>CAXBOW010000001.1:0-994491 GCA_963977485.1 uncultured Haliea sp.
TGGCCAGACCTCTTTGCAATCTCAACTGCGCGATTTGCGCTATCACTGTGTCGACATCTGATTGATCCAGCACCAACTCACGCTTGGACTTGATGTGGCGGATGTAGCCACCAGCATTGGTCACATTGTCTGGCATCGTGGTCTTGAAGGTGGAATCACCGATAAACACCACCAGAGAGTGGATTGTGGCAGCGGGAATATCCAGCAGGGCTTCAAGGGTTTTGACGTGTTTGTAATTCTGATGCAGTGGGTTTTGAAACTTGTTGCTGTGTTTGTAGATCTTTTGCGTCCAGGTTTTCTGGTTGGCTGAGCCGAAGATCCAGCCCTTCATGTTCTTGGTTTCGATCACGAACACCCCATACCGCGACACAATGATATGGTCGATTTGAGTTGTGCCATCGTTGGTCTGCAATGTCACATCCTTGATCAGGTGGTACTTGTCTTTTGGAAGAAACAGCCGTGCGGCCGTATCCACCAGAAACTCACCGGTAATTCCTTTGAACCAAGGTGATTTGAGAATGCCAGCAAGGATGGCGAGTGGGATGAGATACCACAGCGCGTTAAAGACCTGTTGGATGATCGGGCTGACGTCCATATCTAAATTCGTTCGACGTTGTTAATTCTCGCCATTATAGAAACCTCGCCATCGCTCGGCCAGAAACATCGACTTGGCCTGTCTGAATAAACCGTTTTGCCAGAACGCGGAATCGAGCAGGATAGTTTACTTATTAAAGGCCCCTGGTTCTGGATGATCGTCAGTGAATGCCACAACAGCCCATTTCATCATATCGGTAGTGCTAACAGGAGCTCTATGTGAGCCCGTCTGTGCCAGTGAGGAACTGCATACGATAGAGGTGTTCACGGATTCCAGGTTTGCGGTTATAAATAATACTGACAATACGGCTGTGTATGTCATCGACCGCATTGACCAGCTACAGCAAGAACTTTCCAAACGCTTGCCCAGCGATCCAGAGTCGGCCAAAAAGCGGGTGATACAGCGATTCCAGGGAATGAACAGTCAGCTCAGTAGTGAGATGGAAAGCGCTGCCAAAGGGCTAGTGCAGGCGCTGCAGTACGGTATTGATCGCTACCCGGCAATTGTCTTTGACGGTGAAGTTGTGGTGTATGGCGTAACCGACGTAAACGCTGCAACGCGGATCCATAAACAGTGGCAGGGAGAGGGAAAACGCTGATGCGAAAAATGCACAGATTCCTCTTGCTGGCCGCACTCCTCTGGATTCCCGTTAGCGGCAGTACCGGCACCATAAACACCGTGGAAATCGTTTCCCAAACGACGAGTGCAGCGCTCAGCTGCATGCGCTGGATGCCGGTAGGGATTTGTTTTTGGTTGCGTTGTTCCATTTACGAATGTGATGTCGAAACCTCTATCAAGGTCGGCCACTACCAACCCGATGCGGTCGTCAGCAGCTATAACGAACTCGGTGGCAATCCCTGGACAGAAATCCGAAGCACCTTGGGCTTGGCGCAGCAGTCAGCCGCTAATGGGCTATTGGGGAGCCTGTTGTCTGTGACGATTGAAAGCGCTGGTAATCGAACCGAAGGTGGGCAGGGCAACAAAGACCACCGCAATCTGATCTTCAGAGAGTCTGATGTTATCGGCCACCCGGTGAGCTCGCTTTCGGCAATTCTGGCGGGTACCGGCTATTTGTGTGAGTCGGAAACCACTTCATTCTATCCCTATTTTATGTCGGGGCTTGACGCGCTGTCCTGGCGTATGGAAATCCCGGAGATGTTTTACGCCGCCAGCCTGATCCCCGGCCTGCGGGAAATCGGCGACTGGCCGTTGCAAACCTGGGGTGGTGTCTACCCGAGAACCGGTTGGACAACTCAGGCAGAAGAGCCCAAGGCAGCGGCAATCAATGCCCAACGAGCTGGGGATATTGTGACCCGAGACAATCAACCTCACATTTATCAGCAGATAGAATCTTCCTCCAGCTCCGATCAACGGGTGTGGTCGCCTGGCCCTCTTAAAGAAAATGATCCGGCAACGGGAGAGTGGCAGATGTTGCTCCCTAAAGCGGAATCGAGCTGTGCCGTTTTTGGCACCAACGATCTCGCCAGTGTCAACGGCTGGGGTGGAGGTCGGGTTGATACGGGCGGTGATTATGCGTGGAATCTCTGGAGGCCTTACCAATGTTGTGAAAGGAAAGGCCAGTTTTTCCTATACGACATCAACTGGATTACCTATCCCCCATGAAAACACGCTATCGATGCCTGCCGTTACTCTATGGCTTGTCCCTCCTTTGGACCATTAACGGTTTTGCCGCCCAATCGCCGACTGAAGACGGTTTGTGGTATTACGAGATTGGCGGTGCTGAGCCGGTCTCCGTGCCGGCCAATCCTGCCGTGGTTTCCGTCACGTTGGGGGGCTCTGCGCAATTGGGGCTGGGATACAGCTGCGGCAAGTTCGACCCCGTAGCTGCGGTTACCAATACCCTAAACAACATCGGTGCCGGTGTTGACAACATGATGAACGCCATGACGGCGGCGGCGACCAGCGCTATTGCCGCCTTGCCGGCACTGATTTTGCAGCGAGCGAATCCCGGTCTCTACGATCTGTTCCAGAATGCCCTGATCAAGGCCGAAGAAACCATGCAGCTGGCCACCAAATCCTGCGAACAGATGGAAGCGGAAATCGCTCAGGGAAAGAACCCCTATGCTGACCTAATCACTTTATCCAAAGGCAACGACTGGAAAGTCCAGATGGGGGTTGGTGGTAATGATGCCGTTACAGCAAAAACCACAGTGGAGTCATCCAATGGCGATAACGGAGTGCCCTGGATCGGTGGCCAGGCTGGCGGCAGCGGTCAGCCAGTGCTGGAGTTTACCGGCGATATCGTCGAGGCCGGTTACAACATCAATATGAACCGGGCAGTAACTGATCCCACCCCGGTGCCGGCGGCATCCTCGACACGTTTATCCGAGATATGGCCGTCACCAGCCGATGCCAGAGACTGGACCGTCGAAGTGGTGGGCGAGAATATCGTTACCACCTGTGACACCTGCCGCAAGGACAGTATTCCCGGAACTGGTTTGTTGCCCAAGCTCTTCCAGGAGTCGGCGACGGTCACTACCGACATTCAGAACCTGGTCAGCGGTGCAACACCGCTCACGCTCACCAATCTCGACCAGATCACCGCGCCTGGCGTGGCGATCAGTCGGCAGGTAATCGAAGCTATCCGCGAGATGCCTGCATCGGAACAGAGTTTGATCATGGGTCGTCTCGTTTCTGAAATCAGCACGGCGCGCACGGTCGAGAAAGCGTTATTTGCAAGAAGGCTACTGCTGTCTGGCAGACAGGTACCCGAGGTCTATGCCACCGAAGTCGCTCGTGAGCATGCTGACAACTCCATCGCCGAACTGGATAAGGAAATCGAAAACCTGCTATTTGAGACCCGTGTGCGCAAGGAAGTGGTCTCCGATACTGTTACCACACTGTTGCAGAGAGCAGCCGCAAGGCGGCAGAGCGCTCTCACCGTGCCGGAAGTGCCCACCCTCGATCCCAACCCTTTGCGAGGTGGGCGTGTTCAGTAGTATTCGGACAAGACGGAGAGGTTTCCTGCTATTCACCACAGTGGCCGTACTGCTGACAGCACTGGTGGGTTATCTGCTGATGGACCGGCTACAGACCGAATCCATGCAGAGTATCCAACACAGTATTGATACCTGGCGGCTGTCGCTGGCACTCATTCGCTGGTCATTGATCGTCCTTGTTGCTCTAAGCTGGAATTATCCAGTCGCGTGGTTGGCTAACTCGGGAACGATCAACCATGCGAAAGCTGCTCAGCTAACAGCGTTGCGCTGGCGCGCCATCACCTGGCTTGTGTTATTGGAGCTAGTGTTAGGGCAGGGCGTACTCGTGAAAGCCCTGAGCCTGATGGCTGGAATAATGCAATGAGTGTCGATAGCTACCTGGAGCTTTTTACCTCTCTGTTCGGCTGGACCTTTTACGGTATTTTGTGGGATGTGCTGGTCGGCACCGGCATCGTCTATTTACCATTCTTGGGTATCCTAATCGACAACTGGCGCGAACCTGCCCAGGGCGGTGAGGTAGGCCATGCTAGTGGACTATCGCTGCGTCGCATGGAGATCGAACTGTTTATCGCGCTACTCGTGGTTGTGCTCGCTGGGCAACCGGCCGCTCTGACGCCGCTCAACGCAGCAACCTTGTCCTATTCACCACCGCCAACGCTGTTGGACCCAACGCCGGCCACAGCAACCGTGGCTGTACCACAAAGCACTTATGGCACAACCGGATTTGCCGGCTCCGCAGCAACCGTCAATGTCCCGATCTGGTGGTATAGCGTGATTGCTCTGAGTTCAGGGTTGAACCACGCCATTGTCGAAGGCATGCCGACCGTGGCGGATATGCGGACGTTTGAGCAGCAGGCACATCTGGCGACCATTGCCGACCCACGCCTAAAGCAGGAGGTGAGCGATTTCTTCAGCCAGTGTTATATTCCGGCTCGCTCCAAATACCAGGCAGAGCGACCGGATACCGCGGCCATCAATGGCATTCTCGCCACTTATGGAGCCGATGACGCGGATTGGATGGGGTCGCACGTCTACCGAGATACCGCGGGTTACTACGACACCTTGCGTCCGGCCAGTCAGGTCACGGGTTGGGCGTACAACGCGGCCAGAGATACGGAATATGACGCCGCCACACCGCCAGCCTGGGGCAAACCTTACTGCAAACAGTGGTGGGACGATGCTGCCATGGGATTGCGGGAGAAGCTGATCAGTGAGGCGGATGCAACATCTGCCGGATTTTCCGGGCTGGTAGTCGCCATCGCACCAGCGCTGGCCAGCGAGCAGCAAAACGACGCCGTTGCCAAAACCGTACTCACCAATGCGCCACCTTCATGGTCGAACAACGAATTGATAGCCAATAACGCTTCTGGTTCTGGCCTCATCAACGCGGCTGGTTCCATCGTCAAAGGCGGTCTTGCCGCCGGAGGAATGATCACGGCATCAGCGCTGTTTTCCGTGACTATGACGGCGGTGCTTCAGTCATTACCCATGGTCCAGGCCATCATGCTTCTGGGCGTCTATGCGCTCCTGCCACTCGTGGTCGTTTTATCCCGGTATTCTATTGCCATGATGGTGGTAGGTGGTATGGCCATCTTCACCATCAAATTTTGGAGCGTGCTCTGGTATCTCGCCATGTGGGTGGATCAGAACCTGATTTTGTCCATGTACCCGGACGTAAACACCTTTCTACAGATCTTCGCCAACCCCGGCGAGCACGATGCCAAGCGCATGCTGTTGAATATGATCACCACCAGCCTCTATCTGGGCCTGCCGTTGCTTTGGAGCGGGATGATGGCGTGGGCGGGGGTGCAGGTCGGGCGGTCGATCAACAACGCGACGGCGCCGTTAGCGCGACCAGGAGAGGATTCCGGAAAACAAGGTGGTGCAATAGGAAAAGCTGCGGTGAGCCGAGGAGTCCGTCGTTAGAGTCGTGTCTTGCTAGTCGTCGTACCAGCCGTAAGGGTCGGTTCCTGCATCCAGCCGACCGGTGCGGTGATTCAGCTCGCCCGAAAGGTCTGAGTCGTGCAGTCGGCGCTCATCGCCATGCTGAACGTCTGTTGAGACAAAGAGTTCAAACAGTAAGTGGAACATAGCAACTACAAGTCCAAAGCTAGCTGATATAAGCCTTTGAGCAATAAGCCAGGCTGCTGAGTACGGCTTGGAATCATTGAGTGGTGCATTCTTCATCCCATAATAATAGAGGACGCCGCTCCAATGGGAAAGTATCAATTCACGGTGGTAAATAGCTGCCAGAACCTCAGTTTCTGATCTGATTGTACTGCGATGGGCAATACAGTATATTGCAGTACATTTGCAGTCATACTGGGAGAGTGTAATGGCTACCACCAAAACTGCGACGCTTACCATCCGAGTCGATCCTGGCTTAAAGGAAGCGCTGCGAGCTGCGGCGCAAGCGGAGCACCGATCTATCGCCAATATGGTAGAGGTGATGATTCTGGATCATTGCGAGAAAAACGGTATAGCCATAGTACTAACCCAAGAATCAGATCAACGTGGGGAGCGTTAAGCATGATCAAAACAGTTAAACAGGCATGTCGCTTTAATCCTGTCATTCAGGATTACAGAATGAGCCAGGGAATTGAGAACTTGGCTGATCTCATTGACGACGCCGGCGATGGTGATGAGTTTTTCTCACGAAACTACGTCACACATGGCATGGAGCAGCTCTTCCGCGAAGGCATGCTTCGCCTGTCAGGCAAATCTGATCAAGCTGTATTTGAGTTAACGCAGGCCATGGGTGGCGGTAAAACCCACATGATGATTGCATTGGGGCTGCTGTCTAAGCACGCACATTTGCGTCCGGAAGTTTTGCCCGCAGACTTAAACGAACGCTTGGACTTTGGCAATGCTCGAATCGCAGCGTTTAACGGCCGTAACAATCCTGACAACTACATCTGGGGTGAAATTGCCACCCAGCTTGGAGAATCTGAAAAGATCAAGGATCACTGGATAAACGGTCCTAAATCAGTTGATCAGCAAAAGTGGAAAGAAATCATCGGCGACACACCCACGCTGATTATGATCGACGAACTTCCGCCCTATTTAGATAACGCGAGTACCCAGGTCTATGGATCCGGCACACTTGCCAACATGGTGGTGTACAGCCTGGGAACCCTAATGAGTGCCGCTCTGGAGCTGCCGAACTGCTGTATTGTTATTGCCAACTTGACCGGTAGTTATGGTGCCCAGACCAAAGCGCTTAAGGAAGCCATTTCGAATCTGCAACAAGAAACCCGCCGACAGTCGATGACCATTACGCCAGTACAGTTATCGGGTAATGAAATTTATGAGATCCTAAAAAAGCGGCTGATTGATGAACTTCCGGATGAGCAAACCATCAGCGATATTGCTGAAGAATACGCTCAGCAAATTAAAAAGGCAGAAGATGGCGGCTACATCATTGCTTCCAGTATTGAGCAAATTGCTGAGCAAGTAAGAGAGACTTATCCCTTCCATCCTTCATTCAAACACCTGGTAGCCTTATTCAAAGAAAACGAAGGTTTTAGGCAAACTCGCGGTTTGATGCAGTTTACCGCTAGGCTGCTGAAAAGCGTCGAGCAACGTGAGATAGACGATGTCTTTCTTGTTGGCACGCAGCACCTGGATCTGAATGACGAGCAAGTGAAGGACGAGATCGAGCGAATTTCGCCCAAGTTGATCCCGGCAGTGACACGAGATATTGCCGATAAAGGTGATGCCATCGCAGAAAGCATTGATAGCGAACTCAGCAATGATGCAGCTAGCCAATTAATGACCCTGTTACTTGCATCGTCGTTGTCAAGGGCAGTTGGTGGGCGCATTGGCCTGTCGGAAAGTGAGGTCATCGAGTTTCTTGCCTCGCCCAATCGTAAGGCTGATGAGTTCCTTGATGCGCTGCAAAAGTTAAGAGAGCAGGCATGGTACTTGCATCGAGAAGACCAGCGTTACTTTATCAAGGAGACAGAAAACCTCTCGCGACAAATTGAACGTAATGCGAAAGAAATACCGCAGCCCAAAATTGATCAAGCCTTGATTAATCGTCTCCAAGGAATTCTTCAACCCAATCGCCGAAACGTTTATCAGGAAGTACAAATACTGCCGCGCATGGACGAGCTCAAATTGACCGGTCCCCGCGTCATGATCGTGATCAAACCTGATGGCAAGGTTCCACCTAGCGAGTTAACTAACTTCTTCGAATTTCAGCAGGAGAAAAACAATCTACTGGTACTCACAGGGCAAGACAGCATCATGGCGGATGCAGTCGAAGATCGCCTGCGTGAGTTGTATGCTATCGAAAAAATTGCAGAACGTTTAAAGGCCGGTGATACCTTGTACGAAGAAGCGCGCGATAGGCGCGAGGAGGCTGAGGAGCGCTTTACCAAAGCCTTGTCCGCAGCATACAACACTATATTGTTCCCTGGCATAGATGAGCTCGATGGTTCAGATAGGCTACTTAAAGTCACTATCGACAATGGGTTGAAAGTGGGTAAGGACGATCAGTCTGCAGAGACACAGATTGAAAGCCTAATGGCAGACCCCAGAGCCAACTACAAATTGGCCGCTGACCTGAAGAATGATTTTGGTCAGTATTTTGCTATGGCTGAATCTGAGCTTTGGCCTTCCGGGGCGAACAACCGTCGCACGCCATGGAAAGACATTGTGAATCGTGCCAAATGTAATCCAGGCTGGCCCTGGATGCCCGGTAGTGGCGGCATGGACACACTGAAAACTGAAGCCCTCAAGCAGGGGCGCTGGCGTTTAGGAGAAGATGGGTACATTGAGAAGGGCCCCTTTCCTAAAGAAAAGACCAGCGTTAACGTTTCGTTGCTGGGCACCAGTCCTGAGACGGGTGAAACTCTAATTAGCTTAACACCCAGGAACGCAGGCGAAAGCCCGATCATATTTTATTCAACCAAGCCAGAAGTGTTGGAATCAGATCCGAAAGTTGATGATCCGGAAAACTTTAGCACGACGGAAGGCACGCTCTATTTCAAAGTTGCCGACCCCACCGGGAAATATGAAAGCGGCCCTGCTACTCGCTGGGTTGCAGACCTCAAAGTTCGGCATCAGATTGAGCCATCCGCAGACAAGCGCAAAGTAACTTTGCAGTGTACGCCGAAAGCCGACATGTATTACACGCTGGACGGCTCAAACCCAAAGGACGGTAATCCTTACAGCGATCCGTTTGAGGTGGGTTCAGAAGCCGCCCGTTTACTTGTCTATGCAAAATCTGGTGAAGCAACCAAAACAGCCGATTTCCAAATTCCTCACAGTGGTGACACAGCGGTTCAGATTGATGATACCAAGCCCGCGCGTTTGAATGCTGGCAAGCGAGTGCCGCTCGACACCACCGATAAAGTATTTTCTGTAATAAACCACTTTAAGGATCAGGCCAATACACGCTTTAAAGGCGTTCGAATTGAGATCGGTGAAGGTGAAAACACGGTTGGCATACGATTCGGAGAGCGGCAGATCACCGCGGCGATGATCGAAGCGACCGTAAATGGCTTACGGGATGTGTTGAAAGAAGCTGATGCCAATGTCTCAATTGCAATCAGGGATGGCATCGATTTTGAAAATGGCTTTGAAGCCAAAGAGTTTGCCAAGCTAGTAGGCATTGAGTTGAGACCCGGCGACATTGCTCAAGACGAGTAGTCGTCGAAATCGGAGGCAATCAACATGGTAAAGGCTACATCAAAGACCGCCGAGACAGCGACGAAACACGCAACGCTTGGTTTTGGCGTGCCTGCCACCAGTGATCCTCACCACTTCAAAGTCATTATACCTAAGGCAAACACCGGCAAGGTACAAATCAGTGAGTACCTTGGCTTGCAAGCACAAAGTGACGAGTTTGCTGTGATTGACCGCGTGTTATTGGACCGCCCTCGCTGGACAGCCATTCGCGCAGAGGTCCAACGTACGTTTAATGCAAGGCTTAAGGGCCACGATGTCAAAACGGCCACTTGGAAGGTCGGAGAAAATGTTGTGGATCGCCTCCTTGGCAAAGAGCTATGCGTATTGGCTTGGGCTGTAGAAGGCATGGAAACGGAGAAAATACCAGTTGCTGTTCGTAACTGGCTTGCTCTCAGGCAAGAAGAGCGATGGTGGCTATTTGGGATGACAGCCATGAGCACCGGAGGCATTAATGATGGCGAGAAAGGTTGGCGCCTGGCGCTACGTCATGCATTGGGTGATGTCGCACAGAGCGAGCAGCTAAAACCGCGTGAACGCAAAATTGTACGCAATCAAATACGGGAACCGGATGTTCATTATCTGGACCTGTTTGGAGACGAAGTTTAAATATGGCAGAGTTAACCCCATTCGCGCTGAAGGATACGCCTGCACTAATTGAAGCAGTATTTCCAGCACAAAAAGTATCCTTCGAGGCGCAAAAAGAAAGAAAAGCAAACTTAGGGCAAACGCTCACAGGTTTAGGGTCCTATTGGAAAGGCCGTAAACCTCTTATTTTGGTCCGAGCAGTAGTACTTGGTAGTCTTTTACCCCAAACAGATAACATGGAGGAAGATTTAGAAATTTATGAATTACTGATGGCATTTGATGACCAGAGTCTTGCCAAGCGCGGTCTAATTCAGAATTTAGTAAAACCGAATGACATTGCCGATAAAATAGCATTACATAATCCATGGGACTATTTCTCCCATAATATTAAAACTGACGATGATCGTTTTACCGAAATTGACGCATTAACCTTTCCCTTAAACCCTGATTCATTAGGATTAAAACTCCGCTGGCGTCGCGATATTGAAGAAAAGAACAAGCTGAATTTGTTAGCTCTCTTTCTTGGTCAAATTGAAAGCTACGAAGAAAAATCCTTACTCTGCAAAAGGCCCGAGGAAGTCGAACAAGACTGGTTGTATGAGCACATCTGGCCAACGATTAATAGGCACTATGCAGGTTACGGTGTTAATGCATCATCTCACCAAGAGCTCATTGAACAACTGGGTATTTTGAAATATGGACGCAGGCCTAAAGTTGCAGACACATTTAGTGGTGGTGGCTCAATACCATTTGAAGCAGCTCGGTTAGGTTGCGATGTATACGCCTCAGACTTAAATCCTATTGCACTCATGCTGACATGGGGAGCACTTAATATAATTGGCGCATCGCCTGAAAGAAAAACAGAAATCGAAAAAGCTCAGAATGATGTTGCTCAAGCAGTCGATGCAGAAATCACAGCTTTAGGCATAGAACACGATAGTGATGGAAATCGTGCCAAGGCCTATCTTTACTGTTTAGAGACCAAATGCCCTGAAACTGGTTGGCTGGTTCCTATGTCGCCTACTTGGGTGATTTCCAAGCTGAAAAATGTGATCGCCAAGTTAACGCCAAACTATGAGTTAAAACGTTTCGATATTGAGGTAGTTAGCAACGTATCGGCCGATGAAATGAAGCAAGCAAACACAGGCACGATTCAAGACGGTGCCCTAGTGTATATGTTAGACGGAAAAACCTACCGAACTCCCATAAAAACTATTCGGGGCGATTATCGGGATTCCGATGGAAGCAATAAGAATCGCTTAAGAAGATGGAAAAAAGAAGATTTTGCACCGCGTGAAGATGATATTTTTCAAGAACGCCTATACGCAATTCATTGGATCGCGAAAGGCAGCTTAGATCAATCAAGACAAGAAACATTTTTCACCGCAGTTTCTCAGGAAGACATACAGCGCGAGAACAAAGTGAATCAAATCGTTGGTGAAAATATAGGAAGATGGCAGGAAGAAGGGATAATTCCTGATATGACCATTGAACCAGGTGATAAAACAGATGAGCCAATAAGAACTAGAGGCTGGACTCATTGGCACCACTTATTCAATGCAAGGCAGATTCTATTATTTCAATGTTATTTTAAACACAAGTCCCCGGAAGACTATATATTTAATGCGAAATCTTTAGATTGGAATGCTCGAATCGCTAACTGGATGATCCATTGGGAAAAAACAAATAACGTTTTTTATAACCAAGCATTAAATACGTTTTATAACTATGGGACACGCTGCTTTACCAGTCATGAAGCCGGACGCTCATTTGGCTTTGCAAACAGTCCTCTACCGAAAGTTAATTTTGAAATAAAAAATCATCAAGCTTCTCAAATTGATGAAGTAAATGATTTGTATGTAACCGATCCTCCTTACGCTGATGCTGTTTGTTACCATGAGATCACTGAATATTTCATCGCTTGGCTGCGTAAAAATCCGCCGAAACCTTTTGACGAATGGACCTGGGACTCGCGACGCGCTTTAGCCATTAAGGGCTCAGGTGACGATTTCCGAAAAGGCATGGTCAGCGCCTACAAAGCAATGGCCGACCACATGCCGGATAACGGTATGCAATGCGTTATGTTCACTCATCAAGATACAGGTGTTTGGTCTGACATGATCGGTATATTCTGGGCGGCTGGCCTACAAGTCGTCGGTGCATGGTATATCGCGACGGAGACCAGTACCGAACTCAAGAAAGGTGGCTATGTACAAGGCACCGTTATCCTGATGCTACGCAAGCGTCCAGCGGGAGAAAACGCAAGCTTTAAACAGCGATTGCTGCCTGCCGTTAGGGCGGAGGTAAAGCGCCAAATTGAAACCATGATGCACCTGAATGATGATGTAAAAGATAAGTTGGGTGAACCCGTCTTTAACGATTCAGACCTGCAAATGGCTGGTTATGCGGCAGCGCTCAAGGTGCTGACTTCTTACACCCACATTGGTGGTGAAGACGTAACCAGCTTTGCCCTGCGGCCGCGCACCAAGGGTGAAGTGACAGTTGTGGATGAAATCGTGCAACAAGCCGCTGAGGCCGCAAACAGCTTGCTGGTACCGGAAGGCTTGTCCGCCGATACCTGGCAGAAAATAAACGGTATTCAACGTTTCTATTTGCGCATGATGGACATTGAAACCACGGGCGCCTCTAAGCTCGACAACTACCAGAACTTTGCCAAAGCCTTCCGTGTTGAAGACTACGGCCGGGTAATGGGCAATATGACGGCCAACAGGGCGCAGCTGAAACGGATCCCCGAGTTTGCTTCCCGCGATCTGACGGATAGCACCGAAATCGGTTCCACCTGGCTTGGTCACCTAGTTATTGGGTTGCAGCAAATACTCAATGAGAAAGAGCCACAGACTGTCATCAGCCAGCTGCAGGCGGATTTGCCTGACTTTATGGAAGTGCGGCCGGTTTTGATCGACATGCTGGCCTTTATTGAAAAGAAGGCGCCCGAGAAAACCACTCGCGACGCCGCCGAAGTGTTAGGTGCTCGCTTGAAGAATATGCGTGCCTTGGGTCAATAATAACTAGACCCGTGATAGCGGGATCAATATGGATGCAAAGCCAATGAAACGATTAGTTGAGTAGCAACCACGGATGGAGTATCAGCATCAATGAGCATTCGTCGATTTTCATCGCGCACCCACCGGCTCGACAGCAGCTTTCTGCTGGAGCACCTCAAAGGCGCCCGGAGCTATAAGCGTATTGCGGGCTACTTTACCAGTTCGCTGTTTGAGGTCGCCCACGAGCTGATTGAGTCAATCCCGGATGTCAAGATTGTATGCAATGTTGATATCCACCCTGACGATCTGAAAGTCGCCCAGTTGCGCGAGTCCAAAATGATCGGCCGATGGAATGAGCAGGATATAGAAACTGAGAGCCTTCTGAATCGTGACCGTTATCGTCGGCTCGACAGTTTTCTCGCCAAACATGGGCAGGCGATCAGAGTAGCCCCCGATAGCATTTGTGGCTTTCTGCATGGCAAAGCAGGAGTTATAGAGCTAGCCGATGGAAGAAAAATTGGCTTCATTGGCTCAATGAACGAAACCAGCAGTGGCTGGCAACGCCATTATGAAATCTTGTGGGAAGATGAATCACCTGAGGGTGTTCAATGGATTGAGCAAGAGTTCGAGTTTTTGTGGAATGCCGCGCGCCCCCTGCCAGAAGCTGTGATCCGCGAGGTTAAACGACGCGGCCATCGAAAAGAGGTGTTTTTTGAAGATATCGTCGAAGACGATGATATTGCGCCAGCAGCACTGATTGAATCCCCACTTTATCGCCAGGGTTTTTCTTTGCAGCCGTGGCAGCAAGGGTTTGTTATTGAGTGCGTTCGTCATTATCACAATCATGGCATTGTTCGCCTACTGCTCGCAGATGAAGTCGGTTTGGGTAAAACTTTGGCGATGGCGACTGCCGCGCTTTCACTTTGTTTACTCGGCGATAGAGAAAACAAGAAGCGCAAGCCTGTCATTATATTTGCGCCGGCCACGCTTTGTGAACAGTGGCAAGTTGAAATGATCGATAAACTGGGTATCCCGTGTGCGAGATGGCAAACTCAAAAGAAAGCATGGCTAGACCCAGAAGGGCGCATCATTTCACCAGCAGGGCAAGAACATATTGCCAAGTGTCCGCTCAGAGTGGGGATTGTTTCAACTGGGCTTATGATGCGCGACTCCCTCGAAAAGCAGCACCTCCTGGGGCTGCGATTTGGCGTCACCATTTTGGACGAGGCCCATAAGGCACGCAGTAGACAGGGCTTTGGGAAAGATGCGGGTTCTCATAACGAACTACTTTCCTTTATGCGAGAAATTGCGGCTCGTTCAGATCATGTCATTTTGGGTACAGCTACGCCGATTCAAACCCGCCCTGAGGATCTATGGGATTTGATTGGAATACTGCATCAAGGCAGTGGAAACTTCGTGCTGGGAAACGACTTTTCAAAATGGCATCGTCCGTCAGAGGTACTACCCATATTGTCGGGCGAGGATCATGTCACCGAACCCAGTTTTGCATGGGAGTTACTTCGTTCGCCGTTGCCAGTAGTTGATTCAACCAATGAACAATTTGCCCGCCGCTTGTTTAGTTCTTTGCGCCAGGACCTTGGTCTAATCAATAAGAACGACATATGGGATGTAAAAGGCTCATTATCTGACTTATCTGCTGAGTCCTTGGACTATCTCGAGGATGAGCTGGACAGAAATATCTCAGGCGCCAGTTTTTTTCAACGGGAAAACCCCTTTATCCGTCATGTCGTTTTGCGTAAACGAGCAACACTTGAGGATGCTGGGCTATTGCCTCGCATAGGTGTCGACTTGCATCCCGATCGGGATCTATCAAAGGAACCCCATCAGTTTAACGGATTGTTCGAAGGCAAGGCCCTGAGAACTAGTGAGGATTTCCGACAGGCCTATGCTGAGGCAAGACTCTTTGGTAAAGCACTTTCTCAAAGTGGAAAGGGCAGTGGGTTTATGAAGAACCTGATGGAGCAGCGTATTTGCTCAAGTATTGTAGCCGGATTGAATACGGCTCGAATGCTACTCGAAGGGCGTACGGTTCAAGAAGAAAGTGATGAGCAGCTGATTGAAGTTAAAGCTGAGAGCCCAGATGAAATAGCAGTTCTCGCACGAATGATTGCCAGGTTAGAACGTATTCAAGAGGACCCCAAGCTCAATGCAGTCATTCATTATCTTGAAAAGGAAAAGTGGTTGAAATTTGGCGTAATCATATTCAGTCAGTACTACGACACTGCTAAATGGGTCGCTGATTCGTTGGCAGAGCGTTACCCGGATCAGGCTGTAGGACTTTATGCTGGTGCCGGCCGAAGCCGACTGTATCAAAAAGGTGAAAGCGTCAATATTGAGAGGGAAACACTTAAGCGCATGGTTGCAGAGCATCAACTAGAAATTATGGTTGCCACTGATGCTGCCTGTGAAGGTTTGAATCTACAGACGCTAGGCACACTTATCAACATTGATTTACCTTGGAATCCAACCAAACTGGAACAGCGTATTGGCCGAATAAAACGTTTCGGTCAGGTACGAGATAAAGTCGACATGCTGAATCTCGTCAATGAAAAAACCGTCGACGAAAAGGTGTATGAAAAGCTTTCAGAGCGAATGCAGGACCGTTACAACCTATTCGGATCATTGCCCGATACAATTCAAGATGAATGGATTGAAGATATTGAAAACATGGGCGAAAAAATGGATGAGTACATAAATGCTCAGAAGAAAGCGAACGGTTTCGACCTCCGTTACACAGAAACCATGTCCCCGTCGGAGAAAGATTGGCGTGACTGCTCGAATGTACTCTCTCGTCGCGACTTCACCGAGTTGATGATGGCAGGGTGGAGTGAGGGAAAATCATAGAAGATTGAAATACCGATAGCTCTCCGGAAAATGGCGAGATAACAGTGTTGGGTATCAACAATAATTTGAAATATGAGTGTAGGACATAGAACATAAGCTGTTGTGTTCTGAGAATGACTGGATTCAGCGGGGGAATGACGTCCGAACCTCACTGACAGTGTTAGCTACAATAATTGGTTTTTGATGGGCGACAATAGAGATCCGCAAATAGGGTTAGATAGGGCAGTGGGTGATGCCCAGTTAAAATAGGGATGTGGCCCTTTTCAGCAAATATGCTTGAAAATATAGGAACATACTAGGTTGGTTTCCAGGGCTATGACGCGATGGCGCTTGAACTCATCCGAAATGCGGATTGTGCCAAGGCAGAGGAAATTTTTTTTGATATCACAGATAGCAGGATTCTGACGCGATTCACACTTTATTGTCTAGTAATTGAGCCTGTTTAATGGGATCAGAGAGTTTGGAGAAGGTGTAGGAAAATGGAAGTCAAAATTTGGGACGGTGGTCTTCAAGTCCAAGAAGTTGCTGCAATAAGAAAGTTGCAGGAGACGTTTTCTGTTAATGCGCCAACCAAAAAGCCAAATACACGTGGTGGGTCGCTTAAGGATCAGTTGAGGAGCTCCATTCAATGTCACGAAATTTTTCCGTGGAAAGGATATGCGGGATTTCGATTTGTAAATTCCAAAGGGCGGGATGGAGAGTACGACCTGGTAATCGTAACCCATTGCAACGTGATAATTGTCGAACTGAAGGATTGGAACCACGAACCTGTCACTGCAAAGGGTGACATCTGGTATAAGGGCGGTAAAAACATGGGGCGCTCCCCTGTAAGCGTTACCAGAAATAAAAAGTTTGCACTAGATAACAAAATCAAGAAGGTACGAAGTCAGTTCACCAACAGCGGTTTTTTACCGATTGTAGAGTTTTTTGTGGTGATGACCGGCAATGCAGATTTTGGTCAATTGCGTGAGGACCAGTTGGCACACACCATCTCGCTAAAAGAATTCTTGAAGTTTAAAGACAACGATCATTTCAACAAGACATTCAGACCGCATCCCAACTCGAGAGTTTTGAATCAAGATTTCGCAGTATTCGACGAAATGTTTGGCACTAAGTACACGGTCCCAAAACCCCTCAGGGTAGGTGGTTATGAGGCTACAGAGAAGATATTTGAGCATCCTCAATATGTTTATGAAGAGTATTTGGCAAAATCGGAAATTTCTAACAATTCCGAAGCGCTGTTACGTGTATGGAATTTTCAAAACATCGAAGGAGTCAAAGCATACACGCCAGAAGGGCGGGCAGAGATTGTCTCGAGAGAGCGAGAGGTCCTCCAGCTTATAAATCATCAAAATAGGGAGCTCTACAATCACTGCCTCCGTTCCCTGACAAGCTTTCAAAAAGATGAAGTCACCGCGCACTACAGCGAGGTCTATGAATTACCGCCTGGCCATAGCCGTTTCAACGAATTTATCGGAAAGTTTGGTGCCAACTTTTCATTCGGCGATAGGCTGACTATTGTAAAGATACTCATCGCAAAATTTTCAAATCTTCATGAATTGAAGATAGCCCATCGTGACATAGCGGATCATAGTCTTTGGATTGCCCCATCCAAAGAAGTTGCGTTGTCTAACTTCATTTCTGCATACCACCTGCCTCTAGGTACTGTAGGAGATTATCGAAAAAGTATAGCAGTCGGGGCAGTTGAGGCTAAAAGCCTTATTGAACGTCAAAACCTCACACCTTTCCAGCAGGATGTACACGCGCTGGCGATCGTCTCCTGGCATCTTTTATCTGCCAAACGAATGACTCCAAAGAGCCTCGAGTCGATGCAGGATAAAATTCTCGAGGCCGATGAATGGTATGTGGCGGTACTGCTGGATGGGCTTTCTGGTAAATTTGATACCGCCACACAACTCTTCGATGCTCTTAAGGCTACAGAACCTGCAAGCGAGATTTTGCCGACTTTTAACGATGAGGAGCTAGAGCGTTATCGACAGTCCATAAATCACTCTCGGCAATACAGAGAGGACGGCGACTTCATTGTTGAAACGTCGGAAAAAGAAGTCTATTGCTCAGAAGGCAGATTGGTAAAAGCGTGGTTAGGGGTCGGCGCTGTTGGTGGTGATTTGCTGTCAAACTTCCACGCTTTTAGCTTTCTAAAGACACTGGATAAAATTTCGTCAGTAAATCCTGTGTTCATGCCGACCATCCGAGAGTATGGAATTGCTTCGAAATCAGGTAGTCTTTTCTTAGTTACGGATCAGATTGAAGGAAGTACTTGGGATAAGGCTGAGATCTCACATGAAGATAGGTTTGAGTATATAAAGAAGCTCGTATCATCCGTGGAAAGTTTGCATGAACTAGGTATAGCTCATGGTGATATACATCCAGAAAACGTGATGCTAGAGAATGATACAAAGAACATCTATCTTATCGACATACCGGATTACTGCTCTTCCGAGGATGGGCCCAAAAATCACCGATACAGCCCTGAAAACATCGATTCTTGCACTGCTAGTGAGCGAGACAACTTCGCAGTTATGCGAATGTGCTATGAACTCCTTGGTATGGAATGGTCAACTGGGTCTGAAGAGTACCCCAGAATTGCAGACGCAATCCAAAAAGAGTTACATGATTCTGAATATGGGTTTAGAGATCTAAGTAGGTTCAGAAAGGCATTCGAAAGCCACATCGAAGACAGTAGTCGGCCTGGGTTACAACTGATTGTTGGAGGAATAGATGATCCAGTAACGCTTTATCCAGACAATGGTCATCTCTATGTGCGAGTGGAAGAAAATAGAAAGGACGATAGTGAAGCCAGGATCACGTTCACAGGAGTTGGCGGAATATTTACCGCGATATACAAAAAATCGACCAATGTCTTTGTAAAAGGGTTTAGTCCCAGAGATAGGTCATCAATCAGTAGGAGAGACATAGAAAACAGTCACATAGAAATTGATGCTGTAATCCGGATCAGTCCAGGAATCGCTACAGAATTATCAGAGTTATCCGAGTACATGAGCAGTAACGATTCGTTTGCTAGAGCTATTGAGTCCCTTTCGTTAAAGCAAATCGACGAGACATCTGGACCGCTACATCAAGAACTTAAGGAAGCGTTTGAGAAACTGGATAGAAAAGTCGCGGAAACAGACGCTCCTCCAGAAATCGATATTTCCACAGCAAAGTTATGGCAGGCAATTCTTAGCACGGAAACTGAATCCTATCCAAACATTGAGGTTAGTGGGCGCATCGCACCAAATGTGAGTGCGGAAAACGAAGTGGTTATTCCCTATTCCTCCGACATAGACCCGTTGGGTCAGTATTCGAAGGATGATGAAATAGACGCCCTACTAGTGGAGCGAGAGGGTGATGAGCGAAAGATTGGTGAGGTATCGCTAAAGAAGTCTGCTCTCAACAGCATCTGTCTGATTAAAGCCCGTTCATCTGCATATAGCCTAAATGATGGTGACACGGTGTATTTCCGGACTAGGCTAGATCGGGCCTCATACAGTAAGAGAAAAGCAGCGCTTGAGCGCCTTCTTGACAAAGCAAGTGTGACGCCGCTTTTAATGGATTACTTCGATCCGGCTTGCCAGAAAACGGCTACAGATTATGAAGTGATGGTGACTGAAGATGATTTCTCCAGATATGATCGTGAGGATCAGTATGGAAATACTATTAGTCTAAACCCTCAACAGAGGGATGCATTCTCCAAGTTAGCACGTTATGGGCCTCTATCCCTGTTGCAAGGACCGCCTGGTACTGGGAAAACGGAATTCATCGCGGCTTTTGTCCACTTCCTCATTGAAAAACTGGAGACGCGCCGAATATTGCTAGTGAGTCAATCACATGAAGCGGTAAACACCGCTGCCGAAAGAATCCGCAGCCACTGTGCTCGTTTAGGTACTTCCCTCGAAGTCGTTAGGTTCAGTAATCGGGAGAGTGCAGTATCCGTTGGACTAAAAGATGTCTACTCGAATGCCTTAACCTCAGAAAAGAGGGAGCTATTCAATGCGGAGTGTAAGCACCGAGTCGAGGCGCTTAGCGACGCAATAGGGCTTGATTCGGAATTTATATCCAGCTATGTAACGGCGGAGCTAAGGCATTTTAAAGCAATCGATAATCTAGAATCGCTAATTTATCGGACCAACGAAATTAGTGATGAAGAAGAGTTAAGTGAACTTAAGAAAACGGCGAAGGAACTCGATAGTTCAATTAGAGCTGAACTAGAAGAAAAGTACGGATTGGCAGTTTCTCCCGACGCGAGATTGTCGGAGGCGAAGGATATGCTCATATCCAAACTATGTCATGAGTACGGAGTGAAGCCAAACGAACTTAGCCAAGTGCGTGCACTGGCTAAGTTGTCAAGGGAGATGCAGGACGCTCTATCGGGTGACCGTGTCAATTACGATGAGTTCTTTGCTAGGTCAAGACAACTCGTGACCGGCACATGTGTTGGAATTGGTCAGCGGCACATTGGTATCCACGAGAATATCTACGATTGGGTAATAATTGACGAAGCAGCAAGATCTATTGCTAGTGAGCTCGCTATCGCTATGCAGTCAGCCAAGCGGGTATTGCTAGTGGGTGATCATCTGCAACTCCCTCCTTTGTATTCCGATTCCCACAAGGAAGCATTGGCTAGAAGGCTTGGTATCAACAGCAGCCGCACTAGTGTTGATGAAGTTTTGCGCAGTGACTTTGCCCGAGCATTTAGCTCTGAATATGGTAAACAGGCAAGCGCCGCCCTTTTAACCCAATATCGTATGGCACCACCCATTGGAAATCTGGTCTCCGAGATTTTTTATGAAGGAAAATTGGAGAATGGTGACAGGGTAATACCGAATATCTACTTGAAGGCACCTGAAGCATTACAGAGCCCTGTAACATGGCTTGATACATCGAGTCTGGGTAATAAAGCCAACCACTTAGAAGATCGCGGAATCAGTATTTACAACCGATGTGAAGCCGATCTGATTATTTCATTACTAAAAGGCCTCGATCAGAAAGTTGAACTATTAGCTGAGTTGCGCGAACTTACAAGCGAAAATGAGGCTGCGATTGGTGTTATCTGTATGTACGCTGAGCAAAAGCGCATTCTTCGCCAAAAATTTAATCAAGAAGCATGGGGCGAAGGCTTCAGCGACATGGTAAAGATTGATACGGTTGACAGTTACCAAGGCAAAGAGAACCGAATTATAGTTTTGTCTCTAACAAGATCTGATAAACGGGGGAGACCAGGATTTCTTAGGGCTCCAAATAGGATCAACGTAGCTATGTCGCGAGCGATGGATCGCCTACTGATTGTTGGCAATGCTCAAATGTGGAAAGGGAATAATAGTAAACTGCCATTAGGGCGTGTCGTCGGTTTTATGGCAGACCATGGAGATAAAGCCGAGTATAAGATTATTCCCGCTTGCCAAGGAGCGCAACAATAATGGCGATAGAAGGCGGGGTAGTTTATAACGAAGTTGATTTTCTAATACCAGCTCAGAGATTCAATATCCACTTTTCGTATGTCTCACAGAGGGGGCTTCCGTTTATACGGGAATTTGTTCTCCGACTAGTTCATATCTCCCCAGTCAGTAAAACACAGATAGCGACGTATTTCGGGCTTAGTCCACTGGAAACTGACGAAGCGGTCTCTGACTTAGTACAGCGTGGTGATCTGACGCTCTCTCAATCTGGTCGGCTCACATTAACTCAGAAATCCTCAAATTACTTTACTGATCTGGAAGATAGTCCTCAGCTTTCCACAGTACAGCAAGCCGCGGTCGCTTTATCTTTTGATCTGGCAACTTTTAGCTGTCTGGGAAACTCCACCATTAAAGATAGCTGGAGGGGAGGTTTAAGTCTAAGTACTAACAGTGAGCTTGCATCAAAAAGTGAATCTAAAGTCGAACTGGAATTTCAGAATCAATTCAGTGAGATCTATGAGGCCCGACAACTTCCGGGCATTGTTAGTAGAGACGCCAAAGAACAGCCGACTTTATACATTGTAAACTCGGTACATAAACTGAGGCAATTTCCCCTACGCTTGTCTACTGAGTTTAAGTTAGACCCGAAGGGCACAACGTTAGAACGGGATGACTATGAACTCCTTCGGAGTTCTAAACATGTACATGAGCTATCGGCACAGGAGCTAACAAGGCTAAGCAAGCCCGATAACACAATGGCATTAATGAAAGCCGCGACCATTTTGGGCGACGAAGACTCACTGAAGGTCTTTGATTCAGCTACCAATGCAGTGAACCCTGAGTTCCTAGAGGACTTGAATCGCCTGGAGGAACATAATGCAAGTGGTCGGACCACATTTTTGGGTCCTATCTACACCAAGGACAATTGGGAGCTGCTGCAGAAGCGGTTGGCGCCAATTGTTACGAAACGGGTCAATGCCAAGAAGGACTTTTCGGATACTAGATTTGTATGGATAGCTCCATCAGATCCGTTTTGGGGTAAGAGCGAGAGAGTTTTTGCAGGCTTGAGCGATTTCTTTGGGAGGTCTTCTACTAAAGAGCACCGCCTTTACAGCCCTGCTATTTATGTGCCCATCTCCGACGCTGAGGATATTCGTAGCGCCAGGCAGTGGAAAAATGAACTCAGTCTATATGAAACACACTTAAGTGGAATTGCTGAAGGATTCCTAGAAGGAAATGTAGAGATGCTTCTCATGGAGGGTGAGCTTGCGGTGGTCATTTATCACTTTTCACAACCCACCAAATATCCAGTGTCCATGCCTTTAGGTTTTGTATCTACAAAAAAGTCAGTTGTTCAGAAAATTGGTGAAGTTGCCTTCCGTTATGTTGAAAGTAGTTCGGGTTTTGGGAAACCAAATGATTGTGGAAAAATCCTCGATATTTTAAAGAAGTGACATTATCTAACTGTCAATGAGGAAGAACTGTTATCAAGGAATAATGGGGCAGTGTCCGTGAGTGATGAGTTAGTTGGATTTAGATCAGATCAGTTGACACCAATAATGCACGCTTTGATCCTTTCCTCAATACCTGGAAGTAGAGGAAACTCCCTGAAGTTCTCCTCAAGCGATTTAATTGTAAGCGTCAGGAGAACTACCTCTAAAAATCCTGTGTTGGCTCCGGCATCATCAGTGTTTTTCTCCAAGGGAAAACACCATGCCAAAACTCACCACAAAGCAAAAGTACTGGTCTGAACAACTTATCAAAGCCGATGGATTCGAAGGGTCGTTGGCGGAATACGCACTAACACAGAACATTCCCATACAAACCTTGTATTACTGGCGCAGCTATCTCAAACGTTCGGCTGCCACTGAGCCGAAAACCAAGCCAGCCTTCACACAAGTCATCAGTGCTCCAGCGGCGGATTTTTGTATCAGACTGCATGTAGGGAATATTCAGTTGCAGTTTGCGCGGCTGCCCGATCCACGATGGCTATCGGAGTTTATCACTGCGGTTCACACCTCATGATGCGCCCTGACCCTGGGCTTCCAGCTGTGTATTTGTGTGTTGAGCCGGTCGACTTCCGAAAGGCCATTCAGGGGCTCTCTTTATTGGTTGAACAAGCCCTTGAACTGAATCCTTTCGAAGCTACTTTGTTTGTGTTTATCAATCGCCGTCGCGACAAGCTTAAGATTTTGTACTGGGAAAAGAACGGTTTCTGCCTTTGGTACAAGCGTCTGGAAAAACAGCGCTTCAAGTGGCCAACCGGTCATTCTGGTGCGACGATTACGCTCAACGGCGAGCAGTTGAATTGGCTTCTCGACGGCTTTGATTTGTGGAAAAATCAACCGCACGATTCACTGCATTTTGACTCGGTAGGCTAGCGTTAGTGCGGTAGTATTTGCGCCATGTCTTTAGCCGTTAAATCACTCCCAGACGACCCAGCCAAACTCAAAGCGCTGCTGATTAAAGAGCGCTCTGCCAGTGAGCAACGCGAAGATAAACTCAAGCAACAAATCCATTCGCTTCTCGAAGCCCTGCGTCTTGAAAAGCATCGCCTTTATGGTAAGAGCAGTGAAAAGGCGCCCGATCAATCTGAACTATTTGATGAAGCGGATAGCGGTATTGATGAGGCCGAGGCTGTTGCAGATGAACATGTGCCAGCAGTGGGCGCCCAATCTGCTTTGAAGAACAAACGTCCCGCGCGCAAGCCCTTACCCGCGGAGCTCCCTCGCGTGCGTCACGTCACTGAGCTGAGCGAAGAAGATCGTCAATGTGCTTGTGGTTGCACTCTGGTTGAGATCGGTGAAGACATCAGCGAGCAAGTGGATATTATCCCCGCTCAAATTAATGTCATTCAGCACGTTCGCAAAAAGTACGCTTGTAAAGGCTGTGATGAGACCATCAAAAGCGCCCCCAAAGCCGATGTCCTGCTGCCCAAGTCCATTGCCTCCGGCAATACGATGGCTTATGTCATTACCTCCAAGTACGTGGATGGTCTGCCGCTGTATCGCCTCAGTGGGATTCTTGATCGTTACGGCATCGAATTATCCCGCCAAACCTTGTCAGAGTCGGTACTCAAGGTCGCCGAAAAGATCGAGCCGCTCGTGTGCCATATGAATCAACAGCTGATGAGCAGTCCTGTTCTGTTTATGGATGAGACACGGGTTCAGGTGCTTAATGAGCCGGAGAAGACGGCCCAAAGTAACTCGTATATGTGGGTGCAGCGTGGTGGGCCACCCGAGAAGTCCGTTGTTCAGTTCCACTACGACCCTGGCCGATCAACCGCCACGGCTGCGCGATTGCTGAAGGGTTTTACCGGCACTCTCATGACAGATGGCTACAAACCGTATCGGGAAGTGGCCAAAGGCCAGGGAATAAGCCACCTGTGCTGCTGGGCACATAGCCGTCGCAAATTTATGGATGCCCAAAAGGCACAGCCGAAGGGAAAGAGCGGCAAGGCGGACATGGCGATTAATTTTATTGGGAAACTTTACGCAGTAGAAAAACAAACGAGGGGTAGTGATGCCGCTACGCGGCATCGTACTCGCCAACAGATCAGCCTGCCAGTTCTCGAGCAGTTCCACGCCTGGTTGCTCAAAAGTCAGCAGCAGGTGCCGCCAAAAACGGCATTAGGGAAGGCCGTGAATTACACGCTAGAGTATTGGCCTGAGCTGAGTCGATATAGTGAGAATGGCGAATGGCCGATTGATAACAACCCTGCTGAGAATGCGATCCGCCCGTTTGTCATCGGCAGGAAGGCTTGGCTGTTTAGCAATAGTCAACGCGGCGCCACCGCTAGTGCAAATCTGTATGGCCTCGTAGAGACAGCAAAGGCGAATGGCAAAGAGCCCTACAGTTATCTGAGTTGGTTGTTTGAGAAGTTGCCTCGTGCTGACCTGGCCAATGTAGAAACACTCATGCCATTGAGCATGCCTGACTAGCAACAGGGGTACTTCGCCAGACGCTTACATATTATCTACTTACTTTTTCACCTGCTCACCACCCTGGCTAAACTGATTAGACCCGGTGTTAGCCGAACTGTTATTGCCGATAACCTGCTCCTGAAGCAACAGCCGAAGAAGCGAAAGCACCAGATGTTATTTTCACCAGGCGGCGGGCGCAGACCTGGACCCAAGGGACCGTCAGCCGAAGTCATACCCGATACGGCGGGGCAGGCCCTCAATGCCATCGGACTGATTTGGAAAACAAACTCCGTGATTATCAGCGCTACTACAATGAATGCCGGACTCATTCTGGTCGCAATGGCGGTACTCCGATAGAAACCACCGGCAACAAAGTCACTGATCTCAACAAGTACCGATGGGAAACGCATTGCCGCAGGCTATTTGAATTGCCAATTTGCAGCTTGAATTGGGAATTCGCCAGAGACAGGTTGCCCCGGACTAAGAGTCATCCGGGGCAGCACACAAGCAAAGGTACAAACCAGCAGTAGTCCGCTTGAAAGCGTTACCCCGCACTACCGTCAGCCTGGCCGGCGCTGTCATTGCCGGTCTGCTCCTCACTACAAGCACATGGGCACAGACCAGCCCGCACCAGATTGTTATTCACACCATTCTAATCCTATTACTAGCCCACGCTTGCCCAAATCCGACAAAGCAGTTATGATATGTTATATCATTGCAGTTGTAAAAGTAAACATTCCAATCGCCTGCACACACAATGGATCGACAAATGGGCCATACACAGCTACCTGAAAGCGTAATGCCAACGCCGTACATGAATTCAGATCAGATAGCGTTCTTCTCCTCGAGATTAATCTCCTTAAAAGAAGAAACCCTGAACCACATTCACGATGCGCAAAAAGACCTTAGCCAGCGCACTGAGCTCAACGACGAGGCCGATTTAGCCCAGCATGAAGAAGAGTCACGTATGGCGTTGCGTATTGTTGACAGGGAAACAAGACTGTTACGAAAAATTGATACAGCACTTGAGCGTATTCGCAGCGGCGACTATGGATACTGCCTGGCTAGCGGCGAACCCATTGGTATTCCACGACTGTTAATACGACCCACGGCCGAATACTGCACAGAAGTTAAAGATCAGCTGGAACAAAAGGAAAAACACTATGGAAAAATACGCTAAGAAGCTACCAGTTACTGTACTCTCTGGCTTTCTCGGTGCAGGAAAAACAACGGTACTGAGCCATATTTTGAACAACCGCGAAGGTCGCCGAGTCGCAGTAATAGTCAACGATATGAGCGAAATCAATATCGACGCCAGCACCGTCAAACAAGACGTCCAACTCAACCGCAGCGAAGAAAAGCTGGTGGAGATGAGTAACGGCTGCATCTGCTGCACCCTGCGGGAAGATCTATTATTGGAGGTGCGTCGCCTCGCTGATGAGGATCGCTTCGACTATCTGCTGATTGAGTCCACCGGTATCTCGGAGCCACTGCCAGTGGCCGAGACTTTCACCTTCAGTGATGAAGATGGGTTAAGCCTCTCTGACGTGGCCGAGCTGGACACCATGGTCACCGTAGTGGATGCGCTGAACTTCCTCACCGATTACGACGAGGCCAACATGCTTCAGGACAGCGGCGAATCTTTAGGTGAAGACGACGAGCGCAGTGTCGCCGACCTCCTCGTTGAACAGGTGGAATTCGCCGACGTTATTCTCATCAGCAAAACTGATCTGGTTGACGACAACGCCGTGCAGCGCCTGATCGCCGTACTGAAAACACTCAACACCGAAGCCGATATCATAGCTATCGACAACGGCCAGGTAGCAATCCAACAAGTACTGGGTACCGGCAAGTTCAGCTTTGAGCGCGCCCAACAGGCACCGGGATGGCTCAAGGAGATGCGTGGCGAGCATGTACCCGAAACTGAGGAATATGGCATTGGCAGCTTTACCTACACAGCCCGCCGCCCCTTTCACCCGCAGAAGTTCTACGACTTTCTCCACAGCACGGACATCCAAGGCAAGCTGATTCGCTCCAAGGGCTACTTTTGGCTAGCCAGCCGCCCGGACTTCGCCGGGCAGTGGAGTCAGGCTGGCGGCATGGCGCGCTATGGCTTTGGCGGTATGTTCTGGAAAGCGGTTCCCCGCGAGCGCTGGCCGGAGGATGAAGATTACCTCGCATCCATTGCAGAAAGCTGGCAGGAACCTTTTGGCGATATGCGCCAAGAGCTGGTTTTTATTGGCCAGAACCTGGACCGGGATCACTTTATGCACACACTGGACACCTGCTTGCTAGACGATGACGCGTTACTGGCTGGGCGCGAGCACTGGCAGAGGCTGCCCGACCCCTTTCCAGCCTGGGAGGACGCAGCATGAAAACGGCACTGCAGATGGAAACACCGAGCACAACCACGGAGCCGGGCCCGCGCCGGGCTGTATTTGATAGCGCGCCGGAAATTCTCACAGAGATTTACCAGAACGATGTGAACATGGCCGTCTGGCAACGACCGTCACCGGGTAGCGCGATCCCGGAAACACAACTGCTTACTGAGAAAGGTTTCGGCAATTACCGCTCGACACTATCCGTCACAGATCTCCACAATCTGGAGAGGAAGCTGCCGAACCACGCCGTTTACGCCATGTTGAGCGCGGACATTCTGCTACTGGCAGACATGTTTAGCTGCCTTTTTGAACTTCAGGGCGTTGGCTTGCGGATCACGGCGCTAACACAAGCCATGTGCCCAAAATTCCATGTCGACAGAGTGCCCTGCCGCCTGATCACGACCTACATGGGTACGGGCACCCAGTGGCTACCGCAACACTGCGTGGATCGCAGCAGGCTCGGCCCAGGCTCCGGCAAGCCCAATGACGCTGAGAGCCGCCTGCATCCGAGTGCACAGGCCACTCAAACCCTGGCCCCCGGTGATGTAGCCCTGCTCAAGGGTGAATCGTGGGAAGGTAATGAAGGCGCGGGGCTTGTCCACCGCTCGCCCACTGTCGAGCCCAACCGACATCGACTCTTACTTACCCTCGACTTTGCATCTCCCAGCGGGCAGTCATCGCGGACTCGTGATCAATCACGAGCGGAGCGTTGAGACGATGAGACGATGAGGATAGCGCGATAATGTCATACCTACCTTCCGCCCGGGCAATAATGTGTATGCTGCTAATCAGCAGCGCATCCCTGGCCCAGCATCAGCATGAAATTTATAGCGGGGATAAGGCAACCACACCCAGCGGTCACACCCACGGAGTCGCGGAATTGGTGGTGGTGCTCGAAGGCGATCAACTCGAGATTGAGCTACGTTCCCCGGCCGTGAATATACTGGGATTTGAGCATCACATTCTCACACCCGAACAGTTGACCACCCTGGAACACACCCGTAAGACACTGGCGGACGCCGACAGCCTGTTCCAGTTTGACCCAGCGTTATGTCAGATAACGGACCACTCGGCCGACTTTGGTACTGAGACAACAGCCAACACTCATAACGGTGATGGCAACACAAACGATGTGCATGGCAAGCACCTGGAGACGCATAGACACACCAATATCGAAGTTCGCTATCGCTATCGCTGCCAGCAACCCGATGAACTACAATCACTGTCAGCCAGTCTCTCTGACGAATTCCCGGGTATCCAGGTACTGCAAGTACAGTGGATCGTAGGTGGTCGACAAGGCGCAATAACACTGGATAATGACCAGCGTCGCATCCTTTTCAGGTAAGCATACTATGAACACAATCGCACAGATTCTTGACCATGCCGAAGCGAGCTGTCACACCAGCGGCGCCAGACTCACAGAAAAGCGCAAGCGGGTGTTGACTGGTTTACTCAAGTCACAGAAGGCTCAATCTGCCTACGACCTGATTGACTATATGCGCAAGGAATTTGACGAATCCCTGCAGCCAACAACCACATACCGAATCCTGGATTTTCTAGCCAGTGAAAATCTGGTGCACAAGCTTCATCTTGCCAATAAGTATGTCGCCTGTTCTCACATTGCCTGCGGCCATACCCACAAGGTACCACAGTTTCTGATCTGTGATGAATGCAATAACGTGAAAGAAATTGGCATCAAGAAAACGCTGATCAATACGCTCACACGGAATGTTGCAGAAGCCGGCTATGTATTGCAGAGCCCCCAACTTGAACTGCACTGCCTTTGCCAGGACTGCGCCAGCAAGGCCACCTAACCAGCACTAGCTGTCAATACCTTGTTGTTCAACGCGTCCACTAACGAATACTGCTCGCGGTCTGCCACACTGTGACAGCCTCCTATCTCTTGAGAGAACCACGTTCATGTCATTACTGAAATCCATTCCTACCAATGTCATCACCGGCTTTCTGGGAGTTGGAAAAACGACCGCCATCCTGCATTTACTCTCGCAAAAGCCCACCGAAGAACGCTGGGCCGTATTGGTGAATGAATTCGGTGAGGTGGGCATCGACGGCAGTCTATTCAGCGGTAAAGAAAGCGAAAAAAACAGCGTTTTTATTCGCGAGGTTGCCGGGGGCTGTATGTGCTGCGCCGCTGGCCTGCCGATGCAGATTGCCTTGAACATGCTGCTTACTCGCGCCAAACCTCATCGACTGCTAATTGAGCCCACCGGCCTCGGACACCCAAAGGAGGTGCTGGCAGTGCTCACCGCCGAGCATTACAAGGAAGTTCTGGATCTTCGTGCCACTGTCACTTTGGTCGACGCCAGAAAAGTCCGCGATGACCGCTATGCAAATCATCCCAGCTTCAACCAACAGCTGGCGATAGCTGACGTAATTGTCGCCAACAAGTCCGACCAATACCAAGCCACCGATTTTCCGGCGCTGCTGGATTTTCTCGAACGCACAGAGCACCTCGACAACAAAGCGATCTTTCAGGTAAGTAAGGGAACAATACAACTCGACTGGTTGACGGCGCCGGCAGGCCAGCGCAATCACACGTATCATCACCACCAACAAACCGACTCCGCCTCAGTGCTGGAGGCTCCTGACATGTCCGAAGAAGGCTACCTCAGTGTTGATAACGAAGGTGAGGGGTATTATAGCCGGGGTTGGATATTCAACCCGGCATGGATATTTGATGCGCGAAAACTCTACGCTCTGTTACTCGGCGTCAATGCGGAACGGATCAAGGGTGTATTTATCACTGATCAAGGTATTATCGCGTTCAACAAGGCCGACGACGTGCTGACACAAGCCAACTGGGATGATTCCCTCGACAGCCGCATTGAATGCATCTGCGCCGACAAGCGCGACTTTGAACATTTGGAGGGCGCCCTGCTCGACTGCGTGGTGAGTCGGTAGCACCTATTCCGTATAAGTATCCAGCCTATCCACCTTGATAGCATAGGCTGCGGTGGCCATGTCGTTCTCGATTAACGTCGTACTCAGAACACCCGATACCCAGACTGGATCGTATATGGAATCCAGTTCAAAGCCCTTGGTATATTCCGCGTAGAGGATCTGATTTGGGGGTGGCGGAGGCACATGGATACAGGCGCCAAAATAGGGCACCAGAAAAAACTGGGTCACTTTTTGATTGTTATCGAATTCCAACGGTACGATAAAACCGGGGATGCTTACTGCCTGGCCATCAAATTCAGCCAATACCCGCGTTGAGAGCAGCGCGTTGCTATAGCGTTGCTCTTCCTCGCTGCCGTTTTCCAACTGTTTCAGTACATCCTCTTCCACCCTATCAAAAGGATCTTCTGCCCGCGGCTTGCCCGGTTCTAGTCCCAGTACAATTTGGTCCTCTGGAGATCCGTCCACAATGTCACCAATGTAATCCGGCGGGTTAAGTAGCGCTTCGAGTTCTTCCTCTGGTATCAGGTCGATCCACTCGATAGTGCGGTAGCCATCAATCAGCTGCCCCTCACTCGCCTGACTCTGCGCAAGACACGCGTTCATCAACATGAATTGTATAAGAATCAGCGTGCTTATAATTTGGGCTGGATGATACAGACAGGGCAGCGACAAAATCTTCTCCATATAAAGTCAGTGAAAATGGCAACAATGATATTGATATGTTATATCATAGTATTATGACCTTCGACATCAACTAATAGCAGGTTGCACCGTGGTTGCATTAATACAGGACCTCAGCTTTCGCTACGACAACAGCAAAAAGGTGGTGCTGGACATTCCCCAGTGGTCTGTTCAGTCCGGCGAGCAGGTTTTCCTGCACGGTCCATCCGGTGCAGGCAAGTCCACTCTGTTAAATTTGCTGGCCGGCATTCTGCTTCCCACTAGCGGCACAATCGACATTCTTGGCAAGCGCATCAACGGACTTAGCGGCAGCCAACGGGATAGATGGCGCGCCCGCCACATCGGCGTCGTGTTCCAGCAGTTCAACCTTATTCCCTATCTGGGAGCCGTGGACAATATCAAACTGGCGGCCCACTTCGGAGGCACGGCCAACGCCACCGGCCGCGCCACCGAGCTACTGCAAGCACTGGACATTGAAATGGCATTGCATCAGCAACCGGCGACACAACTCAGTATCGGCCAACAGCAGCGGGTGGCAATTGCGCGGGCACTGATTAACCAACCGGAACTGCTAATCGTAGACGAACCTACCTCAGCGCTGGACACCCCCAACAGGAACGCCTTTATGTCGCTATTACTAGAGCAGGTGGCGCAGCATCAAACCGCACTGGTTTTTGTCAGTCACGACCTGACATTGGCTGAGAGGTTTACCAGAGTCGATTGCCTGGCGGACATCAATCTAGCGGGAGGCGCACGCTGATGTTGTTGCGCCTTGCCCTGTCGAGCCTATGGTGTCGCAAAGGATCTGTCCTGCTTACGGTTTTCTCGATCACAGTCAGTGTTTTTGTGCTGCTCGGCGTGGAGCAAATTCGCTACCAGGCCAAGAACAGCTTCGGCAATACTGTCTCCGGCATCGATTTGATCGTCGGCGCCCGCACCGGCGATGTCAATCTCCTGCTCTATTCGGTATTCCGTCTGGGCAATGCCCCCAATAATATCTCCTGGCAGAGTTATCAACGTATCGCGGCAGACCCCAGCGTCGCCTGGACGATTCCCATTGCTCTGGGCGACTCGCATAAGGGCTACCGGGTAATGGGAACGAGCACCGATTATTTCACTCATTTTCGTTATGGCCAGGATCACAACCTGAAGCTCGCTGCAGGCTCGCCCTTCTCCGAACTATTCGATGTCGTGCTGGGCAGCGAAGTGGCACGCGCGCTCGGCTACCGACTGGGTGACCAACTGACACTCGCGCACGGTTTGGGCAGCACCAGTTTTAGCCAACACGATGACAAACCGTTTCGGGTCAGCGGCATTCTCGCGCCCACCGGCACGCCGGTAGATCAGACCCTGCACGTTAGCCTGGAGGGCATAGAAGCTATTCACCTAGGCTGGCAAAACGGTGTCAAGCTACGCGGCAAATCGAATGCGGCCGGCACAGTGACCCAACACGACCTCACCCCACAGAGTATCACGGCCTTCATGCTGGGCCTTGAATCCAAACTAGCAACCTTCCGCTTCCAGCGCCAGATCAATAACTACCCCGAGGAAGCCCTGCTGGCGATTCTCCCCGGCGTGACCCTGACCGAGCTGTGGCAGATGATGGCTGCGATGGAAAATGCACTGCTGCTGATTTCCGCGCTGGTTTTGTTTGCTTCGCTACTGGGCCTCGCCGCCATGCTCCTTGCATCCATACGTGAGCGCCAACAAGAAATCGCCGTTATGCGAGCCATCGGTGCGCCCCCTTGGTTCCTCCTGTTACTGATTGAAGCAGAGGCTCTGCTGATCGCTTTAGGTGGCGTATTGTTGGCACTAGCGCTCCTCTATAGCTCCACTGCCTTGACAGCAGACGTATTAGCAGCGCGATTCAGCTTGTTCATTGAGCAGACGGTCATCACACAACCGTCGATCGTCTATCTACTGACGGTCATTGCCGGAACCCCGACAGTGGCATTGATACCGGGCATCAGTGCCTACCGCAGCGCACTGCACCAGCAACTCACTCGATAAGTGGACTGCCGGTACAGCACCTCCTAAAAATGAATACACGGATCATGAACCGAGAGCTTAGTCGGCTGCATCAAAAATACGCACGCACGCCGAAAATTACGTTGAACCCGATCTGCGGCGCCTGATCCTTGAGAAACGACGTGCTGTTGCGAATATCCTCGTCCAGCAGGTTCTGGCCCTTCAGATAAATTTGCCAATCAAATGGATTGTTACCGGGGCCGGTAAAGACTACTTCGGCATTCAACAGATCATACCCTGGCGTGCGCGTTTCGAGTGGCGCTATATTGTCCTGATCGTAGGCGTGTATCCACACCAGATTGGCCGCCCAGTTCCGCAGATCCCAATCAAACCCGAATGCGATGCGTTTGGGTGGTTGCAGGGGGGCATCGGTATTGTCGTCGAGTTCGCCGTCTACGATATCCCCAAAGGTGAATACCTGCCAGTGACCGAATCGGGTCGGCGCAAAGTCATAGCGCAATTCAATTTCTCCGCCGACAAACTCGGCGTCCTGCTGAAACCAGAACCGCACTGGCAATCCATCCGCCTCAAGACCTGATTCCTGCTGGTAGATATAGTTATCAAACTGGTCCCAAAAGACCGTGGCACTACCCGTCAAACGACCAAATGCCACGCGCGCCCCGCCTTCAACATGCACAGTAGACTCCTTGTTGAGCGAAGTATCGCCCACTTCAAATACCTGTGTCGCAATGTGCGGGCCGTTGGCATACAGCTCGTCGACGCCCGGCGCGCGCTCGGCATAAGATACCGAACCGGTGAAATCAATCGCCTCGTTCACGCTCCAGATCGCGCCTGCGGAGGCACTGAATGGCTGAAAATCAGAGTCTGCTGATGGGCCTGTTGCACCCTCATCTTCAATCAGGGTGTTAGGCACCTTCGTTTTAACATCCTCGTAACGCAGCCCCAGATCTATGTGCCAAGCGTCGAAATCGGCACGTTCGACCCAGAACACTGCGCTGGTCTTAGTGTGCGATTCCGGCACAAACGCCTCTGCACCCACCGCAGAGAAATCGAGCTCGGTATACTGCAGCCCGACTACACCTTGCCAGACACCCCACGGATTGTGCTTTAACTCTACGCGCGTGTTGTCACTATCGCTTTTGAACACAGTACCGACCGCGTCACCTTCAAATTCGATGTGTTTGTAGCGGGTATCGACAAACCGCACCTTGAGTTGCTCGAAGCCGGGAAACGGATTGCTGCCAGCCAGCTCGGCCTCGGTGCGCTCAGCACGCAGACGGATGGTTACGTCACTTTCGTGCTCGTCATGCCCCTCCTCGTCGTGATGCTCTTCGTCGTGCTCATCATCGTCGTGCTCTTCATGCGCATGTTCGTGAGCACCACCGGGCAAACCATAATCCGATTTGTATTCGTTGTAAGCGGCACCGAAACGCCATTGCTCGCCAATCCAGCTCAAGCCAAGTGTAGCGCCGTGATTTTTCAGGAAGCTGTTTTCCAACGTCCCGTCTGCATCACTTTCCTGATCATCGTCATGGTCTTCCTCCCCGTCATGATCATTTTCCGGGTAGAGTTCCGCGCGCCCGGGAATGTCGTAATCATCGGTGCGACGGTGGAATCCATCAATATGCAGTGCAAACGCGCCTTTACCCAGATCAAGGCGCCCCGCAGCAAACTCTTCGCTGGCGGCGGTATTGCCCTGTACCGTGGCACGTCCACTCACGCCACCCTCGGGAAGCACCTGCGGAATCGACGGCGATACCATATTCACAACACCGCCGATGGCGCCGGAACCGAAGAGCAGTGTCGACGGCCCTCGCAACACTTCAATCTGGTCTACCAAAAACGGCTCCACGGAAACAGCGTGATCCTGACTGACGGAAGACGCATCGCTCACCGCCAAACTGTTGTTGAGAATACCCACCCGCGCGCCCTGCATACCACGTATAACGGGACGACCGACATTTTCGCCGAAGCTGGCATTGGACATGCCAGGGGTGCGGGCCAGTGTCTCACCCAATGAATTTGCCAACTGCTGCTGCAGTACGGCCCCCCGAAGTACGGTAGCAGACTGTGACAGCTCAGTGGACTCGCGATTCAGCGGGTTTGCCGTAACAATAATTTCTTCCAGTGCCTTGTGTTCATGCTGAACCGGCGCGTCCACCGCCACTAACGGCTGCGCGACACTAACGCTCGGCAACAGACCACCAAATAGCGCCACAACGACGCCATATCGATTATAAGTATACATTTTGAATCTCTCATCAATCGCGCGCCAAGGGCGACGCGATACAACCTACGGATTGAACCTATTTTGGTTTTATAGTGAGCGGCGAGATTCGGGTGGAGCGCGGCTGGAATAGCATATGCCAAGGGGTAACGATACATGGGCAGGCATATAGAACAGCGTCTGGACTGCGCTGTTTTGCAGTTGCAACGGTACGGCTGAAGAAACGTCAACCGCAGTTCCCAAGCTATGACCGAGCACACAGATAGAGCAATCGTGATGATCAATAACGAGATCAGTACACAGTTCGTGCGTACTTGCGACACCTTGAGCTGACAGCATCAGCAGCAGTAGCACAAGACGCAACATCGGACTCAGAATATAAGGGGTTTTATGCATTGTGCTCATCGATAGGCGGGTCAATTGTAGTGTTCATTAGCATGGCCACTCCCAACTATCATCTGGATTCAAAATCTATTGAATGATATGTTATATCATATTATTATGATGAAGCAAGCAGTCTGCAGAACTGACTGGATATAGACGATCCAAGTGCACATATCAGAAATATTTACACGGTGAGCCCAAGGACTCGCCCCGAAATGGGTAGTGGCGAGGATCTAACCCGACTACGCCAAATAAATCACTACTGCTCACTAATGATATGTTGTATCATACCTAGCAATAAATACACTGGCTCTAAATCCTCGCTGCGGCGCCCCCTTTATTCCGAAACAGCCTGTAGCCGAGTTAGAACAGAAAAGATCTCCGCTGGAGATGGACCGCCAGCGTAATGAATCCCTTATACAAAGTTCATAGAAAAACAGGAAGAGAACTCGATGAAGACAGCACAAGCGATAACAGACAAACTGGCGATAGGCTTGTCATTAATGTGTGCTATCCACTGCCTGACGTTACCACTGCTACTGGCATTACTACCCAGTATGGCGGCACTACGGCTGGACAACGAGCACTTTCATTTCTGGATGGTCGTCGCCGTCCTCCCCAGCAGCGTGTATGCATTGACATTGGGATGCAAGCAGCACAAACGCTACCAATTGCTAATCCTGGGCGCAATCGGGTTGGCGCTGCTGGTATTAGCGCTGGCGATGGGAGAAGAGCGTATCGGCAACGCCGGTGAAAAAATACTGACAGTTGCAGGCGCTAGCTTCGTAGCTGTTGGTCACTGGCTGAATTATCGCCTTTGTCAGGCACAAGCACGCCGTGACTGTGCCTGCCCTAATGATAATCTCAAGAGTCTACAATGACACGCGAGTACTTTCTTGCCCTGGAGTCGCACAGCAGGCACAACCCACTGGCGTTATCCGAAGTAATTGATCAACTCGCCTTTAATGAGCAGGGTCTGATTCCCGTTATTACACAGGATATCAATAGCAAACAGATACTGATGCTTGCCTGGATGAATACCGTTGCCCTGCAAAAAACGATTTCTACCAAACGCATGACGTATTGGTCGAGAAGTCGTCAGCAATTATGGGTCAAGGGTGAAACCAGCGGTCATGCGCAAAAATTGATCACGCTATCACTCGATTGCGACGGCGATGCCATTCTCTGTCAGGTCAAACAGCAAGGTGCAGCCTGCCATACCGGCAGGCAATCGTGTTTCTACCTAAAAGTTGAAGCTGAAAATCAACACGTTTTCATGCGTCAGACTTAACCCACAAGCACGCCATCGCCTGCCAGTTAAGCGCTGCGTACATCGTTATCACTATTCTTCATTACTACAACGAAATGAGAATGAACATGATCGAAAGCCTTCCAGATATTGCCAAGACCCGCACCGAAACGGCCAACTACACACTGCAGTGGGTCGGCATGGAAGACATTGCCGTGCCACTCACACTGGATGTCAGTGATGGAAAGCAGCTGTCGATTGCGGCAAAGGCAAATATCTATGTCAGTCTCGATGATGCTACCGAGAAAGGCATTCACATGTCACGCTTGCATGGCATTCTCAATCAGCTTGCCACCCAGATATGCGAAAAAGAAGGCCTCGACCTGATACTGGAGACTATGGTCAATTCGCAAGCAGGCATCAGCAGAAGCGCTAGGATAGTGTTGATGTTCGATTTGTTGCTTCCCAAGACGTCTCTGCTCAGCAACAAAACAGGGTTTCAAACCTACCGTGTTGAAATACATGGCCAACGCTTGAATGGCTGCTACGATTACCGTCTAAAAATTACGATTCCTTATTCAAGCACATGCCCTTGCTCAGCGGCGCTTTCGCGTCAATTATTTGCCCACGCCATAGACAGTGAATTCCCCACGTCCAGTATCGACAAACAGGCGCTACTGTCATGGGTAAACGCGATGACGGTTGCCACGCCGCATAGTCAGCGCTCTTACGCCTACCTCGATCTATCTCTGGGTGATCATCACTGGCCACCTCTGCCATCCTTCATCATGCAAATCGAAGAGACGATCGGCACGCCAGTCCAAACCGTGGTCAAGCGCGCTGATGAGCAGGAATTTGCCCGATTAAACGCCGATAACCTGATGTTCTGCGAAGATGCCGCGCGAAATATCAAGGCCTTGCTCGAGCGGTCCACGTGGGTCAAAGACTACTGCTTTAAAGTCGAGCACCAAGAAAGCCTGCATGCACATAATGCAGTGGCGATCGACCAGAAATTTGTACATTGATGAGGTAAATATCCAATGATTGAAGACATCAGAATACCCACTTCCGGACAGCTAAATGATGCAGGATCCTGTTGTAATAACGAAGGTTGTTCTGCTTCTGAGAGCCCGATTACCCGTACCGAACCCAAAGTTGGACGGAATGACCCTTGCCCATGCGGCAACGGCCGCAAATTCAAGAAATGTTGTGGTCAGCACGTACAAAACCGCTCTACAGATCTCTCAGTGAGGAATCAACATGTTACGAAAAAATCCCAGCGGTAATATGCCGACAGTAGCGGAGAGTGCCTTCGTTGACCCGACTGCCATTATTTGTGGCAAGGTCGTAATCGAAGACAATGTTTTTATTGGCCCTTACGCCGTTATTCGTGCAGACGAGGTGGACGCCACCGGGGAGATGGAACCTATCATTATCAGACGAGATTCCAATATACAGGATGGTGTGGTTATTCACTCAAAGTCAGGTGCAGCCGTTGTCGTCGGAGAACGCACGTCGATTGCGCATCGTTCAATCATACACGGACCGTGCGAGGTGGGTAATGACGTCTTTATCGGCTTTAATTCTGTGGTTTTTCGGGCAAAGATTGGTAATGGTTGTGTCGTAAGGCACAACTGCGTCATCGACGGGCTGGATCTTCCAGAAAAATTTCATGTCCCACCGATGACCAACATTGGACCGGGGTTCAATTTGGAAAGCATTGCCAAGGTACCACCAGAATATTCTACATTCTCTGAATCTGTAATATCGGCCAATCACACACTGGTTCAGGGCTATAAGCGGTTGGCAAACGAATTCTGATCACCGTCTGTTGATTTGCGCCTAAAATTGACTCACCTTGACGTACACCCTACTACAATGAATGCTGGACTCATTCTGGTCGCAATGGCGGTACTCCGATAGAAACCACCGGCAACAACGTCACTGATCTCAACAAGTACCGATGGGAAACGCATTGCCGCGGGCTATTTGAATTACCAATTGCAGTTTGAATTGGGAATTGGCCAGAGACAGGAGGAAAAACCAGATTTTGGCTTAAAATCAAATAGATATATGGCGGAGAGCGAGGGATTCGAACCCTGAGCCATGCTATCTTACGCCTCGCCATGCCTCCTAATGCCTTGTAAATCAGAGAGTTAAAAAATGAGTCCGGCATTAGAGGGCATCAGAAGGCGTGAGGAGGGTCCCATGGTGGCCCCAAAGTCCAGCTCGCTACGTAAGTAACCCACTCCAGGAAAGTGTCGTTCAATTCGTGCCGCCCCACTTCCTCATCTATCCCTTACAGTCTTCGGAGTCACCAGTGACAACCAGTAGTTCTGCCATCCAATGCGAGAAAATAGCAACTACGCCTATTCATACCTTGAGTATGTCAGAGAAGCCGCGGCAGTTAGCTTTTCTGGTGTAATGTGCCAAGCAACTACATCGATATTCAGAATCTGCCTTCCACTTCGCACAATGTAAGCGCGTGTATGTACTGCCACATCACCTTTAGTGGGACGTAGAAAGTTTACATTTGCAGTTAGTAGTAGAGGCAGTTCACTACCTGATGCTTTTAGGGCTTGCAACGCACCCGTAAGCTCCAGAACACCTACAACCACTCCCCCGTGCCAGGCCTGTAACAACGGGTTACCGGTAAAATGGCCTGCCCAGGGCGTCACGCATTCGATGTCTGGCTCGCTGTTTACAAGCGCCGTGCCGTAGTTGTTCGCATAGGGAGTCTTTTCAAGAAAGTGATGCATAGTATTTTTCATTTCGACTACCCGGCCAGTCGGTTGAGTAGGTTTCTATCCAGAGGTGGGCCTGGACTACCAATCTTGAAAATACCTAGCGCGCTGCACAGCTTGGTGTTTCCGTCCAGGCTACAGGCGAGCGCGCTTACATAGGCAAACCCCGAAGTCCGTTGGTAGCACTCCGCTTCAATTCGGACATCCTTGCCTACTGGAGCTACCTGAATGTGGTCGATTCGCAAATTGATGGTCGCAATAGCCTGTGGTGCCTCAAGGCCTAAAAGCACAACGAAGCCGCAGGCACTGTCCAGGGCCGCGGCCAGCGCACCTGTATGTAGCGAGCCGTTGTGATAATCCGTGGCATGTTTTTCCTGGAAAGGCATCTCCAGCACGACTCCATTGTCTTCAGTACCCACGAACCTCAGAGACATATCATTATGCGCACCCGCTCCAGCGGAAAAGAGCTCATATATTTTTTCTATTTGCAGTGCATCCATTGTGTTCAGGTACTCGACTTGGTGGCGCGGGAAATAAGAAATTTAGTATCGGCTAGCAATGTGTACACCGCAGGAACGACGTACAGAGTAAGAAAGGTTGAGGAAATCAGTCCACCAATCACAATTACGCCCATTGAAGTGCGCAATTCAGCGCCATCAGACGTCGCCAGTGCGATAGGTATCATGCCGAATATAGTTGAGAATGCGGTCATTAGTACTGGACGTAAGCGCAACTGCGCCGCCTCGAGCATCGCTTCACCTTCCGTGCGGCCTTGCTCTATAAGTTGATTGGCATAATCCACCAGGAGAATACCATTTTTCATTACAAGCCCCATCAGGGCAACGAGGCCGATCTGCGTAGTAACCGATAGCTCAGAGTTAGTCCACGCGAGCAGGCTGAATGCTCCTGCAAAAGACAACGGCGCAGTAAGCATGATAATCACTGGTTGAGTAAAACTGTTGAATTGGCTCGCCAGAATCATATATAGGGTAAGCAGTGACATGATCAGTGCAAATATTATGGCATCAGCGATTTCAGTGACCTGCTCAGACGTTCCCAGATAGGTACTTTCGTATCCCGGGACCAAGTCCAGGCCGAGTACGATCTCGTCCATTTTGTCCATCAATTCGCCGGTCGCCATCCCTGGGGGCGCATTTGCAGAGATTCCTATTTTTCGTGCGCGATTGTAGTGATCGATCTGGACGGGGCCGCCGGTTACGTGTACTTCTGCAACGTTGCGAAAATCTATCAGGCTGCCATCAGCGGCCCGCAGTTGAATCAGGTCAAATGTTCCAATCTCATCGCGATACATTTCTGCGTATCGCATACGCACATCATAACGATTGCCGAATTCTTCATAGCTCGTTACATCCACGCCGCCCATCGTTACACCAACGCTGGAGGCGATATCTCGAACCGAAATGCCCAGGTCAGCTGCGCGGCGCCGGTTAATCGTAACTTGCAACTCTGGCTTGCCGAGCTCATAACTGGACTTCACATCTCGAAATATTCCTGACTCCTCCATCTGCGCGGTGATGGTATCGGCATATTTCTGAAGCTGCTCCAGATCGGCCCCACTGAGAGCCATCTCCACATCTGCACCAAAGAATCCCCCACCCGATATCCACGGTACGCTTGTCAGTGAAATGTGCTTTGCACCAGGTACTGCCAAAGCGAGGGCTGAGCGAACCGACTCCATAATCTCCTGCTCATGAATGTTCCTGTCTTGTTTAGGTGTTAAGCCAAAATAGAAAGATATCTCGTTAGTTTTGGCCTGCGCGCCGGATGCTATGGTGGTAAAGACAAGGTTTATATGTTCCAGGTCGCCAACAAATTTGCTTACTCGTGCGGCGACATTTTTGGCGTCGGTTATCCCGGTTCCCAGAGGCAGTTCGACCGTGGCAAGGAATTCGCTTCTGTCCGTATTCGATGTAAAAGCCAGAGGGACTTGCCCCGCGTAGTGAACACCCACGCCGACCGCTGCGGCGGCAAAAACCAAAACAAGCCACCGCGCACGCAGCGCAAAACGAAGACTCTTCGCATAAGCATTTTCCAGAAATACATAGCCGTCATCCAGCAAGGAAAAAAATGCATTGTGACCAGTACTTTTTTTCAGTGCCCGAGAACTCAACATGGGTGTGAGCGTCACAGAGACAAATAGCGAAAGTGCTACTGCTATAGTAATGGTCACACCGTATTGATAGAAAAACACCCCAACCAAACCAGTCGTAAATGAGATCGGCAGGAATACAGCCATCACGCAGAGGGTGGACGCAATGACCGCAGTAGCGACCTTTCGTGTGCCCAATGAAGCAGCTTCCTTGGGCTCCAGCCCCGCCTCTACTTCACGGTAAATTGATTCCAGCACCACAATAGCGTCATCTACAAGCAGACCAACGCATACGGAAATAGCTATCAACGAAATCATGTTGATGGAAAAATCGAGGAGATAAAACGCAAAAAATGTTGCGATGACTGCCGTTGGGATGGCAGTGGCAACGATGAGTGTGGCTCGCACACTGAGCAAGAAGCAAAGAGTAATGATGACAACCAAGAGGATACCCAGCAAGATGTCATATGAGACATCCCGCACAGCCGATTCAATAAAGCGAGAGCTGTCCCTGACCGTGACAAGGTTGATGTCCGTTGGTATTTCTGTCTCCAGCCTGGCAAGTGCGTCTTTAATAGCATGCGCAATTTCGACGGTATTGGTTCCTGACTGCTTGCGAATTTCGAGACTTATACCCGGTCCACCATCAAGCTCTGCATAACTGCGCTCATCCTCCAGCCCGTCCTCTATCTCGGCGAGATCATTCAATCTCACTATCCCCCCACTACTGCGGGAAATAGTGATCTCGGCCATTTCGTTGAGGTTCGTTACTTCTCCCAGAGTTTTGATAGTTAACTCCCTGGCACCTCCGTCGTAATCCAGGCGCCCACCGGGGATATCCGCGTTCTCGCGCTGCACAGCATTGATGACATCAGCAGCTATGACACCGTAACCCCGCATCTGAGGTGCTTTCAGCCAGATTCGCACTTCTCGCTCGCGACCCCCGACAAGTTTCACACTGCCAACCCCAGGAACCCGCTGCAAACGCTCCTTGATGACATCCTCGGCAAACGCGGTTAGCTCTCCAACGGGCCTCTCTCCGGACACAACCACTGAAATGATGGGCTCCGAATCCGGGTCAAGAATGGAGACTACGGGTTGCTTGACCGTGTCAGGTAAATCCGGCATTGTTTGATTGATCTTGTCGCGCACTTCCTGTGCTTTTAGGTTAGGGTTTTCCTCCATATCGAATTCAAGAATAATCTGCGAAAAGCCATCGGCACTAACCGAACGCATCGTGTCAACGCCTGATATCGCGATAAACTCTTCCTCAAGTCTTTCGGTGACTTCTGATTCAATAGTGCTGGGAGACGCACCAGCAAGTATCGTCTCAACCGTTACAATCGGCACTTCTACGCTTGGAAACAAGTCGATACTGACTCTTCCCATGGATACCAGACCCAACATCATGAGTGCCACCGTCATCATGAGCGCCAGCACTGGGCGGCGAATACAAAGATCAGCCAGCCACATGCGGACGCTCTGAGCTGACCACCGTTGATCCATCGGAGACGTTGCGCATGCTCTTGCCTACGACCAGAACTGCATCGGCGCCTATACCATTAACAAGCTCAAGCTGACCATCACCTAGCTCACGTACTTGTACTTCCCGCTGTCTAACTACGCCACTTTCGACGACCAGGACTCGCCGACGACTTCCCGAACCTGTGGTAGCAGCAGAGGGTAAAACGAGCGCTTGTCTCGGCCTTGGCGCCAGCTCCACTTCGATAAAAAGCCCCGGCTTGATCGCGTAATCGGTATTTGGGATTCCAAGCCTTACTTCGATGGTGCGTGTCTTGTGGTCTACTCGGTCATTGATGAGCACCACTTCAGCTTCGTAGGTTTGATTCATACTGGGTATATGAATTTTACCGGAAGTACCTAGCGCTATAGCGTTCAAATGGGACTCGGGCACGAGTACCACCGCCACCATCACATCAATTTGTTGAATTTCGAGGACTGGGCGCTCGGATCGCATAAGAGAGGGCACGTACGTGCCTTCGTCCACATATCTATGGGTGATCACACCACGATAAGGTGCTAGAGTGATGGAGTCATCCATCTCTTTCTGCATCTCGTCAAGATTGGCATCGGCGATACCCAGCTTTGCTTTTGTTACTTTAACCCGGGTGCGTCTATCGTCGAGTAGCTCGGCGGAAAGGGCCTTACTTCTCTCAAGGGCAATAGCATTTTCCAGATCGCGTTCTGCATCCTCGTGCTCTGCCTGGGCCAACCGCCGGGCTTCAAGGACGCGGGAAACCCTGACTTCAAAGTCTTTCTGGCGCATGCGCAGTAAAGGCTGCCCGTTTTCAACGCGCGACCCAACGTCCACGAAAACCTCCTCAATAAGCCCGCCAACCATGGGCGTAATATTGGTGGTTCTGCGAGCGAGGATTGTACCTGTAACGAAAATTGGCTCAGACAGACTGAGATACTCTGGGGTAGCCGTCGTAACTGTTACCGGTGACGACGAGTCAGGTGCTTCGCCTACCAAGCTCTTCTCGCCTGGAGGCTCGCCATCACAACCCGCTAGCAGCAAGGGGACTATAGCGCCGCACAGCGTCACTATTACGAAGCGCTTCCGGCGACAAACCAATGTTCGCTTGACGTCAAAAATTGACAAAGCGAGCCCCCGATAAATATAATAACTATAGTTATATTAACTAGGATTACTAAATTGTCAACGGAGAAGCCCAAGCACAGGCGGACAGAGCAACCTATCAGCACCGTCATGCATGAAATCAGTTTGATGGTAGCCAGGCTCTTCAATCGGCAGGTCCGGGAACTGGGCTTAACACGAACGCAATGGCAGGTGCTCTATCTACTCTACATGAACGGCGAACAAACACAGACCAGCATCGCAGACACGCTGATGATGGCGAAACCACCGCTAGGTAAGCTTGTGGAAAAACTAGAGGCAACAGGTTGGGTAGAACGGTTTAACAGTACCGATGATCGTCGTGCGAAGCTGGTACGGCTCACCAACAAAATCTATCCAATACTACATTCGCTTGAAGCGCTGGTTGATGATATCGGCAGCACAGCTACTCGCGGCATGTCCGCCACGGAGACCAAACAATTTTATCGTCTTCTCAAACTAGCACACGCGAACCTACTCGCGGAAAGCTGACGTTTCTGAGCGTGGCTTTCACAGCCAGTCGGGATAGGCGTACGCTTCACCTATTACGGAGGAATATGCCATGCCTGATGAATTTCCCTTTCTCTCTGCTGAGTATGCTACCCATCCCCAACCTTTCTGGAAGAAGCTTCGCGACTCAGACCCTGTCTACTACGCACAAGACTACGGCTTCTGGGTCATTTCGAGGCACGCTGATATCCTTGAGATGCTCAAGAACCCCGATACCTACTCCTCAGCTGCCGGCCCGGGAGGAGGACTGACAGCGGGGAGTGATGGAGCACCAGAAAACGACAATGCCGGTGTGGGCTTTCTCCCTATGATTCAAAACGACCCTCCGGAGCACACAAGAGTTCGCTCACTTTTTGCCAAAGCCTTCACACCAAAACGAATCGCGGAAATGGAGCCAGCGGTAACCGAGATTGCTAAAAACTTGATAGAAGAAATTCGTCAAAAAGTTCGCAACGGGGAAGCACTCGATTTAGTAAAAGATTTTTCCAGCCCCCTGCCGGTCTATGTTATCGCACAGATGATGGGAATCCCGCTGTCGGAGCGTCACAAACTACGCATGTGGTCTGACTCACTGGCAATTGGTGCAGGCGAAGGGTACTCCATCGAACAGCAACTTGGCTCTCGCAAACAGATGACAGAAACCCTGAGCGATATTATTGCTAAGGCACGTGAGAACCCGCAGGAAAATACTCTTATCAGCGCGATGCTTGAGGCTTCCGAGGACGGTGAGAATCTACACACAGATGAGATATTGGGGCTGAGCAAGCTGTTGTGGCTAGCTGGAAATGAAACCACCACAAATCTGATCAGTAATGGAACTGTTTTTCTGTTGAACAACGCCGAGGTGCTGGGAGGCTTGCGACAGGATAGAACCTTGATTCCTGAGTTCGTTGAGGAAATGCTGCGCTACGACGGTCCTGTTATGGGGCTGTTTCGCACCGCTACCAGGGATGTGGACTTCAGGGGAAAAGCTATCAAGAACGGGGATACTCTTTGGCTGCTGTTTTCATCGGGAAACCTGGATTCGCTCGCCTATGACGCACCGGAGCGCTTTGACTTGCAACGCCGTAACAGGGACCACCTGGCGCTCGGAAAGGGAATACATTTTTGCATGGGCTCAGCACTAGCTCGACTGGAAGCCAGAATTGCTTTTGAAGCACTTGTCGATCTGATTCCTCATATGGAATTGGATTTCGAGAACGGAAAACGAATTCCGGTGCCTATACTCAGTGGCTGGGTAAAGCTGCCTATGATTATTGGTACCGATGTCCTGGGGAACGCGCCATGAAATATTCAGCAGAAATACGCAAATATCTGGAGCCGAGCCTGACGGTAGATAGCGCCGATCCGACAATAAAGGCTTGCGCCGACGGTCTGCTCGACCTTAATGCCGATGCCATAAAGAACGCGCAACGACTCTATTACTGGGTGCGCGATGGTATTCGCTACAACCCCTATGGAATTGACCTGGCTCCGGCAATGCTGTCCGCCAGTTGCACATTGAAATCTGGAGAAGGCTGGTGCGTCTCCAAAGCGATTCTTCTCGCTGCACTGTGTCGATATGCCGGCATACCCGCCCGCCTGGGGTTTGCGGACGTTCGCAATCACCTGTCAACTGAGCGCTTACGAACCGTTATGGGCACCGATATTTTCTATTTTCACGGGTACACCTCCCTCTATCTCAATGGACGGTGGGTGAAAGCAACCCCCGCCTTTAACATTGAATTGTGCGATAAGTTCGGGCTCAAACCACTGGAATTTAACGGACGTGAAGACAGTTTGTATCACGAGTATGACAACGCCGGTAACCGGCATATGCAATACCTCAATGACCGTGGAGAGTTCCTTGATGTTCCGCTTGCGGAAATGACTGCTTTATTTAGGGAGAAATATGCCCCTGCTCTACCAGGGCAGGTGGATAAACCTGCAGCAGTGCTTGATTCTGGACAATGGGACAGCGATGTAGCACATGAGATCAGCAAGCATTGAGTCTAGTATCTCCAACATTCGGATATTGAGATTTTCCTTTGCTGAGCCTACTCTATATGTCATGTCCCGACCGGGGCACGGTCCGAAACACGGGACCAACCGGAACAGCCCGTCAAACGGCAGAACCCAGCGGCAGGTTAAGAACCGGGCGGAAACGCGAAGACCGAGAGACACAGGCACCGGCATGGAACCATGCGAGGAATGTTTGATTCCACACCCCCTTCACCCAACTGCACAATTGCCTTGCGCGCTGCACCTGCCCGCGCGACAATTTCTGCAACAGGTTTCGGGACACCCAAGGGAACAGTCATGATCATTTCCACATTTCGAAAATCCATCGCAGCGTTTACCGCCAGCCTGTTGATGACCAGCGCCGCGCAGGCAGCCTCGCCGGAGGTTGAGAGCATCATTGCCGAGCTGGAATCCAAGTCGGCAGCCTGCAAAGTCGCCATGGAAAGTGATGTGAACGACCGGGCGTTTGCTTGCGTGCGCAGTTGCCAGACAGGGATAAACTATCTAAATGCAGTCCCGGATGCGAGCATTGCTGAAGCAAAGCAGTACCACACGGCCTGCAACAAAAGCTTTGGCCGCGCCGGATTGGGACCGACCGCTCCCGCGCCAGCAGCGCCAGCCGTCCCGGCGCAGGGAAAGCAGCCTCGCACCCGCAGTGCACCGCTCTCGGTAACCAGTTATTCCGACGCAGAGCGCCTCGCTAGTTTTCCCGAGAAAGCCGCATATTGCGTCGCCAAAGCGCCGGGAATGGCGTGCCCCTCCTCATTCCAGACACGCATCCCTCAGGAAAAACGCGAGGCGTGCGACGCAGTTGGCATCTGCCAGAACTATTGCAGCACACCCGCTCTCGCTGCGGACAGGGCGAGTGGCGAGCCTTACAAAAAGAAGCAAGCCGGTGTGATAATGGCCGGCTGCGAACGCAACTGGGAAGTCGTCCGCAAGTACCTTGGCGATGGCTAACGCTTCCAGCACCTTTGCCTTCAAAGGCCGCGATCAGTGGAGCGATTGTTCCGCGACTATCTGAATAGTAAACACCAGAAAAATAAAAAGGCGTGGGGATGGTCCTGTCCCTGGCGAATTATTACTTTTTCAATAATCTCAGATATTTGGCAGTTGCTGCTTTCTCCGCGTGGTACTGCACTCGGAGTGCATGAAGGACGCCATTTAACTGCTTTTTAACTTGCTCACCTCCGCTGCAAAGCTACTGAGGCCTGGTAGCGGCCGAGCTGTTATCGCCGAAAACCTTCTACTAAAACAACAACTCATCATCCACAGCGGATCTCGTCAACGAGCACCTAATCTCTCAACCGAGGATCGTGGCCTACTCGGCTTCTGGTCAAAGTTCATGAACCCCAGGCGCATCGTCAGATCCGCGACAATCATCAAGCCCTCCACCCTGCTGTCATTCCATAACGCCCTGAAGAAATGAAAATACCAGCTAGTGTTCTCACCCTTTGGTGGGAGAAGCCAGGTCCAAACAACCATGGCCCGTCCTGCCTGACTACAATCGGACACGCAAAGGACAGCTTATAGGGTTGTCGACTTATTCCGCTGCGAATCGATCTTGCTAAAGAGCCACTGGGAATTGGTCGTGACGGATCAGTACACGCGCAGGATTGTCGGCTTTGCAGTCCATGCTGGAAACGTAGATGGCCCGTCACTATGCCGCATGTTCAACGAGGCAACTTCACGACAGGGTTTTTCGAATCGAATCAGCACCGATAGCGATCCGCTATTTCAATACCACCGATGGAAAGCCAATCTGCGAGTGTTGGACATCGAAGAGATCAAGTCTCTGCCAGACGTACCGATGTCATATCCATTCATTGAGCGATTGATCGGCAGTGTCCAGTGGGAACTACTGAATCAGACTCTATTCTGGACTGCGACAGACCTCGGGAAAAAGCTTCAGAATTTCCAGTGTTATTGCAACGAGCATCGATGTCATTCCAGCCGGGGAGGTGACACTCTGGTTGAGTGCGACAGAGACACATTAGTCGATATCAACAACTACCAGTGAAAAAAGCAGTGTCGTGGATTATTCCAGCTCCCGGTGGCAGCTTGAAATTGGAATTCGCCAGGGACAGGGCTGTTGAGCTCGTCGTGGGGGTTACAGGGGGACTTCACAGGGTGAATGAAAATAGCTGGCAAAATCAGCTTGTCTGTTTAAGACCCTGTAAAATCTGTAAGGGACCCCATCTGGACATCATGCCTTAACGCTCTACGCAAGCGATGGGTTGGAAGCACGGCAAAATAAAGTCTTCGGCTATGCGTTCAAATTTCACTTCCACTGGCATATCGAGGACGATTCCGTCAACAGGGCAGTTAATCAGTCTGGATGCCATTCGAACCCCCTCATCCAATGCGACCACTATGGCGGCATAGGGTACGTCCGCGGCAAAAGCCGGGTGAAACGCCTGATGCGTTACCGTCCACGAAAAAATACTTCCCCTGCCTTTTGACGGTGCCCACTCATACTCAAACGAGCCGCAGTGGGCACATAAGTAACGCGGCAGGAAACGCCAGACCCCACATGACGTGCATCTCTGGAAGTAGAGGACACCTCTTTGGCAATTATCCCAAAATTCCTGTTCGACAGGGTCGCGTACTTCGGGCTTTGGCTTGGTGATTATTCGCTGTTCGGTCATGAGGCTCTTCTCAAAATTGCGATACTGCCATCTCCCAGGTCGCCCCATCCAGTCACCAATCCAAGTTGCGCATCCATGACCTGGCGGTCACCCGCTGTACCCCTCAGCTGGCGAACTGCTTCAAGGGTATGATTCAGCCCCCATACGTGGGCCTCGCCGAGAAGTCCGCCATGAGTGTTGAGAGGGAATTTGCCTCCAAGTTCGATCTGCCCATCTTTGACAAAAGACAGGGCGTCGCCCGGCTCAAAATATCCCAGCGCTTCCAGCTGCAACAGAACAACATAACTGAAGCAATCATAGATTTGCAAAAAGTCCATCTCGTGTCGCTCCACACCAGCCATCTCAAATGCTCTGGGTGCCGCATAGCTCAATCCGATTTTGAAAGGATCTGGTCTTGAAGGAATGTCGTCCGCAGGGTATGGGTGCCCTTCAGCCGCGCCGGCAATCAATACAGGGTGGTGCGGCATATCTTTAGCACGTTCCGCACTGCTAACAACGACGGCACAGGCCCCGTCAGTTTCGAGGCAACAATCGTAGAGCCGAAAAGGCTCGGATATCATTCTCGCGCCAAAATAGCCGTCTTCGTCGAGAGGGTTGCCATAAGTGAAAGCATTGGGATTTCGCTGCGCATGGCGGCGACAAGCCAGTGCCACTGCAGCCATTGGCTCCGGGCCCACCCCATAGATTTTGGAGTGGCGCATCGCCAGCCAGGCATACATTTGCACCGGTAGCATCACACCATACGGCAGATAATACCCTCGGATAGTATCTCCCAAAGTATTCATGTTCATGGCCCGCGATGGCGGGGCGCCGGGCTTTGGGCGCAGAGCTGAATAGCCATTCCATCCGAGAACAACCAGAACATTGTCAGCAATTCCCGCTGCGACCACCATGGCAGCGTTTTGCAAGGCGGCAGTTGGGCTCGCGCCGCCCATATGTACCGTCGAGGCGAATCTGAGAACATCTATGCCGAGGTTTGCAGCGAGCTCCTCGGACGTGGTGTACACGGGCGGCGTTACCATTCCATCAATATCAAATGGTTTTAGCCCGGCATCGGTAATCGCAGAAACACTGGCCTCCAGCATCATATGAACCGCTGTCTTTTCAGTGCCTTTTACATACTTCGTCTGGCCTATGCCAACAATCGCAGCTCTGTCACTAAAGTTCACTTTATGTCACCGCCCGTTTACAACCTATAACGAATGAAGCTTAACGGGCAGATCCGCAAAGCCGCGCACGAAGTTGGACTGCACCCGCTCAGGCTCGCCCACCAATTCCACAAAGCTGAAGCGTTTCATGATCTCCTCCCACAGGATGCGCAACTGCATTTCCGCCAGACGGTTACCCATGCAACGGTGTACACCAAAACCGAAAGAGATGTGGTGACGAGGATTGGCTCGGTCGATGATGAAATCATCGGCTTTGTCGATGCTGCTTTCATCCCGGTTACCCGACAGATACCACATCACTAGCTTATCCCCCTTCTTTATCTGCTGGCCCTGGAACTCGATATCCCGAGTAGCAGTGCGACGCATATGCATGAGAGGCGTCTGCCAGCGAATGATCTCCGACACCATGCCCGGAATCAGGCCGTGATTAGCGCGCAGCTTGTCGTATTCGGCTGGATTCTGATTGAGTGCCAGTACACCACCGCTGGCTGAGTTACGTGTGGTGTCATTGCCGCCGACGATCAGTAACAGCAGGTTGCCCAGGTACTCCATTGGTCTCTCTGCCAGATCAGCGGTATGGGGGTCGCGCTGCAACAGGGAGATAAGATCAAAGCTATCCTTCCGGCCCTTGCGTTCATGCCAGATGCGGGTAAAGGTTTCCAGGCAATCCATCATGCCTGTCATGCGCTCCTCTGCATCGACGTTACCTCCGGCCATTTCCGGGGAACCCGCTGCGAGGTCCGACCAGTAAGTCAGTTTGTGACGCTCCTCAAAGGGAAAATCAAACAGCGTAGCCAGCATCTGGGTGGTCAGGTTGATAGAGACCCGGTCGACCCAGTTAAAGGTTTCGCCCACCGGCAAGCCGTCCAGTATCTCTCGCACCCGCGAGCGTATCAGTGATTCCATCTCCGCGAGGTTACGTGGCGCCACCACTGGCTGCACCGCCCGCCGCTGCACATCGTGCTTGGGCGGATCCATGGCGATGAACATCTCCACAGGCAGTTCTTCTGTCAGATCACCTATAACGATGGTGGGCTCAGAGGAAAACGCGTCGTGGTTGGTTTCCACCGCTACAATATCCTCGAAGCGAGTCACCGACCAGAACGGGCCGAAGGGGCTCTCTTGCTGGTAATGGACAGGGTTTTCCTTGCGGAGTCGCGCAAAGTAGGGGCGCCAAACGTCCTGTTCGTAGAGGCGTGGATCGCTGAGATCAAATTGTGCCAGCGGAGCGGTTTTCGGGTCGGGTAATTCCTCTGCCTGGGTCATGCGATAGTCCTCTGGTCATCGATTATCGAAACGTTACATCTGGTACTCAGGAAGGCGAACAACCATGCCATTCATGTCATCGGTGACCTCAACCTGGCAACTCAGGCGGGAGGTGTCTGCACGATCCGGACGCATACCCAGCATAGCCTCCTCCATGGGCGTGGCTTCACCAGTGGTCTCAGTCCATGTCTCCTCGATAAAGCAGTGACAAGTGCCACAGGCACAGGCGCCACCGCAGTCGGCGTCAATGCCGGGCACCATATTGTCCAGTGCATTCTGCATCAGGGATTTGCCGGTCTCGGCCTCTATGGTGTGTTCCTGCCCGTTGTATTCGATTAAGGTGATTTTTGGCATGGCTTGCTCTCCTCAATAGTCAGAGTTAACCAGTCTACTGATTGGGTCTAGCGAAAGTAGGTCATATATTGCCATAATGGGGTCAAAAGTTGTCAGACTGGTTTCCCGCCGATGTGGCGGAGCGCATCATGAATACGCAGCAACAGGCTGCCACCATTTTGTCCTCGACCTAACCGGGCCGTTCCATGAACAAGACGAGTTAATCGCACGCTTCGTGCGCGAGGTGAAACCACGGATCGGAGGTATAGGATCTTCGAAAACATGCGCTCCGCCGACATTCGGAAAAGGGGCGTTACTGGCCGATGAATCGAGGCTCTCTTTTCTCCAGAAGGGCGCGGATACCTTCTTTGCTATCTCTCATCTCAAAGGTTTTTGCCTGGCAAATCGCCTCTGTAAAGGCAGCCGAGTCAGGATCCCAATCCCCGTTTTTTAACAGGGACCGTTTCATCATCCGAACCGCCACTGGCGCACAGACGGCTATCTCTCTGGCAAGCTTCCAACTTTTCTCCAGCACCTGATCCTCCGCAACAGCGTAATTCATCATACCAAAGCTTTCGGCAGTGCTACCGTCGATGCGTCTGCCGGTAAACAGTAGTTCTGCAGCTCGAGGTATGCCTACTAACCTTGGTAACATGTAGGAGATTGACATACCCGAGTGCAGCCCCAACCGCGCAAAGTTAGCGCCATAGAGCGCGTCTTTGTTTGCTACACGTATATCACAGATCAGCGCCAAGCCAAATCCACCGCCAATTGCGTGGCCTGTCAACGCGCCGATTACAGGTATATCTAACCGGGCAATATCTAGAAACGAGCGATACGTGCTGAGAAGGCTTTCGTGATGCATTCCAGGTTCAGCAGCCATATCTAGAGAATCACTATTACCGCCAAAATCACCACCCGCACAAAAGGATTTGCCGCTGCCGGCAATAATCAAACAGCGCAGATCCTTTCTTTCCTTCACCTTATTCAGTACTTTACTGAAGCTGGCCATCAACTCAGGCGTGATACTGTTGCGGTTCTCGGGTCGATTCAGTGTGATTTGCGCAATGTAGTCTTCAACTTCCAGTAATACGGCATCAGATGTCATTGATTGATTCCCTTCGTTACTTATGATTTCAAGGCTAAGGTATTCACGCAGCCGCAACTCAGAGAACCTCCAAAGGTGCGCCGGATATTTCACTATTAGCTGTACGTCCTCTCATACAACGTTCAATCCGCTGCTCTTGCTGCTGATTTCCATATCACGCTCGCCTGTGAGAATTCATTCCGCGCAGGTTGACGGAAAGAACCATACGAGCCTGCCGGGCATTCATTTTACCAAAGGGCAGTACGGGCACCTTATAAAAACGCCTCTTCTGCTGCTGTCAGATACGCTTTTTCCGCCTGAATAACCTCATCCAGACTACGCGTCAACTCGTCGATGTCAGGCGCTTGATTTTCTGACTGTTGCTTAAATGCTAATGCATACTGTGTCCACGCTTCTGCCGCATGCTGCATTCCATACACCAATTGATACTCATTTACCTGCGGTAAATAAACCGCTGCCTCCTTGAGAAACTCTGCGTACATTTTGCGGAAACCTCCTCCCCCGGTCCCCCGTTTCTCTATAACCTGGTATGCGAATCTAAAAATCCATTGCCAGTTTTCATGTACACACCACGCCCCAATATCAGACTTCCATTTCTCGAGGGACGCCAGCCCATCCTCGGGGTGGCTTATGAGTCTTTGCGCATTCTCCCGTATAGCTATTGCCATTGCCTCGGGCAGGGCCCGGTTCAAGGATAACTCGGCGGGAGAAAATATACTGCCGTGATGCACAAACGGAGGAAGCGTTGAAAACCGGGCTAGTGTAATGGCATCTTCGGGCACGGCAATCAGCGCTTCTCTTTCTGTATCTGTTACGAAGATCGTCTGTGCCTTCTCATCCATTTTCCATGCGACAATTGCGTGACCAGGAAAATCGGTATCGGTTTCAAAATAGGGCAGGTAACGGATGTTGGTCAATAGCAGGGCGGGGATGCCACTCAACAAATGCTCACGAAGGTCATCTGTAGCTTCAGCTTTATTGTGGAATGTTATCCAGCTAAACGGAATATCCAGATTATCAAAAACGCGTTGCTCATAACCCATAGACCGCACGTGAACTATATATGGCAATTTTTCATGTGAAACCTTGAAGTATGTCACTCCAAGGCCGCCTCCAAGTCCAAAACACATTGCCTCGGACATAAGAATTCCATGAAACTCAAGAAGGTCACGAATCGCAGTACTACCACAGTGGTTGCCGGGCCGGTGGGTTATCTGGCCAGTTGCATCGATAGCAGGAGGCAAAGTTGGAATAGTCTTCATGTTGATCTCCTCTTAGGGAACACCTGATTAATTCGTGAATCTCACTAACTCTAGGGGAATATATCTGCCATCTTCAGAATTTCTGATCCTAATCGTCAAAATTTTCGACGAAAGAGGCATTTTTAATCGTACTCCGAAGTCCATCTAACCCAGCTCCCGTTTTCAGGCGTAACGCGCACTAAAACCCGATTGGCTGCGTCTATATATGCTAATTTGTCGGAGCATCTCTAGGCCAATACACTGCGACTTATCAACTCCTTCATGATTTCGCTAGTGCCACCGTAAATACGTTGTACCCTAGCGTCAACGTAAGCCCGAGAAACCCCGTACTCACGCATGTAACCATAGCCACCATGCAACTGCAGGCAGGTATCGGCCACTCGCCCCTGCATCTCGGTGCAGGACACCTTGGCCATACTGGCGGTCGCCGCATCCAGCTCTCCGGCCATAAACAGGCTCTTGCACTCTTCCACAAATGAACGGTGAATACGAACATCCGAGGCGACTTCCGCCATCTTGAATCTGGTGTTCTGCAGCTCGGCAATCGGTGCACCGAAGGCCTTGCGTTCTTTGACATATTTCACGGTGTCCGCGAGCACACCCTCCGCTGCTGCCACGCCGCCAATCGCCAATGCCAGCCGCTCTCGCTGCAATTCGCCCATGAGCACCACAAAACCCCTGTCGAGTTCACCTAGAATGGCACTAGCCGGAACCCGCACGCCCTCAAAAAACAGCTCCGAGGTATCGCTTGCGTGCAGACCGATTTTTTCCAGGTTGCGTCCGCGCTGGAAACCTGGAGTATCCGTATCCACCATGAACAAGGTAGTGCCTCTGGAGCCCGGCACTTCCATATTGGTCCGCGCCACCACGATAACCATGTCACAGTGCTGACCGTTGGTAATGAAGGTTTTTGAGCCATTGATGACATATTCGTCACCGTCCTTTTTTGCAGTGGTGCGCACCCCCTGCAGATCACTACCGGTTCCCGGTTCAGTCATTGCCACCGCTCCCACGCACTCCCCGCTGATCATTTTCGGCAGGTAGTACTGTTTCTGTTCTTCGCTGCCGTGGTTCAACACATAGTGCCCCACGATATCGGAGTGGACCGCCATCGCCCCCCCCACGGCGGCGCAGTTGCCCCTGGCAAACTCTTCCTGAATAACCATGGAAAACAGAAAATCACTGGCAAAACCCCCGTAGGTCTCAGGAATATCAACGCACAACAGCCCCTGTTCGCCCAGCTTATTCCACAGTTCCCTGGGGAATATTTCATCCTTTTCCCACTGCTGGTAATTCGGGATGATCTCTGTCTCTACGAACCGCTTCACGTTCTCTCGATACAGCATTATTTCTTCACTCATAACATTTCTCCTTTTTTGTTCATACCGCCACCAAAGCCTCGCCCACTAGGGTCTGCACACCATTGGGTTTTGCGGCTTGTATTTTACAACGCGGCGGCGTAGGCGACTGATGAGCGGCAACTCCAGTTCCGGGATTTCGTTGCCTACCTGGAAATCTTCCATTGTCCTTTCCCTTATACATAGCGAACAAACAGTGTACTGGTCGCGCATCCCCGGTACATGGCGACAACGACAGCACCGCAGAGCCCAAGCCCCTCATGGGGAATGACCTCGCTAATGGCAAAAGAAATCGTACAGTTCCGCCACGTCCACCTCATCGATCCCGATACCGGCCAGCTCATAAAACTACCTGGCCGCGCGCCGAGTAAAGTCCGCTGCCACAAGTGGGAGGACAACACATCAGGCGAGCGGGGTAATCCATGTACATAACAGGAGCAGCCAGCACCTGTAGAAAGTTATCGAAGGGAGATTCCCGGTCGTCCCAGTGGGATCCGAGCGCGCCTGGCTGCAGTTCTGCGAAACCGAAGGCCAGTGCACAGTCCACGTAACTGCTCTCCACCGCTTGGCGCGATGAAAATGGCCGCAAACCCGGAGGAGCAACTGTTGTTCTCATTGATAACAGGAATATCCGTCATGAAGGCGTCGTATAGTGCGAGTTGTGCGCTGGTGGAATCACCCTAGATATATTAACCACCGCAAGCCTGCTGAGTCAGTTCTGGTACAATACCAACGTCAACAATGGCTCGCTGGTGATCACCACTACCCTGTAATCAAACCTGATCTGATGAGTCATCCTGCTCTCCCGACAAATTACCCAAGCCCATATGCAGACACTATGGCGAAAATCCAAGCTGAAAAATAGGACCTGAGTAATCTATCTACTTGACCAGAATTATTAACGGCCGCGAATCAGTTGATCCTCCTGTCTCTGTACTGAGCGGGAGTCTGACCCGTCCACTTCTTGAATGCCCGGCTCAACGCAGCCGGCTCACTGAAGCCCGCCCGTTCGGAAATCTCGGCAATCGCTACCTCCGGTTTTGCCAACAACTCCTTTACCGTATCAAGGCGTACCGCATCCCTAATTTTTTGATAGGAGGTCCCTTCCTGCGCCAGTCGACGCCTGACCACCTGGCTGCTCATTTGCAAGGATGCACAAATATCATCGAAGGCGGGAAAGCACCTGTTTTCCTGCAGTTTCGCCACCAGCTGGCGCCGGATATAGGCATGGATGCTGGTGTCCCGTCCCGGAAGATACAGAAGATCCGCCGGAGAATTTTGCAGCCAGACTCCCAATTCTGCCCGGTTTCGACACAGGGGTCGGGACAGGTATTTCCTGTTAAAAGTAAAGCCGTTGGAGGGCTGATCGAACTTCACACGCGCCTGTAGTAACTCATCGTATAACCAGCCGTGGAGGGGCTCGGCATAGCGAAAAGTACACTGTTGTACCGCGATATACTCGTCAATCGCCCAGCAGGGAAAGCGGTGCCAGATAACGGACAGGAACTCCACAAGGAAGTGATCGGGGTCCCGTTCACCCTCGTAGCAGAGAATCTCAACACTGGCACTGTCCTCTGTCACGGAAAAGTTAATGCCTAGTTCTTCAGGCACCATGAAACTGCATATACGCGCACCCCGCCGGTATAGCTCACCGAGGTTTTCGGCCGCCAACATGTAATCGCAGACTAGCCCCCAGGTTCCCTGTCGCATGATGGTAGATCCCAGCCCTATGCTTTCATCACCCGTCTCCCGCCACATCACCTTCATCAGCCTTGACAAGTAGTCATTGTCGATCCACGACGCCCTGTTCCCGAGGGAAGCGATGCCCGTTTCCTCGAGAATTGCTGCCACGTCCAGGCCAAGGGTTTCAGCTTGCCTCAGCAACAGATCAAGGTAGTGAGTGTTGGTTTTCGCCATGCATGCTACCCTTTCTCCGCCCCGGTAGTCCTCTACCGCGGGGCGGACCTGATCAAGCCGGGATAAGCCGCCCAGATATATAATAACGATATCGCTGCGCCGAACGGAAATGAAACGCACAAGCGCGGGTTTAATAGGACCTGGGCAAACCGATCCCGTGCTGGGCGATGTAATTCAGGATCATCTCGTTATTTATCGGCGCGATCTTAAATACCCTGGCGGTCCGCCACAGCGCTAGAATACCTGTGTCCTCGTCCATGCCGCTGCCACCGTGAAACTGGATCGCGGCATCGCATAAGCTGGTGGCCGCGTTTGCCGACTGTAGCTTGGCCATATTTGAGTACATACCCGCGTCCCCGCCCTCATCAAATAGCTTGACACCGTGGTACAGTAGCAGGCGGGCCGCCTCCGTGTCCGCTTTTCCCTGGGCCAGAGGATGTTGCACCGCCTGGTAAGCACCGGTGGGCTGCCCGCCGAACAGGGTGCGATCGTTGACGTAACGCGCCGTCTCCCGCAGGGCCAGGTCTGCAGTCCCCGCCGCCATCGCCGAAATGATCAGGCGCTCCGCATTCAGGCCCGCAAACATATATTTCCCGCCGGCACCTTCCTCGCCGACAAGAGCGTCGAGCGGCATCTCCACATCGTCAAAGAACACCGTATATTGCTTGTCTTCGCCACCGAAGATATTGATGTTCATCTGCTGTGTTTCAATACCCCGGTTCTTCATATCGAGCACGAACACCGACAGGGCACCCTCAGCCTCGAGATCGGTCTTGGCAATCAGGAAGCCGTAATCCGATTCGGCGGCCTTGGTGATGAAGACTTTTTGTCCGTTGAGAACCCACTTGTCGCCCTGTTTAACGGCTCGGGTGGTTATATTGAAAGTGTTGGTGCCGGCATTCGGCTCGGTGGCCAGTATGCAGAAGGATTTTTCGCCGGTGATCGAGGGCACGGCATAGTGCTCGATTTGTGCCGGAGTTCCATGATTCAGCAGTGGCGCCCGGCAGAAACTGGTCAATACCTGGGCGAAGCTGGTCAGGCCGTATTGCGCGAGCATGTCCGTCACCAGAACAGGGCCGAGCAAACCACCGCCCATCCCGCCGAATCTCTCCTCGATGCCCAGCCCCATCAGTCCGGCACCGTAGACCGTTTCCTGTATCTGTTGCTCGAGCTCCGGATCGCCGATCAGCTTTCGCTTCCAGGCGTCTTCGGGAAAATCCCGGATGATGCCTTCTACGGTCTCAATGACGCCCATGTAGAGTTCGTGGTGTTCGCTGTTCGCAAATAAGCTGTTAACTAGTTCACGCATCGCAGTATCTCCTGACTCAGGGCTCTCATGCTTAGTGTCTTAAAAACCCGTCTGATGCACAGACAGGTCGCGTAAAATATGGACGCCGGGCACCCTGCTCGTAGAGACGTGGGTCGCTGAGATCAAACTGCGCCAGTAGAGCGGTTTTCGAGTCGGGTAACTCTTCTCCCAGGTGCATATGGTACTCCTGTGGTACTTCAAAAAAATTACATATGGTATTCAGCTAGACGAACAACCATGCCACCGATGATTGGCTTTGCACAGTGTATCGAGTATACGTATTGGCACAGGGTTAAATATTGCCACAATAGGGTCATATATCGCCATAATGACTTCCCGACTACAGACATCGGTGATGTCCAGCATCCACAGCGGATATTTTATGACCCGCAGCTATCCGCGCATCGCGGAGTGAGACTTCGGCCTGCATAAACGGGGCCTCTCTCGTTTGTTGCATGGTACTCCCTTGTCGCGCGACACCCTGCTGCCCGGGGATGAAATCCGCCTGAGTGGGCGGCAACAAGTGCGCGTGCTGAAAATACTTTACCGATATCGCTGAGTTCGCTGTAGCACAGCACCATCGCCAGTCGGGTTAGCTGTATATCGCCCCGCCGGATAATTATGTCGAGTGTCGCGAAGCGCCTATTGGCAACTTATAACCCCGTTATGTCAATAAATGACCTTAACTCGCTTTGTTTACTTAATACACTGTGCAAAGTTGATTACCAATCTGTGGTGGCGCCGATGAACCTGGGACAGATTTTCAGTCTACGAGTACCTAAATGAAACAGGATAACTGCATAATCATAGGCGCGAGCCACGCAGCCGCGGAACTGATCCCCCAGTTGCGGCAATCGGGCTGGGAAGGCCATATCCAGGTCATCGGTGATGAGGACTTCCTGCCCTACCACAGACCGTCACTTTCCAAGGATTTTCTTGCTGGAACGAAAGATGCCGATGACCTGCTGATCCGCCACAAGCGGGTCTACACCAAGCACGATGTCGAACTCAAACTGGGACATGGCGTCACCAGCATCGATCGCGCTGGGCATACCGTGACCCTGGAGAATGACGAGGTGCTGGGCTACACCAAACTCGCTCTGTGTACCGGATCCCGCGCCCGGCAAATCCTTCTGCCCGGCATAGAACTGGGTGGCGTCCACTACCTGCGTAGCATGGCCGATGTCATGGATATCAAACGCAATGTCCGCAATGGCGGCAAGGCGGTCATTATCGGCGGGGGCTACATAGGGCTCGAAACCGCCGCTGTGCTAACCAGATTGGGTATGAGCGTTAGCGTGCTGGAGATGCTTCCGCGTATTCTCGCTCGGGTGACCGCGCCGGAACTCTCTGAATTCTTTTCCCGCATACATGCCGAGGAAGGCGTCGATATCCAATGCGACATGGCGGTGGAGGCTATTCAGGGGTGCAGCTCTGGCCATGTGAGTCGCGTGGTTTGCGCCGATGGCAAACAATTTGATGCTGAACTGGTTATCGTCGGGGCGGGCATCGTTCCCAATGTAGAACTTGCAGAAGCTGCAGGGCTTGAAGTCGACAACGGCGTCCTGGTGGATGAGTTCGCCCGGACATCTGATCCCGATATCGTTGCCGCCGGGGACTGCACCAATCACCCCAATAAGCCGCTGGGCCGGCGTCTGCGATTGGAAAGTGTTCCCAATGCGACGGACCAGGCAAAATCAGCCGCCGCTTCCATATGCGGAAAACAGCGGGAATATGCGCAAATACCCTGGTTCTGGTCCGACCAATACGATGTCAAATTGCAGATTGCCGGCCTCAACCAGAGTTACGATCAGGTGGTCATTCGCGGCGACCGGTCTGTGGGAAGAGGTTTCGTCGCCTACTACCTGAAAGAAGGTAAACTGCTTGCGGCTGACTGCATCAACCGTCCGGAAGAATTTGTCGTCGCGAAGCGGCTGTTGGCGCAGGATATGGAGGTGAGTCCTGATATGTTGGCGGACGAATCCGTTAATCCCATGGATTTTCTGACCCCTTGATAAGACGACCGTACGGCCCAAGGATCCGCTAATTCAATATTCAGATCCAGGCCAGTGTCAACATGGCCTGGAGGTCCTCTATGATTTTTTATCATAGGGAATCCGTTATTCTCTATTAGAGGTCATCTATTGTGTCAGTTGTGCTAATGCACGGTCTGTGACTCAATCTGTGTTTCAATTGCATCAATAAGTCGTGCAATCTGACTTTTCCAGGCTCTTTCGAATTCGGGCGTCCATTCCTCGTCGAGTGAATCGCGCATCGCCAGATAAACAGCGTTGAGAATCTTATCGTACATCTGGGGGGTGACACCATTTGCCATGTGCGTCTCCACTTCGAACCGCACTACCTCCTGTTTGTCCGAACCATCAGACATCATCATGAGATTGATAACTTCGCTTAGCATTATTCCGCGCATCAGGTGGTCCATATGTGACATCATTTCCCTCGACTCCGGACTTGCCTCAAAATAGTACTTATAGGCGGGCTCGGAAATATCAATATTCTTCTCTGCTGCTACTTCCAATGAAGACAGGATCGAATCAATGTCTGACATAAGTAAACTCCGCTATCTTTAATAAGTGTGCCAGATCAGTTTCCCTTATAGGGGGTGTAGCTTCACCGGAAGATCCGCAAAGCCGCGCACGAAGTTGGACTGCACCCGCTCAGGCTCGCCCACCAATTCCACAAAGCTGAAGCGTTTCATGATCTCCTCCCACAGGATGCGCAACTGCATTTCCGCCAGACGGTTACCCATGCAACGGTGTACACCAAAACCGAAAGAGATGTGGTGACGAGGATTGGCTCGGTCGATGATGAAATCATCGGCTTTGTCGATGCTGCTTTCATCCCGGTTACCCGACAGATACCACATCACTAGCTTATCCCCCTTCTTTATCTGCTGGCCCTGGAACTCGATATCCCGAGTAGCAGTGCGACGCATATGCATGAGAGGCGTCTGCCAGCGAATGATCTCCGACACCATGCCCGGAATCAGGCCGTGATTAGCGCGCAGCTTGTCGTATTCGGCTGGATTCTGATTGAGTGCCAGTACACCACCGCTGGCTGAGTTACGTGTGGTGTCATTGCCGCCGACGATCAGTAACAGCAGGTTGCCCAGGTACTCCATTGGTCTCTCTGCCAGATCAGCGGTATGGGGGTCGCGCTGCAACAGGGAGATAAGATCAAAGCTATCCTTCCGGCCCTTGCGTTCATGCCAGATGCGGGTAAAGGTTTCCAGGCAATCCGTTAAGCCCGCTAACCGCTCTTCATGGGTTACGTCACCACCGGTCATTTCCGGGGAACTGATGGCGATATCAGACCAGTAGGTCAGTTTGTGACGCTTCTCAAAGGGAAAATCAAACAGGGTAGCCAGCATTTGCGTTGTCAGGTTTATGGATACGCGGTCTACCCAGTTGAAGGTTTCGCCAACCGGAAGATTATCCAGGATTTCAAGCACTCTACTGCGAATAAGACCCGCCATCTCGGCCAGATTTTTCGGTGCTACCACCGACTGTACCGCACGTCGCTGCACGTCGTGCTTGGGCGGGTCCATCGCGATGAACATCTCAAAAGGAATGTCCTCCGCCAGGTCACCGATAACGACAGTAGGCTCCGAGGAAAACGCCTCGAGGTTGGTCTCCACCGCTACGATATCCTCGAACCGGGTCACCGACCAGAATGGACCGAAGGGGCTTGCTGCCTGGTAATGGACGGGGGCTTCCTTCCTCAAACGCGCAAAATACGGGCGCCAGACATCCTGCTCGTAGAGACGTGGATCGCTGAGATCAAACTGCGCCAGCGGAGCTGTTTTGGGGTCGGGTAATTTCTGTGCCTGGTTCATGTGATAGTCCTCTTTATTGTCTGTTACATCTGGTATGCAGCAAGGCGCACAACCAAGCCATTGGTAGTCAACTTTGTACAGTGTATCGAGCAAACAAAACAGGTTAAGGTCATTTGTTGACATGACAGGGTCATAAGTTGACAATGGGGCTTCCCTGCTCCAGGAGCGGTTATGCCCAAAACCCGTAACAAATATTTTATCCCCAGCAGCTATTCGCGCATTGTGGCGCGAGAACTCGGGCTACAGGAGCGAGACCTCTCTCGCTTGCTGCAGGGCACTGACTTGTCTCGGGATATTCTGCTGCCCGGCGACGACACACACCTGAGCGGACAGCAACAGCTACGCGTGCTGGAAAATGCTTTGCGCATGGCCGACGTACCGGAATTTGGTTTGCGCCTGGGAGAACAGTTGCAGCCTTCTACGCATGGGCCTCTGGGTTACCTGGCCCTGAGCAGCCCGGATCTCATTACCGCGCTGACTTCGCTGCGCGATTTCTTGCCTATGCGTATCCCTTTCGTTCAACTGGAGGTGACTCTGGAGCGGGACTGGCTGCGCTGTTCCATGGAGTTCAAGCTGGCCGCACAGCGAGAAGAGCAACGCCTGTTGCAGGAGTGCCTTGCCCTGGTAATACAGGCAGTGGTCGAATCGGTGTTGGACAGGGAATTGACGGAAGCGCTGTTTTGCTTTGAATATGAGCGCCCCGCCTATCACAAGGTGTATCGGCAATACCTGCATTCTCCCGTCAAATTCTCCCAGTCATGCAACACTGTCCTGCTGCCGGCAGCCCTGGCGCGAGAAAGTAATTGTGCGGGGGAGCCGGAGTCCTATGCGCTGGCACGGGACCTCTGCCGCAGATTGCTGGAGCAGGTTCCCTCCACTTCTCTGTCCACGACCAACCGTGTCAGGCGTCTGTTGCTGTCCTTGCCCACCGGTTCGGTCACCGAAGACGACATCGCTCAAGACATATTCGTGTCCAAGCGAACCCTGGCCCGCCGATTGGAGCGGGAGGGAAATAGCTATCGCCAGATCCGCGATGACGTCCTGTCAGAACTGGCCGCAAGGCACCTGCGTGAATCGGACCTGACAGTGGAAGCCGTAGCTGCGCTGCTGGGCTATCACGATACAGCCAATTTTCGCCGGGCTTTCCGGCGTTGGTTCAAGGTCTCGCCCAGCGCGTTTCGCCGTGGCGCTGCCACCTGAATATCACTGCCTTCGATATTGCCCTGGTATAACCCTCAAGAAAGAGGTCACCAAGCCGGTCTCGTTCAATTCGCTGCAACAGCAGGATCGCTTCGATACCTTCGTTGAGGTTTACAATAGTGAACGCCCGCATCAGGCGCTTGAAGGACAATATCTGGGCTATCTGTATACACCTTCAGCCAGGGCCCGGCCTCCTGAAGAGCCCAAGTACCCTTACCATGACCGTTGAATCCGTGTGACCTTCTTGGTTTATATGGCGGAGAGCGAGGGATTCGAACCCTGAAGCATGCTATTTTCCGCCTCGCCATGCCCCCAAATGCCTTAGAAATCAGAGCGTTAAAAAATGAGCCCGGAATTAGAGGGCGTCTAAAGGCGTGAAGATGGTCCCATGCACACATGGTCTACTCCGGTCTCGGTTGACTTACTGCAGCTGCAGACACATGCTTTGACATATGCCACATAAGCCGGAGGATATTCGAATGTCAACTTCTGAACGCCATGTACGCCTCTTTCGCAACGGGCGCAACCAGGCCCTACGCATCCCTCGCGAGTTCGAGTTGGAGGGTGAGGAAGCAATCATCCACAAGGAAGGTGACCGCCTGATCGTGGAGCCGATCCGTAAAGGCAAGCTGCTGGCGCTGCTAGCCTCTCTGGATTCCTTGACTGAACCCTTCCCCGATATCGATGATGACCTGCCTCCACTGGATGACGTGCAGCTATGAGTGGATCGCTAGCGTATCTACTGGATAGCAACATCCTGTCCGATCTTGTCCGCAATCCGCAAGGCAGGGTAGCAGCACAAATCACCGCGGCAGGCGAAGACACTGTCTGCACCAGCATCATTGTAGCCGCAGAACTCCGCTATGGCGCAATCAAGTCAAACTCTGCAAAACTTGTAGAACGTATTGACATGATCCTCTCGGCACTGGAAATCCTGCCACTGGAAACACCCGCCGACCAGCAGTACGCATCAATACGCCATCACCTCACACGTCAGGGAACACCCATTGGGCCAAATGATCTAATGATTGCTGCACATGCACTCGCACATGACCTAACAGTTATAACCGCCAATCTCGGGGAATTCTCCCGAGTGCCGGGGCTGAAAGTGGAGAACTGGCTGCAGGCATAGTCTGCGACGTCGATTACCACTTAAAACTGACCCAGTTTGGGCGGCTTTCAAAAGGGGCCGACTGATAGCCGTCACCATCAGAAAGATTAATGCTATTCCTGAATTGCTTTTCACGCATGTGATCAACATCGTGGGCAGGAAGGACTGAAATGTATTCCATCTCATCTACAACCCTCAGCCAGAGTCGCCAGTCCTCCAATAGAGCAGTGTGTTGAATTGCGCGGAAGCTTGACCCGCTATTTGCATTGAAAAATGATCCACTGAAGATTATCTAACTCCCTGACTAAGGATGAGATTCGGAGTCCCAAGTGGATCAATCCGAGATACAAATAACTGTGCTAAATGGATCAATATTCAATGCAACTCAACAGGGAAAGAGACTCAAATTTCACGGAAATACCGCACCTCGCAGGAGTGCTAACAAAAATTGTATGACGACACTTAAACCGAGCCACCTCGGCAACGAAGAAATAACAACCATTCCAATATTAACCTGCAGGGCTACCCACGGGCGGTTTTCAGACCGCGATAGAAGTAACGGTACAAGCTACTCTGCTCTTTCTCTGACTGGCGCCAGCCGTAGATGTCGGGCCGTTTTTTTTCAATAGCCAACGTTCCCCAGCAAAGCCAGTCAAACAGCGCCAGAAAGTTCTGCATATTTTTGGCTGAGTTTTGCGAGCGACTATGGTGTTGATGATGCTGATTTGGAAATGTAAACACGTGGCACAAAGCGTACATGGTGCCGCTAACCCAACGATTAGAGTGGTTCAATAAATACAGGTCATACTTCCAGTTAGTGTGGACGTGCATGCCCCATATACTTTTAACAATAGTTCCCCAAAACCAAGTTTCGATAAAACCGAGATACATTAAAAATAGCCCAAACCAAGCATTGGGAAGAATAGTCAACCACCCCCAACCCGCAACCGTTGTCTGCGTTACGCTCAATTCGCCTTTACCGTCTGCCCCGCCAAGTTGATGGTGCCCCCGGTGAGCCTCACGATAAAAAGAGTGAACCTTGGCTAAAAGCCGGTTTCTGGGTGCTTTCTTATGCGCAAAATTGTGCCCCAGCCCATGCAGGAACTCATCAACCAACCAGAAAGCAATGAGACACATCCAGAAATTAGCGCTCTCAAAGGCACGCAAAGCATTCTGTTGCTCAGGTATAAAGGAAGAGGCCAAAAAATAGACGGTCAACGCCATCAGCGGCCGCTCCACCAGCGATACACCGGCTGTTGATAACCCGAACATTTTCCAGTCAGTCAGGTTTTTGCGCCCTTCACGATACTTGCCCGAACTCCACTCGAAAATAACCAACAAAGCCATCACAGACATGGCAACGAGTCCGTATAACTCCCGTGGAGCGATTTCCAATTCCGCGATGCTCATGCTGTTCAACGTTCTCTAAAATTCGAATCACTTGTGAACATTAACAAAGCCTTTTGTATATGCATAATTAATGTTTTATAGTTTTATTATTATAATTTCTAATATTACCGCTGGAGCTAGCCTTGCGCCCGAATTTACGAAATTTGGATTTGAACCTGCTGGTGTTGTTCGACGCGATTATGACTGAAAAGCAATTGACTGAAGCCGCTCGGCGAGTAGGCATTACCCAGTCAGCGGCCAGCCAAGCATTGGCTCGCCTGCGCCACAAGCTGAGCGACGACCTATTTCTCAGATCACGGCAGGGCATGCTGCCGACGCCGACGGCCCTGCGTATCGCGCCCAGCATTCGCGAAGCGTTGCTAATCATCGACAAAACTTTGAAGCAGACCGCCGCTTTCGACCCCGCAATCAGTGAGCGGGAGTTTCGACTTGCCTTTGGCATTACCGGAGAACCGGGTTTACTGGCCCCCATCCTCGCGGCTGTTGGCGCTCGGGGAGCAGGCATCAAGATACGAGTCGTGCCCGGCGCAGTACAGACGTCATTAGAGGCGGCGGGCCGGGGAGAGATTGATTTTTTCTTTGATTATGCGCGACCAGCGAGGAAGGCCAAGCTCAATTCCATAGCGATTGCAGAACTGGAAATGGTCGTTATTGCGCGCAAATCACACCCTCGCATAAAGGGGCATATTAGCGCGAGCCAGTTCTTTGGAGAGAAACACGTTGTTCTTACTCTGCTGGACGAGCGCCGCGCGCAGGTAGAAAGCATGCTCCAAAAAAACGGGATGAGTCGGCAGGTGGCTGCTGAGGTCAGTCATTATAGTTCGGTGCCACCGCTGGTGGTCGAAACAGATGCCATTGCAACCGTTCCCAAAAGCATGGCCGACATTCAGCTGTACCATGGAAAAATACAAGTGCTGCAAGCCCCGTGGACGCTACCAGTGCTGCCGCTTCACCTTATCTGGCATCCGTCGCTGGAATCTGATCCGGGACACGCCTGGTTGCATCAGCTAATTGCGGAGCAGTGTCATATCGCGTAGTCGCCCCACATTCGGCGAACCATTCTATTAGCCAACCTAATAATATACATTCCATTTATCTGTTTGAGTAACCAAGCCTGATCATTGAACCTGATAAGAACGACGACAACACAAGCTGAATGTTGCGTGTGTAAGAACTACCGATTGCGCGTCTTAACCCATTGCGGATGGGATGGCATCATTAACCGGGTTTAGTGAATATCGGTGCATCCCCCCTTAATGGGGAAGAGCCAATGGGGAAGAGCCAATGGGGAAGAGCCGAAGAGCCGAAGAGCCTCAAACAGATATATGGCGGAGAGCGAGGGATTCGAACCCTGAGCCATGCTATTTTCCGCCTCGCCATGCCTCCTAATGCCTTGTAAATCATGGAGTTAAAAAATGGGCCTGGCATTAGAGGGCATCAAAAGGCGTGAGGATGGTCCCATGGTGGTCCCACACGCGACATCTATATGACCGACACGGCCGACCACCAAGTGGTGCTGTTCAAGAAAGAACAGGACTTCCTCACCTCTCGCCGTCATCACCTTGGGTAGATCCGCCGCATGGCTTTCCTGGTGCAGTTGTAAGCAACGTATATGATGGTAATATACATAAGTGATCAATTTAAACGAAATTGTTGGTTTTGACTGGGATACAGGTAATTCTCGGAAAAGTGCTAAAAAGCACGATGTTAGCCAATCTGAGGCTGAACAGCTGTTCTTCAATGTACCACTCCTGTTGTTATCTGATAGTAAGCACAGCCAAGAAGAGGCCAGATATCATGCCTTGGGCAAAACGGATGCCGCGAGACAGTTACACGTTACGTTTACGCTGAGGCGCGGCGGCGCACTAATCCGGGTAATCTCGGCGCGAGATATGCACCGGAAGGAGAGAACAATTTATGAACAAAGTTAAGAAAGTGCCAAAGTTTGAAACCGAGCAAGAAGAGCGAGAGTTTTGGGAAACACACGACTCGAGCGACCATGTTGATTGGACGAAGGCTGACTCTGTGTCACTGTCAAACCTGAAGCCGTCAACGAAGACGATTTCGCTGAGGCTACCCGAAGGCTTGCTCGACAGCATTAAAATCGAAGCAAACAAACGGGATATGCCGTATCAGTCGTTGATAAAGGTTTGGCTGGCGGAAGATGTTAAGGAAACTCGTCGGCAGTGAAGAATGGTGCTGACCTGTCCCTAGCGAATTATTAATTTCCCAATAATATCAGAGTGTTGCCTGTTGCTGATGGCTCCAGCAAATATTACCCTCGGACAGCATGAGAGATGTTAGTTACCTACTTTTTCACCTACTCACCACACTAGCCAAGCTGATTAGGCCCGGTGGCAGCCGAACTATCATTGCCGAGAACCTCATACTGAAACAGCAGCTTATCATCCACAGCAGAGCCAGAGAACGAGCGCCGAATCTGAACACCCAAGATCGTGCCCTACTCGGCTTCTGTGCACTGTTCTTGAATCCTAGGCGAATGGCTCGGTCCGCTATTATTATCAAGCCATCAACCCTGCTTCGATTTCACTCTGCCCTGAAGAAGCGGAAGTATCGGCTATTATTTTCACCAAGTGGCGGGCGCAAGCCTGGTCCCAAAGGCCCATCCAAAGAAGTCATTGATACCATCGTTGAAATGAAACAGCGCAACCCGCGATACGGCTGTCCGCGAATCGCCCAGCAGATTAATCTGGCATTTGGTCTGAAGTTGGATAAGGACATTGTCCGGCGCATTCTTGCGAGCCACTACAAATCTGATCCCAGCAACCGTGGCCCGTCCTGGCTAACAACTATCGGCCACGCCAAAGACAGCTTGTGGAGCCTTGATCTATTCCGCTGCGAATCGATCGTGCTGAAGAGTCACTGGGTGATGGTCGTGATGGATCAGTACACGCGCAGGATTATCGGATTCGCCGTTCACGCGGGTAATATTGATGGCCCCGCTCTCTGCCGCATGTTCAATAAAGCAACATATGGACAGGACTGGCCGAAAAATCTCAGCTCAGACAACGATCCTCTTTTTCAATATCACCAATGGAAAGCCAATCTGCGGGTACTGGAAGTCGAAGAAATAAAATCTCTGCCTCATGTTCCAATGTCACATCCGTTTGTTGAGCGATTGATTGGTAGCGTTCGGCGTGAGTTACTTGATCAGACGTTATTTTGGACTGCGACTGATCCGGAAAACAAGCTGCAGAATTATCAGTGTTATTTCAACGGATGTCGGACACATTCTGGGCGAGATGGATCCACCCCGATAGGAAACGCTGACGGAAAAGTAATCGACATCAATGATTACCGATGGGATAAACACTGTCGTGGACTATTCGCTCTACCGATAGCGGTTTGAAATTCTAATTCGCCAGGGACACGCTATCGAGCCGGGAGTGCTTAACGCTGCTACGGCTCTGCGCGCATCTCTAGACGAGACATCAGTACTGAGCGGCGGTGAACGACAGCTATTAGGAGAGTTGCTTGACCGGATAGCAGACGATACCTAATTTAGTGTATCCGGACTCATGTAATGAATCATCTCTACTCTGGCTGCTAGTGCGGTGGGATAGCCTTTTAGACTCGGGACCAGCTTCTCATTTACTGCCCCCCAAGCATTCCTCTATCCACTATGAAGTTGAGTACGACTTCCAGGCCTTGTTTCTTTTTTAGGTTGGTGAAAACGTAGGGTGAATTGGGTCGCATGCGCCGTGTATCACTTTCCATGACGGAAAGGTCGGCGCCCACATACGGCGCCAAATCAATTTTGTTGATTACCAGTAAATCGGATTTGGTAATCCCTGGTCCGCCCTTGCGCGGGATCTTTTCGCCCTCAGCGACATCGATAACATAGATTGTCAGGTCGGCGAGTTCGGGGCTAAAGGTGGCGCTCAGGTTATCCCCACCACTTTCAATGAACACCACATCCAGGTTTTCGTGGCGTTGTATGAGCTCGTCCACGGCAGCCAGGTTCATAGAAGCATCTTCGCGAATGGCCGTGTGCGGGCAGCCTCCAGTCTCGACGCCAATAATGCGATCCGCGGCCAGTGCTTCGGCGCGAGTGAGGATAATTGCATCTTCCTGGGTGTAGATATCATTAGTTACCACGGCAATATTGTAGGTATCGCGCATGGCTTTACAGACGAGTTCCAGCAGAGCAGTTTTGCCAGAGCCGACCGGACCACCGACGCCAATACGAAGGGGAGAGTGTTTTGTAGTCATACAATGCTTCCAGTTATGTCTGTTTGACTCAGGAGCGAAACAGGCGGGTGTATTGGGTCTCGTGTCTGCTGCTTGCAATAGCCTGCGCCGGGGTTGAGCTGCCTATTTCGCTATCCTGCACCTTGCGAGCGATCGCCAAGGCCGACGGAATTTTGTCCGCCAATTTTAGCGTCAGTTGCTGCCCTTGCGTCTGGCCCAGCGGGATCAATTTAACGCCTGCCATCACGGTACCCTCCAACCAGCCCCAGGTATAGCCACTAATGATTTTGTCAGCCGTGATACGCCAGTGGGTGGCAGCGAGCGCCATGCCAGCAAGTTGGTTGGAGCCAAAGTACTCCTCCATCGCTGAAGGTATATCTATTTCGAGATCCGGTAGCAGTTTTAGCAGCGCCGCGCCACGCTGTCGTTCTTCCTTGCGCAGTTCCATGGTTTCCCTGTTCGCCAGTAGAAACCTGCACCAGTGTTGGAGCCCTGCCCAATCTGCATCTGCACAGGCTTTATGTAATCGCAGCAGTATTGGCAGATCCAGAGTCGCTATGCTGTGCTCGAGAAGGCTATCTACCCAGCCTTCAAACGTGTCCTTGTCGTGAACCCATTGCGCCTCCACTGCCCATTCAAGCCCCTGCGAGTAGGTAAAGCCGCCGATGGGTAGGGCTGGACTGATCAGCTGGTAGAGGCGTAGGTCACGCAGCACCGTTAGTGCTTGGCCTGCCGTGCGGCCACTTTTGATTTGCGTAGAGCCTGGACCACAATTGCAAGCGTGACCATGCCCAGCGCGCCAAATATCATGAGGTGGTCAGGGCTGCTCAGGTAGTGGTAGAGGTTAGTGCCCGCGCTTCCGCCGCCGTGCGCATAGGCCAGAGAGGGTACGCTGAGCCCCGCTCCTGTAGTGGTGAGCGCAATATATTTTTTGTTCATGGTGTTCTCCTGTAGAAGACAGCTATGTAGTCGGGGTAGTGATTAGTGTTCATGATGTTCCGGGGTCTTTTGATCGTGGCTGTGATTGCCACTTTGGTACGCACCGGCTTCTGGTTCAAAAGGCGCCTGCTCCACTTCTACAGTGAGTCCCAGTCCGCGAACCATATCGTCCAGCACATGGTCGTGCTGGTAGCGCACCCAGATTGCGGTTATCTGCAAGGGCACATGCCGATTGCCCAGGTGGTAACAAATTCTGGCCAGTGCATGTGCATCGTCACTGTAAATAGTAGACACTGTCTCAGCCGCCGCCTGCACCTTTATCACCACTCCATCAGTGCTTTCTAACAAATCTCCACCACGTAATACCGCACCGCGTGGGAGGAACAGGCCCGCTTCACGTCCATCATCCAGCGTGACCTTCAGTCGACTCTTGATGCGCTGGTCAATCGGCAAACTCAGTGTCGCCGTGTGGTCGGTAGCACTTCGCAGGCGTTTTTCAATGCAAATCATCCTGTGTTCCTCAGAAAAGAAAGTAACGCTGGGCGAGCGGTAGCTCGATTGCTGGTTCACATATCAGTAGTTCGCCATCCGCGCGCACTTCGTACGTCTGGGAGTCCACTTCAATGTTGGGCAGATAACTATTGCGCACCATGTCCTTCTTGTTGATCGTTCTGCAGCCGCGGACCTCGCCGATAAGGCTCTGCAAACCCAATTGGCTGTGGATACCATTACTAATAGCTGCCTGTGACAGAAACAACATGGATGTACTGTGACAGGCCTTACCCATGCTGCCGAACATGGGGCGATAGTGTACCGGTTGCGGTGTTGGTATGGATGCGTTCGGGTCCCCCATGGGCGCTGCCGCGATCAGGCCGCCCTTGATGATGATCGCCGGCTTGGCGGCAAAAAACGCCGGTTTCCACAACACCAGATCCGCCATTTTTCCGACTTCTATAGAGCCGACCTCATGGGAGATGCCGTGGGCAATCGCGGGATTGATCGTGTACTTGGCGATGTAGCGCTTGATGCGCTCGTTGTCATTGGCGCTGCTATCCTCTGTCAGAGCGCCGCGCTGCACTTTCATTTTGTGCGCTGTCTGCCAGGTCCGAATGATCACTTCACCCACGCGCCCCATGGCCTGTGAGTCGGAGGCAATCATCGAAAAAGCACCCAGGTCGTGCAGTATGTCCTCCGCAGCAATAGTCTCCCGTCGAATACGGGATTCGGCAAACGCGACGTCCTCGGCAATGTTGGGGTCGAGATGGTGGCAGGCCATCAACATGTCCAGATGCTCGTCCACGGTATTGACGGTATAGGGCCGGGTGGGATTTGTGGAGGAGGGTAAGATGTTCACTTCTCCCGCAGCTTTGATGATATCCGGCGCATGCCCACCACCGGCACCCTCGGTGTGGTAGGTGTGGATGGTTCGGCCGGCTATCGCGGTGAGTGTGGCTTCGACAAAGCCGGACTCGTTGAGCGTATCGGTATGTATTGCCACCTGCACATCGGTTTCATCTGCCACGGACAAGCACTGGTCAATCGCCGCGGGAGTAGTGCCCCAGTCCTCGTGCAGTTTCAGGCCAATCGCGCCCGCGGCCACCTGTTCGCGCAGCGGTTCAGGTTGGCTGGCATTGCCCTTGCCCAAAAAGCCCAGGTTCATGGGCGCGCTGTCACCAGCTTCCAGCATGCGGTGAATATTCCACGGACCTGGTGTACAGGTGGTCGCGTTGGTACCCGTGGCCGGCCCAGTACCGCCACCGAGCATGGTGGTCACGCCAGACATCAGTGCTTCATCGATTTGTTGCGGGCAGATGAAATGGATATGGGAATCGACGCCTCCGGCAGTCAGTATCATTCCCTCGCCCGCCAATACCTCGGAACCGGCTCCCAGAACAATATTGACTCCGGGTTGGGTGTCTGGATTGCCCGCCTTGCCGATGCCGGATATACGACCGTTCTTGATGCCAACGTCCGCCTTTACGATGCCCCAGTGGTCTACTATCAATGCGTTGGTGATCACCAGGTCGACTGTTTCCCAGCTGGGTCTCTGGCTCTGTCCCATCCCGTCACGGATAACCTTGCCGCCGCCAAACTTTACCTCGTCACCGTAAACAGTGTGGTCCTTCTCCACTTCGAGCCAGAGTTCCGTATCAGCCAGACGCATTTTGTCGCCGGTGGTGGGGCCAAACATTTCTGCGTAGGCTTGCCTGGATATTTTTGCCACAGTCTCGATCTCCTACAACTTGCCCATGACTTTGCCCTGAAACCCGTACACTTCTCGCGCGCCGGCATAATCTACCAATTCCACTGTTCGCTCCTGGCCGGGTTCAAATCGAACCGCCGTGCCGGAGGCGATATTGAGCCGATATCCTCTGGCCTGCTCACGTTCAAATACGAGTGCTTCATTGACTTCATAGAAATGGTAGTGTGAGCCGATCTGCACCGGGCGGTCGCCGATGTTGGCTACTTTCAATGTGAGCAATTTTCTCCCCACGTTGAGCTCGATGTCGCCCCCGGCCACGCGTAACTCTCCTGGTATCATCGTGCTCTCCTAGACTATGGGGTCGTGAACGGTGACCAGTTTGGTGCCGTCCGGGAAGGTTGCCTCTACCTGCACATCGTGAATCATCTCGGGAACGCCGGGCATCACGTCGGTGGCACTGAGTAGAGTTCTCCCGTAGTCCATCAGTTCGGCGACGGTGCGTCCGTCGCGCGCGCCCTCCAGAATAGCGCCGCTTATAAAGGCGACCGCCTCTGGATAATTCAATTTCAATCCGCGGTCCTTGCGTCGCTCCGCCAGTAGCGCAGCGGTAAACAACAGCAATTTATCTTTCTCTCTGGGTGTTAATTCCATGGTGTTCCCGGTCGACTACGTTGCCCAGATGCGTGGTATGCACGAGGGTTTGTTCAGCTTTTGAAGTCTTAGCTCTGTCCACAACAGTGTGAACAGCTGCAACAGTGGTTCGGTTTGTTCACCCAATGCCCTTATCACCAGAACCTCGTCTACGAGGGTCAGTCCGATGGGGTGCGGATAGTCCCGCCCGGTACTTTCTTGCAATATCTGTGCCATGCTGTCTTTGTCGGCAGAATTACAGGGCGCCGCTACAAAGCTGCCCTGCATGGCAAGGCCTCGCATGCCTGTGCTTGCTGTTAATGCCTGTTCGCTGCAGATAGCTAATCGCTCCACCAGTCGCAACTCACCCCCGATACTCACAGACGTGGTGCTGCGCATGCGGCCGCTGGAAAATGTTTCGCCATTCGCGGGGCGCCCCAGGCAGTTGATCTCCCAACCCATATAGTTGCCGTCAGCTGCGATATTAATGTTGGTGGACAATTCGACATTCGCGCCGGGGAAAAAAATATTCTGCTGCGGCAGCCACTCTACCGCCGCACCCGATGCGATGGCAATATTCTGGGATACGCGAGCAGACGCTTGTGCGTGCGAGCGATAAAACTTGGTTGCGCCGGGAGTGGTTAGCAGGCTGTGAGTACCTGACTCGGCTGTGATATCGATCTGTAGTGAGTCTCCTCCAACTACGCCGCCGGGCGGATGAAGAATGTAACTGTGGCAGGTATCGCCCTCTGGATAAAACGCACGTTGCAGGGTGAGCGGGCCGAGTTGTCGCTTCGAAATAAGGCGGGTTGTCGAAGCACGCATTCCGTACTTCAGTTCGAGCAGTGCTTCCCAGCCGGGTCTTGCAGTGACTGCTGTATTCATTTATTGCCGACCGGGTAATTTTAAAGTGAATTTAGTCATCAATGTCAAAGCTGCCTTAGAGTAGCAGGGGCGAAATCACGCGTCAGCAAAAACCTCTCTGGCGGGTTTGCGGCTAACACCGGCAGTCCTAAAAGTGTTTTTTTGGTGCAGCTGCATAAGCTGCGCGCGCTATTGAGGTGCGATTCAGACTGAAACGAACATTCGCGCTACCACGCTAATTCCCATCGAAGCCACGAGTTACGCGCACCTAAGGGCAGTGTTTATCTATTGGCATACTATTTGCTGCCCCTTGGTCGAAGCGATGGTTTTATCGATTGACAATACCAGCACGCGTTGCGTGCACACTGAGGGGAAACGCAGCATATGATTCATACAAAAAAGGTGGGGCGCTTGATGGCATTGGTGGTGTTGGCAATGTCGCCGATGGCAATCGCGGGCAAAAAGCTGGAGATTGATGATACCAAGTGGATCAGCATCGGCGTTGGTACGCGTGGAAGTTTTATTTCGCAGGAAGATGCGGCGCCCAATGGCAGTGACCGCAATAACGATTTCAATCTGGATAGCGCGCGAGTCTATTTGAACGGCCAGATTACGGAGGTTATCAAATTTGAACTGAATACAGAGTGTACATTCTGTGGTTCGGATCTAGAGAGTTACGACATTCTTGACGCCATTGCAAAGTTCGAGTTTATGCCGGAGTTCAATGTCTGGGCAGGGCGACTGCTCGTTCCTGCGGATCGCGCAGAGATGAGTGGGCCGTACTATGCCAATACATTTGCCTTTAACAGGACGCCGTTTTATCCATCGGATTACAGTGTCAAGTTTGGCAATGGTGGCGCAGGTGTATACGGCCGTGACAATGGAGTCAATATCTGGGGTGGCCTCGGTGAGGAAAAACGATTCACCTATGTGATCGGCGGGTTCAGCGGTTTCCAGGGCGGCTCGAACCAAAGCGATGACTTGCTGGTTGGCGCCCGATTGAGCTACAACTTTCTCAACGTGGAAAGCAATCCGGGTTACTACACCAGTAGTACCTACTACGGTACTGCCGGTGACATTCTGACGCTGGGTGCTGCGGTGCAATCCCAGCAGGACGGCGCAGGAACTGAGGCTGCCCCTGCCGACTTTACCGGCTGGAGCATAGACCTGTTGTCAGAGACCGTTTTTGACGGCAGAGGGGTGCTTACATTTGAAGCGGAATACAAGGATTTCGATACCGATCTGAATGCAACCGCACTGGCAGATCCGGATTGCTTCTGCCTCTTTAGCGGCGAGGCTGGCATGGCAACGCTGCTGTTTATGTTCCCTCAGAAAATTGGCATAGGCAAACTCCAGCCCTATATCGGTTATACCAGGAACGATCCAGATTACAGCGAGGATCGTGAAAATTATGAAGTGGGAATCAACTACATCATTGACGGGCAAAACGCGCGCGTCTCACTGTTCTACGACTACGGTGATATTGCCACCAAGGGGCTGAATTACACGCCGACCGCTACAGGTGACGATGTCAATTCGATCAGTGTTGGTGTGCAGCTGCAATTTTAAACGTCTAACTCATTTTTCAAAGGATACTGTTTTATGAAACTACTGAAGAAACTTAGAAACGTGGCAATGGGGACGGCGCTGGTCGGAACGTCTTTACTAACTGTCAATGCAGCCATTGCCGAGGAAGTTATCAAGGTCGGTGTACTGCACTCGCTTTCCGGCACCATGGCTATTAGCGAAACGACATTGAAAGACACGGTCTTGATGATGGTCGAGGAGCAGAACGCAGCAGGCGGACTGCTGGGTAAAAAACTGGAAGCTGTGGTGGTCGATCCGGCATCCAACTGGCCGCTATTTGCAGAAAAAGCGCGAGAGCTGATTTCAAAGGATAAAGTCGATGTCATTTTTGGTTGTTGGACATCCGTTTCGCGTAAGTCGGTATTGCCAGTAATTGAGGAGCTGAACGGATTGTTGTTCTACCCAGTTCAGTACGAAGGGGAAGAGTCTTCCAAAAACGTCTTCTACACCGGAGCGGCCCCCAACCAGCAGGCAATTCCTGCTATCGACTATCTGATGGACGACCTAGAAGTTGAACGCTGGGTGCTGGCTGGAACTGACTACGTCTACCCGCGCACTACCAACAAGATCCTGGCGGCCTATCTAAAAGCAAAAGGTGTTAAGGAAGAAGATATCATGATCAGCTACACGCCATTCGGTCACTCCGACTGGCAGAGCATAGTTTCCGAGATTAAGACCTTCGGTGGCACGGGCAAGAAGACAGCAGTGGTTTCTACCATCAATGGCGACGCCAATATTCCGTTCTACAAGGAATTGGGTAATCAGGGTCTTTCGTCCGAGGACATCCCCGTTGTCGCGTTCTCAGTAGGGGAAGAAGAATTATCCGGTATGGATACCTCAGCGCTGGTTGGTCATCTTGCCGCATGGAATTACTTTGAGAGCGTAGAGTCTCCCGAGAACGAGGCGTTTATCGCTCAGTGGCACACCTTTACTGGCGATGACAAACGCGTGACTAACGACCCGATGGAAGCGACTTATATCGGGTTCAAAATGTGGGTTGAAGCCGTCAAGAAGGCTGGCACTACAGACACGGATGCAGTGGAACAGGCGATGATCGGACTGTCGGTTAAGAACCTGACCGGTGGCATGGCCGTCATGGGTAAAAACCATCACTTGTCCAAGCCAGTACTGATTGGTGAAATTCAGGAAGATGGTCAGTTCTTGGTTGTATCTGAGACGGACAGCCTCGTTCCGGGTGATGCTTGGTCAGACTTCCTCCCGGTCAGTAAGGACACGATTGCCGATTGGACTCCTCCTATTTCTTGTGGCAATTACAACACCGTCACAAAAACCTGTTCAGGTCAAAACTTCTAAGTCGGGTCTCACCTTTCTATACGACTTATTTCGCCCCCGGCGCATAGCCGGGGGCACTTTTTGTTCACTGTGAAGTTTTGCTTCTATAGGGGTTCTATTTTGCATCGCCTGATCATTTCACTGGTATTTGGATGCCTCCTGGTCTCTGGGGTTAGCGCTGAGGATGATCGTCTGGGTGATGAGCTACACGTGCTCGCAACGACCAAACTCTCGAAGCTGCCCGCTCAGATAGAAGTTCTCGTCGCCATGAATGACGAGCGTGTTGTGCCTGTCCTACAAGCGATGCTTGATGGACGGCTTTACCGTCGCAAGAGTGACGATCTACTATTTATCGGTGTTCCGGGAGACGATAAGTCCCTAGCTATCATCGATCCGCTGGGGGGTATGGAAAGTTCGGTAGCGCCGGCTAAGGATTTCCGCCGCGTCGCGGTGAATAATCGCATTCGAGGGCAGTTGCGATTGGCGATCGCCCAGCTCAATCTCGGATCTAGTGAAGAGCAGAAGCGTTATGCCGCGGCACAGGAATTGCTCGGGGAGATCAGCCCCGAGGTTACCGCGCTGCTAGGCCAGGTCCAGAAGATCGAATCGAGTAAGCGCGTACTATCGGTAGTCGCCGATGCACAAGCGCTTGCGGCGCTGCAAGAAGACAACGCCACGATACGGCTCGCGGCGGTAGAGCGGCTCAGTGGAAATTTGCAACCCGTAGTACTGAATGCACTACAGTCTCTGGTCACTCTCGATGCAGACGGTACTTCACGTGAAAGTGATCCACTTGTGCTGGAGCGCGCAAAAAAGGCAATCGCGAATTTCCAACAAAAAGCAGAGCTCTATTCAAATGTTGAGACCGTATTCTTCGGGCTGAGTCTCGGATCGGTATTGTTACTTAGCGCGATTGGACTCGCTATCACCTTCGGTGTCATGGGGGTAATCAATATGGCACATGGCGAACTCATCATGATAGGAGCCTACACCACCTATGTGGTGCAGTTGATGATGCCAAACCATCTCGAATATTCATTGCTGGTGGCGGTACCGCTGGCGTTTGTTGTATCCGGTCTGGTAGGGATAGCGATAGAGCGTGGTGTTATCCGGTTTCTGTATGGACGTCCGCTGGAAACACTACTGGCGACATTTGGTGTCAGCCTGATTCTACAGCAGGCCGTGCGGACTATTTTCAGCCCGCTCAATCGTTCAGTGTCGACGCCAGAATGGATGAGCGGCGCGCTGGAAATCAATCCGCTGCTATCGCTGACCTATAACCGCCTTTACATACTCGCATTTTCGTTGATCGTTTTTTTTCTTCTGATCACGCTTTTGAAGAGGACATCTCTGGGCCTACAGTTCAGGGCAGTTGCCCAGAATAGAGCGATGGCTCGCGCGATGGGAATTCGCAGTGCCTGGGTCGATGCAATGACATTCGGACTGGGCTCGGGGGTTGCCGGTATCGCGGGGGTGGCACTGAGCCAGTTGACCAACGTTGGGCCAAATTTGGGGCAGGCCTATATTATCGACTCGTTTATGGTGGTGGTGTTTGGCGGGGTAGGTAATCTCTGGGGTACGCTGGTCAGTGCCTTTAGCCTCGGTATGGCAAACAAGTTCATCGAGCCGGTTGCTGGAGCCGTATTGGCAAAAATTCTTGTGCTCATATTCATCATTCTGTTTATACAACGGTACCCGCGCGGGTTGTTCCCCCAGCAGGGCAGGTCGGTGGACTGAATGACAATGGATAATAGAGTTATCAGAAATCCAATTTTCCTGCCTTATGCGGAAGACCGGTGGGGCAATACCTTGTTACTGGTGTTACTGGTACTGAGCGTTGTGGTCGCAGTTTGCAACCTATTGGTGCCGGAGGGCTCGGCACTGCATATTCCAACCTACCTCGTCACGCTGGTGGGGAAGTATCTGGCGTTTGCACTGCTCGCGTTGTCAGTAGATCTGATCTGGGGCTATGCCGGGATACTCAGCCTCGGCCAGGGTGCGTTCTTTGCTCTGGGTGGCTACGCGATGGGTATGTACCTGATGCGGCAGATTGGCGACCGTGGCGTCTACGGCAATCCCGAGCTGCCGGATTTCATGGTCTTCCTGAACTGGCAGGAGCTGCCCTGGTACTGGTATGGCTTTGATCAGTTCTGGTTCGCACTACTTATGGTGGTTTTAGCGCCCGGGATACTGGCCTATGTATTCGGCTGGCTGGCTTTTCGCTCGCGAGTGACCGGCGTCTATTTGTCTATCATTACTCAGGCACTGACATATGCGTTGTTGCTGGCCTTCTTTCGTAATGAGATGGGTTTTGGCGGCAACAATGGGCTGACCGACTTCAAGGATATCCTGGGATTCAACCTGCAGGATGACGGTACACGGGTAACCCTGTTCGTCTGTTCTGCTATAGCACTGGCACTCGGGTACATTGCGTGCCGATGGATTACACGCTCCAAATTCGGTCGAGTTCTAGTGGCGGTGCGTGATGCTGAGAACCGCACGCGCTTTGTCGGCTACAAGGTTGAATCCTACAAGTTGGCCGTGTTTGTGCTCTCCGCCTGTATAGCGGGAATTGCCGGTGCGCTATACGTCCCACAGGTGGGCATTATCAACCCCGGAGAATTTTCGCCGCTGAACTCTATCGAACTGGTTATCTGGGTCGCGGTTGGAGGTCGTGGCACACTGTATGGCGCGGTGGTTGGCGCACTGCTGGTCAACTACCTCAAGACCTACTTTACCGGGGTATTGCCCGAAGTGTGGCTGTTCTTCCTCGGCGCGCTCTTTGTATTGGCGACGATGTTTTTGCCGCGGGGCATCGTTGGAATACTTCAAAGAAAGCGGAGTAAAGTCTGATGCCTGTGTTGGACAGTATGCGAGAAGTGTTTCAGCGGGATCGTGTTTGGGATTCTCTGGCGCCGGAGCGGCAGGTGCTTGGAAAGGGCAACCTGATTTTATACGTTGAGGATGTCACGCTCAGCTTCGACGGTTTCAAAGCGCTGAATGCGCTGAACCTCTATATCAATAAAGGTGAGTTGCGCTGCATTATCGGTGCTAATGGCGCCGGCAAGTCGACCATGATGGATGTTATCACGGGCAAGCTTAGACCGGATGAGGGTACTGTGTATTTTGGGCAGAACATCAACCTGCTCAAACTTACTGAACCTGAAATTGCCAGTTGTGGTGTCGGCAGGAAGTTTCAGAAACCCACAGTATTTGAGTTTCACACTGTTTTTCATAATCTGGAACTGGCCATGCGCAGCGACAAGGGGGTTCTGTCCACGCTATTTGCCACGCTGAACGGTGAGCAACAGGATCGGATACAGGAGGTGCTGGCGATTATTGGACTGAGTGACGTGCAGAGCACGGAGGCCGGATCGTTGTCTCATGGCCAGAAACAGTGGTTGGAAATTGGCGTACTACTCATCCAGGACCCGTTGTTGTTACTGGTCGATGAGCCGGTAGCGGGGATGACGCCGCAGGAGACAGAGCGTACTGCTGAATTGTTGACGTCTCTAGCGGGAGAGCGTTCTGTGGTGGTTGTCGAACACGATATGGAGTTTATACGATCCATTGCAAAAACAGTGACGGTCCTGCACCAAGGGGCAGTGCTTGCTGAGGGCACGATGAAACAGGTTCAAGACAATGCGCAGGTCCGCGAAGTTTATCTGGGGGAGGAGTGATGTTAAGTATCTCCGGCGTAAATCAGTTTTATGGACAATCACATATCCTGTGGGATTTGCAGCTTGCGTTTGAACCTGCCAGTTGCACCTGTATTATGGGTCGAAATGGCGTCGGCAAAACGACACTCTTGAAGTGCGTCATGGGTTTGTTGCCGGTGCAGTCGGGCAGTATGACCATTGACGGTGTAGAACTGGCCGGTATGAGCGCGGAAAGTCGCGCCAGGATTGGTATCGGCTACGTTCCACAGGGACGCGAGATCTTTCCACAGCTGACAGTTGCCGAAAATTTGCGTATCGGACTCGGCGCCAGGAGTGATGGTCTCAAGACGGTGCCAGGTGAGATTTTTGAATTGTTTCCCGTGTTGCAGGAAATGCTGCACCGCAGGGGTGGCGACCTCTCTGGTGGCCAGCAGCAGCAACTAGCAATTGGCAGGGCGCTGGCGATCGACCCGCGGATACTGATCCTCGATGAACCCAATGAAGGCATACAGCCCAACATTGTTCGTCAGATTGGCGATGTCATTACGCATCTCGTGGATGACAAAAATCTCACGGTGATCATAGTCGAGCAAAAGCTGGGCTTCGCGCGTAGAGTAGGCCAGTATTTCCATCTTATGGAAAAGGGCAGGGTTGTGGCTGCTGGCGCGATTGAGGCACTGGACGATCAGTTGGTGAGTCAGCATCTCTCAGTCTAAGCGTTAGGGTAGTGTACAGAATGGCTGCAGGCTTCTCGGCCAGCGATGTTGAAGTGCGTTTAGTTCATGCAGAACGACGATTGGCGTGTGAAATCGCTGTTCCGGTCAATCGGAACTAGACTGTCACCCCTATCAAGGCAGAAAGCATTGAGTTGGTTGCCATCGGCGTCATGGAAGTAGGCAGCGTAGGAGCTATTTTTACGCCGACCAAGCGCGCCCTTCGATGCTTCACCCAGAGGCATGGCTTTGCTATAGAAGTCCCGCATCTGCGTCTCTGCACCTAGTGTCAGGGAAATGAAGTTCACCATCGCGATCGTTATCCTGGGGACGTGAACGCATTACAGGAAGAACGCTGCTGGTGCCCTGGAGCTTTTCGAAGATGGGAGTACCTTTGAAGCAGGTGTCGCTTTGTTAGTCGGTGGTTTTCTCGCGCATATTCCGATAACAATCGCGTTGCAGCTGGTCTACAACTATGAACTACTCGATGTCGTATCAGGAACGGGTCGTGCTCAATGACGGCACGGTGCTTAACCTGCGGCCAATACAGCCTTCGGACAAAGACGCGCTAGCCGAAGGGTTCGCGCAGTTATCGCTTGAATCTCGCCGTCGACGCTTTTTCACGCTCAGGAAGGTGTTGAGCGACGACGAGCTGCGCTATTTCACTGAATGCGATGGAGAGAATCACTACGCGATCGTGGCGGCGCGAGGGGCTGCCACGGACGGCCAACAGGAAGGGATTGGTGTGGCCCGGTTTATACGCCTCAAGGATGACCCAGTTGTCGCGGAGGTTGCGATCGTTGTAGCGGATGCCTGGCAGCGTCGTGGTGTGGGCAAACGGCTTCTTGAACGCATCGTCGCCGCTGCCGCCGAGAGAGGTATTCAGAAAATCCATGCTATCGCGCTTCCCGACAATGACCAGATTCGTGGGCTGCTAGAGAATCTTGCGGAAAATGTCGAGACCGGCCGCGAATACGGGGTGCTGACATTTAGTTTTCCTACCGTGGCCCCGGACAGGCCGGATGCACTGGACTCGTTGTTTGCAGCGCTGCGGCTGGCTGCGTTAGGCGCCATTATCGTTCCCGTACGGTTCGGACGGATTACGCTGCGACAGCTTCGGAGAGTTAATAGGCCACGCGACAGGAAAAGAGAGCCATGAGGCAGGAGCATTGAAGTCGAAACGATGCCGGATGCGTATTGACTCCACTAAATAGTCAACTATAATGCGCAGGACCATGATAAGAGGGCAGTCACCATGGGCCGCAAAAGCGATGCCAAAGAACGCCTGTTAGAGGCAATATCAGATCTGATGTGGGAGAGTAGTTACGGAACGCTCACCATAGACGTCATTTGCGAGCGTGCTGGCGTCAAGAAAGGCAGCTTCTACTACTTTTTCGACTCCAAGTCCGAACTGGCGGCCGAGGCCATCCGCGAGCGATGGGAGGCGAAGAAGCCGAAAATGAACACGTTCTTTTCAGCGACTCGGCCACCTTTGGAGCGGCTGAAAGCCTATTTTGACGATGTAAAACGCACGCAGCTGGAGGCTTTTGATATACACGGCCGAATCCTCGGCTGCCCAAATTTCAGTGTGGGCGCCGAGATCAGCGGCGCCGCGCCCGAGCTTGCAAAAAAATTGCAGGGTCCGTTTAGTGATTTGCTTAAATATATTGAATCCGCAATTCGTGACGCTCAGTCAGTAGGGCTCATCAACGTCGCCGATCCGGCAATGAGTGCTCGTTGCGTACTCGGGTTCTTCGAAGGCGTTTTGACGCATGCCCAGGTCCGCAACGATCCGGCATTGCTTGTCGACATTTGGCCGGGCACCCTGCAAATGTTGGGTGTCGCGCCGGATGCCACCGCCCAAGCGGCATAGTAAAAAATTAACTAATATATAGATGACCATCTAGTAAATAAAAATCGCTCTACAGCAAGCACAAACAACCCATAACCCCCCCAGGAGCGGCAAGTGCTCGCTCCTCAATTCAGAGGAAATGACATGCGAAACGTAAGAACCGCAAGGATTAAACTGATCTGCTTGCGCATAGCCGTGGACACTGGTTCCGATACTCCGCGTAGATCTACTGCGAGGGCGCTACTGTGAGCGTCGCTGATTGTTCCAACTCTATGCAACAACGTTTTGCGGCCTTGGCACTCACCAGCGGACGAATACTGTTAGCACTGTACTTTCTGGTGCCGGGCATCATGAAATTTTGTCTCCTGGGACATGCATGTCGCGATGATGAGCCAGCATCACATGGTGTTTATTCCCCTGCTGCTCGCTGCGGCGGGTGTCTTTCAAATTGTGGCGGCATTGGCGTTAATCGTTAACAGATACACTGCCGTGTTTGCTTTACTTTTGGCCGGTCTGGTCCTGCTCATCAATGTCAACTTACATGATTTTTGGAATATGGAGGGCGTTGAAGGGGCACATGAGCTGCAGAATTTTGTGAAAAATCTAGGTATTTTTGCCGGTCTATTACTACTATCAGGCCACAGCTATTTGGCTGATCCCGACAATATTAGCAGTCAACGCGTAGCACCGGCCTGAGTCAGCACGCCTATCATCAATGAGCTCAAACTATCTTTTCATCACAACACGACAAGGGGTGGCCAGTGATAAAGCTGAATATCAATGGCAAACATTACGAACTGGACGTTCCGAAGGACATGCCTTTACTGTGGGCCGTTCGCGATGTCCTGGGCTTTAGCGGCGCCAAATTCGGCTGCGGCATGGGGCTCTGTGGTGCCTGTACGATGCACTTGGAAGGCCAGGCCATTCGTTCCTGCGTGACACCGGTCAGCGCGGCTGTCGGCAAACCGGTCACGACGATAGAGGGCATTGCAGCCGACACCGTCGGTCAGCAGGTACAAAAGACCTGGGTAGACGTCGGCGTAGCGCAATGCGGGTTCTGCCAGGGTGGGCAAATCATGAGTGCAACGGCGTTGTTGAAAGGCAATCCGAATCCTGGCAATACGGATATCGAAATGGCCATGGGCGGCAATATCTGTCGCTGTGGAACGTACAACCGCATCAAAACCGCCATTCATCAAGCCGCAGCGCAAATACAGGAGGCTAAGGCATGAGCCAGCCGTTCGAGCACTTTACGCTGCTGAACGTGAGCCGCCGTGAATTTCTTCGCGGAGTGGGCGCTACGGGCGTGTTCGTGTTGGCTGGTCAGTGGGGCTGGGCCAATGCCGCCGCGGGTGAAACGAAAAAATATGGCGGCGATGCGATGCCACACGGCACCGTCGATGACCCAAAGGTCTACATCAGCATTGCCGAGAACGGCACAGCCACCATTATGTGTAATCGTGCCGAGATGGGGCAGGGTATCAAAACGAGCCTCGCCCTGGTGGTGGCGGATGAACTGGAAGCGGATTGGCAGCAGTGCCAAGTCGAGCAGGCGAGCGGTGATGAGGAGCGCTACGGTAACCAAGACACTGATGGTTCGCGGAGTATGCGCCACTGGTTTCAACCGATGCGCCGTTGCGGTGCGGCGGCCCGCATGATGCTTGCACAAGCCGCAGCGCAACAATGGAACGTACCGCTGGGCGAAATTACAACCCACCTTCATACAGCGACCCATGCCCCCACTGGGCGTGAAATAGGTTATGGCGCATTGGCCGCCGTCGCCGCCGGTCTGCCGGTCCCGGAGCGCGACAGCCTGAAATTAAAGCACGAAGCTGATTTCCGCTATATCGGCAAAGAGCATATCCATGCCATCGATGGCGCGGATATCGTTGCAGGACGGGCGATTTACGGCGCCGACGTCCGCTTTGACGATATGCTCTATGCGGTTGTCGCGCGCCCGCCGGTGTATGGCAGCCGGGTCAAATCGTTTGATGCCAGCGCTGCGCTCAAGGTGCCGGGCGTCATCAAGACCGTTGAGATCGAGGGCACACCTGTTCCTTCAGAGTTCCAGCCACTCGGCGGCATTGCCGTGCTGGCAGGCAACACCTGGGCGGCTATAAAGGGTCGTGACGCCCTTAAGATCGAGTGGGCGGCACATGCAAATGACCGTTACGATTCTACGGCCTACCGCATAGCGTTAGAGGAAGCGTCGACGAAACCAGGAAAAATTATTCGCGATAGCGGCGACATCGACCAGGCGTTTGAGCAGACCGGCAACAAAGTGGAAGCCACCTATTACGTACCCCATCTGGCGCAAGCGCCGATGGAACCACCAGTCGCCATTGCACGCTTCACAGACGGCACGCTGGAAACGTGGGCACCTGTTCAGGCCCCTCAGGTCACGCGTGTGCGTATCGCCGAACGCCTTGGCTTACCTTTCGAAAAAGTCACCGTACATGCGACCTTGCTCGGCGGCGGTTTTGGGCGTAAATCGAAGCCCGACTTCGTGATTGAGGCCGCCATTTTGGCGCAAGCGATGCCGGGTAAGGCAGTACGTGTACAGTGGACACGAGAAGATGATCTCCACCATTCCTATTACCATACTGTTTCGGCCGAGCATCTGGAAGCCAGCCTTGCGCCGGGCGGAAAGCCGACCGGCTGGTTACATCGGTCGGTGGCGCCGACCATTACGGCGCTGTTCGGGCCGGACCCCAAACATGAGGCCGGGTTCGAAATGGGCATGGGCTTTAACAACCTACCGTTCGATATTCCAAATATTCGTCAGGAAAATCCGGCAGCGCCCGCCCATGTGCGGATTGGCTGGTTCCGCTCCGTCTCCAATATCCCTCACGCGTTCGCGGTGCAAAGCTTCGTCTGCGAACTGGCCGCCGCCACCGGTGAAGATCATCGCGACTTTTATCTTCGATTGCTCGGCGCGGACCGCCGCATTGACCCGCGCACGCTGACTGACGAATGGAACTACGGCGAGTCCCCGCTGCGTTATCCGCAAGACACCGCCCGTATAAGAGGAGTGATTGAAACCGCCACCGCCGAGGCCGGCTGGGGCCGCAAAATGCCGGCAGGTCGTGGCCTGGGTCTGGCGGCCCATTACAGCTTCGTCTCTTATGTGGCTGTTGTATTGGATGTCGAAGTGAAGGAAGACGGATCGCTGATCGTCCATAACGCGACCATCGCCATCGATTGCGGTCAACAGATCAATCCCGACCGTATCCGTTCGCAGATCGAAGGTGCGTGTGTCATGGGATTAGGCCTTGCCATGATCGGCGAGATCAGCTTCAAAAACGGCCAAGCCGAACAAGACAATTTTCATCAATATGAAGTGCCGCGCATGGCAATGGCACCTAAGGAACTGTCGGTGCATTTAGTGAAACCGACCTATGAAGTGGAGTTGGGTGGCGTTGGTGAACCCGGTGTACCACCGATTGCACCGGCTCTGTGCAATGCGATTTTTGCGGCGACAGGTAAACGCATTCGTACACTTCCGATTCGTACGCAGCTTGCGAGCTAGCCGCTGCCGATTTCCACAATAAACGCATGGTGCTTGCCACAAAGCAGGCAGTGGCGAACGCCGGCGCCGTCAAATATCCTGAAGGACTCGGTAGTCCAGTTGGTACCTACCTTGGTGATGGTGAAACATAAGGAAGGCTTTAGCCCGGTCACCCGGGATTGGGAGTTTTTTGAGCTCGACGTGACCGAGAACGGCAGTTCAATTCGCGCGCGAGGGTTCGCCGACGTGGCGAATCGTTTTGATGGTAATTGCTTTGCTTGTCATATTAAGGCAAACCCAGAGCGGGACTTGATCTGTGAACGGGGTCATGGCTGCGAACCTATTCCGCTAACGCCGACCATGATCTAAGCAATCCAAAATACCGATCCACGGTGTGAACCCATCAAACTGCCTGCCGACCAAGTGGAAGCGTTACAACAGCTACAGCCAGCCACTCAAAAACCGTAGCACAGTGAACCATTTGGCGTGCTAAAGGAATTGGAAAGTTTTCGTATATCAGTTTACTTTACTATATAGACAACTATAAAGAATGCCGCTAGACTAGAAAAATGGAACAAAATGCATAGCACTACAGTGCCACGCAGTGTGCAGGCAATCGCCGCGAGTAGGATGGGGAGGATGAGAAATACCGCATTTGGAGTTCGGCCGGCCGATGTTGACGACCGTCACCACAGTCCACGGGCTTGATGTGATGTGTCATGCGACTGGAGCAGACGGTTGATTGTAAAGCATTTGTTGAAATTATAGTTGACCATCTATAACGCTTTTGAATTCCAGATACCAAAAAGGAGGAAAAGCGGGGAACATGAGTATGTTGTATACGAGGCACGCCACTGCCGTCGGAGGACGCAACGGTCACGCATGCTCCACCGTTGACCTTGCGGAAGTGCCGTTGTTCACGCTCGGTGAATGGGGCGGTCAAGGCAAATGCGCGACCCCTCCTGAACAGTTGTTCGCAGCGGGCTATACCGCGTCCTTAGAAAATGCCCTGCGCCATGTTGCCCAGGCGTCCCGCCACGCAATCACTGAATCGTCGGTTACTGCGGCGCTCAGTATTGGGCCGCGCGATGAGGTGCATCGAGTCTGCCCTTACTCAATTGCCGCAGACCGCATCTTCGATGTCACGCTGACCGTTTTTTGAAAACCAAACATCACCTGTTAAACAAACACACAAGCAGAGGTAAGTCACCATGTCCCCATTAGACAAAGTCATTATCATCACCGGCGCGAGCAGCGGCATCGGCGCAGCAGCGGCCCGGCTATTGGCCAGCCGTGGCGCCAAACTCATGCTGGCCGCACGGCGCGAAGAGCAGCTCGCTAAACTCAGCGCCGATATCGAGAGCGCCGGCGGCGAGGCAGTCTACCGCGTCACTGATGTCACATCCCGGGAACAGGTCGAAGCACTCGCGCAGGCGACCCTGCAACGCTTCGACCGCATCGACGTGATCATCAACAATGCCGGCTTGATGCCGCTATCGCCGCTGGACCAGCTCAAGGTCGATGAGTGGGACCGCATGGTCGACGTCAACATCAAAGGTGTGCTGTATGGCATCGCCGCGGTGTTACCCCATATGCGCAGCCGTAAACAAGGCCACGTGATCAACGTTTCCTCGGTTGCCGGTCACAAGGTTTTTCCCGCAGGCGCGGTGTATAGCGGCACCAAGTTTGCGGTGCGGGCGATTTCCGAAGGCTTGCGGCAGGAATCCAACGGCGAGATCCGTGTGAGCATTATCTCTCCGGGCGCCGTGGCGACTGAGTTGACCAGCACCATTAGTGACCCGGCGCTGCTGAATCGGCTGAACACGCTTTACGCCGACGCCATCGACAGCGATGCGGTCGCCCGCGCCATCGCCTTTGCCATCGAGCAACCGCAAGACGTTGATATTAATGAGATCGTGATTCGTCCGGTGACGCAACAATCTTGAACTGGCACATTTATCGAGCGTGGCGCGTAAGTTAGCGCTGCCCGCCGCCTTATCGATGCGGCACTTTAGAGGATACTGAACATGACACAGACAGATACAACGAATCGGCAGTTGGTTCTGGCCGAACGCCCGAAGGGCGAACCCACTAAAGACACTCTGACCCTGATCGAGGGTGCGATCCCCGTGGCTAGTGACAATCAGATGCTGCTGCGGACTGAATATCTTTCACTCGACCCCTATATGCGAGGTAGGATGAGTGATGCGCCGTCCTATGCCGCCCCGGTCGAGATTGGCGAGGTGATGGTCGGCGGCACGGTCGCGCAGGTCGTCAATTCAAATATCGATGGTTTTGCGCCGGGCGACTACGTGCTCAGCTTCAGCGGCTGGCAGGACTATGCCCTGTCGGATGGCGCGGGGCTGACCAACCTCGGCAACTCGCCGGCCCATCTTTCCTGGGCGCTCGGCATTTTGGGGATGCCGGGCTTTACCGCCTGGGCAGGCCTGAAACAGATCGGTGCTCCCAAGTCCGGCGAAACTATCGCCGTGGCGGCAGCGACCGGCCCTGTAGGTGCCACCGTCGGCCAGATAGGCAAACTCATGGGCTGTCGGGTAGTTGGCATCGCCGGCGGACCCGACAAATGCGCCTACGCAATGGACAAGCTTGGGTTTGACGCCTGTATTGACCACAAGGCTGCGGACTTTGCCGAACAGCTTGCCAAGGCCAGCCCGGACGGCATCGATGTCTATTTCGAAAATGTCGGCGGCAAGGTGCTGGACGCGGTAATCCCGTTATTGAATCCGAACGCGCGAGTGCCGGTTTGCGGGCTGGTGTCGCAATACAACGCGACCGAACTGCCCGCAGGACCGGATCGGATGAACTGGCTCATGGGCCAGATTCTGCGCAACAGGATCAGGGTGCAAGGGTTCATTATCTTTGACGACTTCGGCCACCACTATCCGGAATTTGCCGAGGAAATGGGCAGCTGGGTCAAAAGCGGCAAGATCAAGTACCGCGAAGAGATCATAGATGGGCTGGAAAACGCCCTCCAGGCATTCATTGGTCTTCTCAACGGTGAAAACTTCGGCAAGCGCGTGATCCGCGTTGGCCAAAACCAAAAGGAAAACACATGAAAATTTTGATGGTACTGACATCGCACGACGAGATGGGTAATAGCGGCAAGAAGACCGGCTTCTGGCTGGAGGAATTTGCTGCTCCTTACTACGTCTTTAAGGATGCGGGCGCTGACATTACGCTGGCCTCGCCCAAGGGGGGGCAGCCGCCGCTCGACCCGTCCAGCGATGGCGATGATGCCCAGACCGAAGACACCCACCGCTTCAAAGGAGACGAGGCGGCGCAAAAACACCTCGCGAGCACACGGACGCTATCTGAAATGACGGCAGAGGGTTTCGACGCGATCTTCTATCCGGGCGGGCACGGACCCTTGTGGGATCTGAGCGAAGACGCGGACAGCAAGCGCCTGATAGAGGCGTTTACAGCTGCAGATCGCCCTGTCGGTGCCGTCTGTCACGCCCCCGCCGTGTTCCGTCACACGCTCGGCACGGACGGCAATCCGCTGGTTTCGGGCCGCCGTGTCACCGGTTTTACCAATTCCGAAGAAGAGGCCGTGGGCTTGACCAAAATCGTGCCATTTCTCGTCGAAGACATGCTGAAGGCCAATGGCGGCAGCTACGAAAAAGGTGCTGACTGGTCCAGCTTCGTGCTGTGCGACGGCAAGCTTGTTACCGGCCAGAACCCAGCCTCGTCCGCAGAGGCGGCAAAACAGATCCTGACATTGCTGAAATAGGTTCGAACTGCAGGGCTGATCGGTGGCAGCGCATGTTCTGCGACGCGACCATTCTTCCTTACCCAAATCCAAGGAGATACAAACATGAACTTTCAAAAACTGGGTAACAGCGATTTATTGATCTCGCGTATTGGGCTGGGCTGCATGGGCATGTCTGAGTTCTATGGCCCCCACGACGACGCGGTCTCCGTGGCAGCGATCGATCGCGCCCTGGACCTGGGCCTCAACTTCCTCGATACCGCCGACGCCTACGGACGCGGCCAGAACGAGGAACTGGTCGGCCAGGCGATCAAGGACCGCCGTGATGAAATTGTGCTGGCAACCAAATTCGGCATCGTGCGCGAAGGCGAGGAGCGGTCGATCAATGGCTCGCCCGCCTACGTCAAGACAGCGCGCGAGGCCAGCCTGCGCCGCCTGGGTATAGATACCATCGACCTCTACTACCTGCATCGAGTCGATCCGCAGACACCGATCGAGGAGACGGTCGGTGCCATGGCCGACTTGGTGCAGGCCGGCAAGGTCAGATACATTGGGCTCTCCGAGGTCGCGTCAGGCACACTGCGGCGGGCCATGGCCATCCATCCTGTCACCGCGTTGCAATCGGAATACTCCCTGTGGAGCCGCGACCCAGAGGATGATGTTTTCGCCACGTGCCGGGAACTCGGTGTTGGGCTGGTCGCCTACAGCCCCTTGGGGCGCGGCTTCCTGACCGGATCGGTCACGCGCTTCGAAGACTTCACAGCCGACGACTGGAGGCGAACCAATCCGCGCTTTCAAGGCGACAACTTCGAGGCCAACCTCGCACTGGTCGAGAAGATTAAGCGGTTGGCCGCGGACAAGGGCTGCACGCCTGCGCAGCTCGCGTTGGCATGGCTGCTTGCCCAGGGCGACGACGTCTTCCCCATCCGGCACGCGCCACAAGGCGCGAGTCGAGGAGAACGTAGGTGCCTTAAACGTCAAGCTGAGCCCCGCGGAGCGCACCGACATCAACCGCATCGCGCCCAAAAGAGTGGCGGCCGGTACGCGCTACTCGGCAGACGGCATGCACCAGGTCAACCTTTAGCTGACCGTCGTAGTGGTCATCGTCGATCGCCTATATCTTCCCATTCAACTATCTCATTCAATTCGAGCAACCATACGATGACCGATTCAGAAACTCCATGAACCCGCCTGCCATTGCATCCAGCAGCGTACTTGCTATCTCAGTATTGACTTTACTAGATGGTCAACTATAATTGTTATCATCGGCAAACAAATGATCACATACGCCATAACAGCGGCGCTGACGAACGTATTATGGCGCGTCTATCGCCCTCGGTGCGAACTCACGACCCATTATTCTGCTTCACTAGGTAGATTTTCTTGGTTTCAAGCCTCATAGGGTGGGGCACATGGTTTGGCGATAAAAGTTTGACTAGAAAATAGTTGAACGTTTAGATATAGGTTTTAAACAACTTATTTGAAGACATTCATGAAAGTTCTATGCACCACCCAAGCCACTGCCATTGGCGGACGCGATGGGCATGCACGCTCCGTGGTGGATGGCGTCCTCGATGTGCAGTTATCCACACCGAAGGAACCGGGCGGTCCGGGCAAGCGGGCCACGAATCCCGAATAGTTGTTTGCCGCAGGCTATGTCTCCTGCTTCGAAAGTGCCGTACGTTTTGTGGCCGGGCAGGGCAAACGCCCTATCGCCGGCGACCGAGAGTGTCAGCGTCGGGCCGCGCGATGATGGAGGATTTGGTCCAAGGAAGTGACGTTGCCAGGCATCGATCGCGAAGAAGCTGAGCGTCTCGTAGCGGAGGCGCACTGTGTATGCCCGTACTCGAATGCCACGCGCGGCAGTATCGATGTCGATATTCCCATCCGCTGACAGCGAGGTTGTCAAGATTCACAAATTTGAGGAGTCACCATAAGGAAAGCGACACACCGAAAAATTCAGATAGAAATGCACTCGAGATCGGCAATAAGCGATGGCGGCTAATCCACCGGGTTGTGGTGGGGAGACTTGCGCGATGCAGGGCTTGCCGTCGATGTGGTCGCCATCAACGGGGAGGCGGCATCGGTTGGGTCTCGAAGCGGCATTGTCGATGCCCGCCTGATCGAGGCGAACCACGACGACTCAGACGCCACGTCGAAACAGGCTGCGCTGGCCACCACCGAGTCACTTGCGCCCTGACTTCGCTGATTGCGACGCGGCCTTTTCTGGAGGGGAATCACCGCACTATGAGGGACCCGCCGGACAAGTTTGTCCTCGCCTTCCAGGGTAGTCGATTCGTACTCAGTGCATGAGTCAGACAAGACACAGTTGAGGTATTGAATGCAAATGGTAACTAAGGCTAAAAAAACAGATTTTGGTGACACTCCCTTAGCGGAGCTGGCCCCGGGGCATTCGCGGCCGGGGCCCGGCGAATCCGCTGTGCCGGTTACCGTCAGTAGCTCGCGGACCGTGCATAAGCATCGTGCGCCCGAGTTTGACCGCTGGCTACGTGACGTTGCCAAGGATATGCGTGGAATCCGCGGTTATCTCGGTATGCATGTGATCAAACCCGCCACGCGCGACCGGCTGCAGTACGTGGTGACGGTGCGCTTCGCGACATGCGCTGACTGGTTGCAGTGGGAAAATTCGCGTGCTCGCCACTTGTGGCTGGAACGCGCAAGAGGGTTGTTCGAGGGTGAACCTCTGATCGAGAAATCCGCGGGACTTGAATACTGGTTCACGTTGCCGGAGCTACCCGAGCGGCGCTTGCCATCCCGGCACAAGATGGCTGTTGTCGTCTATCTGGCGGCACTGGTGGTGGTCAACGGTTTACTCCCGATACTGCAAGAAGGGCTCGCAGGATGGCCCGGGCCGTTACGCGGTTTGTTGATTCCCGCGGCATTTGTTGCACTGATGACTTATGCCGTTATAGCGGTTCTGACGCGGCTGTTCTCCTTCTGGTTGTTCGATACCAATGATTTGGATAGCGGCTCAAACTCAGGGAAGTAACGATAACCAGAAAAGAGATAAGCAACGTTGCCAGTGTCCATGTCTCTGTGTTGCCTGGCAGCACATTATTCAAAAGGAACAACCCCAATGATTTTGTCCGCCAATGCTGCTCGATTGGGAGCATCCCGAGTGCTACTCCCGATGATTCTGGTGCTGTTTGCGCTCGTTGCCTGCAATAATGACACGCCGCAAGAGAGCGCTGAGCCGCCCAGCGTGACTGTAGCTACACCAATCGCCAAGAATGTGACCGACTGGGATGAATTTACCGGGCGTCTGGCAGCGGTCGACACGGTCGAAGTTCGCGCCCGTGTCAGCGGGTACGTGGAGTCGGTAGTATTCAAAGAGGGAGCTATGGTGGACGAAGGCGAATTGCTCTACGTCATCGACTCAAGGCCTTACCAGGCGGCCCTCGCTGAAGCCAAAGCGCAGGCCGATCGAGCCTCTGTTCAGTTAGAATTGGCGAGCAAGGATCAGAGTCGTGTACAACGCCTGTTTGAGACACACGCCATTTCTGAAGAAGAATTTGACACAAAGACTCAAGAGAAACGTGCTGCTGAAGCCACACTGCAGGCTGCAAGGGCAGCAGAGCAAGCCGCACAACTTGATGTTGAATTTACGCGGATCAAGGCGCCTATTCCAGGGCGCATCAGCCGCACGCATGTGACGGAAGGCAATTTGATCAGTGGTGGGACGGCAGGCTCCATGCTTTTGACCACGATAGTTTCACTGGACCCAATCCACTTCTACTTTACGGGTACAGAGCGAGATTTTCTGCAATACCTGCGGCTCGATAAGGCCGGAGTTAGGTCGAGTTCCCGTGACGCGCAAAATCCCGTGCGGCTGAAGCTGGCAGATGAGGAGAATTTCGTGCATGAAGGTCATATGGATTTTGTCGACAATCAGATTGACGAGGCCACAGGCACCATGCTTGGTCGTGCCGTGTTTCCCAATCCGGACAACCTGCTGGTACCAGGCATGTTTGCCGAAATTGAATTGTTAGGCGATGGACCATACAAGGCGCTACTGATCCCCGATGAAGCTATCGGTGCTGATCAGATGCATCAGTTTGTTTACGTAGTTGACGAAAACAACGTTGCTCAACGCCGGGTTATCGAGCCCGATCGGTTGGAGGACGGACTGCGAGTCATTCGCAAGGGACTTACTGCCGGCGATAGGGTGGTTATCAATGGGATTCAACGGGTTCATGCTGGCGCACCGGTCACTCTCAAAACCGCTGACGTAGCCCAACTGATTGTAACAGCGGCGGGGGAAGAACGATGAGACTAGGCCGCTTCTTTATTGACCGCCCTCGCTTCGCCGGTGTGATTTCTATTCTGATCGTGCTGGTGGGAGCTTTGGCGTATTTGGGATTGCCAGTCACCCAGTATCCGAAGATTGCACCACCCACCATCGTAGTCAGTGCGACGTATTCGGGCGCAACGCCGGAAGATATTGCCGCGACCGTGGCGACGCCGATCGAACAGGAAATCAACGGTGTTGAGGGCATGTTGTATATGACGTCGCAATCCACCAGCGATGGCGCTATGAGCCTGACTATCACGTTTGAGCTCGGCACAGATCTCGATGCGGCCCAGGTATTGGTGCAAAACCGGGTAGCCATCGCAGAGTCCAGACTGCCGGAGGTGGTACGCCGCAGCGGGGTAGTCACGCGCAAGAGTTCTCCGGACTTAATGATGGTCGTGCACCTGCAATCCCCCGACGACAGCTACGACCAGCTCTATATCGGTAACTACGCCCTCCTGCAGGTCAAGGATGTGCTTGCCAGAATCGATGGCGTGGGGGATATCAGAGTGTTCGGCGCGCGCGAATACAGCATGCGCATCTGGCTCAACCCGGCACGAATGGCTGCGTTGAATTTAACGCCTGGCGATGTCGTGCGCTCTCTTGAGGCGCAAAACGTGCAAGTGGCTGGCGGTTCGCTGGGTCAACCCCCCACATCGGAAGAAAACGCCTTTCAACTCTCCGTCAATACTCAAGGCCGCTTTATAGCTGCTGACCAATTCCGCGATGTGATTGTCAAAACCGGCATTGGTGGACGGTTGACGAGGGTGCGTGACATTGCGCGGGTCGAACTGGGCGCGCGCGATTACAGCACCAACAGCTATCTTGATGGCAAGCCGGCGGTTGCGATGGGTATTTTTCAGCGGCCTGGCAGCAATGCACTAGCGACGGCGGAAACTATCGAGTCAACGATGGAGGCGCTGTCAGAACAATTTCCAGAAGGGTTGATTCATCGTATTGTCTATAACCCCACCGAATTTATCGAGCAATCTGTTGACGCCGTTTATCATACGATTTTCGAAGCGGCTGCGCTGGTGATTCTGGTGATCATTTTGTTTCTGCAGTCTTGGCGTGCGGCGATCATACCCGTCATCGCCATCCCGGTATCCCTTATAGGTACATTCGCCGTGATGGCGGGTTTAAGCTTTTCACTGAATAATCTCTCCTTGTTTGGTTTGGTGCTTGCGATCGGCATTGTGGTTGACGATGCTATTGTCGTTGTAGAAAACATCGAGCGCAATCTGGCCCAGGGTCTTTCTTCTAAAGAGGCTGCCCGGGTGACGATGGATGAAGTCGGCAGTGCGCTGGTGTCCATTGCTCTGGTGCTGAGTGTGGTGTTTATTCCAGCCGCGTTTCTGGACGGTATCACTGGTCAATTTTTCCGGCAATTTGCGCTGACCATCGCCGTTGCCACAGTGATCTCGGCGTTTGTCTCGCTGACCTTGAGTCCCGCTTTGGGTGCCGTATTGCTCAAACCTAAGGATGCAGAAAATTCGGCCTTTGATCGCGTTTGGGAGAATATGCTCGGGCCAATTTTCCGGTTGTTCGATCGAGGATTCAGCGCGCTAAGCCGGCAATACATAAGAGCCGTTAGCCAGTTGGTGCTCAGGCCAGCGTTGCCTCTGATTGTTTTCGCAGCCATGCTCGCATTGTCGGCATTCATGCAACAACTCGTTCCGGGCGGTTTTATTCCGCAGCAAGACCAGGGCTACGCAATCGTCGCGGTAGAATTGCCCAAAGGAGCGTCACTTGAACGTACCGACACCGTCGTGCAACATGCTACCGAGCTCATTCGCAGCACCCCCGGCGCTAGTCATGTAATCGCGTTTGCCGGGTTTTCTGGTGCGACGTTCTCCAGTGCTTCCAATGCCGCGGCGATGTTTGTGCTTATGAAACCCTTTGGTGAGCGTGAATCCGGCGCCACCTCTTTGGCGCTGATTGAGCGTTTGCGCAAGAACCTTAGCCAGGTTGAAGAAGCGCGATTTTTTGTGATCGACCCACCGCCTATACGCGGACTCGGTACGGGCGGTGGTTTCAAAATGATGGTACGGGACCGCAGCGGGCGCGGCTTGCGGGCGCTTGAAATATCGACTTCGGAACTTGTCGATGCGGCCAATAAATCGCCAGATCTGGAACGGGTTTTCAGCACGTTCAGTACGGCGACTCCGCAGTACGAACTGGATATTGACCGCACCCGCGCTGAAATGCTCGACGTGCCGGTGGAGAACGTGTTTGAAGCGTTACAAGTGTACTTGGGCTCGGCATATGTCAATGATTTCAATCTGCTAGGACGAACCTACCGGGTTATGGCACAGGCAGATGCGCCGTTTCGCCTGCAACCGGAAGACATTGGTCGGCTGCGCGCACGTAACGCTAACGGAGCCATGGTACCTCTGGGCTCGTTTGTTGATGTGCGCCGCACCACCGGCGCCGATAGACTGGTGCGCCACAATCTGGCGGCGGCCACTGAAGTTCAAGGAAGTGCAGTAAAGGGGGTTAGCTCAAGTGAAGCGATAGCGCGCATGGACGCACTCGCCGACAAACTGTTGCCCGAGGGTATTAGTGCCGAATGGACCGAGATGGCATTCCAAGAAAGTCAGGGTGGAAATGCCGGTCTGCTGGTGTTTCCATTGAGCGTGTTGTTCGTGTTTTTGCTGCTAACGGCACAATACGAGAGTTGGTCGCTGCCGGTAGTTATCATACTTATTGTGCCTTTGTGCATTTTGTTCGCGTTGCTCGGAGTGTCCTTGCGCGGCATGGAGAACAACATCCTCACCCAAATTGGTTTCATCGTACTAATTGGTCTGGCGAGCAAGAACGCGATCCTGATTGTCGAGTTTGCCAAGCAGCGAGAGGACGCAGGCCACGACCGATGTACCGCGGCCATCGAAGCCGCGCGTTTGCGCTTCCGGCCGATTTTGATGACCTCGTTCGCCTTCATTTTGGGCGTTGTGCCCTTGATGCTGGCACAAGGACCTGGCGCCGAGATGCGTCAGGTGTTGGGCACCGCCGTATTCAGTGGCATGCTGGGTGTTACTTTGGCAGGCGTGTTCCTGACGCCGGTGTTCTATGTCGTAATGCGTGGTTTAGTCACCAGTGGTCCTAGCGAAGATGGGGAGGAGCTGGTGGAAGGCACGTCATAAAGCGTACAACAGTGCTGGGGTTCGGCAACAGCGATAATATGTGTGACTATAGAGATCGGTTCAATTTTGGCGGCCCCAAACATACTCGGTACTTCGCGTCTTGTATGCGTCCTGTCTCCGACGGAAAGTTGTTTGACCCATCATCGTAGAACGAGTTGCTCGTTTATGAGTTTAGTCAAGTGCTCTTTCGGATCCCTACCGTTGTGTGTACTGTGAGGCAGATCTTAATTGTAGCATTGCTGTGACAGGGCGAGTTGGTTATCCAGGACCTCCGTGGCCTATCCCAGAGTCACATAGAATTCGGCCTTGCCGGTCTTCTATTGCCGCTCGACTTTGCCGTCGAAGTTGTGGCAACCGGTTTTTTTGGGCTGGAAGTTGACTCCATACTTTATGCGAAAATTGCTGGCATCCATCACTACCAGATTGTCAAGCGTTGGCCTCTCGTAGCGGATAAAGTCCCTCTTGAGGCGGCATGTTTAGCGGGCATTACCCTGTAGATTTTGCGGGACCTCGTGGGTTTTTGTTAACGTCGAGGCGCGGGGCATTGTACTGAAGTTGCTCACTCTTAATCGGCAAACGCCAGGATTCCGGCTATGCCGGAGTTTCAAAATTGGCCGCTCCTCGCAGTCACTGACTTTGACGGCCGGTGAATTGAGAGAGTGATTGCTTTACCTCGACAAGCAGGCTAAGCCCGCTTCTTGGTATCCGTGCGATCGTTTCCGGTGGGAGGGTGGAAGGTCTAGAGGTCTCGCAAGGAAAGGCACACGTGAACAGTATCGCGTTTTCGTCTCGCACGGCAGATTCTATGCCTGTCCGAGATCGGTTGATATCTGACGAGCGATCGAGACGGGTGGCTGCTGAGTTTTATCAGAGAGCCCTACATCGCTGGGAGGGGGTTTTTGGCTCGCCCAGAGTGGTTTTGGATTTACGCGAAGATGGGGAAACTACTGGCAGAAATTGGGTCGTCCGGATCAACTGGGTGTACAGAAAGTGGGCGTTACGTGCTTATAAAGCATTGCGCTTCATCTATCGCCGGCTCCCCATATTGCGCCCGTTACCCTTGCGCGGGAATTTGCAGTAGCGCGCTGTTCATGCCAAGGTTGTCTGTATAATGCGCCAACGCTCAGGGAGCGTCCATTGAGAAGTACATTCACTAAAACTTACAGTCCATTATACACTTGGGTAACGGCGATGTGCTGGTCTATTCTTTTTGTCTTTTTGTCTTTTTGCTTTTTTGTTCCCCGGCGACATGCTGATCCAGCTTCAAGGCTCGAGACAGTTCGCTTACCGCCACGGGGTCTTTGCTGATGAGAGTGATAAAGCACGACAACCACAAGTTTACTCCCCCGACTTTCCGCACGTCATTGATCCGGCGTAATCGCCTGCTTGAAACGCCGGAGAGGGTTTCGGAGTACAAACTAGTTATGGTCAGCGCAGCTGCTGGGTTCGGTAAAACGAGTCTACTTAAACAGTGGTATGAGATAGTGTCCGATCACGGCATCACTGCGGCATGGCTTACACTGGAGAGTTCTGACAGTGAACGGCTAAAATTTGTTGCTTCCCTCCTGGTGTTATTGAGAAGCGTTGATGCCGATGCCGGCGGGTTTACGCTGCAGTTACTGGAAGCGCAGTCGGAGCCGGATCTGGATGAGGTACTAGACCGCCTATGTGAAGATTTTAGTGGACTGCGTGAGCCGTCCGTTTTCTTTATCGACGAGTACGACTGGGTGGATGCTCCAGGGACCAATCAGGTGATGGAAACCTTGTTACTGCATACTCCGGAGCATGTCAGTTTTGTTATGGCTGCGAGATCGCAACCCTGTTTGCCCATTTCTCGAATGAAGCTCCGCGATACCGTGCGTATTATTGCAGCTGAGGATTTGTGTTTTTCGCTGGACGAAGCGAGTGAATTTCTGAATCGAGTACATAATCTCGGTCTGACGATACCTGAACTGGAGTCCATTTACGACAAAACTGAAGGCTGGGTAGCGGGACTTCAGCTTGTCATGCTTTCTCTAAGGGATCGCGACTCCGTAGATGAAGTCTTGCCCGGCTTGTCCGGCGAGTTTCGGGACATAGCTGACTACTTAGCTAATGATGTTCTGGAGCGGCAGCCGCTGTGGTTGCAGAATTTTATGTTTCGCACATCGGTATTGACCAAAATCAATTCGGAGCTTGCTAGTTTGCTAACTGGAAGGGAGGATGCCCAGGCAATATTGGAAAAGCTGGAAGACGCTAATCTATTCCTCTCTTCAGTGGACGTCAGGCGACAGTGGTACCGTTACCATAATCTGTTCCGAGAGTTTCTTCTTTCCAGGCTGCGCAAGGCAATTGGTATTGATGAGCGTGGGCTGCTGGAGCTCGCCAGCGACTGGTATGAGCGGAATGACATGCCGGACGAGGCAGTGCAGTGCGCGCTAGACGCTGGTCAAGAGGAGCGAGCGGTCAGACTTGTAGAGTCTTACGCTGAAAGTATGATAACACAAGGGCAGGTTCGCCAGGTAATAAGGTGGATCAATTTGATTCCTCCGAAAGTGGCTCAAGGCCGCTTGCGTTTGCAAATAATCCAGGTTTGGGTGCTGTTTCATCTCGGGCGCATCCAGCAGGGAAAATCTGTTCTGCAGCAGGTGGTGCGACTGGCAAAGCGGCAGGACCACCGAGAAAGCGGTATGTTTGATGATTCTATGCAGGAAGAGGTTCTCACACTCGAGGCATGCCTCGCCTCCTGTGGCGAGGATGGAAAAACTATACGCCGATTAGTCCGCGATAGCGGACATTTTTCCACATCCTATGCATTTCTATCGGGCACGCGAGCAAATGCGCTTGCGGCTGGCTGCTATAGTCTGGGTCATTATGACCGTTGCATGGAATATGCCTTGCGTGGCGAACAATTGCATGTGGCGGCGCGTTCAACCTATGGTGAGGTAATGGCCCGCAGTTTACAGGGGCTAGTTGCATATTCTCGAGGTCAATTAGATCACGCTCTTGATCGATTTACTCACGCTGAAACCACGGCGTTACAGGAAGCCGGCCCCCTATCCTATTGCTGTGCAATCACCCGTTGCCTCAAGGCTGCTGTGTATTATTATCAATTCGATCTTGATGCAGCCAGACCGTTGATTGAACAAAATCTCTCGCTCATTTCGGGTTGCGGTTACGTGGAAATATGGCGGCTTGCCGGCACACTGCGCGCTAGGATCCTCGCGTTTGATCATATGTGGACTCAAGCAGATGAAGTTATGCGTCGTTCAGTTATCGGTCAACAAGAAGAAGTGTCGATGTTGTCTCGTGCTCTCATTCTCGATGAGCGCATACGCACCGCGCTACGAGCCGATGACGTCGATTCAGCCATGGACCTGGCTTTGAAACACGGCCTCTCACTGGTAGAACCGACAATGGCTCCTCGTGACTGGCACCGTGAGCGCTGTCTATACCTCTCCAGTCAGGGCCGGCTGTTTCTGGCCATGAACGAACCGGAGCTCGCTTTGCGCTGCATTCGTCCTCTACGCAAGCTGGCATTGCGCGACCAAAGACAGCTATGCTGGATCGAACACGCATTACTGGAAGCTGCGGCATTATCGTCTCTGACTAGGGCAGAAAGCGCTGCCGATGTTATTATTCCGGCGTTAGAGTACTCAGCTGTTCACAATATAATAGCGCCTTTTGTTGAAGATGCGCCCCTACTTTGTCAGTTGCTCCAGAACCCTACCATTTGTAATAGTATGCGACCTGGATTTTTGAAGTCTTTGCAGTTTGCAATCCCTAAACTATGCACCAACGACAGCGGTCGACAAGGGCTACCTCCCCGTCTTCACGGACTCACAGATCGCGAGTTTGACGTACTTCGCTTGCTGGCAAGCGGCTTGGGAAACCGAGAGATTTCTTTCACGCTAGGGATCTCCGAGAACACTGTCAAATGGCATGTACGCAATATTCTAGAAAAATTTTGTGTAGACAATCGCATGAAGGCCGTTGTGTTGGCAAGAGAGTCCGGCTACTTGTAACCTTACCTATCCTAAAGGATGGGTTCGAAATAATCCCCCCCCCCCTCATTTTTAGTCGTGTCGTTTACCCAAAGTTTCGTTAATGTTTCTCTTGCTTGATGACTAGGCATATTTAGAAAAATCAAAAAAATGGAGATACGAAACGTGACCAAACGTGATATGTACCGTAGGCAGCTAAGCGCCAGGCTTCATTTGGTGGTGTTGATTGCTGCAACATTTTGTGGTGTTGAATCTGTGCAAAGCGCGGAGCGAGGTGAACAACTCATCGAAGAGGTAGTGGTTTCTGCTCGGCGCCGGGAAGAGAACCTTCAGGATATTCCCGATGCCGTATCTGTATTTTCGGCGCAAACTATAGAAGATGCGGGAATTCGTACCATCGATGACGCTATAGCCATGACGCCCAACATGGACATCCGTAATGATCAACAGCCAGGGGTCTTCACGCTAACTGTGCGTGGCGTAAGTACTGTGCGCAATGGGCAGCCTCCGGTAGCCTACGTAGTGGATGGTGTGACGCTACCAAGCTCGAACGCGTTTACACAAGAGCTATTCGACATTCAACAGATTGAGATATTAAAGGGCCCCCAGGGAGCACTGTATGGACGCAACTCCATAGGTGGAGCAATTAATATCACTACCAAACAACCGGACAATGAATTTGGAGGTTACCTAAAAGCTGGAGCGGGCAAGGGTGACGAATACTCTGTGCAGAGCTCAGTCTCGGGTCCGGTAATTGAGGATTCATTGTTCTACCGTCTCAGCGGATATTATCGAGATACAGATGGCTTGCTCGACAACGTTTATACGGGAAAAAACGCGGATTGGCTGGAAACCAAGGCAGGACGCGGGAGCATTCTCTGGGAGCCAGCGCCGGACTTGGCAGTAGATTTACGAGCGGGTATCTATCGCTCTGATTCCGGGAGTGCCTATTATGTCCCGCTGGGAATCGCAGAACCGCTGGGTCCAACACTGCCATTGAACACTGCCGTTGATGTTATACAGGGCGATAAACCCGGAAAGGCGAAAGTTAAATCTGCTGATTATTCGCTGAAAGTAGACTGGGACACTGACGCAGGAACTTTCACATCCATTACCGCTTGGAGCGATCTGAAAGAAACGGGAGACCAGGAAATCGACTGGACTCCATCTTCCTATCTGGAAGGGGCACTGTTGACGGATGTCAGAGGATTCACTCAGGAACTTCGTCTCACTTCTCCGGAGGAGCAAAGCCTGCGCTGGTTTCTGGGCCTATTCTACCAGAATATCGATCGCAAGAGAGGTTTGAACGCCTGGATCAATAGCAATGCCTTCAGCGGCAACCTTAACCCTGCCGATAAAATTCTGTCGCCTGTCGCTGATGAGTTAGCCGAGCAAAACTGGGAATCTCGAGCGATCTTCGGGCAGGTCAACTACGATCTCACCGACCGCCTAGAACTCACAGTAGCGCTGCGCTACGACGAATTTGATACGAACGAAAACCAGATACTTTTTGGTAACAAAGCTCCAAAATTAGACGAGAGCTTCAATGATTGGCAACCCAAGATGTCTTTTGCCTACAACTGGACCGATTCGTTGATGAGCTATGTAACTGTAGCGCGCGGTTGGCGTCCTGGGGGGTTTAACCTTCCCAACCGCTTGGACATCACTGCCTACGACGAGGAAGCGCTGTGGAATTACGAGGTGGGGTTTAAGTCGTCTTTTGTTGACAATCGGATTACTGTCAACGGCTCTGCCTTCTACATTGATTATGATGATCAGCAGTTCTTTCTTCTGACCTCGAACGCCGGTGGTGGACCAGTGCAGCTGCTGGTTAACGGAAAAAAAAGTCGGATCGTTGGTATGGAGCTCGATATGACGGCTAGTCTGACTGATCGGCTTGTTGTTACAGCAGGGCTCGGGTTGGTCGATGATGAGATTAGGTCGGTAGGGCCAGAGATAACCAATCCGTTTCCCGAGACAAAACCCGGAAACAATCTGCCCAATACTGCCGATCTCACTGCGAACCTGTCTGCTCAGTACTCGCTGCCTTTAGGCAATGAGCTAACCCTGATTAGTCGAGTGGATTATTCGCGGCTGGGTAAAACCTACTGGACACTTGACAATGTCCTCAGCGAAAAGCCCTACGACATCGTTGATATTCGACTGAGTCTGGAATGGGAGCGCTGGAAGCTTACTGCTCTGGTAGAGAACGCATTCGACGAGGACTACTACAGCCAGGTATTTGATCAACGATGGAGTGGCTTTGTTACTGATACCGGATGGCCCTCGCGGCCACGTTACTACGGCGTCGAAGCACGCGTCGACTTCTGAATCAACCCTGGGAGAAAAAGGCAATGAAACATAGGAAGCTAACCTGCTGCATCACTTTTGATTTCGACGCGATGTCAAGCTGGATAGGTACTACAAAATCGCGCAACCCCAGTATGATTTCAAGGGGGCAGTTCGGCGCAGTGGCGATAGACCGAATATTGAAGTTACTTGCGCGCTTGGATACGCGAGCCAGCTTTGCTGTGCCTGGCCACACAGCTTATGCTTTTCCTCGACTGGTAAAGGCTATACGCGACCATGGACATGAAATAGTTCATCACGGATGGGTCCACGAGAATCCAGCGGATTTTGACGAGTTGGGTGAGAGGCGAGTGCTGGAGATGGGATTGGAGGCGCTGCAACGCGTCTTGGGTGAGCGACCGAGGGGCTACCGTTCCCCTGCATGGGATTTCAGTGAGCGATCGATTGAATTATTGCTGGAGTATGGCTTTGAATACGACTCCAGTTGCATGGGAAATGACTTCTATCCGTACTATCCGCGAATTGGGGACGAATGGACCACTGATAGTGCCTACGTTTTTGGGGAGACAGTTGACCTGGTGGAGTTGCCGGTTACTTGGTCGTTAGACGACTTTCCCGTATCTGAATTCGTGCTGGGGATGAATGAAGGGCTAAAAGCGCCGTCGGCGGTGGAGGAGATGTGGCGGGGAGACTTTGACTACGCCTTCAAAAACTGCCCCGGCGGTGTATTCACGCTGACTTTACATCCCCAGACCATCGGTCGAGGCAATCGTATGCTGATGCTCGAGCGTTTACTGACACATTTCAAGGAGAGTGGAGCGGTATTCGATACGATGGAGGGGTACACCAAGGCCTGGCGACAGTCCAATCCGCTAGAGGTGTGGAAGACAGAAAATCCTGATCTGACTGGGGAGCATGCGATCAACTCATGAGTGATAAAATTCCGGTTATTAAGATTAATGGGCCCCCCTTCGAGCGTGGGAGACTGTATGGCTTCAGAGCGTTGGCCCGCATCCAGGCCACCTACGAGTTTTACGACAAGCATCTCTTTACTACCAGCCCGCTCACGCAGGCGCAGATTCGAGAACGCAGCTATCGAGTCGCAGACTTGATCGATACGTTTGATACGAGTTACACGGAAGAAATTCACGGTATTGCAAATGGAGCTAGCCTTGAGCCGTGGCAGATATATTCGTTAAATGCGCGCACTGAGATACTCAATGCCCAGGTCGCCGAGTGCACGTCACTGTATTTTCAGGATGGCGCGCTTCTCGGCCAGACTTGGGACTGGGTGCGAGAGTTGGAGTCCCTGATGGTATTGTTGGAGGTCGAGTATCCAGATGGCCGACGAGTTCTCACCCTCACAGAGCCAGGTATGCTCGCTAAAATCGGCTTCAATAACAAAGGTTTGGGCGTGTGCCTCAATATCCTGCTTGCTCCGCATTCCTTGACTGGTGTGCCTGTGCATGTACTGTTACGTGCTATAATGGAATGTGAAGATATGGAAGCCGCTCGGGACGTGATTCGGAATGCCGGCAATGCTCGTTCTAGCCACTTTATGGTAGGGGACGGCAGTGGTTCCTGCATAGGTATGGAATTCGCTGGAGGTCGGAGCCAGGAGTTACAGCCACAGGACGGAGTACTGCTACATACAAATCACTGCCTTGCCCCGAACCTTAAGGGTGCTATCTTGCCTTCTTCGCAGGAACGTTACCAACGAGCAATGGAGTGTCTGAAAAATGGAGGGGAAAGGGACCGCAGTGCATTGTTAGCGATCCTTTCTGACCAGAGCCAAGGAGACCTCTCTATCCTCTGTCCCTATCACTCTGAAGCACTCATGGGAAACTTGCAGGTTGGTACCTGCGCCACTGTGGTTATGGATCTGGCGGAACAGGCTATGTATCTGCGCCGGGGCCCGCATGCTGGCGCCATTGTAGAACGTTATAGGCTTGATTGACTTCTGAGGCTAGTTTAAGACAGACTCTCAGCCTTTTCTAAAAGATCGAGAGTCTGATTCGAGGATACCCCTGAGGGTAAGACTTGGCTAGGGGTTCTAATCCGCTTTTTCGGGCGCTTCATAGAAGCACATTGGACTTACCCCGGTTCGTGGAGATTTCTAGCTTATTCCCAAAAATTTTTATGGGTGCAGGTTAAACCAGTTCAGCACAAGCCCCGAAGACTGAGGCAGCCATTCGTGCCCAGCCAGCAATTCCGTGTGCCGACCAGTTTCAATTCCCTGCCATATCAGGCGATCGTAATAAGTGTCCATACTCCACCAAGGCACGATTATGTCTGCAAAACCATGGATAAAATACGTTGGAGGATGATCCGCAGGGAGTGTAAACGGCACTGCGCATACCGGGCCCAAGCAGGTCGCGTAAGAGCCGGAGTGCACAACCAGTGCTTTGAACTCCCCAGCGAATGATACCGCCATACGGCTGGTGTTGTATCCACCACTTGATATCCCGGTCGCATATTTGCGATTTGCATCTAGCTGGCCAAAACCACCCGCTGCAATATGCGCCAATACATTGTTCAGAAAGGTGTAGTCGGTTGTGATCTGATAGATTGTTGCCGGCCCTGCGGAATTGGTGAGCCAGGCCAGCTCAGCCGGCGCTCGGGGCGCAAGCACAGCATAGCCATTGTCCAGCAAAGTCTTGATGGTTTTCGTTTCATAGAAACCACCAAACGGTTCGTTGGTATTGCGGGAAAATTCGACTGGAAACAGTGAACCCTGATACAGCAATACTACTGGCCAACCGTCCGCTGGCGGCGTGCCGAGAGGTAGCTGATATTTGATTTCTCGACTGGTGATCGCACTAGAAGGTAATTCTAGGCTGCGGTAGCTGCAGCTAATTTCTCCCGGTACGAACCAACGCTTGGCGCGCTCAGTGCATCGTGAATCAGCGTGTGCTTCTAGACATAAAAACGCTGACACCAGTACTAGCAGGAGATTTATCAATGACATTATTTGTTCCTCATTCTCATTATTGTTTTGATCTTTCTATTACGGAATAGATATACCTATTCCGTGTATTTGTCAAGCTGACGCATTCCACATTCATCACGTTGAAAGCAGCAGTTTAGTAAGAAAATACGGAAGATGCCGCTCACCCAAGAGTAAGCTGGCCGGTCGGAGGGCGCTCATGCATTGGTGTCCCGCTCGTGTTAATATTCTGACCGATATAACCTGAGGCTCGTAAGAAATGCATGCGTTTAAACCCCTAGTTAGCATTCCGACCCCCAGTCAACCTCGGAGCCAGCAGGCCCTGGAGCGTTTTCTTTCGGCCGGAGAAGCGTTGCTGGCTGACAATCGGTTTGAAGATGCAGGAATCGCAGAGATTGCGCGTCAGGCAGAGTCTTCGGTTGGCAGCTTTTACCGTATTTTGGGTGATAAGGAGAACCTTTCGTTGCTGTTGTTGCAGCGCTTCATCCTTCATGTTGAACAGATGGTGGTGGAAACATTTGATCCCGCATTGTGGAAGGATAAAACAGTAAACGAAGTCGCCAGGACCTTTGTTGATGTCTTTGTTCGGTCGTATCAAGGGCGACGTGGAGTGTTGCGGGCGCTGATATTGCGCGCCTCCCGTGACGCAGAGTTTCGCGATCGGGTACACGTGATGAATGAGCATATCGCGGACAACATGCGTGTAGTACTTGCGCTCCACCGTAAAGAAATAAAACACCCCAAGCCGGGTAAGGCCACGACAACGGTAGTACATGCTGTGCTCGGAGCACTCAATCAGCATACGGTCACCGGTAGCCTCGGTGAGCTTTCTGAGAAAGAGTTGAAAATCGAGCTCACGAGGATGTTTACCCGCTATCTCGGCGTCGAGTAGACGCTCCCGCATTCCATCCTACAAAATTGAAACGACTGAACGACTGAACGACTGAATATTATGTAAATTTCCATTTTCTATTGAAATCGGTATGCCGATTCCATTATAGTAAAAATTATAGAGATGATTTTTGAGTCCGCGGTTAGTCTATAACAGGGGGTCTAGTGGCATTTTGCTCGAACGGTGAACTGGAGATTCATTACCTCGATAGTGGGAGCGGCACTCCATTGGTGTTCTTGCACGGCCTGGGTTCAAGTAGTGATGACTGGCGGTCGCAATGTGAATTTTTTGCGCGGCACTATCGAGTGCTGGCAATTGATCTCCGAGGTCATGGGTGCAGTGCGACACCTGCCGGCCTGTTTTCTGTCGAAGACTATGCCAGTGACGTCGTCGCAGTAATGGACCACCTGGGTATCGCAGGTGCTCACGTCATAGGGTTATCAATGGGCGGGATGGCGGCGTTTCAACTGGCGTGTACGCATGAGCAGCGACTACTCAGTTTGACAATAGTGAATTCAGCGCCTGCGGTAGAGTATCGATCGCTTGCTCAAAAGCTGCGGGTATGGCAACGCTTGTTGATCATTCGGTTACTCGGTATGCGAATGTTGGGACAGATGGTTGCGAATCGGTTGTTTCCAAAGGCTGAGCAAGCTGGGTATCGGCAGCAGTTTATCGCGCAGCTGGCACAGTTCCCCCAAGACACCTATTTACGAGCGCTGCGAAGTTTTTTGGGTTGGGATGTCACCGCGCAGTTGTCTCATATCCAGGTGCCGGTGTTCGTCGTGACAGGTGATAGGGATTACACACCCGTCGCGGCCAAGGCAGCCTATGCAGACATCATCCCACATTCAGAGCTGTACGTTATTCCAGATTCAGGTCACGCCACGCCGATAGATCAGTCCGAAGCCTTTAATGTCGGGTTATCCCGGTTCCTGTCCCAAGTACCTTTGAAACATTATGCACAAGATAAATAATCTTATAAAAACCCACGGAGAATAATACGATGAAAAATTACGGTGCCAAAACACCCGCCCAACGTGTCGGGGCTGCAGGCCTGCTGCTGCAAAGCCTGGTAGCCGCATCTGTGTCAGTGGCTGTGAGTCAGCCGTCACTCGCACAGAGCTCGGACGTGTTATTGGAGGAAGTGTTGGTTACAGCTCAGCGTCGAGGCGAGCAGAATCTTCAGGATGTGCCGATCTCCATTAGCGCGTTCGGCGCGCACGAACTGAACCAGTCGGGAATCAATACCATCGTTGAACTGCAAAGAAGTGCACCCAACGTTACATTGGAGCCCACTCGAGGCACCAATTCTACGCTCACAGCGTTTATTAGAGGTGTGGGTCAGCAGGATCCACTATGGGGTTTCGAGCCCGGTGTCGGTGTTTATCTCGATGATGTGTATATCGCGCGGCCGCAGGGCGCAGTGCTGGATGTGTATGATGTGGAACAGATCGAAATCCTGCGCGGCCCACAGGGTACGCTCTACGGAAAAAACACCATCGGTGGCGCCATCAAATATACGCCGAAGCGTCTGAGCGGAGAGACAGGGGCGGCGGTGACGCTAACAGCGGGTAACTATGACCAGTTTGACGCGATTGTCAGCGGCCAGACCGCTCTTAGGAAGGATGTGTATTTCGGCGCTGCGATAGCATCCTATTATCATGACGGCTACGGTGAGCTGCTCACTCTTGGAGAAGATAATTACAACAAGGAGGTGGTCACTGGTCGTGCAAACATCGAGTGGCAGGTGTCTGACAAGCTGACACTCCGCCTCGCGTATGACCGCACAAAGGATACATCCAACCCCAAAGGCGGACACCGTATGACGGTCGGTGCGATCACGGGCGCACCGGTGCTCAATGATGTCTTCGATTCTAGAGCGGGCGTTGGTGACGACAGTGAAGTAAAAACGCAGGGCGGGGCGCTCCATATCGACTATCAATTGGATGACGCGCTGGAGTTGCGTTCTATTAGTGCCTACCGCGATGGCAGCTCAGATGGCCCCATTGATTTTGACAATCTCGCAAGCAATGACTTCGATGTGCCCGGAAGCCTCAAAGATCATCAGTACAGTCAGGAGTTTCAGTTGCTTTACAATCGAGATAGTTGGAGCGCACTGACCGGACTCTATTACTTCAATGGCGAGTCAAGCGGTCGCTTTGACGCTATTTTGGGACAATCGGTCCCAGGTTCAGTAATCGGCCTGCCGATGCCGTATATCCCTTTGATCCAAACCACCACCGGGACGGCAAAAACGCGCAGTGCTTCGGTCTTCAGCGATGTCACTTATACCATCAACCCTGAGTGGGCGATCACAGTTGGTGGGCGCTATACTTACGACAAAAAACAGGGTGAAGTGTTTTCAGAGCAGTTCGGCAGCTTGAGCGGAAATCCCGACGACCACGATATTCCAGTGGCAACACTGAGCGATTATCATAACGATGAAACATTTAGTAAGGTCACTCCTCGATTGGTGGGCACCTACACATTCAATGAGGATTCGATGACGTACCTCAGCTATAGCTCTGGCTTCAAAAGCGGCGGATTTGATATGCGGGGCAACCAACTGGCGAATCCTGATACAGTTAATGGCTTTGATCCAGAGACAGTCGATACCTATGAGATTGGTTTAAAGAGTCAGTTACTAGATAATCGACTGCGTGTAAATCTGGCTGCCTTTTACTCAGACTACAGTGACATGCAGGTCGTTACGGCCGTTGGTTATCAGACGAATGCCATTTTGGGCGCCACTGTTCCGGTACAAAATGTGGAGAATGTCGGCAAGGCAACGTTGCAAGGAGTAGAGTTGGAGTCGTTGGCCCAGCTGACTGAGAGCTGGTCACTCAAAGTGAATGCGGGCTACATCAATACTAATATTGATAAATGGGAAACAGCCGACCCGACTAACCCGGGGCAATTTATCGACGTTGCCAATGAGCGAGACATTCAGAATACACCCGAGTGGACCGGTATTGTAGCGTTGGCCTATGATGCTGGATTGGACGGAATAGGCGGCGTGCACTTTGATGTCAGTGGCAGCTATCGCGATTCGGTAATTATGTTTGAACAGCCTTCACCCATAGACGAAAGCGGGTACTGGCTGCTAAACGCAAATATTGTGTGGTACTCACCAAATGAGCATTGGACCATCGGTCTGCACGGTAAAAACCTGACGGACAAGGAGTACCGCGTCGCTGGTTACTATTTCCCAACCACCGGAGAGGGCGAGGTTATTGGGTATTACGGCGCCCCGCGAACGGTTGCTATACGGGCTGAGTTTGCTTTTTGATGCCTGCGAGAATGATACAGGCTGAGGAATTCTCTATTCATGATGGTCTGTCATCTTTCGAGGGAGCTCCATTAGCAAAAGATTTAATATTGCATAATCTCTTCCAAAAGGATTGGGGTATTCGAAATGCGAGTTTGTTGACTCAGTCTGTTATCCAGCAGCAGTTAGTATCTGGACCTGGGAATATTTAGAAGTTTGGGGGGAGCTAATAGCCGCGCTTTAGATAGAGCCGCACAAGGCATGGCCTAGGTGCCCGCCTGGAATGTCGTCCAGTTTGAAACGACCGAAATGAGGCATGGTACTTGTGGGGGCTTAGTCATTTTGCGGCATGGTATTAAGATACGGCAAAGCATTCTAGCCGAGCCCTTGTGGTTCGATAGTCTCTAGCATATGGCTCCTGCTCTAGACAATTGGTCTAATTCAGCTTAGGATCTGCACATGGAATCAAAAATTGAAACTGTGGATGTGCGTGGCCATATTCTCGAAACTGCTCAGGTTATTATTAGTGGCAAGGGTTTCAGTGCTGTCGGATTAAACGAGATTCTGCAGGCTTCCAGAGTGCCAAAGGGATCTTTTTATCACTACTTCAGGTCCAAAGAGGCCTTTGGTGAGGAGTTACTCAAGAGCTATTTTACGGACTATCAAGCGTCCCTAGAGGTACGCCTCTTGTGTCCGGGTTTGTCCGGAGCGGAGCGATTGATGAGTTACTGGGAATCCTGGCTGGAAACTCAATTGGCGTGTGACCCGAAAGGTAAATGTCTGGCGGTCAAACTTGCAGCTGAAGTTAGCGATTTATCTGAAGCCATGCGTGTTGTGCTGCAACAAGGAACGGACCGGGTTATCCAGCGACTTGCTCAGGCGGTTGAAGACGGTATTGCTGATGGCTCGTTATCTGCTCATTTGGATGCGAAAACGACGGCGTCAACCCTCTATCATCTATGGTTGGGTGCGAGCCTGCGCGCGAAAATTACCCGTGACCGTGAGCCCATGGAGTCTGCGTTTGAGGCAACAAAAAGTTTGCTGGGATTCAGTAAGAGTTAGGGATACTCTGGTTAATATCAACAATCAATTCATAATAGGCGCAACTAAAAACACCGGTAAATATTCGTGCGCCAATACACCTTTTCTGACACGTTGTTGAGGTCGGTGGGCTCGGCACGCATGGTCCGTCGTTGCAGGCTGTTCCGGTTGGCGGTCACATTGCTTTGATCGGCGTAGCGACCGGATGTGGTGGTCAAGTACTCAGCTCGTTGCTGATGGCCAAGCAAGCCCGTCTGCAGAGTTTGATTGCCGGAAGCCGTCGTCAGCAACAGGAATGTGTTGCAGCGCTGGAGCAAAATGATCTGCGCCCGGTGATCGACCAAAGTTTTTCTCTTGAACAGTTGGGGGATGCTTTCAGGTTTCAGGAAAGTGGTGGCCACTTTGGGGAAATCGTTGTTGAGTGGTGAGGACGGCTTTCTCTTATCTTTCAGAGTCCATTTGCGCCGGGAATGCCTGTTGCAGAAGTGACAGTATCCAACGGTGTAGCGGGTCCTGACTGGATCGAGGGTGCCATGCCGCAATGACATCGAAGTAGGGCGGCGATTCGTCAAGCTCAATCGGGCGAACAAGAGGATTGGGCAGAATGCGAGAGGGCAGGAAAGCTATGCAGTCGGTCGATGCGATGCAAGCTGGTGCGGCCGAAAAACTCGGCACCGACATTACGATGTTGCGCCTGTAACCCTTGCGTGCAAATCAATCATCAGCCGAACCGTTCAGATTTGCCCGTGTCGGGGAGACGATAATCTGGGGCAAATCGGCAATGTCACCAATGGTGAGTCGCTGATTTTGCGACTGAGAATCGCTCTTCGTTACGCAGATGTGGTGTTCAGAGAACAACCATTGTGTTTGGCAGCTATCGGGAACAAACGCAGGGAAAGTTAAGGAGAGATCCAGGTCTCCGGATGTCAGAAGTGTATATATACAGCCGGCCGCTTTCAAAGTCCTGGATAATCAGTTTTAGCCCCGGCGCTTGCGCTCTTACCTCGGCCATCAGTTTTGGCAATATAACCGCCACGGCATAATCCGTCGCGGATATGACATAGGTAGCTTGCACGTCGGCCGGGTCGAATCTGTCTGGCGGTGCTAATGCGGCGAGGCTGTCGAACACGGCATCCACTCTTGGCTCAAGCTGTTCGGCCAGTGGCGTGGGAACGACCCCCTGTGCGGAGCGCAGGAACAGGTGGTCTTGAAAGGTGACTCGGAGTTTGCCCAGCTGAGCGCTCACCGCCTGCTGGCTCAAGCCCATCTGGCTGGCGGCACGTGTCACACTCCTCTCTTTCAACAACGCTTTGAAGACGCGCAACTGCTTTAGGTCGATGCGACTAGTACCACTCATATTTGTACCAGTCACCAATAAATACTGTTTCTATTTGTGATTTTACCATCGTAACATTGCTTTTGTCATGACTCGGTACCAGGCGAATGTTCAATTCTGAGCGCTAGTTCGTTATGGATCGTTTTCGGAAGCGATGTTTCGGTAAGGGTAGGAAAAGATAGGAGCAGAAAATGAGTCTTAGTTTCACTAAAGAGAAAGTTCTAGAAAATGTTAAGCCCAGCTATCAAATGCTGATTGGCGGGGAATGGGTAGACAGCCGGTCTCGCCGGACGATCCCGACGGTTAGCCCTGCCACAGCCGAAGTGATCTCGTATTTGCAGATGGCAAGTAAGGAAGACGTGGATTTGGCAGTAAAGGCCGCTTGTGAGGCCTTTCCCCCGCTGGAGCAGCACGTCTCCGCTGGAACGTCAGCGCGCGTTGCTGTCGATAGCAGATTTACTTGAGGCGAGAGCGCAAGAGTTTGCGTACTAGGAAACGCTGGATAACGGTAAGCCTTTGCGGAAATTCAGCCAAATCGATATCCCGCTTGCAATTGATCATTTTCGCTATTTCGTTGGTGTTATTCGTTCACAGAGCGACGAGGAGACGCAACTCGATAACTAGACCCTGAGTCTGGTGTTTAGTGAGCCTATTGGGTTGGTCGGGCAGATTATTCCCTGGAATTTTCCGTTGTTGATGGCGACTCTGGGACTGGGTGGAAAATCCGCAAATAGTATATTTTCTAATGCCAACTTTGTGAAGGCGTTTGAGGGCACAGCTATGTCAATTCTTCTCAATCAGGGAGAAGTCTGTGAGTCCGGTGCACGCCTTTTTGTCCATCGGTCCGCCTTTGAAAAGTTCGTGGGGGCGTTGAAGGAGCGGTTCGAGGGAATAAAAGTCGGGGATCCTTTAGATCCCGCCATTAAGATGGGAAGCCAGGTCAGTCGGCAGCCGATGGAGAGGATTCTTGGGTATATCGATCTGGCGGTCCAGGTAGGCGCAAGGATCATTACCGTGGAAAACGGCTGGTTGATCCCGGCTACGAGCATGGTTGCTTTATCGCTCCGATGATTATCGTTGATGCGAGTAACAATATGAGGCTGGCGCAAGAGGAGATTTTCGGCCCGGTCTTGGTGGTCACGCCATTCGAGGATGAAGAGGAAGCCGATGAGCCGGCCAATGAGTCGGAGTACGGCTTGCCGGGCGCTGTTTGGCCGCAGGATATTACGCGAGCTTTAAGAGTGGCTCACGCTATCAAAACATGAAGGATATGGGTAAACCCCTGCCATGAGCTGCCTGCACATGCGCCTTTTGGCGGGTACAAAAAATCCGGTATTGGTCGGGAGACTCACAAGATGGTGTTGGATAGCTACACCGAGAAGAAGAGCATCATTATCGGCTTGAATGAGTCAGGCCCGGGTCTTTTTTAAGGACCGAACCATTGTTTGACTCGATGCGCCGTAGAGGAGGGTTGACAGCCGTTTTCTCCTATCGGAGGCGCGCAACTACGGGCAACTATGAGTGTTGTAAAGCGGATCCGGAAAACCGGATACCGACATAAATTTTTCATTAAAAGGAAATGAAGTTATGAATGTAAGTCCTCTTTTCGAGTCAGTGAGACTGGGATCACTTGACCTGAAAAGCCGTATCGTTTTGCCGCCTCTCACGCGGTCAAGAAGTACTCAGCCTGGGAATATTCCGAGCGACCTGATGGCTGCCTATTATGCGCAGCGGGCTTCAGCCGTTTTTATGGTCACAGAGGGTACGCAGATAGAGTCCAGAGGTCAGGGTTACGCATGGACGCCGGGAATTTTTACGACGGCACAGATTGAAGGATGGAAGAAGGTAACCGGAGCTGTTCACCGGGAAGGAGGAAAGATTTTCTGTCAGTTGTGGCATGTAGGACGAGTTTCTCACAGCTCTCTTCAGCAGGAGGGGCAGGCTCCGGTAGCTCCCTCAGCTATTCGTGTAGAAGGTGTGAAAGTGTTCGTAGAGACGGCGCACGGGGAGGGCGCATTGGCCGATCCTGACGAGCCCCGCGCGCTCTCAACCCAGGAAGTGCAGGAGCTGGTGACGCTTTACGCTCGCGCTGCTCGCAACGCCGTGGAAGCCGGATTTGATGGTGTAGAAATCCATAGTGCCAATGGCTATCTGGTTAACCAGTTCATATCAAAACATACCAATCATCGGACGGATCAATATGGCGGCAGTTTGCGGAACCGGCTGCGTTTTCTGGAAGAGGTTGTAGCCGCAGTTTCAGAGGAGGTGGGAGCCGAGCAGCTGGGGGTGAGGTTTGCTCCCTTGTTTGAGAGCACGGAAGAGGAGCGTGTCTATCTCGGCCTGGTTGAATCGGACCCTCATGAAACCTACCTGGAAGCCGCAAGGCTGTTGGAGCGTATGGGTATTGCCTACATTTCGATCGCTGAGGCCGACTGGGATAATGCCCCGGAGTTGCCTGATAGCTTCTGCAGTACGCTCAGGGAAGCCTTTAGTGGCGTTCTGATTTATGCAGGCCGATACACTCCGGGGAAGGCGCTTCGTATGCTTAATGCCGGATACGGCGACCTGTTCGCCTTCGGGAAGCCGTTTATTGCCAACCGGGATTTACCGTACCGGATCCGTCACGGATTGCCCTGGAGCGAGGTTGATCCCACAACAATGTACGGTGGAACTGACAAGGGGTACATCGACTGCCCCACCTACGACTCGCAGGCTACTGCGGCGCCCAGAGCACCAGAGAGGGTGTCGGGGTAAGGACCCAGCGAACGAGTGAGGCCCTTGAAAAGTGGGCTCACTTTTGGGCTCTTGGGAGCATTATCCCGGGTACGCGATAACTCACATTTTGTCCGCTGGAACTCCATAACAGCTTGTTTGTGTGCGAGCTACCCTTACAGAAAATACTTTAAGCTCAAAGAGTGTAGACGACTGGTCTATTTATTGCTAAGCTGCAAACTGTCGTAATAAACACGTTGACCCTATTGGCTTCCCGCTTAGACGACCGGTCTAGGGGTGAGCTGATTGTGAGCGAATTCGAGTTTTACAACCCAACCACATCCCACGAGAGATGGCTCAATTATGCCTTATGAAACACGAAACCCTTACACCGGCGCACTTCTGGAAACATACCCGGACGCGACCGACACTGAAGTCCACCAAGCGATTGAGAATGCTGATGCGGCATTCTTATTGTGGAAGCAAAGCGCGTTTGCGGAACGTGCACGAATAGTGCACTCCGCTGCAAGCCTATTGCGTCGTGACGTGGATATTTTTGCCAACCTGTTGACGGTTGAAATGGGCAAGCTTGTGTCTGAAGCCAAAGCAGAAGTAGCCCTGTCAGCAGATATCTTTGACTATTATGCCGACAATGCAGAGGCGCTGCTAGCACCTGAAAAGCTACCGGTGGCCAACCCCGACGAAGGTGACGCAGTACTTTCTTTTGAGCCGCTTGGGGTATTGCTGGCAATTGAGCCGTGGAATTTCCCATTCTACCAGGTGGCCCGTATCGCGGCGCCACAATTGTCCGCAGGCAACGCCATGTTGCTCAAGCACGCATCAAATGTTCCACAGGCCGCCGCCGCATTCCAAAAATTGATGCTGGTGGCTGGCTTGCCCCAAGGGACGTTCAAAAACCTGTATGCAACACGGGCGCAGATCGAAACCATCATCAACGATCCACGCGTTCATGGCGTTGCGCTGACCGGGTCGGAAAGAGCGGGTTCGGTAGTTGCCGAGCAGGCCGGCAAAGCGTTGAAAAAATCAACGCTTGAACTTGGCGGTGCAGATGCTTTCGTCGTGTTGGCTGATGCGGATATGGAGAAAACCATCAAATGGGCGGTCTTTGGGCGACATTGGAATGGTGGTCAGGTCTGTGTGTCCTCTAAAAGGCTGGTCATTGTCGATGAGGTTTATGACCAATTTCTTAAAGGTTACACTGTTGGTGTTGCGAAACTGAGGGCGGGGGACCCTCTGGAACCAACCACGACGTTAGCCCCCCTGTCTTCTGAAGCAGCTGCAAAAGAGATCAAAGACAAGATACGCCAAGCGGTTTCCTACGGAGCCACGGCAACCGAAGTCGGGCCAAAGGTTCCCAGTTCGGGTGCTTTCGTTCAGCCGACTATTCTGACCGACATTTCAGAAGACAACCCTGCTAGGTATTGGGAATTCTTCGGCCCAGTATCGATGCTGTTCCGCGCGAAAGACGAGGCGGATGCCGTGCACATTGCTAATGACTCACCATTCGGGCTGGGCGGGTCGGTATTCACCGCGGACCCAAAACATGGTGCTGATGTAGCGAAGCAAATTTCCACAGGCACGGTCTTTGTCAATCACCCGACGATGGCCAAGGCGGACCTACCTTTCGGTGGCATCGGGCGTTCGGGATACGGCCGAGAACTAATCGGGCTCGGAATCAGGGAATTCGTTAACCACAAGCTCATCTCAGTGGTTGATATTGACGCTCCGTTCTAGGTTGCAGGGTACTAAACGATGTCCTCAAGGCATTTGATTTTTATCCGTTCGATAGTCGAGCGGTCGAATAAGGAGCTATGAATTGTGAAAATTTTTTACAAGACTGCTGCGACGGCAACGGGGGGGCGCTCGGGAACCTCAACCCTAAACGATGGCAGCTTTTCGGTCCAAATGGTTCGGCCGGATAGCGGTGATGCTGGTGTAAACCCCGAACAACTGTTTGCACTTGGTTATGCCGCCTGTTTTGACAACGCGATAGAGCTTACCGCAAAACAGCTCAAGCTAAATGCCAAGGGGGCAAAAACCTCAATCGAAGTGGGTATCGGCCAACGTGCCGATGGCGGATACGGGCTTGACCTCGACATCACCGCTCACTTGCCGGGCATGGCCCGCGAGGAGGCACAACTCCTGGTCGAGGCGACGCATCAGATTTGCCCATACTCCAACGCTACGCGCGGAAATATTGATGTCCGCTTACACATCGAAACTGAAGGAAACTGATATGAAAAATTTCAACTTTCACAACCCTACCCGGATTTTGTTTGGCAAGGGCAGCATCGCAGAGCTGAAAGACCAGGTTCCTGCTGACGCAAAGGTTTTGATCCTCTATGGCGGCGGCAGTGCTGAACGTACCGGTGTTTTGGGCCAGGTGCGCGAGGCTCTAGCCGGGCGATCAGTGCTTGAGTTCGGTGGCATTGAACCCAACCCGCGCTATGCCACAACGCTGAAAGCCGTTGAGATGATCCGCGAAAACGACGTCACTTTCCTACTTGCCGTTGGCGGCGGGTCGGTTATCGACGCCACCAAATTTATTGCAGCGGCGACAAAGTATGATGGCGTTGCTTGGGACATTCTGACGTCGCGCGGATCGGTCATTACGCAGGCGCTGCCGTTCGGCGCAGTATTGACCTTGCCCGCGACCGGGTCGGAAATGAACTCTGGCGGGGTGATCACCAACCCTGAGAAGGGTGCAAAGCTACCGTTTAGCAGCCGTTATTGCTACCCGGATTTCTCTGTCCTTGATCCTGAGGTCACCTACACTCTGCCGCCTCGCCAGATTGCCAATGGTGTGGTGGATGCCTTCGTCCATACGATCGAACAGTACCTGACCTATCCGTCTGTCGCGCGAGTTCAGGACGGCTTCGCCGAAACCCTGCTGCGCACGCTAATCGATCTTGGCCCCAAGGCGCTTGAAACGCCTGAGAGTTACGACATTCGTGCCAATCTGATGTGGACGGCGACGATGGCCCTGAACGGACTGATTGGTGCCGGGGTGCCCCAGGATTGGGCCAGCCATATGATCGGGCATGAGATTACTGCGCTGAATGATACTGACCACGCCCGCACGCTGGCGGTTGTGTTGCCATCCCTGATGAACGATCAGCGCGGCCCTAAACGCGAGAAGCTGTTGCAGTATGCCGGCAACGTCTGGGATATCCGAGAAGGGTCCGACGATGCGCGGATCGATGCTGTGATCGAAGCAACACGTGGTTTTTTTGAGCAGATGGGCATCAAAACCCGGTTAGGCGACTATGGTATTGATGCGCACGGGATCGACCATATCGTTACTGCCTTAAAGGATCACGGCATGACAGCACTTGGTGAACATAACGCCATTGGCCCCGATGATTCCCGCCGCATTCTTGAAGCTGCTTTGTAGGAGAAACTGAACATGATACAAACTGACACAGTAAACCGCAAACTTGTGCTGTCGGAACGCCCTAAAGGTGAGCCGACTAAGAACACCTTGAGGCTTGACGAAGAGGCGATCCCTTCCGTCGGCGACAATCAGATGCTTTTGCGTACCGAGTACTTGTCACTCGACCCCTATATGCGGGGCAGGATGAGTGATGCGCCATCTTATGCCGCACCGGTGGAGGTCGGCGATGTGATGGTCGGTAGTACGGTTGCGCAGGTTGTTACCTCGAAAGTTGACGGCTTTGCAGTGGGTGACTGGGTGGTGAGCTTCAATGGCTGGCAGGATTATGCCCTGTCGGATGGTGAGGGGGTCACTAACCTTGGTGCCTCGCCCGCGCATCCATCCTGGGCACTCGGCATTCTCGGGATGCCCGGTTTCACCGCTTGGGCTGGCTTGACGCAGATCGGTGCGCCCAAGCCCGGCGAGACAATTGCGGTGGCTGCGGCGACCGGCCCGGTCGGTGCAACCGTAGGCCAAATCGGTAAGCTGCTGGGCTGTAGTGTTGTTGGCATCGCGGGCGGACCCCAAAAATGTGCCTATGCAGTTGATGATCTGGGTTTCGACGCATGCATCGATCACAAGGCGCCAGACTTTGCTGATCAGCTTGCCAAGGTATGCCCTGACGGCATTGATGTCTATTTCGAAAATGTGGGTGGCAAGGTTCTTGATGCGGTGATCCCGCTTCTGAACCCGCATGCGCGTGTGCCGGTGTGTGGACTGGTATCGCAATACAACGCCACCGAACTGCCTGGAGGACCGGACCGATTGAATTGGCTGATGGGGCAGATCCTGCGTACGAAGATCAAGGTGCAGGGTTTCATCATTTTTGACGATTTCGGCCACCTCTATCCGAGCTTCGCCAAGGAAATGGGCGCGTGGGTCGCAAGCGGTAAGATCAAATACCGCGAAGAGATCATTGATGGTCTGGAAAACGCCCCTGAAGCCTTCGTCGGCCTTCTCAACGGCGACAATTTTGGCAAACGCGTAATCCGTGTCGGCAATCAAAATAGGGACATAACATGAAAATTCTGATGATACTCACGTCCCATGACGAACTTGGAGACACTGGCAAGAAAACCGGCTTCTGGCTGGAGGAGTTTGCCGCGCCCTATTACGTATTCAAGGACGCAGGGGCCGATATCACTCTGGCCACGCCCAAGGGGGGGCAACCACCAATTGATCCGTCCAGCGATAGCTTGGACGCTCAGACCGACGACACCCGTCGTTTCAAGGGCGATGTTGAGACGCAAAAGTATCTTGCGACTACGGTGAAACTTTCTGACATGACAGAAGCCGGGTTCGATGCAATCTTCTATCCCGGTGGTCATGGCCCTTTGTGGGACTTGGCCGAAGACGCTGACAGCAAACGCCTGATCGAAGCCTTTGCCGCCGCTGACTTGCCTGTTGGGGCAGTCTGCCACGCCCCCGCCGTATTCCGCCACACTCAAGGCGCAGATGGCAAACCCTTGGTCTCAGGGCGACGTGTGACAGGCTTCACAAATACAGAAGAAGAGGCCGTTGGCCTGACCAGCGTTGTGCCCTTCCTGGTCGAGGATATGCTCAAAGCCAATGGTGGCATTTATGAGAAAGGCACTGATTGGGCCAGCTTTGTGCTGCGGGATGGTAAGCTCGTCACCGGTCAGAACCCTGCCTCATCCGCTGCCGCCGCGCAAGAGCTTCTTGCGCTGCTGAAATAATGGGAAACGATGACCGAACTGATCCTGTATCACTATGAAGCATCTCTCCATTCCGAAAAGATCAGGATTCTGATGGGCTTCAGGGGTCTGTCATCGGTCATGCTGCATCGTGAAACGCTACAGGGCGGAACTGTTGCTGTACATTTTCCGCGTCTCGGTTATCGGCTTCGCACAACCTTCAACTAGGGAGAAAACACATGAGAGCTCTCAGTCTGAGTTCTGGCTTTGGTGCCATATTGGCTACCGGAATGACCTTTTTTGCCGCATCATTCATTGCCCTTTCAACCCGAGCCGAAACTCCGATCCGATCCGGCAATGAAGTTCAGGTTGCCGCGGAAATGTTTGGCTGCATTTATGATTTACCCAAAGTGCGCAATACCTTTCTGTTCCATCATGACCCGGAAAAGCTCGAGGAAGCCATCCATATTTTTACCGACCGCGTCTCTGATACGGAGTATCCAGTTGGTACGGTGATGCTACTTGTTCCGTTTGAAGCGATGGTCAAACACTCAAGCGAGAAATACCCAGATAGTAGAGGCTGGGAGTTTCTCGCCCTAGATGTGACGGCCGAGAGCACGACGATCACGAGTCGGGGAGATCACGCAGTAAATTTTGAGGGGCGTGAGTGCCTGAGCTGTCATGCCGCTGGTATTAAGTACGATTTTGTTTGTGAGAAAGACCACGGCTGCGCGCCATTGTCCATTGGCGACGAAGATATCGCTGCCTTTCAGGCTGCTGATCCTCGTTGCACACAGCGTCGACCCAAGGAGAAAACACGTGAAAACTCGTAACTCGTACGTCAAAATGACTAACGTCGTTCCTGAAACTGACCTCTTTTCACCGGTTGAAATAGGGCCTTATGCTCTGACAAACCGCGTTGTTATGGCACCACTGACGCGGGCGCGTTCGCCTGAAAATATCGCCACATCGATGATGCAAGAGTATTACACACAGCGTGCATCGGCAGGACTGATTATCAGCGAGGGGTTGAGTATTTCACAGCAGGCAGTGGGTTACGCCTTTACCCCAGGCCTCTGGACCACTGAACAGATCGAAAGCTGGCGCCCTGTCACAACGGCAGTTCACGATAAAGGAGGACGCATATTCGCCCAGCTTTGGCATGTTGGTAGGGTTTCTCACCCGGATGTGCAACTTGGTGGCGTGTTACCAGTTGCCCCATCTGCTATTCGCCCCAATGTCGAAGCGTTCACGGCAGAGGGAAAGAAACCGGCACTGACGCCAAGAGCGCTACGCATGGACGAGCTGCCGGGGATTGTGGCCGATTATGAGCAGGCTGCCCGCAACGCTCTGGATGCAGGATTTGATGGCGTTGAAATTCACGCCGCAAATGGTTACCTACTTGATCAGTTTATGCGGGATGGGGCCAATCAGCGTACTGATGCCTATGGTGGGTCGGTCGAAAATCGTATTCGGCTGACACTTGAGGTTACCAAAGCTGTTGCGGCGATTAGCAATGGTGGGCGTACGGGGCTGCGGATATCTCCGGTCAGTACCGCTAACGGTCTTAGTGACAGCAACCCTGAACCGGTTTTCACGGCGCTTGTCGACCAACTGAATGATGTTGACCTAGCTTATCTTCACGTTGTGGAAGGCGAGACAGGAGGATCGCGAACTGTTGAAGGTGGGTTTGACTTGAATGTTTTGCGGCAGCGCTTCAAAGGGTTGTACATGGCCAATAATGGCTATGACCGCGATCTGGCTCTAGCAGCGCGGCGTACCAATACCGCTGATGTGATTGCATTTGGACGCCCCTATATTGCTAACCCTGACCTTGTGACTCGCCTAGAGCGGGGTACACCTCTCAATCCGCTTGACGGCGCGACGGCATATGGTGGCGGGGCCGAGGGGTATATCGATTATCCTTTCCTGCCAGCGAAAGATCCTAGTTGATGACGTTTATGACCTATTTTTTTAATTACAAGAAGGACGAAAACTACTATGAAATCTCGTAATCTTGGCGCTGGACTGGGTGCTGTTTCTGCTGTCGGCCTTGGCTGCATGGGGATGTCCGAGTTCTATGGACCCTCTGATCGAGCTCAATCACTCGCGACGCTGGAGTATGCGTTCGACAAAGGTATAACGTTTTTTGATACTGCGGATACCTACGGTCTTGGCCGTAACGAGAAACTCCTCAGTAGCTTTCTCGCCCGACACCGAGAGCAGATCACTCTGGCGACCAAGTTCGGCATTGTGCGCGATGGCCCACTTGCGGACCGCCGAATTGACAATACCGCGACCTACATGGCCAGCGCCTGTGAGGCTTCGCTAACGCGGTTGGGTATAGAAACAATCGATCTCTACTATGCTCACCGTCTAAGTCCGGGTGTACCCGTCGAAGATACGGTAGGTTCGATGGCTGAACTCGTCAAGCAAGGCAAAGTACGGGGCCTGGGGTTGAGCGAGGTGTCCCCTGAGACTTTGCGCCGCGCCCATGCTATTCACCCTATTGTTGCAGTGCAATCGGAATACTCCCTGTGGACGCGCGATCCAGAAGACGGAATGTTGCAGACTTGTAAGGAGCTCGGTGTAGCTTTTGTTCCATACAGCCCGCTTGGTCGGGGTTTTTTGACGGGTACGATAAGGTCGGTTGATGACATGGCTGCCGACGACTTTAGACGTACCTCGCAACCACGGTTCGAGGGAGAAAATTTGCAGAGGAATCTGTCTGTGGTTGATGCACTGACCAGATTTGCGGATTCAAAAGGCTGTACACCGGCACAGTTGGCTTTAGCGTGGGTTCTGGCGCAGGGCGATCATGTCATCCCTATTCCTGGAACACGTACCGAGCGTTATATCGACGAAAATATAGGTGCCGGTTCGTTGTCTCTGACAGAGGAAGACATTTCTGCCCTTGATAAAATTGCTCCGAAAGGTGCGGTAAGCGGTGAGCGTTATACGATTGAAGGGATGCAGCACGTCAATATTTAGTGGTCCTAAACCGAACAAAACCAGTCATGAAGAGGCCGCGGCAGGCTGAACTGGCTTTCCGTTAACCGAATGGCTCTGCAATGCGGAGTGATGTCTTGTGATAGGCGTTTGAAGAACCAATGAATAGACTACTGATCCTGGCTTTGGGAATGTTTTCCATCGGCACGGCCAGTTTCGTTATGGCCGGCCTTCTGCCAGAGATGGCAGTCAGCCTTAATACCACTGTTGGTGACGCGGCTAGCATGATCGCGGCGTTTGCCGTAGCTTATGCTCTGGTGATACCGATCGCCGCAACTCTGATGGTGAATTTGCCTTATAGGCCCATACTGGTGGTGGGCATGATCACTCTTGCCGCAGGCCATGTGGTCTCGGCGCTGGCGCCAAATCTGGAAGTGGCGATTGCCGGTCGTGCGCTTGGGGGCTTGGGCGGAGCACTGTTTATGCCAATTGCAGGGGCAGCGGCGACCGCGATAGTCGCACAGGAACATTGGGGGCGTTCATTGGCTATCATTACAGCCGGTTTAAGTGCGTCAACCGCAATTGGAGCGCCATTGGGAATTGCTCTCTCTACGAGTTTTGGTGACTGGCGGCTGGGTATGTGGCTTGTCGCTGCACTAGCCGGTGCAGCGGCTATTGGGGTTGGTACTTCACTAGAGGCAATCCCAAGACCGGATACAAAGAAGAGGCCCAGGGATATGTTGGCCTCTGTGACGAAACCGGCTGTATTGGGCGTGCTGGGAACGACACTGTTTTTAATGACCGGATCCTACATCGTTCACACCTATGCCAGTGTAATTCTTATGCCCGCTACGAATGGAAGGGGTGAGACATTAGCCCTTTTAATGGCGGCTTGGGGCGTTGCGGCTACTATTGGAACCTTTACCGCAGGCAGGCTGACCGACCGGTGGGGTGCGAGGCCAATTATTGTTGGCGGGCTCACGGTTTTGAGCCTCAACTTCTTACTGTTGCCAGTGCTTACCTATTCTCCGTTCATATCGGTTTTGCCGCTTGCAGTTTGGGGGGCGATTGCGTGGAGCTGTCTGGTGCCACTGCAGCACCAGTTAGTGAAAGCGGCGCCCGCTAGTGTATCCATCGTTCTGGGGCTAAATACTTCAGCTATATATCTGGGGGTTTCGCTTTCTGCGTCTATTGGAAAGCTTGTATCTCAAACGTTTGGAAGCGAGTATCTGAGCATGGTCGCGGCCGGTTTTACGATTCTGGCCTTGGGAGTATATGAGGTGCATCAAAAATTTTGAAACCGGTACACAGAAAAGCTCGGCTCATTACTGGACAAATAACTAGCTTCGAGAGATTTTTGAAGGGTGGCATTCTGATCTGACCAAAATAATTTCAAAAATAACCAGGGTGCGGATTCGCCGGCAATAAGGCGCCGCGATCGTGCCAAAGTCGCATACTATTTCTCTTTTGCACTGCTAAGCAAGATCTTCGGGCCTATCGACATCGCGTCGTACCCCCGGGTTGTCTACTGGCAGTTCGCTTACCTTAGCCGGATGACCCAAAATGGGTTGCCTAGCACCAAAATCCTCCCACAAACATTTCAGTCCCCCGAGGAGCGGGGAACCAGAGCCCACGGGATGGCCGCGACACGACTTATAGGTCGGTATACAGGCTTGGTCAACCCGGGCGGCAGCGGCAACTGCCGAGTAGGTTTCGCTTTTGATCCAGTGCATATCTGCGATATGCAACCACCACAGCTGTTGGACGTCAACTACCTTGGCCGGCCAAGTTAATTGTCGTCTAAAACATGGTAAGCGCTCAGTAAACCACGCCCTACCTTTTCGCTGATCAAGTCTGCACCCTGTCATTCCCGATGACAGGAGACGGCGAATGACAAACGGCACCACTCTGACCGAGCGCCAACAATACTGGCTCAAACACATCCGAGCCTGCGAGGCCGCCGGCCAGACGTCGATCGATTATGCCCGGGCACACGACATCAGCGTCAAGTCCCTGTATTCGGCCAGGAAGGAACTCGCCAGCAAAGGCAGGCTCTTGCGATCACAGAGCACCGTTTTTCAAAAAGCGCAGGTGGTCAATAACCCCCGCTCACTCGAGAGTCAGTGGCAGGTCCAACTGCCCAACGGTGCTGTGGTCGCATTCAGTGGCGCCGTCGATGCCGCGATCCTGTCACTGGTCCTGAACACAGCGGCCGTGCTGTCATGATGCGCCCCTCGAATGAACTGCCTGAGGTCTACTTGTGCCGAGATCCCATCGACTTCCGCAAGGGCATCAATGGGTTGGCTGTATTCGTCGAAGGTAACCTCAGCCTCGATCCATTCTCGGAACATTTGTTTGTGTTCTGTAACCGCCGGCGCAACCGGGTCAAGATTCTCTACTGGGAACGCAGCGGATTCTGTCTGTGGCAGAAACGGCTGGAGAAATCTCAATTCCACTGGCCACGTAAGCAGTCTGGGGACATCGTGAGCCTGACTGGCCAGCAGCTGAACTGGCTGCTCGACGGCTACGACATCAGTCGCCTGAAGCCACACGAAAATCTCTGTTTTAGCAGTGTTTTATAGGGTTATACGCATCGATCCGGTATACTACAGGGCATGTCAAACGCGCCCAATCAACTGCCCCGCGACATTGAAACTCTCCAGGCATTGCTGGCTGAACAGGTCGCACGCAACACCCGGCTTGAACAAGATAAAGTGCGCCTGGATGCCAAGGTGCTCTCCCTCCAGGAGCAACTCAATCTGGCCCTCGCCCGCCGTTACGCGGCCAGCAGCGAGAAGCTGTCGCCTGATCAGATCCGCCTGTTCAATGAGGCAGAAGTCGACGCGGCTCTTGATGACTATGACCACGACGAAGCTGATCCGGAAGAGACCGTGGCGGTCCCCGCCCACAACCGTAAAAAAGGCGGCCGCAAGCCACTGCCGGATACCTTGCCCCGGGTCGAAGTCGTCCACGAGATACCCGAAGACCAACGCCACTGCCCGCACGACGGACAGGTACTGGCCGAGATGAACCAGGTCGTGTCAGAACAACTCGATATCATCCCGGCGCAGATCCGCGTCATTCGCCATATCCGCAAGCAATACGCCTGCGCCTGTGGCCAATGTATTCAGACGGCCGCTTTGCCAGGCCAGCCTATCCCCAAAAGCATGGCCTCGCCGGGGCTGCTGGCCCATATTGCCGTCTCCAAGTATCAGGACGCCCTGCCGCTGTATCGCCAGGAGCAGATCCTGCAGCGGATCGGGGTGGATATCCCTCGGGCGACGCTGGCCAACTGGATGATCCGGGCCGGGCAACTGGTGCAGCCGCTGATCAACCTGTTGCATGACCACCTGTTGGCCTATGACATCGTGCAGATGGACGAAACCACGGTGCAGGTGCTGAAGGAGCCCGGTAAGGTGGCGCAGTCGAAATCCTATCTGTGGTTGCAGCGTGGCGGGCCGCCGGCTGAACCGGTGATCCTGTTTGATTACGACCCCTCGCGCAGCCAGACGGTCCCGATGGCATTGCTGGAAGGCTTTGTCGGCTACCTGCAGGCCGATGGTTACAGTGGTTATAACGGCGTTGTTACTGCGGGCAGTTTGATTCACGTGGGCTGCATGGCGCACGCACGCCGCAAGTTCAGTGAGGCGGTGAAGGGTCAAGGCAAGAATCCGCGCCAGGGCAAGGCCCAACAGGGGCTGGCCTGGATCCAGAAGCTGTATCGCATTGAGAAGCAGGCCCGTACGAAACAGATGTCACCGCCAGAGCGAAAGGCACACCGGCAACAACATGCGGCGCCGATCCTGAAGAAACTGCGCACATGGCTGGATGACAGTCTGCCCACAGTGCCGCCGGGGACGCTGGCTGGCAAGGCGCTGACCTACCTGCACAACGAATGGCCGAAGCTCATCCGCTACCTGGAAGATGGGCGGCTTGAGATCGATAATAATCTGGCGGAGAACGCCATCCGCCCCTTTGTCATTGGTCGCAAAAATTGGATGTTCTCGGACTCAGTGCGCGGCGTCAAAGCCAGTGCCAACCTGTATTCCCTGGTGGAGTCGGCAAAGGCCAATGGGCTGGAGCCCTATGGATACCTGCGTCAGGTGTTCACTGCGCTACCGCAGGCGGAAACGGTGGAGGCTATTGAAAACCTGCTGCCGTGGGCGTTGAAAAAAATCTCCGCGGAGACGCGATAGGCAACCCCGCGGTTCACGAACCGTTTACGGTAAAACGCGTAGCTCAGGGTTCGAAGCCCTTGTGGATTTGTAGCGGGGAAAAAGTTCCCCACAAATGCCATGCAAATCACGTGAAAACCAATAGATTCAAAGGTGAAACTATAGGAAAACTCACAAGAGTGTGGGGAGCTTAGTTCAGAAATTTCCAAGAAAAACATAAAGATACATGAGGTAGAGCCCTTGGCTTTTAACCAATTGGTCGCTGGTTCGAATCCAGCACGGCCCACCATACAACGAAACATGGCTACCCCATCGGGGTGGCCATTTTTCGTTGTGGGGTTGGCTCGTCTGGATCGAGCCACCGTTCGAAAAATTCGCCTTAGAGGCGAATTTAGACGCCGCAGCGCAGCGAAGGCGCCCCGCAGGGGTCACAACGGCCCTTAGGCTGTTGTGATCAATCCAGCACGGCCCACCAAATACAAAAAAGCCTCCGCGAAGGAGGCTTCTTTGTATTTGCACTATGTAGACTGCCCCGCACACGGGCTCTACCCCATTAACAATGGGATGGATTCCCCCTCTCCCGTTTTCGGCATTACGTACCACACTGAGTGTGCTGTCCAACAGTCACCAGCGCGGAGCAAGCGCATCTTCAACATAGACATTGAGTTTTGCAGCCGCTGCGGTGGTTCGGTCAGGGTTATTGCCGATGCGTCGGACCGGTGTATTGAAGATGAGGACATTATCGACAGAATCCTGGTACATCTTCGCGAGAAGGAACAAAACATCCCCACTCTCTCCACGCGGGTTACAGGTGCCTATGCCGAGAAAATGTTGTTGCAGGAGTCGCTAGTGTTTCCAGCGCCCAATGGCTTGTCACCGGATATGGCGGCACTGATCACGCGCGGTAGCAGACACCGCATCGGAATGAAATGAAGATCTGCCCCACTGTATCGGGGACACAGTGGCATTGGCGCTTGCTATTTTTTTCGCGGTGGTGTGCTGAGCACTCCTACGATACACCAACGGGTGATTCGAAATCCGAAAGCGAATCGTAACGGGTTCCTGCCCTATGAACTGCCCCCAATTGTCTTATCAAACCGGTGGGTAAAGTTAAAGACCTCGGGTTCGCAGACATCTATACAGCGTCCGCAGGTGATGCAGTCGGAACTCGCGATAATCGGACTGCGGTCCGACTCGCGGGGGTATAGAGCCGGGGCGATCACCTGTGGTTCCGGGCAGACTCGAAAGCAATCCCCGCAGTTGGTGCAGGAATCTCTGTCTCGCGCGCTGACCCTGGTCAGGCTGAAGTGGTTGATGAAACCGTAGAATGCGCCTACCGGGCAAATGTGCCCACACCAGCCGTGTTTTGCGACGAAAAGATCGAACAGAAACACGCCTACTATCACCAGCCAACCGACGCCCATGCCGAATAGGATTCCTCTGTGAAGCAGCGTAATGGGGTTTACCGCCTCGAAGGCGATGTCGTGCATCAGATAGGAAACCAGGAGAATGACCAACACCAGGCCGTGTCGTAGATACCTGGACAAGCGAACATTCGGCTTGAACCCCAGGGTTTCCCGCAGTGAGGCCGCAGCATCGGTAACGGGATTGATGGGGCAGACCCAGGCACAGAAACTGCGCCCCCCAACGAGTAGATACAAGGCTAATATCAGCCCGACACCAGTGATTGCTTGCGCGGCGATTTCATGGCCTGCGACGACGGACTGTAGGGCTATAAAGGGATCCGTAAAGGGAATCTTGCCTAGAAGAGTGCTGGAAGCGAGATTCCCTTCCATAATCCATATGCTCAAAAAGGGGCCGCTCATGAATAAACCCAGAATCGAAAATTGCACAAAGCGCCGCAGCAGCAGCCATTTGTTTCTACGAATAAGACCTCTTGCAGCGGGCACTTTATGAAAGCCCATGAATGCGGGTACCGATGTCATGCTGTAACAGCGCGGCGGGCAGCACTTTGATCGATGCTTCGGCGGTGATGCAGGCCTCCTCGCATTTGCCGCAGCCGGTGCAGGCACTACTGTGGACAGTGGGCTGAAAGAGAAGGCGCCCCGAGGCGGTGAATTGCTCCATGGTGATGGCTTCACCTTTTATGGGGCAGGCCATATAGCAGGCCCGACAGGATGTTCCCTGCATAGCATAGCAAGTTTCCGTCCCGACGAAGACGGCCAGCCCCATGCTGGCTTGATTAATGTCCGTCAACTGGTGGCTGAGTGCGCCAGTCGGGCAGGCTGGCACGCAGGGAATGTCTGTGCACATTTCACACGCGTGCTCCCGGGCAATAAAATAAGGTGTGCCGGTGGGTACGGGGTCCTCAAGGCGGGCCAATTTAAGAATATCGTAGGGACAGGCCTCAACACACAGTCCGCAGTGCACGCAGGCAGATTGAAAGTCCGCCTCAGCCAGTGCGCCGGGCGGCCGAATGGCGGTGGCGACGAGGTGTCGGGCACTCTTGAGGTACGCGGCTAGAACCAGGCCACTCACAGCCATCAAACCGGAGACCTCCGCCATCATCCGGAGAAAGCGCCGTCGCGCCTCGGTAAAAACTTTGGGCTTAGTAGCGGTCATTTCCGGGAAGATCTGTTGCGGCAATGGCGGCGCCTGTTACTGGGGTATGAGGAATGACACCGGTCCAGGGGTTGTAGTGCGCGTCCTCCGGTGCCTCCAATTCACCGCCCGGCATGAGCATGGCGGCCATTTCCATCGGAATGCTTTTGGCCGAGACTTCCTTCAGCGGAAACTCAATAATGCCGGTTTGCTTCAACTCGTCTGCCGAAGGAGGACGGATGTGTTGCCAGCGCCCCGGTTGAATATTCTCAATATAGATTTCCAGTTGTTTCTGCTTCTCCTCAGGGTCTTGCAAAAACCTCCCCTGTGCGAATGCCACAACTGAGCGGTAAAGCACAGCGTGATTAAAACCCGAACGCGGCAACACATAGCCATCGAAATGGGAAAATGCGAGACAGGCTGTAGCGCCCTTTTTGATCGCATGAATCATCTTGTTCTTTACCGCTCCGTGTACGTAGACGTTCTCACCATCGCGCCAGTGTACAGTTGCCTGAATATAAGGAGCGCCTTCGACGTTGGCACTGATGTGGCACATTGGCGCATCGTCGATAATAGCGTGTACAACTTCCTTATCATAACTGCCCAGTTCAGCGTTTAGGCGCAGGTGGGTTTGCTTACTTTGCATATATTTGCACATGCTGTTGGATCTCTAAGGTTTGTGACACACACCAGGCGGGCAACAAGGTTAGATCCCGTCTGCTCTCAGTGAAAACAAGTATAAAATTATTGGCTCTTAATTAAAGTGCCACTTTGTGCATAATTAGGGGGCCACTTATCGAAGCCTGATGGACTCAATATGCGACAAGCTGATACATTACTCACCGATCTGCTGGTGCTGGATCGGATTGGAAAGGATCCATTGCATCGACAGCTTTATCGGCAAATCCGTAGCTTCATCCTGGATGGTACGCTACCTCCGGGCGCGCCTTTGCCACCATCTCGTCAGCTGGCGAGAGATTCCGGCTTGTCCCGCAATACAGTAACCAATGCCTATGACCAATTGCTGGCGGAAGGTCTCACCGAATCCCATCGTGGTTCCGGTACTCGCACTATCGATATTAGCCGTAGCGGCCAAAGTGGGGGGCCTCGCAGGAGTGTAAAGAAAGCGCGAGCTGCCGGGCGAGTTGCACAGTTGGCAGGCTCCATGCAATCCAGCAGTTTCTTTGGCGGGGACACGCTTCTGCCCGGCTTTCCCGACCCGCGAGAATTTCCATCGAAGCTCTGGAACAGGCTTGCTAACCGCGCCGGCCGCGAGTTGAGTAGGCTCATGCCCGAACTGGATATCCACTCGGGTTATGTGCCGTTAAGGCAGGTGTTGGCTCAGTATCTCAGACTGGCCCGGGGTGTCAGGGTCGACCCGGAGCAAATTTTTATCACCGCGGGCGCGAGCCAAAGTTTACTGCTGCTCACCAGGGCGCTGACTGACCCCGGCGATGCCGTCTGGCTCGAAAACCCGGCGTACGGCGTCGCCAAATTGGCGCTGCAGTTAGCAGATCTCGAAATTGAGCCCGCCAATGTCGATGCTCAGGGGGCTTTACCACCAAAAAATCCCCGTCGTTCGCCCAAGCTCATTTACCTGACCACTTCATATCAATACCCGCTGGGAATCACTATGCCAATGAGTCGGCGTCTGCAATGGCTGGATGTCGCTCAGCAATACAACGCCTGGTTGGTGGAGGATGATTATGATGGCGAGTTTCGCTACCAAAGCGATCCCATCCCAGCCCTCGCGGGTCTGATGGACAACGAACGAACACTTTATATGGGCACGTTCAGCAAGGTGCTTTCACCCACACTGCGAATGAGCTATCTGGTGGTTCCCGCTTCTGCTGTAGATTCTATCAGGCGCGTATACCCGATGCTGGGAAATGAGAGCTCTGTTATAACCCAGGCGGTGGCAGCCGAATTCATTGGCATGGGTCACTTCACGAAACACATAAAGCGCATGCGAAGCCTGTATGGGGAGAGACGGGAGGCTATGGTACAAGCGCTCGCGCAATATGTCGGTATACAAGAACGTGGACTCAAAATAACATCGGGTGGCCTACATATACCTGTAGGAATGGCGGGCGTGGACATGGCGGTTTTTCCAGCAGTTACGGCTGCAGGGCTAGGCTGTATTCCATTGTCCAGCCACTACCTTGAGGCACCAGCGGAGCATGGATATCTGTTGGGGTTTACATCGAGGGAGCCGGAGGTGATCGATCGCGCGGTTCGAAGCCTGTCCGACATACTTTATGCGTCCTAATCAAGAAATAGGGCGCCTGTCAGCATTAATGGTGAAAAATCTATTTTTCTGCGAAAAATACATCTCGCCCCCGCTAAAATTTATCTCCACTAAATTAGCCCGGCATTGCTGGCTCCCACCTATTGCGGAAAAATGGGGTTTTCCAGCCACTGCACTCCCTTACAGTCATCCGCATTCTGTGATGCTGAAGATGAGTAGAGTAGGGCAGGCAAAATTAAAACTGCTTAAATATCGTTAGGTGATGGGCATGCAACAGGATTAGTCAGAAAAGACAATACCTTGCGTATTGCCTTTTCTGCTATTAAACCTGCCTAGGCGGTAGCGACTTTTTCAGCTCCTGCCGCTTCCAGTAGTTTCTTAATCTGCTTCTCGTTGTCGTCATTGTATTTAACGCCGATTAGCACTGAACCTTTTTCCAGGGCCGCTTCGTAATATTTGACTTCGTGTTCTGGTATGGCGGCTCCAATCGCACCGCCAATCACACCACCTGCCATTGCGCCAGCGCCAGCGCCTGCCAGAGCTGCAACCAGTGGGCCGGACGCCAATAGGCCGAGCCCACCCGTGGCAACAGCGCCCACGGCAGTTAGTCCACTGATAATGCCAGCCAATAGGCCGCCGGAAACGGACCCAATTGCAAGCCCCTCTGGAAGCTTGGTGCCTTCATCTAAAGCGAAGCTGTTGCCACTAACCTTGTCGCCTGCGATGACAGAAATTTCGTCTTGGGTAACACCCATGATCTCCAATTGATGAATTGCTATAGCGGCTTTGGTTGGTGTCTCGAACAATGCTGTAATAACGTTACTCATGATAATTTCCTTTTCAGTTGGTAGGGAATTGATTGAACCCACTGCTAATCTAGCAATAGTTATGCCAAATAATTAATTTCTATTTTTATCAAAAACACCTTATAAAGCAGCACATTTTCTGTCCGCTAGTTTGCTGAAGGGATTGAGTCTCAAGCTGTGGGTAAATATTGCTTATACTAGTGGTAAAAGTTACACCGGATATCAGAGGGGGTTGAGGGCAGATATCTGGGGGTGCGATGTTTCTGGAATCAGAGGATTTTTTGATTTTTTGCAGGAGATTGATAACGAGAATAGAAGACTGGAATTGCCGATGAGGTTATCAAGCACAACCTTTCGCTCATGTCAGCCATCCGCTGCTCGTATTCAGTTTACTGGACAAAAAAATCCCGGCCGTTGTGATGCGCCGGGAAACAGGGCCTGGGTTCGATAGTGCTATTCGTCAACGCTTTCCAAATCGTTTGGGTCATAATCCTTCATGCCCATTAACTGTGCTCGGGTGAGCGTGGTGGTGAGTCGTGAGCCGTCAGTTGATAAGGTAAGCCTGTCCATAGGTACCACAACCTCTTTGGTGTCATCTTCCAGCCCTATAACAATCATAGGCTGGCCAGCGCTATTCTTGACGACCTCGTCGACGTCGCCAAGCTGCATGCCGTTTGAATCATAAATGTCTTTACCTTCAATCTCATCGATGTCCATGTTGGCCAGAGCGCTATGCATATTCGCCTGCACCGTGGGACTCAGATTGTCAGCATTCTTGATAGTGTCGTCATCAGCCATTGCTGCGACGGCGCCTGAGAGTGCCAGACAGACAACGGCTTTCGCTAGTGTAGTCTTCATAATGTTGGATCTCCGTTCAAGTCATAGTCAGTGGTTGCCTTCACTGGTTTGGGATTCGCCCCAATCAGTATTGCAAGTCAAATGCAGCAAGCTCCGTGCCAACAACCTGTTTACCGAGGACAGTCGATGCTGTGCAGTTTGATCAGTGGTGTCGCGAGCTGACAGGAATTGTTTTACCTTAACGCAATCTTGCCGGTGGGGTCGCAACGGTTGAAATTTCTACACGGCGGTTGCAATTTCTACCCGGTCCTTACGTCTTGGCGGCTGATAGCATGAGCGCGTAAGGTTTACATTTTGTTGTACGTTGTGCCGATGTGAACATTGCTAACGGCAACTGCATCGGGACAAGTGTCCCCGAGAGAATTACATTTTTGATGCATTGAAAAGCGATAGCACCTGTAAAATTTTGTTAGGGCGCTACCGTAACACTTGCGTTGAAGGGCGAATCAGTTAACTTAAGTCGAGCCGGTGCAAGTGAAAAAAATTCCTTAACTAGGCGATAAAAACTGTTCCCTCGATTTTCTAGCAGAGGATAATTTTCTGATTTCTATGGAAATTATATTTTTGTAGACGCGCTCATCCCTGTGGCACGCTCTTTGCTTTACTCATTCCCACAACGTACACCGCGAAAATGCATCGTTCACCGGATCAGTGGATATCACGCTGTCCGGCATGGGAGAATTACTATGGTTTCGGCTGAGATCAGAAGATCGGAGAATGTACATCGCACCCGTGGCTTGCAGCGCCCTCGCGTACTGTCGCGCCAACAGCGCTCTAGCGCAGTGCATACGTTTGAAGATCAAATCAAATCACCTGATTATCCTTGTGTGGGCGCGAAAGCCGCGATGCAGCGCAATGCCTATCGGTTCGGGTTCTACGAGGAAATGGGTGAAATCGAGGCTGCCAAACAGTGCACTGTCGATCTGCAACACTTTGCCGCTACTTCGGATGAGATAGATCGGGACTTCGCCACCTTTATCGCCATTTTTGCAGACCCTTGCGGAGTGGGTGAACAACAGTTTTCTGAACAGCTATGGCGACACTTATGGCTGATGGCGCGCGTTGATCAAAAAAGTTATCAATGGGACGCGCAATATTCCTCTGATCCCAACAGTTCTGAATTTGCCATGAGCATCGGTGGTCGGGCGTTTTATATCATCGGCTTACACCCTGGCGCCTCACGTATGGCGCGACAGTTCCCGCATTGCACCCTGGTGTTCAATGCCCACAGTCAGTTCAAGCAGCTAAAAAGTAAAGGTGCCTATAACACCATTAGAGACAAGATTCGCCTGAGAGACGAAGCGCTGCAGGGGTATATCAACCCCATGGTAGAGGACCATGGCGTGAGAAGTGAGGCGCAGCAATATGATGGCGCTACTCACCCCGAGGGCTGGCGACCGCCATTTTCTATCGAAACAACGAGTAAGGGCAAGTGCCCATTCACTGGACTATCAGGAGCACTCGAGAAATGACAAGCCGCACAATCATAGCTGACGGGAGGGCAAAGGTGATTACCATTGCCAGTGATCCTGTCGAGATACCACCGCGTACCGGCGTCGCATTCCACCTCAACGTAGGGGAGACGCTCAAGGTGATTGACCCACTCGGTGAACAAGTGTCCGATCTGACAGCGTTTTTAGCATCGGATCTCACCGAATGGCTCAGTGGCGGTCGCACGATTGATTATGCAAATCGTATTTATCCAGCCGTGGGCGATATTTTGTACTCCAATCAATCCACACCCATGCTAACCATCACCGAGGATACGGCAGGTCGCCATGATTTCTTGCTGTCGCCCTGTTCTCCACAGATGTTTGCCAAGCTCTACGGTATTACCGAGAAGCGTCCTTCCTGCTATGGCAACCTGGTGAAAAATCTACAGGAACTCGGCGTCTCGCCGAATAGCATCCCCACCACGTTGAATGTCTTTATGAACGTAGTACCAGATTCTGATACAGGCGAGTTGACGATAGCGACACCTCATTCCAGGGCCGGAGACTACACCATGTTTCGGGCCGAGACTGATCTGATCGTGGGGCTTACCGCCTGTTCAGCTGAGAACAGTAATAACGGTAGGTTCAAGCCTATCGAATTCCTGATCTCCGCCACTTAGGCGTAGCGACGGAAGTGTGTGAGCGTTCCATTGTGGAGCGCGCGAGCGATCTACAGAGGTCATAAAGACCACAACAACGAGGAGAGTACTATGGACATTTATAGCCGTTTGAAACAAGACCACGATAAGCACCGAAAATTGGCGAAGCAGATCATGGAAACGTCAGGTGATAGCGAAGCGCGCCGTCAACTCTGGGACGCATTCAAGCCAGAAACGGTGGCTCACGCTAACGCAGAGGAACAGGCGTTCTACGCCAAGCTGATAGAGGAACCCGATACGCAGGAGCAGTCTCGCCATAGTGTGAGTGAACACAAAGAGGCCGATGACCTTATCCAGGAGTTGAGCGACATGGATATGAGTTCCAGTGGCTGGATCCAGAAGTTTGAAAAGCTTAAAGACGCACTGGAACATCATATGCGTGAGGAAGAAGACGAAGTCTTTGCAAAGGCTAAGAAGGTCATCAGCGCCGAGCAGGCGCAATTGCTGGCGGATACTTTTGAAACCCGCAAGCGCGAAGAATTGGCAGAGGCGTAAGCAGCTTGGAGAATCTGCTATTTATCAGTCTGGATAACTTACTGCGGGTGGCACTTTCAGTGCCACTTCTCTACTTTGCAGTTATCGGCTTCATCCGTATTAGTGGCAAGCGATCAACGTCCCAGATGAACAACTTTGACTGGATTGTTACTGTTGCGATGGGTTCGCTCGTGGCGTCGGGTATCGTCCTGAAAAACGTGGCGGTAGTTGAAGTATGGCTGGCCATTTTCTTGCTACTCGCCCTGCAATATGTAGTCACCAAGTCCATCATGCACAATGATACCCTATCTGATCTGGTTAGGGCCGAACCTGCCTTGCTGTTACACAAGGGAAAATTTATTCGTGCAGCGATGGAGGCCGAGCGAGTCAGCGAGAAAGAGATCTGTGCCGCTATCCGAGGTAGCGGTATTCAGGACATAGATCAGGTTTGGGCAGTCACACTGGAAACAGACGCGACATTCAGTGTGTTACCCAGGCCCGATGAGCCATCAAGGTGAGGCGATTGCCTATGATTGTGTTGAACCGCGCAATTAGATAGGAGCAATTTTCAACCCAATATTGGACAGATCCTGAACCGTCAGCTTATTGCAGATTGCTCTAGCAGATGACGTACTTCCTCAGCCTCAGTGGGCCGAACAAGACGCGACACCTGCACGCTGTCGCGCAACAGGGGCGAAAGGCCTCAGAAGGAGAAGGTGAGGGCCGGCACGGCCCGAGAGACTGCTTCATCACTGTCCGGATTCCAGTCGCCGCCGCGGACGCGTTCTATAAGTTCCGGGCAAACCTGGTACGCTTCAATGGACAGAGAGTTGTAAGCATCGGTGAGATACAGATCATCGATATGTTTTAGATAATGTCCCCGGTCAGGCTGCTTTTTTGCGGCGGCGGCCAGCGGTCAGGCCCGCCAGGCCCAGCAGCGTCAATGCAGCTGTGCCGGTGACGGGCACTGGCTCGCTGTCATACTCGATAACCGAGAACCATCCCGGCAGGTCGCCGATATCATTCCAAGTACTATCGGCAACGGACATGGCAAGATGGTCTTCTTCGGGTAAAGACTCTTCGAGTGCATACAGGAACCAATTAGTATAGACACCCTCTGGCGCTGACCCGTCTTTATCCCCATCCCAGAACTGGTCTCCCGCTTCAGGACCATCTGCCCATGTCCAGGTGCCCTCTTCGGCGGTATCGGACCCGCCCAACCAAACCGCAATGTCCAGATTGTCATCAGGAAATGAACCCACGATGGCAGCAACGAGGCCATTTACTACACTATTCTCTTCGGCAGAGGTGATCGTCGCAAGGTATCCGCCCTTGTCCAGGGCGTTTTGACGGGCGTCAGTCCAGGACAGGTTCTGCTGCTCCAACTCATACCAATGGTCATTTCCTCCATCAGCTGCAGCCCACTGCATGGGTATGGCCTGAACATGGGCCCCGCCTGCCGCTGCAAAGGCCGCTACTGACGTTGCCGCCAGCGATTTTTTGTTGATCATTCTTGTTCTCCCATAACCATCGGATGCATTATTGATGGGCGCGATTTAACAACATCACGACCCTGCAAATGCCTGTTGCAAATTTTGGGCCAAAAACTCTTATATCAATATACAACAATGAGCTTAGAATCTAGTCTCGTTATATCCTTAATCGCAGAATACCCCAAACGTAAAATATTCTGACCATTGGGGCCTGGCAATCGGGAGAACGCTATCAGCGATATACGCATAGAACCGGCAGCAGCAGATGAGATTGCGGCGGCTTTGCCCTACCTGGGGTATATGGCTCGCGAGGCGATGTTGCCATCCACCTGGTTACTGCACGGGGAACACTCCTCCCAGCCATCGGCAATTGCAGCGGTCTATCATCGCCCGAGGTCTCCGCTTCCCGGCCGGACCCATGACTTTATATATCTGCCACTGGCAAACGAGCGCGACGTTTTATTGCATGGCCGCCTTCTTGACAAGACCCTGGAACACATGAGGGACCGGCTTGCGATCGACCACTTGGTCACTCCCCTCACGCGAGAAGACCAGCCGCTGTATCAACACCTTGGTTCGCTGGGGTTCAAACCAGTTAGTTCCGCATATGACATGGCGGCCACCAACCCGGCGCAGATAGCCGCGGCGTTCCGTGCAGGCCGTGAAGCGATCAAGGAATGGGCAAAAGGTGAAGCGATCGAACTGCTAAGCTATCAAGACGGTCCCGAGGAGGCCGCACGAGACCTGCATCTCCAGTCTCTGGGGCTTGTACCCGATGGGCACTACGCACTCTTCGGAATGCTGGAAAACGACAAAGATTATCGAGGTTCATGCATCGCAATGAAGCAGGGGGAGGTGTTGGGCCACGTTATCATTTCCCACGAATTGCCCAACGCCACCTGCGAGTCCATCGTTATTGGCAATAGCCATCGCGGCTCCCCGCTGGTTGCACATATGTGTCTGGAGGTCATCTCGGGCGTGCGCGTCAGCGACTACGAGCGCGTGCTGTTTTCGGTGAATACTGAGAATGAGCGCAGCTTGTCTTTTACATCAGCATTTGACAGCGTGCAAACCGGTATGCGCCACCAGATGCTGAAGAGCCTGACATGAAGAATCGGATCCTGTTTATCAGCCTGGCAGGTGCAGACCCGCTGACGGTTCAGCACATGGTAGCGGACGGCGAGATGCCAACCATGGCAGCATTATTTGAAGAGTCCCAGAGCTGCCAATTGCGCTGGCGTCCGCATTGCAGTTACGTGGGGGACTGGTTGAGTGTAGCCACTGGTGCGCCACCCTGGCGCCACGGCGTGGTTACTACTGCGTGTGCCAAGCCGGCATCCCTGGGTACCGCCCCAGCATCCCGTATAGATCTGCTGGCACCGCCAATTTGGGAAACCTTGGCCAACAAGAATTACCCCAGCGCAGCCATAGGCTGGCCAGCCACTCAACACAGCTGGGCCCATCACTGCGATATTGCCAGCGATGCATTTTTTGTTTCCAGCGGAAAGCCCGGGGCATCCTTCCCCGCATTTTCCGGATCTTTCTGTACACAAAATAACCCGCGGGAGCTGCTCAGCTTGCGCGTCCACGCACAGGATATCGACCAGGCCGTACCCATTAACCTACGCGAGGCTTTGGCAAGAGCCTCGGGCAAGACTTCTGTCGCACGCCATCTCCTGGTGCGTGATACAGCGGCGCTTTTTCTTCACTATGACTTGCTTGAAACACTGGGCCTTCCCAGAACCGAATCGGAGGCCAGTTCAATATTGCAATATTACAGAATGCAGGATGCAATGCTGGGCCAGGTACTTGCAGACCAAGGCAAGAATACTTCAATTTTTATCGTGTTCAGGCCGCCGTCGATCGCCTTCACAAAAAACCGCACAGAAGCGGAGAAGCGTGGACTTGTGCTCTTCCGGCCGCGCCCGGGATTTGCGCAGAATGTCCCTGAAATATTGACACCAACCGACATCTCGCCGCTTGTTCTGGCAGCTTCAGGCCAACCCACCAGACAACCGAAATCCCAAACTGTTACCGCTGGCGCAACAAGCCCGAATTCCGCACTCAACGAGAAGCTCAAAAGCCTTGCACTGGTGCCCAATGGCCTTCTCATCCATGAAAAGTTGGCAGCGACCCGAGCACTGCTGAGAACCAACCAACTCTGCAAGCAGAGTTTCGATGCATTTGAAGCAATAGCGGGTTCAAAAACCGACCCGAGTGACTCAGCCTGAAAAAAATCGCAAGCGCATTAACAATGAACTTGTAGATGCTTTTTGCAGAATGGCAGAGCGCCTATCCTGTGAGTCAGCACTGCCCGGTAATTGAGTTCAGAGTGGAATTTCTGGACTCAAGTTGAAATCACGGCTGAGAGTTTCGACTCTGAGCCTAAATATTCTATTGCGCCGATGGCATTTGCCTGCGCGTTACACAACTCTACAATATATCGTCTGCGTCACAAGGGCCATTACACAGGTTTTCGGTAACGCCTGTGGCATAAAACGTGCTCAGAGTGTCACTGATATTACTCAGCTCTGTCGCCCTGCCGTGGGGATCTGGGTGGGTGTCGCCCCAGTGCGGGATATTGGTAATCGGTGGAGAGGGATTGCCAAAGTCCACTTCCAGCATCGCCGAGCCCGCATGCTTGCCGCTAACCACTTCAATGCCCCATACATCGCGGATCACGGGGGCAAGGTTGACGACACCCCCGATAGTACGCGCCATGATGTGCGCGCCGAGATTGGTCACCTGATGATCGGCTTTGGATACCTGTATCAGGACTTCATGTGCCGGCGTACCCGGCAGTAAATTTGTGCGGATGTACTTTGAGTAGCCAGTCGGTTCTGCACGATCCCACAAGCCTTGTACCAGCGCCAAATTGAACTGCATGTCGAGTGCATTCCAGTTGTACAGCGAGTACAGCTGCGCTGCGAACGGGTCGAAATTAACACTCCGATTTAGCAGCAGATTGTAGGACTGGCCAGGCACCGCTAGCAGGCCTCTCTCTATATCGGTGTTGATGGCCATAAGACTCGCACCTAATATTCCACCCTGACTGCCACCAAAGTAATACCGCTTGGTGCCGTCTATCATCGCGCCGCCGCAGTCGCTATTGAGTGCCTGGTTTAACATCGTTGAGGGGCCACCTTCAGCCTCCACCGACAAGGTTCTCATCGCAATCAGGAAGTTCAGCAGGCCCTGTTGAATGCGTTCCGGGACAGCGCGAAAAGTCGACAAGTCACCACTGAGTGCTGTCACTACGGTACCCACGTCGTCGAATGCAAAGCCCTTGAAATCGAGACCGAATGCTGCAAAGTTTTGATCCACCGCGATGGTTTGTAAGCCCAGCACCTGCTCCTTCGCCCCCAATTGCCCGTGGCCGAACGCAACCAGTGATGCCGGCTCCGTTTGCGCCGCCATGGGTATAATCAGTGCTGCAGCGTATTTGAACGTGCCATTCTGCTGCGGCAGGCCGTCCTCGCCCAAATTGAGCAGACCGCCGGATTCGCCCTTGGTCATGTAAAGTGGAACGTCGAAGGTGACTTCCATGCGGCAGGCCATGCCGTCGATCAGATCTTCATTCTTCAGCTCTATCGTGTAAGGCACACCATTGGGAGACCTGGCCAATGCGTCATCCCGCATGTGCAACATCGCCCGGGTATTGTTCTCGCGGCTGGCAGTGGTGAAGTCCCAGGCAATTTGCAGATCACTGCGCGCTACGCCTTGCTCTTCCAGTGCTGCGAAAAGCGCCTCAAAATGGGCGCGCCGCGATTCGATAATGGGATCGTCCGATGGCAGATCGTCACGCAGGGCGAGAAAGCCCGGCGAAGGCGCAATGACTACACCGTCTGCATCGACTACATTGCGAATGGCCACGATGTAACGTGTTGCATCTTCAGGCCGAATGGCCGGGCGTAGCATCAGCGCCTGCTCCTGGCGCAACTCGTCTATATCCCGATCAATATCAAAGTCTGGAAGCAGCTCTGCATCATCAGTACGCAGTTTGGCTTGAACGACATATTCGTCCCGGTCTACCCAGTGCGCCAGTCGCTCACCTGTGGCGGTGTTGATAATGACCGTAGGCGATTGCGACAGCAGGGAATCGCCAATCGTATCAGGCGTTGCCAGCCCCACAACCGTAGCTCCAGGCAGATGCGTCATAGCGGCTATTCCCGCTGAAAAACCATCCATCTCATTGAATGCTTCGGGGCTGGACTGCTTGCCGGCCATTGAGGTCGGCATGATGACCTGGGGCAATGCCAGTCGCAGGCCAGTGACGGTGTCGGCGTCCTCTACTGTCCAGTAGTTGTTTGGAAAGGGAAATCCACAATAGCCTGGCGTCAGGGGATCGCAGTCCAGCGGTGGCGCGGGGACCACCTCAACGTCCGGGCCAACCTGAGCCGAATTATTCGAATTATTCCCATCGGAGCAGCCCGTGGTAACGATCAGGGCACAGGAAAAAGCAAACCAGCGTATTTTATTATTCATCTCCTGATGGTAGATCGAGCCATCAATGCGGTCAATCACTCATGGCCATTGGATATTCACTACAGGTAATTGGGGTGAGAGCAAAATATCTGGGCCCAAGTTCAAATCGCCGCTGAGCGTTTCGACTCTGACCCCAAATATTCGTAATCTGGACAAGTTAACTTGTTGATACCCAGCCTCTTTGGGCTAAGCTGTCCCGAAACTACCTTGTAGCCACGCAGTACGGCGAACCCTTCCTCAGGAGCAAACTAATGGATACCACTGTCTCACAAGACGAACTACAGACTGTGCTCGAGCAACTCAATATGACGGCGGACGACCCGGATTTGTACCGCGTACTAATTGGCGCCAACCTGGAGGCGACCGCCCTGGTCGATGCTATTGAGTTGCCCGAGCCAGAGATTCCGGAGCGTAAATGGTGGCGCCCCATTGGCGAAGATAACCCTCTTGGTGCGTGGTATGTGCGCACTGACATTCGCGGCGCCACTGGCGGCAGCCTGTCCGGCAGGACTATAGTCTTGAAAGACACGGTACTACTGGCAGGCGTACCGCTGATGGCAGGCACGACTATCCTCGAAGGCTATGTGCCCCAGGAGGACGCAGAGATTGTGCACCGCCTGCTACGCGCTGGGGTGACAATTACGGGGAAGAGTGTTTGCGAGGCCTACTGCTTTTCCGGTGGAAGTCACACCAGCGCCACCGGGCCCGTGCACAACCCGCATAATCCTGCGCACACCAGTGGCGGAAGCTCCTCGGGCTCCGCGGCATTGGTTGCCGCCGGCGAAGTGGATATGGCAATTGCTTGTGACCAGGGCGGCTCTATCCGTATGCCGGCCTCTTATTGTGGCCTGGTTGGCATGAAACCCACTTTCGGCCTGGTGCCCTATACCGGCATTCTGGGAATGAACCCTAATGTTGATCATACGGGTCCCCTGACAAGAAACGTGGCAGATAATGCCCTGCTGTTGGAGGTGCTCGCGGGACCCGACGGTGTGGACAGCCGGCAAGCGGGGGTGGAAGCTGGCGATTATACCGGTGCCGTGGCCGGCGATGTTTCAGGCTTGCGCATAGGGCTGGTGCGAGAAGGTTTTGAGCAGGACGGCGGTGATCCGCAGGTGAATGAATTGGTTCGGGCGGGCTGTGCGCAATTGGCCAGCCTTGGGGCGACAGTAACGGAACTCTCAATACCCATGCACAAGCTGGGTGCAGGAATAACCTTCGCGGGCATACAGTCCATGATGCTGTCGATGTTTCAGATGGATGGCTGTCTGCTGGAGCGCCCTGATGTCACCCCCGAGGGATACATGAAATTCCAGGCAGGCTGGCGCGAACGTACAGATGAGTTGCCCCACAATATAAGAATCGGCCTGCTGACGGCGCAAATCCTGAAAAATCGCTATGGTAGTACCTATATTTCCCGGGGCATGCAGCGTCTACCCCTGGTGCGCGCCGCCTACGACGATGCTTTGCGGGAGGTGGATGTTCTGGTGATGCCAACGACTCCTACCACCGCGCCACTGCTGCCACCGGAAAATGCTGATGCAGCCGCTGTACTTGCAGCGGCCTTCGGTCCGTTGGCAAACACTGCGATATTCAATGCTACACACCACCCCGCGCTCTCTGTGCCCTGTGGCATGGTGGACGGGCTTCCCGCTGGTTTAATGATGATCGGTAGGCACTGGGATGAAGCGACCCTCTATCGGGCTGCCGGTGCGCTGGAGCAGTCGCGGGACTGGCGTCAGGTATAGAACGAAGGTAATTGGGGTCAGCGTGAATTTTCTGGGCCCCAGTTCAAATCGCCGCTGAGAGTTTCGACTTTGACCCCAAACGTCCAGGATGAAATCTGTTCTCTGGATAAAACTGTAGGGCTGCCTGACACAGTTAAGCGGGCTGTCATAGAGGGAGCGGGACATAGGGTGCAGGTGGACGCTATTGAGTGGTTCAATAGCCTTATTCTCAGCATATCCATACAGTTAGCTGAATATGGGGGCAGAGGCAGGTGGCGTAAAACGGTCTATATCGCGACGAGTGCGGCACACGTCGCGATATAATGTTGAAATGACATTTTCCTGTGTTCTTCTACAGGTATCCCGATGAGCACCCAGTACTTTTTATTGTAAACTGCGGCATTCGTTTTTCTGAGCCCGTAATTATGACTAGTGCCGCAGCATCATCTCCCGACTTATCGATTGAAGTCCCCATCGATTCGGCTGAAACCCCGCAATGGTTTAGAGAAGCCCTCGCTACGCCACGCAGGGAGGGCTGGCTGGATTCAGCTGATTGCCGGATACACTACTTTAGTTGGGGAAACCCTTGTAACCCTGGTGTGCTACTTCTGCATGGGTTTCTGGCACATGCGCGCTGTTTTGCCTTTGTCGCGCCATTTTTGGCAAAAGACTATTACGTGGTTGCCTATGACTTTTCCGGCATGGGCGATTCAGGCATACGGGAAAACTATCCCGACGAGATTCGCTTGCAAGAGTTAATGGATGTTGCGCGGGGAACCGGTTTATTTGGCAGCGGCTTTAAGCCGGCCATTATTGCCCATTCTTATGGCGGCACTGTCGGGCTGAATGCGATGGCGCGGTATAACGAGCAGTTCTCACGACTGGTTATCTGCGATCTAATGACTTTGCGCCCGGAAAGGCTGAAAGTGCATGAGGAAGAGAATGGGTCGCCCGGATCTCAAGACCCAAAACGCCCCAACAGAATATACCCTGACTATGAAACAGCTAAAGGCCGTTTTGTCCTGGCGCCACCTCAGAAAGTAAACGAGGAGTATTTGTTTGATTACATGGCTTACCATTCCTTGAAGAAGGTGGCAGACGGATGGACCTGGAAGTTTCATCCCAGTGTATTTGAGCTGCCACAGAATCTGCACGAGAGTTTGTTGCTTCAGACAAAGAGAATCGCCAACCTACCTGGCTCTGTAGTGATTGTTTATGGTGAGCATAGCGCGCTATTTGATGCCGATTCTGCCCAGTATGTACGCGAGTGTGGTGGCGAGCATATACCGATGATTGAAATTCCTGATGCCAGGCATCATTTGATGCTTGACCAGCCACTTGCTTTTGCGAGTGTACTCAGAACTATTTTGCTGATGTGACTGTTATCGAGGTCTAGGGTTAGGGGCCGTTTGGTGGCGGGGAGCGCATAGTGTCGGTTAACGGAGGGATACGCTGAAAATTCTCTGTGCAGGACCGTAATAGCGCCACCCCTAGGCCATTGCCAGTGCAAGTTTGCACATCAGGACTGGAACCCCGACGAGACACATGGACGTTACAGGCCGTAGCAAAAAGGCATTGCCGCCACAGGTGCCCATCATGTAGGGAAAGCGGCAAACGTTGCCCAGGCCGACAGTGACGACAAGCAGCGTCAGTACCGTGGTTAAAAATGAAGAAAACCGGGTATTCCCCGATTTGTACAGCGGCCTTCTGTAAGAGGCGAGTGCCATGCCGCTGCCCCAATGTCAGCGCCTGTTGGCCGCCCGCTCCACGTTACGATATGCTCCTGTATCGTTATGAGGGCGTTGCACAATCTTTCAATTTTCTGACAAATATAAAGGCTTGAAAACTGATAATGAAGAGCATTACGGGGCTCGTTTTTCGTACTTTTGGATTTCTCGTTTTTCCTCTCCTTGTCGCTGCTTGCAGCAATCACTCTGATAACAACGACAAAACACAAGACGAGATCACTGTTCGTTCTCTGCCCTGGGTCGAGGTCCAGAATTTTCGCCTGGTAGATGAGTTGGGCCGGCAGATTTCCATTCGCGGTATCAACGCCCGTATCGAGGGTTTGTTTGATGTGACATTTGACGACGGGCGAGTAGCGCTGGAGCCTATACCGGATTTTTCCATGGATGATGCGCAGGCCATGGTGCGCTACGGTTTTAATGTCTTGCGGCTACCCATCAACTGGAGTGGCCTGGAGCCCCATGAAGGTGAGTTTTCTGAGGCGTATTTTGACAAGCTTGATGCGGTCATCAATCTCGCTAGCGACGCCGGGCTCTATGTGCTGCTGGATTTTCACCAGGACGCATGGTCAAAGGAAATTGGCGAAGATGGCGCGCCACTGTGGGCTATTGTTCCACCGCCGGAAGAACTGCTAGAGGGTCCGCTGGAAGATCTGGCCGAGCGGCGGGTTTCAGAGCAGGTATTGCACGCATTTGAAGGCTTTTTCGAGAATAGGGAGGGCATACAGGACAGGTTTATGCCGGTCTGGAAGCGTGTGATTGAACGCTATGCTGACCGCCCTGAAGTCATTGGCTTTCAACCGATGAACGAACCGCTGGTTTCTCATTTTGATTTGTCACAGGGCTTGCTCCATGACTTTTACAAAAATCTTGTGCAACCAATGCGTGAACTGGACGCCAGACACGCTTTATGGGTGGAACCCGGTGTTATCCGTAACTATCTGAACAGTGCCCCCCTGTTGGATCAACCATTTCCCGACAGCAATATTGTTTACTGTCCGCATATCTACCCCAGCAGTGTCACCGCCTCCACCTATAAGCAATGGAGGGCATGGCTGGTTGAGAATTACAGTAATATGAAAGACGAAGCCAACTCCTGGGGTGGCGCGCTGGTCGTCGGTGAGTGGGGTACCCATCCGGATTCCCCGGAAGCAGAGGGCTATGTTCGGGCACAGCAGGAAGCGGCTGAGGAGTTGAGTTCCGGTCAAATATACTGGCTGTGGAAAGAGGACAGTCAGGGCTCCTGGGGGTTTTACGATTTTGATCCTGCCGCGCAAAGCTGGATTCTGCGGGAAAACGCCGTTCGGCTATTTTCCAAGCCTTATGCCCAGGCAGTCCCCGGAACGCTACTAACACACAACTTCGACCCCGACACCCGCGTACTCTCTTTTGCATTTGAATCAAATGGCAACGAGCAGGGTGGCGCCTTGCTGTACCTGCCCGATCTGTGGTTCCAGGGGCCCCCCACAATCCTGGTGAATGGCAACAACATCGGTTATGAGCGTGACGCTTTATCTGAGCGTGTGCTGTTGGACCTGGACCTGGAGCCGGGTCGTTTCGATGTTGAGGTGTACTGATTCAATATTGGCGTTATAACACCAGGGTGCATCATGGGATAAAGACAGGCAGTAGACGACTCGAAAAGCACATCGCCCACAGTTACCCTTATATTATTTATGGTTATTATGTGTCGAATAATTTTACACCTCTAGGAATAAGTGATTTGTGCTCGATCGATACCCGGCTGTTTTATATGACTTTTTCATTTATGGAACAGAATTTGCTTTGATAAATATAGTATTCAAATTCTTCTAGGAGTATTCGTGGTGTCAATAATCAACAGGCTTGGGTTAGCTACTGCAATTTTCCTCGGAACTTTGAGCGCGTCTTCGTGGGCGAGCATGATGACGTTCGGTGACGGCCCTAAAACGGCAGCGGGAGGATATTCAGAAAATGGTCTTCTGATTGAGGGGTCAGCGCAAGAACGTATCCTTGATTGGACTGGTCGCGGAGCCGATGCGAACGTTTCAGGTGAACGTGAATTTTATTTTAATGTAGCCGACGGTCTATTTACTTTTAGCCTCGTCAGCGGCGGAGCATTCGATTTATTGAGCCTCTCAATTGAGCGGAACTTCCCATTTCAGGCTTCTGGGAGTACCAGCTTCAGTGCATCAACCGGTTCTACCTCCATTAGTAACAGCGTCGTTGGCCCAGTCTCTTTTGGCAGCCTTTTCCTGGGAGTTACTGAGGTGTCGTTCTTTGCCATACGTGAACCAGGCAATGAAGAGCCTACCGGGGGGAGCAACGTGACCATAGATGATGTGGTTTTCGAGATAAACGAATCAGTATCAACACCAGTGCCGTCCCCGGCCACGCTTACCCTGTTCGGCTTGGGCCTGGCTGGCCTTGGTTGGTCAAGGCGCAGGAAAGCGTAAAGAACTCCCAATGAATTAGCCCTCGATGTGAGGGCTTTTTTTTGTCTGAAACTTGATGAGACTGACGTCTGCTTGTGGCACGTAAGAGTCGGGTTTTAGCCAGACTCTCGCTGGCAGATTCAACGTTGTTAACACAAACCCATTGGTCTCAACGCCTGTACCAGCGCCAGCTTCGGTGACGTTGCTAGTTGCGGGCCTTGTTATTGCCTGTAATTTGATATTTCTGATGTGCATCGAAGAATTTAACAAGCCAACGAGAATTTTAATCGGATATCCATGTTAAATAGTGACTAAGCCACTAAAACTTGTTGTCGACGAAGCCGATGCTTTTGACTTACCTTTCACTCAAAGCTCGCCTATTATCAGGTCAATTTAGTCGGAATATTTGCAACGCAATTAACGTGACTGGGACGAGGGCCTGCCCGAAAGCGCTATAGTCAGCACAAAGCAAAAACACTATTGGAAAAGGAAGCAGCCGCCATGACTGAGAGTATGACTGTAAAAACGCTGGAAGTGCGCAAGGATAAGTGGAGCGAAACCCGTGTTGTAGAAGCACCTCTGCCGGTTGATCTTGGGGAAAACGAGGTCTTGATTCGCATCGATAAATTCGCGCTAACAGCCAATAACATTTCCTACGCAGGGGCCGGAGATTTACTGGGATATTGGGGTTTTTTTCCAGCGGAGAAGGGCTGGGGACGTATCCCTGCGATGGGCTGGGGCGATGTCATTGCGTCGGCCCACCCCAACGTTCAAGTCGGTGAGCGTGTTTGGGGTTTTTTTCCTTTTAGCACTCATCTGAAGATAGTCGCGGGGAAAGACAAAGCTGATCAGTTTCAGGATGTCTCTGCGCACCGGGCAGAGTACGCGCCGGTGTATGCCCGGTTTGATCGGGCGTCTGCCAACCCCATTTACGATATCGCCCGGGAAGATCAGGACAGTTTGTTGCGCGGGCTTTTCATGACCTCGTGGCTGGTGGAAGATTTTATGCATATGAACGCGTCATTTGGCGCAGATACCTGCGTCATTACCAGTGCCTCCAGCAAAACCAGTATCGCCCTGGCGCACTGTGTAAAAAAACGGGGAGAGATGACAGCGGTGGGCCTTACCTCGCCAGGTAATGTCGCATTCTGCGAAAGCCTGGGGTATTACGACAGGGTTTTGACCTACGACGCCGTCTCGACGCTCGATGCTTCACAGCCGGCGGTGATTGTGGATATGGCCGGCAGCGCGGCAGTCTTGAGTGATGTACACCATCACTATGGTGACAACATGAAGCACTCCTGCCAGATTGGTGCGACACACTACGAAGAAATGGGCGCGGTAGATAACCTGCCCGGTGCCATACCGGAGTTCTTTTTTGCACCCTCCCACATACAGACGCGCAGTGCAGATCTGGGAGCGTCGCAATTGATGATGAATATGGGAATGGATTACGTCGAGTTTCGCGCCGCCAGCGACAGGTGGTTAACGTTGGATCACAGTTGTGGCGAGGAGGCTGTTGAGCACACGTATCAAACGGTACTGGCGGGTAAGTCAGAGGCAAAAAGCGGCCAGATTGTTTCCATGTGGCCAGCAGAGTAGGGCGCCTGCGTGTGACAATGGGTTCAATAGCCAAACTCAAAGCTATCGCGTTAGCTTGAATGTAACGACCCTAAACAGGGAGTCAAAAATGGCAGAAAAGCTACAGCTGGACGATTTTACCAAGCGATATTTAGTCGGCCTTTTAGTTATTGCGGTGCTGGGCCTTGCCTGGTGGTTTTCAGGTTGGGACAGACGAGTCGGGCAGCTGAGTGCCATTTTGGAGGCAGATGCGGAATTAGCCGCCTATCCCTATCAGTTCAAGGTGATTTCGCTGGAAAATGGTGTCGCGGAAATCTCCAGCCCGCGTTCTGCCGAGGTCCCCGTCATAAAGTTCCTGCGCATTGTCTTTCCGGAGCTCCGAAATAGTGGCGTGATGGAGGAATCTGTGATGGCAGCGCAAGACAAGTTGGTCGCAATTCAATCACGGGCGGGTAAGCTGGTAAGTGACGAAGAGGATGTAAAATCAATTCGCTGGTCCTTAGACCGCAAGTGGTACGAATCTCAAGGTCTGTATCTCGATTGAATTGCGAGCTCAGCGCTTCATCGGGGTGGTAATGAGTACTGCAATAGTGAGCTTGCCTGCCAGCAGATATTAGTGCGCTTCGTCGTCGCTATCACGGTTAGAGCGGTCTAACAGTGCGCTGTCGCTTTGCATTTCAAGCCACATCGCGTTGATCACGGCGAACATCGCTGCCAAAGGCAAGCCTAACATCCAGGCAAAATACCACATGCTACGTTCCTCTTATCAGTAGGCGGAATTAGAATTAGTGACATCGTCTGCGGTGACCTTACCCCAGAGCACACGATATACCCAGGCGGTGTATACCAGGATTAATGGCATAAACAATGCTGTGGCTACCAGCATCACGAACAGTGTTTGATGCGAAGATGAGCTGTCCCAAACCGTCAATGAAGAGCGTGGGTCGATCGATGATGGCAAAAGGAAGGGAAACATGGTCAACCCGACGGAAGAAATCGTACCCAGAATACCGAGCTTGGACCAGAGCAGTGTCGAGCCCTCGCGCCCAGCGCGCAGTCCCAACACCGTCATTACGGCACCCAGAACACCCAGTATTGGCGCCACCGCAATCCACGGGCGTTCACTGTAGGCTACGAGCCATGTGTCGGTACGCACCACCTCGGAGTAAAGCGGGTTTGACGGCCCATTCGTCACCACGTCTCCTGCCAGCGCGTACCCTTCAATTCCCGAGGCCAGCCAGACTCCGCTGAGCATATAACCTGCGATGAATATAAGCCCCGAAACACTGCCGATAGTGCGCGCTCGAGAGGCCACCCCACCCTCGGTTTTAAACGACAACCAGGCCGCACCATGTGTCATCAGCATTGACAGAGAGACCAGACCGGTCAGCAGAGCGAAGGGGCTCAAAAGCCCGACAAATTTTGCATGGAATGCACCTTCATATCGCGTAAACAGATCAGGGGTGAGTTCAAATGGCACACCTAACAATACATTGCCGATCGCCACGCCAAAAAGGAATGCGGGTACTGCTCCGCCGATGAACAAACACCAATCCCAGGTTGATCGCCAACGTGGTGACTCGCGCTTGGAGCGATATTTGAACGCCACCGGTCGTAAAATTAATGCGGCGAGAATTGCGAACATTGCCAGGTAAAAACCGGAAAAACTTACCGCGTAAAGCGGTGGCCAGGCGGCAAAAATGGCACCGCCACCGAGAATAAACCAGACCTGATTACCCTCCCATACCGGGCCAACTGAGTTGATGGCGATACGCCTCTCTACATCCGTCCTGGCGACAAAGGGTAATAGAGCACCCACTCCCATGTCGAATCCGTCGGTAAGCGCGAAGCCAATCAACAGGAATCCCAGTAGTGCCCACCAAATCACACGCAAAATATCGTAGCTAATTAATTCGTGCAGAATCATGAAGCTTACTCCGTTGGTAGCTCGGTATAGTGACTGAGTTTCTGCCTGTGCAGATCGGTCCAGGTTCGGGTCTCTTCGACATCTTCAAAAGGACCTTTGCGAATATACTTAAGCATTAACCCCATCTCGATAACGAACAGCACCGTGTAAAATACTATATACGCGATGAGGGTCAGCAGTACGTCCATCACTGATAGATGACTAACTGACATTGCGGTTGGCAGCACGCTATCCACTGTCCAGGGCTGGCGACCGTACTCGGCCACGAACCAGCCTAATTCGGCAGCAATCCAGGGTGCTGGAATGATTAGCACGGCTCCCCGTAATGCCCAGCGGGGATAAACCTGTCCGTGAAAGCTCGAACGCCAGAAAAAGTAAACCATTACTGCAATGAAGGCGAAGCCAAGCGCCACCATCACACGAAAAGCCCAAAATAGCGGCAGAACTTCAGGTAGCGTGTCGTTAGCGGCCTGTATTATCTGTGCTTCGGTAGCGTTGCGGGGATCGTCAACATAACGCTTTAACAAAAAAGCGTAACCCAAATTGCCACCATGGGCTTCGAAGGTAGCGCGCACCTCGGGGCTTGTCGCCTGACGATTGTCCCGGATATTCATCAATGCATCGTAGGCGATAATGCCGGAGCGCACGCGTTGTTCAGATTCGTCTATCAGATCGTTGATGCCGGGTATTTCGGTGGTAAGCGAGCGCGTGCCAATCAATCCCATTGCATAGGGGATATGTATGGCATATTTCGTTTCACGCGCTTCCTGATCGGGGATGCCAAACAATGTAAACGATGCGGGTGCCGGTTGTGTTTCCCACATACCCTCCATCGCAGCGAGTTTCATTTTCTGACTATGGGTTGTGGAATAACCCGACTCATCACCCAGCACCACTACACACAGTGCCGAGGCAAGACCAAAAGATGCCGCTACCGTGATTGACCGACGCGCCAACTCTTCATGCCGCCCCTTTAGTAAGTACCAGGCCGACACACCGAGAACGAAAACTGATGCCGTCACATAACCCGCAGAAACGGTATGCACGAATTTGGCTTGAGCAACGGTGTTGAACATAACATCGAAAAAGCTGGTCATCTCCATGCGCATGGTTTCCGGGTTAAATTTCGCTCCAACCGGGTTTTGCATCCACCCATTAGCGATCAAAATCCAAAGCGCAGAAAAATTTGATCCAAGTGCGACAAGCCAGGCAACAACCAGATGCGCCACCTTGCTAAGCTTGTCCCAACCGAAAAAGAACAAACCGACAAAAGTAGCCTCAAGGAAGAACGCCATCAGGCCTTCGAGCGCAAGTGGAGCACCGAAAATATCGCCTACGTAGTGGCTGAAATAGGACCAGTTCATCCCAAACTGGAATTCCATCGTGATGCCAGTGGCCACGCCAAGCGCAAAATTGATGCCAAAAAGCAGCCCCCAGAATTTAGTCATCTGGCGCCAGATCGGTCGATTCGTCATCACATAGACTGTTTCCATGATCGCAACAATCACCGATAAACCCAGGGTGAGTGGTACGAAAAGAAAGTGATACATAACCGTTGTCGCGAACTGCAGGCGTGAAAGCTCAACGATATCGAAATCCATTCCCTACGCTCCTGATGCTAAATTTGGTATACGACAAAAAGGTTATCCTTTCTGGTATAGCGCGTCATTAGTTCAAATCAAGTAAACTTGCAATATAAGACCCCAACAAGCAGGGGGCTTGCCATCAATTTAGCGTTACTTTTCGCTCAAAAATCGGATGATCTGTAAAGCGGTGTAGAGTCGCCAGTATGGTCGTCTGTGGCAGCGCGGCCCGAATACCCCGCAGCACACGATCGGCCGTTTCAATGTCCATGCCCTCGGTCGGTTCATCCAGAAGCAGAAGTCTGGGACCTTTTAGAATCGCGCGTGCCAGCACCAGTCTACGGGTCTGTCCACCCGACAGGCCCAGGCCCGCCTCGCTGAGGCTGGCCTCCAGGCCGCCGCGTTCAACAATAACCTCATCGATCGCCACGGCTTCCAGCGCTCGCCAGATCTGTTCATCGCTCACATCGCCGGCGAGCAGCATATTCTCTCGCACGGTGCCGGCGATCAGCACGCTGCGCTGCGGCACCATCGTCACTATATCCCTCAGTTCGGGGTCCGACCACTGTCGTGGATGAATTCCAAAGATGGTGATCCCTTTACTGTCGTCCAGGCCAGCAATTTGCATCATGAGGGTCGTCTTGCCACTCCCGCTCGGCCCCGTCAATACAACTGCATTACCTTGGTCAAGCCTGAGCGCCAGTGTGGCCCTATGAATGTCCAGCACCGGCGCGTTTGTCTGTAGGCGGTTCAGTTTTGACGGTGCTTCTGGCTGTGTAGTCGCCGCTGCCCCAATCCGCGTCGCGGCGCCGAACACTTTACCCAGTTCGGCAAACCCGCGTCGCAGTGGCAGCAAGGTTTCGGCCAGTGCCAAAGCAACGAATACACCGATGGCCGCCACCGCCGGCCCTGTGAGGTCTGTGGCAATCAGATCCTCACCCACCACCAGCGCCAGTGCTGTCACTGCAGCGACCAGGATAGACAGCGCCGCCCCTGTGCGCCGCTCGATACCATCCAGTGTGCGGGCAGCCTCGCGTGTTCGTGCATCAATCGCCGTCAGTTGTGTTTCGCGCGCAGCCAACCCGCCAGTAAGAATTAGCGACTGACGATGTCGAATCATATCAATCATCCCACGCCGCAACCGTTGGTTTTGCTCCTCAACCTCAGCTGAAGGTAAGTTGGTATGGCGAGCCAGGTACCAAAGAATCAGCATTGCCATCGGCAAATATCCCACTAGCACGGTAGTGGCCACCGTCCAGCTCACCAGCCAGGCCAGTGCAAAAAATGCAGCCAGATGGGTAACGAGTGCAGCGGTAATCGGCAGCAAGAATCGCAAAATCACTCCGTCCAGTGCATCCACATCTGACACGATGCGCGTGAGCACTGCTTCGCTCCGCAGGCTTGCCAGCGCGCGGGCGTCACTCTGAATCTGGTGCCGCAACACCATCACACGCAGCAGGGCTAATGAGCGCAATGTTGCGTCGTGGGTCAGCAGTCGTTCGCCATAGCGAGCGACAGTGCGGCCTAGCGCTAGAAACCGCACACCTGCCGAGGGGCGAAATACATCGAAAGCAATGCCGATGCCAGCGATACCGGCAATGCCGGTCGCCGTAATGAACCAGCCCGACAGGCCTAACAGTGCAATGCCCATCAATAAAGCAACAACAGACAATATGGCGCCGCGAACCATTGTCCCTGATGCGGAAGATAACATTAGCCGAATAATGGGTAGCAGAGCTTTCATTCTGGCATGTCTATAGAGCGGTCCATTGCGGCGGCTAGCGTTGGGTCGTGAGTGGCGACAATAAGAGTGTGCCCATCGTTTTGCAGGCGGACCAGGGAACGAGTAATCGCCGCAGCCGTTTCGGAATCGAGATCGGCGGTCGGTTCGTCGGCGAGGATTAGTTCGCGTCCGCCTAAAACCGCTCGGGCTATCATCAGGCGTCGTGCCTCGCCACCTGATACACCGCCGCCGGTTTCGCCCAAGCGGGTATCCAGTCCATCTGGAAGGCGTACAACGATATTGCTCGCTTCTGCCAGTTTTAGCGCTGGCCATGGATCAGTGCCGTGACCTTCTGGATCAAGCCAATCACGCAACGTCTGGTCTGGAAAATGCGGTGTCTGGGGGATCAGCGTAATGCGCGCGCGCCAACTGTCGGCATTTGCGTGATTTAGTGGCTGGCCACAGACCAAAATATGGCTGGCGCCCAGTGGTACCAGCCCCGAGATGGCTGCGAGACAGGTACTTTTACCCGCGCCACTCGGGCCAGTCAGCGCTACCGATTGTCCAGTATTCAAGCGTAGGTTCGGCAGCGCCACGTATTTGCCCGGCAGTGCAGCAGCGGCCTCAGATATCTCGATACTCAGCATGCCGGGCAAGGGTTGAGAAGCATTGCCGCGCCCGACAATGCTAATCCTGTCTACTGCATCAAGAGCGCAAAGCTCTGCCGTGATGGCCAACCCTTCCGCACGATCGTGCCAGGCTGCCGCTAAATCCCTGAAAGGTTGAAAAAACTCGGGCGCGATCAATAAGATGAATAGCCCTTCTGCCAGGCCCAGTGGGCTGCCCCAACTACCGAAATTGATTGTTCCCAAAAGGGTGAAACCGATGAAAACTGCGACCATCGCCACGCCGAGAGCACTGAATAACTCCAATACTGCTGACGAGAGGAACGCAATACGAAGTACTGCCATCGTATGTTCTCGCAAAGACTCAGCCCTGTTAGAAAAATCCCCCGCAGCCCGATTAACTGCGCCTAGCAGTCGAATGTCGAGCATGGCAGACAAACGCTCCATCAGCATCGCGTTCATCGACCCGATCTCCACCATTTGCCGGCGCGACGCCTGTTCTGCCGCCATGCCCACCAGGGCCATGAAGATTGGGATCAGTGGGCCTGCTATCAGCAGAACCAGCCCTGCCACCCAGGAAAACCAAAAGGTTAAAACAACTAGAACCAATGGAATGATCGCTACTCGCACCATGGCAATGTAATACCGGGTGATCCAGGGTTGCAGCAAGGGTAGTTTTTGCGCGACTAGTGCTGCAATCTCGGCCGAACTGGCTGTAGCGCGTGCGCGTGCTTCGCGCGTGATCAGTACCGCGCGTTCACGGGAAATGGTGATATCGGCAGCGTCGAACAAATAGCCACTGACGCCATAATCCAGGGCTGCGCGCAATATCGCAGCCGCGACGAATATAAGTGCTGCTGAACCAGCTTGCCCTGTTGCGCCTGAGACCCAACCCGAAATAGCCCAGGCCAGCGCAGCTGCCTGCACCGGCCACATCAGCCCAGCCACGATCGCGAGCACGCTGGCGATACGTAAATGACGTGCGACAGGCGCAATAATGCGCGCATGCGCCTGTTGGCTTTGAGATTTACTCATTGCATCAGCACCCAGTATCACGCAGTTGGTGCAACAGTGGCAGACGGGAAATCAGCAAGTGCCGATCGTTGTCATGAGCTCACGTTACCTTGGCCGCGCACCTGATTGGCGGGCACGGCAACGTTAACCATGTGCCGAACAGTCTATATACCCCCGCGCTTATTGGGCAATGATATTTTTTTGCCAGCATCGGTTCGGGGGTAGCGCCCGCTGGCCAAGCGTGGATATAATGCCACGGCAAACCTACCTAGCGATTTTCATGTCATACCGTAATCCGACAGTCAACAATACACCCGCACGCTTATTGGCTGTGCTGGCACTGTTGTTTATGTTGGGCGCGCAGGTACTGGAATCTGCGCACTATCATGATGCTAGCGGTGAATCTGTCGCCTCCTGTGTCTTATGCCATAGTGGCGCTGGCACAGCACTGCCTACCAGTATTCCCAGCACAGCAGTCATCATCGCAATCGGTGTGCTGCTGCTATTGCTGGGTCCACAATTAAAACTCTCCTCAGTATCCACCACAAATCTCCCGCGAGGCCCTCCTGGCAACACCTGAATCAAGACAATACCGTCTTTCTTACATTCAGGAGTTGTAAAATGAAGCGAACTTTACCGTTCTCGCTGGCTGTGGCCATGGCGAGCGCTGCGGCAGATGATCTGCCCATGGAACACGTACTGGTTTCAGTACCCCTTCACAAACAAGAGGCCGAAACGGCACTGCCTGTTACCGTGTTAAGCGGTGATGAACTGCGCAGGGTTGCGTCCTCCACTATCGGTGACACCCTCAACGGCAATCCCGGCCTGGCCAATGCATCCTTTGGCCCCGGCGTAGGTCGGCCGGTAATACGCGGCCAGCAGGGCGCCCGTGTTCTGGTGCTGCAAAACAGTACATCCAGTGGTGATGTATCTGGGCTCAGCGCTGACCATTCTGTGTCCGTTGAGGCCATGCTGGCTGAAAGTATCGAAGTACTGCGCGGCCCCTCAACGCTGCTGTATGGGGGCGGAGCCATCGGTGGCGTGATCAACGTTATCGACAACCGTATTCCCAGCACGGTGCCGGAGGAGGCCAGTGGTGGTGTGGAGTATCGCTATAACAGCGCATCGAACCTCAATGGCGGCGTGTTCAAGCTCGATGGCGGCGCGGGAAACTGGGCCTATCATCTGGACGGCCTGTATCGAGACTGGGGCGACCTGGATATTCCCGGCCGTGCAGTGAATGAGCGTGACGTGGAAAGCACGGACGGAAAAATTGCCAATACTGGCGGTCATACCGGAAGTTTCAGTGGCGGAGGCAGTTATCACTTTAATGACGGCTATGTAGGGCTTTCCGTGAGCCAGCTGGACAACAAGTATGGCATTCCCCCGGGGGCGCACGGTCACGGCGACGAGGATCACGACGAAGATCTCGACGATGATCACCACGAAGAGGAGCCAGAGGAAGTCACTCTGGACATCAATCACACGCGCTACAATGCGATCATGCAACTGGAAAACCCGATACAGCCGCTGGAAACCATCCGCAGTTTTCTTACCTATAATGACTATGAACACAAAGAGATTGAAGGCGATGGGGCGATAGGAACCCGGTTCAATCGCGATACCTGGGAGGGCAGGGTAGAGGCGGTACACGAGCCTCTGGCCGGATTCCACGGCGTAGTCGGCCTGCAAGCAAGCAGCGATGAATTCAGCGCTATCGGGGAGGAGGGTTTTGTCCCCACGACTGATAGCACCACCGTCGGCGTATTTATACTGGAGGACCGCCATCTCGGTGACTGGATACTCGAAGGAGGGCTGCGCTACGACTGGACTGAACGCGATCCGAAAACCACCGTAACCGACTCGCAGGACTTCGATGCATTCAGTGCTTCACTTTCAGCGCTGTGGCAGTTTGCCGACGAGTGGCAGACAGGGCTGGCGCTTTCCAGTGCCCAACGGGCGCCAACGGATGAAGAACTGTACTCCAATATAGAAGCCAACAACCCGGCGGAGTATGTTATTCACGCCGCCACCAATTCTATCGAACTGGGTGATGTGAACCTGGATACTGAATCTTCAAACAATATCGACTTGTCATTGCGCTGGTCGGATGGCAACGACTTTGTTCAGCTGACGGCGTTCTACAACAACTTTACGGACTATATCAACCTGCGCAACACGGGCTTTGAAGAAGACGAGGTGCCTATATATGCCTATGTTCAGAACGATGCGAAGTTCTATGGCGGCGAGTTTGACAGTGAGTTTGGTCTTGCTCAGCTAGCCGGAGGCGAAGTTCGCTTGGGCGTATTTGGTGATGTGATCTACGGTCAGTTGGATGAGGGTGGCGATGTACCACGGCTCCCGCCGGCACGGATCGGTAGCCGCTTGTCCTGGTCTTTCGAACGCATGGATATCTGGACTCGTTTGCAGTATGCAGATGATCAGGACAAGCCCGGCGATTTTGAGCGTAGCACCCAAAGCTACACACGTTGGGATGTAGGCGGGGAATACCGTATTCCTTTAGGCGGCAACGGTGGCGAGCTCATCGCATTTTTCGAAGTGGAGAATATCGGCAACGAACAGATCCGCCTGAGCACCTCATTCCTGCGGGATGTAGCGCCGGAATCGGGGATATCCGTTGCGGCAGGACTTCGTTACCTGTTTTGATCGACCGTGATACCTTCTGATGGGGCCTGTATCGCCGCTATATGTTGCGGCGATACTCCCTTATTCTGCTTTGTGTGTTTCCTTATAAAGTGTATTGATCATCGCCATTATTTTGAAATGATGGGTTTTCAATGCAAGGTGCAATTCTGCATTTTGCATATGTAGTTTCCGTTCTTGTTGATGTGTCGTGGTTTCATTCTCATCTGCTACCTCGAAAACTTTGCTGGTTGTATCCTGTTCAGCATTTTTCATGATCTTTTCGTGTTCGTGAGCAGTTTCAGCATGATCCTTAATGGCCTGAGCGTGTTCAGCCAGTGACGTTGATTGCTGCTTCAGTGCCTTTTCTATCGCCACTAGTTTGGTCAGTGCTTGCTCGTGTCCTTTTTTCCAGAACTCGATTTCGTCAAGCCATAGGGCATGTTCAGATCCCCATTGATTGTGTTCCTGATGCGCGGCAAGATGATTTTCCGTTACGGCCGCTTGTGCTCTTTCTTTGAGCGTTGTTGTGAATTCTATCAACTCCGCTGTGTTTGTATTGGCAATGCTCTGCAATTTTTCCCAAACTGAACTTTTTGCATAGGCCAGGTCAAACTTTATCTGGTCTTTATAGGCTTTACTGACACCTTCTACGGCCTCGGCCCATAAGCGTAAGTTATCCTTTAATTCTTTGCTCGCTTGCTGAATTTCTTCTTTGCTCATTTCTTTGGAATTACCAAGTTTTTCTTCCGCTGCTAGAAATGCTTGATGCAAGGTTTTACCTTCTTTCACCACAAACTCTTCAACACTATCAATCATCTCTTGATAGCTTGCATGCAATTGCATTTTTCGTTTATTCGATGTCATGATGAGGTTCCTTCAAAAAATCACTACTCCCTAGCATAATAATTACCCAAACCTTCATCATATGCTATTTGGCATTGTACGTAATGAATTGTGGGAATTACGTAAATCCACTTGGTGTTGTGGTTTTAGTTCCCTGTGGATAGGGGTGTCTCAGGAGGTGCCGGGGACAGTCGAGCCAGCCCACACCAGCGGTGGTGGCACCTCTTCCTACGAAGAGGCGATGTCTGTGTCAAAACCATTGAAATTTACTGAAAAATCTTATCCCATTCCTTGCTAACACACATAAAAGGCTATCGTCATCCAAGGTGAAAGAGGGTATGTTCATTAGGAAGAGGTGGCATAATTCGTACTTCAATGATCTATTCAGCTCTAAACCGGGACGATATGACAAACAGCAAAAACAGTAATGGCAACACCACTAAAAATATAGAATCAACATCACAGAAAACACCGCATCCTTTTGATGCTCACACGTTAATGTGGCTAATGGTGATCTTTGCTGCGTATTCCATTTTTGCTGGTTTTTTTGGCGCAAAAACGCCAGAAATCTCGTATACCGAGTTTAAAAAGGCGGTCACTTCCAACCAAGTATCGTCCATCTCTTTCAGAGGCGATCAAATCTACGGTATCTATAGCGGAGGAACCGAAAATAAACCGAAAACATTCCATACTGTGATCCCGCCGGCCTCAGACACAGAGTTGTTACCGTTGCTCGAAAAAAACGGGATTGATATTTCAGCAAAGTCTTCTGCTGATCCGCAATGGCTTTCCATTCTAATAGGCTTTGTTCCCTGGTTGTTTATTCTCGCTTTTTTTGTCTATTCAAGCCGAATGCTACAACAAAAATTGGGTGGGAAAGAGGGTTTTATGGGGTTCTCAAAGTCCAACGCGAAACTGTTCGAAACCAAAGGCAATGAAATTGGTTATGATGATGTCGCAGGCGTAGAGGGAGCTAAACAAGACCTCCAAGAAATAATTGATTATTTGAAAAATCCTGAAGGATTTGAAAAACTTGGTGCAAGAATGCCGCGAGGTATTTTATTGATGGGCCCACCGGGGACAGGTAAAACCATGTTAGCCAAAGCCACTGCTCACGAAGCCGGAGTGCCTTTCTTGAGTATTAGTGGATCAGAATTTATCGAAATGTTTATTGGCGTGGGTGCCTCTCGTGTTCGAGATCTGTTCAAGGAAGCAAGAGATAAAGCTCCCGCTCTTATTTTTATCGACGAAATTGATTCCGTTGGTCGTGTTCGCGGCACAGGCCTGGGTGGCGGCAATGACGAAAGAGAACAAACACTCAATCAAATTCTCGCCGAGATGGACGGATTCTCAGTCGGTGAAGTTGTTGTGGTTTTAGCTGCAACAAACCGCCCCGATGTGCTGGATCCAGCACTATTGAGGCCGGGCAGATTCGATAGAAAAGTAACTTTTGAATTACCACAGAAAAACGCAAGAATAGAAATCCTGAAAGTACATACTCGTAAAGTACCGATTGCTTCAGATTTTGATTACAACGAATTGGCCGGGATGACCGTCGGATTTTCTGGAGCTGATCTCGCCAATCTTGTTAATGAAGCCGCATTATTCGCGGCGAGAAAAAAATCTGATATCGTAACAAGAGACGATTTTAATCAAGCCCATGACAAAATCATTATGGGAAGTGAGCGAAAAGATTTATTAAATCCATCTGAAAGAAAAAGAACTGCCGTTCACGAAAGTGGCCATGCCATTGCCGCATTATTTTTACCCAATAGCGATCCGCTTCGACAAGTGTCCATCATTCCACGCGGCAGAGCATTAGGCGCAACAGAACAGCTCCCACTTGAGGACCGCCACAATTACACGCAATCTTATTTAGAAACACGACTATCAGTAATGCTAGGCGGACGCGTAGCCGAAAAAATTGTGTTAGATGATACGAGTTCAGGCGCTTCTAATGATTTAGAACAAGCGACGCATCTGGCAAAAATGATGGTGACCCAATGGGGCATGAGCGATGTCATTGGCCCAATTCATTTTAAAGTCGGCTCCGAGCATCCTTTTTTGGGCTATGAGATACAACAAGAAAAGGATTTCAGTGAAAAAACTGCCACAACCATTGATCAAGAAGTGCACAGAATAATAAAGGAAGCAGAACAAACAACGTTCGCTATTCTATTGGAACACCGTAACGATCTGGATCGATTGGTTGAAGAGCTACTTAGCAAAGAAACGTTAGATATTCACATGATTGAAGAAGTGCTAAAGCACAAATAGTAGGTTGCGCTAATGCGTCTTCTGGGAGAAATGACCAAGTCGACCGTGTCTATACTATGTCGTATATGAGTTGGTACTGTGCCCATAGTAGAAATTTCGTCATGGATCGAGTTTGTGCCAGGGAGAGGGAGTCGAAATCGCTCGGGATTACGTAATAATGTGGTAATGAATCATGTTGAATGTTCGCGAAAAGATCGGTCCCGGAATTTTTCAGTGCTTTAGAGGTAATACGCAATGGCCGACATGGAAAAAATCGAGCTCGCTCGTCACCACGACAAGATCGTGAAAGATGTGGAGCACCTGCTGAAGAAGTATATCCGTATCATGGAGTGGGACGTGCCAGAGGTGGACGAGGGAGCGGCCCGGTCGCTGACTATTGACGCTTTGAAAAATGCGCTCGCCGAGGTGGAAGGGCAAGCCTGACGGCCTCGTTTATGTCCGGCATCCTGAGCGTCGATAAAATATCTCGATAACACCAACTTATCGATACCCTATATCGGCTGGTCTTCCCAGTTCAAGCCGTTATAGGCATCATGGAGGGTGTCGAGACAAAGGGATCTGAAGCCAGGCAATGAAAGCACTTTACATGATTTTTACTGTTCTGCTACTTGCAACCAGCAGCAGCTACGCTCTGGATAATCAGGAGCAAGCCGCCGCCGATTCCGCTGCTTGTCTGGGCTGTCATGACTTTGGGCCGGATGCGAAAGTCCATGCGTTGTTGGCCGGCTCCCATGGCCTTGCCGGCGACAACGAGGCTATGGCAGGGCGCCATGGTTGTGCCGATTGCCATGGCGCCAGCACTGACCATACCGGAGCGCCCACCGAGGTCTCTCCAGATGTAAGCTTTGGCCCTCGCTGGACCGCATCACCCGCAGCGCAGGATTCGCAGTGCCTGGCCTGTCACGAGCAGGATACAGCTCGCAACTGGCGGCATTCCCTGCATATGTTCAATAACCTCACCTGCGTTACCTGTCACGATCTTCTGACATGGGAGGATAAGGTGATGTTTGAGGAGCAGCAGGCGGATGTCTGCACTATCTGCCACAAAGCGCAGAAACGGGGCATTCACGGAATGCAGGAGATCGTCGACCGCAATCCGCCCTGCAGCGTCTGTCACAACCCTCACGATCATGAGTCCGCCGAGAACGAGATGCTGCAAAACGACTCGGCGGGGTGCCGGGTGTGCCATGACCCTCGCATTTTGGAGAATTTTTACGAGTCCCCGAATAACACCGATAGCTTTCATCAAAAGACGCAGCAAGCGGATCACACGTGCCTGGATTGTCATCAAGGTATCGCTCATGCCGCCGCCGACAGTGTGACCGCGATGGTACCGGAAGCCTTCAGCAGCAAGGAGATAACCCTGTTCTACCCGGGCGCCGCAGACAGTGACTGGTTGCGTGAGTCACATCCAGGCTCGCAGGCCATGCGCCAGGGCAGGAATTGCCAGCAGTGTCACCGTGATGAAGAAGCGGCTATGGGCGAGGCGCAAGCAGCTGGCCGGGAAGAGCCATTTCGAAATATCCAGGTCGCCTTTGCCGTAAATGCCGATCAACTGCTTATATCGCTCCAATGGCAGGGGCCGAAGGACGAATCATCCATCGCCTTTATGTGGGGTGGCCAGGAAAACGAGGCCATCAGGAATAGTGGTTGCTTCGCCGCCTGCCACAGCGACATGTCGGGCATGAGTCAGGACCGCGACCAACAATCGGGCAAATACCTGAGTGCATCCAGGGTGCCGCCGACGCACCCGGGCGAGCCCGCATTAATCAAAGACGCTCAGGCCCTGGAAAAAATGGTGGCCCAGGGCGAATTTGCGGAATTGTGGCGCATTCAACTGCAGTCATCCACGGTCGAACAAAGCCTGGTACTCGCCGAGACCCGCTGGGAACCGGCAAAATCCATCTCAGTCGACAAGAGTTACCGTAATGGGCAATGGAGCGTGACTATACGCGGCAAGTTAAACGATGCCGAGGGCAGGCCAGGTTTCACTGAAGGAGATAAATATACCTTTGGGATTGCGCTGAATGGCGCGACTCCTCAGGGCGGTAGTCACTGGGTTTCCCTACCAATGACTTTCAGCTTTGATGGCGATGAAACGGATTTCAAGGCGGAGTGATCATTTTATATGCAGGACTAAAGCACCGGATTCACTGGCAGTAACCTGCTGCTCCATGCCGGGGAGAATTTCTAAGCTACAGCCGACGCTTTACTGCCCCGATTATCGTAGAGGCCAACCAACTGCCGGCTCAGAGCCAGCAATTGGCCATTGGGGTGAAATATTTTCGCTTCTGTATGGGCATACCCGGAGTCTGCTTGCACCACATCACAGTCATAGAACAGGTAGTCATCGGTTTGTAACGGGGCGCGCGGCTGGATAAATTCAACATTCCAGGTAATGGAGCTGGCTGGTGCCGGGCTATCTAACATGGGTAGCACTGCCGGTGGCCAGGCATCGATGAGGGCTAACATGGCGCTATCATTGAGTGGTTCTACCGGGTCAGTAAAACGCATCCACCCTGCCAGTTTTAACTGCTCGGACCCACTGAAAGGCAAGTTGCCATCGGTAATGCGCAGATCAAAATCGGCAAAGAAGGCTGGTACCACACCTTTGATGAGTGGAAATTTCATTGACTGAGACACACTTTTTTTGGCGAACACGGGTTTATGTGTCACTTGAACAGACGACGCTCTTTGCGCACTAAAGCAGGCAACTATTTGGGTTTTTACCTGGCCGTCTTGTAGCAGCTGCCCTTCAACTTGAAAGACTGACTTTCCCTCAGACAAAACACGGTGAGTGAATTTACAGGGATGATCGAGGATGACAGCGCCGCAAAAATGGATATTGATAGTGCGCAGGTCGCGATCGGTAAAGCCAGTTTTGTGTTCGATGTGAGCCAACAGCAGAGCAGCGGTCAGGCCACCGAAGGCGCTTCGCCCCTGACCCCACCGACGATCAATGGGAAACTCTGAAACCTGTTGTACTTTGTTTTTGTAATACTGAAAGTCCATTTTATACCGTGCGCTAGTGAGATTAATTTGGGGGGAGGGATAATAACATTGCTAAAACCTGGTAATGCCCGAACTCACCTTATGGAGCCGCTAGCGGCAACGCCATTTTCGCCAGCAAACGGCGTAACTCCTGGCGCTCATCACCCGCCAGCTCACTGGTGAGGTTTTCGATACAATGTATCGCAGCCACTTCAAGCTCCGGACGCAACTTGCGCCCTTTGGCAGTGAGGTATACCCGCACAGCGCGACGATCTTCCTTGTCGGCGCGGCGCCTGACATAACCACACTCCTCCAGCCGGCTCAGGGCGCGGGTTGCGGCTGCCTTATCTACACCGATAGTATCAGCCAGTTCCTGCTGTCGACGCCCATCGCGTATATATAAACTGAAAAGGTAAAGATAGCGGCCAGGGCCTATGTTCAGTGGCGCGAGCTCTCGCTCCAGTTGCTTCATCATTTGCCGGTGCAGCAGTGCCAGATAGCGTGCTTCGCTGTTTGCGATATCGATCATGCAGATGCGTCCTTGGTCTCGGCGTGTGCCGGGAGTAGCCAGGCGAAAAAGGCGAGAGGAAGTATCACTGCTGTGCTCAAGTAGAAAATGTCATCCAGCGCCAGAGTACGAGCCTGCGTGCCCACCGCGGCATCCAGAGCTGCCAGGGCGGCTTGTGCGTCTGGCAGCCGCTGGGTAAGAAGGTCCATCGTCTGCTGGTACTGGGGAGAGTCAACGGCCAGATTTTCCACCAACTGGTTTCGGTGGTAGATCGTTCTATCATCCCACAAAGTGACACCTGCAGCCGTGCCCAGGCTCGACGCCAGCATACGCAAAAAATTGAAGAGCCCTGTAGCCGAAGTCATTTTATCTGCAGGCAGGCCCACCAGAGCCAATAACATCAGGGGCATCCAGGCAAAAGGCATAGCGGCCCCCATTAAAAAGCGACAAAGGGCGATATAGTCTGCGGTTGAGTCAACACTGATTTGTGCGTGCAGATAAAACGCCATAACGAAAATTGCGATACCAAAAGTGATTGTCGGACGGGCATCCCACAGTCGCATGCGCTGCCCTATCAGTGGCATCAATACCAGCGGCAGAATTCCAAAAGGCGCCATTACCATCCCCGCCCAGGTAGCGGTATATCCCTGGGTGGTCTGGAGCCAGATAGGCGTGAGAACCGTGGCCAGTATAAAGCAGATGTAAATAATGGAAATGAGCAATGAGCCGAGGACAAAATTTCGGTGAGTAAACAGCGACAGGTCGACTACAGGGTGCGGCTCCCCCCACTCCCAGGCCAGAAACAGGAAAAAAAACAGCACAGAAATTACCAGCATGACCCTGATCTGGTTGGAAGCAAGCCAATCCAGCTCGTGGCCTCTATCCAGCACCAGTTGAAAACAAATGACACCCACCATGAGCAGAATCAGACCAATAAAGTCTACCGGTTCACGGTGAACCTCACTTTCGATACTTCGCAGTATTTTCCAGCAGAAATATGCTGCAAAAACGCCAACAGGTACGTTGATCAGAAAGATCCAGGGCCAACCAAAGTTATCGGTTATATAACCGCCCAGAACGGGGCCCAGCACGGGCGCCACTGCGCTGGTGATTGCCCAGATCCCCAGTGCCAGGCCGTGTTTTTCCGGAGGATACATGCGCAGTAACAGTGATTGTGACAGGGGCAGCAATAAGCCACCGGTAAAACCCTGGAGCGCGCGAAACAATAGCAGTTCATTAAAATTGGTTGCGATAGCGCACAGCCAGGAGGCTAATGTAAACATCAGTATGGCGATACAAAAGACACGCACCTCACCAAAACGACGAGTTATCCAGCCCGACAAGGGCAGCACCACTGCTAGACAAACGCTGTATATCGTTATGACCCAGCTGCCCTGGGAGGCCGTTGCTCCCAGATTGCCAGAGATTGTGGGCAGGGCCACGATCGCGATGGTGGTGTCGAGAATATTCATAAAACTGGCAAGCGCAACCGCCAGGGTGGCGATCACCAACGGTAGACCGCTCAAGTAGGTATGTTTATTGTCCGTAGCCATGGCCGTCTGGCTCGCTCAGTTCTGGTTGCTGGCGATTATCCGGGCAACCAGTTCATTTGCGCCCTTATCGAGGTAACTATAGATATCGGCATCCGCGACGGGGCCGGTGCTTGCAACCTGCGGCAGCCGCTGGCCACTGCGATCATGCGTATCAACACGCACTGCCATAGAGCTACCGAAGGGTAAAGGGTGTAGCTGGTCGAAGCCGCCATTCAAGACTATGCGTACCGGCACACGCTGCACGATTTTGATCCAGTTGCCGGTGGCGTTCTGCGGTGGCAGCAAGGAGAATACTGAACCCGTGCCGGTGCCTATGGTTTGCACTGTACCCTTGAGCGAGAAGTCTGAGCCGTACAGGTCGCTGTAAATTTCCACAGGTTGGCCCGGGCGTATGTGGCGCAGCTGGGTTTCTTTGAAATTGGCCTCAATCCACGCGTTGTTGCGTTCTGCGATAGTAAACAGTGGAGCACCTTTGCTGATGCTTTGGCCGGCCTGCACCCTGCGACGGGCTATCTCGCCGTCTACCGGGGAGATAACTTGCGTTTTGCGCCAGTCCCGATAGGCAGAGCGCACTCGAGCTGCGACAACCCTGACCATCGGATGTTCGTTCAAGGCCTGTTCGCCTGCCCTTACCTGGGATTTCTGAAGCGCCAGCTTAGCGGTTTCCAGCGCCACACGAGTTTCGGCCTCACGTGCTCGAGCAGAATCCAATTCCTCTTTGGACACCATGTTTTGCGGGTAAAGTCGCTTGCGGCGCTCATATTCATCTACTGCGAGATCGTGAGTGACAACTTTGAGCCGTCGCTCGGCCTCCAGACGCTTAACCTCAGCGCGTAGCGTGAGTACATCCTGCACTGCCAGCGCGAGTTCATGTTTGCGCAATTCGAGTAACTCTAATTCATCACCGTCGGCCAGACGCAGTATTTCTTGCGAGCGAGTGACTGCCTGATTTTGTTCCGGGCCAATCCAAACTACCGTACCGTCGATCTGTGCACTCACTTCAATCAGGTTACCAGTGAGATAGGCGTTGTCTGTTGTTTCGTACCAACGCGCCTCCCAGAAATACCATACCGCAACGCCAACACCCGCCACTGCAGCGACAAATAAAATGCTGAATATCAGCCAGCGACTTTGTGTCTTTTTAGTTGAACGGGTCATCGGATACACCAAACTTCACAAGGCAGATATTCTAGAGTCATTAAGTTGATGCATCAACTAGATTTTCTGTGCACTGGAAAAGCGCAACCGCCTGATTAATCCGCGTGGAGGTAACAGAGCAGGCCTGCGACATTCTGGCTCATAAGCAAGATATTCTGGAGCACGCAGCCAGCCACTTATTGCAAGTTAAAGCTCTGGGTCAGGCGGCGTGGCGTGAACTGGCGCAAGGTTTGCGACACGAGGCCGCTTACGAGGCTGCCCTTTCTCCGTTAGGGACTGATGCTGGCCAGAAAGCGATAAAGACCTGTCCTATCGCCAGGGGGACAAAGCTTGCACTCGCAGCCAACAGCAACCCGGTACGGCCTGGATCGGGTAATTTCAGGATGCCAGACAGGCCGGGCATCCAAAGCGCCGCCGCGATCAGAGCAAGACACAGAGCGATAGCTCCCCAAATCCAGGGATTGCGTGTCACTTCGTTCACGAAAACACGCCCGTCCGGCACCCGCACGTTAAACACATTCCACAGCTGCGCCAACGCCAGCGTAAGGAAGGCAACCGTGACAGATGCTCCAACTTCCAGTAGCAACCAGTGAAGTGCCAGCCAGAATGCGGCAAGCGTCGTCAGCGTGATCGCTCCCCCCAGAATGCCGATGGTAATCCAGCGACTACGATCGATGATCGACTCCGTCGGGTCACGCGGTGGCTGGCGCATAACGGTTTCGTCGCCTGCACCAAGCCCCAGAGCAAAGGCGGGAAAAACATCCGTCACAAGGTTCAGGAACAGAATTTGCAGCGGCAGCAAGGGCATTGGAAGACCCGCGCCGACGGCCAGGCCGACGATCAGGACTTCGCTGACATTGCACGACATCAGATAGATAACAAATTTACGGATGTTGTCGAAGATCACACGCCCCTGCCGCATGGCAGCGATAATCGTGCCAAAGGAGTCGTCTTTCAGCACCATATGTGCCGCTTCGCGCGCTACTTCGGTGCCACGCTGTCCCATCGCTATGCCGATATCGGCCTTTTTCAGTGCCGGGGCGTCGTTCACGCCGTCACCCGTCATCGCCACGATATGGCCGCTATTCTGATAAAGCGTCGCAAGGTTCAGCTTGGTTGCGGGAGCGACACGGGCAAAGACGTCAGCGGCGAGGATACGGTCTCGCAGGGACTCGTCAATGGTTTCAGGATCGAGATCGGTCAGCTCATGCCCCTCGATCACCTTCAGGTCGCTGTCACCCGTGCCCAATCCGGCCTCGCTTGCGATGGTGGAGGCGGTGTCGGCATGATCGCCTGTCATCATTACTACGCGCACACCTGCAGCGCGGGCGGCGGCGATGGCCCCGGCGACATCGCTGCGCAAAGGATCGTGCAAGCAGACCATCCCGACGAGCGTCAGGTTCTCGTAGGGCGCCGCATCATCGCGCTCCGTGTGCTTCATTGCCATCGCTAGCAGGCGCAGCCCATCACCGGCCGCAATACCGCTGCGGTCCAGCCAATCTGTGCGTGCAGCGGCGTCCATGTCCTGAACACCGTCCGTACCAAGAACCTGAGTGCAAACGTCGATCACTGCCTCCGGGGCACCCTTGATCGCATACAGGAACCCGTCGCCGTCCCGATGCACGCTTGCCATCATCTTGGTGACCTGGTCAAAGGCGTGTTCACCGACTTTTTCGTATTCGGTCAACAGCGTTTCACGCCCCATTCCAGCCTGCCGTGCGACATGCAGCAGCGCCAGCTCCATAGGATCGCCAGAAGGGGGCTCGTCCCCCTGGCCCATCGATGCGCCGCTGCAAAGCGCCCCGATCCGCAGCAATGCATCAAGGCGCGCGTCCTGTCCGGGGTCAACCCTGTGCCCGTCACTGTTGAATTGCACGGTTTCACCCTGCCTTTCCAGGTCCACCTGCTCACCGGAGACAAGGTAGCGTACAACCGTCATGCGATTTTCGGTCAGCGTGCCGGTCTTGTCAGTGAGAATTACCGTGGTCGCGCCCAGGGTTTCCACCGACGACAGGTTCGAAATGATTGCATTGCGCGCAGCCATGCGCCACATGCCGCGCGCCAGGCTTAGCGTGGCGACCACCGGCAATCCTTCGGGCACTGCCGCAACCGCCAACGCCACGCCAGTCTGAATCATTATTGCCATCTCGTGGCCGCGCAAAATCCCCGCACCGATCACCAATGCAGCAAGCCCCAGCGTTAGCCAGACCAACCTATGCCCCAGTCGGTCAAGACGCTTTTCCAACAGCGAGGTCGAGGATTCAGCGGTCTGCACCAGATGACTAATATGACCGAGTTCAGTTTCCATCCCGGTGGCGGTCACAATACCGATCCCCGACCCCTGGGTAACCGCGGTGCCCTTGAAGACCATGCAGGCCCTGTCTCCGATCGCCGCATCCGGTGAAACCGGTTCAGTCTGCTTGGCCACGGGTACGGACTCCCCGGTTAGCACGGATTCGTCACATTGCAAGTTCGACGCCTCGGCAAGCCGCAAATCGGCGACGACCATATCCCCCGCATCCAACAGAACGATATCGCCCGGCACCAGATCATGCGCATCGATGCGCACCTCCTTTCCCCCACGCCGAACCCGGGTGGTGACCGAGGCGATGTTCAACAGCGCCTCCATTGAGCGTGCGGCGCGCAGCTCTGTTACAAAACCGATCACGGCATTGATCGCCAGAACGACGACAATCGCGACGCCCTCTGCAATGTCATGAAAGTAAAAGGACAGCCCCGCCGCAAACGCCAGAAGCCAAATGATCACACCTTTGAACTGATGCGCCAGAATGACAAAGACGCTTTGCTTTGCGTGAGCGCGCAACTGGTTCGGACCATAGCGGTTTCGTCGCTCGACGGTCTCATTGTCATCCAATCCATGTTTTGGATTCACTGCCAGGCTTTGCGCCACAATTTCGCTGCGCTTGGCAAATGCGGCGAGCTGGTTCACCTCTTTCATGACGACTTGCGTCTCCCTCGAGCGAATCATGCGTTACCTTAACAGGGTATAACCGAATCTGGGGTTTGAGCGGTTGAAAACAATGACGTATCTCGGTGATTTGTTGTAACCACACATCAAAAAAATGGAGGCTTGCCACCGAAACACATGCAGAAGGCAGCATGAAGTCTACTTGTGGCGTCAGCTGAAAAAGTGATAATTACCGGCACCCCGCATCCTGATCCAGTTGATTCTCACCGGCCAGTTTTTTCAGCTGTGCGATCTCCTTTGGCCAGATCGACTCATCTATGGTCTCGAGGACCATCGGGATTTCGTCGAAGCGGGAATCGGCCATGATGTACTCAAATACTGTCATTCCCAGCATGCCCTGCGCCAAACTGTGGTGGCGATCAACCCGACTACCCAATTCCACTTTTGACCCGTTAAGGTGCATGCCGCAGAGGTAGTCGAAACCGACGATGCGGTCAAACTCTGCAAAGGTTCTGTCGCAGCCCTCGATGTCCCTAAGTTCGTAGCCTGCGGCAAAGCTGTGACAGGTATCCAGACAAACTCCCACGTGGGACTTGTCATCGATATGATCGATGATCTCCGCCAGGTGTTCGAAACGATACCCGAGATTGCTACCCTGGCCTGCAGTATTTTCGATCACGGCAGTCACGCCTTGTGTCACGTCCAGTGCTATGTTGATTGATTCTGCCACTCGCGCGAGCCCCTCCGATTCACTAATTTTCTTCAAATGGCTGCCTGGGTGAAAATTGAGGTACTGAAGTCCAAGTTGTTCACAGCGCTGCATCTCATCCAGGAAAGCGTTGCGTGACTTCTTTAGTCCTTCTCTCTCCGGGTGACACAGGTTTATCAGGTAGCTGCCGTGAGGCAAGATCTGCCGAGGTGTATAACCGCACTCTGCGCAATTAGCCTTGAAGGCGCTGATACTCACTTCAGAAAGGGGCTTGCTATGCCATTGCCGCTGGTTTTTGGTAAAAAAGGCGAAAGCGGTTGCACCAATTTTTTGTGCATTGAGGGGGGCGTTCTCAACTCCCCCTGCCGCGCTGACGTGAGCTCCAATATACTTCATAGCTTCAGTTTTACAGAAACTGCCTTAGTTGATCACAATCTGTTATCAAAGTAGCGGGGCTTAGTTATTGCCCCGCCTTCCTCGGCCAGGTCCCCTGCCAGGACCGCGGCCCTCACCAGAAAGTCTGCCGCGTCCTCGTCCATTACCCGTCTCGCCCCCTCGCTCCACACAACGCTGGAAAGCAGGTAAATGATTATCCCTGGACGCGGCCTGCAGACGTTGAAGCACCTCAATTACATCCGGCAGATCTGTCATTTCGATGAGTCGGTCATACATGGAGACGTTCTCTATTTCCTCAGCAACCCCGGCTTTACAAGCCTCCATTAAACTTTCCGGAACAACAATCTGTTCCGGGTCAGGCTCAGGTGGTAACGGAATACTGTATTTTTGATAAAGTGGCAGCAGAAATTCGATGTGCCTCTGCTCAGCTTCAACGATATTGACGAAAGGGCGAACAGCACCGAAGGTATTTATTATTTTTCTATATGTGTCTCGTGCCTTGTACTCATCCAACAAGGCTTCATTCAAAACTTGCATCAGCACCTTTTCGTTCATCTCAATAAACTCCCAATAATTTTTCTGGAAACATTAGTGAAAGTATTTCCAACAATATTTACATTACCCGAAGTAAAAATACTCCTTAGCCAATCTCGTCATAAAACACCACGCTGCGATGAACCCTGAAGCAGTATTAAGAAAGTTCATACAAGAGACATACCTCAACTTTCTCCAACTCGGTATTGGGGATATCCACAGCATAACTTCGTTACTCGTGGCGAAGGGCATCGATTGGGTTGAGCCGTGCGGCCTTGCGCGCCGGGAAGAAACCAAAGATAACGCCTATTGCGACAGAAAACCAAAACCCCAGCAGCATGACTCCGGGAGAGAGTATAAGTGGCATATCCAGTTGGGACGTCGCCAGCCAGGTACCGCCGATACCAAGTAACAAGCCGATAATGCCTCCGAGAGTCGACAACACAACCGACTCAACCAGAAATTGCATCAGAACATCGTGAGCCCGGGCACCTATCGCCAGGCGAATACCTATTTCCCGCGTGCGCTCGGTCACAGACACCAGCATGATATTCATGATCCCGATGCCGCCCACCAGCAAACTCACGGCTGCAATAGCGCCTAATAGAATGGTCATGGTGTTGGTCGTACTGGCCAGGGCGTCTGCGATATCCTGTGTGTCTCGCACATGGAAATCATCATCTTCTGACAGTGTAATATTTCTGCGTTGTCGAAGCAGCGATTCAATATCTTCCTGAATCCTGCCTGTGGTGCCATCCACCAACGCCGACACATAAATGGTCGGCACATCGAGCTCCCCGACCAGCCGGCGCTGCACAGCCTTCACAGGCATCAGGATGGTCTTGTCCCGATCTTGCCCCATGGACTGCCCTTTTTCCTCCAGAACACCGATGACCCGGCAAGCGGTGCGACCCACGCGAAGAGTGGTACCGATGGGCTCCTGGCCGAGATACATCTCATCGATCAGCGTAGTACCGATAATACAAACGGCTGCGCCGGCACTCAATTCGTCATCTTCAAACTCTCTGCCATACGCAATTTGATGATTGCGGACGGCAAAGTAATTGTTGTTTGTGCCCACTACTGTAATCGCTTCGTTAGCATTGCCGATGATAACGGTCGCAACAGTTGTTAGTCCTGGTGCAACAAGAATCCCGGGTATTTCGCGCTCTATTGCCGCCACATCCTCAAGATCGAAGGGTTCGGCAGGTGTGCGCACCCCCCCCGGACCGCGCTGGGCAGTGCCCGGCATAACGAACAACAGGTTCGAGCCAATACTGGCAATCTCGTCGGTGACCGTTTGGGTGGCGGATTGGCCAAGGTGTACCATGGCGACGACACTGCTAACGCCAATGATGATGCCCAGCGTAGTCAAAAACGAACGGAGTTTGTTCCTGACCACCGCTTGCAGGGCCATGGTAAAGATGTCCAGCCACCTCATGACAAAATCTCTGCCGGCGTTCCGTCCTTAACCAGTTTGCCATCAATAAAGTACAGAATGCGTTCCGCATAGCGGGCAATATCCGGTTCGTGGGTTACCATGATAATGGTGATGCCTCGCTCTGCACGGATCTGGGCCAATTGCGTCATGATGTCGTCGGCCATCGTGGTATCCAGGTTCCCGGTGGGTTCATCAGCCAGTATTATCGGAGGCTCGGTAACCAGCGCCCGAGCAATCGCCACCCGTTGCTGTTGCCCTCCGGAAAGCTGGCTGGGCGTGGCTGATTCACGGCCGGCAAGGCCGACGATTCGTAATGCCTCGGCAGCGCGCGCCCGGCGCGAGGACCGTTTAACGCCCTCGTATATCAATGGCAGCTCAACGTTGGCCAGGGCACTGACCCGTGGCAACAGATTATAACTCTGAAAAATAAACCCCATAAAATGCCGGCGTAGCAAGGCCAGTTCATCGCGATCAAGGCTGCCCACATTCACGCCACGGAACAGGTATTCACCGGATGAGGGCACATCAAGACAGCCCAACATGTTCATACAGGTAGATTTTCCCGATCCGCTGGGCCCCATAATAGCGACAAATTCACCCTCCCGGATAATCAGGTCAACGCCATCCAGAGCTCTTACCTCAGCCGCGCCTGAACCATAAATTTTGTAAATACCACGCATACTGATAATGGCTGGAGAGCAAGTAGACTGCTGCAGATTTTCATTGTGACTCTGCGCCGTACTATTCATCGGCATCCCCCACGATACCGACGAGTATCGTGTCACCCGCTGACAATTCATCACTGAAAATTTCGGTATATCTGCCGTCGGTATAGCCCGTGCCAACGAGCACACGCTGGGGTTTCTCACCGGCAAGAATCCAGATGGTATTGGCGGATGCCAAAGATTGGTCTCCGCTGCGGTCCGCCGGGTGACTGAACAGGCCGCCGCCCTTTTCCTCGGTAGTCGGAGGTGTGAAACGAAAGGCGGTGTTGGGCACCCTCAGGACCTGTTCTCGCCTGCCGGTGGCAATGGTTGCTGTCGCCGTCATACCAGGCTGGAGGAGGTGTTCCGAGTTATCAACAGCCAGCACCGTTGTGTAGGTCACTACGTTGTTTTCGACAGTCGGATACAGGTAGACTTTTACCACCTGCGCGTCAAACTCCCTGTTCGACCAGGCATCCACTGTAAATGTGGCGCTCTGACCTGCTTTAACCATGCTCACATCCGCTTCATCGGTGGAGACATGCAGCTCCATCTGCCCCAGGTCTTCCGCGAGTAAAAACAGCACGGGTGTTTGAAAGCTTGCCGCTACCGTGGTTCCCGGTTCAATACTGCGTTGCAGTACCACGCCATTAATAGGCGATGTTATAACAGCCTTTTCCAGTCGTGTGCGAGCCTGGGATATGGTCGCTTTGGCCTGCGCCACGGTTGCGTTTGAATAGGCGACTCGCGCTTCAGCCCGCTTGCGTGTGGCAACGGCCGAGTCCAGTGCAGACTGGTGCAACAACTTCTGTTGCACCAGAGACTGGATTCGGCGTTCGTCCAGCAACGCTTCTTCAAGCGTCGCGGTGGCTTCGAAAAGCGATGCCTCAGCTAAAGCAAGGCCCGCCGCTGCCTGTTGCAACGCTACATCGAGCTCCTCGGTATCAAATTTTGCAAGAATCTGCCCCTGATGAATTTGATCGTTTTCGGAAACCAGTACCTCGCTTACCAGCCCGGATATCTCGGCGCCCACTGACACTTCACTTTTGGGCTGGAGATTTCCGGTTGCCATTGCGGTCAGCACCATGTCGGCCCGATCCAGCGTGTACGTTTGCCACCGTGTCCTGTCTTCTGTTGGCCAGAACCACCATAACAATGCCGACACAATAGCCACGACAAGGACCAACCAGCCCAACGTACTAAAACGGTCGCGCTGTCTCTCAGCCTGAATGACAGAATGCACTTCGTCTGCCATTTTTTTCAGGGAGGGATCATTCTCAGTTGTCATTATTTGTTTCCATGATGCTCATGAAGGAAAATCTTACAGGACAATGTCTAGCGCAGGATAGAGTGGTTATTCTCTATTTCGCATGGGGAGTCTCTTAGATTTGCTAGGCGACCTAGACAACGAGACCTGTGCAAGGGACCGGTGCCTTGCAGTCAATACACATGCCATAAGCGCTGGCCGACCAACGGACTTCGGCGGTAATAATGTCCTGAAACTTTAATGCATTGCGCACCATACGCATTTTTTCATTGTGTTCCAGTATAGCTAGAGTGGCGAATATTTCGCGTACAGAATCAACTTCTGCAGCCGCTTCAATCTCTCGATATATCAGTGTCAGCTCATCGTGCAATTTAATGGCAACATGAATGACTTCAGTGGAATCTTTACCGGATTGTGATTCATACAACTCACCAGGGTAATCAGGCAACTCAAGCGACGGGCATTAGAGAAATAAAAACCCGTATTTTTACGGTACCGATGAGAGGAACAAAAAACTATTGTGGAAACCCACAGGGGAAGCTGAAAACCGGTCCGATTGAGATCATGCAACACGGATACAGCACGACCTGGGGGATTATGATTGAGCTGAACCTCGATCGAAGACAGTTCGCTACGCAGTATCCCCAATGGACCTCACAGTGAGATTTTGAAAAACTGTTTTTCTGATCAGAACGACTATAATCGCTTTGAGTTTAGGTGCGCTTGTGCTTTATGTCGCGGATCATGGGCCTCCAGCCACAGTGGTGCTGATTCTGGTTCCACGGATGAAACGTGCCTTTGGCTACAGTATATTCAATTGTCATTAGATTACAGGATCAACTCATGACGGATACTTCTGAACAGACAGTGGTGACGCTCGAGCAGATCGATGCATGGTGGCGTGCCGCCAACTATCTGTCAGTTGGCCAGATCTACCTGATGGACAACCCTCTACTGGCAGCCCCACTGAGTATTGACCACATCAAACCCAGGCTACTGGGACACTGGGGTACGACACCGGGTCTCAATTTTATCTATGCACACCTCAATCGCACGATTCTTGAGCGTGATATCAATGTGCTGTTCGTAACCGGACCCGGACACGGCGGTCCTGCGCTGGTGGCAAACACCTGGTTGGAAGGAACGTACAGCGAACACTATCCACAGATATCGCAGGATAGCACCGGAATGCGCAGGCTGTTCAAGCAGTTCTCCTTCCCGGGTGGCATACCGAGCCACTGCGCGCCAGAAACCCCCGGTTCGATTAATGAGGGTGGTGAACTTGGGTACTCTCTCGCTCATGCCTTCGGTGCTGCCTTTGATAATCCGGACTTGATTGTGGCGTGTGTGATTGGTGATGGCGAAGCAGAAACCGGACCACTGGCGGCCAGCTGGCATTCCAATAAATTTCTGAACCCGGTAAGCGACGGCACTGTACTACCCATTCTGCACCTCAACGGCTGGAAAATTGCGAATCCGACCATTCTCGCGCGTATGCAGGAACAGGAACTGCAGGAACTGTTCCATGGTTATGGTTACGAACCACTGTTTGTTGAGGGGCATGAGCCAGAGCTCATGCATAAACTCATGGCCGACATTCTGGATGTCGCCTTAGAACGGATTCAGAAAATTCAATCGGATGCGCGAGACAATGGGTTTTCGGTATTACCGCGCTGGCCGATGATTATTTTGCGCACTCCCAAGGGTTGGACGGGGCCGGTCGAAGTTGATGGTGTCGCGATAGAAGGCACCTGGCGCTCCCACCAGGTGCCTATTGCATCACTGCGTGAATCGCCCGCACATTTGCAGCAACTCGAGGCATGGCTACAAAGTTATCGACCGCAGGACCTGTTTGATGAAGACGGTCGCCTGTACCCCGATATTGCGGCTCTTTCTCCTCAGGGAAACAAGCGAATGGGCGCCAACCCTCACGCGAATGGTGGCATACTTATGAAAAAATTAAGTATGCCGGATTTTCGCGACTACGCGGTTCCCGTGCCGCAACCAGGCGCGGTGACCGCTGAGTCGACTCGAACGTTGGGCAAATTGCTACGCGATGTCATGCAGCTGAACGCCAAAGCCAGGAATTTTCGTGTGTTTGGACCGGATGAAACCGCGTCCAACCGGCTCGATGCGCTTTATGACGTCACCAACAAAGTTTTTACCGGAACTATTGAAGCGATTGACGAACATATCTCACCCGACGGCCGGGTGATGGAAGTGCTGTCAGAGCACCTTTGTCAAGGCTGGCTGGAGGGTTACCTGCTTACTGGGCGTCACGGGTTCTTTTCCTGCTATGAAGCCTTTATCCACATCGTGGATTCCATGTTCAATCAACATGCGAAATGGCTGAAAGTAAGTAGCGAAATCGCCTGGCGTCGGCCTGTAGCATCACTGAACTACCTGTTGACCTCGCATGTGTGGCGCCAGGATCACAATGGGTTCAGTCATCAGGATCCGGGTTTTATTGATCACGTTATGAACAAGAAAGCCGATATTATTCGCGTATTCCTGCCACCGGACGCCAACTGCCTGTTGTGCGTTGCGGATTGGTGTTTGCGTTCGCGGGATTTCATCAATGTCATAGTTGCCGGTAAACAGCATCAGCCACAATATTTGGATATGGACGCTGCCATTAAGCACTGCGCAGCCGGAGTTGGCATCTGGGGATGGGCGAGCAACGATCAGGGTACCGAACCAGATGTCGTGATGGCCTGTGCCGGAGATGTCCCGACGCTGGAAACGCTGGCGGCGGTATCAATATTGCGTGAAATGTTCCCTGAACTAAGAGTACGCGTTGTCAATGTTGTCGACCTGATGACATTGCAGCCGGAATCAGAGCACCCACACGGACTGTCCGACCGCGACTTCGATACGATTTTCACTGCCGATAAGCCAGTCATATTTGTCTACCATGGTTATCCCTGGTTGATCCATCGCCTCGCCTATCGGCGCACCAATCATAGCAACCTGCACGTACGAGGCTATAAAGAAGAAGGTACGACTACGACGCCCTTCGATATGGCGGTACTCAATGACATCGATCGCTTTGATCTGGTGATGGACGTTATAGATCGCGTACCAAAACTTGGACCCAGGGCCGCCTATGGAAAACAGGCTATGCGCGACAAGCTGATCGACCATACACAATATATTCACGAACATGGTGAAGACATGCCAGAAATTCGCAACTGGCGCTGGCATAGTGAATAATGGAAACAACAAATCAAGCAAACACTCTAAAAGGCAGGTTCAACGTGGGATACAAAAACATTTTGGTGGCTGTTGATACCAGTGAAGAATCAGACCACATTGTGAAAGCCGCAAAAGCGCTTATGCTGGATGACGGTGCGTCGATTTCAATTATTACCGTTATACAGCCGCTGTACGGACTTTATGTTGATATGTACTCCGCATTGGGTGATCTGAGCAGTATTGAGTCGCAAGCAGTTGAGTATGCTAATTCCACGCTTTCTGAGCTGGTTAGTCGGCATGGAATCAGTCCGGACTCGGCCCATGTGATCACTGGCAAGCCTTCGATAGAAATCAAGACATGGGCAGAATCAAAGGGTGTTGACCTTATTGTCCTTGGGACCCACGGCCAGCATGGCCTCGGCTTGATGCTTGGATCAACCGCTAATTCGGTGCTTCATGGTGCGCCTTGTGATGTGCTTGCGGTCAGGGTGGGTAAGAAAACCTGATCGGGCGGCATCCCCTAGCTGCAGTCAGCGCCATGGATTGAGTGCTGGTACCGGGTGTTGAGCTAGCCAACTCGCATAGATAAACGCAACGTGCTCACCAATCCATGCGGTGAATACCAGCGCATTAACAGGCCGGTTATATGCCCTATCCATTGGTCGTGGTTTCGTGGCAGTTGTGCGTGCTACTGCGTTGCCGGATCAATACACTTCGACAGTAAACGTTCCTGACTGCGTATCCAGGTCCAGCAGCACGCGCTGTGTCTGGGGGTCGCGCTCATAGGGCACCGTGCTGCCATTGACGAGGATCGTTGGTAGCTCGTCAAACCAGTGCTGCGGCAGATAGAGCAGTGCCTCGCCCTGTTCTTTGCCTGACGATTCAAAGGAAAAAGACAGTACGCCGGTTGCGGGGTCAAAGTTGTGTGTCAGAAACCTGCCGGGTACCGCCTGGGCGTAGGGTTTGGCGAAATGTCGGACGGCGTTTTCACGCAGCACCCAGTCCCCGGTAGCCGAGTCAACATCGTAAAACCCCCACGACCCCTGGCTGTCCTCTTTCCACAGCCAGGTAATTTGTCCAGAGCTCAGGGCTTCGGCTGCTTCCTGCTGTGCGCGGATATATCCCTCGGACTCAGCTGCGTCGGGGTGGGTGCCCCACTCGCTAACCACCAGCGCCGCGCCCCAGGAGTCGGCTTCGACACGCATGCTGCTGTAATTTTCGACCAGCCATGTCTTCCATTCCTCATAGGTAGAGGCGTCCACGCCGCTGGGATATATATGTGGGCAATACACGATATTCTCATCGGGGAACAGCTGCTCCAACAGCGGTGCGCTGTTCAGGTAGTTGCGGACTACACCGGGTTCCAGCCAGAGCAGATGCCGGTCGTCGAGTTCTCGCATAGGTGGCAGGATTTCGCGATAAAAATCGTGCAGTGTTTTCTGTGATGGGTCGAAATGGGATACGAAGGGTTCGTTCATAGGCTGGAAACCAATTACCTCAGGGCGGTTGGCATAGCGGCCGACAAGGTGTTTCCACACAGGCAGGAAGCGGTCCTGTATGCCCTCGCGATTTTCAAAGAATCCCTGAAAGGCGTTTCTTACCTGTGTTGAAACACGCCGCGCGGCAAGGTCATCGAGACGGCCCTCAAGCAATTGCTTCGGCGGGGGCACAATTGCCCACAGTGGTGCGCCGTCTTCTCCAATTTCCTTTGACCAGGCGTCCTGGTGAACATCGATTAATACGTAGAGGCCGGCGGCGCTGGCGAGATCAATAACCCGGTCCAACGTCTCGAAATACGCCTCTGAAAATTCACCTTCATGCGGTTCCATGCCGCTCCAGTTAACGGGCAGGCGCAGCACTTTAAAGCCATATCGAACCATGTCCTGTGCGTCCTCACGGGAAAACGCTGGTATCGGCTCTAGTGCAATCCTGCCGTCTTCGAAGGAGACATCGAACAAGCCGTCCACTCGCGCATTGATGCCGCGAACTGCAATCTCGCGCCCGAGGCTGTCGACCAGTCGTGAATCGTCGGCCGCAACCCAGGGCAGCGAGCGCACTGTAATTTGATCTGCTGCGCGGTCGTTGTTGTTGGAGTGGTCACTGCAGCCGGCTGTGCTGATTACAAAGCTGAGCAGGGCGGTCGCTATTCTTTGCATGGCTTCTTCTCTATTTGTACTGTTGCGCGATCGACATGGAATTCATCGACCAGTCGGGTCGTAACCGCATACAGTGACTCGTCGGCATCAGCATCGGCATGAATGCGCACGTGCAGGGTGACCAGATGCCGCTCCTGGGTCAGCGGGACGTCTCTACAGACGGAACGCAAACCATGCCCGCGCATACTGTCTATGAAGATGCCCATAATCAGTTGCTAGAAGCCCACCAGTGGCAAACTCGCCCGGACAGTAGCTCAGGGTTTACAGTTTTTTTCTCCTGCCAACACGCAAAGGCCGTAGCCGACACTACCTTTCTCGCGGCAGTTCTTGGTGCCCGACAGCATGCACAAACCGTAACCCAAACTGCCGTTCTCCTTGCAAAGCAAAACACCGGCCACCTCGCAAAGGCCGTAGCCCAGCGAGCCATTGGCTTTGCAAAAGGGTTGGCCTGCGGCCTCGCAAAGACCGTAGCCTACCTTTAGCTTGGGGTTGTCGAGGGCGACCAGGGCCGCAATAGTTTCCAGCGATATATTCGTGCCCCGCAGTTCTTTTATCAGGCCGTCTAACTCATTGCCAATAGCTACCGGGTTCACTATCAGTAGTAAAACGAAGATTATGTATTTCAATTGCTTCACCCCAACCGTTACGTTAATTCCATCCGATACGCATCAACTGGCCAGTCGCAACACTCAGACTCGCCGCAACATTCAGGCCAACCAATATGGAGTTAACCACCATACCTGTTTTACCAATTTAAGTCGTTGAAATCGGTAGAGTAGTACCAGAAATCGCAGCGGTTTCTGCCATTGGTGGGTATCTTGGCGGCATTCAACAATACTGATGGTCTGAGCCGGCATTACCACACCCGAGGCGCCGGGCAAAAAGCGCCCCTATATTATTGTCGGTTGCATTGTCTTTGGCATGCTTTAGACCCTCCCCCGGATATCATCTCCCTTCGCCAATGAGCAATCGGATAACATCGGTTTTATCGAGACCGTCAATGACGTTGGCCAGCGACTGGAGTCTTTCGATCAGCCAGGTGCTAAAACGCAACACGAGTCAGCAGTAATTACATTGGGAAAACCCGTCGACCTGGAACTGGCTTCCCGCTCATCTGTAAGCTTTATTGCCGTACCGGAGAAGGATAGGAGCAAATGGAATACCTATAGCGGCCTAGTAGTTTTCACGCCTGATAAAAGTGACACGTACAGAATATCTGCTTCTCAGGGCGCGTGGATAGATGCTGTGCAAAACGGTAACCTGGTGTCATCTGAAAGATTCGAAATGCAGCCCGGATGCGGGCTTATCTTCAAAATCCTCGCCTTCGAACTCAAAGCGGGGGAGCTCGTCTGGCTTCAAATCAATGGCAACAACACGCCACAGATAAAGCTACTTGTCTCACTGTGGCCACCGGTTCAGAAATAACCGGGAAGCCAGGTATGCGGAACATTGCTCGCGCGTGAATGTTATAAAAAAACGCATTTTCTAAGTACATATACTCAGTGAGTGGGTTGGTGAGCTCTCTGTCATCGACGTTCTATCAATCGATAATTCCTTCGCGCACCACGGCCGCCAGGCCAAGTTCTTTAGTCTGGAGGGTAGTGTGCTGGTTGCACAATTTCATTTTGGCTGACGAATTGAGTATTTGTACTCGGATTCTCAAGTGTATCCGGAGATGGCAAACTTTGCCGCAGATACTTACTGCCTCTATATGGCAATAGGGTGTCTACATAATAACGGATGACCCCGAAACACAGGCCACCCAATCTGACGACTATTCAGGGAGTAGTAAATGAAAAAAGTATTTAGCAGTATATTGTTCCTGTGCGCATTGTTTTCTTCAGCAACGCTGTATGCACAGGAGGTAACGGGGAGTTACACGCTCAGCATCAGCCAGAATCCCGGCGCAAGTGATTGCGTATGGGCAGGCGATTTGGATCTAATACAGTCTGGTGGTAATCCCGGAACGTTTACGGGCACGGCTGCGGTTACTATCGTCAGCGGGCCATGCCCTGGCTTCTCCGGCGAAGTTTCCGGAACGATCAGTGGCAGCGCACTCGAAATAGGCGTTGCCGTAAGCGGCCTGGGCAATGCAACATTCTCCGGTACGGTGACAGGTCCGAACGATCTCGAGGGGACCTGGTCAGGCCTTGGTATAACAGGTATCTGGTCTGCTGTGCGTGTAGCCAGCGTACCAGATAGTGTGACTGCGATTCCCACGCTTCCTCAGTGGGCTCTATTGTTGTTGATTGCGCTGATAGCTGGATTCGCGCTGCGCTATTCGAGCCGGCGAACTATGCAATAGACCTACCCGCTTGAGCATTGCCGGTTGGGTGTCGCCGAACCGGCTTACACCAACATGACAGCAGATTAACTTGTCGGTACCACTCAGAATTGACAGTGCGATGACTGTCGGCGATTCTGTTGCGTCTACAGCGAATGAAGCTGATTGACCTTGGGTGTTTTCGATGAAGTCTGAGCCACTGATTGTTGAGCCGGGTGTGGGTGTTACAGTCCCGATGGGAGCTAGCAGTTTGACGATAAAACTTGACGCCCAAGCGACTGGGGGTGGACTAGCCGTATTGGATTATGACATTGCTCCGGATTTTCTGCCGCCACAGCGGCCTCATGGCCATAGCAGGGAGTCCCAAACAATCTATGTATTGCAAGGGGAAATACGTTTCGATTTTGAGAATCGTACGGTTGATGCTATTGAGGGGACTGTTGTTCATATTCCAGAGGGTTGCTCGTTTACCTGGCGGAACAGCACGTCCAATCGTGCCCGTATGCTCTATGTTTTTGTCCCCGGCGGGTTGGAGAAGTTCTTTGTCGATGTACAGAATATATACGCTGAGCATCCAGGCGTGCTACCCGCAGACATCGCGCCGCTGGTTGCAGAGCTGTGGGCACAATATGGCATCTTCTCAGAAGGCCAATTTCGCGAGTCTGACGAGCCTGTTGATTAATCGAGTATGAGGTCTGTGCAGGGGCGCAGAGCTCGGCTACGCCTGTTGAGTTTGGTTTTGAGTTACTGCTCGCGCACTGCCACCCTGATCACACAGATTGTGGTGTAGATTTTTACAGCCTCCTGGCGTTATCTTGTCGATACCCCACACATACCCTGCATATTCAACCTGGAGAAATTGATGGCATTGACAACGAGTTTACCCAGAACAGCGAAAGAACGAGGTAAAATCGCCCCTGCGAAGTTTGCCCACATTGTTTTTCAGACCTCGCGCTACGACGAGATGGTTCTCTGGTATAAGACCGTACTGGAAGCCGAGGCCATGTTCGAAGGGCCCGCCGGCATTTTTTTAACTTATGACGATGAGCATCACCGGGTCGCCATATTCAATATGCCACACCTGGCTGACTGCCCACCGCAGGTCAACGGGATGGCGCATTGCGCTTTTACCTATGAGACCCTGGACGACTTATTTGCCACGTATGAACGGCTGGAAGGTCTCGGCATCACGCCCTACTGGTGCATTAACCACGGCACGACCTTATCCATGTATTACAAAGACCCGGACGGCAACCAGATAGAATTGCAAATCGACATATTCGATAGTCTGGAGGCAACCAATGCCTGGTTTGAGCGAAGCGACTTTGATATCAACTTTATCGGGGTACGCATGAACCCGATCGATTTGATTGCACGTTATCGCGGCGGCGAAGAACGGCATATTTTGCTGGATCGTCCCGTTATTGACCCCAGTGAAGTATTGAACCAGTTACCCGAGGCACCGGCCATCGATTAAGTGCTCGTGCTGATCGCCGGCACATTTCCAACGCTGCACCGGATTATTGCTCTGGACGGTGGACGTACATCCGCCAGAGTTGCCCCTACATATATCAGTCCTTCTTCTCAATTGTCACTTCGAGGAGCCTGGAAGTTCCGGCAAACCATTTCTGCACGTACAGGCTGCCAACAACGGGAGCTTGCCCCTCGGCGGGTACCTCTTTATAGCGAACACTGTTCTTGGTCTCTTTCTCATATTCAAACGTAATAGTCTGACTCGACATATACCACCTCCAATAGCCCAGCTTCTGGGCTTAACCTGATAGTGACAAGTTAACCTGTTTTCCCACCAAACTGAATGTTCAGAGCTTCATTGCGTTTGGCTCGAAAGTCCCGTGGTTGAAGCTGAAAAGTGCGGGGATATCTGCACTGTCTGTTCGTTGTGTGCTCATATCGGTAAACATAAGAATACTGAGGAGAGAGTTAGCAGGGTTCTTTAACCTAAAACTACTGTCATCTCGCGGTGCAATGGCTGGGCTAGATGCGGGGCGTGCTCGCGGCCGGTCGCGGAGACTGGGGCACAGCTTCGGACTTGATGATGCAGGCGCTGAGCGCCGCCATGGGCGGCTCCAGTGAGCAGCGGGAAGTACGCCACGAGTTTCTGCTGCTTACAGTCGCGGCCGTTTGACAAGTATAAGGCGTACAAGCGCAAGCTCGGCTTCAGGGTATAGAGGGCAAAGCCGGTAGCGATGAGCCGTCTGGACAATAGGTGATCAGGTAACCGCGCTGGCCGCCACTTGAGCAGGAACAGTTTTTATCGTCCGTTGGGTATTGAAAGGCATCTGTGCAGGAAATATCTGTACATGTGATGGATTCTTTGGAGCCCAGCGACCCACATGAGCAGGCCTCTCCGCTCATTTCTATTTCGATTGGAACGTTGTAGAAAATATTCGCACTCGCTATCACACAGTTATCGGGCCCCCCGGTTGGGCAAAGGTCCGGGGGCGTGTTTGGTCCCGAGCCATAATTGGTCGATAGATCTATAGTGTCAGTGTCACCGTCAGTACCTCCAAATGGCGTAATCTCCCATAACGTTCCGAAACTCTTGTCAAAGTTCATGTTTGTTCCACAACACGGGGTACCTGAATTAGTTGTGCATTGATTCGCTGCGGCATTCGTTGGCTGGCAATATGCGCCAAATGCCGCGTTGCTACCGTCATACATGGAACCTGTTCGTTGTGTGGTATTGGTTGCTCCGTTCGGAGGAGCAGGCGCATAGAGAATGTCTGTCCAAGTGGAACAGTTCAGTGCGGTGCATTGAGCGGCTGATGTTACGGGAGCAGCGAGAATTGTGTTGGCCTGGCCCTTATGAAACTTCTTCTTCAAATCCAGAGATTCTTTCTCTAAATGGTTCAGAACTACTCCGTTAATCACTGAGTTGGTGGGTGACATTAATTTCACGGGAAGCGTGCAATTATTGTATACGATAGCCATGCCCGGCACGGGATTCGGTGGGGTGCTCGAGAGGAGCCCAACGACTTCCTCGCTAAAATCACTAACACTGGTTTCTACGCGTTCTTTGGCTGCGTGAGGAGAATCATCGAGTGTGGGACAAGCATCAGACCATTTATCCAATGCTCGACTGTAGCGCCACTCATAATTCCGCTCGCATGAGGCAAGTCTGCGATCGTATTTATAGGTATTTTCGTCTTTCGCAAACGCCGCTGCCGCACGTGAGGTACAACTGACATGTTTTCCGATGATTTTATATATACTCGCCTCACACTTCTGAGTGTCGGACGGATCCGCCAAACCCGGTGTAGCAAATGCCAAACTAATCAGAAATACGGTGAGAATAGATGTCCTATTTGCGACTCCCGGCATTATTAAACTCCTTTTAAAAACCGTTGATTTACTTCTGTGGAAATGTATTTGTCTGTCGTGTGTATCTTGCCGACATTAAACGGAGTGAGCAATACAGATGTTCCGAACTTTCCCGCTTAGCATTTTGGAATAAGTTCGTCAGGGAGCGCTGTGATAGCGTCAACATCACCGGCCTCAAACGCCTCCCATGCGCCTGCTTAGCCTTAGAGTGCGTCTGGTGCATACAAGCAGCCTGTCGTGAAAATATTTGCTCACCCAGGTGCTTTGAGCCACGCACAGCGATGTATTGAGTGGGGCTCCAGGAGGGTTGGCAAGGTAACGGGTCGCCGATAACGGACTATTGTCGGAATCAGCCCTGCTTTGTTGTGCATTCCGGTGACGCTTCGCCGGAACCGCGCAGGCTAAGTGTAACCTTATAAAGTTAAATAGAAACAAAGGCTTAGATATTTCTTGGTCAATTTATAATCAATTGGTTGCCGATTCAAAAAATTGCCTTAAGAGTCGAGTTGATCCACCGCAGTGTACTGAATGCACCCCGTATGTGTGCTGGTAAAAGGTAACTTGCTGCCGCAGATTTTTTTATACGTCTTATGATGGGTTGGGTATAGTAGAGCAATGTGAGCTCGCATTTTCTTGGCGGGTAAAGGGGAGTATTGTGGAGCGGTGGGCAGCTGTGCCGATGAAAATCTGGACACCGGTCTGCAGCTTTTGCACAAGTACCTCTTTGCTGGACGGTATTCCAGCACAAGGCATTGTGGAAGGTTCCTGGGGCTCGATGGATGAAATTATATAAATGCCAATTTTTTCGGCGCTAAGCATTGCTGGGGTTCTGTGCATAGCGGCATGGCTTGCCTACCGCCTGTACGTCCTGAAAGTAAGATTTGCGGCACAAAGCAAGATAATCGAAACCTCAAACCTGGGTTTGGCGGATTTGCGCACCGCGCTGGATGAACACTCGATCGTTGCCTTCACTGATGCCAGAGGCAGGATTACTTTTATTAATGACAAATTTTGTGAGATTTCCCAGTATTCTCCAGAGGAACTGATTGGAAAGGATCATCGAATAATCAACTCCGGTTATCACCCCAAAGAATTCATTCGTGATTTGTGGCAGACCATTTCCCGCGGTGAAGTCTGGAAAGGGGAGATCCAGAATCGGGCCAAAGACGGCAGTTTGTACTGGGTTGCCACGACCATCGTTCCTTTCCTGAACGAAGAGGGCAAGCCCCATCAATACGTTGCAATCCGCACCGATATTTCCGAGCGAAAACACATTGAGGCGGAATTGATCTCAAATCGCCGCCTGCTTGAACAGGCGATGGACGCCACCGGTTTGGCTGCCTGGGAGTACGATCTCAACACAGGTAGTCTAACCTGGAATGATCGGCTCTATGCCTTGTTAGGTACCACCGCCGAGGCAGAGGGTGGGTATGAGATGTCATTAGATCGATATCTGGAGCGCTTTTGTCCTCCGGAAGATCGGCAGCGGGTGCGAGATGAAATCGTCAGAGTCAGTGCTACACCCGCGCAAGATGCGGTTTTTCTCATTGAATATTGCATCCTGCGCCAGGATACAGGTGAAAAACGGGATGTATTGGCGCAGTACAGTGTCATTCATGATGAAGCTGGCCAGCTGATCAACGTTGTTGGTGCAATGCAGGACATTTCGGAAAGAAAGCAGATTCAAGGCGAATTGGAGTTCGCGCGGGAATCGGCAGAAGTAGCCAATCGGGCGAAAACGGCCTTTCTGGCAAATATGTCACATGAGATCCGTACACCCTTAAACGCGATCTCAGGTTTTGTCGAGCTTCTGGGTCATACCCACTCACCAGAGGAACAGGCGAAAATGTTGCACGCTACGCGCGAGTCGATCAATGCGCTGGCGGGCATCATTGATGATGTGCTTGATCTTTCAAAAATCGAAGCCGGCAAGTTTGAAATTCGCCTTGAGCCTATGTCACTGAAAGCAGTGATTGAATCTGCGCTGGCGGTTTTCTCCAGCGGCGCGAGCCGCAAAGGCCTGTATTTGCGTCAGCGTTATGACGATCGTATACCCGAAACCGTGCGCTGCGACCCGCTCAGGCTCAAGCAGGTGTTGTTTAATCTGATTGGCAATGCCATCAAATTCACCCGCGAAGGGGGGGTCGAAATAAGAGCCAGGTGGAAGGAAAGTCTGGACGGCAAGGCACACCTAGAAATTGAAATAGAAGACACCGGAATCGGCATCAGTCGGCAGGAGCAGGAGAATCTGTTTCAACCATTCGCCCAGGTCAAGTACGAGGTTGATCGCGAATTTGGTGGGACTGGCCTCGGGCTGGTTATTGCACGCCGACTGTCTGAGCTGCTGGAAGGCAGTTTGTCTTTGCGCAGTGAATTAGGGAAAGGGACGGTAATGACGCTGGCCCTGAATCTGGCTATCGACGATGACGACGCGTTGCCGGCAGAGAATCCGGCAAAAGCTGCTCTATTGAAATCCGGAAGCGTGACTGAAACACCTGCGGCGCAAGTGACCCCATTGCTCATTGTTGACGATAACGAATTTAATCGGCTAGTGCTGATCAGGCAATTAGCGCTGCTTGGTTACAAAACTGAAGATTCGATTGATGGCAGGGACGCTTTGGAGAAATTGAATCGTACCAACTATTCCCTGATCATCACTGATTGTCATATGCCGAGGATGAATGGCTTCGAGCTGACTCGTAATATCCGACAGATTGAAAGTACCAGGCCAGCCGGTCATAAAACCGTGGTTATCGCCTACACAGCCGACGCGATGTCGGAATCAAAAGCGAAGTGTCTGGAGGCGGGAATGGATGATGTGCTAATCAAACCAGTGAGTCTGGAAGTGCTCGGTAGCATGCTTGAGCAATGGCTTGGCGATGCTCCCAGGGCAGAGAATCAGGTCACATAATGAGCGGAACTCCGATGGTGGGGTAGCAACTATCAGACGCGGATCGCAGGGGCTGCCTGAAACAGTGCCGACAGGCGACGGATCTTCATTCGACACAACGTAATTCAGGAGATTCAATCATGACAAATTCTAAGCTGGGGCAGAAACTTGATGCCGTATTCGGCGCTCATATGGATGCCGAACTCTCGGGGAACCTCGACGAAACATTGGCGACGATGTCGCCCGATCCGCATATCGTGATGGTGCCGACTATGGTGGGGGGGCAGGGTCCGAAAGGTGTCCGGACATTTTACGCGAATAGACTGATCGGCCAGTTTTTTCCACCCGATGTGGAGTTTGAAACGATCTCGCGGACTTACAGTGAGGAGCGGCTGGTTGATGAACTCATCATTTCCTTTACACACACCACGAAGATTGATTGGATGCTCCCGGGCATCGAGGCCACCGGCAAGCGGGTTGAAGTCGCCTTTGTGGTGATTGTCGGGTTTGAAAACGACAAGGTCTCCTACGAGCACATCCTGTGGGACCAGGCAAATGTGCTGGTACAGATTGGCTTGCTCGATCCAACCGGCCTCCCGGTCGCCGGAGCCGGCGCGGCGGCGAAGCTCAGAAACCCTGCCTTGCCAGACCCTTTCTTCGGCGAAGGGTGAGAGAAATGCGGTCGTCAAAGAGCTCGGCCCATTTTATGGAGACGATTATCAAAAGACTTTACCGAACTGTGACCGAAAATTAGGGACTGGTTGGTGAGTAGCTGGACACCCGCGCCTGTTATAGCCCGGCTAGTGTAGAAAAGAACGATTTATAATAATACTTTTTTTGCTTAGGTTGAGGTCAATGACAAAAGTCAGAGTTATGTTATCTTTCAACTTGAATGGCCAGATAGTCATACGTAATGTATGGAATTAGCTAGAAAAAGGATGTTCCTATAGTGATTCCTCACAGCAAAGATACGGGCGTTTTCTTTTGAGTAATAATCAACCAACAGGCCTGCTTGCTGGTGATTTTATCAAGCTGACCAACAGCCTGGTGGCCATTGTGGATTTTTCAGGCAGGTTTGGCGATGTTAACCCTGCCTGCATAAACTCCCTGGGCTATAGCGCCGAGGAAATCGTAGGGGCGTCTCTATTTGATTTCTCCCATCCGGATGATCTCGACAGGATCATCGCTGAGTTGGGCAGTATTGATGCGATAGCAACAAACGCTCAAATTGAATATCGATTTCTTTGTAAAAATGGTTCATGGAAATTACTCCACTGGGACGTTCAGCGGATTCATGAAAAAGAAGTCTATTTTTTTATTGGCCGCGATATCCTGATAGAGGAACAAACTAAAAAATCACTGGAAGAAGCCAAGAACACGCTTAATTCTGTAGTAGAAAGTATTCCCGCAATGATCTTTATGAAGGAGGCTGACGATCTTCGCTTTACCCGCTTCAATCGCGGAGGGGAAGTTTTGCTGGGCATCTCCCGTGAGGAGTTGATAGGTAAAAATGATTATGATCTTTTCACCAAAGAACAGGCTGATTTTTTTACTAGCAATGACCGAGCTGTACTAAAAAGTAACAAGGTATTGGAGATTCCGGAAGAGCCAATTCAAAACAGTGAAGGGGAGACCATATATTTAAAAACATCCAAAGTGGGTGTGCGAGATATAAATGGTGTGCCGACCCATTTGCTTGGAATATCCATCGATATTACAGAACGTAGGAACGCCGAGCTTCGATTGCGCGAAGTTAATGCTGAGCTGTCAAGCGCCCAGGCTGAGGCTGAGAAGGCTAACCGGGCAAAATCTGACTTCCTTGCCAGAATGAGTCATGAAATTCGCACGCCGATGAATGGTGTGCTGGGTATGGCTGATGTGTTGCGTGAGACCAGCCTGCATCGAAACCAGGTTGAGATGGTTGAGCTAATTCAGACTTCGGCATTTTCACTTTTGCATATCATCGACGATATTCTTGATTTCTCGAAGATAGAGGCAGGGCAGTTAGATATTGAAGTGCATCCCTTTAACCCGGTAGACAGTGTTGAAAGTGTTTGCGCGATGCTGAAAAATCTGGCCTTGAAGAAGAATGTTCTGTTAACCGTTTTTGCCGACCCTGCTCTTCCATCTCAGATACAGGGTGACAGCCGGCGCCTGCAACAGGTGTTTATCAACCTGATTAACAACGCAATTAAATTCAGCAGCGAAGGAGGTCACGCAGGTCGCGTATCAGTGCATGCAACCACGCATATGCAATCTGACGAACAGGTCGTAATTGATTTTACCATTCGGGATAACGGCATAGGGATGGATCTGGCGACCCAGGACAGATTATTCACCCCTTTTATGCAAAAGGATTCGACAACCAGCCGGATTTTCGGTGGTACCGGACTTGGCCTGGTGATTACCCATAATCTGGTGGACTTGATGGGTGGGAGTATCACCGTGGAAAGTGACCTGGGCCAGGGCGCTGTATTTCACGTAAAAATTCCCTTTGCTGTCGATCCCGGGTTATCGCAGGAGGAAGAGTTGCCTTCTGGGGTAGAAGGCTTGGACTGCTTGCTTGTTGGTGATGCTCTGGGTCCTGTTTCTGGTTTTGGCGCCTATCTGATCCACGGTGGAGCGACAGTAAAACAGGTATCAGATATTACTGCGGCTGAGGCCTGGGCAGAGGGTAACAGTGATACGGGAAGTTGGCTCTGGATTATTGAAATGGAAGGCACGCTTTCCGCTAAGGAGCTGTATTTCGAAGAGATTAGCTTAAAGCACAAGGCTGTTGGAGTCTGCCCAATTTTGGTTGTTCAGCAGGGGGCCGTGTATCCACGAGCAGATGAGTTTAATTTCATCAGTATAGATGGTAACGCTCTGAGCCGACGTGCCTTTCTTCGAGAGGTTGCTCGTGCAGCCAACCAACGGAAGAGTGGGCCCAGAGAGGTTTTACCTGCATCCTCAAAGTCTGCAAAAAATGTAGTCAAACCCGTTGCCGCGACAGAAGCAGACACAGAGAACGAGCACCATGTCGTGCTGGTGGTAGATGACAATGAGATCAACCAGAAGGTAATGTTACGCCAACTCCAGATGCTCGGTTACAAGGGGGAAGTTGCCAATGATGGTAGCGAGGCTCTGGAACGCTGGAGAAACGGAAACTATGCGTTGCTGTTCACAGATCTGCACATGCCCAACATGGATGGGTATGAATTATGTGCGGCGATTCGAGCCGAAGAAAGGCCGTCAGAAAGACTGCCGATTATTCTGGTCACAGCCAATGTGTTGGCAGACAAAGATGCGGTATATCTGAACTCCGATCTGGATGGGTATATGACAAAGCCTGCGAGGCTGGGTGAGTTTCGGGAAATACTGGAGAAATGGCTGGTTCAGAAGCCGTAAGCGGTACTTCCGTAGCTTCTACCTGTCGACGTCACTGATTGACACCTGCACACATATTTTCCTTAGATTGAGTGGGTCGTGCGGCCAGGCTTGTAAGTCGTTGATAATGTTTTCTCATTAATTCGGTATCAGGCCTTCAGCATTGTGTCTGGGTTACGGTCATATCTGGCTAAATGGCCCTTACCGCTGCTCCCGCACGCTGGTCACAGAAAATTGTTTCCCTTGATTAAAAATATGAATGCAAATCATTATCATTTGTATTATGGTTACTGCCTGATTGTTTTGGGTAGGCATTTCAAATGGACGGAGTTTTCAATCTAATCTATACGGGTGGCGCTGTGGTCGCGATCCTGTTCGGGTTTTCCGTGGTCGCAGTTACGGTGGCGACGGTCAAATTCTGGCACTACTGGCAGTTGCGCACTATCTACAGGCCGAATTTGAACCAGGCTATCGAGTGTATCGAACACCAGGATGAGCCACAGGCCAGGCTTTTGATCGGCAATCACAGCAACCCGCGCGGGCAACTGATTCAGGCAGCTCTTCTGTTAATGGACAAGCCCCTTTGGTCTGCGAGCGATGTGGCAAATGAGCTGTCTCGTGTCGCTCGACTGACACTCAAGCATCTGGGTAGCTATGTCCGCGTTTTGGAAGTGATCGCTATCACTGCGCCGCTACTGGGATTGCTGGGTACGGTACTGGGTATGATCGAGGCGTTTCAGGCAATGGAGGCCGCGGGCAGTCAGGTAGATCCGGGCGTGCTTTCCGGGGGTATCTGGAAAGCACTGCTGACGACGGCAGTAGGTCTGGCTGTGGCGATTCCCGCGAGCCTTTGCACCAGCTGGCTGGAGCGGCGGCATGAAAATGTGGCAGAACTTTTCGCCGATGACATCGGGCGATTGGTAAAAGCTCGAAACGATCAAGCTGAGAAGATAACGCCGGCCTTCCCGCAAACACAGGCCACTAAAAGCTCAAAATGATTGCTGACACTACTATCACGGACGGTGCTATAGGCTTGTTGTCGGCAGCTAAACGATCAAAAGCGATTAGCCTGACGCCGCTGATCGACGTTGTCTTCATCCTCCTTATGTTTTTTATGCTGACCACATCCTTCATTAAGGAAAGGCAGATTGAACTCTCGTCACCCGTCGCCAGTGCCAATCAAGCGCTTAATGCGCCGCAGCTATTGTGGCTGGATCGTCTCGGCAGTTTGAGGCTTGAATCCCCTAAGAGTCAGCTGCTGGTAGATAAGGTGATTCTGACAAGAATCGACAGCGATCAACCGGTGGTTATCAGGCCGGCAGCAGATGCAGATATTCAGGGGATCGTGAGCACGCTCGCCCGGCTGAAAGGGCTGGGTATCGAAGAGCTGTCCCTGGGCAGGCCTTACGGCGCAACGGAGTAGAGAATCGCCATGAGTCCCCATCTTTTGCTGAAGAAGCCAAAAAGATCCGTCGAAGACAATATGGTTCCGATGATCAATATTGTTTTCCTACTGCTGATCTTTTTTATGATTGCCGGGCAAATACAATCTCGAGGTAACAGTCAGCTCAAGTTGCCAGTCTCCACGCTCGGCATAAAGGCCGAGCCAGGGGAGCTTCAGCTGGAGTTGGATCAGAGCAGTCAGCTGACGCTCAATGGCCAGGTACTGAGCCTGGAGGAACTTGACCGCAGGCTTGGCGGGCCTGGTGCAAGTGACGATCGGGTTTCCCTGCGCGCAGATAAGTCGCTTACCGCTGCCGAACTTGATGCCGTACTACAAATTTTCAGGCAACAGGGCATGGCCAGTGTGACCCTGATCAGCACAGAACTCGGAGAGTCCTGATGCGTTTGGGCTTGTGGATAACTGCGCTGTCTTTTTCTCTGCTGGTCCACGCAGCGTTTGTGGGTATCTACCTTGCTACCGACGATCCTGTGGTGGGTATCGCGCAGGAAGCAGGAGAAGGCGGGGTAGATATAGGTCTTGGTATGGCTGGGACGTACAGCGATCTGGCTGCGCTGGAAGCGCCTGTGCTTGAGACATCGTCTCTGGATGACACTGAAAGTCAACCGAAGGAGCCGCAAGCTCCACAGGAAGAGCCCAGTCCAGCGCCCGAAATAGAAGTTGTCAACACCGTGGTACCCACGCGGAATCTGGTCCGGGAGACTAGTGAAAAGCCTATTAGGAAAGTTGATGAAACCGCTGCCAAAGTCACGCCAATGGCGGAAATTGCGTCGGTGAATACCGCGGCGCCAACACTAGCGGCGCCCCCCAATGACGCGTTGCCGGTGGCGACACAAGCGGCATCAAGAAAAGCTACAGGCAAAACCAACAGCAACAAAAGCGGTGCCAGAAAGGGCGATGCCAACCATTATTTCGGCGAGATTATGTCCTGGCTCGGTAAGTACAAACGCTACCCGGTAGAGCTCAAGAGGCAAAAGAAACAGGGAGTGGTCACTGTGGAGTTTTCCATTGACCGCAACGGCTACCTGTTGTCTGCGCGTATCAAAAACAGTTCTGGCTACGCGGAGCTTGATGAGGCCGCCATGGCCATGCTGAACAGCGCCTCACCATTGCCGGCGATGCCAGACTGGATGGATAAGCCGTCACTCACGCTATCGATACCTGTCGAATATTCACTGATCACCAATTCATCTTTCAAGGAGTAATACGATGTTCAACACTGATCGCAAAAACCCAACCCTGAAGCCGAAGAAATTGAGCCTCAGAAAGCCCTATCTAGCGACGTCAAAAACAGCGTTGGCGTTAACTATCCCCGGATTGCTGGTGGTACCACTGGGCTCTGCGGAGGAGGTTTATGAGCTGGATACCTTGCAGATTGAAGAGCGCACAGTTGATACCAACCCGTATGCGGAAAAAGGCGCGCCCTACAAGGCAAAGATTTCCGGTGACAAACGCCACGTGGAGGAGATCGCGGACACGCCCCAGACTATCACTGTACTGACCCAAACCTTGATCCAGGATGCCGGTAAGACCGGGTTGGCGGACATTCTCGCCAGTCAGCCGGGTATCACCCTGGGCACAGGTGAAAACGGCAACGCCTTTGGTGACCGTTATGTCATTCGCGGACACGAGGCCCGTAGCGATGTGTTTGTCGACAGCTTGCGTGATCCCGGGATGACGATCCGGGAAAGTTTTGATGTGGAACAAATCGAAATCACCAAGGGGCCAAGCTCCACCTTTGCCGGGCGCGGTTCCACCGGCGGTGCGATCAATGTTATCTCCAAGCAGGCCAGCAGTGAATACGACTTCACCAAACTTCAGGGCGGGCTTGGTACAGACGATTATCAGCGTTACACGGTGGACACCAATCAGCGTATAAACGACGATTGGGCAGTTCGTGCGAACCTGCTCTATGCGGATGAAGAGGTCCCAGATCGCAGTCCTGCCAAGCGAGAGCGCACCGGTGCTGCATTATCGGGCGTCTGGCAGGCGAGCGATCGAATGCAGATTCTGGCTGACTATTACTACCTGGATGCCAAGGACAGGCCAGACCTGGGCACCTATATCGACAGGTCAACAGGCAAGGTTGTCAAAAATATTCCGGTGTACCTGCAAGAGCAGGACTTTCTCAAATCTGAAGTAAACACCTTTACGCTGCGCGTTGGTTACGAGTTTGCCGAGAATGTGCGCCTGGACAATGCTATGCGTTACGGCACTACCGATAATGGCTATGTTGCTACGGGGCTGCGCGAAGACTCACTGAGCACCCACCAGGGCTGGCAGAACGTGGACTATTTCGCCAATATGGCCAATCTATACTGGGATGTCGATATTGCGGGGCTGGAACACCAGTTGTTGTTCAGCGTCGAATACACGTCCAATGATGTCAAGAACGGTGTGTACGATGTCGACAATACCGGTGCTACCAATTGTGTAACCAGCGGTCGTGGCGGCGAGCGCCCCGGATACTGTATTATCAATGGTGATGGCACGCCGGTTGCCAACCTCAATCATTTGATGGGGCGCGTCATAAACAAAGGTCGCTGGGACTCCGATTACAACATCGATACCTGGTCTGTGGCGGTGATGGACACTATCGATTTCAATGATCACTGGAGTCTCTTCCTGGGCGTACGGGCAGACAACTTTGATTACAGCAATGATCTGCTCGGTTCCAGCGACGCAGCGCCCACCAATTACAGCTATTCAGATACCTTGTGGAATGGGCATGCCGGCCTTGTGTACAACATTAATGAAAATGCAAACTTTTACTTAACCTACAGTTCCGCGTCGAATATCAATGGCGGTGAGTCCGACGTCGGTGGCAACTGTGGCTATGGTGGAATTTGCGGCGACAGTGACATTATCGGCGACAGCAAGCCTGAGCAAACAGACAATATTGAGTTGGGCACAAAGTGGCAGGTTTTCGATGACAAACTGCTGCTGACAGCAGCCGTCTTTGAGATCACCAAGGACGATGTCATGGAGGGTGCTGATTACGACACCGTTGGCACGCTTAACACTGGTCGCAACCGTGTCAAAGGTGTTGAAGTGTCGATGGCGGGGAACATCACCGAGAAACTCAGCCTCCAGGTTGACGCTGCATTTATGAAGGCCAAGGTTCTCAAAAGCATCAACCCCGAGAATGAGGGCAATACACTGGCTAACTTTGCCGATGACAGCCTGTTCGCGCAGTTACGCTACCAGCTTACGGACAAGTTCGCCTTTGGCGCCACCACAACATACTCCAGCAAGGTGTTTACAGGGCAACCGGATACGGCGGCAAACGAGGATTTTAGTGTGCCCAGTTACACGGTGTTTGACGCGTTTGCCACCTACACATTTAGTGAACAGCTGAGTGTGCGACTCAATGTGGGCAATGTTACCGACGAGGATTTTTACTACACGGCCTACCGTAGTGGTGCATTCACTTACATGGGCGACAAGCGTAATGCTCAGCTCACCGTCGCCTATGAGTTCTGATAGTTGCTTTCGGGGTGGTGTAATACACTGCCCCTTTTCATTTTGTGAAGGGACTCCACTATGATTTCAGGTCGCGAGATTCGGCAGCCTCTTACTCAGATTCCGGTTGAACTGGCAGCTGTGTCAGATTATGAACGGCTGGCGCCGCAGTTTATGGCGCCTGACATCCATGCCTATATTGCGGGTGGTTGTGGCAGTGAAATTACTCTGCGAAAGAACACTGAGCACTTTGAGAATATAAACTTGGCTCCGCATGTGTTGCAGGATTTTTCCAGTGCCAGTACCCAGAGCAGTTTACTGGGGCGGAAGTTAAACCATCCGATTCTACTCGGCCCCGTGGCACATCAATGCCTGGTGCACCCAGAAGGGGAGTTGGCTACGGTCGCCGGCGCCGAGGTGGTACATGCGATGTTTATTGCCAGCACTTTGTCTCATGTTACGTTAGAAGCTGTTGCCGAAAGCAGCGGCAATGACAAATGGTTCCAGCTCTATTTCCAGGCGACCAGGGAGGTTACTTTATCGCTGGTAAAGAGGGCCGAAGCGGCTGGTTACCAGGCGCTGGTAATTACGGTGGATGTGCCAGTCACTGGTATGCGCTATAGAGCCCAGCGCGCCGGGTTTACCATGCCGTCGGCACTGGTGGATGCTAATTTAGTAGGTTATACAGTGCCTCCTCCCAGAGTGCTGGAGCGCGATCAGAGTGTTGTTTTTGACGGCTTGATGAGCGATGCGCCGACCTGGAATGATATTGAATGGCTGCTGGAGAGCACATCACTCCCGGTGATACTCAAAGGAATTATCCGTCCCGATGATGCTTTGAGGGCACAAGCCATGGGCGTTGCGGCTGTGGTCGTTTCCAACCACGGCGGGCGTTCATTGGATGGACTGCCTGCGACGATTGATGCGCTGCCGCGGATTCGCCAACAATTAGGTGCGGACTACCCTGTGTTGTTTGATAGCGGCATCCGCAGCGGTGGTGATGTCTTTAAGGCCATTGCCCTTGGTGCCAATGCCGTACTGATCGGCAGACCACAGGTTTACGCATTGGCGGTAGCTGGCGCGTTGGGGGTGGCACATATGCTGCGCATACTACACACGGAATTGGAGGTGACGATGGCATTAGCGGGGTGCCCAAGCCTCGATACGATCAACTCCGAAACCTGTTTTACAATATGATAAGTGAGGAGACCCTGTGATTAAGAAACTGTTGGTATGTTGTTTTTTCGCGGTGCTATCCAGTGTGACCCGGGCCTCGGCTGACTGCCCTGAGGCACCCCGGACACAGTGGCTACACGTACTGGACATGCAGAAAAAAATTGTTAATGAATACGGGTTTGCAATCAAACGTTTCCTGACTTCTGATGACTGCTACGAAATCTACGGTTGGGGATTGAATGAGGCAGGCGACGAATTCGTGCAGATAGAAGTGTACTTCAATCCAGTATCCGGCGAGATTGTGAAAAAGAAAATTAAGGATTGAAAACTATGGCCGCTATACCGGTGTGGGATCCCCTTGTGCGGATCTGCCACTGGCTTGTAGCCACTTTATTCTTTGCTAATTTCTGGCTACTGGAAGCCGGTGAGACGCCGCATGAATGGGTCGGCTACAGCATAGCATCCCTGGTGGCGATGCGTTTGGTTTGGGGGTTTACTGGTCCCGCTAATGCGCGCATAGTTCATTTCTGGCCCACGCCTGCGCGAATTAATCAGCACCTGAAGAATATAAGGGCTCCCGTCGCCATAGGACATAATCCACTTGGTGGTGCCATGATACTTTTCTTATGGTTTATGCTTTTACTTGCAGCACTGTCCGGTTGGTTGCAAACCACAGACAAGTATTGGGGTGAGGAATGGGTCGAAAACGTGCATAATTTCTCAGCGGACATTGTCATGGTCGCTGTCGCCATTCACATAGCGGCCGTACTCATTATGCCGCGAATCAACGGCACCGCTCTGGTCGTGCCTATGGTAACAGGGCGTCGCAAACAGCATGCGCTAGACAGGAAAACAAGATGATAGTGCCCATTAATGGTGTGCTCGATGCCGCCACCGCAAGGCAGTACAAGGATCTGGTCGAGCAGGGCGAGCTACAAGATGGAAAAATTACTGCGGGGGGGCTAGCCGGGCAAGTCAAGGCCAACCAACAACTTCGCGATGACAGTGAAACGGCAATGCGCCTCGGCAGTCAGCTGGTACGAATTATGCGCAGTCTCCCCCTGTTCGTCTCTGCAGCTTTGCCCAGGCATATCTTTCCGCCCAAATTTAACTGTTATCAAGATGGCGGCCACTACGGGCTGCATGTAGACAGTTCAATTATGCACCTTCCCAATAGTGCGATGATGCGAACCGATATTTCCGCCACGCTGTTTCTGTCCGGGTCCGAGGACTACGACGGTGGCGAGTTGTGTATCGAAACCCAGTACGGTGCTCAGGAGGTCAAACTGGACGCCGGGGATCTGATTCTATACCCATCAACAAGCCTGCATGAAGTGAAGCCCGTTACCAGCGGTGCACGTATCTGTGCCTTTTTCTGGATTGAAAGCCTGGTGCGTGACAACAGTAAGCGAGAACTGCTGTTTGATCTTGATCAGAGTATCCAGCAACTGACGCTTGACCGGGGTGCTGCGGACCAGGAGGTCAGGCGACTGAGCGGGATCTACCACAACCTGTTGCGTACCTGGGCGAGCAGTTAGCGGGTCACGGTTGCCAGCTTGGCTTCAGAAATGGGGCGTGACAGGGGAGACCGAATTTTGTTCGATATAGTCTTTTAGGCGTTGGAATTCGAACTCAAGTTCCTGCTTTTTTGAGGCGATTATCTCTCGATTGCCCGACTCTGCAACAAGCTCTATTTGCTCGCAAACTGAAGATAGCGGTAATGCCGCAATAGTTTTTGCGGCTCCTTTCATGCGGTGTGCTATGCGTAGAACTTCTTCAACACTGCCAGTGTCCAACAAGTCTCCCAATAACGTTGCTTCGCTTGTTTTTTCAAGCAGAAAGTCATTCAGGACTTCGCGTACGAATTCTTGATCATTCCCGACAATCTCCCCAAAAGAGTGCCAGTCAATTATCATACCTGACTCAACACTACTCGTTTTTGGTGAGCTCGGATGTGCCGCCATCGTGACATTTTCAGCCGGCAATATGTACTGCTCTATATGCGAGCGCAATTGCTCCAGAGTAACAGGCTTAACAACCAGATTGTCCATGCCTGCATCCAGACACTGTGTCTTGGCCCGATGCATGGCATTGGCCGTATAACCCAGTATCGGTAAACGATGACTCTGACGTGTGAGTGTCTCTCTTTCCCTGATTATTCGAGTCAGCTTGTATCCGTCCATACGCGGCATATGACAATCAGTGATTATCATGACGTAGTCGGAACTTCCCAGTTTTTCAATTGCATCGCGGCCATCCACTGCCTGATCATGTGGATAACCCAATACCTGGAGCTGCCTGCTCAGTACCAGGCGATTAATTGCATTATCATCGACCACTAATAATTTGCCTGTAGAGATGAGAGCTGCCTTCGATTCGCCTTGCTGTGCCGGACCGAGGGAATTGTCGCTGGCGTCGGAATGGTTCTTGTCCACAATTGGCAAAGTCAAATTTAGTTTAACAGTTGTGCCTTCATCCAATTCACTCTGCAGTGTCAGGTGTCCACCCATCAATTCAGTCAATCTCCTTGAAATGACCAGGCCCAGCCCGGCCCCACCATAAAGATTGCTGACGTCATCATTAACTTGTACAAAAGGCTGAAACAATTTCGCCTGCGATTCCACTGAAATACCAACTCCGGAATCGCTAACGGCAATCACGATTTCAACTGATTTCCCCGGTAGCTCGTTTGCTGACGTGGTGATCGTTACCCCTCCTTGTCTGGTAAACTTGAGGGCATTGTCCAATACATTAAATATAATCTGCCGGAGCCTGGTTGGATCACATTTAACCCAATCAGGTATTTGCTCATCATACGAATGCTCCAAGAACAAACCCGTGTCTGTTGCGCTGCTTCTGAACGACTCGATGGTAGCTTCAATAAGCTTACGTATTTGTATAGGTTCAGGTCGGATGTCCAGAGAGCTTGCCTCGATTTTGGACAAATCCAAAACGTCATCAATGATGCCTGTGAGTGCTGCAACTGATTGATTCATATGCCGTACAATTTTTTTGTATTCTTCCGAAGATCGCTCGTAACCCAATAATTCGACGAGTCCGGTTATCGCATTTAAGGGTGTTCTAATCTCATGTGATACTTTAGCCAAGAATGCGCTTTTAGTGCGACTGCCCGCTTCTGCCTGTTCTTTTAACCTGATCATATTGGAGAACGAATGTTCACCACTGATTGAAGTTGAAACAATATACGCCTGATACATCAGGCCCATAATACCCATGCTGATTGATAGCTCATCAGGCGCCATCAGAAATTGTATTGATAATGGCATTAAGGCCGATATGCAGAGCAATAATACAGATATGCGATCAGAGGCAAGGCCGCCCAAGGCCGCGCCTGTGACGCCAGACACAACAAACGCCAGAAATACCTGGTATGCAAACTCCGTGGGAAAAAGAAAAACTGACAATGCACCCCATGTAGTTCCACTACACAGTGCACTTGCCCGTAACAGAGTTAAAAATTTGAATGCTGATTGAGGGTCAGGGTTATGTTTCGGCGAATGAAAGAGAGCAAGCCTGAACATTTGAGAAATGAACAAAAAGACGTACCAGGTCAAGATAGGGGGTAGAGGCTGCACGCCTGACAACAACCAGACAGTAACAACACCCACAAGTAAATTGGCAGTCACCGCCGCGGGAACTACAGCACGCAGGGAGTGTATTTGCTCGGTTACCAATACCGGTTTGGAGATATGACCCTGATTCAGGACCATATCATCGTATTCGCCTGCAGCTTCTGATCTCTCAGGCTGTGGAAAGTGTTTATCGATGCTGTTTTTCACAATTTTCCAGATCTACTCGAAAATAGGGTTCTGTGCTTTCGACGATTGGAATTGCTATTCCACATTTTCAATAGCCAGTTTTAGCTCTTCAAACGCCTGGATGAATGATTCCTTGCTGGATGCCACAACACTTTTATCGCCATCTATTGCCGCAGACTCAATTTTTGAACATATACCAGACAACTTAAGTGCGGCTACTGTGGATGCTGCACCCTTCATTCTGTGAGCCAGCCGTTGTATCTCATCCAGGCTACCGTCCGCCAATAGGGTGGCGAACGCGTAGGCCTCATCGCTTTTATCAAGCAGAAAATCAGCCAGCATTTCTCGGGCAAAAGCCTCGTCATTTCCGGTAATATCGCCAAGGCATTTCCAGTCTATATGTTCATTATTCTTCGCTTCGAAAATGTTATAGCTGGCTTGATGTTTCTCTACAGTGTCGATTTCGACAAATTCGAGCCAGTCATAGAGCTTTTTTCGCAGTGGCTCTAGTCCTACGGGTTTTATCAGCACGTCATCCATGCCCGCTTGCAGGCATTGCTCACGTGAATCCTGTAAGGCGTTGGCCGTATATCCGATAATCGGTATTCTAAGGGGTTTTGAATCTTCCGCTTCAATATCTCTTATGCTGGCGGCAAGTTTATAACCATCCATAATCGGCATATGACAATCAGCCAATACCAGAGCATAGTTTCCCGACGTCCATTTCTTAAGTGCTTCAAGCCCGTTGGCGGCATTATCTGCTTCATATCCCAAAATGCGCAGCTGCCGGTTTAGTACCTGCCTGTTTATAGCGTTGTCATCAACAACGAGCAGCTTTCGGTTATCTTTTCTGACAGCCTCTTTTCCCTCTAATGACGGGTACAATCTAATTTCGGAATTTGAGGCATCACCCAGGCTGGATTCATCGAGAATTGGCAAAGATAGGGCAAGAGTCATTGTAGTCCCTTCTCCCAATTTACTTTGCAATGACAGGTCACCACCAAGCAGTTCAGCTAATCTACGCGAAATAGCCAGCCCCAATCCGGTACCACCGAACATTCTTGTTGTGTCACTTTCTGCCTGCACAAAGGGCTTGAAAAGTTTGGATTGCGCTTCTGGTGAGACTCCAACCCCCGTATCAGTGACCTCGAATTTGACTCTGGCATCATCTGATGTTTGTTGTTCAAGCAAAGACACGCGAATTTCGATTTGCCCCTGCTCAGTAAACTTGATTGCATTACCCAACAGGTTGAAAAGTATTTGTTTGAGACGAAGGGGGTCGCATAATACGGCCGCCGGTATTTTTTCATCGAAAGCCTGGAGTAGATTCAAGTTCTTGGCACTAGCACTACTGGAAAACATGTCAGTCACAGAGTCAACAATTTGCTTGATTGACATCGGTTCGGGGCGTACCTCAAGCATGCCAGCTTCGATTTTTGAAAAATCCAGCACATCATCAATAATGCCTGCCAGAGCGTTTACAGACTCTTGAGTAACACGCAGCATTTTTTCTTGTTCTTCTTTTTCCGAAGTATGCTCAATAAGCTCTACCATGCCAGCAATGGTATTCAGGGGTGTACGGATCTCATGGGACATATTGGCCAGGAATGCACTCTTGGCACGGTTTGCAGTATCTGCAGCCTTTAGCGCCTCAGCCAACTGAGCGGTTCGCTCTTCAATCCTTATTTCAAGCTCATCATTGAGTGCAATAATGGCGTCTTGAGCCTGTTTACGCTCAGTAATGTCACGGACTAGAGCTACAAACCTCGACGGTGTGTTTTCGGATGTTATGTATTGCAAGTTGATATCAACAGGGATGTCGTGACCATCTTTGTGACGATGGACTGTTGTGAACTGCTGCACACTGGCTTCTCCGGATAGAAAAGGCTGGAGCAGTTTCCTAAAGGCTGCTTCATCGAATTCAGGCTTAATCTCAAACGGCGTCATCGCTAGTAATTCATTGCGACTATATCCAAGCTGAGACATTGCGCCCTGATTAACATAACTGAAAATTAATGTATCGGCGTCAAATATAAATGCACCGTCCCTGGTTGCATCCAGCGTAGACAATGCCTGTTCCGCAGCCATTTGAGATTGTTTAATGGCGGTAATCTCTTCGTGCGCCACCGCTATGCGAACTGGCCCAGTTCCCGGAAACCTGGTTACACCACACAGGAACCAACGCTGACCTGCTGCCGAATGACAGGGGTATTCTAATAGAAACTGGTTCTTTTCCCCATTGATAAGCGAACGGATGCCATCCGCCATAAGCGGGCCTGTTCTGGCATAGGCTCCGACGCTGCTATCGCAGACTGCCAGATAATTAGTACCTTTCGAAGCATTTTCCAGTCTGAGATCGCTCTCCTGGCCAAATGCCTTCCAGGCGCGATTGGTCGCCAGGATAACGCCATTTTTATCGAGTATGGCAACATGCGCTCCCAGTGCATCCAGCGAAGCACTGGCAAAGCGTTCGCTTTCCAATATTGCGGTCATGTCATACATTGCCACAATGGCGCCAACAATATTGCCGTCTTTATCGAGAATAGGACCCCCGCTGGATGAGACATGCCGAACATGAGCATCTTGTGTCACTATGCTCATTTCAACATTGCGCACTTGTTCGCCAGATAAGGCCCGTACCAATGGAATCTTTTTGTGGTTCAGCAACGTTTTGCCGTCTACATCATACAGATTGTAAAACGATGGCCACTGCTCTTGTGGTAGTTCACTTGGGCCGCCGTTATGCCATTCACGCGCAGTTTTGTTGAACAAGGTAATCTTGCCATTAACATCACAGGCAATGACACCTTCTGAGAGGTTTTCCAGCATTACATGGGCAATGGCTTGTTGCTCACCAAGTGCAGCAGTTCGCTCTTCTACCCTTTGTTCAAGCTCCAGATTAAGACTTGCCAGCTCTCTCTCTATACGTTTTCGCTCAGTTATATCCTGCAAGGCACCCAGCGCAAGTACCGGGTCGCCATCGCTATCAAAGGCGCGTTGGTAGCTAACGATAACATCTCGAACCTGGTTGTTATCCTTACGAATAACGCGATACTCGAGGCTGGATACCTTGGTGTCCTGAGGCGAAGACATTATGCTACTAATCTCTTCACTGATTCGCGCTCTATCATCAGGGTGGCAGAATGTTTCCAGGTAGTTATCCTCTGTCATCTGATAACTGCCTTCATCTTCAATACTGGTACCCAGTTGGGCAAAAAATCTGTCATTCCAGGTGAAGAGAGCGGTTTTAACATCAAATTGCCACGCCCCCATCGCAGCTAGATTCATAACTTCTTCAAGCTGAATGCGGTTTTCCTCTAGTTCCTCCTCCATTTTCACTCTTATCGTAATATCGTGGAAACTCCAGACCCTGCCGATAAGTAAGCCGTTCTCAAACAGAGGCTCTGAATGACACTCGAACACCTTGCCATTGCTGAAAGTCAGCACGTGATCCGATATTTCGCTGGAGTTCCTTAAGCTGTCTACAACAACCTGAAAGCTCTGCATGCCTTTCAAATTAGGCAGTACCAGATCTACCCAATACTGGCCATTAACAATGTGTGTATCACCGCTCGCCTGCAGCCCACAGATATTGTAGAAGTAAACGTTAGCAAAACTGATGTAACCACTATTATTAACTGCGACTATGCCATCTCTGGTTGAATTAAGTGTGATACGCAAACCCGTTTCACTCTCTCTCAAGGCATCGTCTGCTTGCAATCGACTCATTTCTCCGGAGATACGATCGGCAAATATACGTAGAAAGGTTTCAATCTCGTCAGTATTAGTCAGGGGCTTGGAATCCATAAGAGCCAGATGGCCCAGAATATTTCCCTTGGAATCCATTAAGGGAATGCCGATATAACTCTCTATCCCCTTGTCTTGCAGCCATTGATCATCCGGGAATAATTCGGTTACTTTGTCTGTATAAACACAGACATTTTTCATATTCAGCACATTTTCGCAGGGTGAGTCTTTAAGCTGAAAAGAAACGTTTGCACCTATTTGGCCCTGTTCCCAGTAGGCCAGAGTTCTGGCATATCCAGGCTTATCTTCCCGCTCTACTGCCACCATTGCTATTTTCGCACCCATCGATCTGGCGAGACCAGACACTGCAGATTCGAAAAAGCTATCGCCGCTGGAAGACGCGGTGCTTTCTGCCAGTATTCGCAGTGTTTGTTCCGCTCGATCGCGCTCGAGGGTGCTACTGATCAGCTCCCCCACAATGCGGAGCTGATTAATCTCAAAGGAGGTCCAGTCCCGTTTACTATGAACTGCATCACAACCGATAAAGCTACGAATTCTGCTTTTTGCTTTAAGTGGAATAGCGACAAGTGACAATATTTCCTGCCCGTTCAAAATGGCCCTTTCGGCTGCAGCTTCCTCAGGTAGGGCAGACACTTCAGGTACGCTTATGGTTAGCTGGGTTTCCATCTGCCTGGTCCACCAGGGAACTGCCTCAACCGGAAGCTCCTGAACATTTATTTTTTGTGCGCTAACACCTTCGCCACACCATTCATGTGTTGTACTTATCGTCTGCTTATCTTCTGAATACTGAAACAAATATGTCCTATCAACACCCAACTGAACGCCACAGCTTTTTAGTGCTGTATCAATTGCTGAGTCTATCTGATTGCTGGGTGCTGCCAGTAAGTCAGCAGCGGCCATGCTGATCACTTCCTGCATGTCTCGCTGCTGTTTTTGTTTTTCTTCTTCCAGCTTTCGCACTGTCACATCTTGCAGCGCGCCCAAAGCCTTAACAGCGTTTCCGCTCTCACCACGAACAAGCTGATAGTAAGCCAGAAAATCGCGGACTTCTGCCGTATCTCTATCCAAAGAGCGAAAATCCAGTTCCAGTACCCGGCTAAAGTCAGGGCTAGTTTGCATAGACAAAAGTTCCTGTCGAAATTTCTCGACATCTTCCGGGTGGCAAAATTCTGTCATGAACCTCTCTATGGAAAGCTCATAGCCGCCGACCTGTTTTGCCGTCGTTCCTAAAAGACGATAGAAACGATCATTCAGTTTTACACAATTACTAACTGAATCGAATTCATATGAGGCCATATTGGCCGCGCTCATCGAATTCTCCAGCTGTTGCCTACTGTTTTTAAGCGCGTCTTCGGTTTCCTTGCGGCTGCTTATATCAGTTCGTATAGCGACATATTGAAATGGCTTGCCATTGGCGTCGAGAAAAGGAACTATGGTTGTAGCCACCCAGTAGAAATTGCCGTCTTTCGCCTTGTTCTTTATCTCGCCTTGCCATACACCGCCTGATGAAATGGTTTCCCAGATATTTCTGATAAATTGTTTGGAGTGATGGCCAGAGTTGATAATTCTATGATCTTTTCCTATCAATTCGCTGCGGGAATATTTCGAGATCGCACAAAATTTGTCGTTTACATAAGTGATTTTTCCGCGGGAGTCGGTAAATGCGACAATAGAATGGGAATCCAGAGCGTCTTTCACAAATTCCAGTTCCTGCGCGGATTCCTTGATTTTTCTATTTTGAGATTCGAGTTTCTCGTGTATCTGGTATAGATTTCTCGCAAGCCACCAGGAAACAAGAACTACCGTAATGATATTCGCTGCACCAAAGAGAGTTGCGCCAATGGCAGCATCATAGAGTTCATGTTGCTCGCCAAGAAGAATCAGCCAACTCATCAAGATAATACCAACAATTACAATTGGTAATAATGAAGGCAGCATCAATCGCACGCCTACTTGTGATTTTGTGAGTGCAGCCATAAAACCCTGGTGTGGCTTTAACCAGAGAACGCCAAGGCTAAGAAATTGAAAAAGAATGGTCGTAGGCAAGGCCATGGAAGAAAACAGAGAGAATGAAAATAGCGATTCTTTGCTGTAGACATAACCAGTTAAGCCAATGAGCCCACATAAAAAAGTTACGAGTGCAAAGGTTTGGGATAGCAATGTACTTAGTGTGGATTTCGCAAACAGGGAAACTTGAGCTAACGCCAGAAACAGAAAGGCAATAGCCGTTGCCGCTGACATTCTGCCTGGCGCATTATTCGACTCCAGGCTTCGCGGGTCACTAATAAACAGCTGATCAATGAACAGATCAATATTCAGCAGATACTCAAGCAGGGTTGCAATGGCAATGCACAGTACGACGAATGCAGATGTTTTACGAAGCAGCTCGAGCGGCCCATTACTGAAGCCTCGCGCCCCTCCCATAAGGACAAAACTGGACAAGGCAAAGCACAAAGCTGTGTTGAATTTTGTTGTCGGGAGGCCTGGCAATGCACTCGTCAGTACCTCTATACCGGCAAGCCATCCAATCATGACAATACAGGCTACCGCCATCGTCAGAACACTGGCTGTTTTTGGGATGTGTGGCGAAATAGTCAATTTACTTGAGATCCCCTTCAAGCAAGTGTGGATAGAGTCATTCTAACGACTTAAGGCAATTTTTATAGCTAAAAGTATTAAATTGGTGCTGTTTGCGGTCGGGGTCCGAAATATCAGTAATAATCAGCTAAATGTCGACTTTTTGCCCGGGCAGCGCCTGCTCAGCGATCCATGATTGAGCGTGGGCCGCGAAACGGGCCAATGCCAAAAGATATTCAAATATATAGCAAGAAGAATTTGCAGCGGTTTGATTGAGGCGTAGTGTAACAAGAGGTCGTTCTCGTAGATTTATTTACTCACTTTTCAAGCCAGGTACAGCTTTACCCCCATGCATTTACCCTTGGCGTCCCCGTTGCTTGAATGCTGTCGAGCTGGGACCGCCAGCGCCGGTACTATCCTGTTCGTACTTTCTCAGTTTCGGGGCTGAATGTCTTCACCTCGCTGATAACGGTCAAGTTCATCCGGGTCAAACCCCTGATCGTTATCGACGAACTCATCCCGTAGAAAATCCTGTTCGGGTGACAGTGTGGTCTCCTTTACGACCAGAAAGCGGCAGATCCTGTCCAGCAGTGATTTGTTACGTGAAGAGCGTCCCGCCATCCATATCGCGATTTTCGCGGATCGCTCCTGCTTTCGCAGGTCCCTTTCAATGCTGGTCATACTGTGACCTCGGCATCTGAATCGAGCTCCGCTACTTGCACAGGTTCTGCCTCTGAGGTCACCTTGTATATTTGGCAGGGTACGCCTTTGAGATGGGGGATGCCCTGTTCCCGGTCCAGAAACTCGTCGTCGTCGCGACAGAGCTGCGCGTCGGCGTATTTAAGTGCTCCCGACAGATGCCCTGCACCCTGTTTCATCTCCGGTTTCCACCAGCCGTGGGGAATGCGTATCAGCCCATCTGGCATGGCATCGCGAATCGATACCTTGATCGAAATCCGGCCCAACTCGTTGGCTACCTCTACCCATTCATCCTCACTGAGGTCGTATGCCCTGGCGGTGCCGGGGCTCACGAACAGGAGTGGATCCGGGTGACGCTTGCGCATTTCCGGAATATGACGGTGCCCTGTTTGAAAGAAACCATCTTCGCGGACACCGGTGAATAACTTGAGAGGGTAGGTGGGGTCATCCGGAGGATCTTCGCGGAAATAGGGCAGTGGGTCGAACCCGAGGTCTTCCAGCACCGTTGATTTCAGTTCCACCTTGCCGCTGGGTGTGGCGAAGCCAGACTTTTTGTACTTGCGAAATTCCGGCGGGGCGAAGTGGACGTCTGTGGTACGGACAAATTCCTCCCAACTCATTCCGGTCGCTTGCAGCCGGTAGTCGTAAAATGACTCCAGTGTCTCCCAGGGCACAAGTTCCGGTCTATCCAGGCCGTTCGCCATCAACTTCCAGAAATCGAAGGTGCTGCGTGCCTCGCCCGGTGGCTCCATCGCTTTTTCCGAGCTGCGAACGGTGGACATCCAACCGAAGCTGTCCGTCAGCCAGGGGCGTTCAAGCCAGGAGTCCGCAGGTAAGATGTAATCCGCCAGTTGCGCTGAGGGTGTCATGAATTGTTCATGCGCGACAATCAGGTCCTGATTCATCATCGCCTCGATGATGAGCGGCATATTCGCATAGCTCATCACCGGATTGTTACCGAGAAAGAAAAAGGCTTTAACGGGATAGGGCCCCTGGCCCGCCATTGCTCGGAAGGTGGCTGAGGGAGTCGCCATATGGCATCCCATTACAAGATTGGCGTACTGCTGCCCGTAGACTCGCTTGGTTGGTTCCCGGAAGCGTTCCTGGGCCCGGTAGGTAAATGCCGGGTGGTCTTGGGAACCCAGTTGTTTGGCTTTTTGCTCGTCGGACAATACCTCGTGCATTTCAACCGTGGACTCGTTAATCACGTCGGGATTAAAACCCTGTAGCAATTCTCCGCCGGGAATATCCACATTGCCGCAGACCGCACGCAAGATACATTGCAGGCGGATGGCAGATGTCGAATTGCGCTGCATGTCGGTAATGGGCGTCCAGGGGATAATCGCCGGCCCCGAGGTCGCGTACATACGGGCGGCTTTGGCAATCATATCGGGGTCGCAGCCCGTGAGTTTGGCAACACGCTCCAGCGGGTATTCGTCGACGCGGGCTTTCAATTCCTCAAAACCGATGGTCCAGTTGGCGACGAAATCCTTGTCGTACAGCTTTTCGTCAAGAATAACCTTGAGCCAGCCAAACATCATGGCGGTATCACTACCGGCTTTCAGCGGCAGCCAGATATCCGCGCGTTCGGCGCTGGAGCTTTTGCGCGGGTCAGTAACGATCAGTTTCGCCCCTCTGGCCTGGGCGGATCGAATGTAGTTGTAGATCGGTGTCCAGCTGTGACGCCTGGGGTTGTGCCCCATGAGTACGATGCATTTTGTATTGTTAAAATCGCCGAAGGGGAACCAGCCATAGGTCAATCGATTCACTGCAGCGGTATTGCCCGCACAGAGGGCAACGCCGCTAATCCAGTTGGGTGAACCTATATGGTTCATGATGCGCCTGCCCAGGCCGTGGTCGGTCGCCGTGTTCCACTGGCTGGTGGAGACAGCCCAGGCCTCGGGGCCGTGTTGGGCAATAACCGCTTTCAGGCGGCTGCCGATGTCGGCGATGGCATCGTCCCAGGAGACCTGCTGCCACTGCCCCGAGCCCCGTTCACCCACTCTTTTTAGAGGGTGCAGAATTCGATTTGGGTTGGCGAAGCCTTTTGGCGCGACAATACCTTTCATACAGATATTGTCGCGAAATATCGGGTTGTCTGAAGAGCGTACCTTTACCACGCGCCCCTTTTTAACTTCACACACCACACTACAGGCAATGTCACAGCTCTGACAGATGGTTCGTTTGGTGGTCACTCCGGGTTTAACCGGCCGCTCAGTGTATTTGGCATCGACAATGGCTTGTGGGTCAAACGGGGCTGCTGCTGGCATGGTGTTCTCCCTTGTTTTCGATTAGGTTAGTCCATAAAATGGACCCGGTCCAGATAAGTTGATAATATTTCTGTCGCAGTGACATTCGGAAGGTAATCAGGCAGATATGAAGTGGGAAGATCTCAGTGAGCAACAATGCTCGGTGGCCAGATCGAGTGCCGTGCTCGGTGACCGCTGGTCACTACTATTGTTGTCGGACTTTTTTCTGGGCGTGCGCCGCTTTGATGATTTCCAGCGGCGTCTCGGTCTGTCGCGTACAACACTGACAAATCGGCTCAAACTGCTGGAAGACCACGAGGTGGTAAAGCGCGCGGTATACCAGCACCAGCCAACCCGCTATGAGTATCGGCTGACAGCCAAGGGCCGGGATTTGTTTCCGGTAATCTCCGCACTGCTGACCTGGGGAGATAAATACTATTTTGAGGGTCTCACCCCGCCGATAATCCGGCAGCACCAGACCTGCGGGCATGATATCCAGCCGGTATTAAGCTGCCCGGTATGTCATGAAGCAGTGGATGCGCGATCCATGCGTGGCAGGGAGCGACCCGCGTCGGCCGGGCTTCCCCCGCTGGAACGGGGGCCGGTGAAATACCCCTCAAACTAGCGGATAGAGGTGAGCTGATTGCTCCCGTCGAAACGAGTGTACCTTGGCTGGACCATTTAAAATAAGAGATAAGCGTATTGGCGGTCGTAGCCGCCGCAACTGCCCGGGATGACTATCAAGTGACAACAATGGAAAAGTATCTGCTCAGTGCAGACATTTGCGCCCCGGCGATGGCTATCGCCGGGCAGCTTCAGATCGACAAGAGTGAGTTGCTCGCGGGGCTGGACGTGTCGCTGCGGGATCTGGAAGACCCCAAGTACTTACTGCACACCGATACCTATCTCGAGCTACTACAGCGTCTTTTCATCCACAGCGATGACCCCTCGCTGGGGCTCACCGCCGGCTCTCTTGCCAGATTTCAAGCGCTCGGAATAATGGGCCTGGCGATGTTGAGTGCGCCAAATTACAAGGCCGCGTTACAGCTGGGTATCAAGTTCTCTGGAATCTCGGGCTCCATTGGTCAGTTGCGATATGTAGAGGGTGGTGACATAGCGGCATTTCAGGTCGACTTGCCGCCCATGAGCGATCAGCTTGCACGGTATCTGGTGGAGGAGCAATTTGCTTCGATTTATCAATATCAGGCAGCGTTGCTGGGCGCAGAGTACACGCCGGGCTGCGGCTCCAAGGTATTGGCACAGGAGATACATTTCACCTACCCACAGCCAAAAAATGTCGAACGCTACCAGGCACTTTTCAAGTGCAAACTGGTATTCGACGCACCGGACAACAGGCTGTGGGTCGGCGCGGAGCACCTCAATAAACCGCTGCCACTGTCCAACGAGGTGGCATTTGAGATGTGTGAGAGCCAGTGTCTAAAGCTGCTGGACGAGCGCAAGGAGCAGGATATGCTGGTGCGTGAGGTACAGAATCTGCTATTGAAGTTGCCACATGCCTTCCCCACTATTGACGAGATTGCCGCGCAGGTCGATCTGACAGGCCGCAGCCTCAGGCGTCGACTGGACGGTTCGGGATATTCTTTTACCCGCTTGCTCGAGAACGCGAAATGTGGCCTTGCCGTCGATTTGCTCGGTAACCCGGCACTCACAATTGAGGAGATAAGCGCGTTGCTGGGGTATACCGAGGTGACCAATTTTCGCCGCGCGTTTAAGAAATGGAAAGGCCTTTCGCCCAGCCAGTTTCGTCGCAATTGAACCCATCTCAGGGCGCAGGTTCCGCTCGTCGCCATTTTCCAGTTGGTCACATCTGATTCTTTTTTGGCCCCCGCCCACCTTCACGCACGGACCTTGATCGTGAGAAGGTGCGCGTCGCATAACTATAAAGGAACTGTACAAGGTGATGTCCCACAAAACGCAATCTTCAGCAAAGAATCAATTGGCCGCCGCCGTGGCGCTCGCACTTGGCGCTGCCTGTACTGGAGCAAGCGCCAGTGTGGTTTTAGAAGAGGTGGTAGTGACCGCGCAAAAGCGCGCACAGAACCTCAATGATATCGGTATAGCGGTGACGGCTTTTACCGGTGACCAGATGCGCAATCTGGGCATTAACAATGCCGTCGACGTGGCAAAATTTACGCCTGGCCTGCAACTGACTGAAACAGGCGTGACCGGAGTTCCCGTTTACACTATTCGCGGCGTTGGTTTCGATGACTACAATGCCAACAGCTCCTCCACCGTGGGGATTTACGTTGATGAGGTTAACCTGCCCTATCCCACCATGACGCGTGGCCCGCTGTTCGATGTGGAGCGCATCGAGGTGTTGAAAGGCCCTCAGGGTACGCTTTATGGCCGCAATACTACCGGGGGGGCCATCAACTTTATCAATAACAAACCCTCTGCTGAATTTGAGGCAGGGGTTACATTGGAATATGGCCGCTATGAGACGCTTCGCAGTGAAGGTTTTGTGAACGGCGCTCTAAGTGACACGCTCGATGGTCGTATCGCGTTCTCAAAAGACTATTCGGGAGAGGGCTGGCAGAACAGCGCCTCCTCCAGCGAGACTCTGGGCGAGATAGACTCCAACGCCTTGCGAGGCATGTTGAACTGGAAAGCGACAGATACTCTGGCGGTATTGTTTGATGGGCATTGGTACGAGGATACGTCCGAAAATCCCGCGCCACAGTATTTCGCCTATGTGCCGCTGGTACCTGCGCTGGCACCGATTTTTCCCGCTCCACCGCTCGATCAACAGCCCGATCTCGATGACCCACGCAGCGCCGACTGGAGCCGGGAGTTCACGCCGAAACGTGACAACAAGGGTTGGGGGGCATCCATTCGGGCCGACTGGGATCTGGACAGTACAACGCTTACTTCCATAACGGCCTATGAGCATTTTGAGCGCGACGAATCCAACGATTGGGACGGCACACCGGTAGAGAACCTCGATGTAATAATGGACACCGAGATTTCCGCCTGGAGCCAGGAGCTGAGACTGGCATCGTCTGGAGAGGGCGATTTTTCGTGGATCCTCGGCAGCTATTTCTCCTATGACAAGGTAGATGAAAGTTGGGTCGCCAAGGGGAGCCAGTCCACTATTTACTATGGCATGTTCGGCTCTGTGGATACCCGTTACACGCAGAAGGCGGACACGGCAGCCGTTTTCGGCAATACCGAGTGGAACTTTGCCGAACAGTTTCGGCTGAACCTCGGTGCCAGGTATACCCACGAGAAGCGCAAGTGGTCCGGGTGCAGTTACGATGTAGATGGTGGGCTGTCCGCTTTGTACAACCTGAATTTGGGCCCGGTCCCCGGTGTGGCTGATGCCTCGGTGCTCTCCAGCACCGCGCTGGCGCAGGGCGATTGTGTAGTTGTTGACCCCGGCCGCGCCGAGCTTGTAATTGATCCGGTCAGCGGGCAATCAACCTATTATAGCGGCGCCTCGGGCGTTTATAAGGATGACTTCAGCACTGACAATATCTCTGGAAAAATTGGCCTCGACTGGCTGCCCAACAGTGACTGGCTGGTTTACGGCAATATCAGTAAGGGCTTCAAATCAGGGGGTTATAACGGTGCCGCAGCATCCACCTGGGACCAGTTGAGCCCCTATGATGAAGAGGATTTGCTGGCTTATGAGGTCGGATTCAAGTCGACGTTGCTAGACGGTTCCATGCAGTTGAACGCATCCGCCTTCTACTACGATTACAAGGACAAACAAATCGTCGGTTTTACCAATGACCCGGTATTCGGCCTGCTGACTGAGTTGGTAAATGTACCCAAATCCGAGATTACTGGCGCCGAGTTTGAGGTCGACTGGCAGCCCATGGAGGGTCTCTACTTCAAGGTGGGCGCCACCTGGCTGGATTCTGAGGTCAAGAGCTATGAAGGCCTGGATGGCACCGGAACTGTGCAGGATTTCTCGGGGAACTCGCTGGCACAGACACCCGAGTGGCAGTACAACGGTATCGCAAGCTATCAGTGGCCAGTGTTTGATGAACTGGTAATGCAGGTGGCCATCGATGTTAATTACAAGGATCAGTACCAGGCCTCCATCGACGAAAGCGAACTGTTTTTTATCGACGACTATACCATCCTGGATTCCAGAATCGGGATTGGCGCGAGTGACGGGCGCTGGCAGTTCACTGTTTGGGGAAGAAACCTGACAGATGAGTACTACTACACCAGCGCCAATCTTTCCAATGACTACTGGTTTCGCACCGCTGGCCAGGGGCTGACGTACGGGGCCACATTCAACTACAACTGGCGCTAGTTCGTCGCAACAGGGCCGGGTAGGTGTGAGCCTGCCTGCGGCGGGAGAAGAATTCAATGTGGCAAGAGTTGGGTGAGACAATTCCGCTGGTAGGTGCAGGAATTTATCTGCTTCTGGTGCTGGTGGAGCTGTCGCTGGATCTGTATACACGGGAGCAAAACTACAAGCTAAAAGACACCCTGTGCAGCCTCACAATGGGCGGCTTTTATACTGTCACCAAATTGTTGATGAAAGGCGCGACGCTGTTTTTGATGTTGCTGATGCACGAGTACGCATTATTCGACATCCCCAATAGCTGGCTGGCGTTCATGGCGGCTTATATCATTGTGGATTTCTTTTTCTACTGGCTGCACCGGTTTATCCACGAAATACGATTCGGCTGGGCGGCGCATGTGAATCACCATTCCAGTCGGGAGTTCAATCTGGGCGGTACAGCGCTGCGGCAGTCCTTTGCAGAGCCGTTTATGGAGGCCTTTTTCTATGGGCCTATAGTACTGCTGGGATTTGATCCCATTCTCGTGCTGGCTGCCCTGGAGCTCAACCTGATCTACATGTTCTGGGTACACACCAAGAAAATCGACAAACTCCCGGCGGCTTTCGAGTGGACATTTTCCACACCGTCGCATCACCGGGTACACCACGCCTGCAACGTCCAATATCTGGACAAGAATTATGGCGGCACCTTCATTTTCTGGGATCGCCTATTCGGGACTTTTCAGCGGGAAGTGGAGCAACCTGTGTTCGGTATCCCCGAACAGATTTCGACGTTTAATCCGATCAAGGCCAGTCTTCATGGCTGGATTGAGTTGTTTTCTGATGTCCGCCGTGCGAACGGGTGGGTGAACAAGTTGCTCTTCCTGGTAATGCCACCGGGCTGGGCCCCGGACGGGAAGGGGGCGACAGCGCGACAGAAGCAGGCCGCCTACCGGCTCGAGCAGTCGCGGCGCAGTGTCGCCGACTATTGAATTCCCCCGCTTTTACACTTTGCTCCAGGCCACTGAAAGTCGCAGCGGTTCTTGCCGCGACCTCTCTATCGCTATTCCATTGTTACGCGCCGTTGCCTATCGATGCGCGGCCGGTGAATACCCGGGCCGTCGACCTACCAGCCACCGCTGTGTCGCTGCTCGCCGCGCAAGCATTCACTGATATTCATCTCAGTAACCCCGAAGGCCTGGCGATTGATGACGCCGGGCAGTTATATGTCGCGGATGACACCGGTTGGATTTTCCGCCTTTCACTCACGGGTGAGCGAGTTGTTCAGGAAAAATTTGCGAATACCGGCGGCTACCCCATAGGCCTGCACTTTGACACTGAGGCGCGCATGCTGTGGGCCGCCAACTATCCACTGGGATTGCAACGGGTAGATATGAGCGGTGTGGTCACTCTCGTACTTGAAGATGTTGCCGGTGAGCCGCTTGCCTTTGCCGATGATGTGGTGGTCGCCAGTAACGGTACGGTCTATGTCACTGATGTCAGCACCCGGTTTAACCCGGATACCGGGAGTGAATCAGAACCCTTCGTTTTGTGGGAGATTCTCGAGGGGCGGCCGAACGGTCGCCTGCTGGCATACCATCCCACCTCGAACAAGGTAGAAGTCATACTTGACCAGGCCTTTTTCCCCAGCGGCATAGCCTTGTCAGACGATGAGCAATCATTGCTATTTGTGGAAGTGTCCAGTAACCGGGTGATGCGCTATTGGCTCGCGGGTACGCGTCGCGGAACACAGGAGGTATTTGCCAAAGATTTTCCGGGAATACCGGATGACGTCTATGTGGACGAGGGGGGGCGAATATGGGTTACGCTGGTGTCTCCGCGGGACGCGTTTTTCGACAAGTGGATACAGCCGTTTCCGACAGTAAAGAATCTCCTGGTGAGGTTGCCAAACCACGTGCTGCGTAGCATGGAGGTACCACAAGGTGCCGGTTCACTGCTGCTATTAAGTCGTTCCGGTCAGGTACAGTGTCAATTTACTCTCACGCCAGCGGCATCGGTGGCGAATGTGGTGGCGCGGGGAGCGGACTTCTATTTTGGTGTGCTGATCGGTGATGCGCCGCTGCAGGCAACTTTACCGATAGATGCACCTTGCTTCAAAGCATCCTGAGGGTGCCCGGGGGCCTCATCATTAATGCCTCGTTCCAGCCGTTGAATGCAGCAGTCGTGAAAAGCCTCAGCAATGGTGTACGCCTCGGCCGGGGTTGCCTGAATAGCGATATAAGTCAGTTACAATAGCTCATCCAGAGCCAGGGCATATTCCCTGAAAACCTGTGTGGGAACGTGAATATGATCGGCTACACCGGATCGGTTCATCATCACAACAATCACCGCAGAGCTTGTCGGTTCAAACATCACCAGTACGGTATAACCCAGGCCCTCTCCCGTGTGCCCAACCCAGCCGTTTAGCTCTCCTATACCAATGCCGTATTTATCGTATTCCGGGCAGATGCGTGGAGCTCTATCGGGGTCACTGTCCGCACAGGGATCAAATACAATCGGCGCCAAACTGTCCAGGCGCTCCTGCTGCGTCTCTGCTGTTAACAGGGTTCCTTCACCCAATGCCTCAGCCCAGGTGCGCAAATCCAGCAGCCGCGAAATCATCGCCCCGGAACCGGCAGAGGAGGAGGGGTCCGTATAGGTGATATCGAGCAAATCGATTTTGGGCCCCGCCCCCAGGTATCCGTTCGAAAACGGTACAGGTAGATCGGGTGATGTGGGGTACAGGGTGCCACCCAGATCCAGCGGTTCAATTATTCTTTGTTCAATCTCAACCCCGATGGGGTTGCCTGTGAGCTGCTCTACAATCATTCCCAGTATCACGGTGCTGGTATTGGAGTAATGCCAGTCGGCATCGGGAGCAAAATACGGAGCATTTCTGTCCGCTACATCCACGAGCTCCTGCGGGAGCCATACCCTCAAGAAATTTTCAACTAGCGCATCAACAAAATCTGCGTCCTCTGTATAGTTAAAAATTCCGCTTCGCATGTTGGCCAATTCTGCGATAGTCGCATTGCTGTTTTCGATGTCGGGAAAAAACTGTGATACGGGATCATCCAGGCGCAACAGGCCTTCGTCAACGAGTTGCAGTATGACCGTCACCGTAAAGGATTTTGTAACACTCCCGATACGCATATGATCTTCGATTTCTATAGGTTCATTAGTAGCGAGGTCAGATTCCCCTTCCTGCAGCAGCAATTCGCCCTTGCCGGGAACCCACACACCCACCACAGCACCGGGAATACCATATTCTTCCACATTGTTTGCAAGAATGGTCTCGAGTGTCTTTGTAAGTTCCGGGTCAAACTTGGGAGCAGACGAAGAATTATTGTTTGAATCACAGCCCACTAAAAATGTGGCCAGGACAATGAGAACAAGGGTAGAGCGCAGTTTTTCTACCAGCGCTCCCGAGGATTCTGATCGACTATTTATATACATACGTAACAATTCCAATCCAGGCGTAAAACCCGGGTGAGTGTGCTTTTGCGTGTCAGTGCAATCGGTGCGCTTTAAGAAAACACAATATTCGCTATCGAACAAGCTTCGCTGAATGTGACGGATTGCGCCAAAAACAGCTTACACAATTTTGCAGCGCGCTGCAGTATTCCAGGCCCGGGGCGGGTATTGCTTCGTTTTACCTTCGTAGGCAAAATAATACCGGGCAATTGCAGCGTATCAAGAAAAGAGTGACCGCCCTTCCCGTGCTGGATGTAGCTCAACGGAGCGATGTACTGCTGGAGTTGGGCGGTATTGGTCAGCCTCGCCAGCAAACCAGAGGACATAAATTATGCGTTCAATAACTAAATCACTGACGTGCTTCCTCACCACCGTTATATGGCTACACACCCCCACCTCCCTGGCGAGGCCAGATGCGGCATCCAACGATTGGAAAAATTTCGATAGTGCCGCAGCTGCTATTGCACCGGGCGCGTCGTTCCTGGTGGCAGATATTACACAGGGCCAGTGCAAACCCGTCCATCAGTTCAACGCCGAGAGCTCGCTGGGAGTGGGTTCCAGTTTCAAGCTGTATATTCTCGGGGAGTTGGGAAGCCAGATTCGCGAGGGGCGATTCCGCTCCAACCTGCCTGTCCAGAAAGAGCTTGGTCCCTGGGAGCAGCCCGTTGCGATTGAACAAGGTTTAAAGTCCATTCCCGGTGGCCCGCTGCTTTTCGTTCCCGATGGGACGGTGTTCACTGTTAGGTATCTTGCCGAGCAAATGATTCAACGCAGCGACAATACCGCGACAGATCATCTGCTTTTTCTGCTCGGTCGCGAAAACGTTGAGCAGCGTATGACACTCATGCAACATCACGATTCCGGCTTGAATACGCCCTTGTTTGCCACTCGCGAGTTCGCGATGATGAAGCTGCTTGATACGGATGAGCAGTTAGAGACTTATTTTTCTGCCACCACCGACGAGCGTCGCCAAATATTGGAAAATGAACACCGCAGCTACGATGTATTGCGCGAGGTGGCCGAGGAGCAGGCCGTGCCGATACGCATCGAAAATGTGGAGTGGTTCGCTGACCGTTTCGATATGTGCAGAGCGCTGGTGGCGCTATATAATCTTGGGCAGGATCCGCGTACTCGACCGGTAGCGGAGATACTAACGCTAGAGGATCGCCTGGGTATTGATCGTGAGCAGTTCCCCTATGTTGGCTTCAAGGGTGGTTCCGAGATTGGCGTGCTCGCCGGTAATTGGCTGCTGGTTCGCAAAGACGGAAGGCGGTTCGCAATGACTATGGCTTTTAATGATCCCAACAAGCCAATAGATCAGGTGGCCGTTGTCGCAGCCATCCAGTCTGCCGTTGAGATCCTTTACGCCACCCCTTGATCGACACCCAATAAGAATGATATCTGGAGGGCTCCGGTGGAGTCTGTTTGTTGCCATCCCGAGCTCATGCCATGTTCAATATTTTGCCGGGTAGTGCCTGCAGATACCATGTAGAGGTCCATCAGATAAAAGATGGCAAGACGGTAGGCACAAAGATTAAACTTAACCCATGAAATGGTCCTGGAAGATAGCGCGTATCGCAGGCATTGATATTTATATCCATGCCACCTTTTTATTTCTGATCTACCTGATGGGCATCACCTATTGGAAGCAGGAGGGGACGCTTGAAGCGGTTATCTCCGGTGTGGGTTTTGTTCTGGCATTATTTTCCTGCGTGGTCCTGCATGAATTGGGTCATTCACTCACTGCTCGCCGCTATGGTATCCAGACCCGGAACATTACCTTATTGCCAATAGGGGGGGTCGCGTCACTAGAAAAAATGCCTGATGATCCGCGACAGGAGATCAATGTCGCGATGGCCGGGCCTGCCGTCAATTTCCTAATCGCTTTCCTTCTCTATATTTATTTGGATATTCGTGACACAGCAATCACCACGGAAGAGCTCAGCGTAACAGGCGGTACTTTTGTCTACCGCCTGATGATGGTGAATGTGTTTATCGCCGGCTTCAATCTGCTTCCAGCGTTTCCTATGGATGGCGGTCGGATTTTGCGCGCCGCTTTGGCTATGCGTATGGATCATGCCACCGCTACCCGAAAAGCCGCCAGTGTTGGTCAATTTATCGCCATTGGCATGGGGTTCCTGGGTATTATGTACAACCCGTTTCTTCTACTTATAGCGATTTTTATCTGGTTCGGCGCCTCCATGGAAAATAACGTCGAGCAGGTTCAATCTATCCTGAAACAAGCCAATGTGCGGCATGCCATGCTGAGTGAATTTCACTCTCTGACTCCTGAAGACACTTTGGCAAAAGCCGTGGAGTTAACGCTCGCAGGCAGCCAGAAAGATTTTCCGGTGGGATACCAGAACAGGCTGCAGAAGGTGCTGCTTCACAGTGATCTCATTAAAGGACTGCAGGAGAAAGGAGAGCATGCCCGTATTCGGGATTTGCCTCTCCAGGATATACTCCACGTAGACATTGATGAACCCTTGGGAGATCTGCTTGCAAGAATGCAGGGCAACCCCGCACAGATGATTTGCGTCATCGATAGGGATGAGGTTGCAGGGCTGCTTAACCTGGAAAACGTTCTGGAACTGATCAAGATCCAGGAAGCGGTTGCACAGCATCAAGCCATTGCAAAACGTTAAGCGTTTGCCGCCGGCGCGATTTACATTACGCCATAAGCGAGCATGGCATCGGCCACCTTGGTGAAGCCAGCGATGTTGGCGCCCTTGAAGTAATCCACATGATTGCCCTTCTGGGTGCCGAATTCGACACACTCGTCGTGAATACTTTTTACAATTTTGCGCAGGCGTGAATCCACCTCCGCTTCGCTCCATTGCAGGCGCAGGCTGTTCTGGCTCATTTCCAGACCAGATACGGCCACCCCGCCGGCATTAGCCGCCTTGGCGGGTGCGTGTAGCAAAGACTTGGCTCCACTAAACACAGCGATCGCCTCTGGTGTGGTCGGCATGTTAGCGCCCTCACAAACTGCCCTGGCACCGTTCTTCACCAATAGCTTGGCATCGTCTCCGTCGATTTCGTTCTGGGTTGCGCAGGGGAAAACCAGTTCGCCTGGAATGATCCATGGCTCCTTGCCCTTGTGGTATTTGAGGCCGAATTCTTTCGCTGCCTCTTCAATACGCCCGCGCCGCTTGTTTTTCAGGTCCTTGATCCACTCCACCTGGTCCTGGGTGAGACCATCTTTCGCTACAATCAGTCCGCTTGAATCTGACAAGGTAAGCACCTTGCCACCCATCGAAATAAGCTTTTCCGCGCAGTAGGTGGCGACATTACCTGAGCCGGAGATCAGGCAGTCGCGCCCTTCAATATGCTCACCGTGGTGAGAGAGCATTTCGTCCATCATATATACCGCGCCGTAGCCGGTGGCTTCGGTGCGGATGTGGCTGCCGCCAAACTCGAGCGCCTTACCGGTCAGTACCCCCTCAAAGCGATTGACCAGGCGCTTGTACTGGCCGAACAGGTAACCCACCTCCCGCGAGCCCACGCCAATATCCCCCGCAGGCACATCCGTGTCCGGGCCGATATAGTGGTGTAGTTGGGTCATGAATGCCTGGCAAAAACGCATAACTTCACGGTCAGATCGACCCTTGGGGTCGAAATTTGCTCCCCCTTTGCCGCCACCCAGGGGGAGGCCGGTAAGAGAATTTTTGAATACCTGCTCAAAGGCCAGGAACTTGAGTACGCTCTGATTGACCGAGGGGTGAAAGCGGATGCCGCCTTTATAGGGGCCAATGGCATTGTTCTGCTGCACCCGAAACCCACGATTAACTCGCAGTTCGCCCTTGTCATCTTCCCATACCACGCGAAAACTGATCACCCGGTCGGGCTCGGTCATACGCTCCAGTATTCTCAGGTCTTTATAGAGCGGTTTGTCGGCGATATAGGGAATGATATCCATTGCCACTTCATGCACCGCCTGGTGAAACTCGACCTCGCCAGGGTTCCTGGAGATTACTCCATCCATAAACGTTTCCAGGTGTTCAGCTTTGTCTACAACCATTAGGCAGTCTCCATAGAGTTAGTTAAGTCGGCCGTATTTATTCCGGCAGATGCGGTTCATCATCCTCTTCCCTGAGATGGACGCTATGCTCGGGTACCGCTGCGAACATGCGTTCCAGCTCCGCTGCATGGGAGTGTTCCTCATCGGCGAAATCACGTGCTATCCTGGCGGTTTCACTATCGCTGCTGCTTTCGGCCACCTTGCGATAGAACTGCTCCGCCGCGCGCTCGTGGCCCAGCGCAAGCGTGATAGCCTGGCGCAGGCTCATACGGTAGTGCAGGGCTTCATAGCTGGCGGTTTCCGGAGGCTCGGCTTCGGGCCAGTCGAACTCCCAGGCCTTGAGTTGCGGCAGCGCCATGCCGGTGGCCAGTTTCGATACTTCTGCGAGGTGCAGGTCGGCTTCAGTGGCCATACGAGTAAAAAAGTCCGCCACTGGCTGATTGTGATGGCCCGTCATGGCGTCAGCCAATTCCAGGTAGCGCTCATGGGCCTCAGACTCCAACTCCACCGAGTGGGCGAGGAATCGCATAAGGTGTGCGTTTGCCATGCTTATACCTCGAAAGACGCGGCCAATCTTGCCAGCGCCCCTTCCTTGGCGGCGCCAGCCTCCGGTGGCCAGGTGGGACGTTGCTGTATATATAGCATGCCGGTCTGGAATCCGTCTTCATGCAGGAACAGCCGGGCCGCCTCGTCCTCGTCCGCCAGGGCCGGCCCCGCGCGTTCAGTGACGATAGCCTTCCAGTCGGTTTGTTCCGGGCAAAAGGTAATGCACTGCGACATCACATGGATAAAGCTGAACCCCGGGTACTCTACCGCGTCGGCGATCAATTTTGCCATCTGATTGGGATTGCCCGAGTAGCCCCGTGCAATCCAGGGGGCACCAGCGGCCAGAGCGAGAGCTGCTGGCTTAAAGGCACGTACACCCGGCCCATGCGGGGTCAGTTTGCTGTGATCCCAGTCTATCGGTGTGGTGGGAGAGGCCTGGCCCTTGGTCATCCCATATACCTCATTGTCCATGGCGATGTAGGTCATGTTCACATTGCGGCGACAAGCATGGATGAAGTGGTTGCCACCGATGGAAAAACCGTCGCCGTCGCCCCCCAGCGCGATTACGGTGAGATCCGGGCGCGCCACTTTGAGACCCTGGGCGACCGCCAGGCCACGGCCGTGCACCCCGTGGAAGCCGTAGCTATCCACGTAGGCCGGCAGGCGCGAGGAACAGCCGATGCCCGATATCAGCGTCGTATTGTCCTTGTCTATTCCCAGGCCCGCCATCGCCTTGGTGATGGCATTGAGCACCGAAAAGTGTCCGCAGCCGGGGCACCAGATGGGCTTGACCGCAGATTTGTATTCCTTTGCCTTGAGCTTTATCACTTCCGCCATCAGTTGAGTACCTCCAGGACTGCCTGTGCAATATTTTCTGCCGCCAGGGGCACCGGCCCCGCCATGGCATAACTGTGTACCGGCTGGGCAAAATCAAACTGGCCCCTGAGATAACGAAACAGCTGCTTGCCGTGATTCTGTTCCACCACCATAACGTGCTCACAGCCTGCCAACGCTGTGCTCAGTGCCGCCGTTTGCAAGGGCGCCAGCAAGCGTAAACTGATCACCCGGCTTAACACGCCGCGCTCCGTGAGCAGCTCTGCGGCCTCGGCCACTGCCGCGGAGCTGGAGCCGAAACTGAGCAGGGCGACGGCACCGTCACCTTCCACCCGGGCCCAGTCCGAGCCAAACTCGAAGCCTGCCAATTTGTGCGCGCGTTTTTCCAGTTGCCGCTGATGATCCGACTGTCGGGCCGAGGGTGTTCCCTTCTCGTTATGTTCCAGGCCATCAGCAGTGAAACGGTGGCCTTCCTCACCGGGGAAAGCGAGGGTGGAAACCCCAGAACTTGTGAGCTTGTAACGCAGGTAGTCGGTATTAACCCCTGGCTCCGAATTGGCGGGCGGCAGAGGCACACAGCGCCGGGGTTTCGACACAACTGCCGTCGACTGCCCGATGAACTGGTCGGACAGCACGATGGCTGCCGTCTGCAAATGCTGGGCCAGTTGCACGGCCCAGCCGGTGGTGAAGACGCAATCGGCAATATCCAGCGGCGCCAGCACCAGGTGCGGTGCATCGCCATGCAGGCCGTAGAGCGCAATGTTCAGGTCGCTCTGCTCCGATTTAGTAGGAATGCCGGTGGAGGGCCCCCCGCGCATCACGTTTAGCACAGTAACCGGGGTCTCGCTGGCCACGGCCAGGCCGATGCTTTCGGTCATCAGTGCCAGCCCGGGGCCCGAGGTTGCGGTAAAAGCCGGGACACCGCCAAAAGCTGCTCCGATGGTCATATTGATGGCCGCAAGCTCATCCTCCGCCTGCAACAAATGGCCGCCTACCTGCTCCAGAGGGCCGGCCATCCATTCCAGTACATCCGAGGCCGGGGTGATCGGGTAGGCTGCCACGAAACGGATCCCGGATTCCAGCGCACCCAACCCCGCAGCCTGGTTGCCACTGAGGTACCAGGCGCCGGTGGCACCCGGCGGTGGCACTGTGATCTGGCATGCCAGTTCAGTGGTAATGCCACGCCGTATACAGGCGCTGGCGGCGTCGCGGTAGGCCTGGGGCTTGTGCGCCAATTTCTGGCCGGCAAGCTCTGCCATACTGTCCGCAGGTAGGCCCAGCAGGCGGCCGAGCAAGCCCAGTGCCAGCATGTTTACCCGGCCGTCCGGGTGAGAATCAGCCGCCAGAGCGGTTAGGGGTACGCGGACAACCCTCGCACCGACGGCGGTTATCCCCGGGGGCAGCTCACCCGTCTCATCACACAATACCCAGGTGTCCGGTCCCAGGCCTATCTCGTCCTCGAAGCGGGAAAAGTTGTTCCAGTCCAGGGCGAGCACCACGTCGTAGCGACTGGCGGCGGTGTAACGCTCATCTGCGGTAAGCTTCAGTAAGGCGGCGGACTCGCCACCACGTATCTGTGGGCCGTAGGCTTTGCGCAGCAGGCCGCGCCCACCCTGCCGGGCCCATGCCTGCAGCAGCAGTTCGCCACAGGAGATTACACCGGCGCCACCGGCGCCGGTTATCGCGATAGATAGCTGTTGTTTGCTCATACGCAAAATGCCATACAGGTGAGTATGCATAGCATACCGGTACTATAACAATACGGAACCGTACTCCCGGGTTTTCTGCCGCTTGCTTGAGCTAGACCAGGTTTTTGGCAAATTAGCTGCTGCGCACGTCAGAAACGTCAAAGCCCGGCTGCAAGCGATGGATCTACTCTACGCGCCGGACGCATTGATTCCTGTGCTCCACAGCCTCGTGCGTTAACGTATAGCTTGCGGGTAGCTTGGGATTTCTTTCCAAGGCAGGAAATCGTTACAGTACTACAATGAAATCAAGGGTGTGCTCTTCAAAAACACAAACACACCGCATTTCCATTATCATGCCAGCTTTAAAGTATTTTTTGTGTCGTTGTTATTCCGGGTACTGCCAAGGAAGTGTAGCGGCACCTGAATTATTAGTGATGACTAAATTTTAAAATATCCTCAAACAGAGCACTGTTTCAGGCTCTGTTTTGAGAGAAGGGAACGACAGCAAATGCCGGTAGATAAAATATTCACGACAGATTTGACACCACAACAGGTGGGCTTAATCATTGATGATCTCGCGCATTTGCGTTTAATTGCTGATTTAGAGCTGTCACCCAGGTACCCGGATTTTGATGGCAAACCCTATCCTCTGGGGCGCTGCAAAGAAATTCGCGACAAAGTATTTTCTCTACTTCAAGAACGCTTGAAAAAGGCGCAGCAACCGGGACTGGTGTTAATCAGACAGCAGCTGGAAAAGGGCATTGGCCTGGAAAAAAAGTGGGGATCACTACGAGACGAATATTTTCAAAATGCGATGGTATTAGGGGACTGGTACATCGATGTATCAAACGATACGGTGAATCCCAATAAACCAAGAGTGGAAATGCTGCCACTCAATGAAGCAAACTTTTCTGCAATTTCCAGTTTTGAACAGTTTGTGAAAGTAGCCCGTCCTTACTGGGGAGTAGAGGTCTATCAAAATAACGTCTTGCCAGCGTTGGCACCTCTATTGCCGCTAATCTGTGTCAATGGCAGAGGTAAAAGTCGATTGGGTTATGCCAGTTCTGATATGTTCTCCCTGGCGATGAACAGTCAGTTTGCTGCCTCAAAACGTATTTTGTCCTCTCTGCCAGCCCCGCCAAAAGAACTGGCAGATAAATGGCGAAAGCTGTTGGGTGAATTACCCCAAAATGATTTATTGCTTCAACAGGGAGATCCACTCGAGTATTGCGAGGAGTATAAAGACAAGCAATACTATTTGGATAAGAAAATTTGTGAGCGAGTTTTGGCTGCGTATTTTCTGCTACCCACAAGCTTATAGTTTTATATAGCTGCGCTCACGGTAAAGCGCTGCAACATGCGGACGGCGGTTCACGTGGTTCGGTCGCGGCTTGAGCCGGGCTTGGAGTGGCCACATGTGCCAATATAGAGCTACTTGTGGACAGATTTTTTGGTAGTATTCTAAATTAACTACCGGATTAGGAAGGGGCCGGCACTGCCCCCGGTTCTCTGTGTTGTCACTGGCAGCCGGGATCGTACGTTCGCCTTTAACAGGTTTGAAGAATACATGCCGCTAAACACATTCAGTTCCTGTCGCTCACGGAGATTACCGCGATGACACGGTTTGTTTTGATATTTTTTGTCGTGGTTGTCTCCCTGTTCACCCTCGAAATGCAGGTTTCTATACAGCGGGCTGTCATTGAACCCTTCACTGCAATGCTGGCGGCTATCAGCGCATGGATTATATTGCCTTTCGACGATTCGGTAGTTTCCTACGGCAAGGTGCTGCAATTTGGTCCCGGCGGGTTTGCGGTATCGATAGAGGCAGGGTGCAACGGCGTCGAGGCGACTATCGTACTGGTTGCTGCCGTGCTGGCTTATCCCGCCTCCTGGGTTTCGCGGGCAGTCGCCATAATGTTGGGTTTCCTGGCGGTCCAGGCTATGAATATTCTGCGTATTATCAGTCTCTTTTATCTGGGCAACTGGAGTATGGAGGTTTTTTCCTGGGTACATCTGTATCTGTGGCCTGCTCTTATTATGCTCGATGTACTGATTGTTTTTATCGTGTTTTTGCGTTACCAGTCGAGGCGACCGATTGCCATGCAGCACAATCCTGCGTAAATCCCAGGATCTGCGACAGTGCCTGTTGGTCGTAGCCAGAGATTAGGCAACAGACGAGTCGGCCACTTGCAGAATTTGTCCTGAATGTGAACTGTGTCCGGCGGGCCGGTATGACTTCAAGTCACGGTTTGTTAATCTGTCGCATAATAGTGAGCAGGACGAGATACAGGGGTTAAGCGCTATGGGTTCTTCGAAATCGTTCTGTTTCGTGTTTGTTCTAGCCAGTACCTTATTGATTTCTGCGTGTAGCAGCGATGGGTCCAACCCGGTAGAGCCACCAGAACGGCAAGATCTGGATATTGACGGCGATGGTTTGGTCAATATCGAAGATTCCGATGTTGATGGTGATGGATTGTTTAATAGTGTCGACCCGGATATTGATGGCGATGGCATTGCAAATGATGAAGATTCCACACCCCTGGGCGCGTTTGGCGGGTCCGGAGCGCCGCCCGCAGAGCCCGTTGAGTGGGTTTGCAGTGGAGACAATAACACTGCGTTACCAGTGGTTGATCCAGACCTTGCGGCGGAAGCTGGGGAGTATGGCTCACCCGGGGAAAGTTGCTTTCCCGATCCGCAACAGGATGTCGATAGCGATGGTACGCCGGATTGGCAAGATCTGGATATTGACGGCGATGGTGTCGTCAATAGTGAAGACCCCGATGTGGACGGCGATGGACTAAATAACAGTGCCGACCCTGACATTGATGGAGATGGCATTGCAAATAGCATGGATGGCGCAGCCTTTGGCGGGCTCATGTCCAGTGCTCCACCGCGTTTCGTGCAGTTTTTCTATGATCCAAATACAGAACATGGTGGCCAACTCTTCTGCAATGGAGTTGCTCAAGAGAAGATAGTCCCGACTTCTTGCGCACTGGGAGCGAGTGGCCTGACCATAAGCAGGGAGCGCTGGGACGGCAAGGAAGCCCTGCTTGCCGAAAATGGGGACATCACGGGGGCTTGTGGCGGGTCGGTTGTTGCCGACATTAGCGTCACGGGCGCGTACCAGTTGAGCCCTACCTGCACAAAGCCCGTGGCTAAAGACCCCGAGCCGCGTCAGGATGCCAGCGGGGCAGTGCTTGTCGATGAATGGTTTACGGATCTGCCCTGGCACCAGAAATTGAGTACCCTGGACAGTAACGTTATCGATGTACCGTTTGTATTGCCATTCGCCGCGTTGCCACGGACGGCTTGTCCTTCGGCCGTCACGCCAACTGACAAAGCCCGCTGTATGTTGCGCTACGGTATTGTGAACGTGATGGCAATGCACCGAACAGATACCCGTTACAAGGCCGGGGAAGCTGATGAAGGGCAGGATTGTGGCAACAATGAATGCGTCGAAGTAAAGTTTGAAGTACAGCGTTTACATACGCTAACGGATAATCCTGAAGGATACGCCGCTGACACTATCAGAAACAACGCGTACGAATACCCCAGCCCCACCGCTCCTGGAAAGACCATTCGTGTGCCAAGCCTTGGGTTTGCCATAACTGAAGCTACGATCTTTGCACCCTGGCGCCCCTGGTACATGGGGCATTATTGCGGTGTAGATCGCGCTGACTATATTGATGCGGTGTGTTACGACGACTATTTTACCACTCAGTTACAAGCACCTGCGGACTCGGCTGCGAACCAGTTTTGGTTGCGCGATTATCCGGCCATATTTGAGCCACAGGGTACGAAACCGGGATACACCCGGTTCTGCCAGAGCGGAAACACGTCTTGTTCCATGTTCCTCGGCAAAGTGGATTGGTTACTCGACGCATCGGAACCGCAGGTAGTCGGGTGCATCAGGGACGGCGGCAATAGTGAGGATCCTTTAGAGAAATGTCAGGGTGAGGTCAATGCGAGCACCCAGAGGCTCGACGCCCAGTTCAATAAGTCCTTAAGTCAGTATTCCGATCAAGGGCGTTATCCGTGGGCAGAGAGCCCTGATAACAATCCAGGGTCGGCGATAGCCACCAATCCCTCCATCGGCTTTTACAAACTGGAGCGCTTTCAGGAAAGCGGTGGCGGTGCCATACCCTCCTCACAGTTTAAAGCGCCGGGTTACGTGTTGCCCAGGGAGTGCAGCAAAACGGATTTTGCCGAGGCCAGGCGCGGTAGCAGCACGGCAATCGGGCGTTTAAAGAATTGTGCGGTCAATTTCGAAATTCATACCAGCGGCTTCCACGAGATATGGAAAGAGCTCTACGGTGGTGGTGAACTCGAGGAAAGCGATATCGAGGAAATATCCAGAGTGTTGCCCGGTTTCGAGGCCAATCAATACGGCAGAACCATGTTTATGTACGCCGGAGTCGCTGAACAGAAACTCCCGGTGTCCTTCAGGCTGCTTGATGACGGCATGTCAATTTTTGACAAAATGTATGGCTCGAGCGTTTATACGCAGTACTTGCCGATGGTCAACCCGGCAGATCACACGCTCGCGACCCGGTCGTATGGCAACAATTTTTGGCATGCCTTCTTTATGAGCAATCACATGAACCAAACCCCGGATCATTTTATTCGCGGTATCCGGGGGCGTACGCTGTGGCACAACGAATACCGCTCCAAAATCATGTACCAATCAGCCGAGCTGGAGAACAAAGACAAGAACACCCGGTTCGAGGATACTTTGGAGCACGTCGATTTCCCGGCCGGATTTCAGGTAGCCAATCACGAATCGCCCTTTCACGGCAATACTTGCGATTCGTGTCATATTCGAAATGGTAGCGGTATTCCATTGATGCCCAATGGTAAACTGCCAAAAATCCACGTCGATCGTGGTATGGACGAAATTTTCAAGATCAACGGGCGCGACTATACCTACACAAATCGAGAGCTACCCTCGATGAAAATGGTGTTGTTTGACCCGATGGCAAAGTCCGGGCGGCTCGAGCAGTGTGATGTTGCTGGGCAAGCAGCGCCGGGGTCAGCCGAATCTTCGCCTGATCAGTACTACTCCAACAAGGTTATGAATTTTTACGGTAACAGCTTTCACGTCAATCAGTCCGGTGGGCTGCCGACCTACAACATGGCCTATACACCGATCACTGACGACAGCGGGTTTGAGGTGGTGGCGGACGAAGACCCGCGTAAGCCTCAGGGTCGCGATGTCGCCTATCGACCGATGAGGGTCGAAATATCCGGTATCAAGGCAGATTCGCGCTGTAAAAGTGCGAGCGATATCAAAGCTAATCCGGGAGTTGATGGCAGTCGTTGGCCTGCGAGTTGCGCCGATGTCTCCGGCGATGCCGTCGGTCAGGCAATTGCCAGTGGTGAAATTGGCTTCATGCACCTGCTGGGTCGGCGGCTGGGCAATACACCCCTGATAGAAATGATTCCGGACCAAACAATTTTGGCAGCGCAGCGCGCACAGCGCACTGCGAGCACAATTGACCTCGCCGGGTGTTATGGGTTGACTGCTGGTACCCGACGCATTAAGCCCGGTGTATCGGAGTACCGGCGTTGCGAGACGAAAAAAGTGGGCGCGAGCAAAGACGATTGCTATATCAGTCGATGGGGTTGGATAGGTGATAGGGCATCCCTGGAGGATCAAATCGCAAACGCGGCAGTGGTGGAAATGAACATCACCTCAACAGAAGGTGACAAAGCGATCCATGACAACGAAGCGGATCCAGGGAAACTGGTCAGATACAGCCAGGCATTGTGTGGCCCCGCCGATGCCAGCTGCAGTCCGGCCAATGCCAACTCCGATGTTACGGAGCAGGAAATAGCGGATATGGCCACCTACCAGCGCTGGATAGGCATTCCACAACGGTCCGAGTACCAGGTATCCAGTGCGGCTGTTCAGCGCGGAGAGAAAATCTTTAAAGACGAGCTGCAATGCAGCAGTTGCCACGTCATAAGCAAAATTCCCTTTGTCGAGCACGACAACATGCTGCCTGACGAGGAGAGAGCCAGTTTAAGAAAGTTGCAGATTCAATCTGGCGGCACCGCGGACTATCCTTTCGTATCGTATCTCGGCACAGATTTACTGTTGCACGACATGGGCTATTTGTCTCAAATAGCCCGCGCGCCAGCCAATGTAACAATCCGCAATAAAAACGGCACGGTAAAAGAAGAATACAAAAGCTATGTACAACGAATACGAACACCCGCCTTGAAGGGCTTGCGTTTCAACCGCTTTGTGACTGACTCTAATCACAATACCAAAACGGGTGTGGGCTGTGACTTTTTACTGCACGATGGCAGAGCATGTGATGCTATCGAGGCTGCCTATTTACACGATGGCCCCGCGGTCAAAGACCTTGGCATGATTGGCAAGCTCAACAACCTGTCAACTCAGGACATTAAAGCCCTGCGGGCTTTCTTGTATTCGCTTTAGTCGGCCGCAAGAATTTTGCGAGCACTCACACCCATAGCCCCGGCCTGGGGCTTGTCCTGTCTACAGTCAAAAACCGTTTTTATACAGGCTCACACGCAACAGAAAGCTACATAAGTAAACAGAAAATATCACATACAGTGATCATGTTTTCTGCTAGTTTTGACTCAAGCGCTAATAAAGTGCGAGCCACCGTATAACGAAATCAGGCCCCCCATGCGTTTAGTCCAACGACTTTTGATAATATGTAGTGCGCTGATCATTATTGCCTCCTTGCTGGTAATGATCGGCTGGTTTGCGGGGTTTGAGGCCTTTAAGTCGATTATTCCAGGCATGGCTTCAATGAAGTTCAACACGGCATTGTGCTTTCTTCTGTCGGGTATAGCTTTATGGTACTCAGGCGCCTCGAGTTTGGTGTCCCGGTCTCTGCTTGTGGTCAGGCTTTGCACCTTCACCATCTTTGCCATCTGCAGCCTGACCTTTATTCAATACCTCGTGCATCTGGACCTACATATAGACCAGTATTTTGTCCGTGATGAGGCAATGACGTTTATGCCCGGCCGTATGTCGCTGGCGACAACGCTGGCCTTTTTGCTTGCCAGCGGCTCCCTGCTTACCCTGAACAGCAAAAGGCACGCTGCTATTGTCGCCTCCCAAACGTTTGCTGTCATAGTAACTATGTGCGGGCTGATGGGCACAATCGGCTATATCTTTGGCACACAATCAATCTATTCCCTGTTTCTATTCTCCTCCATGGCCGTGCACACCGCTGCCTTGTTTATGGTGCTAGGCATTGGGCTTCTTGCCGTGAGGCCACAACGGGGGGTTATTGCTGTATTCAACAACCCCTATATCGGCGGCAGCTTTATCCGGTCCATTTTTGTGATAATTCTCAGCCTGACCATTTTGGTTGGCTGGTTGATCACCAGGGGTTCCAGGTCTGGCTTTTATTCCAACGAGATGGGAATTGTCATTTTCGCCTGCTTCTCGATCGCTGCCATTCTCGCCATCACCTGGTGGCTGGCCAGGCTACTTAACAGTTTTCAGGCGCAGGTCATCAGTCAAAACACGTGGTTGGTAGAGCGCGAACGTGAGTTGGATGATTTGCGGATTGCCCTTGACGAACATTCACTTGTTGCCATTACAGATCCGAAAGGAATAATCACTTATGCAAATGACAAGTTTTGCAGGGTTTCACAATATTCACGAGAGGAGCTGATTGGTAGGGATCACCGGATTATCAATTCAAAATACCATTCCAAATCCTTTTTTGAGCAGTTGTGGAAATCCATTTTGAATGGCGAAGTATGGACTGGAGAAATCAGGAACAAGGCCAAAGATGGTAGTTTCTATTGGGTAGACACAACCATAGTCCCCTTTTTGTCCCAAGAGGGTAAATCGACTCAACATGTAGCAATACGCACAGACATCACCAAGCTAAAAAATATTGAGGAAGAGCTGCATGCAAACAGTGTGGAACTGGAAAATGCAATGGATTCCGCTAGTTTGGCGCCCTGGGAGTACACCCTGTCTACTGACAGTTTTACCTGGAACGATCGTATCTATGCCTTATTTGGTTCGAGTGTAGAGAGGGAGGGTGGTTACACTATGTCCTCAGAGCGCTATATCAACACCTTTTGCCATCCAGACGATCAAATTCTGGTCGCAACAGCTGTCGGCGAGGCGTTAAATGCCACGGAAATTGGGCATATTTTGACTCTCGAATACAGAATCATTCGTGCTGACACTGGCGAGACAAGAGACATGTTTGCCCGTTACCAATTTGCCTGTGACGAGGCGGGTACGGTTACTAAAGGCTGGGGATCACATCAGGATATTACTGAACGCAAAAAGCTGGAAGTTGATTTGCAGACCAGCCAAAATCAGCTGGTGCAGGCCATGGAAATTGCCGACATGGCATCGTGGACATATCATATAGCGGCCAGCGAATTTACCCTCAATGAGCGCTATTTCTTGCTGCTCGGAACAAGTTCTGATGTGGAGGGTGGATACACTTTAACCGACAACCGCTATCTGGCGGATTTTTGCCACCCTGATGATCGCGCAACAATTCGGGAAGAGATTATAAAAGGCATATCCACCCCGAAAAGTAACCAGACATTCAAAATAGAGTACCGGATCATCCGCAAAGATGATGAGTCAGTGCGAGATGTCGTTGTGCAATACCAGCGAACATTTGACGATAACGGTAAACCGGTGACAGCATGGGGAGCAATACAGGATATTACGTCGCGCAAGAGAATTGAGCGGGAACTGGAAGCTGCCCGCAAGACTGCAGATATTGCCAATCGCGCAAAAAGTGCCTTTTTGGCCAATATGTCGCATGAAATACGAACTCCTCTGAACGCCATTTCCGGCCTGGTAGAGTTGCTCAACCATCCCGCCGACGAGACTGAGCAAGCTAAAACCCTGCGTCTTACACAGGAGTCAGTAAACGCACTGACTGGCATCATTGACGATGTACTCGATTTGTCCAAAATCGAGGCGGGGATGCTGGATATTCGTCCTGAATTTATTGCCATACAGAAAAATATTGAATCCGCGGTCGAAATATTTTCCAGTAGTGCCAGCGCCAAAAATCTAAATTTGCAGGCTTATTTTGATAGCAACATTCCATCAATGCTCAAGTGTGACCCCCTAAGGCTTAGACAAGTCCTGTCCAATTTGTTGGGAAATGCGATCAAGTTTACTCAAGGCGGAGGGATCGAACTGCATGTTTCATTGATAGAGAAGAAAGAGAACACGGTCGTAATCAAGGTCGACGTTAGCGATACAGGCATTGGTATAAGTGAGGCAGCGCAGGCGCGGATATTTCAGCCCTTCGTGCAGGCGGAAAGTGACACCACTCGCCTCTTCGGCGGCACCGGCCTCGGGCTCTCCATATCTCGCCGCCTGGTAGAGTTGATGAATGGCGAACTCACAGTGAGAAGTGAGCTGGGTAAAGGCACAACCATGACTGTTGTGCTGGAGCTGGAGTTTGATAGTAGTGAAACCATGGCCCGCACGGAAGAGCCTGCGGCAAGAATAGTAGACGGCAGTTTAGGCGATTCACTAAATATCGACAGAAAGCATAGAGTGCTTATTGCGGATGACAATATTATTAACAGAGAGGTATTGGGCCGACAATTGAAGATACTCGGGTTTATCGTTGATGACGCGGAGGACGGTGTTGCTGCACTTACCCGGTGGCGTGAGCACCAAAGCGAGTACTCTATGCTTATTGTCGACTGTCACATGCCTGAAATGGACGGCTTTGATCTAACCCGTACTATTAGGCTTGCCGAAGCTGACAATAATAGCGCTCCTGTCACCATCATTGGTTACACCGCCAATGCCATGACAGATTCCAGAGAGCAATGCCTTGATGCCGGCATGAACGATGTTCTCATCAAGCCCGTGAAGCTGGAGCAGCTCGAGTCGATTCTGAGACTATGGCTGAATGCCACCTCCTCATCCGAGGATGCAGCGACTGAAACTCACGCGTCGGGTGAGACCCCGGTCAATTTTCAGGTCTTGTCCGAGATTTCGGGTGGGGACCTGGCTTTCAGTCAGCACTTCCTGATCCTGTTTCAGCAGTCCCAGCACAGTGAGTTGAACCTGCTTGCCTCGCTTCTGGCCAAAGGTGAGTTTTCCGAGATTGCCAGCCTGGCCCATCGGCTGTCGGGAGCATCCGGTTCAATCGCCGCTTTATCGTTGCAGGGCATTTGCACGCAAATTGAGGAAGCAGCCAAGGAAGAAGACCGAAAACGGCTGATTGTATATCTGCCTGAACTTAAGCTCGAAACAGAGCGTCTGATCTCCTATATAACAAGCAACCAGCTGGAGTAGTCCGGTCTTAGTAACGCCACCGTCGGATTCTCCTAGTCTAGCCCTCTTTTATAAAGCCGACCACACAGTCCGTAAACTCCAGTGGCTTCTCCATGTGTATAGAGTGAGCAGCGCCCGCGATAACGACAGCGCTAGTGGCTGGTATGGCCTGCAATACTTCAGTGCTTTCTGCAGGCGGAAACAATAGATCCTCCTTGCCGCAGATAATCAAGACATGTTGCTTGATCCCCGACAGTTTTAACTGGCAATCGAATACCTTGATGGCCTGCACTTGTTTCTCGAATGCTAGCTTGCTCTGGGGGTAGGGGTACTCGAGAGTGGCCTGAATTGCCATATCCACGGTTTCCCTGTTCTCAAAAAATGCTCTGGAAAATATCCAGTAAAAGACATTTCTAAACCAGGTATCCAGTTCCATTTCAGATTTCAGGTAAGAAACCCAATCATCAAACAGCACATGGTTGCGTTGCGAACTGAGCGCTGAGGTCCCTGCGAGTATCAATCTGGAAACACGTTCGGGGTAGCGAATTGTGCAGTCCAGCGCTATAAAGCCGCCCATGGAGTGCCCCAACAAAGTGACGGTTGGAAGCGCCAGCTTATTCATCAGTGCGATGCAGTCATCGGCCATATGCTGAATGCTGGTTTCGGTATCCTGGGGGTGTGTCCTACCCGTACCTCTGTTGTCCAGAGTAATAACGAGGAAATGCCGGGAAAGGTTTTCCACTATGGGTTGCCAACTCTGGGAGTCACTGGCAAGGCCCGCGATCAGCATGAGTGGCTCCCCTTCACCATGGCATTCATAGTACAGGTCAACATTATTAATGTTCGCGCTGGGCATTTGGCGACTACTCCTGCGATTGGGGCTCAAGGCATGCTTTTTCATGCATTATGGTGCAACGTTGCCAGGCTTTTGCATCGCCCGACTATAAAAATTCGAATATCGAAGGTATATGATCTGCCTAGTATGCCCTTATACATGGTATCTGGGGGCAGCATCGTTTATCTTTTAAAAGAAAAAATAGCACAATGAGTTTGGTGCAGAAAGTAATGCTTCCCTCCCTGCTGTGTCGGGGTGTGGCCCATCAAAACCGGATAGAGATATGTTTATTAGTCAGCGAGAAACCATTGAGCAGGTTCGCAACACCGTTAAACAAATTTGTGGAGACTTCCCGGGAGAGTACTGGCGCGCGAAAGATCGGGAGCGTGAATATCCAGGCGAATTTGTCCAGGCACTGACGGATGCGGGGCTTTTAGCCTGTCTTATTCCGGAGCAGTACGGGGGTAGTGGCCTGCCTCTTGGAGTCGCATCCGAAATCCTGAAAGCTATCCATGAATTCGGTGGCAATGCTGGTGCATGTCATGCCCAGATGTACACTATGGGGACGCTGCTGCGCTACGGCAGTGAGGAACAAAAACAGCGGTACCTGCCTGGCATTGCCAGCGGCGATACGCGTCTGCAGGCTTTCGGTGTGACAGAGCCCACTGCCGGAACTGATACCACCAGTATATCAACCATGGCGGTACGCGATGGCGACAATTATATCGTTAACGGTCAAAAGGTCTGGATATCTCGAGCGGAACATTCCGATCTGATGATTTTACTGGCGCGTACCACTCCGCTCAGCGAGGTCAAGAAAAAGTCCGATGGTCTCTCGGTGTTTATCGTCGATATGGAACAGGCGAGGCAGCAGGGCATGACTATCAGGCCAATCCGCACCATGATTAACCATGCCACCACTGAATTATTCTTTGAAAATGTACCGGTATCGGCAGCTAACCTGATCGGTGAAGAGGGCAGAGGCTTCAAATACATACTGTCGGGTATGAACGCTGAGCGTATTTTGATCGCCTCCGAATGTATTGGTGATGCGCGCTGGTTCACCAGGACGGCATGTAACTACGCCAACGAACGACAAGTCTTCGGGCGCCCTATTGGGCAAAACCAGGGTGTACAGTTCCCGATTGCGCGAGGCTACGCGCAGACGGAAGCCGCAGAATTGATGGTGCAAAAAGCGGCGAATCTTTACGACGCTGGAGAGAATTGTGGAGCGGAGGCCAATATGGCAAAAATGCTGGCCTCCGAGGCATCCTGGGCGGCGGGGGATACCTGTCTGCAAACCCACGGCGGTTTTGGCATGGCAGAAGAGTATGACGTGGAGCGCAAATTGCGTGAAACGCGCCTTTACCAAATTGCGCCGATTTCAACCAATCTAATTCTGGCCTATCTCGGTGAGCATGTACTGGGCATGCATCGCTCTTACTAGTTTTGACTATATGGCGCGGTCGCCATGGTTGGAGGCAAAGACGAGACGGTTTTTGCGATTGATGCAGTGCGTGCGAAAAAACGGAATCTGAAGAATATGGATAGCGCAAACGAGGAGAGCCCCTGGGTTGAATACATTGGCACCAGGGAGCAAACAATCGAGACCGTGAATCGCCGGGATCTCGTCGGGCTTGCCGGGGTTCTGGGCTATCCGCTACAGCTTAAAGCGGGTAGGCATGTACTACCTTGGCCAGATGACGACGTGCCACCTTTCGCACACTGGCTTAATGCCAATCCGAATGTGGCGCGCAGCGAATTGGGTGTGGACGGTCATCCGGCGCGAGGCGGGTTTATACCCAGGTTCGCTTTTCCCCGGAGAATGTGGGCGGGTAGCCAGGTGAGCGTCTATGGGGCTTACGGAGTCGGTCAACCGGTGACCCACCGGAAATCCATCGAGTCAATTTCGCCGAAAAGCGGGCGCAGTGGCAATATGATTTTTCTCACTTTGTTGCATGAATTTTATGTTGATACGCAGCTGATAGTAAGAGAGGTGCAGAACCTTGTGTATCGCGAACAAGCCACCGCCGCAGCGCCTGTTCCGCGCGTTATTCCAGTCGCAGAAGTTAAGGCATTGTTTGACTATGACTGGTGCGAAATCCTGAGCCCGGATCCCGTTTGGCTTTTTCAGTATTCAGCCGTCAGCTTTAATGGGCACCGCATTCATTACGACCGTGATTATGCGACCCAGCAGGAGCATTATCCGGGCTTGCTGGTTCACGGGCCGCTGTGCGCCACACTGCTGCTGAATCTATATCAGAAAAATAATCCCGATAAACGCATCACTGCATTCGACACTCGTGTGGTAGCGCCAATATACGATAATGCCGACTTTTTCATTTTTGGGGCTGCGACAGATACTGGCGCTGAATTATGGGTGGCTGGCCCGGATGGACAACAATGCATGACTGCAGTTGTTCGCGCAGAGAAGTAGGCTGCTCGAGCACCCCGCGGTGACCGGGGTGTCGAGCTAGTAACAACAAACTCTCAAAGGGCCAACAGCCAGAGAGTGCTACTGCATATTGGCCCTGCTCTCAGTTTCTATGACTCCAACAGGTCCTGCTTTTTCAGCCAGTTTGCACAAATTAGTGCGGCCTCAACAGATTTTTCTGGCTGCCCGAAGTAGTAGTGATTGGCATCCTGTATCCATACCAGTTCCTTGTTGTCATGGCTGATCGCCTGGTAAAGGAGATTGGTGTGTTCAGGTGTGATGCCATCGTCAGCGGTATTACCCACCACCAGTGCGGGAATGGAAATGCGTCTGGCGCAGGCTTCGCCATCGGCTTTGGCATCGTCATAGCTCCACTGTGAAAGCCAGCTGCGCAGTGAGCAGAAACGGGCTAGACCCACCGGGCTGTCGTTCACGACTTCCGGTTCACCCAGGAAGCACCAATTCGGTTTGCGGCCATTGGGGTCAATCGTTGGGTCCAGCCATTTCGGTTCAGCCATGGTGCGGTGCACGACGAAACCGAACTCGCGGTTTGGCTGGCCGGCGGCACGGTACTCCGCCAGTTTTTCCTTGACCCAGGCAGTGATGCGCCGGTTACGCGCAATCTGGGCCTCGCGGAACCGGGTGAGGAATTCCTGGGAATAGGGCGGCTGGTTGGGGTTGTCCGGATTGTAGATATCCAGCTCCGGGTCGCGATTTTCCGGGTCATTTTCATCGATGACTGAGGGGTCCAGCCATTCGGTGAACGTCCGGTGGCGCGCGAGGTGGGCGGCTACCAGCATGATGCCATCGGCGGGGATGAGGTTCTTTTCTGTGAGGTTTGGCGGGTCGCCGGCAGGAGTGCAGGTAACGCTGGGGTTTTCCGCTTCAGCCTGGTAGAACAGCGACATTGAACCGCCGCCACTCCAGCCTCCCAGAATAATTTTCTTGTAGCCCAAGCGCTCTTTGGCATCGCGAATGCAGGCGCCTAAATCACAGATGACCTTCTCCATAATCAAGGCGGTGTCTACGCCCCGGTAGCGCGTGTCACAGTACATCACGTGGATGCCGCACTTGGCCTGTGCGGCCATCATTGGTAGATAAAAACCGCCGCCGATTGGGTGGGTCCATATCACTAGCGTGTCTGAGGGTTTGTCTATGGGTTGCAGCAAGTGACACTGCAGGGCGATGACATCGATTTCCCCGGCATAAGTATCTTTAAATGCGGACTTATCCTTGTAAACTACCAGGTGGGGCGTGCGTTTATATTTATAGGTGGCACCTTCTGACATGTTCTTTCTCCTGATCGATAATCTTTGTATTAACTCTGGTAAAGGGCCCGGTACTGCTCAGCTTAAAGCCATTTGCCTACCTCTCGACGGTCCAGTTCCTCGCGGCCAAATATTTTTTCCTTTTGTTCGCGCGTACGGCTCGTCCACTCAACAAACTGGTTGCGCACGTCCTTTTCCTTTGCGTCCATGATCTGTACGTAGTTTTCGTCCGTGCAGGTAATTTCCACCTGTATGCCGTTGGGGTCATACATGTAGATTGAATGTACGAAGCCGTGATCGATGGGACCAAAACACTTGATCCTGGCCTTTTTGATTTTCGCCTTCCAGGTCTCGAGGTCCGCCCGGTTGTCTATTTGAAACGCCAGGTGCAGATCCAGGCCGTCTTTGTGGTCAAAGTTCTCTGGCGTCGCGTTGTTGGGTTCGTCGAAAAACGCGATAAAGTTGCCATCGGGCATTTCAAAGAACAGGTGCATGTACTCCCGTGGCAGGTCGGTGCCCGAAATTTCGTCCAGAACCAGCGCGGCCTTAAGCTTCAAGCCCAGAATGTCTTCGTAGAACCAGCGGGTCTGCTCGGCATCCCGGCAGCGGTAGGCGGAGTGATGAATATTACTGATTTTGGCTAGCGACATGTGAGGCTCCTGATAAGGTCAAACAGACAAATACAACTTCCAGTCGTTCACGGCAGGTACCAGATAGGTGAACTCCAGGCGCGTTCCCGGATCATCCGGTCAGCCCCGGGTACCTGCTGGCAGTTCTCCATGCTTTCGCACAGGGTTTTTGACCAGCGCGGGGTGGGAACCTCAAATACCCGGGCATACCAGTACGCTGGCTGTGATGCGTCATAGTCGGGGTCGGACCAGGTTTGGCAGGTATGTGCCACCCCCTTGCTGCTTGCGTGCAGTGGGTAGACCGTCTCTACGATTGTTCCGTCTTGCACTGTGCCTTTGACAATCTGGATCTGCGACAGCGGTACAGTATCCTGGCCGGCGAGCACAGTGAACCTTGGCGATTGGGTTTGTGGCCGGTCGTTGCTGATTGTTCCGCCCATGGGGGTTGCCTTGCCCCAATTGTAGCCGGCGCTGCAGGGGTCGCTGTCGGGTGCTGTATCGGCGGCAAAGCGCACTTTTATTCGGGTTCCGCTGGTGCCGTAAACTTCCCTGCGCTTCAGCGAGGCAAACAGATTTTCTCTTGTGTTCTGTTCGGCCCACACGGCCACCAGACCGCCGGGGTTGTAGCCCATACGTTGAAGTCGGCGCTCGCGGTACTCGTCACCGCCGCCCCAGGCGTCGCCCTTCCAGTCGCCCTCGTCCACGGCGCCTGGCGTGGCCACATGATTGTCTGTTGAGCCGATGAACCCCATTTGTAGCGGGTTGATTTTGCTGTCGCCGCTTTCGGTGTAGGCCAACAGGCCCCTGGTGAGGATATTGCGGGCGTAGCTGCGGTTCATGGCGGCCACAAAGCCGGGAGCTGCTTGTTGCTGCTCGGAGATATAGGAGGGTATATATTTTTCAAAGCCGCAGTCGGAGTCAGTGTCGTCCCAGTTTTCAGCGAGGCATTCACTGTTGCCCTTGCTCTGGTGAATCTCCAGCAGTCGTTCGTATTTGGCGCGCATTTGCAGCTCGGAAGCGGGGCTGGATTCCACATCGAAGCCGCCTCCTTCGCTCAGGTTGGTGTTGTGGGGGATAACAACAACATCGCAATCCTCTTCCGGGCGGCACTGCTTTTCAAGCTCCTGCCACAATTTTGCGGGAGTTGGGTAGCGAATATAGTCAAGTGCGTCCTCGGTTACTGAGGTGCCGGCGAAAATCATGTTGCGGTGCCAGTGCTGGTCGTTAGGAGTCGCCGACCATTCGTTGCCGATAAAGGCGGTAAAGTCGCAGGGACTGTTGGCGCGGTTTGCGTAGTGCTGGATACGGCGCCACTGCGCTCGAGAGGCCGCCTTGCAGTCTATGCCCGCCCGGTCGCAAATAGGTGAGGTTTGCGGTGTTGTGCCTGAGATTAGTGGTAACAAGTAGTTCCGGAATACATAAAGCGAGTCTGCTGTTTTTGTACCTGCGCGGCTCACCAGTTCATTGCAGTAGGGCAAATCCAGGTAATTGGGGTCGGTGCACAGGTACATGACATCAAAGGTTTCCGCGTGCTCTGTGACGGCGGCAAAATCCAGCGGGCGCTGCAGCTTGATGCGGGTGGATTCATCCGGCAGGGTGAGCTCCTGGCCCCGGGCGAAAGCATAGGCGTCGCGCGGGTCAGCAGTGGTGCCAAAGGCGTAGGCATCAAGGGAAAGAGCCGTGTGTATATGCAGGTCTCCCCAGTAGAGATTCAGCTGCCCATCCCGGTAGTCCTCGCATTCAGTTGCTGCAAAAACCGGGGTGTTGACGCGGGCGGCAACCAGCGCAATTGCGAGACAAAATATCCTGGACCTGGTTTTTATCATGTGATCCCTGAGGTCAATGCCGTGAGTTCTAAGCTGTCTAGTGCAACAGTTGTGGGCGTGATATTAACATTGATAAAAAGATTTTAATATAGATTCAAATTAAGTTGTACTCAATTTATTTACAAGCTCCCGCTGGATAGCGAGGCAGTGGTGTGGCGACAGCTTCCGGGGCTGTCGCTGCCAGATACCTGGTGAGCTACCCGGGATCAGCTGAAAAAATGGTCTATCTGCTGTGTCGCTGACTGCATGCCCTCTGCGCACTTTTCAGGACTGATATTCAAGCCCTCAGCGACGATGAAATTGAAGTTGCTGACCCCCATAAAGCTGAAGATCGCTTTCAGGTAGGGTGTCTGGGTGTCGTTCGGGGTTTCCCAGTAAACGCCTCCCCTGGCCAGCAAAAAGATCACCTGTTTGTCGCCGGCCAGGCCTACCGGCCCGGTGGCGGTGTAGCGGAAGGTCAGTCCCGGACGTGCGATGTGATCGATATAGGCCTTGAACGCGGAGGGGACATTGAAGTTATACATGGGCATGCCGACAATGATGACATCCGCGGCCAAAAATTCGCTGGTCAGGCGGTCCGACAAGGCCATTTCTTCCCGTTGCTCCGCACTGCGCTGGTCGTCGGCGACAGGCATTGTGTTGTAGGCCGCTTCGGAAAGGTGGGGTATGCCTGACTGGAGCAGGTCCCGGCTGGTGAAGTTATCCTCGGGGTGATGCTCGGCCCAGGTCTGTACCATTTTATCGACCAGCTTTGATGAGTGACTACCGGTAGCCCGGATGCTGGCTTTAATGGTCAATACGTTTTTCATTCGTCTTCTCCACCTTGGTATATTTCGTTCAGCAGTGGCGGACGGTCGCTGAATGCGGACTCTTTGCTGTGCTGAGAGAGGTCTAATGTATACTGATATATCAGTTGTATATCAATATTTTTGTTGCTATGTTTTCCGCGGTATTCCCGGCAATAACCCTTTGGCCGTTCCTTGTTGGGGAATTTGATTGCGCGGCTGTCGCGTTCGGGCGGCCTCTCTTTGCCACCAAAATAATCACGCTACTCAGGAGATGGCGATGGCGCAGCTTCCGGAAGATTTAGAGCAAACCCTGGTCAAATTGGGCTTGTTAGAGCCAGGTCAGCCGGTGTCGGGTGAGCCCTTGACGGGTGGGGTTGCCTCGGATATCTGGCGGGTGGATATTGCCGGGGTCAGTGTGTGTGTGAAGCGAGCACTGGAGCAATTCAAGGTGGCGCGTGAGTGGCGGGTACCCCGGGACCGCAATGCATTTGAAGTGGCCTGGTTTGAGGTGGTAGCCGATATCGCGCCTGAGGCCATACCCGAAATAATTGCTCACGATGCGGACGCTGGTGTGTTCGTAATGGAGTATTTTCCGCCGCAGCAGTATCCACTCTGGAAATCCCAACTGCGTGACGGCCTGGTGGAGCACGAGACCATCACCGCCCTGGCAGAAATACTTGGGAGAATCCACGAAAGTACGGCACACAATGCCGTGATTGCTCGACGCTTTGACACGGACGGGCTGTTTTACAGTTTGCGCCTTGAGCCATACTTTCATGCTACCGCTGAGCTTCATCCCGATCTGGCGTCACACTTGGTAGGGTTGGCGAACATCGTGGCGGAAAATAAAAAAGCCCTGGTCCACGGCGATATCAGCCCCAAGAATATCCTGGTTGGTGAGCGCGGACCGGTGATCCTGGACGCGGAATGCGCCTGGTATGGTGATCCCGCATTTGATCTGGCGTTCTGCCTTAACCATCTGCTGCTCAAGGGCGTTTGGAATCCACCCGCAAGAGACTCACTTGCCGCTGGCGCCGCGCTGATGGTGGAAGGTTATATGGATAAGGTGAGTTGGGAGCAGCCCCGGCAGCTGGGAGAGAGGGTGGCGGCAATCCTTCCTGGGCTGATGCTTGCGCGTATAGACGGAAAGTCACCGGTAGAATACATCGTAGATGAAACCGACAAAGCGCAGGTGCGCGATTTTGCCCGGCGGTTTCTGGTGCAGCAGTGCAGCAGTCCGCTGGAGCTCATAGCAGCCTGGACAGAGACGGCCGGCCGCAGCATGGGCGGGGCGGGAGTGTGACGATAGCCGGTGAGTCAAAGACCGATCTCGCCTACCGCCTGCTGGAGGAAAAGATCGTTACCATGCAGCTCAAACCCGGCGCGCTGTTGTCTGAAGCAGAGTTGGCGGCGCAGTTGGGGTTGGGTAGAACGCCGGTGCGAGAAGCGCTGCAGCGACTGGAGGTGGAGTATCTGGTTGAAATCATGCCGAGACGGGGCGTTAGAGTCACCGACATAGACATCAAGCGTCAATTGCGGCTGCTTGAGGTCCGGCGGCAACTGGAACGACTCAATGCAGCATTGGCTGCGCGCAGGGCCAGCCGGGGCCAGCGGGCCGCGTTTGCTATGGTGGCCGAGCAAATGACAGCGGCAGCCCAGGCCGGTGATTACCTTGGCTTCCTGCACCTTGATAGCGAATTTAATGTACTGCAAGTAACTGCCGCCGGTAACGAGTTTTCGGCGAATATGCTGCGACAGCTGCACGGCTTGTCGCGCCGATTCTGGCATAGCTACTACCTTCACGAGGAGGACCTGCCTGTTGTAGCGGAACTGCACGCGGCAATCTCCCGGTCTATTGCTGCTGCGGATGAGCTTGCTGCAGTTGAGGCCTGCCTCAGCCTGATGGATTACATAGAGGCTTTTACCCGGGCGGCACTGGAGTAGTGGCCTGCCGAAGTGCCTGTGGGATATTGGCCGTGCAAGTGCACTGGCCTTTCGATATGAGGGGTTTGTAGTTTGTACTCCCAGATGTTCTCCATTATTGCGCCTGTGTTCCTGCTGGCCTCAGTCGGCGCTGTGTGGGCGCGTTTGGGTTATGACTACCCGTCGGAATTTGTAGCCAGAATAGTCATGAATGTTGGGGCGCCCTGTCTTTTCGTGTCCGCCATGGCGGGTGCCGATATCAATCTTGACGAACTGGGCATGGTAATAGCCGCGGCACTGGCCATTATGTTTTCGATGCTCCTCATCGCCTATCCGTTTCTCCGATATTTCGGCTTTAAAGTGCCTGTTTATCTGCCGCCGCTGCTGTTTCCCAACAACGGCAACATAGGCCTGTCGCTTTGTCTTTTTACGTTCGGGGAAAAGGGCCTGGCGTTTGGCCTGGGGATATTCATGTTGATGACCGTTAGCCAGTTTACGCTGGGCATTTTTCTGGTTAACGATTCTGCGGTCGGTGTAAGAGCCCGGATGCTGGAATTGGCCAGGCAACCTATAGTGTACGCAGCGGGTTTTGCCGTTTTTTGTGTCGCCACCGGGTATGCACTGCCGCCCTGGGCAAACAATACGGTCTCACTTATGGGCGATATCACTATCCCGTTGATGCTGGTGACCCTGGGTGTGTCGCTCGCCCGATTGAAAGTAGCCAATTTTCCGCGAACCGTGCTGTTTTCATCTATTCGCCTGTTCGGCGGCTTCCTGCTCGGTCTTATGGTCGTTTATCTGTTTCAGCTTGAGGGAGTGATTCGCGGTGTCGTGCTGATCCAGGCGTCGATGCCGGTAGCGGTTTTTAATTACTTGTTGGCTGTGCGCTATAAGCAGTCACCGACTGAGACAGCGAGCATCGTCATTATCTCGACCCTGATGGCATTTTTGCTGCTGCCGGTTTTGCTGTTATATGTAATGCCCGCGACGCCCTGAGCAATGCAAGTGACTGAAAAAAAAATACCGGGTCCTACGACGTGATTGTTCGGAGCTTGCATCTACCCTCGGGTTTATCAGTCTCCACGGACTGATCGTCGACTGGGCCAGCGGGTAGAGCCCGATTTAAATTGTGGCAATATTCTTTTAATTAGGATTAAATAACCCCTGTTCCGATATGATTTTTGGAGAAAGTGGGTGACAAGTCCGACACAAAGCGCTGATTCGCCTGCTGCAATTGCGCCACCTGGTGCCACCCTGTACCCCTGGTATGTCGTCATGGTGCTGATGCTGGCCCAGACGTTTTCCTTTATCGACAGAATGATTATGGGCCTGCTGGTCGGGCCGGTGCGAGCCTCCTTCGGCATTTCCGATACCCAGTTCAGTCTGCTGGCGGGTATGGCCTTCGCTGTGTTCTACGCAATCATGGGGCTGCCGCTGGCTCGAATTGCAGATCGCAAAAGCCGCAAGAACCTGATCGCCGTGGGTATCACCGTATGGAGCATCATGACATCGCTGTGCGGTCTTGCTCAGGGCTTTTGGACTCTGTTTCTGGCCAGAGTGGGTGTTGGCGTTGGCGAAGCTGCGCTGTCACCCGCCGCTTATTCCCTCATTACCGATTATTTTGCCAAGGCCAAGCTGGGTCGGGCGCTGAGTGTTTACACCGTTGGTGTGACTGTCGGTTCCGGCATGGCCTATATGATAGGCAGCAAGGTTGTCGCCTATGTGGAACAGCTGGGTACTGTCAGTTTCAGCTTCCTGGGGGAAGTCGAGGGCTGGCAGATGACATTCTTTGTGGTGGGCGTGCCAGGTTTGATCGTTGCCGCACTCGTCCTGCTCACGGTCAGGGAGCCGGAGCGTAAGGGCAAGGTTGCCATGGCGGGCGCAGCGAACACGACTGACGATCATGTTTCGATTACCGAGGTAATCGACTTTCTGCTGATTCACAAGCGGGCAATGCTCTCCCATGTGATAGGTATGGCCACCTACATCATGGTCGTATTCAGCCTCAATGTCTGGGGCCCCACTTACCTGATCCGCACATTTGACTACACCCCTGGGGAGGCCGGTTGGACCATGGGTCTGGCAATGATGGTAGGGGGAACAATCGGTCTGCTGTACGGCGGTTCCCTGGCGGACAAATGGTATGCGAAAGGGCAATTGGATGCCTACACCCGGGTGATCCTGTGGTCTGCGCTGTGCATGATTCCCTTTGTTGTTGCGTTGGGTTTTACCGAGAACGCCACCGTTGGCGTGCTTTGTCTGGCTCTGGGTATCTTCTTCTCCGCCTTCCAGGGTGGTATCGCGGGCGGGGTTATTCAATTGATGACACCCAACCAGATGCGTGGGCAGGCGGTGGCGCTGTACTTTCTCGGCGCCAATTTACTCGGGCTGGGCCTGGGCCCTACGGTCGTCGCCCTGGTCACCGATTTTGTCTTTCAGGATGACGCCGCTATCGGTAAATCTCTCGCGTTGACTGCGGCGATATTGGGGCCGTTGGCCATTGGCATTATTGCCAGTGGTCGCAAGCATGTACTGGCCTCGATTGAGGACGCACAGCAGTGGCATTGACGGTTGAGCCTGTCGGCGTTGCCTTTACCTGCGTTTGCAGTCGGGCCGGTAACCGAATAGCAGTGGAGTAGAGTTATGGAAGATCGCTATTTTGATCAGGAACACGCTATGTTCCGGGACGCGTTTCGCGCGTTTCTTGTAAAGGAAGTGCTGCCGCACCAGGAGCAGTGGTATGAAGACGGTGTTGTGTCCCGGGAGGTATGGTTAAGAGCCGGTGAGCAGGGCTACCTGCTGCCCTGGGCGGACGAAGCTCACGGCGGGCTTGGCATCAAGGACTTCAAGTATACCCAGATCGAAATTGAGGAGCTGATGCGAATCGGGGAGACCGGTTTTTATCTGCCCCTGCACAGTGCCCTCGTGGCCCCCTACATCGGTAATTTTGGCAACGAGGAGCAAAAGAAGCGGCTGCTGCCACCCTGTATACGGGGAGAGCATGTGCTGGCTGTGGCTATGACTGAACCCGCTGCGGGCAGTGACCTGATGGGGATGAAGGCCAGGGCGGTAGAGCACGACGACTACTGGTTGCTCAATGGTGCCAAGACATTTATCTCTAACGGGGTGTTGGCGGATGTTGTGGTCGTTGCTGCTAAAACCGACCCGGACAATCCACGTGCGGTTGGTCTGTTTATCGTCGAGCGGGGAATGGAGGGTTTTGAACGTGGCCGTCTGCTGAAGAAGATGGGAATGAAATCCCAGGATACCGCTGAACTTTTCTTTAACGATGTCAGGGTGCCCAAAGCCAACGTGCTCGGAGACGCCAGCAAGGGCTTCTATTATTTGATGCAGGGCCTGGCTGAAGAGCGGCTGATCGCCGCGGTGACCAATGTCGCGAGTTGCCAGGCGGCGTTCGACACCACCATGGACTATATCCAGCAGCGAACGGCTTTCGGAAAGACCCTCGCCAGTTTCCAGAATACCCGGTTTAAAATGGCGGAGATGCGTACCGAAATAGATATAGCCCAGGTCTATGCCGACCATTGCGTCACCCAGATTAACGACGGCAGTTTAAGCGCGGAGTCGGCGGCAAAAATCAAGTTGTTCAGCAGTGAACTGCAGGGGCGGGTGGTGGATGAGTGCATGCAGCTGTTTGGGGGCTACGGTTATATGGAGGAGTACCCGATTTGTCGCGCGTACTGTGACGCGAGGATTACCCGTATTTTTGGCGGCGCGTCAGAAATTATGAAAGAGATTATCGCCAAGTCCATTGGCCTTGCCGGATAGGCTTGAAGATACCTGATCGCTGAAAGTGTAAAGATTCTGTGCGACACAATCGCTGTTGCGTATAAAGAGGAAAAAAATGACTAAAGCCCTGAGTGGAGTGCGCATTCTGGATCTGACTCATATGTTGTCCGGGCCTTATGGCGCGATGATTCTGGCGGATCTTGGGGCTGACACGATTAAAGTTGAACCGCTGGCCGGTGAGGGCACGCGCAAGCTACTGGCGACGGACCCCAGGCATTCAGTGGAGGGCATGGGGGCCTATTTTATTACCCTGAACCGGAATAAGAAGAGCGTCTGCATAGATTTGAAGTGCCCCCGCGGTCTACAGCTTTTTTATGACCTGGTGAAAGAGTCGGATGTGGTTATTAATAACTTCAGTGCCGGGGTGCCCCAGCGCCTGAAAATCGATTACGACAGCCTGTGCAAGGTGAACCCCCGGATTATTACCTGCTCGGTCACCGGGTTTGGCTCCAGTGGGCCCAGCTACAAGCGGCCGGCGTTTGACCAGGTGGCGCAGGCCACTGGCGGCGGCATGTCGATAACGGGTAAGGACCCGGACAATCCGGTGCGTGCGGGCATCCCTATTGGTGACCTCGGGGGCGGCATGTTTGCAGTGATGGGCATTCTCGCGGCACTGATGGAGCGGGGTCGCAGTGGCGAAGGGCAGGATGTGGATATTTCCATGCTTGATTGCCAGATCTCCCTGCTGAACTATATGGCCACCATGCACTTTCTTTCCGGTGAAGATCCCGGCCCGATTGGCAACAGTCATTTTGTGCATGTGCCCTATAACAGTTATCCCACCCGCGACGGGCACCTGGTGGTGGCGGTGATCACCGATAACTTCTGGCAGAATATCAAAGAGGTGGTGCAGTGCCCGGAGTTTGAGCAGGAAAAGTACGATACCCAGCCGGCGCGCCTGGCGGACAAGGAAATGATTGATCGTATACTCGGCGAGGCCTTTGCAAGTAATACCACCGAATACTGGCTCGGCCGCCTGAATGCAAAACGTATTCCCTGTGCGCCGGTTAACAAGTTCAGTCAGGCGCTGAACGATGAGCAGATCCGGCATCGCAATATGGTGGTGGAATTGAAACATCCGGGCGGCGGGAGCACCTTTGGCCCCGGCAATCCGATCAAGCTGTCGCGCAGCGCTGAGGAAAGTTTTACTGAGGCCCCCCTGTTGGGGCAGCACACGGAATCCGTATTGAGAGATATCCTGCAGCTGTCGGCTCAGGATATTGAGGAACTGCATCGCGACGGGGTAGTACAGTGAGTGTGGGCGCTTCGGCGGCGCAGGGTAAGGTGCAGATAAATGAAGTGGGCCCGCGTGATGGCTTGCAAAATCAGGCCAGGATCTTGCAGCCGGAGCAGCGCCTGCGCTTGATAGAGGCACTGGTAGGTGCAGGGCTCAGCGCGATCGAGGTAGGCGCGTTTGTGTCTCCCAAAAGCGTGCCGTGCATGGCCGCAACCGACCAGGTAATCGCCGGATTGCCGGCAGCGGCGGTCAATTACTCCGCCCTGATCCCCAATCGTAAAGGCTATGACATGGCCCGGGCGTCGGGCATAGAAACCGTCAACCTGGTTGTCGCCGCTTCCAACACCATGAATGAAAAGAATATTCGTATGAGCACCTCCGAGGTGATGGCGATCAGTGCCGAGGTGATACAGCAGGCCCGCAGTGATCAGCTGTGCAGCCAGGTCTATATCGCCACTGCCTGGGCCTGCCCCTTTGAGGGTGCCGTGCCTGAGTCGGTGGTTATTGAGCTGGCAGGACAGTTGTTGGCCCAGGGTGTGGCGACCATCATCATCGCGGACACCATTGGCGCGGCGGACCCCGCAGTTGTCAGATCGCTTATGCAAGAGCTGGTAAAGGAATACGGGACCGGGCAGCTCAGCTGTCATTTCCACGATACCCGCGGTATGGGGGTCGCCAATGTTTACGCTGCAGTGGAAGTGGGCGTGCGCAGCTTTGATGCATCCATCGGTGGTCTGGGGGGGTGCCCCTTTGCCCCTGGAGCCACGGGGAATGTGGCCACTGAAGATGTGGTGCTGCTGTTGGAACAAATGGGCTTTATCACCGGTATCAACATGAAAAAGCTACTGCAGGCCGTGGATTTGGCTGCGGAGCTTACGGGTAGCTGCCAGGGCGGGCATGCGAGCAAATGGTTGAGGGGGCAGGCCGAAAAAGGCCTGCTTTAAATAGTGGTCTGGCGGTTGCGCAGAGCAGTGTCCGCAGGGTGTCGTGCGAGCTCATTGCGGACAAAGGTGTCACCATGACAATACAAGAAGTGGCTTGCGGGCTGCAGTTTCCCGAGGGCCCCATTGCAATGGCCGATGGCTCGGTCATCCTGGTAGAGATTATGCGTGGCACCTTGTCGCGCGTCAGTCCCGATGGGGTGGTCGAGGTTATTGTCAACCTCGGTGGAGGCCCTAATGGCGCCGCCATGGGGCCGGATGGTGCGATCTATATTTGCAACAATGGCGGTTTCGACTGGATTGACGTGGGGGGGCAGCCGTTTCCTGTGGGTCGTGCCAAAGACTACACCAGCGGGCGTATTGAGCGGGTTGAACTGGAGAGTGGCAAGGCAACGGTGCTCTATACCCACTGTGACGGTATTCCCCTGAGCGGCCCCAATGACATCGTGTTTGATGCCACCGGCGGATTCTGGTTTACCGATCTTGGCCAGCGACACGGGCGTCAGCAGGATCGCAGTGCTGTCTTTTACGCTCACCCTGACGGCTCGCTCATACGTGAAGTGATATTCCCTGTTGATTCACCTAACGGTATTGGTTTGTCGCCGGACGAGAAAACACTCTATGTCGCCGACACGGCCTCGGCGCGGCTTTGGGCCTACGATATCGGCGCCCCCGGCGAGATCCAGGCACAGGCGGGTCACTACGCCGGGCGCTGTATTGTCGGTATGCCCGGGCTGCAACATTTCGATTCCCTGGCAGTGGATGTGCAGGGCAATATTTGCGTTGCTACCATTCTCAATGGCGGCATCACCAGCATCTCACCGGATGGTTTGCAGATACTGCACACGCCCACGGGAGATATTGCGACCACGAATATCTGCTTCGGGGGTGAGGAGTTGAAATCGGCCTTTATAACCCTTTCCGGTAGCGGCCGCCTGGTTGTCATGGACTGGCCCACGGCGGGATTGCCGCTTAATTTTCTCAACAAGTAATGCGGTCCGGGGGCCGGCAACAGGCCTGGTAATGTCAAGCGAATTGACAAATGAGCGACTGCTGATCTAGTATTCCAAGCTGTTATGGGCGGCCTTCTATCCGGTGTGCCTGAAGGGGTATCCGCAAGCCTGATCGCGGCCCCCTATTTTTTGACAACTTCGTGGAGGGCAACACCATGTTAGCAGCCAAAACCCGATCTGCAGGTAAGTTACAGCCGCTTGGCAACGTACACCACGCGGCTTATCGGTGTCTGGACGCGGCTCAGACCCGATGGTTCTATGAAGATGTGCTGGGCTTGCCGCTGGCGGCAGCGATGGTCTTTGATCACGTTTCCGGGATGGAAGAGAAGCGCGACTATATGCACTTGTTTTTTCAGCTGGGTGATGGCAATTTCCTGGCTTTCTTTGACGATCCAGACACCGCCACAGCTGAGGACTTCGGTCGCAAGGACAGCTTTGATGTTCATGTTGCGCTGGAGGCCGAAAGTTACGAGCAGATGATCGCCTGGCAGGAGCACATCAATGCCTGTGGCAAGAGCTGCCTGGGCCCCGTCGACCACGGGTTTGTGCATTCAGTGTATATGTACGACCCGAATGGCCTGCAGGTGGAAATCACCAGTAAGTCACCGGGTTACCAGGAGATCATGAAAGAAGAAATGGCCCATGCCGATGAATTGATGGCAGCGTGGACGCGCAAAACACGGGAGCAGAAGGAGGCCTTGTTTGGTGCCGAGGCGCTCGACAAGCGCGGCCGCCAGCGCACCTGATTGTAAGCCTTACCCCGGCCGAATAGAGCGAACTGATTGGTTTGCCGCGCTACGTTTTTACTTCCCCGATTTTTCCCTTATCCCTGCCCTGATCTCCTCGATGACTATTGCGGCGTGGGGGTTCAGTTGAATCGAATTCCAGTATGCGGCAATTTTCGGATAGGCTGCCAGTGGCTCATCAATACCGAAGTAGGGCAGATAGGTAACAACAAAGAGCAGGATCGGCACCAGGCTGCAATCGGCAAGGCTGAGCCGGTTGCCGACCGCGAAAGTCCCGTCGCCGATAAAATGCTCCAGCGAGGTCATTCCGGCCCGCAACCGTTCTAGGCCATCATCTACCACGTTTTGATCGCGATGCTTGCGTGACAGGTGGGCGAACAAGGGTGTTAGCGAGGCCATGATATACAGGTCTGCGATGCGGCACAGAAGACGCATACGCGCACGTTCGGCAACGGTCTCGGCCAGCAGGCTGGGCTCGGGGAAGCACTCTTCCAGGTAGGCGCAAATGGTATCTGATTCCGGTATTACCTGGTCCTGATCCAGCAGTACCGGTATTTTGGCGAGGGGGCTGGCTGTGGCAATGTCCTCTTTGCTTATTTCCGTGGGGTATTCCAGCAAATCAACGATGATATCCTTGGCATAAATTTGCATCCTGCAGCGCGCTGCAAAAGGCGAAAGTTTTGCGGTGTATAATTGCATAGCTAATTCTCGCTTAGAGAAACCTGGTTTAACGGTTCGGCTGGTGTAACAGGGCGGCGTCTCTTTCCCCAAAATCCCAACCCGGTCCATCATCGCGGTAGGTCTTTAACATGCGCCGTGCTACCGATTGAATATGCACTTCGTCAGGGCCGTCGTAGATGCGCGCTTCCCGGGCAAGTCGGTACATACGGCTCAGGGGGGTGTCATCGGTTAAGCCTGCTGCACCGAATACCTGAATAGCGCGGTCAACGACATTGTGTACCATTTGCGCGCCGACAACCTTGATCATGCCGATCTCTACCCGCGCATCGTCACCGGAGTCGATGCGCCGTGCAGTGTCGAGCGTGAGCAGCCGGCAGGACTGTATTTCTGTAGCGCTGTCGAACACATGTTTCTGCAGCAGTTGTTTGTCTGTCAGAGGGCTGCCGAATGCACGGCGTGCGTGCAGTCGCTCACACATCAGATCGAAGGCGCGCTGCGCTTGTCCAAGCCAGCGCATGCAGTGGAATATTCTGCCCGGTCCCAGCCGTTTCTGGGCAATAACAAAGCCCTGTCCACGGCCGCCCAGGAGGTTTTCTTCCGGCACCCTGATATTGTCGTACTCTACTTCGAAGTGCCCACCGTTGATGCCGAGCACCGGTGTTTCCCGAATGATGTTGTAGCCCCGGACATTGGTGGGCACGATAATCATGCTGAAGGCGTGATGGCCGGGTGCCTCGGGCTCGGTGCGGCACATGATAGTGGTATAGGCCGCCTCATCCGCGCCGGAGGTAAACCACTTGCGCCCGTTGATAATCCAGTGACCGTCCTCCAGCACTGCGGTGGTCTGCAATTGGGTGGGGTCGGAGCTGGAAATGTCCGGTTCGGTCATGGCGAAGCTGGGGAATATATCGCCGTTAACCATGGGCTGGAGAAACTCCTGGCGCCAGCGCTCTGAGGCATAATTATTCAGCATGATGGAATCCTGCAGCGTCAGGGTGCCGAAGATTTTCCAGCCGTGTTCTGATCGTCCGATCACCTCGTTGATATACACGTAGTCCATAAACGGCATGCCGTGACCGCCAATGTCCTGCGGGTGCCCCAAAGCCCATAACCCTTCCTGCTTGGCCTCTTCCATCAAGCGGGCCATGGTCAGATTGGCGTTGCTGCGGTCTGTGCCGTGTAATATGTGCTCGACCGGATATACTCTCTCTTCGAGGAATTGCTTTATCGCGGCCCTGACAGATTGCCAGCCGGGGTGCAGATCTTCAGGTAGTTTGTGCCGACTGTCGTTCATTGAGTGCTCGTCGCAAGTGGATTGGTGATCTGGAGAGGCATTGCTCGACCATAATAGCGATTGTAATATTTATGTAAATATAATTGACAAAAATTCGCGCTGCGACGATATTGAAGTTGACCCGGACCGCGACTCTATCGGGCATGCTTCACTCCCTAATCGCTACACTATTAACCGATACCATCGAGTTCTATTGCCATGCCGAAAAAACAGACGAAAACCAACCTGGATCAGTTGTTGATGCGTGGCTTCTACTGGATGGATGAAAGCCTGCAGCGCAACCTCAGGGCCAAGGGTGGCCCGAAAGTCACTCACTCCCAGTCGATGGTTATACTGACTATTGGCGAGGGTGTTCAGCGCCCATCTGCTATTGCCGAGCGTCTGGGGGTTAGCCGCCAGGCGGTACATCAGTGCCTGCAGGAACTGATCAGGTTGAAGCTGGTAGAGCTGGTAGCCGATCCGCAGGACGGCAGGGCCAAGCTCGCCAGACTCAGCGAGCAGGGGATGCCTGTTCGCGTCGTTGCACATAAAGTCCTTTTTGCACTGGAAGACGAGTTGGGCGAACGCATCGGCAAGCGCAATCTGCAGGCACTGCGCAAGGCCCTGGAACAGGATTGGGGGGAGCCGGCCAGCCTCAAATAGGGCGCCGCGAACCACCGCGTTGGGCGCAGACTTTGCTGGCTACTGTTTCGCCACATATCCTCCTGTGTTTAGGGCGTGAATTCCCTTGTGCTGGCAATAGAAAAATGTCAATAAAATTGACATAAATGCACTGGGGAAGTTATCGTTGTTCACCAGCGAAAAATACCAAAGCAGCTGACAACAAAAGAAAGCCTGTTAAATACCCACAATAATTTATCTCGGCCACCATCGGTGGTGGGGTAGCCGTACATAACGAATAACCTGTAGGTGGTCGCAGTGGATGTAACCGAAATCAGAACCCTGTCAGAACTCGTCCCACACCACGCCTCAATTCGCCCCGATACCGAGGCGGTAGTCTATGGCGCGCATATCTTAAGCTTTGAGGACCTTGATCACCACAGCAACAGGGTGGCGCATGGCCTGCTTGCGGAGTGCGACGGCCCCCATAGCCGGGTGGCAATCCTGGACCGCAACAGTGAGCGTTTTTTCGAGGTACTGTTTGGCACCGCGAAAGCCGGAAACGTGCTTGTCACCGTAAACTTCCGTCTGACCTCGCCGGAAATTCAGTACGTGTTGCACGACTCCCAGGCTGAGGTGGTTTTTGTCGGTGAGGAGTACGCTCCTCTGGTGGATGCCATTGCCGAGAATCTGCCCCGCCTAAAGCGGGTAATTGTCATGGGAGATGAAGCGGGAGGCAAATACAGGGCATGGCGCGATCCGCAACCGGCATCCCGGCCTGGTATTGAGGTGGCCCCAGCGGACATCGCAGTGCAGATGTATACCAGTGGCACCACTGGCAATCCCAAGGGCGTCGAATTATCGCATCGGGCGATGGTGGGCGCGGCTCTGGCGGGGCTCAGCGTCTGGCCCTTTTTATACGAGCCAGGGGCCGCTGTGCTGGGGACTATGCCTCTATTCCATATTGCGGCAGCAAACTTGTGTATAGCCGCGCTTTTCGTCGGTGCCCGGGCGGAGATAGTGCGGGAGACCAGTCCTCCTGAGCTGGCCAGGATACTGATCGAGAAACAAATCACCCTGGTACCGGTGCCCGCCACGATAATTCATGAAATGCTGCGCACGCCGGGCGTTCGGGAGCAGGATTTCAGTGCCCTCAAGACGATGTTGATTGCGGGCTCGGGGATATCTGTGGAGCTGCTGCGTGAAGCGCAGCAGGTGTTCGGGTGCGGCTTTGCGCTGTCCTATGGCAGTACTGAAACCTGCGGTGGCATGACTTACCTCGGGGCCCAGGATTGCACTGCTGACGCTGGCAAACTGCTGAAATCTGCAGGAACTTTGTTGGATCAGTCCGAAATTCGCATAGTGGATGAGCAGGGCCTGGATCTGCCGGCTGGTCAGGTAGGTGAGATTCTGTGTCGCAGCAATCGCCTGATGACAGGCTATTGGGGGCGCCCGGATGCGACTGCAGAAGCCTTGCGGAATAACTGGTTTTACTCGGGCGACGCCGGTTATATGGATGAAGAAGGGTACCTGTACGTGGTTGATCGCATCAAGGATATGGTGATCAGTGGCGGTGAAAATATCTATCCCACAGAGATAGAGCAGGTGATGCGCACCCATGCGGCGGTAGATGACGTGGCAGTGGTGGGTATCCCGGATGAAAAATGGGGTGAGGCGCTGCTGGCCTTTGTTATTCGTAAGCCGGGTGCCAGTATATCTGGCAAAGAGTTGGAGTCTTTTCTGCGCGAAAGGTTGGCGGGGTTCAAGGTGCCGCGCAAATACGAATTTCTGGGAAGCTTCCCATTGAATGCTACCGGCAAGGTTCTGAAGCGGGAGCTGCGCGCCCCTTATTGGGACGGAGAAGATAGGCAGTTGGGCTGAAACCGACTCAGGCTATAAGCCTGGGGCTTTGATGTAACTGCACCGACAGGTTCTAGCTGCCTCGGCTCAATCCTGACGAATCCTGCTCTGTGACAAACCGGGTCACTTCGGATAGTGCACAACCACGTCTATAACACTGTGAGCTGTACGTCTATTGCTCGAATTAATCGTGGCATAAAAGCGCGAACATCGTTGACACAGAGTTAAGACTAATATAATTTAATCAACATTAAAAATAATTAGCACCATCTAACCGGATTCGGTTGATTGGTGTTTTTAACCAGGCAGAAAAAACACCTTCTGAAGTCGATAACTGTACTCCAGCATAAATGTAGGGGATTTATTATGCGTTCACCGTTTATCAAGGCAGAAAAGCACTCTCTGGCTCTACTTGCAGCTTCTATCATCGCGGCTTTCCCGGTCCAGGGGGTTGCGCAGGGATTAAGTACGCTTGAAGAGGTTATAGTTACAGCGCAGAAGCGCGAGGAAAGCGCTCAGGAGATTCCAATTTCAGTGGCGGCTTTTACCGGAGAAAGTTTTGGTCGGCTGGGCGCCACAGATATCACCTCGGTAAATGGCATCGCGCCGAATATCGTTCTTCAAACTGAAGGGCTGGTGCCCAATGTTCCCATGTTCTCGATTCGGGGTATGAGCCATTCGGATCCTGATCCGAACAGTGACCCAAAGACCAGCACCATTATAGATGGTGTGTACGTCCCCTTCGTCGCTGCGACGATGCTGGATATGTTTGATATAGATCGCGTAGAAATACTGCGTGGTCCCCAGGGAACCCTGTTCGGGAAAAATAATCTGGCGGGAACCATTAGCGTGATCAGCTCCAGGCCAACCGGGGAATTTGGTGGCAAAATAAGTGCGAGTGCAGGTGAAAACGGCTTGCAGCACTACAAGTTCAAAGTGAACTCTGACTCCTTTGCGAATGATACGTTGTCAGCAAAACTGGCAGGTAGTTACCGCGAATACGATGGTTACACCAGAAACATAACCACTGGCAACAAGCTTAACGAGCAGCAAGTATACTCTTTTCGCGGAGCCATCAAGTACATTCCAACGGACACCTTCGATGCCACCTTAATCGCCGATTACACCGACGACAAGTTCACAGGCCCGGGCGGTCACAGTGTTGATGTGCCCGAGATACAAGGTGATGTCTATAAAGCAGCCCTGAACTTTGACCCAAAAACCAAGACCGACTCGACGGGGGTAACTCTCGAGGCCAACTGGGATGTGGAGGTGGGAACTCTTACGTCGGTGATTGGTTACCGCGAGCTGAATTATGACAATCACGGTGACTTTGACGGCACACCTTACGCGGGTATTCCGCCGCAGCAAGCCCTCGATGTAAACCGTAACTTCGACGGAGATAACTCAAGCATCGAACTGCGATTTACCAGTACCGCCTGGGATGACCGAATCGACTATGTTACCGGTGTTTATTACTCGGAAGATGACTGGACCCAGGTCAACGATGTCGGTGTGTTCCAGACTCCCTCGATTGGCAGTTATGGTACCAACAAGCAAAGTAGTAAAAGTTATGCTGCATTTGCTCAGGGTGACATCACCATCCTGGAAGATTGGACACTGACTCTCGGCGGGCGTTACACCAAGGACGAAAAAAGCTATTCGCTGGAAAGTGCGCCGGTAAACAATGGCGTTGTCGGGCCGGCATTTTTCGTCAAGAAGAATGATGATTGGGATCATTTTTCCCCAAGGGTAGCTGTTGAGTACCGTTTCAATGACGACGTTATGACCTATGCATCTGTCTCAGATGGCTATAAGGGCGGTGGCTACAATTCCAGGGCGACTCTGCCAGAATTGGTAGGCCCCTATGATGAAGAGAAGGTCACAGCCTATGAAGTCGGCATAAAAAGCGACTGGATGGACGGCAAGATGCGCCTCAACGCGGCGGCTTTCTACAACGAGTACAAGGATTTGCAGGTTGCCGTGCAGCGCCCCGGTCTGGTGCGCGCTGAAAGTATCACCACTAACGTCGCCAAGGCGGAAATATCCGGGTTTGAAATTGAATTGACGATTATCCCAATGGACAACCTGCAAATTGGCGTCAATCTCGGCGTGTTGGATTCGAAATATACCGATTTTTGTGACGATACCGAGGGTGCGTCGGCGTATATGCCATCGAATTGCGGTGGCTTTGAGATAGAAGTCGGTCCGGGACAATGGCTTATTGCAGAGGATCAGACTGATCTGGATCTGGCGAACGCGCCAGACACCAGTGCAAGTTTGATCATCGATTACGATATACCCGTTTCGCTGGGCATGGTGAGTTTGCACGGTGATTGGCGCTATACGGATAAGTACAACACCTGGGGCCGTAGTAACCAGAAGGACTTTTACCGTGATTCAGTAACCCTGTTCAATGCACATATCACGTTCACTGATATGGACGAGCGCTACGCCTTGAGCGTGTTTGGCCGCAACCTTACCGACGAAGAGGTGATGTCAGGAGCTGTTCAGACCGGTGCCAACCCCATAACCCAGTTTTACCAGCCTCCGCGCGAGGTGGGGGTCGAGTTGACGTACAATTTTTAGGCGAGAGTTCCACCTTGCCAGGGGCTCTTGCGGGAGCCCTTTTTTTTTCAAGAGAATTTCCTGCTGATGGCTGCTCAGAACGGAATCGACTCTGGTCCAAATCGCCGCAGTAAAGAGTTGACTTTAATCTGTATTAAAATAATATTGTCTCTATCAAAAAATATTACCTATGATAAAAATAGTAGAATTTCACCAGTAATTGTTCCTGACAGAAAACTCAAAAAATAAATAAATCAATTAGTTATAGTCTGTAGAGGGGTCATGGTATGAGAGTATTCAAATGTGCTAAAAAGCGCTTGGTGGCGGCGGTTGCCATCGGGTCGGGTCTGCTGGGCGCAAACGTCTATGTGCAGGCGCAGGCCCTGGAAGAGGTGATAGTTACTGCTCAAAAGCGCGAACAGAGCGTGATGGACGTGCCTATATCCATCGGTGTCATGACCGGTGCCACCATCGATGAGTTTGATATATCCGATATGACGGATTTACAGAGTTTTATGCCCAGCCTCACGGTACAGTCCACCTTTGGCAACTACGCTGTTCGAATTCGAGGCATCGGTTCCGGCGTCACCAATCTGGCATTTGACTCCTCGGTTACCGTGTATAACGACGGTGTGTACTGCGGTCGTTCCAAGTGCCTGGAATCTGCGTTCCTTGACGTAGAGCGCATTGAAGTTGCCAGGGGCCCGCAGGGTGCCCTCTTTGGCAAGAGCACAGTTGCCGGTGCCATCAGTATGGTCTCGCGCAAGCCAACTGATGAGTTTGAGGGCTATGTGCGCGGTAATTACGATATTGAAACAGAGAGTTACGTGGCCAATGCTGTCGTATCCGGCCCCCTGACCGATACCTTGCGCGGGCGTCTCGCCACCTCGTATACCGAGACCAGTGGCTGGGTGAAAAACCCGTACGTGAGCGATGATGAACCGAACGGAGACAGCTGGATTGCTCGCGGCGCCCTGAGCTGGGACGCAAGTGATATAACCACCTTTGACCTGAAGGTCGAGGGTGGCGATAGCAATTCCCATGGCCGGAGCAACCAACTGGTTTCAGATCTGGGGCTGTTTCCGGCCATTAATACGGACCCGAATCCGGAGTACAAGGCAGATGACAAGCGCCGGGTGAGTACGGGTATTCCCGGCAGAGAGGATTTTCTCGACTCCGAGTTCGGGATGGCCACACTCACCATGAATACTGAGGCGTGGAACCATGCCATTGTGGGCATAGCCAATTACTGGAGCTATGAACAGAAGTGGTGGTTGGATGTGGATGGCACACCGGATCCGTATCTAAATACCTACCTGTCCGACAAGTACGATTCGACTTCCCTTGAGCTCAGGGCTTTGTCGCCTACGGGGCAAACGATTGAATACATCGCCGGCATCTGGTACCAGGATTCCACAACCGAGACGCGGCAGTATGCATCTTACGCTCCCGAGTTTTTTGAAGGTCTCGGTTTACCACCCGCTATCATCTCACCGATCAATAACGGTATGGACCGTAATTTTGATCGCGACACCAGCGTGTATTCAATCTATGGGCAGTTAACCTGGAACATTACCGATCAGTTGAGTTTGATAACGGACCTGCGCTATACCGATGAGGAGCAGGACGGTAAAGGTTGGGCGCTCCCCATTCAGTTACCAGACGGTTATAACGGGGTTTATGCGCCGCCGCCACCGTCATATGCTGGCTTTGATGCCGAGTATCATTTCAAAGAAAATCGCTCGGATGACAAAGTCGATCCCTCGATCCGTCTGCAGTACCAGGTGAACGACGATATCATGGTGTATGCCGTTTATGCTGAAGGCTCCAAGCCGGGTGGTATGAAGGCTAACGACCCGGACCTGGGCGATCAATTACTGGCAGTGCAAGATCCCGCCTTTTACGAGAAATATGTAGGCCAGCCTACAGTAACCAAGGAGGACTTGATCAACGGGGTAGAACTTCAGCAGGGTAATGGCATCTTCGACTTCGAAAAAGAGGAAGCTACCAACTACGAGATTGGCGGAAAAATGACGTTCCTGGATGGGGCGGCCACTGTGACGACGGCCATATTCCACATGGAATTCGACAATTTGCAGACCTCGTCTTACAACGGTACGGCATTTATTATTGGCAATGCCGCCTCTGCCGATGTTGACGGTTTTGAGTTGGAGACAACCTGGCAGGCAACAGACAATCTGAGATTGCAGGCAATGGCCGCGTATATCGATGCATCTTACAGTGACTATACGCAGGGGCAGTGCCCGGTGGGCGAAGGTAATATACCAATAGATCCGAACTGTATAGATGGGCAGGCAGATTTGAAGGGCGAGCCACTGGAGCGTTCACCGGAGTGGGAGGGGAATATACTGGCGTTCTGGAACAGCCAGCTTACTTCCACTCTCAACCTGGTAGCCAATGCGTCAGTGCATTATTCGGATGAATATTGGGTTCGGGTTGACTACGCTCCCAAGGGGAAACAGGACTCTTTCTATACATATGATGCGCGTGTGGGAATCGCCGCTGCCAACGACAAATGGGAAGTGGCTGTCATCGGTAGAAACCTCAGTGACGAATATACCATCCAGCACGCCTACGAGATTGCGGGTTCAGAATTCCAGAGTCTGACTCAGGGCAGGACAGTATCACTGGATGTGATTTATCGTTTCTAACTTGTAGAAAAAGGGATTCAGAAGCTTTTCTCCTGAATCCCTTTCTTACCCGTCAAAGCTTTTCTCTCGTTCGTTCTCCCTGTCGCTCATACGCTCAGGCCATTCCCTCACCCTGGTACTGCTTGCGCAGCTCACGTTTCAGGACTTTACCGTTGGGGTTTCGCGGCAGATCCTGTCTGATTTCCACAGCACTAATACGCTGTCTTTGTCCCACGCGCGCGTTGGTCCATTCAAGTATCTGCCCGGCGCTGTCGAGATCGCTTGCGCTGCGCAGCACAACCAGTGCCAGTGGAGTTTCACCCCAGGTCTCATGTGGCACACCGATCACAGTTGCTTCCGACACCTGGGGATGCTCCACCATGATCGCCTCGATGTCGGCGGGATAAATATTCTGTCCGCCCGAGAGAATCATGTCCTTTTTCCGGTCCACGATAAATAAATAGCCGTCATCATCCACCCGGCCAACGTCGCCGGTACGCAACCACTGTAAACCTTTTGCGTCGATGTACATGGCTTCGCGGGTGGCATCGGGGCGTTTATGATACTCCAGCATCCAGTGCACGCTGCGGGCGCAGATTTCGCCGGTGCTACCCCAGGGCAATTCGTTGTCATCATCATCCAGTAGCAGGTAGTCATGACCGCGCACAGGTTTGCCAACCGAAGATAGCTTGCCTTCTGCTTCCTCGGGTTGCAGGGTAGTCATAAACCCTTCGGTCAGGCCATATAGCTCGATAACACTACAGCCCAACTGTTCGATAACCTGCTTTTTAAGGCCCTCAAATAGCGGGGAGCCCCCGGATATCACAGCTTCGAGTGAGGCGACTGCCGCGGAGTTAAAATTGGGGGCTTCCAGCACTCTCTGGAACTGCAGTGGCACCATCATGGTGTGGGTGACACCGTATTTCTGTACCGTGTCAATCCAGTTGGAGGCATCAAATTTCTTCTGTATAACACAGGTCGCGCCGACTATCAGCGAGCAGAACAGCGACGCCCAGGCGATATTGGAATAGAGGCCAATAGGGCATATCGAAACCGTGCCAAAATGGTAGCGATGCGCCAGTGCCAACTCGTACATGGACTGAGTGCGTCTGCGGTGGGCATGCTTTATACCCTTGGGCAAGCCGGTTGTTCCAGAACTGTAGATGATATTACAGGGATCCTCGTCATCAATCGCAATGTCCGGATTACTGTCGTCCTGCCCCAATCGCCAGGTTTCATAGGCCGGTGCGCCGCCTCCCTCGTCACCGTGGACCACGATTGAGTGGATATCACCAAGCCGATTGGCCATGCGCGGAAACTGGTCCGGTGTAAAAAACATCGCGCGCACATCTGCGTCCCTGAGCATGGTCTCCAGGCCGTTTTCGTTCACTGCAAGATTGAGCGGTACAACCACAGCGCCGGATTTAAAAACGCCGAACAGAATCTCCGCGTATTCGACGCAGTTACCCATAAGAATGGCGACGCAGTCGCCCTTGCCAATGTCGAGAGCCTTGAGCCCATTGGCCACCTGGTTTGAGCCCCGATCGATCTCACTCCAGGTGAGAGATTTGTCCTCATCAATAATGGCGGCCTTGTGCGGATACCACTTTCCGTGGAGGCGGACCATATCGGGCAACAGCGGTGCTTTAATATCAAACTGCATGGTGGAGACTCCTGTGTTATCAATGGATTTTTTCAGGCCAGAATGCTTGCGCCGCGGCCCTTGCCTCGCTGCCCAAAAATGCAGCGGCTGCCCGTGATGAATAGGACAGCTCCTCGCGAGGACTGGCCTCGATATACAGTAAGCGCGGCATGGAATGTTCTCCGGAGAATCATGAACTGTGCGACTAAACGGCCATTGCTGTCACTCAGGAGCGTTTCTGATACACAAATTAACGTAAAGATAGTTTACAATAAACAGCTGTTGTGGCCCAGTATTTTGCAAGCATAGGAGGCAGATGCATGGCTATTGATTTTGCTATTGACCCGATGTCTGAGGATTTTCGCAGCAACAGTGCGCAATACTATTCACAACTGTTGCGGGAGTGACCGGTTGCTGCCACCGAGCAGGGCCATTGGCTGTTCTGCAAGCATGCCGATGTTCACCGAATTCTGACTGACAACGATTGTTTCCGGCGCCCCGTGGACTGGTCGGTTGAGCGCAAACCGGAGGGCCCGCTCAGGGAGTTTGCCAGAAACAACATGATCAGCATGAACCCGCCACAACATACCCGTTTTCGCCAATCGGCAGCCCGGGGCCTCTCGCGTAAGGCGTCGGCGGCGATGGCAACGAAGATCGAAAGCCTGGTGGATAAATTGCTCGATGATATGAGCAAAAAAGACGGCGGTGATTTTATCACTGACTTTGCCTTTCCGCTGCCCGTTTACGTGATATGTGAATTGCTGGGAATATCCCATGAGGATCATGACATGTTCGGCCAGTGCACTGCCGACATGTTGGCCAGCCTGGAGATGTCTGCAAGTGAGGAGGTTTTTGACAGGGGGAGTGCCGCGGCAAACATCCTCTTTGATTATTGTAAGGCTGTGGCTGCCGACAGAGAGAAAGCGCCACGTGACGATCTGATCAGTATGCTGATTGATAAGGAGCGTGAAGACAAGATGAGCCGGGATGAACTGATCTGGCTCACTATCACGATGTTGATCGCTGGCCATGAAACAACAACCCACATGCTGGGCAACGGGATGCTGGCATTGGTCAGGCATCCCGGGCAGTACGAACTACTGGCCAACAATCCGGGTCTGTCGGCCGGTGCGACAGAAGAAATATTGCGTTATGACCCGACCCTCTATGTTCTCTTCCGGGAGAGCATAGTGGATGTTCAGATGGGGGGGTATAACATACCGGCTGGGAGTTTCCTGTTGTCCTCGCTGTACGGAGCAAATCACGACCCGGAGGTGTTTGATGGCCCCGATTGTTTTGATATACGACGGGCCAATGCCAATATGCATCTCACTTTTGCCGCGGGGCGCAATCTGTGTCTGGGCCACTGGCTGGCGCGCCTGGAGGGCGAGATAGCCTTTGCCAGAATATTCAAGAAAATTAAAAATTTTCAGATGACGGGAAATCCGCTGCCCCGGAATGGCCTGATGTTCAGAGGCCACTTCTCTTTGCCCATGAGTTGGCAGGCAATCGTGTGATTTCGTGGCGGAAGTGGGACGCTAGATCGACCTGCCTTCGTTTTCCCAGTAGGGCTTGCGCAATTCTCTCTTCAGTACCTTATTGGCAGCGCTTAACGGGAATGCTTCCCGGGTAAACTTTACGCTGCGAATACATTTGTAGCCGGCCAGGGACTGCTTGCAGTAGTCGATCAAATCCTGTTCAGTCAGTGATTTTCCTTCTGCTGTACGCACTATGGCATGCACCTGTTCTCCCCATTTCTCGCTGGGTATTCCTATAACGGCACATTCGATGATGGCCTCATGCCGCAACAGCACTGCCTCAACTTCGGCGGGATACACGTTCTCAGCGCCCGAAATAATCATGTCCTTGATGCGGTCTGCTATATACAAAAAGCCGTCTTCATCCAGATAGCCGGCGTCCCCGGTATGCATCCAGCCGCCACGTAGTGCCTCGGCAGTGGCCTCGGGCAGGTTCCAATAGCCGGGTGTAACTCCTGCGCCGCGCACGCAGATTTCTCCAGTCTCGCCGCTGCGTAGTTGTCGATCCTGATCGTCGACAATTTTCAGTTCCACACCAATAACCGGAACCCCCGCTGATTTTAGCTTGCCCGCGTGGGGCCCGGCTGTGACGTGGTATTTTGGCGGTAGCACTGTCACTGTAGGGCCCCCTTCCGTTTGCCCGAAAACCTGAAAAAATTCCGCCTGCGGAAACACCTCCAGGGATCGGGTCAGTACCCGTTCATGTATCGGAGAGGCGCCATAGGTAATCTTGCGCACACTGGACAAATCAAATTCCGCGACTTGTTGGTGGTTGACGACCATGTCAAGCATGGTTGCGACTACAGGAAGCTTGGTCAGGCGCTCGTCTTCGATAGCTTGCAGGGTAGCCAGGGCGTTAAACCGCGGGGGTATATATGCCGTCGCCGCCAGTGCAGCCACAGCCATACTGTTTTCCCCACCCGCGGCGTGAAACATAGGCGGAATAATGAGGAACCGGTCGTCTGCGGTAACCCCTACAGCGCTGATCCACTGCAGAATATTGATATAAAGCCCCGCGTGCGTAATCATCACACCCTTGGATTTCCCGGTTGTGCCGCCGGTATAGAACAGTGCCGCAAGGTCCTGGTCTTTTCTGCCGGCATCGGCGGCCACCGGAGAACTCAGCAGTAACTTCTCGTGTGAGTGCATGCCGGCAACAGACTTGTCCTCCCCAAGACAAATCACCTGTTCCACCGTGCGAAGTTCATTGCGGATGTTTGCCAGCACATCGATAAAGTCATCGCTTACCACGAGAATCTTTGCACCGGCGTCATTGATCCAGTCGGCGACCTCGCAATCGGCCAGGCGGGTGTTTATTGGCACCAGCACGCCGCCAGCCCAATTCACCGAGAACAGATATTCCATGTAGGTGTCGCTGTTGGGGGCGAGAATCGCGACGCGGTCATTGGCTTCAATGCCCAGGTTCTGAAGCATGCCTGCGGCCTTCTGTACCCGCGCCAGAAACTCCAGCCACGTTCGTTTTCGGCCATCACAAATGGTCGCAATGCCGTGGCCATTTATCGCGGCTGCCCGGCGGGGGAATTGTGTCAGCGAAAGCATGGCTGTCTCCAATAGTGCGAATTTTTATCATTACCGGTTATGGGCCAGGTCGCTTTCGCGGGCAGTTGGGCGATCCGTGGCCTCGAGTTCAGACGAAGTGTAACTGTTAATAAACTTGACTAAAATAGACCTTGTAGCGGGGTCCAATAAAAAATAGGGAAGGAGATATTTACATTGAAAATAAAGTCAATATAATTGACAAAAAGCACACGATCTCGAAAGTGACTAAAACAGGGCCGATTGTAGATTGCTGGTCGGTCATTCCATTGATTGCCACGTTCCAACAAGCCTGCGCCGCACAGGTTTTCAGCTCAGGTGGGAAACAAGCCCAACATGATCGAGATAATCAGGGAGATACTTGGCCCCTACTACCTGCAGATAAAGTTTATTCACATCTTGTTCGTGGCTATGTGGGTGTTCAGCACATCAGTAGCATATGCATTCTACGTGCTGCCTGTTTTCAAGGCCTGGCGTAGAAACCCCGGCGACCCGGAAATAGTTGTCGCTCGCAACTGGGTAATGGAGCGCTTCGACGACGGTGTATCCTATGAACATATTGCTTTCCCAATGGTGCTGATAACCGGCCCGCTGCTTTACATACTGGGTGGCTGGAATACCAGTATGGCGTGGATGGACCTGAAGTTGTTGATAGTGATAGGCCTGTTTATTCCAATCGAAATTCTTGATTACTATATGTCTCACTTTGGTGGCAACAAGCGGAAAATCCGGGATTCTGGCGACATGGAAAAATATGAGCGTTATATGCAAAGGCACTGGTGGTTTTTTCTGGTCACCACCCCGGCTGTGATGGTTTACGGCGTGTTGATTATGTATTTGGCGATTACCAAGCCCTTTTAATTTTCCTTGCTGGTATAGAATCATCAGTGCGGATGACTGGCATGAAACGGGAGGATGGCGCGTGGAATTCAGTGGTAGCCCAAAGAAGTATTTACGAATAGCTGTTGGCGGCTCAATTGTCCTGAATTTGTATCTCTATCTGGGCTTGACCGGAGTGCTTTTTTATTGCCATCAGCAGACCTGGATGTTGGGGTGGAAACCGGTGCTGGTGACGATATTGTTTACTGCCGCGTTCGCCAGGCTGGCGTACCGCTGGATTATGCGTCTGGACGCGCAGTTTGGTTCGGGAAAAGGCTGGAGCCTGGAGAGCCAGATGGTTAAGCTGCCGGAGCCTGTCACCCGAACTAAAAAATCGCGAAAATAAAGAGAGTAAGTCATGGTTGTTTCAAAATCATTTGCCGAGCGTTTGCGCGCCGGCGAGCGCCTGCTGTCGGCGTCGGTAGCGGTATCCCCCGTTGTTGCAGAAGTGCTGGGGCAATGTGGCTTTGATTGGTTGTTTATTGATGCAGAAACACTGCCGCTCACACTTCCAGATATCCAGAACATGATCCGTGCCGCCGACGGCACGGGTACAGCGGCGGTTGTTCGTCTCAACAATGACCACGAGGCTGATATACGCCAGGTCCTGGATATGGGTGCTGCCGGGGTCATCATTCCCCTGGTAAAAACTGCCGAGCAAACGCGCAGGATTGTTGCCGCGGCCAAATACCCGCCGCTGGGTGAGCGTGGGTTGGCCAAGGGCAGGGCCCAGGGCTACGGCAGCAATACGCAGCAAGCGGTGCAGCGGGCCAATGTTGAAACCGCGATCATAGTGATGGTAGAGGAAGCACAGGGTCTCGCCAACGTGGAGGAGATTGCCGCGGTAGAGGGGCTGGATGGTATTTTTGTCGGCACTGGTGATCTGGCCCTGAGCCTGGGTTGTCTAGGTGATCCCATGCACGCGGACATGCAGGCGGCGTTTAAGCGTATCGGCGCGGCTGCCGGTGCAAACAAGGTCGCGGCGGGTGGTTTTCCCGGTAGCCAGCAGCTGTACGATTTTTGCTGGCAGCAGGGCTTTCGTTTTTTCCTGACAGAACTTGATACCGGCTTGTTGCGCAATGCCGCAGTGAAAAGATTGCAGGAAGTATCGGGCTGGTAGCTGTCCAATGAGGAGCGCGCTGCCAGCGCGCTCTATCGATAAACCTGCTGATGCCATATCTAACAAGAAGGAGTTTTCGCAATGTCCGCCAAGTTATTTCCCTGCTCTATTGTTGGCAGTTACTCGCAGCCCGACTGGTTGGTCTATAAGGACCGCCTGGCAAAAAGCCTGCCGCCCCGGGTGAGAGCAGAGGATATCTGGCGTATCCCCGCGGAGCTGCTTGAGTCTGCGCAAAATGATGCTACTCGCCTGGCGATCAAGGATATGGAAGAGGCCGGGTTGGATATTATTACCGACGGAGAAGTTCGCAGGGAAAGCTATTCCAATCGCTTTGCGACAGCGCTCAATGGCGTGGATCTGGACAATGCCGGTGAAGCCATGGATCGCACGGGTAAAATGCACGACGTACCCAGGGTGGTCGGGCCTATCAGTCGCAAACATGCGGTGGAGGTCGAGGACGCAAAATTCCTGCTAGCCAACACCAGTCGCACCACGATGATCTCGGTGCCCGGGCCCTTTACCATGTCCCGGCAGGCGCAGAACGATTTTTATGGTAGCGACGCCGATATGGCTATGGGCTACGCGGAAGCAGTCAATGCTGAAATTCTCGATTTGCATGCCGCGGGAGTCGATATCGTTATTATCGATGAGCCTTATATGGAGGCCCGTTCAGAAGAGGCCCGGGAATACGGTGTCGCGGCGCTACAGCAAGCGCTGGTTGGAGTTACCGGTAAGACTGCGGTACATATCTGCTTTGGCTACGGCCAGAAAGTGAAGGAGAAACCGGATCAGTATCACTTCCTGCGCGAGATGCAAGCAGTGCCCTGTGACCGTATCTCGATTGAAACGGCTCAACCCGCGCTGGATTGCTCGGTATTGCAGGAACTTCCCGATCACAACATTATGTTGGGGGTGATCAATTTGGGAACCCCGGAAGTTGATACTGTGGGTGAGATTATAGCGCGCGTGGAACGGGCGCTGCCCTACATTAACAAAGATCGTGTGATCCTGGCACCGGATTGTGGGTTGAAATATATTCCCCGGGAAAATGCCTTTAAAAAATTACAGAATATGTGTGAGGCAGCCCGTCGCTTGCGAGAGAAGCACGGCTAGCCGCGAATGGGAATTGCGACGACACGGGGCGGTGCCGACCTCATAGTTTCGCTCGCTGTTGCTACTACCTCAACGGTTCCCCCGCATTGCCAGAGACGCGGTTGTTGATGAAATGGATAATGTTTTGACACTGGATGGCTGGCGTTGATATGCGGCGATATTGCCGGTCAGAAATTTTTAGCCCGAATGAGAAGGACGTTTTATTTTGAGTGACTCGACAATCAGGAAATTACACGGACGCCGGGTATGGGACAGTCGTGGCAGGCCCACGGTAGAGGTGGAGGTCACACTTCAGAACGGTGGGTTTGGGCGCGCGATGGCGCCGGCAGGTGCATCTACCGGCTCCGGGGAAGCACTGGATCTACGCGATGGCGGCAGTCGCTTCGGCGGCTATGGCGTGGAGCGCGCGGTAAGTAATGTCAACAATCTGATCGGTCCGGCTATCGTGGGCATGCCAGCGGAGGAGCAGGCACAAATCGACCAGGTGTTAATAGCAACCGACGGTACTCCCAATCGCCAGAAATTGGGTGGAAATGCCATGATAGCCACTTCTATGGCAGTCGCTCACGCCGCGGCTAGCGGGCGGGAGCAACCGCTGTGGCAATATCTTGGCGGCAGCACCGACAATCCGCTGCCTGTTCCCGAGGTGCAAATTTTCGGCGGCGGCGCGCACGCCGAGGGGCACATGGATCTGCAGGACTTTATGGTGGTACCGTTTGGTGCAACCAGTTTCAGCGAAGCTATGGAGTGGATGGCGGAGATTTACCGGGTGGCTGGCAAGACCATGGATTCCCTGGGCAAGCGCTGCGGTGTGGCCGATGAAGGCGGGTACTGGCCGGCATTTTCCAGCAACGAAGAAGCCATAGAAACACTGGCGCTAGTGATTGAGAAAGCCGGTTTTGACACCGGCTCCCAGGTCGCAATTTCTCTGGATATCGCCGCCACCCAATTGTACCGGGAGGGCGGTTATTACCTGAAAAAAGAAGGGCGCAGCTTATCCACGGATCAGTGGTACGACCTCATGTGCGAGTGGGTCAACCGCTATCCCGTGATCATGATAGAAGACCCTTTTGTAGAAGATGACCTGGACAGCCACGCGCGCTTCACCGCAGAGATGGGGCACAAACTGCAGGTGGTGGGTGATGATTTGCTGGTTACCAACCTGCGTAACATCGCGTTGGCGAAGGAGAAAAAGGCCTGTAACGCCCTGCTGTGTAAACCCAACCAGGCAGGCACGCTCACAGAAGCGAAACTGGCGTTTGAAGCGGCCAGCGAAGCCGGCTGGAATACGATCGTGTCGGCGAGGTCAGGTGAAACTGAAGATGTAACCATTGTTCATCTGGCCCTGGGGTGGGGTATCAGCCAGCTCAAGGTGGGCTCCTTTGCCCGATCAGAACGCATGGCCAAGTGGAACGAGGCCCTGCGTCTGGAGGACTACTTCGGCGCCAGTGCAAGTTATGCCGGTGGTCAGCCTTTTGGCAAGTAAGGCGGTAGCTCACTTAACAGGAGAGCGCAGGTGAAGGTATTGTTTCACTACGATGCGGGCGAAAAGTTGCGCAGCGAAGTAGCGGCATTAAATACGCAGGGACTGCAGGTAGTTTGTTGTCCTGAAGGCCCGGCGGAGCCTTTTGATACCGAGCTCGCGGATACCGAGGTCATCTGGCATGTGCTGCATCCCATCACGGCCGCAACCATCGCGCGCGCTCCCAACCTCCGGTTGATCCAGAAGATTGGCGTCGGTGTGAATACCATTGACCTCGAGGCAGCCAAAGCTGCCGGTGTCGCCGTGTGCAATATGCCTGGCACCAACAGTCCTGCGGTGGCGGAAATGACACTGTTGCTGATGCTGTCTGCGCTGCGCAAACAGGCAGCGATAGACAGGGCTTGCCGCAGTGGCCAGTGGGTTGTGGATGACGCAACCCGGGAGGCGTTCGGTGAAATTGGCGGGCGTACCATAGGTTTTGTTGGTTTCGGAGCCGTGCCGCAGATACTGGCACCGATTGTGGAGGCCATGGGTGCCAGGGTTATCTATAACGCCAACAGCCCAAAGGCCATGAAATACACCAGTGTGTCACTGGATGAATTATTGCAACAGGCGGATATTGTCAGCCTTCATCTGCCGTTAACGGAAAAAACAGAGGGGCTGATCGGCGCTGACCAGCTGGCGATGATGAAACCGGGGGCGGTACTGGTCAACACGGCCAGGGGGCCATTGGTGGATGAGCAGGCCTTGTATCTGGCCCTTACCGGAGGGCACCTGGGTGGTGCCGGGCTGGATGTGTTTGCGCAGGAGCCGGTGGCGGCCGGCAATCCGCTGCTATCACTGGATAATGTGTCGGTGGCGCCGCATGTCGCATGGCTGACCAATGAGACTTTCACCCGCAGCATCGAGATAGCTGTACGAAACAGCCTGGCTGTCAGAGACGGCGCTGCCCTGGTGCATCAGGTAGTGTGACAGCTTTAGCGCTGGCTGAGACCCATGACAAACAGCTCGTTAAAGGAAGAGGTTATGGCTTCCTGGTTCAAGCCGGAGTTGGGTTTATACCACTTGGGTATCCAGTTTACTGCGCCGAGTATTGCATCGCATGTGGCGATGGGATTGGTAGAGCGGATACTGCCATCCTTCACCCCATCTTCGATAAGTGAGGTAAATCGCTTATTAAAGGCCCTGGCTTTTTTCAGGATCTGGTCGCGGTGTTTGGGTTTCAGGGCGGGAATTTCGCTGAGAATGGCGACGGGACCTTGTTTGCCGCAGATTTCTTCAATTTGGTAACGAACATACAGTTGAATTTTTTCCAGCGGATCCTTGCCTTCGGCCACAGCGCGATCCAGCGCGGCTTCACCCAGGTTTATGGCGCGCATGTAGCAAAGATTGACCAGTTCTTCCTTGTTCTTCACGTAATAATAAAGTGCCGCGTCGGTAATGTTCAGTTTGCGGGCGACGTCTTTCAGGGAAGTCCCGCTAAATCCCTTGCTGTTGAAGCACTCCGCCGCGACCTTGAGTAGTAGGTCGATTTTTAAACGGCGCTGCTCTTCTCTGTCAAATTGCCATTCTTTCGGGTCTGCCATAAGTCGAAACTCTCAATTATCTTGATTGCCACATGAGACGCTGGCGGATGTTCAGTTCCATATATCTTGATCCAGTATAAATTATCTAAGTAATTCTTAATAGGCATTGAGTGTAGCTTTGTTTATTTAATATAGATTAAAGTTCACTGATCTTTAACCGGTTGTCGGGGGTGAATTTCAATGCTGCGAGTGTTTATCACTGGTGCCTCAGGCAATACCGGCAAGGTGTTGCTCGGGGAGCTCTCGCAATGCGGACTGGTACCTGTCGCCGGGCTACGAGGCGAGCGGCCCACAGGATTGCTGCCAGCAGATTGTGAAAGCCGCGCGTTTACCTATGGGAATGGTGAGCAGGCTGCGGCGGCGCTGGCGGGAATCCAAGGCTTGTTCCTGCTGGTTCCGTTTCATGAGGAGATGATTGCCTGGTCAGAACAGATAGTGGCGGAGGCGAAGCGGCAGGGGGTCACCTTTATTGTTCGCCTTTCCGGTCTCGACGCATCGCCTGACTGCGCCTCGGCAATGGGGGCTTTGCACGGGAAAATAGACGAGCTCGTAATGGCCAGTGGTATCGATTATTGCATCTTGCGCTGCAACAGCTTCATGCAAAACTTTACCGGACATTACCTGGGTATGATTCGGCGCCACCGGCTGATCGCGCTGCCCGAAGGCGCTGCGCGCTCCTGCTTTGTCGATACCGCTGACGTTGCCGCAGTGGCAGCGCGCATTTTTGCCGAGCCGCGGCTGCACGCAGGCAAGACCTACGATGTCGGTGGGCCGGAACCGCTGTGCAACGCTGCAGTTGCCGACATTATCTCTGACGTAATAGGGACAGGTGTGACATACCGGCCTGCCACCGACGAGGAGACCGAGCGCAGCTACCGCAAGCTTGGCCTGTCCCCCTGGCGGATTGCCACGCTGATGAGCCTTAGTCGGTATATTCGCCAGGGGCACGCCGCGCAAACAACCGAGGTCGTTGAGCATGTCCTCGGCAGGCCGCCTGTTGATTTTCGCCACTTTGCAGAGCGGCACAGGGGCTGCTGGCTCGATTTAGCCCAATAGTTTCTTTTAGGAAATAGTTTCTAAATTACATTAATTTGCTATAGTCGAATTGAGAACGATAATAACCGGTCCCTGGGAGTCCCATGTCGGAGAAAACGGTCTATAGCCACTGTCACTACTGCGTCAGCTTGTGTGGCACCAAAATTACAGTGGAAGATAACCGGGTCAAATCCATTGAGCCGGATCGGGAAAACCCCATGACCTGGCGGGATTTCTGCCGCAAGGGCAAAACCGCGGCAGAGGTGGTGGAGCATCCGCAGCGCCTGAAGATGCCAATGAAGCGGGTGGGTGATCGCTATGTCGAGGCGAGCTATGAGGAAGCTATTAGCGATATCGCCAGCCGTCTCAATAACATTATCGACAAGTACGGCAACGACGCTGTCGGCACATATCACGGTAATCCCATGGGTTTCGATTTTGGCGGATCCCTGTTCTTTAACGGCCTGCTTGATGCATTAGGTACCGGCAATCGTTTCTGGGTAGGCTCGATTGATCAGAACAATACCCACATGGTGCAGGACGCCATGTTCGGCTCTGAGTTGATATCCCTACCTGCTGACATCGACGACTGCGATTTCTTCCTGTTGCTGGGCATGGACCCGGTGCAAAGTAAATTCGGTTGGCTGGAGGTGATACCCGATGGCTGGAATCGGGTGCTGGCGCGACAGGCTGCAGGCGCGGATGTTGTGGTTGTCGACCCGCGTTATTCGGAAACTGCCAGGCAGGCCAACGATCATATCGCGATCAAGCCCGGGCAGGACTGGGCCTTTGTGTTGGGGCTGTTGCACGTCATTTTTGTGGAGAAGCTGGAGCGGCCATCACAAACCCCCCTGAGTGGGATCGAAGCCATTCGCGACATGGCATTGCAGGCCGATCTCAAAGAACTGGCCGACCGATGTGGCGTTAGCGCTGCCTGCATCCGCGACCTCGCACGACGTTTCGCCGGGGCTGCACGCGGTATGGCACTGTCTCATACGGGTATTGCCCACGGCCCCAACGGCACAATCGGTGAATGGTTGGTGATCGTACTCAACGCGGTCACCAACAGCCTGGATACCCCCGGTGGTCGTCGATTCGAGCGCGGCTACCTTGACGTGGTAAAAATCTTTTCCCTCTTTGCGCCCCCCAGTAGCCATCGCACCCGGCTGCGCAATCTTCCAGCTATCGCCGGCTTTCATGCCCTGGCAGAGTTAAGCGATGAAATTCAGACGCCTGGCGAGGGCCAGATCAGGGCCATGATTATCGCCAATGGCAACCCGGTCGTCTCAGGACCCGACAGTGATGCTCTGGATGCGGCCTTGTCAGGCCTGGACCTACTGGTCGCGGTGGATCTGGTGCAAAGAGATAGCCACCGCCACGCCGACTGGCTGATTCCCGGCACCCACTTTCTTGAGCGGGAAGGCCTGCACTGCCTGTTTGCCGGCATGATGGACAGACCCTTCGTTCAATACGCCAATAAGGCTGTCGATTCACCGGGCAACATCATGCCGGAATGGCAGTTTTATATGGAATTAGCGCTGGCCATGGGCCGTCCTATGTTTGGCAGGCCAGGGGCTAACGGGTTTATAAAAGCGACTAAATGGCTATCCAGGCTGACCGGTAAGCCAGGCCTGATGTTGAGTCCCCGCTGGTTGGAGCGTCTGCTTGTCGCCACTGGCCGCCGCATCAGTTACAAGGATATTCGCAAGCATATTCACGGCTGGACCTTCGCTGAAAAAAGCTATGGCGACCTGACCGCAGCCCTTCGCACGCCGGACAATAAGGTACAGTGCTCTCCGCCAGCATTTATCAGCGCCCTGGAGGAAGCGTTGGCCGATACCGCAGCTGTCACAAGTGACGAATTTCCTCTGATTATGATCGGCAAGCGGCAGCGCGAGTCGATGAACTCATGGCTGAACGAAACACCGGGTATGCATCAGTTGCACCGCGGTAATAGCGTGGATGTGCACCCCAGCGATGCTGCCGAGTTGGGGCTGGTTGATGGCCAGCAGGTGTGTGTATGCTCGGCCGCCGGAAGCATCACTTTGCCCCTGAACATAACGGAGGGTGGGTGTGCCGGTGTGGTAGCGGTGGCCCACGGCTGGGGCGGCGCAGTCTATAGTCCGGCAGATGGCGCAATAGCTCAGCGATACGGCAGTAACCGCAATTCATTGGTGAGTCGCAGTACTATCGATGGCCTTTCGCAAGTGCCTCACTTCAACTACACCGCCGTGCGCATAGAGCCCGCCTTTCCGGCGGCCCAAAGTGCCAACGTGATTTCGGCAGTCCGGGCCTGAGGGGCGCGAAAATGGCTTTTGTTATCGTAGGACACTGTATTAACGACACCGCCTGTGTCGATGTCTGTCCGGTCGATTGTATTCACCCTTCGCCTACCGAGCCTGGCTTTGACACTGCCGACATGCTCTATATTGACCCGACTACTTGTATCGATTGCAATGCCTGCGCCGAAGCCTGCCCGGTAGATGCCGTGATGCCGGCACGCAGTCTGCCCGCTGATTTACAGCACTATGTGCAGGTCAATGCAGAACTGTCGCGTCTGGCGCGGTATGGGATCAAAGAGGGGGCTGTGGTTTGAGCGCTGCAGACTTTTTTCAGGTAGCCATTATCGGTGCCGGGCCTGCGGGTTTGTACGCTGCTGACGAATTGCTCAAGCGAGATTCTTGTGTGAGGGTGGATATGTTTGACCGCTTGCCCACCCCCGGCGGCCTGGTGCGCTCGGGTGTGTCACCGGACCACTGTCAGCGCCGCAAAATGATTCAGGTCTACCAGCGGCAAATTTCTTCCAGCGGTCGCTTTCGCTTTTTTGGGGAGACCGAGGTCGGTATGGACATCCCGTTGGCTGAGCTGCGGTCTCGCTACAGTGCGGTTCTTTTCAGCAGTGGCGCGACGGCGGACAAACCATTGGGTATCGAGGGTGAGTTGCTGCCCGGCTGCGTAGCGTCCAGAGAGTTTGTGGGATGGTACAACGGTCACCCCGATCACAGCCATAATCACTACGCTATGTCCTGCGACCGTGCGGTGGTGATCGGCAATGGCAATGTCGCCCTGGATGTCGCGCGGATGTTGCTCTTGCCGCCGGAGTACCTGACGAAAACTGATATTTCGAAAACCGCGCTTCTCGCCCTGAGACAGAGCGCCATAAAGGAGGTGGTTATCCTTGGCCGACGTGGGCCAGCGCAAGCCGCCTTCACCCTGCCGGAATTACTGGAGCTCAAGAATTTGCCCATCGGTATCGACATTGACGGTGATATTCCCCAGTTCAATACCGGCAGTGGGGAATTGCAGTTGCGGCTGCGTACGCTGCGCGAGTTGGCCGGCCAGCACCCCGATGCCGAGCGCCGACTTGTATTCCAGTTTTTGCGATCGCCTACCGTCATCCTCGGGCGCGATCGCGCAGAGGGTGTGGAGATGGTGAACAATCAGTTAAGCGATGACGGCGACCAGGTGCTTCCAGGCAGTGCAACCTTCCGTCTGAAAACAAATCTGGTGATCAAGGCTGTGGGCTATCGCGTCGAACCCCGGGCTGGCCTGCCATTTGATGAGGAACGCGGTGTAATCGCCAACGAGGGTGGTCGTATAGAAGTCGGGCTCTATGTTGCCGGATGGTTAAAGCGCGGCCCCAGGGGCGTGATAGGCACTAATAAACATTGCTCTCGAGAGACGGTCGCAGGATTGCTGGCGGACCAGAATGCCGGTGCATTGCCTGCGGCAGCGCAATATGCGCCTGGACGTGATACGCGCCGACATTCGTAACAAGCTCGACTTGGTCAAGCAGTGGTTAGGGCAGCATGAGTTGCTTGAATGGGTAGAGCCCGGAGGTGGCGTTGTGTGCTTTCCCCGGATGCCGGAACCCCGCAGGCACGATATCGATGCTTTTTACCACAGCCTGCTGGCTGACCACGCCACTTACGTGGGTGCCGGGCACTGGTTCGCGATGCCGTGTCACTACTTTCGACTGGGTTACGGGTGGCCGGGATTGGAAGAGTTACACGGTGGCCTGGCCAATATCGACAAGGCTCTGTCCAGCTCGCTGCGGCCTACGGGTGCCTGGCACCTTAGCGCGCTATACCCTGTGCCGGGATGAGCGAATTATGGATAACTCTCTCGATACAAATGCCACAATGACCATAAAAAGAGGCACTCAGGCAAAAAACCGCAGTTTGATGGTATAGCGGTCGTTATCCCCGTTTACCAGGGTCTCGTCCGGCCGTAGATTTTCAAGATAGAGTTCCAGGCCGATGGCCATGGGCATCTCTTCAAATCTATCGGTCTCGCTTGGAGGCCTTTGAGAGGCCAGCATTAACGGGTCGCCCGAGTACTGCAACTCCACGTAGAAGCTCACCGTGTCGTACTCCAGGCGAACTTCGACCGGCCCGTCGGCCAGGTTTTCCTCCTGTATCAGGGTTTCCACTTTGAGTAGTGTCTCTCCGGCCCTTTTGACCAGACGTTCGGGAACTGCCCACCGTGATGCGTCGCGAACAAGAGCATCTTTTAACTTCAGCGGAGCATTTTCGTCCGGGTTTATTATCAGTACATCCGCTCCCTTCTGCCCGATTCTCAAGACCAGGTTGAGGAGGATAGCTGTAATGGTCGTGACTGTGAGCAGAGAATCTGTGATGGCATGCAGCGCCTGAGGCAAGTTCTGAAAATAGTCCGGATTTATAGCGCGGTTAAGTCCAAGCAAAAGTGGTACGCCCACGATGAGCGTATCTCTGAGCTCCAGCTTGCGTGAACTCATAAGTTTGATGCCAGCCATCAGAATCAGGCTTCCCGTAAAGACCAGCACGCTACCCATAACATTTTGTGGCAGTGCCATGAACAATGCGGCGAGTTTCGGCGACAGGGCAAAAAATAGCAGCCATGCACCCACCCCGTACGCGACGATACGACTGGTTACCCCGGTCGCCTCTGACAAGCCGACCAGGGAGGGCGCGACGCTCGTTCCGGTGACCCCCAGCACGCCTGAAAGAGAGCAACTTACCCCATCGGCTGCCACCCCACGGCGAACAGAACCAAAGTCGATCGGTTTGCCCTCGTCATTGCTAATGGTCTGGCAGGTTGTAATGGCCCCTATGGCGCGGAGACCGGAGGCCACCCCACAAATGACGAAAGCAGCTACCAATGAGCCATCGAATGAATAGCTGAGATGGGAAAAAGAGGGCAGCCCTACCAGCGGTGCATGGCTCACCTCAGCCAGTAGGCTGGGATCTCCGAAGCCGGCCAGCAAAGCTATGGCCGTTCCCATTACCAACCCGATCAGTGTGGCCAGCAGGCGAAAAAGGCCTCTGCCCCAGACGGCCAACCCCATCATTACGCCCACGGTAAGAGCGCACACAGCCACATGCTTCAGCAGCTCCGGACCTGCCAGGTTGAGGCCTTCATCCAGTAATTCCCGGGTGCCCACGAGGCCAAGTTGTATCCCCACGGCAACCACGATCACGGCCACGACGATAGGGGGAAAAAGCACTCGCAGGCGATGGATTACCAGGGCGAAAACAGCTTCCACCGCGCCAGCGAGTATGGTCATTCCAAAGACGAGCGGTAGGCCTCCCACTGCCACTGCCGTGAGTGAAGCCTGAAGGTAAATAGCCGAAGAAACTGACGGCGCCAGTAACCCTGAGCCCAGGGGGCCCTTTCTTTGGGCTTGTAAGACAGCAGCCAGAGCCAGGGCGATCATGCTCAGGCTCACGATACTCTGCATCACGTGATGTGATTGCTGCGCCTGCTTCACCACAATTATCACCATGATCAGCGGAATCATGAGCAGCAGAACCTGCTGCAAACTGACCAGCAGCAGTTTGAAAAAAGGGGGTTTGTCGTCGACTGAGTATTCAAGTCCGGGGGGGCGGCTCAAAACGGCATATCCTTGGGTTGGGCTTTTCAGCTCGGGTGGCGCAATTGCCATATTTCATACATGTCGGGCCCGATATGTCAATTCGGGCAAAGCGCCAGATGTACAGTCTCGCGTCGGAATCTGACGCCTTTTTTTGGCCGTTATCAACACTGCATCTCTGCCCGTGCCGGGTTTCAATGTAAGATCTACAATCCCTTTCTCAGGATGCTGGAGCCGGACATGAGCGAATACTTCGAGTGCACAAAGGTCGGGTTGGAGTTTCTCGACCAGACCAGAAATGTGTTTAAGGCGGAAGAGGTAGTGCGGGCAACGCCGGAGCAGATCTTTGACGTGTTTGAAGATGCGCATGCCTGGACAGTGTGGGCCATGCCTATCCAAAAGGTTGAATGGACCTCGCCCAGGCCGTTTGGAGTGGGTACCACGCGTACTGTGTCCATGATGGGAGGGATGGATGGCTATGAGGAATTTATTGCCTGGGAGCGAGGTAAACGTATGGCCTTCTCCTTTGTCGGTTGTAATAAAGATGCAACTGAAAAATTTCTTGAAGATTATCGCGTCACTGATCTCGGTGACGGGCAGTGCAAAGTGGAATGGTATATGGCCATGGAGACGCGCGGTTTTTCCCGCCATGTAATGTGGATGACGCGCCCGATGATGCGCATGGCCAATAAACGGATGTTCCGCAAGTTCAAGCAGTACACAGAAAAATATGCCGCCAGCGCGGCTCCTTCTGCCTGACCGGGAATGGGCGCTGCCTGGGTGAGAGTTGTGTTATCTTGGCGCCATGATAGTCATACCCGTTAAAGTTGCTGCCCATGCTCTATTGCTGGGTGCACTGGCCTTTCCGACTCTGGTATTGGCGGTGGATAGTGAGGACGTTCGCCGCCAGTTCGAGACGCTGGGAGTGTCGGGTAGCGCCATTAACATCCATGGTGTCCGTAACATTCCCGCGCTTGTTGATCTTTACAGCGAGCGCGGCTACCAGCCGCTGTGGTTTGCCAACGGGCCGTTGACACCTATGCATGCAGCACTGATTGCGGAAGTGGAGGCCTCCGGAGGCCACGGCTTCAGATCCGGGCGCTATCACCTTGAGGCACTGACCAGGCAGGACTTGCCCGACGCCCTGCTGGAGATTCTGTACAGCGACGCCTTACTCTCCCAGGCACATGACCGTTTTACCGGTGTTCTCGATAGCACGGATGACGAATGGTTTATACAGCGTGAACCGCTGGATACCGTGGCGTTTCTGCGCTCCCTCGCCGAGGAGCGGTCGAATATCCGCCCCGCGCTGCACGCTTTGTGGCCCAGGCATCAGGAGTACTGGGCACTGGTGGGGAAGCGCGCAGCACTGGTGGCACAGGAAGATGCGTATACTGTAGCGGTGCCGACGGGACCGCTGCTTCGCCTGGGTGACAGCGGTCCACGGATACACTTGCTGCAACAGCGCCTGTTGGGCCCCGGGGAGTACTCGGGTGTGTTTGATCTCAAGCTCAACGAAGCTGTGGCTGAGTTCCAGCGCTCTGCGGGTCTGGAGGCGGATGGCATTGTCGGTGAGGCTACACTTGAAATGCTCAATGCCAACCGTTTTTCCTGGATAGACCAACTGGACGCCAACCTGGAGCGTTGGCGCTGGTTGCCGAGAGAAATTCCCTCAACCTATATCAGCATCAATATCGCGGCCTTTCGGCTGCGGGTTATTGAAGATGGGGTGCCTGAGCTGGGGATGGATGTGATCGTCGGGCGCCCCTTTCGCCAGACACCTATTTTTACCGAAACCTTGAAATACCTGGTTTTCTTCCCTTACTGGAATGTGCCCTACAGCATTGCCACCAAGGACAAGTTGCCGCTGCTGCGCACAGATCCGGAGGCGTTGGCGCAGGCGGGATATGAAGTACAGCTGCGAGGCGAAACTGCTTTTCAGGCAGTTAACCAGGTAGAATGGAGTACTATCAAACCCGGGGAATTTACCTTGCGTCAGCGTCCGGGTCAGAAAAACGCGTTGGGTGCCGTGAAGTTTATGCTGCCCAACCCTTACAGTGTTTACCTGCACGACACGCCTGATAAAGCGCTGTTCAGTAAAACCGAGCGTACCTTTTCCTCGGGCTGTATCCGCCTTGCCGAGCCGCAAAAACTGGCAGACTGGGTGTTGAACTACGACCATAACAAGTACCTGGCCGACCTCGATCGGCTGCTGGCGAGCGGTCCCAGTACTACTGCCTATCTGTCTCGGCCCATACCGGTTTATCTGGTATACTTTACGGCTTTTCAGGAGGGTGATGGTGTTGTCTTCAGGCGCGATATATATGAGCGAGATGAGCGAATCGTGCGGGCGCTGAGATCTGCGGGCGACCCCGTATGAAGACAAGGTCCGTCGTCTTGGCGCTATTATTGCTGATCTTTCCCGCGATCGCTCAAAGCTGGGATTCCCGCCTGTTACAGCAACCTGTGTTGATTGACGGGCTCGCCATCAATTACCCGGTATTTGCCATATACCGCACGCCCGGAACCTTGCTGGCGGTTAGCGCCGAGGGCGGTATTGAATTGGTGGATGCGCCGCCCGGAGCAGTGGCGGCCGGGGGTGTCAGCGCCGCCGGAGTTGTGGAAAAATTAGTCGTGCCGGCGCAATCGGGCTGGCACCGCTACCGCCTGGCTAACAAGGCCACTGGTGAAGAATTAGTGTTGAACGTTTACGCTGCGGTGCCATACAAGAAGCTGGATGCCGGCGGCTACCTGGATGATTACCGGGTAGGCCAGTACCCGAAAGAACGTTTACGCAATCTGGAAATCTACGACCCGCCAACGGGATTTGTACGTATCACCGAAGCGGATACGGCGATGCCGGTCAGTCCGAATTTCACTGTTGGGCAGTTTCCTTCAAAACAGAGCGGGGAGTATCCCAAGTACCTGGTGTTGCGCTCGGCCCTGCTGATCAAGCTGGAAAGTATTCTCCGGGCGCTCAACGAAGCCGGGCATAACATCAGCAGCTTTCATGTGATGAGCGGGTATCGCACGCCTTTCTACAACAAGGCCATCGGTAATGTGGAGTACAGCCGTCATGTATGGGGCGGCGCCGCCGATATCTACGTGGATGAGAGTCCCCGCGACGGGTACATGGACGACCTCAACGGCGACGGCTTGTTAAACAAGGAGGATGCAGTGTGGCTGGCCGACTTTATCGACGGCATGTCAAGCGTAGGCAAGTTTGCGACTCTGGGCGGTGTCGGCATTTATGGCAGCAACGCGGCTCATGGGCCGTTTGTGCATGTGGACGTGCGCGGTTACCGCGCACGCTGGTGAGTTAGGCGAACGGCATTATTCGGGTGGCGGTTCCAAGTGACCACGACGTTTGCTGCAGTTCCGCAAATAGTCGGCAGGTTACAGCCTGGTTTGCCAGCAGTAGTGAGATTGGAGGCAAACCAGATGTGGTCAAAAATGGTGTTAAGTGTATTCCTGTTCTTTGGCATCGCGGGGCTGTCAGCCGCGGCTTCGGCAGAATCTGCCCCTTTAATGACGGGCTTCCCGCCACCGCCGGAGCTTCGGGTCACCACTGAAAATTTTATGCAGGAGCCGTACAACCGCTGGGCTTTCCAGCATATACGCGAGTTAATGCCGACGCGCGATGTTTATCGCGGTGCCGCCGCTCCTGTGGAAATACCGCGTAGTCCGGTTGCCCTGGAGCAGCTGGAGTTTAAGCTGTTTGATGGGCGCAGCCTGAACCTTGACAGCTGGCTTGAGCAGTCGGGAGCTGATTCTTTCCTGGTACTGCATCGCGGTAAACTGGTGTATGAACGTTACCTGAACGGTATGCAGGCACATACCCAGCATCAGATGTTTTCCGCTACTAAATCGTTTATTGCCACCCTCGCTTTAATACTTATCGATGAAGGGCAGTTGGATGCGGGCAAGCAGGTGCAGGCCTATTTGCCAGAGCTGGCTGGCAGCGCCTTCGGCGACGCCACGGTGCAGCAGATACTGGACATGACAACCAGCATTACCTTTAGTGAGGAGTACACAGATCGCGAGGCCGACATCTGGAAATACGGCTATGTGTTCAGTATTGGTGGCAAACCACCGGAGAGTTATGCTGGTCCGCGCACAATTTACGACTACCTGCCCACCCTGAAAAAGTCGCAGGCTCCGCATGGCGAGGCTTTCCACTACGTGACGCCGAATACCGACGTACTGGGTTGGCTTGTCAGCCGGGTTTCCGGCCAAAGCAACGCCGACATGCTGTCCGAGCGTATCTGGCAACGGTTGGGAACTGAGCGCGATGGCTATTTCTGGCTGGAGGGCAGTGGTGTGGAGATGGCGGGGGGCGGACTGAATATTACCGCCCGCGACGCGGCCCGGTTTGGCCAGGCTGTTTTGCAACACGGACAATTCAACGGTCAGCAGATTATCCCGAAACAGGTTGCCGAACGTATTCTACAGCCGGGTAACCGCGCTTTGTTTAATGTGTTGTATGAGGACCCGTGGTACGAGAACGTCGGTTATGCCTATCATGATATGTGGTGGACTTTTAACAACCCGCACAAGGCAGTAAGCGCCATTGGCGTGCACGGGCAATTTATCTATATCGACCCTGTGGCGGAGATGGTTGTGGTCAAGCAGTCCTCCCACCCCGAGGCCGAGGGAGAATCCAACGAGGTGGATGGACCGCAGATCTGGCACCAGATAGGCCTGCACCTGATGGCATTGCCGGCACCCCAGTGAGCGGTTCCGAAACGCGTGGCGACGCTAGCCCGGCTTTTTAACGGGCTTTGCTGGCGTGGCAGGAGAGCATGGCTTTATGATGGTCTCTCCGTAAGCCAGATTGTTGACGCCTGATGCCCGATTCCAAGTCCTCCAGCCGTCATCGTGGCGCCAGAATTTTCTCGCTCATTGTCCTGTTGTCCTCTCTGGCATTGGTGTTTATCAATGTGCTTGCCGGGCGGGATGAGGGGCGGGCGTCAGAAGAGGCGCTGCGGGACGGCTACCAGGCCGGAACGGAACGGGCGGCAGAACTCATTGGGCAACGGATCGAGAGAGTGCAGGTCGCCGCCCGGGATCTTGCTGAATCTATCAGTGATGGCAGTCTTGCCCCCGCTGACTATGAACAGGCGCTGGAGAAGATGCTGCGCCAGTCTCCAGCGTTCTACGGTGGGGCCATCGCATTCGCGCCCTATGCACTGGACCCGAAGCGTCGCCTGTATGCCCCGTATTTTTCCCGGAAAAATGGCGAACTCGAATTTATGTATATCGAGGATGCCTACGACTACACGGACCAGAGTCAGGAGTGGTTTGTGCAAGCGATGGCGCTGGGGTCGCGCTGGAGTCAGCCCTATTTTGACGAGGCTGTCGGGGATATCCTGATGACGACCTACTCCGCAGTTGTCTACCGGGAGGGGCAGAGTGGTGTTCGCCAGCCGATTGCGGTGGTGACTATCGACGTGGCCATCGAATCTATCGCTGCGGAAGCGGCGGCGTTTGATCTCGGTGGTGCAGGGTATGCAGAAGTCGTTAGTGATCAGGGGCTTTACCTGTATAGCCCGGAATACTCGCGGGTGCTTGAGCGGCAATCGCTTTTCAGCGACCAACGCTGGACCCGGGATGACGGCTACGCCGATTTACGGGAGTTGCTGCACAGCGGCGGTTCCGGTGTGGTCGAGCTATACGACCCGGTCCTCAAGGAGGCAAAGCTGGTGAGCGTGGCGCCTGTTGATGGGGCCGGCTGGCGCATCATCGGCAGTTTTTCCAGCAAGGATCTGGTGCCGCTCACCGCGGAGCTGCGCCATTTCCGGATGTTTATCATACTTGGTGTGGTACTTGTTTTGTGCACGGCGCTACTGCGGTGGCAGTTAGTGGCGCCAGTAAATGCCGTTATTAGTTGGCCCACCGCGCTGCTTGTCAGCGTGGTGCTGCTGTTTGGTATCAGTCGAATCTGGCATGTGGCCATGACTTTTCCCAGCGCAGATGATCGTCAGCAGTTTCCCATCATCAGCGAGCACGCTGTGGCGGCCCAGACCAATCACTACCAGCAGCTCGCGCGGGATCACCTGGCAGGGCAACCGCAACTTGTACCCACCGGTATCTATGTTGAATCCTTGAAGTTTGTGTCCGGCAGCGATATTGAGGTGGTCGGGAGTGTATGGCAGAAGCTGGGGCCCGGTGCTGACAGCGAGGTGCAACCGGGCGTGATTTTTCCCGGCGCGGCGCGGGTGCGTATGGGCGAGCCCTTTGAATCCCTGGAGGGGGGCACGCGCCTGGTGCGCTGGCAATTCACCGGGGAGTGGCGCTTTCGCCACCACTACAAGCGCTACCCACTGGTTAAGGATGTATTCAGTATTGGCATTTTTCCGATTAACACCGCCGGGAATGTGATGCTGTTGCCCGACCTGGCGTCTTACTCCTACCGGGCACCTTCGGCCCTGCCGGGGCTTGGCCCGGACGTATTTTTGTTGGGGTGGCTGGTGCAGGGTAGTTACTTTGAGCTGCTACCATGGCGCCACAACACCAGTTTTGGCCGCAGCGACACGCTAAAGACCGAGCCGTTGCCGGAACTGGTTTATTCTGTGTTGATGGAAAAAGCGTTTCTCCACTCGATTATTTCAAGCCTCACGCCGCTGATCATTGCACTGCTCATCTCCTTTATCACCTTGCTGATATCCACCAGTGATAAAACCAAGCTGGAATTTTTACGCACAGGGGTGGGTTTTGATATTGGCATCAGCACCAGCATTTTCTTCGTCGTGGTGTTGTCACATATCGGCCTGCGTGAGCGTATTGTCAGCGAGGAAATATTCTATCTGGAATACTTCTACATGCTGATGTATGCCAATCTGATATGGAAATGCTGCCACTCGATTTTGTCGGGTCTGCATTCACCCGTGCTGGAAAAACTGACCTTCGGTGTCAGTGCCAAAAAGGTCTTTTTTCCCGTCAATCTGCTGTTGATATTCGGTTTTACATGGTTCGCTTTCTATTCATAAAAAGGGCATAGCAGGGATTGAGCAATATGGACATAGCCATCATCGGCGGCGGCATAGGCGGTCTCACAACAGCACTCAAGTTGCACCGTGCGGGTATCAGTTGCTGCATTTATGAGAGTGTGGAGGAGCTGCGCGAACTGGGAGTAGGCATCAACCTGCTTCCGCACGCGGTGCGGGAATTGATAGAACTTGACCTGCTGGACGAGCTGCGCGAGATTGCAGTGGAAACTGCGGAGCTGTGCTACTACAACAAACTCGGCCAGTTGATCTGGCGCGAACCCCGGGGTGTGGAGGCCGGCTATCACTGGCCGCAGTTTTCGACACATCGCGGTCAGCTGCAGAGTCTGTTGCTGCGAGCCGTAAGGACAAGGCTGGGGCCCGATTGCCTGTACACCGGGCACCACCTGCAGCATTATGAAAATACCAGTGATGGCCGGGTACGACTGCACTTCCTCAATCGAAAAAACGACACTGCCCTGGCCAGTGTCGACGCCGATTGCGTTATTGCCGCTGATGGCATCCACTCCCGCGCCCGTGCCATTCACTACCCGGACGAGGGTATGCCTATCTGGAACGGGGCAATACTGTGGCGTGGCGTTACCGAGTCCGAGCAGTTTCTGGGCGGGCGGTCGATGTTTATGGCGGGTCATCAGGATCAGAAATTTGTGTGCTATCCGATCAGTGCCGAGCACTATCGCAGGGGCAGTTCCTGCACCAACTGGATTGCCGAGTTGCGCTACGAGCCGAAAACCCTCGCGTCGCGCGAGGACTGGAACCGTCCCGGAGTGCTGGCCGATTTTCTTCCGCAGTTCGAGTCCTGGCAGTTCGACTGGCTGGATATTCCCCGGATGATTCGCAGCGCGGACGCGATTTATGAATTCCCCATGGTGGATCGAGACCCGGTTGTCAGTTGGGTGTTTGGCAACCTGGCATTACTGGGCGACGCCGCCCATCCCATGTATCCCATCGGCTCCAACGGCGCCTCCCAGAGCATACTCGACGCGGCGTGTATCACGCGCATGCTGCAACAGCATGCCGATCCGCAGGCGGCTTTCACCGCCTACGACAATGAACGTCGGCCCAAGACTTCCGCCATCGTGCTGGCCAATCGCGGCAACGGGCCGGAGCAGGTGATGCAGCTGGCTGAAGAGCGCGCCCCCGACGGGTTCAGCGACATTGAGCAGGTGATTCCGGCGGCCGAGTTGCGCGGGATCGCGGACCGGTACAAGCAAATTGCTGGCTTCGATAAGGAAACACTTAACAAAACCAGTTCCTGAACTGCTGTGCCCAGGTAACAGGGCAGGCCATTACCGAGGTGAAACTGTGGCGGCATATGTAATTTTTATCTACCTGCAGGTTTTCGACGAGCAACGTATTCTGGAATATCGGCAGCAGGCACACCCGACAGTGGCCGCCTACGGTGGCCGCGTGATTGTGCGACCGGCAGCGCTACAGGTGATGGAGGGGCCGGAGGCAGAATACATGATAGTGACAGCGTGGGATGACATGGCTGCCGCGCAGGCCTGGTATAACTCACCCGAGTACCAGCGCGCTCGCAAGCTGCGCGAGGGAGCGGCGCAGGTACAGGTGATAATTACCGCGGGCGCCGCGCCGGATTAGGCCGGCCGCGAAACCTGCTATCAGTTGGCTATTTTATATTGCACTGCTTCTGAATGTCGGCAATCTTGGCGTCCAGCTTCTTGTTGTATTCACCGGTGCCGATCTCAAAGCTCTCAGATTCGCTGCCACCAAACATATGCGCGACGGCTCCGATCGGGATGATGGAGCCGGCGCCATCTGCAATTTCCTGTGAGGTACGCGCCTTTTCACTGCTAAGCGTCTTGATATCTGACGCTGCAGTGGTGCAGTCAACCGATTTTGCCAGGCTGGCTTGTACCTGCTTCTCAGGCGCGGGTGCCTGCGAGGAACAAGCTGAGACTGAGAGCGCCAACAGGGCTACTATTGGGAAAATCACTTTCATAGAATCTCTCCATGGGGTTTGGAAAACGTTTTTAGGATTGTGTACAAAGGCAGTGAAGCCGCCGATGAGACCAGTTTAATAGTGACATATTTTTGTCGTCTGGTACCTATTTTCCTGCCCTGGATTTTCACAAACAGTGAACGCGAGCGAGTTTTTGCTGCGCCCGTTTCAAAGCACTGTCAGGGCCCGGCGGTGTCTGCTTGATCTGACGCGCATTGAGCAAGAAGCAATCGACGGCCAACGGGATCCGCTGTTGTTCGAATGGAATACACACCAGAATTCAGCCAGCAGGCGCTCGCGTGTTACCAGGCTGTTTCCAGCGTTAGCCGGTTAGGTCTTTGCGGGGGTATAAACTTGATAAATAGTACTCATGGCGTCCATACTGCAAGATGACCCAGTCTTATCCGAGAGCAATCAAGGAGTTCCTAATGAAGAATCCGTCCATCGCTGTTGTTACCGCGTTAACGCTGGGGCTTACCCTGCTAATTGCAGGTTGTGCCTCAACCGAAAAACTTGCAAAAAAACGCCCGTATCAGCAGGATTTTCTCACCAACTACAAGCTCCTGAAGCCCCGGGGAGATGACGAGTGGGTTTATTTCGGCCCCGATGCACAGCGGTTGATGGCAGCCGCAAAGGGGGTGGTTGTTGACCAGCCCGAAATTCATATAGCTTCAGGCTCCCCCTATACGGGCGCGAAGCCAGCCACCTTGACCGCGATAGCAGAGGCTATGCGTTCGGATATTGTGGCCGCGCTGAAAAAGAACGGCTATAACGTGGTGGACGAACCCGGGCCCAATATTCTCTTGGTACGTCTGGCGCTCACAGATATTTACCTGCAGGAAAAAGAGCGCAGAATACTTGAGTACACGCCTATCGGTTTTGTGATTGATGCGGGGGTTTCTGCCATGCAGACGGTTATGGAGAAGGTTGATATTCTCGGCATGACCCTGCAGGTGGCGGTAACAGACAGCGGCAGTAAGGCGATGGTAGGCGAAATGGTGGCCCAGCGAGGCGGCAACGAGCAGCGGATCACCTTCGAGGAATTTCAGCAGCAAATGACGGCCTGGGGTGAGCGCCTCTCCTGCCAGATATCCAATGCCAGGCTGCCCACTTCCCAGCAAGTGGATTGTTCCAAGGAAGGTAATACCGGTTAGCGCCAGAAACGAGCTGGTCACCCGCTTCGCGCAGGGGTGACCTTCAGTCCCATACCCCCATATACTGTCGGCATGATTGAACTTGCCATCGTACTCGTTACGCTGTTCGCAGCGTCTATCTGGATGTACAACCTGCTGGTAAAAGACCGCAACCAGGTGAGCGCTGCCTGGAGTGATATAGACGTCCAGCTAAAGCGTCGCCATGAGCTTGTGCCCAGGCTGGTGAGCTGTGTGAAAGCCTATGCCGACTATGAGAGGGCGACGCTGACGGCGGTGACCGAGCTGCGTAAGCAAAGCCTCGCGACATCGCACCTGCCGCAAAAAGCAGCCATCGAAGACGCCATGGCTGCGGGCCTGCAGCAGTTGGTGGTGTTGGCAGAGGACTACCCCGATTTGAAAGCCGACCAAAATTTCCGGCAACTTCAGGCAGAACTCACCGATACGGAAGATCAGATTCAATACGCACGCCGCTTCTACAATGGTGCGGTCAGGCAATTCAATACCCGCATTCAGTCTTTTCCGCAGTTGTTGCTTGCCCGTCCGCTGGGTTTTAGTGCCGCGGAATTTTTTGAGATTGAAGATGGGGCGGAAAGACACACACCCGTAGTGGAGTTGTCAGAATGAACGTTCGCTGGTCCACTTGGCTGGTTTTACCGCTTCTGTTCATGCTAAGCCTGCCCCTGGCTGCCACGGAACGTATTCTCTCCTACGACAGCGATATTACTATCAGCGAAGAAGGCGATATGACTGTTCGCGAGACCATTCGGGTCGTCGCAGAGGGCAGGCAGATTCGTCGCGGCATTTATCGTGAGTTCCCAACCACCTACACAGACCGCTTCGGCAACAAGATTGAAGTGCGCTTTCGAATGAAGGCGCTTACCCGGGACGGCGAGCCCGAGCCCTGGCACAAAAAGCGGCTGGGCAACGGGGTGCGTATCTATGCAGGTCGTTCGGATACTGTGCTGAGCCCGGGCACCTACACCTATGCGTTCACCTATACTACCAATCGCCAGATCGGCTTTTTTGCAAACCGTGACGAGCTGTATTGGAATGTGACGGGAAATGGCTGGGATTTCGTTATTGAGCACGCCAGCGCCACGGTCAGGCTGCCCGGTGCAGTAAGTGCTTCGGATATTACCCTGACCGGGTATACCGGGCGTCAGGGTGAGAGGGGGGGTAACTCTGTGAGCGCTGTCGCGGAGAGCTCGGGTACCATTCAGACGTCCCAGGCGTTGCCATCGCGCAACGGCCTCACTCTGGTTATGGAGTGGCCCAAAGGTGTAGTGGCAGAACCGGGTCGCCTGCAGCAGTTACTGTATCTGTTGGGCGACAACTTCGGGCTGCTTCTGTCCGTGCTGGCGTTCGCTGGTAGTGCTTTGTATCTGTTCACAATGTGGTCAAGACACGGGCGCGATCCGGGCAAAGGTGTGATATTTCCACACTATGAACCACCGGTAGGCTATTCCCCTGCGGCGGCACGCTATGTGACTGAAATGGGGTACGACGATAAAACCTTTGCCGCCGCTGTGATAAACCTCGCGGTGAAGGGATACGTGTCCATCACCTGTGACGATGAAGACTACAGCTTGCAGCAGAAGGCCAGCACTGAGCCCCTGGCGCCCGGTGAGTCAGTCCTTCTCAAAAACCTGTTTCGGGATGGGGGGCTGCTGGAACTGAAAAACAGTAACCATGCGATTCTCTATATGGCTAGATTTGCCCACAAACAGGCTTTGCAGCGCGATTATCTCTATCGCTATTTTAAAACCAATGCCCTGCTAATGCTGCCCTCTATAGTTGTCTCGGCACTGCTTCTCCTTTTGATCGTGAGCACCGGCGTGTTCGTGCCCTGGGTGCTGGCGTTTTACGCTGGCGTCATTGTGCTTCATATTGCCTTCGCGTATTTGTTGAAAGCACCCTCGGGCCGCGGCCGACGCCTGATGGACAAGCTGGAAGGTTTCAAACTGTACCTTGAAGTGGCAGAGAAAGATGATCTGGCCCTACGTCACCCCCCCGACCTGACCCCGGAGCTATTTGAAAAATACCTGCCTTTTGCTATAGCGCTTGGTGTGGAGCAGGAGTGGGCAGAGCAGTTCAGTCAGGTGTTTACCCGGTTGGAGGGAGCCGCGGATGGAACATACAGCCCCCACTGGTATCACGGTAACTTCAGTTCAAACCGAATGGGCAATTTTGCGAGCAGCGTCGGCGGCAACTTCTCCTCGGCGATTTCTTCCGCGGCTGCAGCGCCCGGCAGCAGTTCGGGCTCGGGAGGAGGAGGCTTTTCTGGGGGCGGTGGTGGCGGTGGGGGCGGCGGTGGCTGGTAAGCCCTGCCGCTCTAAGGGGCTGCTCTTTTCATGTAAATGACACGGGTTTTCAAGGTCATAACCAGCGTATTGTCCTGGTTGAAGATTTCCACCGCACTGAACACTACCCCTCTGTCCGGCCTGGAGGTGGAGGGCTTTACCGCGCTCACTTCATTCCTGCCATGCAGGCGGTCCCCGGCACGAACGGGTTTCAGCCAGCGGATTTCGTCGACACCCGGTGAGCCTACGCAGTTTGAATCGAGCAGAAAACTGTCACATTGCATACGCTGGAATATGGCCGTGGTGAGCCAGCCACTCGCGATAATCCCCCCGTAAGGCGATTCCGTGGCCGCCGCCGCATCGGTATGGAAAAACTGCGGATCATAGCGTTCGGAGAATGCGATCATTTCCGCTTCCGTGACCTCATATTCCCCCAGGGTGATAGTATCGCCGGCAGTAAAGTCTTCAAAGTGTCTCAAGAGCGGCCTCTACTATATGTTTCGATGGGTGGCGGCCACGCAGGCAGCCTGGTCGTAGATGCCCGACAGCAGGGTCAGTACATTGGCCACCTGGTCCATGCGCTCGTCACCGGCTGAAATGGCCTGCGTCAGAGGTAACAGCAACTCCTTGCGATAGAGGGCATATTGATCTGTTGCGCTAATGCCCAAATCGGTTGTGGTATAGGTTGCTCCCTTTTTATTGCCCTGTGTTCCCAGCTTTCGTATCAGCCCCGACTTGGTCAGTTTACGGATGCTGTACTGCAGGTTTGGCAGGTCGTCCCGGTTTAACAATCGACCTATCTCGGAAATGCTTTTTGGGCGGTCGTGCATGCGAACCACGTTGAGCAGGGCGAAGTCCATACCGCTGCACAGTTGGTTGGCATCCTTCTGGCAGCAGGCGGAGAGGTCATCCATCCAGCGATTAAAGGCACCAAAAATCCGAAAAATTGAGAACTCTATCTCGGTTAATGAGACCTCGTGCTCATTCGAAGACAGGTGCCAGTGCCTGTTCAATTGGTCTGTTGCCGGTGTTGGTGGCGTCGGTTTCGCTGCTTTTTTAGGCACAATAAAAAATCCTTGCTATCAAATAATTTTATGTTTAAAGTAATATTTAAAATCTATAATACAAGTAGTGCTACACTTTTGCCAGTAAGGCAAATCTTTCTCCAGAGGTGAGATTTATGCGTGGATCCGGTCCTATGCACAACGCCAACACCCTGAAATTGGGAATATTTTCCGCCAACTGTTCCAGCGGAATGGCCGTCACCAAGGTTGAAGAGCGCTGGCGTAATAGCTGGGAAAACAACATAGACCTGGTGAAGCAATGTGACGAGGCCGGCCTGGAGTTTATGCTCCCCATCGCGCGCTGGATCGGTTACGGCGGCGATACCGACTTTCACGGGGGGGTGCTGGAGACCGTCACCTGGGCGACTGGCCTGACAGCGCTGACTCGCAACATCCAGATCTTTGCCACCGTTCATACCGCTTTTAATCACCCCATTGTTACCGCCAAACAACTGGCCACTATAGACCAGCTGGGCGGTGGCCGCGTTGGTCTCAACGTGGTCGCCGGCTGGAATAAACCCGAGTATGACGCTTTTGGGGTTGACCTCCCGACCGAGCATAAAGAGCGCTACGCCCGGGCCCAGGAGTGGTTCGATTACGTGCAGAAGCTGTGGCAGGAAGATTCGGCTTTCGATTGGAATGGTAAATATTTTCAGGGCACAGGTGTCTATGGCAACCCGCGGCCGGTGCAACAGCGTGTTCCCATACTCAATGCTGCCGCATCGGAAGAAGGGCGGAATTTTGCCGTGCGCAACGCGGATTTCCTTTTTACGCCGGTGTTTGATTTTGAGCAGGGGCGTGAGACAGTTCTTGGTATTGAAGAACGTGCAAGGGCCGTCGGTAGGAGCATAGGCGTATTTACATTTTGTACTGTTGTTTGCCGGCCCACCCAGCGTGAAGCGGAGGAATATCTGGACTATTACGCCAATCAAAACGCCGACTGGGAAGCCGTGGATTACCTGATGAAGTTGCAGGGCATGCATGCCCAGTCTTTTACGCCTGAGGCGCTCGCCAATTTCCGTGATCGTTTTGCTGCGGGGCACGGCGGTTTCCCGCTGGTGGGAACGCCGGATCATGTGGCCGATCAGTTAGCGAAGCTCAGCGCCGCCGGACTGGCAGGGACTACCCTGGCGTTTGTGGACTATGCGAAAGAGTTTCCGTATTTTCGGGAAGAGGTGATACCGAGATTGGAGCGAATGGGGCTGCGACAGCCCTTCAAGCGAGCTTAAATTTTAATAGCAGTGTTCTACAGGAGCTTTAATCATGACCAACCCAGGATTCAAAAAAAGGTGTCTTGCCTCTTTAACTGTACTGGCCAGCACGATGCCTCTGCAGGTGATGGCGGCAGCGAACATTCTCGAAGAAACAATTGTTACCGCCCAGAAGCGGGAGCAGAACCTGCAGGACGTGCCCATAGCGGTCACCGCGTTCACCGGTGCGCAGATGAACGCGATGGGAGTGCAGGAAAGTTTTGACATAGCCACCTTTACACCGGGCGTCCATATCAGCGGCAACCTGGCGGGTCAAAATACCCAGTTCTCCATTCGCGGGGTCACCCAGAATGACTTCAACGATATTATCGAATCACCCAACGCGGTGTATCTCGACGAGGGCTATATCGCCATTGCTCAAGGCCAGACGTTCGCCGTATTTGATATAGACCGGGTGGAGATACTAAAGGGTCCCCAGGGTACCTTGTTCGGCCGCAATGCCACGGGTGGCGCTGTCAATTATGTCTCTTTGAAGCCTGATTTCGAAAATTTAAGCGGTTATATAGACGCGACCGCGGGCCAGTTTGATGTTCCCAATGACGCCAACCGTTACACCGTTGAGGCCGCGATCACGGGGCCCATTGGCGACCAAGCGGCGGGGCGTCTGGCTATCCGCTACAACAATCAGGATGCCTATCTGCAAAACAATTATTCATCGGCAGAAGCCTTTAATCCGCCGCCGGCAGCAAACGCAGGCAAGGACCTGGGTGATGACGACACGTTCGCCGGCAGAGGCACATTGGCGTTCAGGCCAACTGATAACCTGGAAATTACACTGATGGCTAACTATGCCAAGTCTGAAGTGGCAACGGGGCCCTACCAGTCCAAGTCCACCATCGCTGTTGTGGACGAGATGGGAGAGATTATTAATGTTATTGATACGCCCCGCGACGAAACGCGCTTGAGCATCCAGGGTGATCAGGATGGCGGCGGCAACGTGTTTGACGGCAGTGACCTGTTACCGGGGGGCGGGATCGGCTTGACCGGACGACTGGCGCCGGGGGCAGATTTCTTTGGCTACCTCGACCCGAACGGGGACGATTTCAGTTTTTCCGGAGATTTTGCGTTCGACGATAACGGCGACACCGAGACCAGCGGACTCTACGCACGGGTAGATTGGGAATTGCAGAATGGCAGTGATTTCACCTCAATAACGGACTACAAGTCCTACGACAAAAGTTTGTTTATTGATGTCGATGCATCACCCGTCAATCAGCTGGCAAACTACGCCGGAGTCAATGCGGATACCTTCACTCAGGAGTTTCGTCTCACCGGCGAGAGCGATAAAACCCGGTGGGTGACAGGCCTTTACTTTCTTTATATCGACAACGAATCTGACAATGGCCTCAAGGCGCCCCAGAACAGCATCGTGGGAGGCGATTTTCCGATTGATATTGGCGTGAACGCCAAGTTGGAAACGACGTCCTATAACATCTATGGGCAAATGGACTACGATTTCGCAGAGGACTTCACCTTCACTATCGGCGCCAGGGTGATCCAGGAAGAGAAGGATTTTGATCTGGGCATCGGTATCTACCAGTCGTTTGGCAACGACAGCTTCAACAGAGGGCCGTTTCTGGAGGGCCCGGACACACCCATCATAAGATACTCAGACGACACCTCAGACACATTGTGGGCGGGTAAGGTACAAGTAGACTGGCGCCCCAGCGACGACCTGCTGTTATGGGCGGGCATCAATCGCGGTGTTAAGGCCGGTAGCTTCAACGCACCTCTGCTGGGTTCTTACTTCGGCTCTGGCGGCGACGCCGCGCTGCCCTATGACGAGGAAGTGCTGATTTCCTATGAAACTGGCTTTAAAGCTACCCTGGGCGGCGGCAATACGCGCCTTAACGGAACCTTTTACTACTACGACTACCAGGATTACCAGGCCTTCCTGTTTGTGGGTGTTGGCGGTGTTGTGTTTAACGCCGATGCAGAAACTTACGGTGCTGAATTGGAATTGCAAACTTCGCCTATGGAAGGCCTGGACTTCATGTTCAACGTTGCCTATTTTGACGCGACAGTGAAAGACGTTCCCCTGCGATTCGGTTCGCCGTTACCGCCCGAGGACGTAGACCCCACCTATGCGCCTCCCTTTCAGGCGTCTGGCATGGTGCGTTATGCCTGGGACGCCCTGGGTGGCACTATGGCGGTTCAATCAGACATAAGTTATTCAGACAGCTTTTACTACAACCTGCGTAACTTCGATGCCGATGAGTTCGATGATTACACGCTGGTGAACGCTATGGTCAGCTGGGAAAACAGCGATCAGAGCTGGTTGGCCTCTCTTGCCGTGCGTAACTTGACCGATGAGAGCGCAGGCGTACAGGGTTTCGACCTGGCGACCCTCTGCGGTTGTAATGAAGTATCTTACCGCGACAGGCGTTTTTACAGCGTGGGGCTGCGCTACAGCTTCTGACACCGGACAGGAGCCACAGGCTGATGGATCAGGATAGACGCCAATTTTTGAGAAATTCCGGTATTGTCCTGACGGTTGCCGTTGCAGGAGAGGTTTTATTATTATCTCCGGCGCAAGCACAGGCAGCGGGGCTGCCGCTTCAGGTACTTTCCGCGCAGGAGGCCTCTACCCTGGAGGCCATTACGGAAGCGGTGGTGCCCGGTGCACGCAAAGCAGGTATTTCGCAATACCTCGACAAGCAACTCGTGGCCAGCGACGAGGATTCGTTGCTGATGCTGAAATATCTGGGTGTCGTCCAGTCAGACTACCTCTCTTTTTACCATGGCGGCTTGCGCAGCGCGGATAAACTGGCGCATACGCGATTTGAAAAAGGCTGGCCCGAGCTTACATCCAGTGAAATCGGTATCTTGCTCACCGACATCTCGGGTACACAACCCGAGGGGTGGCAAGGGCCGCCAGCTGCGTTCTTCTTCTTTGTTATCCGTTCGGATGCCAGTGATGTTGTATATGGTACCGAGGAAGGCTTTGCCGAGATTGGCGTGCCTTACATGGCGCACATCGCGCCACCGGAACCCTGGTGACAGCTGTGAAATCGATACCTGTGGAAGATGCCTTCGATTTGCTGGTGGTCGGTTCCGGCGCCGCAGGCAGCGTGATGGCAGCGCAGGCAGCGCGCGCCGGCAAACGGGTGCTGATACTGGAAGCCGGCCCGGCCCGAGAGTTGTCAGATCTGGTCAGTTCCCAGATCTGGGCCAGGCGCCTGAAGTGGTCTGGTGCGTACGTTGAGGAAGAGGGCAATCTGAGCATCGGGCACGGTTTTAATAGTGGCTGGGGCACTGGCGGTGCCGCGAAGCATCAATATGCCGTTTGGCCGCGGCTGCATGAAAACGATTTCAAAACCAAAACCGAGTACGGCAAAGGCATCGACTGGCCGCTGGAATATCAGGACCTGCAGCCCTACTACGACAAAATACAGGCCGAGGTAGGCATAAGTGGTGATGCCGAGGCGGAGAAATGGCGTCCCCCCGGGGAGAAGTACCCCATGCCGCCGACCCCCGTATTCAGCCAGGGCCGGGTTATTGAAAAAGGCTTTAATGCACTGGGTATGAGCGTTGCGCCCATCCCCCTGGCCATCAACAGCGTGCCATACAAGGGGCGCAATGCCTGTCTTTACGATGGCTGGTGCGATGCGGGTTGCCCGATTGGCGCTCTGGCGAACCCCCTCGTGACTTATCTGGCCTGGGCCAGGGAGGCCGGTGCTGAATTACGCAACCATGCGCAGGTTACGCGGGTAATTCACGATGCTGCGGGGCACAAGGTAACGGGCGTGGAATACTTCGACGCAGAAGGAAAGCAGCACAGGGTGCATGGGCAAGCTGTCGTACTTGCTACTTTTTGCGTGCAGAACGCGCGAATATTGCTGGCATCCGCCAGCGACAAGTATCCCCGGGGCCTGGCCAATAGCAACGATCTCGTTGGCCGCTTCCTGATGACGCACCCGTCACAAGCTGTGTACGGCCTGTTCGCCGATGAAACCCTGCCTTATCAGGGACCGACCGGTGGGCAACTGATTAATCAGGACCACTATGAGCAGAAACTCAAAGCCGAGGCTTATGGCTCCTACCAATGGCTGATAGCGAATGCGCTCAAGCCAAATGACCTGCTGGGTATCGCCAACACCCGGCCGGATGTTTACGGGCCTGCCCTGCAGGAATTTATGCGCAAGGCAGCGGCCCACATGGGCGCTATGATTTTTGTTGGCGAGGACTTGCCGCTGGCAGAGAACCGTGTAACGCTTAGCAGTAAGCGCGATCAGTACGGGGTCCCACTGGCGAAAGCGACCCACAATATAACCGCGCCCACAGAGGCATTGTGTGAGGCTGCGGTGGCTGAGGGCCTGGCGATATTCAGGGCTGGCGGTGCAGCTGAACCCTGGGCCGGTCAACGCTTTGGTATGCACATAATTGGCGGCACTATTATGGGTTCCAGTCCAGAGACGTCGGTAACCGACTCCTACGGCCGCTGCCACGACCTGGAAAACTTGTATATTGCCGGCCCCGGCCTGTTTCCCACTAGCGGTGCCGTCAACCCCACGTTCACGATTCATGCCCTGACGCTTCGTTCAGCTGAACATATTGTAAGGAATATCCCATGATTACTATTCACCACCTCGGCGTCTCCCAGTCGGATCGCGTAGTCTGGCTTATGGAAGAGCTGGGCCTGCCTTACGAGTTGAAGTGGTATGACCGGGGTGAAGATTTTTTGTCGACTCCCGAGTACCGTGCCTTGCATCCGGCGGGAACTGCGCCAGTGATCACCGATGGTGACCTGGTGCTGGGAGAGTCTACAGCGATCGTTGAGTATATTTCCCAGCGTTATGGTGAAGGTAAACTCTCTGTACCCGTGAGTGACCCTGACTATCCTCATTACCTTTATTGGATGCAATTTAACAACAACCTGCAAACGGCGCTCTTTATCAAGCTGGCTATCAAAATGGCTGGTGTTGAGCCTTCAGCAGACAACATCATGCTTACGACTACAGATCGTCGGGAAGAGGGGATTTACCGCACGCTTGAGCAGCGCCTGGGTGAATCCGACTACCTGGGTGGCCCACGCTTCAGCTGTGCGGATATCATGTCGATGTTCAATCTCACGTCGCTGGGTATGCTTGGCGCGCGGGAAATCGACGATAGCCTGCCCAACACCAGGGCTTATGTGGCACGGGTAAGTGCGCGGCCTGCGTACCAGAAAGCCATGGAGATTGCCGGGCCCGCGGCGACCAATCCCGCAAGCTGAGCTATTTTTTCGCAGCCGACTGTGCACAGCAGCATCGAGCTTACTAGTACAGCGGAAATACAGGTTTGGCGCAAAATCAAAGAGACGTTTGTTGAGTATCGTCATTCAGTGTCTTGTCCGCCCGCAGCCGCGCGGCCAGCAGGTCGATGAATACTCTTACTTTAACAGATGAGTAACGCCCTTCGCGGTGAACAATGTGTATGGGGTTGGCAGGGGGTTCAAAATCCTTGAGAAGAATTTCAAGTCTGCCCGCCGCCACCTCCTCCGCCACCTGGTAAGACAGCAACCGCGTAATGCCCAGGGCCTCGCTTGCTGCAGTGACGGCCGCGTCGTTGGTGGTAACTCGCAGGCGCGGTTTTACTCTCAGGGGGTGTTCACCTGCGCCCGATGCGAATCGCCAGCCCAACGAAAAGCTGCCAGCGCTGGAAACGATAGTACTGTGCTTGAGTAAATCGTGGGGGGCCTGCGGTACCCCATAACGCGCGAGATACTCAGGTGCCGCTACCACCACCGAGCGCACCGTACCCACGCGCAATGCCCGCATACTCGAATCGGGGAGGTCGCCGATGCGAACGCTGACGTCCATCCCTTCCTCCAGCAGATTCACCACCCGGTCCAGGAATATGGCATCGACCTCCATCTCGGGGTAGCGTTGCAGATAGTCGACAATACCCGGCATGACAAATTTGCGCCCGAACAGCACCGGGGCTGTCACTGCCAGGTGGCCCCGGGGTTCAGCGCTGATACCGGCGGCAGCTTCATCTGCGGATTCCAGTCGCGCCAGGATTTGTCGCGCGTCTTCCAGATAGCGTTGGCCCGCCTCGGTGGCACGTACGTAGCGGGTGGTGCGATTGAGCAGCTTCACACCCAGTGTCTTTTCCAGCGCTGCCACCGCACGGGTGACCGCCGGGGGCGATAGCTGCAGCCGGCGGGCGGCTGCGGCAAAGCCCTGTTCCTCCGCCACGGCCACATAAACCTGAATCTGGTGGAAACGATCCATCTATTATTCCCCAAAATGAAATAATTAATTTCAATATTAGATCATTCTTCTCCCAAAAGGAATTTGAGATAGTGAGGCCACTGACACAGACAGCGAGCACGGAACCATGGGACACAAATTCGCCGAAATCGCCTTCACGCCGGTAGTCCGCGATATCCAGATCGCCAGAGGTTCGCGTACCGCTTACGCCGCGATGGATGAAGGGGCGCCATACAACCACGTCCTTGGCGAGCGCGAGGCCAGCTTTATCGCCGCCCGCGACAGTTTCTACATGGCCAGCGTCAGCGAGTCCGGCTGGCCCTATGTGCAACACCGCGGTGGCCCTGCCGGTTTTATGAAGGTGTTGGGCGAACGAGTAATCGGGTTTGCGGATTATGCGGGCAACCGCCAGTACGTGAGTACCGGCAACGTTAGCAGCGATGATCGCGTATCACTGTTCTTTATGGATTACCCCAACCGGCGCCGGCTGAAAATGTTGGGCCGGGTGCGAGTGATCGACCCGCAGGATTCCGAGTTTCCAACTGGCCTGATCGATGACGATTACACGGTGCAGGTGGAGCGGGGGTTTGTCATTGATGTAGAGGCTTTTGACTGGAACTGCCCACAACATATTACGCCGCGTTTCACTGAGGCTCAGATTGAGTCCGTGGTTGCGGGCTTGCAGGAGGAAAACCGCCAACTCAAAGCCGGGCAGGTTCGCAGCGGCGAAGCTGCGAGACCGAAAGCTACCTCGGCAACAGACACAGAGTCGGGTGCACTGGGTGAGGGCCCGTTGAAGCTGGTAGTAAGCGGTATTCGCCAGCTGGCCCCCAGGGTGCGCGCCTTCGAATTACGTGCCCCGGATGGGGGTGAATTACCGGCTGTTGAACCCGGTTCCCACCTTCGCATCCCCGTGCGCCTGCCCAGCGGGGAGTTGGTGGAGCGCCACTATTCCATCGCATCAAACCCGGCCCGGCGAGACGCCTTCGAAATTGCCGTTCTGCGCGAAGAGGAAGGTCAGGGCGGTTCTGCTGCTGTACATGACAGTTACCAAATCAATACGACACTGCATATCGACCTTCCCGGTAACCACTTGTCTTTGCATGATGATCAGCGCCCCGCACTGCTGATCGCCGGGGGTATCGGCATTACGCCGATCAAAGCCATATCCCAGGCTCTCGCCCGGCGCGGAAACGACTTTCACCTGCACTACGCCGGGCGCAGTCGCGCCGACATGGCCTATCGCGATCGCTTGGAGCGTGAATTTGGTAAGCAGCTGAGCATTTACAGCGCTGCCGACGGTCAACGTCTGGATATTGATGCCGTTCTGGAGGGTGCTGCGGCTGATGCAGTGATCTATGTTTGTGGCCCTGAGCGCCTGGTGAATGCTGTGCTCAAGGCCGCCAAAGAACAGGGTATCGATCCCGACCGTGTCCGGCTGGAGCTATTTAGCTGACAGCGATTTAGCCGTTTGGTTGAGTTAAACGATTCAACCGGGCAAAAACCCGTAGCAACAGGAGTTACAAGTATGAGTAAAATCACACTTCATCGTCACCTTCTGCCCGGCTGGTTAACGTTTTTGGCGCCGGTCTCGATCATAAGCGCGCCAAAGAGATTGCCCATGCTGTGCTTGATGTGCTCAACAAGCACCTGGAAAACCGCGACTGGTTAGCGGGTGAGGGGCCGACAATCGCCGATGTTGCCAATTATGCTTATATCGCGCACGCGCCCGAAGGAGACGTCTCCCTGGAGCCCTATCCGAATGTGCTTGCCTGGTTAAGTCGTATCGCGGCCCTGCCCGGTTTTGTGCCGATGCAGCGCACCGAGGTTGGTCTGGCCGCATGAGGCATACCTGAGGCCTGACGACCGGTGGCAAGGTTTGCCCGGTGTCAGCCTCCGCTATCTTGAGCCAAATCAAGGAATCGCATTGCGCCAGCCCACAATGGTCGCAATGCACCTCATTTCGCCTTGTAGCTTAAGCGTCGTTTGCTACTATCTGTTTAATCGACAATCAGCGCAGTTTGCGCCTCCCAGCCAACCAGGCTTGCCATCTAGGACGCTTAAACATGATGACACTTTTTCGCAAACGCTGGTTCCTCGTTCTTGCGGGCCTTGCTGTTCTCGGTATTGGCGTTGCGGCCTCCTGGGCGGTCATGGATACCGTGATACATGCGACGGGTGACCATGAGTTTTGCTCCAGCTGCCATTCCCATGCCCCCATCGGCGCGTCCTATCGAGAGGATATCCACGGTGGCAACAATCCAGTCGGCTTTCGCGCCACCTGCTCCCAGTGCCATATCCCCCAGGACAACTCACTGCATTATCTTTGGGTGAAGGGGATACACGGTGTGGTTGATCCCTATATGGAGTTAACCCAGGATATTTACGATATCGACTGGCATGGAAACCGCGAGCGCAGGGAGGAATATGTCTACGATTCCGGCTGTCTCAGTTGCCACGTTTATTTGCTGGAGCAGACGGCGGACAACCGCAGGGCATCTCGTGCCCACACCCGCTATTTTGAAGATCCGGACAAGCACGGCTGTGTTTTCTGCCATGAAAACGTAGGCCACAGCCGCCTGGAATTTCATCTGGAGGATATGGGCTGGCCCAAGGACAAGGGAGCACAACCCTGAGTCGCGTTGTTCGGCTCAAAATTGCTGCTGCGGCCCGGAATTGCCGCATTTTCCCTGGCTGAGGGCGGCGAACCTGCTCCCCTAGTCGTCGCTCTCGACTTCCCCTTTACGGCCATGGTCTGCCGGCGGCCCACCCTCGGGTGCACAGGCCAGGCTATCTTCGCTGCGCGGTACAATGCAGCTCCCCTCTACCGTTTTTCCTCCCCGTCCCGCAAAACTGCAACTATCTCCCTCGGAACTGTTGGCGCAAGCCTCTAGCGCCTCCGGCGGCGGACCACGGCGTTTTCCGCCCTGCCCATCGGACTGTGCTTTGGCGAAATTGGTGGTGACGCAGGCGGTCAGTGCCAGTGCCAGGATTGTGCTGCGCTGTAGTGTGTTGTTGAACATGGGTTGTCTCCTTGACTGTGTTTGGAACAACAGTAGTTTTACAAAGGAGCAAGGAGAGAGAAGGGAGGAAATGTGAAGACTTCCGGAAGATAGATAAGCCGTGAAGTCACCTAGTCAATTTTGTAGCCCACACCGTAGATTGAATGTATCACTTCTTCGTTGTCCAGCGCTTTTGCCAGCTTGCGACGCAGGTTCTTCACATGGGTGTCGATGGTGCGATCACTGACCACCCGTTCATCGGCATAGGCCATATCCATCAATCGGTCGCGCGAAAACACGTGGCCGGGGCGGGACATGAAACCCTGTAATATCTTGATTTCAACAGGGGTTAAATCGATCCGCTGACCGCGGGCAGTGCATTCAAAGCGATCCAGCGACAGTGTTATATCGCCGTATCGCAGTTGATTTTCCCGGGGCCTCTCAGCAGGGTTGGAAACACGTCGTAATATTGTGCGGATGCGGGCCACCACCTCACGTGGGCTAAAGGGCTTGCATACATAGTCATCCGCACCCAGTTCCAGGCCCACCAGCCGGTCGATCTCATCGACTTTCGCGGTAAGTATCATGATGGGTAGGTCAGAGAACTGACGGACTTCGCGACAGATGGAAAGGCCGTCCTTGCCGGGGAGCATGAGGTCCAGAATCAGAAAAATGGGTTGCAGTGACCTGACCTTCTCCACGGCGTGTGTCCCTTCGTCCAGCACTGTCACAGCGAAACCTTCACGTTGCAGGTAATCCACCAGTATTTGCGCGATCTTGTGTTCGTCTTCAACGATCAGAACCTGCGACTTACTCATTGGGTATCCTCATGCATTGCCGGGAGTGTTACAGCAATGCACAACCCTCCGAGGCGGGAGGGCGAGGCGGTAATGCTACCATCGTGAGCCTCGACAATATTTCGGCAGATAGCGAGACCGAGACCAGCGCCACCGCTGCGGCGACTGCGTGACAGCTCCTGACGGTACAGGGGGTCAAACAGCTTTTCGCAATCTGCCGCAGTGACCCCCGGAGGCGTATCATCGATCTGGATAACAATGTCCTTGCCCGCGTTTGTCAGCGTCAGTTCTATTCGTCCCGGCGTATCGGTGTATGCCAGGGAATTTTCCAGCAGATTGCAGAAAAGTTGATGCAGGCGAGTCGGGTCTCCCCGGGCCGGCATGGCCCCGGTGTCAGGGATGACTAATTCGATGTCTTTTTGTGCTGCACGATTGCGTAGCGATCGGACCGCCTCTTGCAGGCAGGCTGTGACATCTACTGTGGCAAACTGGTATCTCAGGCCTCCAAGTTCGGAGAGTGACAACTCGTAGAGGTCATCAACCAGACTGCGCAACCGCTTTACTTCCTGATCCAGTGACTCAAGCTGGGCGGTATCAAATTCGCGAAGCCCATCTTGTAGCGCCTCGATCTCCCCGGTTAGTACGGTCAGTGGGGTGCGCAGCTCATGTGAAATATCCGCCAGCAGGCGTCGGCGGGAATTCTGGTTTGCCTCCAGCGTTGTGCCAAGGTGGTCGAGATCCCGGGTCAGTTGGCCCAGTTCGTCGGCTCTGCTCTCGTTGAGCCGTTGGCTGTAATTACCGTTCGACAGCTCGGCCACATGCTTGATCATGCGCCTGATCGGGGCCAACAGGCCCTGAGCCAGCACCAGCGATACAACAAAGGCCAGGGCCGCACAGGACAGGCCGATGATCCAGCTTGTCCTGAGCTGCTGCCTGGAAAAGGCCGTCTCCAGTGTTGAACTGATACGTCTTCGGGGCGCGCTGCGCAACTCAGCAACCATCACCCCATCCACCACCACGGGCACGCGAATAGTCAGGCCACCGGGAAAGTCGATGCCAGACCCGGCGATAAGTGTACCGTCCGGGTTCATTAGCGCTGTCGGCGGGCCATCCTGCAGTGTGTCAGGCGGTATGCCGGCTCTTCCCATTGGTGGTGGTCGATGACCGTCCGGACCGGCCGGTGGTGCGGCTCCGGCAAATGCTCTCCCGCCGGGGCCTGTTGGTATCGAACGGGCTAACAAGGCGTTAAAGCGGGATGGAGTCAAAGAGGCCCAGCTGTGGTCAGCGTTCCGATACTCCAGTGCGATGTCGTCCCGGACCCGTTCAAGCCGCGTTTGCTCCAGTGCATTCACATAGTCCAGGAAGCCCTGTTCAAAACTCCAGCGCGCGAGGCCCAGCGTTGCCGTGAGCACCAGCAGGGTCAAGCCCAGAAAGGCCACTACAAGTTTTTGCGCCAGCGATAGTTTCATAGGGAAAGTATAAACACCTGGCCGGGAGCGGGGAAACTTTCAAAGCGGTATACCACCGGTTCCTCGATTCCCTGTTGAAGAAACACTGTAGCAAGTATCTGGCGTCCGTCGACGGACCAGTACATGTGCCCGTGATTGTTGATTGTTACGGTAATCTGGTTGACACCCACTCGTAACAAGTTGTCGGGCAGATGAACATAATTGCCGTATAACCGTTGGATTTTTACGCCGTTGACATACAGGTGGGCATGGCCTTCAACATATCCGGTTAGCCTATCAGTTGAGGGCAGCATCAGCTGTGCCATATCCATCTCGCCTTGCGGCGGTGGAATCAACGAAAAATTTTCAGTGACTAATCGTAGGTTAAAGCCTGACATCGCGTCACGGTAGATCGTGAGGCTCAAAGCCGGTACCGGAGCGCCGGAGGGCACGGCTGCCGGCATATGCGAGTGATCCATGCCGGTGGGCACTGGCGTCGAGCTGTTCATTTGTGCGTGAGAATTGAGGCACAGGCAGAGCAGGGCGCTAGCCAGCATCCTGGGAAGTGCCGCGTCGCCGTGCGAAAAAATGTTCATCGCTTTCCCCCGCTCGATTCCGCTAGCCGGGGGGCGGTGGTGGTGCACCGCCCCCCGCCGCTACACCACCGCAGGATGTTGCAGCGTTGTCTGGCAGTGCTCCGTAGAAACTGGGCCCGATGGTATACGGGAAGGCGGGCGTTAACTTCCCGCTGCCGTCATCCACCAGCGTGATGTGATAGTGGTAACCGCGCCCATCGTCGTTATCGTGCCCGTTGTGCTGGTCCAGTTGCTCGCCTGTGGCGGCGGCCTGGGCATAATAGTAATCCTCATAGTAGTAGCCATTGTCGGCGGACAGGATGTTTCCCGATAGCGTGGTGACAGTCTGGCCAATATCCGGGCCCTGGCCCACGCTCGTATCGACTCCCTGATTGACATCGTACTCATTCACCAGCGTGCAGGTACGCTCATCCGGGGTATTACATCCCCCCTCGGCGAGTGCGGCGCCGTAGTCCCGGGTTTGCCAGCCACTCAGGGCAAGGTTGTCGGCGCTTTCCCAGGGGCCGTAAAGAGGGTAACCATCAGCGGCATAGCCATATATGGGTGAATGCGTTGTGCCATCGTCACCCACCAGGTCCGCCAGGCAGCTGGTATAAAAGTGGTGGTGGTATTCACCCTGGGCGGCATGGCCACCACAAATGTCCACGTCATACTGTTCCGCCACGGGTGCCAGGGTGTACCAGACGTTGTTGCCGTAGCTCATACCGTCGCCCCAATTGAAAATACTGGTGCCATTTACCATTGCCCCGGTGGTGCCCAGTCCGGTGGCGCAGGCGCTTGTCGTCGGTAACGGACTTAGCGTGAAATATTCTGCCTTGCCAACGTGAATGGGGCAGCCGGGTCCGGGAGGCCAGTAGCCCGCCCCGCCGGTGCTGCCACAATTTTCAGTGCTACTGTTGTAGCCAATGTCCTGTCCGAATTCGACTATATCCCCCGCATTGGCGCTGGTAACACCTGCGCCAAAGTCGCTGGATGCTTTGGGGCGATTATTCAGCTCATCGACAATGGTCTGCGTCATTGGTATGTCGTAGTTCGGTATACCTGTTGCCTCTACGTACACGTAGGACACGGAATCTACCGTCAGTTCTTCAACCAGTTGTACATCTTCCAGGACACCGGTGTTGCTGCTCTCCGATTCAAAAATCTGCCTTGAGCGCTCGCTGGTATTGATGATCCAGGGCGAATTAATGGAGATGACACCGTCAGGGCTGCTGTCGTCGATTTCATCGGTAACGCCTGATACATCGCCGTTCGTATCGACGGCGTCATTCACCGAGCTAGTATAACTGCCGCCGCTGCCACCGCTGCCACCACAGCCCACTAATACAGGGAATAGGATGTATGAAGCGATTGGTAGAAGTCTTTTGACTGGACTGTTCATAAGCCTGGGCCCGAATGCAATGTGTTTCCAGCATTCACTATGGCGTCGAATTGTGTGGCAAATGAGGAGAATCGTGGGAGAAAGCACGGATATACGGTGCGTCGGGTATGGGGTGAGGCGTCGGGCAAAAAAAAGGACGCCTTTGTGAGGTGCCCAGTAGTCGTGTCGCTCGCGCTCCAGTGGATAGGGTCAGGCGCGGCTTTCAGGGCGGCTCTGGAACCTGAACGAAGTCATCCGGGTCGCTCCACACGCTGCCAACGCTGCTGAACCGTGGGGCTTTGCTGTTGTTGGTCAGCACGCTTATCTGGCCCCCGGAGCGCAGGAAATTATCGACCTGCTCATTGATTTCATCTCGTATACGTTCTTTCTCAAGCGTTGATGATGGTTCTGACCTGTATTTCACAATGATGCCCTCATGCTGGTGATGCTGCAGGCATACTGCGCGCAGTATGTTGCATAGAAGCTGCTGTAAAATGAATGTTCTGTTAGGGCTGGGCGCTGCCGCCGGGGGCGTCGCCATACCAGTCACTCATGTCGTCATACATGTCACCCTTGAGAATATGGTAGGGCGATTTGTGGTAAATCTTTATGTCATGAAAAGGGTCGGTAATGATTTTGGTAGCCCATACCAGCCCCGACTGTATGCCCATCAGGAAGAACAGGTGGATCGTACGAAACAGCACAGCGCCCAGCCCGGTGAATAGCCACAACAGTGCTGTGGTGTGTAGCAGGCCCTGTTGCACTTGTTGCTCGTTCATCAATCCGAAGAAGCTGGGATTCAGCCACAGCACGGCTGGGATGGCCACCCAGATGGAGAGCAGTACAACTTTCCGGCGGAGGTTATACCCTACCTTTACACTTTCTTTGTATGCGTGGCTCACACCGTTAACTTCATCGAAGCTTTTTGGCTCAAACACGAAGTGACCGATTTGTCGCAGTACCATCGCCAAAAGCCAGCCCACCATTACTGCCGCCACGGGGTCGACGAAAATCAGGTAATAGCTCGCGACAAAACAGCTGGCACTCAGTAAGTGCAACAGTTGGTTCACCCGATTGTGGTGATAGAAACGGTGATCGTCCCAGCGTTGTTTGAGTAACTCTTCCCGGAATGTCATATATCTGTCTCCTTTGATTGCAAAAGCTGATGGTGGATTGTGTGATGGGATTTCTGTTTTGTGAGCAGCGCCTCGCCCATACGAATTTGGCTGCCACTGCGTATGTTTTCGCACAGCCTGTGACCCGACGTGCCGAAGACGATAATGGTAGAGCCGTGTTGGAAATAACCCATTTCCTCACCTTTGTCGTAGTTCGCGGAACAGGCCAGGTTTGCCGGGCCGCGATAATTCATATCGAGGGTGCCCTGCAGGCAGTGGAGTTTGATACTGGCCACGAGAATGGCGGCGACAGCCACCAGGCAAATGCCGCTATCCGGGTCGCCGTTGTCCAGCTCCAATACGGCTCTCTCATTCTTGCAGTAGAGTTTTTCGATGCGGCGCAGGGCAACGGGGTTGACGTTCCAGGTATCGCCGGAGATATAGGTCACGCGGTGAACCGAACATTTCTGTGGCGCATGGAAACGGTGGTACATGCTCGATTTCAGGCGCAGGGTGACGAAGATGCCATCGCGGTATTTATCTTGTAGCGTCTTGTCTGGAACAAGGTCAGACAGTTCGTAGGGAAAACCCTTCGCCTGGAACGCGGTAGTACCCGCCATGGCGCCACACTCGCCGACGATTGCATCGCAGGGACTGCTAACGATTTGCGGGCGCTGGTCGATCTTCCTGGCGCCGGGTTTCAACTGTCGGGTAAAACAGTCGTGCAGACTGTTGAACTCGTGTTTGGCTGCCTCATCCAGCCTGAGGTCATCGGCGAACTGCTGCCAGATTGAGAGTGAAAGGCGGGTCAGCCAGCGGCTTTCAATCGCACTGAACCAGCCCATAAAACGGGTGGCCAGACGCCGGGGAATGCGGTTGGTCAGCAGGAAATTAAGCTGTTCCTGCTGGCTGAGGGAGCGGATGAGTTCGGCCATGTGTCAGGCTACCGAACGGTGTTCCAGCATACATACCGGGGCGGGTAGCCCCAGGGCCTGGACGAAGCGGGTCATGATGTCGTCGGCCTGGTACTGCGCCGCTCTGCGCAGGGCATTGTCTCGCATGGCAGAGCGTTTGTCCGGCCACCGATAGTGGCCGATGATCTGCTCGGCCATCTCCTGTGGGGTTTCCACCAGATAGCCGCTGACCCCGTGTTCAATAATATCCTTGGGCCCCTTGCAGTTGTACGCTACGGCTGGCATGCCGTAGACGAAGGCCTCCAGCAGTACGTTGCCGAAGGTATCAAAGCGCGACGGGAAAGCGAATAGATCCAAGCCTGCATAGAGTTGTGCCAGCCGTGCTTGATCGACCCAGCCCAGGAACAGGGCGTCCGGCAGCGCGCTCTTCAACGCCTCTTCGTCCGGGCCGCAACCGGCGATAACAACACGAAGGTCCGGTAGTGTCTCCCTCGCCTTTGACAGCACTTCTGGCAGATCGAACAAGCCTTTTTCCCGGCTCAGGCGGCAGGCGATAAACAGTACCGGTGTCTGCTCGGTTGCATCGGCAAACAGCTCGCGCTTGTTTACGGGCACTACATCTGGCCGGGCCTGTGGCGCGGCGTGGGCGGTGAGGTGAACTTGTTCAGGCTGCAACTGCATCTCGTGGCCGGTCAGCCACTCGCGGTGATCAGTATTCAGCACGAATATGCCGTTAAACTGACTGTACAGCAGGCGTAGCAGGCGCCGGATTCGATCGCGTTCGTGTGCGCTGGCGTTGGTGGTGCACTTGATGTATTCGATCCAGTCCGTGTGCATGAAGAAATAACTCGGTACGTTGAATTTGTGTTTGAGAAACAGGCTGACAAGAACCATTGGCCCCTCAGTGGAGCAAACCACGCGGTCGTAGCCCCCCTCATAGAAAATCCGGGCGATCTGCATAAGGTCCGGCACTCTTATCTGCTGGCCACCCGAATCTGGCAGGGTAAAGTTGGCGAGGGGGCGCAGCACATGTAGATGCGGTGCGGGCTCGGCAGTTTCATGGCAAATCAGGAAATCTATAGCGATATCGTTTTGCTGTATCTGGCGTAGTTTGCCGCCCAGCGAGGTTGATACGCCATTTTTGTCAAACAGCGTGTCGGTGAGGTAAAGCACGCGACGCTCGTGCTGGTTGCGACCCGTTGTGGCGGAAAAATTGTTGAGAAATGGCCGGTTTTGGTAGAGCACTCGCGTGCTGGCCAGGCTTGCGCCTACCAGCACCAGCGAGATCATGGCGGGAAAAGACAGCTGGTCTGCGAGTTTGCGAAAACGGCGCCCCCCCACCCTGGTGTGTTTGCTTGAACCGCCGAACAACAATGCGGTTAACTGGCTGGGAAGCTCAAACTTACGGGTTAGCTCTTCTGTAGAAAGATTGTCCAGCAAGCCGCTCTCGGACAGCAACTCGGATTCCTGGATACGGGTGAGCATCAGTCGGTTCAGTTCGGTAAACAACTCTGCAATAGATTCGTTCACCGTGGCCACGAATACTTCGGGAGACTTGTGTCGGCTGTCTGCGATGTTTTCCAGGTGCCGGATGCAGAAGCGGTATTTGCTGGAGATTTTCCATTTCAGCATTTTGTTGGGTTTTTTGCCCTGCAGTGCATCGTGCACAAACTCGAAAAATTTCCTCGAGTGTTTGTGTTTCTGTAATTCCAGAAGCACATTACTGATGGCGAAGCAGGCTATCTTGTCCCAGCTCTCACCGCGGTGCAGCAGGATGCGCAGCAAGCCGGGATCTTCGATGCGGGTGGCTATCTGGGCGAAGTAGTCCAGCAGGGCGATATTCAGCTTCTGGTTTTCACCGACATCACCAAAGGGCGCGACCCGGCCCGCGAGCAGGGCTTCCAGCGCCAGGCTTGAGGCCTTCTCGGTTTTCAGGCGTTCCTGCAGGTTCGGTACATATAGATAGGAGCCACATTGCCCGGCAAAGATGCCCATGTGGTCATCGGAGCCGCCGGTTAACACTTTGGGCTGGTCTGGATCAACGCCGAACTCGAGTGGGTTCAGCTGGTGCTTACGGGCGTAGGCCCGGATTTTCGCCGGTGTCAGGCTCTGTACCCAGTTCAACGTTAGTGTGGATTGCCACAGATCGCGCTGCCCGTTCAACACCTCAAAGCGCTGGAACATCACTGCCAGCCTCTCGAACAGTTCCAGGTCGATGTGCTCGTTGCTGGTGTAGAAGTACAGCGGGTGTGGCAGCACCACGGGAATATTTTCTGCAGCGGCGTAGCGCAGAAAGTCGTAAATGTTCTGGCGCTTCTTGTCTAACACCACTTCCTGCTCCCGGTCGAAACCGTAAGTGAGCACATGGCAGAACAGCTCGATATCGGGAAAGTGGCAGGTAAATTCGGCGCCCACCAGTATATCCTGCCCCTCCTCCTGTAGTGCCCAGCAGGAGCGTGCATTGTTGTGGTTGGTTACCGTCACTACATCGCTGCCGTTGGCCTGCAGGCACTTGACCAGGTTCTTTGTCTTTAGCCATGTCTCCGGTAAGCCGAGAATTCGGCCCCACAGTTCATCGGGCTTGTCGCTGTTGTGATCGTGGCAGTGCAAGTCGACACGCAGCCGGTCCTCCGGTGGGAAGCGATTCTCTTCCTGTGCTATATAGCTGTTGAATTCATTGGCCAGTGATTTGCGAAACTCACCGGGGCGAGGGGTTTTGGATATGCGTGTGTACTTCATCTTGCCTCCTTCAGAATACCTGCGGTATCTGCTGCGGACTTGCGCCCCGGTTTCGCAGACGATGGCAGCAGCGCCTGTAGCATTTCCTTTGCCAGTTGATTACGGATGGATTGGTTGGTGAGAGAGAGGGATTGCCACCACCAGCCATCTGCCTTCATGCGTGTGGCGGCGGCAACAAAGCGCGTTACTACTTGCTCGAATTCTGCGTGAGTGAAGTTGAAGCTCATGATCATTCGGCCGCTACCAACCCAGCTAAGCTCCAGGCCCTCGGCACGCAGGTAGAATTGCAACATCCAGTTGTAGCGACTGGGGGTGCGGTAGAGAACAGTCCAGATGGTATGCAGGTTCGCTATCTCCACCGGTAGGTCAGCAGCCCGCAGGCGCTGGTTGAGCATCGCGGCTCTGGCATTCCAGAGCGCGTCCGCGTCGGCATACATACTCTGGTAGGCGGGCTGCTCTATACGCTTGAGAAAGGCATTCATCGCCGCTATGACATAGGGATGGGAATTAAAGGTGCCGCGGGCGAAGGAAATATTTGCCGGCTGGTCTTCCCTGAACCGTTTCATCAGGTCATGCCGACCACACACTACACCAACGGGCAGGCCGCCCCCGAGCGTTTTGCCATAGGTGACCATGTCAGCCTGTATACCGAAGTACTCCTGCGCGCCCCGGTAGGCCAGGCGGAAACCGGTGAATACCTCGTCGAATATCAGCACAACGCCTCTGCGAGTGCAGACTTCGCGTATTCTTTGCAACCAGAGGGTGTAGGCCTCGCGATCGAAATTGGCGCAGCGACCGCTGCCGAGTAAGGCGGCATCACCGGCGGCGTCCGCGTTGGGGTGCAGGGCCTGCAACGGGTTGATCAGTACACAGGCGATGTCTTTTCGGGTATCCAGCACCTTCAGCGTTTTTTCACTGAGATCACGCAGTGTATAGACGTCCTGTGTGTTGCGCTGGTTGCCGACACCGGGTTGAACGCCATCCCACCAGCCGTGGTAGGCACCGCACAATCGTACAAGATGTGTCTTGCCAGTGTGGTAGCGGGCGAGACGTACGGCCTGCATAACCGCTTCTGTACCGGACATGTGGAAGGAGACTTCATCCAGCCCGGATATCGCCGTCAGCTTCTCGACGTTGTCGCGAATAAGCGGGTGGTAAGCGCCCAGAACAGGCCCCAGTTGCCCGGCTACTTGCTGCGCCTCTGCCATGCAAGCCTTATAGAAGTCATAGCCGAAAACGTTGACGCCATAGGAGCCGGTAACGTCGTAGCGCCAGTTACCGTCCAGGTCCCTCACCTGCACTCCCCGGGACTCTTTGACAATAGAGCCTGACTTCAGCACATTTCCCAGCTGTGCCCGGTAGGGAAAGGGTACGCGGTAAGCGCTGGTAAAATTTACATCCGATATAATGTTCTGCAGAGATTCGCAGTAGGCCAGTGTTTCTGGCTGTTTCGCCACGATGTCGGTCTGCAGGCGGCGCATGCCGGACTGGCGTTGCCGGGTGATATCCGGTGGTGCGCCGTCGCTGCTGAAAAAACGGGTCTCATCGAATTCATAATAGCGCACCAGCTTCGCAAGCCGCCGCGACCATTTGGCGTGCCCTCTTAAGGACGGATGTTTCGCGCGTGACAGGCGGAGTCGAATAAACAGTTTGTAGAGTAGAAAGAAGGCGACTATCGCCATACCCAGTGGTATTGCACCAGCTTCGTCCATAGTGGCCCCGAGTTGTGGTGCACTGCATTGGTGTGCGATGCACCCGGTTGGTTTCGGTGAACTTAGAGCAGGGAGATGACAGCGCGGTTGCAGAATTGCGAAGTTATTGTGTCAACCCTGTGGGATGGGCAGGCATTTCAGTTAAGGACAATATCGACTATCTTGGCGGCAGGGGGGAGAACATGACATTTGAACTACTGACCGCATTGGGCGTCTTTGCCTTTGTGGCATCTATAACGCCGGGGCCAAACAACCTGATGTTGATGGCGTCCGGTGCGAACTTTGGGTATCTGCGCAGTATTCCGCACATGGCAGGTGTCGTAGTCGGTTTTACAACCATGCTGTTTCTGGTGGGGCTTGGCTTGATCGGAGTGTTCGATTCGGTGCCGTTCAGCTATACCTTACTGAAAGTGTTGAGTGTGATTTATCTTGTCTATCTCGCGTGGAGGATTGCCACTGCGGCAGCCCCCGGGGAGGCGTCAGAGGAAGGCGGTAAACCCCTTACTTTCTTGCAGGCAGTGCTGTTTCAGTGGGTAAACCCCAAGGCCTGGACTATCGGCCTGACCGCGATAACTGTGTATGCCCCCACGCGCAGTGTCGGAGCCCTGTTGATCCTGATGGTCACCTTCGGTGCGGTGACGCTGCCCTCGATCAGCCTCTGGACCTTAATTGGTCAGCAACTGCGCAACCTGCTCACCAACAAGCTGCGACTGCGGGTCTTCAATGGTGTTATGGCAGCACTGCTAATCGTTTCTTTGTATCCGGTATTAACGGCGGTATAAATCACCGGCCTGGCTCAAACGGAATCCTGCAGCAGCTGCCAGAGGCGCGCGATATGTTCGCGCCCGGTATCCTCGACGCCAATAGACACTCTCGCCATCCAGCGCCCATCCAGCACCGAAGGGGAGAGAAAAGCAGCACCCGAGGCATTGATCCGTTCAACCCAGGCCAGTGTGTGTTGGTCCAGGGCGTCTCCGCTGAGCGGTTTGTCCTGTGTGTCCCTGGGTACATGGCGAATACAAACAGTTTGTAACTGGACGGGTGCCAACACCTGCCAGTCTGCGGCGGCTTCCACTTGCGTTTTGAACCACTGCGCGTTGTCGAGATCGCGACGCAGCCTGGCCCTGATCGCGTCAATACCGTCCAGGCGCAGGTGGAACCAGAGTTTTAATGCGCGAAAGCGTCGGCCCAGTGGAATTCCCCAGTCGCGATATTGTGTCACTTCTCCATCTGCTGCCGAGCGCAGGTAGGCGGGGTTGGTGGACATCACCCGCTCGAGGTGCTCTACATCCCGCACGTAGAACAAGGCTGTGTCCAGGATTGTGCCCATCCATTTGTGGGGGTTCCAGGCGAGCGAGTCTGCCAGTTCAGCGCCCTGCCACAGGTGGCGGTACTCGGGGAGTAGCATCGCTGAACCCGCCATTGCCGCATCCACGTGCAACCACACCTTGTGTTTGTTGGCGATGGTGGCAATGGCTGCAACAGGGTCCATGGCCGTGGTGCCGGTCGCGCCGACAGAGCACACAATGCCCGCCGGAATGCGGCCTGCGGTCAGGTCTTGCTCGATGGCTGTGGCCAGGGCCTCGGGCAGCATCGCCCGGGTGTAGGGGTCTTCTTCTATATACCGTAAATTATCGTTGCCAAAGCCTGCCAGCTGTACGGCCTTGGCAATGGAAGAATGGGCCTGTGCCGTGCTGTAGACGACCAGTGGTGCCGCCATACCCTGCAGGCCGGTACCATTTTTGCTGAGATCACTCGCGCGCTCCCTGGCCAGGATCATCGCCGTGACGCAGGCTGTGGAGGCCGTGTCATGGATTGTGCCGCGCCATTGCTCGCTGAGGCCGGTCAACTGGCGCAGCCAGTCGCACACCACTTCCTCCAACTCGGTGAGAGACGGACAACTCTCCCAGGAAATACCCAGCGTTCCCAGGCCGGAGCTGGCGATATCGCCCAATACCGAGGCCAGCGAGGCATTGGAGGGAAACCAGCCGTAATGCATGGGGTGTTGCACCTGGGTAATCCCCGGCACAATGATCTGCTCCATGTCTGCTATCAGCTCGCTGAATGCGTGTGCGCTTTCAGGTGCTGACGCTGGCAGGCCCGCGCGTACTTCGCCGGGCCGCACCTGGGCCCGGACGGGCAGCTCAGGTATTTTCGCGCGATAGTCGGCGATCCAGTCGATTAACTCGTGCCCTGCCTTGCGAAACTCATCGGGTGTCATTATTTTCGCGCCTTTCTGTTCAGTTTTCAGGGGTAGTGCAAATCTGGAGGCCAGGCTGGCAAGAACCGGCATCCTTTTTCTTGCGACTGCCCGTATAATCGCCGTCAATTATCGCATGATCAAGGAAATAGCAATGTCTGATGTACTCGCGCAAGCTCTCACGCTGCCCTGCGGGGCCGTAATACCCAACCGTCTGGCCAAGGCGGCCATGACCGAAGGGCTCGCTACACCCCGGGGTGTGCCCACGCCAGAATTGGAGAGGCTTTATGGCCTGTGGAGTGATGGCGGTGCAGGTATGCTGCTGTCAGGTAATATACAGGTAGACGCAGACCATCTGGAGCGCCCGGGAAACGTGGTAATCGACCGCGAACCCGATACTGAAATGGCGGCGGCCCTGGCGAGCTGGGCACAGGCTGCCACCCGCAACGGTAACCACTTCTGGGCGCAGATCAGCCACGCCGGCCGGCAGACCCAGAAGATGGTAAACCCGACACCCAAGGCCCCCTCCGCGGTGAAGCTGGGCCTGCCCGGGGGCCAGTTTGGCCAACCCGTTGCGTTGACTGTCCCTGAAATTGAGGAGTTGGTGCGCCGTTTTGGGGTGTGCGCCGCCGCTGTCAAAACGGCCGGCTTTACCGGAGTGCAGGTGCACGCGGCCCATGGCTACCTGCTCTCCCAGTTTCTCAGCCCCCGCAGCAACCAGCGCGGCGACCAGTATGGCGGTACATTGGAAAATCGTGCCCGGGCATTGCTTGAGGTCGTAGCCTCGGTGCGTGCGGCAGTGGGCCCGGACTTTCCGGTCGCCGTGAAACTCAATAGTGCAGATTTCCAGAAGGGCGGCTTTGATTTTGAAGACAGCCTGCGGGTGGCGCAATGGTTGCAGGAGGCCAGCGTGGATCTTATCGAGATTTCCGGCGGTACCTATGAGCAGCCAAAATTGCTGGGTGTAGAGGGTATGGAGGAGGTGGACGAACAGCAGGTGGCAAAATCCACCCAGATGCGTGAGGCCTATTTTGTTGACTTCGCCCTGGCAATGCAGGAAAAAGTGTCGATACCCCTGATGGTCACTGGCGGTTTCAGACGCCGCGACGTGATGGAGCAGGCTGTTATCAGCGGTGGTGCCGATCTTGTCGGCCTCGGGCGGCCCATGTGTGTGATGACAGACGCCCCGGCGCAGCTGCTGGCCGGCCTTGAGGAGTTGCCCCGTTACGAAAATGAGCTGGCCCTTTTTCCGAAGTGGTTGTCTTTCCTGTCCAGGTTGAAGTTTATTCGTCCGCTGGCAATATTCGCGGTGATGTACTGGTACTACGCCCAGCTGGAAGCCATCGGCAGAGAGGGCAAAGCCAATGTTTCGCTGTCGGTATTTGCCGCCACCAAACGCATTATGGCGCAACAGAAGGAATTACTCCCCCCGCGTTAGACCCGGGTCATCACCAGGGCCGGGCCTTTTTTGGCCCGGCTGTCAGCTGGATTCGCGCAACAGCGCGATTGCCCCTTTTTCTCCCTAAATCATCATTTCTCTGAATTGCTATGCCATACAAATGTGAAAAGTGTGACCTGGGTTTGTTTTTCATTTCTTGAATGGGCTAAAAGCAGCAATATTAGGTGAGCTTGATCGAAAAAATTGCCCGAAATTCGAAAATTTACAGGTCTTGAATACCATTTATCGAAGTATTTGACCGACCATCCGGGTGCGAACCAAGATATCCCTGAGAACTGCGGATTATCTCTACTTTTCGCCACTCCGCGCGTGATTTCCCCTTGGGTCTCTCAGTATATTGACTGCGTAATCAGTACAGCGAAAGAGGGACATTGACGTGACTAACTTTGACAACAGCAAACCCGACACGGTTAACGAAACTACCGGTTCCGGTCGTGAGCGTGGTTTCACCATGATCGAAGTAATGATCGTATTGGTGGTTGTTGCGATTCTGGTAGCGGTTGCCGCGCCAGGGTTCCAGAACCTGATCGGCAATAACCGGATTATCTCCGAAGTTTATACCCTGCGGGCGACGCTCAATAATGCGCGGTCGGAAGCGATGGCTCGCCGGGCGAGCGTAGTGGTTTGCCCGTCAACCGATGGTGCTGCTTGTGCAGATTCAGATGATTGGTCGACAGGCTATATAGCGTTTGTTGATACCGTCCGTGACAATGCAGCTGATCCGAATGATCCGGATGAAGAAATTATTCAGGTTGAAGGCGAGGAGCGTGCCGTCGATATAGCGTTCAATAACGCTGCGCGTCTAGTGCGCTTCAATTCGCAGGGTGTAGCGCTGGGTTTTGATGGCGCCTTTACGTTCTGTGATGACCGAGGTGATGAAAATGCCCGTGCGCTGATTGTGAACCCGGTGGGCACTGTAAGAGCAGCGACAGATACAGACTCTCCGGGGGACAACATTGTTAATGTGGGGAGCGCTAATGCTGCCTGCAACTAGAAAGAACTATGCGGTACACGCCAGATCACAGGCAGGGTTTACCCTGATCGAAGCCCTGGTTGCCGGCCTTATTCTGGCTATCGGGGTATTGGGTATTGTCAGTCTCCTGACCATGTCCAAAGTTTCACAGCACGAAGGTATTCAGCGTGTGCGCGCGGTCTCATTAGCCGATGATATCCTCGAACGTATTCGCAGAAATCCCGATGGCATGGCCGTATACAACATTGGCATGTCATCACCACTTGGGAAAGACGGGTTACAAAAGGAAGAGCCGGACCCGGATTGCACGGCTGGCCCCTGCACAACCGAGCAGTTGGCGAATCACGACCTTTGGGCGTGGGAACGCTTGCTGGATGGTGCATCAACGACAGCTACCGATGGCGAAGGAGAAGTAAGCGCAACTGCTGCCCTGCGTAATGTGCGTGCCTGTATTGTGTTCGACCCCGATACGGGGAAAACAAACTCGGGGATAGTGGACATTGTGCTGCAGTGGCAGGGTTTGAAAGAGACAAAGGATGCTGTTGCAGGGGGGGGTGTCTGTGGTGACGACGAAGATGAAGATACTACCCGGCGTCAGCTAGTTGTGAGTAGTTATGTAATTGATGAGACAGAATTATGAATTGTCTAAGACTGAGCGGTGCTGGGCATAAGTCTTCACGGGGGTTTTCCCTGGTAGAACTCATGATAGGTCTGGTGTTGGGCCTGATCATTATAGGTGGCGCCATTTCTGTCTATCTGGCTTCTAAGCGATCGTTGACTGAGGTCGAACAAGTGTCGGCTCTGTCTGAAAATGGCCGCTTTGCATTGCAGCTCATCACGACATCTGCGCGGCACATAGGTTTTTTTGGTGGTGCTAACCCTGCGGATATTACGCAAGACAGCGAGTTAGGGTCGGTCGAGCCGGGTAAGGACTGCAGCGGCAACGCAGGGGTCTGGGACACCGATAATTCATTCTTTGCAGTTCGCGCTGCTGGCGCTAGTGTTCTTACGTGTATAACTGATGCTGTTCCGCAAACGGACGTGCTGGTTATCAAGGGTGTTGCCCCCAGCCCGGAGTATGACGCCGATCCGGATGACCCCGATGCGGAGCGTGACGGGCTTTTCAGTTTTCCCGACCCGAATGGTTTAAATCCCCTGGAAACTTACGTCGTCTCCAACGGCGAATCCGGGGTTTTACTCGATGGCGCTGACACGCCACCTACTGTGAGTGAAGGTGGGGATATTCCATTCGGGGTCGCGTGGCCCTACCAGTTTCAAATTTATTACATCAGCGATGGCACTTTGCGTAATGATGGCGTCCCGACGCTGAGCCGCATGATTCTGGGTTGGAATGGTGCATTGAGGACTGTGATTACGCAGGACCTGGTTCAGGGGGTGGAAAACATGCGGTTTTTGTTTGGCTACGACTCAGCCAATGCCGGAGAGGTGGACACCCTGGGAAGTTTGGCAGACGTGACCGCCGCCAATGCCTGGGACCGGGTGAGCTCAATTCAGGCTTTTATCCTGGTCCGCAGTGATGTGGCAGATCCGAATTATGTTAATGACAAGAGTTACCAGCTGGGCGATCTTGCCCCTATTACACCGGGAGACAACTTCAGGCGAATACTGTTGCAGTCGCAAATTGTAATGCGTAATCCAAGGCTGGTTCTGCGAGGAGAGGCTTAATGAGGAATTCACGTGGCAACATCCCCAGGCAAAGTGGCGTTGCACTTGTGACGGCTTTGTTGTTTCTTTTGGTCGTAACTGTCATAGCGGTTACGGCGGCAAACAACAGTGCACTGGGCCTGAAAATGTCTACCAGTATGCAGGATGCCTATCGTTCATTTCAGTCAGCAGAAGCCGGGGCCTACGCGGCGCTTGGATTGGCCGGCGGCGGCCAGGATCCGTTCAGGCGTCAGGATATTGTGACTGACCCCTTCCAGGGGGTTGAAGATCACCCGTTAAGGAACCAGGCGGCAGACCCCAATGATGTACCAATTGATGTAGATGTAGTTCTAATAGCAATCCAGCGCGCTTGCCCGCGACCTGCGACATCCCGAGGCGGGTCCAGCGTGGGTGCTTTTGATTGTGACTACTATCGGATCAAATCTGAACATGATGTGCCAGGGCGTGCTAGAACCCGTGTTGAACTGGGTGTGGTTAAAACCGTAATTGGTACTATTTGAGACACAATTACAGCACTGCCAACGAATCAGATATATGAGTTTTTGTGGAGGACAGTTCCATGCTTAACAATGTAACTAAAAAATTATTGGCGATTCCCAGTGCCGTTGCACTGGCTTTGATAACCGCCAGTTTCCCCGCAACGGCTGATGATACTGAAATTTACCAGGCGGAGTATGACTCAGCGGAGAATGGCGGTACGCGCGCCAAGGTATTAATCGCCTTCGATGATTCGGGAAGTATGAGTACGCAGATAGAGCAACAGCGCCCGGCCTACGACCCCAGTGAATCTTATGACGTTAGCGTCTCGTCCGACCGGATATACTGGTCGACTAATGGCAGTGTGCCGGGGTCCAACAGTAGCAATTGGTTTTCAGCCTCCCGCAACCGCTGCTCCTCCTCGTATGACCCTCTGGATAACAATGGCCGCTTCACCACTGAGCGCGCCAGGCGCTGGGCGGATTCCAGTATTCAGCAAGGCCAGTGCAGTAATCAGTGCCCGGCTGGGACAACCTATCGGAACCCCCCGGGCCCGAACAATGCAGGCTGTTACGAGCAGACTACCGTCAGCGAGCCCGCTACAAAGCTGGTGTATTACAGTAATGATTCCAACAACAACAAGTGTTACAACGGCACCACTTATGTTGATCCGGCAGGTGGTAATAACGATGCCTGTTATACAGAAGTAACGTCAAGCAGCCCTGTAACAGGTTGGATATACCGTTCTAATGACGGTAAAAATAATTCTTGTAAGGGCGGCACAACCTACTTGTCTGTAAACCCGCCAGGAAAAAACAACACCTATGATGCCTGTTTTGAGCTAGTCACTGAGCCGGAATTTACCGAGACTACAGATTGGGTGTATACCGGGCCCCGGGAACAAGTCTGTGACGAGGATACGGTTGTACCCGGTTCGTGGCAGAGTCTCAGCAATAGCGTACATTCGCCTACTCACGTTGAGTGTCGCGACGATGTCAGCGACAGCATCGATGATAATGGCTCGGGCCAGAGTGCCGGTTACCCCCAGACCAATGTTGTCAATGGCAATGAGTACGGGCCGAATGTGGATTCGTCAGTAGAGTGGGGTGGTTCACCCTACACCTTCTATACCTCGCACTATATGAACTGGTATCACGATGACAGCCTGACAGAGAGTCGTTCAAGGCTGGATATCGCGCAGGAAGTCATAACAACGATTATCGACACCAATACCAGTATCGACTTTGGCCTACTTGAATTTAACTACAAAGAGGGGGGGCGGATAGCGCACCGTATCATCGAAAACATGTCTGGTGTACAGCGCGCCAATCTGATTGGCCTGGTTAATCAGATGGATCACGCGGGCAGTACGCCTATGTGTGAATCGATGTATGAGGCTTATAACTATATTGCGGGCAGGCCCGTGGAGTATGGCAACTCAGCCAACGGAGGAAGCGATAGCCGTGGTGAGTACGATGTATTGCCAAAAGATGCTTTGGCCGAAAGCGGCGGGACTTATATCTCACCCAATACTGACTGTGCCTATACCTATATCATTCTGATAACGGATGGTTTTCCGCAAAGCGACACCGGTGCCAACCAGAGGATTAAGAACATTACCGGGAAGAGCTGTGATAACTATGAGGACGCCGATGGGAATAATACCCAGAACTGTCTTCCACAGCTCACCGAGTACATGGCCAATACAGACCTGGACGGCGATAGCGACAATGGCGATCAGTTTGGCATCACCTACACCATTGGTTTTGCTACCGACCAGGAACTGTTAAGCGACGCCGCCGAAAACGGCAAAGGGGAATACTATACAGCCAATGATGCTCAACAGCTTACTGAAGCTTTTCAGGGAGCGATTGTTGGTATTCTTTCAGCGGCCACTACGTTTACTTCCCCGGCGGTTGCTGTCGATACGTTTACCCGTACCCAGAGTCGCGACGAGGTGTTTTACGCCATGTTCAAGCCGGGTGCCACAACCGACTGGATAGGCAATATCAAAAAGCTGAAACTGGATTCTGATGCGGTTCTGGTCGACTCCGCAAGCCAGCCAGCCATTGACCCGATTGACGGTGAAATCAAGAAAACGGCAACGACTTTCTGGAGCTCAGGCCAGGATGGCCCGGATGTTGACAAGGGCGGTGTAGGCGCACTTCTGGCAGCGCGTGGTCCCGGCTCACGTACTCTCTATAGCAACACCGGTACAAACAGTGCGTTTGAAATATTTAACACCAGTAACTTTGACGCTGGTGCGCTGGGGTTGTCATCTACGGCTGAACTTTATGGCCTGCTGGGTGCGTCTGATCAGGCGGCGTTCGAACTACAGGTTGCCTGGGCTCAGGGGTATGACGCCTATGATAAGGACAAAAATGGAGTCACCGATGAAGCCAGAGACTGGATTCTTGGTGACATCTTGCACAGCCAGCCACTGGTGCTTAACTATGGCGCGCGGGGTAGTGCGACGATAGCGGCTCCTGATTTGCGGCTGTTGGTTGGGTCGAATTCCGGCTTTGTGCACCTGTTCGGAAACAGTGATGGCGAAGAGGATTGGGCTTTCTTTCCCAAGGAGCTTGCATCGATACTTCCTCTGCGCAGACGAAATGAACTGTCCAATGATCACGTTTATGGAATGGATCTAACGCCGGTTGCCTACACGTACGACGGCAATAATGATGGCACAATCGACTCTACAGCGGGTGATATAGCATGGGCCTACCTCGGTATGCGCAGAGGTGGGAGTGCCTATTATGCCCTCGACGTATCCAACCCTGACAGCCCATCATTCAAGTGGCGAATTGACAAGAGCACCTCGGGTTTCGGTGAGTTAGGGCAGACCTGGTCGAAGCCGGTGGTTACAAGAATACCGGGCTACGAAAACCCCGTCCTGGTATTTGGCGCTGGATATGACACGGGAAAGGATGCATCCGGAGTGGGATCTGCGGATAGTGAGGGTAGGGGCCTTTATATTGTTGATGCAGATACCGGTGCCCTCATTTGGAGTGTTACCCCAGCAAGCAACTCTGACACTAATTTATCTGAGCCTGAACTTCTGCACTCCGTACCCGGTGCTGTGTCGATAGTTGACAGCAACGGTGACGAAATTAGCGACCGAGTTTACTTTGGTGACACAGGCGGCAATTTGTGGCGTGTAGATATGCCGGGTGATTTGCTGCCCACCGCCAGCCAGGATACCTGGCAAATCAACAAGCTGGGTGGTTTTAATGGTGCTACTACGCCGACCGACCGGCGTTTCTTCAACGCCCCGGATGTGGTTCGTATTCGCCTGGATGGACAGGCAGTGGACGCCATTATCATAGGTACTGGCGACAGGACTAATCCAAATGCCACGGATGTTGATAACAGCGTGTATTTGATTCGGGACGAGAGGGTTACGCCGTATACAACGGAGAGGCCCGACGCAGGTGACTGTGCAGACGAGAGTGTAGAAGATTTCAGATGCAGTCTTCCCCTGAGTCAGGATGACCTTTATGACATATCCAGTAATATTATTTCTACTGGCACCGACGAGCAAAAAGTTGCCGCACTGGCTGACCTTAGAGACGCCAATGGCTGGCGTTTTGGCCTGAGTAACGCTGGCGAAAAAAACCTTGCAAGGACTGTTACGATTAATGGTCGTGCCTTTATACCTACGTTTACACCGTCCAACCTACTGAGCGATATCAACTCCTGTAAGCCGCAATCGGGCACGGGGCAGATGTACATTGTTGATATCTACAGTGGAGACCGCGGCGTAATCGATCTTGGCTCGATCATTCCCGATACGCCTTCACTGCATTTTTCGATTGACGGCACAATTCGCTTCCTTCTTCCCCCTGGGGCTCCGGCATCAAGCGCTGATCAACCTGGAGTGATAGAGTGCGAAGGTGCTGTTTGTGATATGAACGAGTCTCTGCGCACCCCCTATGGCAACTTCTGGTTTCAGGAGGACTACGAGTGATATCTGTGCATGGTGGTAGGCCGGGCCAGTTGTCGGCGAACCGAGGCTTTACGCTGATTGAAGTGATGATTGTTATCGCCATTGTCAGCGTGTTGCTGGCCATAGCGCTGCCCAGCTACGAAAATAGCATGCAAAAGGGGCGGCGCGCCGATGCCAAGGCTCACCTTATGGCGGTAGCTAACCAGGAGGAGCAGTTCATGCTTGACCAGGGGACCTATACCACCAATTTGGCGGATCTTAGTCTTCCTGTCGATTCGCCCGACGGACACTATACTGTCAGCGCTGCGGCTTGTGGTACAGGTGATATAACTCGATGCTATACGCTGACGGCAGAGCCGAGAGCGGGTTCGCCCCAGATTGATGATCTTCGCTGTACCGAGTTTGTACTCGAATCGAATGGCTTAAAAACTGCAGATGGAACCGACCAAGATAACTGTTGGTAATCGAATACTGAGAGGTAAATCGAATGTTAAATTTCAAATCGGTACTTTTGTTCGCGTTTTCTGTCGGTGTTTCTACCGGCGCGCTTGCAGAACGACCATGGCCAAACCTGGTGTTTGACTGTCAGGTTATAACGACTTCCGGCGCGCAAGGCCTGGTGGGTATCCAGAGCTTCTCACTGAAAGAAGCCGAAACCGGGGTTTTAGGGCTCTCTGCGATTACCCTTCTGGGAAGCCATGAACCGGCTGATCGCGTTGTGCAGTGCGTTGAAAAGAGAAGTGGTAACGCGTTCTCTGATAGTAGTTTTCAGGCCTGGCTGGACGACATGGATCAGTAGCACTATCGGCGCACTGCCAAAACGCTATTCGCAATAATAGTCTACGGCAGCCTCAGAATTCTCACGTTGTTGCGCCTTTTCTTCCTCGTTGATGAAGCGAAAGCTCCCGTTGTCATCAGGTACACGAATTCTGGCGTGTGTATTGAGCGTTTCCAGGTTTTTCCGGGCGGTGGCGCAGGCTTCCGGATCCTTTGTTGAGGCGATAGTTTGTGCGGGAGTATCTTGCTCAGCTGCGGCTTTTTCCGGACTCCCGTTTACCTCTTCTGGCATTCCAGCCTCGGGCCTGCCGCCGTTAACCATGCGGTTAGTGTTAGTGGTAATCACATCGTATTTCACACCAGCCGGTGGTGGCCTGTCGCTGTTCACAGGTGTGCCGGAGGCGTCGTTCCAGCGGTAGTACACATCCCCTGAGCTGGCGCAAAAGCCCGAAGCTACTGATAGGGTGAGGGCAACCGCCGCGACGCACTTTCGTTTGCTTGAGTTCACCTTTGAACCTCCTGCTGAACCTGATGTTGTCTGTAAAAGTACAGCGAACACCGGGGTTCAGGCAATGCAAGAAATCACATTTGTATAAATACTTTTTGCCTGTTTCTGGTGGCCCTGGCGCCAGTTGGCTGCAATCTACCGCTGGGCTGCCCCGCCAAGTACAATAGCCCGACAACCACAACAGCCAGAACCCCGGAGCATCGCCATGACTGTGCACGAGTCGGTAAAAGAGTATTACGGCAAAACCCTGGGCGGCAGCGCAGACCTGAAAACAGATGCCTGTTGCACCTTGGACGATACCCCGGGCTTCCTGAAGCCGGTGCTGGCAAAGATTCACCCGGAAGTGGCCAGCCGCTACTACGGCTGCGGCCTGGTGTTGCCGGAGGCGATAGGCGGGCTGCGTATACTCGACCTGGGCAGCGGCGCGGGGCGTGACGTGTATGCCCTGGCAGCCCTGGTGGGCGAGACGGGTTCTGTCGTGGGGGTGGATATGACACCCGAGCAGCTGGCTGTGGCCCGCGAATACCGGCAATATCACGCGGAAGTGTTTGGCTATGCGGCAGCCAATACCGAGTTTCACCAGGGCTATATCGAACGGCTGGACGAGCTGGCGCTGGCTGAGAGCAGCTTCGACCTTATCGTATCCAATTGTGTGCTGAACCTCTGCCCGGACAAGGGCGCGGTACTGCGCGAGGCCTACCGCCTGCTGAAACCCGGTGGTGAAATGTATTTCTCCGACGTCTACGCCGACCGCCGCATCCCGGAGGCCTTGCTGGCTGACCCGGTGCTACACGGCGAATGCCTGAGCGGTGCCCTGTACTGGAATGACTTCCTGACCCTGGCAAAAGCCGCCGGTTTCACCGACCCCCGGCTGGTGAATGACCGCCCCCTGGGCATTGACAGCGCAGAGGTGCAGGCAAAGGTGGAGGGTATCGGCTTTTATTCTGCCACCTGGCGTTTGTTCAAGATTGCCGACCTTGAAGCGGGTAGCGAGGACTACGGCCAGGCGGTGGTGTACCGCGGCAGTGTTGAGCAACACCCGGATGCACTGGAACTGGACAAGCATCACCGCATGGCGACCGGCGAGCGTGTTCCGGTGAACGGCAATACCTGGCGCATGTTGGCGGAGTCGCGGTTTGCGTCGCACTTTGACTTTATCGCTGGCAGCGGGGTACATCGGGGTATTTTCAAGGGTGGTGAAAGTGACCAGGGTAGTCTGCCGTTTGATGAGGGGGAGGGGGTGCCGGTTACTTCGGCTTGTTGTTGAGGTTCCCGGAGTAACAGGCCACCAGGTCGGCAATTCTATCAATACCGGTTGTATGAGATCAGTTCCGCCGCTACTCATTGACCGTCTGCAAGCTTCACGACAGACTCAACCATATATTCTGTTTTCGGCTCATGGGAAGCGCTTGCCACATAGGTAAAGTCGCTGCCAGGGTCCTCGCTCACAGATGCTGAATTGGTTGACAAGGATGTTAATTGATAGCGGGTTACATTGTCTTGCGCTGGTAGCGCAATTTCACCAGGTAGCAGTTGATGTCGCTGGCCTGCAACATCGGTTTAGTAATGGCAGTGAGGATTGCTCCATTCAGGAACTGCTGCGCGCAGCCAAATCGCTTGAATTCAAAGCCAGGCATCTGCGGGATTGCGAGATTGGAGATTTGCAGCGTTTACTCCCAGCCATTGCTGTGGCGGAAGACGGTTCGTTTTTCGTATTGGCGGGAATTTCGATGCCTACCTCCGGGATTGGCAAATGCCTGATCCAGCGACCAGGGCAGGGGTCTCCTGAATACATAGCCGGCACAGAATTTGAACGCCTCTGGTCCGGTGAACTCATTTTGCTCGCACCTCGCGAACACGGCCGCTTAAAAGCGGTCCAGCAGTTCAATCTGCATTGGTTTATCCCGGCCCTGCTGAAATATCGCAAGTTGTTTTCCGAAGTCATTATTGCCTCGTTTTTCTTACAGTTGTTTGCCCTGGTAACACCGCTCTTCTTCCAGGTGGTTATGGACAAGGTTCTGGTGCATAAGGGTTTTACAACCCTGGATGTGCTGGCCTTTGGATTTGTAGTAGTTGTGGCCTTCGACGCTGTGGTTGGTGGGTTGCGTAATTACCTTTTCAGCCACACCACTAATCGGGTAGATGTAGAGTTGGGGGCCCGACTGTTTCATCATTTGGCTAGCCTGCCACTGGCCTACTTTGAGTCCCGCCAGGTAGGACAGACTGTGGCCCGGGTGCGCGAACTAGATACAATCCGCAATTTCATTACGGGTACCGCCCTCACTCTGTTGATCGATCTCTCTTTCACTTTCGTCTTTTTCGCTGTTCTTTGGTATTACAGCCCGACCCTGACATGGATCGTGCTGGGCTCACTGCCGTTCTATGCCGCGCTCTCGATCTTTATCACCCCGATATTAAAACATCGGTTAGATGAGAAGTTCCGGTATGGGGCTGTCAACCAGGCATTTCTCACTGAAACTGTCACTGGTATGCAAACTGTCAAAGCCCAGGCGCTGGAGCCACAGATGCAGCGCAAGTGGGAGGACCAACTGGCAAGTTATGTCACCTCTTCCTTTCGGGCACAGAACCTCAACAATGTCGCGAATCAGGTGGCGGGTTTTATCAGCAAGATTACAACTTTGCTGATCATTTGGTGGGGCGCCCATCTGGTAATTGCCGGGGCGCTCACCGTTGGTCAACTGGTGGCCTTCAATATGATTGCCGGGCGTGTAACCGCTCCTATCCTGAAGCTGGTGCAGTTATGGCAGGATTTTCAGCAAGCGGGCATCTCCCTAAAAAGATTGGGCGATATCCTGAATACCCCTACGGAGCGCGGCTCCAGCCCCAATCGGAGTTCACCACGGCAATTGCACGGTGCAGTGGACTTCGAGCATTTGCGTTTTCGATATCGTCCGGATGGCCCACTGGTACTGGATGAGCTGGAACTGAAGGTCAAGCCCGGCGACATTATTGGCCTCGTGGGCCGGTCCGGTTCTGGTAAGAGCACCCTGGCCAAGCTGATTCAGCGATTGTACGTTCCAGAGGGCGGGCGAGTGCTTGTAGATGGTATCGATCTGGCCATGGTGGATACCGCATGGCTGCGGCGCAATATTGGCGTGGTACAGCAGGAGAGCTTTCTTTTTAACCGATCGGTTCGGGAGAATATTGCATTGGCAAATCCCGGCTTTTCCTTTGAGCGTGTGGTGCAATGCGCCAGGGTTGCAGGGGCACATGAGTTTATCCTCGATCTGGCGGAAGGCTACGACACACTGATAGGTGAGCAGGGCAGCAATCTTTCCGGTGGTCAGCGCCAGCGTATAGCCATTGCCAGGGCGCTGATTTCCAACCCTCGCATTCTGATCTTTGACGAGGCAACCAGCGCGCTGGATTACGAATCGGAGCGCATCGTACAGGAGAATATGGGAGCTATTGCAAAGGGTCGGACAGTTTTTATCATTGCCCACCGGCTCAGCACTGTGCGCCATTGCGATCAGATAGTGGTGCTAGAGAATGGCCGTATCGTGGAATCGGGTACCCACGACGAGTTGCTGGAGGTCAACGGCTACTACGCGAGACTGTATGGGTACCAGAGCCACAGCCCGGTAATTCGTTCGCTGTCCCAATCTACCTCGCCTGCAACTGCGGAGAGTCTGCGGGTGGAAAGCTGATGATTGGCACTGTAGAGGAACCGGGGAATGTCGGAGCCGACCCTATGCGAACATGGCAGGCGTTGAAGTCGAGCTGGAGAAACCGCGGTTTGCTTGGCAATGGCAATCTTGGAATCATCCAGCGGCACTTTCTTCCCGCCGCCCTGGAAGTACAAGAATCGCCGCCGTCCCCCGCCAGCCACTGGTTGCTGGGCCTTCTACTCTGTTTGTTCGTCATCGGTGTGTTGTGGGCAAGCTTTGGGCAGGTCGATATTGTCGTCACAGCGCCTGGGCGTATTGTCCCCAGTGGTCAGGTCAAGCAGGTACAGGCGCCACAGGCCGGAACCATCTCCGCAATCCTGGTGAACGAGGGAGGCAGAGTGGAGGAGGGCCAGGCGCTTGTCAGGCTGGACCCCACCTATGCGGATGCAGACGAGCAACGTGTTCGAGAGCAGCTGGACGATACTGTCCTTGAAATCCACTGGCGTAAGGCATTGGAAGATTGGTTGCGTGGCGGTAGGGAGGGCGGTGTAGCAATGACAATGCCGCGGCACATGAACCCTATGGAACTGGCCGGGGCGGCAACGCTATACGGTCAGCACCGACAGGAAATTTCCGCCAGAATGCTGAGTCTGGAAAAGGAGCTGGCAGCGAATGGGGCCGAGCAGGCAACAGCGAGGGCAGAGCGCTTGCGAACCCGCGCCACACTCGCCGTATTGGTAGAACGGGTAGCAGCCTACAAGACACTCGTAGACAAACAATATGGTGCCAGGGTGCAGTACCTGGAGATGCTGCAGCAGCAAACAGAGTTGGAACGCTCGATTCCCGTGTTGATATCCCGCGAACAGCAACTAGTAGAAAACGCCGCCGCCATCACCGCACGACGTAATGCCTCCTTGAGCGAATTGCGCAAGCACAACCTGATGAAACTGGTGCGACTCAGCAGTGAACGCAGTGCGTTGGAGCAGGAGTCGCGGAAAGTCCAAAAAGACCAGAGCCAATTGTTACTGCTTGCGCCTGTTACGGGCACTGTTCAGGAGTTGGTGACCCATACCATCGGCGGCGTAGTCTCTCCTGCTCAGGTGCTGATGAAAATCGTGCCCGAAAACGCAACCATCGAAGTGGAAGCCTTACTCCAGAATAAGGATATCGGCTTTGTGAATGCGGGCCAATTGGCGGAAGTCAAAGTCGATACCTTCAATTTCACCAAATACGGTCTCATTGATGCAAAGATCGAAAATGTCAGCAATGATGTAGTGGAAGATCAACAATTGGGCTGGGTTTTCAAAATGCGTCTAAAGTTAGATAGAGATAGCATCACCGTAGAAGACAAGCTGGTTCGACTAAGCCCAGGCATGTCGGTGACGACGGAAATCAAGACGGGTGAGCGGCGGTTGATAGAGTTCTTTTTGTCGCCGTTACTGAGGTATAAGCAGGAAAGTGTGAGGGAGAGATGATGGAAATGAAACGAGCTCTCAGAGTGCTGTTCAAGACGGTGATTGTGCTCCTGCTACTGCCGCTGATATTGGTATATGGAATATTTCTCTACGTAAAGTTTATTAACCCCGGTGCTGAGCAAACGATGAAGGAGACGACTGAGATTTTAGAACAGAAAAGGTCAGCGGGGAATGGGTTTGGTGGAGAGCCTGGTTTACAAATACTGGACTCTGGATATAGATCTGAACGGTTTTTCTGGATGGATAGTGACCACCTGATATTTCAGACAAACTATAACGCAAACTTTGCTGAAAAGAGCGGCAAGGTTTATGTGTGGGAATTGACTACGAACATTATCAAACCACTCTTTTGTGATTGTTTTATTGCCGCATTTCGAGGGGAAAGATTCTACTTCCTAAGGAGATCTGAAGACAGACTCAACCTACAGGGATTGCGTGGTGCTGATCACTTCGAGTCGAAGCTGTATGAACTTGAAGATAGATGGATTACAGATGGGGAGGTAAACATTGCTGACGCTCTAAACCGTCCGTCCGAGAAGTATGGAGTAACGTGGAGCGAAGGGAGTGTGCCAGCGTTTCGTGTCAGGCAGGAATTTCGCAATGAACAGGGTGCGCCGGATCATAGAGTTTTACATTTACCGGAATGGGGCTGGATTCTGAGAATGCCGAGAACGGGTCCGGATTACTGGGACCAGAGTGTTCCGGAAATGGGTTTTATTGATTTGGACGGCGAAATTTATTCAGAACAGCCCGGTACGAAAGTTGGAGCTATGATCGATATTCCTGCTCGGGAATATCCAGGACTAAAAGTAATCTATATGGAGTATCTGGACCTCTATTGGCTGGCTAACAATGTATACGGTGATCTCTCCAAGACCAGGGCAATGGGATTTATTGACCATGAAGGTATTTTCTCACCGTATTTATGGCCTGACAGCTGGGGCCAATATTACGCAATTCCGGTTCCAACCAGAAAGGGACTGTTTTGGAGTGGATTAGACTACCGAGAGAATAAGTCAGGTGGTGGTGAGAAGGGTGCGTTTATCAGAGATTTCACCGGCCAGATACATGAGGTGATTGAAGGAGCCGCGATTGCGCTCAAGATATCGCCCGATGGCTGCCAAGTTGCCTTTTTTAACACACTCAGCGAAGAGGATAGGTCAAGCTCCAGCCTAAAAATGTTCAATGCCTGTAACTCTACATTAGAAAATGGGGTGATTAGTGATGTCGAATATTGATCCGGAAATAATTTCTATCTTGGCGCAAGCGTCACAAAATGCATATCAAGATATGGGTGGAGATTTGTTTGGATATAACATTGTGGATCGGGAAAGTGATCCTGGTACTGGGCTCGCCTATACCGTATACGAGGACGCCGAAACCAATGAATATATAATTGCATTCCGCGGAACTGAACAGTCATCCCAGGATATCTATACCGATCTGAATGCAGGGATTCAGCAATGGAGCGTGGATAATAGACAGCGTGTCCAGAATACAATTCGGCAGTTTACGGGAGAAAATTTGGGTGCAACGATTCATTTTACCGGTCATTCTCTCGGCGGCGCTATCGCGCAATTTGCTGCCTACGAGTATGCTGTGGCGCAATCTCAAGAGGCTGATTGGGCGGGCGCGTCATTTGATCTCGTTACGTTTAATGCGTTGGGCGGCGAACTTGCGCTTAGCGAACCCATATTATACCCAGATGGGTATAATTCAGCCCTGGCAGCAACCATCCCAGCTGATCATTATAAGATCGCTGGCGACGTCGTATCTCGATTAGGGGATGACCACATAGGCGGTCAACTTCTCGTCGTGAATAAGCCAACTGATTCTAATCTAGCCGCCCATGGGATTGGTAACTTTACTGGCTCGGATGGAAGCCTTCGGGTTACGACTTCACAATATGAAAATGCCGTCGCGGAAAGCGCCTATCTCAATATCACCCAGCTCCTGAGTGTTAGCGGAATTTTCGCAAGCTTTTACGACGACGGGGAATTCACAAGTGAAGAGGCGCTTCTTAGAACCATTTCGGCTTTTTCATTTGGATTAGCCAATGCGGATAGTGGAGACTTAAGTCAGCTAGTTGGCGCATTCTTTGGCGATCCAGAAGAAATAGGACAAGATCAGTTCAACACCTGGGTATTTATCGGTGAGCAAGCTATAGAGGCACTGCAATATACGCGGCAATTGACTATTGCGGGAAATCTGGTCGGCGCTTATGCCCTGGTACTAGCGAACGTAATGCAGTGGTCCGCTCAGAAGTGGGAGGAAAACCCTGAGCTCGCGGATATACTGGGAGTTAATATAGATCGCTTTATCCACTATGTCGCCAAACCCGCAATATCATTGGCACATTCGGCTCTTGGTTATGCATTGGTAAACGAGTTTGTCGCCGAGGAGTTTCAGGACACCGTAGACTATATTACCAACACGGTAGAGTGGGTGGACCAATATTTCTCACAGCAACCATCGAATAAGATGTATATACAGGGGTTTGGTGGCGATGATCTCCTGTCGGGAGATGACACTTACTGGGCTGGAAAAGACGCAGATGACTATATTCTCGGTTATGCTGGAAACGATACTCTAATCGGAGGTCTGGGTGCCGATTCTCTTATCGGCGGCACCGGAACAGATCGATTCATATGGGGTGTCGGTGATGGCGATGACATTATCGGTGACTACGATGACGCCGGTGACAGGATTATCGTTAACGGTACTGACCTCGCAACACTCCAATTTACTCGTGAATCAGCTGACTCACCGTATTATGGAACGGAATCTTATCCAGAGATACAGCTTCACTATGATGGCGCATTGAAAATCTATATCGGAAGCGGTCCTGATTCTGGCAGCGTTACCATCGAACAATATACGCCTGCTGCAGGGGCTGATTTCGGTATTGTTCTCAATGATTATTGGGCTCCGGTGGGATCAGCCACCGATGTGACGGTGGCGAACCTGGGGAGCAGTGACGCTGTCTCGGAAAATCAAACCCGAATCTACGCTTATGCTCGGCAGAGGTTCATACAGCGCGGCCTGAACTGGTCAGCAATATCGATTAGTTTCAATGCGGCCGATGTGAGTAACTATACCGGTGGTTCAGTCCATGGCCTGGCTGGCGGGCACTTTGAAGGTGGCCCGGTTGCGGATTATTTGACAGGCGATGATGGACATAACGCGCTCAACGGACTCGGGGGTAATGATTATCTGACGGGAGATGATGGCTGGGACTTGCTTGAGGGTTGGTCTGGCTCTGACGTGATTTCCGGTGGTGATGGCGTTGATGTTATCTTTGGTAGCGCTGTCGTAGGCCTGGTTGAATACTATGCTGACGCCAGTGTGAATTCACCGGACCCCCTTCGATTTCAGTACTACCTCCCGCAGATTGCCGATGGCCCCGGTGATATCAACACGCTATCGGGTAATGGTGGCGGCGATTTCGTCGGCGGCGGTGAATATGTTGATAAGATCGATGGTGGCGAGGGTAACGACCATCTCCTGGGTGGTACGGGGTCGGATTTTATTAGCGGTGGTATAGGTGGAGACGATATTTTCGGCGATTCAGCGCTGGGTCGTCACCTGGTTGCAGATACGGATGGTCAACTCCGAGAAGTGTTCGATATCGCTTTTGCTGAGGGCGCGGATAGTGTGGGGCAGTATAACGACGTTATTCATGCCGGAGAGGGCGACGATAGGGTTTGGGGTGAGTTGGGCGATGATGAGATCCATGGAGAGGCAGGTGCTGATATTCTCATCGGTGATCGTGACAGCGATACGTCTTATGCCGATATCGATTTGCAGGCTTATGCCGATACGTCAGCTGAGCTAGACGCTGAGTTGCATGGTAGTGACAGGCTCTACGGGGGAGAGGGTGGCGATTTACTGCTAGGGCTGGGCGGAGATGATCTACTCTCTGGCGGCACCGGTGCCGATCAACTGATGGGCGGTGCCGGCAATGATACGTTCTCCCACCGGGCCGGTGACGGTATGGACTATATCGAAGATACTGAAGGCACGCACACTCTGCTATTTTCAGGTATCTCCCTGAGTGAAGTGCAGGTAATTTTTCAGGGTGACCAGGTTCGGGTTGGTACGGGTCTTGGTTCAGAGGGCTTCTTCTTTTCCAAAAGCGAGTGGGATAACACACAGATTGCACTCAACACGCAGGACGCTGTCATTGAGCGATCGCGCCTCGATTATTTCTACTTTGATACAGCGGGCAATCTATTGCTGACGGTCTACGGCAGCGAGGATCTGGTGGAATCCGATCGTGACGAACTTTTCATAGTCGATTCCAGTGACCCGGATAAACCGAAGATAGTGGTGGCCTCTGGTGTCGACGAGGTAGAGATTGAGGCGCTAGTGGATGGCGGAGCCAGGATGCGGATGATAAACGGCTCTGTCTTCGAACTGCTCCTGGAACTCACTGACCTGCAACTGGCTACTGGGCTGGATTTTCTGGCGCTTGCCGAAGGACCCATAATGAGCCTGATCGGTTTCTCTGGTGATATTGTTGGGACCGCTGGCAATGACAGGATTATCGGTAGCAGCGGTGCCGATACTCTGCGCGGAGCGGGTGGCAGTGATTTGATCGAAGGGCGCGGGGGTAACGATGAACTGCTTGGCGGGACAGGAAGCGACATACTTCGTGGTGAGAGTGGAAACGATACTCTTATAGGCGGAAACAACTGGGACTACCTTGATGGTGGCAAGGGCAATGATAATCTCGTGAGTTATAGTGGTGACACACTGTACTTTGATGCAAATGATGGTCAGGATCGACTCACGGGGCCGGAGCTAGGTTTTCTCGCCTTCGGCGCTGCTGTTGATCCTGAGGATGTCGTCCTGAATTATACAGGAACAACGGATTCTAACTTCCGCATAGAGTACGGTGGCGGAAGCACTGTGACTTCATTCGGTACCACCCGCTCTTACTGGCTCGAAGGGGTCAGTGTCAATGGAGTCGGAATTCCGTTGATTCATCGATCAGATCTGACGGATGGCACATTTCGCGATACCCGCTGGAACGACGTTTTCGAAACTGGTTCCGGGAATGACACCATATTCCTAAACGGCTTGGGGGACGATGTCATTCAGCTCGATGTTGGTGATGGGCAGTACACCGTCCGTATTGATAACAATTTCTATCCGGAGGTTATGGGTGAAATTCGATTCGGTGCAGATATCGATCTTTCTGCTTTGTCTTTTAGCTTTAACAATGGCCGGGCGACAATCTCCTACGGTGGAAGCGATCAGATCCTTTTGGATCCGGAATCGGTTTTTTCGGGGTGGAACAACGCGCTTTCCCATTTTACGCTGGTTTCCGAGACAGACCCCAACTGGGTCCCGGAGATACGTGCCGAGACTCTAGGTGGAATCCTGATAGGCACCTACGGTACCGATCATCTAATCAATAGCAATAACGGGATTATAATTCCCGGGTATGGTAACGACTCCATTCAAGGAGGCGAAGGTAGCGATTGGATATTCCTTAACGATGTCTATATAGGTGCGCGAGACAATATAGGGCAAAAGGAAATTTGGGGAGGAGGCGGAAACGAGCTAGTGCTGACCCCACTGCACCAGGGCATGACCTTCCACTACAATCGAGGGGATGGGCTTGACACGATTAAGTATGACTGGTCCTACTCCAGTGAGCATCCCTATAACATAGGTCCTGATTTCGAGCACAATACAGTGTTTTTCCAAAGCGGAGGTAGCGACACGCTGAAGTTTGGTGCGGGAATCACGCTTGGAGATCTGCGCTTTTTGAGAGTTGGCGATCATCTAAATATTACTCTCTCAGGTGATACCGGCGGCATCCTTCTGGAGGAATATTTTCATGCCTATCAGATAGATCCTGAGCCCTGGGCAGGCGATATTGGTGATCTTTTCGGCGAGGTTCCAAGCTTGCGTGCCGACTCTCTTTTGCATCCTGCCCTGCTGGCGGCACTGCCTGAGAACCCTATTGCGCAACTTGGTTTTGCCGATGGGTCTGTCTATGACATGGCGTCGGTTCTGGGTGCATTTCTGGAAGTATCAAATGCTACTTTAGTGGGTACTGAAGGAAACGATTTCCTGAGTGGAACTTTCGCGGATGATGTCATTCATGCGTTAGGGGGGGATGACTATATCGAGGACTTTAACGGTAGCAATATCATTCTTGCCGGCGCTGGTAACGACAGGGTTGTGGTCGCCGGAGATAATGTCATTGACCCAGGCCCGGGGGACGACTGGATCAATTTGATCGTGGGTAATCAAGTCGTACACTTTGGGCCGGGAAGTGGCAGTAATGTGGTAATACACAATGTGGACAACAATGTCACTTTTATCGAGATGGCCGAGGGTTTGATTGCGGCTGATATCAAGGTGTCTTTGACGGATGGGGAGTGGGGGGAGGTCCCGGTGGTGACGCTGAAATCAACCGGTGATTCGCTGATATTGCATTCCATTCGTTTTATCGAGGAACTCGATGATTTTGAGGTAGTGCCGGATTCGTCCTCTGCCTCGTTTCGGTTTTCAGATGGCACGTTAATCGCTGCTAACGATCTCTACTCTATGGCTGGCGTTGATGGCGAAACTATTGCAGGCACTGAAGACGCCGATGTTCTGATTGGCACAGCGGGTAACGATACTATTTCGGGTGGCCGCGGCAAAGACTTCATGGATGGCGCCGGCGGCGATGATATATTTTTGATTGAGGGTCGCCACGAGGGAAAGGATCGTATTATTGGGGGAGAAGGTTTCGATATTATCCTCGGCGGAGACGGTAACGATAGAATCAAACTAGTCGAGCTTTCAGCTAATGATGGAATCGAGCGTATTGATGGTGGCTCAGGCGTCAATGTTATTTCCGGTAGTGGGGGGAAAAATACTCTGGATTTCTCCGCTACCACACTGGTGAATATCAGCGAGATTAATGGGCGAGGGGGCAGGGATACGATTACCGGCTCGGGCGGTGCTGATGTGATAATCGGGGGTAGGGGTAAGGACGTTCTCAGTGGCGGCGCAGGCGACGACACCTATCTTTTCAGTCCTGGCGATGGCCGCGACATTATACGTAATGCTGATAGCAACCCCGGTAGCTATGATAGCTTACGGATGGAGGATGTTGACCACGACCAGGTATGGCTGTCGCGAAAGCGCAACCATCTGGTAGTGAATGTGGCTGGTACGACTGACAGAGTAATCATTAAGAACTGGTATGGCGACGACGGCGACCAACTGGATGCGCTTTACGCGGGAGATTATCTGCTCATGCGAGATGAGGTGGATCAGCTCGTTAATGCAATGGCCGCATTCGACATACCTGAAGGTGTCGGTGCCATCATTCCTGATGAAACACTGGTGGAAGTGGCACCGGTGTTGACGTCAGTGTGGCAATTAGCGAGCTAGCCGCTACCTGCTGCGGCCTGAGCCTCATGATCACTCAGCGAGACTCCACCGCGCCCATATCGTAACCATTCCCTAACGGCCGTTTTGTGCCAAATCTATCGGTACCTATGCCCTGAGGTGTCGCGGCATCGACGGCGGGAGAAAATGTACTCAGGTGGTAATCATTCACATCAACGCCATTAAAACTGCTATCGCCCACCACCAGATTCCTGGCTGTATTCACTTCAGCGGGAAAGCTACTGGATAGGAAAATACTGTTCCGCACATCGAATGTTGTCGCCTCCGAACTGGCCTCCTGAAAAAATGTATTGATGCCCTTGCCGAAGGTACTGTGCCATATGCTGACCTGGGCAATATTGTCCTCGTAACGAATCGCCCGGTTAGTTGAGTGCACAATAGTGTTGGTAATTTGTACCTGTGCGGGATAACGCAAGCGGAAGGCAATATCGGAGTCGTAAATGGTCACAGCATCAACGATAACATCAACAGACTCCTTCAAGTTGAGCGCCGCCATATTTGCAATCAAGCCGTTCTGGTAGCCCCAGAAAGAGGAGTTGCGTATGGTCATTTTCGGGCGGTAGCCTGCCCTTACTTTTGTGTCTATGGCGTTCTCTCCAGGAACTACGCCGGCGGAAAAGCCGTTAGCCGCTTTCGGTAGCGGCGCTAACCAGAACTCACTCCCTTCAATAACAACGTTGTTCCATCCAGGGCTGGTTCGGCCTGAATCTATTTGAAAAGCGTCGCCTGAAAAGCTGTGCACTTTGGTGTTCTGTATCAACAAGCCACGCACGGATGCACCGGCAATGCCGTGGGCGTCGGTGCGGCCATCGGCGGCATTCAGGCAGTGATGGATAGTGGACTCGCTAATCACAACGTTGCTCGGCGAGTCCATGTCGATACAATCCCGGGAAGACTCCCTCACCTCGGAGTTGTATAGCATCCAGCCATTGGCCGCAGTTTTAACCTTAATCAAGTCGCTTTGCCCATATTGCCCGGCAAGCACCAGCTGTGAGAACTGGTGGTGAGCGTGGTTTACCGTCAGTACCCGGCCGTTATTGGTGATGGTCACTGTGCCGCGCCCCTCTTTGGCTTGAATTACGATCGGGTTTGCCGCAGTGCCATTGCGCCGGGTGTTTAGTGACTCGTTGTAGTTGCCCGGTAGTATGCTTATGCCGTCTCCGGCTTGTGCCGCATCAAGCGCCGCCTGAATTGAGCCAAGCGGGAAGGCCTCAGATCCGTCGCCAGTGTCGCCCTTTCTTACAAACCACTCCCTGCCTGTAATGGAAAGCTCAGGAAGTGCTGCACTCGCGCCTATCTCTGCCACCTTAGGCACTGAAGGTACGGCGCTTGAACCGCAGTCTGAAGGTGCTTTATTGACGCGCTTAACAGCTGTTGTTTGATTGGTTTTGGCGGTTACGGCGCAGGGCACGATTGCCGGTTCTCTTAGTACCAGGCGCCACAACTTACGTCGATTGACCGTTGCTGTACCCAGCACGTCGCCGGATTCGGCATCGCTTACAGTGACAATCGAGTTGCGAGATGCGGCCTTTCCCTTGATAACGAGCCTTTCGGCTCCGGCCCGCCACACCGCATTCTTGATTTCAGGCGCATTCGCGGTAAGGGCTACAGCGGATATAGCCAGGCTACTGACGATTAGCGCGCCCAGGCTCCATTTCATCGCGCATAGACTATGTGGTGAAATACGCCACTGCATGAAAATTCTCCTGATGCGGCAGACCTGCGGTAAGGAAATTGACCCGATTTGCCATTCATGGCCACAGCGCCGATGATTTGGGTGTTCAGGTGTTGACCTTTTTACCGTGCTGGCCTCAGCCTGGAGGAGTTGCCGGGCGGGCATCCCAGGGGCCGTTACTGCAGACTAATGTCACTCGTAGTATAGATGAAATCACTTGTGATTATATCGTGAGATTCCAGCTGGCTATATCTTGGCCTGGAGAGTCTGGATCTGCAACTGCGGGCCGGGTACCCACAAGATTGTGTTTATGCCCAATGATGACTCCAGCTTGTATATCCGAAGTTTGATAGAATGCGTGCTTCCTGAGCCTCGTTTTTTCTGCCATGACTGACAACCCCACCACTGAAGTGCCCCTGTTGCCGAAGGAAACAGCCCGGCTGATGCGTTTGGCGACGTATGCCTCGGTATCCGTGGCGCTGACACTTATTCTGGCCAAGCTGGTGGCCTGGGGATATTCCGGCTCGCTCAGCCTGCTGGCCACGCTCATCGATTCCTCCCTGGACGCGCTAGCCTCACTGATCAATTTGTTTGCTGTTCGCCATGCACTGTCACCGGCTGACAGACAGCACCGGTTTGGCCATGGCAAGGCCGAGGCGCTGGCCGGTTTGGGGCAGGCGGCGTTTATAGCCGGTTCGGCCGGCTTCATACTGGTGGAGGGGGTCCGCCGCTTTATTAATCCCCAGCCGGTGGATGCCTTCGGCTTGGGCATAGCCGTCATGGTGTTTTCCATTGTCGCCACCCTGGGCCTGCTGGCATTTCAGCGTTATGTCATCCGCCGTACCGATTCCATGGCGATCAACGCCGATGCGCTGCACTACCGCACTGACCTGATGGTTAATCTCAGCGTGATAGCCGCCCTGCTGCTGGCGGCAGCCGGCTGGCCGGGTTTCGACTCCCTGTTCGCCATTGGTATTGCGCTTTACATTTTGTACAGCGCCTGGGGAATCGTGCGGCGGGCTTTCGACCACCTTATGGATCGCGAGCTGCCAGACGATGAGCGGGAGCAGATCAAAACTATTGCCCGGTCACACCCAAAAGTGCGGGGCTTGCACGACTTGCGTTCCAGGCGCTCCGGCATGGACACGTTCATGCAGCTGCATCTGGAGCTGGATGACGAGCTCAGCCTGCTGCAAGCGCACAAAATCTCTGACGAAGTAGAGGCGCGCCTGCTGGAAGTGTATCCCGCGGCGGAGATTATTATCCACATCGACCCGGTGTCAGTTGTGCCGGACGAGCCGACCCCTGAATACCCCCCGGAAGAGGAAGCGGGGTTGGCACAGGGTATGCTAAATAAACTGCTCCCGTAGCACCCGTTTCAGTACCTTACCTGCCGGGTTGCGCGGTATGACCTCGATGAAGATAACCTTCTTGGGCAGCTTGTAACGCGACAGCTTTTCACCGCAGAAACTGAGGATATCTGCCTCACTGGTCAGCGACTCGTCTCCCACGACAATGGCGCAGGCGATCTCACCCCATTTTTCGTCGGGCAGGCCAATCACCGCCACTTCATTTACCGCCGCGTGGCCGATAATGATGTTCTCCACCTCGGCGGGGTAGATATTCTCGCCACCGGAGATGATCATGTCCTTGATTCTGTCCTTGATGAAGACGAAGCCCTCGTCGTCTATCTCGGCGATATCTCCGGTGCGGAACCAACCTTTGTCGAACGCTTCGTCTGTGGCGTCCGGTCGGTTCCAGTACTCTTTCATTACAAAGGGTGCTTTGAAAACGACTTCGCCAGTGCCGCTTTTACTGATGTTGCCATCACTATCACGCACAGCTACCTCGGCAAACATGGCGGCCGCTCCGGCGGAGCCAATTTTTGTGAGGGCATATTCATGCAGCAGGAAAGTGCCGCCACCACCGGTTTCAGTCAAGGCGTAGCCCTGCACAACCTGCATATTCTTTTCCTTGTAGATCTCGATCAAGGCCCTGGGCATGGGGGCCGCCCCGGTGATAAAGCTGCGAAAGTGTTCCGACTCAAAGGTGGCAAAATCTGGCACCTGGCGCATGAAATTGAGAATTGCCGGAACCGAGCCGCCGGTGGTAACGCGCTCTTCTTTTATTAGCGCCCACACCGTCATGGGGTCGAAGTTGGGCATGGAAATCATGGTGGCGCCGCCGATCGTGGAGGCGATGACACCCGTGAGGGCTGCCACATGGAACATGGGCAGGGGCATCAGCGTGCGATCCTGATAGCGCAAGCCCATGGTGGTGACCCAGCTCAAGGCTGCCCAGCTGATAGTGCTGTGAGTGTGTACAACGCCTTTGGGGAGGCCGGTAGTGCCAGAGGTATACATAATGAACAGGTTGTCGTCGTCGCCCGCATTCACCTGCGGTTCATCGACGGAGGCGGTGCTCAGCAGCGTGTCCAGGATCGGGTCGTCACCCTCGCCCTCGCGCACCTGTACCCAGGTCGTGATCGTCATCGGGTGCTCGTCGTTGGCCTTTACTCCAGCAGCCAGTTCAGCGCATTCGGCGCCGTAAAACAGCGCTTTGCTGCCGCTATCCGAAAGAATGAAGGAGAGTTCGCTGGCGGTGAGCCGTGTATTGAGTGGCACCACCACAATACCGAGCTTCGCCGCCCCGTAGAACAGGCCGACAAACTCCGGGCAGTTCTGCATCAGCAGAGCCATTCTGTCTCCCGCCTGTAAGCCGCAGTCCGCAATGACACTCGCACAGCGATTGCTGAGGGCATTCATCTGGGCATACGTCAGGCGAGTGTTGGTGGAGGGCTCAACATAGTATTCCAGGTCCGGTGAAAGACCTGCGCGTTGGCTTAAGTGAAGGCCGAGATTTACTTTCATGTTGTATCCTCAGTTTTCATTGATTCTGTTTACGTAAACCGGCTGGCTGGATTTTCCGCGCCGATTTGAGCGCGCTGCAAAACGCCGATCAACGGGCGATAGTTTGTTCATGCGCTCAGTGCCTCTGCCGGGGCAGATTCGGGGATCAGGGCAACCAGCTTGTCCAGCTCCTCGACAAAATACCCGTACGGCACCCAGCCATCCGGGATGACCTTTTCATCCGCCAGTATGCAGAGGTTGGCATCTTCGCAATAGCTCCACAGGGTGATGTTAATGGAGGAGCCGTCAAACACCTGGCCGGTGGAGAACCAGCTGTCCATCTTGTACGTGTTAAAGTACAGCGGCTCCCTGGGCCCGGGCACATTCGACAGCACCAGATTACCGAACAGGCCAATACCCCCGCGTTTCGTGTTTATATACCAACGCAGCAGGCCCATAATCCAGGGCGGGCAGATCTGGAATAGAGACGAGAGGTCAACACCCGCGTCCCGGGTCTCCTTCAGATGTTCTTTCATCTCTGCGGCGGCTTTATGGCTGGCCCTGAGCCGCTCAATCGGGTCCTCAATCTCGGAGTGAACCCAGCAGTAATCCACGGTGGCGAAATTCCCCATGCCCTGCCAGCCCTCCGGTCTTTCTCCCGCAAAGGGCGTGCCGGCGATGAGTGGGTGTAGGCCGGGGTCGTACCGCTTGTCCTGCAGCATTCGCCGCAGCATGCCGGCCGCGCAGCTCAAAAAAACATCGTTGAGGGTGACGCCAAAACCTTTGCTGACACGTTTAAATTTTGCCAGTGGCATGGTGTCGCAGACGAAGGTTCGACCGTATGACAGCGCCACGTTCAGGGGGGTGTGGCGCATCATACCCGGCGACGGATGCGGCGGCCTGCCCTCGGTTGCAATACGTTCATCCAGCGCTTTCTTTTTGCGCAACCCGGCGAAGACCCTGGGCACGTTTTTACCCAGCACACTGGGCAGGTCACGGCTGCCCCACCACAGCCGTTTTATCCAGGAGGGCCAGGGCCGTGGCTGCCACGGTGGTGCCGGCTCAGGTTTCCACCCGTACTCGGTACTGCAGAGCTGTCTCAGGTTGAATGACGCACCCACGCCATCTACATAGGCATGATGCACCAGTGTGACAATGGCCACCTTACCGTCTTCCAGCCCCTCGACTACCCACGTCATCCACAGCGGGCGGCTGCGGTCGAGCTGATAGGCGTACACCGAGGACATGAATTCGCACAGGGCCTTGTGGTCCCCGGGCGCAGGGCAGCTTACCCGGCGCAGGTGATAGTTGAGGTTGAAGCCGGGGTCGTCGACCCACATGGGGTGGTTTATGCCGAAGGGTGCAGGCGCATATTTCCAACGGAACATCGGTATCAGGTGAATCCGGCCGCTAAAGTCGCGGTGGAAGTTTTCGAAAGACCAGCCCTCCGGGTCTGTGGAGGGGTCCAGGATCACCACCTTAAACGTGTGCATGTACGCGCTGGGAGTTTCGGTTGACAGCATGACAGTGTCTGCGCCGCCCATTCTTATCATTTGCCGCTCTCCAAGTTTCCTATCTAATTATTATAGTAAGGAAACACGAAGCGGAAGGAATATTCGCCTTTGGCGGCTTGCTTTAGAAGCGATAACAAAAAAGCACGAGCCCGGAGGCTCGTGCTAGAGGGAGGTTCGGTTTAGTCCCGGCTGTCAGACCCCGGAGGGTTTACTGCTAGAACTCGTACAGCAGGCGAGCGAAAGCGTTGACGCCATAGCCGGGAAGGCGGGTGCCGGTGCTGATGTCCGGATTAGCGGCGCGGTTATAGCCGTTCAGGTGGTCCTGGTACTCGCGGTCGAACACGTTGTCCACGCCGACTGCTAGCTGCAGCGAGTTGGTGGCCTGCCAGGTGCCACTGAGGTTGACGATGCCGTACCCGGAAGTCTTTTGCTCGCTGTTGGTTTCGCTGACCTGGTTCTGCTTGTCGTAGATCACACCTTCCACGGCTGCGCTCCAGTTTGCCTGGGCATAGTTCAGGCGAAACGTCGCGTTTGGCGGGGCAATGCGATAGAGGTTGTCATCGATGTCATCTCTCTCGCCGCGCACATAATTGACGATGCCGGAAACGGCCCACTGGTCATTCAGTTGCAGCGCCCAGTCCATATCGAAGCCGTAGAGTTTCGCATCCACGTTGTTGAATTGCAGGGGCGGCGCATTATCGGTGCCGTTCATCATGTTCATCATCTGGACGAACATCACCGCCAGAGCATCCTCACTGGGTGTGCCCTGAATATAGTCATCCACTTTGCTATAAAAGACTCGCGGTGACAGGGTGAGGCGGCCGTTGCTGTAGTCCAGGCCAAACTCAACCTGGTTGGACGTTTCGGGGTCCAGTTCTATATTGCCGGTGTAGGTACGGCCGTCGGCCAGCCCGGCAGTAGCTTCCAGCGGCAACCAGAGGTAGCGCTCCTGATAGCTGGGTGAGCGGTTCTTGCGGGCAACGCCAAGATACCAGCTGCTGTTTTCACTGGCTGCGTACCAGGCCTTCGCGACCAGATCGATATTGTCATCATTCTGGCTGCGCTGGGCATTGTTGAAATTGTCTCGCAACATCATGGCGGGGGGCATCATCATGGCCGGCGTGCCGTCCACCTCTCCGGCATCCATTTCAACCCGGTTATAGCGGATACCGAGTTCAGTCTTCCATCGCGGCCCCAGGTCTTGCTGGCGCTCGACAAAGGCACCCAATAGTTCGCGCTCGGCGGAATTGAAGTTAACTACAAAAAACATGGGGTTGTTGGGGTTGTCGATATTTGAATCGTGCTTTGAATCAAAGCCGTCCACTCCCACGCGCCATTCGCCATCCATGTCTCGCAGCGTAGCCTGCAGTTTAAAGCCGGCATTGTCGCTTTTGGCCTTGTTGCGCCGCCAGTTCGCCGGGGCCGGTGGCTGGCGTAGATCGTAGTTGGTCATGCCGTGGCGCAGATCGCTGCCGTAAAGTGATAGCGCGATGTCCGTGTCTGCATTGGCCTCAAAGCTGTAACCCAGGTTGTACAGGTCGCCCCGGATATACTGGATATCCATCGGCAGGGCGGGTGTGCCGGTATCCCCGGTATCGTTGTAGCCATAATCCAGTTGCAGAGTGTGGGGGCCCGTGCGGAATCCGTAGCCGATGTCATAGCGCTGGCGCTCGTATTCCGTCGGCCGGATTTTGCCGTCCGGGAAATCGGCGTTGTTGCCGCTTTGTGTCAGGGCTGCAACCTTCACGCGGTTTTGGTCATTGCTGGCATACAGATTGGTGCTCAGCTTGTAACCGCTGTTGACAGATTGGGTGCTGGTCATTACGCGGCCGGACAGTCCAAAGTCGCTGCTGGTGCCGAATGTGCCTTTGTTGAGCCTGGCGTCTATAGCGCCACCGATGGACTCCTGGGCGACACTCACCGGAACAATCCCCCGGTATACTTCCAGTGATTCCAGCTGGCTGCCCACCACGTAGGAAATGGGCGGGTCCATCCAGTTTGGCCCCGCGGGCGCGAATTGATTGCCGTCGATAGCCGTAGCAATACGGGCGCCGTACATGCCCCTGTATTGCGGTATGCCGGTGAGCGGGCCGTTGCTGTTGACGTTGGCTCCGGGGGCTTCTTTCAGCAATTGGGCCACATCAGGGGAGATCGACAGGGCGTTGGTGACGTCAATGGTGCGGGTGGAATGGGTGGCGGTCACCACCAGTTCTTCCATATGATCGGCCAGTGCAGGTGTCGCTGCGAGGGCGGCGATGCCCAGATAACGGTGAATTGCAGGCATTTGAAGCTTCCCTTTTTGGGTTTCGGAAAATCGGGCGCAGTATATAGAGAGTATGGGTGGGCGGCGTGTGGCATGTTGTCGCACCCAGTGTGGCGGGCATTACCAGCGGCTATACAGTACTGTGCGGCGCATAAGATACTTGAGTGAAAGTAAAACATACTGTATGTTCAAACCCGGTTTTTGGGGCCGCCCCAGCGGTGCACCCCAGTGTCTATAATCCAGGAGCGAATCCGGCGGGTGCTGACCCGGCGGCCAGGGTCCTGCAGTAATCAATGAGGCAACCCGTGAGTGATCTTGAACAGTTCCGCCAGGAAACACGAACCTGGCTGGAAGAAAACTGCCCTGCCAGTATGCGCACCCCCGCCAAAGGTTTTGATGACTATTACAATGGTGGGCGCAATCCTGAAATTGACCATCCAGACCAGAAAATCTGGTGTGACCGGATGGCAGAGCGGGGCTGGACCGTACCTCACTGGCCCAGTGAATACGGCGGTGGTGGCCTCAATAATGAGGAAGTAAAGGTCCTGCGGCAGGAAATGGCCAGGATTTCAGCGCGTTCTCCGTTGGAGAGCTTCGGTATCTCCATGCTCGGGCCAGCCCTGCTGCACTTTGGCACGGAAGAGCAGAAGCAGGAGCACCTTCCCAAAATAGTGCGGGGCGAGATTCGCTGGTGCCAGGGTTACTCTGAGCCCAATGCAGGGTCCGATTTGGCCAGCCTGGCCACCAAGGCCGAGGACAAGGGCGACTACTACCTGATCAACGGCCAGAAGATCTGGACCTCATACGCCGACAAATCGGACTGGATTTTCTGCCTGGTGCGCACCGATAACAGCGGAAGCAAGCACGAGGGCATCAGCTTTGTGTTGTTCGATATGGCCGACCCCGGGGTAACCACCCGCCCGATCAAACTCATCAGCGGCTCCTCACCCTTCTGTGAAACCTTCTTTGACAACGTAAAGGCCCAGAAGAAAAACCTCATCGGCGAAGAGGGCAAAGGCTGGACCATCGCCAAATATCTGTTAACGCACGAGCGTGAGATGATCTCAAGCTTTGGCGCTGCCGCCAAAAAGTCGATGGGGGAGATGGCGGTAGAGTCCATTGGTAGCGACCCCAGCGGCCGTTTGGCCAATGGCGTGTTACGGCAGAACATCGCCCAATACCAGCTGGATACTGTTGCCTTCGCCGCCACTATGGCGCGAGTGGGTGACGAGGCAAAAGCCGGGCAGGGCCTGGGTGCTGCCTCTTCCATCTTCAAGTATTACGGCACCGAGCTGAATAAGCGTCGCAACGAGCTGAATCTCGCTGCGTTGGGCGAGCAGGCCCTGGGCTGGGAAGGTGAGGTCTATGACGGTGGTACCGTCAGCCGCGACTGGCTGCGCTCCAAGGGAAATTCTATCGAGGGTGGCACCTCCGAGGTGCAGTTGAACATTATCGCCAAGCGCGTGCTTGGGCTGCCGGACGAATAAGCGAAGAATTGAAGAGGAAGAACTGATCATGGCATTGGTACTGAATGAAGAACAGGTAATGCTCAGAGATGCAGCCGCCGGTTTTCTGGCGGAAAAAGCCACAGTGGCGCATTTGCGCGGGCTACGTGACACGCAGAACGAGCAGGGCTTTTCCAGCGAGGTGTGGGCTGAAATTGCCGAGATGGGTTGGGCGGGTATTGCCATTCCCGAGGAGTTCGGCGGTCTGGGTTACGGCTACACAGGGCTGGGCCTGGTGTTGGAGCAGGCGGGGCGCAATCTCAGTGCCAGTCCACTGCTGTCCACGGTGCTGGTGTCTGCCACGCTGATTTCCGAACTGGGTAGCAAGGAACAGAAGGAGCAATTATTGCCCGCCATCGCAGCCGGTGAAAAACTGGTTAGCCTGGCGTTGCAGGAAGGTAACCATCATGCGCCCTTGCAGTGCGCAACCAGCGCGCAGCGTGAGGGTACTGACTATGTCATCAATGGCAGCAAGGTGATGGTACTGGAAGCCAGCTCCGCCGATACCTTTATTGTTATCGCCCGCACCAGCGGTGCACCCGGAGACGAGCAGGGGCTGAGCGCTCTGCTGGTGGATGCCGGCAGCCAGGGCCTCTCGGTGGAAAAACGAAGCATGGTTGATTCGCGCAATGTCGGCGCAATTACACTCGATAATGTGCGCGTACCAGCGGCCAGTCTGCTGGGCGCAGAGGGGGCCGCCTGGCCGGGCCTCAGCCGCACTCTGGATATTGCCAATATCGGGCTCGCGGCAGAGTTGCTGGGCTTGTCCGTAGAAGCCTTTGAGCGTACCGTGGCCTACCTCAAAGAGCGCAAGCAGTTCGGCCGGGTTATCGGCTCCTTCCAGGGCTTGCAGCACCGTGCGGCGGAACTCTTTGCCGAGTTGGAGCTGGCGCGATCTATTGTGTTGCAGGCGCTTCACAGCATTGATGATGGCGAGGCGGACCTGGCCCGGATCGCGAGTGCGGCCAAGGCCAAGCTTTGTGAGGTGGCGCAGCGTGCGAGTAATGAGGCCGTCCAGATGCACGGCGGTATCGGCATGACGGATGAACACGAGATAGGCTTCTTTCTCAAGCGTGCGCGGGTAGCCCAGCACACCTTTGGTGACTACAACTATCACCTGGATCGGTTTGCACAGCTGAACGGTTTTTAAGCTGGTGCAAGCAGGGTCACAGCAGTTACAGGAGAAACTATGAACCCGGAATTGCAGAAGTTTGACGACGTGGTGGCGAGCCTCACCGCCGCGGATCAGCCCTTTGCCCTGGAAAACATCTCTGTCGACGGGGTGGAGTATCGTAATTACAGTGCAATGCCCGTCGCACTCGGTGAGTACTATCTTCACATGCAGCGCCATGGGGACAAGGATTTCGCGGTATACCAGAATGAGCGTTACACCTTTGGCGAAGCCTACGCACACAGTGCCGAATTTGCCGCCGCGCTTATCGCGCGTTTTGGCGTCAAAAAGGGTGACCGCGTCGCCATACTCAGCCGCAATAATCCCCAGTGGATGATGGCCTTCATCGGTGCAACATCCATTGGCGCGGTGGCCGTACCAATGAACGCCTGGTGGACCACCGAAGAGCTGGATTACGGGTTTGAAGACAGCGGGGCGAAGGTTGTTGTCGCTGACCGTGCCAGGATTGAACGCCTGATGCCCATTGCGAAAAAGCACGGCTTGCAGCTCATCTCCGTGGACGACTGCGCGGGCCTGGCAACAGAGCATACGCCCTTCTCTGAGTTGACTGCCGAATTTGCCGGGTCGGCTATGCCGGTTGTTGAGGTGGCCGCGGAAGACTATGCCACCATCATGTATACCTCCGGCTCCACCGGTCATCCCAAGGGCGCCCTCTCTACCCATAGGGGAATAATGTCAGCGCTGTACAGCTGGATGCTAATGGGGGTGGCCATCAAAACGTTGGCGGGCGACAGCGCGCCCGCAGAGAAATTTCCTCCCTCGGGCTTGCTCACCATTCCACTTTTTCATTGTACTGCCAGTCACTCGGCCTTCCTGTTGTCGGTGATTATCGGGCGCAAGCTGGTCATCATGCACAAGTGGGATGCCCACGAGGCCCTGCGCCTTATCGAGCAGGAGCGCATCACCTGGTTTAATGGTGTGCCCACCATGTCCTCCGAACTGCAGGCGGCTGCGGCCACGTCAGACAGAGATATTTCCTCCCTCGCGGAGATTATGGCCGGTGGTGCCGCCAGGCCGCCCGGCCAGGTGGCCAAGCTTAGTAAAACGTTCAAACGCGCCAGCAGCGGTATCGGTTACGGTCTCACTGAAACCAATGCCCTGGGGGCAGTAAATTCCGGGGCCTTTTATGTGGCCAATCCAAACAGTACCGGCCGTGTAGTCCCCGCGGTAACGGATTTCAGCATCATAGGTGAAGACGGTTTACCCCAGCCCGTTGGCGAGCGTGGCGAGGTTTGCATCAAGTCGCCGGCCAATGTGGTGGCTTACTGGAACAAGCCCGAGGCCACGGCAGAGGCGTTTGTGGATGGCTGGTTTCACACCGGTGACGTCGGCTATCTCGATGAAGATGGGTTCCTCTATATTGTCGATCGCATAAAAGAAATCATCATTCGAGGCGGCGAGAATATCAGCTGCATTGAAGTCGAGGCGGCCATTTACAGCCAGCCCCATGTGCATGAGACTGCGGTGTTCGGTTTGCCAGACGAGCGTCTGGGGGAAATTGTCGGTGCTGCGGTGGTCCTTAAAAAGGGTGAGGTGCTGGATGCAGACGCCTTGCGCGCACATGTGGCGGAGCATTTGGCGAGCTTCAAAGTTCCCGCGCATATCTGGTTCTGCGACGAGCCGTTACCACGAATTGCCTCCGGCAAGATTTTCAAGCGCCAGCTTAAGGCGGATTACGCCGCATTGCTGGCGGGCCAAAAGACGGCCTGAACAGAGTTTTAGAAAACAATGACTAAAGAGTGAGAGGGAGAAGAGAATGGATCTTGGAGTAAGCGAAAAAATTGCACCGGTGCTGGCCGAAGTCAGGGAGTTCATGGAGCAGGAAATTGCGCCGCTTGAGCATGAATACCTCAGCGAAATAGGTGTGGGCGATCGCTGGCAGTTTACCGACCGTCAGACGGAAATTATGGAGGGCCTGAAAGCCAAGGCGAAATCCCGGGGCCTGTGGAATTTCTTCCTGACCGACGGCGAATCAGGCTCTGGCCTCACCACGGTAGAGTACGCCTATCTGGCCGAGGAGATGGGCAAGTCCCATATCGCCGCTGAGGTGTTCAACTGTGCCGCCCCGGATACAGGCAATATGGAAGTGTTGCACAAGTACGGTAGCGAGGCGCAGAAGAAGCAGTGGCTGGAGCCCCTGATGAATGGCGAGATCCGCTCCGCCTACGCCATGACCGAGCCCGGTGTGGCGTCATCGGATGCCACCAATATAGGCACCACGGCGGTACTGGACGGTGACGAGTGGGTGATCAACGGCGAGAAGCATTACATTTCCGGCGCCGGTGATCCGCGTTGCAAAATCATGATCGTAATGGTCAAGACCGACCCGGATGCGGCGAAGCACGTGCAGCAATCCCAGATCCTGGTACCCACAGATACTCCCGGGTTCGAAAATATCCGCGCCATGAATGTGTTCGCACTGGATGACGCGCCGCACGGGCACATGCATCAGAAATTCACCAACGTACGGGTGCCGAAGGACAATATCATTCTCGGGGCCGGCCGCGGTTTTGAAATATCCCAGGGGCGCCTCGGACCGGGCCGAATACACCACTGCATGCGAGCGATTGGCGCTGCTGAAAGGGCACTACAGCTCATGTGTGAGCGGGCAGTTTCGCGGGTAGCATTTGGCAAACCGCTGGCCAGGCTCGGCGGTAACGTGGATATCATCGCCCAGGCGCGCATGGATATTGAGCAGGCGCGACTACTGACACTGCGTACTGCATGGATGATGGACAATGTGGATCCCAAGGAGGCGCGTATCTGGATCTCCATGATCAAGACTGTGGTGCCCAACATGTCCATTCGTGTTGTAGATCAGGCCATACAGATGTTTGGTGCCCTGGGTGTGTCTCAGGATACGCCGCTGGCCGTGATGTACATGGGGCAGCGTACCCTGCGTCTGGCAGACGGCCCCGATGAAGTACACCGTATGGTGGTGGGCCGCAATGAGCTGCGCAAGTACGCCGAACAGAAAGACGTCAACGCGACGTTCAGGGACGGCTGAGCGAACCGCGTTCCCTGAACTACACTGGATTCTTTGATACCCGCACTCAGGAGATAGGCACCATGGCAGTAAAAGTCGTACCCAAGGATGAGATGGTCAATGCAGTAGGTACTCAGTTCGAGCCCAGCGAGTGGATCGAGGTGAGCCAGGAGCGTATCAACGCCTTCGCCGACTGCACCGAGGATCACCAATTCATTCACGTAGACGAGGAAAAGGCGGCCCAGACGCCGTTTGGCGGCACCATAGCCCACGGCTTTCTGACGCTTTCCCTGTTGTCCAAAATGGTCGAGGGAAATGGCGTGGTCCCTGAGAATATAGTGATGGGTATCAACTACGGCTTCGAAAAAGTGCGTTTCCTGATGCCGGTTCGCGCCGGTAAGCGGGTGCGCGCCCACGTCACTATCGCCGCGGTGGATCGTAAGGATGACAATCGTTTCCTGATCAAACAGTCCATATCAGTGGAGATCGAGGGAGAGGAAACGCCCGCGCTGGTGGCCGACTGGCTGGCGATGATGGTCGCCGGCTAGGCGCTCGCCGCCCGACAGTCCGTTTCACACGATACAATACGTAATTTACGAGGAATCAAACTAATGACCATTCGTTATGACGGCAAAGTTGCCATTGTTACTGGTGCTGGCCAGGGCCTGGGTCGCAGCCACGCCATAGAGCTCGCCAAGCGCGGTGCAAAAGTAGTGATCAATGACCTGGGTGGCGCAAAAGACGGCACCGGTGGCTCCAGTGATGCCGCCAAAGCGGTAGTGGCTGAAATAGAGGCGCTGGGAGGCGAGGCGATCGCCAACGGCGCCAACGTGGCCAAATACGATGAGGTTGAGGCCATGGTCAAACAGACCATGGATCAGTGGGGCCGGATTGATATTCTCGTCAACAATGCCGGTATTTTGCGCGACAAGAGTTTCACCAAGGGCAGCCTGGAGGACTTCAAGCTGGTGCTAGACGTACACCTTATGGGCACGGTGAATTGCACCAAGGCCTGCTGGGATATCATGCGCGATCAGGCTTACGGGCGGGTAGTGGTGACCACGTCCTCCAGCGGTCTGTATGGCAACTTCGGCCAGAGCAATTACGGCTCGGCCAAAATGGGTGTGATCGGCTTGATGAATACCCTGGTGCAGGAAGGCGCCAAGTACGATATTCGTGTGAATGCGCTGGCGCCCACTGCCGGCACCCGCATGACCGAGGGGCTGATCCCCGAGAAAGCCTTTGATCTGCTCACGCCGGAAACTGTTACCCCGGCGGTACTGTATCTGGTGAGCGAAGACGCCCCCAACCGCACCATTCTGGCGGCCGGCGCCGGCGCTTATGCCGTGGCCAAAATTGTCGAAACTGACGGTGTCTGGTTGGCACCAGACGAGCAGAGCCCGGAAGGGATTGCCGCGCATTGGGATGCCATCACCGCCACCGCGGGCGAGAAAGTGCCGCAGGCCGGTTTTGAGCAGACTATCAAGTTTACCGCCAAGGCCGCCGAGGGTCTGGGTATCAAGCTGGACTAATGACGATTTCGCGACTGTCGCCATAACGGCAGCGCCACATAGGAGAACAACAGCATGAAAGAAGCAGTAATTGTAGCAACAGCCCGTACCCCCATCGGCAAAGCCTATCGCGGTGGTTTTAATAATCTGGGTGGCGCCACCCTGGGTGCCGCCTCTGTAGCGGAAGTGGTCAAGCGCGCCGGTATTGATCCGGCGCGGGTGGAAGACGTTATTATGGGTTGTGCCCTGCAGCAGGGTGCGACCGGAAGCAATATTGCACGCCAGATTGCCGTGCGCGCCGGCCTGCCCCTGAGCACGGCCGGTATGACCATAGACCGCCAGTGTTCTTCCGGCCTGATGGCAGTGGCGACAGCGGCCAAGCAAGTCATGTACGACGGCATGGACTGCGTGGTCGGGGGTGGTTTGGACTCTATCTCCCTGGTGCAGAACGAACATATGAACGTACACCGCATGGTAGACGAGGGCCTGATGGCCATCGAGCCGAACTACTTTATGCCCATGTTGCAAACAGCCGAGGTTGTGGCCAAGCGCTACAACGTGTCACGGGAAGCCATGGACGAGTACGGTCTGCAGTCACAGCAGCGCACCGCCGCCGCCTACGAGGCGGGCAAATTTGCTGACGAGCTGGTGCCGGTGACCTGCAAGCGCACGGTGTGGAACAAGGAAACAGGCGATTCATCAGAAGTCGAAAGCACTGTGTCTGCCGATGAGGGCCTCCGCGCCACCACCCTTGAAAGCCTTGCGGGCCTGAAACCGGTTATTGAGGGCGGCACTATCACTGCCGGTAACGCGTCGCAGTTGTCTGACGGCTCCTCCGCCCAATTGGTCATGGACTCGAAAGTTGCCGCGCAGGCAGGCCTGGAGCCGCTGGGTATCTACCGCGGTATGGCTGTGGCGGGTCTGGCCCCGGATGAGATGGGCATCGGTCCTGTGTATGCCGTGCCCAAATTGCTCAAGCAGCATGGCCTGACAGTTAATGACATTGGCCTGTGGGAACTGAACGAGGCATTTGCTGTGCAGGTGATTTATTGCCGTGACCAGCTGGGTATCGACAACGACAAACTCAATGTCAACGGCGGTGCTATTTCCATAGGCCACCCCTACGGTATGAGCGGCTCCCGCATGATCGGCCACGCGCTGATCGAGGGTAAGCGCCGTGGCGTCAAATACGTGGTGATTACCATGTGCGTCGGCGGTGGTATGGGCGCAGCCGGCCTGTTTGAAGTAGCCTAGAGCTATGCAATAGAATACGGCGCCTGAGGGCGCCGTCTTTTTTTATATTCAGTGTGGGGTGAAGAATGAAAGCAGTGGTATGTAAAGAGCACGGCCTGGCTGACAAGCTGGAGCTTGTGAGTGACTGGGCAGAGCCCGACCTGGGTGAGAACGATGTCCTGATCAAGGTGAAGGCTGCCGGGCTCAATTTTCCCGATGTGCTGGTGATACAGAACAAATACCAGTTCCAGCCCGACCTGCCCTTTGTGCCGGGTGGCGAGTGTGCGGGTGAAGTCGAGGCTGTTGGGTCGGCGGTGACACGTTACAAAGTCGGCGATAAGGTGATCGCAGCGCCGGGTACCGGCGCTTTCTGCGAGAAAATAGCGATCCATGAGCTGGCAGTATTTCCAATGCCAGAGGTCCTCAGCTTTGAACAGGCCGCAGGTATCAGCATCACCTATTTCACCTCCTACCACGCACTCAAGCAGCGCGCCAATATCCAGCCCGGTGAGACCCTGCTGGTGCTGGGTGCAGCTGGCGGTGTCGGTACTACGGCGATTGAGTTGGGTAAGCTGATGGGGGCAAAAGTGATTGCCGCTGCCAGCTCGGATGAAAAGCTGGAGCTGTGTAAGAAGTTGGGCGCAGATGAAGTCATCAACTACAGTACGACCTCGCTCAAGGATGCCGTTAAAGAGCTGACCGGCGGCAAGGGTGTGGACGTGGTCTATGACCCTGTGGGTGGGGATTATGCCGAACCCGCGATTCGCAGCATGGGCTGGAACGGTCGTTATCTGGTGGTCGGTTTTGCCAGTGGCCCTATTCCCAAGATTCCTCTGAACCTGACCCTGCTCAAGGGGTGCGCGATCGTGGGCGTATTCTGGGGCCGCTTTACGACAGAAGAGCCCGAGGTCAACCAGCAGAATATTAAAGAGCTGTGGGAGCTGTTTGCCCTTGGCAAACTCAACCCGGTGGTAACCGACGTGTTCCCGCTGGAGAAATATGAAGAAGCCTACAACTGCATGATCGAGAGACGTGCACGCGGCAAGGTTATTCTCACCGTTTAGTTCACTTCGGGAGTTATCAGCATGCAGGGTTTCGAGTTCAATACGGTTCGCCGGATTATCAACGGCCCGGGCAGTGCCTTGCAGCTGGCCAACCAGTGCCGCAACCTGGGTATCACCCGGCCTTTGATGGTCACCGACCCGGGGTTAATGTCGATTGGCCTGGTGCCACCCGTGCTGGCAGCGCTCGCTAGTGAGGGTTTAGAGGCCGTGCTGTTCGACCAGGTGCGGGAGGACCCGCCGGAAGCTACCGTGCTGATGGCGGCGGACATGGGCAGGAGCCAGGGTGTGGACGGCGTTATCGCCGTGGGTGGCGGCAGCTCGATGGATGTGGCGAAAGTGGTAGCGGTGCTATTGGGCGGTAAACAGGCGCTGGGCGAGTTGTATGGTGTGGGTAATGCACAAGGCCCGCGGCTACCCCTGATACTGGTGCCCACCACTGCGGGTACCGGTTCCGAGGTCACACCGGTGGCGGTTATCACCACGGGTGAAACCACCAAGGCGGGCGTGTCCTCTGCGGTATTGCTGCCCGATGTGGCAGTGCTTGACGCCGACCTGACCCTGGGTTTGCCGCCAGCCGTGACCGCCATGACCGGGGTCGATGCCATGGTACATGCCATTGAGGCGTACACTACCCGTCACCAGAAAAACCCGATTTCTGACAACCTCGCCCGCCAGGCCCTGCATTTGTTAGCGCGAAACATCCGCACGGCGGTACACGACGGCAAGGATCGCCAGGCCCGGGAGAATATGCTGCTGGGTGCCTGCCTGGCCGGTCAGGCCTTTGCCAACGCGCCGGTTGCGGCGGTGCACGCGCTGGCCTATCCGCTTGGCGGGCATTACCACATTCCTCACGGTCTCAGTAATTCGCTGGTGTTGCCCGCTGTGCTGGAATTCAACACTGCCAGCGCCTGTGAGCTCTACGCGGAGCTGGCGGAGATAGTCGTTGGCTCGCCGCTGCAGGGCAGCGCTGAGGCAAAGAGCGCTGCAATGATACAGGCCTTGCGGGATTTAATAGACGAGCTCAAGTTACCGGCCACGCTACAGGCGGCAGGAGTGGACGAGGACAAGTTGGAATTACTGGCAGAAGATGCCATGTTGCAGCAGCGCCTGCTGGTGAATAACCCACGGGATGTGGCGTATAAGGATGCCCTGGCGATTTATCGCGCAGCCTATCGGGGCGCAGCATGAGTAAAGCCGGGCCGCCGTCGCGCGCCGATTACAAGGTGTTCTATCCCATATCCACTCGCTGGTCAGATAATGATATATACGGTCATGTAAACAACGTGACCTATTACTCCTACTTCGATACTGCGGCGAATCGGTATTTGATTGAAGAGGGTGGGCTCGATATTGGCGACGGCAGTATCGTTGGCTACGTGGTCAGTTCCGGCTGCGAATACCACGCACCCATTACCTATCCCGAGCCGGTTGAGGCGGGTTTGCGGGTTGACCGGCTGGGCAACAGCTCGGTGCAGTATGGCCTGGCGATTTTTCGGCAGGGTAGCGATGAAGCCGTCGCACACGGCCACTTTGTGCATGTTTTTGTGAATCGCGCGGAAAACAAATCGGTGCCAATACCCGAAAGTCTGCGCACTGCACTGGAAAAACTGCAGTAACCGCAATTTGCCCCGCCATGTATTCGTGACAACGTTACAGGTAGTTATGTAAACTCGCCTGAAACTTCAGGAACTACGATACGTGCAAACCACTGGACACTCTCGCCACCGTCGCACGGGCCGTGCCCGCACTTTTTGTCTCTCACTTCTGCTAGTCTTCCAGTCGATGTTTATCCCGCTGTGTACGGCCATGGCCGAACCGGGAGAGATCTGGATTCTCGTTGACACCCAGGCGCTAACCCTGGTGGTAATGGAAGGTGAGTCGGTACTGCGGCAATACGACAATATCGCCATCGGCAGCAACGGCCCCACCCTGGCTAAACTGGTCAGTGACGAAACAACCCCTTTGGGGGATTTTCGTATCAGTGGTGTCAATGAGCGCAGCCGATATCGCCTCTTCCTGGCGCTGGACTACCCCACCATGGAGCATGCCCAGCGGGCCCTGGACGATGGCCGGCTTAGCCCCGAGGAGTATATAGCCGTGAACAATGCCTGGCTGGCCAAGGTGCCGCCACCACAAAACACACGTCTCGGCGGGCATCTCGGTATACACGGGCTGGGGGGGGGTAGTGAGGAGGTTCACGGCATCGTAAACTGGACAGACGGCTGTATAGCGGTGACCAATGAACAGATAGAGGAGCTTTCACACTGGGTGGGTGTGGGTACACGCGTAACGGTCCGTTAGGCCAAAAAGTGCCATTAATTACTTGTAGGAAGGCACAATAATCCCTTGCGCACGCGATTTGTATCCAAGAGAATATGCGCGGGTAGGGGATCGGACTCTGTTACAGGCGACCGCTTCCAGATTTAGTGACCGGGCTATTCGCGCTTTCGGTTAAGAAAGACCGAGACCGCCCTGGGTACTTTTACGGGCGAAGGCCCTTTTTGGGTATAAAGGAGAGAGTAAATGCGTAATTTTTACAAGACTATGGCTACTGGCGCAATGGTTGTAGCACTGGCCGGTGCAACCGGTTGTGCTACCACTGGCGATCTGGACGCACTGAAAGCCGAAGTAGACAAGGCTAACAGCACTGCCAGCCAGGCAGCCGCTGACGCTTCTTCTGCAAAGCGTGATGCTGCAGCTGCAAAAACTGCTGCTGAACAGGCTCGTGACGCAGCAAATGCGACCAACGAGAAGCTGGACCGCATGTTCAAGAAGTCTATGCAGAAGTAATTTCGACCGGGGTTAACACCCCAGGGAAAGGGCTATGATCATTGATCATGGCCCTTTTTTTATGGCTTGTTTAAATTCAACTGGATTGTGTTTTTCCAGTCCGGCAGGAATTCGGGTGTATCCTGGCTCCATGGCCGCGCCCCTCCGGGGTACCCTCAGTCGGTCAGGAGCCTTAAAGCGCTTCGCTGTCTCCTTCCACTCCTTCGGCGCTGGCCTTTAACATTCCGCCAGGACACACCCGAATCCCTGCCTGATACCGGGCAGACCAGGAATATTTTAGTAGCAAGAACGGTGAATCCAGTTTGCTGGAACCCGCTGCGGTGGAGGGCGGGGGGTTGCCTCGCGGAATATTAAAGGTGCACGCCGAAGGAGTGGAGTAAGACAGCGAAGCGCTTTAAGGCTTGCGACCGACTGAGGGAAGCCCGGAGGGCCGCAGCCATGGAGCGAGGTAACCCCCCGTCGTCCGCCGCGAATGGAACTGAGCAACATCAGGACAAGGAGTGCTTGTTTTCTATACTTCCTTGGAAATGGCCACCGGCATACCGGTGCGTTCCGTCAGCGCCCGGTGGATGGCCTCTTCGTCCAGCTCGACCAGGCGCTGCGCCTGGGCAGCATCAATCAGCTTCATAGCGTTTTTGAGCAGCGCGGCACGGCCCAGCCCATCCTCTTCCAGTGGCTCGTGAATTTCCAGATAGAGTTTGCCGCCAAACCAGCCCACCTTGGCCGTCTCGCTGACAATATTGATGCGGGTTCCCACCGCGATCTGCGGGAACAGGTATTCGATATCTTCCGGCATCATGCGAATGCAGCCGTGGGAGGCACGCATGCCCACACCAAAAGCCTTGTTGGTACCGTGTATCAGGTAACTTCCGCTGGTTATTCCAAGCCGTAGGGCGAACAGTCCCAGGGGATTGTTTGGGCCCGCTGCCACGACTCTTGGCAAGGGGTCACCCGCTTCCGCGTGCTCCCTGCGAATCGACTCCGGTGGGGTCCAGGTGGGGTTCTCTTTCTTGCCCACGATCTTTGTTACACCCAGTGGTGTACCCCAGTCCTGGCGGCCTATGCCCACCGGGTAGGTCTGCACCACCGGCGTCTCCCCCGGCTCAGCTTCGGGATAGTAGTAAATGCGCATTTCAGGGATGTTGAGTACCAGGCCTTCCCGGGGAGCCGCTGGCAGAATGTAGCGTGTCGGGATAATAACCTTGGTGCCATCGCCTGGTAACCAGCGATCCACATCGGGATTGGCGCGCACGATCTGCTCCTGGCCGATATCGTAACGGCGCGCGATATCCAGTAGCGTGTCCTCGTGAGCCGCCTCGGTCTGATGGATAGCGCCAATAATATCGAACTCCGGTAAGGGCATGTCGAAAGTGGCGGCCGGGCTTATGCCGGGCAGAAGTAGGGCGAGTAAGGCTAACTGGATGCGCATGGGATCAACTGGTCAAATAGGTGTGCAGGTTACTATAAATATCCGGCTAGTTGCAGGCCTTCACGCGCTCTTCGTGCAGTACAGCGGCGATTAGAACGGCGAAAAAGATAGCGGCACTAAACAGCGGCGCGAATGCGCCGTCAACCTGGTACAGGGCACCGGCGCAAATTGGCCCAACCACGAAGCCTATGGCGGGGCAGGAGCTGATCAGTCCGGCGGCAGCACCCTGTTCTTCCGGACTGACTGCCAGCGATGCACCGGCGGCGATGGCGGGCATGCTCAGGCCCAGTCCGGTGCCTAAAAATGCCATGCCCACTGCCAACACAAAAAAGCTGTTGAAACTGGCTATGATCAACGCGCCAACGCAAAGAGACAACAAGCCGAGACGGATGAAGAGGCTGGCCCTGAGTTTCATGCGCTGCATGACTGTGACCTGAATAAGAAAAGTGAAGGCGGCCGACACCATCAGCGCGGCGCCGGTCATCTGTGCTGTCTGGATACCGGTTAGTCCCAACTTGTCCTGCAACTGAAACCCCAGGGTTTGCTGAATGCCGGAAAATCCCACGAACAGGCCGACAGCCGTTGCCAGGAACATCAGTAGCCGCGGGTCAGTCAGTTTCAATCGCGCGCTGGTCCTGCGGATGGTGAGGTCCGGGCGGGGTGTGACCGGCAGTTGGTGCCATACCATCAACGCCGCTACGGCAGCCATGCCGGCGGCAAAGTACAGCGGGGCGAGCAGGCCAAAAGTGGCCAGTGCGCCACTGACCGCCGGGCCGAGAATAGTACCCATACTATTGGCTGTGCCGAGCCTGGCCATGGTCGAGGTGCGCTTGTCACGGGAGGAGTGGTCAGCTGCGTAGGCGGTAGCGGCGGGGTTGCTCGCCGACATAATCAGTGCCTGGCCACAGCGTGCCAGAAGTAGAATGAGGTAGAGCGCGGTGCCCGCGAGCACACCCGCTAGACCGGCGTAGAAGACACTGGTGAATGCCAGTGTGCCAATGGCGTAACCCACCAGCCCGGTGATAATGATGGGTTTGCGACCAACGCGGTCGCTAAGGCGACCCCAGGCGGGAGCCGCAACCGCGAATACCAGGGCCGAAATGGCGATAATGGAGGTAATCTGCAATTCCCCCAGCTGCACCTCTCGCCCGAGTGGCGCGAGAACGGCAAACACCAATGACTGCCCCATCGCCGTGGTCATCAGGGCGATAATCAGCACCGTGGTCTGGTGGCGACTCAGCTTCTCGGGCAAATCGGGTATATCTCCATCGCGGTTAGGCAGTGCCTGTGAGCGGCCTTCAGGGAAGCTGCGGCGCTGTTGGATTCGCTGCGGGCGAATCGCTGGATAGGCATTTACTACACTGCATATCATAGGGATATCCAAGGGCAAAGCAATTGCCGGCCAGTTCAGTCGAGGTAACTATCGTCATTCCCCGGTCTGGACAGTCAGAGGCTGATCACATACAATCCATCGCCAGATTTCACAGGCCCGGCCAGCGCATCGGGCACCTTTTTATCCCTGTGAGTGACCAGAGCTGAATTCATGCGAAAAGGCGAGATGCGGTTTCCCATCTCGCCTTTTTGTGAGCGCCCGGCTGAGGGGCGTACGGCTAACGTTATTCCCGCTGTAAGTTGGAGGTTTGCTTGACCAGTCCGGCCATTCTGGCGCTTGAAGACGGAAGTATTTTCAAAGGCCTGGCAATCGGCGCCACGGGGACATCGGTGGGTGAGGTTGTTTTTAACACCGCCATGAGCGGCTACCAGGAAATTCTCACCGATCCGTCCTACGCGCGGCAGATTGTCACGCTGACCTACCCACATATCGGCAATACCGGTACCAACTCCGAGGATGAAGAGTCCACCGCTATCTGGGCGACGGGCCTGGTAATCCGGGATTTGCCGCTGATGGCCAGTAATTACCGCAACGAGCAGGGCCTGCAGCAGTATCTGGAGCAGCGCGGTATCGTCGCCATTGCCGAAATCGATACGCGCCGGCTCACCCGCATTCTCCGGGACAAGGGTGCGCAAAATGGTTGCCTGATGGCAGGCCCGGATATCGACGAAGAGCGCGCCCTGGCCGCTGCGCGGGGCTTTGCCGGTCTCAAGGGGATGGATCTTGCCAAAGAGGTGTCAGTCTCAGAGGCATACAGTTGGGATGAGGGCAGTTGGGTATTTGGCGTTGGTCACAGCTCACGACCAGAGGATGAGCTGCCGTGGCATGTGGTCGCCTACGACTATGGCATCAAACGCAATATCCTGCGGATGCTGGTTGACCGCGGTTGCCGCCTGACGGTGGTGCCTGCCCAGACCCCCGCCGCCGAAGTTCTCGCATTGAAGCCCGATGGCGTGTTCCTGTCCAACGGGCCAGGGGACCCGGAGCCCTGCGACTACGCCATCGCCGCGATCCAGGCTATTTTGGAGACAGACATTCCCGTGTTTGGCATTTGCCTTGGCCACCAGCTACTGGGTCTCGCCAGTGGTGCCAGCACCATGAAAATGAAGTTCGGCCACCACGGCGCCAACCACCCGGTACAGAATCTTGATGACGGGACGGTGCTGATTTCCAGCCAGAACCACGGTTTTGCGGTGGATGAAAGCAGTCTCCCCGACAATCTTAGGATTACCCACAAGTCACTGTTCGATGGCACATTGCAGGGGATTCATCGCACAGATAAGCGCGCGTTCAGTTTCCAGGGCCACCCTGAAGCCAGCCCGGGGCCGCATGACGCCGCTCCGCTTTTTGACCATTTTATTGAACTGATGACGGCCCACTCGGGCGATCGCACCACAGGAACAAACTGATCCCGTATGCCAAAGAGAACTGACATAAAGAGCATCCTGATTCTCGGCGCCGGCCCGATCGTTATCGGCCAGGCCTGCGAGTTCGATTACTCTGGCGCCCAGGCCTGTAAGGCTCTGCGGGAAGAGGGGTACCGGGTTGTTCTGGTGAACTCCAATCCCGCCACCATTATGACTGACCCGGCGATGGCTGATGCCACCTATATCGAGCCTATCGAGTGGCGCACTGTGTCGCGCATCATCGAGGCGGAAAAGCCCGATGCGCTGCTGCCTACCATGGGAGGGCAGACCGCGCTGAACTGCGCGCTGGACCTGGCCCGCGAAGGCGTACTCGAAAAGTACGGTGTTGAGATGATCGGTGCGACCAAGGAGTCCATCGACATGGCCGAGGATCGCCAGCTGTTCGATCAGGCCATGAAGCGCATAGGATTGGAGACACCTCGCGCAGCCTTTGCACACAGTCTTGAGGAATCTTTCCAGGTTCTGGACCAGATCGGTTTTCCCTGCATCATCCGGCCCTCCTTTACCATGGGTGGCTCCGGGGGGGGTATTGCCTACAACCGCGATGAGTTTGAGAAAATCTGTGTACGCGGCCTGGATTTATCGCCCACCAAGGAGTTGCTGATCGATGAGTCCCTCATCGGTTGGAAAGAGTTCGAGATGGAAGTGGTGCGAGACAAAAACGACAACTGCATCATTGTCTGCGCCATTGAAAACTTCGATGCCATGGGTGTGCATACCGGTGATTCCATTACCGTGGCACCCGCTCAGACCCTGACTGACAAGGAATACCAGATCATGCGCAACGCCTCGCTGGCGGTGCTGCGTGAGATCGGGGTGGAAACCGGCGGTTCCAATGTGCAGTTCGGGCAGGACCCGAAAACCGGGCGCATGGTGATTATCGAAATGAACCCCCGGGTGTCCAGGTCTTCCGCCCTGGCTTCCAAGGCCACAGGCTTCCCCATCGCCAAGGTGGCGGCCAAGCTCGCCGTGGGCTTTACGCTGGATGAATTGTTGAACGACATTACCGGTGGCAGGACCCCGGCATCATTTGAGCCGTCGATCGACTATGTTGTAACCAAGATTCCGCGCTTTGCCTTTGAAAAGTTTGCCACGGCAGATTCGCGCCTGACCACCCAGATGAAGTCGGTGGGTGAGGTAATGGCCATTGGGCGTACTTTTCAGGAATCGCTGCAAAAGGCCATGCGCGGTCTGGAGGTAGACTCCGCCGGTTTCGAGCACATGATCGATACAGACAGCCCGGATGCGCGCGAGCAGCTGGTGTCCGAGCTGTCCAATCCCAAGCCGGAACGCCTCTGGTATATCGGCGATGCGTTCCGTTCCGGTATGCCGCTGGAAGAGATTTACCGCTACTCGGGGGTTGACCCCTGGTTTCTGGTGCAGATAAGAGACCTGATAGAGACGGAAGACAGTCTGAAAACTGTCAATCTGGCGGATATTGATTATCGCCAGATGTTCTCACTCAAGCGCAAGGGTTTTTCCGACGAGCGTCTGTCTGTGCTGCTGGCTGCGTCGGAGGCAAAAATACGTGCCCACCGCCACAGTATGGGTATTCGCCCGGTCTACAAGCGTGTGGATACCTGCGCCGCGGAGTTTGCCTCCGATACTGCCTACATGTACTCCACCTATGAGGAGGAGTGCGAGGCAGCGCCCAGCAGCAGAGACAAGATTCTTGTTATCGGCGGTGGCCCCAACCGCATAGGGCAGGGCATCGAGTTCGATTATTGTTGCGTACACGCGGTTCTGGCGATGCGCGAGGATGGCTATGAAACCATTATGGTCAACTGCAACCCGGAAACGGTCTCTACAGACTACGACACCTCTGACCGCCTCTACTTTGAGCCGGTCACGCTGGAGGATGTGCTGGAGATCGTGGATCTGGAGAAACCCAAGGGTGTGATTGTCCAGTTTGGCGGCCAGACCCCGCTGAAACTGGCCCGGGCCCTGGAGGCCCAGGGCGTGCCTATTATCGGCACCACACCGGACGCCATTGACCGGGCCGAGGATCGCGAGCGCTTCCAGCAGATGATCCAGAAGCTGGGCCTGCTGCAGCCGGACAATACCACGGTGCGCAGTGTTGACGCCGCTATAGAGGCCGCCAGCAAAATTGGTTATCCGCTGGTGGTTCGTCCCTCCTATGTGCTGGGCGGGCGGGCCATGGAGATTGTCTACAGGGAAGAAGATCTGCTGCGGTATATGCGCGATGCGGTGCGGGTGTCCGATGACTCACCGGTACTGTTGGATCGTTTTTTGAGCGCCGCTATCGAAGTGGATATTGACGCCGTCAGCGACGGCAAGCAGGTGGTGATCGGTGCCATCATGCAACATATCGAGCAGGCCGGTGTTCACTCCGGCGACTCTGCCTGTTCCCTGCCACCCTACAGCCTCGATGCCCGGGTGCAGGACGAGATGCGTGATCAGGTTCGCCAGATGGCACTGGAGCTGGGGGTTATCGGCCTCATGAATGTGCAGTTGGCCTGGCAGGATGGTGAAACCTATGTCATCGAGGTGAACCCCAGAGCCTCACGCACGGTGCCTTTTGTATCCAAATGCATTGGGGTGTCACTGGCCAAGATCGCGGCGCGCTGCATGGTGGGCCAGAGTCTCGAATCCCAGGGCATTACACGCGAGGTGATTCCCCCGTATTTCTGCGTTAAAGAGGCGGTGCTGCCGTTTCAGAAATTTCCCGGTGTGGATCCCATTTTGGGCCCGGAAATGCGCTCAACCGGCGAGGTCATGGGCACTGGCGACACCTTTGCCAGCGCGTTTGCCAAGGCCCAGCTGGCCGCCGGCCACGCCCCGCCTACTGGTGGTATGGCGCTGCTAAGTGTGCGGGATGTGGACAAACCCGGCCTGGTGCTGGCTGCCCGCGAATTGGTGGCGCTGGGGTTTTCACTGGCTGCAACAGCCGGTACTGCAGATGCATTGGAGCAGGCTGGCATGGAGGTGCGCAGGGTGAACAAGGTTCAGGAAGGGCGGCCTCATATTGTGGACATGATCAAAAATGATGAGGCACAATTGATTATCAACACCACCGAGGGGCGGCGTGCGATCGCCGACTCGGCGGCAATACGCGCCACGGCAGAGGCCCACAACGTGTTTTATACTACAACTCTCGCGGCGGGTGAGGCGGTTTGTATGGCCTTGAGGCAGGAGGGAGACCAGACTGTACGACGCCTGCAAGATTTGCACAGGAGCATAGTGGCATGAACAAATTTCCCATGACAGTTTCCGGGGAAAGAACCCTGAGAGAAGAGCTGGATCGTCTCAAAAGAGTGGAGCGACCGAAAATCACCCAGGCCATTGCCGAGGCCAGGGCGCACGGCGATTTAAAGGAAAATGCCGAGTATCACGCCGCGCGGGAACAGCAAAGCTTCATGGAAGGCCGGGTTATGGAGATCGAGGGCAAGTTGGGTAATGCCCAGGTCATCGATGTAACGGCTATCCCCAAGACAGGCAAGGTCATTTTTGGGACCACCATAGACCTGGTCAACATTGAAACCGGTGATACGGTGACCTATCGCATCGTTGGCGAGGATGAGGCAGACGTTAAACGCAACCTGATTTCCGTGGGTTCCCCCATAGCGCGGGCGCTGATAGGCAAGGAAGAGGGCGATGTTGTGGTTGTGCGCGCTCCCGGTGGGGATATCGAGTACGAAATAGACCAGGTTCAGCATATTTAGCACTGCCGGTGCCATTTGGCACCTGGCCTCTATGCAAATAATTCTCATTTAAGATACTATTGCTGCTTTCCGGGCCGCAAAGCCCCCCTTGGCAACAGCAAAGACGGTACTCCTACTCACGATGAACCTTTCCCTCTGGTCCCTGAAAACCGGCGATCGCTGCGAAATACTGGGCTATGACGAGGTGCTTCCAGAGAATTACCGTACCCGTATGATGGAGTTCGGTTTTCATCCTGGAGAAATCGTCCTCTGTGTCCAGACCGTGGCATATGGCGCTCCCAAGGTTTACCGGGTCAGCAATACGATTTTTTCGCTGGATGAGGAAATCGCCGACCATATCCATGTCAGGCTGATTGATAGCAATGTCTAAAACAATTCTTATTGGCAGTCCCAATTCAGGCAAGAGCCTGCTGTTCAACAGGCTCACCGGCCTGCATCATAAGGTGGCCAATTTTCCCGGCATTACGGTGGATATCGGGATCGGCAAAATGCGCGCGTTGCCCGATATGGATCTGGTGGACTTTCCAGGGACCTACTCCTTGCAGGCCATCTCGGCCGATGAGAAGGTGGCGGTAGAACATTTTCATCGCGCCCTGCAGGACCCGGAAGTTGAACAGGTTTTGTGCGTGATTGATGCGACCCGCCTGGAAAAAAGCCTCTATTTCACACTGCAGGTGATCCGCGACTGCGAGCGTCACAGCAAGCCGGTGATAGTGCTGGCTAATTTGATCGACGTCTTGGACAACCATGATTTGTCGCTGGATATAGCGGAACTCAGTGCGGCCCTGCACACGCCGGTACTGCCCATCTCGGCGCGCACCGGCAAAGGCATTGAGGCCGTGATTGAGCACATCAAAGCCAACCGGAATCTGGCCGCCCAGCCACCACGCGCACACTTGATTGGCGTACCCGATGTGCTGCTTCGCGGTACTGCGCACCAACTGTCACAGCGCTTTGGTCCCAAGGGCGACGTTCTGGTGCGTACCCAGACCCGGCTGGACAGTTTCTTTCTTCATTCAGTGACGGGCGGCTTTGCGTTCTTTGCCATCATGTACCTGCTGTTTCAGTCCATCTTTACCTGGTCGGCGCCCGCCATGGAAGCGGTTGAATCCACTCTGTCTGCCCTGGCCGAAATCGTCGTGCCGCTGTTCAGTAACCATATGGCCAGGGATTTCACGTCGGATGCCCTGTTTGGCGGCATTGGTGCGTTTCTGGTATTTGTGCCGCAGATTTTTGTGCTGACGTTTATCATAGGTCTGCTGGAAGACTCGGGTTATATGGCGCGCGCTGCCCTCATCTGTCACAAGCCGTTGCGCCTGTTCGGCCTCACGGGCAAGAGCTTTATCCCCATGCTGTCCGGTGTGGCCTGCGCCATTCCCGGAATCTATGCCGCCCGGGCCATTGATTCCCCGCGCAAACGCTTGCTCACTTACATGGCTATCCCGCTAATGCCCTGTTCCGCGCGGTTGCCTGTGTATACGCTGATTATCGCCGCCTTTATTCCCTCCGGCACAGCCTTCGGTGGGCTGCTGGGGTGGCAGGGCCTCGCCATGTTCTGCATTTATTTTTTTGGCATGTTCTGCGGCCTGCTGGTGACCGGGCTGATCTCGCGCACCAGCAAGGACCACTACAACGACCTGCCATTTGTACTCGAATTACCACCTTATCGGATACCCGGGCTGGGCCCCTTGTTACGAAACGCATGGAACCGCTCCAAGCACTTTGTCACCAAGGCGGGAAAGATTATTTTCGCGGTCACCGTGGTGATCTGGATACTGGGCTATTTTCCGAATGAGGGCACGGACCTGGGCACATCCTGGCTGGGTTACCTCGGCCACATCGTGGAACCCCTGTTTGCACCGCTGGGCCTGGACTGGCGCTATGCGGTGGCTATCCTCACCTCGTTTCTGGCGCGGGAGGTGTTCGTGGGAACCCTGGGCACGATCTTCGGTATCGAGTCTGCTGACGAAAATATGACGCCACTGGTGCAGCACATCCAGTCCAGTGACCTACCTCTGGGCTCCGGGCTGGCGTTGCTGGTGTTCTTTGCTATTGCGCTGCAATGTGTCTCCACTGTAGCCATACTTTCAAAGGAAACTGGCTCGGGGGCGCTGGCGATGAAGATGTTCGTCGGGTACCTGTTGTTCGCCTATGCCGCAGCCCTGGCCATCTACCATGTGGCGGAAGCCTTCTCCTGAGTGCCGCTACTCGCTGCGCTCGTGCTGGAACAGCCGGACTTCTGCCAGCACCAGCCTGGCAATCAACTTGACCATCAGTGAATGATTTTCCGCGCGTATACCCTCCAGGCCGGTATTGATTTGCCGGTAGAGGGAGTCTCTTTCTTCTGATGGTATGGCGGCTGGCAGCTCCACGCTGAAAGAGTATTGCTCTGACTCGCTTAACTGGGCGTACGTGCGGGTAAGCTGGCTGACCGCAAAGTCGATCAATCGGTCATCGGCACCGCGCTCTGTCAGCAGTGCCCGCAGCTCGCGGTCGAGGTAGGCAAGGCCCTGGGCTTGTTTTGAGGGGAATTCGAGAATATCCGCCATGGGCCGGGATGTTACAGGGGGCGTATCAGGTTGGACAGGCGGGGGTCCGGTTGTGCGGCCCGGCGCAGGATAACAGCCACGTTGCCAATGCTTTGCACCAGTTCCGCGCCAGAGCGGTCACAGATCTCCCGGGTCATTGCAGCCCGGGCCTCCCGTGAGCCCACTGCCAGCTTTATCTTGATCAGTTCGTGGTCGCTCAGGGCGCGCTCCAGCTCGGCGTAAACGGTGTCAGTAAGACCGTTACCGGCAACCGTGACAACCGGCTTGAGTTTATGGCCCATCGCACGCAGTTGCTTAATGTCGTGTTTTGCTCTCTTGCTCATAATCATTCCAAGGTACAATACGCCTGCACTCGTGCTGGCGGGCGTGCATTTTACACATTCAGCTCTTCCTGAGAAACCGGATACCCATGGCAAAAAAGAAATCTTCCAGCAAGGCCTGGCTGAAAGAGCATCACGACGACCATTATGTGCTGCTGGCCCAGCGCGAGGGCTACAGATCACGTGCCTGTTACAAGTTGCTGGAGATCCAGGAGCGAGACCGGTTGATCAGGCCGGGCATGACAATACTGGATCTGGGCAGCGCACCGGGGGGCTGGTCGCAGGTGGCAGCGGGGCTGGTAGGCCACTCCGGCCGGGTGATTGCCTCGGATATTCTGCCCATGGACAGTATTGCCGGGGTGGAATTTATCGAAGGGGATTTCACCACGGATGAAGTGTTCGAGCAGATTCTGGCTGCCATCGGTGATTCTACCGTGGAGTTGGTGATTTCCGATATGGCCCCGAACATGAGCGGAATGAACGCAGTGGACCAGCCGCGGTCTATGTACTTAGTGGAGCTTGCGCTGGATATGGCGCGGCAGGTGCTGGCACCCGGTGGTGTATTTGTCAGCAAAATCTTCCAGGGCGAGGGCTTTGACGGGCTGTTTCGGGAAGCGCAGGGGTCTTTTGGCAAGTTGGTGACCCGTAAACCCAAGGCCTCACGGCCGCGTTCCCGGGAAGTCTATCTGGTGGCGAAGGATTTTCAGGGCCGCTGAGGCTTTCCCGGCGCTTATCTCGAATGGACTCTTCCCGGTGGCATCTTGTCAGAAGGGTTGAAACATGGAGTGATCGCCCCAACTGTAGTAAATTAGACCCGAAAACGATTTTTGTGCGTATCTAGTATCAGAGCCCCAGCGGGCTCACCCGTCTCCCGCCTGAAGTGCGGGACTTGGCTATAATTAACGGAGCGAGAGGCTGTCACATCTTTCCTGCCCCAGCCTGCAACAGGGCGGGGTTGATTGGAAACCTGTCCGGAATCCTTGGTGAGGTAACAGTATTGAACGATATGGTTAAAAACTTACTGCTTTGGCTGGTCATTGCCGCGGTGTTGTTGTCGGTATTCAACAACTTCAACCCGAATAGTCAGGTCGAACAGGTGGGGTATTCCGAGTTTATCCAGGAGATCCAGACTGATCGGGTGAAGCGGGTGGTAGTGGACGGTCTTACCATTTCCGGCGAGCGCTATGACGGTAGCAATTTTGAGACTATCCGCCCCATGGTGGAAGATCCCAAGCTGATTGATGACCTGCTGCAACACAATGTTGTGGTGGAGGGTCGCAAGCCGGAGCAACAGAGCGTCTGGAGCCAGTTGCTGGTGGCCAGTTTCCCGATCCTGATTATCATCGCGGTGTTTATGTTTTTTATGCGCCAGATGCAGGGAGGTGCCGGCGGTCGCGGCGGCCCGATGAGCTTCGGCAAGAGCAAGGCGCGCCTGTTGGGCGAGGACCAGATAACCACCACTTTCGCCGACGTGGCAGGAGTGGATGAGGCCAAGGAGGACGTCAAGGAACTGGTGGACTTCCTGCGAGACCCCAGCCGGTTCCAAAAGCTGGGTGGCCGCATTCCGCGGGGCGTATTGATGGTAGGTCAACCCGGCACGGGTAAAACACTGCTGGCCAAGGCCATTGCCGGTGAGGCCAAAGTGCCCTTTTTCTCCATCTCCGGCTCCGACTTTGTAGAAATGTTTGTCGGTGTGGGTGCTTCACGTGTGCGGGATATGTTTGATCAGGCCAAAAAACAGGCTCCCTGCATCATATTCATTGACGAAATTGACGCTGTAGGCCGTCACCGCGGTGCCGGTCTCGGCGGCGGGCACGATGAGCGCGAGCAAACCCTGAACCAGTTGCTGGTGGAAATGGACGGTTTTGAGGTTAACGATGGTGTGATCGTGATTGCCGCCACTAACCGCCCGGATGTGCTGGACCCGGCACTGCTGCGCCCCGGGCGCTTTGACCGCCAGGTGGTGGTAGGCCTGCCGGATATTCGCGGCCGCGAGCAGATTCTGAAAGTGCATATGCGCAAGGTGCCCCTGAACGAGGATGTCGAGGCCAGCAAAATTGCCCGGGGTACCCCGGGGTTTTCCGGTGCCGACCTGGCCAACCTGGTTAACGAAGCGGCGTTGTTCGCCGCCCGTGCCGGTGTGCGCACTGTGGGTATGACCCAGTTTGAGCTGGCCAAGGACAAGATCATGATGGGCGCCGAGCGCAAATCCATGGTCATGTCCGAGGACGAGAAGCGCAACACGGCCTACCACGAGGCGGGCCATGCCATCGTCGGGCGACTGATGCCGGAACACGACCCGGTGTACAAGGTCAGTATTATTCCCCGGGGTCGCGCTCTTGGTGTGACCATGTTTCTGCCGGAAGAAGATCGCTACAGCCACAGCCGGCGCTTTATTATCAGCCAGATATGCAGCCTGTTCGGCGGCCGTATCGCCGAGGAAATGACCCTGGGCAAGGATGGTGTGACCACCGGCGCGTCCAACGATATTCAACGCGCAACCGATATCGCGCGGAAGATGGTTACCAAGTGGGGTCTCTCGGAGAAGATGGGGCCGCTGATGTACGACGAGGCTGACGAGGAAGTCTTTCTGGGTCGCAGCGCCGGGCAGTCCCACAAATCACTGTCGGGCGAAACCGCCAAGATGATCGATGAGGAAGTGCGCAAGATCATCGACGACTGCTACGAAACAGCGGAGAAACTGCTGGCAGACAACGTCGATAAACTGCACGCCATGTCCAAGGCGCTGATGCTCTATGAGACTATTGATGCCAATCAGATCGATGACATTATGGCGGGCCGTGAGCCTCGCGAGCCTGCAGACTGGGGCGATGATGCGGGTAGCGACAGCCCCCCTGGCACGGGTGCAACTTCATCCGATACCGAACAGGGTGGCAGCCCGATCGGCGGGCCCGCAGGCGAGCACTAGCGCCGGGGCCCACCCGTCGGGACTTTGACCTCAATTTCTGAACACAATGCCCCGGTGCTGCAATGCGCCGGGCGTTCGCTCAATCTGTCCCGCCCTGTGATCATGGGAGTGATCAATACCACGCCGGATTCCTTCTCCGATGGCGGTACCCTTTACCAGTCAGCCTGTCTCGATCTCGATCTTGCCATGTCGCGCGCGCGCGACATGGTGGCAGAGGGTGCGCTGGTTCTCGATATTGGTGGTGAATCCACCCGGCCGGGCGCCATTGCGGTAAGCTCTGCTGAGGAAATGGACCGTGTTCTGCCACTCGTGGAGCGGATAGCTGGTGAGTTGGATGTCATTATTTCTGTCGATACCAGTTCCCCGGCTCTAATGATTGAAGCCGCCTCCAGCGGGGCGGGTATGCTGAACGACGTACGTGCCCTGTTACGTGAGGGGGCACTGGAGGCTGCTGCTGCCACCGGGTTGCCGGTCTGCCTGATGCATATGCAGGGCGATCCGGGGAGCATGCAGGAGCAGCCCACTTATAACGATGTAGCGACGCAGGTAGAGCGCTTCCTGGCAGCGCGGGTTGCAGCCTGTGAGGCGGTTGGCATCGATCGGCAGCGGCTGGTGTTGGACCCCGGCTTTGGCTTTGGTAAATCGGTGCAACACAATCTGCAGCTGCTTGCTGCACTGCCCCGGTTCACGCAGTTGGGCTTGCCCTTGCTGGTGGGGTTTTCGCGCAAGTCGATGATAGGGAAACTGATTGGCCGCGAAGTGGGGCAGAGGTTACCGGCCAGCCTGGGGCTGGCGGTACTGGCAGCGGAACGCGGCGCTGCGATCATAAGAACACACGATGTGGCCGCCACCCACGATGCAGTGGCCATGTGGACAGCCTTGAAGGGAGCTGAAGATAGATGAGCAAACGCTATTTTGGTACGGACGGTATTCGAGGGCTGGTGGGCGAGGCGCCGATCACGCCGGACTTTATGCTCAAGCTGGGTTGGGCCAGCGGCCGGGTTTTCGCCCGCGAGGCCGGTGGCGAGGGGCGCTGTACGGTGATTATCGGCAAGGATACCCGGGTATCGGGCTATATGTTTGAGTCGGCATTGGAGGCGGGGCTGGTGGCGGCCGGAGTCAATGTCAAACTGCTGGGGCCCATGCCAACACCCGCGGTGGCACTGATGACCCGCACCCAGGCGGCTGTTGCCGGCATTGTGATCAGCGCTTCACACAACCCCTTTTACGACAATGGCATCAAATTCTTTTCCGCTGCGGGTTCCAAGTTACCAGACGAGATTGAACACGCTATCGAGGCCGAACTGGAGCAGCAAGTGACCACCGTTCAGTCCAGGGAAATTGGCAAGGTGCTGCGGGTGGTGGATGCGGCGGGGCGATATATCGAGTTTTGTAAATCGACCGTTCCCGAGGGTTTTAATCTGCGCGGTCTGCGCATTGCCGTGGATTGCGCTCACGGCGCTACCTATCATATCGCACCCAGTGTATTCAGTGAGCTTGGCGCCGAAGTGACCAGTATTGGTATTGCGCCCGACGGTTTCAATATCAACGAGGGCGTGGGTTCTACTGATACTGCAGCGCTTTCTGCGCTGGTGCGGGAGCGGGGCGTGGACCTGGGTATTGCATTTGACGGTGACGGCGACCGCGTGTTGTTTGTGGACGGTGACGGCGAGCTGGTGGATGGGGATGAACTCATATATATGATCGCCATGTATCGTTTGTCCAAGGGCTACGGTGGTGCCGGTGTAGTCGGCACCCTGATGTCTAACCTCGGCCTCGAACTGGCGCTGAAAGCCGAGGGCCTGGAATTTGCCCGGGCGCAGGTTGGCGACCGCTACGTCAAAGAGCGAATGGAAGCAGAAGGGTGGTTTCTGGGGGGGGAGTCGTCCGGGCATATTATCTGTTCCGATGTCACTACCACGGGAGATGGCATCGTTGCAGCATTACAGGTACTGGTTGCGCTCAAGTCCTCCGGCAAGAGCGTCGCTGAGTTTCGTGCCGGCATGAAAAAATACCCACAGTGTATGATCAATGTCGCTGTTGCGGGCAAGGTCAATCTTGCGGAATTCCCCGCAGTTGCCGCCGCTGTAGCAAAAGTTGAGGGGCAGTTGGGGGAGCGCGGCCGCGTTTTGCTCAGGCCCTCAGGCACGGAGCCCAAAGTGCGGGTCATGGTAGAAGGCGATGATGCCGCTGAGGTGGAAACGCTGTGCGCCGGGTTGGCTGTTGAGGTGGAGCGCGAATTGGGTTGAGGTGCCGGGGTGGAAGTTCTTCGCTCGCCGCTGCTGCTGCCCGCCGGTCCCGCTTGTAACACAGGCGTATCTTGGGTAAGATTGCGCCGCTTTTTATGCCGGGAGGCCGCATGCGCCAGACGCTGGTTGTAGGTAACTGGAAAATGCACGGCACCCGGGCCAGTGTGGGCTCTTTACTGCAGGGCATACTGGATTCCATGCCCGCCGAAAGAGCTGAGGTCGCGGTTTGTCCTACCTATGTGCACCTGGCGCAAGCGTTGGAGCTTTGTGCCGGTTCTGTTGTTGCCGTAGGGGCTCAGGATTGCAGCCATATGGATTCCGGGGCTTATACCGGTGAGGTGGCGGCCGGGATGCTGGCTGATATTGGCTGCCAGTGGGTGATCCTCGGACACTCTGAGCGCCGCCAGTACCACGGCGAATCTGACAAGCTGGTTGCGGCAAAACTGGGCGCGGCGGTCGCGGCAGGGTTACGCCCCATAGTATGCGTCGGCGAAACTCGCGAACAGCGCGAGGCGGGAGAAGCAGAGGCCGTAGTGGCAAAGCAGCTGCGCGGCGCCCTGGACAATCAGGGTGGCCTGACAGGGCTGGTGATAGCCTACGAGCCGGTATGGGCAATAGGAACCGGACTTACCGCGAGCCCGGACCAGGCACAGGCCATGCATGCGTTTATCCGCACTTGTCTCGCGGATATAGCCGGTGTTGCAGCAGATGATACACGCCTGTTGTACGGTGGCAGTGTAAAGGCCGCGAATGCGGCAGAATTGTTTGCTCAAGAGGATATTGACGGCGCTCTTGTAGGGGGCGCGGCACTGGATGCGGGAGAATTCCTCGCAATTGTCGGTGCAGGAAGGGCCTGAGAGGCCTATACACGAAAGAACTGAGGCGCCCCCAGGGGGCCAGAGAGAATATGGAACAGATTATTTTGGTAGTGCACCTGCTGGTCGCCCTGGCGATTATCGGCCTGATCATGTTGCAGCAGGGCAAGGGTGCAGATATGGGAGCGTCTTTCGGCGCAGGCGGGTCGCAGACCTTGTTTGGTTCCAGCGGCAGCGGCAATGTACTGACCCAGGCGACAGGTTGGCTGGTGGTACTGTTTTTTGCCACCAGCTTTGGCCTGGCTTTGCTCGCTACCCAGAAATCTGAAGTTGGAAACGAACTGGATCTGGACATACCCATTGCCGCCGAAGTCGCCGCACCGGTGCCCGAGCAGGAACTGCCGGTCATCGAGGAAGAGTTGCCGGCAGTGGTGGCACCCGGGGGAGACCTGCCAGAACTGGACAAGTAATAAACAAGCCGAAGTGGTGGAATTGGTAGACACGCCATCTTGAGGGGGTGGTGAGCTATGCTCGTGCGGGTTCAAGTCCCGCCTTCGGCACCATTATTTTAATAAAATCAATAATCTACACGATCTAATGCTTTTTTATCTCACCTAAAGTCGCCTAAAAAATCACGAACGATGCTCGCTTTCGATGCTAGGCGGGCGCTCGCAACCAGTCAAAAACACTCGACTCTGGTCTTAATCTTGCGGCTGCTTTCACCTCTCAGCGGTCAACCACTCGATCTGTCGGCTGGCCACAGAGTGACGTGTTCATATTGTCGAAATACTTTACAAACTAGACGAGGATGCCGTGGACTGGTGCGGCTAACTTTCTCTGCTCTGCCTTAAGCTATTGAGTTATAACGATATAACTATATTGGCATGTGTTGTGCGTGGTTATTGGTAGTGGTTGTCACTCAGACGAGCACATCTTTAACAAATAGTAGCCAGGATACAAATTATGAAGGTTTCTCAACGTCTTTTACACTCTGCTGCTGTTCTCGTCTTTGCGGGAACAGCGTCCAATTTGGGCCACGCTGCAATAATCTCCGGCTGGAATGGCAACAATGTCGTAACAACGACTGGCACCGATGGCGCGGGTGAAACCGTAATCTACGACCGCGCTCCCAGCGCAACCGGCGCGACGACGAGTGGCAAGGTCATCTTCGACGGTGATGAAGCGATAGCGCCTGGACTCAAGATCGTGAACCAGCCGTTTTCGGCGGGCGGCTCCAGTGCGGGCGGCTGCATCATGGCCAGCAGCTCTGCAACCTGCAGCAGCCCCTTCCAGAGTGGCAAGCGTTTCAAGAACGTCCTGACCGGCCCCGGGCCCGTGGACTTCGTGTTCGACACCGATCCGCAGGGCGATTCAGAAGGCGGTCTTTATCGCGTCTTTCACCGGCTGATCAACGACACGGGTAGTGACATCGTCGACTTTGTGATCTCGCTCGGCAACGGCGTCGGCCAGGATTTCGTCCAGTCGCAGTCGGACGACGGGCTGAGCTTCTCGACCAGCTTTCTTTTCGGTGATAACAACCTGCCGGCCACGAGCCAGTTTCCGTTTGGTCTGTTTGGCGACGCTGACACGAATAACAACTTTGATCTCGATGGCTTCTTTGCAGACGCAAGCGCCGGCTTCAATATTGCGGCATTCACCGAGGGGGAGAATGACCAGATCACCAGCAACGGAATCTTCGGGCCCTACAGCAGCCTGTTTGGTCTCTTGATGTCCCTGGACGACGTTCCGACAGGTGCCTTCTGGGATGATGACAACGACCCCGACACCGATGACCTGCTGATCGCCTGGCTGACGGACGCGGGCTGGGAGCAGCGGCGCGGCTTTGTTGGTGGCATCTTGACCAGCATTGCGCCGGAGACTTTTACAAGTCTCGAAGACGTCGTAGCTAATTTCGGTCAAACGCTTGGTTCGGGGGTGATCGAAGATCTGGCCAACCTCAATATTAATTACGCGATCGATGGGGCGGCCTACCAGGGCACCTCTTTCACGCTTCGCATAGAGGTCATTACTGGCCCAGAAGAGGCCATTACCGTCCCGACGCCAGCCAGCGCACCGCTTCTGCTCGCGGGCCTGGGCGTCCTCTGGTTCCGCCGGCGCCGCCTGGCCTGAGCGCGGAGAGCGCAGCGTCTTCGTGAAGGCTTGCGCTCCACCCATCCAGCAGGCCCGCCGCTATGGCAAACGCAAATAGGGCTCAGTTGGACTGCACGAAGTGCTGCCGGGTTTTGTTTGCCAGGAACACCAGCGACAACATCACGGGCACTTCAACCAGCACGCCCACCACCGTCGCCAGCGCGGCGCCGGAATTCAAGCCGAACAGGCTGATTGCCACGGCCACTGCCAGCTCAAAGAAGTTCGATGTGCCGATCAGCGCGGCGGGGGCCGCTGTGTCGAACGGCACGCGCCACAGGTACGCCCAGCCGTAGGCGATGGCAAAGATGCCGTAGCTCTGGATCAGCAGGGGAATGGCGATCAGGGCAATGACCAGGGGTTTGTCGAGAATGGTTTGTGCCTGGAATCCGAACAGCAGTATCACGGTGGCGAGCAGGCCCATGATGGAAAAGGGTTTTACACTTTCCGTAAACCGGGCGATGCGTTCGTGCTGACCTGAGCGGTCCAGTATTTTGCGCGTGGCATAGCCCGCCAGCAGGGGGATCACCACGTACAGCACGACAGATAACAGCAGCGTTTCCCAGGGTACGACAATATTGGTAACACCCAACAGGAGGGCCGCTAGCGGCGCAAAAGCGAACACCATGATGATGTCATTGATAGACACCTGCACCAGCGTGTAGTTGGCGTCGCCGCGCACCAGTTGGCTCCAGACAAACACCATGGCGGTGCAGGGCGCCACGCCCAGCAGTATCATGCCGGCGATGTATTCCCGGGCGGTTTGCGGGTCGACCAGGCCGGCAAAAATATATTCGAAAAAAACGATGCCCAGGGCCGCCATGGTGAAGGGTTTGATCAGCCAGTTCACCACCAGAGTGATACACAGGCCCTTGGGTTTTTTGCCGACATCCTTGAGGGAGGCGAAATCCACGTTAATCATCATCGGGTAAATCATTACCCAGATGAAAACGGCCACCACCAGGTTTACGCTGGCATACTCGATGCGGGCAACGCTTTGGAACAGCCCGGGTAAGACGATACCCAGCGTCACACCCGCTGCAATGCAGAGCGCCACCCATACCGACAAATAGCGCTCAAACAAACCCAATGGCGACGCGGTGTTGGTGCTCACAGCAATTCCTTTTCGATGCGGGATTTCAATAATTGATAGGCGTTGTTAAACGCCCGGGTGATTTCCTCGTCACTGCCGCTGGCCTTGGCCGGGTCGGGGATGCTCCAGTGCAGCTTGTGGGGCTTGCCCGGGAAAATGGGGCAGCTCTCGTTCGCCGCCTGATCGCACACGGTGATCACGGTATCGAAGGGCTGGGTGGCGAGCTCATCCCAGGACTTACTGCGCGCGGCATCAACCTCAACACCGTGATGCTTCAGTGTTTCTATGGCGAGAGGGTGGACATAGCCAGCAGGTCTGCTGCCGGCGCTTTGTGCCTGGTAAGCACCACCAGCCAACTGGTTTATCAGGGCTTCCGCCATGATGGAGCGGCAGGAATTACCGGTGCAGAGCACGAGAACTTTTTTCATGAGCAGCGGGCCTCGTTCAGCAACAGCTTCCTGCAGGCCTTGCTGCAACGGCGTGAGCGTTATCTTTGCCCTCGGGTTCAGGCAAGCTGTCGGCTGTGGCCATCGCTGTCGCTTCGTCACTGGTATAGGCCCTGGCTTCCGCCATGGTGCGATAGGTTTCCCAGGCGACACCGGAGGGGTCCTTTACCCAGGTCTTGTCGGAGCGGGCATAACAACACACGGTCTCACCTTCATCGAGCAGGGTCATGTCCGCGCGCTTGAGCCGCTCGCGCAACTCTTCCAGTTCCGCGTCATCATCCACCTGCAGCCCGAGATGATCGACACCGGTCGCGCCCGCCCGGGTGGAGATGGCAAAGTTCAGGCGTGGGTCGTCCAGCATCCATTTGGCGTAGTCGGGCTTGGTCTTTACCGGTTCGCTGTTAAATAGTGCGCTGTAAAACTTGATGCCCTGGTCGAGGCTTTCGACACCGACATGTACGTGCATGCGTTTCATAGAGTTCTCCGTAATCTAGAGTTGTGGCTTTGCGATGGGGGTGCAGCAGTTTGCGAGTTCAATAATCGAGCAATCGCTGCTGCTGTCCTGCCGCATGCTGGCGAATTCGTCGCTGCAACAGTCCCTGACCATAAAGCCGATGAGATCGTGGGTAAGATCGAAATTGGCTGTATAGATGACCGACCGCCCGCGTTTGCGGGAGGAGACGATACCGGCATTCGACAGGTGATTGAGGTGGAAGGACAGCGTGTTATGCGGAGTGCCCAGCTTTTCACTCAGCACACCAGCGGCCAGCCCCTCGGTACCGGCCTGCACCAGCAGGCGAAACGCACCCAGGCGGGTTTCCTGGGAGAGGGCGTCAAACATAATAAGAGCTTGTTGTATGTCCATATGTCGAGACTAGTGGAAGTATCGTTATATGTCAACGTTGATGGACATATAAACTGAAAGGCGAAATCAGCATGAATTCAATGCTGGGGTGGTGCCGTCTATAATCACTGTATATTGACAACGATACCGGGCGCCGCGCTGGTGCTACTGGATAGAGGAAATGTTATGGCCGATTTATTTGAAAATCCCATGGGGCTGGACGGCTTTGAATTTGTTGAGTTCACCGCGCCCGAAGAGGGGGTGCTTGAGCCGGTATTCGAGGTGATGGGCTTTACCCGGGTTGCGGTGCACCGCTCCAAGAATGTATCGCTCTGGCGGCAGGGGAATATTAACTTTATTACCAATTATGAACCCGGCAGCCACGCCTATTATTACGCTCGTGAACACGGAGCCTCCGCCTGCGGTATGGCATTCAGGGTCAGGGATGCCCGGGCAGCTTATGCCCGTGCACTGGAGTGCGGAGCCGAGCCGGTTGAAGTGGAAACCGGACCCATGGAGCTGCGCCTGCCTGCCATCAAGGGTATTGGCGGTGCCACGGTGTACCTTATCGATCGCTATGAAGAGGGTGTCAGCATCTATGACATTGATTTCACCTGGCTTGAGGGGGTAGACCGTAAGCCCGAGGGCTGCGGCTTCCACACGCTGGATCACCTGACACACAACGTGTATCGCGGCCGCATGCAGTACTGGGCGAATTACTACGAGAAGCTGTTCAATTTCAAGGAGATTCGCTACTTCGATATCAAGGGCGAATACACCGGCCTGTTGTCCAAGGCGATGACTGCCCCCGACGGAAAAATTCGGATTCCTCTGAATGAGGAGAGCACCGGTGGTGGCCAGATCGAGGAATTCCTGATGGCCTACAATGGCGAGGGCATCCAGCATATTGCCTTTGCCTGTGACGACCTGCTGGCGTGCTGGGACCGTTTGAAAGCCCGTGGCCAGAAGTTTATGTCTCCTCCGCCTGCAACCTATTACGAGATGCTTGAGGAGCGCCTGCCCGGTCACGGTGAGCCGGTGGATGAGTTTCAACGCCGCGGGATACTGCTGGATGGCAGCACAGAGGGCGGTGAGCCGCGCTTGTTGCTGCAGATATTCTCGGAAAATGCTCTGGGTCCGATGTTTTTCGAGTTTATCCAGCGCAAGGAAGACGATGGCTTCGGTGAGGGCAATTTCAAAGCCCTGTTCGAGAGCATCGAACGGGACCAGCTTGCGCGCGGGGTGATTGATCCCGGCGGTGCTGGATAGCCAGCGAGGCCCGCCTGGCCAGGCCTAATTGCCTCTGTCTGGTGCGCGCCTCGGTCGTCTCGGGTAGTCAAATCAAATTTCAGAAAAAAAGCTCGGAAATCAAGACCCTGCAACCCGGTGTGCCGGCCGCAACCCCGTTGGAAAATAGTGTAGAATTTCCCCCGGGAGACGGTTGACCCGGCAGGGGGCGATACCTATAATGCACAGCCTCGAATTTGGGCCGGAACGACGAGATCGGCACAATGTAAAGCGCCAAGGGGCCTTTACAGCGAGGAAGTTTTGATGCGGGGTGGAGCAGCCTGGTAGCTCGTCGGGCTCATAACCCGAAGGTCGTCGGTTCAAATCCGGCCCCCGCTACCAATTGATCACTGTCAGCTCCTTTGACCGACAGTGTGAATATGAAAAAGCCCCTTTTTAGGGGCTTTTTCGTACTTGGAGAAAACGTTCGTCCATGGCGACAAAAGATCAACAGATCAACGACATGTTGGGCGCCACAGTTGCAGCTCTCGGCTTTGAATTGTGGGGCGTAGAGTACATCTCGCAGGGCCGGCATAGTGTTTTGCGGGTTTATATCGATGCAGAGAGCGGTATCACTGTAGAGGATTGCGCGCGGGTCAGCGAGCAGGTGAGTAGCGTGCTGGATGTCGAGGACCCCATTACAGGGGAGTACGCGCTGGAAGTGTCTTCCCCCGGGATGGACCGCCTGCTGTTCAGGCTGGATCAGTACCCCGCATACGTGGGTGAGGTGCTGGAATTGCGTTTGCGCACCCCGTTTGAGGGTCGGCGCAAATTCAAGGGCGTTTTAACAGGTATAGAGGGTGAAGATGTGGTGATCCGGGTTGATGATCACGAGTATTTATTGCCCCACAGCGCTGTAGATAAAGCGCGGATAGAACCCCGCGTATAACGCGGTAAGCGAACAGGCGAGGCTTGAGATGACAAAAGAAATTCTATTGGTGGCTGAAGCTGTATCCAATGAGAAAGGGGTGTCGGAAGACATCATCTTTGAAGCGATAGAGCTCGCATTGGCAACGGCTACCAAGAAGCGGTACGACGAGGAGGCGGAAATACACGTCACCATCGACCGTGAAAGTGGCGACTATGTCACCGTGCGTCGTTGGCTGGTTGTGCCCGACGACGAAATGGCCCTGCTTGGTACCCAGCTTACTACCGAGGAAGCCATCGAGATGAATCCCTCGCTGGTACCTGGGGATATTTACGAGGAGCAGGTTGAGAACGTGGGCTTCGGCCGCATCGCCGCCCAGACTGCGAAGCAGGTGATTGTGCAGCGTGTGCGCGACGCCGAGCGCGCGCAGGTAGTAGAGCAGTACATGAGCAAGGTGGGCGAGCTGGTATCCGGCACGGTCAAAAAGGTGACCCGCGATAACGTTATCGTGGATCTGGGAAACAACGCTGAAGGGCTGTTGCCGCGAGACCAGTTGGTGGGCCGCGAAACGTTCCGGGTTAACGACCGGGTGCGCGCCATTCTCAAGGAAATCAGCGAAGAGGCCCGTGGCCCACAGCTGATTCTGAGCCGTTCCTGCCCGGAAATGTTGATTGAACTGTTCAAGATTGAAGTGCCGGAAATTGCCGAAGAAGTTATCCAGATTCGTGCAGCTGCACGCGATCCGGGCTCCCGCGCCAAGATTGCCGTCAAAACCAATGATCAGCGTATTGATCCGGTAGGTGCCTGTGTTGGCATGCGCGGCTCGCGCGTGCAGGCGGTATCGAACGAGCTCGACAACGAGCGGGTGGATATCGTGCTGTGGGATGACAACCCCGCGCAGCTGGTTATTAACGCGATGTCGCCGGCAGAGGTGGAATCCATTGTCGTGGACGAAGACAGCGGCACGATGGACGTCGCGGTCTCCGAAGATAACCTCGCACAGGCGATCGGTCGCTCCGGCCAGAATGTGCGTCTTGCCAGTGAACTTACCGGCTGGACCATTAACGTGATGAGCCTTGAAGATGCCGCCGACAAGCACGAGGCCGAGGCAGGCGAAGTTATCAACCTGTTTATGGAGCAGCTCGACATAGACGAGGACGTCGCGGAAATCCTGGTGGAAGAAGGTTTTACCACTCTGGAGGAAGTGGCCTATGTGCCACTGGAAGAAATGACCGCAATTGAGGGTTTCGACGCCGATATCGCCGCCGAGCTCCGCGCGCGCGCCAAGGATGCACTGCTTACGCAGGCAATTGCATCTGAGGAGCAATTGGGTGCGCAAGAGCCCGCGGAAGATCTGCTGACTATGGACGGCATGGACAAGCACCTGGCCTATATTCTGGCCAGTCGTGAGATCGTCACCATGGAAGACCTGGCAGAGCAGGGTGTCGATGACATCATGGATATTCCAGATATGACTGAAGAACGTGCGGGCGAATTGATTATGACCGCAAGAGCACCCTGGTTTGCCGAAGCTGAAGAGACAGCGCAATAGTACGCTGACACGGCAGGTTTGATGGCACAGAAACAGGGTAGCAAGGAGATTAGTGAATGGCGCAGGTGACAGTACAGCAACTCGCAGAGGTGGTGGGCGCGTCGGTCGATCGTCTGTTGACACAGATGAAAGAGGCCGGATTGCCCCATGGCGCCGCTGAGGAAGCTGTGTCTGATGAGGACAAGCAGACTCTGCTGGCCTTTTTGAAGCGCAGCCACGGGGAGTCGGAAGCCGCTCCGAAACGCATTACCCTCAAGCGTAAAACGCTTAGTACATTGCGTACCGCCGGCTCCCAGGGCCGCAAGACGGTGAATGTGGAAGTGCGCAAAAAGCGCACCTACGTCAAACGTGATCCGAATCAGGTGGCGGCTGAGGCAACAGCGGAAGAGCAAGAGGATGAACTGCAGGTACAAGACACTGCGACCGCAGAAGCCCCGCTGGCATCAGAGCCAGTCGCCCAGCCGGTGGTTGAAGAGCCGGTAGAGGCAGAGGTAGAAGCGCCGGTGGCAGTACCGGAGGCTGAGCAGGAGTTTGTCGAGGAAGACCTGTCTAACGTTGATCCGGAAATTCTGCGCCAGCGTGCAGCTGAAAGGCGCAAGCTGAAGGAGGCTGAGGAAGCAGCAGCGAGGCAGGCCGCCATTGCAGCGCGCAAGGAAGAGGAAGAGCGGCGCAAGCAGGAGCTGCAGCAAGGCTCTACTACTACCAAGGACGTTGCAGCGAAGGACGGTGTCAAGCGACCCAAGCGCCTGCACGAGGCGCCCACAACAACGCAGGATGGTGATCAGCGTCGCAAGCAGCGCGGTAAGCTTGATAGAAACTCGCCGCCCGCACGGGGCAAGAAACGGGGACATAACCTGTCCCTCTCTGATCTTGATGCAGCTGAGTCCGGCCTGTCCCGGCGCCGCGGCGGCCGCAAGAAAATCAAGGCGTCACACGCTGAGCACTCCAAGCACGGATTTGAAATGCCTACCGAGAGAAAAGCACACGAAGTCGAAGTGCCTGACATGATTTCTGTCGGTTCACTTGCCCAGCAGATGACAGTCAAGGCGGGCGAGGTGATCAAGGAGTTGATGAAACTTGGTGTGATGGCCAACATCAATCAGATGATCGACCAGGACACTGCGGTTCTGGTGGTTGAAGAGCTGGGCCATATTCCCAAGCTCGTCAGCACCGACGTGTTGGAAGACCAACTCGAAGAAACGCTTTCCCAGCAGGAAGGGAATGAGGAAGCGCGTGCACCGGTGGTGACTGTGATGGGCCACGTGGACCATGGCAAGACCTCGCTGCTGGATTATATTCGCAAAAGCCGGGTTGCCTCTGGTGAGGCGGGCGGTATTACCCAGCATATCGGCGCTTACCACGTGGAAACTGACCACGGCATGATTTCTTTCCTGGACACGCCGGGCCACGCGGCTTTTACCGCGATGCGTTCACGCGGCGCCAAGAGTACTGACATTGTCGTACTGGTGGTGGCGGCTGACGATGGCGTGATGCCCCAGACAGAAGAAGCGGTACAACACGCCAAGGCGGCGGGTGTGCCACTCATTGTGGCCATTAATAAAATGGACAAGGAAGGCGCTGATCCAGAGCGGGTCAAGAACGAGTTGTCTGCCAAGGACGTAATCCCTGAAGACTGGGGCGGTGACACCCAATTTATACCGGTGTCGGCGCATACCGGCGAAGGTATCAACGAATTGCTGGACGCTATACTGCTGCAGGCGGAATTGCTGGAGCTGACAGCGCCCAGGGATGTACCGGCTCAGGGTATTGTTATCGAATCCCGTCTGGACAAGGGGCGTGGTTCTGTAGCCTCGCTGCTGATTCAGAGTGGCACATTGCGACAGGGCGATATCGTGCTTGCCGGCCTGCAGTTTGGTCGTGTGCGTGCCATGCTCGATGAAAATGGCCAGCCTATCGATCAGGCTGGCCCGAGTATCCCGGTGGAAATACTGGGTCTCAACGGTACTCCGGATGCCGGTGATCAGTTTGCCGTGGTGGAAAGCGAGAAACGCGCCCGCGAGATTGCCGACTCCCGTCATACCAAGAGTCGCGATACCAAGCTGCAGCGGCAGCAGGCGGCGAAGCTGGACAATATGTTTGAGAGCATGACCGCGGGTGAGCGGAAGACTCTGAATGTTGTGCTCAAGGCCGACGTGCGCGGATCTCTGGAAGCGATCAGTACCGCGCTTCTGGATCTCGGTAATGATGAAGTGCAGGTGAATATCGTGGTTGGCGGAGTCGGTGGTATCACTGAAACAGACGTTAACCTGGCGATGACTTCCGGCGCTGTTGTGTTTGGTTTCAATGTGCGTGCTGACAATGCCGCCCGTAAACTGGTTGAAGCCGAAGGTGTAGACCTGCGTTACTACAACGTGATCTACAACGTGATCGACGATGTGAAGGCCGCTCTGACCGGGATGTTGGCGCCGGAACTGCGCGAGGAGATCGTGGGTATTGCCGAGGTGCGCGATGTGTTCAGCTCACCCAAATTTGGCCAGATTGCAGGCTGTATGGTTATCGAGGGTACGGTCTATCGTTCCAAACCTATCCGGGTATTGCGTGACAACGTGGTCATTTACGAGGGCGAGCTGGAATCCCTGCGCCGCTTCAAGGATGACGCCAACGAAGTACGCAACGGTGTGGAGTGTGGCATCGGGGTCAAGAACTACACGGATGTGAAGGTTGGAGACCAGATCGAGGTGTTTGAAGTTAAGGAAATCGCCCGCTCTTTGTAGAGCGGCGATTACTGGCGGGCGCTAAGTGGCAAAGGAATACAGTCGTACCCAACGGGTAGCAGATCACCTGCAGCGGGAGTTGGCCGCGTTGATCCAGCACGAAGTGCGCGATCCACGGGTGGGCATGGTCAGCATTACCGGTGTCAACGTGAGCAGGGATCTCGGCCACGCAAAGGTGTATTTTACCGTGCTCGGCAGTGATACCAGCGAGGACGCCAGTGGCTCGACCGAGGTGCTGAACAAGGCGGCGGGTTTCCTGCGTTCCCAGTTATCGCGGGACAGTTCGATGCGCAGTGTGCCTCAGTTGCGGTTCTATTTTGACAGCAGCGTGGGCCAGGGACGCCATCTGGAAGACCTGATCCGACGCGCTGCCGATGCCGACAGGCACCTGGGTTTGCGCGACAAGGAACCCGGAGAGGATAAGTAGCCGGTGGCCAGGCGTCGCCGGGGTCGCTCGCTAGATGGCATTCTGGTGTTGGACAAGCCCCACGGGGTCAGTTCCAACCGGGCGCTGCAGATGGCCAAACGCCTTTACGGCGCGGCCAAAGCGGGCCATACGGGTAGCCTGGATCCATTGGCAACAGGGGTGTTACCCCTGTGTTTTGGCGAGGCCACCAAGTTTTCACAGTTCCTACTGGACGCAGACAAAGCCTATGAGAGCACTTTTGTGCTGGGTGTTGCCACCAACACCGGTGACGCAGAGGGCGAGGTGCAGGCAACGGTTGATGCTTCTGCTGTGACTGAGGCAGATGTGGCGACAGCACTGGAATCATTTCGGGGGGAGATTGAACAGGTTCCCTCCATGTTTTCAGCCCTGAAACACCAGGGCCAGCCCCTGTATAAGCTGGCCAGGCAGGGCAAGGAAGTTGAACGCAAGTCTCGTCGGGTTGTCATAAAGCAGCTGGAGCTGCGAGATTATCGCGGCGGAGCGCAGGCAGAGGTGGATATTTACCTCGAGTGCAGCAAAGGGACTTACGTGCGGTCCATCGCCGAGGATCTGGGCAAGCTGCTTTCCGTTGGCGGACATGTAACCCGCCTGCGACGCACCCAAGCGGGGCCTTTTGCGATAGAAAACAGCGTGACCATGGCCACGCTGGAGGCGCTGCAGGCCAATGATCGCATCGCAGAAATGGATGCGCTACTGCTGAGCGCCGACACCGCTGTCGACAGTTTGCCACTGGTAAAACTGAGTGAATCCGGCGGTTTTTATATGCGCCAGGGCCAGCCGGTACTGGTGCCAAATGCGCCCTGTGATGGTATGGTGCGCATCGCTCTGGAAACCGGTGAGTTTCTGGGGGTTGGAGAGATATTAGACGATGGGCGCGTGGCGCCGCGTCGACTGATAGTCACCGGAGGGTGACGCGAACCTGTCTGTAGATCTGCACGGACAGGCTCTTATTACTAACGGGTAGACATACTACCCAGGGCAGATTCAACGAGAGGAAAGTAACATGGCTTTAAATGCTGAACGTAAGGCAGAAATTGTTAAAGACTACCAGGTAGGTGAAGGCGACACCGGTTCCCCGGAAGTACAGGTAGCACTGCTGACTGCAAATATTGAGCAGTTACAGGGGCACTTCCAGTCGCACAAGCATGATCACCACTCCCGCCGCGGCCTGATCCGCATGGTAAACCAGCGACGCAAACTGCTGGACTATCTGAAACGCAAGGACGTCACACGCTACAGCGGTCTGATCAAGCGACTGGGTCTGCGTCGCTAGGCAGTACCCGATACCGGGGCCATGGGGCCCCGGTGTTCATATAAAGAATTGGAGAAAAATTGTGAATCCAGTAACTAAAACATTCCAGTACGGTGGCCAGACAGTCACTCTGGAAACCGGCCGCATTGCGCGGCAGGCTTCCGGGGCGGTTCTGGTGACCGTCGAAAATACGACGGTGCTGTGCACCGTGGTGGCAGAAAAAACCGAACGTCCAGGCCGGGATTTTTTCCCACTGGCTGTGCACTACACAGAAAAAACCTATTCTGTAGGCAAGATCCCCGGCGGTTTCTTCAAGCGTGAAGCCCGCCCCAGCGAAAAAGAGACACTGACGTCGCGCCTGATCGATCGTCCTATCCGTCCCTTGTTCCCGAAAGGCTTCATGAATGAGGTGCAGGTTATCTGTACCGTGATGTCTGCTGACAAGCATATCGACCCGGATATTCCTGCAATGATCGGCACTTCGGCAGCACTGGCTATTTCCGGCTGTCCCTTTAATGGCCCCATCGGTGGCGCTCGCGTTGGTTTTAGCGACGACAAGGGCTACATGTTAAACCCCACCTATCCGCAACTCGCGGAGAGCAAGCTCGACATGATTGTCGCCGGCACCAAAGACGCAGTCTTGATGGTGGAATCACAGGCCAAAGAGCTGAGCGAAGACCAGATGCTGGGCGCGGTACTGTTCGCTCATCAGGAAATGCAGGTAGTTATCCAGGCAATCAACGAACTGGTTGCTGAAGCCGGCAAGCCGCGCTGGGAATGGCAGGCAGCTGAAGTGGACCAGGATCTGCTGGCCGCTGTTGAAGCTCAGGCCAAAACCGAGTTGGGCGACGCTTATCGCATCACCGACAAGGCCGAGCGCTACGAGCGCGTAGGCGCCATTCGCTCAGCCTGTTTGGCCGCGCTGGCAGTGGAAGGTGGTCCCTCGGCAGACGAGGTAAAAGACGTATTCAAGAGCATTGAGAAGAGCCTGGTGCGCAAGCGCATTCTGGCCGGTGAAGCGCGCATCGACGGCCGCGACAATCGCACTGTCCGCCCCATCGCCTGTGAAGTTGACCTGCTGGCCAAAGTACACGGCTCAGCCCTGTTCACCCGCGGCGAGACTCAGGCCATTGGCACCGTTACTCTGGGCTCTACCCGCGATGCCCAGATTATCGATGCCCTGGAAGGCGAGCGTCGCGATCCTTTCATGCTGCACTACAACTTCCCTCCCTATTCGGTAGGCGAAGCGGGCCGTGTTGGCTTTACCAATCGTCGCGAAGTCGGCCACGGTCGCCTGGCCCGTCGCGGTCTGGCAGCTGTACTGCCTACCCCCGAGGAATTTCCCTACACTATTCGTGTCGTGTCTGAAATCACTGAGTCCAACGGTTCCAGCTCTATGGCTTCTGTGTGCGCGGGCTCACTGGCAATGATGGCGGCCGGCGTGCCCCTGAAAGCACCGGTGGCTGGTATTGCTATGGGTCTGGTCAAGGATGGCAATCAGTTTGCCGTACTGACCGATATCCTGGGTGATGAAGATCACCTCGGCGACATGGACTTCAAGGTCGCTGGTACTGCCGAGGGTGTTACCGCCCTGCAGATGGACATCAAGATCGAAGGCATTAACGAGCAGATCATGGAAGTGGCTCTGGAACAGGCCCAGACAGCGCGTCTGCATATCCTGGGCCAGATGAACCAGGTACTTGCCACTCCCCGTACCGTGACTTCCGAGAATGCGCCCAGCATGGTCACCCTGAAAGTCGATTCTGACAAGATCCGCGACATCATCGGCAAGGGCGGCGCAATGATTCGCTCCATCACCGAAACGTCAGGCGCAACAGTCGATATCGACGACGACGGCACTGTGCGCGTATTTGGCCAGGATATGGCTGCGCGTGATGCTGCTGTGGCCATGATCGAGGAGATCACTGCTGAGGCTGAAATTGGTGCGGTTTACAATGGCACCGTGGCCAGGATTGTTGATTTTGGCGCCTTTGTAAATATTCTCCCCGGCAAGGATGGCCTGGTACACATTTCCCAGATCGCCAATGAGCGTGTGGAAAATGTTTCCGACCACCTGAAGGAAGGCCAGGAGATTAAGGTTAAAGTCCTGGATGTTGACCAGCGCGGTCGTATCAAGCTCTCCATCAAGGAGTTGCTGGAAGACGAAGCGCCGGCTGAAGAGGCACCTGCAGAGGCCAGCGGCGAGTAATCTGCTGCTGTCTTTTTTACAGGTTGCGAAAAAAAGGGTGTGCTGAAAAGCACACCCTTTTTTTATCTCGGAAAAATAGAATATTGTATGACCGCAAGTATGAAACGTTCCTGGGCAGCGGCGTCAAATCGAATGCAGATACTAGATGGCGGGGACACGCCCTAAATACGTCCATGTAGGCTCGTTCCGCGCTGCAGTGCTCCCGGGGACAGCCTACGTCGGCCGATTTGCGACCAGGTCTTCTACCACAGAAGGGTCGGCTAGAGTGCTGGTGTCTCCCAGGCTGCCCAGCTCGTTCTCGGCAATCTTGCGCAGGATACGGCGCATGATTTTGCCGGAGCGGGTTTTCGGCAAGCCCGGCGCCCACTGGATGATGTCCGGTTTTGCGATGGGGCCGATCTCCTGGACACACAGGGCAATAAGCTCGGCGCGCAATTTTTCACTGGGCTCAACGCCTTGCATCGGTGTCACATAGGCGTAGATACCCTGGCCCTTGATGTCGTGGGGGAAACCCACCACAGCGGCTTCTGCAACCTGCTCGTGTAGTACCAGAGCACTTTCTACTTCAGCAGTGCCCATGCGGTGCCCGGAGACATTGAGTACATCATCCACCCGGCCAGTTATCCAGTAGTAGTCGTCTTCGTCACGGCTTGCGCCATCACCGGTGAAATAATACCCCGGGTAGTGGCTGAAGTAAGTGTCTATCATGCGCTGGTGATCGCCGTATACGCTGCGGATCTGCCCGGGCCAGGAAGCTTTAATGACCAGGTAGCCAGCGCCGGGCCCCGCAATTTCGGAGCCATCCTCGTTCAGCAGTGCCAGTTCAACGCCAAAAAACGGCACGCTGGCGGAGCCGGGTTTCAGGGCGGTTGCACCGGGCAGTGGCGTGATCATGTGGCCACCGGTTTCGGTCTGCCACCAGGTATCAACGATAGGGCAGCGGGAATCGCCCACCACCGTGTAGTACCAGTTCCAGGCTTCCGGGTTGATGGGTTCTCCCACGGTGCCCAACAGGCGCAGGCTAGCCCGGGAACTGCGGGTGACCGGTTCGTCGCCAACGGCGTGCAGGGCGCGAATGGCAGTGGGCGCTGTATAAAAAGTGTTCACCTGGTGTTTGTCCACGACTTCCCAGCAGCGGCCGGCGTCAGGGTAGGTGGGTACACCTTCGAACATCAAGGAAATAGCGCCGTTGGCCAGTGGGCCGTACACAATATAGGTGTGGCCGGTAACCCAGCCGACATCCGCTGTGCACCAGTAGACCTCGCCCTCGCGGTAGTCGAACACGTATTTGAAGGTCATCGCTGCCTGCAGCAGGTAGCCGCCGGTGGTGTGCAGCACACCCTTTGGCATTCCGGTGGAGCCGGAGGTGTACAGAATGAACAGGGGGTCCTCGGCATCCATTGATTCCGGTTCGCAGTCTGCAGACGCCTCGGCAGTAGCCTCGTGATACCAGATATCGCGGCCCTCGTGCCATGCCACTTTGCCGCCGGTGCGCTTGACTACAAAGCAGCTGCGCACATTGGGGCAGGCTTCCAGGGCCTTGTCGGCATTTACTTTCAAGGGGATTTCGCGGCCCCCGCGCATACCTTCGTCTGCCGTGATCAGTGTCTGGCAGTCGGAATCAAGGATGCGATCCTTCAGCGCTTCGGGGGAAAACCCACCGAACACCACGGAGTGCACTGCTCCGATACGGGTGCAGGCCAGCATGGCATATGCCGCCTCGGGGATCATCGGCATATAAATGCAAACCCGGTCGCCTTTACTGACACCGCGCTGCTTGAGTGCGTTTGCCAGTTTACAGACCTGCTCTTTCAATTCGGCGTAGCTTATATGCTTGCTGTCAGCCGGGTTGTCGCCTTCCCAGATAAAGGCCGTTTGTTCAGCGCGCGCCGGCAGGTGCCTGTCGATGCAGTTGTAACTGACGTTCAGCTTGCCGCCTGCGAACCATTCGGCCTGGCCCTTGACGAAGTCGTAGTTGACGACAGTATCCCAGGGTTTGTCCCAGGACAGGAATTCACTGGCCATCTCACCCCAGAAGCCCTCGCGGTCGGTAATTGAGCGCTGGTACATCGCCGCGTATTTCTCGGCGTTGATGTGGGCATCACTGAAGTTTGCTGGTACCGGGTGGCTGGAACTATCGGGCATGGCGGCCTATCCCCTGAGTGTTTGTGGGTATGAGAGTTTGAGAGTGGAATAATACTGTGCCTGTGCGGTTACGCAAGCCGAGCAGGATCGAAGGCTGAATCAGGGTGCCTGGAATGGACTAGTGCCCGCCGGCAAGCATGCCCCAGTCGGATACCGGGTTCAGTGCCAGGCGAACATTATCGATAAGCCGGGTCGACCCCAGCCGCGCCGCAGCCAGAATGGCAATTTCCTCGGTGTCTTCTGTCACCGTGCGCAGGGTCCTGGCATCACGAATAGCGAAATAATCAGGCTCCAGCCCGGCCTGCAGCAGCTTCATGCGGGCATGGGATTCCAGTTGCAGGAAATTATCGAAGCCGCAGGCAATGGCCTCCCGGCAGCTGTTGAGAGTCTGGTGGATAACCGGGGCAATATGGCGCTGCGCTGGCGAAAGAAAGCCGTTGCGCGAGCTCTTGGCGAGGCCGTCGTCATCGCGTGCCGTCGCTACACCGACGATGTCTATCGGTATACACAGGTCGTTGACCATTTTGCGTACGATAGACAGCTGCTGATAATCCTTCTCGCCGAAAACGGCTATATCGGGTTGTACGATGTTGAACAGTTTGGCCACTACCGTGGTGACACCGTCAAAGTGCCCGGGGCGACTGCTGCCGCAGAGCGTTTCAGACAGGTCCGGTACCCTCACCTGGGTTTGGGCTGTCATGCCTTCGGGGTAAATTTCTTTTACCTGGGGTGCGTAGAGAATCTGTACGCCTTCACTGAACAGCTTTTCCTTATCGGCCGCCATGGTGCGGGGATAAGAGTCCAGGTCTTCATTGGCGCCAAATTGCAGAGGGTTGACGAAAATACTGACGACGACCACGTCACACAGCGCCCGTGCTTTACGCACAAGCTTTAAATGCCCTTCATGCAAGTTGCCCATCGTCGGAACGAAGGCAATGCTTTGGCCCTGTTGGCGAAAGCGTTGTAGGGCGGAATGTAACTGCGCGTTGCTGCTGTAAGTTCGCATATCGACCTCATCCCTTTGTGCGGAACGGTGATGCTAAACGAATAGAAATCACGGGCTTTCCCCCCTCAAAGGTTAGCAAACCTGTGAGGGAACGGAAGTATGGACCAAGGTATGCTACCCGGCAACGGGTTTTTGTGAAAAATTCACGGGTTCTGTTACTAAAAGAAGCACATTTGTGACGCAGGTCAGGTGTAGGAGTGCTCTTCGGTGGGGTATTCGCCCGCCTTAACCGCCTGGACAAAGGATTGGAGGGCACCCTGAATCGTTGTCTGCCCCTCCATAAAGTTCTGCACGAAACGGGCGGTATGGCCAGATAGCCCAAGTAAGTCGTGCATCACCAGCACCTGGGCATCCGTGCCGGGGCCGGCGCCAATGCCGATCACGGGGATATCCAGCTTGCGGCTGATATCACCGGCGAGATTGGCCGGAACGCACTCCAGGACCAGCAGGCTGGCCCCCGCATCCTTGATTTCAACCGCATCGGCCAGAATGGATTTGGCCTCTTTTGGCGTTCGACCCTGCACCTTGAAGCCGCCAAAAGTGTTGACGGACTGGGGTGTGAGGCCAAGGTGGGCGCAGACCGGGATCCCGCGCTCTACCAGTTTACTGATCGTGCCGCTAAGCCAGGTGCCGCCTTCCATTTTTACCATCTGTGCCCCCGCCTGCATCAGCCGTGTTGCGTTCTCCATGGCCTGGTCAGGGGTGGTGTAGGTCATAAAGGGCATGTCGGCTATCACCAGGGATTGGGTGGCGGCGCGGCACACACACTCGGTGTGATAGACCATGTGATCCATGGTGACCGGGATGGTGCTGTCGTGGCCTTGCAGTACCATGCCCAGGGAGTCGCCTACCAGGATGGTCTCTGCGCCCGCCTCGCTGATAATCCGGGCAAAGGTCGCGTCATAGGCAGTGATACAGACGAACTTTTCGCCCGTGTCCTTCATCTTGCCCAGGGTGCTTATGGTTACCTTGGCCATGCGTTATCCGAAAAATGTGGAGTTAAAGTAGTGGCGACCACTGCGAATCTCCAGCAGGTAGTCAACCAGGTGCGTATAGTCTGTCTCGCTATTGGCCAGATCGAGTTCGCTGGCATTTACAATGAGCAGAGGCGCGTCATCGTAATATAGAAAGAACTCACTGTACACTTCGTTCAGACGCTCCAGATAGTCGCGATCTATTGCTTTTTCGGCAGCGATACCGCGGTTGTCAATGCGCCCCAGCAGCACATCGGGGGACGCCTGTAGATAGATTACCAGATCGGGCCGCGGCGCATCGATGGTCAGCTGTTGATACACCTTCTCGTAGAGCTGGAACTCATCGCCGTCGAGGTTGATCCTGGCAAACAGCGGATCCTTTTCAATCAGGAAGTCAGCCACCCGCACCGGCGCGAAAATATCTGCCTGGCGCAGGTCGTGTATTTTCTGTGAGCGCTGGAACAGGAAGAACAGTTGGGTGGCCAGTGCCGCCTCTTTGCGATTGCGGTAGAAGCGTTCCAGGAAGGGGTTTTGTTCGGCCTCTTCCAACAGCGTCTGGTAATTGAAGCTGCCCGCCAGCTTTTTTGCCAGCGTGGTTTTCCCCACTCCGATGGGACCCTCTACGGCGATATAAGCCGGGGGTCTGCGCCCTTTCAGATTGATCTCTATAGCCCTGGCTTCCTGCATCCGGTGAGTATTTCCCTTTGGTGCTGTATCAACATGATATGGACGGGGTCAGCTGCAACGTGGTTGTCACCAGATCGCCACGCGGGCACCGGGCGAGTAATGTACCAAGATCCGAACCGTCCGGCAGCACCCAATTTGGCCCACAGAGGTCCGCCAGCGGATACAGCACAAAATTGCGCGAGGGCAGCCCCGGGTGAGGAATTGTCAGTGTCGGCGTGGCGATTGCCCTGTCACCGTATAGCAGAATGTCCAGGTCCAGTGTGCGGGGGCCCCAGTGTTCAAGCCTGACCCGGCCCTGCTTGCTCTCTATGCGCTGAAGCTCCTGCAACAGGGCCTCTGGTGTCAGCGTCGTATCCAGGCGCAGCACGGCATTGAGGTAGTCGGGTTGGTCACCGGGGCCGACAGCGGAGCTGCCATAGGTGCGGGAAATACCGGCGATCTTTGAGTCGCGCAATTTCCCCAGAGCGAGTACTGCAAATTGCAGTTGCCGTAGGGGTTCCTGCAGATTGCTGCCCAGGCCAATGTAGGCTGGGGTCATGTCTGGGAGCTGCGCCTTTTGCGAGACCGACGCCCACCGCCGCCGGGACCATTTTCTTTCGCGGCCTGTTCCAGACGTTGTTCCATGGGTAACTGTTGGAAGTCGGTCCACCAATCGCCGAGATTACCGGTCTTTTCACCGGATTGTTCCCGCAGCAACAGAAAGTCGTAGGCGGCCCGGAATCTGCGGTGATCAACCAGCTCGGCGGCCCTGCGACCCCGGCGATTTTGCAGCCGCAACTGGAATTCCCATATTTCGCGCATGGGTTGGCTGAAGCGCTTGGGTATGGAAATGTGGCGCGCAGCCGCACTGACAACTTGCTGGGCCGCAGAGTGCATCGCGGGTATGGGCGGGTCGCCCCGTTCCTGCAGTTGCTTTGCCTGGCGCTCTACAGATGGCCACAGCAGCGCTGCAAGAATGAAGGCGGGGGTGACGGGCTTGCCGATGGCTATGCGCTTGTCCGTGCTCTCCATCGCGGCGCGCACCAGTGCCAGGGCGGTTTCATCTCGCTGTATTTCCGTGTTGGTTTCCGGGAACAGGTACTGCAACAGCTCATGTTGGTACAGTTGATCGAAGGTGCTGGTGGCGTAACCGGCCAGGAACAACTTGAGAAACTCATCGAACAGCCGTGCAGCGGGAATTTCAGCTAACAGGTGGGCGCATTCGGGGATGGCGCTGGCGGTGTCCGGATGGATATCGAATTGTAACTTGGCGGCAAAACGCAGCACGCGCAACATACGCACTGGGTCTTCGGTAAAGCGCACCGCAGGTTCACCAATGATACGGATACGGCGGCGCTCCAGGTCTTCGAGGCCGCCCACGTGATCAAACACTTCAAAATTGCCGGAATCGTAGTAAAGGGCGTTCACGGTGAGGTCGCGCCTGACAGCATCTTCCTCGAGCGTGCCGTAGACGTTATCGCGCAGTAACAGACCTTTGTCGGATTGCCGGGAGTGATTACCACCCGTTTCCGACGTGGGCTTGGCGTCATTATCGTGATGCCCGCGAAAGGTCGTGACTTCAATGATCTCCCGGCCGAAGCGGACATGAACGATTCGAAAACGGCGGCCAATAATTCGGGAGTTGCGAAACAGGTTGTGCACCGCCTCCGGTGTGGCGTCCGTGGCGATATCGAAATCCTTGGGGTGGCCGCCCAGTAGCAGGTCGCGCACCGCGCCGCCGACCAGATAGGCCTGGTGTCCATCGCCTCGCAGGCGAGACATAACCTTGAGAGCACCGTCGCTAATATTCTTGCGCGATATACAGTGCTGATCCCTGGGAATGATTTTCAATCGAAGTTGTGCCTGTGCCGGTTTGGGTAAGCCGCGCAGTCTAGCATAGTTCAGAAGCCGGAAAAGCTGGGATAGCAAGGGTTGTAGCCAGTCGATTATTGGGGAGTGAATGAAGGGGAAAACAGTGTTTTCCCCATCCAGGTCTCACACAGAGAATTATTGTTATTTCTTGAGTGCTGTTATTTTTATGGAGCGTATAAAAACACAGTTTTTGCGGATGCCCAAGTGCTTTCGGATAAAAATTTACCAGCTGATGGACAAGCCTGCGGGCCGAATAAACTCTGGCCTAACTCTACTTTTGCACCACGAAATTGAAGGGGAAGTAAACTTCCCCGTCCAGGTCCATAGTGGAGCGTGTTATTTTTATTACGGTAACTATTATTTTTATTTTTTGTACCTACCCTATAGATGCAGCTGGCGTGCCAATATATGGAAATATGATGTTAATCAGTAAGATAGGGAAAATTCGAAAAATTCCATCCGGTCAATTCAGGCTAACTTGTTACTGAACTACACTGCTTTATGTAACGCCGGGCGGGATGGGTAACGCTCATTTTGCCCGCGCAGCGGCTTTTCCAGCGCCGCTGGAGGTGGTAGATCGCTTGCGGGGAATGCCCAGTCGCTGACGCCGTTCCCATAAACATTTGCGACTGACACCGAGCTTTTGCGCAAGTTCGGTCTCGCTCATGGAGTCCTGGTGTTCCATCACGAAGCGCTGGAAATAATCTTCCAGCGACAGGTCCTCCTGCGGGTCGACATTGTTGATGGGTTTTATAGCCGGCTGGATACTACCCTGTTGCCCGCGCAAGCGATTGATATTGACCAGTTCCAGATCTATACCCAGCTCCTCGTTGTCAATCTCATCGCCGTCAGAGAGAATCACCGCGCGCTCGATAGCGTGTTCCAGTTCGCGCACGTTACCGGGCCACTGGTAGGTGGTGATGGCCTGTATGGCACGTGGCGACAGGCGCATAGTGTTTTTCCCCAAACGCTCAGTCTGGGTTTGTAACATGGATTCCGCCAGCTGCAGGATGTCTTTGCCACGCTCCCGCAGCGGTGGGAGTGAAAGCTGCAACACGTTAATCCGGTAAAACAGATCCTGGCGGAATCCGCCCTCCGTGGACAGGGCCTGGAGATTGCGGTGGGTAGCACAGATAAGGCGAACATTAACCTTGCGCGAGTGCACAGAGCCGATGCGGCGTATTTCGCCCTCCTGTATAAAGCGCAGCAGGCGGGCCTGTGCTTCCATTGGCAGCTCGCCGATTTCATCCAGGAACAGGGTGCCGCCATCGGCGGCTTCTATAAGCCCCATACGGCTGGCATTGGCGCCGGTGAACGCCCCCTTTTCATAACCGAATAACTCGGACTCTATCAATGTGTCCGGGATAGCGGCGCAATTCACTGAGACCAGAATCTTGTCGGCGCGCATACTGTGGCTGTGTACGCTGCGCGCCACTATCTCCTTGCCGGTACCTGTCTCCCCCAACACCAACACGGTGGAGTCGGTGGGGGCAGCCTTGCGTATGTATTCGAACAAGACGTGCATGGCGGGGCAATTGCCGGTGATGCCGGTAACGCCGGCGGGTTTGGCCTGACTGCCCTGGCCGCTTTTGTATTGTGCCTGACGCGGCGCCGGGTGGTCGGCGATGATGCGCTGTACGGCGGAAACCATGTCGCCGTGATCGAACGGTTTGGCGATGTAGTCCACCGCCCCCATGCGCATGGAATCGACGGCTGAGCGCAGGCTGGCGTAGCTGGTCATAATCAGTACCGGTACATCGCCGGCCTTGCGTATCAGGTCTGTGCCCGGGGCACCGGGCAGTCGCAGGTCGCTGATGACCAGATCGAACTCATTGAGGTCATGGGCAGACTCGGCGTCCTGCACCGAGCCCGACTCGCTGACCTGATAACCGTTGCGTTCCAGCAGGCGACGCAGGGCTGTGCGAATTACCGTTTCGTCTTCGACAATCAGGATTTTGAACATAGGGCACCTCTAATTCACCCGGTAACACTTCAGCGGAGACCCGCCCGGCGGCGGCATCGAATGAATTGGCGATACCGCAAGTGTTACCGATTGTGTACTTGCTACACAACATACTACCCCTGCCCCCGATTTTCCAGTGAAAGCGGCGCCGCGCCCCCGGTTCGCCTGTATCTCAGGCGTTGAAAGTGTCGCCGTAACTGGCCGCAGGTAATTGCAGGGTAACCCGCGTGCCTGCTGGATCGGGGCCTTCAGACAGCGGGCTGGCGAGGCTGACACTACCGCCCATGTCATCCATGATACTGAAGACCAGAGCCAATCCCAGCCCGGTTCCCGCGCCGGGGTCTTTGGTGGTAAAAAATGGCTCAAATATATGGGCCTGGACGTCTGGCGGAATACCGCAGCCGTTATCCTGCACATCGATGGTGACGATTTCGTGCTCGCGGTCTGCCATAACGGTGATCGTGCCGTTGTCATCACAGGCGTCGCGGGCATTCCCCAGTAGATTGACGAATACCTGTAACAGGCGCTGGCTGTCTGCCAGCACCAGCAATTCCCGGTCACAGTGGTTATTGAAATTGACGGGTTTCGCTTCGCGGTCCAGTGTCAGCAGGTGAATGGCTTCATCCACACAATCCGCCAGGTTCGACGGCGCCAGTGTTACCTCCCCGGTATGGGAGCTGCCGTGGGAGAAATTCACCAGGGAATCAACGATACGGCTTATGCGTTCGGTCTGTCGGAGGATGTCCTGCGCCGCAAAACGAATTTCTTCGGGATCGGTTTCGTACTCCAGATTCTGGGCGAGGCAGGCAATGCCGGTCACCGGATTGCCAATTTCGTGGGCGACCCCGGCCGCCAGCCGTCCAATAGACGCAAGCCGCTCGTTGTGCAGGAGTTCTTCCTCGAGCAATTCGAAGTCGGTGATATCTTCAACCAGTATCACCGTATCTGCAGCGCCTGTCGGGCCATCGCTGCCGGCATCGGCTTTGTGCAGGCTGATCCAGCAGGGTTGATTGCCCTCGCGAATGACCTCCGTTTTCAGCAGGGTAGTATTGCCCCCCGCCTGGAAATCGCTGATAACCTGGTGCCAGGGCGATGGCAGAGACCCCAGCAGAGACCCCAGTACTTCCTGTGGCGCAATACCGGTGATTTTCTCCATGCTCCGGTTCCACAACAGCACCTCGCCGTCATCGCCGATGGAGCATACGCCAATAGGGAGGTTGTCCAGCGTTTCGCGGTAGTGGCGCCGCAGGTTATCCAGGTCTGCCGTCAGGCCGGTAAAGTGGGATTGCGCTCGATCGAGTTTGCGCTCTATGAGGTAAAGGTCCTCTGTGTCTCCCTGCAGTCGTGGTTGAAACGGAATGCAGCGCTCAATAATGCCATGCGCCACGGCCGGGCCCAGCAGCCCCGAGAGATTGGCTTCCAGTCTTGCCCGCAGTCGGCGCAAGGCATAGGGCCGATTTTCTTCCGGCGAGAACTGTAGTTCTGTCAGAGCTTTGTTGACCTCGGCGCGGGCGGTATTTTCCCCCAGCGCCGAACCGAGCTGCTCGGCAAAATTGTCGGCATTGCGCAGGGAAAGCACCCTTCGAATGGGGCGGGTACGGTCGTCCATCGAGCAGATTTCTGCCGCCACCCGTTCACCTGAGCTGGTGCTGGTCAGCAGCGAAACCAACACAAAAACGCTGGTATTGAGTAACAGGGATAACAATACGGCATTCGCCCAATGAGTATCGCTGGCGCCGAACACATAATCCGGCAGGGAGCTCATAAGGGGGATGGTGTAATCCCCGGCCAGGGGTAGCAGCATTGAAACAAACCAGACGGAGAGGCCGACGGCAAGGCCAGCCAACAAGCCTTTGCGATTAGCGCCGGACCAATAGGGTGTGGCAATAATACCGGGGAGAAATTGCAGGGTGCCGGAGAAGGCAACGAGGCCGAGCTGGGTCAGGGTCTGGGTGCCGCTCAGGGCGACAAAAAAGGCATAGCCGGCCAGAATCAGAATGCCAATCAGGGAGCGTCGCAACCATTTGAGCTGGATATAGATGTTGCGGTCCTGATCGATCTGGATAAGGCGCGTGGGTAGTATCAGGTGGTTCAGGCACATATTGGCCAGGGCCAGAGTGGTGATAATAATAGTTGCGCTGGCAGCGGATAGCCCGGCTACAAAAGCGGCGAGGCTGATAGCGGTAGAGCGGGATTCCAGGCCGAGCGCCAGGCCGCTGTAGTCGATAGGCAGGGTATGACCCAGCTGTATACCCGCCCAGGTCACCGGCAGTATAGGAAGGCTCAGAAGCAGCAAATACAGGGGCAGCCCCCAGGTAGCTGTTCGCATATCGCGACTCTCGGTGTTTTCCGCAAAGGCCATGTGGAAGATGTGGGGCATGCACACCGCACCTGCAAAAAACACCACCAGCAGGGTGCGGGCGGTGTTGTCCTTCAGGGAATCAGTCAGGCCGGCACGCACTTGCGGGTTCTGCAGCAGCCACTCGTCCAGCCCGCCAAAGCCGCCAAACACACCGTACACGGCGGCGAACAACAGCACGAACATCGCACCCAGTTTGACCAGGGACTCAAAGGCAATGGCGGTGACCAGGCCGGTATTGCGATGCTGTGCCGAAATGTGGCGAGTACCGAATAAAATCGAAAAGACGGTGATGATAATGCAAAACAGCAGGGCCAGGCCGTCCTGTCGGTTCTCCCGGGAGAACAGGTTGTCGGCATCACCTGCCATGATCTGGATGCTGTCGGCGACGGCCTGGATTTGCAGGGCGAGCAGCGGTAGCAGGGTGAGACACATGGCAATGGTGATCGTTGCGCCAACCCGGGGGCTGCGAAAGCGGAACGTCAGTACATCTGCCAGTGATGACAGCTGGTATACGCGGCACAGGCGCAACAAGGGGATTAACAGTAGCGCGGCCAGGCAGAACATGAAAACCACGCCACCGTAGTACAGCAGGAAGTTATAGCCGTAGCGGTAGGCGAGCTCGATAACGCCGTTGCTGGCCATGGCACCCGCAAACACTCCCAGGGACAACACATAGGTGGCGGGGTGGCGGGTAATGCGTTCCGGGATAATGCCGCGGTCGGCGAGGTAGGCAACAGCAAACAGGCCCGTGAGGTAGGCGACGATAAACAGCAGTATCTGGGTGAGGCTAAAGCTCATCAGGGTCTCTCGAACGCTGATTCCAGTAGGCGCCGACGATTACCAGCAACCAGAGCTGGTAGGGCCGATACCACTCGCCGCCGGTACGAAATACCCAGTCTTCCACCGCGGGGGAGAAAATAATGAACACGCCCACTGCCAGCAGTAGTGCTCTGTTGATGTACATGGCACGATTTCCTGTGGCCAGTTGAGGCGTCGATACTACTGAAGCGCTGCGGGAGGGTAAAGCTCAAGCGCGGTGGGTGGCCGCTATAGACAAGACCCCGGGAATTTTTGCGGGAGTCCACCGCTGTGTAGCAAAATCCAGGATTTGCGCGGTAGCTCGAAGCTCGAGCGGGGGCTCATCCTGCTGCAGAAATTTCAGTGCAGCGCGCAAATTGGCGGGGGCGTCGCCATTTTCGAGTGCCGGGGCGTGGTTCTGTTTACTGAATTTCTGTCCACTGGCATCGGTAATCACCGGAATGTGGCGGTACACCGGGGTTGAATGGCCCAGCAACTGCTGCAGAAATATCTGTCGTGGTGTGGAATCCATCAAATCGGAGCCGCGCACAATATGGGTGATGCCCTGCCAGGCATCGTCGACCACCACCGCGAGCTGGTAGGCATCCAGGCCGTCTTTGCGTTTCACGATAAAGTCGGGTATTTCGCCACCCAGTGCAGTCTCCTGCGCCCCCTGTGTCTGATCTTCAAAGCGGATATGGCAGCTGCGGGGTACCCTAACGCGGGTCGCCGTGGGGGTATCCAATTGACCCTGCCGCTGCCGGCAGTTGCCGCGGCAAGCGCCGTCGGGACCCAATGTCTGGCGGGTGCAGTCACAATTGAACAAGTGCCCAGCCACCTGCAGTGCCTTTAGTGCCGTCGCATATGCAGGGCCGCGCTGGCTTTGAAACAATACACTGTCGTCGGAGTTCAGGCCGTGGTGTTGCAGGCTGTCCAGAATTTGCCGGGCTGCGCCGGGTTCTTCACGCGGTGGATCGAGATCCTCCATGCGAATCAGCCACGCACCCTTGTGGTGCCTGGCATCCAGATAACTCGCCAGTGCGGCTATCAGAGATCCCAGGTGTAGAGGGCCAGTGGGGGAGGGGGCAAAACGCCCGCGATATGGCGGGTCGGCTTCGAGCATGGAACCGGGGAATTAACCCAGTTCCTGTCTTTCCTTGATTTCGGCAAGCGTTTTGCAATCGATACACATACTGGCGGTTGGCCGGGCTTCCAGGCGTTGAATACCTATATCCACACCGCAGGCATCACAGAAGCCGTAGTCATCCTGCTCAATGCGCTCCATGGTTGAATCGATTTTCTTGATCAACTTGCGCTCGCGATCACGGGTACGCAGTTCCAGGCTGAATTCCTCTTCCTGCGTGGCGCGGTCTGCCGGGTCGGGGAAGTTGGCGGCCTCGTCTTTCATGTGGGACACGGTACGATCCACTTCTTCCATCAGCTCTGATTTCCACTTCAGAAGAATGGCTTTGAAATGATCTCGCTGCTTCTCGTTCATATACTTCTCGCCCCGCTTGGGCTTATAGGGCTCGAAGTTTTTGAATTCGGTAGAGGTTGCTTTTTTGACTGCTCTAGGCATGGTCATTTTCCCATACTGCAATGGTAACTGGACAATATTCACCGGTTGTTGGCGGGCGTGTACAAAGACTGCCCAAAACCAAGGGCGGAGAAGCTACCAGATAACGGGCGGAGGTTCCACTTTTTCTCGGAGTTTTTGGCGCGGGGAAATTCGCCTGCGGGCTTTGCTAGAATAACGCGTTTGTAAGGGGCGCTGACTGGGCGCAGTGACTGTGATGCAATTTGACAATTTGATAGAGGGGCGTCTCCTGCGGCGCTACAAACGCTTCCTCGCAGACGTTGAGTTACCGGGCGGGGAGCTTATCACCGTCCACTGCCCCAATACTGGCGCGATGACAGGCTGCGCGGAACCCGGCTCCCGGGTTTGGCTGTCCACCAGCACTGTCAAAACCCGCAAATACCCCCACACCTGGGAGCTGGTGGAAACGGCGTCCGGGCTGGCGTGTATTCACTCGGCCAAGGCGAATCAGGTGGTACGTGAAGCCTTTGCTGCGGGAGTGATAAGTGGCTTTGACGGCTATCCCGATATCCGCACAGAAGTAAAGTATGGCCTGGGCAGCAGGGCGGACCTGTTGCTGCAGGGCGCGCGGGGCAAGGTATTTGTGGAAGTGAAGTCGGTAACCCTGTGCCGCCCGGGCGGGATGGGCGCATTTCCGGATGCGGTTAGCGAGCGCGGCCGCAAGCATGTGCGGGAGTTGCAGGGCGCAATACAGCCCGGAACGGAAGCGGTACTGTTTTTTTGCGTTTTTCACACCGGTATTCAGTCTGTATGCGCCGCGGGCGATATCGACCCCCGCTATCGCGATGCTCTTGCCGAGGCGATGGCCGCCGGGGTGCAGGTGCTCGCCTGGGGTGCCGATGTCTCCACCGCCGGGATAGAACTTCGCCGGGAGCTGCCGTTTGCGCTGGACGCAAGCGCTGTTTAAATGCACACCTTGTTGCCGCGGCGGCGCCCACGATAGGATGATGTCAGGCTGCAAATGCGGCTCTTATCATTTGGCTGGGCCCTAGCGGTCAGCCCAGGGGTCAGCGGAGAATATCAACAGTGGCACCACAGCTTGGCACACAGCAGTTAACAGGGCGGGATGAGGGCCACCTGTCGGAGCTGCCCTGCGGGCACCGGCTGCAGCCGGCGGCAGCCGAGGCCTTTGTCGCATTGCAGGCTGACGCGCGCGAAGCCGGGTTTGAGCTTGCCATCGCCAGTAGTTTTCGCTCCTACAGCCGGCAGCTGACCATCTGGAATGGCAAGGCCAGTGGCCAGCGGGCAATCCATGATGACACGGGCCAGGCTCTTGCCATCGACAACCTCAGCCCGGAGGAGCAACTGCGTGCGATTCTGCGCTTTTCGGCGTTGCCCGGCGGTTCCCGGCATCACTGGGGTACCGATATGGATGTTTTTGATGCCGCGGCCATAGCGCCGGGCTACCAGCTGCAGTTATCTCCCGGGGAGGTTGCGCCGGGCGGTATTTTTGACCCCCTACACCGCTGGCTGGACCAGCGCATGGCAGTCGGAGAGTCCGGTGGCTTCTACCGGCCCTACGGTCTGGACCGGGGCGGTGTGGCACCAGAGCGCTGGCATCTGAGTTATGCGCCGCTGTCTGTCAGCTGTGAACGGCAGCTGACTGCCGACCTGTTGCTGGCCTGCTGGGAGGATTGCCGTGCAGATGAGTCGCCGTTGTTGCTGGGCGATGAGGTCAGGGCGATGTTGCCGCAGATTGTCGCGAAATACATGTTAGTGGCGCCGGACTGGTGTCCGGCGCGGTATCGGGCATAGGAGGACTCAGGCCCTGCTGCCTGCCTTGGCTTGCGCATGCAGGTGACCAAAATGATTCTTGTAGTCCTTTTCAGCAGCGGCAATGACTTCCAGTGCTTTTTCGCGGCCGTAAACATAGTCGACTTTGACGTTGTTGTCCTTGCCGGGAATCATTTTGTAGGTGGAGAAGTAGTGCTGCAGGCGCTCCGTCTTGATAGCGGGCAGATCGGCGATATCGTGAACGTCGCCCCAGATATTGTCGCCTGCGAGAACGGCGACAATCTTGTCGTCAGCCTCACCGTCATCAATCATCTGGATGCCACCGACAACCCGGGCGTTCAGGATGATATCGGCACGGGTGATATGGCGTTCGGAAAACACGCAAATATCCAGTGGGTCGCCGTCCCCCTCAGTTGCGTCAGCGCAGTGCTTGGCCACTTCCTCGGCACAGTAGGTGCGGGGAATGAAGCCGTACAAGGCTGGCGGGCTTGAGGTGGTGCGCTGGGGCCGGTCAACCATCAGGAAGCCCGAGGCCTTGTCCAATTCATATTTGACCACATCGTCCGCTGTCATTTCGATGTAGACCTGAACGATGTCCTCGGCGCTGCCATCCGAGTGTGCGTGGAGTCCGTGCCAGGGGTGCCTGCGCCAACGGTTGAAATCGCTATTACTGTACATGGGGGCCTTCCGTGCGGTTAATTTACGAGGCGCGCATTGTACAGCTTGTGACCGTTTAAATCTTGCCCAATGTGGCAAATAGTTTGCATAGGGCTGTGCGCAAGTTACTGTGCAACATGGTGTTTTACTGTTTATTTTCACCCGCAAGCACAGCGATGCCGGTGCTCAGCTTGCCGGGATTTTGAATCGGGTCTTCAGTTTGCGGGGAACCGCGGTATTTTTCAGGGTTACGTACACGGGCATACCCTTGCGATAGTTGGGGTAGGCCTCACCGGCGATGAGCGGCGACAGGTATTCAAGTGCCTTTTCTGTAATGCCGAAACCGTCCCGGGTGATGAAGTTGCGCGGCATCATCTTCTCCCGGTTGGCGACATCTTCCAGTTGCGCCTCGCCAATCGACCAGCTGTAGCGCTTGCCCTTGCCGCGTACGATGCAGGGCATTACGGCGTTGTCGCCTCTCAGCGCGAATTCGACCGCCGCCTCGCCGAGGGCATAGGCCTGGTCTACATCGGTCTGGGAGGCGATATGCCGCGCAGAGCGCTGCAGGTAATCCGCCACGGCCCAGTGATACTTGTAGCCCAGTTCATCCTTCACCATGCCCGCCAGATAGGGTGCCAGCCCGCCCAATTGGCTGTGGCCAAAGGCGTCCTTGAGGTCGGATTCCGCCAGGAAGCGGCCATCTTCATACTGGGCGCCTTCCGAGGCAACGATAACGCAGTAGCCGTGGCGTTTGACCGTGCGTTTTACACGGGCCAGGAATTTCTCCCGGTTGAAGGCGATTTCCGGGAACAGGATGATATGTGGCGCATCCCCCTCCTGTTCGGCTGCCAGGCCTGCGGCTGCGGCGATCCAGCCCGCGTGCCGGCCCATTACCTCCAGGATGAACACCTTGGTGGAGGTTGCGCACATGGAGGCCACATCCAGTGCCGCCTCGCGGGTAGAAATAGCGATGTACTTTGCTACCGAGCCGAAGCCGGGGCAGTTGTCGGTCTCGGGCAGGTCATTGTCAATTGTCTTGGGTATGTGAATGGCCTGCAGCGGGTAACCCATGGCTGCACTCAGTTGCGAGACCTTGAGGCAGGTGTCGGCGGAATCGCCGCCGCCGTTATAAAAGAAATAGCCGATATTGTGGGCCTTGAACACTTCAATCAGGCGCTCGTACTCCGCGCGATTATCTTCGAGGCTTTTCAGTTTGTGCCGGCAGGAGCCGAAAGCGCCGGACGGCGTGGTCAGCAGGCCTCGAATGGCAGACTTGCTCTCCTTGCTGGTGTCTATCAGGTCTTCTTGCAGCGCGCCGATAATGCCGTTGCGCCCGGCATAGACTTTAGCTATCCGGTCACGGTGTTTTGCCGCGGTTTCAATGACGCCGCAGGCGGAGGCATTGATGACGGCGGTGACACCGCCCGACTGGGCGTAGAACGCATTTTTTTTCGACATTGAAGCGAGTTCCCTGTTGCCGGCGCATTGTTATGAGCCGCTGACTTTTTTGAAGGTGGCCATGATACGAAAATTGGCAGCCTTTGTAGACCGCCACAGCAGTATTATGCGCTTCTATCTCTGTGGAGACCTTGACCTGCGTGCTACCATTGCCCGCTTTGTTTGGGGCGAGTACGCGATACATGGCGAAAGGGCACATTCACATTCTGGGTATTTGCGGCACCTTTATGGGTGGTATTGCCCTGCTGGCGAGAGAGATGGGCTTTCGAGTCACGGGCTCGGATGCCGCCGTATACCCGCCCATGAGCACCCAGCTTGAGGCCGCAGGTATCGACCTGATGGAAGGTTACCTGGCAGAGCACCTGCACCAGCGGCCGGATTGCGTGGTTGTAGGCAACGCGATGACGCGTGGCAATCCGGCGGTTGAGTACATGCTCAATACCGGTCTGCCCTATACGTCCGGGCCCCAGTGGCTGGCAGAAAACCTGTTGCGAGACAAATGGGTGCTGGCGGTTTCCGGCACCCACGGCAAAACCTCCACCAGCAGCCTGTTGGCCTGGATACTCGAATACGCCGGTATGGCGCCGGGGTTTCTTATCGGCGGGGTGCCGGCGAACTTTGGTCTATCGGCCCGTGCCGGCGACTCTGACTTTTTTGTGGTGGAGGCGGACGAGTACGACACGGCCTTCTTTGACAAGCGCTCCAAGTTTGTTCACTACCGGCCGCGCACGCTTGCCATCAATAACCTGGAATTCGACCACGCCGATATTTTTGCTGATATCGGCGCTATCCAGCGCCAGTTCCACCACCTTATTCGCTGTGTACCCGGTGAGGGCCTGATTGTGTGTCCCCGCGGTGTGAAAGCTGTCGACGAAGTGGTCGCCATGGGCTGCTGGACGCCAGTGACTTCCTTTGCCGTGGGTGTTGATTCCGGTGCTGATTGGCGCGCCGAGCTGATCGCGCCAGACGGCACAGCTTTTCGCGCCTATCAGGGTGATGAGCCAGCGCTGACTGTCAACTGGTCACAATGTGGCCTGCACAATGTGGAAAATGCCCTCACCGCGATGGCCGCCGCCAGGCATGTGGGTGTGCCCACCAAAGTGGCAGCGGCAGCGCTTGGCGAGTTCGGCGGCGTAAAGCGCCGCCTGGAGCTGCTGGGCCGGGTGCGTGACATCGCCGTATATGACGATTTTGCCCATCACCCGACGGCAATAGCCACCACCTTGCAGGGCCTGCGCGCGCGCAGCAAAACAGGGCGCGTAATCGCCCTGATTGAACCGCGTTCCAATACCATGCGTATGGGTGAGCACAGGGAAGCGCTGGCCGCCTCTACTGCGCAGGCGGACCGGGTTTTCTGGTTCCAGCCGCCGGGAATGAACTGGTCGTTGAATGCGGTGGTCGAACACAGCAAGGCGTCGGCGCAGCTGATGGAGAACATCGATGAACTGGTACAGCAGGTAGCGCTTGAGGCAATGCCCGGTGACCAGATCGTGATTATGAGCAATGGCAGTTTCGGCGGTATTCACCAGAAGCTACTGGATCAGCTTAATAAGGCAAAACACCATGAATGAAATCCTGTTGTCGGCCTACGATCGACTGGTTTTGCGCCGCCCCTGGCTGGCCCTGGCTCTGGTGGCCTTGCTGGTGGCGGCGTCCGCTACCCAGTTGGGGAAGATCAAACTGGATGCCTCCGCCGATTCGCTAATGCTGCAGGGTGACCCCGCGCTGGAGTTTTACCGCGAAATCAGTGCCGAATACAGTGCGGAGGAGTTTCTACTGATTACCTGGCAGCCCCACGCATCGCTGCTGTCGGATGAGTCCTTAATCCCATTGCGCGAGATGGCTGATGAATTGCGCCTGCTGGCTGGTGTTTCTTCTGTTGTCACGGTCTGGGATGTGCCCCTGCTGGAAAGCCCGGCGGTCACCCTGTCGGACATCAGCTCTCCCGAACCACTGCCCACGCTGGAGCTGGCCGGTATTGACCGTGCGCTGGTGTTGAAGGAATTGACCAGCAGTCCCATCTACGCCGATCTGCTGGCCAGTCGCGACGGTAATCTGACGGCGGTGCAGATCAACCTCGCGCGGGACGAGTCTTATTACAACCTGCTGGCCTGCCGCGAGTCGCTGCGTATCAAGCGCGACCGCGAGGGGCTCACCGCGGATGAGCAGAAAGAGCTGACCGGGGTTGAGGCAGCTTTCAAGGCGCACACCGCCGTGGCACTGGATGCGCAGAGCAAAATGGTTGCCAGGGTGCGCGACATCGCCGCGCGCTATCGCGGCCACGCCGACATCTTTGTCGGTGGGGTGCCCATGATTGCGGCAGACATGGTGAGCTTTATCGCCCGCGACCTGGTGGTATTCGGCGCGGCCATACTGGGTATTATGCTGCTAATACTGGCTTTTATTTTCCGCCATGTGCAGTGGGTGGTCATTCCCCTGGTCACTTGCAGCTCTACTGTGGTTGTTATGCTGGGCCTGCTGGGAGTGCTGGACTGGCGCATGACGGTGATCTCCTCCAATTTCGTTGCCGTGTTGTTGATCATAACCCTGGCGATTGCGATACACCTGGTCGTTCGTTATCGGGAGCTACACGCCAAGGAGCCGGACGGTGACTTGCACGCGCGCGTGTTGCGCACAGCGCAGTTGATGGCGGTTCCCTGCTTTTATACCGGCATCACGACAATCGTGGCCTTTGTATCCCTGGTGGTGTCAGGTATACAGCCCGTTATCGATTTCGGCTGGATGATGACGACGGGCATCGCGCTGGCGCTGGTGCTGAGTTTTGTCATTGTGCCCTGCATGATCCTGGTGTGGCCGGCCGGTAAGCCCCATCGCCATACCGGCAGCGATGCCCCCATGACCGCCCTGTTTGCCCGGGTAGTCGACGGCCATGGCGCCGCCATTCTGGGTGTTACCACCTTGCTTATTTTCTTAACCCTGCTGGGTATCAGCCGGCTGGAGGTGGAGAACCGGTTTATCGACTACTTCGATAAATCCACCGAGATATACCAGGGTATGGAACTGCTGGATTCGCAATTGGGCGGCACCATTCCACTGGATATTATTCTCGCCCCCCTGAATATGGACGAGCCCCTGCCGGGGCTGGAAACAGGTACCGCCGGCCCGGATGTACCGGTGGCGGAGGATGACCCCTTTGCCGAGGACGGCGACAACTTTGGCGCGATGCCGGCGGCCGCGGCAGGGGACGAGTGGGACGAATGGGGCGATGATTTCGGCAGTGACGGCGACGACTTTGCCAGTGGCGAAGAGTCCTTCCAGCCCAGCTACTGGTTTAGCCTGCAGGGTATGCGTGAACTGGACGCCGTACACAATTACGTGGATTCATTGCCGGAGGCAGGCAAGGTGCTGTCACTGTCAACGGTATTTGCAGTGGTGAAGAACCTGCTGGGGGATGATATTGGCAGTGTCGAGCTGGCCATAGTGCAGAAAAGCCTGCCGGCCGATGTCAGCGCCATGATGGTTGACCCCTATTTCTCCAGGGAGCGGGAGCAGGCCAGGGTGTCGGTGCGAGTCAAGGAAACCAGCAAGGATCTGCGCCGGGACGAATTTTTGCGACAACTGCGCAGCGATCTCACCGACAAACTGGGCATTGCCGAGGACCGGATCGAGTTTACCGGCATGCTGGTGTTGTACAACAATGTGCTGCAGAGCCTGTTTCAGTCACAGATTCTCACGCTGGGGGCGGTATTCCTCGCCATATTCGTGATGTTTCTGGCGCTGTTCCGCTCGGTCTCACTGTCCCTTATCACCCTGGCACCCAACCTGCTTGCCGCAGGCATGGTGCTTGGCATTATGGGCCTGTTGGGTATTCCGCTGGACATCATGACGATTACCATCGCCGCCATTGTGGTGGGGATAGGTGTGGACGATTGCATCCACTACGTGCACCGTTTCATGCTCGAGTTCGAGGTGGACCGGAACTATCGCGCAGCGATGTACCGTTGCCACAACAGTATTGGTCGGGCCATGTACTACACCACCGTCACTGTGGTGGTCGGTTTTTCCATGCTCACACTGTCCAGCTTTACGCCAAGCATCTACTTTGGGCTGCTGACTGTCATGGCCATGGTCGCGGCCGTGCTGGGCGCACTGCTGTTGCTGCCGCTGCTGATTGTGTTGGTTGAACCGCTGGGAGCGGAGGCGAGTTGATGGCCTGCCGCGAGTTATGTGGCGCGTGTTGTATCGCGCCTTCCATTGCGCGCCCCTATTACGGCATGCCGGAGGGGAAGGCCGCGGGCCAGCGTTGTGTACACCTGGATGCCAGGCAGCGCTGTGAGTTGTTTGGTGATCCGCGGCGGCCTGAATTCTGCGCAAGGTTTATCGCCGAGCCGGACGTGTGCGGGGAAAACCGCGAGCAGGCACTGGCCATACTGGCCGACCTGGAAGTATTTACGCTACCACCTGCACGGGTGGTTGAGCAGCTTGCAGGTGTGAGCGGGTGAGCGAGTTATCCCTGTTTCCCCTGTCGGGTGTGTTGTTGCCCCACGGGCGCATGCCATTGCAGATTTTCGAGCCGCGTTACCTGGACCTGGTGCGCGACTGCATGAAAACAGACAGCCTCTTCGGCGTGGTGTGGATTCAACGCGGCGCAGAGGTGGCACAGCGTGGCAGCGCCTCGCCGCAACTGGGGGATTACGGCACTGCCGCGCGTATCATCGACTGGGACCAGCTGCCCAACGGTCTGCTCGGCCTGACCATACAGGGTGACCAGCGCTTTGATTTGCGCTCTACCTCAGTGCGCGCCAACGGGTTGGTAGTGGGAGAGGTGGGGATGCGTGAGCCCTCGCCGGCCGCCGCAATGGAGGAGCGCTGGCAGGCTCTGGTGGATGTGCTGCAAAGCCTGGAAACACACCCGCATGTGCAGCGTATGGCACTGGAAGTGGATTACAACGACGCCTGGCAAGTTGCCTACACACTGATTCAGTTGCTCCCCCTGGAGGAGGCACTGAAGTATCAACTACTCGGTATAGACGATATCGTGGACTTGATGGGGGAGCTCGATACCATCCTCAACCAGATCAGCGGCGAGGATTAACAGCTGCCGGCTCGCCGGACTACAGGGCCAGCTCAGGGTCCTTGACGAACAACATATCCATGACAATCTCCGGCTTCCAGCTTTTCAGCGCCTGCTCGCTGCGATGGCGAATAGCGTCCAGCTCATCAAACGAACTGATGCTGAAGGTTTCTCCCACGATAAAGTGAATGAGCACATAGGTGTTGCGCCCGCGCTTGGTCACGCGAAATTCGATCTTGGCGTAATCCAGGCCCTCCAGGCTGGCCAATAAGCGCTGCTCTATCTCGTCCACCACCGGCTCTGCGGGCGCCATCCACATGATTTCACGGAGGCTGTCCTTGAGAATGCCCAGTGGCACCGGCAGGGCCAGGGTGACAATGGTAATTAACAGGATGGGGTCTACCAGGGGTGCGTACTGCGCCCAGGGTGAGCGTTCCAGCCACCAGGCGCAGATAAATCCGAGAAGGACGCCGCAGCTGAGCAGGCCATCCACCAACCAGGTTTTTGCTTCCACTGCCACCAGGTCAGAATGGGTGCGTTTGCCGGTACGTGCCATCAGCCAGGCCACGGTAAAGCAGCCAATGGTCGATATGACGCCATAGACGACGGCCAGCCCGTACTCCGTGGGGTTGCCGCCAGCCAGCAGACGCTTGGTGGCTTCCGTGCCGGCATACACGCAAGCGACCAGGATAATCAGGGCTTTGAACAGGTTGAGCGTCGGCTCCATCGCGGTGTACCCGAAATGAAACCGCTCGTCATCGGGGCGCTCGGCGAGCTTCGCAACCTTCATGGTTAACAGCGTCACGCAGAAGGCGATCAGGGAATAAATACCATCGAAGAGAATGGCATCTGAATTGGTGAGCAGCGCGAACGCCAGTGCCAATATGACAAAGCCAATGATGCCAAACAGACCGTAGCGCAGCGCCTGTTGTTCGTTCTGTACACGTGACTTTTCGCCCATGCCAATTCCCCCTGTTCCTTCCTGCAGCCCGGGTCCCGGGGCTGGTTTCCCGGGGCGGGTGCAAGACAGCCTAGTCGAAACTGGGCATCCAGCCACCACATTCCTTCCAGCGGTTGACGATCTCGCAGAACAGCTCGGCGGTGCGCTCCGCGTCATATGCGGCGGAGTGGGCTTCATTATTATCAAACGCGACACCTGCCTCGGCGCAGGCTTTGGCCAGTACGGTCTGACCGTAGGCCAGCCCTGCCAGGGTGGCCGTATCAAAGTGGGAGAAAGGGTGAAACGGATTGCGCTTTATGCCGCAGCGCTCCACGGCTGCATTGATGAAGCCGGCGTCGAAATGGGCGTTGTGGCCCACCAGTATTGCGCGGGTGCAGCTCTGGTCGCGAATTTCCTTGCGCAATATCTTAAACAGTTCATCCAGCGCCTCAGCCTCGGTCACCGCCTCCCGGAACGGGTGGTAGGGGTCGATGCCGGTGAAGTCTAACGCCGACTGTTCCAGATTGGCGCCCTCAAAGGGCTGTACATGGAAATCGTGGGTGCGATGCACCGCCAGCAGGCCGTCTTCATCCATGCGCACAATCGTGGCGGCAATTTCCAGAATGCCATCTGTGCTGGCGACAAAGCCGCCCGTCTCCACGTCTATAACCACGGGCAGAAACCCGCGGAAACGGTCGCACATAAGCTGTTCGCCTGCTTCTTTCAATGACTTATATGCCTTTTTCTGTCACGCGCCAGGAAACGGTTTCCCCGGCGCGCAGAGGTGTGAGGAAGCTGGGACCCAGGGGCAGTTGATCGGGTACCTGCCACGCGTCCTTGTGTAGGGTGATGGTGTCTGCATTGCGTGGCAGGCCGTAAAAGTCGGGGCCGAAGTGAGACGCAAAGCCCTGCAGAGCGCCCAGAGCGCCCAGTTGCTCAAACACCTCCGCGTAGAGTTCGATGGCGGCATGCGCGGTATATATCCCGGCGCAGCCGCAACTGGTCTCCTTATTACCGGTAGTATGCGGCGCTGAATCCGTGCCGAGAAAAAACTTTGGATCGCCGGATGTGGCTACCTCGAGCAGCGCCTGCTGGTGAATATTGCGCTTGAGAATGGGCAGGCAAAAATAGTGTGGGCGAATGCCGCCTACCAGCATGTCATTGCGGTTGAACAGCAGGTGATGGGCAGTGATAGTGGCTGCGACGCGGTCACTGGCTGCGCTGACAAACTCAACGGCGTCCTGTGTGGTGATGTGCTCGAACACAATGCGCAAGCGGGGGAAGCGCTCTACTGTGGGCGCAAGATGGCGGTCGATAAACACCTTTTCCCGATCGAATATGTCGATGTCGTGATCTGTGACCTCGCCGTGTACCAGCAGCGGCATATCCATTTCTTCCATGGCTGCGAGGGTCTCGTACATTCCCTCCAGGCGCTCCACCCCGGCAGCCGAGTTGGTCGTGGCCCCGGCAGGGTACAGCTTTACGGCGTGGACGAAGCTGGATTCGGCTGCGCGTCGAATCTCCGCCGGGCTGGTGGTGTCCGTGAGATAAAGCGTCATCAAGGGCTCGAAGCGCCGTGGTAACGGTGCCATCGCCGCAAGAATCCGGTCCCGGTACAGAGACGCCTCCGCCACGGTAGTTGCAGGCGGTGTCAGGTTGGGCATCACGATCACCCGGCCAAAATAGCGGGCCAGATCAGCGCAGGTGTGTTCCAGCGCGGCGCCGTCGCGCAGGTGCGCGTGCCAGTCGTCCGGGCGGGTAATAGTCAGTTCGGTCACGTTGGATGGCTGGGTCTGTAGCTCATGGTTTGGAAGTGCATGCTACCGTAAAGCCGCCGCAGCGGAAACCGCAACCGTTATCAGGGTCATATTGACGCCGAGGCAGCAGGCCTATTCGCTGGGAATTGCCCGCCCCGGGGGGTAGAATGACCGGCTTTTCGGCACTGCCCCATGGAGCGAGACATGTCAGATGTGAACAAAGTCGTACTGGCCTATTCCGGTGGCCTGGACACCTCGGTAATCGTGCGCTGGCTGCAGGACAACTACCAGAGCGAAGTCGTTACCTTTACCGCCGATATCGGCCAGGGTGAAGAAGTGGCACCTGCCCGCGCCAAGGCCGAGGCGCTGGGAGTGAAAGAGATCTACATCGACGATCTGCGCGAGGAGTTCGTTCGCGATTTTGTCTTCCCCATGTTCCGTGCCAACACCATCTACGAGGGTGAGTATCTGCTGGGGACGTCTATTGCGCGCCCGTTGATCGCCAAGCGGTTGGTCGAGATTGCCAATGAAACCGGCGCCGATGCCATCTCTCATGGCGCCACTGGCAAAGGCAACGACCAGGTGCGCTTTGAGCTGGGGGCCTATGCCCTGAAGCCCGGTATCAAGGTGATAGCACCCTGGCGGGAATGGGACCTCAACTCCCGCGAGAGCCTTATGGCCTACTGCAAGGAGCGGGATATCCCGGTGGACTTTTCCAGCGCGAAGAAAAAATCCCCGTACTCCATGGATGCCAACCTGCTGCATATCTCATACGAAGGCGGCATTCTGGAAGACCCCTGGGCCGAGGCCGAGGACGATATGTGGCGCTGGAGCGTCAGCCCCGAGGCCGCGCCGGATACCCCCACCTATATCGAGCTGGATTTCGTGCGCGGCGATATTACCGCTATCGATGGCGTGGCGATGAGCCCCGCGACCGTACTGGAAACACTCAACACGGTGGGCGGTGCCAACGGCATCGGCCGGGAAGATATCGTGGAAAACCGCTACGTTGGCATGAAAGCCCGGGGCTGCTACGAGACCCCCGGTGGCACGATTATGCTGAAGGCGCACCGGGCAGTTGAATCACTGACCCTGGACCGCGAGGTTGCACACCTGAAAGATGACCTGATGCCGCGCTATGCGAATATGATCTATAACGGCTACTGGTGGTCGCCGGAGCGCAAGATGCTGCAGGCCGCTATCGATGATTCCCAGAAGGTAGTCAATGGCAAGGTCAGGCTGAAGCTCTACAAGGGCAATGTGATTGTGGCCGGCCGCCAGTCGGCTGACAGCCTGTTTGACGAGAGCATGGCAACCTTTGAGGAGGATGCCGGTGCTTACAACCAGAAGGATGCCGAGGGCTTTATCAAGCTCAATGCCCTGAGGATGCGGATAGCGGCTAACAAGGGTCGTTCGCCGCTTTAGTCCTGGTCGTGGCCTTAGTGCCAAGTCTTAACTTTCCCCGTAGCCACTTTTTTGGCAAAGAAGCTATCGCTCGCCCGTAAGTGGCACAAACCGCACGGGCAATACCGAGCGTTTGCTGATTTCTCCGCTTTCATCTACCTCCACCAACAACAGTTTTTGGTCGCCTTGCTCTGCACCTACCGGGATCACCAGTTTGCCCCCGGGTTTCAGCTGCTGTAGCAGTGGCGGGGGTATTTCCGGTGCTGCGGCGGTGACGATAATGCCGTCGAAAGGGGCGTGCTCGGGCCAGCCAGCGTAGCCATCTCCGGCGCGGACGGTAACGTTGTTATATTCCAGTCTGGAGAGTACCTCGGCCGCGCTGGCCGCCAGTTCCGCTACGATTTCAATGCCGTAAAGGTGATGGACCAGGCCGGACAGCACGGCGGCCTGGTAGCCGGAGCCGGTACCTACCTCCAGTATGATGTCTCCCGGCTGGGGGTCCAGCAGGTCGGTCATCAGGGCGACGATCAGGGGTTGGGAAATGGTTTGTCCGGCCTCGATAGGCAGCGGGATATTGTCATAGGCCCGGTGGCGATAGGCCGGCAACACGAATTCCTCCCGCGGCACGTTCGCCATGGCGGTCATCACCCGGTCACTCAGTTCGCTGCGCCCGGTATATGAAGCCGAGTTGCTCACCGACTCGCGGATCGCCTGCAGCATTGCCGCTCGCTGCGGCGGTGTATCTGCGCCATGTGAATTCATTGTAACCATCATGATCGTCGCGAGAGTGCAGGCGAACCCGCACTGCCTGGTGAATGCCTGTGCCATCACTTCAGTGTAGACGCTGGCCGCCATCTGGCAACGGCGTGATTACGGCGAGGAGGTGGCGCGGAACAGGGCCCGCGCCGGGGTTAAAACCTACTTCGGTGTGTACCAGATCGGCGAGGTGTAGGCCCGATCCTGGGTGGAGGTTGGCGCACCCGCCGGGATGTCGATACCAAACCTGAAGGCATCATAGGTAGACCAGCGCGGGGTGGGAATCTGCAACACCCTGGCATAGTAAAAGGCGCGCTGCTGCGGATCGAAATCCGGGTCGCTCCACACGGTGCCCAGCTCTGAGGCCCCGATGGTGTTGGTCCAGGAGGCATTCTCAACGTCTACCGTATTACCTACCGGCGGCACTTTGCCATCCGCGCCCGGCTTGCGGTCGCCAGACCAGGCCACATCGTAGACCTTCTCGTGCTGCTTCTTGCCGTCGTACCAGCCCTTGATGATCTGGATGCGGTCGAGGTTGCCGCCGATGGGATCGCGCAGTGCATAGACCATGAAGCTGGGGGCCTTACCGGCTTTGATCGGGGGCAGGTCGCCGCCCATGGGCACGCCTTTTTCGTAACCGGCAAAGGCGGGCTCGCGGTTATCGAGATCGTCCTCGGTAAAGTCCCAGCCCCCGAAGAAACGCACTGCCATGCGGGTTCCCGTGGTGGCAAAGACTTCTTTGCGCTCCATGGCATCAAACAGGGCTTCGCGGGTGTTCTCTTTAGCCCACACGGCGGCTAGACCAGAGGCGACCTGTTGCCAGCCCATAATGGCGCCTTCCTCGGTTGCCATAAAAGGGTGCATCATGCGCCCGGGTGAGGGCTCGGCCCCCGCGTGCTTGCCGTAGAAATTGTCTTCCTGGGTGGTGGCCAGCGAGGTGTGACTGTCGGTGGAGCCGATCATGCCGAACTTATAGGGATTGGTGCCCAGTTCTGCCTCCAGCTCCAGGCCGCGCTTGAGGGCTTCACGAGCGTACTCGCCAGACAGCATGGCGTCGGTCTTGGCCGCAGACACGTCCAGGTTGCCGATGTCCCAGTTTTCGTAGGCGGCAAACTCGTCATTGGGTGACAGGAAGGGATGGGTTTCGCCATCGCCCTTGATCTGGGTGGCCTCGTACAGGGGCTCCCAGTTGGCGCGTTGGGTCACATACTCCACATCGAGTTTTTTACCGTCATACTGCTCGGTGATAGGAAACATAATGCCGTTCGACAGGTTGCCATTGTGGGCAATGGCCAGCACATCGCCGCCGGTTTTCTTTTCATACTGCGCCAACCATTTCCACAGGTCCCTAGGGTTGGTGCTGCCCTGCGGTGCCACGGTGGTGTAGGGCACCATTTGCCCGCCCTTGTCGCCACCGTCGCGGTAGATGACCACGCGGTGCATATTGTTGCCCTTGATCAGCGAGGTCCACTCGTAGCCGATAAATGCGGTGAATACGCCGGGCTGGTTGTAGCGTTCCGCTGCTGTAACGGTTTGGTCCCAGGCGGCCCGGTAGGGCGCTGAATCCGGCTTATAGGAAAGCGCCGGGGGGAATTTGCCCTGGGAGAACAGGCCGATCAGTTCGATTGCCACGTCAACCCCCTGGCCGGCCTTCATCATGTCGTACCACTTTTTGCCGGTGGGGTCGTCGAGAATAAAGGCCTTGCCGGCAAACAGGTCCGGAAAGAACCCCATATTGTCCGAGTGGTCTGCCACTACCAGGAAATCCAGCGGGCGCGACAGGCGCACGGGGCCTGCATTGGTGGATGTGACCTGCTCGCCGCGGGCGAACTTGTAGGCGGGGTCCAGCCCCAGGCGGTTGCCGAAGGCGCCCGCATCCATCGACAGGTTTGTGTGCAGGTGGGTGTCACCAAAGTAGACATTGGTGGCAAAGTCGCGCTCGGCGTAGGGTGAGTAGACCTTGCCGGTATATTCCCGCGACAGTTGCGCCCTGTCCTTTTCTGTTGGCACTACCTGGGCATTCACACTCAGGCTGGCCGTGGCTGCCAGGGTGATGAGCAGTGGGGCGATGGCGATTTTTTTCATGGTTGCTGCTCCTTTATATCCGTGCGGCGGCAGTCTAATTCAGTTTTTCCCTGTGTGACAGGAGCCAGGTCAATAACATGTTTATTAGCATCTGCTGTTAACCCGGTAGTGCTAGTGGAAGTCTCTCGAAGACACTCTCAAGCTCTGTAATTCATGAGTATAGTCGTACAGGGCGCCGGCGATGATATGGATTACGTTGTCCCTGGTTTCCAGGGTGCCGTTTATCAGCAGCAGTTGCGCGCTCATCAGCGGGCGGCGGAATTGTTGCTGGGTACGCTGCCACACCACGATATTGCTATTGCCGGTTTCGTCTTCCAGGGTGAGGAACAACACACCGGAGGCGCTGCCCGGGCGCTGGCGGCAGGTGACCAGCCCGGCGATACGCACAAAGCGGTTGTTGCCCAGTGTGGGCAGATCAGTGTGGCGCTTGCAGCGATTGAAGGGGGGGCGGTCACGCAGCAGGCTCATGGGATGGGGCCGCAGAGTGAGGCCTGTGGCGCGGTAATCCGCCAGTACCTCCTCTGCCACCGAGGGCACCGGCAGTTGCACCCCGTCGTCGAAATAACTGCCCGGTTCGGCCTGTTCACCCTGTAGCAGGGGTTTGGTTTGCTCCAGCGCCATGATTTGCCACTGGGACTGGTGGCGGTGCCCGCTCATTGACAGGAGGGCATCTGCATCGGCCAGGGCTTCCATGTCGCGTTTGTTCAGCGCAGCGCGCTGGCGCAGATTGCTGACCTGGCGGAAGGGAGCCTGTTGCCGCGCCTCTACGACGCGCTGTGCACCTTCCTTACTCAGGCCCTTTACCAACCGCAGGCCCAGGCGCATGGGCGGTTGCTGTTGGCCGGCAGTGCGGCTGTCCAGCAACTGATGATCCCAGGCACTCTGGTTGACGTCGATGGGCAACACCGTAACGCCGTGGCGGCGGGCGTCCTGGATCAGCTGGGAGGGACTGTAAAAGCCCATGGGCTGGCTGTTGAGCAGGCCGGCAAAGAAGGCCGCCGGGTGGTGGCACTTGAGCCAGGAGGAAATATAGGCCAGCAGGGCAAAGCTGGCGGAGTGGGACTCGGGGAAACCATAGCCGCCAAAACCCTTGATCTGCTCGAACAGACGGCGGGCGAAATCTTTGTCATAGCCGCGCTCTATCATGCCTTTGGTGAGCTTTTGCTCGAAGGACAACAGCTTGCTGTTGCGGCCCCAGTTGGTAATGGCCCGGCGCAACTGGTCGGCCTCGCCGCCGCTGAAGCCAGCCGCTACCATGGCCAGGCGTATGACCTGTTCCTGAAAAATGGGCACGCCCAGGGTGCGCTCCAGCACCGACCTGATGGCCTCGCTGGGATAGGTGACCTCTTCAAGGCCCTGTTTGCGCCGCAGGTAGGGGTGCACCATGTCACCCTGGATAGGGCCGGGGCGCACGATGGCAATCTCAATCACCAGGTCGTAGAAGCACTCGGGTTTCAGCCGGGGCAGCATGGACATTTGAGCCCGGGACTCGATCTGGAAGACGCCCACGGTGTCGGCGGCCTGCAACATACGGTAGGTGGCCCGGTCCTCCTTGGGTACGTCGCTCACGGTTTTGATCGCGGGGCAGTAGCGGTGCACCATCTGCAGACTCTTGCGAATAGCGGACAGCATGCCCAGTGCCAGTATGTCTACCTTGAGCAGGCCCAGAGACTCGATATCCTCCTTGTCCCACTGAATAACGGTGCGATCGGCCATACTGGCATTCTCCACCGGCACCAGGGTAGAGATGGGGCTGCGTGTAATCACGAAGCCGCCCACATGCTGGGACAGGTGGCGGGGAAAGCCGAGGATCTGTTGCACCAGGTTGTAGAACAGCTCTGCCTGCCGGCTGTGGCTGGCCACACCCTGTTCCTCAAAGCGTTTGGCCAGATCGGCCGTGCGATCCCACCAGGCCAGGGATTTGGCCAGGTCATTGACGAACACCGGGTCCAGCCCCAGGGCCTTGCCCACATCCCGCACCGCACTGCGGGAGCGGTAGGTGATGAGGGTGGCGGCCAGGGCGGCACGCTTGCGGCTGTATTTTTTATAGATGTATTGAATAACTTCTTCGCGGCGCTCGTGCTCGAAGTCGACGTCTATATCCGGAGGCTCATCCCGCTCTTTGGAAATAAAGCGCTCGAACAACAGGGAGATTTGCTCCGGCGACACCTCGGTGATGTACAGGCAGTAGCACACCACCGAGTTGGCTGCGGAGCCGCGGCCCTGGCACAGGATGTTGCGCTCGCGCGCGAAGCGCACAATGTCGTAGACCGTGAGAAAATAGTACTCGTAGTCAAGCTCCTCAATAAGCCCCAGCTCCTTATCGATACGCTGCTGAATTTCTGTGGGCACGCCGTGGGGCCAGCGTAGAGCGCTGCCCTGGGCCACCAGGTGGCGCAGGTAGTTGTTGGCTGTGTAGCCATCAGGCACTACTTCTTCCGGGTATTCATAGCGCAATTCATCCAGGCTGAAATTGCACAGCCCGGCAATGTGCTGCGATTCGGCGAGCAGGGCGGGGGGGTAGAGTTGTTGCAGTTTGGCAAGGCTGCGCAGGTGCTGCTGGCTGTTGCCCAGGCGTTTGCGCCCCAGCTGGCCGATGCTGGTGTTGTGGCGCAGGGCGGTGAATACATCGTGCAGGGGCTTGCGGCTGGCACAGTGCATTTGCACATTGCCGCAGGCCACCATGGGCAGGCCCAGTGTACTTGCCAACTGGCACAGGGAGAAATAGCGCCGGACCTCGTCGTTGCCCAGCAGGTGGGCAACACCCAGCCACACACGGCCCTTGCACAGCCTGGCAAGTTGCTGGCCCCAGGCCCGATTGCTCTCGCTGTCTTCCTCCGGCAGCCAGATCAGCAGGCAGCGCTTAAGGTGAAAGACCACATCCCGCAGCCCTACCCGATACTCGCCCTTGGGGCTGCGCCGCCTGGCCATGCTGATAAGGCCGGACAATTCACTGTAGGCGGCGCGCGAGGGTGCCAGTGCTACCAGCTTGATGCCCTCCACAAGGTTGAACTGGCTGCCCACGAGCAGCTTGATATGGTGCTCTTTCGCCGCCACATGGGCTTTAACAATGCCCGCCAGGGAGCACTCGTCGGTAATGGCCAGGGCGCTATAGCCCAATGCCGCCGCCCGTTCCACCAGCTCGTGGGGGTGAGAGGCGGCGCGCAGGAAGCTGTAACAGCTGAGGCAGTGGAGTTCGGCGTAGCTTGATGTCATACTGTATAAATATACAGTATATTTAAACCTGTCAAACACGTATCCCAAATTTAGCGTTAATCGTCTACCGGGCTGATGACTCCCATGGCGCCACGGTTAAGTACATGGGTGTAAATCTCAGTTGTGGTGACATCTTCATGCCCGAGTAGCTTCTGAATAGTGCGGATATCGTAGCCCTTCTGAAGCAGGCGAGTGGCGAAGCTATGACGGAATGTGTGCGTTTTGACCGGCTTACGGATGGCAGTCTTTGCGACCGCCGATTTGATGTGTTTGCGCAGCGCCGTATTGTGTAAATGGTGGCGGCGAATAACACCAGAGCGTGGGTCGGGCCCGAGGCGGGTCGAAGGAAATAGAAATTGCCATATGGGGCTGCGGGCAGCGTTTGGGTATTTCCGTTCCAGGGCGTGGGGCATATACACTTCTCCGTAGCCGTCGGCGAGATCTTGCTGTTGCAGCGCCAGCGCTTTCTGGATCTGGGCCTGGAGGCGTTCCCTGACAGAGGAGGGCAGCAAGGTAACTCGATCCTTGTCACCTTTCCCTTGTCGAACAGTAATTGTATTCAGTGAAAAGTCGATGTCTTTGATGCGCAGAGTCAGGCATTCCTGTAATCGTAGGCCACTGCCGTAAAGCAATTCCACCATCAGGCGGGGTGTACCTGACATGTGGCCGATAACTTCTTTGGCCTCCTCGTGTGTGAGTACAGTTGGCAGTCGCCGAGTAGGTTTGGCATAGCTGAAGCTCAACGTTTCCGCCTCGCGGCCATAATATTTGGTATACAGATACATTAGTGCGTTTAACGCTGTGCGCTGAGTGGAGGGCGCTACAGTGGCGTGCACTGCCAGATGATTGAGAAAGTTCTCGATCTCAGCTTTTCCCATCTCTCCTGGATGCCGCCGCTGATTGAAAATAATGAAACGCTTTATCCAGTGCAGGTAGGTGCGCTCAGTGGGGAAAGCATAGCCGCGAGCTCTCATATCTGCACGCAACTGATCCATGAAGCGGGTAGACCCGAGCGGAACAGGGGTGCGTACATCGTCCATGAAAAAAGCCTCCAGTTGCCCTGATGGAAGCTGAACACAAGGCAGCGGACAGCGTCAATTTGGTGGCCGTTTTTCATTGGAAATAGTCAAATGTGCTCGGGAGAAAAGATTGTAAGCTCTTGAAAGCATGGGCTATGCTGAATCCGCCAGTTTAAACAATGGGCCAGACCCCAGGCTGCGCACACTGACTTGAGACGTGTGCACAAGAGAAACAGTATTTAATAAAGCGTTGAAAGTGTTGATTTATAGAAAATTTTGCAAAAAACAGGATAGTGCAGTGTTGAAGAGAGTTGTGATTTCAATTTCTGACTTAGTCCAACGAAGTAGCTGTTCTGTGTCTGAGGATTAATGAGAGATGATTTGTAGAGTCCATAGTCTGATTTCCACGGAAACGTCTGCAAAGTTCCATGACTCATCATCTATAGAAAATCGGTCCCGCTATGTCTGCTAGACTCAATGTTCAATACAATTTGGGTGGTGTGTTGCCAGTGCCAGGGTCATCGCGGTTAATGGCACAGAACAAGTTGCGGCAAGCGACCAACTTCCGCTGCGCTCCAGTTGGCGCGTGCGCAAGGCGTTAATGGGCCTTTCCTCCGATCGGGCAATGGGGCTTCTCGGCATCGCTTCCTTGGTGGTCTTCTTCGGCCTTTTCTGGAGTTTTACTTCGCTGTCGCGAGCGCCTGGCTTTGAAGAAACATTGCTTGGGAAAATTCTAATTACTTTCGTAGTACTCGGCGGTGTTGTACCTTGGGTATACCTAGTAGAGACTTCACGCAATAAAGTGAGTAGATCTAGGTTTGCGCTGTATTTTTTGGGTTGCTGGTTCGCGGCTCCACTTATTTTACTATTTGGCAAGCATCAGAATGGCAATAGAGCGGCTCATTAACAAGTACCGGCTGTGCGCCCCTTCGGGGCCGGACGCAAAAACCGCTGCGCGGTTTCCGCGCCGCAGCGGTAGGCGTTAAGTGTCCAGAATGAGCGAGATTTGGATTTACATCGCAATATCTGAAACCCTGTCGATCTATCTTCTAACCAGAGTATGGCGAGGTGCTGATATCGTTTCACTCAAAATATTGGCGTCACTGGTCGTGTTGGTGCCATTTTTGGGTCCCTTTATGTATCTGTTCGCATCGGACGAAACTAGACCTCAGCCAGCCTCTCTTCAGAATAGAGGCTCTCGTGGTCAGTACACTCAGCGGGTTATTTCACTACGACCGATCTGGAAGCGTACAATCAATGCAAAGCAGAGGGAGCATGAAGACACTTAACAAGCAGCGCCAGTGCGCACGCTTCGCGTGCAGGACGGCCTACTACGTAGTCCGCCTCTGCGCTGGGCGTTAACTTTCTATCCGGAGTACAAATGGAATTTGTAGATTGGGTTTCGGTCTTCATGGCGTTAATTGCAACAGCATCCGCAACTGTCACCTACTTGGTTTACCGCTCTGCAACCGACCCGGATGTAATTGTGTATGCGGATACGGATAAAAAACGCCCTTCTTTTGTAAACCTGATGATAAAGAATATCGGTAACGGGCCTGCAATAGATGTTTCATTTGTCTCGGATCGCCCAATTCCTACAGAAGCATTTGGCATTGAGGTCCCTGATGATTTACCTTCGATGATGTCAAACGGCCCACTAGTTGTTGGGGTGCCGTATTTGGCTCCTAGCCAAGAACTCGTTCTGACTTGGGGGCAGTTTGGCGGCCTAAAGAGATATCTTGGAGACAAGCCTATCCTGGTTACTTCACGATACATGGCCCCAAAAGGCCTTTTCTTCCAGAAGCGTAAACTGGAGAGTGCTTCAAAAATTGATATTGAGTGCTTCCGCACAACAGACTCTTCTGACCATAATTGGGGTCCCAAAGTCGTCGCTGAACTTGGCAAGATCGATAAAACTATGACGCAACTAAATAAGGCAATAGCTACATGGGCAAAGTCCAACAAAAGTTAACAAGTACCGCCAATACGCCCCTTGCGGGGCCGGACGTCAAAACCGCTGCGCGGTTTCGTCGCCGTTGCGGTAAGCGTTATGTGTCCCACGATCGGACGGTGATTTAATGACTGCAGTAATATCAAGCCTTTTTCTAATGCTAATTGGAGGTTGGCATTGGTTCGCACTGCGATTACCTCTGAAATACAGACAATTGCACAAAGCTCTGATAACTCCAATCCTCTATATGTCTATAGGTGTAGTGCTTACAGCGATTGGGTGGGCTTATCAAGATATTGGACTAGCAGTTGCTGAGCTATCGAACCAAGAAAAAATGTCCTTTACCCAAGTACAAGCATTTGTAACCGACGCCAGACTAAAACTAACGATTGCCATCATCCTGGTTATTGCTGATCTTGTTCTATACTTTTATTCCAAGCTCTTGATAAACATTCCGAGATGGTTGAGTGAATCAGAAAAAGACACATAACAAAAACCGGCAGTGCGCCCCTACGGGGCCGGACGCCAAAACCGCTGCGCGGTTTCGCCGCCGCTGCGGCAAGCGTTAAATTCCATACGGGAAAATTGAATTATTAGTATAGATAACCAATGCGCATTTTTACCCAGACTGGTTAAATCTGATGAATAATATAAATGTTGGAGTGGTCGCAACCGATGTCGAACGAAAAACTTTTTTCTGCTACCGTGAAGTGCAAGCGACGCTCGCAACCGAACGGATTGCGGACGCCGCTTCCACTTCACGGCAAGCCTTTTCCTCCGTCATCTCCCCTGGCGCTTTTCACCAAAAAAGTAGAGTCCACAAGTCCATTGAATGACTTCAATATCGGAGAAATAAGCCTGATCTCTACGCGATCCTTTCGGCTGGCAACAGACTCCGGTCCCGTACAGAAGTTAACAAGTCGCAGAAGACGGACGTCGCATAAAGACGCGACGCCGCTTTGCTCTATTCGTTAATGCTCCAGTCAATGATCGAGGTAGTGCCCGCCAATGGCAAAAACATAAATGTAGTCTTCATCAAACTTATAGATGAGACGATCCTTTTGAGAGATCCTTCTTGACCAAAGACCAGCAAGATTATGTTTCAGTTTTTTCGGCTTTCCAGTTCCAGTGGTAGGATCGCCACGCAAAATTTCTTTTAGCAGTTTGCAGAGAGCTCTATGCATCTTGCTATCTTTCTTTCGAAGCTCTTCGTATGCCTCCCAGGTGTTCCCCTCAAATACCAGTGATCTCATCCATCTCTTCCTGAGTAGGTTTGTAGCCACCTTTCTTAGTGTGTGTTTCAAGAGACGCGGCAATCTGTTTCATGAGACTCTTGTTCTGAAGCACGAAGAGAGTTTCTTGCTCTCGATCCCAGTCATCCGCACTGACGACAACGAAGTCCTCGCCCGAACGGCGAGTTACTTTCAGCGGGGAATGCTCTGTAACTATTTGTTCTACAAAGGATTTTAAATTGTCTCTAAACTTGTTTACGCTTACGCTGTCCATTGTAACCTCACTATTTAAACGTACGGCAATTCCGTACATTATAGTGGGGAGCATTAACAAGTCAAGGCAGCAAGGCGCCTTCGGCGCAGGACGCCGTAACCGGCGCCTCTGCTTGAGGCGTTAACCAGACTATGGCACGCGCAAATAGCCCGTTTTCGCAAAGTCTGTACCTTTTAGTATTGGCCCTGTTCATTTTTGCTTTAGCCTATGACCATGGAGTGGTAATGGCGGGAATTGTGGTCCCTTACGTTTCGGATGTACTTGCTCCCACTCTAGGATATGGAGCGTTAATTCCGTTCCTGGCGAGCCTGCTTTTGGCAATATCCGGTTCAATCGATCTGCTCAGGGGTACTGTAAATGTTGTTTCCGCATCTGCGCCAATAATCACTCTGGTAGTGACAGTACTAATGTTAGGTTTGTACGCTTACTACGCACGGAATTTCTATGTGCTATAAGGTCGTCAGGTTAACAAGTACGGGCTGTTGGGACGCGCGTACCGCGCGCCCCAGCCGTAGGCGTTAAGTGTCCAGAATGAGCGAGATTTGGATTTACATCGCAATATCTGAAACCCTGTCGATCTATCTTCTAACCAGAGTATGGCGAGGTGCTGATATCGTTTCACTCAAAATATTGGCGTCACTGGTCGTGTTGGTGCCATTTTTGGGTCCCTTTATGTATCTGTTCGCATCGGACGAAACTAGACCTCAGCCAGCCTCTCTTCAGAATAGAGGCTCTCGTGGTCAGTACACTCAGCGGGTTATTTCACTACGACCGATCTGGAAGCGTACAATCAATGCAAAGCAGAGGGAGCATGAAGACACTTAACAAGCAGCGCCAGTGCGCACGCTTCGCGTGCAGGACGGCCTACTACGTAGTCCGCCTCTGCGCTGGGCGTTTTAAGTGTCCAAGCTCGGTGGATCGCTACTAATTTTTGCCGCCATCATTTCTGGATGTGCTAGACCCACTACTTATGATGGGTCGGTTGTGAACTGCGAGGGAGCCCCAATAGCCGGGTTTGAGGTTGTGGCGTTTGAAAATGGCTGGATTCCCTTTACACTTCCACCAAGTGTGGGCCGTTCGCAAACTGACGAATATGGTTATTTTCAGTTCTCGGCAAGCGATACGGCTGATTTTTTCATCCTAGTAGGTTCAATGGTGCTCACTGTCCATGAATATCCGCGCTTATCTAGTAGTTCGTGCCCCGAATGACACTTAACAATGGCAGGCAGTGCGCTCCCTTCGGTCGCCGGACGCGCGTACCGCGCGCTCGCTGCTGCAAGCGTTAGGCGAAGCAGATCGTGGATACTCATTCAATTCTAGCCCAAATTTCCGTCTTGGCAGTTCTTATGTTTTTCGTACACTTTGCTTGGCGAAATCTGAAGCTGGCGGCTAGGGAATTCTCCTCTCTTTGGGTTACTGACGAAGATGCGAAAAAATTATCTTTCACACAGCTCGCAACTGCCATACTGACTAAATCAAAATTTGTGGGTCAAACCAAAAGCCTTCGTACATATTTGAGCGCAGGCCTGGGTTGCCTCATGATTATGTTGGTGCTTGCAGCAAACTTTAACGTAGTCCTTAAAAGCGTATATGAACTCTACTCCGGTGTACCACTAAAGGAAATTGAGCTGCTCAGTCTAAAAGATATAAAGGAGCCTTAAAGTGTGTATTACTAAATCGCCTAACAAGTACCGCCAGTGCGCCCCTACGGGGCCGGACGCAAAAACCGCTGCGCGGTTTCCGCGCCGCTGCGGTAGGCGTTATGTGTTTGAAGGTCAGCGCGATGCCGTTTAATTTGTGTCCGGTTTGCCAGAGTCGAGCCGAAGTGAGTCTTCTGGGCTACAAAGCCTCTTGTCGTCGCTGCAGTATCGATCTGGAGGAAGCACCAGCGATGAAGATTCCCCAGGTCCTAACGATCATTCTCGGATTCATTGTAATGGTTATTTTCCAACGTCGAGGCACAGAAGAAATTCTTGCTCAAGATCCGCCAGATCCTGCTTGGGCCTTATTTCCTTACTATCTCACTCTTGTGGCACTTATGGCGGTCGGGGTGGGGGTCGTAAACTATTTTATCCGCAACTATTTTGCTGTGTATGAGCCACCGAAGAACACATAACAAGGGCAGGCAGTGCGCTCCCTTCGGTCGCCGGACGCGCGTACCGCGCGCCCGCTGCTGCAAGCGTTAGGCGTCTGACTGTGCGCATTATTCGAGCCGCAATATCATCGGGATTCGTATTGGTGGTGATTTTTTTGGCCCCCATTCTATTTTTGGTAGGCACAGATGCAATTGAATCTGGCGCGCTCTTTCTGTCAGGTATGTTATCTAGCGCACTTTTTATGTGGGTATTGGGTGTAGTGTTTGCATTCGTGTTGCTAATCCCGCTAATTCCACTTTTCAACAACACTGGGCCAGTATTCTCATTTATAACGTTTATTGGGGTAGGTTTCTTGATAACCGCTCTACTCGGGCTAAAACTCATGCAAATTGAGGCTCATGGTGACCCATCAGTGTTTGAAACAAATAGTACTTAAGTGAACATCATTGGTTTGCTTAGATATGGCGGTTATGGGGGGTGTTGTGCGCTTTTTTCATGGCTCTCACTCAGAAAAACCCGTGCTTCAAATGCCGCCTAACAAGTACGGGTTGCGGACGGCGTACCGCCGCCTCAACCGTAGGCGTTAATGCTCCAGTCAATGATCGAGGTAGTGCCCGCCAATGGCAAAAACATAAATGTAGTCTTCATCAAACTTATAGATGAGACGATCCTTTTGAGAGATCCTTCTTGACCAAAGACCAGCAAGATTATGTTTCAGTTTTTTCGGCTTTCCAGTTCCAGTGGTAGGATCGCCACGCAAAATTTCTTTTAGCAGTTTGCAGAGAGCTCTATGCATCTTGCTATCTTTCTTTCGAAGCTCTTCGTATGCCTCCCAGGTGTTCCCCTCAAATACCAGTGATCTCATCCATCTCTTCCTGAGTAGGTTTGTAGCCACCTTTCTTAGTGTGTGTTTCAAGAGACGCGGCAATCTGTTTCATGAGACTCTTGTTCTGAAGCACGAAGAGAGTTTCTTGCTCTCGATCCCAGTCATCCGCACTGACGACAACGAAGTCCTCGCCCGAACGGCGAGTTACTTTCAGCGGGGAATGCTCTGTAACTATTTGTTCTACAAAGGATTTTAAATTGTCTCTAAACTTGTTTACGCTTACGCTGTCCATTGTAACCTCACTATTTAAACGTACGGCAATTCCGTACATTATAGTGGGGAGCATTAACAAGTCAAGGCAGCAAGGCGCCTTCGGCACAGGACGCCGTAACCGGCGCCTCTGCTTGAGGCGTTAAGTGCCAGTATGAGCAAGAATCCAACAGACGGTTTCATCTTAGAAACGATTATGAACTCATACCTAGCTGATTTTCAAAGCTTCGATGAAAGACCTCAGACCCGTAGTTCTCGGATATATGTGCCCATCGACTGTGAAATGATTGCCCAAAAATTGAAGATGGACCCGCACCTTCTTTTCGGTCGGCTTTTCTATCATTTAGATAAAGTCCATCGTTATACTCAGGATGACGGCAGCAAAGTGCACTTATTCGCCCTGAAAGTCGGGGAGGATCGCCATGCAGTTAACTTTCCTCTCCTAGCTGCTGCGGTAGCCGAACATAAGAAATCGTACTACCGATTTATGGTTCCAATCATTCTCTCTAGTATTGCTCTAGTCATGTCGGGGGTGGCCTTATTTCGGTAAAGCACTTAACAAATTGCGGCAGTGCGCCCCTATCGGGGCCGGACGTCAAAACCGTTGCACGGTTTCGCCGCCGCTGCGCAAGGCGTTATGCGGAAAGGAGCATTAGTTGAAGTACGAATACCTTGTATTTGACCTTGACGGTACGATTAGCGATCCCAAAGATGGTATCGTGAGATCCGTTAATTTTGCTCTTGAATCGCATGGTTTCGAGCATCGGTCAGAGAACGAAATTTGTACGTTTATCGGCCCCCCTCTTGATGTGGCTTTTTCTTCACTTACCGAATCAAGTGATTCAAAGCTTATATCCTCGCTTATTGCAAAATATCGTGAACGCTACTCTGATATAGGTTACTCGGAAAACAGTTTATACAATGGCATCACTGAAGCGCTCAAAGTTCTCAGTTCTACTCAAGGTATCAAGCTTGGTATCTGCACTTCCAAGCGTGTTGACTTTGCTGAACGTATACTAGAGCTATTTTCACTACGTCAGCACTTTAGTTTCGTAAATGGCGGTGATGTTGGCATAGAGAAATGGCAACAACTTGGTTCACTTATTGAGCAAGGTGAGATCAGTCATCAATCAGTAATGATTGGTGACCGTTATGTAGACTTAACTGCCGCTCACAAAAATCACTTAAAGTCAGCAGGAGTGCTTTGGGGCTATGGATCACACACTGAACTTAGTCAGCATGAACCAGCACACATTTTCTCAAGCCCGTGTGAGCTCGAAGGCCTTGCTGCATAACAAGGTGGTGTTGTTCGCCACTTCGTGGCTGGGACAGCCTACGCGTTGCTTCGGCTGCCCCAAACCACGGCGTTAAATTTCAGGAGAGCACGTGACATCGATCGAAATGTGGCAAGCTACTAAGCGTCGGATCAAATTGATATCCTGTTTAGAAATTGTCTCGCTTGTTATTTGCTTTAGTATCGCGATGAAATTTGGTGGCGAGTACGCCGTTGACCTGGCAATTGCCGCTGTAGCTGCTGTATTCGTGCTACATATTCTAGTTCTAATTCGTTATTGGCGCTGTCCTATGTGCAACAAGGTCCAGCCCTTTTGGGATCAGGGTCACAGGGCGTCGGTAGGTTCGTTAACCAATTGTGCGTATTGTGGTGTGCCCTATGTATAAATTTAACAAGTACAGGTTGTTGGGACGCTCTTACAGCGCGCCCCAACTGTAGGCGTTAAGAGGCCTAGCAAGTGGAGCCAATCTATTATGAAATCGTGACCTATAATGGAGAAATTCTTATTTTGATCACGCTTATCCTATCTATTTGCTCCGTGGGTGTTTATCGCAATGGCCAAAAGGCTTTTGGTTTGGCTGCATTGGTTGCTTCACTGTTGCTCTCAATAGTCTGGCTTTCCAGCTACTTTAGTCTACCTGCGTTCCAACCAAACGACGGAACTGATTTTCGTCAGATCAAACTAGACAACGTGCGCTCGTTCCTGCTTTACGTCTTAATGCTTGTCAGCGTTTCATTTATTGCTATAGGGGTATGGGCTCGTGGGCCTCTTAACAAGTAAGGGTTGCGGACGGCCTAACGGCCGCCTCAACCTTAGGCGTTATGTGAGTTAGCAAGAGTTTCCCTGAATGCTAAATATAAAGAAAAGAATAAAGTTAATCGAAGAGTTTCTGCTCGACGACACGGCCCAAAGTCTGACTTATGCTGCATTGGAATCAAGACTTACACTGGAGTACCTGTGCTATGAAAGATTTAAATCAGTATACGCATATCTTTCCTTGAATGATTTGAAGAATTGGCAGCCCAAACATGTGGTGAAGCAAGTTTCAGAGGAAATTGATCCGCATATTGCAGAGGAATTCACACTCTCTATTGCGAAGGAATCTACTCCCTCAACGTCGCCAACCACGCTAGAAGAATTTGAAGCAATGGAATATCTGCCAGTAGGAACTCAGTCCGCGCTAAACTTGAAGCAGATCCACAGATTGTGGAATGGTCTTTCGAGCGTGGCTTTACACATACCAGTTCCATCGATTGGCACGGGCCAGTTACAGATATATCAAGACAAGGAGAAAATTAGGAAAAAGGTCGAATCTACTATTAATCTTCTTTCCAAGATCGAAGGCAATCTATTGATGTCAGGGCCTTTTAGTGAAGTATTCAGCTTCGAATGCCTGGCCTGTGGTATGACGGCGAAGCGACCTCTGAAGAGCCTAGAGGCACCAACCGTTGTGAATTGCATCAATCCAAATTGCATAGAAAGCTACGTTCTTACCCCAAGCGAAGAGGCAGAAGATATTGAAATCACCAGACGAGTCATCAGGTTTATGTGTGAGGGCTGTAATGATGAGCTGGAAGTTCCTAGTAGCTACTTTCGAGACCTTAAGTTTGAGCAGCAGCTAGACATTAAATGTGGTTCCTGCGAATCACGCCTGCGAGTGATAATGAGGCCGTTGGTGAAAGTGCTTGATAGCGAAGATTCACATAACAAGCAAAAGCAGGCGGACGCATAAATGCGCCGCTGTTTTGAGCGTTATGTTTCGGGAGTGAGGTGAACGTCAAAGCAAAATTTCTTGTGATCGCAGTTCTTGCTGGGTTCGCCGGCTACTTCATTAGTGAGTTTAATTCCGGGATTCAGCCGAACCATCGGTGGGTGAAAATTTACAATAAGTCGACTTGTGAGCTGAACGCCGCTAGCGTGATTTTTCAAGACCACACGGTAACAGTATTATCCGAGCAAATGAGTTCTAGCGTATATCCATATGGCAGTTCGGAAGCAGATATACATATTCCAGTGTTCGCGTCAGTTGGTGGGAAGTACCGCATCAAGCTGCAATTCGAGGATTGCCTCGAGAGAGTTGGAGAACCACAAGAGTTTAAGCCGGGTCTAATCGTTGAGGTTTGGGTAGAAAAGGGTTCAATTAGCTATGGAGCAAGGTAAAAAACATAACAAGAACCGGCAGTGCGCCCCTGCGGGGCCGGACGCCAAAACCTACGCTTCGCTTCGGCTCTGGCGCCGCTGCGGTCAGCGTTACGCGTCTTGACGAGTGTTGCGCAACACGCTACACTTTTCACATGATCAAGTCCTTCAAACACAAAGGGCTCAGAAAGTTCTACGAAACTGGTAGCAAGCAGGACATACAAGCCCAGCAAGCTCCTAAGATTCGTATGCAGCTTGCCGCCCTAGATTCAGCCCATGACATCGAAGACCTTGATATCCCCGGTTACCGGTTGCATCAACTAAAGGGCGACCGGAAAGGCATTTGGTCGATTTCCGTAAGTGGTAACTGGAGAATTACCTTTGAATTTGGTGACGGCAATGTCTATATCGTCAATTATGAGGATTATCACTAATGGCTATGCACAACCCTCCACATCCAGGTGAGTTTATTCAGGCGACCTACATGGAGCCGTTTGGTCTTAGCTGTCGTTATTTGGCGGAGCAGCTAGATGTAGCGGCATCCACGCTCAATCGAGTTCTGAAGAAGCAAAGCGGTATTAGTCCCGAGATGGCGCTGCGCCTTTCCAAGGCATTGGGCCGCAGCCCTGAAAGCTGGCTAACCATGCAGGACGCATATGATCTCTTCCAAGCGAAGAAGGGCGTAAAACTTAATCGCGTCCAGCGGGTCAGTCTTGATGCCGCGTAACAAGGTCGGCCAAATGGGACGCGCAAACAGCGCGCGCCCATGCCGTCGGCGTTATGGCTCTACAGCTAGAGAGATCTTATGAAGTTAGGCGTTCTACTTTTCGAGGGGTTTGAATTGCTGGATGTTTTTGGTCCGCTTGAAATGCTTGGACAAATTGATGAGCTATCCATTGAGATGATTGCAGCAGAAATCGGTGCAGTAAATTCTACTCAAGGCCCTGCGGTGCTGGCCCAAGAGACATTATTAAGCAAGGCTTGCTATGAAATCATCTTAGTTCCTGGCGGCATAGGAACACGGAAAGAAGTAGAGAATACCGAGATCATTAAATGGATTTCAGAGAAAGCATCAAAAGCCAGATATATTACTTCGGTTTGCACAGGCAGTGCTTTGCTTGCAAAAGCTGGAGTACTTGATGGAAAAAAGGCGACTACTAACAAACTAGCATTTTCTTGGGCATGCTCTCAAGGACCGAAAACACAATGGGTCGCAAAAGCGCGCTGGGTACAAGACAGCAATGTATTTACCTCTGCAGGCGTATCGGCCGGTATTGATATGTCTTTGGCCTTAATTAAAGAAATTTGGGGTGAACTTAAAGCTAGGTCAATAGCAGACTGGGCTGAATATCAATGGAATTCAAATCCCAATGATGATGTTTTTGCGGCAAAACATGGCCTATAGCAAAAGCCATAACAAGCGCATCTTGCGTCAGCCACTACGTGGCTTGGACGGTTTTTTCGCTCGTTCCTCGCTACAAAACCGCCGCAAATGCGTGCGTTAATTGCCCCCTTGCCTCACACCAAGTGATAGAATAGTATCACTTCTATGAAAACTGAATTAGTGACAACATTGAAGCGTCAGGCGACCAAAATCCTGTCAGAACTTCACAAATCCAAGGAGCCTGTGCTTATTACAGAGCATGGAAAGCCTTCCGCCTATCTCGTTGACTTTGAAGATTTCGAGTCCCAGCAGCGCAGAATGCAGATTCTGGAAGGAATAGCACGCGGCGAGTCTGCTGCAATAGAGGGCAGGACTTGTGGCCACAAAGAAGCCAAATCCAAAATGAAGAAATGGCTGAGTTAATCTGGACGGAACCAGCTTTATCGGACCTAAATGAAATTGCAGAATACATCGCGCTTGAAAACCCTCCAGCGGCTCGCGCGTTGGTACAGCGAGTGTTCTCCGCCGTCGAACGCCTTGAGCGACATCCAGCCTCTGGCAAAATCCCAGCAGAACTTGAAGGCAGCCGCTATCGCGAGGTGATATGTGGCCCCTGTCGCGTATTTTATCGTCACTCCAAAAGACGGGTACTCATAGTCTACGTTATGCGAAGCGAACGTGAACTTCGAAATTTCATTCTTGAAGCCCGCAATGATCGGGGCAATTAACAGCACAAGCAGGCAGACTGGCGTTAGGGGCTCCTACCGCCCCAAGATCCACCTCTTGCCATAAGTGTCTTAGTGGTATATTTTCTATACCATTATGAAGTTTCAGTATGACCAAAGAAAAAGTGCCTCCAATCTCAAAAAGCAGGGGATTGATTTTGAGCAGGCCCAATTTCTTTGGGATGATCCGAACTTGGTGGAATTGGCAGCGAGGTCTGACGATGAGGCAAGGTCAATCGTGATTGCTCGCTTCAATCGCCAATACTGGTCAGCCGTATTTACATATCGAGATGACGAGATTCGATTAATTTCGGTCAGGCGATCTCGCAAAGCTGAGGTAGAGCTTTATGAAAGCTAAAGATTTCGACAAAAAATTCGACCAGGGCAAGGAAGACATAATTGATGACCTGGATATTTCCAGTCTCAAACGGCCGAATCAAACACCGCGACGAGTTAACGTGGATTTTCCCGAATGGATGATCTCCTCTCTAGATAAAGAGGCGGCAAGACTGGGAGTTACTCGACAATCCATTATCAAAGTCTGGCTGGCTGAACGACTTGAACGCGGCCCTAACAAGTAAAGGCTGCGGACGGTTTCACCGCCGCAGCTTTAGGCGTTAAGTGGCACTGAAATGTCGCTCAATGAACTATTGTCTGATGAACCATTTGGCTACCGAGCGACTAAAAGTGGTCTCGTGCAGATATCCTATCAAGGAAAGACTGTGACCACTCTTAGCGGTCAAAATGCATCACGATTTTTGGCGAGGGTAAGCTCTGCGGACTCACAATCGGCGCAGCTTGTGATGGCTAAGGCGACCGGTCATTTCAAGCATGGAACCGAGCGTGTTTCAAAAAATCGCACTAAAAGTTTATGAGATCACAGACGAGGGTTGATCTAATGTGCCATCTAACAAGTCGAGGCTGATAGACGCTTCGCGCCACAGCCCGAAGCGTTGGTTGCCAAGATAGTGTCGTGCTATGAATATTAAAACTGTATTAGATGAGCTTAAATTTGCTGATGAAACTGCTCAGATGGTCTGCTTGATTCCCAGCGCAGGCATAAGATCTAGAATATACGTGGTTGGGCAAGTATTAGAAAATATGCCTGGCGTGGTGCTCGGAGATAGGGAACCCCATCTCCGAGAGAAAACGGTCGGCATTTTTAGGGAAGAGCTAACAACCTTTGGCGCTCAGTTCGCTGAAAATGATTTCCTTATGGAATCCACTCATGAGATTGACGAAAAGATTTATGAGCTTCGGTATTATAAATTAACTCATATTGAAATTGAGGCCGGAGAGGTTGTGCTTTACTCTCAAAAGGGTGAACTTCAAGAGTTAAGAGAAACTCATCATGAGCTAGAATGTGAGTAAAGAAACTAACAAGCGCATGTTTCGGACAAATTTTCGCTGCGCTCCAGTTTTCCACAAATGCGAGCGTTAACTGGCCTAAGAGGAGGCATGCCATGGAAAAGTGGATTACATTCTGTTTGGTGGTTGTAGGACTAATAAATATTGTCCCTGTCATGGGTGTCATCTCTGCCCAAAAGTTGGAGTCGGCCTATTCCGTTACCCTTGTAGGAAATGACCTGGCAATTTTGTTACGTCATAGAGCCTTACTTTTTGGTATTTTGGGGGCCTTTATTCTCTATTCAGCATTCAGTCCATTTCACCAGTTAGCAGCTATGATCATGGCCGGGGTTAGTATGGTTGGCTTCGCAATACTCGTACTGGGTACTGGCGGGTATAATGAGGCTATTTCTAAAGTGCTATTCATCGACATTCTGGGTATTTTGTTTTTGGTCGCAGCTGCGGTATTAAAGTACGGAGTTAAAACCAGTTAACAAGTACCGGCTGTACGCCCCTTCGGCGCTCGGACGTGAGAGACTTCTACGCGGTTTCTGCGCGGCAGCAGTAAGCGTTAGCTAGCACAAGAAACCAGCAAATACACCTCGGATAGAGACAAGTGGCATGATCACAACCTTCTTACGCTGGACAAGACATCTTCTCGCTGCCGCGCTCTTCTGCACCCTGGCATTCACCACTATCGCGCGCGCTGTGGACATGTCGCCGCCTAAGATTCTGGTCATTGTCTCGAGTGAGAGCACACTCCATTTGCAGGACGGCAAGACCTACCCGACTGGCTACTATTTGAACGAACTTACAGTTCCTGTCCGAAAGCTGATGGATCGGGGATATGAAGTAGTCTTCGCCAACCCGGCCGGCAACGCTGCGGCAATGGACAAGCGCAGCGATTCGGCAGACCATTTCGGAAACGATCCTGAGATCTATGAGTCTTATCGCCAGTTCCATGATGGCCTTGCGGGGCTCAAGAGCCCGGAGAGGCTTTCCGCAGTGATTGAAAAGGGTCTCGACCCCTATGCGGGATACAAGATGACGATCTTTTCAACTGCAGAGGAGCAAGTCGCCGAGGCAACAGCACTTGGTGGAAAAGTTCGTTTCTACCCAGATGTGGCTCTAATTGCCGCCGATGGGAAAGTGGAGCCAGGGGAGCTTTGGTCCCCGCACGTTGTGGAGGATCGAGAGCTCATCACCGGTCAAAACCCAGGCTCAGACATTTTGTTATCCGAAGCGCTCGTGAACGCAATCGAGGCGAATAGATAGATCATAGGGTCAGGTCTCCCTTTCCCCTGAAAGTTGATCTAAGGGAAATGGGAGACCTTACCCCAGTTGATTTGAAAGGATTTTTAGAAATTCTACAATTTGCACACTGAGCCGACGTGATATAAAAACTGGTCTTATTTTGTAGCTGTTATGAGTCAAGGTCGATATAGATGCTACGACGACTATTTGGAAAGTACCGGGGAGCCAAGCTCTATCTTGGAAACGTGACCGTTGTTCCTCGAAAAGACGTGAAACGTCACTTGGACGAGTGGGGAGTTTTTGGGAGAGTTGGACGTACCGCTAATATGGAGGCCTAGAGTGGAAGTTGCATCGAGACTTTTTGAAATCAAAACGGGTAAGACTCTCGATACTTTCACGTTTTCTGCCAGAATGAGCTGGCGAGACTACTTTTCGCGGGCTTTTACTTGGAGGTTCCTTTTTAGATTTAGGCCTATGTTTAGTTCGACTGATATTGAGAAACTACTAAACCAGGCTTGCTACGACCTGATAAGTGACATGAGGAAAGTTGCGTGACTCATAACAAGACGCGGCAGATCGCAGGCTTCGTGAGCTGGACGACCTACTGCGTAGTCCGCCCCTGCGCTGGGCGCTATGTGGCCAAGCTAATCCGTGCGGTTCAGATTACGTTTCGCCAGCAGTAATGCACATCGTCATACTGCTAATCGTTGTAATTGCGGCAATCACTTTCTTGCTAATGAACAAGCGAAAATACGTTGAACCTACCGACCTCTCCTCTCTTGATCTCCGCGATTTCAAAGATGCCATCGCTGCACCTAAAGCGATTTCCGAAGGTCAGATACTTGCCTGGTCAATTTGCTTTCTCGAAAATAATCCAGAGCTCGACTTAGCAGGCATCACCAGTTTTCTGCAGAAAAAGTGGGGAATTGCTTCGAATACCTCTTCCGATGACTCTTCAGTACAACGAGTTGTCACATTTGGCAATGTGAGACTCACTTTCGAGCCTATTTTAATGAAATCTGGATCATTACTTCCTGATCAACTCATTCCTGGCGGAACAACATGTGTCCCCGAGCAACAGATTGGTTGCATTCTAGTTACAGCCTCGACGCCAACGGGTGGAGCTGCAGCATCCCTTGGCTTGTCCCAGGCGATCTTAGCGCTTTTGGCTACCTGTAGGCAGGTTAGCGGAGTTTATTGGATGTCTTCCGAGCTGATCCTAAAAAGGAGTGTTGCAGAGCGCAAATTGACGACAAACTACAAAAAATTTGAATGGCCTGTTGATGTTTGGATTTCTTCACACGCATTTAAAGATGAAAGTGGAGCAGTCATAGGCTATACCGTGGGTTTGGGTAAAATCGGAGGGACAGATTTCGAAGCAGTGAATGCCAAGGAGTCGCCAAAGGACCTAGAAGATCGACTAGACGGTGTTGCTCGCTATGTGGTCAATCATTTTGGTCAGATCCAAAATGGAGATACGATGGGCGTGGATGAAAAAGAGAAGATACGCTTGAAGAAAACTCCTTCCGAAACAATACATCGAGGATGGGTTTTTCAACTTCAGTATGAACGCTCTTGATCTGTGTGGGATCACGTATATCGGCGACCGTTTGGATCTATACCAATAAAGTGCATCCAGTTACGGATTATGAGAGTGGTGAGTTATGCCACATTGCATGCAGTTGAAGCCATTCCTCCGCCTTCGGCCCCGATATTCGGGCGCAGCAACCTGCCAGGCAAAGCGCGTTGCGATGCTTAACGATTTGATGAAGTATGGCAAAATATAAAATCACTTTAAGAGGTCAGTTGCCAAAGATTTAGGGAGCATACCCACAGCTGACGTCAAGCGCATACTGGAAAGTATCGATACCTTAGCAGATAATCCGAGAGCAGAGGGTTACGTCAAACTTTCTGCCCAGGAACGATACAGGGTGGGGCAGGGCGTTTACCGTATCGTCTATGAAATACGCGAAGAGTCACTAATTGTGCAAGTAGTTAAAGTGGCGCCGAGATCATTAGTGTACAAGGGCAATTAGCAAAGCCATTTTGCGGACAACTTGCAGTTGCCGCAAATGGCGGCGCTAGCGAACGGGATTAACTATGACTGGCGAGAGGAACTTAGGGACATTAGTAGCATCTATGTCCCCAGCTCTAATGGACGGGGATTATGTATTTTGCACGTTCCAGGATGCTCTATATGGGGATTACTTGGATTTAGAGCCAATAGTTTCAATCAGAGAGTCAGAGGGACTTACATTAGTCGTCCCTAAAAACAAAGCCGATAATAAAAGCTTGAGTTATGAATCAGTCTTCAAAGGGATCACGTTAAGTGTTCATTCTAGTCTTGATGCAGTTGGGCTGACCGCGGCATTCTCTAGTAAACTCAGCGAACATGGAATTAGCGCAAATGTAATCGCTGGTTACTACCATGACCATATATTTGTTCAAAAGGAACTTGCGGATAAGGCCATTGAAGCACTTAATGAACTTGCTCGCTAATAGAAGCATGCTGGCGGACACAAAAAAGCTGGGCCGCTGATGCGGGCATTATGCAACCCTGTCGATAGTGTTCGATAGATCAAGAGCTTGGGACATTCAATTGAAGCTTATAGATATCTCAAGATGTAAAGACATAGTAGCTGTAGTTCTTCTTACTTCACTTGCCTTGACTGGATGCGATAGTTCATCTGAAGACACATCCAATCCAGGCACTAGTAAAGAAATGGTTTTAGCTAGAAAGGGGTTGGATATTTCTCTATTTGAAAAGGGCGCCTTTATCAAAGAGCCTGAAGTAGTAGATTGTGAAACAGTCGCAGGTACAAAAGCTACTTGTTATAAATTGATCACCTCGGGCGGCCCTGCAGGGCGTGATCCAGGCCATTTTTGCCCCCGAAACATTTCCGACGGTGCAGATGTATCGGGTACCTGGTTTAGTAAGGAAGGCGAAGGAGATCTAGTCGATTTAACGGGTGCATTCATTGCAAGCCTGGCGACATACTACAATAATCCAAATTGGCAACTTTACGATCCAGAAACAGGAAATATACGTTATACCGCTACCAAAGAAGCTTGTCTGGGCGCTGCAAAGCCTGACGTCGAAGAGCAATACAAGCAAAATTTTATTGAGTGTGAGATGGCTTATCTTGATGGCCACTTCTCTCGCACATATTTTATACCTACCAATCCGATACCTGCAGATAGTCCCGAGCGTATTCGCACCGTTGGTATTGCACTTGATGGGGCTGAACTTTCGGGGCAGGCCCCAGTTGATGCGATTCTAGGCAGCTATACAATCGCTGCATTTGACGACTGTGGTGGTCACATTAATGAACATCAGGGATACCCCTACCATTCTGCAGCAGGGTGCACGGATAGACTTATCATCGATGACGCATATGCACCATTGATAGGTTACGCTGGCGATGGTTACGCCATCTATGCTTTGAAAGACGCTAAAGGTAAGGAGGCAGAATCACTTGATGAATGTCGTGGCACAAGTGATGCAGTAGATTTTTGTGCAAAATGATGAGAACCCTTGCTATTTCAATTATTTTTTTCATGCTACCTATGACGGCTTATGAATCATACAAAGCATTCATTGTTGGCATCTGTGATCCAAAATTTGGATGCAGTGGAGCTTTTGAATTGGCGATACTCATCAGTGCAGCATTCTGTGTAATATCAATGCTTTCCATGGTAGCAGTAAGGTTAATGTCAAAGGCCAATATGCTAAAATCGCCTTTCTTATTGGTAACAATACTTTTGGGTAGTACGCACTGGTACATTCTGCGAATGGAATTCTTACAATCGACATCCATCACAGTATTTTTCTGGCTAATAATTTCGGTCTTTGCATATTCATTAGCGATATTGGTGTCAAAAAATATAACAAAAAAAACTATTGAACGCAGTAATGCTGCGCCAATGCTTTAGGCGCTAAATGCCCGTAATTGCGAAATTTGGTGCGTTGACTATTACTTCTCTTAGACGGCGTATGCCTGTCGCCCGCTACAGCAAGCTTTAGCAGCATGAGATCCGAATGACACCAGGAATTAGTGTAGTCAAACAGGCAAAAATTTCCCATAAAGTACATGAGTATATTCATGACTCATCAGCTGCATCTTATGGCTTGGAGGCCGCTGAAAAATTGGGCGTGCCCGAGGCCAAAGTTTATAAAACATTAGTCGTTAGTCTCGATAACAAAGAGCTGGCTGTTGGAGTAATTCCTGTTTCATCTATGCTAAGTATGAAGCTCATGGCAAAGGCTGCTGGGGCAAAGAAGGCGACAATGGCTGCTAAATCTGATGTTGAGCGTTCCACTGGTTACATATTGGGTGGTGTGAGTCCGCTTGGTCAAAAGAGGCGGCTTAAAACCATCCTTGACTCGTCGGCCAAAGATCAGCCTGTAATCTATGTAAGTGCTGGTCGCAGAGGGCTGGAAATTGAATTGGACCCTGATGATCTAGTAAAGTTGGTTAATGGAGAGTTTGCTGAAATATGCCAATAGATTCACTTATACTAATCACGAGCAAGTGGCGCAAAAAATCGGCGCGCCCACTGTAGGCGTTGTACGGGTGAAACAAGCTTATGATTGAATGGCTGCTTCGAGTCGAGGCTTCGTTGGAAAAGGCACTTGAGATTGCTGAGAGGGGAGATGTGCCTCGGGAAAATCTGTATATGTTGGTTCCTATTCTATATTCTGAAGAAATGCATACCAATAACGAAACTTTGCTTAGGGAGATAGCAGATACCAATGAGAAACAGGTTCAGTATGAGTGGTCTGTTGATGCAGAGTCAAAGTTTCAATACAAATTTCACTATGTTTCCTCGTACCTGTTTAGCTTTGTAGTGGCTGGAAAAATGGATGAGAAAAAATACGACCGAATCATGGGCTATGTAACTGCAAGAATGGATATTTTTTCAAGCGATTACGGTGTTGATCCGTTGGGGTAGGTCTTTGCATCTTCTCTCTGCTAAAGTCAGCTTTTCTCCCATAGGCACTATTTCTGTACTATGTTTCTAAGCGCGAAGATCACATCACTTAAGAGACGTATACAGGCAGATGCTCCGCACTGGCGTTCCTGCTGGCATTGTTGGGCTATTTGGAGGTCGTAGATGGCTATTAGCGAATTCGAAATCCGACGTGTCGAGAAATTGGCTTCCGACTTTGTTGACGCGCATAGGCCTCCCGCCCACGTCAGGCCTCAACTCGATATTGGATACCGCTTATCCGGTCAGAGCCTTGAGTTTTTTGAGATACGACCGAAGTGGGACAAACCGAGCGAAATATTGGAGCAATCTTTCGCGAAAGCTACCTTCGTAAAGAAAAACAGAATCTGGAAGCTCTACTGGATGCGCCAGGACTTGAAGTGGCATTCCTATGAACCCGTGGCGGAGGCTGGGACGCTGGAGGAGGTTCTCGCTGTTGTGTCAGAGGATGCTTTTGGGTGTTTTCGTGGATAGTTACAATAAGAAGTACGGTCAGTGCGCTCCCTCCGGTTGTCGGGAAAGCATGAGTAGATATATCTTGCCTGGGAGAAGCCCTTAGGGCTATCAAACAATGCATAAAATTATAGGTATATTTTTCGCGATAACTTGTTTTGCTACATCTGCTGTATCCAACAGTATTATGGGTGCCGGCGTATGGTTCTGGGTAATAATTGCCACTGGGTGCATTGTTGCATTCAGTCAGTTTTTCCCAAAGATCCGGGGGCCCGGATCCGGTTTGGCAATGCTCCTTGGTTTTGTATCAATCTTTGCAATATTATTTGGTATGGTCGCCGCTACCATAGGCGGCTCCTTCAAAATGGATGATAGCTCCGCACTTTTACTGTTTCTGTTCTTTATTGTCGCGGTGCTGGGGTTTGTCTTGGCCAGCCTTTATAAAAGATCTATCCGCACCAGTGATGGTGGCAGGGTATAACTGTTGCGCTATCTCATTCTGTGCGGTCGCTCCCAGGCATGGATGCCTGCACTGCGTTGCTGCAACCTATTTTCTGTCATTATTGCCGCTTCAGTATTTTACTTCTATGCTTTAAAGCAACAGGGTGATTGGGGAGCAGCACCGGAACAATGGCAATTTGTCATGTCATCTACGTTAGTACGGCTACGGAGACACTATCCGTGGGGCAGCTTTCGGAATTACTGGATGTCGCAAGACGCAGGAACGAAAGGCTTGGTCTAACAGGGCTCCTTCTTTACTCTCATGCGAGATTCATGCAGGTTCTTGAGGGGCCTGAGCCGGCAGTGATAGAGGTTTTTGGGTCAATTCAGAAAGACCCCAGGCACAAGAATATTGATACTCTACGGTTTGAAGGCAAAGAAGGCAGAGATTTTCCGGACTGGCGAATGGGCTTCAGAAACTACACTGATGCAATAGAAACCCTTCCGTTTGTGTCACGTTTTTTGGATCCCGATTTTGATACCAGCAAATTTGATGACGATGCAAATGACGCCTATCGCGCACTTCTCGCCTTTCGGAACGCGCATGACGACTAAGGGGGGTAGCTTGTCGGGCTGGTTCCTCGCTGTGCCTCGAGCCGGCTCGAAAAAGTTACTCTAATAGTTCATGCGAAGCATCAGCATGATACTGGGCACAAAAATTGCCGGTGTTATAAGTCACAGGGGGTGTCACGCATAAGGAATATCCTTGCGGGTTTAATGATTATACAGCTCATTATCACTGTCTTTGTTTTTGATGCGGGTGGTTTTGCTCTTAGTGTTGTGGGGCTGGGGTCGGCATTTATTTCTGCACTTTCCGTGGGAGGCTGGGCGGTTATCGATGGAATTCCCTTTGGTATACGGATATTTGGTTGGCCGTTCACGCTGGGGGCTGTTTTTTCTGGGGTGATTCTAGGTGTTGGGCTTGTTAAGCACAGTAGACTATATGGGCAGGCAATGGCGGTTTTAGCTGTCGCCGCGTTGGTCTTTCTCGGGATAATGGCTTTAGGTCAGGGCGGATGAAAAGCAGTTGTAGTAAGCAACGGCTCGAGGATATGATCTATTGGGAGTAGACCATGGTCGATCAAATAACACATCCATTGCTTTGTCAGGTTTTCCTGGCGGGGTATGAGCAAAGAGAACGAAACTATGGACCATAAGATAGCTGACGGCATCTACGCTCAGTTCGCAAAGTGTTTCAATGCCAGAGATATGGAAGGACTACTAGACCTCTATGAGGCGGACGCCGTATTTGTGCGCGGCCCCGGAGACCATGTTTCCGGGCGTGCTTCTATACGCGAAGCGTTGCAGGAATTCCTGAATACCGGAGGGCAGATATCATTCAGGACCCGACACGCAGTACAGTGCGGAGATATCGCCCTGTTGGGTAACGAATACACCTTGCAGGGTACCGATGCCGATGGTGAAGCGTTCACTATGTCCGGAAACACCTCGGAGGTCCTCAGGCGTCAAGCGGATGGCCGGTGGTTGTATGTTATAGATCACCCTGCAGGAGCCCTGGATTGAACGAGAAACGAATTCCGTGCCCCGGTATATGGTGCCCGGCCACAGCAAGGAACCCAGTATGAATACGATGACACCCACGGAGTGGCGAAGCTTTCTGCTCGCTGGCCCCCGCACTGCAAAGCTTGCGACCGTAAGGCCAGACGGCAGGCCTCACGTGGCTCCGGTATGGTTTACGCTAGACGAAGATGACCTCATCTTTATGACCATGGCTAACACCGTCAAAGGCAAAAACCTGCAAGCTAACCCACAAGTAGCGATCTCGGTAGATGAGGAGAAGTTCCCCTTCGCCTTCGTCCTGGTGGAAGGTGCTGTCGAGTTGCAATCCCTTCTGCCAGGTGAACTACTTCCTTATGCCACACGCATCGCTGCGCGATACGTTGGCGACGAGCGTTCCGAGTCTTACGGACAACGCAACGCCACAGAGGGTGAGATCCTTGTTCGTGTGCCGCTTACCAGGGTTATTGCCCGCAAAGGTGTGGCGTCGTAGAAAAGAATGTTAATCGCTGGTTCCCAGGCGATTATGCATGGGGCTGCAGGGTGGCATTTTTACGCTAGAAGCCCATCAAGGTGTGCTATTTACCCATGAAATAACCCATGTGAATATCCGGGAACGATTTGGCTATCTCGCCGAAATTGCGTTGCCAGCATGGAAGAAGGAGGGCGTAGCCGATTACATAGCCCAGAGTGGCTCTTTCCAGGGCGCAGGCAATGGTCTTGTACTGTCTCCCGGCGTAGCAGTGAGCAAGTCATTTGAGTACTATCAATATCGAAAAGTCGCGGCCTATGCTCTTGAGGACAAGGGGCTATCAGTTGAGGAATACTTTGGGGGGAATTATGACTACGCAGAGCTGTTGGCTCAGGCTATCCGGGCCCGGAGTAAGCCGGGGCCAGCGGCGGAATTGTTGCTCCCCCAGCCTTGATGTTCGGCTGCGTAGTGTTGGCATTATGAGGTCGCTATGGCAGTAATACTGATGCCCTTACCCAGGCAAGACTTTGATCCGACAGAGGCCGCCGTGCCCTGGTTCGAGCTTAATCGGCGCGGCCATCAGGTCTGTTTTGCAACACCGCAGGGGGTTATGGCAGAGGCCGATCCGCGGATGGTACAGGGCTTGGGGCTGGGCCTCTGGAAATCTCTTTTGCGTGCAGATGTAAATGGCCGTACCAAATATGCTGCAATGATAGAGGATCCAGAATTCAAGCAACCCTGGAGTTATGAGCGTGCTCTGTCTGAGCCTATTGATGGACTTATCCTGCCTGGTGGTCATGCCCAGGGAATGCGTGAGTATCTTGAATCTGCAGCTATTCAGGACATAGTCACGAAAGCTTTTGAACGCGATATCCCTGTTGGCGCGATTTGTCATGGGGTGATCGTAGCGGCGCGGTCAAAGCTCAAAAGCGGGCGCTCCGTGCTTTTTGGCAGAAAAACCACAGCGTTGACACAAAGTCTGGAGCTGACGGGGTGGATACTTACTGCAGCCTGGCTTGGTAACTACTATCGAACCTATCCGCAAACGGTGCAAAAGGAGGTCGCTTCTGTGCTGGCCGATGTCGCTGATTTTGAAGCCGGCCCTCCGGCATTTCTTCGGGACAGTCCGAGTCGCTTGGGCCGGGGGTTTACCGTTCGCCACGGTAATTATTTGTCCGCGCGCTGGCCAGGTGATGCACATCGTTTCGCTGTAGATTATGCGGATATGCTGTGATGTGCGGTGGCAATTCGAAGGGCATTAAATGCGGCGAAAGAGACTTACCAGAAGTGAGTGTTTAGTATGAACTGGGCAGTATTCGGGACTATCTTTGCTTCAGTCTTTATTGCGGAACTGGGGGATAAAACTCAATTGGCAACCATGCTGTTCGCGGCAGATAAAGATGTGAGCAAATATACTGTGTTCCTTGCCGCGTCCGCGGCACTCATTGTCGCTTCAGCTCTGGGTGTACTGGCGGGTAGCTTGCTTGCAGAGTACATCAATGAGAAATATCTGCATTACGTCGCAGGTATCGGTTTTATCGGGATAGGTGTGTTTACTTTGTATAAAGCATAGGGCTCATAACAAGGCCTGTTGAGGATGACACTTTTGCGCCAAGCGATTATTTGGCTCCAGCACACGGCCTGGGAAAAGCCATAAGCTACTGGCTCAGGAGAAACATGTATTACTTTGCATACGGTTCCAATATGTCTATAGCGAGGCTGCGAGCACGCGCCCCAGGTGCTGTTTCACTTGGTTGTTACGTCCTCTGGGAACATGATTTACGGTTTCACAAGTCCAGCGACGATGGTTCGGGGAAGTGCGATGCGTATTTCACTGCTAATTGCGAAGATTCTATTTACGGCGTGTTGTTTAATCTTGATGCTGGCGACAAGTCAGCCCTGGACAGGGTTGAGGGGCTTGGCTACGGTTATGATGAAAAGAAAGTGACAGTCATCGCCGGTAGCGGCGCACAGGTGACCGCAGCAACCTACATAGCCACTCACATTGATGAGTCCCTGGGCCCGTATGCCTGGTACGCAAATCATGTGCTCGTTGGCGCGAGAGAGGCGGCTCTTCCCGGAGACTATATTCAGAAGAAAATCGAAGCGGTAGCAACGGTGGAGGATTACGATAGGGAAAGAGATGCGCGGCAGCGTGCAGTGCACAGTTAGCAACAACAGGCGAAATTTGCCCAGCGAGGTAGGGTGTCGGGAGGCATAGAGGTATATGAAGAAGCTGAAGAATGAAAAAGAACTGGTGAAGAAAGCTATCGACCAGGGAATGAAGTATGGCGAGGAGCGAGGCGTGGTGGAGTTTGAGGCCACAGATTCTGCCGCAGATAAAATAGAGTATATTTATCGTTTGCTGGTGCATGACAAGGTTATCCAGCCGATACCGCAGGATCAAATTTCCCAGGTTGCGATGAAGCATAAACTGGCGATCTGGGCCTCTAAACTGAAGTGACATGGCTGTGGCCGAACATTTTGCAGAGGGCTTTGAGTAAGTTTTATGAGCAGGGTTTTGATACTGGGGAATTCGGGGTCTGGAAAATCCACCCTGGCGGAGAGAATTTGTGCAACTGAAGGCCTGGCGCACCTGGATCTCGATACACTGGCATGGCAGCCCACTTCACCGCCCCAGCGGCAGGAACTGAGTGTATCCGCAGGGGCTATCGATGACTTTATGGCGTCGAATCACGGCTGGGTGATAGAGGGTTGCTATGCCGACTTGCTGGATCTGGCTGTATCGCAGTCAACCGAGTTGATATTTATGAATTTGCCCACGGAGCTTTGTGTAGCGAACGCCCGGTCCCGCCCCTGGGAGCCGCACAAGTACGCATCCCAAAGTGCACAGGATGCCAACCTGCCCATGCTGATAGAGTGGATAAATCAGTACGCCCAGAGGGGTGACACCTTTTCCTTTGCCTCGCACAGCCGGCTTTATGAGCAATATGCAGGCAAGAAGACCATGTATATTGAGAACTGTAATGGTCCACACATATCCGAAGTTTGATAATGTAATGGCAGCCTCAATTTATCGAGTTATGTTGAATGTTGGAATTACGTCCCAATTGTGAGGGCTGTGATATAGACCTGCCGCCCGCGTCAGCTGATGCACGGATTTGTACTTACGAATGCACATTTTGTGTCAACTGTGTAGAGCAAGTTCTGAAAAATGTGTGTCCAAATTGCGGCGGTGGTTTTGAGCCGAGGCCCGTGCGCCCCGCGATAGCCCATCGACCCGGGGTCGGCTTGCAGTTCCATCCCGCATCGACCGTGCGGATTCATGCGAAATACACAGCGACTGAAGTGCCAGAAGCTGTTGCTCCGGCCAGGCCGGGTTTTCTGGCTTTGGCGGGCAACCGCGGTGTGGTCAAATCAGCCCTGAAAATTGCTTTTGTTGTGGGCAGTGTTCTGGCGCTGATAAATCATGGCGGGGACATTCTCGCGCTACACCTTACGCAGAGCAGTGTGTTGCAAATTCTGCTGACTTATATGGTTCCCTATGCTGTGTCCACTTACTCTTCCGTCAGAGCCCTTCAGAGACATGCAGTGGAGCATCCGGAGCGGCCTCCTGATAAGCGGGATGACTAAAGCGTGTATGGGTGTAAAATCCAGAGCTTTTAGCGAGCCTTTAGCAAATGATACAGGGGTAGGGAGTATGAGTAAGTCTGTGGATAAAGCCGTTCTGGAACAGGTGTTTCTGGGCGCCCGCACCGTTAACAAGTTTACGGCACAGGAGGTCAGCAACGAGTTGCTGCTGCAGTTGTATGACCTGATGAAATGGGGGCCTACATCGATGAACTGCCAGCCGGGCCACTATGTCGCTGTCAAGTCCCCGGAGGCGAAGAAGCGGCTGGTGCCCCTTTTGATGCAGGGCAATCAGGACAAGACCCGGGCTGCACCGGTCACGGTGATCGTGGCAACGGATACACAGTTTCATCAACACATGCCTGAACAATTCCCCGCCAATCCCGGGGCCGCTGATATGTTCACCTCCAACCCGGAGCTCAGTGCGGCTACCGCGTTGCGTAACAGTACGCTGCAAGGTGCCTATCTGATGGTGGCTGCACGTATGCTGGGGCTCGATTGCGGTCCAATGAGTGGCTTCGATAATCGGGCGGTAGACTCGGAGTTCTTTCCCGAGGGGCGATACCAGTCAAACTTTCTCGTCAATATTGGTTATGGGGACCCTTCCGGAAATCATCCCCGGGGGCCGCGGCTTGCGTTTGAAGTGGCGGTGGATATTCTTTGATAATGATGCATGGCCTCGCCGAATTGGCAACGCTAAGCTCGAACGTTTCCGCTGGTTGCCGCAAGATCTTGAGAAGGCTTTTCATGGGCGCTGACTACCTGAGGGGTTCATTGTGTTCGCGGTGATATTCAGGGCGGAAATAGCCCGCTTCGACGCGGAATACGCGGAGCTGGCTGCTCGCATGCGGGATATGGCGATACAGGATTACGGATGTCAGGAATTTACCAGCTGTACGGAAGGCCGTCACGAAATTGCCATTTCCTATTGGGACAACGAGGACCAGATAAAGCAGTGGAAGCAAAATGCGGAACACCTGGTGGCGCAGGGCAAAGGGCGTGAGAAATGGTACGAGTCCTATTCCGTTGAAGTTGTCGAAATTGTTCGCAGCTACGGTTCCGGGAATTCGCGGGCCTGATGTGCTCCCGAAGAGTCGTCCAGGCGATCGACCCTATGAAAGGATTTTAGATGATTAAAATATTTGGCGATGGGTTGTCTGGCAACTGCTACAAAATCAAGCTGCTCATGCAGTTACTTGATATCCTACACGACTGGGTGCACGTTGATATCCTCGCGGGTGCCACCCAGAGTGACGAGTTCAAGCGGATGAATCCCAATACCCGTGTACCTGTGCTGGAGCTGCCAGACGGCCATTTCCTCTGGGAATCGAATGCCATTCTCAACTACCTGGCGGAGGGTACAGCGTTGTTGCCAGAGGATCGATACCTGCGGGCGCAGGTATTGCAGTGGCAGTTCTTTGAACAGTACAGTCACGAGCCCTATATTGCTACCGCCAGATATATCAATAAGTATCTTGGCTTACCGCCAGAGCGTGAGGAGGAATACCGGGCAAAGCAGCCCGGCGGTCACAAGGCGCTGGCGCTTATGGAGGGGCACCTGGAGGGGCAATGTTTTTTCGTTGGTGGTATACCAACGATCGCGGATATCAGCCTGTACGCCTATAGCCATGTCGCCGATGAAGGTGGTTTCGATTTATCCGGGTACACCAACATCCGCAATTGGTGCAGACGAATAGAGCAATTGCCAGGCTATGTAGCAATGAAGAGCCTCTGAAAAATGCCCTTTCCTCGAAGCGCGGCACATTCGTTTTATCGTTGAGCAGCACCTGTTTTTCGTCGGCATGGCCGGCAGTAACGAATTTTTTAAAAAAGGAACCAATATGAGTGAACTACCGCCGTGCCCAGAGTGTAAATCGCCCTATACATACGATGATGGGCTGATGTTTGTATGTCCCGAGTGTGGCCATGAGTGGGCAAAAGATGCCGCCGGAGAGGGGGGCGGAGAAGGTGTCGGGGATGAACCTGTTATTAAAGATGCCAACGGCAATGCCCTAAGTGATGGCGATACTGTTACGGTGATCAAGGATCTCAAGGTCAAGGGCTCTTCTCTGGTTGTTAAAGTGGGTACCCGGGTCAAGAATATCCGTCTGGTGGATGGCGATCATGACATTGACTGCAAGATTGATGGTATTGGGGCAATGAAGCTTAAATCGGAGTTTGTGAAAAAGGCCTGAGGTATTTCCTATGACATGGACCAAAGGCCTGCTGGCCATCCTGTTCGCTTTCGTTCTACTGCTGGCGATTGCGCTCGCCTGGTTGCTGTTGTTCTACAAGTCTGCTCCGGTCGATCCCGCCTGGGCGGTTGCCGGTTCCACTGATATTCCCCCCGGCGCGGTAACCGTGCGCTTTACCGGCACGTCCACCCTGTTGTTCAGCGACGGCGAAACCGATTGGATGGTGGATGGCTGGTTCAGCCGGCCAGGGCCCTACGGCTTATTGTTCGGTACTGTTGCACCTGACCTGGAAGCGATAGAGCGCGGCCTGGCCGCCAATGAGGTTGATACACTGGCCGCGGTTTTCCCCGTGCACTCCCACTATGATCACGCTATGGACGCGCCAGAAGTGGCCAGGCGCACCGGTGCCGTATTGCTGGGTTCTGAATCCACCGCCAACATAGGTCGCGGCTGGGGCCTGCCGGAATCGCAGATCCAGGTGGTGGCCGACCGCGCACCTTTCCAGCTTGGACAGTTTGTTATCACCCCTATTGTTTCCCGGCATTTCGAGTTTCCCGACCCGGCACTGCGAGAGCGTGCGCTGGGAGACCCGTTGATTGCCGCCCCGCTGGTGCCGCCGGTATCCGCCTTCGATTACAAGCTGGGCAAGGCCTACGTGCTGCATGTGAATCACCCGAAAGGCAGCTGGCTGATTGTCGGCAGCGCGGGTTACGTGGAGGGCGCGCTGGAGGGGTTCAGTGCCGATACGGTGTTCCTCGGCGTGGGAGGCCTCGGGTCGCAAACGGAGGGCTACCGGGAGAGTTTCTGGCGGGAGACGGTGGGCCGGGTCGCACCGCAGCGGGTGATACCGATTCATTATGACAGCCTGACGGCGCCTGCCGAGGGGCCTTTCAGGGGGCCGTTGAACGCAGAGGCTTTCCTTGCTGGCGGCCTGGAAAATACGCGCCTGTTCCTGCAGCAGAAGGCGGCCGACAACCCTAAACTGCACTTTGCCACCCTGCCTCGCTTCGACGAGGTTGTGCTGTTCGAGTAGATGTTTGTTTAAGTGCGGTCTCATGCGCTATCTCAGGCGCTATCTCAGGCAAATACGCCGTGGATAAACCACTGGCGGGCCAGTCGGTCCCGAAACACCCAGTAACGCTGGCCGTTGTTATCGGCGGCAACGTAATAATCCCGGCTCACTGCTTCCTGCCACCAGTTGTCCTCGATGCGCTCCGGCCCGTGCAACAGCGTCAGGGCGCCGTTCCAGTACAGTCGTTTGCGGCTTTGCTTTAGTGCCTGGGGTTGGGGCATTAACCAGAAGGGCCGCTGGGCACAGGGGCGGTCGGTGGATGGTTCACCGCCGGGGTGGTCGCTGCCTACATGCACGGCAAATTCCGGCAGGTGTTCGTCCCGGCAACCGACCTTTTCGATGGCCTGCAGGCCCAGGCGACTGTGCAAACGGTCCAGTAGATGGGCCAGTGGTTCGCGCTGCCTGCCCGGCTGGAACAGGTCGATATTCTCCTGCTGCCCCGGCAACAGGGTGTTGCAGGTGAGGGCGAGGCCCTCCACGCTGGTAGTCAGTTGCAGTTGCTCGAAGCAAATACTTGTGAGCTGGTGCCAGTTTTTCCAGTTGCTGTGGCTGCTGGCGCTGCGCACAGGCACTTCCCGCAAGGTGTGGTCGATGCCAACCAGCTGCCAGCAGATCTCGGCAGTGCGCAGCTGTGTGCTGCGCAGGAAGGCGCACAGGGACTGCAGCAGTAACTGCACCGCCGGCAGTAGCTCTGCGTTGGCCTTTACCTCGTAGCCAAACCAGTACTCGTCGCTGAAGCTGGCCGGCGGTTGGTAATCTGCCTGCCTGTCTTCACGCTGGCCCAGCAGCTGTTGCAGAAAATGGCTGAATTTCCTGCCGCAGCGCCGGCCCAGGGCGGCGCCCGGCAGTGCCAGGATGTCGCCCATAGTATGCAGGCCCGCCCGGCGCAGTGAATCAACGGCGGAGGGGAAGTTGTCCAGCAGATCCAGGGGCAATGGGGCCAGGCGCTCGGCCAGGGGGCGGGTGATGGCCAGTGCCGTTTCCGGCGGCGCAAACGACAGCAGCCAGGCGGCCTTTGGGGTGGGGGCGAGGCCGTACACAACACTGTAGCCACGGCTATCGATACCGCTGCTCACTTCACCCAGCAGGCTGTCCAGGCCCTGGAACAGGTTGAGGCAGCCGCCTATTTCCAGTTGCAGGCAGTCCGGCTGCCAGCTGAAGAGGCTGGGAGTGATGCTGTAAGCCCAGCAGCACAGCTGCTGCAGACAGCGCAGCTCGGCAGCCTCGTCGCGTTCCAGCAGTTGCAGTGGCTCGCCATCGGCAAGTGCGTGCACCGTGGTGCTGCCCATACCCGTCCGGATACCCAGTGCAGTGGCGCAGTCATTGGCGCTCACCACCCGCTGCCCGGCCAGTACCACCACGGCCTGCGCTTCACTGCGAGTCAGGCACTGCAGGGGCAGTTGATTGAAGCGCAGGCACAGCCACAGGCTCATTCGCTGTCTTCCGGGCCGGGGGCTATATGCAGGGAGGGCAACATCCCCATTATGAGATAAATACTGTACACATATACAGTATTGTATATACGGTCGGCACTGTCCAGCGGGTGTAGCGGACTGTCTTGATATTTGGTTCAGACCGATATGTTACATATTGTTACAAAATGGTCTGTGATTTATGGTTATAAAAATTGTTATAAGTACAGCAAAAAGTAGTAAAAAAAGCGTCTAAAATACTTGTTAAGGCGGATGACAGAGAGGATAGTTGGTAACAAATCACCAATCGGTGATGTTACCCAAGGTATCATATTAGGAGGTGAATGATGAGAGCCATGATTGCTATACCGTTATTTTGCCTGGCGCTGAATGCCGCGGCAGAATGTCCGGTCCAGCATCCGCGAGTACAGCCGGAGATACCCGATGCTGCAGTAGCCAGCCTGCAGGAGATGCGTCGGGCGCAATTGCAGGCAGAGGAATATCTGCTGCAGGGAAAAACCTACCTGGGCTGCGGCTATATGAACCGCCGGCAGTACAACCAGCTGGTGCATAAAATGGAGACATTTGCAGCTGACTTCAATGAAGAGTTGTTTGAATACCAGAGCCGTACGCAGATGATTGCGGATATCGACCGAATGCAAGCCCTGCCTATGTCGGGGCTGTCAGCCCGGTAAGCCCGGTCTTACCCGGCACCCACCCCGGCATTCTCCAACAGGTAGGTAATCACGAATTTCAGCAGGAAGCCGACAATTCCCATGGCCAGTCCGATATAGAGGATAAGGGTGCCAAACTTGCCGGCGTTGCTGCGCTTTGCCAGATCCCAGACGATAAAAATCATAAACAGTATGAGTGCACCTACACTGAGGGTGACGCCATATTCTGTCAGCCATTCGTCCATAGGTGTCAGCCGCCGGCCCGGTAATCAAGAGCGGGTTGCAGTAGGGCCGACAGTTCTTCTGGCTGGGTTTCAAATTGCGGTACCCGGGCGGGTAGGATAAGCCAGGCCTGCTTGTTTTGCGTCCAGATGTGAACCTCGGGCCTTACGGCACTGGTGTCGTTCAGGGTGCCGGCCTGTAGTTTGGCAAAGGCCGCTGTGGTGTCACCGATGCCGTAAATAATATTGCCACAATCGGCACAACTGTAACGCGTATTGGTTACCCCTTTGTCTGATATACGACGCCAGGCAGTCAGTTCGCCCTCCACATGCAATGATTCGGTAAGCACAACCATGCCCATGCTGAATGCAGAGCCTGTGCGCTTCTGGCAACTGCCACAGTGGCACGCGTAGGTGAACAGCGGCTCTGCGGTGACCCGATAGTGGATGGTGCCGCACTGGCAGCAACCTGTGAGTGCAATGGTCACGGTAATGCCCTCACTTCTAATGGGATGCCATCAATCTGTTACCGATTACGTGCCCGCCTGATCGGAGACCACTACCTCTGCATCCAGTTGGGGTTCGACAAGCAGTGAGTTGGTGATCAGGCAGGCAGTCTCAGATTTTTCCAACAGGCGCTGGGCCTTGTCGACATCGGTGCCGGCGGGAACCGTCAGTCTGGCGGTGACCTTCACTGCGGTGAAGCGGGTAACTTTGTCGACCCGGTCAAGAACACCTTCTGCAGAGCACTCCAGGTTGTTCCACTCGAGCTTGGATGCCCTGGCAATTGCCCTGAAGGTCAGTACAAAACAGTCGGCAACAGCGCCAACCAGCAGGGTTTCCGGTGACCACTGATCGCCAGGGCCGCCAAACTCGGCTGGGGGTGCGGTGACAAGTAGCGGCAGATCATCCGCTTTAAGTGCGACGTTGCCGTCGATTTCGGCGCTGGCATTGACGTGATAGTGGTGCGGTAAATCCTGCATGAAGAATACCCGGTGGTGTGAATGTGTTGCTAATTATAGCGAATTTTCTGAGAGGTCGAGACTAAGTCGCACACCGAATATAAAGATGTTTTTTAGGAGGTAAACAGTCTAAGAAATTTCATTTGGCCGATATGGCAGGGTGGAAAGTTAAAAAAAGTACTGCGTTTAGGTCTTTCTAATTCAATTGTTGTCTATAAATACTCTATTAATATAGCAAAAACCCCTAAAAAACAGTGCGCCCGCGTTGTCATCCTGGCCTGGCTAGTATCGGTGAAACCCGGTGCTATACTCGGGAAAAGTTGGGTCGAGCGGCATTGTCATGCTCTTTTCAATGGTGCTCCGGCGCGGCAGCTGGTGAGATTTCAGGTGAACTCGCAGCGCGTGTGTATTGCGGTTCTCTGATAATTTTCTTGCGAAAACCAATGGAGATAGCTGTATGAAGCGTAAATACTACATCAGTAATGACCTGGGCGACCTCGAAATTGTAGAGCGTGATCTTGAAGCCGCCGGCGTTACTACACCGCAAATCCATGTTCTCAGTAAAGACGATGCTGGTGTAGAGGAGCGCCAGCTGCACCAGGTGGAGGCGGTTTTAAAGAAAGACGTTGTGCACGGCACTGAGCGAGGTGCGGTTATCGGTGTTATTGGCGCGGCTCTTGTTCTCGGGCTTGCGTGGTTTTCCGGCCTTACCGAAACTTATACCTGGGTCCCGGCTATATTCCTCGCAGTCATCGTGCTCGGTTTTTGCACCTGGGAGGGTGGCCTGATTGGTATTCAGGAACCGCACGCGGACTTCAAGCGCTTTCAAGAGGTGCTGGACAGTGGCAAACACATACTCTTTGTTGATGTTGATCGGGAGCAGGAGCCGATATTGGACAGAGTTGTTGCCGCCCACCCGAAGTTGACGGAAGCCGGAGGGGGCACCGCGACACCTCGTATGGTCGTGCGCTTTCAGGACCAGTGGTCGCGCTTTATGAAGGCGGCGCCCTGAAGTTTGCGTCCCGGGTTGTAACGGGTTGGGGCTGCGCTCCTACACCCCCAATAAGCTGGCTGCGGATTATCTGGCCGTTCGTCAGTACCTTGCCAGGGAGGGCCAGGCTAGGCAGGAACGGCCCGGCCCTGCTGTTCGCCCGGCCAGGTGGGTAACTCCCACAACTGTGGTTGACCGGGTACATCCTCGGCCTGGGGCAGATCCACATCGATATGCTGGTTGCCCCCGCGCTGTTTGAGAATGTGTACCTTGCGATATTCCCGCATCTGCAGGCGCAGGCTGGCGGGGGCGTGGTTGTCTGCAGCTGCGGTGGGGCGAAACAGTACCGCCAGGCTGTCGCCATTGGCGGCAGCCAGCTGCAGTTTGCGCAGCTCACTGTAACGATAGTTATGCGTTCCCAGCCAGCTGAATACTGCGCTGCAGGTGCTACTGCGCAGGGCCTGCTCTGTGCTCCACAGCAGGTCCTGGCGATTTCTGGGGTGCACCAGCAATACCTGCTGAGTATCGATGCCCCGGGCTGCCAGCAGCGGTGCATAGGGTATATAGGGGGGGGCGATGAATACCTGCCAGCGCCCCTGCTCACTGAGTTTCTCCATGGCGGGCAGGAACAAGCCCATGGCACCCAGCCCGTTGCTGTCACTCAGCAGCTCGATGGTGCTGTCCAGTGGCCAGCAGCCCTGGTCAAGCTGGGCATTCAGGCTGCTATAGCCGGTGGCCAGGCCCGACCCGGCGCTGCAGCTGTGGCTGTCGCTGTTGGCGGAGGGCTCGTGGTGATGGAAGCGGCGGTGGCGGCCGCGCCAGGTGTCGTTGCGGTTGATGATGTGTTCGAGCGCGTCGGTCATGGCCATGCTCCGGGGGAGAATCTCCCATTAAATAAACTGTATGTATGTACAGTAGTATTGAAAAGGCCAGAATGCAAGCGTGGATTGGCGCGGGTGAAATAAGCGGTTGTTGCTGCCAGGCTGAGGATGCAGCACAAATGTATTATGGGGGCCCACTAAAAAATGCGCAGCCGGGATAATCTGGTCTACACTGAATAACGAATTGGCCCGAAGATGCCAGTAAAACGGGACGTCAGCCTAAAATTGATTATAGAAAATCAGGAGGGCCCTACTTGTGCAATCGGCGGTTCAGCCCAGCAGGTTGCCCGATCTTGAAAAATCACGGCAACGGATAACACTGTTTGACCTGTTTCATCACTACAGACCCATTCTGTCCGGTTTGCCGGGGGGCACATCCCAGTTTGACCAGACGGATATGGGTTTTGAGTGGCACTGTGAGTTTGACCTGGGTGCCGCGTGGGCAGGGGAGGGTAGTCTCCAGATCCATTTTCACCTGATAGATCTCGAGTTATTACCCATACCTGCGGCGGTGCTTTATCTGGTTGAGGCCGGAGGAAATGGGGTAAAGCAAAACCGGTTGCCGCTACCGCTGGAAAACCTGACGGAAACCCATGAACAACTGAACGAGCATCTGGTCGAGAAGGGTGCACGCATCGAAATGTTTGAAAAGACAGGCAACTTTATCGCTGCATTGACCAATGTACGAGCGTTGTTACCGGGTGAAGTAGCCTGGCTCTGAACGCTTTCTTCAAGCGCAATAAAGTGGCACTTTTTTGCTCAGGCGCTGACGGCGCATAGCAGAAGAATCAGGTCTTCCATGTTGTCCCAGGGTTTGCCTCCGGCGAAACCCTTGATACTGCCATCGACCTGCAGCGCCTGCTCCAGCATTTCGGCAGCTGATTTCGGGTTGTGGCGAGCCAGTGCGGCCTGCATCAGGGGGATACGGTTTTTCCACACCCGGCGTGCATTCAGGGCCTGCATGGTCCCCTGGCCGTTGCTGCATTCCAGCAGTACCTCGTGCAGAGTGCGTATCTCGCGAGTGAGCGCCCACAACACCACTGTCGGCTCGGTCCCCTCGCCACGCAGGCCGTGCAGAATATGCAGGCTTGCGGCCGCATCCCCTTTCAGGGCCGTGTCTGCCAGTTCAAATACGGTGTAGCGAGCATTGTCCGATACCGCATCGATGACGTTGCGGGCGGTAATCTGTGAACCTGTGACCAGCAGTTTCAGCTTCTCGACTTCCTGTACTGCCGCCAGCAGGTTGCCTTCAACCCGGTCGCACAGTAACTGCAGGGCATCTTCATCGATGCTCATACTGGCGGCACCCACCCGCTGGCGTAACCAGCCAGGCAGGTTGTTGCTGTCCACTGGCCATACCTGAATAACCGCACCGGCTTTGTCCAGGGCCTTGAACCATTTGCTGTTGGTAGACTGCTTGTCAATCTTGCCGGCAATCATCAGCAGCACGTCATCGCCACCGGCAAGCTCCAGGTATTCACACAGGGCCTTGCTACCCTCGGCGCCGGGCTTGCCGCTGGGCAGCCTCAGTTCCACCAGCTTGCGCTCGGCAAACAGTGACATGCTGGTGGCGCTATGAAGGATTTCCTGCCAGTCGAAGCCCTTGTTGCTGGCGTCGATAACTTCGCGGTCTGTGCAGCCCTGCTCCCGGGCATGGCGCCTTACGAGATCGCAGCATTCCTGCAGCAACAGGGGCTCATCGCCACTGACCAGATAAACCGGAAGTAGCGGTTTTTGCAGTTGAGCGGAAAGTTTTTCCGGGTAGACGCGCATCAGGGCCCGGTAGTGGCGAAGAACCCGATACGACGAATGATTTGCTGGGCCAGCTCGGTGCGCATCTCGGATTTAAGAATGCGAACTTCCTCACCCATGCCCAGCTCGTTGCGCGGGTCGTTGTCCATCCGCCGGATGACCGACGCCACTGTGTTTGGCATGGCCTCTTCGCCGTTTGTGCCGACCACAGAAAATGTCGATTGCATGGTGAGTTCCAGCTGCGAGACCCTGGCCTCCTGGTTGAGAGACAGGTTTGTTTTGCTGAAGCGCTCAGGCCCCAGCCGCAGCAGATAGTTGGCGTCGTCGGCCTGTGTTGTCCATGCAATACCGTTGGTTGTAAAGACCGTAATCACCGCCTGGGTGAATTCACCGTTGGGGTCATTGGTGATCAGGTACATTTTTTTCCAGATATCGGGCAGGGCTGCGCTTGTGCCGCTGGAACCGCGAAGTTGGAAGCCGCAGGCGGCGAGCAGGCAGGCAATGCCCAGGACGAGAGAGAAACGGGTAAGGCGTCGCTGCATGGTCGGTATCCGAATAGACATCAATTGGCCACAATATTAACTAATTTGCCCGGCACCACAATAACCTTGCGCACGGTGACATCCTCAAGAAAGCGCTGGACATTGGGTTGCTGTAAGGCCAGGGCCTCTACCGCGGGCTTGTCGAGGTCCACGGCAACGGTCATTTGGGCCCGCACCTTGCCGTTGACCTGCACCACCATATCAATGCTGTCGCGCTCCAGTGCCGACTCATCAACCACCGGCCAGGGGGCATTCATAACATCACCTTCACCACCCAACAGCGGCCACAGCTGATGACTGATATGCGGCACGATGGGGCAAAGCATCAACACGACAGCGCGCAGGGCTTCGTCTGTCAGCGCATGATTCTGAGGGGTAGTGACATCGAGCTTGCTTACCTCGTTACACAACTCCATGACGGCGGCGATGGCCGTGTTGAAGGTCTGGCGCCGGCCAAAATCGTCACTGACCTTGGCGATGGTCTCGTGGGTTTTGCGGCGCAGCGCTTTCTGTTCTTTATCAAGGGCGGCGGTATCCAGCTCTGATACTGGCGTTTCCAGTTGTCGGGCCACCAGTTTCCACAGGCGTTTCAGGAACCGGTTGGCACCTTCAACGCCGGAGTCGGACCACTCCAGTGATTGTTCCGGGGGTGCGGCGAACATACTGAACAGGCGCACGGTATCGGCGCCGTAACTGTCGATCAGGGATTGTGGGTCAACCGTATTGCCTTTGGATTTGGACATTTTAGTGCCGTCTTTCAGCACCATGCCCTGGGTTAACAGCCGCGTGAAAGGCTCGTCGGAGTGAACCAGCCCTTCGTCGCGCATCAGCTTGTGGAAAAAACGGGCGTACAGCAGGTGCAGGATGGCGTGCTCGATGCCCCCCACGTACTGATCCACCGGTGCCCAGTAATCGGCCTCGGCATCCAGCATGGCCTGATCGTTGCGTGCACAGGCATAGCGGGCGTAATACCAGGAAGATTCCATAAAGGTGTCGAAGGTGTCAGTTTCCCGCGTGGCAGCGCTGCCACAGCTGGGGCAGGTGGTTTCGTAAAACTCCGGCATCTTTTTGATGGGTGAGCCCACGCCTTCGAAGGCCACCTCGGTGGGCAGGACAACCGGTAAGTCCTCTGCGGGAACCGGCACGGTGCCACAGCTGTCGCAGTTGATAATGGGGATGGGGGCGCCCCAGTAGCGCTGGCGGGAGATGCCCCAATCACGCAGGCGATAATTGGTGGTGCGCTCGCCCTTGCCCAGTTTCTCCAGGCGCCCGGCAATAGCGCTGAACGCGCTCTCAAAGTCGAGATCGTTGAATTCCCCGGAATTGACTGTGACCACATCGACCTTGTCGGTGTACCAGTCTTGCCAGACAGCGGTATCGTAGCTGTACTCGTCGCTGGATTTCGCAATCACCTGCACAATGGGCAGGCCGTATTTACAGGCGAATTCATGGTCTCGCTGGTCGTGACCAGGCACCGACATGACCGCGCCGGAGCCGTAGGACATGAGCACGAAATTGGCCACCCAAATCGGCACCTCGGCGCCGGTCAGCGGATTAACAGCGCTCATACCTGTCGCCATGCCCATTTTTTCCATGGTGGCGAGTTCGGCTTCGGCCACCTTGCCGCGACTCTGCTCCTCGATGAACGCTGCCAGTTCCGGGTTGGATTCCGCCGCCTGCCGCGCTACCGGGTGCTGTGGCGCAACCGCCACATAGGTGGCACCCATCAGGGTGTCGGGGCGGGTGGTGTAAACCTCCAGCGAATCCTCGCCAGAGGCCAGCGCAGCCGCCAGCCCGAAGCGAAGATTGACCCCTTCTGAGCGGCCGATCCAGTTGCGCTGCATGGTGCGCACCTGTTCCGGCCAGTGTTCCAGCTTGTCCAGATCGGTGAGCAACTCCTCGGCATAGGCGGTGATTTTGAAAAACCACTGGTCGATATCGCGCCGCTCTACCGGGTTATCGCAGCGCCAGCAGCGGCCATCCACCACTTGCTCATTGGCAAGTACTGTCTGGTCGGTTTCGCACCAGTTGACCTCGGCCTTTTTCTTGTAGGCCAGCCCCTTGTCGAATAATCGCGTGAAAAACCACTGCTCCCAGCGATAGTATTCGGGGTTGCAGGTGGCGATTTCGCGGTCCCAGTCGTAGGCGAAACCCAGCCGCTGCAACTGCTCGCGCATGTAATCGATATTTTGTGCGGTCCACTTTGCCGGCGGCACATTATTCTGTATGGCGGCATTTTCTGCCGGCAGGCCGAAGGCATCCCAGCCCATGGGTTGCAATACGTTCTTGCCCAGCATGCGCTGGTAGCGGGCGATCACGTCGGCAATGGTGTAGTTGCGCACATGCCCCATGTGCAGCTTGCCGCTGGGGTAGGGGAACATGGCCAGGCAGTAAAACTTCTCGCGGCTGTCGTCTTCATGCACGGCGAAGCTGTTGTTTTCCCGCCAGTGTTGCTGGGTGGCCTGTTCCAGTTCCTGCGGCTTGTAGTTCTCATCCATCACGGGTTTTTGTTTTCGTCCTTAGCTCTACGGTGATTACAGGGCGCAACCCCTTGTTGTGTCTGGGATTGGCGGAGGTGGCGCCGGCAAAAAGAAGCGCGGATTCTAACAGTTATTGCTGTGGCCTGCGATGGCTGCGAGCGTTAGCTGTCATCGCGGTTGTGGTTCTTGTTACGGTGCACTTCAACCCGAGTTGCGGCTGTGCCACATCCACAACTCTCCAATGGTCCCATTACACAGGATCGCCGTTGTGGGCACAAATTCTGCGGCCAGGGTAGTTTACGACGCGGTTCGCCATGCGTAATCGGCATACCTGGTGCGATAGGTGAGGTTTGGTGGATTGAACGATGGTAGCCATGGGTATACAGAGGTTTGCTGCTGGACTGTTGAGGACATGGATGTCCGAAACAAGCCCCCATGGATGGGTTCACGGCGGGTCCAGCAGCAAACCTCTGTATATCCATGGCGATTGGGTACAGCCCTCTCAAGTTGCGCCGTTTGCGAGTCGGGCATCATCATCTGACATGCCCGTAGTGGCCGGTAGATGCCGATGAAATTAGAGCCCATTGCGCCCAAAAAACTTGACCCAAATCGTGGCGCGGTCAGATTTTTGCGTCCAAGCTTGTTACATGAGAAAAACCAGCGAACTTATCTGGCAGGACGCCCAGCATCAGGTCCTGTTTGAAATCCTTGACCTGCTCAGGGAGCCCACGGCTGACCGGCAGTTGCTGCAGCGGCTGGAAGAATACACGCGTAACCATTTCGCGCTGGAAGAGCAGTACATGCAGGAGCTGGGTTATCCGGGCAGGATAGAGCATATGCAGGCCCACGCACGGTTTCGCAGGGAGATAACAGTATTGCTGGAGGGGGACGAGGAGATTGACGCCATGTTTCGGGAAATCATCTCCACCTTTTTGACAGAGTGGCTGACCCGGCACGTGTTCGGTATCGACAAAAAACTGGAGGAATTCATCCTCCAGTCCTCTGCCAAGTAATTCATTGGTGAATTGCGAATTACTAGGTCTGTTCGCGCCAGAACCCCAGGTACATCAACACCATCAGGAGCAGGGTGATTCCACAGCCGGCGATGACGGGGGTGACTCCGAAGCTGCCAAAGGGGGTGTTGCCCATCATTACTTCTACCTGCCCCGTCAGGGTGGTTTCCACATACTGCTCGCTGCGGGCGACGATCTGGCCGCGCTGGTCGATAATCGCTGACACGCCGTTATTGGTGCCACGGATCATATACCGCCCATTTTCCAGTGCCCGCATTTGTGCCATTTGCAGATGCTGCAAGGGGCCTATTGATTTACCGAACCAGCTGTCATTGCTGATGGTGAGGAGCAGGTCGGCATTGCGGGCGCTGCGCGCTACCATTTCGGGGTAGACCACCTCGTAACAGACGTAGGGTGCCACCCGGTAGGCGCCGGCGCGCAATGGGGGCTGATCAGCCGGCCCAGCGCTGAATGCAGACATGGGCAGGTCGAAAAAGGCGATCATGCCTCGCAACGCGCTTTCCAATGGTACATATTCACCGAAGGGTACCAGGTGCTGCTTGTGATAGACCCCTGTTCCCTGCCCCAGGGCGACGACGCTGTTGTAATAACCCTCGCCTTCTTCCACCAGGTAGGGCACGCCGGTAAACAGCGTAGTCTCTGTGGCGGCTGCGCGTTGTGCAATGGGGTCGAGGAAACTGCGGGCACGCTGGTAGAAATTGGGGATGGCGGCTTCTGGCCAGATCAGGATATCGGCACCGTAATACGGTTCGCTGGCGGTGCGTAACTGGCGCAATATGGGCTGGTACCAGTCCCTATCCCACTTGTGTTCCTGGGGGACGTTGGGTTGGAATATCACCACTTCCAACGGCTCCTCGCTGGCCCTGACCACCCACTCTATGGGCTTGAGCACAGCGCCACCTGCCCACAGGGTGACCACGATAACGGCGTAGGTGGTGCAGGCAATAGCCTGGCGGCTGCGCCAGGCCAGGAACAGGCAGACCCCGGTGAGGGCGCAGATAAATGACAGGCCGTACACTCCGACCACAGGAGCCCACCCGGCAAGCGGAGTATCGATATGGGCGTAGCCCAGGTAAAGCCAGGGAAACCCTGTGAACAGCCAACTGCGCAACCATTCGGCCAGTACCCAGGTGACGGGGAAACCCACCAGCATGCCCCCGGGCAGTGCCCGTACGAAGCGCACGTAGAACCAACCAAAACTGACCTGGAATAGCACCGAGAGTCCGGCGCAGAACAGGATAATGAGAAAGCCGGCCAGCAGCGGCCCGGCGCCGCCGTATACATTGATACTGACGTAAACCCAGGACACACCACTGCCAAACATGCCCAGGCCGAACAACCAGCTGCGCCAGATGCCTTCCCGCACGCTGCAGGTGCACAGAAGGTAAGCGTACAGGGCGCAGCTGATGATGCCGGCTGGCCACAGGTTGAACGGCGCCAGCGACAGCGTAACCAGTGCCCCGGCGAAGGGTGCAAGCAACAACACAAACAGCGGGTGCAGGCCTTGTCCGTTTTTCATTGCGGAATATGCCGGGTCAATCTTGCAGCGGGCGCATGCGCAGGCTGTGGATCTTGCGCTGGTCTGCGTTTATCACCTGAAACTCGAATTTATCGATAGTGGCGGTTTCATTGCGGGTGGGCATATGCCCCAGAGCCTGGATGACGAGACCGCCGATGGTGTCGAATTCGTCGTCACTAAAACTCGTGTTGAAGTACTCGTTGAAATCCTCGATGGGTGTCAGTGCTTTGATAAAAAAGTCATCCTCGGTGATCTTGCGGATGAAGTGATCAGCCTCGGCGTCGGTCTCATCCTCGATTTCGCCAACAATTTCCTCAAGCACATCCTCTATGGTGACCAGACCGGCCACACCGCCATATTCATCTATTACGATGGCCATATGATTGCGGTTCTCGCGGAATTCCCTCAGCAGCACGTTGAGCCGCTTGCTCTCCGGCACAACCACTGAGGGTCTCAACAGCTCGCGTATATTGAATTCACTGCGATCCTTGTTGAGAATTTGAGGCAGCAGGTCTTTCACCAGCAGAATGCCATCTATCTCGTCGAGGCCATCGCCTACCACCGGATAGCGTGAGTGGGCCGTTCGCACGATATGTTCGAGGATATCCTCCAAAGAGCAGTCGGCCTTGATCACTTCCATCTGCGTGCGGGGGATCATAATATCCCTGGCCTGCATGTCGCTGACTTCCATCGCCCCCTCCATGATGCTGCGGGCATCCGGGTCGATAATTTCGTTCTCCACCGCTATTGCGAGCACGTCCTGCAGGTCACTGCGATTGCGTGGCTCGGAGGAAAACAGTTCGGCAAACTTGTCGATCCAGGATTTATCACCCGAATCGTTGCCAGATCGGTCGTCGCTCATGCCAGGGAATTCTCCGGAGGTGGGTTGGTTTGGTAGGGGCAGGGGTAGTGCAACTCGGCAAGTATGGCGCTTTCCAGTGCTTCCATGGCTGTCGCCTCACTGTCTTCGATATGATCGTAACCCAGCAAGTGCAGCGTGCCGTGCACCGCCATATGCGCCCAGTGGGCCGCCAGCGATTTTTGCTGTTCTTGCGCCTCGGCGCGAACAATCGGTGCGCAGATGACGATATCGCCCAGCAGCGGCAAATTCAGTTCTGCCGGCAGATTGGCTGGAAAGGACAGGACATTCGTGGGGCCGGCCACACCGCGGAAGGCTTCGTTATGCTTTGCCATCTCCTCGACGTCGACGAGGCGCAGGCTGATTTCGGTGTCGCCGTGGGAATTCTGGCTGGCAAGCGCCGCGGCTATCCAGCTACGTAAGTCATCTTCATCGGGTACGGGCTCGGCGCAGGCGCACTGGATGTCCACCGTCAGGCTCACTGCCTGCTCCTGTCCAGGGTGGTCGCGCTGTCTTCATGTTCGTCATAGGCCTCGACAATGCGTTGTACCAGGGGGTGGCGTACCACGTCCTTGCTGCCGAAATAGGTAAAGCCGATCCCATCCACACCGTCCAGCACATTGCCGGCATGGGTGAGGCCCGAGGGGGTGCCCTTGGGTAGGTCGATCTGGGTGGCGTCGCCGGTAATGACGGCGGTGGAACCGAAGCCGATCCGGGTGAGAAACATTTTCATCTGTTCCCGGGTGGTATTTTGCGCCTCGTCCAGAATGATGAAGGAATTGTTCAGTGTGCGCCCACGCATAAACGCCAGCGGGGCCACTTCGATTACGTGGCGCTCAATGTATTTGTTGACGGTCTCGAAACCCAACATCTCGTAGAGTGCGTCGTATAAAGGGCGCAGATAGGGGTCGATCTTCTGGCTGAGATCACCGGGCAGGAACCCCAGTTTCTCCCCGGCTTCCACCGCGGGGCGCACCAGTAGTATGCGGCGCACCCGGTCTTCCAGCAACGCCTCCACCGCACAGGCCACCGCCAGGTAGGTTTTGCCGGTGCCGGCGGGCCCGATACCAAAGTTGATATCGTTCTGCCCGATGACGCGTACATACGCCTGTTGGTTTTTGCCACGCGGCTTGATCGGTGCGCGTTTGGTACGGATAACGCGGATAGCCTGTACGGGCTCATCGGTGTCGGCATCGTGCTCGACGAGATACTCCAGCTCTGTGTGCTGCAATTGCAGGTGCAGTGATTCCGGCGTCAACTCAATACCCTGACAGACTTCTGCATACAAATGATTCAGCAGGCGTTCGGCCGCTGCTATGCTGTCGGCACTACCCTCCAGCAGGAACAGGTTGCCGCGGGCGCTGATCTGCAGCCCGAAACGCCGTTCGATCTGGCGCAGATGAGCATCCAGCTGACCACACAGGATGGCGAGGTGACGCGCATCATTGGGGTCCAGGGTGAGAGTTTGCTGCGCTGACAGTGTCTGGGCGGGGTCGCTAGTCAAAATAATGTTGGGCCGCAAAGGGCAGTAGTAAAGATTGTAAGGATATACCGGAAATCACAGGCGTCAACCTGCTTGCGTACTATTGGTCAGCACGCCGCGCAGGGAATTGGGCAGTGCATCCAGTATGTCGACCTGTACGAATTGACCAATCAGGCTACTATCTGCGGCGGTGAAATTCACGACACGGTTATTTTCGGTACGGCCCTGTAACTGGCCGGGGTCTTTTTTGGAGACACCGGTAACGAGAATTTTCTCGCAGTTTCCCACCATGCGACGGCTGATTTGCTGGGCTTCCTGCAGAATCCGCCCCTGCAGAATTTTCAGGCGCTGTTTCTTCGTTTCCTCGTCGGTTGCGTCCGGCAATTCCGCCGCCGGGGTGCCGGGGCGCGCGCTGTAAATAAAGCTGAAGGAGCTGTCAAAGCCAATCTCCTCCACCAGTTTCATGGTGGCGGCGAAATCGGCGTCAGTTTCACCCGGAAAACCGATAATGAAATCAGAGGAGATGCTGATACCGGGCCGCAGCTTGCGCAGCCTGCGTATCTTTGATTTGTACTCCAGCACTGTGTGGCCGCGTTTCATGGCCATCAGGATGCGATCTGAGCCGCTTTGCACAGGCAGGTGCAGGTGGTCTACCAGCTGGGGAATATCCGCGTAAGCCTCGATGAGCGCATCGGAGAATTCGACCGGATGCGAGGTGGTGTAGCGGATACGTTCAATTCCGGGAACACGCGCAACCAGGTGCAACAACTCGGCAAAGTCCACGGTCTCGCCCAGGTGATTGTCGCCACGATAGGCGTTTACATTCTGCCCCAGCAGGTTGACTTCCTTGACACCGCCACCGGCGAGGTGGGCAATTTCGGCGATTACATCGTCGACCGGCCGTGATACTTCTTCACCTCGCGTGTAGGGCACCACGCAGAAGGTGCAATACTTGCTGCAGCCTTCCATCACCGAGACAAATGCGGTGGGCCCTTCGACTTTAGGCTCCGGCAGGCGGTCGAACTTTTCAATCTCGGGGAAACTGATATCCACCACGATGGTGCCCCCGGGACCGCGCTGGTCGATCATTTCCGGCAGGCGGTGCAGGGTTTGAGGCCCGAAAATGAGGTCTACATGGGGTGCCCGCCGGCCGATTTCCTCGCCTTCCTGGCTGGCAACACAGCCGCCGACACCGATGATAAGCCCGGGTTTTTTTTGTTTTAGTTTCTTCCAGCGACCGAGCTGGTGAAAAACCTTTTCCTGGGCTTTTTCCCTTATAGAACAGGTGTTTAGGAGGAGCACGTCGGCCTCTTCCGGGTCGTCAGTCGGGACCAGGTCGTGGCTGTCCAGCAGCAAATCGGCCATCCGTGAAGAGTCGTACTCATTCATCTGGCAGCCGTGGGTCTTGATGTAAAGTTTTTTACTCACAGAGCTGATTATTGAACCATACTGAAAAGGGCAGCGGATTATACAGAGGAACCTCCCTGAAACCCACCCCGGCTGGTATTCTGCGTTGATGGTGGTAATATTGCCGCCCCCTGAAATCAGGCGGCTTACTGCAGGTGTTTTTTTTACGGCCTCTTCTGCAGGGCCAAAGAATGAGGAAAGCATGGCAAGCCAACCCGTTTATAAGGTGATTTTCCAGAACGGCAATCAGGTGTTCGAGGTATTCGCCCGACAGATATATCAAAGCGATATGTGGGGCTTTATCGAGGTCGAAGAGTTTGTCTTCGGTGAGCGCTCCAAGATTGTGGTAGACCCCGCTGAAGAAAAGCTCAAGAACGAGTTTAACGGGGTCAAGCGCAGCTACATTCCTCTACAGGCGATTATCCGTATCGACGAGGTCGATAAAGAGGGGAGCGGCAAGGTGTCCGAGACACCCGCCGGGGGCAATGTGTCCAGCTTTCCTTTTTCCGGCATGAGTCCGGGGCAACGCGGCGGCGAAGAATAAGCCCGTCCCGCGCTCCGGCCCGGTCCACTCAGCTTTTCAGTTGTTTTCGCAGCGTGGCCAATTGCACGCACACCACAAAAGCGGCTACCGCGTCTTTGACGGCACGCTCTGCCGGGAAGGTGGGTGACAGGCGGATATTGCAGTCATGTGGGTCTTTCCCGTAGGGAAATGTGGCCCCGGCAGGGGTCAGCTTGACGCCGATATCAGCGGCCAGTTGAACCACCTCTTGCGCCAGCCCTGGCAACGTATCAAAGGAAATAAAATACCCGCCCCCGGGTGTTGTCCAGCTGCCGACCCGCTTGTTGCCAAGTTCTCGTTGCAATGTCTCCAGCACGCTGTCAAAGCGCAGACGAATAATGTCCGCGTGCTTCGCCATATGTGCAGCGATCGTATCGCCGTCCTGAAGAAACCGCACATGGCGCAGCTGGTTAATCTTATCCGGCCCGATGGTCTGAAAACTGAGGTGTTCCCGCAGCGCATCCAGGTTGCGGCCGCTACTGCCAAGAAATGCCACTCCAGCGCCCGGGAAGGTGACCTTGGAGGTGGAGCCGAACTGGAACACGTTATCCATGGTGCCATGCTCGCGGCAGTAGTTGCCAATCGGTGCGAGAGGCGGTGCATCATCGCGCAGGGCGTGCACCGCATAGGCGTTGTCCCACATAACGATGAAATGCTTGCAGGCCATAGCGGGCAGGCGCGCCAGGCGCTCGACAGTGGCATCGCTGTAGACACAACCCGTGGGGTTGGAAAAACGCGGCACACACCAGATGCCCACGATGGACTCGTCCTGCTTCACCAGGGTTTCAACCGCATCCATATCGGGTCCGGTGTCCAGCATGGGTACGGTAATCATCTCGATGCCCAGGTGCTCGCAAATGGCGAAATGTCGGTCATAGCCCGGTACTGGACAGATGAATTTGACAGTGTCGCTGTTGCCCCAGGCAGACTCCGGCCCACGCAGCCCCTCCGTCAGGGCAAATTCCACCACCTGGTACATCAGGGTCAGGCTGGAATTGCCCGCCACCAGTGTCTCTTCTGTGTTCAGCCCCAGTACAGAGGCAAACAGGGCTTTCGCCTCGGGCAGGCCGTCAATGCCGCCGTAATTGCGGGTGTCTGTGCCATCCGCGGCCCGGTAATCGTTTTCCAGGATGCCATCCAAGGCATCTGACAACGCGAGCTGCTCCGTGCTGGGCTTGCCCCGGGTAAGATCGAGGGCTAGATTGAGCTGCTTGAGTTGCTCGTATTGCATTTCAAGCGCTGCCAGTTCCCCCTCTGATTGAGAGATTGATTGCTTGTCGTCCTGCACCGATTCTGTCCTCGTCTACGCCGGGTGTGATGGGTTTTCCCGGGCCCGAAAAGTATACAGCCAGATCAGTAGTGTATGAATGTGAATAGTCTGCACTGGCTTGAAAAATCAGCGCAGACCCTTATATAAGTATTGATCTCAGATAAGTACTAACAATCCAATCAATAGCAAAGGCCACCGTGAAATGAGTGATAGCGATACAGCGCCAGAGGCGGAAGTAGTGTCCCCGGAGCCCGGGGTACACACCCCGGCGGTGCCGGATGATGTGTTGCCGGAAACGCTCTGTCTTATGCCGATACCCCACCGCCCCTTTTTTCCCGGGCAGGTGCAGCCGGTGACTATCAATCCGGAACAGTGGAAATCCACACTGCAAACCGTAGGTAAAGCGGGGAACGGGTTGATTGGGCTATCCTATATCGGGCAGGCAAAACCTGGCGATGCGGACCCTCGCCAATTTCCCGAGATCGGTTGTATTGTGCGCCTGCATCGCCCGCCATCAGCTCTCGCCGATCAGCCGGGTCAGTTCCTGGCCCAGGGGGTAAAGCGCTTTCGTATAGTGCGTTGGCTCAGTGATAAACCACCTTACCTGGTACAGGTGGAGTACCCGCGCAGTCAGGGCGATAAAAACGCTGATGAAGTCAAAGCCTATGCTATGGCCCTGATCAAGGAGATCAAGGAGCTGCTCCCTCTCAATCCGCTATACAGTGAAGAATTGAAGCAGTACCTGTCCAACTTCAGTCCCAACCAGCCGAGTTTGCTGGCGGATTTTTCCGCGGCGTTGACGACGGCCTCCGGCGAACAACTGCAGGAAATTCTCGACACCCTGCCGCTGGTGTCGCGCATGGAAAAAGTCCTCAGGCTGTTACGTAAGGAGCGTGAGGTTGCCGAGTTACAGGGCCAGATCACGAGCCAGGTAAACGAAAAGGTCTCGGCCCAGCAGCGGGAATTTTTCCTGCGTGAACAGATGAAAATCATCCAGAAAGAACTGGGTATTTCCAAGGATGATCGCACCACGGACGTGGAAATGTTCGAGGAGCGTATTCGCGACCTCACGCTGCCAGAGGCGGCAGAGCGCCGAATCAAGGAGGAGCTGCACAAACTCTCCGTGCTGGAAACAGGCTCGCCCGAGTACGGTGTCACCCGCAATTACCTCGACTGGGCCACCTCGGTACCCTGGGGTGTGCATACCGAAGACCAGCTGGACCTGAAACACGGCCGTCAGGTGTTGAACGAGCATCACGAAGGTCTGGAGGATGTGAAGGATCGTATTCTCGAGTTTCTTGCGGTGGGTGCGTTCAAGGGCGAGATATCGGGGTCAATTCTGTTGTTGGTAGGCCCGCCCGGTGTCGGCAAAACCAGTATCGGGCGCTCGGTGGCCGATGCGCTGGGCCGGAAGTTCTACCGTTTCAGCCTCGGCGGCATGCGCGACGAGGCGGAAATCAAGGGCCATCGCCGCACGTACGTGGGTGCCATGCCAGGCAAGTTCGTGCAGGCATTGAAAGAGGTTAATGTGTCCAACCCCGTCATCATGCTGGATGAAGTTGACAAGATTGGCGCGTCCTTTCAGGGCGATCCGGCGTCGGCATTACTGGAGGTGCTGGACCCCGAACAGAACAGCGAATTCCTGGATCACTATCTCGATCTGCGGGTAGACCTGTCCAAGGTATTGTTTGTCTGTACTGCCAATCAGCTGGACACTATTCCGGGCCCGCTGCTGGACCGCATGGAAACCCTGCGCCTGTCTGGCTACGTGGCCGAGGAAAAGCTGGCCATTGCCAGGAAGCACCTGTGGCCCCGCCAGCTGGAGCGCCACGGGCTCAGTGAAGATCAGCTGAAGGTCAACGATGCCGCCCTGAAGTACGTGATCGATTCCTACTGTCGCGAAGCGGGTGTGCGCACCCTGGAAAAACAACTCGCACGTATTATGCGCAAGTCGATAGTGCGTATGTTGGATAGCGGTGAGGAAAAGCTGCGTATAGGCAAGAAGGACATCGATGATCTGCTGGGCAAGCCCCCCTTCCAGCCGGACAAGCCACTGCGTGGTCTGGGTGTTGCCACCGGCCTGGCCTGGACAAGCATGGGCGGCGCCACTCTGGCGATAGAGTCCTCGCAGATTCATACCCTGAACCGGGGTTTCAAGATGACGGGGAAATTGGGCGAAGTGATGCGTGAATCCGCAGAAATTGCCTACAGCTATGTGTCGGCACACCTGAAAGACTACCGCTGCCATCCGGATTTCTTCGACATCAGTATGGTGCATTTGCATGTGCCAGAAGGCGCGACCCCAAAAGACGGCCCCAGCGCCGGCATTACCATTGCCACGGCACTGGTATCACTGGCCCGCAAGGAACGTATCAAGCGCCCACTGGCTATGACGGGCGAGCTGACCCTGACCGGGCAGGTGCTGCCGGTTGGCGGTATCCGCGAGAAGGTGATCGCCGCCAGGCGCAGCAAGATCATGGAGCTGATACTGCCCCACGCCAACCGCCGCGACTTTGAGGAACTGCCGGAATACTTGCGCGAGGGTATCAATGTTCACTTCGCCCGCACCTTCCGCGAGGTCTTCGAGTGTGTGTTTCAAGACCACCAGGCGGACAAGTCGCTGCACTAGGGCTTGTTTGGCTCCCAGCTGCCGGCAACTCGCGCCGTGACAATAGCACGGCGCGGCGCGGGGTAGCCCTCAATGGTTTTGCTGCTGTCCGAGGGGTCCAGAAAATCGGCCAGTGAGTGAAACCGCATCCAGTCGGTGGAGCGTTGCTCGCCGGTGGAGGTGACGGCAACGTCCACCAGCTGTATATCGTGGAAACCCAGTTTGCGCAGCCAGCCCAGCAGGGTGTCTGTGCTGGGCAGGAACCAGACATTACCCATGCGCGCGTAGCGGCCCTCGGGCACCAGAGTGTCACCGGGGCCACCCTCAATTACCAGGGTTTCCAGAACCAGTTGGCCCCCGGGTCGCAGGCAGTCACGCAGCTCCAGTAAGTGGTCCATGGGTGAACGTCGGTGGTATAGCACGCCCATGGAAAATACCGTATCAAAGGCCTTTAGTTTCGCTGGCATCTGCTCGATACCCGCGGGTAATACCCAGACTTCATCGCGTTGCAGGTATTTTTGCAGGGCCCAGTATTGCACGACAAACAGGGGGGTGGGATCTATGCCGATTACTTCAAAGGCGCCGGCGCCCAGCATGCGCCAGCAGTGGTAGCCACTGCCGCAACCCACGTCCAGCACGCGACGACCATGCAGGCTGTCGATCGCGCTCGCCAACCGCTCCCACTTCCAGTCCGAGCGCCACTCTGTGTCTATATGTACGCCGAAGAGGTCGAAGGGCCCCTTGCGCCAGGGGTGTAATTCATTGAGGCCTGTGCGAAGTTGTTCAATAACGGTTGCGACAGGTGATGTGCTGCTGCTGGCACCCACACGTGAGCTGGACAATTGAATTTGATCGACTGGGATATCCGGCAGGTCGTCCAGCACCTGCAACCAGCGCGGCAGGTCGCCGTAGCGCTGTGTCGACAAGCCCCGCGCGATCTGCTCGGGCAGCATCTCTGCCCAGGCCGCCATGTCACCGTCGCGCCAGCGGTCGATGAGTCTGCTGTAATCGATCACTTCAGGGATACGGTGTTGAAATAAACGGGCTCAGAGCGTTTGATCATATCGGGCGAAATCCGCGCCACGCTCTCACCGAAGTTGAACAGGCCGGTGGCATTGACTGGATCTGTGGGGAGTGATGCTTCGGTATTTGTGTCGATATTGTCGCGGCAGTTGGTCACGTTAGTCACACTGGAATGGTTTACTTCCCTCCAGACTGATTGGAGGGTGCGAAGACGCCGATTCTAGCATGAAAAATACCAGCGACCGCCGGCTCTAGTTGGCGCTGCGGACCAGTTGCGTGTCTTCGCTACTTCGCTCGCGTCGGGTAAGAGGTTGCGGGCGAGCAAAGTGACTATGGTTTTCGCCAGATGGGCCCGATGAGCCGGGCTCCCGGGAAAACTTGATGCTGCCGAGAAAATCCACCAGGCTGTGCCTGCAGTTGTCTGTTCTTTTCATTGCGTGCTCTGCTAAACCGTGTAAATACCTCTTGAATTCTACGCCGCCCAATACCGCGATGGGTGTAAAAAGTCCCCGTTTTTTCTGTGCAAAAAGTCTCGTTTGGCGGTGGAACTACTTCAGTCGGCTTTCCAGCAGTGCCAGCGTTTCGGCGAGTTCCGGTTTGTGTGCGCGCATTTCTGCCAGTGTCAATCCTTCCAGTTCATGGGGGAATATCAGCCAGTCGTCGGTTTCGTGCAGGTAATAATCCGGTGCCCTCTGGACGCGATTATTGCCCGGTTTGAAGTAGGGGGTGGCAATGCGGATTTCCGGGCCTTGCGCTGCGTAAATCCGCTGTAATTCAGAGCTTGCCCGTTGCAGGGACAGGCCGCTGTCGTGTACGTCGTCTACCAGAAGCAGCGCATCGCCACTGGCGAGCCGGCCTTCGAGGTAGTCCAGGCCATCCACCGCTATGTGGTCCTCCCGCTGACCGATGCCGCTATATGACTGGGTGCGTATAGCGAAGTGATCGGCCTCGACGCCGAGTACGTGCAACAGTTCATGTACCGCGATAGCCACCGGTGTGCCGCCGCGCCAGACACCGATAATGTAGTTGGGCCGAAAGCCGCTTTCGAACACTTGCGCAGCCAGCGCGTAAGCATCGCTTAATAACTGTTGCGCGGAAAGGTATTGTTTGTTCATACGGTCGCCCTGGAGACGGTGGAGAGGCCGGGGGCAGATTAACATAGTGAACTCACTTGGTAGCGCTTCCAGCTCGGGTATAATCACGCGTTTCGTGCAGGAGTCCCCATATGAAACCGGCTGATTACCCTACCGAACCCGCGCATATGTGGGAACATTTTTACCAGATATCCCGCATACCCCGGCCCTCGAAGCAGGAACAGGCTGTGCGCCAGTACGTGATCGATCTCGCGCAGGCGGGGTCTCACCCCTGGCGCCAGGATGAGACCGGCAACCTGGTGGTTTCGGTGGCTGCCACTGCCGGTATGACCGACAAAGCCCCGGTAATCATCCAGAATCACCTCGACATGGTAACCGTCAAAACCGGCGACAAGGCGCATGATTTTACCCGCGACCCGCTGACCCTGAAGGTAGCAGACGGTTGGTTGCAGGCCGACCGCACCACCCTGGGCGCCGACAATGGTGTGGGTGTGGCCGCCGCCCTGGCGTTGATGACCGACGACACGGTGGCGCACCCGGCATTGGAGCTGCTGTTCACGGTGGATGAGGAAACCGGGCTGGGCGGCGCGCTCAATCTTGATCCGTCGTTACTGTCCGCCACGCTCATGCTGAACCTGGACACGGAAGACTGGCACGAGTTGTATATTGGCTGTGCAGGCGCTGGCGGCTGGGAGTTGCACAGGTCTTTTGCTACCGGCGAGGTGCCGCACGGCGCGGAGCAGTGGCAGCTTTCTCTCAAGGGCTTGGCGGGAGGGCATTCCGGTCTACAGATACACCAGCAGCTGGGTAACGCGATCAAGTTGCTGGGTCAGTGCCTGGCAGACGTCGAAGGGCTGCAACTGGCCAGCTTCGAAGCGGGTATCGCACACAATGTAATCCCCCGGGAGGGCCGGTTGATGTTTTCTTGTCCCGCTGGCGGCGGCGCGCGACTACAGGGTCACCTCGAGGATTTGCGGCGGCAGTGGCTGGGCTATTTGCCGGAAGCCGACAGTGCGGTGGAGCTTATGCTGGAAGCGGCCTCGTTCGAATTGGCGCTGACGGCGGATGACAGCAGCACAATACTGGCTCTGGTCGCAGCTTTTCCCCACGGCGCCCAGGCCTATAGTCTGGTGCACCCGGCAGACCTGGTTGATCTGAGCATCAATTTAGCCCGGCTATCACTGTCTGATGGCGAGCTGATGCTGGAATCCAGTTTCCGATTTTTTAATGAGGCACAGAGCCTGCCATTGCAACAGCAGGTGGTTGGCCTGGCCCGGGTTTTTGATCTGGCGGTGTCCAATGCTGTGGCTTACCCGGGGTGGCAACCGGACTTTGACAGTGCCCTGCTGGAGCAGGCCGCGCAGCTGCATGAACGCCTCTTTGGTATGCGTCCGGCGGTGAAGGCTATACATGCCGGGCTTGAGTGCGGGATTCTGAAAAGCAAGAAACCGGATATGGATATTCTCTCTTTCGGACCGACGATTCGAGGGGCGCACTCACCCACGGAGCGCCTGCAGATTGATACGGTGGCACCGTTCTGGCAGTTCCTGACAGCGCTACTGGAAGAATTGTAATATGTGGCAGCCCTGCCCCGACACCCGCACATTTAATAGGAGTCATTATCACCATGCTGGATAAACTTGAACGACTGCCCGCGGACACTATCCTCGGTCTTGCGGCGGCCTGTCGCGCCGACCCGAACCCCGACAAGGTTGATCTCACTGTCGGAATCTACATGGACGAACAGGGCCTGTGCCCGGTGTTCGACGCAGTCCGGCAGGCGCAGCAGGCGCTGGTGGCCGAGGAGGTCACCAAGGCCTATATGCCGCCGGCGGGAGACGAGAGTTTCAATCGGGGTATGCAGCGCCTGCTACTGGGTGAAAACAGTTCGGCTCTCAGCGAAAATCGGGTGGGTAGCGTACAGGCACCGGGCGGCTGTGGTGCCCTGCGCATCGGTGCCGAAATTATCCGTGCGGCAGCCCCCGATGCGAAAGTCTGGGTGAGCGACCCCTCCTGGCCCGTGCATTTTCCGCTGTTGGGGAGTTCGGGGCTGCAGTTTGCGGCCTATCGCTACTATGACCCGCTGGGCCACAGCGTGGATTTTGATGCCATGGTGTCGGATCTGAAGCAGGCCGGGGCCTCGGATGTGGTGCTGTTGCACGGCTGCTGCCACAACCCCTGTGGCGCTGATCTGACGCTGGATCAGTGGGGCGTGATCGCCGGGATGGCCGAGCGCCAGGGCTTCACGCCATTTGTTGATATCGCTTACCAGGGTCTGGGACAGGGGCTGGAGGAGGATGCAGCCGGTTTGCGCCTGCTGGTAGAGCGCTTACCGGAAGTGATAGTGGCCGCATCCTGTTCCAAAAATATGGGCCTGTACCGGGAGCGTGTGGGCCACGCCCTGTTCGTCTGCCGGGATGAAGCCAACGCCCAGGCCATTGTAAGCCAGGCGCTGGTTGCCGCGCGGCGGATCTACTCCATGCCCCCGGCGCACGGCGCCCTGCTGGCGGGGAGGATACTCGGCAGCGAGGCCTTGGCTGATTCCTGGCGCACTGAGCTGGCGTCAATGTGCCAGCGTATTAACGGCCTGCGCACAGACTTACGGCAAAAGCTGGAGCAGAAAAGTGGCCGGGACTTCGGTTTTATCGAGCGGGAGAATGGCATGTTTTCATTCCTCGGCCTGAGCACTGAACAAGCCTTGCGGGTGCGTGAGGAATACAGTGTGTACATGCTGGACTCATCCCGGATCAATGTTGCGGGCGTGAATGCCCGCAATATTGATTACCTGGTGGATGCGGTGGTGGCTGTATTGTGAACTTGTGAAAACTCGGCCGCTGCGGGTTAAATGAGGGTTGCTACTCAGCGCCCTCGAGTTCCGCCCAGCGTTCAAAGGCGGTTTCCATTTCCGCGTTTACCGCGGCCAGTTGCGCGATCACATCCTGCACTTCTGTGTGCTCACGCTGGTAGAAGTCCGCCGCCGCCATGGCGGCTTCGAGTTCCTTCTGGCGTTGTTCCAGCGACTCCAGCAACGCGGGCATTGCGTCCAGTTCGCGCTGATCCTTGTAAGACAGCTTCTTCTTTTTCTCTGGCGCCTTTTGTGTCGCTGTTGCCGCCGGCAAGGGGGCGGCTGCCTCTGTAGACGGCTTGCCTGACTCGCCGCTGCTCTCAATGAGACGGCCGCCGCGCGCCAGCCAATCGCTGTAGCCACCGGAATGTTCGCTCACCACACCATTGCCCTCTACGACCAGCAGGCTGGTGACCACATTGTCCATAAATTCGCGATCGTGACTTACCAGTAAAACGGTGCCGTCGAAGCTGAGCAGGATTTCCTCCAGCAATTCCAGCGTTTCGATGTCCAGGTCATTGGTGGGTTCATCCAGCACCAGCAGGTTCGCTGGCTTGCTGAACAGACGCGCCAATACTGCCCGGTTTTGCTCGCCACCGGATAAGGCTTTAACGGGGGTTCTGACCCGCTCCGGGCTAAACAGGAAGTCTCCGAGGTAGGAGATCGCATGCCGTCGCTTGCCGTTGATCTCAATGAACTCCTGGCCGCCGCAAATGTTGTCGATCAGGTTTTTCTCGGGTTCCAGCTTGCCACGCAGTTGGTCCGAGTAGGCGATTTCAAGCTTGGTGCCACGTTTGACTTCCCCGCTATCGGGCTGCAGTTCGCCCAGCAGAATTTTAACCAGGGTAGATTTGCCCGCGCCATTGGCGCCGACTATGCCAATGCGGTCACCGCGCTGAATAATGGTGGAGAAATCGCGGATGATGGTGCGATCGCCAAACGCCTGGCACACCTTTTTCAGCTCTACGACGATTTTACCGGATTGGCCTGCATCTTCCACCGCAAAGCCAGCACCGCCCTGGCGCTCTCTGCGCCGGGAACGTTCATTCCGCATGGCTTCCAGTGCCCTTACACGGCCCTCGTTGCGGGTCCGCCTGGCCTTGATGCCCTGGCGTATCCACACCTCTTCCTGGGCCAGTTTCTTGTCAAACAAGTCGTTGGCCCGCTCTTCAGCCTGCAGTTGCTGTTCCCGGTGAGCGAGAAAGCCCTGGTAATGGCCGCGCCATACGGTGAGGTGGCCTCGATCGAGCTCGGCAATGCTATTGGCGACATTTTGCAGGAAGCGCCGGTCGTGAGTGATCAGGATGAGAGAGCCGCGAAAATTGCGCAGTTGCTCTTCCAGCCAGTTGATCGCCGGGATGTCGAGGTGGTTGGTGGGTTCGTCCAGCAGCAGGATGTCGGGGTCGCCCACCAGAGCCTGGCCCAGGGCCACCCGGCGGCGCCAGCCGCCAGACAGCTCACCCATGGTGGAATCCGGGGGCAGCTGCAGTTGGCTGATGATTGTTTCAATGCGCTGCTGCAGCGTCCAGCCATCCACATTTTCCAACTGCTGCTGCACTCGGGCGAGTTTGTCCAGATCTGTGTCAACGGTGTCGTGCACGAGATGGTGGTATTGGGCAACCAGTGCGCCGGCCTCGGCGAGGCCTGCCGCGATAACATCGTATACCGTCAGTTCGTCGGCGTCGGGCAATGTCTGCTGCAGCCGCGCCAGCTTTACACCAGGGCGCAGCCAGCGCTCGCCGCTGTCTGCACTCAGCTCCCCCGCCAGTACTTTCAGCAGGGTGGTTTTGCCGGTCCCGTTGCGTCCCAGCAGGCCCAGTTTGTCACCTTTGGTGATAACCAGATCGACTTCGTCGAGAAGCACCTGGGTTCCGTAGTGCAGGCTGGCATGGTCGAGTCGTAGTAGAGGCATGGGGTAGGACACTGATAATGGGCCGCGCATTCTACGCCACGGGCCGCGCGCTGGCCACATGTGTGCGGGCAGGTTAGAGTGTTGTTAGTTTACAATAAGGGCTACTGGCGGTGTTTACAATTAGCAGCATTTCCAAGCTGGGAGTGTCATTTATGGCACTACTGATGCTCGCCACAGCTGCGCTGGGGCAGCCGCCAGAGGTGCAAGTCACTCTGGAAGATGTGGATAATGCGGTCGCCGATGTGACCGCGAATACCACGCCGGATGATCCAGAGCGAGCCAGATTGCTCGCTCTCTACAATGAAACTCGGGCAGCCCTGATCGACAGGGACGAGTATCTGGACTTGCGTGAAAAGTATGCCAAGGCCAGGGCCGGTGCCGGCAAAGAGGCTATCGCCATCGGTGCAACTCTGGTCGAGAGACATGTTGCTCCTCCCGATTTAGCAGGTTCTACATCTCTGGCGGAGATGGAACAGCAGGTGCAGCTCAGCCGGGCTGAACTGGCGGCAAGCAAAAGTAATCTCGACGATATCCGAGCTGCGATCAATAGCATGCCGCAGCGAGCGGCAGAGATTCGCGCGAGGTTGACAGAGCTGGGCAGCCTGATCCCCGATCTTCAATCCAGCCTGGCCTTTTTGCCTGAGGACGACAATGCTGACCGCCTGGATGAGGCCAATCGCTGGCTGACACAGGCACGGAGCGCCAGCGCGCTGGCTGAAGAGGCCGCGCTGGACGAGGAATTGCTGAGTCAACCGATGCGACTGCAGCTCCTGATCGCTAAACAGGACCGCGTTACGCAGGATATAAAGCAGTTGGAGCGGCATTTATCCGCCATGGAGCAGCGGGCGAATTCACTGCGCCAGGGAGAGGCCAGCCAGGCCCAGGTAGAAGCTCAAAAGGTGCTGGCCGGTGCCCAGGGCAAGCATGCTCTGGTGCAGCAGCTGGCGGATGACAACGCTGAGTTGAGCGGTTCATTTGTCCAGACCGGTGAAGCGCTGGAGCGTGCCAGAGCGCGTGAGCAGATTGTGTCAGAGCGCGCGGAGCTGCTGGAGACAGCACTCAAGGCTATCGAGCGCAAGGTGAACATTCTCGGTATGAACGCCGCTGTTGGCCACGTCCTGCGTGAACAGCAGGCGCAGTTGCCGCGTGAGCGGGAACAAAAAAACGAAATTGAAGAGGTTAACGAGAATATCGCCCTGGGCAGCGTGCGCCAGCTCGAACTGGAGGAAGAACGGCGCCAGCTGTTCGACACCAGTGAATACGTGGACAAGCTGATTGTTCACCTGGATAGCGAAACGCAGGCGCTGGTTCGTCCGGACTTACTTGAACTTGCGCATAATCGACGCGATCTGGTGCGTCAGGCGCTGGATCTTGAGAATCTCTATATTGACGCTCTGACTAATCTCGAGATCGACCTGCAGAGCTACGCGAAAGCTATCAATGACTACCGGCACTTCATTCAGGAGCGACTGCTGTGGATTCCATCGCGTGATCCGTTTTCGCTTTTTAGAGCCGATGGCCTGCCGGCACAGCTGAGTGAAGTCTTTACGGCCGAACGCTGGGCACGGGAGGCCAGTTTGTTGCCGGGTGAACTTCTCAGGCAACCGGTCGTGGTCGCCGCGCTGGCGCTGGTGCTCCTGCTGGTCTATCGCAGCCGCAACATCAGGGCCCGGATTATCGGCAGCGGCAGGGAAGTCGGATATGTGCGAACCGACAAATATGCCAATACGCTTGAGGCGCTTTTTTTCAGCGGAGTACTGTCAGTGAAATGGCCGCTGCTGATGTGGGCCATTGGGCAATTGTTTGAAATGCAGGAGACTGAGTCGGCTTTGGCGGTCGCTTTGCACACAGCGCTGGCGCGGGGGGCACTGTATTTCTGGGGCTTGGAGTTCCTGCGCGTGGTAATGATGCCCAGGGGCCTGGTGGCCTCGCATTTTCGCTGGCCAGCCCAGCGCACAACGCAGGTCTACGAGCAACTGAGGGTGTTGCAGCGGACTTTCCTGCCATCGGCAATTCTGGTGTTCTTTTCCATATCTCTCTACCCGCGGGAAATCGGCGGCCCCCTTGGCGCGCTCGCCGTGATTCTTGTGCTTCTTTCCATGGCGTATTTCTTCCGCTACATACCCCCCTATATGGATGACAAAGTGAGCATGTTGCTTACCGACAGGGTCTCCTCGAGAGGCTCTACACTTGGCCGCTTTATGCGCCAGGTGCTCATATGGGTGCCGGTGGCAACAACCATTGCAGTCGTCTGTGGCTACATTTACACGGCGATACTATTCAGTTTACTGCTTGCCAAGACGGCAGCGGCCTGTGCCGGGGTGTTTTTGCTGAACGAGTTGGCCATGCGCTGGCTGCGTATGACACGGCGGCGCATGGTTGCCCGGGCCAGGGCAGAGAGTGCACAAGCATCCGCCGAGGAAGGAGAGCCCAGCCCCGAAGAGGAAGCGCTGGAGAACGACCCGGAGTTACTCAGCGACGAGGGTACAAAACTGATCAGCTTGCTCACGCTGCTTGGACTGCTTGGCGCCATCCTGGCGATCTGGGCGGAGGTGGTTCCCGCTCTGGGTATTCTCGATTCGGTGCAGTTGTGGTACCAGTCTGGCCAGGTTGACGGCAAGGTGGTTCCGGTACCAGTCACGCTGGCCGATGTGGCATTTGCCCTGGCCATTGCTGTGCTGGGTTGGGTGGTGCTGCGCCGGATTCCCGGGCTGCTGGAGATCCTGCTGCGCCAGAAAATGGGTGTGCGGGCAGCATCTGCCTACGCCGTAACCCGGGTCTTCCAGTACGCGGTAACAGGTGCGTTGGTGGTGGGTGTGCTGAGTTCCATGGGCGGCAGCTGGTCACAGATTCAGTGGGCGGTGGCAGCACTCAGCGTCGGCATAGGCTTCGGCTTGCAGGAGATTGTCGCCAATTTTATCAGCGGTCTTATCATCCTGTTTGAGCAGCCGATACGGGTAGGTGACGTGGTCACCGTGGGCAACACTTCCGGCAGGGTGACGAAAATTCGCATCCGGGCCACTACTATTCGGGATTTTGACCGGCGTGAACTGCTGGTCCCCAACAAGGAATTTATTACTCAACAACTGCTTAACTGGTCGCTGTCGGATCAGGTTACACGTTCCACGGTGGCGGTGGGTGTGGCCTATGGCACCGACCTGGATGACGCTATCGCGATTGTGCGGGAAGCGGCACACCAGCACCCTGTGATCGTCAGTGACCCGGAACCCGTCGTCACCTTTGAAGAATTCGGCGATAACAGCCTGCTTATCCGGGTGCGCTTTTTCCTGGATCAACTGGACACACGCCTGGTGACCTCAAGCGAATTGATGCTGGACATCAATCGCCGTCTCAACGCGGCGGGTATTGTTGTAGCGTTCCCGCAACGCGATGTTCATCTCGATACCAGCACACCACTGGAAATCAGGATGATGTCAAATGCGTCGGAATCGCGGGATCAGCCCAGCGGGCAATGACCTCAAGCATGGCCTGTGCGGCCGCTGACAAAGGCTGCCGCTTGCGGGTGATGACGCCAAGTTCCCTGGTGATCACAGGTCCACTCAGGGGGCGGCACTCGGCGCCCATTTCCTCCATCTGGCTGATACTCAGGGCGGGCACGACACTCACTCCCAGTCCGGCCGTGACCATGCGACCGATACTGGCCAACTGATGTGCCTCGAAAGCGGGCAGAAGGTTGATATCGTGCTTCAACAGGGCAGTATCGATGAGACGCCGGATGCTGGAGGGACGCTGCAGGGCGAGGTAGGGGTATTTTTTCAGTTCGCGCCATTTCAGGTTTTTCCTGGAAAGCAATTCGTGTCCGGCTGGAAGTACCGCGACAAACCGATCGCGAAACAGCGGTGCGAAATTCAGGTCATCGGCCTCCCCGGGATCAAAGGTCACCCCGAGCTCAACCCGGCTCTCCCGAACCATTTCCACCACGTTCTCAGTTATCACGTCGTGTACGCTGATATTGATGTCGGGGTAATGTCCGTGGTATTCGGCCAGTACCGCAGGTAGCAAACTGCTGGCAAAGGTGGGCACTGCGGCGATATCCAATTTGCCGCGACGCAGGGCGAACAGGTTGCGCACGTCTTCCAGGGATCTGTCCCAGTCTCGTAGCAAGCGTTGTACCACGGGATAGAACTTCGCACCCTCCGGCGTCAGTGTCACAGAGCGGGTGGAGCGCTGCAGCAATTTGCCGCCAATCTCCTGCTCGAGATTCCTGATAGCGATGCTCAACGCAGGCTGCGACAGGTGTAACAGGGAGCAGGCCTCGGCAAAGCTGCCGGACCGGGCCACTGCCACAAAACAGTGCAGTTGCCGGATGGTTGCACTCATTTAAAATACCTATTAGTTATTCAATTAAATTAATTTGATAAATATAGGCCGCTGTCGCACTCTAGGCAAACTTGAATAATTGCCGCGGTCGTACCGGTATACGCTACGCTAGAGTGTGAACGCGCCAGCGCGTGCGGGTCGTTACAGGAGAGAATAATGTCCGGATTTGACAAGGTAGTGGGGAGCTATGAAGAAGCCATGGCTGGCCTGGAAGATAATATGACGGTCGTCGCGGGCGGTTTCGGGCTCTGCGGGATACCGGAGAACCTGATCAAGGAGATCCGGCGCAAGGGTACCCGTGGCCTGACCATGGTTTCCAACAACTGTGGCACCGACGATTTCGGCCTGGGCATTCTGCTGAAGGACAAGCAGATTCGCAAAATGGTCGCTTCCTACGTGGGCGAAAATGCCCTGTTTGAAGCCCAGATGATGAGTGGTGAGCTGGAGGTGGAGCTCACACCCCAGGGCACTCTCGCCGAAAAAATGCGGGCGGGCGGCGCGGGTATACCGGCTTTCTACACTGCAACTGGCTACGGCACGCCGGTGGGGGAGGGCAAAGAGGTAAGGGAATTTGATGGCCGGCACTATATTCTGGAGGAGGCTATCCGGGGCGACTTCTCTATCGCCAAGGCCTGGAAGGCTGACCGCTATGGCAACCTGATGTTTCGCAAGACGGCGCGCAACTTTAACCCCATGGCGGTTACCGCGGGCCGAGTTGCGGTGGTGGAAGTTGAGGAGATTGTAGAGGTGGGTACCTTCGATCCGGATGAGATACATCTGCCTGGTATCTACGTACACCGGCTCATCCAGGGGACTTTTGAGAAAAACATCGAACAGCGCACCGTGCGCAGCGCATAAGGAGAGCAGGCAATGGCTTTGACTCGTGAACAACTGGCGCAACGTGTCGCGCAGGAATTCCAGGACGGATTTTATATTAACCTTGGCATCGGTATCCCGACGCTGGCAGCGAATTATATACCCGATGGGGTGGAGGTCATGTTGCAGTCGGAAAACGGGCTGCTGGGTATGGGCCCTTTCCCGCGGGAGGACGAGGTAGACCCGGACCTGATTAATGCCGGCAAGCAAACCGTCACCATGGCCAGGGGCGCATCGCTGTTTTCCTCCTCAGACTCTTTCGCGATGATTCGTGGCGGCCATGTGGACCTCACGGTGTTGGGTGCGTTTGAGGTGGATTGCCAGGGGAATATCGCTTCCTACATGATTCCCGGAAAACTGATAAAAGGCATGGGTGGCGCCATGGATCTGGTGGCCGGTGCCGACAATATCATCGTCACCATGACCCACGCCTCCAAACATGGCGAATCCAAGCTGTTGCGCGAGTGCACCCTGCCACTAACGGGCAAGGGTTGTATCAAGCGAGTGCTGACCGATCTGGCACTGCTGGATATCGAAGATGGCAGGTTTATGCTGCGGGAACGCGCTCCGGGTGTGAGCGTGGAGGAGATCAAGAGACTGACCGCAGGTGAACTGGTGGTGCCGGATGACGTGCCTGAAATGGTGTTTGAGTAGCTTCTGAGTGGGGTGAACCCACAACCAGTCACTCCTTGAACTGACCTGTCCAGGGTGGTGGACTCCTTCCCTCACGCCTGCCCCGCAGCGCGATATGGTGTATTATTTCGCGCCCGGGATTTGGGTTTATACGCATGAGCTTTATTGAAAAAGATTATCACGACCGTCAGGTAGCGAGCTGGCTGTTGCTGTGTGCAGTCGTTATTCTCGGCATGATTCTGCTCGGGGGCGTTACCCGCCTGACCAACTCCGGTCTGTCCATGGTTGAATGGAAACCCCTGGTGGGGGTAGTCCCGCCACTGTCGGAACAGGCGTGGCAGGAAACGTTCGACAAGTACCGGCAGTTCCCGGAGTACCAGAAAGTTAATCGCGGTATGAGTCTAGATGATTTCAAGTCGATCTTCATGTACGAGTATCTGCATCGCGTGCTGGGCCGGCTTATCGGTGTACTGTTCCTGTTGCCGCTGCTGTATTTTGCCTGGCGGGGGCGGATTCGGCCGGGTCTGATGCCGAAGTTGCTGGTACTGTTTTTTCTGGGTGGCTGCCAGGGTCTATTGGGCTGGTATATGGTCAAGAGCGGGCTGGTGGATAACCCCCGGGTCAGTCAGTACCGCTTGACCGCACACCTGGGGCTGGCCGTCGCAATTTATGCCTACATGATATGGCTCGCCTTTGATCTGCTGTTTCGCGCCGACCCTTCCCGCAGCTCACCGGTCGCTAGACCGCACGCAGGTTTCTCTCGTGTCCTGGTGGGGCTGGTCTATCTTATGATTCTCTCTGGCGGTCTGGTGGCTGGCACCCGCGCCGGGTTTGCCTACAGCACCTGGCCATTGATGGGAGACTCATTCATTCCCAGGGGCCTGTATGCGGGTACCCCGGCCTGGCTGGATATATTCGAGGATATAACCACTGTCCAATTCAACCACCGTATATTTGCTTATGTGTTGACGGTGCTTATCGGCATTTTCGCAACGCTGGTATATAGAAGCGGTCGTGGCAGGATGGCGGTGACACTTTTGCTGGTGGTGCTTGCGGGGCAGTTGGTAATGGGGATCAGCACCCTGTTGTTGCATGTCCCCGTGGCGCTGGCGGCCGCTCACCAGGGTGGGGCGATGTTATTGCTTACCGCCACAGTGTATACCAGTCATGTACTGGCCAGGCAGTAGCGAGCGGTCGCTACCAGAAACTCGGTCTCTTGTCGTCGGCGCGACGACCGGCGCAGGCTCGGCGGTCAGGCTTGTCCATATCGAAACGCATTTCCGCGCGGCGATCAATGTTGCCGCGGCGGTGCAGGCGTCTGCGCTCAGCGCCCCTATAGGCATGCGGTGAAAGATCTTTGGCCTCGAAAACGGCAGATCTTCCCTGCGGGTTCTTGACGATGGTATTCATAGTTGTAGGCAACGCCCCTGTTTTTGGCGGCTGGGTAGCTTCTCAAGTTGCCAAATAGTGTGTCCTAAATCGTGTCGGATAGCCTTATTTTCGGGCGTCAAAGTGCTGTTTTGAGGCCGACTTGTGAAGCGGCTCACAAAAAATGAAAGCGATTGTTGGGGGGTTACTCCAGTGAGTAGGCGCAAATACGGCTGATGTGGCTATAGGGCAGGGCAGACTGTTCGTGCCAGGTATTGAAGGCCTGCTGTACCAGTGTCAGCTCCCTTTTACTGACAGGGTTGGAGCTGATATCCAGCCCTGCCCGTTGCAGGCAGCGCCCCACGTCGGCGGTTATTACGAAGGTATCCTTACCCATATTGCGCAACACCCGCTGGCCCGTCATGCCGCCCAGGCGTGAGCCAAACTTTTTCAGATAGGCGAACAGTCCAATCAAGTCCGCCGCGGGCCAGCGCCCGATAAATTTGCCGAAACCGCCGTGTTCTCTGGCGACATCGAGAAGAAAACGCGCGTTGTGCTGTATGCTCAGGACTTTCTGACGATTGCGGATAATGCGGGGGTTCTGGCAGATACGATCGATCTGGTCAGGGCTTAACATCACAATTTTTTCCGGTGGAAATCCGAAGAACACGTCCTCGAAATCGTCCCATTTGTTATTTACTACTCGCCATACAAAGCCGGCCTGGAATACGCAGCGCGTCATTTCGGCGAGGTAGCGATCGTCGCCAGTATTGCCCAGTGCTCTGGCGCCGCGCACTTTTGGCAGCAGCCGTTTCAGTGCCGTCTCACCACCTTTGCGCTCGCTGGCCCGCTGGTATATTTGCTCAAATTTTTCCATCAGTTGTTATGGCTACCATCACACAGTGGGGCGTTGCTGCTGGCCTTGCAGCCGCAAAAAAAGACTTTGCCCGATTCATTGGCGTCGTAGCGCAGCGGTGAATAACCCGTGTCCTGGTGGGAGCCATCACAGAAGGGCTGCACCTGACTGAGGCCGCAGGCGCACCAGAAATAGGCCTTTCCGGCTTCGACTTCGACAGCTATTGGGGTATCGGATGCCCGTTTTGCCTTGTCCATAATGGTGTCTTCGCTCGCGTCTGTTTGTCGGGGTTTGTACCAGTGTAGCTCAGGGTTCGCTGTGCGCTGCGCCCACCCGGTAGGCCAGCAACATATTGCCCGGTAGTTGCCCGAACATGGAGTAGCCAGACTGCACGTAAAGCCAGTCACCTGCAATCACCTGCCCGCTGACATCGATGGCACCGCCGTGGCCGCTGATGCCATTGTCGGCATCAAAAGCGCGGGCGGTAGCATCCTGCCAGAGCAGGTCACCGGTGGTGATATCAAAGGCGCGAACCCTGCCGTCCAGGCCGGCGCTGAAGACCAGTTCCGGGGTGGCCAGCAGGGCAGCTGACAGGCCGTAGTAGAAGGAGCAGCGGTACTGGTCGGCCAGCTCAACTTTTTTTCCGGCGCGCATATTCTGCAGACCTATCATTGGCTTGTCCTCCTCTGCAATCTCGCAGCCTCGGGTGACTCCCTGAAACCAGAGTATCTCGCCGCTTGCCAGGTCCAGTGCGTGCAGGCCGGGCATGGGGACATACTCCGGGCGCACTCTTTCGGGATCTGCTGCGGCTACCATCAGGCGCTGGCCGGACAGCGCCATGCCCCAATGCACGCCGCCATTCGTGGTCGTCTGGGCAAGATTGGGCCCGATCGCGGCATTGCTGACCTGACGTTGCCAGACGAGCTCCCCGTCAGGGCTGACGGGTTCTGGCGACAGCGCATACACATCACCGGATTTCTGGCCCGCCAGTAGCAGCTCCGAGCCATCCGGCAGTGCTGCCATGATTACCGATGCACCGAAGTCGAAATCACCGCCGGCATTGGGCGGACAGTTGGCGCCGCCATTGAGGCAGGCGGCATTCCAGGCATCGTCTGCCAGGGCCTGAAAACGCCAGGCGAGTTCGCCGCTGTCCATATCCAGCGCGACGATCGCGTCAGACGTGTCGGTAGTGGGGTGTGACAGGTTCTCACCGGTGCCTATATAGATACGATTGCGTTTCGCGTCGACGGTGGGTGTGCTCCAGACGCTGACTCCGGAGGGGCCGTAGAGATCGGCGCCATCTGCATTTTGCCCCTGCAGCGTGGCGTCTTCAGTGCCGTGCCATTCCCACACTTTTTCGCCGTTGCTGGCATCCAGTGCAATCACACCGCCGTGAGATTTACAGCAGATATGGCTGGGGCTGCCCGACACCGCCACCTCATAGGAGGATATTGGCACGAACAGGCGGTTGTTGTAGTAGCTGATAGAGCCGGTGATAACCGAGGTGTCATAGATGCGGGCGGCTTCCTGCCAGACGGTCTCCAGGGTCTCCGGGTCCAGTGCGTAAATTGACGCCATGGAGTCGGCAAATACCAGCAGTTTTCTGCCGTTTTCCAGTGTGGCGACGGTAATGGCTGAGCGGATGCCGCTGAGAACTTCCCTGTGGCCGCGGATGCATCCGCTAAAGCGGTCGATAGCGTATAGCTTGCCGGTCTTGTCGCCGAAGTACAGCGTGTCACCTACGATGGCGGGTTGTGAACGCATGTCTGTGACTTTGGGGAAAGCGAGGCTCCAGGCCAGCTCCAGTTGGCCTGTATTGCCGCGGTTGATACCCGTAAGTTCGGCCGGGACAAATCGTCTGTTGTCGGTGCCCAGGCCCCAGTTGGCGACATATTCGGTGACATCGTCGCCTGCCGGTTCGCTGCACTGGTGTTCGGCAATCCACTCATCAGCCGGCGCAGAGCCCGCGAGATAGATCGCTATCAGCCCGCGTTCCTGCTTGCTGAGGTGTGCTGCCATGGGCTGCATCTTGCCGAATTCCAGGGCCACCATTACCGTTTCCTTGGAGAAGCCGGACAGGGCTTCCCGGCTGGGGGCGTGCATCGCCGGGTTGTCATGGCAGCTGGCGCAGTGCTTGTCGAACAGTTTTTCGCCCAGGTAGGCCAGTGGGAGTTTGTCCGCGTGACGAATGGCAAATGACTCCAGAGTTTTCGCCGGAGAGTCATTGAGTAACAGGAAGCCGCCGGCGACCAGCACTATCATGACCAGGAGCAGGGCAAATACGGTCAGTGCTTTTTTCACAATCAGTTCCCTTTAGTCAGGCAGTGCGAAGGCATACAGGTAGTCGCCCATATCCCGGCCGAACATATGATGCCCACCGGCGTTTATCACCACGTATTGCCGGCCCTTGTACTCGTAGGTCATTGGTGTGGCCGCGGCGTCTACCGGCAGGGTGTACTGCCACAGGGTATCGCCGTTACTTGCGTCAAAGGCACGAATTTGTCGGTCCATGGTGGCGCCGATAAAGAACAAGCCGCCAGCGGTAGCAATACCGCCACCGAGATTAGGGGTGCCCCACTCAATGTGGAAGGGTGCGGTTACCGGGCCCATTTCATGTACCGATCCCAGTGCGGTCTCCCAGGCGATGGTACCTTTGAACAGGTCAACCGCCACCAGCTTGCCCCAGGGCGGCGGGTTGCAGGGAATACCCAGGGGCGATTGCAGACTGCCAATCTCGATGTCGTAGGGCGTGCCTTTCATCGTCACCCGCATTCGGTGTCCCGCGGCCGGGTGATCCTGGCGGTCGCCATCGGCATCGGCATTCAGCGGGGTGGGAATCAGTTGCCCGGTGAATGCCACGTTGTTGACGTTGACCAGCAGCAGTCCGGAATCGCCCACTAACGCGCCACCACCCCAGTTGGCGCCGCCGAGACTGCCGGGAAACATCAGCGTCAGGCGTTCACTGTTAGGTGTGAACAGGCCCAGGTTTTCCAGCTCGGCCAACTGCCGGGCGCAGTCGCCCCTGTCCCATGGGGTCAATCCCCAGGCATCCGCCGGCATCAGAAAAGGATCCAGCAGCTGGGGTGGGGCGATGGGTTTTGGTTGCGTGGCGGCACTGTGCTCGCCGGGAATCTGTGACGGCGGTACGGGCTGTTCGGTGATTTCCCACAAGGGCGCGCCGGTCAGGCGGTTGAACACGAATACCAGTCCCTGCTTGGTCAGCTGTGCCAGGGCTGGAATGCGCGCCCCGCCTTTGCGCCACTCGAACAGGATTGGCTGCGCCGGGGTGTCGTAGTCCCACAGGTCGTGGCGCACGTGCTGAAAATGCCAGCGGACCTCGCCGGTGTGCAGGTCCAGCGCCACCACACTGTTCGCGTAGAGATTGTCGCCGGGTCGGTCTACACCGTAGTAGTCCGGCGATGCGGCGCTGGTAGGCAGGTACAACAAGCCGTTTTCAATATCGACGGACATCGGTGCCCAGACATTGGCACTGCCGCTGTTGGGGCGACCGAGGAGGGGATCAAACTGCCACAGTAATTTACCGCTGAAGCTATCGAATGCCATAACGGTGCCGCGCGGTGTGGTGGCGCGGGCGAAATCAAGCACCGTTGAGCCGGTGACGACTATCCCGTCTGCCACCATCGGGGCGGAGGAGTTGCTAACCTCACCCGGTACAAACCCCTCCTCGCCGTAGAGCAGCACCCTGCCGCTTTCACCGAATTCTGCGCAGGGTTTTCCGGTGATCGCATCTATGGCCCACAGGCTGCGATCATGGGTGCTCAAGTACAGGCGGTGGCGGCAGCTATCATCCGCGCCTGCACGAAGTTCCTCGGCATAGCTGACACCGCGGCAGCGGAAAGGCCTGTCACCGCCGCGATTAATTTTCGGGTCGAAGCTCCAGCGCCTGCTGCCATCGCCAGGATCCAGTGCGATGACCCGATTGAAGGGTGTGCAGTACACCAGGGATTGACCGGCAGCTTCCGGCAAGAGAATGGGTGTACTTTGCGTGGAGGTGTTTTTCATCTCTTCGCCGTAGCGCTCCATGTCGCCACTTTGAAAGACCCAGGCGACCTCCAGATCGCCGACGTTGCTGCGGTTGATCTGGCCCGCCTGGGAGTAGTGGCGTCCTCCCTGGTCGCCGCCGTAGTACATCCAGCCAGGCGCTGCCGCAGCGGTAAACGTGCAGCAGCACAGTATCAGCAAGCTGATCAGTGAGGGCAGGGGGCCTGGTGCCGGTGGCCGCACTGTGACTACTCGGAAACCGGTGTAATACGCAGCAGCGTGGGCACACCGCCCTCCGACTGCCAGGTGGGAAAGTGTGAGTTGGTGGTATAGATGGCCCCATCTTCCTCGGAAATCTCGATATCCCGGGTGAAAAAGCGCTGGCGCGGCATAGGGTAGACTTTCCAGCTTTCAGTGGCGATATCGAAGCCGAGGATGGTATCTGACTGGTTGCCATTGACCCAGACGACCCCGCGGTCGCGGTCAACGTTGAGCGCGTAGGGTACTTCGTTTATCACAGGAAGTTCATAGCTTGTGAACTTTGCTGTGCCCGGTGCATATTTCACCAGCAGTGAATCCTGGAAGGCGACAATCCATAGGTTGCCGTCGGCATCTATGCGCAGGCGCCTGGGCCCGTTGAAAGGAAAATCAATCATCGTAACCTCGCCAGTGTCGGGGTCGATTCTGGCGAGATCGTTGGCGTAGAGCCTGGCCACCCACACCATGCCGTCCGGCGCGATATCGATACCGTAGGGCATAGGCAGCCCGGTGGACTCACGATTGGGGGAGGGCTGTGGACGGTTCTCCGGATTAATACTGAACAAGATTGGCAGCGATTTGAGTATCAGCCACTCCTTGAAACCACGCGCCGGCAGGTCGTACAGGGTAAATTCCCCATTGGTGCGATCGAACATCGCCACCTGGGATGACAACGCCAGGGTGAACCACACGCGGTCCTTGTCATCAACGCGAATGGTGTGCGGGTAATAACCCTCCGGCATTTCGTGACTGATAAATTGCTTGGTCTCGATGTCGAACTCAAGCAGGGCTTGTTGCATGGAGGGCGTAATAAATATGTTGCCGTCTTTTTTCGAGTAGGCAAAGGAGTGTACGCCCATGTAGTTGTACATCTTGGGAAACACCTTGAAGCGATTGCCCATGATGCCACCGAGGCCCATGTCTTCGTCGTGAGGCACCTTGTAGACAGTGTATTCGCCACTGTCCGGATCCAGCTCGTAAATGCGGTCAAACAGATTGTCACCAATATAAATATAGCCGTTGGGGTGCAGCAGGAAATCGTGCATCTGTGAGAAGCCGTCGCCGATGGGCCACTCGGTCATCTCGATAGCGGAAAGGTGCGCCTCCCAGCGGCGCGGCTCGGGCACCTGTTCGGGGTGCTCGCGCAGTTCGCGGTACTCTTCCTGCAGCAATTTGGCGACCCGTGCATGGTCATCGTCGGGCAGCCGTGCGCCGTAGGTATTCATACGTTCGATAACGTTGATCCACTGCTCCTGGGTACGTTCATTGCGCATAAACGGGGAGGCCTGTTGGTGGCAAAAGGCGCAATTGAGCAGAAACGTCTTCTTCAATTCCTCGTCGCCGCCAAAGCTGAGCTGCGACAGCCAGACATTGGAGGGGTAGCTGGCAATGTACTGCTCCTCTGTCATAGGCTGCAGTACCACCTCGTCTTCCAGCACGTCGAGGTAACTGTCCACATGGCCCTGGGCACGAATCCGGTAGCGCACCGGCACAGTGGCGGAATCAAAGTCGACCTCGCCGGCGCTATCGGTAAAGCGGGTGAGAACTGTTGCGCTGGTATTGGTGACGCCGTCCGGGGCGTAACCGTCGTCGCTGAGATCTGCCGCAGGCTGGCTGACCGGGGTTTGCGTAACCATGGCCCTGGCCAGGGGTTCGCCCTTGTTATTCTTTACGGTCAGGGTGTCAGCCAGGGCAACTGGTGCGACGAGTAACAGGCAGGCCATTAATTTGGAAAGTTGCATATTGTTGCTCCCTAGAAAAGGTATCGCACCATCATTTGAATCTGCTGCGCGTCGCCATGGTCACCGTTTTTATTTTCCCGGCGCCCCCAGAGGTATTCCATGCCGGTATCAATACGCGTCGTGGGGTTCCACAGGATATTGGCGGAGGCTCGAATCGTACGCTTGTAGGCGTCTCCGTCGATGAAGCCGGGGTTGTTTATGTCGACGAACCCCAGGGTAAAGTTCGAGCGCAGGGTGTCGCCCCACCAGTGCTGTGCCGAGCCGTAGCCTGAAAACACATTAAACAGTTCCAGCTCGCCGGTATTCGGGTTGAAAATACCATCGTAGTTGCCGATGCTGTTCAGGTCATTCACATAACGGCCGATACCGTTGCCGCGATTAAGCTGGAACAGGAACTTGTCCCGGCTGTCGAACGTGGGCATTGCAACGCTGCCGCTCAAACTCAATCCCCAGGCATAACTTTTATCCACACCACCAGTCTCGACTTCACCGCCTGTGCCGTTAGAGATGGATTCCTGCCCCCTGATCTGGCGCCCCAACACTGCGGCCTTGAGGTGCAGGCGCTGGTGGGGACTGAACCGGCCGGCGAGCACGACATCGGGTATCCGGGTTACCCCGTTGCCATTCTGGATTTGCGGGTTGGGATCTTCCAATGACAGCTCGACCTGGAAATCCTCTCCGATACGAGGGGAGTAGCGCACCTGGCTCTGGCGTACGTTGATGCGGCCATTGAGGCCTTCGAAGTCAACTTCCTCGGGGGTCGCCTGGGTATCGACAAAGGCCGACCAGGTTTGCCCCGCCAGCACCCTGTCCCACTGGCCGAATGCGTGTCGCAATTTGAAGGTGTTGCCGTCCCCGGTAAAATCGCCTTCTATAAAAGCGCGCAGAATACCGGCGTCGGTAGTATCGCGCATGTCAAAGTTGAGTCGAGACTGATTTGCCGTAATGCTCGACTGCGCCGCGTTGTCACCATCGGCGGGTTGATCTACCGGGATAGAACCGACAATAAACCGGTCCGGAATTTCCAGCACATCCCTGTTCAGCACTACGGCCGTCCTGATGTACCCGCCTACGCTGATAGCTGCATTGGTGCCGGGCAGACGCCAGGCGCCCGGGAAGTTACTCAGTATGTCCTGGGTGGGGTCGTCTGTCTGGGCCTGGGCCACGGCGGCCTCGTCCTGATCCATGTTCTGCTGCTCAATACCGCCCTTATCTGTCGTGCCGGCTTGCGCCGTCACTGGAGCGGAGGAGGAAGCTCGTTGCAATATTGCCGGCGCCGTGTCCGCAGCGGCTTGGGGACTGTGCCGGGAAGTTTCCTCGCTTGCCACCAGTGTTGCACCGGCAGTACCCGGTGCAGCGCGCAGGGTATCCAGTTCCTGGGTTAGCATAGAGATCTTACTGGCCTGTTCGTCCAGTCGGGCGCGCTGTGCCGCCAGTTCCTTTTGTTGTTGTTGCAACAGGGCAATAACTGCGGCCATATCCATTGTTTCGGCGTTAGCCGATAATGCGGTAGTTGCCACTTCCTGCGAATGTACGGGGCTGCACAAGGCAACAGCAGTAACAGCCGCCACCAGGCTAGACCGGTAGCTCTTCATCAACGGGTTTCCTTTTCGGGCTGTGCGCGCGTTTTATACGAATTGTAACGTGCCCGGCCCGATTTCGGTATGTTGGGAATTGCCCTATGGTGCTTAAGGCGCGGCCGGAGTGTCGGCGGCAAATGCCGGGAAGTGCGGGCGCCCGGCGGGACGCGCCGGAAACCCTTTAAGGGCGGCTAGAACGTCCAGTTCGCGTTTACCATCACTTGCAGCGCATTATTGTCTTTGTATTTGCCGCCGAAATTGTCTGCTTCAATACGCGCCTTTCCCAGATCGGCGTAGTTGAGATAGCCGCCTATGGACAATGTCTCTTTCACATCATAACGCGCACCAAATGCGACACGAACCTGGCGGTCCACAGGGAGTTGCGCATTGCGGTTGTTCGCGTTAACCGGGTTGGTGTCGTACGACACGCCGGTGGTCAAGGTCCAGTATTTGTCCAGCCGGTACTGGGTTCCCCAGGCATAGTGGTAAGTGTCATGCCATTTAGTGGGAATGCCGGCACTGCCGCGCTCAGTGGATAGCAGAACGTTGTCCAGCTGGCTCCAGTCATCCCAGCCGATGGTAAAGTCGACAGACCATTTTTCATCCATGTCGTGATGCATTGCGACCCTGACATACTGGGCCATACTGAGTTCTGTATCCGAGGCCACCTGTGCACCTTCCTCGGCCAGGGGAGGGCCGTCCGGATATTTTAGCTTGATGTCGCCGCCGAATTTAGGCTGCAATTCGCTCTGGTAATTAATGCCGAAGCGGGTCCGGTTGGTCAGTTCATACATGGCGCCCAGCGTGAAACCGAAGCCGTTATCATCACCATTGACTGAAGCCTTGCCATCAGGGAGATTTATAGAGCGGCGCGGTACATTAAGCTTTAAATCCAGGTCGGCATACCAGTACTGTAGTGAGGCCCCGATTGAAAGCTTGTCGGTCAGTCTGTAAGCCACTGTGGGAGCAATTGTCGCGATTAACAGGTCAACGTCCGTGGCCTGGTAGCGCCCCGACCATTTGGTGCCGTAGTCCAGCCCCGCCCCGGCCGCGCCGATAAAATAGACTCCCCCTGCCCATCTATCGGAGCTGAAATCGTGGATGTACGACAGGCTGCCGGTGGGGGCGTTCACGCCCGCGTCCTTGCCATTGTCAAAGCCATTTCGCGGGTTGCTGTACTGTGTGTCGAATTTGGTCGAGGGAAGAAAAGCGCCGGCTGCGGTGAAGAGCTGATTGCCCTCTATGCGGGTCGCGCTGGCCGGGTTGTGTGCTATCGCAGCAGCATCGTCCGTACCTGCTGCTGCGCCTGCACTGGCTCTACCGCCGGCAAAATCACCGTAATCGTTAATCCACAGGCCGCCAGCCACAGAATTTCCAGCGCTGAACAGCGCCGCAGCCACTGCGCAGCCTACTATCGATTTCTTCATGCTTGCTCCCCCGGGGCGAAAATCTGCTCTCGAAGACAGGCGAGAGTTTTTGTGCAAGCAAGTTTAAAGGAGCCACGCACCACTTGGACAGGGTTTTCCCCCGTTTATTTGCAGTTGGTGTTCAGCATGAGCTGTTTGAACACCACCGCATTGTGGTCGCTACCGTCGCGTTCGGGTTCTGCTGCCAGCTCGATGTCAGGGAAGCGCTTAAACAGTTCCGAGATCGTAAGATACAACTGGCGCTTGGCCAATGAGGCGCCGATGCAGAAGCGGGGGCCGTAGCCGAACAGTACGTCCGGCTTGAACTCGCGCTCGACATCAAATATTTCCGGGTGGTCGTAATAGTCGGGATCGTGGTCCTTTAGGTGTGGCATCATCAGTACCATCTGACCCTTGCGCACCTGCTCGCCCAGAATTTCCATATCGCGTGGGGCATAGCGGGCAAAGCCCATTTTTGAGGCAGTACCCCAGCGGCTGATTTCACTGAAGGCATTGGTGAACGCGTCGGGGGAGGCCAATGCTTTTGGTATCTGGTTTTTGTGCTTGAGCAAGGCGTATACCGACCATTGTTGTGCCACCAGAGTGGTGTCGGCGCCGGCCCCGATCAACGCGAGGATCAGCGTGATGATATCGCCTTCTTCAAAACCGGGGTTTTCCTGCTCTATCTTCAACAGGGTGCTGAGGAAATCGTCCTGTATCGGTGAGTTGCGTCGCTCGGCGATAATCACCTTGAGGATATCGATGGCGCGGTTACTGTCCTGGCGCGCTTTTTCGCGGCGTTCGTCTGAAATGGTCGGGTTCCAGGTTTCGGTGAATGTCTCGGTCACCTGTTTGATATCCGGCCAGTATTTTTCCGGTATCCCCACCATGCGCGTAATGGAGATAAACGGGATATGGGCTGCGATTTTTTCGATGTAGTCGAAGCGCTCGGGAGTGCCCAGCTCGTCGAACAGCTTCTTTATGTCGGGTTCAATCTTGCGTTGTATCTGGTCCACTACATTGCGGGAAAAGGCTGGCGCCGTTACGCGCCGCACCAGACGGTGGTGATCGTGGTCCGCCAGCAAGCTGTGGCCTATCAGGGCCCGCTCAAAATTGCTCCACTGGTCTTCGGGGGGGCGCGGGGGTGCAAATTCCCAGTCGTAGAAGTCTGAGGACAGCGGCTCCTCTTTCCAGCAGGCCATAATGTCGGGCATGCGTGTCATGATCCAGGCCTGCCAGGGTTCGTACCAGACCAGGCGACCACGCTTGGCCAGGGCCAGGCAGGGGCCTATCGGGTCTGCCATGTAAGCGGCGGAATTGGGGTCAAAAATTTCTTCAATGGGTGGAAGCCCAGCGACTGCGCCTGTCATATTTTATCCTCGGTACAAGCGGAGCAAATATTGCCCCAAACGTGCACGGTAAGAGCAAAAGTGAGCAGTCTACCAACTTCCCTAAAAGTATACAAATGTATACCTTTGGTTCCTGGTGCCCATCTTTGCGATCAGCTTCTGGCGCGCATTGCCGGTTTTCTGGCGCCGACCAGACTGGCGACGACCACGGACATATAGAACGCGCCGCAGATGGCCTGCAGGTAGGCCAGTGCCGAGCTGGTGGGGTGAACGGGGAAGATATCACCGTAGCCCAGCGTGGTGAGGGTGACAAAACTGAAATAGGCCGCATTGACGAAATTGTCCTCCCAGCTCTGGTACTCAATGCCGTGAATGGCCGTTGGCACAAATTCCAGCAGCAACAGATAGAGCATGGCCCAGACCAGTCCCAGTAATAAATAGACGGCGATGCTGCCGGTAATCCGATTGCTGTTAATGTCTCCCCGCAACAGTACCCGGCGACCGGCAGAATAGGCCATGGATCCAAAAAAGAGGAGCAGCAGAACCAGATGCGCGGAGCTGGGTGAATAATCGGGGTATATCCGGTGCGCAATGCTGGTTGCGATCAACAGGAACAGGGTCAGCAGAACAAACCGGCCCCACCAGCGGCCGAAATCCAGGCTGAGATAGGCGAATAACAAAATGGCGATAACGAGGGTGCGGGTCATCCACTGCAGCGGACCCTGGTCGAGTATTGCAAACAGCGGCAGTGCCAGTAATAGCACCAACAATGCAGCTGTCAGGTAAATAAAGTTGTTTTGTTCGTTGAATTTTCCCATTGGCCCGGCGCCTACCCCTCTGCCCTCTTATCCTGCTGGCTCGGCACCGATCCCGTATCAGCCTTGCACCGTTCACTGGACGTTATCAGCTGCGCCACGCAGGGCGCAAGCCCCGCCGGAACTTGTGACCACTGAAAGCGCCAACCCCAGTTTCCCACGGTCGTCCCGGGGGTATTCATGCGGTGCTCGCCATCCAGCGCCAGGAAATCCTGCCAGGGGATGATGGCCGTGTTAGCCGGTGATGCCATGGCCTGCTTGATCAGCATCCACGGCATCTGTTCTGGCGGGTTGCCAAAATAGCTGTACACCTTCCCGCGTGTCTCGTCATCCAGGCTTTCAAACCAGCCCAGGGTGGTGTTGTTGTCATGCGTGCCGGTGTAGACGACGTCATTGGCCTGGTGGCAGTGGTTGAGGTAGGGGTTGTCGGGGTTGCCATCGAAGGCAAATTGCAGAATGAGCATGCCCGGCAGTTCAAACTCCTTGCGCAGGGCTTCCACTTCGTTTGTTATAGAGCCGAGGTTTTCAGCGACCAGCTTCAGCGCGGGATATCTCTGCCGTACCGCCTGCAAGAGTTCACGTCCGGGTGCCTCTACCCAGTGGCCTTCTCGCGCTGAAGTGGCATTTGCCGGAATTTCCCAGTAGGCCTGCAGGGCGCGGAAATGGTCTATGCGCGCAATATCAAATTGCCTGGCAGCGGAGTCGAAACGCTGCAACCACCAGTGGAACCCGGTTTCGCGCATTGCCTTCCAGTTGTACTGTGGGTTGCCCCAGAGCTGCCCTTCAGCACAAAAATAATCCGGCGGCACGCCGGTGACCGTGATCGGCTGGCCCACGTCGTCGAGGTCGAACAGTTGCTGGTGCGCCCAGACATCAGCGCTTTCCAGGTGCACGTAAATAGGCATGTCGCCGAACAGCATCACGTCGCGCTCATGGGCGTACTGCCGCAGTTCCTGCCACTGCCGGTCAAATACAAACTGGCGGAATCGCAGCGCAGCAATTGGTTCCTTCAGCTGCTCTGCCAGGGCATCACAGTCGGTGGGGTCGAGGTCGCGCAGGCCCTCGGGCCACTGGGTCCAGGAGCGCCGTTGCTGGGCGTGGCGAAAGGCGTGAAAGCGCACATAATCTTCCAGCCAGAAGTCAGCATTTTGCAGAAACTCCCGATAAGCCGTGGCCATGGGGCTGTCTGGCGCCGACTCCATTTGCCGGAAAAAAGCAGCGGCGCCCATGTCCAGCATCTCGCGTTTCGCACGGCGATCGCCCTGGCCAGCATGAGCCTGAGCTGCCGTTAGCCAGCCCTGCGCGACCAACCATTCGAGGTCTATCAGGTCGGGGGAGCCTGCGTGTACAGAGAAAGACTGGTAGGGGCAACCGTCTTCATGGGTAGGGCCCAGTGGTAACACCTGCCATATTTGCAGGCCGGCATCGGCTATGAGATTAACAAAACGCCGCGCTTCGCTGCCAAAGACACCACAATAACCCGGCCCCGGCAAGCTCGTAGGATGCAGCAATACCCCACAGCGACGCTGGGTAAGCGCGTGTCTTGTCACGGCCCGCTCTCGCTATTTTGGCGCATGACGCCACCGCGGCTGGGTTGACCTCCGCCGTGTGAGATCACCTCCGACAGGTAGGCCGGCGCTTCCACGTGTAGCATCAGGTACAGGTTCGACAGGTGCATGCGAAACAGCTGGTCAAACTGATTTACCGTTGCCGAGGGGTTGTAATCCCCGAACCACCAGAACCAGTCAGAGCCCTCGCAGATGGCCAGTTGCTGCTCTGCTGCTGCAATTTCTTCTGCGGTCAGCTTGCCGGCAGCCAGCTGCTCGTCAAATGTGCGCTTGGCCTCCACCAAAATTTCCCAGCCCCGGTTTTTGTCAGGGTCGCCGATCCAGGTGGAGAAGGTGCCATAGACCCAGCTGCCCGCAGTGAGGTGATTTTCGTGGGCCGGGTTGGGTGTTTTTTCTGCCTGAAACCGCTCAAAGGTGGTGAGCTCCAGGCCGGGGTGGTCGGTTACACCGCGGTATAGCTCATCGAGGAAGTAGTAGCCGTTCTCAGGGTAGTACTCCCAGGCGTTCTCACCATCGAGGATGATGACGATAAGGCAGTCGTTGCGATCCGGACAGACCTCCGCAATATTTTCCATGTGGCCTATGAGGTTAGCCACGGCATCCTTGGCATGCCAGTCGGAATAGTTGAAGCCGATCAGGTCGGACAGGCCGTCGTCACGAAAAAAGCAATCAAGTGCTACGTCGCCAAAACGGTATACCCGGTGGCTGCAGGATTTCGAGGTGGCATCGTGACTGTTGTGCAGTACTGTGCCGCCGCTGGCAACCCAGTTGAACCCATGCTCGGCATACAGAGCCAGCGCCTCCTGGCTTACGCCGCCTTCTGACGGCCACAGTCCTGTGGGTTTATGGCCAAATACCCGCTCAAAGGTTTCCAGACCTTTTTCAAGGTGCCAGTTGGCTCGCTCCTCGCCACCCGGGTATTTCGTGATAACGGGCAAGTGTACATTCGGCATGGCCTCGCGGGCCGACTCCATATCCAGCATAAGGGGGATGATAGGGTGGGCGTAGGGGCTCATGCTCAGCTCTACCTGGCCGCTGCTTGCCAGTGCCTTGTAGCGAGGGACGATTGACTGTATTTGCTCCAGCACGATTGTCAGTAATTCCCTGCGGTCGTGCAGGCTGAAATTATGGGCCTTGTCACGCAGGCGTTGCAGTCGCTCGTCGCTGCGCTGCAAAGATTCTGCCATCCAGCTGATGTGGTACCACACCAGCAGATCGGCCAGGAACTGGTTGGAAGCGTAGATAAGCGTCTGGGGGTGAGCCTCATACCACTCTGCCATGGTGGCCAGGCGTTGATAGGGCGCAAAGCGATCGATCATGCGCTCACGATTGGCGCGCAGGCATTCCTGCATGAGACGCAGCCTTGCCTGGGCGTTTCCCGGCAGGGCGGGTTCGGCCAACTCAGCCAGCAAGGGGTCCTTGATTACCCCATGGCCCTGGAGGTAGGCCCCAACCTGGTGCACGTATGCCTCCAGTTGTTCCAGCAGAATAGGAGCAAAGTTGACCACCGCTCGCGCTGCCGGTACCGCTTCCAGGTGCGCCGCCATGTCGACGTAGTCCTTGGTCGCATGCAGGTAGGTCCAGGGAAGATGCACTCTGCCGCTGCGAAGATCGCGATACTCAGGCTGGTGCATGTGCCAGCACAGTACTACGCTCATGGGGTTTTTAGCGGGCATAATGTAACCTCTGGCCCACCATTTCCGGGGTTACCAATACCACGCCCTCGTCGGATACATGAAAGCGTCGAGTGTCTTCTTCAGCATCAACGCCAATCTGTGTGTCGGGCGGAATAATGCAGCCCCGGTCGATGATGGCTTTATTGATGATGCAGCGCCGACCAATATCGACATCGGGAAAAATAATGGAATCCTCGATTGTAGAGTAGGAGTGCACATCCACATTACTGAACAGCAGTGAATGGCGCACATAGGAACCCGAGACAATACAGCCACCTGCGACCATGGAGTCTACCGACATCCCGCGGCGGCCCTCGTCGTCAAATACGAATTTGGCCGGAGGCACCTGATCCTGATAGGTCCAGATAGGCCAGTCCCGGTCGTACAGGTTCAGCTCGGGACTGACATCAATCAACTCCATGTTCGCCTGCCAGTAGGCGTCGATCGTACCTACATCCCGCCAGTAAGCGTGGTGGTCGCTACCGGGTTTGCGGAAAGGGAAGGCGGTAACCCGCAAGCGCTGAATCACCTCAGGTATGATGTCCCTGCCGAAGTCGTGTTTGGAGTCTGTGTCGTCCGCGTCTCGCAACAGTTCTTCTATGAGCACGTCCGTGCGAAAGATGTAAATACCCATGGAGGCCAGCGCCAGGTCGTCGTAGCCGGGCATGGGGCTGGGGTGCTGTGGCTTCTCGGCAAACTCTACAATACGGTTGTCATCGTCCACCGCCATTACGCCGAAAGCCCGGGCCTCCTCCAATGGAACCGGTATACAACCCACGGTAATATCGGCCTCCGCTTCCACGTGCGCGGCCAACATGGTGCCGTAGTCCATCTTGTAAACATGGTCACCGGCGAGTATCAGCACAAATTCAGGTTTGTGCATGCGGATAATATCAATATTCTGGTAAATGGCGTCGGCCGTGCCCGCATACCAGGAGGTTTCCAGGCGCTGTTGGGCCGGCAGCAGTTCTATGAACTCACCCAGTTCGCCGCGCATAAACCCCCACCCGCGCTGGATGTGCTGGATCAGGCTGTGCGCCTTGTACTGGGTGAGGATACCCACCTTGCGAATGCCGGAGTTGACACAATTGGACAGGGGGAAGTCAATGATTCGAAATTTGCCGCCAAAGGGTACCGCCGGCTTGGCGCGCCACATAGTCAATTGCTGCAGACGAGAGCCACGCCCACCCGCAAGAACCAGGGCCAGTGTGTCCTTGGTGAGGCGACTGACGTACCGCGCGGAGTCTGAATCGTTCATTGGCATTTCATTGATCTGTTAGCTGGAGACCCTAAAGTGTTTGCATTAACATCAAGTTACATTGTGGACAATTTGTTGAAGATTGTCCCCTCTCACGATTGATATAAATCAGTGGATAATTGATGAGAACGGTTTCGCGCAAAAACACTGTCAATGACGCATTTCGCCTGCTGCAGCAAGGCCGTCACCGCGATCCGTTTGAGGTTCTGGGTTGTCATCGGCAGGGGGCTGGCTGGCAGCTGCGGGCCCTGTTTCCCGCCGCGGTAGAAGCCGAGGTGTTATTGGGTGAGGCCAGGCTGCCCATGCAGCGACAGCCAGATACCGATCTGTTTGTGTGCACATTGGACGCTGCTGGCGCACCACACTATCGCCTGCGCTGGCGCGCCGCGCGGGGCGAGTGGGTGGAAATTGATGATCCCTATTGTTTCAGCCCGACTATTGGAGACCTCGACCTGCACCTGTTCAGCGAGGGCCGGCACCGGCATATCTACCGGGTACTGGGTGCCCATTGTTGTGAGCATGAAGGTGTTGCCGGGGTGCGCTTTGCCACCTGGGCGCCCAACGCACAGCGGGTCAGTGTGGTCGGTGACTTTAATCTCTGGCACGGTCTGCGCCACCCCATGCGGGTGCGGGGCCTCAGCGGCGTATGGGAGTTATTTATCCCCGGCCTGGTCGACGGTGAGAAATACAAATTCGAACTGTGCGATGCGCAGGGCAAATTGCAGTTAAAAGCTGACCCTTACGGCAATCGTTTCGAATTGCGGCCTGACACGGCGGCCGTCGTTTGTGCACCGACGCAGTTTGAGTGGGCAGATCAACAGTGGCTGGCTCGCCGGGCCGGCTGGGATTGGCAGCACGCGCCCATTTCCATCTATGAGCTTCACCCCAGCTCCTGGCGTCGGGCGCCCGATGGTAGTTTCCTGAACTTTCGCGATATGGCGCCACTGCTGGCTGATTATGTGGAGGCGCTGAGCTTTACACATGTCGAGTTGCTGCCTATCACCGAACACCCGCTGGACGATTCCTGGGGTTACCAGACCACGGGGTATTTCGCGCCTTCCCAGCGTTTTGGCAGCCCGGACGATTTCCGCTTTCTTGTCGACCATCTGCACAGCAGAGGTATCGGCGTTATCCTGGACTGGGTGCCGGCTCATTTTCCCAGAGATGCCCATGCGCTGGCGCGCTTTGATGGCACGGCCCTTTACGAACACGAGGATCCCCGTCGGGGTGAACACGCGGACTGGGGCACCCTCATATTCAACTACGGTCGCAACGAAGTGAGTAACTTCCTGCTGGCCAGTGCGAACTATTGGTTGGAGGAGTTCCACCTGGACGGTTTGCGGGTGGATGCAGTGGCGTCCATGCTGTACCTCGATTATTCTCGCGAGGCCGGTGAATGGGAGCCCAACCGCTACGGCGGGCGCGAAAACCTGGAGGCCATAGACTTCCTGCGGGAGCTCAACACGCTCACCCATGGCGAGCACCCTGGGACGTTGACGATCGCCGAGGAATCCACCGCGTGGCCGCAGGTGACACGGCCAACCTGGGTGGGTGGCCTCGGTTTTTCGATGAAATGGAACATGGGCTGGATGCACGACACGCTGAACTATATGAGCCATGAGCCGGTATATAGGCAGTATCATCACGATCAGCTCACCTTTGGGCTGATGTACGCTTTTTCGGAGAATTTTTTGCTGCCGTTCTCCCACGACGAAGTGGTCCACGGCAAGTACTCCATGCTGTCCAAGATGCCCGGTGATGAGTGGCAACGCTTTGCCAATCTCCGGCTGCTCTACACGTACATGTTCACTTATCCCGGGGCCAAGTTACTGTTTATGGGTTGCGAGCTGGGTGAGCCCGGAGAGTGGCGCCACCAGGGACAGTTGTCCTGGGATTTGCTGGAGCAAGCGCCGCACCGGGGCTTGCAACAACTGGTAGGGGATATCAATCGCCTTTACTGCCGCGAACCCAGCCTCCACCGCAACGGCTTCGATAGCGCCGGGTTCGAATGGATTGATTGTCATGATTCGACCCAGTCGGTGTTGAGTTACCTGCGCCGTGACGGCGAGGACTTTCATATAGTCGTACTCAATTTCACACCGGTTGTGCGGCGGGACTACCGTATCGGTGTGCCGCGGTCCGGTCGTTACCAGGAGGTCCTCAATTCCGATTCGCGCTTCTACGGCGGCAGCGACGTCGGCAATAATACCGAGCTTGTCAGCCAGCCGGTGTGCTGGATGGGGCACCAGAATTCCATACTCCTGACACTGCCGCCGCTGGGAGCACTGGTGTTCAAGCTGGCAGGAGCAGGATAAATGGCGCGCCTGTTGTTTGCGGCCAGTGAGGCCTACCCCCTAATCAAGACCGGTGGCCTGGCGGATGTGGCGGGCAGCTTGCCGGAAGTGTTGCGGCAACAGGGTATGGATGTGCGCCTGTTGTTGCCGGGCTATCAGCCTGTACTGGACACGCTTGAGGCGGCGGCCCCAATGGCGGAATTTGAGATGGCCGGCTCTCCGGTTGGGCTGGTCTCCACACGCCTGCCAGGTACAGACCTGGAAGTGTGGTTGCTGGTTCACCCGCTGTTTTCAGAGCGCCCGGGCAACCCCTACCACGACCCGCAAGGCCATCCCTGGCCCGATAATGCCGACCGTTTTATGTTATTGAGCCGGGTCGCCGCGGCAATTGCCACCGGCCATGCCGGGCTTGCGTGGAAGCCGGATGTGCTGCACTGCAATGACTGGCACACCGGCCCGGCGATTGCGCTCACCCACTTGAGCGAGCAGCGCCCGCGCACGGTATTCACGATTCACAGTCTTGCCCACATGGGCTTGTTTGACCGGGCAACTTTTAATCGTCTGGGCCTGCCCGAACATTTCTGGAACGACAGCGCACTGGAGTATTATGGGCAGTGCAGTTTTATCAAGGGGGGGCTGGTCTACGCCGATTACATTACGACGGTCAGCCCGACCTACGCCCGTGAAATCTGCGAGTCACCTGGTGGCATGGGGCTGGAGGGCTTGCTGCGCCAGCGCCGTGAGCGGCTGGTGGGTATCCTTAATGGCATTGACAACAAGGTGTGGAACCCCGCCACTGATCCCTACCTCGAGTGCTGCTACGGTGCGGAAACTCTGGCAGACAAGGCGATCAACAAGCGAGCGCTGCAGGCGGCGCTGGGCCTTGAGCCCAGGGAAGACTGCCCCCTGGTGGGCATTGTGGGACGATTGGTCGAGCAAAAAGGGCTGGAGCTGATTCTGCCGGTGCTGAACGAGATACTTGCCAGCCCGGTGCAAATCGCCGTGCTGGGTACCGGTGATCCGGTTTACGAACGCGCGCTGAAAGCGGCTGCCGCGGCCAACCCCGGCAACATGGCGGTGGTGCTGGCCTATGATGAATCCCTGGCCCACAAAATAGAGGCGAGCGCCGACATCTTTTTGATGCCCTCGCTGTTTGAGCCCTGTGGCCTAAACCAGCTGTATTCTCTGCGCTATGGCACGCTGCCGCTGGTGCGGCAAGTGGGTGGTCTGGCAGATACTGTGGTCGATTGCAGTGCTCAGACCCTGGCGGCAGGCACCGCCACCGGATTTGTATTCCAGCGGCCCGAGGCGAGTGAGTTACTTGCATGTCTGTCTCGTGCCACTAGTCTATGGTATGACAAGGAGACATGGCGGCAGCTGCAACTGACTGCCATGGGCCAGGATTTTTCCTGGCAGCAAAGTGCGCAACGATACCAGGAGCTGTACCACAGCCCCACACCATTCTGAGGATGTATTAGCTATGCCCGGTTCCCAGTTTCCGCTTGAAATCCAGCCCCGAATCCCGCCCGAGCTCGAACGCCTGAACGAGATGGCCAACGACTTGATGTACAGTTGGGACAGATCTATTCGCGGTCTGTTTCACCGCCTGGATCGCAGTGTCTGGGAGAGTTGCGGCCACAACCCAAAAGCCTTTTTGCGCCGGGTTTCGCAACAGCGCCTGGATGAGGCCGTGCAAGATCGTTCCTATATGGAGGACTATCGCCGCGTCATCTCTGCCTATGACGCTTATCGCGAGCACCGTGGCCGCCCGGAACTGACATCACTGTTCGATCCGCAGGAAGATCTCATTGCCTATTTTTGTCTGGAGTTTGGCTTTCATGAGAGCTTTCCGATTTACTCGGGAGGGCTGGGTATTCTGGCCGGAGACCACTGCAAGGCGGCAAGCGATGTCGGCCTGCCCTTCGTTGCGATCGGCCTGCTGTATCAGATGGGGTACTTTACCCAGACCATTGATGGCCAGGGCCACCAGCAGGTCAGCCATACCCGCTCTCATCCTCACGACCTGCCCGTGGTGCCCACGCTCACGGAGGCAGGTCAGCATCTGACCCTGGAACTGGAGTTCCCCGGTCGCATCCTCAAGGTGCGGGTGTGGAAGGCACAGGCAGGTCATATCACCCTGTACCTGCTGGACACAAATCTGCCCGAAAATGCGCCGGCAGACCGCGCTATTACGCACCAGCTTTATGGCGGCGACCGGGAAATGCGTCTGCAGCAGGAACTGGTGTTGGGTGTTGGCGGGGTGCGGGCGCTGCGAGCGCTGAACCTGTACCCCACTGTGTGGCATATCAACGAGGGCCACGCTGCTTTCCAGCTACTGGAGCGCTGCGCGTTCCGTATGCGTGAGGGCCTGGACGTCGCCACCGCTATGGAGCTGGTAGCGGCGTCTACGGTGTTTACTACTCACACCCCGGTGCCTGCAGGGCACGATATTTTCGATCGTGGGTTGGTGGAAAAATACCTGGGCGGGGCCGCGCGCGAATTGGGGCTGGACTTCGACCAGGTCTATCGGTTGGGCTTGAATTCCGGCGATGGCTTCAATATGACCTGCCTGGCACTGCGCTGTACCCGCTTCCACAATGGTGTCAGCCGCATTCACGGTCTGGTGGCGTCAGAAATGGAGGCCGATTTGTGGCCGCAGATTCCCTATCGGGAAAACCCCATTACCCATATTACCAACGGTGTTCACTTGCAAACCTTTCTGGCGCGGGAATGGGTCAGCTTGTTTGACCTGCGTTTTGATGACTGGCGTAACGAGTTATTGAACGAGGATTACTGGGAGCGTCTGGAACAGATACCGAATTTTCACTACTGGAGTGTGCACAAGGCTCTCAAGCAGCAATTGCTGGAGCACGTACACGATGTGGTGCTGGCGCAGCAGCGTCGCAACGGTACCAGCGACGCGGTTATCCGACGCATGACACGGTACGTGGATGAATCCGAAAAAGATGTACTCGTGATGGGCTTTGCCCGCCGTTTCGCCACCTATAAACGCGCCGCCATGCTGTTCGCAGACCCGGCCCGGCTGGCACGTTTACTAGGTGACCCGGAGCGCCCCGTGGTTATCGTTTTTGCCGGTAAGGCGCATCCACACGATGAGCCGGGCCAGCAACTTATCAAGGTGATTCACGACTTCTCCATGCGCCCGGACTTCATCGGGAAAATTCTCTTGCTGGAAGGTTACGATATGGCCCTGGCCCGGCTGATGGTCACGGGTGTCGATGTCTGGCTGAACACACCGGAGTATCCGCTGGAGGCCAGCGGTACCTCCGGTCAGAAGGCAGGCTTGAATGGTGCCGTGAATCTCAGTGTGTTGGATGGCTGGTGGGGAGAGGGATATAACGGGCACAACGGCTGGGGCATCCAGCCCCGCGACTCGCGTTTTGACCACGATCAGCGGCAGCAGGAAGAGGCCAATGATCTGCTCGACATTATTGAACACGAGATGTTGCCGATCTACTTCCGGCGTGATGGCAGTGGCTATTCCGAGGACTGGGTAGCCCTGTCCAAGGCCTCCATGAAATCCACTATCCCGCGCTTCAATTCCGAGCGTATGGTGCGTGACTACGTCACCAAATTATACTGGCCAGCGCGCGAACAGCGGCGCAAGCTGAGTGCCAATAACTTCGAACTGGCGCGCAGCCTCGCCAACTGGAAGCAGCGTGTGCGCTCCGCCTGGCCAGGGGTGAATATGCAGTTAATGCTGCAGCCACCCGCACATCTTTATCACGACGATAAAATAGCTTTGCAGGTGCGGGTGGAACTCAATGGCCTGCATGCGGACGATGTTCGGTTGGAATGCCTGTTGGGCAGCAATGATGCCAACGGTGAATTTGAGGTTTTGCAGAAAGCTGAACTTGCCGCGACTGGAGGTGATGATCATTACACCGAATTCGGTATCGACCTGGTGCCGGAGATCGCGGGCCTGCAGTATTACAAATTGCGTATGTACCCTTACAATGATGCGCTTAGTCACCCCTTTGAGCTGGGATTTATGCTCTGGGTGTAGCGATGTACTCTGGCAATGGCCAGCTCTTGTCATGAATCAATAGGGCTTTGTGCTGCGCTCAGCTAAGCTACTCTCCAGGTGTCCATTGCGGATGTGTATCGTTGCTGTGCCCACCTTATGACTATAAAAAAGGTTTTCCGTGCTGAATAGACCTGGACGAATCCTCTGTTTGCTGGTGGCGGCAATGTTGTTGCCGGCAGTCGCGATGGCCAATGGTGTGAGCGAGACATTTACCCGCACCAGCCTGCTGTTGATCCTGATGATTACACTGGCCGATGTTTGCGGGTTTATTTTTGAACGTCTCGGTATGGCGGAGATTCTTGGGGAAATCTACGCCGGTATCATGCTTGGCAACCTGGCGCTGGTAGGCATCAATTTTGACCTGAGTCATTTGTTGCGCTCCAGCGAATTTATGGTGTATTCCTCGGAACTTGCGCTGGTGTTACTTCTGTTTATTGTCGGGTTGGAATCCGACATGCGCGGCCTGCTAAGGGTCGGCCGTAATGCAGTGGCGGTTGCAGTTACCGGTGTAGCGCTCCCGGTTGTGCTGGCGCTCGCGGCGGGGGCATTCCTGGGTTTCGGTACCGGCGTTAAAGGGTGGTTTGTAGGCGCCATGCTGGCCGCCACCTCGGTGGGAATAACCGCGAAACTGCTGGGTGACAATGGCTTGATCAAGACGCGCTCAGCGCAGGTGATTCTCGGCGCGGCGGTTATCGATGATGTGGTGGGCATTTTACTGTTGGCGGTACTGGCGAGCGTGGTGGTGACCGGTGAGGTTTCTGCCGGGCAGTTATTGTGGATTGTCGCCAAGGCGCTGCTGTTCTTTACCGGGGCGATACTCGTTGGGCAGAAGCTTATGCCCAGTGTTGTGCATATTATTTCGCTCAACAAGCACTCCAGTGTCTGGACGGGATTCGCGCTATGCCTGGCGCTTGGTTTCGCCCAGCTCGCCCACTTTGCCGGCCTGGCACCACTTATTGGCGCATTTGTGGCCGGACTGCTGCTTGATGATGTGGATTTTCGCGTGGGTCACGAATTGCAGAAGCACCGGTTGGAGGAACTGGTAAAACCTATCAGCGACATTATGCTGACAATTTTCTTTGTCGGGATAGGCGCACAGGTGGAGTTGCAGTCACTGCTGGATCCCAAAATTCTTCTGTTGATCGTAAGCCTGACGCTGGTGGCTATTTTTTCCAAGGGGGTCGCAGGTTATACGGTGCGGGGCCCCGGCTTCGATCGGCTGGGCATTGGCTTTGGCATGATTCCGCGGGGCGAGGTTGGTCTGGTATTTGCGACGTTTGCCTTCGGGCACCAGGTATTTGACGCGCAAATGTATTCTGCGCTGGTGTTGGTGGTGTTACTGACTACCCTGGTGGGGCCAATCCTGCTGAAGCCACGCCTGACGCGATTTTGATAATCTGTGCATTCGTCACTCTAATTAGCCAACGGAATAAGGTACACTTGCAGTGTATGAAAAACTTTCGCAAACCGTTCCTCCTGCTGCTGGCGCTTGTTCTCGTCGGCCAGGGGCTGGTTGCCAATGCACTGTCCTGCCAGCTGCCGTTCCATGCCCAATCGACGGCCAGCGCTGCTGATATGGCCGGCATGGACCATTCTGCGCACCGCATGCCGGGCGCTGTTGCCGACACAGTCGATAGCATGAGCAGCGAAGATTGTTGCGACTCGGGTGTGTGCTCCATGAGCCACTGCCAGTCCGGGGTGACATTACCACTGAACTACCTCACCAGCAGGCCGGATTTCGGCACGGTGTTTTTCCGCTCCAATTCGTTTGCTGCGCCCACCCGCATCGGCGACTCTCTCTACCGCCCGCCCATCACCCGCTAACACAGGATAGCTGCGCCCGGAATTCACTGGATTCCGGGGCCGATCCAGCAAAAGTGTAGCGGGAGGTTGCTCTACCCAACCTCTCCTTCCGGTGTTGAAAACACCGCGTAGATGAATCCTGCACGAGAGGGCGGGTAACTATGAATTCAATCGCAATTGTAAAGCGCGCAGCGTTGCTGCGGCGTATCAGCTGTGTCCTGCTGATGGTCACATCCGCGCTCCAGGCGAATGCCGGCTGGGCAGGGATGAACCTGGCAGAAGCTATAGCCACAGCCCAGCGCAATGACCCCTGGCTACAGGGCAGTGAGTTCCGTCAGCAGGCCGTTGCGGCGCAGGCGGTGGTGGCGGGCACACTGCCGGATCCGATGGTCGATCTGGCATTCGCCAACCTGCCTACCGACACTTTTGATTTCGACCAGGAGGCGATGACCCAGTTCAAGGTGGGGGTGGTACAGACCTTCCCCAGGGGCGACAGCCGCGCTCTGGGCCAGCGGCGTTTGAACTTGCTGGGTGAGCAATTTCCCTACCAGCGTGATGAACGGCGCGCCCGCTTGGCGGTTGCCGTGACCGAGGTGTGGTTGGAGGCCTGGCGGGCGCGGGAAAGCATTCGCCTGATAGAGGAGGACAGGGAGTTGTTTGAACACCTGGTGGATGTGGCTGAGTCCAGTTACTCCAGCGCTGTGGGTCGCACGCGGCAGCAGGACTTTGTGCGGGCTCAGCTTGAACTCACCCGGCTGGAAGACAGACTGTCGGTACTTTATGAGCGGCTGGACACTGCCCGCGCCAAACTCGGGGAGTGGCTGCGCGCAGGCGGACAGGCCGCATGGGACCGCTATACCGTGCCGCAGTTGGCTCAGAAACTACCGGAACTGCGCCTGCAGCACCCGGACCTCTATCGAGGTGGCAGTCTTGCAGCACCCGGTGAGATAGCCGCGCTGCTCAGTGAGCACCCGGCGCTGTTGGGGATCGATAGCAGGATAGACGCGAGTCAGGTGGATGTAGAGTTGGCGCGGCAGAAATATCGACCGGAGTGGAAAGTTAATGCCAGCTATGGCTATCGCGAAGACGGGCCATTGGGACAGGCCCGGCCCGACTTTTTCTCCGTTGGCCTGGCTTTTGATCTGCCGTTTTTCACCTCCCGTCGTCAGGACAAGCAATTGCAATCCGCCATCGCAGACAGCGAGGCCATGCGCACTGACAAGATGTTGGCCCTGCGGAAAATGGTGGCCAGCTTTGAGACCCAGTATGCGCGGCTGCTGCGCCTGGAACAGCGGCAGCAGCTGTACCGCAGCCGTCTGCTGTTGGAGATGACAGAGCAAGCAGAGGCCTCTCTTACTGCCTACACCCGCGACGACGGGGATTTTGCCGAAGTAGTGCGGGCGCGCATCGCCGGGCTCAATGCCAGGATTGAAGCGCTGGACATCGATATCGCTCGTTTGCAGACCATCGCCCAACTTAATTATTTTTTCGCCACCAGTAGCGTGGCCACCCAGGGAGAATCGTCATGAGCGCTGTGAGAAAGACCGTGCTTGTCGCTGTTGCTGCCGCGATCGCCGGTGCTATAGCCAGTTACCTGATTCTCGTCAGCCAACGGGGAGCGGGGATGTCGGAGCTTGAACAGCCTGCAGCAGCGAGGAAACCACTGTATTGGGTTGCCCCAATGGACGCAGCCTACCGGCGCGATGCGCCCGGTAAGTCGCCAATGGGTATGGATCTTATCCCGGTATATGAGAGCGAAGATCCGGGCGCCGGAACGGTGCGTATTTCCCCGGAGGTGATCAACAATATCGGTGTGCGTATCGCACCGGTGGAATACCGGGCTTTGCCCACGCAGATCAGGACAGTGGGATATGTGCAATACGACGAGGACCGCCGCGTACACATACATCCGCGCGTGGAGGGTTGGATAGAGAAACTCTATGTAAAGGCATCCGGTGACCCGGTAGAAGCCGGCCAGCCGCTCTATGAGCTTTACTCGCCCCAACTGGTGAACGCCCAGGAAGAGTTACTGTTGGCCCTGAAACGCGACAATCCGCGCCTGGTTGCCGCCGCCGAAGACCGTTTGCGCGCACTGCAGTTGTCGCCAGACTTTATTGCCCAACTGCGCCGCGATCGGAAAGTAAGTCAGACGGTTACCTTCCATGCACCGCAGACTGGTGTGGTGGACAATCTCAATATCCGTGAGGGATTTTTTGTCATGCCCGGTACCACCCTGATGTCGGTGGGGGTACTAGAGGACGTTTGGGTTGAGGCGGAAGTTTTCGAGAGACAGGCATCGCTGGTCACCGTAGGCCTGCCCGTTTCCATGCGCCTGGATTACCTGCCGAATCGAGAATGGCAGGGCAGGGTAGATTACGTTTATCCCTCCCTGGATGAGAAAAATCGCACACTGCGAGTGCGCCTGCGCTTTGCCAATGATGACAGGCTTCTCAAGCCCAATATGTTTACCCAGGTGGTGATTCAAGCGGACCCGATGGCGCAGGCACTGGTCGTGCCACGGGAGGCGGTTGTGCGCACGGGCAATCAGGATCGGGTTGTGCTGGCGCTGGGAGAGGGGCGCTTTGCCTCCCGGGAGGTGGCGCTCGGTCGCGTGGGTGAGCGCTATATCGAGATCTTGAGCGGTGTAGAAGAAAAGGACGACGTGGTGGTATCTGCCCAGTTCCTGCTGGACTCCGAGTCCAGCAAGAGTGCGGATTTGCAGCGGATGGAATCCGCTGACCGGGAGCCGGTATTTACCCGCGGTAACGCTGGCGCGGACAGGCTGGAAAAGACAGGAGGCCACCATGATTGAGGCCGTTATCCGCTGGTCGGTAGACAACCGGTTTTTTGTCCTGCTGGCCACCGCCATCCTGATTGGGGTGGGGGTCTTCGCGTTGAAAAATACTCCTGTTGATGCCATTCCCGACCTGTCCGACGTACAGGTAATCATCAAGACCCACTACCCGGGGCAGGCGCCGCAGGTGGTGGAAGACCAGGTGACGTACCCCCTTACAACAGCCATGCTGTCGGTGCCGGGTGCGTCAACGGTGAGGGGGTTTTCTTTCTTCGGCGATTCCTATGTCTACGTCATTTTTGATGAGGGCACAGATCTGTACTGGGCTCGCAGTCGGGTGCTGGAATACCTCAGCCAGGTGGCCCCAACCCTGCCCGAAGCGGCGCGGCCGCAGCTGGGTCCGGATGCTACCGGTGTAGGCTGGGTCTATATCTATGCCCTGCGCGATACCACCGGGCAGCACGATATCAGTGAGCTACGCAGCTTGCAGGACTGGTTTCTCAAGTACGAGTTGCAAAGTGTGCCCGGGGTGTCGGAAGTGGCAACGGTGGGTGGCATGGTGAAGCAGTATCAGGTGACGGTGAATCCCGACAAACTGCGCGCCTTCGATATCCCCCTCAGCCATATACAGAATGCCATCTCACGGGGCAACCAGGAGATCGGCGCTTCGGTGGTGGAAATGGCGGAGGCTGAGTATATGGTCCGTGCTTCTGGTTACTTGCACAGTGTTGCGGACCTTGGAGTGATACCGCTGGGTGTCAACCGCAATGGCACGCCGCTGCTGCTCAAGGATGTGGCGGATATTGCCACCGGGCCACAAATGCGTCGCGGTATCGCCGAACTTAATGGTGAGGGCGAGACCGTGGGTGGCATCGTGGTAATGCGCTTCGGGGAAAACGCCCAGCGCACCATCAGTCGGGTGAAGTCCCGCCTGGAGGAGTTGCGCCCCAGCCTGCCTGACGGCGTCGAGATTGTTGCTGTATACGATCGCTCCGGCCTTATCGAGAGTGCGGTGAACAACCTGTGGCAGAAACTGGGGGAAGAGCTGTTGCTGGTGGCACTGGTTTGTGTGGCCTTCCTGTTCCATGTGCGTTCATCGCTGGTGGCCATTATCAGTTTGCCGGTGGGTATTCTCGCCGCGTTTATAGTCATGTACCTGCAGGGCCTGAACGCCAACATCATGTCACTGGGAGGCATCGCCATAGCCATAGGCACCATGATTGATGGCGCCATCGTGCTGATTGAGAACATGCACAAACATATGGAGCGTGTGCAGGTGGACGATAGCAATCGCTGGCAGGTAGTGGCTGCCTCGGCGGCGGAGGTCGGCCCCGCCCTGTTCTTCAGCCTGCTGATTATCACCGCCAGTTTTATTCCTGTTTTTACCCTGGAGGCTCAGGAGGGGCGCATGTTCTCGCCGCTGGCCTACACCAAGACCTACGCCATGGCTGCCGCAGCAATTCTCGCGGTTACACTGGTGCCGGTGCTAATGGGCTATTTTATTCGCGGTAAGGTCTTACCGGAGCGGCGCAATCCGCTCAACAGGGCTCTTATTGGGGGGTATATGCCGCTGCTGAACAAGGTGCTGCTCTATCCAAAAACCACGTTGTTGATCGCTGCGCTGCTGTTGCTTAGTGCCCTGTGGCCCCTGCAGCGTATTGGCAGCGAGTTTATCCCGCCACTGGATGAAGGCGATTTAATGTATATGCCCACTACCTATCCGGGCATCTCCGTGGGCAAGGCCAGGGAACTGCTGCAACAGACCGACAAATTGATCCGTACCGTGCCCGAGGTGGCAACGGTCTTTGGTAAAATTGGCCGGGCGGATACCGCCACCGACCCCGCGCCCCTGACCATGATAGAGACCTTCATCCAGCTGAAACCGCGCTCCCAGTGGCGGCAGGGGGTCACCACCGCCAGTCTGACCCGTGAGCTCGATGCACTTCTCAAACTGCCCGGTGTAACCAATGCCTGGGTGATGCCGATCAAAACCCGCATCGATATGCTGGCCACAGGTATCAAGACACCGGTAGGCATTAAGGTAGCGGGCCCCGAATTGGAGGTCATCCAGCGTATAGGCCAGCAGCTGGAAACGATATTGCCGGACGCACCGGGTACGGCTTCTGTCTACTCCGAGCGGGTTGCTGGCGGACGCTACATCAAGGTGGATATCGACCGTGAGCGAGCGGCCCGTTTTGGTCTCAATATCGCCGATGTGCAGCAGGTGGTAGCCACTGCCGTGGGGGGTATGAATATCACCCAGACCGTGGAGGGCCGCGAGCGTTATCCGGTCAACATCCGCTATCCTCAGTCCTATCGTAATTCCCCGGAGCAACTGGCACTGTTACCGGTAGTGACACCCGCTGGACAGCGTATCGCACTGGGTGATGTGGCTGCCATTTACCTGGAGGACGGCCCCCCTGGTATCAAGAGTGAGAACGCCCGGCTCAATGGCTGGACCTATGTGGACATTGAGGGAGTTGATGTGGGTAGCTATGTTGAATATGCGCGAACGCTGGTGGCTGAGCGGCTGGAACTGCCGCCCGGGTATTCGCTGGTGTGGTCGGGCCAGTACGAGTACATGGAGCGCGCCAAGTCGCGGCTCGCCTATGTTGTGCCGTTGACTCTGGCGATCATCGTGGTGTTGCTCTACCTGAACTTTCGCAATTTCTCCCAGGTATTGATACTGATGGCTGCGCTGCCGCTGTCTCTGGTAGGCAGTCTCTGGCTGATGTACGCGCTGGACTACAGTTTTTCCATCGCGGTGGGGGTGGGCATGATCGCCCTGGCGGGGGTGGCGGTAGAGACCGGGGTAATTATGCTGGTGTATCTGGATCAGGCCTGGCAGCGCCTGCTGGCTGACGGGGGTGAAATAACGCCGGACACACTTCGACAGGCGGTATGGCAGGGCGCGGGACTGCGAGTTCGCCCGGTACTGATGACGGCCACTGCCACTATTGTCGGCCTGTTGCCGATTCTCTGGGGCAGCGGTACCGGCTCTGAAGTGATGAGCCGGTTGGCGGCGCCGATGGTCGGCGGGATGCTCAGTGCCGTGCTGTTGACGCTGCTGGTGTTGCCGGCAATTTATCTGCTGTGGCGGGGGCGGCAGTTGTCGGCTGATGTTTCATTGTAATCGCTGAGATGACATCGATCAGGCTGTGATTTCCCGGTCAGTACAGGTATTGATTTCTATGGCAACATGCACCAGCCTCAGGGACTCTGGAATGAGGGATTTATACTCCGCCAGCGGCAGCGGGTGGTGAGCGACGACGGCTATCTGGGCGGAATAGATTTCCGGACCGATCGACCAGATATGCAGGTCCACGACCTGGGAATCATTGTCCGCCTCGATCAATTCCCGCACTTGCTCGCGCAGGCTCTTCGGAGCCTGCCGGTCCAGTAATACTGCGCTGGTGGTGCCCAGCAAGCCATAGGACCAGCGCGCCACCAGAATTGCACCGACGATACCCATAACCGGGTCCATCCATATCAGCCCCAGATACTTGGCGGCGAGCAATGCCACTATGGCGAGAACGGACGTCAGGGCATCCGCCATAACATGCAAATAGGCGGATTTCAGATTGTGGTCGTGGTGATGCGTGTGCCCGGGTCCATGATCGTGGTGATGACCATCACCGCCACCCAGAATGAATACACAAGCCCCGTTCACGACAAGCCCGAGAGCGGCAACAAAAATAGCCTGGTTAAACACGATCTCAACGGGGTTGAGTATGCGCACCACGCTTTCAAAACCCATAATAATTGCAAAAATGGCCAGTAATACTGCGCCAGTGAACCCACCCAGCGCATTCACTTTGCCTGTGCCAAAACTGTAGATTCTGTTGCGGGCATTGCGTCGTGCGTAAATATAGGCAAATGCTGTGATGCTCAGGGCCACGGCATGCGACGCCATATGCAGCCCATCGGCCAGCAGTGCCATGGAACCGAACAGGACGCCGGCGAATAATTCGACCACCATCATAACAGCGGTTATGCCAATCACGATCAGCGTGCGGGATTCACCGGGCTTTCGCTGATCCTGAGCAAAAGTATGGTCGTGGGACCAATTTTCTATGTTGTCTTTATGCATGACGATTCCTTCTCAAGGGTGCTACAGGTCGCCAATGCCCGCTTTTTCCCGTGCGCTATTGCGCAGCGAGACGTCGCGAAGCGCGCCGCGATAGGCGATGTAGTACTTGTAGATATTGGCAACGTATTGAACCGGTTCGTGGCCCACGTGAGCCGCCGCCGCGAGCTCGACATTATCAAACCATACATTTGGGTCGTAGCCCTTACTTTTTGCCTTATTTCGCAGTTGCATCATGCGTGCCGGCCCCAGATTGTAGGCCGCGAGAGCCATCAGTGTCTGGTCAGTTTCCGCCATTTGGGGATCATCGAAATAGCGACTGCGCAGGAAACTGAGATACTTCACTCCGGCATGGATATTGTTTTCCGCCTCGTCGATATTCTCCACGGCGATATTGTGATCCTGCGCCGTACTAGGCAACAATTGCATGATGCCGATCGCGCCGGCAGCGCTGCGGGCGTTCTGGTCCAGCCGGGACTCCTGGTAGCCCTGTGCCGCTGCCAGCAGATGGTCAATGTCGTAGCGCTCACCGTATTTTTTGAAAATCCCCAGCAGCTGCTGGAAGCGCGCGTATGCCTCATCCGAGAAAGCATTTTTTGTCCAATCAAAGTCTGTGACATATCGCTCTATAAGCACGTTGCCCACCAACGTTCCCTGGCGATTCTTCTTGAGAAATGCATTGACCTCTGCCGCCAGCAGTGGGCTGTCCTCGCGAAAAGCCCAGGCCGTCCTGCCGCCCTCGCGAAGCACAATATCCGGACGGGGAACCAGGTCGGGAAATACATTCTTCCACATCAGCAATTTGTAATCATCGACAACTGTCCAGGGCAGCAACCCCGTGTTCACCATTTCAATCAGGTCCTCATCTTCCAGAAATTCAGAAACCGGCTCGATATCGACCGGTGGTTTGCCCTCTGTCTCAAGGCGTTTATTCAGTCGATCAAGACTCTCCCTGTAGCTGCTGGAGTGGCGTACGTGCATGACCTGCCCGGAAAGATCATCGGCTGTGGCCAGTGTCGGCGCGGAGGGGCCGGCAACCAGTATCTCCGAAAGCGCTTTGCTCACAGGAATGCTGAAATCCACCACTTTTTCGCGTTCTGCTGTGATGGACATGTTGGCAATAATAATGTCCCCGCGGCCCGCCAGTAGTGCGGGAATTAGCTGGTTTCGCGCAACGGGGACAATCACCACGCGGACTTTGATGTCTTTGCGCGGCTTGTTGCGGTTAAGGAATTTCTCAAATAGGACTGCCCAGTCCTTGGTAAAGCCCTTTTCCTGGCCGTTATGGAAGTAGTATTGGCCTGTGCTGTACACCGTCAGAATCCGAATTCCGTGCCATTCTTTCATGCTGTCCAAGTCGCCCGTTCGGGGCGCAAGTAGCATGTCCTTCGACGCCAGCAGATTCTCGGCCCGGGTGGACGCGTTTGGAAATGGATTTGCGAGTTCCTTCCCCTCCCCGGGCATTGGGCCCAGCAGAGAGGTCGCGCTGCTGTCGCTGGATACCTGCTGCGATAGCTGGGAATCCCCGCACGCTGCTATACCCAGCAATGCTAGCCACAGCCACACCTGTACCGCGTACTTCATTGTTTCCGGCTCCCGAATATCTGTCGAAATAATAGCATTCAACAGGGGCAGTCACATAAGAGAGCCTGATGACAACTCAATTGATCGCCGGGTCTGCGCTGCCGTGGGGTACGCGGCTCTCGACATTTGCGCACAATTTCCGTAGGATACGCCGCCTCTTTGCGCCTCTCGTACCGGGCAAGTGCAACTCAATACCCCAGGAATACTCTCGTGATCTCTACTGCCAATATCACCATGCAGTTTGGTGCCAAACCGCTATTTGAAAACATCTCGGTCAAATTCGGCGATGGCAACCGCTATGGCCTTATCGGTGCCAACGGCTGCGGTAAGTCGACCCTGATGAAAATCCTCGATGGTAGTCTCACGCCCTCGTCAGGCAACGTTTCCATCAGCCCCAATGAGCGGCTGGGGCGACTGCACCAGGACCAGTTCGCCTTTGAGAAATTTTCAGTGGTAGACACCGTGATCATGGGTCACAGAGAGTTGTGGGAGGTAAAGCAGGAGCGCGATCGTATATATGCTTTACCGGAGATGACAGAAGACGACGGTATGAAGGTTGCCGACCTCGAAGTGCAGTTCGCTGAAATGGACGGTTACACGGCGGAGAGCCGGGCGGGGGAAATTTTGCTCGGCGCCGGTATCGCCCAGGAGTTGCACTACGGCCCCATGAGTGAGGTTTCCCCGGGCTGGAAGTTGCGGGTGCTGCTGGCACAGGCGCTGTTTTCCGATCCGGATATCCTGTTGTTGGATGAGCCTACCAATAACCTGGATATCGATACCATACGCTGGCTGGAAGACGTGCTGAACTCGCGCCGATCCACCATGATCATTATTTCTCACGACCGTCATTTTCTCAACGCGGTATGTACTCACATGGCCGATATCGACTACGGCGAGCTGCGGGTATACCCGGGCAACTATGACGATTTCATGACAGCGTCCACCCAGGCGAGGGAGAGACTGCACTCTGAGAACGCCAAAAAGAGTGCCCAAATTGCCGAGCTTCAGCAGTTTGTCAGCCGTTTTTCCGCCAATGCGTCCAAGGCTAAGCAGGCGACTTCCAGGGCCCGCCAGATCACCAAGATACAACTGGACGACATCAAACCCTCCAGCCGGGTCAGTCCCTATATCCGTTTCAAGCAGGATAAGAAGCTTCACCGACAGGCCGTTACCCTGGAAAAGCTGGGCCACGGATTTGACGATGAGCCGTTGTTCAAGAAGGCCAGTATCATGCTGGAAGCCGGCACCCGCCTGGCCATCATCGGCGAGAACGGCGTGGGCAAGACGACACTGCTGCGCTGCCTGATGGGCGAACTGGAGGCACGGGAGGGTGTGATCAAATGGGCGGAGAGCGCGACACTGGGCTATTGCCCGCAGGACAGCACCAGCGATTTTGATACCGAACTCAACCTTTTCGACTGGATGAGCCAGTGGCGGCGAGCCCACCACGACGACCAGATTGTGCGGGCCACCTTAGGTCGCCTGCTGTTCTCATCCGATGATTTCAAGAAGCAGGTCCGGGTCTGTTCAGGGGGTGAGAAGAACCGCCTCTTGTTTGGCAAACTGATGATGACCGACGCCAATGTGATGTTGATGGACGAACCCACCAATCACCTGGATATGGAGGCAATCGAGGCGCTGAACCTGGCGCTGGAGCACTACGATGGCACGCTGATCTTCGTCAGCCACGATCGCGAGTTTGTCTCGTCCCTGGCCACACGTGTCATCGAGATCAAGGACAATCAGCTGGTTGATTTCCAGGGCAGCTACGAGGAGTACCTCGCCAGCCAGGAGCTCGCCGACAAGGCAGCCAACGCCTGATACACTCACTTGCCCTGATTTTCTGTAACGGATGCGAAAGAATATGGACTGGAATTCGGTGGCAGACAACACGCCGGTACTGGTGGGTGCTGGCCAGGTTGTAGAGCGCGGGGTTACCGACGATTCCCCCATGACGCTGGCCGCCGAAGCAGCGCGTCGTGCACTGGCCCATGCCGGCGGCAGTAATGTGCTTGCGGCGATTGACACGATTGCGGTCACCCGCCTGTTTGCAGATTCCATGGGCATGCCGCCCTGTCCCTTTGGCCGCAGTGACAACCCCCCCATGTCTGTTGCCCGTGCCATTGGCGCCGAACCATCTCATTGCATTTATGGGCCCGTGGGTGGTAATGACCCCCAGAGCCGTATTATTGAATTTGCCGGCGCAATAGCCCGGGGTGAGCGGTCGGTAGTGCTTTTGGCCGGGGCCGAGGCTATTCGCAACCAGCGCAATGCCGTCCGCGATGGCCGGGAGCTGGACTGGAGCGACACCTTTGACCCGGCGAATTTTCCGCTGGAGGACAGGGGTTGGGGCGAGCTGTTTGTGACCATGCAGGAAGTCCATAACGGCCTGCTCGCGCCAATGTCCTACTATGCGCTGATAGAGCAGGCTCGCGCCTTCGCTGCTGACCGCTCCACGCAGGAACAGCGATCACATATGGCTGAACTGCTGTTGTCGCTCAATGAAGTTGCCACGGCGAATCCTTACGCCCAGTTTCCGGATACCCTGACCGCAGAGGACATTCTTTCTGCCGATTCGCTCAACCACCTCTATACCAAGCGCATGGTGGCCCAGGATGGCGTGAACCAGGGCGCCGCATTGTTGCTGTGCAGTGTGGCTGCCGCGCGCCGGCTGGGAATCCCTCCCGAACACTGGGTATTCCTCCACGGTCTGGCTGAAGGGGCCGAGGTGAATCTCAGTGAACGCGAAGACCCGGGTCGTTCCCTGATGGCGGAACTTGTGCTGAAGCGCGCGCTGGCCATGGCAAGTAAGACGATTGACGACATTAATCTCATCGACCTTTACAGCTGCTTCCCCTGTGCGGTCTCGTCCTCGGCCGATGCACTTGGCTTGCCCGTTGATGGCTCCCGGTCTCTGACCCTCACCGGAGGCCTTGCCTATTTTGGTGGGGCGGGCAATAACTACAGTATGCATGCCTTGGCAGAGGCGGTATCCCGGCTGCGGGAGTCACCTGAATCCTATGCCCTGGTGGCCACTCTGGGGGGGTTCTTGTCAAAGCATGCCGTGGGTGTTTACTCCTGCCAGCCTTCGTCGCTGGACTGTGCGAACGCCGATACGCAACTCGACAGGGATATGATTCCCCGCATACCAATTGATGAAGCACCTGAAGCCGGCGTTGTGAAAAGTTATGTCGTGAATTACAAGGGTGGAGTGCCTGTGCAGGCAATCGTAATTGCCGAGACCGCCGAGGGTTCACGGTTTGTGGCCAATTCGATTGACTCCGGGGCCGTGGCTGCGGTGTTGTCTGCCAGACGCCCGGGCCTGGCCATAAAAGTCACTCCAGGAGATAACGGTGCGCTCCGCTTTATCTCCGCCTGATGCGCCACTGTCCGGGTAGCTGATTGCATCCCTGCCCAGGCGGCGACCATTGGAATATAAGCATTTTCCCGATGCCAAAGGAAGGCTGCTGACTCATGAATGAACCCTTGTTTTGGCTTGCGCCAGTTGCCGCCGGGGTTGCGCTGCTGGTGGCACGCCTGCTTTTCCTGCAGATGCGGAGACAGGATGAAGGTAGCGATCTGATGCGCCAGATCGGACAACACGTGCGCCTTGGTGCCATGGCCTACCTGCGGCAGCAATACCGTATTATGGGGCTGGTCTTCGCTGTGCTGGCCCTGGTGTTTGCCGTGCTTGCCTATGGCTTTGGGGTACAGAACCCCTGGCTTCCGTTCACCTTTCTGTGTGGCGGTTTTTTTTCCGCGCTGGCCGGATACGTCGGTATGCAGACTGCCACTCTGGCCTCCACCCGGACCGCTGCCGCGGCCCGCTCCTCGCTGGGGCTGAGTTTGCGTGTGGCTTTTCGCAGTGGCGCTGTCATAGGGCTTACGGTGGTGAGCCTGGGCCTGGCCAACTGTGTCGCCTGGTTCCTGCTGGTTAACTGGCTGACGCCGAATTTTGCCGACAACTACCGGCTGGTGGTGGTAACTACCACCGTGCTCACCTTTAGTATGGGGGCTTCATTGCAGGCCCTGTTCGCCCGTGTCGGTGGCGGCATTTACACCAAGGCTGCCGATGTGGGAGCAGACCTTGTGGGCAAGCTGGAAGCGGGTATTCCCGAAGATGACCCGCGCAATCCCGCGGTAATTGCCGATAATGTGGGGGACAACGTAGGTGATGTGGCAGGCATGGGTGCCGATCTTTTTGAGTCGTATTGTGGTTCATTGCTCGCGGCCTGCGCACTGGGCGCAGCGGCCTTTGTTACCGATGAAGGCCTGCAGGGCAGGGCAATTACAGCGCCTTTTCTGATCGCGGGGTTGGGTTTGCTGGCCTCTATCCTGGGCGTGTTCCTGGTCCGTGCGAAAGAGGGTGCGGACCAGCGCGCGCTGCTTGCTGCGCTGTCCAGGGGGGTTAACAGCAGCGCCCTGATGGTGGTGCTGTTATCACTGCCCGCACTGTATTGGCTGGGTATGCCCAACCTTTGGGGTACATGGGGGGCCGTGGTAACAGGGCTGGTTACCGGGCTGGTCATCGGGCGGGCGACTGAATATGCAACCTCCCCATCCTATCCGGCCACACGTGCAATTGCAGAGGCCGCTGAAAGTGGGCCGGCCACCGTCATAATCGCCGGTATCGGAGCGGGGATGATGTCCACGGTGGTGCCGGTGCTGGCCGTCGCGGTAGGCACACTTTGTGCTTTTCTGCTGAGTGCCGGTTTTGACGTGACTGCCCTCGCCCAGGGGCTTTACGGAGTTGCTATTGCGGCAGTGGGAATGCTGTCCACACTGGGTATAACCCTTGCAAGTGATGCCTACGGCCCTATTGCGGACAATGCCGGTGGCAATGCTCAAATGAGCGGCCTGGGCCCGGAAGTCAGGGCCAGAACTGATGCGCTGGACTCCCTTGGCAATACCACTGCGGCTACCGGCAAGGGTTTTGCCATCGGATCTGCGGCTCTGACCGCACTGGCGTTGATCGCATCCTACCTTGAAGTGGTGCGGATTCAGCTGCTGCACAGCGGGCGCGTCGTACTTGAGTTAGGTCACTCGGTGGAGGTGGCGACCCGGGATGCCACGCTTTCGGAGTTTATGGCCTATTTCAACGTGACGTTGCTGAATCCGATAGTGCTGGCGGCGCTTTTCATTGGCTCCATGTCTGCATTTGTGTTCAGCGGCCTGACCATGCAGGCGGTGGGTCGCGTCGCCGGAAAAATGGTGGTCGAGGTGCGCCGGCAGTTTCGAGACAACCCCGGCATACTGCAAGGCACTGTCCAGCCGGACTATGCCCGCTGCGTAGAGATTTCCACTAAAGGCGCCCAGCGTGAAATGATCTGGCCTTCTGTTATAGCGGTGGTCACGCCGGTGGCAGTCAGTCTGTTGCTCGGTGTGGCAGGGGTTATCGGCCTGCTGGTGGGCGGATTGTGTACCGGCTTTGCCATGGCCGTGTTTCTGTCAAATGCTGGCGGCGCCTGGGATAACGCCAAGAAATTTATCGAGACAGGACAGCATGGCGGCAAAACCTCACCCGCTCACCGGGCTTCGGTGATCGGCGATACGGTTGGTGACCCCTTTAAGGACACGTCGGGCCCCAGCCTCAATATACTGGTCAAACTGATGAGTATCATCGCTATCTCGGTGGTGGCCCTGGCGGTGTCCTGAAGCAGCAGCGGCCATATCAGAAGGGGTCGGTAATGCTCACACCTATCCCTATGCGGTTGGTGCTCTCGTTGTAGTCGATCAGGCTTTCACCATAGCCGTTGAAATACTGTATATACCCCTGGAATCGGGCGCTGATTGGGAAGGTCCAGTCCAGCTGGATGGCGCCCTTGTTGTTGCGTCTCAGGTTGTTACGAAAGGTGAACCCCAGAGTATATTCCGGCCATTTCCACACACCCTGTAGTTCGCCGTTGCCCATATATTTGTCGATATCCGGGTTGTCGTCGTCCTTGCTGCTTTCCGGTATACGGTACCAGGCGCTGGTCACCAGGGAAAAATTCTTGTGCTCGAACAGGGCTGAAGCAATTGCCCGGTTCCAGCTGCGGGACAGGGGTTCGGATGTGCCGTTGGACTGGTGGTTCAGGTGAATGTTGAGCTGGGTGTTGTGCACGCCGAGGAAGTGCCAGTCATTGGCGATGCTCAGTATCAGTTCGGGTTCATAATCGGTCTCCCGAAAGGGGGAAGAGGCGTCGGTGTTGTAGGCCTGCATCCAGTTGGTCTGGGTGTAGGCACCCCAGAGGTTCATATCCTTGCCGAATATATCCTGCCAGATGATCGCCTTCATACTGATCTGGAACTTGACCTCCGCCTTGTCCATGCCGGTATCCGGGTAGGCGATTTCCCAGTCTTCCTCATTGATATTGCTGTTATAGGTAATAGGCAGCAAGTAGTTGCGCTGATAGGGAATGATCACGAAGCGGTTGTTGGCGTTTTCCTGTTCTTCCTCAAGTCTGGGGGAAATGAACTCAGCCTCTTCATCCGCAGTGTTATCTGCCGTGGCAGCCACCGCTGTCTCGTGCAGCAGGGCGTCGTCGGCCGGTGGTTTGCCCCGGCCCGCCAAAGTGTCGTAGCAGCTCAGCCGTGCCTTGTCGTCGGACAGCGCAGCACAGTCCGCCAGGCTGGTGTCACCAGCTGCCATCGAGTTGCCGGCCGTCATTGCCGCAGTAAAGATCACCAGGTGTTTCATGGGTTTACCCTCCTCGGCGTACATTAACCTGATCTGGGCATCCGATTGCAACTACCCTGATGCGGGACAGTTACCGATATCTATTTTGCGGGAAACACCCGCTGGTCCCGGTGTCTTGTTAGAATCTGCGTATGAGAATCCGCAACTTGCTCATCCCTGTTCTTGGCTGTCTACTACTGGCGGCCTGTGGTGGTTATGAGGTGAAAAACCTGGCCAAGACTGAAGTAGACCTGGTGGCCGATGAATTTATCGACGAGAGCCGCCGGGAAGTAAGGGAGCTGATGGTGAAGCTCTATAAGCGCAACCCCGACCAGCTGGCGGTGATTCCAGGCATGACAGTGAGGGGGCGCCTTGCCCAGCTGAAGATATCCCAGGGGGAGTTGGATTTTCCTGAGCTGGATGGCCTGCAGGGGATAGACGCCATGAATCTCGCTTTTGATCGCGACTTCAAGGGTGATCGGGTATTTGCACTGATCGTTGGGCTGGGGGGTATGTTGCGCCAGGCTTACGGCTTCAAGTCGGAGATGTTCATGCACGATCAATTGAATGGCGCAGCGCTGATGACCAGCGCCCGCAATGTCGAGATACTGGTGTGGAAACTCAAGAATACCCGCAAACCGAACGGTGATCTCTACCTGATTACCTATGAATATCAGGGTGTGGTCGACAACCTCAGCTTTGAACGCCTGTTTGGCAAGCTCATTGTTCTACAGGAGATGATGGCTCGCATTGCTGGCGATCGCGGCGACAGGGCTGTGTCCCGGTCGGTTCGCACGGTCTCCTCGGTATTCCTTCCATTGCCCATGTAGTTGGCGGGCCGCCCGGCATGAAATTGATCGAAATTGGACCGATGGCCGCTGCGGGCACGAAGCAAACCATATAACGGATGATTTTGAAATATTTTCGTGCCAGAATGTTTGCTCGCTCAGGGGAATAATCTGGAATTCATGTGAATAATATTATCTTTGCGCAGCGCGTTGTGGCGGGGCTGAGCTTTTTATTGCTCGCCTCTTTTGCTTCCGCGACGGCAACAGTAAAGAATTACGGTTACCCACTTACTGATCGCTTCGTCGCCACCGTGGTCGGTACGCCGGAGGGATTGGAACCGAAGTTGCCGAGCGTGGATCAGATTAAATTCAAGAAGCAGTGGCTCAATGTGTTCCCTGAACGCCATTTACCGGACTTGCTCTGGTACGGCCAGGAGATGATTTACTCCGTGGCACTGCAGGATCACCCGGCGCCACTTATCTTTCTTATCGCCGGTACCGGCGCGGCCCACAATGGCGCCAAGAATGTCAATATGGCCAGGGCATTCCACCAGGCCGGCTTTCATATCGTATCCATTTCCTCACCTACCTATCCCAATTTTGTCACCTCGGCATCCAGTACCGGAGTAGTTGGGCACGGACAGCGGGATGCTGAGGATTTGTACCGTGTCATGGAAATGATCTGGGCGAAGCTGGATGACAAAATTGACGTCACGTCCTTTAACCTTACAGGCTACAGCCTGGGCGCATTCAACGCCGCTTACCTGGCCAAGCTGGATGAGGACCGCAAATCCTTCAACTTCAGCAAGGTTCTGCTGATCAACCCGCCGGTATCACTGTATAACTCCGTTTCTCTGCTGGATCGTATGACCCAGAATATCCCCGGAGGCGAAGACAATTTTGATCAATTTTTTGACCAATTGGTGAGTGCCTTTAGCAAGGTATACAAGGAGGAAGACGGTATCGGGGGGGATTTCCTGTATAGCGCCTACAAGGCGATGAATCTGAAGAACGAGGAGTTAGCCGCACTCATTGGGGTGTCTTTTCGTATGTCTTCCACTTCCCTTGTGTTTACCTCAGATGTCATGACAGACTTCGGCTACGTCAAGCCCAAAGGACTGGTGCTCGACCGGTATGCCAACCTCACCGTGTATAACGAAGTGGCGAAGCGCTTGGGGTTCACTGATTACTACCACAACTTCTTTTACCCGTATTATAAGAACGACTATCCGGGTGTCTCCCGGGACGAGTTTATTTCGGCTGTCAGCCTCACCGAAATAGAGGGCTACTTGCGCGGTTCAGAAAAGATTACGGTCATGCACAATCAGGACGATATTATCCTGGAGCCTGGCGAAATCAATTTCTTTAACGAGGTCTTCGGCGAACGGGCAACTATTTACCCCTATGGCGGCCACTGCGGCAATATTAACTACACGGAGAACGTGGCTCACATGCTTGCCACGTTTACCGAGGGAGCGCCGCAATGAACTCGATCATGCCGCGCTTAATAAGCCTTGTCGCGATCCTGTTTCTCGCAGCTTGCAGTTCAACTCCTCCGGCGGAGCCCGAGGTTTACCCCGAGCCTGTATTTGAAGCGAAGCGCATTGTCCCAGCGGGCGCAATAGATGTGACCTCCGTCTATGATCCCTGGGAGCCAATGAACAAGCGCATTTACAATTTCAATTACCATTTCGATCAGTGGATATTCCTGCCTGCTGTTCGCGGCTGGCGCGCGGTTGTACCCAGCCCTGCGCGTACCGGGGTGCACAACTTCTTCGAAAACTTCAGGGATGTGCGCTCAGCTGCCAACGGTATGTTGCAGGCCAGCCCGACCAAGTTTTTCCAGAGTATCGGGCGGGTGTTGGTCAACAGCACCATCGGTCTTTTCGGCACAATCGATGTTGCTACCAGCATGGGGATGCCCAAACCCGATGAGGATTTTGGCCAGACGCTGGGTTACTGGGGTGTCGGTACCGGGCCCTATCTGGTGCTGCCACTGCTGGGCCCATCCAACCTTCGGGACGGTGTCGGCGAGCTTCCGGATTTGGCGCTGCAGAACTATATTCAGGGTGACCTACTGGCTAAGCCAGTGCGCGCAACGGCCTTCCTGTTTGACAGTATCGATACCAGGGCTCACACCTCATTCCGGTACTATGAAACCGGATCTGCATTCGAATACCAGACAGTGCGTTGGTTGTACACCACCAAGCGCGAACTTGACGTAGAAAAGTAATCGGGGACCACTGTGATCCGTAACCTGCTTCTGACCTTATGTACCCTGGCGCTGACCTTCGCCGCCGGGGCCTTCGCCATTGAACCCATCAGGATTGGTACTACCCAGTCCCTGAGCGGGCCGCTTCAGGACTTCGGGACTAACCAGTTGCGAGGCTTGCAGATGTGGATGGGCGATGTCAATGCGCGGGGTTCCCTGCTGGGGCGCCCGGTGGTGTTGGTTTACTATGACGACGAGTCCAGCCCGGGCCGCAGTGCCGAGCTTTACCAGAAACTGATTGTGGAAGACAAAGTAGATCTGTTGATCGGCCCCTATTCCTCGGATATCACCCTGGCTGCCAGCCAGGTGGCAGAGGAGCACAATATGCCCATGCTTACGCTGGGTGCCTCGGCGGACGAAATCTGGGCTCAGGGTTACGACAACATAGTCGGTCTGGATGCGCCATCCACGCGGTATATGGATATTGCCATCGAGGCGGCGGTTGAGCAGGGTGCGAAAACTATGGCTCTGGTGTGGGCTGACACCGACTTCGGTCACGATGTGGTCGGCGGTGTACATGTCAAAGCCAGTGAGATGGGTTTGCAGATTGTGCTGGATAAATCTTTGGATGATGCCGCCGCAATTCCAAAAACAGTCGCAGAGTTAGGCGCAGTCGATGCGGATGTGATCATGGCAATCGCCTACCTGGAAGGCGCCGTCGATCTTGTACGAGCGCTCAAGCAGGCGGGTGTTAAACCAAAAATGTTGGTGTTTGGCGTGGGTGCATCCCTGGCTGAATTTGGCCAGGCACTGCTGGGCGACGCCGAGGGTGTGGTAGGTGTGGTGCAGTGGCTGCGCGGCATCAAAATGCCTGGAGCCCAGGATTTTGCCTACCGTTTTCGCAGGCTTTATGGCCACAACCCGGCTGCCTATGCCGCCCTGGGCTACAGCGGCGGAGAGGTCATCGAGGCAGCAGTGCGCCTGGCGGGCACAACCGACCACGCGGCGGTGCGCGAGCAGTTGCATACTATGGTGTTCAATTCCCTGTTGGGGATTTACAAAGTGGATGCCGATGGTCGGCAGCTTGGTAAAAACAATTACCTGATGCAGTGGCAGGGTAAAGATCGCCGCCTGGTTGCGCCGGCTATTGTTGCCGAGACCCGATTAATCTATCCCATGCTCTAGTTAGCGATGTCCGTTATTTGAGCGAATAGCGGGCATGATGTCTGATCCTGGTATCCATCAAGGCGCTCCGTGGTAGTCTGCCAGCAGAGGGAGCGCATCAAATGAAGCATCACCCGCCCGCAGCTGATCGCACCGCACTGGTCCTTACCGGTGGCGGAGCGCGGGCCGCATACCAAGTCGGCGTTCTCAAGGCCGCCTCGGAGTTGTTGCCAAAGCGCGCCCACAATCCCTTCTCTATTATTACGGGCACCTCCGCGGGTGCCGTCAATGCGGTGGCACTGGGCGCATCTGCCAACAATTTTCGCCTGGCTGTCAAGAAAGTGGAGCGTATCTGGAGCAATCTGCATGTCAACCAGGTGTACAAATCGCGCTCTATCCATCTGGTGGGTGGCATGCTCCGGCTGGCTATTTCCCTGTTTCACCAGGGCAGTGGGGTGCGTAAACCTATCTCTATTCTCAACAACGAGCCGCTGGCACAGTTACTTTCTCGGGTCATTGATTTTGGCGATCTTGAGAGACGGTTGGAAGGCGGGTTGCTGGATGCCATCGGTATTACCGCCTCCAACTATGACAGTGGTGAGTCAGTCACCTTTTACCAGAGTAATCTCGACGGTGATATTCTGCCGCCCTGGCGGCAGGCCCGGCGTTGTGGATTGCCAGCAAAACTCGAAGTGGCTCACCTGCTGGCGTCCTCGGCAATCCCCACCATATTTCCGGCTGCGCGGATTGGTGACAGTTATTATGGCGACGGCGCATTGCGCCAGGTTTCCCCAATCAGTTCCGCCATTCACCTGGGAGCCCAGCGGGTCATGGTGGTAGGTGTCAGTGGCAACCCCAACTCCGCACCGGTGGATTCTCACGAACTGCACTCGCCCTCTATGGCACGGATTATGGGCCATGTATTTAACAGCGCGTTCATCGACGCGCTGGAAAATGATATGGAACAATTGGTGAGAATCAACGAGCTGCTTGGCATTATCGAAAACGAAAACCCGAAGGCAGAAACTGCCGGCCTGCGGCAAGTGGATTTTCTCTGTATCAATCCCTCAGTTGAAATCAATGATCTGGTTTCGCGGCATATCAATTCGTTGCCACGGGCCATGCGGGCGATTCTGAAAATGACTGGCGCCACACCCTCTGGTGGCGGTACCAGTATGGCCAGTTACCTGCTGTTCGAGGGGGCGTTTTGCCGCGATTTGATTGCCTGTGGTTATCGCGATGCCATGGCTCAGGAAGATGCCATGATGAACTTTTTTTATCCCCCCCGCGAAGTCTCGTTTTAACCAATTTGTAGGCGCTACCGCCCTAAGAGCCGCCGTAAAAACCGGTATAGCGGGAGGCCATCTCTTGCCCATTTCGGGTGACTAAAATTGAGCTTGATCAAGTGAATCCCTACTAGCACCCCCCTGTGGCGCTTGAGGTTTGACTCTCCTCCGGGCGGAGCCTAAATTTTTCATAATGGTATGCAACCCAGCCTCCGGGAACTCAATTGCTGGACACTTTCTGACATGGTGGTTCTGACCGCAGTGCTGGCAATTGGTGGGCTGACATTTCTGCTCGCCACGGTGCTAATCCTTGCCAACCGCAAACTCCACGTGGAAGAAGACCCGCGTATTGACGTGGTTGAGGAAATGCTGCCACACGCCAACTGCGGAGCTTGCGGTTACCCCGGATGCAGGCCTTTTGCCGAGGCGTTGGTGAGGGCCGCAGTCGCACCGGGTAAATGCTCGGTAAGCAACAGCGAGGAGCGAGAGGCCATTGCAGAATATCTGGGTATCGATGTGGGTGACCAGACGAGAATTGTGGCGCGCCTCGCCTGCGCCGGCGGCACTAACGTCGCACGCAACCGGGCCCATTATACAGGGGCGCGCAGCTGCATCGCGGCGGAACAGGTCGCCGGTGGTGGCAAGGGCTGTGCCTGGGGTTGCCTGGGTTATGGCGACTGTGAGCGGGCCTGTGATTTCGATGCGATCCGAATGAATATACACGGGCTCCCCGTGGTCGATAGCACCAGCTGTACCGGTTGCGGAGATTGTGTGGATGTATGCCCCAAGAATCTCTTTTCCCTGCACCCGGAGGATCATCGGCTGTGGGTGGCGTGCAAGAGTCTGCAGCAGGGCGATGCCGCTCTGACCAGTTGCGAGGTGGCCTGTACCGGCTGTGAGCGCTGTGCACAAGATGCGCCCGCCGGGCTCATCAGTATGCAGAATAACCTGGCGGTCATCGATTACAGCCGCTTCCATGCCACACGGATTCCCATTGAGCGCTGTCCCACGGGTGCCATCGTGTGGATCGATAATTCCGACAGCGGGATTCGAGGCGCTGCCAGTAAACCTATTGTGCGCCACTCCGCGCTGCCCGAGGCGCCGAGCTGACCCGGGACGAGCCCGGAAGCATCAGTACAACGAGGATAAAACATGACTAAAGCAGGCACTACCATCAAATACCCGGGGCAGCGCGCGGCCATGGATGGCAATACGGCGGTCATTATGTGCGAGCGCGAATCCAGTGATGCGGCGGGGGCCTATCCAATTACGCCCTCGACCCAGATGGGGGAGTACTGGGCGGAGGCTGCCGCCCAGGGCCATATCAACATCTCCGGGCGCCCGCTAATTTTCATCGAGCCGGAAGGTGAGCACGCCGCTGCGGCCGTAACGGCGGGTTTGTCCATGACGGGGCTGCGCGCGGCGAATTTTTCCTCAGGGCAGGGCATAGCCTATATGCATGAGTCGCTGTACGCGGCAGTGGGTAAGCGCCTGACCTATGTCTTGAACATCGGCGCCAGAGCGATGACCAAGGCCACCCTGAATGTGCACGCCGGGCATGACGATTACCACTGTGTGGACGACACCGGTTTTTTCCAGTTGTTTGCCGCCACGGCGCAGCAGGCTGCGGATCTCAATATTATCGCTCACCGCATTGCCGAACTCGCGCTGACACCCGGTATTGTTGCTCAGGATGGTTTTCTTACCACTCACCTGATCGAGTCTTTGTTATTGCCTGAGCGTGAGTTGATTGCCGAGTACCTTGGCCGCCCGGACGATATTATCGCTACGCCGACGCCTGCCCAGCGCATCATTTACGGGGAGATGCGCCGGCGCATTCCGGAGTTGTGGGATGTGGATACGCCGCTGATGTCGGGTCTGGTGCAGAACCAGGATTCCTATATGCAGAGCGTTGCGGCCCAGCGACCTTTTTTCTTCGACCATATTGGCGAGTTGGCGGAGCAGGCGTTCTACGAATTTCACCAGCTGACCGGGCGCCAGTACGGGCCAGTGGCGAACTACCGAGTGGAGGATGCCGACTACCTGATTGTTGGTCAGGGCAGCGTGATACCCAGCGCCGAGGCAGTGGCGGATTACCTGCGTGAAACCCGCGATATCAAGGTGGGTGTGGTCAATCTCACCATGTTCAGGCCCTTTCCCGGAGCCGAGTTGAGCAAAGTGCTCAAGGGAAGAAAAGGTATTGTGGTGCTGGAACGACTCGACCAGCCTCTGGCGGCGGACCTGCCGCTGATGCGGGAGATTCGCTCCACATTAGGCAAGGCGCTGGAGAACGGTCGAGACAAGGGAGAGACGCCCTATCCGCAATTGGACACCTATAGCAATATCACCGACATGTCGCCGTTGTACTCCGGCTCTTTCGGCCTCGGCAGTCGCGACCTGCAGCCCGAGGGCCTTATTGGGGCGGTGGAGAACATGCTGGCGGAGGGCAGCCGCAAGAAGCAGTTTTACCTGTCCATTGATTTTTTGCGGGATGATCCGCTGACCCCCAAGCAGGACATATACCAGGACAATATCGAGGGTGCATATCCCGCAGTCAGGGCACTGGCAGTGCACGGCAGTGAAAACCCCAATCTTATGCCCGAGGGCAGCGTCACAGTGCGCTTCCATTCTATTGGCGGCTGGGGTGCCATCACCACCGGCAAGAACCTGGCCATGACCCTGTTCGACCTGTTGGGCTACCACATTAAGGCCAACCCCAAGTACGGGTCTGAAAAGAAGGGCCAACCCACAACGTATTATTTGTCCGCAGCACCTGAGCCCATTCGCATTAACTGCGAGTATTTTTATGTGGATATTGTGCTGTCGCCGGACCCCAACGTGTTTCATCACACCAATGCCCTGGCCGGCCTGAAACAAGGGGGCGTGTTCATTATCCAGAGCGAGCGTACCTCGCCGGAGCAGGTATGGGCCGATATTCCCGAGCACTACCAACAAATTATTGTCGACAAGGGTATCCGGCTGTTTTATCTCGATGCCTTCAATATCGCCCGGGAAGAGGCCAGTGATACAGAGCTGCAATTACGCATGCAGGGTATCGCGTTCCAGGGGGCGTTTTTCGCCGCCTCGCCACTGGCGCAACAGGCCGGCTTCAGCGATGAGAAACTGCTGCAGGCCATTCGCAGCCAATTGGAACACAAATTCGGCGCCAAGGGCGCGAGGGTGGTAGAGGACAACGTCCGGGTAGTGAAACGCGGTTTTGACGAGGTCACGGAAATCACCGACCAGGAAGTGGGTGTTCAGGCCGCCCGCCTGATCGACGCGCGCGCCGAACCTCCCCTGCCGGTGATGGTAAAGCGCCTTCCCGAATCGAAATCATCCAGTGCAGACGTTCATCGTTTCTGGGAGCAGACGGGTAACTTCTATGCCCGGGGTATGGGCAACGACAATATTACAGACCCCTTTATCGGCCTGGGTGTCATGCCCGCTTCCTCCGCATTATTTCGCGACATGACCGGTATTCGCTTCGAGCACCCCCAGTGGATTGCCGAAAACTGTACGGCCTGTGGCAACTGTTACACCGTGTGCCCCGATACGGCAATTCCCGGCCTGGTGAATGAAGTGACACAGGTGTTGGATACCGTCGTCTCCCGTGTAAAGAAGAAAGGACATCAGCTACAGCATTTGCCGCGTGCGGTGCGCCAGCTGGAGCGCACGCTGCGCACTTCGCTTAACGAGTCGGAAGAGACCGACAATTTTGGTGAGCTGCTGCAGCAGGCTATCAAGGCAAATATCAAGAATGCCGAGTTGCCCGAGCCCCAGCGAGAAGAGCTCAAGCATGAATTCGAGTGGTTTGAGGAGGAGTTGGACGGCTTTCAATTCGCCCTCAGCAGGCCTTATTACACACTGCCCGAGAAGAAGGCCGCGGGTGGTGGTGGCCTGCTCAGTATCACGGTTAACCCCTACACCTGTAAGGGTTGTATGGAGTGTGTGCAGGTCTGCGACGATGAGGCCCTGGTTCCGGTGCGCCAGACCGGTGAGTCGGTGCAGCAGTTGCGGGAGCAGTGGAACTTCTGGTTGGACCTGCCCACCACGCCGCAAAAATATATCCGGGTGGACGATATAGAAGAGGGCATAGGTGCGCTGGAAACTATCCTGTTGGACAAACAGGCCTACTCTGGTCTGTCCAGTGGTGACGGTGCTTGCCTCGGCTGCTCGGAAAAAACCGTTATGCATTTGTTTATCGCCACGGTGGACGCGCTGATGCAGCCCCGGGTGAAGGCGCATGTTGCACGGCTGGAAGATATGATCGCGAGGCTGGAGCAGCATATCCGGCTGCAACTGGTGCAGGAGGTGAACGTCAGCGATACCAGCGCGCTGGAAGATATCCTCAGCAGCCATGTGGATCAGGACCTTACCCTGTCGGACATTGCCAGGGAGATGGAGGGCGCACAGGGCAGTCAGCCGATTGACCCCGCCTGGCTAAAGCGGGTGACCGGTCTGCTGGCGCAGTTAAAGGATCTTCGGCAGCGCTATATTGAGGGCAATAATGGGCGCGGTCGGGCCAACATGGGCATGCTCAATGCAACCGGCTGCACCTCGGTGTGGGGCAGTACCTATCCGTTTAACCCCTATCCTTTTCCCTGGTCCAATCACCTGTTCCAGGACACCGCCTCATTGGCTATGGGTGTGTTTGAGGGGCATATGGCAAAAATGGCCGAGGGTTTCAAAACCGTGCGCGCGGCGGAACTTGAACTTGCGGGTAATTACCGGCAAAACGAGCACGAGGAGTTTTTCCGCTATTTTAACTGGGAGCAGTTTAGCGACGAGGAGTTTCTACTGTGTCCGCCGGTAGTTGCCGTGGGCGGTGATGGGGCAATGTACGACATCGGTTTCCAGAACCTGTCCCGGGCGATGATGTCGGGTAAGCCAATCAAGATTCTTGTGGTGGATACACAGGTGTACTCCAATACCGGTGGTCAGGCCTGCACCTCCGGTTTTATCGGCCAGGTTTCAGATATGGCACAGTTTGGCAAAGTGGGGTCGGGTAAACAGGAGGTGCGCAAGGAGATCGGCCTGATCGCCATGGCGCATCGCACCACCTATGTGATGCAGAGCACCATTGCCCAGCCCAACCATATGATAGAGGGCTTTATCCAGGGATTGATGACGAAGCGACCAGCGCTCTTCAACCTCTATACCTCATGCCAACCTGAGCATGGTATTGGCGACGACATGGGCCACCATCAGGCCAAACTGGCGGTGGAGTCCCGGGCTTATCCGCTTTACCGTTACAACCCCGACAAGGGCAAGACACCAGGGGAGTGTTTCGATCTGGACGGCAATCCGGCGATGTATGAAGACTGGCCCCGCTACAGCCTCAGCTATCTGGAGGGCAGCAAGGAGAAAACCCTGGAGCTGCCCATGACCTTTGCCGATTTTGCCATGACGGAGGCGCGCTTTCGCAAACATTTCCGCATGGCACCGCCGGATACCTGGCACGACAACATGGTGCCGCTGGCGGAGTTTATGCAGGTGCAGGCCGACGCACGCGAAGGCAAGTTCCCGTTTATTTGGACCGTGGATAAGCGTCAGCACCTGAGCCGGTTGTTGGTGGATGAGACCATGGTCAAATCCAGTGAGGAGCGGCGCGACTTCTGGGTGATGTTAAAGGCCATTGCCGAAGTCAGGCCGAGTGCTCCGGATACCACTGCCGATCTGGAGGGAAAGGCTCGCAGGGATGTAGTGCGCAGGATTGCCAATGGCCTGATGCGCATGGCGGAGGGTGATTCTGCGCTGCCCGCTGATCTTCTGGACGCTGCAGTGGCTGCAGGTGAGAGTCCGCCAGACGGTTCTGCGCACGCCGCAGAGACACGTGCGGGGGGTGGCAACTATATGGCACCCTGGATCGATACCGAGGAGTGCACTGCCTGTGACGAGTGCACCAACCTGAATTCGGCTATGTTCGCCTACAACGAGTCGAAGAAAGCCTTTATCAAAGATCCATTGGCGGGCCCTTATCGCGACCTGGTGAAGGCGGCGGAAAAATGCACGGCCCAGATTATTCACCCGGGGCTGCCTGCCGATCGTGGCGAAGCAGATATCGACAAGTGGATCGCGCGGGGTGAGAAGTACAACTGATGTTGCGCGCACTTCAGGGTCAGCGCAGCTTCGCCCATGGCATTCACCCGCCTGAGGCGAAGGATGACACGCGGGACCTGCCGATAAAACAGTTTCCCTTTGCGCCGGTAATGATTGTGCCGCTGGCGCAGCATATTGGTAAACCGGCAGTGCCGGTGGTGCGCGCGGGCCAGGAGGTGTCCAGGGGCCAGCTTATTGCCGACGCTGACGGGTTTATGTCTGTGGCGATGCACGCGCCCGCCTCGGGGCTGGTGCAGCGTATCGCGCTGGCGCCGGGTATTGGCGGTAGCATGGCACCGGCAATATTTATCAAGCCCTTCCCCGGCTCTAGCCAGGAAGTCCGGGAGGGTTTGCCCTGCGCGCTGGAGACTGCAAGCCCCGACGACATTTTGCTGGCGATCCAGCAGGCGGGCATTGTCGGTCTTGGGGGTGCAGCCTTTCCCACCCACGTGAAATTGATAGTGCCCGCGGACAAGCACGTGGACACGCTGATTATCAACGGTGTGGAATGCGAGCCCTACCTCACCACCGATCATCGCGTGATGCTGGAACAGCCCGGCGATATCTTCACGGGTATCCGCTATCTGCTGAAAGTGACCGGTGCAGAGCGAGCCATCATTGGCGTGGAAGCCAACAAGCCCGATGTGGTGGACGCACTGCGGGCCGCTCTGCCCGATGATGTGCCGCTCACTGTGGAGGTGGTGGCAGTGAAGTACCCCCAGGGCGCTGAAAAAATGCTGATACGGGCTCTGCTGGGGCGGGAGGTGCCTTCCGGTGGTTTGCCCTTGGATGTCGGTGTGGTCAGTGTCAATGTTGCTACCACCGCCGAGATCGGCCGCCTGTTGCCACACGGTCGCGGTATCCAGGAGCGGGTGATTACTATTGGCGGCCCCGCCATCCGCAAGAAAGGAAACTACCGCATCCCGATTGGTACGCCCTTGCGTTTTGCGCTGGAGTACGCCGGCATGGACGAGCACCTGAGCCGTGTTTTTATCGGTGGGCCCATGATGGGGCAGGCGCTGCCCAGTCTCGATATTCCCATCACCAAGGGTACCTCCGGGTTTATCGCGTTTACCGACACGCAGACAGCGGCACCAGCGGAGTACCCGTGCATCCACTGCGCCTACTGTGTCGATGTCTGCCCGCTGTTTCTCAACCCCTCGCAACTGGGGCTGTTGGCGAGAGTGGGGGAGTTCGAGCGCATGGCGGACGAGTTCAAACTGATGGATTGTTTTGAGTGCGGTGCCTGTTCCTATGTTTGTCCCGCGCATATTCCTCTGGTGCAGCGCTTTCGCGGTGCCAAGTCGCAACTGCGCAAACGCCGGGCCGCCCCATGAGCGACCGCGGGCGCACACTGGAAATACATACCTCGCCGCACCTCTCAAGCGGTGCCAGTGTTGATGTCATCATGCGCAATGTGGTACTGGCCCTGTTGCCGGTGGTTGGGTTCGCGGTGTACAGCTTCGGACTGGCGGCGGCCCTGACAATTGCTGTTGCGGTCTTGTCCTGTGTCGCCACAGAGCACTTGCTGTGTCGGTTCGCTGTTACCCCCACTACCGTGCGGGACTGGTCGGTGACCATTACCGGTCTGCTTTACGGCCTGACACTGCCGCCAGCGCTGCCATTGTGGATGGTGGCCTGTGGCGGTTTTATCGGTGTCGCCATGGGTAAGTGCCTTTTTGGCGGCTTGGGTTACAACGCGTTCAATCCCGCGCTGGTAGCGCGGGCGTTCCTGCAAGCGGCTTTTCCCGCCGCCATGACCAGTTGGGTGCCGGCGATGGCGCCGGAGCGATTCAGCGCGGTACCCGCGAGTACGTTCACCGTGCCTTTTGCCGCCCCGGTCTACGATGGGGTGAGCAGTGCCACGCCTTTATCCCTGTTCAAGTTCGATGGCCAGCTGACTTCCGGCAGCGACCTGTTGCTGGGTCTTACCAGCGGTTCCGCCGGGGAGACCTGTGCTGTGCTTATCCTCGCGGGTGGTCTATATCTCGCTGCCAGGAAAATGCTCAACTGGCGAATTCCTGTGGCGATATTTTCGACTGTTGCGTTACTGGCCTGGGGGTTTAATGCGGTGGCCCCGCAGGTGTATCCACCCGCGAGCTTTATGTTGTTTTCCGGCGGGCTGATGCTGGGCGCTGTGTTTATGGCTACCGATATGGTGGCGTCCCCTATCACCAATGCGGGGTGTGTCATCTACGGTGTGTTGATCGGCCTGCTGGTCACCGTGATTCGTTTCTGGGGCGGTATGCCGGAAGGTGTGATGTACGCCATTTTGTTGGCCAATGCGGTCTCACCCCACATCGACGGGCTTATTCAACCCCGTGTTTTTGGCACGGGGAGGGGCTGAGTTATGCAAACCGCAGGCGACAACAGCGTGCCCGCGAGAGCCGCCAGTTGGCCCATGTACCGCGCGCTGGTGGGTGTTGGTGTGGCATGCGGTCTGTTGATTGTTTCGGTTTATGTGCTGACTCTGCCGGTTATTGCTCGCAACGAGGCAGAGGCTTTGCAACAGGCCGTATTGCAGGTACTGCCCGGTGCTGTTGCCAAGGCGTCCTTTGTCTTTGCCGCCGATGGCACGTTTCACCCTGCCACTGGGGCCAGTGCCACGGGCGAGATTGTGCACGCGGGCTATGATGTCGAGGGCCAGCTGGTAGGAGTGGCCGTGGAAGCGCAGGGTATGGGTTACCAGGACGTGATCCGAATTCTTTACGGCTACGCGCCGAAGCAGCAAGTCATTGTGGGTATGCAGGTGTTGGCCAGCAAGGAAACCCCGGGCCTGGGAGACAAAATCGAAAAAGACGCGGTATTTCTCGCGAATTTTCGTGCCCTTGACGTACGACTGGCCGCGAATGGTGAAAACCTGGAGCACACAATCGAGGCGGTAAAGCAGGGCACGAAAACCTCGCCCTGGCAGATCGATGGCATCACCGGGGCCACTATATCCTCCAAGGCGGTTGCTTCCATTCTTCGCCAGGGCAGTGCTCAGTGGGTGCCCAGGCTCCATGCGCGTCAGGCCGACCTGGCAGGCGAAGGGGGGCCGGATGACAGATAAGGGCAGAGCAGTGACGAACTCTTCTACAGACGAATTCATCAAAGGGCTGTGGCGAGACAATCCCGTGTTTGTGCAGGTGCTGGGTATGTGTCCGGTACTGGCTGTGACCAACTCGGGTATCAATGCGCTGGCCATGGGGCTGGCCACGACCTTCGTGCTGGTACTGTCCAATGCTCTGGTGTCGATGTTGCGTCACTTCATTCCCCGGCAGGTGCGCATCGCTACCTTCATCCTGATTATCGCCACCTTTGTGACCGTAGTGGATTACCTGATACAGGCCATCAGCCTGGATCTTCACAGGGCCCTGGGTGCCTTCATTTCCCTGATCGTGGTGAACTGTCTGATCCTGGGGCGGGCCGAGGCCTTTGCCTCCAAAAACACTGTTGGGCGCTCCCTCCTCGATGGTCTGGGCATGGGTGTGGGTTTCACCTTTGCCCTGCTGTGTCTTGGGGGAGTGCGTGAAATTCTCGGAAGCGGTTCGCTGTTTGGCGTCGCCCTTTTTCCGGTGGGCTTCCAGCCCTGGATTGTGATGATTCTGCCCAGCGGCGGCTTTTTCACGCTCGGCTTGTGGCTGTTGTTGTTTAACTACGTCAAGGCGCGTCGACAGGTGAGGCAGGACATGGCGCAGGAGGTGAGTGTGTGAATAATGATTCTCTCTGGTCCATCTTTCTCAATGCGAGTCTGGTGAATAATTTCGTACTGGCTTACTTTCTCGGTATCTGTCCCTTCCTGGGTGTGTCGGGCAAGCTGGCGACGGCAACCCGAATGGGTGGGGCAGTGTGTTTTGTCATGCTCGTCAGTTCAGTCTGTGCCTATGGTATACACCAGCTGTTGATTGCCATCGACGCGCCCTACTTGCAGCTCATCTCCTACATCGTGGTGATCGCATCGACAGTGCAGCTGGTTGAAATGTTTATCAAGAAGATGAGTCCAACCCTGTTTCGCGCCCTGGGTATTTTTCTGCCTTTGATTACCACCAATTGCGCAATTCTGGGCCTGGCATTATTCCAGACCAACAAGGGCTACGACCTGCTGCAATGCGTGGTGTACGCGCTTGGTGCCGGCAGTGGTTTTACCCTGGCACTGGTATTGATGGCGGGTGTTCGGGAAAAACTGGCGTTGGCCGCGGTGCCGGATATGGTGCAGGGCACGGCCCTCACCTTGATGATCGCAGGTATTTTATCCCTATCTTTTATGGGCTTCGCGGGGCTGGGGGCATGACCCGATGTTAATCACTTTTCTAACCGCGATAGCCTGCATGGTCGTAATCACTTGTTGCTGGCTTGTGGTGCAGCGCCTGTGGTGGCACCAGTTTTCTGAAGATGACCCGGGGGAGGGCGATGCCCTGGCGGGTCGCAGTGGTTGCCACGGGTGTAACTGCACGCCTGACCACTGCGAACGCAAATGAAATTGCGCTCGACCAACATAGCAATGGAGATTCGATATGCGCCTTGAGGACTTTGATACTGGAACCCGCTACACAGCGCGAGTGTTGTCTACACAGCGCATTACACCGGCGAGTTCGCCAGAGGAGGTGCGAGAAATCGTGCTGGAAATAGAGCGGGATCATTTCGACTACCAGCCGGGGCAGAGTATCGGCGTGATTGTGTCGGGTGACCACCCTCAGGGTCACAAGGACCATTTCCGACTCTACAGCGTTGCCGACACGCCGCAGGCTGCCAACAACGGTCGTCCGCGGGTGAGTCTGTGTGTAAAACGTTGCAATTACATCGATGAGTATAGCGGGGAACGCTACGAGGGCATATCGTCCAATTATCTCTGTGATCGACGCGCCGGTGAGACCATCACAATCAACGGGCCCTTTGGCATTCCCTTTGAGGTTCCCGAGGACAGGGAAACTGACCTGCTACTGATTGGTATGGGTACGGGCATAGCGCCTTTTCGAGCACTGATACGCCATATTTATGAGGATGTGAAGGACTACACCGGTAAGGTTCGCCTGTTCTACGGCGCCCAGAGCGGGCTGGAAATGCTGTATATGAATGAAGAGAAGGATGACTTCAGCCAGTATTACGACCGCGATACCTTTGAAGCTTTCAAGGCACTGAGCCCAAGACCGAACTGGGCTGACCCCATCGCCATGGACTACGCCCTGGAGGAGCGCTCAGAGGAGATACTGTCCCTGTTGGAGAGCCCCCATGCGCGGGTTTATGTGGCGGGCCGGGCGGACATTCTGGAAACTCTGGACCGGGTATTCAGCCATATGATCGGCTCCAGCGACCAGTGGTCGCGGCGCAAGGCGGAGTTGAAGGCAGGGCAGCGCTGGGTGGAACTGGTCTACTGACTGAAGTCTAGCATCTGTTCCAGTGAGCGCACCGTATTCCTGATATGCGCTTCGTGGCATACCAGCAACAGCTCGATGTCCCTGGCCAGGGCGGCATCCATCATGGCCACGTGTTCGCCGTGAATATCCCTCTCCGCCCGGGCTACCCGGGCGATTACCCGATAGCGTCGATGTTGGTCGTACAACAGTTCATAGATACGCATCAGCCAGCCCGATTCACAGCAGCTGCTTAATGCCAGGTGAAACTCGTTATTGCGCGCTTCCCACAGTACCGGGTCTGGGTCACTCTGTTTTTCGATTTTCTGCAGATGGTGAAAGGCTACTACCAGTCTGGATTCCCAGTCGTCGTCGGCGTGTTGCAAGCTCTCCCGCAGGGCCTGGCCTTCAATCAAAATACGCAACTCGGTCAGTTCCCGTAACTCCCGCGCGGAAATATCCGCCACCCGGAAGCCCCGCTGGCCCTCCACTACCACAAAACCTTCCGCGCTCAGTCTGTGCAGTGCCTCCCGCAGGGGGGTCGCACCCACCGCGTAGGCGGTGCGTAACTGTTCGATGCCCAGTTTCGCCCCCGGCGGAAACTCGCCCTGGATAACATCGTTGCGCAGGCGTGCATAGGCCTGGTCACTCAGGGTCTTATGATTGCCTGTCGCAGTGGTGGTGGCAGTTGGTCCGGCATCGGCCATAGGAGTACCTTGGGATAAAAATCGATAAAACTATTGATAATGGTGATAATATATATATTATTAGCAAAGTCTACAGAAAATATCCGTGAGAAGCTTATGACGCCCGAAAAAATCAATGAATATGGCGACGCCCTGTATGCGGCGCTGCGCACGGGGAAAACCCTGCCGCCCCTGACCGACCGTGAGCCTGATATCACCATTGAAGATGCCTACCGTATTTCCCAGCGCTTCCTGCAGCGTCGCCTCGATAGTGGCGAGCGCCTGGTGGGCAAGAAGATCGGCGTTACCAGCAAGCCGGTACAGGACATGTTGGGTGTATTTCAGCCGGATTTCGGTTTTCTCACAGACGTTATGGAGAGTCCGGATGGCGCCGAAATTCCGATTGCCGGTCACCTCATTCAGCCCAAGGCCGAGGGTGAAATAGCATTCCGCCTGAGGAAGGATCTGAAGGGTCCTGGTGTTACCGAGCAGGACGTCCTCGACGCTACAGCCACCATCATGCCTTGCTTCGAGATCGTTGATTCACGCATAGACGACTGGAAAATCAAGATACAGGACACCGTCGCGGACAATGCCTCCTGTGGCGTGTACGTTTTTGGTGGCAAGGAAGTTGATCCGCGGGACTTCGACCTGCCTTCCCTGAAGATGACGATCCATAAAAATGGCGAGTTTATTGCCGAGGGCCTCGGTAGCGCGGTGCAGGGAAACCCCCTTACGGCGGTGGCGTGGTTGGCAAACACACTGGGTGAGTTTGGTATCCCCTTCAAAGCCGGGGAAGTGATTTTATCCGGGTCACTGGCGCCGCTGATCCCAGTGGTAGCCGGCGATGAGATGTCGCTGGAGATAGAGGGTGTCGGTGGTTGTCGCTGCCGATTTGTATAGCCTGAGCTTAACGAAAACACGAGAGTTATGAGATGAGTAAGAAAGTCAAAGCGGCCATCATCGGCCCCGGCAATATTGGCACCGACTTGCTGATGAAAGCCATGCGCAGCGAAACGATTGAGCCCGTGTGGATGGTGGGTGTTGAAGCCGAATCCCCGGGACTCAAGCGCGCTGCAGAGATGGGATTAAAAACCACCGCTGACGGTGTTGACGGCATGCTTCCCAGCATGAAAGCCGACGGTATACAGCTCTGTTTTGATGCAACCTCGGCCTATGTGCACGCTGAAAACAGCCGCAAAGTGAATGCGCAGGGGGCGGTGATGATCGATCTGACCCCGGCGGCGATAGGCCCCTTTTGTGTACCCACAGTAAACCTTGCGGAGGCCGTGACGGCCAGGGCCATGAATGTAAATATGGTGACCTGTGGCGGCCAGGCGACCATACCGATGGTGGCTGCTGTGAGTCGCGTGCAGGAAGTGTCCTACGGGGAAATCGTGGCTACCGTGAGCAGCAAATCAGCGGGCCCTGGCACCCGCAAGAACATTGATGAATTTACCCGCACTACCGCCAGTGGCATCGAGCAGGTGGGTGGCGCAAAGAGCGGCAAGGCGATTATTGTTATCAACCCTGCCGAGCCGCCACTGATGATGCGCGACACCGTACACTGCCTTACCGTGGATGAGCCGGACCAGGAAGCAATTACGCGTTCGGTATTGGCTATGATCGCGGAAGTACAGAAGTATGTGCCCGGCTACACCCTGAAAAATGGCCCCGTGTTCGATGGCAAGCGCGTATCGATTTATCTGGAGGTGGAGGGCCTGGGTGATTTCCTGCCGAAATATGCCGGCAATCTGGATATTATGACTGCGGCGGGCCTGCGCACCGCAGAGATGTACGCGGAAGAAATTCTCGCGGGCAATTTTGTGCCGGCTGCGGCTTGAACGAGGGAACAGACAATGGATCTTAAAGGCAAAAAAATCACTGTGCACGACATGTGCCTGCGCGATGGCATGCACCCCAAACGGCACCAGATTACCGTGGCACAAATGGTCGATATCGCCAAGGCCATGGACGAGGCCGGCATTCCACTAATCGAAGTGACCCATGGTGACGGTCTCGGTGGCGCCAGCGTGAACTATGGCTTCCCGGCGGCCTCAGACGAGGAATACCTGACCGCCGTCTGCAAGGAAATGAAAAACACCAAAGTATCCGCGCTGCTGTTGCCGGGTATCGGTACCGTGGATCACCTGAAAATGGCGGTGGACTGCGGCATATCCACCATCCGCATTGCCACCCACTGCACGGAGGCGGATGTCTCTGAGCAACACCTGACGATGGCCTCGCAAATCAAGGGCCTGGACAAGGTGGGTTTCCTGATGATGGCGCATATGATCGAGGCTGACGAACTGGTTACCCAGCTGAAGCAGATGGAAGACTACGGCGCCAACTGTGTTTACATCACCGACTCCGCTGGCTATATGCTGCCTGACGATGTCAGCAGCCGGGTCGCGCTGGCCCGTGCTGAGCTCAAGCCCGAGACGGAGCTCGGCTTTCACGGGCATCACAATCTGGCGATGGGAATTGCCAACTCCCTGGCGGCAGTGGAGGCGGGCGCCAACCGCATTGACGGTTCCCTGGCGGGCCTGGGCGCGGGCGCGGGCAACACGCCGCTTGAAGTATTTATTGCTGTATGCGAACGCATGGGTGTGGAGACCGGCGTAGATCTGTTCAAGGCCATGGATATAGCCGAGGACAAGATTGTGCCTATGATGGATCACATGGTGCGTGTGGACCGGGATTCGCTCACTCTCGGTTACGCCGGTGTGTACTCGTCATTTCTGCTGTTCGCCAAGCGCAGCGCAGAAAAGTACAAGCTCTCCTCCCGGGATATCCTGGTAGAGCTGGGTCGCCGCCGCACCGTGGGCGGCCAGGAAGATATGATCGAGGACCTGGCACTGGATATGGCCAGGGCGAGGGGCACGGTCTAGGCCTGCCCCCGCCGGGGCGAGAGCTTACTCCGCTATCTTTTTCAGGGGATAGATTGTGTCGATATAGCAGCTCTCGCCACCTGCTGGCGGGTTGGGTACGACTATCGCGTCAAACTTGGCAGTAATGATACTGCCGGTGTTGGACACCCCGATGGTCTGCGCAAAATTAAGCATAGGGCAGCGCTCCCGAAGAGTGAACAGGTAGGGGTGGAATGCATCCACCCAGATTATCACCGCATTTTCGTCAACTGCCTGCCAGTTGTAGAGGTTCCAGTCTGTTACCTGTTCTACCGGGTCTCCCGCCTGGTAGCCGAGGTCTGCGATGGCCTGTGGTAAAGGCTCGGATTCAATTTTTTCCCGCTGGGCGGAGGTTTTTTCCATTGAGGCGCAGCCGGTCAGCAGGCCAAGACTCAGCATCAGCGCGATAATCGTAAAGGTTTTCATAGCCCTTGTTCTCCTGTTACTTACTGATCAGACCGCCTTCTTGCGGCCCGTGGGCCCCTGCCAGCGTTTTACCGCTTCGCAGTCAAAGCCGAACAGGTCGAGAATGCGACCCACTGTGTGGTCGATAATGTCATCCACAGTCTGTGGATTATTATAAAAGGCTGGGGCTGGCGGGCAAATTACTGCTCCCATAGTCGCCGCTTCGTGCATCAGCCGGGTATGGCCCACATGCAGCGGTGATTCCCTGGGGACCAGCACCAGACGTCGCCGCTCCTTCAGGGTGACGTCGGCGGCGCGTACGATGAGATTATCGGCGTAGGAGTTCACCACGCCAGAGAGCGTTTTCATGGAACAGGGCAGAATCACCATGCCGTCAACGGGGTAGGAGCCGCTGCTGATGGCGGCTGCCAGGTCATTGTCGCTGTATACAACGTCTGCGAGTTCAGCAACCGCTTTGGTTTGCCAGTTGGTTTCCAGGCTAATATTGAGTTTCGCGCCATTGCTGATAACGAGGTGCGATTCAACCTCGGGCAGATCCCGCAGCATTTGCAGCAGGCGGATACCGTAAATGACTCCGCTAGCACCGGTTATGCCTACAATCAACCGCATGGATACCGCCCTTCTGTTGACTTGCAGCAACGGAGATTGCGGGGGGCTATCACCTTTTATGCAAGCCGGTAGTTTGAAGTGGTGGATAGTAGCGCATCGCAGCTGCCAGATACCAGCCGGAGTGGTTGATTGCCCTCGGATTGCCTAATGGCTAGACTGCTGCACTGATATGAAAGGAGCACCATAGTGCAGGATTTTTTTGAGGACGATCTCACGCTTTTTGCCCTGCCGCTGTACTTTCTGGCTATCGGGCTGGAAGCCTGGTGGGCCCGCCACAATTCAATGCAGTGGTATCGGGGCAGAGATACGCTCGCGTCGCTGAGCATGATGGTGCTGGCCGGTGTGGTGGAACTGGCGCCGCGCTTGCTGGCCATTGCCCTGATGGTGGAGTTACATGCAATCAGCCCCTTGCGTGATGTGATTCATTACCAGTGGTGGGCATGGTTGTTATTGTTTCTGCTCGATGATTTCACCTACTACTGGTACCACCGCCTGAATCACCAGGTCCGGCTGCTGTGGGCCGGTCATGTCAATCATCACTCCTCCGAGTACATGAATTTTGGCACAGCGCTGCGCCAGGGTGTGGGAGAGCGCTTGCACAAGTACCTGTTCTGGTTGTGGTTGGCCCTGCTGGGGTTTGAACCGGCTATGATTATCACCATGATCAGTATCAGTCTGTTCTACCAGTTCTGGATACACACGCGCGCGATTGGCAAGCTGCATCCGTGGATAGAGGCGATATTCAACACGCCATCCCACCATCGGGTGCATCACGCCTCCAACGTACGTTACCTGGACTGTAACCACGGGGGTATTCTTATTGTCTGGGATCGCCTGTTCGGTACATTTAGTGAGGAAGTGGATGAGGAACCCGTTGTCTACGGGCTGACCAGCAATATCCACAGCTACAACCCCTGGCGGGTGGTGTGCCATGAATATCAGGCGATCGCCCGGGATGTGCGACGCGCCGATAACTGGCGCGACCGTCTGCGTTATCTTTTGCTGGCGCCGGGCTGGAGCCATGACGGGCCAGACAAACGGGCAACTACGCTGCGCCAGGCGCTGTGAACTCTCCGCTTAAAAAGCAGCACCAGCTTTTACACTTTTTGCTGCCCGCCGCGGCGGTAGCCATTTTTTCTCTGGCTATCTGGATTCTGGTGCGTGAAGCCCGCTCGATTTCAATTGCGGATGTGGTAGCGGAGTTCAATGCGATTTCTCCCTGGGTGCTGGCGCTCAGTGGGCTGCTGGCTTTTGCCAGCTATTCCATCCTGACGCTCTACGACTTTCTCGCAATGCGCTATGTCGATGCTGATTTGCGCTATACCCGGGTTGCGCCAGTCGCATTTTCCGCGTTCGCCATCGGTCATAATGTGGGCCTGTCTTCCCTGTCCGGTGGCGCTATTCGCTATCGCGCATACAGCCTTGCCGGTCTCTCGGCATCTCGCATAGCTTTAGTCGTGGCTTTCATACCTGTGACCTACGGACTTGGCGCGGCAGTGCTGCTGGGGGTGACACTGCTGGTTGACCCGGTGACCATTAAAGTTGTGCCGGTCAGCAAGCTGATTTTGCAGATGCTGGGTATTTTGTTGCTGGCAATCCCCCTGTTGTACCTCACGGGGAATGCTGTTCGGCGTGAGCCCCTCGCGTTTAAAAGCTGGATCGTACCGCCCCCCGGCCTGCGGCTAGGTCTGGCCCAGTGCCTGCTGGGCTGTACGGACCTGGTGGTGGCTTCGTCGGTGCTCTATGTTGTGTTGCATGCGTTTGTGGATATCTCATTCCTGCCCTTTCTGGGGGCTTATCTCCTGGCGATGGTGGCCGGTGTCGTGAGTAATGTGCCCGGCGCAGTGGGTGTGTTCGAATCCGCTATGCTGTTGCTGTTGCCCGAGATACCGGTGGCAACGTTGCTGGGTGCGATACTGGCCTATCGCCTGATCTACTACCTGATTCCGCTGCTACTGGCGCTGGTTCTCGTGGTGGCACACGAGGTGGTTGAGCACAGGGATAAATTACTTTCGGTCTCCGCACGCGGGGCGGCATGGGGTTCACGCCTGGTGCCAGCGTCCCTTGGAGCGGCTGTATTTCTGGTGGGTGCTTATCTGGTGATCGGAGCCGCCGTGCCGTTAGGTGCATTCCATGGTGGCGTTATAGAGAAAGCTATTCCCCTGCCGTTACTGGAGATGTCCCACCTGGCAAGCAGCGCCATTGGCGTTGCCTTGCTGCTACTGTCACGGGGACTATACCGCCGCCTCCAGGGCGCGCACATGGCGGCGGTACTGTTGCTGCTGCTGGGTGCAATGACGATGTTTGTTCACCGCGACAGCGTGCTGCAGGCCTCATTGCTGTTGGCACTGGCTGTGCTTGGCTGGCTTGCCCGGGCCGAGTTTTACCGCGGCAGAACCCAGCTGCAGCAGGTTTTCGACGTCGGCTGGGTGCTGAACATCACCGTGGTGCTTGCGGTGGCGCTTGCGATGGGGTTGTTTGTCCACCGACATGTAGAGTACTCGGACCAGCTCTGGTGGCAGTTTACTCTCAGCGGAGATGCGTCCAGGTGGTTGCGTGCCAGCTTATTGATGATGATTGTCGCCGGTGTGGTTGCCGGGTTGAAATTGCTGCGTGGCGACCCGGGGGCTGACTCCGGGGGCGTTGCTTCAACGCGGTCTCAGGTCAAGTCTATCGTTGAACTATCCGCCCGCTGTAATGCCAGTCTTGCTTTGTTGGGTGATAAACAATTCCTGATCCACCCCGCCGGTGATGCGCTTCTTATGTACCAGTCATCTGGCCGAAGTTTTATCAGCATGGGAGATCCGCTGGGTAATCCGAGCCGATTTACCGAGCTGGCGTGGAGTTTTCGCGAATTGTGCGATGTGAACAGTGCGCGCTGTGTTTTTTACGAAGTCGGGGACAATTACCTTCCGCTCTATATCGACCTGGGGCTGTCCTTCTCAAAATTGGGGGAGGAGGCGCGGGTTAACCTCGTTGAGTTTGACCTGAGCAACAGCAAACGCGCGAAGCTCAGGCAAGCCGTCAGTCGGTCCACCCGGGATGGCGCAGAATTCACTGTGCTTGCGGCCGTCGGAGTGCCGGCTGTAATGATGGATTTACAGCGGGTTTCCGATGAGTGGCTGGCGTCTAAGAATGCGCGAGAGAAGGGCTTTTCACTCGGCTATTTTGATGTGGACTACCTGGCGAATTTTGATTGTGCGGTGATGCGCGTCGATGGGGCGGTGGTGGCTTTTGCCAATCTCTGGGCCAGTGCTGGATTGCAGGAGCTCTCCGTTGACCTCATGCGTTTTAGCGAGTCGGCGCCAAAGGGGACAATGGACGCCTTGTTTACCCAAATAATGCTGTGGGGAAAGGAGCGGGGATACCAGTGGTTCAACCTGGGCATGGCACCTCTTTCCGGGCTGGATGGCCATTCACTGGCGCCTGTTTGGAGTAAATTGGGTAACGTGGTCTACCGTTTCGGCGAGCACTTCTACAATTTTGAGGGGCTGCGACAATACAAGCAGAAATTTGAGCCCGAATGGTCGCCCCGCTACCTTGCCAGCAAAGGCGGTATTGAACTACCTGCCGTGCTAATGGACACAACAGCGCTTATCTCCAGGGGAGGCAAGAAGCCTTTGGGGCGCTGATAGCGGTCGGGGTGCCGACAGACGGCAGCTGCTATCCGCCCTGTGTTGGCACTGGCTTTGAGCGAAGCAGGATTCTCAAGCGATTGCGACCTCCAGCATTGTGGTGGAAAATACCCAAAGCGGGGTTATACTGATTTATCTTTACCATCCCGATAAGAGGAAATAACAATGGAGTACCACCCCGATACACACAACCTGAAATGCCCGAAGTGTCACCATGGTATGGAAGAGATCAGCCATGGAGATGTAACGATTGATCGCTGTACACACTGTCACGGACTTTGGTTTGATACGGACGAAGCCCATGAGCTCAAGAACATCAAGGGCAGCGAAGCGCTGGACACGGGCGATGCCACCGAGGGCTGGAAGTGGGATAGCCATGCGGACATCGATTGTCCGCATTGCGGCAAGAAGATGGAGAAGGGCCACGACCCAAAACAGAAGCATATCTGGTTTGAGGCCTGCCCGGAACACGGCATGTTTATGGATGCCGGGGAGTTCAAGGATTTCAAACAGGAATCGGTACTGGACTTCTTTCGGAGCCTGATTAAAGGTCGCCGGGACGTTGTTGCGCCCTGACCCGTATTGACACCCGGCCTGTGGTGGGCTGACTCGACGGCTCCTTGCAGTTCTCGCCTGATTCAGCCCTGGAAAATTCCCGCCTATAGCCACTTCTTGCGCTTGAAATACACCAGCAGCACTGCTGGAATGGATATGAACACGCACCACAGTGCGGGGTAGGCCCCGCGCCACTTTAACTCGGGCATATATTCGAAGTTCATACCGTAAATACCGGTGAGAAATGTCAGGGGTATAAATATGGATGCAAACACGGTCAGCACCTTCATCACCTCGTTCATGCGGTTGCTGACACTCGATATATAAATGTCCAGCAAGCCGGAGGTGATATCCCGGTGTAGCTCGATTGACTCGATAATACGTATTGCGTGGTCAGACGCGTCGCGCAGGTAGATGTGTGTTTTTTCATCGATAAGCGTGGATTCGCTGCGAAGCATCTGGTTTATCAGCTCGCGAACCGGAGAAATATGGCGCCTGGCGGTGACGATCTCCCGCTTCAGTCGCTGTATGGAGTTAAGCGTTTCGTTGCCGGGTTCACCCACCAGCAACTGGTCCTCGATGAGGTTAATGGCCTCATCCAGAGAATCTATCAGGATAAAGTTCTGGTCGATGATCGCATCCAGGATGGAATAGGTGAGAAAGTCCGCGCCCATGCCGCGGAAGCGCCCCTTACTGGTTTTAATTCGCAGCTTTACAGGTTCCAGTACCTCGTCCTGCCTTTCCTTGAAAGCAATAACCACGTTGTGGAAGACCAGCACACTGATCTGCTCGTAGGATACGGAAAAGCCTTCCTCTGCTACCGCCAGTCCTTTCAGCACAATAAAGAGATAGTCGTCAAACTCTTCAAACTTTGGCCGCTGATGAGTATTCAGGATGTCTTCCAGCACCAGCTGGTGTACACCGAAAAGATCACCAATCTCTTCCACCACGGCGACATTTGCCAGGCCCTCAACAATGACCCAGGTCACCGTGTCACTGTGGCGAAAGGGCAGTAGCTCACTCACGGATGTAATATCGATTTCGGCCACATTCTCTTTGCTGTAGTCGATAACAGAGATGGTGGTTTCCTCCACCCGCACATCACCAACATGCACCAGTGATCCTGGCGGCAGGCCGGTTTTGTGGGAGGGGCGATTGTGGTGTCTCATAATGCATCCATAGCGTAGTGTTTGCGGCTGTTACTGATAAGATAGTACGCGCAAATTCGCGGTGTGAGTACAGCTGGGCCCTGGGAGTCTCGCAGCAAGCTGTGGCAGAATAGCTCACACTGGGTCAGGCTCGAGCCGGCCCTTGGCTAAACAGGAAGACGATATATGACCGATACAAGCACATATGTGCCGCCCAAGGTCTGGGCGTGGGATAAAGAGAATGGCGGCAAGTTCGCAAATATTAACCGTCCGGTATCCGGCGCCACCAGCGAGAAAGAGCTGCCTGTCGGCGAGCATCCGCTGCAGCTTTACTCACTGGCTACCCCCAACGGTGTGAAGGTGACGGTGATGCTTGAGGAATTATTGGAGTTGGGCAAGCACGATGCCGAATATGATGCCTACCTCGTCAATATTAGCGAGGGGGAGCAGTTTGGCAGCGGGTTTGTTGCTAGCAATCCGAATTCGAAAATACCGGCGTTGATGGATCGCAGTACCAACCCACCTACCCGGGTCTTCGAATCCGGTGCGATCCTGCTCTACCTTGCGGAAAAATATGATGCCTTCTATCCCAAGACCCTGCCGGCCAGGTCGGAGTGCCAATCCTGGTTGATGTGGCAGATGGGCAGTGCGGCTTTCCTCGGCGGCGGTTTTGGCCATTTCTATGCTTATGCTCCGGAAAAACTCAAATACCCTATCGATCGCTACGCCATGGAGGTAAAGCGTCAACTGGACGTGCTCGATAAGCACCTGGCTACCAGCCGCTTTCTGGCCGGCCACGAATATACTATTGCCGATATGGCCACCTGCCCCTGGTATGGCGCTGTGGTACTGCACGATATCTACGATGCTGCCGAGTTTCTGGATGTTTCGTCTTACACGAACGTCATTCGCTGGGCGCAGGAGATCGAGGAGCGTCCTGCGTACCAGCGGGGCAGGCGGGTCAACCGGGCATGGGGCCCGGAAGAGCTACAGCTGATTGAGCGTCATAGCGCGAGTGATTTTGACAAGAGCAACTGATAATACTCGCCCGCTTCTTCCGCAATGCTCTGCTGTAGCGGGCTCAGACTCAATGCTGGCGCAGTAAAAGTTTGAAATCCGGTGGACTGCTCAACCACCTCATACCAGTGTGCTGCCCAGACACCGTCGCTATCCCTGCGGCCTTTGGGCCAGCTCAGCATTTTGTCCGAAAACCCGATACCAAAGTGTGTACAGAGCGCCCGCAGATGCCGCTCCGGATTCACCAGGAATTGCGCCGCATCGACGACCGGGATTTGTTGCCCTGTGATGTCAGCGATTTCGTTGTACAACTCGAACTGGCGCCGTATGCCGATATCGTCCTGGGTGAGAGTGTCGCGCTTTTTGGCATAGGAATTCACCACGTATACCGGGTCGCGGATCAGGAAGCAGTTACGCAGGCGGCTGGTCCAGCCCAGGTCGATCTCTGGCAGCATATGGTGTGTCATGTGCTTCTGGTAGACAACAGCGACACCCTCACGCTCTGCCGATAAGGTGTTGGCGACGGTTCTCCAGTCGGTGGGCTGGCTGGCTATGACTTCCCGGTTCATGGGGTGCTCAATGCCGGTGGTGTGCAAATACCAGGCATAGAATGGTTCGTCTATCACCTGGGTATCATCCCGGTTTTCGAAGGATCTCATCATCGCCGTTGAGATGTTGCGCGGCCCTGACCACATCGCAATCCGAACTGTCACAACTGCCCGGTCTCCCGCTCGATCTTGTCCAGGTAGAGGCTGCGTAGTCTCGCCACCATCTCCCCCGGCGCCCCATTGCCGATAGTCCGGCCATCAACTTCCACCGCAGGCGCTACGCCGGCAAAAGTGCCTGTCACAAATGCCTCGTCTGCGCCGTAGACATCGGTGAGGCTGAAGTTCCTCTCAAACGCTGGAATACCATTGTCGCGGCACAGGTTTAGAATACTTCTGCGGGTAATCCCGTCGAGACAGTAGTCTCCGGACGAGGTCCACACCTCGCCGTCGCGTACGATAAAAAAATGTGTGGAGTTACAGGTGGCCACAAACCCGTGAGGGTCCAGCATCAGAGCCTCGTCTGCGCCGGCCTTGGCGGCCTGGATGCATGCTGTGATGCAGTTGAGTTTGGAGTGCGTGTTCAGCTTTGGGTCCTGTACGTCCGGGTAACCGCGTCTGACGTGAACGGTAAACAAACGGATACCCGCCTCGATGGTGGCCTCCACCGGTGCCTTGTATTCCGGGATAATCACCACCGTTGGTGGCGTGATAGTCATTCTGGGGTCCTGGTATGGAGTAGACTTTATGCCACGGGTAACCATCAGCCGGATATGCACGCCGGATTCCATATTGTTGGCCTGGCAGGTTTGATAAACCCGGTCCAGCATGTCCTGTGGCCCGATTTCCATCTCCATATCGAGCGCCTTGGCGCCCTCGTACAGGCGCCGCATATGTTCTTTGGCGAACAGTACCTTGCCTTTGTGAAATCGCAGGCCCTCCCATATGCCGTCGCCAAGAATATAGCCCGAGTCGAATACCGACACCTTGGCCTCCTCTCGAGGGAACAGGTCGCCGTTGATATTGATGTGTATGGTCTCGTTCCTCGGGTCCTGCTGGTGCTCGTGTGTGCCCTGTGCCATAAGCTGGTAATCCCCTGCTTGCGTATCTGCCGGTACGTTCCCGGCACAATGAGTATATAGGCAAGTTTGGTCGCTTTGAACGCCAGCTGATGTCCATTATGGCTTCAGCGCTGGCCTTTATTGCATTACTCTGTGCCATGCCCAACAGTCGAAATCCGGAGGCACTTCACATCCAAAGGATAATAACGGTAATTTTCGTGTGGCTGCTTGCTGTGGGAACCGCGGTGCAGGCCAGTACGACCAGCCAGGACTTTAACCGGCTTATGGCTGAACACTGGCAGCGTGTTCAGGAGGAGCAGGTATTTTTTCGTACTGATGCGGACGCGTATCGCCCCAATGGCAAACTTGCCGAGGTAAGCGCTGAGGCCAGGGCCCGACGGCGAGCCTTCAATGACGCTGTGCTGAAACGCCTTGAACTGATTGATGAGTCTGCTCTGGCGGGGCAGGAGCAGATTAGCTACAAATTATTTCGCTATGAACGCGAGGCAGAGCGCGAGAGTTACGAATACCCCGACCACCTGTTTCCCATTACCAGTCTTGCGGGGTATCACAGCTATTTCGCCGAGGCGCCGGCCAAAATGGCGTTTAACACGCCCGAAGACTACCAGCGATATCTACTGAGCCTGGCGGATTTTCCCCGGTACAATGCGGAGCATATCGAACTGTTGGCGGAGGCAGTGCGCAGAGGCTATACCCAGTACTGCGAATCCATGGTCGGCTACGAAGCCACCATCAGCGACCAGATTGTCGAAGACCCAGAGCAGAGTGCCCTGTACAGCCCGTTCGTGGTAATGCCGGCAACATTTCCAGCCGAGCTGCAGCACCGCTTGCGTCAGGAGGGTCGCGCTCTTATCGCCGGCTCTGTAGTTCCCGCTTATCGCGAGCTCTACGGGTTTTTTGTGGAACGCTATATGCCGGCCTGTCGCAGTGAGGCCGGAATCTCTTCATTGTCAGGGGGTGCTGATTACTACGCGTACCTGCTGCGTTTTTTTACCACGACGGATATGACGCCGTCTGAAATCCATGAGCTTGGCCTGGCCGAGACCCGGCGGATTCGCGGTGAAATGGCAGCGATCATCACACAGCTCGGTTTCGAGGGTAGCTTTGCGCAGTTCCTCGATGATCTGCGAAACAGGCCGGAATTCTACGCATCAGATCCTCAGGACCTGCTGGAAAAAACAGCGTATATCGTCAAGAAGATGGATGGCATGATGCCGACCTTTTTTGGTCTGCTGGCACGCAATACCTATACGGTCAGGCCGGTGGAAAGGCGGGGTGCCTATTATGTGCCCGGGGCAGTGGATGGCAGTTCACCGGGAATCTACTACATCAATGTCAGTAAGCTGGCGGCCCAGCCGCTGTACAACCTGGAGGCCCTCAGCTTGCACGAGGCTGTTCCGGGGCACCACCACCAGACCGCACTGGCCATGGAGCTGGATCTACCCGAGTTCAGGAAAATTGCCTATCACGCGGCGTTCTCTGAAGGCTGGGGGCTCTACTCTGAAAGGCTGGGGTTGGAGGCGGGCTTTTATACCGACCCCTACAGTAATTTCGGCCGGCTCACCTTTGAAATGTGGCGAGCAAACCGGCTGGTGGTGGATACCGGCATTCATGCTTTTGGCTGGACGCGGAAGCAAGCCATAGATTACCTGTTGGAAAATTCTGCCCTGACCCGCCCCCAGGTGGAGGCAGAAGTTGACCGCTATATTACCTGGCCGGGCCAGGCAACCGCATACAAGATAGGGGAACTGAAAATCAGGGCCGCTCGCAGCAGGGCAGAGCAGGCCCTGGGTCCTGATTTTGACATTCGGGCTTTTCACGATGTCGTGGTTGGTAACGGTTCGGTTCCCATCTCCCTGCTGGAAGAGTTGGTGTACGACTGGATTCCCAGTCAGTCGCAATAGCGGCTGCGTTGCCGCTGGTCGCTGGCGCGCTCTAGAGTTCGAAGCGGTAGCGTCGCAGCCATACTGTTACCCAGACCGCCGCCGCCGCAAACAGTATGCCGCCGCCCATTTTAAGAAAATCGATATGTAGCCACTCATTGCCCCTGAAGTAGAAAGCCACGGCATCATCTTCGGAGGTGTAGTGCGGAAAATGCTGGCTTACGGCTGAGCCCACCAGGTCGCTACCCAGAAACAGTTGCTCCAGCAGCACCAGCGCAAGCACCGGTGCTACCGCCAGCATAAAGGGCGAACGTCTGGCGCCGGCTGAGGCCAGCAGAATCCACGCGTAGAGTGGTGCGAGCCAGAGCGCAGTTACCAGCCAGCCTGCCAGTGGGTTCACCAACAGCGGCAGGAAATCGATATTACCCAGGATGGTTTCGTAGGGATTTTTGTCCAGGCGTAACATCAGCAGCATGGACAGCGCGGTGGTGATGAGCTGGGTAAGCAAAGACATGACAATGTAGATGACTGGCGCCGCCACAAAGGCGACCAGCAGCTTCGCAATGACCTGCTCCGTATCGGACACCGGCATCGACTTCCAGAACAGGATGGAGCGATCTTTGCGATCGTTGTAAAGGCAGCCCAACAGGTAGTTTATGGTGACGGCCACCAGTATCAGTATCATGAAGCTATGCAGGATGTTCAGCATCGGGTTGATCGTCCCCCCGTCATCCGCATCGTCTTTATTCGAACCGTCCCGATCCGGTTTTTCTGCGGGATCAAAGTTCCAGCCACGAGAGAAGTTCCAGTCTTCTTCGGCAATGGGTTGTTGCTGTTGGCTAATTTGAAAGTCCTGGTATGTTGTGTCTCCGTCCTGATCCATTTCAATCGTTATCTGGACCTGCTTGCTGCCTTCGGACACAACCGTATCCATGACCACCTGGCCCATATAGGAAATACGGTCTGCCAGCAAAATACTGGACAGCATCACAAGAGTGAGCGTGGCTGCGATGGCAATGGGTGTGATAACCAGGGAATTGCGGTACTCCTGAAGCTCTCTGATTACCAGTGTGTACATGCGTGATTTCGGGCGTTTATTCATGGTCTGAGCTCCCCGCCACTTTGGCCACAAACAGGTTGCTGACCGAGGGTGTTCGCAGCTCGCCCAGAGGGCTCAGCAGTGATTGATCCGTATGCTCGTAGATGATGGCCTGGCCACCGAGTATATTGCGAGAGCCAATATGGGGGATAGCCCGGGCTTTTGCAGCGGCTTCGCCTACGGCATGCAACTCGATATAGTCCTCTTCGATTTCGCTCAGGGCTTTGTTCATGACGACTTTTCCGCGATTCATAAACACCACGTGAGTGAGGATGTTTTCCACTTCCTCCACCTGGTGCGTTGAGATGATGATGGTGCGATCACCAAAAAAATAATCGTTGAGCAATTGGTCAAAAAACCGTTTGCGAAACAGGATATCCAGCCCCAGTGTGGGTTCGTCGAGAACCAGTAGTCGCGCGTCAATCGCCATAACCATTGCCAGGTGAAGCTGGACAGTCATGCCCTTCGACAATTCCCTGATTTTTCTGTTCAGACCTACATCGGTGGTTTGCAGAAACCGCTCGGCAGCGCCCCGGTCGAAATTCAAATGAACGCCACTGACATAGTCCAGTAGCTGTTTGACTTTCATCCAGCCCGGCAGTACTGCGGTATCTGCGATAAAGCTGACAATCTTCATGAGTTCCGCGCGCTGCTGTCGCGGATTAACGCCCAGTACCTCGAGGTCACCCCGGTACGCGGATAAACCCAGCAGCGCGCGCAACAGGCTGGTTTTGCCCGCCCCGTTGGGGCCGATCAGGCCCACCACTGCTCCTGCGGGTATCTCAAGATCGATATTGTCCACCGCCTTGAGTCGGCCAAATGTGCGACTCAGTCCGTGTGCCTGGACTATAGCGTGGCTCATGATGTACTCCCGCTGCTTCTTAGTAGCTCGATTATTTTGTCGAGATCTAACCCCAGCATAGCTGCTCGTTCCGCAAAGGCCGGAAGTTCCTCGTTGATAAATTGTTGTTGCTCCTGACGGGTGAGGCCGCTGCGGGCGCCTTCAGTAACATACATGCCCAGGCCTCTGCGCATCTGCAGCAGACCCAGCTCTACCAGTTCCTGGTAGGCCTTGCCCACCGTCAGGTGGTTTACCTGGTAGTCCGCCGCCACCTGCCGCACTGAGGGTATGGCCTCACCCTCTACAAATGTTCCATCCATTATTCTCTCCACTACCAACTCCTTCAGTTGTCGATAGATTGGCTGATTTTCTTTCCATTCGTAGGTCACACAGCCTCCAGGCCCGGTGGTGGCAGGCTATCGATTCTGCCGGTGCAGTCCGCCTGAGCCCAGGACAGTCTTTTCGATGGTGGGATTGCCGTGATAGTAAATCTCCCCGCTTCCCATAATGTTGGCTACTATGCTTGAACTGTCGCCGACGTTGCCGGTGCCGGAGCCTACTATGTTGACCTCGACCTTGGTTGCATCAAGTTTCTCAAAGTCTATGTCACCGGACCCGACGATATTCATCGTCAGCTTCGCGGCGGATGCCGGCTTGTCCAGAGCGATATCTCCAGAGCCGTTGAGGGAGGCGCTCAAATTTTTAACCTCCAGCTCTCCCAGTTCAATATCCCCTGAGCCGGCCTGCACAAGTGTCAGTGAGTCAGCTGTCAGTTGCGCCAACTGAATGTCGCCGGAGCCGGTGGCGGCGACTTTCACGCTCTGGGCATTCACGGCGAAGAATTTCATGTCGCCGGAACCTTCCAACGCGATGGACAAGTCGCTCACCTCCAGGGGTTTGACATATACGTCTCCGGACCCGGTTAATTGTACCGAGCGCAACACTGGCAGGGTCAGCTTGAACTTTGTCTTGGAAAAGTCGCGGTCAACGCGTTTCCCATCCTCGCTTCTGCCGAGAATAAGTGTGGTGCCCTGTACAAAAAAAGGTTGCTGTTGCAGGCTCTTGGGGTCGCCACGAAGTAACAGCAAAGTGGGCTCTCCCTGGCTGATTTCGACCTCTACCGGCCCGTAGATCATTACGCTGTCCACCGCCAGATTGTCCACCCGCAAGGTGTCTTCGGCAGCGACACAAGCCAGCGGCGCAAACAGGAAAACGAATAGCAACAATCGTTTCATAGTGACCTCTCTTTCTCAGAATAGGTGAGTATTAATGATATGGTGTTATACATAACTATAACGCCAATGTTAAAAAATGCAATACTTGTTTGTCGCATAGTGCGTTACATTTCCCACGGTATCGGTCCAGGCAGCGATTTCTGTCAGCTGGGCACCAAATTAACCAGGAGATCAGGGTGACATATTGTTTAGGGATTAAAGTTAATCAGGGTATTGTTATGGTGTCTGATTCCCGCACCAGCGCGGGAGTCGACAATATAAGTACCTACAGCAAAATGTGGCGGTTCGGGGTGCCTGGCGAGCGCCAATTTGTGCTCTGCAGTGCAGGTAACCTGGCGACTACCCAGTCAGCCATCGCAATAATCGAGCGGGATATCCGCGAAAATGCAAAGACCAGCTTGCTGACCGTGCCTGACCTGAACATGGCCTCGGAATACATCGGCCGGGTGAATGTTGAAAGCCAACAGCAAAACACTGGCGGTGGTGCGCTGTTTGAATCGACATTTCTGTTGGCAGGGGAAGTAAAAGGCGCGCCCTGTAGCCTGCACATGATTTACTCGCAGGGAAACTCTATTGAGTGCTCCTCGCAGGTACCGTTCCTGCAGATTGGTGAAACAAAATACGGCAAGCCTATTCTCGATCGGGTGCTCCAGCAGGACACCTCACTCGAACGGGCGGCACTGTGCGGGCTGGTGTCCATGGAGGCGACCATTCGCAGTAACCTGACGGTTGGTCCGCCGGTGGAGCTTTATCTGCTGGAGGCCGGAAGCTTGCAGCCAGGTCGTTACTTGTCGTTTGATGAGGATGATAATTATCTGCGCGAACTGCGCCAGTCCTGGAATGCGCTGATGCATGAGTCGTTTGACAAGCTGCAGCCACTGAGCTTCCCAGCATGAGTAAGACCCCTGACACAACGTTATCGAGCGTGTTGGCATGACAGTAGTGGATCTACCTACAAAGAAGGTCACTCAGCGCCTGGCGGATGCCCGGTTCAACTCTATCGATATCCCCGAGCTTATCGGCCTGTGCAAAGGCGTTCTCGCTGATGGCACCATTAATCTGGCAGAGGCCGAATTTATTCTGAGCTGGCTCAATGATCGCAGTGACGTTCTCCAGACCTGGCCTGCCGACGAGCTTCACAGCCTGCTGGGAGTGGTACTCGAAGACGGCCAGCTGACGAAGCAGGAGGAGGGCGAGTTGATTGATCTTCTGGAAGAAATCACCGGTGAGCCGGTGTCGGTATTGTTTTACTAGGCGTGGCTATGTCTCCATGGTGCTGTCGAGAATTATCGGTCCGCTACCTGCGGACGCCAGTTTGTCGTTTTCATTGTAAATAGGGCAGTTTTTCATTGAGAGACAGCCGCAGCCGATGCAGCCGGTAAGTGAATCCCTCAGGCGTTCCAGGTAGGCAATTCGAGCGTTGAGTTCTGCGTGCCAGCGGGAAGACATCTTTTCCCAGTCTCTGGTTGTGGGAGTGCGGCTATTGGGTAGGCTGGACAGGGCTTCCTTGATAGTGGCCAGGCTTATCCCCATTTTCTGGGCTGCCTTGATCACCGAAACACGGCGCAACACATCAGCTTTGTAACGCCGCTGATTACCCGCGTTGCGCCAACTGCGGATTAAGCCTTTTTTTTCGTAAAAATGCAGGGTGCTCACTCGCACCCCTGTGCGTTGTGCGACTTTTCCCACCGTCCAGTTCGAGTTTTCCATGCGCGCTCTCCCCTGAAATTTTTTTCCAGCTTAGCGATTTCAGGTCTTTACCTCAACTTAGGTTGAGGTATTAGAATAGCTGTGAAGTCAACGTATGGAGGAAAATCATGATGTATATTGAACACCTTAATCTGGTTGTGCGAGACCTTCCCGCGGCTGTCAATTTTTACCAGGCTGCCTTTCCGCACTGGCGTATCCGAGAGGAGGCAGATAGCGAATGGTACGGTAAGAAGCGAAAATGGCTGCACCTGGGTGACGACTATCAGTACCTGACACTTAACGATAATGGCCAGGGCGAAAACAGGGACCTCAGCGGCCATCAGACCGGTTTGGCCCATTTTGGCTTTGTGACAAACAATATTGAGGCATTGATAGACAGGTTAACGGCAGCCGGCCATGCCGTTTCCAACGCTGGTGTCGAAGAGCCTCATCGGAGGAATGTCTATTTCATCGATCCAAACGGTTTCGAAGTGGAATTCGTTCAGTATTTCAGTGATATACCCAGGGAGCGTAACCTTTCGCTTTGAGGCAGCGAATCCGGCTTGAGTGCTTGCCATTTAGCCTTTCAATGCAATAACCTAGCTGGGTTGTGAGAAATCGTAGACCAGAATCTAACGAGCATCCGAACACTCCCACGGCCTACCACTGCAGAGACTGCAGCTGCCGCAGAAATCCAGTCGGCCAGGGCGGCGGCTACCTCGCTCCAGCGTTTCCCGTGTCGTGATAGGGAAGCCGGCGAGAGCGTGCCAGGGGGCGGGGTTATCTGGGGAAACTGAAAAAACTGATTATCTGGGGCTTCAAAGCTGAAACTGACGGCCGAACACTTCCCGTTCACCTGCACACTGCAAGCCCTGGTGATGCAGCACTTCGCGGATCGCTCTTCGCCTATCGACGCCGACCTGGCTATGGATGCGGAGGAACTGCGCGCCTATCTGCGCAACATGGACTACGATTCGTTCTACCCGACCCGTGGCGTTCTTGCCCAGACCGAGGCCATTGGCGACCCAGCATTGCCAACCACTCAACAGAGGGCGATTCTGAGCTGGCTTGACGCGGCCATGCAGGATTGGGATCAGAGTTTTCCACTGGAAGAACCTCTGGCGGCTGAGTTGCGACGGCTCAGGCCGCTTATTGCAGCACAGGCCCTGACGGAAACCCGCTTTCTCACCCCCGGAGCACATCCACTGCACCAGTTACTGGATGCTGTTCAAGTGTATGCCGTTGGTTGGCAGGCGCGGTTGGGTCGCGTGGGGCGGGCGATGGAAGATGAGATCCGCGGCGCTATCTCTGACTGCCTGGTCTGGTTTGATGTCCCGGAGACAGACCTGTCGCTTATCAGTGCCCGGATAGTTGCCAGCGCGACCAAGGCGTCAGCGCGGGCCCACAAAATGACACAGCGGCTGATTGAAACAGAACTCGGGCGAATCAGGGTCGTCCAGAGTAAGCATCACGCCGCCCTGATGATTAATGCGGCGCTTGAGAAATATCGCGCCCCCAGGGATATTGGCGACTTTCTGAAAGGTCCCTGGTACGACAGTGCTCAGCTGCTACTGATGAAATTTGGTGAAAAATCTGCTGAGTGGAAGCATATGTCCCTCACAACGATTCGTCTGCTGGAGTCGTTGCAGAATCCGATTGAGCAAGAGGAGGGTGGTGTTGACGTCCGACAGCGAACTTTCGTGTTACTGGCCCAACTGCCGAAAGAGCTCGTTCGATGGTTGTTGAGCCTGCAGCACGATGGTGAGGCGGTTGGCGAAGCGGTTGACCAGATTCGGGAGCTCCATTCGCAGGTATTGCATGGCAGCAGCCTTGACCTGGAGAAGATTTCCCCTCTTCCGCTGCAGAGCAATCTTGCAGCTGAACTCGGGTCCGACGAAAACCTGGATCGATTTCTTGAAGGCCAGTGGTTTATTCTGAATATCGATGACAACCCCCCTCTTCGTGCGATGTTGGCACTGCGTCTGGAGGATGAGCGGCAATTGCTGTTTGCCAATCAGGCGGGAATCAAGGTGTTGAAAAAGAGCTTCAGTGAATTTGAGCAACTGGTGGCCGCAGGTCGAGTAACCACGCTTGATGCCGGGGCAAGTTTCAGCCGTTGCCTTGCACGCAGTGTGGGTGTAGAGACTCAGAATGACCTGGATGAGCTGACCGGTGTTGCGGCAAAGCGGGCCCGGCGCAAATTGCAGCAACAACAAAAGGCCGAACGGGAAAGCCTGCGTCTGGAGCGACAAAAGGCGAAATTGGAGCGACTCGAAGAAGAGCGCCAGCTGCAGGAACAGCAAGAGATCGAAAATGAGCAGCGCGAGATGGCAGAGGCGGAGCAGGAGCGCTTGCATTTGCGCTGTGAGCTGGAGGAAACGAAGCGGCTGCAGTTAAAGTGGGAGGAGCTTACCCGCAGGGTGTATGACGGGGTGGAAGTCGAACGCCAACAAGCTGGGCGTGGGCACGCAGGGGGTGCTGACAAGCCGGCTGATGGCCCCGGTTTGAGTATCCCCAGGTGTACATGGCTGGGTTTTCGCGACGGCGACGGCGACGACGTGGTGCTGGCTCGGCTTGCCGTGCACGACCGCGAGCTAAATAATTACATATTCGTGGATCGGCATGGAATGAAAGTGCGACAGCTGAGCTCCAGCGAACTGCGGCTCATTCTGAGCCGTGGCTTGATGGATATACTTGAGGCCCGCTCCAGGTTCAGGGACGAAGTTGTTCTGGCTCAGGAAGCCGAGCGAGCCCAGGCGGAATAATAAACAGGCTGTCAGGCGAAAAGGGATTCCAAGATGCCAGAGGATAAGCGCCAACAACCCAGATTCCCGGTTGAGAATACCGTTTTTATAGAGCTGGTAGCTCCGGAGTTTGGCAGTAAAGAGTCCGGCGTCATCGCCAGGTGTAAATCGGTTGAGGCCTCGAGGGACGGGCTGCGGGTGACGCTTGAGCAGGAACTGGCAGTGGGCGCGATCCTGGAGATCGGGCTGGAGTTGCCAGCGAATGTTGGCACTTTATACCTTGTGGGCGAGGTTATCTGGAGTGAGCCGATTCCCGCCACCGGTGCAGAGCCCGCCTGGGCGGCCGGCTTTGTCTTGTTCAATGCAGCAGAATCGGATATTGAAAGCTGGATCTCTCTCATTACAGCCATGGAAAGCTGATTAAGCTTACTTGTCCTGGTCTTCTTCATGGGTGCGTGGGTCCATTTCGAAAACGGTAGGTGTGGTTGTATCTGCCGCAGCGCGAAACGGCTCAACTTCTACTTCCACTGGCAGTGTATGCATGTGCCGGCGTACCAGAATAATCATAAAAGTAATAAACAGGCAGGCAGCGGTAAACACGAACAGGCCGGGAGCCCCCAGGTAGCGCATGGTCAATGACGCGAGTGGCGCGCCTATCGCTGAACACAACCCCAGGGTGAGCAGCATTCCGCTGCCGACCATCACAAATTCCTCGGGTTCAGCGCTGTCGTTGGCGTGAGCCAGGCAGATGGCATATTGGGTCATAACTGTGCCGCCCCAAAAGAACGCCAGTACGCACAACAGCCAGGCGCTGTGCTGCGGAAATAGTGTCGGAAGCAGTACCATAAGCGAGGATACCAGCGCACCGCCGAAGGCGGCTGCGGCGACAACGATGCGGCGGTCTACGTGGTCAGAGAGGCGGCCAAGAGGTAGTTGAAAGACCGCGCCGCCAAATACCGTTGCGCTCATGAATACTGTGAGCTGCAGTGTCTCCAGGCCCTGCATCTTGGCAAACAAGGGCCCCAGTGACCAGAAGGCTCCGGTAACCAGGCCGGAGGCCGCGGCTCCCACCAGACCGATATGAGAGAGCTGCCAGACTCTGCGCAAACTGATCTTCACATTCTGCAATGGAGCGGGGGCCAGTGCGAGGGTGAGAGATACCGGAATTATCGCTACAGACAGGAGTATTGCAGCCAGGGCGAAAATATAGAATGGGTCTGGTAAAACAAGGTTCATCAGCTGCTGACCGACCGTGATCATCAATAGATTGATCACGGTATATATAGAGAGCAGTGTGCCGCGATTTTCCCCGGTGGCGCGTTCGTTGAGCCAGCTTTCGATGATCATGTACAGCCCGGAAATGGCTGCGCCCACCAGGAACCGCAGCAATAACCAGCCGACAAACGCTGATAGCATCGGAAAAACCAGCACCAATGCAGAATACGAGGTTGCCAGCACGGCAAAACTGCGAATATGCCCAACTCGCCTGACCGCGAACGGCGTGAGCAAACAACCGGAGACAAATCCAAGAAAATACGCGGAGCCGGTCAAGGCCACTTGGGTATCGGAAAATCCCGCGCTCGCGGCAGCAATTGGCAGCATGGTGAGCAACAAACCGTGCCCCACCAGCAAAAGGGCATCGGACAAGAGTAGTGCTGCTATGGGAATTAATACTGGCAGCATTCCTGCTCTCCGTTAGTTGCGGTGAAGCCCTGCAGGGCTGATATTCTCACACCCCCTACAGAATACCTGACAATAAAGTAGCCGTGCCGAGGAAGGCCATAAACCCGGCTATATCTGTGACGGTGGTCAGGATTATAGAGGAGGCAGTGGCGGGATCCTGCCCCAGGCGGGAAAGGATCATCGGTACCAGAGCTCCTGAGATGCCTGCCATTATCATAGCAGTTATCATGGCGATGGCGATAACCAGGGCCAGCCCCCAGGACTGGCTCCAGACCCACACCCCCAACCCGCAGGTCAGCGCCAGGACGGTGCCGTTGATCAGGCCGATCTGCACCTCCTTGCTCAACACAGCTCGCCAGTGCAGCGTGCTGATCTCCCTCAGTGCCAGGCCGCGCATGGTGACAGCCAGGGCCTGGGAGCCGGCGTTTCCGGATTGTCCTGCCACTACCGGCAACAGTATGGCCAGCGCAGTGAACTGGGCGATGGTCGATTCAAACAGGCCCACCACGGCAGCGGCGAGAAAAGCCGTCAGCAGGTTGATGTGCAGCCAGACCAGCCGACGTTTGACAGCGAACAGAGGCGTGGACAGCGCGCGCTCGTCAGCACTGACACCTACCATGCGCTGGATGTCGGCTGTGGCTGCTTCTTCTGCTGCCTGGAAGAGATTGCCGTAAGGAATGATGCCAAGGAGCTTGAAGTCATGGTCGACCACCGGGATGGAATCCACCCGGCTGCGGTCGAAGGACTCCACCAGATCGGCTTCTGTCGACGTCAACCGGGCGACTTCCTGCACTGTGTTTAACAGTTCGGACATTAATGTTTCAGGTTCAGCCAGGGCCATATCCTGAAGATCGACGCGGCCAGCGAGCACATCGCCTTCTGTGACCACATAGAGTGACCGCACCCGCTGTGCCTTGGACCTGCGTAGTTCCGCCAGCGCCTCGCCGACCGTCTGGTCTGTACGATAACGCGCCAGCAGTCTATCCATTAGGCGGCCTGCTGTGCGATCGGGGAACTCGAGCAGTTCCAGGTATTCGTTCCGGATACCGTGTGGCAAGCTATCCAGTGCGGCTCGCTGTTCATTCTCTGACAGACTGCGAAGAATCAGCATGGCAGTACGGATGCTTGCCGATGCGAGTACTTTACCCTGGCGTTCCAGATCGAGAGATAGAAATAGCGGTTTTAAAAGGCCGGGATCGATGTGTTCCAGCAGTCGGCTGAAACTCTCCGCCGATAACTGGTCCAAGCCACTGGGAAGATCCTCCAGGCCTTCGACGACACGCGCGGCGTCCTCTGGATGCTCCCGCACAAAATGCTCACGCAACTCGTCCTGGAGTCTCATTTTGGTCTGCCCAGGACGGATTCCAGTACCCTGGCACAGAGACTCAGGTAAGCGCTGGCGAGTTCAGAAAGTACCTGCTCGAAATTGAACTCCAGCGGTGTAGAGTCACCTGCGACCCGCTCCAGAGCCGCGCGGTTGACCACGCCAAGGATACGATGCCGGCTGTCGACCACGGGCAGCTCCGAGTACTTCATCCATTGTCGAGCGGTGAGAGCTGTGCTGGCCGCAGTATTGCCATTGAGCGGCTCAACATTGGTGGCAACCTGTCCCACCGGTCTGGCGCGATTTCTTCGGGAATAGGCTGCTGTCAGGCTCAGGATGCCATAGTACTTTCCCTGTTGGTCAATCACGAGCACAGGTCGCGGACTGGTATCGGCACTGGCGGACAGTTGCTCACAGAATACTCGACAGCTGGTATTTTCCGGCACTCTGATGAAGTCCGTGGTGACCAGGGAAGCCACACTATAGGACGGAAATTCCAGCAATTCGTAAAGCGACCGTCGCTCCGGCGCTGGCACGGCATCAAGTATGCCGGCGTAGCGGGACTCGTTCAGGTGGGATACGAGCGCCACTGCCTCGTCGGTTTTCGCCGCCCTGAGCATCCGGGCCAGCAGCGCGGGGTCGACCGTTCCAAGCAGGCCGCTAAGCTGCCAACTGGGCAGGCGCGCTGCAAGACTGGCTGCAGAAGCCACTGGCAGGCTTTGCAGCATCGCAGATAATTCCTGCAGCCCGGTGTTGGCGAGTAAGGACGCAAATTCGTCCGGCCTGTCGGACGCGAACTGCAGCAGCAGCGGGTCAACCGGTTCCGTCATTACCTGAATCATCCTCGTTGACAAGAAGTATTTCGGAGTTAACAAAACTCGCCGTGGGCAATGTCAGCAGCCCTTCTTTTGACTCTAAAACCACCGCAGTGCTCAAAATCTCTATAATCCTGCCCTGTGCGCCATTGACCCTGATGGTATCCCCTACGCGATAGCGGTCCAGTGCTCTTCTGGCTAAAAGGTTTTCCACCAGCTGCCGGCTGCCAAGGGCGAAGGCAAGTGAGAGGCCGCCAAAGAAAAAAGCCAGCAGTATGACCATCACGTTGGAGATGAAGGAAATATCGATCGAGGTTTGTGCCAGACCTGTGAGTACCGCCGCAGTGACAATCAATAACTGGGCAAAGCGGGGCACCAGGTGGTCAGAGTGGACGCCCATCAAGCCTGCCAGAAGGCTGCGAATAACCACACCGATCAGATAGCCAGAGAGTATGATGAGACCGCCCAGGATGAGTTGCGGGACATACTGTAGTAGCAGCGAGAGCCATTCCTTTACCACGGAAATGCTCAGGGTCTGGAGCGAGGCGAGTAGAAAAATGACCAGCGTGCCATAGTACGCGGTGGCGCGAAGAACCTGCCGCAGAACTCTCAGATCAAAATGCTCAAGCTTCTGTGGCGCTCGATGGCGTAGATAGCCTTCCAGCGAGATGAGCCAACGATCCATCAGCCTGGACAAAAGTCCTGCCGCCAAAAAACCCAAAACGGCAATTAATATCGCCAGAATTTCTGGATTATCCTTCAGTAAATCAGACAACATATGGTTGCTACCCTCAGCAGGTCTTTGCTGATAGTAATACCCGATGTAGGGTAACGCCAGTGGCAGCAGGCCGCTGCCCGCAATTCTCGCAAACTTTGGGCGTCTGGTAGCGCCACAGGTGGAGAATGAAAACCGCTGCGAACATCAACATTGCTGACAATGGCCTGTGGTATGATCCATCAATTATGAAATTTCGGGCCTGAATCTACCCGGGCTTACTCTTCAGAAGTGAGGCTATAGAATTGAAACTTGCCATCCTGTCATGCAGCCCCAATGCATATAGTACACGCCGCCTGAAAGAGGCGGCGGAACAACGCGGTCACCGTGCGAAGGTACTGAACACCTTAAAATTTGCCATCGATCTGGAGCGTGGTTCGCCTGATCTGTATTATCGGCAAAAGCCCTTGAGTACCTATGATGCAGTGTTGCCGAGAATCGGCGCCTCGATAACGTATTACGGTACCGCTGTGGTCAGGCAGTTCCAGGAGATGGACGTGTTCTGCGCCAATACCGCCCACGGCATCACCAATTCACGTGACAAACTGCGTAGCTTACAGATACTGAGCCGACATCATGTGGGCCTTCCCCGGACGACTTTTGTGCGTGACAAGAAGGATGTATTGCCGGCCATTCAGAGAATTGGTGGCGCGCCGGTGGTAATTAAACTGATTGAGGGAACGCAGGGTATTGGTGTGCTCCTCGCCGATACCGTCAAGCAGGCCGAATCAATTATTGAGCTACTGCAGAGTCAGAAGCAGAATGTGCTGATTCAGAAATTTGTGGCTGAAAGCAAAGGCAAGGATGTCAGGGCATTTGTTGTTGGCGATCAGGTTGTCGCAGCCATGAGGCGGGTTGCTCAAGGGCAGGAATTTCGCAGTAATGTTCACCGCGGTGGGGTCGCCGAGCCAGTCGAGCTGGACGAGCAGTATCGCGAGACTGCCGTCAGGTGCACTCAGATTCTTGGGCTACGAGTTGCCGGAGTGGATATGCTGGAAGGCAAGGATGGTCCTCAGGTAATGGAAGTAAACTCATCCCCCGGCCTGGAAGGTATTGAAAAATGTACCGAGCTCGATGTCGCCGGGGCGGTGATCGACTACATCGCGGCCCAGGTCGATTTTCCTGAAATTGATGTCAGGCAGCGACTGACTGTCAGTAAAGGTTACGGCGTGAGTGAGATATATGTGCCGGAAGGGTCCAGGTTTATAGGTCAGACGATTGTTGAAACTCAACTGTCAGAAAGCGATATCAATATCCTGACCTTATATCGTGGCGCCAAGGTTATTCCCAATCCGCGGAAAGACCGTGTGCTCGAACCGGGCGACAAGCTGTTGTGCTTTGGCAAACTCGAATCCATGAGGGGAATGATTCCCGCTCGCACACGGCGCAGGCGTCGGCCGGTAGTGCAGGAACTGGATACACATTTAGGCGAAGAAAAATAAACGGGGAACGCTATTGTGTCGGTGATAGATGAGCCAACAGTTATAGGTTGGCGGGAGTGGATAGGCTTTCCCGGTCTTGGCATTTTTCAGATAAAGGCCAAGGTCGATACTGGCGCTCGCACCAGTTGCCTGCATGCGTTTCTGGTGGAGCCTTTTGACCGCGACGGTGAGTTGTGGGTGCGTTTTGATATCCATCCCAACCAACGCAATACCAGTAAAGTGCTCAGTTGCATGGCGCCGGTAATGGATCAGCGGCTGGTGAGAGATTCAGGAGGGCACGAAGAATTACGCTATGTTGTGGAGACGGAGGTATCGATAGGCGACCGCACACACAAGGTGGAAGTGACACTGACTGATCGGGATTCAATGAAGTTCAGAGTGTTACTGGGGCGCACAGCAATGGAGGGGCGATATGTGGTCGATCCAGGAAAATCCTACTTAATGGGTAGAAAAAAGCGCAATGTCAAAAAAGAAGAACCCCCTGCAGGTGGCAAATGAAATCCATGCTCAATAGTGGTCGGCCTATGTCTGCGTTTCGTAATCAGAGCAGTGTTGCTGGAAGTTATCTATGAGTGAACTCACTATCGGGGGCATTGCTATTAAGCCGGGCGAACACCGGGTTATTGATGTTCCTGTGGCGCCCATGTATACGCACGATGACCTTTCGATTACGGTGCAGGTTGTGCGTGGCAAACGCCCGGGCCCTGTGCTGTTCATCAGCGCAGCCATACACGGCGATGAAATCAACGGTGTGGAAATTATACGGCGTTTGCTCCAGCACAAGGCGCTGAAAAATCTTCGCGGTACCTTGCTGGCAATACCGATAGTGAATGTATACGGTTTCCTGAACCACACCCGTTACCTACCCGATGGCCGGGATCTTAATCGATCTTTTCCCGGCTCTGCCAAAGGTTCACTGACCGGGCGGGTAGCCCATACCTTTGTTCAGGAAATTGTCAGTAAGTGTTCTCACGGCATAGATTTACACACCGGCTCGCGACACAGAAGTAACTTCCCCCAGATTCGCGCCGACCTGGACGACCCCCAGACCCGGACTATGACGGAGGCTTTTGGTGTGCCGCTGGCTATCGATGCAAAAATTCGTGACGGTTCCCTGCGAGCCTGTGCCGGTGAGACGGGAATCCCTGTGCTGCTCTACGAGGCGGGGGAGGCACTTCGCTTCGAAGAGACGTATATCCGGGCCGGCGTAAAGGGGATTATCAATGTCATGCGAAGCATTGGAATGCTGCCAAAAACACGCAGTAAAAGGGCGCCCCCCGCTCTGGTTATCAGTAATCAGACTGGCTGGGTACGCGCACCAGAAAGTGGCATTCTCAGAACGTTCGTACCACTGGGCGGCAAGGTTGTCACCGGGCAAATAATGGCGATGGTTGCCGATCCTCTGGGCACCAGGGAGACAGCAATACTGGCACCCAACGACGGTATGGTAATAGGGCGTACCAACTTACCGTTGGTTTATGAGGGTGATGCCACATTCCACATCGCCCAGTATGGCCGTAAGGTGGGCGCTGTCGAGAAACACGTGGAGCAATTCCAGGAGGAGCATTTGCCAGACGTTGTTGCCGAAGGCTCGGAAACGACCAGTGACGCGCCCATAGCTTGATGGCACGTAACTGTTAAGCTCTTCCGGATATCCGCTGTGTACCTGCACAGCACCGGGTGACAGAGCACATCATTTCCCGCATGCCAGCACTTGCATCGCCATGGCACCACATGCATCTGTCTCAATTCAAAGCCCGGCAGCTATTTTCTGGCTTTGTCGTCGATATAGATACGGCCTGTTAGTCTGGCGATCATGGCTAGCAGCTTACGGAACACAAAAGGCTTGATGACAAGGTCGTTCATGCCCGCTGCCAGGCCTTGCTCACGGCCACTTGTGGCCGAGCCTGCAGTCATCCCTATGATGGGTAGATCCTTGAAGCGGGCCTGGCTGCGAATTCGCGTACTGAGTTCATAACCGCCTATTTCAGGCATCTGAATGTCCGTCAAGACACAGTCGACCGGGGTGGTCTCCAATATCTCGAGTGCTTCACGACCATTGTTTGCATTCAGCACCAGCAGCCCCGCAATACCGAGTAATTCGGTGGCAACCGCCTGGTTAAACTCATCATCTTCTACCAGCAATACACGCAGTCCCTTTAAGTCCTGATCGGAAGTGGCCGCGGGTGGGGCAGTAGCGGCCTCTGCATTATTGGCTGGCTCATCCACAGCCAGCGCGACGGAGATCGCTCGCAGTAAAGATGGCAGCACGATCGGTTTGCTGAGGGAGCCACGTACTGCAGGGTTTGGTGAATCCCCACTAAGGCCCTCCTCATCACCGGCGCTGGTCATGGCGATGATCGCCGGCATGTTTTCTCCAACCTTCAGGCTTACCCAATCGACAGAGCGTTGTCCGTCAAGCTCGCGCGCAGACCAGTCTATCAGCACAAGGTCAAATGCATTATCGTTCTGCTGGCCAGTATTGAGGGCACTTGCTGCCTCGCCGCCGGAGCTTGTCAGGGTAGTATCGAAGCCCAACTGTTCAAGCATTGCCGCCAAAGATTCCAGTGCGGCTCTGTTGTCGTCCAGTAAGAGTATCCTTTTTTTCGTCAGCGCTGGAGATAAGTGCAAAGACGTTGCACCTGGCTCTTTGGCGTAGCTGAATGGCACTATGAATGCGAAAGTGCTGCCAACCCCTGGCTCGCTTTCCACCGTGATATCACCGCCCATCATTGCGACCAGTCGCGTGGATATCATCAGCCCAAGCCCGGTGCCGCCGAAGCGGCGTGAAGTCGAGATATCAGCGTGGGTGAAAGGTTCGAACAGCAGGGCCTGTGTCGCCGGTTCGATGCCGATGCCAGTGTCGCGGACGGCAAACCGCAGCGACATCTGGCCGCCACTATTGTGCACCGATTTCACCGACAGTGTGATCTCGCCGCTGCTGGTGAATTTGATCGCGTTATCGACCAGGTTTACTAACACCTGTGTCAGGCGCATGGGGTCGCCAATCAGCTGGGCTTGAAGTTGTGGATCTATCTCGAAGATAAGCTCCAGTTGCTTCTTTTGGGCGTTAAGTGCCAGGGTGTTTGCGACTTCGTCCAGCACGGCATACAAATCAAGTGGAATGGACTCCAGTTTAAGTTCAGCTGCTTCTATCCTGGTGTAGTCGAGAACTTCATTCACAACATGGGACAAGAGTTCCGCCGACTGGCGCGCACTTTTCAGGTACTTGTTTTGTTGTTGTGACAGCGGGGTCTTGAATGTTAAATCCAGCATTCCAATAAGGGCGCTGACCGGAGTGCGTATCTCGTGAGTGATCATCGCCAGGAAGGTAGTTTTTGCCGCGTTGGCCGCCTCTGCCTCTTCCCGGGCGCTGATCAGTTCTGCTTCATACGCTTTTCTCTCGGTAATATCTGCCACTGAACCGTGAGCTCTGGTCGCATGACCGTCGGCATCGGTTATCACCACCCCCTCGTAGAGAACAGTTTTTACTGTCCCATCCGGGGCGACAATTCGAAATTCGAATGGAGTCAGATTACCGCCAGAACTGGCCTTGGAAAAAATCGCACGAACTCTGTCCTTGTCATCAGGGTGTACCCTGGACCACCAGGTTTCGTAGTCTAGCCCGCTCTCACGGTCTACTCCCCAGATCCGGTACATCTCCTCAGAACAGCTGAGAGATGGGGGTGTCTCGCGCCACTCCCAGCTCCCCAGATGAGCCCTTTTTTGAGCTTCCTGCAGCAGGTAATCATTCGTTTCTAGTGTCTCGACTTGCTGTTTCAGTTGCTGGTTCAAGCCTGTTATAGCCAGCAGAGATATAATGCCGATGAGACCAGAAACGAAAATCAGGATATAAACAGCCCAACCAAAAGCGCTCAGGAACAGTTGATCAAACTCCGCACTACTGGAAAAAAGTACCTGGTATTTCCGGCCAAAAAATTGTGTCTCGACACTGCGCAGGAACAATGCATCACTTCGATATGCAGCTTTACCATTGCCTCCAAGTTGGATTTGCGTGCCGTCCAAAATCAGGCGAAACCCATAGTCTTTCCCGTTGGTTTTGGCGTGAATAAACTGCAGTAATTTGTCAAATTCAAATGCGATATTAGCTATGCCCATCAAATCAGTGGGTTTTCCCTCTCCCTTCGGGAACGAGTGATTCTGCCGGTAGACCGGGTAGTAAACCGACACGCCGGTATCGTTTCCGGACGCCTGAAGCAGCGCAAATGGGGGGGTAGCCATGGCGGTGCCGCTCGCAATGGCCTGCTCTACGGTACTAGCTACTACCGGGTGTGTGCTCAAATCCAGGCCGAGTGCGGCCCTGTTTTCTTCCAGAGGGTAGACATTCAGAATGGGCAGGTAGTACTCCTGCCTGGGTGCGGCGACAGTATCACCGCCGGTGCCAGTCAGTTTTTTGATCTGGTATAAGGGATGCACCTGATCTTGTGCAAGCCGCAAAAATTGATTGAGGTTGCGATAGGGTACATAGGGTGCCCAGTTGATGGATCGCCAGAAAATGTGTTCTGGCTGCACATCGTTCATGAACGTACGAAAGTCTGCTGGTAGTGTACTTTCAGTGCTGCGATACAGCCCGGCAATAGCGTGCAGTAATTCGTTGGCGACATTTTCGGTGAGTGCGAGCTCCTCCAGGAAAGCGGAAGTATTGTCGTTGAACTCGTTTTGCCTTTCGTTATTGAACTGGGTGGTAGAGATCATAAATGCCGTTCTCACCAGCACAAAAAGCACAAGCGCCGGAATAAGCACCTTCCAGCGATCGGATATCGTGTCGAACACATCGTTCGGAATTAACAACAAGGATATGGGAGTAAAATACATTACACCCAGGCTGTTCCCAAGCCAGCCTGTAAAATTGAGGGAAACAGCCTCCAGTAGTGTCAAGTCCTGGCTCACCACAGCCCATGCAACCTCTACCGAACTGCCAAAGAGACAGCCCAGCGGGCCTGACAGCAGGAGGAATCGGCAGACAGCGGCGAGAGAGGTGAGCTGTAGCGGCAGCGCGCAAAATCTGCGTATCAGAGCGCCGCTTACGATTAACTGGAGGACCGTACCGAGGGAGAGTATTGCGGAACCTGTGAGTAGGTTACTCGAGTAAGCTTCGAAACCGGAAATGGCAAGGAGGAGGTGACTGCCCAGGGACGCCAGAAATATTCCAATCAGTGCGTATCTTCCGAGTATCAGGTAGATCGCCAGACCGAATCCGGCCAGTGCCCAAAAGGGACCGAGGATGCCGGAGCGAAGAAACAGCAGTGCTCCCAGTTGGGCCAGGCAACTGTAAATAACGAAACTCAGGATGACGACGGAGGCGGGGTGCTTTCGCCAGTTGCTCATGAACTGTCCTGATTAAGGGCCCATTGGTATTCGAGGGTTCGACTGTGAATTGTAGTATAAACAGGATATTGGATATATCTGACTTCCGCTAGCATAATTATGCCTGTCAAGGCGTGGGCCGTAGCATTACCCTGGCGCTTCCTTACGACGCCGTAGGGCCTAATGAGCCTTGAGGCGCAAAGTCCCGGTGAAGAGGCCGAGCACTTTATATTTTGAGACGTGAAAGTAGTCTGTGTGACATTTTTCGCGCACAGCAAGTCAGCTTGGTCACAATTCCTCAGGATGTGGGTGCGCAGCCTCTTTAAAATGCCCCATTGATTGCCAGGTCAGTCAGCGATTCGCTGTATAGAAAATGAGGTTTATAGGCGCCTTCCGTTCCGGCCTCAATTCTTACAATTACTGCGCAATTCTGTCAATGTACGCACTAATCAGTCTGCCCCTATGCCTACTCGGGACAGTCATTAGAAGAGATTGTCTGGATGACTAGAATACTTTTACTGTTAACTTGTCTTTGTTCCCTTTCTGCACTAGCCAAGCAACCGAATATTATTGTTATTCTCGCTGACGATATGGGGTATGCCGATGCCGGTTTTACCGGCGCGAAAGATATAAAAACACCTAATCTGGATACGTTAGCACAATCGGGGGTGGTCTTTGAGCGGGGGTACGTCACCCATCCTTTTTGTGGGCCAAGTCGCGCAGGCATATTGGCTGGACGTTATCAACAGAGATTCGGTTTTGGTGCCAACCCGGCTTATGATCCTGCCAATACATTGATGGGCTTGGATCCAACCGAAAAGCTATTCCCTAAACGTCTGCAGGAGGCTGGTTATATAACGGGGGCTGTCGGGAAATGGCATATAGGGGCTGCAGATGGCTTTCATCCGAACCAACGCGGGTTTGATTATTTTTACGGATTTTTGGGAGGTGGCCATGACTATTTCGATATTGATATCAGTCAGCCAGTAAAGGAGGGGTACTTACAAGGCCTCGTCCGTAATAAAAGTGTGGCGGACTTTGAGGGGTACCTGACAACGGCGTTCAGTAGAGATGGGGTACAATTTATTGTAGATAACAAAGATAAACCATTTTTTCTGTATATGGCCTACAGCGCACCACACCAGCCACTGCAAGCGCCCGCTGAAGATATTGCTCGTTATGCGCATATTGCCGACAAAAGGCGCCGTATTTATGCAGCTATGGTTGATGTCATGGACCGCGGTATTGGTGAAATTATTGACGCGTTGATAGCGAACGGAATTTATGAAAACACGCTGATTTTCTTTTTGAGTGACAACGGCGGTCCGCTAGCATCAGATTCAAATCCGGGTAAAAGTAATGGCTCATCAAATGCACCCTTTAGAGGAGGGAAAGCCAACTTCTATGATGGTGGTGTCCACGTGCCATTCGTCGCCTCCTGGCCAGCGAGAATTCCCGCGGGTACACGTTATCAATATCCGGTTATTGCATTGGATATCGCCAGTACTGCTGTTGCCCAGGCCGGTGGCAGCCTGGGCTCTCCGGCGCTGGAAGGCGTTGATTTAATCCCGTTTGTTACTGGAGAAAAACTGGATGCACCGCATAATGCCTTGTTTTGGCGAAGCGGTGAAAGTGCCAGGAGTCACTGGTCTATACTCATTTCAGACAGTACCAAGTATTTGAAAGATAAAGATAGCAAAAAGCCGCAAATGTTTTATCTACCAGATGATGTAAGTGAATCGAATGACATTTTGTCCGAGAATGGCGCGCTCGCTAAAGCGATGTATGCGCAATGGCAGCAATGGGATAAAGGCAATGTGCCAGACCGCTTTATGGGTTATAAACCCTACCATAGAGCACGGGATAGATTTTTTGAAAAAGCTATCCCAGGTGAAGCGAAAAAGTCAGGCTACCAACCGAAAGTAGAAGCCAGTTGGTAACCCCGTGTCGCATGGCATTTTAGCAAAAAAAGCGCTATATCTGTGCTGTGCAACAGGCGGAGAAATTGAATGATTGCCGAATTGATAAAGTTTGTACTCAGCAACTTTACGCTGACGTTTCTGGTCATTGGCTTAGTGATCTCCCTTGCCGTACTTTCGACCAGGAAAAAGCCCTTGCAGAGACGACAGATTGTTGAGGCGCTCTTTTCCTACTACCTTCTTTTTAGCATCGGGATAAGTTTTTTCTACAACTTCGTCATGCATGTATTTTTCGCAGAAATGGCTGCGTCATTTATTGGTTGGAAGAACAGTCCGTTCCAATATGAAGTGGGTTACGCCAGTTTGGGCTTCGCTGTTGTAGGGATAATTGCCTTCAGGCAGAGTTTCTCTTTTCGCGCTGCCGCTGTTATTGGGCCATCGCTCTTTCTGTGGGGTGCTGCCGGAGGTCATGTGTACCAGATGGTTACAGCAAATAACTTCGCTCCGGGAAACGCCGGGGTGATATTTTGGACTGACCTCTTCCTGCCGGTAATAGGGTTTGTCTTGTTGTTTCAGCAGTACAAGCAGGAGAGGCGGGATACCTCATCACGAGAGAAGCAATACGCGCCTTGCGTTACAGAGATCTGATAGCCATGCTTGATGCATGCAACACGAAACGCGTTTTATGACAGCGAGCGAGCTAACGGGAAGTGCCAGAGTTGCTGTGCTGCGGCATCGTGGGGATGAATTCGGAGAGCGCACGGCAAAAAATACGATAGTGGCGCTCACGCAAGTACATATCGCCTTCGTAACTTGTGAAATTTCCGACCCCTTGCCTGAGCTTGACGATTTCAACGCCGTCCTTGTTTGCACCGAACGCCTGGACCAGGCAATTGAAGGTTTGGCCAATTCACTTGAGAGCTTTGTCACAGCTGGTGGCGGCCTGGTCGTTCTCCATCGTGGCCTGAGCGACAATTTCTGCGGACTGTTTGGGATTGTCTCTCAGGATCGTTCTGCCGCCCTTGTGTCGAGCTTTCAGGCTGGTGGCCTGGTCTTCCCCTCACGCGTTCTGCCATCTTTCCAAGGTTTGATTCTCGACCCTTCAGTGATCGACGGGCATGCGTCCTTTGATGTGGTACCGAGCGCACATGCCTGTGTTGTGGCAACGACCTCGACCGGAAAGCCGCTGGCCTGGCGCACGCAGTTTGGCAATGGGTTTGTTCTATTTTGGAATACCACCATCTGTAGCGAGAGGCGAATGCGTGGTTTGATCATCGAGTCTCTGGAGAGTGTTGTTCGGATTTCAGTTGTTCCAGTTGCCAATGCGGGGGTCGTCCAGGTTGACGATTTTCCAGCCCCGTTACCTGCTCCCAGCGCTGACCTGGGCGGATCTGCGAAGGTTGATGAATTCTATAGTCATATATGGTGGCCAGATGTTTATCGTCTCGCGAAAGGCTACGATATTGCCCTAACTTGCTTTGTCGCATTCGACTATTCGAACGTCGTGGAGGAAGCCGCGATGCCTCAGCCACAGCCTGGCCTGGTGAAGATTGATCCGGCAATCACAGCGGCCATCGGACGTTTGCCGCCAGCTGAAATTGGCTTACACGGCTACAATCATCTGCCGTTTACGGTCGAAAACTGGCCAAATCAGGCGGCCATGGAGAGATCTATAGAGCGGGCAAAAGTGGAATGGGACGCAGCGGGGCTTGGCGCACTGCCCGCCAGCTACGTGCCGCCCATGAACATGTACGATCGCACTGGTGTTGCCGCACTTGTGGCAGGTCTCCCGGGTATCAAGAGTATTTCCAGTGTTTTAAACAGTGCCCGGGAAGTTGCCACGCAACAGGACTTTGGCCCCGAACCCTGGAACAACGCACTGTTTTGTCTGCCCCGCGCAACCTGCGGTCACGAAAGTTCGCCGCAACTATTTTTTGACTGTGCAAACCAGGTAGCTGCTCTGGGTGTTTGGACACATTTCATGCATCCTGATGATCTCACTGATGTGCCTGGCCCTGGAAGAACGCAAGAGGCCGCCCGTAACCCTAACGGTCGTCCGTGGCGCCGACGACATGGCAAGCCGGGCTTATACGATCAACTGGCCAGAATGTTCGCACAGGTCAAATCGCAGTTTCCCTGGTTGGTTTTTCGGTCAACATCTGATGCGGCTGACATTCTGAAGCAATTTTTCGAGAGCGAATGGAAGGTGAATATCACGGTCGACCAGGTTGTAGTCAATGGACCTGTTGGAAGTTTTTTCCGCTTGCGTACCAACGGATCTCCTCGCGTACACATCGCCAGTTGCGAAGGGGCTAGTATCGTGCATAACGAGATGGCCGATGACTATTGCCTTTATGTGATTGAAATACAGGCGAATAGGGTCGATATACTGCTGCAAACCGAGACGCCGCCGCAGGGCATTTTTGAGCGTCTTTTAACTCTATTGCGACCTGACAAGCTGGTATCTACAGCTTAGCTGTCCGCCGCCAGGAAATGGCCCAGTCCAGCCCTATGAACTGCTTCTGCGAATTCCGTGTAGTTGGTAATGTCCTGGCTCAGTAGATCGGACGTCGCCTTCTTGTGCGGGACCCGTATCCGTTTGGGAGGGGAAAGATCCAGTGCTCGAAATAGTCTCTCGATCGTCGCACCGGGGTTTGAAGCAAGTTGACGATATTCTATCTGAATGGTATCTCGAGTGAAGGCGGCCCTGGATGTCTCCAGAAGCGCGAGATGGTGTTTTTCGAATACCTGAGTGAGTCGGATTGCTTCTGTGGGGTCGATGGTTGTAGGGCCGGGTTTCGGCTCCGTTCGGCCAACAGCCCATGGGCTACGCCAATTGGGGCGTTGTCTTCGCAGCGCTTCTACCCGGGCCAGGGCTCGCATCTGCGATACTGCGCATTTGAGAAAGTTGTTGCGCAACATAATAATTGGAAGAAAATCCAGTTCGATAAGACATTCCGCATAGTCGCGGGGCGCGATGAGTGACCGATGAGAGAGCTTCAAGCCAGCTGCTCCGCCCGCATCGCGGTGCGCCTCATGAAAGCTTGAGAGATGCTCCAATTGCCGAGCACCAATCATCTCTTTCGACCAACCTTCCTGATGTCCCGATGTACTCAAGCGCGTCGCCGGTTCATTGTCGATTTCGATATTTTCGGATGCTGCCAGTGCCATGGTGACAAGATTGCTCCCCACACGGCCCCAGGGCATCAATATCGCGAAAAAGCGCGTCCTATCCCTAGTCACCCCGGTGTTGTCCGGTCATGATCGCCCGCGCAGCTTATTGTAAATTTTTGCTAGTCGCGGGCTGTGATATATCCAGTCGGCGATCCGCTGCTTGATAGAGCGATGTGTAATAGCTGGTCCAGAAGCAAGTGACCATCGCTCGTTATATTTGACATTGTCGGCATACCAGGCGCTGTACCCCTCTCGCAGAAGGTGGAATTTCAGCGCACGCCGTATGCGGTGATTCTTTGTGGCCTTGTCCCAGAACACCGACCAAGTTTTTGTTGTCTCCGCCCAGGTCCAGTTGTGGGACCGCTCCAGGTTTTCAGTGGACAGTTGCACAAGTAGCGATCGATCCTGGGCCAGCCGTCTCAGGGCTGATGCCATTGCCTCAACTGACCGTTCGGATAATATGAAATCGTGCTGTAAGGGGCCTAAAGCGTCCGGTACGATACCGACTCGGGTCGAAACGACCGGAACGCCGGAAGCCATGGCTTCCAGCACCGGATTTGGCGTGCCCTCCACCTCCGATGCGCAAACCAGCACATCGATCTCACTATAATATTCTGCCATCTCCTGCCGGCTGCGCATGCGGATGCTGGAGTCTGCATAGTGAGGCACAACTTCGACTCCCTCAGTTGCGAGAAGATCCAGTGCCGGATTCAGGATGGAACTCACTCCCTTGGCATCGCGCACCGGGTCATTACCCCAATGCGGATTCCCGACCCATCCCACAATCAAGGGCCTGCCCTGTGTGCCCAATCTCTCAAGCTTATCGGGCTTGAAGAGGCTTGTATCCACCCCGTCGGGGGTTATCGCAAGAGGATCTGGAAAAAGGTCGATGTCCCGATAGATGCTATCGAGTAATTTGGAGGAAACCGTGTAACCATCTACGAAGGAAAAAAAACGTTCGCGCCAAAGAAAATGTTGCGGCTCCAAATGCAGGTGATCATAGACAGAGGACGTGACGACAACACGGCTCATTGCCCTGAAATAAGCCTCGGGACTTTGTCGAAACGCTGTTGCTGCTTTGAATATCACTTCCGGATTGGTAAGGAAGTGGCAATCCTCGCGCCAGAAAAGATGCAGGATGTCGAACTCCTCCCTGATCATGAACACCTGGTTCAGAAATACCTCGGGGTAGCCGACTACTCCAGCCATGTGAAAGCGTTTGAAATCGAACCGGTCTGAAAGATTGCTCTCGAGATGGTCACAGATATTGTCATACGCCCAGTTCGGTGTATCCGGGCAGAGAAGTATACGAGGCCGCGTCACAATGCTCTATTGACCTCCTTATGTCTTTGGAAGGGGCAGAAATTAAGGGGTGGCGTAATCAATCTGATGTTACTTCAGAAATAGCGGGGGTCGCCTGGCGATAGTTGATAGCGTGGTGCATTGTCATTGTGTCCCGTACGCCAATAGTCTCTTTGACCAACGTATAAAGCTTGGCCATCTGGTCAGTAGGAATGAGTAGCTTTTGAAAGCTACCCTGCTGGTCGCCATAATCTGGCGCACACGTGAGGTCCGGGTTCTGGGCCGTGCTCGAAAGGTGGCCAGTGCCTCTGTTGCACCCTGGCAGGTCAACGCATTTTCCCTGGCTTGTTCGAACAGCGACTGCCAGGCAGGCCAGCGTGTATGCCAGTCCAACGATTCGCGCCTCTGCACGTTTTCACGCTTAAGGGCAGCCAGCGTTTCAGGTTCGCGGAACAGGCGTGCCAGAGCGGAGGCCAGGGCTTCGGCACTGCGTTCCTTCAAAAGAAATTGCATTTGTAATGGCCCGAATATTTCGGGCACAATTCCGACATCAGTGGAAACAACGGCGGTTCCAGTGGCCATAGCTTCTAATACCGGGTTGGGTGTTCCCTCGAACAAGGAACTGCACACTAACACGTCGATGTTTTTGTAGAAATCGGGCATTGCAGTGCGCGGTAGTGGTCTTTCGGCCTTATCTGCAATGTGCAGTGTGAACTGCAATCCGCTATTTCGCAGAAGGTCCAACGCGGGTTCGAGTATCATTCGCGTGCCTTTGAAATCATGGCCGAGCGTAATGCCCCAGGCGCTGTTGCCAACCCATCCGATGCTCAGTGGCCTTTCTTCAACGGGCGCATCTGCCTGCGGTGAGAATAGCTCGAGGTCTACTCCATCAGGTATGCAATGATCTATATCCGGAAGGTGTTCGGTAGCGCCATAGTAGCGACACAACCGGGAGGACGATGCGCCGATACAATCAGCAACCGCGAACGGATTCCCGTGCGTTCGGAGGTCGCACTCATCAGAATAGACATGATCATAAACGAGCGTGACAAATGCGCAGCGCGGCCCTGTCATCAATTGCCGCCAACAGCTATTACTCAGCGTATCCAGAAAAGCCAGTAGATCGAACCGCCATAAGAAGACTGCAAGATCGCTTTCCGCAATAATCTGGTCCGGCTTGCCTGGTATGCCAAACCAATCATCACGTGCAATCAGTTTGATAACGTAAGGGGCGCGCGCAACGCGCTGTATATTTTGTGCGACGTTATGAAAAGCCCAATCCGAAATATCGTAGAATAGAGAAACGCGGATATTGCCCTCTGATATTTTTGGTAAGTCCATTTTGCGGCGACTCTATGTCGCTGTACTTAAAGCGAATAAGCTGTAAAAGGCCAAACTACACAACATCACTTCACGCCCTTGGTGTGGTATTTGATAACACTTTCCTCATAGTCTTCTAATTGATGCTGTGGTTCTTACAAGTTATGAGGTGTTTGTTCAAAAGTATTTACTGCTGGCAGAAAAGCAACTTCCAGGCCACCTATTTCAAGTTATTGATTTCAAGAAATATTTCGAAATAGGCCGCATAGGATGTGAACCGTAATTCGCCTTTTCGTAAATTATCCTGACACGATACAATCGCCTATTGTGCTTGTATATAAGTATATGTCTCTACCATGTGCGGAATATATTTGAGTATATGTACTTAGATATTCCTGGGTTAGTCGCACTATTTGGGCCTGCCACTCCTGTTCTTCTTGTTGGGTTACTTCTCAATTATGTTACGAATGTATATATGCCATAGGCTTACGCTCAATGGAGTTGTTCCGTAGCATGAGATCAGGTGGCAGATACCTGCTGTTTGGATGAATTGAGTTGGAAAAAACGTTTGAAGGTTTTTCCACATCTAATCGCGCGTAAATTTGGTTTTTCCCCATTGCTGAATCTAGAGGGAAAATGCAGAACCCGCCGCATTGTGGCGCAGGGGAAATACCCGCTCGACCATCTTGCTGTTGAGCACATGTATCTAAGCATAAGTGACCAATATTAAGGGGTTTTATGCTAAAAAACTGTCAGCTTTATTTACAATCTGCCCCCTGCGCTGCACACTCAAACTCGCTAACACACTGTAAATAATCTGCTATTTCACTCTGGCATAGCTCTTGCATTTTTCTCGACACTTTCGAAAAAAATCAGTCATTGTTGGAGTACCGATTATGCTCATTGTTACCCGCAGCGTCAGATTTTTTCATCGGACTAACACTCACAACTCAAGATCAACACGGCTGACACGTAGGGCACCCAGTGCAGCCATCATCGGCGTCCTGTATTTGCTTGCAGGCAACACCGCTTTCGCCGTTTGCTCGGACAATGCGCCGTTGACAGGTGACACGGTTGTTTGTACCTCAGGTGCCCCCAATCCTGACACTATTGGCGTGCAGGGTGCTGGCGCTGACAATGTCAGCGTTGACGTCCAGGCCGCTGCAGCGGTTGCGGGCGCCAGTGGTGCCTCGATTGATTTGCGCTCCGGCGCAGATATTACCGTTGCTGGAGAGGTTAGCAATACGGCAACGGATGCCGTTCGCCTTGGCACAGCGTCCGGGCCGGGCGCAGCTGTCATCGGCGATATTGACGCTATTAAGGATGCCGTGACAGTTGCCAAAGCTGTGTCCGCAGACCGGGCAATGAACGCGGTAAGTGGCATTATCGGCGGCGTCCCGATCTCGCAGCCACCTCCAGGATTGCTGCTTGGTGGTTTGCTGTCATCTACTGCAATGAACGAAGTTGTCGTAGGCGGTGGGCTCGTAACATCCAGCGGTGCCGCGGGTAGCGCGATCTCCAGTGGCAGTGCTTCATCGACACGGGTTATGGTGCAGAGTAACGGTGTGATCGACTCCAGTGGCGAAGGCGGTTTGGTCTTTCAGGGTAGCAGCAGCGCTGGTGAGCTTGTTCTGCGCGACGGGGGCTCCATCCGGACATCGGCCGATGGCGCAACAGCGTTTGATGGCGGTGGTGCCAATTCCGCAATGGGTGTGCAAATTGTCTCCGGTGGGCATATTGTAACCACCGGCAATGATGCCACTGCTGTAAATCTCGGCGCAGCCACTAACTCAGTGGCAAACTTCGAGGCACAGGGCAGGCCGGCCGATTCACCCGTCATTCATACCAGCGGTGAACGCTCCGGCGGTATAGCGTTCACGGGCAACGATAGTTCAACGCTGACGGTATCGATTACCGATGCGCCGACCAATACGAACAGCCCTGGCTATCTCACTGAGGGCAATGATTCTGCGCTGATCCGGGCTTCCACGCCGGGAGGCTCCTCCAGCTTCAGCGTGACTGCCGAGCGCGCGAGTTTCGAGACCCGTGGCGATCGCTCCAGCTTAATAGACCTGGTTGCCGGCTCAGGAAGCGATATCCTGGTGTTTCTGGAGGATGCGTCACTGCGCTCGCAGGGCAGCGATTCTCGCTTGCTCAATATACAAAATGGGGCATCAAGCATCACTACTTTGGTCGGTATTGACGTCAACCTGCGTTCTGCAGGTGATGGTGCCAGCGGTATTAGCGTAAATAATAGTGGTGATACACACTCAATGACCACTTTTTTGAGCGGCGCAGATATTGGCACCTCCGGTAATGAGGCGGTCGCCGTCACTCTTGGAAATGATACCAGCCTATCGGCCAACTCCAATCAGACGGTCACGGTTCTGGACTCGACACTGTCCACCACAGGCACAAACAGTGGTGCCCTGATCGTCGGCGGCCTTGGGTCTTCCAGTGCGTCAGAGACCACGATCAAGGTGCTGATCGCATCGACCACCGACGATGCATCGGCGGGCATTGAGATCGGTGCACTGGCCAGCGGTTCCGCCAAAACAGTATCGATGTTGGGCGTCGAAATAGGCACAGCTGGGGCCGACTCGACTGGTATAGACGTTGGAGGAATCACGGGCACTAGCAGCGTGTTTTCATATGATTTGCTCGACGCAAACGTAACCACGCAGGGAGATGACTCATCAGGCTGGCGAGTGCGCAAAATGGGCAGTTCCAATAGCGGAACCCTCATCACTTACGACGATGTAACTGTTAGCACGCACGGCGAAGGTTCGGCCGGTGTGACGCTGGGTGATCAGGACAGTAATGACGCATCCGGCGGCCCTGTAGCGAATATGACGCGTAGTATTTTTGGTGACAATACCAACATTATGACCAAGGGTGCAGATTCTGCCGGTTTGACCATCAACGGTTTCGGTGCGGGTGTAGTCAATTCAGACATTCTACTGTTACTGGAAAACCATAGCATCACTACCGAAGGCGACAATTCTGCCGGTGCGGTCATAGATACGGTCCTGCGCAATGCAACAGGCTCCCTCGCCACGACGGTTATTGATACGTTGACGATTGTCACACAGGGCGCCGCCTCTACAGGTCTTGTGATTGGCGACCGACCGGACAATAACGCGGGTTCGCTGGTGGTTAACAGTCAGTTAGCGATTGCCAATATTGATGTAACCACCAGCGGAGACAACGCGGCGGGTGTGGTGTTGGACCCCTTCGATACAAATTCAGATACGTCGGTGTATACGCTTCTAGCATCTACCGTAAAAGTGCGGACTTCGGGGGCCGATGCTGACGGCATGATTCTCGGCGCGGGCCTGGGCAGATCTATAGCTGGCACGCCCTTGAGTGGCAGCTTTCTAGAGGCAGAGCTAGCTACCAAAACTGAGGAATTGCGCAACCGTGGTTTGATTGGACCCGGCCCGATTACGGTCGCAAGCGATGTCGGAATGTTCGGGCTTGATATCGCCAGTAGTGGCTCACGCTCCAACGCCCTCGTGGTGGGCGCTGGCGCTAACATTGTGGTCGATAACAGCACACTCGCCACCTCCGGCGACGGCGCTCACGGGGCCCTCCTGCTGTCTGACCCGACCGTAGCTGCAGCCAATACCCTGGCCTATGATGGCATCATCACTACTTCAGGAGCCGGTTCTCACGGCATATCCGGTGAGGGCGGCGCTTTTGACATCACATTGGCGGCCTCTGGCGAGATAGAGACAACAGGGGAGGGGTCAAACGGCATCGCTATTGGGCACACCGGGCCAGAGGCCAGCACAATACGTGTAGCCGGTACGATCAACGCAGCGAATGACGGCATCGCGCTGGCCGCGACGACTGGTGCAGAGCCAGCCCTGAGAGTGGAGAATACAGGATCCGTCATCGGTGAGGTCGGCATCGCCGTCGATGCGGCCGACATGGGTTCCCAGCGCATTACAAACAGTGGGTCAATTACCGGCCGCAGAGGTATCGCCATGTCCCTTGCTGGGGGTGCGGATATGCTGGAGATATTCCCCGGCGGTGTCATGGGTGGACTGGTGGATTTCGGGGCTGGAGCGGACGAGCTGTGGCTATCGGGTCTGATGGCGCCTCTGGTCGGCGCCGGGTCGGGCATCGGTCCGGATATCTTTGGCACAACTGCCATTGAGTTTGCCGAAGCACTGCTTAATGGGGCGGCGTTCTTCGACGGCGGGGCCGATGACGACACCCTTGTTTTTGATTCCCTGCTCAGTCTGGCAGACATCGGGTCGTTATTGGCAATGCCGAACGCCGGTCTGGACGCTTTTACCCTGGCCTTCAGCAATGCGGACGATTCGGGCAGCGTGCTGGCATTCCGCAACTTCGAGTTCTTCCGGTTTGGCGATGGCCAGGTGCGAACCATTGCCTCCCTGTTGGATGACCCAGGGCCATCGCCGGTTCCGGCACCGGCTCCTTTGGTACTCCTGCTTACCGGGTTGCTAGGCTTGTTTGTACGTAGCAGGGTGCTTGTAACCTAACGGGGTACTGGCAAATAAAATGAAGTCGCCTCACCCCATATCCCTGAGAGGGCAGCCCAAAGTCCAGTCGGTCTTAGCGGGCATCGGGTAGGTCTAAATCACTATCGAAATTTCAGGATCTGGCTGTTCAGTGAATGGAATAGGACAGTGGTATAAATCTAAACACTGGATTTTTGCAGCCGGAAAATTAACCTGCCCATTCACGTTTTGATAAATGGAGCAACAGAACAAAGCAAATAAAAAAACACGATAGGCGATACCCCAACGATATCTATAATCAAACCTGATTCTCGGTCGCCGCCTTCAATAGGGCAGTTGGTTCACCAGTTCCCAGCTTGGGAAAAATCTAATTCGATGCTATGCAAGCATTCAGGGTTCATGCGGTCCGGATCCGTCCTGAAAATGTAGCCCTCGATATTTTTCTCTAATAGAATCTGCCGACGGAACTTCATAGCACTTTAACGATACGGGTAGCATTTTTGATTGATCAAGCATTTTTTTTCTGATTTGATGCAAGCCTTGGCCTCCAGGGCATTCAATATTGAAAGGCAATAAGTTATGTTTTCTTCAACAAAGTATCTGTCTGCACTCTCGATAGTCGTCGCTTTGCTGGGCACAGGCTGCAGCGGGGGCCAATCTGCAGAAAACCCAACCGATACTTGCGAGGAGTTGCCAATCGATGAGGGTTCTATCCTTCGGACTCCGGATGCATTTACCGCCGTAATTGGACAGGTTGTGGGTGAAGAGCTTTACCCCGTACTTGGAAGTGATAACAAGTGGCATATTGTTTACGAACTTATGCTGACCAATGGCCGCCCGATCCCCGCTTCTATTCATGAGATCAAGGTGCTCGATTATTACGATAACGAACGAGTACTGCGGTCTATTACAGAGACAGAAATCATTGAGTTAAGCGTTAATTTGAGCGGGCGACCTCGTCTGGAACCCCAGACGCCTTCCCTGATGGATGGAGACGCTTTTCTGCAACCTAATGAATCGATGGTAGTCTTTATCGAGCTGGCGTTTGATTCAATCGATGACGTTCCCGACGCTGTGGTACATCAATTCTCAGGCAGTGCCGCTACCAATCCGGGCTCATCCTACCCCCAGGACGTGGCGTATCTGATGGTGCCTCAGGCGATTAATAAAGAACCGTTGCCCCTGGTTGGGGCTCCCTTGCAAGGGGAAAATTGGGTCGTGATTAATGGCTGCTGCTCGCCCGCCGGCGCCCATCGAGGCTCTATTCAGACCATCAGCGGCCGCCTTCGGGTAGCGCAACGCTTCGCCATAGACTGGATGAAAATAGGCGACAACGGCATGTTTTTCGAAGGGGATCCTGCCAACGTAGAGAATTGGCACAATTATGGCGAGCCCGTTTTGGCCGTAGCCGATGGCACTGTCATTGAAGTGCTCGATGAGTTGGATGACCAATCACCGGGTTCATTGCCCGACCCTTCTTCTATTACCATTGAAACAGTCGATGGCAATCATGTGATCCTGGATATTGGCGGAGGTACCTATGTTTTCTACGCGCATTTGAAGAGAGGCTCAGTGAGCGTCGCTAAAGGTGATAACGTTCGCCAGGGGGAGGTGATTGGCGAACTGGGCAATTCCGGTAATACCAGCGCACCCCATTTACATATTCACTATTCGAACAGCCCCAGCGCGCTGGCTGCAGACGGCATTCCGTATCGGTATCGCGAGTTTACGGCGACGGGCCGGGTGGAACCCGAGCAGTGGGAATCTACTACTGCCGATTTGGACGAGGTATGGAATATCTTACCGCCACTCAAGGATATGCCCGCCGGCGACTTTATGCCGTTGGATCTCGATGTGGGGAGTTTTTCGGCTAGCCCCTAGTATCCGGACTTCGCTTATAGAGGTTGCCATGCTGCCCACCATTTTTTTAACCTATCTTCGTTACAGTGTTGCATCAGTCTGTGTGGCGGCGGCTCTGGCCTTGACCGCGGCCGGACCGCTCGCTGCCCAGCAGAACGATTCCTCTGTTGCTCAAACACAGGCCGGCACGCTATCGCAGGCTGATAGCACCGCCGCCGCCGATATAATCTATCGGGTGGGTATAATTGAAAGCCCACCCTTTGTGATAGATGCCGACGGGGATCCATCAGGTATTGCTATCGAACTTTGGGAGCATCTCGCAAGGGATAACGGCTTCCAATACGACTACACTTTTTACCCCTCCATCCGGGCAATCTTGCGCGCTACCGTTGCGGGTGAAATCGACGTGGCTGTCGCCGACATGACGATCACTTCCGAGCGGGCGAAGATCATGAATTTTACGCAGCCCTATTATGATGGTGGCCTGCGTATCATGGTGGATGCTCCGACCCTTTCGGGCCTGCGAGGGCTTATCGAGGGCCTGCAAGATGCTGGCTTCCTCCGCTACTATCTTTGGATAGCCGGGCTGCTTGTGGCCGGCACTTTGTTTCTAACCGTATTTGATCGCCGCTACACCCCGAATTTCCCGAGCCGTTGGCGTGATGGGGTCGCGGAAAGCTTCTACAATGTCATGACCGTCGCCACCTCGGGAAAGCTGCCGAACCGCGCGCATGTTTTCGGATGGATAGGGCGCATATGGCAGGGGATCTGGCTGGTGGTCGGTGTCGCGGTCGTGGCCTTTGTGACCTCGTCGGTAACAAGTGTTATGACCGCCCAGACATTGACCCGGCAGGTGAACAGCCTCGCTGACCTTCCGGGTAAGGTGGTGGCTGTGCTGGATGGAAGTGTCGCTGAGCAGTTTGCACTGGAGCGCGGCATGGACGTACAGGAATTTTCCACGATCGCGGAGGCGACTGAGGCCTTGCACACCGACGAGATCGATGCCCTGGTGGGGGATGCGCCAGTGCTGGAATACTATGCGCATTCCCATCCCGAAGACTCGCTGGACGTGGTAGGGCCGATCTTCCATCCAGTGAAATACGGCTTCGCCTTACCTCTGAATAGTCCACTGACGCACCTGCTGACGCTGGAACTCCTGGACGCCCATGAAGACGAAGAGATTGAAACGCTTCGGAATGAATACTTCGGGCCGCGCGACTGATTAGACTCAATTCAACAAATCAATACAGCAATCCCACCGGCCTCCTAACAGGTTCTTTCGCTCGGTGCAGGTAGAAGCCTCTATAGTTGGATTCAGAGTATCCAATTTACCAAAGCTGCATAATATAGCCTTGGCTTGTCGTGCCAGTGATGGGCGGGGGAGCGGTTTGATCGTTGTTATATGAGGCATCAATATTTACATGTTCAATTGACGCTAATTGCAGATGCGAATTTGCGCCAGCAATATGGTTTTTTGTCATGAATAGTGAACGATATGTTGAAGTCGGCTTTTTCATTTCTTACATCTCGATGCTTGGTCTGGCCATACCATTGGCATGGTGGGCCTCGTTGGCGAGGCTTGCTGGGTGCATGAAAAAGACAGGAGTTCAAGGAGGGTGCGGTCATTGGCCCGATACAACCCAACCAATGGGAGGCCATCACTAAGTTGTGCACCCACTTACTTTGGAAATTTGGTTTTGGCATGAATATAGATTGGTAGGCCATTGGTCTGGTACCAGTTATTAGCCTCGCAGTACTGCCCAAGCGTTCCATCCAGCCCGATAAGAAATTCATTGAGTCGGTCGATATTTTTACCAGTGGTGGCATTAAATTTGTCTACATAATTCTCGCGGGCCTTGATGATATCTGCCTCCAATTTGCCACCGATCGCCGTACCGGCCGCGCTGGTGCTCGCGGCTCCTTTCATCATCGCTATGCGAGCGTCCTGTGCGCGCATAAAGGTGCTGTAAGTGCGCTCATTCTTATAAAGCGTGAATAACGCGACATCTATTTTTCTGACGTATTCGTTAAATTCATTGTAGCAGGCATCGTTGTCATAACAGCAGTCGGCAATGCCAGTTTCAAACGCCGAGGATGTGTCTCCACCTGACTCGCAAGCAGGGTCCGCAGCACAGCCTTGCGCAGCGTGATAGTTATCCATCCCATTTTTAAATTCGGCAGTTCCTTTGACCATATCCGCCCATGATGATGAAAAGACAGCGGCTATATCAGCATTGCTTTCAGCTATTACCGCCAAATTTGCGAGAAGGCATAAGCCGACTAGTTTCATACATTTCTTCATGATCAATCCCCCTTCTTCGCACGGAAGATAACGGGCTTTTCGGCAAAGTCACCGGATGAGATTTCTGCAATTTCCTCTGCATTCAGTGAATCTACAGAGCCCCCGGGATACCAGATATACAGCGCATAGCTGGTGGGCTTATCGCTAGTGGCCAGTACATCAACGCTGATTTTGCCTTTTATGCTAATCCAGTGAGTAATGGTTTCACCTGGGACTGACTCCATGCTGAAGGTTTCCACATCCTGGCCATCCGTACCTTTGATTACATAGTGAACAGAAGGGCTGCCTGGAGGCGTACTCATGCTGATTTGCAAATTGGTGAGATCAGGGGTCTTGCCCACAAAAAAACTGTCACCCCGATCATCGTCTCCGAGGGTACCCCACACACCACCTATGCGGCCCGGTTTTACATCAGGGCTTGTAGCAAGGCGGATGCGGGGCGGGTTCTTGCTGTTAAGTGCGGCGTCATTGAGGTGGTCTGTATATACCCCGACGGGTTCCTGTGCCAGTGCATCTGCCACGCTAAACGGGGCCAGTGAGGCAGAAATAAGGGTATAACGTATTAACTGTAGTAGTCTGTACTTTGGCATGATTTGCCTCCTACCTGGTTGCTACCGCGGCCGACAGTAGCCATTGATCACCATTCTTCTCCAGTTCAAACATAAGCCCATTGAATGCCATGGCCTTGTCAGAAACTGCTTCAGCCATAACCTTTGCGGTGGCTGGTCCCTGCTCTGAGACAGAGAGTCTCCAAACTAGTGGGTCAGGAGAAAAGCTTGAAAGAGTCATTACTGTGGCGATTACCCGACCCAGCCCCTTCCTGGCCTCGCGGGTGTCTTGCCATAGGGGTGCGGATTTTTCGCTGGCGCTGCTCAGAGCCTGGGGGGGCAGACTCTGCAGCAAGTCCAATTGCGCCCTTACCACATCCTGCGGGCCAATCCCTTCTGTGACCATATTAGTGCTGTCAGGGTTTTCATCCCAGGTTACGACCTCCGTATCGTCCTCTTCGATGTTCCGAAATGCAGCGATGAACCAATCATCCTCTACTTTGATCATTTCGAAGATCAGGGCAATTGTTGATGTGTTTTGCTCGCCGGACCGGAAAGTCCTGGTGCGTGAAAACTCCACGGCCATTTCACCGAAGTCTCCCGCCTGCCTGAATTCATCCACAGTCCAGTTGTCAGGCCGAAAGCCCAGGAGTTCAGCAAATGCCGCGCCGCTGCCCTCAGCCTCCGTTGTCGCTTGTCGACTGGTCAGCCAATACTCATTCAAGCCTGCCTGGCCGATCAAACTAGAGCGTTCCAACGCATCCGGCCGGGCTTGATATATTTCATTTACTGTAGAAACTGCTTTATGTATGTAAGCCTCAAGAATCTCTTTAGCGCTGGGGCTCTCTGCTGCTGATAAGGTTTGTATCCAACTGGCCACGATCAACGCAGCAACGGCCCTGAAGAGGGTTTGCATAGTCATTTCACATCCTTTGTCGTTACGGCTAATTCATATGAAGAAAACTTTTCTTTTAGGGCTGGATTGTTTGATTTTATTTCGATCATCAGACCTTCCGTTTCAGCTTCCGGGATATCCACCACCAGTGCATAGGCGTCACCCCGGCTGGCAGCGGATTGAATTTTTCGTCCTCTCGAGAGTCCTTTTACCATGACGCGGGAGACGAAATCGGGCTCGCGAAAATTCAGATTTATCGTCACGACAGATGTAGCTTCGCCAAGTTCAACTTTATACACATCCTTACGGTCACCGTCTCCCAGATGTCCGGTCGTTGGCGTGTTCAAAGTGATTGTCGGGGTCGTTTTGGTTAGCTGTTCCGAGGCCTCTACACCCACGTACTGATCGCTGGCATCCGTAACTTCAATATTGAACAGGGCGTCTTTATGAACCTGGTCGTAGTTGCTACTTATGCTGAAGATAAAGCCATTGCCGAGCAGATCAGAATAGCCGACATGACCAAAACTCCCCGGCTCCCCGTGCAGTCGCACGGTCCTGCCACCAATTTTTCCACCATCTGCTTCGTACAGGCGAATGGCATACTGCGCATAGCCAAGATCTGATTCCACCCTGGTATCGCCTTCCCTGATCAACCTGCGGGACTGTATCAGCCCACGCACAACCCCGTGCTGCCCCCTGGCAGTGGTCACACGGAAAAACATCTCCTCACCCTTCGGCAGGTGGGCGGTCAGGGTGTAGGTGCCCGGGGCCAGCAATACTGCTTCGCTTGGCGTTTTGCCGCCAATCACAGGTGAAATTGTGCGTAGCCAGTCCGGGTCAACCTTGTTTGCAGTCACCTCTATTACCTGAGACAGCGCACTGCTTAGCTCTGCCACATTGTGGGCATCGTAATACGCTCCGCCACCTGCGACTGCCACATCCTTCATGACTGTGGCCTCTTCTGCCGTCAGGTCAAAGCCAACAATATGCACCTCTACGTCAATACCCCTGCGCCGCAGGTTTGCCGCAACTGATTCCGGGTCACCGCCGCAACTTTCCTCTCCATCGGTCAGCAGAATAATCATTTGCTTGTCACTTTCCACCGCCAGCAAATCTTCCCCGGCCAGTTCCAGGCTTTTGGCCAATGGCGTATAGCCATAGGGGATCAAACCGCCTACTTGGGTCCGTATACCGGGAATCTGATTCCGAGCCACGGGGTTCAGTAACACGGTATTCGGGCACGAGGCTTCAGCGGTTTTCGCGACAGAGTGATCAAACCCATAAGCTCTGAAACCAACGGCAAAAGCGGTGCTCTCAAGTCCCAACAAAGCCTCGGACAGCGCCTGTCTTGCCAATGTCATTTTGGGAATACCCTGCAGCCGTCCGGCCATGGAGCCGCTAACGTCCAGAATAATCTCCACTGCCACGGGAAGCGTCACCTCCTCAGCAACATTAACATCCATCTCCAGCACCATGGGCTCTGTTGCCGGTGCAGGCATGGCAGGTATCTGCTGGCTACCAGCGTCCACAGACATAGCTTGTGGCCCAGCGCCGACCGCGCCGCTCATGGGCGCCGCGTTGGATATAGCTTCCGCCAGACCGATTGCGCTGTTGGCGAGTTGAAAGGTACCACCGCCGGCCAGAGCTATTCGCCCCAACTCAGAAAAGTCCGCTGCATTGCCAATGCCGATCGTGTCGATGGGAATGTTGGCAGCCTGTAGTTCCCGTGCGAGTTCTACGGGATTCAGCTCACAATTTTCATTCCCGTCCGAAATTAGAATGATCTTGCCGCCCCCCAGTGTCTTCAACTCTTGCGCGGCGATCTCAATGGCATGGGCAATGTTGGTTTTTCGCCCTTCAGGCTGACCCAGGTTATGCACAACTGTGCTCACGTGCTCGAGCGTAACGGCCTCGCCATTGCGGATAACCTGCCGCGATGACAGACAATTTGCGGCATCATTCTGTTGGTCAGTTCCATTGGCAAAATAAATCAAGGAGATATTGGTCTGACCCAGCAGGGCTTCTTCAAGATTTTTCAGCGCTTGCTGCGCCAGCTTATATTTGGGTGTTCCATCGAGGGGCTCGAGCATACTGGCAGACATATCCAGCAGCATGGCATAATTTTGTATGTCTTCTGTTTTTCCGGAAGCGGGAGACCAGAGCAGCCCCCAGGCAACCACCACCAGAAAGAACTGCTGCAGCGAAATCTGTTTACGCATACCTGTAGGCACCATTCTTAGGCATAGGAAATCCGGGCTCCCTACCTTCATCAGCAACAAGGGCAATCCATTTATAGGAACTGGCTCGGTACTTAGGTGAAACCGCCCACTCTTATCAAAAGCGCAATTAAGGGCAGTATTAAAGCCCCTTTTTTGGGCCAGAAAACTCTAACCATTGCAATATACTTGCCCTGTGTTGGGCAAGACAATTCTCTTCTTTTCAAGGTATTTGTGGAAATTTCGGTATATCCCGGCCGAGTCTCGAGTATTTGAAGGCAGATTATTTAGGGTTTCTGAACTATCTGGGGAGCATCAATACGGGAATGAGGTATTAATGCTATGAACCACGCAGGCCGATCTATTGGCGCAGGTAGGCGTCATTGATTGCTTCAGCTCTTTCCCTGGCAGACTGTGTTTGCAAGCGACTACTAGACAGTCATACCGCCATCAACAACCAGTTGGTGGCCGGTGATGTAGGAAGCCAATGGCGATGCGAGAAAAACCACTGCACCGGCAATATCGTCCGGTGTGCCGAAACGGGGAATGGGGTTGTTTTTTTCGAATTGCGCCTGCTGCTCCGGGCTCGACTGATTAGCGGTCAATTTTGTCGGTACCATACCGGGTGCTACGCTGTTGACGCGAACCCCTTTGGGGCCCCACTTGATGGCCAGGGCTTTCCCCATTTGCACCAGGCCCGCTTTGCTTGCGCTGTATGCTGGATTGTTAGGGGCGGCACGGACTGAGACAACTGAATCCAAATTGATGATGTTGCCGCCAGTAGCTTCCAATAGTGGGAAAAACGCCATGCATAACTGCATGGCCCCAGTCAGGTTGATATTTACAATTTTTTCGAAACCTGCGCGTTCGAACTCCTGCTTTTTCCAGAGTACTGAACCGATGCAGTTAACCAGCGCGTCCACTCGCTCAAACTTTGCTGCAAACGCACTGATATCCTCATCGCTCTGTAAATCGAGTGTATGAAACTCCATGCCGGCGAAGTCATTGTCGTAGCTGTCGGCCATTCTGGTGCCGGTAATTGCCACATCCGCGCCCAGAGCAAGAAACATTTTTGCTACGCCGTAGCCAATACCATCAGAGGCGCCGCACACAACAATTCTCTTATCGGTAAAATCCAGTGCGTTTGCAGGCTTTGTCACGCGTCTTCTCCTATAAAGTAACATCAGCGATGTACTGATTCTACCAGGATTCCTTGATACATAGAGCCGATACGACGGTCAACCGCCTACTATAGCGCCCGCAACCTCCGCCAGCGCATTAAGGGCTTCCAGCTCAGCCTCGGTTAAATCCTGATCGCCCTCGTAATCATTTTCTCCGCCACTTTCAACCGTAAAGTTCCTTAGCGCTAATTCAACTTCTTCGGCGGCGCCCTCTAACAGCTCTCCCCAGAGCGTACAGGTGGCAGCGCCACAGACAGTGGTGTTGCCGGTCATCTCCGGGTGATAGCAGCCACTTCCGCTGCATTGGAAAAAATACTGCTGTGACTGGAACCCAAATCCGAGAGCACCTGTTTGCGTATAGCAATAGGCACCGTAGCCCAGTTGGTTAACCCCTTTGGCAAGGAGCGCGCAATCGTTAACCCATTCGTTGGCATTACTGCTTGCGTTCATCATCTGACTAAAGATGTAGGGGGATTGATTAAACGTTAAGGTTCCAAATGACAAGCCGAATCGCACACTGTCCTGTGCGTCATAATAGGAGCCTTTGGCCGAAACCCGGTAAGGGGTGGCAAGCACCTTTTGACTCAGATCCACATAACCGCATCGATCTTCAGTGCTTTGCTTGTATGTGTAGCAGGAACACTCATTAGTATTGCCATCGGTTACCAGGCACGACACGTTATTGTCTGCGTTCAAACAAGCTGAAGTATTGCTGTTGTAGGCAGAGACACAAGTGTTATTGGCGCTAAAAGCTTCCAGTTCGAATGCGTAACCGGGTTGCCAAAATATATCACCGTAGGATGGATTATTGTTTTTCAGGGCTTCCAGGGCGTCTTTCTTTACCAGTGCCAGCTCGTGTTTTCCGAGAACAGGGTCCAAACTATTTAGATCGGTGTACAGTTCGAGGTTGTTGTGATCGTAAACGACGACGTTTGACGCGCCAAAAATACTCATTGCTTTCCACGATTAGCTTTTTTGTATTATCGTCCAAACGATCAAAGTAGCTGTTGCCTTCTATCAGCTTTTGAAAATCATCAGTCGAATAGTCGCAATTGTAAATCTTGCCGCACAAATCTTGTGTTATGAGTTCATGGTTACCGACCAGCGACAACTGCCAAACATCGTCATCTTGCTGGCTGAAAACTGCTCTTTCAATCTCAAGCACGTTATTGCCCACCAGGTCAGTTTCCAGCTCGCTTATATAGTCCCTGCTTCCCCCATCGGAGCATCCAGGTAGTGCTAATACAAATAGAAGGAAGGTCAGAATCGGGGATTGGTTCAAAACAGCTAGCTTACTCATCATCTCACCTATTTTTTATAGCGCTAAAAATTTAACCCTAAGCTACAGCAAATGAATTTCCGGCGCATACAACATGTTTACTTTTTGATTAGATAATTTGAATCTCTATCGGCTGCCAGTGCCCAGATGTAAACCCCCCTTTTTTTGACACCCCAAGTTGGCCAATTGAGGTTACGAAACATGAGTTAACGGGATAGAAAACCCCTGCGTTTACAGTTTACGAAGTCGGGAATTGTAGGTATAAGATAAATGACGTAAAAAATTCGGTGAACTCCACTTTTAGAAGGAAAACTCAAGGGAATGAAAAATTTTTATCTAGGACTCGTTTTTCTCAGCATGATTTTTGCGTATCAGCCGAAGATTATTGCTTCAACTACTGATAACACGACCCCGTCTGAGGACGACATCGACGTCTACAATTCACTTGATCGAGAAATGCAAGACGCCTTTACTGCCGCAAAAACCGCTGTTTCTACTATTGATATCTATCCCTATATGACATTTGCAGGGAGTGGTATATACACCTTATATATGTCCAAAAATTCGGTTGAGGTCTTTGATCAAACTGATGATGCTTCAGTTCTATTTGATTTTGCCAAATCCATTGGGCATATCATTGTATTACTGGGAGTAACAACTAATCAGGCAAACTGGAAAGAAATTCTAACAATTGAGCAACAAAAAATAGAAAAGGCTCTTGAAAACCTTCCGGTAATAGAAAAAGAACTAGTCCGGTATAATGATTTGTCACAAAGCCCTCAGGCAAAAATACCCCTGGCTATGAACATAACACCGAATCGGATGATGACGATTTCGGAAGCTGTGTTGGAAGCTTCTTCAAGCTATATAGATGAAAGAATCAGGAGCGGAGATCACACCCTCGCCAGCTATCAAGCTTTCGCTGAAAAATATGCTTCGCTATTCATCGAGGTTTCGTATGCCGCATTTTATATGATTGAGGGTCGAACTCATCTGCAATTAAATAAGTGGAAAGAAGGAATGGGCGAGGAGCAGTGGAATAAATTGTATGTATTAATGGCACCCGGCGCACCAGATGGCGCTGGAATAGGCGCACAAATTCGCGGAAGCGGCACATTTTCAACAGCCTATTTACATTTGGAAACAATGTTTAGGCCTGACCTGGTCAAGCGAAATTTCATATCAGTTAGTGGTTTCGAGAACGCTACAGGCATCCTCAGGGATGTGAAAGTAAATCAATATTTCGCAGATGTGACCTGGCCAACCGAAAAGATGCAACTAGAGAGTAAAGGTCTTTTTGACGAAATTATCACTCCGGAATCAACGGTCGGAGGGGGCTTTATTCCCACGATCATTTCTCAGATTAAGGAACTACAGATACAACAGAAGGTAGACCGGATAGTGAAGCCGGAAGCTAGCCCTGTACCCGCCAATTAGCGGGTCTCCCCACACTCACCTGTAGCAAGAAAGTACAAGCAGTCTTCGAAAAGTTCGAGAGAACACCACCAGGCGCTTGGGTGACAGGTATCGCAACGCCAGGGAACCAGTGCTCCAGGCGCTTTTCCAACAGGATTGTTATCCAGTGAAAAGTGCATTATGATTTTTCCACTGCAATTCACCAGACGACGAGTCGTGCTTCGGGCGAGTTGGCTGTGCGACAAGGGCAAATAACTGTGTTGGGCATCTACTACCCACCGCGAAGATAGGTAGGTAGATATGGCAGCGCGATCGACAAAAACTATTGTGGCGCTTTGCACGGCCCTCCTGCTGGCAGGTTGCAGTGGTAGTGGCAATGGCAGTGGAAATGAACCCGATCCGATACCGGATCCCGCCCCGGAGCCAATCGAGCAGTTACCCAATATCATCACAATCATCACTGACGATACCGGAATCGACCAATTTACGATTTTCGGTTACGGTGGCGATCCTGATGAGCAGGCCAAGACACCCAATATTGATGCACTTGGCCGAGCTGGTGTTCGCTTTCGAAACACCTGGTCGCATCCCAGCTGCGGGCCGACCCGATCATCGATACTGAACGGTCGCTACACCATCCGTAACAACGTGCTATCTGCGCCTGTGCCCCCGGATCTGCCCAATTCGCAGACCTCGCCTTACGAATTCATGATTCCGACGGTACTAAAAGAGAAAAACTACGTTAGCGCGGCGATCGGCAAATTGCATATGTCGACTATTACCACTGACCCAGACAACTTGCCTTTTATGAACGAAACGATGCGTAAGCTGGGCTTTGACTATTTTGAAGGCTATCTGGAAGGGGGGCCTTATCCGATCGACTCCACGGCAGGAGGCGTTGGCGTTGAGGGTACCTATAATTGCGGCTTTGTCCCCTCGTTGGCGGACAATGAAGCCACGGGGGCTGATTATGGCGCCTGCTACCTCTCTGGTGGCTCCTGTAGTGAGCTATCAACCCAAAGTTACCGCACACCGGGGCGAAGCTGTTTAGAGCAGGGGGGCATATTTGTTCCCAACGCCAGTTGTAGTGCGATGCCCAGCACGCTGAATTTTGATACTCAAAATGGTCATTACACCGGCAATTGGGTCATCAACGAAGAAGATGGCATAACAACGCTTACCCAGCCACCGAGTGATGAAAGGGGGCGAGGGTTCAAAACTCAACAGGAAGTTGGTAGGGCTATTGCCTGGATTAACAAACAAAATGGCGACCAACCCTGGATGTTGACCCTCGGGTTGTCGGCTATCCATGAACCGGTTCAGCAGTCACCGGCTGACCTGGTGGCTTCCGATTCGCCTGTCACAGACGGCTATGACTGCCTCAGTAGTGAAAGTCAAAGGCGGGAGCTTGCCACGCAGATGGTGGAAGCCATAGACCATGAGATAGGTCGATTGCTGGTGGAAACCAATCTGGCCACCTATAACAGTGATGGCACCCTTAACTACCAGCCGGAAACAACCAATACCTACGTTGTGTTTACCTCAGACAACGGCACCTGGACGACCAGCGTAAGAGAGCCTTTTGATCCCGCCAGGGCGAAGGGAACAGCTTATCAAACCGGCGTATGGGTTCCCTTGATTATCGCCGGCCCCAATGTTAACTCGCCGGATCGCGAGGTTGACCACATGGTAAACCTGACCGATCTCTACACTTTCTTTGGCGAGGTCGCCGGCCTGGACGTTCATGCTGTAGTGCCACAATACCGCGATCTGGACTCCAACAAGCTCATGCCCTACCTGCTCAATCCGGAGCAAGAGGCTATTCGCACCACCAACTACACGCTCCAGGGTAACAACATACGTGCCAGCAGCACCGTATCCTATCCATGCGTAATTGACGGCCTCCAGCAGTGTACGTATAGCCTCCCCGCCAAGGGTGCCTGTATAGATCAAAGTGGCAAATGGTACGGCCCCGAAGGGGAGGTCACTGAAGAGCCGGGTTACTACACCTCCTGCTGTCAGGTGAATCAGGCCACGGGTATCAATTACTTGTCAGCGATTACCTCGACGGGGATTCGCAACAAGGATTACAAGCTCGTCCAGCAGGTTGGTGAGAATTGCCAGGATGGCGTGGCTGTCGATCCTCCGATCGTGACAGACGAGTTCTACCAGATCAATCAAGATGTCGATGATCCTCAGCTTGATACTGCTGATTCGGACCTGCTGCGCGGGGAACTGACCGCGACCCAAAACGCCGCGTACCAGTCCTTGATAGACCGTCTGGCGGGAATAGAGGGTAGTGTCGTGGCATGCCCCGGTGACGGCAATATGGACAAAGTCGTCGACCAGACAGATCTTGATGAATGGGCAAAATTTGCTGAGACCACCCCGGGGTTAACAACTGGAAATGCCGGGGGTAAAGGAAGTTGGTACGACTTTGGTGGGCCTGATGACTGGAGCCGCCCGGACGGAATCACGGACTATACTGACGAGGCGATCATAAGTGCCAATTTAGGGACCCAATGCCAGTGAAGCCGCGAAGAAACTATGCATTCACGGCCAAGGTTTCTCCCTCCAGTGCTTTCATGTTTGAGCTTTAGCTAAACCAGTAGCCAATCTGCACCGGAAGGTTACGCGAATCCCTTGGGGCCCTGGCTAATTCATTGCTGGCGGCAGTGGAGGGGGCTTTGCAGAAACGATCTATAGAGGCTGGAAGCCATGCGATATCACTCGCTGCGCTGTGTCCTGTGCAAGAACGGGGGCCTCCGTGAAGACGACTAATCTTAATCCTGCAATACCAGAGCCAAATATGTGGTGGGCAGGGCCCCAAATATATACGCCGGCATTCTCCTTGCTGGCGTTAACGTTTAAGACACCATGACAACCTACAACGTTTGCGAGTTCGTCATATGTCATTCCGACGGATATTGCTGAACCCATGTTCATGGTAACTGGGCATGTGGGAAACGTGCCTTGGTCACATAGCGTAGTACCCGGCCTAAACACCGAGCAGCTAATTGTACTGTCAGTAACGTCATCTCGAGGGGGCTCAGTGATGACTCTCTCGAAAACCGGTTCCAGATAGAATACTTTTTCTGATTCAAAAAACATCGTCATTACGGCCGTGAGCTCTGAATTGACATCACTCAAGTTAAGCGTGGTTACCGGACAGGGGGCTGTCACTTCTCCACAAAATCTACTGTCTTCTTTCTTCCAGAACTTAAACGCGTAGCCCTCTGCGGGCCACGCGTCAAATGTTTCATTGAAGAAAAAGTCCACGACGTCTATATCGCATGTACTTCCGCTCTCGCAGTAGTATGCCCCTGATTGGGCGACTACATTGCCACCCTCGGGCACGACGATACGGAGCTTGCATGAGGCTAGTGCCAAAGCTGCACAGAGAGTGATAAGCACGCGAGAGTATTTAATAAGAAGGATTTTCCGGTAGGTTATATCTGGTCACCCTAACACTTGAGCTCTATTCAAGCGATAATTTGTACTGATATTTGTCATATAGCAGAGCTTCAGTGCCAATTTCGAGCAAGTCGTCGAGGGCAATGTCTCAGGTGGTGCAGTGATTGGCGATGCCAAGAATGACTGGATGGCGGTGTCCAGATCGCGAAGATGAGCAAGCATATGGTCGATAACATCCTGCTTGCCAATACAGGGAATGACCCTCACAGAACCAGCGCAGCGGCTGCAGACTTTGACATTTTTTAACACGTAGTTGAGTAGTTGTGCTCAGGCTATGTACTGCGCGTTGATGCTTTTTTTAATTGAGTATCCTGTGCACAGCGTGGGCTGCAAATTCACTGCCGTAGTACTGATAGATTAGCGACGAAGAGTCGCAGATCAAGAAACTGGCGGCCACAGCCTGATCAAGTACTGGAATCACCGTAGGTGCTGGTAGGTCGATCTCTATCTCGGGCACTTCTCGGTTAAAATCAAGGACGGGATTGCAGGTATGAAACCGCCGGCCACACAATAGACTGTTCTGATTCAATTACTCATTTGCACATGCTGTCGTGGACAGTGTGTCTTCTTCGGCGAATATGCTTCGAACTGCTAGAAATTGAATGCGTTCCGGTCATTTTTTCTCGATTTTGACACTGTGAATCGCAAACAGCGATTCTCCCTCGTTGGCCTCCCACTGGCCGGCGCTAATCACGAGTTTCTTGGGCGCCCTTAGAGACGTCACAGATTCTGTTTTGATCCAGACTGGGTCGCCGCTTTCATCTATTTGCCCGTCGCGGGTTAAACGCGAGTAATAGGTTCGCCCTTGTTTGATGAACTGAAGTGTTGTTTTCACATTGAGGCCATAAGCGTCAATATATTCCACAAATGTATAGCTGGATCTATCTTTGGGTGTACTGATAGGCAGAGCAAACTTGGTAACTTTCTCGCCGTTTACACTCTTGGTCTGAAGCATCACAGTTGTGGCTTTGTTTCCCCAGTCGCAGCAGTAATTTGTATCAGAATACACCGAGCTAGACAGGTACTTTTGCGAATTGTCATAAAGGCCAATATACAATCGGTCCTTTGAGGTCTGATAGTCCGGCATAAACTCAATGGTTACGATCCAATCACCGGGGGGCATAGTTCTTAACAGGCCAATTAAATTGGAGCTTTCTGGGCTCGACAGTCCGCCTACATCGGTTGCCAGCAATAGCAACTCTCCATTTTCGACGATATATTGATCCAGGTCTTCGTTGACCACTTCCCAGTCGACCGAAAGCGCGTCCCCTTCAAAACTATCTTCAAAATAGATCTCTGCTTCAGGTACAGGTGCTGCTTCGGCAATCTGGGCAACTTGTTTAATAGCTACATCAAATCCGGCGGTATCAGCGGCATCAAAATATTGGCCACCGGTGTTGTTTGCGATGCACTCTAGTTGACCGCCTTGTTCCGCATTCAAGCCAAACCCAACTACGTGGGCGGTAACATTCAGCCCGGCATCCCTCAATGATTGGGCGGCTGCACAAGGGTCTCCGCCACAACTCTCAACGCCATCTGATACCAAAACGACGTGGTTGTTCTGGCCACTAAAGTCAGCGAAAGCGGCGATGCTGTGGTTGAGTGAGTAGGCAATGGGGGTTTTACCCTTGGGCTGTAGGACGTTGATCTGTGAAGCCAGCGTTTCCCGATTATCGGACCCGATCGCACTCAAAATTTCGACATCTTCGCAATCGCCTTCGGTGTTGTGACCATAGGCCATCAGGCCAACCTTGGTTTCGGTGGATAGGTTGCCAACCAGGTCGACCAGTGTTCTCTTGGCAGTCTCTATTTTTGCGACCCCATCAATCTGCCCCCACATCGAATTGGATCCATCGACAATCACCAACACGTTGGTATCGGCTTGTGCTGATGTTGCCATTGAGATAGCCAGCACCAGAAAATTTCTCAAAAATTTTGCCATTCTCATTTTAATTTGCTCCCCTGTTTGTAGACACCTTCGCTGAAGACCTCAATTATCTCTACCATATCAATGGATACCTGGTACTGCAAAACTGATGCGGCCTTAGTGGTTTTGAATTGATAAAGGCGATAGTGGTCGTCTTCATTTATTTCTGAAATGGACTCTATTGTGCCTCCAGCTTCAGGTAGACATCGAATGACACCGGTGCGTCGGGGTGCCCTGGAACTTCGTATTTCTCGACAAATCGACGCTGCGCTTCCACGACCTCACCCGCATTTTTTGCCGCACCAGGGTCGAAAAAGCGCGATTTGACCTGTTGCGCCAGTGGTGCCGAGTAGACATACCCCGGTTCACCAGGCACTGCCCCTCGCACGCGAACCTCGGTAACGCGAAAGCCAAGCTGTTCGGCCGTGTTCTTTGCGTAACGATAGGAGTGCGTGTACTGGAATAATTCGTCAACAGATTTGTTCGGGTAGGTGTGGCGCAACCAGTTCAATTCCCCCACTGAATTTACACTGACTACGTTTTTGAGCATGATGCCGCCCAATTGTGGATCTGCAAAACTGAACCCCAACGCTCGATAGGTTCGAAAGTTACTGAACATAACAAAGGGCAGGCCAGGGTCATCGTCGCGCAACGGTACTTTAACGTCATAAACCCAACGCGGGGCCGCACCGTATCCAACCATACCAGTCTCTCGGCCGGGCTTTGTCGCCCTGGGAGCGTGGCGGAAGGTCTGCGCAAGGTCGAAGACAAACAAATCCTTGCCGGTGTTAAAGACCGGGTCAGGTTTTCGCCCTCGGATAAACCAACCATATTTCGTACCGTTAGTCTCGCGGCCAGCATACACCCTGGTTTCAGCGGTTAGATAATCCCCTTCGCGATCGAAACGGACCTTGCTGTACGTTAGTCCCTCCGGGTTTCCAAGCGCTTCATCCGCCTGGTCTACAACTTCATTCCCCCGCATAGGCGCTCGGTTTTTCTCACGCCGGACCGCTCGCTCAAAACTTTGAAAATCTTCTTGTGGTAAACGCAAGATGCCAAGCGCGTCGTCATCCATCAATAATCGATTCATCTCAGCAGGGTGCGCCTCAACCAATCGGATAACGTCTGCTCGCATAATCATGTCGTCAAGTCGATTAAAGGCTTGCTCGGAAAGGCGTGTAGCCCACGTTGGTCGCACGGCTGCATCGACTGCTCCAGGGGGGTGAGCGCGAGAGGCAAAGGCGCGGTCAAATGCAGATATCCTTAGTTCATTAGCGTCCAGACCTTTCGGTCCCAGGGCGGCTCGTCTGCTGCGCGTACGCATTATGGCTCTGAAAATATCAACTTTTTCCGACGCCGAAAGACGCGGAAGGATATCGCCGACCGAGGCCTTGTTAGCATACATTCTATTGACAACACGGTTGGCCCGCCGCACTGATCGTTCAAGTCGCGCGGCGCTAGACAGAGATGCTATAGAGTTTGCCACCTGGCTGGCTGACAGAATGGTTTTGAAATAGCTGATAACAATAGAGCTGTCTTGCGCAACAGCTTTGTCAAAGCGCGATGATCCAATAACGGCACTTGCACCTCGGGCGAATTCAAGTTCCACGTGTTCTCCAACCTGTTTTTCAGACTCCTGGTAGAGGTTCACTATGAGGTCCGAAGCGTCCAGTAGGGCAACGCCGGCAACGGCGCTTTCAATAGCTAGGAACTCGGCACCAATACCAATCGGTAAAGACAGCAGACTTACGGTGATGAGAAAATTGTCCCATTCGTCGTCGCTCAAATCTTCCTGACGTTTTAACATCTGTGCGTAAAGCGCTACATTGGCAACCCGCGCTCGCGCTTGACGGTCAGCTACCCAATTGGCCCGCTGACGGATGACTGTTTTGCCGGTGGCGTCGTTGAATATTTCGCGCACGTTCTTCAATTTCATTAGCGTTGCGTGCGTTCGTCGTTGCACATTCTGCCAGCCAAACCCGGTTAAAAATAACATGTCACGCACGTTGCACTCGTCCGTCTGTTCGGCCTTTTTGATGGACTTTTTAAGTGCCGAGGCAAGAGCCGAACGCGCCTCCCGCATTGCTTTGACCTGATAGGTAGCAAGTGCTGCGGAGCTTAGGCCGTATTCGCGTTCCATGTGCGTATCGTAAAAAGTTGTTGCCAGCGCGATAGAGCCACCCTTTGGGGCCAAAATTATGACGTTTTCCAGCGCGTGTCGGTCGTACAGAACAGCCGATTCAAGCTCTCGACGAAGCCCCATAACGGCGGTGTCATCAAGCTCCGTTTCGTAGTAGGCCAACGACTGCTTCATCATTGCAATAAACATGGGTCGCATCATGATTGATCCGGCATGCTCACCTATGTTGATCCGGGTTTGTAGAAGAGTCTCTACGTCACGCCAGATCGTACTCACGTTAAAATCGGTGTACTCGTCGGCCTGAAGCCGAGACATCTCGCTGGTCGCTATTGACTGGGCACCTTCAATACCGGCGCACTGCGCCGCGCGCAGTACTGCCTCGCGCCATAGCCGACCTGGCCGGGCTCGACCACCCTGTACAGCTTTCAGTACTTCCGTGGGGTTGCCAAGAACCTGAGCCTGTACCAAGGGCGTTTGTAGATTAAGAATTTGTGCGCCGCCCAGTGCAGCTTGCAGCTTGTCCCGGGCGGTCACCTCGATGGTTATTGCATCCGGTGGATACAGATTTTGCTCGCCTTTGTTAATTAAATAGATAGGCGCAGTATGATAAATATTGGGGTTCGCCGGGTTGCTGGAGCGCTTGGCAAGCAACCCGCGATCATCGCCAAATTTCATCATCTGGCCATTTTTACCGACCAGTATACGAAACTCCTCTATTGGCAGATGCCCTTGTGTTCTAATCTCCAGAACAACCTGCTCTTGTCGATAGACTAGGTCTGTTTGCTCATACTCGACTGGAATTTGCTTTTGATCCAAGCCGACCTGATCACGAAGATCCAGTGTTAGGTCACGCGCAAAGCCCATAGTTGCTTGGTGGTCGCCAAAGCGGAGCAACCATGCAGTTTCAACCCCGTTGATTTTGAGCGCCTTGTAACCGGGCGTTACACCGGGTTTCAAGGTTGCTTCCAGAATCAAAAAATCGTCGTCGGCCTCTGGTTTGTAATTAGCCTTGCCGCTTTTTACGCGTTGCTCTACCAGCTTATACCCTTCATCTGGCCAATAGGTGTCGGCTTTGCCCGGTCCGCCTCGCTTTTGGTAAGAACTTCTAAGCTCATAAAGGTAATAGTCTACATCCTCGTCAAGGCTTTCTATCTCGATACGATCACTGCGTCTGTGGGGCAGGTCCTCACCAAGAACAAAAATATAGCGCGTTTTGTTACCTTCAGATTTTTCGCCGCCACTGTTGGTAAACGGGTAGGGGTACGTCGGACCAGCGAAATCGTATGCAAACTGCTTGTTAATCGAAAACGTGTCTTTGATGACGGGTTGGGGGCGGCTCCATACTTCTATCCCTGTCAATTCAGCACCACCCACATCGGGCGCTCCGTATCTGAAAAAGCCCGCACGCCCTTTCCCGGTACCGGCATCACCTGTAACGGCATCGATCGACTGACGCCAGTCACCCGACAATTTCTCTGAGACAGGGTAATACACAAGGTCAGTGACTATTTTGCCACTGGGTACTACGGCTTTTTCGAGGCTGATCTTTTGCTGCGCTTCTCCTAAACCCAGCACGAGAGACAGCCCCGCCGTCGGTACCGCTTCACCAAACGGTTTAAAGGCTCGTTCGTTCTCGGACTTTTCTGCGCCCCATGTAATCGTGACCCTGTCGCCGTTTATTTCTATGGATTGGGCGATGAGGTGAGTCTCTTTACCACTGTGTGGGTGACGCAACAGAATCTCTGCATGCGCTGCGTCGGTGTCTATGAATGCTCTGCCCTTGACAAATCCTAGTTGAATATCCTGATATACAATTGACCAAGAGCCATTTATCCCGGCTTTAGTTGTGATGCTGTCCGGACCTTCGGGTTGGATCTCCTCTGGCGAGCCACAAGATACAACCGACAATAGGATGATGGTACCGGCGATTCGTACTAGCACTTTACAGAACAGGAGCATTGTCATGGTGCCCGCTCCTGTGGTGTAAAAGTAATTACTTCACTGCGATACAGCTCCGCATCTTGTGTTGTTCGGGTCACGCGAACCTCGCGTTGTCCGTCTACGCGTACTTTGTAGGTTTCCAGTGGCGGCGCGTCGTCGAACTGTGCTTCGATGTAGTACGGGTGACCAGGCCAGATGTTCGCAGCTTCTTCGAACTCATTATCATCGCGGTCCTGGGGGTCGTGCTCCCAAAATTCAACAATACGCAGCTTCGGTGGGTCGTCAAATATCGGTTCGGGGCACTCCTCCCTAAGCGGTGCTGGCTCAACAGTATCAACTTCTATGCTAATTTTTATTGTTTGGCTCGCACTGTCGATGTCGTAGCTCTCTTTTGGTCTTGACCGATCGCGGGCATAATTGAGAGTCAACTGTGCAGTTATCGGCAAGGCTACATTATTCACACTGAGCTCATGAAACCCGGGGGTTTTGTAAAACTCGAGACGCTCTGCAATGTCACCCGCCGGCACAAAAGTTAGAGTATCAAAATCCGTGCCGTGAACCGACACAGAAGAGCTTCCGACATAGGACGTAACTGAACTCATCCAGGCGTGTGGCGTCTGGTCAAACTTGGTAAAGTCAAACGAGTGCAGTTCATTAATCCCTATTGTATTCATTTCGGCTACAACATAACTGCTATCATTTGCCAATCGCCAACTAACGCGGCGGTGACGTATATCGGAGTCTGAGGTGGATTCGACATTGAGTGTATCGAACTGTGAAAAACTGGCCAGGGGCGATACATCCCGCGGCTCCCTGTACCCCGCTTCACTCACCCAGAGCCGCAACTGACGTGCCCCTAATGTTTCAGGTAGCTCAAGGGAAGCACCATCGCGGATGATCGGTGCGCCATTACCGTCAACCCAATAGCCGGGTCTGTTGGGGCTTTCATAGGCCAAGTGCCAAAAGCTTGTGCCGGGGGCTCTTTGTCCTTTAGCAGATCCCAGGTGCATATCAGTTGGCATATCCTGAGCTGCGAAAAACCAGGCATAGCGCACTGCTTCGTAGAGCGCCTGACGATATGTGTCGCGGTGAAGCTGTGTAATCAGGGGGGCGGTAGTTGTCTCGTACCAAACCTTTTGGTGATCCTCAAGATCCAGGTCTTCGGCCGACAGCGGGGTCAATACCTCGAATCTCGACAAGGCTCCTTCGGCAAGCTCCCGTAACCGATCAAGCGTGCAATCGGATAGATCCATTGTCGCCAGCGCGAGACTGAACGGTAAACTCTCATAGCTGTTTAAAAACTCACCTGTAACAGAAAAATTCTCCGCTTTAAGTACCCGCGCATCTTTGTTATCCGTTGTCCCATCGACATGGCCCATGTAAACACTGGTAGTTTTCTTATGTTCCGTCAACGTTGCTCCGGCGAGACTGGTGTCTACACGTGCGTCTGAGCGATCATACGCAAAGCCAGAGCGCTGGCCTTTTACAACGAAATGTCGTTGGTGATTGAGAATGGATTTCAAAAAATCAACATCCGATTGTACCGTTTTCGCCTCGCGCATAAGACGCCTTATCTCTGGGCCAACCTCGTCGAAATACTCCTGCCGCTGCTGCTCCATGCCCTCAAAATCAATTTTGGCTGCAGCGAACTGCTCCAAAATAAGCAGATAGTGATCTCGCAGGTCAGACCAGCTGCCCAAAGCTCTGAGAATTCTGGCGCGCCCGATACGCGTCAATTGCTCACTGTGAACCGGAAATCTGACCTCGGCTTCGTAGGGGCCGAATACCCAGTTGGATACGACGTCGCTTTTCCAGTAGTCTTTTCCACGATAACTAAAATTCGATGTCTTCGTGTCTGACTTGCCGCTGCGCTCAACCTTTAGCTGAACGATGTAATCTTCGTCGGATAGTACCGCCGTGTTAAATTCGTAGGCCAGATTTCCCAGCGAAGCGAGGTCTAAAGTGGGTATCGCTCCAATCTGCGGGGCTGGCAAGCCAAAATCTTTGCCGGGAGGATTCTGGGAGAAGGCAGGTGGACTCGGAGACAGGCAGATAGTTAAAGCCGCGGCAAAACAAACACTTGGGTGCCGAGAGGCTAGGGTGGGCCCCGTTTTTTTTGGGCCCGAATAGGCAAAGCGGCTCATCATATTTGTGGTCGCATGGCTATCTACCTTGAAAGAATGCCCTTGTCGAAATAAATCGGCCGAGTGTTCACTTTCTTAGTCTAGCAGATGCACTGAATACGGGTAGGCGGTTCCACTAGTTCAATGTTACCGGGGGCTTTAGTCGCGACGCTATCTACATCGAAGTAGGCACCTCAGTCACATCCACGCGCCTGGTAAGCGTATTCGACAGCTTTGCGACCAGCATGGCTTTCCTCAGGTTCTCAGAATCGTCCACGGGCCCGAATTCTGAGGCCAACAGCTGGTGGATGATCGATTACCCTAAGGAGAGACCACACGGTTCACTGGCGACATGATGTCCCTGGAAGCAGGACAACAGTCCGCCGGAAACTCTATTTATGAGCTGTCGCCTTGACGTGGAAGCTTACCGGTCGAAATCGCAACGGTAAGTGATTCCAAGGACGCGCAACCGCGTCTTTTTCCTGTATTACTCCACGCCATACACAAGTTTGTTCCTATAGGGGCCTGGAATCAGTGGCAGGCTTTTGAATAAGCCCTTCAACCACTGGGCGAGACTTTTTTAACGCCCATTTATAGAGAGGCATCTCCACCGCACGGTAGAAAATAATACTGAAAATAATAACCAGGCAGAACGTGGCGAAGGTGAGCAAAAGTAATATTGGCGTCGACAGTGTAAATTGAAGAGGTAGTAATACGAGCTGAAATCCCAGCTGGAGAATGAGTCCATGACACAAATAGAGCGTGTAAGATGCATCACCAAGTAGTACCCCTGTGGCGCCACAACGAAAAGCCCCCCACTTTTCCAACAAAACAGCCATCATCACTAAAGCAACAGCGGCGGGCGCATATCTCAGCACTCGTATTCTCACGGACTCGAAAGGATTCAAATCGCTTGATATGGTCAGGTAGATAGCCACAAGACAAACGATCAACCAGATTCGCCCGTTGAGCCGGTCCATATGAATAAAAAGGATAGAACCCGCTAAGAATTCCAGCAAAAAGGGCGAAAATAGAAAATTGAGATATGCGCTAGAGCCTTTCTCAAAAAATAGTGTCTTGGTCAATATCACAGCAAAGAGAATATGGATAATAAAAACGACGTTTCGCCTGGATAGGAAAAAGAAGGACGTAAATATCATATAAAAGTAAAGCTCATATGTTAAAGACCATGACACACCCAGTGCGTTTTTAAAGATGTTGGTCTGCGTCAGGAAAATAGAACCGACAATATCGAGTCTCGCGAACCTTTCCGGCTCTAAAAAATATGTCTGTATAAGCGCCCATACTAAAAATGGCAAATAACCGAGATATATACGCAATCCGCGCTTTCGCGCAAAGTGAAGCCCTTCACCCAGTTCCCGCGACTTGTGCAAAGTGGTTGCCGCAATCACGAAGCCGCTGATTACGAAAAATACATCTACACCAAAACCTCCGTGCGAGAACGAGATTACGGAGATGAAGGAATCTGTTTCGACACCGGAGATAACGAAGTAAGGGCTTATATGCACAAATATAACCAACGAGGCTGCTATAAATCGAAGCAACTGCACGTTGGCATAGATTCTTTTTTCAGTCACACCTGGCCCCTGTCCTTACACCAAAATACGGATGTTTGGTCCTCAAACGCTTCCGCTGTGTTGCAAAAATCGCTTCAAAACGTCAAAGATATATAACACACTGCAGCAAATTAGAGGTTTTTTCACAAACCTTGGTTTACAGTTCCCATTTTACCGGCCTGATATTTTTCCCAGCACCAAATTTAGCCCCACTGCTGCAGATCGTTAATGGGTTAGAGCCAGTCATGAGATAGAGTCGAAAATTATTTAACTTATTGATTTACATAGTAATAAACTGGTTTTTACGGATGTACTTGAATCGCTGACCCCAGCATTACAGATTTTGTTGAATAATCTTAACCAGTTGATTTTATCAACTTTAAATCGAATACCCACAGCGCATTGTGCACCATAGAGCGCCACGGATCAGAGCGGGCCCCGCAAATATCTTTGCTCGGGACGGTTATACTGAGCGAGATGCAGGTTTTAGTTAACCTTCTTTATAGGGTGCCGGCGCACATGAAAAGTCGCTAATCAGTTAAACCAGCCTTACTTTAATATCACTTGCTCGTAGATGAAATAAATTATGCGTTTCGATTACCGTATCATCTTTATTATTACCGCTTTGCTCTTCACCTTGTCGACCAGCTTGACGGTGGTTAACTACTTCGTATCGATGGAGTTCACCCAGTCACAGTTAAAAAGTAGTTCACTGCCTTTAACCGTAGATAATATTTACACCGAGATCCAAAAACAAATTATTGAGCCCAATCTTATTTCATCGATGATGGCGAATGATACATTTATGAAATATTGGCTGGCTCATGAGGAGAGCGATACAGATAAGATCATCAGGTACCTGGGCACTATTCAAAACAAATACAATATGACGACTACGTTTCTTGTATCTGAAAAAACCATGAATTACTACACGCCAAAAGGCCTAATCGAAACTGTAAGGCAAGGGAATCCGAATAATGCATGGTATTTCTCCTTTAAAAGCAACCCGGAAATGCATGAGATAAATATCGATCACAATGAGTTCATGGGCACATCGTTACTTATGTTTATCAATCACAAAATTATTGATGAAAATTCCAATCTCATCGGAACGATCGGGGTTGGCTTAAAAACCTCATATATCGATGACATGCTCAAACGTTTCAGGCAGGTCTATAAGTTTAACGTCTATTTTGTGGATGAGGCCGGCCAAATTGTTATTTCAGAGCAGCTTAAAAATGCGCCCAGCTATCTCGATGAGATGCCTGGTTTGGATCATCTGAAACTGGAATTTGCCAATAGCGGTAGCCGGATATACGAATACACCAAAAACAATGAAGTGTATTTGTTAAATAGAAAGTATATTCCTGAGCTGGATCTTTATTTGATGGTTGAAGCCAAGATGGATGATTTCACCGAGGAATTAAAAAAGACATTTTATTTCAATATTGCTGTCACTGTGTTGCTTACTCTAATTATTACCCTGATTGTGCTGGTTTATGTTAGAAAAATGCATGCTCGTCTGAATAATTTGGCCAATAAAGATGCTTTAACCGGGCTGCCAAACCGCCGCACTTTCAATGACACATTAGAGCATTTGCTGCAGATCATAAAGAGAAGCGATGCTCCATTGTCGATCGCCTTCCTTGATGTGGATAATTTCAAAAAAATTAATGATTCCAAGGGGCATGATAGTGGCGATAAGGTTTTAAAGTATTTATCCAGGTTACTAAAAACAACAGTCCGGAACAGTGATTTTGTTGCCCGCTGGGGTGGGGAAGAATTCATTATCATGCTGACTGGTACAGACAGCGATAATGCCGCCCTGATTGCGGAAAAATTAAGAGCTGCTATTGAAAGCAGCGCGGTATTACAAGCCCTGGCTGATTTTCCAGTTACAGCAAGTTTTGGCGTTACCTCTATTGAAGAAAATGATACTACTGATGTAATTTTCAAACGGGTCGACCGAGCTTTATATCAAGCTAAATCGGAAGGCAAAAACCGGGTGGTGATTGCCTAGTACGCAATATTCGCCATCCTCCGCATAAAGCATATGGTTGCGTTGGCCTGTTGATAGTAAGTTTTCTCGGTGAGTCTGTTGCGACTTACTCTATAGTCCAGACATAATTGTCACTGCCCGGCCTCCAATTCTCTCCGGAACGTTTTCAACGCATTTTTGAAAATAACCCTCAGGAAAAATGCAAAAAGTTTTCCTGTGAACGGAATGTAAGATTGAAAACGAATGACCCAGCGGACTTTGGTAACCCCGGTGTCCTCACTGACAAAAACATCACCTTGATGCCATTTGAACGGTGCGCCTGTGCGTAGTTTGTAGGTGTAATGACTGCCGTCTTTCCACGCCACTATTTCTTCGGTGATTCGCACGCCAAAGGCAGTTAGTTCGCGCAGGCAGCCAAGGCCGTTTTTCGACTCTGAGCCTGGACGGAGAACCTTTCCATTGAACAGTCCCCATTTTCCCATTGCCGAGTGATCAGTGAGTTTTTTCCACACCTGGTCTGCTGAGGCGTTTACATGAATTACATTTTCTACATAGGGCCCGCCAGGGCTAAATCCTGATAGCGACCATAGTGGTCGTCTCGCGTTTAACATCTCTACGCTGAAACCCTGCGGGTCATTGACGTACATCACACGAAAAATTCCCACATCAACTGGTTCGCCGTTTGGCCTCATACCGTTGTTTGTAGCATGTTCAAATGCGCCATTGAATTCAGCAGTTTCACGATAACCCAGAGCGATATTCATGAAACCCTGATCGCTAATTTGGTAACCTTGAGGTCTGCTTCTGGGCTGGTGACTCTTATATTCCACCAGCTCTACCAGAAAATTGCGGCTGCGCAACAACGCCGTGTTCACTATCGCGCCTTCCAGCCCCCACAGCGCCTCATGCTCTGGCGTATGCAATTGAAAACCTTCTACTACGGTTAACCCCATCGCATTGACGAAGGCATCACGAGTTTGACCAAGGCAGGGAACAGATACGCGCACAAACCTAGTGGCTGACTGGAGCTCTGGCCGAACTATACAGGGGTCGGTTCCGCCTATTTGTGTGATGGGGTCGCGTTCCATCACCTCAACCCAATTACCCTCGGGGTCTTGAAGGCACAGCCGCCTGTCACCAGTAGCGCCTACTGCTAGAGGCAAAGGTCTATCGCTCACGGCACCAATCTGGTGTAAGGCCTTGTCGAAGTCGCTAACAAATATTCCCACCATGTTGTAGCCGATGTCACACGGGCGCCAATCGCTGGGTTTGGCTTGTGATTTGGGGCGATAGAACTGGAAGAATTCCAGTTGAAAATAGTCCTGTTGATCGACAAGCCAGGAAACGGATTCAATTGGATTGGGGGATATGCCCTGTATCCGGTCCGTATTCATTGGCGGGGCACTGAAGATTTTGCCCGCTTTTACCATGCCAAAGGCACGTTGGTACCAGTCTCTCAAATGACCCGAATTCAGTGCGCAGAAAGCGACCTGGGCAATATGTTTATCAGACACTTTTCCTATCCCGTTGTTTTCGCGAGGCGTACCAAATACTCAGTCGGTTGTTCATCATGGGTCTACCGGTGTTGGTTTAGGGGGCTCCATTTTGCGAAGCTCAGAGCAGACAATCCTGTCCACGATGAAATTCATAATGAAATCCGGCAGGTAGCGACTACTAAAATAGGCCAGTTTCGCCTTGCCGCCCGGAATGATAACGCCACGACCGGCATCGAGCCCGGCGACAATCAACGAGATGGCCTTCGGTAGTGACAGTGAACCGCCAAATTCCTTGAGCCGGCGCGAGACCGGATGAATATTTTTCATTTCATCGACCACCATCGGTGTATCGACCTCCGGAGGACATATAAGCGAGATTGCGATACCTCGTGGCTTGCACTCCAGCCGCAACACCCGGCCCAGGCCAATCACGCCAAATTTGGATGCACTGTAGGCCGCATAGGAGTAATTGGCGACAAACCCCGCCATCGATGACACCAGCGCCAGGCGCGAACCCTTACCCATGAAAGGTAGTACCGCTGCCGCAAAGTTGCGCGACCCGATTAGATTAACCTGTACCACCTGCTCAAAATGCTCGGCCGACAACTCATCGAAGGGCTGCGCCCGCTGGATACCCGCGCAATTGAGCGCAAGTTGCGGCGCACCAATTGCCGCGACAGCTTGTGTGACGGCCTCGTTCAGCGTATCAATATCAGTGACACTCGCCGGGTATGCGACTACCTTCTGCCACGCATGTAGCCTGCGGCTGGATAATTCCTGCAGCACGGCATCCTTGACTGTCAGGTCGAATATCGCAATATGCGCACCACGTCGGACATACTCCGCTGCCAGAGTCCTGCCGAGGCCACTCATACCGCCTGTGACATAAACTGTGGTGGGGTGGGTCAGTTCTGCCATAAGTACTCCGGGCAATAATTGCAGTCAGATGAGGGTAAGCCCTGGTCAGGCCGCCGCAGGTATAATTTCAATCAGCGATCCGATATCGATGCGGTCGGCTTCGGCCTGGGTGACACCCACAAGTGCTTTGAGGATCGGCATGCCGAGTTTGATAATCGTTCCATCGGGCAGGATGTTATCCAGGTAGCGTCCCTCCTTCCCATCGAACACGATGAATAACTCCGCACCTTCATCGCTCCAGGGTGTGTGGTCGTTGCCCTCGTCTTCCCAGGCGCTTTCGCCTGCCACGAAGCTGCCTTCGTCATAGGCCCAGCTACCACTGACCGTATAGGCGACCGCGCGACAGTCGTGAATGTGTCTCGGCATACGACTGCCTGGATCAAAACGAATTTTCACCACAACGCGGTCCTTCGCCTCGTCCGCCTTGAGTACTTTGATACATACACCTTCCGCGCCCGGCAGCGGTATGCGCAACCATTCCTGATTGGCATCGCGGATTATACTCATGGATTCACCCTGCATGGTTTTCTCCCGTAGTGTGTTCTGTCTAATTTTTAGACGTCAAAAAACAATCGCATAAAGAAATTGATTCAGGCCTGGATCTAGAACCGATACCGAACCTGAACGGCCACCGAGCGTGGGCGTTCAGGAATAGCAAAGTAGGAATTGCTGTTGGCTACCGGCACATCATTCTTCCAGACATGGGTGGTCTCATTGCTGAGGTTTTTACCTAGAAGAGCAACACTCCACTGATCGTCATTTCCGGACAGAGCAATGCGAGCATTCCATTTGGTATAACTATCATGCTGTGTGTTTGGATCCAGATCCAACGCCGAATAGTAGTCATCACTGTAGTTCATATCGACGCTGGTCATGATTTGCAGGCCATTCGATAATGGGTAGACGTACTGGACACTGATATTACTGCTCCATTTCGGGGCGAACAGGAGATCCTCGCCCCCCAGGTCCTGACCGCCGGGGTCGTTGGCGTTCACAATATTGCTGCCGTCGTTATTCAGGCAGCCCGGGTGGGCCACTGGGTCCGTAACTTGAGGGATGGTACAGGTCGCTCCCGTAAAATTTTCGTAGTGCGCATCCAGATAGGCGAGCGAACCGCCGAGAGTCAGGTTGTCAGTGAGTGCCCAGCGACCGTCTAACTCCACCCCCTGGATGCGCGCCTCGCCAGCATTGCCCACCACGAATACATCACCTTCCAGAGAGCTGGTTTGCAGGTCGTCATAATCTGAGCGGAAAATGGCCGCGTTCAGCTCAGCTGCGCCATCGAGCAATGTCATCTTTGCGCCGATTTCATAGGCGGTCACGGTCTCCGGGTCATACTGGAGGACACTTGGGTCTGCGCCGGGGATGGTCTCGCCGTTGGGTTCACCGGTAAGAATATTGTCGGACAACCTGATAACATCGCCAGCACTGGAGTAGGCCTCATCGTAGCCGCCACTTTTAAAGCCAGTGCTCACACTGGCATAAAGCATAGCGTTATCGGTCGCATCCCACTGGGTATTGGCAGACCAGGTCCACTTGTCCTCATTCTGGCTAAGCCCCGGCCAATTATGGCTACGCAGGTCGCTGATGATCGCGCCAGAGGCCGGGTTTGCGCGCACAATCAGATCAGGTGAACCAAATGAAGTTCCTCGTGCGCCCACTTGATTGTCGACGCTCTTGTCTAGCGTCTTCTTCTCATAGTTGTAGCGCAGGCCACCGGTGACTCTAATGGTCTCGGTGATGCTGTAGGTTAACTGGGCAAAGGCCGCGTAAGCATCGGTATCCTGATCAAACTCTGTTGGTATGATGCCCGCTTCGGGCAGTGCAACTAGTGGGGCCGATGTGAGCGGACCTTGTAGTGCAAAATCTGCCGCCGGGCTGGTGCGTGAAATATCCAGATTGGAATGCTCATAATAAACCCCTGCTATCCAGTCCAGAGTTTCCCCGCCGGGCGAGACCAACCGTAGTTCCTGACTCCACTGATCAAACTGCTCGTGTTGGGTTCTGTGAATTGCAGCCGTAGCACTCCGGTCGGAATTCAACTGCCGCTTTAAATCATAGGACGAATAGGCTGAGATGGACGTCAGGGTGGCGAAGTCTATGTCCCAATTAACTGTGATAGCGCCCACATCCGTACGCACATCCTTGTTGTCAGCGATGTCGAAAGCAGCCTTGTCCTGATCGTCAACAATCGGAAAGACATTTTCTCCGCGAAAGTTCAGCGGTTGATCAGATTGGTAGACAACAGAGGGGAGGTCGTTACTCTGAAAGTCACCATACTCATACTTGGCCAATACCTCTAACGTGTCGCTGACATCGAATAAGAGCTGGCCACGACCATACCAATTGTCACTGTTTGGCCCCTGGTGTTTTAGGTACTGGTTGTCCCACCAGCCGTCCATACCGTCATAACGTACCGCGAGTCGGCCCGCAACCTTCTCCGATATCTTCCCGTTGAGCATGAAGGTGTAAATTTGCTCATTCGCGTCGTCGGAATAGAGCGCGTCAACCATGCCCTCATTTTCAAAACTGGGCTTGTTGGTGGTTATGTTGATGGCTCCCCCGATAGTGTTCTTGCCAAACAGGATTCCCTGCGGTCCCTTCAATACTTCTACACGTTGCAGGTCCATTGTCAGTGGCACGGCCGCCAGCGCGCCGCGGCCTGAATAAACGCCATCGATATACATCCCCACCGACTGTTCGAAGCCAGCATTGGTACCTGAGCCTACGCCACGGATAAAGAGGTTAGGCTGCGCCTGTCCCTGGTTGATATTCACATTGGGAATGTAGAGCGAGAGCTCCTCCAGATTGGTGATGCCGTTGTCCATCACCTTTTCGCCGCTCATCGCGGAAACGGAGATTGGCACATCCTGGAGACTCTCTACACGTTTTTGAGCCGTGACCAAAACCTCCTCAAGCACAGGTTGGGCAAATGAGGCGATCGGTGCCAGGGCCAGCGCCAGGGCCGTGGTCTTAAAATGCAGGGGCTGAAAATACTTCATTATCGTTTTCCTTTATTTTGTTATGGAAATCGTTCTTTTCAATCTCTCATTCGAACTACTACTGTGTATTTGTCCCGGGACAAGAACGAGTGAACACGGTATCAAGCGCTGCGCTTGAAAATAGTGATTGGGAAATCTATCTCACTGAGCCAAACAAATATTGATCTTTAAGGACAGTTTTCAATTGCTGAGCCGGAGTCTTCGGCAGCAGATGAAAACGAATGTACGGTTTATATTTCTCTCGCCAGTTACACATTTTGAGTCGCAGGGATCAGGCGAAACTGTCCTTAGAGATCAATATTTGTTGGTCCCAGTGAGATAAATTTGTTAGTTGCGTTTTACACACGAAGTGCCTGGGAAGTTCGGTCACTACTGATTTGAGCTGTCGGAAATAGATATTCGCTACACATCTACTCAACGAGATAAGAAGGTCCTATGCTCCGTATTACTATCATTGTAACTACAATTTCCATCCTTCTAACGGGCTGTAGCGGAGACGGTTCCTTGTCAGAGCAGGCCAACAGTTGGAGTGACCGGGATGGAAAGAATAACAACACACAATTGCAGCCAGTAATGGACCTGTTGGAGCTCTCCAGGCCACCACCCAATCCGGAGCGGAATGCCTATTTCGGCGATTTGCACGTACACACAGAGTACTCCTTTGATGCCTATTCCTTCGGCACCACGGCCACCCCTTACGATGCTTATCGCTATGCGAAGGGTCAGACAATAATGCATCCCAGTGGCTTCGAGATACAGTTGCGTACGCCCCTGGATTTTTACGCTGTGACTGATCACGCCATGTTTCTGGGGCTGGTCAAGGAGGCGGCGGACACCAACTCCGAGTTTTCCAAATACCCGGTGGCAAAGCCCATGCATAATTTGAACGCTCCTGACAACATGGGCGTTTTCAGTTTTCCACTGCGCGTGGGTCAGTTCGGAGAGTTTATACGGGACAGTTTAAAGGGAATACAGGACGCTACTATCGACGAGGCAATGGCAACCGACATCAGCCGTCGCGCATGGCTTGATACCATCGAGGCGGCTGAACAGTTCAACGCCCCGGGAAAATTTACAACCTTTGTCGCATACGAGTACACAGCAAGTTCTGAGGATCGCGGTAACCTGCACCGTAATGTCATTTTCCGAGGCAGCGATAAACTCCCCGCGGTTCCCTTTTCAAAATTGAACTCTCGCAACCCGGAAGGACTATGGGACTGGATGGACGAAATGCGGGCGCAAGGCATAGAAAGCCTGGCTATCCCTCATAACTCGAATGGTTCTAACGGACAGATGTTCAAGTTGGAGGACTGGGCAGGAAATCCCTTGGACGAAGCCTATGCACAGCAACGTATACGCAATGAGCCGCTGGTGGAGGTGACCCAGATTAAGGGCACATCGGATACCCATCCTCTACTCTCGCCCAACGATGAGTGGGCTGATTTTGAGATATATGACCTGCGCGTAGGCACCACCCTACCTAGCCAACCGGATGGCAGCTACGTGCGCCAGGCGCTCCAGAATGGTCTTGCTCTAAAAGAGCAGGGCATTACCAATCCCTTTCAGTTCGGTCTGGTGGCTGGCAGTGATAGCCACGTGGCGGCGAACACCGATGACGAATCGACTTACTTTTCCAAGGCGGGAATCTTCGATGGTAAACCTGAAGGCCGGGGTTCCGTTCCGGTATCCCTTCTGTACGGAACGGTTATCCGCATAATGTCACCCGGTAATCTCAAGGAGATCGATGGTCGCGATTATCTTAATGGAAGTGGTTTCGAAACCTGGAGCGCTTCGGGGATTGCCGGGGTCTGGGCGGAGGAGAACACCCGTGAGGCCATTTACGACGCCTTGCGTCGCAAGGAAACCTTTGCCACTACAGGGCCGCGTATTAAGGTACGTTTTTTCGCCGGAACGGCTTTCGACGAAGGCATTGTTGACGACGGACAGATGATTTCCAGCGCCTATGCCCAGGGCGTGCCCATGGGTGGGGAGTTGACGACGAATGGCGCTATCCCGAGCTTTATCGTGTTGGCTTCCGGCGATCCACGCGGTACGCGGCTACAGCGAATGCAGGTGATCAAGGGCTACATTAAAGACGGAGACGCAGTAGAGAAAATCTACGACGTTGCCTGTTCCGATGGCCTCGCGCCGAACCCCAATACCTACCGCTGTCCTGACAATGGGGCGAAGGTCAATCTGGCCGATTGTTCAATTACCGAAGACATCGGGGATACACAGATGCTCACTTTGTGGAAAGATCCCGATTACGACGCCGACACGGAAGCCTTTTATTATGCGCGAGTATTAGAAAACCCCACCTGTCGCTGGTCAACCTGGGACGCTATCAGGGAAGGCGTAGAACCCCGCTCCGACCTGAAGAAAACCATTCAGGAGCGAGCCTGGAGTTCGCCGATCTGGGTGAAAAGCTGATAGTAGTTCGGCTTATATCTGCCGGGTCACTATTGCTGTGGTGCCCGCCTCACGGCGTCTTCGAAACTAACACGGTAGACGTGTGAAAGAGTCAGGAACTTGATGTTTGGGGACAGCTATTTGATACTTGGATAGAATATCAAACGGTGAGGTTTTACCCATGACAGCCCTGGTGAGAGTTTCCGGCCTGAGTGGTTACAGCAGTCTGATTCAGGCCCTGGGCGGGGACCCCCAGCAACTGAGCAAAGACTGCGGTATTGATTTACAGGTACCCAGTTTCGAGGACGCCCTGATCCCCTATCGCCAGATAATTCACTTGATGGAGCACAGTGCAACAGAGCTCAATGTAGCTGATTTGGGTCTGCGTCTTGCGGCGGTTCAGGATGTTGGAATACTGGGTCCCCTGGCGGCCGCCATACAGAACGCACCCACCGTGGAACGTGCCATGCACTGTGCGGCGGACTTTATTTTTATCCAGAGTTCTGCGTTACGGCTGGATTTCGATAAACAGGGAGATCAGACCCGGCTCGCTATACGGATAGACCTCAACAATATGCCGCACTCGGGAATGCGGCAGGCGGAGGACCTTGCCATAGGCCTGGTTCACCAGGTCCTGCGCATGGTAGCTGGCGACGACTACCCGCTGCTGAAAGTCGAATTACCCCACGATCCCCTCTGCCCGCCTGCTGTTTATGAAAAATATTTTGGTGCGCCGGTGGAATTTGATCGGCCGGACTGCGCGATCTTTATCGATTCAAAGACTCTGGACATCCCAATGCTTGAGCGCAGCGCGCACTTGTACCAGGCCGCCATTGAATATTTGAACGTGCAGTTGCCTGCACCGGATGGCCGTGTTGCTGAGCGTGTCGAAACTGCGATCCGCCGAACGCTGGGTACCGTCAGCTGCAACCGAAAAGATATAGCACAAGCCATGGGGCTGCACCCACGTACCCTTCATCGCAAGTTGGCACGAGAGGGTGTCACTTTCGACCAGACTCGAGACAGAATTTTCCGCGAGAAGGTTGAGTACTACTTGTGCAACACTAACGCTCCGCTTGTGCAGGTGGCCGCTATTCTGGGTTATGCTGAACAGGCCGTGCTCACTCGGAATTGTCGGCGCTGGTTTGGGCAACCACCGCGAGAGTTCCGCAACGCGCATTCAAATTAATTTACACCAGACACTTCCGCCCAGCCATCAAGTTATTGTCCCTAAAGATCAATACAGCTTTGCTGTCATGATATAGATTCCGCACTCAACATAGACAAGAGTAGTAGCTGATAAAGCGCGTATACAGTGCTTATCAATGCTGCACGCGATTGATATGTCACTAATAATTATCCAGGTAATGCGGAGATTACCCCCATGATGAAGAGCCCGTTCCATACCCTTGCTTTAATAATTGGGGCCTGTTTATTGTCTCCCGGGCTGCAGGCCGCAGGCAAACCTAACATTCTGGTGATCTGGGGGGACGATATTGGTATCTGGAATATCAGTCGCTACAGCATGGGGCAAATGGGGTATCAGACCCCGGCAATTGACCGTATCGCCAACGAAGGCACGGTGTTTACGGATTATTACGGCGAGCAGAGTTGTACCGCAGGCCGGTCTGCCTTCATTACCGGGCAGCATCCCGTGCGTACAGGACTGACTAAGGTCGGTATCCCGGGATCTGATCTGGGCTTGCAAGCCGAAGACCCCACTCTCGCGGAATTCTTAAAGCCGCATGGCTACACCAGCGGCCAATTTGGCAAGAACCACCTGGGAGATCTCGATGAATTCCTGCCGACCAACCATGGCTTCGATGAATTTTTTGGAAACCTGTACCACCTGAATGCCGAGGAGATGCCGGAAGATCCGGACTACCCGCAGATTCCCGGGTACCGTGAAAAGTTTGGTCCACGCGGTGTCATTCACAGTCATGCCGATGGCAAGCTTGAGGACAGTGGCCCGTTGACACGTAAGCGTATGGAGACTGTGGATGAGGAGTTTCTGGCGGCATCACTGAAATTTATTGACAAGGCACACGAGCAGGGCAAACCTTTCTTTGTCTGGTTTAACTCTACACGCATGCACTATTACACCCATGTAAAGCCGGAGCAGTTGGGTGCCAGCGGCCAGGGTTTCTACAACGATGCTATGGTCGAGCACGACGGGCATGTGGGGGCTTTGCTGGCTAAACTGGACGAGTTGGACATAGCGGCTAACACCATCGTGATTTATTCGACGGATAACGGCCCGCACTTCAATCAATGGCCTGATGCGGCTATCACACCCTATCGGGGTGAGAAAAACACGAACTGGGAAGGTGGCTACCGTGTTCCAGCGATGGTGCGCTGGCCTGGCCACATAAAACCGGGTGGAATCAGTAACCAGATAATGTCGCACCTCGACTGGGTGCCCACGCTAATGGCCGCTGTGGGTGATAGTCAGCTTAAAAGTGAATTGAAGAACGGCAAAAGAGTGGGCGATAAGACCTTCAAGGTTCACCTGGATGGCTACAATTTCTTACCCTTTCTGCTAGGTGAACAGCCGGTCGCGCCACGGCGCGAGTTTTTCTACTTTAGCGACGATGGCTTATTGACGGCTACCAGAGTAGGTGATTGGAAGTTTGTCTTTGCGGAGCAACGCGCTCATACGTTTGATGTCTGGCGCGACCCCTTTATTTCCCTGCGAATTCCCAAGGTGTTTAATCTGCGCCGCGATCCGTTTGAGCGTGCGGACACCGATTCCAATAGCTACAACCTGTGGTGGGACAAGAAAATCGGCTCGGTCGGCATGCTGGGAATGGGCGCGGTCACTCAGTTTGTCGCGACGTTTCAGCAGTTTCCGCCCCGACAGCGTCCGGGCACTTTCACGGTGGATCAGATCATGGAAACATTACACAAAAAGTAATAACGTCCCTTCACAACAGTATAGGAACTTGAGGCGTTGGCTATGACGCGGGTTATTATCACTGCGTGCCAAGATGGTCGTCAGCAGAACAAGCATTGCGATGACATTATTATTGGTGCCTCCACCACCGGGTATTCTACGTACGCTATTTGTTGCCGGTATGGTTGGATGTGCAAACCGTGGAGTATATGCCCGGCACAGAGCTCGCTAATCGCCGGGTTTATCAGTAAGGTCCAGGGCGCGGATATATTCTCCAAATGCTGGGATTCATCTATTTTTGGAGACAGCCCCATTATTTAATTTGCTAGAATTATTTTGACGTCTGCTCGAATTGACGGGTTGCGCGCTGATAATCAAACGTATGAATTATTGTACATGTACAGGTGATAGAACATGGAAAGCATAAGCTATATTGCGGCCCGCAGTAACTTTGCCAAGAAGCCCAAATGCGGAGTTATGAGACATATTCGCACCACCGTTTTCGCCCTCTCGTCAGTTTTCCTCGTCGCGTCCTGTAGCAACTCCTCGGGCTCGTCCCCGACACCCAGCCCCGTTTCGCCTACGAACCCCGAGCTCGAGGCTGACATCATGAATCTGGTGGAGCGGCGGATGGAAGAGTTCGACCTGCGCGCCGCGATTGTTCGAGTGACCATCGACGGCGAGGAGGTCACCACCTTTGCCCGGGGCGAGTCGTTGACGGGTGTGCCGGCCACTACCGACATGCACTTTCGCAATGGTGCCGTGGCGATTTCGTACGTCGCAACCTTGCTGCTTACACTCGTCGACGAAAACAGGGTCGATCTCGACGATACCGTTGCGACCTGGCTGCCGGATATCCCGCATGGCGAGCGAGTGACTCTCGGTCAGCTCGCACAGATGACCTCGGGCTATCCCGACTATGTCATCGGCAATGAAGCGTTTGGGGCGATGCTCTACGACAACCCGTTCCGTCAGTGGGAACCGGAGGAGTTGCTCGCTCAGATCGCCGATGCTCCACTGTTCTATGAGCCGGGGACGAACTGGAACTACGCTCACACGAACTACGTGATCCTCGGCCTCGCGCTGGAGGAAATCCTCGGTCAACCCATTGATGTGGCGATGGAGGAGCGCGTCCTGGGCCCCCTCGGACTTATAAATACCACCGATCCCGGCACGCCGGCCATCTCCGAGCCAGTGCTCCACGCGTTCACCTCCGAGCGTCGCGACCACCTCGGCGTTGCAGCTGGCACCCCGTTCTACGAGGAGGCTACCTTCTGGAATCCGTCGTGGACCATCACACGCGGGGCCATCCAGACGACAAACATCCACGACCTCAACGCCACGGCGAGCGCCATTTCCAGCGGCAGGCTGTTGTCGCCAGAGTCGCACAAGCTGATGGTCTCAACCGATCTCAGGGGCTTCGGTTCAGCGGTCGAGGGTTGTGCAACCTGCTTCCAACAGTCGGTGGGCTACAGCTATGGGCTTGGGATTATCACGACCGGGAACTGGTTGGCTCAAAACCCGATGTTCGCAGGCGAGGCTGCTGCCTTCGGCTACCTGCCCTCCAAAGGCGTGGCTATTGCCGTCGCGGTGACGTTCAGCGAGGACTCCTTCGATGAGGACGGGAACCCGCCCCCGAATCGCGCAGACGCGCTCTGGCGCGAGATCGGCGAACTCATCGTGCCTGACGACGCGCCACCCATCAGGCGGTAGAGCCGAAACTTTGAGAACTATCGTTTGAGAGTGCTGACCCACTGTGGGCGGGATGGCATTATCAATCGGGTGAGTATGAATGCCCGTCCCCCGTGTATGGACTCCTCCTCTTTTGCAAGGAATTTGATATCTGGAATTGGGATCGATTGCTCACGTGTATTCGGCCTCTTGATCGTGTCGAGACACGGGGCCTTGATGGGCTATTCGCGCACTGACTCCCTAACGTTAGTCCGGGTTTCTCACCCTTCGGGGGACTCGGGTTTTGACAGTGCCGGTTCGACCTGTTTTCCTTCAATCAGACTCCTTCGCAATCGTCGATGAGTAAAATTTCTCAGCAGTTTTTCGCTCTAGTGCCCATATGCTGCCAAGCTGGGCCAGCCTGCATCGTATTCTCGATCGTGACGCAGTACCGCCCAGGCCATACGAGCGTTTTTGTTCGCCAACGCCACGATCACAACATTCTTATGACGCCGTTCCAATAGCGCATTGATCCAGCAGCTCAGTGGATCGCTTCTTCCTTCCGCTCGGCTCACCGCCGATCTGGCTCCATGGATTAATAGCGTACGCAGATATGCGTCGCCTCTTTTACTGATACCGAGAATACGGTCCTTACCGCCGGTGCCATGATGCTTGGGGGTTAATCCGAGCGTAACGGCAAAGTCGCGACCTCGAGCGAACCCTTCGCCAGTTCCCAGGGCCGCAACTAGCGCAGTGGCTGTTGCTGGTCCGACCCCCCTAAGTGCCATCAATTTTTGAGCTGCTGGCATTTCCTTTACCATCAGCGCGAGTTCGTCATCGTGCCTCTTGATGCGCTCATCAAGGTACCGGAAATCTTCAGCCAAGCCAGCCAAGAGACGCCGAAAGCGAAGACTCAGTCCATTCTCTGCATCTTCAAGCCAGCGTGGTAATACTTTACGTAGGGCGAGGATACTCTGTGGAGCCACCAGGCCATATTCTCCAACCAAGCCGCGTATCTGGTTTGCTTTGGCGGTCCTTTGCTTAACCAGCTCCGATCGTACTCGGTGTACAGCCTGTATATCCTGTTGTTCTGTGCTTTTAAGAGGGACAAAGCGCATTGAGGGGCGGCTCATGGCTTCGCAGATAGCTGCGGCATCGTTGCGGTCGTTTTTGTTACTTTTTACGTATGGTTTCACGAACTGAGGCGCCATGAGCTTTACTTGGTAACCACGAGCGATGAGTTCTCGCCCCCAATGATGAGCTCCGGCGCATGCCTCCATCCCAATTTCAGTTCCTTCTGGCACATGCCTTTGTAGCTCAGCGAGCCAAGACTTCCGACGCACTCGCTTTTGCCAGACCACATGGTCATGTGCATCCACACCGTGCAGATGGAATACTTCTTTTGCCAAATCGACTCCAACTCGAGTAATGTTCATTGTGGGTTCCTCCTCGCTAGCGACTGTTGGATAGCATATTCAGTCTGGCACATAGATGCCGAAAGCGGATGAGGAGGAGTCCATCCCATTGTTAATGGGGTAGAGCCGAAATTTTGAGAATTACCGATTGCGCGTCTTAACCCATTGCGGGTGGGATGGCATTATTAACCGGGTTTAGTGAATATCGGTGCATCCCCCCTTAATGGGGAAGAGCCCTGTTTTTGAAGAGAATAAGTGGTAGCTACGGGTGGACTTGAACCACCGACCCCAGCATTATGAATTGTGCTGGATATTTTTAACTGATTGATTTTATTAACATAAATCCGAACACTCACAGCGCATTTTGCACGACAGAGCACAGCATTTCATCACAAGTCCCGCAAATCTCCCGCAGGTACCAGTGGTGCCTTCGCGACTTCGTCTATCCTTTTTACCAGCCGCAAATGACATCAAGGGGCTCCTTATTTCACTTTTAATGCGCAAAGTGAAATAACGGCTTCTGTGTTTCACTTTCATTCAGCAGCGCGAAGGTCTATGTGACCATCAGGTTAGAGAAATATCGCTCTGGCGAATACCGGAAGGACTTCTCATACACGTGAATGCCCAGGCTGCCACAAGGCGGACAGCACCTCGGCCTGCTGCAGCACTGTCTGTACCGCCGCATCCTGTAGGTCGGGCGGGTAGCCGTACTTGCGCAGGATACGTTTGACCAACACGCGCAGCCGCGCCCTTGCCGATTCGCGGTGGGCCCAATCGACGGCGACGTTTTCGCGCAGGCTCACCAGGAGTTCGTGTGCAATTACGCGCAGCTTGTCGTCACCCATCACCTGCAGCGCAGATTCGTTTTCTGCCAGTGCGTCGTAGAAGGCGATCTCCTCGTCAGACAGGCCTTGTTCTTCTCCCCGGTTCCGGGCAGCGCGGATATCCTGGGCCAGCTTGATCAGCTCCTGCAGCACCTCGGCGGTGGTGATCGCGTTGGCGTGGTAGCGCGCGATGGCATCTTCCAGACGTTCTGTGAAAGCACGGGTCTCGACCACGTTGCTGCGGGTGCGCGAGCTGATACTGTCACCCAACAGCTTGCGCAGGGCCTCCAGCCCCAGGTTCTTCTTTTCCATCTGCTGTACTTCGAGTAGAAACTCGTCAGAGAGGATGGAGATGTCCGGTGTCTGGATGCCGGCTGCAGAGAGAATATCGACAATCTCGGTGGAGACCACAGCTCGACTGACGACCTGTTGGATGGCTAATTCCCGGTCCTGCCGGGTGGTGCCTGAAACGCCGGCCGTCTTAGCCAGCGCGGCACGGATCGCCTGAAAAAATCCGACTTCCTCGCGTATGCCGCGCGCCTCATCCGAACTGGCGGCCAGCGCAAACGCCTTGGATAACGCCAGAACACCATCGGCAAAGCGCCGATGCGCCACCTTCTTGGCCTCCGGTGTTTTCTCTGCCTCCGCCCACTGCTGCTGGCTGGTGAGAATCCATTCGATAGCCCCGGCCATCATCGCCAGCCGCTCGCCTGGGGTACCTTGGAGGCCGGTGCGGTAGTCGAAGCCGTGGAACATGTCGCGCACGATCTCGTACTTCTCCAGCAATACAGCCACTGCCTCGGACTCGTCGATGCCGGTCTTATCCTGATCGGGTTTGGAGTACTGCGCCAGCGCCGACTTCAGGTTTTGGGCGATGCCGATGTAGTCCACGATCAAGCCAGCGGGCTTGTCGCGGAATACGCGGTTCACGCGCGCGATAGCCTGCATCAGGCCATGGCCGCGCATCGGCTTGTCGATGTACATGGTGTGCATGCTGGGCGCATCAAAACCGGTCAACCACATGTCGCGGACGATCACCAGTTGAAGCGGATCTTGTGGATCACGGGCACGCTTTGCCAACAGGTCGCGGCGCGCCTTCTGCCCAGTTGAGCCGGCGATATGCTGCTGCCACTCCACTGGATCACTGGCCGCGCCGGTCATCACGATCTTGATGCTTCCAGCATTGTCGTCCGAACTGTGCCATTGCGGCCGTAGTTTGAAGATCTCGTCATAGAGCGCTACGCAGATGCGACGACTCATGCACACCATCATCGCCTTGCCGCTGAGCGCCGCTACCCGGTCCTCGAAGTGCTGCACCAGATCGTCGGCCACCAGCGCCAGGCGCTTATCACTGCCGACCAATGCCTCCACTGTGCTCCATTTCTGTTTGGTGCGTTCGGCGCTGGGCTCGTCTTCGTCCTCCAGCAGCGCCTCAATCTCCGCGTCGATGTGGGGTTTCTCATCCTCGTCCAGCTCGATTCGCGCCAGCCGGGATTCGTAGTAAATAGGCACTGTGGCGCCGTCTTCCACGGCACGGCTGATGTCGTAAATGTCGATGTAGTGGCCGAACACGGCCGGCGTATTCACATCGGTGGCTTCAATGGGCGTGCCGGTAAAGCCGATGAAGGACGCATTCGGAAGTGCATCGCGCAGGTACTTGGCAAAGCCATAGGCGATCTCGCCGGTCTTGCTGGCCACCTTGGCCTTGAAACCATACTGGCTGCGGTGCGCCTCGTCAGCAATAACCACCACGTTGGAGCGCTCGGTCAGTGCCGGAAAATCAGTCTCGTCCGCCGCCGGCGAAAACTTCTGCAGAGTAGTAAAGATCACGCCGCCGGAAGCGCGATTGAGCAAAGTGCGCAGGTGATCACGATCCTGCGCCTGCACCGGCGTCTGGCGCAGCAGGTCTTTGCACATGGCGAAGGTCGCGAACAGCTGGTCGTCCAGATCGTTGCGATCGGTGAGCACCACCAGCGTGGGGTTGGCCATGCGTGGGTCGAATACGAGCAGGCCCGCATAGAAAGCCATCAGCAGGCTCTTGCCGGAACCCTGGGTGTGCCAGATCACACCCGCCTTGCGGTCACCTTCAGGCTGGCTTTCCACACTGGGTAGACCGTACTCCGCGGGGTCCTCCGCCTGCACGTTTTCCATGCTGGCCCGCAGTGTTGATGTGACAGCCTTCTTCACCGCGTGGAACTGGTGATAACCGGCGATGATCTTGATCAGACCAGACGGGCCTTCGCCAAACACGGTGAAGTAGCGCAGCAGGTCAAGAAACCGCCCCTGTTCGAATACGCCTTCGATCAGCGTCGCCATCTCAGGCATGCCCTTCGGCTCAATGCGTGTGCCGTCGGTGGTGCGCCATGGCATGAAGCGCTCCTGCTCCGCCGACAACGAGCCGACGCGGGCCATCAATCCGTCTGAGGTTACCAACAAGGCATTGCTCTGAAACAGGGCAGGAATCTGCTGCTTATAGGTCTGCAGCTGGTTGAAGGCGCTGCTCAGTGTGGCACTTTCCCCACCGGGCGCTTTCAGCTCGACTACCGCCAGTGGCAGTCCGTTGACGAACACCACCACGTCCGGGCGGCGTTTGGCCTGGCCTGCCACCACCGTGAACTGCTGCACTGCCAGCCAGTCATTGTTGGCAGGCTGTTCGAAATCGATCAGCCGCACCTTACCGGCTGTGAGCGTGCCATCCTCACCGTAATACTCCACATCGGCACCTTCGGTGAGAAGCCTGTGTATGCGACGGTTCTCTTCCAGCAGGTTTGGCAATTCTGATTGCGTCAGGCGGCGCACGGCATCCGCTTGCGCCTCTGGCGGTAACGCCGGGTTCAGGCGCGCTACAGTGGCGGTGAGTCGCGCCGTGAGCACCACTTCGTCGTAGGCATCCCGCTCTGGTTGTTTACCATCGGGGCCGATGACATCGTCGGAGGCGCAGGTATAGCCCAGCACGGCAAGCTGCTCCAACAGTGCGGTTTCCAATTGTGCTTCCGAAAGAAAGGCCATCAGTCGTCCTTGGCCGCCGAGTCAGTTGTCAATAACACAAAATGCTCCACCAGCTTCACCATCAGCTCTTTTTGCGCAGGTTTGCTCTCTGCTACCAGCAGCGCTAGCGCTACCAGCGTATTGTCGTTAATCAGCCTTTCCACTGGCCGTGCCAACAAGTGCTCGTTCAGGCGCAGGTACCACAGAAACAGAAATGAGCCAGTGCGCTTGTTGCCATCGGCCAAGGGATGATTTTTGATAACCAGATACAGCAGATGCGCCGCCCGGCTGGCAACATTGGGGTAGAACAGCTCATCACCAAAGCCCTGCTCTATAGTTGCGATGGCGGACGCAAGCCCATCTCCACGCAACTGGCCGAACAGCTCGGTGGTCTCGCCTTTGGCGATCAGCTCCGCCTTGAGCTGGGCAATCGCCGGGAGTACATCGTCCAGATGCAACGAACGCATACCGCATTGCATGCTGGTCTGCCCGATCAGGCTCTGCTCATCATAGCCCTGCAGCATGCTCCAACTGCGGGCGTAGTCGGCGATCACCTGCAATACCGCTTCACCCTCCGGGCTGACCAGCTGCTGGTTGGCCAGGGTGCTGGAAAGCAGGTCGAACGCCTGCTCGAACTCAATGCCGCGTTCCTCCAATCGCTGCTGGTTGAGGCTGTAACCCTCCACCAAATGCTGACGCAGTACGCCGGTGGCCCATTGGCGGAAGCGGGTAGCGCGAGTGGTACTGACCCGGTAGCCTACCGAGATGATGACGTCGAGATTGTAGTGTTTGAGCTGCCTTTTGACTTGGCGCGCCCCTTCCTGACGAACTACCGAGAAATCCTCGGTAGTTGTCTCCTCGTCCAACTCCTTGTCTTTAAAGATGTTTTTCAGGTGCAGGCTGATATTGTCAGCCGAAGTGCCGAATAATTCCGCCATTTGCGCCTGAACCAGCCAGACAGTCTCGCCCTCCAGTCGCACTTGTACCGGTTGATTTTCGGTTTCAAAAATCACGATATTATTCATGGGTTCCCACCCGGATATACATCATGATGGATGCGAATCACGCGACTGGTCCTTCATCTGTTGTCTGGTTCTCACCAGGGCGAATCTGAATCGCAGGTGCAATTCGAGTTCGGATCTCGTTGTAAACAGCGATATCGGTACCCTCAGCCACCTCCAATGAGACGGTCAATCCATACGCGATAGGGTTCTGGATTTTTCCGGCGTCTTCACGGCAGTTCACTTTAATTTCGATAGCTTCCCCGTCGATGAACGGCTCCGCTCTCTGGCCTTCGAACACTTCGTGTTGGACTGTTCCGCGCCGCACTGCTCGCCAATCGGCATCACTTCGAGTTGGAGCTAAGCCGTTGTTGTTCATTTCAAACCAAAGGCTTGCAGTGCGATATTTTTGAGTGCTTGCCGAGATTGGGGACAACCAAGCCAAGGTAACTGTCAGGCGTCGCCACTCAGGGCGCGATCCCAGCGATGGAGGTAGAGGCAGGCTGAAAACGTGAGCTTCACCATCGGAAAGCTGCCCGAAGCCCAAGACTGTTGCTCGCTGTTCTGTGCAATCCAGAACACGGTCTACCAACGGTATGCCATAACCGATCCACCGGCTAATCAGCCCACTGAGCTGACGGCCGTTTTCAGGAGTACGAAGCACCTCGGAAACTCGTGAACCTATATCGCCCCACGAGCAACCATGGACCAACATCGCCTTCAATAGGGGAACTTCATAATTTGATGGATCGATTTCAGCCGCTTGCTCATTGAAGATCTGCTGCAGAGAGTCGTAACAAATGCCAGCGGCTCTGCTGATCAAAGCAGTCGCATTGCTCGTTCCACAACTGTAGGAGGTGGCGTTTAGTTCACCCGCAAGGCTTCCGGGTGAGGCGACTTTGTTTCCTGGGGTTGTGCGAAAAATTGCGGGCTCAATGGTTACTGGGTTGGTTGGCTGTAAAGGCAACCGGTACCATTGTCTCCCGCCGTAGAAGATAACATCGGGTTTTATTGCACGTCGATAACCGCTGCCAAATGCTGAAACGGGACTGGGTAATGGACGTCCAAATGGGTCTATCCTATTTCCCTGGTAGGTAACCTGTGCCTCGTCAAGATGTACTGCCCCAACGCTGATGCCGTTAATCGTTTCGGCTGGCGAAAGAAGTTTCCGGTGTCGGGCATCCCGGTACAGGGCTTTGATCGTTGCCGCTTCAAATTCGTCAGTTTGAAACGAGTCGAATTCCTCCCGAGATACGCCCAAAGAAATTGTTGTTGGGTGATTCCCGGCACTGACGACAAACAGCACGCTATACTTCATGCTTAACCAGTCCAGCAATCTGGCAATCGGGCTCATAGACTGTGTAAATTGGCGGGCTCGGTCACCGATTGACAAGTTGATTACTTTAATGTGAGGAGCTGCCGGTCCTTCCCCCTGATCTCCCTCGAATAATCGCTTAACCGCTCTGTGAATAAGATCGACCGCAAGGCAATTTTCAGGAATCCCCTCTGGTCGAGGCGTGTCGAGCCAGTTCAGCGGCTTCATGATAGGCCGAACGTAAACCGGTCTGGATAGAGAGGGCTGTGGCTGATTCAGGTCGCCATGGACAATTAGCGATGCCATTGAGCTGCCATGGACCCGTTCAGAGGCCGCGTAATCAGCTTCCCAGTTATCTGGATCGTCGACAATCAAACGGCCAGCCAACAAGCGGTGATTGGACAGCGGAACCCCATCAAAAAGAGCCACGACAGGGTCGCCAGTAGGCATTGGCATCTCTTCAATCTGGGCGATTTCCACATCACCCTCTGGAGATTTGTCTCCGACCACCATTTGCCCAACAGGCCTGAAGAACATGACGTTCTCACATCTAACCAGTTCAGTTGTTGGGTTCTCCACGATATATCGGATGGCATGAGCCGGCAGTTCGGCCAGGAGTCCATGGTAGGCGATGCCCTCAATGACTGACTGGTTCAGTATTCGACCGCCAGCTTGCTGAACGAGGTTCGTGACTTGGTTCGCGCTAACTGCGCGAAGCTCGTTGCTTCCACGAAACCAAAGCTCAGCCTCAAACGGAATGACACGATTAGCGTCATATACAAGATCTTCCTGCCAGATATCGATCACGCCGGTTTCAAGAAGTCTGTCCTGAACATCCCACCGACGGATGCTTTTCAAGTGTAGGAACACGTCGCGGAACTTTGTAAGGCCGCGCTCGAACTGCATGCTTGGATCAGTCTGGTAGCGTCGCCACAGGGACAGCATTTCGTCGAGGGCTCGCTGATTGGACATTACCAGATAAAGACGCCCATTCAGCTCCTTTTCAGGATTATTCTCATCATAAAAATCTTGATCGGGTGCAATCTCGTCGCTATCGAGTTCACCCATCCATTCGAGTCCCTCGATACGTTTCACGGCATTGGCAAAATTGTCCACGCTGCCAATGGTCTCAATGACTAAAACTTGCTCGGGATCTATACCCGTAGTGTTTTGCTGAATCTCAACTCTGCGGGCTTCAAAAGCTGCCTGCAGTTGGTTGAACATCGGTGAAAGGCGTTGCCCTTGTCGTGTTACATTGGGCCTGTGAACGCGTCCGAACTGGGGTTTCTGTTTTGTCCTATCAGCCGGTTGTGGCAGCGGGAAAAGTAGTAGTGGGCGTTCAGGCATCCTTCGCCTCCGGTTCGTGCTGTTGCGCTACGGTGACTGATCTGGCGGACCAACTCTGGAGGGTTTTGGATACGATATCCTTCATGTTGGCGTTCGATTGTTCTAGCACATACTGGCGGAACACGGTCGTGCCGAACTCTTCGACTTCGGCGAAATTCGACCCATGGAGACGTTTTGCCAACGTGCCCGCAGCATATCCCAGGGGAATATTGATCCGGCGCTCGAATTTTTCGAACCACTCTGTCAGGCGAGCGCGGGTCGGGCCGGGTAAAATCATGCGGACCTGGAAGCGCCGCCAGACAGCACGGTCCAGTAGTTCGGCATGATTGGTTGCACCGATAACCATGACATGGCTCGGCAGGTTGTCGATCTGCATGAGCAGCGAACTCACCACGCGCTTGATCTCACCGGTCTCGTGCAGATCACCACGCTCCTTGCCGAGGGTTTCAAACTCATCGAAAAAGAGCACGCATTTCCGAGTGGAGGCATACTCAAACAGTTTCTTCAGGCGGACAGCGGTCTCGCCCAGGTATGTACCGACGACACTCTCATAACGGACCACAAGCAGCGGGACCACCAGTGCTTCTGCAATGGCTTCGGCCAACGAAGTCTTGCCATTACCTGGCGGTCCGATGAGGAGCAAGCGATGACGGGGCTCCAGGTTGTATGACCTGAGCAGGTCGGTCCGGTGCTGTTCCTGAATTAGGCTCTGGCAAATCTGCAGCACCTCATCCGGCAGGATGAGATCGGACAGCTTTCGCTGGGGCATAATCTCATGAAACAGGTTGCCCATGCGCTGATCCAGCATAGGACCACCGCCATTGGAAACGGTGCGTTCTACCGGCGCGGCGCTCAGTAACTCCTCGAGCTTCTCGGCCAGCACCTTGTGCTGCTTGGTTCGCTCTTCGGCGATGATCGCCTCAACGACCTTTCTAAAGCTGGCCTTGTCGCTCCTTATACCGGATTGGACAAGGCGAATTAATAGGTCAGCTCTGGCCATATTCGCTCCATATTGCATTCAATGTATGTTTTCGCGATTGTACGCTTAAAAACTTTTCAGCATCCGCGATGCGCAGCGCGCCGGAGATCAGTTTGGGCAACAGGGTGCCGCGTAGTTGGGCGAGAGTCTCTGACGCCTTCGCATTTGACTTAATGCTTTCAAATATTGGCGCTACTTGCATTGCGAATACATGCCAGACGTTCTCGTGAGCCGGTGACGCTAGTTTGAATGCAGCGACCGAATCCCCCTGTGCGCGCTGACGGCCAGATGTACCCGTCATACTTCTAATCGCATGTTCGCGGAACGTACCGTCTCTCGCAAGCAAATAGGCAAACTCAGCCGGAACCGGCGCTTTGGGTCTCATAACAATGTATTCTGTCGACCCCCATCCGACAGTATCATCAGGAAGACACTGTACAAGTGCCGTCTTCCCGTTCTCAAGGCATGGCGTAATTCTCGCTAACAGGGTATCACCGTTGCGAAATCGCATCCCGCTCCCATAGTCCCGCATGACAGGCGGTTCCGACCAACTTCCTGATGTTGGTAGAGAGGACATTTCGAGGTAATGCGCGGGCGTACCCTTACGCAGAGGTTCTGTCGGGTTGAACTCGATGAGCTCGCTTGCGGGAACCACCTCCCACCCATCTGGCTTCCCGTCATTATCGAGGCTATCAGGGAAAAGTTGCCAGAGGTCGGGGGGGAGGTAAGGGTCGCGGCCTTCCATCTTGGCGCGGACGGGGCCGAAGTCGACGAACCAGTCCTTGAACAGGGCGCGGGCCATGGCTTCCAGGGTCTGGTTGCGGCGGCGGTTGAGTTCGATCTTGTCGTCCAGCGTGCCGAGGATATGGGCGATGGCGCGTTGTTCGGGTAGGGGCGGCAGCCCAATTCCGAGCGACTTCAATTCGTCACTGTTCAGGCGGCCCGTACCGTGGCCTGCGAGGTCGACTCGCGCTAGAAGCCTATCTTTATTGCCAAGCAGTAGATACGGAAGAAACTCATGAGTGACATTCGCGTTCGGTCGAAGAGCCTTGACGTCTTGATTGAACGTCATGGGCTGACTGATAACGCAGATTGGAAGGTCGTTAAGCAGGGTCATTCCGCGAACCAGGAGCAATACCGAGCCAGCCGGAGCGAGTCTCGTTCCGTTAGAAGCTCCATCTTCAGTAACGTGGTCTTCTGAATCGTCGAGCCGGAACCGCTTCATATCCTTTGCAGATACCCAAGGGATTGAGCCGTCCCAGTAGTCGGCTCTGCCCTTCGACGGGGTGCCGCCCGATAAGAAGTCAGTCACCTCACCAAGCGTGGTATCGCGCCACTCACCCGCCATACCCAAGCTCCCTCAGGTTGGCCTCAATCGCGGCATCCAACCGCGCCCCTTCCTGCTGCTGCGCCCGCCACTGCGCGCTGAGGCGATGCATCTTGTCGGCGAATGGCTCACCGTCATCCTCCACAGCTTCGGCACCGACAAAGCGACCCGGGGTGAGCACATGGCCGTGCTTGCGGATGTCCTCGATGCTGGCGCTCTTGCAAAAACCGGGAATGTCCGCGTACTTCCCGGCTTCTTTCTCGCCGCGCCAGGCATGATAGGTATCGGCGATCTTCTGGATGTCGGCGTCGCTGAGTTCACGCCGGGTGCGGTCCACCAGCGTGCCCATATTACGGGCATCGATAAACAGCACTTCGCCGCGCCTATCGCGCAGAGTCTCCTTGCCGCGCTTGTCGTTGGACTTGTCGCGGGCCAGGAACCACAGGCAAGCGGGAATCTGGGTGGAGTAGAACAACTGCCCCGGCAGGGCGACCATGCAATCTACCGCGTCGGCCTCGACCATGGCCTTGCGGATCTCGCCTTCGCCGCTCTGGTTGGAACTCATGGAACCGTTCGCCAGCACCACGCCGGCGGTGCCGAATGGCGCGAGGTGCCAGTGGATGTGCTGCAACCAGGCGTAGTTGGCGTTGCCCACGGGCGGCACGCCGAACTGCCAGCGCGGGTCTTCGCGCAGGCGGTCACCGCCCCAGTCGGATATGTTGAAGGGCGGGTTGGCGAGGATATGGTCGAAGCGCAGGTCGCGCAGCTCGTCCTTGTGGAAACTGCCCTCGTTGTTCCAGCGGATATCCGAGTCGATCCCGCGCACGGCCAGGTTCATCTTGGCCAGGCGCCAGGTGGTGTAGTTGCTCTCCTGGCCATAGATGGCGATATCGCCGATGCGTCCGCCGTGTTGCAGTACAAACTTTTCGCTCTGCACGAACATACCGCCGCTGCCGCAGCAAGGGTCGTAGACGCGGCCCTGGTAGGGTTCGAGCATCTGCACCAGCACCTGCACCACCGAGCGCGGGGTGTAGAACTCGCCGCCGCGTTTTCCTTCGCTGCCGGCGAACTGGGCTAGAAAGTACTCGTAGACGCGGCCGAGTAAGTCACGGGACTTGCCGCCCTGTTCGTTCATGGTGATGCCGGAAATCAGGTCGATCAGCTCTCCCAGCATGACCTTGTTGAGCGCGGGGCGAGAGTAGTCCTTGGGGAGTACGCCTTTCAGGGATTCGTTGTCCTTCTCGATGATGCGCATGGCATCGTCGATGAGGGTACCGATCTCAGGGCGCTTGGCGTTGGCTTTCAGGTGAGACCAACGACCTTCTTTGGGTACCCAGAAAATATTGTCGGCGAGGTATTCATCCTTGTCCTCCGCTGCTTCTGCGTCTTCGGCCAGTAGTTCAGCGTGGCGGGCCTCGAAGGCGTCGGAAATGTACTTGAGAAAGATCAGCCCCAGGGCGACGTGCTTGTAGTCGCTGGGTTCCATATTGCCGCGCAGTTTGTCAGCGGTTTTGAACAGGTCAGCTTCGAAGCCCAGCTGCGATTGGGACTTGCCGCCGTTGTTTTTGTCTTTGCCCTTGGCCATTATAGTTCCTGTTGTTCAGTCGCGGTGGGGGTCAGTCCAGCACTGTTAATCCAGCACTACGAGAAATTCGGTGGCCAGCGCTTCCGGGCGCACGGCGCGGGTGTCCGGGCTGCGGTGCAGCTTGACCAGGCCGTAACCCTCCAGATTGCGCAGCGTGCGCGACAGGTTACTGGCCGCGCGTCCAGACAGTTCTGCAAGTTCCAGTACCGTGCGCGGCTGCTTATCCTGCATCAAACGTAGCAATGCCCGGTTCTCGTCTGACAACACGCCGGCCAGCTGGCGCCATGACGCGAACCAGACCGTGGGCGTAGGTGCTTCGCTGTGGCTGGAAGCTTGGCTGGTCCGCTTTTCAGAGCGGATGCCGACGACAGTGCGCATGGGTACCCTCTTTGTTATGGAGTGGCAGCGTGTATGCACTTGATGCTATCACGCGAACATCGTATGGGACAGTGAGTTGGCGAGACGGTTTGTAAAATGTCGTAAACGTATACCCACAGTATACGTTTACGAAAGTTAATGAACCTTAGTATGGACCCTGCTTGGACGTGCGCAGGCACTCTCGGCACTGGAACAGGTGTTGCGCCGGTAAGCACGCGCTCATGTCACTGCCAAGCGCAGCGGGTAGTGACGTGGGCGCCTCCGCTCTACCGCAATAATCTCAGCACCTCATTTGCTCAATAAGTTTTGAGGAGTGGTTCCACTGGAACCACTGCATTAAGTAGCGAAATTTGTGGATATCCGCATTCCAGACCGCGCTCACTGCCGCCGAAGTGTCCTTTTTCGACCGGGTCCTGAACATCAAGGCACCCGGCGTCGGATAAAAACCACGCCGGATACGGATCGAATTCCCTGTGACACCCGTATTACGCGTTCGTATAGTGGACTCACTAGACGCGGCCACTGCGGAAAAGTGGCAAGGATGACCCCACCTTGCGCAAGCGAAAGGGGTAGGCAGAGTCCGGCTGTATTGGAATCCGCCGAAAGCGTCACTCAGGGCCATTTTGACGCAACGCTCAGCAATGACCGGGTCCATCTTCGAACTATCGCGGTACCGCATTATCCGAGTAGCGTTCATTCAAACCTCTCCCGCTCGCTATGGGGATCTGTCCTAAAACCGCTGTCGATAGTCGGGCGATCACGCCCGGTTTGAACGACAGTCTCTTCAACCACGCAAGCGCACTCGCGGTCAGTGCGTTCTGCTCAATTCAAAAAGGAGGAAATTCCACCCCAGCCCAAGGCTGGATAACCGTTGGTTTGCACGGGCCAGTTTTCTTGCGAAAACACACCGTGTTGTCTATGGCCAGACACATTCAGGTCAACCGGGATTGGTGTCCCGTGATCGTACTGCTTCGGCGGACCTGCGCAGCATTGTTGCCAGGTGATCAGAAACACTCACCTACGGATGCAACACTATGCGAGACCTGAACTACCAACTGAAAATGCTATGCAAACACAGCCACGAAGGCAGCTTCGAAACCCGGGTGGGCCGGGAGCGCCAGTTGAGCGCTATCGCCAACCAGCTGCACGACCTCGGATTTAGACAACTGAAAGCCACGTCGCTTAAGCAAAAGCACGTCCAGTCTCTGGTGGATCTGTGGCTCAAACAAAACCTTTCCCCTGGCACCATCAAGAACAGGATGAGTTGCTTACGTTGGTGGGCCGAGAAGGTTAACAAGCGGGCCGTGGTCGCCGGCAGTAACGATTTCTATGGGATACCGGACCGGCAGTTTGTGTCCGAGCAGAGCAAGGCGAAAGACCTGGCCGAGGAGCAACTCGCTCAGGTCAAGGATGAACACGTTCGTATGAGCCTGCGCCTGCAACAGGCCTTTGGGCTAAGGCGGGAAGAAGCCTTAAAGATTCAGCCCCGCTGGGCGGACCGGGGCAAGCACCTGCATCTCAAGGCCAGCTGGACCAAGGGCGGGCGAGAACGCACGGTGCCCATTCGCACCATAGAGCAGCGAGCTTTACTGGAACAGGCAAAACAACTGGCCGGGTTGGGTTCTATGATCCCCAGTGGCCGGCAGTACATCGAGCAGCTGAGAATCTACGAGCGCCACACTGCCAATGCCGGGTTATCGAAAATGCATGGCCTGCGCCACGCCTATGCCCAGCAACGCTACCAAGAACTCACGGGCTGGCCATCGCCCCATGGGGGTGGGCCTTCCAAAGGAAAGCTCAGCGAGGCTCAAAGACGAAGAGATCACGAGGCCCGGTTAACCGTAAGCAAAGAGCTGGGCCATGTCAGAGAGCAGATTACTGCTGTGTACTTGGGCCGCTGAGAGATGACTTCGATTCTCCCCCGATTTATTCGTTTGCGTGATGCCCCCGGCTACTTGGGAATGGACAAGAACCGATTCAACCGGGAGGTTCGGATAAGCCTCACGGAGATTCCCATCGGTAAGCAGGGCATTGCCTTTGATCGGCTTGAAATGGACGCCTGGGCGGAGCAGTATATGGACCGCTGTGGGTGTTCGCCAAAACATAGAGGAGATTTCCTATGTCAAAGCGAATCCCGGGCCTCTACAAAAGAGGCACCCAGGGCATCTGGCACATTGATAAATGCGTCAGGGGGTATGGCCGACTTCACGAGAGCACTGGAACAAGTGAGCTCGCGGAGGCGGAAAGGTACCTGATTCGACGATTGGAAGAGATGCGCAAGGCGAATGTTTATGGCATTCGAGCGGAGCGCTCTTTTCGGCAGGCGGCCACCAGGTTTCTGCTGGATAACCAGCATAAGCGCAGTATTGGCCGCTATGCACAATCCCTGAGAATTCTGGACCCGTATATAGGTGATCTGCCATTGCGCCGGGTTCATCAGGGCACGCTGGAGTCGTTTATCCGGCATCGTCGTAAGCAGGGTATGCGAGCCAACACCATAAACCGCGATCTGGCGGTGGTGCGGCGAATTCTGATGCTTGCCGCCCGATTATGGCGGGATGACTCGGGTTTGACCTGGCTTGAAACAGCCCCTTTGCTGCAGTTGCTCGACTGTGACGATGCCCGAAAGCCATATCCCCTATCATGGGACGAGCAGGCGAGGCTGTTTGCGCGCTTGCCGGAACACTTAAGGGAAATGGCCTTGTTCAAGGTCAATACTGGAACGCGGGAACAGGAAGTGGTTTGTTTACGGTGGGATTGGGAAGTATCGATTCCCGAGCTGAAAACCAGCGTCTTTGTTGTCCCGGGTGGCGGTGTTAAGAATGGGGAGGATCGACTGGTAGTGATGAATGCCGAAGCGCGGGCGGTGATCAATCGCCAACGTGGGAGGAACCCGGAATATGTTTTTACCTACTCGAAGGGTCAGCCTGTTGATCGCATCAATACCAAGGCGTGGCGCAGGGCGCGGGAGGAAGCTGGATTACCTCAGGCGCGGGTTCATGATTTAAAGCATACGTTCGGTCGCCGGTTGCGGGCCAAAGGCGTCAGTCATGAAACCCGGCAAGTCCTGCTGGGCCATAAAAACGGCCAGATCACCACGCATTACTCCGCTGCAGAAATTGGGGAACTGATAGACGCGGTGGAGAAAGTGAGTTGGTCGGGTAGTTCAGCGCCGACGCTGACCTTGATTAAAAATGAAAACTCCCGCAAATCTCCCGCAGTTGGGAGACGGGAAAACGTAAAACTGGTTTGATCGATCTGTAAGTTACTGTTTTTGAAGGAAAATAGGTGGTAGCTACGGGTGGACTTGAACCACCGACCCCAGCATTATGAATGCTGTGCTCTAACCAGCTGAGCTACGTAGCCTTAGACAGTGCAGAACTCGAGACTTCTCGAGAGGCGCGAATTCTCCAGATTTTGGGATGCCAAGTCAAGGGTGCTTGTGGCAGGGTACTGGCCAGGCCACTGCAAATTCGACACTGCTTATAATTCGTCAATAAAGAAACCAACTATGTTTGCCAGCATTGGAAACTCAGGGCGTAGTACCAGCAGGACATTTCTGGTCGCTATCTTCGCGGTTATCCTGTCAGGCTGTGTGTCCCACGGCCAACAGACGCTCCCCACCGCGGCAGTTGAGGGCGGTAGGGCAGCAGCCCCAAAGAATGTCACGATCGCGCTACTGGGCGCTACCGGCCTGGCTGGTGGGTTTATTCTGGAGCAGGCGCTGGCAGAGGGCTATACCGTCAGGGCCCTTGCACGAACGCCACAAAAGCTGGAGAGATATCAGGGTCGGATAACCATTATTAAAGGCGATGCTCTCAATCCGGCTGCACTGGAGGCTCTGCTGGCCGGGAGTAACGTGGTGATCAGTGCGCTGGGGCCGGTCAAGGCCGATGGGGGCGCGGCAAAAATGCTCAATTCCAGCGTCACAGCTGATTTGGTTCATTTAATGCCAAAGTACGGGATAGAGCGCTATATCCTGGTGTCCGGGGCAGCTGTGGTGCTGCCGGGAGATGACCGTAATTTCACGGGTTGGCTGATGCAACAGTTGGTTTTCCTGGGCCTGCACAGTGAACTTGAAGACAAGCAGGCGGAGTATCAGATACTGGCGGACAGCTCGCTGCAATGGACACTGATAAGGTGCCCGTTGCTGGAGGCCCAGCCCTTTGTGCAAGCTCCCGTCGTGTCGCTTGAGACGCCGACATCATTTACCCTGCGTGCCGGCGAGTTGGCACGCTTTGTCGTAGGCCAGATCGACTCAGGTGAGTTTGTGGGGAAAGGCCCGTTTCTCAGCAGTGACTAGCTGATTAAGGGCCGCTTTAGACATTAAAGCGGAAGTGAATCACGTCCCCGTCCTGCACCACGTACTCCTTACCTTCCAGGCGCCAGCGCCCGGCATCCTTGGCGCCCTGTTCACCCTTGTAGGCAATGAAGTCGTCATAGCTGATGACCTCGGCGCGAATAAAGCCTTTCTGGAAGTCGGTATGGATGACGGCGGCGGCCTCCGGTGCGGTGGCCCCTATTTTAACGGTCCAGGCCCGCACTTCTTTTACGCCGGCGGTGAAGTAGGTTTGCAGGTTCAGTAAGTCATAGCCGGCGCGGATCACCTTGTTGAGGCCCGGTTCATCCATGCCCAGGTCCTTGAGGAATTCTATGCGTTCCTCGTCTTCCAGTTCCACAATCTCGGATTCCAGTTTGTTGCAGATGGCAACCACACTTGCACCTTCCTGCTCGGCAATGGCGCGCACTGTGTCCAGGTGGGGGTTGCCCTCGAAACCTTCTTCGTCCACGTTGGCAATATACATAGTGGGTTTGCCTGTAAGCATGAACAGCTGCTTTACCAGGGCGCGCTCGTTATCGTCCAGATTGAGTGAGCGCACCGGCTGCGCCTCATTCAGGTGTGGTAGCAGCTTGTTCTCCAGCAGTGCCTTCATGGCAATGGATTCCTTGTCGCCGCCCTTGGCGGTGCGAATCACTTTCTGCAGTTGCTTTTCACAACTTTCCAGGTCTGCCAGCGCCAGTTCGGTATTGATCACCTCGATATCTGACTTGGGGTCGATACGATTCGCCACGTGGATAACGTTCTCATCTTCAAAGCAGCGCACCACATGGGCAATGGCATCGGTTTCCCGAATATTCGCCAGGAACTGGTTGCCAAGGCCTTCACCTTTAGAGGCTCCGGCCACCAGGCCTGCAATGTCCACAAACTCCATGGTGGTGGCCACTTCCCGTTCTGGTTTGACAATGTCTGAGATCAGCGTCTGGCGCGGGTCCGGCACTGGCACCACACCGGCGTTAGGCTCGATGGTGCAGAAAGGAAAGTTTTCCGCATCGATTCCCGCCTGTGTAAGCGCGTTGAATAGAGTGGACTTGCCGACATTCGGCAAACCGACGATACCGCATTTGAAACCCATCTGGCTGTCCTGTGTGATTAGTCTGTGGTTGTCGCAGCTCAGGCTGCGCTGAAGCTGTGTAGCCTTGTCATTGCCTTGGTTTTGTCCCCACCAAGGAGAAGGGGGAGGGTAGCTATGGCCTCATCGATACACGCATCTATCGCCGTGCGGTCCGTTTGCGACGGTGCCCCCAGTACATAGCCCGTCACCTTTGAGGCATGCCCGGGGTGCCCAATGCCGATGCGCAGCCGGTAGAAATCTTTGTTGTTCCCCAGCGCGGGGATGATGTCACGCAGGCCATTGTGACCGCCGTGGCCGCCGCCCTGTTTCAGTTTTGCCGTACCCGCAGGCAGGTCCAGTTCATCGTGCGCGACCAGCATTTGCTCAGGTGTAAACTTGAAAAACTGGCCCATAGCTGCCACGGACTTGCCACTCAGATTCATAAATGTGGTGGGAATTAACAGGCGCAAGTCATGCCCGGAAAGTGTCACCCTTCCGGTCATGCCATAAAATTTGGATTCTGCTTGCAGGCTGGCACCACACTGCCTGGCCAATGCTTCCACGAAGTCGGCACCGGCGTTGTGCCGGGTACCCCGGTATTCGCTACCGGGGTTGCCCAAACCTACGATCAGTTTGATTGCAGTCAACGTTGGCACCTTGTCCAGACGATATTAGCGGCTTCCGAAAACTGGAAGCCGCCTGCAGCGAGAGGTTTAGTCCTCGCTTTCGCCTTCTGCTTCGCCTTCCGCATCAGTCGCGTCATCAGCAGCTTCAGCATCATCTTCGTCGGCATCGCTGCCGCCTTTAGGCGCAATGATAGAGGCCACGGCCAGGTCGTGGTCTTCGCCCAGTGCGAGGGCGACAGATATGACACCCTCCGGCAGGACGATATCGGACAGGTGGATAATCTCGCCGATTTTCACCTCGAGCATATCAACTTCAATGTACTCGGGGATATCCTTCGGAAGACACTGAACTTCAACGTCTGTTTCCTGGTGCTGGACGATACCGCCTTCGGTCTTGACACCAAAAGACTTCGCTTCGTTGACGAAGTGAATAGGCACGTGCATTTTGATGGGCTTGTTCTCGTTAACCCGCAGAAAATCCGCGTGCATGACGCTCTCCCGTGCGGGATGGCGCTGCAGGTCCTTCAGAATGGCCTTCTGCTTCTCTTTGCCGACATTGATGGTCAGCACGTGAGAATAAAATGCTTCATTTTCCAGCGCTTTCTCCAGATCCTTGCGGATGAGGGTCAGGGGCTGGGGGTCTTTGTCTCCGCCGTAAATAATAGCGGGAACCTGGTCTGCGAGACGACGCAGGCGGCGGCTCGCACCTTTCCCCATGTCCTCGCGTACTTCTGCGTGTAGTTCAAATTGGTCAGACATAGTCGTGACTCCTTTGATGAATCATTACTGCACTTGCGACCGATGCGGTAATGAGTTGCTGTTAACGCTGTTCTTATTCGAACAGCGCGCTAATTGATTCCTCGTTTGCAACGCGACGCATGGATTCAGCCAACAGGCCAGCTATGGTGAGCTGACGTATCTTGCTGATTTCCCGCGCCTCGGCACTCAGGGGAATCGTGTCTGTGACTATCAACTCGTCGAGTTGGGAAGTCCGTACGTTTTCCAGGGCGTTGCCCGACAGTACGGCGTGCGTACAGTAGGCCACGACCTTGGAAGCGCCGCGCTCCTTGAGCGCATCGGCGGCCTTACACAAGGTGCCAGCGGTGTCGACCATGTCGTCCACCAGCAGGCATGTCCTGCCCTCAACCTCGCCAATCAGGTTCATCACCTGAGCTTCGCCAGCCTGTGGGCGGCGTTTGTCGATAATGGCCAGATCGGCCTCGTTCAGCTGTTTGGCTATCGCCCGGGCGCGCACCACACCGCCTATATCGGGTGATACCACCATCAGGTTGTCGTACCGGCAGGCCTGGATATCGTCATTCAACACCGGCGAGCCGTAAATATTGTCCACTGGGCAAGTAAAAAAGCCCTGGATCTGCTCCGCGTGCAGATCGACGGTCAGTACGCGATTAACACCAACTGTGACCATCATGTCCGCCACAACCTTGGCTGTTATCGGCACCCGGGAGGAACGCACGCGGCGATCCTGGCGAGCGTAGCCGAAATAGGGCACCACAGCGGTAATACGTGATGCCGATGCCCTGCGCAGGGCGTCTATCATCACAATCAATTCCATCAGATTGTCATTGGTCGGTGCGCAAGTCGATTGCAGGACAAAAACATCCTTGCCGCGCACGTTTTCGTTCAGCTCCACGGCGATTTCGCCATCGCTGAACTTACCAACATCCGCCTTGCCCAGGGACAGGTAGAGTCTGCTGGCGACTTTCTGGGCGAGACCCGGGTTCGCATTGCCCGAGAAGACCATCATTTTTGAGGACACGGTCGCTACCTGTTGCCTGATGTTTTTAAACCTTGCGGTTTCGCTGCCCTGAAACGGTTAACCGCCAGGGCTCTGCTGTATGGCTGGGGTGGGAGGATTCGAACCTCCGAATGCCAGGATCAAAACCTGGTGCCTTGCCGCTTGGCGACACCCCAATAAACTTGTGGGTTATTCTCTTTCCAGGGCAGCCGTCACCGGTGACTGATTCAGCCCCCTCGCCGCGACACCTAGCCACTGACCTGGCAGCTGTTGAAGCACTGCCCTAGCTTCTGACTCTGTACCGAAACTGGCAAAAACACTGGCGCCGGTGCCGGTTAGTCTGGCCTCTCCGAACTGATTAAGCCAGCTTAAACTTGCATCGACGTCCGGGTATAGGCGTGTGACAAGCTTCTGACAGTCGTTCCGGGAGTACCCCTCAAAAAAGGCCGCCATTTTGATCGGAGAGGTGTTACGTGTCAATTGTAAGTGGGAAAATATTTGTCGGGTGGACACGTGGCAGGCAGCGGTAATAATTACATACCAGTGTTGCTCAAGGTTCACCGGTGTTAGTACTTCGCCAATTCCCTCGGCCCATGCCGTGCGCCCAGCCACGAATACCGGCACATCCGCACCCAGTGTCATGCCCAGCGCCTGCAGTTCCTCTGGCGGCAGTTTAAGCCGCCACAGGTGGTTTAGCGCCAATAGGGTCGTGGCCGCGTTTGAACTGCCGCCCCCCAGGCCTGCCCCGGCGGGAACGCGCTTCTGCACCGTAATATCTGCCCCCAGATCACCGCGCTGCAGTAGCATCGCCGCGCGGTAAATCAGGTTTTCGGCAGCTGGGATCGCCATGCCTTGCAGCGTAATCTCGCCGCTGTGATTCGCTGTGAAGCTGAGCAGGTCTCCCCAGTCCAACAGTTGGAACAGGGTTTGCAAATTATGATAACCATCCTCCCGACGCCCTGTGATATGCAGAAACAGGTTGAGTTTGGCCGGTGACAGCAGGGTCAGGGTCGGGTGCATCAGTTACCGCTGGTCTGCCAGTCGCGGATGATAAACCGCACAGTGGTGCCAGCGCGTTGGAGGTGCAGGCGGGTGGGGAGCGTTAGTGCGCCAAACGCGGCATAGGCCTCGTAGCGAATCTCCCAATTGTTCTGTTTCAGCACTTCGATATGTGTTTGATCTGGCCCCATTTGTATTTCCTGGATGTCGCTGCCAGGGGCCGGTAGACCTTTTATCCAGTGGGGCAGTGACTGCAGCGGCAGGTCCCAACCGGTTTGTTGCTCCAGGGCGCTGGTGTCTGTCAGGTCCCAGCTGCTGAGTTCTGTTCCCTGGCGGACTTCCAGGGTCTTGCCGTCGCTGTAAAGTGTGGTCGCGGCGGCCCCCAGCGGCCCACTGAGTTGCAAGCGTGTGATGACACCGGTCTGGTGCCAATTCAGCGAGGCCGATTCTGACTGGTCCGGGGTGCGCAGGGCGAGCTTGCCCTCAGCGCTCCAATTGGTCAGCCCGCGCAGTGCGTCGCTGTGTTGTTGCCAGTTTGCTGCGTCAGGGGGTTGCACTTGTTGGCCGGCACAAGCCGTGAGTATCAGCAGCAATAGGGCCGCCGCAGCCAGCTTGCAGTGCACTAGAGTTCGGGCTCCGGTGTCTTCGTAGCGGGGGTCACGCTGTCGGGCAGACCGAACTCCAGGCTGGTGACCTGCAGGCGCTCAAGAGTCTCAGCCAGCACAGCATTACCGGGGTCTTTCGTCAGGCCTCCCCGCCAAACCAGCAGGGCATTGTCGGTGTCGCCGGTAATCCACAGCACCTCGCCCAGGTGGGCTGCCACCTCCGGATCCGGAAAGGCGGCGTAGGCGCGGGTAAGATAGCTGATAGCTTCTTCGTTGCGGTTCATCCGGTATAACACCCAGCCCATGCTGTCCAGAATGGCGGGTTCTCCCGGTTGCAGCTCCAGTGCCTTGGCGATCATGGCATAGGCTTCTTCAAACCGTGCGGTGCGGTTTGCCAGGGTGTATCCCAGGGCGTTGAGGGCGGTCGCATTGTCAGGCTCTGCAGCAATTATGGCTCGCAGGTCGGCTTCCATAGCGGCCAGATCACCCCGCTCTTCCGCCAGCATGGCCCGGGCGTAGCGCAGCGAACTGGCGTCCGGCATCTGTGCCAGCGCCTGGCCCAGTACCCGGTCGGCTGCGTTGAGTTCGCCGGCCCGAGTCAGCAGGTCTGCCTCAATACCGAAGAATTGTTCAGCCTTTTCCGGATGTCGCTGTCTCACATCCTCGAACCAGGCGCTGTTGTCGGCTATGCGCCCCTCATCGATGAGGATGACACTGGCTCTGCTGGTGGCGACAAACAGCTCCCTACCTTCATCAACTTGCCTGTATTCGCGCAACGCGGTTTCCAGATCGCCTTCTTCTTCCGCGAATCGCCCAAGATAGTAATGGGCTTCGTCCACATGCTGTTCCAGTGCCAATAATTGGCGCAGGTAGGCCTTAGCCGCATCGGCGTCCCCGGTCTCCCGGTTGACCAGTGCCAGTGATAATAATAGTTCGCCGTCACGGGGAGATTGCTCAGACAGCAATTCAAACTGGGTTTGGGCGGCATTCATATCGGTGGCTGTCAGCAGGCGGGCGTATTGCAGCCGGATTTGTGTGTCCTTGGGGTTCTCCTCGAGAATGCGCTCCAGCCGCTTGTAGGGTTGCGATGCGTTCTGCGCCAGCAGTATTTTGGCCTCCAGCAGCGCTGCCTGGCTCTGGTCGGGGTCGAGTTCGAACAGCTGCCGCAGTGAATCCAGAGCGGGGTCAAACTCGTCCAGCTCTGCCCTGACCATCGCCTGGGTCAGCAGCAACTGCACGTCAGAGTGAATTTCTGCCGCCAGGCCGTTGATGCCAGTGACCAGGGCCTGTTGCTGATCCGGGTTGAGCTGGCCAAAGCCGCTCAGCAGGGCCGGGAAGTTAACCTTTTCTCCCCGGCGCGCTAATCCTGCCATAAGCGGCAGTGCTTCCACGGCACGCCCCTGGCGTATTAGTAAGATGGACAGGGTGTTATTGGCCTCGACACTCTCCGGTTCCAGTTCCACCCACAGCTGGACTGCCTCCAGGGCCGCAGCCTCGTTTGCCATGAACTGCGCAAGGTGGGTGGTATGGGCGCTGACACTGGCGTCGCGCAGTTGTGGCGCCAGAGCCATGTATTGCTGCAGTGCGACGTCGTACTCGCGGCGCCGCAGGGCGAACTCTGCCAGCAGCAGGGGGTAGATACTGTCGTCGGGAAAAGGCCGTTCGGGCAGCTCGATGACAGGTGCAGCCGTGTCTGGCTGTTGCGCATCGACAGGGCTGTGGGTTGTCACAGGTGCCGGGCTGGCGCAGCCGAGCAGTAAGGCAAAGCCGATGCCGGGGAGTAGTAGACGAAACATGGTGGACAACAGCGCAAGAATCCAGCGGAAAGATAACACGTATGATGACATAGACCGGGCACGAAACCCACTTCTGCGCCTGGCCACTTATTTGAGATCTGTATGGGCCGGCTTTGCCCCCGTGTCATTTGCTGCTTAAGTTGTTAAAATCAAGGGAAAATTGCCGTAGCTATGCTAATGTGCGGCCCGTTTTGGTCGCCATTGTCACACCTCCCTCACAGAGACGACGCACTGTCATGAACCTGATCGCACTGGGCATCAACCACAACTCTGCCGCTGTAGAAGTGCGTGAGCGTGTGGCTTTTGCTCCGGAACAGGTTGGCGAGGCACTGTCTGACGCCTGTGAACAGGGGCAGGTGGAAGAGGTCGTTATTCTCTCTACCTGCAACCGCACGGAGATGTACGCCATTGTGCCCGAGGGGATCTGCGCGTTGGACAAGGCGCTGCAGCTGATCGACTGGATGGCGAACTACCACCACCTGTCGGTAGGAGAGCTGCGCGAATCGGCCTACCATTTTGAGTCGGAGCAGGCCTTGCAGCACATAATACAGGTCGCCAGTGGTCTCGATTCCATGGTGCTCGGCGAGCCACAGATATTTGGCCAGTTGAAATCTGCTTATGCTGTGGCGGGTGAGGCCGGCACCGTTGGTGGCGAGCTGGGTCGCTTGTTTCCACGTGTATTTTCCATAGCCAAACGGGTTCGTACAGACACAGCCATCGGCGAAAACCCGGTGTCAGTTGCCTATGCGGCGGTCGATCTGGCGCGTCATATCTTTGCTGATTTAAACAAGTGTAATGCCCTGCTGGTGGGCGCGGGGGAGACGATCGAATTGGTCGCCCGGCACCTGATTGAAGCCGGTGTCAGTGGCATTGTCATTGCTAATCGCACGCTGGGGAGAGCGCGGGAGCTGGCCCAGAAGTTTGGTGCTGAAGCCGTGCTGCTGGCGGAAATTCCGGAGCAGTTGCTGGACGCGGATATTGTCATTACCTCTACAGCCAGTCAGCTACCTATCCTGGGCAAGGGTGCGGTAGAACAGGCGGTGAAGGCGCGCAGGCATCGCCCCATGTTAATGGTGGATATTGCGGTGCCACGGGATATAGAGCCCCAGGTAGGAGACTTGCGCGACGTCTATTTGTACAGCGTTGACGACCTGCGGGAAATCGTTGAGCAGAACATGCGCAGCCGGCATCAGGAGGCCCGTAAGGCAGATGAGATTATTGCTGACGGTGTGCGCTTGTATATGGAGGAGGTGCGGCGCCTTGCATCTGTGGACGTGGTGAAAGACTACCGGCGCCAGGCAGAGGAAACGCGCGAGTTCGAGTTACAACGCGCTTTGCGGGCACTGGCCCGAGGAGAGGACCCGCAAAAAATCACTGCCCAGCTGGCCCGGGCCATCACCAACAAGCTGATACATGCACCGACGGCCGGGCTCAGACAGGCCAGCGCGGATGGGCGCCAGGATCAATTGGCCCACGCCTGCAAGCTGCTGGGCATAGAGACGGGGCGCTTCACCCTCCCGTCACAGCCCGAGCAGGACAACGAGGGCGAAGACGAAGAAAATTTTGATCCGCCGAGACAAACCAGGGAAAAGCCCGGACGCACACTGCAATGAAACCCTCTTTGTTAACCAAACTGGAAAGCCTTACCGACCGGCACGAAGAAGTGTCGGCGTTACTTAGCGACAGCGAAACCATCGCCGATCAGGAACGGTTTCGCACGCTGTCGCGGGAGTACGCCGAGCTAGAGGGTGTGGTGAATTGTTATACCTTGTATAGCAACCTCAGGCGCGACCTGGAAGAAGCGCGGCAGATGCTCGAAGACGAAGACCCCGATGTCCGGGAAATGGCGCGGGAAGAGGTGGAATCCAACTCCGATCGGATGCAGGAGCTGGAGATTGAGCTACAGGCACTGATGTTGCCGCGGGACCCGATGGACTCGCACAATGTATTCCTCGAGATCCGCGCCGGTACCGGCGGTGACGAGGCCGCCATCTTTTCCGGTGACCTGTTTCGTATGTATTCGCGCTATGCGGAAAACCAGGGGTGGAAGGTGGAGGTGCTGTCTGAACGCCCCGGCGATCACGGCGGCTACAAGGAGATCATTGCCCGGGTTGAAGGGCGTGATGTCTATGCCCACCTGAAGTTTGAGTCCGGCGCCCACCGGGTGCAGCGTGTACCCGAAACGGAATCCCAGGGGCGTATCCACACCTCCGCCTGCACCGTGGCAATTATGCCCGAGCCGGATGAAGTAGACGCCATCGAAATCAACAAAGGCGATCTGCGAGTCGATACCTACCGGGCGTCCGGTGCTGGTGGTCAGCATGTGAACAAAACTGACTCGGCAGTGCGCCTCACGCACATTCCCAGCGGCATTGTTGTGGAGTGCCAGGACGAGCGCTCGCAGCACAAGAACCGGGCGCGGGCTATGTCCCTGTTGCAGGCCAAACTGGCGACTACTGCCCAGGACAAAGCGGCGGCAGAGCAGGCCGAGCAGCGTCGCAACCTGGTGGGCACCGGCGACCGCTCAGACCGCATCCGCACCTATAATTTTCCCCAGGGGCGGATGACCGATCACCGTATCAATCTGACGCTTTACAAGCTCGCGGAAATTCTCGAGGGCGAAGTGGACGCAGTAGTAGGGCCCCTACGCCAGGAGTACCAGGCCGACCAACTGGCGGCCATGGCTGATAACTAATGCCCACGGTGCAGGAGCTGCTGCGAAGTGGTGACGACCTGCCGGGAGGCAGCGCCAGGCGGGACTCGGAGATACTGCTGGGTTATTGTCTGTCAAAGCCCCGCAGCTGGTTATACACCTGGCCCGAACGTGAAGTTCCCACCCCCGATGTCGATCACTTCAAGCAATTGCTCGAGCAGCGCAAATGCGGCCAGCCGGTGGCCTACCTGGTGGGGCGGCGGGAGTTCTGGTCACTGTCGCTGGCGGTCAACCACCACACGCTGATACCCCGGCCGGAGACGGAGACACTGGTGACCTGGGCGCTGGAGCTGGCGCTGCCTGTGGATGCCCGGGTGCTGGATCTGGGCACAGGTTCCGGCGCCATTGCTCTCGCGCTGGCGAGCGAACGCCCGGGGTGGCAGGTGCGCGGCGTAGATAGCAGCGAGGGCGCCCTGGCGGTTGCCCGCCGCAATGCCACAGAACTGCAGTTGGAGCGCGTGGCTTTTTGCCAATCCGACTGGTACTCCGCCTTAGAGAACCAGCAGTTTCACCTGCTGGTAGCCAACCCGCCTTATATCGATCCGCTGGACAGCCACTTACAGCAGGGTGATGTGCGATTTGAGCCGCAGTCAGCGCTGGTCGCACCCCAGGCGGGAATGGCGGATCTTGCGGTGCTGGTAGGCGGGGCAAGAATGCAGCTTGAGCCGGGGGGCTGGCTGTTGCTGGAGCACGGTTTTAATCAGGGCGAGGCGGTTCGCGGCCTGTTTGCGCAAGCCGGTTTTACCGGCATCGCCACCCGCCGTGATCTGGCTGGCCAGGAACGCATCACCGGAGCGTGCATCCGTGCTGAGTGACGAACAGCTGCAGCGCTACAGCCGACAGTTGCTGCTCAACGATTTTGATGTGGCTGGGCAGGAGCGCCTGCAGCGCTCCCGTGTGTTGGTGCTGGGGTTGGGCGGGCTTGGCTGCCCGGCGGCGATGTATTTGGCGGCCGCCGGTGTGGGCACGCTGCAGCTGGCCGACGGTGACACGGTAGAACTGAGTAATTTGCAGCGCCAGATCGCCCATGGCATCGCCGATATAGGTGCCAACAAGGCGGCTTCGGCGGCGGCGACAATTGCGGCACTGAACCCGGACATCACGGTTGAGGTTATAACTCGACGGCTGACAGAGGCAGAACTTCCGCAACTGGTCCGCGATGTGGACCTGGTGGTGGACGCCAGCGATAACTACCGGGTACGTTTTGCCTTGAACCGGGCTTGTATCGCCGCTGCCGTGCCGCTGGTGTCGGCGGCCGCGGTGCGAACAGAGGGGCAGCTCAGTGTATTCGACCCGCATCGCGGTGCGCCCTGTTATCGCTGTCTGTACCCGGACACGGATGATATGACGGCACTCAGTTGCAGTGAGAGCGGGGTGCTTGGTCCCGTGGTGGGTGTTCTGGGTTCCCTGCAGGCGCTTGAAGCTATCAAGATCCTCGCGGACTATGGCGAGCCCTTGCGCGGCAAGCTCCTGTTACTGGATTTACGCAGTATGGATATGCGCCAGCTCAGTCTGGTGCCACGCCCCGGGTGCCCGGACTGCGGCGATCTGCAGAACAGGATGACGAAGCCGGGGGAAAATCGGTGCTAGGAAAACTTTATTGCGTCCCCGCTGTCACACAGAGCAAGCCTACCAGGAATTGAGCTATGAATACTTTGGCACAGTGGTATTACAGTGTGCACAACGCAATCTTCGGCCGGCTGCAACACCTCGATGGCCTCGGGCCACTGGCGCTGCGCCTGTTTCTCGTGCCGGTATTCTGGATGGCGGGCAGTCACAAAATCGCCGGCATGGAGCAAACGGTTGAATGGTTCGGGAATCCGGACTGGGGGTTGGGCTTGCCATTCCCCTGGCTGTTGGCCCATCTCGCGGCCTATACGGAGCTCGTCGGCGCAATGTTACTGGCGGTTGGCCTGGCCACCCGATGGATATCCATACCCCTGATTGTGACCATGCTGGTGGCGATTTTTACCGTGCACTGGGATCACGGCTGGGCTGCCATCGCCGACTCCAGTTCCCAGGAGGTGGCGGTGCGGTTGGGTGCTGCCAAAGAGCTGCTGCGGGAGCACGGCAATTATGCCTGGCTGACCGAAAAGGGTGGTCTGGTAGTGCTCAACAACGGTATTGAGTTTGCAGTTACCTACATGGTTATGCTGATCGCCCTGTTGTTTGGTGGCGGCGGGCGTTACGTCAGCCTTGATTACTACCTTTCCCGCCTGTATCCGTCGCGTGGGTAGATAGGAGCAGAGGGCCTTATCCCTTCGGTTTGCGGCCACTGACTGTGGCTATCAGCGCTCACCTATTTCTCGCCGACAATGGTAGACTAGCGCGTTTTTTGAGCAGCTACGGGAAATTCAGCATTGATTAAAAATCTAGTAGGGCGTATTACAGGCAAAAAAGTTGCGCCTCAGAATCACGCTCCAGCCGACCGCAGCCCGGCTGATCGCAGCCCGACTGACCGCAGCCCGGCCACCTCAGGGCACGGCACTCCGCCCAGGCATGAGCCCTCCCATAAAGCTTCCACCCCGGCGCGACCCGGTAGTAACAGTGACGACGGTGGCAAGACGAAGGGCAAAACACGACGTCGACGTGGTGGTAAGGCGAAGGCGGAGAAGGCGGCCTGGTCAATTGATATGTTCCCCGTAGACCCCAAGGAGGGTGAGACGCGGTTTCACGACCTCGGGTTGCGCGATGAGCTGATGCAGGCGATCGCAGATCTCGGTTTTAAGTACTGTTCACCTATTCAGGCCAAAGTACTGCCACATACCCTGCAGGGCAGTGACGCCATTGGCAAGGCTCAGACCGGCACCGGTAAGACCGCTGCCTTTCTGGTCACCATTTTTAATGACCAGTTGTGCAATCCCGTAGAAGGCGAACGCTTTGTTGGCGAGCCGCGGGCGCTGGTGATTGCGCCGACGCGCGAGCTGGTGATGCAGATAGCCCAGGATGCGGAGGACCTTGCTCGCCATAGCGATCTGCAAGTGGCGACCTTAATCGGTGGCATGGACTACCAGAAGCAGCTCAATCGCCTGCACAATAATGTGATTGATCTGGTGGTGGCCACGCCGGGTCGCCTGCTGGACTTTATGAGCCGCCGGGACCTCTACCTGGACCACGTGGAAATCCTGGTGCTGGACGAGGCGGATCGCATGCTGGACATGGGTTTCATACCGCAGGTCAAGCGTATAGTGCGGGCGACCCCGCGCCGTGAAGACCGGCAAACCCTGTTGTTTTCGGCCACCTTTACCCAGGACATTATCAATTTGTCCGAGCAGTGGACCTACGAGCCCATTACCATCGAGATTGAACCCGACCACGTGGCTACCGATTCGGTGGACCAGAAGGTTTATCTGGTAAGCAGCGAGCAGCGCTATCGCGTGCTGAATAATCTGGTTCGCAGCGAGGATGCCACCAGCGTCATTGTCTTTGCCAACCGTCGCGATCAGGTGAGACGCTTACATGAGCGTTTGCGTAAATCAGGTATTGCCGCGGGTATCCTGTCCGGAGAAATCCCGCAGGCGAAGCGTACCAGTACCCTGGCGCAATTCAAGGAAGGAAAAATCAAGGTGCTGGTGGCAACCGACGTCGCCGGGCGCGGGATTCACGTGGAGGGAGTGAGTCACGTGGTGAATTACAACCTGCCAGAAGATCCTGAGGATTATGTGCATCGCATCGGGCGTACCGGGCGTGCCGGCGCCACCGGCGTATCCATCAGTTTTGCCAGTGAAGATGACGCTTTCCTGTTGCCCGATCTGGAGGCTCTGCTGGGAACGCGGCTGGAATGTACACACCCGCCAAAGGAATTGCTGGTTTAGCCGCCTGCGGGCTTAGCTGCCGCCGACATCCAACTCCTCGCACCACAATAACGTGGCGCCCACCACGGCGGCGGGCACCACGAAGAAGTTAACGATGGGAATGCCGGTACACAGGGCAACCACCCCACCGAAACCCATACTGCTGAGGCGTCGGGACCGCACCGCCTCTTTGACATCGGCAAAGCTCAGCTGATGATTGTCCATGGGATAATCGACAAATTGTATACTCATCATCCAGGCACCCAGCAGAAACCACAACACCGGCGCCGCCACATTGAGTACCGGAATGAACGAGAGTATCAGCACAAAAGCCGCCATCGGCACGTAGTAGAGCAACTTGGACAGTTCGCGCAGTATGCCTCTTGGCATAGCCATCAACGCTGCGCCCAGACCCTCGAGCGAATTCACCTTCTTGCCAGTGATCAGTTCCTCGGCTTTTTCCGCCAGCAGGGCATTAAAGGGCGAGGCGACAATCAGTGCGACGGCGGTAAACAGGTAGCCTGTCACCAGGCTCACGGTCAGGCCGATCACAGGCCACAGAATCCATTTGATAAAGTTCAGCCAGTCGGGAATTTTACCCAGCCACTCATCCATAAGGGCATCAAGGTAACCTAGCCCATACCAGATGAAGCTGCCGAAAATCACGATATTTACCAGCAGTGGTATTAATACAAACAGCCGCAGAGACGGGTGTTTCAGCATCGAGGCACCGCGTCCCAGATAACGTGCGCCGTGGGAGATGTTACCTTGCATCGGATGTGTCTCCTGAAGTTTGGCCGCAGGCCGGGCAGAGGCAGCGCTTGCCCACCGAGTCTGCCGGAATCCTCGCCAGCGCTGCTGCGTCGATGATTACTGCCTGACACCAGCAGGCTCTGCCGTCGTCACCCGATGCCATGGCGCACTGGTTCTCGCCGCCGCAAAGCGGGCAGGTTTTCAGCCAGGTTTGTTGTGTCGTCATCTTGCCCCGTTCTCTGCTGTATTGCCTGAGGCTATAATAGCGAACTCATGGCGAGGTGTAAGTATGGCCAGCGACGAAGAAAAGAGATTTATCGATGAAATGGCCGATGTGGTGCCCCTCAAGCGAGAGCCCAGGGTCGCCGTTCGTCCCGGTGCAGTTTCCGCTCGGGATAGTTCGCAGGAACTGCGCCGGCAGGCTGCGGAACAGGGCCCCGAACGGGATCGCAATACCCTGACAGACGGCGCTGTGGTACCGCTGGATTCCTGGTATGTCATGGATTTCAAACGGTCCGGCGTACAAAATGGTGTATTCCGTAAGCTCAAGCAGGGGCGCTACGAAACCGATGCCAGATTGGACCTGCACCGGATGACCGCAGCCATTGCCCGTCGCGAGCTGTTCTGGTTCCTCGAGGAGGCAACCAGGTTGGGCCTGCGCACGGTGCTTATTATTCACGGCAAGGGCCAGACCAGCGCTGAAAAAGAGCGCAGTTCTATCCTGAAAGGCTGCACCGACCAGTGGCTGCGGGAGCTGGACATGGTGCAGGCCTTCCACAGCGCGCAGCCGCAGCATGGGGGTACTGGCGCTGTGTATGTGCTCTTGAAGAAAAGCGAGGAGAAAAAGCGGGAGAATCGGGAAAAGATTTCGAAAGGGCGGGTGTCGTATGATGCCGATTAGTTCGAATTCTCAGTCATTTACAATCCGGCTGCCTCGGTAAGAAGTGCTGATGCTGGACCCGCCGTGAATACATCCATGTAGGCTCGTATCGCGCATTCATGCGCTCAACGGTCGATCATCAGCACTTCTTACCGAGGCTACCTCCATAGCTCCAAACAAATTTCACCCTTTTTGCCAGCCTTAATGCTCTCCAGCTTAGATCCATACGATTCATGCCAGGGTTTTCTTTCATACTCAATGACAGTTCGCCGTCCGGGCACTTGCCCCGGGCGGCGAACGGGAATGGAAGTGAACAATAAATCTGGCAAATACCCAGCCAAAACGAAGACAGATAAATCAGAGCAGACTCTAAACGGCACCCGCAGCGGCAAGAATGTTCGCGTACTCCACCCCATGCCGATGCGTTTTAACGATATCGAGCACTGATTTCCCATCCTGCCCGGTAGCATTCACATCGCGTCCCTCGCCGGTAAAAAACCCGACAAACAGCTCGAAGTCGTCCGCCCGCATACTCTGATAGGCCTTCAACAGCATATGGAAATTCTCGTCACTGCCGTCGTGCGGCCGAACCGAGAGAAAGCTTTTGACATGATCCTCCGTCCACACCTCGTCGAGAACTTTTACCTTGTCTTTCTTCATTTCTAAAAACCCCTAAACCAGCTTTTTCGCCAGCAATTCATTAACCATTTTTGGGTTGGCCTGGCCTTTGGAAACTTTCATGACCTGGCCAACAAAAAACCCCACCAGCTTTTTGCGCCTGTCGTCGTCTGCCGCGCGGTATTGCTCGACCTGACCCGTGTTGGCGGCAATGACTTCATCCACCATGGTCTCCAATTCACCGCTGTCGCTGACCTGCTTCAAGCCCCGGGCTTCGATAATCTCGTCTGCGCTGCCCTCACCTTGCCACATACCCTCGAAAACCTGCTTGGCGATTTTGCCGGAAATACTGTTATCGAGTATGCGTGTGATCAGCCCGCCCAACGCGCTTGCACTGACCGGGCAGTCTGTAATACGCAGCTCGCTTTTGTTGAGCTGGCCCAGCAATTCCACCTGTACCCAGTTGGCGGCGATCTTGGCGTCGCCACAGGAGGTGACAACGGCCTCGAAGTAATCCGCCAGTTCGCGACTGTGGGCCAGCACGTTGGCGTCGTATTTGCCGAGCTTGTACTGCTCCACAAAGCGATGGCGTTTTTCGGTGGGGAGTTCCGGTAAGCCGGCGCGCAGCGCATCGATATAGGCTTCATCGATGACTACGGGCAGCAGGTCCGGTTCGGGAAAATAGCGGTAATCGTTGGCGACTTCCTTGGAGCGCATGGAGCGGGTTTCGTCCAGGTCGGCGTCGTAGAGCCGGGTTTCCTGCACAATAGTACCGCCATCTTCCAGAATTTCGGCCTGCCGTTGCAGTTCATAGCGAATGGCTTTCTCTACGAAGCGGAAGGAGTTGACGTTCTTGATCTCCGCCCGCGTACCCAGTGTTTCGGAGCCCACGGGGCGCAGGGAAATGTTGATATCACAGCGCATTGAGCCCTCTGCCATATTGCCGTCGGATATACCCAGGTATGTGACCAGACTGTGCATGGCTTTCAGGTAAGCCACGGCCTCGGCAGCATTGCGCAAATCCGGCTCGGACACAATTTCCAGCAAGGGGGTGCCGGCGCGATTGAGGTCTATTCCCGTCTGGCCATGAAAGTCCTCGTGCAGGGACTTGCCCGCATCTTCTTCCAGGTGGGCACGAGTGATTCCTATGGAGCGGGTAGTGCCGTCCTCCAGTTGGATTTCGAAAGTGCCACGGCCGACGATAGGTGCCTCGAACTGGCTGATCTGGTAACCCTTTGGCAGGTCCGGATAGAAGTAGTTCTTGCGGTCGAACACCGAGCGGCGGCCAATCTCTGCGCCAATTCCCAGCCCGAACATCACTGCATAGCGCACAGCCTCTGCGTTCAGTACCGGTAGCATGCCGGGCATCGCGAGATCGACGGCGCTGGCCTGGGTGTTGGGCTCGGCACCGAAAGTGGTGGCGGAGCCCGAGAAGATCTTGGAGCGGGTGGCCAGTTGCAAGTGCACCTCCAGCCCGATAACGGTTTCCCACTGCATCACACTGCCTCCCTGGTCGCCGTGGCAGGGCGGCGCTGGTGCCAGTCCGTGGCCTGCTGAAAGCGATGGCCGATGTTCAACAATTGCGATTCGGCGAAATGTCGTCCTATCAGCTGCAGTCCCACCGGTTTGCCGTCCGCGAAGCCGGCGGGTACAGACATGCCGGGCAATCCTGCCAGATTGACTGCCAGGGTGTAGATATCTTCCAGGTACATGGCCACCGGGTCATCTGACTTGGCACCCAGGGCAAAGGCCGGTCCCGGTGTTGTTGGCCCGGCAATGACATCAACCTGCTCAAAGCAGGTTGTGAAATCTTGTTGTATCAGACGCCGGACCTGCTGGGCCTTCTTGTAATAGGCATCGTAGTAGCCCGCTGACAGCGCGTAGGTGCCCACCAGAATGCGGCGTTTTACCTCTGCCCCGAAGCCCTCTTCCCGGGTGCGGGTATAGAGGTCGTGAAGGTCGGTGGGATTTTTGCAACGGTGGCCATAGCGCACACCGTCAAAGCGCGACAGGTTAGTGGAGGCCTCAGCGGGGGCGATGATGTAGTAAGCCGGCACGGTAAGGTGGCTGTGCGGCAGCGAAACATCGACCAGCGTGGCCCCCTGGGCTTCCAGTTCACCAAGAGCGTCTCTTACCCGTTGTTCAGTCTCTGCATCAAGGCCCTCGCCGAAGTATTCCCGCGGCAGCCCGATGCGCAATCCCTGCAGGCTGGTTTCAAGTTCCGTGCAATAGTCTTCAGTAGGCTGTGCGGACGAGGTTGAGTCCCTGGGGTCGTGGCCCGCCATGGTATTCAGTAACAGGGCGCAATCCTCGGCACTGTGGGCCATTGGCCCGGCCTGATCGAGGCTTGACGCAAAGGCAACCATACCCAGGCGAGATACGCGGCCGTAGGTGGGTTTGATACCGGTAATGCCGCAGAAGGCTGCGGGCTGGCGGATCGAGCCGCCGGTATCGGTACCAGTGGCTGCGGGCGCCAGCATGGCTGCGACGGCGGCGGCAGAGCCACCGGATGATCCACCTGGTACCAGGCTTGTATCCCAGGGGTTCGCCACGGCACCGTAGTAGCTGTTTTCATTGGAAGAGCCCATGGCGAACTCGTCCATATTGGTCTTGCCCAGTATCACGGCACCGTCACGGTTGAAGTTCTCGATCAAGGTAGCGCTATAAGGCGGTACGAAATTATCGAGCATACGCGAGCCGCAGCTGCTGCGTAGGCCCTCGGTGCAGAAAATGTCCTTGTGGGCGATGGGAATGCCGGTCAGTGCTGTAGCCTTTCCCGCCGCTATGCGTTCATCAGCAGCCCTGGCGCTGGCCAGCACGGCATTTTCGTCAACAGTGACGAAACTGTTATAGCCAGCGTCGAGTTTGGTGATCCGGTCGAGAAAGCAGCGGCTCAGCTCTGTGCTGGAGTACTGTTTGTCTCGCAGTCCAGCGGCCAGTTGGGCGACGGTTTGGTCATGCATAAGAAATATCCTGTGACGCGATTTTCATTACCTACTCCACCACTCTGGGAACGAGATACAGGCCGTTTTCCACGGCGGGGGCTATGGCCTGAAAGGCCTCGCGGCGGTTGCCCTCTGTCACTTCGTCCGCCCGCAGGCTTTGCACCGCGTCAAGAGGATTGGCCATGGGTTCTACATCGTGGGTATCGACCGCCTGCAACTGCTCTACCATACTGAGAATCTCGGTAATTCTTTGGGTAAGCTGGCCGATTTGGTCGGGCGCGATGCGGATGCGCGCAAGCTCCGCAATTTTCTCTAACTCGTCTTGCTCAATTGCCATGGTATTGTTAACCGGAAAGGGCTGCCTCGGGAGCAGCGGGGGCGTAAAGTTATCATATTTGCGCCTTGCCCAAAATCCCCGCGGTTGATACAGTTGCGGGAAAATTACAACTCCAAGAAAACAACCGTCGCCACAACGATTTCGGGGCCCTTTCCGGCCCATCCGGGGTGCTTTTTTCCTGGAGGCGATGGGTAGCGAAGCATACAGGGCCTGTTACCGGGGCTCTCCGTTGTACTCAGAAGGTAGTAAAAATCAATGTTGAAAAGGCTGCGCGGAGTGTTCTCTAACGACCTCTCCATAGATCTGGGTACCGCTAATACCCTTATTTACGTGCGCGATAAAGGAATAGTACTGAATGAGCCCTCGGTTGTGGCCATTCGAGTCCACAATGGGCAGAAAACCATCGAGGCCGTGGGCACCGAGGCCAAGCGCATGCTGGGTCGAACGCCGGGCAATATCACGGCAATCAGGCCGTTGAAAGATGGTGTCATCGCCGATTTCCAGGTCACTGAAAAGATGCTGCAGCACTTTATCGCCAAGGTGCATGAGAGTAAGTTCATTCGGCCCAGTCCTCGAGTGCTGGTTTGTGTGCCCTGTATGTCTACCCAGGTTGAGCGCCGCGCAATACGCGAATCAGCCCTCAGTGCCGGAGCTCGCGAAGTGCGCCTCATCGAGGAGCCTATGGCGGCAGCCATCGGGGCGGGTCTCAGCGTGGAGGAAGCCACGGGGTGTATGGTGGTGGACGTGGGTGGTGGCACCACTGAGATCGCGATAATTTCTCTCAATGGTGTGGTTTACCGGGACTCACTACGTATCGGTGGCGACCGTTTCGACGAGGCCATTGTCGCCCATGTGCGACGCCGTTACGGCAGCCTGATTGGCGATGCGACTGCGGAGCGAATAAAAGAAGAGATCGGCTGTGCCTTTGCCGGTAGCGAGCTGCGCGAAATCGATGTTCGGGGCCGTAATCTGGCCGAGGGTGTACCCCGCAGCTTTACCCTTAACAGTGACGAGATACTGGAGTCACTACAGGATCCCTTGTCGTCTATAGTGCAGGCGGTAAAATCGGCCCTGGAACAATCCCCGCCAGAGCTGGCTGCCGATATCGCCGAGAGCGGCATCGTGCTCACCGGGGGCGGCGCGCTGCTGCGTGACCTCGATCGGCTGATTTCTGAAGAGACCGGTTTGCCCGTAATCGTGGCAGAGGATCCGCTGACCTGTGTCGCCCGTGGCGGTGGCATGGCGATGGAGCGCATGGATAGACACACACTGGAACTGCTGTCCACGGAATGATGGCTTGAATGGGCGCCCGAAAAATTCTTCGGGCTGCTGGATTTAGTGAGGGCTGGACATAAAGCCACTATTTGTCAAACAGTCCTCTGTGGGGCCGCGCCTATTGCTGGCGATACTCGTGGTCCTCATTCTGATCACAGCAGATCTGCGCTATAACAGCATGCAGGCGACCCGCTCTGCACTGGATACCCTGGGCGCCCCTATCTATTGGCTTGCTGACCTGCCGCTGCGTTTTCGTGACTGGGGGGAAGAGCATGTGCAATCCCGCATCCAATTGCTGGAAGAGAACGAACGGCTGTCCCGGGAAAACCTGGTTCTGCAGGGTCGTTCCCAGCAGATGGCAGCCCTGCAAGCGGAGAATGTGCGGTTGCGGGCCTTGCTGAATTCTACTGCCATGCTGCGCGACGACGTTCTGGTCGCTGAACTGATGGGAATCTCTCCGGACCCGGTGCGGCACCGGCTGGTGCTGAACAAAGGCAGCGCAGATGGTGTTTTTGTGGGGCAACCGCTGATCGATGCCGACGGGTTGATGGGCCAGATTGTGGAAGTGAGCCCCGCATCCTCGCGGGCACTGCTTATAACCGACGCCACGCATTCAATCCCCGTTCAGGTTAATCGCAACGGTGTTCGTGCGATTGCGGAGGGTACGGGGTCGCTGGGCGCGCTTGAGATACGACACGTATCCGCCACCACCGATATTCAGATCGGTGATCTGCTTGAGACCTCTGGCCTGGGTGGTCGGTTTCCGGGCGGTTATCCCGTGGCCGTGGTGACGGAGATAGACCGTGATCCAGGCCAGATGTTCGCCCATGTGGTGGCCCGGCCCAGTGCCGCGCTTGATCGCAGCCGCCATGTACTGCTGGTCTTCGCCACACGGCCATCCGAACCATTGCAGGCACCCGCAGCTGCCGACAACGTCGAAAGTTCTGTCGCTCCCGAGACCATTGACCCCACCGGGGATCAGTAGCAAGTGTTCCAGCAGGGATCACACGGCTACTGGCTGATTGTTACCTCATTTCTTGTGGCCTATGTGCTCGCAGTGCTGCCCATGCCCCAGTGGTTGATGTGGGTGCGCCCTGAGTGGGTGGCGTTGATACTTATCTACTGGGCAATAGCGTTGCCGCATCGGGTGGGGATACTGACTGCCCTGGCGTTGGGGATTATGCTCGACGCCCTGGAAGGCGCCGTGCTGGGGCAGAATGCGTTCTCTCTGGTGGTAGTGGCAGTGTTGTGCCAGACGCTGTACCAGCGTTTGCGCGTATTCAGTGTGTTGCAACAGGCTGGCACGGTGTTTGTGGTGATAGGGATCAACCAGTTGGTATGCCAGTGGGTGCAGAACCTGGAGGGTATTGGCAGTCCGTCACTGCTGTTCCTGCTGCCGGCAGTCTCCAGTGCTCTGTTGTGGCCGGTGGTGCTACATGTTTTGCGTCGCCTGCGACGTCATTACTGGGTTACCTGAAGTGGCGGACCTGGTATTGGCGTCAGCTTCGCCGCGCAGGCGTGAACTACTTGACCAGTTGGGGGTGCACTATGTCTGCGACCCGGCGGATATCGATGAGAGTTTCGACCCTGGTGAAAGCCCGCGCGCCTACGTTGAGCGCATGGCGAGAGAGAAAGCAGCAACCGTCGCCGCGCGCGATCACTGCGCGGGCAAGGTGGTGATTGCCGCGGATACTATCGTGCTGGTGGACGACGCAGACGTGCTGGGCAAACCTGCTGATCGTTTCGACGGTCTGGCAATTCTGGCTCGGCTGAGTGGGCGTCGCCACAGGGTAATAACGGCCGTATGCTTGCAGGTTCAGGGCACTGTGAGCTGCGAACTGGTCGAAACACAGGTGGAGTTTATCACGCTGACGCGCGAGCTGTGCGAAGCCTATCTCGCCACCGATGAACCCTGGGATAAAGCGGGTGCCTACGGCATACAGGGTATGGCGGGCGCGTTTGTGCGGAGCATAGAGGGCAGTTACAGCAATGTTGTGGGGCTGCCTCTATGTGAAACCTGGCAGTTACTGCGCGCCAACGGTATTGCGACAGGACTGACTCCCGCCGATGGCTCAGCTAGATAGGCGGTCATAGGGCGCGCATTGAAACAATCAATTTTTCACAAGCTCAGCAGTGTACTCTGGAGCGCCATCGTTATCCTGATTGTGTTGCTGGCGATTTATGTCAGCGTCGGGCGTATGTTGAGTTCACTGACTGGTGCCTACCAGACAGAAATTTTGCAGGAACTAAACCACCGTGTTCCTTTTTTCATTGATGCAGACAAGGTAAGCGCGGAGTGGCGATCGTTCACACCGGTGATCGTGCTGGAGGGTTTGCGTCTTACACTGCCGGGCGAGTTTGAGCGCTCGATAGAGCTTTCAGAAGGACGTATCGCGCTCGATGTGGCGGCTAGTCTTGCCTCGCGTTCCCTGCAGATGACACTGCTGCGTCTCAAAGGCTTGGATCTTGCTGCGGAGTTGGATGCCGAGGGGGCGGTGCGTCTCCGAGGGTTTGGTGGTGGCGATCCGTTGCTTGGCGAATGGCTGGAATCTTTCCTGTTGAACGTCGAGCGGTTCGCTCTGCGCGATGCTCGTCTCAGTCTGCTGCTGCCCGACGGAGAACAACGTGATTTCACGCTGGATCTGGCGTTGTCGCGGCAAGGCAGTCGTCGTCAGCTCAACGGTAAGCTGTCTTCTTCCCGAGGCCTGGAGGCGCTGGTGTTGGGCGACGGAGTAGGTAACTTCTTCGAGCCTGGAGCATTTTCCGGTCAGCTGTATCTGGACTTGACTGCACCTGACGTGGGTGCCGTAACAGACCTGTTCGGCGAGGCGATGTCGGGAGTGGAATTGGCCGGCGGAATCGATCTGGCACTGTGGTCGCACTGGGAGCCGGGGCAGACCCAGCCCAGTATTGAGTTTCGGATCGGCATGGATAGGGTGCTGCTGTCGTCTCTAGAGGATACATCGAGACTACCCCTGGACAGGGTTCAGTTCGCAGCCGCTTTAGTAAATAGAGGTGGTGGCTGGGGCCTGGACATTGCTGAGCTGGAACTGCAGCGGGGAGAAACACTACTACAGATTCCCCGCATGCAAATGTTGGCAAGAGGTGAAACCCTGAAGCTACAGGCGCAGGCGCTGTCACTTGCGCCGCTGGCTGAGCTGCTGGCAAATACGAATGTGTTTCCGCCCGCTGGCATGGAGGTTTTGAGTGTACTGCAGCCGCAGGGGGTTTTGACTTTGCTCGAGCTGGATGTCACTGACATCAGCGCACCACTTGTCGGCTGGCAGTTGGCCGCCAACTTCAGCGAGCTGGCGGTGGCGCCCTGGCACGGTGCCCCTGGCGTGGCCGGCGCCACAGGCTACGTACATCTCTCTCCCGGTTCCGGTTTTGTGGTATTGGACAGTCAGCATTTCAGTATGGATTTTCCCACTGTCTACTCACACGCCCTGCGTTACGATGATTTTCACGGAACAATATTTATCGATTGGAATGAGGAGCTTGTGCGCCTCTCCAGCGGTCTTGTGGAAGCGCATGGGGCTGAGGGCAGGGTACCGGTGAAGTTCGGTCTGTCGATCCCGTTGATTCCCGACGACGCAGGAATCGAAATGGATCTTCTGGTAGGGCTCGAAAATACCGATGCGGCGCAACGGCAAAAATACATACCCCATATTCTCGACCCGCAGTTGCGAGACTGGCTGGCATCAAGTATCGGAGACGGTCGTATAGAGCAGGGCGGTTTTCTTTGGCGTGGCAGTCTTACCGGTGGCGTGCCCGCGCAGCACACTGTTCAGCTGTTTTTCAATATCATGGATGCCACTCTGGACTATGACCCGCGATGGCCATCGCTTACAGCCGTGAATGCCACAGTACTGATTGATAACAGCAATGTCAGTGTCTGGGCAAAAAGTGGCAGGCTCATGGGCTCGTCCGTCGAAGATCTCTCGGTGGAAGTATGGGCGGCCCAGCCCTCGGCATTATGGTTGGCGCTGGACGGGAGCCTTGCGGGCCCCGCGGCTGATGCCCTCGCTGTTGTTAATGACTCACCATTAAGCGGTTACACCGGTGGTGTTTTTGCCAATGCAGATGCGCGCGGAGAGCTGGAGACTGAGCTTCGTCTTCTCGTAAACCTGGGTGATAAGGCTGCGGTACCGGAAGTAGATGTAGTGAACCGCTTTTCCGCTGTAGAGCTCGATCTGAATCCAGGTAAGCTGCCCTTCCGGGATATTTACGGTGTTCTCAGCTATACCACAGCAGAGGGTTTTTCTTCCCGGGACTTGCGGGCCAGTTTATGGGGTGAGCCGGTACAGGTCGTCGTTGAACAGCTGGCTCCGCACTCGCTAGCCGCAGTGGAAGACGGCCAGGCGCTGGTTACGGTTAAGCTGTCCGCTGCAGTGGAATTGGCAGAGATACAAAGTTGGTTGGGCCTGCAAGTGCAGGATATTGCCGAGGGACGGACGGAGTTAGAGGTTCAGCTTGCCGCCTCTGCGGGCGCCACGCCACGGCTGACTATCGACACGGATCTCCAGGGCGTCAGCCTGAATTTACCGTTCCCCTGGGGCAAATCCGCGGACAGTACGCGACCGTTACATCTGGACCTCGGCCTTGCGGGAGGTGACTTGGTAGTCGATATTGAGATGGCCGGTGGTCTGTCAGCACAACTGAGTCTGGAGGATGGTCAGCTTCGGGCTGCTGCTCTGGGTATCGACAGTGATCCCATGGAGATGATTGAGGGACTGGTGAGTATCAGCGGCCATGTGGCGTTCGCTGATGTCGCCCAGTGGGAGGGCTTGCTGGATCGCCTTGGTAGCGGAAGTATGGCTGAGCCCACAGTTGAGGTGCCTGCGCTGGGACAGCCTGCGGCTGAAGCGCCTGCACCGCTGCATTTTTCCATAGATCAACTGCAAATCGATCAACTTGTAGTGGGTGGGTGGCAGTTGGGTGCGGTAACGCTCGGACTGGCGGATGAGGGCGAGCACTGGCGGTTGCGTGCCGATGCCGGGTGGTTGCGCGGAGAATTGCTATATCGCGATGGTGGTGCCTCATTGTTGGACATTGAATACATCGACCTGGCGGGCCTGGATGACCTGGCTCGGATCAACCCGGAGACCGGGGAGGGGCAGGTAGTTGAATTGCCCGAGTTGGATGTCACCGTCGGTGAAATGCGGCGAGGTGATACGCTGCTTGGCAATCTGGCATTCAAGCTCTACAGCGATGGCGAGAACATTCATGCACACAGTATCAGCGGGGAAATTGCCGCGATGCAGATACGCTCCAGTGAGCCTGCCAGTCTGGTGTGGCGACAAGGTCTCCTCGGCCATACCGGCATTGAGGCGCGCCTGCATTTTGGCGATTTTGGCGATACCCTTCAGCGCCTTGGCTACGAGCGTATCATTGTTACGGAAGACGGTTCATTTCAGCTGACACTGGAATGGCCTGGAGGCCCTCAGGATTTTTCGTTGGAGCAGGCGCAGGGGTCGCTACTGGTGGATATCGGCGCGGGAACGTTCCCCGACGTCTCCGGAGGGGCGTCGGGCACGTTGCGCGTCGTCAGTATTCTTAACCTGACAGAAATTGTTCAGCGTTTGAGCCTGTCGCATATGTTTAAATCAGGCGTTCCATTCGACAAGGTGGATGGTGAAGTAATTTTTCGCGGCGGTACCATTGATGTTGCGAGAATGGATGTAGATGGTGGAGCCAGCAGCTTTCAGTTCAGTGGGGTCTCCGAGGTGGCATCCCGTTCCCTGGATGGCGAACTCGTGGTGATCTTGCCGGTGGCCAGTAACCTGCCGTGGCTGGCCGCGTTTACCGCGGGCTTGCCGGTGGCGGCGGGTGTTTTTGTGTTGAGCAAACTGTTTGAAAATCAGGTCAATCGTTTGACCAGTGCGGTCTACAGCGCCACGGGTACCTGGGATGACCCACAGGTCGAGTTTGATCGGGTTTTTGATGACACTGAGGCAAATGGGGCAGTTCAACCGCCAGCGGCCAAGCAAGAAACTACCCCCCCTGCGGCAGTGATTCCGGTTCAGCCGGCATCGCCGTAAAGCTCTTCCAACTCTCTTAGCAAGCGAAATAATTTCCGGCCCGCGGCGGGCGGCTTGTTGTGCTTACTTTCGCGCTGGTGTTGCAGTATGAGCTGGCGCAATTGTTGACGGTCAGCCCCGGGCCAGCGCTTCATGACCAATTCTGTACCGCTGGGCCCTGCGGCCAGTACTTCATCTCGCAGCTGCTCCAACTGCTGGAATGAGCTGGCATCCTCCCGGCGTTGGTTGTCCATGGCGTTCAACGCGTTCTCGATAGGCGTGGCATCGATGTCGCGCATTAACTTGCCGATAAGTTGCATATGCCGCCGTTTGGCGCTGTGGCTGCGCATATCTGCGGCTTCGCGAATGGCCTCGAGTAGACGCTCATCCTCCACCGGCAGCTTCTCCAATTGCTTTTCGCTGAGACCGACCAGTGCCTCGCCGAGTTCCTGCAATGCGAGCATACGACGCTTTAGCGCACTCTTGCTGGGCGCCTCTCCTTCGTCGCTATCCGGCTGTTCATCCCATTTACGCATAAACGAGTGTCGCCAATCCCAGGAAAGAAACAAACCCGACCACGTCAGTGACAGTAGTCAGGACCACGCCCCCCGCCAAGGCCGGGTCTATTTTAAACCGGGTCATCAGCAGCGGCAGTACGGCTCCCATAAAGGCCGCGGTAATCAGGTTGATGATCATGGCAGCCGCAATGATCAGCCCGATATTCCAGTCCCCGAACCAGAGGGATGCCGCCACCGCGACCACTCCGGCCCACAGCGCGCCATTGAGAATGCCGACCATGACCTCCCGGTTTATCAGCCACATCTGGTTATTGCGGCCTATATGGCCCATGGCGATACCGCGCACCAGTACCGTGAGCGTCTGGGTACCTGCAATACCGCCCATGGACGCCACTATCGGCATCAGTACGGCCAGTGCCACCACCTTTTCGATAGTGCCCTGGAACAGGTTTATCACCCCCGCAGCAATAAACGCCGTGATCAGGTTAATGCCCAGCCAGATTGCGCGCCTGGGCGCGGTGCGATACACCGTCGCAAAAGTGTCTTCATCTTCACCCAGGCCGGCCATGGACATAAAGGAGTGGTCAGCGTCTTCGCGAATAACATCGACCACGTCATCGATGGTAATCCGCCCCACTACCCGGCCTTCCGCATCGACAACGGGTGCCGATACCCAGTCATTGCGCTCAAACAGTCTGGCCACGTCGGAGTCGGGCATGTCGTCCGGAATGGGTTCCACGTCCGTGTCCATCATCTCGCGAACAGTGGCGGAGGGGTCGGAGACCAATAGCGTGCGCAGTGGAAGCAGGCCGATAAAACGGTCGGCGCGGTTGACAACTATCAGGCTGTCAGTCATTTCCGGTATTTCTTCGTGGCGTCGCAGATAGCGCAATACCACGTCCAGTGTCAGCGGCGCACGGATGGTAATAGTATCCGTGTTCATCAGGCCACCGGCAGTGTCTTCCGGGTAGAGCATTACCCGTTCCAGGCGGCCCCGGTCCTGCTGGTCCATGGAGTTGAGGACTTCCCAGGTGATACGGTCGGGTAACTGCTGCAGGATATCTGCAACATCGTCGTCTTCCAGCCCCTCCATGAGCTCGGCGACTTTGGTCACTTCCATTTCGCTGAGGAAGTCGATCCGGACTTCGTCGCTCAGCTCATTGAGAACCTCGCCCTCGTTATCCTCGTCGAGCAATTTCCAGAGGATATGGCGGACCTTGGGGGGGGACGACTGTAACAGGTGAGCAGCATCGGCCGTAGGCAGGCTGTTCAGCATGCGCCTGACGTCCACGAACGTGCCGCTGTCCAGAGCGAGGTTCAGCTTGTCGATGGTGGTCTGGGAACTTTCCTCTATCTGGCTCACCGTCTTTTCCCGTAAATAGCCCGTATCGGGCTGCTGCCCGGTGGGGGGCAATTATCGGGTAAAGCTGTGCTTACAACAATGTGATTAGTTACAGATGGTGGTGGCTGAGGGGCTATTCGGGTTCGTCGAAGCGGTTTGTGATCAGGTTTTGCAGAGCTTCCAGCGCGGCGTCTTCATCCCGGCCTTCTATCCGGAGATCGAGTACAGTGCCTTTCCCTGCGGCCAGCATCATCACTGACATGATACTTTTGCCATCGACCAGGCTGCCGTCCCTGCCTGCCTGTATTGAGCTGGCAAAGGCGGCGGCGCAGCTGACAAACTTCGCCGCCGCGCGCGCGTGCAGGCCAAGTTTGTTAATGATGGTTACCTGAGTTTGAATCACGGGTTTATTGCAGTTCCCTGTGTCTTACATGAATGTTCTGATACTGCGCCTTATAGTAACGGTACAGGCGATCAGCCAGATATACTGAACGATGTTGGCCTCCGGTACAACCAAGCCCCACTGTCATGTAGCTGCGGTTGCTGTCCTTGTACCGCGGCAGCCAGGTGTCGAGATAATGGCAGATATCGGCGTAAAGTTCTTCCGCCAGGGGCTGCGACTCCAGAAACTGTTGCACCTCGGCATCAAGCCCGCTCTTCAGCCGCAACTCCTTCACCCAGTGGGGGTTGGGTAACATGCGCACGTCGAAAACCAGGTCGGCGTCGGCGGGCACGCCGCGTTTGAAGCCGAAAGACTGGAACAGCAGCGACATACTGCCGGTACTGTTTTTCAGCAGCCTTTGTTTGATCGCGTCGCGCAATTCGTAAATGGTCATCTGGGTAGTGTCCAGAACCAGTGACGCGTCACCGGATATGGGGCCCAGTAAATGACGTTCCTTGTCAATTGCCTCTGCCAGTGGTGTGGTATCGCTGCTCAGTGGGTGCCGGCGACGGGTTTCACTAAAACGTTTGATGAGCTCTGAGTCCTGAGCGTCGAGAAACAGGATCTCACGGTGGACAGAGGCCGGCAGCGCCTCGACGATATCGACGAAATTCGCCAGATCTTTCCATGCGTTGCGAGCATCTATACAAACCGCAGTACCACGAAAATGACTGAATTCCTCGCGCCCCGTTTCTTGCACCAACGCAGGCAGTAGCGAGACAGGCAAATTGTCGATGCAGTAGTAGCCCTCGTCTTCGAGCTGGTGTAGTGCGGTACTTTTCCCCGAGCCCGAGCGCCCGCTGATAATGACCAGTTCAATGGTTCTGGATGCTGCATTAGCCATAGTATTACCCTCCGGGCTGCCGATTCCGGGTTAGCTGCATTAGAGCCGCGTCTAAACGTCCCGGTTGGTGGCCACGGTGAACAATTCGTCGCTATTTTTTGCTGCACGCAGTTGTTGACAGAAGCTGCCCTGACTAAACAGGCGCGCTACATTTGCGAGAATATCCAGATGCTGCTGATGGGCTTCTCCGGGTACCAGTAGCGCAAAAAGCAGATCAACCGGTTTGTCATCTGGCGCGTCAAAATCTATCGCCTGTTCCAGGGTGACCAGGGTCCCCAATGGCTCGGGGCAGGCATCGACACGGCAGTGTGGAATGGCAATTCCCTGGCCCAGGCCAGTGCTGCCCAGCTTTTCCCGGGCGATGAGCTGACCGAGCACCTCGTCGTACACGAGGGATGGCTGGTCATCGCTGATAACTCTGGCAATGGTTTCAAAAAGTCTTTTTTTGCTGATGCCAGGCGCGTGACAAATGGTTCGCGCCGGGCTCAGGATTTCGTTGAGGAAGTTCACAGTAGTATCGGAGGCTAACGGCCTCTGGATTTTTCCTTGTGTTTTATGAGTTGGCGGTCGAGTTTGTCGGCCAGCGCGTCAATCGCTGCATACATGTCTTCGGATTCGGATGCGGCAAAAATATCCGCTCCGGATATGTGGATAGTCGCCTCGGCTTTTTGCACCATCTTTTCTACGATCAATGTGACCTGTGTGTTGGTGATATGGTCAAAATGTCGCTGCAGGCGTTCGAATTTATTCTCAACATAGTCCCGTAATGGGTCTGTAACCTCCACGTGGTGTCCGCTGACGTTTAGTTGCATATACAGCTCCTTTTCTATGTTAAGCCGGGGCTACCGGCACCGGCGGTTACCGGATTTTCCTGATTCTTTCTCGAATTCTAGACCACTGCAGTTCGAGGCACGAGATATTTCACACCAGGACATGGGACACGGGCCGCTATACCAGTCGTTTGCGTTCATTTGATGGCGGAATCATCAGTGACTCCCGGTATTTTGCGATAGTCCGACGCGCAACCTGTACGCCCTGTTCCTGCAATAGCTTGGTGATTTTGTTGTCACTGAGGGGCTTGCGTGGATTTTCGGCCCCTACCAGTTTGCGAATTAGCGCACGAATGGCAGTTGATGAACACTCGCCACCCGAACTGGTGGCCACGTGGCTCGAAAAGAAGTATTTTAATTCGAAGACACCGCGTGGCGTATGCATGTACTTCTGGGTGGTGACACGGGAAATGGTGGACTCATGCATTTCTACCAACTCCGCAATTTCACTCAGCACCAGCGGCTTCATCGCTTCAGCGCCATATTCAAGGAAATTACGCTGGTGTTCGACAATTCTTGTCGCAACCTTCATCAATGTCTCGTTGCGGCTGTGCAGGCTTTTGAGGAACCAGCGTGCCTCCTGCAGATTGTCCCGCAGGAACGTATTATCGGCGCTGCTGTCGGCGCGCTTGATCAGGCCGGCGTAATTGCTGTTGATACGCAGCTTGGGTGCTATATCCGGATTGAGCTCGACGACCCAGCGGCCCTCTTTTTTACTGACAAAAACATCGGGCACGACGTACTCGGTGGTGTCTTGCCCAACCGAGTGACCCGGATTCGGATCCAGTGATTGGATTAGCGTCAGTACCTGTTTGAGGTCAGCTTCCTTGAGGCGGGTGCGCCGCAGAATCTGGGCGAAGTCACCGCTGCCCAACTGGTTGATGTGGCGACTCAGAACCAGCTTGGCCTGGTCCAGCCACGGGGTAGAGGGCGGTAGCTGTTGCAGTTGAACCAGCAGACATTCCTGAAGATCGCGAGTACAGACGCCAGCGGGTTCAAATTGCTGCAGGCGGTGCAGTACCGCCATTATCTCATCGAAGTCGATTTCGATGTCTACCTCGCGTGACAGTGACTCGTGTATATCCTCCAGTTCCTGCGCTACCCGCCCGTTGTCATCGGTGGCGTCGATAATGGCCAGGGCAATCAGGCGATCCACATCGGAGAGGCGCGTGAGGTTAAGTTGCCACAGCAATTCTTCGCGCAGCGAACCGTTTGATGCATTGCCGCTATCAAAGCCTGTATCCGAAAGATCGTCGCCGGAATAGACCGAGGCGGAGGCGGCGGGAAGCAGGTCGTCCCACTGGGTATCCACAGGCAGGTCTTCGGGGAGGCCCGCGCTCCATTCACTGTCGTCCGCAGGCTGGTCCGAGGCGGTGCCGTCAGTGCTGTTCGTCGCGCTGTCAGAGGCGGCTGACTGCAGGCTGGGGCTATCGTCATCGCGCTCGGCAGAACGATCTTCGCCCTCGTTGTCCTCATCTGTCACCTCCAGCATGGGGTTGCTGTCCAGTGCCTGCTGTATTTCCTGTTGCAAGTCCATGGTCGACAGTTGTAACAACCGGATTGCCTGCTGCAACTGCGGTGTCATCGTCAGTTGTTGGCCCAGTTTTAGTTGCAGCGACTGCTTCATGGATGTATCGGGTTTCCTCGTGAGGGCGTGCGCCCCGGTGACGCAAATGCGCGATTACGAACTTAGTGTAGTACTCGCGCGCAGGGTGTGGCAACCACTTGGCGCGAAATTTGCTTGTAAGTTTTGGGATTGCGATGGAGGTCTCTGAAAATACACGCCCGGGCGGGCGCGCCTGAACGGTGTTACATACGGAAATGATCGCCCAGATAAACCTGCCGGACCTTTTTGTGCGCCAGTACCTCGTCTGCAGAACCTGCGGCAATAATGTGCCCTTCGCCAACGATATAGGCTTTTTCGCAGATATCGAGAGTGTCGCGTACATTGTGATCGGTTATCAGCACGCCAATGCCCCTGTCACGCAAGTGATTAATAATTTGCTTGATATCGCTGACGGAAATGGGGTCGACACCGGCGAAGGGTTCGTCCAGTAAAATGAACTCTGGTTCAGTGGCCAGCGCGCGCGCGATCTCTACCCGTCGGCGCTCTCCACCGGAGAGTGATTGACCCAGGCTGTCACGCAGGTGCTCTATATGGAACTCTTCCAGGAGTTCCTGCTGTCTTTGTACTCGCTGGGCTTTGTTGAGGTCGGACCGGGTTTGCAGGATTGCCATTATGTTGTCTCCCACCGTGAGCTTGCGGAACACGGAAGCCTCCTGGGGAAGATAGCCAACGCCACGGCGGGCGCGCTGGTGCATCGTCAGGTTGGTGAGGTCCTCGCCGTCGATGGTGATAGTACCGCGGTCAGCCCGGATGATACCGATGATCATGTAGAAGCAGGTCGTTTTGCCGGCACCGTTCGGCCCCAGTAAGCCCACCACCTGGCCACTCTCGATTTCGAGGGAAACGTCCTGCACGACATCCCTGCCACCATAACTCTTGGCGAGATTAGTTGCTTTGAGCTGGGCCATCGGCGCTGTCATCCTGTTGCACATCTTCCGATGGGGGTGCTTTTGCTTTATCGCGAACAGTGGGCGGAATCACCACCACAACCGGGCTGCCGTCCGGTGACTGATCAGAATCCGCCTTTATCAGCTCGTCGCTTATATAGTAATCGATCGAATCACCGGTGACAGAGCTGCCATCATCGCGCGTGATATGCGCATCGATTTTCAGGTGCACCCGGTCTTCGAGCTTGTAGAATTCGATGGTCTGGGCGCGGGCTCGAACCATGGGTTCATCTACCGCAGGCCGTTGTTTCATCTTGGCCGGGTTGCCCTCCGCGACAATTTTGTCCGCGTCGGCATTTTCATGATATATGGTGAGTTTGTCCGCGACGATGTCCAGGCTGCCCTGAATCATATGGACATTCCCTGTGTACACCGTAAACCCCTGCTTTTCATCCCGGATGGCGGTGTCAGCTGTAATGCGAATTGGCTGATCGCGGTCGTCTGGCAGTGACAGGGCGGGGCCGCACACAAGCAGGCCGGTTAGCAGCACCGCTGTACGGAGCTGCTTCAGTTGATCTGGAAACCACCTCTGGTGCCCCTTGAGGCTATGGTAGAACATGCTTACTCTCCGCATTGCGCATCAATACACACCCGGTTCCGTCATTGACGGCGGTGCAGTCGCTTATTATCTGACCCGTGCTGATGGTAACTGGTTCGCCGGCAGAGGCACTATATTTTCTTGCGCACATCGTTTCTTCCAGTTCCGGCATGGATCAGGCAAGCCCCGCATGTAACAGGTGCATCAAGTGGATCACGCCAGCCACACTGTTATCGGCATTGACCACCACCAGGGAACTGATTTCGTTTTCTTCCATAATTCGCATCGCTTCCGCGGCGAGCATGTCGGGTGTGACTGTCTTGGCGCCGGTACTCATTAGTTGCTGTATGGGTGTTTCGTTGATGTCGATCCGGGCTTTCAGGGTTCGACGCAAGTCGCCATCAGTGAAAATACCGGCCAGTAGTTTGTCCCTGTCCAGCACGGTTGTCATCCCCAGGCCCTTGTTGCTGATCTCCAGCAGGGCCTCTGACAGCAATGTCTCTGGTGCAACACTCGGGATCAATTCGCCGGAACGCATAATGTCTCCTACCTTTAGCAGAAGCTTCTTTCCCAGTGTGCCTCCCGGGTGCGAAAAAGCGAAATCGTCGGCGGTGAAGCCCCGCGCTTCCAGCAGGGCGATGGCCAAAGCATCGCCCATTACCAGGGCCGTTGTGGTACTGGAGGTGGGCGCCAGATCCAGCGGGCAGGCCTCGGTTTCCACACCGGTGTCCAGGTGTACATCGGAGGCCTGTGCCAATACCGACTGCGGGTTTCCGGTCATGCTGACCAGTGATGTCCCCATGCGTTTCAACAGCGGCAGCAGGGTGACAATTTCGGCAACAGAGCCGCTGTTGGACAGGGCGATAACTGCGTCATCGGCTGTGATCATGCCCATATCGCCATGGCTGGCCTCGCCGGGGTGTACGAAAAAAGCGGGGGTTCCCGTGCTGGCCAGGGTCGCGGCGATTTTTCTGGCGATATGCCCGGACTTGCCCATGCCGGTCACGATGACCCGGCCACGGGTCGCGAGCAGTAGCTCACAGGCGCGCTCAAAATCGCGACCGATGCGGCTTTCAAGCGCCGCAACTGCATCGGACTCCATTTTGATTGTGCGCCGGCCTGAGGTGGCGAAATCGGTCCCCGACATAAAAAATCCTAGAAGCTGAGGTACAGCAGGTAATAGTACAGTGCGTAGAACGTTAGCAACAGCCACCCCACCATGCGCCCCAGATAGGCATAGCCCGGCGGCGCCTTGCGTCGGCGTCCACCGATGTAGACGGCGGATGCCAGCAGTACCGTAAGCAAGGTCATGAACGGGTAGTCTCTGCTGATGACTTCCGAGGTCAGTGACTGGGAAGATACGATACCCGGTATGGCCATGACGGCCAGCAAGTTAAACAGGTTTGAGCCGATCACATTGCCAATGGCAATCTCTGTGTGACCGCGTCGGGCGCTGGTTACGGTAGCAGCGAGTTCCGGCAAGCTGGTGCCAATGGCAATCACCGTGAGGCCGATCAGAAGTTCTGATACGCCCAGACCCTCTGCGGTGATGACGGCACCCCACACCAGCAGGCGTGAACTGGCAATCAGGAGTATCAAGCCGCTGGCAAAAGTCAGCCACGCGCGCAGTGTTGGCAGTTCCCGCAAACACTCGTCCTCTGTTTCCTCTTGTAACTTGGCGTCCGTGGCCTGGCTGCGAAGCAGGTATGTCATCACCAGGGCCAGGGCTGCCAGCAGCAGCCAGCCTTCCATGCCCGACAGCAGGTTGTCTGCCAGCATTACGCCGGCCACAGCGGTTACGGTCAGCAGGATCAGCAGTTCTTTTTTCACAGCACTTTGCAGTACCACGAAGGGTGTTACTAAAAGTGTAATCCCCAGTACCATACCAATGTTGGCTATGTTGGAGCCGATGGCATTGCCGATGGCAAGCTCGCCGGCGCCGGTAAAGGCTGCCGTCAGGGATACCAGCACCTCCGGAGCAGAGGTGCCAATGGAAACGATGGTCATGCCGATGACTATGGGGGACATGCCCAGATTTCGGGCGATGGCTGCAGCACCAATGATGAACAGGTCGGCGCTCCAGATGAGAATTGCAAAGCCGGCGATTATGGCAGCGGCGGCTATCAGCATACGAGGGTATTTCCTGTTAAAGTATGCCCCGCACTGTCAGTGGGAACCAGGCGAGGCAGGCGAATGTCTATTCCATAGCGTGTTTCCAGCGGCAGGATAAGGCTGGTGCTTCACACGGCAGGATTATACAGGCCCGCATAAGCCTTGGTAGTGCAAATTACAATTTGAGGAGAGTAATGGTGTTGAAGGTATCTTTGGGTTGGTTTTTCGGTATGGCCATACTCGTTTCAGCTGCCTGGGCAGAGGAGACAGTAGCCAGTGCTCACGAGGTGGTAAATGACGCTACCCAGAAAGTGATGGCGGTGGTGTCCGAGTCCGGTGCCTATATGGATGAGGACCCCGAGCGGTATTATCAACAGGTGCAGGACATTCTTGATCCTGTGATCGACTTCCGGGGTTTTGCCCGCAGTGTCATGGGGCCGTATGCCAGCAGTGAGCGCTACCGCTCGCTGGATGAGACGGGGCGGCAGCGCTTGCGCGAGCAACTGGACGCGTTCACTGATGTGATGCGTGTGGGGCTGGTCAGAACCTACAGCAAGGGCCTGCTGGTTTACGGCGATTCCCGTATCGAAGTTTTCGCCGCTGCCGAGGAAGACGTCGCACGTGGGCGGGCGGCTGTAAGGCAACTGGTGTACAACAACCAGCCGGAACCCTATGTGCTGATCTACCACATGGGGCTCGCCAAGAGCGGGGAGTGGCAGTTGCGCAATATCATCATCGAGGGTGTGAACCTGGGCGAAATTTATCGCAGCCAGTTTGAGGCCAGCGCGCGCAAGAATAACGGTGATATAGACGCGGTAATTGCCAGCTGGACTGCAGTTGAGGTGGAGACAGAGGAGTCCTGATCTGTTGTGGGTGTATTCCCCCAGCGTTGGGATGTCTGTATCGGACGGCCCGAGCTGTGCAGCTGAATCAGCATTGGTTTAAGTAGCGGTCGCCATCCCAGCGGATTTCTCCTAGAATGGCCGGTTTTTACTGCCGCCTCGCCCGGCCGCGATGCTGCGCGCACTGGCCCCTATTTCAGGAGACATTTTATGGATGCCGACACCCTTAAGTCGCTGTTACAAAACCACCTGAGTGACTGTGAGTTCCATGTGCAGGGGGAGGGCAGTCACTTTGAAATAACCGCAATCGGGGAGATGTTCGAGGGGCTGCGCCCGGTGCGCAAGCAGCAACTGGTGTATGGCGCCCTCAGTGATTGCATCGGCAACGGCAGCGTACACGCTGTGAATATACGTACCTTCACCCCAACCGAGTGGCAGGCGCAGTCGCGCGACTGAGTCGCCCGCTGCCAAAGACTATGACGCAACAACTCACAATTGCCCTGACCAAGGGGCGTATCCTGAAGGAAACCCTGCCATTGCTGGCCAGTGCTGGAATTACGCCACTGGACGATGTCGGCAGCAGTCGCAAGCTGGTTTTTGAGACCAGTCACCCGTCCGTGCGGCTGGTTATTATTCGCGGGTCGGATGTGCCGACCTATGTGCGCCACGGCGCGGCGGATATGGGGGTGGTCGGTAAAGATATCCTGCTTGAGCACGGAGCTGAGGGACTCTATGAGCCACTGGACCTGGGTATCGCGCGCTGCCGCCTGATGACCGCCGGCCCGGTTGGTTGGCGCGCCTCTGGCGCTCGCATCCGGGTGGCGACCAAGTTCGTCAATATTGCTCGCCGCCATTTTGCCCGTCAGGGGGTTCACGCTGACGTGATTAAACTGTACGGCGCCATGGAACTGGCGCCGATCATGAATCTGGCTGACCTGATTGTTGACATAGTCGATACCGGCAATACATTGCGCGCCAACGGTATGGAGCCGCTGGAGGAGATCGCCGCAATCAGTTCGCGGCTGGTGGTCAACAAGGCGGCCATGCGGTCGCGCTGCGCCATCATCCAACAGGTGGTGCAGGACCTTGCAGCCGCAGTGCCGAAGGATTGACCCGGAGCCCCCCATGCAACGACTGGACACCACGCAGGTAGATTTCGATACGGCATTGACGCAACTCACTGCCTGGCAGGATGACCTCGATGAGCAGGTCAGTCAGGCGGTCGCCACCATTGTCGGGGATGTGGCCACGCGGGGTGACGAGGCAGTGCTGGAATACACGGCACGCTTTGATCAGCTCAGGGCCGCATCAGTGGCTGAACTAGAGGTTTCGCCGCAACGCATGGAGGCCGCGCTGGCGGCTATTGCACCGGCACAGCGCGAAGCCCTGGACTATGCGGCCGACCGAATTCGCAGTTATCACCAACACCAATCACAACAGAGCTGGCAGTACCGGGATGAGGGTGGCAATTTGCTGGGCCAGCAGATTACGCCACTGCAGCGTGTCGGCATCTATGTGCCGGGAGGCAAGGCGAGTTATCCCTCCTCGGTGCTCATGAATGCACTGCCTGCGAAAGTTGCAGGTGTGGATGAGATTATTATGGTCGTGCCGGCTCCGGGGGGTGAACTGAATGACCTGGTGCTGGCTGCCGCGATGATTGCTGGTGTAGACAGGGTATTTACGATCGGTGGCGCCCAGGCCGTCGCTGCGCTGGCATACGGGACCCAAACGGTGCCCGGTGTGGACAAAATCGTCGGCCCCGGAAATATCTATGTGGCCACAGCCAAGCGCCAGGTATTTGGCCGGGTCGGGATAGATATGATTGCCGGCCCATCGGAGATTCTGGTTGTCTGCGACGGCGCTACCGACCCGGACTGGGTCGCGATGGATCTGTTTTCCCAGGCAGAGCACGACGAAAATGCCCAGTCATTGCTGTTGTGCCCGGACACTGCATACCTCGATCAGGTGCAGGCGAGTATCGACCGCCTGCTGCCGGGTATGGAGCGAGTGGATATTATCCGCAAATCCCTTGCCGCACGCGGCGCGATGATTAAAACCCGGGATCTGCAGGATGCCATTGCTGTCAGCAATCGGCTTGCGCCGGAGCACCTGGAGCTATCTGTGCAAGACCCGGAAGCGCTGCTGCCTTTGGTGCGTCACGCCGGCGCCATTTTTATGGGCCCGTATACCTCGGAAGCACTGGGGGATTACTGCGCAGGTCCGAACCACGTTTTGCCTACGTCGCGTTCCGCACGATTCTCTTCGCCACTGGGTGTCTACGATTTTCAGAAGCGGAGCTCGTTAATTATGTGTAGTGAGAGCGGAGTGCAGGAATTGGGCCGCATGGCCTCCGTGCTGGGGCGCGGTGAGGCGCTTACCGCGCACGCCCGCAGTGCAGAAATGCGGCTGGCTGATTACACGCCCGACTAGCGCTGGCCTTCACCGGCGTTCAGTTACGAGATTGATTGAGTACCCCGACGATCGCCCGTAACTCCAGACTCTGTTGCTCACGCAGCAGGGCGATATCTACCGAATCACCAGGGCGCAGCATGGCGATGCGCTGCATTGTCATACGGCCATCCCTTACCGGTTCGCCATCGATGTGGGTGATAAGATCGCCAGGCATGACGCCTGCTTTCTCTGCCGGGCTGTTTTCCGCTACTTCAACGACAGCAAGTGCCTGGCCGCTTTTGCCGTCTCCTTGCGGTACGCCAACAACTTCCACGCTAACTCCCAGCCAGCCACGTATGACCTCGCCGTAGTCGATCAGGTCCTGCATCACGAAAACGGCAAGATTCACCGGTATCGCCAGACTGATGCCAATTCCGGTGGCAGTCGTTTGTCCGTCGGAATTGCCAGTGTAAATCAACGTATTAATACCCAGCAGGCGGCCGGAGGTATCGACCAGCGCGCCGCCGGAGTTGCCCAGGTGAATAGTGGCGTCTGTTTGAATGTAGTCTTCATAGGCATTGGGCTGCAGGCCATAACGGCCCAGTGCCGAGACAATCCCCTGGGTAACGGAGTGTCCAAAACCCAGTGGGTTGCCGATTGCCAGCACCACATCGCCCACTCTCGCGGCGTTGGAGTCTCCCAGGGTTATCGGCTGCAGGTCAGGTAAATCTACCTTCAGTACAGCCAGGTCGGTCGCGGCGTCGGTGCCGATCACCACCGCGTTGGTAAAGCGACCATCCTGCAGCAAGACGCGGATGGCATCTGCTCCCGCGATGACGTGGTTGTTGGTGAGGATATGGCCTTCTGCCGTGACGATAACGCCTGAGCCCAGCGACCGCTCTATGCGCTGACGCTGCTGCCCCGGTTTGGAAAATCGCCGGAAAAAGATGTCATCCAGCAATGGGTTGGGGCGAGAACTTACCCGCTTTTCAGTATAAATGTTGACGACCGCTGGTGTGGCAAGACGCACCGCGCTGGCATAGCTGACGGGTTCATAGTCGAATGTGCCGCGGTGACCTGTCGCGGGCAGCACCCAGCGATCAAGAATGAGCAGCGCGGCAAGGAGGCCTGCGAGAGCGGGCCAGAGTAGGAAGGTCAGTTTCTTCACGAGCCCGCCGCTATCTATGTATCTGCCCTGGCAGCTTCCTTAGTCTTTCGCTGGGGTCGCCGCCTTGGGTGTGGCCGTGTCAGGAGCCTCTGCAGGGTTCTTCCTGTCTATGCCGAACTCCTCGTTAAGCATGCCCTTTTCGCCAGGCGATGTTTTCGGTGCATAGTCCAGAGGTGGGCGAATATCCGCCAGGTGCGCCGGAATTTCAGAGCTCTCACGGCTGTCTTCCAGGCGATCCAGAGACACCGGGCCTCTGCCCTGACACAAGGTATTGGCGCCTTTGGCAAGGTGGTTGTGGACGTCGCGGTAGCGTTCCGTGAGATTGTTGAGCAGCGTAGCCGTCTCGGTAAAGTGGTCTACCACTTCGTCTTCGTAGGCCTTCTTGTCTTGCAGCATCTGGTCCAGCTTGAGCTCGGCTTCGCGCTGACGCTGAGCCGCCGGAGAGCTGCGACGGCCCAACAGGGCACCCAGGGCGAGGCCCAGAATAAACAGGGCTGCCCCCGCAATGATCAGGATAGTCTGGCTGTACTGAACTGGTTCCACAGGCGGGTCCTCATAATACCGGGAAATTTGAAGACGCGCAGTATACCCCCATGGGACCTCGACTGTAAGCATCCGAAAGGGCTACTGCACTTCGCGGCGATGCCGCGGATATTGCGAAGTCTTCGGCCGGTGGTTAAAGTGTTGCGCTCGCAAGGCAATAGGGCCGGGCCTAATGCCGGTGAACTATTTTTCATGACTACACCCTGGCAACGCTACCAGTCAGACCTGCTGCGTGACGACTTTTCCCATGACCCTGCTCAGGAGCATGCCGTAAAGCTGTTGCAGGACCTCTATGAGCGCCTGTTAGCGCTCCGGCGAGAGCGCAAGAGTGGCGCGCTGGGGTGGCTGCAGAAATTGCGTGGTCAGCCCCAGGAGCCGGAGGTGGGTCTCTATTTATGGGGTGGTGTGGGCCGCGGTAAAACGTATCTGGTTGACACTTTTTTTGACTGCTTGCCCTTTCGGCAAAAAATGCGGGTGCATTTTCTCCGCTTTATGCGTCGGGTTCACGAGGAATTGAAGCAACTGGAGGGTGAGGTGAACCCGCTGGAAAAGGTGGCAGACCGCCTGGCCGAGGAGGCCATTGTGATCTGCTTCGACGAGTTCTATGTCAGCGATATTGCCGATGCCATGATCCTGGGGGGGTTGATGGAGGCGCTTTTTGCCCGTGGAGTAAGTCTGGTGGCCACCTCCAATATCGAGCCCGGCCGGCTGTACGAGAATGGCTTGCAGCGTCAGCGCTTTCTGCCGGCCATTGCGCTGGTTGAGAAATACACCCTGGTGGTCAATGTGGATGCGGGGGTCGACTATCGCTTGCGCACCTTGCAACAGGCGGAGTTGTACCACTTTCCGCTGGGTTCGGCCGCCGACGACAGTCTGCGTGACAGTTTTGGCAAGCTGGCTGGTCAGCCGGGTAACCACTGGGAACGTATGGAGGTCAATGGTCGCTACATTACCTGTCGCTGCCGGGCCGACGATGTGGGCTGGTTCGACTTTGCCGAGCTGTGTGACGGTCCCCGATCACAAAACGACTATATCGAGCTCTCCAGGATGTTTCACGCGGTGCTGATATCCGGCGTGCCCGCCTTTACCCCCGATACTGATGACCAGGCACGGCGCTTTATTAACCTGGTGGACGAATTTTATGATCGCAATGTTAAACTGGTGCTGGCTGCGGCTGTACCGCTGCTGGAGCTCTATGCCGGCGGCCGCTTGTCTTTCGAGTTTCAGCGGACTACCTCGCGCCTGCAGGAGATGCAGTCGCGCGACTATCTGGTTCGCGAACACAAGGCCTGATAGTGGCTGCGTAAGGGGTTTAAGCTCCCCGTGTTTTTTTTGCTTGAAATAGGGCCCGCCATTGATTAGTATTCGCGCTCTCGAAATTGGAGCCTTCCAAGAGGCAGTTATTGATGAAAACTTTTAGTGCTAAAGCAGCGGAAACCAACCACGACTGGTTCGTAGTAGACGCCGCTGAGAAGACGCTGGGCCGCCTGGCCAGTGAGATTGCTCACCGCCTGCGCGGCAAACACAAGCCGGAATATACTCCGCATGTGGACACCGGCGATTACATCGTTGTGATCAATGCTGAGAAGATTCGGGTGTCCGGTAAGAAGACTACCGACAAAATTTACCACTCCCATACTGGCTATCCCGGTGGGATCAAGGATATTTCCTTCGAAAAACTCATCGCCAAGGCGCCTGAGCGTGTTATACAGGGTGCTGTGAAGGGTATGCTTCCACGCAATCCGCTGGGTCGCGCCATGTTCAGGAAGCTCAAGGTTTATGCTGGCTCCGAGCACCCGCACTCTGCGCAGCAGCCGCAAGTACTGAACGTTTAACGGATACTACTTATGTCAACAACGCAATATTACGGAACCGGACGTCGCAAGACCTCTACAGCCCGTGTTTTTCTCAAGAATGGTGGCGGCAATATCACCGTCAATCAGCGTCCCCTGGACGTTTATTTCGGCCGGGAAGTGGCTCGCATGATTGTGCGTCAGCCGCTGGAACTCGTTGATTTAAATGATAAATTTGATGTTAATGTGACCGTTGCAGGCGGCGGAAGCTTCGGCCAGGCCGGCGCTATTCGCCACGGGATTACCCGGGCCCTGATGGAATATGACGAAACCCTGCGCCCACCGCTGCGTAGCGCCGGTTATGTAACCCGCGACGCGCGTGAAGTTGAGCGTAAAAAAGTCGGATTGCGCAAGGCGCGCAAGCGTCCTCAGTACTCCAAGCGTTAAGCAGTCTGGAGACCCGCGTATTGCGGGAGTCCCGGAAGCACCGGAAGCGCCCGGCTGTATGTTCAGCCCGGGCGTTTTTTTTAGGTACAGTATTTGCAACAGTGGGGGGAGCGCGATGCGCTTCTCCACCAGTTCCCCCGGGGTATTGGCGTTGCGGTAAAATGTCGCTGTAAACCCTTTGAGGTCAATGGGTTCTCCTTGTAAGGGCAGGGTAAAATCATTACCATTTGATCCTTTTTGGGGCGAGCTCAAGCGACGTCGTAGCAACGGCTGTACAGGGGCGGGAAATCAGGAGAGAAAAGCATGAGTAGCGATGGCGTAAACTCCGGCAGGAGGAAATTCCTGACGGCAGCCACCAGTGTCGTGGGTGTGGTCGGCGCGGTGGGTATAGCAGTCCCCTTCGTGGGATCCTGGAATCCTTCAGCCAAGGCCAAAGCGGCCGGAGCGCCCGTCAAGGCGGACGTCAGCCAGTTGGAACCTGGCCAAATGGTGGTTGTAGAGTGGCGTGGTAAGCCGGTTTATGTCGTGAACCGCACCGAGTCCCAATTGGAGGCACTGCCCAGTCTTGATAGCCAATTGAAGGATCCTGAGTCCCTTATTTCGGCTCAACCCGAGTACATTCACGGCATCGACCGTTCAATCAAGCCCAACCTGCTGGTCATCGTCGGACTCTGTACTCACCTGGGCTGCGCCCCGAAATTCCGTCCGGAAGTGGGCGCCGCCGATCTTGAGGGATCGGGTGGGAAAGAATGGCTGGGTGGTTTTTTCTGTCCGTGTCACGGCTCCAAGTTTGATCTGTCTGGTCGCGTTTACAACGGCGTGCCGGCATCAAGTAACCTGGAAGTCCCTCCCTATACCTTTGAGGGTGATAATGTCCTGTTAATTGGCGTGGATTGGGAGGCTGTCTGATGGTCAATATGCTTGTTGGTTTACGTGATTGGGTCGATGCTCGCCTGCCTATTATGCGCGCGTGGAACACCCACATGGCGAAGTATTACGCGCCAAAGAATTTCAACTTCTGGTATTTTTTCGGTGTGCTGTCTCTGTTGGTACTGGTCAATCAGCTGCTGACCGGTATCTGGCTGACCATGAGTTACAACCCCAGTCAGGAAGGCGCATTTGCATCGGTCGAATACATCATGCGCGATGTGGATTTCGGCTGGATTCTCCGTTACATGCACTCGACCGGCGCATCAGCTTTCTTCGTGGTGGTGTACCTGCACATGTTCCGTGCTCTATTGTACGGCTCGTACAAAAAACCCCGTGAGCTGATCTGGATCTTCGGCATGCTGATCTTTATCGCGCTGATGGCTGAGGCTTTCGTGGGGTATGTGCTGCCCTGGGGCCAAATGTCCTACTGGGGTGCCCAGGTTATTATCTCGCTGTTCGGGGCTATTCCGGTGGTTGGCGACGACCTGGTGACCTGGATTCGTGGTGATTTCCTCATTTCCGGCATCACCCTGAACCGCTTCTTTGCACTCCACGTGGTCGCTTTGCCCATTGTGCTGCTGGCCCTGGTGGTCCTGCATTTGTTGGCTTTGCACGAGGTTGGCTCCAACAACCCCGACGGTGTAGATATCAAGAAAGTGAAAGGAGACGATGGCGTTCCGCTGGACGGTATCGCATTCCATCCGTACTACACGGTGCATGATCTGCAGGCGGTTGGCGTGTTTCTGTTCGTGTTCTGCGGCATCGTATTCTTCCTGCCGGAGATGGGAGGCTATTTCCTTGAATTCGCCAACTTCGAGGAGGCCAATTCGCTGAAAACGCCGGAGCATATTGCCCCGGTATGGTATTTCACTCCCTTTTACTCGGTGTTACGTGCGGTACCGGATAAATTCTGGGGCTTCATCGCCTTCGCCGCCTCGGTGGCCATACCGTTCCTGTTGCCGTGGCTGGATCGAAGCCCGGTGAACTCCTGGCGTTATCGCGGCAATATCACCAAGGTTATGCTGGTGGTGTTTGTGGCATCTTTCCTGATCCTGGGTGTGCTCGGTGTCAAGGCACCGAATCCTGAGCGAACATTTCTGGCGCAGATCTGCTCGGTGATCTATTTCGGCTTCTTCCTGTTCATGCCTATCTGGAGCAAGATGGACAAGACCAAGCCGGTGCCCACGCGGGTCACAATGGACGGCGGCATTGGCTTATGGGGAAGCCTGGCGGGCCTTGCTCTTATCCTGGCATTGACTATTCTGCCGCTTAAGGCTGTGGGTTCAGAGTCCAACTTCAACTGCGGTAGCATGGCCTGTGACGAGATAGACGTGAACCCGCACGACAAGGCCTCGCTGCAGAGCGGGGCCAAGCTCTACATGAATTACTGCATGGGCTGTCACTCACTGAAATACGCCCGTTATAACCGTGTCGCCACTGATCTGGGTATTCCGGAAGACATGTTCATGGCTAACCTGATGTTCAATCCGAATACCAAAATAGGTTCGCTGATGGACAATGCCATGGACGATCGCACAGCCAAGCTGTGGTTCGGCGCAACGCCGCCAGATCTGACGCTGGTTTCGCGCGCGCGTCAGCCCGAGTGGCTTTACACGTATTTGCGCACTTTTTACGCGGACCCGAAGCGACCCTATGGCGTTAACAACAAGGTATTCAAGGATGTAGGTATGCCTCACGTGTTGTTGGAGCTGCAGGGCATGCAGGAGTGCGCGATGGGGCCGGTGGCCGCTCACAACGGTGGCGTTAAGCGCGACCCCCTGACCGGTGAGGATATTCTGGAAGACCCCTGTGGCCGCTTTACCATTGCTGAGCCCGGGAAGATGACGCCGGAGGAGTTCGACGCGGCGATGTATGACCTGGTCAATTTCCTGGCTTATACATCAGAGCCTATGGCGGCTGATCGTCAGCGCATCGGTACTTTTGTTCTGCTCTTTATCGCCCTGTTTTTTGTATTCGCGTGGCTGTTGAACCGGGAGTACTGGAAAGACGTACACTGATCCCGTTTTGTTGCGGCGCGGCAACCTGTTGTTGCGCTGTGTAGTTTTACCCTGGAAATAACTGAGGAATCCCCTGATGGGTGTTGTGGCTAAGCGGTCTTCGATGACCTTTTTCTCCGATAACACGAGCCAGTACAGTCATCGTGTTCGTATCGTCCTGGCAGAAAAGGGCGTAACGGTTGACCTGATCGAGGCCGATGCCGCTCATCCGCCTGCGGAGTTGGCAGACCTGAACCCCTACAACAGTCTGCCTACCCTGGTAGATCGTGAATTGGTGTTGTATGAATCCAAGGTGATGATGGAGTATCTGGACGAGCGCTTTCCCCATCCGCCTCTGTTGCCGGTGTACCCTGTGGCACGAGCGGAAAGCCGCTTGTACATTCACCGTATCGAGAAGGACTGGTGTGCTCTGGTTGATTCAATCCTCCACTCTCGCAGTGATAACGTGGTGAAGAAGGCCACCAAGGAATTGCGTGAGAGTATCGTGGGTATTTCACCAATTTTTGCAGAGAAGCCTTTTTTCATGAGTGAGGAGTTTACGCTGGTAGATTGCTGTCTCGCTCCGATTTTGTGGCGTCTGCCGTCTCTTGGTATTGATATAGGCACCAGCAAACAGTCGAAGCCGCTGCTGACCTATATGGATTCGATTTTCAATCGAGAATCTTTTCAAGAGAGCTTGACGGAGCAGGAGCGGGAGATGCGCCTGTAGGGCGCACTCACCCAGCTATGACACCCAGTCGTCCCTATATCATGCGCGCTTTGTACGAGTGGATAGTGGATAACGACTGCACCCCCTACGTGCTGGTGGATGCAGCTGTCACTGACGTGATGGTGCCGCAGCAATTTGTGAAGGACGGCCAGATCGTCCTGAATATTTCTCCAGGCGCCGTGATGGATCTCAATATCGGCAATGACGCCATGGCTTTCAACGGCCGCTTCGGTGGCGTGGCGACAGACATTTATGTGCCTATCCCTGCGGTTGTGGGTATCTACGCCCGGGAAAATGGCCAGGGGATGGTGTTTGAGCCGGAAGAGTCCACACCGCCGCCGGATGAGCCACCGCCGGAGCCGATCAAGCCCAAGGGTGGGCCGGCGCTTAAGATCGTCAAATAGTAAACAGACTAAACACTTCTCCTGTATCAGCCTGCACCGGTGTCGAACCGAGTATCGATCGTTGGGACACGCCGCAAGTACATCCATGTAGGCTCATTTGCGGATGGCCGCCCCCTTCATCCCTGCGCTCAACGGTCCCCACAATCGATACTCGGTTCTACCCCTACTATTGCTCGCCCAACAAAGGTCTACACCGCAATTTTTGGCTGGTGTTTAGTTCACCAATTCAAACAGCCGCACTACGCGTTGCACGCCTGATATATCCGCTGCAACAGCAGATATGCGCTCTGCCTCGTCTCGGGTTACCAGGCCCATCAGGTAAACCACGCCGTCTTCGGTAACCACTTTTACGCGTGTGCCCTCGGTATCTGAGCTGCCCAGCAGCCAGGTTTTGACCTTGGTGGTAATCCAGGTGTCGCTGGAGCGGGTCATGGCGGAGCTGGGGGAGGCTATCTCGAGTTCGTTGTATATACGGCGCACGCCGCGGATTTTGCGTACTACCGCTGTGGCCTGGGCTTTAAGTTCTTCGGTACCGACCTGGCCGGCTAGCAATACATAGCCGTTGTAACTGACGATGGCCAAATTGGCATCGTAGAAAGCCTCGTTGGCGGCGTGTATGTTCACCTCCGCTTTTGTCTCAATGCTCTCATCCTCTATTTGTTGGGCGAGAGTGCGCTCGGCGGGTTCATCGATGATGGGGTCGGCCTTTACAGTTGTTAGAAAACTGCCGCAGCCAACCATTGTCAGGCAGGCGCAGAGGGTGAGGGTGAGGGCGATAATTCTCATGCATTAATCCTGGTTATAGCTGCCGAAAAGACTGTTTTCAATCAGTTCGCAAAGGCAGTGAAGTGTCATGGTGTGCAGTTCAAGTACCCGTGGCCGCCGCAGGCTGTCGATACGTATCTCGACATCTTCGGGCTGCAGCAGTGTACCGAATTCGCTGTCTGTTGCGTTCGACAGCGCCACCACTTCCATGTTCCGTTCATGTGCTGCTTGCGCTGCACGCAGCAGGTTGTTGGCCTCGCCCGAGCTGCTGATGCACAGCAGTACGTCGCCGGGCTGTCCCAGTGCTCGCAGCTGTCTGGAGTAGATGTCGTTGAGGCCCCCCGTCTCGGCAATCGCGGTCAATGTGGTGCCATCACTGTTGAGTGCGAGGGCGGGCAGGGCGGGACGGTCGTGCTCAAACCGGCTGAGCAGGTGGCAGACGAAGAGTTGCGCCAACGCGCCGTCCGCTCCGTTACCACAGGCGATAATCTTGCGGTCAGCCAGCAGTGCCTTGACCATCAGCTCGCTGGCGCGGTGTACGGGCTCCGCCAGGGAGTCTACCGAAGAGGCGATGGTTTCAATGGTGCTTTGAAAGTTGCTGGAGATTATCTGGTAGTAATCCATTTACTGCTATGCCCCATGGCGCGCGATTATTTTTGTGGTCCTTCAGGCCAGCTTTCCACTGGCCGCAACTCCCTGCTCAGGCGGTAAACGCCCCCGGTATCCAGCGGATATCGAGATCGCTGCCCAATTGTCGCGGCTCGAAGGCAATCACGTCAAATCGACAGGGCAATTCGGCCAGAGCCGGATGGCGCTGCAGGAACAACTGCGCTGTCCGCACCAGGCGTTGTTGCTTGCGCCGGTCGACGGAGCCGGCAGCTGTGTTGAATGCGCGGTTGCTGCGCGCTCTCACTTCTACGAACACCAGGTAATCGCCGTCTCTCGCGATGATATCTATTTCCCCGGTCTTACCCCTGAAGTTCCTGTTCAGCACCTGCATTCCCTGCTCTTCCAGCCAGTGGTGCGCCTGGTCCTCGTAGTCTTCGCCCCGGGATATCATGCCGGTGTCCCATCTTCATTTGATCTGAGACAGGCAGTCTATGCTACTGCGGCTCTATCGCGCCTTCATCAAATGTGGTCAGCACCAGTTCGCGCTGGATCTGCAGTTGCGGATTCATGCTCAGTAGCCCGGTATTGCCCCGCAACAAGGCGTCTGCTCCCGCCTGCAACTGACGAAATTGCGACTGTACCGTGAAGGCATCTGCGCCAAGTGCGTTCAGGCGGGTGTAACTGTCAGTGCCGGTCTGGCCCGCGGCTATTGCACCTCTCAGCTCCGGGCTGGCTCCCAGCAACCATGGCGTCTCAACAAAATTGATACCGTCGAGATCGCGGTCGCGGGGGTCGGGGTTGCCGCTGTAGATGCTGGAGATCGCATAAACCGGTACCGAGCCCGCATAATGAAAAGCCAGCAGAGGTTTCAGGGACCGCGCTTCTGCTCCGTTGCTGCTCAGCAGGAATACCACGTCGATATCCTGACGCCGACGGGCATTGAATTCGACATCACTGCCCAGACTGTCCCGCACTGCCTGGGCCCGCTGTTCGCTGGCGGGAATGCCCAATGCCTCTTTGACGCTGGCCGAGTAGTCTTCCCGCCCGCTGTAGGTAACGCTGTTGGCGATGGTGCCTCCCAGGGTTTTCCAGCGTTCAATGAGTGCCTGCGCGACCTTGCTGCCCCACTCGCCTTGCGGGCGAATTACCAGGGCGCTGCGCGCTCCCTGCCCAAAGGCAAGCGCGGCGATATCCCGGGCTTCATCTTCTGGGGCAAGGGCGAACTGGACCATGGCACTGCTGCCCTGGACAACCGAGTCCCCCGTATCCAGCCGGTTCAGAGCCAGTACTGGTATTGAGCGGTCCGGACGCGCACCCAGTTCCGCCACAGCCTCTTTGCTGAGAGGTCCGACCACGATGCTTGCACCCTGTGTCAGGGCGACGTCGTAGGCCACGCTCGCGGAACCGTAGCTGTCCTGATCCAGTACCAGAATGTCGTATTGGGGGCCGCCACTCTCCCGCGAGGCATAGTAACTGGCCAGGTAGCCGTCGCGGACTGCTCTGCCGGCCGGTGCCAGGCGGCCACTGAGGGGCAGGATGATAGCCACTTTCTCAGCCTTTGGCGGAGTATTGATCAGGTAGGCCAGGCCTCCCGGAAGCGGGTTGGCCGCCGGGTGCCCTGGGTTGTTTTGCGACCACAGCGGTAGGCTTTGCATCTGTGCTGCGAGTGGCGCACGTGTTAACAGGGCCAGGTTCAGCCAGTCTTGCCATTGTATGTCGCTGGTGGAGGCAGCAGCCTGTTCCAGCTGTGTGGTATCAACCCGTTGCAGGTCGTGCCAGATATGGCGTTTGAGTGGCGGTGCGTCGGCCGCAGTTGCCAGTCTCAGTGCCTGGTCTCCCAGGCGGGCACTTTCCAGGTAGTCCCCTTGCATCTCCATGATATGTCTTTTGAGATTCAAAATACGGTAGCGCTGGCCGCGGTTCATGCCCGGGTACTGCAGTGTATCCAGCAGTGTCAGGGCTTTGCCCGGCTTGCCTCTGAGATAGGCTATACGTGCTTGCAGGTAGCCCAGGTACACCCTGTCCGTGTCGCTGACATTCTCAGTGGGTATGGGCGCCATTATTTCGCTTGCAGCCATCCACTGTTTCTCCGTTAACAGCTGATCCGCCTGGCGAAACTGCGCACTGTAGGTGCTGGAAGGAAGAGTCAGGCTGGTTTGGTCCGGGACGGCAGGTTTTGGCACCTCTTCCGGTGGTGGCGCCGGCTGAGGTGCTCTTGTCGGCTCGCTGCCGCAGCCCAACAGGCCCAGGATCGCCAGAGTCAGGCAGAGCTGTGCACTGCGGGTTAGGTGGCTGGTGCGGGTGTTTCTCATGCTATGCTTTACCGCTGGTTGTGGGTTGAGGTGCTTCTGCATTGGTGTGGGAACACATTATAAGGGGAAATAGTGGAATCGGGTCTTTATGTTGTGGCGACACCTATTGGTAATCTCGGAGATCTTTCTGCTCGGGCTGTGAGTGTGCTGCAACAGGCTGACATTATAGCCGCCGAAGATACTCGCCACAGCCAGCGCTTGTTGCAGCATTATGCTATATCCACGCCACTTATGGCATACCACGATCACAGCGATAACAGGGCGGTTAACAAGATCAGTACCTGTCTGGCGTCCGGGGGCAGTGTTGCGCTGGTATCGGATGCCGGTACTCCGCTGATTTCGGACCCGGGTTATCGCCTGGTCCGGGCCATGCAGGATCAGGGTTTTGTGGTGGTCCCGGTGCCGGGAGCCTGTGCGGCGGTGGCAGCACTCAGTGCCTCGGGCCTTGCCACAGATCGTTTTCTTTTCGAGGGGTTTCTGCCGGCGCGCGCTGGCGCGCGGGAGAATCGACTGGCTGACCTGACTCATGAGACGGCGACGCTTATTTTCTATGAGGCTCCACACCGCGTAGTTGCCTGCCTGGAGGCTATGATCGGCGCATTCGGGGCTGGGCGCGAGGCAGTGCTGGCGCGCGAGGTGACCAAAACCTTCGAAACAATCAGGCGCAGTACACTGGCAGATCTCAGGGATTTTGTCGCTGGCGACAGCAATCAGCAGAAGGGTGAAATTGTATTGCTGGTGGCTGGCTCCCGGGCTGATAACTCCGAGGTAACGGCGGAAGTTGCCGGCCTGTTACTGCGTCTGGCGCAAGAACTCCCCGCCAAGACTGCGGCGGCGGTGGTGGCAGATTACACCGGCCTGCGCAAAAAAGTGCTGTATAACTTCCTGCTGGAACGCAAAAGCTTGTTATGACACGGCCGGGGCGGTAGTCTTCGCGCCGAGTCGGTCAGGCGATCGCTCCCGGGGCGCTTTCGGGCGTAACGGGGGAGGAAAGTCCGGGCTCCGCAGGGTAGAGTGCCAGGTAACACCTGGGAGGCGCGAGCCTACGGAAAGTGCAACAGAGAGTAAACCGCCCAAAAATGGGGTCTGACTTCATTTGAGTGCCACTTGTGGCTGGGTAAGGGTGAAACGGTGCGGTAAGAGCGCACCGCGCGGCTGGCAACAGGCGTGGCGATGGTAAACCCCACTCGGAGCAAGACCAAATAGGAATCCGTTAGCTGTGACCCGCAGTGGATTCGGGTAGGTCGCTTCAGGCAGGTGGTGACACCTGTCGCAGATGAATGATCGTCCACGACAGAACCCGGCTTATCGACCGACTCACCTATTCTTCAGCGCGTCCTCCGGGCGCGTAGTTCCTCCTTCCCGGACGCTTTGTGCGCATCAGCAGAGGCGTAATCCGGCAAGCCAGTTACTGACCAGTACTCCAGTCAATTCTCTTATGTTTTTTCGTGCTAAAAAGAGCAAAAATAAAGAGGAAAATAAACTGTAAGTTAAAGTGGATCCTCAGCATTCACCCTTACACTTCTGTTTTACGACATTATTTCCCTTCGTAACAGCCCGCGTCATTGTGGTCCAGCCCCTAAATGTTGCTCTAATTAGCTGAAATTACAACGGTTTTCTCCCCTGCCAGCTTGACACTTTCTCCGGCCGAGACCTATAGTGTCGAAAAGTGGGAATAAGTGGAAGAAATTGGTTTTTAGTGGGTTTTCAGGTCGGGTAGGTGGGGAATTTTGGGATGTTTCGCGGTGTACAACATATCAACATGGACGCAAAGGGACGGCTGGCAATACCGGCCCGACAGCGCGAGCCATTGTTGAGTGAGTGCGGAGGTCAGATCGTGGTGACCATAGACACCCAGTCTGCGTGCCTGGCGATATACCCGCTGCCAGAGTGGGAGCGAATCGAAAAGGAAATTCAGGCACTACCTGCCCTCAAGCCCGCGGTAAAGCGATTCCAGCGTTTGATGCTGGGCTACGCCACTGATCTTGAGCTGGATGGTAACGGGCGCATGCTGCTGCCTCAATCCCTGAGGGAATACGCGCGGTTGGACAAGAAGCTGGTGCTGGTAGGGCAGGGCAACAAGCTCGAGTTGTGGTCCGAGCCGCTTTGGTTTGCCGAGCGCGATCAGGCGCTGCAGGACTCGGGTCCCGAGGCGGAACTACCAGAAGAATTAATGTCGCTGACACTGTAGGTGGGTTCAATGCATCAGACAGTTCTGTTGCGAGAGGCGGTAGAGGCTCTGGTGACACGACCCGCTGGATTTTACGTCGATGGTACTTTCGGTCGGGGCGGTCACAGTCGTCATCTGCTGCAGCGCCTTGATGCTAATGGCCGGGTGCTGGGTGTCGACAAAGACCCGGAGGCGCAGGCGGACGCCAGGGAGTTGGCCGACGCAGAGCCCCGGTTTCAGTTTTTCCACGGTTCCTTCGCCGAACTGCCGGCTCAGCTGACTGCAATGGGTGTAGAGGCGGTTGACGGCATTTTGCTCGATCTCGGGGTTTCCAGCCCTCAGCTGGACGATGGAGAGCGGGGTTTCAGTTTTTTGCAGGATGGGCCGCTGGATATGCGCATGGATACCACACGCGGTGAAACGGCCGCCGAGTGGCTGTCCTATGCTGAGGTCGGCGAGATCGCGCAGGTTTTGAAGGAGTATGGCGAGGAGCGATTTTCCCGCCGTATTGCCGCAGCCATTGTGGCGGCCAGGGATGAGCGCGCCATCACGTCTACCGCGCGCCTGGCGCAGATTGTCAGTGAGGCAAATCCCAAGTGGGAACGGCACAAGCACCCCGCAACCCGCGCTTTTCAGGCGATAAGAATCAAGGTTAATCGCGAGCTCGTCGATCTTGAGCACCTGCTGGCAGGGGCGCTGGATATGTTGCGCGTAGGCGGCCGGCTGGTGGTGATCAGTTTTCATTCCCTGGAAGACCGGTTGGTCAAGCGCTACATGCGTGACATGGCCAGAGGCGAGCAGTTCCCGGTGGGTGTTCCGGTTACCGACAGCGCCATTAACCGACGCATGAAGCTGATCGGCAAGGCGATGCGGGCGAGTGACGAGGAAGTTGCAGAGAATGTTCGTTCGCGCAGCGCGATCATGCGTGTTGCGGAAAAAATTAGCTGACCGGGCGACCGGCGAATGGGTACGAGGTGATGGTGGTGGGGGCGACAACAGTCGACACAGGAAAAACCGGCCGGGAGCTGGTCTGGCTCAATGCCGGCCTGGTGTTGCTGATCCTGTGCTCCGCATTTGCCGTTATCCACAGCACCCACGCCTGTCGTGCCATGTACGCCCGTTTGCAGGAATTGGAGTCGTCGCAGTGGTATTTACAGGAGGACTACGGCCGCCTGCTGTTAGAGCACAGCACCTGGGCGTCGCATTACCGGGTTGAGAAGGTCGCCGCAGAAGAGCTGGGTATGCAGCCACCCGGGCTGGCCCAAATGAAAGTGGTGCCGCGCTGATGCGTGCCCGGCAGAAAAAGCCTGAATCCCAATTGCGGTTTTATCTGGTGGTCGCGGTGTTGTGTGTGTTGCTGCTCCTGCTGGTGGGCCGTGTACTGTCACTGCAGATTATCGATAGCGAGCGTGGCTATGAATTCCTGCAAGACCAGGGCGCCATGCGCTCGGTGCGTACGGCAGAAATTCCGGCTTATCGCGGCGTGATCACCGATCGCCGTGGCGAGCCGTTGGCGGTGAGTACACCGGTCATTTCGATCTGGGCAAATCCGCGTGTATTAGCGAATTCAGAACGTTTACCGGAGCTTGCACTTGCGCTGGGCCTTGATTTGCCTGCGCTTGAAGAGCGGCTGGCGCGTTACAGTAAAAAACAATTTATGTATTTGCAGCGGCATATGGTGCCGGAAGCGGCAAGGGAAGTGCTGGCGCTAAAGGTCAGTGGTGTCAGCGGAGAGCGGGAGTACCGACGTTTTTATCCCGCGGGTGAGGTGGCTTCCCAGTTGGTGGGTTTCACTAATGTTGATGATCAGGGCATTGCGGGTCTTGAGCTGGCCTACGACAAATGGCTGCAAGGCGTGCCGGGGAAGAAGAAATACATCAAGGACCTCCACGGCGAGGTCGTTCGGGATATCGGTGTGCTGCAACCTGCGCAGCCGGGCAAAGATCTCACGCTGAGTATCGATCTGCGTCTGCAGTACCTGCAGCACCGCGAGTTGCGCCGGGCTGTTACTGCCGCTGGCGCAGTTTCAGGCTCCATTGTCACGCTTGACGCCCATACCGGTGAGGTGCTGGCGATGGTGAATTACCCCGCCTACAACCCCAACAGCAAGGGGGCTGATCCGGCCAGCAGGCGCAACCGCGCCGTCACGGATGTGTACGAGCCCGGGTCGACCATGAAGACCTTGACACTGGTGGCCGCACTGGAGAGCGGGCGCTATACCACTGAGACAATGATTGATACTTCTCCCGGGCGGATCAGAGTGGGCCCCAAGGTATATCCCGACCCGCGCAATTACGGCCTGATCAGCGTGTCGCGCATTATCGAAAAATCCAGCCAGGTGGGAGTCACGAAGTTGGCGCTGGACCTGGGTCACGAGCCGATACGGGAAGTATTTAACCGCTTTGGTATAGGCCATGCTCCCGGTACAGGCTTTCCCGGCGAGAGTTCTGGCTCCTTGCCCGACCGGGTGCGCTGGTACGCCACTGAGAAAGTGTCGCTTGCCTTCGGATACGGTATCTCGGCTTCTCCTCTGCAGATTGCCAGGGCCTACAGTGTGTTTGCCAACGGCGGCATTCAACAGCCCATTTCTCTGCTGGCGCTGGAGGGTGAGGTGTCTCGGGGTGAGCGTATTGTCTCCCCGCAAATCGCCAGCGAGGTACTGGAGGTATTACACGCGGTAACAGGGGACGAGGGCACGGCCCGCAAGGCCCGAGTGCCGGGCTACCTGGTGGGTGGCAAAACCGGAACCGTGCGCATAGTGGGGCCGCAGGGCTATATCGATGATCAGTATGTGGCCTGGTTTGCCGGTGTGGCGCCGGTAGAAAACCCCCGCATTGTCACCGTCGTGGTGATCAATAATCCCAAAGGTGAAGCCTATGGTGGCGGCGCTGTTGCGGCACCGGTGTTTTCCGCTGTTACACAAGGCGCACTGCGCCTGTTGAACGTGCCCCCCACCGAGATTGAGTCGGTGGCGGCGGCTGCGGCTACCGTGGCAGGGGGGCCGGCATGATGCCCGCGCGCGGCGTGGTTGCGCAGTCTATGCCACTGTCCGAATTACTGGCGCGCAGCGATTGCTGTGGTGGCGACACGCCGATACAAGGTCTGCAGCTCGACAGTCGTAAGGTGCAAAGCGGTGACCTGTTCCTCGCCGTTCCCGGGGAGTTACATGACGGCCGCCAGTTTATTGAGCAGGCAGTCGCCAACGGCGCAGTGGCAGTGCTAGCGGAAGCGCCTGTCGCGGGGTTCGTGGATGCGCTGCCTGTACCGCTTGTTGAAATTCCCGAATTGCGCTTTGACGTGGGCGCGCTGGCGGCCCGTTTTTTTCGTCATCCCAGCCGTGATCTCCACGTGGTAGGTGTCACTGGCACGAATGGCAAAACCACCACCACCAGTCTGATTGCACAGCTGGGGCGGTCGCAGGGTCAATCCTGCGGGGTCATTGGTACCCTGGGTGCGTTGCTGGACGACTCGGTTGCCGACTCTGTTAACACCACCCCCGACCCCGTTTCACTGCAGAGGCAGCTCGCGCAATGGCGCGACCAGGGCGTTAGCACTGTCAGTATCGAGGTGTCGTCCCACGCCCTGGTGCAGGGCAGGGTGAGCGGGGTGGAATTCAAGACGGCTATTTATACCAATCTCTCTCACGATCACCTCGATTACCACGGCAGCATGGATGCCTACGCCCGCGCAAAAATGCAGCTGTTCTCCAGTGCAGGCTTGTTGCATGCGGTAGTTAACCTCGACGACGAGTACGCCCCCGAGGTGCTTGCTGCAGTTCCCGAGGGGGTCAGCATACTGACGTACTCCACCAGCCGGGACGAGGCGGACATACGCGTTAAAAACACCCGGTACAACGCAGCCGGCGTGGCGGGGGAATTGCAGACACCCTGGGGCAGTGGTCGCTTTTCAAGCCCGCTCCCCGGAGAGTACAACCTCGCCAATCTGGCGGCCGCAGTTACCGCGGTGGTGCTTGCAGGGGAAGATTTGCTGGCCGTATTGGCGGCAGTATCCCGGTTGCGCCCGGTGCCTGGCCGGATGCAACTTATTCCCAATGCGCTCGGTTTGCAGGTGGTGGTTGATTACGCCCACACACCAGATGCGCTGGAGCAGGTACTGTCGGCGTTGAAGAATCATGTGAGCGGCCGCCTTGTGACGGTCTTTGGTTGCGGCGGAGACCGCGATCGGGCGAAGCGGCAAGTTATGGGGCGGGTTGCCAGCAAGTTTTCCGATCGGGTGGTTGTTACCAGCGATAATCCCCGCAGCGAAGACCCTGCAATTATCCTGGCGGATATCACCTCAGGGTGCAGCGGTAACTTTGCACTGGTCGCTGACAGAAGCCAGGCCATCGCGATGGCAATTGCTGAAGCGAGCCCGGGTGATTGTGTGGTTATTGCCGGCAAGGGCCATGAGAATTATCAGATTATTGAAGGCGTGCGCCATCATTTCAGCGATGAAGAGCAGGCGCTCAAGGCGCTGTCACAGAGAGCAAGCTCATGATGCGCGCCATGGCAATGTCCGAACTTGTACAGCCTCTACAGGCTGAATTGATAGGCCCGGACCGGACGTTTTCAAGCGTGACAACGGACAGCCGCGCGGTGACAACCGACGATCTGTTCGTTGCATTAAAAGGCGAAAATTTCGACGGCCACGATTTTCTCGGGCAGGTTGCTGACGCGCATGCCGCAGGGGCGTTGGTGAGTCAGGTCTGCGATCGACCCTCAAGCAGATTGCAGGTGGTCGATACCCAGCGTGCGCTGGGGCTGCTTGGCGCCTACAACAGGTCTTTGTACAACGGGCCGCTGGTGGCGATCACCGGTAGCAGTGGCAAGACTACCGTTAAGAATATGGTGCGTGCAGTGCTTGCACAAAAAGGCAGAACCCTTGCGACCGAGGGTAATTTCAATAACGAGATCGGTGTACCACTGACGCTGCTTGCGCTGGAGCCGGGCGTGGAATACGCGGTGGTGGAGATGGGTGCCGGCAAGGCTGGCGACATCACCTGGTTATGTGAGCTCGGTCGCCCCACGGTGGCGCTGTTGCTAACGGTTATGCCCGCTCATCTGCAGGGGTTTGGCTCGCTCGAAGACATTGCCTCAGCGAAGGGTGAAATTTTTGACGGGCTGGGCGCAGGTGATTGCGCGGTGATCAACGCTGATCTTCCCTGGGCTGCGAGTTGGCGCGAACGGGCTGGCGCGGCGTCAGTGATTGATTTTGGCCTGGAAGAATCTGCAGCGATAACGGTCGGGGATGTGCGGGCGCTGGGTGTAAAGGGTGTCAGTTTTACTGCTCGGACACCGGCGGGAGAGATGCCAGTGACCCTGGCGCTGCCGGGTGTACATAACGTGGTCAACGCCCTGGCAGCGACGGCTGTTGGCATAGCCTGCGGGCTGGACCTGATACAGATTCGGGCGGGACTGGAAACGGTAAAGCCGACTGCCGGACGACTTTCTACGGCAGTATCCCCCTCGGGTGCCACAGTGATCGATGATTGTTATAACGCCAACCCGGGTTCGGTCCGCGCCGCCATTGCTATGCTGGCGGGTTGTGAGGGTCGGCGCACACTGGTGTTGGGCGCCATGCGCGAACTGGGTCCAACGAGCGAGGAATTGCACCGGGAAATTGGCGAGTATGCGCGAGACGCGGGGATCGAGCGGTTCTGGGGGGTTGGCCCGGAACTGGAAACCGCGGTAGAGGTATTCGGTGCCGGTTCCACGTGGTTTGCAGATTGCGACAGTGCGATTGCTGCGCTGGCAGGCGAGTTCGAGGCGCGCGATACAGTTCTGGTTAAAGGCTCCCGTGGTGCTCGCATGGAGCGGATGTTGCACGCATTGCTGGCGCCAGCGCCAGCGGGGGAGAGCTGAGCATGTTGTTATTTCTGGCAGAGTATCTGGCTCAGTTCAACAAAGTATTCCTGGTGTTCCAGTACCTCACGCTGCGCGGCATTCTTGCGGTGGGAACTGCTCTGGCTATTTCGCTGTTGGTGGGGCCGACGATGATTCGGCGCCTCAATTATTACCAGGTGGGTCAGTCGGTGCGAGATGACGGGCCTGCGACCCATCTCAGCAAAGCCGGAACACCTACCATGGGGGGTGCCCTGATTCTGGTGGCCATCGCCATTGCCAGCTTGCTGTGGGGCGACCTTCGTAATCCCTACTTGTGGGTGGCCATACTGGTTACCGCTGTGTTTGGTGCTGTTGGCTGGGTGGATGATTACCGCAAGGTCGTGGAGAGGGATTCTCGCGGTCTGCCCGCGCGCTGGAAATTTTTCTGGCAGTCAGTGGCGGGACTCTGTGCCGCCATCTATCTGTATGTCGCTTTCGATACGCCGGTCACTACCGAGTTGTACGTGCCGTTTTTCAAGGACTTTGCCTGGAGTATGGGCTTGTTGTTTATCCCGCTTGCCTACTTTGTCATTGTCGGTGCCAGTAACGCGGTCAACCTGACTGACGGGTTGGACGGTTTGGCGATACTCCCTACGGTGATGGTGGGCTCAGCCCTTGGCATCATCGCGTACCTCACCGGGCGCGCGGACTTTTCCGAGTATTTGCATATCCCCTACGTGGCGGGCAGCGGCGAGTTGGCCGTTTTTTGCGGCGCCATCGCGGGAGCAGGGCTGGGTTTCCTCTGGTTCAACACGTATCCCGCCCAGGTATTCATGGGGGATGTGGGTGCCCTGGCTCTGGGTGCAGCGTTGGGAACGGTCGCGGTCATCACGCGCCACGAAATCGTGTTCTTTATCATGGGTGGCGTATTTGTGCTGGAAACCGTGTCGGTCATTCTGCAGGTGGCTTCATTCAAGCTCACCGGGCGGCGCATATTCCGTATGGCTCCCATTCACCACCACTTTGAATTGAAGGGGTGGCCAGAGCCCAGAGTAATAGTGCGTTTCTGGATTATTACCGTGATGCTGGTCCTGTTCGGGCTGGCCACATTGAAGTTGCGTTAAGGGAGTGGTGCAGAGCGTGTCACAGGGTGTGATTGCAAGCAGCATAAATCGCGTGGTCGTCGGCCTCGGCGCTACGGGTATGTCCTGCGCGCGCCATCTTTATCGACGCGGCTTGCCGTTCGTTGTGATTGACACGCGTGCCGACGCTCCGGGACTGGCGGCTTTTCGCCTGGAAATGCCGGATGTTGCCGTTTATGCCGGTGTGTACCCGGTGGAACTGGTGACTGGTGCCACCGAGATGGTGGTGAGCCCCGGGGTTGCTCTGGATACGCAAGTGGTGGAGCAGGCCAGGGACGCTGGTGTCAGCATCATAGGCGATATCGATCTGTTCGTTCGGGAGGCTGTCGCGCCGGTGGTTGGGATTACCGGCTCTAATGCCAAATCGACCGTGACCGAACTGGTGGGACAGATGGCGCGGGACGCGGGTCTGAACGTGGGAGTGGGAGGCAACCTCGGTACCCCCGCTCTCGATCTGCTGAATCCGGCGCGCACCCTCTATGTATTGGAGCTGTCCAGTTTTCAGTTGGAGCGGGCGGGTGATCTCGGGCTGGAAGTTGCGACTGTGCTGAACGTCAGTCCGGATCATCTCGATCGTCACGGCTCCATGCCCCGCTATCACCAGGCCAAGCACCGTATATTCCGCGGCTGTCGCAAAGCTGTGGTAAACCGCGATGATCCGCTCACGATTCCATTGCTTGCAAGCGATGTGGACGTGATCAGTTGGCGTATGGGTGAACCCGAGCTGGGAGGCTTTGGGCTACGTCAAACTGAGGCCGGGGAAATGCTATGTCACGGTTTCGATACTATCCTGGCCAGCGACGAGCTCGGCCTGGTTGGACGCCATAACGTGGCGAACGCACTCGCCGCCCTAGCGCTCGGTCACGCCGCGGGAATCCCGATGGAGAGCATGGTGTTGACCCTGCGGCAGTTCAGCGGTCTTCCTCACCGCTGTCAGCAAGTAGCTGAAATAGGGGGTGTAAGTTACGTCAATGACTCCAAGGGCACTAATGTTGGCGCGACCCTGGCTGCGCTTAACGGCCTTGGCGACGCGAACAATATTTTGTTAATCGCCGGCGGTCAGGGCAAGGGTGCTGATTTCAGCTTGTTGCAGAGCGCGGTTGCCCGCCGGTGCAAAGCCGTGATTCTGTTGGGAGAGGATGCACAAAAGATGCGGGCCGCACTCGAAGATCATGCACCTGTGACCATAGTCGCCTCCATGAATGAGGCCGTGCGTTCTGCGGCATCGCAGTCTGGCCCTGGTGATGTTGTGCTGTTGTCACCTGCTTGCGCCAGCTTCGATATGTTCACCGGCTACATTAACCGCGGTGAAGTATTCTGTCAGGCGGTAGAACACCTGCGGGAGGGCCAGGCATGAGCGCCTATCGGCCCACCACCGCTGTTGCCATCGCGCCGGACACTGTCCTCGCCCTGCTTGGCCTGGCGCTGTTGCTGGTAGGTCTGGTGGTCATCAGTTCTGCGTCAATCGAATATGCCGACTGGCACCACGAGAACTCCTGGTTCCATACACAGCGCCACCTTGTCTATCTCCTGCTCGCGGTAGGCGCCGGAGCAATGATTTACCGGGTGCCGCCCAAATTCTGGCTGGATACTGGCTGGGTTTGGCTTTTCGTTGCACTGGCGTTGTTAATCCTGGTGTTGATTCCTGGGATTGGTCGCGAGGTTAACGGTAGTCAGCGCTGGTTGCCCTTAGGTCCCTTTACGTTGCAACCCTCCGAAATTGCAAAGATGGCGATGGTGGTATATCTGGCGGGTTATATGGTGCGCAGGGAACACGAAGTTCGCAACCACTGGCAGGGCTTTCTCAAGCCCATGGCGGTACTGTTCGCCGCCACACTATTGTTGATGATCGAGCCCGACTTCGGAGCCACCGTTATTGTCGCCGGCAGTGCTTTTGGCATGCTGTTTCTTGCTGGTGTAAAGCTGGGGCATTTTCTGTTGGTACTGGGTGGCGCCCTGGCAGCCATGCTGGTGCTGGTGGTGAGCGCGCCCTACCGGCTGGCGCGGCTGACAGCCTATACCGACCCGTGGGCAGACCCTTTCAATACCGGCTTTCAGCTCACGCAGTCACTCATTGCGTTCGGTCGTGGCGAGTGGCTGGGAGTGGGTCTGGGCAACAGTGTGCAAAAGCTGTTCTACCTGCCCGAGGCGCACACCGATTTTGTATTTTCTATCTGGGCAGAGGAAACCGGCTTTGTCGGGGCGCTGGCGCTTATCGCACTCTATGTTGGGCTTATCGGCCGCATTCTCTGGGCGGGGCGCAAATCGCTTGCGGTTGCTAACCCCTTCGGTGCCTATGTGTGTTACGGGGTAGCGTTGGTATTTTCCGGACAGGCGTTTGTGAATATGGGGGTGAGCTCAGGCCTGCTGCCGACCAAGGGTCTCACCTTGCCATTTGTCAGTTACGGCGGTACCAGCCTGATCGTGTGCTGTTGCATGCTCGCGATGGTGTTGCGCATCGACCGCGACAATCGCTTGCCGAGGAAGGCCCGATGACCGCCCCTCTGGTATTAATGACAGCCGGTGGAACCGGTGGGCATGTCTACCCGGCACTGGCAGTGGCCAGGGAGTTGCTGGATCGTGGAATGCGAGTTGAGTGGGTGGGTACCGCCCGCGGGCTGGAGCACAGGGTGGTGCCCGAAGCGGGTATCACGCTGCACTGTTTACCGGTAAGAGGTGTGCGCGGCAAGTCCCTTTCCGACAAGGTGGCTGCGCTGTGGTTTCTCGCACTTGCCTCTGTAAAAGCGCTCTGGTTGATCCATCGGTTGGCACCGCGTTGCGTTGTGGGTATGGGCGGTTATGTCGCCGGACCGGCAGGTGTGGCCGCATGGCTGCTGCGCAAACCTCTGCTGATTCACGAGCAAAATGCTGTGGCGGGTACCACTAATCGGATGCTGGCTCCGCTCGCCGCCCGGGTCGTGGCAGCGTTTCCCGGTGCCTTCAAAGAACAGGTTGAAATCACCGTATTGGGCAACCCGGTGCGTCGGCAGCTGGTGCAGGCAGGGGCCGGCAGGCACTACGATTATACCGGTCAGCGGCCACTGCGACTGCTGGTCCTGGGTGGCAGTCTGGGTGCTCAGGCTATAAACGAAATTCTGCCGCCTACTGTGCGGAAAATTCTCGGTGACGGGCAGCAACTGGAAGTATGGCACCAGACGGGTGATGCGCATGTCGCTGGTGTTCGCGAGAATTATGGTGAGCTGCTGGGAACAGGGATGCGGGTTGACCCTTTTATAGAAGACATGGCAGCGGCCTATGGCTGGGCGGACCTGGTGTTGTGCCGGGCTGGCGCATTGACTGTTTCGGAGCTGGCCATCATGGGCTGCCCGTCAATTCTGGTGCCTTTGCCCCAGGCGATCGATGATCACCAGACAGCGAATGCGCGCTCTTTGAGTAGCTGTGGCGCCGCCATGTTGCTGCGTCAGGCGGACATGACCGTCGATGCTGTTGCCGCCTCACTACAAGGGTATCTAAAACACCCGCAGATATTGGCGGGCATGGCGAGTGCCGCCGCCGCAGTAGCGACGCCGGATGCCGCGGCGCAGGTAAGTGATTGCTGCGAGGAGCTGATCCATGGCCGTTGAACGGAATGTCTATGCTGTGCCCGAAATGCGGCGGATACGCAGCATTCACATGATTGGTGTCGGTGGTGCGGGCATGAGCGGCATTGCCGAAGTGCTGGTTAACCTGGGCTACGAAGTTTCCGGTTCCGATCTTCGTACCAGCCCCGTCACGCAGCGGTTAGAGGCCAAGGGTATCAAGGTCCATATCGGCCATGCCGAGAGTAATGTGGGTCGAGCCGACGTTGTGGTCAGTTCCAGCGCCGTGGATGAAGGCAACCCTGAAGTCGCGGCGGCTAGAGCAGCGCGCATTCCTGTGGTCCCGCGTGCGGAAATGCTGGCAGAACTGATGCGCTACCGCCACGGCATAGCGGTTGCGGGCACTCATGGAAAAACCACCACCACCAGCCTGGTAGCCAACATTTTTGCCGAAGCGGGTCTGGACCCCACGTTTGTGATTGGCGGTTTGGTCAACAGTGTGGGCACTAATGCGCAGTTGGGTGCCAGCCGGTTCCTGATCGCGGAGGCGGATGAGAGCGACGCCTCCTTTCTCCACCTCCAGCCCATGGTTACAGTGGTTACCAATATTGAGGCGGACCACATGGAAACCTACGGCGGTGATTTTTCCGTGCTGCGCCGTACGTTTCTGGAGTTTCTGCACAATCTGCCATTTTACGGTGTCGCGGTGCTCTGCGTTGACGACCCGGTGATTCGCGACATGCTGCCAGATGTCTCGCGACATGTGATCACCTACGGTTTTGCCGAGGACGCTGATTATCGAATAGCGGACGTGGTGGGAGAGGGTGTGTCTACCCGGTTTGTACTGCATCGCCCGGGGGAGCAGACTGCGCTGGCGCTGAATCTGGCCATGCCCGGCACGCATAACGTCCTCAATGCCGCCGCCGCCGCGGCAGTGGCCTGCGACGAAGGTTTGGACGACGAATCGATACAGCGCGGGCTAGTGGGTTTTGCCGGCGTTGGTAGACGGTTTACCCGGATGGGGGAATTGCGCTTCGCCGGGGGAACTGCCGAATTGGTCGATGACTACGGTCACCACCCGACTGAGGTTCGCGCCACACTGGAGTCCTCGCGGCAGGTCTGGCCCGACAGGCGGGTGGTGATGATTTATCAACCTCATCGCTATTCTCGGACGCGCGATCTCTACGAGGATTTTGTGGCTGTGCTGTCCCGCTGTGACGTGCTTTTACTGCTGGATGTCTACGCCGCAGGTGAAGACCCGGTGCCGGGAGCCGACAGTAGGAGCCTGGCCCGCAGCATTCGCCAGCGCGGGCAATTGGATCCAATTTTCGTCGAGCAAGTCGAGGATGTGCCCGCCGTATTGAGTGGCATTGTTGAGGAGGGCGACGTAGTGATCACACAGGGGGCGGGCAATATCGGTCGTCTCGCGCAGGATTTGGCAGCCATGGATTTTTTGCGGGGGCCGGCGGAATGAGTCTGGACGCTTTGCGCGATAAGCCGGTGGCTGTGCTGTTGGGCGGAAACTCTGCCGAGCGCGAGGTCTCGCTGTCGAGTGGCCAAACCGTGATTGATGCGCTAGCGGCGCGGGGCTTCAAGGTGCGCCCTGTCGACTCTGCTGAGCCGGATTGGATGGCGCAATTACAGGGCGTGTCTTTCGCTTTTATAGCATTGCATGGACCGGGCGGCGAAGACGGGAGCATGCAGGGGGCATTGCAGGCCCTGCGTATTCCCTACTCTGGCTCACGCGTACTCGGCTCCGCCCTGGCCATGGACAAGCTGCGCAGCAAGCAGTTGTGGCAGGGCATAGGCCTGGCTACGAGTGGGTTTGTCCGCCTCGATGCTGAAACAGACTGGCAGCAGGTAATCGACCGCTTCGGGAAGGTCTTTGTAAAACCGAGTTGCGAGGGTTCCAGTATCGGAATGACCTCAGCCGCGAGCGCAGAAGCACTGGAGAGCGCCTACAGGGTCGCCAGCCAATACGGCGGGGGTGTTCTTGCGGAGCAGTTTATTGACGGTCCAGAGTACACAGTGGCCATTCTCGGCGACCGGGCGCTGCCGGCGATACGCCTGGAAACGGACAACGAATTTTACGATTACGAAGCCAAGTATCAGTCGGACGAAACCCGTTATCTGTGTCCTTGTGGCCTGACTGCGGAGGACGAAGCCGCGATGGCGGCCCTTTCCCTGCGAGCGTTCCAATCTTTGGGATGCGAGGTGTGGGGCCGGGTGGACCTGATGCGCAGTCGCTCAGGGGAGTTCTATGTGCTGGAGGTGAACACCGTGCCGGGCATGACATCACACAGTCTGGTGCCCATGGCGGCTAAAGCTGCGGGCATGGACATTGACGTGCTGGTGGCCCGTATTCTCGAGTTGAGTCTTGAGGGGGGGCGTTAGCATGCGTATGACCAAGCAGGCAAAACAGGTGGGAAGATCGCCGTCCCGCGGTCGCAATGCGGCGCAGGGCGCAACCCGCAAAGGGCCGGAAGTGAAACCGCAGCGCAAGCCATCGGCGTGGCTCAATCGGTTGATCATTGTTACCGGTGCTGGTGTGGTGTTGGTTGCCGCGCTACAGGCCTACATCACCCTGCAGTCTATTCCCGTACAGCACATTACGGTGACGGGGGAGTTGGAACATACCCGTACCGATCTTGTACAGGACATGGTACAGCCGGCGCTGGTGGGAGGGTTCTTACGTGCAGATTTGCAGCGCATTCAGGCACAACTGGAAGAACTGCCCTGGATCTACCAGGCCACAGTGCAGCGCCGCTGGCCAAATGCATTGGAAATTCATGTGATAGAGCAGTTGCCGATCGCCCGCTGGGGCGAGAGTGACTTCCTTAATCACGAGGGGGAGGTGTTTCGCTCCAGCTCCAGCAAAGAGTGGCAGGCGCTACCGCAGTTACGCGGACCCGAGGGCAGCGCCAAGGCGCTGGTGGCAGGCTACCAGCGCATCGTGGAAATTCTGAGACCGCTGCATCTTGCCGTCGCCCAGCTTGCGGTTGACGAGCGCGGCCAGGTTGCTGTGGTGCTGGAGGGCGGCATGCAGTTGCTGCTTGGCAGTGAGGACTTTTTGGAGCGCATGCACCGGTTCGTCGCAATCTATCGCAGTGAACTGGGCGCCAGAGCCACCGAAGTGGTACGAGTGGACTTACGCTACGAAACAGGGATAGCGGTAGCCTTTAACGAAGAGTCGTCCCAGGTAGCGGGACTATAAGTCGATAACAAGTAGGTCGGGGGGAAACACTGCCATGGGCAGCGTACAGGACAAAAAAATGATCGTCGGCCTGGATATCGGTACCTCCAAGGTCGTGGCGATCGTCGGGGAAATCGGGCCTGAGGGGGGTATCGAGATAGTCGGTATTGGCTCGCACCCGTCCAAGGGAATGAAGAAAGGTGTAGTGGTGAATATCGAGTCCACTGTGCAATCGATCCAGCGTGCGGTGGAAGAAGCCGAGTTGATGGCGGGTTGCCAGATACACTCCGTATACGTGGGTATTGCCGGCAGCCATATTCGCAGCCTCAATTCTCACGGCATCGTTGCGATAAAGGACCGCGAGGTTTACGGGCTGGACCTTGAGCGGGTGATCGATGCAGCACAGGCCGTGGCGATACCGGCGGACCAGAAAATCCTGCACATTCTTCCGCAGGAGTATGTCATTGATAACCAGGAAGGCATCAAGGAGCCAATGGGTATGTCCGGGGTGCGACTGGAGGCCAAGGTCCACCTTGTTACCTGTGCCGTCAATGCAGCCCAGAATATTGAGAAGTGTATTCGGCGCTGTGGCCTGGAAGTTGAAGAGATCATCCTCGAGCAACTGGCCTCAAGTTATGCGGTGTTGACCGATGACGAGCGCGAGCTTGGGGTTTGCCTTGTGGACATCGGCGGTGGCACCACGGATATCGCGATCTTCACCGATGGTTCCATCCGTCACACCGGAGTCATCCCTATCGCTGGCGACCAGGTGACCAATGATATTGCCATGGCGCTGCGTACCCCCACTCAGCACGCCGAGGAAATTAAAATTCGGTACGCCTGTGCACTCACCCAGTTGGCCGGGGCTGACGAAACGATAAAAGTGCCAAGTGTAGGTGACCGCCCGCCCCGGGATTTATCCCGGCAGGCACTGGCGGAGGTGGTAGAGCCGCGCTACGACGAGCTATTCACTCTGGTTCAGGCCGAATTACGCCGCAGTGGTTATGAAGACCTGGTCCCGGCCGGTGTGGTGTTGAGTGGCGGCACCTCAAAGATGGAGGGCGTAGTGGAGCTGGCTGAGGAGATTTTTCATATGCCGGTAAGAGTGGGTTACCCGCAGACGGTACAGGGTTTGAACGACATTGTACGCAACCCGATCTACGCCACCAGCGTGGGACTGTTGTTGTACGGCGCTGAGCATTATCAGGACGGTGGTACGAGTAATTCCGGTAAGTCCAGCAGTAGCGGTGAGAGTTTATTCGGCCGGCTGCGGGCCTGGTTGCAGAGTAATTTTTAGTTGTTGTGGTGGTGAGTCGAGTTTTTTATTTAGTAGCAGAACGTCGTGCGTGAGTGCGGCACATTTATACCAAGGGGAGTAAGGCCATGTTTGAATTGATAGAGAATGTCCCGTCAAATGCCGTGATTAAAGTCATCGGAGTAGGCGGTGGTGGTGGCAACGCGGTTAAGCACATGATCGCGAATAATGTTGAAGGTGTCGACTTCATCTGCGCCAATACCGATGCCCAGGCACTGTCGGACATTCAGTCCAAGACAGTGTTGCAGCTTGGTGGCGATATCACCAAGGGTCTCGGTGCCGGGGCCAATCCGGAAATCGGCAGGGCGGCGGCCATGGAGGATCGGGAGCGTATTGCCGATTCTCTGCGGGGTGCCGATATGGTGTTCATTACCGCTGGAATGGGTGGCGGTACGGGTACCGGTGGCGCGCCTGTAGTGGCGGAAATTGCTCGCGAGATGGGCATTCTCACCGTTGCGGTGGTAACGCGACCTTTCCCTTTCGAGGGTAAAAAACGACTGCAAATTGCCGCTGAAGGGGTAATGGAGCTGCAGCAGCATGTGGATTCACTGATCACTATTCCCAATGAAAAATTGCTGGAGGTTTTGGGAAAAAATACCAGTCTGCTGGATGCCTTTAAAGAAGCCAATGATGTACTGTTGGGTGCGGTTCAGGGCATTGCGGATCTGATTATCAGGCCCGGAATGATCAACGTGGACTTTGCCGACGTACGCACTGTCATGTCAGAGATGGGCATGGCGATGATGGGTACCGGCAGCTCGCAGGGCGAGAATCGCGCACGCGAGGCGGCGGAAAGAGCAATAAATAGCCCGCTGCTGGACGACGTTAATCTGGCCGGAGCACGCGGAATCCTGGTCAACATCACTGCTGGTCTCGATCTGTCTCTGGGTGAGTTTTCCGAGGTTGGCGACACGATTGAGGAATTTGCGTCGGAAGATGCTACTGTTGTTGTTGGCACCGTAATCGATCCCGCTATGGGAGATGAGCTGCGGGTGACCGTGGTTGCGACAGGGCTGGGTAGTGAAGCGGCAAAAGCACCTTTGCAGGTTGTTGAAAGTGCGCCCAAGTCTGCCAGTGTTGACGTTGAAAACGAGCCTGACTACGCTCAATTTGAGCGGCCCACGGCCATGCGTAAATCGCGTCGCGGGGGATCAGGGCAAGCGCTGGCAGTAGAGGCCGGTGGCGAGGAGTACTTCGATATACCGGCCTTTTTACGTCGCCAGGCCGATTAGGTAGCAAGCTGTCGCGTCCACCGCGGCCTTGTGCCCGTGGTGACAGTTGGGTGGGAGAGGACTGGATGCGACAGCGCACACTGCGTAACTCGATAAAGGCGACTGGTGTCAGCCTGCACAAGGGTGAGAAGGTCTATATGACTCTCCACCCGGCGCCTGTTGATACCGGCATAGTCTTTCGCAGAACTGATCTCGATCCGGTGCTGGAGTTGCTCGCCTGTGCGGAGAATGTCGGCGATACCACGCTCTCTACCACGCTGGTGTCGGGTACCGAGCGGGTGGCGACCGTGGAGCACCTGCTGGCGGCGCTGGCGGGTATGGGGATAGATAATGCCTTTGTTGACCTCAGTGCGCCCGAGGTACCGATTATGGACGGCAGTGCCGGGCCCTTCGTCTTCCTGATTCAATCAGCGGGCGTGATTGAGCAGCACGCGGCCAAGAAATTTATTCGCATCAAGCGCAAGATTACCGTGGAAGACGGTGACAAAGTGGCCAGCCTGTTGCCCTTTGATGGGTTCAAGGTGTCATTCACTATCGATTTCGATCATCCGGTGTTTCGCGATCGCACCGCCCATGCGGAGCTGGATTTTTCCACCTCATCATTTATCAAGGAATTCAGTCGTGCCCGGACTTTTGGTTTTATCCACGAGATAGAGTACCTGCGGTCCCGGGGCCTTGCCCGCGGCGGTAGTGTCGATAACGCCATCGTGGTGGACGATTACCGCATTCTCAACCAGGACGGCCTGCGTTACGAAGACGAGTTTGTGCGGCACAAGGTGCTGGATGCCGTGGGCGACCTGTACCTGCTTGGTCACAGTCTGTTGGGGGAGTTTCGCGCCTACAAGTCGGGACATGCACTGAACAATGCCACCTTGCGGGCACTTATCTCGCAGCCGGATGCCTGGGAGATGGTGACCTTCGGGGAGCATGCCCCGGCACCGATTTGTTATGCGATGAGCCCAGCTACAGCGAGCCAGGTGTAAACGGCTTCGAGGGTGTCCACTCTGGGCTGTTTAGTAGATTTTTTACGGTAATTGTGGCAGAGTCGCCAGCCAAACTGTTGCTTACCACTATTAAATGAAAGTAATTCTTATTAGCGGCAAGCACGGGGGCTCCCGTTCTATCGAGTTGGGGCGCTGGTCCCGTGCTCTTCTGTCTTTCTGTTGCCTGGGTTTCCCCCTTGGTATGCTGGCCATTGGCTATCTGGCCGGGCAGGGCAGCGAAACCAGTGTGCTGCGAGGCGCTGCTCTGGACACGATTCAGGAAGGCCTGGATCAGCAATCCAGTGGGCTGGAGGCACTGCAGAACAAGGCCGAACTCAAATTCCAGGCGTTGACGGTAAATCTGGCAGAATTACAAGCCAGGATGACCCGGCTGGACGCGCTGGGCGAGCACCTTACTGCCATGGCAGATCTGGGCGATGGCGAGTTTGACTTCAGTCAGGCTCCCGCTGTCGGCGGTCCGCTGGCGGGAGAGTTCCGGGTCGACTTCAGCTCCGTAGACCTCAGCGGCGAACTGGCCAGTTTCGAGGCCCGTTTGGGTAATCGTGAACAGCAACTGGGCATCCTGGAGTCGTTGTTCCAGAATCGCAAATTTGCGGATTCTGTCTGGTTGTCCGGCCAGCCAATAGAGAAGGGCTGGATATCCTCCGCTTACGGTATGCGTACCGATCCATTTACCGGTCGCAGGTCGATGCACAATGGTATCGACTTCGCCGGCAAGGCCGGTTCCGAAGTTCTGGCGGTTGCGGCAGGGGTGGTCAGCTGGACCGGGCGTGAATCCGGTTACGGCAATATGGTGGAGGTCTCCCACGGTGACGGCTTTGTCACACGCTACTCCCACAATAAGGAAAATCTGGTAGCCCCTGGCGATATCGTTCGCAAGGGTGAGCCCATTGCCCTGGTTGGCTCAACAGGCCGATCCACTGGTGCTCATGTCCACTACGAAGTGTACAAGCACGGCCGTTCAGTCGACCCTTCCAGTTACGTGCGCCGGACCCAGCGGTAGCTCTCAGTTCCCAAGTGTAATCTGCGTCGGGGCTGCTGCCCCGGCGAATCTCTCTATGCCAATAAGTGAAATACGATGATAAGCAATAGCCTGAAGAAACTGTTCGGTTCCCGCAATGACCGCGAACTGAAGCGCATGGGCAAGGTCGTCAAAAAAATCAATGCGTTTACCGATGACATAAAAGCGCTAAGCGATGAGCAGCTGGCGGCTAAAACCGCCGAGTTCAAACAGCGCATAGCCGATGGGGAAGAGCTGGACAAAATACTGCCTGAGGCGTTCGCGGTCGCCCGGGAGGCCGGCGAGCGGGTGCTGGGTATGCGGCATTTTGATGTCCAGCTCATCGGCGGTATGGCCCTTTACGAGGGCAAAATTGCCGAGATGCGGACCGGGGAAGGTAAGACACTTGTTGCGACCCTACCTGCCTACCTCAATGCGCTGGCCGGTAACAGCGTTCACCTCATTACGGTGAATGATTACCTGGCCACGCGAGATGCCCAGTGGATGAAACCCTTATACGAGTTTCTCGGTGTTTCAGTGGGGGTCATTCGTTCCGGTCAGGCGCAGGAAGAGAAGCGCGCTGCTTACAGCGCAGATATCGTTTACGGGACCAATAACGAATTCGGTTTTGACTACCTGCGGGACAACATGGCTTTTGCCATGGAGGATCGCATGCAGGGAGATCTGGGCTTTGCCATTGTGGACGAGGTCGATTCGATCCTGATTGACGAGGCGCGTACCCCGCTCATAATTTCCGGCGCATCTGAGGACAGCTCGGAACTGTATAAACGCATTAATCGAATGGTACCTCTGCTGAAAGCTGATGAAGAGGGGCAGGAAGGCCATTACACCGTAGACGAAAAACAACGGCAGGTAGAGCTTACCGAGGCTGGTCACGAGTTCATAGAAGAGCTCATGATAAAGGAAAAGTTGCTGGAGGAAGGCGACAGTCTTTACGCCGCTACCAATCTCAACCTGTTACACCATGTGTATTCGGGGTTGCGGGCGCACATCATGTTTAACAAGGATGTCGAGTACATCGTGCAGGATGGGCAGGTAGTTCTGATTGACGAGCACACCGGTCGCACCATGGCCGGGCGCCGCCTCTCGGAGGGCTTGCATCAGGCGATAGAAGCGAAGGAAGGAGTTTCCATCCAGAGCGAGAGCCAGACACTGGCGTCCACTACCTTTCAGAATTATTTCCGCCTTTACCGAAGATTGTCCGGCATGACCGGTACCGCTGATACCGAGGCGTTCGAGTTTCGCCAGATTTACGGGCTGGAGGTGCTGGTGATTCCCACCAACGTGCCACAGCAACGCAAGGACCTCAATGATCTGGTTTATCTGAGCAAGGAAGAAAAATTTGACGCCATAGTCGGGGACGTAAAGGAATGCATGGAAAAAGGGGCGCCCGTGTTGGTGGGTACCGCCTCTGTGGAAACCTCGGAAGAGCTTTCCTCACGGTTTCGCAAGGCGAAAATTGAGCACAAGGTGCTGAACGCCAAGTATCACGAACAGGAAGCGGAGATTATCGCCCAGGCCGGACGGCCGGGTGTGGTTACCATCGCGACGAATATGGCGGGCCGCGGCACGGATATCGTACTGGGGGGTAACCTCGAGGCAGAGCTTGAGAATGCTGGCGACCTGGACGAGGCTGGACGGGCAGAGATCGAGGCGGCGTGGCGCTTGCGCCATCAGCAGGTGCTGGAGGCCGGTGGCCTGCACATCCTGGGTACTGAACGCCATGAATCGCGGCGCATCGACAACCAGTTGCGGGGCCGGGCCGGCCGCCAGGGAGACCCGGGATTGTCCCGCTTCTACCTTTCGCTTGAAGACAGCCTGATGCGCATATTTGCGTCGGACCGGGTCAAGGGTTTTATGCAGGCCCTGGGTATGGAAAAGGGTGAGGCGATCGAGCACAAAATGGTGACCAATGCGATAGAGAAGGCCCAGCGCAAGGTGGAAGGGCGCAACTTCGATATTCGCAAGCAGCTGCTGGAATACGATGATGTTTCGAACGACCAGCGACAGATCATCTACCAGCAGCGCAATGACCTGCTCGGAGAGCTTGACGTATCAGACACAATTACCGCCATTCGCCGCGATGTGGTAAACGAGGCTATCGACAGCTTTATCCCACGCATGAGTGTAGAGGAGCAATGGGATGTTCCCGGGTTGGAGAGACAGCTTGAGGCGGAGTTCGCTACATCCCTACCCATAGGCCAATGGCTGGAGGAGGATAACCAGCTCCATGAGGAAGCCTTGCGCGAGAAGGTGTGTGCCGCAGTGCAGGCGGCCTATGACGAAAAATGTGAGGACGTGGGTCCGGGGATGCGCAAGATCGAGAAGCAGATCATGTTGCAGGTTCTGGATACACTCTGGAAGGAACATCTGGCAACCATGGATCACCTGCGCCAGGGTATTCACCTGCGGGCCTATGCCCAGAAGAACCCCAAGCAGGAATTCAAACGGGAGTCCTTTGAGCTTTTCGAACAACTTCTGGAAAGCCTCAAAAGTGAGGTGGTCAAGTTTTTGAGCCATGTGCAAATCCAGCGCCAGGACGAGGGCCAACAGATAGAGCAACAGCGCCGCGAAGCCGCTGAGCGTGAAAAGCTTGCCTTTCAACACGCCCAGGCCTCGGGTTTGACCGCTCCCGCCGAGGGTGACGGTGAGCAAGAGGGGCAGGCAGCAGCAACGCCGCAGACCTTTACCCGGGATCAGCCCAAGGTTGGTCGCAATGAACCCTGCCCCTGTGGCAGTGGTAAAAAGTACAAGCAGTGCCACGGCAAGCTGTGATCGGAGCTGACTGATATGGCCGTGGGTGATGACAAGCTGGGCGAACTCTATCCAGTCCCCGGTTTTCGTCTAGGGACTGTCTCGGCGGGCATCAAGCGGCCCGGACGGCCGGATCTGGTGCTTATGGAATTGGCCAGCACAGCTCACACTGCTGCAGTATTTACCCGCAACGCTTTTTGCGCTGCACCGGTGATAGTCGCCAGGGACAATCTGCAAAGCTGTGCTGGCAAGCCCCGTTACCTGCTGACCAATACCGGCAATGCAAATGCAGGTACCGGTCAGCAGGGAATCGCGGCCGCCAGGGCCTGCAGCGCTACTGTCGCAGACTTCGCTGCGATGGATGCAAAAAGCGTGTTGCCCTTTTCCACTGGCGTTATTGGCGAGCCTCTGCCGGTGGCAGTGATCCAGGCGGCAGTACCGGCAGTATTCGAAGCGCTGACAGCTGATGGTTGGGCAGAGGCCGCGAGGGGAATCATGACAACGGACACGCGCCCGAAAGGCCACTCGCTGAAGTTCAGTGCAGCTGGCCAGGAGTACGTGATTACCGGAATAGCCAAGGGCGCCGGTATGATCCGGCCGAATATGGCAACCATGCTGGCCTATGTGGCGACGGATATGGCGGTGGAGGCGGGCCAGTTGCATGCGCTTTTGGCACAAGCGGTGGACACCACATTCAATCGCATCACTGTGGATGGCGATACCTCGACCAATGACGCCTGTGTGCTTGTAGCTACCGGTGCGGCTGGAAATACGCCGCCGGCGGACACCGCTTCACCGCTCTATCAGGCACTGCGCGAAGCCCTGGAACAGATCTGCCTGAGTCTGGCGCAGGGGCTGGTGCGTGATGGCGAGGGCGCGAGCAAATTTGTCACCGTGCAGGTTAATGGTGGCCACGCGGAACAAGAGTGTCTCGATGTGGCGTTTACCATCGCCCATTCACCTCTGGTGAAGACAGCACTATTTGCCAGTGACCCCAATTGGGGCCGATTGCTGGCGGCCATTGGCCGGGCGGGCCTGGAAGATTTGGATGTTAATCGTATCGGCGTGTATCTCAATGACGTGCTGATTGCCAGTGAAGGGTGTCGCGCGGCCAGTTACACGGAAGAACAGGGTGTTGCTGCAATGGCGCCAGAGGACATTGTGGTACGCGTTGAACTGAACCGTGGGAGTGCCAGTGGCACCGTCTGGACGACGGACTTTTCGTACGATTACGTGCGTATAAATGCCGAGTATCGCAGCTGACATGTCTGTTGTTCATGTCGCCGTAGGTGTCGTAGTCGATGACGCTCACAGGGTGCTGATTACCAGGCGGGCTGTTGACAGTCACCAGGGTGGCCTATGGGAATTTCCCGGTGGCAAAGTAGAAAAGGGAGAGACCCTCGCACAGGCACTGGCCAGAGAGCTGCATGAAGAGTTGGGTATTGAACTCGCCCGCACCAGCCCCCTGCTTGAGGTAAAACACGACTATGGCGATAAGCAGGTGCATCTGGATGTGCACGTGGTATGGGAGTTCTCTGGTAGAGCAGTGGGGCTTGAAGACCAGCCGTTAGCCTGGGTGCCTTGTGAGGCCTTGTCGCAATACCGCTTTCCCGCCGCGAATGAACCCATTATCGCCGCCATTCGCACGCTTCTCGCCGATGGGGTAGTGTGAGCTAGCGGTGCTGCTCTGCGCGCAGCAAAAATTCCTTGTGGAGCTCGTCGACAACGCCATCCAGTTCCGCCAGTGGCCTGGCATTATCGATCACAATATCAGCCAGTTCCAGTCGCTGCTCACGCTGCATCTGCGCTGCCATTATACGACGTATCTGATCTTCGCTATTGCCATCTCTTGCCGCGGCGCGCTGTAACTGAACCTCCTCTGGCACATCGACGACCACGACACAATCCACCAACTCCCGCTGACTGGTCTCCAGTAATAGCGGTGAGCTGAGTATGGCGTAGGGCGATTCTGCGGCCGCCAGTTGGTCACGTATTTCCTGACCAATCAAGGGGTGTGTGAGTTGCTCCAGCCACAGCCGCTCTGCCGCGTCGGAAAATACGCGTTCGCGCAGCGCTGCTCGATCCAAGGCGCCATCTGGCAGGATAATATCTTTGCCAAAATGCCCGGCGATTGCCGCCAGAGCAGCACCGCCAGGTTCAACGATAACCCTGGCTGCAACGTCCGCGTCTATGACGGCAATTCCCAGACGCTCAAAACACCGGGTGACGGCAGATTTACCACTGCCGATGCCGCCAGTAACGCCGACCACGAAAGTCATCAATTCAAGCCTGTAGCGCGCAGGTAGATACTGGTGATTTCCCCGCCCCACATCAGTGATATCCAGCCTGCAGCGGCCAGGTAGGGGCCAAAGGGTATCGGCACTTCACGCCCCCTGCCTTTTGCAACCATCAACATAATCCCGCAGACAGCGCCAACCAGTGATGACAGTAAAATGATAAGAGGGAGAGCTTGCCAACCCAGCCATGCACCAAGGGCGGCCAGCAGTTTGAAGTCGCCGTAGCCCATGCCCTCCTTGCCGGTTACCAGTTTGAACAGCCAGTACACGCTCCAGAGCAGCAGGTAACCGAGTATGGCACCCAGCACAGCCTCTTCCAGGCTGACGAAGGTGCCGGAGAGGTTAAACACCAGGCCCAGCCACAAAAGCGGTAAGGTGATATCGTCTGGCAACAATGTGTGATCCACATCGATCATGGTCAGGACGATCAGGGCCCAGGTGAATGCGATCGCGCCCAGCAGAGCTGCCGATATGGGAAAAACGGTTGCCAGCGACAGCGTCAGCAGACCGGTTGCCAGTTCCACCGAAGGATACCGCAGTGAGATTCTCGCGCCGCAGTAGGCGCACTTGCCGCGCAACATCAAATAACTCAGTACAGGGATGTTGTGCCAGGGCTTGATGCCGGTGCCGCAGTGGGGGCAGTGCGAATTCGGCGTTGCGAGTGTGAGGGGTGCGGCTTCTTTTTCCTGCTCCTGCTCCAGCAACTCGCAGCAGTCCCGGCGCCAGCGGGATTCCATCATTAACGGCAGGCGATAGATGACAACGTTGAAGAAACTACCCACCACCAGCCCCAGTGAGAGCAGGCAAAGGGGCAGTAGCCAATCGATCTGGTTGAAGACGTCCAGCATCAGGCTGCTTCTCTCGAATATTGGGCTAGACTACCGAACCGAGCATAAAGATGGGCAGGTACATGGCTATCATCAGGCCGCCCACCAGTACACCGAGTATCGCCATAATCATGGGCTCCATGAGAGAGCTGAGGCTGTCCACAGCATTGTCCACGGCCTCCTCATAGTGGTTGGCAACCTTGTCCAGCATCTCGTCCAGGGAGCCGGATTCTTCGCCAATAGACATCATCTGCAGCAGCATATTGGGGAACAGGCCCGTCGCCTTGGTGGATGAATACAGCGTAGAACCTGTCGTCACATCATCCTTGATCTGGCGGATTGCTTTGGCGTACACCGAGTTGCCGGCCGCACCCGCGGTGGACTCCAGTGCATCAACCAGTGGGACACCGGCGGCAAAGGTAGTCGCCAGAGTGCGGGAAAAACGCGCGATCACTGAGTCGTGTACGATCGAGCCGAATATCGGCAGGCGCAATGCCACCCTGTCCAAAAGCTCGGAAAACTTAACCGAACGTATTTTCGCTTCTCTGAAGACAAAAATCGCCGCAATTATCATCAGTAATATGACAAACCACCACTTCTGCACAAAGTTTGAGATGCCCAGCACAAACAGGGTAAAGGCGGGAAGGTCAGATCCGAAGCTTCTGAAAGTTTCAGCGAACTGCGGCACAACCTTGATCAACAGGATACCGGTGACCACGATAGCAACCACGACAACAGCGATGGGGTAGGTCAGGGCTTTCTTGATCTTGGCTTTCAGCTGTTCAGTTTTTTCCTTGTAGGTGGCCACCCTGGCGAGCATGACCTCCAGCGTTCCCGAGTCCTCCCCCGATGCCACCAGAGAACAGAACAGGTCGTCGAACATGCGGGGGTGCTTGGCAAGTGATGGTGCCAGGCCGCCTCCAGCAGCCACATCATTTCTGATGGTGTTCACGAGTTCCTGCATTCTGGGTTTTTCAGACCCCTCGGCAACAATTTCAAAACTCTGTACCAGCGGTACCCCCGCTTTCAGCATGGTAGCCATCTGTCGTGTGAACACCGAGATGTCGGCCGGTTTGATCGCCTTTCCGCTCGCACCAAACAAGGGCTTGGACTTCTTCCTGACATTTTTTGGCTTGATGCCCTGTCGTCGCAATTGCGCCTTGGCCATGGCTGGGCTGGCCGCACGGATTTCGCCTTTGCTGGTGCGGCCGGTCTTGTCCGTGCCGCTCCATGTGAATATGTCGTTTCGGGTTGCAGTTGTTGCCATGATCGTTTTGCCCCTGTGCCTGGTATCCCCGGCTCTTTACTCGATTTTGTTTTAATCTACCGTGATGCGATTGGCTTCCTCTAGCGTTGTCAGCCCCTGTGCCACTTTTTGTAGGGCCGATGCCCTCAAGTCATTAAAACCTTCCGCTCGCGCCTGCTCGTGAATCTGGATGGAATTGCCCTCTTCCATGATGATCCTCGCGATGGCCGGGGTTATCCGCACCACTTCGTAAATACCTACCCTGCCCTTGAAGCCCTCGTGGCATTGTGCGCAGCCCACCGCTTGCTTAATGGTGGCAGTGGCCAGCTGCTCCTCGGTGAAACCCAATTTCAGCAGAGCCTCCTGGGGTACATCGTCCAGCGGAGTACAGCACTCTTTGCACAGCCGCCGTGCCAGGCGCTGGGCTATGATCAGGCTGACGGATGAAGCGACGTTGAACGCGGGAACCCCCATGTTGAGCAGGCGGGTTACAGTTTCTGCTGCACTGTTGGTGTGTAGGGTAGACAACACAAGGTGACCTGTCTGGGCTGCCTTGATAGCGATTTCCGCCGTTTCGAGATCGCGGATCTCGCCGACCATAATGATGTCCGGATCCTGGCGCAGAAAGGAGCGGAGAGCCTCGGAAAAGTTTAACCCGACTTTGGCATTCACGTGCACCTGGTTGATACCTTCCAGGTTTATTTCCACAGGGTCTTCCGCCGTGGAAATATTCCGTTCGGGTGTGTTCAGTATATTGAGGCCGGTATATAGCGAGACGGTCTTACCCGACCCCGTGGGACCAGTGACGAGAATCATACCCTGGGGTTGATTCAGCGACCTCATATACATGTCTTTCTGTTCGGGCTCGTAACCCAGTGCGTCAATACCCATCTGTGCGCTGGTAGGGTCGAGAATCCGCAAGACAATCTTCTCCCCGAACAGCGTTGGCAGGGTATTAACGCGGAAGTCGATGGCCCGGCTGCGCGACAGCTTCATCTGGATGCGCCCGTCCTGGGGCATACGACGCTCTGAAATGTCCATTTGGGACATAACCTTGAGGCGTGCGGATAGTCGAGGAGCGAGGTTTCTTGGCGGTTTTACCACCTCTCGCAGGATGCCGTCGGTGCGAAAGCGCACGCGGTAGTTTTTTTCGTAGGGTTCGAAATGTATGTCGGACGCGCCCTGCTTTATAGCGTCGATCAGCACTTTGTTTACGAAACGGACAATGGGTGTCTCGTCGACACTATCATTACCTGTTGCTCCATCTTCTCCCTCGCCGCCTTCGTTTACCGCAGCGACATCGATATCGTCCAGATCCGCCGAGTCCAACTCTGACAGCCCGTCTTCAAGCTGATCCTGTGCATCCACCCACTTGCTAATGGCTTTGGTAAGCGCCCGATCTTCAATTAGTACGCCATCGGTGTTGATTCCGGTGTGGAATTTGATTTCGTCCAGAGCTGCCAGGTTAGTGGGGTCGGAAATACCGATAAAAAGGCGGTTCCCGCGGCGCATGAGTGGCAGGGCGTGGTGTTTGGTTACCAGGGAAATTTCGACCAAGCCATCTGGCATTGCGATGCTGTTAAAGGCTGTTAAATCGAGCAGGGGTACCCCGAACTCATGTGAAGCGACTTCCGCGAGCCGCTGGCCATCCACATTTTTCTTTTCAACCAGGTATTGGACGAAGGGCATACGCTCCATCGAGGCATCCTTTTGCGCCTGAGAAGCGGCCTGCGCGCTAATCAAGCCCTCGGCTACAAGCCGCCCGGCTAATCCGCTCAGTTGCCCTATTGCCTTTTCGTTCATCCTTGCTGTGCCCCTACTACCGGTTTACTGCTCGCGCAAATAGACCCGCAGATGTGCTTGCTCCCGCAGGTACTGGTCTAACCCCTGTGTGTCGCTGGTATTTTAAGGCCTTGTATTCATTATAAGAAGAAGTATAACCACCCCGGGACCCCACTCCTAGGGGTCTGGCAAGGCTAATTGACTGAATTTGGATTATTGTGCGGTGCCCGAGGGGGCCGCGGGAGCAAAGTCTGACCGTATGGGAGCGAACGCCCGCAGCGGGAGAGAATGTACCGCAATGGTACCTCAGGTTAGAATGCCGGGGGCTGGAAGTGAGAAGAATTGTAGGAAGTGGACAAAAATTGTCACTTTGTGGCGGGTCAAGGCTATATGCTTGTGGCCGGTTGCTCGGGAGAAAATGCCGTCGACACAGATTGTGTATCAAGTAACGTATTGATTTTAAAAAACAAACCTTCAATAAGTAAAGTTATCGATGAGGTTGGCACGTCGATTGCAGAATATACTCTGCATACATTGGTTCATGCTGCTAATCACACGCCCGAGCCAATATTTAAGCAAAAATCCATCATGGGGATAGCACAATGAACATTCAGAAGAAGCAACAGGGCTTTACACTTATCGAACTGATGATCGTTATCGCGATCGTTGGCATTCTGGCGGCCATCGCGCTGCCGGCTTACCAGGACTACACCGTGCGCGCGAAGGTTTCCGAGGCCATGGTGACACTGGCAGAAGCGAAGACCACTATCGCGGAATACTACTCGGCGAATACTTATTTACCAGAGGATGCGGATGGGGCTGGCATCAACACTAACCCTAACACGGATATTGTGGCCTCGCTGGAGTATGAATCAAGTGCCCGCTTACCCAGACTGACAGCGACAGTGCAACCACAGGTCATCCCCAATAACACTGCAAACACATTTTATAGCGTCCAGTTGTCGGGGCTCACAGCCAATGGTAACCGGATCAAGTGGGTTTGTAAGCCCGGTGAAACGGATGGTCTGGCTGCAAAGTATCTTCCTGCGAACTGTCGCGGATAATACGACCAAGGTGATTTACCGCCCGGCTTGTCCGGGCTTTTTTTATTGTGATTGCCGCGTGGCGCTGTAAAGTCGGATATGAGACGGTAAAAGACTCGAATGCGAACCTCAAATAGCCTGATCATCCTTGCTGGTCTGGTGCTATTTGCCGGGCTGATTGTCTACCTGCCAGGTTTGCCGGGCCCGCTGTTTTTCGATGACAAGCCGGCACTGACGTCCAATAAATTAGTTCAGATAGATGGTAGTTCGTTTGATGGCTGGCGGACGGCGGCTTTCAGTTCAGCCTCCGGTCCGCTTCGTCGTCCCATTGCCATGCTGACTTTTGCCGCCCATTACGCTGCTGTGGGCGATTTTTCCCCGTTTGGTCTGAAGGCGATAAACCTCGCCATTCATTTATCTATCGCTATCCTGCTCTACTTCCTGTTTCGAGCGGTTCTGCGTGCGCTGAATATCGGTAGCGGCGGCTCCACCCAAAACCTTGTCGCGATTACTGCAGCCGCTATCTGGCTGCTGCATCCCCTGCATGTGGCCACCGTGCTCTACGCGGTTCAACGAATGGCTCAGCTGGCCACGTTGTTTGTGCTTGTCGGGCTGTATATTTTTGTGTGCTATCGCCAGCGCTGGGCCCGGCGAGGTGCTTCTGCCGGTGAGTTGATGGCGGCCGGGCTCTGGTTATTACTGCTGACTACTCTGGCAGCATTGTCGAAAGAGAATGGCGCTCTACTACCCTGGTTGATTATTGTGCTGGAGGTGTGTGTCTTTGCCGGTGTTTGGGCGGGCCGTACCAGTGGCCTGCTGCGACTGAGTGGCTGGGCATTGCTTGTCCTGCCCGTGGTGGCGGTGGTACTGCTGTTTGTTGTCAGCCCGCAGAGTCTTGAGGCCGGTTTTTCCGGGCGGGAATTTACCCTTGAGGAGCGGTTGTTGACGCAGCTTCGTTTGCTGTGGCGCTACCTGGGGTGGATCTGCGTGCCCAATATTAATGACATGGGTTTCCAGCACGACGATATTCCCCTGTCGAGTGGATTGTTCGCACCCATTACTACAGTGCTAGCGCTGTGCGGTTGGATAGCGTTACTACTGCTGGCGTTTCTGCTGCGGCAGCGTTACCCCCTTGTGTTGCTTGCCGTACTGTTTTTCCTGGTCGGCCACAGTATGGAGTCCAGCGTTATTCCACTCGAGATGGTGTATGAGCATCGCAACTACCTGCCCAGCGTGTTTGTATGTCTGGCGATAGCCTCGGCGATTGTCCTCCCGGCCGTGCGCAGTGAGAGTCTCAATGTCTGGTACCCGGTATCGGGCGGCCTGGCAATTCTTGCTCTGCTACTGCTTATTCGGGTTGACAGCTGGACAGACGAACTGACACTGAGCCGCATCAATCTGGAGCAACATCCGGAATCTTCGAGGTCCAATTACTTTTACGCCAATGCCTTGTTGCGGCATTACCGCCGTGCTGAGCAGCGCGGGCTTAGCCAGCGTGAGAAGAACGAATCGCTGCTGCTTTCGCGACACTATTTCGAACGGATGTACCAGACCAATAACAGGGATGTTGCGGCCCTGGTGATGTTGTTTTACCTGGACAACCAGTACTTTCCCAAATTGACGGAGAAGGTTGATTGGCTGGCCAAGCTTGATGACTTGCTGACCACCCGCAAAATGCAATCTTCGGACTGGAGCGCTCTTGCCATCCTGTTTGAAATGCTCTCGGCGGATGGCGAGTTGGCGAGCGAGGCGAAGGTAACCGGTCTGCTGGACAAGTTATCCGCGAGATATCCCGCATCGCTGAATGTGTTGGAATACCGCTATCAGTATCTGTCTGCACTGAAAGCGGAATCTGCGCAGCTTATGCCACTACTGCAGCAAGCTCAAGAAGTCGCCCCCAGCCAGTCCTGGCCCTATTACTACCTGCTGTACGAATATGCACAGATAGGGGACGCGGCCAGTATGTATGGTTATGCCCGCCTTTGGCTGCTCCACGACAGGAATCGCTACAGACTTCATCAGTTGAAGGCACTTTTTATGTTGTCTGACCAGAGTGCGACGCCGTCACATGACTAGTCGAGCGTCTGTTACTGGGGCGATGACCGTTGCGGTGCTGGTATTGCTAATGGGTGGCTGGGCCTACTGGCCCGGTCAGGCAGGGCCGGCCCTGCTGGATGACGCCAGCAGCGTGGCAGTGATCAGCGATCTCAAAAATCATCCGGAATTCGCCTGGGACTATGTCAGTGGTGATACCTCCGGCCCGCTTGGAAGGCCTGTTTCCATTGCCAGTTTTGTATTGGAGAAACTGTTCCTCGACGGCAGTTTGGCAGTGAGTAAACAGGTCAATATAGTGCTTCACCTGTTAAATGGCGCACTTGTGGTATGGCTTTTCTGGTTGCTGTTCCGCCACTTGCAAGTGCCGGGTTATCCCTGGTTGGCGGTAGTTCTGGGCGCCGCATGGATTCTGTCTCCAGTACTCGTGAGTACGGTGCTCTATGTAGTGCAGCGCATGGCAATGCTGGCAACGATGTTTATGTTGCTTGCCTGTATTTCCTACCTCTACTGGCGGGAGACATTGTCGCGGAATAAATTTTCAATCGCGCTTTTCTTCCTGATATTTGCTAGTGTCCTATTGGCCATATTTTCCAAGGAAAACGCCATTGTCGTGATACCGGTGTTGCTGCTAATTGAGGCACTGTGGTTTCAGTTTGTCGATGCACATGGTCACGAAATACGCTGGCTCAAGCGGGGTACAACCGGGCTGATATTTCTCGGCGGGCTCGGTGTTGCAATAGCGTTTTTCGCGGACTATGAGAGGCTGTCGGCATCTTTTGGTAATCGCTACTTCACTATGGCTGAACGCCTGCTGACACAGAGCCGAATTGTTTGGGATTATGTCTGCCAGCTCTATGCACCGGATGTGTTTCCCATGGGGCTGTATCACGACGATGTGGTTGTCTCGACCTCGTTGTTCCAGCCGGCCTCAACGTTGTATGCCGTTCTGGCGTGGTGTGGCATGGCCGTACTGCTGTTCATTCTGATGTTCTGGCGTTGGGGCCGGTACTTTGCGCTCGGTATTGCCTGGTTTCTGGTCGGACACAGTATCGAGTCCACAGTGTTTCCGCTGGAACTCTATTTCGAACACCGTAACTACTTCCCGGGCATAGGCCTGTTCCTGCTGGTGGGTGTGGTGTTCTCTGCGCTGGTGAAAAAGTGGCCCCAGCTCAAGGCACCCCTGCTGGTGTATCTCGCTTGTTATGTTCTGTGGCTAGCCAGTCTAACCGGTTCACAGGTCCATATCTGGTCCAGCCATCCACTGCTAATTCTGAGCCATCTGAACGGTCATCCAAACTCGTTTCGCGCCAATGCCGATATGGCGGTACAGATGGCAAATCTCGGAGAGATTGCGGCGGCGCAGGACTATTCTGCCAGGGCTTTTGCGGTGAGCGTGGCTGGAGAGCGAGTCGGCGATCACGATATACGCGATCTGGCACTGGCCTGTATCGCGAATCAGTCGGTAGAGTCAGAGCAAATCAGCAGTCTTGGCACCGATAGTCCAGGGCGGCCCTTCGCTTCGGTGGTGACGCTCCAGGCTATGGTGCATTTACTACAAGACGATGCCTGTCCGAAATTCGACCGGCTACACTTCGCCAATCGGATGAGAGAAATATTCCTGGCGCAGGATTCGCCGGCCACAGCCTCAGCGAATATATACCTCGGACTGGCTTTGCTCGAAAATGCGCTGAATCAATGGGAATATGCACTGGCTTACATCGAGCTGTTCCAGCGTACCGCTCCCGAAAATGCCCAGGGCTTGTTGATGAAGCTGCATTTTGTCACGGCATTGGGTAAAGTGGACGCCGCCGATGCGGTCAGGTCCCAGCTGATGCAATTACAGGAAGAGGGGAAATTGACGGTGGGTGAGCAACAAACTCTGTCACTGTATCTGGAGAATTAGTCTTGGACTTTTCCATCGTCATCCCGGCCAAAAATGAAGAAGAGGGCCTGGCCAGGTTCCTGCCAACGCTGCGACAGATGTACCCTGAAGTCGAGGTGATCGTGGTGAACGATGGCTCGAGTGACAGCACCGCTCAGGTCGCTGAAGAGCACGGGGTCAGGGTTATTTCACACCCCTATTCCAAGGGCAATGGCGCAGCTATCAAGACCGGAGCCCGTGCCGCACGCGGTGACTACATCGTGTTTATGGACGGCGATGGCCAGCACAACCCGGCAGATATCGAGCACTTGCTACAGCGGGTCGAAGAGGGTTATGACCTGGTGGTAGGTGCTCGCAGCGGCCTGTCGTCCCAGGCCAGCATCGCGCGCTGGAGTGCCAACAGCTTCTACAACAAGCTTGCAGGCTGGATGGTAAACCGGGAAATTCCCGACTTAACCTCGGGCTTTCGTTGTGTTCACCGCGGTAAGTTTCTGGATTTTCTCTACCTGTTGCCAAACGGTTTCAGTTACCCGACAACGTCCACCATGGCTTTTTTTCGAGCCGGATATTCTGTGGGGTTTGTGCCGATCGAGGTCTCGCCCCGGGTGGGGAGCAGCCATATCAACATAGTGCGTGATGGAATCAGGTTTTTCCTGATTATTTTCAAGATCGGTACCTTGTACTCGCCTCTCAAAATCTACTTTCCCATGGCGGTATTACTGTCGGGGCTGGGATTGACCAACTATATTTTCTCGACGCTTGCCAGTGGCTCCTGGCGCTTCACCAATATGTCCACACTGCTATTTCTATCCGGCGTTATCGTGTTTCTGATGGGCCTCTTGTCCGAGCAACTGACCAATCTCCAGTACAAGGAGTCTGACGCAGGCCACCAGTGACCTGCGTTGTTCTGTCAGGTGTTTAGCTTCGCTTTAGCTTCCTTGCGTCTGGCATGCAGAACGGGCTCGGTATAGCCGTTGGGTTGCTCCCGGCCGAGAAATACCAGGTCGCAGGCGGCCTGGAAAGCGACACTTTCTTCAAAATTTGCTGCCATAGGTTGGTAGAAAGGGTCACTGGCGTTCTGCTGGTCCACCACCACCGCCATTCGCTCCATGGTTTCTCTGACCTGAGCATTGCTGCAGACATCGTGGCGCAACCAGTTGGCGATGTGCTGACTTGAGATACGCAGTGTGGCCCGATCTTCCATCAGCCCCACATGATTGATATCGGGAACCTTGGAGCAACCAACGCCGTGCTCCACCCAGCGTACAACGTAGCCGAGTATTCCCTGGGCGTTATTGTCCAGTTCCCGCTGGATATCCTCTGCACTTAAACCGGCGGCTCCTTTGAGGGGGATACTGAGGATATCGTCCAGCGACGCTCTGGGGCGTTGCATCAGTTCCGCTTGCCGCGCCGCCACATCTACCTCGTGGTAGTGCATGGCATGCAGGGTAGCGGCGGTGGGTGAGGGCACCCATGCAGTGCTGGCGCCCGCCAGGGGGTGGCCGATTTTTGTTTTCATCATCTCTGCCATCAGGTCGGGCATGGCCCACATGCCCTTGCCGATCTGTGCGCGCCCCAGCAGCCCGCACTGCAGGCCTATGTCCACATTCCAATCTTCATAGGCATTGATCCAGGGCTCCTGTTTCATGGCTCCCTTGGGAGTCATTGCACCGGCCTCCATGCTGGTATGGATTTCGTCACCGGTGCGATCGAGGAAGCCTGTGTTGATAAAAACAAGCCGTTCGCGCGCTGCCCGTATGCACTCTTTCAGGTTGATGGTGGTCCTCCGCTCCTCATCCATAATGCCGACTTTGAGGGTATTGCGCTGCAGCCCGAGGGCATCCTCAATCTGGTCAAACAGTTCGCAGGTAAATGTCACTTCATCCGGCCCGTGCATCTTTGGCTTGACGATGTATACGCTTCCCTTGCGGGAATTGCGGTTGGTATCACCGCTCTTGCGCAGGTCGTGCAGCGCGATCATCGCGGTGAAGACCCCGTCCATTATACCCTCGGGAATTTCCGCTCCGCGGCTGTCCAGAATGGCGTCGTTGGTCATCAGATGACCCACGTTGCGCACGAACATCAGGCTTCTGCCGGCTAAAGTGAGTTTGCCACCGGTCGCAGAAGTGAATACCCGGTCGGGGTTCAAGTGCCGGGTCTGACTGCTGCCGCCTTTCTCAAAAGTGTCAGACAAATCCCCGCGCATGAGTCCCAGCAGGTTTTGATAGACCACTGTTTTGTCCTCGGCATCTACCGCGGCGACGGAATCCTCGCAGTCCTGAATGGTCGTCAATGCCGCCTCCAGCACCAGATCTTTCACGCCGGCAGCGTCCGTGCTGCCAATCGGGCTGGCAGGATCGATCTGGATTTCGAGGTGCAGGCCATTGTGGCGCAACAAAACACCGGTAGGTGCGTTGGGTTCTCCGGTATAGCCGCGGAACTGCTCGGGGTCTGCCAGCGAGCCGATCTGGCCGTCGGCCAGCACTACCTGCAAATTACCCGCCACAACCGTGTACGACCTGGCCGCGCTGTGGCTGCCGGTGGACAGGGGGCAATGACGGTTAAGGAAGTCCCTGGCGTAGGCGATGACTTTGTCTCCGCGGACGGGGTTGTAAGCGCCACCGCGCTGGGCACCGTCATCCTCTGGTATGACATCGGTACCATACAGTGCGTCGTATAGACTACCCCAGCGTGCATTGGCTGCGTTCAGGGCGTAGCGGGCGTTCATTACTGGCACTACCAGTTGGGGGCCGGCCAGGCTTGCCACTTCTTCGTCCACGTTTTCAGTGCCGATGGCGAAGTCTTCCCCTTCTGGCAGCAGGTAACCGATCTCTTCCAGGAACGCCTTGTAGGCCGCGCGGTTGTATCCAGCACCCGGGTTGGCGTGGTGCCAGCTGTCGATTTTGGTCTGCAGTGCATCCCTGGTTTGCAGCAGCTCGCGGTTGCGCGGGGAGAGGCTGTCGACAATGCCCTCCAGCGCCTGCCAGAATTGCTCCGGCGAAATACCGGTACCCGGGGCGATGTCGTCTTCGAGGAGTTGGCAGAGAACAGGTGCGATCCGGAGGCCACCGCGCTGGATACGATCAGTCATCGTGAAAGTCCTTTGGAAAAATGGTCGGCGTCAGCTGCGCCGGGGAAATATACAGATTCTAGGGCGAGCACCTTAATTTAGCTAATTTATCGTTTTTATCGTGAGCATTCCCGGTGTGAATGTGATCGGGGTCGCCGGATGATTAAAAGGCTCAGGGAGTTGGCGCCTTGTCGTCCAGCTCTCTGGCGGTATCCGCAATCAGCTTTCGCAACCACTTGTTGGCGGGATTGTGTTGAAGCAGGGGGCTCCAGGCCATTTTCAGTTCCAGTGGGGGAATGTCCAGAGGCGGCTCCCGCAGTACCACGCGGGGATTATCCCGCTTCAACTGGGCTGCCCGGGTCGGCAGGGTCACGATCAGGTCGTTTTGTTCAGCGAGCGTCATGGAGGCCTGGTAATGGCGGGTAAACACGCGAATCTGGCGTTTCTTTCCCAGCTTGTTGAGCGCAAGGTCTACCCAGCCAAGGCGTTGTACGTCACCCGGGTTCACCCCTACACCTACCCCCATCCCTGTCTTGCTGACCCAGACGTGGTTGGCTTTGAGATAGTTCTCCAGCGTAAAGTCCTTCAGTACCGGGTTTTCCGGGCTTAGCACACAGGTAAAAGTGTCATTCCACAGATGGATCTGGTGAAACGATTGGGGCATGGAATCGAACCGGTTGATCACCATGTCTACCTTGCCGCGTTCCACGTCCAGGAAACTCACGTCACTGGGTGTCATGATATCAAGAGTCAGCCCGGGGGCGAGCGTGCGCAGCTTGCCCAGCACGCTGGGAAACAGCGTGGACTCGGCGTAATCACTGGCCATTATTCGAAATACCCTGTGGGCATTACCGGCATCAAACTCGGAACGCGGTTGCACTGCCTTGTCGATCCGGGACAGTACCTCGCGCACTATTGGCTCCAGTTCCAGCGCGCGCTCAGTGGGTGTCATGCCCTCGCTGGTGCGCACCAGCAAGGGGTCGTCGAACAGGTCGCGCAGGCGCCGCAGGCCGTTACTCATGGCGGGTTGCGAGAGGTTCAGCTGGTTTGCGGCCTGGGTGACGTTGCGCTCTCGCAGCAGGGCATCGAGATAGACCAGTAGATTCAGGTCGATACGGTTAATGTTCAGGGGGTGCTCCGTATTCACTTGGCGAATGATGATAATATTACGTATTGATTGCGGAAATTATACCGCGCTTACTAGAATTGCCAACGACTTTAGGATGGAGCTGAATCCATGACGACCATTTCCACACCCGACCTGACGGACGCACACCCGGATGCGGCGGCTATCGAGTTGCAGTTCACCAGTTACGGTGCTATCAAGCAATTCTGTGGGCAGGCGGTGACCATTAAATGCCATGAGGATAACTCCCTGGTGAAGCAGTGCGTGGCGGAGCCGGGAGCGGGCCGGGTCATTGTAGTGGATGGCGGTGGCTCTCTGCGCCGGGCGTTGCTGGGAGACATGTTGGCGGAACAGGCCGCTGGTAATGGCTGGGCGGGGCTGGTTATTAATGGCGCGATTCGCGATGTCGATGAGATAGCAGTAACCGCAATTGGTGTCCAGGCTCTGGGTCGCTGTGCGTTCAAAACCGAAAAGCTGGGTGTGGGCCAGCGGGATGTGACAATTGGCGTGGGTGGCGTATCAATCGCCCCCGGGGATTACATCTACGCTGACAATAATGCAGTAATTGTCAGTAAACACGCGCTCTTATAGCAGTCTCATCGACAAATCCAATGCCCGACAATCCTTGGTCAGGGCGCCTATGGATATGTAATCCACGCCGGTATCTGCAATGGGTCTGAGGGTCTGATCGGTGACATTGCCCGAGGCTTCCAGCTCGACCCGCCCCGCGCTGAGCCTGACAGCAGTGGCCATCTGTTGCAGCGAAAAATTGTCCAGCATTACCCTGTCACATGCGGCGGAAAGAGCCTGTTCCAGTTCTGCCAGGCTCTCAACTTCCACTTCTATAGGCTTTCCGGGCGCGAGTTGCCTGGCAGCCTGTACGGCCCTGGCGATGCTACCGGCGGCGTGGATATGATTCTCTTTGATCAGGAACGCATCATAAAGCCCCAGACGATGGTTGTAGCAGCCACCGCAAGTGACTGCGTATTTCTGTGCCAGTCGCAATCCGGGAATGGTTTTGCGGGTGTCCAGTAGTTTTACCGCAGTATCGGCGACCATGGTGGCGTAGCGGTGACAGGTCGTGGCCGTGCCGGACAGGAGTTGCAGGAAATTCAGCGCAGTGCGCTCTCCGGTCAACAAGCTCCTCGCTGGCCCACTCACAGTGAATAACAGTTGATCTGCGACAATCGCATCGCCGTCGTCTGCCTGCCACTCGATAGAGATGTGTGAATCCAGTTCAGCGAATACCTGATCTACCCAGGCGCGCCCGCACAGCACTCCGTCCTCCCGGGTGATAACCCTCGCTTTGGCTTGTATTGTGTCGGGGACAAGTGCGGCGGTTATATCACCGCTGCCGATGTCTTCTGCCAGTGCAGCGCGTACATTATCGAGGATGGACTTGCTGTCGGGCTTGCTTCGTTCTGATTGTGGCTGAGTCATGGGGCATGAGGTTGGGTATGTAAGGGGAGGCGATTGTAGCAGTTCGTGTGCCTGCCTGTTAATGAACCCGGGCGTTGAGTGTATTGCTACCTCTCGACTATGATGTCGCATGGCGTCAAATACCCTACACAGCGCATTCACTCTTACCGAAGGTTGGTTACAACCGGCACGGCACGCGCCTTCACCCAATTTCGGTCCCCGCCCGGAGGGGTGTGAGCCCGAGTTACTGGTTATACACAACATTTCCCTGCCACCGGGAGAGTATGGCGGAGACTGTATTGAACGCCTGTTTACCAACTGCCTGGACTGGGATGAACATCCTTTTTTCGACGAAATCCGCGGGGCACAGGTTTCCGCTCATCTGCTGATTCGCCGTTGCGGAGAGGTAGTGCAGTTTGTCGATTTGCGCCAGCGGGCATGGCATGCGGGCCAGTCCTGCTATGGCGGGCGGGATAACTGCAATGATTTCAGCATCGGTATTGAGCTGGAGGGAACCGACGATGAGGCCTACACTGAGGCCCAGTACGAGACCCTCGCAGCGGTGAGCAATACTGTGCTTGCTCAGTACAGTAGTATGAGTAACCGCCGCATCGTTGGCCACAGCGATATTGCCCCGGGCAGAAAAACAGACCCGGGCCCGGCTTTTGAGTGGCATAAATACCGCAGCCTGCTAGCGGGAACAGGAGATTAATGGTGACTTTTCTGGCGATCATAATCGCAGTTGTACTACTCCAGGCCTGGGGCACGGCGGAGCGTGTGCATGCCGATGGCTGGTTTGGAAGTTGGCAAACCCGTGTTGCGGGTTGGGGACTCTCGAGTGGCATCAGCCTGGCACTACTGATATTGCTGCCGTCCATGCTGTTGGTCGTTGTGCTCGATCTGGTGCAACCATTGCTGTTCGGCTTGATTTGGCTGCCCCTTGCAGCGTTGCTGTTGCTTTACTCTTTTGGCAGGGGGGATTTCCAGGCCGCGATGGGGCGCTATCGCGGCCACGCATACGCCGGCGATTTTGAAGCTGCCTACCTGGCAGCCCGCGAGGGCTTGGACGAAGACGAAGTGGAAGCCGAAACACCTGAAACCGCACCGGAAGTTCACGCCATCATTCAGCGCGGCTTATTGTACGAAGGCCTGCAGCGCTGGTTCGCGGTGCTGTTGTATTTTGTGCTCTTCGGACCCGGCGGCGCCCTGGCGTACCGTCTGTTACAGATGTGTCGAGGGAGTTTCGAGCCGGAGTTGGCACGGCGTTGGCTGTTTGTGTTTGATTGGCTGCCGGCGCGGTTGCTCGCAGCAACCTTCGCGCTCACTGGCGATTTTATGGGCAGCCGGACAACATTGCTCGCCGCCTTCCAGGCTTTGACAGCTGAGGCGGGGACAGTACTGTACTCCGTTGGACTGGCTGCGCTGGGTCCGACCGAGGCTGTTCCTGGCGAGGGTGATAATGAATTTGGGCCGGTTGCCGCAGCCCAAAATCGTGAGTTCGACGCTCTGTTGTCACGCAGCGCTGTCTGCTGGATTGTGGTTCTCTCGCTACTGGTGCTGCTGTTCTAGATCAGTTTTTTGACGACCTGCCAAAACAGGGCACTTTTTCCATCAACTGCTAAGCTTTTGTAGTGGGGGCCTTGTGGCGAATTGTCGTCGCATAGAAGCCGCCGCGAATTCTTCGTGGAAAAAGCCAAATGCAGCTACTTGCCCATGCCGACAAGCCCTGACGAAGACCTGACTTTACCGTCACTGGCGGCTGAATTGCCCGCGGGCATTCGGAAGCTGCAACTTGTGTTGACCATTGTCTTCCATCCGGATACCCGCCGTATCGGCGAACGGGCCGTAATTCCGGACCTGGCCGCCTCGCAATCGTGGGTCCTCGGGCGTCGCAGTCCAGCGTTTTGTCGAGGCGGCGGGGCTGCTGCGATCCCGTTGGGGGAGGGGCATGTCAGTCGGCAGGCGATATCCCTGAGCGGCTGCGGCGATGGGTTGCTGGTGAGGCGGCTACCGGATTCCAGTCGCTGCCGTATCGCGGGGCGTGAACTGCGGCAAACCGTAGAGTTGTCACGCCCGCATCTACGCGAAGGTGTGCGCGTGCTGCTGGGGCACAGTGTTGTCCTTCTGTTGCGCCTCACGCCTGAAATGCCATCTGACCAGGCCACCCCGGCGCCGTATGAACTGCTGGGTAGCAGCGCCTACATGGCGGGCCTGCGCGAGCAGGTTATGCGTCTCGGGGGTAGTGGCCTGGACGTATTGATTCGCGGTGAAACAGGCACGGGCAAGGAGTTGGTTGCAGCCGCCATCCACACCGCCAGTCACCGCAGCGACCGTACGATGCTCAGTATTAATATGGCGGCTATTCCCGCTGGCCTGGCAGCGGCAACCCTGTTTGGTAGCGCGCGGGGTGCCTTTACCGGGGCCACCAGAGCGAGTGAGGGATATTTTACCCAGGCGCAGGGCAGCACTCTGTTTCTGGATGAAATTGGCGACACTCCTGTCGAAGTACAGCCGCAACTACTGCGCGCATTGCAGCAGCGCGAAATCCAGTTGGTTGGCGGCGCGATCCAAAAGGTTGATGTCAGAATAATATCTGCTACCGATGGATTGCTGGAGTCAGAAAGTTGCGACTTCAAGGCGGCTCTCCGCCATCGCCTGGGTGAGGGGGAAATCCATCTGCTGCCACTGCGAGAGCATCCGGAAGATATCGGTGAGTTGCTATTGCACTTTCTGATCACCCGGGCGAAGCAACTGGCCTGTACAGACCTGTTGCCAGGTGAGCGCTCTGCGGCCCGGGAAATAGCCGCCTGGGCCGCACTTTTTCATACTTTTTTGGGCTACCGCTGGCCGGGAAATGTTCGCGAATTGGCTAACTTTGCCGGGCAGGTACTGGTGGCCAGTGCGGAAGAACTTACCTTGCCCGACACGATCAAGCTTGCCGTAGCGCAAGCAGATGCTGCTTCGGCAACCGTGAGTGGCAGCGCGCTAAGCGCACCTCGTCGCAGTATCAGGGAGATCGATGAACAGGAGTTTGACAGTATTCTGCGGGAGAGCGATTACGAGGTGGCCAACGTAGCTCGCCAGCTGGGCGTATCGCGCCAGGCGGTCTACAGGCGCATGGGCGAATCACCCCGGCACAGATTAGCGGGACAGGTGCCGGGGCCGGAACTGGAAAAGGCGCTGGCGCAGCATGCGGGCGACGCCCGCGCGGCCGCCATGGATTTGAAGGTCTCTGCCAGCGGTCTTCGCTCGCGCCTGAGAGACTCAAGCCTGCCTTGGTATTAAGGCTGCCAGGGGAGACTATTTCAGATGTCGAGTGATGTCAGGGTTGGGCCCTATCGGATACTGAGGCTGGTCAACCGCGGCGGTCAGGGCGCAGTGTACCTCGGGTATGACAAGCGGCTGCACCGCAGGGTAGCGATCAAGATATATCCGTTACCGGAGGACCGCTCTGCGCGCAGATGCTTGCTGCGAGAAGCGCAGCTTATTGCCAGTATCCAGAGCCCGAAGGTGGTGCAAATTCACGATGTGATCGAAAGTCGCGAGCATCTGGCGATGGTCATGGAGTATGTTCCAGGTTGTGACCTTGAAGAATTCCTCGCCTCCGTGCTGCCGTCACTGGCCAGTATTCTTACAATCTGTGCAGACATTGCCGGCGCGCTTACTGTCGCTCGCCAGCAGCATATCGTGCACGGTGATCTCAAGGCGGCGAACGTACTCATTACTGCCAATGGCAGGGTGAAGCTCACCGATTTTGGCATTGCCGGGCGAGCGGCCACCGCTGGTGCCCAGGCCGGTAGTCTCTCTTCATTATCACCGGAGCAATATCTGAGCAAGCCTTTGAGTGAGCGCTCGGATCTGTTTTCCCTCGGCTGCCTGTTATACCGGATGATTGCCGGGGTATCGCCGTTCTGTCGCGAGGGGCGTCTGGACGGGCGGGCGCTGCTGGAGCAGGAGCCCCCACCGCTGCAGGAGCAGGTATCCGCAGACACAGCACTACCGGAGGAACTGTTGCAGCTGACGGCCTCTCTGTTGCAAAAAGAGCCCGAGGACAGGCCATCAAGTACGCGCGTTGTGCGGCAGGTCCTGCGCCGCGTAGCGCGCACCATTCCCCTGTCTGCCAGCAACAGGCTATTTGAGGAGGCCCATCCTTGCTTTCGACCGGAATCTGCCGATGATATTCCGCCTGATATACCTGCTGGCCTGGGGAGGGCGGGGCGCTCTACGCTGGGTGTCGCAGGGACTACTGAGCCCGGTGGGTGGCGAACAGGCGCAGGCATCTGGCGCTGGCCGTTGGTGGGCACAGCTATGTGCGCTGCAGTTGGTATAGCTTATTTCGTAGCTGCATTGCCGCCTGCAGAAACCAGCGTGCACATCGCTGCGCCGGTACTGCGCGTCGCGGCAGGTGCGCAGATGCCTGCGGAAATTTCCAGTCGCTGGCTGGTAGAGGAGGTGACTGTAGCCATGCGCGAACAGCTGGGACCGTTGCGAGTAACCGGCCCGGTCGGTGCAACTCCAGTCACGACTTTATACGCAGACCCGGCGTTGCGAGAGCCGACTCTCCCCACTCAGGAGCTGCAATTGGGACTGCGTTGCCTGGACCTGTTCTGCGTATTCGCAGCTACCCGGCATTGGCAGGGACAGCAATCCAATCAGCAGGCGGTGCTGTTTCCCGATATGTCGGAACAACAATGGAGTGACATTGTACGCAGCACCACGCTGGCGCTGTTCCCTTGAATCAGGTCTGTGAGATCGAGACAGCCAATATCATTTGTGACAGGAAGTAGAGCGGTGTGCCCCACAAGCCGTTCCAGCGGCTGGGCTGGACGAACTGTTGCCGCGCTACTGCCAGGTCGGATATCGCGAAACCCCAGGCGCCCAGGATTATCAGCGTGGACACAGGCTGACCGACGGTCATTCCCGCACACAGCAGCATCGCTGTAATCACCAGCATATATGCGCGAACCGGCAGCTTCATGTCTTTCGCTACGCACGGAAGCAGCCACTTGTTCGCGAAAACCAACAGAATTACGGCGGGGATCGCCGTGGCAGCCAGGCCAGAAAAATTGAGCGGCAGCTGCAGGAAAGCAATGGCAAATAGCAGGTGACCGCAGAGAAACGCGACCAACCCAGCCAGAAAGGTGTTCTCGCCCTCTGGCATCAACAACAGGTCACCTGCCATACATGCCATTAACCCCGCCAGCAACCAACACCCGTAGGGCGATTCCGTCGCACCCATCTCCCAGGCGAGCCAGACAAATGCGGCCGCTGCCAGTGGTTTGAATAGATAGCGACCGGCTCGAAATTCGTTTTGGTCGCAAGCGACCAATGCGATGACGGCAACTGCGGATAGAACAACTGGTGCCAGCGCTGCACCCGTTAGTAGTGTTTCAGTGACCAAGGTTTACAATACTCCTGTAGAGAGCGGCATTGTGGTCTGCCGCTATGCCGTGAATCTTCGCATGGTGCAGCAGGTGGCCGGTAATATACTCAATTTCAGTACCGCGCCCGGCTGTGACGTCCTGCAGCATCGACGAGCGGTTGCCAGCAGTGCTGTGAATGACTGCTGCTACTTGTTGCGGCAGGTCCCCGGTGACTGCGGCGAAACCTGCGGCGGCACTGACAGCCATAATTTCCCGACAAAGTATTTGCACCTGGTTTGCCAGTGGCGCTTCTGCCAGCTCCCCGTTGCAACAGCCGTGCAGGGCTGTGAGCGGGTTGATGGCGCAATTTATGGCCAGCTTGAGCCACAGTGCCTGTTCAATATTGTTATCCCAGATACTCGGGCGCACTGCCTCGGCCCAGGCCTCGTACCAGCTCGGGGGTGTGGAATTTTCAACCCGGCCGATGCGTGTGAGGCCGTGGCCGGCGTGACGAATATGCTGCTCAGCAAGACGATAGGCGCCCTCTGTGGTTGTGCCAAAAAATAGTTTCAGATCGGGCAGGATTGCGCGTAACTCGTCGCCGAAGCCCAGTCCATTACTCAGCAACAATACCTGGCTGGAGTCGTTCAACCGGTGGGCCACTGACTGGACAGCGGCACACACGTCCTGCGCCTTGGTGGTAACAAGTAGCAAAGCGATGGAGCCCGGGTCGGTAGCAGCCGACTGCTGCAACCGCACACTGGTTTGGGTGTCGCCCTCTTCAATATTGACGGTCGTGTACTTTGCGGTGGGTGCCCTGCGCAGCAACAGGGTGGTCGGGCAATTTGCGCGCTGCAGCTTGCTGGCGAACAGGCAACCCATTGCACCGGCGCCCAGCACGTGCCAGTGAGCGGCGCTCATTTGCCGACTGCGCTGTACGGGATTGTAAACTTGCTGCAGCTCATTACTATGTAGCTCCAGTTGTTGAACCGAGTAGAGGGAGAGGCACTATGCCATCATTTGATGTCGTTTCGGAAGTAGATCTGCACCAGCTTACCAATGCCGTGGACCAGGCCAGCAGGATCGTGACCAATCGCTTCGATTTTAAAGGGGTGCAGGCATCCTTTGAACGCGAGGAGCACACTGTGGTGCTTACCGCGGAAGCCGAGTTCCAGGTGGTTCAGATGGAAGATATGTTGCGCTCAGCACTGATCAAGTGCGATATCGATCCGGGGGCGATGGACTGCGGCGAGATGGTAACGACAGGAAAACAGGTGAAGCAGACAATAGTGCTGCGGAACGGTCTCGATAGCGCCCAGTGCAAGACCATCGTGAAGCAAATCAAGGAGGCGAAAATGAAGGTTCAGGCGCAGATCCAGGCGGATCAGGTGCGGGTAACCGGCAAGAAGCGTGACGATTTGCAGAGTGCAATGGCGTTGCTGCGCAAAGCAGAGATTGGGGTGCCGTTGCAGTTTACCAATTTCCGGGATTAGCGGCTGTTACCCGATTTACCGTTTCTGTGCTCAAAGTCAGGCCTTCAACCAGGTGTAGATCGCCGGGATGCGCCAAATTTCTTATCTTAAATTCCGGCCTGGTAGAGGTTTTCACTTAATTGCTCCAACTTTTCCTGAATTTGCCAGTACTCGAGAGCGGGGTAGTCCTGTACCAGATACCACAGCAATTCCAGATAGCGATACAGGCAGCCGTATCGCGTAATAAACTGCAGTTCTGTTGCAGTTGGCGGTTTGCCTGTATAAACCTCCAGCAACTTTTCTATGGCTGCAGGCTCCAGGTTATCTCCGGCCGCAACGACCGCCAGATCGTACCAGCGGCTGCCCATGGCGGCGTATTCCCAGTCAAGGGCGTACAGTTTGCCGCCGCTACAGAGACGGTTGGCGCGCAGTAAGTCGTTGTGGCATAGCACCAACGGCTGTCGATCGCTATCAGTGGAATCCAGTAATTCGGACACTCCGCGCCTGAATGCCGCCAGTTGTGTCGTTCGCTCCGGGTGCCGATGTGCCAGGCGTTTCTCGTAACTCAGGATACGTTCTGCCAGGTCCAGTCGATGGTGCCTGGCGGGCAGTTGGTGGATGCCTCGAAACAGCCTGGCTATCTCGTTGACATCCACAGGCTGTTGCTCGTCGGGTGTGAGGTAGTCGCACACCAGGCTGTCCAGTTCAGGGTTGAAGTAACAGGGCCGGGGCGCCAGGCCGGCGCGGTGAGCTGCGATCAGGGTGCGCCATTCTCCCTGGCGGTTTAAGCCGTGTGCGGAGGGGGTGATACCGTCAATACGTATCACAAACTGCCGGCCTGCTTCGACCAACACACTGAAGTTGCTTAGACCTGCACCCAATATAGAGACGACAGCAGGTGCCCGCGGCAGGGGTGGATTGACATCCCAGTGTTGCCACTGCACGAGAGTTTGATCAAGTTTTAGCCGGATGTTGCCCGGTAGTGCAGTAACCATTTGCGGTATCCGAACAATACGATGATGAGGTAGGCGGCGAATAGCAGAGCGGTGAGGTACAACTCCCTGTCGAGGTAAAGATAAATGGAAACACTGTCGATCACCAGCCAGTACAGCCAGTTTTCCAGGATTTTTCGGGCCACCATCCAGGTGGTGAGAATGCTGCCCCAGGTGGTGAAAGAATCAAGGTAGGGCAGTGCGGCATTGGTGAACTGTGCCAGAAGTGCGCCACTGGCTGTGGACACAAGCAGTACCGCCAGCAGTGCAATCGTGTGCTGGCGGCCCCCCCAGCTGGAGATGGTCAGCTCAGTATGGGCTGCGCCGCCCCGTTGCCATTGCCACCAACCGTATACCGCCATCGCCAGGTAATATACCTGCAGCCCGGATTCCATTAACAGGCCAACATCCCAGAACAAGACAAGGAAAATTGCGGTGCTGATAAATGCCGCGTACCAGCACCACAGGCTCTCTTTCATCGCAAGCAGGAGGTAGGCGATGCCCAGTATCACAGCAGCGACTTCCCAGAAAGTCATCGCCTGGGCAGCCTGCAGCAGCGAGTCCGCCAGGCCCTGTTCGCTCATGGCGTTAATTCGAGCTCCCAGGGAATAAACTTCACTACCAGTACCTGTTTGCCAAAGGTACGGGTACTGGTTGCCAATGCCTCGCTGACCACTTCAAACACCCGGGTGTAATCACCGCAGATCTGTGTGCTCATCGCGTTACTGATGACCTCCAGGTCTGTGTGTGCGCGCACGCTGTCGATAAACCCCTGGATGGCGGGGATATACTCTTCCTGCAGTGGGTACAGGCTCATTTCGGCTGTCAGTTTCATGTCTGGCTCCTGATTCAGAAAGTAAAGCTTGTGCTTACCCCGACCACCCGGGGCTCGCCGTATTGATAGTAGGGCTCCACGGCATACTCTTTGCGCGGGTCGTTGCCAAAGGTACCAAAGCCCCTGACATAGTAGTTCTCATCCGTGAGGTTGCGGGCCCACAGGGCTATGGACCACTGCTCATTGCTGTATCCCACTCGTGCGTTCAGCAGATCGTAAGAGGGCGACTTCAGGTCGTGTCGATCGGAAAAGTACGCGCTGTCGCGGCCTTCCACGTCAAGGCGCAAATAAAAGCCGGCACCGAAATCATAGTGTCCACCCACGGCGTATTGGTACTTCGGCGCCTGCGCTTGCTCCCGTCCGGACAGATCGTTGCCGTCGGCGTCGATGTACTCGTCGAATTCTGTTTTCAGTAAGCCCAGGTTTGCGAACAGCATCAGATCATCGGTGGGTAGCCAGGTTAGTTCCAACTCCATACCGTAGTTGTTGCCGCTGGCGGCGTTACTGGTGTAGTCGATAAACGCTGTGCTGCCATCGGGTCGCGGGATGACCAGGGAGCCTTTAACCTGCTGGTCGTCCCGGTCCATGTAGAACACCGCGAGGCGGGTTTGCAGGGTTTGCTGCAGCAGGCTTCCCTTGAAGCCAATCTCATAATTGATGAGAGATTCTTCGTCAAAAAACTGCAGTGCCCGCAGCTCTGCGCCTACCTCTGGATCATCGCTGGTTTCGATGCTGGCGAGGATGTTGGCGTTAACGCCGTTGGCGCGATAACCACGCGATATTTCGGCGTAGGCCATTTTGTTATTGTCTATGGTGTACTGCAGTGCCAGCCTGCCGCCCCACAGATCCTTGTCCGGGCTGCTGTCCACCCCATTATTGTCGTCGTAATCCGTGTAGCGACGCTCAACTCGCAAGCCGGAAATCAAGGTCCAGCGATCATTCAGTTGTGTGTCCAGCTGTCCGAACAGAGCGTAAGTGTCTGTGTCATAGTTGCTGTGAAAGTCGTTCTCAAGGTAAGTGTACTGCCGGTGCAATTGCTCCCGGTCACCCAGGTAATAGAGGCCGGCCACCCAGTCAGTGCTGTCTCCGAATATGCGACTGTCTTCTTCCGAGAGCAGGCGCACTGTGGCGCTGTAACTGTCCCGGTCGCGCTTGTATTGATCCTTTGAAGAGTACTCCCAACCGGGCGCGATACCGACAAAGCTCCAGTCCTCGTCGAAACTGTAGCTGCTGTTCGAGGTGGCGCCGGTAACCGAGCTCTCCAGGCGCAGTTTGTCCAGCTCCCGGTGCCACTCCAGGCCCAGGGCCGTAGACTTCTGTTTATCCTTGCCGGGCTCGTCAGACAGCGTGTTTCGGGTGTTATCCAGGGAGAATGCGTCATAGCCGTTGTTCGCATCAACATACAGGACTGTCAAGTCGATGGTATCCCGCGGGCCGGGCAGCCAGCGCAGTTTTCCCCTGATAGTGGTTTCGTCCTGGCCGTTGGTGTCGCTGCGGCCGAGGTAATCGTTGTCTATAAAGCCGTCACTTTTGAACTGGTTGACCGCCAGACGGTAGAGTAGCTGATCGTCGATCAGTGGGCCTGTACCCACAATGCCAGTGGACCAGCTGTTGTATTCAGCGGCGCTGGCTTCCAGGCGCAGGCTGGGCTCACTCTCTGGCGCTGCCGAGCGGATGTTGATCAGACCCGCCAGCGCATTGGCCCCGTGCAGCGTGCCCTGTGGGCCGCGCAGTATTTCTACCTGGGACACGTCAAACAGGGTGCCGGCAGCACCCAGACCGCTGAAGTCGATGCCATCGATGACCAGGCCTATCGACGGGTTCAGTGGTTCCTGAAACTGGCTGCGCTCGCCTATACCCCGGATCTGGAAAAAACGCGCGCGCGAGGTGCCTCCGGCGAAATTGACGTTGGGTGCCAGTGCGAGGACGCCCTCCAGATGTTGGGCTTCCCGTTCGCGGATATCCCGGGCACTGATGACACTGGTGCTGCCCACCTGATCCAACAGGGGTGCGGAGCGCAGCTCCGCATTAACGATCACCTCTTCCAGTACACGGGTTTCTGCGGCGACAGGTGTTGCCGCCAACAAAGCGATGGAAAATAGCGAAATGGGGTACTTCATAATGCTCCTCACAACGGACATTGGATAATTGACCGGCGGGACGCATGGAGGGGGAAATCAATCTGGCGACACCTCTCCCTACGCCAGTATTAACCGGATCAGGTTCAAAGGGTTCACCATTTAGTGTCTCAGGCCCGAATACTGTTGCTCGGGCCACCCCCAGGTTTGCATCGCCAGTATAGGGCGCTTACACTTGGTTGCCAACAAAATTGATGATCGGGCGCGATTTGCAGCCCGGCGCGAAGTGGGTGGATGGTGCAGATGGTCGAGGATCAGGATTCGAGCGGGCAGGGTGAGGAGATCCAGGGGGCACCTCCGGTTGAGTCCAGGAGCGAGGTACTTAATCGTCGCCTTGCTGAAACTGTCACGATTAACCGATACCTGTACCTGCAAACCCAGCAGCTGGAGCATATGCTGCTGAGTGCCGTCGATCTGCAGGCCCTGCTGGAAATTTTGCTTGTCAGTATGCCCCGCCATTTCTCCTTTCGCGTTGCGGAGCTCTGGCTATACGATCCGGAGAACATACTGGCCGATTTGATAGTCGGCGGTCAGCGCTATGGGCACAGTCTGCAATTGCATCAGGATGCCTTTGTGATGCAGGAGCTTTACGAGCTGGAGCCGGACGTGGTGTTACTTGACCCCACCGATTCGCGCATGTTCGAGGTGCTGAAATCGGAGCAGGGGATAGACTATGCATTGCTGATGCCGCTCACAGATAGCGGGCGTATGATCGGCAGTCTGCACCTCGGCCTGCAGGATGACACACTGATTGTTGGAGAGCAGGAAGAGGAGTTGATTTCTCACCTGGCCACCATGATCTCCTCCTGTTTCAAGGGAGCAGTGTCACGCCAGCAGGTATCCCAGTTGACCATGCTTGATCCGCTCACTCAAATTAGTAACCTGCGGGGATTTGAAAAAGACATTACCCGGGAAATTGCCCGGGCCCGCCGCGCCGACCAGGCGCTGACCATCCTGATACTGGAAATTGACGAATTTGACGAGTTGTATGACCACTACGGCGAGCGCAGCGGTCAGTTTGTGGTCAAAAAAGTCACGGAGCGCATATCGTCTGACCTGCGGGCCACCGATATGCTGGCGCGGCTCTCTCGCTCCAAATTTGCCCTGCTTATTCCCGCGTGCGGAGAGATGCTCGGTCAGGAAATAGCCGAGCGAATGCGAAATGATATCGAGGGTTTTGCTGTGGACGATGGCCGTGGCGCGGTTCTGCAGGTAACTATCAGTATCGGTCTGGTCACCTGGGAGCCTCAGCAGTTTCCCGCAGTGGATATGCCCCATCTCGCCAGGCAAATGGAAAACGTTGCGAGCAAGGGGCTGGCCTTGTCCCAGACCAAAGGGGGGAACCGCGTCACGCTTTCCCGGCTGAGTACGCTGATAGTCTGAGAACGTTGAAATGAGTGACAGCAATCCCAGGAAGCTCGAGGACTTATTCGAGAAAAATCGACGTTGGGCCGACAAGGTTCGCACCAGTGACCCCGGTTTTTTTGCCAAGCTCGCAGCCCAGCAAAACCCGGAATACCTCTGGATAGGCTGTTCCGATAGTCGCGTTCCCGCCAACCAGATTGTCGATATGATGCCCGGCGAAATTTTCGTGCATCGAAACGTCGCCAATATGGTTGTCCATACCGATCTTAATTGTCTGACGGTAATGCAGTACGCCGTAGAGGTTTTGCGGGTAAAGCACATCGTGGTTGTCGGCCACTATGGCTGCGGTGGTATTCGCGCCGCCTATGAGAATATGGATAACGGACTGATCAATAACTGGCTGCGCAATATCAAGGATGTGTTGCATCAGTCTCACGCGAGAATAAATGCTCTGGCGAATGAGAAAGACAAGCTCGACCTGCTATGTGAACTGAATGTGATCGCCCAGGTGGCCAATGTCTGCCACACCTCCATTGCCCAGAACGCCTGGACGCGGGGCCAGTCTCTCACGGTGCATGGCTGGGTTTACAGTCTTGAGGACGGGTTGCTGAAAGATCTGAATTGTTCTGTCGATTGCATAGAGCAGATTCCGGAAGTGTATCGGTTGGTGCCCGCGCCAAAATGAACCTGCTGGTGTTGTTGGTACTGATATTTGCCGGGGTCGCCCTTATCGCGGTGGTATCCAAGCACTTTTCAGGGCCCGCCGATTCCGCGAGAGCGCAGCAGTTGCAGCGTTGGTTGTTGCCTCTGGTAGGTGTGATGTTGGTGCTATCCCTGCTCAACCACTATATCTAGTGTTCAAGGTGTTTCCGGGCGCGAAAGTGGTACAATCCCAGCGCGATCCGGTTGAGACCTTGCCTTCCCTGACCAGCCTGTAACAAACAGTTCCTCGCCTGTCGTGTAAAATTCAGGCGGCGGCGACCAGCTGGCACGCAGAGGCCGTGTAATCGACCACCCGAATCTGAATCAAGACTGGAGAATACATATCATGGCAGAACAGAAGGCGACCAATGTGCACTGGCACGAAGGTGATATCACACGTGAACACCGGGCGAAAATACTTGGGCACAAAGGTGCAACCCTGTGGTTTACCGGCTTGTCCGGCAGCGGTAAAAGTACTGTCGCGGTGGAATTGGAAGGTATCCTCAGCGAAATGGGTGTGCTGGCTTATCGTCTCGACGGGGACAATGTGCGCATGGGGATTAACAAGAACCTGGGTTTCAGCGCCGAGGATAGAACCGAGAATATTCGTCGTATCGGGGAAGTGGCGAAATTGTTCGTCGATTCCGGTGTGATTGCCCTCAGTAGTTTCATCAGCCCCTACGCTGCCGACCGCGATCAGGTGCGAGCGCTGCACGAAGAAGCGGGCATGGACTTTATCGAGATCTACGTGGATTGCTCGCTGGAGGCCGCCGAGAGTCGCGACCCCAAGGGTCTTTACAAGAAAGCCCGTGCCGGGGAGATCAAGAACTTTACCGGTATCGACGACCCCTACGAAGCGCCACCCAAGCCGGAAATACACTTGCACTCCGACCAGGAGACCCTGGCCGAGGAAGTAGAGCACATTCTTTTAGCGCTGCGCGAGCGCGGCATCATTAATTCCTGAGCAGGAGCCAGCCATGATCAAGCCCCACGGTTCTGACGAACTTAATCCGCTTTTTGTCTATGACACTGAACAGCGCCATGCCCTGATAAAAGAGGCTGAATCGCTGCCCTCGCTGCTGGTGAACTCAGCCGCAGCTGCCAATGCCGTCATGCTCGGTGGCGGCTATTTCAATCCGCTCACGGGATACATGAACCTGGCCGATGCCCTGAGCGTCGCTGAAAAGATGTATACCGTAGACGGCCTGTTTTTCCCCATCCCGATCCTGAATCGAACCAGCGAAAGCGGTGTTATTGCGGGCAGTCGAATAGCTCTGCGCGACCCCAATGTTGAGGGTAATCCCGTGTTGGCCATAATGGATGTCGAGGCGGTTGAAACCATTACCGACGACCAGATGGCGTTTATGGCCGAGAAAATCTTCCGCACCCTGGATCCCAAGCACCCAGGGGTAGCCACTTTCAACGAGGCTGGCCAAACGCTGTTGTCCGGACCAATCCAGGTACTGAACTTCTCCTATTTCCAGACGGACTTCCCGGACACGTTCCGCACCGCTGTGGAAATTCGCAATGAAATTGCCGAGCACGGCTGGGAAAAGGTGGTGGCTTTCCAGACGCGCAACCCCATGCATCGGGCCCATGAGGAGTTGTGCCGCATGGCCCTGGAACAGCTAAAAGCCGATGGTATTCTGATCCATATGTTGCTGGGTAAGCTCAAGCCTGGTGATATTCCCGCCGATGTGCGCGACGCGTCTATCCGCAAGATGGTGGAGGTGTATTTCCCGGCTAACACAGTGATGGTTACCGGCTATGGCTTCGATATGCTGTACGCGGGCCCCAGAGAGGCGGTATTGCATGCGGTGTTCCGTCAGAATTCCGGCTGTACCCACCTGATTGTGGGTCGTGACCATGCCGGCGTGGGAGACTATTACGGCGGCTTTGACGCCCAGACGATTTTTGATGATGAGGTCCCCGCGCACGCGCTGGAGCTGGAAATTTTCCGCGCTGACCACACGGCCTACAGCAAGAAGCTGAATAAAGTGGTGATGATGTGTGATGTGCCGGACCATTCAAAGGACGATTTTGTATTGCTGTCCGGAACAGCCGTACGGGAAATGTTGGGCAAGGGTATCGCGCCACCGCCGGAGTTTTCCCGTCCGGAAGTGGCAAAAATTCTGTCCGACTACTATCAGTCTCTTGACGCCTGACAGCCCCTGCCACAATAAACCCGCCTTTCGCACGGCGGTTGAGGCCTGTTTTACATGCAGTGCAGTTTTAACTTTCAACTGCGCCCCCTATAATCGGGTGCAGTCAAAACCCGTGATGGGTAACAGGTAACTATCGGGAGTGCGATTTGCCGGCCAAATGGCTAAGTAATTCCAATGATGCGTCGCGGCGTGCAAGCGAGGCTCTGGAAAACGCGGTTCGCTCCCTTGCCCAGCCCGCACGTTTACGCCGTCTGCGGCACGGGCTTGGGGTGTTATTTGCAGTCTGGGGGGTGTTGGCTCTGTCGCAGCTGATATGGGCACTGCTGCCCGCTGGCGATGCATCTCTCCCCGCAGATGCCGGGGTTATCAATCCTGTGAGCCTTGCTGTTACCTCGGGCAGCGATGACCCCGTTGATATCGGTCAGTTGCAGGGTTGGCACCTGTTTGGGGAGGTTGGCGCAGCGGGCCCGGCGGCACAGGTGGCGGAGGTCGATATCGACACAGTTTCCAGCCGGGATGGTATCGAGAAGGGCGCCCGGGAAACCCGCCTTGACCTGAAACTGCGGGGTGTATTGGCATCCTCCGAGGAGGGGCTCGGTTATGCCGTGATCGAGCACAAATCAAAGCAGGATATCTATGCGGTTGAAGATAAGCTGCCCTTGTCCGGGCGGGTTACGCTGGCCAAGGTGATGCCACGGCAGGTGGTGCTGGATAACGGCGGGACTTACGAATTACTGGAACTGTTTGACGACTCTTCGTTGGATTCTCAGCTGGCGTTGCAACCGCCGCCCCAGCGTCGCTCCCAGCAGGCGCCAACTGCAGCTTGGGGTGGCGATGCCTCAGCCCTGGCGCGCACATACAGAGATCGTCTGTATCAGAACCCACAGGCCCTGGCGGATGTAGTATCTGTCAGTGCTGTGAGGGAAAATGGCGAGTTGCGGGGCTACCGCATCGCTCCAGGGAAAGAACAGGATCAATTTAAACTGCTGGGTTTCCGTTCGGGGGACCTGGTTACCAGTGTGAATGGCATCGCGCTCAACGATCCGGCCAATGCCATTCGTCTTTACCAAACCATGCGCTCCGCCAGCGAGGCTGTATTTGAGCTGCAGCGAGATGACCAGCCGGTCACCGTAAGTGTGAATCTCGGTGACGCGCAGGAACCATAGTCATGCACCTGTACTCGAAGCAGAACCAGCACAGAGGGATATAGCTAAGTGAAAGTCTTGATCCGATCAGTCCGCGGTGCTCTCCTTGCGGCGTTTATGTCTCTTGCAGTTGTGAGCGGTGCTGTGATCGCTCAGGATTTCACGGTAAATCTGAAAGAAACCGATATCCAGGAACTGATCAAATTTGTGGCGGAAGCGACCGACACGACTATCGTTGTTGACCCCTCGGTCAAGGGCAAGGTCCGGGTGGTGTCCAGCAAGCCGGTGTCTCGCGACGAGTTATACGAGCTGTTTCTATCCATTCTGGAGGTGCACGGGTATACCGCGGTGCGTTCCGGCGGGGTGATCCGGGTTATCCAGAACAAGGATGCTCGCTCCGCACCGGTACAGGTGCGCGACGGGTCCTCTGGCAGGGCCAGCGACGAGTATGTGACGGAGGTTATCAAGCTCGATAATATCTCGGCGGCAAAGCTGATACCGGTATTGCGGCCGCTGGTGCCACAGCAGGCCCATATGGCCGCCTACGCGCCCAGCAACGCCATTATTATTTCCGATCTGTCCTCCAATATTGATCGCATCCGCGACATCATCAATCGTATGGATCAGTCCGCCGTAGAGCAGACAGATATTATCAAACTGCGCTACGCGGTGGCGGAAAACGTGGTGTCCATGCTTGATCAGTTGGCCAAATCCGCAGCCAAGCAGAGCGGCGGCGAGTCGGAAGTATTGTTGGTGGCAGATGCCCGTACCAACAGTGTTCTGGTCAGTGGTGACGAGCTGGAACGCGCACGTATTCGGAGTTTGTTGAAGTATCTGGATACCCCACTTGAACAGAGCGGAAATGTGAAGGTCATTTACCTGCAATATGCCCAGGCCGGCGACATAGCCGATGTGCTTACTCGGGTCATGCAAAACATTAACCGGCTCGACAACAGTGAGGGCGCCAAGAAAGCCCGGACGGACAGCTCCGCCACTATCGAGGCAGATGAGGGCACCAACTCCCTTATCATTACTGCTGATACCGACCAGATGGCATCGATAGAGGCGGTTATCCATCGTCTCGATATCCGCCGGGCACAGGTGCTTGTAGAGGCCATCATTGTGGAAATGGAAGTCATCGACGGCCAGGACCTGGGCCTTCAGTGGCTGTTTGCAGACTCCAGCGGTGCCTTTGGCAGTAATATCAATGCGGCAGACGCCACTGCGCGCACAATCGCCGAAGGCATTCTGCCAGACGATGATACCGACGATATCAGCCTCGCCGGCCTTGCGGGTGCACTGGCCAATACCGGCGGCACTACCATGGGTTGGGGGCAGGTCAGCGACAGCCTGACCATGGCGGTCGTTCTCACTGCACTGGAGGAGCAGAGCAACTCCAACATTCTGTCCACTCCCAGTATCCTCACCCTTGATAATCAGGAGGCCTATATTACCGTGGGCCAGAACGTACCCTTTGTCACTGGCTCCTTTACCAGCACCGGGGCGGGCGGGGATGGCGCACAAAATCCCTTCCAGACCATTGAGCGTGAGAATGTTGGCATCACACTTACCGTGACACCACACATCAACGATGGCGATTCGGTGGTGCTGGATATCACGCAGGAGGTGTCCAGCATCAGCGGCATATCGGCGATTGCCTCCGACCTGATTACCAATGAACGCAAGATCCAAACCAAGGTATTGGCCCAGGACAATCGAGTGGTGGTATTGGGCGGGCTGATCAAAGACGATGTGCAGGACGCCACTCAGAAGGTACCGCTGCTGGGGGACATCCCGTATTTGGGCCGCCTGTTTCGCATCGATGGAGAAAAGGTCACCAAAACCAATCTGCTAATCTTTATCCGTCCTACCATTATCCGCGATAACAACGATCTCGCCGGTGCCACTGCCGAAAAATATCGATACATTCGCGATCAGCAGACGCTGCGCAAGGAAAGAGGTCTGCTCTACCTGGATGACGACCAGATCCCGATGCTGCCAGAGTGGGAGGAACAGTTGAAACAGTTGGACGAGATCAAGGTAGAGACCCCTGAAGAAACACCGGAGAGCCCCTAGTGACAGAGGCACTGACCGCTGAAGCGGTCACTGACAGCGTCTCCGATGGGCCGCGCAGCCTGCCATTCACCTATGCCCAGCAGAACAGTGTGCTGCTGGATTTTAGTGACGATCAACCCATCGTCGTGCACCAGGCAACTCCCTCTTTGGAGGTGCTGGCGGAAATGCGGCGCTACCTGGGTAAGCCTTTTGCGCTGCAGCAGGTTTCCGCCACCGATTTCCAACGCCGTCTTACCCTGGCCTATCAGCGCGACAATAATGCGGCGGTGCAGATGGCGGAAGACATTGGAGCCGATGTTGATCTGAGCAGGCTCGCGGACGAGATTCCGGAGACCGGCGACCTGATGGAGGCGGAAGACGATGCACCTATTATTCGGTTGATCAATGCCATTTTATCCCAGGCAGTGCGGGATAAGGCTTCGGATATTCATATCGAAACTTTTGAAAACCGCCTCAGCGTGCGCTATCGCATCGACGGGGTGATGATGGAAGTGTTGTCACCGAAGAAAATGCTGGCGCCCCTGTTGGTGTCGCGCCTCAAGGTTATGGCCAGGCTGGACATAGCGGAAAAACGTGTGCCGCAGGACGGCAGGATCTCAGTCAAGATTGCCGGCCATTCGGTCGATATCCGCATGTCTACTATTCCTTCCGCTCACGGCGAGAGAGTGGTTTTGCGTTTGTTGGACACGGCCGCTGGCCAGTTGAAGCTGTCCCAGTTGGCGATGAATGAACGCGTCATGACGGCCTACCAGAAGTTCCTGCGCAGTCCGCACGGCATCATTCTGGTGACGGGTCCCACCGGTTCAGGCAAGACGACAACACTGTACGCCGGCCTCTCGCATATCAACGAGGCAAGCCGAAATATTCTTACCATCGAGGATCCGATTGAATATATGTTGCCGGGTGTGGGGCAGACGCAGGTGAATACCAAGGTGGATATGACTTTTGCCCGCGGTTTACGGGCTATCTTGCGGCAGGATCCCGACGTGGTAATGGTAGGTGAGATTCGCGACCTGGAGACGGCGGAGATCGCAGTGCAGGCCTCACTGACAGGGCACCTGGTACTGTCTACATTGCATACTAATACCGCTGTTGGTGCCATCACACGACTGAAAGATATGGGTATCGAACCTTTTCTATTGTCCTCCAGCCTACTGGCCGTGATGGCTCAGCGCCTGGTGCGCCTGCTGTGCACCGAGTGCCGGGAACCCACGGCGGCCAGCAGGGCAGAGCGGGACATACTGCACCTTGCCGAGGATGCGCCCGAGACCACAATCTACAAGGCGAAGGGGTGTGAGCACTGCAACTACGGTGGCTACCGCGGCCGGACCGGCATCTACGAGATGATCGAGGTGGACGACACGATGCGCGCGATGATTTACGACGGCGAGAGCGAGCAGGCTATATTGGCGCAGGCGCGCCAGCGTTATCCGGGTATCGATGAAGATGGCCGCAGCCGTGTGCTGGCGGGTGAAACCAGTATTGAAGAAGTGCTGAGGGTGACTGCGGTCGCCTGACAGTGCGGGATTAAATCATGACAGCCTTTCGCTATCGCGCGCTCAACCCGGATGGAAAGCTGGTCCGCGGCGTACTTGAGGGCGACTCCGAGCGGCAGGTGCGTACCCAATTGCGCGGCCAGAGTTTGCGGCCGGTGGAAGTGACCGTGGCCAACCGCCCGGAGCCCGCCGCCAACGGCTGGAGAATGCCGCTGTTGCGCCGGAGTATCGGCACCGGTGACCTGGCGCTGTTGACGCGCCAGCTCTCTACGCTGGTGCAGTCCAATCTGCCTCTGGATGAGGCGCTACAGGCCGCGGCGCAACAAAGTCGCAGCCCGCGCATTAAGGGTACCCTGTTACAGGTGCGTTCCCGGGTTGCCGAGGGCCATACGCTGGCCTATGCCATGGGAGAATTTCCCCACGTCTTTAACGAGATGTACCGGGCCATGGTAAAGGCAGGAGAGCATGCCGGTTTTCTGGGGCCTGTGCTGGAACAGCTGGCGGATTACACCGAGCAGCGGCAGTACACCGGGCAGAAGTTAAAGATGGCCATGATTTACCCCTTTATTCTTGTGGGTGTGGCAATCGCCGTTGTTGTGGCCCTGATGGTATTTGTCGTGCCCGAACTGGTGGGGATATTCGCTCACAGCCGGAAAGAGCTGCCCCTGCTGACCCGGGGCCTGATCGGTGCCAGCGATTTTTTCCGGGACTATGGCGTCTGGCTGTTGGTGGCCGTAGTAGCGGCAATTTTCATTGCGCGCTGGCTGTTGCGCAATCGACAGCGTCGACGAAGATGGCACGGTTTTCTGCTAAGAATACCCGGGTTGTCACGGCTGCTTATTGCCCTCGATACGGCGCGATTCGCCTCGACGTTGAGTATCCTCATGGCCAGTGGCGTGCCGCTGCTGGAGGCCTTGCGCATAGCCGGCCAGGTGCTCACGAATCTGGTCTTGCAGGCGGACACTGCGGTGGTTGCCGAGCGAGTGGAGGAGGGCAGCAGTCTGAACCGGGCACTGCAGCAAAGCGGTCACTTTCCGCCGATGATGGTGCATATGGTTGCCAGCGGCGAGGCCAGCGGTGAACTGGATACCATGCTGGAGCGTTCAGCAACGAACCAGGAGCGGGAGCTGGAAATGACGCTGGGTACGATGATGAGCCTGTTCGAGCCGCTGATGGTGGTTTTTATGGGCGGCATGGTGCTGACGATTGTGCTCGCTATACTGCTCCCAATCTTTGATCTCAATACAATGGTGAAATGACTTTATGAAAACTATGGCAAAAACTCAGCACGGATTCTCCCTGGTGGAGATACTGGTAGTGCTGGTGATCATGGGTTTGTTGATCAGCGTGGTAGCACCCACGGTGCTAAATCGCGCGGACGAGGCGAGGGTGCAAAAGGCCTATGCTGATTTCAAATCGATCGAGACAGCACTCAAGATCTACCGCCTGGACAACTACGTTTACCCTACGACGGAACAGGGCCTGGAGGCACTGGTCGAACCCAGCAGCCTCGACCCGGAACCGCGCAACTTCAAGACTGGCGGTTACCTGCAAGAGGTGCCTTTTGATCCCTGGGGGCGGCCCTACCTCTATCTCAGTCCCGGGGAAAACGGCGAGATTGATATTTATTCATTGGGCGCAGACGGGCTGTCCGGTGGAGAAGGCCAGAATGAGGACATCGGTAACTGGCGCGAGGAGGAATAAGCCGTTGTGAAGGGGCTGCGCCAGGCGGGCTTCAGCCTGCTGGAACTGCTGGTTACGCTGATAGTGATTGTGCTGGTCACATCCCTGGCCTCGCTGACAGTCAACTCCGGCGGACAGGACATTAAATTGCAGGCCCAGGTACGCAGCCTGGCGGAGGTTGCCAGCTATGCGCTGGACGAGGCGCAGATGATGGGGCGGGATTACGGCTTGTTGCTGCAACGGGATGATGTGGACGGCGACACGGTATTTCGCTATGGGTGGCGCGAGCGACGACTGGATGGCTGGCAAGTTCCCGAGAGCGGCAAGAACGTCTTTACCGGGCAGACGTTGCCGGCGGGCCTGGAAATACGGCTCGCTCTGGAGGACTCCCCCGTTGCAGAACTCGGCCTGGATGGCGTGCAGGAAGATGCTGCGCCCCAGGTGGTGTTTTATTCAAGTGGCGAGACCACTGCGGGTACTATCGACATTATTCGCGAGGACAAGGGTGAATTGTTATGGCGAGTGGAATGGGATCTGTTGGGGCGCTTTAAAGTGTTGCCGCGGGGCGAGGCGCCGGAGGATGAATAATGGCACAACGCGTCTTCCCGGGAACCACCCGCTAAAGAGGCGACTGCAGGCCGGCTTTACGCTGGTGGAAGTGATGGTGGCACTGGCGGTGGTGGCGGTAGCGCTGCCGGCCCTGTTGGTCACCCTTTACCAGCATGTGGACGCCACCGGCTATTTGCGTGACAAATCTATCGCCCAGATGGTGGCGTCCAATAAGTTCGAGGAATTGCGTATCCTGTCCACTGCAGGCCAGAGCCTGCTGCAAGGCAAGGACAGCGGTATGGCATCCATGGCTGACAGAGACTGGTACTGGTGGCTGGAAAGTCAGCCCACCGAGGCAAACAATTTTTACCGTATACAGATCGACATAACGGTAGATGAGGAGCGGGGTGAGACAGCGCTGTATACGCTGGTGGCATTTCTCTCGGCGGATCTGGGTGCAGACCTGGCGGCGAGTGAAGAAGGTGAATAGGTCAAGTGCCGGTTTTACGCTGATTGAGGTACTGATCGCCCTGGCGATTACCGCGTTTGTTGCGGCCGTGGCCTACAGCAGTCTCTCCACTGCGATGCAGGCTGTGGAAAGTACCCGGGTAACAGCACAACGCACCTATGAGCTGAACCGGGCCTGGATGATTATCAGCCGTGATCTACGCCAGTTTGTACCGCGCCCAGTGCGCGATGAATTTGGGCAGACGGAGCCCGCCATGGCCGGCGGGGCAGCAGCGCGCTTTGCGCTGAGCTTCACCCGAGGCGGGTGGCATAACCCCAACGGCTTGCCACGCAGCAATTTGCAACGGGTTAATTATCGGGTGGAGGACGATGCATTGTGGCGCGATTCCTATCCTGTGCTGGATCGGGCGCCAGATACCCAGCCGCAAGAAGTGCTGCTGCTGGAGGGCGTGGAGGTACTTGAAGTGGTGTTTTTGGGTGACCTGGCCAGGGTGGAGCGCGAGGGCAGGGGCCTGACCGTTGATACCCGGGGCTGGGAGGCCAGTTGGGTAGCGGATACCAGTGCCCCGGATATTGACCTTCCGCCGCCTGCAGCACTGGAGCTCAGGCTGCAACTCGAAGACATGGGTGAGCTCAGGAGAATATATGCCCTGCCACCGCTATAGCCAGAGAGTCACGGGTGCGAGAAGCGGGCGTGGTCCTCAACCCGTTGCACCGCGAGCCCAATCGGGTGCCGCCCTCATCGTGGCGCTGCTGGTTTTCGCGTTGTGTACCGCACTGGCGGTCGCCATGGAGTCTGAGTTCAACCGATTTTATCAACGCGCTGCCAATATTCTTGTGGCAGAGCAGGCCAATGCCTATTTGCGCGGGGCAGAGGCGCTGGCAGCCATGGCGCTGCAGGCGGACTACGACATGGAAGATCAGGACAGCCCGCGCGATGACCTACTGATGCCCCTCGAGCCATGGGCCCAGGTGCCGCCCACCCCCTATCCGTTGGACGAGGGTGGCTGGATGACCGGCTGCCTGCGCGATTTGCAAGGAAGATTCAACCTGAATGGCCTGGCGACGAGGGTTGAGCGGCAGGAGAGTGACAGTGGTTCTCAGACGGATAAGCCTCGCTTTACACCGGCACAGGCCCAGTTCATCCGGCTGCTGCAGGCGCTGGGTGAGCCGCAACTCAGTGTGCAGGAGGCGAGCGTCATTACGGAGGCAGTCACCGACTGGCTGGATGCGGATACTGTACCTGCCTTCGATGGGGCCGAGGACGATTATTACTTTGGCCAGACACCGGGTTATCGGACAGGGAACAGAGCCATGGCCAGTGTCAGCGAATTGCGCGCGGTTGCGGGCATAACGCCGGAGTTGTATTGGGCACTGGAACCCTGGGTTACCGTGTGGCCGCAGCAGTCGGCAAAACTCAACATTCACACTGCCGGCAGTATGGTGTTGCGCTCGCTCAATGCCGACGACGACCTCAGCCCTCTTAGTGTGGCCGACGGGGCAGCGCTGTTTGAACAACAGAGGTCGCCGGGCCCCGGGTTTGCCGATATGGACGCTTTTTTTGACACTGCGGTCCTGGCGGGTAAGCGGGAACAGATGGTGGAGACCGAGCAACTGTTGGGTGAGAGCAGTTCATACTTTCTGCTGTCGGCAGAGGTGGAAGTTGCCGACCGGAGGATGCGCTTGTACAGTGTGCTGCAACGCAGTGGGCGTCAGGTGCTGGCACTCGCCCGGGGCAACAGCATCATGGATAACAGCCTGGAAAACAGGGGGGACAAGGACCAGTGCAAAATACCGCCGTCATTAGATTGGTAAACGGCCGCCTGGCCTGGTATGCACCTGGCGCGAGCGAGGAACCGCGTTGGCTGGATGATGAGCAGGCGCGTGACAGCCTCTATGCGTTGGTTGCTGAACAGCGTAGCGCGCCGTGCTTCGCGGCACCGGGAGCCGATGTGCGCCTGTTGCGGCTTGCCTTTACCCCTGAAGAAAAAAAGCATATAGGCAAGTCGCTGCCCTTCATGTTGGAGGAGCGGGTGGCTGAGGATGTCGATCAGCTGCATTTCGCCAGTGTGCCGCTGGGCAAGCTTGAGCTTGGGGTCGCGCTTTGCAGCGCCGCCAAAATGCAGGCGTGGCAGGATGCCTTAGTTGATTTTCCCGGCATCAGGCTGTGGCTGCCAGAGCCTCTGCTATTGCCCTGGAGCCAGGGTGAATGGTGCATCGTACTGGAGGGCGATGAAGCGATTGTGCGTTTTGACCAGTGTGGCGGCTTCACGGTGGAGCGGGACATGTTGCCCGCCATGTTGGCAGGGTTGCAGTTGGAGCAGCCGCTGCCCGATGCAGTAATACTATATGGTAGCGATCAGGATGCGGATACCGCTCTGGTGCCCGATGATTTGCAGAAAAGTGTCCAGTGGCGCCGCGGCAATCTATATTCGGCGTTGCTGCTGGGTGGAGCACCGGGACCATCCCTGAACTTGCTGCAGGGGCGCTTTGCCAATCGCTTGCCGCTGGCGCGATGGTGGAAGGAGTGGCGCGCGGTAGCGGCGCTTCTCGCCCTGGCTTTCGGCTTGCAATGGGTGGCAACCTACAGTGATTATCGCAGCCAGGCGCAGGAGAACCTGGCCTTGCGAACAGCAGTAGAAGCCAGCTACCGGCAGGTGAACCCCCGGGGTAATGCGCCAAAACCAGAAGCGCAGTTGGAACGGCAACTCACCGCCATGCGCGGTTCCGGTGATGCCAGTGGTTTTGTGCACCTTATGGAGCAGGTGGGAGGGGTCATAGCGGGCAACACGGGCACCTCGATAGATACCATCAACTACAATTTTAACAATAGCGGCGGTGAAATGCGCATGAACATTCTGGCGTCGGACTTTGAGGCGGTGGAGCGTGTGCGCGCCGACATTAATAAAGCCGGCCTGGAGGCCGTTATGGAAAGTAGCAGTACCCAGGGCGATAAGGTGCGGGCTCGATTGCGGGTGGGGGACAAATCTTGAAGGAATGGTTTGCGGGGCTCAACCAGCGAGAGCAGCTCAGTCTGGTGATGCTGGGCTTTGCTCTGGGTTTGTATCTCCTGTACATGCTGGCCTGGGTGCCGCTGGCCGAACGGCGAGATCAGTTAACGGTGCAAAACCAGGCCACCGCCGAGAGCCTGCAACGTGTTGATGCCATGGTGTCAGAAATCACGCGCCTGCGCGCCGGCGGTGGTGCCATTAGTGCGCAGCGCAATCTTACTTCCCTGGTGAATCAGTCCACCAACCGCTACAATCTTCAGGTCAGTCGCCTGCAACCCAATAGCCGGGGCGATATCCAGGTGCGCCTGGAAAATGCCATATTCGATGACCTGCTGGCCTGGCTGGACGAGGTAGAGAATCGCGAGGGCTTGCTGGTAACCGAGGTTGCTATCACCCGGGCCGGTGACTCCGGCCGTGTCAACGTCAGCATTAGAATAGCCCAGACATGATTCCAAAATCCCGCACACTCAGGGCGCTCGCCCTGGCTCTTCTATTGCTGGGTTGTTTGCTGGCCACTGCGCCAGCGCGTTTGTTGGGGCTGGTACTGCCTTCAGATATGGTCATCATGCAGGGGTTTAGCGGCACCCTTTGGCAGGGCACAGCCAGCCGTTGCCTGGTGCGAACCCCCGGTGGTTTTCTGCACCTGGGTGCGGTGAAGTGGCGCTTGCAACCCTGGTCCCTGATCCGGTTTGCGCCCCGCATCTCCCTCGATTCGGACTGGGGTAGCCAGAGCCTCAACACAGAGCTGGTTCTGCGCGGCGGACAGGATGTCGACCTGGCAGCGCTGGAGGCGACTATTCCCGCAGACCTGCTCAGTCAGTTTGCGCCGGTCGAGCTGGCGGGCGTTCTCCAGGTACAGGCGGAGTATCTTGTGCTGAGAGGCGGCCTGCCAGTGGAGGGGAAGGGCCGGCTGGTCTGGCTTAACGGCGCATGGAATTCTCCGAGTGGGCCGTTGCCTCTTGGCAGCTACGCGCTGGATTTTGCCCAGGCTCCCGATGCCGCTCTGCAAGGGCAGGTATTGACACTGGCCGGAGAGGTTACCGCCCAGGGTTCAGTTCAGCTGCAGGGCAGGTCATATGGTATCGATATCACCGTGCAAAATGAGGCGGGCCTGGACGGGCGCCTGCAACAGGCACTCAGCCTGGTGGCGCGACCCGTGGAAAATGGATATCGCCTTAAACTGAGTGGCGATTTCTAGATCGTAGTTCACGCAGAAAATATTTTTCAATCAGAAAAGTGGAGCAGGCAGACAATGAGTGATACTGACTACAGAAAGTGGGAGTGCGTGATTTGTGGTTTCATCTATGATGAGGCCGAGGGGCTGCCCGAGGATAATATAGCGCCGGGCACTCGCTTTGAGGATCTGCCCGAGGATTGGGAGTGCCCCGACTGCGGTATTTCCAAAGCAGATTTTGAACCCATGGCGGCCTGAGAGCCTCGCCAATCAGGCTGAGCGGCTGCGGTGCAAACAAGGTATCCCGAATGAAGAATATCCCCCGTGCAATTCTGTTGGCAGCTCTGTTCGCTGGTTCTGCTGCCTCATTTTCCGCGGCGGGGAATGAGGCAGCCGTTACGCCGATGCAGGGTATTCCTCCCACGCGAGAGTCCCAGGTAACCATGGCGAATTATCGCGACTATCCCATGAGCATGTGGGCTTTTCGCAATGCCGATGCAGTACTCAATACCGTGATGATACCCAGACAGGGGGACATTCGTCCCCTGCCGGGTCCGCTGCGGCCGGAGATTGGCGAGCGTCTGTTCAGCGATGCACAGGGCAATGAGCTCAGCTTTGATGCTCTGTTTGAGGCCAATTATGCCGACGGTGTGCTGGTGATGCAGGGGAGTCGGTTGTTGCATGAGGCGTATTTTCACGACTTCAACGAGCGCAGCCATCACATATGGTTTTCTATGACCAAGTCTCTGGTGAGCACTGTTTTTGGCCTGCTGGTGGCCGAGGGCAAGGTAGACCTGGGTGCTTCGCCTGCAAAATATATCCCGGAATTGAAAGGCAGTGGTTTTGAGCGTGTCACCATCCAGCAGGTGCTGGACCATACCACCGCTATCGATTTCAAGGAAAACTACACAGACCTGGAGTCCGATTTCGCCCTCCTTTACGCCCCGGCTTTGAATTTGGGCTGGCTGCCAGGAGCGGCGGATGTGCAACCGGATGATGCGCAGGTATACGGGGTGCAGGACTTTCTGGTGCACTTTATCAAGCCGGATCCTGCACTTCAGCCTGGCGCTGCCTTTGATTACAATTCCAGCAATGCCGATCTGCTCGGCTGGCTTGTCGCCAGAATCAGCGGCGAGACATTGCAGGACTACGTGCAGCAGCACCTGTGGGCAAAACTCGGCGCCGAACACGATGCCTACATGGCTGTGGACCGGGCTTTGATACCCGTTGCAACCGCCGGCATGAATACAACCCTGCGGGATGCCGCGCGCTTTGGCATGATGATCCGGGACAGAGGAGAGTTTGCCGGTAAGCAAGTCATACCTGCCGAGTGGATAGACACGTCGCTGCAGGTCAGCGATAAGGTTGCGGCCAATATGGCGGCCAATGCCAAGTATGGCGAAGAGCCGTGGGCGGCCTATCACAATATGTGGTGGATTCTCGATGCTGATAAAGGCGAGTACTGCGCCGTGGGCATTCACGGTCAGGTCATTTATATCAATCGCAGCGCAGACACGGTCATGGTGTGGTTTTCCAGCCAACCGGTGGCCAGCGCTGCACGCAATCCCGAGTTCCGAGCCAAGTTGCAGGCGGCACGGGAGTTGGCTGCTTCCCTGACCCGTAAGCCCGGGCTGTCACCGTTTACACCGTGATCGGGTCTGTCCTGAAAGTTCGGGTACACTGGCGTTTTTCTTAATCGGGGGGATAATGTGATGGACGAGATTGCGCAGCGCCTTGCGGCTGTACGCAAGGAAATGAAGGCCGCGGGCTGCGATGCTCTTATCGTTCCGCGGGCTGATGAATATTTGGGCGAGTATATCCCCGCTCATAATGAACGTCTGCGCTGGTTGTCCGGCTTTACCGGCTCGGCCGGGTTTGTGCTGCTTACCCTGGAGCGTGCGGCAATCTTTGTGGATGGGCGTTACACGGTGCAAGTGCGCCAGGAAGTGTCGCCTGAACTTTTTGAGTACTGCCGCTTCGGCGAAGATCCTCACAGCCTGTGGTTGGCGGCCAACCTGCCGCGCGGGGCCACGGTGGGTTGTGACACGCGCATGCATCCGCTGCGCTGGTACCGTAATACTGAGACGGCTCTCCACTCGCACGGCTTGCAACTGCTGGCTTGCCAAGGCAATTTTATCGACGCCTGTTGGCAAGATCGCCCCACCCCGATAGTGAGTCAGGCCTTATTACTGCCAGAGCGATTTACAGGTGAAAGTAGCCTCTCCAAACGCCAGCGCATCGGCGCGGCAATAGCGGAGAAGGGTGCGGAAGTAGCGCTTGTGTTTGCCCCCGACTCAATCAGCTGGCTACTTAATATTCGCGGCACGGACATACCGAAACTTCCTGTAGTGCAGGCTCTGGCCCTGCTGGAGGCAGACGGGCAGGTGACCTTGCTGGCTGAGCCGGGTCGGATACCGGAGGGCCTTGAGGCTCATGTGGGAGAGGGTTTGCGGGTTCTGCCCGAATCCGAAGCTGCTGCAGTGCTTGCCGGTTTTCGGGGGCGGATAGTGCTTGCCGACCCGGATACCGCTAATGCCTGGAGTCAACTGGCACTGGAAGAGGGGGGCGCTAGGCTGCTGGACGGGGGCGATCCCGTGCTGTTACCCAAGGCCTGTAAGAACGCGGTGGAGGTGGAGGGCAGTCGCAACGCGCATATTCGTGACGCGGTGGCGGAGGTGAGATTTCTGGCATGGCTGGATAGCGAAGTAACGGCGGGCCGCCTGCACAGCGAGAACGAACTGGCTGAGCAACTTCTGGAGTTTCGTGCGAAAGGCGAGTATTTCCAGGAGGTGTCTTTTGATTCCATATCGGCTGCCGGCAGTAATGCGGCCATGTGCCACTACAATCATCTCAATGTGGCAGCAACTTCTCGCTTGCCGATGAACAGCGTATACCTTATAGACAGCGGCGGCCAATATCTCGACGGCACTACTGACATTACGCGCACCGTGGCGATTGGTGATCCGGGTGACGATATCCGTCACATGTTCACGCTGGTGTTAAAGGGGCACATCGCTCTGGATCTTGCGCGTTTTCCTGCGGGCACCACCGGTTCCCAACTGGACATACTCGCCCGGCAGTTCCTGTGGCAGCAAGGTTTTGACTACGACCACGGCACAGGCCACGGTGTGGGGGTATTCCTGAGTGTCCACGAGGGGCCGCAGCGTATCGCCAAGGCACCTAATACCATCGCGTTGAGGCCCGGAATGATCGTCAGCAATGAGCCGGGGTATTATCGCGATGGGGAGTTCGGTATACGCTGTGAAAACCTGGTGGTGGTGCAGGAGTCCACCCGTGTTGGTGAAGAGCAGTCAATGCTGGAGTTCGACGCTATAACGCTGGTGCCCTTTGATTTGCGTCTGATTGACGGCACGCTACTGACCGGGCCGGAGCGAGATTGGCTGAACAGCTATCACCAGCGGGTTGCGACGGTGATCGGTCCGCTGCTCGACGGCGCTGATTGCGACTGGCTGGAACAGGCGACGCGCCCACTGGCAGTGTGAATTCCGGTCGGGGTGTCGGCTGATTCCCCCCGGTTATTTGTGTAGACTGCGCGTATAACAAAGGTCGGGATTACAAATATGTCTGCAGCAGGTGGCTCTCAGTCACATTGGTCGTCGCGTTTTTCATTCCTGATGGCCTCGGTGGGATTCGCCGTCGGCCTGGGAAATATCTGGCGCTTCCCTTATGTCGCCGGCGAAAACGGTGGCGCGGCCTTTGTACTTGTCTACCTCGCCTGCGCCTTCGGAATCGGTGTTCCCATATTAATGGCTGAGCTTATGGTTGGCCGCCGCGGGCAGGGCAGCCCTCCCCAGGCAATGGTAAACGTCGCCCGGGAAAGCGCGCGCTCGCCCAGTTGGGGCTGGGTAGGTGGCATGGGCCTGCTGGCGGCCTACACGATTGAAATTGTCTATGCCGTGGTGGTTGGCTGGGTACTCTGGTACCTGTTCAAGGCGGTGACTACAGGTTTTGTCGACGTGAACGGGGCCGAAGCAAGCGCACAGTTCAGTGCAGTACTGGGTGACAACATCGGCATGGTGTTCTGGACTCTGGTGGGTCTGGCGATAACCGGTTTCATTGTTTATTCCGGGGTTAAAGACGGCATTGAGCGAGCCGTTACCTTCCTGATGCCGTTAATGTTCGTATTACTGTTGGGTCTCGCCGGCTACAACTATTTTGTCGGTGGTTTTGAGGAAGCGTTGGTATGGCTTTTCACCCCTGATTTCAGCAAGATCGGGCCCACTACAGTGCTGGCAGCAGTCAGCCAGGCTTTTTTCTCCATCGGCGTGGCCATGGGTGGAATGATGACCTACGGTTCCTATCTGCCCCGCTCCATATCCATTTCCCAGTCTGTACTGATTGTAGTAGTGGCCGATACCACCGTTGCGGTGCTCGCTGGCCTGGTTATTTTTCCGGCGGTTTTCCATCATGGCCTGGACCCGGCAGAGGGTGCCGGCCTGATCTTCCATACCCTGCCGGTGGCTTTCGCCCAAATGCCTGGCGGCTATGCTTTTAGCATCCTGTTTTTCCTGATGTTGGCAGTTGCCGGTATTACATCTATGGTGGGGCTGGTGGAGTCGGTTAATTTTTGGGTGGAGGAGCGCTTCGGTATTCCCCGCAAAAAGAGCGCGGTGCTGGTCATCGGCTCGATCGCTATTTTGAGTGTGATCAGCGCCCTGTCCTACAACCTGATAAGCGAGTTCACGCTGGGCGGCAATAATTTTAACGATGTCCTCGACTACTTCTCTACCAAGGTACTGCTGCCCGTGGGTGGTTTGATGATAGCGGTGTTTGCGGGTTGGGCGATGAAAAAATCTGCCAGTCGCGATGAGCTAACCACACTCAACTCAATGAGCTATGAGGTCTGGCATTTCCTGATCCGGTTTGTGGTGCCGCCCGCGTTACTGGTTATTTTCGTTGTAGGGGTTTTCGGATAGCTGGAATTCTGCTTGCAGGCTGTAGCAGGAATGGCAACGGAATTGCCGTTTTCCCGGTTATAGTACCGGCGAAAATAACTTTGCGACGCCCATGGCGAGTGGAAACCACACCGGTTTATTCTCGATCTCCTCCATACTGACCTGCCGGCTGCGGCGCAGATCGGCCTGCAGCATGTCATCTACCTGGGCCGCAAAGGCCGGGTCGTGTACCAGCAGCGTAATCTCGAAGTTCAGGCGGAATGAGCGGTTGTCGAAATTGGCGGTACCTACCCCGGCAAGGTGGTCGTCCATCAGCAGCACTTTCTGATGCATAAAGCCGCCCTGGTATCGATACACCTTCACGCCGACTGGCAACAAGTCACGGGTATAGGCCCAATTAGCCATAGCGACAACCGGGCCGTCAGGCTCATCCGGAATCAAAACCCGTACATCGACACCGCGTAGGGCGGCGAGTTGCAGTGCTGCAACAATACCGTGGTCGGGAACAAAATAGGGGCTGGCAATCCAGATGCGCCGTTTGGCAGAGACAATTGCCTGGTGGTACATCAGGCCGGCTTCCTCGTATTCGCTGGCGGGGTCGGAGGGAAAAACCAGTACGGTGCTGTCGCCCTTTTTATCGGCGCTGACCGCCCACTCTATGTTCATGGCAGAGCGTGCAGCCCAGCGCCAATCGGTGGCAAAGGCCTGCATTGCACCCAGCACGGCGGGGCCTTCAAGGCGGGTGTGAGTATCGCGCCAATGGCCGATGCGTTTTTTCAGCCCTAGATATTCGTCGCCAACGTTGTGGCCGCCTATCCAGGCATACTTGCCATCGACTACAACATTCTTGCGGTGATTGCGGAAGTTGAGCTGAAAGCGATTCCGCCTTCCCTGTGTGGTGTTGAAGGGTGCGACATTTACGCCGGTCATTTGCATCTGTTTGTACAGCCGGGTGCCGGCAAATGGGCGACTGCCGATTTCGTCATACAGCACGAATACCTTCACACCCGCTTTCGCTTTGTCGGCCAGAACCCGGCACAGGCGCCTGCCCAGGCCGTCGTCTCGAATGATATAAAACTGGAACAGGATAAATTTTTCGGCGCTGGCCAAACCTTCCAGCAGGTTGTCAAAAGTGTCCTGGCCATCGATCAGCAGTTGCACCCTGTTGCCTGTAGTGGCTGGCATTCGCGCCAGGTTAAAGAGGCTTGCATACAGGGGAGTGTCGTTTGACACGGGAACGATATGTTGTTCGATCAGGCCGCTGGTCTGGCGAATGAGGCGCAATGACTCCTGCTCAATTTCGTCGCGCTGCTCCAGGTATCCATCGAATTTGTTGCGCCCGAACACCAGGTACAGGGGTACTGTAATATAGGGCAGTGTTAGCAGGGAAATCGTCCAGGCGACAGCGCCCTGAGAAGTGCGGGCTTTCATAATCACTTCCAGCGCCGAAACGATGGCCATGATATACACCAGCACCAGGGCGACAGCGATAAGTGTGGTGATCAGGGGCGCGTCCATGCCCCGAGTCTAGCAAGAAGCGACCCGCTGCAACACTCTGTTACACAAGAGTGTCGAGTCGGATTCAATCAGCCTGGCGCGGCTTTGTTTGCCAGCGCCATGCCAACCAGCATGGCCACCACAAACATGGCCGTTTTGTCGTCCATATAACTTAGCGCGGCAAGTGCCGGGCCGGGGCAATAGCCATACACACCCCAGCCAATGCCAAAGATGGCGGCACCGCCCAGCAGCCGGCCATCAATAACCGAGCTTTTGGGCAGTGAAAACCGCGGATTGAGCAGCGGGCGTTTCATCCGGAGAACGAACCTGAAGGCAATTAGCGTGACCAGTACCGCACCGCCCATCACGAAGGCCAGGTCGGGATTCCACTGGCCGGTAACGTCAAGAAAGCCCAGTACCACGGCGGTGTCGGTCATACCCGACATGGCCAGGCCTACACCAAAAGCCAGGCCGCAAAGCAAGCCCACGATAGCCTTCATGGCAGGTACCCCGCGAGTAAGTGGCGAATAACATAGACGGTACCGATGCCTGTTGCCATAAATGTCAGGGTGGCTACCAGCGAGCGTGGCGAAAGACGGCCTATGCCGCAGACCCCGTGGCCACTGGTGCAGCCGCTACCCAGCTTGACACCAAAACCCACCAGCAATCCGCCGGCAACGGCCTGCCACCAGGGCAGGGGACTGGGTTGTGGGTTGGCGACCCCCGTGAGTAAATGGTAAAGCACCGGGCCAGCTATAAGCCCTACTATGAACAGCCAGCGCCAGGCGTTGTCCGGCTGGGCGGATACTGCGCTCCAGACGATGCCGCCGATACCGGCGATTCGCCCCAGCAATAACAACAGGGCGACGGCAGTGGCGCCAATAATCAACCCGCCGATCAGCGGTGTGGTGTATGCAAACATGGGTTACCTCCGTGTGGGGATTATAGCGCCCCTGCGGTCAGGATGGCATTGGCATGCCATCATTTGCTATGGCGCAGGCCTCTTCCTTGTATCCTAACCCAGATTTTCCGGACCCCAGTAGGCTTTCATACTGGCGACCTTGCCCTGTTCGTCAAATTCGAAGACATCGATGACATTGATCAACATTCCCGGCATTGTCACCGCAAAAGAAAAGGCCACTGCGTTGCCAGCGCAACAGGGTTTACCTGTCAGGGCAAGTTTGGCCCCGGATGCGAGAGCGCCCTCATAGAAAGTACAGATGGCTTCAATACCCTCGTGCACGGGGCTTCCGACAGGATCCTCTACGCTGGCATTATCGGCATACATATCGCGGATGATGCTGATGTCGCCGCTGTCAAAGGCCTCCACGTAGCTTTCAATGACCTTAATCTTGTCTGCTGCTTCCATTTCAACCTCATTGTGTATTGCTAGCCAAAAAGTGCGGCGCCCCCGTCCGTCTGAAAACATACGGAGCCACAGTATGTGCTACATGGTACGAGCGTATCCGATGCGGATAAAGCGCCTGCAACCGCTAGGGCGATGCTAGCAGTACACGGCTCAATATGTCAGTCTCACAGCGGCAATTTGCGGTACATGGCAGGTGTGATTTTGCGACTGCTCACAATCGTGTTGACCGTTTCCCCCGGTGGCGGCATTCTGTCGGAAACATTAATGCGAGGTAATTCATGCAGCGTTTTGCGGGCAAGACGGTTCTGGTAACGGGCGCTGGCGGTGGTATTGGCCAGGCCAGTGCCATGCGGATAGCTGCAGAGGGTGGCGCCGTGTTTTGTGTTGACCTGAACGCGGCAGCCGTGGACACAACCGTCGCAAGTATCCTCGCTCAGGGCGGGAGGGCCACCGGGCGGGTCTGTGATGTCAGCTCCGAGGACGAAGTGCGAGACTGCATGGCCGCCTGCGTTGAGACCTATGGCTCAGTCTATGCGCTGGTAAATATGGCCGGCGTGCTGCGCTTTGATGATACCGAGCAACTGACACTGAGTCAGTGGCAAAAGGTTATTGACATCAATCTTACCGGTACCATGCTGCTGTGTCGGGAGCTTATACCTCACCTGCTGGCCAGCAAAGGCAGTATTGTCAACGCGGCCTCCACCGCGGCTTTGTCGGGGCTGCCCTGTGGTGTGGCTTACTCCGCGAGCAAGGGCGGAGTACTGGCGATGACTCGCAGTATCGCGATCGAATATGCCAAGCGTGGAGTGCGTGCCAATTGTGTGTGCCCGGGAGAAATAACAACAGGCATGACCGACGGGGTGGTGTTTCCTGAAACAATGGACTTTGAGCTTATCTCCCGGGTGGTGTCCCCGACCGGGGCGCGTGGCCCGGAAGTCGTCGCCGGTGTGATCGCCATGCTAACTTCAGAGGATGGCGCTCATATCACAGGTGAGGATATCCGGGTCGATGGCGGTACGCTGAGCTAATCTCTCTACCGGACACAGGTTTATGCAAGAGTCTGCAATTACAGTCGTTATAAATGGCAATGCCTATAGCCTGCGCGCGGATGACGTCGCTGCAGTGAGCGCAATGCCAGCGGCAGATCGCCAACAGTTGATGGGCCTGCTTGAAGCTCTCAAGGGCGCGGAGAGAACAGCCGACAGAATTGTACAGAATTCCCTGCGGGTGGCGGCGGGCGCTGCCCCACATGGTGTGGACCAGGTAAAACCCGAGCGTTTGGGCGCAGGGGACGCGGATGCTCTGATGGCCAGACTGGTGATGGAGGAGAATCGCCACAAAAAGCCTCTCCCCACGCGGCAGAGCCTCTATAAGTGGGTAGCCGTTTTTGCTGTTGTGGTTATTCTGCTTGTCGTCATTTTTTGAATTTTATCTATCGGCCAGCACACCGGGCATGCACTCTACTGCGATTCAATTACTTTGACCTTGTAGCTCCGGGTCTCTTTTCCCCTGCGAGTGCGGATTGTCACGGTGTCCCCGGGGGAAAATTGTTCCAGAGCGTCAAAGTAATCGCTGTTGCTGCGCACCGGTGAGCCGTCCACTGCCACAATAATATCGCCCAGTATGACCTCGCCGCGCCGGCCGCGATATGCGCCCACCATACCCGCAGCGGCAGCGGGCAGGCCGGGATAAACCTGTACCACCGGGACGCCCTCTATGCTGTAGCGCTGTACCCAGCGATCACTCGCCAATTCAACGCCAATCATGGGGCGCAGTATGCGACCATAACTGATCAACTGAGGTACCACCTCTTTAACCGTATTTACCGGGATCGCAAAGCCTATTCCCGCGCTGGCGCCACTGGGACTGTAGATGGCGGTGTTTACACCAACCAGTTGCCCCAGTGAATTGAGCAGTGGACCACCGGAATTGCCCGGGTTAATCGCCGCATCTGTTTGTATCACCCCGCGAATTCGGCGGCTGTCGGGCGCCTGAATTTCCCGCCCCAGCGCGCTGACAATACCGGTAGTGAGCGTTGTATCCAGGCCAAAGGGGTTGCCGATGGCCAGTACCTTGCGACCCACGCTCAACTCCGAGGAATCACCCAGCGGCAGGGTGACCAGATTGTCCGGGGGGTCTTTGATGTGCAGCACTGCGAGGTCTTTTTCCGGGGCAAGGCCAATCACCTCGGCATCGTGCTCACTGCGGTCCTGCAGGGTGACTGTGAGTTTGTGGGCACCGGCGATAACGTGAAAGTTGGTCACCACCAGTCCACTCTCGTCCCAGACGAAACCGGTACCGGCACCCTGCGGTATTTCCTGCGCGTTGAGGCTGAAAATATTCCGGCGCAGCGCAGTGTTGGTGACATAAACCACCGCGGGGCTGGCTTTGCTGAATATCTCGGTGCTATTGGCCTCATCGTCAGTGGCGAAGCTGAGATAGTCCACTTCGGCGGCAGCGCCCGCGCTGCCAATCAAAAGCAAACACAGGAAAAGCGCTGGGGCGCCGAGTAACCGGGAGCTGAGGTTCATTGGTGTGCTACCTCCTACTCCGCCTGCAGGCGCTGGAGGAAGGCGTTTATGCGTTTTGCATTGGCCCCCATGTCGCCGATTCCCACGCGGGACACCGAGCGCAGATCAACCAGGGTGCCCTGCGCATTGGTGCGCAGGCGTATCACAATATCATCCTTGAAGGCCATCAGCGCGGTTGTGTCAACCGCTTCAATCACACCGGCGTTGCGATCCTGCAGGTAGATGTCCCAGCCCATTGCGGTGGCCACTTGTACAGCACGGTCAAAGACTGTCTCGTATTGCTCGGCCAGTACCAGTGTTGCCAGCTCGGGATATCCCCGCGCTTGCAAAACCAGTGTTTCCGGGCTTGTTTGCAGGCTGTTGCTGTCGCTACCGCGTTGTTGTTCCGCCGCCGTAAATACCGGCGGGTCCTGCAGATCGGTGGAAATGTCGTGGATGCGCGGATAACTGCCTGAGCCCAGGATAGAGAGCAGTATCAAGGCGCCTGGCACAGCAAACAAAAGACGCCCTCCTATCGCCTTGCGCCAGGGAGCAAAGCGGGGCAGTAGCATCAGCAGTGCGCCCAGTAACAGCACGATAGCCGCGCCAGCAGCCGCGAGCGCGAACAACAGCAAGCCCTGTTGCCAGGCACCCGCGCGCACCGTCAATACGGCAAGGGGTAGCAACAGGAGGAGGGTAATGGCGAGGTAACCCAGCCAGTTAATCAGGCCTGGCCGGCTCTGCGCCTGGGTGTTAGTGGGCTGGTTCATGGGTGCCTCCTGTGGGTTCATCCGGTCGCGAGGGCACAGAATACCTGCTAAAAAACGCAGTGGCGAGTATCCGCGTGGTTCAAGTGTCTAGTCCTGAAGAGCATTTGGCCCGACAGGGTTTGAGCTGTGACACCGCTTCTGCTTAACTGCCGCGCTGGTATTTTACATATTGTCGCGCGGTGTTTTGAGCTGTTTGGCGTAATCGGGAGAGGGGTATCATGGGTAGAGTTGCCGGGAAAGTTGCAATTGTCACAGGCGGAGCCAGCGGCATGGGTAAGGCGGATGCCATATTATTGGCGCGCGAGGGCGCTCGTGTAGTGATCGCTGATTTAAACGAGGCAGACGGAGAGTCGATAGCTGAGTCTATTGGTGAAAATGCCCTGTTTCTGCGTCTGGATGTCACCGACGAGGACAACTGGAAATCCGTAATCGCGGCTACGGTCGCTAAATTTGGCCGCCTGGATATCCTGGTCAACAACGCCGGTATGATTCTGCTGGGTAATATAGTGGACACCGAACTGGCCGACTGGCGCAGGATAAACGCGGTTAACAGCGAGGGCGTGTTCCTCGGCTGCAAGCACGCCATACCCGTGATGACAAAATCCGGTGGTGGTTCGATTATCAACATGTCTTCTGTGGCGGCCATTCACGGCCAGTCCTTTGTCGCCGCGTATACCGCCAGCAAGGGCGCGGTGCGCTCTCTGACGAAAAGCATTGCCATGTACTGCAAGGAGCAGAAAAACGGTATTCGCTGTAATTCCATACATCCCGACGGCGTGAAAACCCCCATGGTGGTCAAGGTCGCCTTGGGCAAGGATGTCGCCACCCAGGAAGACCTGGATATGGTCGGCACTTTCGGCAATATGTGTGACCCCGAGGAGATAGCCAACCTGGTGCTCTACCTCGCCTCCGACGAGTCCAGTTTCGTCAACGGCTCCGAAATGCTAATCGATAATTGCGCCACCATCACCCCGCCCCAGGGTATGAGCTAGCCCGGCCGCAGCGGACAGACCAGTGGAAAAGCGACTCTACGCCCTGTGGCAGCGCCCGACTCAGACTGGAGATGACTTTCGCGATGCGCTGCTGAAAGAGTTGTCACCACAACTGGCCGCGCTGGAGTCGTTGCACGGTATACGTCTGGCAGTGGCAGACAGCGAGGTGGCCAGCGCCGCGATGCGGCGTATGGCAACGCATCAACCGCTACCCGGCGCGCTGCTATCGCTTTGGGTGAACCCGGCCGGCGCGGCTGCTGACTGGGAGCCGCTGATCGACGGTTGCGTTGAGCGCCGTAGTGGCTATCTGGTAGAGGAGTCGGAACCACTGGCAAGCCGGCAAAGGCATCCGGCACTGCCGGGAGAACGCGTTTTCGGGATGTGCCAGGTCGTGTTCCTGCGCAAACCCCCCAAGCTCGCCAGGGATGAATGGCTGTCAATCTGGCAGGGTAGTCATACGCCGATCGCCATTGAAACCCAAGCAACGTTTGGTTACCGCCAGAACGCGGTTGTGCGGGAACTGGACGAGCACGCGTTGCCCTTTGACGCCATAGTCGAGGAGAATTTTCCGCCTGAGGCGATGGCCTCTGACCACGCATTTTACGCTACCGGTGGAGATGACGGGCTGTTACAGCAGCGTATGACCACGATGTTGGAAAGCTGCGCCCGCTTTATCGATTTCGAGCACATCGACGTGATACCCATGAGCGAGTACTGCATTAAGTAGGCTGCGAGCTAACCCCTCTGTTGGGACAGTGCCCGGATTCTGTCTTCCAGTGGCGGGTGAGAGCGAAACAGGCCGGAAAAACCCTGCTTGAGCTGCTCGCTGATGCCGAAGGCCGTCAGCTCGCCGGGAAGGTCCTGAGGCAGACCCTGCTCTTGCTGCAGCCGTTGCAGTGCCGCGATCATGTGGCCGTTAGTGGTCAGGCTTGCCCCTGCGGCATCAGCCCGGTACTCCCGCCAGCGGGAAAACCAGAATACGATCATACTTGCAAGAAAGCCCAGCGCAAGCTCGGCCACGATGGTCACCGCGTAATAGCCAAAGCCATATCCGCGTTCGGTCTTGAACACTACCCTGTCCACCGTATGTCCGATGATGCGCGCAAGAAACATGACAAAGGTATTCACTACACCCTGAATCAGCGTCAGGGTAATCATATCGCCATTGGCCACATGGCCGATTTCATGGGCCATTACTGCGCGCGCTTCCTCGGGACGAAAGCGCTGCAGCAGGCCGGAGCTCACCGCTACCAGAGCGCTGTTCCGGTTCCAGCCTGTGGCGAAGGCATTGGCTGCCTGGGAGGGGAAAATGCCCACTTCCGGCATGCCGATACCGGCTTCCTCAGAGAGCTCGCGCACGGTGTTAATAAGCCATTCTTCCCCACGGTTGCTCGGCTGTTCGATGATTTTGGTGCCGGTACTACGCTTCGCCATCCACTTGGACAGGAACAGGGAGATCAGTGAACCGCCGAAGCCAAACACCGCACACATCACCAGTAAAGCGCCGAGGTTCAGGTCCACGCCGTTGGCAGCGAGTATGCCCTGAAGCCCCAGCAGGTTGAATACGATACTGACTAACACCAGCACCGCCAGGTTGGTGCCGAGGAATAGCAGAATTCTCATCGCTTTTAACTCACTCCGCAAAGTTGGCCCCACACGGGGTGTGCGGAGCTATAGAAAGAATATGGTGCTGTCGCCGTTTATTTCAAGTGCTGTTGCACCGGATCGAAACGATGGTCAGGAGACGGGTTCTCCGGCCTCCGGAGTATCTGTTGTGGCTTCACCTGAGCTTGTCTGATCGTCGTCGGGCGTGTCTGCAGCAGGCTCAGACTCGGGTTCCATGGGCAGCGGGATCTGGCTGGCTTCGATAATCGGTTCCCGGCGCTCGCTGAGCTCGGCTGCCACGACATCACCGCGCAGTTCAAAGTCTTTTGAGCTGAGTTCAAACAAGGTGTTTAGCGCTTCATCCCGATGAGTGGCTCGCATTACCTGCTTCGGCTGTGAGCCATCGACCCAGGCCTTGCCCTTGCCCCAGTAGTGCCCGAGTTGATTGCGGATAACGAATACTTCAGTCATGGCGGTAGGGTGTCCTGAATGTGGGCGCAAGTTTAAGCATTTCCGTTACTCCTTGCCAGTGGCGAGACGCGTACCCGGCGCGGCGCATCAGCCGAGTAGAAAGTCCTTCGCCTGGTTGATTTTGGCGGCCAGGTAATCATTGCCCCCCCGATCCGGGTGCAGTTTTTGCATCAGACTGCGGTGCGCCGCAACAATCTCTTCCCGGCCGGCATCGTCTTTCAGGCCCAGAATATTGAGTGCTTCCTTGCGATCCATATCCCCATTGTTGTGGGTATTGCCCTGGTCTTGGCCAAAGGGCTCTTCGCCGGGGAAGCGTTGCTGCAAGTAGCTGTCCAGCAGGCGAGCAGAATCTTCGTCTTCCCGGCGGCAGTAGGCCATTAGCTGGTCCAATTGCTGCCGACTCATATCTGCCAGTCGCCAGCCGGCAAAGCTGCCCTTGAGGACTTCTCCCTCCAGGCCACCGTTGTCGTGCGCCAGTTGCATGCGGAGCAGGGTGGTTTCCACGGTGGAGGTCTGCCCTCCGCCGGAAGCGGGGGTGCCCTGTGCCAGTTTGGAGGCCAGCATGGGAAACAGTCGAATCAGCGTTGGCAGCAGCTGGCGGGCAACCACCAGCAGACCGGTCGCTGCAATGCCAAGCCAGTGCATACGCCCGGTTATCGTCAGTATCAGCACAATGCCCACTGCAACAGCCAGCGCCAACTTGATATATTCGGTGCGTCGGCGGTGCGGCGGCACGGTCTGAACGCGCCGGTACATAATGTACAGAACGATGGCTATCGCCAGCAGGAGTATCAATCGGGGCACAGCAGCCTCAGGGTTTCAGTTGTTGGAGCAGCAGTCTAGCACTGTCCCCGCTGCTGTTCTCAAGTGCCGCGCGTCCACCGCTGGCGAAGCGGGCTACTGCACCCAATAAGGCGGCGAGAGCGCCAGCGCTGCTGCTGTCGAAACGGACATAAGCGCCACCACTCAGTTTGGCCATGCGGCGAAAGGTTTCTTCCACCATGGGGGTTCGCCCCTCCTGGAACAGAAACAGCGGAAGTTTCAGCAGGCCGCACTGGCCCGCCAGGTCACACAGTGTTTCCGGGCTTTCCTCTACTGCGTCGCCGATGAACACCAGAGCGCGAACCGCCATTTTACCGTGTTCGGTCTGGGCGTGGCGTAGCAAACGGGCGATCTGGGTGTGCCCGCCCTCGCATTGAACCTTGGCCATTAATTGTGCCAGTCGATCGCTGTCTGTCAGCCAGGGGCTGGCGAAAAAGCCGTGAAACCCCCGATAATAGGCCAGTTGCACAGCCAGTGTGCTGGCCGTGCCCGCGGCGCGAAACATTTCCTGTTGCACATGGCTTGCACTGTCCCAGGTGGGCTGGCGACTGGCGGTGGCGTCCATCGCAAACAGCAGTCGCGGCTGCTTGGCGACAAACTCTGTGATGGTTTTGCTTTGTTGCAGGAAGCGGTCTATATCCTGTGCCGATGACCGGCGGGCGGGTGGTTTGGGCATCTAGTCTTGCGCGGCGTATAAGGTGCCCTCAGGCTCCCGGCGACTTATTCTCAATAGCGCCCATTTGTTGCAGCTGCTCCAGATAGTGACGACGGGTGGCCAACTCGGCTATAGCTTCTTTCAGTTCCCTTTCTCCGACTTGTTCTTCGGTTTCCATGCTGACCAGTTCCCACAATTTGCGGCTGCACAATTCGCTTGGATCAAATTTCAATGTGTTCATTTCGTTACCATTTCTCGTTGCTCCGATGGGTGCGGCAGGTCTTTGCTGCCACTCTTTTCTGATCGGAGTTAGTTTAATTTTTTTATATGACAATACTATTATGGCTGGAGTTCCCGGCCCGCTTTATGTTTTCAGCTTACACCTTTGCCTGTTGGAATGGAAAGGGGCCGGTTTTGAGCCGTGATCCCTGCACAGGCATATCATTCCGAATCTTCTTTTTCTGAACAGTGGCGCTATACTGTGCTTATGAGCATTTTTGATTTTGGTACCAACAAGACGCAGCTACCCACCGCGGCTACAGCCCTTCCCGGGCGCGATCAAGCCATGGCGGTACCCACTGCCCACTTCGTCAACGGCAATCCGCTGCAGGGGCCATTCCCTGCCCATCTGCGCCAGGCCATGTTTGGCATGGGCTGTTTCTGGGGTGTGGAGCGTATATTCTGGCAGCAGGAGGGTGTCTTCACCACTGCTGTGGGGTACGCTGCGGGGGTGACACCTAATCCCACGTATCAGGAAGTCTGCAGTGGGCGAACAGGCCACAATGAGACTGTTCTGGTCGTTTTTGACCCTGAAGTGCTGTCTTATGACAGTCTTTTGCAGCTGTTTTGGGAAGGGCATGATCCCACCCAGGGCATGGCCCAGGGCAATGACAGGGGCACCCAGTATCGTTCTGGAATATATGTGTTCGGCGAAGACCAGGCCGAGCAGGCGCAGGCATCGAAACGCGATTTTCAGCACGCCCTGAACAAGGCGGGGTATGGCGCCATCACTACCGAGATTCTGCCCGCCCCGTCGTTTTACTACGCCGAGGATTATCACCAGCAATATCTGGCAAAAAACCCGGGCGGATATTGTGGCCTGGGTGGCACTGGTGTCAGCTGCCCCGTTGGCGTGTCAAACATCTCCGCCTAGCGAAAACCTCTTTAGTCCAGGCGGTCGGCCTCTGCGTCGAATTCGTCTTCATCCGATTCGGCCGCTTCGAGTTGTTCCATCAGGTGTATCGCTATGGCGACGAAGTCCGAGTCAGTGATGATACCAACCAGTTCGTCATCGCGCATTATTGGCAGGCAACCCAGCTTGTTTTTTTGCAGGTGCATGGCGGTACCGCGCAGGCTGGCGGATTCGTTTGCCGTTTGCACGGGTGAGGTCATGATGGCAGACAGGGCCACGCAGTGCTCGTGTGAGGGCTCGCCCTGAGGAATCAAAACGGAGGAATCGGCAGCCGCCAGAACGTCTCTCTGTGAGACCAGGCCGATCAGGGTTTTCTGTGCGCTGAGAATGGGGATATGGCGGATATGGTGGGCGGCCAGCAATTCGCGCGCTGTGGCCAGCGTGTCATCGGGTCCCAGAGTATAGGGCTCCCGGGTCATAATTTCCGCGACGGTAAGCATGCCTGATTCCTCGTAGCTATGTAGTGCCTGATCTGCGCTACGTTAGCCCGGGGACTGCCCGGAAGCCTTGACCCTCGTCAATTAATTGCATTCGAGAAGCGAAGTCACAAAAAGACAGTCCGCGTTTGTTCAGGCCGACAGCTGGTTTGCTACAACCTTTGCGGTAGTATCCACATTCAAGATAATGAATGATTGATTATGCGCCTATTCTCTTACAAGCACCGTCCCTTCCATCTGGGCCCCTATCCCCTGGAGCGCCTGCCGCGCGCTGAACACCCGGTGGACTTGTCTGCGGTGCCGCCAATGCAGGCCCTGTCTTTTCACCGGGAGGAAAAGGCCAGCCTGGTAAACGCCATGCGCCGCTACCAGGCCATGCTGGACGCTATTCGCGACGGAATGGTGAAGAAAGAGAGAGCGGTGATTCCCGACGACCTGCAGGAGCGGGCACGGCACCTGAAATCCTTTGGCTACTATCAGGACGCCTCGCAGGTGGGTGTGTGTGAACTGACCGCGGAGATGTTCCTGCCCGAGCCCATTGCCAACCCTGATATCGACGGCCTCACGAAGCTGTTGCGTACGCAGCAGACCAAGACCCTCGCCGCAGGCATCGACGTGATAATGGCTGAGCTGCGCGAATCCATGAATGCCCCGCCGACGTCAGTGGCTCACCACAGCCACGCCCTGGTTTTTCTGGTAGAACACCCCAGGGAGCCGGGTGCCGATGAGGCGGGTTGCGAATGGCTGGCGGACAGCATGGCGCAGCGCACCTGCGTGCGCGCCGCGGAGACCGCGGCAATCCTCTCCAACTATATCCGCCTGCTGGGTTACGAGGCCCGCGGGCATTCGGAAAGTTGTTCCGACGTGGACCTGAACAAGCTGGCAGTGGCGGCGGGGCTCGCGCTGGTGGAGCAGGGCGCACATGGCCCGATGCTGATAAACCCCTACACCGGCAGACGCTTTGGTGTGTGCGCGGTGACCACCACTCTGGAAATTGCCCCGGACCGGCCCCTGGCGGTAGCCGGGTTGATGCAGCGATGGAACAGTCACGGCCCCGCCTGGCAACTGGGTATGGGATTTGCGAAGAACCGGTTCAATCAGCTGGCCTACCGCAAGCGCCGCTACGTGGACGGCGCCTACCCCTTCGAGAACAGCCGGCGGGTTGACACGCCCACCACCCTGATCGACGAACCGAGGATTCCGCGGGTGCCCAAACGCACCGATATGTTTGCCCGGGCAATTTTCGGCGACATGGGGGAGAAGGTGCAGGACGGGGCGCGCAACGGCAATTACGTGCGCAAGAGCGCCACCAGTTTCGCCGCCCGCCGCCCCCTGGGTGCCTTCGTACTACTGCAGGATGGGCCCGTGGCGCCGCGCGCAGCGACGGGTACGGAAGATGCAACGCGCAATGCGCAGAACATCAAGGCCGCCCTGTATTTTCTGGGCGCCGACGCGGTGGGCATATCGCGCTGCCCTGACTGGGCCTATTACTCTCACGACGCCGTCGGAGAACCCCTGCCCGCCTACCATCCCAACGCCATCTCGGTCATTGTCGATCAGGGGCACGAAACTATGGAGGGCGCTTCCGGGGACGATTGGATCGCCTGTTCCCAGTCCATGCGGGCGTATCTGCGCTTCTCCCTGCTCGGCGGTATTATCGGCGACCAGATCCGCAACCTGGGTTATAGCGCACGGGTGCACACAGTAATGGACGGCGAGGTGCTGCAACCGCCGCTGCTACTGCTCTCCGGCCTCGGGGAGGTGAGCCGCATCGGCGAGGTGATACTCAATCCCTTTCTCGGGCCGCGGCTGAAATCGGGTGCCATCACTACTGACATGCCGCTGGCGCACGACCGGCCCATCGACTTCGGTCTGCAGAGCTTTTGCGAACAGTGCAATAAGTGCGCCCGGGAATGCCCCTCCGGCGCCATCACAGCGGGCCCCAAGAAGATGTTCAACGGCTACGAGATCTGGAAATCCGACAGCCAGAAATGCACGACTTACAGGGTTACCCAGGCCGCCGGGGCCATGTGTGGGCGCTGCATGAAAACCTGCCCCTGGAACCTGGAGGGTCTGTTCGCCGAGGCTCCCTTTCGCTGGTTGGCCAGTCATATGCCCGCGGCCGCGAAACAGCTGGCGGCGCTTGACGACCGCCTGGGTCACGGCAGTATCAACCCGGTCAAGCGCTGGTGGTGGGACCTGGAGATGGTGGACGAAGGCCCCTACCAGCCATCATCCCATGGCAGCGCGGCGCGGGAGTTACAGACCGAACTGGAGCTGAAATTCGAGGACCAGACCCTGGCGGTGTACCCGGCGCCACTGGCGCCACCGCCCTATCCCTTCCCCTTCCCAATGGACAGGGAGGCCGGTATCGCCGCTTACGATGCCCTGATTGGTCCCGAAGAGTACAAGGCCCGGCTGGCGGCCGGTGACACCGAGCACCTGGCCCATGAATACCATTTACCCGAGGGCGCCGCGCCGGTATTGTCGCTGGTATTGTCGCAGGTAGAAGCGATGACCCCGGACACCAGCCGCTATATATTGTCGAGTCCTAGCGGGGTGGAACTACCCCCGTTTGAAGCCGGTGCTCACCTGGATGTGGTGGTGGCCCCGGAATTCATGCGCCAGTACAGTCTGGCCGGTGACCCGGCCGACCGCAGCCGCTACGAGATCGCCGTGCTGCGCGAGGACTGTGGCCGCGGTGGCTCCGCCCTGTTACACCGCATCTTTAATGAGGGGCGACGGGTAGTCGTGTCCCGCCCCATCAATCATTTTCCGCTGGACGAGTCGGCCTCCCGCATACTGTTGATGGGCGGCGGCATCGGCATTACCCCGCTGCTCGCCATGGGCCACCGCCTGCATGCTGTGGGTGCAGAGTTCCGCCTGCATTACTCCTGCCACGACCGGCAGAGCGCGGCCTATCTTGAAACCCTGGCCGGTGTGCCCTGGTCGCAACAGGTGCAACTGCATTTCTCGACAGAGGGGACAAGGGCTGACCTGGGGTCAGTGCTCAACGACTACCGCACCGGAGACCATCTTTACACCTGCGGCCCCGACCGCTATATGGATGCGGTGCTGACAGCGGGACAACAGCAGGGCTGGCCGGAGGAGGCGCTGCACCGGGAGTATTTTTCCGCTCCGGAGGTGCCGGAGTATGAAAATCACGCCTTCAGCCTGGTATTGCAGAGCTCGGGACGGAGGATCGAGGTGTCCGCTGAGCAGGACGCCGCCCGCGCGTTGGTCGAAGCGGGGGTGCATGTGGATCTCAAATGCTCCGATGGCATCTGCGGTGTGTGTAAGTGTGGGGTGCTGTCCGGGGAGGTGGAACATCGCGACTTCGTGCTGTCCGCAGCCCAGCGGCGCGAATCGATGATTCTGTGCCAGTCGCGAGCGGCGCATCCCGGTGGGGAGATTGTGCTGGATCGGTAGTGATTTAGCTTTCCTGGCGGAATAACACCCTAGAACAGTCGTCCAAGTAGCGCGGTCAGGGCAGTCTCCACCCGCAGAATACGTGGCCCCAGTGACACCGGCTGGCAGCCCGCGCTCTCGAGTTTCGCCACCTCGTAGGGAATAAAGCCGCCCTCCGGCCCTATTACCAGCAAAGTATCGCGCTGTTGCGCGCGGGGGCAGGGAGGGTAATCTCCCGGATGGGCCAGCAGGGCGTGTCTGGCCCGGGTCATTGCCGGCAGGGAATCTTCCACAAAGGGTTTGAAGCGGCGGTGGCAGCTCACCTGCGGGAGTACCGTGTCACGGGCCTGTTCCAGGCCCTGTAGCAGGTAGTCATGAAGGGCGTCGTCCTGTAAGGCGGGTGTCTGCCAGTAGCTTTTTTCCACGCGGTAGGAATGTATCAGGTGCAGCTCTGAAACACCCAGCTCAGCGACGCTGCGGATAATACGGCGCAGCATTTTCGGTCGCGGCAGGGCCATTACCAGGCACAGTGGCAGCTTGGATGGCGGCGCCTCGTTGAGTTCAACCGATAGTGTCGCCTGTTGATCGCTGATATCGAGTATACGACCGAGGCCGGTCAGGCCATCCAGCTCCCCCACCCGAAGCTCATCGCCGATGGTGGAGCCGAGCACCTGCTGCAGGTGGCGCAGCCGTCGACCGGTCACCCGGATATGCTGATCGTCAAGACGATCGGCCGCGGTGAATAGCAGCAGATTCACGGTCTGTTCCCGATCACCACAGGTTTCAGCTAGCCAGCCCAGAGGTCGTATTCATCGGCGGCGGTAATCTCCGCTTCGACAAGGTCGCCGGGGTTGAGATCGGTAATACCGTCGAGGTAAACCTTGCCGTCGATTTCCGGCGCGTCGGCGCTGGAGCGTCCTATCGCGCCCTGTTCGTCCACGCTATCGATCAGGATCTCGACAGTGCTGCCAATTTTTGCCTGTAGCCGGGCTGCGCTGATGTCCTGCTGCAGTGCCATGAAGCGGTCCCAGCGTTCCTGCTTGAGTTCCTCAGGCACCGGGTCCGGGAGGTCATTGGCAGCCGCGCCCTTCACTGGTGAGTACTGGAAGCAGCCCACCCGATCCAGTTGCGCTTCCTGCATAAATTCCAGCAACTGCTCGAAGTCCTGTTCAGTTTCGCCAGGAAAGCCCACGATAAAGGTGCTGCGCAGCGTGATGTCCGGGCAGATCTCCCGCCAGCGCTGAATGCGTTCCAGGGATTTTTCCGCCGCCGCCGGGCGTTTCATACGTTTGAGCACTTCCGGGCTGCCGTGCTGCAGGGGCACGTCGAGATAGGGCAGGATTTTGCCTTCCGCCATCAAGGGAATCACTTTGTCCACATGGGGGTAGGGGTAAACGTAGTGCAGGCGCACCCACACACCGAACTCACCCAGCGCCTCGCACAAATCCTGCATGCGGGTTTTCAGCGGCCGCCCGTTCCAGAACCCGGTGCGGTATTTGCTGTCGATACCGTAGGCGCTGGTGTCCTGGGAAATCACCAGCAGCTCCCTGACACCGGCGCGCACCAGCCGTTCGGCTTCTTCCATTACATCGCCTATAGGGCGGCTGACCAGGTCGCCGCGCATGGACGGTATTATGCAGAAGCTGCAGCGGTGGTTGCAGCCCTCGGAAATTTTCAGGTAAGCGTAGTGTCTGGGGGTGAGTTTGATGCCCTGTGGCGGCACCAGGTCGGCGAACGGGTCGTGTACCTGGGTGTGAGGCACGAACTGGTGCACAGCGCTCACCACCTCCTCGTAGGCGGCCGGCCCGGTAACACTCAGTACCTTGGGGTGTAATTCCTGGATAGCGCGGGCGTCATCGCCCTTGCCCATGCACCCGGTAACAATCACTCTGCCGTTCTCACTGATGGCCTCGCCAATGGCGTCCAGTGATTCCTGCTTGGCACTGTCGATAAAACCGCAGGTGTTTACCACCACCAGGTCGGCGCCCTCGTAGCTGGGTACGATGTCATACCCGTCAATTTTTAGCTGGGTGAGTATGCGCTCTGAGTCCACCAGTGCTTTGGGGCACCCTAAACTTACAAAGCCAATACGGTTGTTGTCAGATTTCGCCATGTTTTGCTCAATTGTGCTGCTGATAGCACCTTAAAAATTACTGGGTGTGTCGGATGCGGGACAGCGGGTGGTTTCGAATGGCGGCGATGATACCTGAAGCACTGCTGATAATCAGTCGAAATTGTGCAAAAAACAGCCAGATAGCTGCGACTGCACCCACAAGGCCAGCATAGAAACGATGGGTTTTGGCAGAACTTATCCAGCTGATTTACGGAAGCGGGGCCAATCGTCCAATTGCCCCGGTACAGGGCCTCAAGATGTTTTTTACCCGATAAATACTGCTGGGGCTTTATGCGTATTGAATAACCAAAGACGGTAGGCCCACAGCAGCAAAAAGTTAACTGCGATAGAGGTTGATATATCAGCCCCGTTGGCGCGTTATTTCACCTCAATCTGTTTCGGTTCGACAACCTGTTCTTCTGCCTTCGGCACGGTTAACTTTAATACACCGTTCTTAAATTTGGCGTTTATATCGGAATCCTTAACACCGGAACCGAGGTTAAAACTGCGCATAAATTTTCCAGAGCGTCGCTCCTTACGAATGACATTGCCATCGTCCTCCTCAGTTTTCTCCTCTTCGGTACTGGCTTCAATCGTCAATACTCCATTATCCAGGGTAACGGATAAGTGGTCCTTATCCACGCCAGGTAGATCAGCAGTGATTTGGTATTTGCCTTTTTTCTCTTTGATATCAACTCGCGGAGAAAAGAAGTCAGCAGTCATCTCCTTACTCACTGCTGGGCTCCAAAAGTGATTAAACAAATTATCCAGATCAAATAGCGAATCTCGTGGTATTAATGACATCGTAATCTCCTTCTACAAATGGAACAAATAAGAAGCGCGGCAGATAACCACTCACGCAACGGTGGCGATGGTAGTAATATCGTAATTTTCTTGCATTGATATATATCAGCCATGGAATGTAATTTTATCGAGATAGATGGCCGTAAAGACTAAAGCCTTGCCGATTGGCCTCAATGGGATCCCAGTCCACCACAGGCACCAGTGCGCCAGCGCGGCCTCTCAACTCGACTGACGCGACCAGGTTAGCCTCCACGAGCTACCTGACAGGGGAGCCCACTGGGCATGAAAACTGACGCGATATTTCCCATTACTTTATACGGTTCCAGTATTTCCTATTTCACCGGCAAACTGGAAAACTACTTCCGGGTTCGTGGCATGCCCTACCGGCTGCAGGCCCTAACTTCCCGGTACCATGCCGATACTGTCAAGCAGAACACCGGTTCGACACAGATGCCGGCGATACAGCTCGCTGATGGCCGCTGGATGAGTGATTCCACACCTATTATTCAGTGGTTTGAAAGCGAGTTTCCCGAAAACCCGGTAATACCTGGGGATCCACTGCAACGATTTTTCAGCCTGCTGTTGGAAGACTATGCTGATGAATGGTTGTGGCGCCCGGCGATGCACTATCGCTGGTTCTATCAACAGGGAGCACTGTTTGCCGGTAACCATCTCGCCGCGGAGATTGGTGAGGGTGTGCCGGTTCCCAATGTCCTGAAACGTCTGGTGATCACCCGGCGCCAGCGCAGCGGCTATACCACAGGAGACGGTATCACTGCGGGCCAGGTGGCCGGTGTGGAGGCGATTTATCTGCGTACTCTGGAGCAGCTGGAAGCGATTTTTCGCGCTCGGCCATTCCTGTTGGGAGATAGGCCCAGTCTTGCGGATATCGGGTTCTCCGGTCCGTTTTTTCGTCATTTCGGGCTGGACCCGGTGCCCGCAGAGATCATGCGGCAGCAGGCCCCGGCTGTCTGGGAGTGGACTGCGCGCCTGTGGAATACCCGGCTGGGTGACAGATCAGGTTCCCTGTTGCAGGGTGTGCCTGCTGACTGGGGACCGATACTAGACGAGATCGGCAGGCAGTACCTGCCTTATCAATGTGCCAATGTCGATGCAGTGAAAGCCGAAAAAAAGCGTTTCGATGCGGAGATCGACGGGGTCCGATACCGGGGCGCCCGCTGGTCGAAGTATCGCGTGTGGTGCCTGCAGCGTCTGCGCGACCATTTTAATGTGTTGGCACCCGCTGATCAGAGCACCGCAGAGGCACTGCTTGCCAGTCACGGTTGCTGGGAACCCCTGTGGCGGCATCAGGATTTGCCCCTGGATTCGGGCTTTTGCGATCGGCTACCGTTTCGTGTCGACGCAAAAATGATCGATGTGTACGACGATTAGGCTTGCATGGGTCGCGTAGTAGAATGCCCGCAACGGTGGCGACGTACAGCGCCGTTGCATCCGCTTATTCATGGGCTATAGTGTCTGGGCCGCCGGGGAACAACAGGTGGACAGAGACAGGTCCGGTCAAAATGTTCTGACAGCCGGAAAACCGACGACAGGAGAATGCTAAACAATGGGACTATTCGATTTTGTAGCCGATGCAGGCGAGAAACTCACGGAAACTATCCTGGGCAGCACAGCCAATGAGGATGCAACTGCAACGGTTGAGGTGTCACCCGAGCGTGTGGCCCAACTGCGCCAGCAAAATATTGCACATATGGTGTCGCAGCTGGATATTGACGGCGAAAAAATCGCGGTCAAGGTCAGCGGCGATACTGCGACCCTGACCGGTACTGCGCCCAGCCAGGAAGCCCTGGAAAAAATTGTGCTGTGCGCGGGTAACCAGAGCGGTATTGCGCAAGTGGATTGCCAGTTACAGGTGGATGCTCCAGCTGCGGCCGCAGCCGCTGCCGCTGCCGCTGCGTCGAGTGAATCAGCTTTTTACACCGTGCAGCCGGGTGACACTCTGGGCAAGATCGCGCAACAGCACTACGGCTCGGCGGGTAAATACACGGTGATCTTCGAGGCGAATAAGCCGATGCTGAAAGACCCCGACAAGATTTACCCTGGCCAGAGTCTGCGTATTCCTGCGCTGTAACTCATACAGCCCGGTTCTGATGGCGGGTTAGAACCCGCCTTTTAACATGGCTGTCGCTGCTGGAACATCGGCTTCTGGCGCAAGTTCTTCTGCCGGGCGGTACCATATGGGTGATGACCAGGCGCGCTCCTGTATCGTCACCGGCAGGTCACTGCGAGGTTCCACACCGGCGCGTATCGCATCCCAGGTTGACCAGCGGCAGGTAGGATTCTGCAATACCCGCAGGTAGTAAAACGCGTCCTGGGCCGGGTCAAAGTCCGGGTCACGCCACTGTGCCTTTAGTTCCCCGGCGCCAACACCGGCGGTGGTGGAGCAGTCCTGCGCGTTTACCCGTGCACCGTTGTTCGGGCAAAGCCCCGTTGCACTATCCGGCAGCAGACCGTCTGCACAGGCCACATCGTAGATACGCTCCCGGTGCTCGCCATTGTCCAGGTAGCCCTTGATGACTTGCACACGCTGCAGCGCCGTGCCCTTGGGGTCCGCCGTTGCCCAGACGAGGAAGGTGGGTTCATCCTCTGCGGATGCCAGAAGATCGCCACCCATGGCAACGCCATCGCGATAGGCGGCGGTCACCAATTCGGGGCTGTCCAGCAGGCCTGGTTCATAGTCAAAGCCGGCGAAAAACCGCACCTTTATTCGCGGCCCACTGGTGGCAAAGGTTTCCTTGCGACGCAAGGCTCGATAGATCGACTCCCGGGTGTTTTCTTCGGCCCAGACACCCGCCAGCCCCGAGGCGGACCAGAATTCGAATGCGCCGCCCACCATGTAATCCCTGCCATCTACCTGCTTTAGTAGCTGGGGTGCGCGCCATTTGAGCACCGTACCCGCCACGAAAGATGCCGGCACCGAGCCGCGCAACTCCGCCGTGCCGTCCAGCATGCCCACTTTTGAAAAGTAGTTGTCCTCTTCAGCGGAGGTGGCGCTGTTGTGGGTGTCGCTGGAGCCGATGACACCAAATTTGTAGGGATTAACCACCCCGCCGGCGGCGAGAGCCAGGCCACGCAGGTAAGCATCCCGAACGTAGCTGCCCGCAGGTTCGCTGTAGAGCTGGGTTGCGACCCGATAGGGTGCGATTTCGAAATCGGCCCACTCGTCGTTCTTCGACAGCAGCGGGTGGGTGTCGGATGTGCCCTTGATCTGGGTGATTTCCACCAGCGGCTCATTGCGCATGCGCTGGATGGAGTAGTCATCTCCCATGGGGTCGCCGGCCCAATCGGTCAGTTTGAACATCTGGCCGTTGGAGCCATTGGCGTTGTGGGGAATGGCGAGACTCTCTATGCCCTGTGCGCGCAGCTTGTCCATCCAGTCCCACAGGCCCTCCGGGTTTTGTGAGTTGAAGCGAGAGAAGGGTACGGCGGGCAGGCGTTCGGTATCGTGGAAGATTACGTTGCGGTGCAGATTGCCCCTGTCATCGCTGGAGGAGGTGTATTCAAAAGCAGCAAAGGTGGTGAAGGTGCCCGGTACATAGGCTTCCTCTGCGGCGCGAACGCTGTCTTTCCAGGAGGACTTGGTCACAGCCTCTACCACTGCCGGGTCGATACCGCCATCGAGCAATTCTGCAATTGTGTCCGTCAGGAAACTGGCGAAGTTTCTGGCCCGGGCTGCCAGGCTGAGGTCATTCATGTTGTACCAGGCATTGATGTTGTGCAGCGGTTCAGCCACGGGGTAGCGGGAAAACTCCGAGCGCGTATCTGCCGCTTCTCTGACCAACCCCATAAACATGGCGTGATCTGTCACCGCATAAAAATCCAGTGGCTCCTGCAATTGTATGCTGTAGCCACTGGGGTGCTGCAGAGCCTGTCCCCGGGCGTAGCGGTAAGCGTCATCCGGCAGCGTGGTATTGCCAAAAACGTAGGCGTCAAACGAGTAACCGGTATGTACATGCAGGTCGCCGAAGTAGGCATTCCGCTCGGCGTTGGGCGGAGTGCGCAGTGTCAGTATTTCCTCGTTCACAGCTAATAAATTGCCTGAGGGGCGCGCTGCCGCTTTAGTGGCCAGTGTGTCTTGCGGCTCTGAGCAAGCCCCAAGTAGCATCGTTGCGGTGGTAAGCAGTGTCAGTTTCAATATCATTTCAGCGCCGCATCTATTGTGTGGTTTGGTTTTGATCATAGGGTCTGGGCCGGGTAGCGTCCAGTTCCGCCCGGCGTGGCGGAGGGAACACTGTGGGGTACACTGGCCCACTAATTGGATAATAAAGAGGTGCTGTGGAATGAGTTCAATCAGGACAGAAATCAGGGATCGCATCACCATAGTGCATTTGTCACGGCCCGAGGTGCGCAATGCCGTTGATGGCGCTACTGCCAGCGAGTTGGCGGCGGCGTTCAGAGAATTTGATGCCAATCCGGACAGCGATGTGGCTATCCTGCACGGCGCCTACGGCACGTTTTGCGCCGGCGCAGACTTGAAAGCGGTGGCGGCGGAAGAGGGCACAAACCGATTGTCGCCAGACGGCGATGGGCCAATGGGCCCCTCGCGCATGGAGCTCGGCAAGCCGGTGATAGCGGCTATTTCCGGGCACGCAGTGGCCGGCGGCCTGGAACTGGCCCTGTGGTGTGACCTGCGTGTGGTGGAGCGCAGCGCCGTAATGGGTGTGTATTGCCGGCGCTGGGGCGTGCCGCTGGTCGATGGTGGCACGGTTCGCCTGCCGCGCCTGATCGGTCACAGTCGGGCAATGGATCTTATCCTGACAGGGCGTGCTGTGGACGCTGAGGAGGCGTTGCAAATGGGGCTGGCCAACCGGGTGGTGGCGGACGGGGAGGTGCTGACCGAGGCGGTAGCCCTGGCCGACCTGTTGTGCCGGTATCCCCAGAAATGTCTGCGCTCAGACCGTCTCAGCGCGTGCGAACAGTGGGGGATGTCACTGGATCAGGCGCTGCAGAACGAGTTTCGTCGCGGCATGGAGGTCATCGAGAGCAGGGAAACGTTTACCGGTGCTACCCGATTTGCCGAGGGCAGGGGGCGCCACGGGGATTTTGGCGATATCTAGTGCCCAGCCAGGTGTGGCCTTAATTGTAAGTCGTGAACCTAGAACAGCCGTTTGCCAATGACACTGTAACTGCCCACGCGGATTTCCTGCCGCAGTAGGTCGGCGAGTTTCAGGCTGTCGTCGCGATTGAGAAACTCGCCCACGCTCACGGATTCTCCGGTGCGCTGCAGGGACAGTTCGGGTCCGTCCCAGGGGTGCTGTTCCGGTACTATGGCCAGGTCCGTGCCCTCGCGGGGAAATTTCCAGCTCTGTGAGGGCAGGTAAAACCCCTTGTCTATGCAGACGCTGTTGTCGCTCAATGTAATGACGTGGCGGTACTGCACCTTGCGATTGACGTAGTAGAGTGCTGAACCCAGGGCCAGTAGTTCAATGCCGGCAAAAGGCACAATGGGCCATGCACCTTTCAGCGCGAAAGCGATTGCGAAAGTGAGCGAGGGGATGGAGATAGCAAGCAATACCAACTTATTGCTTTGCCAGCTGGCAGAGCAGTTGGGCTGGGCGATTATCATCAACCGCGAAGCTGTTCGGGTGGTAGTAACCACAGCGCCATCTCACTTGTTACGTAAGAGAAGTCTAGTGAATTTTTCGCCGCTCGCCTACTCTTAAGAAATGCTAAATTTTACTGTCATTTTTACCGCTACCCGGAGGGCCTGATGGCTGCGCAGATGTTGATAGAAGCAGAGGACTTGATGGCGTCATCGTCGGCCACCATATTCGACTGCCGCTTTTCCCTGGCGGATTCTGAATTCGGGCGAACGCAATACCTGCAGGGCCATATTCCGGGAGCACATTTTCTCGATTTGAATGGGGACCTGTCGGGAGACACGGCAGAGCATGGTGGTCGCCATCCGCTACCGGATCCCCACACATTTGCCGCGCTGCTCGCCCGGCACGGGGTAAAGCGGGATACCGAGGTGATTGCCTACGACGATTCCCGGTTTGCTGGTGCAGCCCGGCTGTGGTGGCTGATGCGGGGCCTGGGTTACCGCCCTCCGCGGCTGCTGAACGGCGGCTATCAGGCTTTTCTGGCGGCCGGTGGTATACCCGAAGTTACACCGCCCCGGGTAGCAGCCAGCGTGGAGCCAGTGGCTGCCCAATTCACCGGGTATTGCGATATTGAGGGGTTGCGTGCCCTGCAAGGTCGGGGTGCAATGCTGGTGGACTCGCGGGAAGAGCGGCGCTACCAGGGGCTGGAGGAACCCATAGACCCGGTGGCGGGGCATATCCCCGGTGCCATCAATCGGCCCTGGCAGGGGGTGACCTCTGACGATGGGAAAATTCGCGATGCTGCCGCTTTACGCGAGCACTGGGGCGATGCCCTGGATGCGCCGCAATTGGTGGTGTATTGCGGCTCCGGTGTCACCGCCTGCGTCAACCTGTTTTCGCTGGCTGTGCTGGGCCGGGATGATGCCACCCTGTACGCAGGAAGCTGGAGTGACTGGTGCAGTTACCTGTGAGGGTGCATGTCTGGCACTGATCCCAAATAGTCAGGTGGTATAGCACTAAAAGTCCGGAGGGCACTCACCTGTAAGCCACTCTCCCGTGCCCGGGTGTTCAAAGGCCAGGGTGGACGCGTGCAGCATCAGACGCGATGCCATGGCCAGCGCCTCGGGGTGGGCGTACATATCGCAGCCCAGTATGGGGTGACCCAGCTCACGCATATGAATGCGCAACTGGTGCCTGCGACCGGTGACCGGTGTCAGCAGTACGCGTGTGCGGTCGAATCCGCGTTCCAGTACCTGAAAGCGGGTGAGCGCCGAGCGGCCGCGTTCATGGCAGATGATCTGCAGCGGGCGGTTGTCCCAGTCCGCTGCTATGGGCAGGTCAATTTCTCCGCTGTCCTGGGTGACCAATCCGTACACGATGGCGTGGTAGCTCTTTTCCACCTGCCGCAGTTGAAACTGGCGGCTGATATGGGCGTGGGTGGGCTTGTTCAGCGGTATAACCATGATGCCCGAGGTGTCCAGATCCAGCCGATGGACGATGCTCGCACTGGGGTGGCGCTGCTGCAGGCGGGTCTCCAGGCAATCCTTGTTTAGCGGGTGGCGGCCGGGGATGCTGAGCAGCAGGTCGGGCTTGCGCACCAGTAACAGGTCATTATCCGCGTGGAGTATGCGGATTTCTTCCTGGCTGTGGGGCACGAGGTAGGGAGGTGCTGTTTCCATGGGCGGCTATTGTATAGAAGAGCTGGGCACAGGCCCATGCCGGGGCCATGCATCCGGCGGGTCGACCGGTGCTACCATGCCGGATTGTATCCCTAATGCGGAAACGTTTATGTCTGGAGCCACAACACTGGAGGAGTCGCTCCGCCACATTCTTCCCGGTGCCAGGCTGGTGGAGACAGCACTGCCCGCAACCCCGGGCATTCGCCTGTTATTGCTGCAGGGCGATTATCCCCAGGGTGAGCTGAGCCCGGAGGCGGTGCAGCGGGTGATGGATAACCCGCTGTACTGGGTGTTTTGCTGGGCTTCGGGGCAGGTGCTGGCCAGCTTCCTGACGGAGCAGCCACAGTGGGTCCAGGGCAAGCGTGTTTTGGACTTTGGCAGTGGCTCCGGGGTCGTCGCTATCGCAGCAGCACTGGCGGGTGCAGCCGAGGTCATCGCCTGCGATATTGACCCGCTGGCGCTGGCCGCCACGCGTGTCAACGCCAGCCGCTGTGGCGCGAATATCACGTTGGCAGACGATTTCCTTGCGGTTGACGGCCATATCGACCTGATAATTGTGGCCGATGTGCTCTACGACCGGGCCAACCTGCCCTGGCTGGCGCGCTTTACTGCCCGGGCCGACAAAGTACTGGTCGCCGATTCCCGGGTGAAGAATTTTCACCACCCCCAATACCGGCACATCTGCAGCCGCGTCAGCTGCACGCTGCCGGACCTGGACGAGTCGGCGGAGTTCAGGGATGTGCGAATTTACCAGGGAGGTTAACGCATACACAGCTGCGGATGGTCGGCGCGGAATTAATTTTGTACACTGTCGGCTGTATTCCCCCAGCTGAGCTTTGTGCCACATGAACCCCAACTATCTTGACTTTGAACAGCCGATCGCCGACCTGGAGGTGAAGATCGAGGAGCTGCGTCTGGTCGGCACAGACAATGAAATCAATATCAGCGAGGAAATTGAGACCCTGAGGGAGAAGAGCACCAAGCTCACAGAGAAAATTTACTCCAATCTCAGCCCCTGGGATATCGTCCGGGTGGCCCGCCATCCACTGCGGCCGTATACCCTGGACTACATTCCGCTGGTATTTGAGGAATTCGACGAACTGCATGGCGACCGGCATTTTGGTGATGACAAGGCCATTGTTGGCGGTGTAGCCCGGTTGGATGGGCGCCCGGTGATGGTAATTGGCCAGGAGAAAGGCCGCTCGGTAAAAGACAAGGTTATGCGCAACTTCGGCATGCCCAAGCCCGAGGGCTATCGCAAGGCACTGCGCCTGATGGAGACTGCCGAGCGCTTCAAGCTGCCGGTGATCACCCTGATAGACACTCCCGGAGCCTATCCGGGTATCGATTCCGAGGAGCGGGGCATCAGCGAATCCATCGCCCGCAATCTGGCCGTGATGTCGCGCCTTGCCACACCTATCATCTGCGTGGTGATCGGGGAGGGCAGCTCTGGCGGCGCTTTGGGCATCGGTGTTGGTGACCATCTGGTGATGTTGCAGTACTCGACCTATTTTGTAATCTCTCCGGAAGGCTGTGCCAATATCATCTGGAAAAGCACCGAGAACGCTCCGGATGCGGCCGCTGCCATGGGGGTGACATCCTCGGTGTTACAGGAACTGGGTATTGTCGACGCCTCCATTCCAGAGCCTTTGGGTGGCGCCCATCGCGACCGGGCGTTGATGGCAGAGCGCGTCAAATCCCATCTGATTGAACAGTTGGACAATCTCGAACAGCTGCCACTGGAGGATTTGTTGGCCAAGCGCTACCAGCGGCTGATGTCTTACGGTAACTGAGGGTGGTGTCGCAAACCATTACCGGATAATGGCCGGCCTACCTTTCGATCACAGTATTCTCGATAATGATCTTGAGCCCCTTCTAGGGGCGCCGCACTGGTATGTTGGCTTCAGCGGTGGCGTGGACTCGACGGTTTTGCTGCACCTGCTGCAGCGCTGGTGTGAGAGTCATACACTCGCCCCGCCCCTCAGCGCTATCCATGTAAATCACGGCCTGCAGGCCGCCTCGGACAGCTGGCAGACGCATTGCGAATCCGTTTGCCGCCAGCTGGAGGTTCCGCTGGTGTGCCTGCGGGCCGACGTTCGGGCGGGTTCGCGTGGGCTGGAAGCCGCCGCAAGGGATGCCCGTTACAGCCTTTTCGGGGCGCAACTTCGGGCCGATGACGTGTTGTTCCTGGCTCATCACGCCGACGACCAGGTGGAAACATTCTTCCTGCGCCTGTTGCGCGGGGCGGGGGTGCAGGGTCTGGCGGCGATACCTGCGGGTCGTCCGCTGGGTTGTGGCCGGTTGCAGCGGCCGCTGCTGCAAACACCACGCCAGGCGCTGGAAGACTACGCCGCCTGCCACGAACTGCGCTGTGTGGAGGACCCAAGCAACAGCAATATCGCTATGGACCGCAATTTTTTGCGTGCCGAGGTGCTGCCGCTGCTGGCCCGGCGTTGGCCGGGTTATCGCCAGACCGTAGCCCGCGCCAGCGAGCATATCGCTGCCGCCGCCGGGCAAATCGCGGAGATGGTGTCGATGCCGGCTACACTCTTCAGCAGTATGGGCGACCCCGGGATTGCCCTGTCCCACTTTGATACACCTTCGACACAGGCCTCTGCCCTGGTGCTGCGCCACTGGCTGCAGGGTCAGGGCCTGCCTCCCCCCGACCAGAGCACCCTGGCGGAGTTTCTGCGCCAGTTGACCCAGGTGACGCAGCAGTCCAGGCCGCGACTGCACTGCAGTGCATACACATTGCAGCGCTATCGGGGCGGGATATACCTGTTACCCGGTACTGTCGAAGATTTACCTGCGACAGCCCTGCCGGTGAGTACCGGCGAAGTCGTCAGCCTGCCCGCTTCCCTCGGCCGTTTCTGGCTGGAGCCGGCGGCCACCGAAGGCATTCGACTCGGGCCCACAGATCAGCTTGAGCTGGCCTGGCGACAGGGGGGTGAGCGGTGTCGACTCCGGGGCAGGCCGGGCAGCGCCAGCCTTAAAAAGCTGTTGCAGGAGCACGATATCCCGCCCTGGTGGCGGGATCGCGTGCCACTGCTTTACCTGGAGGGCGAATTACTCGCTGTGGGCGACCTCTGGTTGTGCGAGAGTAGCCGGGTGGCCGCCGCAGCGGGCCCCGGCGAAGTCCTGTGGCAACCGCGCTGGGAGCGTAACATCACCGCTGCTTTAGATTGAGCTGGCGGCAGCTTTCTGGTAGCCTGACTTCCCATCTTTTCGCAGGACTCGCACCTATCGAAATTACTCCCCCCGGGAGTTGTGTGCGCGTTTTTTGTCTGGCAATACAGCATAGTAAAAGGCTTATATGACGCGTTACGTCTTCGTCACAGGTGGTGTGGTTTCGTCTCTTGGCAAGGGAATCGCTGCGGCTTCTCTGGCAACGGTTCTGGAGGCCCGGGGTATCAAGGTTACTCTGCTCAAGCTCGACCCCTATATCAATGTAGATCCGGGTACCATGAGCCCTTTTCAGCACGGTGAAGTCTTTGTCACCGAGGACGGTGCTGAGACCGACCTGGACCTGGGTCACTACGAGCGCTTCACCCATACCACCATGAAGCGTTCCAATAACTTTACTACCGGCCGTGTGTACAACACGGTGCTGCGCAAGGAGCGCCGGGGGGATTACCTGGGGGGCACGGTACAGGTCATCCCCCATATCACCGACGAAATCAAGCGCCGGGTTATCCGGGGCGCCGGCGATGCCGAAGTCGCGATAGTTGAAATCGGCGGCACTGTAGGTGACATAGAAGGCCTGCCATTCCTCGAAGCAGCCCGGCAGTTGAAGGTGGAGATGGGGCCCAATCGCGCCCTGCTGATGCACCTGACGCTTGTGCCTTATATCGCCACTGCCGGTGAAATCAAAACCAAACCCACCCAGCACTCGGTTAAAGAATTGCGTTCCATCGGCCTGCAGCCGGATATTCTGCTCTGTCGCTGCGCTGTCGACATCGAGGAGAGCGCCCGCAAGAAAATATCCCTGTTTACCAATGTGGAGGAGCGGGCGGTCATTCCGCTGCTGGATGCCGATTCCATTTACCGCATTCCCGGCATGTTGCGCGACCACAATCTGGATGATTTTGTAGTGGAACGTTTCGGTATTGAGTGCAAACCGGAAGCCGACCTGTCGGATTGGGAAGACGTGGTTGCGAGAGAATTCTCTGAGACCAGCGGGCAGGTACGCGTGGCCATGGTGGGCAAATATGTGGACCTGCTGGACGCCTACAAGTCTCTGAATGAGGCACTGAAACACGCGGGTTTGCAAAACCTGACGAAGGTCAAGGTAGAGTATATCGACGCCGAGGATATCGAGCGCAACGGTACCGGCCTGCTCGAGGGGGTGGATGCCATCCTGGTTCCCGGCGGCTTTGGCGATCGCGGTGTTGAAGGCAAGATTACCGCCGTGCGTTACGCCCGGGAGAACAGGGTGCCATTTCTGGGTATTTGCCTTGGTATGCACGTGGCGCTGGTGGAATACGCCCGCAATGTCTGTGGCCTGGAAGGCGCGGACTCCACCGAAATGAATGCTGCCACCCCACACCCCATCGTGGCACTGATTACCGAGTGGCAGACAGCGGACGGTAAAACCGAATCCCGCGATGAGAGCTCTGATCTGGGTGGCACCATGCGCCTGGGTGCACAGCCCTGCCATCTCGAGGAAGGCAGCAAGGTGAGGGCCGTATACGGCAAGGAAACGGTAATGGAGCGCCATCGCCACCGCTACGAGATCAACAATAATTACGTCGACCAGTTGCGCGATGCAGGTATGGCCATTGTGGGCTGGTCGGGCGATCGCTCGCTTGTTGAGATGGTCGAGTTGCCGGGACATCCCTGGTTTGTCGCCTGCCAGTTTCACCCCGAATTTACCTCAAACCCACGGGGCGGCCACCCGCTGTTTACCAGCTATATCGGTGCTGCCATCGCCCATGCGCAAGAAAATACTGCCTAGGCTTCGCTTTTTTGATTCAGCAGATACAGAGGTACAGCCATGACTGACCGGACCGTCATCCTGGGGGATATTCGCTTCGACAATACCGCACCCTTCGTACTGCTGGGCGGGGTAAACGTGCTGGAGAGCAGGGATTTTGCCCTGCAGGTTGCCGAGCACTATGCGGAGGTGTGCGGGCGGCTGGGTATTCCCTACGTATTCAAGGCCTCCTTCGACAAGGCCAACCGTTCCTCTATTCACTCCTACCGGGGGCCCGGTCTGCAAGAGGGGCTGTCAATTCTCGCAGAGGTAAAAGCCACCTACGGCGTGCCGGTGATCACCGATGTGCACACTCCCGAACAGGCGGCACCCGCAGCTGAGGTGTGCGACATCTTACAGCTGCCCGCGTTTCTGGCGCGGCAGACGGACCTGGTTCAGGCCATGGCCGCCACAGGTGCCATTATCAACATCAAAAAACCGCAGTTCCTCAGCCCGTCGCAGATGGCCAACGTGGCCGAGAAATTTGCCGAGTGCGGTAACAATCGTATTCTGCTGTGCGAGCGAGGCAGTAACTTTGGCTACGACAATCTGGTAGTGGATATGCTTGGCTTTGGCGTAATGAAGAAGTCCTGCGGTGACGCGCCGCTGATTTTCGATGTCACCCATGCGCTGCAGTGCAGGGATCCCGGTGGTGCCGCCTCCGGTGGTCGCCGCTCGCAGGTGGCCGATCTCGCCCGCTCCGGCATGGCGGTGGGTTTGGCTGGCCTGTTTCTTGAAGCACATCCGCAGCCGGACAAGGCGCTTTGTGACGGTCCCAGCGCACTGCCGCTGGCACAGCTTGAGCCGTTTTTGCAGCAGGTAAAGGCTGTGGACGATCTGGTAAAATCCCTGCCCAATCTGGACATTGCCTAGGCATAAGCCCCCTAACCAACTATCCGAGATACGCGAAACACACGGAGTGACAGTAATGAGCAACATCAAGAACGTGCAAGCCTTTGAGGTGATGGATTCCCGCGGTAACCCAACGGTACTGGCAGAGGTCACGCTGGAGTCCGGGTACGTGGGTGCGGCTTGCGCACCCTCCGGAGCCTCCACCGGCTCCAGGGAAGCGCTGGAGTTGCGCGATGGTGATGACGCCCGCTATCTGGGCAAGGGCGTGCTGAAGGCAGTGAGTAATATTAACGGTCCCATCCGCGATCTGTTACTGGGCCGTGACGCCGCAGAACAGCGCGAGCTGGACGCCCTGATGATTGCCGCCGATGGCACAGAGAACAAGGCGAAATTTGGTGCCAATGCCATACTCGCCGTGTCACTTGCCGCCGCCAAGGCAGCGGCCCAGGCCCGCGGTATCCCCCTGTACCAGCATATTGCCGAACTGAACGGCAGCTCCTCTCTGAGCATGCCTGTCCCCATGATGAATATCCTCAATGGTGGCGAGCACGCGGATAACAATGTGGACATACAGGAGTTTATGATTCAACCCGTTGCAGCGCCCACCTTTACCGAGGCACTGCGCGCCGGGTCTGAAATTTTCCACCACCTGAAGAAGGTGTTGGCGGGGCGAGGCCTGAGTACCGCGGTGGGAGACGAGGGCGGTTTCGCCCCCAACCTGCCGTCCAATGAGGCTGCCCTGGAGATTATCGCCGAGGCAGTGGGCAAGGCAGGTTACAAACTGGGCACTGATATCACACTGGCTTTGGATTGTGCCGCTTCCGAATTCTATCGCGATGGTGTGTACGACCTCGCTGGCGAGGGCAAGCAGTTCAATAGTGAAGGGTTTGCCGATTACCTCGCGGCACTCGCTGCGGCCCACCCCATTATCTCGATCGAGGACGGGCTGGACGAATCGGACTGGGCAGGCTGGAAAATACTCACCGACAAGATAGGCGACAAAGTGCAGCTGGTAGGGGACGACTTGTTTGTGACCAATACCCGTATCCTGCAGGAAGGCATAAACAAGGGCGTTGCCAACTCCATCCTGATTAAGTTCAACCAGATCGGCAGCCTGTCGGAAACCCTGGACGCCATCACCATGGCCAAAGCTGCCGGCTACACTGCAGTGATCTCCCATCGCTCAGGCGAGACCGAGGACACAACCATCGCCGACCTGGCGGTGGCGACGGCCGCGGGCCAGATCAAGACGGGGTCCCTGTGCCGCTCTGACCGGGTTGCCAAGTACAATCGGCTGTTGCGAATCGAAGCCGAGCTGGGCGGCCGGGCACCCTACCGTGGAATGGCGGAATTCTCCCGCCAGGGCTGACCTTTGCGCTGGTTACTCGCAGGGCTGATTTTCATACTGTTGGTACTGCAGTACCGCTTGTGGATAGCCGATGGCAGTCTGGCGGAGCGCAATCGGCTGGAGCGCCAGATCGAGGAGCAGGCACGTATTAACGAACAATTGCAGCAGCGTAATGCTGCGCTGGAGCGTGAGGTGCTGGACCTGCAAAGCGGTAACATAGGGCTGGAGCAGCGCGCCCGGGAGCAGTTGGGCCTGATTCGTGAAGGTGAAACGTTCTACCAGTTTGTCGATGCACCCCCCGCTACAGCCGAGCCGTCCGCAGAAAACCCTCCGGCCGCCACCACCTCATCTGTTCCCGCAGGAAATAAGACGCAATGACTGGCCCCCTGGAGCGCTGCTGGGCCGTTGTGCCGGCTGCCGGTACCGGCAGCCGGATGGATTCTGACCTGCCCAAGCAGTACATGGAAATAGCGGGTAGCACTATTCTCGAGCACAGTGTGAGGGCATTGCTGGCCTGCGAGCGAGTGCATGGTGTAATCGTTGCCCTGCATGCCGATGACAGCCGCGCCAGCAAGCTGGCGGTGTTCGATGACAAACGGGTGCAGCGTGTCACCGGTGGCGCGCACCGCAGCGATTCAGTACTGGCGGCCTTGGGCGCGTTGTTGCTGCAAGCTGAACTTGATGACTGGGTGCTGGTGCACGACGCGGCCCGTCCCTGCCTGCGTGTGCCGGAGCTGCGTCGTCTTATCGACAGCGTCTGCGCCAGCGATACCGGTGGCATTCTCGCAGAGCCTGTGGTCGATACCATCAAGCAGGCTGGTGATGATGGCCGGGTGCTGCGCACGCTTGATCGCAGCCGTTTATGGCGAGCACAGACGCCGCAAATGTTTCGCCTGGGGCAGCTTCATGCTGCGCTGGAAGGCGCCAGAAAACAGGGCTTGTCGATCACCGATGAGGCCTCGGCGATGGAATTGGCTGGCCAACGGGTGCAACTGATCATGGGTTCGTCGCAGAACCTGAAAGTAACACTGCCCGCTGACCTGGAGCTTGCAGCCTGGTATCTCGGCCGTGGGGCTGAGTCGTGAGCCCACCAGTCATTTGGGGTGTGCTGTCATGCGTATAGGTCATGGCTATGATGTTCACCGCTTTGGGCCGGGTACGGAAATTGTGCTGGGCGGTGTACATATACCCCACAGCCGGGGCCTGGAGGCTCACTCCGATGGCGACGTGCTGATTCATGCAGTATGCGATGCGCTGCTGGGCGCCATTGGGCAGGGCGATATTGGCAGGCATTTCCCCGACACCGATTCCGCCAATGCGAATATTGATAGCCGCATTTTGTTGCGGCAGGTGGTGAGCCTGGTGCGGGAAGCCGGCTGGTGCCTGGCCAATCTCGATGCGACGCTGGTTGCGCAGGTGCCGCGCATGGCGCCTCATATAGACCCGATGCGAGAGAATCTGGCAGCGGACCTGGCAGTTGCCACAGAGCAGGTAAATGTGAAGGCCACTACCACAGAAAAACTCGGTTTCACCGGCCGGGAAGAGGGAATAGCCGCACATGCGGTAGTGCTATTGCAAGCGGCGCCATGACGATGTCGTGGCCCTGCGCCTGGGGAGACCCGCCCGCCAGGGCCCTGATCCGTTGTCGGCCCGAGGATTTCACGGTCAGTGAGGAATTGGGCTTCGACCTGTCCGGCGAGGGCGAGCATGTTTTTCTCTACCTGGAGAAGCGTAATCTTAACACCATGGAACTGCTGCAGCGGCTGGTTGCCACCAGTGGTGTGCCGCAACGCGATATCGGCGTCAGCGGCCTGAAAGACCGCAATGCAGTGACGCGGCAGTGGTTCAGTATTGGCATGGCAGGGCGGCAAGAGCCCGACTGGCAGACGCTGGAGGCAGCCGGAGACGTGAAGCTGCTGGAGCGGGGTCGCCACAGCCGTAAGCTCCGGCGGGGAGTGCATCGAGCCAACCGTTTCAGCCTGGTTTTGCGGGCAGTTACCGGGGAGCATGAACTGCTGCAGCAACGGCTGCAGAAGGTACAGCGGCAGGGCGCACCCAATTATTTTGGTGCGCAACGCTTTGGGCGCAATGGCGCCACGCTGGAGCAGGCGCGCCGCTGGGCGCTGGGGGGCAGCCAGCGGCTGACCCGCGCCAAGCGCGGGTTCTATTTTTCGGCCCTGCGCGCCTATTTGTTCAACACCTTGCTGGCCGAGCGAGTTGCTGCGGGTAGCTGGAATAGCCTGAGTGATGGCGATGTATGCATTTTGCAGGGCACGCGCAGCCAGTTTGTCTGTGGCACTGTCGATGACGAACTGCGGGCGCGGGCCGGCAGTGGCGATGTTCACCCCGGCCTACCGATGTGGGGGCGAGGTGTCTCGCCGGCCTCTCCAGAGCGTGCTCTCCAGCAGCGGGAATCACTGGCAGAGCACCTGGCGCTGTGTGATTTTCTCGAGCGCCAGGGCCTGGAGCTTGCCTGGCGCCCGACACGCCTGCTGGCTGATGACTTTTGCTGGCAGTTTTGTGATGATGGCGCCCTGCAACTGGATTTTGCCCTCGGTGCTGGCTGTTACGCCACGGCGCTGTTAGCGGAGATTGTGCAGTTTGAACAGGGTAGGCCAGAGGATATAAAGGGGTGAAAAGGGCAGTGAACAGGGTCGACGTGAACGGCATCGGGATGACGTCACAGCGCACCCGCGAGCGTCTTATCCAGAGACTGATGGAGCAGGGCATAGGCGACCCGAAAGTACTGGATGTCGTTCGCCGTACCCCCAGGCACCTGTTTCTGGACGAGGCGATGGCGCACCGGGCCTATGAAGATGTGGCACTGCCCATCGGCTTTCAACAGACTCTTTCACAGCCGTATATTGTAGCCAGAATGACCGAGCTACTGCTGGCGCAGGGCCCGCGCCACCGGGTTCTCGAAATCGGTACCGGCTCTGGCTACCAGACGGCTATTCTGGCGCAGCTGGTGACCGAGGTGTACAGCGTGGAGCGTATCAAGTCGCTGCAGCAAAAAGCCCGCCAGCGTATGCGCCAGCTTAAATTGCGCAACGTGCATATGAATCACGCCGATGGTGGCATGGGCTGGCAGGAGCGGGGGCCTTTCGATGGCATTCTGGCCACCGCAGCCCCGGAGCGAATTCCTGAGGATTTACTGACGCAACTGGCCACCGGCGGTCGCCTGGTGATCCCCGTCGGTCGCGAGAGTCAGCAACTGCAGGTGGTTACCCGGACCCATGAGGGATTTGAGACGGAGATAGTTGAGGCGGTAAATTTCGTGCCGCTGCGTCCCGGCACGATGAGGTAGGACATGAAATTCGGCGGTGTTTTCCTGCGCGGGGTGATGATGGGCGCCGCAGATATTGTGCCCGGGGTTTCCGGCGGTACGATTGCCTTCATAACCGGCATTTACGATACACTGCTTGCCAGTATCCGGGCATTCGACCTGACGTTTCTTCGATTGTTACTGCGCTTTGATATCAGGGGCGCGTGGCAGCATGTCAATGGGGGTTTCCTGCTCGCCCTGCTGCTGGGTATTGGCACCAGTATTGTGTCTCTGGCGCGGCTGATTTCCTGGGTGCTGGAAAACTATCCAGTGCCACTCTGGGCTTTCTTTTTTGGGCTCATCCTCGCCTCGGCCGTGGTTCTGCTGCGACAAGTAGAGGGCTGGACCGTGCCGCGGGTGGCCTCCCTGCTAGCGGGAGCGGTGATTGCCGGGCTCATTGCCCTGGCGCCGGTGGCCAATATGCACTTTGGCCTGACGGGGGTTTTTCTGGCAGGCTTCCTCGCGATATGTGCCATGATTCTGCCCGGAATCTCCGGGAGTTTCATCCTGGTTCTGCTGGGCATGTACAGTACGGTTCTGGTGGCCATAAAGTCGCTGGATTTCATGTTCCTGCTGGTGTTTGCCCTTGGATGTGGGGCTGGCCTACTGTGTTTTTCACGCTTGCTCTACTGGCTTTTGCAGCGTTTTCACCAGGCCACCATGGCGCTATTGACCGGTTTTCTGTTCGGTTCCCTGGCTATCGTCTGGCCCTGGAAACACGTGCTGGCCTGGGTGCCGGGCAGTCATGGGCAGCTTAAGCCCGCCCAGCAGGTGCCGGTAAGTCCGGCGGAGTTTCTGGCGTTCACCGGGCAGGAGCCCGCTGTTGGCCTGTGTCTTGTACTGATGACGCTGGGCTTTGCCCTGGTATGGTTAATCGATTACAGCTGGGGAGGTAACCCGCGCAGTTAACTGGCCCGGCAGTATCGGCCCGGCTCAGCGGCCCAAGATGAACGTTTTTATCAAGCTTATTGGCATCCTGCTGGTTTTATCACTGGCCGGCTGTGGCAGCAACGGCAGAGCGCCGGTGGAGGACCGCCGGGGCAGCAACTCAGCCGTCAAGCTGTACCAGGTGCAGCGTGGGGATACCCTGTACTCCATCGCGTTCCGCTATGGGCTGGACTATCGCAAAGTGGCGCAGGTGAACAGCATACCCGCCCCCTATATTATTTACCCGGGCCAGCATCTCTACCTGTGGCAGGTGGCGTCCTCCCCCCTCATCGTGTCACCTCCGCCACGAACCCCAGCACCCGTGGTATCCGGCAGTCCGGGCCTGCCAGAGTCCTACACACCTTCCCCGGTTATCGTCACAGCGGTACCGGGTATTGCAGGGCCTCCTGTGAGCCAGGTGGCCATGCCTCCCTCGCCGGTCTATCAGGGAGGCAGGCCTGGCGTGGTGTCGGATGCGCCGTCCGCCAGCGCCGCCCAGCCGTCGTCGGCAGTCGCCGGCGAGTCAACGCCTCCGGTAGCTACAGCCGAAGTGAAGACAGCGTCGGCCCCCGCGCCAGCTACAGCTCCCAGGCCGACCGCAGAGCCGCGTCCTGGCCGGGTGCCCACACCGGGTGCCAGGGTCACGTCATGGCGGTGGCCGTCCAACGGCAGTGTTACACGGCGCTACTCCCCCAGCGTACACAAGGGCATTGATATCGGCGGCGAGCGGGGTGACCCGGTCTACGCGGTCGCGGATGGCACTGTCGTCTATGCCGGCACCGGCATTGTGGGCTTTGGTGAACTCATTATCCTCAAACACAACGACGTCTACATAAGCGCCTATGGGCATAACAGCCAGCTGTTGGTGCGGGAGGGAGATGTTGTTGGCGTCGGCCAGATCATCGCGGAGAAAGGCAACTCCGGCACCGATACTGTGAAACTACATTTCGAAATTCGCAAGGAAGGCAAGCCCATAGACCCACTCAACCTACTCCCTGGGCGCTGATATACCGCCAGCGGCGCGCCACCTTGTGCCCGACCCGAAAGGGTCATTCCCCATCTCAAATTAGCCGCCCCGACGACTTGTAATTTCCAATCCCTCTGGGTTAATCTGGTTAACCCGGCGAGAAATACCCCGGATTCTCGTAATACAAAAACAAAGAGGGTCACGGAAGTGGAAGTAACCCGCGTGAAAAGGAATTCAAAATCGGGCACGGTTGCGCCTGCAGTAACAGCCCGTAACAAGAGCGCTTCCAAACAGCGCGCAGGCCCCAAAGTTAAAGCCGATGACAGTGCCGGTATAGTGCTGGAAACTGTCACCAAACCGGCATCTCCGGCCGAACAGACGCCGGAAACAGACCCGTTTGACAAGGCCAAGGCCCGCACCGCCGGTCGGGTTGAAACATCACTCGATGCCACCCAGCTATACCTCAACGAAATTGGCTACTCGCCTTTGCTCACTGCTGATGAGGAGAAGTACTTCTCCCGTCTGGCCTTGAAGGGTGATGACAGTGCCCGCCGCCGGATGATCGAGAGCAATCTTCGCCTGGTGGTCAAGATCTCTCGCCGCTATATCAATCGCGGGCTGACGCTGCTGGACCTGATTGAGGAGGGTAATCTGGGCCTGATTCGCGCCGTCGAGAAATTTGACCCCGAGCGCGGCTTCCGGTTTTCCACCTACGCCACCTGGTGGATCCGGCAGACTATCGAGCGCGGTATCATGAACCAGACCCGCACCATCCGCCTGCCCATCCATGTGGTGAAGGAGCTCAATGTCTACCTGCGGGCGGCGCGCGAACTGACCCAGAAACTCGATCACGAACCCAGCGCGGAAGAAATCGCCGACATGCTGGATCGGCCAGCGGCGGATGTGAAACGCCTGCTGGGCCTCAATGAACGAGTGACCTCCATGGATACCCCAGTGGGCCCGGAGTCAGACCGCTCGGTGGTGGATACCATCGCCGACACCCATGAGTGCGACCCGTCAAAACTGTTACAGGACAGTGACATCAAGGAGAGTATCGCCGACTGGCTGGACGAATTGTCCGAAAAACAGCGTGAAGTTCTATCTCGCAGGTTTGGTCTGCGGGGCTATGAAAGCAGTACCCTGGAGGAAGTGGGTCGCGAGATCGGCCTGACCCGGGAGCGCGTGCGCCAGATACAGGTGGAAGCTTTGCGTCGCCTGCGCGGTATTATGGAAAACAATGGCCTCAGTAGCGATTCCCTATTCAACTGACCCTCACCGGGGTTATTCTCGCCGTCTACGAGCTAGTGCAGAAGTGTCCTGAGAAATTCTCGCAGGCTGCTAAAATAGCCCTCTTACTATCCTGTCGAGGAACTTGCGGCTAGCCATCGCCGGGCTCGCTGGTTTTACACTCGCAATTTTACCACTCAAGGAAGCGCACGGAATGCCCAAAATCACCCTCATCGAGCACAATGGGACGTCTCACACTATAGACGCGGAATCCGGTATATCGTTAATGCAGAATGCTATAGATAATGCCGTGCCGGGAATCGATGCCGACTGCGGTGGCGGCTGTGCCTGTGGTACCTGCCATGTATTTGTGGAAGCCGACTGGTTGCCTGCTACCGGCGAGGTCGATTCTATGGAAGAGGCCATGTTGGGTATGCGCCCGGATCGCACTGAGACCTCGCGACTGAGTTGCCAGATCGACGTAACGGAAGAGCTTGATGGCCTGGTGGTGCGGCTCCCTGAGTTCCAGATGTAGTTGCGTCAGGTAGGGAATGGCGACTGCATAGAGGTAGCCGCCGTGAATGAAGCCTCAGCCCTGCGCTATGCGTTGACTGTTTTCCGATTGCGACGGATGTCAGGCAGAAATACCGGTAGCATTGGAATCCAGACTCTGACTGTGGCGTAATTCCTGCGGACTGATACCGTACCAGCGGCGGCAGGCCCGGCGGAAATTGGCGCTGTCGTGGTAGCCCAAAAGCGCGGCAATCGCCTCCACGCTCAAGTCGCTTTCGCGTAGGTGCCGGGCTGCAAGTTCTGCAAAAAGTGTTTCCCGGATTTTGCGATAACCCGTGCCCTCATGTTTTAGCCGGCGGGCAAGGGTGCGCTTGGTTACGAACAGCGCCCTGGCGATGCCCTCCTCACTGGCTGTCCCGGGAGGCATGGATAACAGTAAGCGCCTCACCCGGTTGCTCATGGACAGTGAATTGGTTGGCACTTCATCCAGCAGTTTCTGGCACAGGTCCTGTGCCAGACGATAGGAGCCGGGGTCGTTGGCGGTGTTGGCTGCATGCGCCAGCTCTATGGGAATGAGCATTTGGCTTCGGGCACAAGAAAAATCGGTAGGCAGGTGAAAATAGTCTTTGTACAAATTGCAGTAGGATGGAGCCTCATATTCAAACTCGAATCGGGCGCCCTCAGCGTGCTTACCCAGCACAGACTCCACCACAGCTTGCATTAAGAGGGCAAAGCATTCCGCCAGTAAGCGCTTGTCGTCTGGCTGTGCAGGGACTCTTATTTCCAGCGAGCACTTCAGCCAGGGTTCCGACATTTCCAGTCCCAATTGGGCAATGGCAATTCGCAGCGGCAGGAAGTCACGCAGTGCCAGTAGGGCGGTCATGAGATCCGGGCTACTTAGAGCGAGATAGCCGATGGGCCCATGGGTGGCGGGTTGTAACTGCCTGCCCATCCGCAAACCGAGCTCCGGGGAACCACTGATATCCCGGGCATTCTGGATGATACGCAGCTGCTGGGCTCCGCTGAGCCGGGTTTCATCGCCGGGTAGCAATACCTCCTGGGTCAGCCCCGTTCCCTGCAGCAGGCGCGGTAGTTCCCGTTCCTGCAGATGTAATTCGCGAGCGAGTATGCGGGAGTAGTTGCTGGTAATAAAAATGGGTGGCGTTGTTGCGTCCATGCGTTATTGTCTTAAAATGACCTCCATGTGTCAATAAAAGACCTCCCCATCGTACCGAGAGCATTTACACTGGGTTATAACTATTTCGAGGATAAATCTATGCCCAGTATCACTCTTATCGAACACAACGGCACCAGCCATACGATAGACGCCGATGTGGGAAAGTCGCTGATGCAAAACGCCATTGATAACGCTGTACCAGGCATCGATGCCGATTGTGGCGGCGCCTGCGCCTGTGGAACCTGCCATGTATTCGTGGACGCGACCTGGCTGCCCTCCACCGGAGAGGCGGATGCCATGGAAGAAGCCATGCTGGGTATGCGGCCGGATCGAACTGAGGTATCCCGGCTCAGCTGCCAAATCGAGGTCACGGATGCGCTCGATGGTATGGTGGTGCGCATGCCTGAGTACCAGATGTAAGTCGAAACCAGGAGTATTGAAATGAACAAGGCAGAAAAATTACCCGATGCGTTAACAATGCCGCTGGAAGATATCGATGTCAGCGACCCGCGGCTCCTCGAACAGGATGCCTGGCGGCCTTTCTTTGAACGGCTGCGTCGGGAAGATCCCGTCCATTACCAGGCCAATAGTGCCTTTGGTCCTTTCTGGTCTATCACGCGTTTTGAGGACATTGTGGCTGTCGACAGCAATCACGACGGATTTTCCTCCGAGCCGACAATTGCCATAGACAACGTCCCTGACGATTTGCCCGTTGAAATGTTTATCGCCATGGACCCGCCCAAGCACGATATACAACGCCGTGCTGTGCAGCCGGTGGTGGCACCGCAAAACCTGGCCGCAATGGAGGGCCTGATCCGCGGCCGGGTGCAGGAGATTCTTGACGGTCTGCCCGTGGGCGAGACCTTCGATTGGGTAGACCGCGTTTCTATAAATCTCACTACCCAGATGCTGGCGACCCTGTTCGATTTTCCCTTTGAGGATCGTCACAAGCTCACTTACTGGTCTGACCTCGCCTCGGCATCTCCCGGAATGTCCGGCGGTGAAGTGTCTCTGGAAGAGCAGATCGCGGGTCTCATGGAGTGCCTGGAAACGTTCACGGGCATATGGCACGAGCGCAAGGGCAGGGAAAATGCCTTTGATCTGATTTCGCTGCTACAAAGAGATCCCAACACGGCAGACATTGTGGACCGCCCCATGGAATACCTGGGTAATCTGATGCTGTTGATTGTGGGGGGTAATGACACCACGCGTAACTCCGCCACTGGCGGTGTATTTGCGCTGAATCAGAACCCGGCGCAATACGATAAGCTGCGTGCCAATCCCGATCTTATTCCCTCCATGGTCTCCGAGATCATCCGCTGGCAGACACCACTCGCCCATATGCGGCGCATCGCGACACGCGACATTGAACTCGGCGGTAAGCAGATTCGCAAGGGCGACAAGGTTGTGATGTGGTATATCTCAGGCAATCGCGATGAAACGGCGATAGAGCAGGCCGACGAGTTTATTATCGACCGCAAAAATCCCCGTCACCATATTTCCTTTGGCTTCGGTATTCACCGCTGTATGGGTAATCGACTGGCGGAGATGCAGCTGCGTATCCTGTGGGAAGAGATTATGGCGCGCTTCAGTCGGGTGGAGGTTGTGGGTGAGCCTGAGCGGGTGCGCTCGAATTTTGTGCGCGGCTACAAAACATTACCGGTGCGTTTGCACCCGCTGTAGGGCAGTTATTCAGGCGCTCTGTTGGCACAGTTCCAGCCAGCGCCGCAGCGCCAGTCCCTGGAATTTCTTACGGTGAGTGATCAGGTATAGCTCGCGATGAAAATCCCGCCCGGGTACCCGCAGGGGCACAAGGCTGCCGCGTTTGAAGGCTTCAGACAGACTTATTTGTGACAGGCAGCCAACGCCCAGCCCGGCTTCCACAGCACGCTTGATAGCTTCTGTGTGCTGTAACTCCATAGTGATATTCAGGTCGGGTAGCAGGCCGTGCATCGCCCTGTCGAAAGCCTGGCGTGTACCGGAACCCCGCTCCCGTACAATCCAGGGCAGCGATACCAGATCGTGGTCTGTCAGTGTAGTGCTGCTTGCCAGCGGGTGTCCGGGTGCTGCAAATACCACCAGCTCATCGGCGCGCCAGTGCAGCGTTTCCAGGTCGGGGTGGTGAAAGTCCCCCTCTATCATGCCCATATCCAGCTCGAATCCGGCGACACCAGCCGCGATAGTTTCTGTGTTCGCGACATTCAAAGCGACATCGGCACCGGGGTAGCGCTTGCGAAAATCTGCGATCATCGTGACCGCGAGGTAGTTGCCAATGGTCATGGTGGCACCGATATTCAGGCGCCCCATCGCGTCGTCCCCGGCCAGCTCAGCCTCGAATGCCCTGGCCTGGCCCAACAGGGTTTCTGCCTGTGGTCGCAACTGCCGACCCAGTGCACTCAACTGAAGACGTTTACCCACCCGGTCAAACAGCTGTATGCCAAACTGGTCTTCCAGTTCTTTCAGGGAGCCACTGGCCGCAGACTGGGACATGGCCAGTTCACTGGCGGCCCGGGTGACATTTTCATGGTGGGCGGTGGCCAGGAAAACCTCCAGTTGGCGTAAACTGTAGCGCATCTGTCATCCTTAATCGTTAAAACAGATTTATAATATCAAATAAATCCATTTTGTTGATATAGATAATGTCCGTAGACTGTGCGCCATCGATTACCGCACCCGGAGTATGCGACATGGCAAGCATTATGCGAGAGCAGGTCACCTCGGTTCACCACTGGACCGATCGCCTGTTCAGTTTTAAAACGACGCGCAATCAGGGCTTTCGCTTCAAGAATGGCCACTTCACCATGATAGGGCTGGAGCAGGAAGGGCGGCCGCTAATGCGGGCTTACAGCCTGGCAAGCGCCAATTACGAGGATGAACTGGAGTTCTTCAGTATCAAGGTGCCCGACGGCCCTCTCACGTCAAAGCTCCAATCTATTGAGGTTGGCGACGAATTGCTGGTCAACAGCAAGGCCACCGGCACGTTGGTACAGGACAACCTGTTACCGGGCAAAAACCTGTATTTGATTGCGACGGGCACGGGGCTGGCCCCCTTTCTCAGTATTATCCGGGACCCGGAAACCTATGAGCTGTACGACAAAATAGTGCTAACCCACGGCTGTCGCCATGTGGAAGAGCTTGCCTACAGGGAGTTAATCACTGAACACCTGCCTGCCCACGAGTACCTGGGCGAGGATGTTCGCGACAAACTGATTTACTACCCGACCGTCACCCGCGAGCCCTTCCGCAATAATGGCCGATTGACTGACCTCCTGCGCACCGGCAAGTTGCAAGCAGATGTGGGGCTGGGGCCTATCGATCCCGGTGTCGACCGCTTTATGATCTGTGGCAGCCCCACGATGCTCAAGGAAATATGCGAGCTGCTGGATAGTCGAGGCCTGCGTGAGGCGCGCCACGGTGAGGCGGCGGAGTATGTTATCGAGCGGGCCTTTGTCGAGAGCTGAGGGATCTGTCCGCTGGCGCTAAATGGTTGGGCGCGGTTCCCGCCACATCAGCCACACCGGTGGGGCCGAGCGGGCAAACTGAATTTTGTCGACCACTTCAAAGCCGTGCCCCTGGTAAAACGCAAGATTCTCGCGCTTGGAATTTTCCAGGTAGGCAGGCATGTTCTCATCGTCACATTTGCGGAGCACCTGGGCCATCAGGGCGCTGCCGACGCCCTGCCCCTTGCTTTCGGGTAGTGTGCCGATCAGGAACAGGTAATAGTGCGGCTCGCCCGGGTGAAACTTTGCCGTGGTAAAACCGCTGAGGCCAAAACGAATAAAGCCGCGTATTCCACAAACTTTGTACATTTGCCAGAGGTTACTGGCAGTGACTGGCCAATCCAGTTTTCGCTGTGGACCCAGCCATGCAGCCGCGCCACGACCCTGTGCTTCTATATAGGTCAGGCCATCTGCCAGAAAGCCAGGCAGCGTGATACTAAAGAAAGTGCGGCGAAATTCCGGATGGCTGGACATCCAGTTCATTACCGGGTCATCGTGGAAGGCCTGGTCGAGAATTTCCACGGCCCGGTGCTTGCTTTGCTGGACTTCAATGCCAATGCTCACTTCATTGCCTTAAATATTATCCCGGCGCCAAAATCTGCGAAAGTTTATCCCGGAACGACTATCAGGTCGTGCACCGGGTTACGGTATTGTCGACCAGGACTCAATAAATCTTGATATGTGACTCAATCGCCGGGCACTCAGGTACCACGATGGAGTACTTGTAGTCCCCCCTGGGCACATTTTTACCCTTGACCCTGCAGCGCAGCTTGCCCTTCTTGTTGCTCTTGAAGTTACACTCGTGACTGCCCTTGGTGACAAAAGGGTTGGGGCTGCCCTGATCAAAAACAATGCTGAAGGACTGCTTGTCTTCGATCTGCCAGCTCACGTGCTTTTCCTGACGGGTGCAAACGCAGCCGGTATCCTTGCTGCAATCTGCACGGCCTTTGGCATTGTCGTTGTCGCAGTTGTCATGGTCTCCCTTAAACACAGCCTGTACTGTGCAATCTCCGCCATCCAGTTTTGATACCTCGATGCGAACTTTCTGCTCGACCGTCTCGGCCAGCAGCGGTGTGGAAACTCCGCAGCATATTGCCAGCAATGATGCAGCGGTAATCACCTTCAGTTTTTTCAAAATACTCATGTACTTGTTCTCCTTTGCCGCGCCGTGGTGAGTGGTTGTGGCTTGTGGGGTGCAGCGTCCGGCACTGCGATCAATCTTCCAGTCTTATACTAGCCCGCGATCGGCGATCTGGAAAATGAATATTGCGAATCTGCGGTAATGGTACTTTTTGCTTAGGGTATGAAGAACAGCTCGACTACTATATGGATAAAATAAGGCGCGTGCATGACATTCGCAGTAGCGGGGAATATTGATGAAGATTTTATTTTTACTGGTTGTGGTCGTTCTGGCGATCCTGGTTTTCCGTTTTTTGCGATCTTCGGCGAAACCTGCTGCCAGAACGGCTTCAGGGCCAAAAAGATTGCACCGCGCGAAAGCGGTCACCGCGGGCACTAATGCCTACCACGCGGTATCAGTGATCAGCGGCCCAGGTGCTTGCCAGCAAGCGCTTGCACTGGCCGATAAACGATTTCTGCCTGCAGAGCTGCCCCAGCTTCCTCTGGCAGACTGTACATCCAACAACTGCCAGTGCAAGTTTATGCATTTTGATGATCGCCGGGATAGTGAGAGTGACAAACGCGCGCCTACCGCGTTGCGCAGCGAACTTTATACGGCCTCCGGCAAGCCAGAGCGCCGCGCCGGAGGCGGTCGGCGCAAGGGCGACCAGGAGTAGGGGAGACCCAATCTCTGCGGTAACAAACTGCGACGCCAGTTTGATCAAATTCTGATTAGCTCTGTTATGCTACTGTACAGTTAAAATCTGGCGTTGCTAGCGCGCCAGTATGTACGGGCTATAACGGGAGAGTATGCGATGAAGGCAGCACGGGAAGACAGGCTCGAGAGTCACGACAAGGGTGGCGGGTTTCCAACGAAGCAATTGTTGCTGGTAGTGGCGATTGTCGTGGTGGCATACGTGTTGTGGCAGTCCTCGCAGGAACAGCCGGTGGAGATGCAGCCGGAGCCGGTCGCTGTAGAAGAAATAGTGGTGGTCGAATCTGCGCTGCCGCCCGCCGAGGATATCCCGCTGCCAGCACCCGTTGCCGAGTTGCCAGAGGAGTTGCCTGCACCTGCACCCCCGGCACTACCACCATTGGCAGAAAGTGATGCAATGGCGCGGGAGCAGTTGGCAGCGGCGGGTGCCGGTCCTGAACTGCAAAAGCTGCAACAACAACAAAACCTTATCCAGCAGGGAACGGCTCTGATCGATGGGTTTAGCCGCGGGTTGGTGCTGCGCAAGCTCCTGCCCCTGGATCCACCAAAAGGTGCTTTCCCTGTAGAGACGCAGGGCGAGCAGATGTTCATGAGTCCGGCCGGTTATGCCCGTTACGATAATTATGCCGATGCTATTGCCACTCTTGACAGTGCGGCACTGGTAAACAATTTTCACACCATGCGTCCCCTGTTCGAGCAGGCCTATAGCCAATTGGGTCTTCCCGCTGAAGACTTCGATAACGCGGTTATTCGGGTGCTGGACAGAATACTGGCGACACCGGAAATCGAGGACCCCATCGCCCTGACGCGCAAGTCGGTTATGTATCAGTACGCGGACCCGCAATTGGAGCAATTAACACCACTGCAGAAGCAGCTGCTGCGTATGGGGCCGGATAATATCCGCCGCGTGAAGGAACAGGCGGCTGCATTGCGAGCGGGCTTGTTAAGCCAATAAAAAGCCCCGCAAAGATAACTTTGCAGGGCTGTTGGTAATGCCGGTTGCGCGGGTTGTCAGCGCTCCAGCAAAGCCAGCTTATTGGGCTTGCCTTCCCACTCTTTGGCATCCGGTGGCGACTCTTTCATCTCGGTAATACAGGGCCAGACCTCAGCCAACTCGGCGTTCAGCTCGAGGAATACCGCCTGGTCTTCGGGCAGCTCGTCTTCCGAGAAGATGGCGTCTACCGGGCATTCGGGCTCACACAACGCGCAGTCGATACACTCATCGGGGTGGATCACCAGGAAATTCGGGCCCTCGTAAAAACAGTCTACCGGGCAAACTTCCACGCAATCTGTGTGTTTACAGTTGATACAATCTTCGCCTACAACAAATGTCATTCCTGAAAAGCCTCTGTAGCTATTGCTGGTCTCGCGGGGGCGTCCTCCGGGAGGGGCGACAGTTTACCCGTCCGCAGCGGTAAATTGAAGGGTATTTTCAGCCCAGTAGACCCTTCAGGTCATACAGTTTTTGCAGTGCCTCTCGTGGGGTCAGGCCGTCCACGTCCAGCGCTTCCAGCGCTTTAACGGCGGGATTGGGGGCACTGCTGAATAGATCCACTTGCGCGGGAGGAGGAGATTGTACTGCGCTGGCCGCAGATTGGTGTTTGCTCCGCTCCAATTCTGCAAGCTTTGCCCGGGCCGTATCGAGCACAGATGCCGGAACCCCCGCCAGTTTGGCTACCTGCAGCCCAAAACTGCGATTGGCAGGGCCTTCCTGAATGTTGTGCAAGAACACCACGTGGTCCTGATGCTCGGTGGCGTCCAGGTGAACATTGGCCATGTTGGAGCACTGCTCAGGAAGGCTGGTCAATTCGAAATAGTGTGTTGAAAACAGGGTGAACGCCTGCACCGACCTCGCCAGCTCCAGCGCAGCAGCCCAGGCGAGACTGAGCCCGTCGAAGGTGCTGGTGCCGCGGCCTATCTCGTCCATTAACACCAGGCTGCGAGGTGTGGCGTTGTGCAGGATATTTGCGGTCTCGGTCATTTCAACCATAAAAGTCGAACGGCCGGAAGCGAGATCGTCGGAGGAGCCTATGCGGGTAAAAATGCGGTCCAGGGGAGCCAGTCTTGCCGCTGAGGCCGGCACATAACTGCCTATGTGCGCCAGCAGGGCAATAATTGCATTCTGACGCATATAGGTGGATTTACCACCCATGTTAGGCCCGGTGATCAGCAGCATGCGCCGCCGATCATTGAGCAGGGTGCTGTTGGCGATAAAAGGCTCTTCCAGCACCTGTTCTACCACCAGGTGCCGACCGTCGCTAACCTCGAACACCGCCTCCTCACAGAACACGGGGCGACACAGGCGGAGTGTGTCTGCGCGCTCCGCGAGGTTGGCCAGTACATCAATCTCACTGACCGCCGCCGCCGTATCCTGCAACGCGGCGAGCTGTTCGTTCAGGCGCTCCAGCAACTCCTCATACAAGACCTTCTCCCTGCTCAGGGCCCGGCTCTTGCTGGAGAGTGCCTTGTCTTCGAACTCTTTCAGCTCCGGGGTGATGAAGCGTTCGGCATTCTTGAGGGTCTGACGGCGGATATACTCGGGGGGAGCGCGTTCCGATTGTGCCCGGCTGATTTCGATGTAATAGCCGTGCACCCGGTTATAGCCTACTTTCAGAGTGGATATACCTGTGGCCTGCCGTTCGCGTTGTTCGATTTCCAACAGGTAGTCGCCGGCGTTACTGCTGAGCAGGCGCAGTTCGTCCAGGGTTTCGTCATAACCGTCGGCAATAACACCGCCATCGCGAATAATGACGGGCGGGTTTTCCTTGATAGCCGTTCCCAGCAGATCACAGAGCGCAGGGTAGTCGCCGCTGACGCGGACCAGTTCCCGCAGGCGCTCGGAATCCAGCGAAGCAAGTGCGGCTCGCAGCTGCGGCAGTGACTCCAGCGAACTGTGCAAGCGTGTCAGGTCGCGGGGTCTCGCCGAGCGCAGGGCTACCCGGGTAAGTATCCGTTCCATATCGCCTATAGGCTTGAGCGCAGCGCGCACCGGTTCATAGTCGTAATTGCCGCACAGGGCGCCCAGCGCAAGCTGGCGGGCTTCCAGGGTGGGTACGTCGGTCAGTGGCCTGTGTAGCCAGCGTCGCAGCAGACGGCTGCCCATGGCGGTGACACCGCGATCCATAACAGAGAACAGTGTATTGGTTTCACCCCCGGCAAGATTGATATCAATTTCCAGGTTGCGGCGGGTGGCCGCATCCATAATGACGCTGTGCGCACGGCTCTCGTGGCTGATGCTGCGAATGTGGGGCAGGTTTGCGCGCTGGGTATCCTTGACGTATTGCAGCAGGCAGCCTGCGGACGCAATGGCCAGGGTCAATTCCTCGCAGCCGAAGCCTTTGAGATCATGGGTCTGGAATTGGGTGTTGAGGGCACGCTCGGCGCTGTCAAAATCAAATTCCCAGGCAGGTTGGCTGCGTGCGCCGGGGCGGGCTGTGATCAGCGGCAGAAAAATAGTTTCCTCATAAATGGTTTCCGCGGGGTTCAGTCGTTGCAGCTCGCTGGCAAGGGCCTCTTCTGTGCTTACTTCCAGTACCCGGAATCGCCCGCTGCTGAGATCCAGGTAGGCTAGGCCAAAGTGCTGTTCCCGTTGGCATACCGCCAGCAACAGGTTGTCTACCCGGTCATCCAACAGAGCCTCATCGGAAAGTGTACCTGGTGTGACCACCCGCACGACCTGGCGGTCAACCGGCCCCTTGCTGGTAGCGGGGTCGCCAATCTGCTCGGCGATGGCCACCGAGACCCCCGCCTTTACCAGGCGAGCGAGATAGCCCTCCGCAGCGTGGTAGGGTACGCCGCACATGGGGATGGGTTCGCCGCCGGACTTGCCCCGGGCGGTGAGGGTGATATCGAGCAGGTCCGCGGCCTTTCTGGCATCGTCATAAAAAAGCTCGTAAAAGTCGCCCATACGGTAGAACAGCAGGTCCTGGGGGTGCTGGGCCTTGATGCGCAAAAATTGCTGCATCATTGGAGTATGTGTTACTTCCTGGTTCAACAGTGACGTGTCTTTTTTGGTGAGTGCCGGGGTGCTTGCTGTGAGGCGCTATGATAAGGGAATCAGGCCGCGCGAGCACGATTCCTCTCAGCTAAAGTTGCCCGATCGCTTGTTTTTGGCAATGACTGCCACCTTGACGGTCAATTTGCGGCTGTGATTGGCAGTGCAGTCTCAAATTTCAGCTCGCGCAAAGCGATGTTGGAGCGAACCTGGGATATCTGTGGCAGCGCGAACAGGCACTCTTCAAGAAAGGCATCCAGTGACTCAATACTTGCGGTGATCACGCGCAGAATAAAGTCTGCATCACCGGTAGTGGCAAAGCACTCCAGCACCTCAGGCCGTCGCAGAATCGCTGTTTCGAAGGATTTGGTGCTCTCCTGTACGTGCCGGGAGAGGGTGACATGGACAAAAGCGCAGAGGCCCAGATTGACCTGCTTTCTATCGAGGATAGCCGCATAGCCGGAGATCACGCCCGTGTCTTCAAGGGCGCGAACCCGTCGCCAGCAGGCCGCCGTTGAGATACCCACTTTGTCTGCCAGGGCCTGATTGCTGATGCGGCCGTCATACTGCAGTATGTCCAGAATTCGAATGTCCGTGCGATCCATTGCTCTAATCCGCTGAAAATAGAAAGAATATTATTATTATAATGATAATTTACAAATATTATTTCTTTCAGGCTGTCTTTTTTGTAACTACGAAAGCACATTTCGACGGGACTTCGCTGGAGTAAATATTCTTGCTACCTGCTGAACGGCAGCTCAACGCTTGTCGCTGAAAACGTTCGAACTTTTGCTTCACTAGCGCTTGCCGAGCTTGCGGATGTTGCTGGGTGAGAAATAGGCGGGTCCTTTAGCCGGATTGACGTCATACAACATCGGGGCGCTGTCGTTGATCAGGCGCTCGGCGATGTAGGCACCCGCACGCAGGTCGTGGTACATCTGCGCACGTCGCGCATAGGCCTGGCCGCCATAGTCGTAGATACTGTTGGTCAGCACCACTTTCCACAACTCGCCGTGCCCATCATAATTTTCTGTAATGAGAGTGAACCCGGTGTCCTCGTCCACATATATGCGACGTTTGCCATAAATATGTCGCTCTCCCTCCCGCAGGGTGGCCTCGGCCACCCAGACTCGCTTGAGTTCATACCGCATGTATTCAGGATTGGCATGGAATTTTGTCAACAGCTCATCGTAGCCGAGGCCGGGTTCATCAAACCGGTAGTTGTGGTAGGGCACAAAAATTTCCTTTCTACCGAGCAATCGCCAGTCAAAACGTTCCATGGAGCCGTTAAAGCCGCGCACCTCATCCACGGTTTTCAGGCCGCCGGGGCCATCGGGGGTATCGAACCCCACTGTAGGCGCGCGCCGCACGCGGCGGGAGCCGGGCAAATAGCGCCAGACTTCACGCGCATTTTTGGCGTAATCGTAGGGTTCCAGAACAGCGGTAATCAGGCCCTTGTCCCTGGCCGGCTGTGTCACGTAGGTCATGATGTACCCTGCAAACTCGCCCAGATTAGGATACGCGTACTCTGCGTTAATCGGGTTGTTTCGACTGGCGTAGGGGGACTCCTGGAGAAACCTGGAGCGACGTGTGGATCGGGTACCATTGGGGAATACGGCGATGTCACTGTATTCACCGTCTGTTGTTTCATAAGCGCCGGTGGTACGGGTAAACCAAACGACTTCAGGTCCTGTTGCTGGCACCGGGAAGGCGGCCCCCCCCACAAAGCCTTCGATGCCTTCGTCGTCATTAACCAATGCGCTGTTTTCAGCGTTGTAAGCAACCTTCTCATAAAATTCCGGGTAAAAGGCGAACTCCCGATGACCGGGGTAAATCGGCATGCGGAAGGTCTTCGGGTAGGTTTCGAACATGGCGATTTGCCCGGGACTCAGGCGGTCCTGATATTGTTCCATGTTATCTTTGCTTATGACGAACAGGGGCTTTTCATCGGGCCAGGGATCGGGGTAGGTCGTGCCCGGGCCGTCCCACTGCAGGCCTTCCGGCAAGCCCACAACGCTACCTGTCCATGCGGGTAATAATCCGTCCTCACTGCCTGCTTTGATGCCGCCGATGGGGTTCAGGTCCTTGCCCAGGCGGGCAACATTTTCTGGCGACATTTTTTCTGTCGCGCCAACGGCGGACAGCGACAGTGCCAATGCAGTTACGGTGCTTATAATTAGACGCATATTTCCGGCCCTCTTATTTGTCCTAGAAGCTGTATGAGAAATTCACCGACGCGTTGTCGCGGTCGTTGATATAGGTATTTTCACCACCGTCAAAAAAATTGGAATAGCCCAATGATGCGGTGAAGTTATTAAGATAGATGAACTGGAATGTGATGTTGACCGCAGAGGAGTCTTCCACCATCTCGCTCTCCAGAATATTGCCGTCCAGTCCGCGCCTGAAAAACAAGGGTACTTTCAGGTCCAGCCCCTGAGCCACGTTCAGGTAGGCCAGTTCCAGCCGCAGGTTTATAACGGTGCCGTGATCATCGTAAAGCAGTTCGGAACTGTCATGTGAATTCACGTAGGCACCGGCGAGTTCAAATGTCAGGTTGGCGTCGTCCCACAGGGCGGTCGGTTGGAATACGTAGGAGCCCCCGAGCTGGTAGGAGGTGAGGTCACCATCCACCGGGTCACCGTTTTGCAGCACCACCGGCACATCGGTCTTGTAAGATACTTCACCCTGTACATTGGTGTCGGCCAACACCGTGGTGAAACTGGCGGCGTAACCCTGAATGTCCTCAAAGTACACGATGGTGTAGGAATCCGGAAAAAATGCACCCTCTGGATAGTTGATCCGGTAGGCCGGGGATTTGTTGTGGGCATTGATGTAGTACAGACCAATATCCGTATCGCCGAGCACGATCCAGTGCAGGGCCGCACCCCACTGGCCGCTGCTGGAGGCGCCTTCGTCGGGTGTTCTGGGAACAGCCGTGATGGCATCCGGATTCGGTCCCACGGGAATCAGGAAGTTCCTCGCGCCCGGTCCCAGGAAATCCCGGTCGCTGAAGAAACTGCCGACTCCGTTAAGTTCGGTTTTTTTCCATTCATACTGGTAATACGCTTCCAGCGTGAGATCGGGTATGACGTCGACCTGGCCGTAAATTGCGCCTGTGGGCAACAGAATTTCCTTGACCTCCACACCCGGCGTGTTGCGGGCGATAAGGTCGGCGCGATTCTGCAGGCCGTTGATTCCGGAAGTAAAGGTGGCCTCGCCCCAATTGATTACCTGGCTGCCAACCCGGAGGTTGAATAAACGCTCACCGGGTAGCTCGCCGTTGGCGTACAGGAAGTAGTCCAGCATTTCGATACGGTCGCGATGCTCATCAACGGTATCGCTAGGGAATCTCTTGAAGCCCGTGTCCCCATTGGGGAAGTTTTTGCTGTTGTTGTAAGTGAGGTAATCCTGCTGGCTCTGGTTGGTATGCTGGTCGTACACATCGTCGTAGAACGCGCGGCCGCGGGCGAACAGGCCATAGTCGCGCCACATCAGGTCCATCTCGGTTACGATGGATACTTTGTTCTGTACCAGGCTGCGATTGAAATTGTTATCGCCGTCATTGGCATTGATCAGCACGGCATAGGCCCGGCTGTCGGCCACAAGGTCGCCAGTATCCTTGTAACGGAACTGGTCACCGTCCTTTTTCGCCACTCGCCACTGGGCGGTGTAGGCCACGTTTGTGTCCCAGTCGAGTTGCCACTCATCGTCACCAAACTCAAAGGAGAGGGCGAAAGCGCTTGATGCAGCTACCGCAAGGGCAGCGGTCAGTGCCGTTTTTATAAGTGGTCTGCAGGGCGATTTACCTTGTACGTTCATAGTGTTCCCCCTTAATATTTTCCGGTTTGATCAGATAATGGGCCAGGGCTGGCAGCAGCCATAAGGCGCCCACCATATTCCACAGGAACATGAACGTGAGCAGCAATCCCATATCCGCCTGAAACTTGATGGGGGACCAGATCCAGGTCGCAACACCTACCGCCAGCATGACGCCGGTCAGGCTGACAGCTTCACCGGTGGTGGTGAGTGTGTTGTAAAACGCCTCCTGAATTCCCATGCCACGGCGCAGGAAGGAATCCAGTTTGCTGTAGATGTAGATTCCGTAGTCGACACCTACGCCAACCCCCAGTGCGATGACGGGCAGGGTTGCCACTTTCACGCCAATGCCCAGATAGGCCATCAGCGCCTGGGCGAGAAAGGAGGTCAGTGCCAGCGGCACCACAATGCAGACCATGGCGCGCCAGGATGCAAAACTGAGAAGCACCAGTGCGCTCACGACACCATAGATCAGCAGCATCATCCGGGTTCGCGCAGTAGAAATTTCCTGGTTGGTGGCAGCCTCGATGCCCGCGTTCCCGGCAGCCAGGGCAAAGTGAATACCTTCCTGCCGGTTCAGTTGGGCGAATGCCTCGGCACTGTCAACCACGCGCTGCAATGTTTCCGCTTTGTGATCAGTAAGGAACAGGGCCACTGGCAACAGGCTGCACCTTGTATTCATTAACGCACCGGGCATCTGGTCGAAAGTGGAGCCCAGCAGTCGCTGGTCGCGGTTGATGGTGGCCCATTTGAGGTTGCCCTCATTGTAGCCCGCGGCATACATTTTAGAGACCTCGGAGGCGGCCATGGCAGAGCTTACACCTTGCACGTTCTGCATATGCCAGGTAAAGCGATCGACGAGCTCAAGGTTTTTGTACTGCGCACATGCCTCTTCAGCTGTTTCCACCATGACAACCAGAACGTCGGAACTGGTGGCGTAATTGTCGGTAATATACTGATTGTCGAGGTTGTAACGGGAATTCGCGTGCAACTCTGCCGCACCGGGATCCAGGTCACCTATCTTCAGGTACTGCCCGCCGTAGATACCGACAGCGAAACCGAGGGCGGCCACCACGATGGATACCCGCGCAACCCGGGCGCTGGCCAGGTGGGCGAGCAAGCGCCAGGCGGTATCACGCAATACATCATTGCTGCGGGCTTTACGGTGGTGTTCAAGCGTCTTTTTGGTAATGCCGATATAAGACATCATAATGGGTAGCAGCACCAGATTGGTGAGCACGACAGCAGCCACCCCTATGCTGGCGGCAATGCCCAGATCCTTGATCACCTGGATGGGGATCAGCACCATGGTGACAAAACCGATGGCGTCGGAGACCAGCGCCGTCATACCCGGTATGTAGAGCGCGCGAAACGCGCGCCTGGCACTGTCCTGCCTGGCGTGCCCGGCGATACTTTCCCCGAGGAAGGCGTTTACTACCTGCACGCCATGGCTCACGCCAATTGCGAAGACCAGAAAAGGAATCAGTATGGAATATGCATTGAGGCCATACCCCAGGCTGGCCAGCAGGCCCAGTTGCCAGATCACGGCGATGATTGAACACAGCAGGGGCGACAGTGTGCCGCGCAGACTGCGGGTATAGAGAAATAGCAGCACGGAGGTAATTAACAGGGTGATAATGGCAAAGGTGACAATCGCGGTGATACCGTCGAGCAGATCGCCAATGATCTTGGCAAAGCCGATAATGTGAATCTTTACTGTTGGCTGTCCGCTGCTATCGACAGACAGTTGCTCGTATTTTTCCCGGACGTTTTTTTCCAGGGCCTGCGATAGTTCCCAATAGTCCAGGGGCTCGCCACTTGTTGGGTCGGTATCTATGAGGGGTGTCTGCACAATGGTGGAACGGTAATTGTCCGAAACAAGTCGGCCCACTTCCCCTGATCGCAGAATATTCCGGCGCAGTTGCGTCATGGCCCGCTCGGAACCGTCGTAATCGGAATCGATGACCTTGTCGCCTTCGAATCCCTTTTCGGTTACTTCAGTCCAGCGTACATTCGGTGTCCACAACGAGCGCATCCGGTTGCGGTCTACACCCTTCAAATAAAATATTTCGTCGTTGATCTGTTGTAGCAGATCCAGATACTCCGGGTCGAAAATATCGCCAGAGGTGTGCTCCACGGCCACCTGAATCGTGGTTCCCGCAGCACCGAGATCAGAGATATGCTTCATGAAGGACTGGATATACGGATGTTCCATCGGAATCATTTTTTCAAAACTGGCGTCCGGCCTCAGCCCGGCTGTCTGATAGGCAAAAAACACCGTCGCAAACAGGAATACGATAAGCAGTAAGGGCCGGAAGGAGAAAATTATTCGCTCGAGAAGGGCCTCCTCCTCGCCCGGATGATAGGTGTGGAGAGGTTCAGCGTTGGCATCCGCTGAATCAATATGCATGGTCTGCGACCTCGCGGACCTTGATGCCGCCCTGCCCGACCAGTATCAATTTTCCGTCGCGACCCAGGCCGGAGCTCAGGCCAAGGCGATCCTCTACCAGTGTGAGCTGGAATGACTGCCCACCGTCAGTGCTGAATAACACGGCACCCGCTCCGCCTGCGAGCACGATTGGATTGCCGGTGGAAGCGCTGCCTCCGGCGAGGGTGCTGGTATTGTCATTGAATACCGCCTTCCACGATGTGCCGAAGTCGTTGGAGCGGTACAGGTTGCCGCGCAGCCCAAAAATGAACAGGGTGTCATTCCCGGCGTTGTAAACGGCACCAAACCAGCTGCCTTCATAGAACGGTTCCAGCGTTTTCCAACTCCTGCCTCCGTCCAGAGAGCGGAACATGACGCCGCCCTCGCCAGCGACGAATACACGGCCCTTGCCATCGCCGGTGATCGTGTTGAGATGGAGCTCATCCGGATTGGCCAACACCTTTTCATTGTTGACCCAGTATTGCCCACCATCAACGGTAGTCACCAGGGTGCCAAAGGCGCCCACTGCCCAGCCCCGACTGGCATCCTGGAACCACACGTCCATAAGGGGGGCTGTGAATGTCGGCTCCGCCAGAGCGAACTCCGCATCCTCCAGGTTCATCTGTGCGTCTTCCAGGTCTTGTTCAAGCTGTGACCGGATTTCCGGGTCCGCCGCCTCAAGGCGCTGCTGCAGATTTTTGAGCTGTCGGTGGGCCACCTCGCGCAATTCCAAATTGGTCTGGTACTGAACCGCCAGACCATCTCGCTGGATACGCCAATTTTCGCCGCTGTCATCACTGACCAGGATCAGTCCATCATGCCCGACCGCCCAGCCGCGCTGGCTGTTGAGAAAATATACGCTGGTGAGCATCTGGGTGGTGGGCACCATGGCCTGCTGCCAGCGCTGGCCATCGTCGTCGGAATACAGGATATGGCCGCGCTCACCGGCAACCACCAGGCGAGTGCCAGCCTCTGTGATATCCAGTAGCAGCGATTTCGGCGCCAGTGGCATTACGGGTGCATAACGGAGAGAATCCGCCTGCGAAGTCGCCAGGCACATCAGGCAGGTCGTTGCCACCACGATAAGCGAGGCTGGTGATAATCTCATATGAACAGCCAGCAGTTATTAGAAATTATGCGCTTAACTGAGATCATTAAAATGTAAGTGGAGCCTGGCCGACTTGATCACCGTCAACAATCTGCGCAATACCTGTCCTTTACGACTTTAGGGGGCTTATGATGATATATCCGCTGCAATATCCGGCACGGTGGACAACAGCGGGGAAATAACATGAAACAATGGAACGGTTGGGGTGATGACCAGAACGACCTGGGCCTGGAGTTAAAGGCCTCAGCATTGGCCTACCTACAAAAAATAATTGGCCCATCGACACGGCTGCCTGATGCCTCGCTGGAACAGGTCATATCGAAGGTGCCCGCATCCCGGCTACAGCCCCATGAATTGGTCAGCCTGGATGCCGAGGATCGGCTGCGCCACGCGCGAGGGCAGAGCCTGCCCGACTGGCTGGCAATGCGCAGCGGTGACTTCGGCATCTTTCCCGACGGTGTAGCATTCCCAAAGACTAGCGAGCAGGTGCAGTCGCTGCTGCAGTATGCAGAGCAACACCAACTCAGCGTGATCCCCTATGGCGGAGGCACCTCTGTTGTCGGGCATATCAATCCCGAAGCGGGTGATCGCCCTGTGTTGACCATTGATATGACCGGCATGAACCAGCTTATGGAGCTGGACAGGGAAAGCCAGATCGCCACATTCGGCGCCGGTACGACGGGGCCTATGGTGGAGTCACTGCTCGCAGCCGAGGGCTATACCCTGGGCCATTACCCGCAGTCCTGGGAGCTTTCAACCGTTGGCGGTTGGGTAGCAAGTCGTTCCAGCGGCCAGCAGTCAATGCGATATGGTCGTATCGAACAAATGTTTGCCGGCGGTCGTATCGAGACCCTGAAGGGCACACTGGAGATCCCCACCTTTCCCGCATCCTCTGCGGGACCCGACGTACGGGAAATGTTCATGGGCAGTGAAGGGCGCATGGGTATTATCACCGAGGTGAAGGTGCGCATCACACCGTTACCGGAGCAGGAATCGTTCCATGTGATTTTCTTTCCCGACTGGGATTCCGGTCACAAGGCCCTGCGGGAAATCGCCCAGGCTAAGGTACAGCTGTCAATGATGCGCCTTAGCAATACCATCGAGACCTTTACCCAGCTCAAGCTCGCCGGCAGCGGTATGGCGATCACGCTGCTGGAGAAATACCTGGCCCTGCGCGGGGCCGGCGACAACAAGACCATGTTTACCCTCGGCGTCACCGGCTCCAGGGCGCAGTGCAAATCGGCACTGGCACTTGCCAGGGGCATCGCGCGACGCCATGGCGGTGTGGGCACCGGGGCTCTGCTGGGTAAGAAATGGGAACACAGCCGGTTTCGTTCGCCCTATCTGCGCCACGGATTGTGGGAGGCGGGCTTCGTCGTGGACACGATGGAAACGGCGCTTGACTGGGTAAGCGTGCCTGCTGCGCCGGCGGTTATGGAAGCGGCCATCTCCGCTGCGCTGGAAGATGAAAAGGAGACGGTGCATGTATTCACCCACCTGTCCCATATTTACCCGCAGGGCTCCAGCGTATATACCACCTACATTTTCCGCTGTGGCAGCGATTACGCGCAAACCTACGCCCGCTGGGAAAAACTCAAGGCGGCAGGGGCGGAGGCAATCGTCAAGCTGGGTGGCACTATCAGCCACCAGCACGGTGTCGGCAGGGACCACGCGAGATACCTGCCGGCGGAGAAGGGCGAGCTGGGTATTGCGGCAATCCATGGCCTGGTGGAGGTATTTGATCCCGCCGGGCAGATGAATCCGGGCAAACTACTGCCCTGACGCTGTCATTTACCCGGCACCAGTCACAAGGATCTTTTAGAAGGCATTAACACAATGAGCACATTGCAGCCGAGTTTTACTGAGCGCACCGCCTTGTGGCAACAGTTGCAGCAAGGTGGCCAGCAATGGGACATGATAGTCGTTGGCGGAGGTATTATCGGTGCGGGTGTTTTGCGTGAAGCGGCCCGGCGCGGCCTGAAAGCGCTGTTGCTGGAGCAACGCGACTTCGCCTGGGGCACGTCCAGTCGTTCTTCAAAAATGGTCCACGGCGGCCTTCGCTATATTCTGCAGGGCGACATACGGCTCACCCGCGAATCACTGCAGGAGCGGGAGCGGTTGTTGCGAGAGGCGCCGGGCCTCATAGATCGTATGGGTTACTATTTCACTGTTCGCAAGGGCCGTTTTCCCGGCAGAGTGGCGTTCAGCCTGCTGCTGGCATTTTATGACCTGATGGCAGGTATCAGGGACCATCACTATTTAAACCGCGCCGGCGTGTTGCAGCGCTTTCCCGGAATCGACAGCGACGGGCTCAAAGGTGCCTGCTATTACACCGACACCGTCACAGATGATGCCCGACTGGTACTGCGTATCCTGCAGGAGGCTATTGCGGCAGGTAGCTGTGCCGGAAATTATGTGAAAGTTGAGAGCTTGCTCAGAACCAATGACCTGGTAGATGGCGTGGTGGCGGTAAATGTTGAAACCGGTGAGCGGGTGGGGCTGAAAGCAAGGGCGGTAATCAATGCCACCGGCACCTGGGCTGACACTCTGCGCAAGGAGGTCAACCCGGAGACCCGGGTGCGGCCCCTGCGCGGCAGCCACCTGGTGCTGGCGCACTCGCGTTTGCCTGTGCACGATTGCCTGACAATATTCCACCCCCGGGACAAACGCCCTGTTTTCGCGTTTCCCTGGGAAGGCGCTACCGTCGTGGGCACCACTGACCTTGACCATGATCAGGATCCGGGCGCCGAAGCCACAATCAGCAACAGTGAGCTGGATTACTTGCTGGAGGCTGTTGCCGGCCAGTTTCCCCAGCACGCCATTACCCGGGATGACATTATCTCGACATGGTCGGGGGTGCGCCCCGTCATCGGCTCGGAGAAGTCAAAGGATCCATCCAAAGAGCGACGCAATCATGCCGTCTGGGTGGATAAGGGCCTGGTTACCGTCACTGGCGGCAAGCTGACAACCTTTCGCAAAATTGCCCTGGATGCGATCAGCGCGGCAACTGGCACCCTGGGAAACCTGGACCTGCAAGAGCCCGACGAAACCGTGTTTACTGTCCCCGATATAAGCGCGCAGGATATTGGCACTGCGGATGAGCGCTGGGCCCAGCGTCTGGCGGGGCGCTACGGCGCATATGCCGCCAGGCTGTTCGAGGGTACCGATGAATCCGAGCGGGCGAAAATAGCGAGTACGGAGTTTTGCCTGGCGGAATGTCGCTGGGCGGCACGCAATGAGTCCGTGGTTCACCTGGATGACCTGCTGCTGCGCCGCACTCGCCTGGGCTCGCTACTGCCCTGCGGTGGCGAAGCTATTTTTCCGGCACTGGAAACCATCTGCGCGCAGGAATTGCACTGGGACAGCGCCCGCTGGCAGGCAGAGCTTGCCCGTTACCGCGAAATATGGGCCCGGCACTACTACCTGCCTGCGCCCCGGTGACCATGAGCGAGAATAAAAACTACCTGCTGGCGATCGATAATGGCACCCAGAGCGTTCGCGCTCTGGTGTTTGATCCGGAAGGTCAACTGCTGGCAAAAAGCCAGGTAGAGATTGAACCGTTTTTTTCTGAACAACCGGGCTGGGCGGAACAGCATGTCGAGTATTTTTGGGAGAAATTGTGTGAGGCCTGCCAGCAGCTCTGGCCGCTGCTGGAGTTCCCGAAATCGGCTATTCGCGCGGTAGCCCTGACCACCCAGCGCGCCACGGTGGTCAACCTCGACCGGGAGGGAAGGCCACTGCGTCCTGCCATTAGCTGGCTGGACCAGCGCGAGCAACACCAGCTACCCGGCATGGGTGGGTGGGGACCGGTTCTCACCCTGGCGGGGGCGGGGCCCGCCGTGCGGTCGTTTCGCTCGCAGGCCGAAGCAAACTGGATCAACGCCCAGCAACCGGAAGTCTGGGAGAAAACGTCGAAATTTCTGCTGCTGTCGGGTTACCACAGCTACAAACTCACGGGTAAATATGTCGATTCCGTTGCCAGCCAGGTGGGTTACCTTCCTTTCGACTTCAAGGCCCAGCAATGGTGTGGACCACGGGATTGGAAATGGAAAGCACTGCCCATCACCCGGCAGCAACTTCCTGAGCTGGTTCCCGCCGGTGGGCTGCTGGGCCAGATTACTGAACAGGCAGCTCGTGAGACTGGCATACCCGCCGGCTTGCGTTTGATTTCAGCGGGTGCCGACAAAGCCTGCGAAGTGTTGGGCTCCGGTTGCCTGACCCCCACCACAGGTAGCCTGAGTTACGGCACCACCGCCACTTACAATACCGTTGGTAGCCGCTATCTGGAGATAATCCGGCAGGTACCGGCCTATCCCGCCGCAATACCGAACGCTTACAACTCCGAGACTATAGTGCAACGTGGCTACTGGATGGTGAAATGGTTCAAGCGGGAATTCGGCCACCCCGAGCAACGCCTGGCAGCCGAGCGCGGATTGCCGGCAGAAGCATTGTTCGATGAACTGCTGCAACAGGTCCCGCCCGGGTCCATGGGGTTGGTGTTGCAACCCTACTGGTCTCCCGGCCTGCGTGTGCCCGGCCCGGAAGCGAAAGGTGCCATAATCGGCTTTGGCGATGTCCACACCCGTGCACATATTTATCGCGCGATTATCGAGGGCTTGGCCTATGCCCTGCGCGAGGGCCGCGAACGCCATGAAAAGCGCAGCGGTTACAAAATCGACACACTGAAGGTATCCGGTGGCGGTTCCCAGAGTGACCAGGCCATGCAGATTACGGCAGATGTTTTTGGCCTGACGGCCGAGCGGCCCCATACATTCGAGACATCCGGCCTGGGTGCAGCAATCAACGCCGCTGTCGGCACGGGGCTGTACCCCGATTACCCCTCGGCTGTGGCCCGGATGACCCACCCCGGTAAACTGTTCCGCCCGATTCCCGCAAACGTGAGTATTTACGACCAACTTTACAGTGAGGTCTACTCCAGGCTCTATGGCAAGTTAGAACCGCTGTACAAATCGATCAGGGCCATTACCGGCTACCCATCGTAAGGGTCTGCCAGAAAACTGCTATGCTCGTCGTCTAACTCGGACAGCGGTCCGTCAGTCGTAATGCAGGGGACTTACACAATGAAAGCTGTTTACTATCATGAGCACGGCGCGCCGGAAGTGCTGCAAGTTGGCGAGCTTCCCGTGCCAGAGCCGGGCCCCGGGCAGGTTCTGGTCCAGGTCTGCGCTGCCGGGGTCAACCCTATCGACCGCCGACTGCGCAGCGGCGAACTGCAGGAATATATTTCCAGGACCTTCCCCGTAGTACCCGGGTGGGATATGGCTGGCCGTATCGTCAAGCTTGGCGAGGGTGTCAGCAACTGGCAGGTCGGCGATGAAGTGATGGGCCTGGCGTTCACATGGGCCATTCAGCACGGCAGCTACGCAGAGTATGCACCCATCGATGCCACGGCCATTACCCGCAAGCCCCCCGAGTTCAGTTTTGAGCAGGCCGCTTCCTTACCGTTGGTTAGTCTCACCGCCTGGCAGGCGCTGGCCGAGTTTGGTAATTTGCAGCCCGGGCAAAGTGTATTGATACAGGCCGGTGCCGGAGGTGTCGGCAGTATCGCCATCCCGATTGCGAAGCACCTTGGCGCAAGGGTTTACACCACGGCCCGCAAAAGCAATTTCGATTATGTATCAGGGCTGGGTGCTGACGTGGCCATAGACTACACGGAAGATGACTATCGCAGCGTGATCATGGCACAGGAACCCGGTGGCTTGGACCTGGTGCTGGAGGCGCTGCTGGGCGATGAGATAGCCGAGGACGCGATTCGTCTGGCCAGGACGGGTGGGGCAGTGGCCTACATGAATAACGAACCCCCGGACATGGCAGAGATAGCCGAGCGCAATATCAAGGCAGAGTTTCTCCACCACCGTCCCGATGGCGCCATGTTGGGCGACCTGGTGGCTCTGGTGCAGCAGGGTGTGCTCAAAATCCCTGAGATTGACGTTATGCCAATGGCAGAGGCGGTCGCTGCCCACCATCGGTCGGAGAGCCGCCGCACCCGGGGTAAGGTGGTGCTGCACATACAGGACTTGTAGCGCCTGGACCGAGTGCCCCAGTCTCGACCGGTGCCTGTGTCATCTGACGGCAGCCTCCCGGGAGTAAACGCGCTGGTCAGCCGGGGCCTGTATGCGGATGCACTCGTACTGCTGCAGTGTTTCCAACATGTGGATATTCGTACGATCTATTTCCCTGCTGTGCTAAATATAGAAAGAATATTGACAATATACGGATATAATTCGAATATTATTCCCTTTGGGTCTGCTGTTGCCGTAAATACGAAAGCACATTTCTCCGGGACTCAGCTAGAGTAAAGATTCTTGCGGCCTACCCGAGCTCTGTTTGTGAACGATATAACTAAAAACACATCACTGGACCATTACGACCTCCAGGATCGCTATGTTCGCGAGCAGGGGAGGGTGTTCCTGACGGGCACCCAGGCCCTGGTACGCCTGCCCATGCTGCAGCGCATGCGCGACCGGCAACGCGGTCTGAACACCGCGGGTTTTATCTCCGGCTACCGGGGTTCGCCGCTGGGCGCCTACGACCAGGAACTGTGGCGCGCCCGCAGGTTTCTGGACGAGCACGACATCCAATTCCTGCCGGCAATCAACGAGGATCTTGCTGCCACAGCGATATTGGGTACACAGCAGGTGGAGAGCGAACAGGAGCGCGAGGTGGATGGCGTATTTTCCATCTGGTACGGCAAGGGTCCCGGCGTGGACCGGGCCGGTGATGCCCTGAAGCACGGCAATGCTTACGGTAGTTCACCTCACGGCGGCGTGCTGGTAGTGGCGGGAGATGACCACGGCTGTGTCTCCTCCAGTATGTCGCACCAGTCCGACGTGGCGTTCATGGCATTCTTTATGCCGACGCTTAACCCGGCCAGCGTGGGGGAGTATATCGAGTACGGGCTGTATGGGTTTGAAATGTCGCGTTACTCCGGCACCTGGGTGGGCTTCAAGGCGGTCTCGGAAACGGTGGAGAGCGCGTCCTCGGTCGAGCTCGAATCCTACCGGGAATTTACCGAACCGCAGGATTATAAAGCGCCGGATTTCGGCCTGCACTACCGCTGGCCCGATCTGCCCGGGCCGCAGGTGGAGGCGCGCATGGTTGCCAAGCTGGATGCGGTGCGCGCTTTTGCGCGGGCCAATCCTATCGACCGTGCCATTTACAATATCCCCGAGGCGAAGTTCGGCATCATCACCACCGGCAAGGGCCATCTGGACCTGATGCAGGCGCTGCGCTTGCTGGGTGTCGACGAGGCGCGGTGCCGGGAACTCGGTATCGATATCTACAAGGTGGGCATGGTCTGGCCATTGGAAACGGAGGGCGCGCGCGCTTTCCTGCGGGGCAAAGATGAAGTGCTGGTGGTTGAGGAAAAGCGCGGCATCATTGAAAGCGAATTGAAGGAAGCCCTGTATGACTACCAGAGCGACAAACCCAGCCGCATGGTGGGCAAGTACGATGAGGAGGGCAATGCGCTCATTCCCTGGACCGGCGAGTTGTCTCCGGGATTACTGGCGCCGATTGTTGCCGCTCGCATCACGCATGAGTTTCCTCATATAAGCTTTGACAGCGAGCTGACTGAACTCGCCTCAACCCAGGTGAATATCGACGTGCCCACCGATGTTAAGCGCACGCCGTATTTCTGTGCTGGCTGCCCGCATAACACGTCCACCAAAGTACCTGAAGGCAGTAAAGCGCTGGCGGGTATTGGCTGCCATTTCATGGCCTCGTGGATGGACAGGAATACCGAATCGCTGATCCAGATGGGCGGTGAAGGCGTCAACTGGGTAGGCAAGTCGCGGTTTATCGGTAACAAACACATTTTCCAGAACCTCGGTGAGGGAACCTATTTTCACTCAGGCTATATGGCTATCCGCCAGGCCCAGGCCGCAGGCACCAATATCACCTACAAAATCCTGTTCAACGATGCCGTTGCCATGACCGGCGGCCAGCCGGTCGATGGGGTTATCACCGTGCCGGGCATCGCCAACCAGGTTCGTGCCGAGGGTGTCAGGCGTATTGCCATACTCAGCGATGAACCGGAAAAATACAGCGACAAAGGCCTGTTTCCTGATAGCGCAACGTTTCATCACAGGGACGACCTGGATGCCGTGCAACGCGAGTTACGCGGGATTCCCGGGGTTACCGTGCTCATCTACGATCAGACCTGCGCGGCGGAAAAACGCCGTATGCGCAAGCGCGGAACCTACCCCGATCCCAACAAGCGTATGTTCATCAATGACGCGGTATGCGAGGGCTGTGGCGATTGTTCGGTGCAGTCAAATTGCCTGTCTATTTACCCGCTGGATACTGAACTGGGGCGCAAGCGCAAAATTGACCAGTCTTCATGCAACAAGGACTTTTCCTGTGTAAAGGGCTTCTGTCCCAGCTTTGTCAGCGTGGAAGGTGGCCGCCTGAAAAAAGGCGCGGCACTGGAAGTAACCGATGATTTCAATGCCAGGGTTGCCGCTTTGCCCGCGCCGGCATTACCTTCCCTGGAGCATAACTTCGATTTGCTGGTGGCAGGCATTGGTGGCACCGGTGTGGTGACGGTGGGCCAACTTATCACCATGGCTGCGCATCTTGAGGGCAAGGGCGCCAGCGTGCTCGACTTTACCGGCTTTGCCCAGAAGGGTGGGGCGGTGATCAGCCACATACGCATTGGCCAAAGCCCTGGCACCCTGCACCAGGTGCGCATCGCCGATGGTCGCGCCGATGCGGTCGTCGCCTGCGATGTGGTGGTGGGTACCGACCCACGCTGTGTGCGTGTGCTGGCCAAAAATCGTAGCCGGGTGCTGGTCAATCACAGCGAGATACCCAGCGGCCAGTTCGTACAGAATCGCAATGCGGATATTCATATGCACCAGCGCATTGCATCGCTACAGGCGGCAGTAGGGCCTGATCGACTGGAGACTGTGCGTGCCAATGAACTGATGGAGCGCATTATGGGTAATACGGTTTACTCCAATGTCTTTCTGTTGGGTTATGCCTGGCAGCGGGGGCTGGTGCCGGTGGCCCTCGAGGCCCTGCTGCGGGCCATTGAAATCAACGGAGTGAATATCGAGGAAAATAGCCGTGCCCTGTGTTGGGGGCGAATAGCAGCAGAAGACCCGCAGCATGTGGTGCAGACGGCGGGGCTCACTGCAGTTGCCCCAGCCAGCAAAACTCTGGACGAACTCATCGAGCATCGCAGTGGCCTGCTGCTGGCCTACCAGAATGCGGAATATGCCCAGCAGTATCGGGACGTGATTTCGGCAGTGAGAGATCGTGAACAGGCGGCTTGTCCTGGCCACACAGCGCTTGGCGAAGCCGCGGCCAAATATCTCTACAAGTTGATGGCCTACAAGGATGAATACGAGGTGGCGCGGCTGTACACGGATGGCGATTTTTTGAAAAAGCTGGGCGAAACATTTGAAGGCGACTACCAGTTAACCTTCCATATGGCACCGCCCATTTTCAATCGCGGGCTTGATGCGCTGGGCCGGCCGAAAAAGAGTGCCTTTGGACCGTGGATGTTGGCAGCGCTGAATCTGCTGGCAAAATTCAAATGTATTCGCGGTACCGCACTGGACCCGTTTGGTCGACTTGCAGATCGCCGTGAGGAACGGGCGTTGATTGTTGATTACCGATCCATGCTGGAGCAGCTCACTGGTGGTTTAACTGAATCGAACCACGCTATCGCCGTGGAATGTGCATCGCTGCCTGATCAGGTGCGGGGGTACGGCCCGGTTAAAGCGGAGTCAATCCGGCAGTACCGTGAGCTGCGGGTAGCGCAATTACACCGTTTTCACAATCCTGCCAGCGCAGTGCAGCTGCAGGGCGTGGCATAGGCTCAGGCCGCCCCTGTCAACGCCTCGTCTATAATTTCTATCCAGTGGCGCACCGGAATTTTGACGGCGGGTTGCAGATGACTCATACAACCGATATTGGCCGTAGCAATCACCGCTGGTTGACCTGCGGACAACGCTGCAACCTTGTTTGCTCTGAGTTGCTTCGACAACGTTGGCTGGAGAATCGAATAGGTACCTGCCGAGCCGCAGCACAGGTGCCCGTCAGCTACTGGGACCAGTTCGCATCCCGCTGCAGTGAGCAGGCTTTCTACTACCCCGGTAATACTCTGGCCGTGCTGTAGCGTGCAGGGTGACTGGAAGGCAACCTTGCGCCCTGTCCAGCGTGACGTGGACGCAGCCAGTTTCTCCAGCAGTTGTTGCTGCTCGCGCTGCAGTATCTCGGCAATATCAAAACTGCTGCGACTGATGGCCTCTGCTTTCATGCTGTATTGGGGGTCGTCAGCCAGTAGCGTGGCGTAGTCTTTTACCTGGGGTGCGCAGCCCGATGTGTTTATCACCACCGCCTCTGCACCTGTGTCGAGCGCCGGCCACCATACGTCAATATTGCGGCGCATATCGTCGCGGGCAGCTTCCTGAGCGTTGAGGTGTTGGCGCAGGGCGCCGCAGCAGCCCGCACCGGGGGCAGGCTCCAGGCTGATGCCGAGAGCGTCCAGTACTCTGGCGGTAGCGGTATTGATGTTGGGTGCCATGGCGGGCTGCACACAACCTTCGAGTAATAGCATCTTGCGGCTGTGTCGATTGGCGGCAGGTGTCGGACGCACGGTGGTCCGGGGCGGAATTTTTTCCTTGAGAAATACCGGCATAAGCGGACGCAGCCATTGCCCTGTTTTCATCAGGGGTGAAAACAGCCACCTTCTCGGCATGATAGTCAGCAGCAGCCAGCGCACTGCTCGCTGGAACAGTGACCGCGGCACCTGCTTCTCCACCTCGCCGCGCCCGATGTCCAGTAGCCGGTGGTAATTCACGCCGGAGGGGCAGGTGGTTTCGCAGGCGCGACAGGTGAGGCAGCGGTCCAGATGTAACTGGGTTAGTGCAGTGGCCTCATTGCCTTCCAGCACCGACTTGATGAGGTAGATGCGCCCACGTGGGCCGTCGTCCTCGTCCCCCAACAGCTGGTATGTGGGGCAGGTGGCGGTGCAGAAACCGCAGTGCACGCAACTGCGCAGGATGGCGTCTGCTTCCCTGCCTTCGGGTGTGTTGGCAATGAAGTCGGCCAGTTGCGTCTGCATCAGATCACCGGGTACATGCGGCCGGGGTTAAAAATACCGGATGGGTCGAATTCGCGCTTCAGATTTTGATGCAGTGCCAACAGGCCGGGCTGCAGTGGCGAAAAGACCCCCTGCGTTTTGTCGCCCCCGCGAAACAGCGTGGCGTGGCCGCCTGCCTGCTTCGCCATCTCGCGCAGCGTGACTGCCGGCACGTCGCTGCGTATCCAGCGCTGGGTGCCGTTCCACTCCAGCAGGGTATTGTCGTCATGAAGCATGCCATCTATCGCCATTACGGGCGCCGTGGCCGGCAGGGCAACTCGCCACAAGGGTGTCGCGCCCGGTGTAAAAAAGGGTAATTGCTGTTCCCTTAGCGCCAGCCAGTATTGCTGTGCGAGCTTGTCCTGCAAAGTGCTACCGCCTACCAGCTCAGCCGCCGCGGCCACACCGCTGGCTGCTCCCGACAGGCGAACCCGCAGCTCGCCATCGTGCCAGGCTGTTGCGGAGATGGGCAATGGCAACCCCGCCCAGCGGCGCATTGTAGCGATGGCCTCGGCCTGCCCGAGGGCCAGAACACGAGTTTGTTCAGAGTCCGGCACGGGCAGTACTTTCAGTGAAACCTCCGCAATGATACCCAGTGTACCCAGGCTGCCAGCCAACAGGCGGGAGACATCGTAGCCGGCAACATTCTTCATTACCTGGCCACCAAAATTCAGCCGCTTGCCATTGCCATCCAGCAGTTGCGCCCCCAGTACGAAGTCCCGCAGGGACCCGGCTCTGGCTCTGCGCGGCCCGGAAAGGCCGCTGCTGATACAGCCACCCACGGTCGCGTCGCCGAAATGCGGCGGCTCGAAGGCGAGCATCTGCCGCTGTTCGGCCAACACCGCTTCCAGTTCTTTCAGGGGTGTGCCGGCGCGAGCTGTTATCACCAGTTCAGTGGGCTCGTAGTTGACGATACCTGTGTGCGAGCGCGTATCCAGCACATCGCCATGGGGCTCCTGCCCATAAAAGGCCTTGCTGCCGCCGCCGCGCAATTGGATCACAGAACCCTCGCGCCCGGCCTGCGCGATTTGCGCCTGCCATTGTTCAAGCATAGTCAGTCATTGTCCGCAGCAAAGTTGCCGGCATGCTTAAAACCTCGGGATTTCGGGAAAAGGTATCTTCCCTTTGTGCACGTGCATCGCGCCGTACTCCGCGCAGCGATGCAGTGTCGGAATGGCCTTACCGGGGTTGAGCAGTCCAGCCGGATCAAAGGCGCGCTTGATACCGTGAAAGCTCTCCAGTTCATCGGTACTGTACTGAATACACATCTGGTTGATTTTCTCCGCGCCAATGCCGTGTTCACCGGTTATGGAGCCGCCCAGAGAAACGGACAAGGCCAGTATTTCAGCGCCAAACTGCTCGGCTTTTTCCAGCTCACCCGGGATATTGGCGTCGAACATAATCAGCGGGTGCAGATTACCGTCACCGGCGTGGAACACGTTGGCACAGCGCAGGCCGTATTTCGATTCCATGAGATTGATAGCTGTCAGCATTTCCCCCAGGTGCTTGCGCGGTATCGTGCCGTCCATGCAGTAGTAGTCCGGGGAGATGCGGCCGATGGCGGGGAATGCGGCCTTGCGACCAGCCCAGAACAGCAGGCGTTGCTGTTCGCTGGCGGAAATCTCAATGGCGCGTGCACCGCTGTTGCGTAACACCTGTTCCATGCGATCGATTTCCGCCGCGACTTCGGCGGGGGTGCCATCGGATTCTGCCAGCAATATGGCGGCGGCGTCGAGGTCGTAACCGGCCTTGACGAAGGGCTCCACGGCTGCGGTTATCGCCTTGTCCATCATTTCCAGACCAGCGGGTATGATCCCTGCGGATATGATAGCTGCCACGGCATCGCCGGCGGCATTGACACTATCGAAAGAGGCCATGATCAGCTGTGCGCATTCCGGTTTCGGTAGCAGCTTCACGGTAACCTCGGTTACCACCCCCAACAGCCCCTCGGAGCCGATGATCAGCGCCAGCAGGTCCAGCCCGGGAGAGTCCGGCGCCTCGCTGCCGAGTTCCACGATGTCACCGGTCATCAGCAGCACCCGCACCCGCAGCACGTTGTGCACTGTCAGGCCGTACTTCAGGCAATGCACACCGCCGGAGTTCTCGGCCACATTACCCCCTATGGTGCAGGCAATTTGTGAGGACGGGTCCGGAGCGTAATACAGCCCGTAGGGATCGGCCGCCTCCGATATGGCCAGGTTGCGCACACCCGGCTGCACTACGGCGGTCTGCGCGGACTTGTCGATGTGCAGGATGGCGGCCATCCTGGCCAGTGACAACACCACGCCCTGGCTGTGGGGCAATGCGCCGCCTGACAAACCGGTACCCGCGCCTCTTGGTACCACCGGTACACCCAGCTCGTGGCACATCTGCAGCACGGCCTGTGCCTGTGCCTCGGTTTCCGGCAGCGCCACCGCCAGCGGCGTTTCCCGGTACACAGCGAGTCCATCGCATTCGTAGGGGCGCAGCATTTCCCCGCTGGTAATCAGGCAGTGACTCGGCAGCGCGGCGCGCAGGCGCGTCAGGGTGTCGCCAGGGGATACATCAAAGCTCGCATCGTTGCTAAAGGTCATGACAGGAAATCATACTGAGCCGCGTCAAAAGCAGGCAGTCTACCAGATTTGCCATGGGTCCTGCCCGGCGTGTCTGGCCGTTTGCACGGGATGCGATTACCATGAATGGCCCTGCCCACTAAAATGTAAGGACCTGTATCGCGTCATGAATGATTTGCTGGATTTCACAGGTAAGGTCGTGCTGGTAACAGGGGGTGGCAAAGGCGTTGGGCGGGGTATTTCCCTGTGTTATCTCGCGGCAGGTGCCACTGTCGTGATCTGTAGCCGGAGCGCACCGGAAGAGATGCCGGCGCATGGCGATAACATTGCCGAGTTTACTACCTGTAACGTAAAGGATGCGGACCAGATCCAAGACTGTGTCCGTTTCGTTATCGACCGTTTCGGACGCCTCGATGTGCTGGTGAATAATGTGGGCGGCACACCATTCAAGGACGCGGCCACAGCATCAGCGCGATATTCCGAGAGCGTTATCGGGCTGAACCTGATCTCCCCCATGCACTTTAGCAACGCGGCCAATGCAGTGATGCAAGGCCAGGACACGGGTGGCTGTATCGTGAACATTTCCAGCGTCAGTGCAATTCGCCCCTCTCCCGGAACCGCCGCGTACGGTGCGGCTAAGGCGGCCCTACTCAAGCTGGGCGAATCCCAGGCGCTGGCCTGGGCACCCAAGGTGCGGGTTAACAGCATCATCGTAGGCCTGGTCAGGACCGAGCAAGCGCATTTGCACTACGGCGATGAAGCCGGTGTAGCGGCTGTAGCCGCCACCATTCCAATGGGACGCATGGCTTCCCCGGAGGATATCGGCAATACCTGCCTCTATCTTTCCGGCCCCTTGAGCGGCTCCGCCAGCGGAACCAGTCTCACGGTGCACGGTGGGGGTGAAAAACCGGACTTTCTTGATGCTGCCAATTCAGGCAATTGATATTGCCTGTTGCGCCCGCGCCAAATTCAGAAATCGAAGCTTCGTTGCGGTGCAATATAGGGTGCCGGGGTTTCCTTGATACTTGCCGTTTGTGACGTCTCCAGGCCCGACAGGGTAAGGCCCAATAAACGTACACCCTTTGGTACGGGCAGCAGAGCACTCAGCAGAGTGTGGGCGATGGCGGCAAATGCCGGTTTATCGGCAACATAATTTTCCTCGGATTTTGCCCGGGTGATCTGCCTGAAATCCTGGAATTTCACCTTCAGGGTAACGGTTCTGCCCCTGGCCTTGTTTTTCTCGATACGCTCCCAAACGATGTCGACAATCCGCTCCAGGGCCTGTTCCAACTGGATGGGTTCAAACAGGTCCTCCGAGTAGGTTCGTTCCCCCCCGACTGATTTGCGAATGCGGTCGGCGCGCACCGGGCGGTGATCAATACCGCGACAGGCCCGGTACAGGTAGCCGGCCATCTTGCCGAATTTCCCGGTGAGAAACGCCATATCCTGTGCACGCAGATCGGCACCCAGGTGCAAGCCCAGCTTTGCCATACGTTCTGCTGTTTTGGGCCCCACGCCATAAAATCGGCTTACCGGGAGCGTCGCGACAAAATCCGGACCCTGATGCGGCTTGATTACGCACAGGCCGTCGGGTTTGTTCTGGTCAGAGGCAATCTTGGCGAGGAATTTGTTGTAACTCACACCGGCGCTCGCCGTCAAATGAGTCTGAGTCTCTATGTCTGCGCGGATACGCTCGGCGGTTTTCACAGCGTTGCCAATGCCTGCCTTGTCCGCCGTTACATCAAGATAAGCTTCATCCAGGGACAGTGGTTCCACCAGATCGCTGTAGCGTCCGAATATGTCGTGGATCTGCCGCGACACTTCCTTGTATTGGTCGAAACGGTGAGGTACGAAGATCAGCGCCGGGCATAGCCGTTTGGCAGTAACAGAGGGCATGGCTGAGCGCACACCAAATTCGCGCGCCTCGTAACTGGCCGCCGCTACCACGCCCCGCGCGGCGCTGCCTCCCACCGCCACAGGCTTGCCGCGCAAGTCGGGCTGGTCGCGCTGTTCGACACTGGCAAAGAAGGCATCCATATCAATATGGATGATTTTCCGCAGTGTTGGTTCAGGTGACTCAGGCATAGCGGAATGGTAGGGCGGTGTCGCCGTTGCGACAAGAGTCTTGTCTCCGGATGTGCTGGTGCGCGCCATTATTCCTCAGTAGGGGCGTAGCGAACGAAAACCCGGCCGATACCCTCTATGAAAGCTATCTGCCGTCTTATCTTTGGCCCTGCGCTGCTAGTCTCCGCTCTGTTTCTCGTCGCCGTCGCGGAGGAAATGCGCCAGTGCAGCCTCCCGCAACAGGCTGGGCTGTAGCAGCCCCTGTTTGATGATAAAGTCGTGAAACTCCCGCGGGTTAAAGTTGTTGCCCAGGGCAATTTCAAGCTCGGTGCGCAGGCCCAGAATGCTTCTGAAGCCATAGTAATAGGATGTTGCCTGGCCAGGTGCGCGAAAGGCGTAGCGGTCCGCCTCGGAGCTTGCCATTGGTTGCGACAGGGCGAGCTGCCCCGTCAGGAACTCGACCACCTGCTCGGGTGTCAGCTGCCCGGTGTTGACCATGGGGTCCAGGAACATCCGTGCTGCCCGCCAGGCCAGCGCAAAGTGGGAGAACAGTTGAGCCTCAGGCGGCAGGTACTGCTGCATGATAAATTCGGCGTAAAGCCCCCAACCCTCGGCGTTGGCGCTATTGAAGGCAAACAGGGCCCGGGCCAGCGAGGTGCCGTTTTCCACCAGGCTGGCAAACTGCAGTTCGTGCCCGGGTCTGGCCTCGTGTAGGGTCAGCGTCCAGATTACCGCGTCGTGACTCCAGTCATCCATAACCGCGCCACCCTCCAGTGCGGGATTACTTTGCACCAATACGAACTCTCCATACTGGCCGGTATTGTTGATCAGTTGTGGCGGGCTCATAAAAGGGGCCGGGATGGCGGCGGATTCAGCCTCAGTTGCCAGGCGAATTGAGGCGCTTCGGTCCGGCAGAGTAATGACATCCTCGCGCCGAATGATCTCCTCGATCTGGGCAAGCCGTTTTTTGTACAGGGGCAGCACCTGGTCAGCGGGTATCTGCTCCCGCTTGAGCGCCTGCAGAACACTGAGCAGGCTCTGGTCCGCCCAGCCCCGCTGCTCGGCGACGGTTCGCGCCAGTGCTTTCATTTCATTGCGAATAAGCTGATAACTGTACTGCGCGTCCTTGATCAACTGTTCCGGAGCGGCTCGAACACCGTAATTCTTCAGGTTGTCGACGTACACTTCTCGCGGCAGCAGGTTACTCGCGCGGGCGCGAGGCAGCATGTCGCTTTGCAACCATACGCTGTATTCGGCCAGTTGGGTTTCAAGCAATGCAAGGTCATCCTCCCAGCCCTGCAGCTGGGATTCTTCAAATAATGCCCGAATTCCGGCGATATAGCGTGGTGCATCGGCCAGGTCCGTCTCTATTTCCCCGCGAAAGGGCCCCAGCAAATCTGGCACATTGAAGCGTTCAACGCTGCGCGCCCTGGCCAGCTCCGTAACCGGGGTATAACCCTCGTGGTTGCCGTTGTATTTGCGCAGGCGCTCAAGCGCACTGGCATAGCGTGCCTTGTCGTTTCTTGGATCAAGCAGTGCATTAAAACTGGAGAACAGGAAGCCGTGGATATCGTAGTAGGGCAGCAGGTGCTTTTCTTCTACACGCCGGCTCTCGATATTGTCTTCTAATGACTGGATCATGATTTGCAGGTCCTGGCGCACCCTGGGGTCCTGCTTCTCGGGCAATTGCTTGTTCAACCTGGCCAGTAACATTTGGTCTGTCGCCGTCTCGCGCGCCCGATAGTTTGCCTTGAGGTCTATTACATCCCCGTCGTACTCAGTTAGACCGGCCCGTGCCATCTCTTCCGGCTGAAATTCGGCCTGGGCCTGCAGGACTACCATGGCATTCACGTTGCTGTTGGCTATCCAGTCGGCACTGGCGGTAGCGGTAAACACGCTAATCGCGAGCAGCAGTAACGCACGAGTTACGATAATCATTGGTATCCCCTCAAAATATTCAGCCGGAAAAGACTAACAGTCGCAGCGGTCCAGGTCACTGGCTAATGCCCCGGCATCCGGGCGCCACCGGGCGGGTGGTTGCGTTCAGTGTGTCAGGCGAGACTCTCGCAAAAATGCGAGAATACGATCAGCATCAGGGATGCGCTCCCGAAGTGATCGCCAAAGCTGTGGTGCAAGCCGTCCATAATTATTGTGACTTGTGAACGACACACCGGGGCGACGCAAATATCAGCATCCTACTCATCAAAGGATTTACTCAATTATGAAAGCTGTTGTCTGTCAGAATGAGGAACTCACTCTCACAGAGTTACCTGAGCCCATTCCCGCAGCGGGGCAGGTTTTACTGGAAGTTTTGCGCTGTGGCATTTGCGGATCGGATCTGCACTTGCGCCATCACTGTGATCATATGAAAGCCATGGCGAGCCGGGTGGGTGCCGGCGACCAGTTCCCCAGTAGTAGTGACCCGGTGGTGTTCGGCCATGAGTTCTGCTGCGAGGTGCTCGACTACGGCCCAGGTAGTGATCGTAAACTCAAGCCCGGTACCCGGGTGGTGGCGCAACCCATGTTGCGTACTGGCAATGTTATCGATAATCCCGGCCTGTCCAGGCGCGTTACTGGCGCTTATGCCGAAAGAATGTTGTTACAGGAATCGATTTTGATTCCGGTGCCCAACGGTTTGTCATCGGATATGGCGGCGTTGACCGAACCTGCAGCTGTTGGCTGGCACGCGGTGTGCCGCAGTGATATCAGCAAAAAAGATGTAGCGATTGTGATTGGTTGTGGCCCGGTAGGGCTGGCGGTCATCTGCGCCCTGAAGGCGAAAGGTGTGCGTACGGTGGTGGCAAGTGACTTTTCCAGTGGTCGCCGCAAGTTGGCGCTGGACTGCGGTGCCGATGTGGTGATCGATCCGGCAACGACTTCTCCCTATTCGAGCTGGGAGGAATTCGGTTTTTTTATGGATCAGTCCAAGCTGCAGGCGTTTGCGCTGGATACCCTCGAAAAGCTTGATAGGTTGCCCTTGCCCTTGCCCTGGTGGCACGTCTGGCGAGTGGCCGAGGCGCTTGGCCAGGCACCGGCGCGACCGGTTATTTTTGAGTGTGTGGGTCTGCCGGGTGTGGTGCAGCAAATTATCGACGGCGCTCCTCTGATGTCTCGCGTCGTTGTGGTTGGCGTTTGTATGCAGGTGGACCGCTACGAACCTGCGTTGGCGGTGATGAAGGAAATCGATCTGCGTTTCGTCTTCAGCCACACGCCACTGGAGTTTCGTGACACCGTACATATGATCGCTAACGGCAAGCTCAACTGTGCCCCGCTGCTAACCGGGGAAGTGGGTCTCGCCGGGGTGGACAATGCCTTCACAGCACTGCAGGACCCGGAAACCCACGCCAAGATATTGATCAACCCCAGGAGCATTGCAACAGAGCCGGTGGCCCTGGGGCAATGACCTGTTGCACCATCAGAGGCTGGAACTGAAGCGTCATTTGGCGGCCCGGTGAATTTCGTAACTGCCCCGGGGTGATTACGTGATACTCACCCCGGGGAGTGCCGCCTGCGGTCAGCTCAAGTTGTCTTCTGCAAATGTCCAATTAACGAGAGCCCAGAAGGCATCCAGGTATTTGGCTCTGGCATTGCGATAATCGATATAGTAAGCGTGTTCCCAAACATCGACAGTAAGCAGTGGCGTCAGGTCGTCGTCGGTCACTGGTGTTCCTGCATTACCGGTATTCACTATGGCCAGACTGCCGTCGCCGCGCTGTACCAGCCAGGTCCAGCCGGAACCAAAGTTTCCTTTGGCGCTGTTGGTGAACTCCTCCTTGAACTTGTCAAAAGAGCCAAAGGAGGCATCGATGGCCTTTGCGATCGCGCCGGACGGCTTCCCGCCGCCTTCTGGACTGAGCGAATTCCAGTAGAACGTGTGATTCCAGAGCTGTGCGGCGTTGTTGAACATGCCACCTTCGGCCGTCTTTATAACGTCCTCCAGGGGCTTGTCCTCGAACTCAGTGTCCGCCACCAGTTTGTTCAAGTTGTCCAGATAGCCCTTATGGTGCTTGCCATAGTGATATTCCAGCGTTTCACTGGAAATATGGGGTGCCAGAGCATCCTTTGCGTAGGGTAATTCAGGCAGTTTAAAACTCATATTCTCCTCCTTTTGCACGATGGAACCGGTTAGTCGCCGGGGGCGACTGCCGATGATGTCCGGATCATCGGAGAGCGAGATTATTCTCGCTGCCCAATAAACCGAAGAACCTCTTTAGCTTTCGCTATTTACTCAACAGGACGAGAGTCGTCAAGCAGGTCCTCTTCCCCTGCCAGTACCCGCTCTGCCTCAACCTGTTCTGTCATATGGTTTTCCGGCGACACGTCCTGATCTGCGTCAGCCGATGCTGTCTTCCTGGGTAGCGAGTCCTCCGATGACGATTCACTCGATGCCAGCGGTGTGGGCTCACCGCGGTCGCCGTCGTCCGCGGAGTTCCCGTTGGTAATGGAGATTGCCTGACCACCGTCAAAGCGCAGGCGGTAAATGGGCTCCGGTAGCGTAAAGCCGCTCTCCTCCAGGGCATTCTTCGCTGCCCTGATGCTCAGGCTACGGGCTTTCCCGAAATCGGCGTCACGCTGGTCGATCCAGGCCATGAACTTAACGAGAATATTGGAATCACCCACCGTTTCAATAATGGCATGTGGCGGTGGCTCCGCCAATACCCAGTCGAGTTCGCTGATAGCATCGAGACCAACATTCATTGCATCGGCGGGATCATCCTCGGCATCTATCCCCAGTACAAAGTCAAAGCGACGCTGGGGGTTGCTTGAGTAGTTTGTAATGACCGACTTGTAGACTGTTGCGTTGGGTATCCGCAGATGATTGCCGTCCAGGGTCATCAGCACCGTCGAGCGTGTGGTAAGGCGCATCACAATACCTTCATGCTCATTGATCACCACATGATCACTGGCGCGAAAGGGCTGGCGGACGCTTAGCATAATGCTGGAGATATAGTTCTCCATAGAGTCTTTCACGGCAAAACTGATTGCCAGTCCCAACACGCCAGCGCTGCCGAGAATGGTCCCCATAAGCGCAGTTGCACCCAATATGTTCAGCGCCATGACCAGGCCCAGTACGGCTCCAGCTACGCGTATTGCCTGTGCGAGCAATTGCGCCAGGAACAGGTTGGGTGTCAGCCTGGACCACAACGATGACCTGTTGGCCAACTGGTGGGCCAGAAATACCACCAGGCCAAAAACCACAATTGCCGTCAATATGAGCGGCAAGGCGCGTATCCATTGCGCAATATTGTTGCGGATAGAGACGATCAGCGGGTTTAGGTTGCTCTCCAGGTCCAGTGTTCGCGTAATATTATCTTCGACCGCAATCGCACCCTCAATGCGGCTGGCGATATCTATGGCTTGCTCAGCGGCTGACTCATTGGCCACGTCTCCGGAGAGGCTGATGACTGACTCCTTCACGGATACCTTAATAGAGCTGAGGTTTTCCAGTTGCGCTACAATGCTCTCCATGCGTCGGCTAATCTGTTGGTCGGTTGTCTTGCCGGATGCAACGGGAATCACGGCGGTCGTTGTTGTGTCGGCCACATTATCTGCAGTAACGGGAACTGCAAGAGTGATCAACACTGTAGCAAACAAGTGGATCAGCGATCTGGGCCACTTGCTGTAATGTGTGAAAGTTTGCCTGAAAAAATTTGGCATCAGCTTCATCATCTCGATTGGGGCCCTCTGCTTTTTATATCCAATTTATTGCTGGGCGATGTCATTGTCGCTGTCCAATACCGCGCAGAGTGCCTTTAGCTTTCCGTATCGCTGCCTGAAGCCATGCAGGTCATATTCCGCGTGACCGCAGTGTTCAATAGTGTCGGAAAGCTGTTGGCCTATTGCTACCAATTCTCGCAATCTGTCGGGACGGTCGGTCAATTCAGACAAGCGTAGTAATGACGAGAGCAGGGACATCAGAACAGGGATATTGCTGGCAGCAAACTGCCTTGCCGGGGCGTAAAATGCCTTCAGTATTCCGGCAAAATCCGTGAAACGTACCAGCAGTACAGGTTCCTTGTCGGTATTCAACAGAACCTTGCCTGGCAGGTCGCAATCAATGATGCGGGCGGTTGCCATGCTGAACCAATCAATACAGGTTGCCGCCGTTCCCGGATCGTTTATCCCGGGCGACAGTGCTCGCGCGGCCAGTTGGTTCAGTTGGGTGATCGGGTATTCCGGGTCTTGCAGTGGAGTGCGCAAAGGTCCGGTTTGCACAAAACTCCTGAGTTGTTCTTCATCCTCCGCCGCTACCGGCTCCTCGCTGCTATAGAGCGTCATGATGCAGGTTCCGGGAAGCAGGAAGTCGCCCGCTCTCACCCGCAGCATGCCGGTGTATGAATGCTCTTCACACCACTGAACAATTTCTGCATAGTCAATGGTCAGGATATAGCCTTTGCTGGCAGCTGTGATAGATGTTTTTTTTAAACCCCTCGCCTTGCGGCGCCATGAAGCGACGTCCTCAGAGCGCGCCGGGAGGTTTTCAGCCCTGGCAAACACCTCCAGAGACTGCCGCAGGTTGCTGCCTATCCGCTCGACAATTTTGTCCGCCTGTAAATCCGTGGCAATAGAGTGAATAAAATTGATAAAGCTCGCCAATGCGGCCAGCGTAAGTAACAGCGCGATTAAAACGGTGAGCCCCGGTTTGTCGTAGTCGCCATAGCTGGCCAGTACAGCCAGACAATAGAGGCTGGTACCGATGAACATGCCGAGGCTTACTTTGCTGTTATTGTCGCTGAGAAACTGGCGCAGGATTTTTGGTCCGTATTGCCCAGATGTGAGCGTTAACGCCACCATGGACATGGAGAATACGACACCGCCCACGCTAAGCACTGAGGCGGTAATAAGGCTGAGTATTTCCCTTGCCGCCGCTACCGGCATCAGCAATGGATTAAACCCGGTTGCCCACGCCCAGTAATCACGCTCAATTGCGAGGGCCAGCATTGCTACCAGGAGACCAATCAAACAGAACAGGACCGGAATGGGCCAGATGCTTGTTTGTAGCTTATCCCAGAGTAAAAGTAGCCGGTTCTTCATCTTTCTCCCGGTTAGCGTCTGCGGTGATGTGAGAATGTCAGGGCCATCAGTAAATGCGTAGCCGCCCGAAACTGCAGTACACTTTACACCAGCAGGTATTGAGCCTGCTAATCTGATGTCCCGGTTACAAACCGCTGTTACAAACCGCTGATTGGACGTGGCTCAGGCGATTGCGATCGGGAAGAGGGGCCCTGCACTGGGCCCCGGTTGTGCTTAGATCAAACTGTCACGAATATCCTTGAGGCCGTCTTCGCCGGCTTCCTTGGCATCGCTCAAGCGCTGTTTAACATCCTCGATTTTGCCCTGAAGTTCTTTGATATTGGCCTTTACCTCCGATTGGATATCGGCCTTGGCCTTTTCGTTCTCTGCAGCAGCCATCTTGCGTTCCGCCTCTGCTTGCTCGGCTTCGACTTGCTTGTTCAGTTCGTCGATCTTGGTTTCTACCGCATTGCTGATGCTTTCCATTAAAGACATAAATTGTATTCCTCTCGTTGATTTCTGTTTCAAACGTGTGCCGCTGTACAGCGGAGACTTATCGGGTCTCGCCTTGCGTGACCGGGCTACCCGGTGGGGCGCTCGGTCACGGTTTGCTGACCCTCTAAATGGGTGGTTTGCGACCTGTGACCAGGTGCACAACGACCAGGATGATCCCCACTATAAACAACACCCAGGAGATCTCTGCTGCGATCGCCGCGACTCCGGATGCGCCGAGTACGCCGGCTACAAGACCGACGATTAAAAACATCAATGCCCAATACAACATAGTCTGATCTCCTCTCTAAATTGATTTACTGGAATAGTGCGCCTAGCTCTTGATTTCCAGTTTGTTGTTTACCTCGGTTACACCGTCGACATTCTTGGCGATTTCACCCGCAAGTGCTTTTTCCGCGGCCGATTTCACGCTACCGGTGAGCGTAACCATACGCCCGGCGGTGTCGACATTGATCGCCAGGCCATTCGTTTCGCCATTGGTAAGAAGCTTTGTTTTCACTTCTGCTGTCAGGGTGGCGTCTTCCACCTGGTCTGAGAATTCTCTGTCTCCGTTTGAGACAGTTTCTCTGGCCTCTTCAGAAGGCACAACTACAAGGTGATTGGTAACCTCGGTTATTCCATCCATGCCAAGTGCCAGCTGCTCAGCGAGTTCCTTGTCGACATCTGACTCAACTTTACCCGTCAGTATCACAGTGCTGCCCCGGACTTCCGGATCGATGGTGAAGTTGTTGAGATGGCGGTTAAACAGATACAGGGTATCCAGCTTGCCTTCACGCCAGGCGTCGCTTGTCTGTCTTTCCAACTGGGCAACGTTGCTATGCGAGTCGACCTTTGCTGCGTCGGTGGGCTCGCCTGCGTATGCAGCGGTGGTGATTAGTGATCCGGTGATCAAGGCGGCAAATGTGGCATTAACGGCAGTAAGTTTCTTCATGGTGTACTCCTGTGTTGACTGAACAATTAGTCCTTTAAAGTGGCCGGTACGAATACCGGCGGACAACAAGTACAAAGCGAAATGCGTGCCAACTTTCAATTTGTACCGGTCACCGGGCAGCGCTATGGGGCTGAAGCCATTGATTTTACTGAATAAATTATCCGTATGCGGGCCTTGCAACTGGCTGTGGAAAAGGCGTCCGCAAAGTCGGTAGGGGTGCTATGCTCAGGTATTTTGAAAGAATGACACCGGCTATCGGAAACATTTACACGAGGGGAACACGGTGACGATCTATAACACAGGCTGCCTCCGGTAAGTCGAGCGTGATGAACACAACCGCAAGTGTCTCAGCCTGTTCTTCGAGCGCTTTGCGAGGGTTTCTGTCTTTCCCCCGCTGGCTTTTGTAACTCTTACCATGCGTTTTTTCCTTCTTACCTGAATTGATTCCCGATGGGGTGCATTGATCCCATTGCCAGACAGCGTCCGTTTATCCACTTGTCCAGCGTTTACAGGATGGCGTGTCATCCGGCGGCAAAATCAACCACGCTGTCTATTTCATTGGCACGGCATTTGCTATATACATTGCGAGCCATCGGAAACACCAGGTCCTGAGCACCATTTTAAGGATGTTCCCAGGCTGAACGATTGTCAGCGCGGAAATGTAACGAGAGCTGGCTTTCCCATTGTTTGCTAATGCTCAGCACTGACTGAGTGAAACAGGAGAAGGAAAATGGATACCACCCCAAAAAAGATTTCAGCAATATTGCTTTTCTGTATGGTCAGCATGCTGGGCCTCTCTGGCTGTGACCAGGATGGCCCGGTGGAAAATTTTGGCGAAGAAGTAGATGAGGCCGCACAGGACGCCAAGCGTAAGATTGAAGACGCGACGGACTAGGTTTTTTCTTAGTGAAAGCTTCCGGCTGCATTGCAGCCCGCCTCTGCAGTGACTGTATCGGGGGGCTACCTCCGGTACATCTGCATTAACCCCTGTTCTTTGGAGAGAGATTATGACTAATACCAGTTCCCTAACTGATCAGAAAATAACCGGTGACTCAAACGTTTCGAAGGCGACCACGACTGCGAAAGCGGCGGCTGCGGCGCACTCTGCCGTAGACATTGCAGCCGCTAATCTGGAAAAGGCAGAGCAGGCTCTGCGCGAGGCCAGGGCTGCCGCAGGTGAAACGGCTGGAGATGCAGCACGGGAGGCACAGCGTTACTCCGAGGAGGCCCTGTCGTCGATTAAGCACTATGTGCATGAAAAGCCACTGCAGTCTGTTGGCATTGCGCTGGCCGCCGGTTACCTGCTGGCCGTGATTATGCGGAGGTAGGCCGGTCATGGCTATTGAGCCGGTATTACCTGAGTCGGCGCCAGTGGACGCAGAGGTCCCTCGCGTGCCGGAGACGGCATCACTGGAGACGGTTATCGCGCACGCTTCAGAGCTGTTCGGCGAAGCCAGGCAGCAGCTGCGCGACGTCGGAGAACTGGCGTTCATGGAGCTGGAGCTTGCGGTGGAGTCGTTCAAATGGTCGCTGTGGACGATGCTGCTGTTTGCTGTGGCGTCCATTATGACCCTGACCTTGCTCATGGTCTCACTGCTGCTGCTGTTCCTTCCCCAGGGGATCCCGGCGGCGACAGTTATTCTGCTCTGCGGCCTGGGCACTGCGGTCATCGCAGCCGGTCTGTTCATGCTGCTGCGCACGCTTACCAAGAGGCTGTACTTTGCCGGGCTCAGGAGTCAGTTGCTGGATGCGAGTCGTGATGAGATTGAATAAGCGTCAAGCGGGAATCAACGCAATGTGTGAGCGATTGCGTCAGCGCCGTTACGCTATGCAGTATCACCAGCAGGCTGTAAAGCAAGACACACTGGCGGTCTGTCGCAGGCCCTCCACCCTCGGTGTCGCCTTTGTGACCGGGGGGCTACTGGGCTTAATTGTGGGCCCGTCCAGTCGTTCTCGCAATGGCGAGAGCGCGCAAATGCCGCAGGCCAAAGGGCCAGTCCGAAAAGCTGCGGAACTGGCACTGGTATCGTATCTGTCCACGCTGTTCAGGCGTCTGCCCGACTACTTGCAGAGCCAGCAGCCGGCCGGATCCCCTGTAGACGTTTCTTTCCAGCCGCCGGCTGCTTAAAGCCAAAACATCGGCACGTCCGGTTAGCCAGTTGCCTGACGTGACCTATTAGACGGTTGTGGGGGGGAAACGAAATACTGGCCGGTACCTGTCTTTGGGGAGAGGTACCGGCCTGAGGGATAGGAATGCCCCCGGACGGGGGCTTTGTTTGCAAGGGTATTAACGTCTGGCGATTATCCAGATTGCGTGAACAATGCCGGGGATATAGCCCAGTAAGGTAAGCAGGATATTGATCCAGAATTGTGGACCGATGCCGACCTGGAGAAACACGCCTAATGGCGGAAGCAGAATTGAGAGAAGTACCCGTAAAATATCCATTTCTTTTCCTTTTCATCTCGATTAGTGGTGATCACAATGGCCTCCGGCGTCGAACCCCATTACTGCTCTCGTAAGTGTCCAGCGCCTGCCCTTTTTAAGATGCAGAAACTGTGCCAATCTCGGCATCGGTTTTGTTCTATTCTCGCTTTGACCGGATTGACACCTGGTTCGATTTCATCCGAAGGATTACAGTAATGACTTCTCCAGACCAGGTTATTGAAGATAATGCTCCGGTGGGAGAGAGCCCCGCTGGGCCAAAAATCCGGCGGTTTGGAAAAATACCGCTGGTACTGAACTGGCTGCTGGTCCTGGCGGCGCTCTACACGCTGTATTTTGCCAAAACGATTCTCATGCCCATTGTGGTGGCACTGCTGTTTTCGCTATTGCTCAGCCCTCTGGTATCCATGTTCAAACGTTTTCGAATTCCTCGGTCGCTATCGGCTGTACTATTGATGGCGATGCTAGGCGGGCCATTTATAGTCTTGAGTATTGAACTGGCAGAGCCAGTAAAAGAGTGGATGGAACGGGTGCCTGAACTTTCGGCCGAGTTGACTGAACACCTGGATGACTTTGGCGAGAAACTCGATCCAGGGCACGACGTTGCAGCGAAAGTCTCTCCTTCTGAAGACTCCGCCTCTAAAAATTCAGGTTTCAGATTGTTTGCATGGTTTCGCGACGATGAAGAGCCAGTAGTCGCGCCGCCGATTGAAACCGCTGGCGACAGTGCCCTGGTGGAAAGCGTCAAAAAGGGGGGTATCGAGGTCCTCATCTCTCTGCTCGCAGCTACCCCCTACATAATTGCGCAGTTTATGGTTTGGGTAATTCTGGTTCTGTTCCTGCTCATATTCGGGCCGGGCCTATATACCCACGGTATAGAGCTGTTTCCCCAGGTGCGCGATAAGCGGCGTGCGATGGTCCTGGTTGGCAGGGTCAGACAAGAGCTATCGCGCTATATTCTTACCGTGAGCCTGATTAATGCTGGGCTAGGTTTTTTCACCGGCTTAACCCTTTGGCTCATGGGAGTGGATGACGCGTTGCTCTGGGGAGTCATGGTCTGCCTGCTGAACTTCGCTCCCTACATAGGCACGATTGTCGCCATGTGCATGCTTGGTATCGCGGGGATCGTACAGTATGGGCTGGACTGGGCATCCTTGCTTCCTGCCGCCGCCTATTTTGCGATCAACCTGGTCGAGGCTCAGTTTGTCACTCCCACCATTCTGGGCCGGCATATGCGGCTCAATCCGCTGATTCTGATTCTCTGGTTACTGGTGTGGGGCTGGCTGTGGGGCCCTATTGGAGTCCTGATTGCTGTGCCACTGCTGGTCTGTATCAAATTGATGGCAGCACAGCTTAATATCCTCGGTTCCTGGGTGGAGTTGATTGAAACCGAGGGTTGATCTGCGGGCATCTGCCCGCAATTACTTTTCAGCGTGGTTTTTACTGCTTGTCGAACTGCCCGCAGCGGTAAAAAGCGGTTTCAAAATCCATATATCCGCCGAAAGACACAGGGTCGCCGAAGGGGAAAATCTGGGTTGCCCAGACTCCTCCGTAGCCATTGCTGCGATCAATCCAGTAAAACAGATTGGCGAGCCCGGCCCAGCCCAGCGACTTGGCAGGGCGACCTGTTGGTGCCTCCTCATCGTTCACCATAAACGTCAGTGCCCAGGACTTGGTTTGCCCGGGGAAGAATTCCGCGTCGTTGGCTAACTCCGGAATAACGCCTTTAAACGGTGACAATTTTCGGTCGCCCAGCTGGTTTTCTACCGCCATCTTCACGGTTTCAGGTTTGAGCACCCGGGCAAATTCTCCCTCGCCGTCGTTTAACCACATGCGAATAAAACGCATGTAGTCTTCAACCGTACCGTAGAGGCCGTGCCCACCCATGTGCAGCTCAGGTTTGGCCGGCAATTCAATCTCCAGCGGTGCCAGTGAGCTATCGTCAGGGTTTCTGGCGTAAATTGTCGCCATGCGCTGGCGCAAGGCTTCGTCGGGCTCGAACGTGGTATCTGTGATTCCCAGGGGTTCAAAAATTCTTGACTGGAACACTTCACCCAGGCGCTTCCCCGTAATCGCTTCGACGATCTGGCCACACCAGTCGATGCTTGAGCCGTACTCCCAGCCCTCGCCAGGATCAAACAGCAGCGGAGTGAGCAGTGCTTCTCTGGTTGCGCTGATGATGCTGGGTTGCCCGTGTTCCTGGGCAAGCCGGTTGTAGCTGTCGTTAAAGAAATCATAGCCGAAGCCCGCTGTATGCAGCATTAGCATGCGAACGCTAATGGCTTGCCTGGGCGGTCTCAGAATAGGATCACCGTTCTGCCCAAACCCTTCGAGCACCTGCAGGTCACCGATTCCGGGTACGTAGTCGCTTGCAGGAGCATCGAGATCGAGCAGGCCCTGCTCTAGCAGTTGTAATACGGCTGTACCGGTAATGGCTTTTGTCATCGAGAACAGGGCAAAAACATCATCGGTGGCGGCGGGGGTGCCAGCTGCGATATCTCTGTAACCGGCCGCGCCCTGATAAATGGTGCCCTTGCGATCGGTGACCATGGCAACAACACCGGGGACGTTTGGTGTGTTCGTTGCCACGGCCTTCAGAATTGAATCTGCCTCAGCCTGAAATTCATTCAACATAAGCTGCCTCAATCAAGCCTTTATAAAACCACTGTATTCGCTATTGGTGGCCTCATCGCATTTTTCCCGGTAGGCGCCCACGCCCCCTGTATACGACAGGACTCGCTTGGGTTTGCCGGCAACATTAGAGCCGTTATACCAGGAGTCGGTACGTGAGATAAGCGTCGCTCCCGCGGTGTCATCGTGATGCGCAACCCAGCTATCCTCCAGCTCCCGAGACGGCTCAATCACCTCAAGATCGTGGTCTCGGAGGTATTGAATACATTTGTTTATCCACTCAGTTTGCTGTTGCAGGCAGGTTGTCATATTACAGAGCGCGGCTGATGGAGCAAGCGGGATAGCCGTGGTGAACATGTTGGGATAGCCATGAATTTGAAGTCCCATGGTGGTACGAATATCTCTTGCCCAATCTTCTTTTAGGGAGCGATTGTCCCGGCCGCGTATATCAATCCGGGTGAGCGCTCCTGTGCCCGCATCAAAACCGGTTGCCAGTATGATGACATCCAGTTTGTGAACCGTGCCATCTGCCAACTCCAGGCCCTCGGGGACAACCCGTGTAATGGGGTTGTCGGTCACCATGACCGCCTCAACATTGTCGCGGAGATAGGCTTCCAGATAATTGCTTTCAAGCGGAACGCGATGAGACCCGAATTCGTATTTGGTGGGTATCAGTTTTTCGCACAACTCGGGGTCTTTTAAGCGGGCACGCATTTTTCCTCGCACGAACTCTGAAATCTCGGCGCTGGCTTGCTCTTCGAAGAACAGTGCCTCGAAGGAACCAAGCCACAATTTCAATGAACCATCCGCGTGGATTTCCTCCAGCACTTCCAGGCGCTTTTCTGGCGATAGCTCTGACCATGTATTTTCGAACACATACTCAAAACCGGTGAAAGTGTGAGGCAGGTTGTCCCGGAGCTCTTCAAACCTGGCCTTATAGGCGGCGACATCGTCTTCGTCATAACTCGGGTTTCGCATGGGTAAAACATACTGAGGAGTTCGCACAAATACTTCCAGCTGGTCAACCTTGTCTGCAATAGTCTGTATGACCTGGATGCCCGTCGCTCCGATACCCACTACGCCAACGCGCTTGCCTTGCAGCTCTACCTCTTCTCTGGGCCAGCGTGCCGTGTGAAAAATCTCGCCATTAAATGAATCCTGCCCTGGGAACAGATCCTGCATGGGGGCGGAGAGCATGCCGCAACAGGTCACCAGAAACCGGGTTTCAATTACCTCATTGTCGGCCGTTGTCACAGTCCAGTGCTTGCTGGCTTCGTTGTAGTGCGCACTGACAATATGGGTGTCGAATTGGATGTCTTTGCGAAGGTCCAGGCTGTCGGCTACATAGTTCATCCATCGCTCAATTTCTGGCTGACCGGGAAAACGCGCACTCCAACTCCAGTTTTTGTAGAGTTCCTCGGAAAACAGGTATTGATAAATGTAGGACTCGGAATCGAATTTGGCACCCGGGTAACGGTTCCAATACCATGTGCCGCCAACACTGGATGCCGCATCGTAAGCCCTGACATTGAGGCCCTGATTGCGCAACATGTGGAGTTGGTAAAGCCCCGCGACGCCGGCGCCGATAATCAGGGCGTCAAGCTGCTTGGTTGCTGAATTCATTATCTTCTCCTGCTTATTGTTTTCGTGTCCGGCGATTTGACCTGTGCCATACCGCGTTTGAGAGCCCCGCACAGTAACGCAGTTATCGAGCAGTTCCAAATTTCGAGCTCTGTGCCCCGTGGCTGTGCCGCCTGGATGCAGGTCAGATATTAGCGGGAAGTTGTTTCAAGGTACAGTTACGGGATAGCCACTCTTGCGAGGTGGCAAACTGTTTACTGGGCGCGGGCATCCCTATGGCTGCGGGAATCACTACGGGGACGACGACTCACTACTATTTGTCCTTCAGCAGCGTCAGAAGCGCCCGCTCTGATCCATGTGGGCCTAGCACGGAGACACCCATCCGTATGCCTCCGGTCGTTATCAGCGGGAGGCTTATCTCGGGCAGGCCGGTCAGGCTGGCGATGCACGTGAGCTGGACAATGCGTTTGCGATACTCTTGCCGCTGCTGTACCGACGATGCCAGCGGGAGTGCCGGACAGGGCACGGTGGGCATGACCAGTGCGCCGCAGGAAGCCAGAAGCTCATGCATTTCGTCGCGAACTCGCTCTCGCAGGTCGGTCGCAGTGCGCAGAGCCTGTGAGCCGACCTCCCGCCCGCTCAGAATTCGTGCATCGATATCCGGCGACACTGCTCCCGGTGCTGCATTTGCTGCCCATTCTCCCAGTTGCTGCCAGGCCTCTCTGGCCTGTAAGACCCGGAGCGCCTCGGCCAGCTCCGGCAGGTCAAAATCCCGGTGACGGATGTTGGATGACGAGCCGCAGACATCGATAGATAGGCTCTGCAAGGCCTGGCAAAAATGAGTACTGTAATGCGAGTCCAGAAGCCTCAAAGCGGGTTCCAGCAGAATGCCGCTCTCAATCCTCGGCGTACTGGAGGGTGGCAGGAGCACCTCGCCGACCCGGCAGAATATCGCCGGGTCTCTGGCCAGCCAGCCGGGAACATCAAAGCTGGGTGCGAGCGGCACGATGCCACGAGGGTTCAGGGCACCGTGGCCTGGGCGTAGTCCAATCAGACCACAATTGGAGGCGGGGACTCTGATAGAGCCGGCTGTATCGGTACCCAGGGAGAAATCTGCCTTGCCCGCCGCGACGACTGCGGCGCTGCCGCTCGATGAGCCGCCGGTATGGCGATCCGGGCTCGCTTCGTTGCGGACGGTATCAAAGTGGCGATTGTCGCCCACAAGACTGTAGGCGAGCTCTTCCAGAACCGTTTTTCCCGTCAGTGTTGCTCCGGCCAGGAGTAATTGCTGAACCAGGGGCGCGGTTGCTGTAGGCGCCGGGTGGGTGGCGGCCCAGCTCGGATTACCGGCGCCAGTTACTGTGCCCTTTACGTCAATATTGTCCTTGATCGCAAAACACAGGCCGTCAAGAGTGCCTGAACCGGTAGGTGGTTGCGTCAGCCGGGGCCCGGGTAGGAAACCCGATGAAAAAGAAGGGCCGGGTCTCACGCCGGCCCCACAAGGGGTAAGGTCGTCCTGCAATTGTGTTTACTGGAACCGGTAGCTGGCGCTAATACCCCACTCAGTGCCGCGATTCCGAACCACTTCTGATATTCCCAGGTTCGAGGTGGGGCCATTCTGTTCCGAATAGCCTGCGGATATATATTTTTCATCACCGATATTTTTACCGTAGGCGAGAATGTGCCAGTCACCATTGGCGCGTTCGTAGTTTATGCCCACGTTAACAAGACTGTAACTATCCTGCTTCAGTGGTTCAGAATTGATCGCATTGTTATAGTAGTCGTCGCGATAGGAGTAGTCGATCCGAGGACTGATACTGTCGCCGTTGGCAAGTGTGAAAGTGTAAGTGAGTGCAGCCGACGCCGACCACTTGGGTGCTTTCACCAGAGAGTCATCTTCAGTTATGCCTGTGCCGGGATCTACATCGGTGTATTCTGCGTCCAGGTAGCCCAGTGAGCCCTCTACCAACCAGTTAATGGCCGGAACAGCCTGCAAGTCCAGCTCGAAGCCCTGGATTCTGGCTTTGCCTGCGTTGAGCACTATCGGCGCCACGGTTTCCGCTTGTGAGACGATCTGTAGATCTTTGTAGTCGCTGAAAAAATAGTCGCCGTTCAGGCGCAGGCGATTATCCTCAGTCTCCCATTTGAATCCCACTTCGTAGACGTTCACATACTCGGGTTTGAACGACGGAATGGTGTCTTGCGGCGGGAATACCCGCTGGGTAAACCCGCCACCCTTGAAGCCCTCCGAGTAGCTGAGGTAATACATTAAAGACTCGTTCCAATGGTAACTGAGAGACACCAGGGGTGAGGTCTCCTGGGTATCGATCTGTTCTTCCCTGTGGGGGAGAATGGGCGTGCCGGGCGGAGGCATGGGCGGCACCATGCCCGGCCCAGTGCCAACCAGGAACGGTGGCACCTTGTCGTTATTGTTGGAAAGAACCTCCTGGTCCGGGGTGAAGCGTTTGGTGTCGTCGGTATAACGCACTCCCAGTGTCAGGCTTATCTTTTCGTTAAAATCGTAGGTGGCCTGAGCGTAGGCGGCTGCACTGTCGTTGTCGATGGAGCCGCCTGAGCGAAAATAGACAGGAGAGAAGTTGATGGTTTCCAGATAATCGCCGCTCTCCTCGAAATAGTACAGACCCACTATGTAGTTGAGCGCGCCGTCATATGCCGTGCCCAGTAGCTGCAGTTCCTGGGTAAACTGATCTTGCGTTGAGTGACTGGCCACTTCGGCGACGGAGTGTGGCGAGTGATCCTGGTCCAGGTTGAAGTCGCTCTTGGTATCGCGGTATGAGGTAATCGACTTCAGGGTTATGTTCGCGTTGAAATCCCAGGTCACTGTGCCGGCGACGCCCCACAGGTCGAGCTTGTCTTTGGGTTTCATGCCGCTGTAGTCTTTTGAATCGCTGTCCGGAATCCACTGCCGGTTATAACAGGCAGGATTGGAACTGTTGGTACTACCCGGTCCCGCGGGTGGTGGTACAAAGCAACCCTCCGAAGGTGGCACCAGGAAGGCGTTGTAAAATTGCGGGAAAGGTGCGTTGGGCTCAACGTCTACCAGGGTCCAGGGAGCACCGTTGGAATTGCTGCGGGTGCCATCCGCGGCAAAATCAACCAACAGGGTGTCAGAAGCCTCCCATCGCAATGCGACCCGTCCTGCGGTTACGTCGTCGTCGCCCATATCGGTACCGTCGGGGCGCTTCACATAACCGTCCTGCTGCCGTGTCAGCACGGAAGCCTTACCGAAGAGTCCGTCCATGATGGTGCCGTTGAGGGATGCCTGGCCAAGCACAAGATCATCGGAGCCCAGGTTCAGTTTAACATCTGAGTAGAACTCAGCGCTGGGTTTCTGTGTGGTTACACTGATCGCGCCGCCAATCGTATTCCTGCCAAACAACGTGCCCTGCGGGCCGCGCAGTACTTCGATACGTTCGACATCAACCAGGTCAAATACCCCGCCAACCGAACGCGCCAGGTAGACACCGTCCACATAGGTACCAACGCCGAGATCAATAGTAGGAATGCCCGCGTCCTGACCGATACCTCGAATATAAACAATGGCAGAAGAGTTGCTGCCACCAATGGCTGCGGCCCGGTCGAAAACCATATTCGGGGTGAATTCGCCAATCTGTGAGATATCCGTGATGTTGCGCATTTCCAGCCCGGCAGCGGTAAAGGCCTGGATAGAAATCGGCGTGTCCTGCAGATTTTCCTCGCGCTTGCGGGCAGTTACCATTACTTCTTCCAATGCGCCCTGCGTGACGGATTTGCTCTCCTGAGCAAAAGCCACGGCAGTGGGCATCATTAGCAACATCAACCCGAGGTTGACTGCTGTGGTAAGTTTGTTGGGCTTCGTTGGGATACTACTGGAAACGTCTTTCATTGCCATCTCCTCCCGGGAGAATATTGCTTTTTACGGTTTTTAAAATACCTTTGTATAAAAGCTTTTGCAAAGGTTTTATTATTTTTATTACAGCAGAGTGGGTGGTTCCATCGCGGAGTTCAAGTTGAGCAATACACAGCGTTTTACTGCGATTTTCCATAGCGCTTCACTCTTGCGCAATGTGTGGTCTGTACGATAAACATGCCGCGTTATTTCGTGACCATGGCGATGCTCGTAGGTGACCTGACTGGCCAGGACCCTGCGTCTACCGTCCGGCATATCCCAGGCTTCAACATTGGAAACTACATGCTGAAAATTTCTCGGCGGAGTCATGGTGTGGGCATGACCACTGGTCAGCCTGAGGATGCGATCCTCCAGCCGCCGTCTGTCATCAAAGACAAGGTTGACGTGGGTACGAACATCCGCCTGGTCATCATAGGGAACCCAGTAAATAGCATCGGGCGTATATAAATCCAGCCATTCGCGATAGCGTTTTTGGTCCAGCAATCGCGCCTCGTAATTCAGCAGGGCGGTGCACTCCAGGACGAGACCGGTATCTGTGCAAGGACCATTATTGGCGAGTGCGTCGCGGTCATGCAGTAGCGCCAGATAAAAATCATCCGTAAGATAATTTGAATCGTTGGTCAGCTGTAAATCCGCTGCGCTGAGTTTCTTCATGTGACTGCCCTTACCTGGTCTTTTCAGCCTGCCTGCAGCTTCATGTCTTGCTGCATGTAGTGTTTGTAAGCCTGGAGATATCCGCGCAGGGCGTGCTCCAGGGTTCCGTGTGCTTTGTGCGCGCCATTTTCGGCAATGATCTCCGCTAGCGGCACGTCAGACCCACGCGAGCAATCAATCCACTCGGCTTCCGGTATCTGCAGTCCCTGCCAGCAGCGCTCGAACATCTCCAGATCGTCGACCTCGCCGAAGTTTGGGAAGTCTTCCGCAATTCGCATCCGTAAAACATTAGCCTCCAACGGTGCGTCGGTCATGGTAGTTGCGTACCAGGTCAATTGGGTGCGGTCAAAACTGACGGGCTCGACAACCTGAACCTGTGAGGCGATGATCATCAAATTGGGAAAAATATTCAGGTTCATACCTTGCCCAGGCACCCGTTCCAGCATATCGGCAGCGGCCTCCTCGCCCATAGAGCGGCGCAGGGAATCGGCCCAGAGCTCCGAGCCGGGGGCGGGTCGCGCGCGTTCAAAAATTGAGGGGCCCATACCCGGGCGGTGATGCAAGTAGGTGTGCCCCTGTCCCAGGTAGTAGGAGTAGATCGGGGACTGGTCTGGCCTCGCGGCGTAAGTGGCGCCGGTATCGCCCTCGGGGTAGCGACTGCGGGTCATTTCGACCAGTGAGCGGTGAGCGAAGAATACATGGTACATATCCGCCGCATTATCCCAGGCCAGTTTCCAGTTTCCGTGGTAGGTACTGCGGTATGCGCCGGCGCTCAGTTCCAGTTTGCCGTTGGGTGCCCGGTTGATGAAGTCGTTGAGCACGTCCCCCGCCAGGCCCAGGTAGTCGGTCAGGGTGGGCATGGCCATATTCAGTGTGCCGAAAATAAACCCGTGAAATGATTCCACCCGTGGCACGCGCGGTAGGTGACGAGTGCTTTTGTCGAAGCCGTCGCCATAACCGTCCGCATAGGGCACCGCGAGCAGGTCACCATTCAGGCCGTAGGTCCAGCCGTGATAGGGACATACAAAGCGCGCGGTGGAACCTGCCTGCTCGCTGCAAACAGATGCCGCCCGGTGTGAACAGCGATTGAACAAGGCGTGAATATCCCCCTGCTTGTCGCGACTGACGATAACCTCGCGCAAGCCCAGACGGCTGCGCCGAAAAGACCCCGCATCCGGAATTTCTGATTCGTGGCACAGGTAAGTCCACAGGCCGCCATAGAGTTTGGTCATCTCGATCCCGAATAGCTCGGGATTGGTATACACCTCGCGGTGTACGCGCTGCTCCTGGATGAGATGGTTCCAGTCAAAATCGCCGTTGACGGTCATGTTCTATTTACGCTCATCTTCCTAGTTAACCTCACCAAATGTTGCGCCACCGTCGTCGGGTGGGAGCTTGCTCACTATCTCTTCGGACAGGCCCATGCGCTCCACCAGTAAGCTTGTCAGTGCTACTCCTGAGATCGGTTCGGCTGACAGGGTTCCTGCAAGATCAATATGGATCAAATTGCCCCGGCCAATAGTGCGGATGCCGTCATCAAAATTGCGTCGCACGTAAAGCACGGTATTGAACAGACTGAATTCCTTGGTTTTTTCGTATCGTTCGAGAAAGTAGTCATAGCTACAGGGGTCGAACTGGGTCTCGTACTCGATGGCGACCCGCGAGTGGCCCGGTCGCCACCAGTAGTTGCCGTCGCCATTCGACCAGAGCCCATGGATGGGGCTTTGTGCATGTGACGGCCTGCCCTTCAGCAGAGGGATGGCCTCTTCGCCAACCATGCTCGGGTCCGCAGCGTACTCGACCCCATCGAGGGTGACCAAAACGGTACCGTGATTGGGCTTTAGCGGGTCGTCACAATCAAGCATTTGCCCGGCTACGCGCCGCACTTCGAAACCGATATGGTGCAACAAGCCAAAATAGGCCTCCGCAACCACCCAGCAACTACCGCCTGTCCCGTGGCGCAGAAAGGCGCGCATAAAATCGTTGGGGTCTGTCAGCGGGAAGGGACCGGTGCCGCCCTCGGCAAAATAGATGCGTTTCTGCACATTGTCGTAGCCGACCCCACGGGACCAGGCTCTATAAATGGCGTGCAGGCTTTGCAGGTCAGGTTCGGGAAAGCTGGAGAACCCGAGATGGGCCAGAACGTCCTCCGCCAGCCCCGGGTCAAGCAATGTGCCGTAGCGAGCACTGGTAGGCGAATTCGAAATAGCTGTCATGATGCGATCCTCATGTAGAGAACTTTAATGCGAGCCAGTCTCAAACTGATATGGCAAGGTGCAGCGTTCGATACGAATATTTCTGACAGTAGGTGGCGTATTGCGGCTGCGTCCAATGAAGCGCGGTACGCCGTCGCTGATAACACCTCCCACGGCGATCATGTCGCCGTGGGCCATTGCCGAGAGTGCATCTTTTTGGGTGCCCCCATCCGGCGCGTCAATAATAACCAGGTCTGCATCCCGGCCAAGCTGTAGATAGCCGCAATTCAATTTATAGATATCCGCGACGTTTCCAGTGGACGCAGCGATCATCCATTCAGGTGGAAAATCAGTTAGCGTCGACAGGTTGATCATACTATAGAGCATTCCAAGGGGCATAACGCCACTGCCTGTTGGTGTGTCTGTGGCGATCAGAAAGCGGTCAAAGGCATTGTGCTTTCTCGCTAACTGGGCGCACAGAATCATGGTGCGGATGTTACCCGCGGTACACACCTGCAGGGCAATATCACTTTGCAGTATCACGCGCTCGAAGTCTTCATCCGGCATGGCGACAGGACCACCGTTGATATGGAATGAGACATGTGGATTCATGGCCAGGAGGTGATCGCCGGTAATAGCACCGGAACCCGGAATAGAGGCTCCGCCGGTGTGGACGGTGGTAATAAGGCCGGCCTCTCGAGCCGCATGTACCATCGGGGCATATTCAAAGGGCGTTTTCACCGCACCAAAGCCCGCTTTGGCGAGCCAGACGCCCTTGGCGTGTATCTCCTCAAAATCTGCCGCTACCAGACCGGGTTCCAGGATGATGGAGCCGGCATGTACTCGCATGCCGCCGGGGCGGTAGTCCTGGAAACAGCGTTGCGCTGCAACTGCAAGTGCTTTTACCCCCTCGGGGTCTTTCGGCCTGCCGGGCACATGTACTTCGGAAGCGCTGATGGCTGTGGTCGTGCCCCCGTGGAGATAACTTTCCAGGAAGCCCACCGTGCGCTGCCGCGGAGTGTAATCACCGAAGGTGTTGTGAATCTGGCTATCTATGAAACCGGGTGTGACAGTGGCGCCAGCTGCATCGATAACGACATCCGCTTCAGCAACAAGTGCGGGGAGTTCCGAGCCAATATAGCTGATCAGGCCGTCTTCGGTGGCGATACTGTCACCCTCGGTGAACGGACTGCTCCAGCTACCGTTGACAATGCAGGCAATATTTCGGATTACGCATTTCATTTTGATTCTTTCTCCCTGACCGGGTTCACGTTCAGCGCAAGCCGTCCTGGCCAATGATATTATCCGCAGACGGGCCACCCACCCGATGATTTGGTCGCCCCCTGTTCGAGAAACAACAAATCACAGCGATTTCGTCCGGTAGGGGAGCGTCTGGAAGCGTCAGGGACATTGCATCGTAGTGCGAGCGTACATAGAGCGCGTCCTTGTGTGCCAGGGGTATGTCTATGGATGCGCCCGGGGCAGCCCGTTTGGTAGCCGAAGATATCCAGGCTACACCGCCACCGATAGCATCACGTAGTGCGTTGCCATAAACAGTGGTGAGCATGGCAACTCCGTGTTCCTGCTCGCCATTGGTGCCAACCACCGCTCCCTTGCCATAACTTTCAATGCCATAATCATCCATCGCAGCCACCCCCATCCGGGCAATACGCGTGCCCAGTGAGGGGCTTGCGTCAATAGCGGCCGAAAGATCCGCTGTGAATGCCTTGCCTGCGTAGGGGTTGTCAATAATTGCCACTACAGCAACTTTCCGCAGGGGGGGATCAACAGGTATGCCGCCCTCCTTTAGAATATCTTCCACTACCGTAAACAGCTTGCGAACTTCCATGGATACCACTCCAGCTATCTGTGCGAGATTGCCCCCCCCTGAGGATGGGGGAGGGCATTATTTTGTGTTGCTTAGCGCATAACCGCCCAGGATATTATTTACCAGCGCTCCGGCAGCTCCCCAATCGTAGTTGCGGTAGCTGTGCCCGCGCGTAACGAATTGCGCCCCGGCATAAAACATTTCGTATTGTTGGTGGCGACCGGCGAACTCGGAACCGAGTACATCCCATGCGAGCTTCAGCAGTTTGACTCGTTCGACAGGTGATATGCCGGCACTTACCTGCGTTTTATGAATGACCCGGGACACTGTTTCATTGCCGAAATCGTTGGCGGAGGCGGGCAGCATTATCAGGCTGCCGCCGGCCAGTTCGCGGATGGTGTTGACGAAGTTTGGATACAGCTCCTGGGTATAGACCTGAGCGCTGTAAAGCATGTGCTTGTTGGGAATATAGTAGTTTCCATACTGGCTTCCCGAAGCCTCCATGCCACTAACCAGCGCTTCGACGGTGGCCGCTTCCGAAGCCAGTTTTCCGAGCACAGTCTGTACCGGCGGCATTCCCACCGTGCCAATAGTTTCCGCGATCTTATGGGCGACGCCAACCAGGAATCGGAGCTTGACCATCAGACGGATCTGGGACTGGTAGTTCTGGAAGATATGGCCGGGTGTACTGTGAAATTGCTTGCGACACATCTCAACGTTCTGGTTGATGAATAAACGGTCTTTGGGGACTCGCACATCCTCGAAATAAATCAGCGCGTCGTTTTCATCGAATTGCGAAGACATCGGATTGTCGAAGGTCGTCTCGGCATGTTGTTCATAAGACTTACGCGAAACGATACGAAGCCCCTCGGTATTCATGGGTAGTGCAAATGATGTAGCGTAGCGCTCTTCCCCCGGTCTCAGAGGTTGAAGGTTGGCAACAAAGACCTCGTTGGCCATGATTGCGCTGGTGCCAAGCATCTTGGCACCTCGTACGGTAATTCCGTGATCATCCTCATCCACAACGCGCATTACCAGGTCATCTTCCTGCTCTGAAGTGTCAGAGGCACGGTTGCCCTGGGGGTTTATAATGACGTAGGTCAAGGCGTGATCGTTGTCGCGAATATATTCGTAGTAGCGCTGAAAATTTGCGGCATACTCCGGCGAGTATTCCTCGAAAGCCGCGAGGCCCATAAGCTGGCCACCCAGCGCTGACGCCAGGTGATCCGGAGACCTTCCCATAAACCCGGCGTGCATTTCTGCCATGGTAACCAGTGCTTCGCGCCGCTTGACCAGCTCATTATAGTTGGCAGGCAGCTGCCAGGCGATATTGACCCGGCCACCACTGGTGGGAGACTCAAAGGTAAGCGCGTTTATATGCTCCGGGCTGGCTTGCAGGTCGTACAACCTGGCCGTAGAGTTTACCGAGCGTTTAAAGGCATCGTGCGTTGTTACATCCGTAATCGCCTCGCCGTTCAGGTACACCGTTCGGCCATCCTTCAGGCTGGCTATATGGTCTGATCCTGTCTTCACGCCGCGAGTATCATCACCGCTTCCTGCTAACAACATAATTCCTTCCTCAGCTATCAGTGACAGCACATTTCATCGCTGCCGGTCAGTTCCTTGTAGGCGCTGGCAAAATAGACCAGGGGCTCTGCGTTGCGAAACTCGAGCTCGCGGACTCGGCCCACAAAGAGGGTGTGATCACCACAGATAATTTCCTGGTGCAGGTCACAGGCAAATGTGGAGAGGCTGTTCTCAAGTACTGGCACCCCGGCCAGTAATTGGAAGTCGAGGTCCAGTGCCGGCACTTGACTACCAGCAAAGAGCTTTGAGTGGGAGAGCTGCTCAACGGACAGTACACTGACCCCGTAGCGACCGCTGGTTTTGATCAGGCCGTGCATGTTTGCGGTATTGGCAATCGATACAAGCACCAGCGGTGGATCGAGAGATACTGACACAAACGAGTTGGCAGTCATGCCGCGGGCTACGCTACCCTCGCTTACCGTAACCACGGTAATACCGGTCGCGAAACGGCCTGTCGCCTGGCGAAATTTTGCGGGGTCAATGGCGGGTGCGGGTGCTGGAATCTTCATATCTTCTAGGGTATAATCCAATAAAAGCTTTGTTACAAAGATATTATTTACTCGCTATGTATATGTCAAGGAAAGAGGAAAACTTTTATTTGACTGGTATTAGTCCGGTAGTGCGGAATGTTGGCCGATGCAGCCAGGATGGACGATAATGGCTAGCTATAAGTAGTGGGCACTTGTTACTAAACGTCGACGGAGAATCAAGGGATGACAGGAAAGGTCAACAAAGGCAGGAGCGCACCAGCAAGTAGTCGAACGCGTAAAGCAAAGGTGCCAATGACCGTTACCCGGCCAGAGCTACTGGTGGATGGCACAGACAGCCAGTTTCGCGAGATGGTGCATAACGCACTCGCATTCTCTGTTCGGCTGGAGGCAATTCGCGATGGTTACGCTCGATATATTGGTCTCTCCGGGGTGCAATATACGATTCTGATTTCTATCGCTCATTTGCAGGGCGACAAGGACGTTGGTGTGAGTGAGATTGCAGAGCACCTGAGCCTGAGCGGAACATTTGTGACGACAGAAACCAGGAAGCTGGTTAGTCAGGGTCTATTAACCAAGGAGACCAGTAAGGAGGACCGTCGTCGTGTCAACCTCAGGCTTACTGACCGCAGCTGGGAACTATTGCGGGAACTGAGTATTATACAGGGGGATATTAACGATGAGCATTTTGCGCCATTGACGGCTAAGGATTTTCAGCGTTTCAGTACGTTAATGAAAGAACTGACTGTCAGTACGGATCGCGCATTACTTATTCTGGAGCATCGTTTGCGCTTAAAAGACGTTGAAAATAGCTAGGTTGCTGCTTGTAACAAGCAATTAGTGGGTACAGCAGAAAATCTCGCCCGGTTAAATTCCGACCCTCAAGGACCGCGGGAAATAGCTCGAATGCAAAGTGGCCCCTGTGCTCAAACATTCGATTCGACCCCTGTTTTGTAAGCACTCGCCTGGTTAAAGCATAACTGGCGATAACTGTCGCTAAACCCCCATGTTCTCGTGAAACCGATTGGGGTGGTAAAGCTGCCTCCCACATTCAAGTTTTTTCGCTGCTCACTCTCAGGCAATAACTCGACAAAAAATAGGATCTTCGCACGCTTCCTTGTGCAATTTACGGATGGAATGCGACGCCAGGATGATAGGCAACGCGAGTAAAAACTGAAATCGCCGTCTGCTAAGTTCGATTGCACTCACTAACTTTAGAGGCAGGGGTAGAACTATTGAACCTTGAAACCATCCAGTACAGTGTTAACGACGGAGTGGCACTGATCACGCTGGATCGAGTGCATCGACACAATGCGATTAATACCATTATGAACCGAGAGTTGCCACAGGTATGGTCGGCATTCGAGCACGATCCGAAAGCTATTGTGGCGATAATTACCGGAGCTGGATCGAAGGCGTTTTGTAGTGGTGCGGATGTTGACGATGTGCCCGAACCGGATCTCTCATCGAAAGCTGCGGCGGAGGCGAGCATGAAGTGGACCTCACGTCAAAACGCTGTCTGGAAGCCAGTGATCTGTGCAGTGAATGGGCTCACGAATGGTGGCGGGCTTCATTTCGTAGCTGACAGTGACATCGTGCTGGCGGCGGACAATGCCGTGTTCTTTGACAGCCACGTCAACATTGGGTTGGTGTCCGGGCTGGAATCCGTCGGCCTGGCGCGGCGAATATCGATAGAGGCAGTGTTGCGTATGGCCCTTGTTGGTGCCAAAGATCACATGTCCGCCGAACGCGCCTTGCAATGCGGGCTGGTGGGTGAAGTGGTAGAGCGGGATCGCCTGTTAGATCGTGCCTTCGTTATTGCCGCGATGATGCTGGAAAATTCACCTACTGCGATGGCCAGGACAAAGCGGGCGATATGGGCGGCGAAGGACCATAGTCTTTCCGACGCATCGGATTATGCCTGGGATCTTATTATTGAAAATAGTGAAGGTGGTGACTTCGATGAAGGCGTGCGTGCATTTGGTGAGAAGCGCACCCCCCGTTGGCAGCCATATAAGCCCTATGCACGCTGATCAGGTGCTGAATAGTCTGTGCCGGCAATGGGCAGCTGCAGGAGGATGTAGGCTCCGGTGTATCGGCCTACTGCGGACGCAGGAAATATAATGAAAGAGATTCGATTCGACGACCTCGGCACTCTTGCAGCCATGGTGTCAGATGATTACGGACCGTGGAGCGAGTCGGTCACGGTATCGCAGGAAATGATCAACCAATTTGCTGATATGACAGGTGACAGGCAGTGGATTCACGTCGATGTCGACCGTGCGCGCAGCGAAGGGCCCTTTGGTGAGGCCATAGCGCACGGCTTCCTGGTGCTGTCTATGGCCACAATTATCAAAAATTGCGCAGACTACACCATCGTCGGCCACGGCTCGGCCCTCAATTATGGCTTGGAGCGAGTGCGGTTCGTCAACCCCGTGCCGGCGGGATCGATGTTGCAGGGCCGCACTCGCATCAGTGCAGCTGAGGAGGCCAAGGGCGGAGTGATGCTGACCATAGCTGTTGCCATACATGTCGTGGGACAGGCCAGGCCGGCTGTATCTTTCAATTGGAAACTGCTTTACCGCGCATGAAGCAGCCCAGTCATACCCATTGCGTCGAACTCCAGGATAATACAGTGAAAAACAGGGCACCCAGATGCTAACAAGTATTCCTCTGCCGGCGACGGACGATCCGGTCGATGCGCCGTTTTGGGCGGGCACACAGCGCTCGGAGCTTCTCATTCAAAGCTGTTCGGGCTGTGGTGAAATGCGTTTTCCACCCCGCCCGATGTGTCCCACTTGCCAGTCACAGTCGAGTGCCTGGAAGCCGGTATCCGGACGCGGAATAATCTGGTCTTTCGCGATGCCGTCGCCGCCGCTATTGCCCGCCTTTGAAGAAATGCTGCCCTACGTGGTCGGGCTGGTGGCGCTGGAGGAATCGCCGTTACTGCGGATTGTGGGTACGACACTTATAGCCCCTGACGTGATTGCGATCGGTTTGCCAGTGAAGGTCGCGTTTCGGCGCTATAGCGACGATGTGGTACTGCCCTGTTGGGTACCTGGTGATAACAGTGTTTAGGGAAATGAAAAAATGACTACGGGAAGTTCAGGCCAGGAAACACTGGATAACAGCGACGATGGATACGAGCTGAATGACCGCTATCGCCGTCAGAAGGGGCGTGTCTATCTGAGTGGGTCCCAGGCACTGGTACGGCTGCCGATGATGCAGCGGGAGCTGGATTACTCTCAGGGTCTCAATACCGCGGGATTTATCTCCGGCTACACCGGCTCTCCATTAGGAGGTTACGATACGGCCCTCAAACAAGCCCATGCGGAACTCGAAGAGCATCACATTCACTTTCAGCCGGGAATCAATGAGGACCTTGGTGCAGCGGCCGTTTGGGGTTCACAACAGCTGGCTGTTGTCGGGCAGCAGAAATATGACGGTGTGTTTGCATTGTGGTATGGCAAGGGACCGGGTGTCGATCGCTCCGGTGACGCCCTCAAACATGGCAGCTACTCGGGGTCTGCCAAGCATGGCGGGGTGCTGGTGCTCGCGGGGGACGATCATGGCGCAAAATCATCGACCATCGCGCACCAGAGCGACCATGCATTTATCCATTTCGGCATGCCCTATCTGAATCCTTCCAGTGTCCAGGATTATCTGGATTTCGGTTTGTACGGTTTCGCCCTGTCGCGCTACTCCGGCTGTTGGATTGGAATGAAGTGTGTCACTGACACTATCGAGAGTTCCGCCTCGGTAAGTGTGGATCTCGAGAGTTTCGAGGTCGCAGTGCCGACGGATCACGAACTGCCCGCTGGAGGTCTCAACGCCACCGGCGCCATGACGCCGCCGAAGATTGCGGAGGCGCGTCAATTCGAACAGCGCCTGCCAGCTGTGCAGGCCTTTGTTCGAGCCAACGGCCTGGACAGGGTGATACTGAACCCTGGGCAGCGTCAACTGGGTATTGTGACCACGGGCAAGGCCTATCTGGATGTGATGCAGGCTTTGACTGAGCTTGGACTGGACCCGCAGGCCTGTCTCAAATTTGGTGTCGGTGTGTACAAGGTGGCCATGCCATGGCCCCTGGAACCTGAAAATATTCAGCTATTCGCCCGGGGCTATCAAGAATTACTGGTCATTGAAGAGAAGCGGCCGGTTATCGAGGAGCAACTGGCCAGCCTTTTCGTGAATCTGGCAGACCGACCGGTATTGACTGGTAAGCGCGATGAAAGTGGCAACCCTCTGGTTAGTCAGATCGGTGAGCTTGAGCCCCGTCAGCTGGCCCGAATATTGGAACAGCGGCTGCGGCGTCTGTTGCCCGACGCTATGGACGCATGGTTGCCATCGCGGGCTGCCGGCAACCTGGTTGAGCTGCCGGTGCCAGCTGCCAGCCTGAATCGCAAACCGAGCTTTTGTGCGGGCTGCCCCCACAATACGTCCACCAATCTTCCGGAGGGCAGTATGGCCTTCGGTGGTATCGGCTGTCACGGTATGGCGACATTCCTGCCCGAGCGGCGTACGCCCACGCTGTTCCACATGGGGGGGGAGGGCGCGCCCTGGATTGGTATGGCCCCGTTTACCGCGCAGCAACACATATTCCAGAACCTGGGCGATGGCACCTATTATCACTCCGGTTTGCTTGCCATTCGCGCCGCCGTCGCCGCCAGGGTGAATATAACCTACAAAATCCTGGTGAACGATTCCATCGCTATGACCGGCGGCCAGGAAATAGAAGGAAAAATGCGGGTCGATACGCTTACTCGCCAGCTCGAGGCGGAGGGTGTCGGACGTATCGCTGTGGTGGGGAAAGATCCCGCAACCTACCGTGTGGATGGGCAAAATTTCGCCAGCGGTGTGACGCTCCATCATCGCGATGAACTCGATGTCGTGCAGCGGGAGCTGCGGGACATTGTGGGCGTCTCGGCGCTGGTGTATGACCAGCACTGTGCCACCGAACTGCGCCGTCGACGGAAACGGGGTAAAGCTGTCGATCCGGATCAGAGAATATTTATCAACCCGCGTGTCTGTGAAGGCTGTGGAGATTGCAGCGTCCAGTCCAACTGCATTGCCGTCGAACCGGTGGAAACGGAGTACGGGCGCAAGCGGCGCATCAATCAGTCGGCTTGCAACAAGGACTTTTCGTGCACCAAAGGCTATTGTCCAAGCTTCATTACTGTGACTGGCGGAACACCCAGGAAGCGGAGCCTAATTGGGGAAGATGCGGGGCTGGGAGCGGGGCTCGAAGCCAGGTTGGCCGGTCTTCCCGCTCCGGCAAGCGCAGATACCGAGCGCCCCTTCAGTTTATTGATAGCCGGTATCGGCGGTTCAGGGGTGGTTACTCTGGGTGCAATGATCGGCATGGCGGCATTTCTCGAAGGCAAAGGCTGCTCGGTGCTTGATGTCGCCGGTCTGGCACAGCGCAATGGACCGGTTACCAGCCATATCCGAGTGGCTGACAGGCAGGAAGATATTTTTGCCACACGGATTACCGGGGCAGATCTGGTGCTTGGTTGCGATATCGTTGTTGCCGCCAGTGAGGAAGTGCTAGGGAAAATGACTGCGAAAACGACCCGGGTTGTAGTCAATAGCTGCGTTGCACCCACCTCCGATTTTGCAACGGATCCGGATCTCGATTTATCAGCCGATCAGATGATTTCACGCATCGGCGGACTACTGGCCAAAGGCGATGCTGAATTTGTGCCTTCCAGCAAAATTGCAATGGCGCTTATGGGCAACGAAGTGGCAGCAAATATGTTCCTTGTGGGCTATGCGCTGCAGAAAGGGTGGCTACCGGTGACCCTGGAATCGATTAATCGGGCAATCGAGCTGAACGGTGTCTCGATAGAAATGAACCTTCGGAGCCTGGCCTGGGGCAGATTGGCCGCGGTAGATATAGCGACGGTTCTGGCGGCGGCAGCACCCGCTCAGGACGTTCCCGGAGGCGAGGAGGCAGTGGGTACCGTGCAAGCGCAGCTTGAAGGCAGGATGACCGAGCTTGGCGCTTACCAGAATGCAAAATACGCGGTGGTATATCGGGAGCTGGTACAAAAGGTCATGGCGAAAGAGTACGAGGTTTGTCCCGGAACACAGGATCTGTCCCGGGCTGTGGCCAATTATTACTTTAAGCTCATGGCCTACAAGGATGAATACGAGGTGGCACGCCTGCACAGTTCTCCCCAGCTTATGGCGGCATTAGGTGAGGCATTTGAGGGTGACCTGAAGCTGGAGTTCCATCTGGCGCCGCCAGTACTGGGAGGAAGTAATCCCGTGACTGGCCGTTATCCCAAGCGAGTGTTTGGTGCCTGGATGATGCACGCCTTTCGCGTGCTCGCCAAATTGAAGGTGCTTAGGGGGACTTTTCTGGATCCGTTTTCTTACGGCGAGCATCGCCGTCTGGAGCGCCGGATGATCACTGAGTACCGGCAGACTATTGAGTCGCTATTGCCCGGACTTAGCGGGGAAAATCTCGCGCTCGCAGTAAAAATTGCCTCGGTACCGGAGCATATTCGCGGTTATGGCGCGGTAAAGGAGCGGTTTATAGAGGAGGCGGCAGAGCAGCAGCGCGAATTGCTGGCGGCCTTTTTCAGCGAAACTGGCAGTAACGGAAGCGGGGACGTAGTGAAAATTATGTCGGTAGATGTTAGCTGAACAGGCATTTTTTGCCGTTGCTATTTCCGCTCCCATTCTTGCCAAAGTTGGTCTCGAAAATCAGGGGCCGCTATATCTATCAGTGCCCTGGCCCGGGCCTCGGTAGATTTCGAGAACAGGGACGCCGTGCCGTACTCGGTGACCACGTGATCGATATCGGTGCGGCATAATGTGGTTATCTTTCCCGGCAGGGCAGGGACTATCCTGGACGTCTGGCCTCTTAGCGCACTAGCGGGCAGCGCAATGATCGACTTGCCACCCTTCGAAGCCCGTGCACCGCGTACAAAATCCACGAGTCCGCCAGAAGCGCTCACCTGACGTCCATTCACAGTCTCGGCGTTAGCTTGTCCGTAGAGATCAACTTCTATAGCCGAGTTAATCGAAACAAATTGGTCCAGAGAGGATAAAACGTTGATGTCATGCGTGTAGTTGACAGGTTTGAAACTGACGTTTTCCTGGCGTCCCAGCCAGTTATAGAAGGCATAGTTGCCCCAGGCCATTCCGACCACGTGTGTGCGGCGATCGATAGTTTTTGATTCCCCTGTAACCACTCCCGTATCCACAAGATCACGGACTTCGTTGCTGACTAATCCGGTATGCAGACCGAGGCGCCGGTGATTACTGAGTTGCCTAAGTATCGCGCCGGGTAGCTTACCAATACCAATCTGGATGCAACTGTCGTCATCGATCAAGGCTGCGATGTTGCTGGCGATAACCAGCTCAGTCTTGCCAGGAATTGAGTCTTTCTTTTCAGGAATTGGATAATCCGCTTCTACCAAAAAGTCGAATGTTGAAACAGGCAGTGTCGGCGACCCCGGTGGAGCCGGCATACGGTGGTTGACCTCCGCGATGAGGCGATCGCACCTTTCCAGAATGGCGGGTGTAAAATCCACTGAAACGCCGAGACTGCAAAGCCCTGCCTCGTTGGGGGCAGATACCTGAATTATCCCGATGTCGAAGCGCTCACCCTGGTGAAGAAAGCGATATATATCCCTGTAGTGCATAGGCAGAAAGCTAACACCTGGATCCGTTTCGCCGCTAGAGATGCCGGGATGCATGAAGAAGGTAGTGAGATGTGAGCCTTCAGGAAGCTTCCCCGGAACAACACTATTGTTGATTCCAGGGATTGATACAGTGACGTAGTCAACCGCGTTAACCGCTGTTGAAGCTCTGCCTTCTGGCATTGTTTTTAGCGCTGACACGATTGTTGCGGGTTCACCCACGCCGCCCTGGATAAAGACTCTATTCCCGGGATCAATCATTTCTCGTACAGCTTCGGCGGAAATTGTTTCAGCCATTTTTGGGAGAGCCCCCTATTGTGTTATGCAGGCCTGCTATCGGCGCGGCCTTCCAGAAGTAGCGCTTGAACCCGCGCCTGCTGTCTTCATCCTTGATGCGAAACTGCATGCTTACCGGGGCTCCAACCACTAACTCCTCTGCTGAAAAATCGGCGAATTCCATCATCACTACACCGCCCCCTTCAAAGCGCACATTGCCATACTTGAACGGTGGGTTATAGCTGTGCGCCAGCCAGTCCTCGGTATAGGACTTAACAGTCGCTTGCTTGTCGCTGAAGGGCTCGTCCGCCTGAAGCCCCGGGCGACGACAGTCAGGGTTAACACAGATCGAGCTACTGGGAAACTGCGCGGTGCCACAGAACTCGCATCGGCCACCGATAAACCCGGTCATCGCCTTGCGGTGGCGAAAAAATGCAGATTGCGCCGTTCTGTTGTCGCGCTCTGCTCGCATACCCCAATCGAGTTCCACGAGATGGTTAAACGAAAGGTAACGCTGATAGTTCGAATCAACCACGCCGCCGTCAAGTAAAGTCTGCACAGGCTTCGTCGCGTGGAGCCGGTCAACCAATTCTGTCGCCTCGAAGAGTAAGGCATCGCAGCCCTGGCCGAAGCCAATCACAAGAAGTTTTTCTCCAGCCTGGGCCGATTCAAGTGCATGAATTAGCATCAAAAAGGGATGTGGGCACCCTGTATGACCACACTCCAGCGCAAGGTTATTACTCACCGCGTCAGCCGGTATGCCACAGCGATCCGCGATTAGTGTGGCGGTCTTATGGTCTGGCCCTGCCACAATAAAGTGATTGATCTCACTTGCATCAAAACTGAGTTCCTGAAGAAGATGATTAATCGCTCTTGGAATAATCTTAAGATGGCCCTCGTCGCGCACCCAGCGATCTTCCAGCTGGTAGTCAAATTCCGAGTGCGCCTCGCGGTAATGGTCGGTCAAATCAATCGAGAGTGAGTGGCTTGCCAAAAAGACAGCCAGCAATTCATTACTTCCGGTCTCTATCGCTGCGGCTGCGTCACCAATGGTCATCTCCAGAGAACTGGCTGGACGAGTCTTGCGTTTGTCTGCTGCCACTATGAGTCGATCATCAGCTGAGTTCAATGACGTTATGAGGGCTGTTGTAGCGCAGCGCAGTGAGCCGGTTACATCAGTCGTGGACAGGGATTCTGGTAGTGACAGGGCGTCGGCGATGATCGATGCATTTTGACGATCTGCGAACGGCAGGGTGGTGGATGCGAATTGAAGCCCTGTTGGCGCGAATTCAGAGCTTAGAGTTCTGGCTGCCCGGGCGGCGGCAACAGCCATAGTAAGGCTGTCCTCGTCGTGCGAGCAAATGGCTCGAACGCCTTTTCCCCTCTGTCTCAATCCGGGATTCGCCCAGGCGTTTGCCTCCGCGATGGCCTCGCGGGAGAGACGTAATCTCGGAATATAGGCACCTACCGAAGTAATACCGGTTTTTGGTCTATTTGATTTTTTTCGGTCATGCATAAAGGGCAATCCAGACAGTTCTTCCAAGATCAAGTCCGTCACAATGGGCTCAAGGCGCGGTAAGTTTTAACCGATATGAAGCTCAGATTAAACTCGTATGGGATTCGAACAGAAGAAACGAGAAAAAAATGACATTTTCCTGATCATGGGTGGTGTAAGTCGTGAATGCGAGTTTAAGTTAAATACCATCCCGGTTTACCATCATTTTGCCAATGAATCGTAATAACTGCAGCAAGGGAAGAGTTCAATCATGAGTCAATTTCAGGAGTCTGAACAGATTTCTATGATACGCAGCAGCCTGAAGAGCTTCATCGAGAAGGAGATGCCGCGAGATCTGGTAAAGCGTTGGGACAGAGAAAACTATTTTCCACGGGATGTTCACGACAAGCTGGTGGAGATGGGTTGTATGGGGCTGACCGTAGCAGAGGCCTACGGTGGTACCGGCAAGGATATCACCGCGACAGCAGTCGTTATCGAGGAATTGTGTTCGCGAAGCATGTCGGTTGGTTGCGGCTATATACAGTCCAGTTGCTATGCTGGTCTCAACCTGGGGGAGGTTGCCAGTGAGAAACAGAAGGAATCCCTGTTACCGCGAGTGGCTGGAGAGGGGCTGATGTTATCTTACGGCTTGTCAGAGCCGGACGTTGGTGCCGATTTGGCAAGTGTCAAAAGCTCAGCGGTCCGCAATGGCGATACGCTGATCGTTAACGGCAGCAAAAGATTCTGCTCCGGTGCCGCCATTTCAGACTATATCTACACACTGGTCAGAACGGGCCCGACAGACCAAAAGTACAAAAACCTTTCAATTATTCTGATTCCTCCCACTTCCCCGGGCGTGTTGCTGGAACCGCAGGAATCGATGGGCCTGAAGGGTGCTGGTACCTATGATGTGAGCTTTTCCGATGTGGAGATCCCGGTAGACAGTATTGTAGGTGGAGAGGAGGGTTGGAATAAAGGCTGGGAAAAGTTAGCGGGCCCTGGTCTTGATATAGAAAAAGTTGAGGTATCGGCCATGGCATTGGGTATCGCCAGGGCCGCGGTGGACGACGCCTGGGCCTATTCACAGGAGCGCATCCAGTTCGGTAAACCGATATGTTCGTTCCAATCGATTCGGCATATGTTGGCCGAGGCAAAGACGAAACTGGCGGCTTGTCGGCTTATGACATATCAGGCGGCTTTTCTTATAGATCAAAACCTGCCCGCCACAGTGGAAACGTCCATGGCGAAGCTGTTCGTGTCTGAGACTGCGCGTGAGATCGTGCTGAAATGTCAGGAAGTGATGGGTGCTTACGGATATGTAGGGGATTTTGATATGGAGCGCTATGTGCGCGATATTCTGGTTATGCCAATACTCGGCGGCTCCTCCGCAATACAGAAAAACAACATCTGTAATCGTTTGAAATTGCCAAAATAGGCGAAATTTGGTCCAGTTTGGCCGGCCTTGCGCCGGTCTTTTTTTGCCTGCTTGAGCCGTAGGAAAAGCGGCCGAGTAGAACCGTGTGTTCGATAGGCACATGGGTGGGCACACCAGCAGGAATATGAGCTTTTGTGAGCTGTGAGCGAGCGGGACTGATGCTAGTGTTATCGACACAGGCCAGATGTACGATCGAGACACTCGCTTGAGTGTGAAGTCAGCGCTTATCCTGATAGTGAGCGTCAGCCTGTCAAATTCCCTAATCTGGTGAGAGAGCCTGAAATACCATGACATATGATTACGACCCCTTTTCGCACGAGGCGATGAGTGACCCTCATTCGGTATACAAACATTTGCGCAAAGAGGATGGGCCTCACTTTATAGAGAAGTACAACGCGTGGGCGCTGACAAGTTTTGACGACATTTGGAGTGCCAGCATATTGCATGAAAAAGATATCACCTTTACCGACGGGCAGCCGTTGGTAAATGTTCTTTTGGGTGAGCCGGTGCCGCATACGTTTACCAGCATGGATGGCAGGGAGCACCGGAAGTGGAGGTCAGTACTGCGTGGTGAGTATACGCCGGGGTCTGTTGTTCAGCATGAAGATCGATTCAGAGATTTATGCCGTGAAGTGCTCAAACCACTGTTAGAGAAAGGCGAATTCGATGTCTATTCGGAGTATTTTTGCCGGGTTATCTCCATCAATGCGGGATACAACCTCGGCCTCACGGTAGAAAACGCTTTACACTGGCGGCATTTGATAGATGAGACAATGCATCGAGAAAAGGGGCAGGTCGGCACTGTGTCCGAGCGGAATCTGAAAGCAGGCATGGAATTGCGGGGAAGCCTGCAACAGTATGTTCAGCAATTGCGTGCTAATCCTGAACTCGCCAAAGGTCAGACCAAAGCGTATCTGGAGGCAGAGATCGACGGGGTCAAAGCTGACGACGAGGCAATGGTGAATTTCCTGATAGTTATGCTAACGGTTGGGTCCGGGACAACACCCAATGTCTGCACCGGGGCTGTGTATTATCTGGACAGGGAAGCTGAGCAGAAAGCCGCTGTGCTGGCAAACCTGGACCTGGTCGATAAGTTGTTCATGGAAACTGCTCGCTACGACCAGCCTACGAATATGCTCTGTAGACGCGCTGTGAATGACTTCGAGCTGGGCGGCAAAGAAATCAAGGCAGGCCAGGCGTTACTCTATATTTACGCATCTGCGAATCGGGATGAGGCAGAGTTCCCGGATTCTGAAAAATTCAACATATTCCGTGAGTCCGAGCGAGATATTTCTTTCGGCGCGGGTGGGCACAAATGCCTTGGAATGCACATGGCGACACTGATGGGAACAACCGCATTGCGTGAGTTGTTTGATGGCGTTGGGGATTACAAAGTATTGGTAGACCAGTGCGGGCGTGCCTACGGTGAGTTTCTTTCGGGCTTCACCTGCGTACCAATAAAAGTAGCTTCTCAAACGGCGTGACCAGAAGGTAGCGTGGCACCTGTCTGCGATCCGTTCCTTATATCGGCATGATCTGCGTCGGGGTATGTGCTTACGGTCTCTACAGACTGTAACCACCGTCGAGTACCAGAGTCTGCCCTGTCACGAAATTTGCTTTGTTGGAGGCAAAAAACACTACCGAATCAGCGACCTCGCCGGCGGTGCCGAGACGCTTCAGGGATGAATTCCGAATAGCTGCCTCTACATACTCCTCACTATACTCCGAGCCCCGCAGGCGCCTGAACAAACCAGCGTCGATAAGGCCCAGCGCTACCGTATTGGCGCGAACCCCAAATCTTCCCTCCTCTCGGGCTATGCCGGTTACCACCGCGTCCACCGCGGCCTTGGGTGCTACCGAAAGAACGTCTCGAGTGGGCCACCTCTTTGTGCCGGCCGTGCCGATGACTACGTAGGACCCGCCTTGGTCACGCAAGTGTGGCAGTGATGCCTGTACGATATTGAAGAACCCGTTGACATCGTTGTTCATGACCTCACGCCAGGTACTTGCGGGAACGTCGTTGATGAATAGCATGGGAATACTGGACCCCGTGGCGTTTACCACAGTGTGTATTCTCTTGTATTTTGCAATGAGGCTGGTGAAGAATTCATCCACCTGCTCTGCATCTTCGATCGCCACGGGAAAACATTCCGCGCGACGCCCCATCAACAAGACCTGTTCAACCACGGCCAGCGCACTGCCTCTGTTGTTGCGGTAGGTTAATACGACGTCAGAGCCGGCTTCGGCAAGCTTTGTACATATTTCACTGCCTATACCGCCACTTCCGCCGACAACTACAGTAATGCCTTCTGGAAACGCGCTACTAGCTGAGTGGGAATTGTCAGAATCAGTCATCTACATATTTCTCGTGTAAGGGAACTAAAGAAGTTCCGGTGTCTGCCGTGGTTCTGGGCTTGCCCATAGGCAAGACCCATGTCGGTTGCGCGATAAGTCGTCTATAGGGCCCTACCGATAATCTCCTTCATGATCTCGTTGGTGCCGCCATAAATCATCTGGGCGCGGGCGTCTACCCATGCGCGAGCGATTGGATACTCGAGCATGTAGCCGTATCCACCGTGAAGTTGCACGCATGTATCCAGTACGCGATTCTGCAGTTCCGTACACCACCACTTGGCTATCGCAGCAGCCTCGGGGTCAAGCTTGTTGGTTTCCAGCAGCTCGATACAATTGTCTATATAGACACGGCCTATCTGAACTTCACTTTTGCATTCCGCAAGTTTAAATTTGGTATTCTGGAATTCCGAAAGTGCCTGTTTGAAAACCTGCCTGTTTTTTACGTAATCTACGGTTTGCTGGAGTGCGACCTCCGCACCGGCGATTGCTCGAATCGCGATAATCATTCTCTCCCAGGATAACTCCTGCATCATGTATTCAAAGCCCCGGCAAGGCTCTCCCAATCGGTTGGTGATCGGAACACGTACGTCGTCAAAAAAGAGTTGGCAGGTATCCTGGGCTTTCTGGCCAACCTTGTTTAACAAGGGGCCCCTGGCAAACCCCTCCCGGTCACTCTCCACGATTACCAGTGAGATGCCTTTTGCACCCAGTGAAGAGTCTTCCTTGACGGCCACTATGATCAGGTCACTCAGATACCCGTTTGTAATAAACGTCTTGGAACCATTGATTACCAATTCGTCCCCATCAATGCGTGCATTGGTTTTTAACTGCTTCAGATCTGATCCGGCATGTGGCTCTGTCATGCCAAGAGCGCCTATGGCTTTGCCGCTGGCCATCCTGGGCAGCCAGGTACTTTTTTGCTCCTCTGTGCCGAGGCGATTGATGTAGGAGGCCACGATTTCGGAGTGCATGGCAAAGCCGGGGCCCATGGCGTTTGCCCGTTGCTGCTCCTCGATTATGATAGCGCTGTACTTTCGGCCTACACCCGAGCCCCCATATTGCTCGGGAATCGTGCAGCAAAGCAGTCCCAGCTCGCCAGCACTTAGCCAGACATCGCGATCGACAAATCCCTGCTCCATCCAGTTTTCCATATTTGGAAGAATTTTGTCCTGCATGAATCGACGTACCGTATTCCTGAACTGATGGTGCTCTTCAGAGAATACAGTACGGGTAATCGGCATTTTAAAGCTACTATCCATATGGCCTCGCAGATATCGTTAGCACAAGAACCCGCCCGTTAAAGCCAAAGATTGATCCAGGGCTATGCCGGGTGTGTGGTTGCGTTCCCCGTTGGGGAATACTGGTTGACAGGCATCTTACTGCGGATAGTTACTCGTGTTTAACTCGTTTTCGCTAATGAGACCCGTTTTTCATGTGTACTGTTCATCGCCATGGTGATTCCCGAATACGAGTTCTAACTGAATACCGCAATGCCTTAGGATAGAGCGATATTCATAATCATGGAGTGTCCTATGGCGGTATATATTGTGGGGCAGTTGAAGGTTCAGGATTGGAAATGGTACAAACAGTATCGGTCTGTCACCGAAGCACTGGTAGCCAAACACGGTGGAAAATACCTGATAAAGGGCGGTTCGATTGACCACCTTGAAGGCTCTGGTTCTGAACCCTCCGCTATGGTTTTGATCGAGTTCCCCTCCCATGACCACGCCCATGCCTGGTATCGGGATCCCGACTATGCCCCCATGATTGATTTGCGAAAGCAAAGCGGAGTGGCGACTGAGCTGTTCCTGGCAGAGGGTATTCACGAGTAAGTTTGTCCCGTAATCGGTGGTTGCGCCTGGCGCAATGGGACATTGGCAGCAAACAGATTCGGACACAGCATGGCAAAAGGAATAAAAGATAGAGTCGTGATCATCGGGATGGGCTGCACTTCCTTTGGCGAGCATTGGGAGGCGAGCGCTGATGATCTGATTTGCGAATCTTTCAAAGAGGCATTGGGTGATGCAGGCATTGAGCGGGACCAGATAGATGCCGCATGGCTTGGCCTGTCTCATGATGAGCAGAGCTTGAGTAAATCCGGTATTTCTCTGGCCCAGGCCCTGGGCTTACCCAATATTCCGGTGACGCGGGTAGAAAATCTCTGCGCTTCAGGTTCCGAAGCTCTCCGCGGCGCAGTCTATGCTGTTGCCGCTGGTGGTAGTGACATTGCCCTGGCTCTGGGAGTCGAAAAGCTGAAAGACACTGGCTACGGGGGGCTGCCGGAGCGGACCAAGGGTAGCTTCGAAGACATGTGGTATCCAGGTGTCACTGCGCCGGGCTCCTTCGCCCAATTGGCTACTGCCTACGCCACCAGGCACGGTGTCTCTATGGAAAAGCTCAAGGAAGCTATGGCGCACGTCTCCTGGAAGAGCCATCAGAACGCCATGTTGAACCCCAAGGCACATCTTCGTAACGCTGTGAGCAAAGAGCGTATTCTTAAGGCTCCTATGATCGCGTTTCCATTGGGGCTTTTTGACTGTTGTGGTGTCAGCGACGGCTCTGCCTGTGCGATTGTAACCACAGCTGAAATGGCAGAAAGGCTTGGGATATCTGGCCAGCTGGTGAGCGTTAAATCGACTCAGGTAGCTACCAGTGATGGCGCCGAGATGTCTCATGACAGCTGGGACGGCAGCTACACAAAAACGACCAGAGTCGCGGCCAACAGAGCCTACGCTGAGGCCGGCGTGGTGGACCCTCGCGAGGAGCTGGATCTGATAGAAGTACACGACTGCTTTTCGATCACCGAGCTGGTGACAATGGAGGACCTGGGGCTTTCCGATGTGGGGAACTCCTGGTTGGATATACTCGATGGGCGCTATGATCGCGATGGGGCTATACCGTGCAATATCGACGGCGGGCTCAAATGTTTCGGGCACCCTATCGGTGCCAGTGGCTTGCGCATGGTTTACGAGATATATCTCCAGGTGCACGGGCGGGCGGGGGGGCGACAGTTGGCAGATGCAAGCCTCGGTTTGACACACAATCTTGGCGGCTTTCCCAATCGTAACGTCTGCAGCATTACATTGCTGGGCCGCTACTAGTCATCGACAACATCAAGGAGTACTACGGTGGACCAGGCAATATCTTTGGAAGAACGGGTGGTAATGATTACCGGGGGAGGGCAGGGTATCGGGCGGGCTCTGGCGCAGCGCTCGGTGGAACTGGGCGCCAGAGTGGCCCTGGTGGATATTGATGCTGTGGCACTCGCAGAAGCCGTAGAAGTCATTGGTAGCGAAAGAGCTCGAGCTTATGCCGGTGATATTGCCGACGAACAATTTGTCCACACAACCGTTGAAAGTATTGTGAGCGATTTCGGGCGGCTGGATGGCTTGATCAATAATGCAGGTATTGTGCGGGCAGCGATGCTTCACAAAATGACGCTGTCCCAGTGGCAACAGGTCGTTGATGTTAATTTGACGGGAGCGTTTATCTGTCTGCAGGCCGTGGCTAAACATTTCATTGAAAAGGCCAGGGGTGGAGATTCCAATCCCGGTAGTATCGTCAATGTCTCTTCAGACGCCGGTCGCAGAGGTACTATGGGGCAAATCAACTACGGCGCCGCGAAGTCAGGCGTACTCGGCTTGACTATGTCGGCAGCGAGAGAACTGGCCCGGCACAACATCAATGTTAACAGTGTTTGCTATGGTCTGGTTGAGACTGCTATGACGGAGACAATCCGAGAGGACAGGTTTCGGGATCAGTACATCAAGCAAATACCTTTAGGCAGATTTTCAACACCAGAGGACGTTGCACCTGCGACCTGCATGCTACTTTCAAATATGGCATCGTACATCACTGGCCAGCATTTAAGCATCAGTGGTGGATTCTACATGAGCGCCTGAACCCTTCATGACTACAAATAATACGTTTAGTGACCGGGTGGCGATCGTTGGGATCGGACATTCTGATTTTGGAAAGTGTCTGGAAAGTAGCGAACTGGAATTGGCCTGTAGTGCCATCAAGGCGGCTCTGGACGACGCCAAGATAGCCCCGCTTGAAGTCGACGCGATGGCCAGCTATACGTGGGAAGATACACCAGAATTTGAGATTGCCAGAAACCTGGGATTCGGCGACATTCACTCCTTTGTCCAGGTGCCCTACGGCGGGGGGGCCGGGCCTGCTGCGGTTGGCCAGGCTGCACTGTCTCTGGCTACCGGCGTGGCAAATGTGGCGGTTGTTTGGCGTTCCCGAAAACGAAGCGATCCGGCCAAGCGTGTCTGGGCTAAAACGGCTTCCGTAATCTCCGACCACTGGAAGTGGTCGCGTCCGAGCGGCCTGATGCGGCCTGTCGATGAGATAGCCGTATTGACGCGTCGCTATTTTCACGAGCATGGCGTCGGGCGTGATGCACTGGCGGATATTGCGCTGGCACTGCGCAAATACGCCAACAATAATCCCCGGGCCATTATGTACGGCAAAAAGCTTGATCGCGCAGATTATATGAATGCGAGAATGATTTCAGACCCACTGTGCCTGTACGACAACTGTCTTGAGACCGATGGCGCTGTGGCCCTGGTTATGGTCCGTGTCGACCGGGCTGCAGACTGCCCGAAACCGCCTGTTTTTATAAACGCATTCTCCCAGGGCATGAGTCGGCAGCATCAGTTGATGTCGGATTACCATGGTCCAGATCCGTTGAAAAGTAGTTCCTGGGTAACAGCCAGGAATTTATGGAGACAGACTGATATCAAGCCAAAGGACGTCGATGTAGCGCAGATATATGACGCGTTTTCCTCTTTGATCCTGTTTTCACTTGAGGCCTATGGTTTTTGTGAAGTCGGGGAGGCGGCGGATTATGTTGCAGATGATGGTCTTTCCATAGGGGGCAATCTTCCGGTTAACACTTCTGGAGGCAGCCTGTCTGATGCCTACGTTCACGGCCTGAACCTGATCACTGAAGGCGTTCGACAGTTACGTGGCGAATCGACCAGTCAAGTCGCCGATGCGTCAGTATGTCTGGTGACCAGTTGCGATAGCACTCCGAATGGGGCTCTATTGTTAAGATCCTAGCTATGGAATTTTCACTAACCATTGCATACATGAATATTGATGGATGCTAGAGGAGATTGGATATGTCACTTGTACTAAAACCTATGGGGAAGATAACGGTAATACCTACCAACCAATACGAGGTTGCCTGCGGGCCCGTTGGCAAGAGAACGGCTACCGAGCTGAGATCGGTGACATGGGAGTGTAGTCTTTTCAATGCCACATCTCGATGGGCAAATGGCACCTATCTGGCGGGCACCACGGGAATAGCTGAGCCAGAGATCCGCATTATGTTCGAGACCGACCGGGGCGAATTTCTGTATGTTGAGTACATTGCGAGAATCGATTTGGCCAAGCACGCATCCGGAAAAGTGCCAGGCCCCTTGTCTACCGGGCGCGTGGAAACCGACGCCGAGCGCTTATTGTGGTTGAATGAAACTGCGATTGTAGGTGATGGCCTGTTCACGATTGGGAAAAATAGTATGTCCATGGTTTATAGTGTTTATGCACTTGATCGCGTCGACTAGTGGTACTGGTGTGGCGGCCGCGTTTTGATATTCACCACTAAATCCCGTCCCTATTTCTCATTGGCCGTGGTTGGTGGTAAGGTTCAGAGGTGCTGTTATTGCAGTAAGGGTGGTTCGCTTGCTGGCTAGAATACGGTCAGCTTAACGATGTTTGGAAGCGGACTTTATTTTTTTGGTGTGATATCGCAAGTAAAGTATTTGGTAACTAGAGATGGAAGAAGATAATAAGCCAGAGAGTTACAAGCGGCGAAAAAAGCCGACACAAAACCGGGGAAAGTCAACGGTAGAGTTCATCATTGAAGGTGCTCGGAGAATTATTATTTCAGATGGGTACGAGGCCGCCACAACGAACCATATTGCCGAGGTGGCCGGTGTAAGTGTGGGATCGCTGTATCAGTACTTTCCCAATAGAGAAGCGATAGTGTTGGCTCTCGTTGAAGAGACGGTGTCTGTTGCGGCTAACAAAGTGAGAAAGCAACTGCATGGTTTGATGGGGGACCCACTTGAAGAGTCCATGGTTAATTTGATTCGTATGCTTGTGGCGACCTATCAGGAAAACGAATTTATACTACTGCGCATTTTCAACAAAATTCCGGATTTAAGAGAGCATGCAAGTCAATTGGCTGTGCAAAAATTTACTCGATCAACGAATCTTGCCTTTCTGCAGCAACACGAACACGAGATTACCCGCAAGGACTTGCCCACAGCATTATTGTTTGTTGAGAATGCTGTGATCAGCAATATCGATGTCTACATTGAGACAAACCCGTTGGAGATGTCGGAAGATGAGTTCGTAAGTGAAATGGTATCTCTGGTCGTGAATTATCTTACGAAATAGTTCTTACACTACCCCCACAAAGTCGCGGGCGGCAGGCCACCGATAAAAGCCCGCGTCTGTGTGGGATGATCGCTATTTGCTGAGGAAGTTGTCTATAGCCTGGTGATGCTGATCACTGGTGTGACATAAGCTCTGCTGCGCGGCGCAGTAGTCCAGGAAATCGGGTAAAGGCAGCCGTTGTCCAGCCTGAAGCAGACGTTTGGTAATACGCAGTGCCTCTCTCGGCTTACTGGCAAATCCGGCCGCCATTTCCCTGGCCCGAGGAAGTAGATTCTCTGCCGTGGTGACTTCGAGAAATAGTCCTATTGACCTGGCCTCCTCCGGCCCGACAATTCTGCCAGAAAAGGCCATCTCCGCGGCGCGCTGCATTCCGATGACGCGGGGCAGAAACCAGGCTCCCCCATCACCTGGGATGATCCCCAGATTGACGAAGGTTTCTCCGACATTGGCGTACTCGGAGCCAAGCCGAATATCACACATGCAGGCCAAATCCAGCCCCGCCCCGATTGCGGCGCCATTTACCGCTGCGATAACCGGCACTTCCAATTTGTACATGGACAGTGCGATTTTCTGGATGCCTCGCCGGTACTTATCCTGGATTTCAATCGGGGTACCTGAAAACAGGCCAACACGGTCGTGCATGTCTTTTACGTTGCCACCCGATGAGAACGCCTTGCCTTTACCCGTTATAATCAGCGTAGCTACGTCCTGATCCTCATTAATCCATCGATTAACCGACAGAAGGTCTTCAATTAATGCCGTGCTGGTGAGGGCATTGCGGACATCATCGCGGTTAAAAGATAAGGTCGCGACACCATCATCGAACTCGAGTAAGGCGTCAGTTAGCTTCGGAAGTTTTTTCATGTATTTGATACCCTGGCATCACTTCTGGCTGTCATATTGGGCCACAGATGTTCGTGGCCCTCGTTTGTTACCATTTTCCCCAGGAATTCGCTCCAATACCTGTCGTTTCCGCATTCGGAACGCCACGACCACAAGCGCTGCGTATAGTAGTGAAGCGAATGTTCCCTGGTAAACCCGATTGCGCCGTGCACCTGGTGTGCTATGGAAGTAGCTTCTGCGACAGCGCGATTAGCGCGTAGTTTGGCCGCGGCAATTTCGAAAGGGGCATTTCCCTTGTCATAAGCCCGACACGCTGACTGTGCAGCACAATCCACAGCAGCACAATGTTCAGCCAGTATAGCCAGCTGATGTTGTATAGACTGGAACTTTCCGATCGGTCGGCCGAACTGTTTGCGTTCCAGCACATACTGTACACACAGCTCCAGAGTCGCCTGCAGGGCGCCAGCCATTTGGCAGGTTCTTAGCAGCGCGGTGCCCATGAAGAGTGCGGCTGAATCGCCGTCAACCTGTTGTAGTTCACAGATGGGCGCACGGTCGAACTGGAGAAAATCCCTCGGTTCGTCAGCCTCGTTTTTGTCCTCTTGGGTTGTAACGGCTGAATCTGTCGAGACCAGCACCCGGTATTCCACGTCCCCATGGCGACAGTCTATCAGGGCTGACTGGGAGAACCTGCCCCAGGGCAGCGCACAAATGGTGCCGGTGAACCAGTGTTGGCCTGTGTCGTCTTTTTCTATACTTGCTTCCCGGGCCGAACCTGGCGCAATAGCAGCGTCGAAGAGGCTATATTCTGAGTCCTTTAGCAGCTTTTTGGCAATTATGGTTTCCCCAACCGGTATAGGGACAGCGTAATATCCCAGCAGACTGAAAACAGCATAGGCCTCTTCCCAGCTACCGTTGAAACCACCCTGTTCCTCGGGTAGAAATAGATTGGGGATGCCGAGTTCATTCACGGAATCCCACATGGATTTTGGTTTGCTACTGTGCTCTATGCGCGGTTGCCCATCGGCTATAAGATCGCGGAAAAGGCGATCCACGGTCTCGGCCAGAATGCGTGTGTGCTCGTTCATCTCAGGCCAATTCCTTTGCTTATGATGCCTCGGAGAATTTCCCTGGTGCCACCGCGCAGTGAAAAGGAAGGTGACGCCTTCAGTAGATAAGACAGTACCGTGTGCAAATCGTCTTTTTCAGAGGGGTTAGTTGACGGTCTGGCCACAGCCTGAATACTAGCAGGCAGCTGCTGCTCGAAGCAGGCTCCGAGATCCTTGACGATTGTAGCTTCCAGGTTAGCCGGTTCACCTATGGCCAGTTTCCCGGATACCGATAGAGACATCTGCCGTATGGTCCACAAGTCCGATGCGAGGTTGCCGGCGAGGCCGAGTTCGAGTTCCGTGGGGCTTTTCTCAATGGATGCAATATATTGAACGAGTAATTCATAGCTGCTCAGATAACGCTCTGGCCCACTGCGTTCCAGCGAGAGCTCGGCGTTAACCTGTGACCAGCCTTCCCCCTCTTCGCCGAGCAGCATGTCGTCAGGCACGAAAACATCGTCGAGAAAGACCTCTCCGAAATGCGCTTCACCCACATGGTCAGTGATCGGTCTCCTCGTGACCCCCGGTGAATTGAGATCAATCAAAAACTGGCTCAGGCCCGCATGGCGATTGTCCGTTTTTTCGCTGGTGCGGGCCAGAGTTATCATAACGTGGGCCTTGTGCACAATGGTCGTCCAGACTTTTGCCCCGTTGACTATCCAGCCCCCATCCGTCCGCCGGGCGCTAGTGGTTACCGAGGCTAAGTCGGAACCCGCATTCGGCTCGCTCATACCGATACAGAAGAACATCTCACCTCTGGTAATAGGCGGGATGAAGCGTCTGCGAGCGGCCTCACTGCCGAAGCGCAGCATTTGTGGGCCACTTTGCCTGTCGGCGATCCAGTGCGCGCCCACTGGCGCACCAGCGGCGAGCAATTCTTCTATAACGACATAGCGTTCCAGCGTGCTACGCTCCTGGCCGCCATAATCTTTCGGCCAGGTCATGCCAATCCAGCCGCGGCTGCCCAGTGCGCGACTGAAATCAACATCAAAACCCATCCAGGATCGGGCCCGTTGAGCCGGAGAATAATCTGGCAAAGTCTCCTGCAAAAACTGCCTCACCTCATGTCGTAACTCAACGACATCAGAGGGTAGCTCAAGCGGTTCAAAATCAAAGGTCTTTATCATGAAATGCGTTTATTCCGGTCAGTTTAGAGGGAGTGATCCGAGCCTGAAACCAATTGGGCTTGCCCGCTCACCTGCGGGCGTTCTTGTCTCCAATTCCCCGGTTGTGACTATTTTCCAGTAAAGACCGGCTTCTTTCGCTCTTTGAAAGCCTCCAGCGCTATTCGATGATCGTCAAGAAGCTGGGTGATATTCTCAAAGCCGGCGGCGCACTCGATGACCGGCCCGGCGTTGACCTTGAGCCCGGCATTAATTGCGGCTTTGGTCCATTTGATGGCATGAGTAGCACCGTTGGCAAGTCGTCTGGCCATTTTCTCTACCACTTCGTCGATTTCTTCAGCTGGCACAGCCTCGGTGATAAGCCCCATCTCCGCCGCATCTTTTCCCGTAATCGGATCTCCCGTTAGCAGGTAGCGCTTGGCGCGGGCATAGCCTATGAGTTGCGGCCACATAACAGCACCGCCATCTCCCGCCACAAGGCCCACAGACACATGAGGGTCAGCGAGCACAGCGTCCGGAGTGGCATAGATAAAGTCACAGTATAAAGCGAGGGAACAGCCCAATCCGATGGCCGGGCCCACGACCTTTGCGATAATGGGTTTTTCGAGGTCCAGCAGCGCATGTTGAATCTGGCGATCCTTGCGAATTGCCACGCTGGTGACAGACGGATCGCCGTGCATAGCCAGCAACATGTCCAGGTCCCCGCCGGCACAAAATGCACCGTTGGAGCCCGTAAGTATGACGATATCAACCTCGTCGTCATCGCCTACGTCATTGAAGATGGTGTGAAATTCCTGGTGTAGTTGCGCGTTGATCGCATTTTTGACCTCGGGACGATTGACAGTAATCGTCAGTATTTTGTCAGCTTTGGATATTTTAAGCGCTTCGTACTTATCGTAATTCATAAGGCGTTCTCCATGGAAAATCTACAGTAATAAATCAGGGTGTTAGAGCGTTTTCGCCCAAAGAAGCAATGATTTGCTCTCTCAGTAAGTGCTTCTGAACTTTGCCAGAATGTGTGGTGGGAAATACGTTAACAAACACGACATATTCAGGGACTTTCCACCGGGAAATCCTTTCGCTGCACCAGGCACGTATCTGTTCAGGGGTGGCGTGGTCGTTGGACCGGGGGCGAATTACCGCACATACCACCTCTCCATATTTGGAGTCTGGTAGGCCAATAACGGCAATGTCAGCGACGTCGGGGTGTTCCAGAACATAGTTCTCTATCTCAGCGGGGGAGAGGTTTTCGCCACCGCGGATAATCATTTCCCTCGACCTACCGACAACAATGATGTTGCCCTGATGATCCATCCTGGCAAGATCACCTGTTTGAAGCCAACCGTCCGCGCTGAAGACTTCCCTGTTGGTTTCGTCATCGAGGTAACCAAACATAATCCCGGGACCCTTATAATTCAGCTGTCCGGGAGTATCTCGTGCTGCTATTTCGCCGTGCTCATTTACAATTTTGACGCTTACGCCGTCCAGGGGCCTGCCGCTGGTCTGACTTTTTGCGTATGTACTGTCGGAAGATCTGGTAGAGCTGGTAACTCCACAGGTTTCAGTTTGGCCATAGCAGTTGATCATCTCCACGCCAAACTCGGATTCACAACGATGCAACAGATTTTCTGGCACCTGCGAGCCGCCAGCGATGATATATTTAAGGTGGGAGAGGTCGCGTGACGCGAATGAGGGATGCTCCAGCATCGCCGTCAACATTGTCGGCACACCGATAAAGCCACTGCATTGCTCTGACTCGAGAATATCGAGGGTTGTTTCCGGCTTGAATATATACAGTGGCAGTGTTGTCGCACCCGTAATGGCCGCCCCGGGGGTGGAGTTACCAGAGCCCCCGACATGAAACAGTGGGAACCCATGACATACTCGACTCCCTTCTTCTATTCCCCAGCGCCGATAGGAAGCTTTGGCGGTATGGGTAATCGCGCCATGCGTCAGCTGCGCAGCCTTGGGTGGGCCCGTAGTTCCGGAAGTATACTGGATCATAAATACATCAGAGGACTTGACCGTAACCGGTGTGTCCGTGGGCCGGCTCTGCGAACAAAAGTCTACGATGGCGCGGGAAAAAGCGTGTGCGCCGATTAGTGAGGGCACCCTGGGTTTTGCGGTCTCAATAATGTTTTCAAGTGCGATTTTTCCAACCCTGTCGGCATGAAAGATCCCCTTAACCTGACTGGTATTCAACGCATAGACAAGTTCGGTTTCCTTGTAAAGAGGATTGATCGCAACGATAACCATACCTGCTTTTGCAAGCGCGTATTCAAGCAAAATCCACTCGGGATGATTTGGGCCCCATACGGCGATCCTGTCGCCGGGTGTGTATCCATGTTGTAACAGGCCGGAGGCGAATTGTTCAGCCATCTCATTGAGCTCTCGGTATGACCAGCGGGTTTCCCTGATATCTGGTTGGCAGCTATAAACAACGGCCTCTCGATCTGGCCATAAGGAGGCGCTGCGTGACAGCACTTCACCTACCGTCGGGGCTGCATGGTATTCATCGGTGGAGTCGGCGAGCCAGACGGCCAGGTGTGAATCATTTTTCATGGTCAGGGGCTGTGGATACCGTCGCTGGATTGGACACACTTGGTTTATTGTGCGGGACCAAGACTATGACATTATTTCTGAGCGAATCGTACGATGGGAGTTGCTCAACATAAACTCGCTTTCGGATCACCGAAAAAATCGTCAGTACTTCAGCGCTTCTTTGCATATACGGACGATTCGTTGGTGAGAAGTATCCAGATTCGGATAACATCGGGAGAAAAGCTGCTGGCCTTACTCCGCTTTTTTCGGCTGTTTACAGCTGCGGGAGTTGAAGCGGGGTATTGCGGGAGCGCCGTAAGTGGTATTCAGGCTTCCGTACCCGGGGCTCCGGCCTTGTTATTGCTTCTATTCAGGAAGCTGGCAACTATCGCTTGTGTCTCCGGCCTTTGAAGGCATTTTGAAAACTCCTGGGCCTCCTCATCTATGGTTGAGACCACCAGGCTATTGGCATGCTTTTTCATAAGGCGCTTAGTGGTCTGCACAGCCTCCGGTGGCTTTGATGCAAGATTTGTGGCGCGACTGCGTACCAAATCCTGCAAATTGTCAGCCGTCGTCGCCTGGTTAATGAATCCCAGTGTCTCGGCCTGCCCACTGGTGAAGGTGTCGCCTATCATCAACAGCTCAGCGGCTTTTGAATAGCCGATTGACGCTGAAAGGAGCAGCGTGGAAGCAAACTCAGGTACGAAGCCCATAGAGAGGAAGGGCAACTTGAAGCGACTGCGGTCAGTTGCATAAACCAGGTCGCAGTGTAAAAGCAGGGTAACTCCGATGCCAATGGCATTACCGTTTACTGCGGCGATAACCGGTTTACTGAAGGACGCGAGGGTGTTCATAAAGTGGAAAGAGGGTTTTTCGTTGTAGGCCAGCCCGGCTCCGAATTTAAACGAATTCACATCGTTTCCCGAGGTGAAGAATTCACCAGCCCCGGTTAATACCACAACGCGAACAGTCGAATCCTTGTCCGCGTCTGTCAGTAGTCTCGTCAGTGACTCGTACATTGGGTAAGTAATAGCATTGTGTTTGTCCGGTCTGTTTAGCGTGATCGTCAGAACCCGGTCTGTGATCGAAGACAGGACATGGTCATCGGGAGTTTCGCTATCGCTCTTCATGGTCGGTGTCTGATCGCCTCATCGTCAAAATGCGCTGAAAATAATAACACCGTTCGATACTGTATTTTATCGCAGGTCTGCAAAAGCGAGCAGTAACTGATTTGAAGATTAGCGGAAGTGCTGCGTACAATCTGCCTAAGCCAGTGATTCACCCGCCAGCCAATAAGCAGGCATATACGGATTCAACGCCTCGGCGCGGTATGGGTGTGCTTGCATAAAGTTTAGCCAAGTTCTAAACCTGAGGAGTGTATTTTTATGCAGATTCGTAGTTTGGGCTATGCGGGGTTTGGCGCGCCCGATCCGCTGGTTTGGCTTTCCTACGCCACCGACATATTGGGCTTGATGCCAGCGCGGGCCTGTGCAGGTGAGGACTGGGGCGTGCCTGTTATAGGTCCGGGGCCCGCGAGTGGGGGAACCGGTATCTCCAGTGACGGAGCTGTCTATTTGAAAATGGACGACTGGCAATGGCGTATCGCTATTCACCCTTCGCAAGAGAACGCCGGGTTGCTGTATTTTGGATTGGAGGTGGCCAGTAAAATCGAGTTGGAGGAAGCGGTAAGAGAGCTGGAGGCCGCCGGCGTCGAGGCGGATATGGGGACACCAGAGCAGGCTCGGAGTCGTTCGGTAACCGGTATAGCCTATACCCGCGACCCTGAGGGAAATTCCATTGAGTTATTTTATGGGCCAACGATAGATAGAAAGTTTGAGTCGCCTCTGGGAGTGCGCTTTGTCGCGGGCGCCAACGGCATAGGGCACGTCAATCTATTGGTTTCTGAGCTTGAAAAATCACAGGATTTCTATACTCGGGTGCTTGGATTCAGGCTGAGCGACTATATAGCTTTCGGCGGTTCCAATTCTGCGAATTTTTACCACTGTAATACCCGTCATCACAGTATCGGTCTGCTGAAAGTGGGTGGCGCAGTGGGAGTACATCACCTGATGCTGGAAGTGTCTGATATAGACATGGTGGGCGCGTGTCTCGATCGCGTAACCGCAGCGGATATTCCGGTCACCTCCACGCTGGGCCGGCATGTCAATGACCAAATGCTTTCCTTCTATATGTCCAGCCCATTCGGCTTCGAAGTGGAGATCGGTTGTGATCCACTGCTAATCGATGAACATTGGACAGCGAACGAATTCGTTGAAGGGGACATCTGGGGTCATAAAGGGACGGACCCAGAGACGATTAGCAGGAATCTGGAAAGTTTGAAAAGCTGATAGCTAGCTTGTATAGCGGGTTGAAGAGGTCGATCGATGAATTTTCACTTTTCAGAGGATGAGATAGAATTTTTACAGCAGGTTCAGCAATTTCTCGAGAAGGAGAAGTTGCACCCTGATGCGGCTGAAAATATGGATCCAGACCGTGAGTCTGATTCCTGGTTCGCCAATACGCCGGAACGACGAGCATTTATAAAACGTCTGGGACAGTCGGGCTATCTGGGAATGTCCTGGGCTGAAGAATATGGCGGTAAGGGCAAAGATAGCATCTATGATTATCTGCTCAATGAGGAACTGTCCCGTGTCGGAGCTCCGCTGATCGGTAAGGGCGTGGGCTGCATCGGGAAGACGATTATTGCCCATGGCTCTGAAAAGTTGAAAAGGGAATTTCTGCCCCAGATCCTCAATGCAGATATCGAGTTCGCGTTAGGCTATTCAGAGCCTTCGGCGGGCTCTGATCTCGCCTCACTCAAGTTGCGCGCGGATCGTCGTGACGATCATTGGGTGTTGAATGGACAAAAGATGTGGACATCCTCTGCGCACTTTGCCGACTGGTGCTGGTTGGCGGCCAGAACCGATTCGTCAGTGCCGAAACACAAAGGAATCAGTCTCTTCCTGGTACCTTTGGATCATCCGGGTATTACCATCACCGAGATAAAGACGATGGGGGGCCATCGAACCAACCAGGTGTTCTATGACGATGTGACTTTGTCTGATGATTACCTGGTCGGTGAAGTCAATAAGGGCTGGAAGTACGTCTGTGAGGCCCTGGATTTCGAGCGGTTCACCCTCTACACCATAAGCCCGCTGCTGGTGAAGCTGGATGCTCTGGTGGAAATGCTCAAAATGACCACTCGAGATGATGTACCTCTGGCAGATATGCCGGTGGTTCGTAGTCGTATGGCGTATTTGAGCAGCGAAGTGGAAGTCGCAAAGATGTTGCAGCGCCGGGTTATTTGCAGTGCCATGAATAATAACGTGCCAACGGTTGAGGCGGCCATGTTCAAGCTGTACAGCACGGTTCTTGGGCGACGGATGACTGACTTTGCGCTGGACACACTGGGCCCTCTGGGACTTCTCAGCTCCGGTGTGCCGGAAGCCCCAATGAACGGTAAGTGGGAGATGTCGTATCGTGCCACGGTCGTAGACACCATTGGTGGTGGGACTTCGGAAATCCAGAAAAATATTATCGCGGGTCGCGGTCTAGGGTTGCCGTAGCTCACGCCTTGTGTGGCCAGCTTGGAATAACATCGCTAGAAATTTAGGACGCTACGGAATCGCGAAAGCATATCCAGAGCATATTGCCAGTAAAAGAAGAGCAGGGAGAAAGTCGCGCTATGGATCTGAATTTTACTGAAGAGCAGGACATGTTGCGCGCCACTGTGCGAAAAATTTGTGATGAGTATTCCAATCTTTCGGTTCTGCGGGATTTGGAGGACGCCGGCTGCGGCTTCAGCGCACCGTTCTGGAGAAAACTCGCGGAGTCAGGTATTTGTGGTCTTCGTGTGGATGAGAAATACGGTGGTGTCGGACTGGGCGCAGTCGATTGTGCCGTTGCTTACGAGGAGATGGGCCGCTCACTATCGCCATCCCCGCATTTTGCCAGCTCTCTGCTCTCCGCCCGGCTAATGGCCCTGGCCAATCCGCAGTCCAAATGGCTGAAAAAAGTCGCGTCCGGAGAGTCCATAGTTGTGCCAGCGTGGCAGGAGACCAATGCATACTCCAGCATTGATCGCATCGATACTATCGCCATTTATAATGGCGACGAACTTCGTTTGTCCGGACAAAAGATACTGGTGCCCTTGGCCAATAGGGCCGATGCTTTGCTGGTTATTGCGAAATTGGAGGACAAGTTGGCGGCACTGATTGTGCCGGCTGAAAAGGTCATGGATAGCCTGCGCCCGCAGGCCAATATGGCAAATGAACAACTGTTCGCAGTCGATTTCCAGGATATTACGCTATCGGTGAGCGAGTCAGTCCTGGCGACAGATATTCGCCTTCACTGGGACCAGGTGATGCTGGAAGGCATGCTTGCTATCTCCGCGCAGGCCGTTGGCGGAGCGCTGCAAATGCTCGAGACCACCGTCCGGTACGCCAAGGAGCGCAAACAGTTCGGCCAGCCGATCGGCGGGTTTCAGTCGATAGCTCACTATCTTGCGGATGCCGCGACGGAGATTGAGGGGGTGCGGTATCTTGTGTATCAGGCCTGCTGGGCGTTTGACAATGAGTTACCCTTCCGCAAGCTCGCGTTAATGGCCAAGTTACAATGCACAGCGGTATTCCGCCGCACCACAGTCACCGCCATACAAATACACGGGGGCATGGGCTTTACGCTAGAGGCAGACCCACAGCTGTACTATCGTCGTGCCAAGTCCCTGCAGTTGCTTCACTGGGACCCGACCTACCTGGAAGAGTGTATCGCCGACGAGGTATTTGCGTGAAAGGAGCAGGTCTTGTTTGAACAGGGCGACAGTGCACTGCCATCTGAAGTTGCACGGCTGATTGACCAGCCGCAGTACTGCACTGATGCAGATATTGCCGTGGACAAAACACTTATTCGAGCGATGTGCGCCGTTGTGCAAAATAGCAATCCGGTGTTCTGGTCGAGTGAAGTTGCGGAGTCTATCGTGGGAAAGCAGGTCGCTCCATCAAGTCTGCTTGCCGCATGGGGGCGCCCGGAGTTATGGGAGCCTGAAAGGAGACATAGTATCCGGGCTTTACAGCTGCATTTTGACCTGAAAGACCTCTTCGGCTATCCGGCTTCACTGGTAGCGAGTTTTGAAACTGTTTTCTACGCGCCTGCAGTAATTGGAGAAGTCCTGAATACCCGGCAGGTCTTAAAAACAGTCAGTGATGTTGCCAGCACGCATTTGGGTATAGGCCGCTACTGGACGATCGAAATGCAGTACCGGAACCCGTCGGCGCAATTGGTGGGTATTGATATCTACAATTTTTTCGCATACAGCAAGGAGCAGCCGTAGTGCGATCGTTAACGCTGGAAGAGGCGGTCGTTGGCGCCGCGCTGCCTGATTTACATTTTGACATAACCAGTACGGCGGTAATTGCCGGGGCTTTGGCAAATCGCGACTATTCGCAGCTGCATCACGATGTAAGCTACGCGCGCGAAGAAGCAGGTCACCCGAATATATTCATGAATACCCAGCTTCAGGCCGCCTTCTTTGAAAGGTATTTGTATGACTGGGCAGGATCGAAGTGCAGGCTGGCGCGAATGCGTTTCAGGATGAAACGACCCGTTTACGCGGGTTCACACATTGTCATAAAGGGCGTGGTTACCGGGGTGCTCAGGGATGATCAGGAATGTGGCTGGGTGGAACTTGCATTGTCATTGGGCTGTTCAGATAAGGTCGCTTCCGAATGCGAAGTTCGATGCGCGTTGCCCGTGGATGCGGATGACAACCCCTGGAATCGAGAGGAATCCAATTGGTCGCCCTGAAACGTGCAATAACGATTATGGCAACGGGTGTTCAGCCAATATGAGATAGGCACTTTTTACAAGAGGAAAAATAGAATGGGTATCGAGCTTACGAGGTCCTGTCTTGACGCCGGATTGGTCACCTGCAACGAGGCGGCTGCGGTCAAGTTTTATGGTGAAGTGCTTGGTTTACCCCCGGCGGGTGAGCTTGCGATAGACGGGATCGGTATTATTAAACGATTTCAAGTCGGTGAAAGCACGCTGCGTATTGTCGTAGCGGAAAGCGAGCCTGCAATGAAAGCCTCAACTGACGGGTTTATGAGCCAGACAGGGCTACGCTATATCACGCTTATGATAGGGAATCTGGATGAAACCGTGGCTGCGGTAAAGGCCTCGGGGTTCAGGGTTCCGGTTGATGTGATGACTTTACGCCCGGGTACTCGCGTCGCACAGGTCGAAGACGCCGACGGAAATACCATTGAGTTAATGGAAGTGGCGCCGGATTAGCCCAAGCCAGGGTTAATCGATTGCGGCCTGCTAAGCCAATTTACCATTTTACCAGCACGGAAGACTGACAATGAGTGAAGCCTGGATTATCGACGCCTGCCGGATACCTCGCGGTATCGGCAAAGCTGGCAAGGGTGCTCTGGCCGATATTCACCCGCACTATCTGGGCTCCACCGTTCTCAAAGCCTTGCAACAGCGAACTGGCATCGATACCGGTGAAGTGAACGATGTCATTTGGGGGACCAGTGCGCAAGGCGGGCAGCAAGCAGGCAATATTGGGCGCATGGCGGCCCTTGATGCCGGATATGACGTTCGCTCCAGTGCAGTTACCCTCGATCGATTTTGCAGTTCGGGTCTGACTGCAATGCACTTTGCGGCCGCCACTATCATGGCAGGGCTGGAAAATATGGTTATCAGTGGCGGTTCGGAGAAGATGTCCGCCAGGGACCGCTTGACTGGGCGTCTGCCATTGCTGGATCAGAATAACCTGCATTTGCGTGAACTGCATCCCCAGACCCACCAGGGGCTCTGCGCTGATACTATAGCAACACTGGAGAACATCGATCGCGCCGCGCTGGATCACCTGGCAGTCACGTCCCAGCGCCGTGCAGATCATGCGATACAGTCCGGCTATTTTGACCGCAGTCTGGTTCCCGTTTATCGGGAAGACGGCATCCTGGCGCTGGACAGGGATGAGTACCCACGTCCGAACACGACAGTTGCCGGCTTGTCGGAGCTTCGACCATCCTTCGCGGAAATGCACTCACCCCTAGACGACACAGGCATTACCTATCACCAATTGATGCTGAGAAAGTACCCCGACATGGTAATTGATCATGTTCACCATGCCGGAAATTCTTCTGGTGTAGTGGACGGTGCTGCGGTGGTGTTACTCGCAGCCCCTGCTTTTGCAAAGGCTAATGGGTTGAAACCCCGGGCGCGTATCGTGGCATCTACCAATATGGGAGATTGTCCCATCTTGATGCTAAATGCCCCGGTACCGGCTGCGAAAAAGGTGTTAAAGCAGGCGGGCCTGAGCATTCAGGATATCGATTTGTTTGAAGTCAACGAGGCCTTCGCAGTTGTTGTTGAAAAGTTCATTCGCGACCTGAGTATCGATCGCGACAAAATCAACGTTAACGGTGGGGCGATAGCGCTCGGTCACCCGATTGGCGCGACAGGGGCTATTTTGATTGGCACTGTGCTGGACGAGTTGGAGCGACAGGACAAGCAGTTTGGTCTTGTGACTATGTGTGCCGGCGGTGGAATGGCGCCTGCAGTTATTATTGAACGTCTCTAGGCGAAGCAGCCACTATGAGTAATCGTGAAGAAGTGAGTTTTTGTCGTATTTGCCCTGCCCATTGCGGTTTACGCATGACGCTCGATGAGCATGATCGGGTCGTTAGGGTGGTCGGCGATAAAGAAAGCCCACTGTCAGAAGGTTACGTGTGTTTTAAGGGATTGCAGGTCGAGGAATTGCATCATGGCAAGGCGCGCTTGCTGCATCCGCTGAAAAAACGCCCTGACGGAACTCATGTAGAAATCGCCCTGGAGCAGGCGCTCGATGAAATTGCCGAGAAAATGCAAAAAGTCATCGATCGGCATGGCCCGGATGCAATTGCCGGGTTCTCTGGCAACGGGGCCGTTTACAATCACGTCACCTTTTCCCTTTTCCCACAATGGTTGAGGGCGCTAAATTCTACGAGTTACTTCAGCACCATGACGATTGATCAGCCGGCAAAAATGGTGACGCCGTTCCGGTTGGGTATGTGGGGCGCCGGTAGAAACCTGATTACCGGGTCCGAAGCTGTGATGCTTGTTGGTAATAATTCCTTGGTGTCACACTCCACCAATCATGGACTCGTCGCTGCACCGACCAAGGCAATCCAGAAGGAAAAGGCGAGAGGTCTCAAGGTAATCGTCATCGATCCGCGCAGAACGGAGACCGCGCGTTATGCCGATGTTTTTTTACAACCCTATCCCGGTGAGGACCCGACATTACTGGCCGGTTTGCTGAATATTATTTTGTACAACGATTGGCATGATGCGTCATTCTGTTCGCAACACCTTGCAGCGGGGGACTTACAAACCCTGCGGGATGTGGTACAGGCCTTTGATAGTGCCTATGTTTCAGCACGAACGGGGGTTGAAGCATCGCTGCTTCATGAGGCTGCAAAAGTATTTGCCTGTGAATCAAAGACCGGCCCGGCCCTCGGTGCTACCGGACCGCTTATGTCCCCACGCGGGAACCTTTCCGATCACTTGATTGAAGTGATCAATGTAGTCTGCGGGCGCTTTCGCCGCGCAGGTGAATCATATACCGATATTAATCCCTGGGTTCCTGACTATCCACGCTACGCAGAAGTTATTCCGCCCGATCGTTCCTGGGAGCAGGCGGCAGGCAGTCGTATCTTTGGCGCATCTTCGCTTGCTGGCGAAAGAATGAGCGTAACGCTTGCGGACGAGATTCTCACTCCTGGCGAGGGGCAGATACGAGCTCTTATCAATGCATCAGGCAATCCGGCGATTTCAATGCCGGATAAGCAGAAATTTTCCAGGGCACTGGCGTCGCTAGAGCTGTTGGTGACAATCGATCCGTTTATGACAGGCACGGCACAACAATCGGATTATGTATTACCCACGAAGATGATGTATGAGCGGCACGATCTTCCACTGACGTTCATGGGCTTTCCCATCTATGTTAAACCCTGGGCGCAGTATGCAAAGCCCATTATGAATCCGCCTGAAAACAGCGAAGTTGTTGACGACTGGTATATTTACTGGGGTATTGCCAGGCGCCTGGGTATTCCCCTCATGCTCAACGGCGTGGCATTGGATATGGAAAATACGCCATCAACAGAGGGGATTCTGAATGCAATGACAAGGGACTCAATAGTTCCACTGGAAGAGATCAAAAAATACGCAAGTGGCAAGGTATTTGATATTCCCACACATTACATTCAACCGGCGAGGCCGGAAGCAACAGGAAAATTTGACATCATTCCCGATGATGTCAAGCGCGAATTACTGGAGGTGAGACAGGAAGTTGTGAACCACGGTTGTTACGAGAGCAATGGTCAGCATTTTACCCATCGTCTGACGGTAAGAAGACACCGTAATGTAATGAACACCGTGGTGGGTCAATTGCCCTCGACAAGGAAAAAATACCCCTACAACCCCGCCTGGATGAACCCAGCAGACATGGAGTTATACGGTTTTTCGTCGGGTACTGTGGTAAGTCTTGTTTCAGATCACGGTAGCGTTCACGCGATTGCTGAGGCAGATGAAACCGTTCGCCAGGGTGTCGTTTCCATAAGTCATGGTTATGCCGGTACCAGTGATGAATCTGACGCTGCCAAAGTTGGGACTTCCGTCAATTCACTGATCAGTTCCAGCAGGGACCTGGAGAATATTACCGCGATGGTGCGAATGTCGAGTATACCGGTCAATATTGAAAGGCATTCGGCGTGATTGGATTGAGACTGAATCGAAGAATTCCGATGGTTTTGTCCATGGAAAATTATCGACTGGAAGTATAAAAATATGAAGATAGAATCACAACAGGTAGCGGTTATTACCGGTGGTGGTAGCGGCATTGGTGCGGCTCTCGCCAGAGCATGTGCGCTACAGGGCATGCAAGTCGTTGTAGCGGATATTGATAAGGGGGCGGCCGATAGCATTGTTGCGGAATTAGAGATGTTTGATGCAAAGGCGCTTGCTGTGCAAGTGGATATCGCTGACGAGGGCTCAGTTCAGGCTTTGGCTGACATTACTCGTGAGGCCTTCGGCGATTGCCATTTACTGTGTAACAACGCCGGAGTGTGTATAAACCGTTCATTTGCAGACAGCACAAAAGCGGACTGGGACTGGGTAATGTCTGTAAATGTTATGGGTACGGTAAATTCACTCAACGCTTTCCTTCCGGGGATGTTAAAGGCCGGAGGGGCGAGGCATATCGTCAACACCGCATCGCTTACCGGCCTGGTGGCGATAGAAGCTGTTGGCAGCGTTTATACGGCCAGTAAGTACGCACTGATTGGTATGTCGGAGATACTGCAACAGGAACTGGCACAGACGGAGATCGGAGTTACTATCTTGTGCCCTGGTGCCGTGAACACTCGCATACTTGAAAGCGAACGGAACCGCCCCGATAGCAGTGCTACGGCAGAGACCGCACCCGTTCCGGGCGGTCTGGACGAATCGTTTGTCCGAATGATAGAGCCAGTGGATGTCGCGGCGATGGTTCTGGATGCTGTTCGGGACAACAAGCTCTATGTTGTAACTCATCCCGAGTGGTTTCCAATGATTGAACAGCGGGTTAAACTTTTGGAAAGTGCCTTCAAGGACTAAATTGTCGGCTCGGACAACTCGAGCACCCCAGGATGCGGGGGTGCCGGCGCTATTCTACGATAGCGTCCCCGAATGCAGTGGGTTCCCCAAAGAGTACGCGAGGTGACAGCGGCTGCCGACCATCGGTATCGGCCACGCCATACTCCAGCGCCAGTTCGGCGCCAATCCATACCTTTCCGCTTTTTGCCATCAGCTGCGGATCCCGGGCCAGTGCATCGATCACCCGACCACTGAACTCCGGAGACTCTGCCGTCTCCGCCATTCCCGCGTATTTGTCCGGTTCCTCATCAAAAATCTTCTGTGTGCGCTCGGTAGCCAGCAGCCCCATCCACAGGGCTACTACAGCTACCCTATGGGGCCTGAAATCCACCGCCATATCATGCGCCATTTTATCCAGGCCTGCCTTGCCCGCGCCGTAAGCGGGGCCGTGCATGTAGATCCGGCCGCCGAAGGAAGAGGTGTTGACCACAAGGCCAGCGTCACTGGCCAGAAGCAGTGGCGCCGCATACCAACTGGCAACATAGTGACTTCGCAATCCGACATCCAGAATGTTCACCAGATCAAGGGGTTTTTCCCAAAAGGGGCCAGTCTGGACAAGCGAATCGTGCAGCACCGTGGCGTTATTAACCAGGATATCCAGCCTGCCCTGTTCCTCGCGCACCCGGGCAAACAGTGCCTCCACTTGTGTGTCAACGGCGTGGTCGCAGATGACCGCAATACCCCTACCGCCAGCATCGGTGACTGCGTCGGCGGTGGCCTGCACCGAGCCCGGGAGGGCGGCCCCGCCCTCAATCCGGGTGCGCCCGGTGACATATACGGTGGCGCCAGTAGCGCCCAGTGCAGTGGCGATTCCCTTGCCTGCCCCGCGGCTGGCACCGGTGACCACTACTACCCGATTTTCATTCAAAGCCATTCCTGTTCTCGCTATACGCGGTGCGAATGCTGAAGCTTCAGTTACCTGGCTGCTGCCTCTTGTTTTGTCCGTTGGAATCCCTCGAAAAATGTGTAGGATGGATCGGAGGGACCCGGTGTTCCGATATAGGTGCCAGCGAGCATTGGATGATCCAGTTTGACTGCCGAGGGCTCAGCCGCGTTGGTCCAGTCGGCCACCACGGCACGATGGCTGAATTTCCAGCAACCATTCCGCTTCTCGTACTTATCAAAACAGCGGCCACCTATCAGCAGGTCGAATGTGCTGGACTCCGTTCTCACCTTATGAAAGGCGAGAACATAGACTTCTCCTTCAGCGTGCTCGCCGTTCAATTCAATATTGTGGGTGGTGACGTTGTGGTGAAGAATGTCCATGCTCTTCAGGATGGAGGGTAGCTGGGCCATAAAGTCCACAGCCAGGCCCTTAAACATTTCACCGTGGTCATCCATCGCATCGGGGTGGTAGAGCGATCGCATCAACTCAACGTCATGGCGATCAGCTGCCCTGCAGTACAACTGCGCCAGATCCCGGATGGCCTGCTTGTCCAGCAGGTTTTGTAAGGCAGTTGCTTGTGGTTCAGTCATATTGTTTTCCAGGGTGTGCCATCCCACTGCATATGAGAAAGAATCAATATAAAGTATTTACGGGCCCGGAACGAGCCCGTAAAGCACTAGTGCCAATCGCTCCTACCAATTATATCTGCCCTGAAGAAAGATAGTGCGACCTCGCTGTATTGTCACAGCGTAGGAGCCCGGAGTGGCTATGGCGGCGTTGCCGTTCGTGTGGATTTTTTCATCAGTGAGATTCCGGCTTATGGCGGCCACTTCCCAGGTTTCGCTGGCGTCAGAGATGGCCAGGCGAAGGTCGTATGTCTGCCAGCCGTCCTGGTATAGGCCCTCATCTCTTGTGGCATCCAGGTAGTAATCATCGGAAAGCGACATGATCAGATTACCGCTGAACTCCAGGGTGTCGGTTATTGGCGTGTCGTAAGAGAGGCCGAGACTGCCGCTGTATTTCGGCGAGAAAGGCGGAGCTTTACCCGACAAGTCCTGCACGCACCCTTCGGGCTGATAGTATGACTGCAAAGAGCTACATCCGGCGTTCTCGTAATCCTCGTATTCGGCATCGAGATAGGCGGCATTCGCTGTAAGCTGCCATTCTTCGTTGATCTGCCAGGTCGAATCCAGCTCGACACCCTGCGATCGTAGGCCGCCAACGTTTGTCACCGATATGTAAGCCGCGGTGTCAGTGTACTGAGTAGCGCTTTGCTGCAGGTCGTCGTAGTCGTTGCGGAACACAGCCAGATTCAGGGACAGTGTGTTGTCAAACAAGAGAGACTTGAGGCCCACTTCATATGCATCGACGGTTTCAGGCCCATAAGTCAAATTATCAGGGATACCGGTCAATTCTACCGCATCGAAGCCGCCCGCTTTGAACCCTTGTGACGCTGTCGCGTAGTAGGACACGGCATCACTGGGCGCATAGCGAATGGTCAGCGAGGGCAGAGTGTCATTATCTGACACACTGGCCTTCGTTTTATGCTGGGTAGTCGCGGTGAAGGCGCCTGCCAGCGGCTGCAAGGCGTCTGGAACTTCGGTTCCGTCGGAGCCGCCAAATGGGTTAGTGGCGGTTACGTTGGTAGCTGATTGCGTGGCGTCTTTTTGCGAATCTATCCAACGCACACCGGCAGTCACGGACAGGCTCTCTGTAAACGACCAGGTCACGGCGCCAAAAACGGATTTCTGATCTTCCTGTTGGTCCAGTCTTATCGCATTACCGAGTGGAAGGTAAGGGTTTAACACGGGAGCGGCCACCGGTATGACCGAGTCCAGGAGGGAGAATACCAGGTAATCATCAAGCTTGAGATTTGAATCCAGAAAGTACGCACCGAAAATATAGCCCAGTCTTGAATCATCAGGAGATGTCAGTCGCAGTTCCAGGCTGGTCTGGTCGTAATCTTCAGGTGCGGAGTATTGAAAGAAAGGTATCGGTATGCCAGAAGTATCCGCAGATATGGAGTAGTCATATTCCGAATAGGCCAGGGTGCTCGCGATGCCAATTCCATTGCTCAAGGTACCGTCAACATTCCAGACAAACTCTGAGCCGTCTAACTTACCCTTTTCGCCAGGGATGCTACTGCGGGTATCGTTGAACCGGGTCTCTGTCCCGGTTGCCAGTGCAACCAGGCAGGCGCTACTTGCAGCGAAAGGCTCTTTTGGCGGACAACCAACCAGTTGCGCCGCATAGGGTGCCTTGCTTTTCTGTTCACTGTACTCTGCTTTAAGAGAGGTTTGCCAGTTCTCGCTGATATCCCAGTCCAGCCAGCCCCGAACAAATTCGTTTTTGATCTGCGGCTCATTGTTCCCGGTGTTTTGATTCTTAAGATACCCATCAAGATCGGAGTAGCGGCCAACTATCCTGAAACCCACATTCTCGGTTAACGGCCCCCCCACTGCGGCCTCGACGGCCGGCTCCTCACCTTCGAATTCATAGGAGGCCTTCGCATATCCTTCGAGCGTATCCCCTGGTCTGCGTGTGGTCACGCTGAAAGCTCCAGCGATAGAGTTGTTGCCAAAATAGATGGACTGCGGACCCCGCAGGACCTCCACGCGCTCGATGTCTACAAGAAGGGATTGAGACAGGCGGGAGCGCCCGCGGTAGACACCGTCGATAAATGTGCCGACTGACTGTTCGAATCCACCATTGCCGCCGGAACCAACGCCGCGCATATAGATGTTGTTCGAGACAGTCCCCATATTCATCGACACATTGGGTAGCTGCTGCGCCATTACCGACAAATCGCTCATTTCCATATTAGAAATGGCGTTTCCTGTGACCACTTGCATGGAAATGGGAACATCCTGCAGGCTCTCGTCCCGTTTTTGAGCCGTCACTACAATTTCTTCAAGTACGGCTGGTCGGTCGCTGGCGGGCTGCTGGGCAAGCGCGGCTGAGGTACCTTCAGTAAGAATGGCTGTTACCAACAGCCATCGAAGATTGTTAGCATGCATTGTTATCTCCTACACCAATTCAATTTATAGTTTTTTGTAGACGGTTCAATTTTTCCGCCAGACAGCGCTTCTTTACACCTGGTATTTCTCGGGGCCATACGCTCTGGAATAGCCTCAGCCTCTAAAACTACCATCAGGATGATTCACACACAGCTCGATAGGGGCTCATGTTTGGAATGGAGCATGATGGTTGTGAGCGCATAGGGGGTGGTGGGGAGAGTTTGCAGCCGTAAAGTGGTTTATATGACATGGAATTTACGATATATTCGGCCAGCTCAGCTTGTCTCTGGCCCTTTATCGTGTTTGATAGAATGCCAGAATCATGCAGTCTATCAGAATAAGGAAGGCAATAAATGGCTAGGGTGGCGAAGGAAAAGAGTGCGGACCGAAAGCGACCGCTGCAGGAGAGGGCCCAGGTCACGCTGGACTCCATTGTCGAGTCCGCCGAGCGCATTCTGCAGACGAAGGGTTATGCGTCCCTGACGACCAATCATATTGCTGAGGTGGCCGGGGTAAGTATCGGGACGCTTTATCATTACTTTCCCAATAAGGACATGATCGTCCAGGCGCTGATTGAGGACAGGGTGACCAGAGCTTCAGCCCAGTTGCGATCAAGACTTCTGGATTTAATGGGTGAGCCTATTGCAGTGATGTTTCCCGCAATGATCCGGGAGCTGTTGTCCGTTTACAGAGAGTATGAGTTCGTATTGTTACGGCTTCCCAACGAGATGCCCCGGCTCGAGGATCAACAATCCAGACTAACCACGGAACACTTCACTTTCTCGACTAACCTCAATTATCTTAAACAGCACACAACGGAGTTGTCGGTAGAGGATTTGGAGCTGGCGCTATTCCTTATGGACAATGCAATTACGAGTAATTGTATTCAATTTTTGACGCGCGGATTACCTGAGACATCCGAGGCGAGTTTTGTTGATGAATTGTCCGGGATGATGGTGAGGTATCTTACCAAGTAGTTGTCGTTGGCATATTTTCGTCATCCCGAAAGCAATAAGCTGATTTTTTTAGCGCTACCTGGGGGTGCAAACGGCAGCCGGGTCGTTCGGTATTCAGACTTGCGGGAAGTCGAACTTATGGCCCCAGAAACTCTGTAACTTGCTGTTTGTAGGTACATAGTTGTTCCAGTCTACTTGCCAGCCGTGACATCCGTATTCTATTTCAAACCCTGACGGGCAGCGCATATAAAAGGAAATCATACGGTCATTGACGTGCCGGCCCATGGAGGCGGTAATGTGAATACCCTGTTCGGCGCAACGGTCCAACGCATAGCCCACTTCATCAATATTCTCCACCTCCAGCATCATGTGTATCAGTCCAGCCGGGTGTGGAGCCTCGAATAAGGCAAGGCTGTGGTGCCGGGGGTTATCGCAATGCAGAAAATGTAATCCGATCGCGGGTTGATCCGGAGATAACACAATGTCCATATAATCTGTTGGTTCAAACCCCAGGAGCTTTGTGTAAAACTCGAGGGAATCGCCCAGCTTTGGCGTGGGTAGTACGACATGGCCCAGGCCCATATTTCCTGTTACAAATCCCGAAACGCCTTGCGGGGATACGAAGCGCCTGTAAGTGTTTACCCGCCCATAGTAGAGCTCCAATTGGTTGCCATCCGGGTCTTTTGTGAGCGCGCAGGCCGTGGCGCAGCGCAGAAGTGCGTGATCTTTATCGCAACGCGTAACCTGAAACCCCGATGTGGCCAAATTATCCAGTACTGACTCGTAGCTTTCTTTATCTGGTAATTCCCATCCAGATGACTGGAGTCTATCGTTCTCGCCAGGCACGACAACTATGCGAAACTCGCGCTCATCCATGGCCAGGTAGAGATTTGTATCACCGGGCTTGGAGGTATCCATCAGCCCAAGTACCTGCGTAGCAAATTCGCGCCACTGCTGAATATTCGTACTTTCGATTACAACATATCCCAGGCTAGTAACTCTCATGTCGACTCCTTGTAGACCAACCAGTTTAAGCTGCTGAATTATTACGTCTTTAGCTGGATCAGTTGAACTCCATACAGGCTCACGTTTTGCTCAAAGTCTTACCTGGCGCTGTTTCCTCAAAATGTGAGCACAAATCAAGTAACAGTTCGTAATTGCAGTATGTGATTATGGAAAATATGGATATTCGCCGTGGAGTTGTGTGGAAAATACATGGCCAGATCAGACAATGAGTAGGGTGTAAAAATCGTGAGTGAGTCGAGTTTTCGAGAGGCCTTGGGGAGTTTCGCTACTGGAGTAACGGTTGTCACTACCTCCACCGATAGCGGACCGGTGGGTTTAACAGTAAACAGTTTCAGCTCTCTGTCCCTGAATCCGCCTCTGGTCCTGTGGAGCCTGAGTAAATCCGCAAATTGCCTGAATGCATTTACCGAAAGCACGCATTTTGCAGTACACATTATGGCGTGTGATCAAATAGGCATTTCCAAACAGTTCTCCCAATCCGGGTCAGACAAATTCGCAGGTGTTCCCTTTGATGTAGGTGTCGAAAATATACCCTTACTCTCAGGTTGCTCGTCGCGTTTCCAGTGCAAAACGGCCTTTACTTACGAGGGCGGGGATCACCTCATCTTTGTGGGAGAGGTGATCGATTATGAAACATCCAATATGCCTGCGCTGCTATTTTACCGCGGCGCATTCAGAAATGGACGCAATATATTGCTGGAGTCTGAGATAGCGGCGGCTGCTGATATGCAGATACTCGAATCCACCCCCAAGCCTGTAGGTTTCAACAAAGACTTTTTTCCGTACCTTTTGGCCCGCGCACATTTCCAGTTGAATGGCCCGCTCAAAATCGAAATCGAGAGTGCCGGTTTGGATGAGGATGGCTACTTTGTCCTCTTACTCTTGTCCATTGCCGATGGCCGGACAATTGAGAATCTCTCGAATTGCCTGGAACACACCAATCATACCCCCACCAGCGAAAAGATAGCCCAAATGCATGAGCAGGGTTTTATCGAGATACTGCATTTTGAAGATGGAGACTACATATACATCACGAATACCGGGAGGGATTCCACTAAAAGGCTTTTGGCACTGTCAGAGCATATGGAGGAACGCCTGAAAGATTATCTGGGATTGGACGAGACGGGTCTTTTAAAGAAAATTTTAAAGAAAGTAATCGATAGAACCGACCCGGGAGTACCCAATTTATGGGAGCGAAACGACCGTGAGCGGAAACCGCTACCGAATTTGCGAATTATAAGTTAATCAAAGTACAGCCGGGCAGAAAACCGAACGGGGAATCTGCGCCGCTCCCCGGGATCGTTGTCGGATTCGCTGAAAACTCACGGTTAATCAATAATTTTTACCAGTCTAGGCAGAGGAGTATGTAGTTATGAGCGTGACACTTGATGACAGGGCGGCGCGACCGATAGCGAAGATTGTCGCCCAGGCCATCCCGGACCGATATGCAAGGGGGTGGCACTACATAGGCCTGGCTGAGGAATACTCCTGTGACTTGAAGTCTCTCGAGTGTTTTGGCACGAAACTGGTGGCCTACCGCGGCGAGGACGGAGAGATAAATGTTCTTGACGGGTATTGTCCACATATGGGCGGTGACCTGAGTAAGGGCTGCCTGGACGGCAATTCTGTTCGCTGTCCGTTTCACGATTGGAGCTGGGGCCCCGATGGTTTCTGTGACGATATTCCCTATGCAAAGCGCATTCCTGCGAAGGCCCGAATCAAACAGTGGCCAACCATGCAGATGAATAACATGATCTTTCTTTGGCATGATCCGGAAAATAACCTTCCTGAGGAGGGGGTGACAATTCCTGACCTGGGTGTCGCGGGATCGAAGGAGTGGACAGACTGGATTGTTCGCAAAAGCCCGATCCCGACCAACTGCAGGGAACTGATTGATAACGTTTCCGATGTAGCGCATTTTGCAACGGTGCACCACTCGGCTGCCTTTGAATTTACGAATATTTTTGAAGGCCACATAGCCACGCAGATCATGAAAGGAAGAAACGACGAAAAGAGCACATTTGATCAATCACAGGTAATGGACGCCACGGCGACTTATTACGGCCCGGCAGTTATGTTTGTCGATATGAAACAGACTATTAACGGACAAAAAGTGGATTCCATATGGATGAATGCACACGTGCCAATCGATCTGAACAGCTTTAATCTGTATTTCGGTGTGATGATAAAAAAGATCGAAGGTATGAGTGAAGAAGAGAACAGGGAAGCACATCGCGAGTATGTCCTTGCTGCACAACAGGCGTTTGACCAGGATGTGGCGATCTGGGAGTCAAAAACACGCGTAGATAACCCGGTTCTTTGCGATGGAGATGGGCCGATCAATGTTCTGAGGCAATGGTACGATCAGTTTTATATAGACGCAGAAAAGGTACCGGAAAAATGGTCTACCCGCCGTGAATTTACTGTCTGATGGCTAAGTGTCGTAATCAGGATCGCTGTGAACACAACCACCAGACAATTTGAGGAAGCATAATGAATTTTGCCAAAGCAGCAGATGATAATCCAACGCCCGACGAATTGCTGGCCAGGGCGCGAGAAATAGCGCAACTTTTACGGGAGCGTGGAGATGAGGCGGACAGCGCCAGAAACGTCTCGGAGGAAACAGTCCGCGCGATGACGGATGCGGGGCTTTTCCGAATTTTACAGCCAAAAAGATGGAACGGCTACGAGATGCACCCAAGTACATTCTTTAAAGTACAAATGGCGCTGGCTGAATCCTGTATGTCCACCGCATGGATTTACGGCGTGATAGGTGTCCATCCTTTTCAATTGGCGCTGTTTGACGAAAGAGCGCAGGAAGAGGTGTGGGGAACGGATGACAGTACCCTGGTTTCATCGTCCTACCAGCCCGCAGCGAAGATTGAAAAGGCTGAGGGCGGGTTTACTGTCAGTGGCCACTGGTCATTCTCCAGTGGTTGTAAGCATTGTGACTGGGTTCTTCTGGGTGGCTTGATACCGGCAGATATCAGCGAAACCGGTGCGCCGGAGATGCGTACGTTTTTACTTCCTCGTAAAGACTACCGCATCGCAGATAATTGGGAGGTGCTTGGCCTCAAGGCAACGGGTAGTAACGATATCGTAGTTGACAGTGTATTCGTACCCGATTACCGCACCCACAAGCTCGTCGATGGTTATATGTGCCAGAACCCCGGTAACGAGGTTAATTCCGGCCCGCTATATCGCATTCCCTGGGCGCAGATTTTTGTCCGATCAGTGTCTACATCAGCAATCGGCGCCACTCGTGGGGCGCTGGATGATTATCTGAAGATTGCTGCCAAGCGGATTCCGTCTTTTTCTGATAAAGCTACAGTCCATGATCCGGTAGCACAGACGCTTGTGGCCGAAGTAGAAAGCGCGATAGACAGTTTGCAGCGAACGCTGTTCCATAATATGGACGCCTTGTACTGTGCGGCGGAGAACGAGACACCTAATTCAATAGATGAGCGGGTGAAATTCCGCTACGACTCCGCGGTCGTGGTGGAGGTATGTGCAGAGGCTGTTACCAGGCTACAGCATAATCTTGGCGGCCGGGGCATCTATCTGGCCAGCCCGGTTGTCCGGCGTTTCCTCGATCTCCATGCGGCGAGGGCACATGTCGCCAATGTTCCAGACAAGTACGCACACAATTTTGGTGGAATTCGACTTGGACTGGAAAGTCAGGATTACTTTATTTGATCACTACAGCTAAACGGGAAATCTTACGTGGCATTACCTGAAGGAAAGTTTTGTGAGATCGAAGGCGGTCTGAATATTCACTACCACGAAGCGGGTGTTGGCCCAGAGGTGGTATTTATTCACGGGAGTGGTCCGGGAGCGAGCGGTTACAGTAATTTCAAATCCAACTTTCCGGTTTTCGCCGACGCTGGCTACAGGGCTATCGTTCCTGACCTTGTGGGGTTTGGTTATTCGAGTAAGCCGATTGATTGTGAGTACCACCTGAAATTTTTCGCTGATAGTCTGGTGATGTTTCTGGATGTCCTCGGTGTAGAAAACTGTGTCCTTGTCGGCAACTCCCTTGGCGGGGCTGTGGCAATACATATAGCGCTGCATTGGCCCGAGAGAATATCCAGACTGATACTAATGGCACCGGGTGGAATCGAGCACATCGATGAGTACAGGAAAATGCCGGGTATCCAGGCCATGATGTCTGGTTTCCTGAGCGACGCGGGCCTGGATCGTAGTAGCCTAAAGGATCTGTTAAAGCTGCAGCTCCATAATCCTTGTATTCTCGGAGGGGCGCTGGATGACATAGTTGATGAGCGCTTTGCGGTAATGAAGCAGCAGCCCAGGGAGGTGTTGAGTACGCTGAGCGTTCCCGACCAGACTCAACAGTTGTCAGAACTGTCCTGTCCGATTCTTGGTTTTTGGGGTATGAACGATCTGTTCTGTCCCGTTAGCGGTGCAACAAAGATGCTGAATAATTGTCAACATACCCGTTTTGTCATGCTGACCGAATGCGGGCACTGGGTGATGGTGGAATATCCCGGACTTTTTAATCGAGAGTGTCTGGAATTCCTTAACGAGTAGTACAGCGTGAATTTATTTCATGCCACTAGAAAAATAATATGGGATATTTTTTGTGAGTGATCTTGACGTCGATGTACTAGTCGTTGGCAGTGGAAATGGTGGAATGACAGCCGCTCTTAGTGCTCATATCATGGGTGCAAAAAATGTGCTTGTGATTGAAAAAGACCGTATGTACGGCGGCACAAGTGCCATGTCGGGTGGCGGTGTTTGGGTGCCCTGTAACCGGTATGCAATAGAGGCTGACGCAACTGACTCACTGGAGGAAGCCTTCCAATATTTGCGTGAGACAACTCCGGAGGACGAGACTTCCGACGAGATGTTGATGGCTTATCTCAAGGCTGCCCCGGAGATGGTCAATTTCCTGCATGAGCATACGGATGTACGTTATGAAAGTCTGGGGGCCTATCCCGATTACTTCTCCGATGCGGGTGGTGCGAAATCCGGCCACCGCTCAATGGAGCCGTCTCCCATATCCACGACCAAACTTGGTGATGTTTTCCGGGACCAGACCCCACCCAATCCGATGGTAAAGGTTTTCGGTCGGCTGCATTTCACCCAGCAAGAATTGCACTATTTAATGGGCCGGCTCCCGGGGTGGAAATCCATTGTTATGAAAGAGGCAGTAAAATACGCTGTCGACCTGCCCATGCGTGTGCGGGGCTCGCAAACCAGGCGGCTGACAATGGGCGCGGCGGGTGTTGCGCGCCTCAGGCTATCGATGATAAAGCGCAATATTCCACTTTGGCTAAACACAAAGCTCGTCGACCTGGTGTATGAAAACGGTCGAGTAGTTGGCGCAAAGATAGAAAAGGAAGGTCGACCGCAGTTTATCCCTGTCAGTAAAGCTGTGATATTGGCCTCGGGGGGATTTGAACACAATCAGGCACTGCGCGAGCAACACCTTCCTGAGCCCACGAATGCTGAGTGGAGCGGCGGCAGTCGGTGCAACACGGGTGATGCCTTACAGGCCGCCGGAATGATCGGCGCAGCCAGCCGCTTGATGAGCAATGCCTGGTGGAGCACAACCATCAGCGTTCCGGGGGAAACATATCCCCGAATGAGTATCTTTGAAAAGTCGCTACCGGGAAATTTCGTAGTTGATGCTCTCGGAAACCGGGTTGCCAATGAATCACAGAATTACATGATGTTTATGAGGGCTTTGCACAAAGAGCACGGCAATGGTGGTTCGCCAGCACCCTACTACATGATATTCGATGAGCGACACCGCAAGAACTATATCGTTGGACCGCTCTTGCCCGGCAAGATGTGGCCGGATTTTTTAATACCCAAAAAATACTTCGAAGATAGATTTCTGACTAAAGCGGAGAGCATATCTGAACTGGCCTCATGTATCGGTGTCGATCAAAGTGGGCTCGCCGCGACCATAGGCAAAGTAAACGCCTATGCCAAAACCGGCAAAGATCTCGATTTTCATCGTGGCGAGGCGCTTCATGATCGTTATTATTCCGATCCCACTGTAAAACCCAACCCCTGTCTTGCTCCAGTGCTACGGCCACCCTTCTATGCCATGAAAATTGACCCTGGCGACATCGGCACGCAGGGCGGAATTGCAATAGATAAAAATGCCCAGGTGCTGCGGGAAGATGCGAGCCCGATACAGGGTTTGTACGCGGCCGGTAACTGTGCGGCGGGCATTTTGACAACTTATCCCGGGCCGGGGTCAACCCTGGGCCCGGCAATGACATTTGCCTACCTCGCCGCAAAACATATAACGGGGCAGGGCAGTTCCTGAATTTACCAACGGTTTATTTTTATGGATCCATCAAGCCCACACTGGCACTCTCGCACCGAAGCCCCTCTGGTAGTGCAAAAGAGTGAAACAATACATTGGGATGACACTACTGACGTGCTGGTTGTGGGGCTGGGCGGGGCAGGTGTTTGCGCTGCACTTGAGGCGCTTGAACAGAATGTTCAGGTAGCGGCTGTCGATCGGTTTTGCGGTGGTGGTGCGACCGCCATGTCTGGTGGCGTATATTACGGTGGTGGCGGGACGGAGCAACAACAAAAGGCCGGCTTTGAGGATACACCTGAAGAAATGTACAACTATCTTAAGCTGGAGGCACAGGATGTGGTGTCGGAGGATACTCTCCGTGAATTTTGTACCAGTAGCAGTGACAACCTGAAATGGCTGGAAAAATATGGCGTCGAATTTTCCGCGGCCTTATGTCCAGTAAAAACCTCTTATCCCAGCGACAAATATTTCCTCTATTATTCCGGTAACGAGCTGCAACCAGCTTATTCCAGTCAGGCAAAACCGGCCCCACGTGGGCACAGAGCCGTTGGCAAAGGCCTCTCCGGCCCAAACTTCTTCACTCCCCTGAAAGAATCTGCGCTGACCAGGGGGCTGAAACTGTACAGTTACAGCGAGGTTCGACGGCTGGTACTGGACCAGGACAAGAAAATTATCGGTGTCGAGCTACTCAAACTGCCCGAAAATCCCAAAGCCATGGGACGGTTGGCGAAAATTAATCGGAAGTTTTCCAGTACGCTGACGCTATTGTCTCCGAAACGGGCGTTGAAACTTGCCAGGGAGGCCGATGCGATTTTGGAGAAAAATGGCGAACGTATTCTTATTGGTGTTAGCAAGTCCGTGATATTGAGCGCTGGTGGTTTCAGCCACAATCGGGACATGGTTGCCTACCACGCGCCGAAATATATTAATGCAGCGCCGCTAGGCAGTATTGGCTGTAATGGCAGTGGCATCCGGCTGGGTCAATCCGTTGGCAGCAGGGTGGAGCGAATGGACAATATCTCAGCCTGGCTCAATATCCTCCCTCCCTCGGCCTTTGCCAAAGGTATTATCGTCAATGGTCTCGGCGAAAGAATTGTGTCTGAAGACTGCTACGGCGCTAAGATTGGCTACCACGTTGTCGAAGATAATAACGGCAGGGCATTTATTATTCTCGATAGAAAGCTCTATTGGCAGGCCATGCGGCAGGCCCTTCCCGGGCCGGGTAAATTATTTCGCACGCAGTGTGCGCCGGCTTTGCTGAGTTTGCTTTTCGGTGCCACGAAGGCAAAAACGGTGGAGGAATTGGCGGTAAAGTGCAAAATGCAGCCTGACAGGCTGAAGGACTCGATTGAGCATTATAACCGTGCGATTGAAGGGAAAGAGAGTACCCGATTCGCCAAGCACGTGGACTATCTATCGCCCCTGGTCGACGCATCCTTCTATGCCCTCGATATTTCGGTGACCAGTAAGACCTACTTTTTCCCCACCATATCTCTGGGTGGCCTGGCGGTTGCCGAGAATACAGGGCAGGTGATAAGTATCGATGGCGGTACCATCCCAAAGTTATATGCAGCGGGGCGCAATGCGATAGGTGTCGCATCGAACACGTATGTCAGTGGTTTGTCTATATCCGATTGCGTGTTCTCCGGCAGGAGGGCAGGGCGCTATGCCAGCGTTGAGTCGGCATCCCAGGACAGCAAAACTGAACATCTATAGAGAATAGCCCGGATACTACTGATCCTATTCGTGCTTCCCGGCTGACCAGCCGGTGGAGGACAGCAGTAGAGCCGCGTTCTCTTTAGGAGGGGTTTCCAGTTCGGTTGCCATCGCGTCGTTCCAGCGATTGAAAAAGCCCATCATGGAGGAGAGCCCGCAAAGCGCCACGATCTGTGACTCTGAAAAATATTTGCGCAGTTCGTCGAAATCCGCGTCTTTTACGCTGGTAGGGCAGGTCCCCATGCCGATGGCAACCCGAATACCCGCGCGCTCTGGCTCTGAGTAGGCCGCTGAGGTCTCGTATTGGTCGATGTCCAGCAGTTTGGCTTCGGGCACGCCGAGTCGAGTGGCGGTATAGGCAGAGTGAGCGACACAGTACTGGCAACCGAAAGCGCGCGAAGAGGCAAAGCACACCAGCCAACGGAGGTCCTCTCCGCAATCCTCAGCTGCGTCGATTGCACTGGAACAAAGGCTCATGGCGCTGGCCATCAGCGGCGGCACATGCGCCAGGGTAAGCCAGTCGTTACATTCGAAGCCCAGCAGCACATTAAGTTTGTCCAGTAATTGAGTGTGACTATCGTCCAGCACAGAGGCTGGCAAGGGGGCTATTCGGGGCATGTTACATTCCTTGTCTGTCAGCGTGTTCTATTAACGGCAGGTGTTGTACCTAAGCCAGGGGGCGGGGCGGCAGGTAGAGATGGTGCCCCCATATTTTCGTGTCATCGTAGTGTTTCACTGTCCAGTTTTCCCCCACGCTTATGCCGCCGTAGGTCATCTCAATTGCCGATTGGGAAGGGGTGCCAACATAAAAGCTGGTGGCCAGATCATTCACATGTTTACCCAGGGTCATTAATACGGGTATTTTTTGATGGCGTACAATGTCATAGGCATAACCCACGTCATCAAAGGATTGTACCGTCAGCGCAAGGTGGTTTAGCTTGCCTTCCGCATCGCCGGTAGGCGGGCTCATGATGGCCAGAGAGTGGTGGCGGGAGTTGCAATGCATGAATACGTGGCGAAAATACCCGCCCCATTCCTCCCCGCCAAAGTCCATGACATCGGATACTTTAAAACCCAGCACATTGGTAAAAAAGTGAACGGCTTCCGTTTGCTGCGAGGTCATCAGCACCACGTGTCCCATCCCCTGATCGCCCGTGATGTAGCCTTGCATCGGTCGGGCGGGCGCGAATTGCTCACTCAGAATGGTGGGGCCGTAAAAGAGTTCGTGCCGCACACCCATAACAGGATCGACAAACCATACCCCAGCTAACATTGCGCGTTCACTGCATTCTTTTGCAGGCAGCGCCTCAACATGAACGCCTGCAGCTTCCAGTTTCCTGGTGAGCGAGTCAACCGCCTGCTCGTCTGTGACTTCCCAACCGACATAGGCGATGCCATCGCCGGTATCGGCGTGCAGGGATAGCCGTTGTGACCAGGTGTCCATACGGTATTGGTGGAGGCTGTCGCTATCGCGCCGTTCCAGCGCAAATACCGAAGTGAGAAGAGCATGCCAGCCATCGATATCCGAGACGTTGAGACCGACATAGCCGAGACTGCTTATGCTCATGTTGAAAGACCCTCGTTATGGCTTCAGTCGTTCAGCAGAAAGTCCAGAGTGACCCGGGTAAATGCCTGAGAGTATTCCATCATAGCCCAGTGGCCACAGTGCGGGAGAATATATCCTGAGCTGTTGTCGATCAATTCCAGTAGTCGTAGCCCACTGGATAGCGGTACGACTTTGTCTTCCTTGCCGTGAACAACCAGCGTCTTGTGCTTGAGCCGGGCAATAAATTCCTCTGGGCGATGAAGGCCATTTTGTTCGCCGATCCAACGCATGAAGGCGCTGTATCCGGCACGGACTTCAGGGTCAATTGACAACTGATAACGGTAGGTGATCAGGTCATCCTCAATGGGAAAATCGGGATTCGCAAGGCTTGAAATAATGCGGCGCATGCCGGCTGGCGTAAAGTCGTATTCGGTTAGTGCTTTCAGTGGTGCTATCACGCCGGTTTCGATTCCGGCACTTCCCATCAGTACTACCTTGTTGACCAGGTTGGGCTTGAGTAGTGCCGCGCCAATAGCTGTGAGACCGCCGGTCGAGTTTCCCACCAGGTTTACCGGGCCGGCATCCAGTGCTTCTATAAAGTCCGCCAACTGCTGGTCGCGTGCATCCTGGGAGTATACGAAGGTGGCCGGATCCGGTTTGCTGCTGTTACCAAACCCTACGAGGTCAATCGCCATAGCGCGCACGGACTCACCAAACAGCGGCAGGCAGTTGCGCCAGTTTCCCCAACCATCCGCGCCAGCTCCCCCGCCGTGTATTAGAATAGTGGGTGTGCCAACCCCGCTCTCAACATAGTGCGTCTTTAGGCCTCCGGCTTCGACGAAATGGCTTTGCGGCCGGGCGGCCAAAATGGGGTTTGGGCTGTTATCCGTGGTCATAAGGTATTCTCCGAGTGTTTCGGTAAGTCGTCACTGAAAAAAATAATAGCTTTGATTCAAAGCTAATGCAACTATTATATTTGCGCTTCCCGGATGTGCCCGGTAGCGCCTGAAATTTGCCTATGCAAAACGGATTTACCTTGGTAATTTTCTGATAAGCGGGGTTTCGGTTAGCAGCAGATTTCTGTGGAACTGGAGCTCACGCCGTGTGATATGGGATAAATCTGGCCGGCAGTTGATGAATCGGCATCTAATGGAATGATTGGAGATCTTATGAACGACAGTTTGTTTAGCAAAGGTTTGGCGCAGCGCAAGGCAACGCTTGGAGAAGAGTATGTAGAGAGCTCTCTGGCTCAGGCAGATGAATTTACACGGCCGTTTCAGGAAGCGATGACCTCCTGGTGTTGGGGATTCGGCTGGGCTGATACTGCAATAGATGCCAAGACACGCTCCATGATGAATCTTTCGATGCTCGGCGCGCTGGGTAATATGCATGAGTGGAATTTGCATTGTCGCGGTGCGATTACCAACGGAGTGAGCATTGAGGAGATTCGCGCCATCATCCATGCGGTGGGTATCTATGCCGGGGTGCCTCGCGCCGTGGCCTGTTTCAGGGAGGCCAGAGAGATTCTGGGGGATAAAATCGTCATGGACGAGCAGGGCGTTATGGTCAGCACTGCGGCGAAATCTGGCTCTGCCCCCTCGTGATAGAGATCACCAGTGGAGAATGCGCGTTCGCTTATTCTGGATCCGGGGCTGGGTTATTCTGAATTCAGGAAGTTAGCTTGCCAGTGCGGTCAGTGACGTTAGACTACCGCTCCGCGTTGGCAAAGAGAAAAAGTGACAAAGATGCTGGCTCAAACATTCCATCGACTGGATGACCTACTCCGGGAATATCGCCAGTGGTGGCAATTTCAGCCTTTCCACACCATACACAGCCGCTGGCAATCACAGGCACCGACTCTACACACGGCGCTGATCGATTTGCCATCGGGCGAACTGGCCAGTTACATCAGCGACGCTAATCGCCGGCGCCTTTTCCTGCAGCGGTGGATACCCGTGGCGGGCGAGCTCCACAGCCTGTGCCAGCTACCGCAGTTACAGCCCCGAAGTATCATCAATGGTCGGCAACTTGAACACGGGGTTGGCAGGCGCAAGTGGGATCAGATCACTGCCTTTGCCGGCCTGGTACCGACAGGCCAGTCGATCGTGGAATGGTGCAGCGGCAAGGGGCACCTCGGAAGGCTACTGGCCGCCGACGGAGCAACCAGCGTAGACAGCCTGGAGCGCCAAACGGCACTGTGCAAGGCGGGTGAAAAGCTCGCTGCACGCGCCGGTGTTGCCATGACATTCCACCACTGCGATGTATTCCGGGATCAACTGGATGGCCTGCTGTCGGCCGAAAGTCACACTGTGGCACTACACGCCTGCGGCCAACTGCATATGCATTTGTTGCAGCAGGTTGTGGCGCGAGGAGGGCAGGCCGTGTCCGTAGTACCCTGCTGCTATTACCTTATTGACGAGGAGCGCTATACACCCTTGTCGATTGCGGGTCAGCGTAGTGGCCTACGGCTGTATAAATCAGATTTGCACATTCCCCTGCGGGAGACAGTTACCGGTGGCGCGCGCGCCAGCCGCCTTCGCTCCCTGGAACTGCGCTGGAGACTGGCATTCGATTGCCTGCAGCGCAGCCTGCGCGAGGAGGATACTTACCTTCCGCTGCCGACTATCCCGCGTAAATATCTGGGCGGCAGTTTTACCGATTTCATCCACTGGGCGATCGACAGGAAAGGTCTGCCACCGGCCAGCGCGGTACAAATAGACGATTGCCTGCTGCAGGCTGAGGCCCGATTGCCGGCGCTGCAACAAATGGAGCTGGTGCAGCAGCTTTTCCAGCGACCGCTGGAACTCTGGCTGGCTCTGGATCGCGCCTTATACCTTGAGGAAAATGGCTACCAGGTGGTCGTTGGCGAATTTTGCGAACGGCATCTCACGCCGCGCAATATCCTTATCCAGGCGAGTCGCATCGCTGCATAGAGGATGTGTGGCAGTATCTACACTGCGCTGCTTATCCCGGCTCGGGTGCGGCGCTGACAAATAGTGCCTTGATATCGCGGCCAATGTAATAGAGTACGGGAACCAGCAGCAGCGTTACGAAGGTAGCAAACAACACGCCGAAGCCAACCGAAATAGCCATCGGCTTGACAAACTGTGCCTGCAGCGAGGTCTCAAGCTGTATGGGTAACAGCCCCATAAACGTTGTTACCGAGGTTAATACCACGGGCCGAAACCGCTGTACGGCGCCCTTGATCACAGCGTCTCGCCAGTGCTCTGCTTGCGAGCGCAGGCGTTCATTAATGTTGTCCACCATCACCAGGCTGTCGTTTACCACAATACCGGTCAAGCCAAGCATGCCTATGGCAGAGAGCATACTCACCGGGCTACCCACGATCAGGTGCCCCAGAATCGCCCCCACAATGCCAAAGGGAATAACGGACATAATGAGCATCGGTAAGCTGTAGCTTCGCAGTGGAATAGCCAGCGCGGCATAAATCATCAGTAACACGGCAATCATGCCAAGAAGCAGTGAGTCAGTCGTTTCTGCCTGCTCCTCCGCCTCGCCACTCAGGCGAGTTGTCACCCCGGGGTAACGCGCCAGGATTTCGGGCAGCAGTGTGTTGGTAATCTCCTGGTTGACGGCGCCGGGTTCAATGCGGGCCTTGTCAACATCCGCCTCCACGTTTACCACACGCTGGCGATTGTAACGGTTGATGACGCTGACCCCGGTAAGCTCCCTGGCTTCGCCTACCACCGCGAATGGGACCTTGCCGCGCCCTGGTACATCGATCCACATGGAGTGCAAGGACTCCACCGTGGCGCGCTCTTCCGCAGGAAAACGCACGTAAACGCGCACCTCATCGCGGCCCCGCTGCAGGCGCTGTATTTCGGCGCCGAAAAATGCCTGGCGCACCTGTGTGGCAAGCTCTACCTGCCCCAGCCCCAGTGCATCTCCCTCAGGGGTCACTCTGATATCCAGCTCGGGCCCGCCAGCATCGAAGCTGTCCCTGATGTCAGATACGCCCTCAAAGCCCACCAGTGCGGCCTTCAGCTCACTGGCAGCGCCGCGCAGGGCGTCGAGATCTTGCCCGGACATTTCAACATTGACTGCGGACCCACCCGGCCCGGCATTGGCATCGAACACAAGCGACTGCACGCCGCTGAGTTCGCCCAGGCTCTCGCGCAACCAGACCGCCATCTCAACCGAGGTGATATTGCGCTCGGTACTGGGAACCAATTCCACCGTCAGCTTCGACTCTGTGTCTTCGACTGACAAAGACATCAACTCCAGTATCGCTCCCTGTCCGGAACCGGTCTCCTCGCGGTAGCGTGCGTCCATCTCCCTTGCCGCTTCCTCGATCAGCAGGGTGTAGTCGTGAGTCTTTTGCCAGGGCGTGCCCTGGGGCATCTTGAGCGTGATGTTGATCTGATCGGAAGGCACACTGGGAAAGAACACAAAGCGTACGATTCCCGCCGGTATCAGCGACACACAAATTATCAGCCCGGCCACAAAGATAGCCAAAGTCGTGTAGCGCATGTGCACCGCCCACTCCAGCGCTGCCCGGTAATGAGTGTTGGCAAAGCGCTGCAAACCGCCAGCACAGGCCTGCTGTATTGCCGTGAATCGCCCCAGCAAGCCTGTTCTTTTCTTTTGCCCACCGACCTTAATATGACGCAGGTGAGCGGGCAGTATCAGCTTGGTTTCCAGCAGTGAAAAGGCCAGGCAAAATACCACGATGGGCGCTATGTGGGTGAGTATGCGGGCAAAGCCCTCATTCAAAAACCAGGCAGGTAAAAATGCAATCATCGTGGTGAGAGCGCCAAAGATAGTCGCTACCGCCACTCTGCGCACACCCCGGACGATGCTGTCGGCTCCATCGTTTTCCTGTTCAAGCTGGGCGTAGGCACTTTCAGCCGTGACAATGCCGTCATCTACCAACATCCCAAGCACCAGGATGAAACCGAACACCGAGATGACATTGATGGAGACAGGTAAGCCCAGCAGGTTGATCGCCAGCAGAGCGCCCAGGGCAGAGAAGGGCACACCCAGCATCACCCAGAACGCCAGCGACAGATCGAGAAACAGGGCCAGTGTGATCAGCACCAGAATCGCACCCTGTACAGCGCTTTTGAGCATAAGTTCAATGCGCCCCTTGAGGACCGTACTGCGATCAGACCAGGCGGTAAACTCCACCCCAGGGGGTAAATCCAGTTGTTTACGCTCGACAAATTCTCGCAATTCACGGGTCATCGCCAGCACATCCTGATCGCCGACCCGGTCAACCTCCAGGGTAATGCTGGGTTTGCCATTCAGCCGGCTCAATACGGGCTGGTCCTCAAAGGCATCCCGCACCGTGGCCACATCGCCCAGCAATATTCTGGTGCCGTCGTCGCGGCTTATCAGTGTCAGGTCGGCAAACTCTTCGCCGCTGTAGGCCTGCCCGACCGAGCGCAGGGTAATGGAGCCAGTGTCAGTGCGCAGCTTGCCACCGGGTAAATCGCGTGAACGCGCCTGCACCGCGGCAACCACGTGGGAAAAAGTCAGCCCGTAGCGACGCAGGGCCGTGTCGGAAACTTCAATAGAAATTTCGTAGTCTCGGCCGCCTTTAAGCGTTACCTGAGTGATACCCGGCAGTAATAACACCTCATCACGCAACTGCTGCGCCAGTTCCTTGAGCTGAAACTCCTCCAGGGGGCCGTACAGGGTTAGTTGCATCGCCCGGGTCCGGCGCAGTATCTCATCCACCACCGGTTCTTCCGCATCCCGGGGAAAAGAGGAGATGCCGTCAACTCTGGACTTGATCTGGCCCAGGGCCTTGGCCATGGGTGTGCCCGGCTCAAGCAACACGGTTACTACACCCACGCCCTCCTGGGCAACCGAGTAGATTTCGTCCACCCCGACGATGTCCTGAACAGCCTCCTCGATCTTGCGGACGATGCCCTCTTCCACTTCCTCCGGCGAACTACCGGGGTAGGGCACAGTGACAGTGACTGTCTCAGACGGGAAGGTAGGAAACACTTCCTTGGTCATGTTGGACAGCGAAGCCAGGCCGCCGACCATGACGACCAGCATCAGTAAATTGGCGGCAACCGGGTTGCCTGCCATCCAGGCAATGGCACCGCGCTCCTGCATGGGCTGCATCCTATTGCACCGTCACAGGCATGCCTTCCACCATGAGATCCAGGCGCGACACGATCACCTGATCACCGCTGGACAAACCCTCGCCGACAATGACGCTATCCTGTTCCCGGCGCAATATTGTGACAGGACGTTTGTGGACACTGCCCTGATCCACCAGGTAGACGGAGTCACCATGCAGCGCCGATCGGGGGATGCGGGTTGCCATGGGAAGCTCTCCACCGAGAATCTGTGCCTGTACAAAGAGACCTACTGAAAGAGGCCAGGCGTGTATTGCGGTGTCGTAGGGAGCGATGACCTCCGCAACCAGGTAAAACACCCGAGTCTCCTCGTCAACACGCTGCTCCAGGCGAACCAGGCGAGCTTGCCAGCTGCGTTCAATGGCACCAAAACTTCCTGTGAGGGTCGCCATCGGCCAACTGCCGTCCGCTGACTGCCCGTAGCGAACAAAAGGCACGTCCGCGGGCAGCAATGGCAATCGCACCTCTACGCTGGCGGTGCCTAGCAGCCCCATAAGCGCCGATCCCGCCTGCACATACTGTCCGAGGTCTGCGTGTTTGGTGTCGATGATTGCGTCAAAGGGAGCCGCTATAGTCGTATTGGCCAGGTCCGCCTGGGCTTGACGCAATTTGTCTTGCGCAGCCTCCACCTGGGCCTCGGCTTCGTCGATGGAGGCGCGCATAACCAGCACCTGTACTTCCGCCAGGGACAGTTTGGCACTGGCGACGGCGGCGCGCGCGACCGACAGGGCAACTTCGTAATCGATGGGGTCTATGCGCAATAGCACGGTGCCCTCACTGACAGCACCTCCCTCCACAAATTCGGGCGCGACCTCCACAACCCGGCCCGAGACCTCCGATATGAGCTCGATATTTGTTCTGGCGGCAACAGTTCCACGGGAGTTCACTGTGACTGGCACCGGCCCGGGTTCGACGGTCAAAATCTCTACCACGGGAACCGTGGCAACGCCTTCCCGGCGCGGCAGCTCGGAACGGCTGTTAATCAACAGCAGCGCAATTGCCGCAGCTGCGGCCAGAACCAGCAGCGGCAGCAGGCGTCTCACCCATGTGTTTTGCATCGATAGTTATCCGAACTGAGTTGGCGGTGCCCTTGTCTAAATCAGCAGTGAACCTGACTGGGGCAGCGTGGTAAATATGTGTGCGTATATTACCTCATTATCCCCAAGTTCCCGGCGAACAAGGGTAAATTTATGTAAAGACATGTAGTTTCTAAGATACTGACACCTTAACAGGCCCGGAGTTCTATAATCGGTGAGTGAAGTATCAGCACCGTGCTCCATTCCTGGCCTACCACATGCGATCCCGGTAGCTTGCCTGGACACCTGCTTCGGCGTCTTCTGCACTAATCTCACCCTTTATCTGGTCGGACACCATTTTGCCCAGCGTGGGCAGGTCTGTGCGATCGATTTTATAATCGTCCTGCCAGAGCTTTGACCGTTTAAGCGCTTTGGCGCAGTGCAGGTAGGCCTCCTGCACTTCAACGAGAATCGCAGCTCGCGGCGTTTTTCCGTTTACCTCAAATGTTTCCAGGGTTGGCGCGTCTGTCACGATCTGCGCACGGCCGTTCACGCGCGCTGTTTCCTCCACACCGGGTATAAAAAATATCAGCCCTACCTCCGGGTTGACAATAATATTCGAAAACGTGTCCAGGCGGTTGTTGCCGGGCCGGTCGGGGATCATCACTGTATGGCTGTCAATCACCTGTACGAAACCGGGCGCATCGCCGCGTGGACTGACGTCTGTGCCGCGATCAGGATGACTGGAACCGATAACCAGGAAGGGTGACAGAGAAATGAACCGGGCAATGTGTTCGTCTATTGCCGGCAGACATTTCAGGCTGACAATCCTCGATTTCGGTGGATAATGTGCGCGCAGCGCGTCCTCGTTATCAATGGACACCATTGGAACTCCCATGCCTAAGCTATTATCGCATTCCTCTTCCATTCTCTCAGAGTTTGCGGTTCGATCTTAACAGTTTCGTCGTTTGGCTATACTACAGGCTCAACCTGGGCCATAGCGACATTGGCGAAATCTTTGTGAAGATCCATGGAAGAAGGCATTATCTCTGGCGGGCCTTGGGATCAAGGCGGGTAATTGGTGGAATGACTATCGTTAAGCTAGGATAGATAACATAGTAGTAACTCGCTTCGTCAGATTTCGGGACTCTAATTTGTCAAATCCCTGCTATTTTTTTTCCGTGGCGTATGGCGATAGTGGGTCGGGTGATATTGCAGAAATTTAGTTATATAAAGAGGGCGGGAACGCCATGACCATTGTAAAGCCATCATCCAAAGGCTTCGAAAAAGCGCGTGCCGAGCAGCTTGAATACAACGCTAAACGTGAAAAAGGCTATCGAGAGCGTGCTATAAAAATATACCCGTGGATTTGCGGGCGTTGCGCTCGGGAATTTGATAGGAAGAATCTATCGGAGCTTACCGTACATCATGTCGATCACAATCACGACAATAACCCCAATGACGGCAGCAACTGGGAGCTGCTGTGTATTTATTGCCACGACGAAGAACACACCAAGTTTGAAAACCTGGTGCGTTATGGCCGTACAAAGGACACAGCGGTAAAACCTGCAACCCATAATCCCTTTGCCGATCTTAAGGCAAAGATGGAAGGGAAGGAATGACGGGGGTCGCATGCACCCACCAACTATGAGTCAGATGGATTTGGCTTGCCGTTCGTGAAGCCAGCGCATTCTATTCTCAGGGTCCAGCCTTTGAATATTTGAGATGAATAAATCTTTGGTGCCTTGTGCTACAGCCAGCTCATCGCTAAGAGCGAGTGCACGTACATTGATATATGATCGCTGTATGGGGTTGTAGTTATCATTTTCGATGTTTTCCAAACAGAGCCTGTAGAAATCTTCGTTCGAATAAATATCCTCAAAAGAGGTCCGGCTTAAAGTTGGATTAAATAATGCCGCCAGGCGAGCTACACCTGTACGACTATATGCGATTAGTGAATCGCAACATGACATCATCATAGAATCTTGTATTACAAGATCATGGTCGTGATTCGAGAACTTTGTTGAAAGGTAAACATTGCTGTATTTATCATTGAGATACTCCAGGTCTCTCTGCGTGTCGCCGATTGGAGTGCCAAATAGCAGTATATTTTTGTCCTTGTGATTATTGATTAGGTCTTCAATGATGGGCATTGGTGCAGATTTTCCACCAACAGCATGCTGGCCATGTCTGTAATCTCCGTAAATTACATCCCCACCTCGGTAGTGAATGCCTAGAAAGTGTCCTAACGTTGCTTGAAAGTTGGGCAATAGATTCAAGTAGTCATCGCTCAAGATATTACGAAAAGCGTTGGCGATTTCGCATTTTAGCGATATAGATAGCTTCGAACTAATTCGAACTGAAGGGCTGAAATTCAAATATTTTGATAAAGCCTTTTCTTTTTTCGCAACAGTAATTGGTTTATTAAGCCTGAGGCTAGAGCAAAATTCGCACTGCGGGATGCTAATACCCGTGAATTGGTACTTCTTCATCTCCTCAAAATTTATGTAGAATTTGTTCACAAAATCAGTTCGGAAAAAATCAGGAAGCTGGTTGCTGACCGAGCTAAGAGAGTTTCTCACCGCCCCAACTTCAGTAGCCCAGCTAAATCGGAACGGTATTTCCATTGTCGTGGCAATCACAGAACCAATTACTACCGCGTTTAATCTTTCGGTGGTGCCATCTTCGCGAGCAGTGAGCATATAGCCAAATAGCTTCTCGCGAAGTTCTATTTCTTTCCCATTAATTAGACGGCTTACAGGATGGTATGTCTTAATCAATCGGCAGAGTTTATATGAGCTCATGGGATCGCACTTTTCAAGCGCGAGCGCGGTTTTTGCTAGAGCCTCAAATTCCATGATAGTTAGAGTGCTGACAGAGGCATTATCGCTAAATCTGTGGAATACGTTGCGCAGGAATGCCACTGTATGCCGACAAAAAAATAGGATTAAGGATTTTCTGGACTCATTATTGTCCCCTGGAATATGCAATGAAAGTAACTTGCGGCGAAGCTCCGCGTGCTTTTTATTGATCAGGCGCCCATTAGGACGTCTTTTCCTAACTAAGCTCATTAATCTGAAAGCGTTGAGTGGGGCGCTACTTTCCTGTTCAAGAGCAATATCTCTAATAAAATTTATATCCTTTTTAATCATGATGGCGCTTAAGCTTTCTGGTTTTCCAAAGTCTCGGTGCAGATAATGCCGCAGCGACTTGTGAATTGGGGTGATTGCTTGTCACAGTATCAGACTCAAGCAGAAGTCGATAATATTCGCCGCGCAGCAAGCACCGGGCGTCATTGTCCGTAACTGCAGTGGTGGTTGATGCGCCATTCATCACCGGGGCTCCGTGGGCTGGAACCACTCGCCACCAGGTAAAAGATGCGACAATCGGTGTTCGGGTATACTGAAGTAGATTACAAGCGGACAGCGCCGACAGGGTGTCAATGGATATATCAGTCCGGCGGTGTTTTGCACAGAAGCAGGCTCCCATTTGAAAAGGAATATGGTGATTATGTCAATCCGTCCCGCCCTGCTGATTTACACACTCCTGCTGCTTGCCGCCTGCTCCAACGGCAACAACGGCAACAAAGATACGGCTATTTTTCCGGCCGACCCACCGCCTCCTGAGCTGGGAGCATCCGTGAGCCTCGTCAGCGGACCCATTGTCGGCCAGGACAGCGACCGGGCCGGCACCTGGGAATGGCTGGGGATTCCCTATGCCGAGCCGCCTGTTGGCGCTTTGCGCTGGAAAGCCCCACGCCCCGCAACCGCCTGGACCGAACCACTGGAAAGCCGGGAGTTTGCCATCGAGTGCCCCCAGGTTAATTTTTTCGGCGAGTATGTAGGCCAGGAGGACTGCCTGTACCTGAATGTATGGCGGCCGCAAAGCCAGGAGCGTGACCTGCCGGTAATGGTGTGGATACATGGCGGCGGTAATGTCTGGCAATCTGCCAACTGGCCGCTGTACCACGGCGCCCGTCTGGCCGCCCAGGCGAATATCGTGGTGGTAACTCTCGACTACCGGCTCGGCCCCCTGGGCTGGCTGTACTACCCGCCGCTGCAGGACGGTAACGCCAACGACAATTCCGGCAATTTCGGTACCCTCGATATCGTCGCTGCCCTGCAATGGGTGCAGGACAACGTCGCGGCCTTCGGCGGCGATGCAGATAATGTGACCGCAGCCGGCGAATCAGCCGGTGGAGCCGACGTGCTCTCGCTGTTGCTGGCGCCACAGGCAACGGGCCTGCTGCACAAGGCCATTGTGCAAAGTGCCGGCGGCAAGGTCACCAGTACTGAAAAAGCTATCGCAGGCGCAGGGGCGTTGCTGGATAACCTGATGGCACTGGAAGGCGTAACGCCCGCCCCGTTGACTGACCCTGAGTTGGCAGACTACCTGCGCGACAAGAGCGCGGAGGAAATTATCCGCAACAACCCCGGCACTGCCGCCATCTTCGGCGACGGCCACGTGTTGCCCAGGGCTGGCTATGACCTGTTTGAGAGCGGTGACTTCCCCAACAAGGTTCCCCTGCTGATTGGCACCAATAAGGACGAATTCAAGCTCTATACCAATCCCGCCGGGTTCAATCAGCTGCCCGATGCCAGCAACGAATTGCGGGAGGTAGTGGGCCGCTACGTCAGTGACCTGTGGCGGGTTTCCGGCGCCGACAATATCGCCACGCACTTGCGGTCTCTGGACGACTATCCTGGCATTTATGTCTACCGCTTTAACTGGGGCTCTCCCGACGCCCAGGGTAACAGTCCGCTGCCCTCGTTTTTCGGCCCTACAGGTGGTGCTCACCACGGCGCAGAGCTGCCCTTCATGTTTGGCAACTGGGACACATTCCTGCTGGCTGAATTCAGGGACCTGCTATACAACGAGGGCAATGCGTCCAGCCGGCAAGCCATGGCATCCGTTATGGTTGACTACTGGGGCAGTTTCATCCGCCAGGGTGATCCCAACGGTGGCAATCAGCCGGCCTGGTCGCCCTGGAGTAATGGCGAGAGCCAGTTCAAGGCGATTGTGCTGGACGTGAATTACTCCGACAACCTCCCCGCCATCAGCGAGGACTACAGCGTCTGGACTGCGGTCAGCGTATTCGAGCAGGTGAACGCCAACGTGGCAGAGCCCCTGCTATCCCAGTTGATGCCGTATCTGGAAGCGTGGCTGGGGGATTAAAGCGATAGAGGCCTGGAGGCCCAATGAAAATCACCCGAATTGACCTGTGGTATGTCAGCATCCCCTTGGACGATGTGTTTCTCCCGGCCTGGATCCCGGGGATGCGCCAGCGTGAGAACCGCTTCACCCTGGTGCGCCTGGTCACCGCCAATGGTATTGAGGGCTATAGTGCGGTGCAGTCGATGGGCAAGGAACTGGCCGGGCTCGGCAACCTGCTGGGCTCCTACTTGCTGGGCGAGCGCGCCGATGACATCCCCGGCATTCGCCAGCGAATCCGCGAGATGGGTTACCTCGGTTGGCGGGTGGGATGGCTTGAACCTGCCTGCTGGGACATTATCGGCAAGGCTGTCGGCAAACCGGTTTACGAACTACTGGGCGGCACACCAGGTAAAGTCCGGCTCTACGCCTCCACCGGCTCGGTTAGGGATGCGGCCTACCGAATCGACGAGGTAGCTGCGCGCGTGGACGAGGGCTTCAAAGCCGTTAAGCTGCGGGTGCACGACGCCACATTGGAGCAGGATATCGCCCATATCCGCGATACCCGCGGTGCGGTGGGCGATGAGGTAGAACTGGGGGTAGACGCCAACCAGGGCTGGCGGGTAGCGGTGCTCGCCGACGCCCCTCGCTGGGACCTGCAGCGCGCTATCGCCTTCTGCGAGGCGGCGGGCGATGCCAACTTTTCCTGGGTGGAAGAGCCGCTGGCCATGGACGCCTATGACGATATCGTCAAGCTTCGGCAAACCTCGCCGGTTCCTATCAGCGGGGGCGAATTGAACAACCAGGGCCTGCCCGAGTTCGGCGTGATGCTGGCCAGGGGCTGCTATGACATTTACCAGCCGGACGCGGTCTTTACCGGCGGCATCGCCGCGACCTGGGAGATCATCCGGCAAATTGAGGCCGCTGGCGCCCAGTACAGCCCCCACACGTGGACCAACGGCATCGGTTTCGCCATCAACCTGCAGCTGTTCGGGGCATACCCGCACCGGGAGCAGAAGCTGCTGGAATACCCTTATGACCCGCCCGGATGGGTACCAGAGGGCCGCGATGGCCTGCTGCTTGAACCGTGGCAACATGACCGGGGTTGGTTGCCTCTACCCACCCGGCCCGGCCTGGGATTCGAGATAGACCCCAAAGCCCTGCGCCGCCATGGCAAACATCTGTTCAGGGCAAGCCCGGTCAGAGTAGCGGTGCGCACCGTGCTCGACCGGGGACCGACTGAGGCGCGCAAACTCGGGGCGGTTCGCGCTGCGCGACTCAGTGCGCGCACCGCCACAGTGGACGCGGCATTAGCGAGCGGCCGCAGCGTGGTGGATATCGCCCTGGACCCGCTCACCGGCTGAACCTGTCCCTGGCGAATTCGCAATTCAGGCGGCAATAGGCAATTCGAATAATCAGCGGCAATGCTTCTTCCATCAATATTCATTGATGTTGGAATTCTCTATTGGGTCGCCCTGTATTTTCCAATCCGTGATAGTACCAGTATGCTGAGAGGGCCAAGCCGCAATAACTTAAGAGCGAAAATCATACCTCATGGAAGCACTGGAAAGCATGCGCTTCACAGCAGCCACCCGGAACCGGGTTCGCGACAATTTGCATCGATTCCAGGACCGGCAAGAGGGCGAGCGCAGGCTGCGTGCTGCCGCAGTAGCAGTTACGGTATTTGAGCATGAGGGTGAGTGCGCCGTCATCGTCACCCAGCGCGCCGGCACGCTCAGGGAACACAGAGGGCAGTGGGCGCTGCCGGGGGGCAGAATAGACGGTGACGAGAATGCAATACAGGCCGCGCTGCGAGAAATGCACGAGGAGATTAACCTCGAGCTAAGCGAATCCAACGTGGTAGGTGTGCTGGATGATTACCAGACCCGCTCCGGTTACCTGATAACACCGGTAGTGCTGTGGGCTGACATTGACTTTGATCAGCTTGCACCCAACCCGGATGAAGTGGCGGCCATCCACCCGTTTACATTCCGTGAGTTGTCCCGCAGCGACTCACCCCACCTCGAAACAATCCCCGAAAGTGACAGGCCCGTGCTGTCGATGCATTTTGGCGGTACGCGTATTTATGCACCCACAGCCGCAGTACTCTACCAATTCAGGGAAGTGGCTATCTTCGGCAGACCCACACGGGTCTCCAGTTACGAGCAGCCGGTGTTCGCCTGGCGCTGACACAGCCTGGGCAGGCATCTGGTGCCCGCTACTTGCATTAGGCTATTATCTGTCAGCACCAGCTACACCCGGCCAGCCCCCCGCAGACTGCCGGCAACCTTTTGTCAGGATTCATGCCCTGAGGAGTGTTTCACCATGCAACGATTGATTGCCTTGTTTGGCCTGTTATTGGCTTTGAGCCCTACGGTGGTAGTGGCCGAGCCCTCCCTGGCTGACAGTGTGGATGCGCTGGCCCCGGAAATTGATGCCAGGGTGCTGGAATGGCGCCGCTACTTCCACGAGCATCCCGAGCTGAGCAATCGCGAGTTCAAGACCGCTGAGACCATTGCCATTGCACTGGAAGGTATGGGCATGGAAGTCCTGACCGGTATCGCACATACCGGCGTGGTGGGTATCCTCAAAGGCGGCAAGCCCGGGCCGGTGATTGCCGTTCGTGCCGACATCGACGCCCTGCCGGTAGAAGAGGTTAGCGATCTTCCATTCAAGTCGGTGGCTCGCGGCGAGTACCGAGGCGCGGACACCGGCGTTATGCACGCCTGCGGTCACGATACCCACATTGCCCTGGGCCTGGGAGTCGCTGCCATCTTCGCTGAGTTGCGCGAGCAGGTTCCCGGCACAATCATGTTCATATTCCAGCCCGCCGAAGAAGGCGCACCCGAGGGCGAAGAGGGCGGTGCCTTTTTGATGCTCAAGGAAGGGCTGTTTGAACGCTTGAAGCCCGATGCGATTTTCGGCCTGCACGTCTGGTCAGCGGGCAACGCCGGCGAGATCACCTATCGCTCGGGTCCGCTGATGGCCAGTGCGGACGGCTTTCAGATCGATATCTGGGGGCGGCAGACCCACGCCTCGCGGCCCTGGGGCGGTATTGATCCCATTGTGACGGCCGCCCAGGTAGTGCTCGGCCTGCAGACCATCGCCAGTAGACAGGTCAATGTGACAAAGGCGCCCTCCGTGATCTCCGTGGGGCGAATCAACGGCGGTATACGCGGCAACATCATTCCCGACCACGTGGAAATGCTGGGTACGGTACGTGCCTTCGATCCGGAGATGCGCGAGGACATCAAGCAGCGCCTGGAGCACACCGTCGCGACGATCGCCGACAGCCAGGGCGCCAGGGCAGAGGTGACGTGGGAATTTGGCTATCCGGTCACCATTAATGATCCAGTGTTAACCGAGCGGGCCGTGAAAGTGCTGAACGATGTAGTGGGTGCGGAGCATGTGAGCGTGTCTGATCTGGTGACCGGTGCGGAGGATTTCTCCTTCTTCCAGCAGCAAGTACCGGGTTTCTATTTCTTCCTCGGCGCGACGCCGGTGGGCCAGGACGCGAGCACGGCGCCGAGCAATCACTCGCCAATGTTCTTCGTGGATGAAAGTACCCTGCCGGTAGGATTGCGGGCGCTGTCTCGTCTGGTGGCAGACAGCCTCGAAAATCCCTGAGGCTTAAGCCGACAGGCAATGGCGTCTCACGTCAGCCCCCGGCTTGTGAACGCCACTGCTGTGGCGCCCAGGCAATTATTGCGTCGGCATCTTCGCGCAACAGGAACCCCGCCTCAACGGCCGAGTCAGCCGCCTCGGTCACTGCCGCGACAAAACCGGCCTCGTCCACATACAGGCTGGCCATCTGGTCAGCGCTGAAGAGTGCGGTGGTGCCAAACAAAAAGCAGAAACTGTTTCCCAGGTTGGCTTCACCGCGCAAAACCGCCGAGGGAGCATCAACATAGGGGGTGCGTATGCCGCCCATTACGTTACCCAGGTTGTCATACAGATAATCGGATTCGTCGTCATTCAACTCGAGGCGGGGTGAGGCCGGTGGCGGATTACCACCTGCTACCCATGCATTCAGCGCGCGCACTGCGGTGTTGAACACATAATGTTGCGGACCATTGTTCATGGGCTTGTCACAGTTGATGAATCCCAGTACTGAGCGTTCCTCCACGACCGAGGCAAAGACCGCATCGCCCACCGTATCGTTGCGCCCGGAGACAAAGGTGTAGTAATCGCCGTGCGCGGTCCCGGGGACTTCCCAGGTGCGAATCAGGTCAGTGTCGGGCTGGCGTGCGGCGGCATAGCCCAGCAATAACACATCCGTCTCGGTTTCGAAGGTCATCACAGGGACGTTCAGGTCCGTGCGAATCCGCGCGGCACCTGGTGTTGGAATGGCGGTTTGTGGGGCCTGGGCAAGCGCGGAACTGCCATCCCCCCGGCTGTGTACCATGTAACCGTCAAAGGCGTTGTAAAGTGGGTGCAGCGCGTTCACATAGGTGACCAATCTGCCGGCTGACTGTGACTCGCCATAGGCGATCAATTTCTGTGGGGTCAAGCCATCCAGGGGATCTATGCCCTCGGGCTTGCGAATTGCCTGTGCTACCTGGGAAAAAATATCATAGGAAAAACTGTCACCGGGGTGCAGTAGCGTTCCGTAACGTTCAGGATCGACAGCCTTCAGGTACAGGGGAAGGGGCAGGCCACCGCTGGGGCTACCCTCAATGCCAACGATTTGCGCGGATACACCGACCCACACTGCGCCCCCGCGGCGCATCTCCAGTTGTCCGGTGCCCCAACTGGGGGGTGTCTCGAAGCCGGCGGTGACGTTCAGCCACTCGATCAATACATCGCCACTGAAATCTGCCGCGTCTATGGGGCGGTTGACCACAATGCGGGTTTTGTATTCTGCCTCCGAAGCCACTTCTACCTCCCACAGGCCATCCGCGGTCAGTTCATTGAGATTGGTATAGGCAGACGCTGTGCCCTCAAGAAAGTATTCGGACTGCTGGTATCCGACCTCTTGCAGGTCAAAATTTTCCGCCAGCAGGTTTATCCCACCAACATCGGGTGGCAGTGACAGCACGGGGTTTGCAATCGGCAGATACTCGGGCTCGGTACCTTTGTTGTTGTTATTGTTATCGCCCGAACATGCCGCCAGCATAGGGGCCAGAATCAGTGGGTAGAAAAGCCGCATCAATAGCGAAAAACGTGTGGTCATGCCAGCCTGCCTGATTATCGTATTTGGATGCATCCATCATACCCAGCTTGGCAATAAGCAGTTGATAGGCAGCGGATCAATCAATCAATTGGACACAATATTAAACCAGCCAGGGAAATCAGGCTGTCAGGCATCACCGCTGGGAGCGCTTTAGCAGTCCTTCCGGCCCTTAGGGTTTAACGCCATAAATTAATATCCGGACGAGTTGGGTTCACTGTTTTATTCTTGTCTTTCCGCCATGGCCTTTTCTTCAGCCTGGATCATTGCCGTTGTCTCCAGGGTGATCTGCCCTAACATGCCAGCTCGAAATTCATTTACCAGAATGGTGGAAACCTTTTCCAGATCAACACCCCCGCCGCCCCGTAAACAGCCACGTCTGGCGCCCAGTTGCTCCAGAAATTCCACATCACTGTTGGGGGTGGTATCAAGGTCGTAGCGATCTACCAGAAGTTGTGGGTAGTGCTGCAGCAAAAAACCACTCAAATAGAAGGCCAGGTCTTCAACCTCCGTTGCAGTGTCCCTGATGGCGCCTGAAACCGCCAGCCTATAGGCGCTGTCTTCGTTGTGTATCTTGGGCCATAGAATGCCGGGGGTATCGAGAAATATAAGGCCTTCGTTAATACGGATTTTTTGCAGCCCCTTGGTGATGGCCGGCTCGTTGCCTGTTTTGGCAACTTTGCGGCCTGCCACGGCATTGATAAGGGTGGATTTTCCCACATTTGGGATGCCGGTAATCATGGCCAGGATGTGTGAGCGTGATTTTGACTTCCGCGGGACCAGCTTGTGCACTAACTGCAGGAGCTTTTGTGCTTTGTCAGCCTGGTTCAGTGTGGTGAGCAGGGTTTTGACTGAACCGGTACGCTCAAAATAGTCCTGCCATTGTGGCGTCACGAGAGGGTCTGCCAGGTCAGATTTACTGAGTATTTTGATGCAGGGCTTATTCTTGCCAAGCTTGGCGATGGCAGGGTTTTGGCTGCTGTAGGGTAGGCGACAATCCAGCAGCTCAATGACCAGGTCCACATCGGGCAGGATCTTGGTCATCTCCTTGTTGGCCTTGTGCATGTGGCCCGGATACCAGTTTATTGCCATGTGTTGGCAGGTCCTCAGATTACAGTTTATTTCGGTAACAGTTGCTGATCGATTGCGACAAAGTTGCTACCGTCCGGTGTGCCCAGTGTATCAACATGGCAGCCAAACATCCTCAAAGGCTATTCGCTCCGGACGCTACCGACTTCCCCAGATGGCGACTTTAGCAGTATCGAGCCGGCCATCACCGAAAACAGACAATAAGCAAGAAAATAGTAAAAGCCTGTTCCCAGACTGGCGTGCATGATTAACATATCCCCTGTCTGGTCAGAGGAACTACCCGCCAGAAAAGCTACCAGCAGCCCCATCACAAATACATCCGCCATCGACCACTTGCTCAGGGCCGCGTTCAGAGAAAGCAGTGGTCTGCGAAAGTCCACGCGGGTAATGAGCAGGGACATTGCCTGCAGTAACAGCTTGAAGGTGGGAAGCAGTAGACTGAAGAACACAATCAGCAGCGCGACCAGCATATTTCCGGAAGCAGCCAGCGACTCTACCGTTCCCCAAATAGAGCGCGTATTGGTATAAACCAATAGCTGCCCCTCAATCTGGTCGAATCCGAATAAGCTGGAAATGGCCGAGAGCATCTGCCGGGTCTGCGAGTCAGCATCGGGCCCGGCGACTATTTCAATTCCCAGTTCGGCAATTTTCGATTTTTCGATAGTGCCACTGAGAGTGAGAATCGGCTGGCTGACGCCGGGGTACAATAACGCCAGGGCAATTACGATCAGCGCGAGTGTCATGAATTTACGTGATGCAGACATATCTGCTCCTATGGGGGATGGCTGAACCATAACGGGTGCAGCACACTTGTTTTGTCCTGAGGGGAAATCCAGGGATGAGGTGATTCATTCAATCGTCACCTGGTCAGCCTTTGCGGTAGTCACCAGGCCTGAAATCGGCTCCTGCCAAGATTTAAAAGCCAACACCGCCAGGTAGATTTCAAAACATTCGACAACAGCGTGAACAACTGGGAGTGGCGCAAGGTAAAACATGGGCAGCATAAATGGCCACTGCAATACGAAAAGTAGCGCGATCAAGCCTCGTGCGAGACACTTTTTTGCAGGGTTTGAGATCAGTGTTTCAAACACCAATAACTTAAGGGCGAAGTGTATCCCCGACTGCGCCTGGAAGCCGGTCAAAATGTCGTCCAGGCGAGTCTCACCCGAGTTATAGTGTGTCCAGTAAGCCAGCTGAGGAAAAAACAACATCCCTGACGCAATGGCAAGATAGCCGAGAGCCATTCGGTTGGATCGATTGGCGTATTTAAAATAGTCCATTGCATATTCGGGATAATGACGAAGATGCGTTAGCCAAGGGCCATATTTCTTAATCTGAAAACCACTTTGGAAAAGCCGCGCAGTAAGCAGTACAACACTAAGTACTGTAACCGCCAGCATCTCACTATTCAGACCTTTGCCAGCCAGCGCCACCACCAACACTAGCAGTGACACGCCACCGATAAAACGAAAAAGGTTGAACCAATGGCGCTTGTCTGGGGGTAAAAATATTCCTGCAATGTCACTAATGGCCACAAAGCTTATATAGTGCGCGACGAGTAGCTGACCGGGCACACTGTAGTCTCGCCAAAATAGACTCGCGTATACCAAAACATCCAGGACGACAGTGAATCGGAAATGACTATTATCAATAGGGGGTACGCTGGAAACCGCTGATTCCGATAGATGATGGGGGGGGTCGTCTACAGTCACGGGGCTAAGTTCCATGTCGTATTTTGTTCTACTATAACATGGGGGATTTTGGGGACAGTTTGAAGTTGCGAACTTGGCGGACACTGGGGAGATAGAAACCTGGACCGAAAACGAGATTCCAGGCGTAAGAAAAAATGCATTCGAAAATGTATTTCTCTGACACCTGATCTACTCCAGCGTAGCGTTACTCGCATTAAATGCTTTGATAATCGTATTAACTGTTGTCAATATGACCATGTGGATTGTCTAGAGTAGATTCTGGCTAAAACCAATTCTGATACTTTAGCCTCAGCTTGGCTTTGAAACCCTTTTGCGAAGATAGGGGGATGTACCAACCATCATCATCCTCCTCAACGTCACGTCCTCGGTTCTCACTCCAGTTGTCGTCAGACATAACATAACGTACATTCCATGAACCGCTATCAACAGTAGCCCTAATGGTTATGGTGTTCCTGAAAAGATTTTCGCCCTCTATATGCTCATCGAAAAATAGTATCCCATCTATGACGTAATCGGTACTTGAGACAATGACCTCTGCACTGAAGACAATGGTCCGTCCCATGGTGATTTTGCGTGTGTCCAGGAATACTGAGAAAAGGTATGGTGAGCGTGGCTCATCCAACCCGTCTACATTTTCGACATTCATCATCTGGTCAAACTTTCTGAATATAGCGCTATAAGTCTCTTTCTTCCTCTCTGTCAGTTTAAAAGTAATGGCGCCTCTAGGTACCACGGTTGACTCAAAAAAGTAAGATCCCTTGACGTCCTTGCCGGAGTCTAGCGCCTTCCTTACTGATGGAGGTAGAGGCAGATTTTCTACCTCCAGGATCCCATCAACCCGTACATCGCCAAAAAGAAAGCGGGTGAGGTTTTGGTAGCCTTCTTCCGAATTGACGATGCCGTACGGCCCGCTGTGGGAGCGGTATACAAACGCACGAGGAGCGCCATCTAATGCAGCATTTTCAATCCTGACAAGCCCGTCACTCATTTCGCCGACCAACTTGCTTGAAAGCCCTTTGGCAACGTCATAGTCTCCGCTATTGGTGCCGACGAGACAGAAGAATCTATTGGCATCAAACTTTTTGTTCAGGGTATCAACCCGTTTGGGCTGGCCCTTCAGGCCGAGGTACTTTGCCATCTCTTTCCGGTTAAAGTTATCTATGTCCCCCACGTCCAAAAACCCGGGTACATTGATGCCGGCCACTTCTATACCGTTGTGGGGTGTCGCATACGTAAACACCTTGTCTACCGCTGCTTTGGCTGTTTTGTCTCCGATCTTGTCGTTTTGCAGGAAGCATCTGCATACCAGTCCGCCCATGGAGTGTGCAACCAGATAGACTTTGAAATCTCCGACTAATTCCGGTTGTTTTGCGCAGACCTGGTTTCTCATTGCTCTGATGAGGTCGCTAAGTCCACTCGCCGCATCGGGAATAGAAGCAACATTTCCGGTGCCAAGATCATGGTCTGCTTGTTCATAATAGCGGTATATAACCACGCTCTTGGCTGATATTTCGCCCTCAATTTCAGTTCCATTTGAGTAAACGTCGGAGTAACCATAATCTTTCATGAGGCGAATCAGAGCCGACTCAAAAATGTGTCGTCTGACTTTACCGGACCAGTCTTGTCGAATCTTCGTTGCACCCAGATTGAAACCCATGTACGGAGTGGCGACCGTAGCCTCGATTTCCGACTTTGTCATTGCGTAGCCACGGACATAGATTATCGGATGGTAGGGGTGAGTGATCTTGGCCATATGACTCTCCACTGACAGACTGTTTGTGAAATGAGGCGCCGAAGCGTTATTGTTGCTGCAAAAAATATGTCTATAGCGGCATCGATGCAGTCATGTTTTGTATCTATATTGATAATTATTCTAGCTACAATCTGAGCTCTGTCCACAGGTGATGACAGTTTGTTATTCTCACAATACACCGGGAATTAGTCAGTATAGAGTCACTATCGCCTTGACGTGCATTTCGATAGTCGTCACTATGCGCGCCCAAACCAATCCTGATACCGTTTCCGGAGTCCACCTTTTGGCCAGAATATCTTTCCTCGCATCCAATTTGACGATCGCCTTAGTGTTAAGTGGGTGTGCAACATTGACAAATGATGCGAACGTTCCAGTATCCTTTTCGATGGGCGACGGCTCTAAAGCTAAGTGCGTAATGCATAACAAACGTGGCAACTGGGATGTTGATGTACCAGCAACACCGATGATTCGCAGGTCGGATGATGCGCTGAAGTACAGCTGCACTACTGATGACGGACGAACTACACAGGGATCAATCGACTCAACAGTAGGAGCAAAAATCGTAGCCTCTGCGGTCTTTCTAGATTTGGGTATTACTGATGCGATAACCGACAAACACCGTGACTATCCTCGCAGCTTCGTGATTCCAATAGAGCCTATTGAACCGTCCAATACTCTGTCCACCTTGCCGGCAACCTCTGGTGAGCATGGGTCGAAGGTTGATGGCTCGATGTACCAGCCGCAGTATTTGGATCAGGTAAAGGGTGTTGCCAGTGCTATGGTCTGTGAGGAATCCGTGTCGTTTCTCAAGGAAAAGGCGGGAACAGAATCCTGGCTGCTGGGCTGCGGTGACAAGGAGTCATTGTTAGTGAAATGCACGGACGGAACCTGTATGGTTGCGCAAAGTAAAGGTTAGAGAGATAACTCCTGTCTGAATTTGCGAATTTCGGGAATTTCCCAGACTCTCAATAGAAAGAAACCTGACCCGAAAACTAGAGTTAAGGAAGCTGTCTCCGCAATTCCATTTGATAAAGTCTATTTCTCGGCCCTGAAATTTACCTTCTCATCAAACCAGGTCAATGATTTTTCCCGTGCCTTGTCAGGTGCGTCCTTGAGTGTCTGATCAAGCAATTGCTGTAGCGTCGTTTCCCTGAGCACAGCTCGCCACGCTTCCTCTGCCTGGTCCATGACCCGGGCAATGTTGCAACGGTTTGTGTATTCACAAGACTCAGTCGCACAGGGGCCACGCTGACGTATTTCCTTGCACACAAACAATCTGGACCTGGGTTCGACAGCTTCCACAATGTCGAACACGGTGATCTGTCCCGCAGCGCGACCGAGCCTGTAACCTCCGGATCTGCCGTCCAGAGATATGAGCACACCGGCCAATGCGAGTTGTTGTAGCGCTTTTGCGAGATAAGCTTTGGGCAGATCGTGATATTCCGAGAGTTTTTTTGCGGGAAGTGCACCGCCTGGGGGTAGTAGCCCCAGTGTCACGCAGGCATGAAGACTCCATTCTACTGTCTCGGATAGTTTCATCTTGCCTGGGCCTCTTCGTTCTCGTACTGAATAGAATTGTCGTAAATGAAACTCTGGCGAGTTCCGAGTCAGTACTCGGGAACTAAAGGCCGTGCCGCAGCGAGCATGTTCTCACGAGTATCGAGTTGCGGGTAGATGAGAACAGTATTGATAAACTCTTTCTGCTGTTTGGCAGTCTCCCCCGACGTTTCGACGGCACGCCCCCAGCCTCTTGTGACCAGCGCGTTGTTTGGGCCAAGGTCGAGACAAGTAATGTAGCTTGGGTGCTTATAGTGGATCGGGCTTTTGCCGAATATGGCCGCTGCCGCATTGTATCCTGCAAATCTGCCCATCGGCATCGCATGCTGACAAGACATCAAGGCACGGTGTTCACCATCCGCCAGGGCGCTGGCGCAATCGCCGGCGCTAAAAATCGTTTCAGACACAGCAAGATACTGGTCCACCACCAATCTGCCCTTGTTATCCAGTTCGGAACTCAGGGTTTCGGTTAGCCTGTTTGCCCTTGATCCTACACAGGCGACAGTCACGTTAGCCTGAAGTCGCAGGCTATCATCAAGCTCTACCTGATCCTTGGTGATTTTCTGTATAGACCTGCCCAGATAAATAGTTATATTCCATTTTTCCAGTGCGGCTGTCAGCTTGTCCTCCAGGCCCTTACCGAGTGTCGTGCCGACAACATCGGCGGAATCGAGAAGTGTTATTTCAGCTTCAGTCGCCCAAGCTTCATTGCCCAACAGGGCTAGCCGGGATCGTAACTCGCAGGCCAGCTCAATGCCTGTAAAACCAGCGCCGAGAATGACAACAGAAAGTGGTGTCCGATCCTCAGCCAGTTGTTTCAGACACTGCTCAAGCTCCACTGCACTACCCAGGTCTTCGATTTGATGAGCATAATCTTTTATACCCTCGATGGGAGGTGGCGAGAATTGACTCCCCGCTGTCAGCACTAGTGAATCGAATGACAGTCGCGTTTCGTCCTCCAGCGTCAACAGATGGTTGGTCGAGTCTATTTTGCTAACCGTGCCTGGCACCCACTCCACGTCAACGACGTCAAATAACGGTAATAAGGGGGTTGTCATACTGGCTGGATCAGCTTCGTAAAGTCGGGGGCGCATCGTCATAAAATTCGTTGGATTGACGACCCGAACACATAATTCCTGCTCCCAGGAGTCTGCCGCATATCGAGCAGCAAGCGCAGCCCAGTAACCGGCAAAGCCGGCGCCAATCACAACTAATGTTTCGGTAGTGTTATTCATAAAGATGCTCCGGTTTGACAATACATGGATATAATATATCCACGTATATCCGAGTGCAATCCATTATAAATTCATTGAATTCATCTCAATATTTGCTCGCGTGTAATTCAGCTGGGTTGTTTCAAAACGATCTCTCAGGGCGGGCACAAGTTCCAGTCAGTAGCGTCTACCAAAACTTCACAACTTTGCCGGTGTAAGCTTTCAAATTTTTCCGTACAGTCACTTCCCTGGCCGGTATACCATGGCATGGCATATTCTGAAGTTGGCTTCCTGTTCGATTCCTTCACCAGGTTTATGGCCAGATTGTACATGGAGTGCTGCGAGACAATGTTGGCCGATTCGTCAAAGGCAAAGCGTACCTCGTGAATGTGGCGATGTGGGTTGAAGATCAATTTGTGCCAGATACGCAAATTGGCCAATACCTCGTAGGACTCATAAAACCGGTAGATGCCGGTCTCTCCCGGGGGCGTACCTTCGGGTAGTTCTCTGCAGGCACAGGCGGCCATTTGTATTTCCTTCGGTTGGTCGGTGAAGCCCGTAACCGGCGTTGGGTCGAAGGCGAACACCTGAAGGTACTTGTCAGGGTTCTGATAAAATACCGTTTGAGCCAGGCCGCCGCCCAGGGAATGACCCGTCGAGTAGAAGCGAACTGGCCGGTTGGCCATTTCCGACTCGGACAGGGCTTCAAAGTGGTTTATCACCTGTATTGAGTAGCTGCGGGCACGCTCGTACTGATCTTCACCCGGAAGAAACCGGGTAGCCCAGCGCAGATTGCCATACTGCCAATCCTTCCAGCCCCAGGTGCCGCGAAAAGCCAAAACGACTTCTGTGGCAGCTAATGCCTCACGACGCCATACCTGATAATAAAGACCCAGGTCATCTTCACATAAACCGGCTAGCTCTACCTCAGGTACCCTTTGCCATGTTGACCCATTCCCCACGCTGGCATTCAGATACTCTTCGAGTTGCTTGCGTTGCTCTGGGGTCAGTTTCGGCTTGTGTCCGCAGTTCTTGTCTTCGCCATAGGCCAGCGCTGACATCAAAGCATAGGGTTGGAAGCGCGAAGCCGCGGCAGAAGGGTCGGCGAACAGCATACGCACGCGGGAGGAGCGAATACGTGGTAGGTCCTGTCCCAAAACTGCACTACCGTCAGCAGAGCAATCTTCGAGTACAGCAGCTGTCCAGCCTGCCGGGCTTATAACGGTCCAGATTAGCAACAGCGGGCAAACAAATTCTCTTCGTAGCGTCTGGAAATAACTCAGCCTACTACTCATGGTAAGCCTCACAGAAATTAACAAGGACACTCACTTTAACTTTAGCAGCGAATTTGAAAGCGCGCCAACAGTGAGCGCAAGGGCGAGCGCTAACCACAATCCGGAACCCGTCCAACACCAAAAGTAAGTCAACGCAGGAACTAATGGGGGTTGGTTGCTCACAGTTCTGGAACGCCAGTGTGGAGAACATGGCGTTGGTGGTGTGGCGGATTCCACAGCGGTTGCGGTATGCTGATGGGCATACCAACGCCTTCAACTTTCAACCTCGAAGAGGAGCTTCCCAGGCATGACTGAGACACCCCGTATACCGCTTGTGGCCCCCGCGTTGATGGAGCCTCGCCTGGGCACGCTGAATGTTGCGCGCACAGTTGCCCAGAATCCGGCGTTGTTGAAAGCCTGGGGTGAGTTCGCCCAGTATATTCTTGGCCCCGAATTGTCCCTGACACCGCGCCAGCGGGAGTTGGCGATTTTGCGGGTCGGCTGGAATCAGCGCGCCGATTACGAGTGGGCGCACCATGTCGAGATAGCCAAAAGTATCGGGATGACCGACCAGGATATTCTGGCAGTTCAAAAAACACCGGGGTCTTGCCAACTGAATGACCTGGAGTGCTTCATTTTGCAAGCTGCAGACGACATCCATGCCGCCATGGAAATCTCCACTACAACCTGGGGCGCACTGGCTGCGGAGTTTTCCCACCAGCAAATGCTCGATCTTGTTTTCACGATTGGCCAATACACCATGGTCTGTATCGCCCTGAATAGTATTAAGGTACCCCTGGAAGAAGGTTTCACCGGGCTGCCTGACGCATGAATGCTTGCTGGCTGGGGCTATAACGGGTCAAGGTTCAGGGCAAACTGACGGGCGCGGGGCAGGCGAGATTCCGAAACGGAAATTCAGTTGCTTCGAACCGAGCGCAGGATTTTTTCTACTGCAGATTTTTCCAGACCATCTGTGATAAACACCAATTGCGTTTGCACGGTCTTATCTGGCCAGTGATCCAGCCATAACAGGGGATATACTTTGTCGCGAATACAGTGCACCACCGCTGGAGTGCCTGGCTTCCCCTCCACCGATAGCAGGCCCTTTACCCGCAACAATTTATCGGGTTGGAAATTGACCAGGTCCTGAAAAAATAGAATGACTTCCGCGAGACTCATTGGGCCGTCTATCTGCAAGCAATAGGTTTGGATTCCCGTTCCATGGCCCGGGCTATCGCTCCTGTGATGTCCTGCTCCCAACCACTTTTCTATTTCATCGGCCCTACCCTTGCCGGGATAGAAATTACCCGAGAATATTGCAGGAAGCAGATCGGGTACGCTCATACCGTGAGTATCTATCAGATTTGCCGAGGGATTGAGTTCTCTCAGGGTCGATAGCAGCGGCTCTGCTGCCTCTTTTTCAACCAGGTCAGTCTTGGTGACAAGAACCTGGTCAGCAATGGCGACCTGCCGTCGGGAAACCGGCTGGTCTGCAACAGTCCTCTCACCGGCGAGGGCATCCACCAACGTCACTACCGATTGCATGCGGTAAGCCTTGCGCAGTTCAGTATTGGCCATCAGGGTGTGCACTATCGGAACCGGGTCTGCCAGGCCAGTGGTTTCAATTAATACACGGTCGAAACGCGGCAGGTCGCCTACTGCGCGCATGTGAAACAGATTACGTAATTCCAACGCCAAGTCTTCCCGGATGGTGCAGCAAATGCAGCCGTTCATCAGTTTGAGAATGTTTTCGCTGCTGGCGGCGATGAGAGTATGGTCCAGCTCGGTCTCGCCAAATTCATTGATTATCACCGCAGTATCAGCGAGATCAGGGCTTTGCAGGAGTCGGGATATCAGCGTGGTTTTGCCACTACCCAGAAAACCGGTGATTACGCTTACAGGAATCACCAGGGTGTACAACAGTAATAGACCGGCATCTTCAACGGCCTGCTGGAGCAAGGGATCGCCGTTTCCAGCAAGCTAATCAGCATCATTGCGTCTCAGGCTCGCAGCTCTTTCCGCTATGAGCTTGGGGGCGAGGTCAATTGGCACATCGCCATAGAGGCAGCAGCCAGAACTTGCCGGCAAAACGCCGTCAACCCAAAAATGCCTGTTCAGGCCGCCGCCGATGCGAGTACCCGCATCATCTGGCTTTTCCGCTTCGATTGTGGGAAACAAGTGAAGCCTCGCAGTTAGATCTGCGAGTCCTTCGGCAAGATCCGTTGTTTCCATGCGCAAAGAAAAGAACCAGTCATAGTGGGCAGCCACACCCTGCAGAACTTCACATGCTTCCGCCTCATCACCTGGATCAATGCCGTTATCGATAAATGCCAAAACCAAACCAGCGACTGGTGCTCCGGCGTAATCGCGCAGCAGCTCTGCGAGAGCACTTGCCGCGTCGTCGAGCATGTCAAAGTTGATATTGGACGGGTCCTCTCCCAGTATCAGCAAAAGACGCGAGGGCGATGGCAACTGCAGCACTACATCGCAGGTCGCATCCACCTGATGGGTCATGGCAGCTATCGCTTTGGCACAAAAGGTGCTGACGGAAGCATCATCCAGAAGTGCAGAAATTCTTTGGGCTCCCTCAGAATCAGCCGCCAATCCGGCGTGGGCGGCAAACACCGCACCAAAGTCAAAACCGACTACCTGGGAGCCAAGCACCTTGTTGGCATCGACCAAACCCGCGACATGGCGCATAGGCTCGGTGTACCAGGCGGCATGATTATTACCGAACACGGTTCGTGCATAGTCTTCGAACGCGAGCCAGACCAGTTGCCGCGAGTTCCCTTCAAGCCAGGCTTTAACCAAACCTGCCACGTTAGTTCCCTGTCGCTCCTTTGAGCGCCAATAATTCAGCCCTTAAGGCAGCGATCTCCACATCCTTTGGATCGGGCATCATCACTGGTTCGATAGCGTCGGCAGGGCAGGTTTTATCGGGAGTTCCGAGGTATATAACGGTTGGGTCATCCCAGCTACCATAGAAAGGGAGCCCCTTCGGCGGCGTCTCACGGGTCCACTGGGCGGCGAATTCCTTGAAGGGTTTACCACGTTTCAATCGGGCCTTGCGCTCCGCAGCACGGGCCTTATCCGTAGCGTCGAGGTCGATAGCACCGGTATCATGATCCATCACCACATGGTAGATAGATTGGATTGTGCGCTTCGAAATAATGCCATCAGCCCAGTCCTTGGCTATCGCAGCAGGGTCGCGCTCCAGTACATCGCCGTAGCCACCGCCGCCCCCCTGGGTGATCATGTAAAGCTCACCTGGCTCTCCCATCTCGAACTGCAGCCCCGCATGGTGAGTGCTGTAGGTGGCGTCTGGAAAAGGTTGCTCATTCATAATGTCCTGGATAGTGAAGCGCATCAGATCGCGCTGGTCCTTCATCACTTCAAACACGTTGACATTCTTCACCTTGCACAGTGGGTAGCAGCCCGGCGCATAGCCACCAAAGATGCCATAGGTGGAGGGAAACTTGGCGCCAATGGTATTGACCATATAACCCCAGGCCTTGGTATCTTTATGGGTGGCAATCTGCTGGTAGCCGTGACCGCCGCGCTGCTTGCCGAAACCACAGTTGTCGACCATCACCTTGTGCGGCACCAATTTCATCATTGGCACTTCTTCTTCGATAAGTTCCTGCTCGCCAATATCGGCCATCGATGCAAAAATTGGCGCAATGGAGTGTTCGCCATCGCGAGTAGCCCGCGCTGCCCCCCCCATGCCGTTCAGATCGGCACACACATTGCCGACGAATTCGCCGTGCTGACTGACTCCACCGTAAACGAAGGTGGTAATCATATTGTACCAGCAGGCGATAATGTCAGTTGACCGATATCCGGCGGCATACAACAGCTTGGGAATGGCACTCTGCACTACAGTGAAAGCCGGAAAGAAAGTCATCATGCTCTGGGCATTGGGTGCTTCCGGTGAACAGTTTAGTGTCGAACGTTCGTCGGTAAGCACTTTGATAGGTGCAAATACCGCCTGGTTGCGCGGCAGATCGGGCCACACAAACATCAGGAATAACTGGGCCAGCATTCCCTTCATAGATGCGAGGACCGTATTATTGGCACGGTTCAAAAATTCTGGTGAGGAACCTCGCAGGTCAATAATCAGTTCATCATCCTGCTTGCTCACTTCGCAGCGGATCTTAATGAGCACATTTTCACGAAGAGTGCTGTCAGCAAATGCATTGCTTTGCACCTTGCCATTAGGCCACGTCCTTAAACGCTTCCGCACTTCCATTTCGGTATCTGTCAATGTACCGCGAACTGTCGCCAGAAATGCATCAACTCCGTAGTCCTGTATAACCTCCTCCACGCGTTTTTTGATGCGAAGACAGGCATGCAACTTTGATTTCATGCCTTCCAGCTGCAACTTTGGTTCACGCACTGAGTTCTGCAGGAAGGTAAGCAGATCCTTGCGAAACTCAAAATTTTCGCCAACCTTCAGGGGCGACATTTTTAGTCCCTCGTCGTAGGGACTCTCGGCGCCACCGGGCATGCCGCCTGGTTCGCAGGCACCGTTTTCACCCTCGTGGACGATAGCGCCAACAAAACACACTATCTCGCCATCGCGAAAGACTGGAATGGACAAACTCTGGTCGGTATTATGGATATTCCCGTACCGGGCGTCATTGTGCATAAAGATATCGCCATCGCGAACACCCACTGTCGGATCATCCTGCCAGTACTTCAGGATGAACTTCTGCGGGTGCTGCGCCAGTACAGAAAAAATCAGTACGCCTCCTGCACTGGACATCGCCAGGTCACCCTGGCATGAAAAAATACCCGCAATCAGATCACCCCATTTCGCGCCAGGTGCAGCACCCATTTGCTCCACCATGTCGAAGGATTCGTTGCAGGCAGTTTGCAAGCGGTTTCGAATCAGGTGTATTTCGTCTGTACGCCCCTTCCAGGCCTCTGTGGCGGCAATCTCCCGTTCATTGGGTGTGGACACATTGTGATCCGCCATAATTTCGGGATCGGGGCCCAGGAAGAGCACATTGTCATCCAGAAACTGCTCTATCAAACTACGTTCGCTAGGCACATTTGCTTTATTCATACGAATTCCCTCTTCAGTTGGTGTTGCGCTGTTCAAGCCAGGCGGAGCCCTGCTTGCCCATCGTCAGCGACCAACCGGGATAGACGAGATAAGTTGTGTGTAGAGTTTCGACTAGTGCAGGACCGTCAATGCTGGCACCTTCCGGCATATCCACCACATTGTAAACACTGGTAGCAATTGGTCCTTGAGCACCGTCAAACCAGCAGTCCCGGGAACTCACCGCGGCGACCGTAGTGGCATTGCTGGCGTGGCTGGCTTCCAACTTGACTGGCTCGTGTTCCACGAAAGACACCACACGAATCACATTGACGCGAATACCTGCTTCGGGTGCCGCACTACCTTTGCCAAAGCGTTGCTCATAATTGGAGCTGAACAAATCCAGGAGTGTCATCACATCCTGGTCAGACTCTATGCGGTCTACAGGACTGACTACCGCTGTCTGCGCCAATTGATTGCCGTAGCGCATATCCAGTTCAACGCGAAACTGAATGTCTCTGGCGTCGACTCCCTGGCGAAGCAAATCTTCACGCCCCAGTGCCTCGAGCAGGTCAACCGTGGCATTGAATTCAGTAAAATCCTGGAGAACCTCACGCTTCAGGGAATCATAAAGCATTAAGTACAGGGATCGCTCGTGGATATGAAGCTGATTCATGCTCGCTGCGCCCAGAGCGGAAAACACCGCACTGAAAGGTGGAATAAGAATCCGCGAGATGCCGATTTTGCTGGCGTAGCCACAGGCATGCAAAGGGCCACCACCGCCGTAGGATAGTAAAGTAAAGTTGCGCGGATCATAACCCTTGACCGCAACCTCCTTGAAGATGGCATCGGCCATATTGGCATCCACTTTACGGCGAATGGCCAGCGCAGCCTCCTCCAGGCCGAGCCCGGTGGGTTCGCAGATATGGTCGCGAATAGAACGCTCGGCGCGGCGCTTGCTGAGCTTGATACTGCCACCGGCATAACTTTTCTCATCCAGATAACCGAGTACGAGATTGGCATCGGTGGTGGTGGGGAACTTACCGCCACGGCCATAGCAGGCTGGCCCCGGATCGGAGCCCGCGCTCTCCGGGCCCACTTCCACTGCACCCCAGAGTCTGTCGAAGCGGGCGATCGAGCCACCGCCGGCTCCCAGCGTGTGCAGATAAGTCATCGGGGTACTGATAAGCCAGCGATCTATTACCGGGTTAAAGTCGTAAAACTTGACCCCGTCACTGGTTACCAGCCCGATATCGAAACTGGTTCCGCCCATATCGGTTGCTATCATATTGGGCTCTTCAAATTGCTTTGAAAGGCTGTCGGTCGCCTCCAGGCCGGCCACGGGACCTGAATGAATAGTTTGCAATGAGTGGGTGGAACTCATCTGCGCCATGCCACAGCTGTTGTGAACAACCAGCATGGGCTTCTTATACTCATTCTTGCGCAGCACGCTCTCGAGGCTGGCCAGTCCGTGGTACATCTGGTCGTGCAGGTATGCATCCAGGATAGCTGACATGGTACGGGCATATTCGCCCTTGCGACCAGCCACACGATGGGACAGCACAATGGGAATAGCGCCGAGCATATGACTGGGATATTCCTCGAGAACAATGCGTTCAATTGCCTTCTCGTTTATCGGGTTTACCACGGAATTTACGGTGGCAACGACAAAAGCCTGCGCGCCGCGATCGACCAGGCGCCGCACCACGTCGCGAACATTGTCCTCATCTATCTCAAAAACGACCTCGCCCTTGTAGTCAATGCGCTCGTCTACCCCTTCTATCATCGAGCGTGGCACGATAGGCTCCGGGCGCGAGGCCCCAGGCAGGTCCTGCTTTTCAGCATCACTCAGGCCGTCGCCATAACCCCGGGCGCGCATCAACAACGTCGAGAACTCGAAGCCGGATGTGGTAATCAAAGCCACTGCGGGACCCTTACGTTCTATCAGGGCGTTGGTGCCCAAAGTGGTCGCATAGCGCACAGCGTCCACTGACGACAGCACATCACCAACGCTCACCTTGAGCTGCCTACAGGAGTCTTCGAGTGCCGCCATAAACCCTGAGGCCAGGTTGTGGTGGGTGGTGAGCGCCTTGCCCTGTACTCGATGCTGGTCGTACACCAGGAAACAGTCGGTAAAAGTGCCGCCTATATCTACACTCACTCTCCTCATGACCTGCCTCCCGCGTGGCGTGCTTTGAGGCTGTCAATATCGAGAATCAGGTCATTCAGCGTAAGCGGGTGACCAGGCGGCAAATACTCCACCTCAACTTGTGTAGCGCACTGCGGGCAGTAGTACTCAATAATTCGGCACCACTTGGGGTCGGGGGCGTAGGTGAAGTCGTATTTTTCTGGGTCGATCACCGGATCATGAATTTCGCTGGGCTCGCGCTCGTATACCAGCAGGGACTCCTTGTACGGGCCACGTGCGCTACCCAGGTCTTGATTACAACGACGGCAATGCCAGGTCTCTTTCTCAAGATCAATCGAGAGGTATTCAGTGATCGCCACATTACCGTCTTCGATGGTAACGTCACGCAGGTCCATCGCTGTCTTATCTTCTCTCATTACTGCCTCTCCACGATCAGGTCACCGTTGGCCGATACGAAAAAGGACCAACCGCTATGAATCAGGCAGGTCAGGTAGTCATCGCGAAACAGGGCCGGCCCTTGCGCCCCTGCCCCTGGGGGCGATGCCTTCAATGAATAAACTGGTACGGCGATCTGCTCACTTTTCAGATTGATCACCGCCTCGCCAACAGGCGTCGCAGCACTGCTATCAGATCCACCCGCCGCAGCTATATTCAGGTGGTCCAGGCGGTGGGTTGCCGTCAGCCGCAGGGCCGCATCTTCCAGGTCCGCGGACATTTCGGCCAGGGCATTTTCGCGATACGCCTCTGCAATTAGTTGCCCATTCAGGGAGCCGCTAACGTCAATAGCCTCGACCCAGTTCCCCTCGGCAATGCCTTCGCCAAACATATCTCGGCGGGCGCGGGCGCGCATCTGCTCGATTGCCACCGCCTCCCCAAGCGCCACGACCTCACTGGCGGGCACCCGGTAGTGATGAGAGAGATCACTGAAACCAATGCCGTATGTACTGAAAACAGAGGAGTAAGCTGGAATTATTAGCCGCCTGAAGCCTGCTATCTCAGCGATACCGCAGGCATTCATCGGGCCCCCACCGCCAAAAGCGAGCAGGTCGCCGGCCGCCATGTCGAGCCCCCTGGCAACGGTCATATCGCGAATATTTTCGGCAATCTGGCCCTCGTAAGCAGAGATCATAGCGTCAACCGCCTCTTCAAGGGACAGCCCAAGAGGCCTGGCTATCTGCTCCAGAATAATCTCCTCAGCCAGGCTGCTGTCGAGTTTCAGTTCCCCGCCCAGATAATTGTCGGGATCGATTATACCTGCCAACAACAGGGCATCGGTTATCGTCGCCTCAGCGCCCCCCCTTCCAAAACATGCCGGGCCTGGCGCGGCGCCAACGCTCTCCGGTCCAATCGTTATGGCGCTGTCCGTTACACGGAAGATAGAGCTGCCGCCATAGCCAATGCTGACAATGTCACCCATTGCGAAAGAAGATGCTATGCCCTCATCGCCCACCAGACCATAGGCCAGCTCGGTCGGTGAGCCATCAATAACCATCGAAACATCTGTTGTTGTGCCACCAATATCCATGCCGACCATGGTGCCGGACTGATAGATTCCAGCATAAACAACCATGCCTTCCATACCTCCGCGAGGGCCAGAGCCGTAGGTCTTGATCGCTGTGGTTTTTGCCACGCGCGCCGAATCGCCGTCATTGCGATAGACAAGCATGGGGCTGGCAAGGTGATGCTCTTTGGTGATGCGCTCGGCGCCATACAGGAAGTGCTCCATACCCGAGTGCAGGTAGGAATTAACCACCGCTGATACGAGACGGCGGGCATTGTTCTCGTCGCGCACCAATTCGTGGGAGAACAGCACGGGTATAGCCCCGAGGAGGTGTCGCGGGTAGCGCTCCAGCACTGCCTCTTTCACCATTTGCTCCTGCTCCGGGGTCGGCAACGCCACGACAACACGGGCCACGCCATTCGCTATCAATGTCGTGAAACCATTCATCAACTCCCCCTCGTCCAGGCCGCCGTCAACAAAACTCAACGCCACCGGAGATACTGGCACCATGGCCTGCCAGAGCCGGGTTTGGGCAATGTTGCCAGAGGCATCGTAGAGTGATGATTCCTGCCCCGCGGCCACCATTACACCTACGGGAGAGCCTTTGTGCTCTACCACCGCGTTGGTACCAGAGGTCGTGGAATAGCGCAGATGATCGGTCTCGCTCAAGAGACGAGCAAGATCCTGTTCCCCATAAAGTTCACGCGAGAGTCTTTCAAGCGATTCGATAAAACATAGGCCGAGATCGTGAGGAGTGGTGGGGGATTTGGTATGCGCTACCCGTTCCCCGTCTGTGGCGAAGGCGTCTGTAAAGGAGCCACCATTATCAATATTGAGCAGTAATCCCATATTATTTTACCCGGTATTGGTTACCAGTGAGAAAGTGCTGCCGGACCGTGCATTACGCCGGTCCGTGCGCTTCCTAGCACATCAGGATAACGATCACGCCAGCGCCTGAAGATGTTTGGTGGCGACATTATTTTTGTCAATTTCCGACAGCCCAACTGGGTCAAATTGGTGGAATCTGCTTCTGAATAGATACAACTGCCACCCCTTACCACCCGATGTCCACAGCAAGACGAGGGGTAACTCTTCGCTAGCATCCAGCCAATAGTTCAGAATCCTGGCGGGTGTGTTCTCTCTTAAGGATTTTGGCGGCTCACTATCGCTACCAGAGGCCATCACTGCGATTCATGCGGGTGATGTACGTCAATGACCCGCAGGGTGTCAGCGTAGAAATTTTAAACGCGAGAAAGCCACTGTGGTCGCTATCCGGGTTTAATCCTGGCGGCCCCTATGTAGAAAATGAAATTTGTATAGCTGCTGCAGCAGGCGATGTGTGGCAGAAGCTTACGGATCACGCGGCAATGGGAAGCTGGGGAATGTCTTGAGAATGGGAAGCGATTCGGTCATGGTAACAACTGATAAAATGCAATTTCGATTGAATAGAGAAGGAAATTTTGAAATGAGTAGACTAAATAATAAGGTTGCAGTGATCACAGGCGCGGCTGGCGGTATTGGAGCTGCTGCAGCGGAGATATTTGTTCGTGAGGGAGCTAAAGTTGTAGTCAGCGATCTCGCGGGCGAACAGTTGGCAGAGCTTGCACATCGGCTTGGCGATAATGCGATTGCGTTCCCGTGTAATGTAACTGATAAAGCTGAAGTTGAAGCCCTGATGGATAAGGCGATAGAACAATTTGGTGGGCTCGACGCTGTGGTCCTGAACGCAGGCTTGTTTGGCGAGCTTACCGGATTGCTTGGATATACAGATGACGCTTATGAGCGTGTTATTAACGTCAATCAGAAGGGAGTCTGGTATGGACTGCGGGCTGCAGCAAGAAGAATGCTCGAGCGTACCGGCGGCAGTATCGTTATAACGTCATCTACCCAGGGCTTTTCTGGATATTACAATTCTGCGCCGTATACCGCATCGAAGCACGCGGTGATAGGTATCATGCGAAATGCTGCCATTGAATTTGCCAAGAAGGGAGTCCGTGTCAATACGGTACACCCTGGCTTAACCGACACGTCAATGATGGGAGGACTTCACTCCGAAGCAAGCCCCGACAATCCGGCGGCAGTCATGGAAGGGTTTGCCGTAGCTGCGCCCATGGGGCGTTATGCAAGACCGGAAGAAATTGCCAATATGATGCTGTTTCTGGCCAGCGATGAGGCCAGTTACTGCACGGGTGGAACCTATGCTGTAGACGGCGGCTTGCTCGCCTACCACGGTGGCCCGCATCCTGAGTAAGCTGTTTTTTTTGGTCGTGCCAGAGGAATGACTCTGATTCAGTATTTACGGCCACCGGTGTTACCGTTTCCATTCGCAGTAATTCATTATTCTATTCCGCTTTATGCCCTGGCTACTAGGTTTTCTGCGCTGTGGCCTTTATGCTAGCCGCATAATATGAATAGCTGAGGTGATTATATAATGCTGGATAGAATTGTGCGTTCCGTGGGTTATTTCGCTGTGGTAGGTGCAGTTATCGCCTGCTCCGAGCGTTCGGTTACCATTGAGTCTGTTGTGGAAGTGGCCGGCCCGAGTGCGACTCCGGTGGAAGTCGTCGACGCCGCGCGGATCATCAAGGCCGACACCACTCCTGGTGAATGGCTAAGTCATGGCCGAACCTACAGCGAACAACGATTCAGTCCGTTAAGCCAGATCAACGACGATACTATTTCGGACCTGGGCCTTGCCTGGTACGCAGATTTGCCGACACAGCGCGGAATTGAAACAACGCCATTGATGGCCGACGGCAAGCTCTATGTCACCGGGTCATGGGGGCACGTGCTTGCCTATGACGCACGCAAGGGCAACCTGCTCTGGCACTTCGACCCGAAGGTAGCCAAGGACTATGGCCGCCATGCATGCTGCGACGTGGTAAACCGCGGTGTGGCGCTATGGGGGGCGAACGTCTATGCGGCCAGCCTCGATGGGCGGCTTAGAGCACTTGATCGTGATACCGGCAGTGTCGTCTGGGAAGTGGACACACGCTTGAACGATGTCGACTCCTACACAATTACGGGCGCCCCCCGTGTAGTCAATGGCAAGGTCATCATAGGGAATGGCGGTGCCGAGATGTCAGTGCGCGGCTACGTTACGGCTTATGATGCAGATACCGGTGAGCAGATATGGCGATTTTTCACCGTGCCCGGTAATCCGGCGGACGGCTTCGAGGACGCGACCCAGGAGCGTATCGCCGCCACCTGGACGGGCAAATGGTGGGAGAATGGTAAAGGGGGTGGAACCGCCTGGGATTCCTTCGCGTTCGACCCCGAACTGAATCTGCTCTATATCGGTGTGGGTAATGCAGCCAACTGGAATCAGAAGACTCGCAGCCCGGAGGGAGGCGACAATCTGTTCGTATCGTCAATCGTGGCGGTGGATGCCGACACCGGCGACTATGTCTGGCACTACCAGACCACGCCGGGAGATAACTGGGACTACACCGCAACGCAGCACATGATACTCGCTGAGATAGAGCTGGGTGGCAAGCTGCGAAACGTCATCATGCAGGCACCCAAGAACGGCTTCTTTTATGTCATCGATCGCAAGACAGGCGAGCTGTTGGCAGCCGATAAATACATGCCGGTGACCTGGGCGACGCACGTGGACATGGAGACCGGGCGTCCGGTCGAGGCCCCCGGTGTTCGCGATACCGGAGAAGATCAGACCCTTGTGCCGGGCCCCAGTGGTGCTCACAACTGGCACCCTATGAGCTTCAATCCAGACACAGGGTATGTGTACATCCCGGCGAAAGTGTCCAGTGGCGTTTACAACGATGATTTCTCTGGGAAGAGCCGGAACATGATCTGGCAAACGAATTACGATGTCTACAAGATGGTCGGGCTGCCCGACGAGATGTCCATAGAAGAACGGGCAGGCATTGGCGCCGACATCGCGTCCGGAGTACTAATCGCGTGGGATCCAGCCAACCAGCGGGAAGTCTGGCGGGCAGATAGGGGTTTCTATTCCGGCAGTGGCCTGCTCTCGACCCACGGCAACCTGGTGTTTCAGGGGGATTTGGCCGGGCACTTCAACGCGTATTCAGCAGATACAGGGCAGGAGGTTTGGTCCTACCCTACGCAAGGCGGAATCATGGCATCGCCCATCGCCTATCAACTCGACGGCGAACAGTACATCGCTATCGCACAGGGTTGGGGAGGGGAGAGCGGCCTGCCTTTCGGTGCTGTCAGCGGCCCCCTGAATATGTTCAACATCAGTCGGTTGATGGTGTTCAAGCTTGGGGCAACCGCCAAATTGCCGGTGATTGAAACGGAGGTGCAGGTTCTGCCGGCCCATGAATTGGCGATGGCAGCTCCTGAGGAAGTGGCAGAAGGCCGCGAACTGTACAATCTCTATTGTGCGGTATGTCACGGCGGCAACGCCATCAGCGGGGGCATAGTGCCCGATCTTCGCTACCGCATTGCCGAGCTCGTCCCTGATTGGCAAGCCATAGTGATCGACGGTGCATTCGCTGGTGCCGGGATGCCTGCCTGGAAGGAATACCTCTCACGCGAGGAGGCGGACAAGATCAAGTCCTATGTCTCGCAGGAGGCGCGGCTCGGAGCCGAGCGCGGCGAGCGGCGACTTGTCAGGCACTGAATTTACACACTGTGATATAGCAAGCCAGGATAAAGCCAGATTAACTTGCGGGAATGGATAGAAATGACCGATGAGCACACGCTATTCCGGTCTAGCTATCCAATCTCGCTTTCATTACCTTGCGAAACTTACCAGGGGTCGTGCCCTCCCACCGCAGAAAGGCATGCTGAAACGCACTCTGGTCGTTGAATCCCAGATAACTGGCCACCTCACTCAGGCTCAAGTCAGGTTTCACTACCAGCTCCCGGGCCAGCTCACGGCGCACTTCATCGAGTAGTGTCTTGTATTTCAACTGGCGTTCCTGCAAACGACGTTGCAGGGTGCGGGGCGCCATATCCAGTGCCCTGGCGGTATCGTAGATTTTCGGCAGGCCAAAAGGTAGCTGATTGAGAATGGTTTCCCGGACGGTATTAATCAGTTTGTCCTCACCGCGCAGCTCCATTAATCGCTGCCGGGCGAGCTCTTCGGCAAAGGGAAACAAGTCATCCTGGCCATAGTGGGGTTGCAGCTCGAGAAACTGTTTCGGCACAAAAAGGCGATCGGCACTGCAAGCGAAACTGACATCCGCATTCAGTACCTTCTCCACATGTGCGGCATTGCCCACAGAGTCATGCTTGAATTCGATACGAACACGATACGTGGGATAGCCAACCTGGGAGTTTGCCAGCGCCACAATATTGGCAAACATGTGTTCGACCACATGGCGACTGGGCCGCCGGGGTGTGTTGCTATGCCATGACAGTACTAGATCCTCACCCCCGGGTTCGCTCAGGTCGAACTGGGCAAAGTCCAACTGCAAGCGTGAGTAATTCATCAGCGCAGTTATCGCTAACAGGGGATTGGGGGCCGACATCACCAGGTGCGATACCAGGCCCCAGGTACGTGGCATGGGGCTGGCGCCCATGTTGAGGCCGAAGTGTTCATCTCCCGTCAGGGCCTGGCCCACGGCGAAGAGCTGTTGGTAGTCTTTCAGCGGTACCCGCCCATTGCGCACCAGTTGTTGCTTGTCGGCTTGATGCAATGCCTTGAGTACAGCGGCCTCGTCAATACCCTGGGCGGCCAGGTACTCGAATACGGCATGCATGAAACTTGGGGATACGGTGGGGATAGCCATTGGCGCGTTATAGCAAGATTGGCGCGAATTCACAATATGGCGCGAATTCACAACGTTAAACTGGTGACTGAAAATTCAGCGATGGGCACTTTCTCTGCCGCCAAGGAAAACAGTTTATGAACCGTAACCAGGAATTATTGGACCCGGCCATTATGGGTAATGAATCGGCCATGTACGACTTGTTTGAGTACCTGCGTGAACACGACCCTGTCAGCTATGTGGAACACCACAGCTACGAGCCCTTCTGGGCGATCACCCGGTACGATGACATCAAGTTCATCAGCCAGAACAATGCCCGCTTTCTCAACAACCCCCGTACTGTGCTGGTGCAAAAGGAATTTGAGCAGATGTTGTTGGAAAAGTTTGGTTCTCGCAACGGACTGGAAACCCTGATTCACATGGATGCGCCCAAGCACAAGCAGTTGCGGGGTGTGACGCGCGAATGGTTTAAACCTGGCCCCATCGGCAAGCTCTCGGGCAATATCCAAGCGATCGCCAGGCAGTATGTCGACAAAATGGCTGCGATGGATGGTGGCTGTGATTTTGTAAAAGACATTTCTCTGCTGTACCCGCTGCAGGTCATCATGGCCATTATCGGTGTGCCCCCGGAAAAAGAAGCCATGATGCTGAAGCTGACCCAGGAATTGTTTGGTGGGGCTGACCCCAGCCAGGCCCGCGGCGACAGCCCTGACGATGCACTGGAAGTATTGATGGATTTCTTCACCTATTTCACCGCGCTGGTTGAGGACAGGAAGAAAACCCCAGGAGACGACCTGGCCACGGTACTGGCAACAGCATTGGTGGACGGCGAGCCAATGGAGCAACTGGAGCAGATTAGTTATTTCATTATCACCGCGACGGCCGGGCACGATACCACGGCTGCCACAGTAGCCGGAGGCATGAAGGCGCTAATTGAGCACCCCGAGCAATTGCAAAAATTGCGCGATAACCCCGAACTCTGTAACAGCGCTGCCAGAGAGATGATTCGTTATACATCGCCGGTGCGCCACATGATGCGCACCACCACGCAGGATGAACAGTTTCAGGGTAAAACCATAAAAGCTGGCGAGAATATCTGCCTGTGGTATCCCTCGGCAAATCGGGACAGTACTGCGATCAGTCAGCCCGATGTATTTGATATTGAACGCGACAACAAGAACCAGTTGGCGTTTGGTTTTGGCAGCCATATGTGCCTGGGTCAACATCTGGCGATTCTGGAAGTAGAACTGTTCTTCCGCGAACTACTGCCGCGGCTCAAACATATCGAAATTACCAGCGACCCGGAATGGGTGCAGGCCATTTTCGTCGGGGGGCTGAAATCCATGCCGGTGCGGTACCAGTTTTCGTAGATCAATAGGGTTTGGCAAGAATGCCGAGATTGGTAGCGTCAGAGGATTGACCCTTAGGAAACCCGCCTTGACAGGCACCTGTACACGATCAATGATCGCCCATCAGCAGTGCACCTTCAGGGGCGCCTGGCCATTCCCGCTAATCGGATTTTCGTATGTTAACTGCGTTATTGCATCGATACAGACGCTTGCCTTGCATTCTATTTCTGCTCTTCGCCGTCGCCACATTGCTCTCGGCGTGCGGGAATAACAATAATTCGAACGACGCAAATTCCAGTACTCCATCAGCCCCTTGCGGTAAACAACCCGTCGACCAGCCGTCGGCGGCGTGCGCGCTGCTGATCGACACGCCCGCGCACTACGCCGCGGCTGTTGCAAACTTTCAGACTACCCCGGAACACTGCATCTCGCCAAACCTCTATGTGACATCGTTACAGGGGGGTGAAAAACTGTACCCCGAAGAATATGAATACGCCTGGGCCAACAGCAGTACCAACGCCAATCGATACCTGGAAATCAATAGGAAATGGGGTCAATCGAACAATCCCTCGATTCTTATCAAGATGCTCACGGCAATCGATTCATTCATCGGCTTCCCCATATACGAACAACCTAATCTGGCAAAAGACCAGGTTGGATCTCTTATTCTGGCTGCTTATACACTGCCGGACGACGTCAACGCTCAAGTCCCGTCCTTCGAGTCCTGGTTTAAAATCCTGGAAACCGAATTCGGCGTTTTCGTACCTCTGGAGCTTGGGCAACTCATGATCGAACCCTATACAAGCCTGTCGAACAACGAGAACGTTGTCGACGTGTTCACCAGGATGACCGGTTGCGTTGGATCGGGCGAATACCCCGATCGCAGTTGGCCATCGACCGCAAACCCGAGGAGCTGCGATCCCGAGGTGCAGATGGCATTAGACTTCAAAGTGCAGCTCGACACGGTGCTCGTACAGGCGTGCAAAGTAGGAAGTACAGACTGCAAAATTTCTTCAAGGCAGTGTTTTCAAGGCTTTAATAACAACTACCTGGCCCCACACCTGGCGCAACATATGGACTACTCCGTGCTCGTTGGGCCACTGCGCGCCGCGCTTGCCTTTTGCCAGGACGTGAACCCTTTTAATACGGGCGTTGGCCTGGGCTTCAACACCTCCGCCAACCCTTTCGCCTGTACGCCCTGGGCCGAACAAAGCGTTAGCGATCGCTATACTGGTCGCGAGTTCATTCTGAGGAATACCAGGTTCATGGACTTTCCGGAGTTAGAGATTATCAGTTTCCCGGCACTGAAAAAGGATGAAACCTGTGGCGTGTCGGGGCCACCGGTGACTGAGGATTACAGCTATTCTGATTTTCAACAAGGGCCTTTGTACACCTGTGTTTTCACACCTGAAAACCAGAGTGTCTTTGACTTTCTGGTCGAAGGCTACGGATTCTGGGATTGAGCGGGATGTCGGGGGTAGAGCAAAAATAGTAGGGACACATTTATTTCTCTCACATGCCTGTGTAGCCAAATAAATCTGTTACAGCTAGTGTTTGTTCCGGTCGGATTGAAGATATTTATCCACCTCAGCTATTGCCTGGTCGAATAATCCTATCAAATCCGTAATTTCCTCAAACTGCCCGGCACTCACGGCGGTCTCGATTTGCTGACACCGGTCTCCCAATTTCATCGCGCCCACAGTGTGTGCCGAGGATTTCAATTTGTGTGCCGCTGTTCCAACAAGCGCAAAATCTCCAGATTGCCACGCGGCGTGCAGTTCCAAGCTAACCGATGCCGAACTGCGTTGGAAGTCTTCAAGGAACTCGCTAAGGATTTCGGGATCATCCCCCACAAATCCCTGCAGTACACTTACATTCACTGGCAGGTCAGTTGAGTTCAGTCGGCCTGGAGGTAACGATACCGTTTGCCCAGCTGGGTTTTCCCGGTCTGCTTTTGATGACTGTACAGGAAGGGGCGGTAGCCATTTGCTGAGTGCACTCTCGATATCCTCAAGTTTTGCAGGCTTGCTCAGGTAGTCATCCATACCGTTGAGCGCGCATTTTTCAGCCTCTCCAGACAGCGCATTCGCGGTGAGCGCGACAATGCCCATATGCTGGAATGCATCCTCTTCTGCGCGAATAGCGGTAGTTAGCTGGTACCCATCCATCCCTGGCATCTGCAAATCCGTCACCAGTACGGGGTAGCTGCCATTTCGCCACAGGTCGAGCGCTTCAGGGCCGTTGCTGGCAATGTCTGCGGCGACACCAAGCAGCGCAAGCTGATTTATAATTACCTTCTGATTGGTTTCGTTATCCTCTGCGACCAGGATCAACCGTCCATATTCAATGGCCTGCTCCCGCGAGATTGACTTGCCGATTTTTCGGTGATTCGCATCAATTGCATGCGTCGGCTCCTGTTCCAGTGATTTGCGCCCGGCAGCGACCTCAACCGCAAGCAATAAGGTTTTCCGGGGTAGGGCATTACCATCAACCATGAACACACCTGGGGCCTTCAGCCGAAGATTGTGCCGTTTGCCCCGCTCGATCACTACCGCGAGAGCACTCAAAGTCAGCTCGGACTCTGAGCCTGCGGCAGCATCTATTTCAGCAACTGTCGGATGCCAGTCCCCAGCGTCAATTACCTTAACCCATTTCCCCGCCTCTTTGTCCCGCGCCCACTCCTGCATATGTTTCAGACTATCGATCCGTTCCACCTTGGCGCCACTGTAAGATAAATACGCTGCCAAATCCGGAGCCAGCCGATCTGGTTGGCCAATTACCAAGCAGGACACACCGGCGAGTTTCGCGTTCTCCTCTGTGTGCACCAGAGTATTCTCTTCTATGCTGAATGGGATTTGCACAGTAAATGTGGAGCCGATGCCAGACGTGCTTGCGACCTGTATATCGCCGCCCATCAATTGCGTCAGGTTGTGCGAGATCGCCAGGCCGAGTCCTGTGCCGCCAAATTGCCTGCCGATAGACGCCTTCCCTTGCTCGAATGGGGCGAAGAGTTGAGCCAGCATGGTCGAGTCCATACCAATGCCGTTGTCACTCACACGAAACTCGATGGTAACTTCGTTCCCTTCGCGTCGTACACATTCTGTGCGCACCGAGACGCGACCCCGGCGATCCTCGCGCTTGCTGCAGAACTTGACCGCATTGCTGATCAGGTTAATCAGAACCTGTCGCAAGTGCTGGGCGTCACCCCAAAGGCTGACAGGTGTACTCGGGTCGACGAAAACGGTGAGATCAATATGTAGCTTTTCAGCGAATCGATCCATCATTACGCAAATGTTTTCCACGCTGGACGCAACATCGAACGGTGCGCGGTGAAGCTCCATTTTGCCGGCCTCGATCTTGGATAAATCGAGAATTTCGTTGATGATGGTCAGCAGGGACTCCGCCGAGCCCTGGATCAGTTCGACCATTTCTAGCTGATAGCCTTGCAGAGTGGTCCGCTGCAGAACATCAAGCATGCCAATTACACCATTTATAGGTGTACGAATCTCGTGGCTCATGGCGGCGAGGAAGTTCGACTTTGCAGCATTGGCCGATTCTGCCTGCTCTCTTGCGCTCTTCAGTTCTTCGATAATTCGTGTTCGCTCACTGACGTCACGCACCACTCCAGTGAATCGCCACTCACCCGTATCGGCTGTTTCGACGATACTGAGCTCCAGGGGAAAAGCCTTGCCATTCTTGTGCAATCCCTCGACTTCGCGACTAACACCAAGAGTCTTGCGTGGCTGTGTCCGGGTGTTGTTAGATAGGTACTCGTCAAAATCATCCTGAAAAGGTTTGGGCGCCAGCATCCGTATATTCCGGCCTATCACTTCGGCCGCATCGTAACCGTAGAGGCGTTCGGCGGCGGAATTGAAAGACTGTACCTCACCCTCGGCATTAAAACCTATGACGCCGTCGACAACCGCGTCCAATACCATACCCAGACGTTCACTTTCCGCTTGCGTGAGTTTGTGAGCGGCTCGCAGTTCCTGAGCAGCGCGTCGCTCTTTCGAAACATCCCGAAACGTGAGTACCGCGCCGACTACCGCACCCTCCCGATTGTGAATAGCTGACCAGCTATTGGCGATAGGTCGCTCCACCCCGTCGCGGCTCAAAAGTATTCCCTGACTGGTCATTTCCCGCATTGCGCCTTTAGCCAGACTTTCGATTACCGGGATCACCGCCGGTTCTCCTGTCTGTTCATTGATCGAACAAAAAATCGTGTCGGCTGGACGTCCGATAGCCTCGATTTCTGTCCAGCCGGTAAGCTGCTCGGCCTTGACATTGAGGCGTGTTATATGGCCGTTAACATCGGTGCTCAATACGCCATCGCCGATGGATTGCAATGTTATGGATAACTCCTCTTCACGGGTATTCAGGTCATTCTGGACGACCAAAAATTCCGTAATGTCGCGAGCGGATGCGTATATCAGACCTTGTTCGGGTACGCCACTGGCCGCCCAGGCCAAGCTTCGCCATGCTCCGTCCTTGCACTGGTAGCGATTTACGAATCGCGTGAGGTCCTGACCGGCACCAAGGCCCTCTATCGCTTTGAGTGTAGAGTTCACATCATCAGGATGGATAATCTCCAGGAAAGGACGCGACAACAATTCCTCTTCGGTGTAACCCAGTGTTATTTGAAACGCGGTATTGACCTGCCTGAAATAGCCATCCATTGATGTAATACACATTAGATCTAGGCTTAAGTTGAAAAAACGCTTGCGCTGATCCTCCGACTGCTGGCGTCTGAGCTCCGAATCGCGCATCAATCGGGCACTCCATAACAGCAGTAAGCCGATGATAAAGATATTCAACGGGGTAGCTATCGCGCTACCCAAAGCGTTGTTGAAGAAGCCGCGCGCTTCACCTTCGAAACGAAAATAGGCCGTCGCAACCTCCACGGCTGCAATAAGCGGATATCCCCAGATCAGAATCGGTGCGCCCGGATAATCACTAATCGCTACAGATATTATTCCCGCTCGCGGGCGTGCAATGAAAATTCCGTACCCGAGCAGCAAGAACAATGCCGCCGAGTGCAAAGCCATCGCCGAAAATACTGTGTCCGAGTAGTCGTTCCCAATTCCGTAGAGGTACTGCTGTAATCTAAAAAAGGTGACGTACATAACCAGGATAACGAGTAATTCGGCAGGTCTTATGCCTCGTTTTGTCGTTGTGTCGAGAAACAATAGCGCCAGGCTCAAAAAAATCAGGCAAAGCGCCGTACCAACGGCTGGCTGGCTGTGTATCGGGCTGAGTTCGGCCGTGAGGCGCTCAGAAAATACAAGCTGATCGGCCTGCAGCCCCATATCTAAATAGGAGTCAAAGGTCACGACCAATGCAGAAATCAGCACTATAGCAGCACTGACTTTAGCCATGCGCATGCGCGCACTGGGAATTTTCAGATCACCGCTGCCGGCAGCTCGGTACTGCAGTGCAAGTGACAAGCCCAGCAGGATTAACCCACACGCTGTCATGGGGTTCATGGACGGAAAGGCAGGTGCCAGTCTCTTTATAAATTCGATATCCATTGCCCAGCCGTACAATACCAATGTACCGCATAGCATGACTGTGCCGCCTACGACGATGGAGAATCGCTCCAGATGGGGATAAAGCGTGCTAATACCCGGTTCGGGGGGTGGTATCGTCCGCACAGCGCCTCCGTGATTGGCTAAATAGGGCGACTACGCTACCCGATCAGTTGTTATCGTTTGCCGCAGCCCCGTCCATGTTAGCACGCTCTGTACGGCGTTGAGTGGTGGAATATTGCCTCTGGATGTACCAACGGTACTTGGCTCGACAGCCTGCGCTTTGATACCAGGCCGACCAGCCTGGCAACGGTGGTTAGCAAGTTAAACAGTTGGAAAATAATGTGTTTCATACTGTCCAAGGGTAATATCAAGCGGGGAAGGTCGCACCCGCGAAACTGCCGATACAATTAGCGTTATAACAATCCGCCAGGGGACAGGTATTTGAGAAGCCGTATAAATTGGGTTTTTGCACTACTCGTATTATTTCCATTGACTGTATTCTGTGCCACAAGCTTGCAAGAACGACATCAGGTGGGTCTACAGTATGCAGCTGAAAAACAGTATGAGAAAGCCGCTCAGATATGGCTGGAAGCGGCCGAACTCGGCTATCCCGATTCAATATACAATCTTGGGCAGCTGTATTACTTTGGCCTGGGTGTTCCCCAGGACCTGCAAAAATCCTTTGACTACAACAAAACAGCAGCCGAAACCGGGCAGCCAAAAGCGATCTTTTCTTTGGGCTATGCCTATTACGCAGGTAAAGGCACACCGCAAAATTATTCTGAAGGGCTTAAATGGCTAACCATAGCGGCGGAACAAGGTAATGCAGCAGCACAGCGTCTTATTGGACAAGCGTACTATCACGGTAATGGCGTTGTCATCGACCTTCAGCAAGCAGCCCAGTGGTACGAGAAGGCTGCTGTGGGAGGTGACACCTCAGCGCAATTTATGATCGGCTTAATGAATGAACGTGGTGAAGGGGTAACACAAAATTACTATAAAGCCGCTGACTACTACATTTTGGCGGCCGAGGCCGGTGACGCTAAAGCGCAGCATAATCTTGGTGCCCTTTATTCAGAAGGCTCAGGTGTCGCCAAAGATCTGGCTGAGGCAAAAAAATGGATTTCGACATCAGCACAGCTCGGCCTGGCTGAGTCAAAAGACGCATTAGCGGATATCGATGCACTGATCCTCGCTGAGTCAATTGAACGACGCTCATTGCCTTACCCTGAATTGCCAGCAAATATCGAAGCGTATGTGCATGACGGTAAGCGCGGCTGCATGCCCGGGGATGTACTCAAAAAAATTGTGAGGAATCAAAAATTGCTACCTGTAGGTGATATCAAAGATTTCTATTTCCCTGGTGACGGTATTTATCATCTCAGAATTATGGAAGATTTTGATACCAAGATATTCTATTTTGTGAGCAGTAAAAACGATGGCCTATATTGCGTACTCAGCCGTTACGACAATTCTGGTTTGCCTAACGATCAGAAATGGGAGCAACTGATAGAGAATACCCGCCAGAAGAAAATGACTAGTGAAGACTGCAGATTTGCCGCCAGGCATGGCGATGTCTGTGACAGTTTCGACGCTCTTCGAACCTCCTTGACCACAAATGGATTCAAGAATACGTTATCGGGCAGAGACAAATCACGCGATTACGTAACAGTCTTTGGCAGTGAAGAAGGAACATATTTATTAACGACCAACCATTTGACTGGCGCTACGATTGTCGCGGGATACTCAAGTGAGGCATATCGGAATATTTTGCTGGAGATCGTGCGGGAGCAAAAAGAAGTATTGCAACGCCGAATAGATGCACTGAAAAAATAAACAGCTATCAGCATATCCAGTACAGCGTCAATTGATGAGGAAGCTCAATGTCCCTGTGGGAATTCCGGGGACAGTTTAGTCAATTCAGCATTGCGACTAGCCTGGTTGTGTCAGGGACGATACCGGGGAATGCATTATGGTAATCTGCCGAGATTGGTAATGACTGGTTACCCGCTTCACCTGACTAACGCTGCAACCGAAACCGAGCTTATGCCGAACCTTGTTGAATCGGTTTTCTGGGTCGCAGGGGTGCTGGCAGTGTTTGGTCTGTGTGTTGTACTGTAGTCTTGGTAACAGTAAAAAGTAGGATGAATTGGCACAACATGAAAAACATCCGATCCCGGGCTTTATTCATCTGGTTGACACAGCGCTATACACGCGCCCGGTCAGGCGTTTTGGGATTCCTGGGGCATTCGACAGACACTCCAATTGAGATTGGCGAGCTGCGCGCAGACCTCGCCGCGGGCAGGCCGGCGCGCCGGGCAGAACAATACCGACAGGTACCGCTGCAGAACACACTGCTGGAAGCTTTTTCCCAGGAACCACTGGCGGCGGGAGATAAGCGCCTTATCGGTCGGGAGCAGGAGCTTAATCGTCTGTTGGCTGGTCTGGATATGTGGCGCAAGGGCCGCAGTACCACTATCGCGGTGACGGGAAGACAGGGTAGTGGCCTGACATCACTCCTCCAGCAACTTGCCTTCCACGCTACACCAGAAGAAACCTGGCATTACGCAACGCTGAAACGCCGTGCTTACAACCCGCCTGACGCGCTGGCCATGTTCAGTGAGCTGCTTGGCTGCCCACAAGTGGCCGATTCCATGCAACAGCTGGTTGACAGCATCAACAATCTCCCACCTCGTGTATTTGTCATCGATAATTGCCATTTCCTGGCCAGCCGTATTATGGGAGCAGAGGCGGCAGTTCGTTGCTTTGGCGTTGTGGTGGTCGCGACCCAGTTACGCCACATGTGGGTATTGGGCTGTGAACAGTATGCCTGGCAGCGGCTGGACTACCTATACCAGGCAAAGCGATACTTCGACGACTGTATCGAATTGCAATTTTTCAACGAAGCAGAACTGGGTAGCTGCTTGTTAGAGCGGATGAGAGCCGCACAATTACTGCCAGTAATCGAGCCGAAAGTGGCAGTGGAAAGCACACTGGGGGGTGCAGCAGAAAGTGAGCCGGAGGAGGTACCACCGATGCTGACAAAGGTACTGGTGGATCTGCACAAGTTCAGCGGGGGCAAACCCGATTTAGCCTTTTTCTATTTTCTCGATTGCCTGACACTGAACGAAGAGACCCGGCAGCTGGATACCCGGCAGGTGGTCCAGCTGGACTTCAGCTCGTTGAAACATCTGGTCAGCGATGACATGTTTACCCTGGCTGAAGTGGCCGTCAATGGCGAGTTGACAGTTGCGGACCACTGCGCGGTATTCCGCTCAGTAAATGAGAAGAGCTGGCTACTGATGGAGCATCTCTACCATCTGAGCCTGCTGGACAAGCAACAGGACGCCGACGGCATCACTTACCGGATATCGCCGTTGTATTCGAATGTCATTTCCCAGTATTTGACTAACTCCAACTACCTTTACTAGCCGACGACATGAACGAAGACATCCTTCCACAGATTATCGAATTGCTTTCCCTTACACTGCTTTGGAAGGTGACGCTGGTGCTGGCCATCACGTGGCTGCTGTTACGTATACTGCAGGTGGGCATGCAGCGAACGATGGAGCGCTACCCCCGCTATCGCTTGCAGATGGGGCAATTGTTCCCAGTGATTCGAATCACACTCTGGTTTCTGGTTGTCGCCTATATCGTATTCGTGCTGATCCACCCACCACAGACAGTTGTCTTTGCCGTGCTGGGCTCCCTCGGCCTGGCGGTCGGCCTGGCAGCTCAGGGTGGGGTACGCAATCTGCTGGCCGGAGTTATGATGATTTTTAATCCGCCGTTTCGAGTTGGCGATATGGTGACTTTCGGTGGCCACTACGGAGAGGTGACCCGGCTTGACCTGAGTGTGACCTGGCTGCGTACGATGGATGATAACGTGGTTATGGTACCGAATTCTGCAGTGTTGGAAAACGCGGTATCCAACGCCAACAGTGGCGATCTGTCGGAAATGGTAGTAGTCAATATCGACTTACCACGCACAACCTCAGTGACACAAGCACGCTCGCTGGGGAGGCAGGTGGCGATTACGTCACCCTATACGTTTTTAAAAAAACCCGTCACTGTGAGTGTCGAACTGCGACATGACTTTGATTATCTGCTGCGCCTCGTGATCAAAGCCTACGTGGTTGATGTCAGGCTCGAGCGTGTGCTGGCCAGTGATATAAGCGAACGTTTTATTGAGTCTATGAACGCGGGCCAGTGAACTGATGAACACCGGCCGGCGACGCTCCGCTATTTATACCTGTCCCTGGCGAATTTGCAATTTAGGTTGCCTCCGGCGGGCCGTTTCTTGTGCCATCTGTTGGGTTTGCAGTGTATCTATGCCGGACAGACGGCCAACTTTCGACTGATCGAGAGTTACTGTGTCAGCAGCATCCCTACTATCTATCTATACTCAGTTGCTCGATTTCATCGGCCTAAACGAGTTAATTTGTCAGCCCCATCACCAGGCATATTTTTACAGATTAGGTCGAACCCGGCCTGGTGATGCAACCCGGTATTTAGAGCAGGGCTGGCCCATCGCTGAAAAAACGATCTATACTGCTATTGGGTGATACGGCAAGGAGCCTGCAACAGGGGCATATTACCAACCATGGTCGATTTTATTTGTGGCGACATAACCAATCTTGAAATTGAGGCAATAGTTTGCCCTGCCCACAAGCATTTAGTCCGTGGTACAGGTGTTTCTGCGGCCGTGTTCGACCGTGCGGGGCCAGCACTGGTGCTGGCTTGCAGCGAGTTGGGCAAGTGCGCGATTGGCGAAGCCCGCATAACGCAAGGCTTCGGGCTACCCGCAAAGTATATTCTCCACACCGTCACCCCTATGTGGAGTGGCGGCGACCTCTGGGGTGATTCCCCGCTTAAACAACTCACTTCCTGCTATGAACAGGTACTGGCGCTGGCGGCAAATCACAACATCCAGGAACTGGCCTTCCCGGCACTGGGTGCTGGAAGTAACAAAATGCCCCATGCAATGGCCGCACACCTGGCATTAAAAGAACTTGACCGTCGGGCTGATCACTTTCGGCGGCTTGTGGTCTGCCTCTTTGATCAATCCACTTACAAGCTGTGGCGGCGGGCCTGGGAGGAACTGCAAGCCACCAAGCGTTGAGGTCTAAGAGTGCTGTCAAATTTCAGCCTGTCCTTATGCAAATTTGTGTACTCTTGGGTGCAGAACCTGGCAGCGATACCGGACAGGAACCAATCGCAGTGTAGCGGGCATCGCCGCGCTACTCAGCTACCAGAACACCGCAAAATTTCGTCTAGCCGCCCGCATCTACGATGAACTGGATCCCCCATTCTCAACCTGATCCGACAATATACGGCGGTAAAAATGAGTTTGGGGTCGGATACAACGGGCGTGACGGATTACTGTAGAGGGAAGAGGGCAGTCATCCGTGCCCCCCATACATCGAGTACTCGCCGGATCGAAGTTTAGCCTGGCAGTACCGATCTCATCACCGCATTTAAAGCAATAGTCCTAGTCATGTGGGGCTATTGGTTTTCGGCAAACAACACGCGGCGTGACCAACATGTGATCGAAAGTGTACGGTTTCGTGATACTTACGTGATAACTAAAAAACTCCAAGGCCCATTATGGTGAAAACGCTCACTATAAAAGAGGCCAACCATGAAAAAACTCATTGCAACACTCGCCGTACTAGCCAGCGCTAGTACTAACGCCGTCCAACTCGATATCGAAATTACCAATTTGACGAGGGGCAGTTATTTCACACCGCTACTGGTCGCAGCGCACGCGTCGGGCGCAAGTCTATTCGCCTCCGCTACGCCAGCCAGTGCCAATTTGCAGGCCATGGCAGAAGGGGGTGATATCTCCGGGTTGATGGCAGATATGGTCGCGATCAACGCTACCGTCGTGGCGAACCCGGCAGAGGGTCTTCTAGTCCCCGGCGGATCGACGTCGGTTTCCATAAACACCGACGAAGCGCCGGACAACACACGCTTATCCATTGTGGCGATGCTGTTGCCCAGCAACGATGGTTTTATGGGCCTCAACGCAATTTCGATTCCTGAAGCGCCAGGCACCTATGTGCTCAATGTGAACGCCTACGATGCCGGTACCGAAGGCAATGACGAGGTTATTGGCGGCGGTGCGCCAGGTGAGGCGGGTTATCCCGCACCCCCACCCGTTGCCGCAGCTAGTGGCACGGGCGGCACAGGCATAGACGCTGAAGCGGAAGGCTTTGTCCATATTCATCGCGGTGTTCTAGGTGATACCGATGCCGAAGCAGGCCCCAGTGATATCGACAGTCTTGTACATCGCTGGTTAAACCCAGTGGTACGCGTTGTTGTTACCGTTAGCGAGTAGGAGCAAACCCATGTCACACATAACTGGTAAAAAACTCGCGACTGTATTGGCCATAGCTGCAGTGGCCACTCTCACCGCGTGTAGTGATAGCTCCAGGCGGGCACCAGTCGAACCCCCCGTGGTAGAGCCTGTGCCAGAGCCGGCCGCGCCCAAGAAATTTGAAATTTCGGTGAGTAATCTCACTGCGGGTCAGCCGCTATCACCTATTACGGTGTTTATTCTCGATGATACGCAGGCCAACACCTTCACGGTGGGCATGCCGGCTACTGCTGCACTGGAACTGATGGCCGAGGGTGGCGACAACTCCGGTCTATTAGAGGCCGTCGATTCTTTAGGCGAAGCCAGTGGTGCGGCCCCAGTGGGACCAGGCGGTATCGACAGCGTCGAGTTGCAAGTAGAGGCCGATGACGATACGGCATTGAGTCTTACCGTGCTAACCATGTTGGTTAATACCAATGACGCCTTCACTGGTGTGAATGGTGCCGATATCAGTGATCTGGCGGTAGGTTCCAGCCGCTCTTTTCGCACGCCAGGCTACGATTCTGGCACCGAGGCCAATAGCGAAGCGACCGGTACAATTCCGGGGCCCGCCGATGGCGGGGAAGGATTTAACGCCGCCCGCGATGACGTGGCTGATCAGGTCACTATGCACGCTGGAGTTGTGACCGCGGCAGATGGCTATTCCGGTTCGGTCCTTGGCCAGCAACATCGCTGGGATAATCCGGTGACTACAGTCACCGTTATGCGGGTGCAGTAGCCCGTACTGTGGCAGGCACAACGCGGAACTTTCGCGGAGAAAGACACTCTTAATGAGGTAGCCCGCCATCGTGCGGGCTTTGTTGTAAATAATAAAATGAATGCTCAATTACCCCACGACGCTGGAAACATGATGGAAGCGCGCGAATCGAATGGCAGCAAATGGCGAATACTCCTGGTTGAAGACGAGGCAGATATTGCAGCCTTAGTGAGTTTGCATCTGGAGGATATAGGCGCCGAAATTTTACATGTCGATCGCGGCGATGTGGCCCTTGAGCAAGCGGCAAAACCCGGTTGGGATCTGATGATATTGGATTTGCGCCTGCCCGGAATAGGCGGGCTAGAAATATGCCGCAAGTTGCGCGAGCAGGGCAATCAATTACCCATTTTGATGCTCACCTCAAAATCCAGCGAGCTCGATAGAGTGCTGGGTCTGGAGTTGGGAGCAGATGACTACGTGACCAAACCCTTCAGCCCTCTAGAGCTCACCGCCAGAGTGAAAGCCATTCTTCGACGTGTGTCTCAGCTGCAACAAACCGCCGAGCGCCATGAAGAGCCCGAGAGTTTGTTTCAGTGCGGCGTGCTGGCGGTAGATTCGCGCAAGCGTGAAGTGCAGCTGGGCGGGGTGTTTGTTGAACTGACCTCTCGCGAGTTTGATCTGTTGCTGTACTTTATTCGCAACCCCGGTCAGGTGTTCCGGCGCTCAGAGCTGCTGGACAAAATATGGGGCTATGGCCACGAGGGCTACGAGCACACCGTGAACTCACACATCAACAGGTTGCGAGCCAAAATAGAAGATGACCCAGCTCATCCTGCGCGAATAATTACTGTGTGGGGCGTAGGCTACAAATTCATTGAAGAACAGGCGGCCTAAGGTGAAGCTACACTATCGCCTCTACACAAAAATAGCGTTTACCGTGCTGTTTTTATTTATCGCCTTGGCTGGCGTGTTGCTCTATACCACCAGCAAAACCAGCGAGCGTTATTCGCTAGAAATCACCCAGCGGGTCAATCGCGACATCGCACTGCATGCGGCAGAAGACATGCCTCTTTTTGAGAACGACGCGGTGAATCAGCCAGCCCTAAAAGAACTGGCCCATCACGTGATGTTTATTAACCCCATCGTGGAAGTGTATCTACTGGATTTACAGGGCAATATTTTGTCCCACGCCCTGCCGCACGGCACGGTTGAAATGAACGCGGTGGCGATGCAGCCGCTGCTGCAGTTTCTGGATAAATCGGCAGAACTACCTATCTTCGGCGACGACCCTCGCAACCCGGGAGAGCAGGCCGTGTTTTCTATATCGCCGGTAATGTCTAACGGTGTGCCAGCCGGGTATCTATATACCGTGCTCAACGGCGGCAGCGGCAAGGGTTTGCGCGAGTCATTACAAGACAGCTATAACTTGCGTGCCGGCGCACAGACTATCATCGCCAGTTTGTTTGTTGCGGTGGTGATAGGGCTGCTTATATTTTCGGTACTGACCAAACGCTTGCAGCATTTGTTGGCGACTGTGCGCAACTACCGCGAAGGTAGCTATGAGGGTCGCATGGAGGTTGTAGGTCGCACGCCCCCCAGAGATGAGCTGGATGAGCTGGGGACGGCTATCTACGACATGAGCTTGCGTATTGAGAGCCAAATACAGGCTCTTGAAGATGTGGACCACACCCGGCGAGAACTCATCGCCAATGTGTCGCACGACTTGCGTACACCGCTGGCATCTATGCAAGGTTATATCGAAACGCTTATTGTCAAAGGCGAGGATCTCAGCGATGAGCAGCGCAGACAATTTTTGGGGGTAGCTCACAAACACAGCAAGCGCTTGAATGAATTGGTGAGCGAACTATTCGAGCTGTCCAAGTTGGAATCCAGCTCTACTGAACCCAAGTGGGAGAAGTTTCCGCTGATGGAGCTTGTTCACGACACCGTGCAGGAGTTTTCCCTGCGCGGCAATGAGCGCGACATTGATATTACGGCGCAGTGCCCCGATTCAAGTGCCACGGTGGTGGCCGATATCGCCATGATTCAGCGAGTGCTGGATAACTTGCTGGATAATGCCATGCGTCACACCCCCCGTGGAGGCAGTATTCGCTTAACGATTCGCCGTGAAGACGAGCGCGTTCGTATCGAAGTAAAAGACACCGGGCGGGGCATATCGTCACATGACATCCCGCACATTTTTGATCGCTTCTATCGGCCCGACACTGAGCCTGCCAGCGAGAGCGAAGGACATGGGCTGGGGTTGGCTATCGTGAAGCGTATTTTGGAACTGCATCGCAGCACGGTGGATGTGTATAGCGAACCCGACCGCGGTACTGCTTTTGTATTTTGGCTGCCGCAGCATCGGCTGCCGGTTTGAGGGCAGGTGATGACAGCTTTATATCCTCGCTGGTCGCCTCTCTGCACAGAAGCCGTTAAGTCATTTCTTATGAGCCCAATTTCGCCAGGATAAGTGCCGGTAGTACTTGGGCCGGTCATCCAATCTCATATGAAGCCAATCAACACCACCGCCGGCGGTACTCAGCCATAATGGCTTTGAACCTACCCTGGTCAGAACCGCCTGGGCCACCTCGATCCAGAAAGCATGTTGCTGGGAAAGTGGTGCACTCCGGTGGAAGGCGCCAATGTGGCTGTAATTGGCGGATTTGGCAATGGGACAAGGTACGATCAAGGCCGCATCACCCCCCAGATTTTTGAAACTCACCACCTCTGTTCCCGTTTGGAAGTAGGCTTTGAAATCGGTCGGGTCGGCCGGAACATCAAGCTCAGGACTGTCGTGCAATAGACATTCGAACGATTGCTCGGTATTGGTAGAAACCAGCGCCGGTGTTTCCCACCGAAAAGCCACATAAGGCGCGGCACGCATTTCATCCTGAACAAGTTTTCTGAAACGCCGCTCCTCGACTAATGCGCGGAGAAATCCCCCGTAGCTCAGGCACTCGGCGCCGGCCTGGAATCGCAAGCGCAGTGTATGAGTTGATCCGGGATGGTCGCGTTTTACTGTCCACATGGAGGACATCATAACGTCAACCCTGGGCCTGATAACAGTGAAGGCATACTCCTACGCGGGGAGGTTGGCCGCGGGTCGACAGCCCTGCGGCACCCGAAATTTGCTGCGAGGATGCCACTCTGGGCCAGAGGGGATGAGTCTTTGGTGTCCGCTCGCAAAAATCTGCCGGCTGTGTCGCACCCTCGACAGGTGGTCTACACTCACTCTATGCGTGAAGAAATCATCCAGCGGTATCTCACTGGTAAATCACGAGGACTGACCTATGAAGAAAATAATGTATATAGCGATTATCCTGCTTCTGGCGGGGTGTAACCCCCAGGATGACCCATCAGCTGGTAATAGCCGCTGCAATGACGCCTCTACGGGTGGTTGTGCTGGTGAGTGGGTCGGTACTCAATGTGGCGAGCAACCAGGGCGAGGCTTCATCTGTAAGGACGTAGGCGGAGGTGGGATACTCACCCCTAAGTGTGCTTGTCAGCAGTAGTTACCTGAGTAGGGCTGCCAACTGTTGATAGTGCCTACTCGAAATTGTGCATGTTGCCTGGCACCCCCCGGCATCAGTCTCAGGGTGCCAAGCGGGAGTGTGGCCCGTAACGGCGGGGCTCCATTTCGCCAGCAGGCCACCTACACACCCCGGCTGGTGTCCCAACATTACGCCCAATTTTAACAAGCCGGATGCTCAATTCCGCAGCCTGGCCATACCAAATACACCACAGCGTAACAATAAAAGTGCAGCAGATTCTGAGGTTTCGCGGAGGTGGTGCGGAGCTGAAGCTGTAAATAACGCTATGAAAAATAAAGGTTTATAGTGGGCCTCCCAGGCTCGAACTGGGGGCCGATCGATAATGACTCGATTGCTCTAGCCAACTGAGATGATGGTTCGTAAACCTTAAAAAACGCTCTCCCAGGGGCCCAGGGGAATACACCCACCGATTATGAGGAGCTGGGAGAGAGTCGAACTGGGTCGGTAAGCGGAAGAAAGGTAACGAGTTTTGTTGGCGGAGTGGGGCAGGGTAACCGAAACCGAGCCTATGCCGAACCTGACTGGGGTCGGTTTGCGGATGGGTGGTAGTAAGTTGAAGAAGGGTAAGGGGTTTTCGAAACCGAACTCCGAACCAGGGCCGAACGCAGAAGGTCGCGGCTGCACATGCTGCTGTCCAGAATCTATGCAGTCTGGGCAGGCACTTGGGATCCGCTAACCATTATCGGCATCTCAGGACCAGTGCGTTCACAGAATGGAGCAGGGCGGTGGCTTGATATCGGGGGCTAGTTTTCCTCAATCTGGATGAGTTAACTTGCCGATACCTTCTTCAGGGTATAGATGACCTTGCCGGTAGAGCTGAGCTGTAGACGGGGGAGGGCGACAGTGGGTCAAATGAAAAATTGAGAAGAATGCGCCGCATTGATAGAAAGATGAAACTTGATCAAAGCTTGACGGGATCTATCTTCTCGGAACCGAGCAGACCCCTATTCATAAGGCAATGGTCCGAATTGCCGCTATTTGCGTACTAATTGTAGGGACGTCATTTGCGAAGAGATTGGATCGACGATGGCTAATACAGAACTCTTCATGTTTGGGTCCTATGTTCTTGACCCGAAACGGGGCCTGTCTCTCGATGGCAGAATAATCCATGTGCCTCCCAAGGAACTGGCCTTGCTGGATTTGTTCGTGCACGAGCATGGGCAGGTTGTGAGCCATCGAGAAATAGAGGAGCGGATATGGCCCCGACAGGACATCTCCTATGCATCGCTTGCGCGTTGTGTCTATTCGCTCCGAAAGTTGCTTGAAGTAGATGGTCTTCAATATATTGTAACTGCCCACAAGCGCGGCTACCGCCTGGCTGTTGCGGTGAATAAAATCGAGTCCACCGGGATCGAATCTGCGCTCACACACACGATATCTGCGACACCTCTGGCCTGCTCTCATTACGCAGCAGGCGCTCGGGAGGCGAATAGTCCAAGCCCTGCCTCGCAGGCTCGAGCCATTCAGTTATTCGAAGAAGCAGTCAAAGTGGATCCCCGATTTGCCGCGGCCACTGCCTGTATCGCGGATACAAGAATATACCAGGTCATTCGGGGTGAAATCGCTCCGGCTCTAGGTCTGAAGTTGGGCCTGGGTGCCTGTCACCGGGCTCTGGAAGTGAATCCTCTGCTTGTGCAGGCAACGTCCGCATTGGCCTGGTTCACCGGGACCATGATGGGCCAGTTCGAAGAGGCGCATGCGATTCTCGATGCGACCCACTCAATCGACCCCGGGTATTCACGAGGCTACATTTACCGATCCTGGATATTCATGAGCCAGGGCCTTGCACAGGAAAGTGTTGTGGCCGCTCAGCGAGCGGTAGACACAGACCCGCATGCCCTACTCAATCGACATAGTTACAGTTGGGCACTATTTTGCTGTGACCGAGCTGCAGAAGCACTGACATTTGAACGCGAATTGCAGCAGACCTACCCACTGGATGAGATTGCACATGGCTACGTTGGTATTACGGCGGCATATCTCGGTAAGCATGAAGAATCTTGCGCGGCAATCGAAACTGCCATGCAGTTGTCAAGTAGCGTGCCCTCCGTCTGCGCCGCGGCGTCCTATATACTGGCAAAGGCAGGGAAAATAGAACGGGCGCTGGAGTTAGCGGAAGGCGCTATCAAGGCAAAACTGCCCAGAGCCCCCCGAGCACAGCTGGCACCGGCATACATTGCACTGGGCGATACAGAGCGCGCTTTAAACCTGCTGCGTGAAGCACGCGATGAAGGCTGCGCGTGGCTAGCCCCTGCACGCTTGGATCCGCGGCTATCTAGTCTGAAATCGGACGATAGATTTTCAGCTCTATTTTTCTGAATTGACCGCCGTAACTCTGTATGCATTCGTAGAACGCTTTTTGCAGTTTCGGCCAGTTGACCCGTCAGCCTCCCCTGGGTTGTTGCAAAAAACCCGTCAGTTGCTCCGCAGCATCCTCGTAACCCACTCCAATCCGCTCCTTGATACGGTGCGGCTCTAGATTCAGGATCGAAAGCAGTACCACCAAAATTTCTGTGGCACCAGCCTCCAGTGCAGGAAAAATCGGCGTATTGGCCATAACCCCGCCATCCCAGTAGAGCTCGCCGTCGATTTCACACCATGGAAAAAGCACTGGAATGGAACAAGAGGCCAAGACATGGGCAACACTGAGTTGCTCGCTGGAGAAATATTCAAGACGCGCCTGGCAGACATTGGTTGCCGCCACAGTAACCCTGGGTTGGTCGTCTCGCAGCCGCTCTACATCAATCGCTTCAGATAGGGTTTGCCGCAGGAGCTCATTATCCAATAAGGCCGGAAAATTCGGGTGTCGTCCCAACAGTCGGTTGACCCGGTACTTGATCCGCTGCCACAGTGAGACGCGAAAGGCACGCTTTCGATCCAGTGATGCCCAAAACGCTTCAAGCCGGTCAGCGTCCCAGCCCGAGCCGATCAAGGCGCCATTTATGGAACCAATAGATGTACCGCAGACCATGTCCGGCTGCCACCCGACTTCCTGAAGCCGGCGCCAGACACCGACTTGGTATGCGCCGCGGCCACCGCCGCCGGACAGAATGAGTGCTCGTTTTATGCAAGGGGCGGATTCGGACATAGGGCTTCTCGCCTATTTAAGGAGGAATCACTATTAGCAGTCAGGTTGCGCGCACAACATCGGAGTGTCACTTACAGAATGCCCCGACCCGAATGTGACGGAGTGTGAAAATACACCATCAGGCGAGCTCGTACCTCACCATCCAATAAGCTCAGAAATACGCGTAATTAACCGTCACCCCGTAGGTTCTCGGCATTCCTGAGAACTGCACCACGGCGTCCAACGTTTTCTGTACATTGTTGGTGTATTCCTCATCGGTCAGGTTCCGGCCCCAGACCATCACACCCCACTTGCCGGTGGGTTCGGCTATGCCCAGGCGGGCGCCGACCACCGTGTAGGAATCCATGACAAAATCCGGGTCGATGGAACCGCTTTCGGGTTCATAGTCGGTATTGATATCGTCAGAATAGCTGGCGTCAGCGCCTACAAAAGTATTGAGGTTGCCTGTGATGGGCCACTCGTAGTTCACCAGAGCATTGGCCTGGTACTTTGATGTAAAGAGAAACGGTGATACATCAAAGACCAGTATTTTACCGTAGGCATTGGGCCCGGTGTATTCCTCAACCTCGGAGTCCACGTAGCTGCCGCCCAGGGAGAGATACAAACCGTCCAGCGGCTGCCATTGCATATCGAATTCCGCGCCATAAACATTGGAGCCGGGCACGTTTTGCAACAGGCGAAAGACACCGAATGTGGGATCGAGAATGGTACCCTGCAACTGCTTGTCCTCGTATTTGTAGTAGTAAGCACTGGCATTGAGCTGCATCGTCCCATCGAGCAGTGTGGCCTTGGTACCGACCTCTGCCGCATCGAGCTGCTCCTGCAAGGTCGGGTCATATTGCGTATCGACATTGGCCGGCAGGTTGGGAAAGCCTCCGGATTTGAAGCCGCGGCTCAGACTACCGTAGAGCATGACATCTTCCGTCACAAACCAGTCTAGCCCCGCTTTGTAGGACCAGGAGTCTTCCTCCAGTTTGTCTTTTACCGCTCCCTGCCGGATACCGACACCCTCGGGGTTGGTGATCGTGGTCCCACAGCCATTCTGGTCAAATCCGGGCGGAATCCAGATATCGTTGTCGGTCAGCTGGGTGACGTTGAAGAAAAAGGCTTCCAGTGATTCATCACCTCTGGGCTCACGAGAACAACCATAAAAGTTGATTTCGTCATCGCTGTAGCGCACACCTGTAGTCAGGCGCAGTGTGTCGGTGAATTGCTACTCACCGTGCACATACGCTCTCTGTGTTTGCGAATCCTGGTTGGACACTGTGTCCACGCCGCTGAAGTTCAAAAACGGTACGCCGCTTGCCGTATTGGTGTTGGTCGTAAACGTGGGTTACTGTTCAACCTTGGAGTCGTTGGTGTCGCTGCTGTAGTACAGCCCGGCTACCCAGTTTAAGTCACCGGTGGACCCCTACAATCGCAATTCCTGTGAGGAAAAGTCAATCGAGGCGTCATTCACGAATATATAGTTTGGCACCCAGGGAAAGGCCAAAAATAAATCAACCTGTATAGCAGCCTTTGTGTGTCTTCCTCACCGCCGTTCGTTCTCTCTCTCGCGCCAGACATATGCCTCGGGAAATAGTGAAACTTTGGTGTCCAGCCGGTCCCCGACTCGTTATCACGACGCGGCGCTTGGAAAGGGACAACTGCCCCTTCCGGATCACCTGGGTTGCCAGATGGAAACGCTACCAAATGGCGTGGCCGGAAATTAACTCCGGTAGGATTTTGCCTAGAGCGAATCCAGGTTATTCATTAGCTGGTAAAAGAAGGCGATTGTTCGGCCGTATTCGTCTACCAGAATGCGCTCATTCACACCATGGAAACCCGCAAATTCAGCCATCGATTCGAGCTGAATCCCCGTCATGGTGTAAACATCCGGCGCGAAGGGTCGCGCTTGAAAGTGCTTCGAATCTGAACCGCCGATGACGAAGAACGGCGCCACAACAAGATCATTGCCCCATGTCTGCCGGATAGTTTTTTCGAGCATCTTATACCCCGGGCCGTCGGGATTGGCGACATTGGTGGCAGGAGTAGACGCGGAAATATCCGTGATAGTAATACGATCATCGTCGATTGCATTCTTAACATGCTCGATGATTACTTCCGGAGTATCACCCGGCATCGGTCGGAAGTTGACAACCGCGACAGCCGAAGGTGGTAGTACGTTGTCCTTGATACCCGCATTAAATATGGTGACAGCGATCGTGGTATGCAGCATGGCCCTGGTGACCTGATTCTTGGCCATCTCGTCAATAAAGGCCTTTTCCTGGTCCGTCATTTCACCGTCCTTGCCGAAGGCTACCGCCTCATACATCGGGCGTTTTGCTTCGTCCAATTCAGGCCCCATATAGCGGTACTGGTAGCGAACAGCCGGGTGGATGGTGTAGGGGAATTGCGCGGCCTCGAGCTTGGTAATGGCTTCCGCCAGAATGCCGATGTTGGATTCTTCAGGAGGCTGTGAGGAGTGACCTCCGACACCATGCATGGCAAGCTCAAGGCTTATGAAGCCTTTTTGCGCGATGCCAATAAGTGCCGTGTTGCCAGAGAGGCCGGGAAACACATCGGGGATCAGTGGCGCCGACTCATCCATCACGAAAGCGAATCTTTTGATGCCGCGCTTTTCAAGAACATCGGCAACGTGCTTGGCGCCTTCCGGGCCGCCCACCTCTTCATCCTGACCAAAGACAAAATAAATCGTTCGTGAGGGCTGCCAGCCTTCCTTGATTTTCATCTCGGCTGCTTCGAGAATGCCGTGTATCTGGTTTTTGTCATCCAGTACACCCCGGCCCCAGATGTAGCCACCAGCGACAGTTCCTGCAAAAGGATCCTGCTTCCATTGATCCCTGGAATCCTCGGGAACAGGCACCACATCCTGATGGGCATAAAATAATACCGGGTCCAGGCTGGGGTCCTTGCCCTCCCAGGTATACAGAAGACTGTAGGGACGAGGATCACCCAACACCTCTCTCTTCAAGGTCTTGTGAACGTTGGGATAGGACTCCTCGATAAACTTGTGATATCCCTCAAACGCCTCCACATCGAAGTCGTCTCTGTCCTGGTTTGAGATAGTTTGAAACTGGACAGCCCTGGACAGCCGTTGCACCGCTGGGTCGAGATCAACCTCGATGGTCAATGGTTCGACCCCTTTCATCTGCATGGATGAAAAATCCTTGTCGTTCGCGTGCGTAAAGTTACTCAGCGAAATACCGAGAAAGACCATAGACAAACATTTTGTCACGGGTATTGCGACGTTCTTCGTACATAGCTGCTTCATTAAATTTTCCTCTACGGTGTGATGTAGTTTGTTGACAAATATTTACCAGGGCAATGGCACAACCGGCCCCAACGTGAAACGAATCTGGAAGTCAGGGCCAATAGCGTCTGCCTGTTTCACGAAGTGCCAGTACTGCAGGCTGAACTTCCAGGGTGTTTTACCGAACAGTGTGGTCTTGGCGATGCCGCCTCCCACAGGAAGTGTCCACTTCTCCTCGCCACTGGCAGCTTCATGATTGTAGCTGAAGGTGGGAGAACCCTGAATCTGCCAACCACCGCCCAGATTGACCGTGTAGAAGTACTGGCCACCGGTAATGCTCGTATCGAAGTCATCATCGCCCGCAACATTCCACTGGTGGTTCACCATCACGCCCAGCACTCCCCAGTCTGTCACCTGTGCCACCATGGCCTCCGGACCGAGCAGGGTCTGACCCAGGCCAACAGTGTCGTCGGTGGCTGTATCCAGCGTTCCAACAATGCCGCCGAGGACAATGGTTTTACTCGGTAAAGTTTTGCCGATTGCGACATCAAAGCTGATATCACCGAGTTCCGTATCGGAATCAGAAAAATTTGCATCGGTAATGCCGAAATCGTCACCGGGAGTTGGAGACACATCGACACCGGCCACTATCGGAACGGGCTGCTTGTACAGTATGGGTATGTAGGGCCTGACATATAGGTTAACGCCTTCCCCGAGTTTGTACGGCAGGATTGGCTGAAAACCGATGCGCCAGGATTCACGGCTCTTGGCGCCCGGCAGGTCTCCCTTGTAGCTGACGTAATCTATAGGGAAGTTCAGGGTGCCCAGGGTGGTATTGGGGTTGGCCAGTTCTTTTGCCACCTCCTCCGCACTCATTTGTTCTTCGCTAAAAGCAGGCCCGGCCAGGCAGGACAGTAGCAATACCAAAGGCAGTGAACCCCGGTGGCCGCAACTTTTTCGTGAAGTGGACATAGTTGTTCTCCAATGACTAATAGTAGTAGAACGTGCTGAACTGAAGGCGCGCATCATCCCCGTTATCGCCGGAAACAATTTCTCGTTCGCCCCACATATACTCTATGCCTAACCGGAGCTGCGAGTTCCAGTCGTAAATGAGGTTGGCGTGAGCTGCCCAGGCCTCAGCCATCTCATCCGCCGGGAACAGGTCAGGAATGTCCGACAGCTTGGTGTAGGCGTAGTGAAAATTGGACGAAAACTTCCCGGGGAGATCCAGGTGAAGGCCCATGTTGGCGTTCCAACCCTTGGCCAACTCCAGCTTTCCGTCTCCGTCCAAGGCGGCATTCGGTGTGCCGGCATTGGCAAAGGCGATGATGTCCGTCACCGTGCCACTAGTATAGCCGGCATTGAACCCGAGAAAGTGCCGGTTGCCCGGGTCTAGATAAATCCTCGAGCCAATCACCGTGGTCCACCCAAGCTTCGACTCGTCGCCCACGCCGTCCGTTCCGTCGAAGCGCACTTGATTGAGCGCTCCACCGACACTGACCACACCGTGATCCCAGGGGTAACTGAGACCGCCTGACAGGCGCGGCGCGTTAGCGCGTGCCACACCGCTGCCTTCGAGAGTCTGCGACGTTAAGATGCGTGCATCATCGTAGGATTCAAGGCCGACCGCCCAGTCGACCATGCCGAAGATCTTGTCACCGTCCCACTTGATCTGCTCGGAGCGTCCACCCAGTATGGCGTCGCCGGCAGCAAAATCCAGAATGAGGGGCAGGGCGCGCAGTTCTGTGATGATGGTCCAGGTGCGACCCGCCAGGAGCTGTCCAACCTGCATGTACGCGTGACGCAGGTGGAAATTCGTCTCGTCCTTGCCGTCGTAGAAGTCGAATTCGAGGTAGAATTTGTCGATCTTGTAGCGGGAGTCCATGTTGCGGATCTCGAAGTTCGCACGGCTCTCCCTGATGCTCAGCTGGCTATAGCTGCCGCTCTGGGGTGAGTCGTTTACCGGAATATCTCCAAGCACGAACTGGGACTTGTCACCGTTACCGTCGAAGTCAAAGAGCAGGTCGGTCTTGGCGTAGCCACCGATGGAAAATCTTAAGCCCGAGCCAAACAGTGGTACGGATTTCTCGAACTCGGGATCAATGAGCTGCACATTGCGGCCGTAGGCGGCGAGTGGCATCTGCTCATTGAGAACATCTTCACTTTCTGCCTCTGTAAACCTCAGGGGGGCCCGCCTTTGCTTCCCCTCTGTGGCCGGGCTGCCCGTAGCAGCCTCACGGCCCGTGTCACCGCTGCTCGCAACCAAAGGGGCCGGCTCAGCATGCTGGCCAGCATTCCTCTCACGCAGGGTGTCCAGCTCCTTCTGCATCTCCTGCATTTTTACCTTCATTTCCTCCATGCCCCGCATCTTCGCCTGCATGGCCTGCAACTGGGCGCTCATCTCCTCTATGGACATGGTTTGGGCGGCTGCCGGACCGGACAGAGCAGCCAACAGTGCCACCCAAGCCACTGAGCAGAGGGGCTGGGGCATAACTAGTCGGAGGGATTGATGAGAGAGATTCGTGATCATGGTAAAGCGGTCGACTTCTAGGGCTTTTCGATGCACAACATAGCCCACTAACGCCAAAAAAAAGTGATGGAAAGTTGATGTTCGGTGTGAATGGCCCCCAATTTACTAGACGACTCGCCAGTCGTTCTTGGTACTGCTTCCAGGGCTCGAAAGCGGCCTGGTCGTGTGCGGGAGATCAAGTGCCCTGTTTTGCCGAATACGCCGATTAGCCGATGAATTGACCTTACATCCACCGACTCCAGCCCATCAGTCAGCACCCTTAGTCGGACACTCAATCGATTAGTAAGTCCATGAAAGGTATAGAAAATGATGGGCCCAGAGGTGTTTGAATCTACACACGCTCCGATTATGAGTCGGATGGTCTTGGGTGAGCCTGGGCCGTAACTTGAAGAAAGCTAACGGGTTTTGCTGGTGGGGCAGGGCGGGGAAGCCGAAACTGAGCTTATGCCGAAAACATGGGTGGGGTAATGCCGAGCTGGGTTGCAGTAAGTTGAAGAAGGGTGACGGGTTTTTGCAACCGAATTTCGACACTCTACCGAACAAAACTCCGCTGCTCGCCAGGATGTAGGTATACAGTTTTTCCACCCACCCACGTTTGCAGCACCGGAATTTTATGTAGGCTATAGGTCTCTGTCGTGAAGGGGTTCTCTGCAAGCAACACAAGATCAGCCTTCTTGCCAGGTGTGATGGAGCCAATTTGGTCGTCGAGTCTCATTTGATATGCACCGTTAATCGTATAGGCTTCTATCAGCTGGGCAATAGTTAGACGTTCGGGGGTGCGGCTAATTTCTTGGACTGATTTACGTCACTAACCCTAAGCTTTCACG
>CAXBOW010000002.1:0-948420 GCA_963977485.1 uncultured Haliea sp.
AACTGTACGGCTATCGAGCCGGTAACTGTCAGATCAGGTCGCGACTATTACACCTAACATATTGAGTTAATTAAATTATATATTTTCAATCTATCACCATCAGGCTATGGCGCTCCCCATTTCCGCCCAGCACCGTACTGGCTTTCTCAAACTGAGAGCCCATCGGTACCGGATTTGGCGTAACCCAACTTTAGTTGGTTTTTAAATTGGTTGGATTTGCACATCATACCCCTCAAGCCGCATTGCCTTGGAGGGAACGACCATGACACACGCACAAAGTACATTCAGCTTACCCAGCAAAGAGCAGTACTTTCGTGAACTCAAGCAGACCCCGGCCATGTCCTGGCCCGCTTTGGGCACGTTTCTGCTTGGTCTGGCAATGATCGGTGGCGCCTCGGGTATGGCGCTTTTTGGAGGTATTCCCCTATGGATTGCCATGCTGGTAAACGGCGTCGGTCTTTATCTGCTATTTTCCATGATGCATGAATCCCTGCACCGAAACGTTTCCAGTGATAATCGCCTCAACGAAATATTCGGTCGCATCTCCCTGATACTATTGATCCCGGCTGCACCCCTTGAGATAGCGCGGTGGGCACATTTCCAACACCATCGATTTACCAGTAGCGATCAGGACCCCGATAACTTTATCCACCACGCCAAGTTGTGGCAAATACCGCTGCGCTGGCCCAACTTTGATCTGTATTACCTGTATTCTTTCCTGCGGTATGGTGGCGACAAGCGGAAGCAGCACGCCCGGGCCTTGATTTCATCGGCAGGGGTTTTCCTTGCGGTAGTCGCCACGCTGACCTATCTCGGCTATGGCATGGAGGTGCTGTTCTTGTGGATTTTGGCGTCCCGCATCGGTCTTGCTCTGGTTGCCCTCGTTTTCGTGTTTTTACCCCACTATCCGGGAGACATCTCTTTTAAGGAAAACGAATACCAGGCGACGACTATCAGGCAAGGCTGGGAATGGCTGTTGACGCCCTTGTTTGTGTACCAGAACTATCACCTGATCCATCACCTGTATCCCACAGCGCCTTTCTACAATTATTCGAAGATCTGGCACCTCAAATACGACGAGCTGACTGTGCACAACCCGGCCATCCAAACAGGGTTTGGACTGATGCCGATTAATCGTTAATGTGCAGCCTGTAGCGGTTATCCGGCGGCTTTAATCGCTTTGCCGATCGCCTGGTGATAACTCCCCGCGGTGTATACTGCGCCGGAGAACACACTGGCGGCACATATATCGAAAATGTCACCGTAGCGTTCCGTGAGTTTTCCGGCGATCTGCTGTGGCTCTCCCACAAGCGCGATTTTCTCAAGCAATACGTCGTCGATGAGAGGTCCCATGTCGGCCCATTCTCCGGCTTTGGACAGGCGGTTAAGCTCAGGCTGCAGTTCACCATAGCCTACGGATTCCAGCACAGTGCGGTAGGCAGGCGTGGAGCCGTAGAAAGCGATCTGGTTACGAGCAGCCAGTTTCACCCTCTCAAACTCCTCCTCGGTTTCCCCGGTGACAAAGAAAGGTGATGCCACGACCTGGAGGTCTGAGCGCGATCTGCCGGATTTTTCCAGGCCGGCTGCCATGGCGGGGAGGGTGACAGTGCGAATGTATTCTTCGGTGGTGAATGAGTGCAGCAGCAACCCGTCTGCAACCTCGCTGGCATTTTCAGTCATTAGCGGTCCGACACAGGCAACGAATACTGGTGGCGCGCCCTGTGTCTTGTCGGCTGGTGTGAACATCGGAGTCATCAGCGTGTGGGTATAAAATTCGCCGCGGAAATCGAGTGGCACGCCTTCGTACCAGCAGGCCCAAATCGCCTTCATCGCCAGCACATACTCGCGCATACGGGCCGCTGGTCTGGACCAGGGCATACTGTAGCGTTTCTCGATATGCGGCTTGATCTGCGAACCTATACCAAGCATAAGCCGCCCCCCGGACAGGGCGTTGATGTCATGAGCTTGCAATGCCAGGGTCATAGGCGAACGGGCAAAGGCCACGACGATACTGGTCATCAGACCAATGTTGCTGGTGCTGGTGGCGGCGATGGCCAATTGCATCATCGGATCGTGGCCGATCTCCAGGGTTGAGGCGATATCCGCTCCCTGCTGCTCCAGTTCCGCAGCCTCATTGGCGACGTCGCAAAGTTCTCGGGTAAGGGCAGCTGCTGATCTCATGGCGACTCCTTATTGTTAGATGAGATTTCCTGGTATTCGGAAAGATCCAGTAGTCTTACACAGTGGCCGTATCACTTGGGTGGCATGCGAATACCACCATCGAGCCGGATTACCTCTGCGTTCAGGTACGGATTGGTAATACACTCCATTACCGCAAAAGCCAGTTCTTCTCCGCTACCCAGACGTTTGGGAAACAGTACCGATTGTCCCAAATGTGCCTTGAATGCTTCGGCGTGTTCGCCTTCGCCGTATATTGGCGTGTCGATCAGTCCGGGGGCAATGGTGTTCACCCGCACACCGACGGCACTGAGGTCCCGGGCGATTGGTAGGGTCATGCCCACGATACCGCCTTTGGAAGCGGAGTAGGATGCCTGGCCAATCTGGCCATCGAACGCAGCAGCGGATGCCATGTTGACGATTACACCTCGGCTACCGTCTGCATCCATGGGGTCGGTTTGGGCCATTGCAGCTGCAGCTCGACTCAATACATTGAACGTTCCGATCAGGTTTATCTTTATTACAGCGGTAAACTTTTCGAGATCCAGTGGTACGTTACTGCGATCGATTGTGCGACCCGGAGCGCCAATTCCGGCCGAGTTAACACAGGCCCGCAGAGGGCCAAGCTCACAGGCAGCAGCCACCGCAGCATCGGCATCTTCGGTGCGAGTGACATCGCACTTAACGAATACGCCTCCGATCTCTGCGGCGATTTTGGTACCGCGCTCTTCATTAAGATCCGCAATAACGACTTTTGAGCCGGCTGCTGCCAGCTGGCGCGCGCAGGCTTCGCCGATGCCAGATGCGCCACCGGTGACGATTGATGAACTTCCTTCCAGATTCATACGGGGCATAAATCATTCTCCTCATGTGTTGGATTGTGGATAGTTGGCCTTGCATGGAAGTATAAGCAATATAAAGAGGGTATTGGCAAGAAATCGACTCGCACCATCCCGATATTTTTCCCGAAGATGGCGCCCTGTCGTCATTGATAATCGCTACATCACGCTCGTATCGCTCTCGTTGTAGATCTAGTCCGGTCATTGCGCGCAGGAATCTATGCCAGGCAGCTTTTTCAGTGGCATCCCTGCTGATTGAACACTGTAAACGCGGAATCCTTCCCAGCGAAAAGTGGCAATGTGCCTGGTGGAGCCCGGGTGGGTGGCTCCAGAAGTGGCCGAACAGGTGTGGTCTGTTCTTTCTGTCGCCGTGGGACTATTTTGATATCAAACGCTCAGAAATCCCCAAGCGTTCCAACACAAATTGCGCCGTGCCGTTTGCGTCTTCGGAAATCCTTTTTTGCCGTAGTGCTCATCGACCATTCGGGTGCCAAGGTTTTTTCCTATGAATATTCGCAGACAAATAATAGAGATACCAGCACCAGAAATGTCACTGGATCCAATTTCCATTGCTGCGTCCTAGGGGAATTCAGCATATCTTTTGGTGTCGTCTGAAAGTTTCACTTTACCTCCTGAGCGAAGTCCTTGCCGTGGCGATTGCCAAAATGGCAGCGATCATTACTTGGCCTTATTGCGCCGGGGTTGATTCAAGGGAAACCGCTAGAAGTGATCTTAGTATTTTTCTAAGGCCCATTGCACCACTTCCGCTATATTTACGTTACTTGGTAGGAGGATTGGTTATCCGTTGCCTCTTCCAGCCTCAACTATTTTGCGTCTATTAACTGGACTAGCGCGCCCAAATAGCTCCAGGATTAGTAGGCTCTTCCCCATTAACAATGGGATGCACCGATATCCACTAAACTCGGTTAATGATGTCGCTAAATTAACGGCCCTTTTCGTTTTGACCTCAGTCTTAATTCAGTCTGCTACCCGCAGATCAATGTAGGTCACTGTCATGGGGTCGTCGATAGCAATGGTAACCACGACGGTGTGATCCGGGCTGCCCTGCGTATAGGTTGTGCCCTCGGTGGGGTTGTTGCCCGGGCCGCCGGGATTGTAGAGCTGCCAGTAGCCGTCAGCGGTGCGCTCGCCAGCTGGCTCCTGCGAGGGGACACGCACGCCGGAAATTTTTCGCATCGCTTCAACATCACCCTTCAAGACGATGTCGATCTGGTTGTCCTTGTCCTCGGCATAGCAGTCGTTGCCGTCCACCACCTGCCCGGGAGCGCCTAGCTCGGCGAGACCCACTACCTCAATTTTCTTGCCATCTATCAGGTACTCCTTGCCCGCTTTGAGAAGTGGTACCAGCTCTCCTGCATCTGTCGTTACCTGCACCTGGAAGAAATTGTCATATTGATTGGGTTTGAGCCCGACCACTCCGTCTGGCGTGTAACCGCCCGTAGTGTAAACCCGAAGACGATATTGGGCGTCGGCGCCATAAAGCGCAATGCCGTCATTGGGAGTGTTCCCGGTGAAGCCCGGAGGACCTTCGTCCCCGATCGCGGACATAATGTTCAGCTTGGCACCCGTGAGTTTCGGTCCGACTCCGGGAGAGTGATACGGAGAACCCGGTGCCATAGCGAACATACCAACTGCCGACACCAGCGACCCATCCGGCGCGATCAACATCATGGGGGTACCATCGTCCACGACTTCGATCCTGACCGGATAGAGAACATTCGCATCATCCAGTTCCAATCGGTTGCCGAACTGACCAAAGAGCACCGCAACAGCACGCTCGTTGTAGTCGAAGTTAGGCGTGGCGGTGGCGACATCCGCATAAACTTGATTGTCGTCGTTGAGGGTTACAAGAAAATCCGTACCTTGTACGGTGCTGGGCACTGCTGGCCAGGAAAACTCGACGGGCATTCCGCCGGCATATTCGACAGCCGGCGGCCCGGACGTCACCAGTATGGTACTCGTTGAAACGGCCGAGGTGTAGTTAGCTGTCGTTGGCGTTACGTCTCCACAACCAGTCACCGTGTTCCAGGAAGCCCCCGCTTCAATGGCCAGTTGCTCGCTCGTTGCGTCGGTTCCAGTAACACCGGGGACGCCGATGATATTGGAAAAACCGAGGCCCGCCGCCATCATTCTTGGTTCGTTGTCCCAAAGGTCGGCGTTAATCACGATATCCAGGTTGAGAACGTCATTGGGCGATAAGCCGTCGCCAGGTAGAGAGAGTGTCATCTCATCTCCCTCGGGTTGGAAGATGATGACACCAACCTGTTCATCCGACGAAGTCAGGAGGCCAAGCTCGACCTTGTCAGCGCTCGTCAGCACGTCAAAATTGGCGGCCTGTTGCCTGGTCAGCAGGGTCGTGGACGTCGTGTTTCCGGCTACATCACTTGTGACGACACGAATTTGGGAAACATTTTTCGTGACATTATCTTCCAGCATGGACGCCGCATTCACGGCCGTGGTTGGCGCGCGGGTATTGTTGGAATCGCTACAAGCAACCAAAGCCCCCGCACACATTACGAGCGATATCAGGGGAGCAGGGAAGCGAACAAGTCTTGAATAAGAAGCAATTAGCACAGAATTCTCTTTTACAATTGGAAAGACTCCAACGTTAATGCAACAGGCTACCTGACACAACAGCTATCAACGTAACACCGGACTATCCATGCCGTCTTCAGTGGCTTTTCCTATTTTCATTGCTGCAGTCTAAGGGAATTCAGGATACTTTTTGGTGTCGTCTGAAATCTCCAGCCAGGGAAGTCGCTCTTTGTAGCAGAGATGAAAATTCACAGGGTGAATTTCTGGCTCGTCGAGAGTTCCCATATAAAGGTGTATCTCCCCCGGACGGCGATCGCTTTCGTAGGCCATTGGTGTCCCGCAATCGCCGCAAAAACAACGCCGCACGCCAGCTGAAGACTCGTAAACGCGGAGCCGCCCCTTTGTTACTTGAAAGGCTTCACTGCTGAAGGCTATGAACGTGGCCACCGAGCTAGCAGTGTGCCTCCGGCACGAACCGCAGTGGCAGTGAGCTGCCCATATGGGGGGAGCGTTCAATTCATAATTTACAGCTTCGCACAGGCAGTGCCCAAGTATGCTGATTTTTTTCATATTGCTCCCAAGAGTATTTAGTCTGGCCTGGTTTGTCAGACGACATGACGATCAAGGTGGCTGTCGATTCACACAGTAGATATTTGGAATCTTCGGCCAGGCAGTGGTGATAGCCACCGTTCACTCTGGTGGCTTTAGATTGTCACCATGCTGTATTAACCAATCAATAAGCTTCGTGCCAATTCCAGGAGCGAAGCTCTCTTGTAGCGACAAGATTAAGCCATCATCACTAAATAGATATTCTTCACTGCCGATCAGCTCAAAGCTCAGCAATCCTTCGCAATGGTATGTGTTTCGAAACTGATGACTAATACTATAATCGGTACTGGCCAACGTTATGTTCCGGATTCGTCGACTGATAAAACGTCGGTCAAAAAGTCTCACTGAATTTTCGAAATTATCCACAATACATTGCGGTCCGGATATAAGGGGCGTGACCAGGCGGGAATCATCTGAAAATCGCTCATATGTCGCCTCAGGATGGAAGGCATTTGATACTGCCTGCCAGTGGCCATCGTCAATCGCATTTTCAAAAGCGCCTGCATATTTTAGCCAATGTTCTATCATAGATATTCCTTCGGGTTGCTGGAAATACCGCGTCAATTTAATGAGCAGTAAAATTCATTCAGCTCCGATTCCCTTCACAAGTTGCCAAGATAACCCCCGCGTCGAGCGCGGACACGCATCTCACCCCTCAATAAATTTTCTGAACATGTCAATTATCGCTTCGCCACGCGGCGCGCCACTAATGCTGTCATTCAAAGGTTCGAACATGCCGGATAGGCGCATATCCACATAACCATGCACCATTGACCAAAGCGCAACGGCATAAGTGTCCTTGTCAAACTCGCGTCCTGGTACGGCTTTCGAAAACTCTGTGCAGAGTCGGTCGTATATTCTGTCCATGACCGAGAGTAGTTCAGCGTCAGTATGGTCGATAAGGTCGGCACTCCAAAGAAGTCTGTATCTGTGCGGATAACGAAATCCAAAATCCATCATGGCGCTGGCGACTATTTCAATTCTGGGGCCGGGATCATCGTTAAGCCCGGCGAGTCGCGCATCGATCCCTGTGAGGAGGGCATCAAACTGCGCTTTGGCAAGGGCGGTCAGTAAAGCTCGTCGGTCCTTATAGTGATTGACCGGCGCGCCATGGGAAACACCGGCGTCTTTGGCTACTGCTCGGATCGTTACGCCGCCAGCGCCGTGTTGGTCCAGTCGTGCCAGGGCGACATCGAACAAAACACGTTTTAGATCACCGTGATGAAAGGATTTTAATTTAGTCATAACTCTATATTGACAGCGTCTATATGCGAATGTCAATATAGGCAGTGTCTATATCTAAGAGAAGTTGCTCATGCCAAAATTTGCCACCTTATCAGTCGGCCTCAGTGCCATCGTATTCGCTGTGCTAATCCCGGTGTTGGAACTGAATTCCACCCATTTAACAAACTCCGAGTGGCCGTCTCACGCCCGGTTACATGAAGCGTGGCAACTACTGACGAATGCAGCCATTTCGGTGCTCGCGCTGGGGTGCGTTTGGACGAACCGAGCGCCGCGAATTGGGATTATTCTCGCTCTTATGATTTGTGCGTCCTTCCTGACTGCATGGGCACTGAGGTCGGTCTATGGAGGCTCAATGCTGCACACGGACGGCACACAAATGGCGGTTGGAGGAATCAATGTCGCGGTGATCGTGGTGATCGCGCTAACAGGCGTGCTGTTAGCGAGCTTTTGGAAAACAAAGGTCTTCAATTTCTCGCAGACACAAGGAGTATAGACATGATCATTCATGGCTCAGCTCTCTCGCCCTTCACACGTAAAGTAGTTCTGTCAGCATTGGAAAAAGGTATCGCCTTCGAGAACCGCGATCTCAATCCTTATGCGCCCCCTGAAGATTTTAAATCTATGAATCCGCTACAGCGCGTACCTATCATTCAGGATGGCGAGTTTACGCTGGCAGATAGCTCCGCAATATGTGGATACCTCGAGGCAAAATACGCTGCCCCCCAAGCCTTATTCCCCAAAGAACCGATGGCCTACGGGCACGCGCTGTGGATAGAAGAATATGCCGACACCGCGCTTTTTAAAGACATAAGTGAAGGCGTGTTCAGACCGATTTTCATCAATCAGTTTCTTGGTAAACCAGTCGATCACGCCACGGTAGAACATACGCTATCAAAAGCGCTTCCGCTGAGACTGCACTACCTCGAAAATCAGTTAGAAGACCGCAGCTGGTTTGCAGGTGGCGCAATCTCGGTGGCGGATTTGTCCGTGTACTCACAACTGGTAAATCTGCTTCATGCCGGACATTTACCCTCCAGTGACTCATACCCTCATTTGATGGCGCATTTTAAGCAAATCCAAATTCGCCCCTCGGCCGAAAAATTGCTCCGATCCGAGACGGCATATCTTGGGCAGATGCTGGATATGATCTCTGGCCGGAAAACGTGAAGACACTGGATGCGTAGCTCAGGATTGCCAGGAAGTTCGAGAAACCACGATTTTGTGAGAAGCGCTTTACGAATATCTTGTCGAACAGCACAAAGATTCTCAATACGGTTATCTGGCAAGTAAAAGGTTAAAAACAAAATTATAGATTTCCGTGATCGCTGATTTTCTTCAGCCTCTTGTTATTGGTGTTCTAGGTTTTTATGAAAGAGATAATCGTCTGGTTAATACATACACCTGCGGGAACTGTTGGACTGGTTGCTGCCGCTGTTGCACTGTTCAGCAAAAAGGGAGGTGCGCTTCATCGAAAGGCCGGCATCTATTTTACTGTTTCAATGCAGGTGATGCTGATAGCCGGTTTCATGGCTGGATTATTAAAAGAATCCCCTGGAGATATGTTATTGAGTACAGTGGTTATGTATACCGTGTTTACAGCATGGCTAACAGCTCACCACAAAATGAATGAAACTGGCTTGTTGGAACAGGTGGCTTTAGCATGGATAGTCGTCGTTGCGATAGCGGCATTTTTTCTTACCGCCGTCTGGCGTGAAGCGGACACTCCAGATATCTACTTTTTTTGGGGAGGCTTTGCAGCTTTTTGTGCTATTGGGGATCTCCGCAATTTATATCGAGCAGGCCTTTCCGGTATTCAACGCGTTATCAGGCATGTATGGCGTATCGGTTTTTCTTTAATCTGGACTGCATTAGCGCTCACCGACAAGATCGTAAAAGCTCAAGGTTCTAACGTTAAAGAATTGCCAGAAGAACAACTGCTATACATTGTTGGGATACCAACAATATTAATACTAATACTAATTTCGTTTTGGATAATAAATATCCTGTTTTTTTCCCGTAAGAAATTTTCTGGTTATGACCACCAGGTCACATAGATATTGAGTTGCATTGAATATTGGTCAATTTTCTGCGGTTATTTGTATTTTGGATTGACCCGCTTGGGGCTCCGAACCTCATTGTTCGTCAGAAAGTCCGATGATCTTCAGTGGATTACTTTTCAATGCAAATCGAGGGTCAAACTTCCGTGCAACTCAACTATGCATGCTTCAGAGTTCGACCTCATCGCCCTCCGCCATATTTTATTGAAGTAATTCCTCTTAACCGTCAGATTGGGACCAAACGCTCAGTCAGTTCAGACTGGCTTACGTACTACGCATTCAGAAGACACTCCAATAGCAATCTGAGTAAACTGCTACGGTGGCTCGACTCGGGCCAGACTGCGTAGATGTCGAGCGTAGGCAACGACCATTCTGGCAATACCCGCACCAGGCGCCCGGCGGCGAGATCCTCGCCGACTTCACTCAGGGGTAGCTTCTGCATGCCCAAGCCGGCCAGAACAGCGGATCGGGCACCGCTGACTGAGTTAACCAGAATGCGCGATTGTTCAGGCTGTACCGTGACCTCCCGCTTACCCCGCTTCAGGACGAACTTATCCGAAAGCATTTCGAGCAGCACAAAGTCGCAGCGAGTAAGATCTTCCGGGCGGACCGGCTTTTCGATTGTCTTGAGGTAAGAGGGCGCGGCTACCAGGCAGCGTTCGAAGCTGCCTATCTTGCGGCTCCTCAGAGCGCTGTCGGGCATGGCCCCCAAACGGATGGCCATATCGAATCCTTCGGCGATCAAATTGATTTGTTTGTCGCTGCCGTAAAGAGTAACAGCCACATTTGGATAACGGCTGGCGAACTGCCAGATGGCACTTTCCTGCGGGCTGTTTATCAGGAATGCGGGCGCGGTCAGTCGCAGGGCACCGGCGGGATCGGCGCTGATATCGGCGATGGCATTGAGCCCTTCTTCTGCCGCCTCGACCATGCGCCTTGCGGCGTCCAGCAATTTTTTCCCTTCGCTCGTCAGGGACAGAGCACGGGTTGAGCGGCGGAGCAGGGACACACCGTGACGTGTTTCCAGGGCTTTGACATGGTGGCTGATCACCGAGGTAGACAGCCCAAGAGCCCGGCCGGCAGCGCTGAAACTACCGGCCTCCGCAACCTTGGCGAAAATGGCTAGCGCGCGCAGGTCGTCGATCATGAATTATACCTTTCTATCTGATGAGATAGTCTTTCAAATCTATCCCATCTAGTCAAACTATTCGCTCGGCCCTATCATCATTACCACGCAATGCAGAGAGGACACGCCCATGAGCCAATCTATCAGCTCTATACAGACCGCAAAGGCAGACAGCTACCTGCGACCTTCTAGTTCTGGGCAGGGGCTTTTACCTTGACCGTGTAGGGCGAAGATACCGATCGGGCCGGTTTCGAGCGTGCTCTTGAAGGTGTGGATGTCGTGCTGGTGGTTTCCGGTGTGGCGGCACCAGATGAACGCATTGGCCAGCATCGCAACGTGATTGAGGCGGCCAGCACTACAGGGGTTGGGAAGATCGTCTATACCAGTGTGGAGGGGCAGGATGAAGGCTCCAGCTTTTCGTCGATCGTCCAGAGCAACCGTCAGACGGGACAGGATGTGCGCGAGCGTGGGCTGGCCTGGGTTATCGGCCGCAACGGCATCTATATTGAGCCATGAGTGTCAAGGAATACAGGCAGGATCGTATTAACGAAGTAGGCGAGTTTATGGGTACTGTCATCGCAGGCATCTACACAGGTATCCGTGTCGGGGCATTCGACAACCCGAGCGACTACGCCGAGGCTGCCGGACGATCACATCAATCCTGCAGCGACTACTTTTCAAGGAAAAAAGAGGAAATCAGCCAATGAAAACCTACATCAGCGCAGCGTTCGCTATCGCACACTTTTTGTATTGCAGTGTGAGTTTTGCGGTAGACGACCCCGAAGCACTTCTGACATCGAGAAATGCGGAATTTCAAAAGGAGATCATTCAGGTAGCACCTAACGTGTACACGGCAGTCGGATACGGCGTCTCGACGACTTCCATGATAATTGGTGAAAGTGGGCTAGTTATTATTGATACGCAAATCGATCCGCCTGCAGCAAACGCCGTTCTTGCCGAGTTTCGAAAGATCACCGATGCGCCAGTGAAGGGCATTATTCTGACCCACGGTCATGGCGACCATACCGGCGGAGTGCAAGTTTTCGCTGCCGCGGGAGAGGATGTGCAGATCTGGGCAAGACAAGGATTCAACCAGGAAAGCCGCGACCTGGCAGGAGCCGGCTTGACCATTCAGAAGCAACGGGGTGCACGTCAGGGTGGTTTCCTGCTCGACCCTGAACAACGGATCAACAACGGGGTAGCAAAGGTTTATTTTCCACAGCGCGGCGAAGAATCTTTCTCCGCCGGCGTTGAGCCCACACATTTCGCCGATACAGAAAGGCAGAGTATCGAGATAGCGGGATTGAAGCTGGAATTAGTCGCCGCCAACGGTGAAACCTACGACGAGCAGTATATCTGGTATGAGAAAGAAGGCGTGTTGTTCGCTGGCGACAACTTCTACAAGTCCTGGCCGAACCTTTATGCGATTCGTGGTACGCCCTATCGGGACGTGTTGGCGTGGATCAATAGCCTCACGTCCATGCTCGAAGAAAACCCGAAGCATCTGGTGGGTGGACACACGCGGCCGATTCTCGGTCAACAACAAGCGATCGAAACTCTGACCAACTATCGCGACGCCATCAAGGCGGTATTTGAACAAACGATCGCCGGAATGAATCGCGGCCTGACACCAGACGAACTCGTAGAAGTCGTGCAACTGCCCGAAGAATACGCACAACTGGATTATCTGAAGGAGTACTACGGCAATATAGAGTGGGGAGTGCGGGCGATATTCTCCGGCTATCTGGGTTGGTTCGACGGTAATCCCACGAGCCTCTTTCCACTATCTAATACTGAGGAAGCGAATCGAATTGCCGCACTCGCTGGCGGAGAGAGCGTCCTTTTTGAACAAGCTCAGGCCTCCCTGGCAGAAAGCCCACAATGGACAGCACAACTGTGTGATTACCTGTTAGCCCTGGACTATGAGATCAGTCGCGTAAAACTGCTCAAGGCCGATGCGCTGGAGAAGATAGGAAATCAACTGCTAACGGCGACAGGTCGTAACTACTATTTTTCCGTCGCAAAAGAGCTTAGGGAGAGTGCGGGTGTTAGTCAGGAAGTGGCGCAATGAAACCCACCACAGTGACCGATACACAAGGGCGTATTAAATTTCCGTTTGGCGGTCGTCGTAACTTGCCACTCGTTGGCAAAAGAGCGCTTTTTTCGATAATGCTGCAGACCATGCCCGTGCTGCGCGGCACCAGCGTTGTAGAGGCATGGGCGGGGGATGTGCCCGTTGCCTGGATTTCTCCCCCGTCAGCCAAACCCGGCCAGCTGCTGTATTTTCTACATGGCGGTGGCTATACCATGGGGTCTATCCAGTCGCATATACCCCTTGTATCAAGACTCGCGGCCGCGTGTGGAAGTAGGGCGCTGCTGGTAGATTACCGCCTTGCGCCAGAACATCCCTATCCCGCCGCGCTTGAGGATTCGCTTGCCGCGTACCAGTGGATGCGTGCGAGCGCAGATACCCACAGCCGTATTGTGCTGGCGGGGGATTCGGCTGGCGCGGGCCTGGCGATGAGTTTGATGCTGTCGCTTCGCAACGATGGTGAAATGCCACTGGCCTGCTTTTTGTTAAGCCCCTGGGTAGACCTCGCTGATACTAGTGGAACTCCCGCTTCTATCCGCGGGAATAAGCAATCTTTCGTCGAGAGAAATATGCGTCAAATGGCGGAGCTATATGCAAACGGTGAAGATTTGCGCAACCCATTGCTATCTCCGATTTACGGAGATCTGGCCAACCTGCCGCCACTGCTCATTCATGGCGGGCGAGAGGAGTTTTTGCGACGAGATGCCGTTCGGCTCGCCGCGCGGGCGGCTGAGCAGGGCGTCGACGTAACATTTGAGCAGTACGATGGCAGGGCTCATTGCGTTCATAGTTTTGCACCGGTCTCAGCCAAAGCTGACAAGTGGCTGCACAAAGCAGGCGATTTCCTGGAACAGCACCTCGCAGGGGAGCATAGTGTATAGGCCTTACTGCTGCGCTCCGATCCCGGACTGTATTGTTTTGCCTGATGCTTATCCCTTTCCAGGTGATCGTCGCCTTTCGTATGCAGGAGAAGCCCGCCTATGACGATGGCAATTTTTACAAGCCCGAAGACGGCAGTGCCAACTTTGTCGATGGCACATTCAGTGCGGAAGACTTCCAGAAAAAGACCAATGAAGACGATGAAGATTGGTCGGATATCATTGCCCTGTTCGGTGCCTTGCATGACGATACAGCGAGCACTGATTCCGCCGCCTGGAGGGAAAACCTGGAGGCCGTGTTCGAGGATGAGTTTCTGAAGTATCTGGCGGTCAACGAAATTATCCAGAACTGGGATACCTATGGCTCTATGCCGCACAACTATTATCTTTACAACAATCCCGACACAGGGCAATTGACGCGGGTTCCATGGGATAACAACGAGGCCCTGCAAACGGATAAACAGGGTGGCGCGTTGGCGCTGGATTTTGCCAACATGAATGATTCCGGGTGGCCGTTAATTGCCCGAATTTACGCGGATGAGGTTTACAGGGCGCGCTATGACACCTATCAAAGGAAAGGGCCTCTTTTCCCCGGGGGCCAGTACAGAAAAAATAATCGCTCCCTCGTTGTAGTTACCCAAATCGTTCTCTTTGTAGTCGATAGCCAGTAATTGCAGGATCGCTTTGCCAGCAAACATCTCCACCACCCGAAAACCTGTGCCCTCAAGCATTGCGTGGGCCGCCTTCGCGTTTACCAGAAAGGCGTTCATCAGCATCGAAGCATCAGATACGATTACAAGGAAGGAGATTTCCTTGTCGTCAATCGTGTAGTTGCTTTCGGTGTTTTTTGAGCAGATGCCATTGGTGAACCTGTCGCCCCCGTGGCTGTGGGCAGACTATTCTTCAAAAATGGCGCCGCTTGATTTCATGGGTAGGCCTGTATTTCTTATAAAAGCCTGGAAATCATTACTATCCGGTTCATTGTAGAGCAATTTCAATCGTTTGATCGCACATTATACGCCTCGCAGTCGAGGGCGATGAACTCCTGCCCTCGATCTGTGCTGTCGGCTACAAGTTCGAGTAGCTGGGCCAGCTCCACAATTTATCTATGCTTTCTGCCTCCTCTCTCCTCATTTTTTTCCGATACTGAAGCCCTTGAGTAATTGGGGATAACACTGCAATGACCACACAAAAAACTTTCGCTAAACCTGTGCTGGCACGAATGTTCACCTGCAGACTCTATCTGGCAGCACTTGTTCTGGTAGCCACGGTATCCAGTGTGATGGCGGCCCCACCGCCCGGGAACCCCGGTTCCGCCCGCCCGCCGTTAAAAAACCTGCCCAAGACCCACTATCGCGTTAATCATGGTGGCAAGCCCTACTTCTACTGGGGCGGTCATTTCTATCTCGACTCGGGTGGCTTATACGTGAGTGTTACTGCGCCCATCGGAGCGATCGTCCCGGGCCTGCCCGGGGGTTTCGTTACTATTGGTAGAGGACCCGGGAGCTATTACTACTACGGTGGCGTCTATTACCGGGCGGCTCCCCATGGCTACGTGGTAGTAGATCAGCCCAGTGAGATACCTGCCGTGCTGCCGGACGAAGAGGCTTCAGGTCGCATCATCGTATATCCGGCTGCCGGCCAGTCGGAGGAACAGACCGGTCGCGATCGCTACGAGTGTCACCTGTGGTCCAGCAAGGAGACCGGCTTCGACCCGACCATATCCAGTTCAGATGCGAACTTGAAAGATGATTACCAACGCGCCATGAGTGCCTGCCTGGAAGCGCGCAACTACGTGGTGAAGTAAATTCCTCGAACCAAAACCGGATTGGCGTGCGGACCCGGATCTAATCCGGCAGCCGGCACGTCGCGTTGGCAAACTCAAAATGGACCTTATCTTAATGAACGAAGCCGAACTCGTTGCCGCGTTTCAGGGCTACATAGGATTAACCAACCAGCTATTCTTCGGCTATGTCAGTCTGTTGTCGGGATACCTGGTGATGAGCTACCTGGTGGCTGACAAAATCTCCACATTTCTTGCATCTATCTCGTTAGGGCTGTTTTCGATAGTCTCCGTCCTGCTACTGTTTGGAATGTTTCTAAGTAACAATAACGCGGAACATATCATGGTGTTCTTGCGTGCAAGTGCGGTGAAGGGCGGGGTGGACCTGATTTGGCTGGGCTGTAACCCGCCCTGGGCCACGGACCTGATGTCGGTACTGTATATCCTGGCGACATTCGGAGGCTATCTCGCATCAATCGTCTATTTCTTTTTCAAGCGCAGGCACTGTCACCTGTTTGAGGGTGTGTGAAATTGAACATGGCCGACCATGAGACTATCATCTCGCCTTCTGATGCCCTCTAACGCCGATTGAATCGCCGGGTCAATCAGTCGTCCTAGGACGACAGCCCATAACGGTCCGGGTCGTTTAAACAGCGGATTTCACGGACAAGGGCGGAAGAAATTATTTCCGCTAATTCCTGCATTCCTTCAGCGCCCTCTGCCTCGGAGCTGACAAACAATCCATCCGCACAGATCATGGTAAACCTGGCCAGGACCCGGCTACTTTTTAGCCGTTTTGACTCGTTCATATCTGGGTCCAGTGCCTTGAGCCAGAATAGGGAAAGTTTTTCCTGGACCATGGCTCGAATTTCCTCAAATCGACGGCGGGCGGCGGGTTCATCCGGGTGCTTTTCCAGGGTAAGCAACAGCCCGAGACGCCAGAAGTCAGTATTGGAGACAATATTGTCTACCAATGAGTGAATGTGCTCTGAGATCGCCTGGGGAACGACATCAGCCTCTGCGGGGGTAAAACGCGTTGATGAGGTACTCCACCATTTTTCAAAGCTATCCTCAATCACCGCAACGAACAGTGCGTCTTTGTTGCCGAAATGCCAATAGATGGAGCTCGCCGGAAGTCCGGATTTGGTGGAAACCTTGCCTATCGATGTTGCGGTATACCCCAATTCACAGGCGAGCTTGAATGTGGCATCGAGAATTCGCTGACGCGAATCCACGCCCTGGCTGCTGCGTCGGGCCGTCTTGGGGCGCACTTTTACCTCCGTTTTCAGATAGTTAACGCTGTATCAGAGACACATAATAACAGCTCTGAGCGCGGGAATAGACGCTGTAACTCTGACCGGCTCCGGTGTGGCCGCCCCACGAATCAATATTATCGAGTCTAACGTGGAAAATTCCTATCAGCCATTGCCTATAGTGATCACTACAGTTAATATTCATTTCGCTGTAGCGAACGTTACATTAAAGAGCGATCAGAGGAACTAATAGAATGGGTGCACGTACAGGAAAGGAGTTTTTAGCTGGTTTGAAGGCACGGTCTCGCGATATCTGGATTGATGGGGAGAGCGTAAAAGACGTAACGACGCACCCAAAAACCAGCGGAGCTGCCAACACAATGGCCAGGGTTTTTGACCGTCAGCACGAGCGCGCTGATATATGCCTTGTTGATGATGTCGAGACTGGCGAAAAAATCAACGTCAGCCACCATATTCCTCGCTCTCATGATGAAGTCCGTGCCCGCCACGCCGGACTCACTGAAATCAGCGAAGTCTCGATGGGCATAATGGGGCGCACTCCCGACTACATGAACATGAAGTTCTCCGCCTTCGCAGCTGCGCCCTGGGTATGGGCGGGAGAGGATAATCGGAACGAGGAAGGCTCCAACAATCTCGTGGGATTTCAGAAGAAAGCGGCCCGCGAAGACCTCTCAATGACGCATACCATCGTTAATCCCACCAACGATAAGAGCGGCTCGGACAACCAGTTTGCGGATATGGGTAATAAAGTTGCTGTGCGTAAGGTGGGAGAAACGTCCGAAGGTATTATTGTTCGCGGTGCTCGTGTACTGGCGACGCTTGCGCCATTCGCTGACGTGCAGACCGTATACCCTGGTCCACCATTGCCCCCGGGAACTGATCCGAGCTATGCCGTTTCATTCTGGGTGCCGCTGAATACTCCAGGAATGAAGTTTTTCTGTCGGGATTCACTTTCCGCTCCGGAATCTGATTCCTGGAATAAGCCGCTTTCTGCTCGATTTGATGAGCAGGATGCATTCTGTGTTTTCGATGATGTCCTAGTGCCCTGGGAGAACGTTTTTATCGACAGCGATGTAGAAATCTACAATGCCATGCAGCAGACCGACTTCTGGATCAATATGACGACTCAAGCCACTACGCGGGCTCTGACCAAACTGGAATTTGCCTATGGCCTGGCGAATCGAATGGCTGAAATGACCGGCGATAACAGCCATGGGACAATAGACCTCTTGGGTGAGATCGCCTGTTATGTCCAGGCCACTCGCAACGCGCTGGAACTGTCGGTAGAGCATGCATATCAACGTGAGCGTTGCGGTAGCTGGTTCCCCGCCGGTGCACCGCTACACCCAATGCGAGCCCTCTTGCCGGGATGGATGGTGAGAGTTGCCGACATTGTCACCATGATCGGTGGCCACAATCTGCTCACCACGCCGAGCAAGAACCAGTTTGACGATCCGGCGTTGCGTCCGCTGATTGAAGAGACTTTGTGGGGTGCCAACGACACTGCCGCCGACGAGCGTGCCGAAGTTTTCCGTATGGCGTGGGACTTCGTCGGCTCGGGATTAGCGGGCAGGGGTTTCCTCTACGAGCGTTTTTACCTGATGTCTGCGCCTCGAAACCGCGCATTGCAACACAGGGTATTCACAGATCGTACCCGGGCGAATCGCTGTGTGGATGAGATGCTAGAGCTGGCTCGCCTGAGTCCGAACGCGCCGGCGAGCACTCCGCTGATACACAGGGTTTCTTAGTGAGAAGCGGGGCTGCTGGCAAACGGTCTTCATTATGAACCCGACAAAAACAGGTGGCTCGGAATGAATCAGAGAAATGCTCAATTGCTGAATTGGACACCCAACGAAGCTCTCGCAGAAGTGGATACGGTAAGCCCGCAGACTCATATTTATGGTATGCGTCATTTTGCCGCGGGTGTTACGGTTATCACCACTAGCGATGGAGAAGAAACTGCGGGACTTACCGCTACTGCGGTCGTGTCTGTTACAGCGGATCCGCCCCGCCTGGGAGTATTCGTGAACAAGGATGTGTATGCCTGTGACAAGATCCTGGAAAACGGCGCTCTGTGTGTCAATGTTCTGGCCAGGGATCAGGAGGAGGTCGCCAAAGCTTTTGCCTGCATGATAAAAGGTGTCGAGGGAGCGGACCGCTTCGGATACGGAAACTGGCAAAAGTTGGTGACCGGGTCCCCGGCACTGGACGGCGCGCTGGCCAGTTTCGACTGCCGGGTGGTCGATATCTTCGAGGAAAGCAGTCACTATGCTTTCTCCTGCGAGGTGCTGGCCACCAGAGAGCGCGATGACGGTGAAGCCCTGATCTATCTCAATGGTGCCTTCCGGCATATACCGCAATAATCGCGTGGAGTTTCGGTACTCGCAAAAGGAGAGGTTAGTTCAGATTTTTGGCTGGAATCGCAGTGAGCCGCATGAATTTTCGGTTCAGTCCAAGTGGTCGGACGGTTGGGCAAGCTATTCTCCCCTTTTGTTAACCGTGGGACAAAAACTAGTTGGCTGTATTCGTACTTCAGCGATTTTTCTGTCGCCCTGCATGTGATGAGGTTAGAATACTTCGCGCTTGTTATCTCGGAAGAATATGAATTCGGCGTGTACAACAACACCCAGTGATAAGAAAGTTGTCTCGGATATTTGGTTTGTATCCGTGTGCTTTTTACTTTCTGGATTCTCTGCACTTGTTTATCAGGTGGCGTGGCTAAAACTGTTCTCAGTTGTCTTCGGTACGTCTGAAATGGCAGTGGTCACGGTCCTTGCGGCCTACATGGGCGGGCTAGCCTGTGGGGCGGCAATAATCAGGCATCGTGTCGGCTCGATTAAAGCCCCTCTGCTCGTGTACGGCTTATTGGAAATATTTATAGCGGTCTTCGCTCTTGGCATGCCGCTTATACTTAATGGCCTTGAGAGTTTTCATATTTCGGTCCTCGGGATGAGAGATGCCCTTCCAGCTGAGGGGGGTCTCGAAAGCCTCTTGTTTTACGTCGGCACTGGATTCCTGATACTTGTTGTGCCGACGGCCCTTATGGGTGCGACTTTGCCGCTGCTTGTGCGCGATGTTGTTCACACCGATCAACAAGTGGGCTCTCGTGTATCTGCGCTCTATGCTATCAACACACTTGGTGCTGCAGCGGGGGCCTGGGCCGCCGGGTTTGCTCTTATGCCGAACTTTGGAGTTCGCCATACAATTCAGATCAGTGCACTGATAAATTTGATAATTTTTGCCCTCGTCATTTTTCGCCATTTTCGGTACAACCTGGGTCAACTCCATCTGCAAAAGCCAGCGGTAGCGGACAGACAAAGGAAAAGCCAGCCAACGCCCACCTTCCGTAGCAATATATTCAGCTCTCACGCGATATGGATCCTACCTGGGATCTGTATCTCCGGCTTTGCATCTTTTGGATATGAAATACTCTGGACTCGACTTTTAAGCCATGTGCTTGGAGGTAGCATTTACGCATTTTCTACAATGCTGGGCACCTTCTTAGTGGGAATCGCCCTGGGCGGAGCGCTAGCAGGTAAGCTGGCTAAAGACAGAGAACAGTCCACATTTTTCTTTATGCTTGTCCAGCTCGGGATAGCGCTAACTTCGATACTGATGTATCTCCTTATAGATCAGTTGATTCCAGACAATCGAAACTGGGCCTCCCAGTTATTGTTTTGTGTGATGGTAATGCTGCCCTCCACCATTTTTATAGGCATGACGTTTCCGCTGGCCGTCAGAATCCTGTCTCCCGACGAAGTGGGCGTTGCTGAAAACACGGCAAAAGTCTATATGTGGAATACTGTGGGAGCTATTGGTGGGGCGATTGTTACCGGTTACTACATCATTCCTCAATATGGGTTTAATGGCACGATCCATTTTAATGTGATGATCAATGTGTTGCTCATGGGCACATGGTTCCTGGTGGAACCCAGGCGAAAGCTGCTGCGCCTGATCCCCGCGTCTCTTTGTATCATTTTAGTGACAGTTGGTTTTCATCCCCAGCGTCCAGACTTGCTGGTGAATCCCTATTTAATTGTTGGAAATCAGCGCGAGGTCTCTTCTATTGAGAGGTATTATGGTGTGGGCCGCACCGCGACAGTATTTATGGGGGAGAGGGGAGACCACTTTGAGTTAAGTACTAATGGCTTGCCTGAAGCAAGTATTGCGTTCAAAGGAGCAGTGCCATCAAATCGCCCCCAAAAGTGGTTGACCGCGCTGCCAATTCTCGCACGACCAGATGCCAGATCCCTGTTACTGATCGGGTTTGGCGGTGGAGTATCACTGGAAAACCTGCCTCCCACGCTAACAGACATTGATGTGGTTGAAATTGAGCCGGAAGTGATAAAGGCAAATGCCTCAATTGCCGATACCCGTGGTTTCAATCCCCTGGCTGACCAGAGGATCAATGTGGTTATTAACGATGCGCGTGGCGCTCTTAAGTTAACTAACAAGCTATATCCGATTATAGTCTCACAACCGTCCCACCCCTGGACCTCCGGTTCATCCCATTTCTACACAACCGAATTTTATGAAATTGTTAAGAAGAACCTGGATAAACAAGGACTGTTTCTCCAATGGTTGAGTTGGAATTTCATAGACGGCGAGTTGCTCGTATCCACTGTGGCAACTCTGAAGAACTCGTTTGAGCATGTTCACATATTCCAACCGTCACCAGATGTCTTACATTTTCTGGCATCAGATGCGCCGATAAACCTGGATGCGTTTGGCCTTGTGGAAAATTTTGGCGATATGGGGTCTTTTCTCAATGAATTGGGGGTGATGTCCGTTGAGGATATCCTGGTCACTGAAATTGCAGGCGAAGCCCTGGTGGAGGAAATGGCCAATCGGGGGAGGGTGATAACAGACGATTTCAATACTATTCAGTTTGAATCCAAGATACATCAAAGGGATGATCATCAGCAGGCGCTCTTTGCGAAACTGGAAGAGTTCGGGCCTGAGCAGATATATGGAGAGTTTGAGGCACGTCTGGTTGAGACGGAAGCATCGTATCCGAATTCAATTATGATTCTACTACGGAGGGGACTTGAATCTTACGCGCGGAAAATTGTCAGTCATACATCCGATCCCTTGAATAAAAACCTGGGTGAATCTTTGCTTGCACTCCATGAGGGAAATGGGGAAGGTATGGAGCAGTTTGCCCTGCAGGCACTGAAATTAGATCAATCAAACGAGATTGCGAGATACCTGTTATTGAGAAAATCCATGGGGTCGATTGCCTCAAAGGAGACTCAAAATGAAGTGGAAGTTCTAGCATCTGGACTTCCGGCCAGCGCAAGAGCGGTCGTCCTGGGCTGGTGGTTTGCCGCTAGAAATGAATGGCGGCTCCTTAGTCAGCTTGAGGCTACGCTCGCCAGCGCGCAGACGTCAGATATCTGGTATTCCAATGCTGCACTATTGAGAGCTGAATGGCGGACAAGAGTGAAGACACCAAATCTCAGGGAGCGCATGAATAGAGAGGCACTGGAAATAGTGGACGATGGGATTCGTGTTGAACCTAATGTCAACTTGTTGATTGTCAGGTTCTTGGCTGCTCGCAACATTCAGAATTATTCTTACCTATTGGGAACGACCGAGACACTGGTAGATATCTTCGGGAAGATTAGGGGGAGTGATGCGCCGGGCGAAGACAATCTCGGGGCCCAACTTGTAGGTATACAATCAATACTTGGAAAATACGAATTTTCCCCGGAATATCAGGAACGGTACTTGAAAGTTACCCGTTCAATTGACAGGATTCTGGAAGGAAATAAATCGAAAACGGAATAGTCGTTGACTATACGTGGCTAGCTATTGTTTTCCTTACTATAGATTCAAGTTGCACCCCGTATCCTTTGTAGAATGGGCATCATCAAAAGATACTGTATTCACGGCTTCGTATTTCATTTTGATGGTGTTCCAAAAAAAGGAATTGTTTAATCGGTATCGCGTGCTCATCCTGTATTTGCTGGCAAATAGATTTCCTCAAAGAACTCTGAAAGCTGTTGATATGCGTTCAGCGGAAGGACGTGCGCCACATATTGGTCTGGCCGTACGACGACAACGCAGCCTTTTTCACGGTCAATCCCTCGCATCTCGAAGATATCGCCCTGACCCTTATGATCCACGCAGAAGACTTTTTCGTAATCCTGGAGACCAAGTTTTCCTTTGGTTGGACGCAAAAGTGGCGGCATATCTTCGTATGCTAGAGCATCGAAGGTTTGCTGGAATATCGCGCGCACGTCAATCAGAGCATCAACGTCCTCATTCTTATGGGTGAATTTCACTACAGGTGATTTCGGGTTATTCTGAAGCCAGTCAGCCAGTTTATGAATCTGTGAACCCGCTGCCGCAGTATCACTTCTTCCCGCAAACGCATAGATTCGCCAGCGAGTATCGGCCTCGGCCAAATGGCCAAGTTGCATCTGTTTCACATCGGCCAGACGTACTACCGGGGCTGAGTGGAAGCGGCGGCCGATCTCCTGGCCTGTGGCCAGTGCCTGGTAAGCGCTTGGGCCAACCAGAGCGGATTCACCGTATTTCACCGCCAGCCCACCGGTAAACTCCAGGTTCGCCTTGAACTGTTGAATAAATCTCGGCTCTTCGCCTTTATCCAGTTCCGATTTGCCAGGAGGTGCTGACATAACACGGGCCCATTCATGGTCGGTATCGATCAGACGCTTGGCCTCCGCCCAGCGCTCGGCCGAGTAACTGTGCAAAAGACTCGGATCAGAGCGTCCCTGGAGCACATGCACCAGTTTCCAGCCGAGGTTGAACGTGTCTTGCATTGAAACGTTCATTCCCTGTCCGGCCTTGGGGCTGTGGGTATGGCAGGCGTCGCCAGCCGTGAAGACGCGGGGGTTGCGGGTTGCAGTCTCGCTATTGGCTACATCGTCAAAGCTGTCAGTCATACGATGACCAATTTCATAGATCGACCACCAGGCAACTTCTTTAACATCGATCGTGTAGGGCTGCATGATGCGATTAGCCCCGGCGATTAAATCTTCAATTTTGAACTTGCGATCAATGACTCGTTCATCAGTGTTGAGTTTGTCCAACTCCACGTACATGCGAAAAAGGTAGCCTCCCTCTCGCGGCAGAATCAATACGTTGCCTTCATGTGCGGAAGTCACCAGGCATTTTTGTCGTATGTCCGGAAAGTCCGTGTTGGCAAGAATGTCCATCACACCCCAGGCTTGATGTGCTGAATCGCCATGCAACTCACCGCCGATGGACTTACGCACGGTCGAGCGAGCCCCGTCACAACCCACGACGTAGTTGGCCCGTACCACTCTGGTTTCGCCTGCATTCACACCCATATTTTCCAGTGTGACAGTCACTGGATAGTAATCGCTTGCACTGTCGACCACCAGATCTCGTACAGACCAGCTATAGTCCGGTTCCAACCGTGTCGCTGAATTTTTCATTACGTCCAAGAACAGTTCATGCACTCGGGCCTGGTTGATCAGGATGTGCGGCATCTCTGATGAATCGTCGGCAACGTCCTGTACCCTGCCGACTCGTTTGATCTGTGTTGGCTTGTCGGGGTCGGGCATCCAGAAACTGGCTTGATTCACCCAATAGCTTTCACGCTTGACCTTTTCAGCAAAACCGAAGGCCTGGAACATCTCCATTGTACGCGTGTTGATGCCATCGGCTTTACCCTTCTCGAGAGGGCCTGGTGTCGGATCCGCAATCAGGGTGCTGATTTTGGGGAACTGCGACAGCTGCGCTGCCAGGCACAGTCCCGCGGGACCGCAACCTGCGATGAGCACATCTACTTTTTCAGGTAACGATGCAAACTCACTACGGTCACGGATCCTGTCCCCCGCGTCTTTTTTATCGGGGTCTCCGCCGCGAAATCCGTCAATATAAAATTGCATCATTGATCCTCTCTATTATTGAGTCGTCCACTATTTCGGACGATATAATAAGTATACATATTAAATGATATCTTTTTGTATCAAATCCTGTCAATAAAATATGTATACATATTAATATTTATGGCTTAACGTTGAATAATAGGTTTCTAACAACCCAGAGATTATTTGGAGACACTAGATGAATTTGTATGAGATGGCCGGACACTCGATCAGGCGGCTAAATCAGAATTCAACCCAAGTGTTTAGTCATCGTATGCAGGAACTTGGCTATGACCTGACACCCGTCCAGTTCGCAGCGATGAATGCTATCGACTCCTTTCCCGGGATTGACCAGGCAGGTGTAGCTGCTCACATAGCCTACGATCGTGCAACAATTGGTGGGGTGCTCGATCGGTTAGAACAGAAGGGTTATATTTCACGTATGGTCAGTAAGCGGGACGCGCGGGCGCGTGAGGTGCAACTGACCGAAATGGGGGCGGAGGTCTACACAGAGATATTACCTGTGGTGAGAGCGTTACAGAGTGAAATTCTCCCTGGATTGAATAAAGCAGATCGAGCTAAATTCATGGAACTTGCTACCAGGGTCATTTCTAATGTTGGTGTGTAGAGTTTTAATGAGGGCTGGATAATTAGTAATTACCGAATTGTTCAAGAAAATTCTTGTCCCGGATTGACCAGGGCGTTGCTGTTTCCAGACCAAGTGCCAAAGCGATGAAAAAGACTGACCACAGAAAATCCAGAATTCGTCTCGAGTCAACTGAAGAGATAATGGAATATTTTCCATACCTGGAAGCCCTGACCGATCAGCTGCGCTTTTTTCCCGGCGATGGGAAAATCTGGTTGGGGGACGACAGGGTTGCTCTATTCCATTTAAGCACTATAAATAATTTACGAATTGCGTTAATCAAAGAGATTGGCATAGCAGAAACAAAAGGCGTTTTGACCAGATTTGGGTACCACGTTGGTTCTCTATTAGCGCAGATGACAAAAAATATAGAAGTTGACGGTTCTGATTCAGAATCCTATTTATTGGGTCCGCAAGTACACACGCTGTTAGGTATGGCACGCGTTGAGCCGCTGTCTATAGAGGCGGACTATGAAACGCGAATTTCTAAAGCCAAGGTAAAATTAATAGACTCAATCGAAGCCAAACACCACCTTCATTCTATCGGATTGTCTGAAGAACCTGTGTGCTGGTTTCATGCTGGCGTCGCTTCTGGTTATACGTCCACTTTTCTTGGGAGGGCGATGATATTCAAAGAGTCCCAGTGTTGTGCGCGGGGTGATGCTGATTGCATCCTGGAGGGGCAGTCAACCGAGGAGTGGAACTACAGCGATATTGAGCATGAACTTGATGCGCTTAAAGCACACTTTTTCAGCGATAAACCAGATAAAAAATCTGGAAACAGTGGTGGTGATGAAGATACCATCATTTTGAACATGGTAGGGAGTTCGTCATCCTATGCATCAGCCCGAAATATCGCCGAGAAGGTTGCGACAACCGAGACTACAGTTCTTTTGCTCGGTGAGACTGGGGTGGGAAAAAGCCAATTTGCAAAACTGATCCATCTAGTGAGTCGTCGTAGCGATATGCCATTTGTGGCAGTAAATTGCTCGGCTATCCCTGAAAATCTTATTGAGGCTGAACTTTTTGGAGTTAAAGCCGGCGCATTTACCGGAGCCAATAGGTCTAGATTGGGAAAATTTGAAAAGGCGCAGGGCGGTACGTTATTTCTGGATGAGATTGGAACACTTAGCTTATCTGCCCAGGTAAAACTTTTAAGAGTTATTCAGGAAAGGGAGATTGAACCTATAGGCGGAACAGAAACTGTAAAAATTGACGTCCGTCTAATCGGCGCCACTAACATCGACTTGACTGAGGCTGTCCAGGAGGGCGTATTTAGAAAGGATCTGTTCTATCGCATCAACGTATTCTCAATAACGATTCCCCCACTAGTAAAGAGAAGAGAGGATTTGCCTCTTTTGATGGATTTTCTACTGAAAAAATTCTCAAGAAAGCATGGAAAAAACATTCGTGGGTTTACCAAAATTGCGATTGATGAACTATATCGGTATCCCTTTCCCGGTAATATTCGAGAACTTGAAAATCTGATAGAGAGGGCTGTAATAACAACAGACGATGGTAACCTGATTCGAGCAGAAAACCTCTTTATCGACGAGAGTTTTGATGACAATACCATCATGGAAGTCGATAGGTCTGGCGGGTTAATAGATAAGGATCTGAATCAGCGGAAAAGACACGAAATGAGGCGGGTGGTGGATAGCGATATAGAATTTGAAGAATTTGAAAATGGTATTCTTCAGGCGGCGATTCGAGCGAACAATGGAAATATTTCCAAGGCAGCAGAATTTCTTGGTGTAAAAAGAACCTTTATTGATTATAGAATTAAGAAATCAAAGAAGTCGGATAAATAGGCTTTAACTCTTCCCCTACGACATCACCAAGATGACAAAACTTTCTGGACTTTCTTTTGGCCTTTCATGGAGCGAGGTAAGCACTTGTGGCGCCGATCTGGTAGGCCGATCACGGTCTGCGACCAGCGAAGATGCGATGCTTCTACTCCAATCTGCAGTACTGGGAATATGAGAATGATATGATGTATAGCCTTGTTCAAATTTATGCACCATTGACCCATCGGGCTTGTATTCGTGAAACGATAGATGTTCTACATTCATGTCTCCGAATCTGGTTAGCTGCTCGATTATAAAAAAATCCCCTGGCCTTGAAATCGCAACAATAGTTTTTGCTGACGCGATACTTGTTCGTGAGCCGCTAAACCATAGAGCAGATACATCTTCATGGTATTGGTATGAATTGGTGCAAAATGGAGATATTGCTCTAGAGAAGCTCCTGCTTTCATCGTAGGAGTTATCGAAAATCAAATAGTCGAATGATCGTTGTTCGCCAGATAGAGGGTAGCTGGAACCTGCAAAGCTCCTGGTTGCCAGCATCGCTCCGGCACCAGCGCTGATAGATTTCAAGAAATTCCGTCTGTTCATATTGAGTACCTGTACCAAAACTGAATGATCAGCTTTCTTCCTGTGCGACTTGAGCCAAACATGTAAATATCCCACCTCGGGCAACGTATAGCCCTTTCTTCAATTGCCGTCGATCAAGACTTTCGTAGAATAAAGCAAGAAGAGAGCCAGTATCAGAAAGTGACTATATATCAATGCGTTGGAGAAATGGGCGCGCAGGTAAGCCGGCACGGTTTAGCTCTTTAAGTGCAGAGCCTTAGATTCGATTCACAATATTATGAAAATCTGAAAATCCCCTTAATTACAGGTGGATAAGACCTTCTTTGCTCGTTTTTGAAGTAAATATCGCCAGCTTGTTTAATTTGCTCTAAAAATATTCTCATTCACCGCCAGGTTGATTTTGGTTGCAAGATTCGAGCATTTCAGTCGTCACTGAATGTGGACCTGGCCCACTGAAAAAGTGTTTGAAAATCAAAGGTCTGTGCTAATGCATCCAAACTTGGTATCAGAATTGCATACATGCTAGCGGGCGAAATACGATTCTCGAGTTCCTGATCATGGGAGCGGACTAATCGGGTGAAGTCCGAACGAGAATCCGAGATACAGGTGTGATCTCAACATAGAGGCATAATATGAAAGCAATAATCCCTCCCGGGGTAAGCGAGTCCAGTTTCAATAAAGCAATCGATGAATTTCGTGCAATTGTCGGCGCTGAATGGGTATTTATAGAAACCAAAAAAGTTGATTTATACCGCGACGCGTATACACCAATGGACCCGGAGGATGATTTTTATGCTTCGGCGGCTGTAGCGCCAAAAAGCACAGAGGAAGTACAGGCTATCGTCGGGGTAGCCAACAAGTACAAAATTCCACTGTGGAGTATTTCAACGGGAAAGAATCTCGCCTACGGTGGATCAGCACCGCGAATGACCGGCAGCGTCGTCCTGGATCTCAAAAGGATGAACAGAGTTCTTGAGGTCAACGAGGAACTGGCGTATGTGCTTGTTGAGCCTGGAGTAAGCTTTTTTGATCTCTACGATCACCTTCGTAAAACAAACTCGAAGTTGTGGATGTCTGTTCCATCACCCGGGTGGGGCAGTGTGCTCGGCAATACACTAGAACGAGGCGCAGGATACACGCCCTATGGTGACCACTTCGGCAAACAATGCGGTATGGAGGTGGTTCTCGCAAACGGAACTCTGATGAGAACCGGGAACGGAGCGATGGAGAAAAGCGACAGCTGGCAACAGTTCAAGTATGGATTCGGACCGTATGTAGATGGGCTTTTTACTCAGTCGAACTTCGGGATCGTAACGAAAATGGGTTTATGGCTCATGCCGGAGCCTGAATATTTCATGTGCGGCATGGTACATGTTCGTGACGAGGATCAACTCCAGAATATTATTGATACTCTCAGGCCGTTCATGCTCGATGGCAGCATTGATTGCGCACCCTCTATATATACCGGCACTTTTGAGGCCTCCTTCAAAACGGTCAGGTCGAAATACAAGGAAGGGCCTCAGCCAATGACAAAGCAGGAACTGCGGTCAATGTACGAAGACCTCGACCTTGGTTGGTGGAATGTTCGGCTGTCATTTTATGGGGATGAAGTTATTGCCAAACATAACTGGAACAAGGTTAAAACGGCATTCTCCAGACTACCCGGCGTGTCTTTCGAAATGAATGAGTTCAGTACGCCATTAAATGAGGGCGCGCTTGGCTATAACGAAAAGCTGCAGGCAGGGATACCCAATATGGCAGAGTGGAATGTCATAAATTGGGGGCCTGGCCTCAGCGGGCATATGGATTTCTCACCGACGTGCCCTTTAATTGGAAAGACTGCAGAGAAGCAGTACAGGCTATTTAGCAAGATGGTACAAGATGCTGGCTATGAATATGTTGGCGGTTTTGTCGGTAGGGAAAGGGGGCTTCTCCACATTGTTCCGCTGCCAATTCTCAAGGATATGCCGGAGGTGAATCAGCGTGGACGGGAGACTGTTCGAAAAATGGTCGACGAAGGTAAAAAGAGAGGTTGGGGAGCGTATCGAACACACTTGTTTCTGATGGATCAGATTGCCGAGTCATATTCATTTAATGAAGGGGCCGCTCTGCGCTTTAGTGAATCTATTAAAGATGCCCTTGATCCGAACGGAATTTTGGCGCCAGGCAAGCAGGGGATATGGCCCAAATCATACAGACAGGAAGATCCATCATGAAGTCCATCGTATTCGTCTTGTCAATGGTGTTTTCGTTGCTTGGATATGCGAAATCTGAAACTAATTCAAACGGTGAACTTAGCTTTAAGAAATGGTGTGTAGCGTGTCATGGAACAGATACGTCAATGCATCCGGGTACGAAAATACTAAGCTTAAGAATGGGCGAGGAAAAAGCACCACTTGAGTGGAGGGACGATCTTGCTCCTGCATACGTAGTGTATATTGTCAGGAATGGTCTTCTGAGTATGCCGCATTTTCGCGATACAGAAATATCAGACGACGAGTTGAGGGAACTGGCTGAATATCTGGCGAACACTAATAAACAGGATTAAAAAGGTTTGCAGTTATGAATGAATATAGGCTTTTCATTGACGGTAAGTGGGTAGCGTCATCTAGTGGTAAAAAATCAATATCGTACAACCCTTATTCTGGTGATAGCTTCGCCGTAATTCATTCCGGTAGCGAAAGTGATATCAATACCGCCATTGAGTCATCGCACAGAGCGTTTAAAAACTGGAGTAAGAGCCTTCCGCAAGTTCGAGAGGATGTTTTCATCAACGCTGCCCGGATTATCGAAGAAAGTAACGAAGAGCTTCTTCGGATTCTCATAGAAGAGTCCGGGTCCACGCATGTAAAAGCCGGCTTCGAACTATATATGACGTCCTCTTGTCTGAAAGGGATGGCTGGCGAATGTCGGCGCATAGGAGGCCAAACGTTCATATCTGAATCAGAGGGTGTGAGATCATATAGTATCAGGCAGCCCCTTGGCGTTGTCGCCGCCATTTCGCCATTTAATTTCCCGTTGTTACTTGCCGTCAGGAAAATAGGGTGGGCGATAGCTGCGGGTAACTGCGTCGTACTCAAACCTTCCGAAGTGACACCTGTCATCGCTCTCAAGCTGGCAGAAATATTGAAACATGCGGGATTGCCTGATGGAGTGCTGAACGTCGTACCTGCAGAGGCAGAAGACATTGGCGACAGCCTGGTCGGGCACCCTAAAGTCAAGAAAATCACTTTCACTGGCTCAACATCGGTAGGCAGACGCATTGCCAAGAAGTCTGCTGGCCTGCTGAAAAAATTCACGCTCGAGTTGGGTGGCAAGAATCCTTTGATCGTACTTAAAGATGCGGACGTGGATTATGCGGTCGATGTCGCCGCCTTTAGCAACTTTATTCACCAGGGGCAGGTCTGTATGACGGGCTCAAGAATTATTGTTGAAAAAGAACTTTATGATGAGTTCTGTGCAAAGCTGACTGAAAAAGTAAAACTGCTTAAGGTGGGTGACCCGAGAGATCCCGAGGTCATAATTGGCCCTCTAATTCGGCCAAGTCAGATTGAATTCATAAAGCAGCTTGTTGAACAATCGGTGGCATCCGGGGCAAAGCTCCTGATCGGAGGAGAAAGTTCGGGCAATTGCTTCCACCCTACCGTGTTATCAGATGTCACTCCTCTTATGCCGGTATTCTGTGACGAATGCTTCGGACCTGTCGCGGCGGTTATTAAAGCCGAAAATCATGAGCATGCTTTGGAGTTAGCCAATGATTCCGAGTATGGCTTGACCGCAGCTGTCATTACCAATGACTTACAGAAGAGCTACGAAATCGCAGAAGCACTTCAAACCGGGATGGTACACATTAACGGGCCAACGATTCGTGATGAGGCAGTGGTCCCGTTTGGAGGAGTAAAAGATAGCGGGTTCGGGCGGGAAGGGGGCCAGTTCGCGATTGAGGGATTTACCGAGCTCAAATGGATTACCGTGCAACTCGGACAGCAGAAATTCCCCTTTTGAATACAAATAGTAAAGGACTATATTATGAAAACATGTTTGATATTGATCGCTTCAGTTCTTGGGCTTTTTGCCGCCAATGCATACTCCGGGAATGACCTTACCAGTATGTATAAAGAAAAGGATGATAAGAGTGAATATGACCCCCAAACGAATCCCAGGCCGATGGTCCGGCCTCTAGATATGCCGATGTTTCATTTGGGGTTCCCACGCGCCACGTTGATACCAATGATTACTCCTGCGGATACCGGTGGCTTGTTTAGCGGAGCGATTGAGCACATTGAGCACGATTATTACGGCCCACCTCATTATCACTATAAGCGTACCGAAACTGTAATTGTGACAGAAGGTTCGATTATGATGCGAGTGGGCGACAAAGACATGGTAGTTACAGAGGGGCAGTGGGTGCATGTCCCCCCGGGCCATGTCCATGGATACAAGTCAACTGGCTCACCAGCGAAATGGGTCATTATGTGGAACTATTTGGAACCGCCATCTCATGCGAATCCACCTGCAGAGTGTGACCGGACAGGTTGGACTGCAGAAATGAATGCGGACCCCCTAATAATGACAGAGTGGTATAACAAGTGCGTTGATGATTTTTATATGACTGAGGATCCACTTCCATTTGAAGATATCGCCTGGAAGAAGACCTTGCCCCGCTGATAATGCAGTACATGTCTGGACTTTCTTGGTTCAGACATGTTATATCCGTGGCACCAAAGTGAACTTATTTGGCTGGCCATATATTGATTGATAAAAGTAGCGATATAGATCTTACGCAGCTGTTGAAGATTCATCCTGAAATAGGAAGATTACAGTTTTCAGACAATTTTGTATCGTTGTTGCATGTTTCTGCACTTGCCCGACTACGGGAAGAAATAACAGAGAAAATTGGCCAGCGAAAGTCAGCCGGATTGTTTTTTGAGTTGGGCTACGAATCTGGTCAAAGAGATGCTGAGACGTGCAAGAAACTCTATAAACCAGGTTCACTTTCCAAGGCTTACAACCTGGGGCACCAAGCGCGGACGGTGAGGGGGATTCTTTCTACGGAAATTATCACGCAGGAAATCGATGAACACGCGCCGCTCTTTTACGAAGAAAGAAGTTTCTCCGGCAATTTCGAAGTTGATAGTTTGCGAGAGAGTCAGGGTCTCTCCAGGAAGCCTACCTGCTGGATGCAGGTAGGCTATATGAGTGGCTTCTCTAGTGCTGTATTTGGATTTGATGTTCTATATAAAGAGGTGGAATGTCAGGGCTCTGGGCACGAAAACTGTAGAATAGTGGGCCAACTGTTCAGCAAATGGAACGCCGACGAAATCGAAGAAGAACTCTCGATTATTGACTCAAAACACTATGGACGCCCAATACCCAGTGAGCTTAATCCACTCAAATATCGAAGATCGGAACGGGGGAAGATTCCTCACTTTAATGGAATCATTGGTAGATCTCAGAAAATACAGGAGTGTTTTGATAAAATTGAACAAGTGTCTTCAACGGATACATCCGTATTGTTACTGGGCGAAACAGGTGTAGGAAAGGAAAGATTCGCTAAAACTATCCATAATCTGAGTAGCAGAAGAGAAAACCCATTTATTGCAGTGAACTGTTCAGCTATACCAGATGAACTGGTTGAATCTGAACTATTTGGAGTTACCAAGGGCGCCTATACTGACGCGAGGGAATCACGACCTGGACGTTTCGAGCGAGCTGATTCTGGAACACTGTTTCTCGATGAAATAGGGGATCTATCCTGGGAGGCACAAACAAAATTACTACTGCCAATTCAGGAAAGAGTGATAGAGAGGCTGGGAGGCAGTGCTTCAATTCCTATAGACGTAAGATTAATAGCGGCGACAAGTATCGATTTACATGAAGCTGTTCGGAACAATAAATTCAGGCCTGATCTCCTGTACAGGATAAATGTCTTTCCCATATCTATTCCCCCGCTGCGGAACAGGAAAGACGATATACCAATTCTTACAGATTATTATGTAAGCCATTTCTGTGAGAAATACAAAAAGAAATTGGATGGAATATCGAAAAAGGCAATAGATGCTCTTTCCAAACACAGCTTCCAGGGCAATGTCCGTGAGCTGGAGAACCTTATAGAAAGGGCAATTATCGTTGCGGAAGAAGGTGACATCCTGGACGTTGGGCACTTGTTTCTCCCACAAAGTCGCGTTGTGGGAAATACTGCAGGCTCTGAATCAGAAGAAGCGAAAAAGCTTTTTGATAAGCTGATCGACGTCATTAAAGACAGTAGTACCAAATATTCTGAAATTCAAAAAATGTATTTGGAAGAAACTGTAGCGAAGCACGAAGGAAATATATCCCGTGCTTCACGGAAACTTGGGATGACCAGGGTCAAACTGGACTATCGACTGAAAAAACACAGAGAATAACCCTGTTCGCTGAATAACCCCGCCCTTTGTATCGCCAGGCTACTTCGTCTGGCTGATCACTACTACCCGTCGCTTCGACAGTGCATAAGTTTCGCCATCTGATTCCGCTATTATCAATTTGAACTCCAGTCTTCTCAATATTATTCAACAACTGCGCGTGCCTGCCGTACAGAATTTTGTCCAGAGTAAGTAAGTCACTAAAAATTAAGCATTTTTCGGTTCTGGCATGGAGGTTGCTTTTAGATATAGCAATTGAGGAATCGAAGTGCTGGAGAAAGATAGTGACTGTACGCAACAAAGTCGTATTTGCTCATTCATGCTCCGGGCATTCTCAAAAACAATATACATGTACTGTAAAAGTAAAATAAAAACGTGTTTGTGATGAGCTTTTCAGTTTTGTGACAGGGTGACTTCCATTGGCTGATGGAGCATGTCGAAAAATTGCCCATACTGATTGAGAGCCCACTAAAGCACTTTTATTGTTATTTATTTCATAATAAACGACCCACGAGGTAAGTAGATGAAAATAAGAAATCCATTGTGTCTGCCACTAGCAGCTGCGCTTGGCATAGCGGTTTCTCCAGCATACTCCCGAGACGGAATGCAGCTGGAAAAAAACACAGTTGTAGCACAAAAAAACAAGCGCAGAAATTTGAACAGGAGCTTATTGTCATCGGTATTCGTACCAATGCTCGGATTCATTGGATTGTCTGCACAGCCTGTATCCGCGCAAAATAGTCTGGCGCTAGAAGAGGTAGTAGTTACGGCACAGAAACGCGAGGAGTCTCTTCAGGATGTGCCTATTTCAATTCAGGTTGTATCTGGTAATCAGATACTCGAGCAAGGTTATCGAGACATGAAAGATGTCGCGGATTTTCTCCCAAATGTCGAGATCTCTAAAGGGTTTCAGCCGTCGATTACAGTGCGTGGCATTTCCACTGGTACGTTCAACACCACATTTGAACAGGCAGTTGCTACCTTTGTCGATGGAGTGTATCGCGGCAGACCAAATGCTGTTTCTGACAGTGCGCTGATGGATGTCGACCGTATTGAAATATTGAAAGGGCCTCAGCCAACATTCTTTGGCCAAAGTGCAATTGCTGGCGCGATTTCCATTACAACGAGAAAACCGTCAGACGAGTGGGAGGGCTACGCGGTTGGTGATGTCGGGTTTGACAGCTCTTATCAAATGGAAGCAGCGTACGGTGGCCCAGTCACCGATACACTTGGTATCCGTTTGGCACTCCGTAAAGACGAAACGGAGAATTGGCTCGAAAATTATTGGGGTGGGGATTTCAATTCCAAGACTCATGCGGGTAGAGTGACTATCGCTTGGGACCCTTCTGATACATTCTCACTCGTTGGACGTTACAGTAAATCCAATCGCAAAGATCCGCAGGTAGTACAGAATGTAAATTGCGATGCGTCTCTGCCAGGAGCCGCCAGTTCACCTTGTGTCCAAGCACTGATGGATGATCGCTTTGAAGGGCGTTCGGAGAACAAACTTAATAACGTCTACAGCTACGGTGGCGCGATTTCCGGCCCTGGTCAGCTCTGGAATCCGGTGTCTAATCCAGGCGGATATACCGCTGCGAATTTGACCCAGTTGGATATCTTCAATAAGGTTTCGCGTCCTACTGATCTGGAAACAAGTACTCTGGAGATGAACTGGGACGTTGGTGATGTGACCCTTACTTCGATCACGGGCTATATCGATTTGGAGGTATACAACTATCTTGACCTGGAGATGAGTCCTTATGCCCTTGCCGTAACGTCAAACTATGAAAATAGTGACCAGACAAGTCAAGAATTTCGGATTACATCGAATTCGAGCAGCCCAATCCAGTGGATGGCGGGCGTGTACTGGCAGGATTCAAATTTGGATTTCGAGAACCAGTTAGTTTCTGCGTTCTCGCCTGCTGCGGGTCAGCCTTTTCCACCGTATTTAATGGTGAAATACAAGGAAGATGCTGAATGGTTGAGTGCGTTCGGGACATTGGATTGGGCAATTAGCGAGAAATTATCGCTCCAACTTGGAGTTAGATATAGCAAGGTCGAAAAAAACGGTAAAGTTCAGAATGGAGCACTGACATTTGAGGACACCGACGGTGATGGTCTGGTCGACACCACCTCAGATCCTGAGTTCTATGATCCAACTTGTGACGGATTTCGCCCCCCTCCAGGCATTCCGGGCGTTTCTATTCCTGGTGAACTGGCTTGCTGGGATAAATCAATTGATGATACCTCAACAAATCCGTTGGTAGCAGTCAACTACAACATCAACGATGATGTGATGGTCTATGCAAAATATGCGGAAGGCTTTAAGGCAGGTGGGCTTACCGTCGGTATGAATGTCGTCACTACTGTAGAGGAGCTGATTTACGATCCGGAAGACGCTAAAACTTTTGAGGTTGGCGTAAAGTCGACACTGTTGGATGGACGCATACGCCTGAATGCCGACCTGTTCTATACAAAATATACCGATCAGCAGGTTACGACCTATGATTCGGTTACCGCGTCATTTCTAATCGATAACGCCGGAAAATCGACTAGTCAGGGCCTGGAAGCGGATATGGTTTTTCAGGCTACCGAAAATCTACAGTTAACGGCAGCTTTGGCCCTGCTGGATTCAGAATATGATGAATACATTGGAAATTGTAGTGACGGGGATGTGCTGGCGGGTACGCCCAACAAACTGGTATCAGCGGGCGTCTGTACTTCAGTGCAAGATCCCATAGATCGAGCCGGTTTCAAGTTGCGAAATGCTCCAGAATGGTCCGCTTCGCTCGGATTTCAGTACGAGCACAGTGTCACTGACAGTATGCTAATTACTGTTAATGGCGAGGCGTTTTACTCCGACGAATATTGGGCAGCCACTGATTACGATCCCCGTGGAAAAAGGGATAGTTACGAGCTTATCAACCTGACAGTTGGTTTGGCCTCGACGGCTGATACCTGGTCTGTTCAATTGTATGGTAGAAACATTACAGATACACAACGAGTTACCGATTTTGGTCCCGCTGCGACTAATAACAGTGCAGGAGCCTTCTCCGCAACCTACACTCGCGGAGAAAACTATGGAGTACTGCTGCGCTACAACTTTTTCTAAATGTTGATAGAACACAGGGGCATAGACGGATCATGCTCCTGTGTCTCTTTTCGGTATAGGCTGCTTTCTTAGCTGTTCATATATAGCTTACTGGGCGGCCGTTATAACTCGGTTAGCAAACCATTCCCTCTGGTGAGCTGATTATTAATTCGAAGTGGCGTTCACATCTGCCCCATCATCTATCCTACTGCGTAATGTACTTTGCTAACTATTGATACCTTTGTAAGCCTCATTCCACGTACCAGAGTTCGTGTATTTCTGATGGCTCTTACCACGAGTCTGGTGCTAATGGGATGTGAAGACGTGGACCTGTCTTCGGAGACGGTAAGTTTCGTGGACCTGGGTGCTCCCACGGCTGAGCGTTTGCCCCAGGAAAGAGCGCGACCCAATATCCTGCTGATTGTCCTCGATGATCTTGGTTTTAATGATCTCGGTTACTTCGGTAGCGAGATCGAAACACCCAATATAGATGCGCTTGCCAGGGATGGATTGGTACTGACCAGTTTTCACACAGCACCGACGTGCTCACCGACTCGCTCAATGCTGTTGACCGGAACAGACAGCCATGTCGTCGGTTTGGGAACTATGGCAGAAGTTATAAGGCCGGGAGAGACCCCGAAGCCGGGTTACGAAGGCTATCTAAATTCTAATGCAGCGACGCTTCCGGAGTTGTTGAGGGATTCCGGCTACAACACATATATGACCGGCAAGTGGCATCTCGGTTTAACCAGGGAAACCAGCGCATCTGCACGAGGGTTCGACAAGTCATTCATTCTTGCTCGTGGCGGCGCCGGTGCCTTTCATAACCAGTTGCCAATGTTTGTTGGACAGCCAACCCTCTACCGAGAGAATGGCGAGCAGGTCGACATACTGCCAAAAGATTTCTATTCAACGCGTTTCTATACGGAAAAGATGATTGAACTTATTGACGGTGGCAGGGGCAATGGCAAACCCTTTTTTGCGTACCTCGCTCATACGTCGCCTCATTGGCCGTTGCAGGCTCCACAGGAATCGATTGCAAAGTACCTGGGAAAATATGATCAAGGATACGATGCTCTTAATCGGCAGCGCTTATCTCGGTTGATCGAACTGGGCCTATTTGAGCGCGGGACAGAACCTTTCCCTAGAATGCTGGGCGAGGCTTCTTGGGAAGAGCTGTCGCCTGAAGAGCAGCGATACGAATCCAAGAAAATGGCGATCTACGCCGCTATGGTCCATGACGTTGATGTTTATGTAGGTAAAATCATAGGGCATCTGAAAGACATCGGCGAGTATGAAAATACCCTGATTTTCTTTATGTCGGATAACGGTCCCGAGGGTGCTAACCCTTTGGGTTTTCCCGGTATGTATGAGTTTCTTGAAGAGTGCTGCGACAACAGTTACGACAATATAGGCAACCCTGATTCCTACGTTTTCTACGGCGCTAACTGGGCGCAGGCGGGCAACACGCCACTGCGAAGTCTGAAGGCCCATACCTCACAGGGCGGTATTCGTGCACCTGCATTTTTGCACTACCCGAAGGGCTACCACGGTGGAAGGGTTTCTGATGCAGTGGTTACTGTCAAAGATGTAATGCCGACGATACTTGAAATAGCGGGAATAGTGCATCCGGGACCCGGGTTATACAGGGGACGCGACGTAGTGGCTATGCAAGGTCGTTCAATGGAGCCACTGCTCAACGGTAGCCGGGATTCAATTAGAGAACCGGGCGATTACATGGGATGGGAGTTGTTTGGTCGTCGGGGGATCCGACAGGGCGACTGGAAGCTGATTTATGTGACAGGCGCCTTGAACGGTCCCAGCCGCGTACCTATCGCCGTCCCTGATACGTGGCAGCTATACAATCTCGCTGAGGACCCCACCGAGCGTAACGATTTGGCAAGAGAGCGCCCTGGGAAACTCACCGAAATGCTCGCGCTTTGGAAGGATTATGCCACTCGCAATGGGGTCATAGTATCTCCATGACACCGACCACAACATTCTTTTAGCATGCCGGACGAACACGTATTGAAATTGTTCTACCTTGCCGTGCAAGCGGAATGCTGGAGGCAAATTTGCGGATATGTCGTTTGGCTGAAATCCTGCGGTGTGGATGTTTGTGGGGGCTCTTCGGAGTATTGCGCTGAGTGCGATGTGGAGCGTTTCGTCTGGTTCAGGTATTTCCGTGGCTCATGTTTCCAACTGAGCCCTGGCGTAAGCGTTGCCATAAATTCGTTGAGATCAACGTATTGCCCCAGTGGTATTTTCCTCGGGTGTGGTTCTGGACGTGTTGACGTAGACGATCCTAAATGGGAAACGAACCACTACGACGGACTGCCATCCTGGGGATGTTACCTTGAGCCGCAGCATGGTTACTATTAACAATATTCGATAACTTCTGTCCATTTATTTAGCGGCTACGACAAAGTGTATCTTGTGGCGACCACCTTTTTGCGGACCCGCATGAAATTTATCAGGAGCAATTCTCGACGCTATGAAAAAGAACCTGCCCCAGCTCCCGGCAATGGATGATATACAGAACCTGCTACGCTTTGAGGTGGATGAGGGACGTATTTGGTTAGCGGAAGATCGCATGGTTTTGCTGCGAAGCAGCGAATTGCAGGCGCTTCGCCGAGAGCTGATCGAATCCCTGGGGATGGACCGCGCGAAAGGGCTGCTGATACGCATGGGTTACATTGCAGGTCAGCAGGATGCGGATACGGCACGACGTCTGCGGCCAAGCGCGTCGCTGTTCGATGTGTTTTCAGTTGGCCCCCAATCCCATATGTTAACCGGGCAAGTTAAGGTTACGCCAATTAAGTTGGATATTGACGAACAGGAACAAAAGTTCCACGGCATATTCCAATGGGACAATTCCTTTGAGGCTGAAATATTCCTCGCGGAGTATGGCGTTAGCTATGAGCCTGTATGTTGGACTCAGATAGGATACGCGAGTGGTTACACCTCCCGTTTTTTCGCGCGACAGATACTGTTCCAGGAGCAGGGCTGCGCCGGTTGTGGGGAGACGGCCTGTCGTATCGAAGGGCGCACCGTGGAGGAGTGGGAGGATTGCGAGGAATTGCTTCGCTATTACCGCCCGGATCGCATCGCCGACCAATTGTTTGAGCTGCAGTCGCAGGTTACTTCTCTGCGAGAGAACCTGACCACCGATCAAAGCTTCGGTGATCTTGTGGGTTGCTCACAAAGTTTTCTGCGGGTGCGTGAACTGCTAGCTAAGGCTGCTGAGAGTCGTGTCACTGTACTGCTTCTCGGCGAGACCGGTGTTGGGAAAGATATGTTTGCTAAAGCACTGCACGCGGGGAGTCCGCGGTGCGACAAGCCCTTTGTTGCTGTGAATTGCGCAGCGATACCAAAAGATCTTATTGAGGCGGAATTATTCGGTGTAGAGAAAGGCGCCTACACCGGTGCCGACCAATCTCGACCTGGTCGTTTTGAGCGTGCCCATGGCGGTACATTGTTTCTGGATGAGGTGGGAGAGTTGTCTGCGCAGGCGCAGGCCGCGCTGTTGCGTGTGTTGCAAGAAGGTGAGATAGAGCGTCTTGGAGACACGCGCACACGTAAGGTTGATGTCAGGTTGGTTGCTGCAACAAACGAGGATTTGGAGGAGGCGGTACAGAATCGCCGTTTTCGAGCGGACCTGCTATATCGCTTGAACGTGTATTCCTTAGTGGTTCCTCCTTTGCGAGAGCGCATTGACGATATCCCCGAACTTGCACGACATCTTATAAACAAGTATTCAAGTCTGCATGGCAAGCAAGTGCAGGGGGTTACTGACAAGGCGATGGCGCTGCTGCGCACCTATGACTGGCCGGGAAATATCCGAGAGCTTGGCAATATGATCGAACGAGGCATTATTTTAGTGGAGCAGGGCCGGCAGATAGAAGCTGCACACCTGTTTCCCAACCTGACGGGCCTGAAAGGGACATTCTCTGAAGCCGGCTCTGCTGCCGTACAGGCGTCGATCGATTCGACGGTAGATAAGCTCCTGAACGATGGTTGTGATTTAGCCAGCTTGGAAAGAAGCTTGATGGAACGTGCAATGGAACGAACCGACGGCAATGTCACCAAAGCAGCAAAGTTGCTTGGCATGTCCCGAGCGACGCTGGATTATCGCTTGAAAAAACTCGCCAAGGGCTAGGCTGCTTCGAGCTGCTGGTCAATCCAAAGTTAGAACATTTCATCAGATCATTGATTCCATCTGTTTCATTCATCAAGCGATCAATTTCCACCTCGGGTAACAATGCCTTTTCCCGGGAAAAAGTATCTAACCTAATAAAAAATATAAGTAATTTGGTACTGGCATGCCTTTTGCTTTTATGCAGTTAACAAAATAATGCAAAAGAGACAACGGAGTCAGAACCATGGCAGTGCATAAAATCTCTGGAGAGAGCGGTCAAACCGCGATTGCCCCAGAACCCACTCGGTACGCTCGCATTCGCAGGATCATCGATAGCAAGTTTGTAGAATTCGACTTCGCCATTGGCGACCCCTCCCTCTATGTCGAGCTGGTTCTGCCTCAGTCCGCTTTTGAGTTCTTTTGCCAGGACAACAACGTACAAATGATGACTGAAGAACAGGCTGCCGCCGTCGATGCCGACATGGAGAAGTGGCGGTACGGCGAAGCAACATAAACTCCAATATTTAAAGCAACCGCAGGTAATCCAATGACTATAGAGATTAAAACAGCAACACTGGAGCCAATCCGGAACACTTACGAGCATACCAGGCGCCGCTTCGGTGATAAGCCAGCGTCGCGTTACCAGGAAGCGAGTTACGACATCGCACCCAAGGATAACTTCCACTATCGTCCCTTCTGGCAGCCGGACAAAGAGCTCAGCGACACTAGTCGAACCGCTATAGTGATGGAGGACTGGTACGCCTATAAGGATCCGCGGCAGTTTTACTATGGGACCTATGTACAGGCGCGCGCCAAACTGCAGGAGGTCACTGAGAGCAACTATGCATTTTTTGACAAGCGCGGTCTTGGGGATCGCATGAGCGATAAGGTGAAGGAGAAGATAATTCGGTGTGTGGTACCCCTGCGCCATATGGAACTGGGCGCCAACATGAACAACGTTCTATGCACCGCTTACAGTACTTCCACTGTGCTGACTCAAGCGTTTTTATTCAATGGCATGGACCGACTCGGCATCGCCCAGTACCTGTCGCGTATTGGCCTGCTGCTCGATGGTAATAGTGCTGAAGCCCTCGACACGGCTAAAGAACACTGGATGACAGACCCCGCCTGGCAGGGTTTGCGTCGCTATACCGAAAACAGCCTGGTAGTCGAGGACTGGTTTGAGGTATTTGTCGCTCAGGATGTGGTACTCGATACTCTGGTATACGACCTTATCTATCGTCAGCTCGATGAGGCCATTACCGAGGAGGGCGGTTCTGACCTGGCCATACTGATCGAGTTTATGCAGGAGTGGCACAAGGATAACTCCCGATGGGTTGATGCGACTCTCAAGAGCACTGTGGCTGAGTCAGTTCACAATAAGGAACTCATTGGTCGTTGGGTTAGAGAGTGGAAGGAGAAAGCAGTGGCCGATATAGCGCCGCTAGCTGAGGTCGCAGTTGGAGACGGCGCAGTGGATGCTGCTGTCGAAGTATTGGACAAGCGACTGACCAAAGCTGGCCTGTAATCGGGAGAAAGAAACGATGTCAAAAGTCTATATCGTGTTACAGGATAACGAGGAGTCACACTACATTGTTGAGGCGATCGAAGAAGATAATCCTGATGTCACAGTGATCTACCAGCCGGCCATGATACGCATCGATAATGAGGGCAAGCTAGTTATTAAACGTGAAACTGTTGAAGAGAAGATGGGCCGCGACTGGGAAATCCCGGCGCTGCACGTCAATCTGATTACCCTGGGTGGCAATGTCGAAGAAGACGACGACTATCTGTCCCTGACCTGGAACGACTGAGGAGACATTACAATGAGCAGCAAAAAACTGAATATGAAGGACAAGTACCGGCTCCTTACCCGGGACCTGGAGTGGGAGTACAGTCACCAGAGCTATGAAGAGATTTTTAAACAGGAGACCTTCGAGGGCATCAAAATAACAGACTGGAGCAAGTGGGAAGATCCATTTCGCCTGACGATGGATACCTACTGGAAATACCAGGCGGAAAAAGAGAAAAAACTGTATGCAATTCTGGATGCATTCGCTCAGAACAACGGCCAACAAAACGTGACGGACGCGCGCTATATTAACGCCATAAAACTTTTTCTTACGGGTATCTCTCCAAACGAATACCAGTCTGCCAAGGGGTTTGCTAACGTCGGCCGCCAGTTCGGCGGTGTTGGCGCACGGGTAGCGTGTCAGATGCAGGCACTCGATGAGTTGCGTCATGTCCAGACTCAAATTCACGCGATGAGCCATTACAATAAGCACTTCGACGGCTTGCAGGACTTTGCTCATATGCACGATCGCGTATGGTATCTCTCTGTGCCCAAGTCATTCTTCGATGATGCTTTAAGCTCTGGTCCATTCGAGTTTATGGTGGCGATAGGGTTTTCTTTTGAATATGTATTGACCAATCTACTGTTCGTGCCATTCATGTCTGGTGCAGCCTATAACGGCGATATGGCAACGGTGAGCTTTGGTTTTTCCGCGCAATCCGATGAAGCCCGCCATATGACTTTGGGGCTGGAGATTATCAAATTCCTGCTGGAACAGCACGAGGATAATTTGCCGATTGTGCAGCGCTGGATTAACAAATGGCTGTGGCGAGGGTATCGGGTGCTGTCGCTGGTGGCGATGATGATGGATTACATGTTGCCAAATAAAGTGATGTCTTGGCAGGAATCATTTGAAGTGTATTTTGAGGAAGCTGCGAGCTCTTTGTTCAAGGACCTGGCACGCTACGGTATCGAGATGCCAGACTATGCGGCGACCGCAATCGCCGAAAAAGAGCACCTCTCACATCAGGCCTGGAGCATTTTTTATAACTATGGCCACGCAGCTGCATTCCACACCTGGATGCCCAATGATCAGGAGATGGATTGGTTATCAGAAAAGTACCCCAATACGTTCGACAAATACTATCGCCCACGTTATGAGAAGTGGCGAGAAATGGAAGAGGCCGGAGAGCGCTATTACAACCCGACCCTGCCCATGCTGTGTCAGACCTGTCAGATTCCAATGGGTTTTACAGATATGGAGAACCCAACAATGATCAATTACAAGCAATCAGTGTACGACGGTGAGCGGTATAACTTCTGTTCAACGGGTTGCAAGGAAATTTTTGATCACGAGCCGGAAAAATATGTACAGGCCTGGTTGCCCGTGCACCAAATCTACCAGGGCAACTGTGGTGGCACAGAAATGGAAGAGGTACTGGGCGATTACTACAAGATCAATTTGGGCGTGGACAATCTTGATTTCAAGGGCTCGCCCGATGAGGCGCGATGGAATGCATGGCATAACCTGGAGCCTGCTGAGGACAAGTTAAAAAAGGCAAGTTGAAGGGCGCTTTCTAAAGTTATCTCTGCGGCGGTGGGACACCGCCTTCGCTGGGGCAACGAATAGTGACAAATAACGAGGAAAATATTATGGCAGTGGCCGCAATCACCGAAAACTATATTGGCGAAAGAAAGGATCGGATAGAAAATTTCCACGGCAATCAGATACTTTATATTGGCTGGGATTATCACTTGATGTTCTGTTCTCCCGTTGCATTGCCGGTACCCCCTGATATGCCGTTTAGCAATGTGGTATCGGAGTTGATCTCCGGCGCCTTCAGCCTGCATCCCGAATTTGAAAAAATAGATTGGGACCGTGTCCAGTGGCATCTCAACGGAGAATCTTTCACGCCAAATATGGATGCAACATTGGTTGATCAAGGTATTGATCACAAATCTATACTCCGCTTTGCTACTCCCGGCCTTGACGGCATTAAGGGCTCTGGTAGTTGAGTCGCAATAGGGAGAATTGAACGCATGACCTATCAAGTAACAGTAGAGCCCACCGGTGATGTAGTGGACGTCGAGGAGGGTCAGACCATCCTTGATGCCTGTCTGCGCCAGGGTGTTTGGCTACCCTTTGCCTGTAATCACGGTACCTGCGCCACGTGTAAGTGCCAGCTGCTGGAGGGAGAGGTAGAGCATGGCAACGCGTCGCCTTTTGCCCTTATGGATATGGAGCGAGACGAAGGCAAGATTCTCGTCTGCTGTGCCACCCCCGAAAGCGACCTGGTGATCGAAGCCGAGATCGATGTCGACGAGGATTTTCTGGGTTATCCTATCCGGGATTACGAGGCGGTGGTCGTCGCTATTGAGGACCTGTCGCCAACTATTAAGGGTATTCATTTTGAGCTGGATCACCCGATGCAGTTTCAGGCGGGCCAATATATAAACCTGAACATGCCGGGTGTGGATGGTGGAAGAGCTTTTTCTATCGCCAATAAGCCATCGGACAAGGACATACTTGAGCTGCACGTGCGCCGTGTGCTTGATGGTGCCGGTACCGGCTTTTTGCACGATCAGTTAAAGGTCGGCGACAGCTTGAAAGTGTCCGGCCCCTATGGCCAGTTTTTCACGCGCAAATCTGCCAGTGAAGATTTGATCTTCATCGCTGGTGGCTCCGGACTTTCTAGCCCGCAGTCCATGGTGTTGGAACTGCTGGAAGAAGGTGATTTACGCAACATCACCTTGCTCCAGGGCGCGCGCAATCTGTCTGAATTGTATAACCGGGAGCTGTTTGAAATGCTTGCGGCCGAGCACGAGAACTTCACTTATGTGCCGGCCCTGGATAACCCGCTTCCCGAGGATAATTGGGAGGGATTTACCGGTTACGTGCACGAAGCGGCTATCGACCATTTCGGCGGGCTATTTTCCGGCCACAAGGCGTATATGTGCGGTCCTCCGCCGATGATTGACGCGACTATCACCGCGTTGATGCAGGGCCGGCTGTTTGAAAGGGATATCTATATGGAGCGTTTCCTCACGGCTGCTGATGGAGCGGAGGGCGCGACGAAGAGTGCCCTGTTCAAGAAAATCTAGTGACGTGGCATACCACCACGCTGGTTTATACGGGCGAGGATTTTTTCTGCGTTGATGAAAGCTGCCGTTGGGTCCAGTGTGCACAAGGCCTGGCGTTTCAGTGGCGACATGTCCCAGGCCATGACTCATTTCATAGTGACAACGATCCGCAGGGGGAGTCTGAAAGCCGATGTTCCTGAAATCTAATGGGTCTCACTTGAGAAGGGTATGCCAATTTCCACGCTTTCCGGCTCGGCAAATGTCATCCTGGTGCTGTCGACAGAAACGGTAAATATCGGTTTCTTGGGAAGGCCGAGAGTGCGCAGTTCTTTTGCCAGCGGGTGACTGTCGCCGATCTTTGGTGTTTCGCCCCCCAGCGAAAAAGTTAGCCCTGAACTACTGGTGGTGCCATAAGTTTTCCATGCCTTGCCGTCACGAATTGCCAGCGAAGCAGCGCGTTGCTCCTTGGCGGCGCTATTGCCGCCGGTCTTTGCCGCTATGGAGTAGACCAGCTCATCTTCATCAGTAAACGTGCCGCGTGCAACATTGGGGCCGAATTCAATATCTATGCGGCTCACCCACTTGGGAAAACCCCAGATGAAGCGCCCCGCGTGAGTCGTGAATTCCTGGTCTACAGGCATCCTGTAAACGAAATTGCCCATGGTGCCGTTTCCCATGCGCTTCAGCGCGCCGAAGAAAGGAAAGGGCTTCTTTTCCCCAGGCGTCAGTACAGGGAAAATAATCGCTCCCTCGTTGTAGTCACCGAGATCGTTCTCTTTGTAGTCGATAGCCAGTAATTGCAGGATCGCTTTGCCAGGAAACATCTCCACCACCCGAAACCCTGTACCCTCAAGCATTGCCTGGGCCGCCTTCGCGTTTACCAGAAAGGCGTTCATCAGCATCGAGGCATCAGATACGATCACCGGGAAGGAGATTTCCTTGCCGTCAATCGTGTAGTTGCTTTCGGAGTTCTTTGAGCAGATCTCATTGGTGAATCTGTCGCCTCTGTGACTATGGACAGACTGTTCTTCAAAGATGGCGCCGCTTGATTTCATGGGTAGGCCTGTATTTCTTATAAAAGTCTGGAAATCATTACTATCTGGTTCATTGTAGAGCAAATTCAATCGTTTGATCGCACATTATACCCCGCGCTGTAGAGGGCGATGAACTCCTGCCCTCGATCTGCGCTGTCGACTACAAGTTCGAGTAGCTGGGCCAGCTCCACAATCTCACGCCTTCAGGCGCCCGTTCAGACTGCTCCTCGATGCTGGTGTTGTTTATATCTTCTATACTTGAGAGAGGATCTGTCCCCCCGCTATTGTGAACGGAGGCATTCATGGCGCCGGGTTTAGCGAAGCAATTGGTCGATTTTCAGCGCGCTGTGTCGGTGATGCGTCGTGATGATGCACCGGGGGAATGGGCTCGGCTTCAGCATAACCTGGGAGAAACGTACCGCCTGATTGCCGCTGGGGGCGACACCAATGCCGGTGAGCATGCCATTGAGCATCTAAGCCGGGCATTGGAGGTGTTTACTGCCGATAAATTTCCTGTGGACTTCGGCCTCGCTGCAAACTCGCTAGGATTGGCATACCTGAATCGCGACGCAGGTGAACGCTGCGACAATATCGAGACTGCTATTATCCATCTGCAGGCTGCACTCAGAGTGCGACCGCGGGACGAATATCCCGACTACTGGGCGAAGACTCAGATTAATCTGGGCGGGGCTTTCGCGATGCGACTGGCCGGAGACAACGGTGGCAACATAGAGGCTGCCATTTGCCATCTCAGTGCTCCTTTGACAGGTCCTGCAGCCGCCTGCCTGGAGAGGGTTCGCGGTGGCATCGAGCGGCAACTGGCGGACGCCTATCTCAAGCGCACCGAGGGACAACGATCCGAAAATCTGAATATCGCACTTCAGCATGCGCGGAACGCTGCAAAACTGTCGGCCGAGATACCGTCCGAACTCGGTCGCGCCCATTGCCTCATCGGAACGGCCCTTGCAGAGCAATCGTCTCGCAGCGAAGAAGAAAGCGATGAGGCCATAGAGAGTTTTGAGTCGAGTCTGGCCATAGGTGTCGGTTTCCATTCCCCGCTGGAGCGGGCGCTGGCGGAGCAGACGCTGGCAATTCTGTACGAGCAGCGCAAGGCCGGCGACAAGTCGGTCAATCAACGTCACGCGCTAGCGCACTACGCTGCAGCGAGGGAGCTCTACCAGGGTGCTGGCTTCACCCTTTTTGTCGCCATCTGTGATTACTGGATGGGCTGCGTAATGCGCCAACGCCGCGATATTCCCGAGGTGGAGCGGCTAACGGCAGCGCTGCAATACCTGAACAACGCGCGTAACCACTATCCTGACGACGCAGCAGCATCCCTGCGCATAAACATGCAAATGGAGGTCGGAGAAACACTACTGGACCTCGCCGGCGGGGACCGCGGCGATCACATAGTGGCCGCAATCAGTCATTTGCAGGCGGCGTTCGCGGCGCTTGATGACAATGACCCACGTCTGTTGCGGCTACACAACTCGCTGGGAGTCGCCCTGTTCGAGTGGCGGGGCGGTGATCGCGCCGCCAATCTCGAAAGTGCAATCACACATCATCGCGCCGTGCTGGCAACCATCACGCTAAAGAGCGCTCCCGAGGTCTGGGCGCGCGCGCACTTCAATCTTGGCAACGTCTATACCGAACGACCAATGGGTCATCGAAGCCAGAATATCGAGGCCGCGATCGAATGCTTTAATGCCGCATTGACCGTGTACACGCGTGAAGCTGCGCCCGAGGATTGGGCCATGAGCAATAACTCGCTTGGTGGGGCCTATACGGTGAGGATTCGTGGTGATCGTTCGGAGAACTTCGAGCGGGCGATCCGCTGTTACGACAACGCGCTGGAAGTTTACACCGAGCAGAACCATCCGGTGGACTGGGCCATGGCCTTGCACAACCTTGGGATTGCCTACCTAAAGCGGGTCGCCGGCTACGAGCCGGAAAACATTGAGCGAGCTATTCGCGCTCTGGAACAATCTCTCATCTATCGCACGCAAGAGGCCATGCCCTTCTACTGGGCCATGACTCATGCCAATCTTGGCACGGCTTACGCGCAGCGCGAGTATGGTTTGCGCCAGCAGAACCTCGCAGAGGCAGTTCGGCACTACCGCAACTCATTACAGGTCTATACACAAGATGCCGCAACGGCCAGCTGGGCCTGGGTCCAACACCTGCTGGGCAAGCTACCTGCGAGTTCGGGGCTCAGCATGGCGGAGCGTATAGAGCATCTTACAGCTGCACTGGACGGGTATGGCCGGAACCGGCAGCCGGAGCGTTGGGCGTTAACCCAGATTAATCTCGCTAAGGTTTTTCGCGAGCAATCGCGCACCGACGTCCAGGCAAGTCATCAGGCTATCGCGCATTTGCAAGAGGCGCTGGAGGTGTTGACGCCAGAGGAGCTCCCCCGGGCCTATTGTGTTGCCCATATCAACCTGGCGGACGAATATCTGCTCAGAGGAGCCTGGCAGAAGGCACTGGGGTCTTACCGGCGCGCCATCGACGTGGGCGAGAGTTTACTGGCTGCTGCCTACAGCGAATATGGGCGACTGGAAGAGTCCAACGCGACTAATCGTCTGTTCACGCACGCGGCATACTGCCTACTGGAACTCGGCGAAGTCGAGGAATGCATCGTGCAACTGGATGCGGGAAGGGCGCGCCAACTCGCCGAACGCCTTGCCCGCGACGAGGCTGACCTTGACCTGTTACCCGAAGCGCTTGGCGACCGAATCCGGCAGGCGCGGGAGACGCTGAATGAGCTCGAGGCGGCAATGCGAATAAGGGACGCGGATGTACTGGGTGCTTCTGCCGTCGATTTCGATCAACTGCAATCGCTGTTTCCCGAGGCGCTAACCGAAAAAGGGCCTGGCTATACAATGACCACATTGACGCTTAGCCAGGCTCAAATGGCACTGGGAGCATACGGCGTTAAACTGAGTTTTAGCAATCAGCTCAGGGACGCCAGGCAGGCGCTGGATGTTGTTGTGCGTGAAGCGCGCGCCACCATACCAGGCTTTATGCATGCCGGCATAGAGGCAGGTGACATCTCGGCGTGTGCCCCGGCGGGTGGTGCCCTGATTACGATAACGTTCACGCCTGCAGGCTCTGCGGCTGTTGTCATACCGCACGATAGCGTACGCGTTGATTCGTCACACACGGTAACTCTGGGCAGCACGGTGCATGCGGAGGTGAACGCGTTGACCAACCGCTGGCTCAATGCCTATCGCGACGCGAAGGAGTCGGCGGCTCTCGCGGTTTGGCAGGACACCATCGAGGCCACGACGCGCGCTCTGTGGGACCTCGTCATCGCACCAATTCAGGACCGGCTGGAGCGATTGGGCCTCGGCCGGGGCGCGCCCGTTACCTTGATGCCGCAGTCAAACCTGGCACTACTGCCGCTACACGCCGCGTGGCGAGAGGTCGAAGGCCAGCGGCGCGCATTCCTCGATGACCATGCCGTGAGCTACGCGCCAAGTCTCTACGCCTTGCAAGTGAGCCAACAGCGGCTGAAAGAGCCCGTCCGCCAACAGAAGCAACTGCTGGCGATCATAAACCCCACGCAAGATTTGCCCTATGCGGAGTTGGAGGGGGCCCTGGTCGCGTCTCATTTCAATCCGGATAGCAGTCACTCATTCTCGCGTGGAGCAGCTACAGAAGTGGCCGTCGCTGCCGCCGTGGGCCATGCGACCTACCTTCACTTCGCAAGCCATGGCCTATACGATTGGCAGGACATTATGCGTTCGCACTTGCTGCTCGCGGGCGGGTCACGATTGACACTCAGTCGCGTAATGTCAGCGGATTTTGATCTGGGCGCTGCCCGACTCGTAGTGCTCAGTGCATGTGAGACGGGTCTTTCTGAAATTCGACGCGCGCCAGACGAATTTATCGGGCTGCCAGCCGGATTTATGGAAGGCGGCGCGCCGGGCGTGGTAAGTACGTTGTGGTCGATCAACGATTTGTCGACAGCCCTGTTGTTTGAGGAATTCTATCGGCACCATATCGACGCAGATCAAGACCTTGCCAATGCCTTGCGTCGAGCCCAACTATGGTTGCGCGACAGTACCGCCGAAGAACTTGGACTGGGTGACCTGTGGCAGAAAGTGTATGAGACCTCCGATCCCACCAGTGGCTACGCTTATCGAATGATGCGCTACTACCGCGCCAACCCAGGGGTAACCCCCTATGCTGCGCCCTACTACTGGGCAGCGTTCTCGTTCACAGGAGCTTGAAAAGGTACCCACATGGAAACTAGAGAAATGCAAGGTGTCGCCGTTGGTACGGTTATGGATGAATCCTTTGGCCTGGCGCTGCCAGAGTGGACACTGGAGAAGTTGGTCGCCTTCCTGGCCGGTACGCACTACTCACATCTCATCATCCTGCGACCGGAGGGTGAGACTCATTACCGCTATCTCTATTCTATGCGGGAAGTATGGGAAATCGTCCACCAATGGCCGCCGGAAACGACTGTGCAACAGGCGTTCGATCTGCACGAATCTACAGCGACACCCGAACTGACTATCGATACAGCCGTGGCTGATATTTTTCTGCCGCGAGTGACCGTCATGGACCGGGGGCGTGTCGTCGGTTTTATCGACGAGAGCGAGATACCGGCGGCTACCGGTATGTTCCCTCCAGTGAGAGCGAGTTTGCAGCTCGCTGCCTCAGGCGCCGCGCCGCCATTTGAGGCTTACCCATCGCTCACCGCACCGGATACAGCCCTGCCGGGGGACCCCTTCGATATTTACGTTGGCTTTCGTGAGCAGGCGGATCCCACGCTGAGTGGCGGTGGCCTTATCCGAATCGAAAACCCTGATCCCAACGAAGACTGCCTGGTCATTCTGTCGGGCGACGGCGTCACGCTCGACAGGGACTACGACTACGTGCCGCTCAAATGCAATGCTTCAGTACGCTTTTCTGGAGCGCTTAAACCCGGCGCAAGCGAGGCCAGTGTGAAGGCATTGTTCTCATACAAAGGTCAGGTGATCTCTGCAGCGCGGCGTCAGATTCTGGCGACCGGCGCAGCGGCAGAGCCAGAGGTGAATACCGTTGTAAAAAATCCCTGCAGAATTGAGATGCCGTCGCCGGAAACCGCGGTCGATATTACCATCAGCCTCGATAGCAAGCGCGACGGCACACTTGAATGGCGGGTGATCGCGCCAGACTATCCACAGGAGCTGGAGAAGATCAAGCTCGAAACCTACCTGCCTGACACCAAACAGTTTGCGGCAGATCTGATGCGAGACCTGAAGGCTCGCTCCTTTCGTGGCCCGTTTGCCCGCAATATCCTGGAAACCATGGGCCAGGACATCGCGAGCTATTTACCTGCGGAAATCATGGATGTGCTGCAGGTCGTACATGGCAAGCTTGGGCGAGCACCAACGCTGCTGCTGTTGACCAACGAAACTTATGTGCCCTGGGAACTCGCATATCTTGCCAAACCGCTTGATCCTGGGGCGCCGCCTTTTCTCGGCGCACAAGTGATTATGGGGCGCTGGATAGAGGAGTCGGAGGTAATGCTTCCGCCCACTGTCTCACTGGATGTAGAGCGGATGACCGCTGTGGCTTCTGAATATGGACTCGCCGCAGGTCAGACTCAGCTTCTGGAGGCAATAGGAGAGCAGCAGGCGTTGTGTCAGCGGTGGCAAGCCATCCCCTTGCAGGCGACATCAAGTGAAATGGAGGTGATGGTAACTGGCGAAAAAATTCCAGGCCATCTGGTGCATTTCGCCGTGCACGGTTATAGCGACCCGTCGGTGAACAATCAGGCGCTGTTGCTGGCTGACAATACCCAGCTACCTGCCAGCGCAATGACAGGCGCTCATACCTGTGGCGCAACGCCGCGCTTCTCTTTCGTGTTTCTCAACGCCTGCCAGGTGGGCACACCGGGACGTTCGCTAGGCCATGCCGGCGGCTTCCCTGGCGTGCTGGTGCGGGGTGGAACCGTTGGCTTTATCGCCCCGTTGTGGGATGTTCACGATGACATCGCACGTGACGCCGCCGAGACGTTCTACGAAGAAACCTTCACCAATGGCTGTACCGTTGGTGAGGCCCTGCATGCACGACGCAAAGCATATAACGATGATTCGACAACCCCACTTGCCTATATCTACTATGGGCATCCCGGCTTGCGACTGAATCGACTCAATTGAGAGGAGTACAGAGCTTATGGCGAACCTTACTGGCAACCCAATACCTGTGGAGATTGCACCTGGCGGCTATAGTCTTCAGGCACCGGGACTGAAAGGCACGATAACAGAACTGGGGCAGGATACTGCTGCGACACGAGGGGATAGCGGTGCCTACGCATTGTCGCTGCAGCAGGCGGCCAAGGCAGCGGACGTATTCGAACTCAAGGTGTTTGCAATTGACGTGCGAGAGGTCGACACAGCCGGCTCATCGGCGACACGAGGTGCCACCTCGCTGGTCACCGCAGATGGCGAACCCGCGATATCCCTGCGTGTACCGAGGCTGCAGGCGGACGCAGAACAGCTGGTCCTTTACACGGATGAGGCCGGTGTATCGCGATGGATATTTCCCGTAGGTGGAGGTACAACCGGAGCACCGGCTACGCGCGGGGCCGGCGGCGATGTGGAGTTTCTATTGCCTCGGGATGTTGCACCCGCGCCGGCAACGCTTAGTGCAGAGACGGCAACTCGTGGCGTATTGACCAAGCTGGGCCGGCGCCTGGTTCGAGTGCTCGCCTGGGCTACCAAAGACATCATCGGCAAAGGTGCAATGTATGTCGCCTCACGTTGGGAAGAAGAAAAACGCCCCTATGGCCTGCGCCGCTTCCCGTTCGACGACACTAAGCCCATCGCCTGGGACTCACTGAGCAGTGGCCGGGCATTGCTTCTGATACACGGCACGTTCAGCACAGCCCAGTCCGCCTTTTCCTTGATTCCCGCAGCCACCATCTCTGCGCTCCGAAAGATCTATGGCGACAGAATGTTCGCCTTTGATCACCCGACCGTGCACGTCTCGCCCCGGGATAATGTGCGAAAACTGTTTGAGATGATGCCGGGGGGCACGGAGCTGGACGTCGACCTTATCACCCACAGCCGCGGTGGCCTGGTCGGCCGCGAACTGATAGAGAACGCAGGAGAGTGCGCAAGCCCGAATCGCAAGCTGACAGTCCGGCGCGCTGTGTTCGTAGCCGGGCCTATGCGCGGCACCGTGCTGACGGACACCAGGCATGGTATCCAGATGCTGGATCGCTACACAAACCTGTTTACCGATCTTCCCGATGGTCCCTTTACGATTGGCATGGAAGCATTGTTCATGCTCGCCAAGCTCACCTATCACGGTGCAGTCAGTACTCTGCCTGGCTTGAACAGCATGTATCCGCCGGGTGAATATTTGCAGTACCTGAACCGAGACACCCGGAATACGGCCGAGTATTACGCGCTCAGTAGTGACTTTAAGCCCAGGGCCGAGGGGCTGTTGGCACGTTTCGGCTGGGCTGTTGCCGATGCGGCGGTCGATGGCATCTTCGGCGAAGCCAACGATGGTGTCGTGCCCACCAGTGGCAGTTATGAACTGTCTCATGCCGCGGGTGGATTTCCGATCGACGCCGATCACCGCGCCGTGTTCGCAAAAACACAGGCGGTTCATCACTTAAATTATTTCGCCGCTCCGGAAACGAGCCGCCACCTGCTGTACTGGCTGGGCAATGGTGCAGGGTAATTTGTCGCTGGTGATAGGATGGGTTCAGTAGTAGTGGCCCAGGCGGATGAGGCTGCGATCATCGCCGGGTAGAAGTTCGGCGTGATCCACGTTTCTCCCTGGCATCTTGCAGGTTAGCGAACCAATGTAGGTCCAGACACGGGCTGGAAGCTAATTGCTCCGCCGCACCACCATTACCTCGTAGCTTCCTTTTGGGCCTATGAACTGGGAGCACAGGCCACTGACCACGCTGACCACGATGGCGCCGAACACTGCGCTCCAGAACCCCACCACCTCGAAGCCGTCTACGAACCAGCCGGCGAGGTTGAGCATGGCGGCGTTGAGCAGCAGCAAAAACAGGCCGAGTGTCAGGATTGTAAAGGGGAGGGTGAGCAGAACCAGCACGGGTCGCACGAAGGCGTTGATGAGGCCCAGGGCAATTGCCGCCCATATCAGGGCACCTGCGGATGATGCGCTGACCCCGGGCACGAGGTAGGTCGCGAGCCAGATACCCAGCGCGGTGATCAGTGTTCGTAAAATGATTCCCAGCATGCTATCGACCTCTTTATCGCGCTTTTCGGCGGCTGTTGTTCAATTTGTTAACTGCTTTTGCTCTTTTTTGTGGGCGTCTTTTTTTTGGCCGGCGCCTTTTTTTTCACTGCGGCTTTCTTTTTCACCGCTGGCTTCTTTCTGGCTGCCGGCTTTTTCTTTGCCGGCGCTTTTTTGGCCTTCCCTTTGCCGGAAGCGCGCTTTGCCTCCAGCACCTTTTGCATCGGGCCGCGCCGCGGCGCCGCCCGTGGCGACTCGGCCGCTTCCGTGTCGCTTGCCTGCAGCAGCCGTGTGATCTCCTCGATATGCATGTCGGCGAGGTCCCACACGTCGGGTACCAGGTCGCGATCGACTATGAAGCCAAAATCCAGTCTGTCCATATAGCTCGTGACCGTGATATTCAGGCCCTGGCCATCAGTCACGATGGATACGGGAAACTGGTGCTGCAACTGCGCGCCGGCGAAATAGAGCGGTTCGCGAGGGCCCGGCACGTTGGAGATAACCAGGTTGGCGGGCATACCGATACGATCCGCCAGCTTCAGCCGCGAGGTCAGGCGCGCGGCGGCGGCCGACACTACCGGCGGTGATGACTGGGCTATGTCGATAAGCGACTCCGCCGGCATCAATTCGAACTGCTTCTTGGCGACACCCATCGCCTTGCGGCACAGGGCGACCCGCTCCAGCGGGTCATCGCAATTGGTGGGCAGTTCCGCCACCAGGCCGGAGACGCGGTTGGTCCAGGGGTCGGACTCGTCCCCGGTGCGAATCGACACCGGCACCATGGCCCGCAGGGGTTTGTCGGGCAGCGCGTTGTGGGCCAGCAGGTACTGCCGCAGGCCGCCGGCGCAGATCGCCATCACGATGTCATTTACCGTGCCACCGGTGGCATTTTTCAAGCGCTTGATATTCTCCAGTGAGGTCGTGCGCATGGCGAAACGGCGGTGTGGGGTAATGGACTTGTTCCACGGCGTGGGCGGGGCGGATGTCAGTGGCATCATCACCCACGGGCGCTCCGTCGTCGGGCGCCCCAGTATCCGGTAGACCGTGTCGCGTGCCAACGATGTCGCCCCGGATACATCGGCGATACCCAGCATCTTTGCCATGGTCCGCAGCATTCTGCTTTGGGCTTTCACCGCCATGAGCGGGTGTTTGGCCAGTTTCTCCAGGGTCAGGCGCAGCATTTCCGTCTGGCTCGGAACCGGCTCCGGCTCCCATTTCGGGCTGGCGGGCGGGGGGGAATCGTCCCGTTCCGTGGAGAGTACCGATTCCAGCATCAACTGCCCCGCGGCCCCGTCGATGGTTGCGTGGTGGAACTTGGTCAGCAGACCCCACCAGCCGTTGGCGAGGCCATCGATCACGTAGACCTCCCACAAGGGGCGGCTGCGGTCCATCGGGCGGCCGACGATGCGGCAGATCTGCTCCGCCAGCTGGTCCACCAGGCCCGGTTTGGCAATGCTGATTTCGCGAATGTGGTAGTCGATATCGAAATGGGGATCGAACACCCAGTAGGGGTGGTCCAGGCCAAAGGGTACCTCAACCAGGCGGCGTCGCATGGGTTCGAGCGCACCGATCAGCGAGGAATACTTTTCGTACACCGCGGCATAGGGGGCGAAATCCGGACTCGGTCGATCGAACAGCATCAGCCCCGTCACATGCCCGAAGGTGTTGGGCGTTTCCATATTCAGGAACGAGGCGTCGAGGCCGCTCAGCTGCTTCATGGTGTCTCCTGGAGTTATGTATGTGGTGGTTGTTCAGTAATCCAGCACAGGAACGACCGGGCGTTACCAGACCATTATAGCCTGACTATCAGCTTACCTTTGTTGGCGCCGGTAAAAAATAGCGTGAGGCCGCCAATGGCCGCTTCCAGGCATTCGAGGACCTGGCTGCGGTATTTGATTTCCCCCGGGTTTATCATGTGGCCAGGCGACGGGCAATCAGGCGGTAGACTTTGGGATCAAAGCCGAGTCCCAGGTGGCTCGATGTGACTTCCACGTGTTCCACGCTCTGGTTGACCTGGTCTATGCAAGCCTGCCAGGCCACCACGCCGTCCCGTCGGCTGAAGATCGCCGTTACCGGCACTTTCAGGGGTGGGCTGGTGTGCTGCCGATGGTGGATATGGGCCTCGATGGCGTCGAGGTCCACGCCGTTGCTGGCCAACTGGTCGGCAAAAGCGGTGTATTTGGGCCCCCCGGTGATTGGCGAGCCCATGGTAATGACCCTGCGAATCAAGTCGGGATGATGGAGTGCCACTTCCCGGGCGATGACACCGCCCATGCTCCAGCCCACCAGCGACACCTTGCTGCCGCTTGCGGCGCTCATTTTCGCCACGATCTCAGCAACTTGTGGCGCCAGCTGGGCCACATTGCCGCTGTTGCGGCCCAACCCCCAACCGCAGGCATCGTAACCCAGCAGCTTGAAGTAGCGGCGCAGCGACCGGGTCGATGTGTCCGAGGCGGTATAACCGGGCAAGAACAGCACCGGGTGACCGTCGCCTCGCGGTTCGGTAAGTAGTCGGGGGTAGTGCAGGGCGAGTTGCGCCAGTTGTTTCGGCGTTTCGGCCTCCATAAAAAATGCCTGGGACGTGGTGCGCCGCGCCTCGTGCATGGTGTTCGCTGCTTCCTGTCGTATGGAAATCATTGGCATAAACCCATGGGCCTGATACAGCATCATATTGGGGCAAGTTCCGGTATTGCAATGGTTCTTGCTGCTGTAGGTGCAGACTCTGCTTAAACCTGCCTGTCCCCAGTAGGCATGAGCAATGTTAAACAAAAACCTGGTTTATTCGAATTGCTATTACCTTGCTAGTGCTTTTCTGTGCTGCGTTCTGGCAGCTGTATTTTTCAGCGCGTCCTCCGCTTACCACTGATCCCGCGACATTGGCAGTCGATAGCAGTATCATTAATCGCTGCAACTGCCTGTTCTTGACGGCAATGGTAAAAGCGCTGGGGATATTCCCAGGGGCAAGCGATATGCATTTTTCAACAGCGAGCAGTCGTGCTGCCATGTGTAGTTATGCTGGATGAAACCGTATGGGCCAGCAGGGCGCTTGAAGTCATCGCCTGGTCTGATAGAAAGTAGTGGCTGGGTCATGGAGAGGTAAATGGGGATAGCGACACAGTTGCAGGTCAAACGGGCGCTCAAAGGTGCAGGGAGCTACCAGGAGTGGCGTGAAGCGGCCGAGGCCTATGACACGCTCAAGGGCCTGGACCGCTGGCGCCGGCGGGACCAAAGCCAGCAATACGATTACGTCTCCATACGGGAACGTCTTGATCGACTGCGCAGCCTGAAGGCAAGGCGCGACAATCGCGGAATGCTGTACACCCTGAATGAGGGTATACACGGTAATATGGGCGGCATGGGCCGTGCCGGCTTGTATGGCCATGCGCTCTCGGGTACCAAGCACTTGATTGAGGACTATATCGAGGAAGTCGTCCATACCCTGGAGCACCTCGCCGATGAAGACAGCGGCGATATCAGTGCTGAGGCAAAGCTCGATTTCTTCCGCCGGGCCAGTCATTGCTTTGGCCACTCCGCCTTCATGATGAGCGGCTCTGGTTCGCTATTGTACTTCCATATGGGGGTTGCACGAGCGCTGTTGGAGGCAGACCTGCTGCCCGCCGTCATGTCAGGTTCAAGTGGTGGTTCCATCGTCGGCAGTATTATATGCAGCTACACGGACGAGGAGCTGCGTGAACTACTGCAACCGGAGAAATTTCTCGAGCAAATGCCCGATTCCTCCAAGCGCTCGGGTACCACTGATCCTGGCGAATTGGAGGCGGATCTCAGCCGTTTTTTTCCGGATGATCTCACATTCCAGAAGGCGTTTGAAAAAACCGGTAGGGCGATGAATGTATCGATCGCTCCTGCGGAGACACACCAGACATCACGTCTTCTCAACGCCACGACCTCACCCAGCGTATTGATACGCAGTGCTGTAATGGCTTCTGCCGCCGTCCCTGGCATATTCCCGCCGGTGACCCTGCTGGCAGTGGACGATGAAGGCCAGCTCAAGAGTTACCTGCCGTCGCGGCGCTGGGTGGACGGTTCTGTGAGTGACGACCTGCCAGCCAAGCGTCTGGCGCGGCTGTATGGTGTCAATCACTATATCGTTAGCCAGACCAATCCGCATGTACTGCCCTTCGTGTCAGACGGACACCGCAAACAAACGTCGCTTGGGTTGATACAGAGCGCGAGCCTCCGCGCCACCCGTGAATGGCTTAATGTGGTCACACTGATTATAGCCCGGGCGGACAAGAAGAATGGTGCGGTCACCCAGGCCACCAGCCTGATGCGCTCAATCATTAACCAGGACTACGTGGGCGACATTAACATTCTGCCTGATTACCGGTTCATCAATCCCAGGAACTTGCTTGGCTTTCCGGGGGAAAAGCAGGTGCTCAAGTTGATCGCCTCGGGCGAACGTTGTACCTGGCCAAAATTGGAGATGATCCGGCTGCAGACAAGAATAAGCCGCACTCTGCGGGAAATAATGCAGCGCTATGAAAAGACGGTGTCCCCCCGTTAATGATGAAGAGACAGGTGGTTAGTCACCGGGCGAGAGGGTGGTCGAGTCCGGGTAGTCAAAGTTAAAATGCGAAGACAATCATGTACAAAAAGCTAGCCGAACTGTATCAAGAAAACCCGCAACAGGGTCGTATCATGTTGCTGATGCTGGTGGTTTTTGTCGTCATCTACTTCCTGCCAGCTGGCAATATTCGGTTTGATAATGCCGTACTGGAAGGCATTCGCCTGACGCACTGGTACGCCCAGGAACACGTCATTCTCTGCCTGCTTCCCGCTTTCATTATAGCCGGGGCAATGGCAGTTTATATCTCCGAGGGCTCCGTGTTGCTTTACCTGGGCCCGGAGGCGTCGAAACCGATGGCCCTGGGTGTCGCGTCGGTATCGGGCACCTTGCTCGCTGTCTGCTCCTGTACGGTGCTTCCCCTTTTTGGCGGTATTTATAAGCGCGGCGCTGGTCTGGGCGCGGCAATTGCCTTTCTGTACTCCGGGCCGGCCATCAATATCATGGCGATTGTGGTCACCGGCAAAGTACTGGGGGCGGAAATGGGAATCGCCAGGGCGGTGGGGGCTATCGTCTTTGCCGTTGTTATCGGCGCTCTCATGCAGCTCATTTATCGTAAAGAGGAACTGGCCAGGGCGACCTCATCGCGCGGCTTTGAGGCAGGTGAGCAGGACAAACCGCTGGCAACAGTTGCGGCATTTTTCAGTTTGATGATAGGGATCCTGGTGTTCGCCAACTGGGCCGCCGCCGATAGCCCCGGCTGGATGCTGATCTACACCTGGAAATGGCAGATTACGGCCTTACTGGCCATTATGCTGGGTGCGCTGCTGGTTTACCGCTGGCAGTGGAGTGTCAATCATCTGTTGGCTCTGGGTGGCCTGGTGCTGGCCTGCGTCCTGGTGGCGCCGGGTACACCGCAACTCGCCTTTGCTGTCGGTTGTCTGGGGCTTGTATTGTTGACTACCCTGCGTGAGCGGGACCAGGAGTGGGCGGTACAGACCTGGAGTTTTACGCGGCAGATCATGCCCCTGTTATTGGCCGGGGTCTTTGTCGCCGGTCTGCTACTGGGCCGCCCGGGTTATGAGGGACTGATTCCCTCCGAGTGGGTTGCCGCCGCTGTGGGTGACAATTCATTGCTGTCCACAGCACTGGCATCGGTTGTCGGCGCGTTTATGTATTTTTCGACCCTGACCGAGGTGCCTATTGTAGAGGGACTGATGGGCTCAGGTATGGGTAAGGGGCCAGCGCTGGCGTTGCTGCTGGCCGGTCCCGCACTATCACTACCCAACATGCTGGTTATCCGCAGCATTCTCGGGAATCAGAAAACAGTAGTCTATTGTTTCCTCGTGGTGGTGATGTCGACCATTACCGGTTATGTCTATGGCAACTATATGTAAACCTGTTCGCAAGGAGAATACTATGAAATTTACTATTTACGGTAGCGGTTGTGCCAAGTGCCAGAAACTCACCGCGAACGCCGAGGCTGCCGCCCAGGCGCTGGGTGTGGACTATGACATTGAGAAGGTCACGGATATCAATGGCATTATCGACGCCGGGGTAATGCACACGCCAGCACTGGCTGTGAACGGCGAGGTAGTCATTGAAGGTAAGATTCCCGGGCCGGACGAAATAAAGCAGCTACTGGCTTAGCTGAGACTCACTGCGAACTGTGTAACGTTGGTTGCGGCCCCTCCGCTTAGTCAAGCGCACTGGCGTCCACCAAATGGATGCACCCATTTCAAATTTCCTGCGAGGGGCGTTAAAAGTTCACGAGGACTACAATTGCAATCGCGAAAGCAATGCCCGAGAATATTTTCAGCATAGCGAACACAGTGGCCGTGTGGGCACAATTCTGCGAGAAGATCCTGGTTTACCATTGCTCCAGAAATTGAGGCGCTACTCCCAGTGCTGAGATAATCTTGGCACTACCATGGGATCATCGTGATCGCACCGACATTGGAAAATGGAGTAGCCCAATGAAAATAGTTGATCTGATTAGAATCTGGGACTCGGAGGTTGCCGGGGAAATGGCGCCCGAGGCTTATCGGGTGCATCTGCCCCTCGACAGCGTGGCCAAGATAGAAGCGCTGGCGGAAATGTTTCCGCATCGCACCCGAGAACGGATGATCAGCGAATTATTGTCAGTTGCTCTGGACGAGGTAGTGTCCAGTTTTCCCTACGTTGAGGGGGATGTGGTCATCAGCAGGGATGAAGAGGGTGACCCGATATTTGAGGATATTGGTCATACCCCACGATATCTGAGTCTGGTGAGAAAGCACGTGGAGAAACTAAAAAACGACGGCCCATGACCGGAGTCGCGTTTTTTTCGGAACCCTGAAAGCCGAAGCCGACTGCTTGAATAAGCAGGTTTGGTAGCCGCATTAGAAGATGCATCGAGGCGGCAGGGTCTATACTGAATTTATAATCTGAAACGGGAACCCGCCAGATGGATACATCAAACCATACCATGGCCGCACTTTTCGCTCAGCTGGGACTACCCAACAGTGAAGTTGCCATAGAGAATTTCATGCAAAAAAACCACCTACCTCCAGAGATTCCCCTGGAAAATGCCGCCTTCTGGAATGAAGGGCAGGCGCAATTTATCCGGGAAGCAATCAGCCAGGATGCAGACTGGGCCGAGGTAGTGGACCATCTCGACGCGCAACTACGCGCCGGGTAACGGCAACTTTATAGCCTCTCAGAGGCATACTTCGATTACTTCACCTGGTGTCCACTATGCCGGAAAAAAAGCCGATGTGCCCATACCGTGTTATGTTTCACGCTGACTGCTTGTAGTTATCCAGGAACATCTTCAGGGCTACCGCGTTGTTGTGCTCCGTGTCGCGCGCCGCGTACAGCAGGGTCAGAGGTCGGCTCCCGCAATTGTCCATAACCTGGCGAATGGCGTTCGCCTGTTCTCCCAGTTCATTGTGAAATTTCTGATAGAAGCCTGCCCAGCGCTGCGGGTCGTGAGCGAACCATTGACGCAGTTCCGCAGACGGCGCCAACTCCTTGCACCATTCGTCCAGCGCGAGATCAGATTTCTTGATGCCACGAGGCCAGATTCTGTCTACCAGGACGCGGTAACCATCGTTTCTTGCCGGTGATTCGTAAACCCTTTTACAGCGAATGATTTTCGGATGTCTCACACGATAACTTCCTTAAAAAACACATGTGTAATACCTTCAATGAGCCTGGGTATCTACTCCAGTGGGGCGAATCTGGTCACTGAATTGGCGAGTGCACTAAATTAGCTGTCGATATCGGTGATGAATCTCATAGCAGTACCTGCCTTCAGGTGCCTCGTGTTAGCAGCAATTTTTCTATCTTTCCGATAGCCGCACGCGGCTTGAGCTTTTTCGGGCAGAAAGCTATGCAGTTCAAAATAGTTTTGCAGCGAAACACGCTGAAAGGATCGTCGAGTGCTGCCAGGCGTGCCTCCAGATCCGTGTCGCGAGAGTCCGCCATAAACCTGTAGGCGTTCAATAATCCGGCGGGGCCGACGAATTTATCCGGATTCCACCACCAGGAAGGACACTGTGTTGAGCAACACGCACACTGAATGCATTCATACAGTCCGTCCAGCTTGGCCCTGTCTTCCGGTGATTGCAGTCGTTCGATGGCGGGAGCGGGTTTGTCATTAATGAGATAGGGTTTGATCCGTCGGTACTGCTGGTAGAAAGCGTCCATGTCGACGACCAGGTCACGGATTACCGGCAGACCGGGGAGCGGGCGAATCACGATATCGGCATCGCCATGCCAGGGCCGAACCGTCTGACCGGACGGCAGGTATCCCCCTTTGAGCAGGGTTGACACGCTGGTGATACAAGCCAGGCAGTTGCTGCCGTTAATGTTCATACCGTCGGACCCGCAAACGCCCTCGCGACAGCTGCGTCTATAGGTCAGTGTCGAATCCTGGGCTTTCAGGTTCTCAAGTAAATCGAGCACCATCATGTCTTCGCCCACCTGCAGATCGTATTTGTAGTCCTGCATTCGTGGCGCGTTGTCTTGTTCGGGAAGATATCGGTAGATGCGAATTAGCATACTTTATCACTCCGATAGTCGTGTCTATCAGTATAGCCCACGAGCGTGCAGTCAATTCCTCGCCCTTTGTGAGCATTTTGGGGTCTACTCCATACACGGGGGATGGGCATCCATATCCTCGCGTTAATCCGCTCGTGGTGTGATCGCGGGTTTGCAGAGGGTGCAGTTGGGGTCGCTTTCTCCACCACCCGACTCCACATAACGCAGCTTGTGAGTGGCCGAGCCGCGGTTGCTTGATACCTGGTAGTGTCGGAGGGGGTTCACTGCGATCGCCTGAACCACTGCGCCGCGTCCCGTGTGGTGGCTGCCTTCGATAATCTCGCGTTCAAGTTCTTCAAGATAATCAATCTGCAGCCCGGTTAGCTCCTGTTCCAGGGCGGCCTTGCTCATCATCAGTTCCGCGACGGGCGGACCACCAGTGCCGTAGTCCAGTTGCTTTGGGGTGTAGGCCTCGAGCAGAAAAATGCCGCCGCGCTTCAGTGCCTGAGTTACTTTACGGTGCAGGCTTTTACGAAGCTGCTGTGGTACATGACAGAAAATGGAAACTATTCCATTCCACTGGTTGGTGCCAGGGTCAAAATGTTCCAGGTCGGCGTGGATGCAGTGAATGTTCACGCCGTGTTTAGCGGCCAATTTTTTCGCCTTTTCAAGGCCGACATCGGACTGGTCCACAGCGGTGACCTCGTAGCCCTGCCGGGCGAGGAATACCGCATTCCGGCCTTCGCCCTCAGCGAGGCATAACACTTTTCCCTTGGGGATTTTCTGAAAATTTGCCGCCAGGAAGGTATTAGGCTCCTCGCCGTAAATATAGTTTTTGGTATTGTATCGCTCGTTCCACATTGTGAACTACCTACTTGTGCTCAAACGGCTATTCATCAAATTCATACTCCAGATATAGGATACTGTGGCCATCCCCAATACAAAAGTCTTTGTCATGCCGTTATTATGAAGGGCGGCTGTATTGGCGCAAGCACGAACTGTGATGCGGGCGAACTGGGTGACTGTGAATGTTACAAAAGCCGCGTCAGATGAATGTAGAGATTATGCTGATACAGAAACTTGCCGCCTAAACGGCCTACTGACACAGCCCGCGAATCGGTGAGGTTTGTAAGTATTGATGGGCCGATTCTCTCAGTTGCAGTGACTTGACTTGGCAATACTTTTCATCATGAAGTAGGTAAACGGGGCATACGATGATGGACGATACTCAGCGTGGCTGACGACAAGCTCAAACGCTACAAGGATAATCTGCAGGGGGAGGTAGATGGTGCGAGCCTTTATCGCACGCTTTCCGAAGTAGAACCGGATACGAAACTGGCAGAAGTCTATAGCCGCCTTGCTGCGGTGGAAGAAAGCCACGCCGAATACTGGAAAAAGCAGCTGACGAAAGCGGGCGCGCCGGTACCGAATCTCAAGCCGGGCTTCCGCACGCGAGGCCTGGCGTTTCTGGCGCGCCGCTTCGGCCCGGCCTTTGTGCTGCCCGTCGTCAACACACTGGAACAAACGGATAGCGGTATCTATGACAAACAGTCCGAAGCGGTGTCCGGCGGTCTGCCACAGGCTGAGCGCAGCCATGCGCGTATTCTCTCTGCCATCACCAGTTCAGATTCCGGCCTTAAAGGCGCCTCCATCGCACGGCTAGAAGGGCGTCACCGCGCTATTGGTGGCAACAGTCTGCGCGCCGCTGTTCTGGGCGCCAATGACGGCCTGGTTTCTAATCTGTCCCTCGTTATGGGTGTGGCGGGCGCCGCCGTTTCCAACAACACGATCCTGTTAACGGGCATGGCCGGACTGGTTGCTGGCGCCTGCTCCATGGCGATGGGCGAATGGCTCTCGGTCAATTCCTCGCGTGAGCTTTATCAAACGCAAATCGCCACCGAAGCGATGGAACTGGAGGAAGTTCCCGAAGAGGAGAAGGAAGAGCTCGTTCTCATCTATCAGGCCAAGGGGCTTTCCGAAACTGAAGCCAAAGCGCTGGCCGACAAACTGCTGGCTGACAAGGACACCGCGCTCGATACGCTGGCGCGCGAAGAACTGGGCATTGATCCCAATGATCTTGGCGGCTCAGCGTGGGCGGCGGCAGGCTCCTCATTTCTGCTTTTCACTTTCGGTGCGATTTTTCCGGTCATCGCCTATTTTTTCCTGTCAGGCAGTACGGCGCTTTTCGCCAGTCTGGCCTTGAGCGGTCTGGCGCTGGCCGGTATCGGCGCGGGTACGTCGCTCTTCACAGGTCGCGGCGCGATCTTTTCAGCTATCAGGCAATTGCTGATCGGCTTTGCTGCCGCAGGTGTTACCTATGGCGTGGGCCTAGTGGTAGGTGTCAGTCTCGCTGGCTAATGCCTATTTTGGATTAGAGTATAAGAAGTATTAATGGGTTGCCGAGAGTAACTGGCCGTCCATAAAACGGTCGCAGAATCTGAGATCGTGGATGCAGGGAGACCCCATTGTCTTTGGCCACCCGCTCAAGCTAATACATGCGATGCCGGAACAACCAACCGGCTAATGCCAATGTCACCACGCCAATGATAGCCATGGGCCAATACTGATGGATCAGCAGCGTATAGCTGTTGCCTTCCAGGGTCACGCTGCGCACTACCACCAAAAAATAACGCAGCGGGTCGAGGTAGGTCAACCACTGTACCGGCTGCGGCATATTGGCGATGGGAGTGGAGAAGCCGGAAAGAATGATAGCCGGTACCATAAACAGAAAAGCGCCGAGCACCGCCTGCTGCTGTGTCACGGCGATGGCGGAAATCATCAGTCCGACGCCCACCGCAGAGAGTATGAACAGCGCGAGGCCCAGATACAGCGCGCCGAGACTGCCGCGAACGGGAATATCGAAAAATATCACCATCAGCACAATCACCAGCGTGGCCTCCAGCAAGCCGATGACGATACCGGGAATGGCCTTGCCGATGAGGATTTCCAGTGGCCGTAGGGGCGTCACCAACAGCTGGTCGAAGGTGCCCGCTTCGCGTTCTCGTGCCACGGAGAGTGCCGTTACCAGCAAGGTCACCACCAGCGTCAGCAAGCCAACAATACCGGGCACAATAAACCAGCGCGACTGTAAATTTTCGTTATACCAGGCACGCGTCTGCAAGCTCACACTGCCCCGAGACCCCGTTATACCTTGCGATTTCAACCAGTTGCGGTTGTAATCCAGCACTATGCTCCGCAGGTAGTTCATAGTCGTCATTGCCGTATTTGAGTTACGGCCATCCAGTATCGCCTGCAACGCCGTACTCTCACCTTGTAACAGCTCGGCACTGAAGCGCTGACCGATATGCAGCACCAACAGCACCTTGCGGTTATTGATAAGCGGTGCGACTTCGCCGTCATGATCAATATACTCGACAACCTGAAAATTGGGTGATCCCTCAATGCGTCTGACCAGTTCCCGCGCAGCACCACCAGGGTCCTCGTTATAGATCGCCACCGGTACGTTATTGAGGTCATAGGTAGCGGCAAACCCGAACACTAATAGTTGCACTATGGGTGGGACAATGATGACAAAGCGGCTGCGCTTGTCCCGTAGCAGGGCGAGAAACTCCTTGCTGGCGATGGCGAAAATCAGTCTGAAATACCCAAACGTATCACGCATAGTCTATTCCAACCGCTTGTGGAAATTCCGCCACACCAGGGTGACAAAAAACACCAGCATAATGCATAACGCGCCCAAGTTGGTCAGTACCACCGGCCAGACGTCACCCGCGAGAAACAGAGTTTGCAGGATCGCCACGAAATAGCGCGCCGGCACCACGTGAGTCAGCAGTTGAATAAACGTGGGCATGGAATTGATATCAAACAGAAAGCCCGAAAGGATAAACGCGGGCAGAAAGGTGATGACAATTGCCAGCAACCCTGCCACAAACTGATTTTTGGCAACGATGGAAATCAGCAAACCAATGGCCAACGCCACCAGCATGAACAAGCCTGAGCTGAACATCAGCAGCCAGAACGAACCGCGCAGTGGTACATCAAACTGCCACAGCGCTACGGCCACACTGAACAGCATGCCGCCCATGCCCAATACAAAATAGGGAATCAGCTTGCCCGCCAGCACTTCGCCCTTGTTCAGTGGGGTTACCAGCATCGCTTCCATGGTGCCGCGCTCCCATTCACGCGCCATCACCATGGAGGTGAGTAGCGAACCGATCAGGGTCATGATGATGGCGATTAAACCCGGTACAAGAAACAGACGACTGGACAATGCGGCGTTGAACCACACCCGCTGTTCCAGGCTCACCGGCGTGACCAGCGGCTGGCCGTGGCCCTCGGCATAACGACTCAGCCACGCCAGCCAGGTGGCCTGGATATAGCCCTCGGTGATGTTGGCCTGGTTGGAGTCTACGCCATTGAGGATAATACCAATGGGCGCTTCGCTGCCAGACAACAGCTGAGCTGAAAAATTATTGCGCAGCCAGACAATGCCGTCGATATTGCGTTCATCCAGTGCCCGCTGCGCCGCTTGTATGCTATCGAAGTGTAGCGGGCGAAAAAATTCGGAGCGTTCAAAAGACCCCGCAAGTGACTGGGTTGCGGTATCTGGCTGTTCGATGACAATGCCCACCGGGATATGTTTTGCATCCAGAGAGACACCGTAGCCAAACAGATACAGCAATACCACCGGCATCACGAAAGCGATCGCAATACTCGACGGGTCACGCAGAATCTGCAGGCTCTCCTTGCGAATCATGCCCCACAGGCGCATGAGAGCAAGCGATTTCATGCCGCCACGTCCGCTGCCTTGCCCTCGCGCTGTTCGATCAGCTGAATGAAGGCATCCTCCATGGTCGGGTCAGGATTATCGGCTGTTTGTGCACGGGCCTTCATCGCCAGCGGCGTGCCTTCAGCCAGCACTTCACCGTCGGCCATAATCACCATCCGGTCACAATAATTGGCTTCCTCCATAAAATGGGTGGTAACCAGCACGGTGACCCCGGCCTCGGCCAGGGCATTGGTGCGGGCCCAGAATTCCCGGCGGGCGAGGGGATCAATACCGGAGGTGGGTTCGTCGAGAAACAGGATCTCCGGCTCATGCATTAGTGCTGCAGCAAAAGACAGGCGCTGTTTAAATCCCAGCGGTAAATCCCCGGCATTGTCATCGCGAAAGGACGCTAGCTCGAAGGTGTTGAGCGCCCATTCGAGACGCGCCTTTTGCTGCTTTCCCCACAGGCCATAGGCACTGGAAAAAAACCGCAGGTTCTGCAGCACCGACAGATTGCTGTACAAGGAAAACTTCTGCGCCATATAGCCAATGCGCCCACGTGCTGAAGCGCTGGCACGGCGCAAATCATGGCCGGCTACTGCCACTTCGCCATCGCTGACTGGCAACAGCCCGCACAGCATGCGAAAGGTGGTGGACTTGCCAGCACCATTGGCTCCCAGCAGACCGAATATCTCACCGCGGCGCACGCTGAAGCTGACATTATTTACCGCGATAAAATCGCCGAAACGGCGTTGCAGCCTATCGACCCGGATCACCTCGTCGTTGCCGCTCGCAGCTATTTTTATTTGCAATGAAAGCGCTGTCTCCTGTGTATCGCGTCGGGCTTTCAAGCGCGCCACAAAAGCGTCTTCGAAACGCGGCGCCACAGCGGTTATGCGGACATTGGCCTGACCTGGCAACAGGCGTTCGGCCGCCGGTACCTCGGCAGTATCCGTAACCACCCGCACGGCTTCCCCCTCTATCAGGGCATCCAGCACGCCGGGAGCACGGTTTAGTTGTTCCTGTAAGCGCCGATGACTCACCTCCCCGGCGCTTACCAAAAATGTACGCCCCGCCACAGAGCGACTAAATTGCGCGGGCTCACCCTGTTCCAGCAGTTTCCCCTGGTGAACCAGCAATACCTCATCACAGCGTTCCGCCTCATCCAGATAGGCGGTGCTAAGCAATACCGTCATGCCCGCGTCCTGTACCTGTCGATAGACGATCTGCCACAGTTCCCGACGTGAAACCGGATCGACGCCGACAGTGGGTTCATCCAGTAACAACAATCGTGGTGAACGCACTAGCGTGCAGGCGAGTCCCAGCTTCTGTTTCATACCACCGGAAAGACGTCCCGCCAGACGCCGTGTAAACGGCGCCAGCCCGGTCATCCGCATTAACTCCGCGTAACGGGCCGAACGCTTCGCCCTGGGCATGCCTTGCAGGTCGGCGTAGAGATCAAGGTTTTCCTGCACGCTGAGATCTTCGTAGAGACCGAACCGCTGTGGCATATAGCCCACGCTGGACTGCACCGCCAACGGCTGGTCGAGAACGTCGATATCCAGCACTCGAATCTCTCCCGTATCCGGCAGCAGCAAGCCGGCGGCGAGACGCATTAAGGTGGTCTTACCCGCACCATCCGGGCCGATCAGGCCAGTCACACGACCGGGTTGGATACTGAAGCTTACCCCCTCGAGCGCCACCGTTTGCCTCCCGGCAGACTGAAAGGTCTTGCTAACCGCCGCAAACGTGAGGGCCGTAGCGTCCACTAGGGTTCGCAGTGATTTGCGGTGGTAGCCGGCGAGGTTTTGGCTAAGTCAATGGTGACGGTGACAGGCATCCCCAAACGCAGTTCCCCCTGTGGGTTGCAGGCGTAAATTCTCACGGAGTACACGAGTCGGGTGCGCAACTCGGGGGTTTGCACATTTTTTGGTGTGAATTCGGCACTAGGGGAGATGTAACCCACCCAGCCCTCGTAGGCCTTGTCGGGGTAGCTATCGGTATAGATGAGCGCCTTGGCGCCTAACGCCACCTGCCCCAGTGCCGGTTCCGGCAGATAAGCCCGTACCCAGACCGGATCGACAAAGGCCAGGGTCAGCACCGGAGTCTGGGGACTGGCCATGTCACCGGGTTCCAGAATGCGATTACGAATAATGCCGTCAGCCGGGGCATAGAGTTCGGCATTTTTCAATCGCTGCTGGGCCAGTACCAGTCTCGCCTCGCGCGCGGCGAGCTGCGCTCGGGCCTCCGCAATGTCCTCTTTGCGGGGGCCGGCCTGTAACAAGGCTAGCGCCTGCTGCACCGAATTCTTCTGGGCCTCGGCAGTGTCCGCCAGCGATTTTGCATTCTCCACTACTTCGGGCGAAGTCAGTTTCTTTTCCAGCAGTCGCGCCACGCGTTTGTAGCTGTCTCCACTCGACTTTGCCGTGGCTAGTGCGGCCTCCAGTTCCGCCTGCCCCTTGCGGATCTCTTCCAGGCGGCTACCCGCTTCCAGTTTGGCTACAGTCTGTGCCTGTGCGCGCAGCGTCGCTTGTGCTTCGGCCAGTTCCGCGTCCAGTAATTCGGTGTGCAAGCTGGCCAGCAGTTGCCCCTTGCTGACACGGTCGCCCTCCTGTACGTATATTTCCGCAATGTGCTCATTGCCATTAAAGGCCAGCTGCGCCTCACGAATATCCACATTGCCGTAGAGCTGTAGTATTTCACTATCGCTTGCATCAAGGGAGGCTCGCCACCAGAGCAGGGCAATGCCAATCGCCAGCAGTAATGCTGCGACCCCAATAATGATTTTCTTCTTCTGCATGTTCACTGACCTGTTGCCATTACTCGATCAAACGGTCGCACTGATTCTCGCAGCCCGCGTACTGCAGTGTTTTCAAGCGTACCTTACTTCTTCAAGTCTAGCTAATGGGTGATTTTGGTTATCGCTGAGGCTAATGCATCTTTGTGTAATGCAAATGTGAGTTTTACCGTATCTCCGAGCCCGCGCAGGGCAGCAGACCAGGAAACCTGGCAGGGCGGCGGGGCAGACAAAAGATGGAGGCACACCGCCTTTGACTGTACATAATTTTAGTGACTAGTTGTCCTAAGAGGGATTAATCTATTTCAAGCTGAGTAGTCGCCGTGAGCGATATAGCGGCGCTGACGCTTTGAAACGGCAACAATATTTGGCGCTGGTTGAATGTTAAGGCGAGAAACTGCGGCGATAGTGTTAGTTAATGAAGAAGGGTATGACAATGAATGATTCGATTCACCTTGTTTGTCCACATTGCGATACGGTAATCCGTATCCCTGCGGCACGGTACAATGAAAATCCAAAATGTGGAAACTGCCACCGGGCTTTGTTCACGGCCCATTCTGTTGAACTGACCGGAGCGAATTTCCAACGGCACCTCGGTCGTAATGATATTCCTGTGTTAGTGGACTTTTGGGCGCCATGGTGCGGTCCGTGCAAGACGATGGCACCGCAGTTTGAGCAGGCAGCAGCACAATTGGAGCCGCGTGTGCGTCTGGCCAAGGTGAATACTGAAAAGGAACAGTCGCTCGGTGCGCAATACGGTATCCGCAGTATCCCAACGCTGGTGTTGTTCCGGCAAGGTCGCGAGCTTGCACGTCAGGCTGGAGCTATGAGTGCGGCGAACATAGTTCACTGGGTTAGTGGTAATAATATTTGATTATCAGGCGAATGGCTCGAATCTTACAATCTTGAACCAGAACTTGCGGGTTGGCTTCAATACAGTGGAAATGACAGTAGGGGGAATGAAATCGCGCAATATTGATCACACAAGTATCGATCCTCCGACGCATTTTATTTGCTCACTGCGTTTATCATTTTAGGCTCGGGATATATTATTTGGCTATCATCGAAAAGACTCCAGAGATCGTTGAGAAAGACACCCTGAACAGGAAAATGCTCTATAGTCTGAGTTCTCCTGAAATGAATGGCACTGCTTTCCCTTAAAAGAGTGATCAGCGGACATGAAAACGCCAAAGCTGGAAGAGATTATTTCCCGTCTGCAAACGGCTCGCGATGAGCTGGAAAAAGAAATTGAGCGCTTGCTCGAAGGAAAGCAAAAGCAATTTCATTATACCTTGCGCCGGGGAAAGGTGATTTTTGATCGCAATGTTAGAAAATTGCATCGGCGTCAACGAACCGGCAGCTTGGCGTATATCCTCAGGGCGCCTATTGGTGCCTTGCTGTCTGCGCCAGTGATCTACGGTATGGTCGTACCGCTATTTCTTCTCGATATTACCATCAGTTTTTATCAGGCGGTTTGTTTCCGTATCTACGGTATCCCAAGGGTAAAGCGCAATGACTACATTGTTATTGACCGCCATCGCCTGCCTTATCTCAACTGGGTGCAAAAATTCAATTGTATCTATTGTGGCTATGGCAATGGCCTGATGGCTTATGCCCAGGAAATTATAGCCAGAACGGAGCAATTCTGGTGTCCTATCAAGCATGCCATACGAGCCAAGGGCGTACATCATAGAGAAATTAAATTTTTCGACTACGGTGATGCTGAAAGGTGGGCCGAGGAGGTTTGCGAGGTCCGCTGTGATTGGGACAATCAGGATAAGCATCCCCAAGCGTAATCGGGCTGGGAACTCTATCGAGGAAAATGTGGCTTTAGACAAGAAATGACAAGGCGGCAGTTATTGGCTGAGAAAATCCCGTCTTCCAACGTCGTGTTCAGTTCGACATCCTGCCCGCCCTGCATTTTTACCACTATACGATACTCATCTTCGGCATCAGTCATGGAAATCCTCGGGGTCAGTGGTGACTCCAGTTTTCAACTGGCCCAGGTCTTTTGACAGGTTCCAGGTGCTATAAGAAAAGACTGCAATGACCAGGATGCAAACCACTTAGGGACGCGGTCAGGATAGTTGACGTCCGACAAGCGGATGAACCCATATCAACTTTTCTGGTCGGTGTGGAGAGTATTTTTTCTATAGCATGACCATCTCGGCCAACAGCTTCAAAAACTATTCATGATACAGTTGACTGTACTGTTACAGTTTAATAGACTGTATGTAGGCGCTGTAAAAATACAGTCAAAAATATTGTTGAGGAGGCAATCATGATCGCTCAAGCCGAACAACTGCTGCAACGCGGTTCCAGTGTCACCAGTTCACTGCTGCCGGCGATTTTCGCAATTTTCAGCCAGTGGCGCCTGACAGGCGCCCAGCAGATGAACCTGTTGGGGCTCAGCAATGAGAAGACTCTCTATAACTGGAAGAGTCAGCCAGAAAAGGCCAAGTTGACACGAGACCTGCTTGAGAGGGCCAGCTATATCCTGGGGATTTACAAATCCCTGGAGATCCTGTTGCCTGAAGAGGGTCTGGCCGATCGGTGGCTGGCTACCCCCAATGACAACCCCCTGTTCAATGGCGCAGCGCCGCTGGATCGGTTGCTGGCAGGGCAGGTGGTAGATCTGGCCATGGTCAGAAATTTTCTCGATGCCCAGCGGGGTGACTGATGATCGATATCGATGCGCTACCCAGTAGCGAGGCAAATGACCCGGTATACCGGGTCATTTTGTCCCGCTATCCGCAGATCAGTTTATTCGAGCGAGTGTCCAGCCCACAGGATTGGGAGGTACTTTATGCTGTGGAGTCCCTCACCAACCCCCGTTTGCGCGATGAAGTGGGTGATATTCGCCTGGTGTCACCCGAAGATCGGGTGTATGGCGATGGCTCATCCTGGATCATGGCGGCGTTTACCCACCCACCGGTCGATCCTCGCGGCGGACGCTTCAACCGGGATTTTGGGCTCTATTACTGCACCGCCGATGAGGCCGTGGCCATCGCTGAGTCTTCTTTTCATCGCGCGCGGTTTTTGCGGGAGTCCAGAATCGAGAAAACCACTGTGGAAATGCGTGTTATTCGCGCACAGCTGGGGCCGACTACCCTGCATGATCTGCGACATCTGGTCGGTGACGCCATCTACGACCCCGATGAATATGCGGTAGGGCAACAGCTGGGGTGCGCGTTGCGGAATGCCAAGAGCTTCGGGGTTCACTATCAAAGCGTAAGAGCGGAGGGTGAGTGCTATGGGGTGATGCGGCCCAAGGTGCTCTCGGATGCCATTCATTGGCGCTATCTGCGTTACCACTATGACCAGGGGGCGATTGTTGAGGTTGAATCCCTGGATGGCGGTGGCAAGAGGTAATGGCCATGTACAATGAATTGCTGTGGATATTCACTCAACTGCCAGACGATTACGTCGTGCTTGATACCGAAACTACCGGTTTGCCAGATGAAAATGGCCTCCCTGATATCGTAACGCTTGGAGTCACGGTGGTGAGGAATCGAGAGATCGCCGACTCCGCGGAGTTTCAGACGCGACCACAAAAATGCGTGTCAGCAGAAGCCCAGTCCATACATGGTATTAGCAACGAGCAGGCTGCCAACTTTGAATTCTTTGAATCCCAGTGGAGCCAGATCGCCGAATATCTTAAAGATCAGCTAATTGTGATTCATAACGCGAGTTTTGACTGGCCCCTGCTGCTACACCACGTTGCGCGATACGAATTGGCGATGCCGCCAATTCAAGGAGTGTTCTGCAGTCAGAAAGCCGCTATCCCCTGGGCGCTGGCACTGAATTTGCCATGCAGCCATAGAGGTCCCTCGCTAGATACGTTGACGGAACTGCTGTGTGTCGAGGATCGACGAGCTGAAGGTGATGGATTTCATGGTGCAGCGAAAGATAGTCAGCAGGCCTCGCGGAGTGTAGAAAAGATGAGAAGTTACGGACTTAAGCCTGGGGATTAGTCTGGATAGAGGATGTTGAAGCCGACTATAAGAACGCGATTGAAGCAGGCGAACGCAATATCCAAACAAAATATCTGTTGAGTAATGGGTGTTTTCATGCTGAACACTTCGTCTACCAGCAGCTGCATATGCCATCGGGCCGGGGAGCCCTCGATTGATCGGCTGAATAGTTGTCGCGAACCGTAAAAGATGGTCGACGTTGGCTGTAAAGCGCAAAGCTAAGTAGCAGCCGCAATCGATTAGGTGTATTTGCGAATATCCGCTTGCTAACGAACTCACGACAATAGAAACGTTACAGCATTGACTACATTTACAGGAGTACGTCGCCATGTCTGTCGTTTTAAGGGATATCCTCTGGTTTTTTGCGACCCCATTTCTACTGTCAAGTTTATTTCTGTCTGGCAATGTTTCTGCCGAGCAGGAGGTTGCTGCAGATAAAAGCTACGAGATAACTGCGACGGCAACCTTTACTTCAGACTACGTATTTCGCGGTGTGACGCAAACTCAAGATGATCCTGCCGTACAAGCGGCTTTTGATTTTTCCCATTCGAGCGGCCTGTTTGCCGGCGTTTGGGGTTCCAATGTGGATACACAGGAAGGTGGCCCAACGGACGACGAGGCCGACCTTGAAATTGACTTATATATCGGTTACGGCACGGACATTAGTGATGATTGGTCGGCAGACGCAACGGCTATTCGCTACATTTTTCCTGGCACTGCGAATGGTGTCGATCTCGATTGGAACGAATTATTGCTTGGGCTGCATTTTCGTGAGTACGTCAGCTTTCTGGTTGGTTATTCAGACGAGGTGTTCAATATTGACGGCAGAGGAATCTATTACAGTGCTTCCGGAAATTACCCGTTGGCGGAGAACTTGCGCCTGAAGGCATCTGTGGGCTATTACGACCTGGATGACGCCTTGAATGACAATTACGTTGATTGGAGTGTGGGTGCGGAATATGACATCGGTATGTTTACCGCAAGCCTCGCATATATCGACACCGACTCCGCTGCAGCGGACATTTTTGGCAAAAGCCAAGTAGATGGCCGTGTTGTGGTTAGTCTTACGGCCAGTTTTGGCCAATGAATAGACTCGGGCCTACAAATACTGAAGTGGAGGCCCATCAGTGAATCAGCACGATTCATCTGGTATTCAACGTATTATACAGGAATATGTTCCGGGTAAGCAGGTTACGCTGGCCCACCTGTTAGCCAATCCTACCGAGGAGTTATGTCACAAAGTGGGTGTTGAGCATGCGGAAGCGATCGGTATTCTTACACTCACCCCTGGTGAGACCGCGATCATCGCTGGTGATGTTGCGACCAAGTTTGCCTCGGTGCAAATAGGCTTCCTGGATCGATTCTCAGGTGCTCTGGTGCTTACCGGTTCGATTGGCGCTGTTGACGAAGCGTTAAATTCTGTATTGACGACCTTGGAAAAAATCCTGGGGTATAGCGTATGTCCGGCAACGCGCACATAGCCCCGGGGCCGGAAGTGCAAGCATTGGAAGACTTTGTCCTGGTAGGCGAAGTTGGGTGTGGAAAAACTGCCCTGATGAAAGCATTGCTGCGAGATGACAGTGAGTTGCGTAAAACGCAGGCGGCCGAGTTCCACCCCCACAATGTGGTAGACACCCCGGGCGAGTTCAGCGTTCGACCCGCCTATTATGGCGCTCTACTGTCAACGGTTGTTGAGATCGACACAATCGTCTATGTCCAGCCAGCCAATAACACGCGATTTTCGCTGCCGGCCGGTCTCTTACAAGTCTATCCGAATAAACGTGTGATCGGAGTCATCAGTAAGGCCGATCTGCCCGATGCCAACATCGATAGAGCACGTCGTATTCTGCGAGAAAGTGCGATACAGGAACCGTATTTTGTTACATCAGTGGTAACCAACGATGGGGTTGATCAGCTTCGATCCTATCTTGTCAGTTTGCGTGCTAACCCTTCCGATACTGTGCCAAAAAGCGCAGTTTGTGGCGCGGCGTGAACAGATTCCTGATGCTAAATGGAGGTTAAAAGGTATAGCCAATGAAGACTCTGATAACTGCCGAGTATGTAAAGAAGCTACACCGTGATGGCGGGACCTCGCTGGCCATAGTGCTGCGGTCCACAATTATCACCCCGGAAGCACGTGATGTAGCGAAAGCTCTGGGTGTTGAATTTACTGAGCGCCCTGCTGAGTCAGCTGCTGGAGTTGTGGCGGGAGATGCGGCTACCGCAGGTCAAGCGCAGGCGATACGTCGGGCTGTCGAAGCCAAGCTTCCCCCCGGAAAACATGACTCAGCACTGCTGGATCAACTGGTGCAGAAAGCCCTTCGTGAATTGCAGCATGCCGACAGTGGTCCGTATTGCGAGCGACAGGTTTCCGACAGCGGTATCGTATTGGTGCGGGGCGGTTCGGTAAAATTCGGTCGTTTCGACGGCGCGCCCAATCAGGACATTGGCTTGACGGACGTAATAGGCAGCGCAGACAAGAGCTCTATTGCCGCCGGATTTATGCAGTGGGAGAAATCCCGTTTTCCTTGGACACTGAACTACGATGAGATCGACGTCGTGCTTGAGGGAGAGTTACACATCACCTGTGGTGGCAAGACATCAGTGGGTAAGCCTGGTGATGTGATGTTGATTCCGAAGGGCTCCAGTGTTGAATTCAGTTCACCAGGCAAAGTGCGTTTCGTCTATATCACCTATCCAGCGGATTGGGCGGGTTAGGAGACGCTGTGAACAAGCCTACATTCATCACAGAGTCCTGGTTGCGGCAAGAGTTCGGCCTGGGCCACGGTAGTGAGATACATCTCCCTGCCCACTCCAGGCTAACACCTTCGGCAGCTCAGCTATTGGCTGAGCGAAAGATTCGTACCCGATATATTGATGAAGAGGGCCGCGTGTATCTAGCTGATGAGGGTGAGGATGAGGCGGCACAAGAGAAACAGAAGTCAACTCGCGTTCACCCCCTAACTGGTGGTAATAAGCGTCCCGAGAACAATTGTGCTGTTTGCAATAGCCACGTTGAAAAGAAAACAGAACTGTTAACGTTGCTCGATGACACCGTTCTGGTACCGAAAACACATGCGCGTATTCGCCTTCGTGGCAAGCTTGACACGCTAATAGCACAGACAGTCCTGGTACAGACACAGTTTGATGCGACGCACAAATATCCACTCCTGCACAAGTTGTTGGCGGATTTGCGTTCGTATATGGGCAGTGTCTTGCGTAGCGAAGTGACCGGTGAGCCGTTGTTGTCGCTTAGTATGGGAGAACTGAATGACGAGACCATCCACAGTATTTCGCATCAGCCGCTCAAGTACCTTGGCCATGATCATATTTTGGCTGAAGAGCAGCACGGTACTAACGTCGCCTTGTTGAACCTGCTGCGGGCATTGGTCCGTGAAGTAGAGTTGGAAGCCTGTAGCGCATTTATCAGCGACATCTTCCAGTTGACCCGTGAGGATATTGTAAAGGGCCTGAATCGGCTTAGCAGTGCTCTGTATGTATTGATGCTGATCACCCTGGTCAGCGAGTCCGGCAAGAACGTCTCATTGCAAACGGTAGCGTCCCTGTGAATATCATGCAGCAAAGCCGGGAGAGCTGCAGGCGGGCGCCGCAGAGGATCGTATTTGCTGACGCGCTGGATCCGCGTGTTTTACACGCCGCTAATGAATTACAGAAACAGGGGCTGGCTGAACCCATTTTGGTGGGTAACCCCTTTGCTGTGCGCGATTTCGCATACCGTAGTGGTGTGGCTATGCCTTGTTTTGCAGTGGTAGATCCAGAGGGGTCCGGGTATTTTGATCAATTTGTCGACACGTATATCGAAAAAAACGAGGCTGAACAAGGTCGTGATAGTGTCGAGGAATTATTCCGTAAACCGACGTTTTATGCAGCGATGATGGTCCACTGTAATCAAGCTGATGTGTGTATTGCCGGCAATCTTTCTACCACTGGTGATGTTTTGCGTGCGGCATTGAAAGTTATCGGCGTAGCCGAACAGCACAGGACAGTATCCTCATTCTTCTTGATGTCCTCCCCTGATGGATCTGACGTGCGCCTGTTTGCCGATGCTGCCGTGGTGCCCGAGCCAACCATTGAGCAACTCGCTGATATTACGATTGATGCGGCGCACAGTTTTGAAAAGTTGACCGGCGATGTGCCCAGGGTCGCCATGCTGTCGTTCTCAACTAAAGGCAGTTCGAATCATCCCTCGGCACAACGTGTGCGGGATGCATTCAATTTGGTGCGCAGCAAAGTGCCCGATCTGATTATTGACGGAGAAATACAATTCGATGCGGCGGTGGTGCCAGATGTGGCAGAGCGCAAGGCTCCGGGGAGTCCTTTGCACGGCAACTCGAACGTCATGGTTTTTCCGTCGCTAGACGCCGGGAACATCGCTTATAAAGTTGCCGAGCGACTCGCCAATTACAGGGCTTTGGGCCCATTACTTCAAGGTTTACAAAAGCCCATGCATGATTTGTCGAGAGGGTGTAGTGCCGACGATATTGTCGACATTGCGGTCCTCGCGTCGTGCCTGGCGAAACAGTAGTACCTTTCCTGAGGAGGAATAATGATGAACGAAGCACTGGGAATTATAGAAACAAAAGGGCTGACTGCTTTGATTGAGGCATCGGATGCCATGGTGAAGGCAGCCAGGGTTGAACTGGTCGGCTACAAGCAAATTGGCAGCGGGCTGGTTACAGCACTGGTGCGAGGCGATGTTGCAGCCTGTAAGGCCGCGACGGATGCCGGAGCGGCTGCCGCTCAACGGCTTGGAGAGCTTGTGGCAGTGCATGTGATACCAAGGCCGCACGGTGACCTGGACTCCATTTTCCCCATCACCGGTGATGGAAAATTTAGCAGTACTGATTAGATGATCACTGAAACTACTGATCCATAACGAGGATATTCCCATGATGGAAGCGTTAGGCATTATTGAAACAAAAGGATTGACCGCTTTAATAGAGGCTTCCGATGCCATGGTCAAGGCGGCCAGGGTTGAACTGGTCGGCTACCAACAGATCGGCCACGGTTATGTGACGGCGTTGGTGCGAGGCGACGTGGCTGCGTGTAAGGCGGCAACAGATGCTGGAGCGGCGGCGGCACAACGGATAGGCGAGCTCATCTCGGTACACGTGATTCCACGGCCTCACTCAGACCTGGAAGCCATCTTTCCGATAAGTCTGAAGCCAATCGCTAGCACTAAGCCTGCGCCCAAAAAGACCGCAGGTTAGTTGGCAACGAAAGGCTCACTCTAATTGTGTGAGATGCATTAACTAGTGGATGGCTAAACAATGAGACTCGCAAAAGTCATTGGTAAGGTCGTTGCGACTATTCGCAGCGACCGGTTGGGCATGGATAAGCTCTCGCTGATCAAGTTCATTGATCAGGACGGCGAAGAGGAGTCCTCCGTTGCTGTGGCGGTAGATAAATTGGGTGCTGGAGAGGGCGAGTGGGTGCTGGTGGTGGGCGGGAGCTCCGCCCGTATGTCGATGGACAACAACGGCCAGACGCCAGTAGATCTTAGTGTGGTTGGCATAGTGGACGAAGTCACCAGTGACGAGTCTACGTGGTTCCAGAAAAACCAGCGACGCTAAAGAGGAGAGCACATGGCTAAACAAGAAATAGACGCACGGCAGATAGAGATGATCATTCGGCGCGTGATCGACCAGCTGCACGCACCACAAAGTAACGGTGAAGCGTATGGCGTTTACCAGACATTGGATGATGCCGTCGCCGCCGCGCAAACGGCTCAAGTCCAGGTTCGTACTCTGGCCAAACGAGACGCCATTATCGCCTCAATTCGGCAGTTGGCGGGTGAATACACACGAGAACTTTCTGAGTTGGCGGTGCGCGAAACAGGGTTTGGCCGGGTTGAGGACAAAATACGGAAAAATCAGCTCGTTATCACCAGAACGCCCGGGTCCGAAGCGCTCATTCCCATTGCGATCACTGGCGATCACGGTTTGTCGTTGGTGGAAAATGCACCGTGGGGTGTTATTGCATCGGTGACACCTTCGACCAACCCGACTGCAACAATATTGAACAATAGTATCAGCATGATTGCTGCGGGAAACTCAGTAGTTTTCTCACCACACCCGGCGGCAAAAGCTGCTTCGCAACGTGCGATTCAGATCGTCAATCAGGCCTCGGTGAAAGCGGGAGGTCCCAGCGGGATAGTCACATGCCTGGAAACTCCGACCCTTGAAGCGGCCACGGCCCTATTTTCATATCCCGGTATACATTTGCTGACGGTGACCGGCGGCGATGCCGTGGTGTCAGCCGCACGCAAAACAACTGACAAACGCCTTATTGCGGCCGGGCCGGGTAACCCTCCGGTTGTGGTCGACGAAACGGCAGACATCGAACGAGCTGCGATAAGCATCGTTCAGGGTGCCTCCTTTGACAACAATATTGTCTGCGTCGATGAAAAGGAAATTATTGCCGTCGAGTCAATTGCCGATGCGCTTAAAGCGGCCATGGTAAGAAACGGTGCCGTTGAGATAAGTGCAGAGCAGGCAGAAGCGGTTGCAAACCTCGTACTGCGCGATTATCCGGGCCCTAACGCTTCACCTAAAACGGAGTGGGTAGGTCGCGATGCTGCAAAGATCGCCGCTGCTGCCGGTTTTGAGGTTCCCGCCTCGACCCGTTTGCTGTTGTTGGAAGCTGATCATGATCATGTATTTGCGCGCACCGAAATGATGATGCCTGTTATTGCTATGAGTCGGGCAAGTAGCGCCGATCAGGCAATCGATTGGGCTATAGAGCTGGAGAAAGGCAACAAACACTCAGCGGCTATGCATTCGCGCAATATTGACAACCTGTCTCGCATGGCAAGCGAAATCAATACCAGTCTGTTCGTCAAAAATGGCCCCTGTATAGCCGGTCTGGGCGCGGGTGGCGAGGGTTGGTCCTCGATGACGATATCTACACCCACCGGAGAGGGTGTCACCAATGCGGCAACGTTTGTGCGTAAACGACGTTGCACCATGGTCGATTCGTTCCGGATTGTATAAGGGGGATCTTATGAATAAGAGCATGGCAAAAGTGAATGAGTTATTGGCAGCCGTTGCGCAGATGGTCAATGATGATACTGCAGCGCCCCACAGTGGGCCATTTAAAGTTGGCATCGATTTGGGTACGGCCGATATCCAAACCGCTGTACTGGACGAGAATAACCGACCGCTGGCCTGTTATCTGGACTGGTCTAATGTGGTGCAGGATGGAGTGGTTGTCGATTACCACGGTGCTTGCCTTATCGTCAGAGAGCAGCTGCGACGCGCCAGCGAACGCCTTGGTATCAGAATTGAGCAGGCAAGCACATCGTACCCGCCGGGCACTGACCCACGCATATCGATCAATGTCGTCGAATCTTCCGGTGTAGAGGTTGCTGACGTCATTGATGAGCCCAGCAGTGTCGCGACTCTGTTGCAACTACAACATGCCGCCGTAGTGGACATTGGAGGGGGGACTACCGGTACTGCCATTATTGAGGATGGTAAGGTGGTTAAATCGGTAGACGATCCCACTGGCGGGCACCATCTTACCCTTACGCTGGCGGGTCATCACAACATACCGTACGAGCAGGCTGAGCTTTTGAAGCGTTCAGACAATTCGGGCGAGGTGCTGTCAGTTGTGCAACCCGTAATCGTGAAAATGGCTGATATTGTGAAACAGCATATCGCCGAGCATGCTCCGCCGGCGATTTACCTTACTGGTGGTTGTTGCGCGCTGCTTGGTTTCGCCGAAGTCTTCGCCGCGGAATTTCCTGATATCGATGTTATTTTCCCCACGCATCCGCTGTATCTGACACCGCTGGCCATTGCGGCGTTTGGTTCTACCGAACGTTTACGTCAGCAGCACGCATGCTGAAATGAAGACATCACAACAGCCAATTGATGACGCACTAGTCGCCAATATCGTCAGCCACACGGTAGATGAGTTGGGGCCCAGAGAGCTATTCAGTTTTAACTCCCCACGGCAAACCCTGGTAGGTGAAGGGTCCATACTGAAGCTCGGTACGCTGTTGCAAAAGCTGGGTGTGAAGCACGTGCTCATCGTTGCCGATGAGTTGGTTTATCAGCGCGGTCTGGTGGCGAGTGCACAGCGTTGTTTGGCCAGGGCCGATATCGAGGTCACCGTATTTGCCAGGATTACGCGCGAGCCCTCCAGCGATATTTTGGAGCTGGGTCTGGCTATGCTGGCACAGTGTAAAGCTGATTTTATACTCGGCTTTGGTGGTGGTTCTGCGATGGATGCGGCCAAGGCTATTGCCGTGATGGGAAGTTGCAATGCCAGCCTTGAGGAGTTAGCTGATCCCGCTTTCAACGGGCGCCGTGCCGTGGGTCTGGGCGCCGTGCCGACAACAGCCGGGACAGGGTCTGAAGTGACCGACATTAGCGTCATCATGCATTCCGACCGCGATCGAAAATTTGTCGCCAAAAATATCGAATTGATGCCTGATCTGGCGGTGATTGATCCCGGCTTGATGCTGGAGTTGCCTGCGAGTGTTACCGCTGCCACAGGCATTGATGCCCTCACTCATGCCATAGAAGCTTACGTTGCGCATGGTGCAAACCCCCTGTCCCGGGCTCTGGCAACAGCGGCAATAAAGGTCATACCGCACGATCTACCCAGAGCCGTGGGCAATGGCATGAATATGGACGCGCGATTGGGTATGGCAATTGCGGCTTATAAGGCCGGCCTGGCGTTCAATAACGTTGGCCTGGGACTCGTACACGCGATATCACACCAGGTGGGCGCGCATTGTGGTGTCGCCCACGGCGTGGCAAACGGAATTCTTTTGCCGCACGTTATGGAGTTTAACGCGCTGGTATGCCGTACCGAGTATGCCGAAATTGCGCATGCTATGGGCACTGCGCGCGAGGGTATGAACGAGCGCCAGCAATGCGAGGCCGGTATCGTTGGAGTGCGGCAGTTGATAGCGGATCTTGGCTTGCCCGATAGCTTCGCAGAATTCGGTTTGCTGGTAGAGGATATGAGCGCGTTGGCAGATGCCGCATTGGAAGATATTACGATTACAACCAACCCTCGCAGTGCAAAAAAAGCAGATATTGTTCAACTTTTGCGACAGGTAGCGAACGCATAATTCGACCCTGCCGCTGTAATGGAGATACGACTATGGAAATGTTAAACCAGATTATTCTCTACATCATGATGGCCTTTATGGTCATAGGTGCTATAGATCGGATCTTTCAGCAATTCGGTGGCTCCGAACCGGTACTTGGAAAAATAGGTCTGGGTAAAGTTGGCAAATCCATCGGTGGTGCTGGCTATCAATTCGAAGAGGGCTTTAATGCGATGGGTGCGTTGGCGCTGGCTATGGTCGGTATTATCGCGATAGCGCCAGTACTGGCGAAAATACTCTCACCCATTGTGGTACCTATCTATACGGCGCTGGGAGCTGACCCTGCAATGTTCGCCACTACCCTGTTGGCAAATGATATGGGTGGCTATTTTCTGGCAAAAGAAATGGCGACTGGAGCGGACGGCCTCATCAATTACAGCGCATGGATGTACGCAGGCTTGATTCTAGGCGCCATGATGGGCCCTACTATCGTTTTCTCCATTCCGGTGGCAGTGGGCATTATTGAAGTTAAGGATAGGCCTTATCTGGCTGCCGGTGTGTTGGCTGGCATCGTAACGATCCCGCTGGGTTGTATTGCCGGTGGCTTAGCCGCGATGGCGTCGACTGTGACGGTTCCGGGCACTGAGCAGGCGATTGAATTCAACCTGCCGCTGATTTTTATGAACCTCATACCCGTTATCATCGTGTCAGCCCTGATCGCAGCGGGGCTGTGGATTATTCCCCAACGCATGATTAACGGTTTCTCAATTTTTGCCAAATTTCTGGTGGCGTTCATTACGATTGGCCTGATGTCAGCGGTGCTGGAGCGTACTCTGGGTATTACACTAATCCCTGGAATGGACCCGATATTCATGGTCGAAGGCGATGTTCCTGGAATAGATATGCGAGCTGTCGAAGTCATTGGCTCCATCGCGATTATCCTGCTGGGTGCCTACCCAATGGTGTTGCTGTTAACACGTTGGTTCGAAAAGCCACTGCTAAAAATGGGTGGCTTATTGAAAATAAATACAACCGCAGCAACCGGTCTTATTGCGACCCTGGCGAATAACATCCCAATGTTCCAGGTAATGAAGGACATGGATAACCGCGGAAAAATTCTGTGTTCGGCGTTTGCCGTTAGTGCAGCATTCACCTTTGGTGATCACCTTGGTTTTACCGCGGCGAACAAGCCCGACATGATCATGGCCGTCATTATCGGCAAGTTGGTTGGCGGCTTTACCGCTTTGGCGTTTGCCATGTTATTGGCCGATAAAATGATCGCTTCGATAGAAAAGAACGCCGCCCCGGTGGCAGCTGAACCCGAAAAAGGACAGAACTAAACCGTGAATCGAAAAACGGTGCACAGTGTCGGTATCGATATCGGCACAACCACGACTCAAGTCATCTTCTCAGAGTTGACGATGGTCAATCGTGCGCCTGTGTCGCAGGTGCCGCGTTACGAGTTTGTCAAACGCGACATCTGCTACCAGAGCCCCGTGAGTCGCACGCCGCTGACGGATAGTGGTCTGGTCGACGTGGATAGAGTGCAGTCCTTCGTAGACGCCCAGTTTGTATCGGCGGGCTTGACCCTGGAGGACATTGAAACCGGTGCCATTATTATAACCGGGGAAACCTCCAAGGCGACTAATGCGCGCGATGCCATTATGGGGTTAGCAGAGCGAATGGGCGATTTCGTGGTTGCTACCGCTGGCCCCAATCTGGAATCGGTTATTGCGGGGCGTGGTAGCGGAGCTGGAGAATATTCCAAGGCGCAGCACGCGCGAGTGCTAAATATTGATATTGGCGGGGGTACCAGCAACTACGTGGTGTTTGATAGTGGCAATGCAATCGATACAGCTTGCCTGAATGTGGGCGGTCATTTACTAGAAACCGATGATAGTGGGCGAGTGACCAAAGTACACCCGCCGGCACTCTTTGTGGTCGCCGAACTATTTGGCAAGGATTGCGATGCGACACAACTCAATGTCGATCAAGTGAAGCAAGTTGCCCAACGTATGGCGGAACTAATTGTTGAATGTATCGGCGGCCATCATTCCCAGTTGGGTAGTCGGCTTTTGATGACTCCTTCCATGCAGGCTGATCAGCACTTTGATGCAATTTTTCTCAGCGGTGGCGTCGGTGACTGCTACTATCAACTCCGAGACACTGAGCTCGACGACTTTGCGTGGCAGGATATGGGTGTCTTGCTGGCTCGATCTTTGCTAAGAAATCCACAATTAGGCGAGTATACGATCAAAAAGCCAGCTCAAACTCTGCAAGCAACCGTGATCGGTGCCGGCGCCTATTCTCTGTCGCTATCGGGCTCCTCAATTTGGCTAAACAACGATGAACTGCCAGTGCGCAATGTTCCCGTGGTGCAACCCAATATCGATTGGACTCTAGCCGAGCCCGATATCTGCCAACAGACGATCAACGCCGGCCAGCGTATGGATTTACGCTTGCAAGACGACCGTTATGCCATCACATTCGATAGCAGCATGCCGGTTAGCTATCAGGCGGTAAAACATACGGCGCAACAGTTGGCCACCTATTATCTCGAGCATGGAAATCACCATGCCCCCGCAATTGTGGTCACGCAGAACGATTTGGGAAAAGTTCTTGGTATGGAACTACAGCCCTTAATTAACCCGCAAAAATTAATGGTGATAGACGAAGTGCGCGCCCGTGAAGGTGATTTTATCGACATTGGTGAAAGCTTTTTCGGCGGTGAAATAGTACCGCTTACCATCAAGTCATTGGCATTCCCTGCTTAGGAGGTTTTTATGATATTGAAGACAACACTATTCGGTATAGTTTATCAATTCCGTGATGTGAAAGATGTACTGGCGAAAGCTAATGAATTGCGCTCGGGAGATGTGCTGGCAGGTGTTGCGGCAGAAACAGCACAGGAACGAGTGGCGGCGAAACAAGTGCTTAGCGAGATGAGCCTGCAAACCCTGCGCGAAAATCCGATTGTACCCTATGAGGACGATTCGATCACCCGGGTTATCCAGGATGCGGTTAATGGTGCCGTGTATGACGACATCAAAAACTGGACTGTTAGTGAGTTGCGTGAGTATATCCTTGGCGACGGCCCCTCGCATGATGACTACGAGCGGTTGCGTAAAGGGCTCACTTCGGAAATGGTTGCCGCTGTTTGCAAAATATGTTCAAACGCCGACTTGATGGTGGGAGCAAAAAAACTATTCGTGATATCGAAGGCCAATTGCACCGTGGGTATCCCCGGACGATTTTCCTCGCGCCTGCAACCCAATGATACCCGTGACGATATCGATAGTATTGTCGCGCAGACTTATGAAGGCTTGTCTTATGGTTGTGGCGACGCGGTAATTGGTGTCAATCCAGTGACGGAGTCGGTAGAAAATACGCGGCGTATTCTCGACGCCCTGAAGGACGTGACGGATAAGTGGAACATACCCACACAAAGTTGTGTGCTGGCGCATGTCAGTAATCAAATGGAAGCGATACAGAAAGGCGCGCCCGGCGGCCTTATTTTTCAAAGCCTGTCCGGTACTGAAAAAGGTTTGAAAGAATTTGGTGTAACCGTGGAACTGCTTGATGAGGCCTACGATCTTGGCAAGCATTACTGCAAGCTCGCCGGTAACAACATGATGTACTTTGAAACCGGGCAGGGTTCTGCTCTATCGGCGAATGCGCATAATGGTGCAGATCAGGTAACCGTCGAGGCGCGAAACTACGGCCTGGCAAAACGCTATAAACCACACCTGCTCAATACAGTAGTCGGTTTTATCGGTCCTGAATACCTGTTCAATCACCAGCAGATCACACGTGCAGGGCTGGAAGATCACTTTATGGGTAAGCTGACAGGGATACCCATGGGGTGCGACGCTTGTTACACCAACCATGCTGATACCGATCAAAATTCAAACGAGAACTTGACGACCTTACTGGCAGCGGCGGGTTGTAACTATGTGATGTCACTGCCTCTGGGTGATGACATCATGTTGAACTACCAGACAACTGGCTTTCATGATGTTGTGACTGCACGGCGCTTGTTGGGTTACCGGCCAGCTCCCGAATTTGAATTATGGATGGAGCAAATGGGTCTAATGGAAAACGGTGAGCTAACAGCGCGCGCTGGTGATCCTTCGATATTCTTTGACTAGAGGTGATGACAATGGACGAACAAAGTATTCAAAGTATCGTCAATTCCGTGTTGCGTGAACTGGGTGAGACCAGCATTCAGTCTGGCCAGATAACCAAAGTAAAAGCTTCTGCCGCTGATAAAGTGCCAGCCGCTAAGCCGGCCACAGCGGCGAACCCAGACAATGGAGAAGGGCTTGAAGACCTCAGTCTGGACAAATTTATCCACTGGAATGGCATTCTCAATGCGCATAAACCGAGTATTAATGACGATATGATTGGGCAGACGGCTGCGCGGGTCTGTCAGGGTAGGGCGGGGCCGCGGCCGCGCACGATTTCATTGCTGCGATTCGTCGCCGATCACTCGCGCTCAAAGGATACCGTTGTCAAGGAGCTTACTCCCGAGTGGTTGGCCGATCACGACCTTTGGGAAGTGCAATCGCGTGCGATCGATAAGCGAGAGTATCTGACTCGCCCTGATCTCGGTCGACTACTCTCCGATGAGGGCAAGAAGACGGTGCTGGAGCGCTGCAAGAAATCACCGCAAGTACAAGTTGTCATCTCTGATGGCCTTAGTACTGATGCCGTAACCCATAACTACGACGAAATTCTTCCACCCTTATTGAAGGGCTTGGAAAGTGCCGGCTTTGATGTCGGTACACCTTTCTTTCTCCGCTATGGGCGAGTCAAGGCGCAGGATGAGATAGGTGAGATATTGCAAGCGGAGGCCAACCTGATACTAATTGGCGAACGGCCCGGGTTGGGGCAGTCCGAAAGCCTCAGTTGTTATTGCGTTTATAAACCAACAGTGGACACGGTGGAATCGGATCGAATGGTGATCTCCAATATCCATGCGGCGGGAACGCCTCCGGTAGAGGCAGCTGCCGTCATTGTAGACCTCACCAGAAAAATGCTCGAACAAAAGGCAAGCGGGCTCAATCTGAAACGTTAAAATCACGCGATAAGTAACAGAGGAAAAATCACATGAGTATATTAGACGAACTAAAAGCATCTGTGCTTGCGACCCGAGTCATTGCCTCGGTAGACCGTGGCATGATAGAGCAGTTCAAACTGAAAGATAACCAGCGCTGCATTGGCATGCTGACTTCAGATTGTGATGACGTGACCTATGTAGCGATCGACGAGGCCACCAAGGCGGCGGACGTGGAGGTGGTATATGCGCACTCATTTTACGCGGGTGCTGCACATGCTTCCGGGCCTCTTTCTGGTGAGATTATCGCCATCCTGGCTGGGCCAGGGCCCGCCGATGTGCGCGCCGGATTAGAGCGAGCACGTGAAGTCATTGAAAATGAAGCCGCGTTTAAGTCCGCCAACGAAGACGGTAGTCTGGCATTTTTTGCTCACCTGGTGTCGGCCACCGGAAGCTATCTATCCAAGGAGGGCGGGGTCCAGCGTGGTCAGGCTCTGGCCTATCTTATCGCTCCGCCATTGGAGGCGATGTTTGGTATGGATGCGGCACTCAAGGCGGCCAGTGTATCGGTGGCTGCGTTCTTCAAGCCACCTTCCGAAACCAACTATGGTGGGGGCTACCTGACCGGTTCACAAGCCGCCTGTAGTGCTGCATGCGATGCCTTTCAGCAGGCGGTACTGGATGTTGCTTCAATGCCGATCGATATCTAGATATTGGAAAACGCTGCTGTGAAAGAACTGTCGGAAAAAGTACGACAAGCGGGTGTGGTGGGAGCCGGTGGCGCCGGTTTTCCCTGCTATGCGAAGATTGCCACGCAAGCTGATGTACTGATTGCCAACGGCGCTGAATGCGAACCCCTTTTGAATAAGGATCAGGTCGTGATGCAGCGCTTTACCGAGTTCATGTTCGAGGGCATGCAGTTGACAATGCAGCATATCGGTGCCAGTCGGGGTGTGCTGGCCATCAAGCAAAAGCACCAGGAATCTATCGCTCACGTGCAACCGCTGCTGCCAGCGAATATCGAATTGAAAATAATGCCCAACGTGTACCCGGCCGGTGACGAGTGTGAACTGGTGTACGAGGTTACAGGGGATAGAATTCCTTCAGGTGGCCTGCCGAAAGATGTCGGGGTACTCGTACAAAATGTCGAGACCCTGGTTAATGTGTGTCATGCCGCCCGCGACCAGCCTGTGACCCACACTATGTTGACGGTACACGGGGAGGTGGAGCGGCCGTTTACTGCCTGGCTTCCTATTGGTATGTCCTATGCCGATGTGATCAAGTTGGCTGGCGAAATCAGCTGCGAGTCACCGGTGATCGTGGAGGGTGGAGTGATGATGGGAACCATCGCGCATGACTTTTCCACATCAATTACTGCTACTACCAGTGGATTGTTGGTGTTGCCACAAGATGCTCATGTCGTCGTCCGAAAATCGGAACCTGAGCAGGTTTCCAAGCGCATTGGAAAGGCCGCCTGCGATCAATGTACGTTGTGTACTGAAATGTGCCCGCGCTATTTGCTGGGCTATCCGATTCAACCCCATCTGGTGATGCGCTCCCTGCTAACCACCGGCGAAACAAGCGAGACGCTGTCGCTGCATGCGCAGGGGTGTTGCGAATGCAATATTTGCACACTGTGGGCCTGCCCGGAACAACTGAACCCACGGGATGTCTGTGTCACGACCAAGCGCGATTTGAAGGCCAATGATCTGTGGCAGTCGGCGGAGCAGTTGCAGGCCCAGACCCGTCCAGTACACAGTATGCGCGAGTATCGTGGTGTGCCCACATCCCGTCTGATACGGCGACTGGGGCTAGGCGTCTACGACCGGCGATCAGCACCCTGGTTGGATATCAGTGAACAACCAGCACATGTCGCGATCTCCCTGCACACACATATTGGCGCTGCTGCAGTGCCCATAGTAAAGCAGGGCGATAAAGTGACTGTGGGTGATCTTATTGCCAGTCCTCCAGACGGCGCGTTGGGAGTCCCCATTCATGCAAGTATCACAGGTGCGGTCAGGTCCGTTGGTGATCGAATAGAAATTCAACGCGGCGAGGTTTGAGCAATGAAAGACAGAAGTGCAATCGGCATGATCGAGATGAACTCTATCGCCAAGGGCTATGCAGTCGGCGATGCGATGCTGAAAGCGGCCAACGTTGAGATACTGTTTAACCGAACGATTTGCCCCGGAAAGTTTATGGTCATGGTCGCAGGTGATGTGGCGGCGGTGGAGGCGGCGATGGATGCGGGCTTGTTCCTCGGTAGTGAGACCATTGTCGATGATTTGATCATTCCCAATGTGCACCCTTCGGTGTTCGGCGCTATTAGTGGCACACGTGTGATAGAGCACACTGCTGCACTGGGGATCATAGAGACATTTTCGGTCGCTTCTATTATCGAAGCGGCGGACGCTGCGGTTAAGGCGGCAAATGTCGAGTTGATCGACGTGCATCTGGCCATGGCAATCGGCGGCAAGGGCTACGCCACCATGACTGGCGATGTTGCTGCTGTGACGGCGGCAGTGGACGCCGGTGTGGCTTATATAAAGGACAAGGGGGTTATTGTAGACAAGGTCGTTATTCCGCAACCCCGGGAAGAGATATTGCGCGACAAAGTATAGATTCTTGTCTAATACTGAAGGAGTCATTTAGGTGAACCTACGAAGCAAGATCAACAATAAGGTATTCACATTCAAGTCAGTGACTGACGTATTGGCCAAGGCAAATGGCGAAAAGTCTGGTGATGCGCTGGTTGGTCTCGCTGCCGAAACAGCAACTGAGCGGGTGGCGGCTAAGCTCTGTCTGTCCAAATTGTTACTAAAAGACATTTTCGAGAATCCGGTAATTCCCTACGAAAAAGACGAGGTTACTCGTATCATCTACGATGATATCAACAGCACTATCTACAAACGCATTAGTGGCTGGAGCGTCGCAGACCTGAGAGAGTTTATTCTCGGCAGCAAAAGTGGTCAGAACGAGCTTCTCAATATTTCGCGAGGACTTACCAGCGAAATGATCGCGGCAGTGACAAAGTTGATGTCAAGCATGGACCTTGTCTACGCGTCAAAAAAGATTAAAGTAGCGGCCCACTGCAACACCACGGTTGGCCTTCCAGGCACGCTGTCCTTTCGCAATCAGCCAAATCATCCAACAGATAATGTAGAGGGGATTTTGGCCTCGCTTAAAGAGGGGCTAACCTATGGTTGTGGCGATGCCGTGTTGGGTGTCAATCCCGTTGAAGACAATCTGGAGAACTTTGAGCGCATTATGCTGGCTCTGGTAGACGTTAAGCAGCGCTACGAAATACCTACTCAATGTTGTGTGCTGGCACATGTATCGACTCAAATGAAGGGCCTTGAAAAAGGTATCCCTATTGACCTGGTTTTTCAGAGCGTAGCCGGTACGGAGGATGCACATATAGCGTTTGGTATTACTGCAGCAATGCTCGAAGAAGCGCGAAAGATGGCCTTGACACTGTGCACCTCCTCCGGTCCGAATGTTATGTACTTCGAAACAGGTCAGGGCTCGGAGGTTAGTCTTAACAGCCACCACGGCGTAGATGAGATGACACTTGAGGCAAGAACCTACGGTATGGCGAGACATTTTGATCCCTTCATGGTTAACAACGTCTCGGGATTTATAGGTCCTGAAACGATCTATACAGGAAAAGAAGTTATCCGTGCCGATCTTGAGGATTTGTTTATGGGTAAACTGCATGGGTTGCCTATGGGTATCGCGCCTTGTTACACCAACCACATGAAGGCGGATCAGGACGATCAGGAGATCGGCACCATGTTGTGCGCCATGGCTGGATCCAATTATTTTATGGGGGTTAGCGGTGGCGACGACTGCATGCTTAGCTATCAGGACACAAGTTATCATGACGACGCAAGCATACGGGAAATACTGAACCTCAGGCCCGCTCCAGAATTTGAGAAATGGCTAGAAGACTGGGGCATTATGGAAGACGGAAAGTTGACCGACCGCGCGGGCGATCCTTCAATCTTCTCCGATTAGTGAGGAGATCATAAAGTGGATAAACAAACTGAAAATAGTATTGTAGAGCTAGTACTCGAACAACTGAGAGAACAGGGAGCGGCGACGGGTGTTAGTAATGGCAAGCCCGGTGAGGTATCGCTCTCCGGATTGGGCGATGCTAGCAACGCTAGTGATCCTGTGGTGCTGGAGCCGCAAGACTTTATTGGTATCGAAAACCCGAAGAATATTGAGGCGCTGAAAGTGATGCGTAAATCCTCTCCGGCTAGAATTTTAATGGGCCGCTCAGGTGCAAGGCAGCGAACCCCGTCGCTGCTCAATTTTATGGCAGACCATGCAGCTGCTATCGATGCGGTTTTGACAGATGTGTCAGATGATTTCCTTGAGAAAAATGGTCTATTCAAAGTTGCTACTGTTGTTAAAGACAAAGACGAATACCTGATGCGACCTGATCTCGGCAAGAAGCTGAGCGATACGGCCAAAGAGGATATTCTGCAAAATTGTGACAAGGGCAAACAAGTTCAGATCATCGTTGTAGACGGTTTGAGTTCAACGGCGATTGAGGCGAATGTTTCAGACGTCATGCCCGCGCTGATTCAGGGACTTGAAAGTCAGGGACTCAGTGTGGGAAGACCCTTTTTTATACAGTACGGTCGTGTGGGCGTGATGGATGATGTTGGGCCACTGCTGGAATGCGACGTTATTGTGGAGTTCGTTGGCGAGCGGCCAGGTTTGATTACCGCGGAGAGTATGAGTGCTTACATGGCTTATCGACCAGACCATTCGACGATTGAGGCGGGGAGAACGGTGGTTTCAAATATACACCGGAATGGCACCCCCCCTGCAGAAGCGGGTGCTCATCTGGCAACCATTGTCAAGAAGATGGTTGATAACAAGGCTAGTGGGATGAAGCTGTCCTCACTTTTGAACTAGGCTATAAGTGGCATGGGAACTGTCAGCCCACTGACCATACAAAGTGTGGGCATCGATATCGGCACCTCGACGACTCAACTTGTGGTGAGCCGACTTACCGTAAAGAATACTGCCCCCGGTGCTCTGGTGCCAAGACTTGCCATCACGGATAAGGTAGTGCTCTACAAGAGCGAGATTCATCGAACGCCTATCGACGATAACAATAGTATTGATGCGGACAAAATATTCGCGCTAATTCATGCAGATTTTGAACGTGCTGGGATAAGTCCCCAAGAGATAGACACCGGTGCCGTGATAATAACGGGAGAGACAGCCCGTAGACAAAATGCGAAGAATATCTCGGCGAAAGTAGCGGAATTTTCCGGTGAATTTGTCGTAGCGACGGCGGGAGGAAAGCTCGAGGCGATCATTGCGGGCAAGGGGTCTGGCGCCGCAGATCGATCAAGACGTGACTCTGCCACCGTCGCGAATATTGATATTGGTGGAGGCACCACAAATATTGGTGTTTTCAGGAACGGCACTGCGTTGGATTCCTGTTGCATTAATCTCGGGGGTCGGATGCTCGAGGTGAGTCGGTCTGCACAGCGTGTCACCGCCATTAGTGCACCAATGCATCTGATTCTTAACGACCTTAGGGTTGGGCTTGGTGTGGGCGATGATGTCACTTTTGATGTCCTGCGAAGAATTTGCCAACGAATGGCCAGGCTTGTATTGGAGTGTCTGGGGTTGCTTGACGTGACAAGTCTCGCAAAAAAGCTTCTGACTACCTCTGCCCTGAGATTGGATTATGAATTGAATACCATCATGGTGTCCGGTGGTGTTGCTGATTATGTATATAGTCCCAACCCTAACATGTCTTTCGAGGAAGCTGCTGAATACGATGATATTGGCCCACTTTTTGGTAGTGAGTTTGCTGCTCTTATACGTTCCAAAAGTGTGCCAATGGAAAAGCCTGTGGAAACTATTCGTGCGACCGTCATAGGCGCTGGAGCTCAGACCCTGGATGTTAGCGGCAGTACCATTCTGGTTGATGATCAGCTGCTGCCCTTGAAGAACGTTCCGGTTGCATTTCCATTCCAGGGTACTATACCGCTGGATATCGCTGTAATCGCGAGGACAGTCGCGCAGAGCATCAACAATTTCTACGACAATGATTCCCTTGAGAAAATAGCCATAGGCTTGCCGGGGAATCAGTATTTCGCCTTTAAAGACGTACAGATACTAGCAGCTGGTCTACTCCAGGGGCTGGATGGTGCAATTCGTAAATCGTTACCCGTTATTATTGTTCTTGAGGCGGATATTGGAAAGGTGCTGGGCCAGAGCATGCGGGCGATCAACGGCAAGATTAATGTAGTCTGCATTGATCAACTGGTAGTAGCCGAGGGAGACTATATTGATATTGGAAAATCCCTGGCAGGGGGTGCTGTTGTTCCAGTGATTATAAAAACGCTAGTGTTTGAGACAAAACAGATTTAGCGACTGCAGATACTCTGACTGCCGATATGATCGCTAAAAACGAGCCAGATCAGTCATAAAATTCAGTTCGTTGTGATTGTAGCGTGACAGGCGAAATCGCAGCGATTAATCCAGCAATCTCTGCGCATGACGCGCAATCATCAATTCCTCTTGGGTTGGTACGACCCACACTGGTACGTTGCTATCGGAAGCGCTAATACGTAGCGCGTTGTCTTCATTGGCTTGCGCATCCAATTTTATTCCAGTCCAGGCGGCGAGTTCGCACACACGGCTGCGTATTGTAGCGGAGTTCTCACCAACCCCAGCGGTGAAAACCAGTGCGTCCAGTCCTCCCATGATGGCGCTCAATGCGCCCACCTCGCGGTTTATTCGATAAACATAGAAATCGATGGCTTCGCGGGCACCCTCAGCATCGCTTAGAAGAAGCTCTTGCATGTCGCTACTGACACCTGAAATACCCAGGAGACCGGATTTGTTATAAAGCAAGTCAGATATATCCTTACTGCTCATGCGGCGTTCATTCAGCAAGTACAGGATTATACCAGCGTCCAGATCACCACAACGAGTACCCATCGGTAAGCCATCCAGCGCAGTAAACCCCATGGTGGTGGCGACGCTGTGTCCGTCCTTCATGGCGCACATGCTTGCACCATTTCCCAAGTGTGCAACGATTACACGTCCGGCGGCGACTTTTTTACCCATTATTCCGGGTAAACATTCCGACATATACTCATATGAGAGTCCGTGGAAGCCGTAGCGTTTCAGGCCTTCATTGTAGAGGGTTTTTGGGATGGCAAACTGTCTGGCTACCTTTGGTAAGGTGCAGTGGAAAGCTGTATCGAAGCACGCGACCTGCGGTACGTTTGGAAGAAGTCCAGCCAGTATTCTTATACCCAACACGTTGTGCGGTTGATGCAAAGGACCCAGTGGATCGAACTTGTCGAGCTGGTTCAGCACCTCATCGGTAATCAACACCGGTGCCGCGTAAAGGCTCCCGCCATGGAGTACTCGATGGCCAATCGCGCTGAAATTTCCGCCAGCCCCGCTGTTCAATATCCAGTCTAAAAGCGCTGACATGGACTGTGTATGGTCACTTCCCTTCTTGAGTTGCTCGTCGGCAATCAAGGCGTTGTTGCTGTCGAAGGCATGTAACTTTGGTGTCGTGCCAATGCCCGCTATCACGCCATGTCCCAGGCTGGTTAAATCCTTGCCGGCACCATCATATAGACCAAATTTAATGCTGGATGAGCCGCTATTGATTACCAGAATATCACTGCTCATTTGCCAGCTACTCTTTTCACGACAATTCTCCGAAAATATTGCTCTTAGCATAGTGGAGAACGCAGCCAAAGTGGTATCCGTTAAGAACACATCGGGTTAAGGGTTTCCCACAATGGTTCTCAGCAGGCCACCGAGAGACAATGCTATATGAAATGATCATCGAAATTGATGCAATTCACAATGGTTGCCAGATATTAAGGGAATGGCTTGGTGCATGTGTCCGTCGACCAGCAAAAAATGCTCATCACAGCATTGCATAACCCGTCGATATTTCCGCATGTAAGCAACGACTGGCAGTTGATTGAAACACATATCTCCTGGGTAATCCTGTGTGGTGATTTCGCCTACAAAATCAAGAAGGCACTGGATCTCGGTTTCCTTGACTGCACCACGCTGGACAGTCGGAAGTTCTATTGCGAAGAAGAGATGCGGCTGAATAGCAGGCTCGCGCCTGAGTTATATCTGCAAGTAGTGCCAATCACCGGCACCAGCACGCAGCCCCAGTTAGGAGGGACAGGTCCCGCATTTGAATACGCGGTAAAGATGCGGCGATTTCCACCGGCGGCTTTATTGAGTGAACTTGTCGATGGCGGCCAATTGCGTGCCGCGCATATTGATCAGCTCTCTGCGAAAATTTCTGACTTTCATCTGAACATTTCGGCCGCAACAGCCGATATGCAGTTCGGCGAGCCGCAAAGTGTTCATGCTCCTGCACGGGAAAACTTTGACCAGCTTCGAGAGCGTGTCAGCAATACTATTTATCTTGAATGGATCGAGCGCTTACAGGAATGGACGGAGCGTGAATATCAGCGCTGCAATGCAATACTTCAGCAGCGCAAAAAATTGGGATTCGTACGCGAATGTCACGGAGATATGCATCTGGGTAATATGGTGATGATCGATGACATGCCGCTTATTTTCGACGGTATTGAGTTCAACCCCGATCTGTACTGGATCGACGTGATGAGCGACGTGGCATTTCTCTTCATGGATCTGGAGCATCATGGGCGGCGGGACTATGCCTTTCGCTTCCTCAATGGCTATTTGGAGCTGACCGGCGACTACGCGGGTTTACAGGTGTTTCGCTATTACCTTGTCTATCGTGCGATAGTGCGTGCCAAAGTTGCAAGTATTCGTGCCGATCAACAACAAAACGGAGTCGCACAATCTGCTTCTGTCGCTGAGCTAGAGCAGCACCTGCAACTCGCTCTGAATAATTCCCAGCCGCAGCAACCTGTTCTACTCGTTACCCACGGCTTGTCCGGCAGCGGTAAATCAACACTATCCGCGCGACTCGCAGAGTCTATGGGGGCAATTCGGATCCGCTCGGATCGTGAGCGACAGCGTGTGTTGGGGAAAGGTCTTCGAGATGCTAAAGCGACGGCTATTGAGACTGGAGTCTATTCCAGGAGCGCAACAGCACATACTTACGAAGCTCTCGAACAATTGGCGGAAATAGTGCTCGACGCCGGGTATTCTGCGATCATTGATGCAACTTTTCTCACGCGGGAGCAAAGGCAGCCTTTCAAGGCACTGGCGACCCGTCTCGTTGTGCCGATACGGATTTTGTCTTTTCAGGCGGAGGCAGAGGTACTGAAACAACGGATTACTGCGCGCCAGAGTGAAGGGCGCGATATCTCTGAAGCGGACCTGAACGTGCTTGCACATCAAATGGGCGAATATACCGGGCTGGATACTGATGAAGAGTGCGACGTCGTGTTGATCGATACGCAATTATCGTGTTCCGGGCAGGAGATGCTAGACCTGATCAATAAATCCCTTGATAGATCAACTGAGTCGGGACGCCATGAGTAGTTCCACGATTCATCCGGCAGCGGGCATAGCAAGTCACGCTGGGCCTGAGGGTGCGGTAATGACTGGAAAAAAAGCCGGGAGTGATACCGCGCCAGCTGCATCTGCTCAACGCACGGGGACCATCGTCGGTATTCGCGGGGGAGTCGTGGACGTACTTTTTACGGACACCTCGCCACGCGTTCATGAGCTACTGTATGCCGGAACTCTGGCTCTGGAAGTGACGGCGATTCTGGCCAACGGCGCGTGCCGCTGTATTGCCCTGGCTTCCGTGCAAGGTATTGGGCTGGGTATGCCCGTACTAGCAACCGGTGGCTCTATAGAGGTTCCAGTGGGCGAAGCTGTGCTGGGGCGTATGCTGGATGTCTTTGGCCGGCCTCTTGACGGAAAACCCGCTCCGAACGCCGCTATTCGACGTTCTATTCACCAATCACCCCCAGCGCTTGAAGACCGCGTAGTACACAGCGACATTCTGGAGACCGGAATTAAGGCGATTGACCTGCTATCGCCAATCGAACGCGGGGGAAAAACCGGGCTTTTTGGTGGCGCTGGCGTCGGTAAAACTGTTCTGATCACTGAGCTGATCAATAATACTGTGCAGCATTATCAGGGCGTCAGTCTGTTTTGTGGTATTGGTGAGCGCTCTCGCGAAGCCGAAGAGCTCTATCGTGAGATGGGTGAGGCGGGCGTTCGGGAAAAAACTGTTATGTTATTCGGACAGATGAATGAAGCGCCCGGTGTGCGCTTTTTGGTGGGCAATACAGCGCTCACCATGGCAGAGTATTTTCGCGATGATCTGAAAAAAGATGTTCTGCTGCTAATCGATAATATTTTTCGTTTCGTGCAAGCCGGCTCTGAGGTCTCGGGTTTGATGGGGCGAATGCCGTCTCGTGTGGGTTACCAGCCTACACTGGCGACGGAGCTGGCGGCGTTGGAGGAGCGCATCACCTCTACTCGCTCGGGTGCAATTACTTCAGTGCAGGCCGTCTATGTCCCCGCTGATGATTTCACCGACCCGGCGGCAGCGCATATCTTTTCTCACCTTTCGGCGTCTGTGGTGCTGTCGCGTAAGCGAGCCAGTGAAGGGCTCTATCCAGCGGTCGATCCACTGGCATCTACCTCCGTCATGCTGACACCTGCCGTGGTCGGACAGCGCCATTACGATATTGCTCGTGAAGTGAGGCGCACGCTGGCTGAATACGAGGAGTTGCGCGATATTATCGCGATGCTGGGTATGGAGGAGCTTTCAGCCAACGACCGTGCAACCGTAGCACGCGCCCGTCGACTGGAACGCTTTCTCACCCAGCCGTTCTTTACTACGGGTTCCTTCACGGGTACGCCAGGTCAGCGGGTGGCGATCGCAGACACACTGAATGATTGCGAAACGATTTTGAGTATGACCGAGTTTAGTGACAATGAGACCGACTACTACATGATCGGCTCTCTGCCTGATCAGGCGGCGGCATCATGAGCCTGTTGGATAGTATGCAAGTGATATTGCGCCTTCCTACAAGAACGCTGTACGAGGGCGCAGCAACCCGGTTGTTTGCCATGGCGGAAAATGGAGCCTTTGGCATACTGCCGAACCATGTCGATTTTGTCACTGCGCTGGTTCCCTCGGTGTTGATTGTGACTGCGGTGAGCGGCAAGGAACAGTTTTTTGGCATTGACGAGGGCATCTTTGTCAAGAAAGGTAATCAAGTGGATATTGCGATTCGTCGCGGTGTTCAGGGCAAGAATCTCGATCACTTGCGCGATACTGTGAACACCGTGTTTGTGCAAATGGACGAAGAAGAGCGGGTGGCCAGGTCTGCTCTGTCACGATTGGAGGCTGGCATTGTGCGCCGGTTTTCCGACTTGCGGACGCATCGCACATGAGCCGCAGGGATGATAGCTCGGCAGACACTATTCGCGCGAGCGCAAAACGGTTGCAGCATGCTCGCAGCAAGCCTGGTGAGAGCCCTTTGCTGGGCTTTAGTGTCTTCGGTATCGTCGGCTGGTCAATCGCCGTGCCCACGGTGGCAGGTGCATTACTCGGTCATTGGCTGGATCAGGTGGCGCCACAGAAATTTAGCTGGACCATTGCTCTGATTCTTGGTGGCGTTGCGATCGGAGGTGTTATTGCCGTCCGTTGGTTGAACAAGGTAGGTGTTGAGCAGGATACGCAGAGCCTGGAAAAACAGGACAATGGAGAGGATCAATGATCGCTATAGATACCGCCGCTCTGGCATTGGGTTTTTGTTCTGGGGCACTCTTAAGTGGGTTGTTCTTCGCTAGTCTGGCTTTTAGCGTGCGGATTGCCTTGCGCTCCTCTCGTCCCGTTATCGTGCTTCTGCTCAGCTCTGCGTGTCGGATTTCCCTGTTGCTGGCAGCGGGATATTATCTGGCTATTACGCATGGTAACGCGTGGTCTCTAGTCGGTTTCGTCGTGGCTTTTTTCCTGGTGCGCCTGCTGGCGACCTCATGGGCTCCCGCGGCGGCAGTTTGCACTTCTCGAGTAGAGGAGGTTGGGTAATGCAGCTAACACCGGATGAAGTCATTGTGTTCACCGTGGGAGATATTGCGGTAAATGCTACCGTCGTGAATACCTGGATTGTGATGGCGCTTTTGCTGGGTATCTCTCTGGTGGCTACCCACAACCTGCGTGCTGATGAGGCACCGAATCGATGGCGGATGGCACTTGAAGTGATTGTAAAGACAATTCAGGGGCAGATTGAGGAGGTTACTCAATCCTCCGCGCGCCACGTTATGTATTTTGCGGGCACGCTGTTCCTTTTTATCGCGTTATCTAATTTGATGCTGGTAATTCCCGGTTTTTCGCCGCCCACATCATCTCTTTCTACTACTGCGGCTCTGGCGATATCAGTACTTGTGGCGGTACCGCTGTTCGGAATTGCCAGTGGTGGTTTGGTCCGCTATCTGAAAACGTACATTCAGCCATCGGTAATAATGCTGCCGTTTAATATTGTCGGTGAGTTTTCGCGAGGGATATCACTGGCCATTCGTCTTTATGGCAATATCATGAGCGGAGCTGTCATTGCCGCCATACTGCTGGGTATAGCACCGTTTTTTTTCCCGGTTGTGATGGATATGCTGGGACTGCTTACCGGTATGATTCAGGCCTATATTTTTGCCATTCTGGCAACCGTTTATATCTCTACCGCAACAGTGCAGTCAACGCGGTCAATCAAGCAATCAAAGTCGTCAGAGAAAAATAGGGCGGCAACTTCACATCTGGAGGATGAATCATGACAGATTCCATTATTATTGCGGTTATATCCATTTTTACTGCAGGACTCACGGTGTCTTTTGGTGCCCTCGGACCGGCTCTGGGGGAGGGGCGCGCGGCAGCCGCCGCACTAACGGCGATGGCGCAGCAGCCTGATGCCGCGTCCACCATTTCCCGAACATTGTTCGTCAGTCTGGCGATGATTGAGTCAACGGCAATTTACTGCTTTGTCGTGTCAATGATTCTACTCTTTGCCAATCCGTTCATGGATTTTCTTCAGGCTGGTGCTGCGGCCGGCGGCTAGAGCGAGCCACTTAATCGGAGGGAGTGCAGGTTATGTCCATCGACTGGATTACCGTTATTGCTCAGATCGCCAATTTTCTGGTGTTGGTCTGGTTGCTGAAGCATTTTCTTTATCGTCCCATTCTGGACGGTATCGACGCCCGTGAGGCCGAAATCTCCAAGCGCATGCACAGTGCGGAAGAGGCGCAGAAAAAAGCGAAGATAGCGGCAGAAGAATACAGAAAACAGCAGGAAAAATTACTGGCCGATCAGGAAACCATGGTTAACCAGGCGCTTAAGGACTCTGAAGGTCAGCGCGACAGCTTGCTGGCCGATGCCCGCGCCAAACTCGAGCAGGAATACCAGGACTGGCACAAGCAACAGGAGCGAGAGAGCCAGAAGTTTACTACTGCGCTGCACCAGGCCGGAGCACAAACGATGTTGGAGCTGACTCGTAAAGCACTTCATGACCTCGCGGACCAGACGCTGGAGGAGGCGATCGTTCGCCATGTTGGTGCGCGACTGCAGCCGATTGCAGAAGATATTCGAGAGGCGGCTGGTGCCAGCACCGCGGCTGAGGCCACCACCCACGAGCCGTTGTCTAAGGCCGCGCAGGATCAAATGCAAGCTGAAATAGAGCAGCTGTTACCGGGTACTTCCCTGACCTTTGCCGTGGACCCCGATCAGGCACCGGGTTTAATTCTACGAGTTGGCGGCGCCCAGGTGGCATGGACTATCGACAGTTATACCGATGAGCTCGACGCCTTGCTACATGAGCGAATGGCGGTAGGGACTTCAGATCGGATGCAAAGCGATGTCGGCTAAAACGCCCCCGCTAAATGCAGACCCCGAGCTGCCAGAAAAGGTTGACGGCAAGCGTTTTGAGGAGTGGGTAGATACACTGCTATCAACCCCGTCACCAGAACCTGTGATAACCGAAGTCGGGCAGGTGACAGCGGTGGGAGACGGTGTCGCCGTGGTTTCCGGCTTGGCCCGGGCGCTCGCCGATGAGTTGCTGATGTTTGCCTCCGGGGTGCGAGGTGTCGTGCTTGATCTGGAGCCCGGGCGACTCGGCGTTATACTGCTAGGTCCGTCTGAACTCATCAACCTGGGGGAGGATGTGCGTCGTACCAATAAAGTGGTTAGTGTGCCCGTTGGTGCCGCATTGCTTGGACGTGTCGTAGATTCCATTGGCCGGCCCAAGGATGGTATGGGGCCAATTGCTGCAGTGGCTAAGCGTCCGATTGAGGCGCCAGCGCCGGGTATTCTCAGTAGATCAGCGATCTTTCGACCACTGGCTACGGGCATCAAAGCGATTGATGCCGCCGTACCCGTTGGTCTCGGTCAGCGTGAGCTCATTATTGGTGACCGCCAAACGGGAAAATCCTCTATCGCAGTGGATGCCATACTCAATCAGGTGCGTACTAAAGTAACCTGCATTTATTGTGCCATTGGGCAGCGCGGTGATGCGGTTGCCAGGGTTATTGGCGCGCTGAAGAAGGGCAATATGATGGCGCGCACGGTGGTGATGTCCATCGGCGATGAGGAAGCGCCAGCGTTAGCCTATATCGCACCCTATGCGGCGATGAGCATGGCGGAATATTTCTCTGATCAGGGGCAGGATGTACTCATCGTATTTGACGATCTAACCCACCATGCACGTTCTTATCGCGAGATTTCATTACTGTTACGGCGGCCACCGGGCCGAGAGGCTTTTCCCGGTGATATATTTTACGTACATGCCCGGTTGCTCGAGCGGGCAGGGCAGTTTAATCTATCGGGTGGCGGTGGTTCCATTACCGCTTTGCCTGTGGTCGAAACCCAGGCGGAAAATCTCTCGGCATATATTCCCACCAACCTGATATCTATTACAGACGGCCAGATTTACCTGTCACCGCGTCTGGTACGAAAAAACCAGTTTCCCGCCGTCGATTTGGGGCTGTCAGTGTCTCGCGTGGGCGGTAAAGCGCAGGGCAAGGCGTTGCGCGAGGTGGCCGGGAATTTGCGGGTCACGCTCTCGCAGTTTGAGGAGCTTGAAGAATTTTCCCGTTTTGGCACGCGCCTGGATGACACGATACGAGCGCGCCTGACCCGTGGTGCGGCGGTTCGACGAGCGCTGCGTCAAGCCGAGCGTGATCCCATGTCGGCTTTAGAGCAACTGGCGGTGTTGGTGGCAGCGATGGAGGGCTTGTTTGATCAGATTACCGAGTATGATATGGCTGCATGCATGGACAGAGTGCGCGTAGCGGCGCAGCATGAATTACAGTCTATCGATGAACGTATCACGCACAATGAGGGCTTGAGTCAAGAAGACCAGGAGTTGATACTTCGGGTTGCCCGCAAGGCCCTGAAAGTTGCCGGAACACAGTCACCAGGCGAGGCGAGTGATGGCGCAAACACTTGAAACGCTAACGCGTAAGAGCGATACGCTTACCAGTATTCGGGGCATCGTCCATACCATGAAGACGCTGTCGGCTATTAATGCGACACCCTATGAACGCGCTGCTAGCGCTATAGAGGCCTACCACCAAACGATTATCGATGGTTTTGCCGCATTCGTGTACCGAACCGGTGAGGTCAGGTTGCCTGTACACAATGGTGCAGAGCGAGTGGTAGTGGTGTTCGGTTCCGATCATGGCCTTTGTGGAAACTACAATGAGGGACTTGCGCAGTTAGTAATAGATTATTGCCAAAGCCAGGTGAAACAAAAACAGCGTGTGTTTTGCATCGGCCAGAGGATGAGCGATGCGCTGGTCGAGCTGGGATTGGTTCCGGAGTCAGTGTTGCTGCCGCCAGCTTCGGCTGACGGTATCGGCCGTCTGGCGGGCGATATCGTCGCGCAACTTGACGCAATCACTCGGGGGCAGCAGCTAAATCATATCGACGTCACGCTGGCGTATACGATGCGTGGCCCCCGCAGCGAACGGGAACCCGTTATCCGGCAACTGCTGCCGCTGGAGGAAAAACTGCTACAACCGGAAAAACGCTGGGAATCAAGAAGTTTGCCGAATTACAGTATGGCCCCCGATGCTCTCCTGTCGGCACTCATCCGCAGCTATATTTTCGTTAGTATGTTTCGCGCTTCGGCGGAGGCTATGGTGACTGAAAATGCGGCACGCCTGGGGCTGATGCAACAAGCTGAGAAATCGGTTGATGATCGCGCAGAAGAGGTAAAGGGTGAGATGCGATCCGTTCGGCAAACTGAAATTACCAACGAGCTGATGGATGTCATCACCGGCTTTGAGGCATTGAAATAGTGTTCTTTCGGGAAGTCGGAAAATGAGCTATTGATTACCTTATGAAGATATTTGAGACGGCACTCCGGACGCTAATGGTTCTAATAATGTGCGTGCTTCATCTTCTCGCTGCTGAACAAGTAGCAATAATGCTAATGACAACGACTCGGGCTCGCAGAGTAAGAGTGCGTAGCTCATTGCGGGAATCCACAGTTGTGGGCCATTTTTTGAAAAGGCAAAATTACTGCTTTCTAATCGCTCGAGAGAATACATCTAATGCGAAAATCCAATGCGGCCGGTCGCAACGCCCTTTTGCTCATCGCATGCGTTATCGTCTTTATGGCTGGTGCAGCGATAATTGCCAATTATCTCGGCTGATATATATACCGTGATGACCGGTCGTGATGCTGTTGCTGGACTAATATGCATTTATGGGCCATTTCTATTAGCTTGAGCGAAGCTCAAACGACCACTGTGGAGTTTATTACATGAAACGCTTGTGCTTTTTATCACCCGATCGTGAACATGCTTTAGCTGTGATAAGAGACTTGAAAGAAGATGGGATAAGCGACAAGCATATCTATGTGATAGCACGTTCCAGTGAGACCTTGGGTGATCTGCCCGATGGGGGGCCTGAAGACGACGACTTTTTGCCCGCCTATGAACGAGGTCTCGCGTTTGGCGGCGTGAGTGGATTGTTCCTGGGCCTTGTTGCCATGACATTCCCGCCGGCCGGCATTGTAATTGGCGGCGGTGGCATACTGCTTATCGGCGCTATGGGTGCCAGTGTGGGTGCTTTTCTGACCGGAATGGCAGGTGCTGCATTTCCAAACTCACGACTTAAAGCGTTTGAGAAAGACATTGATGCAGGCAAACTTCTTATTATGGTTGATGTGGCGCAAAATCAGGTAGAACGGATTAATCAATTGATCCTGCAACATGACCCCGAAGTCGAGATCGAAGGTTTGGAGCCGTCCGCACCGGTCGTGCCTGACTAGGCACAGTGGGTCGCTTGTGCCTCATAAAGTCTACGCCGCGAGTAATTTGACAACCAGCATCAAGCCCAGGCTTGAACAGAACGAAAGAAAGTTTGTCAGGTTGAGCCAAACGTTATCATGTTCCTTAAGTTCCGGGATCAGGTCAGACGCGCCAATATAAATGAAGTTCCCTGCAGCAAATGGGATTAGGAAATCGACGTCGATATTGAAGGACAATGTGTATGTCAACAGACCACCGAGAAGGAAAGTCAGTGCTGACAATACATTGAATATCAGCGCCTTACGTTTTCCCCACCCACCATGGATTAATACACCAAAATCGCCCAGTTCCTGTGGTATTTCGTGCGCCGCTGCCACAAGCCATGCGGTGATACCCAGGCGAATGTCAGCGATAAAGGCACCGGCGATCGCTGAACCGCCTATGAAATTGTGAAGTCCATCGCCAATAAGAATCAGATATGTCAGGGGCTGCTTGCACTCGGCACTGGCGCGATGGCAATGGTGCCAGTGAAGCAACTGCTCCAGGGCAAAGAAGGTACAAAAACCCAAAACAATCCAGACATAGAACCCTGTGGTACTGCCGGATTGTGCAATGCCGGCCGGGATCATGTGGAAGAAAGCCCCGCCAATCAATGAGCCGGCGGCAAATGACACCAGTGGCAGAAGGATTCGCTGTAGTGTTGCTGGCTTCAGAAGCAGGGTGATGCTGCCAACCATTGCGATAGAGCTCATCAGAAGTCCACCAACGATAATCCATGCGAGTACAGACATGTCAGCAACGCCCTGTCAAAGGTAGCCGCTTCATTCTTTAGCGTCGCCGACGAAGTTTAAACACTTCGCGATACTGAACATGGACGCATCACGTGAGCAACGCGTTGATGAAAAACCTTGTGCTTGGGCAAGCCGCCGCATTGCGGTGTTGTCATGCAGCACCAATCCCTGCAATCGTCGGATACCGGCAATCGCGGCGGCGGTTGTAAGGCCGCGGAGCAAAACCGTCGCGACCCCTTGCCCCTGCCATTCGTCGGCCACGACCACCGCGAATTCCGCAGCGCCCTGGGTATCTGTAGGCATATAGCGCGCAACACCTATTTGCTGTTCTCTATCGCCATTGTTGATGGTCGCCATAAGCGCGTAACTTTCGGGGTAGTTGGGGTGAGTGAACTGTTCTAGCATTTTGGCCGATAGTTGTTTGATGTTCGAGAAAAAACGCGAATGGCGTGATTGCGCAGACAGCTTTGTTATGAACGATTTTTCCATCTCGGCATCCTCGGGGCGCATGACGCGAAACGTCACCAGGGTGCCGTCAGAGAGCCGAAAACCGCTTGCAACAGAGTCAGTTAGACCCGTTGCGCCTGGCAGTAATGTGCCCAGTTTTTCAATTAGTAGACCATCCATTAATGGTTTTTCAAGTACTTCGGTTGCTCCCATTTGCAGAGCTCGGGTGCGAAAACCCGCGTTGATAGAGCCGGTTATGACGATCACTGGTAGAGAGAAGCCATGTTCACGCAGCGCGCGAACCGAGCACAAGCCGTTCTCGCCGGGGAGGTTATCCGCTATGAGCAGACAACCATTTTGCGCCTGTCCCGCTTGGTAAGCCTGCAAGAAAGACTCTGCATCTGAATAGCTGCGAACAATAATGCCGTAGGTGCCCAAAAGTAGGGAAAGTGCTTCTCCGATACTCTCATCAGGATCAACAAGGTGGACCACGTGTTCATGCGGCACTGCTATACCTTTTTGCGCCTCAAGCATACACAAGCTCATATCTACACAGGAAAACTCTGTGTTCGCGACATTCCACAGCGAGATGTGGAATCCTATAAAGACACTGAATAAATGACTTGATGTGCATCTTCAGGGTCACGCTGCCTGCTCATGCCAATATCCTTGGCAAGGCTACGCATTGAGGTATTGTCCGCAAGGTCTACAGAATACAAGCGCCTGACGCCGTGCCCCTTGGCAAACTCCATAAGTTTTTCTGTAAGTAGTCTCCCGATTTCATGGTCTTGCCATTCATCGGCAACCGTCACTGCCATTTCACGTACGTCCTCGTTAGCGTTTGGCGCATACCGACTGACGCCAATCTCAACTTCCTTGCCATCTTCTAGAATGGTAGCGACAAAGGCCATTGAATAGTGTCCATCCACGTTACAAAATGACCTGAGCAGTTCCGGTGAAAGTTCCTGCACGCCACCCAGAAACCTGAAGTGTTTCGTAGAAGGCGAAAGCCGGTGCATGAACTCTGCTTCCATGCCAGTGTCGGTGAGTCTTATAGGCCGGATAGTGACTGAGGAACTGTCCTTGTGGTACTGCAGTTTATTTGCTTGCATGGCACACTCCTGTCAAATTGGATGAATTGAAATTATCCATTCAATGTGGTGCCGGGCCTATTGTGGATAACCACATCCCGCAGGTGGATATACAAAAAATGTATGTTGGCTCAAGTCTGTCGGCTTTTTACCGCCGATATGCCGTGAATTCGGCCCCGAAGCGGGGTGTCTGCGAGCCCCACGCGTGCATCCGCACCGCCAGTTCGAGCACAATTGGCCTGGTAGGCTTGCACTATGTGGGTGGTGGAGCTGGTCAGTCAGTTAAACTGTTACGGAATTCATGATAGAAATGAGCTGGTCACTGTCGACAGGTTTGTGCAATACAGTACAGTTTTTGAGGTTTGCGGCCTCGATCTCTTGCGTGGAGGTATCGCCGGTCATAATGACCGCCGGTAAATCTTTAAGCATCGCTTGACGAATGCGACGAACTACTTCGATTCCGTTGTACTTTGGAAGCCGATAATCTGAGATTACAAGGTCCGGATAAACGCCTGCTTGAAGATGAGCTATTGCATCGTCGCCGTCCATGGCGCCATGGACGGTTGCGCCGAAAGACTCCAGCAACATGGTGGCCGCATCGACAATTGCCGGGTCATCGTCCACAAAAAGTATGGTCGGAATGCGGCTGCCGTCAGCACGGGGATAACTTCTGGTTGTGGAACTCTGCCGCGCTGGTTCAGAGGTCCCCAGTGGGACATCCAGCGCAAAGGTTGAGCCTTCGCCAAGTACGGACGACACATGGAGAGGGTGTTTGAGTATATCTGCGACAAGATCGACAATGAACAGACCGAGCCCGAGTCCTTGCCGTTGTTGGCGTAACTCGTTCTTGAGCTGATAATGCTCTTGGAAGATCTTGTTTAGAGCCTCTTCGGGTATGCCAATGCCGGTATCCGAGATGGAGATATGGGCGATGTCATTGTCACACTGACAATCGATGATAATACGACCGTGTTCAGTGTAGCGTACCGCATTGGCCACAAAGTTTTCGATAATACGCTTGAGTAGTGAGGGGTCGCTGTGGATTACACAATCGGTGCCGGTGTTTTCGAGGACCAGGCCTTTTTTCTGGGCCTGTTGAATATTGGCGGTGATAATCGGGACGATTATCTCGTGCAGATGAAAGTCACGTCTGTCGGCGACTACCATTCCACCCTCGAATCTCGAGATATCCAGCAGCGCGCTGATAAGTTCGGCCATGCTGTTTAAAGTCTGACGCATATTACCCAGGATTTGTTGCTGCTGGACGCCGTCGGATAGACCTGACATCGCTGACAAATACAGTCCCAGAGACTGCAAAGGTTGTCTCAAGTCATGACTGGTGGCCGCGAGGAAACGTGACTTGCTGGTACTGGCCCTTTCAGCAATTTCTTTAGCGGCCTCCAACTCACGCTCAGCTTCAACGTGAGAAGTGATATCACGAATAGCGCTGGACATAAGTAAACCGTTCGCCGTTTGTACGGGGCTCAAGCTGATCTCGACCTGGAACTCCTCACCGCTTTTTTTCCGTGCGTAGAGCGCAGCGCGATCCTGGCCCATGGGCCGGACCCGAGGGTTGGCAAAGAAGGAGTCTCTATGCGTGGAATGTGCGGAGCGGAAACGATCTGGAAGTAGCATGTCGACCGAGTTACCCAGTAGCGCATCGCGTGCGTAACCGAACAATGCTTCAGTTTGTGCATTGACCAGAACCATCTCTCCTTTGGCGTCGACAACAATCATCGCGTCTGCTGAAGAGTCTAGTAACTGTCTGAGCTTCTGGTTCTCAAGTGCCCGTATTGTGATATCGCGTATGGCACAGGTGATATAGATGCCTTGCTCGCTTTCGAAGGGTCCCAGGCTGATCTCCGCCTGGAACTCACTGCCGTCCTTGCGTTGACAGATAAGGGGCATTTCGAGCCTTTCGCCTATTGCACGTGTTCGCGGATGAGACAGAAAATGTTGTCGATGCTGCACATGGCGCGCTTTGAAGCGTTCCGGCATCAGCTCCTCAATAGACATGCCGAGGAGCTCTTCCTGTGTATAGCCGAATAAGACTTCGGCCGCGCCGTTGACCATGACGAAGACACCAGTGGCATCAGCCACGACCAGCGCATCGGGCACTGAGTCCAGTATTTTTCGAATTGGTAGGTCTATTGGCATTTTTCTCAAAAAGCAGTGACTATTGACGGCAGCAGAACCGGTAATAGAACACAAATTGCTGATTATGTATATGACTATACATGGGGGTGGAAGACGGCTTCAAAGGTCGTCAACAGACCGTGTTTGTAGGCTTGCGAGGCCCTCTTTATCTACCTGCTGACGCTGATAGATCGACGAAACAGGGCGAGGCTGGCAGCGAAAAAGACAGATCCCAGCCCTATGATCGTGAGGAGCTGTGGCCAGATAATACTGAGATTAGCGCCGCGAAACACGACCGCCTGGGCAAATGCCATGTAGTGGCGCGATGGCAGGAACCAGGTCACCGGTTGGATGATCTCGGGCTGACTCTCGATCGGGGTCATGCCGCCGGATAACAGCATCATCGGGATGATTACCATCATCATCAGTAGAGCAAACTGCGCCATAGTGCGCGCGATTGTGCCCAGAAAGATGCCAATGGCTGCGGCTGCAAACAGGTAGATAGTGGTGCCGCCAAGCAGTAGTAGTCGCGACCCTGCGATCGGCACGTCGAGCACGCCCTCAACCACAAACCACATGGATAACGAGAAGGCGACGAGGATGATCAAGCCGTTGGCCCAGACCTTGGACATAACGATCTGGAATGAGGTCAGTGGCATGACGAGCAGATGTTCGATAGTACCGTGTTCACGCTCACGCAACAGCGCCGCGCCAGTCAGTATAATTGTCAGCATCGATAGGTTGTCGAGCAGTGCGACGATGGCGCTGAACCACATGCCCGTGCCGTTGGCATTGAAGGCACGTCGTTGCACCAGCGTTACCGGATAGACTGTCGTGGCGTTAGAACGGTTTGCAAAGTGGTTTACTTCGTTGCGGACGATACTCTGAATATAGCTGTTACCGAGGCTTGCCTGCGTAACTGCGGTGGCGTCGATATCAATCTGGACAGCGGGCTGGCGGCCGCGGCGGACATCCTCTTCGAACATTGGCGGAATCGAGACCACGAACATGAAGCGATCCTGATCCATCCCCTGGTCGACCTCGGCCGGCGAAATCATGACCGGCTGTTTGAAATACGGCGGAAAAAATGCATTGGCAATGGCGCGCGAAAGCGCCGACTGATCCTCGTCGACGATGGCAATGGAGGCATTGTTGACGGACTCACTGATCGCCACAGAACGTGCATAGATTTGGAAACTGAATGCCCAGACGATTAGCACAACCATGACGACGTCACCGAGCACACTGCGCAGTTCCTTGGTGCCGAGCCAGAAAATGTTGATCCAGGTTTTCATCGCTCAGGCCTCCTGCTTTTTCAGGAACAGGGCTGCAATGGCTACGAAAACCGGCCCGAAGATCGCGAGCACGGCGAGGTCGCCGGTCACTTCAAGAAAGTTCAGCCCCTTGGTGAAAGTCGCAACGCTAAGATGCATGTAGTAGGTGGCGGGCCATATCGCACCAATGAAGTGCCCGCCGCCTTCCAGCGTCGACGTTGGTTGAATGAACCCGGAGAACATGATTGTCGGCAGCAGGGACAGGATGGTGGTGGCGAATACCGCGGCGACCTGAGAGTTTGTGACTGATGAAACCCACAAGCCAAATCCCGTTGAAGCGCAGACGTAACATAGAGCACCTATACTCAGACCTAGCAGGCTGCCCTTCAACGGTACTTCCAACAGAAATATGACCAGTAGAGTCAGAATAGCGAAGTTGACCATTCCGATGGCGATATAGGGCAGTTGCTTGCCGATCAGGAACTCGAATCGGGTGGTCGGCGTGACGTAGAAATTCGTGATGGTCCCGATCTCTTTCTCTCGCGCCATGCTGACGGCCATCAGGATGGCTGGAATCAGTAGCAACAGCATGGCTGGCGTCTTCGGTCCGATCGAATAGATGGTTTCGAATGATGGGTTGTAACGGTAGCGCGGTTCCAGTGAGACCTTTGATATAGCGCTCGCGTCGTAACCGGCGTTTGTCGCATACTCGGTGAGATAGTGGACGTGGACACCTGCAACATAGCCCTCGATGGTGCTGGCCCGCGTCGTATTGGCGCCATCAATCCAGGTAGAAACGCTGGGTGTCTCACCCTTTTTGAGGTCCCGCCCGAAGTCTGGTGGAAACTCAATGGCCAGGGTTATATCGTTGGATTTCAGGCGCCGTTCTAGCTCGTCTTTGCTGTGGATTTCTGGGCGTTCAGTAAAATAGCGAGAGCCCTGGAAATTGCTCACATATTGACGACTCTCCGGACTGCGATCGAGGTCCATCACGGCGAAGGTAAGATCTTCGACATCCAGCGAGATGCCATAGGCTATGACGATCAGTAGGATCGCACTTCCCAGCAGGGCAAACCCCAGTCGCACTCGGTCACGCATGACCTCCATCGTCTCGAGATAACTGTAGGCCAGCAGCCGGCTGAGACTGAAGCCATACAGTTTTGCATCGGCGGCCCACGAATCGCTCAGCTCTGGCGGGTTCACGGTCGGTGTTGGCGCCGTTGCCCCACCTCCCTCGTGGGTCCCATCGATCGCATCTTCGAGGTAGCTGATAAAGGCCTCTTCCAGCGAGGTAGCGCCCCTGGCTTCCACCAGATGTTGCGGCTCGTCACAGACCAGCACCTTGCCGGCGTGCATGAGTGATATGCGATCGCACCGCAATGCCTCGTTCATAAAATGGGTGGAGATAAAAATCGTTACTTTGTCGCGACGGGATAACTCAGCCAGCAGTTCCCAAAACTCGTCTCGTGCGACTGGGTCGACACCGGAGGTTGGCTCGTCAAGTATCAGCATCTCCGGCTCGTGTATGACCGCGACGGCGAGGGAAAGGCGTTGTCGAATGCCTAGCGGCAGTGAGGACGCCTTTGTGGCCATGTGCTCGCGCAGGCCGAAGCGGTCGACGAGGGTAGCGATGCGCTTCCTTGCCTTCTCTGCGGGGAGGTGGAACAAGCGGGCATGCAGCTTCAGGTTCTGCATCACAGTCAGTTCACCATAAAGAGAAAACGCCTGGGACATGAAACCCACACGCTTCCGAGTTTCCAGATCATTTGCATCTACGGGCTTGTTGAAAAGGAAAGCCTCGCCCTCGGACAGGGGCAGAAGCCCCGTCAGCATCTTCATGGTGGTGGTCTTGCCACAGCCGTTTGAGCCGAGAAAGCCAAAGATCTCACCGGCTTGAATTTCGAAACTGACATTATCGACTGCGGTAAAATCACCAAAGCGTCGGGTCAGACCCCTGGCGAGGATGGCCGGCGCTCCCTGGGTCTTCTCTAACGGCGGGATACTCAGCCGGTTCTTATCGCCGCGTTTCTCCTCTGGTAGCAGTTGAACGAATGCCGTTTCGAGGTCCTCTGCGCCGGTCTTGGCTTTGAGTGCTTGTGGTGTGCCGGTGTCAAGAACACGTCCAGCGTCCATGGCGACCAGCCAGTCGAAACCTTCGGCCTCGTCCATATAGGCGGTGGACACAAGCACACTCATGCCCGGACGCTCGCGGCGCACCGTGGCGATCAGCTCCCAGAACTGGCGTCGCGACAGCGGATCGACGCCGGTGGTCGGTTCGTCCAGTATCAGCAGGTCGGGATCATGAATGAGCGAACAGCACAGTCCGAGTTTCTGCTTCATACCCCCCGACAACTTGTCGACCGGTCTTTGTAGAAAAGGGTGGAGTCCGGTTGCCTTTGTCAGCCTATCGACGCGTGCGTTGCGCTCAGACGGAGCCTGACCGAATAGCTTGCCGAAGAAGTCCAGATTCTCCGCGACGCTGAGTTCGGCGTAGAGGTTTTTGCCCAGTCCCTGGGGCATGTAGGCAATGCGTGGGCAGACGAGATTGCGGTGGGCCGCCGATGCCAGGTCGCCACCGAGTACCTCTAGACGACCTTGTTGCAGCTTGCGTGCCCCCGAGATAAGCCCCAAGAGGGTCGACTTGCCGACGCCGTCTGGTCCTAGCAGGCCGACCATCAGGCCTGAGGGGATATCCAGTGTCACATCCTTGACGGCCTGCACGTTTTTATAGGCATGTGTGATCTCTTGAAGGCGGGCAACCGGAGGGCCTTGTTCAGCCATGTGGATTATACGCAGGTAGCTCGCTCACCTCGGGTGCCTCGAAATCGGGCGGCAGCTGCTGCAGCGCTTCAGGCCAAGGAGGAGGTATTTCGCCCGTCCGTGGGGTTAGCCGAATGTAAGCGACACCGCGAACGCCGGTCTTTACTTCTTCGATGTGCTTGAGTACGAGTGCTTGTGGAACACGCACCTTGACGCGAAACATGAGCTTTTCGCGCTCGCTCGCTGTCTCGACTTGCTTCGGTGTGAACTGGGATTCCGGCGAGACGAAGCTCACTGTCGCCGGGATAGAAAAATCCAGAACATCCAGCTTGATCCGGGCCTCGGCTCCGATAGCGATACGATGAGCCTGAGCCGAGGGTAAGAAAACCTCTATATAGACATCGGCAAGATTAACGAGTGTCAGAACCTTGCCACCAATGCCGAGCACTTCGCCGGGCTCGGCAAGGCGATACAGCACTCGACCGATGGTTGGGGAAACGAGTGTTGCATCGTCAATCTGTGTCTGGATCTCCTTGGCATCTGCACGCTTCGCCTCTACGCTACGCTGGCGCGACACGAGTGTCGCCTTAGCCGCGTCAAGATTTGCTTTGGCAACCGCCAGCTGACTGACACGGGTGTCATATTGCTCCCTGCTTGTGAGGTCCTTTTTGACCAACTCGCCAGCGCGGAAAAGTTCTTTTTCTGCCAGGGTTTTTTGCGCCTTGGCCTGGGCAACGAGGGCCTGGGCCGCATCGAGCTGACTTTCGGCGCCAGCTATATCGGCCTCGGCTCCCAGCATCCGGGCTTGTAATTGGTCGGTGTCGATCTGTGCGAGTATCTGGCCCGACTTAACGAGATCGCCTTCCTCCGCCAATATGGCCTCAACGCGGCCGGCGATTTTTGTCGAAATATCGACCTGTACAGCTTCAATTCGCCCGTTGCCCGAGGCGAACCCAGCGGGCAATGGCGGGGCCTGGTAGTATTGCCACAACACCCAGCATCCGGCGGCAACAAGGACTAATCCCGCACCAGCCATTGCGCGCTTCACACTTTTTTTCATCGTAAAAACATCCTGTGTTCAGGGATAGAAAGGCGTGTTATCCAGGTACTTATCGTACGTCCAGCACTGCCTTCTCGCTGCAAATAGTGCGCGAAATTGGTTTGCCGAGGCCGGAAAACGGCGTTTTTATCCGCGCACAATCGGGTTCGAAATACCGCAACGAGTTCAACGTTCACAGAAAGGCGAAATTGTGACTCGGTGGTCAACTTAGAAGTATTGTGGGTATCCCTGATATTAATGTGTGCCTAACGGATAGCAATAGTGCTTAGTTTACGCTTATGCTCCCCATGATATAAATATAAATATTCCTAATCGAGAGATGCAGCGCCAGTCCTGGATGGTTAAGAAAGGTGTTGTATTTACCACAAGTCTACACAAGGAGGAATGAAATGAGTGATATAGACATTGGCATAAGCAAGAAAAATAGAACGGAGATATCAGACGGATTAAAGCGTCTTTTGGCGGATTCCTATACGCTATATTTGCAAACGCACAATTTTCACTGGAATGTCACGGGACTTCAGTTTCGTGAGTTGCACTTAATGTTTGAGGAGCACTATACGGAACTGGCAGTTGCAGTCGATGATATTGCTGAACGTATTCGAACACTTGACGTACCTGCGCCAGCGACCTATAAAGCCTTTTCGAAGCTCAGTTCCATTAAAGAAGTCGATGGTGTGCCAAGTTCATCGGAGATGGTTGAGTTGTTAACCTTAGGTCACGAACAGGTAATTCGAACGTGTCGTAAAGTATTGAAAGTAGCGCAAGCAGCTGACGATGAATCAACAGCCTCGCTAGTTTCTGATCGTATGCGGATCCATGAAAAGACGGCTTGGATGTTGCGAGCCACCAAAAAGACATAACAAAACGCAGGCCTTGGTTCATATCGCTACGCTCGCTCTGTGTATGCGGCGTAGCTCTGTTCGGCACAGAACATTTGCAGCAAACTGCATCCGTGAGTTCTGCCCGTTTGGAGTCATTAGCTCACTGTATCCCATTGTGTTAATGGAAAAACGACGATTCAACGTCCTACCTGTCTATGCGTTTGTACGATCCCGTATTTTCCGGCTAATCCCACCGATCATGTTTGGGTTGTCTGGAGGGGGCTATGTGATCATGATACAAATTTATAGAGAAAAACCAGCCTTTCGAGCAACGAGGCACTCTTGAGTCAGGACAAGCAGGACAAATCGAAGATGGCAGGGCGGCGTGCTGTCCTTGTTCGCTCAGCGCTGGCAGGGCTGGTTGTCGCTGCCGTAATCGCACTTGTCTGGTACATGCTGGTTGCCCGCGAACGGGCGATTATTGTAAATTCAACTGAGTCCACCGCGCTATTCTCAATCGCCATGCTGGTACTTCTTATATTGTTGAGTAGCCTGGCGTCATTGATCACTTATTACCTGTTGCGCTCGCGTAGTCGAGCTAAAAAGGCTCTCGAAGATGCGCAGAGTTTCAGGCGTTTGCTCTCAAACATTCCAGGGATGAGTTACCGCTGCCAGGAGCATTATCCCTGGTCAATGGAATTTGTCAGCGACGGATGCCGGGCGCTCTGTGGCTACGACCGGGACGCATTGAGAACAGATCAGGTATTGTGGGGCGAGTTGATTCATCCGGATGACCTCGCCAGGGTGAAACAGTCCGTAGCAGAAGCCGTGGCGGGGAAAAGGCGCTTCGACATAGAATATCGCATACGAGCGCAGGCCGGCGAGGAACGCTGGGTGTGGGACCGGGGCATTGCGGTCTATCCGGATGAGGGCGAGGATCTTGTGTTGGATGGCTTTCTTACCGATATCACGGATCGTAAAGGTACCGAACGTTCACTTATTCAGGAGAAAGGCTATTCCGAGTCGATTGTTGCCGCCGCGATTGACGCTGTTATAACAGTTGGGGCAGGCGGCAAAGTCGAGGCGTTTAATCCAGCGGCACAACTGAAGTTTGGTTACACACCAGAAGAAATGGTGGGTAAGAGTTTCAGTCTATTGATGCCCGCGCCTTATAAAAAGGAGTATGAGGAGCTTTTTTCCCATTATCGACAGACCGGCGAAATGTCCGTCCGGTTCGAGCGGCGTGAGGTTATTGGAAAACGCCGCGATGGCTCAGAGTTCCCGGCGCAAGTGTCTATCAGTAAAATGCAACATCAAACGGAGCGCAAGCTGGTCTGCTTTGTTCGCGATATATCCGTTCTCATCGCTGCCGAGCGTGAAAAGAGGGAGCTGACAGAGAAGTTGGCCCACGTTGACCGTCTTAATATGTTAGGCGAAATGGCTACGGGTATTGCACATGAGATTAATCAGCCGCTAACCGCAATCTCCCTGTTCTCACAGGCAGGCAAACGACTCTTGAGCTCCGGCAAAGAAGACCGCATGCCAGAAATCCTGGACAAGCTCAGCCAGCACGCGTTGCGCGCGGGTGAAATTGTCGAGCGCATGCAAAGAATGACCGAACAACACGTTATCACCTTCGATATTGTAGAATGCAATTCGCTGATCGAAGAGGTCACTTCACTCGCCGTTGCCGATGCGCGGATTAGAGATATAGGAATAGAGCTGGAGCTTGCCGATGGGCTGCCGCCGGTGTCAGTCGATCGTGTGCAGATTCAGCAAGTGATGTTGAACCTGCTGCGTAATGGAATGCAGGCTATGCAGTCAGTACACTGCGAGCGAGGTGATATCATCAAGCTGCAGACCCGCCTGTGCCAGAACAATGATATTGAAATATCGGTCATTGACAGCGGTGGCGGCGTCTCGGACAGGGCAGCAGAACAAATATTCAAGCCTTTTTCAACTACAAGAGAGAGTGGAATGGGATTGGGGCTCTCGATTAGCCGCGCCATTGTTCTGTCACATGGTGGGCAAATAGATTTTTTCAATAATGATTGCGGCGGTGCAACGTTCTATTTCACTTTACCAGCCGCTGATCCAGGAGAGCAAGATGCATAACGCGCAAACTGTGTTTATCGTCGATGACGATGAGGGTGTTCGTGAGAGTCTGAGCCTGTTGCTCGACTCAATCAATCAGCCTAGCGAACTGTTCGAATCCGCGCTCGATTTTCTGGCGGCTTACGACCCCGCCAGGGGGGGGTGCCTGGTGCTGGATATTCGCATGCCACGCATGACGGGATTGGACTTGCAAGAAAAGCTCAATGAGCAAGGTTCTTCGTTACCTATCATTTTTATTACCGGGCACGGTGATATCCCAATGGCTGTTGAGGCCATGCGCCGCGGTGCACTTGATTTTATTCGCAAGCCTTTTCGAGAACAAGACCTGCTCGATAGAATCAATGAAGCGTTCACATGCGACACGGATACACGTCAGAAACTACGCGATCAAAAGCAGTTAGCGGATAAAATCGCTTCCCTTACCGGGCGAGAGCATGAAGTCTTTAATCGTGTCGCAAACGGCGAGATGAACAAAGTGATTGCTCAGGAACTGAACATCAGTGAGCGCACGGTCGAAGTCCATCGATCCCAAGTCATGAAGAAGTTGGATGTTCGAACTCTTGCACAACTCGTCCGCATCAAAATTGAATCTGACATGGATCATCGTTCGGAATAGAAGAGTATAAGCAGAATGAGTTGCTGAACGCTCAAGAAATCTTTTCCGACTGGCGAAATACCTGGCTCAGGATCCGAACCCCTCTGACTTTTCGGCCATCAACTACCCCGCTATGCTCGCGGTGATAGATAGCTCAGCGAGTTCGAAAACGCGCACAGAATCCACAGTTTCTCCTTATTTCCTGCATCTCCTACTCCTTGCGTCGCCGTCGATGAACGTTCTTCCTTGGGTCCAGGGGCTTACCGCGATAGGTGTTACCTGGCCACAGGGGAGGCGCTTCAGTAGAGGGACGATCGGGGAAGGTCTCACTGCTATGACCTTATGGCTACTGCCCCCGTTGCAGGAGTCCACAACCCTACCGGCGCGAGAGCCTTATTAAACCTTAAGGTGAGAACAGGGTGTTGATGCTGTTATACAAAAAGTTGTTTACATATGATCAGACACTCTAAGCAGCGTGTTGACCGATCGGTTTAAACAATACTATTCTATACCAGGTGATCTCAACAACCGCCCGATCAACGCGGTGGAGGACACTGTGACTGGATTCACTTCACATACTGAAAAGACACCTGGTAAACCAGCAACCCGCTGCTTGTTAGGTAAAACAGCGCCGAGGACAGGTCTCACCATACAGACCTCTCTAGATGAAAAACTAGCCGATTTGGAGCTAACCATGAGTACCGATGAACTTTGTCACGTCACGACCACTTCGTTTCACAACGCACTGGGCAGCGCGGAATATCCGTTCGAATCGGGGCGGTACTGGTTGTTCACCTCGAAACTCTGCCCGTTTGCACACCGCACTGAGCTTGCACGAAAGCTTACCGGGCTGGAGCGGCATATTGGCTTGACGATTGCTGGCTCAGTGCAGACTGAGAAAGGTTGGAACCTGTCTGATATCTATCCAGGCAACGGGAATAGTCCTAGTCCGGTGGAGCAGATTGATCGTCTGCCCGGCATCTACACACTGGCTTCACCCGGGTACACTGGCAGAGCATCCGTTCCCGTACTGTTCGACACGAAGACACAAACAATCGTCAACAATGAGTCCGCTGAGATTATTGAGATGTTTGATTCAGTAGCTGTCGAGTTTGCCGATCACCACACTTTGTACCCGAAGTCGCAGCGCACTGGTGTAGATCAGATCATCAGGTCGCTGAATGATGATCTTATCAGCCCCATCTACCGCGCCGGTTTTGCCAGCGATCAGACTGACTACGACGAGAATTTTAGTAAAGTCTTCGCGGCTCTGAGCAAGCTTGACTCGTATTTAGCACACACTGGCCCTTTCATTGCTGGCGCAACATTAACGCTTGCCGATATACATGCATACCCGCACCTGTCGCGGTTCGATGCGATATATCACTCGCTGTATCGCCTCAACAAAAACTTTATCTATGACTACACCAATATTGCCGCCTACTTGAGCCGGGTGGGAGCGATACCCGAGGTCGCTGACACCCTGGATCTGCAGGCATCAAAGGAGGGTTATTTCCTCTCCTGGAATCAGCCGACGAACGGGCATTTCGTCCCTGCAGGCCCTGTTGTGGACCCACTCTCTGGCGTGGCCGTCGCTGACGTCAGCCTGGCAGCGTGAAATCCCATCAAGCGCTGAAGCTCAGCCGGCGATGTAGCCACACTGCCAGCTACGCCACAGCGGAGTAACCTCGAAGTTCGCCGCGTTGTTATTTACGACTGAATCACCAATACTGCGCTGGAAACAACATTATGAACACCGAGATCCGACAGTCCGTTTTGGGGCAGTGACGGTTTTCAAGACCCCTGGCGCCTCCATGGATAACATGCATACATTAAGAGCAAGGCGCACCCCGCATTACGCCTGGATTGTTGCCGGAGCCGGTGCTGTATCTATTTTTTGCGGCCTCGGTCTGAGCCGGTTCGCCTTTGGCATGATGTTGCCATCCATATCCGCTTCGCTGGGATTGGATTATGGCCAGGGCGGGCTGCTCGGCTTCACTAATATGGTCGGATATCTGATCGCCGTCCTGGTCGTGCCGGTTCTTCTGCCCAAGCTGCGCACGCGCGTAATGACCGCTACCGGTCTGATGCTTGGTGCGGTTTCAATGCTGGGGATGGCGTTCACTGAAGACTTTCTGTTGCTCTGCTCGCTCTATTTCCTGACGGGGATCGGTAGTGGCGGCGTGGTCTTGCCGGCTATGAGTGTTATGTCGCATTGGTTCTACCCGTCTCACCGGGGATTGGCGGCCGGAATCGTCATGTCCGGTCCCGGCTTTGGCATCATTATGACCGGTTTCGTGGTGCCGCAGCTGGTGCCCTTTCATGGGTTCCTATCCTGGCAGATGGGGTGGCTTATTTTTGCGGCCATCAGCTGTGGTGCCGCGGTGTTGGCTTATACACTGATCCGAAACTATCCCCGCGATATGGGACTGCTGCCTTTTGGGCGTGTTCCGGGCGCACCTGCCAGGCACGAAGAACCGCTACCGCGCGCGGGCAAGATCCGCTTATTGGCGCATATGGGTGTGATATTTGGCATCTATGGCGCAACTTACATGCTCTACGTCACCTTCATTGTGACCAGCATGGTCGACAGCTACCAATTGAGCGAATCCGATGCTGGCAGTCTGTGGGCCCTGTTCGGGCTTTGCAGTGTCTTTTCCGGCGTGCTGTTTGGATCGATTTCAGACAGGATAGGCCGCCGCGGTGGCATGGGCATCGCCTTTGCCATTTTGGCATCCTCCTTTCTGCTGGTCGGATTTGGCGCTTGGATGCCCGGCCTTTACGTCTCGGTTATCCTGTTTGGCCTGGCAGCGTGGAGCATACCGGTAATCATGGCCGCTTCATCGGGCGACTTTTTTGGTCCTGCGTCAGCGGCGAATGCGCTGGCGGCACTTACCATGGTATTTTCTGCCGGGCAGGCAGCGGGGCCGGTTCTTGCAGGTTTTTTTGCAGAAATAACTGGCGATTTCAGTGCTAGCTATGCAGGTGCTGGGGCGGCATCCCTCTTGGCTATTCTGCTGCTTTTTATGCTGAAGACCCCACACGCTGCAGAATAAATTGACGGCCACCAGGCACGTATTACATGTTGCGCGCGAGGAGCCCGGGGTTACAATCAAGCCTCATTTCCCGGTTACGGATATGTTGATATGACCTGCTTTGCTAAAACTGGTCAACTCTACTTGTTGCTGTTTCTTATGCTACTTTGCTGTGTGCCTGCACGTTCCGGCGAACCAGCGGCGATTACTGTGCCCAATGAGCGTGTGCGGATTAGCCCCACCCAGCTGGCTCTGCTGGAGGATCCCGCCGGGTCGCTCTCCTACCAGCAGGTAGTGTCTGCCTGGCAAAGTGGTCAGTTCCCGGTGCTACAGCCCGACAGCCTCAACCTGGGTATTACCAGCTCGGTCTATTGGGCCCGGCTACAGATCGTCAATCCCAATCCGGCGCCGCGCAGGGTGATTCTGAGCCATGATTACGCGCCCACCGACGATGTCCGACTTTATACCGGGTCCGGCCCCAGCGATGTGTCGGTGGCTGGAGATACAGCGGTAGTGCCTCGTGGTACTTTGCGTAGTCGCATTGCTGCTTTTGAGTTAGAGCTTCCACCGTCTTCTTCCCAGGTGGTGTATTTGCGGGTGGCGACAGAGTCCAATCTGAATCTGGAATTGTCCCTGTGGTCGCCGGCGCAATTCCAGCGGCATGAGCAGCTTGTGGGCCTTTCCTATGGGGTATTGTTCGGAGGTATCGGCGTCACTGTGCTGTACCTGCTATTTGCTGCGCGGTTGGCCAAGGAAGCCAATGCGCTGGTGCTGGCCGCCTACCTGTCGTCCTATGGCCTGTATCTGGCTTTCCTGAATGGCTTTCCCAGTCTGTGGCTGCCCAATACGCTACTGGCGTATACCAACGTCCTGCATCTTGCCACTATCGGTTTGTTATTCGGTTTTGGGGCGATGTTCTACCGACGCTACCTGCTAATGGCGGGCAAGGACGTCTGGGCTGATCGTTTGGTGGCCGTGCTGCAATGGCTGGCGTTCTCTGTGGTACTTTCCCCGGTATTACCCATTGGCGTGCTCGCGGCAATCCTGGCGTTAGTGGCGGGCCTCGGCCCCGTATTAACCATAGTGCTCGCTTTTTACCTTTGGTATCGGCGTCGGCCTTACGCTTCGGTATTCGTCATGGGCTGGACCGTCGCGCACCTCGGTTCCTTGCTGGGCACTCTGCGAGTATCGGGTTACTTGCCAAATACTGATCTACTATTGCATCTGCCGGCGATCGGCTGTGCTGTGGCATTTGCCTTTTTTACCTGGTCGATTGCTCATCGCCTCTCCGTTGAGCGGGTCTATGCTTATACGGATTTCCTGACTGGACTGGCTAATCGACGCCTTTTCAGCATGCAAGGCGAGACGGAGTATGATCGGGCCCGCCGCTACGGCCATCCGCTGTCGCTGGTGCTGCTTGACGTGGACCACTTCAAGCAGGTTAACGATACCTGGGGGCATGCATTTGGTGATCGGGTGTTACGCAGGCTTGCCGAGCACTGCCAGAATGAGTCTCGTACTTCAGACCTTGTGATCCGCCTGGGTGGAGAGGAGTTTGCCATCCTGCTGGTGGAGACACCTCTGGCTGAAGCGCAACATATCGCCGAGCGGGTGCGGCTGGCTCAAATGTCAGATGCACTGGAGGGCAGGGAGATCACCGTAAGTCTCGGTGTCAGTGAGCTGCTGCCGGATGACCGCGGGATAAAAGATTTACTGCAGCGTGCGGATGCGGCCATGTATCGCGCCAAAAACGCCGGGCGCAACCGTATTGCATTGCAAGTTGAAACTTCCGGTTTTCCGCAGACGGGCGTGTAAGAAATACTGACGGTACATGGCACTATAATAGTGCTAAGGCTCACTCAGTGTGCGTCTTCTGGTGAGATGCCGCGGTTACCACGCAATTGCGGCCCTGGGCTTTGCCCTGATACAGCGCCTGGTCCGCTCGTTTGAGTAATTGTTTGTAGCTTTCACCTACGCCCCACTGCGCCACGCCAAAGGAGGCGGTCTGCAGGTCGATCTTGTCGAAAGGGTGGTTTGCAATAATGTCACGTAAATGCTCGGCCAGATGTGTGGCGGCGTTAGCATCGGTTTCGGGGCAAATAATGATGAATTCTTCTCCGCCCCAGCGGCCTGGGGTATCGCCTTTTCGGGTGTTCTCCAGCAGTATCCGCCCGGTTTCTTTCAAGATCTCATCACCCACCTGATGGCCATAGTTGTCATTCACTTGTTTAAATTTGTCGAGATCTACCAGTACTACCGAAAATGGCCGTGTATGCCGTTCCGCATTGGCCATTATTTTCTCCACCGTTTCGTCCAGTTGACGCCGGTTGGGTAAGCCGGTCAGGCTATCGGTGAGCGACCGGGTTTCAATGTCTTTTTTCACGGTGATATCAATAAATACTGCGGTGAAGCCGATAGGCTCACCCTGTTCGTCCAGCCGCGGTGCCAGATCATATTCCAGCCAAATTTTTTGCCCATTTTTACACTGGTAGGCTACTTCGCCAGACGAAAATTGCCTTGCTTCCATATGCTTGCGAACGTTCAGGAGTATATCCAGGTCATTGTCTGGATGTAGCAACATTTCGTGTCTCTGGCCAATCAGCTCTTGCGGGCTATAGCCGGTGATAGAGCACAGGGCATCGGAGACAATTTGCATGAGCCCATCGTTGCCGATGGTACAAGTTATCACGTAGTGGTTAATCAGCTTCAGGTAGTTATCGAGCTCGTTGTGGGCCGTTTGCAGCTCCCTGGTACGCGCGGTGACTTTGCTCTTGAGGCGAAAATTAATAATCCATAATGCCAGTGCAACGATGAAGGAAATTAGCAGTACAGTACCGGTAATCGACAGCCATCGATTCAGGTCCTCAGCTGTATTGTCGACAAAATAGTCCAGATAAGTAAGGCCCTGAAGCTCGACATCGGCATCGGCCAGTTGCTGGCTTTTATAGATGTCGGTAATACGCAGGAAGCGATTGGCGTTGACGTAACCCAGCTCCACCAGTTCCGGCTGGATCAGGCGGGCGGTGCGTTCTGCTTCAAAGAGTAAATGCTCGCGGCTTTTGTCGGTATCCAAATTGGCGAGAATCCAATCGATAATTTCCTCGGGGTGCTCTAGCGCGTAGGCCCAGCCTTTCAAACTCGCGCGGCGAAAGGCCAGTGCTTGTTCCTTGTGCGCTTTCAGATAGCTTTCTTCGACAAAGATCATATCGCCGTAAAAATCGATGCCATAATTGGCCGGCGCCAATATGTTAATTGGCACGCCCGATTGTTGATAGTAGAAGGGCTGGTTGGTGGTGTAACCCGCGAGGGCGTCGGCTTCGCCATTCAGTAACGATTTATAGTCAAAACTCGTATCGACATGGATATGTTCATTGAGACCCAGCCCCGCTTCGGAAAACATGGCCAGTAACACCGCATCATCAATATTTTTGCGATACATGACTCGTTTGCCCTTGAGTTGTAGCGGGCTGATGATGCCGGATGAGTGGGTGGTCATTAATACCATGGGTGAATGTTGAAAAATAGCCGCAAGTACTACCAGCGGCTTTCCCTGCAAACGTTGCAACACTAGGCTGGAGTCCGAGATGCCATATTGGGCGTCGCCTGTGAGCACGGAATCGATCGGTGTGAGTGAATTGGCGATTTCGCGTAACTCTACCTCAAGACCTTCCTCAGCATAGTAGCCTTGCTGTTGAGCGGCATAAAAGCCTGCAAACTGAAACTGGTGTTTCCACTTCAGTTGCAGCACAACCTTGTCAGCGGGGTAGGCAAGGCTCGTTGCCAACATGAGGCAAATAGCGAGGGGCAGATAGCGAAGCGGTGGAATCACAGCGGCCTCAATTAGTGTGGAGCTACTGACTCATACTTATAGTAGGGGTAATATGAGATCAAGTATAAGAAATGTAAATACTATGTTGTTAGCGAATTTCCTATCCTGGCTCAGTTGGCCAGGCACGGGGAACTATCGCTTTACTAATACACGTGTTTGACTGATTATTTACGGCGGAATTGGGGAACTGGATCATGGATAAGGCAGAAATCGGAACATCCTGGGACGAGGGGCAGGTTGTAAGCCTGGAGGCAACGGAACAGTTTGTGTTCAACCAGACTATGTTGCGCATAGGCGACCCCCAGCGGTCGCTGGACTTCTATTGTGGAGTTCTGGGGATGACGTTGATCAAGAAGCTCGACTTTCCCGAGATGAAGTTCAGTCTCTACTTTTTGGGTTATGTCAGAAACGGGGTAGACGAACCGCTACCGGCGGATGACATAGAGCGGACTGCCTATGCTTTCCGCCAAAAGGCGATGCTCGAGCTGACACACAACTGGGGCACGGAGTCCGATCCTGAATTTGAGGGCTACCATAATGGCAATGAGGCCCCGCGTGGTTTTGGACACATCGGCATATCTGTCCCGGACGTTTACGCGGCATGCGAAAGGTTTGAAGAAGTGGGCGTGACATTCGTTAAGCAACCCGACGCTGGTTCCATGCGCGGGCTCGCGTTCATCAAGGATCCGGACGGTTACTGGATTGAGATTCTGAACGCAAACTCATTGGCAAGTATGGCGAGCCAGGCCAGTTGAATCTGGATTTGACAGTAACTATGGGGTTCGAACCCCTAGCTTCGTTTGCTAAAACCGGGGAGATACAGATATGAGTGGACCAGAGCACATGAGCGTTGTGGCGGGCCGATATGTCCAGATGGACGAGGTCGATTGGGTGGATTTTCCCGACACGCTTTCAGGCGGTGGTATACGATGGAAACTGTTGAATGTAGCACCGGAGATGGGCGCCTGGACTGCGATATTTGACTGTCCTGCCGGTTCGTCCTTTGCCAGCCATGTGCATATAGGCCCCGGTGAGTACTTTTTGACGCGAGGGCGTATGGAGGTGCGCGGTGGTGTCGACGATGGTGGTGACACAGCGGTCGCGCCGGGCTACGGCTATGAAGCGTGCCAGGCCTACCACGGCAGGACGTATTTCCCGGAAGACAGTGAATTTTACATGAGCTTCCTCGGGCCGCTGCATTTCGTCGGGGAAAACGGTGAAACTGTTGCCCTGGTCACCTGGAAAGTTGCTCAGGACGCCTGGGAGGCATCACAGTCGTGACATGAGCAAGGTGTGGAGCTGTCGCAGTCCGATAGGGTAGCTCAACCATGTTGTTTGGGAGGAGTGGGTTTCCAGGATCTAGCCGCCCCGGTTTCGAAGAACCCGTTTGATGCAGCGGCTACACTACACACTGCGCAGCTTCAGTACTTCGGCGCTCTCGGCGCGGAGACGAGCAGAAAGCGCAGCGTCCGTTTTGAGGTCGTGGCCGTAGGAGGGAATCATCTCCTTCAGCTTGGGCTCCCAGTGGCCCACGAGTTGTTCGTGAAAACAGTTCTCCAGCATGTGGACCATGATCGAGACAGCGGTCGAGGCACCGGGGGACGCGCCCAACAGTGCGACGATCGAAGAGTCGGCGGAATGCACAATCTCGGTACCGAACTCCAGTTTTCCCGTATGTGCTTTATCCTTGCGAATAATCTGCACACGCTGCCCTGCGACCGACACTTCCCAGTCTTTCACATCCAGCTCGGGGTAGAAGTCGCGCAGCGACTTGAAGCGGTGGGAGGTACTCTGAAGCACCTGACCGACCAGGTATTCCTCCAGCGGGAAATTGTCGCGCGCGACCGCCAGAAGCGGCAGGATATTGTCCCACCGCACCGACTTCGGCAAATCGAACAATGAACCGTTCTTGAGGAACCGGGTCGAAAATCCGGCATAGGGCCCGAACAGCAACCAGCGCTTGTCGTCGATGATGCGGGTATCGAGATGGGGCACAGACATTGGGGGGGAGCCTGTGGCGGCCATCCCGTACACTTTCGCGTCATGGCGTCCGGCCACTTCCGGGTTGCCGCAACGCAGCCACAGGCCGCTCACCGGGAAGCCGGCGTAGCCTCTGGCCTCGGGGATGCCTGATTTCTGCAGCAGCGGAAGTGCACCGCCACCCGCGCCGAGTAATACGTATTTCGCGTTTATGGAGCGCTGAGCGCCGGTGGACTCGTCCCTGACATCCAGCTGCCAGCCGCCGCCCGGACGGCGTTGCAGATTGACTACATTTTGCGAAAAGCGCATGGCGAAATCATTCTGCTTATCGAGATACGCCAGCAGGCTGGAAGTAAGTGCGCCGTAGTTGACGTCGGCACCTGTCACCATGCGGGTTGCCGCGACCGGCTGAGCCGGGTCGCGCCCCGCCATGATCAGTGGCGTCCACTCGGCGATCCGCGCGTGATCCTCAGAATACTCCATGCCCTCATAGCAATGGTGGTCGCTCATCGTCGCGTGACGCTTGCGGAGGAAGTCCTGTCGATCGGCGCCGGTCACGAAGCTCATATGCGGTACCGGGTGAATAAATTCCTCAGGCGCAGCGATCGCACCCTTCTTGATCAGATAGGTCCAGAACTGCCGGGACAGATCGAACTCAACGTTGACTTGCAACGCCCTGGAGATATCGACCTGACCATTCGCGTCCATCGATGTGTAATTTAACTCGCAGTTGGCGGCGTGGCCTGTGCCCGCGTTGTTCCACGCACCCGAACTCTCCTGCGCTTCGCCGGGCAAGCGTTCGAGGATCTCAAGCTTCAGGTGGGGCTGTAGTTCTTTCAGGAACACACCAAGAGTCGTGCTCATGATGCCCGCGCCTACCAGGGCGACATCAACCTCCTCCTCAGAACTCATGTGTTTCAAAGACCTTACCCTCTAATATGGTTTGGTGCGTTCCATCTATTTGCAATGTCTAATTCGCTGGTGTGAAAGGTACTGGTGCATCCGGTGTCAATACAATATAAACGCGTCGCCAGGGTTGCTCGTCAACCAGCTTCCATGAGTGGCCGCCGCCGATGGTATCCTCGGCCAGTAGAATGTCGCCGGGTGCAAGCTGGAAATGCTGGCCTCCGCGCGTCTCGAAATCCAGCGTACCGCTCAGCGTCACAACCAACTGCCGCACCGGAGCTGTGTGCCAGGCCAGTGTGCCGCCAGAGGCGGTTTCCTGAAATGACGTGCTCGTGACCGGTAGTTTATCGCTGAGAAGATCACCATTGGCCCCGGTGCTGAGGTCGATCCGACCTTCCTCGAAATGAGAATTCTGATCATCCCCTGTCCATATTCGCACACACCGAATCATTCGGTTGCCCTTTCATTTGCATTGTCAGCTTCGCCGTCGGGGAAGTCCTCCCGTCGGTCGGCGTAAGATACCCGATTCGGGAAGTATACCCAATTGTTCGCACAGTGGTGTTGCGGAGCGGGGGCGAGTTCACTCCTCTATGGTAGAGGCGGACAAAATGAGTACACTGTCACCTTAGTGCGAAGAGGAATGCCAGATGAACAGTAGCACCCGAGGTTTTAATCCGGAGTATGGCGAAGAAGCGCCGAGTGTCGAGCAGGTGGGCGAGCAGGTGGGCGATGCAATACTAGAGTTTGGGGCACCCTGGTGCGGCCATTGCAAGGCGGCACTGCCTGCAGTCCGCGAAACAATGGGCGAGCATTCAGAGCTGCTGCATATCAAGGTATACGATGGCAAAGGCAAACCGTTGGGTCGCGCCTTTGGGGTCAAGCTATGGCCAACATTGATCTTGCTGCGCGATGGTAAGGAAGTGGCGCGCCTGGTACGCCCTCTGCAAGCGGAGGAGGTGCGCCGATTGCTCGAGAAAAGCCAGTAGTTGCAGCCATGATTGGGCGCCGACCTTGCGTTATCCCGGTGCCTGTGCGGCAAGTACATCGATATGCATTCGAAATGCCTGCAAGTGTTCGCTCCTCATCGTCAAGCCGTGGCGGGCAGGTCGAAAACCAGGACCTCGGCCCCGTCACCCTCAGCCAGCATGAGTGTAGACGAATCTTCAATTTTCACTGCATCGCCCGCCGCCAGTTTTATGCCGTTTGCTGAAATGCTGCCAAGAGCAACATGCAGGTAGATCCGGCGTCCCGATGCCACCTCCAGGCTGGCCGTTTCAGTCGAATCAATAAGGCCGGCAAAAACACGCACATCCTGGTGAATGACTACCGAGCCATCGGCACCTTTCGGTGAGGCAATCAATCTCAACCGGCCGCGCTTTTCATCCGGACTGAAATGCTTTTCCTGGTAGCCCGGTGCAATTCCTTGCACACTCGGTTGGACCCAGATCTGTAGAAAATGCAATGCTGCGTCGTCCGAGGCGTTGAACTCACTGTGCTGAACACCGGTTCCGGCACTCATAAGCTGCACATCACCGGGATGAATCGTGGAGCCATTTCCCATCGAATCTTTATGGGCCAGGGCACCGTCGAGCACATAGCTGATAATTTCCATATCCCGGTGTGAGTGTGCTCCGAAGCCAGCGCCCGGCTGAACCCTGTCCTCGTTGATGACCCGAAGTGGGCCGAAGCCCGTGTGCTCGGGGTCGTAGTAGTCCGCAAAGGCAAAGGTGTGAAAGGAGTTGATCCAGCCGTGATCGGCCTGGCCCCGTTCGTTACTGCGTCTGATTGTGTGCATAAGCGCCTCCTGAGTGCTCCTGAGTGGGTATATTAGGATCGTAAAACTGGATAAAAAAGCGCAATATTTTGATCAAACCTATCCAATTAATAGACATATAAATTATGCGCACACCCAGAACGGATTGCAGTGGATTCTCACTCGAGTCATTCGGCGGAGCGACGGCAGAGAAAAAGTAGTAAGGACTGTGGCAACTATCGCGACCAGAGATGGCACCGAAATCTATTACAAGGACTGGGATATAGGCCAGCCAGTTGTTATCAGTCACGGCTAGCCGTTGAGTGCCGATTGACGTATTCGACGGCATTTGGGCCGGATCCATCGCAGGCCGTTCACAGCTTTACAAGGATCTGGCGAATGGCCCGTTTTTTTCTGCAAGCCCTATCCGAGAAAGTAATTCTGGAGCGATTGACTGAAGTATTACTGTGCCACGGACTAGCTGGTGGCTATGGCTGAAAACTGCGTTACTACTATTGTGGTCAGGGTTAGAGCGTGTATGTTTTAGTTTTCGCCACAGGGGTGGGGCGAGGTCTTGGGCTCAAGCGGTGCAATTCGTTCGCCCGATTGACGGCCCTGCTCCCATACATCGTGCTGCCAGGTCGGCGCTGGGTAGGGGTTCATAGCCGAAGCAGCGTTCTGTGTTCCAGCTTCAAAACCTTCCTGCTCAACTTTGTGAAGCACTCCACGACGAAATTCACCATGAATATCAGACATTCCATCTGCCACCCTACAAGCCTGTCGAAAGTCAGTTCCTGGCCTCAAACAAGGAATATTTCAAAAAAACCGGCCTTCCCTGGCCAGTATCAAATCCCACCCATGGTAATTCCATTTTCTAGTGGGTAGTGGTGCAGCTAGCTCTACCGTCGTAGATTTAACGTTGCCTCGTCCCTCCGCAGACAGTCGCGGTCCTCTATGCGCAATAGCGATGTCTCGCTGTAGGAGTAGACACTGTCTGTTTGGGTCATATTGCTGGTAAAATTCTTCATCGGTGAGTATCGATTAAGGTGTGGTTGATTGCTAATGCCATACTCCGGGCTGCCGGCTTTGGCAGTCGCCACCATGATAAGCCCTCCCTCCGTGCTCAGGGTAAAGGCACCTCCGGCGAGTATGGCGATACCGTGTGGAGTGGAGACGGACTTACAAAAGGCACTATTGACTATATCGAATAACCAATAACCGGTTTCCTGATGCATGGACAAGCCAGTTGACGCTTCAGCGCGCTGGCTATAGTAATGAACACACCACTGCTTCTGGCCCTTGTCGGCCTTGCCGAGCGCACCCTGTACAGTCTCAAACGCCGGACCCATGGTCATGGTGGCTGTATAGGCAGTGACTTGCGATCCATCTGGTGTGGGAACAGTATCTTTCCCCTTGCCGACCCAGATCGAGTCCGCAAATTTATCCAGATGAGCAAGTAGCTGATGTTTTTCGCGATTGATTATGCTGTTCATTGCCACTGACTATTCCAGAGTCGGGCATTTTTTTACATTACATGCGATTACACGGTCATTGTTGCACCGGAGGTGTTTTTACTCTACTTTTTACCCTGGACAGTGGCATCTTATCCAAGATCGAGAAACATCGACGAAGAAGGTGCAATTTAAGGGGATATTACTGCAAAATGGCGCAAATACTCGATACCAGCACCAACCTGAAGTATCCGGTCAGAGCCCATCACACGCTGGGCAGGAGTGCGGAAAAGGTGGATACCACCGTTGCAGGTGATATGGTCTCCCGAATCCATGCCGCTTTGGAATGGAATGGTCAGAACTGGTCGCTGCGCGATCTTAGCCGAAATGGCACCTGGTTACGGGATACGAGGGTGTCACCCAAGGAAACTGTGCCCCTTTCGGTGGGGGAAGATCTCCATTTTGGTCACCCGCGTGGGCCCGCCTGGCAACTGGTAGAGGATTCCCCCCCCCGCTCCTTACTGGTAGGTATCACCCCCGACACCGAGACGCTGGAACTGTCACCGTACCTGTTTCTACCCAACGATGAGGAGCCGCGCATGGTTGTGACGTTCAGTTCAGAGCGTCAATGTTGGTTTCGTCACTCCGTAACTGAGCTAAGTCGGCCCGAAATGGAGAGCGCGCTGCAGCACAGAGAGGTTTTGACCTGCGCCGACAAGCAATGGCGCGTATTCCTGGCGGACTCGGCGGATGCAACCAAGCAGCAGCTTCAGGAGAAGCAGCTTGACGAATTTGAGTTTGTGTTCGATCTGAGCCTTGACGAGGAAAACACCGGTTTACGGCTAGAGCACCAACACCGGCACCAGGCCGTGAATCTGGGTGAGCGCTCGCACCATTACCTGCTGCTGCACCTTGCCCGACAGAGAGCCGTGGAAGCGAGCCGGGGGCTTGATCAACGAAGCCAGGGATGGATTGATAGCGAACAACTCGCCAGGGATCTGGGTGTCGATATGTCTCACATCAACATCCTTATTTTTCGCGCGCGAAAGCAACTCGCGCAAAGTCTGGCAGGCGCCTTCGGCTCTGAGCAGTTAGTGGAGCGCGGTCGGGGCCGGGTGCGATTTGGTTGTCCACGCTTTCGTATCTATAAAGGAGAGCATCTGGCATATGCCCTGCCTTTGGCTGAATCGGCGTACGCCCCACATCCATGACCCCAGGTAAAACTGCAGCAGAGCTCGGAAAATACGAAATAATCAGGGCCATAGGCAGAGGCGGCATGGGTGAAGTATTTCTCGCCCGTGATTTACGCCTTCAGCGAAAGGTGGCGATTAAATACCTGCGTGGGGATTTATCCCAGACCGACTGGCGAGCTCACCTCGAGCGCGAAGCGCAAACACTGGCTAAGCTCAACCATCCCAATATCGTCCAGATTTACGACATTATCTACGGTGAAGACGCGCCCGCTTTGGTCATGGAATATGTGGATGGCCGGAACCTGCATATCCAGTTGCGCGAGCGTGACTCCGATCGTACCGAATTGCTGCGCTGGTTGACGGAAATCGCAGCCGGTGTCGCCGCTGCACACGATGCCGGAATTATACATAATGATCTCAAGGCGGAAAATGTTCTGATAGGTGTTGATAACATTGCCAAGGTGACAGATTTTGGTATTGCAGCACACAACTCCGATGCCAGCGAAGATATTCACGCGCTGGGCACTCTCGCTACAAAGATACTGGTTGAGGAAGCGCATACACCGGCGAACCTGAATCTACTACTGCAGCAAATGACGCATAAAAATCCGTCTAAACGCCCGGGTTCCAGAGAGGTTGCGGAGGGCTTGAGGCTGGCCTGGCTAGAGAGCACGCAGGAGGAAACTGCTCTGCCAAGTCTGGTTCAGTCCGATCAGCCGCGGCGGACCGGCATTATCGTAGGGGCCGGTACGATCCTTGTCCTGCTGGCCATCAGCTTTAGCTGGTACTACAAAACCAAGGTGCCCGCACACAGAGACTACGTGGCAGTATTACCTACTTCAATAACTACAGCCAGCGGCGTAGTTGACCAACAACAGGACCTTCTCAGATCCAGCATACAACAGGCTCTACAGCAAAGTGTGATCAATGCGACGGAATTGGCGCTGGTGAGTAGTGACGAGGCAAGGCCTGAAGATGGCAATTTACATGAAATCAGGTCGGCATTGGGTGCAGACGAGCTCGTTACTTCCAGGATGGATTGTCCAGGTGCACGCAGTTGTGAGCTGACTATAGAGCGGCTTGGGGGTCCGGATTTATCCGTACAAAACCAGAGAACCACAGCGGTTATTGTCGATATGACTTTGGAGACTTACAGCATTGTACAGCGTCAATGGCAGCAACTTTATCCTGGCAGTACGGTGTTTGTTGATCCAGGCAAGTTGATTGACGAGGAGACGTACCAGAAGTTTTTAACATTATATGAAGATTCACATATGGGCGGCGCAAGGCAGGGCGATGTGCTGGTTCGGCTCGAACCATTGTTAGCCAAGGCAAATCGCTTCATGCCACTCTATTTGTTGTATGCTCACTCGGCCCTGGATGTTTACGATGAAAGTGGCGATCCTGAATATCTGGACAAACTGCAAGCCGCACTAACACACGCGGAAACCTTTGCGGGTGACTCCATCCTATTGCGGCAGAGTTGGTTCAGCCTGGCGTTGGAGCGTCAGGACTTTGATCAGGCCGCGGCCGAAATTGAAAGAATACAGGTGCTGGGGGGTGACGAGGTACTTCTGCACAAGCTGAAGGCTGATCGCTATCGGTATATGGCGAATTACGAGCAGGCAATCAAGCACTATGAACTTGCGCTTGCGATGCAACCCAGTCGGGCTCTCTACCACAAGGCAGCTCACAATTACTATCAATGGGGCAAGACTGACCTGGCCATAACAACCACCAGAGAAGCGCTTGACCGTTATCCCAATGATTACACATCCCTAGGCTTGCTCGGGCTTATAATGACAGAGCAAGGCGATCTCGATGGCGCGATTGCGACTCTACAACGAGCTTTGGAACTTCAGCCACACGCCACTTACTATATTGATCTTGGCCTTGCCTACATGCTGGCCGGTGACTACGCCAATGCCAGAACCCAATTTCAGATAGCCTACACCAGCAGTCAAGAACCTGTAGTAATGCTCAACATCGCTGATACCGAATTCCTACTAGGCAATACAGCGGAGGCCACACAACTCTATCGCAGTATTATCACTCAAAGTGCGGTTGAAGACGCCCTGATAGAGCGCTGGATACTCTCCCAGGCCTATGCGCAATTGGGCGAATTTGAAAAAGCGATTAATATCTTGAAGGAGATGAATGCACAGGGGATGGCGGCGACGTTTACGGCTGCCCTGGTGTACACACTTGCCGGCCAAAATATTGCCGCGATGGTGGAAATTGACCGTGCTCTGAAGGCCCGTATGGGCACGGTGTGGTTTCGACTACCCTGGTTTGACCGTCTCTGCAGTGAAACGAATTTTTCTGCGATAATGGCGCAAGCAGGCGCATCGGAAAGATGCGCGAATTTTGACGTCACATCATTAAAGCCCTAAACCCTTCGGATATCACCACCTGGATCCGATGAGGCATATATCTGACATTCTCCAGATTCGTTGGTTTTCTGCACAGCCATAAAACTGAAGTTGTAGCTTTCGGCAATATCAGTCAGACATTTAACGGACATGGTTAACGCCTTGCCGTTATCGCTCAGCGCGAAACTATTGTCGTCCAAATAGTCGGCTTTACCTTCGCAGTACATGATTCCGCCTTGAAAAAAGCGCCAGGACTCAAGGTCAGTCTGTACGCTTTCAGCGATCGAGAAAACAAAGATCATTCTTTCCAACTGCCGTTGCTGCGGCGTTGATGCCCGGGCAAATTGAACGTCGAGCCTATCCACATCTTTCTCGGGTGCCAGGCTGGTGTTGACCATTCTCCAGTCTTGCGCAACGCCTTTCACAGGCGTGGCCGGGTATACGTCAATATGACAGATGTTGCTTCCACCTTGCGGTACGCTGAATTCCATAATTTTTCCTCCGGCGATGAATATGAGTTATCACCATAATTGTAAATCAATATGTATCCCATTACAGCGGATTACAGCTCTGGCATGAGTGGCAGTATGCTTGAACCCGGTCTCGACCTTTGGGGCTATAATCAGATGCCAGGGTAATATCGGCGAACTCTGGTAAAAACACAGCTGGAGAGCTTATGTCTGAATACCAGATTCTTACCGTATTGGCGGCTTTCGCCTTTTTTTACAGTGTGGTGGCCTCGCGGCTGGAGCGCACGCCGATCAGCGGCCCGGTCGTATACCTGTTCGTCGGTCTGGCTTGTGGTAGTTCCGGTCTGGGTCTGGTGGAATTGGGTGTCGATCGAGAACTCATGAAACGCCTGGCGGAGTACACCCTGGCACTGGTGCTTTTTACAGATGCGGCAAATGCTAATCTGGGCACACTACGCGCGGTAAAAAAAATCCCGGTACGCTTGTTGCTGATCGGCTTACCTCTGACCATTGCGGCGGGTGTTGTTGCCGGTTTTTTCATCTTCGATTCGCTGTCCCTGCTGGAGATTGCGCTGCTGGCCACCATGCTGGCCCCCACCGATGCCGCCCTGGGTCAGGCGGTTGTGACCAACGAGTCGGTTCCGGATTCCGTGCGTGAGAGCTTGAATGTAGAAAGTGGCCTGAACGATGGCATTTGCGTACCAGTGCTACTGGTATTCCTGGCGTTCGCCACTGGCGAGGCGGGCGGTGATGAGGCGACCGGCCTGATCATGAGATTGCCGATCGAAGCGATGGGTATCGGCGCGGGCGTAGGTGTCGTGCTGGCGATCATGGGGAGTGCCCTTGTCAGATTCTGCGGCACGCGCGGCTGGATTAGCGGAGCCTGGACCCGCATACCGGTAATTACCCTGGCAATATTCTGTTTCGCCCTATCGCAGTGGTTGGGCGGCAGCGGGTTTATCGGCGCTTTCGTCGGGGGGATGTTGTTTGGCTCGTTTATCAAGAATCACGAGGCAAAAGAAGAACTGTTGGGTGGGGCCGAGGCCATGGGCAATTTGATGTCGTTACTGACCTGGTTTGCCTTCGGCGCGGCGGCCTTTGGCAAGGGCTTACAGGATGTCAGTCTGCAGGTGATACTCTACGCTGTCCTCAGTCTGACCATTATACGAATAGTGCCCGTCTGGTTATGCCTGGTCGGGGTAAAAATGCGGTTCGATTCAAAGATGTTCCTGGGCTGGTTCGGCCCGCGTGGTCTGGCCAGCATTGTTTTTATCGTCATAGTGCTGGAAGAAAATTTGCCGAGCAGTGACACGCTGGTCGCGGTTGTGACGTGGACCGTGGCCCTGAGTATCATTGCACACGGTGTGTCCGCTGTGCCACTGGCAAATAGGTACGCCAGGCGTGTGGCCGGTCGCGAGGGGGTGGTCTAAGCCGGCAACTCGAGGCATGAGTATTTCTACTCTTTCGAGCAAATTCCGCGCTGTGTAAAGTTCATTGCTTATCAACTTTATATGTCAGCACATCTGCGCACCGTGGATGCGAGGAGGGGAAAAGTATGCAGGGCAAGAGACTAGAGGGTAAATTTGCTATTGTAACCGGCGCCGCATCCGGCCTCGGCCTGGGAATCGCCCGACGCTTTGTCGAGGAGGGCGCTCGGCTGTTAATCACCGATATCGACGTAGAGGCGGGCCGGGCGGCCGCAGCCGAAATCGGGGCACAATTTTTCGAGCAGGACGTGACCAATGAACAGCAATGGATACAGTTGTTCGAGAGTCTTGCCGAGGAGGGGGTCAGGCCGGATATCCTGGTGAATAATGCCGGATTTTCCGAGGCGGGGCTGGGTGTGCTGTTGGAGGATATCGACGTGCAACAGGCCAAGCGCATATTTGAAGTCAACTTCGATGGCACGCTAATGGGCTGCAAGCATGCCATTCGCGCCATGAAAGGCCATGGCGGCACGATCATCAATATGTCCTCGATCGGCGGTCTTGTGCCCGTGCCTTTTATCGCCGTCTACGGCGCGTCAAAAGCGGCGGTGTACCACTTGACCCAGTCGGTGGCGCTGTATTGCGCGCAGCGCGGCTACGGAATCCGCTGCAACTCCATTCATCCCGGGCAAATCAGAACCTCAATGCATGATCAGCTGGTGGCGGCGACAGCAAGCCAACAGGGAGTGGGTTTTGAGGAAGCCGAAGCGGGGTTTCGCAGCATAATCCCTACCGGGGAATTCGGGCGGGTGGAAGATGTTGCGGCTGCAGCACTATACCTTGCCAGCGACGAGAGCCGGCATGTCACGGGAGACCGTATGTTGGTTGATGGCGGTATGATGTTGACCAGCTGAACACAGACGCTCGGTTGGCCCGGGGTCTACGCCACCGCCTTCAATTTGCTTCCGGGTGCCTCGGGGAACTGGAACCCGTCCAGGATGATATTGGGCCAGAGGAAGTCCATCGGGTGCGGAGTAAAATCCACGCCGATATTGATGACCGAGGGTTTACCACTGTTCATTGCACGTCCGATGGCCGCCGGAATCTCGGTCAGCTCAGTAACATCCTCGGCGTGGCAGCCAAAGCCTCTGGCAATGGCGGCGAAATCAACCGTGGTGAGCCGGGTGCCAAACTCGGGATTGTCCAGCATGTCGCCAAAAGGTTTATACATCCCCCAGTAGCTGTCGTTGAACACAACCACTACTACGTTGAGTCCGTAACGGCAGGCGGTTTCCAGTTCCTGAATGGTCATGCCCATGGCGCCGTCGCCGGTCAGGCAGAATACTGCGCGCTTGGGATGTGCCAGTTTGGCTGCGTTGGCATAGGGAAGGCCGAAGCCGAGATGCCCCATACCTGGGACAAACAGCGACCTTTCCGGGCTGTCCACCTGAATGTGTGAGAGTGTCCACATCATGGTCTGGCCGCCATCGTGAACGACAATGGCGTCCTCTGGGAGCAGGCTGGCAATAGTGGCGGCAACCGCCGACTCGTTGAGCAGCCCGCTGCCGCCCACCACCTTGCTCTGCCTGGCGCTGTCGCGATAAAGCGCCCGGCCGTCATCGCGCCTGTTCACCATGGACTTTTTCCACGCCGTGTCCTGTTGATAGTCGGGGGCTTCGCCCAGTTCTTCCAGTAGCGCCGCTAGTGTCGCCTTCGCGTCGCCTACCAGTCCGATCTCAATCGGTGCCGCCTTGCCAATCGATTCGGCGTCTATTTCGATCTGGATAATCTTCTGGTGCTCCGGCTTGGGGTAGTGGGGCGGCTTATGAATCGGGGTGAAGGTGGAAAACTTGCAACCGACCGCGAGCACAAGATCTGCCTCCTGTCCGGCGTCGATCGCTGCCTGGCCAGAGACCAGGCCGGCCGAACCGAGCGTATTCGGATCGTCCGGTAGCAACACGCCCCTGCCATTGGCGGTCGCCATGGCAAGCATGTCCGTGCGAGCGACCAGTGCGCGAAACTCAGCGACAGCACCAGAGCGCGCAACACCTCCGCCGGCAATGAGCAGAGGTTTGCGGGCACTGCGCAACGCCGCAACCACGCGTTGCAATTCCTCCCGTGAGGGCCTTGGGCGCTGGGGGCGATACGGGGGTATCTGGTTCAGATCGTAGCTACACAACTGGGTGCCAACGTCGCAGGGAATGTCCAGCTGCACTGGCCCCGGCCTTCCGGAGCGAGCGATATGGATTGCCCGCTCAATCAGTTCTGGCGCTCGCTCCGGGTGGTGGATGACGGCATTCCATTTGGTGATAGAGCGGAACAGTCCCAATTGGTCGGCGGATTGTAACTGGTCGATACTCGGTTCGATCGCGCGTGCCTGGTTCTGGCCGGTGATCACTACCATCGGAATGTTGTCTGCAAAAGCTGCGGCTACCCCGGGCACGAGATTAGTCGCGCCTGGGCCCACCGTGGCAAAACAGACCCCCAGCGTATCGGTGACCCTGGAGATGGAGGCGGCCATGTGACCGGCGGCCTCCTCGTGCCGGGTGGTGATGTAAACCAGTTCCGGGTCGCGCGAGGCGCCGTCCATAAACAAACCTATCTGGGCTGCCGGCAGGCCGCATATATAACGGGCTCCATGTTTTTTGAGTATCGCAAGCAGCATGGCGCTGACTGTACATTCCATATTCCTACCTCACTGGCCCTGCAACGGGCTGTCAGTTGCGCGAAGAGTGCCTGGCGGGCATGCCCGCCGTGGTACCACCATCTACTGTAAAGACACTGCCGGTTATCATTGCAGCGTCATCGCTAACCAGGAAAACGACCGAGTTGGCGATGTCGCGGGCTGTGGCCAGGCGGCCCAGTGGCACATTCTCGACCATTCCCGAGATCATTTCGTCGCGGTTGCCTACCATTGCCGCCACCGGGTCGAGCATTTCAGTATCCACATACGTCGGATGAATCGCATTGCAGCGAATCCCGTAGCCGAGCTCGGCACAATCGAGCGCCACGGCCTTGCTGAGTAGGGTGACACCGCCCTTGGTTGCGCAATACGCCGCAAGGTCGGAGGTTCCAAGCAAGCCGGCAATTGAAGAGATGGTCACGATAGCGCCGCCGCCATCAAATTGCTTTATGGCGCGAATAGCATGTTTACACGCCAACATGGTGCCGGTGAGATTTACCGCCACAATGCGGTTCCAGGCGTCCAGTTCGATGTCCTCGGCGTGGCAGCTGAAACCAATCCCGGCACAGTTCACCACAATGTCGAGCCGCCCGAACTGCTCAATGGCTTTCGCAGTGGCCCTTTCCCAGTCTGCCTCTACGGTGACGTCGAGATATTGGAACGCTGCAGCAGAACCAATTTGCGACTCTGTGAGCTGGCCTCCCTGCTCGTTGATATCTGCCACCAGCACCTTCGCACCCTCAGCGGCAAGCGCCTCGCAACAGGCGCGGCCTATACCTGAGGCCCCGCCGGTTACCAGTGCCACCCTGGATTCGAGTTTTCCCATTTTTCCACTCCTGTTCAGCACTATCAGTGTAGCGGTGTGCGCACACAGAGCGGCAGCACCGCAGGTGTGTCGTGCTGTGGTCTAGAAGTTGTAGCGCCCTTCTACCCCTACCCAGCGCGGTTGGCCGAGGGTCTGTTCACTAAAACCGTTGGAGGCAATATCGAAGGAGTAGGAGTAGTATTTTTCATTGAACAAATTCTTGGCGAATACCGACAGCTCGTAGCGGTCCTGGTGGTCGCTAAAGCTCACCCGGCCGTTGTACACCTTGAAACTGGGAATCTTGGTATTGGGTGCGTTGGTAAGCTGGGAATAGTATCCATCGTTGTAATACCCACTGAATTGGACCGATATGTTACCCACCTCAATTGGGAAGTCCTGGATGATTGTGCCACTGAATGTGAAGTCGGGAGACTGCGGAGCGTCCCGATCAACGTATATCGGGTTTGCCGGGTCCACGCCGATGGGCACATCCTCGACCTTGGTGTGCAGCAGTGACATACCAAATATCAGGCTGGTAGTGTCTGTGGCCGCCACTGTCAGCTCCGAATCCATTCCGTAGATTGTGGCGTCAGTGTTGAACAGGGTGAAATTGATCCCCCGCTGGTCAAAGGCCTGGTAGTCCTGGTAGTCGTAGTAATATGCGCTGATATTCCAGCGCACCCTGCTATCCCAGAACTCCAGTTTGCTACCGGCTTCGTAGGCGTAGATGTCTTCGCCGTCAAAGCGAAGCCCGGAGTAGGGGGCAAAACCGGCAAAACCGGCATTGTAATTGAACGCTTTGTAGCCCTTATTAAAGCTGGCATAAAGCAGCCAGTCAGCAGTAACCGAGTAGTCCAGTTGCAGTCTGGCTGAGGTGCCATTTTCGTTGTGTTTGTTGCTTATCGGCCCGTTGGTGAGTACCTCGTTGATCAGGCTTCCCGGCGGTGCGCCCAGCGGTGCTTCACCGGGTATCAGGTTGCCGCCAACAAAGAGCTCGGGAATCACGTTGTAGTGATAGTCCTTATCGTCGTAGGTCCAGCGCAGGCCCGCTGTGAGCACGAGATCAGGCGTAAGGTCTCTCTCCACCTGGCCAAACACTGACCAGGACGTGGTGTCCAGGCTCCACTTGGCAGTTTGGGAGATGTGGAGAGCCGCCGGGTCGTAGTCCGGTGGCGGATTTACCGCAAGACTCTGGCTGTAGTCGCCGTCAATATTGAGAAAATACAGTCCCGTGGTCCAGCGGGTAGCGCCCTCTACCTGTTCCAGACGGAGTTCCTGGCTGAAGGCGTCGCTGTCGCCGGTTTGCATAAACTCTATAAACGGAAATGGGCTGAGATCATTATCCTCGAGGTAGTCAGAATTGACGTTGTTGTAATTGCTCAGCGAAACGAGACGTAACTGATCGAATTCGTACGAGATATTGGATATCAGATTATACGATTTGCGGTCGAGGTATCCGGGTTGATCGTATGCGCCGTCGTAGATGTTGCTGCTGGCCTGAACGTACCCGGTTACCGTATTGTTGATGCCAGGTACGTTGTATCCGAGGCCCGTGACCGGGTCCACCAGCGACCCCTGGCTGTGAGCGCCACCCACGTTATCGGTGTCGGTGCGGTAATAGTCGGCGGAAAGCAGAATATCCAGCCGATCTGACGGTTCGAATTTGATGTGCATGCGCGCGGCGTCAGTATCATCCGCCGCCTGGTCGGGCCCGATAGAATTACTGATGTAGCCTTTCGATTCACTGTGGTAGAGCGCAAGCCTGCCGCTGACTCCGTCTGTCAGTGGCCCGCTCACCGCAGCTTCGGCGGTGTAGGAGCTGTAGTTGCCCGCCGACACGTCCACATAGCCTTCCAGCTCATCAGTCGGTTTGTTGGTGATAAGCTGAATCAGGCCACCGGTGGCGTTGCGGCCGAACAGTGTGCCCTGCGGGCCGCGCAGAATTTCCACCCGTTCGAGATCATACATTTTGATCGAGCTAGTGGAAATGGACGGCTGGTAAACTTCATCCACATACAGTGCATTGGGCGATTCTATGTGCCCCGCGAAGTCGTTTTGGGATACGCCCCGTATGGACACCAACCCCACCAGCGGCGAGCCGCCGCCGTTCTGGAACATGAGTCCCGGCGTTACCAGGGTAAGCATGTCGGTATCGGTGATGTTGAGTTGCCCCAGTTCGGCCCCTGAAAAAGTCGAGACCGATATGCCTGTGTCCTGCAGATTCACTGCGCGACGCGTGGCAGTAACTACGACCTCTTCAAGCGCTGCCGCGGCCGCGTCGCCGCACAGGATCGCCGAACCGGCAAAAACGAATACTGATGCTTTCCTTCTCATAATGACTCCCGGGGTTGTTTTAGTTATTCCAGAACCTGCCATCCCACAGAGTTTAGTGGGCGACAGGGGCCCGCACGATAGCGGGAATTACTCATTTTTTGCTTGGCCTATATGCGGACTACCCCGGGTCTGACTGCTTGGCCTCACCCGGGATAACTGGCTAATCCTCCCAGTGCAGGGGTTTGTCTATATGGCTTGCAGCACCGCCCTGTTCAGCTAATTCGTACATGTATTTGGAATCCAGTACCGCTGCAATACTGCCGTCCTCGTGGTAACCGGTGAGTGGGCCATGAACGACCGCAAACATGACCATGCCATCCGGTCCGGTGACAGGTTTGTGGTTGATGCCCGCTGGTTCACAGACGTAGTCCTGGGCCAGGCCCCAGTCATCGTCATAGGCAAATCCACCTTCGAGAATAATGCCCTCCACCAGGCCAATATGGCCGTGAATAGGTGCCACGTTATCGGGCTCAACCTTGAGTATCATGGAGAAACCGCCGGACACGGGGTTGATGGAGAGCAGCTTGAACCATGTTCCCTCCATCACCCAGGGAGTCCAGTTCAATTCCTTCTGCTTGAAGAAGGCACTCTTGTGCTGTCGCGTAACGCCGACGGCTGTGGTTCCGGTATCTTTCAGTTGCGCGTGGGTCGAGTCGTTGGTCATGCTGCTGCCTCCAGGATGGTATTTTCAGGGCTAGCCTAGCAGCGGTGATCCGGCCCCGACAGAGTGGAATTACTTATGCCCGCCCACTTTTTATCGACGACGTTATATCGGCGGTTCTGAGTAATTTTCGCTATTTACCGCTGCGCCTGCTTGCGGCACCTTGTCCTGTTTTAACCGGGAGACATATTCATGCCTGTTCTCAATTTTGGCCAACCTCAGGATGGCATCATTCAGACGGCCTTCATCACCGATAATATCGAGCAGTCGATGGCGGAAATGACGGATTTACTGAACATAGGGCCGTGGTTTCTGTTTGAGAAATTTGAGCTCTGCGACCTGCACTTTCGCGGCCAGCCGGCGGATTTTGAGGTCACACTGGCACTGGCAAATTCCGGGCACATGCAGTACGAGTTGATATTGCCACTGGACGAAAAACCCTCGCCCTACCGCGAAACTCAACAGCAGTCCGGCTGGGGGTTTCATCATTACGGTGTCTCCGCCCCGGATTTCGATGCGAGCTGCCGCACATTCGCTGACAGGGGGTACGAACAGGTTCTCACGGCGACGGCCGCGATAGGCGCGAGAGCTGCCTATTTTGACACCCGGCAGCCGTTGTTTGGCATGATTGAAGTAATCGAAATGCGGCCGGAAGTGGAGGCCCTGTGGACGCTGATCCAACAAGCGTCTGTAGGCTGGGACGGGTCTGACCCGGTGCGCACACTGACCTGAAACTGTCGGCGATGCGGTTGTATTTGTTTTCAGTCGCACTTGAAGTATGCTGCTCCTTGCGGCCGCCATGATTCTAAAAAATTCAGGCCGCAGGAGGTTACCCGGTTGACTGCTCAAGCCATTGCCAGCGTTTCATCAACTGTCGAGTCCATTATGAGCTGCGAGAGTCTGCCAGCACTCTCCGATACAGTGCTGCGCCCGATTGCCCGGCTGCTCGATGCGGATTCCGCAGTGTATATGCGCTTTCGTCCGGACAGCGGGGGGCAGCCCTTCATTTGCGAATCAGAGTATACGGGGCCGCACCCGGAAAGCGTTGATGCCTACGCCTCCGGGTTCTATGTTGAAGATCCGGTGATGCGGCCGTTGATCGATCGCGCGGGGCGCGGGGTGGCAAGCGGAAACCCGAGGAGATTCCAGCTTTCCAACCAGGTTCAGCAGGGTGCTTTGCGCCGGTCGAATTATTTTCGTAACTTTCTCGAACCGCACGAACTCGGTGATGTCATGGGGGTGGCCTTGCCGTTCAATGGCGATGTCCCACAGCTGTTATGTCTGGGGCTGCACCGGCACGCAGGCCGGCCGGCTTTTGGCAAACGCCAGCGTTTGGCTTTAGAGGCGGTAATGCGGCCTGTATGTCTGGTGCTGGAGACCCTGTGTATGCGTTCCAGTCTGGCCGAACAATCTGCCCTGGTTCAGAGTATCGAGGAATCAAATGCGGGTGTGGAGTACGCGGTACTAAACGATCAGTTACGCCTGGTGCGCGGAAGCCGCCGTATGCAAAGCCTGTTGACGGCCAATTACGCTGATCCGCAGGCGCTGGCCAGCATCCGGGCAGGTGTGCAGACGCTGGGTGAGAGTTCTGCGGATTCAGGCAGGTGTGTGGATGTGCTGCTGCCCGATGGGCAGCCCGGCAAGCTTAGTGCAGCAGGGGGCTGCGGCCAGCGGAGCTATGTTCTCGTTCCCGGGGGCGCTGACCGGCGGCAGTTGCCCTGCCTGCCGGCACAGAGCGTACACCCCGGCGAAAAGCTGACCGCCAGGGAACAGCAGGTAATAGGCCAATTATCTACTGGCAGCAGTAACGCAGGGATCGCCGAGATGCTTAATATAAGTGTTCGCACGGTAGAAAATCACCTGCGCTCCATCTATGAAAAATTGGGCATTAATAGCCGCACACAGCTGATCAGTTTGCTGTTTGCGCAGTGATTCTTCCGGTTGACGATATCGAGTAACGGCGCTTTCTCGCTTCGACAATCCCGGCGGCGCAGCCGCTCCACGCAGCTGCATTGACGTCGCTCCCCAAAGACCCGCTTAAACAGTTTTTCTGATCCTCACGATAGGTGCAGCGGGCCGGCGGTGTCCATTTCAGGCGCCGGTTGAGCAAAGGGCACCTGATGCCGGGAGATATATTCTGTCACTGGTAAGAGAATTTGCCGGCAAGGTCATGTATCTGAACTCCGGCGGCGATTCTTCTGAGTCAGAACCGGTATGATGTTTCCCGGCTGCAGGATGAGCAGCGCAGACAATATTATAAAATGTGCTTTGGCTTTGTCCGCGTATGAGAGGGGGGCCTTGAGCAAATAACAGAAGGTGCCTGGCAATGTCACAGTGTAAAAAACTAGCAGTTCCCGTTCACAGAATGGCACTCGCGAGTGCCATCAGTCTGCTGGCAACTCCCATTCTTGCCGCTGATTTAGCGCTGGAAGAGGTTATAGTCACGGCCCAGAAACGCGCGGAAAACGTGCAGGATATTGCCGCCACGGTAAACGTGGTCAGTGGGCAGGCTATAGAAAAGTTTGCAGCCTTCGACTTCACTGCCCTGCAGCAACAGACTGCCGGCCTGACCCTGTCACAGCCGAATGCGCGCAACTCCACCATCTCCATGCGCGGCGTCAGCGTGGACCCGGAATCCGGGGTTTCTGCGGCAGTCGATGTGTACTGGAACGACGCTGTGGTGCGCGCGGACGTCGCCTTCAACCAGATGTACGACCTGGAGCGGATCGAGATACTGCGCGGCCCGCAGGGTACCCTCCAGGGCCGCACCTCACCCGGTGGTGCGATTAATATGATCACCAGGCGCGCCAGCCTTGATGAAATGAACGGTTATGTTCAGGGCTCTGTTTCTGATAACAACGGCTATAACACCCAGGCCGCTGTCGGTGTACCCGTGATTGACGGGGTGCTGGGAGTGCGGATCGCCGGCGTCTATGACACCAACAACGGCCTGGACGTGAACAATGTGACCACCGGCTTTAACGACTCCGAAGCGAAAGCCTACTCTGGCCGGCTCAGTACGATATGGTCACCCACCGACACATTCGAAGCGCAACTTATCTACCAGTATCTGGATCGCAATATCAAGGATCCCAAGGGAATGAGTGGGACGGATGCTCTCGGTGGGCGACCCACGCTGGACCCCACGGATTACATCGCCCTGGCAGATACCAACGACTTCGGGGATCTGGATTTCAGTCTCGTCAACCTGATCATGGACTGGGACGTGATGGACCATCAGGTCACAGGTATTGTGGCTTACCAGGATTCAACCAAAAAGACCGGGACGGCAATAGACCGGGCGTATTCCCTGCAATACCTGGATATTCCGGCACCCACCTGGCAGTCCGCGAAAACAACCGCCGACAGCTGGTCCTATGAGTTGCGCGCGGCTTCCCAGGACAACGATTTCTGGAACTATATGGTAGGCATTTATTACAAAGACCAGAATACCAATACCAACTTTTTTGCCAATACGGTGACGCTGCCCCTTGGCCTGGGTACCAGCAGTGATGGGACGCTACCGGTCAACGCCAATGACTTCGCCATTTTTACCTTCAATACCTTTGACCTGACCGATACCCTGCAACTGGAGCTCGGCCTGCGCTGGACCGAATACGAACTATACCGCCGGGCGGATGTAGATTTCGTTGCTCTGACCTACCTGCCTCCCGCGCTGGAGCCTTTCAGGAAAGCGGTAGAAGATGGCGTCGCTGCAAATTTCCCTATCGTGGGGGTTCCCGATGATGAGGATTCCGCTAAGGAAGACGCCTTCACTGGCTCGGTCGCACTGCGTTGGGACTGGCGTGATGACACCAACCTGTATGCCTCCTATAACCGCGGCTATCGTCCCAGCGGTATCTCCATCAACCCCAGCCCTAACATCCAGTTTTTTCCCAACGGTGTGAAAGACCAACTGTACAATTCTGAAACCAGCGACGCCTTCGAAATCGGCTCCAAGAGCCGCCTGTGGAATGATCGCCTCGCCCTGAACGCGGCGTTGTACTACCAGACCTACGATGGCTACCTGGGCTTTGTTCGCGGTGTGCAGCTACTCGATAACGAGGGCCAGCCTGTGGACGTCCCCGGCGGCATCGTCTTCAACGGCGACGCCAATGTCTGGGGGGTGGAACTCGATGGGCAGGTATTACTCAGTGAAACCTGGAGCGCTGGCGGCTCCTTCAGCTACAACAAAGGCGAATGGGACGGTGCGACACAGCCCTGTAACGATCGGCAGCCCGGTGAAGTACTGGCCAGTTGTGATATCGATGGTGAGCCGCTGGGCGGCGAACCGGAATGGTCGTTCACGGTGAATTCAGAGTATTACGTCCCGGTGGGTGACAATACCGAGGTCTATTTCCGTGGCCTGTTCAAGTATACCGACGATCGCCTTAATACCGAGGCCTCCGCCGGCATTGGCAATGTCGCCGCGGAGTTCAAGTCCTACGAAATACTGGATCTGTTCGTCGGCTGGCGCAGCAGCAATCATGACTGGGACGTCTCGGTGTGGGCCAAAAATGTGATGGACGAGGACGCGGTCAATTTTCAGCAGGGTCCTGACCAGTACGACATCGCTATCAGTGACGGCTCCTATACCCAGACCAATACCGTGAACGAGCGGATTATCGGCATGACGGCCCGCTACAGTTTCTAGTCCGATGGCATCGCTGATCATGTGAACGCTGTGGCACCACCGTGTAGAGAGGGAGTTACAGCTGGTGCTGGTGCAATGTCGTCGATAAGCTGGCCATCTGGCGGATAGGAGAAAGCAACTTATGCAATGTCACTACACACTATGTGAGCATCTCTCGTGAGCGAATACCTTGATCGTGCTTTTTCCCCAGCCAAACTGGGTACGCTGAACCTGAAGAACCGCATTGTGAAGGCGGCAACCTACGAGGGAAAAAGCCCGAACGGGATACCCGGGGATAATCTCAAGCGGTTCCACAAGGAAATTGTTGCCGGCGGTGTCGCCATGACCACCATCGGCTACTGTGCCACCGAGGCGGATGGTCGTATTTATGACCAGATGATGTGGTTGCACGAGGGTGTGCGGCCCCAGCTTGCCGCTATGATAGCCGAGCTAAAAGAGCTGGCACCAGACGTAAAAGTGTCTGGCCAGATGACCCATTGCGGCAATTTTTCCAGAATTGGCAAGATGCAGCGGCTCAAGCGGCCGCTAGGGCCCTCTCGCACCTTTAATATGTTGGGCGCAGCCTCCGGTGCGCCTTTCGCTGGCGCAATGACCCTAACGGACATCGACTATCTTGTGCAGACCTATGCCGATGCCGGCCGCTTCATGCGGGAAGTGGGGTTCGACGCAGCGGAGATTCACTTTGGTCACGGCTATGGCCTGAGCCAGTTTATCAGCCCGAAAACCAACAAACGCAAGGACGAGTACGGTGGCAGTCTGGCAAACCGCATGCGGTTGCCGCTGCGGGTACTGGAGGCGGTCAAAAAAGCCGTGGGAGATGATTTTCCCATTATGGGCAAGATGAATATGACAGACGGTGTGCGCGACGGCATACACTTGCCGGAAGCCATCGAGATTGCCGCTTTGTTGGATAGAGGTGGCATTGATGCCTTGATCTGCTCGGGCGGTACCAGCCCCTTCAACCCGATGGTTTATTTTCGCGGCGAGAGTCTGGCACCGGGCATGATCGAGCAGCAGACCAATCCGATTGCCAAGTGGGGCCTCAAGTTGATTGGCAGCAGAATGTTCCGGGAATACCCTTATTACGAGAACTATTTTCTGGAGGATGCAAAAAAAATTCGCGACCGGGTCAATTGTCAGATGATTTACATCGGCGGCTGTACCGAGTTGGCAAGCCTGGAGCAGGTGATGAAGGAGGGTTTTGACTTTGTCCAGCTGGGCCGGCCCCTGATCAAGGACCCACACTTTGTCAAAAACGCCATGGCCGACCCGCATTACAAAAACGGCTGTATCCACTGCAATCGCTGCGCCACGCTAATAGAAGCTCCGGGCGGCATTTACTGCCCACTGAACGATTAGTAACGGAGGCGCAAGCAGTGGTCGCCACCGCAGTGGTTGGCACTGACGGCGGGCTGGAGGCGAACGCGCGAAACTCAGCGGGTCTCTGCGATGTGTCTTGCGCCCCGGGCGGGAGGCGCCTCCGCCGCGCCGGCAAAGCACTGTGCTTTTGACAGCCAATCAGTTGCCGTCGGCCCGACGACCTGCAGGGATGTATCGGCAATATTGCGTACCTGTGTCACCACGCGACAAAAGTCGACAGCAGTCCCGGTAACGCGTTCACTGTCTGAGGGTTCACCGTAGTGCCAGATCTGTCCGGATGGTGCCGTGAGCGTCAAATAGGGCATTGGGCCGGGGGGTGTTGTACCGCGTACCGTATAGGTCCAGCCGAAGGTATTTACACCCAGTACAACGATGTTCTGGATGTGGTCCTTTTCCTGTCGTTCCACACCCAAAATGTCATAGACAGCCTGGCTGTGAGCCCAGGTTTCCATCAGGCGAGCGGTGATGCTGGAGCGCGCACTCATGTCGGGCCCGGCCCATTTCAGGCGCATTTTTGGATCGGCCTCACGAAAGCGGTCGGCAAACTCCCGATAGAAACTGTGCCATTTCTCCAACAGTGCATGTCCCTTGCTGCCGTCCAGAAATGTGCGCTCTCTCTCCTTGAGTGGCGCGTCTCCCAGTTCTGGCGACATCATTTTTTCGATGTATGCCATGAATGACGCTTCATTGGCCATGGATTCATTGGCTGCCCAATTCCATATATGCAAATGTTCCAATACATCATTGATTGTCCAGTTCTTGAATTGCGTCACCCGATCAAAATCAGCCTCCTCCAGAGGTGCCAACAGGGCATAAAGTGCATCGCATTCGGCCTTAAAATCATCTGCCTGGGGTATCAAGAGTGTCTCCTTTTTATAGAGTGTTGTTACAATCAGTGATCATGATTGCCCGGTATTATAAGCATTGTAGAGACGTCGTGATATGGTGAATCAGGCGTCCGGTGCCGCCTTACTGGTAGTTGCAGTCGACCCGCCTTTGAATCTGACGATACCGGGGAATCTTTCCATGCCTCATAACAAGCTGGTAGCTGTTTTTTTTCCGCTATTCAGCCTCGCTATTCTAACCGGTTGTAGTGACGGCGAGGTGTCGGTGGCCGCTGATCCCGATCACGCCAGGGCCAGCATTGCCGTGCCCGGCATCGCTCCTGAGTATGCGCCGGTTAATCCTTACCTGGCTGACTCGGTATTGCCTATTGGTCACGTCAATTCTGCTCAGTCCACCGGTATGAATCAGGCGGGCCCGGAGGGGCCTACTGAATCCTTGTCGCGGGAAAACGGCGGCTTGACCTATACCCATCTCGGGCCGGGTCACTTCGGCGCGGCAATCTCTCCAGTTTACGCTAACGGCAAGCGGGTTATCTGGAGCAATGGGGCTGAACGTATTTCCAAACTGGACTACGACACGCTGGCAGTAATCGATGAATTCTTTCTTGAAGATTCATCCGTGTTTAAGAACAACGGCGGACCCGTTACGGCCGGGCAGGCAGATGACACTTTTGGCTTGCTCGATTTCCTGCCGAAGCTCGGCATGACCGGCCTTGCCACTGTCGCAGCTACCATACCGCTGGCCAGGGAATATTATGGTGGTGGTCTCGCGGGGGTTTACTATCTGTTAAGTTCGGAGAATGTCCTGTACGTTGGCGGTAAAGACGCTATTCTGGCTTATGCAGACGCAGACCCCTCAGACCCCGATTCCCCCATTATTCTGAAAGCCAAATGGGTCAGGCCGGCGGACGTCACGGGTGGATTCAACTCCATGAATATGACCTACGATGGATGGATAGTCTCCATTACTGACGATGGCTGGGTTGCGCTGATCAGTCGCGACTTCTCCGAGTATCACACCTTGCAGCTTACCGGTGCAGAAATTGCACCCGCATGGAACCAGCGCATGCTCGATGAGGGGCGCAGGCAGGGTGCCGCCACATGGGTAAGAAATGGCCCGGCAATCGATGAGCAAGGCAATATATTTGTGCCGTCGCTGGAGCACATGCACAAGATTGTCTGGGACGGACACAAACTGTCCAGGGATCCGGCGGATGGCGCCTGGGTGGAACCCTATAGCAACAAGGGGCGTATCAGCGTCACCTTTGACGATGTTATCGACCCGGTTAGCGGCAAGCCGTTTACCTTTGAAAACGTCAACGTCGGCTCCGGAGCAACCGCCAGCCTGATGGGTTTTGGCGATGAAGACAGGTTTGTTGTCATCACCGATGGCGATGAGGTGATGAACATGGTGCTGTTTTGGCGCGATGACATTCCCGCAGACTGGCAGCAACTGGAGATTGCGCCCAGTCGGCGTATCGCCGGGATGCAGCGGGCAGACATCGGGCAGGATGATGCCGCACAAGTACAAACCGAACAGTCGGTTGTTGTGGGTGGTTACGGAGCCTTCGTGGTCAATAACGCCCCGGCCAGTAAACCGATTGCGAGAATCTCCAATGGCGCCTATGTGGGGCTGGCTGGTCATCACCCGGATTTCACGCCGCATGGTGTGCAGAAGTTTGTATGGGACCCCGGGACACGGCGTTTGCAGCAGGCCTGGGTAAATACGGAAGTGTCTTCGGTGAATTCAGTGCCTATCGTTTCCAATGGCTCTAATAAAGTCTACACCGTGGGCGCACGTGACGGCGAGTGGGCGCTGGAGGCGCTTGACTGGAGCACTGGCGCATCCGACTTCCATTACCTTACCGGTTCCAGTCGGTTCAATACCCAGTTTTCCGGTGTGCTAATGGACCAGGAAGGGCGTATTTTCCATACAACCATTCACGGCATAGTACGTTACGAGCGATTGCCTCAGTGATCGCGGGATCTCAATCATGTGCAGAAATCTAGCGGGTGAATCGGTAATCATTCAGTCAGCCGGAGGTCATTTATGCCCGTGAGCACACGGTCTGTTGCAGCCGGTGTCGCCCGCTACGGGTGTTTGGCCATTGCACTTGGGGTCTGTAATACCGGGGCGGGCGAACCCGCAGTCAACCCCTGGCTGGCAAGTAGTGCCTACCCCATATCCCATCACAATGCAGCCCAGACCGATTCCACCCCGGTGGACGGCCCCAGCATTGGCAAGAAGCTCACAGCGGCAGATGTTAAAATCGTGCCGCTGTTGTGGTCTTCTGCACCCACCTTTAAGAACGTGGGTGGCGAGCGGATCATTATTGCCGCCAACCCGGCGGGTATTGTGAAGGTGCGGGCCTCGGGCGAGGATTTTGCCCTGGTGTCGGACGTTCCCTATCCCGGGCTGGACGACATTCATGCGGATGCCAGCCCTGAACGATTGCAGGAAACCCTGCTTGTCCTGGATGAGAAGCGGCGCAAAAAGCAGGACTTGCGGCTGTTGCTCAATGCCATGTGGATGTTCGTCAGGTTCAATATTAATCTCAGCACCTTTCCCTCCGGGTCCTATTCGGTCATCGACCGGGACGGTTATCACTACACCAATTATGACAAGCACTTTCTGGTCAAGTCCTTTGATGACAACCGCGTGGATCAGCCCTTAGTACCAGTAGCATATGCGGATATCGTGGCGCAAATGGCCCCGGAGGATGCAGCGAAAATCAATTATATTCTCGGCATCAGCATGACCTATGACGGTTATCTTGTGGTGGCATCCGGTGGTGCGGTGATGGTGGTGGATCGCGAGTTGAAATTGCAGGATTACCAGATGTTTCCCGGTGAATACTCGGAAAACTCTATCGCCGTAGATGAGAACAACGGTATTTACGTGGTGACCTCCACCACCATGCACAAGCTGGTATGGACAGGCAGCCAGCTCTCCCGAAAGGCGCAGGATGGGGCCTGGAGTTCTCCCTACGAGGTGATGCCTGAAGGTGAGGCAAAGAAGCTGGGCGCCGCCTCCCATGGTTCCGGTACCACACCCTCGCTGCTGGGCTTTGGCGAGGACGAGGACAAATTGGTGGTCATATCCGATGGCAGCCCGCAGGGGGCCAACCTGGTGGCATTCTGGCGGGATGCCATACCAGTGGATTTTGAACAACAGCCCGGCACATTGTCGCGGCGTATCGCCGGGCAGGTCCCCATAGAGATCAGCGACACCACGATAGAGGCCTCTCTCGTCACCCACGGCAACGGTGTGCTTGTGGTCAACAGTACCTATCCCGATCCGGCGCCCGTGCCCGGGGACCTGATCAGTAATGCATTTCTCTCCGGTACAACCCGAGAGCCACCCAGGGGCATCAGGAAATTCGAATGGCTGTCAGCTGAGGGTCGTTTTGTCGGATCCTGGAGCATGCCGGATATCGATAACACCGACTGGATGCCGCCAGCGGTGTCCACCAGCAACGGACTGGTCTATATCGCCAACCGTCGCAATGGTATTTATGAGTATCTTGCCGCCGACTGGGAAACGGGCGAGATAAAGGCAGTTTGGGAATTCCCGGACGATAGCGTTCTCTGGAATAACTGGGGCGGTATTACCGTCCTGCTGGAAGATGGCGACCTGCTACTGGGCGGTTTCTTTGCGATCAAGCGCTACAATATTGGTGGCCTGCGCTGATCTGTGATTAGTGCATGGTGTAGCTGCCAGGTAAATCAGCAAATGGTTGCCGATTGTTCGGGTGGTTTGGCTACCATTTTTCTATACCGACTGGTATAAATACACAGCCAATAAGCGAACTGGATTGCACTATGACTCTTGCCTCAGCGCCGCCTCAAAAAGACAGCGAGCACCGTGAGCACACCCGGGGATTTTTGAATTACCTGGACCAAAACACCACCCCGTCGCTATATCGCAACGGCAAAGTGCTTATGTATCGGGATCTGAACGGTGATGATGGCGACATGCGAGGGGTTGTTCCCAGCACCACGGAAATGACTGTTCACAACGGGCGCAAGCTGATTGGAGATCAAGGTCTGACGTTGTCGCGCAATGGCTTCGAGTTGCTCACCAGGTCACTGGTGGGAGGTCAGCTGAATTTCTTCGATCAGCAGCAGGTGGTTACAGACTACTATCAGCAGTGCGCAGGCATTATCGAGGAGGCGACCGGCGGTCGCGCGTTCGCCTTTGACCACAATGTGCGATCAGCTCAGGGCAAGACCAGCCAGCAGCGGATATCGGGCGGGCAGGCGGTACAGGCGCCACTGCACTTTGTGCACGGTGACTACACCCTGAGCAGTGCCCCCCAGCGACTGCGAGATCTGACCACACCCCCCGGAAGCAATGACACCCTGCGCAGTGTGCTGGCCGCCAACGAGTCGTTGATACCGCAGGAGACCGTGGAAAAAGCCTTATCCGATGGCGGCCGATTTGCGATCATCAACCTGTGGCGCAATATCGCCCCGGAACCCGTTGCCACTCATCCGCTTGCCCTGTGTGACAGCCAGACCGTCGATCCCAACGACCTTGTGGTGTTTGAAATCCACTACCAGGACCGTATCGGTGAAAACTATTTTGCCAGGCACGCCAATAGCCACCGGTGGTTTTACTATCCACAGATGACGGGCGACGAGGCGCTGTTGATCAAGCAATGGGATTCCGCCGGCCCATTGGCCCGGTCCGTGGGTAAGACGGGGGATGCCAGCGATCCAGAGGCGCCTTGCACCTTCAGCTTTCACAGCGCATTTAAGGACCCGGATACACTGCCGGACGCACCGGATCGCAGCAGTATCGAAGTTCGCTGCATCGTCATTTATGACTGAATCGCCAGTGGGCGGACCCTCTCTGGTCAACACCGCCCTCTCGGGGCGCTACCACTTCGCTCAGAAGCGGTAACGCCCCTGCAAAGCGACCGACCGTGGGCGCTGCGGTACACCGAAATAGGTGTTGCTGCCGGTCAGGGCCACATCGTTGTTCCAGGCAGATGTCTCCTCGTCCGTGAGGTTTTTGCCCAGCACTGCAAGCGACCACTTGCCGCCGTCTCCACTCAGGGCAATACGCGCGTTCCACAGCACCACATCGCCGTGCTGGGTGTTGGGGTCCAGGTCCTGTGCTGAGTAGTAATCATCGCTATAGTTCATATCGACACTGGTCATAAGCTCCAGGCCGTTATCAAACGGATAGACGTATTGCGCATTCAGGTTGCTACTCCATTCGGGGGAAAACAACAGGGTCTCATCCGTCAGATCCTGTACGCCGCTGCCACCTGGCGCGACGTTGCTGCCGTCCTCATTCAGGCAGCCGGGATTTGCAAGCGGGTCGGTGGTCTGGGGCACAGTGCAGGGCCCATTCTTGAAGTCGTCGTAGGTCGCATCGAGGTAGGCCATGGACCCGCCAAAGCTGAGACGGTCCGTGGCCGCCCAGCGGCCGGATATTTCGACACCCTGGGTGACGGCGGAGCCGGCATTCCCCACCCGGAACACGTCGCCTATCAGGGCACTGGTTTGCAGGTCGTCGTACTCTGAGCGGAAAATGGCGATATTCAGCTCTCCGGCACCGTCCAGCAGGCCCATCTTGGCACCCACTTCATAGGCCACAACCGTTTCGTCATTGTAGGCGATGATTGAGGGATCGGCGCCGGGAATGACTTCGCCGTTGGGTTCTCCGGTCAGAATATTGTCCGACAAGCGGATGAAATCTCCCGCCCCGGAATAGGCCTCATCGAAGCCGCCGCTCTTGAAGCCGGTACTGACACTGGCGTAAAGCATCGCGTCCTCCGTGGCATCCCACTGGGTGTTGAATGACCAGGTCCACTTGTCCTTGTCGCGCTTCAGGCCATTCCACTCGTGGCTGCGCAGGTCACTGATAATGGCTCCCGTGGCAGGATTTGCTCGAACGATGGTTTCGGTACCGAAGCGAACGCCAAGCTCGCCTACCGCACGCTTGTCCAGGGTCTTTTTCTCATAGTTGTAGCGCAGGCCACCGGTAACCCGCAGAGTATCCGTGACGCTGTACGTGGCCTGGCCAAATACGCCGAGGCTGTCGGTGTCCTGGTCAAACTTACTGGGCTCCGGCACTGAACCCGGTAAGTACACCAATGCGGGTACGCTAAGAGGGCCGGACAGGGCAAAATCGAGAGCGGTATTGGTGCGTGATATGTCCAACTCGGCATATTCATAATACGCACCCGCTATCCAGTCCAGAGTCTCGCCGCCGGGTGAGACGAGACGCAACTCCTGACTGTACTGCTTATATTTTTCGTCCAGTGTGCGATGCAGCCCCGCGGTGACAGCAAAGTCAGTGTTGGCCTGGGTTTTGCGATCGTAGGCGGAATAGGCAGTAATAGAGGTAAATGTGGCAAAGTCGATATCCCAGTTTACGGTAATGGCAGCCACGTCGGTGCGAACCTCGGTGTTGTCACCCAGGTCAAAAGCGGCCTCGTCGCGATCATCCACAATCGGGAATACGTCGTCGCCAAAGATATTTTCAGGCTGATCGGATTGATAGACTACCAGTGCCTTGTCATCCGTCTGGAAATCACCGTATTCATATTTGGCGAGCACCTCAACCCTATCACTGGCATCAAACAACAGGCTGCCGCGAGTATACCAGTTGTCAGTGTTGGGCCCCTGCCGCTCCAGCAAGCGGTTATCCCACCAACCATCCATGCTGTCGTAGCGGACCGCCAGACGGCCCGCGACGCGGTCGGTCAGTTCGCCGTTGACCACCGCGGTATAGATCTGCTCGTTTTGATCTTCGGAATACAGCGCGTCCACCATGGCCTCATTTTCGAAGGTGGGCCTATTAGTGGTGATGTTGATCGCGCCGCCAATGGTGTTCTTACCAAATAGAATTCCCTGCGGCCCTTTGAGTACTTCCACCATCGCCAGGTCCATGGTGAGTGGCACTGCCGCCAGTGCGCCGCGGCCTGAGTAGACACCGTCTATGTACATTCCCACCGATTGTTCGAACCCCGCATTCGTGCCGGAACCGACGCCGCGGATATATAGGTTGGGTTGAGCCTGGCCCTGGTTAATATTGACGTTGGGGATATAGAGTGTGAGTTCTTCAAGGTTTGTAATGCCATCGTCCTCGATTTTCTCGCCGCTCATGGCAGAGACGGAAATGGGGACATCCTGCAGGCTTTCTGTCCGTTTTTGGGCGGTCACCAGCACCTCTTCCAGCATGGGCTGGGAATATGCCGCGGCCGGGGCCATAGCGAGCGCCAGGGCAGCACTTCGAAAATACGGTTTTGTCATATTGTTCATAGTCATTTACCTGTCGCTATTTTTAAAATTATTCGCCAGACCTTAAGTATACTCGATAATGAAACCCTCACCCGCCTGTCGGGGCCGGTCCCGGTTTCCGGGGGGTGCTCTACTATGTTTGCTGGAAATTCATTATGCTCTGGCGCTTACTGTCGATAGGGAAATCAGCACAATGGTCAATCTCGGTTACATTCTCACGGCCCTGGCCATCGGTGTCATGGTGTCGTTGCAACCGTCAATCAACGCGGCAATGGCCAGGGAGTTGAGCAGCTCACTATTGGCTTCGACGATTTCTATCAGTATTTCCTTATGCCTGATTTTTATCGCCTGGCAAACACTGGGAAAAGGCGGCGGGGATCTGGCGCAGGTTCGCCAACTGCCCTGGTGGATTGTGCTGGGCGGTGTGGCCGGCATGGTTTTCGTAATTGGCGGTGTGATGGTCGCGCCAGCCCTGGGTTTCGCGCTCTTTTTCGTGTGTATTGTCGCGGGCCAACTGCTCGGCTCTACACTGGTTGACCAGTTTGGCGCGTTTGGGCTACCGGTAAAACCGGCAAGCGGTATAAAGTTGGCCGGCCTCGCAATGGTGCTGGCCGGGGCTGCGCTGGTGCAGTACGGCAATACGTAGCCGGGTTATGAGCTATGGAAATGAGTAACTTGCCTGCAGGCCAAGCGGTATCCCTAGCGCCCAGTAGGCCAGAAGGTATAGGGTCCAGAGAAAAATGAAGGTGATCGAATAAGGCATCATCAAAGCCGCGACAGTGCCGATGCCGGAACCTTTGAAGTAGCGCTGGCAATACACAACCACTAAGGGAAAGTAGGGCATTAGTGGCGTAATGATGTTGGTGGTGGAGTCACCCACGCGATAAGCGGCTTGTGTCAGGTCGGGCGATATCCCCAGTTCCATTAACATGGGCACAAAAATGGGCGCCAGTAGCGCCCATTTCGCGGATGCCGATCCCACGAAGAGGTTCAGCATTGCGGTGATCAGGACGATGCCCGTGATGGTGAGAGTCTGGGGCAGGGCGGCCGCTTTCAGTAACTGAGCACCTTCAACCGCTAACAGTATCCCCAGGTTAGACTGGCTGAAGGCGTAGATAAACTGGGCGATAAAGAACATGATTACCAGGTAGTAGGCCATGCCAGTCATCGCCTTGCTCATGCCGTCGATAACATCCCTGGAGCTTTTGACAGTCCCTGCCACCACACCATAGATAACTCCCGGTATCAGAAACAGTACGAAGATTAGAGACACGATAGAGGCCATCAGGGGTGCGCCGGATTCGGTGAGGGAGCCTCCGGGCCCCCGCCAGGACGAGGTTTCCGGCCAGGCGCTTACGACGAGTATTGCAATTGCGGCCAACATGGCCCATAAAGCCGCCCGCAGGCCTTTGCGTTCCCGCAGGTTCAGGGCCTCCAGAGTGGGAAGGTCTGTCAGGTCGCCGTCAATGCCCTGCTGCGCCTGCAGGCGGGGCTCGACGATTTTGTCTGTGATCAACCAGCCCAGTGAGATAATCAGTACCGACGACGAGGCGGTGAAGAAGAAGTTGTTCAATGGGTTCAGGCTGATACCCGGAGCCAGTATTTCTGCACTTGTTTGACTAATTCCTTGTAGCATTGGGTCTATGGCCGAAGGCACAAAATTGGCCGAAAAGCCTCCGGACACGCCGGCAAATGCCGCCGCAATACCCGCCAGGGGGTGCCGCCCGGCGGCATAAAACAGCGCGCCCCCGAGTGGAATGACCAACACGTAACCGGCATCGGCCGCCGTGTGGCTCATAATGCCCACGAGAATCACCATTGGTGTTAGCAAGCTGCGTGAGGTTATTTCCATGGTTGCGCGCAAGCTGGCACTGATGAACCCGGTGTGCTCCGCCACCCCAATGCCGAGCATGGCAACGAGCACGACGCCAATCGGGTGAAAATGGGCGAAGGTTTTGACCATGGATGCAAAAAAGGTGGTCAGGGACGAGCCCGATAACTGATTGACTACCACGACGGCTTCCCCGGTGCGGGGGTCTATTGCGCCGAAGGTGAAATAAGAGAGCAGCCAGGACAGTACCCAGACCACAAATAGCAGTGCGATAAACAGCACGGCAGGGTCCGGTAGCCGATTGCCCGCCCGCTCTATGCCGTTGAGGAAGCGCTGATTTATTCCCCTGGGGGTGTGATTTGGCATTGTGTGCAGTTGTCCCGGCCGTAGTGTTTGAGGCAGGTTAGCAAAGGAACCCGCTACAGGTCACGATGTAGCGGTTAATCAGCACAAATGGGCAATCTTCTCCTCGCGTTGCCCTCCAATCGTCTCGCCTGGCGTATACACTGCAGCCCACTATGACTTTCGCCAATGCTGGCAGCGGCAATTACCATTGAAATGAGGAAATCCGGTATGCATCTTCAGGACCTACTCGGTATTGAATTACCTATCATTCAGGCGCCCATGGCGGGTGTCCAGGGCAGCGAACTGGCGGTGGCCGTGTGTGCGGCCGGTGGTCTCGGTTCTCTGCCTTGCGCCATGTTGGGTCCGGAAGCAATCGCGGGCGAAATCGCCACTATTCGGTCGCACACAGCCAGGCCATTCAACGCGAATTTCTTTTGCCATACCCCTCCCGAACCGGATCCGGTGGCCGAGTCTCGATGGCTGCAAGCATTAAAACCGTATTACGAGGAAATGGGGCTCGATCTCGATGCGATCACTCCCGGCCCTGCACGCTCGCCCTTTACTGTTGAGACGGTAGAGTTACTGGAGCTGATAGAGCCGCCTGTGGTCAGTTTCCATTTCGGTTTGCCCGACGCAGCTCTGCTCGCCCGTGTACGGAATTGGGGGGCGAAAATTCTGGCGTCTGCGACCACATTGGAGGAAGCCCAGTGGCTGGAAGCGCGTGGTGTCGATGCCATTATTGCGCAGGGCACGGAAGCGGGCGGGCATCGCGGTCATTTTCTCTCGGATGATCTGAGTATTCAGTCGACTACCCGTTCCCTTGTTGCGCAAATTGTCGCCCATGTGAGCTTGCCGGTGGTTGCCGCCGGCGGTATCGCGACAGCGGCTGATGTTGACAGCTTGCTGACGCTTGGGGCGGCTGGAGTGCAAGTGGGCACGGCCTACCTGCTGTGCCCCGAGGCCACCACGCGGCCGTTACACCGGGCTGCGCTGGTGTCGCAGCAGTCTCGCGATACGGCCATTACCAATGTATTTTCCGGGCGGCCCGCCCGGGGCATAGTCAATCGCCTCATTCGTGAGCAGGGGCCAATTAGCCAGTTTGCGCCCACTTTCCCGCTGGCAGCTACCGCCCTGGGCCCGCTGCGGGCTGAGGCGGAGAATCGCGGTAGTGGTGATTTCACTCCCCTGTGGGCCGGTCAGAGTGTAGCCGGTTGCCGGGAAATTTCTGCGGCAACACTGACCCGCGAACTGGCTGCGATGTTGTAGCAGTATCAGCGTGATGGAGCGCCTCTTCCCATGCCCGGGCGCCAATGTCATCATGCCTGCATACGGATAGTGCGAGGATTCTCGCTGTGAGTGTTATTTCGGTCGATGACGCGGCAACACGAAGCGAAGCTGAACAACGAGTACTTGAAGCGATTTGCAATCGGGGGGTGGCCAATTTCACGGGTCTGCCTGTGGAATCCTGCCTGCTGCGTTCGACTTTCATCGAGGATTTGATCTCCGGCGCTATTGTGAACTCTCCACAGCTCTGTGGCCCGCTGCGTATTCGCGGCGCCTGCATCCAGGGCCCTATCCGCGTTTTGCCGAAGAGCGGTGACGGCGCGGGTATGACCTTGTTATTCATGGCCTGCCATTTCGATTCACCGGTTGACTTCAGCGGTGCTGATTTTTTGTCGTTGCGTTTGGTTGACTGTACGTTGCCTGCATTTATCGGCATAAGTCTTACCACCAGGGCAGATCTTGATTTGTCCGGTTCACATTTCTCGGGTGTCAGGGACCACGTCGCAGACCTTGCCGACGTTGGTAATTGTGCAGTGCATCTAAATCACTCCCATATCGGCGGGCGCCTGTTGATGTCAGCCACCGCCCAGGCCCGCTTTGAAACCCGGGGTAGTGTGCGCCTGGAAGGCGCGCGTATTGAAAGTAGTGTTGAGCTGCATGGTGCGCTCCTGGAGGATTGTGATGAGGCGGCTCTCAACGCCCGTTCAGCAGTCATCGGCGGCAATCTGGAATTGTTGTGCGGCCACGGCCATCGCTGCGAGGTGCACGGTGAAGTCGCATTGGGTGCCGCACATGTCACCGGTGACCTTGATTGTGGGTCGGCGCGCCTGCTGAACCCCAAGGGCAGGGCATTGCACTGTGAAGACCTGGTGGTCGAATCGGTGTTCCTGACAATGGATGAAGAAGGTATACCCTTCGAGGCCAGCGGCAGGCTGAACTTTCTGACTGCGAAAATCGGCGGTAGTTTTTTCCTGTTTAATGCCAGGCTCACACCGGGGCCCGATTATAAAGGACTGCTGGGAAGGGGCGGGCCAGTGGTGGCCAACTTGCGACAAATGCGTGTCTCCAACGCGCTGGTGCTATACAACGTTGGCACCGTGCTAAGAGAGCCAGAGCCGGGTGTTGCGGTGACCTTGGATGAGTCTTTTAAGCCGGTAGAGGGGTGGTTTATGTTTGCCGGCGCTCACATGAACACTCTTATCGTACACGTTGGCACCGGCTCGCCTGCTGCCGGCTATCTCGATATAGATGGCATGACCTACGAGCGGATTCGCCATGTCGACAGCGGTGATCTGGTTGCAAAGAGTAAAATCTGGTTGCGGCAACAGTTTATCGATGGTCGGCCAGACGCCTCCACCTACCGGCCCCAGCCCTATGAACAGCTGACCCGTGTACTGCGCGAGAGTGGGCTGTCGCGAGAGGCGGATGCTATCGCTGTAGAAAAGATCAGTATGCGTCTGGCAGCCCGGGTGGACTCTCCCTTAATGCGCCTGTTTCCCCGTCTGCTGATGCTGATCAGCAGTCACGGCTATTCCACGCGCAGGGTATTCCACGCGCAGGGCCGTTTTTTCGTTTCTGCTATTTGTTGCAGTGGGGGCGGTGATGTACACCCTGGCTGTGAACAACTTTGGCCAACCGTTTTTCCCCTTCGAACAGCCACCGGAGCCTACGACCTACTATCTGCCAGCCGGTTTGGGGGCGGTGGATGTGCCCCTGGGCTGTCCCGGCCTCGACACCATTCAGTACGCGCTGGACTTCGCGTTACCGGTAATCAATCTGGGCCAGGATACCTTCTGCCGTTTCGTCCCCACAGGGACCTGGCGCTGGCTGTGGCTTGCCCTACACAGTTTGTTCGGCCTCTTCGGCGCGGCGCTATCTGCTGTGGTGATTCTGACCCTTACCGGCGTATTGCGGCGCGATTAATCCAGTGGCTAGATTTACCTCGCAGGGCGCTACTGACTGACGGAATTGAGCGCCAAATAATGTTGACAGGTATTTGCGCTTATATATACTTGCTTGACGCAATCAAGCAAAGAAAGATAAAGGAATTGCTGAGATTTGCCGCAGGCTGCACACTAGAGTGGATGGTTTCCTCTAAGCCCGTGGTAGGTCAATGTACGGAGCCCGTTCGATGGATGATGTCAAGGCAGTGATAGACGATTTGCAGCTCAGGATTGCTGAGCTGGAAGGGCGTGTTGCAATCAGAGATCTGGTGTCTGACTACTGCCACGGCTTTGACAAGCGAGATTACGCCCGTTTCCTGGCGATCTGGTGGCCCGATTGTGTCTGGGATATCGGCCCTCCCTTTGGGACGTTTCACGGGCACGACGGTATTCATAAGGCTATTCATGACGTGCTGTGGCCGGCCTGGAGCGAAAGCCATCATCTCACTACCAATTTGAGTATCAAGTTTGTCGACAGGGATAATGCCACGTCAATCAGTGATGTCGATTGTGTCGGGACACTCGCGGGTGATAGCGATTGCCAGGTGGTTGGCGCGACCTATCGCGATACTCTGCAGTGCCGTGACGGTGTCTGGAAAATTCACCAGCGGAAAGTACAGATTCATTATTTTAACCCCATCGTGGGTACTCAGCTCGCGGGGCCCGAGGCCGCCGAAAGCTGAGGTCGAGACACCCGTAGAGAAGTAACACAGCCATGACTGTAAAAATTGGCGTGTTGAGGTGATTGAAGGGCGGTAGGGCTCTCAACCGGCGATAGCTGGAACCTACCCGGTTATTACGGCGACAGAACAAGAAATTAACCCTGGTAAACAGGGAAATACCTACAATAAATGTGTAAAGGAGTTCCGCATGATTAATAGAAAGACAAAGCTGGCACTGGCCATGGCGGTGGCAGCCACTTCATTCCCTTCAGCGGTTTCCGCTATTGAAGGCATATCCAACGCCCTGGAAGAAATCGTGGTTACAGCACGTAAACGTGAAGAGAGCCTGCAGGACGTTGGCCTGGCGGTCAGTGCCCTCAGCGAGACAGAAATCGACCGTACTTTTGCCCGTGATCTGTCCGACCTTGCCTTTATGTCACCTAACCTGATCATTGATGATACGGCCCAGGGGCCTGGCGGCGTGGCCGCTATATTCATCCGCGGCGTCGGCGCTGCCGATGTTGAAAAGAACTTCGATCCGGCGGTGGGTGTTGTCGTCGACGGTATTTTCCTGGGAGCCAATGCGGGCTCCATATTGCGCAGCATAGACTTGTCTGGCGTTGAAGTGCTGCGTGGGCCGCAGGGAACGTTGTTCGGTCGTAATACTATTGGTGGCTTGATTAATCTTACCCATACCCAGCCTACCGGCGAATTGGGCTTAAAGGTCCGCGCTGGTGTCGAGGACTATGACACCTATTTTGGTGACGCGATTATCAACTTTGGCATTACCGATGACATCGCTGCCAAGATAAGCCTGGCCAAGCGTGACCAGCAAGAAGGCTATTACAAGAATATCACCGAGGGTGGTGATGCCGGCCGTAATGACTATGAGTCCTATGGCATTAACCTGCTGTGGGATGCCACCGATACCCTTGCGTTCGAGGCCACATACCAGAAAGAAAAAACCAAGCAGGATACACCGCCGCTGCTCAATACCGCTCAGCAGCGTCACGCCTTCTGCACCGGTTTTGGCTTTTGCTCGCCCTCTGCGGATGAGCCCATCACCGGTGACCGCTACAAGATAGCCCAGAACTATGTGAGACCTGCTGGCGAGCAATCGACACGAGAAAATCCGGTGACTGCTTCGGCCCGGGCGGACCTGATACCCGTAGACGGGAAAGCAACGTTTGATACTGAATTTTATGAGTTTGAGGCGCGCTGGGAAATTAATGACGCCCTGCAACTGGACTACCTGTTCGGCTACTGGGAGTCAGATGAGACCATTCTGTCGAACTGGGATGGCACCCCTATCTTGCTGTATGGCACCGATCGTCCAGCGCAATACGACCAGAACAGCAACGAACTGCGTCTGACCTATGATGATGGCGGCCCGTTTAGTGTGGTTGCGGGCTTGTACCTCTGGGAGTCCAAGTACGAGATACAGCTGCGCAGCTACGTGCCGGACAGTGCAGATTTCGATGTGATTCTGAATATCCTGCAGGAAGGCAAGCAAAAGACAGAATCGCAAGCGGCATTCTTCGAGGCGGACTACGAGTTAACCGATAAACTGACTTTCACTCTCGGTGGCCGTTACACCGAAGACAAGAAGAAGGCCTATCAGTATGGCGCGGTGAATACGGCGCCTAACCATCCGGATGATGATTGGAGCGAATTTACCCCACGAGTCGGCGCACGTTACCAGCTCACCGACGATGCAATGGTGTATGCCACCTACTCTGGCGGCTATCGCAGTGGCGGCTTCAACGGTCGAGTCGGCAACCTCGCGGATGCCCTCCAGCCCTATGACCCGGAGACAGTCGACAACTACGAAATGGGTGTGAAGACCGAGTGGTTGGACAATCGCCTGCGTGTCAACGCGAACCTCTTTTACATGGAGTACGAGGATAAGCAGGAAGAACTGCAACTGCCGGACGATAACCCTACTGGGCAGAAAACTGTGGTTGAGAATGCTTCCAGCGCAACACTTCAGGGTGTCGAAATTGACATACAGGCCTATATTGGTGAGGGCCTGAGTCTGCGGGCGAACCTTGGCTACCTGGATTCCTCATACGACGATTTCACTTATGAGGGTCTCAATGGTCCGGTTGACCTGTCAAACCTGGACTTCCGTCGCGCGCCGGACTGGACCGGCAGCCTCGATGCCACCTACGAGTGGGATATAGGCGAGGGCAAAGCCTGGGTCCGCGGTGCTTACCACTATATCGGTGACCACTACGTCAACGTCGAAAACTCGCCCGAGCTGAAGAACGATGCACAGAACCTGATAGACGCATCGGTTAACTACTCGTACGACGCGTTTACCGTAAGCATTTACGGGCGCAACCTGTCCGACGAAGACGGCTACACCCACGGGTATGATGTGGCAGGCGCCTGGTCCTATGCGGCCACACGTGCGCCGCGTACCTACGGGCTTGAGGTCGTCTACAACTTTGGCGAATAGGTACGTTAGACGTAGCGAGGGCACGAAAAATGACAGATGATCGACTGGAAGAACTGCTGGCAAAACAGGCAATTACAGAGGTCATCTTTCGTTATGCCCGCGCTATCGACCGGATGGATGAACACTTGTTAAGAAGTGTTTTCCATCCGGGTTCCCGTCACTCACACTTCTATGAAGGACCGTCTTCGGACCCCGGCATTCCCTCCTCTAGGGAAGCGCCCGGGGACTTCGTGGCATTTGCTCTGGGTTTATTGTCGGCGTACTCCCGAACCCATCATCAGCTGGGAAACACACTAATCCAGTTAGAGGGTAAAACCACTGCAACGGCTGAAACGTATTTTACAGCTCACCATCGTATGCGGGCACGGGGTGATGAGTTGGCAGCTGAAAATGCCTACGACACGGAAATGGACTATTTTGTCGGCGGACGCTACCTGGACCGCTTTGAGCTTAGAGATGGTGAATGGAAGATCGTGCAGCGCACCGGTATGACCGACTGGATTCGGCTGGAACCGGCAAGCTCCCAGGGGTTTGACGATATCGCTGATCATACAGTGGGTAAACGAGCGCCGGAAGATGCGGTCTGCAAGTTTTATACCGTCTGAGCGACAGGTCAACGGTATCCAGTACAGGTAAGATCTCAGTGTAAACAGCTGGGTCGATACCCTTCACATCGAGATTACATTATGAGATTAAAAGACAAATGTGCGCTGATCACCGGCGGCGCGAGCGGTATTGGCGCGGCGACCACCCAGCGATTTATTGAGGAGGGTTGCCGGGTAATGGTCTGTGATATTCAGGCTGATGCCGGCGCCGCTTTTGCCCGTTCATTCGGAGACAGCGCTTCTTTCATGGTTTGCGACGTTACCAAGGAAGACCAGGTGGCGGCTGCAATGGATGCCGCGGTGGAGCAGTACGGTAAGCTCGATATCGTTTTTCATAGCGCTGGCATTGTGGGTTCAGTAGGGCCTATTGCAACAACCCCTTCGCCCGAGTGGCTCTTTACTATTGATGTGCTGCTGCACGGCACGTTTTACACGCTAAAGCATGCGGCCAGAGTGATGTTGCCAAATAAATCTGGCTCCATCCTCAGTATGGCCAGTACGGCGGGTGTCCAGGGTGGGCTGGGGCCGCATGCCTACGCCGCGGCGAAGCACGCGGTTGTGGGCTTGACCAAAAACGTAGCGACGGAGTTGTGCCACAGTGGTATTCGGGTGAATGCTATCGCTGCCGCCAGTATGGCGACACCCATGGTGGCCAGTGTCCTGACCGGTGATCCCACTAATATCGAGGGGGCGAAAGCCATACTTGCCGGTGCCTCTCCGCTGGTGGCCAGGCCCGGGCTGGCAATCGATGTTGCCAATGCCGCACTCTGGCTGGCCAGCGATGAATCCGGCTATACCACCGGGCACACCTTGACCACCGACGCAGGTATTACGGTTGGCGCTACCGTGGGTGAGCAAAACTTCGGGGAATATACGCCCATTATTCGTGAGGCCGGAAAGACTGGCCTGGACGGCTGAATTACTGACACCGCCAGGTGGTGCCCCGCAACGGGGTACGCATCTGAAGTCGTGAGTGGCTTTCGCCCGATTGAATTCTGAAGAGTTTGAATGAGATGGCTGAGACCAGGCCCGCACGGTTACGCGGGCCCGGCCTCAGCCATTAGCAGTTGCGAATCAGCGATCTATTACCCGGCCAGTTTATCGAATTGCAGTTCCGGAAAACCGGCATTCTCGGACTCGCGCAGTTTTGCGTAATACACGTCAGCACCACCGTGATAGATCAGTATCCGCGGCTTCTTGTTTTCTATATTGGCACCCATCATCCAGGAGTTTACCTTGTCACCCTGGGACATAAGTGTCTGGTCGTGTATTTCTGCGGTGTGGGCGGACCACTTATCTTCCGCGTCGGCCAGGGGTGTACACACATCATAGCCCTCGCTCTCCATCTTCTTGATACAGTTAGTGATCCAGATGATGTTCTGCTCTATAGAGGTAGGCAGGTTGGCAAAGGGCGCCTGCGGCCCGGTAATCACGAAGAAGTTGGGGAAGTCGGCGACACACACACCCATGATGGACTTGGACTCTGACTGCCACTTCTCTTTCAGGGTCTCGCCGCTGCGGCCGCGAATTTCTACCGTTTCTATCCCACCCGTGTAAGCCTTGAAGCCGGTGGCCAGTACAATAATATCGAACTCATAGAGATTCTCGGTTGTGCGCACGCCAGTTTCGGTGATCTCAACAATGGGTTCCCGGTCCTTGATATCAACCAGATGAACATTGTCGCGGTTGAAAGCCTCGTAGAAGCCGTGATCCAGCGGTGGTCGTTTCGCGAACAATGGATAGCCGCGGGGTGTAAGCATCTCGGCGAGTTCCGGGTCGTTGACCTTCTCGTGGATTTTGCTGATGATAAAGTCAGCGGCCGCCTGATTGGACTCCGGGTTTGATAGCAAGTCGTCGAAGGTTTCGAAGACAAAACGGAAGCTGCCTTTGGGCCACTGCTCTTCGAAGACTCTTTGCACTTCATCGGGGGGGGTGTCGGCCAAATTGCGCCCCACAGGGCTGTCAAAGGCCATGCCGAATGCGTGGTTGCGGCATTTGTCGATAATGGCCTCGTAGTTGTCTTTTATTTCCTTTTCCCATTCCGGCGTCATGGGCTTTTGCACCGCGGGCATTACGAAGTTCGGTGTGCGCTGGAACACGGTGACGCTCTCAGCGGTCTGGGCCACGATGGGCAGCATCTGGACTGTGGTGGCGCCACAGCCGATGATGGCAACTCGCTTGCCAGCGTAATCCAGTCCTTCCTGGGGCCAGCGTGCGGAATGAAAGCAGGGGCCCTTGAAGCTATCCTTGCCTTTTATGTTGGGTATATAGGGCTCGGAGATCATGCCCATACCGCTGATGAAGTACTTGCAGGTGAATTCCTCACCGCTGCCGGTCCGCACCAGCCAGTGACCGCTGTCCTCCTGGAATTCAGCGCTGGCTATCTCGGTGTTCAACTGGATGTGGGGCCACATATCGCACTTGTCAGCCACGAAGTGCATATATTGATGTGTTTCCTCCCAGCCGGGGTAGCGCTTGGTCCAGGACCATTCCTGTAGTATCTCTTTTGAAAAGGCCAGGCAGTAGTAATAGCCCTCGCTATCTGTGGCCGCACCGGGATAGCGGTTCCAGGTCCAGGTGCCACCTATATCGGACGCCCGATCGAATACCCGAATCGACAGACCTGCTTCGCGCATATAGTGAATCAGGCCCAGCCCGGCGAAGCCGGCACCGACGGAAATGACATCGTAGTCAGGCTTGGCCTGGCTTGCAGCACTCCCGCCCTGGTTTTGTTCTTGCAAAGAATTCATCTTAGTTAGCCTCGTCTTATGTTTCTGTAAGCTTCCGTCAAATTATGCCGATTTTTGTATTGTTTTCCCGTAGAGGAGCTGCGGATTGCGGCCACAGTACTCTACTTATTTAAGATAATGCCCGTATTTTTTCATTGCCGCCTCACGCTGTGTTGGCGTGTGATAGGTGGGGAACAAGCCCGGTGCGGCCTCATACTCGCGCAGTACTGTGCGGGCCACAGTAATCTTGTGTACTTCCGAGGGGCCGTCTACGACACCCAGTTCCGGGATGTTGGCCCACATGTTCATCAGCGGAACCTCGTCTGACATACCGAGGCTGCCGTGCAAATGCATCGCGCGGTAGATAACTTCCTGCAGTACCTTGGGCGTGGCCGCCTTGATAGCCGCGATCTCCTTGCGAACTTCCCGGTTGTACTCCTTGTGCTTGTCAATCAGCCAGGCGGTGTACAACACATGCAGGCGATACTGCAAAATTTGCGTGTAGCTGTCGGCTATTTTTTCCTGGGTCAATTGCTTGTTGGCCAGCGCTTCGCCTTTAGTTGTGCGACTCAGAACACGTTCACACATCATATCCATGGCTTTTTTCAATACACCCACGCTACGCATGGCATGGTGCACGCGCCCGCCGCCCAACCGTGTCTGGGCAACCAGGAAACCCTTGCCTTCCTCTCCCAGCAGATTTTCGGCAGGTACGCGGCAATTGGTAAACCGCAGGTAGCCGTGCACACCATCGCCTTGCTCAACGTAAGGCCCCACCGCCGAGTTGCGCAGAATCTCCATACCCGCTCTGTCTTTTTCCACGAGTATGATTGATGCGCCCTCGTGTATGGGGACATCGGAGTTGGTTACCACCATTACCAGCAGAAATTCGGAAAAACGTGCGTGCGAGGCAAACCACTTTTCGCCGTTGATCACCCACTCGTCACCGTCGCGGGTAGCGGTGCAGGTAAATTCTGCAGGGTCGGCACCGGCCTGTGGTTCGGTCATGGAATAGCAGGACGCTATTTCGCCGTTGAGTAGAGGCTGCAGAAATTTTTCTTTCTGCATGGGCGTGCCGAAATGGGCGAGGATTTCGGCATTGCCCGAGTCGGGAGCCTGACAGCCAAACACGCTGGGGCCGAAACGGCTGCGGCCCAGAATTTCGTTCATCAGGCCCAGTTTGACCTGGCCATAGCCGCCACCACCCAACTCGGGGCCCAGATGACAAGCCCACAATCCCTTGTCTTTAACTATCTGCCGCAGAGGTGCCATCGCGGCCGCGGCTGGTGAATTCGGGTCCCAGGGATCGCCAGGGCCTCTGAACACGAGGTCCAGTGGCTCAATCTCTTCGCGGGTAAAGGTCTCTATCCAGTCCAGTTGCGCCTGGAACTCACTGTCTGTTTCAAAACTCCAGCTCACTCGGTAGTCCTCTTTTTTATGTTGCTATTGCGTGTATGAGTGCCGCCAGCGGGCTGGCATCGGTTGGATCATTTTCTTTTCAGGTTGACTTCACGATTTCGTAGTTTAAACTTACTAGACACAAACAAGCAAATAAAAAGTGATGCCCCGAACGATATGAATAGCGATAAAATATGGTTGGTAACAGGCGCTTCGCGTGGCATTGGCCTTGCAGTGGCTGAACGCGTGCTGGCCGCCGGAGACCGTGTGGCGATACTTGCGCGGGGCGCTGAGATAGAGGATATCGCATCTCGCCTGGGTGAGTCATGCATGGCTTGTCGAGCGGATATCACCAGTCGCGACCAGATCGATGAGGCCGTCGCCCAAATTGTGTCACGGTGGGGTCGTATCGATGTGGTTGTCAACAATGCCGGGGCCCACCGCGGAGGCAAACTCCAGCGCCTGAGTCAGGAGGACTGGCAGACGGTTATCGACACCAACCTGACAGGCGCACTCAATGTTATCACCGCGACTTCCGAGCAGCTCACAACCGGTGGCGCTATTGTCAATATAGGCGCGGTGGTGGGTTTCAGGGGTTTTCCAGGTGATGCGGCCTATGCCGCCTCCAAGGCGGGAATTGCCGGTCTCACCCGTGCTCTGGCCATTGAGCTCGCGCCGCGGGGCATCACTGTGAATCTTGTGATCCCGGGGCTGGTGCTGACCGAAATGACCGGTGCCTTGTCAGAAAAGGCGCTGGAGTCCATGCGCAAAAAAATACCGCTGGGTAGATTTGGCGAGCCCGATGAGATAGCCGAGGTGGTGGAGTGGACCGCGAGAGCCCGTTACATGACCGGCGCGTTCGTGCCTGCCGATGGCGGGCTGATGAGCAGTTTCGGCGTGTTGGGTTAATCCTGTGAGTGACACTTATCCACTGCTGGCACCCTGGGTCAGCAAGCACCTGGGCCGCGAGGGCGCGAGAGTTGTGCGCGAACTCAGTGGCGGAAACTCCAATGTCACGCTGCTGGTTGAGACCGATCGGGGTAAATTGGTCTTGCGGACACCGCCGGCTGATACCATCTCTCCCTCTGCGCATCGTGGGGTGGAGCGTGAGGCGCGCATTATGGCCGCGCTGCAAGGGCACGCTCCGGTCCCGGAAGTATTGGGCTGGTGTGGCGAGAGCGAAGTGATAGGGCGCCCTTTCGCATTAATCGAATATATAGACGGTCTGTCGATAACAGCGCAGTTGCCCGATGCCTACGATGGGGTATCCGCTGTCAACGCACTGGGAGAGCAGCTTGTTGATGCGCTGGCAGCGATAGCCATCGCGCCCTGGCAGGAGCTTGAGCTGGCGGATTTTGGCAACCCGGAAAACTTTTTGCAGCGCCAGATAGAGCGTTGGATGAAGTTGCGTTCAAAAGGCGGGGTCAGGGAGCTTCCGCAGGTCGCCGCCCTCGGTCAGTGGTTGCTCGACAATGTGCCCGAGTCCGCCCCGGTGGGTATCGTACACGGCGACTACCATTTGGATAACACGCTTTGCAGTGCCGCGCGCCCCGATTTGTTGGCGGTCATCGACTGGGAAATGGCAACCATTGGCGACCCACTGACAGACCTGGGCCTGTTCCTGATGTTCTGGGGCCCCAGGGCTGTTGATCCGCCGGGTTTTGCGCATGTCCAGGGTGTTACCCGGCGCCAGGGCGTGGCGAGCCGTCGCGAGCTGGCTGCGCGCTGGTCGAATGCAACAGGTATTCCCGTGGACAACCTCGATTACTATATGTGTTACGCCTTCTGGCGACTGGCGGCCATCGTGGAGGGAGCTTACGAATTGTATGTTGCCGGGACGGTGGATACACCGTACGCGAAAGGTCTGAAATATGATGTGCCTGCCCTGCTTGAAGAAGCGCGCATGGCAAAAGCAGGAGCCTGGTAGATGCTGGCCACGATGATGCACTCCCCCATGACGGTGCAGGTCATTCTGGAGCACGGTGCGAACGTGTTTCCGGACAGCCGGGTAGGCGTTTTTGACGGCGACCGGGTCTCCCACACCTCCTACCGGGAAATTGCCGATGGCGCGGTGCGCCTGGCGGCGGCCCTTGACTCCCTCGGTGTTGCTATGGGCGACAGGGTGGGTACCTTCAGCTGGAATAATCTCGCGCACATGCAGGCCTATCTCGCTATACCCTCTATGGGCGCGGTCATGCATACCATCAATATACGGCTTGCCGCCGAGCAGATTGCCTACGTTATTAATCATGCGGCAGACAAGGTGATTGTCCTCGATAGCAGCCTGCGAGATGTGTTTGCACCTGTGGTGCCCCTGCTGGAGTCCGTCGAACATATTCTGCTGGTGGGTGCAACCGAGGCTCTCCCGGGTATTCATTGCCTGGACTACGAAGAATTACTGACAAACCAGTCGGGGACATTCGATTGGCCTGAACTGGAAGAGACCTCTGCGGCTGCCATCTGTTATACCAGCGGCACCACCGGCAACCCCAAGGGGGTGGTATACAGTCATCGCACGACCTTTGTGCATTCTCTGGCTTCCCGGGCCACCGACACGTTTGGTGTCTGTGAACGCGACCGGATTCTTTTATTGCCCTCGATGTTTCACGCCAACGCCTGGGGGTTGCCCTATAGCGGCTGGATGAGTGGCAGTGATTTCGTGATGCCCGGCCCACATGTGCAGTTGGCCGGCCTGGTGAAAATGATCAAGTCTGAGGCACCCACAATAACAGCCATGGTACCCACTATTCTTGGAGATCTGTTGCGCGCCGGTGAGGAATCCGGTCTGGACATGAGCTCATTCCGAATGTTGGTTTGTGGTGGTTCCTCGGTGCCTCCGGTGATGATCGAGAGCGCGCGAAGTCAGTGGGGCGTTCCCGTGTTGCAGGGTTGGGGTATGACTGAAACCAGCCCGCTGTGTGCGCTGTCACATCCACCAAGAACACCCGGGGTCGAGGGAGAAACACCCTGGCGTGCCAAAAGCGGGCGGCCTGTACCCGGTGTGCAAGTGCGTGTGGTGGATGAAAACGGTGAACCGTTATCCCACGATGGCGAGACAGTGGGAGAATTACAGCTCAAGGGCCCGTGGATTACCGGCAGTTATTACAGGGACGAGTCACCGGACGCCTTTACCGCTGATGGCTGGCTTAGAACCGGGGATGTAGGACATATAGATGCGCGTCATTTTGTACAATTAACTGATCGCACTAAAGATGTGATTAAATCCGGCGGCGAATGGATCTCCTCGGTGGATCTCGAGAATGCCTTGCTGGCGCATCCGCAGGTTGTGGAAGTGGGCGTGATTGCTGTCCCGGATGAACGCTGGCAGGAACGACCGCTGGCGATTGTCGTTCGCCAGGACGCCAGCTTGACCACCGGAGACTTGCAAGTGTTTCTGCGAGAGCGGGTGGCAAAATTCTGGATTCCTGAGTCCTGGGCGTTTGTCGACGAAATTGCCAAGACAAGTGTCGGAAAAATCGACAAGAAGTACTTGCGTCTGACGCAGGAACGAGGGGAGCTTCCTGTGGAGTCTACCCGGTGATTAGCACGTCCCCATGGAATCGGGAACACGAACTAGGAATAGGTTATGGCGACTAAACCGGTTAAAAAAACAGCAGCAAAACAGGCAAAAACCCCCGAAAAGAAAGCCAGCAAGCGAATGACCCAGGCGGAACGAACCGCCCTGTCTGATCAGCGAATGTTCGAAGCCGCTATCACCCTGATCAACGAACACGGCACGCAAAAAACAACTCTCAAGGAAATAGGCGAACTCGCGGGATACAGTCGCGGTCTGGCCAATTACCGTTTCGGCTCCAAGGAAGTTTTTCTCGACGAGCTTTTTACGCGTTTTGACGGGCGCTGGAAAGAACATATTCAAGCCTATGTGGAAGATCAGTCGGGCATCGCCGCAGTGCGAGCCGCCGCCAAAGCGCTGAGAGATTTCTTGCAGCTGGAATCTGGCTATATGCGTGCAATGTATATGCTCTGGTACGAATCCCTGGGCCACAGCTCCGTAATTCTCAATCGTCTTTCCGGTCACCATGATGTGTACCGCAAAGATGCCGCAAAGTGGATAAGGCAGGGTATAGCAGAAGGCGAGATCGATCCCCAGATCAGCCCCGATCAGTTCGCGGTGCAGTACTGTGCGTTTATTTTCGGTACGGTGTATCAGTGGCTTGTGAAAGCAGAGGCGCTGGATCTCGATGCCCTGTTCAGGGATTACGATTCCAACATTATCAAACTGTTAAGCAAGTAGGAGTTAGCGCTATGGCGTACCTGGAAAGAGAAAATGGTCACAGGGTTTATTACGAGGACTATGGCAGCGGCGACAGTGCAATCCTGCTAATACACGGCTGGGGCATGAGCCTGCGGGCCTGGGACTATTCCCTGGATGCATTGATCGCAGAGGGCTTTCGCGTTGTGGCACTTGATCACCGCGGTTGTGGCGATTCCGATAAGGATTTCGCTGACCTGAGTATTAAGGCAATTGCCGCCGACGCGGTGGCCCTGGCTGCACACCTGAAACTGGAGCGTGTGGTACTCAATGGCTGGTCCCTGGGTGGGGCAGTCGCCGTCGAAGCCGCCAGTGCACTTGCTCAGCGCTGCGCAGGTCTGTTTCTGACCTGTGCTGCCTCCCCTGTCTATTTACAGAAAAGTGATTTTCCCCATGGCGGTACTGAGCAGGCTTTAGCGGAGACTCTGGCCGCCATGTCCGCCGACCGGGTAAATTTTCTTGCCGCACTGTCGCAGGGTGTATGCGCCACCGAGGTGAGTGAGGATGTCATACGCTGGATGCTGGCGATGTTCCTGAAAGCCTCACCGCAAGCTGCGAAGTCGCTGGCAGAGCTCGGCCCGCTGGATCAGCGCGCCACGCTGGCCGCCTTGCAAGTACCTATTCTCAGCATCGTGGGCGGTCAGGACCAGGTAGTGGACCCCCAGGTGTGCCGATCCGTGATTGAGTACAACCCGGGAGCCAGCATTGTCGAGTTCGAGAACGCGGGTCACGCTCCTTTCATTGATGAGACTGAACGTTACAATTCTGAACTCATTGGTTTTCTTCGAAGCTGCCTTTAGACACAAGCGGACAAACTGAAATGACATCGAAAGTAAATTATGGCCTGTGGTACGACTTCCGCAACCCACAGCAATGGCGTGTGCCTTTCGAGGCGTTCTATGCAGAGCGGCTGCAACAGATTGCCGACGCAGAGCAGTTGGGTTTCGATTCCTGTTGGCTGACCGAGCACCATTTCTGCGACGATGGCTACACACCGTCGCCTCTGCTGCTGGCCAGTGCCATCGGCGTCCGCACCCGGTCAATGCGCCTGGGAACTAATTTAATGCTGCTGCCCTTGCATGATCCTGTGCGCGTGGCGGAAGACGCCGCTACCCTGTCACTGGTGACGGGGGGGCGTTTCGATCTGGGTGTGGGCATTGGTTACCGGCAAATGGAGTTTGACCAGTTCGGTAGAAAGTTAACTCACAGGCCCAGCCTGATTGAAGAGGGCATAGAGATTCTCCGGCGCAGCTGGTCTGGTAAGCCAGTTAATTTTTCAGGCAAGCGATTTGAGGTGGGTGATCTATGCGTTACGCCCACGCCGGAACATGCACCGGCGATTTTGCTCGGTGGTATGGCGGTGCCGGCCATAGAGCGGGCCGCGCGAGTGGCAGATGGCTTTCTTTGTACCGGTGGGTTGGGCCTCGATATCTACAGTGAATCTTTGGAAAAATGTGGCAAGAAACCTGAAGAGGGCAAGGTGGTTATGGGTTGCTGGGCCATTATGGCCGAGGACCCTGAAGCCGAGGCAGCCCGTATTGGCGAGCATATTCTTTACCAGGCCAATGAATATATCAAATGGGGTGCATTTGGGCCGCCCGGACAAACACCATTGTTTGATGACGCGGCAGCCGCTATTGAGAACGGGCTCTATCAGTTATGGGATGCGGACACGGCGGTGCAGGAATTGCAGAAGCTTTTGCGCGATTATCCCGCCATTGCAGACATACATTTCTGGGCCCAGTTTCCCGGAGAAAGTGTTGAGTCCGGCAATCGCCGCCTGCGATACATCGCCGAAAAAGTGCTGCCAAGGCTTAGGTAACTGCAGCGACGCGGGACACTAGGCCAGCCCACACATGGCATGCATGCTGCCGACGAAGAGCCGGTGTGCATCATGCAGTTCGACTTCGTCATCGAAATAGACCGCTGAGCGCAGGCCTATCATCACTGCATAGGAAACTTCGGCGGTATCGGTGGCACTGCCTATGGGAAGAGAACGGCCCTGGCTCACCAGCTCGGTAAGATAATGTTTACAGCGACGGTCAAACTGGGCCTTGGTTTTTTGTAAAACCTTGTCATTCACAGCGGCGCCAAAACACTCCAGCATAAACCCGATTTCCTGCCGGGTGCTCGCCTCGCTTTTGAACCAGAAATCTGCCAGCGATTGGATTTGCTCTCGCGGCGGTTGCTCGCGAAAGCTGCCTATGCGTTCAATAAATTGCTCGGATACACGCTCGAAGTATTGTTCGAGAATGGCTTCCTTGCCCTTGAAATAATACAGCAGGTGACTGGCCGACATGCCAGCGCCCTCTGCGATGTCTGCGAGCGTGGTCTTTACGTAACCTTTTTTAAGAATGCAGTCATGGAGTGAGCGGTATATGAGTTTGCGGCGCTGTTTGCCGCGAGAATCCTGTTTTTTTGGCGAGGATGCTGTGGCTTTTTTTGATTCGGCTTTCTTCATTGAGGCCGCGCACCTTGTGTTGAGGGGGGATTCGCAGACTATGCCACAAATGCTGTGTTGCGCCCCAATATAATTCTTGAATAATATTCAAATAATATCTACTATCACGGGATAAGATCATAAAGGGAGTCAGACATTGGGTGTAGCAGGTTTACGTTTTGTCATTACCGGGTCAGCGGAGGGGATCGGTGCTGGTACCGCCAGGCTGGCCGCAAGTCGTGGTGCCCGTGTTGTTGTATCAGACCTGAATGACAAGCAGGGAAATCTTGTGGTCGAAGAGATCCTCGACACGGGGGGGGAGGCGGTTTACTGCCACTGCGATGTCACCGATGAAACCCAGGTGGCGAACCTCATGAAAACCGCCGTCAATGAGTTTGGCGGTATAGACATCCTCCACAACAATGCGGGCATTCACGAAAGTATGCTCAGCTCCGAACTCTCACTGGAATCCATGAGTAGGGAAACCTTTGAAAAGGTGATGGGGGTGAATGTTACGGGTGTGTGGCTTTGTGCAAAGTATGCGCTTCCCCATTTGCGCAAGAGCGAGCAGGCTTCGATTATTAATGCCGGCTCCACCAGTTCCCTGTCCGGTTATCCCCAGTGCCAGGCTTATGGTGCCAGTAAGGGCGCAGTCATGCAGCTCACCAAGATGCTTGCAGTTGATCTCGCCCCGGATGGAATCCGTGTGAACTGTTATTGCCCCGGCTCCATACACACCCAGATAGTAGACAAGTTTTTGGCGGCAGCACCCGATCCACAGGCGATGCTCAATACGATGACGATGACCCACCTGGTGCCACGTATGGGCCAACCAGTAGATGTTGCCGAACTGGTGTGTTTTCTCGCCAGCCCGGAATCGCAATTTGTGAATGGCGCAGTCTGGACCATCGACGGTGGCTCCCTGGCGTGGCGCGGAACTTTGGATGTGCTAGGTATGGAGGTGACGCTATGAGTCTGTCTGTTGAACAGAAGCTGGTGATTCATGAGCTACTCAGTCGCGCCGCCTATGCCTATGACGAACGCGATATGGCAGCGCTGGAAGACGGCTTTGCGGCCGCGGCCACCATGAGCCTGCGTATTGCCGGGGGCGAGCTGATCGGGCCATTCGAGGGCCGCGCGGCGATTCTTGAATTGATGCGCAATTCTATGGCACAACAGTCGGATGTCCGGCGGCATGTGGTTTCCAATATATTCTTTGATGAATCCGCAGAGAATCCCACTGCAATTTCCAATCTCACATTGATCACCACTGCCGATGGCAAGGCCGCAATGCTGGCTACGGGCATCTATCATGATGAGCTGGTGGAAGAGGGTGGAACCTGGCGCATCCTTAAGCGTCATGTTGAACTCGACTCGGCCTATTAAGGGGCGCTGGTGAATATCGGCAGAATTCCGGCAAAGCACGCGCGCCTCACCCCGCAGCGGGTGGCGCTGATCGATATCCCGAACGATCGGCGCATCACGTTTGCCGAGCTCGATGAGCGAGTGTGTCGGCTTGGAAACGCCTTTCTCAACCAGCTGGGTCTGGTAAAAGGTGACCGCGTGGCGGTCATTGCAAAAAATTGCATCGAGTACATGGAAGTCTATTACGCCTGTGCGCTTTGTGGCTTGATCGTGCAGCCTATTAACTGGCGGCTCGGCCAGGCGGAAATGACGCGTATTTTGCGCGACGGCGAACCCGGGGTGGTGGTTCTGGCGGGGGAGTACACCGAGTTGCAGGCGTTACTGGCGCCGGATCTGGACGTTCCTCACTGGTTGGGTTTTGGCGAAAAAAGTAATGGCCGGTACGAGGCGGTGCTGGCATCAGGCGATACGGCGGAACCGGTCGCATCGGGTGATGTGGGAAATGACGACCCAGTACTGATTCTCTATACGGGGGGTACCACAGGGGAGTCGAAGGGTGCTCTTCATACGCACCAATCGCTCTATATGGGTATGCTGAACCAGACGGTGGCCGAGCGTATCGTTCCCAGTGATGTGTATATGCTGACCGGGCAGATGTTTCACATACCCATAGCACTGGCAATGAACTACCAGGCTCATGGCTGCCCCCTTGTACTCATAAACTTTGAAGCCCGGCTGGCACTGGAAGTGATCCAGCGTGAGCGGGTTTCCGCGTTTCTGGGGATCACCACCATGCTCAACTGGATGATGGCAGTGGAGGACTTCGACAGTTTTGATCTCAGCAGCCTGCGCAATATCCAGTATGGCGGTGGGCCAATGCCCCACAAGGTGGTGGCTGCGGCACTGGCCGCTTTCCCCTGCACGCTGATCCAGGGCTACGGGCAGACAGAGGGCATGACAATGACCTTTCTGTCGCAGGAAGATCATCTCGCTGCAATGCGGGGTGAACACCCCGAGCGGCTTGCCTCCTGCGGCAGGGAGGGCTTTGTCACGTCGGTTAAACTGGTTGATCCCGAGGGCAACACGGTGCCCAGGGACAGCAAAACACCGGGTGAAATCCTGGTGCAGTCCGATGCCAATATGGTGGGGTATTGGCGCCGTCCCGATCTCACTTCCGAGACCCTGCGTGAGGGCTGGATGTGGACTGGCGATATCGCTGTATGGGATGAAGAAGGCTACATATTCATTGTCGATCGGGCCAGGGATATGATCATCTCCGGCGGGGAAAATATTTACAGCACACAGGTAGAGGCGGCTATTCATCAGCACCCTGCGGTGCTGGAAGCGGCTGTGTTCGGGGTGCCGGATGAGCAGTGGGGGGAGGCCGTTAAGGCGGTGGTGGTGTTAAAGCCCGGAGCCACTGCCACCGAAGCTGAGATTATTGCCGCCGCCGCCCAACATCTGGCTTCTTATCAGAAGCCTCGCTCAGTGGATTTTGTCGACAGTTTACCGAAGGCCCCCACGGGCAAAATTCTCAAGCGGTCTTTGCGCGACCCCTACTGGAAATCGAAGGAGGGCAGCGTATGAGCAGCTTGTTGAGCGAGGAATTGCTGTCGACCATAGGCCGCAGCAGCGCGCCACAACGCGAGGTGGTGACCCGTCGTGATATTCGCAAATACGCGGTGGCCACCGGCAACCGGCAGCGCAAGTATCTGGATGGCGACCAGGCGCCCCCCATGTTCCATGTGCCACTGTTTTGGGATGTCGTGGAGTTGGATCAGCTCTCCCCTGATGGCGTCTCCATTGACAGCCTGCTACCGAAATTTCCACTGGAGAAAGCGATGGCGGGTGGGCTCAAAATTGAGTACCACCGCGATATTTTTCCGGGGGACTGGCTTACGGCCACGCGCAAATTGACTGATATATACCAGAAGAATGGTCGTTCAGGGCCGCTGATCTTCTATGAAGTGGTGATGGATATTGTCAATGACGAAGGTGAACTGGTCATCCGGGAGAAGACCACGAGGATACTGCGGTGAATAAAGCCGAGAGTGCGCAGCGATTGAAAAACCTCCGCCCGGACGATGCCTTGCCGCAGCGGGCGTTCAAGCCGGATAACGTGCAGTCGATGCTCTACAACGCGGTGCTGTGGAATGGCCACCGCATACACTTCGACGAGCCCTACGCCAGGGAGGTGGAGGGTTACCCCGGGCTGGTGATAGCGGGCCCGCTGTTGGGTGACTGGCTCAACCAGTGTGTCGAGGAATGGCTGGGTGACGAAGGGCGTCTGGTATCCATTGAGTATTCGAATCGTATTGCTACCTATGTCGGGGAGACTTTGTACTCCGGTGGTAAGGTACTTGCCGTCAGGCCTGGTGTCGGTGAGGTGGATATAGAGGTCTTTATCAAGAATGAGGCGGGGGAAATTGTGACTCCCGGAGTTGCACTTGCACGCTTTCACCAGCCCTGAGCCGAGCGGGACTGGCGTGGAGATTTATTGAATGGCATCGACCCAGAATTTACGCGGCAAGGTCGCTATCGTCGGTGCATTCGATACCGAGGTTGGTGTGGTGGCAAACAGGACGCCGATGGAACTGTGCGTGGAGGCCGCCCTCGGTGCGGTCGCCGATGCGGGGCTGGAGCTGTCCCAGGTAGATGGGCTGGTAACCTGCAACGCCATGGCTCAGCCCATGCTTTACCATGCGGAGGCGGTGGCGGAGTATCTGCAGATTTTCCCGCGCTACTGTATGGCGGTAGGGGCGGGGGGCGGCACAACCTTTTCAATAATTCATCACGCTGCCTCCGCTATCGCCACCGGTATGGCGGATGTGATAGTGGTGAGCATGGGCGACAGTCTTCGCAGTGGCCTCTCCCGGGAACAGGCCTTACTGGTGCAGTCATCGACCGGCCACCCCGAATTTGAGCAGCCCTATGGTCCAACGGTGCCAGCCTATTACGCATTGATCGCGCAGGCGCATATGTCCGAGTACGGTACGACTGCAGAGCAGTTCGCGCAGATTGCCGTGTCGGGCAGGGCCCACGCATCGCGCAACCCCACAGCGCAAATGCGAGAGCGGATTACCGTGGCCGATGTGCTGGCATCGCGCATGATCGCCGATCCGCTGCACTTGCTTGATTGTTCGCTGGTGTCAGACGGCGGCTCCGCCATAGTGTTGACGTCAGCTGAGCGTGCCCGGGATATGGGCGCGCCGCCCATCTACCTGCTCGGTGCGGGCGAAGGCCACAGCCATGAACATATCAGCCAGGCGCGCAGCCTCACCACCTCTGCTGCACGGGAGGCAGGCGAGCGGGCCTACCGCATGGCCGGCCTGGGGCCGCAGGATATGGACTTTGCGCAATTGTATGACTGTTTTACGCCAACGGTGCTTATAGAGCTGGAAGATCTCGGTTTTTGCGCCAAGGGTGAGGGCGGCGCTTTTGTCGAGTCGGGCGCGACCATGCCGGGCGGTGATCTGCCGGTAAACACGCACGGCGGACTGTTGTCCCACTGCCACCCGGGGAATCCCGGCTCCATGTTTGCGCTGACCGAAACCGTGTGGCAATTGCGCCAGGCTGCAGGGGAGCGTCAGGTAGCGCATGCCAGGAGCGCCCTGGTGCATGCCCAGGGTGGCATTATGTCGTCACACACTGCACTCATACTCGGCACAGAGGTCAACTGAGATGTCCAGAATACTGCCGCGACCGACAACGCTGAGCCAGCCTTACTGGGACGGTTGTCGCGAGGGGGTATTGCTGCTTCAAAAGTGTCAGAAATGCGGTGAATTCCAGTTCTATCCACGCATTATGTGTAGCAGTTGTGGCAGCGACGATCTGCATTGGCAAGCCGTCAGCGGCAGGGGCAGTGTTGCCAGCTATACTATTGTGCGGCGCGGCATCACGGCGGACTACCCGGCGCCCTATGTGGTTGCACTCATTGATCTGCAAGAGGGGCCGCGCATGATGAGCAGTGTGATCGGTGTGGCGGCCGAGAGTGTGTGCGTAGGGCTCCCCGTCGAAGTGACATTCACCGATTGGTCTGACGAAATCGCAGTCCCCGAGTTTCGACCTGTCATCCACGCTTCTGGAGATAACCCATGAGTAAAATTGAAACTATTCCCGTGGCCATAATCAACCCCGATGCACCAGCCGACTCCCTGGAGGCGAAGCAGCCACCCATTGATAACGGCGCTGAATGCTATAGCAAAGAGGGGTATTTCAGTCGCGAGTACATGGCGCGGGAATGGGACCGTCTGTGGACGCGCACCTGGTTGATTGCCGGGGTGATGTCGGATCTGTCAGCGGTAGGGGATTTTTTCCTGTTCGATATTCGCGACGAGTCAATCATTGTCACGCGCACCGATGAAGGCGTTAAGGCCTTTTACAATGTTTGCAGCCATCGCGGTACCCGGCTGGTGTGGGAGGAGCGGGGCAACAAGCGGGTATTTGTCTGTCCTTTCCACAGTTGGAGTTTTACCAACAGCGGCGAGTTGCGCCGGGTCACCGATGAGGAGACTTTTCAGCCCGAGGTTATTGCCCACCGCCCCGGGTTGGTCCCGGTAGCTTGTGAGGTGTTTGCGGGTATCGTATTTATCAATATGGATGAGAAGCCGACGCCGCTGCAGGATACACTCGGCCTGCCCCCGGGCTATCTTGAGCCCTACCAGATAGACAAGATGAAAGTCGTACGCCACGTGCGAAGTGAGTGGGGATCAAATTGGAAAGTGGGTGTGGAAGCGTTTTATGAAAGCTATCACCTGCACGCGGTGCACCCGGAAACACGCGGGGTCATGGGTGATTTGAACGTACAGTACGACCTGTATCCGCACGGAGCCAGCCGGATGATTGTGCCGCTGGGGCAGCCCAGCCCCCGCATTCATGATCAGTTGACCGTCAATGAGGGGCTAAAGTTGATGCTGCAAGATGCCGGTGTCGATGCCAGTGGATTTCAGGGTACAGCAGGGGATGTGCGCAGGGCCATACAAGAGGCGAAGCGGCAGCGTGCTGACCGTCTTGGGCTGGATTACTCGCGCTTCGAGGACGGGCAATTATCGGATAGCTGGGCCACCGGTGTGTTCCCCAACGTGCAGATTGGCTGTCACCCTGAAGCTATTTTCCTGATGCGTTTTCTTCCCCATGAAACCGACCCCGAGCGCTTTTACTACGACACCATGACACTGATTTTTCCAGCGGAAGATCCGGATTATCGGCCGCCCGGCTGGATGGGCTTGCCCGAAGGTATCGATGTCAGTGGTGAAGTCAGGCCGGCCACAGAACACTACGGCATCGATGACGACGCCAAACTGGGCCAGGTGTTAAGCCAGGATTCAGCCTTGTTACCGGTAGTTCAGCAAGGCATGCGATCCCGCGGTTTCAAGGGGCAGCTATGGGGGGAGCAGGAATCCCGCCTGAGGCACTTTCACGTGGAGCTGGAGCGCAGATTGGCCAGAGAATAGCGTACCGTGATTTCGGTTCTATCGGGCTGGCCAAAGCCCATTTTCCAGACCTGAAACGGATCACCCACGGACTGTGACTATCAGTGGCAATAATTCCTTGACAAAAACAAGTAACACGGCCAATCTTGAATAATATTCAATATTGTTGAGCCCTCTGAAAAGGGGCCGCAATTAGAGTGTGGACCGTACCGCAAGACGGTCCTCAAAGTAGCACCGATTAACGGTGTAGAAGATGTGAGAGCGCAGTTCCTTTGCGCATCATAAGTATAATAAATCGGCAGGAGCGTCGTAAAATGAAGAAATTCAAGGTGTTAAATCAGCAGTCAAAAACCCGCTGGCAGCTAAAGCCGATGGTCAATGCATTTGCCGTGGTTGCGGCAACGGTCACTGGCTTGCAGTCGCAACCCGTATTCGCGGCACTGGAAGAAGTCATGGTTACCGCCACGCGGCGCACATCGACTGATATTCAAACCACGCCTATTGCCGTTACCGCGATAACCAGCCGTGATATAGAGGAGCTGGTGCCGCGCGATCTGGGCGATATTGCCGCCCAGGTGCCAAACTTTGTGGCGGGCAAGCAACCGGGCTTCAAGGCGGCAGCGTTTGCTATCCGTGGTGTGGGTACAACATCGATTATCGTCTATCAGGACGCCCAGGTTGGGGTTACCATAGATGACTTTGTACTGCCTTCGGTACAAACCCAAAACATGGAAATGTTCGATATCGAACAGATCGAGGTATTGCGCGGTCCCCAGGGTACGCTGTTTGGCAAGAACACCACGGGTGGTGTTATCAACGTCAAGACCAAGCGCCCGCGTCTGAATGAAACCACCCTCGAAGTGGCGGGCAAGGTAGAGGAGTATGGCCGCTACGAAGGCCGGTACGCGATTAACCACGGTACTGACACACTTGCGTTTCGCGGCGCCGGTGCCTACATAAAGTCAGATGGTTTTTACGAAAACGGCGCTTCCTATGGGCCGGTGACACCGTTCGATCCAGCCAGCCCTTACGTAGGCGCAACAGGCAAGGGTAATGGCGATGATGTGGGCGGGGATGACTCGTTCTCCAGCCGTTTCAAATTGCTGTGGCAGCCCAACGAGAATTTCTCTGCGCTGGCGCAGTACGAGATGATTCGCGATAACGGCGACTCTCCCCCCAGTGTTAACACCACCCAGCCAGGTGCGCCGTTTGTGTTCAATGCACTGGGCCTGGGCAAGGACAGCGGTAACCCACTGAATAATGGCGCGGTCACCGACAGGGATGACGTGTTGCTGCATATGTCCGATGGCCATCAGGTGGATATTGATGGCTATTATCTCAATATGGACTGGACCATCGATGACTACACAATCAGTTCGGTAACGGGCTATCGCGAGCAGGACAGCGAACTACCCAATACCTATACCGGTGAAGTCGGGCCCAATTCCCTGTTTGATGCGAACCGTCAGGATCACCGTGAGACCTTTCAGCAGGAGCTGCGGGTTGCCACTAATTTCAGCGGCCCGATGAATTTCGTGGCCGGTGGGTTTTACCAGACGGACGATACTACCTTCTGTGTCAACCAGGTACTGGGCTTTCTCGATCTGCTGGGTGTAGGGTCTGACGCCTTTGGCGACCCGACCTTTTTCAATAACAACCCGCAGGTGCTGTGTAACGAGCAGGAAGCCGAGAACTGGGCTGTATTTGTCGACGGCACCTATGAGTTCGGCGATGGCTGGTCTCTGGGTGTTGGCGGGCGCTGGACCAACGAGAAGAAAGACTGGACCGGGCGCAACCAGGTATTTTACCAGCAGCTCGAAGGCGGCTTTGATCCCGACCTGACATGGCAGGATTTCAACGAGCCATTGGGAGCTGCTAAATTTAACAAGTACAACGCAGGTGTGTTTAAAGATAACGAAAGCTGGGACGAGCCCACTTACCGAGCAACAATCAGTTACGAGGTGAGTGATGATACCTTCACCTATTTTAACTACTCGCACGGTTTCAAAAGTGGCGGCTACAATGATCAGACCGGTACATCCGGTTCGCCCATTACAGCTGCCTCAGCAGCGCCCACTGATCCTGAAAAAGCTGACTCCTACGAACTCGGTCTGAAGACCGATTTGTGGGACAACAATCTTCGTCTGGATGTGGCTGCATTTTATGTTGAGTACAGCGATGCACAGCGGGATCTGGTGGCTTCCTTTGAAAATGAGTTTGGCGCCGAGTTCCAGGAAACGCGCTTTTTCAACGCGGCTGATATGGAAGTGTACGGTCTGGAGGTGCAGTTTACCGCTGCCGTTACCGAAAACCTGACACTGCGTGGCAACGCCAGTTACCTGCACAGTGAGTACAAGAAGTTCCTGGCCGATACCAATTACGATGGTGTTGATGATGTCGATCTCAGTAATGCGGATGTCAACCGTGCACCTGAGTACCTGTGGAATATCGATGCCATCTACGAACATGAATTGTTCGGCGGTGATATGCGCTGGGTCCTCAATGCCAACTACGAAGATGACGCGATCTTTGTCTATTCGGCGGTAGCTCCTCAGTACGATGGAGTAACCGACAGTCGGACTCTGTTGAATGCCAGCGTAACCTTTACTGCAAGCGACGATAAATACTTTGTGCGGGTGTACGGCAAAAACCTGACCGACGAAACGTACAAGGTCGGCGAGTTGCCCGTTGCAGATTTGTGGACTTTCGCCTACTACGGTGAGCCGCGAATATTCGGTATGGAAGTGGGCATGAACTTCGGGGACTAACTCGATAGTTCTGGGTCCTTTTTGGTCCTCTTGGGGTCGGCGTTTGTCGACCTTTTTTTTGCACAGCTTTTAGAGAGTTATTAATGGACGAGATCATACTGCATCATTTTGATAGTTCACCTTTCGCCGAGAAAGTGCGTTTGGCGTTTGGCTTGAAAGGGCTTGAGTGGCGCTCGGTAGAGATTCCCATGGTCATGCCGAAGCCTGCTCTCACCGCGCTTACCGGCGGTTACCGGAAGACGCCGGTGTTGCAGATCGGGGCCGATATCTATTGCGACACGCAATGTATTGCCAGCGAACTGGAGCGCAGGTTTCCGCTGCCAACCCTGTTCCCGGAGCACAGCGAGGCACTGGCCATGGCGTTCAGCCAGTGGAGTGATAATGCGTTTTTCCAGCCCGGCGCGGGACTGTCTATGGGTACTAACGACGCCTTGCCGGAAGATATTCTGCAGGATCGCCGCGAATTCTTTAACTTTCTTGATTTCGCGACACTGGAGCAGCAACTGCCGCACCTGTATTCGCAGTTTCGCGCCCACCTCCAGCTGGTAGATGGACTGCTGGACGATGGCAGGTCTTTTGTTCTGGGTACTGTGCCGGGCTGGATGGATATTCTAGCCTATTTCCCTGTGTGGATGGGGCGAGCGAATATCGCCAGGACACCGGAATTGCTGCGGGCACTGCCCGCTTTGACAGACTGGGAGCAGCGCATGCAGGGAATTGGCCACGGTAGTAAACTTGCCCTGACCGCGGATGACGCGTTGACGATCGCCCGCGACAGCCAGTCAGAGGTCGAACCCCTGATCAGCGCTGATGCCTGGCCGTCCCTGGCGGAAAATGCCAGCGTAGTGGTTACGCCACAGGACTATGGCGCAGTGCCGGTGCAGGGCACTTTATTGCGCCTGACCCACGGCGAAGTGGCGATTCGAAGAGAGGATAAATTGGTGGGTGAGGTGGTAGTGCACTTCCCGCGAGTAGGCTATCAAGTGGAGGCAGTATGACGGTGCGAAATTTTGCGATAAGAATGTCCATGTTGGGGACATTGCTGGTGATGGGTGTAGCGCATGCGGATACAGCAGAGAAACCCGATGGCGCTGCGCTCTATCAGACGCACTGCGCTATCTGTCATGGTGGCAAAGTCGCCAAGGCACCACCGCTGAGCCTGCTGCAAATCATGTCTGCCAGCTCGGTACTCCGGGCGATGGAGCATGGCATTATGCAGGAGCAGGCCGCCGGCCTGTCTGCCGAACAGCGCCAGGCCGTGGCGGAACACCTGACTGGCCAGCAACTGGGAGCTTCCGACGCATTGCCACCTGCGCCAGCATGTTCTGCCGAGCTCGCCGAATTTGATTTTGATAAGCCGCCACACTCCCAGGGTTGGGGCGTAAGCCACGACAATCAGCGGCACTTTGCCAAGGACGCGGCTGGCCTGGACGCCGCAGATCTCCCGGAATTGGAGCTAAAGTGGGCGTTCGCGTTTCCCGATGCTATTCGCGCGCGGTCGCAACCGGCGATAGGCGGTGGCGCGTTGTATGTCGGCAGCCAGAACGGCACAGTGTATGCACTGGAGGAAAAAACCGGCTGTATCCGCTGGCAGTTTTCCACCGTTGCCGAAGTGCGTACCGGCATTGTATTGGCACCGTGGAAAGCGGGTGAAAAAGGCAATCCACGGCTCTATTTTGGGGATCTGGTAGGCAACGTCTATGCCCTTGATGCGGCTACAGGCAAGCTCCTGTGGCGCGATCGTCCGGACGAGCACCCCAGCCTGACCCTGACTGCTGCACCGGTACTTTACGAGGATCGGCTGTACGTTCCCATGTCGGCATTGGAGGTCACCGCTGCCGCCGACCCGAGCTATGCCTGTTGCACGTTTCGTGGTGGCGTGGCTGTCTACGACACTAGCAGTGGTGAACAGCTCTGGGTTGGATACACTATCGACGAAGCCCCGCGCGTTGTCGGTAAAAATGCGGTGGGCACTGATCGCATTGCGCCCTCGGGCGCGCCGATATGGAACTCACCGGCAATGGACCCTGCAAGGCAGGTGATGTATGTCGGCACTGGCGAGAATTATTCGTCACCGGCCAACGATAGCAGCGACGCGATTCTGGCACTGAGCCTCAAGGACGGAAGTATTGTCTGGCGTCAGCAGATGACACCGGGGGATGCCTGGAATATGGCTTGCGAAACAGATGAGAAAATCAACTGCCCGCCGGAAAACGGACCCGACTACGATTTTGGCGCGGCGACCATTCTGACGACTACCTCCGATGGCAAGGATATTGTTTTGGCAGGGCAGAAATCCGGGGAAGTCTTCGGTCTGGACCCTGACAATAAGGGGCAGATTTTGTGGCGCAGCAAACTCGGCCGCGGCGGGATACAGGGCGGGGTTCACTTTGGTATGGCTGTCGAGGGTGACACTCTGTATGTTCCCATGTCAGATTTCGATGGGGGTCCGCGCTGGCCCGGAGTGGCCCGGCCCGGGATGTTTGCCGTGGATATCAGAACAGGAGAAACCTTGTGGTATACAGCGGGTGCCAACGACGTATGTGGGCAGCGCGAATACTGCCAGCCTGGCATCTCCGCAGCGGCATCGGCAATTGACGGGGCGGTGATTGCCGGTGCCATGGACGGGCACCTGCGCGCTTATAGTGTTAAAGATGGTCGAGTAATCTGGGATATCGATACTGCGGTAGAGTACACCACCCTCAACGGCGGCCGCGCCCATGGTGGTAGCATGGGAGGGGCCGCGGGTGCGGTAGTGAACGATGGAATGTTGTTCGTCAATTCCGGTTACGGTATTTACTTTCACATGCCGGGCAATGTGTTATTGGCATTCGGCCCTGCCGCCGCTGACTGAGTGTAGGCTCAGGGCAGTTCAAACACGTACAGCGCTTCACCACCTGTGGGCTGGTAAATGTCCGGGCTGACCACCGCGGTCATTGCCCGGAATACACCGATGCCCGTGGGTACAGCGATATACTGCTTACCCTTGACGCCAAAGCTGATTGGGTAGCCATGCGTCGGCGCACCCAGTCTCGATTGCCAAAGTAACTTTCCGGTATTGACATCAAATGCCTTGAAGTAACGGTCGAGGTCACCTATGAACACCAGCCCGCCAGCGGTGGTGAGTGCGCCAGTCATAAACATGGCGCGCTGTTCATGGGCCCAGCGTTCGGTGAGCGTGTTTACGTCCCACGCGGCGAGGCGCCCCAACATGCCGTTTACGCCGGGCATTTCATAGGTGCGGGAGTCGGCGCCATAGCCACCGGAGCCACTCTTCTGTTCGACCTCGCGGCCGACCATATCCGAGCACAGTTGGTGTAACGGGATCACCAGGGCCTCGGTCTCCGGGCTGTAGGCTGCAGCCTGCCAATTGTGGCCGCCATATATCCCGGGGCAGGCCTGTATGGTGTCACCTACTTTCGCGTTGAGAATGTCGTCGCGGTAGGTGACCTTGCCTGCAGCCTTGTCCACCTTGGCGTAAATATTCTGCGGTAGAGTTTCTACCACATCGAGGTACTCGCCCGTCTTCCGGTTGAGTTTCCACAGCAGGCCATCCTTGCCGATGGTCACCAGCAATGGTGTGCCATCGATATCCACAAGAACCCGCTCGAAGCCCACTTCCATGTCAATGGTTTCACCCGGTATGTGCTGAAAGTACCACGCCAGCTCGCCGGTATCGGGGCGCAGTGCCAGGGTGGAATTGGTGTACAGGGCAGCGTCAACGGGAGTCATACCGCGACTCGCCGCCACCCAGGGTTTCGCCTGGGAGGTGCCCACAAAGAACAGTTTCAATTCTGGGTCATAGGACCCGGCGATCCAGTTGTCGCCGCCGGCCCGCATTTCAGCAGGCAAGCCCGCCCAGGTATCGCCGCCGGGAGTGCCGGGCATGGCGATGGTTGATGTGCGCCAAAGTTCCTCGCCCGTATCGGCATCGTGGCCGGTGATGAAGCAGCCGTCTTCTTTGTACCACTCGCAGCCATTGACGCCACTGAGTACCACGCCATCGCCGATTATGGGGCCCGCCGTGTGAGTGTAGCCCTGTTCGTAATCTGCTTTCTCGGTGCGCCATACTTCTTCACCTGAGCGGGCGTCGATGGCGACTATCGCAGCGTCATAGGTGGCCATGTAGAGTTTATCGCCGTAGATGGCGATGTTACGTGTTGGCCCACCGAGCGTGCGCGCGGCCAGTGGAAACTGGTAGCGGTATTCCCAGATAAGCTCGCCGGAGGCGGCATCCAGCGCCTGGATGACATTGCCGGGGTGTGCAAGGTACATGATTCCCCCGTGTACAAGGGGGGTTGTCTGGTTACTACCGTCCTCCATGGTGATAACCCAGGCCAGCTTCAGATGCTTTACCGTTTCCTGATTAATCTGGCTTAGCGGGCTATAGGCCTGGCCATCCAGTGAGCGCCGCCAACTCAGCCAGTCTTCCGCGGGTTGTTTTTTCAGGGACTCGGCAGTGACTTCGACAAAACCCTCCACCTGCCGATTGGCGAAGCCGCCACGGCTGCGGGCGGCTTCGTCGATTGTTGACGCTCCTCCCCAGGCCTCCCAGTCGGCTGGCGCTGAGTCCCCGGCCAGTGTTGCCAGGCTGGCGGCACTGGTGAACAGCACGCTGTCAGTGGCGGGAGAAGTCTGGTTTGAATCGATCAGGTATTGGGCAATCGCGGCCTGCTGGGTATCGCTCAAACTGGAGGCATTACCGGGAGGCATATTTGCCCGCGTGTAGGCCAACAATGCCATGGCCTCCTGGTCGCCCCATTTGGACAGAAAAGCGTCTCCACGCAGCGTGCTGCCATGGGCCGAGCCGCGCAGATTCAGGGAGTGGCAGGTGGCACAGTGTTCACCATAGAGCGCCTGCCCCAGTTGAACCTGCTCATCTGCCGCAGCCGATAGTGCTGTTAAAGCCAGCGATGCGGTGACTGCAGCAAACGCCGTGATTCCCCTTGGCCGGCGCTTTGCGCTATGCCTTGCGATATGACTACCCTGCTGATTGCCGCTCATGACCCGTCGCCTCAATTAAATGGATTGCTCATTTACCTAAAAACTTGTTTAAAACAAGTAAGGCGATTGTACAGGTGATGCCAGTGGGTGTCACACAGTTAGGGGAGTTTGTGAATCAGCTGCCATTCATGTTTCGTCACGGCTTGTACCGACAGGCGCCCCTGTTTCCGAAGCACCATATTTTCCAGCGGTGTCTGCTGTTTGAGTTCCGCCAGTGGGATAAGGCGTGAGAATTTTGCTTTGAACACAACGTCCACACAGAACCAGCGCGGCTGTTCTGTGGTGGCTTTGGGGTCGAAGTATTTATTGTCTGGATCAAACTGATCCGGGTCTGCGTATGCCGCCCTGGTGATGGTCGCAGTTCCGGCGATGCCCACCTGTTTGCAGCTGGAGTGGTAGATGAAGGCCTGATCCCCCAGCTTTACCTGGTCTCGCAGGATATTCCTTGCCTGGTAGTTGCGAATGCCATTCCAGCGCTCGGCGGCGCCATCCAGCGCCGCCAAATCATCGATACTGAACTCATCCGGCTCGGTCTTGAATAGCCAGTATGCCATAGCGAAACCCTCCTAATTGGCACGTCTCAGGAGCACTACTGCAATAAGCAGCACCAGCAGGCTGGGAGCCAAAACGGTCAATACCACGTTCCAGTGCATTATGCCGGCGAGGTGGCCGCTGATTTGTTGCACCAGGTAATAGGTGATTCCAATTAAACCCCCCAGCGCAATACGTTGCCCCACTGACACCGAACGCGTGGACCCAACCAGAAAGGGAAGCGCCAAGAGTGCCATGCCGAGTATTCCCACGGGTATGCTCACCTGTGTCCAGAATATGACCCGCTGGGATTCTGAATTCATATTGTTTTTTTCCAGACGAGCGATAGATTTCCACAGGTCGATGGGTGCCAGTGAACTGACGGGGGTTATCAATGTTCTAGTCTGCTGTTCGCTCAGCAGTGCTTCCCAGAGCAGGGTGTCTTCAAGCTGCGTGTGCGAGCTGGAGGCCGTCATTGTTGTATCCTGTACCTCGTACAGTAGCCAGGTGTTGTCGTACAGCAGCTCGGCTTTGGGGGTTTGCAGCATGCGCTGCAAGGCACCGTCGCTATCAAATTGATAGATTTCGACATCGGCGAGGCTGCGGTCGGGCCGCACGTGGCCAAAGCGGATAAATTGCCCCGCATTACGCGTCCAGAACTCGTTGTTATCGTCGCCGCTGACATCTTCCTCAAATCCGGCGCGATCCTGTTCAATCAGGGTTTTTCCCCTCAATTGAGCGGCGTTGTACTCAGCGTAGGGAATAATCAGGTTTTGGAATAACAGGACGACAGCGATAAGCACCAGCGACAAGCCGATAATGGGCCTGGAAATTCGCCGCGGTGATACCGCGGCAGCTCGCAAGGCAATTAACTCCAGATTATTGGCCAGCGCTCCCAGCCCCAGCAGGCCGCCTAATAAAACCGTCACAGGAAGCAGGTTTACAGTGAGCGCCGGCAAGCTGTACACGACAACCAGCAGCGCATCAACGAGTTGGTAGCTGCCGTCACCCACATCCTCCAGTTCTTCTGACAATGCGAGAAAGCTGAACAGAGATAATAAAAGCAGCAGCACGGGAATACACCCACCCAGGAAATTGCTGCTTATGTAGCGGTCGATGACGGTCATGTCTTCGAGTGACCTGTCACCCGCATCGCACGCAAGCGGTACCAGGGTAAGTAAAACGCCGCTACCACAGCAGCTAACAGCGACGGTGCCCACCAGATGGTGGTTGCCGCCTGCTGTTCGACCCAGGTGCGGCTTATGCCCATCAGGTTGTAGTAGGCGGCATAGATCACGAAGGCCAGTAACAACTTTGCATAGCGCCCATGGCGCGGTTTACTGCGGCTCAAGGGAATGGCGAGCAGGGCAAGCAGCAGGGTGGTCATGGGGTTTGAGATACGCCACTGGTATTCTGCCTGGTCTTTTGGGTTGTCAGAGGTCGCCAGGATTGCGCTGGCTATAGCTTTCGATTTGTATGCCGGTGGCTCGGGCAGTTCATTGTCAACCCGCATTGTGAAGTGCCCAATATGCGCGAACAGATTGGGGCCGTCGTCGACACGTTTATAGATGCGCGCGTCGTCCAGTTCAAGCGCCTGGTAGTCTGCGTCGGGCTGCTCACGCAGAAGCCCGGAGCGCGCTGCTATGACCTGTAATTCATCTCCGGTACGGGAGCGGATAAATACATGATCCAGGGCCCGATCGGGAGAAATATGCTCAATGAATATGGCCCGATCGCGCGGTTTGTCCGGTTCACCTTTCCCTTCGGGTGCGCGCTCGGTAGCGTCTTTACGGGTCAAGTAGAACTGGCCGGCCTTTATCCTGTCTATATCGGAGGAGGCCTCTGCCACAGCAAGCATTTCATACGTCTGGGTATAGGCCCAGGGCCGGACGAAAATAGACAGATAGGCGATGATAAGGGACAGGGGTACCGCAAGGGCGACTATAGGCCGAACCATGCGGGATTCGCTGATGCCACCGGCGTGCATGGCGACAATTTCGGAGTCGTTGTGCAATTTACCCAGCCCCAGCATAAGCCCAAAAAAAAGGCCTATGGGCAGCAAGACCTCAAGCGCGATCAGCACCTTCAGGAAGGTGAGAATTGCCACCTCACCGGTATTCAGTAAACCGGCGTCGGCCTGATGCAAAAATCGAGAAAGCGAGTAACCCACAAATATGATGAGCAGCACAGTCACTACCGCCAAAAAGGGCATAGTTACCTGTCGCACCAGATGTCTGTCGATGATCAAGCGAGTGTTCTCTGCCCTTTTGCTCAGTGATTGTATGCCAGTTCGGGTTGTACGAGTACCGTTTGCCCACGCTACATTGACTTACTCGGTCTGCCGGGTATTCTCCACAGGCTTGCAAGTTGAACGTTGACCTAGCCCATGCACCCAGGATTTCCCATTTTTCAAACCACTACACTGTACCGGAGCTCAGTTCCCGTTCTCCTGATGTTCCTTTGGGGCATACAAACGGGGTGGGCGGGCCCGCTTGATTTGGGCTCGGAAGACACTGTAATAATAACCGCAGAACGCGCCTGGGAAGCAGATGAGCCGGACGTTATACACTTCAGTGGCAAGTTTGAACTACACGCGCCCGACTGGAGCATGACCGGCGATACGGCAGTGGTGTTCGGAAGTCTCGACGACCCGGACAGGGTAATCGTAGAGGGAAACCCTGCCACCGTGTCAATTCTGCGGAAAAAAGACGAGGGCAGCGACGGTGCTGAAGCAGGGGAGCGAGTTGAGGGCGAGGCACACCTGGTGGAGTATTTGAGATCGACGGATAAGTTGATTATGCGGGGCCTGTCCCAGCTGGTACGCGAAGACAGTAAACTGGTCAGTGAAATAATAGAGTATGACGTCGACACGGACCGCTATTCCGCTGGTGGTGAAGGTGGAATTAATGTCGAATACACACCCGATGACTAGCTTGCATAGTCTTGTCCGCGATGCATAGGTTCGCGAAAAAGTGCCCGTGAGTCAGCCGCATGAAACCGGCGAGGTGCAGACGCAAATGCGCCGGATACTCGGTAACTTTGCCTACCTGCTCCGCGGGCGTGGTCTCGCTGCCGTCATGTTACTGGCCGCCACCGCGCTGATGGCGCGCGCCCTGGGGCCGGCGGAGTTCGGCATGGTGGTGTTGATTCACACTTATGCTGTATTGGTGCGGGGTCTTCTCAACGTTAAGCAATTCCTGGCAATAGTGCGGTGGGGTGTGCCGGCACTCGACGCCGGAGACTATACCGCCATACGACGCCTGGTGAGCATATGTTGGCGTCTTGACTGGCTCAGCTGTACCGTTGCCACCCTTGTCGCGATGGCACTCGCGCCCCTGCTGGGCCCCAGCCTGGGCATGGATCAGAATCAGGTGATCATGCTCGCAGCCTACTGCCTGATTTTGCTCGCCACGGGCAATCGCACAGCCATCGGAATACTTCGCCTCTTTGACAGATTTGATGTTCTTGGCTGGAAAGAGACCATAGGCCCCGCCATTCGCCTGGTGGGAGTGCTGATAGCCTGGTGGTTCGATGCCCCGATGGAAGTCTATGTGGGGGTGTTTGCTATCGCCTTCGCAGTCGAAGAGCTCTACCTGGGCTGGTTTGGGCGCCGTGAATACAAGCGGCAGCTTGGCAGTCTGCCTGCAGTTGATAGCCCCGGCAGGGCGCGAATGGCGGAATTTTCCGGCTTGCGTCACTTCTTGTGGATTACCTACTGGCAGTCCAACGTTGATCTTATACCCAAGCACGGTTCCATCCTGTTGGCTGGCTTTTTATTGGGGCCAGCCGAGGCGGGCCTGTTGCGCCTGGCGAGGCAGTTTTCCACCATGCTCTCCAAGCCCGCTGCGCTGATTCGACAGGTGATTTTCCCGGATCTGACCCGCAGTTGGAACCAGGGCAGCAGTGATTTTAAAGTGATTGTCTCGCGCACCGCCATGCTGGCCGGCTGCCTGGGGCTGGTCTTTGTGTTGGGCGGTTATTTTTTCGGGGAGTATCTGCTGGGGACGCTGGTCGGTGAGGAGTTTATTGCCGCAGCGCCGGTGCTGACCCTGCTGTTGCTGGCGTCCACTTTTGATCTCACGGCGGCATCGCTTCGTTCTGCGGCCTACGCGATTGGGCATGCGGGTAAGGTGCTACGACTTTACGCTATATCAGCGCTGGTATACGTGGTGTTGTTCATTGTTTGTACATTGGAGATGGGCCTGATTGGCAGCGGAATCGCCGCAGCTGTGGCCGCGGCGCTGCCGGCGCTGGCTATGGCGCTGCTACTGCGTAAATAACAGCTGTGAGACGGCCACGGGTCATACCACGTGGAAGTAGGGCACGCCTGATGGAATGTCGTCCAGCCTGGTTTAGCGCGCTTCTTCAGGCGCTGCGGCCACAACATCGGCCTCCCGGATAGCCGCAAGTGCAGCTTCCAGCACCTGCGGGTAGGGGGTTGTAGCGTCAATTTCTCGAATTTGGGAACCGTTATAGTTCAGACGGTGCATTACATCGATTTTGTCGCGAAGTTCAGCCATGTCGTGGTCAGGTTTGCGGGCGTGCGCTGCAGCGGCATCAATGTTGAGGCGAATTACCACGGCCGGCCTGTATTTTGCCATCCACTGGTAAAGTTTCTGTTCCTGCGCAGCCAGCTTGCGCACCAGCCAGTGGCTGGTGCGATCAGTGGTCAGCCCGGGGCCGTCATAATGAAAACCGGGGATTTCTGCCTGGGGGTAGCGATCGGTAATGACTTTTACATTGCGCCGTGAATATCGAATAACCCGAAACATCAATAAGGCGCGCCACAGGGACAGTACATACATAATGAGAGCCGTGCCTGTCCCGGGTAACTTTTTTTCCATGTCCAGCGCCCGGTTGGCTTTCTTATGCAGATTATTTTCCAGCCGCACACCGATAAAAGGGAGCTCTTTTATTTTGTCACCCATCTCGCCCGACACAAGGCCCAGGTAGCTCCGCTTCGCAGGCCCCTGAGCACGCAACCTCTGCAGCAAATCATGGGTCAGGGTGGATTTACCCGTACCATCACAGCCCACCACGGCGAAAACGCCGGCGAGCAGGACAGGCTGCTCAGTGCTGTGGGTAGTCAATTCCTGCATAGTGTTCTCTGCTCATTCTGACTGGGTCAGTCTATCATGGTGGCGGCGCATATTAACGCCAAAACGACATTAGGCTGGATCCGTTCGGGGCTGGCTGATTGCAGTGTTGACTGCACTCAAGGCGGTATTCAGAGTCTGCTCGTAGGGGGCGCGACCATCGAGGTCCAGGATTTCGGCACCGTTAAAGAGCAGCTTCGGGATGATTGCTACCTTGTCCTGTAATATCGTGAGTTTGTGGTCAGGCTTGCGGCTGTGGGCGGTAGTGGCATCAATGTTCAGCCGAATAACCAGCGCCGGCACATGGCTGGCCATCCTCTGGTACAGCTGCTGCTCCCTGGCCGCCAATTTGCGTCCCAGCCAGGTTTCGGCATTCACTGCGCCAAGTCCTGGCCCGTCGAAGTGAAAGCCGGGGACTTCAGCTTGCGGATAGCGGTCGGTGATGACCACCACGCCACGGCGGTTAAGTCTGAGCATGTGGCGAAATTTGTGCGCCCGCCAGTGGGACAGAATGAAGATGACAAGAGTAGTAGCCAGGCCAGAACTGCGGGCTTTCTCATCGTGCGCGCTGCTGGCCTTGCTTTTAAGATATCGCTCCAGCCCTGGTCCGATCAGGGGCAGGGTTTCAATCCACCGGGCAATATTGCCGGAGGACTGACCGAGGTAGAGCCATTCGACAGGTGCCTCCAGTTCGAGGCGAGATCGCAGATCCTCGCTGAGAGTAGATTTGCCTGCACCGTCACAGCCAGTAACGGCAATTACGAAGGGCAACCGTTCGCTGGTGGGCACTGTTTTGGGACGTTTCACGCCTGATTATCATAATTTTGAATCGGGCGGCCATTTTACGACAAAACTCGCCGCACATACACAATTTCAGACTGCGTCAGCCCTGTACGATCTGTGTCTCCCAATGGCCCGATGATCTGGTATACTCCGCCGTTTTTTGCGGTCGCGCCAATTGCTTGATTCATTGACGCAGAACATCGCAATTTCTCTCCAGATCAGGCGAAATATACGTATGTATCATCAGCTAGAACTCGCACGCAGCGGTGAGGCCCTGTTCAGGGTCCGCGGCAAGTACCTGAAGTATGTGGGCATACTCAGCGTGGTAATCGCCTATTTTGTCGGCGCACCGGGTCCGTTTGCCTCGCAAGCAGCCAATATGGCGTGGTTTTACCTGGCATTGACGGTGGCTTCGGCCGGGGCCTTGCTTCGCCTTGTAACCGGTGGCTATGCGGCTCTGGGGACCTCCGGCTCCACCAAGGTTGGGGCGGTTGCCGCCGAGCTAAATACCACCGGGCCCTATTCACTGGTCCGCAACCCACTTTACACCGGGCGTATTCTGAATTTCACCGGGCTGGCGATGCTGTCTGGCAGCTGGGTATATGGTGCCCTGACTTTCCTTATTTCAATACTTGTGTACGAGCGAATTTCCGTTTACGAGGAAGAGTTCCTGCGCAAGGAGTTTGGTGAGGCGCACTCCCGTTGGGCGGAAAACGTACCGTTCCTGCTGCCAAAGCTGCGGGGTTGGCAAAAACCCAAGTACCCGTTCTGGTGGCGTCGCAGCATCATGCGGGAGGATAAGAAACTGATCTGGCTGGTTAGTGTGGTCACTTTCTGCGATTTTGCCCAGCGTGGTTTCGATCCCAGCCGTTTGCCGGACAATCTGTTCTGGTACTATCTTTGGGCAGTCGCCATGCTGGCCTACATGGCTAACCGCTACCTGCGCCATTTCACCTCAACGTACGACAATATTTCCTGATGCAGGAGCAGGGCGCCGGATTGCCACCACTGATCGCAATTGTCGGCTGCGATGGCTCGGGCAAATCCACAGTCAGCGAGGAAATGCTTGTCTGGGCCGCGAACTACGGCCCAGTGTCGACAGCACATCTGGGCAAGCAGCAGGGCAATATGGGGCGGTGGTTTGCCGGATTGCCACTGGTGGGAGCCTGGTTTGAGCGCTTCATCGGCAAAAAGGCCTCTACTGTCCACAAGTCTCGCGACAAAAATAAAGCGCCGGATGTCCTTCCGGGGCTGGTAATGCACGCGTTCACATTGCGCAGGGTACGGCGCTTTCGTCGCATGCTGGCATTGCGCAAACAGGGCTTTATCATTATCGCTGATCGTTACCCACAGCTGGATGTTCGCAGCGCTTCCGATGGCCCGGACATGTCTGTTGACGCACAGGGGAGTCGTTTAGTGCGTTGGCTGGCGCGGCGCGAACAGGCCTACTTCGAGTGGATGACCAGCTACCCGCCCGATCTGGTAATTCGGCTTAACGTCGATCTGGAGACAGCTTTCTCACGCAAACCCGACCATCCGCGTGAGGCCCTTAAAAGAAAACTTGCGATCTTGCCACGGCTGACTTTTGGTGGTGCCCCGATTGTTGAGATTGACGCAGCGCAGTCTCTGGAGGCTGTTGTAGCCGAGGCCAAAGCTGCGGCAAGCCGCACTTTCGCAGCCCGAGGTTATCAGCAGCGGGATTCCTGACTTTTTGACGAATGTGCCCGAATAGTGGGCCTACCTTCACAATGGGCAGTGGTTGTCGGATACTGCAAGCTTCTCCCGGAATGCCACGAAGGGCGTCACAATGAAAATCTCTCGCGTCTTTTTGTTTTTGATAATAGCGTCTGTGCCGCAACCTTATGTCCACGCCTGGGGCGACAGTACCTGGGAAGACATCAGCGATGTTGGTGCTTACGGCCTGGTGGCTACCGCCCTGATACTGCCGACGACGCGCGAGGACTGGGAGGGCTTGCGGCAGGCGGCGTACAGCATGGGTACCGCCACCGGTGTCTCACTTGTAGGTAAGGCATTGGTGGACGAGGAGCGCCCCGACGACAGCGATAACGACAGTTTTCCCTCCGGGCACACCGCCAACGCTTTCGCCGCAGCCACTACGCTGCATCGCCGTTATGGCTGGGAGGTCGGTTTTCCTGCCTATGCCGTCGCCACACTGACTGGTGTAGCCAGAGAGCGCGCTCGAAAACATCATTGGTACGATGTGGTGGCCGGCGCGGCGATTGGCGGCGCTGCCGGTTGGTATTTCACCGATGCCTTCGATAACAAAGTGCAGTTGGTACCCTGGGTTGACAGCGAAGGCGGTGGCCTGAGCGTGTCTATGCGCTGGTAGATGTGTCTTCCCCGGCAAGCCAGGAATTACTCGATGTTGTAGATGCCAGCGACCGGGTTGTGGATGTCATGGCCCGTGGGGAAGTCCATAGGCTTGGCTTAATGCATCGGTCGGTACATATTCTCGTCTTCAACAGCGACAATGAATTGTTCATCCAGAAGCGTTCCATGCTCAAGGACAGCAACCCCGGTCTGTGGGACAGTTCAGCGGCAGGCCATGTTGATGCAGGTGAAGACTATTTGGCTTGTGCGAAGCGTGAACTGGGTGAGGAGTTGGGGGTTAGCGGAGCCCCCTTGCTGGAGGCCTTGTTTCGCCTGCCTGCCAGCGCGACCACAGGGATGGAGCATTGCTCAGTCTATCGCTGCATCTATGACGGGCCTCTGATTTTGCAGGAGGAGGAAATAGACGAGGGCAGTTGGATCAGCATTGGCGAAATGCAGAGGCGGGTAGCGGCCAATGACCCAAGCCTGACGCCGATACTGCAACTGATCTGGCGTAAATTTTTCCACCTTTGAGAACATCACAGCTGGCACCAAATGGTGTACCCTTTGGTGCCCTGCAAGTAAGCTCTGAATGAGCATTTACGATCAGGTGATGGCGTTTTGGCTCAAAGCTATAAGCATTAACAACGAATTTGCTGGAAATCGAGAATGACACAAGAAATACGCATTGAGCCGGTTCCTGCCGCGGAGCAGGGTAGCCTTCCCACCGAACTGGCCTTTGGCAATCTGTTTACAGACCATATGTTTGTGCAAACCTACAATCCGGAATCCGGCTGGCACGACGCGGTTATTAAAAAGCTCGAGGCGCTGCCATTACATCCGGCGGCGGCGGTACTGCATTACGGGCAGGAAATATTCGAAGGACTGAAAGCTTATCGCAGACCCGATGGCGAAATTAACCTGTTCCGGCCGAAGGCGAACTTTCGCCGCTTTAACGATTCAGCGAAGCGTGTGGTGATGCCTGCCGTCGATGAGGACTTTCATCTGCTGGCGCTCAAAAAGCTGATCGCACAAGACGAGCGCTGGGTGCCCTCGCAGCCGGGGGCCTCGCTGTACATTCGGCCCGCGATGATTGCCACCAGCCCGAAACTGGGTCTGGCCGCCAGCTCCGAGTACGTGCATTTTATTATTACCGGTCCGGTTGGCCCCTATTTTAAAGGCGGCTTCAAGCCGGTCTCGGTGTATGTCTCGGATTTTTGTCGGCGCGCGGTGATCGGGGGGATTGGCGAGGCCAAAACCGGCGGTAACTATGTGGCTAGCCTGCAGATGAGTGAAGAGGTTGCCAGGAAAGGCTATACCCAGGTGCTCTGGCTGGATGCCATCGAGGGCAGATACGTGGAGGAAGTGGGGGCCATGAATATCTGCTTTGTTTACGAGGGTTCGCGTATTGTCACACCCGCGCTTAGCGGCAGTATCCTGGCCGGAATTACCCGAGATTCGCTACTGAAGCTGGCCCCGGCTTTGGGCTACGAAGTCAGCGAGGAGCGCGTCGATATCAATGAGATTCTGGCGGGTATCGGGTCCGGCAAGATAACCGAGGTTTTTGGATGTGGCACTGCTGCGGTTATTTCACCGGTGGGTAACCTGCACTTCAAGGGTGAGGATTATCTCATCAACAACAACGAGGCCGGGCCCGTTGCCCGGCGGCTGTATGACGAACTTACGGGTATTCAGTACGGCACCGCAGAAGACCGCTTTGGCTGGACAGAAACTGTCTAGCGCCGCACGGTGGCCCATTGTGCGCTACACCAAGCAATAGCGCGCCGCAAGTCTTCATTTATGGAGAGGCCCATTTAGTTGGGGATTTTGTTATACTCCCTACCAGCATCTACTAGATTGTAGACGCTCCCACAGCACAGAAGTGCCATCCGTTCTTAATTCGTCCTGACCATCTGAAAAGGTAAATGTGGATAATATCCTGCGCCTCAAATACTGCGCGCTTCTGGCTTTTTGCCTGTTCGCTGCAGATTCCAGCTACGCCCCCGAGATGTTCTGGCAGAAGTGGACGATAGACAGTCATGGCAATGGCGCTGACGGTGTACATATCGGCGACATCAACCAGGACGGTCTAATCGATGTTGTGTCTGGCTGGGAGCAATCCGGAGACATCAAGCTCTATATCAACCCTGGCCCCCACCGGGTGCGTGATGAAAGCGCCTGGTCCCGCACAGACATAAGCGGTGGCCTGGAAATCAAAGGTATTGAGGATGCCGCTTTTGCCGACCTGGACCTGGACGGCGTAATTGACACCGTGATATCCAGTATTGAAGGCAATACCCGGAATCTGGCCATTCATTGGCCACAGGGCGGCAACATCGAGAAAAGCACAGACTGGCGAGCAATTGTTCTGGCACCGGACAAGCACGCCGGCTATATGAAAGCCAGGGCCGGACAAATCGATGGGGTAGGCGGCGCCGATATCGTTGCCGGCACCAGGGACTTGAGTGGAGAGAAAGCCGGCATCTACTGGTTCCAGTCACCTGTGGGGTCTCCCTGGGCTAATGCTGATCAGTGGCGACGTTTTTTTGTTGGTGAGATCGACGGGAAGACAGTGACCCTTGTGCTAAAAGATATGGACGCCGATAAGCTGACGGATATTGTCTATTCGGGGCGCAATGGCGTTGGTTGGTTCAAAAACCCGGGGCATGAAGTGCTGACTGAGAACCCTCTTGAGGCTACCTGGGAGAGAATAGTCATCACCGACGTGGGCAGCGAATTAACTTTTTGTGACGCTAGCGGCGATGGGATGGAAGACATTATTATCACCGCATCGAGATATACCCACATCGTGGCCAGGTGGCTGGAGCGCCTGGATGAGTCCGGCAGACATTGGGCTGCTTACCCTATAGATTCCGACCTGCTGCGCGGGGACAACACCAATGATAAATTAGCGTTAAAGGGTGTGGCTTGTGGATTCGTTGACGGCGACGATCGAATTGATCTGGTTTTCACCTCCAGTGGCCATGGCCATGGTGTATTCATGATGTCGCCGCGTACTGTTGTCGGCCACGACAAGATCTGGGATGTGGATTACATTACGCCCTATGCCGACAGTATTAAGTACGACAATCTTGCGCTTGTGGATATGGATCGGGATGGCGACCTCGATATTGTGACCACGGAAGAAGGCGAGGGGGTGTTCACCCGCGGTGAAGGTGTTCTATGGTTCGAGAATCCGCTGTACCGGGCCGAAGTGGATGGGCAGAAGCACTGATATCAGTTTCCCGGTGGCTTCAGGGTGAAGCCGTCAGCGTGTCAGGACGGCATTAACGGAGACAGTCGAAACAGGGTAATCTCGCTTCGCGTACCCAGTCGCAGGGTGGGCCCCCAGGTTCCGGTACCTTCGTTGACGTACAGGTAGGTATTTTCGTGCTGGTACAGACCCTTGCGATATTCAAAGACTTTGTTCACCGCCAGGTGAAAAGGCACAATCTGCCCGGCATGGGTATGCCCCGACAGCTTCAGGTCAATACCGTGATGTTGGGCATCCTTCAGCCCCTGGGGGCGGTGATACAGCAGTATTGTGTATAAGTCGTCTCTCACCTCCAGAAGTGGCAACACCCGGGCTACCTGCTTGGCGGACTCGTGGTCGTCAATACCAATAAACTGCAGGCCATCCACCTCCAATGTGCGGTTTCTCAGCACTTCCACTCCCAGGGACTCGAGGCGCAGCACAATCTGTTCCAGATCCTCGTAGCGCTCGTGATTTCCTATGCAGTAGTAGATGGGGCCCTTGAATAATGTCAGGGGTTTCAGCTTTTCCACGCTGATTCCCGGCTGGTCAATAAAGTCACCGGTGATACAGAGAAAGTCGGGGTTCTGCTGATTGACCAAATCAATAGTGTGGGCGAGAAAACGCGAGGTGCGGGAGCCTATGTGGACATCGGATATCTGGGCGAAACGCACGGGTTTCTGGAGTTTGCCGGAGCTCAGTTCTACCTGCACGACATCCGGGGTCCAGGCCTTCGCCAGGCCCCAGGCTCCCGCCAGGGCAGTGATTGCCAGAACACCGTAGGCAACAGGGGTACTGGGCCATTCGAAAACGGCCAGCAGCAGTTCTCCCGTCAGCACCAGCAGCAGAAGTATGGGCGACAGGCCGAGGAAAAAGTCCGCGGCACCACGGCAGGCGTAAACCCATCGCCCTTTGCGATGGCGCAGCAGAACCCGGGCAATGATCTGGGATAGAAAAAGCGGCGTGGTGATAAGAATGTTGGCGGCAAGCGATATGTGCAGCCAGTCACCCAATCGCCATACGGGATAGGCGAATAGCACAAAGGAGAGAGACAGCAGGATCAGGACAACGCGCACAGGGTTGTTCACCATAGCGGTTTATGGCCCGGAGCCTGTTGCTGGCCTAACTATCTTCCAGGTCACACTCACCGTTGGCAATATCCACCAGCGACTGGGTGTCGCTGGCAGCAAGCAGCGTGTCAAACTTCGATTTGCCTTCACTGTATTGCGGATTGGTAGCATCGGTTGAAGCAAGGCCGGCCTGTATCACCTGATTCCAGCTAAGCCACAGCTGGGTGCGAGACATGCCTTTTATCGGATGTGCTGCCAGGCCGGAGGAAATAAAGCCCTTGCAGTAGCCATAATCCTCTTTGCTCTGTGTCTGCCAGGGCCACTCGAAGGCATGCACCGGAGCTGCGAGGACCATCAGGGCAAGAATCAGTTTTTTCATGAGATTACTCCAGATTGCGCGTCTATAGGGCGTGGCCAGCCAGTTGCCCACTACAGTAAAACTCCCCGGCCTGTTTGCCAAGGTCTGTCGGCTCGGGTGTTCAGCTCGCGGCCAGGATAGCGGCATTTATCGCCACCAGGCGCCTGGCCTGCTCCAGGTGTAGCAATTCGGCCATTTTTCCGTTGACCTTGATGACACCCTTTCCCTGATTCTCGGCGAGCGAAAATGCCTCGATCACAGCCTCGGCCTGAGCGATATCTGCGGGGTCTGGCGAGAATGCGCGGTTGGCCGGATCAAGCTGTGCCGGATGAATGAGGGTTTTGCCATCGAAGCCCAGTACCCGGCCCTGTTCACATTCGGCAGCAAGCCCTTCTTCGTTCTTGATGTCGTTGTACACCCCGTCGATGGCTACCAGGCCGTAGGCCCGGGCCGCAGCCAGTGCCAGCGCAAGCGGTACCTGGAAAGCGAATCGATCTGGTGTAGCAACAGCGTTAAATTCTTTGGCCAGATCATTGGTGCCCATCACAAAGCCCGTTAACCGGCTCCGCTGTGAAGCCGCTGCAATGTCCTGGATATTCAGTATGGCCAGTGGCATCTCTATCATCACCCACAGGCCTAAATCGGATGGGGCGCCGGCATCTGACAAGGCCTGGTCAATCTCGAGTACCTGCTCGCCACTGATAACCTTGGGCACCAGAATGCCGTCTGGCCTGGCGGACACCGCCATCTTCAGGTCATCGAGACCCCACTGTGTATCCAACCCATTGATACGAATTACCACTTCCCGGCCACCGTATGCGCGCTCATTGACCGCATCGAGAATGACTTGCCGGGCATCTGCCTTCGCTTCTGGCGCGACCGCGTCCTCCAGGTCGAGGATCAGCATATCCGCGCTCAGGGATTTGGCCTTCTCCAATGCACGAGGGTTGGCGCCGGGCATATACAAGCAAGAGCGGCGGGGGCGGAATTGTGTAGTACTGGTCATGTGTATAGCTTCCTGTGTGATTGTTTTATTTGGCTCGGCCGGCTGGCTCCAGTGCGCGCTCGGACGCCCAGAAATACCCTTTGATCCGTCGCATGGCCTGGCGCCGTGCAATGATCGCCAGTTCCCTGGCCCTTTCGTCTCCGTAGTCGTTGATAGAAAACGTGACATTTGCCTGTTTACCTTTCCCGGTCGGCCAGGTGGCTTCCCAATACCAGTTTTTCTTGATGGTCCCATCTTTGAGCACAAAGGGTTTACCGTATTTGCAGACGCCCGATATACCCGATTTGTTATTGCTGCGCAGTATGGTACAGAACTCCTTGCGAGACAGCGGCGGGATGTCCTTAAGCAGCTGGTCGCGATGCTGCTTGGCACTGGCCAGTGCCTTGGTTTTGCCACCACATTTTTTGTCAGCAAAGTTTTTTACGTAGCGCTTTCCGCGCCGGCTCAGGCTGACACGCCAGGCGTGGGTCCGGTGGACATCATCGTCGATTCGGGAAATGCCATACATGACCCTGCCCTTACCGTTGTTCTTTTTCATACCTTTAATATCCTATCCGTGGATATGTTGCTGTCGCGCAGATGTGACTGGCCCCGATATTTTTAAAATCCGGAAAACTGTATGATTTAACTGGCCAATTGTAAATCAGCCCGCGGCTACAGGGCAAACCAACGGAGGGTTTTTGAACCTCGTGCTACGCAAGCGGCGTTTGCCTCCGGCCCAGGGACGAAGCCTGCGGACACTACCGTGCTCCCGTATTAGGCTATCGACTCAATAACCGGTTCCATGTAACAGTGTAGCTTGAGTTTTTTTGAGCGCAGGGAGGACGGTACATCGATATCGGAGCAGGATATGAAAATTCTCCCATTTCTTCAGCGGTTATCAATTAAAGTTTGATCTGGGGCAGGTGTTTTTCGAATCTTTGCAGAGATATCTTCTGCTACACTTTATTCCTGAATCTGAAGCCCGGTCGCTGTTGCGGCCTGTGACAATAACATTGGGGTAGACTAATGAAACGACTGAGTCTTATCGACAGCGCCTTCCTTATGCTGGAGAGTAGAGAAACTCCCATGCACGTTGGTGGGTTTAATCTCTTTACCCTGCCGGAAGGTGCCAACGAGCAGGAGTTCCTGCACGGTCTGGCGGATAATATGCGCACCGCGGAGTCCTTCCAATCACCTTTTGGGGATAAACTGAAGGTGGGTCGCATGGGCATGTTGGGGCCGTTGTTCTGGGAACCCGACACGTCGCTGGACCTGGAATACCATATCCGTCACTCAGCCCTGCCCAAGCCGGGGCGTTTCCGCGAGTTGTTTGCATTGGTGTCGCGGCTACACGGCACGCTGCTGGATCGCAACAGGCCGCTCTGGGAACTGCACTTGATAGAAGGCCTGGAGAATAACCAGTTTGCGGTTTACTCAAAGTTTCATCACGCGGCTATTGATGGAGCTCGTTCAATTCATCTCACCCAGAGTATGTATTCGCCGGATCCGCGCGAGCGAATTCACGACTCCCCACTGTCGATGGCGGCAGGTGAACGTTACCGCGCAGCTCTGGATATAGCGCCGCCCTCTACAGCGCAGCTGAGGAATGTGGCCGAAATGCTGAAATCCACTTTCGACAGCGGCGGCAACATTCTGGGGGCATTGAAACAGTATGCCGGCGCCTGGACCGGTGCCAGCGAATCATTGGTGGTGCCGTGGAAAAAGGTCCCCGCATCTACAATCAACACCAGGGTGGATGGCGCCCGGCGCTTTGTGGCCCAGTCCTGGCCGTTTGCGCGAATTCGTGCGGTCGGCAAGGCGCTGGATGGTACCTTTAACGACGCCGTTCTGGCGATGTGTTCCGGTGCCCTGCGCAAATTCCTGCAAATTCATGGCGAGTTACCCGAGGAATCGCTGAAGGCCATGGTGCCGGTATCCCTGCGCCGCCCAGGCGATATAGATTCCTCCAATGCCGTTGGCGCGATCAGCGCAGATCTGGCGACCAACGTGGGCGACCCGATAAGACGCTTTCGCAAGATCAAGGCATCCATGGAGGCTGGTAAGGCCATGTTCCAGGAGATGTCTCCCTCCGAGGCGTCATTGTTTCTGCAATTGATACAGCTGCCGGGGCTGGCGCTGGTGCCGCTGGGACTTGCTACCCGCTTCCCGCCTTACAGCACCGTTATATCGAATGTTCCCGGCCCCCGTCAGGCCATGTACTGGAATGGCGCGAGGCTGGAGGGTATCTACCCGGCATCGATTGTGACCGAGGGTATCGCGATGAATATCACCCTTGTGACCTATGATACGCAGGTCGATTTTGGTGTTATTGGCTGTCGCCGGTCGCTGCCACAGATTCAGCGCATGATTGATTACCTGGAAGATTCCCTGGTTGAATTGGAAGATGCGGCGGGTATAAGCTCGGCGGTGGCCGCCGGCGGAAAGCCCAAAACCAAAGCGAAGCCTAAAGCAAAAGCGACATCCAAAGCCAAAGCGAAGTCCAAAGCTAAAGCAAAGTCCAAAGCTAAAGCAAAGCCCCAAACTAAAGCAAAGCCCCAAACTAAAGCAAAGCCCCAAACTAAAGCAAAGCCCCAAACTAAAGCAAAGGCGAAGCCGAAAGCCAAGGCGACGACTAAAGCTAAAGTGACACCCAAAGGCAGGGCAAAGCCCAAAGCGCGCCCCAAAACGCGATCAAAATAATCCCGGTGTGGATTAGTTAATCGAACGCCTGCTTCAGCAGCTCAAAGGACCGCTTGCGGTCCTCCAGATAATACATATTGGTTACCGCCATAATCTCGTCGGCATCGTGTTGCGCGGCGAGTTGTTCCACTTGCGCGCGCACCTGTTGCGGGGTGCCCGCCGCACGGCTGTTCTGGCGACTGGCGATGAATGCCTGCTCGCGCGGGCCCAGTTCGTAGTTGAGCGCCTGTTGCGGTGTCATGGAAACACCGTCTGATTGCCCGGAGAAAAAGCGGAATAGATTGAGGTCGTGTGTCAGCTGCAGGGCTTTGGCCTGTTTTTCGCTGTCGGCGCAGAAGACGCTGATAGTGAGAATCGCATAGGCCTTTTGTTGTAATGCACTTGCTTGGAAGCGCGACTTGTAGAGGCCTATCAGCCGGGTGTCTGCCTGGGGGTTGATAAACAGACCGAGGTTATAGGGCAGGCCGCGTTGCGCAGCGAGTACCGCGCTGTCCGGGCTGGAGCCCAGCATCCACAAGGGGATACTCTCCGCTGCCCTGGGGCTTACAACCGGGCTGCAGTTTTCATTCCAGAGGTAGTCGCTGAGCTTGGCCACCAGTTCCGGGAACTTCTCGAATTTGGGGCGTCCATCAGTGGCAAGTGCTACCGCTGTCGACATATCGGCGCCCGGCGCCCGGCCCACGCCAAGGTCCAGCCTGTTGGGGTAGAGGCTGGCCAGCAGGGAAAACACTTCCGCCACTTTGTAGGCGCTGTAGTGGGGCAGCATGATGCCGCCCGACCCGATGCGGATAGTGTTGGTGGCGGCACCGATAGCGGCCAGTAGCACTTCCGGGGCGCTGCCGGCAACGGCGGGAAAAGCGTGGTGCTCCGATACCCAGAAGCGTTCGTATCCCAGGTGTTCGCACCAGGCGGCCATTTGCAGGGTTTCGTGCAGCGCGGTGCTTGCCTCTGTGGCTGAGCGGGCGAGAGATTGGTCCAGAACGGATAGTTTCATGGTTGGGAATAAGACCGGTTTTGTCGCAGGGTAGCTGTCAGCTTACCCCGGCGTGACTTGGAGGAGGCTAATACACGCTGTCGCGTACATTAGCCTTAACTATCAGGTACAACCTGCTAGAACTTGCGGAACATTCCTATGGTAAAAATCGCGGCGGAGTTGTCGTAAAAATCGATATCGTGATCTTCTTCAAACCAGCCGGCGGTGGCGTTAAACGCCCAGTCTTTCCAGCCGAAAGGTTGTGTGTAGAACATTGTAACAGTGCCGCCATAGCCGTTGAAACTATCCTCAACACCGTAAATCGGGTTGGCTTCTTTCATATCCATATCGGAGTAGCTGGCGTTGAAAATCCAGCGCCAGCGCTTGTTGTGCTGGTAGATATAGTTGACAGAGGCGCGACCGCCGTCGTTCGCCATGGCGTTGCCGTCCAGGTCGCGATCAATGTAGGCCAGGGCGGGAGTGACAATATGGCTGCGGTCGTCCGAGGAAAATTCGTACAGTATCTCGATGTTATCCACGTCGCCGTTGCGATCCAGCAACTTGCGCTGCGCTGGACTAAGGGCAAGGCTCTGGCCACTGGTCTCTTTGTCTATATCGATCTCGGAGGCTGTGTAACGCACCTCCAGGCCACTGCTCATAAATTGCTGCCAGAAAACCCTGAAGCCCTCGCTGGTGCGGTCGGTATCCTTACGCTTGCTACCGGTCAGATAGGGATCGCTCCAGACTTGCGTCTCAACGGTGGTATTGCGATAACTGGCCCCTACCAGGCCCGCGACGCCAACATCCTGACGTATACCGACTACCGTGGCCGTGTCAAAACGGAGGAAGTCTTCCAGCAGGTTACCAATATGGATCTGTGTGCGAGTACTCTCAAAAGTATAAGACAGCTCAAAATTGAAGGATGGGATAGCGCCGCCTTCACTGCTATTGGGTGACTTCGACAGATTGTCGATTTCCTTCTCGCCCACATCAACCTTACCCGACAGGATACTGGCCAGCATATTGGATTTAACCTGAACACTACCGGCGCCGATATTCACATGGCCGCTGAAGCCGCCTTTTGTCGGGATAATAACCGCTGCCTGAGTGGTAGCGGCAATGCCAAAGCCCAGTGCCAGTGCAGCAACCCCGGAGCTTAGAATTTTTGGTGATGATACTCGCTGGTTAATCATATTATTGTCCCCTGTGCGCCCTGGCGGTGTACAGAATCCGCTCCGGATCAGTGTGGTAATACCTGTATCAGTCTACGCGGATTGGGCGTCGGCCGCCGCTGCTTCGACTGTGGATTGGTAATATTTACGATGCGTCAATACGGCCGCTTTTTCTGGGAAAATGGCGGCGTAGCCACTTGTTCTGGTGGGAATCGGGCGCTGCGGGGGACAGGGCCTCGCTGCATTTCTGCGCGTAACAACTGAACGAGCGTCGGGGTTTCCGGTCATAATGGGAGATCATGGGGAGCATAGGGATAGATGGTGATAGACCCTCAACTAGAGACGATACTGTGGTGGGCCAGCGGCTTGTCCCTTGTGGGTTTTGTCGGCACGCTTATAGGTGTGCCCTGGGTGGTAGCCCGCCTGCCGCATGACTATTTTAATCGCGCCCAGCGCGAGGTTTGGCGCCATACGTCGGGAGAGCCCTGGTATGCCCTGCTGCTGGGGACGGTGAAGAACCTGGTGGGAGCGTTACTGGTGCTATTGGGGCTGGTTATGCTGGTGACCCCGGGGCAGGGACTGCTCACTCTGCTGGTTGGCCTGCTGCTGATGAATTTTCCCGGCAAGTATCAACTGGAACGCTGGTTGGTCTGCCGCCCGGGTGTTATGAAGGCCCTGGACTGGCTGCGCAAGCGCAAGGGCCAGGCCCCCTTTGACCCACCGGCGTTCTAATCGCCATGCGCAGGCCTTATAATCGGTTTACGACACGGTCAGGGGGTTTACACCAATGTTAGGAAAAATGGTCTCACTCGGGTTCGATCTTGCCACCTTGCCAGCGCGAATGACATTCAGGGGCGCGAAGGCCGTGGTGGCCATGCCCGGAGACATAGAGCACTTTCGGCAGGAGTTGCGCAAGGCAACGGATGAAGTCGCGCGTGAAATTCAGCAACTGCTTGATAGCGTGGACGCGGAAATGCGCCACAAGGCCGCCCACCTGAACCCGGCGCAAAAACAACAGGCCGCTGAACTGGCTCTGGGCGCAGCAGAGCAGCACCTCAGCATGGCGGCGGTCAATATGTTGCGCGCACTCTGGCTAACCGTGGATGCCAGCCGCAGCCTCGAACAGGACCGCGGCACGGTAATTATCGAGCACGAGAACTGATCTCCGCACAATCGTCCCTTTTTCAGGCGTAAGACGTCTGGTTGGAAACTCTGTTTCTTAGTCCAATTGCAGGGCGAAGGGTGCCGGGTGTTCATCCACCACAGGAATCGTATTACCGATGGCGCGCATCACGTTCACCAGTGGCAGAATATGGTGGGCAATAAGTGGTATGCCCGATGTGAGTATGCAGGCGGACATATCGCGCTGTGGGTCTGCCCAGGCGAACTTGTTAATCAGGCCCAGGTGGCCGAACGCGTAGCGGCTTTTGGGGCCCCAAACGCCAAATGGCTCGTCGCCGAGCATCAGGCCGGCGGAAAAACGCATGGGAACGAACAATGTCCGGTCCAGAGTGCGGGAGCCGAATTCCTGAACGGCTCGGGCGACAGTGTTCTCGGAGCAGATGCGACGTCGGCCCCACTTGCCACCATTCAGCATCATCTGGAAAAACCGCCCGACCTCTTCCGCCGTGCCAGCCAGGTTGCCGGCGGGGATAATCGCATCTTGAAAGCGCGGGTCGTTGCAGGCTTGTTCCAGCGAAACGATATCTGCACCCAGCGCACGTTTCAGAAAAGCGCCCAGCAGCGGCCCCGGCCGTGGGCCCGTGGCGTAGGTCATGGCGAGGTCATCGCGATACTCGGGCTCAATGCCATAGGTAAAATATTTCATGCCCATGGGCTCGCGAATTTTCTTCGTGATGTAGGCGTTGATATTATCCCCCGTCACCTTGCGGATAACCCGCTCCAGCACGAAGCCGCCGGTGATCGCGTGATAGGCCAGTTTCGATCCGTCTGTGACGATGGGTTCGGCGTCACACAGCAGTTCCCAGGTTTTGTCTTCATCCCACAGGGTCTCTATAGCCACATTCTTCGGTAATCCCGGGATGCCGCCGCGGTGCGCCAGTATCTGGTGGATGGTGATATTGCGCTTGCCCTTGCGGGCAAACTCCGGCGCGTAAAATGCCACCGGGTCGGAGACATTAATCAAGCCGTCTTCCTGCAGCATATGCATCAACAGCGCGGTGATGCCCTTGGAGGTGGAATACAGGCACATGGGCGTGTCTGGTGTGGCAACCACTTTGATGGTTTGAGGGTCATCGTGGGGGCCGTTGCCGCTGACGTGACCAATGGAGCGCGACAGTAAAACTTTGCCCTGATGGCGGATGCACGCAGTAATGGCCGGGTGAACACCGGTTTTGTAAACCTTGATGATGTTGTCCCAGATTTGCTCTACATCAGTCTGTAGTAACCCCACCTCGTGCGGGTCGACTTCCTTTTTGCTATCAATATTGATAACAGAGCCCAGGTCGCGTGGAATGTCACTCAGGTGGAGCACGTGCTTGCGCAGCAATTTCATTGTCGTTGTCTCTACTGTTTCCAGTACTTTGAAAGAAGGCCGCGCATTATAAACCACCTGAAAGAGCAAGCGAGCTGCTAATAACTACCGGGCTGCTCAGCCATTGGCGGCAGTGACCAGCCAGATCGCGGAATCCAACTCCAGTGCACCTTCCCGGAAATAGGGTTGCAAGGCGGTTTCAAGGGCTGGAAACACCTTGTCCAGGGTTTGCTGTGTCTGATCCTGCAGCAGCCTGCCCATCGGCCCTATGCGCGTAAGTTCCTGCACGGCCTGGCCCAGTGTTGCCGCCTCGCTGATGCGCAAGGCCGTGTTGAAAGGCTGCAGGCGAATGTCGGTAAAGCCCGCTTCTGTCAGGATGGATTCCAGTCGCGCGGGGTTTGCGAAAGCGAAGGGGCCGGGTGCATTGGGCACGGGTGGCTCCGGCGGGGGTAGGTGCTGCAGCGCGGTCTGTATGGGTATCCATGTCCACTCATTGCTTTTCATGCCTTGCCAGCAGGAAAAAGCCAGCTGACCATCGGCTGTCATGGCGCGGCGCAGGTTGCTGAAAGCCGCCACCGGGTCGTCAAAAAACATCACGCCAAAACGGGAAAAAAGCAGGTCAAAGCTGTCGGGCTCGAAGGCATAACTGGCGGCGTCGGCCTGCAAAAAATCGAGCTGTGCGGCCTTGCCATCGGTAGTGATCTTGTTTCGTGCCACCTCAAGCAGGGGCCCGGAGATATCCACACCCAGTACCCGGGCGTCTGCGCTCAGCCGCTGGGCCAACATTAAGCTCTGGCTCCCGCCGCCGCAGCCGATATCCAGCGCGCGCTGGCTGCCCGCAATGGGCGCATGGTCCAGTAATGCCTTGCTGACCGGCAGCAACAAACGGGCCATTATATCGTCATCCTGAGCCCAACGTTTGCCTGCATCGCCGTTCCAGTATTCTATTTGCTCTTCATTTGCCACCGTACACTTCTCCTTGTCTGCTTCTTACAGTATCGCTTATTCGCCAAGCTGTTAGACTTGATCGGTATCAAATCATTCGAACCCTGAAATCGGCCACAATCCACAAGCGGGATGACCATTCAGGGGATCTTCTACGAGAGGAATTAGCCATGTGTACTGTACGCTTTATTAAACTTTCACTCACCCTGTTACTTGCATTGCCCTTGCTGCTGGTGGCACAGGATGTCCCGTTGCCGCTGGCAAGCGGTTGGATGGAGTTGGTCAAAGGTAACAGAGATCCCACCACGGGTGTGGAAATGCGTGAGGTAGAAGAGGGGAAGACCGGGGAGGCACATACCCTCGTGCTCGCGATTCCAAAATCCTCGATGAATCACCCCGATACTATTGAAGAGGTGGTTGTCATCGGCAAGCGCCCCGAGAAGCCGGTGCCGCTGGATATTACCTACGAGTGGTTGAATGATTATGACAATGACAACTACGGTCTGGTGATACATCTGGGCAAGAACTCCAATTGGCCCATTCGCCTGTATCTGGATTCCTCGCCGGGTTACGTTCGTTAGTTAATGCTTGCCTCAATGTAGTCAATCCCGGTTCCAAATGATAAAAAATCAGGGTGATTTATGATTAGCAGTGCAGGTGGCGGCATTCTGATGACGTTGGTAATGGCTGCAGTTCTCATTTTCTGCAATGGCCTGTCTGCGGCGGCCGCTGACAAAACACCACCGCCAAACCCTTACGAGGTGGAGCGCAGCTGGCCACCGTATTTTCTCGAGCACCAGAAGCTTTTTACCGAGAAAGCCGGCACCTACAAGGCCGGGAAGTATCCGGTGTGGACCATACATGTGCCCGGAGGCTGGATTGGCAATAGCACCGTCATTGAGGGCGATGATGGCCTTATTGTCTATGACACCAGCGTCAACATGGACGCCGGTGCATTTATCGCCGCGGAAATCCGCAAGATTTCGGACAAACCGATTAAAGCCATCTTCTATTCCCATCACCACTCGGATCATTACGGTGGTACTGCCGCGCTGGTGACACCGGAGCAGGTGGCTGATGGCAGCGTGAAGATTTATGCCTGGGACAATTTCGAAGCAGAGGTCGCCAACGAGTTTGGTGCCATTCTGCCGCGCCAGATTATGGGGGTCTTTTATTACGGCCCGGACCTGTTGCCGCCGGAAGACAAGCATCATCACGGCTGCTGTTCGCCCAAAATCCTGGGCGGCAAGTCGGGGTATATCCCGCCCACCGATACCTTTAGCGAGGATGTGGAGCTGGAAATTGCCGGGGTAAAAATGCAGGTTTTTTACACCGGGGGAGAGGCGATATCGGAGTTCGGCCTGTACCTGCCGGAGTTTGATATGGTGCTGATAGGAGACGAGTTCTTCTACGCGCTGGCCAATATTCATTCCATTCGCGGTTCCAAACCCCGGCTCCCTGAGAACTATATGAAAGCCCTGGATCTGGTGCGCGAGATCCAGCCCGAGTGGCTGCTGGGTTCCCACATTATGCCCATCCAGGGGCGTGAAGATATTCAGCGTTACGTCACTGTCAGCCGCGATGCGATCCAGTATCTGTGGGACCAGGGTATTCGCTATATCAACAAGGGCTATACACCGGCTGAATTACAGCAGCAGTTTCTGGAACTGCCGCCCTATCTGGATATTGCGCCTTTCACCCGGCCGATGTACGGCACCCCCTGGATTATCGCCCCGGAAATCTACACTGGCTGGGTGAGTTGGTTCAGCGGCGATGCCACCGACCTTCTGCCTACGGAACAGGTGGAGAAGGCGAGGCGTTACGTGGCATTGATGGGGGGGCGCGACAAGGTACTGGCCGCGGCGAAGAAGGCCTACGAGGCCGGCGATGTGCAGTTCTCTGCTGAGCTGACACAAATGCTGGTGCGCATTGATCCCGAGGATTGGGATGCACGGCACTTGAAGGCGGCCAGTTTGCGACAGCGCGGCTACCAGGAGATCAATACTATAGCCCGGGCCTGGTATCTCAACGGTGCGAACGAACTCGATGGCAAGCTCAAACCGGGTGCGCTGATGGCGATTGGTTTGCAGGGCGTTCAGTCCGAGCTGCCGGCGGGCCGAATTCTGGAGAGCTGGCGCTACCAGGTAGACGCGGACAAGGTGGGCGATAAGCGCCTGCTGCTGGGTATCGAGTTCATCGATTCAGGCGATACTTATACCGTGGAGTTGCGTAACAGCATACTGGAAATCACCCAGGGGCCGCTGGCCGACGACACTCCGAAAGTGAGCTTGAGCACGCTGCAGTTGCGGGATGTACTGGCGGGCAAGCCAGCCCCGGATGGGGCGGGAGACACTGGGGTACTGATGGCGATAATTGGCTATCTCGACCGGACCCCGCCAGACTTCGGGATGCACACCCGCTAAAAAAACCCCGGGTTCAACGACACAGTCATCAGGAGAGCAGTATGGTAGCCACGCTTGGGCACCGCAGGGAGCTTTGTTTCTGGGGTTGGGGTTACGCAGACGCGGGCCTCAGCGAGGCGGAACAGACGCATGTGGCCAAATTGGCAGCGCAACTGGGCGCTAATACCGTGCCGAGTGCCACACCACAGCTGGATGAGTTTGTATTGCGGGCACCGCGCATAAATGCCCCCGCAGCGCTTGCGTCTATTCTGTCCGACACACCCTATGACCGCATTACCCACGGCTACGGCAAATCCTTCGCCGACCTGGTGCGCATGCAGCAAAGAGACATGCCAAATCCGCCCGATTATGTGGCCTTCCCTCGCACAGAGGATGATATCAACCGGCTGATGGAGTACGCAGCAAGCTGCGGTGCTGCACTCATCCCCTTTGGTGGCGGTACCAGTGTGTGCGGTGGCGTGGAGCCGGACGTAGGGGGTGATTACGGCGCCGTTATCAGCGTAGACCTGCAACACCTCAACCGTGTGGTGGAAGTGGACCGCAGCAGCCGGGCCGCGCTGATCGAGGGGGGTGCCCTGGGGCCAGAACTGGAAGCAGCGTTGAAACCTCACAAGCTTACCCTGCGCCACTTTCCGCAGAGCTTTGAGTTTTCCACCCTCGGTGGCTGGATTGCCACCCGGGCCGGCGGGCATTTCGCCACCAACTACACCCACATCGATGACTTCGTCGAAAACGTGCGCATGCTGACGCCGGCGGGCGAGATGGAGAGCCGCCGGCTGCCAGGCTCCGGCGCCGGGCCCTCGCCGGACAGAATGATGATCGGCTCGGAAGGCACCCTCGGTTTTATTACCCGTGCCTGGATGCGGTTACAGGACCGCCCGCAATATCGCGCATCAGCCAGTATCAATTTTCCAGGAATGCCGCAAGCAACTGCGGCGGTGCGCGCCATCAGCCAGGCGGGCCTGTTTCCCAGCAATTGCCGCCTGCTGGACCCACTGGAGGCCATGACCAACGGGGTAGGGGATGGCAGCACTGCCCTGTTGGTACTGGCCTTCGAGTCCGCCGATCACCCCCTGCAGGCCTGGATCACCAGAGCCCTTGAGTTGGCTGCGGATCACGGTGGTAGCTGGGATGCCGACAGTGTTGAACGCTCTATGGTCACAGCGGCGACGCAAGCGGAGGAGGGCGAACATCGCAAGGGCGCGGCAGGGGACTGGCGCAACCAGTTTTTGCGGGCACCGTATTATCGCAATTACCTGACCCCGGCGGGGCTGATCGTTGATACCTTCGAGACTGCTATCACCTGGGACCGCTTCGAGGCTTTCTACACGGGGGTGAAAGAGCGAGTGGGCAAGGTTTTGCAAGAGGTGAGCGGCGCAGCCCCCATGCTCAGCTGCCGCTTCACGCATGTTTACCCGGATGGCCCGGCACCTTACTTCACGTATTATTGCCTGGGCAGTGATAGCGGCGATATGGCGTCCATGTTGGACAAATGGCGTGTTATAAAGCTGGCCGCGAATGAGGCAGTGACCAGCCTTGGCGGCACCGTAACCCATCACCATGCGGTGGGCCGCGACCATCGGCCTAACGGTTATGACATGCAGGCTCCGCCCCTGTTTCGCCACGCTTTTGCCGGCGCGCGCCAGGTGCTGGACCCCAGCGGAATGATGAATCCGGGGGTGCTGATAGACACCCCGGCTCGAGGCGCCGTGACCGGCGGGGCGTTGCGCAGCGAGAACTAGCCGGAGGCCAACACGCGGCCCGGCAGCGCGAGCCTGATTGTCGCGGGGTTTGGTCTTGACTCATTATGCCGACATCCTTATAGTACGCCCCCTCACGCGCCTGTAGCTCAGCTGGATAGAGTACCTGGCTACGAACCAGGCGGTCGCACGTTCGAATCGTGCCAGGCGCGCCATATTTTTCAAAGACTTACGCTTTCACGTCCATCTTCTTCAGAGCCTAACGTAGGGTTTTCGTAGAGTTTTGCTCTACGATTTTCCACGTTCGCTCTATGCGCGCCGCGGCGTGACTCAGATGATCTGGTGCCAGATGCGCATAGCGCAGCACCATCTCATACGACTTCCAGCCGCCCAGTTCCATCAACTCCTGTAACGACGTGCCGTTGGTGACATGCCAACTGGCCCAGGTGTGGCGCAGATCATGGAATCGAAATTCCGTAATCCCTGCCCGCCCGAGTGCACGTTTCCAGCCAGAGCCCACGCGCTCCATGCGCTTCTTCCGGTAAGTAAAACACCAGCGGCCGTGATTTCCTTCGACCGCCCTCAGGGCGAGAATGGCATCGTTGTTCAGGGGGATGCCACGTCCCTCGCCGTTTTTGGTGGTGCCGTGGTCCAGCCAGGCGACGCGGCGGTCTAAATCCACCCGGTGCCATTCCAGGTTCAGGATTTCACCCATGCGGCAGCCTGTGGCCAGCCCAAACGACACCACCGGGCGCAAGTGCGCCGACAGTGCCTCCAGCAGAGCATCGGCCTCCTGACGTGAGAGAAAGCGCACACGGCGCCTCGGCTCACTCAACATCCGGATGCGGGGAAAGCGCTCCAGCCACCCCCACTCATCACGGGCCAGGTGCAGAATACGTCGCACAACCTCCAATGTCCGGTTCACTGTGGCATTGTCGACAGCCCGCCGCCGCTCTGCGGGCGTCACCACTTTCCCTCGACGAGTTCCTTAAGCGCCGCCTTGTCTAGCTCAGCCTCCGCGAGTAGTCGCTTCAAGCGGACATTCTCTGTCTCCAGCTCACGCAGCCGGCGAGCTTCCGAGACTTCCATGCCGCCATACTTCGACTTCCAGCGGTAGATAGTGGTCTCGCAGACACCATGACGTCTGACCAAGTCAGCTACTGGCGCGCCAGCTGCATGTTCCTTCAAAACACCAATGATTTGTTCTTCTGTGTAATGTTTGCGCTTGATATCGGGATCTCCTGCTATCTAAAGTAGTTGGAAATCCCACATCCTGCATGGCCCGGATTAACGGGGTACGGTCAATCGGTAGTAGACGGAATGAACGACGCTGATAGAAAATCCTACCATAGTATTATGCATGCAGTCGGTGGTGATGAAATCGCGAAACTACGCTTGAATCGTTCATTAGTTCGCGATAATTATGCTCATGTTTTAGGAGAGTAGAGATTCATTGAACACTCAATCCATCAGATGTTGGATTACATCCATGTTTTGGTGTGGAATGCCAATAACATCGACAATGCCATCAGTAAGGATGTAGAAAATGAGATGACGCCCTTCGGGAAAACAGTAGTATCCAGGCTTTATATCATCTCGTCGTTTCCCGGCACTCGGATTCTTAGTTAGCCAGTCCAGGCGCGCAAAAATAGAATTCGCGTATGCATCAGCTTGCTCCAGATTCCATTCAGTCAGAGTATATATCCAGATATCCTCAAGATCTGCGAGCGCCAGTTCGCGTATAAGGTAGCGTTGAGTCATCCAAGATGCTTTCTATGAAGCCCTTCCAGAAACCTTTGGCCGTCAAAATTATCAACGGCAGCACTGTCTTCACCCGCTTGTAAGCGGGCTCTCAAGGCCTCGAGTTTTGATTCATCTTCTTCCAGTTTGCGCAGGCCAGCGCGTACTACTTCACTGACAGACTGGAAGCGACCCTGTTCAATTGTGCGGGTGATGAAGGCTTCAAAATGTTCGCCAAGGGTCACGGACGTGTTTCTGGCCATGGAGTTTATCCTGAAAATGCGTGTATTAGATATTAATACTGCAGCGGGGCGATGTAAAGTTGGGGGACTCAGTATTTTTAGCGGTGGTCACTAGACCTCAATTTGTCAGGTTCCTGTTCCGACAAATTTCCGACATCATCGTGCTCAGTTGTGCTCTATGGTGCTTGGTTGACAACGGGTGTCGTCAAGAAAGCTATTTAAAACAAAACGTTAAAATTAATTTACAGAGCTACGAACCAGGCGGTCGCACGTTCGACAAATTGCCCAGCAATTTGAACCGAGCCACGCAATGGCGAAGCCCCGTAAGGGGGCAGAACACCCCAAAGGTGTTCTGAGTCATCGTGCCGGCAGGCTCGCGACGCGAGCCCATTGCCAGGACCAAATTCTCTGGCAACCTTCTAAAGCCGCACGCTGCGGCAATGCCCCATTAACGGGGCATAGGCTTTCATCTCCCTCACCAACGTAGTGCATCCTTGGCCCGCCCTCGACGTTTATAGTCGTCAAGCCAGGCGCCCAGATCGAGTCAATCTCAGATGTTGCGGTGGCGCACCAGTCCCACACGGGTTTCGAAGCTGCCTTCATGGCTGTATTTGCACAAAAGTTTCAGTTGGTCGTTCAGGTCTCCCATAATGTTGTTTCCTTCGGTGAGTGTTTTTGAGCATCTGGCAACAATGCTGCGCAGGTCCGCCAGGGGGGTACGATCACGGGACAAAAATCCGGTTGCCCTTAATGTGTCTGGCCATAGACAATACGGTGTGTTTTCCAATGAAAACTGCCCCGTGCAAATCAACGGTCATCCAGCCTATGGCTGGGGTGGAATTACCTCCAATTCAGAAAAAGCAGAACACACTGACCGCTGCGTCAAAAATGGTCCTGACTGACGCGTTCGGCAGATTCCAAAACATCCGGATTCCGCCTACCCCATTTGCTTGCGCAAGGAGGGGTCTGCTATACGAACCCGAAATATGGCTGTCACAGAGAATTCAGCCTGAAACTGGCGTGGCTCCCCGTTTAGATTAGCAACAACGCAAATACTACAGCTCCAGCAGTGGCGGGCAGTAGGTTGGATCGTCGCAGCCGGGCAGCGGGAATACCCGGCCCTAGGGCGCTGAGGATGATGAAGATAAGTCCAATCGCAAAAGCTTTTGAAAGGTTTTGAATGCAGAGGGACCGCGCCCCTTATGAAGCTCTATCATCCGACTCTGCAGGCTGGGCCGAGGAAGTGGGGCGGGTATAGAGTTCCGCGCCGCTCACCTTGACATACTCGTAGCTGTAGGGCTCCGCTCCAGCTTAAACCAACAGAGCGGCCACATCGGCTTCTAGCGAGGCCGATTTACTGTCAATGGTGACATCACTGCTGCTGAATATTGCTTCTTGCTCGACCTCGCCTTTTACCCCCGCCAGATATGGAGGCCTGCTTATTCCTCCATGCCTGGCTTCCGGCCGGTGAACATCGATCTGATCAGGTTTTCCTTGTGTGTGTAGCTTGAGAACAGTACTCCAGCAATATGGAGACCGACCAGCAGCAATGTCAAGTTTGTGGCTATCTCGTGGATGTCTTCCCAGAACTCTTCGCGCGCCTCGTCGTTCGCCCCGTCGTCAGCAACGGCGACAGCGATCAGGGCCGGTATGGCAGCGGTATCCGCACTGTTCACCACCCAATCCGCGAGGGGTCCCTTGTTATCTTCAATTGCGTAAAGCATCAGTCCTGATGACACCGTTCCAGACAGACTGATCAGTAGCGCAACTACCATAGCGCCGCCCGCGGGGTTGTGGCCAAGAAACCGTTTGGCGCGGTTGTGCCTTAGAGCGCGGACATAGTTGGTAAAGGTGGAAGGTGAAGGCACGAAGTCGCGAAACCGGGCATGCTCAGTCCCCACAAACCCCCACACCAATCGACACAAAACATAGACACCAACCACATATCCGGCCCAGGTGTGCTGTGTGAGATAGTCGTCCTCCGTGAAATAGGCGACAAAAAAGGCAATTACCAGAGTCCAGTGCCCGATTCTGATAAGCGGGTCCCAGACTTTAATCATATTCTCGTTGGTTTTCATGCGGAAGCCTCAGGGTTTGACCAGTCTCCAGTTAAAAGCGATTCTGCTTCTGATACAATTTGTCGCATGACGTATAGCGGATAAAATTGCCGGAGTAACGAGATATATGTCGGATGACTTAACAAGCTATAACTCCACATATGCCTCGATAGCCCTGTTTGCAATTATTGCCTTGTTGATCGGGTGGGATGTCATCGCTGACTATCGCGAGAACGCCCATTGGGGCCATATGGTGGTAGAACTGTTTGTGCTACTGGTCGCAGCCAGTGGGATATGGATGCTGTGGCGCCAACTGCATACAACCCGGTCAGACCTCGTAGATGCACGCGGTGAGGCGGAGCAATGGCGAAGGGAAACCCAGGAACTCATGCGGGGACTCGGAGCTGCGATCCAGACACAATTCACTGTCTGGCAACTCACCAGGGCAGAAGCTGAGGTCGGGTTGTTCCTGCTCAAGGGTCTAAGTCACCGGGAAATAGCCCAGCTTCGCCAGACCAGCGAGCGGACCATTCGGGAGCAGGCCCGCGCGGTATATCGCAAAGGTGGTCTTTCCGGACGAGCAGCACTGTCGGCTTTTTTTCTGGAAGAACTCTTACTCCCCATAGAGTGAAGGGCAGCGTAGGCGTTGGGGCATCTCAATGCGTCACCCGACGCATTTGGGGTTTTCGAGTGCTTTCAGGCGCTCCTAGGACAAGTGACGGATGGTAAAGGCCCGATAATACCGACAGAATTGTGCTTGCAGCACAGTATCAACCGCCCAGCACGGTGGATACACCTCAGCCTGAATTTTGATGCGATGGTCGACCCTTGACCAATAGAGCGCCGATGGTCACTCAACTGAAATCAAGAGAGTACTAAAGATATGAAAAATTTAGCCAGCTTAAGCAACGTCGCAATGGTGTTGGCCCTGTTAACTCAACCGGTGCAGGCCCAGGACACCAGCCGCGTCCAGAATGAAACGGCAAACCAAAAGCAAGCCATGACGCAAGCGCAGTCTCAGGATCGTACCTACGGTTCCGAACTTATGACTCAGCAGGAGCGCAATGAGTACCAGAATCAATTGCGACAACTGAATACCGAGCAGGAGCGAGCGGAATTTCGGGAGCAGCATCACGAGAAAATGAAGCAGCGCGCTAAGGCGCAGGGCAAGACGATACCCGACGATATACCCGCCGACCGAGGAGTACAGGGAAAAGGGGCTGGGCAGGGTATGGGCCAAGGTAAAGGTATGGGGCAGGGCGGTCAGTCGATGGGCGCGGGTAAAGGCTCCGGCGGCGGCAGAAAAAGTGAGAAATGAGAAGCGGCTTTTGATATAAGGGGTATTGCCATGAAAATTGTGATTCCATTTTTCAATTGACTTAGTCTCGATATTCGATCGTTTTGTGCACAATACCTACCGAGGCAATGTATGAGCCACCACGAAATTCACAGATCACATCGAGTTGGCTGGCTACGTGCAGCTGTACTAGGTGCCAACGACGGCATTGTATCTACCGCCAGTCTCATTATTGGTGTTGCCGCGGCTAGCGCTACTCAGGAAAGTATTCTTCTGGCAGGCGTTGCAGGACTGGTTGCCGGTGCAATGTCAATGGCTGCCGGCGAATATGTATCTGTGAGCTCACAGTCAGATACTGAGAATGCTGACATAGCACTTGAAAAACGGTCGCTAGAGCAAGATTTCGAATTTGAGAAAGATGAGCTTGCGCAGATTTACGAAACCAGAGGGCTTGAGCCTGCTTTGGCCAAACAAGTTGCAGAAAAACTTATGGCTCATGATGCGCTTGGGGCACATGTCCGAGACGAAATAGGAATTTTGGAAAATGCCAGTGCACAACCCGTACAGGCCGCTGTTTTTTCAGCAGTAACGTTTACCATGGGTGCTGCTCTTCCCTTGGTAGTGGCATGGGTTGTGCCTGGATCTCAGCAAATAGCACTAGTGGCTGGTACCTCTTTATTATTCTTGGCTTCTCTCGGGGCTCTTGCCGCGCGAGCCGGTGGTGCAGTTGTTTCCATTGGTGCAATACGTGTTTCTTTTTGGGGTGCACTCGCCATGCTGCTAACAGCAGGTGTTGGTAGAGTATTTGGTGTAGTTGCCTGATGATATCGCAATCGGTCGCAACGACATTGGCAAAGACAATAACTCTATGTGAGGTAACTGGTGTACTACCTGGTTGAAACCGAAAAGTCTTTCGAAAAAGCATCTGATGATCTTGACGCCGCCGTCAAAAAGCATGGCTTCGGAGTGCTACATGTCCACGACCTGGGCGCTACGCTTCGCAGCAAAGGAGTAGATTTCGAAGAACAGTGCAAAGTCTTCGAGGTCTGCAATCCCGTTCAGGCAGCCAAGGTAATGGCCGCCGATATGCGCCTGAATATGGCATTGCCATGTCGAATTTCCGTATTCACAGAACGCGGGAAAGTAAAAATTGGTCTGATTAAACCAGCTCAGATACTTTGTTCATTATCCCAAGACGAATCATTGGCGCAGGTTGCCTCGGAGGTCGAGGCTAAAACAATAGAAATGGTTGACGATGCCAAATGAGGCGCTGCCATAGCAGCGCTTATAACCCCGTGACCTAATCCTTTTCTTAGATCACTTGTTCCTGATGAAAATTCAACGCATATTGGTCATTAAAATACACGCCATCCTGGCATGTTTCTTTTTTCCGATGGTCACTCTCTATTTTGTCAGTGGTGCCCTGTATTCTTTGGATATCAAAGGACATATAGATAAGCAGGTATTCAACCTGATTCTCGATCGCCCCTTTGCTCCGGATATCGCGCAATTATCTGAGTTGGCCCAGGAAGAGCTTGATCAGCGCAATCTGGTAAAACCGACCGGAGATCAGACGATAGTCCATAGGACGTAGGCTGGATCACTTATAAGAATATCGTCACTCAGCATAGCTATATCCTTGCTCATGATTTTGGCGAGTGGTGTCTTTCTCGCTGTCGGAGCCTCCTACGGCGACCTTGCTAAAGCGATTTCCGCTGGAGGCAAGCGAGTGGCCACATGAGCTTCCCAGTCAAAAACGTAGAGTTTGTACACGGGAATACGGGGCGACGCGGGGATGTTTAGCCGGCGTATTTGGCCGGTTTAACATTCCCCGCTCGTATTTCCTTTCGCGTCGTCGTTATTGTGGTTGAATATCGACCGATCACGCCTCGTGATCGCTACCATTTTGATCAGGGTGGCGGTCTGGCCGATACGGTAATCCCGGAAAACCTGTATCATTTGCTGGCACATTGGCTGTTGCCAGTACTCAGGGGTACTGAAGAGCAGTTGGGGCCTATGTCTTGCTCGGCTCATGTCGTTGTGCGAGCCGGACACGGACTGCAGGCATTACAATGGAACGAAATCACAATGGAAAATCTGGCGCAAATTCTCCTTCTTCTGGCTGTTGCGATTACCATCGTGGTGACGTTCCAGCGCCTGAATATTCCAACCAGTCTGGGTTATTTACTGGTGGGCGTGGTGCTTGGCCCCTATACCATGGGGCCTGTGGTCTCCATGCCCGAGTTGCAGACGCTGGCCGAGTTCGGCGTCGTCTTTTTGTTATTCACCATCGGACTCAACTACTCCATACCCCGGTTAATTACGCTGCGGCATCAGATTCTTGGCTTGGGTACCGGGCAGGTAGTCTTCACAACTCTGGTGGCCGGCACCGTGGTGTGGTTAGCAGGACTGCCGCTGGCGGCTGCGTTCGTTTTCGGGGCCGTTTTTGCGCAGTCGTCCACAACCATCATTTCCAGCTTGCTGACTGAACAAGGCGAAGAAAACAGTCAGCACGGACGACTCGGGCTTGCTATGTCGGTTTTTCAGGATGTTACGGCAGTCCCGTTTCTGGTGATTATTCCCGTGCTCGGTATGTCGGTGGCGGCGGATGTGTTGGCGACAACGGTTGCTTGGGCCCTTGCAAAAGCGGTGCTTGCCTTTGTGCTGGTGTTTTTCGCGGGGCGCTGGCTGCTAGGGCCGCTGTTTCATCTGGTATCCAAGCGCAGATCCCTGGAGACGTTTACGCTGGCGATTCTGTTGGTCGCGCTGTTCGCCGCCTGGACCACCAATAGCCTGGGCTTGTCGCTGGCGTTCGGTGGTTTTCTCGCTGGCATGATGCTGGGGGAAACCGAGTTCCGCCACCAGGTTGAGTCCAGTGTAAGCCCGTTTCGCGATGTATTGCTTGGACTGTTTTTCATTGGCATTGGCATGCGTTTCGAGCCGGCCTCGTTCCTTCTTATTTGGCAGTGGGCCTTGCTGGGAGCGCTACTCATACTGGTAAGTAAAATTCTCATAGTGTCGCTGATGGTTCACCGTGTCACTACAGATAAGCGTGTAGCATTGCGCACCGGTCTGATGATGAGCGTGGGCGGCGAATTCGGGCTGGCGCTTATCGCCATAGCGCTTGATTCCGCGGTGTTGGATATACCACTCGGCCAGGTTGCCATAACCTCCGTGCTGCTTTCCATGGTTGCGGGAGCCTTGCTGATACGTTTCAACGGTTCTATCGTAAACCGCTTGGTGAAAAAACCTGACGCCGAGGTCCATTCCTCTGACGGATTGAAGGACGCTGCTGAGCAGAAGGTAGTGATCGCAGGCTATGGGCGCGTGGGACATACCATAGCGGTGCTGTTGCACTCACGCGGGATTCCCTTCGTGGCGGTGGACACCGATGTTGCACGGGTGACTCAGGGGCGTGCGGACGGGCATCAGGTGTTTTTCGGCGACATCACGTATTCAAGTTTGCTGGCCGCGATTCATGTGGAGCAGGCATCCCTGCTGGTGATCACGGTTGACAGCGCTGAGGCCGCTTTGGCTGCGCTATCATACATGCACAGAGTCTGCCCGCAGGTGCCGGTGATTGCTCGTGCGCGGGATCTCGATTCCAGCACGCGTCTGCTCAATGCCGGTGCAATTCACGCGTACCCGGAAATGATCGAGGCCAGCCTGCGTCTTGGCGCCAGTGCGTTGCAGGTGCTGAATGTGCCTGATGATGAAATTGATCAGGTGGTTCAGGGTGTGAGAGATTGGGGGTACCGCGCGGTTCTGGAAAAGGATACGAAAGAATCCTAGGCGCGCGGGTCCAGAAAATTCAGTCTGTAACTGACTATGTGACTGAATCAGGTGCTGTCACCTGCATTCCACTCAGTCCAGATCGCTGGCATCGTGCCGCTCGGGAAGTTGAAGTGCCTCGTCGCCCCAGGTGCGATTTACCCGCCGCCCACGTTGTACCGCCGGCCGCTCCCGGATCTCCTGAGCCCAACGCACAATATTAGTGTAGCTCTTTACGTCCAGAAACTCGGCGGCGTCATAGAGTTTTCCCTCTATCAGGGTGCCGTACCAGGCATAATTCGCCATGTCCGCAATCGTGTATGCATCTCCACACATATAGCGGCGGGAGGCGAGGTTGCGGTCCAGTACATCCAGTTGTCGCTTCACCTCCATGGCGTAGCGGTTAATGGGATACTCCAGTTTCTCCGGAGCATAGGCATAGAAGTGGCCAAATCCTCCACCAAGAAACGGCGCGCTGCCAATCTGCCAGAACAGCCACGAAAGGCATTCTGCTCTCGCGCCCGGTTCGCTCGGGAGAAAGGCATCGAATTTTTCCGCCAGATACACCAGGATCGCACCGGATTCAAATACCCGAATCGGCGGGGTAGTGCTGTTATCTAGTAATGCCGGAATCTTGGAGTTCGGGTTAATCTCGGTAAAGCCGCTGCCAAATTGATCGCCTTCAGTGATATCGATCAACCACGCGTCGTACTCTGCTGCAGTCTTGCCCAGTGCCAACAGCTCTTCCAGAAGTATAGTGACTTTTACGCCGTTGGGTGTCGCGAGCGAATACAGCTGTAATGGGTGCTTGCCAACGGGAAGTTTCTTTTCATGTGTTGCACCGGCCACAGGTCGGTTAATGTTGGCGAATTTTCCGCCACTTTCGCTATCCCATGTCCAGACAGCCTGGGGCGTATACTGTTCTGATTCTTTCATTACACTTTCACCTCATTTGTGGGTATTGAATATTTGTTGTCACTCTCAGGTACTTTGACGGCATCGCCGCCAATCAAGCGCGCACTCAGCGCACGCGTGACCACATAAAACACGGGTGTGAACAGCAAGCCGAAAAATGTCACGCCCAGCATGCCGGAAAAAACGGCGGTACCCAATGACTGGCGCATTTCATAGCCGGCGCCACTGGCCAGCATCAGCGGTAACACCCCAAGAATAAACGCAAATGACGTCATCACAATCGGGCGCAGTCGAAGTTTGGCCGCCTCTACTGCGGCATCTGCGCGGGACAGGCCGCGATCCTCAGCCTGGCGGGCAAATTCCACAATCAAAATAGCGTTCTTTGCGGCGAGACCGATCAATACTACAAAGCCAATTTGCACCAGGATGTTCATGTCGAGTCCGCGCGCCATCACGCCTATCAGCGAGGCAAATATCGACATGGGGACGATCAGGATGACCGCCAGAGGTAGTGTCAGGCTTTCGTACTGGGCAGCGAGCAACAGGAATACGAAAACAACGGCCAGGGAAAACGCGATGACCGCGGTACCGGAGGCCAGTCGTTCCTGCAAGGCAAGCTCAGTCCATTCGAGGTGCATACCCGACGGCAGTTCGCGCTCAGCGAGTCGTTCAATTTCATTGAGGGCATCCCCGGTTGAGTAGCCACTGGCGATGTCTCCCTGTATCGCGGCGGCAGGATAGAGGTTGTAGCGAGCAACGCGATTGGGTCCGGTGATGTCGGCAAAGGTGGCCACTGAGCCTATGGGCACCATTTTTCCATCTTTGTTGCGGGTGCGCAGGTGCGCGATATCCGCCGCTGATTTTCGGTACTTGTCCTCCGCCTGTGCCGTCACGCGAAACGTGCGGCCAAAGGCGCTGAAATCGTTGACATAGGCCGAGCCCAGATAGACTTCGAGTGTTGCAAATATGTCCTCCACATTAACACCGAGCTGCTCTGCCTTGACCCGATCGATGTCTGTATACAGTTGTGGGGTCTTGGTGTTGAACGTGGTGAATGCTTCGGTCACTGGCTGCGAAGCACTGGCGGCTGCGGCCAGGCCAACGGCCTGTGCTGCCAGCTGGTCGTAGCCCAGCCCGGCGCGATCCTGGATGTACCCTTTGAAGCCGCCGGCGTTGCCAACACCGCGTATCGGCGGCGGTGGTATAACCTTGACCCTGGCGTCCAGATAGGCCCCGAATGTTTGTCTGAGGTCGCTCAGAATACGCGCCCGATCAAAGCCCTGGCTAACCCGCGGCCCGATGTCGGAGAGTAGGAAAAAAACTGTAGCAGCATTGGAGGAGGAGGTGCGTGTGGCACCATTGAATCCGGCAAAGGCAGCGGCGTGTTCGATATGCTCGTATGCGAGACCGTCGGCGAGAACGCGATCGAGTACTTCCTCGGTGCGGGAAAGTGAAGCCCCCGGCGGAAGCTGTATTACTGTGATCAGATAGTTCTGGTCCACCGAGGGCACGAAGCCACGAGCGATCTGCGTGAACTGCGCGCCAGTCAGGGCCAACAGCCCGGCGTAGACCAACAATACCAGCAGTGACAAACGCGTTAGTTTACGCACCAGGCTTGCGTAGCCTTGTGCGGTGGACTCAAAGCCCGCATTAAAACGATCAAATAGTTTGCTGAATACGCGCGACAAGCCCGTGGGTTTATCAGCCACCGTGTGGGGTTTCAGCAGTAGAGCGGAGAGGGCGGGAGACAGGGTGAGGGAGACCAGAGCTGATATCACGGTGGCAGAGGCGATGGTAATGGCAAACTGGCGGTAGAATTCACCGGAAATACCCTCCAGGAATGCGGTGGGAATAAAGACAGCAAGCAGTACCAGCGCAATCGAGATCAAGGCGCCGCCCACCTCATCCATAGTGGCGTGGGCGGCCTCGGTGGGCGTGAGTCCGTCATGGATTTTACGCTCCACGTTTTCCACCACCACAATGGCATCATCCACGACGATGCCGATAGCTAACACCAGTCCGAACAGCGACAGATTGTTGAGTGAGAAGCCAAATAGCTGCATCACTGCAAAGGTGCCTATCAGGGATATGGGTATTGCCAGAATTGGAATCAGGGAAGCGCGTACGCTTTGCAAAAAGATAAAGACGACTAATGCGACCAGAATGACCGCCTCGAATATAGTTTTCTCTACTGCGGCAATGGATTCCGCGACAAATTCCGTGGGATTGTAGATGACCTTGAAGGCCATGCCGGCCGGAAAATCCTCCGACATTTCGTTGACTGTTGCAAGGAGGCGGTCAGCGGTTTCCAGTGCATTGGAGCCGGGTTGCTGGTTGATCAGCAAAGCGACCGCTGGGAGTTTGTCCAGTTTGGCGCTGGTGTTGTAGTCGCGTGAGCCCAGCTCGACGCGGGCGACATCGCGCAAACGCACCTGACGGCCATCGTCTCCGGTTTTCACGACGATTGACTCGAACTCCGCCGGATCGTTAAAGCGGCCCTGGGTTTGTACGCTGACTTCAAATGCACCTTGATCCCGAGTGGGTGGTGCATCAAGTACACCGCTGGTTACCTCTACATTATTACTGCGTAGGGCGGCGACAATATCAGAGCCGGTGAGGCCCAGAATGGCCGCGCGTTCCGGATCGATCCACACGCGCATGGAGTACTCTCGAAATCCAAACGCCTGGATTTGGCCAACACCGCGTAAGCGCTGCAGCCGATCGCGCATTTGCAGCCGCACGTAGTTGGAGATGTAGAGCTGGTCGCGACTGGCATCGGGTGAGTACATGTGCACCACCATCAGCGCGTCGGGATTGGATTTTACTGTCGATATACCCAGGCGTCGGACCGGTTCTGGTAGGCGCGGTTCGGCCAGAGCCACACGGTTTTGCACCAGTACCTGCGCGATATCAAGATCGGTGCCGGGTTCGAAGGTGATAGTGATGCTCATGGTGCCGGCAGCGGTCGATTGGGAGCTGATGTAGAGCATCCCTTCGACGCCATTGATCTCTTCCTCAATGGTGGCGGCAACAGTGTCACTGATCGTCTCGGCAGACGCGCCGGGGTAGGTAGCACTTACCTGTATGGTCGGCGGCGCAATTTCCGGATATTGGCTGACGGCAAGACTCTGGTAGGCGATGCCTCCCACCAGCATCACCAGAACCCAGATGACGCTGGCAAAAATAGGCCTGCTGATAAAGAAGTGAGCGAAACGCATGCGGTGGTTCCTTGTTGGCGCGTGGATCAGCGTAGTGTGAGCTTGGCCTGTGATTCAGCAGGCCGCGGAATGATCGACGTGTGGTCGCGAATAAACTGCGTTCCGGCGATGATGATGCTGTCGTGCTTGTCGAGCCCCTTGCGCACAACGCGTAAGCCGTCCACCAGCGGGCCCAATGTGACGGACCGCCGCTCTGCGGTGTTGTCAGGTGTCGCCACCCAGACAAATTTTTCAGCCTGATCTGTCTGCACCGCAGTGTCAGAAATCAACAGGGCCTCGTACTCGCCGGAACCCAGCAATTGCAGCCGACCAAACATGCCGGGGGCAAAAATGCCGTCCGGATTTGCCAGCGTTGCGCGGCCGCGCATGGTGCCGGTGGACTGATCCAGTTGATTGTCCACGAAAGTGAGGTAGCCGTGGTGTTCAAAGCTGTCCTCGTCCATTAGTTTCACGCGCACAGGGTGATGCGTGTCTCGCCCGCTCTGCCGGCTTCCCTCCTGCGCGAGACGACGGTATTTCAGGTAATCGGCTTCGCTGGCAGTGAACTCGAAATAGATCGGGTCGATGGACACCACTGTGGTTAGCAGCGTGCCATTGGCGGCGCCACCAACGATTAAATTGCCTATGCTCACGAAATTATCGGATGCGCGGCCTGTCACCGGCGCGCGTACCTCGGTAAATTCCAGATTGAGCTCCGCCTGCACAACGCTTGCCCTGGCGGCGGCGCGGTCGGCGGCGGCTTGTTGCACCTCGCGCTCACGGCGATCCCCTTCCTCCTGGCTCAGGGCGCGCTGGCTCACCAGCTGCTTGCCGCGCTCGGCCTCCGATTTGGCGTAGCGATAGGCGGCATCCGCATGTGCAAGTGTGGCCTTGGCGACAGCCAGCTCCGCCGCGAAAGGGCGTGAATCAATGCGAAAAAGGAGGTCACCTGCCTGTACAATTTCGCCATCGGTAAAGGCAATCTCGGTGAGGTAGCCAGACACGCGCGCACGAATCTCAACGTCGTCTATGGCAGCGAACCGGCCGGTGTATTCGTCCCATTCAATGATGCGTTTGAGCAGTGGGGGAATTACTGTCACTGTTTTTGGGCCTGGCGCGGCGACGCTCTCCGTCCCGGTGTTGGTCATTGCATTTTGAGCGACGGCTACCACAGCTATAGCGACAATAAGAGCGGCACCCACAAGGGCTCCTATGTAAATACGGTTTCTGGATCGGGTAGTCATATCATCTGTTCCAATATCTTGGCGGCTGTCAGTACCGCGCTGCTACGTCAACCCGCCACTGAGCTGAGGCGCCAGGTTAGGGGCGAATAGTGTGTGCCCGGGCTTGTTCAGTCGTAAATTACGCTGCAGTGTGTGGCTATTTAGATCAGTCGGTATAGATTAGCTTTTTATATATCGATCGGTCAAATATGTTTATATACTGTTTTTGAATATCAGGAGATCGCCTGGTCATAAGTACCAATTAGTGGTGAAAAATGCCCTTATAAGCTGGATTTATTGATCCGTTTTATATTGAACCGAATGGTTTACATGTGCTATACATGCCACTATGTCTAGTTGCGAGGTGAAAGACCTATGGCCCGGGAAAAATCATTTGATGAAGAAGTCGCTCTGGAAAAAGCCATGCATGTGTTCTGGAGTAAAGGCTTTGATTCTGCTTCCATTGCCGACCTTATCGAGGAAACGGGCATTAACCGGGGGAGCCTCTATAACGCCTTCGGTGGCAAGCAGCCCTTGTTCGTCAAAGCATTACTGAAGTACGACCGGGGCAATCGCCACGCGACACTCGCTCGCCTGGAGGCAATGGATAATCCCATTGGGGCCATCCACGAATTTTTTGACACCATGGTTGCAAATACTGTGGCTGATACGCAAAAGAAGGGGTGTTTTCTGTTCAATACCGTACTGGACAGCACCACGCATGATGCGGAAGTGAATAGCATTGTAGAGAATGGCCTACGGGAACTGGAGGGCTTTTTTCGTCGTTGTATTGAAGTAGGCCAGGCGCGTGGCGCTATTCCAAATGACATCAATGCTGAATCGAAAGCCAAAACCATGCTGGCACTGTCATTGGCCATTCGCGTGCTCGGTCGTGGCCCGTATAAAGCGTCTGCACTGCAGACGATTGCCGATGAAGCCAAGCAGCTAATTGTGTAGTGAGGTTAAAAGAAATATGCAGGAATCTGTATTTGGGAGTCGGGCAAAACGGTATTGGCTGACCCTGGGATTCACACTGCTCGTCGCTTGCGGCAGCACAACATCTACTTTTACTTTTGCATCGGAGTCTGTAGCCATGCCAACACCCAAAGTCATTATATTTGACGTCAATGAAACGTTGCTGGATCTCGCCCCGTTACGGGCCACAGTGGCGCAGTCACTCGATGGCAGCGACGAAATTGTGTCGCTGTGGTTTTCCACGATGTTGCACTACTCCCTTGTTGAGACATTGACGGGTGAATATGACGATTTTGGGCAAATCGGCACGGCCGCGCTATTGATGGTAGCGAACAGCCGGGGAATCGAACTTGAGCCGGAGTCTGCGCGGCAGGCGATTGCCGGCAACATTACCAAACTGCCGGCCCACCCGGACGTGGTGCCCGCCTTGAAAGCGCTATCCACCGCAGGGTTCCAGGTGGTGAGCCTGACGAATTCTTCCAACGCGGGTGTTGCGGCGCAGTTCGAGTACGCGGGTTTGACGGCGCTTATTGAGAAGCGTTTCAGTGTTGAAGACATACGTGCCTACAAGCCCGATCCCCGCACTTACCACTGGGTACTGGAACAACTTGGGGTTCAGCCTGAAGAGGCGCTGATGGTCGCCGCGCACGCCTGGGATTTGGCCGGCGCCAAGGCAGTGGGATTGCAAACGGCCTTCGTCCATCGCTCCGGAACCGCTCTTTATCCGCTTGCGACACGCCCTGATTATGTCGTGGAGAGCTTGCAACAACTCGTGGATCTTCTGGTGCAAAACTAAAGGGGCCCCCGTGGCAGCTGCCCCGCATAACAGGATAGTTAAGTAATGCCCCTGCTGAATGGCTGCGCGCGCTATTTTGGCGAGTGCATCCAGCCGTCAATTTGTGCGGACAGTCTCGTCAGCACCAGCGCCTTCCCCTCAATCCCTGCCTCCTGCCAGCCCATGATCCGCATGGATACCGACTGGCCCGGCACGAAGGCGGCAATACCGGAAATCATCATGATGGCATCGACTCTGTCTGCTGCATCCGTATCTGGCCGCCCCTTGACGGTGGCAATCAGGCGCGCGGCCAGCTCGATACCCGGTGCCCATAAATTCTGGTACAGGGCCTGGTAGGCAAGACCGGGTTCGCGCATTTCGCGACCGACGAAGCCCGCCGCTTCGGACACTTCTTCTGACCGGATCATCACATCCGCCAGTGCCGACAACAGCTCCTGTAGCTGCCGGGCTGCGCCCTTGCGATCCAGACCGGCCTCGGTAGCGGCTAATGCCTGCTGCGCTACCTCACCCAGTGGGCCGACAAAATTGGCGAGAATCTCGTCTGCGCAAGCTTTGTACAAGCCGTCCTTGCCCCCGAAATAATAGTTGATAGCAGGCTGATTCACACCGGCCGCCGCGGCAATCTGGCGCGTGGTGGTGGCACCGTAGCCCGTCTTGCCAAAGGCTTCGATGGCAGCGCGCAGAATTGCTTTGCGCGTTTCCGCGCTTTTGGAGTAGCCCGAATCGGAGCGCCATTGTGCTTGTCTGTTGCGGCTTTTTGTTGGCATGAGGAAGTCTTTGTCTTGGCTAATCCACCGGTGCCAGCTTGTATTGCGTGGCATCGGTGATGAAATCGGCGTGGCCGTAGCTATCCAGAAGTTTTGCGAGGCGCTTGATCAGTCGCCTGTCCAGCAGTGTGTCCACGCCGGGAATATGCATGCCGAGTTTATAGAAGGTCGAGCTGACCAGAATCGCCGATAAGGTCACCGCTGTTGCCAGCCGGTCTTCAACACCATAGGGAATGCCCAACGCGTTGGCCCGGGCAGTCTTGCCCTCGCAGAAATTGCGGATGAAAAAGTATTTGGAAAACCCGTGTTCCATCCAGCGATGCATACGCCCGCCGACAGATGGGTCTGTGAACAGCTCAGCGTCCATGGTGCCGCGCACCAGTTCCCCACAGCTGTCGTCGTCAAACGCTTCCTTCAGGGACAGCGTGCGGGCCATCATCAGATCAACAATCTCCTGTGGCGTTTCACCCAGCAGGTCCTGCGGTAGGCCCAGCAGGAAGCAGCGATAACGTGACAGTTCCACCCGCGCCCGTTCTGCCGGGGTGAACCTGTTGCGGCCTTTCGCCAGCAGTTTGAAAGATAGCAGGAAGATACCAATCATCCCCGCTGGCATTTGATCCACCTGAGGGATGGGAATGCCATAGGTGGCCACATCCCACTTTCCGGTGCGCATGATGTTGTATCGGACCATGGAATGCATCAGGCGCACCTTGGCCGCCGCCTTAAACCCTTTGCCAAATCGCTTGAGCGCACCGGGCATGGCTGTTGCGGTAAAAAAGCTGGCGGTTTCAAATACGCGTCTTGTGGATTTGGAGTCCGACAGTGTGCCAGTCATAGTCATCGGCAGGGCCGTGTACTTGTTCATAAAGGTCGCAATAAATGCCCCGCGTATTGCAAAGGGCGAAATGATGGCCATGGGGATGCGCTCCTGTTGGGCGCCTTCCTCAACCAGTTCCATGTCCACCCAGGCCGGTGTCGCCTCCATTGCGCGAATAAATGTCACTAATTCTGCCGGGGCGTTGGGGACGGCCTCGATACCTTTGTCACAGGCCTCATCCAACAGGGTGACAAGTGTGCGGAATCCGTACTGTGGAATCAGCGCGGCATAGGCATCGGCCACCCGGTCACCCGTCATGGTGTAGTTGCGAATTTTTTCCACACGCGCTGGATCAGACAGCGCGCTAAGGGCGTAACGCCTGAACCGTGACGGCTTGCCTGGACTGATATCCACATCGCTGACGTAACGTTCCGGCAAGATGGAGAAATCGACATTACCGTAAATAGCGGGTATGTCTGTTTTCTGGTCCAGCACACTGTCGGCGTAGGTTGCGGTTCTTTGTGGGGTCATGTGATGGCACTCGTCGAATCAAATATTATCGCTAGATAAAAATTATCATATGATAATTATTTGTGCGTGTAAAGGCAGCGTCGAGGGGGACGAACATGCCGGACACTGCCAGATATAGGGCTGAAAGCTGGAAGAAGATGGCGGCAAGGCTGGGCCTGGCGAAGTGTAGTAGTTCCCTCGCCCACACCCATGCCTTGAGCATAACCGCTGAGTTTTCCAGCGCGACATTGGCTCCCGGATAGTCTACTCTCAAACATCTAATCACTGGATTTGACAAAGGTTTATTCCATGCCCAACCCACTTACTATATCGATGGATGGCCGGTCCCGCAGGCTCGTCATAATGACCAGCATTGTCTTGATATTGTTGGGGGTCATTGGTATTGCGCTACCTCAGCTTATGTCGGTAACGCTCGCCCTGTTTGTCGCCTGGTTGATGATTATTGCTGGCGGGCTTTCGCTGTACAGCACCTGGCATGGGTTTCGCGAGCGATGGGTGGTGTGGCTGAAGCCTTTTATCCTGATTACATTTGGCCTGCTTATACTCCTGCACCCCCTCGCAGCCACCGGCGCTTTAGGTTTGATGCTGGCAGTCTATTTTCTACTGGATGGCTTTGCCGGTGTTGGTGCGGCTTTGGAGCGGCGCCCCCAACACGGGTGGGGCTGGATAATGTTCAATGGCATACTATCCCTGCTGCTCGCTGCTGTGTTTATCGTGGGTTGGCCGTTTACTTCCCTCTGGCTCATCGGACTGTTTATTGGTATCAGCCTGTTGTTTGACGGAATATCGTTACTGATGTTTGCCCTGGGATCGGTTAAACGCTGAGGAGCTAGTGTATGCGCCCATTCGTGAAGCAGGCCGTACCCACGCTGGTGGAATAGATGCCTTACCGGAACCGTTGGCCGGTGACATTACCTGGACAGTTTGGGCGAGTATTCAAGCCATCGTCATTTAATTTAAAAATTCATTGACGCCAACCGACGTTAAAGCTCTGGGGTTTAACGCGGCCTGGCGCTATGCGTTGGGTGTGCAATACCAGGCAAATAAACTGCGGCCATCGGGTTTCTTTTCGGCGCTGATATAGATAGCAGATTGGTGGGCATGGAGACTATTCACTTGCCGCTTGGAGAGATCGTCACAGCCCGTTTGTAGAAATTTGGCGGCAAGTTCTTTCACAATATGATGCATTGAATACTCCCAGCATAGCTCTCCTCAGATAGAATAGTATTATGCCTATGCTCGAGAAAAAAGTGTTACCAAATGACGTATCACCGCCTGCTTCCCGGGCGGCGATAGTAGCCGCATTGGGCGTGGTTTTTGGGGATATTGGCACAAGCCCGCTCTATGCACTGCGTGAAAGCTTTGGGGGAGTAGACTCTACGCCGCTGGACCGGCCCGACTTGCTGGGTGTGATGTCACTTATTCTATGGGCCCTGGTGCTGGTGATATCAGTCAAATATTTGATCTATATTCTGCGCGCCGATAATCAGGGTGAAGGGGGAATTATCGCCCTGGTTGCGCTGCTGAATCCATGGCATAGCAAGCCCAACCAACCACGATACTGGTTGATGCTGCTTGGATTGTTTGGCGCCTGCCTACTATACGGTGACGGCACTATCACACCGGCTATTTCGGTGTTGAGTGCTGTGGAGGGCTTGCACGTGGCTGCCCCCGGATTGGCTGCCTACACGGTGCCAATTACTGTTGTTATTCTCATTGTCCTGTTCAGTGTACAGCGCCATGGTAGCGGCCGGATTGGCAAGCTGTTCGGGCCTATAATGTTGGTTTGGTTTGTGGTTCTCGCTGTACTGGGCGTGCGCGGTATCCTGCTGGACCCAACCATTCTGGCGGCCTTCAACCCCGGTTACGCCGTGATATTCTTTGCCAATAACGGTATGAATGGCTTTCTTACTCTGGGCGCCGTTTTCCTTGTCGTGACGGGGGGCGAGGCTCTGTATGCAGACCTCGGGCATTTCGGTGCGGCACCAATTCGGCGAGCCTGGTTCATGCTCGTATTCCCTGCGCTGGTATTGAATTACCTGGGGCAGGGTGCGCTGTTAACGATGCACCCTGAAGCAATCAAGGCCCCGTTTTTTCAACTGGCACCCGAATGGGCTCTGATGCCACTGGTGGTATTGGCGACTGTAGCAACGATTGTTGCCTCTCAGGCGGTTATAAGCGCCACCTTCTCCCTCACACGTCAGGCGATTCAGTTGGGCCAACTGCCTCGCATGCGAGTGATTTTCACCCAGCCAGATGAGCCCGGGCAAATCTATATACCGTTGGTCAATTGGTTGCTAATGCTCGCATGTGTGGGATTGGTGATCGGCTTTGGCAGTTCCGATGCGCTGGCCTCCGCTTATGGGGTAGCTGTGTCGATGGATATGGTGGTGACAACTATCCTGGCCGTTGCAGTAGCACGTCGTTTCGGTTGGCACCCTGTGGTTGCGGTGAGTTCTGGCGCCTTGTTTCTGGTGATTGACAGCGCATTTCTTGGGGCGAATCTGGCGAAGATACCGGAAGGAGGGTGGTATGCACTGGTTATTGCCGGCGTGATATTTTTTGCCATGTGGAACTGGCGTGTCGGTCGGGCCATGCTGTCCGCGCGTTTGGCAAAGCGCTCAATCAGTCGGCAGACGTTCGTGGAAACCATAGAAAACAATCCACCCCATCGCATTTCCGGCACGGCGGTCGTATTAACCGGGCAGGACGGTACGATGATGCCAGCTGCGCTGGTGCATCATCTTGCCTGCACCCATGTTCTTCACGAACGCATTATCCTGCTCCACGTGGCCATAGCCGACCGGCCTCATGTGCCCGCAGTGGAGCGCCTGGATTTCGAGGATCTCGGTCAGGGGCTGGTGCGTCTCAGGGTGCTTTACGGTTTTTCGCAACCACCGAATATCCCGATAGCATTGAAACTCGGCGAACACGTAGGGCTTCCAATTGATACAGAATCTGTAATCTACATGCTCAGTCGGGAAACGCTGATCCCAGGGCCAGATTTGAAGGGTCTCGCGTCGTTGCAAGAACGGAACTATTTGTGGATGGCACGAAATGCTGCCCGGGCCACAGCGTACTACCATTTGCCCGAGGAACGAGTACTGGAGCTTGGTCTTCAGGTTGTGCTTTGACCTACAGTCTGTCTTTTTGTGAATATGGCTTTGAGTCGATATTCTCCATGAACATATCGCCGAGGGATTGAGTGCTGGGCGGTTGGGTCTTTACAGGCGACATCCTTTACAGGTTATACCGGGGCGCCGCAACGACCGAACCCGTCATGACGACGAGCCAGGAAAGGTCGTGATTGATATCTAGCGAAGCTATTGGGTGGCGTGTGTAGGTCTTTTTTCCGGTTATACTCATTTCGTGAAGTTAAGTTGGCAAAAGCATTTAGTACCGAATAGTTGCCTCCTCTGATACTCTCCCCGCCTAATACTCGTTGAAAGGAATATATTGTGGCTGTGGAAGAACTGTTGGGAATAATTTTGAACTTTTGGACGGGGTTGGCTGTATTGATCATTGTCCTGGTCAAGTCTTCGGTCAAGTTTGTACCGCAAAACAGGGCGTTTGTTGTCGAGCGGTTCGGCAAGTACAACAAGACGATGGTCGCCGGCCTGAATATGCTTGTTCCTTTCATCGATAAAGTATCTTATAACCAGTCGCTAAAAGAACATGCCTACGATGTGCCCAGCCAGGCGGCGATCACTAAAGACAATATCTCGTTGGTAGTCGATGGCGTCTTGTATTTGAAATTGTTGGACGCTTACAAGGCATCTTATGGGGTAGACAATTATGTGTACGCCGTTACACAGTTGGCGCAGACCACAATGCGCAGTGAGATTGGCAAGATCGATCTGGACAAGACATTCGAAGAACGCGAGAGCCTGAATACAAATATTGTTCACGCCATTAACGTTGCCTCGGAACCCTGGGGTGTGCAGGTGATGCGTTATGAGATCAAAGATATCGAGCCACCGCGCACTATTCTCGATGCCATGGAGCGCCAGATGAAAGCCGAGCGTGAAAAGCGGGCCACGATTCTGGAGTCTGAGGGCAACCGTCAGTCAGCAATTAATGTTGCTGAAGGGGCTAAACAGGCGCAGGTGTTGGCTGCCGAGGCGGACAAAGCTGAGCAGATTTTACGAGCCGAAGGCGAGGCACAGGCGATTATCGCTGTTGCCGATGCCCAGGCGAAGGCACTTGATACGGTCGGCCAGGTGGCCAACACTGAGGGTGGTCAGAAAGCGATCCAACTGAATCTTGCGGAAGACGCGATAGCGGCGAAACGCGCGATTGCGAAGGATTCTACCGTGGTGTTATTGCCAGAGAGCAGCAGCGGTGCCGCTAGTGTGGTCGCCGAAGCGATGACTATTATCAGTACTTTAAACCGCGATAAAACCACCAGTCTGGAAGCAGATGGTCAGCAGTAAAAATAGCTAATAAGGGATATCGAGATGGTTGTTGAATACATCGTCAGTCACCAGGCGGAATTATGGCTGCTTATTGGCTTTGCCTTGCTGGCGATAGAGGTTGTCACAGGTTTTTCCACCGGTGTGTTTTTGTTTGGCGGCCTGGGAGCCCTGACTACAGGGGCGATGATGAGTTTCGGTATACTCCCGGAAACCTGGATCGCGGGTATTTCCTGCACGGGAATCAGCTCAGGCATCATTACCATGCTGTTGTGGAAGCCTCTTAAAAAGTTACAAGGCGGCCGCGGGGTAGAAAAAGATAATAGCAGCGACTTGATCGGTTATGAGTTTGTTCTCGAAAACGATATCGCCCCGAACAAGCCAGGCGCCACAAATTATTCAGGCGTTCACTGGAAAGTCGAGCTCGCCAGAGATGCCGGGGTGGATTCAGTAACTGCTGGACAGACAGTGACGGTTAGCTCGGTTGAAGTGGGCGTGTTCAAGGTCAAACCGTAACAGTAGGTATCTTCAGTAGTTGGAACGCGCAGCCTGCTCGGTCCAGGTAAACACCACAATAGCGGCCAATGAACAGCCGCCAAAGCCCGCCAGCAGCGGCAGCACAGTGCCGTCATAGTTATAACCTATGAGAATGCCCAGAGGCAGGGAAATGAGTGTGCCCAATGAGCCCACAACTGCGGCACCAACACCAGCCAGGTGACTCAGCGGCTGCATCGCCAGTGCATTCAGATTGCCGAAAAGTATGCCCACACAGAATAGCGCAATCAGCAGGTAGCTCATAAAACTCCACAGGGGCGGCTGGCCAGCATAGAGATAGGCCGGCACACTGTACATCAGGGTTCCCCCCAGGAGTGCCCAAAGCGCCCAGCGAGAAAGTAGCTGCATGCCCAGCCGCATGACCAGATGGCCGTTAAGGAACGACGCCAGGCCGATCGACGAGGCGGTGAGGGCAAAGAACAGGGGGAATTGGTCGCCCAGCCGATACTGTACCTGGAGTATCTGGGGAGATGTGCTGAGATAAGCCAGGAACAGGCCCGAAACAAAACCTCCGGTCAATGCATAGCCCAGTGTGCTGCGAATGGCGAGGACTTCAGCAATGGCTCGCAGTACACGGACGGCGCTCAGGGGGATGCGTTGTGCCGCCGGCAATGTCTCCGGCTGACGGATCCCGAGCCAGAGCGCAGCGGTGCACGACAACAGCAGGAATAGGACAAAAATAGCACGCCAATTGAACAGGCTGATGATGAGCTGGCCCAGGGCGGGGGCAATTACCGGTACCAGAATAAACAGCGCCATGGCATAGGACATTACCTGTGCCATCCGGCGCCCTTCGTACCGGTCCCTGATCAGCGCAACGGAAATGATGCGCGGGCTGGCGACACCAAAGCCCTGCAGTAATCGACCAAAAAGCATCATGCTGAAGCTGTCCGCCGTTAGCGACATCACACAGCCGAGCATAAAAATAGCCACGCCGATGTAGATCGAGGGCTTGCGCCCTATGCTGTCGGAGAGTGGGCCGTACAGCAGCTGTCCGAGGGCGAGGCCGAAGAAAAAAACCGAGATAATATATTGGTTGTGATTGGGGTCGCTGACGCCGAGTTCCGAGCCTATCGTCACCAGCGCCGGCAGCATGGTATCTATAGTCAGTGCCACCAGTGACATAAGCAGGGCCATTAAGGCCACGAATTCCGGAAACCCGGTATTTTTTTCAGGTGCAATTACAGACATATTGGTGGCGCCAGCCTCCATTGGTTGTGTTGGTCGGTAGGACCGCGCTGGTTGCCGTGCTCTCCTGAATTGCACTGCTGCCGGCTCGTGTCAGCTCCTTAAGGAGCTACTTAAAAATCTGTTTGAGGCGGTCTACCTATAAAAATAATCCCGGGTGGGTGAGGGGTGTTGGTGGCGAGACTGGGAGCGTTCCAGCAACTGATGCCCGATCCGGGGCGACAGAATAGCGGGCCTGCTCACAGGTAGCAATCTCGATATTCTCCTTAATGACGAGGAACAACAGGGAGCGATATCTTGCAAGCGATCCGGCCGGCCTGTAAGGCCGGTATTGGTTAGCGGCAAAAACCGATGGTTCAGAATATTTCTGGAAGCGGTTTAACCTTTTCCCAGCTGAGCTGCGAATTAGTTACGACAACCCAATCGCAATGAGGGAGAATTAGGTTAAAGAAATCGATCGCTACCCTGGCCCTGACGCTCTTCGCGGGCTCCGCGACAGCGCAAGTGGATTGCTAAGTGACCATCGCTAACGTCACCCCCGGACAGTCCTTTATACCCCAACTGGTTGTGGCACACCCGGGCAATTCACGTTAACTCGTGTACCGTCCTGATGGTTTATGTATATCATTTTGAGGGCTTTGGTACTGTATGAAAAAGCGCATTGCCATATTCTGGGAAGATACTAACTAAGGACTAATCAATGCGCTTTACTTTAACGTCGGGCCTGGGTGGTATTGAGGATTACCCCGCGATTGCACGCACCGCTGACGATTCAGGCTGGACGTCTCTGGCGGTTCCCGACAGCTTGTTCTATCCCGAGCTAACCGAATCTGACTACCCGTATATGAGTACTGATGCAGTGCGGCAAGCGCTGGAAGGTGTACCCGTTCTAGATCCGATGGTAGCCATGGCCTCCATGGTTGGTGTCACCAAAACGCTGCGGTTTTATCCTGCGGTACTCAAAGTACCAGTGAGACAACCGCTGGTGTTGGCCAAGGCACTGACATCCCTTGCTGTGATCAGTGATAACCGCATATCACTGGGTGCGGGACTGAGTCCCTGGAAGGAGGATTTTACCTTCAATGGAATTCCCTTTGAAGAGCGAGGCAAACGCATGGATGACTGCGTTGCGATCATACGTGGCGCAATTTCCGGCGAGTATTTCGAGTATCACTCTGAGTACTATGATATCGGTCGGATGAAACTCAGCCCGGTTCCTACAAAACGGCTTCCCATACTAGTGGGTGGTCATTCGGTTCCTGCTCTGCGCCGCGCTGCCCGAGTGGGTGATGGCTGGATCTCCGCGAACAGTGATTACGATTCACTGGGGCAGATGATGCAAAAGCTTAACGAGCTGCGGCAGGAGTTCGGCACGGATAAGCGCACAGACTTCGAGGTCCACGCGTTCGATACGCATGCTCGCACCCTGGACGATTTCAAGCGCCTGGAGGAGCTGGGCGTGACCGATATTTGCGTGACGCCCTGGAACCCCTACGATCCCTCAGTTGATCGAGCGCAGAAACTGGCAAAGATCGAAAAATTTGCCTCGACCATTATCCATCACTGGTAACCGACCAACGAATAAAGTTCGAAGCGCCCAGGGTCAGGAATTTGCACTTCTGCCCTGCGTTAGCGAACCGCACCGCCACCATCTACCGACAGCAATTGGCCGGTAATAAACGAGGCGCGGTCACTGGACAAGAACGTCACCGCTTCGGCGATTTCTTCGGGTTCACCGAGTCTGTTCATAACAGCGGCTTTCTTCAGTCCTTCAGCCATTTTCGGTTGTTCCGCGAAATATTTCTCTACACCCGGTGTGCGAATAACACCCGGTGACACTGCATTGATGCGGATTCCCCTGGCACCATATTCAGCCGCTGAACTCTTGGTAAGAATGTTTACGCCGCCTTTTGCTGTTGCATAGGCCGTGTTGTAAGCCTGGCCTCTCAGTGATGAGTTGGAAGAAATATTGACGATGGCGCCGCCGCCATTTTTTAGCATCGCGGCTATTTCGTATTTCATGCAAAGCCAGGTGTTGGTCAGGCACATCTCAAGTGTCTGATCGAACACGCTGCGTTCCAACTCATGGATAGGACCCTCTCCGCGACTGAGCGCGGCGCTGTTGCAGGCGATATCCAGCCTGCCATAAGTCGCCACTGCACAGTCCACCATAGCTTTAACCGATTCCTCTTTACTGACGTCACCGTAATTGAATGTGGCGATGCCACCGGCGGCTTCAATCATGCGCACGGTTTCGCTGCCCATCTCCTCGTTGAAGTCCGCGACGATTACCTGTGCACCTTCCCGGGCGTAAGACATTGCAATCGCTCGACCGATACCCTGGCCGGCGCCGGTGACGATGCCTACTTTCTTGTCAAGTAATGCCATGAATAGATTTCCTGGTTAGTAGAGCGGGTGAGTTGTTACTGTGGTTTCCTAAGCGCTATCAGCACCATTGGGATAACCAGTAAAGCAGCCATCGCCCCCGCCCACACACCCTTGAAGATAGCGTAAGTTGTGGGTGCAATTTCCTCCACGCCCACCAGGTAAAAACCCAGTAGGGTGAGTGGTGCGATCACACATATGCCAAATAAGCCGAACAGTAGCGCGCTTTTGAGTGTGCCTGCGGGAAACCGGTTGGCGATAGATTGGATAGTGGAAGCCGGTCCCAGGCTGATAGGCTGTAGCGTGCCCTTGTTGAGCTTACTGCGTTGTAGTGGGATGACGATTAGCGCGACGATCAGGGGCAGTAACAAGGCGGTGGCGAAGACATCGACCACGAAACTGTGTTCCCCGCCCCAGGCCAGAGCAGGGCCGCTTTTGAGCAGCAACCAGGCAAGTAGGCCATTGAAGACAGTATTGGATATGCCGCCGACCAATACCTCGTGTCGAAGGTGATGCCTTGCTGCTGATTCGCTCATAAACATTCTCCCAGGAAAACCTGAATAGTAGCAAAATTATGGCATAACAGGCGGGTAGGGCGCATAGGACTCATGCGGTCATAATGGTGAACATTATCTGCCAACAGGGCTGGTATAGCGTCCCGGCTGGGGCTGGCCTACCCCATGAACTGTGGTAAGCTTTTGCTTCAATATAATAAGTAAATTAGTGCGCAGGCCCCGAGAGTGGCTGTTGGATAATGAGTGAAATCACTATACATGCCAGTAAATTCCACCGTCTGCTGGATTACCTCACGCGAATAGGCCTGGATGCAGAAGCCATCGCGGCAACGGTAGATTTGAGATTCGATCGCATTGCAGCGCTGGAGCCGGAGCACGCGCTCCCGGCTCAGCATTATTCCAGGCTCTACCGGGCTGGGGCTAAGCAAATGCAGCAGCTGAAGCAGCCGTTGCCCTGGGCCGCTGGTCTGGGGGGCGAGTCATTTGAACTCATGTGCCACTGCATGATTGGCGCCCGCACACTGGGTGGCGCGTTGCAGCTCGCCGAGCGCTTTGACGCGCTGCTGTGTCCGCTGAACGGGTATCGAGTAAGCCTGCTGCAAGAATCTGCCAGCCCCCATGTCAGACTGAGTTACACCTTCGATCAACCGGACTCGGAGGCGGCACTGGTTCCCGAGAACTGGGACCGGGCCAGCTCGACGATAACAGTGGCGCGGGCCTCGGGGCTGCGCGTGTGGTATGCGCTGTGTGGTTGGCTTATTGGCCAGTCTCTGACGGCGATCGAATTACGCATCGATGCGCCGGCCCTGACTCAGGAGTACAGTGACAGCCTGGTTGAGGTTTTCGATGCCCCGGTACAGTTCGATGCTGGAGAGAATACCTTCAGCTTTGACCGGTCTTTCCTCGAGCGGCGTTTAGTGCACACCAGCGAATCACTGGCTGAATTCCTTAAAAACAGCGTATACCACCTTATCGCCATGGATAAAGGGGTAGCCAGTACCAGCGCGGCCATCAAGTCCCTGGTCAGCATCGACCTTGCCAATGGCACACCGTCATTCTCCGCCGTAGCCGCCATGCTGTATATGTCTGAGTCCAGCCTAAGACGGCGCTTGCAGGGTGAGCAGACAAGCTACCAGGCGATCAAGGATCAAGTGCGCTGTGACGTGGCCATCGACAAACTGCTACACGAGGATGCACGCGTTGCAGACCTGGCGGAGCTCCTGGGTTTTACCGAGGCCAGTTCCTTTGTGCGCTCCTTCAAAAGCTGGACGGGGCATACGCCAAAATCCTACAGGGACAAGATGCAATCGCTGGGCGGGATCTGAGCCGCTATCCCAATTGTTGCACAAGATTGCGGGCATCCAGGATTGCGCCATCAATATAGCCCACTGTGCGGCAGTCGCCTATGCGGTGTAGCTGGGCGCTGCCTCCCGCCAAGCTGTCTGCCAGACTGTCGTCGGGTTGGGCTCCCATGGCAACGATCACTTGCTTGCAGGGGAGTGACTGCTCAGTGCCATCAATGGCGAAAGTGATATTGTCTGTGCCTATTTCTATCTGCGCCACGGACTTGTGTATGACCGCTCCGTGGCTAGTCAATTGATGCAGCACTCTGGCCCGACGCACAATAGAGAGCTCTGCACCGAGATCCGAGCCCGGTTCAAGCACAGTGACTTTGCGCCGGCGCTCCACCAGGTATTCCGCCAGTTCCAGCCCCACCAGACCGCCGCCGATAATCACGATCTCTCCAGCAAGAGGCATCCACAACTTGCTCAACTGGCGCATCAGACCAATATGGCGCAGTAGCTGACTTATTCTGCCTCCCCAGAGTATCAGACGCTGCAGCGGGCTTAGCCTGGAAATGGCGTCCCGGTTATTGCCGAACAGGACTCCGCGCAGTTCATCCCCGTCGAATACATGACGCTGCGCCTTTCCCGGTATCTCCGGTGCGACCCGACGGGCGCCAGTTGCCAGGACTATATGGTCCGGGCTATGCGCGGCAATACTGTCCTCGGTGGCCGTTTTTTCCAGTTGGATATCGATGGGCAGTGCCCGTATTGCATTTGCCAGGTAGTGCACCAGCCGCTCATTGGGCTCATAGGCCAGCGCCGCGATACGGGCAGTGCCTCCCAGATCCCGGTCTTTCTCCCACAAGCTGACCTGATGACCCTTGGTAGCGAGCAACCGTGCCGCTTCCATGCCGCCCGGGCCGCCGCCGATCACCAGGATGCGTTTGCGGTCGTTGCTGCGGGCGATGATATTGCCCTCGTGTTCGCGGCCGGTACTGTGGTTGACTGCACAGCACACGGGTTTGTTGATAAAAATTTGGCTGACGCAGATATAGCAGTAAATACAGGGGCGAACGGCCTTGTCCTGGCCGGCTATCAGCTTGTTTGGCAATTCAGGGTCTGCCAGCAAGGGGCGGCCCATTGCGAGGAAGTCAAAGTCACCCGCAGCGATCGCCCGTTCGCCCACAGGGGGCTCTATCCTGCCTACACCGATGACCGGGATGTTAACGGCTTTTTTCACTGCCTGTGCAAAGGGAATAAACCCACCGGGCTCGTGCACCAGCGGTGCTTCCGTGAAAGCGATGGCCTTGGAGACATTGCCGTAAGCGCTGACATCGATGGCATCGGCGCCAGCTTGCTCACACAGTCGCGCGGTCTGCACACAATCCCCTACTGTGATACCACCTTCAATACGAAACTCTTTGGCATCCAGGCGGACCAGGATGGGGAAGTCGGTAGCAGTGGCTGCGCGCGCGGCGGATATTACCTCCAGCAGGAAGCGCGCACGATTTTTCGCAGAGCCACCGTAGTCGTCGGTACGTTTGTTGGTATAGGGCGAGAGAAAGTTGGCCAGCAGGTAGCCGTGTCCGGCGTGCAGTTCGATGCCGTCGAAGCCGGCGACTCGGGCTCGCCTGGCGGCTGCGGCAAAGCCGGCGACGGTGTCGGCGATCTGCGCGGGGGTCATTTCAAAGTAGCTGGGGCCCTTGCCATCCGGTCCCGCTGCCTTGATAAAGTTGCCTATCTCGTCGCTCGTCAGGACGTTGAACATATCGCTGCGGCTGCGTGAAATAGGGGAGGGCACAGGAATCGGGCGCCCCGCCGCAGTGTCCTCCTGGGCCATCTTGCCACTGTGATTGAGCTGAGCCATGATGCTGGCGCCATGGCTGTGAACACGACTGGTCAGTTCCGTCAGGCCGGGCAGAAACCTGTCGTCCGAGAACGCCACGGTATTGGGCATGCTTGCGCCACTCGGCCAAAGGGCGGCGGAAGTTTCCAGCACCAACAGACCCGCACCCCCTTTGGCCCGAGCTTCGTAGTAGGCGATAAGGCGTTCGGTACAGTGTCCGTCTGTGCTCGCAAAATTGGTACCCATGGCGGCCATAACAATGCGATTGCGCAGCTCAAGGCTGCCTATGCGGCCGGGAGACAACAGGTGAGGATAGCGGTGAGACATGAATTGCGCCTGATTAACAGAGATAGCAGCAACCCATGTTAATCGGCGGGGAAAATTCTCACAGAACCCATCGGTTCAAAATGATAGACATTTACAGTCTGACAGAGCGGAGCACAGTGAAATAGACCGTGTTAGAGAGCGAACTCAAATGTCTATAAATCTGGTCGGCGGCGTTCTGTCATACCGACAGACCGTGCTCAATAATTGCTCCTACTGGACAGGATTGCCCGTCACTCACCCAGGAGTGTTCTGTCGATTAACCAAATAATTAATAAGTAAGGGAGTTCCACCCATGATGATTTCCTATAACAAGCCCGTTCTGGTGTCAGCCTTGCTGCTGGTGGCCGCGGCGAATTCGCCGCAACTGCTGGCGCAATCCAGGGTGACCTCACTGGCGCTGGAAGAGGTGGTGGTTACCGCTCAGAAGCGCGCGGAGAACTCCCAGGATGTACCCATCTCCATCACGGCCCTGAGCGCGACCGACCTGGAGCGCCGCGGCGTGCTCAATGCGGGAGACCTCATCAGCACCCTGCCAAATATGACCGGCTTCGAGGCGCCTGGCGCTCGCGGAAATCTCAGCATTAACATGCGCGGTGTTAGCTCCGGTAGTCCCAGCAACCTGTCGGTTAGTCCGGCCAACGCCATGTATCTCGACGGCGTCTATATGGGCACACAGATGGGTTCTGCCCTGGATGTAGCAGAGCTGGAGCGGGTTGAGGTGCTGCGCGGGCCTCAGGGCACACTGTATGGCCGTAACGCCACCGGTGGTGCTATAAATTTTATCACCCAGAAGCCCACCGGGGAGTTTGGCGGAAAATTCACCGGCGAACTGGGAGATGACAACCTTTGGGGCGTCAAAGGCTCTATTAATACCGGAACCCTGGGCAGCGTTGGCGAGGGCCTGGGCGCGCTGTCGGCCACTTTTGGTGGGATGACCCGGCAGCGGGATGAGCTGTACAAGAATACCAATCCCAATCTTGATGATTTTGAGGACCTGGACCGGGAGGCCTATCGCATCGCCCTGCGTTGGGAGGTGAACGATGCTCTGACGATTGACTACGCCTTCGACCATTCCAAACTGGATGAAAAAGCGACGCCGCAGTTCATGGTGGGTAGCACGCCATTTAGTATTGATCCGGTGACTGGTGCGGAAACCAGTCGGTCCGAGTTTCTGGAGAATGTCGTGCTCGGGCAAGTCGGTGCCAATCTGGCGACCATGAACGAGTTTGCCCCGCAATTCGGCCTGTCGCCGGATAACACGGCAGGCCGATTTAATGACTCTGCCCAGGACACACTGAACCTGTATAACAACCCCAATGACGGCAAGCGGCCGAGTAAGGCCTCCAGCGATGTTAACAGCACTGCCTCGAACAAGGCCGACGGCCACAGCCTGACCGCCGCGCTGGCATTTGATGACCTCGGATTCCTGCAGAATGTAGAGTTCAGGTCCATTACTGCTTACCGGGAGCTGACCAATGGCAGCTCTGGTGACCTCGATGGCACCGATAACAGCGTGGTACCCGGTGGCGCCGGCGCTGTCAACGACAGCACCCTGGGGGCGCTCACCGCCATGTACGGCGAGGAGCTGGGCTTGTTTGGGGCGATGGCGCAAAATCCCGCCCTGATCCCGGTACTCACCCCACAGTACAACGACGTCCAACAAAGCACGGCCCAGATGTGGGAGTACATCGATGAGTTCGGTGGCGCGTTCTTTAACACGACCGCCAAAACAGATTACAGCCAGTGGTCGCAGGAACTGCAGATGGTGGGAACCGCCGACAATATCGACTACGCTTTGGGTGTGTACTACTTCAGTGATGAGGGTGAGTTTCGCAACATCCGCAACGCAGCCCAGCCGGTTGGTGGCAGAACGTCTGTCAGCTACGACAATGAGACGGAGGCCTGGGCAGTGTTCGGTCAGACCACAATTCGCCCGGAGATGTTCGATGACAAACTGGCCCTGACCCTGGGCCTTCGTTACACCGAAGAGAAGAAGGATATCAAGTACCTCTACCAGGATGCAGGATCGGTCCTTCTTCCCGGTCCTTTCCCGCAGACTCTGCGCACCAACCCGGATTATACCGGCGAGCTGATGCCCACGGCAGGCCGATATGATGTGAAGAACGATGCGCAGTTCAGCAACACCAGTGGCAATGTGACCGTGGCCTACGACGTGGCGGATGCCACCAATGTCTACCTGCGTTACGCAACCGGCTATCGCAGCGGTGGTTTCAACGGCGAGGTGTTTGGCGGTCCCTTTGAAGAGGAAACGATCGAGACCCTGGAACTTGGTTTTAAATCGGACGTGATTCCGGCAGTATTGCGAGTGAACGGCGCGCTATTCGGCTATATCTTCGATGACCAGCAAGTGAGCCAGATCGTGGTGGACGAAAATGGACAGACCTCCTCCTTTATTGGCAACGCTGGTAAGTCGGAGCGTTGGGGTGGGGAACTTGAGGCCCAGTGGTTGCCCACCGATGATCTGATGATTTCCCTGAGCTACAGCCATATAGACGGAGATTTCGACAAGTTTGCGCCGCTGGAAGGCCCCACCACAACGATTAATACGGATAACCTGGCCAAGCGCACTTCGCCTAGCAATATGGCGTCGGGTATCGTGGACTGGGTATTTGCCCGCACCGACTGGGCTGAGTTTATTGCCCATACCGAAGTGTTTTACCAGAGCAAGAGCTACGCCTCGGCCCTGTGGACCGGAACTTATAACGACGAGCCCTACGTGTATGACCAGATTGTTCTGGATTCGCGTACCATCGTAAATATGCGCCTGGGCATGGAATGTGTGGAGATTGGCGACGGCTACCTGCGCGCTGGTCTCTGGGCGCGAAACCTTACCGGTGAGGATTACAACACCTTCGGCGTCAACTTCGCCGCCCTTGGCCCTATTACTTCGCAGTACGGTATTGACACGACTTTTGGCCTGGACGTGACCTACGAGTTTTAGTGTCCGTTCTGGGGGCTCTTGTACCGCACCGCTAATCCCGGTGCGGTTTTTTTATTCGAGCCATCAGTCGGGGACTGACCACGTTTTCTCCCGGAGATTCTATGGACCACTATCGCGCAATTGAAAACCTGCTCTATACCTACGCTCGGCTAATTGATGCCGGAAACCTCGAAGCTATGGCAGATTTGTTCAGCGAGGCACAATTTCTAGGGCCCGACGGATCGGTTGTGGCCGAAGGAAAGGAGCAATATCTCGCTCTGCATCGACGGCTAGTAAAAATCTATGAAGGCACGGGTACGCCCTGCACTAAACACGTCATCACCAACGCGATAATAGAGGTTGGTGAGGCCGCTGATTCGGCAGTGGCGGAGTCGTATTTCACGGTATTTCAGGCGACTGACATATTGCCACTACAGCCGATTATAGCGGGCCGGTACCAGGACACCTTTGTGCGTAACGACGGTATCTGGCGCTTCAATAGTCGGCAAACGATACCTGAGCTGTACGGAGATCTGTCGCAGCACTTGATGTTCGATATAGCGGAAAGGTAAATAGAATCGGCCGGTTTCGTCATATTAAGAAGACTTAAGTTCATTCATTCTGGACTATGTGCCATAGCTAATCAGCTTGGATCGCCGCAACAATGAACAGTGATAAATCAGGGGAGAAATAGTATGGGATTGTATGCCATGACAGGCGGTGCCACGGGCATCGGGGCGGCGATCAAGCTACGTCTGCGCGAAGAGGGTAATGAAGTCATTGTGGTGGATATCAAAGACGCCGATATCGTCGCAGATTTATCCAGTAAAGACGGCCGGGAAACGGCTATAGCGGCGCTTCGGGATGCCGCCGCCGGGGGCCTGGATGGGCTTGTTACTTGCGCTGGCCTGGGCGCCAATGTGCCAAACCATCCGCTGATTACCCAGGTTAACTACTTCGGTACCGTCGAGCTTATCGAGGGTCTTAAGGATTTACTGGTGGTAAAGCGTGGTGCCGTGGTGCTCATATCCTCCAATTCAGCGCCCATGAACAACAGCCCGGAATTCGTCGATCTGCTATTGGCCGGTGACGAACAGAAAGCTGTCAGCTTGTCTGAAACCATCGCCGCGCAAGAAGTGTATAGCGGGACCAAAAAGGCTGTCGCCCAGTGGATGCGCAGCCATGCGGTTGAGTATGCGGCTGCCGGTGTGCGGATGAATGCCATTGCCCCGGGCTACACACAGACGCCCATGACGGAGCAAGTTGAAAAAGACCCCAGGTATGGTTCGGCTATCAAAGAGTTCATGAACAGTATCCCGGTGGGGTTTCCGGGTAAGCCCGAAGACCAGGCGGCGGCAACCAGCTTTTTACTGAGTTCGGAGGCGAGATTTATCTGTGGTTCGGTGCTCTTTGTTGATGGTGGCCACGATGCCCTGTTCAGGCCGAACCAGGTATGAGTCGGCAAATCTATAGGCCTATCCATTCGCTGAACTCGAGGGATTAAAAGACACAGCGCATACAGCGTCAGCATGCGTTGCGTAGAAAAACATTTCAATACAAATGTTTTGTGTGATACGCTGCAGGCGTAATATGCGCAAACAGGTTATGCCTGTGACAGTACGTTTGTAATCCGGAGGAGTACGACTTTGTCCATGCCCGAGAATATTGGAATTATTGATCTGATGCTGGCGATACCCACCAGCGAAAAATCCAACTACTACGACTTTATCAAGCCGCTCTTGATGGACGAAGAAAGCCGGCAGATGTTTCAGATGCCAGCGCAATATATGTTCAAGGACATACCGGACACCGGTGTGCAGGATGATTACCTGGCCTACACCATCGGCAAGATGGATGAATTCAATATCACCAGGGCAATGGTAGGGGTAGACGATGATCAGTACGGGGTGCAAAACAAGGCCGTGCTGGAACATCCGGACCGATTTTTCGGCAGCTACGAGTGCAACCCGAACCGCGGTATGGAAGAGGTGCGCAAGATTCGTCGTCTCAAGGATAAATATGACATCAAGGCAGTGACTGCCTTTCCCTCAGGATTGTGTCCGCAGGTGTCACTGGATGACAAGCGCTGGTATCCCATCTTTGTTACCTGCATTGACCTGGGTATACCCTTTTGCCCCTGTGTCGGCGTACCGGGTCCGAGAATTCCCATGGAGCCACAGAAAGTTGAACACCTCGACGAGATTTGCTGGTTCTTCCCTGAGTTGAAGGTGGTCATGCGCCACGGTGGTGAGCCCTGGACCGATCTGGCCTGGAAGCTGATGTTGAAGTACCCCAACCTGTACTACATGACCAGCGCGTTTGCACCGCGACACTACCCCGAGAGCATTATCAATTTTGCCAATACCCGTGGCGCAGACAAGATTATGTATGCCGGCTATTTCCCCATGGGTTTGTCGTTGGAACGTATCTTCAAGGAGATGCCGGGTGTGCCATTTAGAGATGAGGTGTGGCCGAAATTTCTGCACGAGAATGCCGTGCGGGTATTCGACCTGTAACGAGGCCTATCAGGGTCGGCGACCGTGTCTGTCCGATACGCTAACAAAATACGCTCAGTACGAGACATTATTTCCAGGGAGACAGCTATGATTGCGTCAGATAAATCTGCAGCGCGTGTACCGTTACCTATGCCCTTCGGATGGTTTCAGGTGCTGTATTCCAGCGAGCTTGCCAGGGGTGAGTCGAAGCCGCTCAACTATTTTGATCAGGAGCTGGTGGCTTTTCGCACCGAATCCGGGGTGGCCAAAGTGCTGGATGCTTATTGCCCCCATATGGGCGCTCACCTCGGCTATGGTATCCGCGACCACGCCGGCGGTGGTGCTTCGGTAGCAGGGGATAGCATTGTTTGCCCGTTTCACGGTTGGCAATTCAACGGCGAAGGCCGATGTACACATATCCCCTATGCGAAGAACCTGCCACCGAAGGTAGCGCGTGAAGAGGAAGTTATTCGGCCCTGGCACGTGCGTGAAGTGAACCAGGGCATTCTGGTCTGGTACCACCCCGAGGGCATCGAGCCGCTGTTTGAGCCCGAGGCTGTCAAAGAGGCGGCCCTGGACAACGACGAGTGGGGCGAAATCAAGGTCTTCACCTGGGATATCCAGACGCACATGCAGGAGATTGGCGAAAATGCCGTGGACTCCGTACATTTTCAGTTTGTACACGGCACCAAAGACATTCCGGACGTACAGCAGATGGAGTTCTCGGGTCACACCCGGCACGGCCTGTTGAAAACGCGACAGCCCACGCCCAAAGGTGTGGTCGAAGGGGCAATAGAAAATCGCAATATTGGTGCGGGCCTGACCTTCGTCCGTTTTACAGGGCTTTGCGATACCCTGTTAATAGCCAATCTTACGCCGGTAAGCAGAGAGTACACCCGCGCCATGTACGCCTTCAGGCAGAAGAAAGTGGAAGGCAAGACACCTGTAGGCGGCATCGGCGACGCCATTATCGCCAACGTATGTCAGCAGATGGAAGAGGACCGTATTATCTGGTCCCGCAAAAAATATTTTGCAAAACCGATGCTGTGCGACGGTGACGGACCGTTTGGCAAGTTCCGCAAATGGTATGGCCAGTTTCTGGTTGAGTAGTTGGCAGTTGCCCGTGGCCTGAATTAGTACCCCGCCAGTTGCGCATAGCGGTCCTGGTGGTAACTGGTATCGCCGAGAATCTGCATACTGACGCGGGCTCGCTTCAGATAGAGACCGATATCAAGATCATCGGTAATTCCCATGCCACCGTGCATCTGCACCGCCTCGTTAGTGATATGTGCATAGCATTCGTTCGCCAAGGTCTTCGCCATACTGGCCAGCATCGCAGTATTGTTGCTGTCCTCGTCGAGAGAGGAGAGGGCCTGCAGCACCACTGTTCGGCATTGCTCCAACTGGCAGTACATTTCAGCGCTGCGGTGTTGCAGGGCCTGGAAAGAGCCAATTTTGACGCCAAATTGCTCTCGCTCCTTGAGGTAGTCCATCGTCCGTTCGAAGGCTTCCAGCGCGCCTCCCAACATTTCCGCGGCGATGCATATGGCACCTCTGTCCAGTACCTGTTGCAATATGGGCCACCCTTCATTGAGGGTGCCGACAAGTGCGCCAGCATCGAGCTCGACTTGATTGAAGTGAATTTTTGCGGCGTTGCGTCCATCCATAAGAATGGTGCGCTGTACAGTCACACCTGGCGTCTCTCGCGGCAGCAGTACCAGTGACAGGCCGCGCTCGTCTCCGGGTTTACCTGCGCTGCGGGTGACCACAAACAGCTTGTCCGCCGAGTGGCCATCCAGTACGAAGACCTTGGTGCCATCGAGTATCAGCCCATCTTTACCTGCGGTCAGGGTGGTTGCAGTAGCCAGGGGTGCATGGTGATTGCCTTCATCTACTGCCAGGGCGAGGGTCAACTTGCCAGCCATGATACCCGCTAGCAGGTCCTGCTGTAGCGTGCTGTCAGCCAGTTCCAGGGCCGAGGCACCCAGCACGACAGTGGCAAACAGTGGCGAGGCCGCCAATGTGCGCCCCATTTCCTCCAGCACTGCACCGAGTCCGGCAAAGCCAAAGCCCAGTCCGCCAATACTCTCAGGCATAACGATGGCGGGTATGCCCATGTCGACCAGTTGCTGCCAGAAATCTGCCGCGTAGCCAAGTTCGTCGTTGGTATTGCGTAGGGCTCGCAGGGATGCAACCGGCGCGTGTTTCTGCAGTATTTCACTGACGGTTTTCTGTAATAACCGCTGCTCTTCGTTTCGAACCATAGCCATGGGTCAACTTCCTTTTAGTGATTTGGTAATCCGAGTGCGCGTTTGGCAATAATATTCAATTGAATCTCGGACGTGCCACCGGCGATGGTTTGCGATTTGTTATACGCCCAGTTTTTTACGATCCGTTGTTCCTTTTGCGAATACTCCGTGTCGTGCCAGCTAAGGCTGCGGTTGCCCAATATCGCCAGCATGAGCTCGTCTTTCCGCTGCAGCTCAGCGGTAATCATATGCTTCATGGTTAATGGCAGCCCACTATCCTTAAACCCCTGGCTGTGCTGCTCAAAGAGGCGATAACTGCTCCATTCGTTTGCCTGGCTGCTCATTAGATGTCGCGTCAGGCGAGTGCGCAGCTCGTTGTCACGCAGTTTCCCTGTGCCATCAATGCCGACATACCGTTTGGCTAATTCAACAATCGTCTCGTCCTCTTTTTCGACCATCGACTCCATAACGCTCATCAGTTTGCGTTCATGCTTGAGCAGACTTTTGGCAATGGACCAGCCGTTGTTCAGCTCGCCCACCAGGTTGTCTTTAGGGACACGCACATCCTGGAAAAAGGTCTGGCAGAACTCCGATTCACCACTGATTAACGCGATGGGTACGGTGGAAACTCCCTCACTGGCCATGTCGATAAGCAGGAAACTGATCCCTTCCTGTTTGGGGGCAGCGGGGTCCGTCCTGACCAGGCAGAAAATCCAGTCGGATTTGTCCGCCTGTGTTGTCCATATCTTCGAACCGTTCACCAGAAAGTGATCACCCATATCCTCAGCCCGGGTTTTCAGGCTGGCCAGATCAGAGCCCGCGCCGGGCTCTGAATAACCCTGCGACCAGCGGATTTCACCGCGAACGATTTTGGGAATGTGCTCTTGTTTTTGCTGCTCCGAGCCGTACTCAAGCAGCGCCGGACCAAACATCCAAAGACCGAGATCGTACAATGGAGGCCGGCAACCCAGGGCCCGCATTTCCTGCTCCAGTACCCTGGCCTCTGCGGTTGAAAGTCCGCCGCCGCCGTATTGCGCTGGCCAGTCGGGCGCAGTCCAGCCTTTGTCCCGCATGCGTTCAAACCAGAGTTTTGCGTCCGCGTTCGCGAATTGTCGGCGCCGGCCTCCCCATATCTGTTCTTCCTTGATAATGGGCTGGCGTTGTGACTCGGGGCAGTTGGCTTCCAGCCATGTGCGGACTTCCTGTCTGAAATTGTCCAATGTGGTCAAAACTGTACTCCTTGGTGTTCTGCAACTCCGGGCGCGTTGCCAAAGCTACTTCGTATTGATCAGCGTGAAGATTTCGTCTTTCAGGCGTTGAATGTGGATGTCCTCATATGGCAGCGCTGGCTCAAGCACTCTGTCCATGGCAAGGCCAGTGAGGAAACGGTGTACGAAACGCAGCGATTCCTTCATCCGTAAATCAGAAACTTCATTGTCGCCAAAAATTTCGAAAAGGGTCTGAAGGTGAACCTTGAGTTGTCGGTTCATGCGCACACTGCCCAGTGGCAATTTTCCTTTCTGCCCCCGCGTGGCCATCACGATTTCGGAAAAAGCAAAATAGAGGTCACTTTTATAGTGCTGCCAAACGGTGTCCACAAAGCGATCAATACGCTGCTGCAAGGAGCCCTGGTTTAACTTCGCGCTCTCAAGAGACTGGATATAAACGTCTCTGGCCATCTCCAGTACAGCGAACAATATTTCGTCCTTGTTACCAAAGTGGTGCTGTACCGCGCCCCAGGTAATGCCCGCCTTTTTTGCTATTGCTGTGGAGCTGGCGGAGCTGTAACCCGATTCATTGATCAGTGCTACCACCGCGTTCAGAATTCTTTCCCGAGTGGCCTTCGCCTTCATGGCCTGGTGGCCGTCCTCGTTTTTTGTGCGTTTTCTTTCGGCCACTGGGAGTCTTCCTATTCAGCTGATGGGAAATAGATGTCCTTTACCTTCCGCTTGATCACTTTGCTCGTGGCGTTCATGGGCAAATCAGTGTCAGTGAACTTTATAAAGCTGGGTACTTTAAACTTCGCCAGCCTTGCCTGGCAGTGCTGCTGCACCATTTCTGCGGTCAGTTTCCCTGGGTGTGCGCTATCGCAGGTAATTACAACAGCCAGTTCTTCGCCGAGCTGCTCGCTGGGCACAGCAAATGCGGCCACCCTGCGAACACCTGGTATAGATTGGATGCAGTTTTCAACTTCAACAGGGTAGATATTTTCTCCACCGCGAATAACCAGGTCCTTGGCCCGGTCACAGATGAAAATACAGCCGTCTTCGTCAAGATAGCCAATGTCACCTGTCTTGAACCAGCCTTCCCTGAAGTCGCTGCTATTTGCGTCCGGTGCGTTGATATAGCCGCTGATCAGAGTCGGGCTCTTGATCCAGATTTCGCCAGCCGTACCCGGGTCTACTTCCTTGCCTTCTTCATCACAGAAGCGCAGTTCTACAACAGGGTTCACAAACCCACTGGAGCCTGGCTTTGCGGTTACCGGATAACCGGTGAAAGCTGTTCCCGCAGCACCGGACTCGGTCATGCCCCAGCCAGCTCCGGGCAGTGTATTGGGTATTGTTTCTCGAATAAGATCGGCCAGTCTGGTGGGTGTCGCTGCACCTCCGCCGCTGAAATTGATCAAATTGCCTGTATCTGCGGCGCTGAACTCTTCCCGCTGAATCAGGTCGAGCAGCATGGAGGGGGCGCCGACCACCACGGATACTTTTTCCCTGTCGATTAACTGGCAAGCAGCGACCGGGTCCCATTTATGCATCATGACAAGGCCGCGACCATTGCGCAGATTGAGTAAGAACTGTGCGTACAGGCCGGCCACGTGAAATAGTGGCACCGTAAGCAATGACTTCGCGGGTGTTCCAAGCTGTGCGTGTTGGATGAAAGCATCCGTATTGAAGATGTAGGCCATCGCGCCAACGGCCTCGAGGTTGACGATGGCCTGGCAGCAGTTGCGATGACTGAACAGTGCACCTTTGGCCCGTCCGGAAGTGCCTGAGGTGTACATGATCATCGCGGGATCTTCACCGTCAATGGCGACAACGGGCAGCGCATTTTGGGCAGAGGCTGTGTCAGCGGCATCGAGAAGTTGTTGGAAAGATGCACAGTTTTCTGGCAAGGACTCTTCCGAGCGCACGACGATGGCGGGCAGGTTCAACGCGACGGGGTCAATTTGCTCCAACCGCGGTTGGTCACAAATTATCAGGGAGACATCCGCATCGGCTATGTTCATGCGCAGCTCTTCTGCGTGGCCCCAACTGTTAAGCGGCACGACCACCGCCCCTGTGGAGGCGATCGCGACAAAAGAGACCAGCCATTCAGGATAGTTGCGCATGGCGATCGCCACGCGATCCCCCTTGCTTATGCCAAACCGGGTTGCCAATTGTTGCGCCAGCCGATCGGACTGAGCAAAGAAATCGTTAAAGGAGTAGCGCTCGTCCTGATAGACAAGAAACTCCTGGTTGCCAAATACCCTTCCGGGAGACAGCAAATCTACCAGTGTCGTGGGAGCGTTCACGTAGGCCAGACTCTCCATGCCATTAAAGTTTCTACTGCCGGTCTCGAATGGTGAGCCCGGTTGGGTCAGGTTCTGTATGGCCGCTTCGTAGGCAGATTTCAAATTACTCATTATGGAATTGACCCTCTTCAGGCAACCTTATACGGCTGTTTTTGCACCAGGCGCGTGCATAAAATACGTCATTCCGCACTCGCACCACATTCGCGTGCCTTGACCGGCACCGGATAAAACATTATCCTGCATAAAACATTTCAATACAAATGTTTCTGTTCGTATCGCCTGTTACATCTGAGGAATGCGCCGTGACCGGCCGATTATCTAGCGTCACGAAAGATGCCTACTGATGCGGAACTGAATTGCACGCACTACACCATGGGGATGCCGACCCCGGCGGAGAAAAATCACGATTTTGACGCGGAGTTACTATTTTGAGTCTTGAAGTGCGGGGTTTCTGTCAATGCGTGTGATGATCACAGGTGGCACCGGGTTTGTTGGCTACCACATAGCTCAGGCCCTGTTAGCAGCTGGCCACAGCGTTAGTCTGCTGGTGCGCAGCGTTGACAAAATGCTGCGGCTATACGGTGATGATTGCGCTCTGGATTTTACCCGTGGTGACATAACTGATACAGGCAAAGTCAACAGCGCGATGGTGGGGTGTGATGCGGTTATTCACGCCGCCGCTATGGTTTCCACCCGGGCCGGCGATGCCGAGCGCGTCTATAACACCAATGTTGAAGGCGCCAGGACTGTCATCGGCAGCGCTGTCAAAATCAAAAGTGTAAAGTCGATTATTCATGTTTCGAGTGTAACGGCCTTGTACGACCCCAGTGCCACCTTACTGGACGAGCATTCACCTCCCGGTGTCGCTCGCAATGCCTATGGGCGCTCAAAGGTTGCTTGTGAAAAATATGTCCGGAATCTCAAAGCCACAGGCAAACGGGTGTATATCACCTACCCGGCAACAGTGATTGGCCCTGATGATCCGGGCCTGACGGAGGCGCAGGTGGGAATGCAGACGTTCCTGACGGCCTTTGTGCCGCTGATGTCCAGCGGGAACCAGTATGTGGATGTGCGGGATGTGGCCGAGGTGCATTTGCGCCTGTTGGAACAGCGGCCCCCCGGCGGGAATTACACCCTGGGTGGCCACTACCTGCCCTGGGTTGAGCTGGGTCCTGTGCTGGAACAAGTGACCGGAAGGCGACTGCTAAAGCTGCCCCTGCCGGGCGCGTTGATGCGCCTGAGCGGTCGGTTATTGGATCGTCTGCACCCCTATATTTCTGTGCCGCTTCCCATCAGTGAAGAGGCTATGGAATATGCGACAAACTGGGTGCAGCTCGACAATTCGAAAGTCGAGAAGTCCCTCGATTTTATCTTTCGCCCGATCGAGGAATCCATGACTGATACTGTCAGGTGGCTCTACCAGGCGGGTCACATCAGTCGCAAACAAGCCGGTGTGTTGGCAAGCTGAACAGCGGTTTTCCACACGAACTCAAATGCACATCTTTCTGGTTGGCACCGTTCTGTCCGGGTGGCTGCCTTTATCCCATAATTGTCTTCAATCCAGTAGGTGAAGTGCCGGGAGTTTCAGAATGAGATTGAAAAATAAGGTTGTTATTATCACTGGCTCAGGGCAGGGCATTGGTGCCGCAACCGCCCGCCTCATGGCGGCAGAAGGTGCGAAAGTGGTGCTGGCTGCCCGCCGCATGAACTTGCTTGAACAAGTGGTGGCAGAAATTGTCGCAACCGGTGGTATTGCCATGGCTCACAGTTGCGACGTGTCGGATGAGGCAGCCGTCAAACAACTGGTGGCGGCCACAGTGCAGGCCTACGGGAAACTCGATATTGTAGTCAACAACGCGGTGTTAATGGTGCCTGGCATGTTGGCAAGCCACAGCACAAAGTCGTGGCGCCAGAACTTTCTGGTGTCCCTGGACGGCGCCATGTTCCTGATGCGCGAAGCCCACTCCCAGCTCAAGCAGAATGGCGGCGCGGTAGTGAATGTGGCATCGGTGTGCGCTCTGCGCGGCTCAATTGGAACCGCCGGTTACAGCGCTGCGAAAGCCGGTATGATTGCCCTGTCGCGCAATGCCGCCATCGAGTGGGGCAAGCAGGGGGTGCGTGTTAATACGGTGATACCGGGCGTCTTTCTGACACCGCCTACTCTCGGCTTGATGCCGGACAGCGAAAGCCAGGCGGCCACGGCGAAATCACTGCCCCTGGGGCGCATAGGGGAGCCGGTAGAGTGTGCCAACGCAATAGTATTTCTTGCCAGTGACGAGGCCTCGTATATTACGGGAGCTGAGCTAGCGGTGGATGGCGGCCGCATTGCGGAATTGAATACCGGCGCTGCGAGCTGGGATTAGGAGTATAGAATGGACGAAGAGTTGCTCAGACGTATTGATCGTCTGGAGTCGTTGGACGAGATCCGCCAGCTACCCGCCAAGTACGCCCTTTCACTGGATATGCGGGACCTCGATGCCCATGTAAACCTGTTTGCACAGGACATTCGGGTGAGTCGAGAGAAGGTAGGGCGCTCACACCTCAAGCGGTGGCTGGATGATACGTTGCGCCAGCAGTTTACCGGGACATCACACCATATAGGTAACCATGTCATTGAGTTCGATGATGCGGATCATGCGCACGGCGTGGTGTATTCCAAGAACGAGCACGAGACCGGCGATTCGTGGATCATCATGCAGATGATGTACTGGGACAACTATGAGCGCATCGATGGTCGCTGGTTATTTCGTCGGCGGTTACCCTGTTACTGGTATGCGACAGATCTGAATGCGCCGCCGATCGGCGATAACAAAATGCGTTGGCCGGATCGGGAGCGTTACGCGGGGGCATACCATGATTTGTGGCCGTCCTGGACGGAGTTCTGGAGTAATCCGCCCGATACAGATTCACCAGAGGTGGCGGCACCGGCGCCACTAGAGCAATTCCTGGCGACTATGCGCCGGGATTCAGTAGAACCAAAAATTCGCATACGGTGAAACGGTAATGACTTCAGATAACATGCAGAAGCCCGCCGCAGACATTTTTTCGGCTGTTAGCCTGGGCGGCTTGACGCTTGCCAATCGCATCGTAATGGCGCCCATGACCCGCAGTCGAGCGGATAGTGATGCGGTGCCAACTGAAATGATGGTTGATTACTATGCCCAGCGCGCCAGTGCGGGCCTGATCATTAGCGAGGGTATCGCTCCGAGCGCCAATGGTCTGGGTTACTGCCGCACCCCAGGGCTGTTCAACGAAGCCCAGGTCGACGCCTGGTCCCGGGTGACCGCAGCGGTTCATGCCGCAGGCGGGAAGATAGTGGCCCAGTTGATGCATGTGGGAAGGGTGGCCAACCAGTTGAACAAACCCGCTGGCAGTGAGACTGTCGCACCGTCGGCGGTTCAGGCTAAGGGAGAAATGTACACGGACCAGGCGGGCATGATGCCGTTCGACAGCCCGCGTGAATTGCGTGTTGATGAGATTGGCGAAGTACTTGAAGAGTATCGCAAGGCCACCATAAACGCCTTTTCTGCTGGTTTTGACGGAGTGGAACTGCACTGTGCCAGCGGCTATCTCCCCGCACAGTTTCTATCCACGGGTACCAACCAGCGCAGGGATGCTTATGGCGGCAGCGTTCAAAATCGTTGCCGGTTTGCACTGGAGGCACTGGCTGCCATAACCTCAGTGCGGGGCGCTGAACGTGTGGGTATGCGTATCTGCCCCGACAACCCCTTCAATGATCTGAGCGACGAGAATCCGCTCGATACCTTTGAGCACTTGCTGGAAGCGTCGGGACGACTCAACCTGGCGTATCTGCACGTCATCCGCCTGCCGGCGGGAAGGGTAGATAATATCGCGCTCGCGCGTCGCTTCTTTGGTGGCCGCTTAATCGTTAATGACAGTTACGCATTCGAAGAGGCGAGTAGGGTCATTGCCAACCAAGAAGCGGCGGCCGTGTCCTTCGGTCGGCCCTATATTGCGAACCCCGACCTGGTTGAACGGTTTCAATGCGGCGGGGAACTGGCGAAATTCGACCCGCGCAGCCTCTATGCGGGCGATGCAACGGGCTATAGCGATTATCCGCTGCTAGGGAATGACTGAGGGTCTAGTCATAGGTCGAACTCGCCAATGTGTTGGCAACTGCTCCGTGGCGATTTTCTCGGACCTACCCTGGCCCCGGCTCCACGTTGGGTCCCGCAATGACAATAGCATATCAGGCTGCCAAGCATTTACAGCACAGAGTATATGCATTGGCATACGGGTTGAATGGAGAGATTTGTAGGTAGTCTTTCTCTAAGCAATTGATTTATAGATAATAATATTTTTCAGTTGTGACGAAAATCCTGTGGGCACACATTCAGATCGCACCCTGCGCGCAACAAGATTTACCCTCCATTCATATGCCAATATTCTGCACCGATGTCGGGTCAATCTTTGATGCCACTTTGCGGCGAGTCCCTGCGGTTGAGCGAAACTGTCCCGTACAAATTGCGGCAAAAGGCCCTTGTTGACGCGCATGGTGGCTCGTAGTCTGAGCATCGAAAGGAAAACGGAAGAATATCGAACCGCAAAAGCGGATGCATTCTTCGAGCAGGTCTTTGTGCCTGGACAATAGCCAGATCCAGCGCCACCCAGCGGAATGTTTCTGCGGGGGCGCTTTAATAATAATGTTCAGATAGGTGGCAGATCATGATGAAGCAACGCAAATGCAATTCCCTGACGGCACTGCTTACCGCTATCGCTGGGAGTGTAGCTCCCTGCGCACTAAACGCGGCAGACGAGGTTCCAATTCTGGAAGAAATTGTGGTTACTGCCACGCGTCGCGCACAAACTATAAGCGAAGTGCCACTGGCGATAAGCGCTTTCACCGGCACGCAATTACAAAACCGGGGAATAAGCGATGTGCAGGACCTTTCCTCGGTCTCCTCGAGTCTTCTTATCACTACAGGCCCCTCTGAACTATCCGGCACCGAAGTAAGGATTCGAGGGGTAGGTACGACGGGTAGCAATCCAGGACTAGAGCCGTCTGTGGGCATCTTCGTCGACAATGTCTACCGTAGTCGCACCGGGTTAGCGGTCGGAGATCTGCTGGATATCGCGTCTGTCGAAATACTGCGGGGTCCACAGGGCACACTGTTTGGTCGCAACACATCGGCTGGAACTATCGGAATTTACACGCGCAAGCCCGAGTTCGAGTTGGGCGGCTATGGCGAGGGTACCGTGGAGAATTACGATGGATACGTAGTCTCGGGTGGGCTTACCGGTCCTATTGTAGATGACACCCTGGCTTTCAGAGTCGCCGGCAGCTACAACAAACGTGATGGCTACGTATCTGACTGGTTGGTACCTTCGAGGCAAATGTATGACAGGGACAGGGCGACGGCCAAAGGCCAGTTGCTGTGGAGGCCGAACGAGGATATCGATGTGCGCTTGATTGTGGATTATCAGCATAAGGACGAGACCTGTTGCTCCAGCAACTATGTATCACTGGGGCCAACCGCCCCTGCTATCGAGGCACTTGGCGGTATCGTCAGGGCAGATCCGTTTGCGTATAAAGCGCAACAGACCTTTGACAGCGAAGACCAGCTGGATGAGTGGGGAATCTCGGTGGAGACCAACTGGGCTATAGAAGAGGATTTAAATCTTACCTGGATAGCAGCCTACAGGGACGCTGATGCGTATACCAACCAGGACCCGGACACATCCAATGTCGATCTCGTGCAGGGCATTGATTGGAGTCAGAACAACCATTTTATGAGCCAGGAGTTGAGACTTAACGGGGTATGGGGCCGTGTTGACTGGCTGGCCGGTGCCTACTATTACACTGACGAAATAGATGTTGACTGGCAGGTAACCTACGGTGCGGATTTCGGAACGTATTTTGGCATGCTTACCGGGCTTCCGCCGGCTCTGTTTCCTGAGGGGGCAGGCGACACGTCGCGATATTTCAAGCAGAAGGGTAAGGGTTGGGCATTATTTACCCACAATATCGTCGAGCTGAATGAGCACTACGATCTGGTGTTGGGCTTCCGCTGGTCCAATGACCAAAAGGATGCTACTGCAATAATTACCAATGACACCATTCACTGTGCGGTAGTGCCTGTTATCCCTTACTGCCCAGTGCCAGATCTGCATGAAAGCCGTGGTGAAGACGAGCCCTCCGGCACGATAAAACTGGTTAGAAACCTCGATATTGGTAATGTTTACGTGGGTTATTCACGTGGCTACAAGGCAGGTGGGTTCAACCTCGATCGGGATGCAGCCATCACTGGATTCGAATTTGACCCCGAAACAGTGGACGCTTATGAGGCCGGGCTAAAATGGGCCTCCCCTGATCAGACGCTGGAAATCAATACAGATATTTTTTACAACGAATTCAAGGATTACCAGATAAACGTATTTGACGGTATTAACTTTGCCACGACGAACGCCGCCAAGGTGAATTCCCACGGTGTGGAGCTTGCCCTGAGCTGGATGCCCCTGGTGGGCTTGTTGATTGATGGAGGTGTCACCTGGAGCAATACCGAGTTTGACGAGCATGCGGCGCTAAATAATGAAGGTGAAACACTGGCTGGAAAGCGTCTTCCTTTCGCGCCAGAGTGGGCTGCCACAGGCGCAATCTCCTACGAAATGCCCATCGGTAGCTTCACCGGCTTCGGTGTTGTGAACGCTTCCTATATGGGCGATCAAAATATTGAAACGAGTCTTGCCAATGCGGCGAACGTGGATGCATTTACCGTGGTCAACGCGAGACTGGGTGTTCGTACCAGTGACGACAAGTGGGAGTTGGCATTGTGGGGGAAGAATATTTTTGAAGAGGAATATAGCACGATCCAATTTAAGTCACCGCTGCAGGAGGGAAGCTGGACCGCCTTCCGGGGCGAACCCAGGATGTACGGAGCGAGCCTTCGCTATAGCTTCTAGATCGAAACTATACGGCTCAAGCGATATGAACCCATTACTGTAGGAGTGAAAAGCATCCATGGCGACTTATGACTTATTGATAAAGGGCGGCACTGTTGTTGACGGAACGGGAGCGCCACGCTTTCAAGCAGATATTGGTATTAAAGCAGGAAGAATTGCTGATATAGGGGATATCACAGAAAGTGCGGACGAAATTGTGGATGCAAGCGGGTTGATAGTAGCGCCGGGCACGGTAGATCACCATACCCACTACGACGCGCAGATATTCAGGGATTCGACCTGTGCCGATGGTGGGCAAAATGGGGTCACGTCGGTAGTCATGGCTAACTGTGGTTTTGGTTTTGCACCGTGTCGCACTGAACACCAGGATCGCTACATGGTCATGATGGAAAATGTAGAGCAGATTCCCGTGGCTCACCAGAGAGCAAGCCTGCCCTGGGACTGGCAGTCGTTCCCCGAATTTCTTGAATCGCTACGACGAACAAAAAAAGCAGTGAACGCAATGACTTATGTACCGTTGAATGCCCTGATGATTTTTATCATGGGAATCGATGATGCAAAAAGTCGTCCAGCGAATAACACTGAACTAGCTGAAATAAAGCGTTTGCTCAATGAGGCAATGGATGCCGGAGCGATTGGGTTCTCCTGTTCCTATCTTGGAACTAATAATGTGCATTTGGACTTCGATGGAAGCCCAATGCCGTGTGATGTAATGGATGTAGACCAGTTGTGTGAAATAGCGTCTGTACTGACAGAGCGTGAGAGCGGCATCATTCAATGTCTATCTGGTCTTGCGGGTCAGGATGAGACTGTGGAGGTGTCTGCACGACTAGCGCGTGAGACCGGCCGGCCTGTATTTCATAACGTCATTGCAACTCACGATAATTTCCCGATACACAAGGCGGGCCTGGCGTGGCTTGATTCAGCACGAGAGGAGGGGCTGGATATGTGGGCCGCGTCCTTCTGCCATCGCACCTGGACAGAGATTTCATTGAATACCCTGACGCTGTTTGACTCCGATGAGACATTCAGGGAGCTCACTTATGCAGGCTCCAGCGACAAGAGTCTGGCATTGCTGAGAGACGACAACTATCGTGCGCGCCTTCGAGAGGCGTACGATCCACAAAAGTTCATCATTGTTGGTGGAGATCTGGACAAATTTGTCGTTATTTCTGTGGGAGAGAGTGAAGATCACAAAGCCCTTGAGGGCCAGATATTAGGGAAAGCTGCAAAAGAAGGCGGGCTGGAAACGATTGATTTGTTTGCGGAAATACTCCTCAGCTCCAAAGGTGCTGCTATCTTCAGGTCGCCCAATGCTACTGCAACAGACCCCGCCATATTGCATGAGATGTTTACCCATGAGCATGTGATTCCCGGTGGTTCAGATGGTGGTGCCCATCTGAAAATATTTTGCGGCGGACACTGGGGTACGGACTTTCTTGTCAACCTCGTGCGAGACAACCAAATTGTGAGCCTCGAAGAAGCACATCACAAAATGAGTGGTTTACCAATGAGTGTTTTTGGAATCAAGGATCGGGGCACTATCCAGGAAGGTATGGCTGCAGATCTTTTGGTATACGACCTGGGGCGGCTCTACTCTGATACATCGTCATACAAGCACGCGTTCGATTTGCCCGATGGAGACTGGCGCAAACAAGCGAAAGCTGGTGGCTATGACCTTATCCTGGTTAATGGGGAAGTCACGTTCCGCCGTGGCGAGCACACAGGGACATCTCCTGGTGTTGTTGTTTCGCAATAGCATCCTAAGTTTGAGTGGGAAAGATAATGGAAATCAACGACAAAGTTACCATCATCACTGGCGCCGGCTCCGGAATAGGTCGCGCTCTAGCGCAGAGGTTCGCGGCCAATGGAGCCCGCGTCGTTATCTGTGTGGATCTCAGTGGTGAAGACGCGGCAGAAACTGCCAAATCAATTGGTTCTCAAGCATATCCAGAACAACTTGATGTTGCCGATGAACCTGCGCTTGAGCAATTGGTTGCACAGATAGAGAAAATCCACGGTGGCGTTGATGTCTTTGTATCAAATGCCGGATATGGGCGACCGGGCGGACTCGAATTGCCGACCGCAGAATGGCAGCGGATGATGAGTGTGCACACATGGTCCCATCTGGCAGCGGCACGAGCAGTGATTCCAGGTATGATCTCACGTGGTGGTGGCTACTTGCTGAGCACTGCCTCGGCCGCGGGTCTCTTGTCGGTATTTGATTCGGGTGCCTATGCGGTGTCAAAACACGCCGCGGTGGCCTTGGCTGAGTGGCTTGCGATTAATTATGTAGATCAAGGTATAGGCGTTTCGGTTCTATGCCCACAAGCGGTCCGTACTAATGTATTAAAGTACATGAAAGATCCTAATTTCAAGGTAGATATTGCTCAGTCAGGCGGTGATGGCATTCTGGAGCCCGAGGTTGTGGCTGATCTGTGTATCGAGGCTATGGCCGATGAGCGCTTTCTCGTGCTTCCACACCCTGAAGTGGAGACCTATTTTCAGCGTAAAGCCAATGACTATGATCGCTGGTTATCAGGTATGCGGCGCGTGCGGCTCAGCCACCAGAGTGAGGCAGTGTAAATCAGTCATCAAGGCTGGTAGTGGAGATCTGAAGCCAGCTCCCATGAACGTGCTGAGGCGGCACTCATCCCATACGCGAAAAGTACGAATGCGATGGCTTAAGTAAGTTGCCTCTGAGTGCTCCCTATGCCGGCTCAGCATCTTTGCTTATGCGAATCAGCGACCGCGTTAAAGTCATTTCCTGTTACAAAAATATGCAGTACAGTACGTAAGCTCTTGTGAGTTCGTGGTTCAGCGGATGACAGAATTCGGCGTTGAACGAGCCAAGAGCGATATGTATGTCATTTGTAGTAGATGACATTCCCCGGGCCCGGCCAAAGTGGTGCCAGGAGCGGGCGCTACACGGAGCTTGGGGAAGGTAATGATTGCGGAAACCAACAACCCGATTGCACAGATTTCTATGCAGGACCTGCGGGCGCTTATGGAGAAATCCAGTTACGGCGTGGACCATTTTCCAGATCTGCTTGAGCGTTCTGGCGCGCCCTCTTCATCTTTTTCGGTAAGCGACGACTATGTCGACTCAGGCATGGTCTGGACTGTATTGTCTTCCGTTGGCCATCAGGTAGGCGATGAGTTTCTTGGCCTGAGTACTCATCCGGTGGCCCCCGGTAGCACTCAACTGATGGTCGCCCGCGCGATGCAGGAACCTACTTTAGGCGAGGCGATGAGTGCCTTTGCCGGTGCAGCTAACATTCTTTGGCCGGATGTGCATTCAGAATTGAAGTATCGTCTCGATGAAATGCACTACTGTATGACATTCAAGAACGGTTCGCTGGATGCACGCCAGATTTTTCTGGAATTGGCTTGCATCCCATTCTATTGCACTTTCCAATGGTTAGCCGATACGAAATTTCCGGTTATTCGATTTCGAACTGCCAATTGCCGGCCATCCGGCGTGATACATCATTTGGCGGCACCAGATTGTGCAGTGCAGTTCGAGGGAGAGGGCGTGGATATTGTGTTGTCCAAAAGCGTTGCAAAGCTCCCAACAACGAACAGAAGCCTTGCCGACTGGCGCTCTGAGATATATCAGATATTTTTGAATATTCTTGAGAAACGTAAGAGCGGATTCACGACTCCGCGTCTGCAAACGTATGTCGTAAATGCTCTGCGCTCTGGTATGACGAGCCAGGACATGATTGCGGTTTCTGCAGGGATCAGTGTGGCGACCTTGCGCCGCACTCTGGCCTTGGAGAGAACCTCCTTTCGCGAGCTCAGAGATCATGTGTTCCGCGAGTCCGTCAGTACGCTAATTGCCTCCGGTGAACCGATAGAGATGATTGCGGAGAAAATGAAGTACGCCGACGCTCGTAGTTTTCGGCGCGCCTTTCAGCGCGTTTTTGGCGTCAACCCATCTGCCTTCAGAAAAGATTTTCTTTCTACCTGAGCGAATTTGTCCCGTATAAACTGCGGGAAAATGCCCTTGTTGACTCTTTCTATGACTCGTACTCTGAGCCAACACTGAGAGGATAGCAACAAGCTGCCACAAGCCTTGCTTAACCTACCCTGTAAGCTGAATGCTGGTTTGATAAGACACAGCATGGCGATTCGAAAACGCCCCATTAGTGGGTTATTTTTTTGAACGCCGCGTTGCCGCAGGGAAATCCTTTTGCGAGCTGTCGGATGAGCCGCCGACCTGAATATATAGACTAATGATTCGCGTTCATAGTTAAGGGAAAATCATGCGCAAACCAGTAAATCCACAATCCTATTACGATGAGATAAAGCGAAAATTTGGGGAAGAACGCGATATACGTCTCTCGAAGCGCCCCCAGGGTAGGGCGCAATTCTTATCAGATTTTGAAGGTGATCTCGAGAAGTATGCAATAGATCCATTTTCCGATGAGGTGAAATCGCGCGACCGGATAACGGACAGTGTTGAAGTGCTGTTCATAGGCGGCGGGTTCTCTGCCCTGTTAACTTCTGCCCGTCTGCGTGAAAAGGGGGTCGAAAGTATACGGATAGTCGAACGAGGATCAGACGTCGGGGGTACCTGGTATTGGAATCGATACCCCGGAGTAGCTTGTGACGTTGTCTCATACGACTACCTGCCACTTCTGGATGAAATGGACTACGTGCCGGTCAATCAATACTCTCGCGGTCAGGAAATCTTCAGCCATTGCCAGGCCATTGCAAAGAAGTACGACCTCTACGATATCGCCGTTTTCAACACAACCGTCACAGCAACGGTTTGGAACGAAGAGGAAAGAATATGGGATATACATACGGATCGAGGTGATCACATGCGCGCACAGTTCGTTATTTGCGCAAACGGCACCCTGTCGCAACCCAAGCTATCCAAGATCTCCGGTATGGAATCATTCTCAGGCCATTCCTTCCATACTTCCCGTTGGGACTATAACTATACCGGAAAAAACCTGGAAAATTTGCACGACAAATCCATAGGAATAGTCGGGACAGGGGCCAGTGCGGTGCAGGTAGTGCCAGAATTAGGCAAGGCCGCGAAAGAATTGTTTGTGTATCAGCGCACCCCGTCATCCATTGATATTCGTGAAGATGGGCCTACTGACCCCAACTGGGCTCGTTCTCTCGGCGCGGGGTGGCAGGCCAAGCGGCGCGAAGAAGCGATCGCCTTGTCAGAACTACCGTTGGTACAGCGAATGACTGTAGACCAAACTGCCTCGTATGCTGAGGCGATCAATGACGAGCAATGGGAAAAGCAGCAAGAAAAAATGCAATCGTTGTCTCGAGAAGAAAAAATCCAGGCACAGGAACAAGCCAATATCGACTATATGATGGGAATACATCAGCGCATAGACAATATTGTTAAAGACAAGACTACCGCAGAATCGCTTAAACCCTGGTATATGTTGATGTGCAAGCGGCCTTGCTTCCACAACGACTATTTGCCTACATTTAATCTTCCCAACGTCCATTTAGTCGATACACATGGCGAGGGTATTACCCAGATAAACCCGGACGGGCCATGCTTTGGCGGTGTGAATTACAAGCTTGATTTACTTATTTACGCTACAGGCTTCGAAGTTCAGAAGACCGGCACCTATAACCGGATTGTAGGTAAAGACGGTGTAGACCTCAACGATAAGTACGCAGACGGGATTCGCACACTGTTCGGCATACACACTCACGGCTACCCCAATCTATTCATCATGGGGGGTTACCAGGCCAGCTATCAATTCAATCTGACAGAGATGCTACAGACTCAAGGAGACCATATAGCGGAATGCATCAACTACATGCGAAAGAATAATTTGCGAACTATCGATCCTACAGAGGCGGCTGAAGAGAATTGGGTGCAAGAGGTTATAAAATCTCGAGGAAAAACAAGCTGGAATCAGGACTGTACTCCCGGGTATTACAATTTCGAGGGCGAATCCAACCGCCGCCAAGACGGCAATTACAACGGTACTTTTCGAAGCTATGTGCAGCATATGCAGGCAGCAAGGGACGCGATTTCAGAAAAGTTTGCGTTTACAGTCATGGATAGAGTTTAAAGAAATGCCGAAAAAGCTAGAGAGAAAAGACAGTGCATCCAGGTAAAGTGGCTGAGCTAACACCGGACAAACCCGCGTATATCATGGCGGCTAGCCGTGAAGTCGTCACTTTCGGAGAGTTGGAGGCGCGTGCGAATCAAGGCGCACATCTCTTTAGAAGCCTCGGGCTACAGCGCGGTGACCACATCGCGATAATGCTGGAGAATCACCCTGGATTCTTGCAAATATGTTGGGCGGCGCAGCGAGCGGGTCTGTATTACACACCTGTCAGCTGGCGGCTTCAGAATGAAGAAGTCGCCTACATTGTCAACAATTGTGAAGCGCGAGTCTTTATTACTTCATCAGCTGTAAAGGAAGTTGTTCGACCGTTATTGAAAATAACGCCTACGGTTAGCAATTATTTAATGCTAGGCGATGTCATGGATGGGTTCATGAGTTTCGAACACGCGGTGGCACAAATGCCCGAAGTTCCTATTTCTGATCAGTGCGAGGGAGCCCTGATGCCTTATTCTTCGGGAACCACGGGTTTTCCGAAGGGTATCAAGCGACCCCTGTCAGATAGGGCTTATGGCGAGGATGAACAGTTCGCAGTAATGACAGCCCTGTATGGGGCGACTCCAGAGTCCATATTTCTGTCCCCGGCGCCTTTGTATCACTCAGCGCCACTTGGCTTTTCAATGACCTCTCTTCGTCATGGAATCACTGTGGTGATTATGGAAAACTTCGAGGCGGAGTTTGCGCTAGAGTGTATTGAACGTTTTCGTATAACCCACAGTCAGTGGGTTCCGACGATGTTTGTGCGCATGCTGAAGCTTCCGGAAGAAGTACGAGAGCGATACGATATGAGCTCCCTGCGATGCGTTGTTCACGGCGCGGCCCCATGCCCGATTCCGATCAAGGAGCAGATGATTGATTGGTGGGGTGAGATTATCTATGAGTATTACGCTGGAAGTGAAGCCAACGGTTTCGTCCAGCTTAATAGCGCAGAATGGCTACGCCACAAAGGTTCTGTGGGACGCCCGCTCGGTTGCGAAATACGTATCTGTGATGACGCGGGTAACGAGCTTCCCACTGGCAAGCGCGGCATAGTCTATTTCGGGGGCGGCAGCGAGTTCGAGTACCACAATGACAAGGAAAAGACTATCAAGGCGCGGCATCCGCGTGGCTGGAGCACACTTGGCGATGTAGGCTACGTTGATGAAGAGGGATACTTATACCTCACTGACCGCAAAGATTTCATGATCATATCCGGCGGTGTAAATATTTATCCGCAGGAAGCAGAGAACGTGCTGATTATGCATGACAAAGTTATGGACGTGGCCGTATTCGGAATACCCAATGCGGAATACGGCGAAGAGGTTAAGGCGGCTGTACAGTTAAAAGACATGCACCTGGGCGGCTCACCCATGGAGGCAGAGTTACTCGAATTCTGCCGACAACGCCTTTCGGCGATCAAATGTCCACGCACAATAGATTTCCACCAGGAACTACCGCGCCATCCAACTGGAAAGCTATACAAACGGCTGTTAAAAGACGAGTACTGGCAGATTAGTGACATACAAAAACTATAATCAGGAGGCAGTAGGTGCCGGTTTGTACTGCAACACTATTGGAACTCGGTTTGGATCCAGAAAAAGTACATGCACTTTTGAGCCGAGTGCAACACGATGTCGATGAGGGTTTTATGCCTGCGGCGCAAGTTGCCTTGGCGCGTAACGGCAAACTTGCTGTTTCACAAAGCTACGGTACCGCGAAGAATGATTCTCTTACCTGTCTTTTTTCAGCCACCAAGGGCGTAGTTTATGCGGCTGCGTGGCTATTATTTCAGGAAAATAAACTCGCCGAGGATGAAATTGTAGCCGATATTATTCCGGAGTTCGGTCACCAGGGTAAGGGGCGTATTACGGTACAGCAATTGTTTACTCACACCTCTGGTTTTCCACATGCGCCATTTGCGCCGCTACAATGGAACTCAAAAAAGGAGACACTGGCGCGCTTTGCACAATGGCGTTTGAATTGGGAGCCAGGTACCAAGTATGAATACCATCCCACATCGTCGATGTGGGTAATAGCGGAGATTATCGAGCGCCGCAGTGAGCTTGCCTACACCGAGTATGTCCGAAAGCGAGTGCTTGAGCCGCTGGGTCTCGATTCGATCTTTGTCGGCTTGCCAGATGCCGAGAACTATCGCGTGCTACCGGTAGAACACTACGGCAAGGCCGGTACGCCGGAGGATTTCACTATATCGGGAATGCCGATCCCCATGGCAGCTGAAGTTAATGAAAAAATATTACTCGCATTCAATCACCCGGAGGTGCGCAGAGTGGGTGTCCCCGGTGCAGGAGGTTTTGCCAACGCATCAGACCTCGCATTGTTTTATCAGGCGTTGCTACTGGGTGGCCTTGATGGGGTGGAAGTATGGAGCTTGGAAACCCGTATGAACGCGCGGGAGATTCGCACCGGAAAACTCACTGATATGTTATCCAGGCAATCGGCCAATCGAGGTCTTGGCATCATGCTTTGTGGTAACAAAGGTAGAGGGATTCGAGGTTTCGGAGATGCAAACTCGCCACAATCGTTTGGACACAATGGGGCCGGCGGTCAGTTGGCCTGGGCAGATCCGGTGACAGGCATCTCACTTGCTTACCTAACGCCCGGGCATGACCGCAATTACCTGAACCAGATAAGACGTGGTGTGGACATAAGTGGCCTTGCTGCACAGTGCGCGCTTTAATCGCCCACCCGCGCCCCATCAAGCAGAACTGTTCATCCACTACAAGGAATTACCATGAGCATTGAACTGAAAAGCGAGCATTGGCTGGCTTCAGTACAGGAAGAAATTATTAATCCTGACCGCCGTATTATCGATCCGCACCACCACCTGTGGCGTACTGGAATAGTCTATCAGGTAGAAGATCTTTGGCGAGATACGGGGTCAGGTCACAACATTGAGAAAACAGTGTTCGTAGACTGTGGTGCCGAGTATCGAACGGATGGTCCCGAGCACTTAAAATGCCTCGGCGAGACCGAATATGTGGTCGAACAAGCCACGCTCTCGGGGGAAGGTACGAAAGGCGAAGCCGTAATCGCCGCAATAGTTTCGAGGGCAGATCTCACATTGGGCAGCGCTGTGGGTGAGGTGCTGGACCAACACATCGAATTGGGCAAAGGACGGTTCCGCGGTATTCGATTGGCTGCCGCGCGCGACCCGAGTCCGGAGGCGCTGCTGCTCCCGGCCCAGGCACCAGAGGGGTTATACAGCTTGCCTGCATTCCGCAGGGGCATGAAGGAACTTAGCAATCGCGGTCTGAGTTTTGATGCATGGCACTATCATCATCAGAATCAGGAGTTTCTGACGCTGGCGCGGGCAGTACCCTCGACCCAGATTATTCTGGATCATTTTGGTTCACCGCTGGGTGTGGGTGCTTACGCAACAAAGCGCGAAGAGATCTTTCAACAGTGGAAGCTTGATATCGAGGAAATTTCTCGATGTGATAATGTTGTTGCGAAACTTGGTGGCCTCTCCATGCCCGACAACGGCTTCGGCTGGGACAAGCGCGACACGGCGCCGAGTTCAGACGAATTTGTCAAAGCGCAAGGTCGCTATTTTGACCATGTCATCGAATGTTTCGGGCCCGATCGGTGTATGTTTGCGAGTAACTTTCCCGTTGACAAGCTATCCATTTCGCATCACGTACTCTACAACGGCTTCAAGAAAATTGTGGCTGGATTTTCGGACCACGAAAAGGATGCCATGTTTTATAGCACAGCGGCCCGTATTTACCGGATTGATTGATTCGGGGTGTTGGGTTGATGTTAGCGCCATTTAAGACGCTAACATCGCTTCGATAAGCTTTTATCACTCAGGATAGCCCTTTGTTACTGTAGAGAATTTCCTCTACTGCAGGTTAAGTGAGGCTCGCTTGTCGAATAGAGAGCTGACTGGCGATTCAGCGGGAAAATCTATTGACGAACACGAATTACTGGACCCAGCAACCGCGAAAGAATAGGAAAAGCCGAATTTCGCCAAGTCGCTGTTCCGGCATCTCAAGGAACTGCATAACCGGCTACATTATGAAAGTCTGATCCTGATCCGCCCGCCCAAGTTTCAACTCGATTTTGGGGGAGGGTCACCGCCACATCAGCGTTTTCTGAAGTCCATTATGAGGCCGCTACGAGCATTTTTATGTTGGAGCTCGCTCTTTACATTTTCGCGTTTATTACTTTGTCCCGTCTGATGGCAGCGATTGAGGCGGCTGTGCTAAACATCTCGCCGGCTGAAGTTGAAGAGCTGAGGCTCCAGAGTGCCCTGGGCGCGGATGCTCTGAAAGCCATTACCGGCAGCATCACACGTGCTGTCGCTGTCCTGGTCATTTTTACCAATATGATCAACGTTCTGGGGCCAATACTTGCGGGTCTAAAAGCAATGCCACTTTACGGTGTTTTCGCTATTGCAATTATCATCGCGATTCTAACCATAGGGTCAATCGTCTTTTTTGAGATTATTCCGAAATCACTCGGAAGCCACTAGGCACCACTCATTAAAAGGTGCTCCTGCCTGATTGGCTGGCAGTATATAGCAGCTACCGCCCGGGCGAGAAACAGCAGATTGTGATGCGTAGTGAACATTGTTCACGTCCTAGAAGTGGCCCTGCTCCAGCACCGGCACGATCCAGTAGCGGATATTGGACGAGGTACACACGGGGCGGAGTGTGGCCAACAGTTCCATTTTCTGCATTTGAGTGTGCAGCACCTCAAACTTGTAGTACTGCCGGTAGCCCTCCACTTGCTCACGCAGGTCGTACTGGCTGTGCTCTTTGCTGTAGCCCGCCATGGTGGTCATATTGAAACCCGAGATGCCCTCGCAGCCGATAAGGGTATCGACGACATCGTCCCGGACATTGCCGGGCACTACCATTATTAGCAGTTGCCCATCAGTCATGGTTTCGTTTCTCCAGGTAGTGGTAAAACAGGGGTAGCAGATAGAGCGTGGTGATGGTGGAGCTGAAGAGGCCGCCTATGACTACTATGGCCAGCGGTTTCTGGATCTCCGCCCCTGGCCCGGTGGCAAAGGCAAGCGGCATCAGGCCGAACATTGCCGTGCTCGCCGTCATCAGTACCGGACGCAGGCGTCGTGCCGAGCCGTGGATGATGCGCAGGAAGACATCCCGCTCGCTCAGCCGGGTCTGCTCGAAATAGCTCACCATCACTACTCCGTTCAACACGGCTACACCCAACAGGGCGATTAGTCCCACCGAAGCGGGTACCGACAGATACTCACCGGTAACAAAGAGGGCGATAAGACCGCCCATGATGGCGAAGGGGATATTGCCCAGAATAAGCACCGCTCGAGTCATCGAACCGAAGGTGGTGAACAGGATGATGGTGATCAGCAACAGGGCGGCCGGGATCACCAGCAGCAGGCTGCGGGTGGCGCGTTGCTGGTTTTCGAATTCACCGCCAAACTCCACGCTGTAGCCGGTTGGTAGCACCAGCCGCTCGCCTATTGCGGCCGTCAGTTCATCCACAAAGCCAACGATATCCCTGCCGGCCACGTTGCTGGTGACCACGGCAAAGCGATTGCCACGCTCACGCTCGACCAGGAAGGGCCCTTCCCGAAAGCCGATCTCGGCCAGCTCATAGAGGGGTGCCTGGCGGCCATCCGGCATCACAATGATCTTCCGTTCGAGCGCTTTGACCGTAGTCAGGGCCTGGGTACCTGAGGGATCGACAGCGAACACGATAGGCGTACGCTTCTTACCCTCAATAATTTCCGATACCTGAGTGCCCTCAAGTTGGGTCTTGATATAGCGGGCCAGCTCCGCAGTGGACATTCCGAACCCCTGCGCAACCTCGTTGTGCACATTCACACTGAGGAACTTGCCACCATCGATGGAGGTTGTCTGCACGTCCACACTGCCTGAGATGTCGCGGGTGATTGCCGCAACCTCGTCTGCCAGACGGGCCAGCTGTGGGATATCATTGCCAAAAATCTTAACTGACAGATCGCCGCTGCTGCCGGTAAGCATTTCAGATATGCGCATTTGTATCGGCTGGGTAAATCCAAAATTGATTCCGGGATACTCCAGCAACACCTGTCGGATGTCATCGATCAGGGCCTCCTTATTGGCGAAGCGCCACTCTGAAGCAGGCTGCAGTTCCATGAAGATATCGGTCTCGTTCAGGCCCATGGGGTCGAGGCCAATCTCATCGGAGCCGGTACGCGCCACAATCTGTCGAATCTCCGGCACGCGTTGCAGCAGGGCGAGTTCGATCTGCCTGTCCAGCGCCACAGAGGCGGCAAGGGAGATACTGGGGGACTTTTCCAGCTGGACGATGATATCGCCCTCGTCCAGTACAGGCATAAAGGTCTTGCCGGTAAAGCTGAACATCACGGCGCTAAGCACGAGCATTAAGGCGAAGACCACGAGCAGGGGTCGGGGCTTGGCCATCACCCGTTCCAGGCTGTTTTGGTACCAGCGCTGTAGTTTTCCAACCCAAAGCGGCACCGCGGCGGCATCATTGGTCAACAGAAAGGACGCCATAATTGGCACGACGGTCAGCGCCAGCACCAGTGAGGAAAACACCGCGAACATGATGGTTATCGCGACCGGGGTAAAAAGCTTGCCTTCCAGCCCCGTGAGCGTGAGCAGTGGTGAAAATACGATAAGCACGATGACCGTACCGGACACCACCGGAACCGCGACATCCTTGCACGCCCGGTAGATCAGGTGCAGCCTGGGCAAGCCCTTTTCTTCTGCCAACCGGGTGACTGTGTTCTCAACCACCACTACCGAGGAATCGACAATCATGCCTATGGCGATTACCAGACCACCCAGGCTCATAAGGTTGGCCGACAGGCCCGCCACGGACATCAGGTAGAAAGTCGCCAGGGCAGCCAACGGGAGTGACAGCGAGACTACAATGGCCGCCCGTATATTGCCCAGGAACAGGGCGAGCAGCAGCACCACAATGGCGATGGCCTGGAACAGCGCATTCGAGATAGTATTGATGGCCGTATCGATCAGCTTTGCGCGGTCATAGAACACATTAACAACGGTTCCCGCCGGTAGGGTGGGTTCCAGTTCCGCCAGTTTGCGCTTCACGCCGGCAACTACCTGGGCGGTGTTACTGTTCTTGAGGGCAATAATCAGGGCTTCCGTTGTTTCTTCACCGTCCCTGGTTACTGCACCGTAGCGGGCGAGATACCCAATGCTTATGTCGGCGATATCACCCAGGCGATAGATTCGCAGGCCATCCACTTTCACTACCATATTCGCCAGTTGTTCCTCGCTGGTGATACGACCCTCAGTGCGCACTACCAGAGCATCGTTTCCTTGTTCCAGCCTCCCTGCACCGAGGTTCAGGTTGCTGTCGCGTATCACCTGCGCCAGCTGTGCCATGCTCAGCCCGGCGCTAGCCATCAGGCCGGACTGCGGCGATACCTGGTAGGTCCGGGCATAACCGCCCAACACATTCACGTCCGCCACACCCTCTACCGTACGCAGCGCGGGGCGGATCTCCCAGTCGAGCAGGTGGCGGCGTTCCATGAGTGACAATCGCGGGTTTTCCACGGTGAACATAAACATTTCACTGAGTGGTGTACTCATGGGAGCGACCCCCCCGCTGATCCCATCCGGCAAGCTGTCGCGCACATTGGCGAGTCGCTCGTTGACCTGTTGCCGCGCCCAGTAAATATCCGTTCCCGCGCGGAAATCCAGGGTAATATCGGTGATGGCATACTTGGTCGTGGAGCGCAGCATCTGCTGGTCGGGGATCCCCAGCATCTCGGTCTCAATCACCTGAGTCACCTGCTGCTCCACCTCTTCGGCTGTCATACCAGGCGCTTTAAGGATGATCTTCACCTGGGTCGGCGAAATATCCGGAAAAGCGTCCACGGGCAGGTTTAGCCAGGCCCTTGCACCTAGCACCATAACCGCTACCACCAGGATGCCGACGAACAGGCGCTGGGTGAGGGAGAATCGAATGACAGCCGCTAACACTTACTCTTCCCCCAGGCCCAGCAGCACGCCTTGCACCGCGCTTACCGAAGAGGTCAGCACATCCGCCGCCTCCAGTGTGGAGGCAGCACGCAGGATGTAGTCGTCTCCCTGCGTCCCCAGCAGCACAACGGCTATCGCGGTCAGTGTCTCGCCATTGCGAACAAGTACATAACTCTCGCGCTCCAACTGGAACACGGCCAGCCTGGGCACGCGGTAGGCATCCAGGGTGCGCACCATGGGAGTCGCCAGCAGTTGTTGCCCCAGCCTCAAACCACAGGAAGAGGGTAGTGCCTGAGTCCAGGCCTGCACAAAAAAACCGTCAGTCATAGCGCTTACCCGCTCGATGGCAAGCTGGCACTCAGCGGTACGCACTGACACCACTTCAGTACCGATCACATTGGGCAGGGCCAGCTCCAGGCGAATTGCCTGGCGCGGTACAAACAGGGCAATACTATCTCCCTCTTCTATGCCGCTGTCAGCGGAGCTGTAGTGAATCACTCCCGCCAACGGTGCCGCCAGGGTAAGCGCGTCCGGGTCGTCGTCCCCGCTGACTACCAATTCGAAGAAATGGCGCATATGCTCGTATTCGAGCTGTAGCGCATAGTGTTGTTCACTGATCTCCAGCCATTGGCTTTCGCTGATGGTCTTGCGCTCGTAAAGGGGCTTATTGCTGTTGAAGCGGCGCTCCGCACCTGCTGCCAGTGCCCGGCTGCTCTCAAAACGCATTTCGAAGTGGTGCATCTCGGGGCCGCGCAGCACCGCGAAGGGCTGGCTCCTGGCCACTGACGCGCCTGGCTCCACCAGGTACTCAATCTGATGCACGCGACCGGGACTGGGCACGTTGAAGGCCTCACCCCGCCTGAAGGTGACCTGAGCCGCCACCGGCTGGCCCGGGTAGACTGCTACTGACACAGCCGGTTCAAAAGTCAGTTCCAGTGAACCCAGTTTGGCCAGCTCCACTCGCTGGGCCGCCGTCCCGGTGGTCGCGGCAACCAGCAGTATTGCCGCCATAATCATTCTGTTCATAGACTTAATCCGGCTGCCTGGCGCAGCATTGCGTTACTCTGTTCTATGAGGAGCTGGTTAATTGCCACCTCAGCTTTGGTGTCGATGGCATCCATCATCCGTCGTAGCACGATTTCCTGAGCAACTTCATTACTGGCTTGCAAATGCGCCAACTGTTCGGCGATACGACCCGCCAGTGAATCTGAGCGGGCCAACAGCGACTGCTTCTGCTGTAGGGTATCCCGCTGGTTGACCAATTGTTCCCAACTGCCGTTCAATGCTTTCAATAACTGGTCCCGGGCGAGCAGATACTGGCGTTCGGCGGAGCGCCACTCCGAGTTCTCCGCCTGGCGGGAAACGGGGAACGCGGACAGGGGTATTTCAACCCCCAGACCAAACTGTTGTTCGTCGTAGCCCGCGGTATCGAGATTCTTGGCTGTCACTGATAGGTTCCAGTCCGAAGCCTGGGTACTGTCAGCTCGCAACAGCTCCAGCCGCTGCCGGTGCATCAGCTCCAGTGACCGCAGCTGCGGGTGCTGCCGGGGTTGGAAACTTTCATCCAGAGGGGCAGTTTCTCGAGGTTGAGCGGGCATTGTGCGCAGACCAGTCACCTGACTGTAGCGCTGCAGCCATAGGCGCGCCTCCAGCAAGTGCTCCTGCTGGGCGATCTCAACTTCCACCAACTCCATCTGCAGAAGGAGCAGGGAATATTCCGACGTGGCATTGGCGGCCAGCAGTTCGCGTTGACGTTGTACCAACTCCAGTAGCAGGCGGCGTTTATCGGCGGCAAACCGGCGCCGGGTATCCGCCAGGTTGTAAGACCATACAGCCTCCCGGATGAGGCCGGAGTAATAGAGCTCGCGCTCGCTCTGGCTTATTCTATCGAGGTCTTCCGCTAGCGCATTCAGCTTGTGATCGGCACTGCGCCGGCGCCCTGACTTGATAGGCAGGTTGACACTCACCTCGGCTTCGTCCGTACCGTAACGCTCGTCACTACCCAGGTAACTCAGGCTCAGGCTGGGCAATCCGGCCAGCCACGAGGATGCCTGGTAGGGGGGCGAGTCACCCTGTTCGTCCCCGAGTGCGCTGGCACTGAGAGCTGCCGCCAGTACATCCTGCAAGGTGAGCTCGCTGACGGACTGGGCGCTCACCACGCTGGGTAGCAGCAACAGGCAGAGCAGCCAGCCCCGGAAACATCCGGGGATTGCATGCAAAAGGGAGTTCATCATTCGTTACCAAAAGAGATCACAGGATATGCAGTCTACAGGAGGGGGTGCTTCTTGCATCAGGCGAGTGTCCTGACAGGCTCTGTGGTACACTTGTCCTGTGTTCTCTAAGTCATTGTATTAATGGAATAAAATGAAAGATTTGTTCGTCACGGTCATCCTCGGTTTGATTATGGTGCTCAATATGGCCGATGTTGTAACAGACATAAGCCTGGGCGTTCCCACTTGGCATATCATCGAGGAGAGTCTGATCGTACTGGTGGCGGGGCTGACCGTTACCTATCTGGTTATCGAAATGCGCAGCCGTGCGCGTCAGCTCGAGCGCTTGCGTAAAACCCTGTCTCGCGCCGACCAGCAGATAGCCGATATCACCCAGGAAATGCGCAGCGCCCGCCGCCAGTACAGTGAACTTATACACCAGCAGTTTGAGGAATGGCAGTTGACTATCAGCGAACAGCAGGTTGCCATGCTCCTGCTGAAAGGGCTCAGTTTCAAAGAGATCGCAGCAGTCAGGGATACGCGCGAGAAAACCGTGCGTCAGCAAGCCTCGAGCATTTATGCGAAATCTGGCGTGGACGGGCGCCATGCCTTTGCCGCCTGGTTCCTGGAGGATTTTCTTGCCCCTGAGTCCGCCGCGACCTGACCAATGGGCCGCAGAGCCAGGCTGATGGTCGGACCAGCGATCGCTATAAGATTTAGCCCTATTCTGGCGCGGCACATCTGAATCACTCACTGCGAATAGTGTGTGGATTCCTGATAGAACATAATTAGCGTCGGAAACTATGTGCCAGATCAATGAAAACCGGGTGCCTTCGACAGTGATGGCCTGTTTTTTTTGCTATGGTGGTGCTCTTGTCCTATTAATGCACAGGGCGTCCAAGACGATAGTATTTTAATACTATATGGTGAGCCAGGTTGGATATCGATTCACATGGACCATTGGGTGCTGGCGTAGTATTTCACGTCCACGGCCTTACCAAGGTGTACCAGATGGGCGAGGTGCAGGTGCATGCATTGCGCGGTGTCGATCTGGACCTCTACAGTGGCGAGTTCACGGTATTGCTGGGAGCCTCAGGCAGCGGTAAGTCCACTCTATTGAATATTCTGGGCGGGCTGGACACGCCCACCGAGGGGCATGTCTTGTATGCCGATCACGACTTAACCCACGCTACAGAAAGCCAGTTAACGAATTATCGGCGCTACCACGTGGGCTTTGTATTCCAGTTTTATAACCTGATTCCCAGCCTCACGGCGCGGGAAAATGTGGCCGTGGTCACTGAAATTTCCAAAGCACCCATGCAACCTGAAGAAGCGCTGGCGATGGTGGACCTGGCCGATCGTATGGACCATTTCCCCGCCCAACTATCCGGCGGTGAACAGCAGCGAGTGGCTATTGCCCGCGCTATCGCGAAGAAGCCTGATGTATTGTTGTGTGATGAGCCTACCGGCGCGCTGGATTCCAAAACCGGCATTGTGGTGCTGGAGGCACTGCAACGGGTCAATCAGGAATTAGGTACTACCACCGCTGTGATTACCCACAACGCGGGCATTGCACAAATGGCAGACCGGGTGATTCACTTGACTGACGGGCGTATAAGCCAGGTGCTCGTAAACGAGAAGAAGCTCTCCCCTGACGAGCTGAGTTGGTAACGGCGGCGATGAAGGCTCTGGACAAAAAACTGTGGCGGGACCTATGGGCAATGCGCATGCAGGCCCTGGCCATTGCGGCGGTAATTGTCGGTGGAGTTGCCGTTTTTATCATGTCCCTGAGTACACTCGACTCTTTGTTCCATACCCGTGAAAGCTACTACCGCGACCATCACTTTGCCGAGGTGTTTGCTTCACTCAAGCGTGCACCCCTGTCACTGGTGCAGCGCATACAGGCAATACCGGGTGTCGACAAGGTGGAAGCACGTGTCGTGGCCTATGTGAATCTCGACGTGGCAGGCTATGGTGAGCCGGTCAGCGGTCATTTACTGTCCCTGCCGGATGACAGTCGCGGTCTGCTCAACCAGATCTACTTGCGCAGCGGTCGCTTGGCTGAGCCGGGCCATGATAGCGAAGTACTGCTCAGTGAAGAATTTGCCAACGCCCATGGCTTGCGCGCTGGTGACAGTTTGCACGCCACCATTAACGGGCGCCGTAAAAGTCTCACGGTGGTTGGACTGGCCTTGTCACCGGAGTACATTTACCAGATTGCGCCGGGCGCAATGTTCCCCGATAAAAATCGTTACGGGGTACTGTGGATGGCCCGCCAGCCACTTGCCGTCGCCTACGGCATGGACGGCAGCTTTAACAGCGTCACACTGACCCTGGCCAAGAGCGGCAACGCACAAGACGTTATCGACCGCCTAGATGAGCTGCTCGGGCCCTATGGTGGCATTGGCGCCTATGCGCGCAAGGATCAACTGTCCAATCGCTTCCTGTCGGAAGAACTGAAACAACAGCAAACCATCGCCACAATATTCCCCATCATCTTCTTTGGTGTAGCAGCATTCTTGCTCAACGTCGTGACGAGCCGGTTAATCAGCCTGGAGCGAGAACAGATAGCCGGTCTGAAGGCCTTCGGGTACGGCAATTTTGCCGTCGGCCTGCACTACATCAAGCTGGTGCTGCTGATAGTAGCGCTGGGGGTCATCGCCGGTATTGGCGTGGGTATATGGTTGGGCAAGGGCATGAGCAATATCTATATGGAGATTTTTAGCCTGCCGTACATGACCTACGTGCTAAAGCCACAGGTGATTGTACTGGCCGCCCTCATCAGCATGACAGTTGCAATACTGGGCACATTGTATGCCGTGTACCACGCAGCTCGTTTACCTCCTGCCCAGGCTATGCATGCAGAGCCGCCCTCTCTTTACCACATTACCTTGATAGAGCGGCTGGGAGTACAGCGCTGGTTTTCCCAACCCAGCCGCATGATTTTACGCCACATTGAACGGCGCCCGTTGAAGTCATTCCTCACTGCGCTCGGCATTAGCATGGCCTGTGGCACCATGATGGTGGGCGGCTTTCAGGAGGGGGCAATTGACCGCATGGTCGAGGTGCAGTTCGACTTGAGCCAGCGCGAAGACCTGATGGCGATTTACACCGAGCCCACGTCAGTGCGCTCACTCTATTCTCTGCAAGGCCTGCAAGGTGTTGAGCATGCCGAAGGTATTCGCTCGGTACCGGCGCAATTGCGCTTTGAACATCGTTCATACCGCACCACGGTAGAGGGCATCCAGCCGGGCGGCGAATTGATGCGCCTGCTCGATACTGCGCTGGAGGTAATCGACCTGCCGCAGAACGGGGTGATTCTTACCGACTACCTGGCCGAGCTGTTGCATATCCGTGCTGGCGATATGCTGACTATTGAAGTGCTGGAGGGCAGCCGTCCCGTTGTGGAGGTTCCTGTAGTTGGCACCGCCAGGCAGTATATGGGTGTCAATGCCTACATGCAGCGCCAGGCCTTGAATACGATATTGAACGAAGGCAATGTTATCTCGGGCGCGCTGTTGAAAGTAGATAACCGCTATCGGCCACAGGTGTACAAGGAGCTCAAGGGCATGCCACGGGTTGCGGGTGTGGTGGAAAAAACCGCCGCCGTTACGGCCTTTTACGAGACCACGGCCGAAACAGTCCTGTTTTTTACGTTCATCACCACCTTGCTCGGTGGCAGCATTGCCTTTGGCGTGGTCTACAACAGTCTGCGCATTGCCCTGTCAGAACGCAGCCGTGAACTGGCCAGTCTGCGTGTGTTGGGTTTTGAGCGCAGTGAAGTGGCCTACATACTACTGGGCGAATTGGGTTTGCTCACCCTGGTCGCAATTCCGCTGGGCATGCTGTTCGGGTTTGGCTTGTGTGCCTACATGGCCTACGCCTTCGATACCGATTTATATCGCATACCGTTGATGCTGGGCATGAACGTGTATGCCTTTGCCGCGCTTATAGTCGTTGTTTCGTTTGTCATTTCAGCCATTATGATATGGCGCAACCTGGCCCACCTCGATTTAGTGGCCGTACTCAAAACCAAGGATTAACGTGATGCGTATTCCATTGCCCGAACATCCTTCCGTCGTTGCCGTCATTGCGCTGGTTATTGGTTTACTGGTGTGGGGCTTCTGGCCACAACCTGTACCGATAGAGGCCGTTGTGGTGCAGCGGGCACCCCTGACTATCACTATTGAAGAGGAAGGTCGCAGCCGCGTGATAGACCGCTATGTCATCTCCGCCCCGGTGGATGGCGTGGCCTGTCGCGTGCAACTGGATGTAGGCGATCCGGTGCAGCAAGGCGAGGTGTTGCTGGGAATTACCCCGCTGGAATCTCAGGTGCTGGATTCTCGCAGTCGAGCTCAGGCAGTAGCGGCGGTGGCGGCGGCACAATCGGCACTGGCCGCAGCGAGAGAGCGGGCCAGCGCTACCGATGCGGCCGCGCGGCTTGCCGCAGCAGAGCTACGGCGATTGCAGCCACTGGCACAAAAAGGTCTGGCCTCAAAGGGTGAACTCGATAGAGCCGAAACGGCTGTACTGACCAGCGCTGCGACAAACCGCTCAGCAAATTTCAATGTGCAGGTGGCCAACTATGAAGTGCACGCCGCTGAAAGCGTACTCGAGTACAGCGTAGACAACAATGGCGAGCCCCCTGTACGCGTGCCGGTAACATCACCGGTTACGGGCAAAATTCTAAAGATTCTGCGCGAGTGCGAGGGCCCGGTGCGCACTGGGGAGCCGTTGTTGGAGGTGGGCGATCCCGCGGCGCTGGAAGTGGAAGTTGATGTGTTGTCTGCAGACGCGGTGCAGATCAAAGCGGGCATGCAAGTACTGTTTGAACGCTGGGGTGGTGACCAGCCACTGCAAGGCGTGGTGCGCATGGTGGAGCCCACTGGTTTCACCAAATTTTCCGCACTGGGAGTGGAGGAGCAACGGGTGCTGATCATTTCCGATCTCACTTCGCCTGTTGCGGAGTGGCAGCGTTTGGGTGATGGTTATCGAGTGGAGGCGAAGTTCGTGCTTTGGCGTGAGAAAAACGTTTTGCAAGTGCCGGCCAGTAGTCTGTTTCGATACCGAGAGGGCTGGGCAGTATTTGTTGTCGATGACCACCGTGCACGGCGGCGCGAGGTCGAAGTAGGGCAACGCAATGGGCTGGTGGCACAGATTACTGTCGGCCTGGAAGAGGGAGACACCGTTATCAACCATCCCAGTGACGAAGTTGAAGAAGGCGTGCGCGTCGAGTCGCGCTGATAATGTGGGATGCTGTAGTGCCTTACATTAGAACCAAAAAAACACCCAATTGGGTGTTTTTTTGTAGTGATTACCGGGTGCTTGATTCGAGGTGTTGGGTTGATGTTAGCGCCCTGCAAGACGCTAACATCGCTTCGATAAGCGCCTATTACTCAGGATAGCCATAAGCCGTCGGCCAGTCGCTCATTTGCGGTGGCGGCGCGGCGCATGCCGGTGTTGCTGGTATGGCCTGGCCCGAAGCACAATCGCTGGGGCAGAAGCCCTGCTCATCACACTGCGCGCCGGTGGCTACCGGGGCAGTTGTGCCCCAATTCCCATCGGCACAGGCAGACTGGGTGTTTTGCATCATTCCCCGGTCCTCGTGACCCAGTATGTGGCAATGGTTCACAAACAAACCCGTGAATTCTTTCGCGACATACCTGAGCTTGGCGTGGCCCCAGGGTGCTGTCGGATCATTCGGGTCCGAATTGGGCTCTATGCCGGTGGCCGATGCCTGCGGGATAGGTAGAGTGTCCCTCCAGACAGGGTATGTGAATTCGTTTGGCGTGCGGTTAGACATGCTCAGGAGCTGAAACGGATTCTGGTGGATGTGGAAGGGGTGGGCAACCGCCGAGTTATTGTTCCATAGTGTCCACTCCTCCGGCCTGTCCAGGGTAAGGGTTTCATTAGCACAGTTGGGATTGTACTTTGCCTGATTGATCCAGAATTGCGTGGTAGTCCCCGAACCCTGACCCACCATCTGGTAGAAAATGTCGTTCATGAGCGCTGGGTCGGTCACCGGCGGAATGTCGGCGAGATAGCTGGCCATCGCAGGGTAGTCGTCACCCTCGGGGAAGGACATAAGCTGTTCTTCATCCTCCTCAACAATCAGAGTGAAGAGCGGCCCGAGGGTGCCAATCTCACCGCAAGTACCTTTCACAGCTTCGGCTCTGATCTTGTGGATAGCGTCAGCATTTGCTTGCGCTTTCTTATTCAATACCGTCGTGATGTCATACACCATGCAATGAGATCCGGCCTCAAGCGGTGCCTGAATAAGGATGTCGATGCGATTCCCCGGGGACAGATTAAACGTGCTTAGCTCGTCGAAGTTGCTCTCATCGGGGACTTCACTGCAATCGGGGTTGTTCAAAAAGGGTTGGCAGCCGTAGTTCTCAGGTGAAAACTGCACGCCGTCCATCGCTATCTGCCGTAGCTTGGGGCTTCCCTTGCCTTCCACGTCGGGAAAGCCGACTTGCAGCGCAGCGGCGGATTGCATGGTCGCTCCCAGGAAACGCCAGCGCTGGATTTCGCCCTTTTTCATGGTGACAATTGGGTTGGCCTGACCATTGATGAGCATCGCATTGGTTTGATCGGCGCCTCCCAGGCCAGGTTGTTTTTCCTGGATCTGCTGAATCACCAGTAGCCGCTCCTTCAGCGGCCCGCCCCCTTTGGTCTCAAAGTACTCGTCAAGTTGCGCGTCGAACTCGCCGCGAACTGTGAAGGTACCGGCGAGCCCGTTGAGTACCTGAAGAGCTGTCGAGCCGTGTTTGTGGGCATGATACCAGTGGGTGCCAGGGGCTTGCGTATAACGCAGTGGGTCAACGTCATAGTCGGAATGACCATATTGAACCACGCCGTTTTCTCCGTGCGAGCTGTGCATCGGCAGCTCAGAGGGCTCTACGCCTTCGGGTAAAGGCGGGCGCAACTCAATGCCCACGAAGTCCTGCCCCAGCTGCGGTGAAACATGAAAGCCGTGGAAGTGAAAGTTGGTCGAATTGTTGCCGTGGAAGCAATTTGGCGGCTCTACCACGACGCCATTGACGATTTGGCTAGGCGTAAACGGGGGAACACCACCGTTAGCGGTGTCTGGCTCGACGTAGCACTCGCCAGTCTCCGGATTTATGCCGGCATTATCGCCCGAAGTATTACACTTATAAAAGGCATCACAAGCGTGCGGGCTCTCGTCGTACGGCATGCGGTTGTACAACCGCATCTTGAATCCGGTGCCGTCAGAGGCGCCTGGCTGCGTTGCTGGCGTCAGCAAGAAGGTGGGCCCCGGTGCGCTCCAGGCGATATTCGGGCTGTTGGGGTCGTCCGCATCGGCTTCGGTAATTGGGATGCTGGGGTCTCGTGGGAAGCCATACGTACGCAAATTAAGCGTTTGCATCTCCCAATGGTCGGTAACCCATACCGGGACACAGCGTTCACGAATGCTTACCACCAATTCGGTCTCTATCTCACCCTCATAGGCCCCGATTATCGTCGGTTCAAGAAGCGGTTGCTGGGAATAGACTTGCCCCGGTTCGCAGGCGCCACTATTCAACTCGGCCAGATCAGTTTCGTAAATGGCCCGAGGGTCGACAGGTGGTGGCGGAGGTGGGGGCGGCGGCGATGAGGAATTGTTATCTGAGCATGCTGCCAGCGTAAAAAAGCTCACTGCAAAAATCGAACAGGCGGCGATTCTGATCAATTGGCCCGGTGAGCGCGTGTATTTTCCGGCCTTGCTAAAACCCCTGGCAGGAGCAGATATTTTGAGCATGAATGTTCCTCTGTATTAAAATTGCGATAGCGGAACATTATCACCATTCTGTAGAGAATATGTATCTTTTGGTGTCAAAATCATACTGGCGCAAATATAGGCGAATTGAACGTGATATGGCGCGTAGATATCGTACTTGGATGCGGATGCCCAAGGGGAAGTGTTAATCAAATAGAGCGCCTGGGGGGTGGTTTCTTTTCGGGGTAAAAGCGGTAATGTCTCAGCCGCTACCCGGCAAAGGTTCCAGTGGCGGCAATGTAGGGACTTCCGCTTCCTTGCGGCTTTTTAAGCTATGCAATAAATTGCACTGTTCTTTGATAGCATCCTGTATACAAATAAGCCTCTCCGAAAAGTTCAGGGTTGAGGTCAGGGCAGAGAGGTACGTTCTTTTACTAATGTCGTCAGTTCGGCAAGTTGCTGTTGAACCGCTGACAACTGCTGCGACATCCGCTCTCGCTCATCGTGTGCCTCCTTTGTCTGGCGAAGATTTTTCTCTTCCCCCATGACCTCCAGTATCGATCCAATCATCATGTTCAGAAATACAAAAGCTGTAAGGAAAATGAATGTGAGGTAGTAAACCCAGCTCAGCGGGTACACTGCCATGGTGGCGTACATTATGTCGGTCCAGTCTTCAAAGGTAGCCACTCTGAATAGAGTGAGCATGGAAACAGCAACATCTCCCCAGAGCACCTCGTCAATGGCCGCGAAGAACAGCGAACCCATGGCCGCATAAATGTAGAAAATGATGAACATCAGCAGGGCAATGTAGCCCATGCGAGGCATTGCCTTGAATAGTGAGTCAATCAGAAACCGCAGTTCCGGGATGACTGATACCAACCGCAGCACCCGGAAAACCCGCAGCAGCCTGCCGAGAAGTACAGCTTCGGAGCCATCAATGGGGATCAGGCTGCCGATAACCACAATGGTGTCGAATATATTCCAGCCATCAAAAAAGAAGCGTTTCTTATTGGCGCAGACCGCAAAGCGCAGCAGGATTTCGGCGAGAAAGAACAAGGTCACGCCCTTGTCCAGCACCATAAGGCTTTGCTCCAGAAACGGTGGCAGATCATAGGTCTTCGCGCCTATTGCCAACGCCGATAGCACAATGATGAAAATGACAGCTCCACGAAAAAGTTTACTGGACTCTATCCGCTGAAGTTGTGCCAGGCGCGAGCTGGTGCTGCTCTCAAAGCTCATTGGTTTTTGCTGCACAAGGTGTTGTTGTAGGCAAGAGTTGGGGCGGTTTTCGAAGCTGGCAATTCGCTGGAAAGTTGACCAACGGGGTAGGGCACCAGAAGTGTCGGTACTCCGGATACTCGTTATGCGTGTTTGCCACCATCTTCTTCATTTCCCTCAATTTTTTCGCGAAGCGCTTCAGCCTGAGCCGTGAGCACCGAATAAAGACGAATATTGCCGTTTCTCTGGGCATGAAACGCTTTCGAAACCAACGATTCATGTTCTTTTTTCCACTGTTTCAATGGCGACTTTTTGAATAATCCAAACATCATCTATCTCCCTGTGCTGACTATTTTCATAAATAGCATAGGAAATACGTATGAGGCGTACCACAAGATCACTTTATAGCCGTGTGTCGCCGCGCGAGGCGCTGTGACTGAAAGGTCCGCCACGCCAGGGTTGGCAACTATAGCTGCGATCTGGGCGTGTTCAAAAAATTCGCGCGCAAATGCTATCACTATCATGGCGCATAAACAGCAGTTCAATTTACCCACAGACAGTGGATATGCCATACGGCCTTTGGAAATGTACTAATATCACTGGCGGTGGTATATCTGGCGCCCACTACCCCGTCTTGTACGTATCTTTCGCTATGAATATCAATGACATTACCGCTACCCTTCTGGACGAAAGCAGCTCATCCAGCGCCTTACAACAGGCGCTCGATGCATTTGTAAAGCAGTGTAGTGACGTCAGTGGTATACAGGCCAACCGCAGTTTTGATGCCTGGGCGGGTGATACCTTGTTGGATACAGGAGTGGCGATCAATCCGCAGGCGGCAGCGCATTGCGTATTGGACTACCAGCGCAGCGCGGTGTTTATCCGCGGTATCTACGCTGCGATAGAAACCTTAAGGGAAGGCTTTCCCGACACCCAACTGGACATTTTGTACGCTGGCTGCGGCCCTTTCGCCACGCTCCTGTTGCCGCTGCTATGCAAGTTCTCACCCGGTGATCTCAAAATACACCTGTTGGATATTCACCAACGCTCGCTGGAAAGCGTTAATTTGCTAATGACCCATTATGGGTTTACCGGGCACGACTTCTACACCATTCAGGGCGACGCATGTCACTATCAACACGGTGTGAATCCACACCTGATAATCGCCGAAACCATGCAAAAATCGCTGGAACAGGAACCGCAATTTGCCGTCACAGCCAACCTCGCACCGCAACTTGGCCCCATGGGCATTTTCATTCCACAGCGTATAGAGGTCTCCTTGTGCCTGGCGGACCTGGATGATGAAAGGGCAGTATATGGAGCATCACCACGGATGGACCCGAGCTTAGCCGAAATGGAAGCGCGGCGGTTCCCGATAGAAACGATTTTTACCCTGTCTCCGGGGGAGGTATCCAATCAGCTGCGTCACGCACAGAAAAACAGTCACAGAAGCAAGCTTGAACTGGACCTCACAGTGGTGGAAATACCATCGATAAAGGACATTGTCAGGTTTGACGCGGCGCTGTTCACCCGCATCGCCGTATTTGGGCCGTATCACTTAGGGGACTATGAATCAGAGATTACGCTGCCACAAAAATGCCCGGAATTTGCACCATTGGCAGGCGGGGAACGCTTCCGGATAAGTTATCAGTTGGGCAGTTATCCAAGGTTCAATTTCGAACGTCTTGGCACGCCCTGAAAGAGAACACAGCCGGCGCGTAAGCTCGCCAGGGCAGGGCCGCAACCGGCGTTACCCGCAAAATTTTCATCTGCTATCCGGTTGCCTGATCCAGGCACATTGATTTAACGTATTAAGACCATATCCTGCACACCGAAACCCTTTAACTAACAGGAGATATTGCAAATTGAGCTCAATTCAAGCCATAGGGAATCTGCTCGCCATCATATTTCTGGTGCTGGTTGGTGGCGCGGTCAGCAGTGCCGGCGAAACTGCTCAATATAGCAACGAGGTTTTCTCTACAGAAGTCGTTGCCGACCTGGATGAACCCTGGGCCATGGCGGTAATGAGTGATGGACGGCTGCTGGTGACCGAAAAGGCCGGCCAACTCAAGCTAGTCACGCCCGATGGGAGTGTGGGCGAGATCGCAGGCATTCCCGAGGTGAGCTACGGCGGGCAAGGAGGACTGGGCGACGTGGTTCTGGCACCTGATTTTGACACCAGCGGCACTGTCTACCTCTCCTATGTAGAGAGTGATGGTGATAACTCCGGCGCCGTGGTATCGAGGGGGCGACTGGTACTTGCCGATGACGGTGGTGAGTTGCAGCAAACGGAAGTCATCTGGCGCCAAACGCCAAAGGTCAGCGGTGAAGGTCATTACGGCCATCGCCTGGCTTTCGACCCAGAGGGTAAGCTATGGATAAGTTCTGGCGATCGTCAGAAGTTCGAACCCGCTCAGGACATGGAAGGTAATCTGGGCAAGATACTGCGCCTCAACCCGGACGGCACGGTGCCGGCTGACAACCCATACGCTGAGCGTGGCGGAGTCACTGCGCAGATATGGTCGTCTGGTCACCGCAACCCGCTGGGCCTGGCTTTTGATTCCAAGGGGCAATTGTGGGTTGCAGAAATGGGGCCGGCCGGTGGCGATGAACTCAATCTTGTGCGCCGTGGCGCCAACTACGGCTATCCCATAGTGTCCGATGGTGACCATTACAGCGGGCAAGAAATTCCGGACCATGCTACCGCACCGCAATTTGATGCTCCGGCCATTTTCTGGACCCCGGTTATCTCCCCTTCAAGTTTGATGTTTTACAGTGGCGAACGTTTCCCTCAATGGCAGGGCAATGCGCTGATCGGTGGCCTGTCTGCCGAAGGGCTCGTGCGCATTGAGTTTGACGGTGAGTCAGCCAAAGAGGCGGAGCGCTATCCTCTGGACGCACGCATCCGCAGCGTTGCGCAAGCAGCTGACGGCACGGTATGGGTACTGGAAGACGAGAAACGCGGGTCCGAGGGACGGCTGTTGCGGCTGCAACCGGTATCAAATTGATGTCTTCAATCTTACGAGAAAGACAGTCCTGCCCATCGCGTACTTACGCGGTCCTGACGGCAGTGGTGTTTTGCTGCATGATGTCTATTGCCCGGGCGGAAGAGGGCGAGCAGGCACCAGGCTTCGGCCCATGGGCATGGAGTGTCGCAGGCGGTGCAGTGCATCAGTTCGATACTGACCTGGACGATTCGGAGGGCAATTTCAGTGTCAGCCGATACTTCGCACAACTAAGCTTTGGGTACGCCAGAGATCGCAGTAACAGCATCTCGTTGTCAGTAGGCCTGGGGGAATTAGATTATTCTTTTTCTGAGGCCGCCAGCATCGATGGGCGTAGCCCCTGGAAGAATGTGCGAGATTACCGCGTTTCAGTGCCTATACGCTACGCTCCCACAGACCGCGCCAATTTTATCATTATCCCTGGTGTTCGCAGCGTCGTAGAGCAAGGTGGCAGTTTTAGCGATGGCCGAACCGAGGGTGTGATCGCTGCCGCAGGCTGGAAGTTCTCCGAGACACTCACTCTCGGCCCGGGTTTCGGCTGGTTTTCTGAGCTGGGAGGGGGTCGTCGATTATTTCCGATTATCCTGGTGGACTGGAATATTACCGAGCGCATCAGCCTCAGTACCGGGCGGGGGCTGGCCGCATCTCAAGGCCCCGGCCTGAGCCTGAACTTCCAGCTCACCAAGGACTGGAAGCTGGGCCTGACAGGGCGTTACGAACAAACCCGGTTTGCGCTCGATTCGGATGGTGCCGTAGGCGGCGCAATCGGTGAAGACACCGGCGTACCGCTATTGCTGACAGCGGAGTACTCCCCATGGCCAATGACAAGTATCAGCGTTCTTGCCGGTGTCGAGTTTGCCGGGCAATTGTCTTTGGAAGATGCCAGTGGTAGAACCATCGCGAAATCGAACTTTGACACGGCCCCGGTGTTCGGCCTGGTTTTCTCCAGCAGGTTCTAGTGCTCTACACAAGCAACCGTAAACACATGCAGATAAGGAGAGAAGCCCGTGCAACTTGACAGTCACGCCATTGCCAATATGCCCTCGCGCAGAAGGGCAGCATTCGTGAATTCGGTCAGCGGGTTCAAGTCAGCCAACCTGATCGGTACGGCCAATACATCGGGCGCGACCAATCTCGCCATTATGAGCTCCGTCGTACACCTGGGTTCACATCCACCGCTACTGGCACTGATAGTGCGGCCCGGAGGCGAGGAGCGGCACACACTCGCCAATATTATGACAACAGGCTGTTTCACGATCAATCATGTCAGCACGTCTATCATTGAGGCCGCGCACCAAACGGCTGCCAGATATCCGCAACAGGTTTCTGAGTTTGACGCCACCGGGTTGACCCCGGAATGGCATGAGGTACTGTCAGCACCTATGGTCGGCGAAGCGGCGGTAAAACTTGGCTTGCGACTGCGCGAGCACCAGGCGCTCGCGATCAACGGCACTCACCTGGTCATCGGTGAAATTGTGCTGGCGCTTTTTCCCGATAGCGGGCAGATGGCCGACGGCTCACTGAACCTCAACGCCTGTGGTACTGCAGCGCTTACTGGCCTGGACACCTACCACAAGGCGCTGCCAGTAAAACGCATGGCTTATGCCAAACCGGAGTTGCCACCTCGCAGCGTGAATATTAGCGGGTGAGGGGATTGTAGCGACTCAGTCCGACGTGAGTAATTCGGCCAGCTTGTTCAGCTCGGAATGAAAAGGATCTGTGTCCGCGTCTCTGTGCCAGCTATATTCGGCGGATGTCATGGCAGTCAGGGCTGCCTCCTCACCGAACAAGCGCTGGATGATCGCCAGACTCATATCCGTACCCGCTGAGACACCTGAAGAGGTGACCACCGGCCCGTCGTCTACCCAGCGAGCCTGCTCAATCCACTCTACTTTGTCAGATTGCGCAACAGCGAGTGAGAACAGTTGCTTGTTGCTGGTGGCGCGGTGGCCATCCAGCACACCGGCTTTTGCCAGGAGTGCAGACCCTGTACATACCGACGCTGTGATCTGCGCCTGCTTTGCCCGCTCTGCCAGAAAGGACAGCAAAGACGCATTCTCCAGTTCTGGTAGTGTGCCGAAGCCTCCAGGTAGTAGCAGGATATCCAGCTGTGGTGCATCGGTGAAGTCATACTCGGCAAGCACTTTCGGGCCGTTTTCAATATCCATTCCCATCGCCGCGATGACCGGTCCCTTGTGTTCTGCCACCATATGAATGCGAACCTTTTCAGGTCCCAGCAATGAAAACATTTCCAGCGGGCCAAACAAGTCCAGCATTTCAAAGCCGGGATAGATAATAGCGCCCAGGTTGAATGTTTTTTCTGTCATGATCTCTCCAGATATACGCTTATTGTTATTGTTATTGGTGGGTGGGCACAGCTTAGTGTCAGGTGACGAAAGGATTCAACCCCTGTCGGCGATAGTGGTTCTATGCAATAAGCGGGCATAACCTTCATAGCCACCGGTAGCGCGGTGCAATACCGAGCGGTTATCCCACATGACCAGCATATGGGGCTGCCAGACGTGCTCGTAGACAACTTCGGGGCGCGTTTGCCACTCGTGAACTTGTAGCAGTAGGTTATGGGCATCTTCATCATTCATGCCTTCGATACCGGCGATATACCCGAGACAGCCGAAAAGACCCTCCTCACCAGTCTCGGGATGCTTGCGTATCAGGGGGTGTAACTGGGTTGCCAGCGCTTCAGTGGATGGCGTGATATTCATGCTGCGATCAGTGGTCTGGTCTTCCAGGCCGTACATACCTTCCGGTGAGTACGCGGTGCTGGCTGAGTGGATGGCGTTTTTACCCTCCAGTTTTTCCCGTAGCTCAGCGGGCATATCCCGCAGGGCTTTATGTTGGTCTGCGAACAGGGTATTGCCTCCGATCGGCGGGATCGTAATACCTAACAGACAGGTTCCCGCCGGGGGCGTCTCCTGGAAACTCCAGTCGGTATGCCAGTTCTCTGCGAACAGAGGTGCTTTTTCGTCGCTCCTACGCTCCACAGCAATAATGTGCTCTCTCCCTGGAATAGCTTCGATAAACGGGTCATCTCCGAAGGGGCCAAAATAGGATGAAAACCGTTCCAGGTCATCGTCAGTCATTGCCTGGCCGGGAAACGCCAACACGTGATGTATAAGCCAGGCTGCCCTGATGGCGGCAACCGTTGAATCGTCAATAGGCTGGGTTAAATCGATGTTGGAGACTTCTGCTCCGCAGACCTGTCCGCTGGGTGTTACAACTATGCTCATTGCCATGCCATCTTTGTACGGGTTAGGGCCCATTATAGCAATTCGTGGCTTTATTGGCGCGAATCACTCTGGCCCATCGTGCCGCCCAAAAGGCTTTATGCCGATTTCTGCTCAATTCGAAATCGAGCCTGACGTTTGCGCCACCAGATAATCACGCCAGTGACGGATAGTACCGCAACAACAATACCCATTATGGAAATCAATATTCGACCAGGTAAGTCGAGTATACGGCCTGAATGCAGGGGGAACTGTGCTTGCAGGAAAATATCTGCGGCGGTGCCTTGCCAGGGAATAAATTCACCCAGGCGCTCACCCGTATGCCCATCGAAAAACAAAGCTTTATGGCCAACTCCGCCTGCACCGTGCCCCGCGGTCACTGGAAAGAACTCAGCTCGGTACAAGCCAAACTCACGGGCATACCATAAGGACCCGAGAGGCTGGGTCCAACCCAGTTTTTCGGCTTCGCCACTGGCCAGAGATGCAATTTCCTGAAAAGTCAGCGTTGGTTCAATCGGATTGTCGTGGCCGGTCGGGATCCGTTCATCCAGCGGCGAAGGTGTTACCTCAGAAATCGTGGACATCAGAGGGAAAAAAACTTCGCGGTACAAATTCAGCGAAAAAGCGGTAAATGCTACAACAAACAACAAACCCCATGTCCATAGGCCTAGCGCCTGATGTAAATCAAAATTGAGTTTATGCGGGCCACTCCTCCAGCGAATTTTCCACGCAGGTTTCCAGCGTTGCAACCATGATTTGCCTGACATGCTTTTGGATGCTCGTATTTTCCTCCGCTTGATCGGCAGCGTCAGATAGAAGCCGGTAAAGCAATCTATTGTCCAGGTCAGAGCAATAATGCCCAGCAACCAAATACCCCAGTGGTCGATGCCCCAGAACTCCGGTATATGTAAGCTAAAATGCAATTTGTAAAGAAAGGACATAAAAGTTTGCCGAGTAATAGGCCACACTTGTCCCCATTCACGCTTGCCCAGTACATCGCCTGTTGCGGGGTCCAGGTACACCTGATTAAAGCCTGGCTCGTACAAATGGTTTGTTGCGGGGTCTACCCTGGGTTCTACCCAAAAATACTGTGAGTGCCCTGGTTCCTGGTGCAGTTCAAAATAGGTTACCTCTATCTGGGGGAAGCGCTGTTCCAGTTGATCGGCCAATTCAATGGGTGAAATTGCGGTGCCCTGTCCGCTAACCTCATTAAGGTCCGGGTTAAGCCATTCATCCAGTTCGTGATCCCAGGAGATAATGGCCCCCGTCAACCCTGTAACAATCAAAAAACCGGCTATGCCTAAACCAAAGTACCGATGTAAAACAGTGAAAAAAGCGCGCATAAATCGATACCCTGTAAAATTGTTCAAGCTGGAAATGAAAAAGGCGCCACACAAAATGTGGCACCTGCTATAGGTTTGTTATAGTTGGGCCGGGTTACCGGATGGCTAGTATGTCCAGGTAATTGACCCAAATACGCTGCGTGAAGGACCATAATTTGCCTGACCCCACTGTGGGCTCTCCCGGTATTTTTTGTCAGCCACATTATCGACATTCAGTGCAATAGTGATATTCGAAGTGATGTCATATCGCGCAAATATATCCACCAAGGCGTAACTGTTTTGTACTTCGGTGGCGCCATAATAAATTTCGTCCTGCCAATTAACGGCAGCGCCGAGGCGTAGGCCCATCAGTGCCGGTACTTGATATGCCATGGCAACTTTGAACTGTTTGGTCGGAATAAATTTTCGAGCGTCGTCGCCGTTTTCGTCTTCAATTTCGAGCTGCGTATACCCGGCGCTCAGATTCAACCCTTCGAACACTTCACCAGAAATTTCCGTTTCAAACCCCTTACTTTTAAACTCTACACCGCGATAAATGTTCAAGCCTGTTGTGATATCACGAGTGACATACTCGCCAAAATTGTCCTGTCGTGATTCAAACAGAGCAAGGGTTAGAATGGCGCGGCCCTCATTCAGTTCTTGCTTAACACCGGCCTCGTAACTTTCGCCTTCTACTGAACCCAAAGGACTCAGGCTGGCGTCTACCCATGCTTGTGGATTGAAGACTTCGCTGTAGCTGGCGTAGAGCATAGTGCCATCCAGCACCTGATAAGTGATTCCCGCATAGGGCACAGTCTTACTCTCGGATATATTTTGCGGTGCTCCATAGCTGATACCATCCTGCTTGATGTCAACAGTACGGGCACCCAGAATTACCGAAAGGCTGTTGCTCAGATTCAAGCGTGAGGATACATAGTAAGAATCCTGCTTCTGATCTATGTCAGTAGATTGCTCTGCAGGGTCGTAGATATCAAAGGCTGGACGTGGGGTATTACCCAGGGCCCAGTCGCCGCCAACCGGATCATCGTAGCCACTCCACCTGCTGGAATATACTGACCTCCCCGTTAACTTGATATCTGCATGGTTAAATCCCGCAACCAGTTGATGCTCCATATCACCAAGGGAAAACGTACCTGTGACAAACACATCGAAAATATCCTCTTTATCCTTGGCCTCGTAGTAACTGGCTACACCCACCAGACCCTCTTCGGTTAAAGGATCGGGCGCTCCGGACAGGTAGAACGATTCCCACTCCTTGTCTTGTTTATTGTGGTTATAGATGCCTTTTACCGACCAGCTTTCGCCGAGGTCTTGTTCAAGTTCGACAAATGTCCGCGTTTGCTTAACATCCTGATAGGCCCACTCCGGTGCCGTATTGGTGGACTCATTGTATTTGGTGACAGAACCATCGTTATAGAAAAGCGGTAATGCGCCCGATGAGTTTCCCTTATTGTGATTGTCATTGACACTGTAGCCGACGCTAAAGCGAGTGCTTTCTGTGATATCCCCACTGAGAATACCGTAGAACACTTTAAACTCCTGTGAGTAACGATCCAGGTACGAATCGCCATCTATTTTGGAGACGACAAGACGCCCCTTGAGTTTGTCGGAAATGATAGGCCCTGATATGTCACCATTTATTTGATATTGGCTCCAGCTTCCTACGGCAGCCGTTGCAGATACCTGAAGTTCATCAGTAGGGCGTTTGCGCAAATAGTTAATAGTAGCCGAGGGGTTCGCGAGGCCTGTTGTAAGGCCGGTAGCGCCTTTTACGACTTCCACTTGCTCGTAGATAATGGTGTTGTCATGCCCCTGTGTCAGACCGTACGAAAACGGCACTCCCACGCCATCATATTGAAAATTGACAATATCAAAACCGCGTGCGGTGTAGTAAGTACGGCCTGTTTCAACCTGCTCAACAGTCACGCCGGGCACGTGGGTTAATAGCGAATTCACTTCTTGCAAAAAGAAGTCATCAATTTCGGCTCGGGATATCACCGAAACAACCTGCGGTGTTTCAAACACCGTCAGGTTGAGTTTAGTGGCTGTTTTCGTCTCATCGAGCTCGCCATACACATTGACTTCTTCCATTTGCGACACGGGTTTCTCGAAACGTTCGTCAGAAACCACGAAATCGCCCGACGAAGTTTTCTGCACATCTACGCCAGCGTGTTCTAATAGTTTCTCTAACGCTTGTTCAGGGGAGAGACGCCCATTGATTGCCGCGCTGCTTAAACCCACCACTGAGACACCTTCGGAAAACACCACTTGTGCGCGTGACTGGCGAGTGAATTCTACCAATGCAGAACTCATAGGCTGTGCAGGAATATCAAATGAAATCGCCCGGCTTGTTGCTACCTCATGCGGTGAGGATGCCTGGCTGTCGCTTTTGGCAATTGCCATATTTGCGGCCAGAACACTGCACACAAGTAGAGATAAGCCAGCGAATTTTGCCTTCTTTCCCGGTTTCTTCCGTCGAAAAGAATGTTGTAATGTGTCTTTATCATGCAATGTCATCAGGCGTCCTTTGACGTGTAATGGGTAGCGGCGAGTTTGCAAAATAATCGAAGCCATTTTGGCCGTAGCTCCGATCACTTTTTCAACGACTACCAACAAGACGGGTGAGGCCTGAAAAATGCGTCAGTTTATTTGAACTAATTTCGAAAAATAATTTGAAAGGAATTATTGCTTATTCGGGTGGCTTTACACGTCGGCTTTTTACTACAACAGTGTTTCCGCCTTGTGGTTCTAACTCCAGGTCAAATGCCAGGGCAATGAGCGTTAAGGCGTCATCGGCTCGTTCGGCAAAATAGGTGCCTGTTACCTTTCGGTCAATATCAGATACAAGCCCCGTCTCAATGGTAAAATGCGTATAGCGGTTGAGCTCCCTCAGTACCTCCTGCAGAGGATACTCACGAAATACCAGCAAACCTTGTTGCCATGATTTGAGAGTATCGGCATCTACAGTAAGCACCTGGCCCGGATTTATTGCGCTGGATGAGATTTGCTGGTTGCGCTTAAGTTGTACTGCCGCAATTGTTGCTGAACTCACCTCAACAGTGCCCTCGCTAACGGTGATCGTCGCCTCATTGCTGTCAGATTTTCTCACCATAAACTGGGTGCCTATAGCCGTGGCATAAACTCCTTGCGTCTCCACAGTGAAAGGCCGGGCTTTATCGGCGGACACAGTAAATTGTGCCTCGCCATAATGTAATATGACGTGGCGCTGTTGAGGGCTGAGGGTAACGCTTACGCTGGTGTTCCAGTTAAGGTTGATAATCGTACCATCGTCCAATTCAATGTCGCGTGTTTGCTGCCATGCTGTTTGGTGATCTGCGCTAACACTGGTGCCGGTGGCAAGGGGCTGAATATCCGGATGGGTACTTAACAAATCGGCTCGACTGATTAGCATGGCACATAGTATTAGGCAGGCAATTGCAATCGGCAGGGGCAGTCGTTTCAATGGCTTTTGACCGAAAGCATCGCGGACAATTTCAAATTTAATTTGCAGTGCCAGCATCAGCCGGTTTAACCGCCCGGATTCTGCAAACTGCGGTCTGATTTCCGCGGATGCACTCCAATAGTTTTGAGCTTCTCGCCAGTTTGCTTGATGTGCCTCAGATTGCTTTTTCCACTGCTGAACACGCTCCGACAATAATGCATTATTCGGGTTTTCGTGTATTTTACGGCACAAATCAAGCGCCTGATCGAGTAATTCACTGTCAGCAGAAGTGCGGGTATTCGGGAGATCATCATTGTCAGTAAGGTTGGACATGCTGTGTTATCACGGGGGAAGTTAGCAGTGAATTAGCGGTGATACACAATAGCGCTTGCACAACATATTGCATAATGACCCGGTGGAGTCATAGTATGCAAGACGTACAGGCGTGACAAATAGCGTCAGAGTATTTTAGATTTTGATTGTGTTACCAGTCCTTGACCTCGTTGAGCTTTTCTTTCCAGTGGGCAATCGCTTTGGACAAATGCCTTTCTACTGTGGAGCGACTAATGCCGAGCTGTTCCGCTATTGCCTGATGTGTCAGGCTATCGAGCCGGTAGAGGTAGAATATTTTTTGGGTTAGCAACGGCAACTCCGCTAGTGCACGTTCAATAATTTCAACGGTTTGTGTGGCAGCAAGGCCCTGCTCAGGTGACTTGGTATCAACATGTATATCCGCATCCATTTGTGCTTGCCGAACATAGCTATCACGACAAGCCTGCGCTCGATAGTGATCGCTTACAGCATTTGATGCTGATTGGAATAGATATGCTCTCGGGTTCTCAAATTTCATGGTGGGACGTCTTAAGGTTTTTTCAGCCAGATTCTGATACAAATCGTCGACCAAAAGAGCGCAGCCCAGGCGTCGCATAAGGAAGCCTTTCAGTTCTTTTTCGTAACTGATTAATAAAGTGTAAGACATGGTCAGCAGGACAATGATTAATACAAGCTGGATAGTAATGATAATCAATATCATTTGCAACTCCACAGCCATCATAAGCGCTCGGTAGGAGTTAGCCCGTACCATAAAGCCAAATACTGGCAGGGTGCGAAGCGATTTCCACGCCAGGGAGGGAGTCATTCTGAAAAGTAAAACAGGCTTGCTGATTTAGCTTTTTGAGGTTTCCAATGGCATATCAGCAGCCCGGGCTGCCCACGGTGTGCTGTCCATAAGTGTTTCGAACAGCTACGCGCCGGAAATCACAGCACTCGCGTTGGGCTCGTAGCCGTCAGCCTGAAGCCTTCATAGCCGCTGGTCACTACGTCTTCACAGATCTCCTTGTAGCGCTTGCCGCCGCCCAGGTAGACCATGAATACCCGCGGTTTGCCTTTGATGTTGGCTCCCAGATACCAGGATTCTGCGGAGGGCAGCAGGGTAGCGTCGGCGACCTCCTTGACGTGGGTGATCCACTTATCCTCGGATTCCCGTGTGGTTTCGATAGTATCGAGGTGCTGTTCCCGGAGATGACCTATACAACCGGCAATCCATTCGCAGTGCTGTTCGATGCTCAATGGCATATTGAACAATACGGAGGGACTGAGCGGCCCGGTGACAGTAAAAAAGTTGGGGAAGCCGGCTGTCATCAGCCCGAGATGAGTACGAGGCCCGGCGGACCAATGATCCTGCAGTCTTTTGCCCTCGCGGCCGTGGATATTCATCTTGTAGAGCGAACCGGTAAAAGCATCAAACCCGGTGGCGTAGATAATGACATCGAGTTCATGTTCCTCTGAATTTGTGCGAACACCGGCCGGGGTGACCTCCCGTATTGGGTCCGCCTTAAGATCAACCAGGGTGACGTTGTCGCGATTGTAGGTTTCGTAGTAGCCGGTTTCGCAGGGCTGGCGCTTGGTGCCGTAGTTCAATTCCGGTGCCGGAACCAGTTTCTCGGCTACTGTGGGGTCCTTGACCTGCTCGCGGATTTTTGCGCGCACGAAGGCGCCGGCGGTATCGTTGGCCGCCTTGTCCATCAGCAGGTCCTCGTAACTGCCCAGCCACAGACTAAAGCCACCTTCATCCCAGCGGTTTTCGTAATGCTCGCGACGCTGTTCCGCTGTGTCTGCGGTTGCAGATGGGCGGACGTGGTAGAACGGCACTCCGGCAAAGGCATTCCAGGAGTCCTCGCGCACTTGTTTATAGCGGGCTTTAATTTCGTTTTGTTCTTCATGGCCAAGGGGCCGGTTGTGGAGCGGCGCGGCGAACGGAGGAGTGCGTTGGAAAACTGTAAGGTGAGCGGCCTTCTCTGCGACAATGGGAATCACCTGCACGGCTGTAGCGCCGGTGCCGATGATACCGACGCGCTTACCGGCGAAATCGATACCTTCCCGGGGCCAACTGCTGGTAAAAATAGACGTGCCCTCAAAGCGATCGATGCCCTTGATATCCGGCGCTGCAGCAGTGGAGAGGGCACCGACGCCGGAGATCAGGAAGCGAGCTGTGAGGACCTTGCCATTATCGGTTGATACATGCCAGCGGCTTTCGGCCTCGTCGTAATCGGCGCGAGTCACCCGGGTGCTGAAGCGAATGTCCTTGCTGAGATCGAATTTATTGGCGACAAACTCGAGGTAGGCGAGAATTTCGGGCTGTGACGCGTATTTTTCGCTCCACTCCCATTCCTGCTGCAGCTCATCCGAGAAGGAATAGGAGTAATCCATACTGGGAATATCGCAGCGTGCCCCGGGATACCGGTTCCAGTACCAGGTGCCGCCCACGCCGTCGCCCGCCTCAATCGCGGTAGCGTGCAAGCCCAGTTTGTCGCGCAGCAGGTGCAGCATGTACAGGCCGGCAAAACCGGCGCCGACAACGATAGCGTCGAAATCGTTTGCGGCCTGGTCAGTGACATTATTATTGTTAGTCATCTGGTAGTTCCATTATTGTATAAGAGCCTATCAAGGGTATGACCATGGCTGGTTGAGCCTACGTCCATTGGAACGTCTTTTATGACGATATCGATGTTACCAGCGCCTTATTCAGATAGCCCACTACTTTTAAGCGTATATCCGAACGAGGGAATACCCTGCAAGCCAATACCGTACCGGACTTTTCTTCCTGTTCTGTAACACGTCCCCGGCTCATTTTCTTGCATTCGTATGTGCCATGCAAAATTTCAATTTTACACACACCGCAACCTCCACCCCTGCAACCAACGGGGATGCCCTTTTTTCCCAGTTGCAACATCGCGCCTAGAAGATGTTGTGTTTCCTTGCAGTGGAAAGTCTCTTCCGTATCGGCAATAGTGATCGTGTGCGGCATCGGGAACCCTAGATATTTTTGAACAAGGGACTTTTTGTCTTTTCCGATGCGCCATCTGCAGCCGTTAGAAACCTCTCCATAAACATATCTTTTTCAAAGACCCGGCCGCGCATAAGTGCAGTAATACAGGCATCAATCATCGGCGGGGGGCCGCACATATAGGCCCTGTAACCCTCAAATTTGCCAGAGAAATGCTCAATGGCAACATCGTGCACAAAGCCGGTGGCACCATCCCACTCTTCCTCTATATCGGGGCCGGACAAACCGGGCACGTAAGTAAAGTTGTCGTGCTGACGCTCAAGTTGCAAAAACATGTCTCTGTAGTAGAGCTCTTTGAGGTTTCTCGCGCCCTGAAATAAAACGATTTCCCGGTTATCGCCACGCTCCAGTAAATCAAGGATCATTGATTTCGGGCTTGATAGGCCCGAGCCGCCGGCAAAAAATAGTAGCGGCCGGGTGTCGGATATCCGAATAAAAAAATGACCATAGGGCGCAGAAAACGCGAGTTCATCTCCCACCTTAAGGTTTTCGTGTATCCAGGTAGTGCCTTTGCCACCTTCGACTAGGGCGATATCAAATTCAATGACATTCCTCTCGTTAGGTGACTGTGCCATGGAGAATGGCCTGGGAGTATCGAGGCCGGGGATATGCAGGTTGGCATATTGTCCCGATTGAAACTCGAGGCCATCGCCATCAATTTCGAGAAAAACCCCCAGAATCCTAGGTGTCAATTTCTCCAGTTTAACGACCGTGCCAATATAATCTTGCACCGGTAGGTTCTGCGCGTCGGGTTCTTCCTCGACATCAGCTTCAATAACCAGGTCGCTCATTGGTTTACTGCAGCAGGTCAGGCATTTTCCCTCATCACGTTCAAAATCCAGCAGCGCAAATGGCGATGCATCGTCGCCGATTTCAACGTCTCCTTCGAGAACGTCGACTTTGCATGTACCGCAAAGGCCATGGCCACAGGCATGCGGTAAATACACTCCCTGGCGCAGCGCTGCATCCAGGATGGTCTGGTCATCTTCCACTTCTATGGTGACGCCCAACGGTTCTATAGTTACTTCAAAACTCACGGCTACATTCTCGTGCCGTTAATGCCCGTCAGTCCGGGTGTTTTGAATCGTATCAGCGATTTGTGCGCCACACCGTTTTCCGCCAAAGACTTTGCCATGTCGGGCTCAAATGCTTCCCCGTCGAGGTTCCACAGCACCTGCGACCAATTCACACTTTCAAAGTCATCGTGCCAATTAAATACCGACGACATTACGTCAGACACCAACGCCTGAAATGGCATTTCAGGGGGCAGCGGGAAGGCCTGCGCGGCACAGAACAACAAGTGATCGTCCCAGCTCACGTAGACTACCTGATTACCGTGAAAATTTTCGACCTTGTCCCGAACAATATCGACGTATCCATCTTTTGCAATAATAGCCACTGTTCACTCCTACCTGTCAAATACCTGGCAAATTCTCAGTCATTAGAGCCGGTTTTGGCCGGTTCATCCTTGCCGTGCCATTCCTGCCAGCGCCGGTAATCCTGGGATCCAACATAGTCACCGCCGTCTTCGGGCGCGAATTTGTACCACTCGCGGACCTCCGGAATAGTGGCGCCACCACAATTACCCTGAAAAATCTGATGAACTGGCAGCCAGGCCTGTGTGTATTTTTCCGGTTCGTGTTCAAAAATATCTTTACAGCCATCAGAGCAGAAATTGTATTTGTCGCCTTTGAACTCGGTACTGCGGAAGCTCAGTTGCATAGGATCAGTCTGGACTTCTGTAAACACCATGGGGATTTGGCACACCTGGCAAAGCTGTGGCAAGCTCTCCATATACTTGAAAGTGCCTTCTTTTTTCTGTTTCTTCCAATGTTCAAACCGCGGCCGGTAATATTTGTCGAAGGTGTCCGGGTATTTTTCCGATAGCCAGTCCATTTTTTCGTCGGAAGGCTCGAATGTGTGGAACCCAGTTGCACTACCCAGGGCGCAAAATATTGACCATACCTGATGACTCAGGTGATCAGCCTCGGCGGTGGCCAACTCGTGATGCTTGGGCATTTTCAGGCCATAGCGGCCAAGGTCCTCAAACAGCGCACCACCGTTTTCGACAAAATATATTTCCCAGGCTTCTTTCCAGGACATGGGGCTGTTGGTCAACATATAGTCCTGCATGGCAGAGACCAGTGCCAACAAGCGGTAGGCACGCCAGAAGTGCTTGTCTATCCAGCGTTGGATGATTGGCAGGTTATCCTCGTGTTGCTCCAGCATGAACTTGATGATTTCCAGCCCCAGCGTCATATGCCGTGATTCATCAGACTGGGCGGAGAAACCGAAGGTCGTGGTGGCCATATCCCCGTTGTAGGCAGCACCGGACATAAAGGGTACAAACAGCATGTTGGTCAACACATATTCGAAGGCAAACGAAATGGAAGTAATGAACTCGAAGGGACCCGCCGACTGCGCATCTTCTATGAATGACTTGGGCACCGACAAGTACCAGACCCTGTCAAACTGGTAGAAGGGGTCGTGCAGTCCCGTAAAGTGCTTGTTGTAGTGACTGATGGTGTGGATTTGGGTCTGGGCATGGCGTAGTTCATCAATGGCCTGCATCTGGCAGGCGACCCGGGCGCCTTCTCCCCTGAAATGCCGGCCCAGGAAGGCAAAGCCCTGGTGAGCGCCATACTCGAGAGGGGTAACGCCGGTAATAAAGAGTTTTATCGCACTGAGGTAGCTGGCATCCACCAGGTTGGTCTGGCCATTATTCTGGGCGAAACTATCAATAATTGCGTAGAGTTTCTTCTCCTTTTCCGCCTGAAATTTCCAGTACGCGTCCATGGTCAGACGGAAAGGGTCTTCCCACTTGTCCCAGTCAGTAATCTTGATGCCTTCAAATGAGTCGTAGGGGAATACATCATCCATTTTCTGGTAAGTTGTATCCCAGCCCATGCCGCGGGTGAGCAGTTCATATCGCTTACGTAAATTTAATTTTTTAGCTGCCATTACAATATCCTCATCAATGCAATTATTATCTGTTAGCCCCAGCTCAGCTCAAATTTGTCATCGTCTTCATCAACATTCCCCCCCAGCGAGATAAGAACCAGCTGCATTTCCTGCACATCCCACTCGCGCCCCATGAGCTCTTCAACAGTTTCACGTTTCACAATGAGGCTGCCGGCTCGTTCCAGGCGCACCATGCCAGGTTGATACTGAACATTGACACCTGGATTATCCTGCTCCACTGCCTCAATAATGGGGCGTGCGTCTTCGTTGTCCTGAAAAATTATAAACGCTGTATTTTTTTTACCCGTCATAGTTCTCGCCCCGCTAAACTGTTAAGCCCTGCTTACCAAACCTGGCAAGCAATTCCTGTTTCACTTCCGCTAATTCTGCTGCACCCTCTGTGCCGAAGGCTTTTTCTGCCACGGGTTCCAGGGCCTCTGACAACCGTTTAGTCCACTTGTCCAGCCAACCCGATAACAACTGTTGATTCGCTTCGGATTCCTGCGCGGTAACCTTGGCCAGGGCATTGGTCCAACGCACGGTCTCGCTGTACCACTCGGACATGAATTCTGTCAGCATTGCGATCGTGCCCCCGCCATTTTGCGACAGTTTTCTCTCGAATCGATCCCAAAACAATGGAAAAATCAGCCCGTCCAGCACGAAGTTTTGTGCCACCATCAATTCAAACCAGTCTTCCAACACGAACATATCTTCTATGGCGTGCCGCAGTCCTTGCCATTCGGGTGCATCCATCCATCTTTTTTTCGCGGCGTCTAACGCGGTGGCTTCGTTACCGTCGATAAGCAGGCCGATGCGCGAAATGTACTGGGCCATGCCCAGGTGATCCATCGCGTTGAACATGGCCACCGAGCAAATTGTGGTGCCATAGCCCATGCAGTCTATCTGGCAGTTATTCATGTTCGCGGCCCACTCAACGTGGCGCAGGGGGACCAGTATGTCGCGTACGGCCTGTTTGATATCCTCAGGTAATTCGTCCAGCAGGTCACGCTTGTCAACAAAGGCGTAGTTATGCTCGGCTACTTCCTGTTGTTTGGCGCGTGCGATGGTATAGGTACCGTAGTAAAACTGGCGAGGGTCGGCAAAGCTGTACCAGTCTTCCATGACGATGGCGGTTCGGCCTGTATCGTAAATTTCATGGTTTTTATCCCACAGTGGCCGGTACTGGAAATTTGCAGTGGGCTGCACATCGTAAACCGCCTCCTGGTAACGCGAGGCGGGCCGTTTTTTGCCAAAGCGTTCCTCCAGATTGCCATAGGACAGGCGTATGGGAGTGATGGCCTTCGCTGAAATTTCAATACTCATATATGCTCCTGTAAGATGATGCTAGTTGGCCTTGTCGTCGCTGAAACCCGGCACACCAAATCGCCATTTCAATTTATCGTAATCAACGGCAGCTTCCTGTTCGGCTGTTATATGCTGGGCGTTGTTGTCCTCGCAGAATTTCCTGAAGTGTTCGAAAGGCAAAACCAGTTCAACGTTGATTGTTGGGTCGCCAATCGCAAACTCAAATTCCACGTATTTGTCGTGTAACACTTTGGTCACACGCACATATCGTTGACCTTCTATTCCGGCATGAAGTTTTATTTTTTTAGACATATCACTATATGGATAGCAATATCTGTGCCAGAGCCTGCCTGCCGTCAGGTGGTGACCTGAACACAGGGGAAGTCTTGCGTTAATAAAAGCGCACTACGGTCATGGGGGAGGGCAAAAAAGTACTATTATTCCTTTAAAAAACAACCGGATAAGATATTTTTCCGATAGGCCCGCAGCGCCCCCTTGGTAAAAGCCGGATGGGCTTGGGAGGCGATGAAAGTGTCAATGTGTTGTGAAAAGACGAGCGTGTTATCAAGGTGTGTTAGTGTCTAAAAGAGTAAGGCTTGTTTTTTTTAATCAAATGATAAAACCCCGGTCTTCGTTTTCTTGGCCAGTTCGAGAGCAGAGCCCTGCAACCGCCAGATGTCTCGTCTCTACTGCGCTTCAGCAAGAAAATCTTTTACCAGACGAATAAAGCGGGCATTGTGCTCAATCTGCGTCCAGTGCCCACAGCATCCAAACATGTGGAGTTGGGCGTTCGGAATGAGGTCAAACAGGGTTGTTGATGTGATGGGCGGGACCACGACATCTTCACGCCCGTGGAGAATCAGTGTTTCATGGGGGATGTTCTTTATATCTTGCAGCTCACTGGCCAGGGCGTCGACACTGCGCTGTCGCGGTGCGGGAAACATTTGGCTGAAGGTTTCCTGAAAGCCCGGCTGAATACTGGCTTCATAGCGCAGTTGTGCCAGTTCGTCAGTTACCAGGCTGCGGTCATAGGCAAACAGGTCCATCATGTTTCTCATATTCTCAACCGAGGGCTCATAGCCCCAGACCTCATCCAGCCCCCGGGTCAGTTCAAAGGGTACCCCGGCTGCGCCCATAAGAATCAGCCGCTCTACTCGCTGGGGGTATCGAATAGCCAATGCAATGGCGAGGGCCCCGCCAAATGAATTGCCTACCAGGTGGGTTTTTTCGATATCCAGCGCATCCATCAGGTCAATGGCATGCTGGACCCAGTTCTCCATCGTGTATTCGTAGCCATCTACACGCTCGGTATAGCCAAAGCCGGCCATATCCGGAGCGATGACCCGATGCTGTTCCGCCAGTGCTGGAATGACCAACCGCCAGTTCGCCCAGGCGGTGACACCGGGGCCGGAACCGTGAATGAGGAACACGGGGGCACCGCTGCCCACATCGTGATAATTTGTGGTAAAGGCGCCTGTTTGGATTCGATTGGCCAGTTCCGGGTTATTGTTCATCATGGCAATTTCCTAATTGGGATTTGGGGGTTGCAGCTTGGCGAGACGGTAGGCGAAGGCAGGCCGGGAAAGGCCTAAAAGTCGGGCCGCCTTTGACACGTTATCCCCGGCAAGCGACATGGCTTTTTGCACCAACACCGACTCCACATCGTCCATAGAGATAGATTGACTGAATATGGTGTCGGCCCAGGAGTCGGGCTCCCTATCCTTTACCGGGTCGGTAGTGGCTTGGGCCAACCCGGCTATATCGGTGTCGACCTGAATGGCATTTTCCTCACCCGCGCCGGGCAGTACGGAATCAAGCGTTATGCGCTGATTCTCCTCTGTCAAAATCACGCCACGTTCAACGGCGTTTTCGAGCTCGCGTATATTGCCGGGCCACTGGTGATGTAAGAGTTGGTTTATGGCTCTATCTGAGAGGCCCAGCGTCTTTTTCGTATAGAGGGATTCGTACTTTTTAACAAAAAAACTGACCAATAAGGGGATGTCGTCGAGTCGCTCGCGCAGGGGGGGAATATGCAGGGGAAAGACATTGAGGCGGTAGTAGAGGTCTGCTCTAAACTTCCGCGTTTTTACCGCATCTTCCAGGTTCTCATTGGTGGCGGCGATTATGCGCACATCTACACGGCGAGTTTTTGTGCCGCCGACAGGCTCGAATTCATGTTCCTGTAATACCCGAAGCAGGCTTGCCTGGGCGCGCGCGGACAGTTCGACTACTTCATCAAGAAAAATCGTCCCCTTATCGGCGCGCTCGAAACGGCCCTGCCGGGAATGGGTTGCCCCCGTGTAAGCACCTTTCTCGACTCCGAATAGCTCTGCTTCCAGTAGTTCTTGTGGGATGGCGGCACAATTAATTGCGACAAATGCCTGGTCGGATCGCTCACTGTGCAGGTGAATTCCCTTCGCGATCATCTCCTTGCCTACCCCGGTCTCACCCGTTAGTAAGACTGAGGCTTTAGAGGAGGCCACCTTGTTGGCCAGGCTGCAGGTCGTTTTGAAGACCCTCGACTCGCCCACAAGCGTGGAAAATATGCCTTCATCATCTTCGCCGGAAACGCCCAGCGCAACCTGTGCTTGTACGCTATAAAGGGTATCCAGCAAGGAATCCGAACGGGAAAATATTTGATAGTCTTCAGCGTTGTCCCACTCCGCCAGGGACTTGCCTATGATGCGACATTCATTGTCTCCCTGGCCGCGACACGAAACTTCCTTAAATAAAATATCGAAGCCCATGATGTTCGAGCCAAAGCCGCAGGCGTAACCGAGCAGATTCCAGCACACCGGCCAGTCAAGCACACCCTTTTCCGCCAGGGAAATATCGACCTCGTAAGAGTCAATCCAGATATGCTCCATCAGGAAATGCCCCCGCGCGGGATCCAGTTCGAGCACCAGGGGTTCTACCTGGACCATGCCGCGCAGCATGTGCAATTGTGGTCCGGCAAGGAATAAGTCCTTGATGCTTGCACCGGGCCTGGACTTGCGAGCAAGCTCGGCATCCACTTTGCCATTCCTGTACCCGGCGCGCATATACAGGCCCCGGGCTCTTTCCGTCCCTATTGATTGAATGATCTCGTGTCGTGAACTGGACAGGGCAGGGATTGTTTGTAGGACACAGCGCTGCTCATCAAGCCAGATTTTGCCCTGTTCCGGGCTGAAGTGTACATGCCGGGCTAAATCTGCGGCGTTTGGAAACTCTATGGCGGGCTGTTTCTTTTGCATACGGTCATTAAGCATCACGTGCAAATTATTATGATTTTTACTATATCAGCAAATATTTTTGCTGGCCAACGATAATATGGCTGCATATTCAGCTTAGGTTTTATCTAATCATAAATCTCAGGGCGCAGCAGGATAATCTCGCCTTGCAATGCATTGGGTAACTTCGCTAATAGGATGTTGGCGTGAAATTTGCAAATCAATGTGTGTCTTTAGCGGGAGTTACCCATTTGAAAACTTCGCGGGCGAATTGGTCAGTTTTCGTGGACAGCACTGAATGGTGGTTTGAGTTATGTGCCGTTAACACCGAAGAAGGCACAGTTGGCAGATGGCAAAATCCACGGGAGCGGTAAAATGACCTACCAGGTAAAGGTGGAGCCATCGGGCGATACTTTTGACGTGGAGGAGGGGCAGACCATTTTGGATGCAGCCCTGAAGTCCGGCGTATACCTGCCCCACGCCTGCTCGCACGGCGTATGCTCAACCTGCAAAATTGTGGTGGTAGAGGGTGAGGTGGATATTGGAGAGGCATCCGAGTTCGCCTTACTGGACAGCGAGCGAGGCGAGGGCAGGGTTCTGGCCTGTTGTGCGCTGCCCCTTGCCGACCTGATAATAGAGGCGGATATAGAAAACGAACCCGATGCTGAGCGGCACAGAGTCGGCGACTTTGAGGCCGTGGTGACCAGTATCCAGGACCTCGCTCCCCAAATTAAATCGATCTTCCTCGCTGTGGGGGGCGATGGCCTGGATTTCCAGGCGGGGCAATACATCAATTTATCTGTCCCTGGGCTGGGCGGCGACCCCAGAGCATTCTCTATCGCGAGCCCCCCGTCTTCGAATAACGTTATTGAATTAAACGTGGCCCTGGTGGAGGAGGGCGAAGTTACCCATTACTTACACAATACATTACAGGTGGGCGATGTCTTGAGTGTTAGCGGCCCCTACGGACAGTTCTATATTAGAAAATCGCTGCCTGAGCCAATGATTTTTCTCGCCGGCGGTTCTGGCTTGTCCGGTGTCAAATCCATGGTAATGGAACTTGTTGAAAGCAATGACCCGCGCCCCATAACCCTCATCTACGGGGCGCAAAGTGAGCAAGACATTTACTATCGGGATTTATTTGAACAATACGCTCGGGAGCGCGCCAACGTTACCCTGCTATTGGCGGTCAATGGCAATAACTCGCCACCCTGTGGAGACAACCAGTGGGGTTGTCTCCAGGAACTGGCCTATCGCCACTTCGAGGGAAAATTCGAAGGGTACAACACCTATGTTTGTGGCCCACCTTCAATGGTGGATAGCTGCGTAACGACATTGATGCGAGGGCGGTGTTTTGAAAAGCATCTTTTTGTCGAAAGATTTTATAACAACAGCAACAAAGCAGGCAGACCAAAACACGCGGTGTTCAAACACATTTAAGATGCTTTTACAGGACTCGACAGTACCTCGGCCGCATGGAGGGTGACGTCCGGACACCACAGCTCAGCTGAGGTGCCTGCTCACGAAGTCCGTGATCGTCTCGTGCAACTCAGCACTGCGAGGCACCACGCCGGACATCCAGTAGACGCCGTGAATCAGGCCGTCGAATCGCTGAATGGTGACAGGAACGCCCGCCTTTTCCAGGGCGTGGCCGAAGCTTTCGCCCTCGTCCCGGGCCGGGTCGAACTCCGCGGTCATGACCAGCGCGGGCGGCAACCCCGCCAGGCTTTCCGCCATGATCGGCGAGGCAAGCGGATTGCTCGCGTCTTCATCCCGCGCCAGGTATTGATCCCAGAACCAGGCAACCCCAGCGGTGGTGAGCAGATAACCCTCGCGGTTCTCTTCCCGCGACGCAAAATCACCGTCGCGTTGGATTACCGGGTAGGTGAGGATTTGCGCTTTGACGGCTGGTGTACCGCGATCGCGTGCCATCAGCGCAGCGACGGCAGCGAGATTGCCGCCTGCGCTGTCGCCGATCACGCCGAGGCGCGCGGGGTCACCGCCAAATTCCGCAGCGTGTGCGCTGGCCCAGCAGAGAACGGAATAAGCATCGTTCGTTGCAGCGGGAAATTTCGCTTCCGGCGACAGGCGGTAGGTCGCCGCCACTACGACCGCGCCATTGCGATTGGCCAGCGCACGGCAGGGCTCATCGACCACAGCAAGACTGCCGCCAACCCAGCCGCCGCCGTGGTAGTAAACCAGTACCGGCAGTGGTCCCGCCACATCGGGCACATAGACACGCACCTGTAGCGGACCGCCTTCGCCTTCGACCGATTGCTCGATGACCTGCTTGACCTCTTGTGGCTCGGCCTGAAGGCCGGCGAAGGTTTCGATGGCACCGCGCGCTTCTTCAACGCTCATCTGTTCAAAGGACTTGAGTCCCTGCTCCTGGAGTGCTTTCAGCAGGCCTTCTGTATGGGGGTCGAGTGGCATTTTTAATATCTCCTTTTATTAGTAGTGATCGTTGACTGAAAGATGGGCTAAATATTGCCATCGGTCAATACCGCTGCAATGACTTCGTCCTGAATCTGTTTCAGTTGGATTGTCGGTCTGAGGAATGCCAGGGCTATCGACGTTGTTGACGATTTCCCTCATGCCTGCGAAGACCGGTAAAGATTCAGGCAGACTGCGGCGCACTCATCCTCGCTATGCAATTCAAGGTTTCTGCCTGATACATTTTTCCCCGTTCATTGAGAAAATCGAGCACATGCAGCGATGTGGGTACGAACCCAAAGCCAATATCCAGCTCGGGATGCCACTGAAAAATGGAGCCACCTAGCCCCATCCACCCGAAGAAGCCTTCTCTGCCTTCATTGAAGGCACGTTCAGCCTGAGTGCTGTCCGGTGTGCAGGCAGTAAAACTGTCCACCCCGCCCTGAGTAAAGCGCGTGGTTAATAGCGCGCCCATATCGGCTTTCACGGGGTTCTCATGCATGGCCTTCCAGGCCTGGTCGCTCAAATATTCGGTGCCCTCCCACCGTCCGCCAGCCGACATCATGGCCGCTATCTTCGCCAGGCCCCTGGCGGAACACTTGGCATTGGCTGAAGGCGTCTCGCCTCTGTCAAAGCCCGGATTATTGAAGAACCCCATAAGGCCCATCCCCACGAAAGGGGGTGGGATTCCGGCCTTTCTTCCCTTAATCAAGGACGGCATAACCCGCATGAGTTTGCCCAGGATCTGGAAAATGTTGTGTACGATACGCCTGCCGAGAAACCGGGGCTTGAGGCTCTGCAGGAGCTGATAACCGAAACCCAACGCACGGACTTTGGAGACTCGCTCCAATTCCTGATCATTGACACCTACCACGGCGTCGACGTTCAGAGGCTGACTGATGTCCTCGCGCAGAAATTCGCCGATGGTGCGGCCCGCAGGATCTACTCTCCGAAAAACCTCATTGACGATCCATCCCCGGGTGAGGGCGTGGTATTCCCGTTTTCCGCCGCTAGTGCCAAAGCGTGACGCATGTCCTTCAATAATGCGACCCACGGCATTTTTTTTGATATTCGCTGTAAATAAATCTTCCATATCGAGCGATGTATCAAAATTGGCAAGCCCCGCTTCGTGCCTCATGAGGTCGGCAACGGTCAGCCCGTCTTTGCCATTGGCGCCAAATTCTGGCCAGTATTGCGTGATCCTGGCATCGTAGCTCAGCAAGCCTTTGCTCACGAGCGAGGCAATAGCGATAGCCTCAAGGCTTTTCCCACTGCTGAAAACGTTGACCAGTGAGTCAGCTGAAAAATTGCTGTCACCGGTTGCCGACGCCCACAAATCCACCACCTTTTCGCCACGATAGTACACGCAGAGTTGCGTGTTCTGCTCCGCCATCGTGTTCATCTGGTGCTCGTATAGTTGCCGAACTGATTCAAACCCGGGCGCTACCATGCCATTGATCTGGATGTGCTTCGCTGTGCTGAGACTCATCTATTGCTCCACTGAATATTGGTCCATTTTGCGCGGGGGAGTTGTAATAAAGGATGACCGGCCCGCTGCTTCAGCACTGAACTATACCCTGTCTTTCGACGTGATTCCCCGATAACTGTTCCCCCCAGCGCCCGGCGATGTTGACTACTCAGCCCAACTTCGCCGGGATTCGAGGGGGGTTTTCAGTGTGTGAGGAAACTACCGGTGCGTGGAAATATTCATTGTAGAGTAAGCGATACACAGGTTCGGGACGCTGCAAGCCTGGCCTGAATCAACCGGGCGCTGGTTCCGCCCGGTACTCCAGTAGCAAACGATTCCGGATTAATTGCTGGACGAGTTGCTCTGCAACATTTCCAGAACCTTGTTGAGGTTAAAGCTACCCGCCTCCTGCCGCGGTGGGAATTCCTTGTAGGTCTCCAGGTGCTGTGCAACGTAGCCCACCGCTGGCAAAACCAGGTAAGCGCGGTCGAAGCGCCACATGTCATAGGGAGAGGCCTCTACATCGGCCCGCTCAAACGGGTCGCCGCGTAGGTCAAACAGTTTCGGCAAGCGCAGTACCACCATGGGGTCCTGCCACACGTTGAAACCGTGTGCCCGCTGCTCCATGAAAACCATCTTCCAGCGGCCATAGCGCAGATTCGCAAGCTGACCGTCATCAGTCCAGTAGAAGAACTCCTGGCGTGGCCCCTCTTTAACGTCACCGTTGAAGTAGGGCATCATGTTGTAGCCGTCCAGGTGAACCTTGTAATTGCGGCCAATCGCGCGGTGCCCTTTGAGCAGTTTTTCCTTAATGTCCGGTTCTCCTGCCGCCGCCAGCAAGGTGGGCAGCATGTCTTCGTGGGAGAACACGTCGTTATAGACGGTTCCTGGCTTGATCACACCGGGCCACTTGATCATGGTAGGAACCCGATACCCACCTTCCCAGTTGGTGTTCTTTTCGTTGCGGAAGGGCGACATGCCGCCGTCCGGCCAGGTAAACATCTCAGCGCCATTGTCGGTTGAGTACATGATAATAGTGTTGTCTTCGATACCAAGCGCATCGACTTTCGCCAGCAGCTCACCGACGTGCTTGTCGTGCTCGGCCATGCCATCGGCATAGATGCCGAGTCCGGTAACCCCTTCGGATTCCGGCTTCAGGTGGGTGTTAACATGCATGCGGGTAGAGTTCCACCAGAGGAAGAAGGGCTTGTTCGCCTTCACCGCTCGCTCCATGAAATTGATAGCGCCGGCAGTTACTTCCTCATCCACTGTTTCCATACGTTTTTTGGACAGCGGCCCTGTGTCCTCAATTTTGCCGTCCGCGTTTGATTTGATGACTCCGCGTGGGCCGAATTTCTTGGCGAAAGCAGCGCCCTTGGGATAGTCCGGGCTCTCGGGCTCTTCCTCGGCGTTGAGGTGATACAGGTTGCCAAAGAACTCGTCAAAACCGTGGTTGGTGGGCAGGTGTATGTCCAGGTCGCCCAGGTGGTTCTTGCCATATTGCGCGGTCATGTAACCATGATTCTTCAGCAGCCCTGCCAGCGTGGGATCCTTTTCAGATATACCTTCCTTTGCGCCAGGCAGGCCAACTTTCAGCAGGCCTGTGCGAAACGGGCTCTGGCCGGTAATAAAGGCGGCGCGCCCTGCAGTACAGCTTTGCCCCCCATACCAGTCGGTAAAGATGGCACCCTCGGACGCAATACTATCGATATTGGGGGTTCGGTATCCCATCATGCCGCGGTTGTAAGCGCTGGTATTGAACCAGCCGATATCGTCGCCCCACAGGACGAGAATATTAGGCTTGTCCTGCGCCTGGGCGAGGCTGGCCGCAAAGAGGCTGAATAACAGGGGTAGCCCGAGTATCCGCCCAATACGCGCTGTTGCACGCCTATTAGTCAAAAAGTGCTTTATTCTCACGAACATGTGCTGAGCTCCTGGTTTATTCTGGCAATCAGACAAAGGGGCATTAGCGTTGTTACGCGTCAGATTGGCATCCGGTTCAATTGTAGCCACCTTTTATAAACAGTAGTCCAGGAACGGGCTGTTCGCAAAGGTACTGGGTTATGCAGTTGCCGCTTTCTCTCACGGTTCGCGAGAAAAACGACAGCCTTCCTCAACGGCATTATTTTACCAGTCGGACTTTATCCGGCCGCCAGGTCCTGGTAAAGAAAGGCTCCAGCGCGGTGTCGATAGCGCAAACGAAAAAGCTGGACTAAACGTCCCAAAAATCTATGCTGACCCTCCACGCGCAATCGCCGGGAAGAGTGCGGAGTGTGGAAAGGACTGAAATATGAAGCATGAGATACACTTTGTACGGGCATTGCACCACACGTTCAGCGCGATGTGTCCGGACACTGCGCGACCAGCCCGTATGATCAAAAAGTATCTACAAACGACTTGGCTATACGGCGATTAACGTTAACCCACTGACCAGTGAGGAGCTGAAGTTTACAGGTCAAACAATGGTGCCGGGTGTTAAATATGGCAATGAATGACGGACAGAATCCAGTGAAATAGAGTTATGGTTAGATGAAATATTTCCGGCCAGGCCTCTGATGCCCGAGTCTGGTGCAGAAACGTTCAATCCCATTATGAGAGAAGCTCGTTTCTGATGCCTGCACATACCATCGTGCGAGATATTCCATGACCTCGTGTAATGGCAATGGGCTGATTGTGACGTATTGGTCACCGCATCCGGGCCGGCAGTGGTAGAGTTCTATCCGCTGTTCTTTCTTTTTAATACCATAAGACGAATTCAGACAATTACGGAGACTCATGAATATGATTGACCTATATACCGCAGCAACGCCCAACGGCCATAAAGTATCCTGTACGCTGGAAGCTCTTGGGCTGGAGTACACCGTGCATGCGATTGATCTTGGGAAGAATGAGCAGAAAGATCCCGCATTTCTTGCACTCAACCCGAATGGTCGTATACCCGCAATCGTTGATCGCTCCAACGGTGACTTCAGCTTGTTTGAGTCAGGGGCGATTATGATTTATCTGGCAGAGAAAACTGGAAAACTTTTACCCGCCGACGAGAAAGGCCGTGCACTGGTAATCCAATGGCTGATGTTTCAAATGGGCGGCATTGGCCCGATGATGGGTCAAGCCAATGTGTTTTATCGATACTTTCCAGAGAAGATCCAACCGGCTATTGATCGCTATCAAAACGAATGCCGTCGTCTATTCGAAGTATTGAATACGCGATTATCAGACAGCACCTGGTTGGCTGTTGATTACTCCATCGCCGACATCGCAAACTGGTGCTGGGTACGCACGCACACATGGTCCGGGGTCTCCACGTCAGGCCTTGATAATCTGCAGCGCTGGATGGCGCAGATGGATCAGCAGCCCGGCATGATGGCTGGAGTTGCTGTTCCCTATAGTCTCGACAAGTTATTACTGGAAGACAGTGAAGAAGAGAAGGAGAATTTCTTGAGTAGTGCACGGGAAATGTTACAAAAGTAAATTAGGTCACTCGAGATGACAGTGCCCTTGACTGAACCATAACCAGTTGAATCCCTCTCATCCGTATTACATGGAGAAAGTTGTTCCAACCATAGGCTTTTGGGCGTTACCTGTACTGGACACTGTGCAGCGAGATGTCACTCAGTCTAGCGCCGGATGTTATGAGCCCCCCACATTGTCTGGTGACAACTACCAGGTTTCCTTGAAAGGACGTACATCCAGCTCAAATGTCCAGGTATTCCTTGGTTGGGTGTGCATGAACCAGAAAGCCTCTGCTATCGCTTCAGGCTCAAGAGAGCCGTCTTCGCCGAGTTGATCCAGGTAGTCACCAAAGCGTGTTCGTACCATTTCACCGTTTATAACGCCATCGACCACAACGTGGCCGACGTGTACGCCCTTGGGACCATAGTCCTTTGCCAGCGCCTGGGCCAAATTGCGCAACCCGGCTTTTGCCGCACCGAAGTGTGCGAAGCCCGGTCGGCCGCGCATTGAGGCGGAGGCGCCGGTAAAAAGCAGGGAGCCACCATTAAGCAGTAAAGTCGGTAATGCCGCCTTGGCCGTTAGAAACCCGGCCAGTGTGCAAGTACGCCAGAAAGTTTCGAATGTTTGCTCCGTCAGATCCTCAAACGCCATCGGCTGGTTGTTACCGACGTTGAAAACAACCGCTTTTACAGTGCCCAGGCTGTTGGCGTTGGCCATCAGTTTCTCCAGAGCTGAGGCGTCGGTTGCGTCACTAACACAAAGTGAGGCTTGACCGCCTCGCGCCTTAATGTCTTCAACAACAGCGGCCAGTCGTTGCGACCTGCGCCCCGCAACTACAGCGTGCATACCGGCGGCAGAAAATCTACGGGCAATAGCAGCCCCCAATCCATTGGTGGCGCTTACTCCAAGTACGATGGCAATGTCGGTCATGTGTTCTGCTCCCTGTGTGAGTGGTCGATGCCTGATCCGGGGTGCTTATGTCCCCGCCGGCCATTGAGGCCGTAGTGACAGTGATGCAGCTTCAGTCATGGTTCCACCAGGCCGTATCTGAATAGGCCCTGAGGTCCAACTCATGGGTCCACACAGAGCGGTGCTGCTTTGCCACGTGAAAGTAGGTCTCTGCAATCTTCTCCGGTAGCATCAGCCCGTCATGTGCACCACCTTTGGTCTCCCGGAGTTCCTGAAATAGTTCTTCCCCAAGCATCTTGCCGAGTGTGTCGGGCGCATCAACGGAACCGTCCACGACAATATGAGCAACATGAATTCCCTTGGGTGCGAACTCTGCATTAAGCGTCTGGCACAGCATGCGTCGGCCACCCATCGCGGCTGCGTGAGAATGCTGCCCTTTGTTGCCCCGCATTGCCGACGTGGCTGATGTCACGAGTATCGTACCGTGGCCGCGCGCCTCCATTCGGGGAGTTAGCGCAAAGGCGAGGCGGTACAGACCGAATGTTCCCATCCGCCAGCCTCTTTCAAACACTTTGGCGGATGTCTCCGCCAGGGAGTGATCTCCTATCTGCGCGCCAAGGTTATAGAGGACTACATCGATATGACCGATATTGTCTTCAACCTCGGCTACCAGAGTTTCAATGGCGCCGTCTTCGATCGCGTTGAGTAGCTGGCCCGTAGCCGAGCCACCGGCCGCATTTATTTGCTCAACCAGGCGATTCAGGCCTGCTTCATCGCTGCGGCGGCATAAATGCGCATGATAGCCTTCAAGTGCAAACTTCTTGGCGACATTTCCGCCAATCCCTGCTCCTGCGCCGATAATAAGACACACGGGTTTAGTCATGAGGTTTACCTTTAAGAGTTGGTGTTGGGGTTCAGGCTATCAGCTGCTTGGCTTCATCGGCAATCGTCTGAAGAGCGGTCGCGTTGTAAGGGCCGCGGCCGAGAACTCGAATAGCGAGGGCCAGCGCCAGCAGTGTCTTGGCTTTGGATTCCGGATCGATCTCCTGGGGCATATCGCCGCGCGCCTGTCCCACTTCGATACTGCGCCTAAAGAAGCCTTCAATTTCCCGCAGACCGTTGGCGACAATTTCATTGACCTGCTCATCGTGAGTGCCGCTGTCCAGGACGGTATTGAATAAAAAGCACCCCTTGCGCTCGGTATCCACCAGGGAGCTGGCGACGATGTTATCGAAAAATTCACCTACAGCCCGCTTTGGATCGTCCAGGGCTTCAAGCCGTGCCAGGGTGGCCTGCCGATTCTCCCGGTCATATTTCAATAGCGCCTTTACAAACAACGAGTGCTTGCCACCAAAGGCGTTGTAGAGGCTGCCGCGGTTGATTCCTGTGTGCTCAATGAGGTCGGCTATCGATGCGGAGTCAAAACCCTTACTCCAAAACACCTGCATGGCTTTATCCAGGGCAACGTCTTCATCAAAGGATTTTTCCCAGGGCATATTTTTCGGCTCTCATCTAACTACATTGGCAATTTATAGCATGTTTATACCGTGTGATACAAAAAGTGATCATGCTGACTGTAGCCTATGGCTAGTAGCGTATTTGAGTGCACAGATTGCAATATACCAGATGGTATAGACAGCCGCCCAATGAGGGTCAATGCTCCGTGTTTTTCGTGGGCCAGAGCAGTGATAGTACAAGCTTCACCGAAATGACACGTTTCAGGGCGGCTTTCAGAACCTACCTTTTGTGTGCTTTCAGTTTTTCAATAACATCTTTCGGGTCCTGCCGCAGGGTGTAGTCTACGTTGACGTAGCTGCTGATCACTGTGCCATCAACGTCAACAATAAAGGTGGCCGCGAGCGGGAAATCAAATTGCCCTTTGCCGTTGTGCTCTTCAACTGCGATACCGAATTTTTCGTATATGGGGCGGGTAGCTTCCGGCAAAGTGAAAACAAGGCCCAGTGAACGGGCGTAGTCCGCGTTAGTGTCTGTCAGAACTTCGAAGGTGAGTTCATTTTTCTCTGTCGTTGACAGGGAAGCATCTGGTAGTTCTGGTGTGATTGCCACAAGAGTGGCACCAGTGGCCTGAATTTCCTCCAGAACGGCCTGGTATGCACGCAGTTCGAGATTGCAATAGGGGCACCAGCCACCACGGTAGAAGGTAATCACTACCGGCCCGTTTGCTCTGAGGGATGCCAGGTTTCGCTCCTCGCCCAGGTGGTTGATCAAGACGAAGTCTTTAAGTTGATCGCCTACTTTCGGTGCGCGATCAACCATGCCGGATTGTCCAAGATCATCGAGGTCACCAAGCAGGCGATTTTTAACATCTTCTGGAAAGTTCGCAAGGCTTTGCGCTTTCTGAGTGGCTAGTTGTTCGGTAAGTGACATAATTTTCTCCTGGTGGTTTGGTAGGGTGGTGATGCCGCAAAAATATGTTTATACCATATGATATAAACAATGACTATTGTGAGGCAATAATTGATTGAAATATGTTCGAATTATCGAAAATTCGAGAGCAGGAGGGTACTATACAGCTTTGAAATATAGGTAAAGCGACAGAGTGTGGGGTTTATTCGCTTCAGCTTTGGGAAGAAAACGTTATAAACCAACTGGTTTAAATTGTTTAATGATCGACGAAAGGCATGGTTGCGTGTCTGATTGACCTTCTACGCTGAACACACCCCGCCGGGCCCTGGAGGTCGTCCCCGGGGGGCCCAGGAACGCGATGTCAAACTGCAAAAACCTGCGAGCCCCTCCAATCGATGACGTTTTAGAAAACTCGGGTGGTTAAAAGGTGCTTGATCGCAGTTATGCAATGCAGTCGAAGAAATGTCCCGTCAGCCTTGCCCTAGTGCATTTCTATAGCAGTTTTGAAATGCGGGCGCGCCGCAATCCTGGCCACATAGGCCTTGAGGTTTGCCATTTCCTCACTAACACAGCCCAGTTGATCGCTCATAAAGCAGGCATGCCCGAGCATAATGTCCGCTGCAGAAAAATTGCCTGTTAAGTAATCTTTACCTGCAAGTGCCGCATCTACCGGTGCCAGGGTTTTGGCCAATAAACGCTGGGCCTGCGCCAACGCCTTGTCATCGCGGCGTTCCGGCGGCAGGAGCACAGTATTGACGACAATAATATTCACCGATGGCATTACCATGCCTTCACAATAGTGGAACCATTGCAGGTAGTCGGGGAATTCCGGAGAGTCCACCGCCGGTTTCAAGCCGCCATTTTTATGCCGCTCCAGAATGTATTCAATGATTGCGCCCGACTCAAACAGACTGACGGCACCATCATCCAGCACCGGGACCCGCCCCAGTGGGTGGCGCGCGCGATGTTCATCGGATTTCAGCTCCTGCGGATGAAAAGCCATTTTATTGATGTTGTAGGGCAGCCCTAACTCTTCGAGTAACCAGACAATACGTCCCGCCCTGGAATTGGGTGCAAAGTGCAGCGTTAACATGAAATCTCCTTGTGAGTGGCTCGTGCAGAGTAATGTTGATTCGAGCTTAGCGAATAATTAAAGCGGCAACCGACTCAAGTGTCATTACGGCTTCTCACTCGTCCGGGTTTTCCGAGAGAATTTGTCCGGTGATCTCGGCCGTGCGGCGAATGTGTAGTTCATTGGCTGCACACAGGGCCTTGATGTCTTTAGCCAGGGCGGCATTGAAGATAGCGGTGTGCTCCTCGTGAACGTTGCGCCGGCTGGAGCGATCAATCCTGGCGATATTGCGGTAGCGCTTGTGCTGGTCATACAGGATCTCGTGGAAACGCATCAGCCAGACGGAATCGCAACAGGAAACCAGTGCCAGGTGAAACTCCCGATTGCGGGTTTCCCATTCCTGTATATCCGGAGAGTCCTGGCTCTCTGCCTTGGTCAGGTGATGAAAGGCGGCGACAACCCGGGACTCCCACTCGTCGTTACTGTTGCCGGTACTTTCGGTCAATGCCATGCCTTCCAGCACTACCCGTAGATTGGTGATGTCTTCCAGTTCCTCCAGCGACATATCCGCCACCCGAAAACCGCGTTGGCCCTGCACCTGCACAAACCCGTCCGCGCTCAGCTGATAAAGTGCCTCGCGCAGTGGGGTGGCGCCTACTTCGTAGGTTTGCTTCAGGAATTCGATGCGTAATTTGCTGCCCGGCGGGTATTTGCCGTGAATGATATCTTCCCGCAGGCGCCGGTAGGCCTGGTCTGTCAGCGTTTTTGATTCCATATCGTCTACTCTGCTTGCGGTGCTCTGCTAAAAAGTTTGATTTTCAGCTTGCGGCTAAGCATAGCGCTAAAAATATCGATAATCTATCAGGGTTTAGCTCAAACCCAAATTAGCGTATATATATATTTTTTATAAGGTTATTACCAAGCGGCGCTTCAGGTTACCCATCCGCCCGCGAAGGGTATGCTTTGACCCGCGAAAAAATTCACCTCGCTGGATGCCAGAAAGATGGCGAACAATGCGTCCTCCTCGGGTGTCGCGAGACGCTGAACAGGCACTTCTCGCTGCAGTCGCTGCTTGAAGCCATCTGTCGCCTGCAGGTCCGGCGGAAAATAAGTTTCATTATCGACAAAGTTCTGGGCGATGAGGTTAACCTGGACATTGCGCGATGCCACTTCCGTGCCTATTGCACGTACGTAAGAAACCTGTGCACCACGGGCGGCACTGTAAGTCGACGCATTGTTCATACCTCGCAGGGCCGATGCGCTACCCATGACGACAATTTTGCCATGCCCTCTGGCGATCATCTGTGGCAGGACAGCGCCGAACAGTCGCGGCAGAGGGTCCACCAGGTGAGCAAACACCTCGCGCCACTCTGCTGGTGTGACGTCCTCAAAGGGATTGCGCGGATTTCTGATGGCCAGATTAACGATCAGGACGTCTACTTCGCCGGCGCCCGCTATCAGCTCTTCAGAGCTCTCAGGCGCAGCCAGATTTCGCGCATCCGATATGACCCGGGCGCCGTGTGCGGTGAACGCGCTTACCAGCGCCGGGCCCATGAAATCCTCGCACTGGGTAATAAGAACGTGTTTACCCCTCAGGCTGTCTCCAATTCTCTGCACGTCAGGTATGCCTCCTTTGGTCGATTTATTCGGGGTCCGGTATGATCTCGCTCCGCAGTGCCCGCACCGTTTCGAGGAACGTTTGGAGCAGGGGCGAGGAATCATCAGATCGGTAGATGATGTCCAGGTCGAATTCCCCATTAGCGTTGTGTTCCAGGGGTATATAGCCAACATTCGGGAGCCTGAGGTTGCTGGCGGACTGGGTCACGAGGCTGAGCCCCATGCCGCTGGAGACCAATGCAATTGCGGTCGTCACATCGTCCACCTCGTGGGCGATATTTGGCGTGATGCCACATTCATGAAACATTTTTTGCACATAATCGATAAAGCTGGGGCGCACTTTTCTGGGATAGAGGATCAGTGGTTCATGGCCTACTTCCGACGGGGTAATGCTGGACCTGTTGGCGAACGGATGATCGAGGTAGACCGCCAGGTTCATTCTTTCGCTGTGAACCTTCTCCCATGAGAGCCCGGGCTCATCGCCAAAAAAGCGATTCAATCCTGCGGTCAGTCGCCGCTCTCTCAAAGCCTTGATCTGGCCCGGTCTGTCCAGGTTGTGCAGGATTATTTCGACCTTCGGATGAGTGGCGCGAAATTCACGAATGATGGTGGGCACGGCGCCGTAAATTGCCGAGCCGAATATCCCGACGTCCAGTCGGCCCAGCTGGCCTTCCCCGGCCTGTTTGGTTCGCAGCGCAGCCTGGTCGACCAAAGCCAGGATATTATTTGCTTCCTCATACAGCACTTCGCCCGGGGCGGTGAGCTCGACGCCGCGAGACTTGCGTTCGAATAGTTTGACTTCCAGTACACCTTCAAGTTGCTGGATCTGCCTGGTAAGAGGCGGTTGCGATACGTGTAGCTGTAATGCCGCCCCTCTAAAGGTGCCCGCATCAGCTACAGCGATGAAGTAACGGAGGTGTCTAAGTTCAATAGCGGTTAGCTGCACTTCGCAATGTCCCTGGTACGATCTTGTTCAATAAGCTGGGGTTGACTCGCATGGGTTCGATATCCTCGCATATAACCGAGGTCAACTACTGATACCTTAAGTGTATCAGGACTCCCGCTGAAAGGTATTGGACTGAACTGTTCGTCCCGCAGTACAAAGATACTCTGGAGACTCAGGGTGTAGCGGCTTGCTCCCCGGGTTTGTACTGACGTTTTCTGATACGCGTTGTAAGTTCATAGAGGACAATATCTATGCCGATCATCCAGATGAACATGATGGAAAATCGTACCGCTGCGCAGAAGCAGGAGCTGGCGCGCAGAGTATGTGAAACTGTTTGCCAGGTACTCGATGCGAAACCGGAATCGGTCCGCATCATGATTCATGAGCTTGGGCCCCACGATTTCTCTGTAGGCGGCGTGACCATGGCAGAACGCAAAAGTGGCAAAGAGGACGGGGTTCCTGACAATGAGTAAAATCCCCTGTGCCCTTATAGGCTCCGGCAACATCGGTACCGATTTACTGTTCAAGCTGCAGCGAAGCGACATTCTGAACCCCGTCTGGATGGTGGGTATTGACCCAAAGTCAGAGGGCCTCGCGATTGCCCGCAAAATGGGTTTGAAAACTACCCACGAGGGAATCGATGCGGTGCTGCCGCAGCTGGGTGAGGATGGCATCCAGATAGCCTTCGACGCGACCTCTGCCTATGCCCACGCCGAGAATTCCAGAAAAGTAAACGAGCAGGGGGTCTATATTATCGACCTGACTCCCGCCGCGATCGGCCCGCTGTGTGTGCCCCCTGTCAATCTTCGGGCTCTCGGGGAGGCAATGAACGTCAACATGATCTCCTGTGCGGGTCAGGCCACCATCCCGATAGTGCATGCAGTGAGTCGCATCCAGGCGGTGGATTACGCCGAAATAATCGCCAGCCTCGCCTCGCTCTCCATTGGCCCCGGCACCCGCGCTAATCTCGACGAATTCACCTATACCACCTCCAACGCCATTTGCGAGGTGGGAGGTGCCCGCCGCGGCAAGGCGCTGGCGGTTATCAATCCCGCAGACCCGCCGATGATCATGCGCAATACGATTTATTGCCTGACCGATCAGCTTCCCGACCAGAGCAGAATTACGGAGTCTGTCATGTCCATGATCGCAGAGGTCCAGCGCTACGTACCGGGTTACAAATTGGTTAATGGTCCGGTATTCGAGGGTAACAAGGTGGCGGTGTTCATGGAGGTAGCAGGGCTGGGTGACTATTTGCCGACCTACGCAGGTAATCTCGATATTATGACTGCCGCGGCATGTCGTACAGCGGAAATGATCGCTGAAAGTTCACTCACGCGCAGGGCGGAAAGTACTGCCTTTCGATCAGTTTCGTCGGGAGAGGCCCGATGAGCGAGCACTGCTTCAAGGGAAGAAAAGTACTATTGCACGACATGTGTTTACGCGATGGCATGCATGCCAAACGCGAACAGATTTCCACTGAGGAAATGGTCAATGTTGCCCGTGCACTGGATGCGTCTGGCGTTCCCATACTACAGGTATCGCACGGCGCAGGCCTCGGTGGCAACTCGCTGCAACATGGGTTTGCACCGCATAGCAACGAGGAGTACTGGGATGCGGTGGCGCCGGTGCTCAGTAATGCGGTCATGTCGGTGTTGCTGATACCCGGGCTGGGTACGATGAAAGAGCTGCGCTCTGCGTTTGATCACGGCGTGCGCAGCGTCCATGTTGCAACGCATTGCACTGAGGCCGATACATCACCCCAGCATATCGCCTGTGCCCGCGAACTGGGGATGGATACCTCTGGCTTTCTCATGATGGCGCACCTCAATACTGCTGAGGGCCTGCTGGCCGAAGCGAGGAAGATGGAGTCCTACGGCGCGAATACGGTTTATGTCACTGATTCTGCTGGTTATATGTTGCCTGGCGATGTGAGAAGCGTGGTTGCGCTCCTGCGTGAGAATCTCCAAGAGAAAACAGAGCTTGGCTTTCACGGTCACAATAACATGGGTATGGCGATAGCGAATTCGATAGCGGCAATTGAAGCGGGAGCATCCCGGATCGATGCTTCTGTCGGCGGTCTCGGTGCCGGAGCCGGTAACACCCCTTCCGAGGTGTTTGTCGCAGTGTGCGATCGCATGGGTATCGAAACCGGTTGCGACCTGTTCAAACTGATGGATATGGCCGAGGACATCATCTTGCCGATGATGGAGCATGTCGTGCGGGTAGACCGCTCATCTCTCACCATGGGCTATGCTGGTGTGTACTCAACTTTCTTGTTACACGCCAACCGCATCGGCAGCAAGTATGGCATTGCTACCCGTGACATCCTGGTCGAACTGGGGCGACGGAAAATGATTGGTGGCCAGGAGGATATGATAGAGGATACGGCACTGACAATGGCAAAAGCACGAGGTATTAATGTCGCGGTTGCCGACTAGCTGGCATGCAGTGTCCGTGAATATGCGGCCGTCTGGTAGGGTGTAGTAGTCAACGCGATTTGATTTTATAACCATAAAAGGGAGTGTGTCATGTCTATGAAAGGTGTACTGCGACTGGGTGAGGTGCAGATTCGGGTTACCGATCTGAACGAGGCGAAAGTCCACTACGGCGACCGGATGGGGCTGCGCGAAATGTTAGTGGATGACCAGGGTCTGGTGTACTACAAAGCCTGGGACGAAAAAGACCACCACAGTGTTGTCCTGAGGGAATCTGACTCTGCTGGCCTGGACCATTTTGCCTTCAAGGTCTACAGCGAAGAGACGCTGGATGAGCTCATGGCCACACTTGTCGAATGTGGTATCGATGTCGATCAGGTACCTGCTGGTGTGTACCCGAAATCCGGTCGTCGGTTGAAGTTTAAACTGCCTACCGGGCATGAGATGCACCTGTATGCGGAAAAGGAATATGTTGGGAATACCCTGGGTACCACCAACCCTGGCGTTCTTCCCGATGAGGGGGTCGTGCGGGGGTTCCGCATCAACGGGTTGGATCACTGCCTGATTGCCGGCCCTAATATCGAGCAAAACACCAGCTTGTTCACCGAAGTCTTCGGGTTCGGCTTGTCCGAACAATTGTTGGATGAGGACGAACAGCCACTGCTGATGTTTCTCAGTTGTTCCAGCAGAGCCCACGACATAGCCTTCGCGAAGGGTTCGGAACCGGGGCTGCTCCACCATGTGTCTTTCAGGCTGGATTCCATACAGGATCATGTGCATGCAACAGACCTGATCGGAAAGTACGAGATACCCGTGGAGATGATTGACCGCCATGGTATTACTCGCGTTAAAACAGTGTATTTCTTTGATCCTTCGGGTAATCGCAATGAAGTATTTTGCGAAGGTTACACCTGGTATCCGGATCACCCAACTTTGACCTGGACAGTGGACAAACTTTCCGAAGCGGCGTTTTCGCAATCGCTGCACGTGCCGGAAAGCTTTCTTGGCGTATACACCTGAGTAGCGGCATAAACGGAGAGATTATGGAAAATAAACTGGCAGTAGTCGTTGTTGGCGCCACCGGTGAAATGGGCCGGGTGATTACTTCGCGCCTTGCGCAGAAGGGTTACCGGGTGATCGCGGTGGCGCGATCTGAGGCAGCATTGAATGATCTGTGCGACACGGTCAGGGCTGAAGTCATGGACGCCGATATCAGCGCTTGTGGCGCAGATATCAGCTCTGACAGCGCGATAGAGGCAATTTCTGCCCATATGGAGCTTGAAGTAGCCGCCGTAGTTCACGGCCCGGGGGTGACGACAGCGGGGGGTATTCTGGCGGCGCCGACTGAAGCGATTACCAGTGCGGTGAATATCAAGGTCGGCGGGTTTGTGCGGGTGGTCAGGGCGGTGAACCCCTGGCTGCGTCGAGGGTCCAGGTTGATTGCAATAGGTGGGCACTATGGTTTTGAGCCCACCGCTTACGCCGCCACCGCCGGTGTAGCCAACGCGGCGCTGGCTAATGTGGTGCGGCAATATTCCTGGGCCTATGGCGATCAGGGCGTCACGGCCCATCTCATCGCGCCGGGGCCGGCTGATACCCCCAGGCTGCGCCGTGTCGCGGAATCCCGCGCCCAGAGTGAAGGCAGCAGTGTCGATCAGGTGCTGGATGCCATGCGCGGAGAGTCCGCCATCGGGGCATTTACCGACGTGGGCGATGTCGCCTGGGCAGTTGAAATGTTGCTGGCACCGCAGGCAGACTCGCTTGCCGGCAGCACTTTGTTCATGGACGCCGGCAGGCGCAGGGGGCTGCCGTGATGTACCTATCACACTATACCGGGAGGTCACAGCATGCCAATTCTTACAATTAACCTGCAGCGCGACGCTTTTGATCAGGCGCAGCTTGACCGGCTGCTTATGGGGGCCAGCGAGCTATATGCGAGCGCACTGGATAGCCCGGTGGAACGGGTGAGGGTATTTCTTAATCTTTTTGATGCAGGCGCAATGGCGGTGGGTGGCAAGTTGGTCTCGCAGAGCGGCCTGCAGGCACCTTTTTTCGAAGCCATTTTGCTCCGGGGCCGACCGGCGGAGCAAAAAGAGCGTCTTATGCAAGGGGTTACCGATTTGATTGAAGACGTATTGCGGGTGGAGCGCAAGCACATCCGCGGGGTGTGTTGGTCTGTTCCACCTGAAGATTGGTGCATCGCAGGTACACCGGCCAGCGTCAAACGGTCTCAAGAGATTGAGGCCCGGCAGAAAAAAGCAGGTGACTCGGGCTGATCCGTCGAGTGAAGCGCGAGTACAGCCCTTGATTCCAGGCACAACAGGCATGGATTTCCTGACTTTCAAGGTTCCTGACGCACAGGAACTGGACTAATTCGAAGCCGAGGGACTGGCCTGCGAAATCGTAGGCCAGCGTCATTGTGTGGGCGCCTCGCTCCGGTCGGAAATGACAAAGCTGATAACGGGTAAAGCCGGGGGAGGTTGATACTTTTCCCGTATCAGCTCACTGGCACAAAGGTATTGGACGTTATCGCCGGGCAGCGAGTACAAATAGCGTATTGGGGTTGGGAAGGCTTTTATTGCCCCTTATTCTTTATCGATATTAATATTAAATTATATATACACTAAAAATATCGATAAAAACTTGTGGATCACATATACATATACTATCGTTGAAATGTCGAAATATCGATAAACCATAATTTAAGAAATCCGGCCACCCGGAGACATCGGTAGGAGTAGATAGCAATGAGAAAAGGCGTAATGCGTCCAGGCCATGTACAGATTCGTGTGCTGGATATAGAAGAGGCTGTAACACACTACCGGGACCGCATAGGCCTGATTGAGGTCCAGCGAGATGAGCAGGGACGTGTCTATCTTAAAGGCTGGACTGAAGTAGATGCTTGGTCGGTCGTTTTACGTCCCGCGGAAGAGGCGGGCATCGACTTCATGGGCTTCAAAGTCACTGACGAAGAAACCCTTGCTGCCCGTACGCAGGATCTGATCGATTACGGTTGCGACGTGGAGATTATTCCCGCCGGCGAACTGGACGGCTGTGGCGAGCGTGTTCGCTTTCAATTGCCCACCGGGCATTACTTCGAGCTGTATGCACAGAAGACGCAGACCGGCAAATGGGGCGTGGATGAAAACAACCCTGAAGCCTGGCCGGAAGACCTCAAAGGCATGCGCGCCACGCGTTTTGATCATGCCCTCCTGTACGGTGACGACCTCGACGGCACGGTCGACCTGTTGATAAATGTACTCGGCTTCCAGTTGGCGGAGCAAGTTGTCGACAGAGATAACGACGACTTCCGGCTCGCCGCGTTTCTGACGCTTTCAACCAAGGCTCACGACGTTGCCTTTATTCGTCACCCTGAGAAAAACAAGTTGCATCACACCTCCTTTTGGCTGGACACCTGGGGTGATGTGCTGCGCGCGGCTGACCTCATTTCCATGCACGATATCCCATTGGATATAGGCCCCACTCGGCACGGTCTGACTCACGGCCAGACCATTTACTTTTTCGATCCTTCGGGTAATCGCACCGAGGTCTTTGCCGGCGGCGACTACACCTACCCTGATCACCCGGTTACCACCTGGGATGCGGACAAGCTGGGCAAGGCAATTTTCTATCACGACCGTGTGCTTAACAAGGCCTTCCTGGACGTCGTGACCTGATCTTTCTCTGACTCAACAAACAGAAGAAACGCCAATGAAAGAAGTAAAAAACTTTATTAACGGTGAGTACTGCAACTCCTCAAGCGGCAGTACCTTCGACAATATAGACCCGTGTACGGGCGCCCTGATTGGCTCGGTGCACGAGGCGTCCCAGGAGGATGTAAATGCGGCAGTTCAAGCCGCTCGCGATGCGCTCAAGGGGCCCTGGGGCAGCATGAGCGATGAGGAACGTGGTGCAATGCTGCATGCGGTTGCCGATGGCATTGATCGTCGCTTTGACGAGTTCCTCGCTGCCGAGTGTGCCGATACCGGCAAGCCCTACAATATTGCCAGTCATATTGATATTCCAAGAGGCGCGGCAAACTTCCGGGTTTTCGCAGACGCGGTGAAGAATTTTGCAACCGAAGCCTTCCAGATGTCCACTCCGGACGGCAACGGTGCATTCAATATTGCGCTGCGCAAGCCCAAGGGCGTGATCGCCGTAGTCAGTCCCTGGAATCTTCCCCTGCTCCTGATGACCTGGAAAGTTGGGCCGGCTCTCGCCTGTGGCAACACTGTGGTGGTGAAGCCTTCTGAGGAAACACCCACGACCACGTCCCTGCTGGGAGAGGTGATGAATGAGGCGGGTGTGCCACCTGGCGTTTTCAATGTGGTGAATGGTTTCGGGCCGAACTCTGCAGGCGCATTCCTGACCGAGCACCCGGGGGTCAATGCAATTACGTTTACCGGGGAAACTCGCACCGGTGAAATTATTACACAGGCTGCAGCAAAGGGTCTGCGCGATGTCTCCATGGAATGCGGCGGGAAAAACCCGGCATTGGTGTTTGCAGATTGCGACATGGATAAGGCAATAGAAGGGACTTTGCGTTCAGCTTTTTCCAACTGCGGACAGGTGTGTCTGGGTACTGAGCGGGTCTATGTGGAGCGGCCGATTTTCGAAGAGTTCGTTTCCCGCCTCGCCACTGAGGCGGCGAACTTTACCCTGGGGCTACCGGAAGACAAGGCGACTGATATGGGTCCGCTGGTTTCTGCGGAGCACCAGCGAAAAGTGCTTTCCTATTATGAGTTGGCCGTAGCGGAAGGCGCCACAGTGGTATTGGGTGGCGGCATTCCCAAAATGCCGGCTGAACTGGCAGGCGGAGCCTGGGTGCAGCCCACAATTTGGACAGGGTTGAAAGACGACGCCCGTGTGATCAACGAGGAGATCTTTGGTCCCTGTTGTCATATTCGTCCCTTTGATACCGAGGACGAGGTGATCGCCCTGGCCAATGATACGCCTTACGGTCTCGCGGCCACGCTCTGGACTGAGAACATGTCGCGCGCGCTGCGTGTGGCACCGCAAATCGAGTGCGGAATTTGCTGGGTTAACAGTTGGTTCCTGCGCGACTTGCGCACGGCGTTCGGCGGTGCCAAGGAGTCGGGTATGGGCCGTGAAGGCGGTGAGCACTCGCTGGAGTTTTATACAGAATTGCAGAACGTCTGCATCAAAATCTGAATCAGAGGTAAGAAAGATCATGAGCACACTTTCACCCGAAGTCACAGCCCAGCTGGCTGAGCATCTGGAGAACGCAGAGCTGCAGGCTTACGACGTCACCAAAATTACCGACGATTACCCCGACATGGATTACGAGGATGCTTTTAATATCCAGTGGGAAATTCGGCGCCGGAAAGTCGCTCGAGGCCACAAGATTGTCGGCATGAAAATGGGCCTGACATCCTGGGCAAAAATGGCACAGATGGGCGTGGAACAACCTTGTTATGGTTTTTTGGCTGATTACTTCAGCTGTCCGAACGGGGCTGCAATCGATACCGCAAAATTGATTCACCCCAAAGTGGAAGCTGAAATAGCCTTCGTGACCAAGGCTCCGCTGAAAGGCCCAGGGATTCACGTGGGCGATGTATATGCGGCGACTGACTTTGTGCTTCCGGCAGTGGAAATCATCGACTCCCGCTATCGCGATTTCAAGTTCGACATCAAGAGTGTCATCGCCGACAACAGCTCCTCGTCGCGTTTTGTAACCGGTGGACGCTGCTTGCCAGTCGACCATATGGATCTGAGCACAGTGGGCGTTGTGATGGAGAAAAACGGTGAAATCGTGGAGTTGAGCACCGGGGCGGCAGTGCTGGGAAATCCGGCGGAAAGCGTCGCTATGCTGGCCAATATGCTCGGCGAGCGCGGCGAGGAAATTCCTGCGGGTACGTTCATCATGACCGGGGGCGTAACGGCTGCAGTGGCCGTGGCTGCTGGCGATTCTATCACCGTGCGTTACCACGATATGGGATCTATCAACATGAGGTTTGTCTAGCCGGCTTACAGCGCCGACCGGCAAGTGGGAACTGAGATGAAAAATACGATAATGAACCTGCTTAACAGTAAATTGCACTTTTCAGTAAACGCTTGGACAGGCCGCCTCGGATTGCTTCTGTTGCCGCTGGTGCTGGCGGGGTGTGAGGCGCCACTTGATCTCGATCAGGTAGCGGCTGAAGAAACCAGGACAGTGCGGCGCTACGATATGTTTCAGGCTGTTGCTGAGGCTGGTAATCGTGTGGTCGTGGTAAGTTCAGTGGGTGCAGCCCTGGTGTCTGATGATAAAGGTAGCAGTTGGGAACGCTACGAATTGCCCGGACGGCCTGCACTCATCGACGTGACTGCCTGCGACAACGGCGACTTCTTTGCGCTGGATAGCCAGCATCGCGTTTGGCAGCTTCCCGCTGTAGGCGGCCAGTGGATTTCCTCTACTATCGATACAATCGAGAATACGCTTGCTATCGAGTGCGCGCCGGGGAATCGTCTGTGGGTATCCGCTAGTTTTAGTACGCTTTATTCACGTGATCTGCAGTCTCAGGAGTGGCAGGAGTTCAGCCTGAGTGAAGATCTGCAATTTACCTCTGTCAAATTTATAGACGAGCTCAATGGCTTTGCAGTAGGGGAGTTCGGCACCGTGTTGTCTACTACAGACGGTGGTGAGAACTGGTCAGCAATGGAGTCCTTACCCAATGAATTTTATCCGATGGCGGCGGATTTTCTCGATGCCACTACGGGTTGGATAGGTGGTCTTGATGGCGTGATATGGCAAACCGAGGACGGAGGCATGAGCTGGCAGCGGCAGGAAACCCTGAACGCCTCGCCTATCTACAACATTCAGGCCGGTAGTCATGGCATCTATGCTTCCGGCGGCAGCGCTAAACTGGTTGAATTCTCCCACGGTCGCTGGCAGAAAATAGCGGATGCGCCCGAGGTGCTTACGTATATCCGCGGTCTGGCAGTGCTGTCGGATGGGTCATTATTGGTTGCCGGAGGTGGCGGTACACTCGCCGTTGTCCCGGCTGATCACGCCGGCTCTTGATAATTTAACAATACAGGTAAGCGATTGTGAAAAAGGAAGGTCTGGTAAGTGCATTTTTTGGCAAATTAGAGCGGGTTGTCTTCTATCATCCGAAGACATTTCTGACTGTAATTTTGCTGATAACCGCATTTTTTGCCAGCCGTATCCCCTATCTGCAAATGTATTCCAACTTTGGCGACCTGCTACCCCAGGAGCATCCCTACATCCAGCTTCACAATGATGTGAAGGACACCTTTGGTGGCGCCAATAACGTGGTTCTGTCAGTGTCGGTGAGTGAGGGTGATATTTTCAACACAGATACCCTCGCTCGCATTCACCGATTGACCCAGGGGGTGGACTCCTTGCCGGGGGTGAACCACAACCTTGTACGCAGCCTGACTCATCGCACAGTGCGTAGGACATGGATGACTGAGTTGGGGAATATGAATTCCCAGGCGTATTACGATCCTCTGCATCCCGACCTTTCAGAGCAGCAGTTAGCTCAACTTAAACTGGACGTCATGGCCAACCCGACCGTGTATGGCCTGTTGGTTTCTCCCGACCTCAAGTCCGCGATGATAAAAGCGACTTTTGTCGAGGGGCAGCTTGATTACGCGGCGATCTTTCGGCAACTGGGGGACCTCAAGAATACGGTGCAGGAGCTGAGAGCATCCGAGTCTGCGCCCGGGATACAAATCTACGCTACAGGCCAGCCTGTGCTGATGGGCTGGGTGTACAGTTACCTGGGGCAAATATTCCAGATATTCTTTCTAACGCTGGCAATTTTGCTGGCGCTCTTGCTGGCCTATTTTCGCACCCGGGGCTACGGCATCGTGCTTCCGATGGTGGGAGTATTGGTTTCCGCCACCTGGGGCCTGGGTATTGTTTCACTGCTGGGTTACAACCTCGATCCGCTCACCCTGGTTATCCCGTTCCTGATTTCTGCCCGGGCGATGTCACATGGCATCCAGTTGGTAGAGCGATATTATATGGAGATCCCAAACGCCAAGGATAATCACGATGCGGCGCGTCGAACGTTTGAGTCGCTGTTCCGTCCTGGCACTCTGGGTATTGTTTCGGACGCTATTGGTCTGCTGCTGATATCTCTCGGGTCTTCGCCTATAAATGTAAAACTGGGTATATATGCCTCTATCTGGGCGGGCAGTGTTGTTATTACGGTGCTGATGACCGTGCCACTCATTCTCTCCATGTTGCCCCTGAGTCAGCTCAACGAAAAGCAGATGAAGCAGGGCGGTGGCGTATTCGATATGACGGCGAAATTTGTCTCTGGCCGTAGCGGTTCGCTGGCGATACTGATTTTCGCCCTGCTTGTTTATATTGGCGGAGGCCTGCTGAGTTCGAAAGTGCAGGTGGGTGAGTCGGAGCCTGGTTCTCCCATTCTCTACCCCGATCACGATTACAACGTGTCCTCGAAGAGCATTAATCTGAATTTCCCCGGATCAGAAGAAATGTATGTGGTGGCTACGACCAATGAGCCCGGTGGTATAAAGCGACCAGAAGTATTGCGTGCGTTGCAGGATTTCCAGATACATATGCTGCAGGACCCCGAGATGGGAGGCAGTAAAGGTATTCCGGACCTGGTGAAACAGGTAAACCAGATTCTGCACAACGATGATCCACGCTGGGCAGTTATTCCCGATGAGGCGAGTTATGTTGGTGGCCTGATGTTTGCCTTTATGGCCTCAAGCCCCATCCCCGGCGCGCTCAAGGAATTTATCGACACAGATGAACAGTCAGCCAATCTGGTGTTTTTCTACAAGGATCATCAAGGTGAGACGCTGCGTCGAGCCATCTATATGGCAAAGCAGTGGATAGATGATCCTGCAAATCAGGTGGAAGGTCTGGAGTTGCGTCTCGCAGGGGGGCCCATAGGGGTTACCGCGGCAATTAATGAATCAGCCTTTCAAAGCAACATAATCATTATCCCGGCAGCCATGGTGCTTATCTTTCTGTTTGTCACGGTGTTCTATTCCTCGCTGCACGCGGGTTGGCTTATGTTGCTTGTTATGACGTTTTGCACGGTTGCCACTTACGCTTACATGGGAGTCGTGGGTATCGGTATCGACGTGAACACCGTTCCAATTATTGCCGTGGGCATCGGTGTGGGAATTGATTATTCCATTTATATGATGGATCGCATCAAAGAGGTTACTTCAAGCTCCGGCGGTGACCTTGAGGTCGGTATTCGCACCGCGATCGCGACCACAGGTAAGGCTATAGGTTTTACCGCTACTGCGCTCATTGGCGGGATTGTGATGTGGGCCTTTGTGTCCGACCTGCGGTTCCAGGCAGATGCAGCGCTGTTGTTGGTAGTGATGTTAATCCTGAATGCCTGGGCGGCGGTCAACCTGGTGCCGGCCTGGGTCGTGAGATTCAAACCGAAGTTTATTGTGAGCTGAATATGCAGTGAAAGACCTATGTCGCCAGGCGATAGTACCTGGAATAGGCGGCCCGATTTAAGAGTAATTTTAATAAAAAGTAGTTTGGATTGTTGTAAGTAACCCAAGAGGGGAAAACCCATGATAAAGATAAGTAGAACATTAAGTGTAATGGGAGCGGCGACATTACTTGCCGGCTTCTACCCACTCATTGCCTCCGCCCAGGATGACGAATGGGATACTGCAGGTTTTGTGGAAAATGCGAGCTATTACCGGGACGGACCGGGTTTGTCTAAATTTCGCAATACTGGCCAGTTTGAGTTCAGCAAAGATTTTGGCGACAACTTTGGTCTGTCTAATTTTCGGGTCTCTGGTACTTTGCGAGCCACCTATGAAGGTGTGTATGACCTCAACGACGGCCAGTACGGCGACGATGCCGGTGGATCGCGCAAATTCCAGAACTTCAACAGTACCAACGCTGAGATAATTTACGGGGGCAACGGAGATTCGCCCTGGGGACAATCTATTCTCGGTGCCGGTGCCGGCCCAGGATTTGGCTTTGATTTGGCGACAAATCCGAACCATGGCCTGCACGTGCTCGGTGAAGATTTCCACAGCCCGGATGGTGGTGTCACCATTGGCGTGCCGGTACAGCCCTGTGACAAGGATAATCGTGGCTGTGGATTGAAAGATATATACATGAACAACAGCCTCAATGATCTGCGTTTCCCGGAGTTTAACGATAACCACGACTATATCCGCGAGCTGTATGTCGAAGGCAGTATTCCATTTGGAAGTAGGTCTGAACTGTTCCTGAGGGTCGGCAAGCAGCAAGTGGTTTGGGGTCGTACCGATCTGTTCCGCGTGCTGGATATCATCAACCCGGTGGATTACTCGCGTCAGAATATCTATGACGAGTTGGAGGATATCCGCATTCCCGAGTGGATCGCCACCGCAGAGTATCGCATGGGCGCTACCGGTATATTTGACGACCTCAACGTGCAACTGGTGTGGAACTTTGACAAGTTCAGTCCGAGCAACCTCGGGCAGGGTGGAATGCCCTATTCAATTCTGGATGCCAGCTCCTTCTTTCGTGGTATGAATAACTGCTGGGAAAATGGTTGTACCGTATCAAACTTTGTACCGGCCCAGGCACTAATTGCTGCAGGCGCACCATTGCCAGACCCTGACGACCCCGGCCTGGTTGCAGCTGATTTCGGTCCGGGCGTTATCGGTATTCGCCAGGCAAATACGCCTGACTGGGAATTGGGAAATACCCAGGGAGGTATCAAACTGGAGGGTGTCTATAACTCCGTGGGCTTCTCCCTGAACTATTATCACTATTTTCAGCAGTTACCCTCATTACATGGTGGTATAGAGGCGATGAACCCGTTTACCGGCGAAGTTGGAACATGGGATTATCTTATCGCCTTTGATATTGAGTATCCGGAAGTGGACCTGTTTGGTGGTTCGTTGGACTTTGATATCGATGCGATCTCAACAGTCTTTCGGATTGAGGCTACCTATACAACTGGCGAAGAGTTCTCTAACACGCTGGACCCGAAATTGTATTCCGAATCCGATATGTTCCGCTGGGTGCTGGGGGTAGACCGCAGTACGTTTATCCCGTTTCTTAACAAAACCCGCGCCTTCCTGATTTCTGCTCAGGTGTTCGGCGAGCACATGCTCGATCACGAACTGGAGAGGGGGCCGCTGGGCAATGTTGGTATCCCGAACTGGGAAGACAATTACACGGCGACATTGCTGATCAAAGGTTGGTACAAGTCCGACACCATCAGCCCGCAGATCATTACTGCCTGGGATCACCAGGCGAAGGCCGGTACATTCGCACCCTCAGTAGACTGGCTGGTGAATGACAACTGGCGCGTAATACTTGGGGCCAGCATCAAATTTGGTGATGGTATGGAGGACCAGAAGTTCGATGATTGTCGTACCTGTAACCCGTTCCCGCCATTCACTGCCTCGCCGGGCCAGACGCAGCCGGGCTCTCTGGGATTAGGCGGAATTGAGCCTCTGGGGCGTTTCCGTGCAGGGCCGCTGGCCAGTGCCAGTCAGGAAGACGAGATTCAGCTCACAGTACGCTACCGTTTCTAGTTTTTAGAATAATCAGGAGTACGAGATATGTTAAAACGAAGAATTGCAGGCGTCGCCCTGGCGACAGCTTTGACTACTGGGGTCGCTTATGCGGGCAACCCCGAAGATGTGGAAACATCTTTCTATCCCTACAAGGACTCAGTTCCCGCGTTTGAAGGGTTGACTGTAGGAATGACAATAAATGCGACTAATGTTGACCAATTCAAAAGCATACTGGATCCGGCAACCTATGAGCAGATCAAGAATGGTTGGTGGGAAATGAAAGTGGGTGAAACCACCTCGTATGATCTGCATCCCAACTATGTGGAGGCTACCCGCAAAGGAGCGGCGCAGGTTTCTCTGGGTGAAGAGTTGGGTGAGATCGACGGCTTTGTTGCTGGCAGGCCCTTCCCGCAAGAGCCCGATCTAAATGATCCTCGTGCTGGTGAAAAGCTGGCCTGGAACTACAAGTATGGCTACAACTGGGGCGACAGCGCCGCGATCTATCCGTTCTACTGGAGGTACCGCGACCTGGAGTCTGGCAAAATCGAGCGGACGCTTAAGTTCAACTTCCATTTTCTGAACTTCATGCACCGCGTAATACAAGATCCGGTACCCGAATTTGCCGACAATCCCTCAGAGATATTCAGGGCTATCTATGTACAGGTACTGGAGCCATTCGACGTAAAAAATACCCAGCTGTTGATCTACCGCGCCGAGGATGATCTGAAGCAGGACGATACCTGGTTGTACCTGGGCTTCCAGCGCCGGGTCCGTCGCCTTTCTTCCGGCCAGATCACTGACTCCTTTTTGGGAGCGGACATCATGATCGAGGACTTCGAGGGCTACAACGGCCGGATATCCGACATGAACTGGACCTATAAAGGGACACAGAACGTGCTGCTGCCGTTCTTTAATCACAACGATATGAACCTGGCGACAGACCTCGAAGAAAACGACGGTTACCAGTTTATCGATTTTGGTGGCAAGGGCGGATGTTTCCCTGACGTTACCTGGCAACTGCGTAAAGTATTTTTACTTGAATCTGACCCTATCGATGACAATCACCCGATCAGTAAGCGAATGCACTATGTGGATGCCCAGACCTTCACTCTGCCTAGAACACTGATTTACGATCGCAAGGGCGACCTGTGGAAGTCATGGTTAATCGGTCAGGCACACCCCGATCACCATATGGAGAAAAATAAGGGTAGTGGCGTGGCCATTGATGATGCCTTTTCCATGCTCGATGTACAGGCGGGACACTGCACCACGGGCCAGTTCAAAGGCCAGGTGGATGCTGAGCTGAATCCGGTCAAGTTGTTTTCGGTACAGAATATGCGGGCGAAAGGTCGGTAAAGATCCGGAGCGATTGCCAGCACCGGGCCATCGCGGTTGGGTGTTGGCTTTTTTTTAATGGTGAAGCTATGTGTGAACCAGTTGACGTTAAGCTGTTTTTTAATTTTCGAAGTCCCTATTGCTATATCGCATCGAAAACACTGTTTGCGATATTTGATGAGTTCCATACGAACCTGATCTGGCGTCCGTTGGGAGGGTGGTCCGGTCGCTCCTCACCTGAACGAGCCAAGGTCAAGGTGCCACTTACGCGGCAGGACGTACGACGTATTACCGCAAAAATGGGTATTCCGATGACTCCGCCGCCGCTGACTACGGAGCCGACTAAAGCGGCTGCAGCGTCATTGTTGGCCGAGGAGCGAAATTTGCTGCGGCCCTGGATTGTCGAGGTAATGCGTGCCGAATGGGCCGGTGGCCTGGATATCGGTGATGAACAGGTGTTGCTCGAGGTTGGCGAAAAAGTGGGACTGGAGGCGGCGGAATTGCAGGCTGCCTTCAGCGATGAAGCCAAGCTGTCACAACTGGACAAGAACTGGGAGGAAGCTCAGGAACTGGGTCTGATCGGCGTGCCCAGTTTCCAGATTGGTGATGAATTGTTCTGGGGCAGTGACCGAATTCAGTACGTTAAGGATTTTTTGAGAGACCTGCGTGTGAGCAGGTTATAGCAAGCCTGGAGTAAGCAGAATGCTGGAACTTTATACACACCCGATGTCCCCCTGCGCGCAAAAAGTACGTATTGTTCTGGCCGAGAAAGGTCTTGATTGGACCAGGCACCATGTCAGCCTTCCCGACAAGGAAAACCTGCAGCCTGAGTATCTAAAGCTCAACCCTCTGGGTGTGGTACCGACGCTGGTACATGACGGGCGGCCAATTATCGAGTCGAGTATTATCTGTGAATACCTGGAAGACACTTACCCGGAGCCGAGTCTTCGGCCATCGAGCACGTATGATCGCGCCGGTATGCGTTTTTGGATGAAGCATGTGGACAATAAGCTACATCCTTCCTGTGGCACTCTACAGTGGCCGATGGTAATGCGTCCGGCGCTGATGGAAAAAACAGAGGAAGAGAGACAGAACCTGCTGGACAGAATTCCTGAGAAACCGCGGCGTGACCGCCAGAAACGCCTGGTGCAATTTGGCCTGGACGCACCGGATGTGGCAGACGCAGTAAAAACCTATCGCACAACTGCCCTCGACATGGAGAAAACACTGCAAGACCGACCCTGGATGTCAGGGGACAGTTTCAGCCTGTCCGATGTGTGTCTGGCACCGTATTTTCAGACTCTTGCGCAGTTCGGCTGGACCGACCTGTACGAGCGGGATTGCCCCAGGGTTACCGATTGGTATGCCCGTTGCCGTCAACGGCCCTCCTACCAGGTGGCGGTAGCAGATGATTTCCCGGCGGAGTTGTTGGCCGATTTACAGGGGAGGGGTGAGGAGGCCTGGAAGAAAATCGAGATGTATCTGGACAAGATATGATTACGCTTTATGAACGTACGGATTGCCCGTTCTGCTGGAAAGTGCGCCTGGCCCTGGCCGAGCTGGGTCTGGAATATGAGGCGGTGGCAATCCGATTGGGTGAAAAGCACCCGGAACTGGCTCGCCTGAGCCCGACGGGAACCGTACCCGTCCTGGTTGATGACGATACGGTTATCTGGGAATCCGCGGTGATTATTGAGTATCTGGATGGGCGTTATTCACCGGGGTCGCTATTTCCTGGAGATGCGGCCGAGCAGGCCAGGATTCGATTACTGCATGCCTACTCGGACAAGATTGTGGGCAGTTGCCTGCGTGAGCTGGTCTTCGAGCGGCGCTCGAAACCTGAGCCTGAGTGGGACGAGGGTATTATTAAGGCCAGTCAGCGGAAGTGGCGAGACTGTCAGGTTCGACTGGAGCAGGAGCTGGGTGAAGAACTTTTTTTTGGCGCATGCTTTACTGCGGCAGACTGCGCCCTGGCAGCGCGTTTTGGCGTGGCGGAAGCCTATGGAGCCGGTGTGACCGCAGAGTTTCCGCGCTTGCAACAATGGTATGCAGCACTGGTTGAAAGGCCGAGCTGGCAGGCCGCTTACCCCGACTCTTTTATCAGAACAAACTAACTGACAATGAATGATACGTCGGGCGTTAGCTCACAACAGACACATGCCGATTCGGTAACGGTCTCCGTCGCCCGCCGACTGAAACCCGGGCGCGAGACCGATTACGAACAGTGAGTGCAAGGTATTACTGCGGAAGCCTTAAACTTTCCGGGCCATATGGGGGTGAACGTAATACGCCCTAGTGCCGCGTGCAAAGTGGTTGGCGCGTCTGGATGGCATCGTGGAGGGGGAGCACAGTGTTAAGCGAGGTACCGGGCTTGAGTTCTGGTTATGCCCCGGGTGACTCGCTTGCTGAAATCCTGGTTGTTTTGAAATAAAAACTGTGTAGCGCTGCTCTTTACTACTGGAATCGGGCCGTGGCCGCCACACCCCAGTAACGCGGATCGCCACGACGAGACACGGGCCCCGCGCCGACATCCTGTTCAAAGATGCGGTACTTCTCGTTCAGTAGATTGCGCACAAAGATATCCAGCTGCCAGGCGTCTGATGGGGTGAAGTAACTTACCTTTGCGTCCTGCAGATAAAAACTGCCCTGGCGAGCATCGTGGCTATTCTGGACAGTGAAAAAGACCTCACTCTGGTAACTGGACAACAGGTTAGCTCCCAGCGCTCCCCAGGCGTAGTCGTCAGAGCGCCAGTTCACCGTGGCGCCAGCGCTGTACTCTGGTGCAAGAATGGGTCTATTGCCACCGAAATTGCCTTCGTCCGTCGTGTAATCTTTGAACTCCGCGTACAGCCAACTGCCATTGAGTCCCACCGTCAAACCGGGATAGGGGGTATATGCCAGCTCGAGTTCAAGGCCGTGGCCGTCCACGCCGTTGGCGTTGCCTGTGCGGGCAATGCCGTCGGCAATAATCTGGACCTGATAATCCTGGTAGTCGTAAACAAAGGCAGCGAGCTGGTAGCTCAGGCGCCGCTGTAGCGTCTCGCCCCGAATTCCCAGGTCCAGATTCCACACCTGTTCCGGATCAAAAACTGACAGGGACTGCGTCGACGAAGGCTCAAAACCACCGGCTTTATACCCTTTTGCCAGATTCGCAAAGGCATTGTGATTGGGGCTGAACTGCCAATTCAGATAGAAGCGCGGCTGCCAGTCATCCCAGCTTTCGTCAACATGTTCCCAGCCATCGCTGGAATATCCCAGGACGTTACCCGAGGGATTGACCGGGGTGGTGTTCAAGCGGGTTATCACGCTGGTCACGGGTGGCGCATTGTATTTGAAGTTTTTATCATCGTAGCTGTAGCGCAAACCGGCGCCCACGGTTAGATCAGTGGATAACAGCCAACTGACGTCGGCAAAAACTCCGGCACTCAAATAGTCTCCCCGCTGGTCGGATTTTTCGAGAACACTGTCCTGGCATACCCCCAGAACCGGCTCCAGCGTTGGGGCACACAGTCCGAGGCCTGAAAGCTGGTTGGTATCGCTGTAGCCCAGCTCGATGGTGGCATCAATATCCTCATCAAATACGATGGCGCCGGTGACCCAGTCAAGTTGTCCGCTGTTACCCTGTAGCCGAAATTCCTGGCTCAGCGTTTCGTCCTTGCGGGTTGTGAAACCTGCCGTGGTAAGAAAAATGGCACTGCCATCGACATCAAAAAGATTGGGACTATCATTGTAGTGCCACGCGGTGATCGAGGTAAGCTGGAGCTGTTGCGAAAGTTGCCAGTTGATTTGTAGTGAGGCGTCATTACTTTTGACATTGTCATAAGTGTGAGTATCGATGGCCATCACCCCGTCAAAAGGATCCGGCTTCACTCCTCCCGCTGCGGCCAGTGCCGGCACAAGAGTTTCATAACCAAGCCCATTGGTGGTGGTTTTTTGCGAGCTCAAGCGAATAATGGTTTCCATTGTATCTGCATCGAAACGCAGGGCCAGTTGCCCGCCGTTGGTATTGCTATCGCCCACGTCTCGACCCAACCAGGTATTTTCTATCGAACCGTCATCTTCAAAGTGAAAGGCCGAAAAGCGCAGTGACCACGCGTCAGACAATGGCAAGTTAGCGGTAGCCCGGGCACCCCGGGAGTCGTTGTCTCCGGCCTCCACTGTCACTTCCAGAGCCGGGATATCATCGGGAAGTTTGTGGCGCACCAGGATGGCGCCCGCTGATGCATTACGCCCGAATAGTGTGCCCTGCGGGCCTTTGAGAACTTCTACCTGGTCCACATCAATCAATGTAAGCGATGTGCTGTTGATTCTGCCGCGGTAGGTTTCGTCTACAAATACCCCCAGACTGCCTTCACCACCTACCCCGAAACTGTTTGAGCTGATGCCGCGAATAGCGAAAATCGGTGTGCTGACACCCTGTTCCCAGCCGCTGAGTCCCGGGGTGGCTGCGACCATGCTCTCAATACGCTCCATTCGGAACTGCTTCAGAAAGGTACTGTCCAGTACCGTGATCGACAGGGGTACATCCTCCAGCGCCTGCTTGCGCAGCTGAGCCCGGACCACCACTTCTTCAAGAGTAACCTGATCGGGTTCGGCCTCTGTTCGAGGACCCAACGTGAGCCCCGATAGCAGTACCATTACGATTAACGGGCCGCGCATAAACAACCTTGTCGCCAGCCTGTTCAGGCTGGCTTCGAACATTACCGTGGTGGTTGCGCCCGGTACTTGGCGCAGGAAAAGCGAAGGAACTCGCTACAGGGACAATACCGCGCGCTCGTGTGACAGCTCCTTGAACCCATGTATACCGTGGTAGCGGCCTATCCCACTGTTGTTAACACCGCCGAATGGCAGGTGATGTTCAAGCGCGTGCATAACGCAATTGTTTACCGTAACGCCGCCAGAGGAGGTGCGCTGCAGCATGTCCTGAACAAACTCCTCGCTCTGGGTGAACAGGTACAGTGCGAGGGGTTTGGGCTGTTTCTGGATCGCCGATACCACCTCATCAATGTGTTTGTAGGTGTACACCGAGAGTATGGGGCCAAAGGTTTCCTCCGACCGTATACGGGACTGAGCGGGCACGTCGGTTAGCAGGGTGGGGTGTATTGAAAGACCCGCTTCATCTGTGTCGCCGCCGAAGACCACCGTGGCACCCAGTTCCCTGGCGTCATCAATATAGCCTTTAACCCTTTCGAAATTGCGCAGGTCTACAATTTTGCCCTGCTCTTCGGTATCCAGTTTTCCATCGTTGTAAAACATTTCCCGATAGGTCGCCTCGGCGACTGCCAGGAATTCCTCTTTCTGTTCCTCGGCCACCCAGATCTCCTCCGGGCACAGGCAGACCTGGCCACTGTTCATATTACGCACGGCGGCAATTTTTGTAGCGGCGTCCGCTATGTCGGCTGTGCGATCAACAATCACCGGGTTCTTGCCACCGAGCTCCAGTGTTACCGAGGCCAGATGTTTCGCGGCAGCGCCCATCACAATCTTGCCCACTGCGGGGCTACCGGTGAAGAATATGTGGTTTACCGGCAGTTCAAGTAACTGGTTTGCCAACTCTATGCCGCCTTCGAACACTGCGACCTCGGCTGGATCAAAGACCTCGCGGATAATTTGCGCGGTGATCTTGCTGGTTTCCGGAGCCATTTCATTGGGCTTAACGATGGCGCAGTTACCCGCGGCGATAATGGGCACCAGTGGCTCAAAAATCAGGCTGAATGGAAAGTTCCAGGGCCCGAAGAGCAGAACGATGCCGCGTGCCTCGTAGGAAAGCCACGCTTTCGCTCCAGCGAACAGTTCACAGGTTTCGACTGTTACAGGCTGCATCCACTCGGTGAGATTCTCAACTGCATCATCGATATCCGTATAGGTCATGGATAATTCCAGGCCGGCGGAAGTATCGTTCTTGCGCAGGTCGGCGTGCAGAGCTTGTTTGATTTCAGTTTCACGCGCCTGGATGGCTGATTTGAGCCGCTGTAATGTGGCAATTCGCTCCTGCGCGCCCAACCGTTTGACATGCCATTGGTGCTCGAGTTGCAGGTCAAATACCCTGCCCAGATCGCCGGTTTCCAGTTGTTTCTGCTGCTGATTCATATTCGACTCCGTCGTTTGAATGTGGGAAGGGAATGGCCAGTCAGTTTATACTATCTGCAGTATAGAACAGTAGAGGAATATTGATGAAGCGTCTTGTGGTCGGTGGCGGCAGCGAAGGAATTGAAATTAGCGTCAGGATTGAGGGTGAGGAGGATGCACCGCTGATTCTGTGTGTTCATGGCTGGCCAGAACTCTGGTACTCATGGCGTCACCAGATGAAATATTTTGCCGAGCGAGGCTACCGGGTCGCGGCCATGGATGTGCGCGGTTATGGACAAAGCGCTAAACCCGCTGCCATTGAAGCTTATACACTGAGCCGGTTGGCTGGTGATGTTGCCGCTGTGGCAAAAGCGCTGGACCCAAACCCCGCCATACTATTTGGCCACGACTGGGGAGCCCCCATCACCTACAACACCGCTTTGCTATACCCCGATGCGATCAAGGCGGTTGCCGGGCTTAGCGTTCCTTTCACGCCCTGGAGTGAAAACTCGCTACTGGCCATGACGAAACTCATCTATGAAGATCGATTCTTCTATATCAATTACTTTCAACAAGCTGTGGTGCCAGAGCGGGAGATGGAGAAGGATGTCGGTGTTACTCTGCGCAAAATTTACCACTCTCTTTCAGGTAATTCTCCAGCAGATGACTGGCTGAAACCCAAATCCCTGGATAATGGCCTATTGGATCAGCTGCTCGACCCGAAACCTTTTCCCGACTGGCTTTCAGAACAGGATTTACAGGTTTATATAGACGCCTTCGCGAATGGCGGTTTCAGGGGGCCGCTGAATCGGTACCGGGCGCTGGAGATGGATTACACCGATTTTTCTCGCTATCGAGACCGCCATCTTTCCATGCCGGTATGTTTTATCGGGGGAGAGTTGGATGCCGTGCGCGACTATGTGCCGGGTGCGGACGGCTATGCCGATCCGGGTGTCGGTTGTGATGACTTTCGCGGCTCGACCTTGATTCCGGGAGTGGGCCACTGGGTTCAGCAGGAAGCCCCGGAGGAAACCAATAGGGCGTTACTGCGCTTTCTGGAAGGTGTGCAGTAGGGAAGTGGCTAGCTAGCCCTGGGTTCAGCGAGATACCCCATGAGTTTTTCAGCCGCAACCAGCCCGTACTCCTGCAGGCTCCGGATAAAATCCGCATCGGCTTCGGGGGAGCCGGATTGGGAGTAGCTAAAGCCGTCCAGGCGCGCCGCCTTCATCCAGGCTTGTAGCGATTCATCTTCGTGCCACAGGGCGCCATTAATCAGGTCTGCAAGGGTGTTACGCAGGTAATCCATATCAGTGTCGGGGTGAGGGACTGGTGTGCAAAATGCATTTTTTCGTGCCTCATCCTGTTCTGCCAGTTCTATATGGGCGATAAAAGCGGCACTGAATACCTGCTGACAGGTGCGTACAGATTGCAATGTAATTTTGTTGCCTGCAAACACCGGCTCCGGGGCTCTCCTCGCCAGGCCATCGGCGGTGCAATCAACAAACAAGGTATGCGGGCCATAGCCGAATGACCCCTCTTCCAGAATCACGCTATCACTCTCGATTTTTTGCACTCTGCCCATACGCACAATATGGGTGATGCGGCGCAATTCTGCTATTTCACTCTGAGTGACGGTGGCGCAGCGAAACATGGTGGGTTGCACGGTTTCATCAATGCGCAACAGCAGGCCCTCGCTGTTGGCGCGGGCGAACAGGTCATCCACAGACTCCGACGCGGCTATAGATCTGATTTGTCCAAGGCTGAAAGGGCGGATCGACGTTTCGAACAGTTCCTCGGCCTGCGCATTGGCACGGTCCCATAACCAGGATTCGCGCGGCTTGATCCAGCAGATGGCATCGGGGTTAACGCCGTTCTCCAGCAAAAACAGGCAGGCATCAATACTCGTCTTGCCAGCACCGACAATCACATAATTTTTCCATTTGCCTCGCGCTCCCACCAGCGCGTTGGGCGGCACACACTCCACGCCTTCGCTTACTGCGTAGGACGGGCCGCCCATGGCCGGGACCTGGACGTTCATGAATGTGGCATCGACGAGTTTATCCGCGGTGATGCTATGGCTTGCATCGGAGACGAGCGAGGCGATTTCCCCATCCTCCCGATACTCACACATCGGCAAATACTGTACACGGCCCGAGCTGACAAATTCACGCATCAGATTGTCGTAATAGGCACAGATTTCACCCTTGCCGGCGAGCTCATACATGCCCTTGTTCCAGCCGAAGGTGTCTATGCGGTCGCTGCCCAGATTCCGGGAATTCACCCCATAGAAACTGGAGGGTTGGTGCAGGCGCACAAAGGGGTAAGCTACATTCCAGTGCCCCCCGGGTTGGTGATAACGGTCCACAATAGTGACCGAGGCGTCTGACTCCGTCATCAGGACATCAGTAAACGCCATTCCCATGGCACCCGCTCCTATTACCAGGTAATCCGATCTTTGAGTGCTCATTATTATTTTTCCTCATTGGCGCGCCTGACAAGGAGAATTGGCCGCTAAGCGATCAACTTGTTAAGTTGGCTGTCAGTGTTTCTTATGCGAAAACGTGGGACAAGTCTGGCACTCGGCGGCTAATATGTAAACGCAGGCTTTCCCCGTGGATGGGTAGAGTAAATAAAATAAGGAGATATGTGTGATGGAAAGATATCAGAAGCTGATGATTGGCAATGCCTTCCTGGTCATTGCTATCGGCATGCTGGCGGGATTTATGCTGGGCTTCGGGCTGATCGGTGGGCTGGAGGTCTACCCGGGTAACATTATCGAAATGCCCTATTACGGTACGGCAGATGGCTGGGCGCGTGCACATGTCGGCGGTTTGACCAACGGCTTGCTGATAATCGGCGTGGCATTGGCGCTGCCTCTGGTGCCATTGAGTGAAGGCATGCGCAAACTGTCGGTATACGGTTTTATCTATATCGGCTGGGCCAATACGGCTTTTTACTGGTTTGGTAACGCTTCCGCCAGTCGTGCACTGAGTTTTGGTGACAACCCAGTTGGTGCCAGTAATCTGCTGGGCGCGGTCGGCTTTGGTCTGGCATTGGTGGGTGCGATTCTTATCGTCTGGCTGTTGTGCCATGCCGCATTTGCTGCCTTGAGAGATAAGTAGAGTCCTGCAATGCAATTGAGTCCGGGTGCAGTGGGCCTTGTGCCGGTGGTTTTAGTGGTGCTTGTTTTCGCGGCCACTTACTACCTGAAACGGTGGCGCAATAAGCGCCTTTTGAGTAAGGCCTTCCCCGAGCAGTGGCAGCAGATTCTCACAGAGCGCATATCTGTCTATGCCTTATTGCAAGAGCAGGAGCGCCGAAAGCTTGAGCAACTGATACACCTCTTTCTGGATGACAAAGAGTTTTACGGCTGCGCGGGTCTGGTCATCACGGATGTGATGAAGGTCTGCATCGCCGCCGAGGCTTGTCTGTTGCTACTGGGCCAATCCGGCCCGGTCTATCCGAAGCTGCAATCGATACTCGTCTATCCAACCGCTTTTACGGCAAAGCGGGATTTACATCAGGAGGACGGTACGGTGGTAGCGGGTGAGCACCATTTGCTGGGCGAGTCCTGGGGCAACGGCAGGGTTATCCTGTCATGGGACGATGTCGAGGAAGGGGCGCGGGATTTTACCGACGGGCATAACGTGGTCTTACATGAATTTGCTCACCAACTGGATTCGGCTTCGGGTAGTTCAAATGGCGCGCCGCCACTGCGCAGCAATAGCTATCAGACATGGGCCAGTGTATTCAGTGACAATTTTGAAGACTTGCAAACGCGTGTTCTGCAGGGCAAGCCAACGGTTATGGACGGCTATGGTGCCACCAACCCTGCGGAATTTTTTGCCGTGGCGACGGAAACGTTCTTCGAAAGACCGGACGATTTGTTAAAAAAGCGCCCGGAGCTATTTCACGAGCTACAGCAATATTACCGGCTGGACCCTCGCGATTGGCAACGTTGACCGGGCACCTCTCTCAGATCGTCTGGGGCTCCTGACCTGGCGCGTAACGCCGCATCAGACGCTCCTTCTCGGAAGGCAATACGTTTAACTTTGAGAAATCGCCGTCTGCCCAGGCCACCACGCGCTTATCCATTATGGCAAACCACAGCGGTGGAATCATCGCGACCACATACATCAGCGGATAGCCACTGGGCAATTCCGGCAGGTTGTCATAGCTGCGCAGGCACTGGTAGCGGCGGGTGGCGTTGGCGTGATGGTCAGAATGCCGTTGCAGATTGAACAGAATCAGATTGGACATGATGTGATTCGAGTTCCAGGAGTGGTGCGGCTGGCACTGCTCATAGCGCCCGTTTTCCAGTTTTTTCCGCAACAGCGCGTAGTGCTCAATGTAGTTGGAACTGGTGAGGATGCCAAACCAGCCCCACAGTGCCTGCACTATCAGGAAAGGCACCATGATCCAGCCGAAGGCCAGCAGTAGACCGCCATATAAAACCAGTGTGATCAGTGTTGGCTGTAGTACCTCGTTTTCCAGAGTCCAGGGGCCGCCCCGGCCCTGACGTGCCAGACGGGTTTTCTCGGAAGCCCAGGCGCGGCGTATGGCGTTGGGAATTTCCCAGCGTGCAAAGCCGTAAATGGACTGTCCCATCTTGGCGCTTGCCGGATCGATCGGGGTTGCCACATCCACGTGGTGGCCGCGATTGTGCTCAATCAGGAAATGGCCGTAGCCAACAACCGCCAGCACGATTTTTGCCAGCCAGCGTTCCAGTTTGGTTTTCTTGTGTCCGAGCTCATGACCGGTATTGATCGCCAGGCCATTGACCACACCGACGGAGAGCGCCAGGCCGAGTACGGCATACCAGGGCAGATTCTGGGTGCCAACCACGTAAGCGGTGTAAATCAGGGTGAAGTAGTGTATTGGTACCGTGAGGTAGGTGAGTATCCGATAGTAGCTGTCCTGCTCGAGCTGCGGCACCACTTCCTCGGGGGGATTGCTGCTATCCGTAGGGAGCAGATGATCGATAATGGGCACCACGCCGTACCACACGATCAAAGTTCCCCAGAACCAGATCAACTGGCCGGAGCTTGCAGCCATCCAGCAGGAGATAACGGGCATCAGGGGCCAGAACAGTGAGAGAGACCACAGCCAGCGGCGACGATCGGTATAGGTGACGGTGCTACCGTCAGCACTCAGGGCTTGCACAGACATGTCAGCGTTCCTCCAGACTCGTTATAGGTGTTATGAGTACGATTAAGATGACACAGTCGCGTTTTTAGTGTCAAATTCATAATTTTCGGCATTTCAATGAGTTTTTGTCATGACTGAGTCCATACGCCAGCTGCGGCATGTGCTGGCCTTGTGTGAACACCGCAATTATCGGCGCGCAGCGGATTCCCTGGGCCTGACGCAATCCGCTTTATCCGTGAGTATTCGCCGACTCGAGGAAGATTATGGTGTGCCGCTCTTTGTGCGGGGCCGCAGCGGGGTAGTTGCCACGGAGTTTGGTGAGATACTGGCCCGCACGGCGCGTCAAACCCTGAGCACGATTGACCAGGCCAGGCGGGAGGTGGAGTTGCTGAGCAATCTGGACAGCGGGCAGGTTGTGATTGGCTCCGATCCGTGGATGGCAGACAGCATTGTGGCGCCCGCTCTCGCGCGCCTGCTGCGCAAATATCCCAAGCTGCGTTTTCGGTTGCGTACCCATGGCTGGGATGAATTGCAGGAAGATTTGCTGGCCCGCAATGTTGATGTTTACGTGGGTTCTCGGCTGGAAAATATGCACTCGGGTATCCGTACCCAGACCTTTGCTCTGTCCTCACCGGTTATCATATGTCGCCGTGATCACCCGCTGACACAATTGCCCGCACTCTATATAGCCGATGTTTTGCCTTACCCGTTGCTGGTGCCCAAACTGCCAGGCTGGTACCTGGATTGGCTGGGTGCGCAGTACAGTACAAAACGTCCCAGCGAAGACCTGCACGACTTGTTTTTACGCGCAGATGACCTGACTGTTATTCGGCGAATTGTGCGTGAAACCGATGCCGTCACCGCCAGCCTTATCAATAGCTTTCCGCCGGATCTGTCACCCGATGACTTTGCCATGCTGGATATCGCTGATCTGTCCCATATCGCCTCGCCCGGAGTGATTGCCACACTGTCGGACCGGCCCATTCCCGGTGCGCTGCAGGGTTTTATCGACGAGGTGCTAGTAGAGATAGAAAGCCTGAGTGCGCGCCTGGGAAATCCCTCCGGAAAATAGCGCACCGGTGGTGGCGCATAACCCTTTTGGGGCCTGCCAGCTGCCCTTTTTGGGTACCAGTGGTGAGATTATTTTTGCCAATTAGCGCGATACACTTCGGGCATGTACGAATCAATGATCAAAAAGCACTACCGGCAAGCCCTGGATTATACCTACTGGATGGGCATGGCCATCGGTATGATCGCCGGCGCCAGCCTCGGAGTATTGGTCGGGCTTGTTTGGTAGTTGCTCCCCACACTTCTGGAGCCACTGGCCGTGCCATGCAGTGTTTGTCCGTGGCTATGTTGCGCCGTCAGGGCGTCACAATATTAAAGTTGCCGCGCGGCTGATCGAGCAAGCCCAAAAACTTCACCAGATCCAGTTTGCTGCCATCCACTTTCAGCTCGTCCGAGAACACCAGGTCAGTTACCCCGGCGTCCCCCATTAACAGCTTCATGAACATTGGCTGCGTTATGTTGATGGTTGCGTTGGCGTTTGGCACTGGCTCACCCTGCCGGTAGTGCAACACGGAATTTTTCAACGCCAGTACATAGCTGTCCTGAAGATCGGTGAACACGATGTTGATCACCATGTCCAGGCCCTCTGCCTCTTCGGCCTTCAGGCGTACAGAGATTGCCCGCAGGAACTCGATGGTGGGTGTTTGTGCCAGCAGGGGGCCTGCGGAAGCCAGATTGAAGCCGTCTTTTGGTGCCCCTACCTGCAGTTCATAGGCGCCCGTCAGATAGATGTCGCGCCAGGGCCCAGACTCCGCCTGATAACCCAGCTGTCGGTAGGTTTCTGCCAGAAGCTTCTTCGCCTCTGTGTTATCGGGTTCGGCGAATACCGCGTGATTCAGCACTTCCGCAACCCAGCGATACTCACCTTTTTCAAATGAAGCCGTCGCCTTTTCGATGACCGCCTCCGCACCACCCATGTACTCCACATAGTGCTTGGCTGCGGGTACCGGCGGCAGCGGATTGAGGTTTGCCGGGTTGCCGTCATACCAGCCGAAATAAAACTGGTATACCGCCCTGGCGTTGTGCGACACCGTGCCGTAATAATCCCGATTGTAGAATTCACTGGCCAGTGAGTCCGGTAGCTTTATGCGCTCGGCTATTTCCCGTGGTGTCAGGCCATCGTTGGCCCAGCGCACTGTCTGGTCATGAATATAGCGGTACATATCACGCTGTTTCTCGAGGAAGTCCGATATACGATTGCTGCCCCATATCGGCCAATGGTGACTGCCGAAAAAGGTTTGTGCTGCGCCGTATTTCCCCAGCATGCTGTCGATATAGCCACTCCATTTGAGAGCGTCCCTGACTTTGGCTCCACGCAGGGTGTACAGATTATGCATGGTATGTGAGACCACTTCTGCGCCGCACAGGGCATTGTGCTCAGGCAGATAGAAAACATACTCTGCCGGTGCCTCGGAGCCCGCTGCGTTCATGAATTCGAAGGGCACACCATCAATCACCATGTCGGTAAACTGTTCGCCAATAATTTTATTGGGCACCATGATGCTGACGCTGCCAATCACGGGCTGAACACCCAGGCCGGTGGTGACATGACCTGTCGGTCCCCGGGGCAGGCGCTGTCCATACATGTACAGGGCGCGGCGGGTCATCGCCGGCCCGGCCAGGATATTTTCGCTGGTTGCCTCTGCGATAAAGCCCTTTGGTGCAACTATCTTCACATCATTGCCTTTGGCCTCCTCCATAGACATCAGGCCGAAGGCACCACCGAAGTGGTCAATATGACTGTGGGTGAACAAGATCGCGGAGATTGGCACGTCGCCAAGATGCTCACGCGCAAAGGCTATGGCCTCCCGCGCTGTTGCCTCGGTGGTCAGCGGGTCCACTACTATCCAGCCACTATCGCCTGCAATGATGGAAATGTTCGCAAGGTCAAACCCTCTGAGCTGATAGATGCCCTCATCGACCTGGTACAGGCCCCTGTGCATAATGAGCTTTGACTGTCGCCAGAGGCTGGGGTTGACTGTCGCGGGCGATTCGCCGCGGATATAGTCGTAACTGCTGGCATCCCAGATCAGCGTCCCCGAGTTATCGGTGACAGGCACACTGGGAGCTGTTGCTATGAGGCCCCTGCTGGCATCCTCAAAGTCCTGCTGGTTGGCGAGGTCAAGGTTCTCAGCAACTTCGTTGTTTATGGCAACGGTATATGGCGTGGCCTCGCTGCCAGCGGCTACTGGTGGTGGCTGCTCTGACAGGCCGCAAGCCGTTAGCAGGCTTGCGAAAAGTACTATTGCGATCAGGGTGTTGCCCGGGAATTGAACTGGGTTCATGGTGTTGGATTCATTTTAGGAAGCATTTTGTCCGTCCACGGACTTTATCGAAAACTCCGTACCTGCGGGTTCCTGGAACAAGCGCAATCCGAACTCGGGTATTATCGCCATCAGGTGGTCGAAGATGTCCGATTGGATATCCTCGTATGCATTCCACTCGGTGGTATTGGTAAAACAGTACAGCTCGATGGGCACACCCTGGGGGCCGGGCTGGAGTTGCCGTACCAGCAGGGTCATATCATCGCGTATGTTCGGATGCTCCTTCAGGTAGCGCCAGGCGTAAGCCCTGAAGGTGCCTATGTTGGTAAGTCTGCGCATATTGACGCCGACATCCTTCTCCTCTGCCGAGGCACCTGTCATATTTTTGTTGTATTCGTTCAGCTCCTCCTCTTTGCTGGCGAGGTACTCATCCAGAAGAAAAAAATGTTTGCAGTGATCCAGTTCTTCCGGACTCAGAAAATGAATAGACGATGCATCCAGATACAGGGCGCGTTTGATGCGTCGCCCCCCCGATGCCGACATGCCCCGCCAGTTCTTGAAGGAGTCACTGATCAGTCGGTGAGTGGGAATGGTCGTGATGGTCTTGTCCCAGTTTTGCACCTTGATAGTGTGTAATTCGACGTCTACAACATCGCCGTCGGCACCAAACTGTGGCACCTCTATCCAGTCGCCTACTCGCACCATATCCTGCGCTGTCAACTGAACGCTGGCGACCAGAGAGAGCAAGGTGTCTTTGAATACCAGCAGCAATACCGCAGTCATCGCACCAAAACCGCTCAGCAGCAGCACCGGTGATCTGTCCAGCAATGCCGCGATGAACAGTAGCCCGCCCATAATCATGACGGCCAGTTGAATCAATTGGATGAAGCCCTTTATCGGCCGCTGCCGCGCGAGCGGGTTGGCCTCATAGATGTCGTTGGCCGCATTCAGCAGAGCCACCACGGTGATGGCGATTACCACTATCATGTAGGCGCTGGTCAGATTGTGTACAAATTCTTCTACCTCCGTGCCGATATTTGGTAGTAAATCGATGCCCTCGTAAATAACGAATGCCGGCAACAGCTGAGTGAGCCTGTGGCCGACCCGGTTTTTCAGCAGGGCATCATCCCAGGTTTGCGCGCTGCGCCTGGCCAGGGAACGCAGTGCGACCAGGAGTATCCGGGAGGTGAGGAAATACGCCAGCCAGGCTGCGAGTAGCAGTGCCAGGACGCCGGCGTAGTTCGGCAGGTCAATGTGAAAAGACTCGAGATATTCGGCCATATTTATCGCTTCGATAAATAGGGCCGATAATACAGCACCCCTGTTATTTCTCCATTAGTAAAAGACACAGTGCGCATAGCCACTGTCTCTTTCTTTGTCGCAGTGAGCCTGATATTCAGGCACACCGCCGATGTACGCCAGCAGGCGCCTGGGCTTGCCCTCGATATTGGCGCCGGTATACCAGGAGTCGGTTTTGGTGACCAGAGCCATGGCTGCCGTTTCATCGTGATGCTGCCCCCAGCCCGCTTCAGCTTCGCGCGACGGCTCTATGGCCTGTGATCCCTTGTCGCGCACAAAGCTGACGCAATCGGTAATCCAGTCGACCTGCTGCTGTATGCAGGTGGGAACATTGCAAAAAGCGGCGGCTGGGGTCATCGGGCCCATCACCATAAACATATTCGGATATCCGCTGACCTGTAACCCGAGATAGGTATTGATACCGTTTTTGTCCCACTCCTTGCTCAACTGGCGCTGGTCGCGGCCGCGTATGTCGACGCTTGTCAGGGCGCCGGTGCCGGCGTCAAATCCGGTGGCGAAAATAAGGACATCGAGGTCGTGATGGCCCGAGCGTGTGACAATACCCGTTGCATCGACGTGATCGATAGGGTCCTCGTTGAGATCGATCAGGGTGACATTATCCCTGTTGTAGGTTTCGTAGTACCGGGTTTCCAGCGGAACCCGACGGGTGCCAAATTCATGATCAATGGGAATAAGTTTTTCTGCCACTGCGGGGTCGTCCACCCTGTCCCGTATGCGGTCTGCGACAAACTTGGAGAAGGCTTTGCTGACGTCTTCTTCAAGAAATAGATCAGTGTAGGAGCCCACCCAGAACTGCAACGAGCCGTCTTCCCACAACTCGTTCAAGCGCTTCTCGCGTTCCTCTTCGTCTACCTCAAAAAACGGCCGATCATCAGCAGACCAGAAATGCCCACCGAAGGTCTTGTTGACCTGTTCGCGTATCTCGGGGTATTCCGCGCGCATTTTACTTCGCTCGGTGTCATCATATTTCGGGTTGTTCATCGGGATCGCGTAGTTGGGTGTGCGCTGGAATACCGTCAGACTGCCTACCTCAGGGGCAATAGTCTGGACCACCTGTATGCCCGTTGCGCCGGTGCCTATTATGCCGACACGTTTGCCAGCCAGATCGATGCCGCCCTGGGGCCAGCGGCTGGTGTGCACCTTGGTTCCCTTGAAATCCGCAACACCGGGTATGTCTGGTGTGTTCGGCACAGAGAGGCCCCCGGCGCCCATAACAAAAAACTGACAGGAGACGGCAGTGCCATCTTCAGTGGTGACTGTCCAGCGCTTACTGTTTTCGTCGTATATAGCGGCACTTACCCGGGAATTGAATTTGATGTCTTTTTCCAGATCAAATTTCTTTGCCACATAGTTGAGGTAACGCTCGGTTTCCTCCTGCGCCGGGAATCGCTCGCTCCAATTCCACTCGTCCAACAGTTCGTCTGAGAACCAATACTGATACACTCTGGACTCGGAGTCTGTCCTGGCGCCGGGATAGCGATTCCAGTACCAGGTGCCACCCACAGCCGTTCCGGCTTCGAGAACCTGCACTTTGAGGCCCAGTTGGCGGAATTTGTACAATTGATAGAGGCCGGTAAATCCCGCACCGACAACTACCGCGTCAACTTCCTGAATTTTATCGTTTTGCGTGCTCATATTTGTCCCTCCTTGAAATGGTCCGGTGGCAGAATAGCAGAGTTCAGGTATTCTGCACGCGACTCGTCACAACCGACTTGCTAAGCTGCACGAATGTCCGAGAAAATTCAACTGGCAGTTACGCCATGGTCTTCCACCGTGGGCTGGAGTGCATCTGCCCTGTGCGAGCAGGCGGAGACGGCAGAAGCCATGGGCTTCCACTCTTTCTGGTTGCCCGAAAATCATTTTGGCGACCATCGCTCCATACCCTCACCGCTGACCTTGCTGGCGGCGGTAGCCTCTCGCACCACACGAATCCGCCTGGGATCGACATCTTATCTGTTACCCATACGGCATCCACTGCAGGCCGCCGAAGAAGTTGCCGTGCTGGACCAGTTGTCGAGCGGCCGGGTAATCCTCGGTGTTGGGCGCGGTATGCAGCCAGAAGTGTTTGAGGCCTTCTCTGTTTCCGCCAGGGACAAGCGCAAGATTTTTCAGGCCAGGCTGGAGGTGATGCTGGCGGCCTGGCGGGGGGAGCCGGTGCTGCACAGTGAGCAGGGTGCTCCTGTGCTGCTGGCCCCCTTGCCAGTGCAGCGGCCACATCCTCCTGTGTGGGTTGCCGCCTTTGGACCGCTGGCGCTAAAGCAGGTAGCGAGCCTGGGTTTGCCCTATCTTGCTTCGCCGATAGAGACACTTGCTGTGCTTGAGGCGAACTACAACAGCTTTCATGCGGCTGTCAAAGAGTTGGGGCATCCGCAGGTGTCCACAATTCCGGTTATGCGCACGGTATTTGTCACTCCGAATGACACGCAGGCCAAAACGCTTCGTCGCCAAATCGAACAGGCGTTACCATCAAAGATGCGCAAGCAGGGCGTAGCTGTGGAGGACTGGGGTATTGTCGGCGATCGTGCCTACTGCCGGGATAAACTGCTTGAATATGTCGAACGGCTAAATATCAGCCACCTCATCGTGCGCGGCGGTGCGCGCGGGCTTGATGAGGCGGAACAACTGCGCAGCCATGAAGCACTTTTGGCTCTTGTGGCTACGCTCTGAAGAGTCCCTCTCAGGGCAGATCGCAGGGGAAGGGCAGGGCACCCGGAATATCCGTGACAAAATCGCCTTCTTCGGCAAAGTCGGATATTGAGTCGGGGTCTTCAACGGCCCGCGCGAACCAGTCAACCATGCGCTCGCCGGCCACCTCGCCGTAGTAGAGATCGTCGCGAATGGACACCACGTGTACGCTGTTGACAGAGTCACTGGTCAGGTACCACTGGATGCCGTTAAGGTTTCTGGTCTCACAATAGGCCTCGCGCATGGCGTTGATCCACTGGGCCTCATCGCTGAAGAACGCATCGCCCTGCTGGGTCAGGTCTTTCTGGTTAGACAGTACCAGTATCTGCTGCTCAGGAACCTGCCTGAGCCGCGGTGCCATTGCCTTGTATATTTCCGGTCCCACTGCGCACTCGCCGGTAAAACAATAAGAGGGGAGATATTCGGTGACGTTCCACTGGGGGATCTTCACATCACCCAGGGTGCGCACTCCAATGCCCCCGTTATCCAGCGCGCCACCGGCATCCGGGAAGGCCGCTGTGCGCGGCCAGAGAATTTCGTCCAGCATGAAGTGGTAATTGTAGATAGTGCCGTAGGCACCTGCAGAAAAACCGCCGAACAGGGCGATGATCTCATCGGGCCGGTAGCCGGTTCCGCCGGCGGCATCCAGCATGCTCCAGACAATGTCCCTTGAGGCTCTTACGCCGGCCCGGAGGTTAATAGAGCCAAAGCGGTTTACCTCGAAATCACTGAATTGCTCGACCACGCCGCCACCGGTGAACACCGCCTGATCGCAATAGGGCAGGTACACCTTGGTCCAGTTTGCAAAGGGATTATCCGGGTCGTTTGAGGCTATGCCGCCCTCTATTCCTGCCGGGTCGTCATCCTGGGCATTGAACAGGCCGGAGTCCAGACGCTGGCGGCAGTCTTCCTCGAAGATACACACCCCTCCACCCTGCAGGGCTATCAACACCCGGTCCAGTGGTTCGCCCTCCGGCGCGGGCCGGATATGAATAGCGTAGTCGGTGCCATCGCCGCAGCGCGAGCCCCATTTCTCCTCCGGCAGAATAATTTGTGTCCATTCTCCCCTCGGCGGTAGTGATTCTACATAGGATGGGCCGCAGGTAAGTGCCAGGCCATTGGTATCTTCATGGGTGGTCGCCACCAGGCAATCCACCTGGTCTGCCGAGCGCTCGATGTAGGTTTGCGGTGACACCGCAACAAGGCTCGGCAGGTCTTCGCACACTGCAGAGACGTCATTCACCGCCGTCTGAAGTGCGGATGACCTGGCATCAGCAGCGTTGCTGCAATCGTCATTGGCGAGGCATTCGTTTAGCGCTGTGAGCGAGCTGTCAAAAAATTGCGCAGCCGCTTGCTGCGCACTCAGCAGACAAGCTTGAGAGGACTCATCTGCTTCTGGCCACGCCGCACCCTGAGGCCCGCCAAAACTGCGCCAGGTCAATGCATCTGACTGCGATTGGCAGGCGTACTCCATTCTGCCGACGGTGGCTTCTGTACTCATACCCATGAAGTCCCCATCCTTGCAAGCGCCCTCTACCGCACTGGTCAAATCTGAGAGTGCCGTTACAAAACCGGGGTCATCCGTGCCGCATGCGCTGCCGCCATCGGCATAGCAGGCGGCCGCGGTCGCATTCATCTCACCGAGGCAGGCCTGCATTGCCTGGGGTACAAGTTCGGCACAAGTCGGGCCCGGTGGTGGTACTTCCGGCTCGGTGCCCGCATTGCCATTGTTGTTGCCGTCAGAGCACGCGGCGGTGAGCAGGATTGTTAGCAGAGCGAGATAGCGATACCAATTAGCGGGGCGAATCATTTGAGCGTGCCTCTTATTGTTTTGATCTACTCAAAAAGTAACACAGATCAGCGGCGGCGTGGAATATGACAGTTCTGCTGCCAGATGCACTATTTGTACTGAAACCAGGTTTCTTGAAATACTACTGCAATATTCAGCTGCGATTATTGCAGTTTGTAGTTGGTGACCATTGAAAATAGAGGCTTGTAAATCGTGATGGATCTCGTCGCGCCGCGAATAGAAAGTGGTGAAATTTTTGTCAGCCTGGCGCGCAGGCATATTGCCAACCATGAGTGGGGCAGGGCCAGAAAGGCCATTGAGCAGGGGCTGGCCAAGGGTGGGCTGCAAAACCGCGAATACGCCGTTCAACTACTGAGCGAAATTGGGAAAAGACTGGGTTAATGTGTTTCCTCGTCAGTTTAACGACGCCAATGTCTTGCCATCCTTGATTAGTCTGCTAAATAGGGCGGCCGGTTCCCAGCAGGGGTCACCGGTTTGGTCGCGCAGCATGCGGAGTTTGTCCAGTACCACTTCCAGCCCCAGCGAGTCCGCATAGAACATTGGCCCGCCACGCCATTTCGGAAAGCCGTAGCCGTTGAGATAGACCACGTCCACGTCGCTGGGACGCGAGGCGATACCCTCGTCCACAATTTCCGCGCCCTCGTTGGCCAGGGCAAGGCTCAGTCGGTCAATGATCTCTTCTTCGGAAATGTCACGTTGGGCAATGCCCCACTTCTCTGCCAGCGTGCGTGTGAGCTCGATGACTTCGGGGTCCGCTATGCGCTTTCGTGTGTCAGGGTCGTAGCGGTAGTAGCCGGCGCCGGACTTTTGTCCCAGCCGTTCCATTTCGACCAGAGTGTCCGGCAGTGCTGTCTCCATTTGCGAGCGCGACTCGATACCCTGGTCTCTGCGTGAGCGGTAGCCTATGTCCAGCCCGGCCAGGTCGCCCACGGCCAGCGGGCCCATCGCCATTCCCCAGTTTTGCATGGCAGTGTCTATTTGTTCGGGGGTGGCGCCTTCCAGTAGCAGCAACTGCGCCTGGCGAGCGTAGCCTTTTAGCATGCGGTTGCCGACAAAGCCGTGGCAGACACCCACCAGCACGGGGATTTTTCCGATAGTTTTCGCCACCTTCATAAATGTGACGATAACATCGTCGGCTGTTTTTTCTGCGCGCACAACCTCCAGCAGTTTCATGACGTTTGCCGGGCTGAAGAAGTGCGCGCCTATCACCTGCTGTGGGCGTTTGGTGGCGGCGGCGATTTCGTTAATGTCCAGATAAGACGTGTTGGTGGCCAGTATGCATTCCGGTTTGCAGGCGGTATCCAGTTTGGCAAACACCTCCTTCTTCACCCCCATATTTTCGAATACCGCTTCCACTACAATGTCAGCGGAACCGATATCGGCGTAATCCGTTGTTCCCGAGATATTATCCAGAAAAATTTTCACCTGTTCGGCAGTAAAACGTCCGCGCTTTTGCGATGTTTCATAATTTTTGCGCACCAGGTCAAGACCGCGATCGAGAGCTTCCTGACTTGTCTCAACCAGTTTTACTGGCAAGCCAGCCTGGGCAAAATTCATCGCAATACCGCCGCCCATGGTGCCGGCGCCAATCACTGCAATTTGTGTCACAGGCCTGGCTGCAACGTCAGCCGATATACCGGGTACTTTGCCCGTAGCGCGTTCGGCAAAAAACACATGTCGCAACGCTGCGGACTGTGGTGAGTTTCGGCACGCGACAAAGCGTTCTCGTTCCAGCGCCTGCCCCTCATCGATTGGCAGGGAGGCAGATTTCTCGACCAGTTCAACAATATATGCAGGGGCTATCTGGCCGCGAAACCGGCTGGCAACTCGCTGGCGCTGCTCTTCGAAATATGCCGGCTCCGGTATTTCCTCAACGCTGCGCTCACCAGTGGGTCTGGGTAGGACGCCGCCCTCAAGTAGCTTTTGTGTGAAGCTCAGTCCAGCGGCTTCGGGGGCACCCTCTACCAGGGCGTCGATCAGGCCCCATTCCTGCGCGCGTTTGGCTGTGATGGGGCTGCCGCTGAGGATCATATCCATCGCTGCCTTTATGCCCACCAGGCGTGGCAGCCGTTGCGTACCGCCGGCACCGGGCAGCAATCCTAACTTGACCTCAGGCAAACCCAGATTGGTAGCGGGCAGGGCGCAACGGTAATGCGCTGCCAGCGCGACCTCCAGGCCACCACCCAGCGCGTTGCCGTGCAGCACGGCTACCACCGGTATTGTTTGCGACTCGATAGTGCTTATCACATCCGGGAGGCTGGGAGGCTGCGGCGGTTTACCGAACTCCTTTATGTCTGCGCCAGCGATAAAGGTCTTGCCTGCACAGACAATAAGAACGGCCCTGGCTGCGTCACCTGTGGCGGCCTCCAGCGCATCGACGATACCCTGGCGTACCGCGTGCGACAGCGCGTTTACCGGCGGGTTGTCAATGCGGATGACAGCAACCTGGTCGTGCAGTTGGTAGTCTACGACGGGATTATTCATTGGCACTATTCCTTGCGGCGGTCGATGACACGTTTGGCTTTACCTTCCGAGCGGGCAACGCCGCCCGTGTCGCGGATATTAATCTGACAGGATACTCCGACATGCGCCTTTATTCGCTGTTGCAGGTCGTCGGCAACGTTGTTGCCTGAATTATCGGTGCTTGATGCCAGCTCTACATGAACTGTCATATGGTCCAGGTTGCCGCGCCGTTCGAGTTCAATCAGGTAATGGGGGCTGAGCGATCCAAGTGCCAGTATATGTTCTTCAATCTGGGTGGGGAATACGTTGACGCCCCGGATGATCATCATATCGTCGCTGCGCCCGGTAATCTTGTCCATACGGCGCATGGTGCGAGCGGTTCCGGGTAACAGGCGGGTCAGGTCGCGGGTGCGGTAGCGAATTACCGGCATGGCTTCCTTGCTCAGGCTGGTGAACACCAGCTCGCCCTCTTCGCCGTCGGGCAGTACCCTACCGGTCTCGGGATCGATAATCTCCGGATAGAAATGGTCCTCCCAGATGGTGGGGCCATCCTTGGTTTCCAGACACTCCTGCGCCACGCCGGGCCCCATAACTTCCGACAGGCCATAGATATCTACCGCATCGATTCCCATGCGGGCTTCAATTTCGCTGCGCATGGCCTCGGTCCAGGGTTCGGCGCCAAAAATACCCACACGCAGGGCCAGTTTATGCGGGTCTATACCCTGGCGGTCCATCTCGTCGGCAATATTCAGCATGTAGGAGGGGGTGACCATGATGATGTCCGGGTCGAAGTCCTTTATCAGCTGAACTTGCTTCTCAGTCTGCCCGCCGGACATGGGAATGACCGTGCATCCGAGTTTTTCGGCGCCGTAGTGTGCCCCCAGGCCACCGGTAAACAGGCCGTAGCCGTAGGCGACATGTACCTTGTCTGAACGGCTGCCACCGGCCGCGCGGATGGATCGCGCGACAACAGTGGCCCAGGTGTCGATATCCCGCTGGGTATACCCGACAACGGTCGGCTTGCCTGTCGTGCCGCTGGAGGCATGCACCCGGACCACCTGCTCCATAGGGGTGGCAAACATGCCGAAAGGGTAGTTGGCTCGCAGGTCTGCCTTGGTGGTAAAGGGGAAGCGTGCCAGATCTTCGAGACTGTTCAAGTGGTCCGGGTGCACGCCGTTGTCATCAAACGCCTTGCGGTAATGGGGGACGTTATCGTAAGCGTGGCGCAGGCTCCACTGCATGCGCTCCAGTTGTAGCTCGCGCAGTGAATCTGCACCGGCCTTTTCAATCGGGTCGAGGCTCATAGTGGTCACCTTGTTAAATCTGTCTTTATGATTTTTGCTAAAGTATTACAAAAAATGTTGTAGATCAACGAAAATGTGTATCATAATGCGTGTCGCGCTTTCGTGGCATACGACTATTATAAATTTAGTACAACCAGGTGGAGAACGAGAATGAATCTGCAGAGTTATGTGGCCGGGGGTTGGCACGAGGGCAGTGGTACACCGGTTATTGTCAATGATGCTATCACTGGCGAACCGGTATGCGGTGTCAACAGCGACGGTATAGATTACGCTGCGGTGGTGTGCCGCGGGCGCCAGGCCGGGATCGCCCTGCGGGAAATGACCTTCCATGACCGTGCCGAGCGCCTCAAGGCGATGGCCAAACACCTGATGGCGAAGAAGGAAGAGTTCTACGCCCTCTCAGCCCACACCGGTGCCACTCGCAACGACGGCTGGATCGATATTGAAGGTGGCATTGGCACGGTATTCACCTACGCCAGCCTGGTGGCTCGCGAGTTTCCCAATGACACGGTTATGGTCGAAGGCGATATGGAGCGCTTGTCCGCCAAAGGCACCTTCGTTGGCCGCCATATCCTGGTGCCCAAAGAAGGTGTGTCGGTTCATATCAATGCCTTTAATTTCCCCTGCTGGGGCATGCTGGAGAAAATAGCCCCCAGTCTGGCAGCCGGGGTTCCGGTTATCGTGAAGCCAGCAACCCCCAGCGCCTACCTTACTGAGGCCATGGTGCGGGAGATAATCGCCGGCGGTTTTTTCCCCGAGGGCGCCATCCAGCTTATCTGCGGCAGCGTAGGTGATCTACTGGACCACCTCAACGAGCAGGACGTGGTCACTTTTACCGGCTCCGCAGGTACCGGCCGGAAATTGAAAACCCACCCCAATATTATTGCCAACTCTATACCGTTTACCATGGAGGCGGATTCCCTCAATTGCTGCATTCTCGGTGCGACGGTGAACGAAGGGGACGAGGAATTCGACCTGTTCATCAAGGAAGTGGCAAAGGAGATGACCACCAAGGCGGGACAGAAATGTACTGCCATTCGCCGTGTTATCGTTCCGGCCTCGAAATTGGCAGCGGTGGAAAAAGCACTGCAGGCGCGCCTGGCGAAAACAACGGTGGGCGACCCCGCTGTTGAAGGGGTGCGCATGGGCGCCCTGGTAGGCCGCGATCAGGCGGTGGATGTTCGTACCAAGGTGGGTCAATTGGCACAGGAGTGCGACATTGTGTTTGGCGGTGAAGACGATTTCCCGCTTACCGGTACCGACAACCGCGGTGGCGCCTTTTTCCCGCCCACACTGCTGCGTTGCACCGATCCCTTTAACAAGCTGGCGGCGCATGAGATCGAGGCCTTTGGCCCGGTCAGTACCGTCATGCCCTATGACACACTGGCGGATGCTATTGCCATCGCGCGGTTGGGCAAGGGCAGTCTTGCCGGTTCTCTTTTCACTCACGACGATGACGAGGCGCGGCAGGTGATTCTCGGCACGGCGGCTTATCACGGCAGAATGCTGGTGATCAACCGGGACTGTGCTGCTGAGTCCACGGGCCACGGCTCGCCTCTGGCCCAGCTGGTGCACGGTGGCCCCGGGCGGGCAGGGGGCGGCGAGGAGCTGGGCGGTGCCCGGGCGATCAAGCACTACATGCAACGTACAGCCCTGCAGGGTTCACCCACCAGCCTGATGGCGATAACCCGCGAATACCACCCGGGCGCAACAACCTACAGCGACGATATTCACCCGTTCAAGAAGTACTTCGAAGACCTGAAAATAGGCGAGACACTGATCACCCATCGCCGCACCGTGACAGAGGCGGATATCGTCAACTTTGGCTGCATCAGCGGCGATCACTTTTACGCGCACTTTGACGAGATCGCGGCAAAGGACTCCTTTTTTGGCCGACGGGTAGCGCACGGATACTTTATTATTTCTGCAGCAGCCGGCATGTTTGTAGAGCCCTCTCCGGGTCCGGTGCTCGCCAATTACGGCCTGGAAAATCTGCGCTTTATCGAGCCCGTAGGAGCCGGCGACACCATCCGGGTGAAGCTCACCGTCAAGCAGAAGATCAAGAAGGCCCAACGCGGCGACGAGAAGCCCAACGGTGTCGTGGTGTGGGCCATTGAAGTGACCAACCAGGAAGAAAAACCGGTGGCCGTTTACGACATTATGACGCTGGTTATCCGGCGCGAAGACTGAGGGAGCTGCTATGAGTTATGAGCATATTGAATTTGAGGTAGAGCAGGGGGTCGCTGTTCTCAAGCTGAACCGCCCGGACTCGCTGAACAGTTTCACTGTAGACATGCATCTGGAAGTACGCGAGGTACTTACGCAGGCGGCTTCCGACAAGGCGGTGCGCTGTGTGTTGCTCACCGGCAACGGGCGCGGTTTCTGCGCCGGACAGGATCTCAACGACCGCTCGGTAACACCGGGAGCGGCCGCGCCAGACCTGGGTCACTCGGTAGAAACCTATTACAGCCCGCTGATTCGTCTGCTCACCACCATGGAAAAGCCAGTGGTGTGCGCGGTGAATGGTGTTGCAGCAGGTGCTGGCGCAAATATTGCGCTGGCCTGCGATATCGTCATAGCCGGGCGCTCAGCGAGTTTTATCGAATCGTTTTGCAAACTGGGTCTTATCCCTGACTCCGGCGGCACCTGGATCCTCCCTCGGCTGGTGGGTATGGCGCGGGCCAAGGGCCTGGCCATGCTGGGGCCGAAAGTGAAAGCGGAGCAGGCCGAGGCGTGGGGCATGATCTGGCAGTGTGTGGATGATGACGCGCTGATGCCCACTGCATTGGAGTTGGCTCGTCATTTGGCGACACAACCCACCCGCGGTTTCGCCTTTACCAAGCAGGCCTTCGCCGCGTCAGCTGCCAACACCCTTGATGTGCAGCTGGATCTGGAGCGAGACCTGATGCGCGCCGCCGGTCAGACCCACGATTACCAGGAGGGTGTGCAGGCGTTTCTGGCCAAACGCCCACCGCAATACCGGGGCGAATAGATGGACGAGCAGGCGCTGGCCGAAGCCGCCGCGGCAAGAATGTATGAACTCGACGCGGCATCCCGTGGCCTGGGTATGCACATTGAAAAAGTGACACCCGGGTGTGCAACCTTATCCATGCGGATACGGCCCGATATGGTGAATGGCCATGCGATCTGCCACGGTGGTTTTATTTTTACCCTGGCAGATAGCGCCTTTGCTTTTGCCTGCAACAGCTATAACGCCAATACGGTAGCGGCGGGTGCGCGCATCGATTTTCTCGCACCCGCGCATGCAGGTGACAAATTGGTCGCTACCGCCACCGAGGTGTCGTTGCGCGGCAAGACCGGTGTATACGATGTGGTCGTATGCAATGAAGCTGGCGCACAGCTGGCGCTATTTCGCGGAAATTCGTTCCGCATTCAAGGGAGTATTCTCGATCATGGCTGAAGCTTTTATCTGTGACGCGGTGCGCACACCCATAGGACGCTACGGGGGTGGTCTGGCAACCATGCGCGCTGATGACCTTGGCGCGGTGCCGTTGCAGGCGCTGATAGAACGCAACCCCACAGTGCAGTGGGATAGTGTCGATGACCTGTTTTATGGTTGCGCCAACCAGGCGGGTGAGGACAATCGCAATGTCGCACGTATGAGTAGCTTATTGGCGGGTTTGCCGGTCACGGTACCTGCCGCCACCATTAATCGGCTGTGCGGTTCGGGTATGGATGCGGTGGGTACGGCCGCGCGCGCCATCAAGGCAGGCGAGGCTGAGTTGATCATTGCCGGCGGCGTGGAGTCCATGTCCCGCGCGCCCTTTGTCATGGCTAAAGCGGAAACGGCCTTCAGCCGCAATGCCCAGATGTTTGACACTACAATGGGCTGGCGATTTATTAACAAATTGATGCAGCAGCAATACGGTGTGGATTCCATGCCGGAAACAGCGGAAAACGTGGCCGAGCAGTTTTCCATTGCGCGTGCCGATCAGGACGCGTTCGCCCTCTGGAGCCAGCAGAAAGCCGCGGCAGCCATGGCGCGAGGAGACTTTGACGATGAAGTCGTCCCGGTGAGCATCCCCCGCCGCCGGAAGGAGCCGCTTGTGCTGTCCGCTGATGAGCACCCGCGCGCTGATACCACAGCAGAAGGTCTTGCCGCATTGCCTACACCCTTCCGGGAGAATGGCACAGTGACGGCTGGTAACGCCTCGGGCATTAATGACGGTGCCTGTGCCTTGCTGGTCGCTTCCGAAACGGCGGCATCGCAACATGGCCTGACCCCTATGGCGCGCGTTGTCGCCATGGCCTGCAGTGGCCTGGAGCCGCGTATTATGGGCTACGGTCCGTTGGAAGCCACACGCAAGGTCCTCGGCCTGGCGCACCTGTCCCTGGCAGATATCGATCTGATTGAGTTGAACGAAGCTTTTGCCGCCCAGGGTCTGGCGGTGACGCGGGCGCTAGGGCTGGCCGATGATGACGCCCGTATCAACCCACTGGGCGGAGCGATAGCGCTGGGGCACCCGCTGGGCATGTCCGGCGCACGACTGGTTACCACCGCCGCCTGGCAACTGCGTCGCAGCGGCGGGCGTTACGCGCTTTGCACCATGTGTATTGGTGTGGGACAGGGCATTGCATTGGTTATCGAACGCAGTTGAAAAAATTGAAAACGGTTGAAAAAAGTAAACAGAGGCGAGGAAACCGACATGAGTGAATCCCCGAACAGGACAGAAGCGGAATTGACGGACACCTTTCAGGCCCGCATCGACGATGAGCAAAAAATTGAACCCAAAGACTGGATGCCTGAGGCCTACCGCAAGAACCTGATAAGGCAGATATCGCAGCATGCACACTCCGAGGTCATCGGTATGCAGCCCGAGGGCAACTGGATTACCCGGGCACCCACACTCCGGCGCAAGGCAATTTTATTAGCCAAGGTGCAGGACGAGGGCGGCCACGGTTTGTATCTATACAGTGCGACAGAAACGCTGGGTATCACCCGTGAGGAATTGATTGCCGCCCTGCAATCCGGGGAGGCCAAATACGCCTCGATATTCAATTACCCCACCCTGACCTGGGCGGACATCGGGGCCATCGGCTGGCTGGTAGATGGCGCCGCCATCGTTAACCAGGTATCCCTGCAGCGCACCTCTTATGGGCCCTATGCCCGCGGCATGGTGCGCATCTGCAAGGAAGAGAGCTTTCACCAGCGGCAGGGTTACGAAATCATGTTGGCGCTGTCCCGCGGAAATGAACAGCAACGGGACATGGCCCAGGATGCCATCAACCGATTCTGGTGGCCCTCGCTGATGATGTTTGGCCCACACGATGCGGATTCGGCCCACTCCGGCCAGTCCATGAAGTGGAAAATCAAGCGCCAGAGCAACGATGAATTGCGCCAGAAGTTTGTCGACCAGTCGGTGAAGCAGGTGGAAGTGTTGGGAATGACCCTGCCCGACCCGGATTTGCAATGGAATGAGGAGCGGGGCCACTACGATTTTGGTGAAATTGACTGGGACGAATTCAAGCGCTCCATGACCGGCGGTGGGCCCTGCAGCCGGCAGCGGGTAGCACACCATATACAGGCACATGAAGAGGGTGCCTGGGTGCGGGAGGCCATGCGGGCTTACCGGGATAAACAAAAAGCGCGGACCGAGCAGGCCGCGGCTTAAGGGAGGGATAGTTATGTCTGAAGACAATATGCATTTATACGAGGTGTTTCTTCGTTCCAGGCGCGGTCTGGACCACAAACACGTGGGCAGCCTGCACGCGGAGGACCCGGAGCAGGCGCTTGAATACGCGCGCGATGTGTATACGCGACGCAGTGAGGGCGTGAGTATCTGGGTAGTCAACTCCTCCGATATTTTTGCGTCGCAGGAAGACGACAACGCAAGTTTTTACGATCCCATGGACGACAAACCCTATCGGCACGCAACCCACTACCAGTTGCCAGACGCCGTTAACAACATGTAAGCGGGACATAGCCCATGACCAAGATCGCTATTGAAACTCCACTGGAAGCCTACGCCGTGCGTCTGGGCGATGATGCCCTGGTGCTCGGCCACCGTTTGTCCGAGTGGTCCAGTAATGCCCCGTTCCTCGAAGAGGACCTGGCGCTGTCTAATGTGGCGCTGGATTTTCTCGGGCGCGCCCGAATGTTCTACAGTTACGCCGCCGAGCTGCGCAAGGACGAAACGACAGAGGACCATTATGCGTATCAGCGCGATTGTCGTGAATACACCAACTTGCTGATCTATGAACTGCCGCGGGGTGATTTCGCCTTCACCATGGCGCGCCAGTTTATGGTTGATGTGTTCAATCTCGAGTTCCTCACACGCTTGCAGAAATCCAGTGACGCCTCCCTGGCGGCAATAGCCGGCAAGGCAGTTAAGGAGTCCACCTATCATCTGCGTCGCAGCAGTGACTGGATGCTGCGCCTCGGCGGTGGTACTGACGAGAGTCAGCGGCGGCTGCAGGACGCTGTTAACGAGCTGTGGGGGTTCACGCCAGAAATGTTTTCGATGGATGAACTGGAATCGGGCCTGCTGGTTGAAGAGATCGCGGTAGACCGCGCCGCTCTGAGCGGTTCCTGGGATTCACAGGTGCGCTCAATCCTGGCTACAGCAGGGGTGAGCATCCCCGATTCGAGTTGGCAGGTAGACGGTGGCAGACGGGGGTTGCATACGGAACACCTGGGGCATCTGTTGAGCGAACTGCAATTTGTACAGCGCGCCTACCCCGGGCTGGAGTGGTAAAACGGTGGCCTCGCCCCAGACCATTGCCCTGATGCCCGCCGAGCAGTATGCGGTGGAAACGGCGCGCCGGGAGTCAGCGCACGCGCAGATATGGGATGTACTCGACTCGGTGAAAGATCCTGAGATACCGGTGCTCAGTATCTGGGAACTGGGCATTTTACGTGGCGTGAAAGTGGAGGGTGAGGAAGTGGTGGTCATCATTACGCCAACCTACTCAGGCTGCCCCGCAATGGACGCCATTGCCGAAGATATCGGTTCCGCCCTGACTGCGGCGGGTTATACCCGCAACCGGATCGAAATGCAGTGGGCACCAGCCTGGTCCACCAGCTGGATGTCTCCCGAGGGCCGGGACAAATTGCGCAACTATGGCATAGCGCCTCCGGGAGAGCAGGCACTGTGCTGCCCACACTGTAATTCGGAAGAGGTGGAACTGGTCAGCGAGTTTGGCTCCACCGCGTGTAAAGCACTTTACCGTTGCCAGAGTTGCCTTGAACCCTTCGACTATTTCAAGAATTTGTAGGTACTGTTATGGCTGAATCACATTTTCACAGCGTCAAGATCGATCAGGTGGTAGCGGAGACAGACCACGCTGTGCGTGTGCGCTTCGATATACCTGCGGAGGTGCGCGATGAATTCGATTTTGTGCAGGGACAGTATGTCACCCTGAAGTCCCACATAGATGGCCAGGAATTGCAGCGTTCATACTCTATCTGCTCGGCACCGTCAGAAGGCTTCCTGGAGGTAGCGATCAAGCGGGTAGAGGGCGGCATTTTTTCCAACTACGCCAATGAACACCTGCAAGCGGGTGATGCCATTGAGCTGATGCCGCCGCAGGGCAGTTTCTCCACGAAACTTTCTGCGGAGCATCGGGCCAAATACCTGTTTATCTCGTCCGGCTCGGGAATTACCCCTGTCATTTCCAATATCAAGGCCATTCTGCAAACCGAGCCGGACAGTGAAGTGACCCTGCTTTTCGGCAACCAGCGCACGAATACTATTATGTTTCGGGAGGAACTCAGCTTTCTGAAGAATCGCTATATGCAGCGTTTCGTGTGGGTCAATATCCTCAGCCGCGAAGATCAGGGCTCAGACATATTGAACGGCAGGCTGAACAATCGTAAAGGTGGAGAGCTGAATCGGCGTCTGGTGAACCTCGCCGGATTCGATGAATACTTTATCTGCGGGCCGGAATCCATGATTTCCGAGGTGTCCCGTGGTCTGCGTAGTGTCGGGGCCGAGGAATCGAAAATACACTTTGAGTTATTCGCCTCGTCCGCTGAGGATGCGGAGACGGTAATCAGGAAACACCATGCCCGGGCGCTGGAGCACGGTGACAAGACCAGCGATGTCTCCATTATTATGGATGGTCGCTCCAGTCAGTTCGAACTCGCTGTCAATGGCGAAAATATTCTCGACGCAGGAATCAATCAGGGCATGGACCTGCCGTTTTCCTGCAAGGGTGGCGTGTGTTCCACCTGCAAGGCCAAACTGGTGGAAGGTAAAGTGGATATGGATATCACCCACGGGCTTGAACCGGGGGAGATTGAACAGGGCTTTATCCTGACATGTCAGGCACACCCTGTGAGTGATAGGGTGGTGGTCGACTTCGACCAGAAATAACAGGGCGCCCGCGCACCGTATGGCCAGGCTTAAAGCGATTGATGCCTTGCTGGACTCCTTCCGGCAGCAGCGGCCCCTGCGCGGTGGTTCCCTGATCATCACGCTATTCGGCGACTCGATTTCCCAGCACGGCAACAGCGTTTGGCTGGGTTCTATTATCAAATCCCTGGAACCGTTCGGCCTGAATTCGCGGCTTATTCGCACCGCTGTTCACCGCTTGAGCCAGGAAAACTGGTTGACCTCCCGCCAGGTTGGACGCCGCTCCTACTACAGCTTTACGCAGGCAGGGCTGCGGCGCTACGAGAAGGCAGCACAGCGGATTTACGCCGGTGGCCCACCCGATTGGGATGGTGGTTGGACCCTGGTGATTTGCGACAAGCTGCAGGATGAAGGCCGGGAGCGATTGCGCAAAGAACTCTCCTGGTTGGGCTACGGTGAGATCAGCAACAGTGTGCTTTTGCATGCCGGTGGTGAGCGCAGTGGTTTGAGCGAAAGCCTGCGCGATCTCGGTCTCTCTGATAATGTCGTGGTAATGGATGCCCACACGGCAGGTATCAGCTCAGAAGTGGCTCTGCGGCAGCTGGCACAGGAAAGCTGGCCCCTGCAGGAGTTGGCGCAACGATACCGCGATTTTCTGGAGCGCTTCGCACCGCTATTAAAATCCGTGCAGAGTGCGAAGACCTTGTCCGCCGAACAGGCTTTTCAGTTGCGTACGCTGTTGGTGCATGAGTACCGTAGAATACTTCTGCGCGATAGTGACCTGCCAGCCAAATTGTTGCCGGATAACTGGGCAGGGCATGAAGCATTGCTGCTTGTCGATAGCATCTACCGGCTGGTAGCGCCCCGGGCCGAGATGTATCTTGCTGAGTCAATGGAAACAGCAGAGGGGGTGCTGCCTGGGGCCAGCCCGTCTTATGGTAGCCGTTTCGGTGGCCTTTGATCGAATGACCCGAGTCGTCCCGTAGATGGAGCAATTGCCTCGCAGGAGACGGCGCCTTGCCCTGCGGTTTTTTGCGGGGTTGAGCGCCTGCCTGGCCCTGCCCATTTTGTTGATAATGCAAATACCGACGGCGCCAGCCGTGGGGGTTGTCTGGGACCTGGCCAACTTGCTCGGTTATCTGGCACTGGCGTGCTGTCTGCTGTTGTTTGTCTACGCGGGGCGGCCGCGAAATTTCCCGCCTTTCAGTGGCCGTTTTTTTGCCAATCTGCACCGCGATCTCGGCTATATTGCGCTGTTACTGTTGACGGTCCATGTGGGGCTTTTACTGGTCAGCGAGCCCCTGTTGCTGGAGCACCTCAAGCCGGCGGCTCCAATGTATATGCTGGCCGGTCTGTTGGCATCTGTGATACTGCTGATTCTGGTTATCAGCTCCATTCCCCGCTGGCGCAGGCGTATATGGCCCGATTATCACCACTTCAAATTCCTGCACGCCTTGCTGGCTGTGGCTTGTCTGGCATTAGCCTGTTGGCATACGCTTGAGAGCCACTTTTATCTCAATACCGGGATTAAGGCGTGGATCGGAGTCCTGGTGACTGTTACTGTTTTTGTTTTTTATCTGCGGGGGCGGTTTTTCCCGCAACGCTCGGCGCAGCGCCAAAGCCGTATACGTGACACCGCACTCTATTCTCACAAAATAGCGTTAGGCTCGCTGGTACTGCTGTCTATCGCTGCGATTACTATCGCTGTGGTCAGGGTGCTGGTGTGAGCAATGCCACCAAGGCAGGTCTGTTGGGCTTGCTGGCGGCTTTTTTACTGGTACTTTCCTATGCTGGTTTTGCCTGGCGTCAGGCAGCACTGCATGAGCGGCCCCTCTTACCTGTGGCATTCGAACACATCGATCACAACACTGAGCCCTGTGCCGTTTGCCACCACAATTTTGTAGATGACACCGGCGGCGGTGCCTGCTACAACTGCCACAAGTTAACACCTGAGCTGGTCCCGGAAATGGAAGGCATGTTCCATGACTTTTGTCGTGGATGTCATGTAGAAAAACGGGCTCACGGTGGCGACTCTGGCCCATTGCGGCAGTGTTCCCTGTGTCATCATTGATACTCGTGCTGCAGATGTAGCTGCGGCGTGTTGCTCTTGGTCAGCCTCTGGTATATTGATGCGCATTATAATAAATAGTGGGAGTAATGAGGTGGAAGAGGATGTAATGCTCCGCGCAGTGAGGCGAAAGACGCGCCACAGACTGGGATTTTCTCTGGTAATACTTGTCCTGTACTTCGCGTACCTTTTTAACTATCTGCCATCGGGAGAGTTTCTGGCCCAGCGGCTCGGGACGTCCTGGGTCACCGGCTCACTGGCAATGTTTGCCGGCCTTATTGTAGCGTTTATTCTGCTGGAGTTGGTGTTTCTGGGTGTAGACAGCGACGACGAGCCCGACGCCAAAGGAAGCCGACGTGGTCAGTAGCCATACTTTCATGAGAGTGCCTGCGCTATTCCCGCTTTTGCTATGGCCGGGCGACTCTTTTGCAGTCGGCTCAATCGATGGTGCGGTTGAGCGCCAGGCCCTCAACCCGACTGCGATCACCATGTTTCTCGTATTCGTCGCGGTAACCCTGGCTATCAGTTACTGGGCTTCGCGAAAAACCCGCAGCAGTAAAGACTTCTACACAGCGGGAGGTGGTATTTCCGGCTTACAGAATGGTACTGCTATCGCGGGTGACTTCATGTCCGCCGCCTCTTTTCTCGGGATAACGGGCCTGGTGTTTCTCGGCGGTTTCGATGGGCTGGTACTTGCGCTGGGTGCCTTCGCCGCCTGGCCGTTGATGCTGTTTCTACTGGCAAAACGGGTTCGCAATTTGGGCAGTATTACCTTTGTAGATGTTGTGTCACAGCGCCTGGAACGCAACCCGATTCGTGTTGTAACCGTGACAGGCACCATTGTAGTAGTGATTCTATACCTGATTGCACAGATGGTTGGTGCAGGTAAACTGATAGAGTTACTGTTCGGTTTGCCCTATCAGGTAGCCATTGTTCTGGTGAGCGTACTGGTGCTTACCTATGTCACTTTCGGGGGCATGCTTGCCACCACCTGGGTGCAGATTATCAAGGCACTGTTGTTGATTTTCGGGGCAACTGTTGCGGCATTTCTGGTAATGAAAGAGGCCGATTTCAGTATAAATATATTGTTGCAGGGTGCGGCGGAGAATCACCCTCGCGGCGAGGCCATACTCGGTTCGGGTGTACTGTTTCGGGATCCGGTTCAGATCGCCACCATTATGGTTTCGATGATGTTTGGCACCCTCGGCCTTCCGCATATTCTTATGCGTCTTTTTACCGTGCCCAATATGCGTGAAGCCCGTAAGTCGGTGTTCTACGCCTCGTTATTCATGGGGTATTTCTACCTCGTTATCATTATTTTGGGCTTTGGTACTATCTATTTACTGTATGGCAAACCGGAGTACTTTGGGCCGGATGGCGGACTTCTGGGCGGCAACAATATGGCGGCTATCCACCTGTCGAATGCGGTGGGTGGTGATTTGCTGACGGGTTTTATGTCGGCGGTCAGTTTTGCCACTATCCTCGCAGTGGTCGCTGGTCTGACGGTGTCGGGTGCCGCGGCCATTTCGCACGACATCTACGCCGAGGTGATTTGCAAGGGTAATCCCGATGCGCGGACGGAGCTGGCACTGACCCGTATTACAACGCTGGGCATCGGTGTTATCGCCATCGTACTGGGTATTATGTTTGAAAATGAGAATGTCGCCTTTATAGCCACCATGCCCATGGTTGTTGCGGCCTCGGTGAATTTCCCCATTTTGTTCCTGTCATTATTCTGGCCCGGCCTCACTACCCGGGGCGCGATCACCGGTGGTGTGGTGGGACTGGTGTCCTCCGTGGTACTGATTGTTGTCGGGCCACAGGTATGGGTTTCTGTATTGGGGTATGAGCAAGCGCTTTTCCCCTATGACTATCCAGCCCTGTTTACACTGCCACTGGCATTGGCCTTCACCTGGTTTTTTTCTGTGAGTGACCGCTCCGCACGCTCAGTGATCGACCGGCGCAATTATCATGACCTGCTGCTTCGCTCTGAATATGGGGCCAAGGGCAAGTCTCTTGAAGTACACTTGTGATCGGCGAGAATATACGTATGAGTAAAGGCGTATGACGGCTTACCGTGTGCTGGTTGCCGATGATCACCCCTTGTACCGGGATGCCTTGAGTAATCTGGTTTGTGCCGCTTTTGACGATGTTGAAGTCAATCAATGTGAAGATATCGCCTCCGCGTTGGATCACCTCGCCGGGGGTGTTATCGATCTTGTTTTGCTCGATTTGTCCATGCCTGACGCAGATGGGCTTGACGGCTTGCGGACCTTGCGAGAGGCCAGCCCGGCCACTCCGGTCATCATCTGCTCCGCACATGATGATCCGCAACTGGTTCGGGAGGCGTTCAAATACGGTGTTTCCGGATACCTGCCCAAATCCTCCGGGACAGAGATCACGAAACATGCCCTGCAACTGGTCAGGAGCGGTGGTGTTTATGTGCCGTCCCAGGCGCTGATGGAATCCGTCGTCCAGAGTTCACCTGGCGGGCGGGCCACAGAGTTGGAGGGCGCGGAGAATCCTTGTGCCGACCTAACCCCCAGGCAGCTGGCTGTATTGGCACTGCTGGAGAAGGGCATGTCCAACAAGAGCATCGCACGGGAACTGGATATAGGCGAAATTACTGTAAAAGCACATGTATCCGCTATATTGCGCAAACTCGGGGTAGACAACAGAGTGCAGGCCGTTGTTGTGGCGCGTGCCCTCAAGCGTTAGGCCGTTAAACCAGCTTTCTTTCCTGCGATAACAGGTGATGCATCGCGGCTCGCAGCCTCGCCGGGTCCACGGGCTTGGTGAGTAAGGGGATGCCCAGCTTATCGAGCGCCTCTACCAGAGATGCGGAATTATCACTGCTAATCATTATAGCGGGTGCGGGTTCGGTTATTTCCGCGTTGATCGCCTCAATCGCGGCTGCTCCCTTGTAATCTTCCGCCAGGTGAAAGTCTGCAATGATCAGCCGTGGCGTAATATCCTGGTCGATGATGGTTGTTAGTATTTCTTCCACCGCGGTCGCGGCGACGACTTTGCAGTCCCAGCTTTGCAATAGCCTCGCCATGCTTCGCAGGCCCTGGGTGTTGTCATCTACTACCGCTACGATGCAGCGATTAAAGCCGATTGCCTGGGGTATTGTATCCTGCTGTATCGGCCCCTCGGGCAGTTTGCCTTCGCCGCGAGGAAGTTCCAGGGAAAATATACTGCCCTTGCCGGGGGAGGACTTTACCTGGATGTTGGAGCCCAGCAACTGGCAGATGCGTTGTACGATGGACAAGCCCAGCCCCATACTGCCTTCTGCGCCGCTGCGCGCCCCCGGTGCGCGCCAGAAGTCCTGAAAAATCTTGTCGATGTGTTCGGGAGATATTCCGGTCCCGGTATCAATCACTTCAATGCTGATTCTGTCGCCACGACGCCGTACTCCCATAAGGACGCGGCCCTTCTCCGTGTATTTGAGCGCATTACTCAGCAGGTTTCGCAGCACGGTTTCCAGCAGCATGATATCGCTGTGGACAACCACCGAAGTGGCCTGCACCCGTAATTCCAGTTCGGTAGTGTCGGCGATGGAGCTGTACTCAACCGCAAGGCGCTCGAACAGCCCCTGTAAACCGAAATTCGCCGGTTCGGGATGTAAGCCACCACTGTCCAGGCGCGAGATATCAAGCAGGGTTGCGAGCAGGTTGTTAAGTGTACCCAGTGCCAGTTCGACCCCTCGTAAGCCCTCCGCATCGGCAGCACTGAGGTGTTTCTGGTCAATGGTCTCAAGGTATAACACGGCGGCATTAAGTGGTTGGCGGAGATCGTGGCTGGCGGCTGCAACATAGCGAGTGCGGCTTGCGGTGGCCTCTTCTGCCTGAGTTTTGGCGCGCAGCAGGGCGGTCTCGAAACTGCGGCGCAGGTCCAGTTCATGTTCCAGTCGCTCGTTCAGCAGGCGCAGCTCAGTCGTTCGGTCGGCCACTGTTTGTTCCAGGTTGCTGGCCGCCTGGAACGCGGCAAAAGCGCCGCCTTCTACATTGATTCTATGCTCCACCCGGTCCAGCAGTACTTCGTTGGTTTTGCGCAAGCGCATCACTTCTTCTTCCAGTTCGCGCAGTCTTGCCTGCTCGCTTTGCGCAACTTCTCTCGTTGTCTGCTTGGTAGGTGCGCTCACGATGGCATACTGAAAGCGAGGCAATTGAAGGAGTTATTCATATTCAGTGAGTTTGCTTGTTCACCCATGCAGGAAAAACCCCAGACGTTGCAGGCAGTAAACTGTTCGTACACCGCAGCTTCGATGTGGTATTGCTGGACCAACTGCTTGCGCGCGGCGCATTCAAAGCCAAGCACGACCAGGTTGTTCCCGAGTTCCTGGCGCATGCGTCTGAAAGCCTGACTGAGCTGTTCCACGTAATCGAGTTGCGTTGGTACCCGGAAAACCAAACCCTCGTCGATGGCGCAGGCTGATTGCATGGAGCCGTCCGGCAGAATCTGCATGAAGCCGCGAGGGTAGGCTCTGTCTCCGACCGTAATGATGGCCGGGTGCATGGCCAGCAGTTCCTGGTCGAGCGTATCCTCATCAATCGAGCATAACCGCGCATACTCCTTCACCGCCACCACGCCATTGATCTCGTGCACCAGGCGTTTGGCAGGGGTGGCGGAGGTAATGACCCCGCGTTTGTCGCTGGGCATGAAATTGTGAAAATTGTAGTGCCTGAAATCCAGCCTGGTATGTACCAGCAGTACCACGGCGCTGTCGTCCTGTAATTGTCCCTCATACAGTACCGGGGTACGCTCAAGCTGCCAGTTGTCTCCGCTGGAGCCGCCCATCAGGTGTATTGTTCCCAACTCAGTTCCCAGTGCCGCAACAACAAACTCCTCTGCCTGGCTCATACTATCGATCAATAATAGAGCAAAGGTGTTGCTGGAGTTGGAGTCAGGCGTGCTCTCCCGCAGTTCCCACTGCATGGACAGTACGAGGTCTTGCGCATGTTGGAAGCCAAAATCCTTTACGCTCTCTATTTTCCGGGACACACACCTGAAAGCACTGCGGTCGAAGCTGATGGCAGACAAGGTGTCTTCCCGATAGCCAGCTGGAACTATCTCGCCGGATGTCGAACAGCCATAGAATTTTTCACCGGTGTTCAGGCTCAGTGCATGCTCGAGAGTGTCGCCGGTATGATTTGGGCCGTGCAGTAACAGAACGAATTCGGCGGAATCCAATGGCAGCGCCCGCGCTACTTCTGCAATAGCGTCGTTAGTGTCCGAGAGTTCAGAGTGAGCGGTAAAAATGCCTGCAGCCATCAGCTGATCATAATCTACTTGAGCTGCCGGCGAAACGGGGGGAGAAGCACAACAGGCACCGGGATCCAGGCGGATCTCATTAGCGAGGAAATACGACGGTCTGCTTCTCTGTATAGGCCTTTACTGCGTTTACGCCGTTTTCCCGGCCCCGTTCCGATTCCCTGAATACGCCGAACGGTAGTGCCGCATCGAGTATATTGTGGCAATTGACCCACACCGTAGCCGTGCGAATTCTCGGTGCCAGCTGCTGCACCAGGGCTACATTTCTGGACCAGATACTTGCCCCGAGTCCATACTGAGTGTCTTTTGCTTGGGTAATAAGGTCTTCGATGTCGTCGAAGGGGCTCGCCACCAGCACCGGGCCAAAAATTTCCTCGCGGACGTTTTTCATGTCCGGGTGTGTATTGACGAACACTGTGGGGTTCACAAAGTAGCCGTTCCCGGATGGGCTGTCGCCACCGGCCACCACTTGCGCGCCATTCTTCTTACCCGAGGTGATAAAGGCGCAAACCCGCTCCTGCTGGACTCTGGATACCAGCGGCCCAATTTCGGTTGCCGGATCCAGGCCTGGGCCGACCTTCATTTTGTCAGCGATGTCGGCGATGCCCGCGACCACCCGGTCAAACTGGCTTCTGTGGACGAACAATCTGGAGCCAGCGGTACAAACCTGGCCGTGGTTAAAAAAGATCCCGCTGGCTGCACCGGGGATAGCTATGTCCAGATCGGCGTCGGGCATAACGATGGCGGGGGACTTGCCCCCCAGTTCCAGCGTCACTTTCTTCAGATTGCCGGCAGCGGCCTGCAGGATCAGCCGGCCAACCTCGGCAGATCCGGTAAACGTGACTTTGTCGATGCCCGGATGGCTTGAAACAGCGGCACCGGCGGTATGGCCGTAGCCGGTTACGACATTGAGCACGCCAGGTGGAAAACCCGCCTCTGCGGCCAGTTTGGCTACAAACAGGGCGGTGAGGGGGGTCTCCTCCGCGGGTTTGAGAACGACGGTACACCCGGCTGCCAGAGCCGGGGCGATTTTCCATATAAGTAACAGGGTAGGGAAGTTCCAGGGCACGATGGCGCCCACCACGCCGACAGGGAGGTGGCTGGCGCAGGCTAATAGTTCTGTGTCTGGTAAAAAGGGGGCGGAGGGCTTCAGGGTGGTGTCGTTCAATTTGGATGGGATGTCTGCCATGAACCGGAGACAGTCGATAGCACAGGCCAACTCGACCGTGGCGGCCCCCGCTGCGCTTTTACCATTGTCGATGGACTCCAGTTCAGTGAGTACGCCGAAATTGGTTTCCATAAGATCCGCCAGGCGATGCAGCAGGCGCTCCCGGCCGGCCGGCCTTATGTGTTGCCAGTTGCGTTGCCCAAGGGCACTGCGGGCCGCGTCGACGGCCAGATTCACGTCGCTGCCGTCACTGTCCGGCACATGGCTGATGACCCTGCCGGTGGCGGGGTCCATTACCTGCAGCGTTTTGCCGCTGATGGCGGGACGCCACTGGCCATCGATAAAGTTCTGGTGGTCAGCGCCGAGGAACTCCCTGGTTGCGGGCCTTACGGTGCTCAGATCGTTCATGGCCACGGTCATCTACGCCTCCTCTGTTATCCTTTACATGGGCGTCGGGCAAGCAGAATTGCCCCGGCGTGTCGGACTCGACTCCATTGCTAGAAGGATAGTGACCGTGAAGAAAAGGTAAATAGTACCAAGGAGTTAGGCGGGTTTAGGCTAAAACGTCTTCGTCTGCTACTTTAGTATAATAGCATGCTCCCTTTGGGCAATTGTGGCCCGGGTGAGCTAACCGCTAGTATTCTGACAGATGGTCTGCGATAAAATCAAAGAATCAGACCTTTTATATAGTACCCAGTATTCCAACAAATCACGGAGAACACAGCCCATGTTCAATTCAAAACGCCTGGCAGTAGCCGTTGCCGCCGCGATTCCCCTCTCAATCGCCGCATCTGATCTCAGCGCGGCGGTGCTCGAAGAGGTCACAGTTACTGCCCAGAAGCGTGAGGAGAGTATCCAGGACGTGGGTATCGCCATAACCGCATTTACCGGAGACCAACTGGAGCAGTTAGGCTGGACCAATGCCCAGCAAGTAACTGCCATGGCCCCTGGTGTAACCACTATCCAGCCCAACGGCGAGGCCAATTACGCCATCGCGATTCGCGGGGTGGCGAACAGTGATTTCACCACCAACGTGGAGAGCCCGGTGGCCTTGTACGTCGACGAGGTTTATATCAGCCAGATGTCCGGCGCCGGCTTCCTCCTTTACGACATGGAGCGGGTTGAAATACTAAGAGGCCCTCAGGGCACATTGTTCGGGCGTAACGCCACAGGCGGGCTGGTACATTACATCACCAAAAAGCCTTCGGAAGAGCTGGAAGGTTACATCATGGGCACGGTCGGTGAATACGATCAGTACAAGGTCGAGGGCGCTGTCGGTGGCGGTAACGATCTGGTGTCAGTGCGTTTCTCAGGGGCCTATAACGAGGCTGACGGCTACATTAACAACCGCTACCCGAAAAGCGATAAGCTGAATAACGCCAATGACAAATCCTATCGCGCCCAGCTTCTCTTCACTCCTAATGAAGATATCGACTTGCTGCTCAACGTTCGCCACGGCGAGCAGAACATCGATACCGGCTTTTTCAAATATGTCTCCTCGGTTGAGGCCGGAAAGCTTACCCCCGGGGTACCCAACCCGGTTCTGGATGGCTATACCGACAACACCGGTGATGTCTACTCCGGTGAGTATAACGACCCTGGCTATAACGAGTTGGAAACTGATGGCTACACAGGCACTTTGACCTGGCAATTCGGTGGCATGACCCTGACCTCGATTACCGACTACACAACGACAAAGCGCAAATACATCGAGGACTCTGACGCATCGCCTCTCTCGTTCTTCAATTTCTTCCTGACAACAGATGCCGAACAGACTTCCCAGGAATTCCGCCTGGATGGCGAAACCGATAACTTTAACTGGGTCACGGGCGTGTACTACCTGGGCCTGGATCTCGATGATTCCAACGGTGTAATCAGCGATCCCTTTTTCGGACCTGTACCTACACCGGGCGCAGAGGGTGGTATCCAGAACCCCTACACATCCAACCTGGATTCCTATTCGATCTTTGGTGAGATTGATTACAACCTGAGCGATACCATGCAGCTTGTTCTGGGTGCACGTTATATCGAGGATGAGAAAGACTTCGAATACAAGTCACGTATTGTCGAGTTTATCAATCCCGACCAGAGAAATTATGATGCAAAAAGCAATGTCGTCGAACTGGCGGAGATTGTGAACTACAAAAGTAGCCGCAAAGATGGCGAGTGGTCGGGCAGGGCAGTTCTGAACTGGGACCTCAATGACGACTGGATGGTCTACGGCAGCTGGAACCGCGGCGTGCGCGGTGGCGGTTACAACGCGCCGATTTTCCCCCTCAGCCCACCGCTGGATTACGATGACGCGACCATGAGCTATGATCCGGAGATTCTTTACTCCTACGAGATTGGCTTCAAATCGACCATCATGGACGGCCTCGCACGCCTGAATGGTGCGGTGTACTACTACGACTATCAGGACTACCAGGCGTTCTACATCACGGGTGTCGATACCATCACCTTCAACACCGACGCCACCAGTAGTGGCGCCGAGTTAGAGCTTCAGGCCAGCCCCATGGACGGATTGGATGTTCTCCTGGGTGTTTCCTACAACGATATCGATGTGGAACTGCCCGGTGGTGATGTGCCCTCGGTGGTATCGCCCGAGTGGAATCTCAATGCCATGCTGCGGTATGAGTGGCCCATGTTCGGCGGCTATGTAGCGGCACAGGCTGACGCGGTCTATATCGATACGGTCTACTTTGCACTGACCGGTGCGGAAACGGTGAAGCAGGACGGTTACACCGTCGCCAACGTTTCCCTCTCCTATACCACCGAGGACAGGAAGTGGATGGCCAGAGCATTCATCGATAACGTGGGCGATAAGGAATACCTGGTACAGACCTTCGACCTGTCCAGCACCGATGTGCTGGGTATGACCGAGCAGTATTACGGCCGTCCTCAGTGGTGGGGTGTGTCACTGCAGTACAACTTCGGGGGCTAAAGCCTCACCCACTGAGGCGGGAGCCCACACTCGATGGCTGAACATAATTACGACAGCAGCTATCGCGACTTCAGCTGGCCACGTCCCGAGCGATTCAACTTCGCCCGGGACGTTGTCGATAAATGGGCTGAGCGCGATCCCGATAAACTGGCCCTGTTCTGGGTAGATGACCAGGGTGCGGAGGAGCGACGGACGTTTGCCGATATCTCCGCTGCGTCCTGCCGCGTCGCCAACTTGCTGCAGAACGCAGGGGTACGCCCCGGCGACTACGTGGTGATGATCCTCGGGCGTCAAATGGCCTGGTGGGAAGTTTTCACTGCAGCGCTGCGAATGGGTGCGGTGATCAGCCCGGGTACAGCGCAACTGTCGGCACAGGATATCGCCTATCGAGTCAACGCCGCGAAGGCGACTTGTATTGTCACGGATTCTGCCAACGCGGCCAAGGTCGATCAGATCGTGGAACAGTGCCCCAGCCTCACAGTGAGGGTGGTGGTAGACGGCGCCCGGGATGGCTGGCTGGATTATGGCGAGGCAGTTGCGCAGCAGAGCGCGCAATTCACTGCAGTGGATAGCTCGGCCGATGATGAGGCCATGTGCTACTTCACGTCCGGCACTACCGGCTATCCCAAAATGTGTCTGCACTCGCATTCCTATGGCCTGGCACACCAGACGACCGGCAAATACTGGCTCGATCTCACGCCCGATGACCTGCACTGGAATTGCTCGGACACCGGCTGGGCCAAGGCCGCCTGGAGCAGTTACTTCGGTCCTTGGTATCAAGGTGCGGCTATGTTTGTGCACCATACCCAGGGTTTTAGTGCCAGGCGTACGCTGGAACTGCTGGAACGCTACCCGGTGACCACATTTTGCGGTGCACCCACCATTTACCGCATGTTCGTATTGGAAGAACTGGCGGATTTCGGGTTCGGCACACTGCGTCACTGTGTCGGGGCGGGTGAGCCGCTCAATCCCGAAATTATAGAAACCTGGCAGCGTGCTACAGGTATCACTATCCGCGATGGTTACGGCCAGACCGAAACAGTATTGCTCTGTGGCAACTACCCGGGCATGGAGAGCCGCTATGGCTCCATGGGTAAACCCGCGCCGGGTATCGATCTACAGGTTGTGGATGATAACGGCGAAATACTTGCCCCCGGTTTGGAGGGAGACCTCGCTGTAAGGGTCAGGCCTTCTCCTCCCCAGGGCCTATTTCTGGGCTATAAGGGTGAGGCGGAAAAAACTGCAGAGAGCTTTCGTGGCGATTGGTATATCACCGGCGACCGCGCGCACGTGGATGAGGACGGCTATTATTGGTTTGTCAGTCGCGCCGATGATGTCATCCTGTCAGCTGGATACCGCATTGGTCCCTTTGAGGTGGAAAGCGCACTGATCGAGCATCCCGCCGTGGCAGAGTCCGCCGTGGTGTCCAGCCCGGACGAACAGCGCGGCGAGGTAGTCAAAGCTTTCGTGGTTGTGGCTCCAGGCTTTGAAGCCGGTGACGCTCTGGCCAAGACATTGCAGGATCATGTGAAGTCTGTGACTGCGCCCTATAAGTACCCGCGCCGCATCGAGTTTGTGGAAGAGCTGCCGAAAACGGTCAGTGGCAAGATCCGGCGAGTGGAACTGCGTGAACAGGAATGGCAACAGAGTTAGATCCCAGAGAGATAAGAATGAGCAAGCAACTCACCCACAGTCAGTTAGCGGGCCCCACCACCGAACCCTTACTCGATGACACCATCGGCCGGGCCTTTGACCGCACCGTTGAGCGCTTTCCTGACAACGACGCGCTGATTGTAAGACATCAGGGCATTCGCTGGACCTACCGCGAATACCAGCAACAAGTTGATCGTCTGGCCTGCGGCCTGCTCGCTCTGGGTATAGAGCCCGGGGATCGGGTTGGCATCTGGGCACCTAATTGCTATGAGTGGTGCCTGACCCAGTACGCCACGGCCAAAATCGGCGCGCTTATGGTTTGCCTCAACCCGGCTTATCGCCTGTACGAACTTGAGTACGCGCTCAATAAAGTGCAATGCAAAGCGGTAATTGCCGCCGAGCGCTTCAAGACCAGTGATTACCTGGGCATGCTACAGGCACTTGCGCCGGAGCTGGCGAGTGCCGAACCGGGAAGGCTGCGGGCAGAAAAATTGCCTGACCTGCGCGTGGTTATCCGGATGGGGGAGGCCAGTACTGCCGGTATGTTTAATTTCCCGGCAGTACTCGACATGGGAAGTGACGCAGAGAATACGCGTTTGGCGCAAATAGCCGCTGATCTCTCACCCGGTGACGCCATTAATATCCAGTTTACCAGCGGCACCACAGGCAATCCGAAGGGTGCCACACTCACGCATCGCAATATTCTCAATAACGGCAAGCTGGTGGGCGACGGTATGCACTTTACCGAGCAAGATCGCCTGTGTATTCCAGTGCCTCTGTACCACTGCTTCGGCATGGTAATGGCTAACCTCGCCTGTATCACGCATGGCAGTGCTGCGATTTTCCCGGGTGAGGCCTTTGATCCAGCTGCTACCCTCGCCGCCGTGGCCGAGGAACGGTGTACAGCACTGCACGGGGTTCCCACCATGTTTATGGGCGAGCTGGACCACCCGGACTTTGCCGATTTCGATCTCAGCAGCCTGCGCACCGGCATCATGGCGGGCGCACCGTGCCCGGTAGAGGTGATGCAAAAAGTGCTGAAACAAATGCACATGAGTGAAGTGTTGATCGGTTACGGCCAGACCGAGACCAGCCCGGTCAACCATATGACGACGACTGATGACTCTATTGAAAAACGGGTGGGCAGTGTTGGCCGGCCCGCGCCACACTGCGAAATCAAGATTGTCGATGCCGAGGGTGAGGTAGTGCCCGTCAATGAGAAAGGCGAAATTTGTTGCCGGGGTTATGCAGTGATGCTGGGCTATTGGGGTGATGAAGAGCGCACTGCAGAGACTATTGATAGTGAAGGCTGGTTACACTCCGGCGATATTGGTGTCATGGATGCGGAGGGCTATACCCAGGTCACGGGGCGCATCAAGGACATGATTATTCGCGGCGGTGAGAATATCTATCCGCGTGAGGTCGAGGAGTTTCTCTACACGCACCCGGCCATTCAGGAAGTACAGGTATTTGGCGTGCCGGACGACCGCTACGGTGAGCAGACCTGCGCCTGGGTCAAATTACGGGACGTGGGTTCGCTGACGGCTGATGACCTGAAGGATTACTGTCGGGACAAGATCACCCATTTCAAGATCCCGTACTACATCCGTTTTGTGGACGACTTTCCCATGACGGTAACGGGCAAGATGCAGAAATTCCTGATGCGAGACCAGATGGTGGCGGAGCTGACTGAATCTATCGAGAAGATGAGCTAGCTGAAAGTCCGGCTCACTGCATTTTTGCGACCAGATTCGACCTGACCTCGGCAACATCCACCAGAGTGTGTTGCCGCATTTTCTCGACCTCTGCCTCGGTATAGTATTGAAAATCCGGCGAGAGTTGCTCGGCACTCATAGTGGTAAGTATCCAGTTCAGTAATTCCGCCAGCGCGGCATCACTCAGGGGCGCATTGGCGGAACCGGGTACCTGTACCAGAAAATCTCGCCCGCCGGGAACGGTGAGAAAACTTCCGACTATCCCGCGCATGCTGGGCACACTGCCGGGCAGGCCGGAACCGTCGGCCAGGTGGCAGCCCTGGCAGTTGAGCATGTAATTGCTCTGGGCTCTGGCATGATCAATCTCCGGGTCAGCCTGTGCGAAGCTTATGGTAGAAACGGCGAACAATAATAAAAGCAGTAGTCGCATGAACAAAGGCCTACTGCAGCGCGGGGTGTTTCTGCAGCAGAGCTTCTCGCAGTTTGCCGTTACTCTGGCCGGTTGCACCGGCGTTTGCCTTGAGCAGCTCTGCTACTTCCTCAGCGGAAAAAGCCTTCCAGTCCGGTTGGACGTTGGCCTGATCTATCACCTGAACAGAGTAGTTCAGCACGCTGCTGATTCCGGCGGCGTCATAACTCGACCCCTGGGCCGGCATGACGCCCATATAGGGAACGCCGTTCACGGTAATGCTCCCCATCAGTCCCGCATTAACTACTGATACCAGGTAGGAGCGGCCATCGTCACTTGCTGCGATGTTGGCTACCCGGCCCTTGAGCGGCGGAAATGCACCGGGTATTCCCTCGCCGGTGGGCAGGTGACATGCGGCGCAGCGCTGGTAATCGGCTTCGCCGGTGTCTGCGTAGATACTACCGGCAGCTAACAAGCCAATAGCGCAAGCCAGCAGGTGAGTCTTCAATTGGCCCCCTGATCTGTGGCTACGCCCAGAATAATTGCCGTGGAGCAGGTGTATACAGAGCTCTCGGTACCTAGGCACCAGTTCGTATCATTGTTGGACTGTGCCCGGTATACGGGTTTGTCTCCTTCATTCCGGTTGCACAGACAGCGACCGCAGCTGGTTTTACCGCAACAGTCGTTATAGGAAATGATGTAGTGCACACCATCTGCCGGATTGCGACAGGTGCCTATCCAGGTGAGTGGCGACATCTCTGTCCCCGGGGGGCAGCTGTTTTGCGAGCCGCCGCAGCAGCTGCACAGGAAGCCGTCGATGGCGCAGTAGCGCCAGTAGTCACAGCTGGCGGGGTCACCCGGGTCATCCATATTGCCGGTACTCTGTGGCGCCACACCGGGGTACATACCGTCTCCGCCGCCTGCTGCGCGGGCAACCGGGAGTAGGGGGATACTGGCAGTACCGACCACGAGTGTGCCGAGTTTGGTCAGCAAGCTGCGCCGTGATGTGCGTTGGGCGAGGCTGCGTGAAGACTGTGCGGTAAAGCTATCGAGCCATTTCATGTCAATCTCCTAAGCCTGTTGTGGATCGTGAATGATAGGGGTAGAGGTTGCAGCCATATAAGCCTGCAGAGAAGGTATGCCGCGCTCCATGGACTCGAACAGGCTTTCGAAGTGTTCGCGGGAATTTACCAGGCCCAGCGAAGCGATTAGCCCTTTGTTGTCAATCAATACGGCGTAGGGGAGCTTGGAAACGGCATACTGTTTGCCCAGAATTTCGGAAGACACATAGACGTTAGCGGACAGATTGTGTTGCTCGATGTAATCATGATGCGCCTGCAACTCACCGTCGCTGGCCAGAATCACATCAAGCCAGTCTGATTCAGCATTGCCGATGGACTTGACCATGGGCAGCAGAGATTTGCAGACCGGGCAGTCGGGAGAGAGAAAGAACAGCAGCTGGGAGCGGTCATGTGTTTCGCCAACGGTCAGGGTGTTACCGGAATTGATATCCTGTACCTGAACTCTCGGTGCAACAGCCCCGGTCTCCAGTTTCTTGTTCATCATCAGCGCACCGGCGGGCGCAACGCGCTCGTACAGTACGCCGATCTGGCGTGTAAGGGCGAATACGAGAACGGTGAGACCGATGACAAAGACCCATAAAATCAGGTTGGAAATGAGCAGGATGTTATCCATGGCGTGCGATCCTCCGCAGCAGATTATTATTGGCGATCAGTTGATTGAAGGTGTGATACAGCAGGGCCAGCACAGTGGTGCCCAATAGCGCGACAGACCAGCCCACCCATCCCAAAGAGAGTGTTTGCAGCGCGGAACCCGATAGCAGGGCCAGCGAAATCAACAGCAGGTTGCGAGCCAGCAACCAGCCGCTGATAGTTTGTTCCTGGCCGGGCCCCGCACAGCCGCAGTCGAGATCACGCCTGCCCCTGGCGATGTTCAGCCCCATAGCAAAGGTGTATCCGGCGAGCAGGAGGGCAACTGAGACCAGGGCGGGAAGCCGGATGGCTGGAATCAGTAAAGCCAGGCCCGCGCAAATTTCAACAACAGGTAAGCCGCGCGCCAACCAGGGCGACCAGTTCGCGGGGAGTATCTGGTAGTCCGTAATGACACGGTGAAAATACGCAGTGTCTGCCATTTTCTGCCAGCCACCTGCCACAAACAGATAGCTCAGCAATAGTGTCGATATTGTTGCCAGCACGGTGATGAGCATGAAACGCTTACCTCAGTGCGTGCAGGTTGTATGGCATTGAGGCGGCGCCGCCGATCATTTTGAGCCATTTTCCGCTGGAGGCCTCGTACACATCCAGTTGCATATCGCCGTTGGTGACCACGAGGAAGGGCTTCTCGCCACGGGTGACTTCGATGGATACGCCCCATTCCTTGAGCTCAAAGCGCTTCACTCTCTTCTTGCTGGCGGGATCAAATACCCACACCTCTGGGCCCCCTGACTTATGACTACCATCGGCACCGTCGCGATGCATCAGCACATAGATAAGGCCGCTGGCATCAACGGTCGCAATCTGCCAGCCGCCGGGACGCCAGTTTTCGGCGCGCTCGCTATCAGTTACCAATGACCATGCCTTGGCCACTTTGGGTGTGTCAGCTGACAAGTCGATCGCTTGCATCTGGCCGTTGTAGGTGGGGAAGTAGGCGGTGCCATTGACGTAGACCGGCTTATCAAATAGCGGGTCATCATCGACACTGAAAAACGGTGGAATTTTTTCCTGTTTGGTAATCTGGCCCTTCTCGTCGAATTGGGCTGTAAACATGGAGCCGTTGCTGCACAGAGAGGAGAAGCCGCGCTTACCGGTAGGGTAAATCAGGGCGCAGCCCGGAATGGGGGTCTCGCTAAGAATGGTACGGCTGGCAACATCGATCATCAACACAGATGCGGCAGGGGTAAAGTTGAACAGGAACAAATAGCGATCACCGTCTGCCAATTGCACAGTATAGCGATTGGACACCACCTGGCCGCGCTTGCCGCCGGGCAGGGCTATTTCGGCAACAGGTTTCAGATTCTCCTTGTCGTAGATAGTGATCACGTCGGTACGTTCGCCACGCGTGCCGCGGGAGTAGAACGTTTCCGCTACATAGAGTTCGTTACGCGTCGCCGACTCAGTGAAGCTGGCAAACTGAGCTGCATCCAGTGCACCCTTGTAGTTATGGGTCTCGGGTGCGACATCGAGTAGCACCACTCTGCCTGCGATCAGCGCATCGAAATTCGCATCGTGGGCGAAAATCATGCTGTCGGGATAATCCGGGGAGATTTTGGCGATGCTGGGTATTGGTTCGGCGGGTAATTCTGCAAGGCTACTGGTCGCGGCGAGCACTGCCGAGATACAGAGGCTGGCAAGGCACAGTTTTTTTCCAGTTGGACCGGGCATGAGGTTCTCTCCCTGTTATTAGTGCTTTGTGAGTGGTGCCGTCATTATAGATTGAAATTTTAGCATACGCTGTAATTATAATATGTCAATAGACCTAAACCTGCCGGACCGGATCTCGGAAGCTTATTCCGGGATTGTCCCCGACTGTATTAGCCAGAGAAAGGACTGTATAGCCATGGCGGTGATATTGTCCGTTTCTCCGGTCCAGGCTTTGCCGTAACCGATGAACATGGTGTGCCCCTCCATGGACGAGGAGATGAAAATGGCCAGCCGCCTCTGTTGGTCACAGGAAAGAGCGGGGTTGAGCTGGGCGATGACCTCGATCAGTACGGAGCGGTACCTGTCGTACATGGCGTCCATGAATTCGGTGGCATGGTCATCGTGATTGGCCAGTGACCAGACTTCGGGAAAAAATACTGTTGTGCGCCGAGAGTTGAGATCGCGAAGAATTTCTGTAATCAGGGCGACAAACTGTGCCTGGGGGTCCTTTCCGGCTTCAATGCGAATAGCTTCGAACTTGTCCAGGTAGCGCTCGATACAGTTGTCGAGCATGGCTTTCAATAGCGAGTCCTTTGAGGGAAAGTAGTACTGCAAATTCCCCAGAGTCAGGTCTGCCGCGGCCGCCACTTTGCGCAGGGAAAAGTTGTGGTAACCCTCATCGACCACCAGCTGCTCCGCGGCCAGCAGAATTGCCAGGGAGGTATGCTGGCCCTTTCCCGAGCGCCCGCGTTTGGTGGCAGCATTTCTGTTCTTGGCCGGCAAAGTGTCAACTCCTGGTCGCTCGTGCATGTCGCCAGTCCGGGCTGGTCGATTCGCAGCGGTGGGCGCTGCCGCTGTCGAGCGGCGTTGAATTTGTTTACAGTGATAGTAGTTCATTCGACCTAATTTTGATATGGTATGCTTCGGGTGTACTGAGGTGCCGATTTGCTACGGCAAGTTGCATCAGGCACGCCAGAGCGGCTTGTCGCCGGGCCCTTTGTGGGCTTTGCTTACAGGCCTTCCAGTATGCAAAAACTGTGCTTTAATACACAGTAACCAATCATCAGGAACGCATCCCATGCCTGACTATAATTTGATAATCGACGGCAAAAAAGTCGCCACCACCGAGACCTTCCCCGTAATTAACCCCGCCACGGAAGAAGTGATAGCCCAGTGCCCCAAGGCCACAGAAGAGCACTTGAATCAGGCGGTTGCTGCCGCTCGTCGCGCCTTTCCGGCATGGAGTGCAACGCCAGATGCCGAGCGCTCGCGGATTGTGCATGCCATCGCTGATGCACTGGAGGCACACAGCGAGGAGTTGACGAAACTGTTGACCCTCGAACAGGGCAAACCCGGCGTGGGTTTCGCCGGTATGGGGGCAGGCTTTGAGATTGGTGGCACCCTGGCCTGGGCCCACGCCACGGCAGACCTGGAATTACCGGTGGAGGTAATCCAGGACAACGACGAGGCGCGCATAGAGGTGCATCGCAAGCCACTGGGAGTCATTGGATCAATAACCCCCTGGAATTTCCCGCTGATGATTGCCATTTGGCACACCATGCCGGCACTGCGCAGCGGCAACACGGTTGTGATCAAGCCATCGGAGTTTACCCCGCTGACGACGTTGCGCGCAGCAGAGATTATCAATGAGATCGTGCCGCCGGGTGTGTTTAATATCGTCACGGGTGATGGCCGCCTGGGCGCCGCCATTTCCAGCCACCCGGATATCAACAAAATTGTCTTTACCGGCTCCACACCCACCGGCAAGAAGATTATGGAAAGTGCTGCCGGTAGTCTGAAGCGCATAACGCTGGAACTGGGCGGCAATGACGCCGCCATTGTTCTGGCCGACACCGATGTGGCCGCTGCTGCTCCGAAAATCTTCGCCACCGCGCTGTTTAACAATGGCCAGACCTGCGCGGCGCTCAAACGCCTTTATGTGCACGAGGATATCTACGACGACATGTGCGCGGCGCTGGCCGCCATTGCCGGTAGCGTCACTACCGGAGATGGCAGTGGCAATGTGGATTTTGGGCCTATTCAAAACAAGACCCAATACGAGAAAGTTTGCACCATCGCCCGGGAGGCGAAAAACAGTGGCGCCCGTTTTCTCACCGGGGGTGAACCCACTGCTGGCGCCGGCTATTTCTTCCCGGTTACTATCGTGGCAGATATAGCCGATGACGAACGGCTGGTAGCGGAAGAGCCCTTTGGTCCCATTCTGCCGATACTGAAGTTCAGTGACGTGGAAGATGCACTGCGCCGTGCCAACGACAGTAGCAATGGTCTGGGCGGCTCGGTCTGGTCCAGCGACGTAGCCGCTGCCAGTGCGTTGGCTAGCAGGCTGGAGTGCGGTACCGCCTGGGTTAACAGTCACGCGACCATCCAGCCTAATATGCCCTTCGGTGGTGTCAAGGAATCGGGTATGGGTGTGGAGTTCGGGCGCTACGGGCTCGAGGAATATACCAATATCCAATCCCTTTATATTGCCAAGGGTTAAGATTGAAGAAACAGGATGCACGCCATGACTATCATTCCTAAAGGCCGTTGCCTGCTCAGAGCATTTGCCGGACTCGTTCTCGCCGCTGGTATGTCTGCGCAGGCAGCTGCGCCGCCGCCGCTGCCCATCGAACCCACCGGGGTGATTGAAACGCTGCCCGCCACCTATCCGCCGAGCTGGTTCCTGGTGCATGACGCGGCCTTCTTCCATATGGGGGATGGCAAGGTCTATATCATCGACACGGCGGAAGATACATTGGCGGAGCAGGTCAAGGGCACCTTTAATGTGTCACTGATCGGCAACCTCACACAATCCGCAAAGCGCAGTGAAATCTACGCCACCGAGACGTTCCACACGCGTGGCAGTAGAGGTGATCGTCTGGATGTGCTCACCATCTTTGACCAGGCAACCCTGGCGCCGAAGGGTGAGGTGATCCTGCCAGTGGGCAAACGGTTCATGGGTATGCCAGAGCGCTACGCGATGCTCGTCATGAACAACGACCGCTGGCTGGCGGTGGCTAATTTCAGCCCGGCAACCTCTATCACGCTAATCGATCTGGAGACACGCGCCATTGTCGGAGAGATACCGACACCGGGTTGCGTGCTGGTTTACCCCACTGGTGAGCGCGGTTTCAGCTCCTTGTGTGCCGACGGCCGTTTCCTGAGTACTGAGCTTGCGGCTGATGGCAGTGTGGCAAAGCAAACCCGCACTGAGCCCTTCTTTAACTCGGACACATCACCTATCTTTGAGCGACCGGCGATTATGGGGGGTACAGCATATTTTCCGTCTATTGCCGGTCTGGTATATCCCGTGGATGTCAGCGGAACGGTGGCCAAGGTGGGCGAGCCCTGGCACCTGGTGCCAGAAGCTGAGCGCGCACAGAACTGGGCACCCGCCGGTATCGGCCTGATCGACAAGGACGACCAGGGGCACTTCTATATCATCATGCACCCGGATGCCAAAGACGGCAGCTACCAGGGCGGTGGCCCCGAGGTATGGGTATTCGATGGGGCTGCGAAAAAGCGGGTGAAACGCATCGCCCTGCAGACATGGGGGTTGAGCCTGGCGGTCAGTCGCGGCAAGGATCCTGTACTGATGGTGGTTAACCCTGCCGATATGAGCCTGGAAATGTACAACACAAGCAGCGGTGAATTTATCAGGACCATCACCGGGTTCGGTCAGGAAACCCCGCTGATGGTTCACGGTTCTAAATAGAATATGACCTTGCCCGCTGCAATTGGCATAGGCATCGCGTGGTTTCTGGTGTGGCTGTTTGCCCAGGCGGCGTTCCATAAAATCAGCGCGCCGGGGTACTACCAGGAGCTGGTGCAGCGCTATGTTCCTGCCATGGGCGGTGGCCGCATGTGGGTGGCGATGGTTGCCACGCTGGAAACCGGGATTGCCCTTTGCCTTTTGGTGCCGGTCTGGCGCTCCGCTGGTCTGATTGCCGCCGCAGCCCTGCTTGTGGTTTATGGTGCATTGATGGCCAGCGAGATGTTGCGCGGCCGGGCGGGTGCGCAATGCGGTTGCGCCGGCCCGGATTCCTCACTGGGTGTCAGCTGGGCGCTGGTTTTGCGCAACGGTGTGTGCGCTGCGCTGGCGCTATTGGCTCTGGCGGGGAGCGGCGCTACAGAGGTGAGTTGGATGGGTTTTATGTTGGCGGCTTTCCTGGCGCTGTTTGCTGCGCTTGTTTATCTGACAGCTGAACAGATTGTCAGCAATGCGCAGTGGATGGCGGAAGAAGCATGATGGCAGGAGAGAGATAGTGGATTGGTTAGTGGGCTCTAATATCGTTCTGTGGATCGGTTTCATAGCCATGGTCCTGGTAAACCTTGCGCTTGCCCGGCAGATCGGTGTGTTGTACGAGCGGGTTGCACCGGCCGGAGCGCTGATGATGAACCAGAAACTGGCGGTGGGAGCCGAGGCGCCCGTGTTGGCTGTAAATACCCTTGAGGGTGAGACTCTGGAACTGGGTAAGACGGCGGGTGACAAGTCACAGTTACTGTTTTTCCTGTCACCGGATTGCCCTGTGTGCAACGAATTAACTCCAGCGCTCAAGTCTGCGGCCCGGGCCGAGGCGGATTGGCTGCGGGTGATACTGGCCAGTGATGGTGAAGAGCAGGATCACCGCGCCTATATCGAGCGCAAGGGGCTGCAGGCATTTCCTTACGTCGTATCTGAATTGCTGGGTAAAACCTATGGCGTTTCGAAACTTCCCTACGCGGTTCTGATCGACGAACAGGGCAAGATCGCATCAATGGGTATTATCAATTCCCGGGAACACCTGGACAGTCTGTTTGAGGCCAAGGAACGTAAAGTGGCCTCGATCCAGGACTATATGAGCAAACGCAGCGCGGAACAGTACGTAGAGGCAGACAAGGCATGAAACTACTAGACGGATTATTTGACAAGCTATTCGAGCAACAGACACGTCAGCTCGCGCAACGCAGTTCGCGCAGGGGTATGCTGAAGGGGCTGGGTGGCCTTTTGGTCGGTGCGGGCGCCATACCCCTGCTGCCGGTCGCGAGGGCGGCGGCTGCGGAAGCACCCGGTCAACCCCTGGAGGAGGGCGATCCTGCCAGCTGTGATTATTGGCGTTACTGTGCGATAGACGGTTTTCTCTGCAGTTGTTGTGGCGGTAGCGAAAATACCTGCCCGCCGGGAACCGAGATGTCGCCGGTGACCTGGATTGGTACCTGCCGCAATCCTGCAGACGGGCGCAATTATGTGATCTCCTATAATGACTGTTGCGGCAAGTCCTCCTGTGGCGCCTGTCTGTGCCAGCGCGACGAGGGCGATCGCCCGCCCTACCGTCCAGACAAAACCAACGATATCAACTGGTGCCTGGGTACCAGCAGCGCTACCTACCATTGCTCTACCGCAATCGTGGTGGGAGTCGCCTTCGAGGGCAAATGAAAACAGTACTGACAATATTGGCAGTGCTGTTGGGGACTTGTGCAGTCGCAGCTGAACCGAACCTGCAGCGGGCCCAGTTCAACTACCAGATGTCTTGCCAGGGCTGCCATGCTCCCGATGGCAGTGGTGCCAATTCGGTGCCGCGAATGCGTGACCACGTTGGCAATTTTCTCACCACGCAGGCGGGGAGGGAGTATCTTGTGCGAGTACCAGGCTCTGCGGTATCAGCGCTGAATGACGCTGAACTGGCCGAGGTGCTCAACTGGATTGTGGTGGAGTTTGCCGGCAGCAGCGCGCAAGAATCGTTTGAACCCTATTCGTCGCAAGAGGTAGGGCACCTGAGGCAACAACCGCTGAATGAAGTTGTACAGTATCGCGCGCAATTGCTGGCAGATATTGCCAGCGCCAATATGAGAGAGTAGGCCCCTATGAAAATTTGGATTATCGCCAGCATACTGGTTCTGTTCGGCTCAACCCCGGTGTTAGCCGACGCGCCCCCGGCAAAAGCCCAGGCTTGTGTCGCCTGTCATGGCGAATATGGTATTTCCAGTAATCCCGAGTGGCCAAACCTGGCGGGACAGCATGCAGAATATCTCGCAATACAGATAAATGCGTTTCGGGACGGTAGTCGCAGCAACCCGGTCATGGCCCCCTTCGTTGCCGGTCTGACAGACACGGACATCATTGAACTTGCCGAGTACTACTCCAGTCAGGCACCGGCGGCAGCAGCCACCGGTGATCCCGCGCTTGTGGCGGCGGGTGAAAGCCTGTCGGGCTATTGCAAGGCCTGTCACGGCATGGCGGGTAAGCCGGTCGCTGATGAATGGCCTGTTCTCGCAGGGCAGCACGCCCCGTATCTGCAAAAACAAATGCAGGCCTACAAAAATAGCACAAGGGTCAACCCGTTGATGCAGGCTGCGATGGCTCATCTCGGCGATGCGGAATTTGCGGCGCTGGCGGCGTATTACAGCCAGTTGTCGCCCTGACAGGTATTTCCATGTAACGCCCACCACATGGAATTCGAGCCCTCTCTCTCAGCCCGCTTTGTGGCCTATGTGCGTGATTACCTTCTGGACCGGGAGATCGACCCCACACCAATATTTCGCGAGTGCGGTATTGAGGCTGCCAAAGACGAGGAGTTTGACTGCCCCCTGCCCGTTCAGAAAGTTGCGGCCCTGTTCGAACTGGCGGCGCAGCACTCCCAAAACCCCTGTATGGGTATGAGTATGGGGCAGGATTATCACTACGAATCCAGTAGTTTACTGATACTTGCCATGTTGGCCGCGCCCTCGGTTGAGGATGGACTCAGATGCCTCAATCGCTACGATCAATTTGTCGATAGCGGTATTGAAACCGAATACAATTTTAATACCCCTCTTGCAGAGTTCGGTGCCAGATTGATCATCTCCGACGAGGTCAAGGGCGACCAGATCAACGAATACCTGATGGCTTTTTTGAAACAGGCGCTGGACAATGCCACGCGCAAGCAGTTTCCTGTCAGGTATGTCTGGTTCAATCATTCATGCGACCAGAATCGTAAAGCGCTGGAAGATTATTTTGGTGCTCCTGTCACTTTTTCGCGGCCTACCAACAAAGTGTTCTTCGATCGGTCTTTTCTGGGAGAGCGTTTTTTTTCGAGCAATGCCCTGTTGTTCGAAGTATTGAATAACGCCATGAAAACCTATTTTACTCTGGCTGGTGAACAAGCCGGGTTCGTAGACATGGTGTGCCGTGAAATCATGCGCTGTGGCACTGACGACAGCAGTAATGCAGAAAAGATCGCAGGCAGGCTGGCAATCTCGCCACGTACTCTGCGACGTCGCCTGCTGGAAGAGGGTTACAGTTTCCAGGAGGCGAAGAATCTGGCGCGTCGAAATCGCGCAAAGTATTTTCTCAGCCACACGCAAATGCCACTTTCGGAAATTGCCTTCGAGCTGGGCTATTCCGAGCTCAGCTCATTCAGCAGAGCATTTCGCAATTGGGTTGGTGAAACTCCGCAAAGTTACCGGGAAAATTATCGCCAGTTTCTCGGTTGATTTGCCAGTACAAGTGGCAGGGGCACCTGTCAACACCATGTCCCTTTTTGTCAATACAACAACAACTGGTGGCGTTAGCATTGTAAGGTGACAGCCGCTATTCATTTGCAGCAGAGGGACTCTGGTGAACTCGCAAACAAACCTCAATCTGTACAGCAGGTTTCGGGCCGCTTTTCCGAAAGACAGCTCAAAAATATTACTGCGAACAAGCAGCGGAGCGACATATTCCTATGAGGATGCGGAGCACGAATCGGCTCGTCTCGCCAACTGCCTGGTAGAGCTGGGTGTCAGTGTTGGCGACCGAGTCACAGTGCAGGTGGATAAATCTCCGCAGGCCTTGTGGCTTTATCTCGCTTGTCTGCGTGCCGGTCTGGTGTACCAGCCACTGAACACGGCCTACCAGGTGTCAGAGCTTGCGTATTTTCTGGAGAACGCTGAGCCCGCAATCGTCGTATGCACTAGTCAAGCGCTGGAGTTGTTTGAGAGTATTGCTCCGGCAGCGGGGGTTTCGCATATTTTGTCACTGGAAAAAGATGGCAATGGAAGCCTGTCGATTATGGCGGCGGAATGCTCAACAAGCTTTACTACCGTGACCTGCCAGGCGGATGACCTGGCTGCATTACTTTACTCCTCGGGCACGACGGGGCGGCCCAAGGGTATCATGCTGAGCCACGATAACCTTGCGGTCAATGGTAATGCACTGGTAGATATCTGGGGCTTTCAGGCTGAGGATGTGTTGTTACACGCTCTGCCAATATTTCATGTGCACGGTCTGTTCGTGGCTATCAGCTGCGTCCTTTTCAGTGGGGCCAGTATGTACTGGTTGGACAAATTCGAAATCGGGGAAGTGATGGCAGCCCTGCCAGCGAGCACAGTCATGATGGGCGTGCCCACTTACTACACACGACTTTTGGCAGAAGCGGATTTTGGCCGGGACACCTGCGCTGGCGCTCGCCTCTTCATTTCCGGCTCTGCACCGCTGCTGACCGAAACTTTTGACGAGTTCAAGCGGCGCACAGGCCATACCATCCTGGAGCGTTACGGCATGACCGAAACTGGCATGAACAGCTCCAACCCCCTGCACGGGGAGCGCCGTGCCGGAACCGTTGGTTTAGCATTACCCGGTGTGGAGCTGCGTGTGGTGTCGCCGCTGGGCGATGAATTACCAGCCGGGGAGACAGGCGATCTGCAGGTTCGCGGCCCCAATGTGTTCAAGGCGTACTGGAGAATGGCGGAGAAGACCCACGAGGATTTTACCGCCGATGGTTTTTTTAACACGGGTGACAAGGCGACGATATCCAGCGACGGGTATGTGTCTATCGTAGGTCGTTCAAAGGATATGATTATCTGTGGAGGCCTCAATGTGTATCCAAAGGAGATTGAGAACATTCTGGACGGTATGGCGGGTGTTGTAGAAAGTGCGGTTATCGGCGTGCCGCATTCCGATTTCGGCGAAGCAGTGGTGGCGGTAGTCGTCCCCACGGGACGGGAAACATTCGCTGAGCAGGACCTTATAAATTTGTGCAAAGCGCAAATGGCCAACTTCAAGGTGCCAAAACGGATATTTATGGTGAAGGAATTGCCGCGCAATGCGATGGGGAAAGTTCAGAAAAACCTGTTGCGAGAACGCTTTGCTGACTGCTGATCATCCTGCCAACAAAAGACCCAGCATCATAGGCAGTGCGCTCGCCAGGCAGATCACGATGCAGTAGCTGTAGATTTCCCGCAGCTTGAGTCCGGTAACAGCCAGCAGCGGCACCGCACAAAACGGTTGTATAAGGTTGGTCCACTGGTCGCCGTAGGCAATCGACATGGTGATTACAGGCAGCGACACATCGAGTGATTGCGCGGCCGATATAAAAGTCGGCCCCTGAATCGCCCACTGAGCGCCTCCGGATGGAATGAAGATATTGATCAGGCCGGCAGAGAGAAAGCCGATGATTGGTAGCGAGTCCGCACTCGCTATACTGATGATGAAAGCGGTAAATTTCTCCGTCAGACCGCTTTGCAGTGCCAGCCCCATCATCCCGCCATACAGTGGATACTGTAGCAGTACTGGCGAGGCCACCCGCGCGCCGTTGGCGAACAGCTCGGCGTAATGCAGTGATGAATTTGCCAGTAACAGGCCCAGGGCAAGAAAACTCCAGTTGACGATATTGAGTGAGAGGTCGGCGCCGCGAGTTGCGAACCAGTAAATCAGGAAACCGAACAGCATCAGTGATAGCAGCGTGGATACGCTGCGGCCATTCTCCAGGCGGCCCATCAATCCCGGTCGGGCCTCCTCGGATAGCGTTACTTCAGTCCGATGGGCGGGCGCTGTCGAGCTGCGGCCCTGATGACGGTAGTGAAAAAACATCACAGTGGCCAGCACGGTGGCCACCGTTGTTACAATGGTCAGGAGGTTCCACCAGGACAGCAGGGTATCCCCCACGCCAATGGTGCCGCCGATAATACTCTCGAGTGGATTGCCAGGTGTGGCCATGGCCAGGCCGATGGAGGACGAGTACCCCATTTCCCACACAACAAAGCCGCCGAAGGCCGCCGCTGCCAGCAGCGGGTAGTTCACCGAAAGATTCCGTCGCTGCGCATTGAGTGCGACTTCCCGCGCTATAAGGCCGCCAGCGATAGGGCCCAATGGCCAACACAACAGGCTGAAAATGGCTGAACTTACCGTAACGAGGGTGTAGGCCTGCCAGGTGGAACGAGGCATTTTACCCAGCGCTTGCAGCAGCGCGTTGATCGCTCTGGTGTGAGCCAGTACATAGGCGGTAATGATGATCAGACACATTTGCATGGTAAATGCGAGCAGGCTGTGCAGGCCATTGCCCCAGGCTGAAATCGCGCCAGCCGGTGTGGTGTCGGTCAGGCCAAGGGCCAGAACCGCCATCACCGCTGTCAGGAAAATTGCGAATACCAGTGGGTCTGGACAATACTGCTCTACAACATGCTCAAAGCGCGCGTAAAGTGATGGTGCGCTTTTCCTGTTATTCACAGTGTGGGCCGCCGCTTGCCATAGCCCGTCGCCTGTTCCAGCGCGTAGGCGGCTCGCAACACATCCAGGTCTGCTCGCGGCCTGCCCACGATCTGCAGGCCCACTGGCAGTCCTGCCTTCGTAAAGCCGCAGGGTATGGAGATAGCCGGCAAGCCGAACAGCGTGATAATGCAGCAGATGGACATCCAGTCCAGGTACGTGTTCTGCGGTACCCCCGCGATTTCCTCAACCCATTCATTCTCTACAGGGAAGGGTGCGACTTGCGTGCTGGGTAGTATAAGAAAGTCGTGGGTGTCGAAAAACCGCAGTATATTCTGATACAGCTGAGTGCGGTGAGCGTCTGCTCTGGTGATATCGGTTGCCGTCAATTTCAGTCCAGACTCTATATTCTGGATAAGAGTATCTTTCATATCGTGGCGATGATCCGCTAACAGCGGCGCGGCAATCTGCGCGTAGAAAGATGCGCGCAATACCTCGAAGCTCTCCATCGCACCGGCCATGTTGGGGCAGTCATTGTCTATGCCAAAACCGCAGTCTCGCCAGTGCGGCAGGGTAGCAGCACAGATATCAACTATTTCCGATGCCACCGGCAACAGCCCGAGGTCGGGTGTCCAACCGAGGCGCGCCCTTGAGAAGTCGTAGCTCAGGTCCTGGAGAAATTGCCGGGGATCCTCCTGTATCGACATAGGGTCTCGCTCGTCTGGCCCCGCCAACACAGATAAAAGCAAGGCGCAGTCCTCGACACTACGCGCCATGGGGCCTTCTACGCCCAGGCGCGATTGCCAGGCCATGACATTCGGCCAGGCTGGCACGCGGCCCATGCTGGGCCGGAAGCCGACAACATTGCAAAAAGCTGCCGGGTTGCGAAGAGAGCCCCCCATATCGCTGCCGTCGGCCAGCGGCAGCATACCGCATGCGAGTGCGGCCGCAGCGCCGCCGCTGCTGCCTCCGGCGGACTTGCTGGTATCGTAGGGGTTACGTGTAATACCAAAAATCCGGTTGAAGGTGTGAGAGCCAACACCAAATTCGGGTGTGTTGGTCTTGCCAATCACCAGTGCGCCAGCGGCCTTGAGCCGCTGCACTAAAAGAGCGTCTTCCGTCGGGATATGATCTTTGAAAATGGGTGAGCCCATTGTGGTGCGCATGCCTCTGGTGCTACTCAAGTCCTTTACGGCAATGGGCAGGCCATGCAGTGGCCCGATTGATGCTCCGCTGGCGCGGCGGTGATCGGCGTCCTCGGCCAGGGCGAGAGCATCTTCCTCTGGCAGCAGCGTGCAAATGGCGTTGACCTCAGGATTGAGGTTTGCAATGCGGTCCAGGTGTGCCTGCATTACCTCCCTGGCGGTCAATTCTCCTCTGGCCAGTAGCCCGGCCAGCTCGGTGGCAGCGCGATATATCACCTGCTTGTTGTCATCCGGGTTATCTTGTCTGGTATCGAGAGAGTTTGTGTCCATAAACTGAATGCCGGGTGAGACCGTCCGCCTGTTGCTCTTGAGATAAATTCATTCTATGCCATGTTGCGACATGCGCATTGACAATACCGGTCATTCTCTTGACGGCGGTAAAAATTATAGTTCCCGTTGGTCAAGGGATTGTCCGTTTTTGTCAATAGGAATTGCATTGGCCCGCGTATTATCGAGTGAACGGCTGCGACCAGCGCCCGCCCCGTTTCACTTTAATATTGCGCTTATAGGGAGAGAGTTCCATGATCGACACAATTTCCGGGTCTTTATTGCGACGTTCGGCGATCAGTATCGCTGTGGTAGCGGCGAGTATGTCCCAAAGCGGTGCAGTTCTGGGCCAAGCGGTGTTGGAAGAAACCATCGTCACTGCGCAAAAACGCTCCCAGAACCTGAATGATGTCGGTATCGCCATCAATGCATTTACCGGTGCGCAGCTGCAGGAGTTCGGTGTTGCCACAGCCGAGGACCTGGCGCAGTTCACACCAGGGCTGACTGTCAATGAGACAGCTGCGACGGGTGTGCCGCTCTATACCATTCGCGGTGTCGGCTTTCAGGATTACTCGACGGCTTCGACGTCAACAGTGGGATTATATTTCGACGAAGTTGCCATGCCGTATTCAGTGATGACGCGCGGATTGTTGTTCGATCAGGAGCGGGTTGAGGTGCTGAAGGGCCCACAGGGTGATCTGTTTGGCGCTAATACAACCGCTGGTTCGATCAACTTTATCAGTAATAAGCCAACTCAGGAATTTGAAGCAGGTATCAGAGCCACTTATGGCAATTATGATGCCTACGACGTTGAAGCCTATGTCAGTGGTGGTAACGATTTTGCGCAGGGCCGGCTGGCAATTAAAACCGAGCAGTCTGATGAGGGGTGGCAGAAAAGTACCACCAGTAATGACAAGTTGGGAGAGGATGATGTCAATGCGGTGCGGGGCATTGTCAACTTCGACTTCAGCGAAGACCTGAGCCTGATGCTGATTGGCCTTTATTCCAAGGACAAGTCTGATAACCGGGCCAACACTGCTTATGACGGCAATATTATTGGGCTGAACGAGTTCAATAACCCCTACCAGCCTTTGAATGAATATCTATTGCCCAATGGCACTAATTTTGGTGAGACCCCACCCTGGTATTCAACGGGCGACAACAAGAAAGGCGGCTGGACCAACAGCTACACCAGTCCAATTACCGGTGAAACTTGGGATTTGCGACCCAAGCGTGACAACGAGCTCAAAAGCGGTAATGCGCGACTGGACTGGGACGTCAATGGTATGACCTTTACCTCTATCACCGGTTACAACGACTTCCAGCGGGAGGAATCAAATGATTGGGACGGCGGTTTTTACAACGACTCCAGCAATATTAATACCACCGATTTGTGGGTGTTCTCCCAGGAAATGCGATTGGCAGGTGAATTTCGTGACGATATCACCTGGATCACGGGTCTTTACTATACGAAAGACAGGATGAAAGAAAACTACCACTACTTCATGTCCGATTCGGTGTTTGGTCTGGGCTCCATACCCTGGGGTGTTGAATTGTTCGCACCCACCCCTATTCTGGAACTGGATACCAGATACAAGCAACAGACCGAGAGTGCGGCAATATATGCCCACACGGAATGGCAGTTTACCGAACAGTGGCGCCTGACCCTCGGCGGTCGTTACACCCATGAAGAGCGCAAATGGTCTGGATGTACTTTTGTGGCAGAGGACGGCAGTCTCGCGGGCTTCCTCAATGCCCAGTTTGGCGCCACCCTGGGGGCGGGTGACTGTGGCACGATAGACGATCAACCAGACTCGCCAACTTACATCTTCAATTTGCTTGGCACACCGAATGTCAACGATGCCTTCCATGTATACAGCGATACCATCGATACCAAGAAGTGGATGGGCAAGATCGGTCTGGATTACATGTGGGATGAGGATACTCTGCTCTACGCCAATATTTCGCAGGGTTTCAAATCAGGTGGTTTTAACGGCGCCAACTCGAATACCACGCAGCAGTTGCTGCCCTATACCGAGGAGGAACTTACGGCCTATGAAATCGGTAGCAAATCCACGCTGCTTGAGGGTGCCATGCAACTGAACCTGTCGGCATTTTACTATGACTACAAGGACAAGCAGGAGCAGGATACCTCTGTCACATTTGTCGGCAATATATCCGGGCTCACCAACGTACCGAAGTCTGAAATTTACGGTGCCGAACTGGATCTGCAATGGCTGCCCACCGATGGTCTGACCTTTAATCTCGGTGTTGCCTGGCTCGAAACCGAGATCACCAAATGGGATGCGGTAGACGACCAGTTAAGCGAGTGGCCCAACACTGTGTACCGCGATGTATCCGGCGCAGAATTGTCGCAATCACCCGAGTGGTCTTACACAGCATTGCTCAAATACGAATGGGAGGTGGGCGACAATCTGATGATGGATATCGCAGGTGATGTCACGTATACCGATGAGACAACCGGCGGTATAAACCCGGAAGAGGCGACAGACGACTACACTATTTTCGGGGCGCGCCTCGGTATTGGTTCGGCCAACGGCGAGTGGCGGGCATTTTTGTGGGGTAAGAACCTTGCGGACGAGGATTACTACCCCTCGGCCTACACCGGTGGCAATGGGCCGTTTGTACGGGTCCAGGGTATGCCTCGCACCTACGGAGTGACTGTTAGTTACAATATCGCGCCCTGAGGCGACGACTCAAGCGCCTCTTCAGTCGAGCCCGGAACACCGGGCTCCTTTTTTTAACAGGATTTATAAATCATGGTATACAGACTGACCGGACGTAAGGCTGGTATCAGATACCTGCTTATCGCCGGCATCGCCCTCGTGATTAATCAAAGCCATGCAGCTGCTGGTGGCGAGCCGGGAGTGGCTGCGGCAGACACCGTCGTCACCAACGCTCGCATCTACACCGCAGACACTTCGCAGCCTTGGGCCGAAGCTGCGGCGATAAGCGAAGGTAAGTATGTCTATGTGGGCAGTGCCGCCGGTGCTAGCACCTATATCAATCCAAACACCCGGGTTATCGACCTGGATGGCAAAATGTTGATGCCGGGTATTAACGATGTCCATTCCCACCCCTGGCAAGGCGGGCTCAAACTTCTTTACCACTGCAATTTTCCCTTCACCGCCACTCCGGATGAGGTTGCCGTACAGCTGCGCCAGTGTATCGCCAGAAATACTGAAGTAGCGTGGATAGAAGGCGGGCAGTGGACCAGCAATTTTTTCCAGAATTATGAGATTACCTCGCCGCGAGCGTGGCTGGATTCAATCAGCCCTGATGTGGCGATATTTTTACACGATGACGCCACGCACAACGCCTGGGTGAACAGCCGGGTGCTTACGCTGGCGGGCATAGACCGCGATACACCTGACCCGGAGGGAGGCAGGATAGTGCGTGATGCAGCGGGTGAGCCCAATGGACTGTTGTATGAGTCTGCGCGGCGGCTGGTTCTGGACGCGCGCCCCGAGTGGACAGTCGCTCAGTATAAATTGGCGATCGCTGAGGCCGTGCAACAGGCGAACAGTTTTGGCCTGACCGGCGTTGACGAAGCCCGTGTACAAGTGCCGATGTTGGAGGCGTATGGGGAGTTAGATAACGAGGAAGCGTTGACGGTTAATGTCACTGCCAATCTGCAAACTCCTCGCACGTACCGGGATACGCCGCTGGATACGGGCGAGTATGAAATCCTGCGCGACAAGTATAGAACAGAGCATGTGGACACGCGCTATATCAAAATCTTTCTGGACGGTGTTCCAACGGCATCCCGCACTGCCTTTATGCTGGAGGAATATCTTACGGACGATGAGCAGGGAGAACCGACCAGGGGTTTTCTACTGGTGGACGCCAATACCCTGAAGCAGGACATGATCAGCCTGGATAAAGCGGGCTTTACGGTGAAAATGCACGCCGCAGGTGATGGCGCCGTGCGGGTTGCGCTGGATGCCATCGAAGCCGCGCGTAAAGCCAATGGCCCCAGCGGCCTGCGCCATCAGTTGGCGCATGCGGGTTTTATAGACCCGCAAGACATGTCCCGTTTCGCCGAGTTGAATGCCACGGTCGACGCTTCCCCCTACATCTGGTTTCCCTCCCCCATTATTGATTCTATCGTGGGTGCTGTTGGCGAGCGGGGGAGCCGGTATTTCCCAATCGCTGAACTGCACGCTCTGGACACCGACATCGTAATGGGCTCCGATTGGCCCTCTGCGGCCGTCAGCCTCAGTCCGTGGGGAGCGATCGAGGCGCTGGTGACGCGGCGTAACCCCGCGACCAATGATGCCGATACACTTTGGCTGGCACAGGCCATTACACTGGATCAGGCGCTGCATATCGCTACTCTGGGTGGAGCCCGTGGGCTCGGCATTGAGAGCAAAAGCGGCTCAGTTGAGCGCGGTAAATCGGCAGATTTTATCGTGCTGGACCGGAACCTGTTCGATATTCCACCCGGGCAGATCAGTGAAACCCGGGTAGTGCAGACCTGGTTCGAGGGGGCGCAAGTATATTCGACAGATTCAGGCCAATGAGCTGCCGTTGTTGGCGGGTCATGTCGCAGCAGCCACAGGTCTGCCGTAAAAAATAATATTTACCGGATGCAGAAAATATGAATGCTACTGAGTATCTCGACTACGACGCTCTCGGCCTGGCCGATCTTGTCAATAAAGGCGATGTTTCCCCGCTGGAGTTGGCCCGCTCTGCAATAGCCGTCGCGGAACAACGGAACCCTGGCATTAACGCGGTGATAGAGCTCTTTGAGGATGTTGAAAATATAGCGTCTAAGGTTCCCAGGGGGGCGCCTTTTACCGGTGTCCCTTTCCTCATCAAGGACCTGGTGTTACAGGCAGAGGGCCGTGCGAATGAGATGGGGTCACGCTTGGCAGCCGGCCTTGTGGCACCCGCCGACTCCGACCTGATGACCCGGTTCCGGCAGGCCGGGTTGATGACCCTGGGCAGAACAGCGACACCGGAAATGGGATATAACGTCGCGACCGAAACCCTGCAAGCCGGTATTTGCCGCAACCCCTGGAACACGGGCTACAGCCCCGGGGGTTCCAGTGGTGGTGCAGCGGCGGCGGTGGCTGCAGGCATTGTTCCCGTCGCTCATGCCAATGACGGCGGCGGCTCGATTCGTATTCCTGCGGCCTGTTGTGGGCTGGTGGGTTTGAAACCCACACGGGGCAGGGTGGCCACTGGCCCGGCTGCGGCCGAGGGCCTCAGTGGCTTTGGCATTGAGTTTGCGGTTTCGCGCTCGGTACGCGACAGCGCGGCATTACTGGACGCCGTTCACGGCCCCGGTGTGGGCGATCCCTACGTGATAACGCCGCCGGAACAGCGCTATATGGATTGCCTGCAGCGTGCGCCTGAGGCACTTAACATTGGCTTTACCAGCGAGGCCTGGTCGGGGGCAGCGGTCGATCCTGAAATTCGCGATGCAGTGGCAGAAATAGCGCGCTGCTGCGAAGCCCTGGGCCATCGGGTCCATGAGGCCAGACCGGCGCTGGATGCAGAGGCATTTGCACAGGCTAATACGGATCTTTGGTCTGCTTCCATTGCGCACTGGGTGGTGGATATCTGCGCCGCCACAGGGCGCAAAGCCTGTGATGAAACCCTGGAGCAGGCGACACTGGCGGTCTATGAATACGGTATGTCCCTGTCGGCGGTGGACCTGTTACACGCGGACGATACCTTTAACCGCATCAGTCGCGATTTCGGACATTGGTTTACCTCCTACGATCTGCTGTTAACCCCCACCACGGCACAGCTACCGTGGCCGATTGGCCAGCAGTCCGCCTCCAGGGGACACTATACGGCGCGGGAGTGGACCGATCATGTCTTCAGTGTGGCGCCCTTTACCGCCGTGTTTAATTGTACCGGGCAACCCGCGATTTCTCTGCCTTTGGCCCGCAGTGCGTCAGGAATGCCTATTGGTATCCAGTTTGCCGCACCCTATGGACGGGAGGATTTACTGCTATCTCTGGCGTCGGTGCTGGAGCAGGTTTCGCCCTGGCCGACGATGGTGTCGCCGGAAGTGGCAGCACGCTTGAACGAACCAACCCCAAGCTAAAAAATTGATCAGGGAGTTATGACAATGAGCTCAGAGCAAAAGAAAACCGGTTTTGTCTGTCACGAGCTTTATATGTGGCATAACACCGGTAACTACGCGGGGCCCATGCCCTACGGTAACCCGGTCCAGCCCGACACACATGCGGAAAACCCGGAAACCAAACGCCGCTTTCGCAACCTGTTGGAAGTGGCCGGGCTCACGCCACAGCTTCACAACATCGCGCCCAGGGAGGCGACAGAAGAGGAAGTTCTGAGATTTCACACCCGTGAGCATCTGGAGAGGGTGAAAACCCTGAGTGCCGGGAATGGTGGCGACTCAGGCGTGTTTACGCCTATCGGGCGGGGCAGCTACGAGATTGCGATGTTGTCGGTGGGGGGGGTGCTCGCCGCGGCAGAGGCCCTGCTGGATGGCCATATAGACAACGCCTACGCGCTGGTGCGCCCGCCGGGCCATCACGCCCTCGCGGGGGAGGGCATGGGCTTCTGTACCTTTGGCAATGCCGCGCTGGCCGGTTTTCATGTTCTGGCAAAATACGGTCTGGAGCGGATTGCCTTTGTGGATTGGGACGTTCACCACGGCAACGGTACCCAGAGCGCGTTTTACGATGATCCCAGGGCACTGACCATTTCGATCCATCAGGACAACTGCTTTCCGCCCGACTCTGGCTACCGCCACGAAAATGGCGAGGGTGAGGGTGAAGGCTATAACCTCAATATTCCCCTGCCGCCGGGCTCCGGGGTGGGTGCTTATGAGGCGGCCTATGATCGAGTGGTGCTGCCGGCGCTGTATAAGTACAAGCCGCAGTTGATTATCGTTCCCTCGGGGTTCGACGCCGGTGCATATGATCCGCTGGGTCGTATGCAAATGCACAGTGGGGGCTATCGCGAGCTCACCCGCAAGCTGATGCGCGCGGCGGATGATCTTTGCGGGGGTAAGCTGTTGTTCACGCACGAGGGTGGTTACAACACCTGGACTGTGCCGTTTTTTGGGCTGGCTGTTATGGAGGAGTTGAGTGGTATCAAAACGGCCACGGACGATCCGTTTCTCGGTATGGCTGCCGCGCTGGGGGGGCAGGACCTGCAACCGCACCAGGAGGTGGAGATTGCCGCGGCAGAAAGGTTGCTCGATCGTATTCCGGGATGACAGCTAAACCATTGCGGGTGGCAGCATGACTCCGCATTCCAGGCGCGGCACGGTAGCCGCGATTACGCTGACGGTGATATCCATGGCCGCCTTCTTGGTGATGCCATTGTACGTGGGCGCCGCCGCGGAGTCCCACGCCCTCAGTCAGCAGCAACTCGGGTTTCTGGCCGCCTGCGTGGCTGGTGGCTCTGCGGTCAGTTCGGTAGCCATGATGTTCCTGGTTCGCCGTTTCCCCTGGCGCCCTATGGGGGCCATGACCGTATTGCTGTTATTAGTGCCTATGTCGGCTTCGCTGTTTGTTGAAGATGTCCTCGCTTTTATGGCACTGCAGACTATGGCAGCACTGGGAGGCGGGGCAACCTATTCACTGGCCCTGACTGCGCTGGCGGATAGCTCGCAGCCCGATCGCGCTTTCGGTTTTTCTATCGCTGCCCAGGTTGCCTTTCAGGTGACCGGCATGCTGATCCTGCCGAATATCGTAGAGGGCGCCGGAATTAATGGCATTCTTTCGCTTTTTATCGCCATGGAATTACTCGGATTAGGCCTGGTATGGCTGCTGCCATCCGGAGGCAAAAAAACCACGGCGGTAACATCCCGGGCGCTGGTCTCCCGTCTACCCCTGGCTCTGGCACTGGCGGGATGTTTCTTTTTCTTTTTCAATGTGGGGGCGGTCTGGACTTATCTGGAACGTATGGCCGTACTCTCCGGTTTCAGCCCACAGGACATCGGAAACGCCCTGGCTATGGGTGTTGCCCTGGGTATTCCCGGGGCGTTGTTGGCATCCTGGTGTGGCGACCGCTTTGGCAGGGTGGTGCCGTTGACAGTGGGTGCGGTGGGTACGTTGGCGGCGTTACTTATGCTGACCGTCGAGATGGCTTATGTGGCGTACGTGCTGGCCATTGCGCTGTACAATTTTATGTGGAATTTCTCACTGGCCTTTCAATATGCGGCTGTCAATGCAGTGGACTCATCCGGGCGTGGTGTCGCCGCCGCACCCGCGTTCCATGGCGCTGGGGCCGCCGCGGGTCCAGCCCTTGCCGCCTTTTATGTTAGCTCAACGAGCCTTGTTGCAGTCAACTGGTTGGCGGGAGCGGCAGTGATATTGAGCTTGATGCTATTTGCCGGGGCTATGGCTTACAGCCGTAGTAATAGTGTCAATACTCAGGAGCGGTAAGATGGTAAAGCTGGTGCAGCCGCCTGGCGACGAACGTGTGATCAATAAAGCGCTGGGCATTGGCTGGGCGAACTGGGACTTTCCCGCGCATCTGGCCTACAGTCAGCGTGCAATGAAGGCCTTCTGGCCAACGGCGATCATTGCTGCACCAACAGAACCCCAGCCACTGTGTTATGCCCCGGCTGAATTGGACTTATCGCAGTTGACCTTGTCTGAACCGGGCAGTGACCGCAGTCTAACCGCACAACAGATTCTGGATCGGCGCCTCTACAATGACGCGCTGCTGGTGATGCATCGGGGCAAGGTTATTCATGAGTCCTATCGCAACGGGATGATGGCAACGGATCGTCACGTCAATCACTCCACGACTAAATCCCTCACTACCTTACTGCTGGGCCTTGCGATCAGTGAGGGCCTGGTGGACCCAGCCGCCCCCATTACCGAATACCTGCGTCCGCTGGCGGATCTTCCCAACTGGGCAAAAATCAGCGTGCAACAGGCGCTGGATATGCGCACCGGCCTGAATTACGAGGAACACTACGAGGATCCTGACTGTGTTTGCTGGAGTTATTTCCGCGCCACGGGATACTATCCGCCACTGCCTGAAACGTCACCCGGCTACATTGCCTGGGTGCGAAAGAATATGCGTGAGGCAACAGGCAAGCCCGGCGAACGTTTCGCCTATGCGTCGCCCATTACCAACGCGCTGGGTATGGTGGCAGCTGCGGTGTTTGGTAAGTCGGTACCGGAGTTGCTCGAAGAAAAAATTTATCGGCATATTGGCGCAGAGCGCGATGCCTGGCTCAATCTGGATCCCAGCGGTGTCGCCGTTACTGAAGGACAGCTTAGCCTTTGTCTGCGAGACTTCGCACGGTGGGCTGCACTGTTTATGAATGACGGCAGGAACCTGGCGGGTGAGCAGGTCGTACCGTCGGCGTTTATCCGCGATATTGTCACGCCGCGGGAGGAGCTGCGCAGCGCCTGGCAAAGGGGTGATTACGCCGATCTGTTTCCCGCGGGGCAATACCGCAACCAGACCTATGTTATAGATGCTGAATGTAGCCAGATTGCCATGCTGGGCATCCACGGGCAATTCTGCTTTATCGATCTGAACCGGGAGTTGATGATGGTGGGCTACGGTTCCTACCCCACACAGGTCGATGCCATTCTGGCGACCACTATGCAAGCACTATGGAACGAGTTGCGGCGGTACGTGGGCTTGTAAACAAGTCAAAGTAATCGGGTTCCAGGCTGTTCGTCATGAACGGTGCCACAGCGGTGGTGAGTAGTGTACTGTATCAGGCCAACAGTATATTAAGACCGGGGGCGCAGTGTTATGAACAGATTCACGCTCGGATTATCCGTATGGATGGCCGTATTCCTCTTGTGTTTGACACCACGGTTACAGGCCACCGATATCGTCGCCATGGAGGTCGAACTCAGCCCGGGTGAGCAGCAGATGCTTGAGTGGATTGATAACCGCAGTGAACAGCTGCTGGTGGAGCTGACCGAGCACGTCGCCATCAATACCGGTACAGATAACCTGCAGGGGATAGATCGCTATCGCGAGTTACTGGCCAAAGACCTGCAGCAGTTGGGCTTCACTACACGCAATTATCCTGCCGGGCCTCTTCCGGTTTTGACCTGCGCGGGCGGTAGCGTGAGCGTGGCCGACAACCTGGTAGCCACCAGGAAGGGCAGTAGCGCCAGGCGTATTCTTCTCAATGGTCATATGGACACGGTATTTTCCGCCGCCGACGATTTTCAGTCCCTGAGCGTGGACCCGGATGGTACGCTGCACGGCCCCGGTGTGCTCGATATGAAGGGCGGCATCGTAGTGATGCTCAATGCGTTGCGGGCATTATCTGCCGGCGGTTATCTGGACGATGCCAACATCACGGTATTGTTCAACAGTGATGAGGAGATCGGTTCGCTGGGTTCCCGCGAACTGATAGAAGAGCTTGCGGGCCAGCACGATATCGGCCTGGTATTTGAAGGCACTCGCGACAACCGTATGATCCGCGCGCGCAAGGGGCTTGGGCAGGTGCGGCTTAAAGTCACCGGCCGCGAGTCGCATGCCGGCGCTGCGCACGAGCAGGGTGTGTCAGCCTCGCTGGGCCTGGCACATCAGGTGGTCGCGATTGAACAATTGACCGATTACCAGCGCGGGGTCACCGTCAATGTGGGTGTCATGGCGGGAGGCGAGAAACGCAATACCATTCCCGGCTGCGCGGATGCCTATGTCGATTTGCGCTACCCAACACTGGCGGATGGCGAGTATCTGCTGGGGGCAATCGATGAGATTGCCGCGCCAACATATATTGAAAATCCCGATTACCCGGGGCTCCCTGCCACTGAAGTATGGGGCGTGTTGCACCGGCCGGTTAAAGAGCTTAACGCCGAGGTGGATGCGCTGATAGCCGAGGCCATGGGGCTGTCGCAGCTGCTCGGGGAGCCTATTGTGGGCAGTATGTACTCCGGTGGCGGTACCGACGGCTCAATAGCTCAAGCGGTGGGTTTGCCAACCGTAGATAGCCTCGGTCTCAATGGCAGTGGTGGCCATTCTTCTCGCGAGATGACCAGCGTAAACTCACTTATTGCCCGAACCAAACTTGCGGCGGTCATCATCGCCCGCCAGATTCAATCGCAGCCTTTGCCCTGAAGCGCCAGGCCGCTTGCCGGATATCTACGCATCCGGGGCCTGGTATACCAGCTCGCCCTCGAAGAAAGTCATCTGCACTCGGGTGTCACCTATGGCATCGGCGGGTATTTCAAGGAGGTTATTGTTAAGTACGATGAAATCGGCGGATTTCCCTTTTTTCAGCGAGCCCGTTTGCTCTTCGAGTTTCAGCGCTCTGGCGCCGCCCAGGGTATAGATCGCGATTGCTTCCTCAACGGTTATTGCCTGCTCCGGCCATAATTCACCCGGGTAGTCCCCCGTTGGATTGCGACGAGTGACCAGTGCCTCCATGCCTGTCCAGGGGTTCATGTCAGGCACGGCCGATGGCCAGTCAGAGCCTGCGAGAATGGCTACACCATGATCCAGCAGGTCCCTGGTGGGCCAGTACCGTTTGCCCCGTTCACCGACTGCACCGATGACGGAATCTATAATGGGTGAGGGAAACCAGATATAGGGTGAGAAATCAGCTACCACACCAAGGCTGGCGAAGCGCGGCAGATCGCTATCGGCGATAAAGCCGGCGTGGGCCAGCTCATGGTGCAGCCCGGAATCACCGTTAGCCTTGCGCGCCATGGCGATTGCATCCAACGTCACGCGTACTGAACGGTCTCCGGCGGTGTGAATTTTCACGGTGAAGCCGAGCTTATCCAGACTTATGAGGGCATCGCTTAGCTGGTCGGGGCTGAGGTGCAGAGAGCCGTCTCCACCTGGCTCATCTCCGTGTACGGGTAGATAGGGTTGCAGCATTGCCGCGCTGCGCGACGCGGTGGGAACGCCGTCCAGAAATATCTTAACGAAAGAAGTATAAAGATGCGGTGAACCGAACCGGTCTCTTCGTCTGACGTACTCGGCAATATCACCCTTGCTCAATGCGCCGCTTTCGCCGAGGTTTAGAGCAGCGGCGATGTTGGCTGTCAGCTGGCCATCGTGGTCCAGTTGTTTGAAGGCCGTAATATTGGCGAGCTTGGCCGAGGCATCTTTCATCCCGGTTACGCCATAGCTGTTCGCGGTTTTGACGGCGTATGCTGCGGCGCTCTGGTATTGCTCCGGAGTCCATTCGGGCCGTGCATTGGCGACCAGAATGTAGGCCTCCTCCAGTATGCCGTTGGGAATTGAACTGTTGGCTTCCCTGCCGATTTTTCCACCGGCGGGATCGGCTGAATCCGCATTGATGCCCATTAGTTGAAGTGCGCGGGAGTTGGCCCAGTGGTTGTGGCCTGAGTCGTCAGTCAGAATCACGGCCTTATCCGTGGCAGCCTTGTCCAGCCAGCGTCGGGGGGAATCCATGGGGTTATTAACGAAGAAGTCGCTGGTCCACTGGCCACCGATTATCCAGTCACTGTCGGGCTGGTCTTGCGCACATTGGCTGATAGCGCTGGCAATGTCTTCGGGTGAGGCGGTGAAGGGGAAATTACACTCGAATAGCGCCTTGATACTTCCCGAGACCGGGTGCAGGTGCGCATCGATAATACCGGGCATCACCATCTTGCCCTGCAGGTCGATGGTCCGTGTGCCGTCTCGCCGGTAAGCTGAAATATCGGAGTTGGATCCGGCGGCGAGTATCTTGCCGTCCTTAATTGCAAGTGCCTCCACCCAGGGTTGTGCAGTGTCGACGGTATAGATTCGGCCACTTAGCAACACAAGTTCGGCAGCACCGCTGTCGGTGTCGGCCCGGGCGAATCCGGCGAATTGCAGAAGGGTACAAAGAATAGAGAGCGCCAACACCAATGGACGGTTCCCTGGCCGTCGATAGTGCCGACCTGGGCGATGTCCGGACACGTGCTGTGCACAGTTTTGTGTATTGACGTTCATGTGCTTAATAACACTATTATTCATTTGTTTGCTCCCGCAAGTCGCGACGGCGTATGCCGTCGACAAACAGCATTCATTCTAGGCGCAAATCGATACAGACTTTTGACGCAAGCGGACAATCCATTGACCGATGTGGCCTTCAGTGAACCTTGCGTCGGTGCGCTATCAGCGGGGGCAGAATGAGTGCATAGGAGATCAGGAACAGTATAATTCCCGCGCTAATCACTCGTGAGTAGTCTCCCTGTGTGAGCAGGGAGGCAGCAAAGGCAGGGCCTATAGCCAGTCCCAGCATCTGTGCGGCCACCGCGTAGACGACCACACGGCCATGTCGGTCGAAGCTGGCCATACCGGCCAGCAGGTAGGGGTGGGTCATATTCCAGGCGAAGTTGTATACGCAGACTGTGACCGCGTACACCAGTGCTGTGAATTGGCCATAGAGGTAGACCAGCACTACCGCGCCGCCGATGATGCCGATGGCCAGGGGAATAATTCGGCCAAAGCGTCGGCCGGCCAGCGCCGCCACAAAGGCACCGGCGATCCCGAGAAATTGAGATAACATCAGGCCATTGGCCACACCCTGCTCACTGACACCGCCGTTCATACCGATCAGGAACAGGTATGCCCAGATCACGCCCTGGGCAAAAAAGTAGGTAAACATGGCGAGAATGGCGAGCCAGCGAAATACGCCGGCGAGATCCACAGCATCTGCTTCAACCTGCAGATGTTCCTCTCCGGAATCCGGCATATGTTGCAGGCAGGGCCAGCCTGTCACTGCGAACAGGGCGAAAAAAATAATCAGGCCTGTCATACCCACCGTGTCCAGTGCCGTGGGCAGTACCCACAGGCCGAGAGCGCCATACGTCAGCACCCCCATAATCAGGTAGCCGAAATTGCGATCCGGCAGGCGGGTGATTCCTACAATGGTAAAGCTCAGCGAGATAAGCCCACCGGCGCCCAGCCCGGTGAGAAAGCGCAGCAGACTGAAGACAGTCGCCTCTCTGGTCATAAGGGACAGCAGGTTGCCCACGGCAAACAGGGCGATAGACCAGCGCAGTATTTTCAGCCAGCTGAAATTGTGCCCGCCCAGGGCCATCAGCACTGTCGTGAGCGCGATACCCCACACTTCTGCTGAAGCGGTATAGCCTGCCTGCTGCTCGCTGAAACCAAAAAGCTGCACCAGACCCTGAATAAAGCCGGGTTGGATAATGAACACCGAGGCACCGACCACACCTAGATAAATCGCTGAAAACAGCGACTTTGGACTGTTGACGTCCACCCGGTTGGAAATGGTGCTCGAAGAAGTGCTCATTGGCGGCTCTCGGGTTATTATTCGAATCATTATGTTCCAGTTAAACACTGTCCGCTATCGGCCGAAAGTATGAAACCGATTATTCTGAGTGAAGACCACCCTACCGATTTTCAGCGTGAGGGGCTGGATCTCGTCAACAGCCTGATGCCGTTGAATTCCTCCGGTTTTTATCTGGTGAGTGCCGATATGCAACACCGGGGAGTGGTACTGCGGAATATCGAGGTCGCTGCCGAGCGCGATTATCAGCGCCGGTTTCAGGATCTGGATCCGCTCAATCCAGCCCTCTTTGCCGCCAGCGGCACCCGGGTTGCCTGCATAGACGAGCAAATTGACGAGCCGAAGCTGCTGGCTTCTGAATACTATCGCGCATTCATGCAGCCGCTGGCTCACCGCCATGTTGCGGACATGTTTTTCCGTCGGGACCAGGACATTATTGCTGTACTGACGATGCTCAGAACCACCGAGCTGGGTCCTTTTACTACGGCGGAGTTGGCGCTACTTCGCAAGCTCCAGCCATTTCTTGAGTACACGCTCAATACGGTTTATCTGCCCCGGCGCTACGGCCAGCGAGAACGAATCCAAAAGGGCTACCAATTAACAGACCGTGAACTGGACGTGGTGGAACTCATTGTTGCCGGCGCCAGCAATAAGCTGATCGCGCGGCAGTTGGAGCTCAGTCTCGCCACGGTAAAAACCCATCTCCAGCATGTATTCCAGAAATTGGGGGTTTCCTCTCGCACGGGTGTCAGCGCCCTTGTGTTGGGTGCACTGGACGCCTGACCCGGTTCTCATCCTTTTGGCCGATGGCGGCTTTTGACACTATAGCCTAGTCTTCAGGGCATCTCGTGCTTTTTGGGGAACCAGCTATGTTGGGAAATGTTTCAGGCCAGGTTGCTATAGTCACTGGCGCGGGTCAGGGAATAGGTCAGGGAATTGCCCGGGTTTTTGCCTCTGCCGGTGCGGCGGTGGTTGTGGCCACCCGCTCCGCCGGTAATGGCCAGAAAACCGTGGACGACATTATCGCCGCGGGGGGTAAGGCCATACTGATCCAATGTGATGTGGGCAAGCGCAGTGAAGTGGAGCGGGTTGTAGCTGACACGGTCGCCCAGTTTGGGCGGGTCGATATCGGTATTCACAATGCGGCAATTTATCCACTGCATACGGTCGAGGAACTGACCGATGAGGTGATGGAGCAAACCCTGGCAGTCAATATGAAAGCGGCGGTTTGGCTGACCCAGTCCTGTGTCCCGCATTTTCGCAAACAGGGTGGTGGCCGCCTGATCTTCACCTCCTCCGTCACCGGGCCGCGAGTCGCCATGCCGGGCACATCGCACTACGCCATGTCCAAGGGTGGGATGAATGGCTTTATCCGCACCGCCGCACTGGAATATGCGCGGCAAAATATCACCGTCAACGGTGTGGAGCCGGGTTATATTCTGACCCAGGCCATGTCAGCGTTGGGGGGAGAGGAGGAGCTCAATGCCATGGCGGAGTGTATCCCGCAGGGCCATCTGGGCAAGCCTGAAGATATTGCAAATACCATGCTATTTTTGGCATCCGAGGAAGCCGGTTATATTACCGGTCAGACGATTGTGGTGGATGGCGGCTCTACCTTGCCGGAAAGCCAGGTCGTCATGGATGGTTTTTATGACTAAAGTAAAAAGGTAGCCGGGTAAGACTAAAATTCGTCAACAGAGGGTTGAACTATGAGTAGCAACATAGGTGCATCGCAAAAACGTTATTTGAGCCTGTTGGCTGGTTTCGCCGCCGCGGGAGTCACCTCACTGCCTTTCGCGCAGGTGCTTGAGGAAACCGTTGTTACCGCGCAAAAACGCGAACAGAGTATGCAGGATATCGGTATCTCGGTCACCGCGTTTACCGGTGATCAGATCAGGGAACTGGGTATGACCAACAGTACTGATATTGTCACCATGACACCCGGCCTCAACTATACGACGCCCCAGGCCGAAGGCAGCCAGATCAATTTCTTCCTGCGCGGTGTGGGCCTCAACGATTTTACTGACTCCAATGAAAACCCGGTGGCGGTGTACGTGGATGACGTCTATCGCGGCGCCATGGGCGGCCTGTCCTTTCAATTGTTCGATATAGAGCGTGTGGAAGTTCTGCGGGGGCCTCAGGGCACTTTGTACGGCCGCAATACCACCGGTGGTCTGGTTAGCTTTGTGACGGTTCGCCCATCCGAGGAACTGGAAGGCTATGCCCAGGTCACTGCGGGTGAAAACAGCGAGTTGGGTTTTGAGGGTGCTATAGGGGGCCCTATTACCGACAGCCTGCTGGGGCGACTGTCGGTTTCGACCCGGCAGTACGACCCCTACGTGAAAAACCGCATCGGTCAGGATTACAACGAACTGGATTCCAACGCGGCCCGCGGGCAGCTGCAGTGGCTGGTGAACGACAAAATCGATGTGCTGTTGTCGGGCAATTATTCCAAGAATGATGCCAATGTGGGGGCCTGGCAGCACCAGTCGACCAAGTTTGGAGCCGATGGCGTTACGCCGACGGCGCTGCCACGGGATGAGGATTTCTGGGGCACTTGCCCGGGTTGTGATGTCTTTGGCTACGTCGACACGGACAACGATCCCTGGAAGGGAGACTACGATCGCAAGGGCAAGGTCAGGGTGGAGTCTGAGGGCGGTGCCTTAACCGTCAATTGGGAGCCGTCAGGAGATATTACCTTCACTTCCATCACCGCCTATCAGAAGGTAAAGCGTAACCAGGAAGAGGACACCGATGCCGGCCCGGTACCTCTGAATCCCAGCTTTCCCGCAACCACCGACCAGTTCACCCAGGAATTTCGCGTGCTCGGCAGCCACGGCGAGAAGGGCAATTGGACGGCGGGCTTGTATTACTACGACAACGAGGTACAGGCCGACTATGTGCTGGATGCCCTGGCGCTGGACTACGTTTATCTCGACACCGATATGAAGCAGACGACCGAGTCATGGGCGGTGTATGGGCAGTATGAGTATGCCTTCAACGAGCAGTGGACGCTGATCGCCGGCTTGCGCTACACCACAGAGGAAAAGAAAATCAAATACGCGGGTGTCGATCTGTCGGGTATTTTTGCCGCCGAGACAGCAGCAGGCAATATCCCGCTGACACCGACCAGGCCCACACCATCCAGCACTTTTGTTTACAACAAGAATACGGTTGGCAACCAGGCCAAGCATGACAATGACCCGGTTACAGGTAAGCTGGAGCTGGATTATCATCCCAGCGACGACCTTATGCTGTACGGCAGTTACTCCCGCGGCACCAAGTCCGCTGGCTTCAATACCGGCTTCCTCGATGAGACCGGAATTTTCGCCAGTAACAGCCCCGCCACAGTACCCTTCGATGAAGAGACGCTGGATGCCTTTGAGGTCGGTTTCAAAGCGACCCTGGCGAACGGCATGATGCGCCTGAACGGTGCCCTGTTCTATTACGATTACAGCGACGTGCAGACCTTCCGCTTTGAACTGCTAAACCAGATTATTTTCAACACCGATGCCGAGTACTGGGGTGGCGAGCTGGAACTGGTTGCAGCACCGATGGAGGGCCTTGAGCTGATGGCAGGTGCAGCCTACCTGGACACCACGGTGAAGGATGTGCCGGGTTATGATGGCGTGCCGCGCGACAGGACTGCCGTGTCAGCACCCGACTGGTCCTTTAACGCAGCCGCGCGTTACGAGTGGGGAATGTTCGATGGCACCATGGCGGGTATTGCCAGTTACAGCTACCAGGGCGAGACCTACTTTGATATCCAGAACCCGGACACAGCCAAAGAGGATGGTTATAGTGTGACCAATCTCCGGCTGGAATGGGTCAGCCCGGAAACGACGTACACCCTCACTGCTTTCGTGGACAATGTGTTTGACGAGGAGTACCTGGTGTATACCTTTGATTTCACCAGTTCCTTTGGCTTGAACCAACAGGGCTACGGCAAGCCGCGCTGGGCCGGTGTGTCCGCCCGCTATAGCTTCTGAACACCGTGGTAGGAAATTAGATTCACTATGGAAAAACGCAACGTAAATGAAGTGACTGCCGGGAAGTCGGCGGATAATGAATTGCTGGCGCGCCGATTCAGGGTGCTGGGCAGTCACTCACCGCTATTCTACGAGGAGCCATTGCATCTGGTGCGAGGCGAGGGCGTATGGCTGTGGGATGCTGCCGGGCGGCGTTACCTTGATGTTTACAACAACGTGCCGCACGTAGGGCATTGTCACCCACGGGTGCTGGAGGCGCTTACGCGGCAGGCGCAAACGCTGAATATCCACACGCGCTATCTGCACAACAACGTGGTGGAATATGCCGAGCGGCTGACCGCGAAATTTGACTCCTCCCTCAGTATGGCGATGCTCGCCTGCACTGGTAGCGAGGCCAATGAAGTCGCGCTGCGCATGGCGCGTCATTGCACGGGTGGCCAGGGTATTATCGTGACGGATTTTGCCTATCACGGGAATACCGAGGCGGTGGCTGAACTGGGCACCGGCTTTATGCCAGAGGCAAAAACCACCCGCCGGGTGCGCAGTTTTCCTATCCCTGATTCCTATAATACGCCCGCGGGTGTGTCGCCGGAAAACCTCGCTGATCACTATGCGCAGGCTGTCAAAGACGCCATCGATGCCTTTGCCGCCGACGGCATCAAGTTCGCGGGCCTGCTGATTTGCCCGGATTTCGCCAACGAGGGTTTGCTGAATGTGCCAGAGGGCTTTATGGGCAAGGCGTTGGCGCACGTGCGTGCGGCTGGTGGTCTCTACATTGCCGATGAAGTGCAGGGCGGTTTTGGTCGCACCGGTCATCACTGGTGGTCACACGAGGCGTACGGTGAAGTGCCGGATATCGTAACCATGGGTAAGCCCATGGGCAACGGCCACCCCATTGCGGCTGTTGTGGCGCGGGCAGACCTGATCGAATCATTCGGCGAATGGGCCATGTACTTCAATACCTTCGGCGGTAACCCGGTTTCCTGCGCTGCTGCGCTGGCGGTACTGGATGTACTGGAGCAGGAGAACCTGCTGGAGAATGCGGTTAACACAGGTGCCTACGTGGCTCACGGCCTGCGGCAGTTACAGGACAAGCACTCGTTGATTGGCGATGTGCGTGACAAGGGCATGTTTTTCGCTGTCGAACTGGTGACGGATCGCGCGAAAAAGACACCCGCGACCATGGAATGCGCGCGCCTGGTAAACGACATGCGTCAGCAGGGTGTGCTGATTAGCCGCATCGGGCGTCACGACAATGTGCTGAAGATGCGCCCGCCAATGCCATTCAACCGCGACCATGCAGATCTTCTGCTGGCGACGCTTGATGACTGCCTCGCGAAAATGTGAGGGGGGGAAATATGAGCGACTTTTATCAGTTGGATGACCAGGGGCAAGTTGCCTGCATGCAATCCCTGGCGGAGATTGCCTTGCAGCGCTGGGATTTCGATGCTCGTCAGCTGGAGCTGATCAAATACCGCGAGAATGCCGTATTTTGTGCAGTAACGGGCGACGGCACGCGCTACGCTGTACGTATCCATCGCGCCGGCTACCACTCCGATGCAGAGCTGGATTCTGAACTGCAGTGGATTTCCGCACTGGCGACACACGGCATCCAGGTGCCTGCCATTGTGCCTTGTAGCGATGGTGCGTTCTTCGCCGTGGTGTCCGGCGGCGGCGTGCCGGAGCCGCGCCAGGTTGATGTTTTTGAGTGGGTTGAGGGCCGGCAGCTGGGCGCCGCCGAGATCGGTATCGCCGATACAAGCTCGGTCAGCGAGACCTATCACACCATTGGTGCACTGGCAGCACAATTGCACAACCAGGCTACTGCCTGGACGGTGCCCGACGGTTTTACACGGCACGCCTGGGATACCCGGGGCCTGGTCGGTTCCCAGCCTTTTTGGGGGCCGTTCTGGGAGTTGGCGGCGCTGTCAAACGACCAGCGCACGCTGATAATGGCCGCTCGTGACAAGGTGTACGTCGAGCTGGAAGCTTATGCATCCGACCCTGACAATGTCGATCGCTACAGCCTGATTCATGCGGATTTCGTCGCGGAAAATCTGATGGTGGACGGAGACAAGGTGCGGTTGATCGATTTTGACGACGCCGGGTTTGGCTGGCATTTGTTTGAGTTGGCCACAGCGCTGCATTTTGAGACGGAGGCAGATTACTATCCAGACGCTTACCGCGCTCTGGTAAACGGTTACCGCGAGCACCGTGATCTGCCCGACAGCCAATTGGCCTATCTACCCCTGTTCATGGTGGCGCGCAGTTTCACTTATCTGGGTTGGGTACACACGCGTTTTGAGACAGAAACGGCGCGGGAGTTAACACCCATGTTGGTGGAGAAGGCCTGTTCTCTGGCCCGGGATTTCCTTGCCAGCTGAATCACACTACACTGTGACACTCAACGGGTCCCTAGGAAAATGATATGACGAAATCAACGATAACCAGTGTTGCCTCGATGGTGGCTGGCGCCAGGAAGCGAATAGAGCAGGTTGATGCCAGCGATGCCATCAGCATGCTGGACAACCCGGGTGTGGTCATCGTCGATCTGCGCGACGTGCGGGAACGGGAGCGCGAGGGCTATATTCCCAACAGTTTTCACTGCCCGCGGGGCATGGCCGAGTTCTGGGTAGACCCTCAAAGCCCCTATTACAAAGAGATTTTTGGGCGCGATGTGAAGTTTGTTTTCCACTGCGCCTCAGGCTGGCGCTCCGCGCTGACAGTGGCAACCCTGGGTGATATGGGCATGGATAATATAGCCCATATCACCGATGGCTTTAATTCCTGGCGCGATGCCGGCGGCCCCGTAGAGCGATCGGAGTAGTCGTCTCAGGCCGGCGGGATATACTGTTTTATCCGCTGATCGATTTTGCCAAAAATTGTTTCGCCTGCCCGGTCTTTCATCTCAATTTCGATGCGATCGCCGAAAGCCATGAAAGGTGTGGTCGGTTTGCCATCGGCAATGGTTTCAAGACAGCGAACTTCCGCCAGGCAGCTGGAGCCATCCGGGCTGCCCTGGTTGGCGACAGTGCCAGAACCGACTACCGTGCCCGCCATCAGTGCGCGACTTTTAGCCGCGTGCTCGATTAACTGGCCAAAGTCGAAAGTCATGTCGACACCGGCGTTTGGTGAGCCGACCCTGGTGCCGTTCAGTGTGCTGATCAGCGGTAGATGCAGTTTTGCACCATCCCAGGCATCGCCCAGCTCATCGGGGGTGACCGCCACCGGCGTGAAGGAAGTCTGGGGCTTTGACTGGTAGAAACCGAATTGCTTGCCCAGCTCAGCCGGAATAAGGTTGCGCAGGGAGACATCGTTTACCAGCCCCACCAGTTTGATATGCTGCCTGGCCTGCCCTGCCTTGATACCGGCGGGCACGTCGTCGGTAAACACCACAACCTCCGCCTCAAAATCTATGCCCCAGTCTTCATTTTCTGCGAGTACATCTTCGTTGGCGCCGATGAACGCATCTGAGGCGCCCATGTACATCAACGGCTCCGTCCAGAAAGACTCCGGCAGCTCCGCGCCGCGTGCCTTGCGCACCAGCTCCACGTGGGTCACATAGGCGCTGCCGTCCGCCCAGTGGTATGAGCGGGGCAGGGGAGCCGCCGCCGCTGTGGTATCGAATGCGAACTCGCCGCTTACTTTGCCCGCCTGGAGCTGGTCGAATAGCGCAATCAGTTTGGGCTCGCACTCGGCCCAGTTGTCCAGCGCGGCCTGCAGCGTGGGCGCGATCGATTCGGCAGATACCGCCCTGCTGAGGTCGCGGCTGACCACAATAAGTTTGCCGTCCCGTCCGGATTTCAAGCTCGCTAATTTCATTGTTGTATTCCCGATGTGTTCGTTTATGGTTGAAAGTTCTTTTTGATGCCGTCCCAGCATTTAATGTAGTCGCGCTGTCGCAGCTGCGTTTCCAGTGCCCATTTTGTCGGCTGAATGACGTAGCGGGATTCCAGCATAAACGCCATGGTATCGCGGTATCGATCAGGTTTCAGCTCGGCGGCGCTGGCCTTTTCGAATGCCGCAGCCTCTGGGCCGTGCGGGCTCATGCAGTTATGCAGGCTGGAGCCGCCAGGAACAAAACCCTTTTCCTTGGCGTCGTAGGTTCCCTCGATCAATCCCATGAATTCACTCATGACATTGCGGTGGTACCAGGGGGGACGGAAGGTATCTTCAGCCACCATCCAGCGCGGTGGAAATATAACAAAATCGATGTTGGCGACACCGGGAGTATCCGAGGGGGACGACAATACCGTGTAGATACTTGGGTCGGGGTGGTCATAGCTGACAGAGCCAATCACATTGAAACGCGCCAGCTCGTACTTATAGGGTGCCGAGTTGCCTGTCCAGGCCACCACATCCAGCGGTGAGTGGTCGATTGCTGCGCGGTAGAAATTACCCGCAAATTTACACAGTAACTCGAAGTCACCCTCTACATCCTCATAGTCCGCTTCGGGGTACTGAAAATCCCTGTCATTGGCGTAACCGTTGGCACCTACCGGCCCGCGTTCGGGAAGACACAGCGGTGCGCCGTAGTTCTCGGCAACATAGCCGCGCGCGGTATCGGTCAGCAGGTCCACCGCGAATTTCATACCACGGGGTATGACGGCTATTTCCCCCGGGAGCAGTCGTATCTTGCCGCACTCGGTGCGCAGCAGGAGTTCTCCCATCTGTGGCACGAACAACAGCTCACCGTCAGCGCAGTAGAAGTAGCGATTGTGCATCGAGCGGTTGGCGGCATACAAATGAATGCCCATCCCGGTTTGGGCCATGGCGTCGCCGTTGGCTGCAATCGTCACCAGGCTGTCAATAAAGTCTGTCGGGCTTTCCGGAATGGCGAGTGGGTCCCAGCGCAGCATATTGGGGGGTGTTGGTACCTCCGTAATGGGCCCGGTGCGTACGCTTGCCTGTTGCCAGGGCTGGTAGTCTCCCTGCACAGCGGAGGGGCGAATGCGATAGAGCCAGCTGCGGCGGTTGTGCGCGCGCGGTGCGGTGAAAGCCGTGGTATTGAATTGCTCCGCGTAAAGTCCGTAGTTGACTCGTTGTGGGCTGAAGCGCCCCACGGGCAACGCACCCGGCAGGGCTTCACTTTCGTGTTCGTTACCAAAGCCGTGCAGGTACTGCAATTCAGTGGCCAGTCTGGATGGATCACTTGTCATGGTTAGTCTCGCTATCGATCTGGCCGGCTATCGCCAGCGCTTCTTCGAGAATGGCCTGCTCGCCGACCTGGTTGGCGAGCAGTAGTATCAGTCGCGCGTTGATAACTTCGCTGGCCTCGGGGGTGCGGTCGCGGTGGGTATCAGCAAGCGCTGCATAAAATGCATCGGCATCGGAAAAATTGCTATCAAGATTCAGCTTGCTCATGCCACCTGCTCCGTTGTCAGTTCAGCACCCAGCGCCCGCAACAACGCTGCGTGCACCGTCTCCGGATCAAAGTGCCGCCAGCGTGCCGCAACATGTTGGTCGGGCCGAATCAGGTAAACCGCACAATCACCAAGGTCGTAACGCTGATTCAGAACACCTTTGTCATCGCGCAGATTTATGGCTGCCTCCGGTTGATGGCCCGCCGTGTCAATATAGATAAGTTCGAGCGGCATCTTCGTTAAACTGGTGGAACTCAGGAAGTGCTCCAGTTTGTTGGAATCCACTTCGCCTTTCAGCAGAATGCTGAAGCGGTTGCCAATATGGTTCAGCAACCAGCCGCTGCCGTTGCCGCCGCTGACGGGTGCATCAGGGCAGGGTGAGCCCGGTTCGGCACTCGCAGAAAAATCGGCGCTGTCGGGTGTATTGAGTGGGCTTGAAGCATAGTTGCAGGGCTTCGACAGGCGGCCGCTGTTTACCAGGGCACGGGCAAACGGGTACTGGCGCGATAAATCCAGCACCGTATCGCGGAACACCTTGGTAATGTGATTCTTTGGTGTCATGAAATCCGTGGCGCGAGTGGAGTGAAGAATGTTTTCCTGTGCTCCGTGTTGGCGCTCGTGGTCGTAGGTCTGCAGTAATGACTCAGGTGCCAGGCCCTGTATTACGGCGGCCAGTTTCCACCCCAGGTTTTCGACACCCTGCAATGCACCATTGGCACCCCTGGCCCCGAAAGGCGAAACCTGGTGTGCCGCGTCGCCAATAAAGAATACCCGGTGATGAATAAATGAGTCCATTTTGCGACAGCGAAAGGTGTACACGCTTGCCCAGTCCAGTTCCCACTCCATCTCTTTGCCCAGCATGGCTTCAACCCGCGGGCGAATGTTTTCCAGCTTCTTCTCTTCCTCCGGGTCTGCATCCCAGCCCAACTGGAAATCGATGCGCCACACGTTGTCGGCCTGTTTGTGTAATAGGGTGGACTGGTCCGGGTGGAAGGGGGCGTCGAACCAGAACCGACGCTCCGCCGGGAAGTCCGCCTTCATAATGATGTCGGCGATGAGAAAGCGGTCCTCAAATACCTGGCCTTTGCTCTCAAGGCCCAGCGACGTGCGCAGCTGGCTGTTGGCGCCATCGGCAACCAGCAGGTAGTCGCAGGTGAGGGTGTAGTCGCCCTCTGATGTGCTGACGGTTACTATCGCGCCTGCGCCATCTGTGATCACGGCGGTGACCTTGTGCAGCCACCGGAGGTCGATTTCCGGCATCTCCATACAGCGTTTTACCATGTACTCTTCCATGTAGTACTGCTGTAAGTTAATGAAGGCGGGTACCTTGTGATCCTCCTCCGGTAGCAGGTTGAATTCGTATACCTGCTCCTCACCAAAATACACTTTGCCGAGGTTCCAGGTGACACCTTTATCCAGCATCGGCTGGCCGCAGCCGTAGCGATCACAGATTTCCAGGGTGCGCTTGGCAATGCAGATAGCTCTGGAGCCCACGCTCACGGTGTTGTTGTCATCCAGCACCACGGTTTTAATACCCTGTTGTGCCAGGTCCATTGCCGCCGCAAGCCCGGCGGGGCCGCCACCGGCAATGATAACGGGGTGGTGTGTCGGTGTATTCTGGTCCTGGTCGGGGCTGTGCTGGTAGGGGTACTCGGGATTGACGTAACTCGTGGGCATCGCGGGCATCCGGGTTATATTATATTAGTTGCAAGTGAGACTAATATTAGTAGCATTGAGGTGACAAATCAACATAAACAGCGCGTCTCTCGCCAGGGCGCGCATGATTGTTCTGGCAAATAGTCCTGTTTGCAACTATAATGGTAAGAATTCAACATCTCACAACACACAGGTGAACTCAGCGTATGGCCAAGAAAGCTTTTGCATCCTCCGCCGACCTCGGCGAGAAAGTAGAAACCCTGGAAGTACTGGCAGAGGGTGTTTATGCCCTTACAGCAGAGGGTGATCCCAATGTAGGCGCCATAGAAGGCGAGGACTTTATCGTCGCTTTCGAGGCCCGTGCCACCCCTAAGGCGGCTGGCGACTGGTTGGAAAAACTGCGTGAGCATACAGACAAACCGATCAAGTACCTGGTGCTGTCGCACTACCACGCCGTGCGCGTACTGGGGGCGTCAGCATTTAAGGCAGACGCGATCATTGCCCACGAAAACACCCGGCTGTTAATAGATGAACGCGGTGAACAGGACTGGGCCAGTGAGTTCGGCCGTATGCCGAGACTGTTCCGGGAGCCGGAAGGTATTCCAGGCTTGACCCACCCGGACATCGTCTTTAACGATCGTCTGGAAATACCGCTGGGCGGTGACCGCGGTAATCTGGTACTGCAGTACTGCGGCCGGGGGCATACCGCAGGCGACATATGCGCCTGGATACCGAAACACAAAATCCTCTTTGCCGGTGATCTGGTAGAAGCGGCGGCCGCGTTGTATACCGGTGATGCTTTCCATTTTGACTGGTCTACCGACACGCTGGACGCGGTCAAGAAGTTCGAGGCAGAAGTTCTCATCGGCGGTCGCGGAGCCACCGCCCACGGTCGCGAGGCGGTGGATGCGGCTATAGAGCAGACCCGTGGCTTTTTGCAGGGCATGATAGAAAAAGTGGGTGAGGTGCATCGCGCCGGCGGCACCCTCAAGGAGGCCTTCGAGGCCACTCACGTGCACCTCAATCCGAAGTTTGGTATGTGGCCCATCTTTGAGCACTGCCTGCCGTTTGACGTACAGCGTTTGTGGGATGAGATGGACGGTATTGACTGGCCGCGTATCTGGACGGCCGAGCGAGACCAGGAAGTCTGGGACAAGTTACAGGACTGAAAGCGGGTCTTGCCTGCAATGACTGCAACCGGTCGAACAGATCTCAAGCTGCAGACATTTCTGCCTTATATGCTCAACAACCTTGCTGAGCGGGTAAGCTCTGGCCTGTCTGGTATTTACGTAGACGAATACCAGCTGAGCATTCCCGAGTGGCGGGTGATTGCCAACCTTGCGGAGCACTGCACGCTCAACGCTCGCCAGATTGTTGAGCGTACGACTATGGAAAAGAGCAAAGTATCCCGCGCAGTCAGTAACTTGTGTGAGCGCGCCCTTATAACGCAGAAGCGCGCAGAGGGTGACAGCCGTGCCAAGGATCTGACTCTCACCGAAGAGGGGCTGGCGCTGTACCGCAGCATCGTGCCGAGGGTGCTGGACTGGGAGCGGGAACTACTGGCGGAGATGAGCCCGGGGGAGTACCGCGATCTGATGCATCTTCTGCAAAAACTGGGGGCCCGCCTTCAGCTGCTGGAATTTCCCGAAGCGTAACGGGCGAGCCGCCCCCACTAGCCGCCTATTAACACCGGGTAACGGTCGGAGTCCATTGGCTGCCCGGGCATCAGTTTGTCATAGACAAGCGGCTGACTGAGACCGGGTCTTACATCGTATACCACGTCGTCGCCAATATACCGCACGGTGTAGCCGCGCCGTCTGCGGTTGCTCAGCGTATTGCCGCCAGCACCGTGTACAGTCATGGCGTGAAACAGGTAGACATCCCCCGGTTCCAGATCCCAGGACACAATGTCGTAGCTCGCCCGGTCCGCCTCTATGTCGGGAATGTCCTCAAAATCCGGGTTGCGCCCATATTGGCTGATAGCGCCGGTTTTGCCGAACGTTTCCGGTTGAAACCAGCGGTTCCAACGATGCGAGCCACGTATAAATTCCAGACGGCCGTTTTCCGCCGTGGTTTTGTCGAGGGCGATCCACAGGGATAGCACTTGCCAGCCGCGAATAGGCCAATAGGGCTGGTCGTTGTGCCAACGGGTGCGCTGGCCCATGGAGGCTTCCTTGACGAACAGCTGATCGTAGAGAAGGTTGATTTTTTTGCTGCCGAACACGGTATGGGCAATTGCGGGCAGTTCCGAGTTGATACAAATTTCCCGGAAGGATGGGTGGGTTTCCCACAGGCGAAGATTGCCGTGGAACATGCCTTCTTCCGACTCATAGCCGTGGTAGAACGGCCCGGGCTCTCGAATATCATCCTCTACTGCCGCGGACAGTTTCTCGAGTTGCTCTGGACTGATGACTCCTCGAAGTGCTACCACACCATCTTCGTTGAATGCGTCGATGTCGCTTTGGCTGACGGTATAACTCATGTCGGTTCCTCGTCTATTTTCTGTACCAGTTCATCCAGTAATTCGTATAACAGCTCCAGCTTGCCGTAACCAAATTTTTCGGTGATATGTGCATAACGGGCCTCGTTGATCGGTGACAGGGTTCTGAACAGTTTTCGTCCCGCCGGCGTAATGGAAACCAGCAAGCGGCGCTGATCATCACTTGCGGTTTTGCGGTCTACCAGGCCGCGTTTCTGCAAGTTTTGTAAAATCCGGGACAGGCTGGGCATCAACAGCGCGCAGCGCTCGGAAATTTCGGTAGCATCCAGAACATCTTCTTCTATCAGCGCCCGGATAACGCGCCATTGCTGTGGCGAGAGTCCGTGCTCTTTCAGTGCCGGGCTGAATTTTTTCATTACCGCTTCACGCGCCCGCAGCAGGGCCATTGGCAGCGATCGATCAAAGTGGCGCATCGGTATGTCAGACAGTTGGGTCATCAACGACTCCATTGCGTAAAGTGCCAATGCCCGGCACTTCCACTTCCACCACATCCCCCGGCACAAGGTATTTGGGCGGGTCGAAGCGGGCGCCAGCCCCCAGGGGGGTGCCGGTGGAGATAATGTCCCCGGGTTTTAAAATATAGAACGTCGACAGATAGCTCACCAGGTAGGGGAAGGGAAACATCAGATTGGCGGTGGTGTCGTGCTGCCGCTGCTCGCCATTGACGCGGGTGGTGACGGTCATATTGTCGTAGTCGGCAATTTCGTCCGCGCTCACCATCCAGGGACCCAGCCCGCCGGAGTGGACGAAGTTCTTGCCCTGGGTAACGTTGAATTTGGCGTGCCGTACCCAGTCCCGCAGGGTTCCCTCATTCATAATGGTCAGCCCCGCAACATGCTCCATCGCCTGGGCCTCGGGGATACGATGCCCGCGCTTGCCGATGACCAGGACGATCTCTCCCTCGTAATCCAACTGGTGGGATTCGGGTGGTCGCCACAGTGGTTGCTCATGCCCGGTAAATGAATCAATGGTTCTCATAAAAAGGCTGGGCCATTCCGGATCGGCGGAATTGTCCTTGTACTCGGCGTTGCGATTGGCATAGTTCACACCGATACAGGCGATTTTTTCAGGTGTCGAGATGGGTGGCAGATAGCTTATGTCGGCGAAGTCCAGATCCGGAGTCAGTGCGCCGGCGCGATCCATCATCGCGGTCAGATCGCCGTCCTTTAGTACCTGGTGCAAATCACCACCGAGCCGGGCGCCCAGGTCGATAACGCCAGTATCTGTAGCCACGCCCCAGGAGGTTTTGCCTGTTGCCGAAAATGTCAAAAAGCGCATGGTGGGGTTCCGTCTGATTTAACATATAAGTTAACGAGTTAAATAGTAATGTAGGATAGACAGAATATCAACTGGCCATAAAATAGGGGGATTACAAAATAGTGGCTAATGAGAAGCTTGATAGACTTTTTTCGTAAAATAGCATTTTAGTGAGTTTGAAAGATATTAATTAACATGTTATGTTGTTTGTCTAATTTATGCTCACAATAGCGCGAGGTCGTTGAAGCCATGTCTGACTTTGAATCTAACCTGAGGGCCGCCAGGCCATTCCTGCAACCCTTTAGAGAAGTGGTTACTGGCCACTTCATCGACGGCCAGCGGGTTGTGCCCGAGGGAAGCGAGACCTTTGATAATCTCACACCAACAGACAACACTTCACTGGGGCGAGTTGTCGCGGGCACTGAGGCGGATGTCAACGCGGCCTGCGAAGCCGCGGCGGCGGCCTTTGCCGAGTGGCGCGATATGCCAGGTGCGCAGCGCAAAACATTGCTGCATCACTTTGCCGACAAGATCGAAGCCCGGGCAGAGGAGATAGCCCTGGTGGAGAGCATGGATTGTGGCCAACCGATACGCTTCATGCAGCAGGCAGCTGTGCGCGGTGCGGCAAACTTCCGTTTTTTTGCCGATAAGGCACCGGAATCCCGCAACGGACTGTCACTGCACCAGGACGAACACACCAACTACACCATGCGCACACCCATTGGCCCGGTGGCGGTAATTACGCCCTGGAATACGCCCTTCATGCTGGCCACCTGGAAGATCGCGCCGGCGCTGGCAGCGGGCTGCACGGTGGTGCACAAGCCGGCGGAATTGAGTCCCCTATCGGCCATGCTGCTGGCGGATATCAGTCGCGAAGCGGGGTTGCCTGCGGGGGTGTGGAATACGGTAAACGGTTTTGGTGAGGTGGCAGGTAAAACACTGACGGAGCACCCGGCGATCAAGGCGGTGGCACTGGTAGGCGAAACCTCCACCGGGTCACATATCATGCGTCAGGGAGCAGACACACTGAAGCGCATGCATTTCGAACTGGGTGGCAAGAACCCGGTACTGGTGTTTGATGATGCCGATTTTGACCGCGCCCTGGATGCGGTGGTGTTTATGATCTACAGCCTGAACGGGCAGCGCTGCACCTCCAGCAGCAGGTTGTTGATTCAGAGCGGCATCCGCGATCGCTTTATCGCGGCGCTTGAGCAGCGGGTAAAGTCTCTGCGGGTTGGTCACCCGCTGGACCCGGCCACGGAAGTGGGCCCGCTGGTGCACACCGGGCACTTTGACAAGGTGATGAGTTATATGGACGCGGCCCGGGAAGACGGCGCGACCATCGCCGTAGGCGGCACGCGCCGCGATGATCTGGGTGCCGGCAATTACATCAGTCCCACCCTGTTCACGGGCGCTAACAACACCATGCGCATCGCCCGGGAGGAAATATTCGGTCCCGTGTTGACGGTTATCAGCTTTGACACCGAGGAGGAGGCGGTAGCGATCGCCAACGACACACCTTATGGTCTCGCCGCCTATGCCTGGACGGGTAGCAGCGGTCGCAGCATGCGCCTGGCCCGGGATATTGAAACCGGTATGCTGTGGATTAACTCGGAAAACAATCGCAACCTGCCGTCGCCCTTTGGTGGTATCAAAATGAGCGGTATTGGCCGCGACGGTGGCGACTACAGTTTTGACTTTTACATGGAAACCAAAAACGTGTGTATTGCCCATGACACGCACAAGGTTCCGCAACTGGGCCGCGCGGTATGAGCCTGTACTATCTGCAGAAGCTGTTATTTCAGCTGAACCGCGATGCAGAACTACAGCAGCGCTTTCTCGCTGACGAGGACTCGGTACTGGCGCATTACAAATTGGACGAGGAGGAGATTGCCGCGGTAAAAAAACCGGATATAGGTATGCTCTATATTTTGGGGGTTAACGGCCAGATTCTGATGCACTATGCCGCTATGTGCGGCTACGCCTGGCCCGAGTATATACAGGCCATGCGCGACGCTATGGAGGAACATGGCGGTGTTCGGGCCGGCTTATATGTCACAACCGACGGCAAGGGGGCGGTATGAGCCTGGTATTCGCGGGGGTGTGCTCACATGGTCCGGGTATGACGGGGCGTAAATCGATGGCCGACAAGGACGATGTTGAAGCGCTTTACGGCGCAATGGAGGGCATGCGCGAGGCGCTGGAGGCCAGCAGGCCCGATGCGCTTGTTGTCATTGCCGCTGAGCACTTTGCCAATTTTTTCATGAACAATATGCCCGCTTATTGCATGGGCATGGCGGATGAGTACGCGGGGCCGATCGAAGATCCCCAGTGGCTGGGTATTGAGCGCACAACCGTTCCCGGAAACGCGGACCTGTCGCGCCGTCTGATCGAGGCCACGTTGCAGGAAACCGATGTCGCCTATGCCGAGGAATGGAAGTTCGACCACGGTATTATGGTTCCACTGCATTTTCTGACACCGCGCTACGATCTGCCGGTGATTCCGGTGAATATCAATTGCCAGGGGCCTCCCATAACGCCGCTACACCGGGCCTGGGCCTTTGGTCGGGCATTGCGCAAGGCCTGCGACGAGGTGCCGGAGCGTATAGCAGTGGTGGGCACCGGTGGCATTTCCCACTGGCCGGCCACCCCGGACTCCGGCAAGATCAACGAGCCCTGGGACCGGGACTTTCTGCAGCGCTGGGCGAGTAATGACCGGGAACGACTGCTCGCCTACACCGACGAGCAGACTTATCTGGAGGCGGGGCAGGGCGGTTTTGAAATCCGTACCTTTATTGCCATCGCGGGTGCGACCGAGGGCTGCAGGGCCACGGTCCATTTCTACCGACCGATCCCCATTTTTGCCGTGGGTTGCACAGTGGGTATGGTGAACCTTGAGGAGGTGGCTTGATGGCACACTTTATATACGAATATTCCGCCAACCTGCCAGCCGATGCGCTGGACCTGCCAGGCCTGATGGAAAAAATGCATGACGCCGCCGCGGCCAGTGGTATTTTCCCTCTGGCGGGTATGCGCAGCAGGGCAATACGCTGCGAGGACTTTCGCGTGGGGGATGGCAATCCCGAAAACGGGTTTGTTAACCTGAGCATGAAAGTCGGCCGCGGTCGCGACCTGGATACACGGATGGCCATTGGCCGCAGCCTTTTCGATATTCTCATAGAGCACCTGCATCCCCTGTTCGCCAGCCGTGGATTGGCGGTATCGTTTGAGATGCGGGAACTCGAAGAGCAGGTTAAATTCAATCACAAGAATATTTGAGCACAGTATGCTGACAACACAACAACTGGCGGATGCGGTAGACATATTGCACAACGCGGAGCAGGCGAGGGTGCAGGTGCCCGCGCTGACACTCACTTATCCAGAAATGGATCTGGAGGATGCCTATGCGGTGCAAAAGGCCTGGGTAGACCGGAAGCTGGCAGCGGGGCGTCAGGTGCTGGGATACAAGATTGGCCTGACTTCCCGGGCCATGCAGATGGCCATGAATATCGATACGCCGGACTATGGCGTGCTGCTGGATGATATGGCGTTTGCCAACGGCAGTGCGATTGCCGCCGGGGATTTTACCGACCCCCGCATAGAGGCGGAATTTGCGTTCGTGATGAAAAAGCCATTGTTCGGGGAGGATGTCAGCCTGGACCAGGTATTGGATGCCACAGACTACGTGGTACCGGCCCTGGAATTGATTGCCGCCCGTAGTTTTCGGGTTGATCCACACACCGGCTATACCCGCACAGTCGTCGATACAATCGCCGACAATGCCGCTAATGCCGGTATTGTTGTCGGCGATGTCAAAGTGAAGCCCCAGGACATCGACTTGCGCTGGGCCGGCGCCATGCTCTTTCTCAATGACGACATAGAGGAAACGGGCCTTGGGGCCGGAGTGATGAATCATCCGGCCCATGGTATTCGCTGGGTGTGCCGGCGTTTTGCACCCCATGGCGTTGGCCTTGAGCCCGGCCAGGTCATTCTGTCCGGCTCTTTTATCCGGCCAATCAGCGTCGGCACAGGGGATCGCATCCGGGCGGATTACGGTCCACTGGGTGTCATCGATATTTCTTTCAGCTAGTGCGACCAGTCTCGCAGGTGGGCATGTAATGGACTTACCCTTGAATAAATTCAAACGCAGCATGTCTTCCGGGGAGTCGCAGTTTGGCGCATTTCTCGGCTTGCCTGGTAGCTCCGTCGCAGAGATTATCGCGGCGGCGGGTTTTGATTGGCTGTTGATTGATCACGAGCACTCGCCCTTTGAGCTCTCGGATATTCTCGCCCATCTGCAGGCAATGGCCCCCTATGATGTGGCGCCCATTGTCCGGCCGGTGGACCACAACCCCGCCCTGCTGAAGAAGTTTCTGGATATTGGCGTGCAGTCTTTCCTGGTACCCATGGTGGATACACCGGAGCAGGCGCGGTCGATTGTGTGCTCACTGCGCTACCCCCCGGCGGGCACCAGGGGCTTGGGAGCGTCTCTTGCGCGGGCGGCAGGCTGGGGCCAGGTGACCGACTACCTGCACAAGGCAAACGATGAAATTTGCCTGTTGGTACAGGTGGAGACCACCGAGGCGTTGCACAATCTTCCGCAGATTTTGCAGGTAGAAGGCGTGGACGGTGTGTTTATCGGCCCGTCGGATCTCTCCGCTTCCATGGGCCATGTAGGCAACCCGGCTCACCCCGAGGTAGTGACTGCGATCAGTGCTGGCCTGGAGTCCATTGCGGCTGCAGGCAAGTATGCAGGGGTGCTGTGTCTGGATCCGTCACTGGTCGAAATGTACCGCGCCAGCGGTGCGAATTTTATAGCGGTGGGGGTCGATACCATGATACTCGGCCAGGGTGCCCGCAGCCTGGTGCAGTCATTCAAGGCGCAGCCGGGGTCACAAGCGGGGCCGTCAGCAGCCTATTAACCCGCAGTCAGGGTATTTCGAACGTCGCTGGGGCTCTTGCCGAAGTGTTTTTTGAATGCCCGGGAAAAATGCGCGGCGCTATTAAAGCCGATATTGTAGGCGATAGTTTCGATGTTGTGAGCATCGTACTCGGGGCTGGTCAGTATCTCATGCGCCTTATCCATTCGCCGCGTCAGTATCAGGCTGTGAATGGTCTGGTCTTCTTCCTCAAACAACTTGTGCAGGTAGCGCGTGGATATACGCTGCGCTTCCGCTATCTGGGTGTTGGAAAGTTCGGGGTTGCGCAAGTTGTTATCAATATACTGTCGCACTCTGCGCTTGATGGCATCGCGAGCGGGTGAGTGCCCTTCGCGCTGTTCCAGGATGACCGAAGAACTGAAAGCCATGGCGATCATATTTACCAGATTTTCAGACAGCTCATCCGGGGTGTCTGCCACGTTGGACAATTCGCTGGCGATAGAAAACATAAAGTTTGAAAGAATAGCTCCCAGCCCCGCCTGCCCACTGATAGGCACTGCGGTGAATTTTTCAGGTTCCATCAGGTGGCGCCCCAGCACGGCTTTGGGCATCTGCACTATCAACTGGTGAAACCGTTCCTGAAAACTCAACGTGTAGGGGCGGGTGCTGTCATACAGGGCGAAATCACCCGGTTTCAGCACGGCCTCCCGGCCATCCTGGCGCACCACGCCGTGCTGTGACACCTGAAAACTGATAAGGAAATCTTCTTCTGTGGAGTGGGATATCTGGCCCTTGGTCCGATGGACGACTTGTGGGTCGGAGATAACCTCGGCGAAGCGCAGGTCTGCCATGTGAACACCGCGTTTGAGCTCAGCCCTGAACTTGCCGGATTCGGTTCGCTCGCAGTCCAGCTTTACAAACTCATCGCAGATGACCTCGCGCCAGAAATCGAAGCCCTCGCTGTCGGCAGACTTGGCCGTGCTTTTGATGTAACCACCGGGAATGATGAAGTCCATTGCTTCTCCTCCTCCTGCTGGCTAAGTATAGGCCAGCAAACCGGTTGTGCTGTTGCAGCCAATATATTCGAATTCACAATGTTTGCCATCAAGCGCCGAGACCTCGTGCCACAGCTGCAGCTGAATGTTCTCACCAAAACGGCCGGCCATGACCATAAAATTGTCAAAGATTGCGAGGTGCGTGGGGTGGCTCCTGGCCCAGTCCTCGAAGGCAAAAATATCCGTGGCGTAGCCCAACCCGAAGCTTTCGTTGAGGGGCTGCCAGTGTCTATCTGTTTTGGTTACATACCGCATGCTGTAGCAGTGGGTTTCAACCGGGTTATCGCGCAGGAAGCGCATGCCCTCCTTGAGTACCGGCTGCAGTGTCTCCAGGTAGAACGATTCCTCGTCACCCTGGCAATTCGACCAGTTCTGGCCAGAACGGATAATACACATATTGAGGGGCGGGGCGATGAGGACACGCTTGCCGTTGCGAGCGTGTGGCTCCAGTGTGGCATCGATGGGTACTGTTTGCCGCAGATCGACAGTGGTGGAGACTGGCACGCGGTCCCGCATGCCGCCGGCATAACCATGCTCTTCGATAGGGCCAACGGTCTCTTCAGCTAACAGTGATGCACCATGGAGGCCGGGGGTAGAGTGCAGTGTCTCGGTGCGCTCCAGCGGCATGCTGAGTATTTCGCGCCAGTACGCAGCGGGTTCATTTTCCCTGGCCTTGTCCTCCCACCAGCCACGATGCTGCTGCCACCACCCGTCGTACTGCGACAGGCGCCAGTAGGCAATGTAGAGGTGATTGTCGACACCCGAGGCGTCAACAAAGTGACCCTGTTCTACCTGTTGTGGTGCGTCATCGCCAAAAAGCGCTTCCGCCGCCCATGCATCCAGTGCCCCGGTATCGCCGCCCTGGGCAGCAAAATAACCGGCAACTATCGGGTCGTTCTCGTTGGCCCATTCGTTGCTCCACGCGGGAGCGGGGGCTACCCAGCCCTCTGGCATATTAGCCCTGTTCATCTTCATGCCTGACATTGCAGGGACGCAAGGTCCCCCTCCGGGTTTTCAGTCGGTTCCGTCGCCGCGTCCGCGGGCGTCGGGGCAGCGTATTGCACCGCGCCCCGGGCTTCCCGGTTCAGTAACAGCCGGGTGACATCGGGGCGGGAATAGTGTCCCACCGGATCGGCAAATGATTTGGCAATAGTAATTGCAGAAAAATCGATATCGGCGAACAACAGACCCTCTTCCCGTTCTGGCAGGGGGTCACACAAGGGCGCACCATCCGGCCCGTAAATCTGCGCAAAGCCACCTCCGGGCAGTAACAGTTCTGCCTGCTCGGGTGTTTCCACCAGCAGTTCTATCATCGCATCTGAAACAATGCCACAGGGGGCCAGCACAAAGCACTGGCCCTCTGCTGCGTAGACCTGGGAAAGCGCATTGTTGAGGGTGCTTCCCAATGTGAATGCCTGGGGATAGCAGCTGAAACTGGGCCATGCGGCCACATGGACCTGTTCGTGCATGCTGAACATGGCATATTTACTCAGTGGTTGCAGGTGCTCCCAGCAAGCCAACTGGCCGATTCGCCCCAGTGCGGTATCACTGACGTCCAGGTCGCTGCCGTCACCGTCACCGAATACAGTTCGTTCCATATGGGTGGGTTTGAGTTTGCGCCGGCCTTTTACCAGCTGACCCTGGTCATCGAACAGGAACTGGGAAATATACAGTGAGCCGTAATCGCGTTCACTGGCGCCCATGGAGACATGAATGCCGTGCTCACGCGCGGCGGCGCCGATTCGCTGAAATTGTGGCGAGTCCACCACCAGGCAGTTTTCGTGATAGCGCTGAAAGTAACGGAGGTTCATCGCCGCCGGTGACAGCCAGACCCACCAGGGATAACCCGGTAGCCAGCACTCCGGAAAACCGATCAGCTGTGCACCATTGCTTGCGGCCGATTGGATCAGCTCGATGGCCTTGTCGATACCCGCATCCAGATTCATGAATTCAGGTGCCGCCTGAACCACCGCTGCCTTGAAATTTCCTTGCATACTCACCCGCTCCTGTGGGTTAAAGACCGTAGCGCACTATCACGCCATATTCTCTGGGTCTGTTGTAGTTGGCTTCATGAAAACCCAGGCCGAAATTGGAATCGCCGCTGGTGATTATGCGCTCGTCGGTCACGTTATCGCAAAAGAGTACCACGTCCCATGTTTCCTCCGGGCTTGTGAAGGTGATCGAGGTGTTGAGCGTAGAGTAGCTGTCCTGGGCAAGAAACGGCGAGTTCTGAGCGTCGTTCTCCACCTCGTCAGAATAGTAGTAGTCCAGCCGTAGCGCCAGTGTGCCACCGGCCAGCGGTGCCGAGTACTGACCGCCAAGAAGAAAGGTGTACTCTGGTGTATTGGGAAGTTTCTCACCCACGGGTTGCGCAATGTCTGTGGTTGGCACATTGATTTTTGTGTACTTCGCATCGATATAGCCGCCGGCCAGATTCAGTTGCAGACGGTCGGTGAGGAGGGCGGTCATTTCTATTTCAACACCCTTCAGCTCCGCTTCGCCGGCATTCTGGGTCAAGGGCCCGCCACCTGTTTCAAACAGGGTGACCTGCACTTCGGTGTAATCGGTGTAAAAAGCTGCCGTGTTGATACGCAGGCGGTCATCCCAGCCCTGCCATTTCAATCCCAGTTCCCAGGATTCAACCTCTTCAGGCGCAAAAGCCAGGGGCTCGGGGCGCGGCACCACGTAGCGAATATTGAAACCGCCACTTTTGAAACCTTCCGAGTAGCTGCCATAAACCATGCCAGCGTCGCTGAAATTGTATTCCAGCCCGGCCTTGTAAGTCGTTTTGGAGAAATCGTCCTTGACCTTGCCAGTACCGTCGCCGACCAGGTCAATAATCTTCATCTGGCCCTCGCGGTCAGCGGAGATGTATTGCTCGTACTTGTACTCCTTGTCATCCTGGGTGTAGCGCGCTCCCAGCGTGAGGCCCAGGTCCGGTGTTATCCGATAAGTCGCCTGTGCGTAGGCCGCTTCCGAGGAGTTGTCCACATCGGCGTAGTTATTGATGTGCAATGGGATGGCAAAATTGGAGCCGGGGGTTGGCACTTCGCTATAGATGGCAACAAACACGTTGTCGGTGCCTTTTTCCTGGAAGTAGTACAGGCCGCCAACGTAGTCCAGCCGGTCGTTCATGAGTGTGCCTGTTATCTGAAATTCCTGGCTGAACTGTTTGTGCACATAGTCGGGGTTTTCAGTCTCGGTAATAGCGATGGGTGAATTGTCCGGGTCCCGGTTGAATTCCCCGTCGGTTTTGCGCCAGCCGCTGATGGACTTGAGTTGCAGCGCCTCACCACCCCAGGTAACTGTCAACGCGGCTCCCTGAACATCCAGCTTGGTACCGCTCTTGCCTGTGCCGTAGGATTTGTCGTTATCGTCCCCCAGCCAGCGGCTGTCGAAAAGACCAGCCGGTGGATTGTTTGCCGGTACGAACACCTCGTTATAGGCATAGCTGCTGGTGCCAACACCTTCGGTAATACCTGCCAACACGGAGGCCGCACTTTCTTCATCGATCTTTGTGTAATCGTAAGTGAGATAAAAATCCAGATTATCGGTGGGGCTGAACAATGCGGCAAAGCGAGCGGACTGCCGGTCTTCGTCTCCCAGCTCGCCACCGGTCAGCTCTCGATCCACATAACCGTCCCGCTGCTTGCTGGAAACAGCGAGACTGGTACGCAGCGTGTCGCCTATGGGTAACTGGATGGCGCCGCGAAAATCCTGTCGATTATAGTTGCCCAGTGTCATTTCCAGGTCTACCCCAAGTTCTTCAGCGGGACGTCTCGAGGTGATGCTGATAGCACCGCCTATGGTATTGCGCCCGAACAGCGTACCTTGCGGACCGCGCAAGACCTCGATGCGCTCCACATCAAGCACGTCCAGTACGCCGCCTATTGAGCGCGAGGAATATACATCGTCGATATAGGTTCCGACACCGGGGTCGGTTGTGAGGCTGAAATCCGTTTGGCCGATACCGCGAATAAACACCACGGCTCCAGAAGAGACACCGGAGATGGGTGCGGTGGTGTCAAACGTCATGTTCGGTGTGAATTCCGCTATTTGCGATATATTGTCCATACCGTAACTTTCAATGGTCGCGGCAGTGAAGGCGGTTACCGCAACGGGTGTATCCTGCAGGCTCTCCGCCCGTTTCTGCGCGGTAACGACAATCTCTTCCAGCATGCCGGCAGCCATGGTGGGCTGACACAGCAGGGTCATTGCCAAAAGATACATGGGCCGTTTTGCAGACGCTTTATTTATTATATTCATAGTGTCCTCTCCATCGTAACCGGGCCCGGCGGACCAGCTCAAAGTGAGATTTGACTATGCGCCTATGGTTCATGGCCGACCATGACGGCAGGGGAACAATCGCTTGCACTTTTGTGCACAAGGTGTGCGACCCAGGCTGGAGCTTACGAGAGTAACTCGTCCGATTTAAGTAAGCGTGACAGTGTTGCGGGTGTCAGCAGGCCTATTATGTCGTCAGCACGCTGTGAGTCCGTCTTGCTGGAGACCAGTAGCAGCTCGGCACCTGTTTCGCATAGTACAGCTACCGCGGCTAGAGGCGTGGCATGCACGGACACCAGGGCATAGCGCAGAGGGCGATTGGCCGAGCCTTCTCCATCTGAATCCGCTGGGGCCAATACCGACTGAACCAGGCCGTTCTCTGCGGGCACCACAACGGTTAGGCCCGGCGACACGGTTTTGCCGGCAGTGGCGACTGCGAAATTGTCGGTCATTAAATCCGAGATGCGTTCTGTGGTCAGAACTGCGGAGTGCAAACCCTCAGGTACGGTGTGATGGCGCGCGAGCAGTTTCATGGTGTAAATACTCTCGTGCATGATGGACTTGCGTACAGCGTAGGCAGTGGTGCAGGCGATGATCATTGGCATCATGCTGGGGTAGTCCCGGGTCATTTCGGCCAGCATGATCATACCGGTGAGTACCGCCCCGGTAGTCCCGGCGAAGGCCGCGGCCATGCCGGCAATGGCGAAAGTGGCTATGGAGATATTGGCCTCTGGCATAAGCCACTGGCAGAGATAGCCCGCCGCCGCACCCACGGTGGCACCCATGAACAATGCCGGTGAGAACACGCCACCAGAAGCCCCTGAGCCCAGCGACAGGCAAGTAGCCAGAATTTTCAGCGCTGCCAGCATCAACAGGAACCAGGGTGACATAACAGCGCCACTCAGTGCCTCCATAATGGTTGCATAGCCCACGCCTTCTACATAGTAGTGACCAGCGTGGCGCATCAGCAGGTACATGATTACACCGACACAGAGCATGCCCAGTGCGTGGCGAGAGTAGTAATTGCCGGGTATTGCGTCGAAAAGATCTTCCATCTTGTAGAGCCCGCGGATAAACACCACCGACACCAGCCCCATAACCACGCCCAGAATGAGAAAGGAGAGCAGCAGGGGGAGAGCGTACACAGGGTATTCCAGCGCTTCCAGCCTCGGGAAATAGAAAGAGGGCTCCGTGCCCAGTAACAGGTGGCCAATATGGGTAGCGACGACCACTGCCACTGAAACCACCAACAAATTGCGTGCATTTACGGAAACCAGCAGCAGTTCGACGGCAAATACAATGCCACCAAGCGGGGCGTTGAATGTGGCGGCAATACCCGCGCCCGCCCCGGCGGCGACCAATGCAATGCGATCGCGGACCAGCATTGGAAAAATGGCTCCCAGGGTGGAACCGAAGGCGGAACCGATCTGCACAATGGGGCCCTCACGCCCCACCGAGGCGCCACTGCCAATGGATATGGCTGACGCCAGGGACTTTACTATAGCGACCCGGGGTCTGATGTGCCCCTTGTTGTAGTAAATTGCATCCATCACCTCGGGGACACCATGTCCCTTCGCTTCGGGGGCGAAGTTCTTTACCAGCCAGGCCACCACCAGGCCGCCCACCACGGGCACCAGTATCACGAACATTCCCCAGGGGCTGGCGGGGGTGAACAGGTTGGCGTTGTAGTCAGCGCTGAGGGAGCCGAGGAAAAGAGCATTGTGAACAAAGCCGATCAGCATTCGGAACGCCCAGGCTCCTACGCCAGCTATAACACCTACCGCCGCAGCCATTAGCAGTATGGCAGGCAAGCCTTGGGTCGGCTCCGATGAGGTTATTTTGTCGGCCGTCTCTGCAGAGGACATCAATCCCGCACCCGCCAGCGAACAGGCAATGATTTTACGCCGCGCTGAAAATTGGACCGCAGGTAGCTCGCTGGCATGATCGCCTCCATGCTGGCGAATCGTTTGGTCAGTTCCAGAAAAATCGCCCTCATTTGCGCGTTTGCCAGTTGTGCCCCGAGGCAGAAGTGCGGCCCATAGCCGAAGCTGAGGTGGGGGTTGGGTTCTCTGTGGATATCAAACTCAAAGGGGAGTGGGTATACCTGATCGTCATAATTGGCCGACATGAATGACACCACGACCTTGTCTCCCGCGTTGATTTTTGCGCCCGCCAACTCGGTGTCGCCGGTTGCTGTGCGGCGAAAATTCATCACCGGCGTCCACCATCGCAGCATTTCCTCGATCGCACCGGGTGCCAGAGTGGGGTCTTCCTGCAGGGCCTTCCAGGCAGCCGGGCTTTCCAGCAGTGCAATCATGCCGCCGGGAATTCCATTGCGCAGGGTCTCGTTGCCGGCCACCGCAAAAAGCCAGAACATATTTTCGAATTCCTCGATGCTCACTTTGCCGTCTACTTCATCTACCTGCGCCAGCAGGGTGGAGACAACGTCATCCCCCGGTTCCCGGCGTTTGTGCTCTGCCAGCAGGTGAGCGTAGCGGTAGAGGTCGTCCATGCCGTGCCGAGAGCGCGGGTCGGGCATGCGACCGTCGCTGTCGGGTTTGGGGCGCAATGCGAGCGCTTCCCGCGCCATATCGCTGCCGCTTTGCTGGTCGAAGGCGGCGGATACCGCATAGTCCGGGTCCTGGTAGCCGATAACACGGTTGGCCCAGTCGAACATCAGGTAGCGATCCTGTTGGGGCAGCCCGAAAATATCTGCCAGGCACAACAGCGGCATATCGGCGGCGATGTCTTTGACAAAATCGCATTCGCCTTCGCTGGCATCGCCGATTACCTTGTCGACGATAGCGCGCGCATGTTGACCGATCTTCAGTTCAAGCCGGGTAATAGCCTTGGAGTTAAAGGCGTTGATCAGCAGGCGTCGCAGCCGGGTGTGCTCCGGCGGATCCATGTTGAGCATCATCTTCTGTACGTAGGCCAGATCTTCCGGACTCCCAGGGTCCCGCAGCTGGGTTGCGCCCAGCTGCGAGGAGAACAGACGGCTGTTTTTCAGCACCTGCATACATTCAGCGTGCCGCAGTACCAGCCAGAAACCCGGACCCCCGGGCCACTGCGCCAATGTATGTTCTTCAACCCAGATAATGGCGGCCTGTTCCCGCAGTGAGCCCAGCGCGTCCAGGGGTGCGCCCTGCTCGTAGCACAGCGGGTCGTAGAGAAATTCGAGAGCGTTCTGATCTGTAATCATGGCGACAGCTTAGCAGAATTTCCTCCGTTTCCGCGCTCCTTGGCAGACCTTTTTGATATCGGGTATAGGTGCCTGCGCCGGCGCCCTGCGTTGCGGCCGAAGTGTACTGGTGATTGTGCTTTCCCCGGTAATGTTTTAGATGTAAAATAATATTTCAACTTAGCCCGCCAGGTACATAACATGTGGAAGCCACCGCAACGCATTAAATACATCCCCCTGGTTGATACCTGGCCTTCCGCTGAAGACAGTGCCCGGGCAAATCTTTTTTCACCCGTGGCTGTCGGTACCATGCAATTGCAGCAGCGCACGTGGGTGCCGGCCATGGTGCCTTGGCGCGCCAGCGAAGACGGCTTTGTCACAGAGGATGTACTGGACTGGTACGGCCGTTTCGCTCGCGGCAGACCCGGTGCGATTGTGGTAGAGGCCACTGGCATTCGCGATGTTCCCAGCGGCCCACTACTGCGAATCGGGCACGACCGGTTTCTACCCGGCCTGGAACAACTGGTAGACAGAGTGCGCGAGGAGAGTGGTGGTCAGACCCGGCTGCTTATCCAGATCATTGATTTCCTCGGTATTCGTCGGCGCCCGGAGCGGGAGAAATATTTGCGGCAGTTCCTGCGTATAAACGAACGACACCGCGCCTTGTTGAATCATCCCGGAAGTGACGAGGCCATTCGGGAACAGCTGTGCGAGCTGGACGACGAAAGACTGGCGGACATACTCGATGACAGGGAGTGGGAGGCCCTGGCCAAGGGTCACCGGGAGCGGGTGACAGATACCCATCTGCCGCACATCGCGGAACTACCCACCGTGTTGCCGGAGCTGTTCGCAGCGGCGGGATTGCGTGCGAAGACTGCCGGCTTTGACGGTGTTGAACTGCACTATGCCCACGCCTACACCATGGCCTCGTTTCTGTCCGCCACCAATACCCGGGATGACGGCTACGGCGGTGCGCTGGAGCATCGCCTGAAGTTGCCGTTGCAGGTGTTGGCAAGCCTCCGTGCAAGAGTGGGTGAAGATTTTCCCGTTGGCTGCCGGTTCCTGGCAGATGAATGTATCGAAGGTGGAAACAAGGTCGAGGAAGCGGCACAAATAGGGGTGGCGCTGGCCGCCGCCGGAATGGATTTTCTCTCTCTTTCGCGCGGCGGAAAATTTGACGATGCCAAACAACCGAAGCTGGGGGAGGCGGCTTATCCCTACACCGGTGTCAGCGGCTATGAGTGCATGCCGGGATATATCTCGGACGAGTTTGGCCCCTACGGGCGCAATATAGAAGCCACAGCGGCGATTCGGCAAGCCGTGCGCACAGCGGGCCACTCAATCCCCGTGGTGGTCGCCGGTGGAATCCACACCTTCTCCCAGGCCGAGTCACTGTTGCGGGAAGACAAGGCAGATATCGTGGCCTTCGCCCGCCAGGCCCTGGCAGACCCGGACTGGTTTGAGAAAGTGCGTTCGGGTTGCGGCAGTGAGGTGCGGCTGTGCGAGTACACCAATTACTGCGAGGGGCTGGACCAGAAGCACAAGCAGGTGACCTGCAATTTGTGGGACCGCAAGGAGTTGGATGAACCGGGGCTCAGCAAAAGCCGTGACGGACGCAGAAGATTAGTGGCGCCGGACTGGCACAGGTCGTAAACAGAACTATCCGCAGAGCGTCAGGCCAAGCCTAAAGTATTGAGTCCGTCGAACAAGCAGTGATCTGTTTCCAGGTGTCGAATCCTGCAACTGCGCTTGCACCGACGAATGACAATGTAATACTATGTACATACAATAGTCATACTAAGATCACAATACTATGTTAGCAACTTCCTCCCGGTGTAGAGAGCTGGTCATCTGGTGGCGTATTCTCTGTGTGCTGTCAGTTTTCAACATCTGCCTCTGGGCGTTTATCTGGCGTTTTGGCCCCAGTGACAATCCCTACAGTGTCATACAACTTCTATTGTCCGGTATCTACGTGTTCGTGTGTGCATACCGTTCGCTGCTGCCCCGGGTCGACCTGGAGCGCCTGGTGTTGTTTGACTCACCGCTCTCCAGCATTTTTTTGGGGCGCAGCGCTGCAACGGTGGCGGAAATCTGCTTCGGTATCCAGTTGGGCCTGTTGGTACACCAGCTGGGGGCCCAGGCGGAATTACCCTGGGTGCAAAATGCTGCCTGGGTGATCACCCTTTGCACTATCCTGGCGCAGGTGTTCTGCTGGCACAGTATCCTGACGCTCAACCATATCACCCAGGCGGTCGAGGAATTGTTGTGGGCTGCGGGCCTGTCGTGGATGGCTGGGTTGCTGGCGATAATCGCGATGGATACTACTGGCGGGGTACATCTTCTCGCGATTGCCGGTATCGTGGGGTCGGTTGTGTTCGTCGCCTATGTGCTACTGTTCGATATTCCGATGTATTGGCGGCGATTCCGGGGGGGGCGTAACACAGGCCTGCAATACCTCACAATTTCGCAGGGTGTCGGCGATGCCATCAAGCGTCGCGAACCGGCGCTGGCCTGGAACAAATGGCGGGATGATGCTTTGTGGCTGACACCGTACTTCAGTCTTGGAGTCTGGGTAAGTATGGCGTTGGTGCTGGTGCCTCTGGTTTTGTAGGTGACGAAGACTGCAGCCGAACGAGGGTAGGGGAAACGGCTTTCCTGGCCGTCTCAGCTGAGCAGCAGATCATTCCGGCCAGCACGCAATCGAGTTAACGCCTGGTCATTCATAGTGTAGCTTTTGCTGTCTATCGTGGACACATAGCGCCATTCGTTAGTCACTTCCTCGGGGAAAAACGACAGCACAGTGTAGCCACGATCAACCAGGTTGGCGTATTTCAAATCATCCATGAGAGTCACGGCCAGGGGGCCGAATAATCGCGCGGAATCCTCTCCGATAACGGCCTCCGCTCCCGGGGAGGAGACGCTGGCGCAGGCAAACTCAACACCGGCGACAGTACCTTGCTCGGTGGTCAATTGCGACCCCCAACCGTTGTGTGTGTCGCCGGCCAGTACTACCAGTCGTGACCGCAACTGAATTGCGTGATTCAGGATGTCTTCGCGCTCGGACTGGTAGCCGTCCCAGGCGTCCGGGTTGAGGGGTATGGCAGAGTCCAACAGTGCCTGTTCTTCTGCTGTTCGTTCCCCGGCTGTTTTGCCTTTGGCGGCAACTGCGGCCAGTACTGCTGCCGTCGCTTCTGACAGGGCATTTTCACCGCCCAATTCAGGCGACAGGGCGCGCACGACCGGTTCCGGCAGCGGCTGACGCCCCATCAGCACCTGCTGCCCCAGTACCTGCCAGCGCGCCGTGCTGTCGGTGAGGCCCGCTTTCAGCCAATCCAACTGCTCACTGCCCAGCAGAGTGCGTGTGCTGTCGGCCAAAGCGGCGCGCACTGATGCGCTGTCAATCATCCCTCCATTGGCGAAATCGGCATAACTCACCTGTTTATCGCGCCCTACATGGCGGGTATCCAGCATCATGATATCCAGCAGGTCGCCATACTGGAAGCGCCGGTAGATGATCTCCTGTTCAGAAGCCGGTGGCCTGACAGGCAACCATTCGTACCAGGCCTGGATGGCCGCTGCGCGACGAGTGTTGTACTCACCTTCCGAGTTGGGATCGTGATTTTCGGCGCCACCGAGCCAGGCGTCGTTGGCTACTTCATGGTCGTCCCAGACCACGATAAACGGGTGGGCGGCGTGGCAGGACTGCAGGTCGGAGTCAGTGCGGTACTGGGCATAGCGAATGCGGTAATCGCTTAGCGACAGCAGTTCATTGGTGGGTGCCACCACCCGCCCGAATTCCTCAGCGCGTTCGCTTGCATACCCATCACTCGCGTACTCGTAGATATAGTCACCCAGGTGCAGCACCGCGTTTACGGATTGCTCCGCAACTTCACGATAAACATTAAAGTAACCGGCGGGATAATTGGAGCAGGAAATCACTGCAAAAGTGGCGGCCGTAAGCGCTCCGAGTGGCGCCGTCCGGGTGCGCCCCACGGGCGATACGCGGTCTCCCGTAATGAACCGGTAGTAGTAAGTGGTATCCGCCTGCAGTCCGCTGACATCGACCTTGACCGTGTAATCAACATCGGCACTGGTGTTGCCGCCGCCGCTGTCAATGAGTGAGCTGAACGCCTCATCGGTGGCAATCTCCCAATTCACAAGGACGGTGCCCGCGCGTTCTGGAGTGACTCGAGTCCATAGAATGACGCTATCGCTCAAGGGGTCGCCGGAGGCGACGCCGTGCAAAAATTCGGCGAGAACACTGCTGTTGCCGTTTGAGCTGTTGTTGTCTGAGCAACCTATAAGATTACTACCCAGTAACAGGAGTATGGAGCTGGCGGTCAGGCTCTTGAGTATGGCTCTACGCGAAATGGTCGGGGGCATCGTTGCAGGTTCCCTGGAAAGTGAACGGGATAGACTAGGATGCAATTGTTGCGCGAAGATGACAGGCGGCGATTAACCTTCCATTCGAGCCGGGGCTGAAGCAGCCAGATTTTGAGTAGATATACTTAATTGAAAGTGGTTGTTCCAGAGCGGATAATCGTTCATGGAGCTATTATTATAAGTATTTTTCTCCGTAACGACTCAGGCCGACCATTTGTATTCTGATAATAGGTAAGAGGAAATAATTATGCACATCAAATTATTCGGTCAGGTGGTGGCGACTTTTTCTACGCGAGTAATCGTGGTGTCAGCCGCTATGTCCACGCCGGCCCTCGCGGGGAATGCGGGTGGTGGTAGCATCACTTTTGCCCCCCTCGGCGGCGGAGGTGTGACTTCGGTACCGACGTTAGGTACCGCAGCCCTTATCCTGCTGGCACTGTTGTTGGGATTTATCGGCTGGGTGTCCATGCGCAAGAATGGTCCTGGCGCCGTGTCATCTATATCGCTGGCTCTGGCCGTTCTCGCTGGTAGTAGCGCTGGCGGTCTGCACTGGGTTCAGAACGCGGATGCGGGCGGCGGTTTCCTCATCACTAATGCTGACGGTCAGACCTTTGGCGTGTCTCCAAATGTGCTGAATACCTACACCAACAATGCCGGTATACCCATGCGGCCGACCGCCATCAATTACGGTAGCTGCTCACAGCGACCCTATCCATCAACCTGTACGATAGGTACCCCCGTCGCGCCGGAAGAATACTGCGCAATTCAGTGTGCAGGCGGGAACGCCAGTGATATTCGTCTCAAGGAAGGCATCACCAGGGTCGCTACCGCCGCCAACGGGCTACCACTTTACGAATACAGCTACCGTGGTGAGAGTGCCGTCTACCGAGGGGTTATGGCTCAGGATGTTCTTTTGCACACGCCAGCAGCTGTGAGCGTGATGAGCAACGGTTATCTCGCGGTCGATTATGCCATGCTGGATCTGGAGCTTGTGCGCGTTCGCTAGCGGCAGTGTTACCGCGGTAGCAATGTCTTGAGCAGCGATCAGCTTTTATTGGCAGATGACCAGGGCCCTTTGCTGAATTTCCTGCTAACACAGCAGAGTCTTGTGTTAATGGTAACGATCTTTGGGGGAATGCTTGCCTTCATGATTGCCGAGCAGTTATTCCCCTACGTCGATACGGATTCAGTGCCGGCCTCCCGGTGGCTGACAAACTGGCTTCTCGCATTTTTCAATTACTTTGGCGCGCTGTGGCTTATGTCCTATCTGGGCACGGCGGCCTGGTTGCAGTCGCTGCTACCCGATTTCCAGCTGAATAACCATCTACCATCGGTGGTTGTAGTCGCTATGTTGGTTATCTCGGTAGAGTTGGCTTCTTACTGGGCACATCGATTATTTCATAAGGTCCCCGCCCTGTGGCAGGTACACGCTGTTCACCACATGGATACAGAACTGGATGTTACCACCTCCCACAGGCATCACTTTCTGGAAGTGCTTGCCATAACGCTATTGATTACCCCGATATTCGTCACCTTTGGTGTGCCGGTATGGATCGCACTCGCATACCAAATGCTGCGAATCTTGCTGGTACATTTTAATCATAGCAACCTGCGGGTACCATCGCTCGTCGATCACTTACTTCGGCCATTTGTGGTTACCCCAAGCTTTCACCGTGTTCACCATAGTCCGGAATCGACTCTCACCAACAGCAATTATGGCGCTGTGGTTCCCTGGTTTGACTATCTTTTCGGAACGGCTCGCAAGCCCGGGGGCGATGACGGGACGCCAGTAGGTCTGCATTATCTCAGAGGCAGGAAAGATGGCCGCTTCCACCGTGTGCTGTTGCTACCTTTTGCGTGGCGCTACTGGAGGCCTGGCAAAAAATCTGAACAAACAGGTTCGTAGCCGGTAATTCCTCTCGTGGCCGACCCGCGAGATTACAGGTAAATAGTCAGCGATTTTTGCGGCGCCTCGCAGTTGATCAGCGTTACCTTCTTGTGTCGAATCTTATAACTGTCGCCGTCTACTACCAGGTGATGTTCATACTTGCCGCCAAAAGCGCGCTGTTCGTTGCGGTAGAACACCAGTGCCTGGAAGTTGGATGTCACCACAAGGTCGCCTTTGTCATTGTGGCCCTGCAGGCGAATATTGCCGATGATGTGGGAGCTGCGCACCTTGTGATCCTTTGATGCCGCGCGGGGGTGAACGAAGTTGCGGCGCCGCACCTCCATCATCACCCGGTCATCGTAAAAGATGGACACATGATTAATCGGGTCAGCCTGATCCTCGATCACCGGCATCCAGTAGGTCCCATCCTCTGTGTACAGCGTCATCCAGCTGTCCAGGTCCGGGTTGTCCAGCAGGTTGGCCTCGTCGTAGAGAAACTGCTCAATTTTTCTGAGCTCATCCATGACTGCTACCCTCCGCAGTGCCATAGGCTTCAGTCATATAATTTTTCCAGGCGGCGTATTGCGTGCGCATATCGAGATCTGAAGTGCCGCCGCCGACGATGCGATCGCCCTCGTCGCGGTCCTTGCCGAACTGTCGGTACATTTCCACCCAGTCATCACCGGGGGACTGCAGCCCCGACTGCATACGCATATAAGCCTCCAGATCGTCCGGGCCCACCATGGATGAGGAGGAGTTGATCAGGCGGGAGTAGAGCAGGGTGCGCTGCAGCATTTCCGGAGGCGCGCCTTTCAGCCTGAAGGACCAGGTTTCCACCACGCACTTGTCCACCGCGATAGGCCGCACAATGCGGATATTCTGCACCGCTGTCTTGATAGTCAGCGACGGGTAGTAAAGCGTGTTGTGGGTATTGAAGGACAGTATTTCTCGTGTTCGCTCTTCGCCATAGGCCTTGAGCATTGCGTCCCAGTACTCCGGCTGTACGCTGTAATCCGCGTGAATACTGGTTTTGCCGCCGTCGTAGTGGTGGCCATATTTAAACCCGGTAATGCCCGAGCTCTCGAATATCTCAAAGGACGCTCCGAACGGTGGAATGATTTCCGCCTCTGCCCGCTGGCCCACAGCTTCCGCAGGCAAGGTAGCGATATAATCCTCTGCCGCCTGCACCACAGACTGGTGGGTAACCATGGGGTGCATTGTGTCGTTGAGGTTCTCGAGAAAGAACTTCCAGTTACAGTCGTGTTCGTAGCGCAACACGCCACCGGCTACCTCAACCTCGCCCTCGGGGGCGCGGTCACAGAGGTTGTCGAAGCAATCCAGCGCGCCGCCCATCCAGGTTTTGAGGTCGGGAGCGTTCGGGTCCAGTGTGGCGAAAACGAAGCCGCGATAGCTCTCATAACCCGCTGTTTTCTGCATATTGTTCATCGGGTCTTTGAGGTCGAAGCCGGTATCGTCGTAGCCGCCCTCGTTGGGTATTTTCAGGATGGTGCCGTCGGTGTTGTAGGTCCAGCCGTGGTAACAGCAGCGGAATGCGCGCGCATTGCCGCAGGGTGTGTCCACCAGTTTGGCACCTTTGTGAGCACAGCGGTTGTGTAATACATGCACCTCGCCCTTGCGGTCTCGCGTCATCACCACAGGCACCCTGTGATTGATATTGGTGGTAAAGAAATCGCCGGGGTTGGGTACCTGGCTTTCATGCCCGATAAAAATCCAGGCCTTGCCCCAGATGCGTTCCATCTCGAGCTCGAATATTTCCGGGTCGGTGTAGATGCTGCGATGCAAGCGCGCCGGTTCTACCAGTTTTTCAATGTACTCTTTGTTGTAGGACATATACGTGCTCCTTCTGTTGGGCTGGCGTCAAAGCGCCAGTGAGCCAATACTTGCGCCGCCACAGACAAACAGTGTCTGGCCGGTGACGAAACTGTTTTCCGGTGCCAGGAAAAACTGCACCGCACGGGATACATCGGCCGGGTTGCCTAGCCGCTTCACCGGTATGGACTGGGCCACGGAGTCCATTTTTTCACTGCCGTCGGGTATGACATTGTGGAACATTTCTGTTTCCGCGATAGGGCCTGGTGCTACCACGTTCACGGTAATGCCGTCTGCAGCGAGTTCCAGCGCCCAGGTGCGCGCCATACCCACCATGCCCGATTTGGTGGCGGAATAGCAGGTTCTGGTTTCCAGGCCCATGGCTGCCCGGGAGCTGATCAGCACAATTCTTCCGCTGCCACAGCGCTTGAGTGCGGGCAGACAGGCCTGTGCCAGCGCAATGGCGGCCCCGATATGAATATGGGTGAGTATGTCCAGGTCGGCGGTATCGACAGATCCGAGCAGGGCGGGTTTGATTACCCCCGCGTTGTGGATGATATCGGTGATCTCGTGCTCCGATGCTATGCGCTCGGCGGTCGCTTTGGTCGCCACGGGGTCAGAGAGGTCGGTGGAATAGTTATGCAGATGCTGGTGATCCACGGGGGAGTCCCTGCGCGATATATTGATCACGGCGTAACCGCTGTCCAGCAGGTGTTCGCAAATGGATTTACCAATACCGGTGCTGCCACCGGTGACGATCGCTGTTCTCATGCCGAAATCTCCTTGAATTGGACCTCTTCCAGCCAGTGGGTGGCTGCCTGTTGCGCCGCATGGTCGCAGCCCAGGGCCAACAGCATGATATTGCCCTGGCCGTCCTGAATGAGTTTGAGCCTTACCGCGTCGCCTGTGACAACCCCGGGCACCAGGTGCGTAAGGGCCTGTGGGCCGCAGTCGAGCTGGATACTGGCAACACGCCAGGGCAGGTGAGCCGTGTAGCTCGGCTCCAGGCTGTATTGCAGCTCAGTGATGGATTGCACTGTGCCGGTATCTTTAACGGGCTGCCACTGTAGCTCGTCGGCCAGGCAATTACCGCACAGTTCCCGCGCGGGATAATTCACCTGAGCGCAGTTGCCGCACTGCTGCAGCTTGAGCGTAGCAGAGGCGGGCAAGCCGGTTTGAAACACCGTCATCAGTGCCCACCTCCCTGCAGTATGGCTGCGGCGCTGCACAGCCCTCGGTCATAGTTAATCATGCCGTAGCCGCTGACCATGGCGTATCGCGCGTTGGGCACCTGGTTGGCAACGGAGGCGCCGGTTAACTGGCGAATGGATTCAACTAATCCCAGGTAACCCGCCGCGGCGCCTGCCTGGCCATTCGACAGTTGGCCGCCGGAGGTGTTGTGTGGCAAGCCACCGCCGTCAAATGTCAGTGCGTTCTCGCGCAGGAAACCGGGTGCTTCGCCCATGGCGCAAAAACCCAGGCCCTCAAGCTGCAGCATGGAGATCACCGGGTAGTCGTCGTAGGTTTGCAGCAGATCAATATCTGTCGGTGTCACGCCGGCGCGTTCATATAAAGCCTGACAAAACAGCGGCCACCCCCCGCGCAATTGGGTCGGGTCTTCCAGGAAAGCATTATGCCGCTCGTCTGCGGCCAGTATTGTCACGTAGGGCAAGCCTAGCGACTCCGCGCGCTCAATACTCATTGCCAGAAAACCCTCGCCGCCAGCGCAGGGCATCACGCAGTCGTATAGATGCAGTGGCGAGCAGATGCTGCGGGCTGCCAGGTAATCCTCCATGCTGAGGGTCTGGCCGCCCAGCAGGGCGCCGTCAAAATGTTGGGCGTTGTAGCGCTGGCTGACAGCCAGCTGGCCGAAGTCTTCCCGGGTTGCGCCGTATTCTGCCATGTAGCGCTGGGTGATCAGCGCGAAAGCGGCATTGGGGCCCGCACTACCGTAGGGGTAGCTGGCGCTGTTACTGAAACTGCTGAAATCAGCCACGAGGTCGCGAAAGCTGCCTTTTACCGCGGCATCGCCGCCTATGCAGGCCACGATGTCGGCGTCGCCTGACTGCACAGCGCGCGCCGCCCGGCGCATCGCCAGGACACCAGAGGCGCCACCGAAGGGCAGTTGCTCCAGCCAGCGCGTGGTCATATTAAAGTGTTGTGTGAGGAAGCTGACTGAATCCGGCCCGAGGCTGAAACTGGACACCGCCAATCCGTCAACATCCTGTTTCGTTATCCCGGCACTGGCGATCAATTCGCGCAGCACGCTACCGATAAACCAGCTCGCACTGTGCTCACTGGTTTTGCTGTAACCGAGTGTTACCGGGCATACCAACGCTATGCCCTGGTAGCTGGCGGGGCTGCTCATGCCTTGCGTTTCCTCTGTTTGAGATGCCGTACATCGTAGCACTTGCCGCTTTGTAACATAGCCACTGCCAGCGCCTTGATATCCCCGCGCTTAGGTTTTTCCGAGGCCGTCAGGGGCAGGCTGTCGGTGAAGGCAATGTAGCCGGGCACCTTGAAGTACGCGAGTGTGTCCAATGCGGTGTTCACGATGTTTTCGGCGGCCTGCTGGTCTCTGGCAGCGCCATCCGCAGGTATTACGCAGGCCATCACTTCATCGCCGCGGATATCATCAGGTACCGGGCACACCACGGCCATCTGGATGGAGGGTATGCCAGCCAGGGCAGCCTCCACTTCCAGCGCAGAGATATTTTCCCCGGATCGGCGGATGACATTTTTGCGGCGATCCACAAAGTACAGGGCACCGTCTTCATCTTCGCGCACCACGTCGCCGGTATGAAACCAGCCGTCCGCCCAGGCTTCCGAGGTCGCCTCGGGGTTCTTAAGGTAGCCGCTGAAGAAGCCCCGGCGCGGTTGGTCTCCCCGGTGGCGCAACAGCAGTTCCCCCGGCTCTCCCTGGGCGACCACAAGCCCTGCCTCGTCGACAAGCCTGATCTCCAGATGGTCGGGTGTGCGGCCGAAGCAGCAGCTGCCAACGTGGCGGGGTTCCTGATTGGCAATAATCGCGCCGAAGTTGCCCGTTTCCGTCATGCCCCACGCCTCTATCAGGGGGAAACCAAAGCGCGCTTCGAACGCCGCATGGTGTTTCGGGTTTACCCCGGCACCAAAAGCGAATTTTATCTGTGAGGAAAAATCGTCCCCCCCGGGGCCTTCCAGCGGATCCATCGATAGCAACATGGCGGGCATTACACCCAGGTAGTGCACGATACTGGCCCGGGATTCCCGCACGGACGTCCACCAGCTGCGGGGGTGAAAGCGGTCCAGCTGGATGAGGCAGCCGCCCACCAGGATCATTGCCAGAGTAGAGCAGGCCATGGCATTCATATGTACCAGGGGGAGGGGAGTGGCGAGGCGCTCACAGCCGGCCTCCATAGCGCAGAGCTCACCCAGCTCGACATAGCGTCGCCCGCTCAGCAGGAAGTATTCATTGGTGAGGATGCAGCCCTTGGGCTTACCGGTACTGCCCGAGGTGTAGAGGATGGCACACTCAGTGTGCAACCCTGCCGGGTCGTTGCCGGCCGTGCTTGCCGCTGCGGGCAGTTGGTCCATCTGCCCCGTGCTCTGGCACACGGGCGCATGGTCCAGCAGCGGTTGCAGTGTTGCCACTTTCTCGCCCAATTCCGGCAGATACACCAGTAAGGAGGCCTCACTATGATTGATGATATAGGCCTGCTCTTCCGGCGCCATTTCATCATTTATAGGCACAACGCAGGCGCCCAGACTGTTCAGTGCAAACCAGTGCAGCAGGAACTCGGCGCGGTTTTGCAGCAACAGCGCCACCCGGTGGCCCGTGCCGTAGCCCGCCTGCTGATAAAAAATTTGCAGCGCCTGGACTGCCAGCAGAGCATCGCGGTAGGACAGGTCGACAGGCTGGTCGCTGTAGTGCCTGGCGGCTGCCAGGGGGATATGCAGGAAGTCTTTTTCCGGGAAGCGTCCGGCGCTGTCACAGAATGTCAGATATACAGTCTTCATGAAGTAGGCAGGCTATTTGACTGCAATGGCTTCAATTTCCACCATGGCGTCGTCTTCCATCAGGGCGACCACCTGCACAACGGCCATGGTCGGGTAGTTTTTACCGATCACGTCCCGATAGGCCTGGCCGACACCGGCGAGGTTATCCAGGTAGGCCTGCTTGTCGGTGATATACCAGGTCATGCGCACCAGGTGTTCGGGGCCCGCATTCGCCTCTTGCAATACACTGATGATGTTCTCCAGTGTCTGCCTCACCTGCTTAACAAAATCTCGCCCCGGAAACTGGCCCTCGGCATTCCAGCCAACCATGCCGGCGGTGTAAATGGTTTCTCCACCCGTGGTGGCAATACCGTTGGCGTAGCCTTTGGGCCTCTCCCATTCAGCCGGTTGCAGTGTTTTGTGCATTCTGGGACACCTTCCTTATCATTGATGTTGAATGGCCTGATCAGTTGAAAAGTATTTTAGACCTAAAATATATTACCGGCAAGCCTTTAATTTGTCCCCGAACTATAATTGCCGTTGTTATTTGCGCGGCAAGCGGATAATATTTTAAAACTAAAATATAATCTGTCGCTGCATATCGGCGAAAGGAGCGAGGTAGTGAGCAACGCTTTATTGGGTGAACTTGTTAAAGGGCTGGCAGCCGGCGATATCAAACTGGTCGATCTTACCGAAACGCTGCGGCCAGAATACCCCACCATTACATTGCCCGAGGAATTCTCTCAGGCCTGGGGTTTTAAAAAGGAAACGATTTCCCACTACGACGAGAATGGGCCGGCCTGGAGCTGGAGTAATTTCTCCATGAGCGAACACACCGGCACACATCTGGACGCACCGAGACATTGGGTGACGGGTAAGGATGTGGCCAATGGCACGGTAGATACCATGCCACTGCAACAGATGATTGCACCCGTTTGTGTCATCGACTGCAGCGCGGAAGTTGCGCAAGACAAAGGCTTTATTCTTACCAGGGACTTTCTGCTGGAGTGGGAGAAAACCCACGGCACCATTCCCGCCGGTTCATGGGTGTTCCTGCGTTCAGACTGGCGCAAGATAGCTGACCCCGATAACTACACCAATATGCAGGACGATGGCGGCCATTCGCCCGGCCCGGACCAAGGCGCGGTGATGTGGATGATCGAGGAGCGGGATGTGCTGGGTTTTGGTACGGAATGCGTGGGCACAGATGCGGGCCAGGCCTTCGCCATGGATCCGCCTTACCCCTGTCATCATTTTATGCATGGCAACGGCCGCCTTGGCCTGCAGTGTATGACGAACCTGGATCTTCTCCCGCCCACCGGCGCGGTAGTGATCTCCACACCATTGAAAATTATTGACGGCTCGGGTAGCCCGCTGCGTGTACTCGCACTGGTCCCATAACAGGTAGGGTTTAGAACCATGGCAGAGCGTTCGTTCGCTAAGGAAGTACAGCACCTGAAGCTGGGTGAGGGCGAAGTATTCAAGGGTGAAGGAATACTGGCGATCACCAAGGGCTTGCTGCAATCCGGCGTGTCCTACGTTGGCGGTTACCAGGGCTCGCCAATTTCGCACCTGATGGATGTATTGTCCGATGCCCAGGAAATACTCGGTGATCTGGGCGTGCATTTTGAGCAAAGCGGCAGTGAGGCTACTGCCGCCAGCATGTTGTCTGCCTCTATCAACTATCCTCTGCGTGGCGCTGTCGCCTGGAAGTCTACTGTGGGCACCAACGTCGCCAGCGACGCTCTGGCCAACCTCGCTTCCAGCGGGGTCATCGGCGGAGCTATGGTGGTGGTGGGTGAAGACTACGGCGAAGGCTCCAGCATCATGCAGGAGCGCACCCACGCTTTTGCCATGAAATCACAGATGTGGCTGTTGGATCCCAGGCCCAACCTGCCACATATAGTCGATATGATCGAACACGGCTTCGCCCTGTCCGAGGCGAGTAATACGCCGCTGTTCCTGATGGTGCGGATAAGAACCTGCCATGTAACGGGCGAGTTTATCGCCAAAGACAATGTCGCCCCCACTTTCAACCTCGACAACTCGGTTGTACCGGAGCGACAGCTGGAGCGCATCATCCTGCCGCCGCTTATCTTTGAGCAGGAACGAGACAAGGTCGCCAGGCGCCTGCCGGCAGCCATAGACTATGTCGCCAGGCACAAACTCAACGAGGTGTTCGAGGGCGAGTGCGACGATGTCGGCCTGATTCTCCAGGGCGGTTTGTATAACACGGCGATTCGCGCCCTGGAGCGCCTTGGCCTGGCAGACGCGTTTGGCGACTCCCGGATTCCGCTCTATGTGATGAACGTCACCTACCCGCTGATACCCGATGAACTGGTGCAGTTCTGCGTGGGTAAACGGCATGTGCTGATGATAGAAGAGGGCCAGCCGAACTACATAGAGCAGGAACTGGGGCTGATACTGCGCAAGGCCGACGTGCAAACACGTTTACACGGCAAGGATATCCTGCCCAGTCACGGCGAGTTTACCGGCCAGGTGGCCTTTGATGGCATCGCGGAATTTCTGGCACAGGCCGGGCCGCGCAGTCTGAATATTGATGACTTGCAGGCACGGCGACAGGGCGCATTGCTGGCAACGCTACCGCCAGAGCTCGCGGGCGTATTGAACCCGGAAATCGTGCCGCGCCCAGCCGGGCTGTGTACCGGCTGCCCGGAGCGGCCACTGTTCAGCGCGGTAAAACAGGTGCAGCAGGAGCAGGGCAGCGATTTCCACATCTCTTCCGATATCGGCTGTCACTCCTTTGCTACCCTGGCGCCGTTCAATCTCGGCAATACCATTATGGGCTATGGCTTTTCCCTGGCCTCCTCTTCCGCTATCCGCTCCAAATTACCGCACCGGGCTATCAGTGTGATGGGTGACGGCGGCTTCTGGCACAACGGTTTGTCCACCGGTGTGGCCAGTGCCGTTTTTAACAATCACGACGGTGTGCTGATCATTGTGGACAACGGCTACTCGGCGGCCACCGGTGGGCAGGATATTCCCTCCTTTGTAAAGCCGGAAAACCTGATTGCCAGCACGCGTGATGAACGCCAGGACGATCAACCGATTGAGGCGGCCGTGCGCGGGGTGGGGGTGAAGTGGGTGCGCACAGTGCAAACCTACGAGATCGCCGAGATGAAATCCACGCTGCAGGAAGCAATGAATACCGACTACGCCGGCTTGAAGGTCATCATTGCCGAGGGGGAGTGCATGCTCAACAAGCAGCGACGCATAAAACCCCAGTTGAAAAAACGTATTAACGACGGCGTGAGAACGCTGCGCGAACGGTTTGTTGTCGACAGTGAAACCTGTACCGGGGATCACGCCTGCATCCGTCTTTCCGGCTGCCCGTCGCTGACCGTCAAGGAGAACCCGGACCCCATGCGGGTAGACCCGGTAGCCTATGTGGATAACAGCTGCGTGGGTTGTGGCGTTTGCGGCAGCAATGTGCACAGCGCTGTACTGTGCCCGTCCTTTGCCCGCGCCGAACTGTTGTTTAATCCCAACGCCTGGGACAGGCTGATGGGGGGCATCAGACAATCCGTTATCGGCTTCCTGCAAGCCCGCCTGCAGCGGGCACAGGAGGCGCGGCCGCTGTGACTTCGTCGATACGTATAGTGATTGCCGCACTGGGCGGCGAGGGCGGTGGCGTGCTGGCCAAGTGGATCGCTGATATGGCGGGCCGCGAGGGTTATCTGAGCCAGACCACGTCGGTGCCCGGTGTTGCCCAGCGCACAGGCGCAACCATTTACTACATAGAAATATTTCCCCGGGAACGGGCCGAGGCCGCCGGGCGGCCGCCGGTTATGTCTATGTTTCCCACCCCGGGGGATGTGGATATTGTTGTGTGTTCCGAAATTGTCGAGGCGGGGCGCATGATACAGCGCGGCTTTGTCACACCGGATCGCACCACACTGATCACCTCTACCCACCGCGTATATGGCATCTCCGAGAAGGAAGCCATGGGCAGGGGTATTGTCGACAAGGATGCGATTGTTGCAGTGGCGAAGAGCCGAGCCAAAAGCTATATCGGTTTTGATATGCTGGAAACCGCACGTCGTTTCGACAGTGTTATCAACGCCGCACTGTTTGGTGCCCTGGCAGAGACGGGTGTGTTGCCCTTTGCTCGTGACTCTTTTGAGGAAACCATACGCCTGGGCAAGATAGCCATAGACAGCAATCTGCAGACTTTTGGCGCGAGTTTTGAACTGGCCGCGGCGCAGCAGGAGAAGCCGGGAGCCGTCGAGTCCTACGATCCGGCGGCCGCTGCCGGCAGCGACGTCGCATTTGCGCTTCCCGCAGCCACAACAGCTGAGGGAACGGCGCTGCTGGAACGCGTTGCCGCCTTTCCCGCTGAGGCGCAGGAAATGGTGTACCTGGGTGTAAAGAAACTGGTGGATTACCAGGACGGCGCCTACGCACATGACTATCTGGACCAATTGCAGTCACTCGGTTTGCACCAGCCTGGCGACGACGCGACCCTCGCCATAGAGACCGCGCGCTATCTCGCACTGTGGATGGCTTTTGAAGATCTGCCCCGGGTAGCGCAGATCAAGGTATCGCCACAGCGCCTGGCCCGCTTTCGCGAGGAAGTGAAGGCAGAGCAGGGCCAGCAGGTGGGTGTGGTGGAATTTCTGCACCCGCGCATCGAAGAGTTTTGCGGCGTGATGCCTGCACCGCTGGGGCGCTATGCCCTCAACTCGCCGTTGCTGCGCCGTGTGCTGGGCATGTTTGCCAAACCGCGAAACCTGCGTACCAATAATGTCACCGGCTTCATGATGTTTTACCTGATGGCGAAACTGCGCTACTTCCGGCGCAGTAGCCTCGCCTATCAACAGGAGCGGGCCCATATCGACGAGTGGCTTAAGGCGGTGCGTGACGCCCTGCAAACGGATTACGCCCTGGCGGTTGAGCTGGCGCGTTGCGGCCGCCTGATCAAAGGCTACGGCAAGACTCGCGAACGGGGCACTGAGAATATGCAGCGCATACTCACAGTTTTTCGCCAGCAGAAGCCACTGTTAAGTGACACGGTTGCAGCCCTGCGCGAGGCAGCACTTTCCAGCGAGGACGGCAAAGCGTTTAAAAAAGCCGAGGCCCAATTGTTGGAAGCCACCCAGGCTGCTTAAGTCACGGCTTGGGTCGGTCGCCGCTCCGCGAGAATATCAATCTCAAAGCTGAATACCAGCTCACCGTACTGGTTAAAGGCCTCGTTGCGGCTGCGAATAATACCCCAGCGGTCGCGAATGATTCGCTCGTCCTTTGAAATAATTTCATAGGTAAACGTCAGGGTATGGCCGGGTCTTACCGGTTTGAGCCATTTGAGATCCTGGAAGCCTACCCCGGCGCCGTTACGCCGCCCGTCCTGTACCCCGGTGGCAAAGCGCTCCATGTATTCCACCATCATGCGCATCCATATGGCGCAAATATGCCAGCCCGAAGCGATGAGGCCCCTGTAAATCGTGTCGCGCGCGCCTTCCGGGTCGGTGTGGTAAATCTGCGGCGCATACTTTCGGCCGAATTCCACAATCTCTTTTTCGCTGAAGGTGTAACTGCCAAACACGTGAAACTCGCCTACAGGAAGGTCTTCAAACCAGCGACTGCGAATGTAATGGGGCTTATCCATGGTGTGTCGCACCTCCGTCGATACCAATCATGAGGGAGGTGACCAGCGCAATAACCTGTTCGCCACTCTGGTTGTCCACCTCGACATCGCAGTTAATATAACCGAACGGCGAGTCCGCCGATGCTGCCGTACAGTCCACCACGGTAATGCGTGAGGACAGCGAATCGCCGGCAAATACCGGTTTGCGCCAGCGCAGATTGGACACTCCATTGGAACCCAGCAGATCAATATGCCGGCTGGTAAACGTGTCGGTGAGCAGGCGCATCATCAGGGCGGTAACATGCCAGCCACTGGCACAGAGACCGCCGAAGATGGAGTCCTCGGCCGCCTCCGCATTCAGGTGGTAGGGCTGAGGGTCGAATTCAGCAGCAAACTCCAGGATGTCCTGCCTGCTGATGGTGATGCTCTGGGTATCGAAGCGCTCTCCGGGGAGCAGATCCTGCCAGTAGCGGGTAGGGGTGGTAGCCATGTAATGTGCCCTGCGGGTTAACAGGGCTTCATTGTCGGCCATCCGCCGTCGCGAATACAAGTTTGTGAGGTGTCGTAGCCTCTCACGATATTTGCAAAGACTGCCGCTACCCCTCTCGCCGTACTCAATTCTTCACAAAAACGAATCGTAATTCCAATAACGTAATTAGCCCAAAAAGCCTATAAAAATAGCGTGAAATGCCTTGCTCGAATTTCTGCCAAATATTAGAATAAACTGTATGTATATACAGCTTAATGGGATGGCGCCATGAACAATCTCGCTGTACTTTCGGCACACACTCCACCCGATTACGATGAACAACTGGCCGCCGAGATTACCCTGCTGGCAGGCCAGATCAACGCCGCCAACTACCGGCTGTTGAAACTTATTGCCGAGTTCGATGACTGCAAAGGCTGGAGCGGCGGCGGTACCGTGCGCTCCTGCGCCCATTGGTTGAATTGGAAAGTGGGTATCGCACTGGGGGCCGCCCGGGAGAAAGTGCGGGTCGCCCATTGCCTGCAACAGTTGCCCCTGATTGATGCCGCTTTCGCCACCGGCGAGATCAGCTATTCCAAGGTGCGCGCCATGACCCGGGTGGCCACACCCGACAATGAGGATTTTCTGCTGACCATTGCCCGCTACGGTACGGCCAGCCATGTCGAGCAGGTGGTCAACAAATACCGGGGTGTGCAGCGCTCCCAGGATGATACAGAAGTGGAGGAACAGGAGCGGGCGCGCAAACTGGTCTACTACCAGGATGATGACGGCATGTGGGTCATACATGCCAGGCTCCCGGCAGAAACCGGCGCCATCGTCGTCAAGGCTATTGAAACGGTGGCAAAGCCGGTGCAGGAAGCGCGGCAAGAGCCGCTCACGCACCACCGGTACGTTCCCGCGGGAACGGATTTTGCCGTAGAGACATCCGCGAAGGCCGAGGGCCTGCACGACTTATTGGAACACACCCGTGCGGACGCACTGGTCACGATCACCGAGCATTTCCTCTCATCCAGTGATGACAATACACAATGGCAGGGTCTGAAAGGGAGCGAACGCTGTCAGTTGATGCTGCATGTGGATATCAATACGCTGCGTCGGCACAGTTATCCTGGCAATCCGGCGCATGAGCATTGTCATCTCGATGGCAAGCATTGGATATCCCCCGCAACCGCCCGCCGTTTAGCCTGTGACACCAGTTTGATCATGGTGCTGGAGGATGAAAGCGGTAAAGTCCTCAATATCGGTCGCCGGGCCCGGACTGTTCCGGCTTCCATCGGGCGTGCACTGGCACTGCGGGATCAGACGTGCCGCTTTCCGGGCTGTAGCGAGTCCCGCTATGTGGATGCGCACCATATACGGCATTGGGCAGACGGCGGTGAAACCAGTCTGGATAACCTCGTGACGCTATGCCGCTACCACCACAGGCAACTACACGAAGGCACTTTTAGCATAACGGTGAAAAATACTGGAGGGGAAAAGCAGCTGGTGTTCTCAACACGGGACGGCACCGCGATCCAGGAGAGTGTGTTCCCCCAGTTCGAAGCCGTTCCCGCGGAAACGTGCGACGCATCTCTTGGCAGGCTGGCACCGGATGTACACGCCGCTACTGCAGTCTCGCGCTGGCAGGGAGAAGACTGTGATTACGGTATGGCTATCGATGCCTTGTTGCGCAGGGACGGTGGGTATCATTAGTATCTGAGGGTCCGCCCCTTTAAGTAGACGGAAACAGGGGCAAGCTATGGCTCGAAATCCGTCCGCTATGTGCCAGTTTGCGACATCACCACCAAATCGCAGGCAATAAAAAGCCCAGCATGACGGGGCTATATATGAGAATTTCTGTTTACACTTTCTTACGGCGTGACCAACCAAGGCCGGCCAAGCCCAGACCGAATAGGGCAAGGGTAGCAGGGTTGGGCACCGCGCTTACGACCTGCAAAGCACCATCACCTCCGCCATAGGGGGATGAAGTAGTAATGCCGGTAATTGAGTAGCTTCCGGCGGACAGGGCTATTGAGCCCGAACTCCACTTCGCGTCTGCGAAAGCAAGATCGTAATTGTTACCAGTATTACTGCCGTCATCGGTCGGGGCGCTGGTCGAAAAAAGAAGTCCCAAGACAGAGTCGTACACGTCAAAACTATCACCGTCTGCAAAGCCATCGGTTACCTTTAATACACCATCTCCCACCAACGAGAAGGTATAGGGCTCATCAGAAAAGCTTGAACCAACATCTCCAAAGTTGAACACTGTCCAGCCCCCACCAACAGAAATTGGGCCGGCGGAAACGCTACTGGACAAACCGAGGAAGACTAAAGCCAACGAGGCAATTATCAGATTTATTTTCTTTTTCATTAGAACGCACCCTTTCGGTCGTAGATTTTGCGTTTTTAATGCAATACCCGCGCCATTCTAGGAAACACGTGGCCTCCAGCGGTTATGGGCGTAGATATGACCCAAGGTTGTAAAATATCCTGACACTAATAACCTATATATAAGGGTTATTGGCGGGGAATTAGTGGGGTAGGCGAATGTCTCACACGCGTCGTTAGCCGCCGTTAGGGCATGAATCACCCCAACGACAACAGTGCGACCGAAAGCGGCCAGTTGCCTAACGCGTGCTCAGACCTCTGTGTGCTCTGACAACTCCAGAGCATCATCTACTTCGATTCCCAGGTAGCGCACAGTACTCTGCAATTTGGTGTGCCCCAGGAGAAATTGGACTGCTCGAAGATTCTTGGTTCTGCCGTAGATCAATGAGGCTTTGGTTCTCCTGAGTGAGTGGGTTCCGTACAGAGCGGGGTCCAGTCCAATTTCTGAAACCCATCGGTCAACAATCCGCACATATTGCCTCCTCGACAGATGGAGTGAAGAGACTGGCGAGTTTGATCGGTAATCTCAAATTGAACCGGCCTACCTGTCTTCTGCTGGACGATTCGTGCTCGGGACTGTATCCGACCACCCTGGGTAATATGTGCAACACTCTTTCTCCACACTATGAGATTAGAATGTTGCGTCGACCGTTTGAACCCGCACCACATAGCAGCCATGCCAGATACGGTTAAATATGCATAATGCATAGTCATTATGTGTCAGTATTTTTTACAACTCTTCATTATGCTTTCGACTCTACCCGCTGGATGTGCCGCGTTTACTGGACTGGCATGATATTTGCGCTATCCTATATAAACTAATGTGGCATTTCTGGAGCGAGATGAACCATGATTACTAAATATAATTTGGTAGGAACAGTTCTTTTGATGTTTTTCGCTTGGTCAGCCCAGGCCGGTGTCATTATTAACGGTGATGCAGTTTTTGACGATACGAATGATCTGCTAAGTCTTACAGGCACCTACACAAGCTCTTCAGTACCGATCGACGGGTTCATATTCGATTGGGACGGTATTGCTCTAAGTTTGTTTGATTTCAGTACTAGCTCTCTGGTGGCATCGAACATCGGTGGAGCACTCTCAACTCCGGCTCCAGGCTTTGTCTCTGGATCGATAATGATCTCCGGTTTTTTAGGGGCTCCCCTTTCGGTGCCGGTGACCTTTGATTTCCTGTTGTCAGTGCCTGGCGCAGGAAACAGCTTTTTGTCAACTCCAATAGACTTCTACCTCTGCGGAAGCTGCAATTCATCGCCAGTCTTTGATTATGACAACCCGGATTTCATCACGCCGCGCAGTGGCGTACTGGCTGCTGTTGTACCAGCTCCCGCCACCCTCGCTCTATTCGGCCTCGGACTTGCTGGCCTTGGCTGGTCAAAACGTAAGAAGACATAGACAAAATACTTCAGATACCGAGGCCTGCTTTGTGCGGGCTTTTTATTGCCCGTTATTTGTGGACGGTCACGACCACTGTTAGACGAATGTGGTGGTAGCCCAGCCCCGGCCGGAGCATCAGCCTGAAAACTGGCGCCACATTTCGACAGCTTGGAGGCTGAAAGCGGAGGTTAGTTGCGGCTGATAAATTCCGCTTTGGCGAAAATATCTGGACAGTTTTACCGAAGCCGACTAACGCCCCTATCGGGCAAAGTGGATTCAATAAGGCATAGAGCTCAGGGCCTTCTCGAGTTTCAGTTATTGTGAGCCCCAGCAGTTTGCAGCTGCAGGCCGCCGATAATGACTTTTTGCACTTCCGAGGCGCCCTCGTAGATGCGCAGGGCGCGGATCTCCCGGTACAGGCTCTCGAGAATATTGCCACGGGTAACACCCAGGCCACCGTGCAACTGTAGTGCTTTGTCGATGACCTTCTGTGCGCTCTCGGTGGCGTGCAACTTGGCCATGGCGGCTTCCCGGGTTATGCGCTCGGCCCCGGAATCTTTTTTCCAGGCGGCCCGGTATATCAGCAGGGCGCTGGTATCGATGGCCAGCGCCATTTCTCCGAGGTCAGACTGGGTCATTTGCAGGTCGGCCAGATGGCCGCCGAACATTCCCCGTTGTTTGCTGTAGGACGTGGCCTCGTCCAGGGCCCGGCGCGCGAAGCCCAGGGCCGCAGCGCCGACAGTGGAGCGGAACACGTCAAGGGTTGCCATGGCAATGCCAAAGCCCTTGCCTTCCACACCAACCAACTTTGATTTTGGTATTCTGCAATCCTTGAATTCCAACCTGCCCAGTGGGTGTGGGGCAATAACGTCGATGCGCTCTGTCACGCTGAATCCGGCAGTATCGGCATCCACAATGAAGCAACTGATGCCCTTGCTGCCGCCCTCGTCGGAGGTGCGGGCGAATACGGTATAGAAGTCTGCGATACCGCCATTGGATATCCAGGTCTTGCAGCCATTCAGCACATATTCGTCGCCCTCAAGACGCGCGTTGGTACTCATGGCCGCCACGTCGGAGCCGGCGTTGGGCTCAGACAGGGCAAAAGCGGCGATGTATTCCCCACTGGCCACACGCGGCAGATAGTGTTCGCGAATCTCGTTACTGGCAAACATGGACATGGAACCGCTGCCCAGACCCTGCATGGCGAAGGCGAAATCTGCCAGACCGGAATATCGGGCCAGGGTTTCTCGTGTAATGCACAGGCGTCGCACATCCAGGGTTTCGGTATTGCCGCCAAATGCGGCTGGAACGGCATTACACAGGAAGCCCGCCGCTCCCAGGCTGGTTACCAGTTCTCTGCATTCAGCATCCACATCACTGTGGTCCAGCGATTTGCCCGCCAGATGTTTTTCTGCCCAGGCCTCCAGTTCCGTGGAGAGTTGCCGGTGGTCCTCATCGAGGAATGGCCAGGAAAGAAATTCCTTGTCGCTCATGGTATCGCTCCTTCCCTAGTCCCCGAGAAATTCGGGCGTTTTCTTGTTGACGAAGGCCTCGTAGGCACGCGTAAAGTCCTGGGTCTGCATGCAGATCGCCTGGGCCTGTGCCTCGGCCTCAATTGCCTGGTCGATGCTCATGTTCCACTCCTGGTGCAGCATGGTCTTGGTGATGCCATGGGCGAAGTTGGGGCCGGCGACAATGCGCCTGGCGCTTTCCATGGCGTTGTCATAGGGCTGCTCACTCAGACCGTTGAAGAAACCCCAGCGCTCGCCTTCCTCGGCTTTCATGGCGCGGCCGGTGAACAGTAGTTCACTGGCATTACCCTGGCCGATTATGCGCGGCAGTATGGCGCAGGCGCCCATATCGCAGCCGGCGAGGCCAACACGGGTAAACAGGAACGCCACCTTGGCTTGCTGATTGGCGTAGCGCAGATCGCTGGACATGGCGATGATGGCACCGGCGCCGGCACAAATGCCCTCCACGGCACTGATAACAGGCTGCGGGCAGGCACGCATGGCTTTTACCAGGTCACCGGTCATGCGGGTGAAGGCCAGCAACTGCTTCATGTCCATCTTGGTCAGAGGCCCGATAATTTCGTGCACATCTCCGCCTGAGCAGAAGTTGCCACCGGCACCGCGCACGATCACTGCATGCACGTCCTCGGCATAGCAGAGATTTCTGAACAGGTCTCGCAACTCGGCGTAAGACTCGAACGTGAGCGGGTTTTTACGCTCGGGGCGGTTGAGTGTAATAGTCGCGATGGTGTCTTCGACCTCCCACAGGAAGTGTTCGGCTTTGTAATCGGCCAACTGGGTTGTTTGCATCGTCTACTAGTCCTTTTTTTTGTGTGGATATAGTTTAGTTGAGCTGACGGTCAGGTGTCGGATCGAAACTGGCTTGACGGGACCGTTGAGCACATGGATGTGCGAAACGAGCCTACATGGACGTATTCACGGCGTGTCCCGGCAAGCCAGTTTTGATCCGGCGCCTTTGCCACACTCTCGAAACTGTATAGGCTTCCATTTCACAATAAAACGTAAGTATCACATCACCTCTCCGCCGCTGACAGAAATTGCCTGTCCGGTGACGGATCGCGCCTGTTCGCTGCATAGCCATTGTACTGTCGCAGCCACTTCCTCGGGTTGTATCAGGCGGCCCTGGGGGTTGCTGCTGGTGAAGGAGGACAGTGCTTCAGCTTCGCTGCGCCCGGTCTTTTCCATGATCTGTGCAACCGAGTTGCGAATAATGTCAGTGTCGGTGTAGCCCGGGCAAATCGCGTTGACGGTGATGCCCTTGGTGGCGGTTTCCAGCGCTAGTGAGCGGGTGAGGCCCAGCACGCCGTGTTTGGCTGCGCTGTAGGCGCTGACATAGGCGTAACCGCGCAGGGCGGCGGTACTGGCGATATTGATTATGCGGCCCCAGCTTTGTGCCAGCATGTTGTCGAGAGCGGCACTGGTGCAGTTGAATACGCCGTCCAGGTTGACGGCCATGACCTGACGCCAGTCGGCGGCGGTGAGTTTGTGGAACGGTGCGGTGGGGGCTGCGCCGGCGTTGTTGACGAGTATGTCTATTGGGCCGTGTGTGGCCGCCGCCTGTTCGAAGGCGGCCGCAACTGAGGTGGGGTCAGTTACATCACAGGCGATGGCCTGGGCCTTGTGCAGGCTGTCGGCGGCGGCTTGCAGGGGAGGGAGCCTGCGACCCACCAGTGTCAGCTTTGCTCCCTGATCGGACAGCAGTTGGGCTATGGCAGCGCCTATGCCGGTGCCGCCACCGGTGATCAGTACATGGCGATCATTCATGCGTTAATGGCCATCTCGGCGGCCCGCGCCAGGTTGCGCTGCAGTTGGTCAAAGCCGGCTTGATACTGTACCGGGCAGCTCACACCTTCACCGCTGTACTGCATTTGCGCGGCTGCCCGCAGCGTCCAGTTGGGATCCATCAGGTGCGGGCGGGCCAGGCAACACAAATCGGCGCGGCCAGCGGCAATGATGGAGTTGATATGGTCGGTTTCAAAAATGTTACCCACGGCCATGGTGGCGATGCCGGCATCGTTGCGTACCATGTCTGCAAAGGGTGTCTGGAACATCCGGCCGTAAACGGGTTTGGCCTCCAGCGAGGTTTGCCCGGCGGAGACATCGATAATATCCGCGCCGGCGGCCTTGAATGCCCTGGCGATCTCTACGGCTTCTTCCGGTGTGACTGAATCATCAGTATCCAGCCAGTCGCATGCGGATATTCTCACGGAGAAAGGTTTTTCCTCTGGCCAGGCGGCGCGCATGGCTGCAAACACTTCCAGTGGATAGCGCAGGCGATTTTCCAGGCTGCCGCCGTATTCGTCTTCGCGCTTATTCATGAGCGGCGTGATAAAGGCGGACAACAGGTAGCCGTGAGCGGCGTGCAGCTCAATCATATCGAAGCCAGCGTGGTCGGCCCGGTGCACAGCGGCCACATGGTCCTCGATAACCCGCTGCATATCGTCGCGGTCCATGGCCCTGGGTTGCCGGCTATGGGGCGCGAAGGGGTGGTCCGACGGGCCGATTATGTCCCATTCACCGCTGTCCAGAGGTTCATCGGAGACACTGCTGTCCCAGGGCTTTTTGGTCGCACCCTTGGGCCCGGCGTGGCCGATCTGCAGGCAGATTTTCGCCTCTGTATTGCTGTGGGTAAAGTCCACGATGCGTTTCCATGCTGCTTCCTGCTCGTTGTTCCAGATACCGGCGCAGCCAGTGGTTATGCGGGCATCGGCGCTGATGTCTGTCATTTCCGTGTAGACCAGGCCCGCGCCGCCCTGTGCCAGCGCGCCGTAATGCACCAGGTGCCAGTCTGAAGGCAGGCCGTCTTCGGCGCAATACATGGACATGGGCGACACAACCACACGATTTTTCAGTTCCATATCGCGCAGTTTGAAGGGCAGGAACATGGGTGGTACCGCGTGATCTACGGGCTTACCCAGGGCAATGCTGGCCAGGTGTTTCTCGTAGCCTTCCAACCAGTTTTTATCTCGCAGCCGAAGGTTTTCGTGGCTGACCCGCTGGCTGCGGGTGAGCATGGAATAATTGAGCTGCTTGGTGTCGAAGGCCTCAACGTAGCGCGGGGCATTTTCAAACCACACCATGGCGTTGCGTGCGGCGCTCTGCAGTTTCAGCGCTTCCACTTCCCGCTCGGTCTGGTAGGCGGCCAGTGCCTGCGGTAGTGACAGTTCTGAATCCAGGTGTTTAGCCAGGGAGATCGAATCTTCCAATCCCAGTTTGGTGCCGGAGCCGATAGCGAAATGTGCGGTATGGGCGGCATCGCCAATCAGCACAATGCGATCATCTTTCACCCAGTTGCGGCACAGAACCCTGGGGAAATTAATCCAGGCGGAGCCGCGAATATGGGCGGAGTTGGTCAGCAGTTTGTGGCCGCCCAGATACTTCTCGAATATTTTGCGGCAGGTCTCCGCGCTCTCTTCATGGCTCATCTGGTCGAAGCCCAGGGCCTCGTAGACGTCGGGCTGGCATTCCACAATAAAAGTCGAGGTGTTCTCGTCAAACTGGTAGGCGTGCACCCAGATCCAGCCGTGTTCGGTTTTCTCAAAGATGAAGGTGAACGCTTCCTTGAAACTCTGGTGGGTTCCCAGCCAGACAAATTTATTGGGCCGGAGGTCTATATCGCACTCGAAAACATCGAGGTTTGCATTGCGTACTTTTGAATTCAGGCCATCTGCCGCCACTATCAGGTCGGCATCGGCGAAACGGGTATCAATGTCTTCAACACTGAATTCCTGCTCGAAGGCCAGGTTTACTCCCAGCTCCATGGCCCGGCCGTGGAGAATCTGCAACATGCGCTTGCGCCCGATGCCGATAAAGCCGTGCCCGTCTGAGCGCTCGACCTCGCCGTTGACGTGGCAATCGATCATATCCCAGTGCACCAGCTCGTCGATCATGATCTGCGCGCTGACGGGATCGTTCTTCTTCAGGTTTTGCATGGTCTCGTCAGAAAACACCACACCCCAGCCAAAAGTGTCACCCGGGCGGTTGCGCTCAACCACGGTGATATTGTGGCTGGGATTACGCAGCTTCATTGAAATGGCGAGGTACAGACCGGCGGGGCCGCCGCCCAGGCAGATAATTTTCATGTGGAGGCCTTTTGCTTAGCGATTTCACGACAATTCTAGGTCAAATTATTTTAAATGTAAAATATTATTATTTTAGCTTTAAAGAAATAGGTAAAGGGGGCAAAATACCGGGCAGATAACTCCAAGGCTCAAATGAACGATGACTAATTCATTGGATTCTGAATCGCGCATCCAGGACGATGACCACCTGGCCCTCAAGCTCTGGCTGCGGCTATTGACCTGTACCAACATGGTGGAGGGGGCATTGCGCCAGAACCTGCGGCAATCCTTTGACAGCACGCTGCCGCGCTTTGACCTGCTGGCGCAATTGGACCGACACCCGGAGAAATTGACCATGGGTGCGCTGTCCCGGCTGATGATGGTATCCGGTGGCAATGTTACCGGCCTGGTGCGGCAGTTGGAGGAGGAAGGTCTGGTGAATCGCGTGCCCCTGAAAACTGACCGACGCACCTACCAGGTGGGTTTGACTGCAAAGGGCAAACGCCATTTTGACGAGATGGCTGCGGACCATGAGGGCTGGATTGCCGGCTTGTTTGAGGGCATGGACCACGACCAGCAAGAGGCATTGATGAAAGGCCTGTCTGTCCTGAAGGCCAGCGTGGGGCAGACCAGTAGCGACTAGGGCGCCGGTGAATCGGACCTTTTGGTGCGATAAAGCGAAATCAGTAATGGTGCAAGAATCAGTTGCAGCGCGCCGTAAAGCAGCAGACTGAATAGCACGGCATCACCCAGTGCTCCCGTTGCGGCCACCGACGCGGGAAACAGCGAGGCCTTCAGCAACACGCCAAGGTTAACGTTGCGCACAATCACTTCAAATTCTATGGCGGTGGCATCGGGCCTGGACAGACGCAGCAGCCGCGGTGCCAGCCAACCGGTGGCCGTCAATAGCAGTGTGAATGACACTACCAGCATGACGTTGTCCATGCCGAAGGCCGCGAGGTTCAATCGCCCAGCGCTCATTGAGCCGACCGCGATAAATACAATGCCAAGCAGCGACGCACGTATGCACCATTTTGAAACTTGCACCGCCGCCCGCGGATACATGGTCAGGTACAGCATACCCAGGGCGAGTGGCAGCAATAGTGTAAAAGCGATTTCGTTGACAATTTTTCCTGTGGGCATGGTGAAATCGGCGGGCAGGCTATCACTGATCAGTATTGTCAGAATCAGCGGGGTGGTAATCAGGCAGGCCAGCGTGGTCAGGCCGGTGATACTGATGGACAGGGCGCTGTTGCCGCGGGCAAAAAAAGTAAAAATATTTGAGGTAGTGCCGCCGGGAATAGACGCTATCAGTGCAATTCCCACGGCAACACCGCCGTGAACTCCCAGTGCCTGTAAAAAAACAAAGGCCGCCAGAGGCACCAGCAGCAGTTGCACTACCAGTCCAAGGGTGACGGATTTGGGCTCGCGCACCACATCGCGAAAATCCCGTGCGGTGAGGGTGGCGCCCATTCCCAGCATGGCCATCACCAGCTGAAACGCGGCGAACCAGTATTCGTACTCTACGTAGAATGCACCCATGGATCGTGTACCTCAGTTGGGCTTTATCGTTATTCGGACGCCCTGTGTTGGCAACTGTTACGCCAGCGCAGCCGCAAGTGCCGGTAGTGCTGCCAGCAATATGGTTTCGTCTTCAAGGCAGCGCAGGTCCAGTAACAGGGCGCCGTTGTGCAGTCTGCCGATGATGGGCACAGGCAGTTGCCGGAGCGTGTTGGCCAGCACTCTCAGGCTCTCGTCATCAGCGCCGACGGGCACCAGGTGCAGGCAGTAGGTGGGAAGGGTCTCGAGGGGGAAGGCGCCGCTGCCGATCTGACTGTAACCGGGTACAACGGACACCTCATAGTGTCCCGACGTCGCCTCACCTACGGGAGTTGCCATGCGCCGTGCCAGCGCCTCAATGTCGGCAGCTGGCCGGGTTAGCTGGCGCAGCGTGGGTAGCCTGTCGGTGAGCGATTCCGGGTGCCGGTAAAGCTTCAAAACCTCGGCCAGAGCGGCCAGGCTCATTTTGTCCAATCTCAGGGCGCGTTTTAGCGGGTTTTGTCGAATCTGGTCAATGAGCTCGCGGCGTCCGGCAATGAGGCCCGCTTGGGGCCCGCCCAGTAATTTGTCGCCGCTGAAAGTAATGATATCGGCGCCATTGGCAATGGCCTGAGCCGCCGTCGGTTCCGCCGACAGGCCCAGCGCGGAGAAGTCCACGAGGCTGCCACTGCCCAGATCGATGACGAAAGGCAGTTTATGGTCATGGGCCAGTTTGGCTAGCTCACCTTCGCTCACCGCCGCGGTAAAACCCTCTATACGGTAGTTACTTGTATGTACCTTCATCAACAGGGCGGTTTGTGGATTGATCGCCCGCTGGTAGTCGCCCAGGTGAGTGCGGTTGGTTGCGCCGATTTCGACCAGTGTGCTGCCCGAGCGTTGCATGACTTCCGGGATGCGGAAGGAGCCCCCGATTTCGACCAGTTCGCCACGGGATACCGGCACCTGGCCTCCCAGTGCCAGGGTATTAAGCACCAGCAGAACAGCGGCGGCATTATTATTCACAGCGGTGGCCGCCTCTGCACCGGTGAGTTCGCACAGCAACGCCTCGATATGGCTTTCGCGATCGCCGCGCCGGCCGCTGGCCAGGTCAAATTCCAGGTTACAGGGCTGCGTGGCGGCGGCGACCACTGCGTCAATCGCCTCCTGCGGCAAACTGGCGCGCCCCAGGTTGGTGTGCAACACGGTGCCGGACAGGTTAAGAACAGCTTTCAGGCTATTGCTGTTTTGCTGCTCCAGCGTCGCGCCGGCCCGTGCCAGTATCGCTGCTGTTTCGCCGTTGGATTGTTTTCCCGCGGAGAGACTGCGCCGGGTTCGGTCCAATTCCTGTCGCAGTGCAGCGGTCACCTGGGTATGGCCCCAGCGGGCCAGGAGTTGGGTCGATTGTTTGAGCAGCGTATCCACCCCGGGCAACCGCCGGTACGGGTTACCCGCCGGCTTTTCGTCTGGCTCCTGGTCCATGCCTGTTTACACCACCTGAATTGTGAGCCGGAACTGTAGCATTGACGTCCGGCTGTTTGTACTGGTAGTGACATCGCGCTATTGTTGGGGCTCAACGGTGAGCCCTGTTTATGTCCCATTACCAGTACGATAACAGCCCCTATCCGATCCGGTCGGGGCTTGCGTCTGCCTATCAGAAGTACTGGGGTGCTCTGGCCCGCCCCGGGACCTGGTTTAGCGGTGCCGAACGCGTGGCGATCGCCGGGGAAGTGCGCAATGCCCTGAACTGCCCTTTCTGTGCCGAGCGTAAGGCGGCGCTATCGCCCTACGCGGTAAAGGGTGAGCATCTGTGTGGCCCAGTCCTCGATACCCGGGTTGTCGATGCGGTGCACAGGGTTATCACCGATCAGTCGCGTATTACCCAGGCCTATATCGACGACAATGCCGCCAATGGGCTGAGCGAAGAGCGCTATGTCGAACTGGTCGGCGTCGCGGTCACGGTCTTCAGCATCGACGAATTCAACCGCGCTCTTGGCCTGCCGCTGGAACCGCTGCCGCAGGCCGAAGCGGGAAACCCTGAATGCTACCGGCCCGTGCAGGCCAAACACGGTACCGGTTATGTCGCCATGATCCCCGCCGATGGTGCCACCGGCAGGGAGGCGGACCTGTGGCAGCGCAGGACGGCAAACGTATTGCGCGCGCTGACCCTGGTGCCGAACGCCGTGCGCGAATGGATGGCGGTTGGCGACGAACAATACCTCTCCATGACAGGAATGGCCCAGTTTGGCACGTTCCCGGGTCGCGCTCTGAATCGTATGCAAACTGAAGTGGTGGCAGGGAGGGTCTCGTCGTATAACGAGTGCTTTTACTGAACCAGCTCACATGCCTCGATGCTCAGTTTGAGTGCCGAAATCACCGAATCAGATGTCAATCTGCAGCTGGTTAATGGCGATGAATCCGCCACTGCTGGCGATGTGCAGCATGCCGCTGCACTAATGAAATTTGCCGAAGCCGTTGCCAGCAGGGATGAACGGGCCTTGGCTAGTGCGCGCAGCGAGTTGCTTGAACAGGCCGGCGCAGCGGTGTTGGTGGATGCGGCTGCGGTAGCGGGCAATTTTCAGCGCATGGTTAGAATCGCCGATTCAACCGGGATTCCACTGGATGAGAGAAACGCGGCTTTGTCCTACGGGCTGGTAAAGGAACTCGATCTCAGGCGCTTCGCCAGTGCGCAAAATACACCGCCAGGCGGATTTAAGCGCAAATTGATGAGCTTGATTGCCCGGCCCATGGCGAAGCGTATGTTCAAAAAACTGGCAAAATAAGCGCGCTTACCCTGTGGGGTTAACCGCTACCCCAGACCTGGCTGTCGCAATATGATCGCCTCTCTGAAGCTTTCTGGAATGGCCGACGCTTTTCGAGACGTCTTATCCACAAAAACCTGCGTGAGTGAGCCCTTGGCCAGTTGTACGTTATCCCGTGCCCGGTACAGTTCAAAAGCCAGATCAGCACTGGAATTCCCCAGCCGCGAATAGCCAACCTTAACTCGAACTTCATCGAAAGCTTTACACTCGTCGAGGTAGTCACACCGAACGTTGACGGTGAATATAAAACAAGGGGCATCTAAGGGATTCATTGCGCTAAAACCCAATTCCTCCATGTAAGACCCGGCTACCTCGTCGGCGTACACGAGATAATTGGCAAAGTAGAGATGCCCTTGTGAGTCTGTGTCGCTAAAGCGCACTTTCACTATTTCGCTGTAGGGTAGGGCAGCTGCCATGTCAGTTCCTTAAGGTTGTTATAGATATCATATTAACAAGGTCACTTGATTTTGTACCTGTGCGATCTTTGAGTTTCACTTAGCCACGTTAGTGGCTGGCTCCAGGAACGCTGGCAGCGGGTGCGTTTTGGGGTGTAGCGCGTGGGCCAATATTTCCAGGCTGTCCACCAGTCTCGGCCCGGACCGACTGAAATAGGCGTTGCCATCGGTCAGGAAAACACGATTGTTACGTACTGCAGGCAACTGCTGCCATCCCTCGTGTTGTTTCAGCAGCGCCACATCCTGCAGGCTTCGCTGTATATCAAAACCGCAAAGAGCTATAAATATCAGGTCGGCTTCACAGGCTTGTAGTTGTTCCCAACTGGTTGTGGCTGATGGCATGAAGATGTTTCCCAGGCAATCAATGCCGCCGGCCATGGCCACCAGCTGTGGTGTCCAGTGGCCGGCGTTGAAAAGCGGGTCCAGCCACTCCAGCATGGCCACTCTGGGGCGCTGTGTGGTGGCGATGGAATCACTGCGCCGACACACTGCGTCGACACGTTTTTTGAGTGCTGAAACTGTGCGCCGGGCTGCCTCTGGCTGCATCGCAGCATCACCGACCAGTGAGATTGTCGCAAAGACTTCCTCCAGCCGAGACGGCTCCAGATTAATCACGCGGGGCTGGCCGGGTAGCTCACAGGCGGCCCGTTCCACTTCATCTGCAGCAACAGCGCAAACATCGCAAAGGGCCTGGCTGACAATCAGGTCGGGTTTTAACCGGGCAAGAACATCCATTCGCAGACTGTAAAGTGCCTGCTGGGTACTGAGTTGGCTGCGTACCAATTGGTCGATACTCTGGCTGTCCAGACCTTTTGGTATCAGCGAGCGGGTAACTACAGGCAGTCCCTGGACCGAGGCCGGGTAGTCGCATTCGTGGGTGATGCCTACCAGGTTTTCACGCAAACCCATGCTGCATATAATCTCGGTGGCACTGGGCAGAAGCGAGACAATTTTCATTCCAGGGGTTCCTGCTCTTGTGCCGCCGCAGTCAGCTTACGCCGTCGCCTGATGTTCCACCAAGGGAGAATTGCACAGCAGTCGATAGCCACCAAAAAGCACTAGTGCATAGAGCGCGTCACCAACAAAACTGCTCGCCAGATAAGGAAGGCCCCTGATATAACATTGGAGCAGGCCCTCCAGACTGTGCGGGCCAAAGGCCAGCCAGTTGCCGAAGTTGGAAATTATCCAGAAGGCGAGTGCGCCTGCCCCGACTCCCAGAAAAATGCGGCCGCCGCTGTCCCTGGAGCGAAGCAAGCTCCTGCCAATGGCGGTGCTGGCGATAAAGCCGAGATACACCGCGAGCATGACTACGCCGTTATACAGTCCGTGGGCCACGTCTCCCAACAAAAGTGCAGCCAGGGGCACCAGCCAGAGCACCTGCCGTTGCAGGTAGGCACCGGAAAACAGCGCCAGTGCGCCAATGGGTGTGAAGTTTTCCGGATGCGGCAGCATGCGCAGTGCTGCTGCAACCACAATGATCAGTAAGACGGCCTGTTGCTGTTGTAACTTTGGCATCGCCTGTTCCTCCTAGAAGCTGTAGCGCGCACCCGCGTAGGCTGTTCTTCCCTGAGTCGAGAAGCCGTACACTTCTTCGTAGTTCTCATCGAGCGCATTTTCTACGCGGGCAAAGAGCTGCAGTTGCTTTGTCAGCTGATAGCTGGAAGCGATGGTCACCAGAGTAAATTCGTCCAACTCAACCCGTTCCTGATAGGGCGGTACGGGTGGGAAGAAGACATCGTCCTGGGTACCGTTGTAGTCCACGTTAATATTCAGATTCGCGCGGTCATTCAGGAATGCCCAGTTCAGATTGGCGCTGGCGATGTGTTTTGGACGCCGAATTTCTCGTGAGTCCTCGCCGCTGAAATCATCTTCCTCCGTGGCATCCAGCCAGGTGTAGGCGAAACCCAGATTTACGCTGGGCAATAGTAGCCAGGAGCCATTGAATTCGATACCTTTGCGATCACTGGTGCCATTTTCGTTTGCGGCGGTAAATCCTCCGGTGGCAGGATCATAGACAAAGCCGTTGATTTCATCTTTTAACTCTTCCTGGAACCAGGTCAGGCTCAGGTTCAGGCGATCGTCCAGCAGCCCCTGGTCAATACCCACATCCCAGCCTTTGGACTCTTCCGGTTTGAGATCGGGATTACCGATAAAATCATTGAAGTAGCCAAAGCGCTCGGTAAACGTCGGATTCTTGATACCGGTGCCATAGGAAGCCCGCAGTTTGGTGCGACCATCAAAAAGCCTCCAGGCGGCACTCAGGCGGCCAGTGGTCTTGTCTTTGAAGTCGCTGTTGTCGTCATGCCTTACACCGGCAAGTACCGAGACAGTCTGCGTCAGTGCCCCGCGATATTCCAGAATCGCAGAGTCTGTTTCCAGTGACTCATCGCGGTTCGGATCGCCAAAGTCTGTCGGGCCACGCTGCTTGTAGTCTTCTTCCTGGTGTTCAAGGGCGGCGGTGATACTGTGGTCTTCAACCAGTTGGAAAGTTGTTTGATAGCTGACAAGGGAGACATCCGCATTCGCTTCGGTTACATCGAAGCCCGAGGGGGCGAAGCTGTTCTCGGCCCGGTTTTTGTTTTTGGTATCGGTAAGCGCATAGCTCAGCTGATGTGACCAACGGCCGTCCAGGGTGTTCAGGCGTGCTATGACACGCCCGTAGAGCTGATCGACGTCTGATCTATTGGCGGTGTCGGTGGGCAGGCCGGTATTGAAGTCGGTGCTGTCAAAATCGTTCTGCGCGTCGGTGTAACGAAAATTGGAATCCACTTTGAAATCGTCGCTGAAGTCGTATCCCAGACCAAAGTTGGTGGTCAGGTTTTTGTAGCCGTCGTCTTCACCACCCTGGCGCGAAATATTTTCACCGTCGGTTTCCAGGTTGCTGACGCTCGCGCTGGTGCGCCAGCTATCATCTGAATAGGCACCACTGGCGCCGTAGTTTTGCCAGCTGTTACTGCCGCCTTCGGCGAAGGCACTGCCGCGAGAGCCCTCTTGCGCCTGCCGGGTAGTAATATTGATAACGCCAGAGAGGGCATCGCTGCCCCACAGAGCACTTTGGGGGCCGCGAATAACTTCAACCGACTCAATATCGTAGTTCATTACGTGAGCCATATTGAACTCGTCATTCTGAGCGGGATCATTGGCCCGAATACCGTCGATAAATACCAGCACCTGATTGGCCTCGCCGCCCCGAACACGCAGTTGGGTTTGCGAACCGGTGACACCAGTTCGGTTAACCGCCACACCCGGTACCGAGCGCAGAATCTCCGCCAGCGAAACAGTTTGCCGTTGGGCCAGTGTTTCACCGTTAAGCACGGTAACTGCGCTGCCCAGCTCGCTAATGCTTATTGGCTCGCGCGCAGCGCGCACCAGCACGGTTTCAAGGTTCTTTTCGTCGACCTGTTGAGCTACCGCTGGACCTGCGAGTACCAGGCCAATGGCAATAATGGAATTTTTCATGTGGATCCCCAAATAAGTATCGGAAGCTTATGGGGGAGGGGAATCGTGGAGGTGCACCTGCATGCGCGACCACAGATGAAGCCCTCCGCAACATCGTGTTCTCTGACAGGTTGGTGTCGGACTTGCGCGTCTCAATAGAGGACGGCTTACCGTTGCGGGGGCAGCACAGGATTCTCACCTGCTTCCCAATCACTTTCAGAAGCAGCGCACTTTACGGAGCTGGCCTGCGACTGTCAAGCCGGTGGGTGGCTACACGATGTCGGGCCGGGTATTGGCATCGTAGCCGCCATCGATGTATAGCACGGAGCCACACACATAGCTGGCTTCAGGGCCCAGCAGAAAGCAGATTACATCGGCAATTTCCTCCGCTCGCCCAACGCGGGCCAGTGGGGTCGCGTCCAGCAGGTGCCGCATAATCTCTGCCATTTGCGGGTTGTCGAACAGGGGTTTCGTCATGGGCGTATCGACGGGGCCGGGTGCCACGGCGTTCATGCGTATGCCTTCTTTGGCGTAAACCATGGTATTGCGCCGCATCCAGTAAGCCAGGGCGCGCTTGCCAGCCATGTAGTGCAGGCCGTTGTGGTTTTCACTGGCAACGCGCAGCGCTTCGGCCTCGTCTCCCGCCAGCAGACTGTCCAGTAGTGGGTCCTCGGGGGACGACATGGGGGCGGAGTTTGAGCAGAGCAGCACAATGCTCCCGCGCTTTTTGGCCAGCAGGTCACGTACGCTCTCCACCAGTTCCACAGTACCAAAATAATTAACCGATATGATCACTGTGCCGGGGGGGCCGCTGGCGGACACACCTGCAAGGGGTACCATGCCGTCTACACCCCCTGGTGCGAGTTCACGTATTCCGGCGGCAGCTGCTTGGCGCCCCTTGACTGTGGACAGGTCGGCGATAATATCAGCGTGCCTGATATCCACGTTGATGACAGTGTGGCCCCGCTCGCGCAATTTGCCAGCCAGGCAGGCGCCTATACCCGATGCGCCACCGGTAAGTACGTAGGTTCCCATGTCGTTGTCGCCCCTGTTTTGATGTGTTTTATACAGTGCATGGTGTAAGTGTGTGGAATGTTTGTCCAGTCTAAGGCCATCTCCAATCAAAGTGGCGTGAAGCTCGCCCTACGTTGATGGTGTATCGCCTGGGGGTGGGGACCCGGAATGAAGGTTAAACCCGGGCTGTTACACCGAAAATCACCTGATCACTTCCGGAGACAAGGCCTTCAACTGCCGGCGAACCCCTTCTCGCCAGTCAACACGGGTTTCACCAATCAGCTCATGCATGCGGGTTGTATCGATACAAAGGCTGCCAAAGGCAGTCTCATTCTTGTTAAAGATCGGTTCATAACCGGTTAGCGCGCCAATATGCTCGCACCACTGCTCGATGCTGGCCCGCTCTGAACCACCGAAGTTGGTAGTGGTGACCTCCGGGGTAGCCGCTGCCAGCAGATAGGGGATCTTGTCGATATAGTCGTCCACGTGTATGGGATTGTAGTAGTTGGGCTCTTCCGGATGAATGTCGATAGGAATACCCTGTTGCATCATCAACATATGGAAGTACATCCACCCGCCGTTGTCCCCGTAGGGCACGCTGAGTCTGGCGATGGTGGTGGGAATTTTGTGCTGTCTGGCGACAAAGCGGCAGACCGTTTCCGCGGCAATCTTGGAAATACTGTAAGTGGGGAACATGGCGCGGTGATTATCGCCCAGCGGGTCGCTCTCCTTCAGCGGTTCCTGCCCCGCGTACTGATAAACCCCTGCGGAAGACATATGCAGCACCGCGCGCGCCTTGTGGCAGCGGGTCATCAGGTTGCCTACGCCCTCGCCATTGGCGGCCAGGTCGTAGTCGAAGTTACCGCTCTTGACCACGGCAAAATTGAGTACATAGTCGAAATCATCGGGAATAGCGTTGATGGCGCTGGCATCAGCCAGATCGGCGGCGATTGTGGTGGCCCCGAGGGCTTCAATACGATCCCTGTCTTCTGTATTGCTGAAACGGGCCAGGGCGTGAACGTCGGCAATTTTTGCGTAGTACTCCACAACCGGTAGAGCGACCTGGCCTGTGGGGCCGGTTACCAGAATTTTGCTACCTGCAATATCAACGGGGGAAACAGCCATTGTCTTTTCCTCAAATTTAACGTGCCTGGAGAGACAGTTTAAGCGAGAAAAACGTGCTGGTAAGCCAGTAAGGGGGAAGCGCCGTAATTTCTGGCTGCTGTCACAAAGAACTAAACCACAGTCGCCCATAATCCTCTGCCCATAAGCGATACCATGCTGCCAGTGCGGCTAACGTACGTAGGAGCGTACCGTGCAGACCCGGCGTTCGACTTAGATACCCCCAATCCAAGACCCTAATAGAATCACTATATATAACGAAAAACGAACCAGAGTAGTATTGTCGAACGGCGTTGAGGAACTGCCTTTCGTAAATATACGCTCGCTTGAAGCCGTTTGTTAACAACCCCCCCCCTATGACTTGAATCAACTTCGATTATAGGTCTCCTTGCTAGAATCAAAATAGAGGGAAGTTAACAAGGAAGTGGGTATATGCGTTGGCGACTAGTGAAAGTCCTGTTAAGTGTGCTTGTTCTTACTGGGTGCATGGGGGGTGGGAATGACAAGGTTGTGGATCTTCGCCCAACTGAGTTAGAAGTGATTGGTCAGCAATCGTATCAGCCTGGGGAGTGGTTAGAGGTTGCCTTTGCAATTGAGGCCAAAAATATTGAGCCAGACTCTATTGTCGGCGTCCACTTTTATCTGGTCCATGATCGCGACGACGACTCTTCTGATGTTGAACTAAAGGTGGAGCATTCAGTGCTCGCTGCGATGACTTTTACTGATGTAGTAACCGTCGGCATCAATCACTACACAGAGAGTTTCCAGATTCCTGCCGAAATTCCTGTGGGTGGGCGTTATTTCGTTATTGGCGTGGTTGACCCACTGAATGAATATGCCGAAGATATCGAGAGTAATAATTTTCCCACCGCCGATTTCGAAGACGAACATGGTTACCCCTTTCCGGTGGCCGTTATCGAAATCACGGCATCGTCTAAACATGACCTTGCACTTAAAGCAGTAGAATTTTCAGGTGATGTGGTCGTTCTGACACGGCCAGAAGACTTTCTAGAGGATGGCAGAAGCGAGCATGCAGCCGAAGTAATCGGGCACGTCGATTCTCAGTACGATGGCTATGGCAGCGGTGATTCTTATCTCTCGGCGGAACTGTTGCTCAATGGTGTCTACCAGACTGTACGTCTTTGGGAAGTTGATTCACAGCAATACCTCGATCGAATCCCAGTTGCCCACACGATAAAACATTCGCCAATTGCAGTCGGTATCGACGTTAATCTTTCGCTTGATCAGTTGCAATTATTGATGTCCGGATACGACGAGGGGGTGGACAACTATCTGCATTTCCGCTTTACCGCATTGTCAGCTGATGACCTCCCGGCCTACGCGAACACGGAAGAGGACATCGCAGAAAATAATATCCTGACGATTGAGGTACCTTACTACTTTCTTCCTCCGGTAGTTGAGCAAAGCGAGTCATTGCCGATATCAGAGGCTAGCTTCCTTGCGCTGCAGGCCAATGCGGTGGCGCCCATTGAATCTGAAAATGAGGAGCTGGTTCGGGAGAATTTCGGCAGTTGGGATGAAAATTTTGGTAAAAAATCCATAGTGGCCGCCGGCATCATTATGGCTCAATACGCAACAATAGATAACGTTTCGGATGGCGAGAAGGCCGCTTCAATTTTCAGCGATGTAGGCCTGAATGTCTGGGCATTGGACAGTGACCCGGTGGAATTCATGATTGCCCGTTGGTCGGCCAGTACTGTTAAGGGCGGAACCATAGATTATGCAGAGATGAGAGCGTCACTGCTTTTCCACGGTTTAACGATATATTCTCTTCCCATCGATGTTCCTCCGACATTCGTACCGATATCGGTTGTAGATAAAAAATGGGAAGACTCCGAAAGCTTGGCAACCGGGATAATATATATAGGTATTGTGCCCATTGAGTTGAAACTTTTGGTAGACGCTCAGCTGGGAGCGGGAATTAGCGTCGAAAATACAGGCCAGGAACTGATCGTTTCCGGGACGTCACCAGCGGCTGAACTGCTGCTTGTGGGCCAGGCACGTGTATCAGTTTTAGGTGTCAAAGTCGGTCCACAGGTGGCTGGCGGTATTCTATCCGCCGGTTTCTTCAGCAATGCAAAAGCCGGATTTGAGCCTGACAGCGACAATGCGCGAGCGTTGTTCGAGGTCAAGCCGCACATAAAGGCGATTTACATGAAAGTTGGTGTCTACATAGAAGTATCCAAGTTCGAGTGGTGCACAGTTTGGTGGTCGCCCTTGCCCTATCCGTGCGGCATCAAGGAGAACGACAGAACGGATTTCTGGCTTTATGAAAGTGACGGCGCCCTGTACGACAAGGAATGGACTTTGATTGAGAAGGAGGCCGTACTACTTGTCCCCAATCATTAAATTTCTGGCGGCAGTGATACTGGCCATGATGGTCGCGCAGGCAACACATGGTACTTGCAAAAACCAGTACGAGCTGACGACGGAAGTACGGTTTACCCAGTTTCTATTGGACACTAAAGTCACACAGCGTGTGGCGCTACGACAGCGGCTCTCCCTTACCGCGCTGGAGTCAGGTGAGGCGGGAAACTGGTTCGCCCTTGTTATTGATGAAAGCACGGGAGAGATTGATGGTCAGCCGCTATCGCTGCCTGGAGAGTACGCACCGTTTGCTTTCAAGCGAAGCGCCGACGGGCTGATTGTCGATTTTTGGTTCCCGCAATGGGTAGATCCCGAAACTCAACAGCAATTTCGCAGTCTGGCTTACTTGTTCCAGTTTATCGAAGCTCCGGAAATAGATGGTTTTCAGCGTAGAGAGAAAGACCTGAACGGCACGTATCTCGCTAAATATCGTATCCGGGGTGAAGAGATAGTCAAGAACAAGATTAAATACGAAACCCTGGGATCGGATGTGGGCGACGGCAAGATAGAGATCGTCGCTTCCGAATTCAGCTATACGAATGGGCCATGTCTATTGCGCCACCTTGACAGCAAGGAGCAGTTGACGATTACTATCACTGAGAATATGCGGTCAGATAATCACAGTACAGTAACGCTGGCCGAAAGAGAGGAATTCCTCAACAGCACCATCTTCGATTTGCCACCGAACGTGATGGAGTGGCGCCGTGTGGTTGCTGCGACTAACTTATCTGGTAGAGAAGTTCAAGCCTCCCCGGATGAGCTGCTAGATTTTCTGGCGTCACACGACCTCACCGACATTGACTCGTTTACACTGGCGATGCACTTGCAGGAGTTTTCCGGTGCTTTGCCTGCGCTACTGCCATCACTGTCTGGCAACGCCTTGACGGATGACGAGCGAATGCGACTGATCAATGCACTTGGACTGGTCGATACCACGGAATCGCAATACCTGCTCGCCAGTGTTCTTTCATCAAGTGAGATCGCACCGAACGATAAGTTCAGGGCGCTACAGGCCCTTGCTGGTACTACAGTAGCACTGGCGCCTGATGCATATGATGTTCTGTCGGAATTGCTCGTCAAGCCTATGGAGTCAACTGACGTGGTGACGAACAACTCGCTACTGTTCACGGTTGGAACCATCATCGGTAGAAGGCCAGATGACCCGCTGGCCAAGGAGCTCGAATTCCATTTAGTGGATAAATTATCGAACACAGAGGACTACAGGGAGCGCGAAGCGATCATCGGGGCTTTGGGCAACACACGCAGTGCCACGGCGACAGACACCATCAATGATTATGTATATGATAAAAATCGTCGTGTTCAGCTTGCCGCCATAGAATCGCTGGGGCGGATAGGAACCAAAGGCGCCTACACAACGCTTTCCACTCTACTTAACGATGATTTGAGCGAAACTGCACGAACAGTTGTATTGTCTTCTCTCGAGCGTTACCCCCTGGACAGTGGTACAAGAAATAGAGTGCTCGAGTTTGCTGCCACCGACCCTGACCCGAGAACACGCAGGGCGGCTATCGCGGCATTGTCGTCACCCAGAACGAAAACGCCAGAGGTGCGTCTCGAGTTAAAGGCATTATTGCGGACCGAGCGGTCGCGGGAGAATTTCAAGCTGTTAGTACGGTCAATCCACAGTGACTAGCTTTGCGCAAACACAGCGACCGAGTCAACACGCAGAACTTAAGATCATGTGTCACTGAAAACGGACGTTTCGTGGGAGTGTCAGGCCTCTGTCGCACCGTTACTGGCGCAAGAATGACCTCCAATATAACTGCGATTGGTGGATCTAATGCGATTTTTCCTCTCTTGCAGAGAGAATTCGGAAATATAGAATGCCGATAATTGCGGAAAGAACTGAGGCGACCAATATAGACGTTTTTGCATTGTGGAGATGCGCCGGTTGTCCGTCAAAACCCAGTGCGGCGATAAAAGTGGACATGGTGAAGCCTATTCCGGCTATAAGCGAGGCGCCGACGACGTGTTGAAAATTAACCCCTGCAGGTAAGCAGCCGATGTTGTAGCGCAGGGCTAGCCAACAAGCACCTGAAATACCGAGAACTTTTCCAATGACGAGCCCCGTTATTATTCCCAGGCCGATAGGGTGTTGCAGGCTATCGATAAATGAACTAAAGCCAAACACCACACCAGCATTGGTCAACGCAAAAAGCGGTAGGATAAATAGTGCTACTGGTAAGTCCAGTGCATCTTCCCAGCGTCGCAGGGGTGTGCCGGCACGTTCGGCAAAATCGCGTACCTCCAATACTTTTTCGTGATCTCGTCTGCTCCCGAGAACATCTATTTCATCAGTGTTTTTCTGTATTGAGCTGATCACTGATTGTGCTTTGTGTAGCGACTTGCCTGACGCCAGTGTGGGCCTTGCTGGCACAGTCAAAGCAATGGCGACCCCGGCGACCGTCGGATGGACGCCGGACTTCAACATCATCCACCAGGCTGCCACGCCAACAATAATATAGAACAGCGGCTGGCGTATGCCAGCGTAGTTGGACACTGCCAAAAACGCGATCAATGCCGATGACAGGCACAGATGTAGAACAGATATATCCTGGGAATAAAAAACTGCAATGACGAGTATCGCGCCGACATCGTCGACTATGGCGAGGCCAACGATGAAAGCCAGCAGGCCAGTGGGGATGTGCTTTCTCACAATAGTCAGGACACCCAGCGCAAACGCAGTGTCGGTCGCCATTGGTATGCCCCACCCATTCTGTGAGTCAAGTGACCAGTTGAACACGGAATAAATCACTGCCGGGCAAACCATTCCGCCGACAGCACAGCAAATCAGCATGCGCCGGTTGTCGGGGCGAGCGAGGTCTCCGGCAAGTACTTCCCGCTTGATCTCCAGACCGAGCAGAAAGAAAAATACCACCATTAAGCCGTCATTTATAATGTGTTTTAGTGAAGCGCGTAGCTCCAGTTCACCTACAAAGAAACCAATAGGCGTGTGTATCAGGTTCTGGTAGGTAGAAGAGTAAACCGAATTTGCCCACCAAAGGGCTGCAATGGTAGCGACCAGTAGAAACATACCGGAGGTTGTCTGGGCGCGAATGAAATTGGAGAATGGCTCGTGGATATTTTCCATGCCACGTTGCAACACATTTTTTGAGTCGTCGGTCATCTTAATGGGCTGAATAGGCTATTGAGAGGCGGTGGTCCGGTATGCTTTTTATTGACTTTAACAGCGGCGGAATCTCAGTTGTATGGCATAAGTTGAATTCAGCGCGGGTGTTACTTTTCATTTAGGGTTCCCTGGAAAAAGGCTTGAGGCTTTCGGTTAGTGATTAGCGGTTCAACAACTCTGCATTCGTTGGGTATTTCTCAAGTAGTTCTACAAGCTTTTTAGCGCCCTCTACAGGTTTAAGATGGGTAAGCGCCCTGCGCAAGGCTCTTATCTTTTCGATATCTTTCGCATCCAGAATAAGCTCCTCTCGGCGGGTGCTACTTTTAGAAATATTCAATGCGGGAAAAATTCGTTGTTCTGCAACCTCCCGCGATAAAACCATTTCCATATTACCCGTGCCCTTGAACTCCTCAAATATCACCTGGTCCATCCGGCTTCCAGTATCAACGAGTATCGTTGCCAGGATGGTAAGCGACCCACCGTTCTCAATCTTCCTGGCTGCACCAAAAAGCTTTCGTGGTATCTCCATGGCCCTGGAGTCAAGCCCGCCCGACATGGTACGTCCGCCGCCCTTTTGCTCTGCATTATGTACACGAGAAAGCCTTGTGAGAGAATCAATGACAATCATCACATCGTGACCCTCACCAGCTTGCTGGCGAGCGGTGTGGAGAAGGTCATTGGCCACACGGACGTGTTGGTCATAGCTTTCATCCGAGGATGAGGCGTGTACTTCAGCTGGCACGCTGCGCTTGAAATCAGTCACTTCTTCCGGTCGTTCATCAATGAGCAACGCATAGAGCTTTATCTTGGGATAAGCTGCGCCAACGGCCTGACAGATGTGTTTCAAAATGGTCGTTTTCCCGCAGCCAGGTGGGGCTACAATCAGGCCTCGCTGCCCCATTCCGATTGGTGTGAGTAAATCCATCGCCCGCGTGGTGAGTTGCTGAGAACCTGACTCCAGGCGAATGCACTCAGAAGGATTGATGGCTATGCCATTTAAAAAGCGCTTTTGTGGGTCGCCATGAGAGGCCTCCTTGACTACCCGATCGGCTTTTTTGGGGCCCTTATTTCTTTTCACCTTCAGGGACAGTGTCGTTTTTGTCATGATATTGCTTTATAGCTCTGGAGAATTGAGGGTTTTCGACGTACTTGAGAAGTTTAACGTCGCCAAACCAATCGCGCTAGCGCCGGCCGTTATAAGTGTTTGTTAGCGATTAACTATCTGTTCCATCAACTCGAACTCGCCGATTTGCCAGGTTTTGTTAAAGAACGGCTGCTCGGTGCCATAGAATCTGAATAATGGAAACCATCCCTCGCCAGCTTGCGTTTGCAGCCAATTCGCTTCTTTTCCTGCTGGAGGCCGGGGCCCCACATACAGATCGACACTGCCGTCAGCATTGGTGGCGAAATATTTGTCCCTGGAATCAAGGCTAGTCGCGCGTAGTTTGTTCTTCGCATCCACATTATCAATAAAGCCGCGGGTATCTTCGCTATAGAGTGTTAGTGCCCAAAAGTTGGAAGCCGGAATGCCTGCTGGCAGGTGCAATTTGTATGTACGGGAGCCGCTCAGGAAGTGTCCGTTACTGTCTTGCTTGGTCGTCAGGTAACTTGTGGTGCCCGGACCGGGTAAGTTGGACTGCATCCCCTTGGTCACGGTGACGGCCTCGTAGTAGTACTCGTCACTCTCATCCAGATAGTAGAAGTCCTTGTTGAACAAGGTCACAGGAAAGTTCGACAACAGACGGTACCAATTGCTGTTGTCATAATACGGCTGGTCCTGGCGGGGTTTCATCTGATTCGCTCTGGACATGAGCTCGCCGAGGTTAGCAGCTCTGGCAAACATCACCTTCTGTTTGTCAGTGGGGGCAAAGGGCTTGCCGCTCTCGATACCCAGATATTTCAGATAGGTATTGAAGATGATGATCTGCGGTATGACGGGTTCGTTCTGAATAGTCTCATGCAGCAGCTCAAAGTATGCGAGGCCACGACTGGGCGCCCCCTTGAACCGTTTATTGGTGTTGCTTATGAACTTCGCTGGCTTGAGCGGCTCACCATGCTTACCGACGAGTAGCGATTCTTTCATCTTTTCGGTTAGCGCTTCGTCGGTTGACAGAAATCGCGTGCCAATAAGAAGTTTATTCGTCGTGGCCTGAACGACGAAGGCGTCCTCGGCATCGACATTCGCTAGATCGTAGCCCGGAGGCACAACAAGATATTTGCCACCTTTGCCTTTGTCGGGGCCTGTTAAGCCGAGGTCGGAAAGTGAGAGTTGATAGAAGCTCATGATGCTGCCTGCCGAGGGACCGGCTGGATAGTCAATGACAACAGGCCCCGTTTTCGAAAGATCCACCCAGGTTATGATATACGGCGTAGTTGCGTTGGCCGTGAGAATGCCCACTTTTTCATTAAAGGAGTCGTACTCTACAAAGTCGAGGTCTTTGCCCCCATAGACTTCACTGTGGGCCTTGTACCACATCTGAAACGTTGTCAGGGGCAGCGACCACTGGTACAAATCGATGGCTCGCTGCAACGCCAGCTGATCGTTAAGCTTGTTAATTGAGTCCTTGTCCAGGTAAGTTTCATTGAGCTGAAGGGTGCCGAAGTCAGTCTGGATCGTCTCGTTGCCGGTCAATACTGCTGCTTCAAGTGGAACGACGTTGCTACTTGTCACCGGCTCAGATGCGCCGCTGAGGCTTGATGCTATGGCGGTGGCAAATGCAAACAGTAGGGTGGAGGTTGTGCCTGGCCTCATTGCTGTACTCCTCATGATACTTCTAACGGGTTGTTTGACAGGAAATTGCCTGCAGCGGACACTGACTAATCCAGTTTCCTGGCTATAAATATACTCAAAGCAGTGAGTCTACTACTTTTTCTATCAGTGCAGCGCCCGCCCAGGTCAAAGGGGGAATAATTAGATAGAAAGTCAATCTGGTTATGTTGCCTACATCAAAGGGCCAGGTGGACAGCTGGGAAATTTCCCGTCGGTAACTGAGCAGTGGCAGGAGCAGGTCAATTCTGTGGGTTTCGATATCAGTTACGCCTGTCGCCTCAGAGCAGGCCTCTATCTTGTCATTCAAGATCGCCAGTTCCCGCTCCTTCAGTTGCGCCAGTCTGCGTTGAACCGGCCATACGGGGGTGATGAACATAATCAGCAGCGGCACCAGAAGAGCGATAGCGCCGGGGAGACTTTCCGCCAGGTCCAACCCGCTTTCCAGGCCGATGAGCGGAAAAAATGCCAACGCCCCAATAACCGCCAGGGTGGCACTGATTGAGACCCGGGCAAACGGTAACAACTTACGAGTATTGAGCAGTGAGACGCGAACTGTATGGGCACCCAGGCGGGCGAATAGCAGGGTTTGCCGAATCAGCATGGCAACGACGGTAGTCATTACCATCCATACCATCAAGGCGCCCAGGGTGCTCATAAACCCCGGTACGCTGATTACCATTTCAGCGATAAATCCATTCACCGAGCCGCGAATATAGCTCATGTGTACAGCGCCGGCCAGGGCTCCGCCCACCAGGCACAGCACCGTATAAGCGGGGCTGGCCGAGTGCAGGCGCGCCTGGGCTTGCTCGAAGGCCTGATCGTCCAGTTCCAGAATTGGTCGCAGTTCCACTAACGCTTCATGCGATTTCGCCGTAATAAAACTGAATACCGGTATGATATAAGCGAGGATAAGACTGAAAAACAGGGCGGGGGTGTAACCCTCGGACACTTCCCCCGCCCCAAGGTAAAAGAACGGCAATAGCAGTGACAGCAGCAGTATTCCCGTAAGCAGCCTGCCGTAGCGAATGGGCAGTACAAGCTTTAGCAACCAGATTTTGCGAGAGACCAAGTGGAACTCCTGACACACTGACATTTAACTTTCCTGGCGAGCCTCAGAATAGGCTGTAATTTGCGGACAATCCACCGTTTGCTCTGGAACCTGCAAGGATAGAAAAGAGGGCACTGGACGGGGAGCTGTCTATGACTGCCCAGTATCCAGAATGTACAAGAACGCTATGCCCTATATTGAAACTCTCATTCTGCGAGGGCAGGGGCTCAGTCAGGTCTCAGTCTAAAGGCTGTCTACAGTGCTGCGTCCAGCGCTGCTAGTACCCGTTCGACCTCCGCGCTGGTGTTGTAGTGCACCAGCGAGATTCTCAGTACGCCCGCCGCGGGGTCTATCCCCACACTCTCGAGTAATCGGTGTGCATAGAAATTCCCGCATTCGACCCCAATGCCCTGCGACTGCAGCGTGGCTGCCAACGCGGACGCAGTTTGTCCTGTTGGTGCGAGCGCGACAGTGGGGGCTCGATCATTGTCTCTGCAGTGTGGCTTGCCCAGTATCCGTACCCTGGGTGAATTGCCCAAATAGTCCAGCAGGGTGCTTGCCAGTTTTTGCTCGTGGGCGCCGAACAGGGCGTGCAGTTGCTCCATTCTGGCCGTTACGGGGGCGGAATTGTCGCCGATGTGGTGCAGGTGTAATTGGTCGAAGTAATCCAGTACTCCCTGGCAGGCGGCCACTTCGGCGTGCTGGGGCCCCGCCGGATCAAATCGTTTGCGACTGTCATCCCGGTTGAAAAAATGGCATTGCGGTGGCAGCTCGGCCTGTAGTTCCGCCTTCAGGTATAGCAGCCCCTGGTGCGGCCCGAACACCTTGTACAGACTGAACATATACATGTCCACATCCAGTGCCCTGAGGTTGCTGATATGGTGCGGCGCATAGGCCACCGCGTCGACACCAACGCGCGCGGCTGAACGCTGACGTATACCCGCGACGATCGCGGCAACGGGGTTCACCGTGCCGATGACATTGGAGCAATGGGTGAAAAAAACCCAACGAGTGCGTTCGTTCAGCAGTGGAAACAGATCCTCGGGGTCCAGCAACCCGGTCTCGGGGTCAACAGGCCACTCGCGAATCCTGGCCCCCCGGGCCTCGGCCATGCGTCGATAAACGCCCTGGTTGGCCTCGTGATCCTGCAGGCTCACGATGATTTCGTCTCCCGCTCCCCAGTTGGCCCCCAGAGCCTGTGCCATGACATAGCTGTTGATTGATGTTGAGGGACCAATGGTTAATTCCTCGTCAGCTATGTTCAGGGCCCTGGTCCAGCCGTTGCGCGCCTTATCCATGGCCTGGCCAGCCAGGGTAGATGCCGGGTACTGATAATAGGGCTGCACACGCAAGTGACTGTTGTAATGCGCAAAAATGTCGAGCACTGGCTGTGCCACATAACTGCCCCCGGCGTTACCGCAGAAGACAAATTCGGCATCGTCCTTCATCTGGGGGAACTGATTTCTGACATACTCGAGATCGAGTTTCAAAGGCTATCCCTGTCCCGAATACTCGGGTTTCTGTTAACTATTGAATAGCGGTAGACTCTGGTAGTCTGTCCGCTCCCACTGGGCGATAAACTCCGTCGCCCCTCTGTCTGATGGAAATCCACTACACATGGCACGCAGCTTAATCGATTGTTTCAAATACTGGCTAAATATACTGAAACATGCGGCGAAAATCTGGTTGGAGAGCAACGCTTTCGCCAACGCCGGTTCGCTGGCATTCTTTACCCTGTTTTCCATAGCGCCGGTGATCATAGTGATCGTCAGTGTTGTCGGCGTCTTTTATGGTGAGGAGGCAGCGCGGGGACAAATCGTCGCACAGCTGCAGGAAACCATTGGCGCGCGAGCCGCCGAGGCTGTGCAACAGGCTGTCTCCAGTTCCAGCCTTAAAGAGGGTGGACTGTTTGCCACCATAGCGGGGATTATGGCCATGCTGGTTGGTGCGACAACCGTATTTGGCCAAATGCAGAACTCGCTAAACACCATCTGGACTGTCGCGCCAAAACCGTCGCGCAACAGCATCGCACTGTTTATCAGAAAGCGCCTGACCTCTCTCACTATCGTGCTCGCGGTCGGTTTCGTGATGCTGGTATCCCTGTCGCTCAGCGTGGGGCTGCGGGTAATACTGCCCACTCTTCAGGGCTGGCTGCCCTGGTATCACATCGCCCTGAGTACACTGGAGCTTATCATTTCCATCCTGGTGACTTCGCTGCTGTTCGGCACCATATTCAAAGTGCTACCGGATGTGCAGCTGCGCTGGCGCGACGTTGCGATGGGTTCGCTGTTGACGGCAGTGCTGTTTACCGTGGGTCGCTCCCTGATCGCCCTGTACCTCTCCCACACGGCCACAGCCTCCACCTACGGAGCCGCTGGCTCTCTGGTGCTGTTATTGCTCTGGGTGAACTACTCATCGCTGATTCTGTTGTATGGCGCGGCATTTACCAAGGCACATTTGCTGGCCAGAGGTTTGCAGGTGCAGCCGCGCAGTGTGGCCGTGCGATTTCGCCGCGAGATTATCGAGGAGTAGGTTTTTCCAGCGTTTTGTTACCGCGCACCCGGGCTGTCAAAATCCAGCCGCGGACCCGCCGGTACAATACCGCTGGGGTTGATGGTGCGATGGCTAACGTAGTAGTGGGTTTTGATGTGGTGGAAGTTTACCGTTTCTGCCACACCAGGCACACGATAGAGTTCGTGCAGGTAGGCGTTGAGGGCGGGAAACGTGGACAGCGGTTGCCGATTGGTTTTGAAGTGACCAAAGTACACAGCGTCAAAGCGGATCAGCGTGGTAAACAGGCGCCAGTCGGCTTCTGTGATGTGTCCACCGGCGAGGTAGCGCTGCTGTGAAAGAATGTCCTCAACCCAGTCCAGTGCCTCGAATAACTGATCAAAAGCCTTCTGATATGCCATCTGGGATGTGGCAAAACCTGCGCGGTAGACGCCGTTGTTGATATCACTGTATATACGCTCGTTAAGAGCGTCTATGGACTGGCGCAGTTGCTCCGGATAATAGTCGTCGGTATTACCGGTCAGGTGATCAAACGCGCTGTTGAACATGCGGATAATGTCTGAGGATTCATTGCTGACAATGGTTTCAGAGTGCTTGTCCCACAACACCGGTACGGTAACCCGGCCCTCATAGCCGCAGTCGGCCTTCAAGTACAACTGATAGAGAAAGTCCAGCTGGTAGAGAGGTTCTTTCATCTCCCAGCCGTTTTCCAGCATGACAGGGTCCACCACCGTGACATCAATATAGTCTTCCAATTGCTTCAGGCGGCGGAAGATCAAGGTGCGGTGGGCCCAGGGGCAGGCGAGTGAAACATACAGGCGGTAACGCCCTTTCTCTGCCCTGAAGCCGGACTCCCCGCTGGGGCCGGCCGAGCCCTCGGCGGTCACCCAGTTTCTGAAGCGACTGTCCTGTCGGCGAAACTCTCCGCCGCTTGTTTTCGTGTCGTACCATTGGTCTACCCATTGGCCTTTTTGTAATAAACCCATGATTTTTCTCCCTGGTATCAGTTGGTGAGTTTGGCAAGCAGTGCGCTCTCGAGGCTGATGGTCCGCAGCGTATTAAAGGTCATAACCGTCGAACCAACCGAACAATTTCTTTTGCTCTACAGCACTAGTATAGGGATTGGCTGTCTGGCACAAAGAGGATAATTATGATTAAAATGTTCGAAAGTTTAGAACTATGGTGACAGCCCGTGCGCATGCGCAATCCCATCACCCTCGAAGCGCTGGAAATACTCGACGCCATTGACCGGCGCGGCAGCTTTGCCAAAGCCGCCGAGGAGTTGGACAAAGCGACATCGGCGCTCTCTTACGGCGTCCAGAAGCTGGAAGAGCAGTTGGATATCAGCCTGTTTCGGCGCCAGGGTCGGCGTTCCGTGATGACGCCGGCGGGCAGACTGGTGCTGGAGGAGGGCAGAGCCCTGCTGGAGGCAAGTGCCCGGCTGGCCGACAGGGCGAGAGAGGTCGCCACCGGGTGGGAGCCACGTCTGCGCATCGCGGTGGAGTCACTGTACCCGTATCCCGTGTTTTTTGCCCTGCTGACAGATTTTATGGCGGACCATGCCAGTATCGAAATTGATGTTATCGAGTGTGTGCTCAATGGCGGTTGGGAAGCGTTGGAGCAGGATCGTGTGGACCTGGTGGTCGGTGCGCCTGGCCCGGTTCCACGGCAGCTGGGATACCGTGCTATAGGGCTGGACAAGCCGGAACTGGTGCCGGTCATCGCGTCCCGCCACTTATATGCGAATTTGGCGGCCGATCCGGAAAGCCTGCAGAATGTGTTGCCCACTCTTCGGCGGATTGTCACCCATGACACCTCGGCGGCCGGTATTGTCCGCACGGCGGGGCTGGCGGACGGCAGCAGCAGGTTGTTTGTACAGAATATTGCGCAGAAGCAGGAGGCGATTCAGGCCGGCCTGGGTGTCGGGCATTTGCCCCGGCATCGTATTCGCAGCCAGTTGGCAAGCGGGGAGCTGATTGAGTTGCCGATGGAAAACGATAACAAGATGGAAAGTTACCTGGCCTGGAAGCTCAGCAACAAAGGCAGGGGCCTGGCGGTTCTGGCGCGTTTGTTAGCTGGTGATAAATGGTAGTGGTCGAGAAAACAATAATGCCTGCGGCAGGGCGTATTGCCCGGCAGAGTTCTCTGTCACTATCGCATCTCCACACCCGGTTCCCTTTGTATTCAAATGATATATTGTTGTTATATAACAAATGCTGATTTTTTGGACGAGGTAGATATTAATGAGCGATTCTGGCCGCCCCCTGGAGGGTTTGCGGGTTATTGAAATGGGGCAGTTACTGGCGGGGCCCTTTACCGGCACCATCCTGGCGTATTTTGGTGCTGAAGTAATCAAGGTGGAGCCACCCGGCGGCGACCCTATTCGCGGCTGGCGCGAGGTGCGCGATGGCACCTCACTGTGGTATCGCAGCCTGGGGCGCAACAAGAAAAGTGTCACCCTTGACCTCAAGTCTGAACAGGGCAGGGAGCTTGTAATGAAACTGCTGGAGACGGCAGATGTGGTCGTAGAGAATTTTCGCCCCGGCTTGATGGAGAAGTGGGGCCTGGGCCCGGAACAGGTAAAAGAGCGCAATCCCGGCCTTGTTTATGCACGCATCTCGGGTTACGGGCAAACAGGTCCCTATGCCGCCAAACCCGGTTATGCCTCTGTCACAGAAGGCTTTGGCGGCTTTCGTTACATCAATGGCGAGCCGGGTAAGGCCCCGGTGCGCCCCAATATCAGCCTGGGCGACACGGTGGCGGCTATCCATGCGGCCCTGGGTATCGCACTCGCGCTCATTCAACGTGCGAAGCCGGGAGTTGGTGAGGGCCAGGTGGTGGATGTGGCGCTATACGAATCGGTTTTCAACCTGATGGAGGGCATCGTGCCGGAGTACGACGGCGCGGGTGTAGTGCGTGAGCCGTCCGGCACAACGGTTACCGGCATCGTGCCCACTAACACCTATCGCTGTGATGATGGCAAGTATGTGGTGATCGGTGGCAATGGCGATTCGATTTACAAGCGGCTGATGACTGTAGCCGGGCGCTCTGACATGGCGGAGAATCCGGCGATGGCAGATAACGCGGGCCGTATTGAGCACGAGGACGAAATCGATGAGGCCCTGGGACTCTGGTGCGCCACACATGCCTCCGCACATATCATTAACACCCTGGAGGAAGCCCGGGTGCCGGTAGGGCCTATTTACAGTGTGGAAGATATGATGACAGACCCTCACTACCAGGCCCGCGGCTTGTTCGAGAGTGTGGAAATAGACGGCAAGCCGCTGAAGATACCTGCCATCATGCCAAAGCTGGGCTCCACGCCGGGTAGGACGGACTGGCCGGGTGCGGCAATTGGCAGCCATAACGATGAGGTGCTGCGGGGAATCCTGGCGCTCGACGACAGCCAGATGGAGGAATTGCGCTCCGCCGGCGTCATAGCCTGAACGGCGGCCTATACCAGTGGTCGCCGATGGCTATCTCAGATTAGGGGAGGGGAAGTGAGCAACAGCATTATCGTAACCGACGTGGGGCCGCGCGATGGCTTGCAGAACCAGCCGCGGATTCTCTCTGTTGACGAACGCCTGCACCTGATAGCGGAAATCGCCGCCGCAGGTGTTGGCAGCATAGAGGTGGGGAGCTTTGTGTCGCCAAAAGCGGTTCCCGCTATGGCGGGAACAGATGACGTCATGCGCCAATTGGCAGGCGACAGCCCGATTCACTACACCGCGCTGATTCCCAATATGAAAGGCTATGAACTGGCCCATGCGGCCGGTGCCCGTTCTGTCACCATGGTGTTGTACGCCAGCGAGGGCATGGCCCGCAAGAACGTAAACATGAGCATGGCGGAAGCAGAAGCTGTAACAGCGGATATTCTGGCCCGTGCGCGGCAAGATAACATAGAGGTGATCGCCGTGATCTCGGTCGCCTTTGCCTGTCCTTTCGACGGTGTCACTGATCCGGCGGTAGTGCGTGCGGTGGCGGCGAAATTCCTGTCACTGGGCGCAGATCAAATCGTGATCGCCGATACTATCGGTGCCGGTAATCCGCAGCAGGTACGCAGCCTCACCGCCGACCTGGTTCGCGACCACGGCGCGCAACGCCTGGGATGCCACTTTCACGACACCCGCGCACTGGGCCTTGCCAATGTGTTTGCTGCAGTGGAATCTGGTATTCGCCGGTTCGATGCCTCCATCGCCGGCCTGGGCGGTTGTCCCTTTGCGCCCGGAGCGAGCGGTAATGTCGCAACGGAAGACGTGGTGATGATGCTGGAGCAGATGGGTTTTGACACGGGCATTGATCTCGGCGCGTTATTGCGTGCTTCCGATCTCGCCGAAGAGCTGACGGGTACTGCACCGGGGGGGCGGTGCAAGCCCTGGTTGAAGCCCTGGCTTGCGAAACAGACCGGTTAGAGACAAATCAGGAGATCAAAATGAGTTACAGGTTGGGCGTAGACGTGGGGGGGACTTTTACTGACCTCCTGCTGATCAATGAAAACACGGGCGAGACGCATACCGCGAAAGTACCATCCACTCCAGAGGACTCCTCTATTGGTGTGCTCAATGGCATAGCCCGTATCTGTGATGAATCAGGCATTGACCCGACCAGTGTAAACAGGGTGATGCACGGCACCACCGTGGCAACCAATGCCGTGCTCACCGGCAAGGGCGCAATAGTGGGCCTGGTGACAACCAGCGGTTATGAAGACACCTTGCAGGTGGCCCGCTCATTCTGTCCGGGTGGGCTGGGCGGTTGGGTCAGTTTTGTGAAGAAACCCCTGCTGGCGCCGCTGGAGCTCACTATCGGGGCGAGTGAGCGTATTGCTGCCGATGGCGCGGTAGTGCGCGATCTGGACGAGGCGCAGTTGCGTGTGGATTTGCAGAAACTGCATGCCAGGGGCGAGGTGCAGGCCCTGACCATCTGTTTTATCAACGCCTATATCAATGGCGAGCACGAGCGGCGGGCGCGGGATATCGCCGCCGAGATTTTTACTGACACCCCGATTTCCATCTCCAGTGAGGTGGTGCCGGAGATGCAGGAGTACGAACGCACTGAGACTACCGTGGTCAACTCCTACGTGCGCCCGGAGGTGGCCAAATATGTGCGCAATATGCAGGCGGCCCTGGAGGAGCGTATGGGGGTGAATACGCAATTGTCCATACTGCGCTCCGACGGCGGCCTTGCCTCTGCGCGCGGCTCCGCAGAATCCCCGGTCAACCTGCTGATGTCTGGCCCTGCGGGAGGGGTTTCCGGAGCGATCTATTTCTGCAGCCGAGCCGGCTTTGACAACATTCTCACCTTCGATATGGGCGGCACGTCTACCGATGTTGCCTTGATACAGAACTCCCGGGCACGGGTGCGGCGCGAGACCATTGTGGGTGATGTGCGGGTGCGGGCGCCGTCGGTGGACGTGCGCACGGTGGGTGCCGGTGGTGGCTCTATTGCCTTTGTGCCGGAATTGACCAAAGCCTTGCGGGTGGGTCCGGAATCGGCCGGCGCTGTTCCCGGCCCGGCCTGTTATATGAAGGGTGGCGAGCTGCCCACCGTGTGCGACGCCAACGTGGTGCTGGGTTATCTACCGTCAGACGTTCAGTTGGGCGGCAAGATGGATATTGACCGGGACGCTTCTGTGGCAGCTGTGCAAAAAGTTGCAGGCGCTATGGGCATCGATCTCATGGCGGCCGCAGAGGGCATTTGCAAGATCGTCAACGAGTCCATGTTTGGCGCGTTGCGGCTGGTGTCAGTAGAGCAGGGTTACGACCCCCGGGACTTCGCGCTGGTAGGTTTTGGTGGTGCTGGCCCGTTGCATGCCAACGCCCTGGGCATCCTCACAGACGCATGGCCAGTGATTGTGCCGCCGGGTCCGGGCGTATTGTGTGCCTATGGCGATGCGACCACCCAGGTGCAGGACGAGGCGGCGCGAACCTACCTGACCATGGCGGGGGATATCACTGACCAGCAGCTGCTTGATGACCTGAGGGAATTGCAACAGCGGGCGGGTGAGTCACTGCTGGCTGACGGTATTCCGGTGGAGGATCACGAGGTGAGTTACCAGGCCGATCTGCGCTATGCGGGTCAGGCATTTCAGATTTCCGTGGACTTCAGCGAAGAGGAATTGAAGAAACGGGGTGTCGCGTTATTGACCGGGCAATTCGACACGGAACACGAGCAGTTGTTTACCTTCAAGCTGGGTGACGGCCATGAAATATTGATGATCCGCGCTCTGGTCAAGGCGCGTTCCCGGGCTATCGCCGAGCTGAAAACAGGCCAGGCGGGCACCGCGCTGGAAGAGTGCCGAATTCACGATAGCCGGTTCTACTACGACGGCCGCTGGCACGACATCTATATTTACGATCGCAGGCGCCTCCACGAGGGCCTGGTGGTGCCCGGGCCGGCCATCGTCGGCGAGATGGATTCCACTACCGTGGTGCTGCCGGGTTTTGATGCCCGGGTGGATGCCGTGGGCAATTTGCTGATCAATCCGGCTACGGGGGTTAACTAAGATGACCGCAAGTATTATCCAGAGCAATAATGCGCCCTTCAGTACCGTTGAAGTGGACGGTGTTACCGTCGACATTATCGAGAACGCCCTGCGCAATGCCCGCGAGGAAATGGACGCGGTGTTGTTTCGCACCGCTATGTCCCCCGGTATTCGCGAACAGGGCGACTGTTTCCCCATGATTGCCAATCTTGAGGGCAAGATGGTGGTGGGCCAGTTCGGTTCCTTTATCGGCCCGTTCCTGGAGGCCTACGACGCCGAGATCGAGGAGGGGGATATTATTCTCACCAACGATCCCTATATGTGTAACGCCGCTGTCTCGCACCTGCCCGACTGGGTTGTACTGGTGCCGGTATTCAAGGACGGTCGCCATATAGCCTGGTCCGCCATGTTCGGTCATATGTCAGACAATGGCGGTATGGTGCCCGGTTCCATTCCCATACAGGCAACTACTATCTACCAGGAAGGTATTCGCATTCCGCCGATCAAGCTGTACAAGAAAGGCGAGCTGCAGGCCGATATGCTGGAACTGATATTGCACAATGTACGCACGCCACAGTGGAACCGCTTTGACCTGAATGCCCTGGTGGCGGCCTGCAACACGGCGGCGAAACGCTGTGTGGAACTCGCGCAGCGCTTTGGTGACGATGTGCTGGTGACCACCATGAGCATCATGTTGCAGCGTAACTACGACGCCATGAAGCACATCATCGGTATGTTCATCCCGGAAGAGCCCCGGGAGTTTGAGGACTACCTGTGTGATGACGGCATGGGCATGGGGCCTTACAAAATCAAATGCAAAATGTGGCGGGAAGGGGATGTCGCCATCTTCGACTTTGAGGGAACCGACCCGCAGGCCCAATCCTCGGTGAATTTTTACCTCAACGAGGACATGTTCAAGATGTTCTTCGGGTCGTTCACAATCAATGTGGTGGACCCGCAGATAGTCTTCAACGATGGCTTCTACGAGCTGGTGGACGTGCGTATACCGCAGGGCACCTTGTTAAAGCCCAATTTCCCGGCGGCGCTGTCCGGCCGCACCCATGCGCTGGGCCGCATCTTTGACCTGCTGGGCGCGCTGCTGGGCATGGGCGCACCCGAACAGATGCTGAACGCCGCTGGCTTCTCCGATTCACCCCACCTGTTCTATTCCGGCTATGACAAGAAGGGCGAGTGGTTCCAGTTATTCCAGATCGGCTTCGGCGGCATCCCGGGGCGTCCGGTGGGTGACGGCCCGGACGGCCACTCGCTGTGGCCCGGCTTTACCAATGTGCCCAATGAATTTATCGAATCCTATTTTCCCCTGCGCATCGAGCGCTATGAAACGATTCCGGATTCCGGAGGCGCCGGCCTGCACCGGGGCGGCAACGGACTCAGCGTGGCCTACTGTTTTCTCTGCGACGGCGAGATCGGTATCCACGACGATCGCTGGCTGATGTATCCCTGGGGTGTACTCGGTGGCGAGACCGGCCTGCGCTCCACCAAACGGTTGGTACGCGCCGATGGCAGTGAACAGTGGCTGCCCGCCAAGGCCGAGGGTATCAAGGTAAAAGAGGGTGACCTTCTGTACTTCAACACCTGGGGTGGTGGCGGCTGGGGAGATCCCTATCAACGCGACCCGGAACTGGTGCGCCAGGACGTAGATCGTCGCCTGGTCACCCGGGCGGGTGCTGAGCGCTACGGTGTTGTAATTGGCGACGATGGCGCGGTGGATACCGCTGCCACAGAGGCACTGCGCGCGGATCGCGTGGCTGCTCGCGGCAATGACATCGGGGTGTTCAACTTTGGCGGTGAGCTTGAAGAGATTCGGGCGCGGTGTGAGGAGGAGACGCATCTTCCGGCGCCTGTGAGGCCAACGTTTATTGCCGGGGGGCTGTGACCAACCTTTCCTATCGCTTCAGCTCTGCCAGAGGGCGCAGGGCTATGGTTGTTTGATCACTGGCTCATGGCGGCGCCACGCGCTGCGGATTTTTCCCACATCTGCAGATAGGCTTCTGCCGACCTGAACAGGGGCTCCAGCTCTGCGTCCGTCACACCGTCGAGCCGGACATCTTCAATCAACTCGACCACCAGCCCAAGGTGAGCCATTCCCTCTGTGTTGAAATCCAGGGTGCGATTGCCCACTACCGGCTGTTCAAAGGTGATATCCCCGGCATAGGATTTGAAGGGGTAGGTGATGCCCTCATCGGTTTGCGCTTCACTACACACGCTGTTGTCGCCAAAGCGGGGGCCGGGGGCGCCGGCAAAACCATTCAGGTCGAAACCAAACCCCTCGGCAGGGTAGCTGTCGTTGTCGCGCTTGAGCTGAATGCGGGCCTGGAAACTGTCGTCCATTGTTGCGCGCTGGCCGGCCGAGCGGCAGCGGCCAAAATTCGATTTGGACAGGCCGCCCAGTGCGTATAGCAGGCCATTGTTGTTGCGGCCGTGGCTGCCCACGGCCGGGTAGTCATTTGCCACCAGTAACTCGTAGGCGCGCTGGTAGCTTTTGCGCGGGAAGTGATCGACCTCAATAATCATGCCGCGCTTCATCATCTCCAACATCAGGAATTCGCCCAGCTCGGTGAGACCATGGTTTTGGCAATATTCGCCTTCCAGGGGGCCGCCGCTGAACAGGGAAAAGTTAGCGAGCAGTGTACCCAGTGGGTCGTCTTCGTAACCACTGACATCGAATGGGGGAGGGGAGTCGAAGATGTCCCGCGGTTGGTTAAGGGCTGCAAAATTTACCCCGCCTTTATCGAAACCGCCAGGAAAGGTGAGCAGATCGTCGCTGCATTTTACGAAATCCGTGTAGTGACCTGTGTGAGAAAAATTGCCGATATCGCTGGTTCGGCGGTCGCCGTCGCCTGCGGAAAAGGCATTGTCAAATTTGTGTACCGGGAACAGTACGCGCACACCCTTGTCGTGATACCGATTCAGTTTATTGACCACCGTGGCCTCGTCGCAGGGTGCGAACTCGCCAAAGGGAACCAGGAAGCAGTCGAACAGGTCGGAGGTTTCAATACCGAGTACCACCGCGAGCTTGCCGGACAGGATTTGCTCGCGCGCCTCCTGGGGGCTGAAGACAATTCTGAACCAGCCCTCGCCGGGGCCCCCTGATAGCGCATCGATGTAGCGCTCCAGCGCGTAGGTCTCCTCGATAATGCGATCTGCTGCCACCATGTCGTTGCAGTCGTAGCGTTTGGGTTGGGCGCCGATGCCAACCGCGAGTTGGCACAGCACCTGGTTGGTTGTGGCGTGCTGTACCAGCAGTCGCAGGCCGCCCAGATAGGCGCGCTCCAGCCACTTGTAGTATTGCACCTGGTGGGTGGCGCTGCGGTGGGCGTCAGGCCAGTCGGTGAAAACCGGGTAGCCCTCGGTGTTGTGATTCTTCTCTGCCAGTTCCCCGGCGATGAGTGCGGGTACCAGGCCGGATATACCGGCTCCTTCGGTATCGCCAAAGGCAGATCCCATAAAATCCTTGCGGCCCTCTTCACCGTGCGCCAGGTCACAGTCGTGCAGGGCGTGCTCGACACCAAGGCGGTGGAAAGGGGCGCCGTGAAAAACGCCGCCACCGCCGAAGGCAAAATTGGTGAACAGGTGAGAGTGGGTTTCCACAAAACCGAATACATCACCGTCTTCGAACTCCGTCATGGCGATCTCGCCAGAGGCGTCCAGCGACAGCTCGGGAAAACTGGCGCAGCCGGACTGCTCGACGAGTTGCAGGTCGGCGGCCCCGGAGGCGTCCGCCGCCAGGCCATCATCGGCGATATAGGCGCCGGACAGCAAATGCCGCAGGGTAAAGAGTCCGTCGGGTGCGGCATTTAACTCCCACTCGCCCTCGGATTGCAGGCGGTCCTGAATCACCACCTCCCCATTAATCAGGCGGGTATCCGCCGCCAGCGCAGCCTGGCGTGTGAGTGTAGTTCCATCTGATGTCAGGTACCGCTGGTTTTCATCGAACAGGAGATAAACGCCGAGATCTGCCGGGCGCAGCAAAAAGTGGCTGGCATCCGCGGGGTCTATGTCCCGCAGTTGATAGCCGGCCTCGCCATCGACGAAGCTGACAAAGGGCCCACTATCACTGGCCCCAATGGCATAGCAGCCGTTGGCGGCGGCGTATACAGTTGCCTGGTCTGCTGGAATGGGGTCGATCTGCTGATCGGGGCCGTTGTTGTTGCTGTTGCCATCACAGCCTGCGATGAGTAGAGCGAGAACAATCAGGGCGACCCGGTGAGCATGCATGCCAGTCTTACTCTTCTTATTGAGTGAATTCGGTCCGCGCCGCGCTAGGGGATCAACCCGCTGCGTCGCAACAAGTATGCGAAGTTGCCTGTTGTGGCTGCCAGCAGGACGTCAGCGACAAAGTCCATTCTTATTGTATCCTACTTCGGGTAGGCGTCCAGAAAGCTCATGCTGACAATCTGTACCATGCGCAGGGCATCGCTTTTTTTTACCGGGGCGCCTCCGTGAACTTATCGAAGGGTACAGTGGAAGAGTAAAAGATATGTAATATAGAGCTGGATCGCAGTCCCACATCTTCGGTAATAAATCTATACTGCCACATCTTTGCAGTCAGAGAGCGCCGACTTGAAACTCTACAATCTGGATTACTCACCTTACGCCACCCGCGTACGCATGCAGATTATGAAAAAAGGACTGGAGGTGGAACTGTTGCCACCGCCGGCTGCGCTACGTACGCCGGAATTGCTTGAGTATTTTCCGCTGGGCAGAATACCAGTGCTGGAACTGGACGACGGCACGCAGTTACCTGACTCCTGGGTTATTATGGAATACCTTGAGGATGTGGTGCCCGCGGTTTCGCTGCGTCCCGAGGGTGCCAGGGCCAATGCGTACATGCAGTTGTTGGCCCGCTATGCCGATACATACCTGAGCCCCGGCGCTCTGTTCCCCCTGTTTTCCCGGGTGCAGATGCCAGGGGGTACCGAGAATGCAGAGGAGGTATTGGCGGCCCTGGATACCGAGTTGAGCCGTTTGGAACGCCTGCTGCAAACACTACCTGGCTGCAGTGATCGCAACCTGCACCTCGGCGATATCGCCCTGGCACCCAGCATGGATTACGTTTTACTACTGGGGCCAATTTTCGGCCGGAAGAGCCCTCTTCAAGCGTATCCACTGGTCACGGATTGGTGGGATTGGGTGATAAGCGATGAGGCTGTTGCTGCAGGTTCAGCACAGATGCGAGCCGCGGTGCAGTTATTTTTTGAGGCCTAATGGCGCCTGTTAGTCGGCAACGCTGGCGGGCTTATGCGGCAGTACATCCAGCAAGTTGGACAGGGTGTGCTCGGCAAAACCCGCACCGGCCTCCGCATAATAATTAAATACGACGTCAGCGCCGGCCGCCTTCATGGCCTCCCGTTCGTCCTCGTGTTTAGCGACAGCGGCCACTTTTCCGGTATATCCGGCAATACGCAGCTGCTGGACAGCATCTATCATTTCAGAAAGCGATGGCATGGTAAACATAACCAGCTTGTAATGTGTGGCTTGCACCCCTTCCCAGAAATCTGCGTCTTCGGCGTCGCCGTAGATAACCTTGCGGCCGGCCGCCTGATGCGGTGCCATCTTGCTCTTGTCCGTATCCACACCGCACACACTCAGGTGGTACTGTGATTCGACAGTGTCGTATGCGCCGGAGCCCACGCGGCCCATTCCCACAATGAGAACTTCAACATTTCTTGCCGGGGCCTGGGGGTCCTCCTTGTGTGCGGCTGCAGTTTCGAACCGCTTTAGGGTGTCTCGAAAACTGCTGTAGAGGGTATGGGAGCGGCCGTTAATGTACGTCGACAGTACAAAGGAGATTGATACGGCCATCGCCAGTGTTGCCATCCAGTCCGCCGACAGCCAACCCAGCTTGAGGGCCAGCGCGGCCACGATAAGACCAAACTCGCTGTATTGGGTAAGGGCAAGACCCGACAGCAGGGCGGTTCGCGCGCGCATATTATGGCGCGATAACAGGAAGAAAAAGCCAACACCCTTGAGTGGTAGCAGGAGGCATAGCGCCAGAGCGATTAATATCATTTCCGGGGAGGGAGTGGCCGACAGTCCGATGTTGAGGAAGAAGCCGATGAGAAAGATGTCTTTAAAGCTGATCATCGATTTTGCCAGCTCCGCAGATTTCTTGTCACTGCTTACCAGTATGCCCAATACCAGGGCACCCAGGTCAGCCTTCAGGCCAACTGCTTCAAACAGAGCCCCGCCAGCAAAAGTCAGTATGATTCCTGCAAGAATGAGTACCTCATCGTGTCCGCTGGCTTTCAGCATATAGCTGAACAAGGGGCGCGCAAAAAATAAGAGAGGTAGTAACAATACCCAGGCACTGGGGACTTTTCCTGTGGATACGGTCAGGAACAATACCGCGACGATATCCTGAAAAATCAGTATGCCGACCGCCACCTGGCCATGCCGTACACGGAATTCCCCACGCTCTTCCAGCATGGCCACGGCGCACACGGTGGAGCTGAAGCTCAATGCGAAGGCAATAAGCGCCGCCTGTTGCATGGTGAGATCCGACACGAGGGGAAGACCCAGTGCCCCTATAAACAGCAAAAAGCCAAAACTCAAAAGACCAAACGACAGCCCATGCTCCAGGGTTGAGCGGTATATCTCCGGCTGCAGCAGGCTTTTCAGGTCCAGCTTGAGTCCAATGATAAAGAGCATCATGGCAATGCCGACGTCGGCGATTACCTGGATAAGATTTGATGACTCAAAGCCCAGGATACCCAGGGCAAAGCCCGCGATGAGATAACCCACCAGGGGTGGCTGGCCGATTTGTCTCGCTGCGAAACCGCAGGCGAATGCGGCCAGGATGATGAAACTGTCCATGTTGAACTCTACCTCTACCCCTGCCTGAAACCGGGGTGTTACCCGGAGTAGCACAGTCTACAGAATCTTTGACGAGATGGGACCAGAAGGGACGAGATACCAGCGTGAAATAGGGCTTCGCGCATCGCGCCGGGTTAGCGCCCGCGAATGTGCATGTTGGTCAGCTGCAATCTGGTACCGTCAAAATCGATGTACACTGGGCCCTGGAATGGCTCAGGGCACTGTCGGCGCGAGGCACTTCCCGGCCATGTGGCAACGGATACGGCATAAATTTGGTAACTGTGAGGTATCGTTAATGGATCTCGAACGCAAAACCCTTGGGCTGGGCAGCGCACCCGCGCTTGTCGTGGTGGATATGATCAAGGGGTTTACCGATCCCGCCTGCCCCCTGGGCAGCGACTGCCCTGAGGTGGTGGCGGCGAATGCCCGGCTGCTGGATGTATTTCACCGGGCTGGCTTGCCGGTGTATTTCACCACGGTGGTGTACCGCAGTGATGAACAGGCTCGCGTATTTCGCACTCGCATCCAGGCACTGAACGTACTGACACCGGGTTCGCGCTGGGTGCAGGTGGATGACAGGTTGATACAGGGGCCGGACGATGAGCTGATCGAGAAACAGTGGGCCAGCGGATTTTACAAGACCGACCTGGATGATCGGCTGCGCCGGCGTGGTGTCAATTCACTGGTGGTCACCGGGCTGACCACCAGTGGCTGTGTGCGTGCCACCGTCGTCGATGGTCTGCAATACGAATATCGCGTGGTGGTAGCGCGTGAGGCGGTGGGTGATCGCAACAGTGCCGCTCACGACGCCAATCTGTTCGATATGCATGCAAAGTATGCCGATGTTATGCCGGTGACTGATATCATCGCCGAATTGGAGGCGCGATACTGAACAGAGACACTGCGCGCAGTGCCCGCCGTGTTCTTGGTGGTCTATAAGTGCGCTGTTCGAAGTGTACAGGTATAACCCGGAGCAGGATTTCAGGTATGACGAAAATCAAATTCAGTCAGGAAGAAAAGGAACAGATAGCGGGAAAGGTAAAGCGCTATTTCGAAACGGAAATGAACCAGGATATCGGCAGTTTCGAGGCGGAGTTTCTTATCGACTTTTTTGCCGAGGAAATTGGCGGCTATTTTTACAATCGCGGTCTGTACGATGCGCAGGTTATTGTATCGGGCAAGGTGGAAGAGATAGCCGATGCCCTGGTGGAAATCGAGAAGCCGGTGGGCCCAGGGCGGTGATCATCGCTCTGATGTTCCAGAGCACTGGTATCAGTGTGGACGATCTGTGATCGCGCGGTCAACAGTCAGGCTGAAGTTCCGCCAGATCTGCGAGGGCGATTCCGATTTCATTTTCGCGTTATACAGCACGGAAACCTTCAAACGCTTCATAGCCGACAAGAACTTCCAGTCGGCGGAAGATGCCAGGAAATTTATAGTCAATTCGCTGTCGGCGATGTATCTAACGCCGGGCCTTGGCCTGATGCTCGTGGAACTAAAATCCAGTTCTGCGCCCATCGGCATTTGTGGCCTGATACAGCGGGATTCGCTGGATGAGGTAGACCTTGGTTTCGGTTATCTGCCCGAGTATGAGGGGCTGGGCTACGGTCGTGAGGCGGCGGGCAGTTTTGTAGCGCTTGCGCGGAGAGAGCTGCGCTTGCCGCGACTTGTTGCCATTACCACATCAGACAACATCTCCTCGATAAAGCTCCTCGGTAAGCTGGGCTTCCGGTTTGAGCGCATTCACGAAACATTGTCGGAGCAGGTCACGCTCGGGCTTTATGCGCTAGACTTGCGCTAGTGCAAACACAGCCACAATAAAGCGGGATGACAATATGTCCGGGACATTAACGGAACTTGCTGTAGCAGGAAAACTGCTGACTAAAACCGTGGGCCGCAGGCTCAGGGGTGAGGTAGAGGCTGCGCCCGATCTGGATGCGTTTGCCGCTTCCATGCAAAAATTGCTGGATGGCGCTCCGTCCGGGGTGATTGAAAGTTACTGCTGGTTTGACCTGCCGGCCAACGAGGCACCCTGGCTGGCCTGTGATATGTCGCTTTCTGCGGGAGACGAGGTCAGCTATTTCTTCGAAGGGCGTGTTTACGCCAACCGGTTCCTCGATATCTGGGTGCCACTGGCATTGCAAATCTGGAGCAAAGTTGGCGACGGCGACCTGTTTCGGGGTACCAGGAAGAGTCACTCCTTTACTGCGCGCGACAGTGGGCCGCTGCAGTTCGGTAACTATTTTCCGAATGACTGGGCCGATCCCGCGGGCACTCGACAGCAGAGCGACTCTGTCTATGCGTCTATGCAAGGGGGCACCCGCATACTGGTAGTACGCTGGACAGGTGGAGTGCTGGAAAGTTTGCGAGCATTGCAGCAAGCGGGAGATTATGAGCAGCGTCTGCAATCCGAAATCGACAGGATAGAGGCTGGTGATCTCACGCCCGAGGGCTGGTACCACTTATGGCATGTAGGTCCGAGCGAGATTTATCGAGACGGTCATGGGGAGGAGGGCAGCCCATGTATTCACTGCCATACGGCGGGCAGTACCGGCATACTGCAAAAAGATGTGGATGTGCCGTTGCAGGAAAATAGTGAAATCAGCTGGCGCTGGTGTGTGAAACAATTACCTTCCCCACTGCGTGAAGATGCCGTACCCAGCCATGATTATCTCAGCATTGCTGTCGAATTTGATAACGGCAAGGACATAACCTACTACTGGAGCAGTACGCTGCCTGTGGGAACCGGCTACGACTGTCCGCTGCCCAATTGGAAAGGCAAGGAATTTCATGTTGTCATCCGCAGTGGGGAACAGGGTCTTGGCGAATGGCATACCGAGCGCCGAAATCTCTACTCCGACTACCTACACTATATGGGCGAGCCACCCGGGCGTATTGTACGAGTCTGGCTCATCGCCAATAGTTTGTTTCAACGCAACAGCGGTAGTTGCGATTACAGTGACATCGTACTTCGCCAGGATAGTGGTGCGGTGCAGGTATTATAGTGTTCGATTACAGTCTTTTTGCCTGGGGTCATGATTTGCCTGTTTCTGGGTGTTTGCCTATACTCTGCGCCGCCGTGCCGGCATAGCTCAGTTGGTAGAGCAACGCACTCGTAACGCGTAGGTCCGGTGTTCGATCCACCGTGCCGGCACCAAACTTATCCTGTCATTTTCACCTACCCCTGCGAGCTACGCTGCTATCAGGCGCACTATTCTTTGCTGTTTTACCCCATAACGTTAAAAACCATACGCAGAAACAACTGTCCCCAGGCCCAGGACGGTATCGAGATCATTGTCCGGAAGGGTGAGGAGATCAGCAAGTATCAATAGAATCAGCCCGCCGGAGTAGGGCATACGCTTGGCGCTGCCGCGAATTTTCGCTACTGTGCTATCTATGAACGAGAACCGTAGGAACTGCCGTAATTGCGGCGAAGCACTCGGCGGACAGTACTGCAGCCACTGCGGGCAACGCGAGGGTCGCGGCGACCTTAGTTTTGGAGCGGTATTGGGCGAGCTGCTGGATGACGTTATCAGCTGGGACTCGCGTTTCTGGCGTACCCTCCTGCCCCTGATGTTTCGCCCCGGGTTTCTCACTGCTGAATTTATCGTCGGGCGCAGGGCTCGCTATGTATCACCCTTCCGGCTCTACCTGATCGTCAGTTTTTTGTTGTTCCTCGTGATCTCGCTGTTGGCTGGTGGGGCCAGTGTCGTGCAAACGGCGGGGGACATTGACGGAGCGGGCGAGGACACTAGCGACTTTGCAATGAGTATATCCCTGGCGCGCGAGGATAGTCCGCAATGGCTGAAAGACCTGGATGAGCGACTGGAACAAAATGCGGATAAGCTGTCCGACGACCCCAGACAGTTAATTCAGTCTATGGTGGAATACCTGCCACAGATGATGTTCCTTCTTTTACCAGTGTTCGCGCTGCTACTGAAATTTTGCTATTTATTCTCACCTTTTCACTATCTTCAGCACCTGGTGTTTACGCTGCATGTCCACAGCTTTGTCTACCTGTTATACCTGTTCGGACAGCTGGCGCACTTCTGGTTTCAGGGCAATGCTGTCACAGAGGCATTTCCCTTTTTGGTGTTGGTCTATCTGCCTCTGGCACTGATGCGTACCTATAAGTCCAGTCTGGCTGGTGCCATAGGCAAGACACTGTTCATTCTCGTTGCCGATGGTATTCTCCTGATTTTCTCCTTTGCTGCGGTAACGATAATCGCCCTGGCGTTGCTTTAACAGGCGCGGGTGGCTTCCTGGGGATAGGGTTCGCAAGCACAAAAAACCAACAAAAAGACAGGGATTATGCTGAACCTCTGGCGGATCAGGCTATCATAGGTAACGTGGTTTGCTGGAAGGCCACTCGATATAGGCAGATAGTGATTATGACAGCCCAAATGACAAAAATTGTTAATGAAATCAAGGATCTAAAACCATTGCAGGCCCTGCGTTCGATGCGTGCATTGATCGCCAACCCCGAGAGTACCGGTGAGGTTTTCAAGATTATAGAAGCGCTCAAGGGTGCTAGCCTGGCCCGTGCAGCGCAACGCCTGGGTGAAACGCCCGAGGGTAGGGACTTGTTGCAGCGCAAGCCCGACATAGTGCCGGTGCTCAGTGATCGCGCGAGGCTGCGAGCCATGCCCGAGGGTAGTGTAGGGCGCGCCTATCTGGATTTCGTTGAATCGCAGGACCTGAGTGCGGATGGCCTCGTGGGGGCTAGCGAGGAAGCGCCGCGCGGGCGAGAGAGGAGTGCAGACGAGACCTGGTTGGCCAATCGCCTGCGTGATATCCACGATTTGCAGCATGTAGTATGCGGCTACGGGCGCGATGAACTGGGCGAACTTTGCCTGTTGTCGTTTATGGTCACCCAAACCCCCAACCGGGGTATAGCGTTTATCATTTTCATGGCGAAACGAAAATTTCGGCAGGAGGTGCCTCAGGTCCCCGTCGAAATCTGTGTTGCGGAGGGCCGGCGCATGGGCGAGGCTGCGACCTGGTTTGCCACAGTAAACTGGGAAGAGCAGCTTGAGCGGCCACTGACGGAAATGCGAGCTGAGCTCGGCGTACAAAAGCCCAAGGTTTATCGAGGTGCCATCGGCCAGGCACTGTTAAAATCCGACAATACCCGGGCTCACAAACCCGGAGCAGGAGCCACGTCATGACAGTGTTAGTCGAATGTAAACATCAGAACAATTACACGCTTATCCAGATGGATGACGGCAAGGCCAATGCCCTCGGCTTTGAGATGCTGGCCCAATTGGAAAGCGCGCTGGATCAGGCGGAGGCGGCCGGCAAGGTCGTTATTATCTGTGGCCGCCCGGGTAAGTTTTCCGCAGGCTTTGACCTCAAAGTTATGGGCGCAGGTGGCGATGATCTGGTGAAGTTGTTGCGTAGCGGTGCAGACGTGTCGCGCCGTTTGCTGGCGTTTCCGGCGCCGGTAATACTGGCGGTCAGTGGTCACGCCATTGCCATGGGAGGCTTGCTGACGCTGTCGGCGGACTATCGCATCGGCATACACGGCACCTACAAAATCGGCCTGAATGAAGTCGCCATCGGCATGACGCTGCCGTACTTCGGGATTGAACTCGCCCGCGAACGCCTCGCCAGCGCACACTTCACCTCAGCGGTTACCCTGGCGCAACTCTACGATGCTACCGGAGCGGTCGAGGCGGGTTTTCTCGACGAAGTGGTGAGCGAGGAGGACCTGATGCCGCGGGCTATCGCCATGGCCGAGCAGTTGGCTGCGCTGGATATGGAGGCCCACAAAAACACCAAGGCCCGCAGCCGGGAGACTTTCATGGCGGTGCTTGCGGACGCGGTAAAGAAAGAGCTGGGTTGAGTGCCGCCCTGGCAGCCTGTTAAATCAGAACTTCCAGCGCATGGTGACACCCACCGTACGCGGTTTGTTCACCGATATTCGTTGCAGTGACCCCCAGCGGTTGCTGAAAAACTGTTCCGCGACCTCGTCGGTGACATTGTCGACAAACAATGTGCCGCTCCATTCATCGGCATCCAGCCCTATGCGGAAGTTGCCGATGTCGTAAGAGGGTTGTTCTGTTGGGCCCTGGGTGAACACAATGGACTCGGTACCATCCAGGGAATTAACCGAATCCCCGACATAAGACCAGTCTACCCTGACGTAGGCGTCTGCGCCCCACACCTGGGACTGGAAGCTGTATTGCACTGATGCGCTCGCTTTCCATTCCGGTGCGATGGGTAACTGCGTGCCGTTGGCAACCTCCGCCACAATTACGCCACCCTCACCGGTGATGACATCGTCCTGGGAAATCTCCGCATTGATCCAGCCACCATTGAGGGTAAGGTCCCAGCCGGGCGCGGGGAGCCAGGTGAGGTCCACTTCCACACCATCAACCTGTGCCTGCGAAAAGTTGACAATGCCCAGCGAGAATATCTCCGGATCATTCACCTGTATCTGCATGTCGTCCCATTCCATGCGATACGCCACGGTATTGAACCGCAGGCTGTTGTCGAACCAGGTGCTTTTGAAGCCGACTTCGTAATTTTTCAATTTGTCAGGATCATAACTTCGAGGTAACACTGAAGACGCTCGCACCGCGTTGGTGCCGCCGCGGCGGAAGCCCTCGGAGTAAGTTACATAGCCCATCACATCGTCAGTAAACTGATAGGTCGCATTCAGTTTTGGCACCCAGTCGGAATCGTTGGCACTGGTGCTCTCGTTGGTGGTGAAGTAGTCCGTTTCCAGGTTCGGCGACTTGCCGCCCAGCAGTGCGCCCTGGCGCAGGGTGACATCGGTATCGTACTCGAACCAGCGAGCGCCTGCGGTGAAACTCAGTTTTTCTGTGGCGTCAAAAGTGACTTCGCCAAATACGGCTTTCTGTTCCACCTCCAGATCGTAGGAGCCGAAGAACCAGTTATCTGTGGGTGTATCATGAAACTTGTCGTAGTTCGGGTTGTAGTAGGGTGAATTGGCCAGATAGCTCAGGTAGCTGTAGCCCTGGTTGGCGTAGTATTCGGTATCGCTGAAATTCTGGATATCGGAAGTAAACATCTGCTTCCGCTCCAGCTTGCTGTAGAAAAACCCCACCAGGCCGCTCCAGCGGCTGCCGGAATCATCCGGTGTGGTCAGCCGGCTCTCGAAGGTCCAGCGTTCGTCATCCTGGTCCTGGCGCGCGTTGCCCCGCGGCGCACCGGTAAAGTCGTAGAGCGGGGAATAGACGGGGTTGTACTGTTGGTCGAAATCATGCAGATAGCTGGTAGCGTCGGCGTCGTACTGCATATCCCGGCTGAAGTAGCTACCAGTGACTACTGTGTCGGCAAAACCGAGGTCGCCTTCAATAGAAAGACTTACCTGGTACCAGTTATCCTTGAGTTTTTCATCCGCAAAACGCAGCTGCTCCAGGTCGTCCAGCCCGGCGGTGGTGTCACCGAAACCGTCCGCATCCAGATTCTGGATGATGCCCGCCACATCCACTGTCCAGTCGTCATTGACCAGCCAGCGCAGTGCGGCGCGGCCGCCGACAGTTTTGGATGAGTTGACATCATTATCGATATTTTCGGCGTTGTTAAAGCGCGTCCGCACCGGCAGGCCAGCCTCTTGGCGAGCACTCTGCCACACATCTGCCTGGTTCAAGCCCAGCACATTGTCGATGTAGCCGGCTTCATCGGCCCGGAAGCCCACCAGTCGAATTGCGATCTTGTCATCCAGCAACGGGATATTGACCATGCCGGAAATGTCGGTGTTCTCGTCGTTACTGTGTTCCGGCTGGCCGACGGTGCCCTCTACCCAGCCCTCAAATACACTGGTGTCGGGTTTATTGGTAATGATGCGCAAGGTGCCGGATTGGGAGCCGTCCCCGAACAGCGTTCCCTGGGGGCCGCTGAGTGCCTCCACGCGTTCGATATCGATCAGGCGTGGGTCGGGATTCAGGCCCGCCTGGGTAATGGGCTGTTCATCCAGGTACACGCCAGAGGAGGGGTTGGTACCGAACTGGATACCGGAAGAGGCGACTCCCCTGAAGATTACGGATGTTCCGCCCGGCTCGCGCGTGGCGTAGGCGAGGCTGGGAATCTTGGCGGCGTAGTCGTCGAGGCCGGTAAAACCCTGGCGCTCAATATCTTCTGTGGTAAACGCGGTAATTGCCTGCGGCAGGTCCTGTAGGTTGGCCTTGCGCTTGGAGGCGGTCACGATGACCTCCTCAAGCACACCGGACTGGCCGTACACCACCGGGGAAGTTCCCAGTACTGCTGACACCATCAGGGCGAGGGTTTTTTTGCGGGTAGAGAGGGTGACGCTTTCCGGTGCTGCTGGATTCTTGTAATTATTATCCATTGTGATCACCTTGCAGATAAGCAGTTAATCTCGCCTAATCCTACTTGATGGCAGACCGAAAGCCAAGCCTGACAGGCCCTGAGTTTGAATGAATCATCATTCAGTGGACGCTGGCCTTGTTGACTACGGGCACATGCCAATTTATGGTGCAGCGACTGACTCATTTTGACACACCGGGACCTGATCTATGGATATTGGAGAGCCGCTCCGGGAGTTGGGTGAGTACGACATCGGGCCCCTGCGTGATGTTATCCTCGCCCAGGATGAGCAAGTCTGGCTGGGTAATACCTATCGCCAGCAGGAGTACGAAGTGCACCAGCACACCAACTCCATAGTGATGGTATTTACCGACGGCGCCGGCTGGCCCGAGATCGAGGTGAGCCGGGAGGCCGGCTGGGACATCCTGGCAGAACAAGCAGTACCTCTGATGCACCAGATTCTCGCCGACCATTACCCCCCCGGCGGCAGCATTATCCGGGCCATGGCTGCCCGCCTCAGCGCCGGTGGCGTGATCAAGCCCCACCGGGACAAGCATCCGTCATTCCATTACGGCCATCGTATTCATATCCCGATATCTACCAATTCCAGGGTGCGCTTTATGATCAACGGCCGCCCCTACAAAATGGCCGTGGGCAAGGTGTACGAAATCAACAATCAGCAGCAACACAGTGTCATGAACAAAGGCAAGGAGGGGCGTATCAACTTTATCTTCGACTATGTCCCACCGCAGCACCTGGGGCAGGCACAGCCGGGTACTGCGCAGGGAAGTTCACAGCTCGCGTGACAACGCTTATAGCCAGCTCTGTTGTCAGGGGTAGCGACCAGGGTGAGAGTCACGGCGGCGTGTTCCTGGTGGATTTTGAGACGCAGGCCGTGCGCCAGGTCATCGATTGGGATACGGCGGATATCGACTGGCAGGGGCGGGGCTGGGATCGCGGCCTGCGCGGCATTGCCTTTGATCGTCAGCGCGTTTTTATTGCCGCCAGCAACGAGCTGTTTGTCTACAGCCCCCAGTTCAAACAGCTAACGTCTTTTCGCAACCCATTTCTGATGCATTGCCACGAGATTTTCGTGTATCAGCGCAGGCTGTACCTGACGTCGACCGGGTACGACTCGGTGCTGGGTTTTGACCTGGACAGCAACCGTTTTTGTTTTGGCCTGCATCTCGTAGCGGTGGGAAGCGGCTACCAGGGGGCGCCTTTTGATCCTGAATCTGGCGACGGGCCCTCGCCCGGCAATCAGCTGCACCTGAACAACGTCTTCTGCGACGACACAGGCATGTACCTCAGCGGCCTCAAAACTGGCGGCATGATGCGTTTTGACGGGCGCAGCCTGCTGCGGGTGGCCACGTTACCAAAAGGCGTGCATAACGCGCGGCCACATAACGGCGGTGTGCTGTTCAACGACACCCCGGCGGACCGGGTGCGCTTGCGTACCCGGGAGCAGGACATCAGTTTTGCCGTTCCCGCAGTTGATGAAAATACGCTTACCCATACCGACCTGGATGACTCGCGCATTGCTCGCGCCGGTTTTGGCCGCGGCCTGTGCACATTGGGCGGTGGGTTGATTGCCGCGGGTTCTTCGCCTTCGACTATCGCCCTGCATGACCTGGAGCAGGTAAAAACCGTGGCTGTGGTGAACCTGACCTCTGACGTGCGCAATGCGATACATGGCCTGGAAGAGTGGCCGTTTAGCGTTCCTGATTTATAAGCTCTCCGGCTGTGGCATAGCGCTCGAGTATGGGTTCCAGTACCTCCTTCAGTTCCTCCAGTTGAGATTCATAGTGCCGCCAGTACCCGATACCGGAGGTATAGATAGGCTGACGCACCTGCTCGGAACTGGCGGTGCGTACCGCGCGGTCTGATTGGTGGTAGTTGAGGCAGGCGTCTTCCCAGGGCAATTGCAGGTAGTCGAGAATTCGCCGCACCTGGGTTTCCAGATCGGCCACCACCTCCTCGTATTGCACGTGCAATACGACACCGGGCAGCACCTCGTCCCAGTGATCCATCATGCGCTGGTACTGCAGGTAGTATTCACCAATGTCGGTTTGGTCGTAGCTGAAGGTCTGGCCGCGGGCATAGAGCTGGCGAAGATTACCGGTGCAGGCGTCCAGCGGGTGGCGGCGCGCGTCGATAATTTTTGCGTTGGGTAATATCGCGTGGATAAAGCCTACCAGTGGAAAGTTGTTAGGCATCTTGTCGATAAAGTGCGGTGTAGCTTCCACCCGGTGCATGCGGGCCATATTCAGATAGCTCTGGCCCAGCCGGTCAAAATGCCGCGGCTCCAGCTCCGACAGTACCGCCGGGTAACGCATGCCGTCGGCGCGGTTGCGGTTCAATGACTTGGTGAGGCGGCCGATGTAGGGCAACTCGCTGGTTCCTTCCACACGACTGTGGCTGGCGATGATCTGCTCCACCAGTGTGGAGCCCGACCGCGGCATACCCAGCACAAAAATGGGGGAGGCGTCGGGGTTGCCGGTGCCCGCCCGCTCGCTGAAGAACGCCTGACTGAAATACGCCACCAGCTCATCGTTGGTGGTTTCTGTCAGCACCGGGTCATAGTTCACCAGCAGCCGCTGTTTCGCATTGCCTTCCTCGTAGTAATGCCAGGCAGTATCATAGTCCTTGCGGTCCTCGTGCGCCTTGGCCAGGGCGAACAGAAAATTGACCCGGGAGGGTTCCCTCAGGGTCTCGCTATCCAGGCTCGTCTGCATTTCCGCAATTTCAGTGTCGTCGAAGCGGTAGGTTTTCAGATTGGCAAGGCTGAAGTACGCCTCGCCGAACTCCGGCTCAAGGTCCAGGCAGCGTTTATAAGCCTCCACACCCTCCTGTTGCTTGCCCAGTGTTTTCAACATATGACCCAGGCCCAACCAGGCCCCGGCGTGATTCGGCTCAAGTTGCAGGCAGCGGCGGTAGGCAGCGGCGGATTGCTCAGTGAGTGCGGCCGGTGCCAATACTCCGGCTAAACGATAGTGCGCCCTCGGGTTCTCTGGCTGTAGTGTAATCAGGGCTTTATAGACGTCGATGGCTTCTTCAGGGCGTTCCAGCTCCTTCAGCACCCGGCCGAGCTCGAACATGGCTGGCACGTGATCTGGTGCGCCGGCCAGGGCCTGTCGCAACAGATTTTCGGCCTCGTCCAGGTCACCTGCTGCGGCAGCTATGAGGCCCAGCATGCGCAGGGCGTCCACATGCCTTGGGTCTTTTTGCAGCAACTGCCGACAGAGCCGCTCTGCCTCTTCCAGCTGCCCGGCGGCATGATGCTCTGCCGCCCGCGCCATCAAGCCGCGGGTAGGCGACAGGGCGAAACTGTTCTCAAAGGCCTCGTCAGCCTCTTTACCACGGCCAAGCTGGGCCAGTGCCTTACCCCTTTGAAAATGGGCTGCCTCGAGTTTGGGATCAAGTCGGCAGGCTTTTTCCAGCAGGGGAATTGCCTGTTCTGCCTTGTTCTGCTGCAGCAACAGGGTTCCGAGATCTTCGTAGGGTTTGGCGAAAGTCGGTGTGAGATCGATGACTTTGCCAAGAATGTCTTCCGCCTCCGAAAAATGTCCGCTGTCACCCAGCGCGGCCCCCAGCAAACCGAGTATGTTGACGTCCTCGGGGTAGCGGGCGAGCGCTTCGCGGCAATGCGCGATGGCGTCTTCGCTTTTGCGCTGCTGCAGCAGCGCAAGAATGTTATCGAACACGCTGCGCGGAGCTCGTGCCTGCTGCATAGTGCCTCTCGAAAAGTGATGGTGATTTCAATCGTCATGGTAGTGGGAAAACTCCGGCAACTCCAGATCATCATTTTTTCATAACACAGCTGTCATCCATTCGTCACTGATTTCCATTTGAATAGGTCGAGAAACCTCTCTTAACGCGACTTTTCCGGAGTTCACTATGAATACCCGTACACCCTTGCTTTATACAGTTTTGTGCGCAGTCTGCGCCTTGCCCCTGGTCAGCTATGCCGATAGAAATCAAAACACAAACGGATATTCAGACCTGCGCAATGAATCCGGTCATTCTAGCGGCAAGAGCCAGGAGAAAGCGGGGAAGCATAAGAAAGGAAAGAAAAGTAAGGAAGGTAAGAAAGGTAAGAGTCAGAAAAGCAACCACCACAGGGCTATTGATCTGACCATTCTACATACCAATGACCACCATTCATATCTGGAGGGACAAACCTTCGACCTGAACCTTGACTACGATCCCAGTTTGGCTGGCACAGAAGCTGTGCGTCTGGACTTGGGGGGCTTTGCGCGTATAGCCAGTGAAGTTGCTAGCTGCGCGATGACAATACACTTGTTTTGAACAGCGGCGAGCTTAACGGCACACTGTATTTCAGCCTGTTCAAAGGCGAAGTTGATATCAAGGTGTTCAACGAAGTGGGGCTTGATGCCTACGAGTTGGGCAACCATGAATTTGACGAGGGTGAGAGCCGGTTGGCGCAGTTGATCAGTATGGCCAATTTTCCGGTGGTTGCCGCTAATGTTCATCCCACCAGTGCGAGCCCGTTGTACGGCTCTGACATCAGGCCCTACGTGATCAAGGAGATAGAGGGGGAGCAGGTGGCTGTGATCGGTGTATTGAAAGTCGAAAAGACCGTTGAATCGTCCCTAGTGACCGATGCGGTGGAGTTTAGCGAGGAGATAACAACGGTACGCGATACGGTTGCAGAGCTGAAACGTAAAAAGATCAATAAAATTATTGTATTGAGCCACCTGGGCTATGAGTTTGACCAGCAGCTCGCGGCTGAGGTAAATGACGTCGATGCCATTATTGGCGGCGACACGCACAATCTGCTGGATTCCACCGGTGAAATGGCAGGTATGGGATTACCGGTGAGCGGTGAGTACCCCACTGTGACGAATAACCCCAATGGCGAACCCGTGTACATTGTACAGGCATGGCAATACGCTCGTGGTTTAGGCATCCTGCGGTTGTCATTCAATAAAGCCGGCAGGATTACCAGTGCACAGGGCTATACCGAGCTTTTGGTCGGTGGCCCCTATCAAGTAAATCAATTGGGTAGTTGGGCTCCGGCCACCACCGATCAGGTCAGCCGTATTTCGCTGGCAATAGAAGGACTGGAAACGATCAAGGAGGTGGCACCAAGCCCTGTGGTAGAAGCGATAATAGCGCCTTACAAGGCAGAACTGGTGGCGTTTCAGGCACAGCAACTGGGGGAAGTAGTGGAACTTCTGCCTTTCACCCGCATTCCCACAGCCTTTGCAGCCGGCGAAACCCCCACGGGTAGCTATGCTGCACACATCGTCGCGGATGCCTTCCTGAAGTACTTGCCAAACGTGGATATAGCCATCCAGAATTCGGGCGGAGTACGCACCGCATTTACCGATGGCGTCTTTACCGTCGCCGATGCCTACACCATGCTGCCTTTCTCCAATACCGTGGTTACAATCGATATGAGTGGCCAGGACATCATTAATGTGTTGGAGGAAGCGGTGGATTATGCGCTGGGCTCGGGATCGACTGGCGCATTCCCGTACGCGTCTCATTTGCGCTACGACATAGTTAAAAGCGCTGCTTTCGGATCGCGCGTGCTCAATACGGAAGTCATGGAGCGGGTAAGCGGCATCTGGTTGAGTATAGACCCCGCCGCACAGTACAAGGTTGCGACGAACTCCTTTACCGCTCTAGGCAAAGATGGTTACGACACGTTCGCAAGAGTAACCGATGCCAATCCCGAGGCTCTTGTGGAGTCAGATGTTGTGTATGTGGTACCGCTGATCGAGTATTTCACAGAAGAGCTTATAGGTGGCTTGCTGCCCCCGCTGAATGTAAGCGAATACAGTCTCAAGTCAGTGACTGAATAAGGCGCAAACACAGGCGTTTAAAGTAGTAGTATCAAAGGGCGGGATACCCGGGGGTGGCCGGGGTCCTGCCTTTCACTTTTCGGTATGGTGTGAAAGATAATTGCCGTTTCATACATCCGGCCAGTAACCGGATATGATATATTTTGGTAGCTATATGGGGGTACCCGATTAAAATAGGTTGCGATCAACAATCTATGGTCATCCATAGCGTGAATTAGAGTATTGGATCCCTCCGCGTGCTATTACAGCGCGTTTCATTTCCCATTCGTCAGGAATGTTAATGAGCAGAAAAACAATAGCTACCCCTCAAAATTTCGTATTCTCGATGGAGTACAGTGTGCTCTATTCCGACGTCAATTCCGCCAATCACCTGGGTGCAGATCGCGCTCTTCCGATTGCCATGGAAACCCAGTTGCGATTCATCAAGCATCTGGGTTTCGCTGATGCTACAGCCTTTGAAGATGCCGGATTGATCATGGCACATTCCGAGGTGCAATATCTCGCAGAGGCAGAGTATGGCGATCGATTGAAAATTGAGTTGGCCGCCGATAACTTTCAAGCAAAAAGCTTCGAGTTAATTTACCGAATACTGAACCTCTCCAAAGCTAACGAGATGGCCCGGGTTGTCACCACGCTGCTGTTTTTTGACTATCAACATAAGCGCGTGATTGCCGTTCCGGAGAAGTTTATCGAGAGAGTCGATGAGGTTTTGGCCCGGGCGATGGTCAATCCGGGCTGATTCCCCGGCAAAAAGAGCGCTCTACTTTTCTTCGCCCTACGATCGAACTCGTCAGTCCTGATCTACAATGCCTTTAGTGCTGGTCCGTCTGGTTCGCCAGCTTCCGCTGCTGCCGCAACATGCTCCAGCCCGCCATCATAATCCCCAGGCTTACAACGCTAATGATAATCGTCGCCAGGGCATTTATCTCCGGTGTAACACCCAGTTTCACTTTTGAGAAAATCACCATGGGCAGGGTGCTGGAGCCGGCGCCGGCGGTGAAGCTGGCGATTACCAGGTCGTCCAGTGACAGGGTGAAGGCGAGCAGCCAACCCGCTGCCATGGCGGGTGCGATGAGGGGCAGGGTAATATCCAGGGTGACGGCGAAGGGTCTGCCACCCAGGTCCATCGCCGCTTCTTCGAGTGAGTTGTCCATCGCAGCGAGGCGCGATTGTACGATCACGGCAACATAGGCCATGGAGAAGGTGATATGGGCGATGGTGATGGTATTGGCGCCCCGGGAACCGGGCCACCCCGTTAATTCCTGCAACGTAACGAACAGCAGCAGCAGTGACAGGCCGGTAATTACCTCCGGCATCACCAGTGGTGCCGCAATCATTCCCGTGAACAAGGTGCGACCCCGGTACTTGCCCATGCGGTTCAGCCCCAGTGCCGCGAGGGTGCCCAGTACCGTGGCGAAGCTGGCACTCACAACGGCGATCTGCAGGCTGAGCAGGGCGGCGTCCAGTATCTGGTCATTGTCCAGCAGGGCGCTGTACCAGCGGGTGGAAAAGCCGCCCCATACCGTTGCCAGGCGGGCGTCGTTGAAGGAGTAGATCATCAACACCAATATGGGTATGTAGAGAAAGGCGTAGCCGAAGCATAGCGCCGAGTAGAGAAAGGTCGGGGAGCGTTTCATTTACCGCTCTCCTGCTGCAAGCGCTGAAATAGCATGATCGGCAGAACGAGGATAAGCAGCAACACTACCGCCACGGCGGACGCCAGCGGCCAGTCCCGGTTCACGAAAAATTCATCGTACAGTGTGCGCCCTATCATCAGTGAGTCCAGCCCGCCCAACAGGGCGGGGATAACAAATTCCCCCAGTGCGGGAATGAACACCAGTAGGCAGCCTGCGATTATGCCGGGCATAGCCAGTGGCAGGGTGACATCGCGAAATACCTGTAGTGGCCTGGCGCCAAGGTCCGCCGCTGCCTCGCGCAGATCGAGGTCCAGCCGTTCCAGGGTGGCGTAAAGTGGCAGGATCATAAACGGCACATAGGTGTAGACGATCCCGAGATAGACGGCGCCATCGGTATACAGCATTTGCATAGGCTTATCGATCACTCCGACGGATATCAACATATTGTTAATCAAGCCGTGCTTGCCCAGCATCACCATCCAGGCATATACCCGCAGCAGGAATGAAGTCCAGAACGGTAGAATCACCAGCAGTAGTAATAGATTGCGCCAGGGGTAGGGTGTGATCGCAATGGCGTAGGCCATGGGAAAACCGAGCAACAGACAAAGCAAAGTAGAGATGAAGGCGATCTTGATCGACTTGAGATAGCTGATCAGGTAGAGCTTGTCTTCCAACAAAAAGCGGTAGTTATCCAGGGTGGCAAGTACCTTGTTGCCAGCGCTTGCAGACCAGTCAAAAAACGGTGTGAAAGGGGGCTGCGCTACCAGCGGATCAGCAAAACTGATCTTCAGCACAATGGCGAAAGGCACGAGAAAAAACAGCAACAGCCACAGGTAGGGCGTGGCAATGGCGAAGCTGCGCCAAAGCCGGTCGCGTTTACCTGGGTTGACCATTGAGGTCACTGCGTCAGCACCACACTGCAGCTGGAATCCCAGCTCAGAAACACCTCGTCGTCCCATTCCAGCAACAATTCGGCGGAACGCAGGTAGTTCTGCGCGCTGACCTGTATGACACGACCACTCTGGGAGCGCACGCGGTAAAGCGAGCGGTTGCCATAGTAGGCGAGATCTTCCACCACCCCGCGGGTCACGGTATAGCCCTCACGGCCGGGTGGCTCGGTGCTGATCAGCAGTTTTTCCGGGCGTACGCCAATGGTACAGCGTGTACCCGATTCGAGTTTCTGGTCGTGACGGGTGCGAATTTCGGAGTCACTGATTTCCAGGCGCACTATCAGGTACTCGCCATCGCTGGCCAATACCGTGGCTTCAAAAGCATTAATCTGGCCAAAAAAATCTGCGACGAAGCGGCTTTGCGGAAATTCGTAGACCTCGCTTGGTGTGCCGATCTGCACAAATTGGCCAGCGTTCATTACGGCTATCCGGGTGGCGAGGGTCATGGCCTCTTCCTGGTCGTGGGTGACGACGACGAAGGTAATCCCCAACTGGTCCTGCAGGTTCATCAATTCGAACTGGGTCTGCTCGCGCAGTTTTTTGTCCAGTGCCGCCAGCGGTTCATCCAACAACAGTACCTTGGGGCGCTTGATCAAAGCCCGGGCCAGCGCAACACGTTGTTTTTGGCCGCCACTCAGCTGATTCGGTTTACGCTTGGCGAAGTCGGACAGCTGCACCATCTTCAGCATTTCCTGTACCCGCTGTGCGACCTGCTTCTTCGGCATCCTCTCTTTTTTAAGGCCATAGGCGACGTTCTGTTCCACGGTCATATGCGGGAACACCGCGTAGGACTGGAACATCATATTGACCGGCCTTTCGTATGGAGGGGTAGCAGTGATATCGACGCCGTCGATCAGAATGCGTCCGCCCGATGGCTGCTCGAAACCCGCCAGCATGCGCAGTAACGTGGACTTGCCGCAGCCGGAGCCACCGAGAATGGTGAACAATTCACCGCGGTAAATTTTCAGGCTGACATCATCGACGGCCGCGAAGTCTCCAAAGTGTTTACTGAGTGATTGCAGCTCAATAAAAGGCTTATGCGCCGGGTCCTTCCAGGGGGTGCCCGAGCATGCACCTCCCTCCTTGGTTTTTGCGGGGCCATCTGCATTCGTCATCGGCAGCTTCCGATCATGTCATAGTCCGGTTTTGATTTTGGTCCAGGTGCGCGAGCGACGTCGCTCAAGTTTGGGCGCAAGCACCTGGGTTGCCTGCAGGCGCGACATCGTATCTGCGTCGGGATATATGGCGGGGTCGCTGGTGATGGTTGCGTCAACCAGAACAGTGGCGTCGCGGTTGGCGTTGGCGTACCCGATAAAATTACTGGCGCGGGCAATGACCTCCGGGCGCAGCATAAAGTCCAGGAACAAATAGGCATTGTTGGAGTGGGGTGCATCGGCGGGGATGTACATCACGTCGTACCAGTCCGTGGCGCCCTGTAGTGGGACAGTGTAGCCGAGGTCCAGCTGCACGCCCGCTTCCGCCGCACGGCTTGCCGCTATGGAGTAGTCACCGGACCAGGCCATGGCAATGCATACCTCCTGGCTAGGCAGGTCCAGCATCATCTTGGTGGAACTGAAGTATTTGATATAGGGCCGGATAGCCTTCAATAATGTCTCAACTTTCGCCAGGTGTTCGGGCTCCACAGAGTTAGCGGGGTACCCCAGGTACATCATCGCGATCGGAATCACCGATGTGGGATCGTCCAGCAGGGTGACACCGCAGTCGGCAAAGCGCGATACTATTGCCGGATCGAACAGCATGGCGCCGCTGTCCAGTGGCGCATCCGGCATGCGTTCCAGCACCATCTCGCGGTTGTAGGCGAAACCCGTGGTGCCCCACATATACGGTACACCGGCGATAGTCCCACCAAAGTTCCGTTTGATTCGTTCAATGAGATCGGCATCGATGTGATACCAGTTTTTCAAGCGAGAATAATCCACACTCTGGTAGACCCCTATGGGAATAAGGCGCGCTGAGAAAGCAGCGGAGTGGATGACAACATCGTAACCGGTGCGGCCGGTCAGCAGCTTGGTATCGACGATTTCGCTGGAGTCATAAATGTCGTAATTGACCTTGATTCCATATTCCTGTTCAAACTCCTCTACCAGAGCAGGGTCGATATAGTCGGACCAGTTGTAGATGTTGAGGATGGGTTTTTCTGCGCCCCATACTACGCCGCTGGCGAGCAGCGTAAGGCTGGTAAAGAGTAGGGCGCGCGTAAGCATCACATACCGTCCAGTCCGCGTCTGGCCAGGGCGCTGGCAATGATCATACGCTGAATTTCGCTACTGCCCTCCCAGATGCGGTCCACACGTACCTCCCGATAAAAACGTTCTACCGCGTTGTCGCGGCGATAGCCGCGCCCACCCCAGATTTGCAGGCAGCGATCCGCGACGCGGTTGGCCATTTCGGTGGCATACAATTTGGCCATGGAGCAGCGCACGTGTAGCGATTTTACATTCGCTCCCTCGCGATCATGGGCCTGGGCCGCTTCGTATACCATGAGTTTTGCCGCCCACAGTTCGGTACTGCAGTCTGCCAGCATGAATTGTACTGCCTGCTTGTCGATCAGTTTCTCATCGAGGATCTGGCGCGATTTCGCCCACTCAGTAGCTTCCTCAATCATGCGGGTAGCTGCGCCCAGCATGCGCGCGGCGATCGTCATACGTTCGTGCCGGAACCAGGCCCGGCTGTAATCCATGCCAGTGCCGCTGCCACCGATACGATTGCGCGCAGGTACTGCCACATTGGAAAAGCGGTAGGTGGGGTGATGGGAGGGGAAGGTGTGGGAGAACAGGGGGTTTTCCACTATTTCGATACCGGGGCTGTCCTTGTCGACGATAAACAGGGCATCGCCATCACCTCCCGCCTTGGCCTGCACAAACAGGAAGTCCGCCAGATTGCCGGAGGTAACAAACCACTTCTCCCCGTTGATCAGGTAATTGTCGGCGGATTCCACTGCGGTAGTATTCACCACCTCGTGCGAGCCGGACTCGGCCTCGGTGATGGCGTAGGCCTCTCTGCGCTTGCCCTCCAGCAGCGGCTGAATATAGGTTTCCAGCTGGTACTGACTGTCGGCGCAGGCCGCGTACATCCAGGACTGCGCCTCGGGGAAACACCAACACAAGGCGTTGGTGACGCGCCCCAGAACCTCCCATGCCGCCACCTGGTCCAGCATCGACAGCCCCAGTCCACCGTGGCTGGCGGGTGCATCCATGCCGGGTAGCCCGAGATCTATCGCGCTGCTCAGGATGCGCGCTGTAACCTCCGTGGGTAGTTCGCCTCCATTCAGCTCTGCTGTGATTTCCCAGGGAATCAATTCCTGCTCGGCGTACTGAAGTACGCGCTGTTGCCACGCCAGGGTATCTTCGGGCAGTTCGAGTTGCATCGCGTCAGTTTTCCAGTTTTATGTGTTTGGGAAAGGCTGTAGCGAGGTAATGCCTGGCCGCGCGATAGGCTTTTTCCCAGGGCAGCCGGCGAGGGTCTACCAGCGCGTTCAGCCAGAGGCCATCTACCAGCGCTATATAGCCGGCCGCAATCAGGCCGGCGTCGGCATGCTTGTCGCGAGCCTCGTCCAGGGCTTGCTGGAACAGGGCTGTGATGCGGGCTTCCGAGGCAGAATCCTGGCGCGAGCAGGCGCGTTGATAAGTTGGCCGTGATTTCGCCTCGCCCAGGAAGCCGAACCAGACAGCCAGTTTGTTCTTTTCGGTAACGGTGGCGCTGAAATCGAAAGCCAGAATCGCTTCAATTCTTGCGGCACAGGAGGGGAAGTCGTCGCTGTCGAGTATGGCGGTCTGGCCGGCAGCGTATTCGGCGGTAACATACTGCAGTGTTTCCAGTAACAGCTTGTCCTTGCTGTCGAAGTGGAGATTGGCGATGCCCATGCTGAGGCCGGCTTCCTGCGTGACCCTGGCCATGGTGACACCCGACAGGCCGTGCTTGGCGATGCACTTGATGGTCGCCTGTATCAATTGTTCCTTGCGCACTGCCTTGGGTAGCGCGCGACGACTCTTATTGGCGGCTTTGGATACCACGATCGTCTACCCCGGTGAGGCTTTGGCCACACTTTACGATGCGAGCCAGGAATTGGCGAATATTTCTTCTAACCCTAAACTACGGACAGCATGGAGGCAACAAATGAATGACCATTCATTCATGAGTAGACAGCCTTTAGCGGTCATGGCATGCTCGGCGATATTCCGACCGGGGCCCGAGACGGGCTGAAAAGCGGAGACCGCGGTGAAAAAATACGACGCAATTGTCATCGGTGCGGGTCATAACGGCCTGACCAATGCCGCCTACCTGGCCAAGTCCGGTTTAGAGGTGGCGGTACTGGAACGCAATCCGTATATCGGCGGCGCTACAGTCAGCCGCGAGCTGTACCCTGGCTGGACCTACTCGAACTGTTCCTATGTCTGCAGTCTGTTGCGCCCCGAACTTGCCCGCGATCTGGAGTTGCCGCGGCACGGCCTACAGGTAGTTCCCTATGGCGGCGGTGTGACCTTTAAACGGGATGGCGACTACTACGGTAATTACTACGACCACAATCGCCAATACCGGGAAATGGCCCGTCATTCCAAGCGCGATGCCAATGCCTACGAGCGCTATTCCACCGACGTGATGAAGCAGACGCGTCTGATCCGCCCCTACCTGCTGCAGCGTCCCCCTGATCCAACTTCCCTGAAACCGCGTGATTTGCGTGATCTGCTCGGTTTTGCCAGGTCCTTTACCGGCTTGGGTGAGGAGGGGCTGGCCGACACCCTGAAGTTCTGGACCAAGAGTGTGGGCGACTATCTGGACGAGTACTTTGAAACTGATGTTATCAAGGCCCACCTGGGTGGTACCGGTGTCATCGGCACGGCACTGGGGGTGTATTCACCCGGCACAGCATACGTGCTCCTGCATCACTACATGGGCGATGTCGACGGTAACGTGGGCTCCTGGGGTTTTGCCCGGGGCGGCATGGGCGCGGTCGCGGCTGCTCTGGCGAAATCCTTGCAGGCCTTTGGCGGCGACATTATCTGCGATGCAGACGTGGACAGGATTGTTGTCAGTCACGGCAAGGTAAAAGGCGTGGCACTGAAAAATGGCGATGAGTACAGTGCAGATATCGTCGTCTCCAACCTGGACCCCAAGCGCACCTTTCTCGATGTTATGGACGCGTCCGACCTGCCTGCCGATGTGGTGCGCAAGGCAGAAAACTTCAAAATTCGGGGCTCCTCCGGCAAACTCAATATCGCCCTCGATGGCCTCCCTACATTCAATGGCCTGGACCCGCGCAGCCCACTGATGCTTGGCGATATGCACTTCACTGACTCCCTGCAGCGGTTGGAGCGCGCCTACGACGACTGGAAGGACGAGACCTGGTCGAAAGACCCCTACGTCGACATGCTTATCCCCACCCAGACCGACCCGACCATGGCCCCCCCCGGCAAACACATGATGACGGTGTTTGTGCAGTATGCGCCGCCGAAAATCAACGGCGGTGAGTGGACTGACGCAGACAAGGCCGGTTTCGAGAAGTCGGTGATCGACCAGATAGCGGCCCACAGTCCCGATTTCAGGGATTTGATCCTCCACTGTGAGACCCGCACGCCGCGCGAAATCGAGGCGGAGGCAGGCCTGACGGAAGGCAATATTTTCCAGGGTGAACTCACCTTCGACCAGTTGCTTTTCAATCGGCCATTCCCGGGCTATGCCCAATACAGAGGGCCTGTTAGGGGTATGTATATGTGCGGCTCCGGCACCCATCCCGGGGGTGGTGTTATGGCTGCACCCGGTGCCAATGCGGCGCGGGAGATACTGATGGACCTGCGGCGTGCGGATATTGTCCCGGGAGGTTATGCCGATGACTGAACGCCACGACGTGATACTGATTGGTGCGGGTCACAACGGCCTGGTTTGTGCCCACTACCTGGCAAAGGCTGGCAGGAAGGTATTGATGCTGGAGTCTGGTGACAGTCCGGGGGGCGCTGCCGCCACGCGAGAATTTGCACCGGGTTACTCGGTGTCCTCCTGCGCTCAGTGGTTATACCAGTTGCATCCGCAGGTTCGCCGTGACCTGGAGTTGGAAAAACACGGGCTGGAATTGGCGGCAAAGGATATCGCCTCGGTGTTGCTGGACGCGGAGGGGCAGCACCTGACAGTGTTGGGCCCCGATGTGCGCGGCGACCAAATCTCCGCCGGGGATATTGCCGCCTATCGCGCATTTCATGAAAGAACCGGCAAATACGCTAAGCTGCTGGCAAAAGTGTTTGCGGCGCGGCCCCCAAAACTGGTGAAGTCCAACGTTGCCGACCGCCTGTCACTCATCCGGTTGGGACTCGGCCTGAAAATGCTGGGTCGGGATGATATGCGTGACCTGATGCGTATCGTGCTGATAAATATTTACGACCTGATGGAAGAAAATTTTGACAGCCCGCAGTTAAAAGCGCTGCTCAGCCTGGACAGCGTGCAAGGCTCCCATATGGGGCCGCGCACACCCAATACCGTATTTGGCTATCTGTATCGCAGGGTGGGGGAGGTGTTCGGCTACCCGGGCGTGGCCCAGGTGAAAGGTGGCATGGGCGCACTGGGGGAGGCGATGGCCGCCGCCGCGCGAGCGCAGGGTGTGGATATTCGTTTAGGGGCCAGGGTAAACAGCATTGACATGATAGGCGATCGGGCGGGCGGAGTGACTCTGGCCTCGGGTGAGCATTTGACTGCGGGGCTTGTCGTATCCAACGCCGATCCCCTGACGACACTGGCCGGGCTTGTCGGCTATCGCAATATGGAAACCGGCATGGCGCGACGCATCAGCCAGATTCGTTGCCGGGGCGCCGCAGCGAGGCTACATCTCGCTCTGGACGGGTTGCCGAATTTTACCGGTCTCAATGGGCAGCAACTGGGCCAGCGACTGCTGATAGCGCCGGATATGAACTACATCGAGCGCGCCTTCAATGCGGTGAAGTACAGTGAAATTTCCAAAGCGCCGGTGATGGATATCAGCATACCCACAGTGCATGATCCGCAATGCGCGCCTTCAGGCAAGCATGTGTTAAGCGCCACTGTGCAGTTTGCTCCCTTTGAGCCAGCCGGTGGCTGGGAGGCGCATCGCGCCGGTTTTACCGAACGCTTGCTGAACCTTCTCGCCGAGTACGCACCGGGTATTCGCGAGCAGGTAGTGGCCAGCGAGTTGCTGACACCGGCCGATTTGCAGCGCGACTACGGTATGGCAGGCGGCCACTGGCATCACGGTGAATTGAGCCTGGATCAGGTCATGATGATGCGCCCCTTCCCGGGTGCTACCCAGTACGCCAGTGGCATAGACGGCCTGTATCTCTGTGGCGCCGGGGCCCATCCCGGGGGGGGTGTGATGGGGCTGGCGGGCCGCAACGCGGCCCGGGAAATACTGCGTCGGGGGGCAGCGGCATGAATGCCAAAAGCGATCAGACCATGATGTTGCATACGCCTTTTCACTCCCGGGTTGCCGCGGCTTGCGAGCTGAACGACTGGGGCAGCTGGAAAGGCTATACCACTCCCAGGGCCTACACCGATGTCGAGTTGGAATACTTTGCCATTCGCAATGCTGCTGGTGTGTTCGATCTGTCGCCGATGAACAAATACCGCATTACGGGTCCGGATGCAGAAGCGTATCTGAACCGCCTGGTTACGCGCGATGTCAGCAAGGTTCGCGTCGGTCGCGTTGGTTACACCGTGTGGTGTAATGACGCGGGCCAGGTTATGGATGACGGCACTATCTTTCACCTCGGTGAAAATGACTATCGCATCTGCGCTTATGCTCGCGCCGTGGACTGGCTGCACTGGTCGGCTCTGGGCTTTGACGTAGAGATTGCTGACGAAAGTGACGAGGTGGCGGCGCTGGCAGTGCAGGGCCCAACCTCCTGTGCGGCACTGCTGGCAATGGGGCTAGAGGGGCTGGAGCAACTCAAGCCTTTCGGCCTCACAAGCTTCCCCTTTGAAGGGGAGACTCTTATGGTGAGCCGCACCGGTTTTACCGGCGATCTGGGCTACGAATTGTGGATAACAGAGCACAAGGCCGAGGCGCTGTGGGACCGCCTGTTCGAGGCCGGCAAGCCCTATCTTATCAAGCCGTTTGGTTCCGATGCACTGGAGCTGGCGCGCATTGAGACTGGATTTCTGCAGGCGGGGGTAGATTTTGTGCCGGCTGAATCCGCTGTGCGCAGTGGGCGTTCGCGCTCGCCTTTTGAGTTGGGCCTGGCCTGGTTGGTGGCTCTGGACAAGCCGGTTTTCAATGGCCGCAAGGCGCTGCTGCGGGAACAGGCCGAGGGCTCCCGTTATCGTTTTGCCATGCTCGATGTGGAGGGCAACAAACCTGCCCATAACGCGTTTATTCTCAAGGGTGGCAACAAGGTGGGCACAGTGACCTCAGCAGCCTGGTGCCCAACAGCGAAATCCAATATCGCCTTCGCCCAGATTGAAATGCCTCACGGCGCAGTGGGGGAGCAACTGGTGGCGGAAGTCTACTACCAGCGGGAGCTGCACTGGACCCGGGTGCTTGCGCCCTGCACGGTGATAGATGCGCCCGTTTTCAACCCACCGCGGCGGCGCGCCACACCGCCCGGATCCTTTTAAGACATCGCGTGCCAGCGCATCCTCTTGACCCCTTGCTGCGACCGCAGTCAATCGCAGTAGTCGGGGCCAGCGCGCGCGCCGGTGCGCCGGGCAATGAGGTGCTGGTCAATTTGCGCAAGGGTGCTTACACCGGTTCGGTGTACGCCGTGAACCCGGCCCGCGATTCGATTGATGGCACGCCCTGTTTTCGCTCACTGGCTGAACTTCCTGAGCTGCCACAGCACGTAATTTTCGCGGTTAATGATACTCGCCTGGAAGCGTGTATTGATGAGGCGATCGGTTTGGGTGTGCAAGCTGCTACCGTTTTTTCTGCCATGGCAATTCCCGGCGATGATGCCCCGGGCCTGGCGGCGCGAGTGCGCAGCAAAGCGCGTGCGGCAGGCATGCTGCTGCACGGTGGCAATAGCATGGGCTTCTTTAATTTCAGCGACGGTGTATGGGTGTCGGGTTTCGATACCCGCGAACATCAACGTCTCGGCCAGGTGGTACTGCTAAGCCAGAGCGGTGCCGGTATGTCCGGTATTCTGGACTGCGATGAGCGCCTGAATTTTCTGTTCGCTGCGTCCACCGGTCAGGAAGTGTGTCTGGGTATAGAGGATTATCTCGACTATGTGCTGGATCTTCCCGCTACCCGGGTAGTGGGCCTCTTCCTGGAGACCAGTCGTCAACCTGATCGCTTTATTGCCGCCTTAAAGAAGGCCCTGCAACGGCAGATTCCCATTGTGGTGCTGAAAGTGGGAAGAACCGAGTTGGCCGCGCAAATGGCGGTGTCCCACAGCGGGGCACTGGCCGGTAGTGACGCGGTGTTTGACGCGGTGTTTCGGCGTTATGGCGTGCAGCGGGTGGGTGATATGGCGCAGCTTGCCGCGACATTAATGCTATTTTCGCAGCCGCATGCAGTGCCTCCGGGTGGTCTGGCAACAATGCATGACTCCGGTGGGGAGCGGCAACTGGCCATCGATATGGCAGATGAGCTCGATGTGGATTACCCGTGTCTGGGGGATGCCACAGTGACGCACCTACAAGGCATTCTGGACGAGGGCTTGCCCGCAGTGAACCCGCTCGACGCCTGGGGTAGCGGCGGGGTAGATGCGCCGGGCAATATGGCCGCCTGCTTTACCGCACTGATGTCAGACCCGGCTGTTGCCCTGGGGGCGGTAGTGCACGACAGGGCGCCCGGTGGCGACATTTACAAGAGTTACCTGCACTACCTGCGCGCTGCACACAGCGCCACCGGCAAGCCGGTTTGTCTGGTGGCCAATTGTGCCGGCTCGGGCAGTGATCCGCAGGCGCTCGCAGCTACCCGGGAAGGGTTTCCCGTGGTGGATGGTTTGCGCGAATTCCTGGTGGCTGCGCGCAGTGTCCTGGCCTACCGCGACTTTCTGGCACTGGATGAAGACGTAGACCCGGCGCCAGTTGAGCCGGCGATGGTTACGCGCTGGCGCGACCAGCTGCGCAGTGGTGATAAACCGGACGAATCTACCGCCGGGAAACTGTTGACGGATTTTGGCATTCCTGTGGTTTTGGGTACGGTGTTTGAGGGACCTGAACTGTCGCCTGGGCTGCTGGAAACCTTGCGCTTTCCGCTAGTTCTGAAAACGGCGCAACCGGACATTGCGCACAAGTCCGATGTGGGTGGGGTGGTGCTCAACCTGCCTGATCGCGCGTCACTGGACACTGCCTGCGCCGATATGGCGCAGCGTCTGGGGCCCAGAATGATGCTTGCGCCCATGGTCAGCGATGACGGTATAGAAATGATTCTCGGTATTGCCCGGGACAGCCAATTCGGGCCCACCGTCGTGATGGGCATCGGTGGTATCCATGCAGAGTTGCTGCGCGACTCTGTTGTCCTGCTACCGCCATTTGGCATTGCCGTGGCCCGCCGTGCGCTGGACCGGTTAAAAATGCGTTCCTTACTGAATGCGGCGCGTGGCCGCGAGGCGCTGGCAATAGAGGCATTTTGCGCGATGGCCTCGCGTCTGTCATTGTTGGCGATTGAGCTGGCAGACTGTGTAGAGGAAGTCGACATCAACCCGGTGCGGCTGATGGTCGATGACTGTATCGGCCTGGACGCGCTGGTGGTGGCGCGCGGTGAATATTGTGCATGACGAGGTAATTGTGAAATCTGGTTTTGGTGCGGAACTGAAAGTCTTTCTGGAGCAGCATCCGGCGATTCAAATGCTGGAGGTGTTGATGCCGGATATGAATGGCATCTTTCGCTGCAAGCGTATTCATCGTAGCGAGTTCGCTGCGTTGGCGGAGGGCGCACTCAAATGCCCGGTCACACAATTGCTCGTCACGACAATGGGGGAATACGATCACGAGGTCGACCCGCAGCTGGTGGCTGGCGAGCCCGACAATGCGCTGTGGCCGGTCAGTGGCAGCCTGAGTCCTGTGCACTGGCTGGGCTCGCCTACCGGGCAGGTGATGGCCAGTCAGTACGAGCTGGACGGCAGTCCCGCCTGGGTCGATCCTCGCCATATACTGCAGCGCGTGTTGAATCGTTACGAGGAGCTGGGTTACCGGCCGGTAATCGCCACCGAGCTGGAGTTCTATCTGGTGCGCCCGGGGGAGGGCGTCACGCCGCTGCCCCTGCTGGGCCGTATTCCCGGCACGGGCATGGAGCAGCAGGGAATCCAGTACGCGATGGCAGAGGACATGTGGCAGTACGATGGGTTTCTCGATGACGTGCGCATCGCCTGTGAGCAACAGTCGGTGCCGATGACAACCATGCTCTGTGAATTTGCTCCCGGGCAATGGGAAATCAATACCCGCCATGTAGACGACCCACTACTGGCCTGTGATCATGCCCTGTTATTAAAGCGTATCGTCAAGGGGGTGGCTCTCAAGCACGGCATATCTGCCACGTTTATGGCAAAGCCGTTTGCGCAAAGCGCGGGCAATGGCCTGCATATTCACGCCAGCGTGTACGACCGCGAGGGCAACAATATTTTTGCCGACCCTGACAGTGATTCTGTTCCGGCACTGTCTCCGCTATTTCGGCACGCTATCGGTGGCCTGGCAGACACCATGCATGAAGCCATGGCGATTTTTGCGCCCAACGCCAATTCCTACCGCCGTTTTGTGCCGGGCACCTATGTGCCGCTATCGCCCAGCTGGGGTTATAACCACCGGGACGTCAGCGTGCGTATTCCCGTGTCCAGTGACGAGAACCGACGTATTGAACACCGGGTGGCGGGGGCTGATGCCAACCCCTACCTGGTTGCTGCGGCGGTGCTGGCGGGGATTCACCACGGCATCACCCAGCGCTGTGAACCCGGCCCGATGATTGCAGAGGGTACCCAGTTAGGTGATCAGGAAATTACCCTGCCCAATCGCTGGGAGCAGGCCCTGGTGGCTTTCGATGGATCAGCGGTCCTGCCGACTTACCTGGGTAGGGATTACTGTAGTGCGTTCAGCAGTATGCGCCGCGCTGAGTGTGATGCCTTCCATGCGCGTATCTCCAATCTGGATTATGAATGGTATCTGCGGGCAGTGTAGGGCTTGTCAGTTTGCGCCGCGGCCGTATTCTAAACGGACATACAATATTCTGTATGTCCATATAAAAATTTGATATACTGCTTTTCTTGCTTGATTCTGCTGGTTTTCTGGTGAGCTTATGAAGTTTATTGCGACCGACGTTGAGGATTCCCCGGCAAAGCTGGCGGAAAAGTTGCGCTGCGCTGCATTGCGTCCGGACCATGCCATCGACGCCTATTTCTACCGCTCCCATCTGGTGTATGAGCGGGAGCTGCGGGAGCTGGTGTTTCGCAGCTGGATTTATGCCGGCCACGTGTCAGAGCTGGCCAACCCGGGGGACTATCTGTTACTGGATATCGGTGAGGACTCGCTGATTATCGTGCGCGATGACAAGGGTGAGGTGCGCGCGCTGATGAATGTCTGCCGCCACCGGGGCGCTCGCGTGTGTGAGGAAGCTGTGGGCAATCGCAAGACCTTTGTCTGCCCCTACCACGGTTGGGTATACAACATCGACGGCACGTTAAAGGCTGCGCGGGAAATGCACGTGCGTGCAGATTTCGATACAGCCAGTCACGGCTTGAAACAGGCTCGGGTAGTGGTTTACATGGGGCTGGTGTTTATCAACTGTGACCCGCAGGCAGCGGACTTTCTGCCCGCTCTACAAAAACTGGAGCAGCCGCTGGGTGCCTATGATCTGGCAAATGCAAAAGTCGCCCACAAACAAACCTATAGTGTGGATGCGAACTGGAAGCTGGTGCTGGAAAACTATCTCGAGTGCTATCACTGCGCTACCTCTCACCGCGCCTATGCCCGCATGCATACGCTGAAGGATCCCGAACAGAAAGTAGCAGATATTGTTCAGGCCATGCTGGACCGAACAGAGTCGGTGACCGGCGTGAAGGGCATGGGCAAGGAGCATTATAGTATTTATCTCGAGGCTGAGAATTTTGGTTGCTGCGTCTACACCAGCCGCTACGGCCTGTTTGACGGCTATGTGACCGGTAGCGAAGATGGCCAGCCCGTCGCTCCCCTCATGGGTCACATAAAAGGTTATGACGGCGGGGCCGGAGATTTTCAGATGGGCCCGCTTTCCTTCATGCTCAATTACCCCGATCACTGCGTGCTGTACCGCTTTGTGCCCCGGGGCCTGACGGCTACCGATATGGAAGTTGTCTGGTTTGTAAACAGTGACGCCCGGGAGGGGGTAGATTACGACAAGGACAGGCTCACCTGGCTGTGGCATCACACCACGCAGGAGGATGAGTATATTATTACCCGCAACAGCGAGGGCGTGAACTCGCGCTTCTTTGAGCCCGGTCCCTACCATCCGGAATTTGAGAATACACTAAAAGAATTTATTCACTGGTACCTGGCGACACTGTCCAGAACCCTATAGGAGTTTGTGTGTCGTCTTACCGCCGTAAGTTCAATCGTCATTCGCTGCACCCATGGGCGGATCTGCCGGCTCTGGGTGAAGATGAGTCCACGCCGGTTATTGTTCGCGGGGAGGGTGTGTATATCACTGATGAGCAGGGGCGGCGTATGATCGACGGGCCCGCCGGCATGTGGTGTATGCAGACCGGTTATGGGCGGCGGGAAATTGCCGACGCGGTTGCCGGGCAGATCATGCGACTGGGTTATGCCACAGCCTTCTCCACTATTAACCCCCGTGAGGTTGAACTGGCCCAACGCATTGCCGGTGAAACACCGGGCGATCTCAATCGTATTTTTTTCACCACCGGCGGTTCCACTGCCGTTGATTCCGCCCTGCGCCTGTGCCAATTGGCCAATAACATCAAGGGGCAGCGGCAGCGCAAGCATATTCTGTCGCGCGATCGCGCCTATCATGGCAGTACCTTTCTCTCCGCTTCGGTTACCGGTAAGGAGCGTGACAAGAGCGCAATGGACACCCTCAAGGACACGGTGCATTTCCTTACCGCCCCCAGTCTTTTTCATTATGACGGGGAGTTAAGTGAGCAGGCGTTCTGTGATTTTCTGGTGGCTGAGCTGGAGGCCAAAATTCTCGAACTGGGCCCGGACAATGTGATGTGTTACATCGCCGAGCCGGTGCTGGCATCCGGCGGTGTGATTGTACCGCCGCAGGACTACAACCGGCGTTGCTGGGAGGTGGTGAAGAAGTACGGCATTGTGTATATCGCCGATGAGGTAGTCACCGCGTTTGGTCGCCTTGGGCACTGGTTCGCCTCGGAGAAAGTGTTCGGTATTGTGCCGGACATTATTACCTTCGCCAAAGGTGTGACCTCGGGTTACCTGCCCCTGGGAGGCTTCGCTGTTTCCGATCGATTTATCGACGAGATTTCCGGCGAGGACTCCGGCGGTAATATCTTCAGCAACGGCTACACCTGGTCCGGGAATCCTGTGTCCTGCACCGCGGCACTGGCGAGTTGGGACATTATCGAGCAGGAGGGTTTGCTCGCTCATGTACGCGACGTCGGGCCGTATTTCCAGCAGCAGTTGCGCACCCTGCAAGACCTCCCGCTGGTGGCGGATGTGCGTGGTACCGGTCTGATGGCGGCGGTTGAGATGCGCGTGGAAAACGGTGCGAAGGGCGCGAAACTACTGGAGCAGGACTACGCCCTTGGTGAGCTGGTGGACAGTTACTGTCACGATTTCGGCCTGTTGGTGCGGCCATTGATCAATATTTGCATCATGTCGCCGCCGCTGATAATTAGCCGGGATCAAATAGATGACCTGGTGCTGGCACTGCGCAAAGCGCTGCAGAAAGCCCAGGCGGAGTTGCTGGCGGATTAAGGTCTAATCCAGCGCCAGCGAGTACTTATAGAATTCCACTTCCCTTGAGTAGCCCAACGACTCGTACAGCGCCTGGGCGTCGTAGTTGTCAATGGCGGTTTCCAGGTCGATACGGCTGGCCCTGGATTTTCGCGCCATTTTCTCTGCCGCATCCATTAGCGCGCGGCCCACACCTCGCTGGCGTGCAGCAGGTATCACGAACAGGTCGTACAGCGTCCAGATTGGACAGGTGCCGACGGAGCACCATCCGGGATAGAGCTGGGTAAAGCCCAGTGCTGTGCCATCGTTGTCGAGAGCCATAAAGACTACCGAGCGCTCCTTCTTCAGGTTCTCACCCATAAATTTGCGCGCCAGCGCGGCATCCGGTTGCTGCTCATAGAATTGGCGGTAGAGATCAAACAGGGCGGCCAGCGGGTCGACCTGTTCTTTGCCGGCGCGAATAATTCGCAGTGACTTATCCGCTGTTTTCAGGCGCGGCTGCTGTCCCGGTGGGTCGGGCATCTCGTAGGCCCAGGGAAATACACTGGCGAGAAAGGACTGGTATATATGGCGGGCATCGTCTCTATCGTAGCCGTCCCCGGCATACAGGATTTCCTCCCAGATCTCATCGATCAGGCCCTGTACCGCGTTGGCCATCGCCCGTGGATTCATGCGCCCCTGTTTTTCCCCGAGGTGAATAATTTCATCGCACAACTGCAGGGTGATGGCAAAAATCTTCGCGTCCTGGGCGCCGCAGATGCGCTTGTAGTCGGCGCGCGAGCGCGCCTCGGACGTGAAGGCAAACCACACGGCGGTCTTGCGCGGTTCCGTAATCTCAGGGTCCAGCGAGGCTTCCATCAGCGCCAGCAGCTTCCGGGCAGGGCTGGCGCCCGCGTTTTCCAGGGCGTTGAGGATGCGCTGCTCAAATTCCCGGGCCAGTTCGGTGAGGGTTTCCATTAACAGCGCCTCTTTACTGGCGAAATGGAAATTGACCGAGCCAGCGCTGAGCCCGGCGATATTCGCAATTTTGGCGAGAGTCAGTTTTGGCAGGCCGTGCTCAGAAATGGCAGTGATGGTGGCGTCGATTAACAATCGGCGTCGCTCAGTCTGGATGGAGCTGCTGATACCGGGTTTTTTCGTGCTCATGTAAACTACCTGTTAAGCGGCTGTACACCTGTCTTACGCGCTTGGAAATGCCGTCGCAAGGTGGCATTATATACCCATACAAAAAATTGAACAGAAGTATAGATAATGAGCAATTCGAAAAAAATGTCCACTTATACCCTGGTGGTGTCCTGCCCTGACAAAGTGGGGATTGTGGCAGCGGTGTCACGGTTCGTCGCCGACCGGGGCGGTTCCCTTATTGAGTCCAACCATCATACGGATGCGGAGCAGGGTTGGTTTTTTATGCGCAATGTGATCAGCGCGAGCACTCTGAGTGTGTCCCCGGACGAGTTCAGGGAGCAGTTTGAGCCACTGGCGGCTGAACATGCAATGAACTGGATACTGCGGGACAATAGCGAGCTGCAACGGGTGGTGCTGTTGGCCAGCCATGCCTCCCACTGTCTTGCGGATATCCTGCACCGCTGGAAAAGCGGCGATATGGCCTGCCAGATACCCTGCGTGATCTCCAACCACGAAAATCTGCGCAGCATGGTGGAGTGGCACGGTATTCCCTTTCACTATGTACCAGTGCCGAAAGAAGATAAGGTCGAGGCCTTTGCCCGCATCGCGGAGATCGTCGAGCGACACCAGGCGGAAACCATTGTGCTCGCGCGCTATATGCAGATCGTGCCGCCAGAGCTGTGCCGGCAGTATGCCGGCCGGCTGATCAATATACACCACAGTTTCCTGCCGTCATTCGTTGGCGCTAACCCCTATCTTCGCGCCTATGAGCGCGGTGTGAAACTCATCGGGGCCACCTGCCATTACGTGACAGAAGATCTTGATGAGGGCCCTATCATTGAACAGGACGTGATTCGTGTGAACCACAGCTGCGATAAAGACGACCTGGTGCGGCTGGGGCGTGACGTGGAGCAGGCGGTGTTGTCCCGCGGCCTGCGCTACCACCTGGAGGATCGCGTGATTGTGCGAGGCAACAGAACCGTAGTGTTTAACTCATGAGTTATCTGCTGCCCGGTGATAAATCCCGGCAGTTACTCGAGCGAGGGCTGCCACATTTGCGCAACGGGCTGCGTTATCGCGGCGAAGCGCAAAAGGCGTCTGAAAAAGGCTATGACGCGCCAGCCCAGATGATTGTCGGCCGGGCCGAGGGCGATTATGTCTGGGACCTGGATGATAACCGCTACATTGATTTCCAGGGCGGATGGGCCACCAACCCACTGGGAAACTGCCACCCGGAGATTATTGAAGCGGTTCATGCAGCGCACAAACGCTACGGCTTCCAATGGGAACACCCACTGCGCATACCGCTGACTGAAAAGCTTGCGGATCTTATGCCTGGCAAGGCACTGCCGCGTTTCACCTTCGAGGTGTCAGGTACGGAGGCTGTCGAATCTGCAATACATATGGCGTTGTGCCACACGAAGCGTCGCTACATCATCAGCTTCACGTCCTGCTTTCATGGCGAGGGCCTCGGCACCAAGATGGTCAGCGCCTACAATAGCGACAACAATCTGTATATGGAGGCCTGGGCAGGGGGCGTGCTGAAGGCGCCGTTTCCCTATTCTGAAAATATTCCCGCGGGCATGAGCCATGCGCAGTACTGTGAATACTGTCTCTGGTACCTGGAAACCCATCTCCCGGACTTTGTTGTGCCCGCGGAAAATATCGCCGCTATTATTATTGAGCCCGGTCTGGCTGAGGGGGGTAACTGGATTCCCAGCCGCGACTTTTTTCAGGGCGTGCGCCGTATCTGTGACAAGTACGACTGGATTATGATCGCCGATGAAGTACTGACAGGGCTGGGGCGTACGGCAAAGATGTGGGGAGTGGAGCACTACGGTGTGGTGCCCGACATCCTGGTGGCGGGCAAGAACATGTCCGGTGGCATTGAGCCCTGTGCCGGTGTGGCCGCGCGAGACGATATCCTCGGCGATAACCCCAGGGCGACTGCGGGCAGTACGTTTGCCGGCACCCCGGCGGGTTGCGCCGCCTGCCTGAAAACCCTGGAAATCTATGAGCGCGATAATGTGCTGGCACATGCGGAAAAGTTGGCCGCCATAGCCGATAAGCGCATGGCAGACTGGGAATCGCGCTATGAGATTGTCAGCCAGGTGCGTTCACTCGGGCTGTTAATGGGGGTCTCTTTTGCCGGGGAGTCTGTTCCAGGAGAGGAGTTTTTTGTGGCTCGTAGCGTGCGTCACGAAATGTTGCGTCGTGGTGTTTGGGCCATATGCGATAACCAGGCTCAGGTGCGTATGTACCCGGCGCTGAATATGCCGGCGGAAGTATTACTTGAGGGCCTGGATATTATGGAGGAGGCCATCGCCGCGGTGCAGCTTAACGGGCCGACGGTGGGAAACTACCCACCGATGCCCAGCGGCAATGTGGGATTCTGAGTTGCGGGCTACTGATGCTCATCGCAATTGAGCGGCGGTCAGGTACCGTCGCTGCATATTTCCAGGCCCAGCTCTGCGATACGTAACTCGCCCTCAGGAGTTTGCCCGCCGCTATTCATAAATTTTGTCATCTGCTGTTTTGCTTCCGCGGTGTACAGGAGATCCACAAACAATTTGCTTTCGTCCTGAAGGCCATCTTCGAGCGCTTTGCTGGAGCTGTTGATAGATTGTTTGGCAGTGCGCAATGCGGTGGCGGGCATTGACGCCATGCGAGCGGCAAGTTTGGCAACCCATGCGTCAATTTCATCTGCGGCAAATATCCGGTTCAGCAGGCCCCAGCGCTCCGCTGTTTCTGCGTCGAGATCCTCCCCGGCCAATATAACTTCCATGGCGCGACCACGCCCCACCAGGCGCGGCAGCATCTGCGTACCGGAACCACCCGGCAGTATGCCGAGTGCAACTTCCATCTGGTTGATGGTCGTTTTTCCTCGCACACCGAATCGCATATCAAAGTGCATGGCCAGCTCTGAGCCGCCACCACCTATGCGGCCCTCAATTTGACCGATAATGACTTTGTCTATTTCGCGTATGCTTTTTAACATTCGCTGGTAGGCCACAAGTGTTGCTGCCGCCTCCTCTGTATTGCCGTCGGTCAGCGCCAATAGTATTTCCACGTCGAAGTGAGCCAGAAAAAAATCGGGGTTTTTACTCTTGATTACCACGACGGTGAGGTCCGGATCGGCACTCAACTCCTCGAACAGCGCAACCAGGTCAGCGAACAACTGCGCAGTGATTACGTTGACCGGTGGGTTATCAATGATGACGTTGGCCAGTGCGCCCGACGTTTGAACTTGCAGTGTGTTATATGTGTAACTCATAAACCCTAGTCTCCAGAACAAGGGCTATAACTTACCTGAAGGTAAAATGATTAACAATCCGGCGGCGGTGTTTGCCGGGCGCGCTCGGGTGACCAGAAAGGTTTTGTTACACGGGTGCAACGCGCAACTTTTCGCTGCCAGCGCAGTTCCTTCTGGTGGTAGATCTCCGCCCAGATCGAGCCTTGAAAATATTTTGCCTCCACTTGCCCGTAGGCGATATTGGCTTTTACCACCGGCGACCACATGGCGGACGTTACAAAGCCGATCTCTTTGGCGCAGTCCTTGTCGGCGTAGAGAATGCTGTTTTCGGCTGCCTTGTTACCCTCGATATCCAGCTTCACGAGTCGCCGGTAGTTGCCCGATTCCTTCTGGGCAAGCAGCGCAGTGCGCCCGTTGAAATGGGTTTTCTTGAAATTGAGTATCCAGCCCAGGCCCAGTTCCAGGGGCGACTGGTCGTGGTCGCGCTCCACCGTATGCAGCGAGCCGTGGAAATCTACGTCCGGGGCCAGAAAGCCCGCTTCCAGCCTTGCCATGTCCAGCGACTCATCACCCAGGGGTTGAATGCCATACAGTGCGCCGGTGCTGAACAGGGTGTCCCACAAAGTCTCGGCATCATCCGGGTCCACCCATAGTTCATAGCCCAGGTCGCCGGTATAACCGGTGCGTGAGATCATGAGCTCGCCAGAGGCGAAGGGGAAACGCATGATCTCGAAGGGTTTGCACTGTTCTATACCGGCGAAACCCAGGGCCTTGAGCAGGGCGCAGGATGTGGGGCCCTGTAGGGCCAGGGAGGCGATATCGCCACTGATATCGCTGATCTCAAGCGCGTCGAACCCGACAGCACACAAACTGAACCAGTCGTAGCAGGGGTCGGCACAGCACACCATGAATTCCTCAGGGCCCAGCCGGAACAGGGTGCCGTCATCGACCACTTTGCCTCTGTCAGTGCACCAGACATTGTAAGCGACTGTATCTACCGGTTGCGCGATGACATCCCGGGTAACCATACGGTCCAGCATCGCCGGGCAGTCGCCGCCGGTGAAGCGGTACTTGCGCATGGGGGAGACATCGAACACCCCGCAGGTGTTACGGGTGGCAAAGTACTCCAGATGCGCATCGGCATAGTAGGTGGCCGAGGCGTAACCATTCCATTCACCCCACTGCTGGTTGATATTCAGTTGCGAACTGCGCGAGTGAAAAGGCGAGGGCAGTATGCCGTTGTGCACATGGTCGATGGCGTCGGCACTTTGCAAGTGGGCTTTGAGTGGCATGATCAGCTTACCTCCAGAATTGCGCTAGCGGCATTGCGGCCGGCGGCGCCCATAATGCCACCGCCGGGGTGAGCGCCAGCGCCGCACAGATAAAAGCCTGGCACCGGTGTGCAGTACTGGGAGGCGCCATAGGTGGGCCGGTTCATCCACCAGTTGTCCAGGGCAAACTCGCCGTGGTGCCAGTGGCCCCCGGTGACGTGAAATTGTTGTTCCAGGTCCGCCGGGGTCAGCAACTCACTGGCGACCACGCAATCGCGGATATCCGGCGCATAGTGCTCCAGGCTTGCCATCGCGTTCTCCAGAAAACAGTCGCGGTGCGCATCCCAGCCACCTGTGACCGCATAGGGCGCGTATTGGACTTGCGCGGACAGCACATGCTGGCCCTGTGGCGCCAGGCTGTCGTCATGCAGGCTGGGCAGCACAACTGCCATCGGCAGCTGTCGGGCATATCCACCGTACTTGGCTGCGTCAAAAGCATTTTCAATAAAGTCCATGTCAGGTGCCAGCAGCAGCCGTCCTACAGGTTTTTCCAGGCCGGTAAAATGCGGTAGCCGCTGCAGCGCGAGGTGCACTTTGGCGACGTAGCCATCGGTGCGCAGCCGCTTGATACGGTGGGTGAATTGCACCTCCAGGTGCCTGGCCCCCAGCAGTTTGAAAAAACTGGTTTTAGGGTCTGCGTTGGACACCACATGCTGCGCCGGTATGCTTTCGCCGCTCGCCAGCTCTACGCCGGTGACACGCCCCTGATTCACCGTCAGCCGGGCTACCGGGCTGTCCATTCTCAGTTCGGCGCCATGGCTGAGAGCTGAGGCTGCCAGTGCATCAGTCAATCCACCGGTACCGCCCCGTGGCAGCGGCAGGCCACTGCCCAGATCGCCGCTCATTCGGTACAACATCGCCAGCACGGCATTGTTGGGAGAGCGCGGTGCCAGCTTGCTGCCGACATTTGCGTCCCAGCTCAGGGCGGCTTTGAGTGCCGGGTTTTCAAAAAACTCATCCATCAGGTCCCGGGCAGGCAGGGCGATCATGCGCATCAGTTCCCGCATATCGGTTTTACCCAGGGTGCGCAGGTTCCAGCCAAACTGTCCCAGGGTGGCCGCGTCCTTCAAGCCACCGCTGCCCAACACCGGCGGGCGCTTATGCCAGAAAGGGTTAATCGCCTTTGCAAATTTCTGCATAAGCTGCAGGTATTGCTGGTACGACGCTGTATCTGTGGCGGAGGCGCCGGTCAGCCCATCGGAATTGATGAGAATAGGGTCAGAAGAGGAAGATATGGCAACAGTGGGCAGTGCGTCGACTGCGAGGCTGAACCCGTGGCGCTCCAACTCGAGTTCCTTGACCAGGCGGCGGTTAAGTTGTGGCAGGGTGTCGGCCACCGAGGCCCTGAAGCCCGGTGTGAACTCCCGAGTGGCACCCAGCCCGCCCGCTTGTGGGCCCGCCTCGAGAACCAGGACCTTACGGCCGGCCCTGGCCAGATAGGCCGCGCATACCAGACCGTTATGGCCGGCTCCGATGATAATGATATCCGGTGAATTACTCATCGACGTCATCCTCCGGCACCACGTTGGGCCTGCGCAGGTCGCGCAGGATCTCTCTGGCAGAATTGGCGCCGCAGGCAGCGGACACGCCGCCTCCGGGGTGGGTGCCCGAACCGCACATATACATACCTTTAACCGGGCCGCGATATTGCGAGTAGCCGGGAAAGGGGCGGTTGAACATCAGCTGGTCGATAGTCAGTTCACCCTGAAAGATATTGCCTTCGGTGAGGCCTATTTCGTTTTCGATCTCCCAGGGTGTACGTACTTCCATATGGGCAATAAGGTCGCGGAAGTTGGGGGAGTAGTTACAGATCTGGTCAATTACGGTTGCCCCGAAGGCGTCCCGTTTTTCGGGTGTCCAGCCACCCTCCACATCCGCCGGGCAGTACTGGATAAAACAGGACACGAAGTAATTGCCCGGTGCTGCGAGGGTGGGGTCCCACATGGAGGACTGGGTCATCTCGATAAACGGATCGTCAGACCAGCGCCCGTGCTTCCAGGCGTCGTAGGCCCGCTCCATACGTTCCATGGAATCCAGAAACTGAAAGGAGCCATGGCGCAGGGCGTGTCCCTTGGGCAGAGAGGGAAAATCCGGTGCACCGGTGAGGGCGATATTAACTTTGCCGGAGGAGCCACGAATTTTGAAATTCTGCGCCTTTTTGTGCAGGTCAGCGGGAATATCGCCAGGGTCCATGATCACGGTGAACGTGCGCTTGGGGTCCAGGTTCGACACCACGATATCAGCGTGAATCTCCTCACCGCTATCCAGTGCCACACCCACTGCGCGCCCGTTGCGCACGATAATCTGCTCCACCGGTGCGCTGGTGCGAATCTCACCGCCGTGTTCGCGCAGTGCGCCGGCAATGGCATTGGAGATAGCGCCCATACCGCCCCGGGCGAGGCCCCAGGCACCCACTGCACCGTCCACGTCTCCCATCACGTGGTGTAGCAGCACATAGGCGGTTCCCGGGGAGTACACACCCAGGGCGGTGCCGATAATACTGCTGGTGGAATAGAGAGCCTTGACCAGATCGTTCTCGAAGTACTCGTCGAGAAAATCTCCGGCGCTCATGGTCATAAAGCGGATGAACTCATACACCTGCTCCTCACCCATACCGGCGAACTTCTTGCCCATGAACAGCAGCTCACCCAGGTCGCGGGGTTTGAACGAGGTGGGGTCCGCCGGGGTGCGCAGCAGGAAGTGGCGTATCAGTTTGGCGTAGCGCATCAGGTCAGCGTTATAGCGATGCATGGCGTCGGCGTCGCGCAGTGAGTGGCGCTTCACCTCACGGTACTGCATGGCCTGATCGGGATACTCGGCGATGTAATTGCCATCCCGGGCGAAGTTCGTGGTGCCGTTATAGGGCACGATCATCAGGCCGTGCCGTGTGAGATCGAGATCGCGGTGAATAGATTGTCGCAGCAGGCTGCAGACGTAGGAGCAGTTGGAATAAATCCAGCCCTCGTGTAGCTCGCGGCTGACCGCAGCGCCGCCTATGTAATCATTTTTTTCGACTACGAGTACGTTCAGGCCACCTTTGGCCAGGTAAGCCGCATTGGTAAGCCCGTTGTGTCCCGCGCCAATGACGATGGCGTCGTATTGCTTTGTCATGATATCCGTACTTGCACCAGGCTGTGGCTATTTGCCCAGCATAGGACCTTGAGGCTGGATTGGGCAGGGCCGATAGGGGACAATAGGGAGATATAAACGGACATTAGGGAGGCCTTAAATGTCCCTGTCATTCCAGGGCGGGAGTCCGCCCCGGGCTATCCAGCGACAACTGCTTAACAGCCACGAAATTCGGCTGATGCTGCAGGAACTGGAAGCGGCTCAGGGTAATTCAACGCCCGCTATTCTGGCGGGCACCGGTGTGACCCGGCGACTGCTGGCAGACCCCGCTCAGCGCCTTACGCTGCAGCAGGAACTCGAAATCTATACGCGCATTGCGCACCGCAACACAGATCCACTACTGGGGTTTCGGGTGGGTCAGCGCCTTTCGCTGTCCAGTTACGGCATTCTGGGCTACGCCATTATGGGTACGAAAACCCTGGGGGAGGCGCTGGAAATGGTGACGGAGTTTTCGCCCCTCATCAACTGGGCATCACACCACAGTCTCACCTTCGAAGACTATCGCGGTGTGCCCTGCCGTTGCCTGACCCTGTTCCCCACGGCGGGTGATCCGCAGACTGCCGCGCTGGAGATTGAAAGTACCATAGCGTCCCTGCAATCGGTGTTTAACGAACTGGCGGGGGAGCCCGTGGTGTTCGCTGGCATCGAGATGGCTCACAGCAATCCAGCCGTCACGGATGACGACATTCGTCTGCTGTTTCACTGCCCGGTGGCATGTGACAGCGGCCGCAATGCACTGCTGTTGCCACAGAGTCTGCTAACCATGGTCCTGCCTTACCCGCAACCGGAATACAGTGCACTGTTCCGGGATATGTGTCGCCAGAGTATGGCGTCTCTGCAAGAGGATCGCGATCTCGTTGAGGCGGTCAGGGCATTGATCGAAACGCGGGAGGGTAGCGTACCCACGCTGGAACAGGTCGCCGCACATTTCAGCCTGAGTTCCCGCACGCTGCGGCGCCACCTGCAGGCTATTGGCACCAGCTATAGAGAGTTACTGGAAGAGGTGCGGCGTGCCAGTGCCTGCCGCTACCTCTCATCAACCGGATTGACGGTGGACACTATAGCGGGGCAGTTGGGCTATGCCGATGCGCGGAGTTTCCGCACTGCATTCAGGCGCTGGCTGGGAACGACACCCGCAGCCTATCGACTTCAGGCTGGTATGTCGCCCTAAGCAGGGGGGCAAGTCTGATAGAATTGCGTATCAATTAAAGGAACAGATATGAGCGTCGCAACACACACAGTCACACAACCCAAAACCTACCCGGTCGAGTTATCCGATGTGACCCTGCAGGTGACAGAATGGCCGGGTGTCGGCGACCCGGTATTGTTATTACACGCCACCGGCTTCCACAGTCGCTGTTGGGATAGTATCGCTGCGGACCTGGCCGGAGCCCATGTCTATGCTGTGGATCTGCGTTTTCATGGCGGGAGCGACCGGCATGGCGATATTAACTGGCTGTTGATGGCTGGCGATATACAGGAGTTACTGGAAGTACTGGATTTGCAGCGTGTCGTAGGTGTGGGCCATTCTCTCGGTGGTTATCTTACGGCCTATGTTGGCGCCAGCCAGCAGCAGCGCTTCAAGCACCTGATATTGATCGATCCGGTGATTTTTTCCAGAGAACAGTACATGGCGCACCACAGGTCGGTTGGTTTAACTGATGCAGCCGATTTTCCTGTCACCAGACGCAAGAACGCTTGGCGCGATGCCGAAGAAATGTACCAACGCTTCAAGAACCGGCCGCCGTTTTCCCAATGGCGGAAACAGGTTCTACGCGATTACTGCAACTATGCCCTGCGCACGGTGCCGGAAGAATCCGCCTTACAGCTCGCCTGTGACCCGTTACACGAGGCGTCCATTTATATTAACCAGAGGGGCAATGAGGCAATTTGGGATCTGCTGCCCGGCCTGCAGGTGCCAGTTACCCTGCTGCGTGCCCCCCAGGACCTCGATAACCCTCTCAATCTGGCCGCCTCGCCCACCTGGCCCGGGCTGGCAGATCTTCTACCCAATGCACAGGAGTTGTACCTGCCCGATATGTCGCACTTCATTCCCATGGAAGACCCGTCGCTGGTTGCGGGTATCATTCGGGAGGCACTGGAAGCATCCTGACCTCGCCTCCGGCGACGCCTCTACCGGCTTCCGGCAGCGCGATCTGCAGCTATACTTTAATGACAGTGCAATGTTGCGACTACAGGGCAGCGCAACTATTCCTCTAAATTTTTTTGCCAACTTGTGGCGTGTGAGCCTATAAAGCCGGTACTGGTCGGCGCCGAAGGAGTAAAGTATCGATATGTTCTCTGCTGTGACACTGGGGCAATTGGCGTTGGCCAATCGCATAGTGATGGCACCCATGACCCGTAGCCGTGCGGATATCGACGGTGTGCCTACAGATATGATGGAGGACTACTACCGACAGCGCGCGAGTGCGGGCCTTATTATCTCAGAGGGCATTGCGCCCTGTGTCAGTGGCCTTGGCTATTGCCGAACGCCGGGTTTGTTCAATGAGGCCCAGGTGAAAGCCTGGTCGCGAGTGACAGCAGCGGTGCATGCAGGGGGGGGTAGAATTGTTGCGCAGCTGATGCATGTGGGCAGGGTGGCCAGCCATTTAAACAGGCCTGAAGGCGGTGAAACCGTGGCACCCTCTGGCGTCCCGGCGCGCGGGGAGATTTACTCGGATCAGATGGGTATGGTGCCCTTCGACAAACCGCGCCGCCTGCGCACCGGGGAAATAGCCTGGATTGTCTCGGATTATCGGCGCGCCACTGCCAATGCCTATGCGGCAGGCTTTGACGGTGTGGAATTGCATTGCGCAAGCGGTTACCTGCCAGCCCAGTTTCTGGCCAGTGGCAGTAACCAGCGCGCCGATGACTACGGCGGCGCTGTAGAAAATCGCTGTCGATTTCCGCTGGAGGTCCTGGCTGCAATGATTTCAGTGGGTGGTGGGGGCAGGGTGGGTCTGCGTATCTGTCCGGATAATCCCTACAATGACCACAGTGACGAAAACCCGCTGGAAACCTTCGAATATTTTCTGGGGCAGGCAGCAGAGCTTGACCTGGCCTACCTGCACACCATGCGCTTTCCTGCAGGAAAGGTGGATAATATTGCACTTGGGCAGCGCTTCTTCGGTGATCGCCTGATAGTCAACCATGGCTACGACCTGGCGCAGGGCAACGCGATCATTGCCAGTGGTGCCGCATCAGCGGTGTCATTTGGCCGACCTTATGTCGCCAATCCCGATCTGGTGGAACGATTCAGGACAGGAGCACCCCTGGCGCAGTATGACCCCGACACACTTTATGCCGGTGGCGCGCAGGGTTACAGCGATTACCCGGCCATGGGTGACATATCCCCAACGTTATAGTGTGCTTTCCCTGGCCCGGGCGAAGGCCTCCAGGGCAAATGCCACGTCGTCGTCTGTCAGCGCCGCAGACATCTGTGTGCGAATGCGAGCTCTGCCTTTGGGTACCACCGGAAACGAAAATGCCACTACGTAAACACCGTTATTGAGAACGGCTTCGGCGAATCTTGCCGCCACCGACGCATCGTGCAGCATGACCGGCACGATGGGGTGTTCACCCGGCAGTAATTCAAAACCATGCTCTGTCAGGCCCTCGCGAAACCGTGCCGTGTTGTGCCGCAATCTGTCGCGCAGATCGGGTGCTTCGCTTACCAGTTCCAGCGCCTTGATAGCCCCGGCCACCACCGGCGGCGCCACTGTGTTGGAGAACAGATAGGGTCGTGAGCGCTGTCGCAGCAGATCGACGATCTCCCCGCGAGCGGCAGTGTAGCCGCCGCTCGCACCCCCCAGGGCTTTGCCCAGGGTGCCGGTAATAATATCTACCCTGTCCATGCAGCCGCGCAATTCGTGCGTGCCTTTGCCGCTTGCGCCGATAAACCCCGTGGCGTGGGCGTCGTCGAAATGGACCAGTGCGCTGTAGCGTTCGGCCAGATCACAGATCTCGTCGAGCCGTGCAATATAACCGTCCATCGAAAACACGCCATCGGTGCTGATCAGCTTAAAGCGCGCACCGGCAGCATCGGCCGCTTTCAGTTGTGCTTCAAGATCAGCCATGTCGTTGTTGCGGTACCGATAGCGTTTGGCTTTACTCAGGCGGATGCCATCGATGATGCTGGCGTGGTTCAACTCGTCAGAAATCACGGCATCTTCGGCAGCCAATAACGTTTCGAAAAGGCCGCCGTTGGCGTCGAAACAGGAGGGATACAAAATGGTGTCTTCGGTGCCCAGGAAGGCGCTTAGTTTAGCTTCCAGCTGCTTATGCAGTGTCTGGGTGCCGCAAATGAATCGCACCGAGGCCATGCCGTAACCCCAGTCCTCAAGGCCCTGTGCTGCCGCGGCGGTCACCTGGGGGTGCTGGGCCAACCCCAGGTAGTTGTTGGCACACAGGTTTAATACTTCGCCGCCGCCCGCCACCTCTACATGGGCTCCCTGGGGCGAGGTAATCAGCCGCTCGTGTTTGGTGAGGCCGGCAGCGTCTATAGTCGCCAGCTCTCCGGCCAGGTATTGCTGGAAACGATCATACATAGGAGTGCTTCCCCTTCAGCTGAAAAACCGGTGCTAAATGCGGTGTGGAAGTCGTTTTGCTATCATAGCTACTCCCAATTGAGGACGACCTTGCTGGCCTCACCGCTGTTCATCACGTCAAATCCCTGCTGGAAATCCCGATAACTCATGCGATGGGTTATCACCGGTGAAATATCCAGGCCCGAGTCGATCATCACCGACATCTTGTACCAGGTTTCGTACATTTCCCGCCCGTAAATGCCTTTCAGTGTGAGCATATTGAAGATCACCTTATTCCAGTCAATGGCAGTGTTTTCGCTGGGTATTCCGAGAATGGATACTTTGCCGCCGTGACACATATTGTCCAGCAGATCGTTTAAGGCCTGGCCGTTGCCGGACATTTCCAGGCCCACGTCGAAGCCCTCGGTCATGTGCAGTTCCTTTTGCACATCCCCCAGCTTTTCCCTGCTGACATTAACGGTGCGAGTGGCCCCCAGGCGGGCAGCCAGTTCCAGCCTGGCGTCTATGACATCGGTGATGACGACATGGCGAGCGCCGGAGTGTTTACACACAGCCGCAGCCATCGCGCCGATAGGGCCGGCACCGGTGATCAGAACATCCTCGCCCAGAAGAGGCCACTGCAGCGCGGTATGTACCGCGTTGCCAAAAGGATCGAACAGGGCGGCCACATCCAGGTCTATGCCCTGAGAGTGTTCCCACACATTGGCCATGGGCAGCGCCAGATACTCCGCGAAGGCGCCGGGGCGATCCACACCGATACCACTGGTGTGCGCACAGAGGTGCCTGCGTCCGGCCATACAGTTGCGACAGCGCCCGCAGACCACGTGTCCTTCGCCGGAGACAATTTGCCCAGGCCGGAAGTCGATGACGTTAGAGCCGACCGCAACAATTTCACCGACAAACTCGTGACCCACAACCATCGGCACCGGAATGGTCTTCTGCGCCCATTTATCCCAGTTATAGATATGCATGTCGGTGCCGCAGATAGCGGTGCGCATGACCTTGATCAGAACGTCGTTAATTCCCGGTGCCGGTTCCGGCACATCTTCCAGCCACAGGCCCTGGCGGGCTTCCTTTTTAACCAGTGCTTTCATGATGCCAGGTATCTCCTTTGCGCACAGTGAATAAGGGTAGCCCCGTTATTCCTGGTCGTCGTGTCGGCCAAGCCAGTCCAGCAGAAGTGCGTTTACCACCTCCGGTTGTTCCTGGTGGGGGAAGTGCCCGGCGTTGGCCACTTGCTGAACTGACAGACCACCGGGAAAGTCTTCTTCCCTCATTAAGGCTTGGAAAACATCGGAATCGATGCAGCCATCGCGTTCGCCCGTGAGCGCCAGGGTAGGCACCGGCACTTTGAAAGCCGCCTTCTGCTTTGCGGCTGCGGTCAAAGGAATGTTGCGCGGGTTCATTAAGTCGCGGTAGTAACCCAGTGTCGCCAGGGTAACACCCGGCTGCTTAAGCGAGGCGATTACATCAAGAAACTCGTCTTCCGGCGGCTGCCAGCCCGGGCTCCATCGGCGCCATAGCATGCGGATAAAGCGGTAATCCTTGCGTCTGACGGCGTAGTCGGATATCCCGCGCAGTTGGAAGAAAAACACATACCAGGACAGTGCCAATTGCTTCGGGTGTTTGGTCATATCCGACATAAAGCGACCAATATGCGGTACCGCCATAGTCGTCAGGCTTTTGAACCGCTCGGGTGCTCGCGCTGCAGCAGCGTAGCTCTTGATTGCCCCCCAGTCATGACCGATCAAATGCACTCGATCCTCACCCAACTGGTCGACTATTGCGACGATATCGCCCGCGATCGCCGCGTCGCTGTAGTCGCCGTCAGCCGGTATGGAGGTGGGCTCGTAGCCGCGTAAATGCACGCTCACAGCGCGGTAACCGGCCCGCGCCAGCACGGGTAGTTGCAGCCGGTAGGAGCGGGCATTGTCCGGGAAGCCGTGCAGGCACAGCACAACAGGCCCGGATCCCTGTGCCAGAGCTGTAAATCGCAGCGGCCCGTGTTGAAAGTCTATTTGGTCAAAGGACTTCATGAGGGTAACTTCTCGAAACGATTTTTCGGCACATTCTTGCGCACCTTGTCGGCATCAAAGACTTCCCCATTCATAGCGATATAGACTCCGGGCGGCTTGCTTTGCACTGCACCGATGGCGCAGCCGATATTGAAAATGGCATCGCTGCCGCTAAACGCAGCCGGTTGCAGTGCACCGGTGAGAACGATGCATTTGCCGTCGATACCCTGCAGTGCCGCGGCGCTGGCAACCATGCCATCGGTGCCGTGGGTTATCAGTACGCAGTCTTCGTCGCACCTGCTGGCGAGTCGACGAATCAACTCGCGATCCTCTGCGGTCATATCGAGGCTGTCCTTGCGCATCGCGGATTCCACGGTGAAGGGAAAACCGACATCCATCTTCTTCAGCAACTCGCCGATAACCGGCTCCCCCACCTGATAGTCACTCTTGGCATCGAAGTAGATCTTGTCGATGGTGCCACCGGTGGTAATGATGTGTAGTTTCATAGGCTGAGCACGACGGTGTGAAATGGCGGGCTGATATTATAGGCTCGATTGATACGAATATCTTAGCTATAGCTGAATTATCCCGGGGTATTGGCAATTGTTGAGCTCTCCTCGCCGAGTTCTTTCCGAGATTCGCTTTCTGGGGTGTCCGGCGCTGACATTAGAATCTCCCAGTGGTAACGTAAAACTTCCCTGTTTTCAAAGTAGCAAATTGTTGTCGAGACGAGCGGTTCTGTGTCTTCGTCGCCAGCAATCAAATACGAGTACTGTTGGTATTCGGTGGTATTGCCGTCCAGAACCATCTCAAACTCACCCTCTGTCACTGGTTCGCTGGAAGCCTCCTCGGGAGTGGCGATGCTTATCTCCTCCGCCACTGAATAATGACATTTCAGCACAATTTTTGGCAGGTTGGTGTTGTAACGAATGACACCACCGTATTGCATACACCGATGTATTCTTCTGTCAGCGGTACAGTACCCGTTCTCGGTATACACGAGTTTGTTACCAGTCTCGTATATCTTCCAAATACCACCTTCTTTTGTCTTTTTTCCCTGCTCCAGGCCAGTTACCTCAAAGTAGGGAGTCTCTGGGCTGGCGCAGCCATGACTTATTAGAGCAGCCAGGCATGTGCGTATTGTGCGAAGGATACGAATTTTTCCCGGCCAGCACAGAAGCTGGCTGATCATTGATGCACAGGGGTACCCGGCAGCTTTCAGTCTATGTTTCACGGGCTAGTTGTACGACGACGAAGGTCGAACCGGCAATACCTTCAACTCTGAGGGTGCAGACCCCCCAGCTCTCCGGTATGGACCATCGGGGACCGTCAGCGACGGACAGCTTTTTTCTACCTCGCCGGCAATCTGCTTCGACGGATTGCAACTGACCTGATATGTTTTTCAGCTCAAACTCCTGCCGGAGCAGCTCGGCATTCCAGGTTCCGGTGTCGCCACCGTAAAGCGGCGTTACGAGCTTGCCTTGTATCCAGAATTCTTGCCCGTCGATTTTTTCATTAACGGACTCCGCATGCGCCAGTACCCTCTGTGTTATCTCGTTCCCGGGGGCGACATAATTCATCCTGGATGCCGTCCGAAAAGCGTCCCCGACTCTCATGGCGGCGATTTCAATCTGGTAAGCCCTGGCCAGGTGCGGAATAAAAAAGTCGGGATCGGCAATCTGGAATTGATTGCCTTCCACTGCCAGTAAGTCAATAACCCGCTTAATGTGCAGGTACTCCTGGTCTGTATCACCGAGTTGTCGGGTGTAAGCGGTGAGAATCGTTTGTAAATACAGCTCCTCGTACAGACTTCGAGTAGGGGTGTTTTTCAGCGATTCGATCATGGTTGCGGCGTCGCTGAGCTCGCCGCTTGCGATCAAAGAAATAGCACGCTTGTATTTTCGAACGAAGTTCTTGTCCGCGCCTCTTGGCAAGCCCTCGAGAAGAAATATGAAGCGTGTAGGATAGTGGCGCTCTTCTACGGTAATACCGTTGAAGGAGGCAGGCTTGTAAACCTTTGATTCGAGGTTCTTGAGTAGTTTGGCATCAAGTGAGTCCACGCCGTTGGAGTCGAGAATTTGTGCCCGGCTGACTTTACCGTCGGTGCCTATTGTATACGAAAAGTAGGCCCATCCTTCAAGGTTCTGCCTTCTGGCGGTCTGATGGTATGTGACAGGTTCCTCTTCCAGCAGTTCTGCAAATTGATAATTATCCTCTGCGATACTCGAAGAAACCAGGAGCAGCGAGTTGATAGCTAAACAGGCTGCCATATTTAATTTAAACATGATATTCCGGGTAGATCAGATCGCCCTCTATGCTCGCACAAAGAGCCGCCATGTTCCAAGTCCGGTGTCGGCCGCGTCAGAAATGTGGGGAGGCTGTCCCAGGCACTACTGGGGGTACTGCCTCTGACTGGAAAGCGCGTTGACTCCAGAGGAAAAACGGTCGGCGAGAAAATTTACGAACAGACGTACTTTTGCTGTCAGGTGCCGATTGTGAGGATAAACGGCCCAGATACCCGTGTCCGTGGGATTGAAGGAATCGAGCACGGGTATCAGGCTGCCACTGGCAATATCGCGTTCTACATAGAAGGAGGGGAGTTGTACCAAACCGAGGCCGGTAAGGGCCGCGGTTGCCAGCGCGCGGCCGTTGTTGCTGCGCCAGTTTCCCTGCACTCTGAGATCAAAATTTCTGCCATTTTCCCGGAAGCGCCAGGTGCCCAGGGTGCCAAGCAGGCAGTTGTGATTTGTCAAAGCATGAATGCTGGAGGGTTCTCCGTTCCTTTTGAGGTAGGCTGGTGCAGCGCAGGTCAGCAGTTTGCGGTTGCAAATGCGGCGCGCGATCAACGTTGAGTCCTTCAGTGTCCCGGCGCGGATGGCCAGGTCGTAACCCTCTGAGATGAGATCAATGAGACGGTTGGTAAAATCCAGTTCTACCGACAGGTCCGTGTGCGCCGCCATAAAATCAAGGGCGGCGGGGGCGATAAAATCTTCGCCAAAAGCGCCCCCGACAGTGACCCGCAGAATGCCCCTGGGGCGCTCCTGAAGGTCTACCACTGCCTGCTCTGCTTCTTCAAGGCTGTTAAGAATCTCACGGCAGCGCTGATAGAAGGCCTGGCCTACCTCGGTTGCGGAAACTTTGCGGGTGGTTCGCAGTAGCAGTTGTGCGTCCAGGCGATTTTCCAGGGCGGTGATCTGGCGACTGATGTGTGAGCGGGATACGCCCAGGTCCTCGGCAGCGCGACTGAAGCTGGAGAATCGTACAACCCTCTCGAACGCTTCTATACTTTCCCAACGGTGTGAAGACATGATTTAATAGCCAATTGTTTCTGTGCAGCAACAGATATGTTCAAAATAGCCTATTTATCTTCTACCTGACAACTATTCTAATACGCCACACTATTTGCTTATTAAGGTTAATATCGATGAAAACACGTGCAGCAGTCGCTTTTCAGGCGGGCAAACCACTGGAAATTGTTGAAGTGGATCTCGAGGGCCCCCGGGCGGGGGAGGTGCTGGTGGAGATAAAAGCCACCGGCGTCTGCCACACCGACGCCTTTACCCTTTCCGGTGATGACCCGGAGGGCGCATTCCCGGCAATTCTCGGCCATGAGGGCGCGGGAGTGGTGGTAGACGTGGGTCCCGGTGTTAAAAGTGTTAAGCCGGGTGACCACGTAATTCCGCTCTATACACCGGAGTGTCGCGAGTGTGACTACTGCCTGAATCCGAAAACCAATCTCTGTCAGGCTATCCGCAACACCCAGGGGCAGGGTGTAATGCCCGACGGCAGCAGCCGCTTTTCCCTTGATGGCAAGCCGTTGTTGCACTACATGGGCTGTTCCACTTTTTCCAACTTCACGGTGCTGCCGGAAATTGCGCTGGCCAAAGTTCGTGAGGACGCGCCTTTCGACAAAATCTGCTATATCGGTTGCGGTGTGACCACGGGTATTGGTGCCGTGGCTTTTACTATGAAGGTGGAACCCGGCTCTACTGTCGCGGTATTTGGTCTGGGTGGCATCGGTCTCAACGTGGTGCAGGGAGCGAAAATGGTCGGGGCAACCCGGATAATCGGCATTGATCTCAACCCGGGCCGGGTAGAGCTGGCGAAGAAATTTGGCATGACCGATTTCGTCAACCCCAATGATGTAGACGATATCGTGCAACACCTTATAGACATGACTGGCGGCGGCGTGGATTACAGTTTTGAGTGCATCGGCAACGTGAACGTAATGCGCCAGGCACTGGAGTGCTGTCACAAAGGCTGGGGCCAGAGTTGTATCGTTGGCGTGGCGGGGGCTGGTAAGGAGATCTCCACCCGGCCGTTCCAGCTGGTTACCGGTCGCGGCTGGCGCGGTACAGCGTTTGGCGGTGCCCGCGGACGCACCGATGTGCCGAAGATTGTCGACTGGTACATGGATGGCAAGATCAACATCGATGACCTGATCACCCACACCATGCCGCTGGATGATATCAACAAGGCCTTCGACCTGATGCACGCGGGTGAGAGTATTCGCTCGGTGGTGGAATATTAGATGAAAGAAATTAGCGCCAACAGGTGTTTCGGTGGGCAGCAATTGCGCTACTCACATGCCTCCACAGTGCTGGGCTGTGACATGACCTTCTCGATTTTCCTGCCTCCTCAGGTGGAAGCGGGCGGAGCGCCGTACAAGGTGCCGGTTGTTTACTGGCTATCCGGCCTGACCTGTACTGACGAAAATTTTGTTAGCAAGGCGGGCGCCCAGCGCTATGCGGCGGAACTCGGGGTGGCCATCGTGGCGCCTGATACCAGCCCCCGAGGCGAGGGGGTGCCGGATGATCCCAACGGCGATTACGACTTTGGTCTGGGAGCGGGATTTTATGTGAACGCCACCCAGGAGCCCTGGCGCAAGCACTACCGCATGTACGATTATGTGGTTGACGAGCTGCCAGCTCTTATTGCAAAGACGTTTCCTGTGGATGGCACTCGAGCGGGTATTTCCGGGCACTCCATGGGCGGCCACGGCGCGTTAACTATTGCACTGAAAAACCCCGGGCGTTACAAGTCCGCCACGGCATTTGCACCCATTTGCTCACCGCTGCACTGTCCCTGGGGTGAAAAAGCGCTGGGCAATTACCTGGGCGAGGACCGCGAGGCGTGGCAGGCATACGATGCCTGCTCACTGGTTGCCACCAGCAGTGAACAACTGCCGGTGTTGGTAGATCAGGGCGATGCAGACAATTTTCTCGCGGAGCAATTGAAGACACCGTTACTGGAAAAAGCCTGCAGCGATGCAGGTTACCCCATGACGATCCGTATGCAGCCGGGTTACGACCACAGCTATTTCTTCATTTCAACATTTATAGGTGAGCACCTGGCGTTTCACGCGGGGTGTCTTTACTAGGGAGCACAGTAGCGGATGGTCGAACACTCAGCTGGGGCAGTAGCAGATTGTATTGCGCAGTATCGCGAAGTGCCCGGTGGTCTCTTACCTTTACTGCACGCACTGCAGGCCCGGCTGGGCTTTATTCCGGCTGATTCAGTTCCCGCCATAGCCAAAGCGTTGCAGCTGTCCAGGGCTGAGGTGCACGGTGTTATCAGCTTCTACCATGACTTTCGAGACAAACCTGCGGGTGAGCACGTACTGCAAATCTGCCGTGCGGAAGCGTGCCAGGCAATGGGCGCCCGGGAGCTGGAGTCCCATGCCAGGGCCAGCCTGGGTATCGAGTTTGGCGGTACCACTGCCGATGGTGCCATAACACTTGAGGCGGTTTATTGCCTCGGCAATTGCGCCTGTTCACCGTCAGTGCGGCTGGATGACCAGATACACGCCAGAGTTGATGCGATGCGGCTGGATGAACTACTGGCCGACCTGGCCGGCGGCTTGGACCGATGAGCCTGCGCATATTTCTGCCACGGGACACTACCGCGCTGGCTCTCGGCGCCGAAAACGTGGCCCGGGCACTGGGCGAGGAGGCGCGGCGGCGCGAGCTTGCTGTAGAGCTGGTGCGCAACGGTTCTCATGGGCTGTTCTGGTTGGAGCCATTGTTGGAAGTCGAGCGGGACGGTACACGTCTTGCCTTCGGCCCGATGACTGTGGCTGCAGTGCCGGGAGTTCTGGATGCGCTGGCGGGTGATCACGCAGGGCATCCTCTATACCTTGGGCCCACTGCCGACATTCCCTATCTGAAAACCCAGCAGCGCCTGACCTTCGCCAGAGCGGGCGCGGGTGACCCGCTTTGCCTGGAGACCTATCGCCAGCTGGCGGGATTTGTCGGCCTGGAGAACGCCCTGGGAATGGATTCGCAGGATATTGTCAATGTAGTGACAGAGTCCGGTTTACGCGGCAGGGGGGGCGCTGCATTTCCCGCCGGCATCAAGTGGCAGACTGTGCTGGATACACCAGGGGAGCAGAAATACATCGTCTGCAATGCCGACGAGGGAGATTCCGGCACCTTTGCCGATCGTCTCTTGATGGAGGCAGACCCCTACCAGCTGATTGAGGGCATGATCATCGCCGGTCTGGCGGTGGGCGCCACCCGGGGTTACATCTATCTGCGCTCGGAATACCCGCGCGCACGGGAAATACTGGAAGTCGCCATCGCGAGAGCGGGCGCAGAGGCCTACCTGGGAGCAAATATTCGCGGCAGCGGTAACGCCTTCGAACTGGAGTTGCGTATCGGTGCCGGCGCTTATATCTGCGGCGAGGAGACCTCCCTGCTGGATAGCCTGGAAGGCAAGCGCGGCATGGTACGCGTCAAGCCACCCCTGCCGGCAATCAAAGGTTTGTTCGGTATGCCGACGGTAGTGAACAACGTACTGACCCTCGCGGCGGTGACTACTGTGTTGGAAAAAGGTGGTGATTATTATAGAGAATATGGCACAGGTCGCTCCCGCGGCACCCTGCCGGTACAGCTGGCGGGTAATATTCTGCGCGGCGGTCTGGTCGAGCTGCCCTATGGCGCCACCTTGCGTGAACTGGTGGAGGATTATGGCGGCGGAACCTACAGTGGGCGACCGCCGCGGGCGATTCAGGTTGGCGGCCCCCTGGGCGCGTATCTCCCCGAGTCCCAGTGGGACACGCCGCTGGACTACGAGGCTTTTGCCGGTATCGGCGCCATGCTCGGTCACGGTGGGGTAGTGGTGTTTGATGACAGTGTGGACATGGCTGCCCAGGCGCGGTTCGCCATGGAGTTCTGTGCGGTGGAGTCCTGCGGCAAGTGCACACCGTGCCGTATAGGTTCAGTGCGTGGCGTGGAGGTTATCGATCGGGTGATTGCGCGCGAACAGCCGGCACAGAATATCGCCTTGCTACACGACCTGTGCGATACCATGGAGGCGGGATCCCTGTGCGCTATGGGTGGTCTCACTCCGCATCCTGTGCGCAGCGCGCTGGCGCATTTTCCCGAGGACTTTTCTTAGAACGCGGGCGCGCAGTCGTGTCTGCTACAACGGTGAAATAATGTTGCAGTTTTATGAGCCAGAACAGGATCACGGCACCCCGGCAATACGCTCCGGGCAATCTGTCAGCCTGTCTATCGATGGCAAAACCGTGACCGTACCTGCTGGTACGTCTGTGATGCGTGCAGCCGCTGAAGCTGGAGTCAAGGTTCCCCGGCTGTGCGCTACTGATTCGCTGGAACCTTTCGGCTCCTGCCGCGTGTGCCTGGTGGAGATTGACGGAGTGAAAGGCTACCCCGCATCGTGTACCACGCCAGTCCGCGAAGATATGGTCGTGCGCACCCAGACAGAGCAGCTCGCCGGCCTGCGCCGCAACGTCATGGAGCTTTATATCTCAGATCACCCGCTGGACTGTCTTACCTGCCCCACCAATGGTGATTGCGAACTGCAGGATACGGCGGGCGAATTGGGCCTGCGGGAGGTGCGTTACGGTTTCGAGGGTGCCAACCACCTCAGCGCAGCCAAAGACACGTCCAATCCGTATTTTACCTTTGATGCCGCCAAGTGCATTGTCTGCTCCCGTTGCGTGCGGGCCTGCGAAGAAACCCAGGGCACATTTGCCCTGACCATCCAGGGGCGGGGGTTCGGGTCCACCGTGAGTGCCGGCCAGGACGAGGCATTTATGCACAGCGAGTGTGTGTCCTGTGGCGCTTGCGTGAAGGCCTGTCCCACAGCCACACTTACGGAAAACAGCATTATCGAATACGGCAAACCCGAGCACTCGGTGGTTACCACCTGTGCTTACTGCGGTGTGGGTTGTGCATTCAAGGCGGAACTGAAAGGCAGCACTGTGGTGCGTATGACACCGCATAAAGATGGCAAGGCAAACGAGGGCCACGCCTGTGTTAAAGGTCGCTTTGCTTTCGGCTATGCCACCCATAGCGACCGGATCACCGAGCCGATGATACGCGATAGTATCGACGAACCCTGGCGCACAGTGTCCTGGGATGAGGCTATTACCTACACGGCACAGCGCTTCCGTGCAATTCAGGAACAGTATGGCCGCAACAGTATCGGCGCCATCAGTTCCTCGCGCTGTACCAATGAGGAAGTCTACCTGGTGCAGAAGCTGGTGCGGGCCGGTTTTGGCAACAACAATATCGACACCTGTGCCCGGGTTTGTCACTCACCCACCGGCTATGGCCTCAAGACCACGCTGGGGGAATCGGCGGGTACCCAGGAGTTTTCTTCGGTGGCGCAAACCGATGTAGTGCTGGTTATGGGATCGAATCCCACGGAGGCGCACCCGGTGTTCGGCTCGCGTTTGAAGAAGCGCCTGCGCGAGGGGGCAAAGCTGATTGTGATCGATCCGCGGGGGATTGAACTGGTCGATGCACCCCACGTGTATGCGGACTATCACCTGGCGGTGAACCCCGGCGCCAACGTGGCGATACTCAATGCCATGGCACACGTGATTGTTACGGACGGCCTGCAGGACGAAGTATTTATCCGCGAGCGTTGCGACGATGGCCAGTTCGCCCATTGGCTGGCGTTCATCCGTGATTCCCGTCACGCCCCGGAAAAATTGGAAGTGGCGACCGGCGTGCCGGCGGATAGTGTGCGTGCGGCGGCGACCCTGTTTGCCACTGGTGGCAATGCTGCCATCTACTACGGTCTGGGAGTGACCGAGCACAGCCAGGGGTCTACTGCGGTTATGGCTATCGCCAACCTCGCGATGCTGACGGGTAATGTCGGCCGGGAGGGGGTTGGTGTAAACCCCATGCGCGGTCAGAACAATGTGCAGGGTTCCTGTGATATGGGCTCCTTTCCGCACGAGCTGCCGGGCTATCGGCACCTCTCGGACGACAGTACCCGCGAACTGTTTGAGCGCGAGTGGAATGTCGCCCTGGACCCGGAGCCGGGCATGCGTATTCCCAATATGTTCGACTCGGCAATCGACGGAGATTTCCGCGGCCTGTATTGCCAGGGTGAGGACGTGGCCCAGTCGGACCCCAATACCCAGCATATCCAGGCGGCACTGTCTGCCCTGGATTGCCTGGTGGTGCAGGATATTTTTCTCAACGAGACGGCCAAGTTTGCTCACGTATTCCTGCCGGGCTCTTCCTTCCTGGAAAAGAACGGCACCTTTACCAACGCGGAGCGGCGTATATCACCGGTGCGCAAAGTAATGCCGGCACTGGGTGGCAAGGAGGACTGGGAGGTGACCCAGGATCTGGCCAACGCCATGGGTTGCCCCATGCACTACACGCACCCTGCGGAAATTATGGACGAGATCGCCCGCCTGACACCGACCTTTCATGGCGTCAGTTACGAAAAGATCGATACATTGGGCAGTATCCAGTGGCCTTGTAACGAGCAGCATCCGGACGGGACTCCCACCATGCATGTGGATGAGTTTGTGCGCGGCAAGGGTTTTTTTGCCCTCACTGAATATGTCGCCACTGACGAGCGTGCCAACCGGCGTTTTCCGCTGCTGCTCACTACCGGACGGATTCTCAGTCAATACAACGTGGGCGCACAGACCCGGCGCACGGCCAACAGCGCCTGGCACGCTGAGGATACGCTGGAAATTCACCCGCATGATGCCGAGGAGCGCGGTGTGGCCGAAGGCGATTGGGTGGGCATCCAGAGCCGCGTCGGCAACACGGTGTTGCGAGCGTGTATTTCTGAACGGGTACGCCCCGGTGTGGTCTACACCACTTTTCATCATCCCTTGTCTGGAGCGAACGTGATCACTACCGACAATTCTGATTGGGCGACCAACTGCCCGGAATACAAAGTCACGGCAGTGCAGGTGAGCCGCGTAACTGAACCGTCTGCCTGGCAGGCCCGGCAGCAACAGTTTGACCAACGACAGCAGCGTTTTCTGGATATGGCAACACCCGGGTGAAGGAAGTGATACAAACCGTCAGGCGCCAGACCTGGGACCACGGTATCTTGCATGAGGACAGCGATGCCATTGTCACGGAGCTGCCGGTGGCCCTGGTGTATAACGGAATTTCCCATGCGGTCATGATGGCCACCCCGGCAGATTTGGAGGATTTTGCCCTGGGCTTCAGTCTTTCCGAGGGGATACTGCAGCATCGCAGACAGCTGCTGGATATCGAGGTAAAGGAAGTCGATCGGGGGGTGGAGGTGGCCATGACGGTAGCCGCTGAAGCATTCAGCGCGCTCAAGCAATATCGCCGCAGTATGGTGGGGCGCAGTGGCTGCGGTCTTTGCGGGGTGGAGTCGCTGGAGCAGGCGATTGGCCCCGCGGTGCGGGTAGAGGGTGCCTGTCAACTCTCGCATGAGGCCCTGCAGACGGCCGTTGTCGAATTGGGGCAGCGCCAGTCGCTGAAACGCCTTACCGGCGGTGTACATGCTGCAGCCTGGTGCAGCGTGGAGGGCGAGATAAAACTGCTGCGGGAAGACGTGGGTCGGCACAACGCGCTGGATAAAGTGCTGGGCGCACTGCAGTGCACTCCGCATTCCGCGCCGGGCTTTGTGTTAGTGACCAGCCGCGCCAGCTATGAAATGGTGGCGAAGTCTGCCAGGTGTAATATTGCGGTGCTCGCGGCTGTATCCGCACCTACCTCGCTGGCGGTGCAACAGGCAGAGCTCAGCGGTGTGACACTGGTGGGTTTTCTACAGCCGGGCCGCCAGGTGGTCTATGCTAACGGGCAACGTATTGTGGCAGGGCTATAGTTATGGCGGCGCGCCAGATAGACAGTCTAGTAAAAATGGCAAACCAGATTGCACTCAATCTTGGTGCCGGTCATGATGATGCCGCAGCCGAAAGGACGGCGCAACATATCAGCCGTTTCTGGACCGCAGACATGCGCCGGCAACTGACTGCATACTGGCGTACAGGCGGGGCAGTAGAGCCGGTAGTAGCGGCGAGCCTCGCTGCACTGGAAGCAAACGAACTTAACCGGAGCGATGCAGGATGATGGCACAAGCGAAATTACTGAGAGGTGCAGCGGCGGCGCTACTTATTTCACTGTCGGTAGTGACATCGGCGCAGGCCGAGCAGCAGGAACCGTATCCACAAATTGTTGTTAGCGGGCAGGGCAGTGCCGAGATCGCCCCCGATATGGCGGTACTGCAATTGACCGTGACGCGCGAGGCGAAAACGGCCCGCGCGGCGCTGGATGCCAGTTCGGCAGCGATGGCGGAGGTGCTCAAAGCACTGCGCGCTGAAGGTATTGCCGAGCGCGACCTGCAAACGACGAACTTCTCTATTCAGCCAAAATACGTGTATCCCTCGCCGAAGTCCCAGGACGAAGACAAGTCTCCGCGGATTGTCGGGTATACCGTGCGCAATGGCCTCAGCGTGCGGGTGCGCGAGCTCGGTAAGCTGGGTGGAATAATGGACAAGTCGGTGACGCTGGGTGTTAACGAGGGTGGCAACATTCTGTTTACCAATGACGATGCCACTGGCGCGATCGAGCAGGCACGCGCGCACGCGGTAGCGGATGCCATGGGCAAGGCGAAGGCGCTTGCGGCGGCGGCGGGGGTAAAACTGGGCAAGGTGCTGGCGCTTTCCGAGCAGTCACATCAATCCGGGCCAGTGCCGATGATGAAGGGCGAGATGATGATGGCCCGGGCAGCTGACTCTGTTCCGGTAGCCGCAGGCGAAAACAGCTATCAGGTCACGGTGAATATGTCCTACGGTATAGTGCAGTAATTTTCGCGGGGGGCAGCGAGGCTACCCTCCCGGCTTTTGTAGCTTATGCGATCCATATCAATACACACCCTATAGATCTGTCGACAATAGGTCCCCATGGGAATAGAGATCGAAAAGATCGACTTCGATGAGGCGGACCAAAGTGCTTTCGCTATCCGCCTGGAGCAAAATCTTGCCGTGTTGCAGCATATGCTGGACGATCCGGGTTTTGGCGAGGGTCCCGCATCTCTGGGTGCCGAGCTCGAAATGTATGTGGTTGATGCTGCAGGCCACCCACTTCATGCCAATGAGGAAATTCTGGCGGCGGCACAGGACCCGCAGCTCACCCTGGAGCTGAACCGCTACAACCTGGAATACAATCTGTCTCCCTATGCACTCGCCGACTCCGCGTTTGCCTCTACCGAGCGGGAAATTCTTGACCGAATGGAGAATCTGCGTGCTGTTGCTGCACCTCTGGGAGGGCGTATTGCAGCCATTGGTATACTGCCTACCCTTCGCCAGACGGACTTTGGCGCACATTGTATTACCGGGTGTCGCCGCTACCATGCATTGGTAAATCAACTGATAAAGCGCCGGGGCGACAAGTTTCGCATCGATATTAATGGTGAGGACCCGCTAAAACTCGAGTTAGCGGACATTACCCTGGAGGGCGCCAATACATCTTTCCAGGTTCACTATCGTGTCAGGCCTGCTGATTTCGCCGACACATTCAATGCCATTCAACTGGTGTCTCCCCTGGCCATTGCCATTGGTGCTAATTCACCCACCCTGTTTGGCCATCGCCTCTGGCAGGAAACGCGTATTCCGCTTTTCAAACAGAGCATAGACAGCCGGCATACCGACCGGTATAGCTGGCGTGAGCCAGCCCGGGTTAACTTTGGCCAGGGTTGGGCCAGGCACGGTGCGGCGGAACTCTTTCGGGAAGTGGTGCGGATTTACCCCCCTTTACTACCTGTGTGCGCACAACAGGTACAGCTTGATCAGCGTGCGGACGGTGTAGCGCCCGCTCTGTCAGAATTGCGCCTGCACCAGAGTACTGTGTGGCTGTGGAACAGGCCCATATACGATGATGTGGGTGGAGGCCACCTGCGCATAGAAATGCGAACGCTTCCCGCAGGCCCGACCGCAGTGGATATGGTGGCCAATGCTGCCTTTCTCATCGGTCTGGCAGAGGGTATACGCCCGCACCTGGAGGAATTGCTGCCCGCCTTGCCTTTTTCACAGGCTGAATATAATTTCTACCGCGCGGCCCAGCACGGGCTGGACGCGAAGCTGTTGTGGCCAGACCTCAGGCAAACCGGTTATCGGGAGCAGAGCATGGGTGATATTATCGAACGTATGCTGCCTGTGGCGCGAGAGGGTCTCGACGCCATTGGCGTGGGCGCGGCCGAGTCGGAACGCTATATAGGGGTGATCGAGCAGCGGCTGCGAAGGCGACAAACAGGGGCCAGTTGGCAGCTGCAAAAAATGGCGCAACTGCAGCGTAAAATGCCTCTTTATGAGGCGCAGCACGAGCTACTGGAAATATTTATGGAACACAGCGCGGCGAATCTGCCAGTAGCCGAGTGGCCCTTGTGAGGCGATTCAAGTTCATTCGCGATCCGGATGCAGCCAGCATGGGCGATAACGTGGAGGCGTTTCTTGGGGAGTTGGGCGGCCCCGCCTGCATTTTTTTGACGGGACAGCACAAGACTGAAACCCGCGCGCTGGTTACGCTGTTGCACGGCAATGAACCTTCGGGCGCAATCGCCTTGCACCGCTGGCTCAAGTCCGGCCAGCGGCCAGCTGTCAACGTGGTCTGTGTGGTGGCCTCGGTGGCCGCCGCGTTGGAACCACCGTTGTTCAGTCACCGCATGCTGCCTCGGGCGCGGGACCTGAATCGCTGCTTCCGGCCACCCTTCGACGACGCCCAGGGGGTGCTGGCCGAGGAAATACTGGAGATTCTGCGTTTACACCACCCGGAAGCGGTGGTGGATATGCACAACACCTCTGGTTCAGGCCCGGCATTTGGCGTGTGTACGCATATGGACCGGCAGCACGATGCGTTGGTGTCGCTCTTTACCCAGCGGATGATTATCTCCAATCTCGGACTGGGGGCTCTGATGGACATCAGCGAAGCCAACTTCCCCACGGTGACGGTGGAGGTAGGGGGCAGGCTGGATGACCAGGCGCACGAGCTGGCCTATGAGGGTTTGTGCCGCTACTTCACAGCGGCGACGGTGCTCGATCAGGGCGAGACCGACTGGGGCATTGAATTACTTCGGGACCCCATCCGCCTGGAGCTCAATGACAATGTCACGCTGACCTACGCCGACCAGCCCTGCCCAAACTACGATATAACCCTGAAATCGGATATCGAACACCACAACTTCGGTACCGTGTCGGAGGAGACGTTGCTGGGCTGGGCCCGCGGCCCGGAGCAGGCGCTGTTCTCTGCTCTGGATGGCGGGGGAGGCTGTGCCGTTACCCGCTTGGTACGTATCGAACATGGTGAGCTCTATCCGGCCCAGCCACTGAAGCTGTTCATGATCACTAATAACGCGGCTATTGCCCAATCGGACTGTCTTTTTTATGCTGTGGCGGATGACGGCAGCACTATTTGTGGGTGATTTTAAAGTCGTTCCCAGAGGTTTACGGTATAATCGACGAGTTTCGTGATTGCTGCGTCGTCATTACTGGTGGCAGCGGGCAGGCGGAGCTTACGATTTTGATATATTGGTCCATGAATGCGGGTGCGGGTGGTCGTGGTTACAGGCTGCGCTACCAGAGAGCGGAAGTAGTGACACTATGAATACAGAAAATCATTTTGATGTTTTGATTATAGGCGCAGGTATGGCCGGAGGATTGCTGGCGAGGCAATTGTCAGTAGAACAGCCGGATCTGAAAATTGCGCTGGTGGACCGGAATACTCAGTTCGACTGGCACATTGGCGAGTCTACCGTGGAAGTGTTTGATGATTATGCTGTGCGCAACTGCAAGCTCGGCCCCTACCTGGCAGCAAACCATATTGTTAAGCACGGCCTGCGCTTCTGGTTTGATTCGGAGCAAAAGGACCTGCCTGTGTCCGAGCTGTCGGAGCAGGGCCGTTCGCGCTATACCACGCTCAATCGGGGAGTGCAGCTGGATCGGGCAAAGTTCGATCGGGACCTCTGTGAGATCAATCGCGCCGGCGGTGTGGATGTCCGGTTGGGCACGACTATCCTGGCCAAGGACGCCCAGGGTGACCCCGGGATTACCATCGACCCCGAGGGAACGCACCGCGTGCAGACCAGCGATGGCGTTATCACCTGCCGCCACCTGGTCGATGCCGGGGGCCGCAGGGCACCTCTGGTGAAACAATTGGGTCTTGAAAAGGTGGACGATCGTGTGCAGACAGGGTCCTACTGGGCCCGGTATTCGGGCACCCGCTGTATCGACGAGTTGGGCGATGACGCCTGGCGCGAGCGTGTTGAAGGAACCATGCGCTGGAGTTCGACCAATCACTTTATGTACGACGGCTATTGGTTCTGGCTGATTCCGATCAGTGCGGATACCGTCAGCATTGGGGTGACCTTTGATCGACGGATCGCTCCCATGAAGTTCCGTAATGCCGACGAGCTAACCGACTTCCTGCGCTCTCACCGCTGCCTGGATGAACTGCTTGGTGAAAAGGCTGAGGCTCTGGATTTCAAAGGTCTCACCCATATTCGTCGTTGTGCATCACAATATTTTTCTGACGATCGCTGGTACTTGACTGGCATGTCAGGCTTGTTTGTCGATCCCTTGTTTTCCAACTCCAGCGCAGTGATGGCAGTGTCCAATCGCATGATAGCGAGCATGATCGAAGCGGACAGTGAAGGGAACACCAAGGTGTTTCTCAATCGCCGACGGCATTTTGACATAGCCATGCAGAACCTCTACGAGCGCCAGCGGGAATCCTTTGACAAATATCATGCTCTGGGTTCTTTCGACGCATTTGTAAACTGGCAGACGATTCGTTATCACTCCATCCTGAACTACGATATACCAGCACAGCATGCAGATCAAAGGCAGATGATCGCGCGTGTAGACAGCCACGTAGACGGCTGTGGCTGTGCCGTGGGAGTGCTGACTGAGAACCAGCGCCTGGGCGGGGCCAGCGATGCTCTGACCAGGGAGTTTGTCGAATTCATCGATAGCAGAAAGCAATATTACGCTCGAAATCATGGCTATTTCCATGAGAAAACCGAACGGACAGAAACCCGGCAAAAAACTGTAGAGCTGGAGTTTGGTGAGGCGGAGGACCGGGAAAGTAAGCTGAACTGGGAGAGTTTCGTGCGCTACTATATTTGTCGCATGTGTGATTTCGATGGCATTCCCTTTGACGAACCGTGTTTCAAAGCGCATTTTGTCGCAGACTGGAATGTGGGCCAGAGCCTCGCTGCGATATTTGAACCCCTGAAAGAGCGGGCAGTCACCGGGCAAGCTGCGAATCCTCCCCCGGTTCGCTGGGATTTGAAAGGTCCAGTCAGTGACCAGTTGGCCATCGAGTCTGCCTGGTGGTGCCGATTTACCGGCCCGGATGGCCGTCAGGTATCAGTTTCGGATGCCGGAGGCGGATAGCGGCAGGGCATCTGCAGCTGAGAGGCCTCGTGCGCTGGTGCGACCCGAGGCCGTGAGAGTTAGTCGTCTCCAGGAAAACTCACAATCTCTTCGATCGTTTTTTTGATCCGCGCATCCTTTGCTCTTGCCTGAGCCGTTTTTCTCCGCTCCTGAACCACCGTCAATCGCTTTTTGTATATGTCGGAGATGGTGTTGATGCCCGCTTCGTTCAAATTGCCGGCGTTGCCCAGTGCAGCTTGTGTGGCACAGACGCATGAAGCAGTCATTATGGCGCTGGATATCGAGCGCGGGGTTGCGCCTGCTTTTATCAACTCATTGGCGAGCTGGAGAAAGCGTTGCGTGTTCTCGTAAATTGCTTTTTCGTCATTTTCTGCCATGGCTTTGCTCCTTGATTGGCATGGATTGTTAGCGGCTGGCGCTGCAATTTTGTCGGCGCCCATGCTATAGTAATTTCTCTCAATACTGTTAGCATAACCCTCCTTCGTTAGTGAAAAATCGCCGGATCCCGTATGAATTTCTCTGAAAATAACCCCCTGGGTGCGTTGTTTTTTGACGCCACTACTCGCTACGCTGAACGTATTGCGATCAGAACGCCCGCGGTCGATATAACGTATGCCGCCCTGCGTCAATATGTTACCCATATGGCGGTGAATTTGCGTGCTAGAGGGGTAGAGCGTGGTTCTGTGGTCGGGGTGTATATTCCCGGTAATCCAGCCCGGGCAGCGGCTTCGATTGTGGCGCTGACTCTGCTGGGTGCACGATGGGTTTCCCAAGACCCTACTTCCGGCGTCCATAAGTTGATCAAGCTGACACATTCTCTGTACTTGAGTCCCCCTCAGCGCGTCGTGAGTAAAACGATTCTGCTCGATGAGGTTTGGCCCGATTTGGGGAAGAATCCCCCCCATATTGCCGACTCCGATTTCGCTGGTTTCAGTTCTGCTGACGATCCCTGGTTTATTGCCACATCATCTGGCACTACCGGCACCAGCAAATACATGGCGATCAGTGGGAGTATGTACTTGCAACGCATTATGCGTTACCTGCAATTTCCAGAATCAGGCAGCCACTTTCTGACGACTGATTTTTTTGGCCCCTATGCTAATTTCGGCTTTCTGCGATTCCTGTACACGCTCCACATTGGTGGAACGTACGTATACAAGTCAGATTATGAGTACCTGAGCGCACAGAATGTTAGCGTTGTCGTAGGTTCACCGTCACACGTTTCAAAATTTCTGGACGGCGTTTCGCCACCCGCCTCGCCCCGAATAGAGGAGGTTCGCGTTGGCGGTGCGGCAGCGTCTCCGAAGCTTTTAACCAAGCTTGGTAAGTACTTTAATGTGGTGACAGTGGTCTATGGTTCTACAGAAACGGGACCCATCAGTGCCAAGCAGATTGAAGATCCACTGCACGACAGATCAGTGGGGCGCTGCTATGAGGATATCTCCGTAGAAGTTATCGATGAAAACGGGGAAGTGCTGGCGCCGGATACAGAAGGCCTGATCAGGTTTAAAGCATCCAGTCAGGTAACCGGCTATCTGGGCGACGCCGAGGCGACAGCCAATGCCTTTAAAGATGGGTGGTTTTATCCCGGAGACAAAGGATATCTGTCACAGGACGGAGAGCTATATATTACGGGTAGAGTACAGGATCACCTGAACATCGGTGGCTCCAAGATCAATGCCCAAATGCTGGACGAACTGATGCAAAGCGCTGCCGATATAGAAGATGCACTGTGTTTTCTGGAGCTTGGTGAACACGGTGTAGAGCATCTTGCGGCGCTAATCACATTTAGCCCCGAGGCGGACAAAAAACAAGCGGTGAAAAATCTCATCTATGCCCTGCTGGCGAGAGACGTGCATAAAGGGGTGTTGCCCCGCAATATGTACGAGGTCAGTTCGGTGCCGCGCAATGACAATGGCAAACCTCTACGCCGTACCGCGGGCCCTCTCACTGAAGGGCTCAAGGCATTTGCGCAAGTGGCACAGTAAACCTTATTGTGCCGGTATTGCTGAATCGGGCTGCCTGCTCTGTGCCTTGCCGGGTGACGGCAATGGCATCTACAGGTAAGTGGCTGCGTCGACTGGCCCGAACCGTGTATGCGGTTCCTGGTTGCTTTCCAGAAAGCTCACAAGTCAGTCGACCGCATCATCAAGCTTTTCATCGGCTGATGGCTGAACGTTCTCCTGACGGTTTTTCTGGTTGTCGGCCAGGTGTTTCCTGTATCCGTTGGCGATTCGGTCAATGCCCGCCTCGGTCAGGCTACCCTTGTTACCTACCTCAGTGTAGGTTGCGTACACGCAGGATGCTGTCATCAGACCCGCCGAAACTACCCGGGGAGGCATACCCTCAGCGGCCAATTTGTTCGCGAGTTCTATCAAGCGTTGCATGGCATCGTAGTGGAGCTGCTCATCTTTTTTCTGCATCGTCCTGTCCTTTAGTTTGTTTGAGGTACTGGCGGGATATCAGGGCGTGATGCTATAGCATTTTCTTGGTTCACTGCTACTATGTCGCCCTGTTCGTAGCTAAAATTTCTGGTTCTTCATGAATAATTCTGAAAATAATCCGCTGGGCGCTCTCTTGTGCAACTCCTGTCACATATTTGATAGCAGGGGGCCCGTCAGGACACAAAATATCGATGTGGCCTGCGCGCGCAATATTGAGGGCACTATTGGTATCGGAGTTTACGGCCAGTTGCAGGGCCATGTCGGGAATTCCGCTGCGACCGAGCAGGCACTCTGGAATGGTTTGTTTTATCCCGGGAATCGCGAGCGGCTGTCTGCTGACGGCGAGCTGTACGCTACCAATGGCAAGGCCATGCGCCACGAGGCGGCCGCGCTGGTGGCGGCCCTCAAGCCCATTGCCCAGGTAGAGGTGTAGCGCGTTGCACCAAGTTCATGTCTGATAAGAAGAAACACAGCGTAGCGGTTATTGGCGCCGGCATAACCGGTGCGTTTACCGCATACCTGCTGGCCCGGGATGGTCATCCGGTAGTGCTGCTGGATGGCGGAACTGCAAGCTATCGGGCCACTAGCTGTAATCCGGGGGGAATCAATCCTCTTCACGGTCCCGGCTTGCCTGTTCCGATGGCCGAATTTTACCTGTCCTCGCACAAACTGCACGCGCAGTTGCATGAAGAAATAATAAACCTGTCTGGAATAGACTATGGTTTTCGCGTTATAGACAGGCTGTTCCTGGCGTTCTCAGCGGACGAACAAAAGCAGTTGCTGGCTATGGGCCAGGAGTACGCTGTCCAGCCGGGTTTTACCGCGCAGTGGTTGACTCCGGACGAACTGAAGGTGCTCGACGAGCGAATCAGCGATAGCGCAGAGGGAGGCCTGTTCACCAGCGGTAACGCCATTGTTGACAGCGAATTGTATTGCGAGGCGCTGCTGCAGTCTGCAATCAAGCTCGGTTGCCGGTATATCAAAAGTGATGCCAGCGATGTGATTGTGGCGGCCGGGCGGGTAACGCATGTTGAGACGAACGCGGAGAAGATAGCTTGTGAGGCAGCGATCATCGCTGCTGGCTACAGCACCGCAGCAATTTGCAGCAGGCTCGGGCTATCCGTTCCAGTGGCGCCGCTCAAGGGTGAATTGCTGGTAGTCAAACTGGCCGGAGCACCGCTGGAGTTTGATATCACCCGGGGCCTTTCCGGACTGTACCAGTTGCGGGACAATATGTATTGGCTGGGTGGTACCAAGGTCTCTCCAGAGGACGAACCTGGAGTGTCGGAGCAAGGTAAGCGGGAAATTCTTGCGGGAATCGACACCATGCTTCCAGACTTGGGCCCGCTTGAAATCGTCGCGCACGAGACCGGTTACAGGCCTGAGTCCGCTGATAAGCTTCCCATTGTTGGCTTTTTGCCCGGCTATGAAAATCTACTGGTGGGAACCGGTGGCGGCTCAAAGGGCATACTTCTCAGCGCGGGAATCGCCGGGGCCTTGCGTGACATGATTGTAAACGGCCCCGCTGCTGTCATCCCTTACTTATCTCCAGAGCGTTTTAATGTTGTCAACTAATTCAAAGTTCAAGGTCCAGTGCGTAAGGTGTAATCTGGTACAGTCGCAGGCCTATTCTCCAACCTGTCAGAGCTGCGACGCCTTGACCGAGGCCTACTTCGATACCGGCAATGTACGTCTGGTCGATTCGGATAATCCCTACGAGCGATATTTTGACCTGATTCCTGTGCTGGACAGGGATTTGCTACCCCAAGATGCCGCCTTCTCGCCGCTGGTTCATGCCACCGAGCTGGGGGCCACGCTCGGTCTGAAAAACCTCTATCTGAAGAACGAAACCGCGCTGCCGACGGGCACAACAAAATACCGCATGGCCGCAGTGTCACTGCCCTATTTATTCGAGAGTGGCGTCACTGAGTTTTGTACATCTTCTACCGGCAACAGTTCTTCTGCGTACGCTCATCTCATCCGCAATATCCCTGACCTCAATATGCGCATATTCACCGGCGATGCGTTTCGCAACCGGGTAAATTACGAATCCAGTGCGCAGATTGCTCACTACATTCTGCACGGGGCAAGTTTTGCCGAGGCCTTTGTAGTTGCTGCACAGTTTGCGGAGCGGGGAGGCTACACATCGGAGCGGGGCTTTTTCAATCTCGGCAGGCGAGAGGGTCTCAAACTGAGCTGGTATGAGGCGGTCGAACAGGCCGGCTTCAGCTTTGACTGGTATGTGCAGGGGGTGTCCAGCGCCATGGGGGTTTACGGCGTGTAAAAGGCAGCCAAGGAGCTTATGCAACTGGGTATTGCCAACCATCTACCGCGCCTGTTATGTGCCCAGCAATCATCCTGCAGTCCACTGGTCAGTGCCTGGGAAGCGGGCTCAGAAACGATTCAGCCGGAGCACATAGTCACTGACCCCAGTGGTATCGCCATGGCTATCCTGAGGGGCGACCCGACCCGGGTCTACCCCTATATGCGGGAGATAGTGTCAGAGAGCGGGGGCAGTTTTCTGGCCGCCTCTGAGCAGGAAATCCGGGATGCGCGAAAAGCTGTTCTGCAGTTGGAGGGAATCGATATCTGCTTCTCCGCAGCCACCGCAGTGGCGGGATTGATTCGGGCCGCAGGTCGCGGGCAGGTTGCCAGCGACGCCAGGGTTCTCATTAATCTCACTGGCAGTGATCGTGTTTACGATAGTGTGCCTCAGGATGTCATACACCTGGCCAGGGTAGCTGGAGAGTGGGTAGAGCGGAACTAGGCTCCCGAACTGGCTGGCCCCGACCTTGCGCGTGACCTGTCGCCCATTCAGGCAGGTTTTCAGAAGCCCCTCGATTTGACCGAATTTAATTGCCTGAAGGGCTTGCATTCCGTTTTCAAACCACTGAGTATATATACAGTAGTATTACTGGACGGCCACAGAGGAAAACGACGATGGAAGCCAACAAAGTTAAAGCACTGGCAGCGGCACTCAGCCAGATTGAGCGTCAGTTCGGCAAGGGAACTGTCATGCGGATGGGAGACAAGGAGCGGGTTGCCATGCCCGCCATATCCACCGGTTCGCTTGGGTTGGATATTGCCTTGGGCATAGGCGGGCTGCCGAAGGGCCGCATTTGTGAAATCTATGGGCCGGAGTCATCCGGTAAGACCACTCTGACCCTGCAGGTCATTGCCGAGGCGCAGAAGGCCGGTGGCACAGCTGCCTTTATCGACGCAGAGCACGCTTTGGATCCGGGCTACGCAGAGAAACTGGGGGTCAAGGTCGACGACCTTATCATGTCCCAGCCGGACACCGGTGAGCAGGCCCTGGAAGTGGCGGAGATGCTGGTCCGCTCAGGTGCTGTAGACGTACTGGTAATCGACTCGGTGGCAGCCCTGACACCGCGGGCGGAGATTGAAGGCGAGATGGGTGATTCCCACGTGGGACTGCAGGCGCGCCTGCTGAGCCAGGCGATGCGTAAGCTTACCGGTGCTATCAAGCAGACCAACTGCCTGGTTATCTTTATCAATCAGATTCGCATGAAAATTGGTGTAATGTTCGGCTCGCCCGAGACTACAACCGGTGGTAATGCGCTCAAGTTTTACTCTTCTGTTCGCCTGGACATTCGGCGCATTGGCGCGGTCAAGGACGGTGACGAGGTGGTGGGAAACGAGACCCGGGTGAAGGTGGTAAAAAACAAGGTGTCGCCGCCTTTCAAGCAGGCTGAATTTCAGATCATGTATGGCAAGGGCATTTACCACATGGGTGAGGTGGTCGACTGGGGTGTTAAGTTGAACCTGGTGGACAAGGCTGGTGCCTGGTATGCCTACAAAGGCGACAAGATCGGCCAGGGCAAGGCCAATGCTTCAAAGTTCCTGGAGGATAACCCGGCGGTGGCCAACGAGATCGAAACCCAGATACGCGCGCAGATGCTTAATCTCGATCTAAAAGCCGCAAAAGATGAGGCCGAAAAAGACCCAGAGGCGGTCACAGCAGAGCGGGAATGATCTCAGGTTTTCCCTACAGGTGCCGGGAACTCACTGATTCCAATCGTGATACTCGGCACCTTTTTTTATAATGAAAGACCAAAAATCTTCTCCTCAAAAGAAAAAGGCGAGGCGCGAGCACAGCACAGAGCCCGGCAGCCCGGCTGACATCCGCTTTGCGGCCATGAATCTATTAGCCCGCCGGGAGCACTCCCTGAGTGAGTTGCGAACCAAGCTGCGGCGACGCTTTACCGATGAACAGCAATTGGAGAATCAGCTGCAGAAGTTGGTAGCTGACAAGCTCCAAAGCGATGAGCGCTTTGCTGAAAGTTTCGCTCGCATGCGGGCAGGCCGAGGCTATGGCCCTGCGCGAGTGCGCCAGGGTATGCGCGAAAAGGGCCTCTCTGACAGTGATATTGCCCGCGCCTTCGAAGCGGCTGAAGTTGACTGGGGTACACTCGCTGCTCAGGTACTGCTTAAAAAGTTCGGTGCCGATGTGCCGGGCGATCTAAAAGAGAAAGCAAAGCGCATCCGCTTTATGCAATACCGGGGCTTCGCAGCCGATCACTACCAGCACCTTATCGGTGAATAAGGCCGCATCGACTTGCCCGGTTGGCAGAATCCCTATACTTTAGAACTGTCTGTCTTCTCGCCTGAGAGATGAACCTATTCAACAAAACCGGGCGGATGTCATTTCACTTCGGAGTTAGCACTGTATGGCAACGATTACTTTTCTTGGAGCGGCCCAGGAGGTCACTGGGTCCTGTCACCTGCTGGAGGGGCCCGGTATTGGGCGTGTGTTACTGGACTGTGGCATGCATCAGGGAGGTGATGCCGTACAGCGGATTCAGGATGAGGAATTTGCCTTTGATCCGGCTACGATTGACTCGGTAGTGTTATCCCATGCCCATCTGGACCATTCCGGTTTGCTACCCAGGCTCTATCACGAGGGCTTTACCGGTTCGGTAATTTGCACCCGCGCTACCGCCGAATTGTTGGAGGTGATGCTGAATGACTCAGTAGGCCTGTACCTGCGCGACCTGGAGCGAACCAACATCCGCAATGCCAGGCGAGGGCGACCCCTGCTTGACCCGATCTATACCCAGGAAGACGTGGAAACGGTTTTGAGCCATTGTAAGGGGCATCCGTACAAGGAAACTATAGCGCTGGGTGAGACTGCCTCATTGCGTTTTTATGATGCGGGCCACATTCTGGGTTCTGCCATAGTGGAAATAACACTGCAGGAGCAGGGCGAGGAGAAGGTACTGGTTTTTTCCGGTGACCTGGGCAAACACGACTCGGTGTTGATGAATGAACCAGCGGTATTAGAGAGAGCCGATGTGCTGCTGGTAGAGAGTACCTACGGTGACCGCGAGCACCGTGACGAGCAGGACACCATGATTCAGTTGCGCGAGATACTGAAGGAAACCTGGGCCCAGGGCGGTAATGTCATGATTCCCGCCTTCGCGGTCGGGCGGACCCAGGATTTACTGTTCCATCTGGGGTGTCTGCATAACCAGGGTGAACTGGATAATTGGCAGGTGTTTCTGGACAGCCCTATGGCGATTGCAGTAACGCGGATATACGATCATTGGTTGAAACTGCTGGATGTTGACGATGTGCGTCAGCTCAGCGATGCACACAAGAGTTCTCTGGAAAAGTTTTTGCCCACGCTTAATCTAGCGCTGAGTACGGAGGAGTCCATGGCTATTAATAGAATACAAAGCGGTGCGATCATCATCGCGGGCAGCGGCATGTGCACCGGTGGGCGTATTCGTCACCATTTCAAGGGGCGTATCTGGGACCAGCGCAACACCATCCTATTTACCGGTTACCAGGCAAAAGGTACCCTTGGCAGGGTTATTGTGGATGGCGCGAAAACGATTAAGATGTTTGGGGATGAGTATGTGGTAAAGGCCAGGGTGGAAACCCTGGGTGGCCTGTCCGCACATGCCGGGCAGAGTGAATTGCTGGCCTGGATAGCGGGTTTTCAGCCCCAGCCACGCACACTGCTTGTACACGGTGAGTCTTCTGCTCAGGACGCAATGGCAGAAAAGCTCTGGCAGGAGCAGCAACTGAAAGTGCGCATTCCGGCCCCCGGAGACAGCGTAGTGTTCTGAGCGGTACCGCGCCTTTAGTCAGTAATCTCCGGTAAGCTGGAAATGGCTGCCATAACCCGGCTGGGGTCTGAGCGCTGCTGGTAATCCGTTGATTTGTCTATCCAGCGCACAATACCCTTAGCGTCGACCAGTATAGTTGTTGGAATCGGCAGGGCGGCTATGCCATACGGACTGATGTTTTTCTCATTGCGCAGCCCATAAAGGGTGGTGACCAAAAGCTCCCGATCAGCGAGCATGACTGCCTTTATTCCGTGTTTATGTCGGTTCTTTTTAATGTCCTCAGAGGGGTCGCCGGATACGGTGACAATCTTAACCCCCCGCGCATCGAGCTCGGGTCTCAGTTCTTCCCATCGCCGTAACTCGGCGACACAGTAAGGTCACCAGTGGCCGCGGAAGAATTTAAGCAGAAAGGGGTTGCCGTGCATGGATGACAATTCGACGGTGTTGCCGTTCTCGTCTGGGGCACTGAAATTGAGTATTTCTCCACCCACGGTCACAGTAGGCGGCGCGCTGGACTGCCTTCTCTGAGCCCACAGGATGAACCACAAACAGCCGACTATGATAGCCAATGTGGCCGCTGTATTAGCCACCCAATTAGCATCGCCCACCCAGGTATATATTCCAGTGGCGATAATTATACCCATCAGGCTGTGGAATACGATGCGGTTGTTGGGAATGCTGACCTGATTGATTTTTCGAAACCAAACAACCAGAGTGGCAACAGCCATTAAAAAGGCAAAAAATCCTGCGAGCGTTGGAAGCATCATAGGTTCATAATCTCAAAAGTTGCGGTGGCTGGCCATCATTTTACAGTATTTGTGAGTTTCCATTACGACTATATCAGCACTGGCGATAGCCTTGTCGAGACTGAATTCTTGCAGATTCTGTTCGATCGCTACCAAGCCCTGGATGTCAGCAAGCCCATGTCATAAGGGCGCAGATATAACGTCTCCGGGGGCCACTACTCCATTGCCTTTTACCTCGGCATATATCCCGAGGTCCGTGTGCCCGAAATGGTCTTTGATATGGCGAGGTATATTGATGTCACGCTCTCCCGTATCTGGATTCACCTGGGTGGCAGCACAGCGGCGAGTCCGAAACACGACACTCATTGGCACTGTGCCAACGGTAATATCTTTGTCCATCCAGTCAAATTCTGACCAGGGCTTGTTGTTGTCGAAATAAAGGTTGGCGCGAAAACGCAATGGGTTCACCGTCTCGCCGGTGGCCTCTTCCAGTGCTCGCACAGACGCCAGGTTTATGAGCGAGATAGAACGCATCATCGCGGGAGACACCACACTCACATCGGTGAATTGGTGTCCCTGTGCCCGTACCAGACGAGGTGGTCCCTGCAGGCTCTCCCCGAGAAAGGAATGAAAAAAAGTTTCAATATCGGCACGCCCTTCGGCTGTCTCAACGAGCCCTGACACCAGAGCGGCACCAGTAGGATCGCGAATCGTCAGCACTTGCTTTTCCTCATCAAACTGGGTCGACAGAGTCGCCAGCTTTTCATCTTTCATCAGCATCAAAAACTCAGTTTTGGGTAGAGGTGCAGGCTTTTCCTGATCGAATTTGATGCCGTGCCTCGCCAGCGCGAAACGTCTGTCTATAGGGAAACCCTGGTCTGCACAGAGTGTCACTGACGCCAAAGCTTCAGGTGATAAGCCCTTAAAAGGGTAGCGATAAAGATGCGTAACGGTCATTAAGTTTCCAGCCTGTCTAAGTAGTAATGTGTTGTTCGAAAGCGATGCCGATCTCAATCAGGCGAGCGTCCGATCCTATCGGGCCATCGAGTAGTAATCCTACCGGCATACCATTGCTATCAAAGCCTGCCGGTAACGACAGCGACGGTGCGCCCACCACGCTCACCGGTCGCACATTGCGTGTTATCGCAGGAAAAGCGGGTACCCTATGGCCATTGTGCAGCAGGGTTTCATCCTCTCCAATCAGCGGTGCAGTCATAGGCGTGGTGGGGAGCAGGGCAGCGACGACATCGTTTTCGACGAACCATTGTGCGTAAGCGTGCTGCAGTCGTGGCCGCAGAGAATGCAAACAGTGCTCGTACACCTCAGTTGGAACACCCTCCGGGCCGCAGGCCATGGCCACTATTTCGCGAACATCCGGGCTGGCGATTTGTGGCACAAACGTCTCAAGGTCAATCCCCAGCGCGCCCTGGATAAACGCCTGCAGTGCCACGGCTGATTCATATATCGCTATCGGCATGCCGCACTCTTCGTCGAGCGCGGCGATTTCGGACATGTCCGCCTCCACCAACACAACCCCGGCGGCAGACAGCTTCTCAAGCACTGCACTTGAGACCGCAGAGACACCCTCGGATAAATCCTCGTAGAAAGGTCGTCTGGGAATACCCAATCGCAGGCCGCGCAGTGATGTTGGTCCGCTGGACGTGGATGGCTGCCGGGACAGAATCGCATCCAGGCGCGGTAGGTCTGTTGTCGAACGGGTGAACAGGGCGACCGTGTCTCTGGTGGGAGACAGTGGTATGAGCCCCTCAGTAGGATAGCGCCCCTGCGTGGGGCGGTAGCCAACGACACCGCAAAACGCCGCCGGAATCCGCCCGGAGCCACCGGTGTCGGTGCCCAGGGCAAAGGGTGCAATTCCCACAGCCACGGCGGCGGCCGACCCGCCACTGCTGCCACCGGCAATTCGGGTTGGATCGAAGGGGTTTTTGACGGGCCCAAAATACGCATTGTTGCTGGTGACGCCGAAGGCCAATTCGTGCAAGTTTGCCTTGCCGATCACCTGTGCCCCCGCTTCTTTCAGCAGACGTACACAGGGCGCATCGGCACTGGCCATATTGCCTTTTAAGCCAGGGCTGCCACCTGTCCAGGGGAGATCGGCCACGGCGATATTATCCTTCACCACCATTGGCAGGCCGCACAGCTCGCCAGTAGGCGCCGAATCGCCAAGTGACTTCGTGCTTACCTCTGTAATCATGATATTTAAGGAACGATTGCGTTCCTGAGCCTCCAGCGATTCGGTCATCAGGTCTAGCGCAGAGATTTTCCCCGATGTAATCGCCGCCAGTAGTTGCTCCAGTGTTTCCATGCTATCCAGCCTCAGCCTATTCGTTGACGATACCAAGGTGCATTTTGCGCATTGTTTTCAATGCTTGATTGATCATACGCTCAAGCACTTCCTGCGCCCCGGGAATATCTGTGACCATACCAACTCCTTGCCCCATTAATAGCGGCATCGACTCGAAATCACCCTCTGTGCGAGAAGTGGGTACCAGGGTAGAAAACTTTTTCGCTGTAATCGTCAGGTCATACACCTGGATATTGCCAACTACTGGTTGCGATTCCAGGTCCACAGGGGCGTCCTCTTCACGCCCCTCGTACTCGGCTACCAGCCGGTTGCGCAACAGGCGCATCGGGTTGAACCGAGGGTTCTCCCTGCCGAATATCGACGATAACACCGTGTCTTCTCCGCGGGCAGTTACCATTGCATCATAATAGGGCGGAGGGACATTTGCTTCCCGAGTTGCTGCGAAGCGTGTGCCTACCCAGACGCCGTCAGCACCCAGTGCCAGTGCAGCGGCTAACCCGCGCCCGTCAGCGATACCACCCGCGGCCAGCACCATGGCGCCGTCTGCTACATCCACAATAGCGGGTAGGCCCACGAACGTCGGCAGAGTGCCAAAATTGTGCCCCCCTGCCTCAGCCCCCTGTGCCACAAGCAGGTCAACACCATCGTCCAGTGCGAGTTTGGCGGCATCGGCACTGCCAATCTGCTCCCACACCTTGATGCCAACTGAATGCAGTTTTCTGACCCAGTCTCTGGGGGGATGCCCCCAGTGGAATGAAACAATATCCGGCCGCAATTGAACGCAGGCCTCAATGTGAGATTCCGCTACAAAGAGGGTGATAAAGTTGATATTAAATGGTTTGCCGGTGCCGCGACGGATGTCGGCAACAACCCGTTCCAAATACTCAGCCGGCAATATACCCACCCCAAAAGCGCCAATGCCTCCGCCTTCTGAAACAGCTATTGGCAGAGCAGCATTAGACCCTGAAAAAGCTAATCCAGCGCAGGCAATCGGATGGTTGACGCTGTACGCGCGCGTAAATCGGGTCTCAATTCTTGCTATATCTTTGTCCATGGCGCCAGTGTGCGATAGGTGTCTGGCCAACTCTAAGCATGGAGTGCAAAAGAACCTGCAGAGGGCGCAGTGTGCAGATTGCGCTTAACGCGGCAACTTTCGCGCTGTGTGCGTAGTGGTGGCGCCAGCATGGCACTAATCTGGTCATAAGAACTTTGTACACAAACCACGAACAGCAACGACGAATTAGACCAAGGGGAGCCATGAGATACCAAGCGAAGTGCCAACTTTCGATCAATGCAGCGATGGTGCTGGCGGCCACACTGGCGGCCAGCCCCACCCTGCGTGCCCAGGAACAGCTTGGCAGTGCCCTGGAAGAGGTGCTGGTTACAGCGCGCAAGAAAACCGAGAATTTGCAGTCCACACCGGTTGCAATCACAGCCTTTACCAGTGAAGCCCTGGCTCTGCGGCAGATTAGTGTGGTGGCCGATATCGGCAAATTCACACCCAATATGACGTTTGATAGTGCCGCGAATATATCGGGCAGCTCGTCCGCAGTGACGATGTTTATTCGCGGCGTAGGTCAAACTGACTTTAACCTGACTATAGATCCAGGTGTTGGGCTGTATGTCGACGGGGTTTACGTCAGCCGCTCTATCGGGGGCTTGCTGGACGTGGTTGATCTGGAGAATATTCAGGTTCTCAGGGGCCCACAGGGGGCGTTATTTGGTAAAAACACCATAGGTGGTGCCGTTCTATTAACCTCGAAACGACCCTCTGACGAATTTGAGGGCTCCATAGACGTAACCGGGGGAACAGACAGCCGCGCTGATTTCAGAGGTATACTGAATGTGCCGGTAACGGACAGTTTCAAGTTGCGTGGTTCCTTGGCCAGCCTGAACAGGGATGGCTTTCAGAAGCGCCTTGCCGACGGTGGCAAACAGGGCGGTCAGGATTCTTCCTCGGCCCGCGTAGCGGCGTTATTTGAAGTTAGTGAAGATCTGGACATACAGCTGTCGTTCGACGGTAATCGCAGACGCGAAGACAATATTCCTACCAGTTTACTACGCGTAAACAATGATCCCAACACGGCCCTGGGCGGCACCTTTGGGGTATTTCATAATGCCGTTCTTACCGGTGGCACATGTATACCGCCAAACAGCCCCCCCGCTGACCCGCAGTGTTATAGCGACCAGTGGATTACCAATGACGAGGATAAGACCTGGGCGACCACGAAAAACAAGTCCGATCTGGATCTTTGGGGGATGACACTGGACGTCGATTGGGATTTGGGTTTTGGTGTATTCCAGTCTATAAGTGCTTATCGCGATCTCGACAGTTCTTTCCGGCTCGACAGCGACGGTTCACCACTGAGCATCGCCACTACTAACAACAAGTACACCCAGGATCAGTTCAGTCAGGAGCTGCAACTTTCGGGTGATGCAATGGGCGGGCGCATGGGTTGGATAGCTGGGCTGTACTATCTGCACGAGGAAGGGACAGATGTGAATACGGTGGTCTTTGCCCCGGCCACTTTTCGCAGTGGTGGTAGCGTCAAAAATGACAGCTATGCCGCCTATGCCCAGTTTGGCTATGACATCACAGAAAAGTTGGCACTGACCGTGGGGGGCAGATATACCGATGAGACGAAGCGGTTTAAGCCAGACCAAGTGGTGGAGGAGGATCGCACCGGGGGTGCCTTTCCACCTGGAACCCTGTTGCTGCCACCGGATGAGGTGAAAACCACAGCTGGAGAGTTCACGCCTTCGGTTACTCTGGATTATCAGTTCGATGATGATCTGTTCGGTTATCTTAAATACTCAGAGGGGTTTAAAGGCGGGGGCTTTACCCAGCGAATTTTTCCGCCCCGTGAAGAGGTGCCCGATTTTGAACCCGAGTACGTAGACGCTTACGAAGTTGGTCTCAAATCTGAATTGTTTGGCAACCGTCTGCGCTTTAATGTCGCTGCGTTTTACAATGACTATTCCGATTTGCAGATTATTGTTCAGGATGGCTTACAGCCGATTGTCCGCAACGCGGGTAAAGCTACTATATGGGGCTACGAGTTGGAATTTGAAGCGGAGCCAATGGAGAGGCTGAGTCTGAACGGGGGCCTGGGGTATCTAAATGCGGAATATGATGAGCTCAATGAGGGCGCCAATATTCCGGTCTCAAATGACTTACCCAATGCGCCTGAATACACTGCGAATATAGGGGCCACCATTATTCTTTACCAGGCCAGTTTTGGGGAGTTCTCGTTCCGGTCCGACTGGGCTTACAAGGATGATCATTACAAAGACGCCATTAACACCGAAGATCTCAAACAGAAGAGCTATGACATCGTCAATCTGAGCCTGATTCTGAATAGCGCCAATGGCAGTTGGACTGCCTCGGGTGGAGTTACCAATGCAACGGACGAGCGATATCTGCTCGCAGGTTACGCAGATATTGACACCCCGGGCGCCGGTGTGGGCGCGGTGACAGGCACGTATTCGCGGGGGAGGGAGTATTTTGCAGAGTTCAAATACCGATTTTGAGAGGCGGGCGAACTTGGACTCAAGCCACTGGCCCTGAACTACTGGTGTGCTACCATGTTTAGAAATTACCAATTGGAGAGCCCCATGGGCCAGGTGTTCTCAACATCTGGGATTCCCTCGAACGAGCGTTTTGAACGCTGGATCTGTGCTGTCTCAGATATATTCACACCGTTTAGTTCTCACGCGCCCCGGCCCTGTGATTTTAACGCGACTATAAAGTCTGTTTCGGCAAAAGATATTCTGGTTGCCAGGTTGATATCGAGTACGCTTAGCGTCAGTCACGGCAGGTCTGAGATCGCCCATACCGACACCGACGAATTGTTCTTCGTTACCCATCTCAATACGACCGGAAGCCATCGATTTATTGTCGAGGGCAGAGAGATGTCGCTAAACGCCGGAGACAGCATTATCCTGGATAGTGCGCGGCCTTATAGCATGGATTTTACCGGCGCCTTTGATCATGTATCGGTCTCTATACCAAAGGCTGTGTGGGAAGAGAGGTCCACGTACGGTCTTCCCGATATTGGGTCTCCCATTCGAGCAGTGGGCGGTGTATTCCAAAGCTATATGTCACTGTTGTCAGAGGAGGGCGAGAAAAACCGCCTACTCCAGGAAGGCGTGGCGGAAAACCTGCTGAATCTCTGCATTCTGCTGGCGCAAAAATCCGATGTGGCCAGGGAGCGCGATGATGCTTGCCAGCTGCACGAGGCAAAAATGCGGGCGATACGCAATTTTATCCACAGCAGCCTGCGTGACGAAACCTTGTCTCCGGCATCAGCTGCCAGGCATGTGGGAGTGTCGCTGCGCACGCTTCACGATGTCTTTCGTTCATATAATACGACTTTTCGTACCTATGTAACGGAGCAGCGTCTGGTTAAAGTGCGAGCCGAGCTAAGCGAGCCGAGGTCGCGCCATAGAACGATCGCCGAGATAGCGTACAAGCATGGCTTTGCTGACCTGTCTACCTTTGGCAGAGCCTTTAAAACCCGTTTTTCCGCTACCCCTACCGAGTATCGCCAGCGTTATTTCAGCAGTGAATTGTGAATTGCCGCAGCTGTCAGCCATGACTGAACAGCTGTAAATTTTGTTCCAGATAGCTATCCAGTGAGCGTGGCATCTCGCCGGTAACTGCGTACACGGCATCGGACACAGTTGCTTCGGAACCTCGCTCGAAGCTGGCCATCATTTCTACTATCAAGGCCGCATAGTGGCGCGACATCCCCGCCTGAAAGGGCAGCACGAATTTTGCCAACCACTTGGGTGGGGCCACATGGCGCACTCGCTTCTCAAGCAATAACGATAGCCTATCAGCGACATGATCAAAGGAATACGCTTGCGGACCAGTCAGGGTGAGCGCCTCATTTTCAAAGCCCCCTTGCGTCAGTAGTTTCGCTGCTACTGCGGCGATATCATCAATATGCACGAAGGCTATTTCCCCGGATTTCGCCGGTGCCATTAATTTTCCTGAGGAACGGATATCTTTAGCGAAGAGACTCAATGACTGCATAAAGAAGGCGGGTCGAAGATGTGTATACGTCAGCATTCGCGTTTCCAGTTCCTGTTCTGACTGGCGCTGATACCTGCCAAAACTTATGGGCGGCTGCGCTCCGGCAAGATAGGCAGACAATTTGATCACGTGTTTCACGCCAGCACGCTGTGCCGCAATGGCAAAGTTTCTCTCATATTGCAGTTGTGCTCGCGGGTCCTCATCTGGTGTCACCAGAAAAATACGATTCACGCCCTGCATCGCAGCTGTCATGGCGACGATATCTTCGAATGAAAACGGGTGTGCGACACTGTCGGGATACCTGACTGCGAAGGCTGTGGGGTTTCTCACCAGGGCCCGGGCAGAAACACCTTGTGCGAGGAGTCGTCGCCAGAGCGCACCGCCGACGCGTCCGGTTGCCCCTGTTACGGCGATGTCAGGCATGTCCGGAAACCCCCGGCGCACTAGCTTTACTTTCTGCGCAGGCGATTCCACAGCGCAGCCAGGGCATGGAATATCAATATGGGAACAAAAAAACAGGCGATGAACAGAGGGCCATTGAAATGAAAGGATACCTGATAGTTGAGCACTGCGTCCGGCTCAACGTGCTGTGTGGCAAAATCACCGGTGTCCAGGGCAGGTGCTTCCGCCACTTCGACTGTCATTGTGCGCTGAATAAAAGGGCTTAATATCTCCTGTTTCACCGGGTTCCGATCAAGGCTGTTCCATTCCAGCACAGTCATCACAGCCAGGCATACACCCCAGATAATGCTGAAATGGGTGGCGCGATTGAATATAGTTGTTTTCAAGAGTTTTTAATCGCTGCCGAGGTCAAGTTTATAGCGGGCAGTATTGCGTATAATGCCCGGTAGTGGAATACTTTTACCCGTCCAATAAAAGGAGTAACACATGGCAAGCGAAGGATATCACGAACCCATTGCAGAGCTTTCAGATGAAACCCGGGATATGCACCGGGCGATCGTATCGCTGATGGAAGAGCTGGAAGCAGTGGACTGGTACAATCAGCGCGTTGATGCATGCAAGGATGAAGAACTTAAAGCCATTCTTGCGCACAACCGCGACGAGGAAAAAGAGCACGCGGCCATGGTGATGGAATGGATTCGTCGGCACGACCCCAAGATGGACAAGGAACTTAAGGACTATCTTTTTACCGATAAACCGATCGCGCACAAATAGGCCAGACAGCAGGCGCTATCGACGCACCACGCTAGGTTTGTAGTGTTTCCTCGATGAAGTCGAGTCGGTCCTGGCCAAAGTACATTGCGTCATCCATGAACAGGGTGGGTGTACCGAATACCCCACGCGTAACGGCTGCCTCTGTGGCGGCCACCAGCTCTGCTTTTACCCCGGGCTCCTGTGCCCGGGCGAGCAGGGCAGTTGCGTCCAGGCCTGCGTCAGTTAGCACTTTGGCGACCACTTCCAGGTCGCCCATATTTTTCTGCTGCACCCAGACCGCCTCGAACACCGGGTCGATGAAGTCATCGATGCACCCGAGATGCTGGGCGGCGATTGCCGTGCGCATCAGTGTGAGCGTGTTAATCGGGAAGTGGGGGTTGAAATTAAGCTCGACACGGTAGCGTTTGGCAAATCTCGGCAGGTCATGTTCCAGCATATATTTCCCCTTTGCAGGAATTGACACCGGGGAAGCATTGCCCGTCAACTTGAAGACTCCACCCAACAACATGGGGATATAGTTGACCCCAAGCGCGTATTGTTCAGTCAGTTGCTGCAGGCGCTTGTGGGCCAGGTAGGCGGTGGGGCTGCCAAAATCGAAATAAAAGTCCAGAGTTTTGCTCATCGGAAGTTCCTTGGTGACCAGATGTTAAGCCGTTTGACGGCGCTGCCGGATGGGGTTTGCCCAAGCCTGAAATATAGTTCCATAAAAGAACCTAGGTTAGCGTTCGGCTTCAACAGCGTCAACTAAATTTATTCTCCAGCCAAGAAAGGCTTACTAAACTCTATCTTAACTTCTATCCTGCGCTATATTAAACGCATCATAAAACTAACGGAGAAGTTTCCCATGCTCTACGCAATGCCTGGCAGTAAAGATGCCCTCTACACTTTCAAAAATCGCTACGAGAACTTTATCGGTGGCGAGTGGGTCGCCCCGAAGGAAGGCAAGTATTTTGACAACGTCACACCGGTAACCGGGGAGGTGTTTTGCGAAGTGGCCCGGTCTACTCCCGCAGACCTGAGTGTCGCGCTGGATGCCGCCCACGCAGCGGCGGACGCCTGGGGGAAAACATCCGCGGCGGATCGTTCAAATGTATTGTTACGCGTAGCCGATAGGATAGAGGCTAACCTCGAGACTCTTGCTTATGTAGAGTCCTGGGATAATGGCAAAGGTATCCGCGAAACACTCAATGCGGATGTTCCCCTGCTGGCGGACCACTTTCGCTACTTTGCGGGCTGTCTCCGGGCTCAGGAAGGTACGGCGGCAGAGATAGATGCCAACACCGTGTGCTACCATTTTCATGAACCGCTTGGTGTTGTGGGGCAAATAATTCCCTGGAATTTTCCTCTCCTTATGGCGGGCTGGAAATTGGCGCCGGCCCTGGCGGCCGGCAATTGTGTGGTGCTCAAGCCCGCTGAGCAGACGCCGACCTCCATTCTCGTGCTAATGGAGATGATCGCGGACCTGCTGCCAGCTGGGGTGGTGAATATTCTCAACGGTTACGGCGAGGAAATCGGGCAGGCTCTGGCCAGTTCTGATCGTATCGCCAAGATCGCTTTTACCGGTTCCACGGCTGTGGGCCAGATCATACTTGCCAATGCGGCCAAAACCCTGATCCCTTCGACGGTAGAGCTGGGAGGTAAATCACCGAATATTTTCTTCGAGGATGTCATGAACTATGAAGAAGATTACATCAGCAAATGTATAGAAGGCGTGTTGCTGGGTTTTTTCAACCAGGGCGAGGTGTGCACATGTCCATCCCGTGCGTTGGTACAGGAAAGCATCTACGGTGATTTCATTGAGCGCGTGCTGGAGCGTGCAAGGGGAATCAAGCAGGGCAATCCGCTGGACACTGAGACCATGGTTGGCGCGCAGGTTTCCCGCGAGCAGTTCGATCGTATTATGAGCTATATGGCGGTTGCCAAGGAAGATGGCGCACAGTTCCTCCTTGGCGGTGACAAGGCCACCGTGGGTAGCGACATAGCGGGAGGGTTTTATATTCAACCCACCCTGTTACAGGGCGCCAACCATATGCGCGTATTTCAGGAGGAGATTTTCGGCCCCACTCTGGGTATCACGACATTCAAGGATGAGGCTGAAGCGCTCGCTATCGCCAACGCTACAGAGTATGGCCTGGGGGCAGGTGTGTGGACGCGGGATGCCAATCTGGCCTTTCGCATGGCCAGAAATATCAAGGCCGGGCGAATATGGATGAATTGTTACCACGCCTATCCGGCCCACGCCGCTTTCGGCGGCTATAAGAAATCCGGCATCGGGCGAGAAAATCACAAATCGACTCTGGAGCACTATCAGCAGACCAAGAATATGCTGGTGAGCCACGACATTAACCCGCTGGGGTTTTTCTGATTTATTGACTATGGTTAAAGCCATCGCCGTATCACTGCTGCTGGGGGCGGCGGCAGTGATCGCGGGTTTGCTGTTGTATTTTTTTGCAGCGTCACCCGACATCTCCACATCACCTTTGATATTGGACGGTACAGTCGCGCATGTCGAAGTGGGAGAGGTGTTGCCCGGTGAGGGCACGCAACTGTTGACTGATGACCGCGGGTTGGCAGTAGTGCAGTGGGCGATACCTGGCACCCAGGCTGGTAGCTTTCCCTATTTGCGCGTACAACTGCAGGGTACGAAGCCGGCAAGTTCGCTGTCAGTCGCTTGGAAAACTGCAGCGACGGGTGACAGTCTCAAGGGTTTTCGTGTGCCGGACACTACCTGGCCGGTTGCCTGGGTTCTGTTAACGCGATCAAAAGAATGGCGTGGTGCCATTTCTGAGTTTGGTATTGTTATCCAGGGCGAGCCGCAACAGGCCCTGCAGCTCGAGCGAGTGGAACTCCTACCCGATACCGTAGCGACACGATTAAGAATGATACTGGCGCAATGGCTGACTTCCTCGCCCTGGGATCACAGGTCTATTAACCTCTACCCGGGCACCCGCTATCTCGATGCCGCGGCCCCATTACTTCTGCCAGTGGTCGCCATATGGTTGGCGCTGTCGCTGCTGTTCTATGTTGTCCTTCGGCGCGGGCTTACTGGCGTGAGCTGGGACGTCGTCGCCGGAATCTTCCTGGTATGCTGGATTACTCTCGACCTGGTGTGGCAAGGAAAATTTCTGGTCCAGTTGCGGGAGACCCAGGCGTTGTACGCGGGGAAAAGCAGCGAGGCCAAGCGCAAGGCGAGTCCTGACGCGGCGCTGTTCGAGTTTGTAGGCGAGGCCAGTGAGCTGATAACGCCAGCTGGCAGCCGGGTCTTTGTCGCGTCAAGCGACGACTACACAGGGATGCGGGGGGCCTATTATGCACTCCCTGATAATGTCTACTGGCAGCGCGGTAGCCGCGAACTCCCCCCGCGACAAGCGCTTCAGGCTGACGATTATATCCTGGTGCTGCCGCCGGCCGCGCTGAACTACAATTCGCAGGAAAATTTTCTCGAAACACGGGATGGGGATGTTATACCGGTACAACTACTGATTGCCCGCCAGGCTGGCGCATTGTTTCGGGTTCTTTAGGTGGAAATGTTAAATTTACTGCTCGCGCTCACGCTGCCGTCCGTATTGGGTACTCTATGTGTCGCCTGGTGGCTACCTGCACAAACTCCGGGCCGGGCAGGTCTTATGCTGGGCTATGGCTTATTACTGGGCCTGCTGGCGGTACCGCTGGTATTACGTGTGCTCGATGCATGTGGCGTGCCACTGACCTTTCTGGCGGGGTTAATACCGCTGACGCTGCTGGTACTGACTCTCGCTTGCCTGCAATTTTTTAGAGGTCCAAGCGCAGTTGCACCGCCAGCGAATGGTGGGGCATTCGGGTTGTCCAGGCAGCAGCTGGTTGTTTTTGTATTTTTCTTGATATTGATCGATCTACGGATTCTGTCTGTGGGCCTGGAACTTGTGTGGCGTCCCCTGTTTCCCTGGGATGCCACTATGCACTGGGCAACAAAGGCCAGGGTCTGGTTTGATATGCAGGCTATTGTTCCTTTTGTCGACAACCTGCGTTGGCTGGAATTGGGCGGCGAGGGCGTGTATACCGATTTTCATGCAGATTATCCTGTTACCACCCCTTTGTTACAGCTCTGGGTAAGCCTCGCGCTTGGCCGCTGGGATGAGAGCTTGATGAACTTACCCTGGTTGCTCTGTCTGATTGGTCTGGCCCTGGCATTCTATGGGCAGGCCCGGGCGACGGGCAGCTCAGCGCTTAGCGCGATTGTATTCACCTATTTGCTGATCTCTCTGCCTCTGCTGGGCACACATGTCGCACTGGCAGGTTACGCCGATCTCTTCCTGGCAACATTTTATTGCGCTGCGATCATGGCCTTTCATAATTGGTCTGTGAGCCGTCAGCCAGGGCAGGCTGTACTCGCCGTTATCTTTGCGCTGTCCTGCCCGCTGATAAAACACGAGGGATTTTTCTGGTTGTTGACCTTTCTGCCCGCCTTGATTGTCGTTTTGTTACCCTGGCGGCGCGCCGTGATTCTGCTTGCCAGTGGCGTACTGGCGCTTGCGCTGATTCTGGTCTTTCTACCATCCGATCTGGTGATCGCGGGGCACTCGATAGACGGGCTTAAGTTGCAGTTTCATCCGGCGGCGCTCCCCGCTGTTGTCGCCAGTCTCTGGGTACAGGACAACTGGCATTTGCTGGGCTATCTTTTGCCGGCACTGGCTCTGCTTATTGTGTTTTCGGGCCGCGGTGTCGCGGCCAGATACCGCGGCATTGGCGTCGCCCTGTTCAGCGCACTTGTTTTACTTCTGGCGCTCTTTGTCTGCACCAGACATTCCCGGGGGGCTGAAACTTTTGACTCGCTGGCAAGGGTAAGTTTGCATCTGATACCCAGCCTTATGTTTCTTGCGATGTTGTATTGGCTGGATGTGTCCCGGCGACAATTCCTCGCGCGCCTCTACGATGGTCACATCAGCAGACTGTGAGGGTAGCCCGGTGACGGTCGCCAATCAAAACCGATACATCAGCCCGATATTGGCCTGCACCTGGCTGTAGGTATTGGAGTTCACAGCAATGGTACAGCCCCCGCTACAAAATACGGCGCCATCGCTGTCAAAAAACGTCGCCAACCAGCGCACCTCCATCCGTAATAACAGCGTTTCGTTGAAACGATAATTGGTTCCCGCGCCGATCTGGGCAGAGAGCTTTGTTTCGTCCTTCAGTGTCGAGTCTTTTGGCGAGAAAAAACCGGCACCAACCCCGGCCAGCACAAAGGGCTCCAGGTTGCCGTCCGGGTAATAACTCATGGCAGTGAAATGCAAATGGGTTACGTCCAGGTCCCGATTGCTCAGGCCGGCATTGGATTCAAACCGGGTTTGTGCGTGGGAAATATAGAAGCCGATGCGTTTGGTTTTTTCCTGCTCGAAAACGAAATCAACCGCCAGGCTGAACGCGGCACTATCGTCCAGTTTCACGTCGTCCCCGGGATCGCCGGTGCCGGGCTCCACGTTCGGTGGCAAGTCGTTGGCAGAAACGATCTCGAAATCAGAATTGAACTGATAGCCGGCGAGCAGCGTTATATCTGTTGCAAATGCAGGTAAAGAGTAAATAAACAGCAGCAACGGGATTGTGTGGCGGATCATGGAAAAGCCCTCTCTGGTGGGAAACTTATGAAAATATGCCGCTGTTGGCCACGCCATCGAAGATGAACTGGACTGCCAGTGCGGATAGCAAGACGCCCATAACCCGGGTTATTACGTGCATGCCGATGATGCCCAGTAATTTCAGCAGGCGGCCAGCGAGTAACATGCCGGCGAAGGTGATCCCTATAATGGCCAGCAGCGACCCCAATACAATCAGTTGATGGGTCAGATCGCCCTCTGCGTCTGCCATCAGAAGTATTGCCGCGCCCATCGCGCCGGGGCCGGCAATCAGTGGGGTAGCTATGGGAAACACCGAAATATCCTGCTTTGACTGGGCCTCCACTTCTTCCTCATCCGTTGTCGAAGTGCCGCCCGTGGTGCGCGCGAAGACCATTTCAATGGCGATAAGTAAAAGCAGAATCCCACCTGCCGTGCGCAGGGCGGGTAGGGAGATACCCAGGCTGCCCAGTACTGCCTCACCTACAAGCGCGAACAATACCAGGATGAAAGTGGCAATCAAGGTGCCGCGAATGGCCATGGTGCGCCGGTGCTGGCGAGTGGAGCCGGCGGTCAGGGCCGCAAATATAGCCGCAACATCCAGCGGCCCGATGGTGGCGAAGAAGGTTGCCATGGAGAGGGCAGCGATTTCGAGCACACGATGTACCTCTAGTGAAAAAAACTGTCGAAACGGTGGGTATTATCCTTCAGGTGACTGGCGAGCGCCATGTTCCCGCCCGTGTTTCCGCAATATACGATCCGCTCCCGCTCAGCGGGTACCAGGTGGTAGCGCACGCCATTTGATCGCTTTGAGGTCCATCACCACGAAGGCATACAGCGTGGGTATAAACAGCAGGGTGCCAAAGGTCGCAACAAACAGCCCACCTATCTGGGCGAAGCACAGGCCCTGCCACAGCGGCCCACCGTGAATAGCCAGCGGGATAAGCGCCAGCGTGGTGGCCGAGATGGTGATCAGGATGGGTCGCAGGCGCTGGATTCCGGCATCCAGCAACGCTTCACGCAAGGGCGCGCCGGCCTCGTGACGCTCCTCAATAAAGTCAAACAGCACAATGATATGACTGACAATAACGCCTATCAGACTCACGATTCCCAGAAAGGCCATGAATCCAAAAGGCTGCCCTGTAATGTACAGTGCAGTGAGTGCGCCGGCCATGCCGAAGGGCACAGCGGCGAGTACCAGTAGCGGCTTTATCAGATTCCTGAACTGGAATACGAGGGCGATAAATATTGCGCCGGCAGAGATAGCCATAATACCTAGCAGTTCTCCGAAGCCGTTCACGGTATTGGCCTGGTTACCGGAAACTTGCATCAGGTAACCCTCGGGCAGCTCTGCGGCAAAGGTATCGAGCTCTTGCTGTGCGTCTTTCATAATATCTGCTGACAGGTAGCCTGGCGCGGGATAGCTGAACACGGTAATTGTTCGGAATTGTTCCAGGTGTCGAATGCGCTGGGTTTGGAATGTGTATTCGGTGGACGCCACGCCCATCAGTGGCACCTTGTTGCCGTCATCCATGGAGTAAACATAGAGGCTGCCCAGATCTGACAGTCTTGCTCGCTGTTGCAACTGCAGGCGGGCCACGATGGGGGTTTGTTTGTCGCCTTCGCGCAGAGTGCCGATCTGGGCGCCGTTGATTCCTGTAGAGGTGGAGATGGCGATATCTTCGTTGGTGATGCCAGCAAGATTGGCGCGATCATTGTCAATATTCAGGCGCATCAGAGGGCTTGGATCACCCCAGTCATCCCGGGTAGATCTGGCCGCGGCGGACTTGCTGATAATGGCCTTAACCTGCCGGGCGTAGTGTCGCAATCGATCGATGTCTGCGAGCTCATCGGCGCTACCGGTGGTCACGCGCCCCGACAGGCGGATGGCCACAGGATAGTTTACCGGTGTTGTTTCCAGTTGCTTGACATCAATATCTGCACCGGGAATAGCGCTGCTGAGGGCCGTTTGTAGACGCGGCGCCAGTATAGGTGTCAGGTCCTTGTCAGTCAGGCGTACGATCAGCTGCGCATAGTTGCTCTGTCGCTGCTCCGGGGTAACGGTAAACCAGAACCGCGGTGCGCCGCCGCCCAGTGTTGTGGTGATGGAGTCGAGAATTTCTGCGGGTGCCTTGTCTCCCAGCTCGGCAGAGTATTTCCCTATCTCCTGGCGGACCTGTTTTTCTACAGCTTCCGCCACCCGGTTGGTGGCCTCTATACTGGCATTGTTTTTGAGCCAGATATCAATAGTCGACAGGTACTGTACGTCTTCCGGGAAGAAAGCGTTCTTGAGCTGTGTTTTCGACGCCATACCGACCACCACTACCAGCAGGGATACCAGCAACACTTTTTTGCGGTGGTCGATGGTAAATCCTACCAGCCGGTAGTATTTGCCGGTGAAGCCCTGGGAACGCCGCGCTTCCAGCGACAATTCCTTGTGCTTGCCGGGTCGCAGTAACAACTTGCCGAGAAAGGGAATAAACGTCATCGACACAATCCGCGAAGAAATTAACGCGGCGGCCATGACGATGGGTAAGCTGAAAAGAAAATCCCCCTGGTTGCCTGACAGCAGCAAAAAGGGGAGGTAGGCGACCACATTGGTAATGGTGGCGAACAGGATGGCAGTGGCCAGCAGGGTCGGTCCGAGCCAGGCTGCGACCTCTGGACGCCGCCCGGCGCCCAACTCCCGCTTTATGGCATCGCCGGCCACCACCGGGTCGTCTACCAGCAGTCCCAGGGCGATAATCAGTGCCGCGATGGACACCTGCTGCAGGTCGATTCCCAGCACCGAAATGATACCAAAGGTGAGTGCCAGGGTGACCGGGATGGAGATCATCAACAGCAGTGCCGAACGCCATTCCCAAAATCCTATTAGGGCGATAAGTACCACCAGGGCAATGGCTTCGTACAGCGCGGTCATGAACAAGTCTATGTTTTCCGCAACCTGAGTGGGCTGATCTGATACACGCTCGATGATCAGGTCGTCGGGGAGGGTCTGGCGCAGCTGGGCCAGGGTGGAGTCTACTGCCTTGCCAAGCTCGGCAATCTGTTCGTGCGTGTGCATTTGCACGGCGAGATTAACCGAGCGATGCCGCAGCCAGTCTCCCTGCTTGTTGCGGGCGGTGTAAAAGGTCAGCAGGTGAGGGGGGCTCTGATAGCCGCGCTGGATATCTACCAGGCTTCGCAGATACACCGGCGTCCCGTCCTCGGAACGCGTGATCATGACACCGCCGATATCCTTCTCACTGGTGAATGATCCGGAGGGCGTGAGCATGACATCCATATCCTCGACCTGTAGCACCCCGCCGGGAACAGTCGTATTGCGTTGTGAGATAACTTGCCCGATACGGGAGGGCAGTATGCCGTAGGCGGCGAGTACGTCCTGGGAGTAACTGAGATTAATTTGCTGATTCAGCACACCGGAACGCAATACGGTTGAGACTTCAGGGATTGTTTGCAGGTTGGCGGCAATCGCATCGGAGAAGTCATCAAGCTGTCGATAGCTGTACTTGTCGCCGGCCACAGCCTGCAGGGCCGCCGCAGTGCCGGCAGGGTCGCGCACCACCATCGGTAGCCAGGCGTCCGGGTAGAAGCGTTCGGCGCCCAGGCGTTGGTAGAGAAACTCGCCGGTGGATTCCAGCAGCCTTGCGTTGTCAGCATGCGGGATGAAGTCCAGCCCGATGAATCCCGCACCCTGGACAAGCTCGAAGTCACTGGCCAGTTGTTTTCTGCCCAACCAGCCCTTGAACAGGCTTAAGACCGGGTCTATGACACCCTGGTCCACATCCAGTGGCGAGGCGACCACCAGCGTCGCGCGCTCCGCAGCGTTGCGCTTACCCGCGCGGCTGCGAACAATGGCCTGGCGAATATCCCTGGACCGCAATGCAATTTCCACCCCGCCGACTTTCGGGCTGGCGACCGCCAGCATGACTGCGGCGGTATTACCGAATTGGCTGTTAATGGAAATAGGCCCGGCACCCTCGGGCAGGTTCTTATTGATACTATCGAGATTGAGCCCTATCTCGTTAAAGGCGACGTCGCGATCTGTGCCCGGGGCGAGTTGTACCTGCACAAAGGAGACGCTGGGCAACGTGAGTGATTGCATGGCGAAAGAGCGGTTGTTCGGGTGGTTGAGAAACGGGCTTTCGGCGATGTTTTGTTCAACCTGTCGCGTCACCAGTTCCTCGATTTCCATGGCGCTGTGCCCGGGCCAGGGTGTCGATACCAGCGCGATACGTACTGGTATGTTGGGGTCTTTACTCTTCGGCATTTGCTGATAACCGTAATAGCCCCACACGAGTACCAGTACCAGCAGCGCCCAGCTCACATGCGGATTCTCCACGCAGTAGCGGGCGATATTGGGTTTATCTCTGAGCGAATCGAACTTTTTATCGTTGGCTGACATCGAAGTCGTGCTCAGGGTACAACTTTGACAGGCTGGTTATCCCCAACCTGGGCGGTGCCGCTTACGATCACTTTCGTGCCCGGGGTAATGCCGCCAGTCACGGTGATACGATTTCCCAGTATCTGGCCGGTTTCGACACTGCGCAGGCGGGCCACCTCTGCGCCCTCAGCTGTGGTGTCGACAATGTAGAGTGCAAAGCCACCGTCTGGCCCCTGCACCATGGCAGTGATGGGAACGGCGACGACCTCACCTGCGCCGGGCAAGGTTGTGCCGAGGTTCAGCGCAGCCACCATCCCCGGACGCAGCGCGCCGTCGGCGTTTTCTACCGAAACAGAGACCTCGAAGATTCTGGTGCGCTGATCGGCGGCGGGGGCGATCTCCGTTACCTTACCGTTAAAACTGCGGTCGGGCAGCGATTCAGTATGTATTACCAGATCACTGCCGAGGCGAATATCACCCAGTACGGTGTCGGGCACACCGAATACGACTTTAACAACGCCGGTATTAGCCACCACGAAGCCCACAGAGCCGGCGTGCACAAGAGCCCCGATTTCTATATTGCGCTGCTGCACGATGCCGGTTAGAGGGGCGACCAGGGCGGTTTCCGTGAGTTTGAGATTTGCTTCATCCAATTGTGCCTGTGCGCCTTTGACGGCCGCATTGGCAGATGTATATTCTTTCTCAGCGGCATCGAAATCCGGTGCCGTGATGCTCTCGGTGGCATTCAGCGCCCGCGCACGGCGGAAGTCCTGATCACCCTTACGTGCCGCAGCCAGTGCTTTTTCGAGGTTGGCCTGGGCCTTGGTGACCTGGTCGCGGTACTGTTGATCCTGTACGCGTGCAAGCACGTCGCCCGCCTGTACAGAGTCCCCCGGTTGCAATATACGCTGGCGCGAATCGACGCCGGGGACATTCTTTATGCTGGCGATGTAGCCATCGGTTCTAAAGGCGGCATCGACCTGCGTCTCCGGTATAACCTGGGCGGAATAGATGAGACTGCTATCCCCGGACAGCGACTCTGCGGCGGCCACTTTGACCGGCGTGATTACGGCAGCTGGCTGTTTCGATTCACAGCTCGCCAAAAAGGGGAGTACCGCGACTGCGAAAGCAATAAACAGTGCTTTAGATTTCTCCAATGGCTCGCTCCAGTTCTGCCTGGGCCTTCCAAACCGATAACACTGCGCGGTTGTAGGCGTTATTGGCCTGATCCAGGTCGGACTCGGCATCCAAAACATTTTGCAGCAGCGTGCTCTGCTGCTCGTATTGATTCATCAATACTCGCAGCTTGTCTCTGGCTGCCGCCTGCGAGAGCCGTGCTACTTCTATCGCTTCCTCCGCTTCGGCAATGGCGCGAAAGCTGCTGCGTACATCAATAGTAACCTTGTTTTTAAGCTCGCGTGCGCTGTTCTCGGCGTGCCTGATCATACTGTCCTTACTGGCCAGCTCGTTTTTTTTGCGACCCCAGTCATAAATTTCCCAGCGGGCATGTAGACCCACGTAGGCCTCCGTATCGGGAATGAAGGTTGTGTCGTAAAGCCTCGTATAGCGGACACTGAGATCGAGGTCGGGCAAATACTCCGCTTTCTTGATATCGTAACCCAGCTCGGCATCTTTCACTTTCAGCTGTGATTCGCGCACTTCCGGGCGCTGGCTCAGGGCGGTGGACACCGCATCCTGCAGACCACCGCTAAGAAACTCTGTGGCCGGTAGCTCACTTATCTCGAAGGCAGTATTGATGTCGCGCCCCAGCAGGCTGTTCATCCGCTCCTTCTGGGTTCTGAGGCGATTCATTTGGGTGTTGGCGTTCAGTTCCCGCCGTGCCAGGCGAGCCCGGGTTTCCAGCAGTTCGTACTCGAAGGCCATGCGCTGGGTCACGTAGTTCGATACCAGTTCCACCAGCGAGGTATAAAAAATGATCGACTCGCGGGTGGCAGCGAGGGTCGATTGGGTTTGCAGAATATCGAAGTAATTCTGTTTTACTACCCGCGCGACATCCTGCTGGGTGAGACGGATAAACTCGGTTGCCATGTCCTCTTTGACTTCACCCTGCTCGATGCTGAGCGCGAGCCGGTATTGCTGTGACAGGGGCTGGGTGATGCCGGCAGATAACAGCCGCGAAGTGCCGCTGCTGCTGGTAATGGTGATGTCTTCCCCCGGGATTTCACCGATATTCGGATAGTCACCCCAGACACCCTCGTCAAAGGTGTATTCCTGGTCTTCCATGTTGTGGGAGATGCCTCCACTGACATCCAGGCGCGGATACCGGGAGGTACGCAGTGCATTAACATCGTCCTGTGCCGCCTCTCGCTGTAACTCCGCGTTGGTAACGGCCGTGTTATTGCGCAGCGCCAGAGTCAGCGCCTGGTCGAGGCTGAGCGTTTCGGCACCGCACAGCCCTGACAAGGGCAGAAAAGCGAGTAGAGCCCTGGCGGGCCACCGAACCATGCTATGTCCTCATTTCCAATTTATTTATTATAGGCTGAGCCGACCATAGCAAACTCCGGTGGCGTATTAAATGCTGAAGTGCCCCTGGCTAGCTCTGCTGCCAGGAGGGAGCCCGTTTGTCCAGAAAAGCGCTCAGACCCTCGCGACCTTCGTCCGAATCGCGTACATCAGCGATCAATTTTACTGTCTCATGGATAAGCTGGTCGTTGATATCTCCCGCGGCAACCTGGGTGGCCAGACGCTTCGACAGGGCCACTGCGGAGGGAGCATTTTTCAATAGCGTGCCTGCCAGCGCGTCAACCGCGGCATCCAGCTGATCTTCCTCGACCACTTCACTCAGGAACCCCAGAGCGAGAGCCTCGTGCCCCTGCACCGGCAGGGCACTCATAAACAGCCGCCGCGCCGCCTTCTCACCGATAGTCATCACCACGTAGGGGCTGATGGTGGCAGGTATTATCCCCAGCTTTACCTCGCTCAGCGTAAGCTTGCTGGCCGGTGTGCCGATAGCAAAGTCGCAGCAACTGACCAGGCCGACCCCGCCGCCCATAGCGGCTCCCTGTACGCGCGCGATAGTCGGTTTGGGTATGCCATTGAGCGTTTTCATCAGGCGGGCGAGCTGACTGCCATCCGCCAGGTTTTCTTCATAGCTGTTGCCGCCCATTCGCCGCATATAGTTGATGTCGCCTCCGGCGGAAAAGTTCTTGCCGTTGCTGGCGATGACAAGCACTCGCACTGCGGGATTGCTGGCAGCGTCTTCCAGTGCAGCTGTAAAACGTGCAATCTGGTGATCATCAAAAGCATTGTGTACTTCCGGCCGATTCATGGTGATGCGGAGGATACCGGTACTGCCTAGTACGACCTCTAATTCGTTGGACATGGGTTTGATCCGATGAAGGGTTTTTCGTTTTCCTGACGTTCTACTGTACAGGATTACGCCTGTCCGGATAAGCCCGGAAACGCCCGGCGTGGTCCATTTGATGGATATCACAGGAAAGGCATTTATTCGTCTGTCAAGGGTGTGATTCCTGCTCAACTGGCGTAAATTGAACACATAGTATGTTTTTCAATCAACCAGAATTACGGGGCAGCTCTCAATGTCAGCGCTGAGAAATCGCAAGTACGCCAGAGCCATGGATCAGGCCGAGAACTACGAAGACTGGAAAGAAGCTGCCCAGGCCAGCGATGCCGCCAGCGGCGCTGATCGCTGGCGCAAACGGGATCAGTCAACCCAGTTTGACAATGTCTCCATTCGTATTCGTCTGGACCGGCTGCGTGCCATGCGCGCCCGTCACGATTATCGCGGCCTGCTATTCACCCTCAATGAGGGCATTCACGGCAATATGGGGGGTATGGGTAAGTCTGCGCTGTATGACCGGGCGGCCTTTGGCACCAAACACCTGATCCACGATTACGTCGAGGAAATCGTCGACGCGTTGGAGCTGTTGGCCAGCCCCAACGTCGACGAGATCAGCGATGACGAAAAACTCGAGTTTTTCCGGCGCGCCCACCACTGCTTTGGGCGCACAGCCCTGCTGATGAGCGGGTCCGGTACCCTGTTGTACTTTCATGTGGGTGTAGTTAAGGCCCTGTGGGAGCAGGGCTTGTTACCCAATATTCTGTCGGGGTCCAGCGGTGGTTCCATAGTGGGTAGCCTGTTGTGCACGCACAACGATAAAGAGCTGGGCAATATCTTTGCCCCGGAGTTTCTGCTCAATGAAGTCGAGCAGGAAGGCAGCTTTATTCGCTCCCTGGGAGGGCTGAAGCCGCGGATGCTGCTGGTTGAAGAAGTGCGGGAAATGATCCAGCGACTTATTCCCGACATGACCTTTCAGGAGGCCTACGAGCACAGCGGCCGGATGCTGAATGTGTCGGTTGCGCCGGCCGAAACCCATCAGACCTCCCGGCTGCTGAATGCCACAACTTCACCCAATGTGTTAATCCACAAGTCGATTATGGCATCGGCAGCAGTGCCTGGTGTGTTTCCCCCGGTAACCCTTGAGGCGAGGGACAAGTGGGGTGACCGTCAACCCTATCTGCCCTCCCGCAAGTGGGTGGATGGCTCGGTTAGCGATGATTTGCCCACCAAGCGCCTGGCGCGGCTGTATGGCGTGAATCATTACGTTGTCAGCCAGGCAAACCCTGCGGTACTGCCCTTTGTCGCTGATGGCCGCCGTCAGGATGGCGCGTTTTCCATTGTTACCAACGCCACGCGGCGCACGGCCCGGGAGTGGTTGAATGCGGGTGCTGCGATCATGCATCGCCCCCTGAGTAACGAGGGCAACGTCTCAAGAGTTGCCAATATGGTGTTGTCGATGGTAAATCAGGATTATATTGGTGACGTCAATATTATCCCACGCAACCGTTTTTATAATCCCTTCAAGCTGCTCGCCCACCTGGCACCGAAGGACATCATGAAGCTGATCTCCTCAGGAGAGCGCTCCACCTGGCGCAAGATCGAAATGATTCGTGTGCAAACACATATCAGCCGCACGCTGGACAATATTCTCAAGGATTTTGAGGCCCAGCAGCTTAAGAATCAGAAGCGGCCGCGCTCCAGGCGTAAAGCTGCCTAGGCGCCCTCACGGCGCCAGCGACCGGGGCGCTCGGTGCCCAATTCTGTAACCAAATGTCAATTTTGCTAGTAGTCCCGGTCATTGTGCTGTGGCCGGACTGGCGGCACTATTCCTGCACCTGATTTCTACCTCTTTACACGACAAACTCACTCACGGAGCAACTGATGAGCAACCCAGCCTATATTTATGATGCTGTTCGCACCCCGCGCAGTAAGGGAAAACCCGGCGGTAGCCTGTATGAAGTCAAGCCTATCGACCTGGGAGCCGGGCTGCTGCGGGAATTACAGTCCCGTCACTCGCTGGATACAGCCTATGTGGACGATGTGGTGATGGGCTGTGTAACACCCATAGGCGAGCAGGGCTCTGATGTCGCTAAAATGATTGTTCAGAATGCCGACTGGGATGAATCTGTTGCCGGTGTGCAGTTGGATCGCTTCTGTGCTTCGGGGCTTGAGGCGGTAAATATCGCCGCCCAGAAGATCGCCTCCGGATGGGAGGACCTTGTGGTGGCAGGTGGCGTTGAGTGCATGTCCCGTGTGCCGATGGGCTCCAACGGCGGCGCAATGGGCGGCGATGCCGGTTTCGCACTGAAAACCGGGTTTGTGCCCCAGGGTATCGGCGCTGACACCATCGCTACTCTGGAGGGCTGGAGCCGGGAAGACGTGGATACCTTTGCGCTGGAATCACAGCGGCGCGCCGCTCACGCCCGTGACAGCGGCTATTTTGACCGCTCGGTGGTACCCGTGAAAGATTGCAACGGACTAACCATTCTGGAACGAGATGATTTTATCAAGCCCAATACCAGTCTCGAAGTTCTCGCAGGTTTGAAGGCCTCATTCGAGATGGCGGGTCAGTTCGGATTCGATGACGTCATTCTGAGCAAGTACACCACCCTGGAAAAAATCAACCATGTGCACACACCGGGTAATTCCTCGGGCATTGTAGATGGTGCCAGCGCCGTTTTGATCGGCAGCGAAAAGGCCGGTGTGGATCTGGGGCTCACTCCCAGAGCGCGGATTGTGGCAACAGCCGTACTGGCTACTGACCCAACCATCATGTTAATCGGGCCCGGACCCGCGGCCAAAAAATGTCTCCAGAAGGCAGGGCTCAGCGCCAGTGATATCGACCTTTGGGAGATAAACGAAGCGTTTGCTGCAGTTGCCCTGCGTTACATGAAAGACCTCGGTATCGACCCCGAAATGACCAATGTCAACGGCGGTGCTATCGCGATGGGCCACCCGCTGGGGGCCACGGGTGCAATGTTGGTCAGCACCATGCTGGATGAACTTGAGAGACGCAATCTCAAACGGGCGATGTTGTCTCTATGTGTCGGCGGCGGCATGGGTATCTCCACCATTATCGAGCGCGTCTAGTATCCCCCGGTGTGTCGCATAAATTCACAACCGGCTTAGGAACTAATCAAGGAAACTAAGGAAATTTCATGAGTGTATTCAAGTACGAAAAGGACGCCGATGGCATTGTAACAGTGACCATGGACCAGACTGGTCCGGTAAACGCAATGAACGGTGAGTATCGTGAGGCCATGAGTGCCACGGTAGAGAAACTGGAGCAGGAACAGGGCCTCACAGGCGTTGTGCTCGCTTCAGCGAAAAAGGTGTTTTTTGCCGGCGGCGACCTCAATGAGTTACTTGCCGCTGACAAAGGTGACGAGGCTGAATTCATGGCCATGTTGCGCAGCACCAAGGGTGTACTGCGCCGTTTGGAGAAATTGCCGGTACCGGTGGTCGCGGCCATCAACGGCGCGGCACTCGGCGGTGGCTTTGAAATATGCCTGTGCTGTAATTACCGTATTGCCTGGGATGACAAGTCCGTACAACTGGGCCTTCCCGAGGTAACTCTTGGCCTGCTGCCCGGCGGCGGCGGCATAGTGCGGATGGTAAACCTGCTGGGCCTGGAAAAAGCCTTGCCCTATTTACTTGAAGGCAAAAAGGTTGCGCCTGTGAAGGCCCTCGCCGAGGGTATGATTCATGAAATCGTCGGCAGCACAGAGGAACTGGTACCCCGGGCCAAAGCCTGGATACTGGAAAACAAAGGCAATGACCAGGCTGCTGTCCAGCCATGGGATACCAAGGGTTACAAAATACCGGGTGGCAATGCCGGTTCACCAAAGTTGGCGCAGTTGCTGATGATGGCTCCCGCATTGCTCAGGCAAAAAACGCGAGGCCTGTTGCCCGCACCGGAAAAGATTCTCGACTGTGCAGTCGAAGCGGCTCGCCTGGACCTGGATACGGCCCTGGAGATCGAGTCACGCGGCCTTACTTACCTGGCGGTAACTCCCCAGGCCAAGAATATGATTACCACCTTTTTCTTTGGTATGAACAAGGTCAATGGCGGTGCCAGTCGGCCCAAAAATGTTGATAAAACCCTCACCAAGAAAGTCGGTGTGCTCGGTGCCGGCATGATGGGCCAGGGCATTGCCTACGTGTCTGCCATGGCGGGTATCGAGGTAATCCTGAAAGATATATCCCAGGACGCGGCGGATAAGGGTAAGGCCTACTCGGAATCACTGTTGGAGAAGCGGGTAGCTCGCGGCCGAATGAGTGCAGAGCAAAAGCAGGCGGTTCTCAGTTTGATCAAGCCCACAGCAGATGATGCTGATCTGCAGGGATGTGACCTGATTATAGAAGCCGTGTTTGAGAATATTGACCTCAAGCACAAAATTACGCAGGCGACAGAGGGCAGGCTTGCTGAGAACGGTGTCTGGGGTTCCAATACCTCGACTTTGCCCATCACCCAACTCGCTGAAGCTGCCGAGAAACCGGAAAACTTTATCGGCATTCACTTTTTCTCACCGGTGGACAAGATGCCGCTGGTGGAAATTATCTGCGGCGAGAAAACCTCGGATGAAACGCTGGCGAGAGCGTTTGATTACACCCGGCAGATTCGCAAAACCCCCATAGTGGTGAATGATTCCCTGGGCTTCTTTACCTCGCGCACATTCGGCACCTATCTGGATGAGGGTGTACAGTTGCTGAGCGAGGGTGCGCACCCGGTACAGATTGACGCCATGGGCAAGGCCATTGGCATGCCCGTCGGGCCGCTTGCGGTGTATGACGAGGTGAGCCTCGAGTTAAGCCGCAAGGCCCAGGAGACCTGGAAAGAAATGGGCGTGCTGGACAAGTGGGGTGATGGCAGCGTTACGCGTTCGGTCATCAATACGATGGTGGGTGAGCACGGTCGCGGTGGACGCCACCATGGCGGCGGCTTTTATGAGTATGCGGAGGACGGCAGCAAGACTATCTGGCCACCACTTCTGGACATTTACTACAAGCCGGAAACCCGGGTAAGCGAGCAGGATATGAAGGACCGCCTGCTTTTTCGCCCGGTAATCGAAGCGCTGAAGTGCCTGGAAACCAATGTCTTGCGCACAGTGGCGGACGGTAATATTGGCTCGATCATGGGTATTGGTGCTCCGGTGTGGACCGGCGGTTACATCCAGTTCGTTAATACCTATGGTGCACAGCGCTTTGTTGATCGCTGCGGTGAATTGGCGGCGGCCTATGGCGAGCGCTTCGAAGCGCCGCAAATCGCACTGGATCATGCCCGCTCGGGTGAACTTTTCGCCTGATGAACCAGGTGGTATTACATGTCACGCAGAATGAGAGGTGCTAGATTGTGAGAGTATTTACTGAAGAGCAACAGATGTTTCGGGATGCTTACCGGAAATTTCTGGAAACCGAAGTACAGCCTCACATGCCCCGGTTTCGGGAAGAGGGGATAGTCGATCGCGAGATTTTCAGAAAGGCCGGAGAGCAGGGTTTCCTGATGATCTGGCCGGACGAAAAATATGGCGGTATGGGAGACAGCGATTTCCGTTTCGAGCAGATTATCATGGAAGAGACCTGCCGGGCCGGATGTGGCGAGTGGTTCAACACGCTGCACAGTCGCCTGGTGGGACCCTACTTTGAGAACTTTGGCACCGAGGAACAAAAGCAACGTTTCCTCCCGGGTTGCGTCAAGGGCGAAACTATTCTCGCGGTTGCCATGACCGAGCCCGACGCTGGCAGTGATCTGTCAGGCATGCGCTCCACGGCTGTCGACATGGGTGACCACTTCCTGCTCAATGGCTCCAAGACTTACATATCCAATGGTATTAACGCAGACGTTATTATCGTTGCTGCGAAAACCGACCCGGAAAATAACCCCTATTCACTTGCGCTGCTAATCGTGGAACGTGGGATGGAGGGCTTTGAGCGGGGCCGCAACCTGGACAAGATGGGTATGCACGCACAGGACACCGCGGAGCTTTTTTTCAATAACGTAAAGGTGCCCAAGGAAAATGTGCTGGGCGACCCCACCCAGGGCTTTATTCAGTTGATGAACGGGCTCGCCGAAGAGCGCCTTATCTCCGGGGCTGGGGCCATCGCTAACGCGCGGCAGGCGTTCAATCTGACCCGGCAGTTTGTCATGGAGCGCAAGGTCTTCGGTAAGCCCTTGTCCAAGATGCAGAATACCGAGTTCAAAATGGCGGAAATGGACACAGAGATTGACATTATGCAGGTGTATGTAGATCACTGCGTAGACTTGCACAATGCGGGTAAGCTTACCGCTAATATGGGTGCCAAAATCAAACTGCAAGCTACCGAGATCGAGTGGCGTATGCTTGACCTGGGTGTGCAGTTACACGGTGGGGCCGGCTATATGATGGAGTATCCCATCAGCTATATGTTCACCAGTTCCCGTATTAATCGCATACTGGCGGGAAGTTCCGAGATTATGAAGTATATTATTGGCCGGGACGTCTTTTCAGACAATTACACCAGTATTCTCGACTAGTAGGGCGGGAACACCGGTCGCTGGATCAGTATTCGTCACAGAAATGGCGGGCTCCATGCTAGCGGGCGGCCTCGATCTGGTAATCATTCCCGGTCGATTCTGCCGCGCAGCGATTTTAACTGGCCACGTTTGGTTTTGCTGTCCATGCGCTTGCGCCTGGCATTGCGCGTGGGCTTGGTGGGTTGGCGTTTCCTGGCTGTTACTGTTACAGGACGGATCAGCTCCTGCAGGCGCTTCAAGGCGTCTTCGCGGTTTTTTTCCTGGCTGCGAAAACGCTGGGCTTTGATCACAATCACGCCGTCACTCGATATTCGCCTGTCGCGCAGAGCCTGTAAGCGCTCCTTGTAGATCTCCGGCAGTGACGACGCCCCAATATCAAAGCGCAGGTGAATAGCGGAGGACACCTTGTTCACGTTCTGCCCCCCGGCGCCCTGTGCGCGAATCGCCTGCACATCAATCTCCGCCAGGGGAATATTGATGTGGCTGCTTATGGCAAGTGAGTTCTCATCGGCGCTCATGAGAATGACCTGTCCCGTGCTTCAATTGGCACGCGGGTAGCTCTCCTTCAGCGGTTACGCCCAAGTCTCTCATGGGCATCCACCCACTCGTTCTGGCGGGTTTCCTTGTCCACGCGGGTTGCAGCCCCCAGCGAAAGCTCGCCAGCCAGCACCAGCCCTGCGGCAATTTCCGCCAGTTTGTGCGCTTTACCCTGGCCGTAGCAGTCCATGATCTCCAGACACTCTCGCTGTGTGGGCAGAGCGGTACCCCCGCCATAGGTGGCCATAATAATCGCGGGCATGGTAATGGAGAAATAGTAATCTCCCTCCCGGCTAACCCGGTTATAGGTCGTGCACTGGTTGGACTCGCCGATATTCGCAATGTCCTGCCCCGTGGCCAGATACAGCGCCGCCAGGCCGTTGGCGGGATGGGCCGCATTGTTGGAGGAGTTGGTCAGCAGGGCGGCCAGTGTACTGATGCCTTGGCCGTAGTGCATCTGATGCGGGGTAATGCGCAGGTTTTGTTTCATCACCTCGCCGGGGACGGTGATTTCCGCCGTTACCCGCTTGCCGCGCCCCTTGAGCAGGTTGACCGAGGACGTTCTCTTCTCCGTGTCAAAGCCGCCAGAAAGCAGGTAGTGAGAAAGCGGAGCGTGCTGCTTAACAATCCATTCACAGGCAGCGAAGGTGGCCCTGCTGGTCATATTCTGGCCGGCAGCATCCCCTGTGCTGTAGTCGAAACGGGTGTAGACCATATTGTGAGCGTGGTACTGCTCAATTTCATTGAGTTTGCCAATTGAGGTCGTCGACTCTGCAACCGCCTTTATCTGCTGGTGGTTCTCTTTGAGCCAGGTGCAAAAGTCCCGGGCCTCTCTGGCACTGGGAAAGACAAAGGTGGGCGCGCGTTGCATCGCCTCGCCGGAGATGGTGGTGGTCACACCACCGCTCTCGCGTATCACTTTCATGCCGCGGTTATAGCTGGCGAGCATGGTGCCCTCGACCGTTGCCATAGGCACATAAAATTCGCCCTTGGCGTGCTCCCCGTTTACCAGCAGGGGCCCGGCGAGGCCAATCGGCACCTGCGCCACGCCGAACATATTCTCGATATTGCCCGACATCTCTTGCGGATCGAAAGAAAACTGCTTGGTGTGGTCAAGTTTTGCCGGCGTATTTTCTTCAATAAAAGCCTGACGCTCGGCGATGATCTCGGCGCTGTAGTCGTCTGTGTTGGAACGGGGGATTTTTTTGCTCATGCTCGGCTCCTTGTATGATTGCAGGATGAAACTACCCGCTTGTCCGCCGCTCGTCAACGCGCCGGTGTGACAGATTCTACTAGTAGCCTGAAAGTTCGATGAGCTATGCTCCCGTGCTCAAGGTGTCGGGTGAGACCACACAAAGCTGCGATAGAGGGGTTAGCGCAATGGCAAGAAATTCACAGTTAAGCCGATCCATTAAGGGAAGTGTGGCGCTGGTCACCGGCGCGGGCAGTGGTATGGGACGGGCCACGGCACACTTGTTGGCGGATGAGGGTGCCAGGGTGGCTATACTCGATGTTAATGGGCCAGCACTGGAGCGGGTGGCAGAGGAGATACGTGAGGTCGGTGGTGATGTGTTGAGCGTCGTGGCTGATTGCGCACAGCAGTCACAGGTCACAGCAGCGGTTGAACAGGTGGCAGGCCACTATGGGGCGCTGGATATCCTGATCAACAATGCGGGGCTGGTCCTGCCCGCACTGTTGGACGATCCGGCCTATGACACAAGTTGGCAAAAGTCTCTGGATATTATGGTAAGCGCGCAGCAGTGGGCCATTCGTGCGGCCTTGCCTTTTCTTCGGGACGCCGAGCATCCGCGAATTGTCAATATTGCCTCAACTGAGGCGTTGGGGGCGACTCCCCATAACAGCCCCTATGTGGTGGCCAAACATGCGGCTCTGGGCCTCACTCGCGCTATGGCGGTGGAACTGGGCAAGCAGGGAATCACGGTGAACTGCGTGTGCCCGGGCCCTATTCATACGGCTATTACCGAGGGTATTCCCGAGGATGATAAGGCAGTGTTTGCGCGGCGGCGCACGGCATTGCGCCGCTATGGCATGCCGGAGGAGGTGGCGCATATCACGCTGGCCCTGGTACTGCCCAGTGCCAGCTTCATTACTGGCGCTGCCATTCCGGTGGATGGTGGCCTGACCATACGCAACGCCTGAGCATCTCGCCCCAGGGATTGCGGGATCGGCCTGAAAAATACTGTCAGGGACGTTGTAGATGTGCCCTGCCACTGGAGGGTAGCGATCTCTGTTATACTGCGGTCTTCTCCAGGCAAGAATCCCACGTGACCGACACCGCTTTTTCAATCCTGCCGCTACCGGCAGCCCAGCTGGACAACCTTGATAGTCTTGGTTATCACAGAATGACCGCCATTCAGGCGGCGGCTCTGCCTGTTGCTATGGCGGGAAAGGACCTCATCGGCCAGGCGATGACCGGCAGTGGCAAAACAGCTGCCTTTACTCTGCCGCTGTTGGCACGGCTCAATCCCAGGGACTTTGGCACGCAGGCCCTGGTGCTGTGCCCGACACGTGAACTCGCTGGCCAGGTGGCCACTGAAATACGCCGGCTGGCGCGCTATCAGCAGAATATCAAAGTGGTCACGCTGTGCGGGGGGCAGGCTATTGGCCCGCAGATAGGTTCACTGGAGCACGGCGCGCACGTGGTGGTGGGTACGCCGGGACGTATCAAGGATCACTTGCGCAAGCAAACCCTGGACCTCAGCCGCGTTAACTGCCTGGTACTGGACGAGGCTGACCGCATGCTCGAAATGGGTTTTGACGAGGACATGGACGCGATCATCAGCCAGACACCCCCCGGGCGGCAGACCCTGCTGTTTTCGGCGACTTTTCCCTCCGACATCAAGGCGCTGAGCGCGCGTTTCCAGCGGGAGCCTGAGCGCATTTCAGTGGCGTCACTGGTGCAGGATGAGCAAATAGATCAGCAGTTCTTTATATGCCAGGCCGAGGATAGGATGGCAGGTCTGGTTAAGTTGTTAGGCCATTTCGGGCCGGAGGCCGCAGTGGTGTTCTGTAACACCAAACAAGTGGTGCGCGAGGTCAGTGCTTTTTTGCAACAGCACGGGGTGGCTGCCACGGAGTTGCATGGTGATATGGAACAGCGTGACAGAGACCGTGTGCTCGTTCAGTTCCGGCAACAGAGCTGTCGGGTGATGGTGGCGACAGATGTCGCAGCTCGCGGCCTGGATATCGACGACCTTCCAGCGGTAGTGAATTTTGAATTGCCGCGAAGTGCCGAAGTCTATGTACATCGCATTGGTCGTACCGGTCGCGGTGGTAAGTCGGGGCTGGCGCTGAGCCTGTTTACCGACAAGGAGCGTTACCGCCTGGATAGCATTGAGAAGTTTCAGCAGCGCAATCTGTCATTTGAAGCGATACAGGTGCTGCCAGGTCGCGGCAGTGGAATGCTGCCGCCTGCCTACGTGACGCTGGCCGTGGCCGGCGGACGCAAGGACAAAATCCGCCCCGGTGATATTCTGGGTGCGCTAACTGGGGAGGCCGGTATAGCGGGCTCGGCGGTGGGCAAAATCAGTGTGATGGACCAGGTCACCTACGTGGCCATTGCAACCGAAACTGCAGATCGGGCGTTGGGTCGTCTGATTAACGGCAAGATCAAGGGTCGCAAATTCAAGGTGCGCAAACTGTGAGGCGGGCATGAAAATTCCGGCACGGCTGCGGCCTCTGTACGAAGACGGGTTGATTGACGAAGTGCTCTATCAATTGATGAGCGGTAAGGAAGCGACTGTCTATGTCGTGCGCAGCGGCGATGACACGCGCTGTGCGAAGGTCTATAAGGAGGCAGCCCAGCGCAGCTTCAAGCAGGCGGCGAAATATCAGGAGGGGCGTCGCGAAAAAAACAGTCGACGCCAACGGGCAATGGAAAAAGGCTCGAAGTTCGGCCGCAAACAAATGGAAGAGTCCTGGCAAAACGCCGAGGTGGACGCGTTATATCGCGCGGCGAGAGCCGGGGTACGCGTACCGCAACCCTATGGCTGTTTCGACGGCGTATTGCTGATGGAACTGGTCACAGACGGGGAGGGCGAAGTTGCACCGCGTCTGGGTGACGTGGATATGACTGCCGAGCAGGCGCGGGAAGACCACACATTGATGATGCACTACATCCAGTTGATGTTGTGCGCCGGCATGGTACACGGTGATCTGTCCGAGTTTAATGTGCTGGTGGACGAGTATGGCCCGGTTGTTATTGACCTGCCGCAGGCCGTGGACGCCGCGGCCAACAATAATGCCCAGGAAATGTTTGCCCGTGACGTGAACAAAATAACCGACTACTACGCAGTGTTCGCACCCGAGCTGAAAAATACGCGTTATGCCAAGGAAATGTGGGGTCTCTACGAGGACGGGGAGTTGCAGCCGGAAACAAGGCTGACCGGTTTGTTTGAGGAAGACCTTCAGTCCGCCAATGTGGATTCCGTGCTGGAGGAAATCAAGGCGGTAATGGCGGAGGAGGCTGCGAGGCAGGAACGCTTGCGCGAGGCCGAGGAACCTGACTAGGCCTTTCTTGCACATGCCCGGTCAGTCGCTATGATGTTGTGCCCTGTCTTTTAGTTCAAGGAGTCATCATGTTCGGTACAGCTTTGTCAGCGAGCGCCACCCGTGTGTTGTTGCTGGGGTCGGGAGAGCTGGGGAAAGAGGTGGCGATAGAGTGCCAGCGTCTCGGCATCGAAGTCATCGCCTGTGATCGCTATGCCAATGCGCCAGCCATGCAGGTCGCCCACAGAAGCCATGTCTTCAATATGCTGGACCCGGCGCTGCTGCGCGAGGTCATTGCCAGCGAGCATCCTGATTACGTGGTTCCTGAGGTGGAAGCCATCGCCACCGACACCCTGGTGGAGCTTGAGGCGGAGGGCGTGCATGTCGTTCCTACCGCCAGGGCCGCGCAATTGACCATGAATCGCGAGGGTATTCGACGCCTTGCGGCTGAAACCCTGAACTTGCAAACATCCCCCTACGCTTTTGCAGATGATTTTGACGGCTTCAGCGCGGCCGTGGCCGCTATCGGCTATCCCTGTATCGTTAAACCTGTCATGAGTTCCTCCGGGAAAGGACAGAGCCTGCTGAAGAATCAGGCTGACCTGGAGGGATGCTGGCGCTACGCCCAGGAGGGCGGGCGTGCCGGAGGTGGTAAAGTCATTGTCGAAGGTTTTGTGGATTTTGATTACGAAATTACCTTGCTCACGGTCAGTGCGGTGGATGGTATTCATTTTTGTGAGCCCATAGGGCACCGTCAGGAACAGGGTGACTACCGCGAATCCTGGCAGCCCCAGGCCATGTCTGCCGTCGCACTCGCGGGGGCCAAAGAGATGGCAGGGAAGGTGGTCACGGCACTGGGTGGTCGCGGTGTGTTCGGCGTCGAATTGTTTGTGAAGGGAGACGAGGTGATATTCAGTGAGGTGTCTCCGCGGCCCCACGACACCGGCATGGTTACGCTGGTATCACAATCGCTGTCAGAATTTGCCCTGCACGTGAGAGCGTTTCTGGGCTTGCCTGTGCGCCAGATCCCGCTGTTGGGGTGTTCCGCCTCAGCGGTTGTTCTCGCCAGCGGTCAATCACAGGACATACGCTATACCGGCGTTGCTGCCGCGCTGGACTGTGACGATGTGCAGCTGCGTTTGTTCGCCAAGCCCGAGATCGACGGCCAGCGCCGGCTGGGAGTTGCCCTGGCAAGGGCCGAGACGGTGGAAAAAGCCGTTGAAAAGGCAAAAACAGCTGCGGCAGCGGTGAAGGTGCTCCTGTAAGAGGTGGCACATTCAATCCGCCTGATGGCCGGACACCCCGCTCATCGAGCCAGCGCTTTGGGGATTGGTCTATAGTAGATGAATCTTAAACCAATAGGAGATTATTAATGAGTGACCAGGCCAACAGCATAATAATGAACATGGATGCGGCGGAGGGTATTCTGCCCGCGGAGCGCAGCATTCCCGAAGAGCGCCAGCATCGCAAAGAGCGGCTGGCCGCAGCTCTGCGCCTGTTCGGAAAGTTTGGTTTTGACGAGGGTGTCGCCGGCCATATCACCGTGCGCGATCCTGAGCACCTGGATCATTTTTGGGTTAACCCCATGGGCCGCTCATTCAAGCAGATGCGTGTGTCCGACCTGCTGCAGGTCAATCACACCGGTGAGGTGGTCCACGGCAGTGGCCTGCTTAACGGTGCCGCCTTTACCATTCACTCGCAGATTCATATGGCGCACCCAGAGGTCACAGCCGCGGCCCACTCGCACTCGGTCTATGGCAAAAGCTGGTCTTCCCTGGGGCGTTTACTCGACCCCATAACCCAGGACGCTTGTGCTTTTTATAAAGATCACGTGCTGTTCGAAGACTTTACCGGTGTGGTGCTGGACGACAGTGAAGGGACCCGTATTGCCGCTGCTCTGGGTAACAGCAAAGCGGCTATTTTGCAGAACCACGGTTTGCTGACCGTAGGCCAGAGTGTGGACGAGGCGGCCTGGTGGTTTATTACCATGGAACGCAGCTGCCAGGCCCAATTGATGGCGGAAGCTGTGGGTAAGCCGGTACTTATTGACGACAAACACGCCGAGCAAACGCGCGGTACAGTGGGGTCAAACTTGGCGGGCTGGTTCAGCTTTCAGCCCCTGTACGATGTCATTGTGGCCGAGCAACCCGAGCTGCTGGACTAACGAAAATTATAGAACCGGGCCGGCAGTCTACTTTGCGGCCCGGTACTTTAAAGGTCAGTTCTGTGCTGTTTTGACGGCGCCGTTCTGGTCGATATAGTGGCGTATTAAAGCCAGCGTGCTGTCTATTTCGGCCGCAGACATTTCTCCCTGCTTGAAGTAACGCACCACACCGCTGGCGTCGGTGACAATCACCGCCGAGTTGCCCTTCTCCAACTGCCAATGGCTGAGCCCCACCCCTTTTTCATCCGCCACCATAGTTGCATGGGGGAACTCCGCCTTACTCGACTTTAATTTACTCAGCACCATACCTGAAGTACCCCACGTGGCCTCATCCAGATTCAGGATAGTAGTGGAGAGGAATGCATTGTCCTGGGGGAGGCCAGTTTGCATCTTGTCCCGGAATGGTTCCTGGATTTTGCTGGCCGACATGGTGGCCGCCATATATTGCACGACGTGCACCTTGCCGGGTTGTTGAGGGTAGCTCCAGGGCTGGTATTGCACGTCGTCACCGGACAGCACCAGTTCACCCTTGTTAGTGATGGCCAGGTCGGCCAACCTTCCCCCAGGAGCTACCTCGCCGGCGAGGGCACTGGGCGCTGCAAGGGCCATAAGTACAATCAATATTCGTATTATCATTGCTGTTCGCTCCGCAGTTGAAATTCAGTAGCTAACCCTGGCTGTCGCTCATGAGTTCGGAGACCTTCTTGTAACGGCTGAGGTCGTAGACTCCCGCTTCCACTGGCCGGGTTTGCTTCATGTAGTCAACAAACCACTGGAAGTTCTCCCAGATCGCCGGATCAGTCCGGGGCAGGCCGTACTCGTCAACAACCGCGATGAATTGCTCCCGGGTGCTGGCGGCGTGCAGTCGCTCAGCAAATGACTCGATCTCATCCGCCGACACATGAAACATGAAGTTAATATAGCTGCCCAGTAACCCCGGGTAAACTGTCAGGGTGTCCAGTTGTCGCTGACGACGTTCATTTTCATCAAACATAAACGCGACGTTGCTGTGCGCCTTGTTCCTGATGAGCGTGTAGGCGTAGCTTTCATCGGTATTTGCGCTACTAACTCGCAGAAAAGCCTCGTCGGGCATAAAGTCGACAAACCGCATGCTGTCCTCTCCCGCTGGACGCGACGACAGTGTTTGCAGGCTGGCTTCAATGCGCTTTTGTACCTCGCTTGCATCTGCGCTGTAACAGGGGCCTTTTTCACAGCGATTCAAAATATCGGGCGGCCCGGCCAGCGGGCCCAGACGCCGCGAGACCCTATCGATAAATTCCGTTTTTGGTTCGTCAGTTTTATAGGCTATTTGAACTGGCATGTCCTCGTTCACTATCTCGTACAACTTGTTTATCTTGGTCTCGGCATCGCTGCCCTGATACCAGGAGTCTCGCATGCTGGTGCGCACATCAGGGGGCATGAAGTGCAGGAAGTTATTTTCGCCGTTGGCACGCATCAGGTCGAAGTACAGCCGTGTCTCGGCCTGGGTTGCCACACTGCCGAACACATTGAAATTCACCACCAGCAGATAGTAGGTGCGTTCAAGCATAGGGTAATCCATGACCCACACGGTTTTCGAGATATCGCCGACAAAGTGCTTGCTGACCATGGCGTTGTCGAAATTGCGGAATACTGTTAAAGCGGCGTTATTGTTGGTGCCGTCTCCGTACCAGATATCATCAAGCGAGGGCCCTTCCGGCTGCGCCGCTTTGTAGGCCTCGCCGCGCAAGTGATTGTAAACGTTCATTTCATCGACGCGATCACGCCAGTCCGCATACATTGTTATCAACCCTTCTTTTTGCGGAACCAGTACCATATGGGGAAGGATCTTCGACAGGTAGGCGGGGTCTGTTACGCTCAGGTCTGCCGCCGGATCCTGAAACATCACGAAAAACTGATCGTCTATCACATTGGTGGCTATCTGCCCTGCGCATACCGCCCCACGAATAAACGTGCTGACGAAGTATTGTGCTGTGTCGAGCATAAACTGATAGCGTGCTCCCGCTGGAATAGCATTGAAAGCGGCAAGAGGATTGACCGTGTTGGCCCTGGAGTAATCCGGGAGCTTTTGTACATCCCAGCCTCCGCTGAGAAACAGCTCCTGATAACGCGCCATTTTTGCCGCACCCAGTGGGTAGGGCAGGTGGGTTTTGTGCACAAGAGTTGAGACAACCTTACGCAAGCGGTAGTACAGCTGCGGACCCGGTTTGTCATTGGGGCGCAAGGTGGCAATGATTTCGATAGGCTGCCCCGGGGGGGTAGTGGAGCGCACCAGTTCGAAGAAGCTGTTACTTTCCAGGTCTTCAAAGTAGAGGTGGGCGGGATACAGGTGCTCATACAAATAGCGCGCCACCAACTGGTTGCGCAGGGGTGCCTGGTTTAAAAAGCTTTCCCAGCGGTCTATCTGCTGCTGCTCAGCCGGCTCTGGTATCCAGGGACTGGTATCTACGACGCTGCCCTCAAAAACCCATTGGCGCAGCGTACGGTACTCCCGGTCACTGAGACCGGGCATGGCCAGCGGCATGCCTTGCTGCGGCTTTTTCTTGGCGTATTTGTCAAAATCCTCCGCTACACGACACGCATTTTCTCTATAAAGCCCCAATGGGATGTCTTCTGGCACCGGGCGATTGGCTGGTAAGGGGTTGGTTTTCCCCAGTTCAATCATCTTGAAAAACACAGAGTTTGCGAGGTTATCGTCGAGAGAGCCGCCCTGGTCATTGAATACGGAGAAAAAGTCTCTTTCCCGCCATTGCGCCTGCCCATGTGCATCTACAAAGAGTCTGGTGGGGTCGGCATTGGTCAGCCTGGTGCCGTCGTAGACAGTTTTTTCGCTGGCTCCGCGCAGCAGACCCTCAGCCGAGGTGAGCTTCAGTTGGCAAGGGGCGTCGTAGCAGGCGTGGCAGGCAATACACTTCTGATCGAGTATGGGTTTGACATCGCTGCTGAAGGAGTAAGTCTGCTGCTTCGCGACGCTTGGCTCCAGCTCCTTTTCTGAGATTCCTGACTGCATACAGCCAGTGAGGGCCAGGATAACAGCTGCGAACGCACATATGATGCGGGGCATTTTTATCGTTTTGTTCATTGAGCACTCCGAGCTCCAATAGCACTTACTCAAGCCAACCGGCCGGCGCCAGGCCAGACATGGCTCGCAGGCAAAGCGAACCGGTATGAGGGAAGGCGGACATTGTTAACGCATTGCAGTATCGATGCAAGACTGGCTGGGCTCGGAGTAAAATCGGGCTTTATACTGGCCTGGCGTGTTCGCCGATGACCTGTAGGAACTGCCTGCCATATTTATCCAGTTTGCGCTCGCCGACACCGGTAATACGACTGAACTGCGCCGTGTCGCGGGGCAGGTTAATACACATTTCCTGCAGCGTGCGATCGTGGAAGATGACGTAGGGTGGCACGCCCTGTTCCTCAGCCAGTTCTCGCCGACAGTCCCTCAACGCTTCCCACAGCGCGATGTCTATATCGTCCGGCAATGCGGTGCGGGTCTGCTTTTTACTCGCTTTGGCCTGTGGCTGGTCGCGGCGCAGTTGTATCTCATGACTACCCTGGAGCAGCGGTCGACATTTTTCTTCCAGGCGCAGGGCGCCAAAGCGTTCGAGATCCACACTGAGATAGGCGCGTGCCACCAGTTGGCGGAATACCGAGCGCCACTGGTTGTTGTCCAGCTGTTTACCGACACCGTAGGTGGGCAGCAGGTGGTGGTCAAATTGGTGAATTCGTTCAGCCTCAGAGCCCCGCAGTACGTCTATCAGGTGATTGACGCCGAAGCGCTGACCGGTGCGATATACGGCGCTTAGCGCCATTCTGGCGGCCTCCGTACCGTCCCAGGTATCCACCGGTTCCAGGCAGGTATCGCAGTTGCCACAGGGGTCCTGCAGGCTTTCGCCGAAGTAGTTCAGCAGAGCCTGACGCCGGCAACTGGTGATTTCACACAATCCCAGCATGGCATTCAGGCGGTGTTGCTCGGCCCGTTTATGCTCTTCACTGCCGGCCGATGACGCCATCATCTGGCGCAGCTTGATCACGTCCTGCAGGCCGTAGATCATCCAGGCGTTCGCCGCCTGACCGTCACGCCCGGCCCGGCCCGTCTCCTGGTAGTAGGATTCCACGGTTTTTGGCATATCCAGGTGCGCCACGAAGCGCACATCGGGTTTGTCTATGCCCATGCCAAAGGCGATCGTCGCAACGATAATCACACCTTCCTCCCGTAGAAAGCGCGCCTGGTTCGCCGCCCGCACCTGGGCGCTCAGCCCAGCGTGGTAAGGCATTGCATCCAGCCCTTGCTGCACCAGCCAGCTGGCCGTTTCCTCCGTTTTCCTGCGCGACAGGCAGTAGACTATGCCGGCGTCGTTTGCGTGCTCCTGCTGCAGAAAGCCCAAAAGCTGTGCTTTGGCACTTTGTTTGAGAGCAATGCGGTAACGGATGTTGGGGCGGTCAAAACCGGCGATAAATTTGGCGGCCCCGGTCAGGTCGAGCCTATCGATGATTTCCTGTCTCGTCCGTTCGTCCGCTGTGGCTGTAAGTGCCACGCGGGGAATATGGGGGAAGCGCTGATGTAAAAGGCTTAGCTGTAGATAATCTGCGCGGAAATCGTGCCCCCATTGTGACACGCAGTGAGCTTCGTCAATGGCAAACAAACTGATTTCGGCGCGCTGCAGTAATTGCAGGCAATGCTCCTGGGTCAGTCGTTCGGGTGCGATATAGAGCATATCCAGTTCGCCAGCGAGTAGCTGGGCCTCTGTTTCCCGCACGGCTTCTGCTGACAGAGTGGAGTTCAGGAAGCTGGCTCGCACACCGAGTTGACGCAGTGCGCTGACCTGATCCTGCATCAGTGCAATCAGCGGGGAGATGACAATACCGCAGCCGGGGCGCACCAGGGCGGGGATCTGGTAGCACAGGGACTTGCCGCCACCCGTTGGCATCAATACCAGCGCATCGCCGCCCTCGATCACGGTCTGGATGATCTCGCCCTGAGGCGGGCGAAATGACGGGTAACCGAAAACGGTTTGGAGGATTTGCTGGGCTGAGGTCATGGCGGCGGAGTATAACCCACAGAGTCCAATTACTGGACATCATTGCAGGTCTGATGGCGCGAGTTCGAATCGGCTACACTGGGACTTTTATCGGAACGAGTGTTTGCCATGTGGGCCTGTCCATACTGCCGGCTGGAATTGAACAACAGTTCGGACGCGGCGTCACTCGTGTGTGCCGCCGGGCATGTCTTCGATTTCGCCAGGGAAGGTTATGTCAACCTGTTGCCCCCCAATCGCAAACGCAGTAGCGATCCCGGGGACAACGCCGAGATGGTGGCGGCAAGGCGCCGGGTGCATAGCGCGGACACTTATCGTCCGGTGGCCGATGCTGTAGTAGCGGAACTCGCTGCCCAGAAGCTGGGAGGTACTGTGCTGGACCTGGGGTGCGGGGAGGGCTACTACACCCAGGCACTGGTTGCCGCCCTGGGCCACATGTCAGTTTGGGGCGTCGATATATCGCGCAGCGCGGCTCGCCTGGCGGCAAAAAAGTGCCGGGCGGCGCATATCGCCGTGGCGAGCGCTTTCAATTTGCCTCTGGCGAATCACTCCATGGATGCGATGGTGCGCATTTTTGCGCCTTCGGATGACAACGAGCTGGTTCGTGTGCTGAAGCCACATGGCTGTTATCTCGAAGTTAGCCCCGGCCCCCGGCATTTGTGGCAGCTGCGTCAGGGACTTTACGAAATGCCGAAAGAGCATGAGCCGGCGCGCGAGACCATCCCCGGTATGCGCTTGTATCAACGGAGGGAGCTGCAGTACGAACTTCGGCCCGAGCCGGGACAGCTTGCAGATATTGTCAATATGACCCCGTTTGCCTACCGCGCCGACAGGCACCGAAGGGAGATGCTGCTGGCATCAGAGATACCGGCAGTAACGATGACGTTTGCCCTGCGACTTTTCCGGCGAGACGGTTAAGTGGTTGATTGGTATGTAGATTGGCGGTGTGCAACGCCCTCTGCTGAGGCGAGTATAGACAGAAAATCCTGTATTTATCGGTTAATTCCTGTACAATATGCCGCTCTTTATTCACGCACAAGGCTTACTCATGGCGCGCAAACCAACGCGAGCAGCAGCAAAGAAAAAGCAACCTGCAGCGGTACAGACTTCAGAATCTATTGAAGAACAAACTCGGCTGTTTTTGAAATCCGGCAACAAGATTGACATTATCCAGTCCGGAATTAGTGGCCAGCCTACCATGGCGGTTAACAAGCAGATCAAACTCGGCAACAAGCAAAAAACCGGCTAAACCCTCCAGTGGGAGCTGGAAAGCTCCCGCCCATCCTGTGCCCCCTCGCAACCAGAGGAGGCTTTTATGCGTCGAAAATTTGTAGGAGAAGAAAATGATTACTCCCCACCGTTATATGCTCCGTAATTCCATGTTATCCCTCTCCTTAGACGTGGCGGGGGTTTGAACGATGTCTTTAGTGATAGACGACAAGCATGTAGTGAGCATGCATTACAAACTGACAAACGCGAATGGCGAGGTGCTGGACAGCTCTGATGGCGGCGAACCGTTAATCTATTTGCACGGTGCCGGCAATATTATTCCCGGCCTTGAACGGGCACTGGTCGGCAAGTCAGACGGTGATTCCCTGCAGGTCAGCGTTGCGCCGGCGGAGGGCTACGGCGAGCCAGACCCCGCACTTGTCCAGGTCGTTGACCGCGCGGCATTCCAGGGCGTTGAATCAGTTGATGTTGGCATGGCTTTTGAGGCGCGCGGGCCAGATGGTCAGGCTCAACGTATCGTCGTGACATCAATTGACGGCGACCAGGTGACAGTCGATGGCAATCACCCGCTGGCCGGTGAGCAATTAAACTTCGATGTGCAGGTGGTCGGTGTGAGAGCGGCCAGTACTGAGGAAATCGAGCACGGGCACGTCCACTAGCGTATTGCCAGGGCGGGGTCAGTTGGCCCCCAGCGCCCTCCGTGCAAAAGCGAGGGCCGCCGCGGAATCCACCCGCGAGCTGTAGGCTTCCAGGAATAACTTTCCCACTACCACACCCTGCGGGTTGATGACGATGATGCCCGGGTGTGGAATGCCGTATTGGGAGTCCCCCTCTTGATACTGCTCGTTGAGAATGCCCAGAGTCTTGAAGCTTAGTGCATCCACGTCCGACAGCACGGGAATGGTGATAGCGAATTTGTCGATAAACTGCTGCTGCAATTGTGGCGGGTCGTAGGTGATGGCGACCATGCCAATCCCCGCCGCCTCATAGGCTGCACGAGACTCCTGCAACTGGATCATCTGGCGCTGGCAATAAGGGCACCAGTCCAGCGAGCGGCTGGCTATCAGGACAGTGCCGTTCTTCCCTGCGAACTCCTCCACCAGACTGATGTCTCGCCCCTGGTAGGTCGCACGCAGGCCCGGGAAGCGCGAGCCCAGGGCGGGACCCGGATCGAAGCTGTCCGCGTCCTCTGCTACAAACATGTTCTCCGTCAGCTTGGCCACAGCGGCTTCTTTCAGTGACTCCCGGTAGAAATAGCCCAGGGCCGCCAGCACTACTATTACGGTGCAAATGATGAACGTGCGCTTTTTCATTTTTTCGAACTCTAGTTGGACCGACGCCGGGATAAGCAATTTATCGGTAACTTCTACCGGGCTTCAGTTTAGTTGATTGCGCAGCAATATCCCAAGGCAGTTGTCCGACGGCACCCCTAACGCGTATCCTTCACGGTTCTCAATCTGGGACAACGGAATAGGCCCATGCTGGATCAACTGCTAATCGCCGGCTTGTTTTTTGCTTTGGTGATCAGCCTCATAATGACGTCCTGGTCAGCCGTATGGGTGTTTGCGGCTGCCATGCTTATCGCCTACTTTCTGGGCCTGGTAGATACCGCAGAAGTGCTTGCCAAGGCAACCAATTCGAGTCTCATTACGCTGATTCTCCTGTTGCTGGTGTCCATCGGCCTGGAGAAGCTATCCTGGCTAACCCGTCTTTCAGGCAAGCTTATTACCCCCGGTTACTCCGTAAGCCTGCTGCGCATGGGGTTCTTTACAGCACTATTTTCCGCTTTTGTTAACAACACCGCAGTAGTGGCGGCGCTGGCCCACACGGTCCGTAACAATCGCCACCACCCCGCCTCCAAGCTGCTGTTGCCGTTGTCCTACGCTGCCATCCTCGGGGGGACTATCACCCTGATTGGCACCTCGACCAACCTTATTGTCAGCAGTTTCCTGGAGGATGCCACCGGTCAGGGGCTGGCCTTTGGCGATTTTCTATGGGTGGGGCTGGCAGTCACCAGTGTCGGCTTGTTGGTCATTCTGGCGAGCTCTTCATTACTGCCCTCGGGCAGCGCAGAACAGATTGATATCAACGAGTACCTGATTGAGGTGGAGGTCGATGCCGAGTCCGACCTGGTTGGCAAGAGCATCGCCGCAAACGGACTGCGAGAAATGGAGGATCTCTTTCTGGTGGAGATCGTGCGCGGCCCACACCTGATATCACCGGTGGCTCCCCAGGAGTTCATCGAGGCCGGGGACAAGCTCATTTTCTCAGGTGATATCAAACAGGTGAAAGTGTTGGAATCCTTTGACGGCTTGCGCCTGTTTGCAGTGGAAGAGGGGCTGCTGCGTAAGAATATGACGGAAGTGATTGTCATGCCCGCCGCCACGATTGAAGGCAAGACCGTTAAGGATAGTGGGTTCCGCTCCCTGTTTGACGCCGCTGTGGTTGGCATGCGCAGGGGTGGCAAGCGCCTCTCCGGGAAGTTGGGCAATATTACTATCCAGGCCGGCGACAATATGGTGCTTGCGGTAGGGCCGGATTTCAACGAGCGCAAAAACCTCGACAAGAATTTCCTTGTTATCAACGACTCGGTAGGGGAGATACGGACCACACCGTTTCAGGATTATTTTATCACCGGTGTGCTGATGCTGGTGATAGTCCTGTCCTCCCTGGATATGATGCCGTTGATTAAAGGCGTAGCGTTCCTGCTGGTTTGTATGCTTGCACTCAAGGTGGTCAAAGGCTCAGAACTGCGACGGCGCTTTCCCTTCGAGTTATGGATTATTATCGCCTCGGCGCTAACGCTGTCGCAGGCGCTGACCAACTCCGGCCTGGTGGCAGTGCTTACTAATGTGTTGCACGACAATCTCGAGCAATTGGGTCCCTATGCGGCGTTATTTGGCATTTACTTTGGCACCCTGCTGTTGACTGAGGTGATGACGAATAATGCGGCTGCGGCACTGAGCTTTCCGATTGCCTTCGGACTGGCCGAAAGCTACGGTTTGAGTCATATGCCTTTTGTAATGACAGTGGCCTATGGTGCCAGCGCGAGCTTTCTCACGCCTTATGGCTACAATACAAACCTGATGGTTCAGAACCTGGGCGGTTATGAATTGCGTGACTATTTCCGCGTGGGTTTGCCCCTGTCTATCGCGTATTCTGTGATAGTACTGTTCCTGATTCCGCGGATCTTTCCTTTTTAGGCGGTCTTTCGGCGCACTATCGGCCTTATGCCCCAAGGGGCGAGCAGGGCTGCGCCTGTTCCGGTGCAATAAACTATTTACTGCCCCGGGATGGTTTTGGTTTCGCCCGGGTTTTAGATGTAGCTTTCGCCTGGAGCTTGGGCACGGCCCTGGCCGGTTTACCACTATTTTTGGTTTTCGACTTTATTTTTGACGCTGAGGTGCGTTTGCCCGGACTTTTGCGCCTGCGCAAGCCAGCGGCATCCTCCAGTTCCACCAGGGATTCTTCCATATAGTCAATCAGGCGCTGTACCTGGGGCACGGATTTGCGGCAGGCGACAATGCCAAAATCGAGGTTTTCGTTGTTGCTTACCAGAGTGAAGTTCACTGCGCTGCCGTCCATGGGTATAGAGACCGGGTACATGCCGTCCAGGCGCGCACCGTTCCAGTAACGTTTTTCTCGCGGGCCGGGTACGTTGGAGATGACCGTACTGAACGCTGGAAAACGGCTGGCCAGGCCAGTCAGGCTGGTTAACAGCAGGGGTGCCTGGCTGATAGCCGTGTAAGCTTGAATTTCGGCGCTGGACAGTTGTTGCAATTGCGCTTTGGACGCGTCCATGGATTCCTTGATTGCGCGGAAGCGCTTGGCCGGATCCCTCACATTGGTTGCCAGGTCAACAATAACCATTCCCACGGCGTTGGCGGAGTCCATATCGCCTGCAGCTCGTACGGACACCGGCGCCATTGCCTTGAGTGAGATTTTTGGCAAATCACGCTGTTCCTGCAGGTGTTTGCGCAATGCACCGGAGCACATTGCCATGACTGCATCATTGAGCGTACCGTCATAGGCCCGGCCCATGGCTCGCACGCGTTCGAACGGCCAGGATTGGGCCACGAAGCGGCGGGCCCCGGTAATGTGCGTACTGACAGATGATTTGGGGACCTTATGAAAGGGTACGGCCATGGCTTTGTTTCGCCCCAGCCAGACATTGGCCGACTCTCGCAGTGCGCGGGCGACGTTTACCGTGCCCCCGAGCTGGCTTCGCAATACCTCCACCACGGCCCGGACCTCGGCGTCCCTGGGTCTGCTGGTTGCGGGGGCTGTATTGGCGAGCTGTCGCTTGTAGATCTCGTAGGCCTCCAGAGAAAAGGGCGAGACCTTAACTTTGGCGCGGGCATTGGTCGAATACATGCTACTCATCATGTGCATGGAGCCCACGCCGTCGATAGCGCAATGATGAGCCTTGAAATAGGTGGCGAACTGGCGGTTCTGTAAACCTTCAATCAGGTGCATTTCCCACAGGGGTCGCGAGCGGTCCAGCAGGGTGCTGTGCAAGCGTGATACCAGGGCAAACAGTTCCCGGTACCGCCCGGGTTTGGGCAGCGCCGAGTGGCGCACATGGTATTGCATGTCCAGTTCGTCTTCTTCTTCCCAGAATATATTTCCTGCCACGCCCATGGCGCCCAGCTTGAGTTTTTCGCCAAAGGGGCGACGCAGATTTCCTTCCCGGCTGAGAATCTCTCCCAGGTTCGCAAGAAAGCTTGCGTCATCCACGTCTTTGGGCAGGGTGAAGAGGTTTACCCCTCCCACATGCATCGGGGTTCGGCGCGATTCCGACATGAGGAAAAAGGCGTCGGTAAGCGGCATTTTACGCATGGGGTTATCTCCTGATCTTATTGGAATGATTGGACAGGTATGCCAGTTAGAATAGACCAATCAAATGCTCCAGTGAAAGGGTTACTTGTTGAAGCTGACACAGCTGGCCACGGCATAACTATTTGGCCTGCTGCGGTCACAGGCCCGGACTTTTTTCATTCATACTGCGGATGGCGGAATAAACGTTTAGCAAGCAGCGGAGAGAAATATGGTACTGGAGGGGAAAGTTGCGCTTGTCACTGGCGCTGGACAAGGTGTAGGGCAGGGCATTGCCCTTGCTCTGGCGGCGGCGGGTGCCCGAGTGGCGGTGACAGGGCGCACCCGCAGCAAGTTGGATGCCACCTGCAAATTGATAGAGGGGCGCGGAGGGCAGGCGCTGGCCGTGGTGTGTGATGTCAAGTCGGCGGACTCACTGGCGCAATGTGTCAGCGAGGTGGTGGCGCACTTCAAGGGGCTTAACATACTGGTCAACAATGCTCAGGAAGTGCCACTGGGCACCTTGCATGAAGTCACAGAAGAGCGCTTTTCTGCTGGCTGGGAGTCGGGTCCAATGGCCGTGTTTCGTGCCATGAAGCTCTGTTACCCCTATTTGCAGGGCGATGGCGTCATTATTAATCTGGCCAGTTCATCTGCCAGGCGCTGGGATATGACTGGTTATGGTGCCTATGCGGCCTGTAAAGAAGCTATCCGCTCGCTGACACGTGCAGCTGCCTGTGAGTGGGGAGCTGAAGGTATCAGGGCCAACGCCATACTCCCGCTGGCAAAATCCCCTGGCATGGCCTGGTGGATGGAGAACAGGGCGGAGGAAGCAGAGGAGTTTCTCGGCACGCTGCCGATGAAGAGGGTAGGCGATTGCGAGCAGGATATTGGCCGTTTTGTCGTCTTGTTGTGCAGTGATGCGGCCGGCTATATCAATGGTCAGAGTATCGGTGTGGACGGTGGACAGGCGCTGATGGCCTAAGCCGTGAGCTTGCCTGGTGGCTGTTGTCGTCACCTGAGCAGGCTGTTACTGAGGAACCAACCTCGATGAGGGCAGGGTGCGTGCCGGTATCTAACGGACAGGGCGTACTGCCTGTGTCTCTGGTGTTGCAGGATCAGGCCCGAAAATTGTTTCAAATCAATAGTGTCCGCGGCTTGTTCAGTTATATTTAGATGGTATTATGACAACATAATGAATAAGGAAGTGCGTGGTATCCATCCTGTTGCACAGCCAGAAAACATATCCGCTAGACTTGCCGTTCCACGGCGTGTTAATCATGCCTGTATCACCCTCGGATTCCGGGAGTGCAGTAGCCGGGTTCCGTGGAAACTTTGGTAAGAGTTGGCTAAAATTTTAATTTTCGTAGCTAATTACCGGAAGGGTTATTATCTTGTGTCTGATGTAAAAAGCCGGATCATCATCGCACTGGCCATCACAGGAATAAGAGAGGCGCCAGAGCGCCTGACAAAGTTTCAATTCTAACTATACTAAAATGCTCAGAGGGAAAGTCTCATGAAGAACAAAGCGCTCGCATTTTCCGTACTTGCCGCGATTAGCTCGCAGGCAGGTGCGTTTCAGCTAGATACTGGCGACGATTGGAATATCCGCTGGGATAACACCATCAAGGGCAACCTGCAGGCCCGTACGGATGCGTCCAAGCGCAGTGTGGTTAACCCCACCGTTTTCCCCAACGCGCGTATTGCCGATGACAGCGACTTTTCCGTGAATCGCAAGGCCGGCGGTATCAGCAGTGCCCGGTTTGATTTTCGCTCGGAACTGGATGTGGTGTGGAAGCGCGACTTTGGTTTTCGCATCAGTGGCGCAGGCTGGTACGACGCGGCCTACGAAAATAGCGATAACCCGAAAAAGGGAACACTGCCCAAGACTGACGGATTGGCCTATGACTACTCATGGGCCGGCCTGACCTATGCGCCGGGCGATTACAGCAATGAGGCGGAAGACCTGCACCTGTTGGGCGGCGAGTTGCTGGATGCCTTCGTGTTCGGCAACTGGAATATCGGCGAGACAGCCCTGGGTATCAGGGCAGGTCGCCACACAATTTTCTGGGGTCAAAGCCTGTTGGCAAACGGTGCCATTACCGGCATCGCCGGGTCAATGACTGCACTTGACTCAGCCAAAGGCCTCTCGGTTCCCGGGACGGAAGCTCAGGAGCTGTTCCTGCCTTCTACCAAAATTTCTACTGTGTTTCAGGCCACCGATAACTTGACCTTTAACGCCTATTATGAATTTGAACACAGGGTAAACCGCAACCCCGAAACCGGCACCTACTGGAGCCCGGTTGAAGTGCTCACGCAAAATAGCGAATGTTTTGTGCTGTCTCCCGGGTCTGCTACTACCCAAAGGGGGTGTTTCAAGGTCAAGGATGACAAGGTCCAGGATTCCGGAGAGTATGGCTTCAACATCCAGTACACCATAGAGCGCTGGAATCTGGAAACGAGCCTGGTGTATATCAATGGTTCTGACCGCACCGTGGCTGGCGTCTATGGCACCTTCGGTGGTGTCGATCAGGCAATAGTAGACAAATATAGACTGCCGTGGGATCAGGGTGGCGCTAATGCCAACATCCTGGGTGAGTGGGGCTGGGTCTATAAGAAAGACGTCGAGACTTTCGGCCTGGCTCTGTCCAAGGAAATGTTCGATATCAGCTTTGGTATGGATATCGTGTACCGGAAAAATGCGGGCCTGAACCCGGATTTTACAGCGTCACTGCTCGGCCACCCTGGCGAGACCCCCTCCGATTTTTCTCCTGATCCCGATGACTACCCCGGTGCCACGGGCGACATCTGGGGCGTTGTCGTTAACGGTCTTGGCTTCCTGAATGGCGATTGGGGGCTGTGGGACGGTGGTACCTGGATTGTGGAATACACCACCAGCTGGCTGGATGATTACGGCAAAAACCCGCAGTTTGCCAACCCGCTTATTCACAAGGGTCGTGTCACCAGCCAGATAGGGGTCATCTTCCGTCCTACCTGGTTCCAGGTCTTTCCCGGCTGGGATATGACGCTGCCCATGTCCGTTTCCTACGGTATTGACGGTGAGCAACCCCCTCAGGGCACGGTTACTCACGAGGAACTGGGTAATGCCAGCGTAGGTGTCGCGTTCAAAATTGACGAGACATGGGATATGGAAGCGAGATACAGCGCCTATTTCGGACCTACCGCCGGCGGGACCACCGGACCTCTTAATGACCGCGACAATGTTTCGTTCACTATAAAGAGGACCTTCTAGGCGTAGGATACGTCAGCCATCACACGCTCCCTGATTTTATGGTCTATAACTTACAGGGAGTGGCGCGAACGAAAGTTCGCAGGCGTCAGGTTTGGCCTGACAGGGTGTCGCGTATGTGGCACCCTTTTCATTTACATCAGAATAAACAAGTGGAAGCAGTATCATGGCAATAAGAAAGGTTTTGCTCGGCGCGTTACTGGGCGCACTCCTAATCCCCTGCACACTGGCTTACGCCGATGGCTACGACGTTCTGAACCTGCCAGCTTCGCCAACGACCATGGCGGACAAAGCTCCACTTTTCGTCGTTCGTAAATTTGGTGACCGTTATTTCGCAGCAGGCGATCGCGGGCATATTATATATTCGGACGATGACGGTAAAACCTGGACCCAGGCATCGGTGCCTGTTCGCTCCACTTTGCTCGATGTGTTTTTCCTGAATGACAAGCTTGGCTGGGCGGTAGGTCACGAGGGCGTCATCCTGCACTCCAGCGATGGCGGTCTGAGCTGGGAACTGCAGTACGACGGGCTGCGGTACGGCGAAGAGGGCCTCGCCTTCTACAGCAAGCTTGCCGCAGAGAACCCGGAGGACGAACTCTACCCTTATATGATAGGTGAAATGGAGTTCGCTATTGAACAGGGCGCAGACAAGCCATTTTTCGGTGTTGTTTTCTACGATGAAAATCACGGCCACGCCGCCGGTGCCTATGGCATGATAGTGGTCACCCGCGATGGCGGGAAAACCTGGCAACATGTTCTCCACCACATGGAGAACGATGACTTTTACCATATATTCGACTTTACTCCACTGCCTGAACCCGGGAGATCATTCCTGGTGGGTGAGGCGGGACTGTTATTGGTCGGAGATATTAACGAAGAACGTGCAGTGCGAGTGCACTCCGTACCCTGGGAAGGCAGTTTTTTCACTGCTGTGGCTGCAGCGGACGGCGCAGTGGTTATGGGGGGGCTGCGTGGCAGGATGTTCCGTACAACCGATGAAGGTCATAGCTGGACTGTGGTGGAAAAACCGCCAAGCAGTGCTCTGGTCGCTCTTACCCGCTTGGCAGATGGCACCCTGATAGCGGGTGGTGTCGCCGGGGAGATACTGATGAGTAAGGACGACGGTTTGAGTTTTGTCATGACCCCGGCATCGTATACCGCGGGCCCTATATTCGACCTCACGCCGGGCGCTGGTGACAGTCTGATTATAGCTGGGCCAAAAGGCATCAAGTCGGCGACGTTGCCACAGTAATAACAAAAGAATTCTCGGAGAATCACTAATGGCCCATTCACAAGAATCAGATCTTCCCGTCATCGCGGATCTGCACGAGTTTGATTTTGAATCCGGGACTTTCCTGGAAAGACTGGTATTTAACCATCGCCCCATAGTCATGATCATGTGCCTGATAACGACTCTGATACTCGGGTATCAGGCTTCCAAGATTCAGTTGCAGGCCGGATTTGAAAAGATGTTGCCCAAGGCGCATCAGTATGTACTTAACTACCAGGCGAATGCCGGCGGCCTCAAAGGGCTTGGGAACAATCTTCGCGTGGTGGTCGCGGTAAAAGATGGGACCATATTTACCCCCGAAAACCTGAAGTTCGTCGAAGAGGTAAGTGACGAATTGTTTTTTATGCCGGGCGTGGACCGTAACGGTTTGAAATCCATCTGGACACCCAACACCCGCTGGCGGGTGGTAACCGAGGAGGGCTTCGAGGGCGGCCCCGTTATTCCCGGTGACTATGACGAGTCGCCAAGATCAATTGAAGAGATCAAAATCAACATCGCGCGCGCAGGAATCATAGGGGACCTCGTTGCCAACGACGAAAAATCGGCAGCGATTATTGTACCCCTGCTGGATATTAATCCTGAAACCGGAGAGCGTCTGGATTACGCGGATCTCGGTGTGAAGCTCGAAAATATCCGCGAAAAATTCACCATGGGTGACCCCAACCGCTCGATTCATATTATCGGTTTTGCCAAGCTTATTGGCGACCTTATCGAGGGTCTCTTTTCCGTTATGATCTTCTTTGGCATAGCGGTAGTTATCACCATTATTCTGCTCTTTCTCTACACCCGATGCCTGCGCTCAACACTGATGGTTGTCGGTTGTACTCTGGTTGCGGTTTCCTGGCAGTTGGGCATTCTTGCCACGCTCGGCTATGAGCTCGATCCATTCTCGATCCTGGTACCTTTCCTGATATTCGCCATCGGGGTGAGTCACGGCGCGCAGAAACTGAACGGCATCATGCAGGATATAGGCCGCGGCACGCACCGGTATATTGCGGCTCGCTACACCTTCCGGCGCCTGTTTCTAGCGGGGGTCACAGCATTACTGTCTGATGGTGTGGGCTTCGCTGTACTGATGATTATCCAGATCCAGGTGATTCAGGATCTGGCGATAACCGCCAGTATCGGAGTGCTGGTATTGATATTCACCAACTTGATTCTTATACCCGTTGTCCTGTCTTATACCGGTGTCGGTAAAGCCTGTGCTGAGCGCAATTCGCGACCGGTGAAATCGATAGAAGAGATGCATTGGCTCTGGCGTTTTCTGCTGTCCTTTACCCACCCCAAACAGGCTGCCACCGCGATCGTGGTTGCAATATTACTTTCTATAGGCGGCTTCTACATATCCAAAGACCTGCAAATAGGCGATCTGGATCCGGGGGCACCGGAACTTCGGGCACATTCCCGCTATAACAAAGACGTCGCCTACATGATTAACAGCTACTCGGTGAGTACCGACGTTTTTGCGGTGATTATCAAGACTCCACCGGACCAGTGTGTTGATTACGAGAGCCTCAGTCTGGCCAATGAACTGGAGTGGCGTTTACGTCAGGTACCGGGTGTCGAGGATGTACGTGGGCTGAATGTTCGGACGCGCCAGATCATGTCCGGTATAAACGAGGGCTTCCCGAAATGGATGTCCTTGTTCCGCAACCAGGACACTATCAACTACGCGGTCACGGAGCTGGTTAACCTGGATTATGTTGATCCGGGCTGCTCGCTCTGGCCGATGATTGTCTATCTGGCAGATCATAAGGCGGCAACGTTGGAAGGTGTGGTCGACGCGCTGGAATTGTTCAATGAAGAATGGCCCAGCAGCAAAGCGGATTTCCTGGGTGCGGCGGGTAGTTCGGGTTTTGAAGCGGCGACCAACATCGTGGTGAAGAAGGCCAATACCGAGATGCTGTTCTACGTATACGGTGCCGTTATCGTGCTCTGTATGCTGACCTTCCGCTCTGTGCCGGGTGTGATCTGTGCGGTGCTGCCATTGATGATGACTTCTATTCTCTGCGAGGCCCTGATGGTCTTCCTCGGTATCGGGGTTAAGGTGGCGACACTGCCGGTTATCGCGCTGGGTGTAGGTATCGGTGTGGACTATGCGCTGTATGTGCTCACAGTAATTCTTGCCAAACAGAAGCAGGGTATGAACCTTACCCAGGCCTACTACGAGACTCTGAACTTTACCGGTCGAGTAGTAGCCCTCATCGGTATAACCCTGGCGGCAGGTGTGGTCACCTGGTCAATGTCACCCATCAAATTCCAGGCTGATATGGGAATTCTGCTCACTTTTATGTTCCTGTGGAATATGTTCGGTGCACTGATATTGATGCCTGCGCTGGCAACATTCCTGTTGAAACCAAAAAAAGAGGTTGATACAGCCTGACATTGTTTGCCGTAAAATCATGGCCACAGCGTAAAACCTGTGGCCTTTTTATATCCTAGAGATACCTGGCCGCCATAGCGGCATGTTGCGAGGGATACCTTGAATTACACAGCAATTTTACTGCTGGCGTTGTTAAGTGTTGCAACTGCTTGCAGCACTCCGGTTATGGATGACAAGGCCAGCGCAGAGTTTGCTGCCGAGGGGCTTAATGCTGTTCAGTATTCCGGTTTCGCGGAAGCGTATGCAAGACCTGACGCTGCTCTCGCATCCTATGAAAAGATTGACATACCGGCGCTGGACGTCAGCAATGTTGAGATACCGGATACGCTCATAGCCGGCACCCTTAAACGGGATTGGGAGATGACGCCACAGCGGCAGGCCGCTTTGCAGCAAAGTTGGCAAAAGGCCATGGACAAGGCGTTCGCAGCATATGGGAAAGCGGTTAGTGGCGCAGGGGTGCTGCGTGTTGAGGCAAAATTAACGCGAATTGCTCCCGGCAGGCCTACTGCCACCACTTTGGGCGGGGGCTTGCAGCCCGCTGGCTCATCACGTGATGTGCTGGAGATCTGGGCAGAGTTTCGGTTATTGGATGGGGAAAACGGTCAGTTGCTGGCTGTGATACGCGATAATCGCACTATAACGTCTGCGGCTATGTCCAGAACGGCACCGATAACGATGACATTGCTGCTGGATTCCTGGGCGGCGCTATTACATACGAGAATTTCGGGAAAATAGGCCAGCTAGCGGTCTCGCCTGCGAACTGTTAAGGAGAAACCGGTAGCTGGTGGTTGGGGTGAATGGGTGCGGTGTTTAGCGATCAGCATCCCTTATCGGCGCTGCGCATTTCGTTCGCACTCTGTGTTTCCTGCCAAATAGCCAGGGTTAGTACCGTAACGTACACGGAAAGAATAAAAGCCATCATATGGTCACCTCTTTTGCAGTCTGTGAGACAGCCTTCTGCCTCACTACAGGACACAATATGGGCAATTGCATAATTCTTCAAATGGCAAAAATTCACCTGTATTATGAATATGGTTCATAGTATGGAGGTTTAGGGCTGTGGATATTCGGGATTTGGGGCGTTTGGATCTCAATCTTCTGGTAGCGCTGGAAGCGTTGCTGGAGGAGGGCAACGTGTCCAGGGCGGCGGAGAGGCTGTTTGTTACGCAGTCGGCCATGAGTAAAACTCTCGGCAGGCTGCGCCAGTTGTTCGACGACCCACTGTTCATCCGTAAAGGCGCGGGCATGACACCTACGCCCAGGGCAGAGCAACTGGCGATGCAATTGCCCGGCGTACTGCTTGCAGTGCAGGAAATGCTTGAGCCCCAGACGTTTAATCCGCTTGTATTCGATGGCCACTTCAATTTGCAGGTGCCGGGGCATATGGGGCTTTGGTTGATGCCATTGCTGGTTCAGCGCCTCCATATAACGGCACCGAATATTCGACTCAGTGCCCGATCCAGTGTGGATAGACCCTTCGAGCAACTGAATAATGGCCGGCTCGATTTTATTCTGCAGGCGGAGCTGCTGGAATACCCGGATGATCTTCGCTTAACCACGCTGGGGTACGCGTCGCCTGTTCTGTTGGCCCGCAAGGGCCATCCGCTGGAGGGTAAGGAGCTGAGTTGGGAAGAGATACTGCCGTATCCACACGTGCAGTTGATAGCAGATGAACTCGCTGACATACATTTTCTGGTACCACAGGAGTCAGTGTTCATGCGTCACATGGCCGCTGCGGTACCTGACCTTAGTACCGATCAGTTATTAACGGCAATACAGGTGGTATGCAGCTCGGATTATCTGTTTCCGGCACCGCCTTTATTTATGGAGCAGGCTGATCTCAGTATGGAATTGATTGCACTGCCATTTCCGAAGGCGGAAGAGGTGTCACTCAAGTATGTAATGGTGGATTGTCAGCGCTTCCATTCCGCCGCCGCGCACGATTTTGTTTACCACGAAATACTCCAGGTTATCGATACATTCAGGGTCAAGTACGCGCTTCCATCGCTCGCCCAGTTGAGGGAGACAAAAAAACTGGCATACTAGTGGTCGATAGATGCTGGTCCTTGACTCCCGCCGGCTGCTATCCTCCTTCGGCGTAACAATAAGACAAACGGGTGGCTCAGGATTATGTTTTTCTTGAAAAAAGCGGCTGGATATTTACTTGCCGGTAGCATGGGTGCACTGCTCCTGAATACGACTGTACAAGCCGCGGGCGTAGAGGACAGTCTCGATGTAGTAGCGACGACGAATAACAATGCCGCTGCTTCCCAACAGACTATTGATAAGCTCTCCCGTGAGACCCGTAACCTGCTGGAAGACTACCGGAAACTACTCGACGGATCAGAGTATCAGGCGGCCTACACTCGTGAGCTTAAGGAGCTGGACGAGGTGCAGCAGTTGCGTCTGGCCGAGTTGCGAGAGCAAATCAATCAGGCGCGGATAACGCAGCAACGTATAGTCCCGCTGATGCGTAGCATGGCGGATTCGCTGGAAAAATTTGTGATACTCGATCTGCCTTTTCACCAGGAGGAGCGTATTGTCGCGGCGCTGGCGCTCAAGCAGCGGTTGCGCAGCCCCGACATCTCAGTGTCCGCCAAATTTCGGATTCTGTTGGAGGCCTACCAGCTGGAACAGAACTATGGCAGCAATATCGAATCCTGGAGAGGGCCGCTGCTGCAAAATGGTGAGGAGTTATCCGTTCAATACCTGAGGATCGGCCGTGTAGCTCTGTTTTACCAACTGCTGGATGGTTCCAGTAGTGGGTACTGGGACAAGCAGCAACAGCAGTGGCGGCCGCTCGAGGCGCGCTACAATCGTGGCCTGATGCAAGCGGTGCGTGTCGCCGAGAATATTACGGCTCCGCAATTGCTGAACTTGCCCCTGCGCCTGACAGGAGAAGAGTCATGAGCCGCTTGATCACCGTGATGTCGGTGGTGTTTCTCGCCTTGCTGTTGCCTTCGCTCAGTCATGCGCAAGACGCGGTAGCTGCGCAACAGATAACCAACCTGGACGAGTTATTGGAATCTGTGCGGCACACCCAGCAGCAGCAACGTGAACTGAATGCACAGAGAGAGCGCGATTTTCTGCGTGACAACAAGAACCAGAAGGCATTGATCGCCAGGGCAAAGAGAGAGTTTGAGCGCAGGCAACAGGAAAATCAGCCTCTTTTTGCTGTTACCGAAAAAAATAAGGGCAAGATTGCGGCACTGGAGGCACAACTGAAAGCACTGGTGCAGGAGATGGGCGATCTCTCCAGTACCTACCGTGAGTTTGCCGGCGATTTTTCTGCGGTGATGCAGGACTCGATGATTACGGCGCAGTTCCCCAAGCGCTCCGAGGCATTACAGGACCTCGCGGCGGGTGCTGGCCAACCGACTATTGAAGAGATCGAGGCACTCTGGTTATTTTTGCAGCAGGAGATGACGGAGGCCGGCAAGGTCCTCACCTTTGACACCCCGGTAGTCGTGGCCGATGGCACAGCTGAGTCCCGTACTGTGTTGCGGGTGGGAACATTTTCTGCGTATGCTGATGGAGATTTCCTGCGGTTTGTTCCCGAGACTGGCGAATTGCTGTTGCTCTCCCGTCAGCCCACGACTCGCTTGCGCGATGAGGCGCGAGAGTTTGCTGAGCAGGATGGCGTTGCACCGATTACGGTAGACCCCACGCGCGGTAGCTTGCTGGGCATGCTGGCCTATACTCCCAGCCTCAGGGAACGTATCGAGCAAGGTGGTTCAATTGGGCTCATTATCCTGTTCCTCGGTGCATTCGGCTTGTTACTGACACTCTGGCGCACGCTATACCTCGGCGTTGTCTATTTGCGTATGCAATCGCAGTTGCGCAACGTGGACAAACCCTCCCAGGGCAACCCGCTTGGACGGGTTCTCACTGCGGTGCAAGGTGTGTCTCTGGATGAGGAGGAGTTGCTGCAGTTAAAGCTTGATGAGGCAGTGCTGGCAGAAGTGCCTGCACTGGAGCGTGGCAATGGCCTGATCAAGCTTCTGGCTGCGACTTCGCCACTATTGGGCCTGCTGGGTACGGTTACCGGCATGATTCTGACCTTCCAGGCGATCAGCCTTTTCGGTACCGGGGACCCAAAACTCATGGCCGGAGGTATTTCCCAGGCATTGGTAACAACGGTGCTGGGTCTGGTTGTTGCCATCCCGCTGCTTTTTGGTCACAGCCTGATCAATACGATGGCGCGTTCCATGATCCAGCGGCTGGATGAACAGTGTGCCGGTGTGTTGGCGCGCAGCGCAGATCAACAGCGGGTGAAGTGATGTGACCAGTCTGTTTGCAGTATTTTACTCGATCCAGGATTTTGTCGACCAGGGCGGCCCTGTGTTATGGGTCATTTTCGCTACCTGTTTTTTGTTATGGCTGCTGATTCTCGAACGTATCTGGTATCTGCGAATTACCTGGCCGCGCCAGTCGCGCCGGCTTATTGAGCAGTGGAATGCGCGGGCGGATTGTCGGTCCTGGCGCGCCACCAAGATTCGCGAAGTCACGGTCTCCGAGGTGAGAATGCAGCTTGGTGTCACGCTCCCGCTGATCAAGGTTCTGGTTGCCCTTTGTCCCCTACTGGGGCTGTTGGGAACCGTTCTGGGTATGATCGGCGTATTTGAGGTGATTGCTGTCAGTGGGAACGATGATGCACAGGCAATGGCTAGAGGCGTCTACCGGGCGACCATTCCCACTATGGCCGGGCTGGTTGTCGCGCTCACCGGAATCTACTTTACCGTGCGCCTGCAGCGAATTGCCGACAGGGCTACAGGGAGTCTCGTGAAGCGACTGGTCCTGGACGAGAGTCCGGCAATGCAAGCACAGGGGAGCTGAACAAATGACAGCGAAACGACACCTGGTGGCACCGGAGGAAACCGAACTGGACATGACGCCCATGTTGGACATCGTGTTTATCATGCTTATCTTCTTCATTGTCACCACCTCTTTTGTCAAGGAATCGGGTGTGACAGTAAGCAGTCCGTCAGCGGAGACAGCATCGCAGCAGGAAAATGCCAATATATTTATCGCTATCACTGCGACAGGCGAGGTTTGGATTGATCGCCGGCCGGTAGATCCCCGTGCAGTCAGGGCAATTGTTGCGCGCATGCACGCGGACAACCCGGAGGGGTCCGTCATAATCCAGTCCGATGAGGAGGCATCTACTCGCAACCTGGTCGATGTGATGGATCAGGTAAGACTCGCAGGCATCCAGCAAATTGCCATAGCTGCCGACAAGAAGACTGAGTGAGTCTGGCGAATGCGTTATATCTTCGCGTTTTTCGGCGGCCTTTTGATCACTGTGGCAATATTTTTATTTATGCAGAGTTTGATAAAGAGTCGGCAGCAACAGGATGTTTTGGTGCCGGTATTCAGCCAGGTGGATATTCTCCGGCAGGATCCGGAGAAAGAGGAGGTCGAACCTGAAGAGGTGGAGCCGGACGAGCCCGTTGAGGAACCTCTGATGGATTCGCTTGCAATGTCCGCTCCCACGCCAGAACCGGCACTTAATCTCGAAATATCAGCGCTCGATCTGGCCTTGGGTGATATCAAAATCCAATCGGTAGGTGATCGCTGGCAGGGCCCGGTGGGTACCGGTGTCGGGGCGGTTAACCTGGCAGGGGGCGACGGCGAGGGCGCGCAGGGTTTTATCGAAGTCATACCCTTTGACACCCGTCGCCCCAATGTCCCGGAGGCAGCCTATCAGAATCGTATCAGCGGCTGGGTTCTGGTTGCATTCAAGGTATCTGCCGATGGCAGGACGCGCGATGTACAAGTACTTGATGCGCACCCAAGAGGTGTATTCGAAGAAAAAGTTGTGGCCGCGGTATTGGATTGGAAGTACCGCGTGGCCCGTTACGGCGGGGCAACCGGCGGGGTTATGCTGACGCAGAAAGTGGATGTTTCCTGGGAAAACTACCCACAGAATATGCCCAATGTTGATTGACAAAATGCAAGCTGGCCTGCGGCTATGCCAGGTCGTGTGCTTGTGTGTCAGCGTCGTGCTGCCGCTTTCCGGGCTGGCGCAGGAAGGGCAGTACCGCAGCAAGATTCGTATTGATCCTGCTGGCGATACCACTGCGACTTCAGGTTTGTCCATTGCAGAGCTTGAGCAACAGATCAACTCAATTGCCGAACCTTACGCCAAGTCCAGTGCCGGTCGTCACCTGGCTCGTCATTTCGTAGAGGAAGGTGAATACGATAAGGCTATCGAGTATTACCAGAGCGCTTTGACTGCACGCGGCCTGTCAGATATTGCGAACCGTGAGATGCTCCGAGAATTGGCGCAAGTCTATCTGCTCAAGGAAGACTATGCAGCGGCAGCCACCACGCTAGAACGGGCGTTACGAATTGATCTGGTCGCCAGCGCCACTGACTACCTCTTGCTGGCACAGGCGTATTATCGCCAGGGGAAACTTGTGCAGGTTGTCGCAGCGCTGGACCCCATTGAAGAAAAAGCACTCAAGCTGACGTTGCAGCAGAAACGCCAGGCGCTGGCACTTTATTACCAGGCTGGCGCCTATGCCCAGTGCGAACGACTGCTGCGTCAGCTGCTTGATGCAGAGCCGGATAACCCTGATAACTGGCATCATCTGGCCTCAGTATTCTTGCAACAGAACAAGAAGAAGCAGGCGCTGGACCAGCTGACTCTTGCCGCAGAAAAGGCCGTACCATTTCGTGAGCAGGACATTATGCTGTTGGCCGATTTACATGCGGTCAATGGTAACCCCTATGGTGCTGCTGTGGTGCTTGATGCGGCGTTGAAAGATCAGAGTATTGCTGCAAACGGGCTTAATTACCGCAAACTGTTCCAGTTCTGGCTGCAGGCACGGGAGCAGGAAAATGCTGTTGCTGCGCTGGTGCAGGCTGCGAGACTCAGCGGCGATATCGAACTTTACCTCTACCTGGCTCAACTGCAGATGGAGCAGGAAGAATGGCGTCAGATGTACAACACGATGTTGGCAGCGTGCAAAAACACATTGCAGGATAAGTATGTTGGACGGGCCAATGTTTTACTGGGAGTAAGTCAGCTGAAACTGGGTGACGAGTCTTCCGCCAGGCGATCTTTTATCAACGCCACGCTGATAGGAGGCATGGGGCCTCAGGCCGGTCAATGGCTGACATTTATGAAGGCTGATCCACCCACAGCTAGCGAGTTGAGGGGGATCGTCGGCGTTTGCCATGGTTCGAAGGATAAAAAGGCTTCCGCTGGCGAATTTACTGCCCGTGTCGAAAAAGAGGACGCTGGTGGTCGCGCTATGGTCAAGGCGCAGCCACCGCAAGAAAGTGACGTCAGCGTAGAGACGAAGATTGTGCCGCAGCTGAAGTTCTTTTATCAGGAATATAAAAAGCCGCTTTCAGAGCTGGCAGATGAGGCCAGAAGTCTGGCAATCAAGATGGGTATTGCCATGGTAAAGTCAGGTGGCTCTGTCGACGGTCCGCTACAAATTATCGCCTTGGGAGCCGGTGAAAACAGTGAACTGCAGTTGGGCTTTCCAGTGCGGGGTGCGCCCCGTGCCGGCGGCAAGTACGATGTCCGTGTAACCCGGAATTTCAAGTGTGCATACGTGCTATACACGGCGGAAATGGGCTCGCTGGAGGAGATGTGGGCAGGATTCCTGTCACAGGTGGCGGCTGCGGGACACATACTGACAGATGAACGCAGGGTGATACTTCGGGCGGCTCGCGGTGATAAGGCTGGCTCGCTGGAGTTGCAGGTCGGAATTGAGTAGGCCGGTTGATCCGGACTCGCGGGAAGGACGTATAACAGCATGAATCCCTCGCTAATGGCACAGGTTCCAGAACGTGACACCCCCGACTTCTTTAGCCGCCCGTTCCGCCGTGACCCGCCGGCTTCCTGACGCTCTATGGTTCAATGCCCTGTGGTTTCAGGCCCTGTGGTTTTGTGCCGTGTTGGGTGGCGATTCACTGCTGCCACTCGCGCTGTTGTTGCTCGCGTGCCATGTCTGGCTTGTCGGTGATATTCGTACTGAAATGAGGCAACTGGTAATCGTGGGCGGCGTAGGCATCGCAGTGGACGCCCTGTTGAGCACCGCCGGCGTTTTCGTCTTTCACGGGGCTGTGCTGGTACCTCTGTGGCTGTGCTGTCTCTGGATGGGCTTTGCCGCCGCGCTGGGGCGCAGCCTGGCATGGCTGGCTGCGCGCCCCGCGTTGTGCGCTGTAGCCGGGGCAATTGCCTTTCCTCTGAATTACTGGGCGGGAAAAAGATTGGGCGCTGTGGAATTTGGCTATTCGTTGCCGGTGACGCTGATGATCCTTGCGCTTACCTGGGCGGTTATTCTGCCGGGAATGTTCTGGCTGACCGCCAGGTTACAGGCAGCTGCTGATCGGAGTACCCATGAATAGGGCTGGACTGGTACTGCTGGCGGCGTTGTTCTCACTGCCCGTGGCAGCTGATGACGGGCGCTGGCTTCTTGTTGGCGAGGCGCAATTGAAGGTGCTGTTCTGGCCTGTGTACAACTCGCGGCTTTACAGTGCCGATGGTGAGTATCTCGAAGGTCAGCGCCCCCTGCGCCTGGAGATACAGTATTTGCGGGATGTGGCTGCCGCTGATCTCGTGGAAAACACGCAAAGTGAATGGGACCGATTACCCGCTGCATCCCTAAAAAGCGAGCAGTGGTTGCAAACGCTCGCGCAAATATGGCCTGATGTCGGGGTCGATGATGTGTTGGAACTGCAGGTGGACGAGGCGGGGAGAAGCGCTTTTTTGATGAACAGCCAACCCCTTGGTGGCATTGACGACCCGGATTTTGGCAAGCATTTCCTGAATATCTGGCTATCCCCCGATACCAGTCGGCCTGAATTGCGCCTGGCCCTGATAGGTAGAGACTAATTTCAGGCTTGCCATTGGGCAACCGGGGTCCCAGAATCGCGCCATGTTTAATATACGCTCCAATCTGCTGTACACACTGATAGCCTGCCTGCTAGCGCCTGTTTCCCTGGCGGAAGACTATCCTCCGCAGATCAAACAAATTCTGGAACGCCGCTGCATGGTGTGTCACGGCTGTTACGACGCCCCCTGCCAACTTAAGCTCGATGCCTGGGAGGGGCTGCAGCGCGGCGCAAGCAAGGACACGGTTTACGATGGTGCCCGTTTGCTTACCGCGAATCTGACGCGCCTGTTCGTAGACGCGACAACGACAGAGCAATGGCGAGAAAAAGGGTTTTACCCTGTATTGGACGATGCAGAGGGAGATGGCAAGGATAATGTTATCCAGCGCATACTGGAATTGAAGCAACAGCACCCGCTCCCTGAAGGTGGCATTCTGCCAGACAGTTTTGACCTGAGCCTGAACCGCAACCAACAATGCCCCAAGCCTGAAGAGTTTGACAGCTTTGCGAAAAACTATCCGCTGTGGGGTATGCCCTACGGATTTCCCGGCCTGCGCAGCACCCAGTACAAGGCGCTTGCAGACTGGTTGCGACAGGGAGCGCCGGGTGTAAAGCGGGCTGTTGTGGCGCCGCTGGAGGCCGCGGAAATAGAAAAGTGGGAAGCTTATTTCAATCGAGGAGGTGTGAAGGAACAGTTAGTGTCCCGCTATATCTTCGAGCATCTTTTTATCGGCGACATCTATTTTCCCGATGTCCCGGGTCCTCCACAGTTTTTCAAGCTTGTCAGGTCGCGAACTCCAGCGGGTCAAGCGATAGATGTCATCGCTACCCGGAGGCCGTATGACTCGCCCGGGCAAGGAGCGTTTTTCTACCGCCTGCAGCCGCTGCGCACCAGTGTGATGGCCAAACGCCACATGCCCTATGCACTTGGTGATACACGTATGGAGAGATGGAACGAGCTGTTTTTCCAGGCGGATTACGAAGTCATCAACGTACCCGGCTATGAGCCTGAACTGGCTTCCAACCCGTTCGTTGTCTACCGGGATTTACCGGTGGAGGCGCGTTACAAATTCATGCTGGATGAGGCGCAATTCACCATTATGGGCTATATAAAGGGCCCGGTGTGTCGGGGTCAGGTGGCGCTCAACGTGATAGACGACCACTTCTGGGTGGTCTTTGCAGATCCCGATCAGATTGATCCCGAGCAGAATGCGGATTTCCTGGCCAGTCAAAGCGCTAATATGCGTCTCCCGGTCCCGGAGGGTAACCTCCTGATCTCCCTGGTAGAGTGGCGTAAGTACGCGAGGGGTCAGCGCGAGTATCTTAAGGCTAAATCCCGTCAGCTGGACAAGTTGACGAATGAGGACCCGGCAGTAGTTAATTTTGATCTCATATGGGATGGTGATGGCAGCAACGACAACGCATCCCTGACAATATTTCGACACACGGATAGCGCTTCGGTGGTAAAAGGCCTGGTTGGTCAGACGCCCAAGACGGCGTGGGTGATCAGTTATTCCCTCCTCGAGCGCATCCATTATCTGCTGGTGGCGGGCTTTGACGTTTACGGCAATGTAGCGCACCAACTGGAAACACGACGCTATATGGATTTCCTGCGCATGGAAGGGGAATACAATTTCCTGCTTTTTATGCCGGAAGACAAGCGCCTCGAGTTGCGAAACTTCTGGTATCGCGAAGCCAATTCCGATGTGAAGGCCTACGTGCTGGGTAAGAAAGCATATATCCATGCAGAGCCGGATATTCGTTATCGCACGTCCAACCCGGTACAGGAATTTTTCCGTCAACTCGAACCGAGACTGGCGGGCGCCAGCGCCCCGCGCTATCAGCCTGTCGACCCGCATTTGGCGAAATTGCAGACCCTGAGTGGCAGGCCTTTCAGCCTGATGCCGGACGTGTCCTTTGTACAGGTGTTCGACGAAACGGGTGGTGAGGCTGTCTATACCATAATCCATAACAGTGCTTTTCTGAACAACACCCAGCTCTTTCAGGAGGAGCGACGGCGGTTACCCGTCGAAGACTCCCTGACAGTGGTTAAAGGGTTTATTGGTTCTTATCCCAATATGTTTTTCCAGATGCCTGAGGATCAACTCAGCGATTTTGTCGCCGCCATCGAAGCGATAAAATCCGAGGCCGATTATGCAAGACTCGTCGATATATACGGCGTGCGCCGCACTGCGCCATGGTTCTGGAAATTGAGCGATAGCTTCTACGACTATTATCAGCAGAAAATGCCCGTAGAAGCCGGCGTATTTGACCTGAATCGCTACGAAAACCGCTGACCAGCATTGTACAGAGACAACGGAGACCTTATGCAAGATCTACACAGTAATGAACCGGAAAGTTTTCATGGCAAGGTAATCTGGATTACCGGTGCTTCATCGGGAATAGGCGAAGCACTCGCTCGCAGCTTTGCCCGCAGCGGCGCGCGAGTTGTGTTGTCAGCGCGCAGGAAGGAAGAGCTGCTGCGTGTGCAGCAAGATTGCGTAAATGATGGAGCCAGGCGAGAGCATTTGCTTGTTCTGCCGCTGGACGTGGTCGACCAGGCGGCCATGCCGGCTGCGGTGGGCACTGTGCTCGATACCTTTTCCCGCATCGATATGCTGATCAATAATGCGGGCGTTTCCCAACGGTCCTTCTGTCTGGAAACCGATATGTCGGTGTATCGGGATTTGTTTGAAATAAATGTTCTGGGGCAAATTGCACTTACCAAGCAGGTGTTGCCCGTGATGGTTGAGCAGGGGTCCGGTCGATTGGTGGTTACCGCCAGTGTCGCCGGTAAAGTCGGTGCACCTCTGCGCACGGGATATTGTGCTGCCAAACATGCAGTCATGGGTTTCTTCGATGCACTGCGTACGGAAGTGGCTCATCAAGGGGTCACTGTCAGCACGGTGGTACCGGGCTTTATTCGCACCAGTATTTCCAGTAACGCCCTGCGGGGTGACGGTGCGGCAACGGGCCAGACCGACGAGGACATTGCCGGTGGTATGGAGGTCTCTCGCTGTGCTGAGGTTATAATCGACGGACTTGCGCGGGGCGTCAGCGAGATAGCGGTCGGTGAGGGGGATGAAATGGCATTGCTGGAGCTCAAGCGAACCAAGCCTGAGGAAACTTTCCGCCTGCTGGAAGGTATGGCGGAGCAAATTCGGGCCAGTCGCGAAACGGCCGGATAGCTGCTCTGACCGGGTGAGGCCCCGGGTGCCGTGCACCGTTTAACGCGCTGTGATGTTTAAAGTACAGGGCCGAACATCGCCACGGCGTTGTTCAGCAGTCTGTGGGGCATGCTCCAGTTATCGATCTCTTCTGCAGTAATGCGCCGGGCAGACAAAAGATAGGTCTGCTGGCGCTGATACACCGCGGCAGTCAGCTGTTTATCGGAAAACAAGATGGTATTTTCGTAATTCAGGTCGAAACTGCGCCTGTCCATATTGGCCGAACCAATCAGGGAAATCTCGCCGTCCACAGTCAATGTCTTGCTGTGCAGCAGGCCGCTTTCATACTCGAAAATATTGATACCGGCGCTCAGCAGTGCCGCATAATAACTGCGACTGGCGGCACCGACGATGCGCGAGTCATTTCGAGCTGGAAAAATAATTGAAGTCGCCACACCCCGATAAGCGGTTGCGCAAAGTGCGTCGAGCATGGATTCACTGGGAACAAAGTAGGGGGTAGTGATCACCATCTCTGTGCGCGCGGCATACATGATTGATTCAAACATTTCCGGCATTGCGGAGAAGCGGACTGTTGGGCCTGTTCCAGTGACCTGTGCCACGAAGCCGTTTTCTACCTGGGATACCTGCTCCTGCAATAGAGGGCTGAGGTCCTCGTCAACGTGACTCATCCAGTCGCAGGCAAAGAGGTACTGGTTCTGGCTTGCTACAGGCCCCTGAAACCGAATTACTGCGTCTACCCAGGGTGCATAGCGAGCCTTGACCAGGAATTCCGGATCGGCACAGTTCTGGCTACCGCAGTAGGTAATGTTGCTGTCAATAACGACTATCTTGCGGTGGTTGCGCAGGTCGATGCGCCCGGCAAACGGCCTCAGCAAGGGGTTAACTATTGGCAGTGCAACGGCCACCTTCACGCCCGCTTCTCGCATCGAGCGCCAGTAGCTGGATTTGATCAGCAAGCGCGAGCCCAGGCCATCTGCCATGGCCCTGACGGTGACTCCTCGGGCAACCGCGCGTTTTAGTGCTGCAACTACTTTGCGGCCATTCCCATCCGGCAGCCAGATGTAAAACAACAGGTGGACGTGGTTTTGCGCTGCGTCGATGTCAGCCACCATGCGGTCTATAGTGCTGTTCGAGTCATCCATCAGCACACCCGAGTTGCCCGCCACAGGGTTTAGTCCGGTGATAGAGTGGCCCACGCGAAACAGGTGCTGGCACTCCGCGGGCTCTGCCGGGTTGAACTGTTGCGGGCTCAAGCCGGCTGCTGCGGCCTCCGTCTGCAGGTCGTTTACCACCTTTTGCATACGCTTTATACGCTTGCTGCCAATATTGACCTCACCAAACAGTAGATATGCAACGATACCCACAAACGGTAGTGTCGCGACAACTACCATCCAGGCTATACGCGAAGCCGGTTCCCGATAGGGGCGCAATAGCACTCGTATACTCACCAGCAGCACGAGTATGAGATGTAGTGCAGGCAGTAGCGCCGTCAGGTCCATGGTGGTATTTTCGCAACAGGTGGTTGGGGCAAAAGGTGTCCTTGCGAAGCAATGAGCGGATCTTGCCTTCGCGCAGGTGCAGCCGCAGTCAGGCTTTCCTACACGTATATATGTTTATTGCGCGAAAAGTACAAGGCATTTTTCGCGAGCATGGATAGATTGAATGGTGCAGTGGCATAAATGGCTGTGCTCGTCGCGTTGTGGGATCATTGGCGTATGAGCCGGGTATGGTATCAGGGGGCGGTGCTATAAAAAATGGTGGATGAAGGTCAATTTCCAGAGCTGCCGGGCGCTGCGGTCCTGATTGTCGATCAGGCGAGTGCAAGTGTCCAATACTGCAATGATGCCGCAGTGACGCTGCTTCACCGGGATATGACAGATCTGGTGGGCAAGCCCTGGTGGGAGGCCCTGGGAGTGACACGGGAGTCCGACCAGGCATTGCCACGGGCTATCGGTTCGAGTATCCGCTGCGCGATTCCACCCACACTGCTGCAATCCGGGTCAACGGGTGAAATTGTAGTGGGAGGTTATCAGTTTCCACAGCTAACACTGGGGAAGAGGGTCCTTGTGCTCCTGTTGTTTCCGCTGGGCGTAGGCCAGGACTTTCTGTTCGCCAGACCTGTGGGTTCCGCAGATGTTGTGGCGGTATTGGCGCTGGAAAATACCGTCGCCCAGGACCAGTGGGAACCGGCAGATGTCGCCCGGCGTATGGTCGATATACGTTTTGGCTTGCAACAGATAGTGCCCGCAAGGGACGATGTGGGCATCCCTGTGGGCGCGTCTATACCGATTGCCCTGCGAAACGTGACAATTGAACAGAGCCAGGATATCAGCAGGGCACTTCTCTCTCATCTTACTCCCTTGCTCCAGGGGCAAGCCCGCATCCGTATCGGCATGGCGGCGTGCGAGTCTGAGGCCAGCCCTCTGGCCGCACTCATTGCGGCAAATAGTGCTTTACTGCGGTTGCAGAGAACTTCGGTGGGCGACCTGATAGCCACCGCTGACGGCCGGGACAATCCGCTGTCGAGTGCGAGCGCTGCCCTGGATGACGGTATATTCAGTGAACGCTACAACCCTCCGGCGTCGCGGGCTTATCTCTGTGAGCTTGCTGCGCTGGTAATCGATTCCCAACATGCTAATGAATATCTCTGTGCTGTGCTTGCGGTGACGCTGCGCCAGGCGGGGGTGGCTGCCGGGGCTGTCTATCGTCGATGTTTTGATGACAGCTATGAATTTGTTGTAGGCGGGCTCGAAGCAGTCGACGGTGCCGAGTTCATCCCGGGTCCTGAAAAACAGTTACCGCGTCACATGCGCCAGGCAGCGCAAAAGCTAACAACCGGGCAATTGCAGTCGCAAGATCACATTGTATCCGGTAAGTCCACCAGTGCTGTTTTTCCGATACGGCTCTACGAGCGTGTGCTGGGGTACCTGACGCTTCAGTACGACAGCCCCGCCTCCGTCAGCAATGAGTGGTTCGCCCCTGATGTGTCGGCGCTGCACCATTTGGCTACCGAGGTTTCCAAGGCCGCTGACTGGCGCCAGGTCGGAGCGCAGCCCACCCCGATCCAGGCGCTGGCGCCGCGGCCTATTGACGAGCACATCGACGGTTACGTGGGTGACAATATGGAGGGTGCCATTGATCAGGCGGTGTTCCTCTCCCGGCTCGACGTACCGGTAGCGATAATTGGGCCGCGAGGAACCGGTAAGATGTATGTCGCCAAGGTGATTCACCAGGAAACCGGAGCGGCGCCGGAGAAGATGGTAGCAGTAGATTGTGGAGCGTTTCGGGGCCGCAAGGATGCGCTCAATCGTATCGCTAAAGAACTGGAGCGCTCCCGGGGTAAGACCCTGGTCTTCAAGTCTCCCCACCTGATGAATGTTGATGCTCAGCTTAGGCTGGCGCGCCAGATCAGTACGCGCATTTTGGCGGACACCAACCCACCGCGGTATCTGCCGGCTGCCCGTATTATCGGCTTGTTTCCAGACAACCTGGAACATCTGGTGCGGCGCCAGGAGCTCAACGACAAACTTGCCAGTGTTTTTGCCGGCTACCCCATCAGGGTGCCGCCGATTAAAGATCGAAAACGGGCTGTTTTGCGCTGGGCATACAAAATATTATCCCAGGAAGGTGCGCGTCGCGATCGCAAGTTGACCGGTTTTACACCGGATGCTGAGCAGGCCATGTTGCAACATGACTGGCCGGGAAATATCAGCGAAATGCGCCAGTGTATTGTGACTGCACTGGACAAGAGTGATAAGGAGTGGCTGACACCCGTCGATCTCGGCATATTTAAAGGTCTGTCCCCCGGAGGGGGTAGCGGCAGGGGGGAGAAGCGTGCATACCTGCAGATGCTGGTGGAGGCCTCACCTGATGAGGGGGAGTATGCACCCACCACACTTGAGGAGCTGGGTGTGGCCCTGGGCGAAGCCTTGCATAGTCTGATGGAAATGGAGGCGATAAAGCCGCTGGGAGCCTGGTTGGACGATGAGGTGGTACTGGCCGTCTGCGAACGATATCGCGAGAACATGCGTGCAGCGGCAGATTTTCTGCAGACGAAGCCGCGCAATATCGGTCGGTGGATGCCGAAAGTTCTCGCCAGAGAAAACGAGCGCAACAACAGCTCACTGTGGCAAACGCCGCAGCAGCTGGTGAGACGATGGCTTAAGGAGGCAGCGCCAATGTCGGAGCCACCGCAGCAACTGGTGCAGGGTATTCTTCTGTCCCATATTGTCAGTCAGTGCGGGAGCATCAACGCTGCGGATCGGGCGCGGATAATGGGTGTGTCCACCCCCACGTACCAGAAACGATTGCAGGAAATGCTCGATCAGTAAAAGAGGGTGGTAGAAGCCATGGCAGATACAAAAGACGAAGACGCAGCTCTGGGGCATAAGAAACGGGTGCAGGAGTACGCCGAGGAGTTCCAGCAAATCGCAGATTCCCAGCTGCCATTATGCCTCGGCTTTTCTGCGCGCCTGAACATGCTGTGGGATCTGGCCGGGGTAGCTCCAGCGCAGACCGAGGGGCGTGTACTGGGTGTGATGGGAATTAACAGTGCCTGGAGAGAATCTGACGTGAGAAATTGGCTGCAGAAGGATGTATTACCAGGGCGGCAGGATCTCCACAACATGGTTAAATTTCTGGTTGCCCAACTGGAAGATAAACAGGATGCGCGGCGCTGGGAGGCATTTCTGGTGTATGGCTCGCCGATCGTAGCTTCACCTATCAGCAACAGTATGTATCGCGAAGACAAGACCCGGCGCGAGATCGCTTCCATGATCTTTGCCCAGCTCACTGCCGAGTACGCAATTCCCCCCTCCGCCTACGATGCCGACAAGGTATTCCAGCGCTGTCTCACGCTGATGCAAAAGTTCAATATTTACGAACCCCAGGACTTCCAACCAGGTCATTTGGAGCCCTTCAAAAACTATATGTTTCCCTCCGAATAACGCGCTACAAGGCGCGCAGCCAAAGGGATGTGCAGCGCCCATAGCCGGCGCCGTCTCCGGCTGATCCGGTATTTCTCCGCACAATTGAGCTGTGCTCTGGCTAAAAAGTTCAGTTTCTCTGGAAATGTCCAGTTTTTCCTTGCCGGTCGCGGTCTCTGAGCCGAATACTGTCGCTGCAAACTTTGTCGTGATGTGCATCACAAGACTGGACAGAAGCTGAGGAAGACGATGACTGACCAACAGGAAGAATTCGATATATCGGGCGTGAAAATAGCGGTCGTGGATGATGCCAAGACCATCCGCATGATGATGTCTCACACCCTCAAGGGAATGGGCTGTGAAGTAGAGTGTGCGGAAGATGGGTACAAGGCCCTGGGCATGCTTCGGCGTTTCAAACCCGATCTTATATTTTTAGACATTACCATGCCGGAACTCGACGGCTATCAGACCTGCACCTTGATCCGGAACGCAGAGGATACCCGCAATACGCCGGTTGTCATGCTGTCTTCTTCAGACGGGATATTCGATATCGCGAAGGGGCAGGCGCGCGGCGCTACCGCTCACGTTACCAAGATTCCGCCCGAGAGAGTTCTTCGTCAACTGATTCACAAGCACACCAGTAAACGCAAGGCAGCCTGATTCATGAGCAGCAATGCACGCCGAGCAGTAGCGATACTGGAGCAGGACTACACTGACAATGTTGTGGACTTGCCTGCGCTGGCGAGTGCTCCCATGACATGGATGGGCACTTCATTGAGCATAGCGGGTGTGCCGCTACTGGTTGGTTCGGGGGAGATTGACGAAATAGTGGAGACACCTGCAGTCACGTCGATTCCTGGCACGAAGCCCTGGGTTATGGGTGTGGCTGCCTATATGGGTGGTCTGTTACCCATTATCAGCGGTGATGCGTTTTTCCGCCGGCGACCGTACGCGGGTCGTGTGCGTGACTTCTGCATGGTGATTCGTCGTCCTGGTTTTTATTTTGGTGTGACGCTCAGCGATGTGGAGCGACATATGACATTTCCTCTGGGGGATCGCGATATGGATCACCCGGTAGATGAGGATTTTGCACATTTTACCCTCGGTGGTTTTCGCGACGGGGACAGGTTTTTGGCAGTTCTGGATATTGAAAAGTGGATGGCCGATAGCGAGCTGTCCAGTGCGGCGGCATCGGGTTCGGTTTCTAATGAGGGAACAAATGATGAATAACAGAATGATAAATAGCGGCATGCGCAGCGTGTTCTTTGGTTTTGTGGCGTGTGTTGCGACCACAGCTTACGGGGCAGTTGCGGATACCGGCACCATCGACGTCAAAAGCCGCAACGCGGTGGATGAAATGCAATTGATCTCGGGGCAGATCGAAGCCAGCGCATGGAAAAGCAGCGGTGGCAACGAGTCCAGCTTCAAGGAACTGGCATTGGGTGTAGAGGAATTCGACGAGCAGAAAGGTGCTATCGATTCTGCGCTACTGGCCGATCAGCTGAGTAGTGTGGACATCGCCTGGCAACCGATCAAACGCGCCGCGCAGACGCTGGTCTCATCTGCGCCTGATCTGGTTTTTGCCCAGAGCCTGGCCCAAAAGTACAATCGGGACATGGACGTCATGCAGCGAGAGTTCTCCGCGATAGCAAGAATCGTAAGTGAAAAGGATTATGGTGCCGCCACCGACACAGTCGCACAGCAGAATCTCTGGCTGAATGAGCGCATCAACAGGAATATAAACCGGCTAGTGAACGGCGAGGTAGTTAGCGACAACGCTCCGGGAGAAATTCTTGCGGATACAGCGCAGTTGCTCGGTAATATTAATGTCCTGAACTCCGGGGATGCGCAGCGCGGTATCGCCCGAATGGAGGATCGTATTGCGGTAGAAGCGCTAAGCTCTGCATCGCGCCGATTTGCAACCCTGTCTGGATCTATTGAAAAAGTTGTGGGTACAGCCAACGAGCTTCAAGAGGCTGCCGCCGCCAGAAAAACTATTCAGGAATCAGTGCCCGCATTGCGGGCGTCATTGGGCGGCCTGAAAAGTGCCGCTGGAGAACTATCTGAGACCGGGCAGGCCGGTGGCACCATGTTGTCAGCCCTACTCGGTGGGTTAGCCATTCTGGCCATTGTGTTGTTGCTGCTGCAGTTTTTTTTCCAGCGCAAACGTGCCGCGCAGATGAAGCGGGGAGTTGCTGAAATCAAAAGCGCTTTGCACGAGATGTCACAGGGTAACCTGACTGCAAACGTCTCCGAGGACAATACGGCGATTGTAGACATTGCCAGGCAAATTAACGCCTCAGCCAGGCGTCAGCGCGAATTGATTCAGAATATCCATGGGCCGTTTGAACAATCTGTGAACGAGATTAACAGAATTGGTGTTTCCGCCAGAGGTCTTGTAGAAAAAGGTAAGGAGCTGACTCAGTCGGTAGGAGAATCCATCACTGCTGCCACAGAAATGGTGAGAACCAGCGAGGAAATCAAGAAATCCACTGGCGAAGCCGCCCGTACATCGGATCGCAACTGTCAGGAGGTCGCACAGGGCTACGGCCTTACCAAGGATATGTCCAAAGCGTCTGTCGATGTGCGGGAGTCAGTGCAGGAGACCTCGAAATCAGCCAAGCGCCAGGGTGAGCTGATCCAGTCCGTTACCGCGGCGGCTGAGTATATTCAGGCCCTTAATACCAAGATTTCGGTGGTTGCTATCAACACACGAATCGAGGCAGAGAAGGCGGGTGAATTCGGTCGTCCTTTCCTGGGTATCGCCGAGGCAATTGCTGATTTATTGAGAGAGGCAGGGGATGAGGGGAGAAAAATTATCTCCGAGGTCCGTATGTTGCAGAATATGTCTGCCGAAAATCTCTCCAGCATGGAAAACACCGTGGGCACGGTGGTGACAATTCTGGAGTACATCGAGCGGCTGGACAGTTCTTTGGAGGAAATCAACTCCGGTTCGGCGGCAATCAGCTCAATAATTCAATCTGTCGACGATGCCGCGGGGCAGTCGGCTGTCAGTGCCCTCCACATGAACAGCTCCATGACCCAGATAAGGGAACGGAACATTGAGATTGGAAAGTTCAGCGAGTCCACCAGAATAGGTGTGGGACGGTTGCAGCGAACCATGCGCGACGCGTCGGCAAGCCTGGGTAAGTTCAAGGCTGGCGGTACAGTGAACCAAAGTAAAGATGTGAGTGCTGAACTCGAAGAACTGGAGCCAATAGGCGTTGCGCCCAGGGTATATCGAGAAGAGGATATGAGCGCACTGGAAGCGTCAGAACAGGCCAGAGCTTCAGTGTAAATTCCGCCGCTCCTGGCATCTGTGTATAGCAAAATCGGAGGTTGATCTAGTGCCTAGTAAACCGGACATCGTGGCCCTCAAATGGGTTGTCGGTCTAATGAACAAGCAGGCCGAGAACGCTGAATCCGCGCTGGTGGAATACAGCAATAACCCCAGCGAGAAAAGGCCGCTGCTGCACTGCATGTGGGCCGTCCACCAGATAACCTCTACCCTCCGGGCGCTCGGTATGAAAAAGGGCGAAATGCTGACATTGGAGATGGAGCGCAGCCTCAATTATATCTACAAGGACAAGGTATCCGGTGAGCGGCGTAAGCTGACGATGGGCGGCCTTATGCAGGCATTGAAAGTGCTGCCGGCCTATCTTGCACACACCCAAAATTCACGCCAGGACAGCGGGCAGGGCCTGGAACTGCATGTTAATGACCTGCGCCGGTGGCTGGGTGAACGCCCGCGCCCGCAGGCCTTATTTTTCCATATTGACATCTCACCGGGCGCAGGGATTACCGAGGGGGCCACCCCGGCCACAGACGAAGAGGTTAAGACCAGAGCTAACGTGATGCTCGCACTTTACCTGGAAATGGCCAAGATGGCGTTACGCCGTCGAAATGTCGCGGATAGCATGAAAACAGTGGCCAGGGTTTCGCGCAAAATGCAGGTGCTTTTTGCCGGCACCGAGGTGGAGCGTTACTGGTTTACCATGATTGGCCTGTGCGAAGGCATAGCTGGCGGTCTGATCGTACCGGACGAGTGTATTGCCCAGATATTTAAAACGGGTGCCTTTCTTATCAAGTATGCGCGCGAAAATGGCAGCGCCATAGATGGGTCCGTCGATTATGAAGACAATATGCAGCATATACTGTTTTATATTGCTGCCTGTAAGTCCAAGCCAGTCCATATAGCCCAGATACGCAAGGTTTTTGGTATAGATGACGATACGCTGGAAACCGCGAGTCGCGGCCTGGTACACATCGATGCCGTGACGACAGCACTGGGTGGCGCCATGAAGCAGCTGGATATGGTGATGGAATTCATCAATAACCATGACTTGCATGAGGCGGGCTCAGCTCCGGATGAGGAGAGGGATAACACTGCGCTGGATGGAATAGAGGCCGCGGAGTATCGGCTGGACGCCGCGGGGCAGGTTGTACATGCCGACTCCTTGCGCCGGGTTCGTACAAAACTGGCGGAGCTCTACCGCGGACTATTCAGGGCCTCTGAAGGGCAGCATGCACAGGCGGTGAATGATGTCATCCGCGGCATCGTGGACGTCAAGCTGGATATCGAATACAAGCTGGAGCACGGGATTAACAGCGCCTTCTCCAACAAGGAGTATGAGCTGCGAGAGAGTGTGGTGACAGCCACATTTGCACATATGAGCCTCGTGGAAAACCATTTGCACCCGATTCTTCGGCGCAAGGCCCTGGCCAGCTGCCTCGCCAGGAAGCCAACTCAGAGCGAGGGCCTGATGCCGCTTACGGTTGCCTTGCATCGACATCTCAACAAAGCGGATGGCGGACACGAGGCGTTGCGCCAGGCGCTATCCGACGCGGATAACGGAAATGCAAATATCGATCTTCTCTACAGTCTGTCGAGGGATTTTCTTGACGAGCTGGAAGAGATTCCGGATCGCAAGGCAATAGAGGCGTCCCTGCGGTTGCTGGATGATATAGCCGGTGCTCTGTGTTTTGCCGGTATGCAGTGCGAGGGTCAGATCATCGAACGTTGCCGCAACTGGTTGGCTGCGGCCAGCAAGGCGGGCAGTGTGCGTGAAGACGATGCGTTCCGCTGCTTCGCGGACGCCTTTGCCCTGATAGAGCTGCATCTGCAGCGATCACTACTCGACCCACTGGACGATACTTCGTATATGATCTCGCAAGCAGAGCAGCGTGTTGCTGAGCTTGATCACTGGGTGCAGCAGATTTCGAGTGGCGCAGACGCCGCCAATCCGGTACTGGCTGACACCGACTCTGTTGTTCAGGATGCGGAGATTTCAGCCGAGTTCCGTGAGGTTTTCATTGAGGAGTCTGAGGACATTGTTGCTGAACTGACCCAGTTAGCAGGGGCCTGGGCCGAGGAGCCAGCCGCAAACCAGGTGCTGAGAGATATAAGACGACATTTCCACACTTTTAAGGGGAATGGGCGAGCAGTAGGCGCTAATATTCTGGGAGAGCTGGGCTGGGCCGCACAAGATATGTTGGACCGGGTGCTGGACGGTGACCTGGCCGCTGACCGCAAGGTTCAGAACCTGGTTTTTGAAGTGATCGCGGCACTGCCAGCACTAGTAGCTTCGTACCGCGAAGACGGGGAGTTGGATGTAATGAACGTCCGTCAGTTGACCAACCGCTGTTTTGTTGTAGCGAAATCGGGTGGCAGGGATTCAGCCTCCGAGATGCTTCCGGCAGAGCAAAACCTTCGGGGGGGCGCCAGCATGGTCAGCCCGATGCCGACGACAGGCACCGTAAGCCGGTAGGCTAATTGCGACAAAGTCTGCCAGGAACAGGGATAGTGGAGGAAAAACGTGCATACAGATAAGAATGGTAAAGCGCTTTCTGACGATAAGGCAGCTGAACTAACAAATGAATTGGAAGAAAGCACCCTGAATTGGTTGCTGGATATGGACCTCTCTGACCCCGAGGAAAATCTGTTTGCGCTCGACCGTACGCCCGATGTAAATACTGACCTGACCGAGGAAGAGATGGCCGTCGCGCGGCGCCCCATGACCCGGGGCACGGCCGGTGCAGACGACCTGGAGAGCTATATAGGGGAAGAGATTGTCATCTCGTCGGATACCCAGGGTAGCGACATATACAACAGTTCAGAGATTGCCTCTTCAACAGGAGACGATGACGAGGTTGCTACAACCGGATCAATGGCGATTGATTATTCCCGCGATGCACGCAGCCAGTTGCCAGCGGGTGATGATTCGGTTTTAGAGGGCAGCGATATTCTTGGTCTGTCCGAGGATGATGACATGGGTGAGAAATTCCTTGTTATCAAGCGCGTCAAACCCACAGAACCATCAAGCACCGCGGGGGTGGTGGAATCTGTAGCTGAGCCAGAAGTCATTGATGTCATTGAAGCAGTAAAAGCAACTGAAGAACCCGTGTCAGAGGCCACATCTGAAGAGACTGTGGCAGAAGTGCCACCGCTGCTGAATGAAGCACCGATTCTCAGACTGGTCAGCGCTGAAGGGCCGCTCACAGGGGCAAATGATTCTGCTGCAGCGGAGGCCCCGACGTCTTTGGACAATGAGGATTTCGACAACTTCCTGTTCAATGAGGATCGTCTGCAGGACAGCGAACCAAGTCCTCACGAACTGGAGCTGTTGCCGCTGGAGGGCGAGGAGCTCTTCGACGTGGATGCTGATGATGCGATTGATTTGCATGAGGACTTCCAGCTGCCACACGGTTCTGTCGATGAAGCTGCAGCCAATGTCACGCCTCTGGTTCCGGAACTCATCGCAGAATTGACGCTGGTGATTAACGAACGTTTGGCCAGTCTCGGTATGTCGGCAGATTCCGTGCAGGCTGAGTTGATGCTGGAAAGTGACTCCAGTCCTGTAGCAGAAATTCTGGCAGAGGGTTTTGAACCTGTCATTGCCGTTTGCCCGGCGCCCCTGGTGACCCTGCAACAAATGCGGCAAGTGGATGTCGACGCGATCTATATGACCATGGTGCATACGCAGACAGGGCAACGTTGTAATCGCCTGTTCGAAGACGATTTTGTGCTGGGCGCTGGCGCAGTGCAGCCGGTCGCGGAAGAGCGTATTGAATCTGTTTTTGACGGCTTTGATGATCTAGACAGTGACGACAGCGACGGCAGCGACGTTCAGATGCTGGCGGATGACGATGAACTGGGCTTCTCCGATTCGGAGCTTACTGGAGAAGATGCTTTTGAGGGCTTTGGTGAAGACATTTTTGCCGACGAGCTCACTGGGGGCGGTGGCGAGGGCGAGCAGACCGATATCGATGCGCTATTTGATGGCATTGGCTTCCTCGAGGATCAGGCCGATGAAGTTTGTGGCCTGGACATGCAGGAGTTTTCTACGGCCAGCGAGTCTGAGCAATCGGTGCCCCAGCCTGAGGAGGTCGCCGACAATATTGCAGCTGAACTGCCCGGGCCGGCAGAGCCCGTTGCGCCAGAGGCATTGGCCGAGCCGCAGGAAACTGTCTGGCCGGTGGAGCAAATAGATGCAGCCGGGCCAGCGATTGCGGCAGAGTTTAATTGCATTCCCGCAGGTATCGCTTTTTCACAGGCCAGTACTGGCGGTGGGGAAATTTTTGCAGACTTCCTGGACGCCTTTATAGAAGAGGGCTCATCCGAGCTCGAGAAGTTGGAGGACGCGGTAGCGGTCTGGGAGCGTGACGTCACCGCTGAGCAAGCCTATGCATTAGTGACCCGTGTTTTACACACGATCAAAGGCATTGCTAAAGGTGTCGGGCTGCATTTTTATGGCACGCTTATTCATAACTTTGAAACCCTGCTCGGGGCGATGCCCAGGCCTGAACCGGGTGCCGACAGTGAGTATTTCCGCAGGGTCAATGCCTGGTTGGACGCCTGCGTGCGCGGTCTGGACTATATCCAGGACAGGCGGGAGGATATTTCCAATGTACTGCCTCAGAACGGCGATCAGCCGGTAGTCGGCGTTGAAGAAGCCGAGCGGATTGAGATCACCGAGCTTGTGGACGCGGCTGAAGTTTCACCCGTCGATACAGCTGTGGAGTCAGTGCCCGCTGCGACAGACAAGCCGCCGGTAGTAGACACTCAGGCCAAGAGCCAGTCCAAGAAAATCGCTGACGACGGGGCCAGGGCCCTGGCGGCGCAACAGTCTGTGCGTATCACCTCTGAAAAACTGGACGAGATGCTGAAGCTCAGCAACCAGGCACAGCAGCTCAGCGTGCGCACAGCCCAGAGCGTCACCCGCGGCAAACGCGCTTCACTTGAAATGCAAAATCGCCTCGCCTCGGTGCGCGCTCACATTTCGGGGATCGCCGATCGTGCGTTGCTAAGTGTTGCAGCGCGAGGCGTACAGCCCGGGGCTGCAATGGACGCACTGGAAATGGACCAGTACTCCGAACTACAGGAGGCGGCCAATATTCTTCGGGAGGGAGTGGAAGACCTCGCGGATTTGGTGGATTTTGCAACGCGTCAGAATACCCAGATCGAAGCTCTGCTGAAGCACCAGACGAATGTGATCTCTTCTATCGGTTCCTCTATTCGAGCTGCGCGGGTCGTTCCGGTATCGCGGCTGATGCCGGGTTTGCGTCGGCTTGTGCGGACAGTCAGTGTGGACCTGAACAAAACCGTTGTTTTCCAGGTGCTGAATGAACTGGGAACCCTGGATCGCGACGACTACGCGCGCTGCCAGACTATTCTGGACCATATGGTACGCAATGCACTGGACCACGGCATCGAGCCGGCGGATGAGCGGGTCGCTGTTAGTAAGCCCGCAGAAGGCTTGATAACCATCGATATTCGCAAGGCCGGTGCAGACGCGATAATTACCCTGTCGGATGATGGCCGTGGTATAGACCCGGACAAGATGCGTGAATCTGCTGTCAGCAAGGGGCTTGACCTCGACGTGGGCGCTCTCACGGATGCCGAGGCGGTTCGCCTGATCTTCCACAAGGGCTTCTCCACTGCCGAATCAATCAGCCAGATATCCGGCCGGGGCGTAGGCATGGATATCGTTCTCACCGAGCTGCAGGAGATGGGTGGCGATATCCAGATCGATTCCGTGCCGGGCCGGGGAACGTCTTTTCATATCCGCGTACCCTCATCGATCACGGTTAACGGTGCATTACTGGTCAGTGCCGGTGAGCAGTCCTACGCGATTCCCCTGGGTGGTGTGATAGCCGTTGAGCAAGTGCCGGTGGAGGAGTTCTTCGCGGCGGTTCATGGCAATACACTGTTATCGCTGGCCGGGATGGAATGTGAGCCAGCCTACCTCGCGACCCTGTGCCACACGGGCCATTCCCTTGACGCCAAGACCTGGCGAACCAGTGTGCCGGTGGTAATTGCCGGCTCCCCAGAGCGTCGTATGGCGATTGCCGTCGACGACGTAGAAGAGGCGCTGGAGTTGGTGATTCGCTCATTAGGGGCTCAGTTTGCCGATGTACCAGGCGTGGCAGGAGCCGCTACAACCGCGGCGGGAGAAGCGATTGTCGCACTTGATCTCAACTTGCTGGTGAATAGTGTCGGTGCTGACGATCAATCTCCGCTGCATGTCGATTCGGGCCGCGAGGAGGCGCTGTTGGTCATGGTGGTCGATGATTCGCGTACCCAGCGAATGGTGGCAACCAGTCAGCTCGAGACGGTGGGTGTTGAAACGATGACAGCGGAAAATGGTAGTGTCGCTATCGACCTGTTAAACAGTGCCGATCGCCTGCCTGATATTATCCTGATGGATGTCGAGATGCCGGTTAAAGATGGGATCCAGGCGCTTCGGGAAATTCGTAAATCCGTGCGCTACGGACATGTGCCGGTCATCATGGTGACGTCGAGAACGGGCCTGAAGCACCGTGCCATGGCTCAGGCTGCCGGTTGTAACGGATATATGGGTAAACCATTTAATTTCCGTATGCTGATCGGCCAGATCAATGAATTGACCGGCCATCGACTGCAGTTGTCTTGAGGATCCCGCATGAGTAATAACGCACCAGGCTGTTGTGTACTGCTACCTTGTTCCTCGGAGCGCTCCTGGGCTGTGCCCCAGCGCTGCCTCGGCGAGATTGTCACCGTGCCTTCCACCGATGAGCAGCCACCGGCTGAGATCAGCTGGCGCGGTCAAGTGGTACCTGTGATCGACTTTGGCAGCAAAGATACACTGCCATGGCGCGATCATCGCGGTGGCGCGGGTCTGGTGGCTGTGGTACTTGGGCAGCGCAATGAGGTCTGCCAGTATTTTGGCGTGGCAGTCAGAGGCGGTGATCTTGGGGTTAGTGAGCTCCCCGAAGAAGAGATAGAAGACCTTCCTGGCGCCGAGTTGGACTTCTCCACAGCGGCGTTTCGTATGAATGACAATGTCTACCAGGTTCCAGACCTGCTTGCATTGCAACGGGCGATCGGCGCTGGCGACGTAATAATTCAATAATTCTTGCGTTACAAGCGCAGGACAGATGGAGTAAAAATTTGGAACAGTTGCAATTGGACCGGCTTGTAGAGCAACTCGATGGAGCCTTTGGAGAGGAATTGCCTTTCTCATCGAGCGATTTATCGGTGGCTCAGGTCGAGACGCTGACCCAGGTCTTTGGCGACCATGGCTATCAAGGGTATTTGCAGGACCAGGTAAACCGACAAATTATTCGCGACTTCCTGGTAAATGCCGTCATGCTCGGCTTTCTTACAGAGAACTGCATGGCCGGAATCTCCGGCCAGATGGCCACCCGCGAGGGTCGGGCGGCGCTCTCATTGCACATGTTGATGAGTTCAGTGGAGCAAGCGGCAGAGCTGGTGGCCAGCAAGGATTCAGGCCGACTTGAGCAGCTCAGCCCAGTGGTAAAACGGCCTTCTTATATCAAACTTATACAGAGCTAATAAACAAAAAATGGCATATAAATGAAAATAAAGTGACTATTTGAAGGAGAAAAGTAAAAAAAAGGTATGTTATTCATACAAATTTGAAATAAGGCAAAATAATGGCACCTTCGCCATTGCTGTAGACATGCCCTCCATCCTATAACTGAACCGTCACCAAGCGGTGGTGACCAGAGAAGGAGGGCAGGGCGCCATCGGGCCGACCCCTCCAACACGGTGCAACAAGAAGAATTGCACCTCACGGATTGGAGAGAAGGCAATGTTAACGATAACCCCTACAGCAGTTGTGGATATTAATCCCGGCGACCAGCTTGAAGTTTTTGCCGTAATCGAAGGTAAGAAGATATTTCTTCCGCCTGAGGCAAACTATGTAATGCAGGACAAGCGCGGCATCTGGTACTACTGCGCGCGCAAGCCGCGTCCGAAAGAGGGTGATTGGACGCCGAATAAAACAAGCATTGCCTGCCGTTTTGAGAGCGGCTATGTGCGCGCTCTCAAGACTCCCATGCAGACACCCTGGCTGGACACTTGCCAGAGGACGGTTCGCATGGTTTGCGGCTCAAAAGGCGAGGTCCGGCGCCCCGCAGACAGCTGATACGGTGACTGCGGCCCAGCAGGGGCTGCTCCGGATCGATTGCCTTTTGTCAGAACCGCCTGCTTGGCGCGTGCGCGCAATCGTAGCTCTGTTAATGTTGTCGGCAGAGTTGTTATTGCTCGCGCCCGCAGCAACCCAGGCAGGGGCAGGCTAATATTAGCGGGCGCTGCCTACTCACTGTTGTCATTGATTTGCCTGGTCTGCGTTCACATTGCCCGCCATAATTCCCCAGCTTCCTGCAGCGAATAAGCTCGCTGTTTTAACACGCCTTTTATACATCACGCTATGCATTGCGCTGGTAAACACTGTCGTGGTAGTTTTGATTGAAAATGGATATGGCAGCCTGAACTGCCGGGGACACGGACGCGGGACATGACCATCGCGGGTAAAATCAATACGCTCGTGCTTGCGATCACAATGTTCCTCGGTGTGATGGCCACGGGATTTACCGCACAGCGGGAATACCGCAGCCAACTCGATCATGTGATTGGGCAATCGGTTGCGTTGTTGGCAGGTCTGCCCGACTTGCAAGTTGATATGTATTTTCGCAACACCAGGAATCTGGAAAGGACCGCGGAACGGTTCCTGGCACCAGAGGCCGTTTCCTATGTTGTGCTGTATGATGCGGAAGGCGAACCCGTATTGCGGCAGAGCCGCTCTGCTGGCCCGCTACCCGCACTGCCTGCATTCCATGCCCTGCGTCGTGACGCCAGTGCAACTGAGACCAGCCAGTTGGTTTTCACCGGTACAGATACTGGGGGTGGCGGTGGTCTCTTCACCGGTCTGGTCAGTCCGAATTCTCTTATTCAGTTAACGCTCCCTGTCTATTCCGCGCTCAACCCATTATTGGACGGCCTTACTCCCGCTGACTTCGGGGCGGCGGTACTGCAACCCGATACGATCGGAAGCCGGTACATTATTGGTTATCTACAGGTCGCCATACGCCCCAGGTCGGTACTGGCGGGTGTTGCGCCTATTATTGGTGCTACGGCAGTTGTCTGCCTGCTGTTGATATGGCTGTCGAGTTACCTGTCACTGGCTATTAGCCGTCGCATCACGATACCGCTTTCGCGAATGGCACAGGTGGCTGATGAGATAGCGTCTGGTCAGCTCAAAGATATGGTGGAGGTGAAAGGCAGTGGCGAGGTCAAGGAAATAGCCACCATACTCAATGGCATAATTGCAGGCCTGAGTAACTACAAAACAAGGATGGATGTAGATCACCAGTTGCTCAGTATGAAAGTTGAAGAGCGCACATCCCAGTTGACGCGACGCAATGAAGAACTCAACAAAGCCGTAGAGGAGGTAACCGAAACCAAGGACCGTCTGCGACAGATGGCCTACTACGATAGCCTGACCGCACTGCCGAATCGCCGTCTGTTTACCGAACAGCTCGACCTGCTGCTACGCCTCGCCAAGCGTAATGGCGAAACACTGGCCCTACTGTTTCTGGATATCGACAATTTCAAGCGCATAAATGACTCTCTTGGCCACAGTGCCGGTGACCTGCTGCTGAGGGAGGTGGGAGTACGGTTGTCTAGCTGTGTTCGTGACAGCGATGTTGTCGCGCACTACGTTGAGTCCGGTCCTCGCATCGATGTGTCGCGCCTTGGTGGCGATGAATTCACGGTGGTGTTGAATCACGTCGACAGCACAGACTCAGCCAGGATTGTGGCCCAGCGCATACTGGATTCATTGAGCAAGCCCATGGTTATAGGCGGGCATGAATTGGTGATCACACCCAGCATCGGTATTGCGCTGGCCCCGGAAGACGCCGCTGACGTGGATGGCCTGTTGAAAGCGGCGGACACGGCGATGTATCACGCCAAGGCCGCGGGCAAGAATACCTGTCTTTTTTACAACAAGGATATGGATGCAGCAGGAGTGGATCGGCTGCAGCTGGAAGCGGATATACGCCGCGCCCTGGAAAATAATGAATTTGTTGTGCACTACCAGCCGCAGGTGGATACCCGCAACGGCTCGGTGGTTGGAGCGGAGGCGCTGGTGCGTTGGGAGCATCCGGAAAAGGGCATGATTTCCCCGTTTCGATTTATTCCCCTGATGGAAGAAATGGGGTTTATTGGAGCCCTGGGTGATTGGGTGTTGTGTGAGGCCTGTCGCCAGATGAAAGAATTTGAAGAAGCGGGGCTGATATTGCCCAAGGTGGCGGTAAACGTATCCGCGCTGCAGTTTAACCCGGCGTTTATTACCCGTGTGCAAGAGGTTTTACAGGACACCGGCCTGGCGCCGGAAAAGCTGGAGTTGGAACTTACTGAAGGCGTGGTAATGGATGACGCCAGTTCGACAATACAGGCGCTGGCTTTGCTCAAGGAAATGGGTGTAAGTCTTTCCATTGACGATTTTGGCACTGGCTATTCATCGCTGAGTTATCTCAGCCGCTTCCCGCTGGATGAGCTGAAAATTGATCGCAGCTTTGTTGTGGAGCTTGAGAAAAGTGAGAACGATGCCAGCCTGGTCATCGCTATTATTGCCATGGCGCGCAGTATGAATCTTCGGCTGGTAGCGGAGGGTGTGGAGACCCATGCGCAGTATCACTTCCTCACCTCAAACGGCGCGCATGTCATTCAGGGCTATTTGTTCAGTAAGCCGGTAGCAGCTGAGGAGTTAAGGCCGATGCTTTCGCCCTGGCACTTCATGACGCAGATACAGGAGATGGCAGCTGAGGTGGACGAGGCGAGGGTGGCGCAGCCCAGGAGGCTTTCGGACCACGGGTAATACGATGGCGGGTCGCCGGTCCGCTTATTCTTCCATAGTATCAATCATCTTGGGGTTGTGCTCCAGTTCCGAGATAGTGCGTTCCAGCTCTGCCGGTGATTCCGAGCGAACCTTTGCCGCTTCCCGTTCCATCTGTGAGTCTGTAGGCTCCTTGTATTCAAGGTTCTCACTGTAGGTGCGATTGTTGTAGTCCGTGCATTCGGGCAGGCCATTACCTTCCCCACAGACGTCCGTGACCACCCCGTTTTGCAAGGTGACGCGTTCTCCTTCCACCTCGGTGTTGCCAGCACAGCCCGACAAAATTACCACTGCGATTGCTAAATAACCCAATTTCATAACTGTCGTTTCCGCCTCAAGAACAGCGCGTATTGTGCGGCCATGGGGAGAAGTGTCAACCCTCATTTTCGGCGCTGTTTATGCTGCTGTACTTTGGTAGCGGTTGCGCACCTCTCATGACTAGCCCAGTAGCTCCAGCAAGCCCAACAGAATCGCGTAACGGGTCGCCTTGCCGACAGCGGTCAGCGCTATAAAGACATCAAATCGCACCCGCATCATGCCTGCGATAAACGTCAGGGCATCCCCCCCGACCGGCATCCACGCCAGCAACAGGGACCACACGCCGTATTTCTGGAACCAGCGTTGCGACATACCGAGGTTGCTGTTATTGAAGGGAAACCATTTACGTTCCTGGAAGCGAAGCAGGTAGCGCCCCAGCAGCCAGTTTACCGCGGAACCGAGCGTATTCCCGACGGACGCCCATAACCACAGCGCAGCCGGGTCATAGCCGGCGGACACCAGGCCGACCAGCACCAGCTCGGAATAGGCCGGGACCAGTGTCGCGGCCAGAAAGGCGCTGAAGAACAACCCGATATAGGCATCCACCTAGGGCCCCGTCCGCTGTTCTCTCGCCTGTTCTACGAGACCTCTGAACAACCCCTGCTGTATCTCGCTCTGGGGCATGTACTCAGGGTGCCATTGTACCCCCAGGAAAAACGGGTGCCCGCGCATTTCTATCGCCTGTACCACTCCATTGGGTTCAACGGCACTGACAATGATATCGTTTCCGAGTTGCTTGATAGATTGGTCGTGTAGGGCATTGACCTGACAACTGCGGGCGCCCAGATATTGGTGCAGTTTGGTCTGTGCCGACACCGTTATGGTCTTCCGCGGCAGGATACTGCGTATATTGCTGGTTTCCTCGGTATAGAAGTGCCCTATGTCCTGGTGCAGCGAGCCACCCAGTGCAACATTCATCAGCTGGGCACCGCGACAGATGCCCAGCACAGGCAAATTTTTAGTCAGCGCGAAACGTATGATGTGTTGCTCCATACTATCCCGTTGCGGGTCGTAATCCTGGTTGGAATAGGTCGCGAAGACCGCCCTGAATATCCCCAGCAGCAGCCCTACAAGCCAGTCCACTGCCGAGCTGCCCTGCGTGGGCTCCTGTTCTGACGGTTCGCTCTCTTCGCCATAATGAAAGGGATCGACATCCGTGCCCCCACCAATGACTACGCCATCAAGCTGTTGCTGATCCACGGGGTGCCCGGGTGTGATGCGCACGGGCTTTGCACCACAACGGCGAACAGCCAGCGCTGTCATCTGCCAGGCGGTGAATCCTCCCCGACTTGGCCCTGTCACGCCAATGATTGGTCGTCCGGTCACAGCGAGGGTCAGCGCTCAAAAAACTTCTGGCTTAGAATGGTGGTAAGGCGCATAGCCCAACTGGTCCGGGGTGCGATGGAAAACGACGCGTGGCTGCTGCGCCATGCATCAATCAGCTCGTGCAGCAGCTCGGTATCCGCAGCCAGCGTTTCTACATACACCCAGCGGTTCCAGGCCTCAGCCGCACTCCACCCCGCCTCGTTCATCTTGCAGTCGGGCAGGCGATAGTGAAATGCCGGGCGACCGTTCACCAGTTTGCGCTCGTCCTCGTGAATGCCCGCAAGTACCGTATCCCGGTCCAATTCAAACAGTATTGGCAGCATATCCAGGGCGCGATTCCGCGTGGGGTTGTGCGTCAGGTAATCTTCTATCAGCCTTACTTCGTTTGGACGATAGCTATTGTCCAGGGCCAATTCCATATAACTCTGGGGGAAGGGGTCGATATATTTGGTGAGAAATCGCCGGGTTATGTCAATTTCGGATGAATCGATAATCCAGGTGTAGAGCAGCAGAAAGGCCTGTATATATCGCCTGAGAGTGTCACTGGAGTTGTCTGGAATCGAGGGGTTGATGTGCAGGCCAAACGCGTAAATAAGCGAATCCTGCGTGCCTTCAGCTCCCAGGCTGTTCAAGGTATTGATGAGGGTATCGAGTTTGTCCAGATCCTCAAAGGGAATGGGTTCGGTAACAACTTCACAGGGAATGAGGCCACGGCTGGCATTGTCGATATTCGTCTCAATTTCATGCGCGACGGTGCCGGGAGAAAACTTCACCCCCAGGGATTCCAGCCAGCTGCGATAGCGTGTCGATTTCAGGATGTTAGCGTCACGCTCGATCTTGAGTTTACCCAGCAGCGATTCGTGCAGAACGGCCTCAAACGGGCTTTTGATATCCAGCTCGCCGCCCAGGCTTTTCTGCAGCGCCTTCGCCGTATCCACAATAGGCAGGTTGCCAAACTCGAATTCAAATCCGGCGCGGCGCGGTGCGCCGGACGAATCCGTAATCACTGGCGGTAATCGGTAAAGCTTGGTCATGTCTAGTACTCCGGAGAAGGGGGCAGTTTACAGAAAATTATTCCCCAGTTCTCTGTGATGATTTCTGGGCAGGGTTTGTTTCAGGGCAGGGCAGGGTAGTGGTTACCGCGAGGCCGGTCGCCGTATTCTCCGCCACGATACTGCCACCGTGCCGGACTATAGCCCGGCGCGCAATGGACAACCCGAGGCCGTGGCCTCCCGTATCGCGGGTACGGGCGGTGTCGGTTCGATAGAATGCTTCGAATATTTTATCAAGCTCCCTATCCGGGACGCCACTACCACTGTCGGTCACACGGATGCGGAAGTCATCACCGTAGCGCTCTAATTGCACGCGTATATCTGAGTCCGCCCGGGAATGGTGTAAGGCGTTACGCAGAATATTCTCGAAACTTTTGTGTAGCAGGTCACCGGCACTGGCGACTATGGCCTCGAGGATATCACAATGGAGTACACAGCGCTTTTCCTCGGCCGCGCCCTCGAAGTTCGCATCGCTGCACAATTGTTGCAACAGGGGCACCAGGTCGATATGGGTATCGAGTGTGACCTCCCCGGACTGGCTGGCCAGCAGCTGGCCGATTAATTCCTCCAGTCGCTCGCTTTCCTGCTCAATTCGTCGCAGGTAACGCGCCGCATTGCCGGGGTTTTCCTGAGCCAGGGCAAGTGCTATGCGCTGGCGGGCAAGGGGCGAGCGCAGTTCATGCGAAACGTCGCCCAGCAGGCGCTTCTGGGCCTGCATGCGCTCCTGTAGCTCGGCGGCCATGCTGTTGAAGTCTCTGGCCAGTTCATCGGTCTCATCGCCACCGCGGCTGCGTACCCGCAACCGGGTATCCAGGTCACCCGTGGCCAGGCGGCGCGAGGCGACTTGTAAGGCCTTGACGCGCCGGGTCATCAGTAACGACAAGAGGTAGCAGACCCCACCGCTGACCAGCACTGCCAGCGCGATGCGCAGCCATAGGTTACTGCCCAGTAATGCCAATAACGGGTGTCTGGAATGCCGGAACACGAATACCACACGCACCGCACCCTCCCCGGGGCGATAAATTTCATGGGCCAGCAGATTTTCTCCCTTGTGACGCAAAAACGCACGGCGTCGCCCGCCCTGGATTTCCTCTGCTACTTTCAGGACCGGCGCGGGCACCGGGCGGCCCAGCAGATCCCTGGCCTGCTTATCCAGAAGGAAAATGTCGACCTCGTGCTCTGCGCTTGCGCGGGCGACCAGTGGCGCTATCTCTGACGGTTGCAGGTTCTGCAGTTCGTAAATCATACGCAGCACAAAACGCTGAGGTGGTCCCTGTGGGCGGTTTTCAGAGGCATCGTGAGAGGGCAGGGATTCAAGGTAGTGACTGGAAATTTGCCAACTGGCGAGAACTGCGACGGTCGCCAGCCAGAACCCTATAAATATCTTGCCAAACAAATGCAGGCGCAGCCTCATACCGGATTGCTCTCTGCGCTGACAGTGAATTGATAGCCACTGCCGCGCACGCTGACAATCAGTTGGTCTCCGCCAGTGGTCGCCAGTTTTTTTCGTAGTTTGCTGATATGCACATCCACGCTGCGGTCATAGGCCGTCAGTGCCCGGCCCAAAGCCTGCTGGCTGAGTGATTCCTTGGAAACAACCGTTCCGGCGCGCTGTAGCAGTAGCCACAGGATATTGAACTCGGTGGAAGTCAATTTGAGATTTGTGCCCGCATGACTGGCGCTGCGTTCTGCGCTGTTTAACCTGGTCTCTCCTACGGCAAGTTCCGTTGCATTTGTGTCAGCGAGGTGTGTAGTGCCACCGGCCCGGCGTAACACCGCGCGTAATCGCGCCGCCAGCTCGCGCGGATTACAGGGTTTTGCCAGGTAATCGTCAGCGCCGAGTTCCAGGCCCACAATGCGGTCGGTGTCTTCGCCTCTGGCAGTGAGCATGAGCACCGGGGTGGAGCTGAACGTTCGCAGGGCGCGCAGTACCTCGAGGCCTTGCAATCCTGGCAGCATGATATCCAGCACAATTGCGTCAAAGTCCCGGTCCCGACACAGGCTTACAGCTTCCCTGCCATTGTGAACGGCACTGGCGTCAAAATCTTCCAGCTGTAGAAACTCGATCAGCAGGTCGCACAGCTCCCGGTCGTCGTCCACAATCAATACAGTGCTGCTCACCACTCTCATCCCGATATTACTCAGGCCCTAGTGTGAATAACCCGGGGCAGCTTGTCACCCGCACTTCACATGCGGTCGCAGTTCTTAACAATTCTTTACCGAAACGACAGCCATATTAACCGGCAGCTATCCTAGAATTGCTCCCGAGTGTGGCGGATTGGTTCGGTCACAGCGTTGTTAGTCTGTTAAGGAGTAGTGAAAATGAAGAGCAAATGGAAAACCTGGGCTTGTGGTGGAGCACTTGTGGGCGCGGTAATGATGTCGATGGCAGCCTGGGCCATGGGGCCGCCACATGGAATGGGTGGAGATCCCACGCGGATGATTGCCCATTTAAGTGATCGGCTGGATCTCAGTAGCGAGCAAAAAACCAGGGTGGAAACACTGGTTACGGCGGCAAAGGAAGCGAGCCAGGCAGATCGCGCGCGGATGCAGGAGCTCAGGACGCAAATGGTCGCCATGAAGCAGGATTTCGATCCAGGCAAGGCGCAGCTGGTGGCGGATGAAATAGGACAGCTGACCGGCCGTATGGTCTACCAGGCCAGCGAGACGTTTGCCAAAGTTTACCAGGTACTGAATGCTGAGCAACGAACACAACTGGACAGTATGATGGCCAAGCGTGGTGAACACAGGGGCCGGAGAGGGGACAGTGGAGAAAAGCCGGATTAACTCCGGCTATTTGGTAATGACATAGACCCACAGCGATTCGATGTCATCGCCCTGCAATACATCACCCCATGAGGGCATGGCGTTCTTGCCGTTGACAACAGAAATGATGAACCGGTTTTTGTCGTCTGCCGGGAATGTTCGAAGATCGAATATTCCCGGCCCCGGGTTCACCATATTGACACCATGGCAGCGCGCGCAACGTTTGCGATAGGAGCGCGCTCCTGTTTTATATTGTGCGTCTGTGGTGCTGTCGGCGGTAGCGCCGGCAGTTCCGCCCAAGGCGGGAACCGCCGACATCAGCAGCAGTGTCGTAGAGACGAAAAGGCCGGCGAGTGTCAATTGCCGCACTGGCTATTTCTCGTCAAACAGTGCAAAGGTCCACAGTGATCCACCGGGGGGAAGATTCTGTAGCCGCTCGTCGCCACTGAAGATCGCGTATACACCGCCGATGCCGCTGGCTACAGTGACGTACTGCTTACCGTCACGTTCCCAGGTGACTGGAATGCCGGTGATACCCGAGCCGGTCTGGAAGCCCCAGAGTTTTTTGCCGGTGGCACTGTCATAGGCGGCGAACTCGCCGTCCATACGGCCGGTGAAAACCACGCCGCCGGCAGTGCTCAGTACGCCGGTGTAGTTTGGCAGTTCGGACGGCACTTCCCATTTGGACTTGCCTGTCATCGGGTCGATTGCCTTGAGATAGCCGCGCATGCCATTTTCCGGCCAGGTAAAGCCGACAAAATCGACACCCAGATACATCGTCTTGGGCTCTTTGTCTTCTATAAGCGTGCGGTAAGGCATACCATAGTTATTGGTATTGGCATAGGCGAGCCCGGTGCCGGGGTCAAAGGACATGGGCATCCAGTTCTTGCCACCCAGTGCCGACGGCCATACCTCGACTGCCTCCTCCATCTCGGGTGTATTGCGAACATGGGTGGTCATCGCGGTGTCGATGGGGCGGCCGGTTTCCAGGTCAATGCCCTCAGCCCAGTTGATGTTATCGACGAAGGGGTTGGCTGCCAGCAGTTTCCCGGTGGCGCGATCAAGTACATAGAAAAAGCCGTTACGGTTGGCCTGCATAATCACCTTATGCGGTTTGCCGTTTACCGGGATCTCCGCGAGGATCAGTTCGTTCACGCCGTCGTAGTCATAGGGGTCGTTGGGTGAAAACTGGAAAAACCATTCGATTTCGCCGGTTTTAGGTTTGATCGCCAGGGCGCAGTTAATATAGAGGTTGTTGCCCTCGCGCGGACCGGTAGGGTTCCAGGGGCCGCCGTTGCCGGTACCCCAGAACACCAGATCCAGATCCGGGTCGTAGGAGCCGGTTATCCAGGTGGGTGCGCCGCCTTCCAGGTAGGCCTCGGAACCGGCCCAACTATCGCCACCGGGCTCTCCCGGTGCCGCCGTGGTGTAGCGCCGCCACAGTTTTTCGCCCGTGGCCGGGTCCCAACCGTCGAGGAAACCGCGAGTACCGAATTCGCCGCCTGAAATCCCGGTAATCAATACGCCGTTTGCCACCAGCGGCGCGCCGGTCATGGAATAGCCCGCTTTGTAATCCGCGGCTTTCTTGCGCCAGACTTCCTTGCCGGTTTTCATATCCAGTGCGATGACATGGGCGTCCAGTGTGCCGCGAAACAGCAATCCTTTATAGGCGGCGGCACCGCGGTTGTGTGAGCCGCAACAGGCCACGGCGTGCACGTCCTGGGGCAGTGTGACAGCGGTGCGCCACAGTTGCTTACCGGTGAGGGGGTCCAGCGCCACTGTGGCGTCGGTAGTGGTTTCGTACATAACCCCGTCTATCAGCAAGGGCTGGCCTTCCTGCGGGTAATTGTTGGCCAGGCTAAGATTCCACACCGGTACCAGATGACTCACATTGTCGCGGTTGATTTGCTTGAGCGGGCTGTGTCTCTGCAAGTCATAGCCGCCACCGTAAGTTGTGATATCTCCCGGAGTTGTGGCGTCATTCAGCAGGTCAGAGTCAACCGGGCTTGCGCCGTAGGCCGTGATTGAACCCAGCAGAAGCGTCAGTGGCAGTATTTTTTTCATCGATTCTCCTCCGCACCCTGAAGATGCAGTTTATGGTTATTGTCTTATTTTCGATCGACGTTGCTGCTGTATCTGCAGCGACGCACAATTTTCTCAGGTGTACAAATAGCGTAATGTGTCCTTTATTGCAAACCCCTGCTTCATAACTCTTGCAACTGCAGGCCCAGTTTTTCTCTCAGCTGTGCAGTCGCATCGAGTTGGGCCGCACTGGTAATGACCGCAGTGCTGGCCTTTTCGGGCAGCAGATAGTTTTCTGTCACGCGCCGCAAATCCTCCAGGCTTACCGCGAGTACCTGCTGACGGAAGTGCTCACGTTGGCTGTGACTGCGCCCGAACAAGCGATTGTGAAAGTGCTGTTTTGCCTCTCCAGCTGGAGAACTGGGCTTGTCCATGCTGCCGATGACACCCAGGATGGCTTCCTCCAGGGCGCGGTAGTCGTGCTTGCTCTCTACCATCCACACCACCGCCTTGTCGAAGTCCGCCAGCGTCTGCTCCAGCCGGGGGTCGCGATAAGAATAGAAACGGAAGGCCGCAATACCGGGATCCTGAGATGCACCGCCGCCGTAGGCGCCCCCCTGTTCCCGGATCGCGCGGTGCAGGAAACCATTGCGCAGAAATCCGCCCAGAACGACAAGCGCCGCGGCGTCGGGGTGCTCTACCGGTACCGTGGGGTAGGCGCGGGCACAGAAATTCACCTGCGTATTGCAGAGCCAGAGCTCTCCGCGCTGCTCGCGGCAAGCGGGCAGGCTGAACCCGGGAGTGGCAGTGGTGGCCGATTCCTGTGCCCAGATGCGCCCGGCGCCGGTGACGACTTCCTCCAGCCTGTGGTCCTCGGCGACGACCAGTAACTGTCGGGGCGCGGCCATCAGTTGCTGGTGTAGTCCTTCCAGTGCACTGCAGAACTGTGCCAGTGACTGCTCATCGCGCAAGCTGTCGTCCAACGCGCGCATGCTGCGGATACCGGCCAGCCCTGACAATTCGTGGTTTAGGCTGGCGAGTGGGCTCATGCCCGCGCAAGCTGCAGCCATGGCCAGGCCGTGGCCGTTGCCCGTGATAGACTGATCCCGCCGGGAGCGCTGTTGGTTGATCAGCTCACGAATCCTCGCAGTTTCATCAAAACGCACTGTGTCGAGTGTATCGCGCATCAGTTGTGACTGCTGTTCGCTGTGACGCAGCAGGGCTTTTGAAGACAGCACCAGATGTGCACTCACGGCTTGTTCGTCCGCCACGGTTCCGCGCATTGATGAAAATGCGTTTATCGACCCTACAGTGGCAGACTGACGATGCTGTGCCTGCAGGTAATCATCGGCCCCCAGTCCCAATTCCGTCATCATCTGGGTGTACAGCGGCAGTAAAGGGAGTTGTTCACTGCTCAGATGGGGGAGGGGGGATACCACCTGCTGGTAGACCAGCCCATTGGTACCCTGGCCGTAGCAGGTAGTTACCGTGCCGTATCTGTCGGTCTCCGTGTAGGTCAGATCCGGCAGGCTGGCAGGGACATCGCTGAGGGCGACTTTTGGCAGTATGCTTTCGTCGTCTACCTGCTGTTGCCGTTGCACCAGATCGGCTGCCAGTTTGATGGTATCGGCGCAGGCCTGGTCGTCCATGCCTTTCCTGATCTCGGCGAGGCGATCCGCCTCGGCTGCGGAACGCCTTGCGGAGAGTTCTGTATCCGGTTTCATTATCAGGGTTACACGGTGGGTATTGTCCAACAGCAAACGACTGGCAAGCTGCCGAATGTAATCAGGATCCTGAATTTTACTGCGCAGGCTTGCGATCACCGGCTCAAGGTTCAGCACGGCTATGGGGTCACTATAGTGTGTGGCGCAACCCAGGGCCTGCAGTATCAGTTGCAGGCCGTAGGGGTAGCCGTCACCGCTGACTTCGCGCTGGTGTAGCTCCAACTGATGCAGTACCGCCTCCAGTCGATCGTGATCCACACCTTCTGTGGCAACCTGCTGTAGCACTTCCAGTACCAGCGCTTCTAGAGCATCGGCGTGCTCTGGATCACTGCCCTCAATGCCACAGCAGAATACCATCTCCCGCATGCTGTCCTCGAGGCCGCACAGTGGGGAGGGCGCTTGCCCGAGCCCGGTGGTTTCCAGGGCGCGTTGTAAGGGTGATGCGCTGTTGTCCAGCAATACGCTGGCCAGTAATTGTGCTTCGAGTAATTGCTCCAGGTTGCTGCTCTCGCCCAGCATCCAGCCAATGACGATATGAGTCTTCCTGTCTGTAGGACCTTTTTCGTCGAAGGCGTAGGGCGCTTCGTGCCGTTGGGGTGCGGGCAGGCGTTGCTCCGCCTGCACCCTGATCTGCTGATCCAGTTTGGCGAAATGGCTCAGTGCGCGCGACTCAAACACTGCCTGGTGTTCATGAGCGGGGATGTCACCGAAGGTCATGAATATGGCATTGCTGGGGTGGTAGTGACTGCGGTAGAAAGACTTGAGCTGTTCATAGCTCAGGTCAGGAATATGTGCCGGGTCGCCACCGCTGTTGTAGTGATAGGTTGTGGTCGGAAACAGCTGCTCGCAGAGCGTGCTCCACAACACGCTGGTAACCGAACTCATGGCACCTTTCATCTCGTTGAATACGACACCTTTGAAGACCAGGTCGCTCGCGGGGTTATCTGCTTCGGAAAATTCGACCCGGTGTCCCTCCTGGGCAAAATCCAGAGGATCCAGCCGGGAGAAAAATACGGCGTCGAGGTAAACATCCAGCAGGTTGTCGAAGTCCTTGCGGTTCTGGCTTGCGAAAGGATAAGCGGTCCAGTCCGAGCTGGTGAAAGCATTCATAAAGGTATTGAGGGAACGGCGCAGCATCATGAAGAACGGGTCTCGCACCGGGTAACGCTCGCTGCCACACAGGGCAGTGTGCTCCAGAATGTGGGCTACCCCGGAGGAGTCCTCTGGCACGGTGCGCAGGGCAACCAGAAACACATTTTCCGTGTTGTCGGACGCGAGATGGTAGTGCACAGCACCGGTTTTCCTGTGTTCGTACTGCTCCACTCGTATATTGAGGGACTCAATAGCTTGTTGGCGAACAAGTTTGAAGGTGGGGTGGACTGATGACTGCGTATTGCTGCCGTTGCTCATTGATATTACCTGGAAGGTTTCGTTGAGGGAAAGGGGCGGTATTCTAACGCGATTCTGTCACCGGGTGTGGTGCGGTCACGGGAACCAGTTCTATTCTATACATCCATGGCCAGTTTTTGCCGGTCACCCAGATACCGCCGTCGGCTGGATTGAGGGCTATACCGTTGAGCACATCCGTGTCTGCGCGCCTCTCCAGCAGTGGCAAGAGGCCCCGCAGATTGATGCTTCCCTCTACTTTGCCGTTCTCAGGATTGATTATGACGATGCGGTCGGTCAGCCATACGTTGGCCCAGATGCTGCCATCGATCCACTCCAGCTCGTTCAGGCGTACCAGCGGCTTGCCGTTTTCTGTGACGCGCAGGGTGCGGGTGATGCTGTGTTCGCTTGGTGACAGATAAAAAAGTGCATCACTGCCGTCGCTGTATATCAGTTGCTGGCCATTGTGGGTCAGGCCCCAGCCTTCGCCTGGAATCTGCAGGCGCTCGATATTCTGCAGCTCATTTTTACTGTAGACAAACAGGTTGCGGGATTTCCAGGTGAGCAGGTAGAGGCGATCGTTAAAGACAGTCAGCCCCTCGGCCCACAGCCTGGGGTCGATCTGGCGCTCGAGTTCGAGTTCTCCGCTACTGAAATCGTAGCGCAGCAGACGGGATTTACCGTAGCCGCCGCCGCTCACATAGAGCTTGTCGTCAACGATCTGTAAGCCCTGTACAAAAATGTCCCTGCTCTGGGGTTTTTTATCCAGGACTTGATATCTGTACTCCTGGCTGGCGTTGGCCACACAGGCGAATAAAGCAGCCAGTAGCAGCAGGTAATGAGGGCGGTGCATGGCTAAATCCGGTTGCGGCAAAGGTCGCGAATTATAAACCGTGCGGGGGCGAGAGCGCGAATAAGCTCGCGGTTGAGAGGCGCTAACTCGCCGCAGATCTGGCTGGCCAGCAACTCGGCGATAAGGGGAGTGGAGCTTAGTCCACGCGAACCGTGGCCTGTGCTCAGAAACAGGCCGGGATGGTATTTCCCGTGCCGCGGTATGATCTTGCGCGCATTGCTGCGCAGGCCATCGAAGCACTGCAGAAATGCCTGCCTGTCCGGCACCGGCCCTGCCAGGGGCAGGTAGTCCGGGCTGGCACAACGAAATCCGACCCTGCCTGACAGTGCCGCTGGGTTTTGTAGCGCCAGGGTTTCGCGCCAGACGGGCACAGCAGCTGCGAGGCTGTCCAGGTTGGCCTGGTGCGCATCTGGCCGGGGTGTCGGATCGGAATCATCCAGGTCAAAGGTTGCACCGATACAGTGCATTGCTGATCTTGCCGGAGCGATATAGCCCTCGTGACAGAGCACTGACCGTAACTGGCTGAAGGCATCACTGGTGGGCAGTTGGGTGGTCTGCCCCCTGATCGCTTGCAGCGGCAACCAATCCAGACCGGCCAGGCGAAGACTGCCGGTACCCGCGGCAATCACCACACAGGGTGCCTCCCAGCGTTGCCCTGTCCGAGCAGTGGCCCGCCAACCTTCAGAGGTCTGTTCCAGCATTATCTCGCCACATTGTTCATGCAGGTGTACACCAGCATGGCTCGCCATCGCGCGACAAACAGCGCCCGGGTGAAGCCAGCCGGACCTGGGAAACCAGTACCCGGGTGACGGCTGTGCTACGCCCAGCAGGTTGGCGGCATCGCCGGCAGTCACAACCTGTACAAGATCTGGCACAGAGGCAAGGGTTTCTGCCAACGTTGCATTAACCCGCTCGTCCTGTTGAAAGGTTCCACACAGGTCGCCGTCGATGCCCTCGACAAGTCTGCCTGTGGCAAACAGGTCGCTGTAAAAGGCGGAAGCATGCTGAAAGCTCAGCGCGCTGAAATCCGCCAGCGCCGAGTGCTCTCGCGACATGCGTGTGTAGAGGACACCCTGCTCATTACCCGAGCCCTGCGCAGCAATCTGGCCCTGGTCGAGCAATGTCACCTGAATCCCACGGCGCGCCAGCGCTTCTGCTGCGGCGCAGCCGGCCAGCCCGGCACCCAGGACAAGAACATGGTCGGGCGCACTGTTGTGTGCCTCAGGTATGTCCCAGGGTGTTTCTGCTAGCAGTGGCGAATAGGGCGCGGGTAATTGCATGCGGCCTCGCAAGCACTCCCGTTTGCTGCCATAGCCCGGCACCTTCGCCACGGCGAAGCCAGCTTTTGCAAGCTGTCGGCGCACATGACCGGCTGCGGTGAAGGTAGAAAAACTCGCATTCGGACGGCTGAGCGCGGCGACGGCATCCAGTACCTCATCGCCCCACATGGCCTTGTTGCGTGCGGGGGCAAAGCCATCCAGATACCAGGCATCCACGGCGGGCCGGTGATGGCTGGCCATATCCGGCAATGCGTCAGCGACATCTTCCCACCACAAGTCGAGAGTTATCTGTCCCTGTTCCAGCAGCAATCGGTGCTGCCCCGGGATCAGGCCGGGGTACTGTGCTAATAGTTGTTCAGTCAGGGGGCGCAGTTCAGGCCAGGCGGCGAGGGCTTTGGCCATATTTTCTGCCGACAGTGGATATTTCTCGATCGACAGGTAGTGCAGGTTGGGTCGCGGCTGCTGCGCCGACCGCCAGGCATTCCATGTGAGCAGAAAATTCAGGCCTGTGCCAAAGCCCGTTTCCGCAATACAAAATCGCTCGCGGTTCCAGTTGTGCCATCGCGCCGGCAGATCATTGCCCTGCAGAAAGACAAATTCACTTTCCTGCAGCCCGTTATCACGGGAGTAGTAGACATCGTCGAATTGGGTTGAGCGCGGCGCGCCCCTGTCGGTCCATTCCACTGCCCCGGCCACGACTGGCCGCCAGGGGGTGTTGTGTCGCTTCATCCAGCGTGGGATTTAAGCTTGAAGTCTTCCGGCAGCCAGGCGGGAACATGCGGACTGTCTTCAGCCAACAGATCGTTGACAGCGAACAGGTGCAGCTCCGGGGCGCCTGTCGGGGGCACATAGAGGGTGATAAGAAAGTCAGTGGAGTTCAGGTGCTCGGGTATCTGTATTGTCCAGCGGTTGTTTTTGATTCTCAACGTGGTCTCACCGGGTTGCAGGCGAACTCTGGCAACGTAGTTGTTTTTTCCGACCGGATTCAGGCTGCGCCGTTCGCTGGCAATCAGCGATCCGTAAAATTGGGTCTGGATACCGAAGATCGGTGCTATATCCCGCCGTGTTTCAGGGATGTTGGGGTCTGTGAGTCGCCGGGTGATCTCGCTGAGAGCCGTACTGCCCTCGGCCCCATTGAGGCGAACTTTGTCAGCGTTGAACGGGATGCGTGCCAGCTTTTCCGCCTCGAAACTGGCGGCGGCACGGTCGGCCAGCTCCTGTTCGCTGGGCAGGGTGCGGGCAGCCTCCTGCTCCTGTTCATAATAATTTGCCAGCAGGCCGTGCAGCCGCTCTACATGTTCCTGCTCATTTGCCTGGGTGTAATCCGGGGCGGTGATCCGCAACGGCTTGCTTTCCATACCCTTTACCGGGGCGCCGCTCGCCTCAGAGTCCTGCGGTGTGGCCGCAGCCATTGATCGAGCAGTTGTAATCTGTTCCTGCAGCAGAGTGAGTTCCCGCTCGGTCACCACGACCAAACGCTCTTTGATTTTAACCATTTCCAGTGCGAGCTTACGTACGGCGGAATTACTGCTTTGCTCGGGTGGCGAGCCGTCAGGCTGCAGTATTTTAATTGTGCTTTTGTACTGCTTCAGCTCCATGGAGAGCATGTCGCGTTCATGGGCGAGAGATTCCAGCTCCAGATCCAGGTCCTGGGCGGGGGCCAGCGGAGTGACCATCAGCAGGGCACAGGCGAGCATCAGCGCGCACAGCCCGGTGCCATGCCGGTGCCCCTGAGTGTACTTGAAGACCGCGAACAGCCCAGTCATTGCTTGATACCCACCTCTATTTGAGCAAAAAGGTTACCAGAGGCGCTGGTGCTGGTGCCAGCAAGAACATGAGAAATAGCGACATAATTGCAATCTGGCGTTAGACTTACTTGCTTTAGGCCGGAATCGGGCAGGCACAGGGCTTTTATGGCACAAAATTCACAGCAAACCATCCCCACGGACAAGTTTTTAATGATCGCAGTAAACCTGCTGCATCGGCAATTCATTGCCGCTACCCGCACCCGGGCAAAACAGGTGTATCGGGAAATTGAGAAGGGGCAGGCCCAGGGCATGACCACGGTCAAGATGGAGGACGAATCTACCGTCCGCTTCAGTGTGGGGCTGGATCACAGTGAGTTTCAGGGCCAGTTGAATTTTGGCGCCTTCAAGGCCAGCGTGTCGACCCTGCTGGGTAACCTCGCCAAGGCCTTGCAGGAAAAAAAGGACGTTACCGTTTTCAGTGTGGAGGGCAATGCCAATTCCGTACTGTTTGGCATCACCGGGGTAACACTGGAGGACAATCGGGCCAATGTTATGGTGCTGGGCAGTGACGTCGGCGAGGAGCCGGGCGCGGTAACATTGCGTCTGATGTATCTGTCTCCGGAACAGTTTACCCGACAGGAGGGTGACCAGGTTGCCGATGCGGCAGGTACTCCGGCCTAGATAAGCCTTACCTCGGGAAGGGCGGGGCGGTCTATCAGGATTTTCTCCGGGGGTGCCATTACCTCCGCGCTCCCCGTCGCGACCACTTTCCCTGCGGTGTTGCTCGCGCGACAATCCAGCGTGATAACCTTGCGCCTGTCCCGCTTCTCCGTCACTTCAAGTACCACTGTTATAATGTCGCCAATTTTCACCGGCAGACGAAATCGCAGGTTCTGGCTGAGGTAAACGGTGCCTGGGCCCGGCAACTCCATGGCCAGGGCGGCAGAGATGATGGCGCCGGTGAGCATGCCGTGGGCAATACGTTCGCCAAACATTGAGCCGGCCGCGTAGTCGGCATCGAGGTGTACAGGATTGACGTCGCCGGACACGGCGGCGAACAGCTGAATGTCCAACTCCGTTATCTGTTTGGAGTAGCTGGCCGTTTGGCCGATGGAGATTTCCTCGTAGGTATAATTGCTCAGCTGTGGCATATCGTGGGATTCCTCGGTTTACAATGGCAGCTGGCGTACTGTACCCCATTTTAATTAACCAGCGGGCTGATCCCGACAAGAGCTGCAACATGCAAGAGACTGGCGATAGTGCGGCACGCACTTCTGCAGACAAATTGCCGGAACCCTTGATTCGCGATATTCGCATTGAGGATATTACGTTTCCCGAAGAGCTGCCGATCGCCGAGCGGCGAGAGGACATCGCCTGCGCCATCGCGAAACACCAGGTGGTGATTATCGCGGGGGAGACAGGGTCGGGAAAGACCACTCAATTGCCCAAGATATGCCTCGCCCTGGGCCGTGGCAGGGAGAAACTGATCGGCCATACCCAGCCGCGCCGACTTGCAGCGCGCACAGTGGCCCAGCGAATCGCCCAGGAGCTGAACACCAATGTGGGTGAGTTGGTGGGGTACCAGGTACGCTTTACCGACAAAGTGTCAGCGGCAAGCGCGATCAAGTTGATGACCGACGGCATCCTGCTCGCTGAAATACAGCGCGACAGGCTGCTGCGCAACTACGATACGCTGATCATCGACGAGGCCCACGAGCGCAGCCTCAATATCGACTTCCTGTTGGGCTATCTGAAACGGTTGTTGCCCAGGCGCCCGGATCTCAAGGTGATTATTACCTCTGCCACAATAGATGTGGAGAGTTTCTCTCGCCATTTCGACGGCGCGCCGGTAATCGAGGTGTCGGGCAGAACCTATCCGGTAGAAACACACTATATTGATCCGGCGGAGTCAGACTCTGACGAGGGCGCCACCGAGCAGATCGCCGCGCTGGTAGATGACATTGAGGCCGGCCGCTTCGGTGCCCGTGGCGATGTGCTGGCTTTTCTGCCCGGCGAGCGGGATATTCGGGAGCTGGCCAAACGCTTGCGCCACAATCCCGCGCTGGATGTGCTCCCGCTGTACGCTCGCCTCAGCCAGGCCGAACAAAACAGGGTGTTCGATACCGGGTCACGCCGCGGTATTCGCGTGGTGCTGGCAACGAATGTCGCCGAAACCTCGCTCACAGTGCCGGGTATTCGCTATGTGATAGACCCCGGTGTGGCGCGTATCAGTCGCTACAGTTTTCGCACCAAGATACAGCGTTTGCCGATAGAGCCGGTATCCCAGGCCAGTGCCAACCAGCGTCAGGGCCGCTGTGGCCGGATAGCTGCGGGAGTTTGCATACGCTTGTACAGCGAGGCCGATTTCGAACAGCGCCCCGAATTTACCGACCCGGAAATATTACGCACCAATCTGGCTGCAGTGGTACTGCAAATGCTGGTGCTGGGCCTGGGCGAAGTGGAGGACTTCCCCTTCATCAATCCGCCGGACCCACGCATGGTGCGCGATGGCTACAAACTGCTGGAAGAGCTGGGCGCTGTGACCCCGGCCGGCGGTTTGACCGCTATTGGGCGGAGTATGGCCAGGTTGCCGGTAGACCCCCGTCTCGCGCGCATGGTGTTGGCGGCGCGTGAGCTGGGTTGCCTGGAAGAGGTGTTGGTAATCGCCAGCGCGCTGACAATACAGGACCCAAGGGAGCGCCCCACCGACAAGCAGCAACAGGCGGATCAGTCACACGCGCGATTCCGGCACCCACGATCAGATTTTATGGCCTGGCTCAATTTGTGGCGTTACTACGAGGAGCAGCGCCAAACCCTGAGTGGCAATCAACTGGGGAAGCTGTGCAAACGCGAGTTTTTCGCCTACATGCGCATGCGGGAGTGGCGCGATGTACATACCCAGCTGACCATTGCCTGTCGCAGCCAGAAAATGAAGCCCCGGCCCGCTTTGCCTGAAGAGGAAAATTACGAGGGCGTACACCGGGCCCTGCTGGCGGGTTTACTGAGCAACATTGCCCAGTTGCAAGAGGCCAGGGAATACCTGGGCAGCCGCAATCGGAAGCTGCGAATATTCCCGGGTTCTTCCCTTGCCCGCAAGCCGCCGAAATGGCTGGTAGCGGCAGAGATCGTGGAAACCTCCAGTGTTTACGCTCGCGAGGTGGGTGCCATAGAGCCAGCCTGGGCGTTGGATATCAATCCTGACCTGCTGCGCCGACACTACTACCAACCGCGCTGGCAGGCCCGCAGCGGTCGGGTTATGGCCTACGAGCGTATAACCCTGTACGGCTTGACACTGTCGGACAAACGCTCGGTGCACTACGGGCCTGTTGCACCGGTGGAGGCACGGGAGTTGTTAATTCGCGATGGCCTGGTGGCCTGCAACATGCGCCCGTTCCCGGCCTTCCTGAAACACAATCAGCGTCTCGTGCGGGAACTTGAGGAAATCGAGTCCCGTACCCGCAGGCGGGATATTCTGGTGGATGAGGAGGCGCTCGTCACATTTTATAAAGAGCGCCTGCCGGACAATATTCATACTGCCGGGCGATTACAGAACTGGCTTAAACGGCATACGGGGGCCGACGCGGGCCTGCGTATGACGCGGGAACACTTGCTGGCTCGCGATCCGGGTGGTGAGGTTGGCGACCAGTTTCCCGACACACTGGTATGGGAGGATATGACGTTCCGGCTCAGTTACGAGTTTGAACCGGGCGGCGCCACCGATGGTGTTTCGGTCACTGTGCCTGTCGCACTGCTCAATCGGGTGCCCCGCTTTCGCTTTGACTGGCTGGTGCCTGGCCTGCTGCGCGAAAAATGTATCCAGCTGGTGAAGGGCTTGCCGAAAAGCCAGCGGCGGCAATTGGTACCGGTGCCAGACCATGTAGATCGCGCCCTGCAGACACTGGAACCCGGGAATGAAGATTTGCTGCTGATGCTGGGGCGGGCATTGGCCGGCAGTAGCGGCGTAAAGGTGGCCCCCGAGGACTGGGCGCTGGACAAGCTCGACAGCTACTACAGTATGAACGTGCGGGTGGTCGACGCCGACGGCCGGCTGCTGGAGCAGGGCAGGAACCTGGCCGAGCTCGTTGAGCGCTTCCGCGGCGATACCAGCCAGAGTGTTAGTTCTGGCCAGGAGGGCTCTCCCGCCCGGCGCGGCATTACCCGCTGGGATTTTGATGAGTTGCCCCGGGAGTGGCGCTTCCGACAGGCGGGGGTGGCCATTGTCTCCTATACGGCGCTGGAGGATGAGGCAGACTCCGTTGCCATAAAACTGTGTGACTATCCCGGCGAAGCGCGGCTTGTGCACCGGTTGGGCGTGCTCCGCTTGTTGCGTTTGCACAGTGCGCAGCAGGTGAAGTTCCTGCGCAAGCAATTGCTGCGCGGAAACGATTTCAACCTGGCCCTTGCAGCGGCGGGGCTGGAGCGTGCTCCGTTGCTGGAAGACCTGGTCGACGCAAGCTATTTGCATGCGATGGCGGTGGATGAGGCCCCCCCCTATACAGAGTCCGATTTTATGGCACTGTTACATCGCGGCAAGGGCGAGGTGATTGCGCGGGCCAATGCACTGGAAACGGTAGTGCTCAATAGCGTGCAATTACTGGTCGATATTCGCAAACACCTGGCGGCATTAGCTGATGGCAGCTGGCCGGACACGCGAGAGGATGTTAATCAGCAGTTACGACGTTTGTGGGCACCGGGCTTTATGCGTGACACCCCCGAGCAATGGTTGGCGCAAATGCCGCGATACCTGAAAGCACTGCGCACCAGGCTCGAGCGCCTCAAGGGTCAGTACGCGAAAGACCAGAGTCACACTGCGATGCTGCAGGCGCTGGAGGCACCGCTGTGGGAGGCGGTGACCAGCTATCCCGGTTTATTACAACTGAGCAGTGAGGCGGCGCAGTACCGCTGGCTACTGGAAGAGTTCCGGGTATCGCTTTTCGCCCAGAGTCTGGGTACCCGGCAGGCTGTTTCCGCCAAACGGTTGCAACAACAGTGGCAATCGGTGGCCCAGTGGCTGGCAAAAAACCCGCACTAAAAGCAGGGTTTTAGTGCCCGTTGCTCCGTCGGCGCGGTATGAAACTTCCAGTGTGTTAGCCTGTCATAACTTTCACGAACGTTGCACGCGAAGAGGATGTCTTCCGGGCACTTCGGGCGGTGTCTACTCTGAATCCAACATCAATAGGGAACATATTATGGCTCATTTCAAAAAACCCCTCGCTGCAGCACTCGGTGCCGCGTTTCTGGCAAGCTCTATTGCCCCCATCGCTACAGCGGCGGTTAACCCGTTTTCGGCCCAGCAACTGAGTGGCGGCTACGATCTTCCCAATTTTGACAAGCACGAGGAAGGTAGCTGTGGCGGCAAGAAAGGTGCCGAAGGTAGTTGTGGCGACAAGAAAGGCGCCGAAGGAAGCTGTGGCGACAAGAAAGGCGCTGAAGGCAGTTGTGGCGACAAGAAAGGCGCTGAAGGCAGTTGTGGTGAAAAAGGTGAGGAAGGTAGCTGCGGCGAGAAAGGAACGGAAGAGAAATAAGGCAAGTGTGGCGGTAGCTAATGCCTGAAGTAGTCCCGGAGTTCCGCGGAGCGGGCCTCGGTTTGCGGCGGGCCCTGCTGGGTCCGTTGCAATCAATAGACCATGGAGCGGTCGATTTTATGGAAGTTGCCCCGGAGAACTGGATCGGGGTAGGGGGGCGGTTTAACCGGCAATTCCGTGAGCTGGCGGAGCGTTTCCCTATCGCTTTGCACGGTTTGTCGCTGGACATCGGCGGCCCGGCCCCCATTGATACTGACCTCGTGCGATCGGTAAAAAACCTTATCGACGAGATTGGTGCCCCACTGTACAGCGAACATCTCACCTATTGCGCGGCTGAGGGACACCTGTACGATTTACTGCCGATACCCTTCACTGAGGAGGCTGTGCATTACGTCGCGGGTAGGGTGCGTCAGGTGCAGGATATACTCGAGCAGCCCATCGTGCTGGAGAATGCCTCCTATTATGCCCAGCCCCGGGCCGATATGACCGAGGCAGAGTTTGTCCGGGCTGTATTATCGGAAAGTGACAGCGGCCTGTTATTGGACGTTAACAACATTTACGTCAACAGCATCAACCACGGCTATGACCCGCTCGAGTTCCTGGACGCGCTGCCCCTGGAGCGCGTGCGCTATATCCATGTGGCGGGCCATTATGATGAGGCCACGGACCTGAAGGTGGACACACACGGGGCCGACGTGATTGATCCTGTGTGGGCGATATTGGCCGAGGCATATCAGCGTCTGGGCCCCATGCCAACTTTGCTGGAACGGGATTTCAATATACCGCCCATTGCGGAGCTGCTGAAGGAAGTGGAGCAGGTGCGGCAGCTTCAGGCTGTCGCCGCGAAATCACTGCCGCTGCAGGCAACCGCATGAGCAACGCCAGTCTGAGAGACAGCCAGTTGCAGATGGCGCAATATCTGCGGAACCCGGAGCTTGCACCTGCGCCACCGGGGGTAGAGCAGCGGCGTCTGGATATCTACAAGCGTCTTGTTTACAACAACATCGAAAGCTTCATCAGCTCCGGCTTCCCTGTGTTAAAAAGTCTCTATGAAGAGGACGATTGGCATGGCCTTGTTCGTGCCTTTATTGACGGACACAGCTGTCACACACCGTATTTTCTGGAAATCGGCCAGGAATTTCTCCAGTTTTTGCTTGAAGAGCATCAGATGAGAGCTGTCGATCCGGTGTTTATGACTGAGCTTGCACATTATGAGTGGGTGGAATTGGCCCTGGATATATCCCTGGAGGAACCGCCGTCGGCCCAGAGCTGTGAAGACCCACTATTGGTGATCCCGCGCCTGTCACCCGTGGCGTGGCTGCTCAATTACCAATACCCGGTACATCGTATCGGGCCCGGGTTTCAGCCCGCAACAGCGGACGCGCCAACCTATCTGGTGGTGTACCGGGACAGGGAGGACCGAGTGCGATTTATGGAATTGAATGCGGTTTCTGCGCGGCTGGTTGAACTCACCCGCGACAACGTTTCCGCCACTGGCGAGGAATTGCTCGGCACTCTGGCCAGGGAGGCCGGCATGGACAAGTCTGGTTTAATGGAATTTGGCGCACAACAATTGCGGGAGTTGCTCGATTGTGCCGTGCTCGGTCTGGAATAGGGCTACAGCGCCCGGCAATCCACGGTTGCCCCCACCGGGTAGTCGGCGTACCATTCCCAACCCGAAATCACGACACCTGGTCTCATGAATTTCCTGCGCTGCTTGTTGCTGACACTGCTGGTGATAGTGTCACCCGCCCTGTGGGCCCAAGAACCCGAAAAAAACGAAAAATACGGGGTAATTGATCCCTGGGAACCCTTCAATCGCAAGGTTTATGCGTTCAACGATACCCTGGACACCTGGGTATTGCGCCCGGTCGCCAAGGGATACAAGTTCGTGCTGCCCGAGTTTGCCCAGCAGGGCGTGACCAATTTTATTTTCAACATCTACGAGTTCAACTCGTTCTTCAACTCGCTCTTTCAGGGCGAAATTGTGGGTGCCGGCAAGGCGGGTGGGCGTTTTCTGATTAACTCAACGCTGGGCCTGGCGGGCCTCATAGATGTAGCGACCCCCATGGGAATAGAACCCTTCCGGGCCGATTTCGGTCAAACCCTGGCTGTTTGGGGGGTGGAATCGGGTCCCTTCGTAATGATGCCGGTCATCGGCCCCCGCACGGTGCGCAGTACCGTCGGATATTTCGCCGATACCTATTCCTCGATACCGGCACTGGTGAATGAAGACGCCTGGGCCTGGACCTTCTGGACCGTGGAGGTTATCGACTTTCGTGCTCGTGTGCTGGATGCCGAGGACCTGATTACCGGAGACCGCTACATCTTCTTGCGCGATGCCTATCTGAGCCGCCGTGAGGCCTTCGTCAAACGGGGCATTGTGGAGGACGACTTCTCCGATTACGAGGATAGTGAGGACGACTGGGAAGACTTCTGATTGTGCCCGGCCGGGCATAAATACGGATCCCCGAAATTCGAGTTCAAAATCTGTGAAATCCTCCCCAAAGCTCTCTAGTTGCGGTTGCCTGAAGACATTGATGGGCGTAGTGTCACGCCGAACCTCCCCTCAAAGTCCCCGCTGATGGCCGCAACAGGAAATGTGCTCGTAATCGACGATGTCCCGGCCCGTGCCGAGGCGCTCGCGGAGCTGGTCGGCGCGGCCGGTTACACCACCACCGTCATCACGGATGTTATCGATGTGGGCATTTCTCTGGGCATTGACAGCGAATTCGATGTGGTCTTGTGTGAACTGGACCTGAAGGGTGTCTCCTGGAAGGAGGCCCGTCGGGTATTGCGGGAAATGGATGCGCAGGTGCCGGCAATCATGTTCAGTGATGTAGTGGACGCCGACCGCATAATGACGGCCCTGCACCTGGGTGCCAGTGATTTTTTTGTGCGCCCGATCAAAAATAGTCAGGCGCTGCTCAAATCGATAGAGCGCTGTTTGCGTCAACGCGCAATGCGGCGAGAATTGCAGGAGTCACGTCAGCGCCTGGAAGCTGCCAACAACGAACTGCGGGCCACGGTTAAAGTATTGGAGCAGGACCAGCAGGCTGGCCGTCAGGTGCAATTAAAAATGTTGCCGGCTACACCACTGGTATTGCAAGACTTCGTTATCAGCCACACCGTTATCCCTTCTTTATACCTCAGCGGCGATTTCACCGATTACTTCACCGTAGCGGATAATTTCGTAACCTTCTTCATGGCTGATGTCTCGGGCCACGGTAGTTCCTCAGCCTTCGCCACGGTGTTGCTGAAAAACCTGTTCGCCCGCAAGCGCTCTGATTTTTTACGTCAACGCGACGATAGCGTGTTGAGCCCGATTGCCATGTTGAAGCGCGCCAATAAAGAATTACTGGACCTCGCCGTTGGCAAGTTTGCCACCATGGTGGTGGGTGTCCTGGATATGGAACTCAATACGCTGCGTTACAGCGTTGCCGGGCACCTGCCACAGCCTGTGCTGGTATCCAGCGAAGGGGCGCGCTACTTAAGAGGCGAGGGGACGGCTGTTGGTATTATGGAAGATGCCGTTTACGAGGAACACTTTATCGACTTGCCTGACAGCTTTATGCTGGCCCTGTTTTCCGATGGCATACTCGAGATTCTCCCACCCAAAAACCTAATCGAAAAAGAAAAGTATTTTCTCGACGTATTCGAGCAGACGTCCGAGTCACCGGAGCAGTTGGTAACCCGCCTGGGGTTGGATCGGGTAGAGACGGCACCGGATGATATCGCCGCACTTTTCATCAGCAAACGTGGCTGATATGCACGAGGGGAGGATACTCGCTGCCAGTCAAAACGGCGCCTATGTGATCCGTTTCGAAGGTGATGTCAGGTTAACGCTGTGCACCACTATCGACGATTATTTCGACAAGATGTTTGATGACCCGGCTTTTGCCAGCGTCTGGGTAGATCTGTGCAGTGCTGAGGGCCTGGATAGCACTACGCTGGGGCTGCTCGCCAAGCTGGCGCTGACAGTAAAAGAGCGCTTTGGTTTTCAGCCCGCTATCTACTCTTGTGACCCGGGCATTAACCGTCTCATTAGAAGTATGGGCTTCCAGCGGCTGTTTGACGTGCGTGAAGAGGTATGCGGCAACCCGGAGGAGATCGCAGCCATTCCTGTGGTCGAGGGCAGTGAGCTGGCTGTGAAAGACAAGGTGATAGAGGCACACAAAGCCCTGATGGAGTTGAATCCGGTGAATCGTGCCCGTTTCAAGGACCTGTTAACCGCGCTAGAGCGCGGCTGAAGGGGGCGCGGCAGCCAGCTTGGTTCTGATGTAGTCCTGGTGCGAAACATAGCATAACTCGGCAACCTGCCTGATCAGGTATTCCTCGTATTTGTCGAGGCGGCCATCGGCATAGGCCACGCGCCACATGGACGCAATCAGCTCCAGTTTCTGTGCGGGTAGATAGTGATCATTGATGACCCGGGTAAAGTCATACAGTGACGTTGCCTCATCCAACTGCGCAGCGGCCTGTGCTATCAACTCGCGCACTGCTGACCGGTCTAATTCGAGGCTTTCATACAGCAGCTTTTCCAGCTCGTCCTGCTCGATCTTGTCCTCGCTGAAATCCGCCCGGGCCGTTTCAAGAAGCAGTGCAGCAGCGGCCAGCCTGAGGCGGTATTCCTTTTCCTGCAGAGTTTCCTGTGGGGGTACTTCAAACAGTTTTCTAAACGCGTCAATCATCGTGTACTGATTACCTGTTCAAGTTTGACCTGATCTGCAACAAAATTGCGGATACCCTCTGCCAGTTTTTCGGTAGCCATGGCGTCGTCGTTCAAGGCATAACGAAATTGTGCCTCGGAAATCTTCGACTTCGGTTCAGAGGAGTTGGCGGTGGCCGGGTCCAGCTGCCGGGGAAGTTCGCCCTCGTCGGCGGCCAATTCCTCCAGCAGGGCGGGGCTGATTGTCAGGCGGTCGCAGCCGGCCAGCGCCTCTATTTCACCCGCATTGCGGAAACTGGCGCCCATGACCACTGTCTGGTAGCCGTGCTGCTTGTAGAAGTTATAGATACGCGTGACAGACTGCACGCCGGGGTCGTCCTGGGGCGTGGATATCGACAGCTCGGTATTGGCCTTGTGCCAGTCGAGAATGCGGCCGACAAACGGCGAGATCAAATAGACCCCGGCGTCGGCGCAGGCAGCGGCCTGGCTGAAGCCAAACAGCAGGGTCAGGTTGCAGTTGATGTTTTCCTGTTCCAATTGGGCTGCGGCGCGGATGCCCTCCCAGGTGGAGGCAGTTTTGATCAGAATACGCTCACGGCCTATGCCGCTTTCCTCGTACATGCCGATCAGCTTGCGCGCTCGCGCGACCGTGGCCTCGCTGTCAAAGGACAGGCGAGCATCCACCTCGGTGGAGATGCGGCCGGGGACAATGGCGAGTATCTCTTTGCCCACATCAACGGCAAAGCGGTCACAGCAGTTCGCCAGTTGCTCCGCACTGGAGCCGCCCTGGCGGACAGCCCAATCGCGCGCCGCATCCAACAGTGCGCCATAGTGGGGCAGGGCGGCCGCCTTCAACAGCAGGGACGGGTTGGTTGTGGCGTCCTGCGGGTGGAAACGCTTGATGGCCTCTATATCGCCGGTGTCGGCGACCACATCGGTCATCGCTTTGAGTTGATCCAGTTTGTTTGTCATGTCGTTAAGCACCCCCTGTCTACGCAGCTGAACTCGATTGCGCATTGAGGCCGGTTTCCTTAACCAGCTGGAATGCGGCACGTAGAACATCGAGCCCTGCATCTTTCTTGTACGCGTTTTCGCTCAGGTGACGCCTGAATTTCCGTGCGCCGGGCACGCCCTGGTAGAGGCCGAGGATATGCCGGGTGATATGGTTCAGGTGAGCACCACGAGCGAGCTGTTGCTCCACATAGGGAAGCAAAGCAGCGATGATATCATCCCGAGATAGCGCTGGCTTGTCCATACCGAATACGCTTGAATCCACGTCTGCCAGCATCCAGGGGTTCTGGTACGCCTCCCTGCCAATCATGACGCCGTCTACGTGCTGCAAATGCTGTTGGCATTGATCCAGTGTTTGAACGCCGCCGTTAATGACTATCGTCAGCTGCGGAAAATCTGTTTTTAAGCGGTAAACCCAGGGGTAATTGAGAGGTGGCACTTCCCGGTTCTGCTTCGGTGACAGGCCCTGCAACCAGGCCTTACGGGCGTGAACAATAAACACCTCGCATCCGGCCTCCGCCACCGGCCCGACAAAATCGAGCATTTCCTCGTAGGATTCCATGTGGTCGATACCTATGCGGTGTTTCACGGTCACCGGGAGCGTACAGGCATCGCGCATGGCTTTGACACCATCGGCCACCGTCTGTGGCTGCGCCATCAGGCAGGCGCCGAACATCCCCGACTGTACCCGGTCAGAAGGGCAGCCACAGTTGAGGTTCACTTCATCGTAGCCCCAGTCTTGCGCCCATTTCGCACAGCGGGCGAGGTCAGTTGGATCGCTGCCCCCCAGCTGCAGGGCTACCGGGTGTTCCTCGGTGTTGAAATGCAGGAAGCGCTCCCGATCCCCATGGATGAGAGCACCAGTGGTAACCATTTCCGTGTACAGCAGCGTCTGCCTGGTGATCAGACGCCAGAAGTAACGGCAATGGTGATCGCTCCAGTCCATCATCGGCGCGATCGAGAGTTTTCTGTGTGAGGTGTCGATGTTCGAGATTCCCGCGAATATAGAGTACGGATGCATTAACGGCGGTGGTGAATAGCACATTACCACATTGCTGCGGCGGTGCATTTTGCACCTTCCCCGCTTGCAGCTCAACACTTGCACCTGTTATGTATATGCGCTCTCAGGCGGTAGCCGGGCCGCGATCTGGATGTAGCGCATACAAAACATCGTACTTTTCTCGCCGAACATCTATCGCTTCGTAAGCGGTAGGAATGGATTTGGCGAGTGCGCTTTCACGGTAAGCTTCCAGTGACGCTTCATCTTCGAAGAAATAAATTCCACAGATGTCTCCACTCTCCGGGTCGCGGCCATACATTTTCTGGATTAGCCCTGGAACGTCCAGGAACTGCGGCCTGCGCTCAAGCATTCGTCGGTCGAACTCGTCGAGGCTCAAATTGGACTTGATTCGCACGTACAGTATCGAGGCCATGGCTACTATCTCTGAATCAGTGAATGGGGGTGCGTATTATATATCCTGCGTAGCAGCCAAAACGATCGTCTGGAGATTTTTTGGCATTGGCCGTTGATACCGACTGTGACTGGCTTTGCCAAAGAAACAGCGGGGTCGATAAAAGTGGGAAAAAATTATGCCTTTATGTCAGGTAGGGGCCGGTAGATGAGTATTTCAATCGAGTATATCTGACAGCACGGCAGGCACAAATGGGCCAGCAGCGGACCCTTAGTAATGCCTGAGTTCATCGACCATTGTTGAACAAACTAAATGGCCTCTTTTATTGCTGCGGTGCTTTCGTCCCCCGTATTTGGCGTGCCGACCGGTTGGAGTAGAAGAAGATGAACTTCTGCCTTCGCAACGGGACAATGCTCTGCTCCTTTGGGAACCACGTAGAGGTCTCCTGGCCCAAGATGGACATCCCCGTCTCGAAGCTTGATTATTAGGTTCCCATTCAGCACGAGAAAGAAATCATCTGTGTCGGGATGCGAATGCCAATTGAACTCACCCTGCACCTTCACGACCATCGCGTCGTGCCCGTTGAAGCTCGAGACTATTTTCGGTGACCAGTGTTCATCGAACATAGCAAGCTTTGAAGCAAGGTTCACTGCGTTCACTAAATTTTCTCCCTGAAATTCTCAGCACCACTGGACGCGCCGTTAACTTCGCTGTGAGTTGGCAGCTGCCCCTTTGGCTTGAGTATATCTAACTGCTCAACAGTCACAACGGTGCCATGACCAGACAGTCACTTTTCTCAGCAATCTGGGTGCTGGAGGTATATTGATTCAAGATGAACTATCAAATCCCGAATTTCTGGAATATCCTCATCAAGCCCCATACAGCTTGGGCCGGACCAGTAATCGATCTGTAGTTTTAACCCCTGGCTTGAGGCGGTCAGTAAAAAGTAAGGGTTGTCGCTACAATGATTCCTGAATATAACGCGACCATATGTGCTGTACTGACTGAATAATGCACGGACCATGGCGTGCGTTTCTTCCAATGCCTTGCTCGTTGAAGCATTGGGACAAATACTCATTTCACGAGCTTTACTAGCTGTGAGTATAACGCCATTACTCCTGATCTCGACGTTTCGGTTGGCTGTCTGGCCGGACCGATTGAGCTTTACAGACCATTCGTCAGCCCAGGTACTTGGAGCCCAGAAGGTAGCTATCAGAATAGACGAAGCCAGAAAAGATGATCCCAATAAATCAATGGTTTTTCTAAGGAATACGATCATCCATTTACCCTAAAACGCATTGTTCAACGGTTGTGTGGTCGTTGCCAATCGACCCGCTATATTCTGACTAATAAAATCAATGAAACTATTTAGCTTCATTGAACTTTGATAATCACGATAAAAGACTGCATTGATCACTTGATAGCGTTCTAAAATATGGTCGCTCAACAAAGGCACAAGCCGGCCTGATATTATATCGTCGTAAGTCATAAACCCTGCCAGGCAAACAATACCTACGCCCTCTAGTGCCAGCTGCCTAAGTGCCGAACCACTACTTGCCGTCAATACGGGAGTAATTGCCAATCCGGCTTTATTTCCAACCTTTACCGGCCATTTGTTCAAGCTAAGCGGTTGAGAAAATCCCAAACATTTATGTAGATTTAGAGTCTCAGGGGTCTCCGGCTTGCCATACCTTTCCAGGTAAGTCGGGCTAGCCAGTATTTGAAGCTTGGAGCGCCCAATGAGTTTGTAATGTAGTGAAGAATCACGAAGCTCGCCAATCCTAAAGGCAATATCGATCTGATTTTCGACGAGATCTACTACCCGATCAAAGCTCGTCAACTCGATTTCCACCTTAGGGTATGCCTGTTGATAACCAGCAATATTGGGAATGATGCACTGCTGTAAAAAAGGCGAAGCAGCATCGACCTTAAGCTTACCCTGAGGTTCGCGATGCCCATGGAGAGCATTATCTCCAATGTCATCAATAATCCTCATGGCCTCTAAAGCCTTCCCTAACACCTCACTCCCCTCTGGGGTCAAACTCAATTTACGGGTAGTTCGAGTAAACAGCCGAATACTCAGCTGCTGCTCAAGGCCGCTGACCTTTCGGCTAACATAAGATGGCGTCTGCCCTAGCAGCTCGGCGGCACGACTGAAACTTCCAGATTGAGCAACAGTAATTAAGGCTCTTAGCTGATCGACGGCAATACTCATTCATTCCTCATTTGCAAAAGTATTGTTTAATTATAGGTATTAATTGCACGAATGAAATGAATTATCCTGACATCTCTTTCAACGTGATAGCAGAGACATCCCATGAATCTAGAACTAACCGGAAAAACAGCATTGATCACAGCCTCTTCAGGAGGTATCGGCCTGGAAATCGCTACCGCTTTAGCCGCTGAAGGAGCTAATGTTGTCATCAATGGACGCTCAGAACAGGCTGTTCAGAGCGCGGTGGAATCCATTGTTAAGCGGGTACCAAATGCGCAACTAATCAGCCTGGTCGCTGACAACGCAACGCTCGAAGGCAATGAAAAGACGATCAGGGAGCTACCTAGTGTTGATATCCTAATTAACAACTTGGGTATTTATGAGTCAGTCGAATTCTTCGACAGCACCGATGAGCAGTGGCAAAAAATCATTGATGTGAATATCAAGTCCGGTGTCCGTCTCAGTCGCCATTATTTACAAGCTATGGTTGCCCGTAACACAGGCCGCCTACTATTTGTCTCTAGTGAGTCCGCTGTGAATCCAGCACCGGAAATGGCTCATTATAGCGCTACTAAAACAATGCAGATGTCCATATCGCGCAGCTTGGCTGAGTTAACAAAAGGCACAGGCGTTACTGTAAATACCATCCTGCCGGGGTCAACTCGTACCGAAGGCGTTAAAACATTTATTCAGGAGCTATTTCCCGAAATGGAATACGAGGTCGCTGAAGAGAAATTTATGCGTGAGAATCGTCCAACCTCCATTATAGGCCGCTTGATCGACCCAAAAGAGATTGCTGATTTTGTATGCTTCCTAAGCAGCCCCCTCTCTTCGGCAATCAATGGCTCGGCGCTTAGAATTGATGGCGGAATAATACGTTCAATATTCTAATCTAAAACGTATTTTGGGGGGGCAACGCCGGTTATGAAAATATTCACTTACCTGTTTTCATTAAAACGGGCAAAAAGACCGCACTGTGGCGGGGCTCAGTCGCAAACAAGCACAGTGCGGCTTTGAGCTAATCGTTGTGACTACTGCTGTTGAGCCTGTTGTGGTTGCTGCTGGGCTTGCTGATGCATTTGCTGAGAAGCCTGATAACCAGCTGCCGCTTGGTTGGGCCCTGATCCACTTGCCTGCGCCGATCCATTCGGGCCGCTTATCTGGTACTGAACTTGAGCCCCTTGTTGATTTTGCTGCGATTGCAACTGCTGTTGCATTTGCTGCTGCTGCTGTTGCTGCTGTGGTTGTTGTTGCTGGGCTGAGGCAGCCATAGCTGTGCCCAACAAGGCAATAAACAAAGCCATTGGTGCGCTTATCAGTTTCGTATTATTCATAGTGTTAACTCCTTTTTATAGAACGAAGACCTGCTCCAGGACTTCCTTTGTCGGTCACCAAATACAGCTGGTGACAACTATTCAAAATGTGCGAAAGTATTCCAAAGAGGCTCTGAGCGCTGAAACACTCAGAAATTCATGATCTATAACTTTGAGCACTCCCTAGAGCATAGCCTACAAATTCATATCAATCTCGCATCGCAGCGCGAAAATTGGGCATAGGAAGTTGTTGTTGATGCTAGTGGCACGCTAGGTACTTTCGGATTTACCGGTGTCCGCTTTGAGTCGGTAGCTGCCCTTTTTGGCCTGAGTATATCTCCTTAAATGACAGGCACAAAGGCGGCAATGGGACACATTCCTTTTACGTCGTTTACCTGTTCGTTATAGTGGAAACCTAGCTACACCCGGTTCAGGTTTGATCCTCGCACTGTTCGCGATGAAGCTGATTAGATGATAGTTACCGCAGAGGGCGAGGATCTCTAGTTGTTGTTCGAGGTTCCACTGTTCTTGAAACTTCTCATAATTATTATCTTTAATCTTCGCGCCGCTGCAAAGCTGGTCTACGCAATTAATCAATAGGCTTTCGTTTTCCGTCCAGCAGTCAACGGAATCGACCTCTAATCGAGTCGCTCGTACCTGTTCGTTGGTTAGTTGAGCGGCGCGGCTAAAGGTCGTTACATGTACTCCCCACTCGTATTCACAGTTGCAATTCGAGGTGACTCTAAGAATGACGATCTCGCGCTCGTGAATGGATAGTGGGCTCTTATCGTCCAGAAGATTGAGCGCACCTTTAGTGGTCAGAAAGCGTTTACTGTTCGCAAAGACGCGAAACAACTTTAAAATGTACCCGTCTTTATCCTGCGGGTATCGAGAAAATATCTCGGCGATCTCCGGTGCATAAGGCTGATCAATAGGTTTTAAAACATGCTTCATGCAAACTTCCATGCTACATTAAATGTAGCGTAATAATAGCGCTACATTATGTGTAGCGTCAAGAGTGTAACGTGATGAAAACTAAAGCACGCGGATCCAAGACAGGCCGTCCTATCATGCGCCTCCTGGATATTCTTGGGAAACGTTGGTCACTAAGAATATTATGGGAGTTGCGTTCTGGAAGAATGACGTTCCGTGAACTAAGAAAGTATTGCGACGACGTATCGCCCACAAGTCTGAATCAGCGACTCAAGGAGTTACGCGAACTCAATCTTATTGATCACAACGAGGACGGCTTTGGTTATACCAAATGGGGTAAAGAGCTGGGAGAACAACTGCTGACCCTCAATGATTGGTCGGTAGGTTGGGATAAGGATTCCTAAGGTGTGAGAAGACGAAACTCAAGTAGGTAGGCAGATTTGACCCCAGCGGAACCACTGCTTGACGTATATGAGAGACCAAACAAGGGCTAGATTTTCTCTCCCGGATAATGTCAGCTTTGTGGTGAAATAGAGAGTATGTTTGTCTGCGGAATCAGGCCGGAGTCCCAAAAGGAAACACATCCAATATCAGCGCCTTCATTTGCCAGTACCAGCTGTGCTTCTGTACTGGGGCCGACTGCTAATCAAGGATTATCACCACTGATCAGCGGCAGGGACGGGTCCTGGGCCCACTCGGACATGGAGCCGTCATACACCGCTATATCCTGATGGCCGAGCATGGTCAACGCCAGCGTATCCATAGTAGCCGACACACCCCCGCCACAATACACAATAGCCCGTGATTTCTGCATAACGCCAGTCGCCTCAAAGCACTCCCGCAATTGCTCCAGTGGTAGGTAGGTCCCATCTGCGGGATCCAGCAGGTGATCGTAATAAACGTTGTGGCTACCGGGGATGTGGCCGGCGCGCCCGTACCTGGCGATGTCGCCGTTGTAGATGTCAGGTTGCAACGCATTGATGGTGCACACCGACTGGTCATGCATCGCCGCCAGCATATCATTCCGGTCTGCCCAACTCCCCGGGCGTGGATTGGGGACCAACATGGAGGAGGGGTAGCGACTGACCACGCTGGTGGTCGGCTTGCCTTCGCGCTGCCACTTCTCCCAGCCGCCATCGAGCACCGCGGCATTGTCGAAGCCAATCGAACGCAACATCCACCACAAGCGGGTAGCGAACATCATGCTGCCGGCGCCGTAGATGACCACAGCGGTGTCTCCACCGATTCCAGCCTCACCGGCACGCTCGGCAAGCTGTTCGGGCGGCAACATGGTCAGGGGTAACGGCACGGACTGGTCGCTGAATTCAGCAAGCAGGTCTATAAAACCGGCACCGGGAATATGCTCTTCCGCCCAGGCATCGCGACCACTTACGATGGTATAGCCCGGATCGGGATCATTAGGGGTCAGTAGTACGGTCGCATCGAAGATCCGCAAGGACTCATCGCCGATGTGTTGGGCTAGCCAGCCTGTACTGACAAGGGGGCCGGGAAGTTGCATGCTCGCTATCCTCTGTTAAGTTATCAATTGCTTCTTATCTAGTTATAGGCGATTCGTCGATGCCTGCCAAGCTTGAATGGATTACTGACAGCGGCATGGGCGATGGCGAAGCGCTGCGCTTGGGATACTGATTTGAACTTCCTCATCCCCCGCACTCTCACCCTGGCCATCTCATGGGACTGCTTTACCTGAATGTTGGCATACCGAGCCTCGTTTTTCGGGGCCGCTTTTAGGCGGTAATGCGCTTTGGATTCAATCAATTAAAAGGGGAGTTTTCGAACGTATCCATCGAGCCGTCATATAGATTGATCCTTACAGTCGTATAGTCGTTTGTCAGACTATAGATCGGATAGACAGAGATCCCTTCTTCACTTGAACCCACCTTTAATTGCAGTTCTCCAGCAAGTTTGCCCTCACGAACCAGGGCCAGAAACCAATCTGAAGTGCCATCAGATTTCACGTCTCGCATAAGAACATCAGTAGCCATATTTATAGCATCTTTCTCGGGCATCCAGTTTTTGCGGTTCAACTGGGGCAGATGTGGATTGATGAGAAGTCCGGTAATATGACTTCTCGGATCATAACCACCTTCCTTAATTGAGGCTAAACGGAGAAAACCAACCCTGTGCCCGTCAATGAACTGTTCGAGTTCGAAAAAACCTGGGCCAGGAAGTTCTCGGCCTACCTTTGGTATATATCGAATATCCAAATCATACATGGGAATGCCATAGTTGCTCAGCGAATCCAGCACCGGTTTTATCGCGGCAATGTCACGCTTTCTGATCAGTCTAATATCAAGCTCGGGTACAGCTACTCCCCTCAGATCAATCTGTAAACCGGCATCGTATGCCTTGACCTGACCTTCCAGTATGCCACGCTCACGCTCTTCGTCTTCCGCTCTGGGCATTTGAGGTGCAATCAACGGCACGCCTGAAATAGAGGATTTTGGCGTCCTGGATGAGTCACCAATTTCACCGCCATAAGACAGGGAAGCAAAAAGAAGAAGTGCCAGCGTCCCATGTAAGGCCGCTGTGGCGTATGCTACTAATATTCTTTTTACTGACCTCATTAAACTAAGCCCAAAAATATCCATCTTTTCAGCCGAGTATATCTAGTGGTTCACCAGCACTAATGCGCCAGCAGCGGTCATTAGGTAACAAGAGGTCGGCGAACACCAGGTTTCCATATTGCCCTATCAAGAAAACACTGGCTACCTCAAATTGAAGGCAAAATAAAACCCGCTTTATGGCGGGCTATTAGGAGCCGGGCCTGATTTTAGGAACGCTGTTTTTTGCGGCGTGACCAGCCGAGTCCAGCTAGACCGAGACCGAAGAGACCTAAGGTGGCTGGGGCAGGAACGGGAATGTCTCTTCGCGTAATCGAGTACATTCCACCAGTGACCAGGTTTCCTCCCGTTAAGTCACTACGAGCGTTGAATTCAAAACCTGACCCGCCAAAAAATACACCTTTACCAAGACCAGTAGTAGAGTCGAAAGCAGTGGAGAAATCTGCAAAGGTCCCGATTGTACTCGTATCCACAAACGCAATTACTTCACCTGTCGCGTCAGTCCTAAAGCCCTCTGTAGTGGGGTTGGAATTATCTGAGATAGAGGCGAATACTTCTTCGAAAGAAAAGCGAAAATCAAGGATTTTCCCGCTAGAAAAGGATATGTTATTAGTGGCTGTAAGCGCGGCTGGCGCGACATCCACAAAGCCAGAGCCGAAATAGTCTGTACCATCAATATTTAGTACTGGGTGTTGGTTTTTCTGAACCTAGCTATATCAATAAAAATAAACGATTCATAATGCAGTATCACATTCATTCTGAGGAGTAGGGATGGGAATCCGCAAACCACTCGATCTTTTTGCCTTCGGCTGTATGTTGCTATTTTGTGCTGTGATGGCCTCTCAGCAGGTGATACTGAAAGCTGTTGCAGAAGATATCGCGCCAGTATTTCAGATAGCGCTGCGTTATGGCATCGCGGTTATGTTACTTATGCTCCTGATCCGAACCAGGCGATCACAGATCGGGTTGACGTCGGAGAATCGTTTGCCGGCCTTATGGATTGGTGTGTTATTCACTCTGGAGTTTCTGTTTTTGGGGGAAGCCTTAAGATACACAAGTGCTTCGCATACGATTGTACTTCTTTATACTTCCCCGATATTTGCGGCTATTGGTTTACATATCAAAATCCCTAATGAGCGTATGAATAGCGTTCAGTGGTTCGGTATAGTGCTTGCTTTCGGAGGTACGGCCTTGGCATTCCTGGGAGGAGATGAAGATATAAAGCTCAATGCTGCTATCTTTTGGGGAGATCTACTGGCACTCCTCGGTGGTGCTGCCTGGGGAGCCACTACGGTAGTTGTGCGTACTACAGGACTGGCGGCGTTGCCGGCTAAGCAAGTTCTGTTTTATCAACTGTTAATCGGATTTATCGCGCTAACTCTCTGGTCTGTATGGACAGAGCAGACGGATATAAATTTAACATCCACAGTGATTGCGAGCCTCGCATTTCATGGTGTTGGCGTTGCTTTTCTCGCCTTCCTGCTTTGGTTCTGGCTATTAACCCACTACAAAGCCTCTCAGCTTGGCATCTTATCCTTTATGACCCCTGTGCTTGGTGTATTACTGGGCGGTTGGTGGCTTGATGAACAAATTGAACCAAACTTTATTGTCGGTGCGGGGCTAATTGTTGCTGGGATCTTGTTAGTTAGCAGTCATGGCTGGCTTACTATGCAAGCAAAGCGTTTCGCATCGAATTGATGGGTTGGATAAAAAATGAATTGCGTAGCATCTGCTTACCTGATTGTTTTTTGAAAAACATTTGAACTTACAGTCGCTAACTGTCTGTTTGACCGGAATATATCTTAGTCTGGTACCGGCAAAAAAGTGCCATGAGCGGCCAATGTGAACAACATTCAGGGCAGTTACTGCTCTAATTTGAAGACATGCTTGTATACGCAAGAAGTACCCACTGAGTCCTCAGTAAACTGGCCTTTAAGTAGGGATTTCATCAATGACTTGGCGTACCTATTTCCGCACGCTTCGGGCTCTGTATAGGAGTTCGCCTCAAATGATACGGACTCCTCTCGCCCATCCGAAGATGGAAACCAAATGGCTCCATCAGGTTTGATCTGAAAGCTTATTGTCACGGTGCACCCTTCAGCCGCAAATTTTGAATGCCGAGGAAAAATCGGGGATGGAATAGCGATCACTCGATACATACAGTAGTCGGGAGAAAGAAAGAGTATAACTTGCCGCACGACTCGGTACGAGAGAGTTAAAATCGACGGCGGTGACTATTAAAGCCCGACCCGGTTGCGGGCTATCAATTATAACTTCAGCGGCTCTTTCAGCCAGGCGATGGCTTCGCGAAGATATTCATTTGCACGGTGATACGACAGCCCGGCAGTAACTGCCGCCTGGGTGAAGTTGATAGTGCTTGGTGTTTTCAGCGCTGTTCTGTTTAGCGCTTACCTTGAAATATTCTTCTTGATATTGGCGCAGCGCTTCCCCGGGGCATGCCCCAAGGGGTGAGATCCTCCAGCTACTCCTTTTCAACTAGATTTTTACAGGTCGTTTGCTGCACATAAAACAGGGTAGTGAATGAGTTCCATATCTGGCACTGCTCGGGGAGGACAATCGGTTCCGGGCGCCTGTTGGACTTGTTGGAAATAAACCACTCGTCCTGTTGCGGGTCCGGGCCAACACCGTCGCCGGTTTGAAGCCATCGCCTCCAGGGGTAAGCTTTTCCTCTTGGCACATAAATATCTGAAAACACCCTGAATGGAGCTGTATTGGGGGAATTGGGATCATCGGGGTCTGCGGGACTCGGCACGAAAGGAAAAAATTGGGGGGCAGCCTGGGACAGGCAGGTGTGACGGAAGTGATTCACCTTCTTCCCGCCAACTTTTTCGCGCCCCACGAACCGTGATTTTTGCAGGCCGCGGTTTAAATCATCTACCGAGATAGATAAAGGATTTAACGGCTGCTTGGTGTTGTACACCATGTTTTGAAAGCATGTGCCCTTAAGAAATGCCGGGAGATCAGTGTGCCACTTATGGGTGATTGAATAGAGCTTGTCCTGGAAGATAAGGTTCTCCACCCAGGTATCGCTATTCTCTCCGCCTTGCAGCATATACAAATCAAAATATCCATTTTGCCATTTTCCGCGGACTATGAGGTCGTACTCCACTTGCGGTGCAGACAAATCTGCCGAATTGCCGATAAACGTGCCCCTCCACTCGAAATCCCGTTTTGGAATTTGGGGCTTTGGTGGGGGACCGGCTAGAGCGGAAATACAAAAGATTGATGCAATAACAGTAACCGCTGCTTGCTTCAGCAGCGACGTGGCGGAGGTTGTAACAATTTCCATGGACTGGGCCCTAATGACGTGCGCGCATGGTAACACGCTGACAACTGCTGTAGGCAAACCGGGGGATAATTGTAAGGGCAGCAACGCGGCCGTGGTTGCGGCCACAGCATGGCTTATGAGGGTTTCAATCCCGGGTTCACACCTGTCATCTCAATTGACAGGTCCCACAGCTTCTGTGCTGTCGCTTTGTTGTGGCTACGGCGGATTGATTGAACTTTTCTGGCAGGGCCGGCCGTTTCGCCGCGTTTACAAGGGCCGTAGTAATCGCCACCCTGCACACCCTCGTAGGTGGCGGCGCACAACGTGGGCCAGGCTCCCTCGGCGGGTGAATTGAATAGCGGGCGGAACAACGGTGCCAGCAACATCAGTGGTTTGGGTAAATAGCGCGATAGTTCGGTATCTGCGATGCCCGGGTGGGCTGCAACTGAAATGACAGTGTCTCCTGCGGCCTCCAGCCGGCGCTGTAACTCGTAAGCGAAATACAGGTTTGCCAGCTTGCTCTGGGCGTAGCGCACAATCGGGTTGTAACCGCGCTCTGCGTTGATGTCGTCAAAATATATTTTGCCGCGTTTGTGGGCGATACTGGATGTGCTGACAATACGAGCGTGGGGATTCTCCCGCAACTTGTCCAACAACAGCCCGGTCAGTGCAAAGGGGCCCAGGTGATTCACTCCGAACTGTGATTCGAAGCCGTCTTTGGTGAGTTCATAGGGCGGTATCATGATGCCCGCGTTGTTAATCAGTATGTCCAGTTGAGGTTCCCTGGCGACGACTGCTGCAGCCTTCTTAACAGAGGCGAGATTACCCAGGTCCAATTCAACTATGGCCACGTCGGCATTTGGGTATTCCGCCACGATAGCTTTGCGCGCCCGCTGGGCCTTCTCTTTTGAGCGACAGCCGATCAACACTCGTGCGCCCTTACCGGCCAGAGCCTTGGCAGCCTCAAACCCCAACCCGGTGTTGGCACCGGTAATAAATACGGTTTTGCCTGTCTGGTCGGTAACATCTGCTGCAGTAAAACTCGTCATGTAAACCTCTGAACGATGGTGGTGAGGAGAATCCGGGTTTGTAGGAATTCACGGCTGTGTATATATTTGCTGTTGTCCCGACGTCAGTATATCCCAGTGAGTGCCCGTGACCAGCAACCAGACATGCGAAGTAATCTACCGGGACGAGTCCCTGGTTGCGATAAACAAGCCCAGCGGTCTGTTGGTGCACCGCAGTCCGATAGACCGTCACGAAACCCGTTTTGCGCTGCAAATGGTGCGCAACCAGATTGGCCAGCACGTCTACCCGGTTCACCGTCTCGACAAGCCCACGTCCGGCGTACTCCTGTTTGGTCTGTCCAGTGACATCGCGCGGGACATATCCGCCCAGTTCGCCGCGGGCACTGTCCACAAGAATTACCTTGCCGTGGTGCGTGGACATTGTCCTGAGGGTGGGCAGATAGATCACGCCCTCAAGGAGGAGTGGGATCGCATTGCCGACCGTGATCGCCGTGCGGATAAAACGGCGCAATCAGCAACAACGCACTTTCAGCGGCTGGCGACTGTAGAGATCCCGTTCGCCGTGGACCGCTACCCGCAGTCACGCTACAGCCTGGTGGCACTGCAACCTGTAACCGGGCGCAGGCATCAGTTGCGGCGGCATATGAAGCACTTGGGCTACCCTATCATTGGCGACGCCAAACACGGCAAAGGTGTGCACAACCGTTTTTTTCAGACGCAATACCACTGTCATCGCTTACTTCTGGCCTGTACTGGCCTGGCGCTTGTACACCCGGTCAGTGGTGAGACTCTGTGTTTGCGGGCCGGGTTGGATGCGCCTTTCACGGGCGTGCTCCAGGCATTCGATTGGCAGGGGGCTGTGCCGCCAGAGCTGTTGTATCGCGCGCCGGAATTGGTGTAGAGAGGAGGGGCCATGCATTTTATTTTTGAGGTACATATAAAACCCGGGTATACCGCCGAGCAGTACGCCGACGCGTGGCTGCGGGCCAGCGAAATTATCCAGCGCTCGCCGGGCGCGCAGGGGACACGCCTGCACCGCAAGATCGGTGAACCGAATGTCCTACTGGCGATCGCTACCTGGGAATCCAAAGAGGTGCGGGATGCGATGGAAGCACGGCAGCCACAGGAGGTGCAGGCCATTATTGCCAGTCAGGCAGAGTTTGTGGATATCCACCTGGTGGGGGAGTTCGAGGCGCCCGAGTGGGAAGTGATTCCCGGCTCCCGGCCCTGAGCGCAGGGCGCAGCGCAGTGGGCTTTGCGCTGCCCAGCCCGTATAATCGCCGCTCCAGAATGCCAGATACCGGATACCCATGACTGTTCGCACGCGCGTTGCGCCATCGCCCACCGGCGACCCCCACGTAGGCACTGCCTATATCGCCCTGTTCAACTACTGCTTCGCCCGCGCCCACGGCGGACAGTTTCTGCTGCGTATAGAGGATACAGATCAAACCCGCAGCACGGCAGATTCCGAGCGCGCGATTCTTGAATCCCTGCGCTGGCTGGGCCTCGATTGGGACGAGGGCCCGGATGTGGGCGGCCCCCACGGCCCCTATCGCCAGAGCGAGCGCATGGAGACCTACGGCGAGTACGCTCGTCAACTGGTAGACGCGGGCAAGGCCTTTCACTGCTACCGCAGCACGGCAGAGCTGGACGAGCTGCGCGACGCACGCAGAGCCGCCGGCAACAGCACGGCACTGAAGCACTCCGACCTGAAACTGCCGGAAGAAGAAGTACAGAAGCGGCGGGATGCCGGTGAGCCCTTTGTTATCCGCATGGTTGTGCCTGAAGGGGAGGGTGCCTGTACGGTAGAGGATATGCTGCGCGGCAGTATCGAGCTGGACTGGAGCATGGTGGATGCACAGATTCTGCTGAAATCGGATGGCATGCCCACCTATCATCTGGCCAATGTGGTGGACGATCACCTGATGGGCATTACCCATGTGTTGCGTGGTGAAGAATGGATAAACTCGGCCCCCAAACATAAATTGCTGTACGAATACTTCGGTTGGGATATGCCGCAGCTGTGCCATTTGCCCCTGCTGCGCAACCCGGATAAATCGAAACTCAGCAAGCGCAAGAACCCCACCAGCATCCTCTACTACCAACGCATGGGTTTTCTGCCGGAAGCACTGCTTAATTACCTGGGCAGAATGGGTTGGTCCATGCCCGATGAAAGCGAGAAGTTCTCCCTGCAGCAGATGATGGCAGCCTTCGACATACAGCGCGTTTCCCTGGGTGGGCCGATTTTTGATGTGGAAAAGCTGAGCTGGCTCAATGGCCTGTGGATTCGCGAGGACCTGACCGAGCAGCAGCTGGCACAGCGTCTGGTGGAGTGGGCCTATAACGAGGCCAACCTGCTCAAGGTGCTGCCCCACGCGCAAAAGCGCATGGAGACACTCAGTGATTTTGCCCCCCTGGCTGCATTTCTGGTATCCGGCACGTTGCCGATCAACGAGGCGAGCTTTGACGGTGTGAAGGGCGAGCGCGAGGACATTGTGCGCGGCCTGCAGTTTGCCTTGTGGCGCATGGAAGCGCTGGGTCACTGGACGCGGGATACGGTATGGGATGAGCTGAAAGCGCTGGCTGACACCATGGAAGTGAAGGTAAAGGACCTGCTGGCGCCGTTGTTTATTGCGATAGCCGGCTCCAGCGCCTCTTTTTCAGTGGTGGATTCCATGGAAATGCTCGGCCCGGACATGAGCCGGGCACGTATTCGGCACGCTATCGATGTGTTGGGTGGCGTATCAAAAAAGGCGATGAAACGTCTGGAAAAAGACTATCGGCAACTGGCGGGAGAGTAGCCTATGAACAGGGGTAATTTTGGTACATCCATGCTGTCCACCTTGCTGCGGCCAGTGAGTGGTATCCAGAGTGCGCCGGCGCTGATCAAGCCAAAGCAAATGTTACAGCTGTACGATATCGAAAACTGTCCGTACTGCCGCCTTGTGAGGGAAGTGCTGACAGAGCTGGACCTGGATGCGGAAATTTTCCCCTGCCCGGATTCCGGCGAGCGCTTCCGGCCCCAGGTGGTAGAGCGCGGCGGCAAGGCCCAGTTTCCCTTTTTGGTCGACCGCGATACCGGTGTGCAGATGTATGAGTCGCTGGATATTATCGCCTACCTGTTCGACACCTACGGCCAGCGCTCTGTGCCGTTAAAGTGGCGCGCCGGTAAATTACAAACCCTGGGTTCCATGCTGGCCAGCGCACCGCGCATGCGCCAGGGCATGAAAGCAAGGCCCGGCACGCAGCCTGAATACCTGCTGGAATTGTACAGCTTTGAATCCAGCCCCTACGCCAGGCCGGTACGGGAATTACTGTGCCAGATGGAGATACCCTATGTGCTGCGCAATTGCGGCCGTACAGAGTTTCAGGAGTGGATATTGCCGCCGCTGCGGGCCGCGCTGAACATCACCCCGGACAGCCAGCTGCACAACCGTCAGACACTGCAGGATATGGAAGGCAAGGTGTCTATCCCCTACCTGTACGACCCGAATACGGAAGTCGGCATGTTCGAGTCCACTGACATTGTGCAGTACCTGTGTGACACCTATGGCGCCTGACAACCTGCAGGCGCACTGAGCTGCGGCATGAACGGCGCGATTGAACTGGTTGATATGATGGCGGTGGGGGTATTTGCGATCTCCGGCGCGCTGGCTGCGGCCGAGAGAAAGTTGGATATCCTGGGGTTTATCCTGTTCGGTACGATCACGGGAATCGGCGGCGGTACGGCCCGGGACCTGTTGTTGGGCACAGACGCGATCTTCTGGATTGCCGATACCCGTTACCTGTGGATATGCATTGCTGTGTCTGTGGCGACCTGGTTTCTGGCACCGCTGTTGAATTCGCTGCACCGCGTGCTGCTGTGGGCCGATGCTGTGGGCCTGGCGCTTTTCTCTGTCTTGGGCACCGTCAAGGCGCAGCAATGGGGCGCGGCACCGGTGGTGGCTGTGGTTATGGGGATGATGACGGCCACCTTCGGCTCGATTATTCGCGATACCTTGCTCAACCAGGAGCCGGTACTGTTAGGCCCCGAAATCTATGTGACCGCAGCGCTGCTGGGCGCAGCAAGTTTCACTGCACTGCAGATGTTGCCCGAAACAGAACCCCTGGCGATGCCTGTGGCCATCGGCCTGGCCTTTGCGTTGCGCGCCTCGGCCATCCTGTTTGGTCTGCGCCTGCCAAAGTATGGCCGTTAGCTATCGTCTCAGGGCCAGCGCCGCAAGAATCGCTGTGGCGTACTCATACGCCATTGCGCCATAGGTATAATTCCCCACTTCAGCGCCGCCAGTGATTGCCCAGAAGCAACGTGCGAGCGCCAGTCCCCCAATGCACAGCATTAATAGCATCAACGCAGGGCGATAGTAGTCAGCCTTACGTGCACCCAGCAGGCAGAATACGCCGAAGCCCGTTTGCAGTCCGCCATACATGGCGCCCATCTCGGGCAGTGCGTCACCGGTGAAAAATTCGAAACCGGCATAGCTCGCGGGCAGTGGGGGGAAAACCAGACAGACGAGCCCGTAGGCGATAAATACGATGGCGGATAACCACAGGACAAATTTGCCTAACATTGCAGTACCTTTGTGTTATTTGATTGGGATGATTCCCGCAGGTTAGCACAGCGATTGCCAGGCGGGACAGTAGCTGTTCCGGGCTTTGACAATAGCCGCCGGCGATATATTGTAGCAATGGTTTCTTCACCGGGAAAAACGCATGGACGATCAGGCTTATCTTTCCTTTGGCGAGCAGGCAATGCACTACTTTCACCGACCTCATGAAAAGGCGATAGTGCAAGCAATCGACAGCCCGGCCGCGTGGCGCGGCAGTGAACTACCGCCGCTGGACGAAATGGCCTACCAATTGTCGGGCCTGGAGGTTGACGAGCTTGCTGCGGCTATTGCTACCGCCATCGCTACCGGTAAGCCCGCGAGGGAGCTGACAGCGGAAGACTTCCCGCTGCCGTTGCTGGCACCACGAATTAGCGAGTGGCGCAGTCAATTGGCTGACGGCCTGGGTTTTGCAGTGATACGCGGTGTGCCGGTGGCGCGCTGGAGTCAGGCCCAGGCGGAACTCTTTTTCTGGTGTTTTGGCCTGCATGTGGGCAAGCCTGGAGAGCAGAACCCCGACGGCCATCTGCTGGGGCATGTTATCGATACCGGTGCCAGTCAGCAGGATCCGGCTGCCCGCCTATACAAGACTGCGGAAAACATAGACTACCACTGCGACGCGGCAGACGTGGTCGGTCTGCTGTGTCTCAAGAAAGCGAAGACTGGCGGCCACAGCCGTATAGTCAGCTCGGTAACCGTATTTAATGAATTGGTAAAACGGCGCCCCGACCTGGTGCCGCGCCTGTTCGAACCCGTTCAACTGGATATTCGCGACCGGGAAGTGAATGAGGCGGGCAGCACACTGCCGATCCAGCCCGCCTGCTACGCCGACGGCAGGCTGTGGACGTTCTACCACGCGGACTATTTTCGCTCTGTGGAGCGCCACAGGGATATCCCACCGCTGACGGCGCTGGAGCTGGAACTGCTGGACACTTATGAGGCCATCGCCTCAGAGCCCGGAATGTATATGGACATGGACCTGCAGCCGGGTGATATCCAGTTACTTTCCAATCACACCAACCTCCATGCCAGAACAGAATACGATGATTATGAGGACACGGCCGAGCGCCGCCACCTGTTGCGCCTTTGGCTTTCGTTGTGAGGCTAGGGGAGAGTTCGCTCTCCAACACGTCCGCCTGTTGACAGTGGCGGCCCCTGTCACTAAAATGCGCACCTCGTCATTGATCACGTTTAGTTAAAAAATCCAGTATTATCAATGACATATACCGTATTACGGGGCTATAGCTCAGCTGGGAGAGCGCAACACTGGCAGTGTTGAGGTCAGCGGTTCGATCCCGCTTAGCTCCACCAATTAAATCAAGCACTTACGTTAAAGTGCCCCTGAAAAGAAACCCGGCGAGTCAACAAATAGTCAGCAGGCTAGTCGGGAAAGTCATCGGGAATAGTCCAGGGCCAGCCCCAGGCAACCATCCACCAAATCCAGCCACACCTTGCCCATCTTGCCGGGCGGGCTATCCTTTGGGCATGGACAAGTTAGAACGAAATCAGCAGATCATCTCTAAAGGTCTCCGCGACGTATCACGGCAAACCTTCTGGCTCGGTGCTGCCGTCGGTCTGCTGTTTGGACTGATTGCAGGCGCGGCAATTGGCTACAATCTTGGAAGTCCTCAGACGATAGTGATTCCGTTTGAGCCGGGTGTGGAGGTGTAGAATCAGCACTTTAATAGATCAAGATTACAACCCAGAAAGAGAGCACAAGTCTAAGATAGTCGGTGTCACCCATGAAAATCCCGACGGAAAGAATCGCCAGAAACTAATAAAGAAGTTGAAGCCTGGCCAGCGGCTAACTCTAAAGCGCGAACCAAATAATGAGTTTGATAATAACGCCATAGCTGTATTTGGCTTTTCTGGCGAGCAGCTAGGATACCTGCCTGGCAATGATATTCTACTCGCCAATCACATGGATATGGGCGGAGTGGCATATGCCCGAGTGGTGGAGGTTATTGGTGGCCCAGGCTTACTGGGTTTTTTCAATAAAGCGAACGCCAAGAGCTACGGCTGTATTATTGATGTTGTCAAAGGCGAGATTGATCACAGTGCAACCCGACCGTTTTTCAAATTGTCTAGCGATATTGGCGCTGAATTGGATAGGGCGAAAAAACTGGAAAAAGAAAAGCCAGAGGAGGCAGTTGCAATCTATCGCAAAGCCATCGAAGACATTATTGCCCTCGACATGAAAGGCACTATGGCAAAGGCATGTCGGCGATCCCGTTATCCCATCAACCGGCTTACCATGATCTTAGTTGAGTTGAAGAAAACGCAAGAAGCCTATGATGAAATTCTCAAGTGGCAGGCTTATGACGATTGTCTCGGCATTTTACGCGGGGACAAGGCTTCGACTGAGAAAAGAAAGCTTAGTCTCGAAACCAAGCTAGGAATGGACAAAAATTAGACTGATGGTCTTGTGCTGTCAACGGCTGCCCCATGAGGGTGGAGATAAATTGTCCGCCGTGGCGGAAAATATCTAAAGCCAACAGAGCGCCCTGTCAGCCAGTCGGGGGTAGGCAGTATGTCCGCTTTCGCCTAATAGCGGACATCGGTCTATTCTTTTTGAAAATATAACAACACGGAAAGAATGATGTACGATTTCTCAAAATTACCTCCAGCCCTCGGGACGCGACGGGGCTTGGAGTGAAGCTGCTGAGGAAAGGCAGCATCGCCCTGGCGCTAATTCTGCTTGCTATCTATCTCTACGCGATGGTCTGGTTTCCATGCGTAGAGTCTCGCGGTGATTGGCTGCAAATGCAGGCGGTATGGGACAGATGGCAAGGCTTCAACGTTGGTGTGCTCGCCTTGTTAACGAGTATTGTGGTCTACCTAGCTACTACATTGCGAGAGCGGCGACGCCAGATGAGGTCATTCCAAGCAGCGAGGGCTGCCCTTCCGTCCATGCTGAGCGAGCTCCATGCTTTCGGAGGCAGCTTTTTTGCTGAATTCGAAAAAGCGTATCGGGATTCAATGCAGCGCGAGGCGCAACACGCACACCTAAAACCAAGCCCAGATCCCTCAATGCCCAAGAGTGAAATGCCAAGTACCCCTATTGGACTTTCTTCGGTGTTGGCCGACTGTATCAAGCATTCTGAAAGCGAGGAGTTAATAGTCGCTCTTTCAGACATTCTGGCGATGGTTCAGATCTTGCTCGCGCGATCACGGGAACTCTACGCTAATCCGCCGATCACGGAAGCACTTTTCCGCTGCCAGCTGGTTTATCGGATGTACGATATTGGTGAGTTACTCGTGTTTGTGAATCGGCTTTTTCCGCTTGCTAGAGGCTTGGGAAACCGTAAGTCTGGAGTCATCCAACTGGACGAATTCAAGTCTGCATATTTATCTCACAGCGTAGAGCCAACACGTTACAACGTCACCGACGAACTCACGCTGATGGCGATCTCAGAACAGAGGCTAAATCGCGGAGAGGTACCTCAGCTTCGATACAGAGTGGGGTAAGTCGCGAATGAAAGCTGGGGCAGGTGTTTCCTACTGTTTGACCGGCTGTGGCACAAAGCGGACAAAATCCAGGCTAATCTAAAAATGACCTAATGCCCGCTTTCGACGCGAAGCGGCCATCCTCAAGGTGTCAGGATTTCTTACACTTGAAAACTGCGTTTCCTAAGTCAATTCGGGCTGAAACTAACTGTTCCGGCACAGTTTGGCCGCTTTCGATGCGGAGAAAACACTCTTAGGCTGTCAGCTTTTTTTACAATCCTATGTTTACTAACCCGACCTAGAGACGCAAGTCATTGATAATTAATTGATAGCATACTAATTGCATGCTGTCAACAACTAAAAATATAATATGGGAGTCACTGCAATGAACGCAAATTTCTCGCACATTATGCTTGCTGTCGTCATAACGTCCGTAGTCAGCACTGCTAACGCAACCACAATTTCACCAACTATCTATGCTGAAACCTACGATGGCGGGCCTCCTGGTTCATGGTGTCAGGATGTATATTCTGGTGCTAATCATTTACCCGACCCTGTTGTATCGCAAATAACCGTTTCATGCAGCGACGATCACTTTAGCTCGGTTAATTTGCAGTCAATGGAAATTAAGACTCTTGTGGACGCAACTGCGTATGCTGGTACAGGAAACTTCGCCGCAAGGGGAGACGGAAGGCTGAGTGACGTATTTCGCTGGGAAGACCCACTTGCCACCGCAATTGCCCTATCGATAAATACCGAACTAAATGGCGTAATCGATACCACGCTTCAAGCGGGCCAAGCGTGGTTTCAAGTCGCCCAACTTCGTTACGATGGGTTAGGAAGGGAAATTCGAGATAGCTATCTTGTAAATGAAGCATACAATTTTCTAAGTCTTTGGTCTGGTGAGACCAATGCACAAGGTCTCCCGATAATCGCCATCAATCCAGTGTTTCAATTTGAAGTTGACCCTGGAATGATTGGTCTCGAAATTACTATGGGGCTAAGTGTATACGCAAGGCCGGGAAATATTGCTGATTTCTCGCACACAGCGGGAATAGAGTTAGTGGTACCGGAAAACCTCGCTCCATTAATCACTCGCAACTCCGGATTAGCTTTCGAGAACGGCGGTGGAACTGATCCTACTTCTGTCCCCTCACCAGCCACCCTCGCACTCTTTGGACTGGGCCTCGCTGGCCTTGGATGGTCTCGTCGCAAGAAAGCGTAAACAGAACTCCTACTGAGTAGCCTCCACATGACGGAGGCTTTTTTTATGCCTGCAATTTGTTCAGCTCATGTCGCTAATTGGCACAAAGCGGCCATTTTGTTGGGCGCGATTTTACCCCAAAACCTGCGAAACATTACGAACGACTCCCCACGCGATCATAGACCGACAAATCACTCAGTAATGGGGGAGGTGCTCAGCCAGGCGCGATTCTATCCCGGACAGCGCTTCCTGCAATTCTGTCTCGGTAAGCCAGGCCGCCTCGTCGGGCACGCCAGCAGCGGTGAGTTTTCCCCGAAAGCCGTTTAGGGCGTCCGCAATAGTCGATACCGCTGTTGTCATCATCGCGTGAATTTCGTCGATGGGGATTAGTTCGGTGTCCCGAGCCAAAAGGTTGCGGCGTATCACCTCGCTTTCGAACCACGACTTTCTTTGTGCTGGTGGCAGGGACCCCGGTTCCGAATTACTAAAAGTGAATGTCGGAGAGAAGCGCCAGCGCGTTACCTCCAGGGCGTCGAACGTCCAGGGCCTGCCACGAGAGCCTTTGTGCAGTATCGGCATTCCTTTCCTGATCCAGGATTCCACAGTGGGCAGACTGACTTCAAAAAATGAAGCAATTTCGCCCTTGTTCATTCGGCGAGATTTTGGGCAGATAGCCGGGGTGTCAGTCATGGTATAAACAACAACTCAGAGGGTCCGAAAAATTGTCGATTTCCACGCTCAGCGCTCCCCGTGCGGCTTTACCGCCAGAGGGACCCGCGAGTCTTGACGATGTAGGAAGCCCGTCACGTGGCTGACGAACCACGACCGGAGGGCTTATCGAGTATGCAGCCTGCACGTGATCTGGAGATCGCACTGCATAGGCCCGGTGGCTCGGGAGGGGGATCAACAACGCTCCCTCCCAAGCAGAGAAAACGCCTGGTATTAACCACCAGCGTTGGTTACAGCACCACGGTAGTCTACGGCTGCCACACCAAAGTCGAGCCTGGCTTTATACATTGTGCCGTCAACCGTGAAGCCCATTTGTTGCTCGATGTAAGGCTCACGCTCGCCGTTCAGGAATGCCACCTCTATCGTTGGGGCCTGCATTGGGTCAGCAAACAAGTAGCGGCGGTTGCCAGTGAGGCGGGGGGTATCGACAATGTCACTGAACAAGCCGTTCACAATATTCGGCTTCTGTAGCTTGTTCGCCGTATCAGGATCGTATTGTGCATTGTTGATACTGCGGGCTTGCCCACCGAGCCCTAGTGGAACGAGCAGTACGTCTGGCCGGAGATAGAGAAAATCGTTTCCGCTCAGATCGGATTGTGAGCCCAGCAGCACCCGGTCAGCATCAATGCTCGCCATCGCTAACGTGGTGCTACTGCCTACGTTCCCATGGTTAGCATCAAATAGGGGGTCGCCATCCGCCATAGTGGGCCCAAGCCAGGCGTTTTCTGCCAACAGGGCATATACGGCGGCCTCAATGGTGCGCCGGCCTGCACGGCCAAGATCCTCTGCGATGTTGAGAAAAGCCCCCAGGTCATCATTGATAATCATCTGTCGTGACAGATTGATAATATTGCCCTTGGTAGTGGCCTGAATGGTGGCTTTTTCGCCGTCCGGAATCTCGATGGTCTTGTATTCACCGAGCTCGTTAACCGTCATGAAATTCCCAATTGAGCCGGTGCGGTAACGGTTGTGCGCGCGAAAATCTCTCACGCTACCAATGCGACAGAACCGGGACCAGGTATCTGGCGCGGTGTTGTAGGCGTTCAGCATGGCCTTGTGCATCGCGTTTTCCAGCAATATCGGGAAATCACTGGTAGATTGTGTAAAACCACTCGCAACAATTTTCATCGGGTCCATCATTGCATGACTGATTCCCGCGCGATCAAGTGAGGCCTTCGCGAAGTCGATCAGTGTATAGTTTCGCAAGTTGGTTTTTTGCGCATGCAGGCGAGTTTCCTTATCCGCCAGCCCAGCTCGAGTGAGGATCACAGCCGTTGCATCGGCCCGGAACCGGTCGGCGCCCGATTCACCGAAGTGAACATTTTGATTTGTTTGAAAGGTGGCCCCAACGGGTTCAACACCTTCCCCAAGTTTTGCGAGAAGGAGATCCCGGGCAGCCTGAGCTGTAACGGATTTGTCGAGCAAACATTGAGCCATTAGGTGATCCATGCCAGCCCTGTGCAGCATTGGCCGAAAGTCTGTCTCAATCTCTTGACGGCGTTGGTCATCGGCGCTGAGCGGTGTAGCTGGGGTACCCTGCGTAGGTTTAGCTGGAGCGGGCATAGTGAATTCCTCACGTTGTGTTTGAGATAATTTTTCAGGTTGAATAAACCGCGCTGCAGCTGTGAGCGGTATCCGTGCCCAGGCAGCAATGGCTATTGGTTCGATGATGTGATCGATGAAGCCTTCTGCAAGCGCCTCAGCGGGATTGAAAAAGTGGTCCTGACCGTCAAGCAGCGCCATCGCATGCGCCAAGCCTTTCCCGGTCTTGGCAGAATAGCTGGTGGCCATCGCGCCGGCCCACTTGTCCAGTGTGTCAGCAGATTCGCGGAGTTGAAAAGCGTTGCCACTCACCACCCCCCATGGGGCGTGAACCATAAACATCGCATTTTCAGCCATTGAAACCGTGTCGCCTGCGGCTGTGATCAGGGAAGCAATCGACGCCGCAACGCCATCGATGACCACTTCAATTTTTGCCGGGTGGCGCTTCAGTGCGTTGTAGATCGCCAGGCCATCTGGGACGCTTCCGCCAACCGAGTTGATCCGTATTGTGATGGTGTTCGAATCAATCGCGTTCAGCTCTTCAATAAGTCCTTTAGCGCTGACGGACTCCCCGGCCCAGTCGCTGCCGATGTCGCCATAAATGTAAATTTCCGCGCCGGTGGCAAGTGCATTTACTGTGAACATGATCCGAATATTCCTGTTTTTCTGTGACCATGAAACCGGAATTCGCTGTCCGGTTTTAGGGAAAAGCTGGACTATTTATTGTTTTGCGCTTATCACCTCGTAAACCGTTGTTCGGGAGACTTGGTATTTCGCGCAAATAGATTTCAGATTATTGCCGTTGAATTCCTGACGGATTGCAGCATTTCGAATCTTCAACGGCATGGCGCGTACCTTCATTGGCCAGTAGTGCTCAACACCCCCTAGTCCGGCATCGGCACCCCACTCGATAGCTTGAATGGCAATCCGCTGGGCTTCATCGGGGGGTAGGTGGGCCCCCTTTTGGATTGCTTCACTCAAACTATCGAACAGGGAGGCCATTTTTCAGTGTATTTCCACCGGTTCCATCTGCATCAATCGGCCTGTAACCGCCAATGCGCGGAGTAGGTGCGCCAGGTCTTCAACTGTCATCAGCATCGCCGCCCTGTCATCTGCAGCTTCGAAAATCGCGCGGGCTTCATCAGTACCGGCATCACAGTTGAGCAGCTCGCGAGCCAGGGGCAGATATTTGGTGAATCGGTCAATGTCTTCTGTGCGGTTGCGTACATCATCGACGTGTAGCGAGATTGGCCCCAGGTTTATGTAGTCCTTTGGTAGGTCATGCGATGTCATGCTTCACCCCCATCAATTACAGTTAGGCGACCGCGCCGTCGGCCCTGTTGGTCAGCTTCCAAAGCATCCACTTCCGCTTTGAGGGCTTCCGCTGACTGCCGCATCCGAAGCCCAATTTCATTGCACTCCGCTTCTGTCAGGTGGTCAAAACTGAACTTGGCGAGCAAGTCAAAATCCGGATCACACTCGAATTCTTCGTTGTAGGCTTCCCATGTGAACGGTTGTGATTTCATAGTCACTATCTCCGCTGGTAAACGGGTCTGTGGAATACAAACCCATGGTATTTAAATAGGTGCACAGATTCTGGGCATGGTGAAAGGCTCAATCGGTCTAGAAACTGGGCCGATACGAACACACCATGTATAGAAACTAGGCCGACAAGGGCCCAGAAACTGGGCCGAACCTTGTATAGAATCTGGGCAGGGTTTTTTGTTAGCAGCATCGCGGGGTTCTCTTCGCGCATGGCAGGCTCTCTATTCGATACTTTGGTGATTCGTTGATGGCCCTCCAGCGAAGTCCGTACAGCGCACAGGTGCCGCCTGGGTTCAGAAACTTTCCCTCCCGAGTGCACACGATCAGGTCGGCTTCTATCAGCTCGTCACGGGCCTTCTCGATAGTCGTGCGGGAATTCCACCCCCGATGCTTGAGCACATGGAACGCCAAGGTCAGATCGCCATTATTGGACTTTCGCGCTTGGTAACATAGTTCGTTCAGCAGCTTTACAGCGGAGCCGTTCAGTTTCATGTAGGAGTCCGTTTCCATGATCCATCGGGGTATGCCCGCATAACTGTTCTGGAATGGGCTCCGGCCATTCGCGGTCATCCCTTTGGAGTTGGCTTTGGCCATTCAACAAATCGCCTGTAGGCGCCACTCATGGGACTGTGAGACTTCGCCAAACCGGTCGCGCATGAGCGGGCGAGGCAGGCTTGCAGTTATCGTTAAGCCCTGCTTCTGAAGGGCAGGTCGTATGTAGCATGCTGCAGCGGAAATGTTTCCGATCGCGCAGTCTCGAGCAATTTCTGCAGTAAGCGCCACCTCATTAACAAGCAAAAAATCTACTAGTCGGTGAGTCTGTCTACTTCTGGTTTCGCGCTTGGCGTGCCTTACTTTTTCTACGATTTCGCGTCGCTGTATTAAGCTCATTTCGATGTCCCCCCAAGTGTCGTCCGGGCCCTGGTCACTCCTCTAAAGTGGCGCAGGGCTGTTTTTATACGCTGGTGCTGCTCCGAGGCTCGGTCAGTCGAGCGTGTGCCCAATCGATCAAGTCATCCGGGGTATAGAGCGCCTTATTTCCATAAATTCGGTAGGGCGGGCCACCACCTACGGAAGCCAGCTTTTGCAGCGTACCTTTAGGAGTTGGGAGCCCTTGGGCCGTGAGAAAGTCGGCAGACTCTGCGCGTGTAAGATAGGTTCGTTCTTTGTTTTCCATGCATCACCTCTATACGAAAGGAAGTGACACAAAGAATAACGATGTGCTTAGGAATTAACGGGTAATTCCAAGTAGAAAATCTCTGGTACAAAATTACCCGGTAGCTGTTTTTCTGGAATCTCTAAGTAGCTTTGCTCGCCAATTCTTTATGGCGTCGTCGGAAGGTTGCTCCAACTCAAGGAGGACCATGATTTCGAAAGCCGCCTCGCGAACAACCGCTGCTTTCTCCCCGTCGAAATAGTTGAATGTGCACCGATAGACATGCCGCTGCCACTCATACATGCCATTTTTTTGGTGGTTGTCTCTATGAACTCTAATGGAAACTTTCGCGTCGGAACAAGCAGCCTTAGCGCCGCTCAAGTGGACACTTATTCTGTCGATATGAATCTGAAGCTCTGGGCTGACTTGGTCGATGCGGTAAAATACTTTTGGCGTAGTCGCCTCCAAAACCTCTTTCTCTGTTGCGTCATCCGGCCGCCAACCAGGTTCCTTTTTCTTTAGTAACATGAGTTGGTTATGAGCTTTCTCAAGCGCTTTACGGATTTGATCGAAACTTTCATCAGCAGAGCTACTCTCATCGTCTGAATACCTCAATTTGCTCAGGTTCATTGATTCGCGGATACCGAGTGCTATTTCCTCAATATATTTTCTCCTTGTTTTCGGGTCGATCACTTCGCACCCCGCTTGGTATCGATATCTACCACTTCAGCTTTGGGCGCAGTATTGACCGCGGCGGCGATCCCGGCGGTGTATTTCTCACTCATGGCCGCTTTCGCATCCTTGGCAATGTGCAGATACCGCTGCGCTGTACTGAGCTGGGTATGCCCCAGGGTCGCCATGATTTCAGCCGCTTGGGCGCCCTGTATGGCCATCAGGGTGCCGAGACTATGCCGTAGGGCATGGTTGCCTATCCCGTCTGGTAAGCCCGCCTCGGCGCGTATGGTGCCCCACAGCTTCATTGGCAGGGTGATGTGCCCCTCGCCCTTGGTCGCGGGAAATACCCAGTCGTCTGGCCCGCCCTTTGGCCTGCTGGCGATGATGGCGCGGGCAGTCGAGTTGAGGCCGATTTCTTTTGGCTTGCCGCTGCGGTGTCCGGTCTTGTGCGCCTTCGGGGGTAGGGTGACCACCCCCCTGTCCAGATCGACATACCGCCAGCGCATCGCGGCGATTTCATTGCGCCGCGCTCCAGTGAATGCCAACACACGTATGGCGTCGGCGGCGGCATCGGGAATCTGCCTTGTGGTTTGCAGCGTATCCAGAGCTTTGAATAAAGCGGCGTATTGCTCTGGTGTTTCCAGTATGGTGTCGCGGCTACCATCGGTGCCGATCTCGATTTTCTCTGCCGGGTTATGGCTGGCTAGCCCTTCTTTGATTGCCCAGGTGTAGATTGCTCGCAGATTGCGGATCGCCATCCTAGCCGCGCCTTCGCCACCCCGGACAATAGACTTGCCTCTGGCTTTTTTAGTTTTCTCAACGACTGCGGTTTTACCATCGCGTATATCAGCGAACGCTCGCCGCACTCGGTCAGGAGTGACTTGCTCAGCTTTCAGTTTCCCCAGAGTAGGGCGCAGATGGCGCTTAATGCGGCCAGTGTCGTTGTACTGGCACATAGGTGTTTTTTCTGCAAACTTGGATGACGCCAGATAGAGGTCGAGTACCTGGTTAACAGACAGGGCTTGCCGGGTTTTTTGTTTGTCGGCCAACGGGTCGAACTTTTCCATGCGAATGCGGGCTAACAGGTTGTCGGCTTCATCCCGTGCCAGCTCACAGGTCAATTTCCCGCCATGCTTGCCGATGGTGTAGCGTCTTTGAACGTTGTACTGGTTGCGGTAATCGATGATGTAAGACTTGCTGCCGCCCGCATTGGCCTTAACGCCGAACCCGGACAGTTTTCCATCCCACAGAATGGGGTCGCCGAGCTGATATTCCCAGCCATCAACCGCCGTTTTTGTCAGTTTGCCGGTATGCTTTGCCATTTGTCCCCCTTTGCCGAGTCAGCACCGAGTCAGCAAGTCAGCGTAAAATGCCGATTGAGCTCAACACCGATAGTAAGAGAAATTTACTTTAAATATAAGGGCATGAATGAATTAGAGAAAATAAGTCAGCAAGCGAAAGGGGTATGATTTAACACTGGCAGTGTTGAGGTCAGCGGTTCGATCCCGCTTAGCTCCACCATTATTTTCATATGAAACAGGCAGTTACCGCGTGTGCGGTAGCTGCCTTTTTTGTGGTTACCATATTAAACCCACCTTAAGTCCAAATCCGCTGCGTACGCTTCTCGCGCTGGCTGGCATCAAATGTCATACAGAACTTCATTTATTGCGCCCGTGCTATTCGCGAGTGGGTGGCGCCCGAATCGTTAGGGTGTTGGCGGCCGATTGGCTGCAGTCGTACCTTGGCACCCGGAAGGGGCCACTAACGGGCTGCGAGCAGCCATTGCGGTTGTGGTAGTCTAATTGGCAGAAATTTATTCATCGTGGCCGTTCGGCAGTACATCCTATGCTGCCAATATTGCAGCGCCTTATGCAATGTTGTACGCGCCACTGGAATAGACAGAAGGTTGATTTGCATAAGCTATTAACTCATCTGAAATCTACAAGTTGGGGCTCGGTGCTACATAGATCGGTCTATTGTTGTAGGTGTTATGCGGTATGAGCTATTGCCATGCAATAAGACCCGCAAGATCCTCCGAGGCGGCCCTTCTGTCTGAACTAGCAGTGAGATCGAAAGCGTATTGGGGTTATTCGGCTGAGTTCATCGCTGCTTGCCAAGAGGAGCTGGCAGTTTCTCCGCAAGATATCAGCGACCCTTATCGTGCGTACGTTGTGTGTGAAATTGATGGATCGGTTATTGGTTTTTTCGCAATCGAACCGATTAACGAGGATGAATATGCATTGGAAGCACTATTTTTAGAGCCTCAGCACATTGGCCACGGTTATGGTCGTGTTTTGATCAATGAGGCAAAGAAACTAGCCGCAGAACTCGGTGCGAAATCACTCTTGATCCAGGGAGATCCGCACGCGGAAAGCTTCTACCGCAAGATCGGAGGTGTCCGAATTGGCGAGCGTGAATCAGACAGCATTCCCGGACGTTTCCTTCCCGAGTTCAAAATATTATTGGCGGATGAAAATACCGCGTAACAAAGGCTTAAAGTCACGCTTCACACTCTGACGGGACCACGGCCTGCAGCGCAGTCCGCCCCAGAGGCTGACGTTAGGCAAGCCAACCAGATCAGAGAGTATTATGAAGTATTTACTATCCAAAGAAGATCGAGAATTCAAGTGTCTTGTTGAGTCTTGTGAGTTTCCGGTAGCTGAGTTTGATCATAGAGCGCACATACGCCTAGCGTATGTTTACTTAGCTGAAAATAGTACTGATCAATCTGTTGAGTTTATGCGAGATACGCTAACAGCGTTACTGAAACATGCCGGCCTTGATCCATCACAGAAATATCATGAAACTCTCACAGAGGCATGGGTTTTAGCCGTTAAGCATTTTATGGAGAGTGCAGGCAATTCTAATTCGGCTAATAATTTCATTGAAAATAACGCAGTGATGCTAGATTCAAAGATTATGATGACGCACTATTCTGCTCAAGTGCTCTTTTCTGAACAAGCGCGACGAGTCTTTATTGAGCCCAATCTTGATCCGATACCAAGGCATGGTGAATAAATGCCTAATAATACTTGCCAGCCCAACAGTTTGTTCCGCGCCTCTCTGAGGTCAGCTTACTCAATTCAGGTTTGTAACCAGCTCGATGGCTGGTTTTATCCCAACACGACGGACAAGAAGTTAAGAGTAGTCTGACTACATTGAAAGGAGGGGACGGCCCTTCGCTCGCGAAAGGGCCTTCGGCAGGTCACCCTCGACTGGGTCGCCTACCGACCGGTGACGTCAGACCACCTCAAACCCCTCGTAATCCTGCTCTTTCACCCTGTCGCAGGCTTCAATGTAGGCGGGCAGGCCGCCGATGTACGAGAGCAGCCGGTTGTGCTTGCCCTCGATATTACCGCCTGTGTACCAGGAGCTGGTTTTGGCGACAAGCGTCTCGCCCGCCAGTTCGTCGTGGTGGGTAAGCCAGTGCTGCTCGGTTTGAGAGCTTGGTTCGATTACCGCGCGGCCATTCTTGTGCATGTAGTCTATGCACTCGGTGATCCACTGCACCTGGTGCTGTAGGCAGGTTGGCGCATTGCAGAACGCGGCAATCGGCGCATACGGTGCGCTGGTGGTAAAGAGATTGGGGTAGCCGTGTATCTGCAGGCCCATCGTCGTGCGCACTTCCTTTTTCCACTCCTGGCGCAGAGACACGCCGTTGCGCCCGCGAATATCGATCGCGGTGAGGCCGCCGGTGCCCGCGTCGAATCCGGTCGCCAGGATGATCACGTCCAGCTCAATTTCGCCGGCCGAGGTGCGGATACCCTTTGGTGTAATGCACTCGATCGGTGTCGCGTGCAGATCGACGAGATCGACGTTGTCCTGGTTGAAGGCATCGAAATAACCATTCTCCAGCGGCACGCGGCGCGTTCCGAAGCCGTGGTCCCGCGGGATCAGCTTCTCGGCCACCTTCGGGTCGCGGATGCGGGCGCGTATCTTGCCGCGCACGAATTCCGAAACCTCTTCGTTTACCACAGGGTCAGTGAGGATCTCGCCGAATCCACCCACCCACAATTTCAGTGAGCCGTCCGCCCATAGGCGCTCGAGGATCTCGTGACGTTCCTGCGGTGCGATGTCGAAATACGCACGCTCCTCGCTCGGCTCATCGAAGCCGACAAAGGTGGTCCAGATGAGCTCGCGTGTCTGTGGATAGCGCGCACGGATCACGGCCCGGTCGGCGTCACTGTAGCGCGGGTTAATCATCGGTATAGCGTAGTTCGCGGTGCGCTGGAACACCGTCATGTGCCCCACCTCCGGTGCGATGGTTTGCACCACCTGGATGCCCGTCGCGCCCGTGCCGATAACACCCACGCGCTTACCCTTCAGGTCGATGCCTTCGCGCGGCCATCGCGCAGTATGCACGAGGCGGCCCTCGAAGGTTTCATGGCCCTTGAACGGCGGCACCAGCGGTGCACTCAAAGGCCCCACAGCAGTGATGATGAACTGGGTGTTCAGCGTTTTACCCGTATCGGTTGTGAGGTTCCAGCGGCGGGTGGTGTCATCCCAGGTCGCCGACTCGACGCTTGTGTTGAAGGTAATGTCCTTGCGCAGGTCGAAGCGGTCGGCAACGTGGTTTAAATAACGTTCGGTTTCCGCCTGGTCGGGGTAGCGCTGCTGCCAGTTCCATTCTTCGAGTAATTCGTCGGAGAACCAGTACTGGTAAATATGCGAGGGCGAATCCGTACGCGCGCCCGGATAGCAGTTCCAGAACCAGGTGCCACCGACGTCTGCAGCTGCATCTATAACGCGCACGCGCATTCCGAGCTTACGCAGCAACCAAAGCTGGTAGAGGCCGGTAAAGCCGGCACCGATGATTACGGCGTCCAGCGGCGGTTGGTTTGTCCTGACAGCATCGTTCATAGTGTTTCTTCTCTTTCTTATATTTGGTGTACCAAGAATAGTCTTCCTTGCAGCAAAAGACTTGTCATTACGCGCAAGGGAGATATCATTACGCGCATGCCTATTTATTGTGATATCTGGTAAATACATGGCCGGACCCTTGATTCGAAGCACGATACTCGACGGTGCCGAGGGATTGATACGGGCTCAGCATGCTCACCCGGCGCAAATCGCCCGGCGGGCTGGCCTTCCTGCCGCCGCGTTGAGCGATCCAGACCTGCTGGTAGACAGCACCGCCGTTCTGCGCTTCTTCGAAGCCGCGGCCGAGGCCTGCAAATTGCGAACCTGGGGGCTTTCCATGGCGAGGGGCGCGCGTCTCGCCACAATGATCGGTCCGCTATGGATTTTGCTGCGCAATGCGCGGACGATAGCCCAGCTGTGCGACGAACTGGCGGATAACTTCGATCTCTACACCAATACTGCGATGGTCAGCGTCGAGCGAGTGACACACGGCGCCCTGCTGAGTTGGACGACGTCGACCGCCCAGCACGAGAGTGAACTGCAAATGGCCGAATTTGCGCTGAGCGTCATCGCCAGTGAACTGCGCAGCCACCTGGGGCACAGCTGGATGCCAGAGGCGGTATTATTTCGTCATGCCAAGCCTGCTGGGGCGCTCTCACTACACAGGGCCGCCTTCGGGAGTGACATTCGATTCAACCAGGATCGTAACGCGCTGCTGCTCGACGACGCGACGCTGGATGCACCGATCAAGTCGCGCAGTTCCTCTGCCCGAGCCCTGGCCAGCCGCGTGGTTCTCCTCGAGGAGGGCCGCAGGAAAAAGCATTTCGCGCGAGACGTTGAAGCTGTGGTGCGATCACTGATTCCCTATGCGCCCTGTACAATCGGCGAGGTGAGCCGGGCACTTGACCTCGCGTCACGAACGCTGCAGCTCCGACTGAAGGAAGAGCACACCAGCTTTACGTTGATTCGCGATGCGGTACGAGCCGATCTGGCATTGAAATATCTGCGTTACTCGGACCTTGGCGCCGCGCAGATAGCCGAGATACTCGGCTACGCCAACCCGACCTCGTTCAGCCGCTCTTTCCGTCGATGGAATGGACAAAGCCTGCGTGCACATCGACGTGGTACTTTGGGCCAGTGACCTGCAGATGCCGCGAGATCGTTGCCCCGATTCGATCGACCACTTCATCGGAGTAACGTATAAGAAAAACAAACGACATATAATGGATAAAATTAAGCCACTACCAGTCCAATAAGATCGACTTATGCGCCAGAGGGGAAAGATAAGATCGTGGAACGACGACCGGGGCTTCGGGTTTATAGTCCCGAGTGGCGGCGGCAACGACGTGTTCCTCCATATATCGTCCTTTACTAACCGAGGCCGGAGACCAGAAATAGGTCAGATGGTGACCTATGCTCTAGCCAAGGATGCGCAGGGTCGTTCTCGAGCGGTAAATGCCACTCTACCTGGTGACCGCCTACTGGTACCCAAGAATAAACGAGGAGCCGCTGGTGCGATGATGATTGCCGGTGTTTTTCTTACTCTGGTCGCACTGTCCGTTCTTACCGGCAAGCTCCCTCCACTGATCTTGTGGGCTTACCTGCTAATCAGTCTAATCACGTTCTTCGTCTACGCCTTCGACAAAACGGCCGCAAAGAAAGGGGCCTGGCGTACGCAGGAGAGCACTCTCCATCTACTCTCATTATTCGGGGGCTGGCCGGGCGCGCTGATTGCCCAGGAGAAGTTGCGTCATAAATCAAAAAAGCAATCATTCAGGTTTGTGTTCTGGATGACAGTTTTATTGAATGTAGGAGTATTTTTCTGGATGTTCACCCCGACTGGTTCAAGTACGCTTCAATCCTGGATTGGCGAGGGGCTGTCACTGCTGGAGTATGGGAAGCGCGCAAAGATAGAATGGACGCAGTGAAAGGCATCGGGTCAGCCGAATTGCAATGGACTTCCTGCCTTGTACTTCACAAGTTATCTTCTGCACCCCACCACTCGCTACAGACGAGGGGCGGGGTTAGTTTGCTCGCTCAAGTTGCTGGGTGGCCCTAGTTTTTCACGGGGATCGCCTCAGATAGCGGGCCCCAAAACTCGACTTTAATCCCGTCGGGGTCGTAGAAAAACACGATGGCGATATTACCGACGTTGGGGCCACCGCCGATCGGGCCCAATTGTTCAAAGCCGAGCCGGTTCATCTCATCTACGGTCGCGTTCAGATCGTCCACGAAGAATGCGATCCTGTCGATGCCGAGGTGGTTAACCGGTGGAGAGTAGGGTGGGGCGCTGTTAAAGGGAGACTTCCACTGACGCAGCTGGAGCGTCGCCTTATCGTTACCACCAGCAGGAAGAGGCAGATCGGTACCAGGAAGACTCAAGTCTACACCCTTGAACTTGATCGGGCGGTCAAAGCCGTGGGCTTCGGCGAAGGCGCCGGAGCCTCTCTGTGACGCATTCTCTGCTTCAGAGAAGCCTAGCAGCCGGTAGAACTCCAGCGATCTTTCCATATCAGCCACGTTCATGTTCGTGTTCACCATCCGAACCAGATCAGGCCCGGCGGTTTTTGCGCCACTTTCCTCGATCAACTTCAGGAAGGTACCATCCTGGTCCTTCAGGAACACGAAGCGTTCACCGTTGGGCGCTGTGGTTGGCTCTGAAACGAATTCGACACCCTGGTTCATCAGGTATACGTAGTCGCCATCGAGATCCGTCGTAGAGTAGGTGGCGTAGGCCATGCCGATGTGATTCAGGTTCGCATAGGGCGGGTCATCGCGATAGGAATCTTCCCTGAACTGTACCGTGTCTATCCATGGCGGCGCGCCGGTCAAGCTTGTCAGTGCGACGAAGATCAGGTAGTTGTCCTCAAACCCGAGCGACTGCGCAAACGTTTTGCTTTGCTCCGGCCCTGCAGGGAAGATTTCGCCGACCAGCCCCAGGGTGTTGTAGAAGGCGCGCTGTGTATCCATGCTGCTGGTGTTGACGCCGAAGTACATTTGGGCCCTGACATTGATATCGGACTCGGTAAACTGGGTTACGCGGATGCCCAACTGTGCGTCGGACTTACAGTTTTTCCCGCCGTGCTTCCTGTTGGATTTGCAGTGTTTCTTGCCGGGCTTGCCGCGAACACTTACCTCGATGGTGTTCTCGGGATACAGGTGCACAGGTATTACGATTTCGCCGTTTCCCCGGAAATCTCTCGGCCCGACAACGTCGAGGCCATTGATCTTAATTCGTGCGTTGACGATGCCGTTGTCCTGGAGTACCAGCTCGGCGGGACCGTCGATAGCGTTGAATGTCGCGGTTTCAGTTGCCGGTGCTCCTCGCTCGCGCTCGTAGACCTTTGGCCCAAAGCGAGTGAGGTTTGCCTCGTTCGCTGAAACGGTGGGTGCAAGCGCAAATATCCCCAGACAGAGCGCTGATCCAGCTACTTTGAGACCCACGCTCAGACGGGTGTGGATGCGTCGTATTTTCATTACAGGGTGGCGAAGACGATCGATTTTCAAAATCTTCATATTGTTTTCTCCGGTTTTAAGGCGTCACATTATTTTTATGGGCTGTGCTCTCCCATTGTGAAAATGGGGGCGACAAACCTCACCGGACAAGCACTTGCTTGTCGCAAACAAGAATAGTTTAAAGGCGACATTTGTCAAGCCACTTTGTCATCGTTCAGCTTCGCGGTTGCCGTTCCCGTTCCCGGACTTTCAAGTGCAGGCCGATCGTGTGTTCAATATTTTTGTCTAGCAGCGTTCAACGTATGGAGTAGGGCAGTGACGGGAGTGGTGTAGACCATACTATTGACCCAAAGAGTGACCCTGGCTTCGAAGGTCACTCCGCAACTAAGATTTTCGAGCCCCGCCAGGCTGGCGAGCAGAGAAAACGACGTACCGGCCCCCTGTAGTTAGCCGCCCTTGGTGCGGGTTCTATTCGGCTTGGCATTCTTTTCAATAAATTCAATAATCATGCTTGCGATATCTTTTTTCGTGGCTTCTTCTATGCCTGCGAGCCCAGGCGAGGAATTGACTTCCATAACCAATGGCCCGCGGCTGGACCGGAGCAAGTCCACGCCACAGACGTTAAGCCCCATGATATTGGCCGCTTTTACTGCGACGGCGCGTTCCTTCGGCGTTAACTTAACCAGTTTCGCGGAACCCCCGCGGTGAATGTTGGAGCGGAATTCTCCCTCGGGTGCAGTCCTTTGCATGGCGGCTATGACCTTGTCGCCAACGACAAAGCAGCGGATATCACTGCCGCCGGCTTCTTTGATAAACTCCTGTATCAGGATGTTACTTTTGACGCCCATAAACGCCTGAATTACGCTCTCGGCAGCTTTCTTGGTCTCCGCTAATACTACGCCGATGCCCTGGGTACCCTCCAACAGCTTTATAACCAGGGGCGCTCCTCCCACTTCCCGGATCAAGCCATCGACATCGTCAGGTGAGTTGGCAAAAGCGGTTACCGGTATACCCACGCCTTTGCGAGACAATAACTGTATGGAGCGCAGCTTGTCTCTGGAGCGGGTAATGGCCACTGATTCATTCACACAATAGGTTCCCATCATTTCAAACTGACGGGATACTGCGGTTCCGTAGAAGGTGACTGAAGCACCTATTCTGGGAATAACGGCATCGAAAGAGCCGGGTAAGAACTCTTCGTCTTTATAGTGTATGGAAGGATTTTTTGTTCCCATGTCCATAAAGCAGCGGACGTGGTCAATTACCCGGGTCTCATGACCGCGTGCTTCCGCAGCTTCTACCAGGCGACTGGTTGAGTAGAGTTTACGGTTTCGTGACAATATAGCGATTTTCATGATGTTGCTCCGTTAAGTACTGATGTGACTTCAGGCGTTTGATTTCAAATTCAAGTTAGGTCTCACAACACCAGGGTAGTAGCCAACCCGAGCATCAGGCCCATACCTACAATATCGGTAAATGTGGTGAGAAATATGCTGCTGGCCATCGCCGGATCCGCGCCCGCTTTTTTCAATGTCAAAGGCACCAGAACACCGAACAGGCCACTACACATGCAAGCTCCCGTCATGGCCAGTAGTATAACAAATCCCAGCATTACCGGGTTTTCTGCTCCACTGGTCGTAGCGTAGATCAGCATTGCCCCGGCCGCTATTACGCCAACGCCGAGGCCATTCAGTGCGCCCAGGGTGATCTCCTTCATATACAATTTTCGGATCGGATAATTTTGTAGCTCGCCGAGGGTTAGCCCGCGCAACGTAATTGCCAGGGCCTGACATCCGGTATTACCACTTTGCCCGGCCAGCACAGGCAGAAACACTGCCAATACAATAATCTGCGCTATGGTATCTTCGAATATTCCCACCACCAGAGCCGCCGCAAAAGCCGTGAGCAGATTGACCTGCAGCCAGGGGTGTCGCATGCGCAGCGCCTGCCCGATGGGCGTGTTGATGCGCTCTTCTTTGTTCAAGCCCACCATGTTGCCGGGTTGTGCGCTGACCTCTTCTGCAACTTTTTCGAACAGCTGCCAGGCGTATACCATGCCCACCATCTTCCCCAGGGAATCCGTTACGGGATACAAGCGGTAGCGAGTACTCAATGTAACGTGCACTGCCTCGGAAATTGTCGTATCCGGAGAAAATGCGAAGGGCTCCTGCGTCATAATCTCGCCGAGGGTCTGGCCAGGCTTTGCCAGTAACAAATCTCGCAGCGCTACAACACCCAGCAGCGTCCTTTCTTCGTCAATGATGTAAATATAGGTGATGTCGGGGGAGACCGTTCTCCGCACCAGATAGTCCAGAGTACCTGCGACAGTCGTGTCCGGATACGCCAGGCCGTCGGCATCGCGCATGATATCGCTAATATTGATTAGAAGCTTCTGTACTGCAGATTCAGCGCTCGCAGTATCAACGCTGGATAGATCGGCGCCGGGGCCGGCAGTATCAGCCAGCTCGCCTTCCACCGACATCTGCGCTTCGCTCACAGCGGCGGCATCCACGGGTGGCGAGGTTGTCGCGCCTTCCGACTTGAAATCTTCATTAACGGTGCTCATAGCTCGCATTATCCTTGTTGTCTGGCCCGCACCTTGCTCGGGACGTAGCCATTAATCTCCGTTACAAGAGGTTAGGAAACGGCACGCAACAAATATAACTATATATATTTGCTATATGGAAAAATATTATTTATCGTTAAACAATGGATCTTGAGCTGTTGAGAACGTTTCTGGAGGTGAATCGCACCCGCCATTTTGGCCATGCAGGCACCAATCTACATGTGACTCAGGCTGCCGTAAGTGCGCGGATCAAACAACTTGAATTACTTTTGGGGGCTCCTCTATTCGTGAGGCGCTATCGGGACTTGCAACTCACTCCCGAGGGCCACAGACTTATTCGTCACGCAGATTTACAGATCACGGGTTGGCGCAAGGCCCGCCAGGAGGTGGTGTTGGGCGGGAGCGCGCAGCAAATTAGCCTCGGTGGCAGTCTGCGGTTGTGGGATGTCGCCCTGCAGGAATGGTTGCATAAGCTGCGGCGGCAATTGCCCGAACTAGGCCTTATCGTAGAAAGCCACAGGCCCGAACATCTGACCCGCCGCTTGCTCGATGGCCAGTTGGACATCGTCTTTATGCTGGAGCCTCCTCAGTTGGAGACTCTGCAGATAAAAGAGGTGGCGTTGATCGAACTGGTACTGGTTGCTGGCGAAGCTGGCCTGAGTACAGAAGAAGCGGTGGGCCAGGATTATCTGATGGTGGACTGGGGGCTTACCTATGGTTTGGAGCATCGGCGGCTGTTTCCCGATGCGCCAGAGCCGAAGATTCGCCTGTCCCAGGCGAAAATGGCGCTGGAGCACCTGCTGGAAATTGGCGGCTCGGCCTACCTTCCAGCCCGCATGGTGGCCAACTATATAGAAACTCGCCGTCTCCATCTTGTAAAAGAGGCGCCTGTGATTCTGCGCCACGCCTATGCCGTCTTTCCCTTGCGCAGCGAAAAGATCGAACTGATCAATGAAATACTCAAGTTGTTTGAGTACTCCGTAGATTTGCCCCGCCCGGGCCGGTGAGGAACCCAACGCACTAGCTTCTCTATTTATCGGCAGCTATACCAGCTTCCGGGTACTGCATCGCCATACTTTTGGAACACGTATTCATATATGGGTGAAAAGTGCCTGGTGACTCGACTGATCACTTCAGGGTCAAATTCCATCGAGTGGCTTGGGTTTACCTTTCTCGATATATCCGGTGGTTGAAAAGATATATTGAAAAAACTGCAGAGTTTCTGTATTTCGCGAGTACCGGCATCGCTAAAAATGTTTTCGTAAAAGAGCGTGCAGAGATTGTCGGGATCAGTGGTGCTCAATAACGCTTCGAGAGTGCTTTTGTAGTCGCTTCTCGCCGTGTAGGAAGTGTTTTCGAGGAATTCAATGGCTTTGAAATTTGGATCAAAATCCACTTGCGTATCCTTGCCCTGGATTTTCCGTATGGTCTGCGAAAATTGAATTTGTGAGAGATATCGTAAGGCCGGATCGCGCATAATAAGGATAAATTTAGCGTCGGGGTATAGCTCGATTATTGCCTTGAACCCGGTTTCTGGCAGCAGGGAATAGGCGGGTGTGATTTCACCAAATGCTTTGTGATGATCGCTAAGCAACTCAGAAAAATACTGCCGATATACTGATGGATCCTCGACCATAGCCAGACGAAGATCAAGACATCTCAGTTTTTGTTTTAGTTTGTCATCTGGTGCTGCCTGGTATTTTTAGCAAATTGCGTTCTAATTTTTCCCATCGATTATTCCAGAAAGCCGAATGCTCCTCGCAGTACATCGCGTCAAAATAATGAAGTTCCTTGTTCGGAGAGGATGCAACTCCCGGGTGTTGACCCAAATAGTCAGCAAGCTACGATGTGCCTCCTTTGGCTGCTCCGATACCGACGAAAAAATTTGTCGACATTCGTTCAATGTCCCGTAGGTGGATAATGGGAAACCCTGGAAAACACTACTCTGTCATCAGGTTGTTGATAAGTACCTCGTCGGCGCGAGGCAAACGTCAGAGTGTATGTTGTTAAGCATGGTACTCCGGCTCGCCTCGCTCGGACAACCAGGCGTTATGCTGGATAAGATTGGAGAGTTGACAGCAGGTTGACCGACCGGGGAGGTCGGTCAACCGTTGATATTATAACGCTGGCGGCCCACGGCCTGTGACGAGGTGGATGACCAGCAAGATGATACCGATAACAAACAGCACCCATGATATCTGCCCTGCGATGGCAGCGATGCCGGAAGCTCCAAGTATGCCGGCAACGAGGCCAACAACCAGGAATATTAACGCCCAATACAACATAGTCTTACTCCTTTTTCTCTAGAGGGTGAGAGAGGAGGGCAGGTGTACAGTCTGCCCTTTCTCTCTCGCGGGATTGTCTAGCTCTTCACGTTCAGTTTGTTGTCGACATCGGCGACTCCGTCAACTTGTTTGGTAATTTCACCCGCTAAATCTTTCTCGGCGGAGGAATCTACTGTGCCAGTGAGAGTGACAGTGCGCGCGACGGTATCAACATGTATCTTGAGGCCGTCGGTTTCGCCATTGGCTAGCAGCTTGGTCTTCACTTCGGCGGTAAGAGTTGCATCCTCCACTTTGTCGGAGAAATCCTGGCCGCCGGTCGCTGCGTTAGCCCTTGCTTCTTCAGAGGGGACTACCAGCAATCGGTTGGTGACTTCGGTAATGCCGTCGATCCCTTTGGCTAGCTGCTCCGCGAGTTCTTTATCAACTTCAGACTCGACCTTGCCAGTGAGTACCACAGTGTTGCCCCTGACCTCTGGATCAATCGTGAAGTTGTTCAGATGTCGGTTGAACAGATAAATGGTATCCAGCTTGCCTTCACGCCAGGCGTCACTTGCCTTCCTTTCCATAGAAGCTGTGGTGCTGGCCTGAACGGTGGGCTCCTCATGATGAGCTGCAAATGCAGGCAGGCTTATTGCCGATCCCAAAAGCAGCGATGTGCATGCGACTGTTGCAATGGCTCTTGTCGTTTTCATGGTCCACTCCTGATTGTTGTGTCCGTGTATGTTTACTAATGCGCCGGCGAAATCACCGACTTGTTAGTACACTAGCGAGAAGCGTGCCAGATTTTTAAAAAGGGGAAGGAAAAGTTTGCATCGACCGGGCTGGCACCTGATTTAACAGGGCTCGGGGCTGATTATCGAAATACCGGGAGGTAGTCTGTTTGCTCCTGCGGCCAATTATGGGCCGCGGTATTCTTGCTCAATTTGAAAAGCTGACAATAATGTATGGATTTTTTACAACGGGTTTTTCCGGATGTGGGTGGAGCAGCACACGAAGGCCTATGAAGAAGATTGTGCCCAAAAAAGCAAGCCGGGTAACGCAGATCGAATGAAAGCTGAGAATGGTATCGAGTTTGAGCCCCGCCAGTCTTCGTTAGGCGACCGTTAGAAGAAAAGTCGAGGCAGCACTACGGGAGGAGATTATGCTTGCAGGAGGTCTGCCAGTTTCTGCAAGCCTATTGGTTTCAGTATCAGTTCATCAAACCCCGCTGCCTTTATACGGCCCGGCTCCGCTTGAGTACCGCTTAAGGCGATGATCCTACTGGAGCGAAGTGGACCGGCACGCAGTTTCTCTGCCAGCTGAAAGCCATCGATATCGGGTAGCCCAAGATCGACTAATGCAATATCAACGAGAGCATTGTTCTGTTCATGTCCGGCATTACTCAGGAGATTCACCTGTGCCAGGGCATCGCTGGCATTGCCTGCGGAGACCACTTTCCACCCCAGGTGGTTTATCAGCTTGGTAGTGGCACTGCGAGCGTCATCATCGTCTTCCACCAGCAGTACCGTACGCTTATGGGCGCTCTTTGGCGACTCTGGCGCGGCAATCTTCGCGCTATCCCGTTGTACGATATGCTTTGTGAGCGTTTTCAATAAGGTACCCACATGGACCGGCTTGCTGAGGTAGTCTGTGAAGCCTGCCTGCAGGCATCGCTCGCGCTCGCCCTGCATGTTGGAGGCAGTCAAAGCGATGACTGGTCGCTCGAACCCTTTGCCCCGCAGTGTCCGCAGTGCAGAAAATCCATCCAGCTCTGGCATCTGCAGGTCCATTACCACAGCATCGATTCTTTTAGCGCTTACTTCACTCGACAGGACTTTGTCCACGGCTTGCTGACCATTCTTGGCGAACATCACCTCCGCGCCAGCGGCCTCAAGCATCGACCCGATCAAGCGTCGAATATCCGCCAGGTCATCTACGACGAGAATTCTGCCTGACAGGGTGGGTGCAACCAGAGCCGGTGGCAAGTCATTGCGGCTGGTTAGGTCTAATGCCTTTCGGGGTACGTTCGATATATCACCTGTCGCCACAGTCAGGGTGAATTTACTGCCGGCCCCCAGTTTGCTTTCGCAACTGATCGACCCTCCGAGCGCATGGGCCAGCTCGTGACTGATAGCCAGGCCCAGCCCGAAGCCGGCATCGCGATTGCGCGCGGAGGAGTGCCCCGCTTGGCTGAACGGCTCAAAGATCGTTTTTTGTGCGGCTTTACCGATGCCTACGCCTGTATCGATAATATTGAAGTCAATATCGCTATCATCCGAGGCCAGATTCACCCGAAGTTCTACGCTGCCTTCCTCTGTAAACTTGATAGCGTTACCGAGGAGGTTCAGCAAAATTTGCTGCAACCGAGTCGGGTCTGTATAGATAGTCTCCGGGAGGTGATCAATAGCGGTGAAGTGCAGTTGGATATTTTTCTCTCTGGCGCGCACCTCAAGTTGCGATTGTAAATCGGCCAGACAGACCTCAAGATTTACCGGCTTTTGGTCCAGTTCAAGTTTACCTGCTTCAATCCGGGACAAATTCAGTACATCGTTAAGCAGGTTCAACAAGTGATGGCCATTGCGTTCGATTGTCCTGAGATCCTTTAGTTTTGTGGCTTCCCGCTCCTTGGAAAGAAGCATTTCTGTATAGCCCAGTATCGATGTCAGGGGGGTTCGCAATTCGTGACTGAGGTGCGTCAGAAACTGGCTTTTGGAGCGATTTTCAGATTCCGCTTGCAGGCGTTGTATACGCTCTTCCTCCGCAGCACGGCGCGCGCGTGCATAGCGGATGCTGCGCCCCAGGGTGGCTGAGCTCAGCTCTGCTTTTACCAGATAATCTACTGCACCCGCTTGTTGTGCTTCAATCTCAAGATTACTGTCGGGGTGCCCTGTCAGCATGATTATGGGAGTGAGAATCCCGGTTGTGCGTGCACTATTGAGCAGTTGCAGCCCATCCTCTTTTCCCAGTTGATAGTCCACCAGACAAAGATCATGATCATTCGTCTGTAGCCGTTCGATGGCTTGCGAAACGGAGGTGACCCAGTCCAGCTCTATCTCTGCAGGACGAATATCCGCCAGCAGGTCTCTGGTGAGAATGTAGTCGTCCTCATCGTCCTCGACCAATAATAATTTGATTCCGTTCAGCATTTTTCACCACTGTTTGGCAGCTGTACCAGGTCCGCCCAGTAGTCGCTGAGAACTGACATCATACTGACCAGGTCTGTATAGGCTGCCGGCTTGGTAAGAAACGAGGCTGCGCCAAGCGAATAGCTGCTGACAATGTCCGTTTCCCTATTTGAGGTGGTGAGCACAACGACTGGAATCAAGCACAAGCGCGAATCTTCCTTAATTTTGGCAAGCGCTTCTAGTCCATTCATTCTGGGCATATTCAGGTCGAGTAGTATGAGGCCGGGTAACGAGCGTGGTTTGGCCGCGTAATTTCCTTCTGAGCGCAGATACTCAAGAAGCTCACAGCCATCTTCAACAAACTCCAGTTTATTGGACTCGCGCCTCTCCGCCAGCGCTTCACTGGCCAGCAATCTGTCGTCAGCATCGTCTTCGGCCATGAGAATTGTAAAGGATTGGCCGCTGTTAACTGGCATGTTGGTTTGACTCCTGAAGTTTAGGGCCTGTTGCCAGACTCTCAGAATCTCTATCGACATCTGCGAGTTCATGCCTCAGAGGCAGGATGATGGTGAAGTCTGAGCCGGAGCCGACCCTGCTGTAAGCCATGAGGTGACCACCGTGCCTTTCAACAATTCGCTGGCACAAGGCGAGCCCTATGCCGGTACCAGAATATTCACTGCGTGAATGCAGCCGCTGAAAAGGTTTGAAAATACGTTCAGTGTATTTCGCATCGAAACCAATGCCGTTATCGATCACGTGCAACTCCAAAAATTCTTGGTCGGCCCGGGTGGCAGGTACGGACAAAAGTTGTGTGCTTGCGGTAATGCGCACCTCTGGTGTTTTTTCAGCGCTCACAAACTTGATAGCATTGGTTATCAGGTTGAGTAGTAATTGCCGCATCTGAGTACCATCCGCCTGAATGTCTGGCATTGGCTCAGTGAGAATCGTGGCTCGGCTGGCGTTTATCGCTTCTTCCAGGTCCTCAAGAACACCGGCAAGCACTTCATTGAGAGAAACCTGCTCGAACTCCTTGGGCTTGGCGGTAACCCGGGAAAACTCCAGTAGATCCTGAATGAGCATGGACATTCTCGCGGCAGCCGACTGCATTCTATTAAGGTAGTCTACATCCTTGCCCAGCGCATCCCCGGAGCGCGCTTTCAGCCGGTCGCCAAATGCCAGGATCTTTCGCAGGGGTTCCTGCAGATCGTGCGATGCGATGAATGCAAAGTCTTCAAGTTCACGATTACTTCGCTCCAGTTCTCGGTTGCTAATTTGTAGCGCAGCGGTGCGCCTTGCGACCATGTCTTCCAGGGCCTGTTTTTGCTGCAGCAGTTCGGTTTCCCAACGTTGCTGCCGCGCTAGTGAGCGTTTCAGGGCGCGATACATCAGTGCGATACCCAGTACACCAAGTCCGGTAACCAGTGACACAGCTATCGATATATTGCGTTCGCTGGCCGCTAGCTCGCCATTACGGCCGGAGAGTAAAACCTCATAAGATTGCTCAATATCCAGAATGGTTGAGCGAATTTCCTGTAAAAGCGCCGCATTCTCGGGAATACTCCAGGTTTCCAGTGAGCCCGGTGTGCCTGCATATGGAAAACTCAATTCATCCAGAGAATCGACATGCAGGCGGCGCATTAACAGGGATTCAAAGCCGACCAGTTTTGCAAAGGTATGGCCATCATATTGACTGGTACGGATCCGTTGCACTCCCTCGACAACCTTGGCCACCGAATCGCGATAAATTTGCAGGGCATCGTCATTGTTCCAGAGCAGATAGTCGCGTTCACTAATTTCCACATCCTGAATTGCGGAGTAGGTTGCTCTAATCGTCATCATTATCTGTCTGGCCTGTTGCACTGCATCCTGCGTTTGACTTACACGCGACAGGCTGTAGATCACTACCACCACATTCAGGATCATTACCAGCGCAGTGAGCAAAAACAGTAGCTGCCAGTAGCGAATTTTTGGCATCGGACTACTTTTCAAGGGAGGGCTTCAATTGCGACATTACTGCCGTGTCTGGACCAGATGCGTCAGCCAGTTTATCGACGATTTCAGAGCACCTGTTGCTGGCCTCGAGAATGAGATTGATGCACGCCAGTGAAGCGTCCAGATCTTCGCGCGCAACGGTCTGGCCTGACTCTGTAGCCAATTCCAGTTTTGCCAGTTCTGCGTTCAGGAAGATATTATTGAGTTGATTGCGCAAGTCATGTAACAGCTTTTCAGGCTTTGTTTTGTTATCCATACGGTTTTCCGGAACTAGTCCTCATCGCCATACGTCTTGATACGGTTGTAAAGTGTTTTCAGGCTTATTCCCAACACCTCAGCGGTTTTCGCTTTATTGCCCTCACAATGGTCCAGTGTCATGGTGATGAGTTTACGCTCTACCTCATCGATAGTTTGACCAAGAAGCTGCGGTGACAAGCCTGGCTCAGAGCTGCGGGAAAAAGGAGATGAAAAATCCTCTGGTAACTGTATTTGTTCAGAGCCGGGGTCCGACATGATAAAAGCTCGGTGTATAGCGTGGCGCAACTCGCGAACGTTGCCGGGCCACCCATAATCGTCCAGCTTCGAGAGTTGCGCTTCGCTCAACTCGAGCTGCGTTTGATTGTCACGATTCAGCTCCTCCAGAAAGTGTAGAGCCAACAGCCGGATATCGCCACCGCGCTCTCTGAGAGGTGGAATGGCGATCGGAAACACCGCGAGCCGGAAGTAGAGATCCTCGCGCAAACAGGCTTCCTCCGCCAACTGCGCGGATGTGCGATTGGTTGCGGATATTACGCGGCAATCAATAGGGATCTCCTCGGTTCCTCCAACCCGAATAACCGACCTGGTTTCCAATGCTCGCAATAGAGAAGGCTGCTGATCCAATGGCATTTCGGTGATTTCGTCTAGAAACAGCGAACCGCCAATGGCGCGCTCAAATAATCCGATTTTTTGTTTTACCGCGCCGGTAAAAGCCCCTTTTTCATGGCCGAAGAGCTCGCTGCCAATAAGTTCTTTCGACAGAGCCCCGCAATTCGCGGCGACGAAAGGGGCGGAGCCGTGCGCGGCCCTGTGTATGGCGCTGGCTACCAGTTCCTTGCCGACACCGCTTTCCCCCTGGAGCAACACATTAGCCCGCGTTTTCGCCACCCGCTCAATAACCCGGTAGAGCTCCTGCATGGCAGCAGACTCTCCGACCAGGTAGCCGAAATGGGCTCCCTGGCTGTCTTCATGGTGCTGCTCCGGGACGGTTTCTTCAGTTCGGCTCAACAGTGATTTTAACTGAGCGAGGTCGAAAGGTTTGACCAGATAGGAGATGTTCGGGCCGTATAAGGATTTCACCAGGGATCTGACGGAGGGGTGCCCGGTGACCAGGGCAATATGCGCCTCTCGCTGGGCTTCATCGCAGGCTTCCAGGACCTGCAGACCGCTGCCATCAGGCAACATGATGTCGAGCATCAGCAAGTCAAAGTACGATTCGGCTAATTGCGCGCGAGCGTCGGCAACGCTGCTGGCAACAGCGGTATCGTGACCCAGCTTTTTGAGGATCTTGCAGGTTGTCTCCGCGAAGATCTCATCGTCGTCAACTATGAGGATATTACTCAATGCGGCTCTCGTTTCTCACCAAAACTGCGAAAGTGTAGAGTAGTTTGTGCTCAAGGTCGAAGTTTTCCTATCGTAGATAATCAACAAAATTATAGCGTCCAGGGAAATGGGTATAAAACTTGCTGTTAATTTTGGAGCAACTCGTCCAATTAGGGGTGAGCCGTAACGACGCCATGTATCACAGGGAGGCACAATAGGTGCAATTATTGTTGGTTGAAGATCATCAATCATCGGCTCAAGAGCTGAGCGAGGCGTTAACCCAGCTCGATAGCCAATACGTGATTACCCACGTCACCACTGTGGCTTCTGCTCTGGAGGAATTGGAGTCAGGTACGGTATTTGATGCTGCATTAGTTGACCTTGGGCTGCAGGATGCTCGATCCCTGGAGGCGCCGAGAAAGCTCTGTGAGGATTTTCCTGATCTTATCGTGGTAGCGCTTACGGGAGAAACTGACTCCCGACCGGCGCCTGCCGTTTTCCGCCTGGGCGCCCAGGATTTTTTACATAAGGGTGAGCATGGGGTCGATGGAATCGACCGGGCACTGCGTTCCGCCATAGAGCGTAACAGGCGCGAGCAATCCCTCGAAGGGGTTACTAAGATAGACGAACGGACTGGCTCGCTAAACCAACGTGGATGCCAGGGTGAGGTCGATAATCATCCCCTGGGGAAGCTTTCCCACGAAATATGTAATCAACTCAATGTTGTAGCGCTTGAAGCAGATGTTATCCAGCTGGCGGTTGGCAATGGCAGGGTCGCTGAGGTGGACGAATCAATAGCCAGTATCCATCAGAAATGTGATCAGCTGGCCAGTTTGGTGCGACAATTTCTGCGGTGATAGCGACCAATCCATTGCGGTTCCAGCGGCTAGGCATCCGCTTCCAGCGCATCCTCGAATTCGATTTCGTCATCCACCGTGCGTTGGAATGCCTCTATCCACGCATTCCGAAACACATTTAACACGGCCGTCAATACACCTGTGTTCAGGTCATTGAGATTGCCTTCAAAAGGCACTTTAGAGGCCACGGTACCCTCATCTTCGTTCTCCAGCACCAGCCCGACAAACCCCACCAGCGCCTCCCATAATGTCTCCAGTACCTGATCTTCCTGGCTGTGCAGTTCAAAGTCTTCAAGCATGGGCTTTACATAGCCAATCAGATGCCCATCGGCGATGGCTAGCTCGCCGTATACGTTGACAGTGCCTTGTTCGAAATCCACACCGGAGTAATGCTCTGAAAAGTCATTGAGTGACTCGACTGCAGCATGCTCCAGCGAAAACGACATATCGACATCGGGTATACGGCGAAGGAGGTTCATCTGGCCCTTCAATGTGGCCTGTCCGTCTCCGATAGACACGGCGCGAGCCTCAATAGAGGAATTCAGGGTGCCATCCCTGCCGGCGATATTACTGAGATTGGTTGCCAGTAATTGCAGTTGGTGAAGGTAAATGTCTATTGACGGCTGCGCCGACAGTTGCAGGAAACCGATTTTGCCGCTGACAATTTCAAAGCTGTTGACGTCGATCGGCACCAGTTCCTTCAACGCTTCGGTCCAGTCCGTCTCATTGGGGGCCACCGCGTCGACGTCATCGTGATCTTCCAGTACATACATCACTTCAGGCTGCGTCAGCTTGATAGCAGTCACGATTCTGCCTCGAAGCAGGGCTGCCCACTCAATCGAAATATCAGCACGACGGATGCTTATGAAGGGTACTTCGCTTACTGCCTCGATTTTGTTGAGGTGTAATCCTTCTATAACATAGGCACCGCGCAGCAACTGCATGTCAATGTCTTGCACGGCTCCGTGATAGCCCGGTATGTCTGCCAGTACATTATTGACGTAACTCCGAACCCCGTTGGGCAGCCATATCCGGAATGAGACCAGGATCAAAGTGATGAGCATTAAGCCCATCCAGAAATCAGTCGAACGCTTTGATACCTTCTTGATCGGCCTGTCCAACGTATTGCACCTCGCGAAGGCGATAAGATTGTTCTGCTGGGTTTGAGGGTGAAGGGCATTGGTGACTGCCCGTTTCTACCCTCTACAAGTCAAATGTTCTACAAGACAAAATTGACGATGGCACCAACGACTACGACGACACCTATGAGATAAATAATATTGTGCATGGTTTTCTCCTTTTGTAATTTGTATTTCTCCAGTACTGACAATCTGTTTTGTCAGACCGTGGATGGGTCCACATCGGGAGCTTATTTGATGGGGCGCTTCCCCAATATAATCTCCTGTTATCCAATAAAGCAAAAGCCGTGCCACTTAGGGTATTTCCCCCCCGACCCCGGATAGCGCCTACTTGCTGCGATGGCGAACAATACAACACTGGCGGGTTTCTGGTAGCTGAGTTGTAATTTTTACATTCGACATGGTGGATGTTGCAGATGTGGAGCCTGTCGCGCTAGACGCAGGGACACCATAGGACCCCGCTACAGTGCGGCCCCGGATATCCTTTGCGAAATAGTTGCTGTTAGTGCATCTCAAGCCAGCTGGCTGCTAGCAGAATTTTCAGTGGTGTGGCGATTCAACACTCAGACGCTTAACCGTGTCGTGGACGAATTGCAGCTTGTCCTGAATCGGTTGGTGCAGCACGAAGGGGTAGGGGTCCGGCATGCCCATACTCCGATTCAGACTGTTTAGCATGATCGAAGCCGCTACCCAAAGATCTGCTAACTCGGCAAAGTCTGTCTTGCCATCGTTGCCACTGGATCCGACGCTAACAGGTAGACTCATCTCCCTAACGGAATCAGATAGAACGTCCGAATTGCCACTGAAGCTCTGCAGTGTCTCCAGTGTGTCGATTATATGTAGATAGTGCGCCCAGGTTTCAGCCCAGTCCTCCCACGGGTGCATTGTTGCGTAGGTGCTGACGAAATCGTTTTGCCAGTCGGCTGGCGGGCCCACTTCTTAGTGCCGGTCCAGCGCTTCCTGGTAGTCCGCGCTTTCGTCACCGAAGACTGTTCGAAAAGACTGCACGAACCCGGGGTCCGTGACCTTCAGGCGGTCCCAGAAGTAGTGCCCCGTCTCATGCCTGAAATGCCCTAGCAGGGTTCGGTAGCGTTCCTGCATGGCAACGCGAGTTTGCGTTCGGGCTGTGTCGTCCGCCTCGGCAAGATTAATCGTAATAATACCGTCCGCGTGCCCGGTGAGAACGGGCTCTTCACCGGGGATCGGTCGTTGGAAGTGGCTACTTGCTTCCTTATCACTCATAAATCGAAACGACAGTGGCGGTGGGTTCGAGTCGCCTTCGTCGATATTGCTGGCGTGAACCGGAAGATTCAGTTCCAACAGCGTAAAGAGACATCTCCTCTTTGCGCCTTCGAGTTCCCGCCACAGTGGTAGGTTTGCAGCATCGGTCAGGTCCGGGATGATATCGTTTAATCTGCAGGCAGGGCATAGACCATCGGGGTTGGTGTCAAAATTGTGTAGATTTGTGGGGTTATCATCCGGAATCAATGGCAACACCCAGTTACAGACCTGGTGATTCGTCCAGTTCGCGCACTGCATATACTGGCGTCCGGACTCATCTTCCCAAACTGCCGGCAGTGCTAACGGGGTTTCGCCTGAATCGTTATCGAGCGCATCGGTGTCGGCATTGTCCACCCGCTTAAACGGCTTTAGCTCCAGGCTCTCCGGGCAGAAGCCGGTGGGGCGACCGCAGCTTTCGCACTGAACGTTTTCAAAATAGAGGACGGGTTTATTCTTGCACGTGCAACGAAATAATTTCATGTTCAGCTATTCACCATGGGAGTAGATAAGTACGCTCGACAAAGACATAAGCGGGAGCGCACTAGTTGCGATCAAAGCGAGTAATTGGAGATTTGTCCCCATTCTTATAGGTCAACTGGACTGTGACATAGGAGGTAGAGCGCGGCACGGTAATGTACACCTTTGTATTGGCGTCTATGGTGGCCAGACCAGTCTTATTCCAGTTGGGGAAGCTGAAATCCTTGTTGGGTACTTCACGGTCCACACCATACTGAATCTTTGACAGCGCGCCGCGATATACCATCAAGTGGCTGAAATATAGCAGCACTTTTCGGTCGTAGTCTCGAAAGGAGACCCAGGACGTGGAGGTCATTTCAAGCATGTTGCGGTTGCTGTCTGCGCTTGCCTTTTTCGCTTCAAAATCAAACTCAAAAGGTCCCTGTTCCGCGCCCGCAAGGTCGGTGTAACGAATTTCAATTAGCGCATTGCCCTGATTACTGGGAAGAGAAAAAAATGTTCTCGGTGCCGGCTTTCCCGTGCTTGGATCTACCTGACCGCTGCTACCGGTGCTCACCGGTTGTGTTTTCCCCTTAATGTTCCACTTGATGTCCTGCACCGATTCGCCAATCTGTATGTTGCCGTTCCAGCCGGCATTATGAGACATCCAGCTAAGAGACACCGGGTTCTCCAGTGCATTGCCAAGGCTGCTCTCAAGAGTGAGACGTCTGGCCTGGGCATCTTGGCGCCACTCGCTTACCAACTCCTGGTCGACCATATACCGTAGCAGGCCCCCATTCTCATCAATTTCCTGGAAAGCGATCAGGTAGGCCAGCTCCTGGCGCTTATCGGCGATGGTCTGACTGCCGAGGCGCACTTCGGAAAACTCCAGACTCAGATGGTAGGGGGCGGGGCCAAAGGCGGGGTTCTCTTCAAAATACCGGGTCAAACCCGCTATGCGCTGTGCTGGATTTAGCAGCAAAATTCTGGCATATGCAGGTATCGGGCTGGCGCTTCTTGCGGTTACAGCATTGTAGGTTTCTCTCGCACCCGCAGTGCCCTCCTGCACTTTAAGAAACGAGATAAACCGCAAGTGCGGATCCAGAATGGGAAGGTCACTCTTGAAATATTCGAGATATGACCGCCGCGCTGCCGCATAATCACCACTGAGTTCTTGCACCCGCGCATTGTGGTAATAATCTTCCGGTGATTCTGGGTTTTTGATAATTCCGCCACTGTCCGAGCCCGCCTTTATCGCTTCCAGTGAGGTCATTATCGTTTCAGAGTTCGATTCAAGTCGCGCTGTTGTTGCCACGATGGTTTGCGTATCGCCCTTTATGTCATCGAGCTTTCGGTCGATGATTCCCAGACGTTCCTGCAAGTTTTCGATGCCGGGAATGGCGGTGGCCAGAATACCCTGTTCCTGTGATTCTCCTCCTTGCTGCAGTAATGACAAAAAACCAAATAGCGCGGCTGCAATGCCCGCCAGGGCGAGAGGCCCCAGAAGATCCTTGTTGCCCCGCCAATAAAGAAATGCCACCACCACAAGGCCGACAGCCGAAGCCACGAACAGGTAGAAAGCGAAGGGCGCTATGGGCTGAAGAACATCTGCAACCAGGCCGCCAATGGTGCACAGCCACCCGGTTACTACCAGGCTGGTTTTACGCAAGCTCTGGACCAGGCTCAAGTTTGAAAGTGTTTGGACATAGCTCATTTTTATCTGCCTGTGAGAAGCTGTGCCAGCATGGAAGGCACGCGCAAAGTTGTGGAAAAAACCTGTTTCATACCAGAATCAGGTTTTCGTGTTATCAGAATTGCTAGTGCCGTTCTCATTGTTGTCGGCCCCTTGCTGGCGCCTGATAGAGGTCAGGGCTGACGCCATAATGCCCGTGGGCATGGCGACCAGGCCCAGCCCCAGCATGAGAACGATAAACGAAAATACGCGGCCACCCACTGTTACCGGATAGATGTCGCCATAGCCGACCGTAGTCAGTGAGGTTACGGCCCACCACAATGAGTCGAAAATAGAGCGAAACTTGTCAGGTTGTGCCGTGTTTTCAAAGTAGTAGATGCCAACTGCAGCGAGATAGAGAAAAATCAGGGTGCCAACTGTAAAAATAATCAGTTCTTCCCGGGCCAGCATGAACGCCTTTCCGAGACGGGCAATCGCCCGGTGGTAGCGAACCAGTTTTAGCAGGCGTGCGAGTCTGAGCAATCTGACCAGGCGCAGGGTCCGAAGATCAACAGCCGTAGCGAGATAGAATGGCAGGATAGCCAGCAGATCGACAAGCCCATAAAAACTGAAGATAAACTTCAGACGATTTTTCGCAACGTACACGCGGTACAAGTACTCCGCGGTGAAAATGGCGACAACCACCACCTCTGAGTAATAGAGAAATTCTCTGGTGAGGGGACGAAGGTTCGGCAGCGTTTCCAGCGAAAAGCATACGGTCGAGAACAGAATAAGTGTCGCAATAATGCCACCGGCCACCGGGTGATCCAGTAACCCGGCGTCGGTGGACTCTGTCTGCAATCTTACGGCCTCCTGAAAGTCGTTGTCTGGAGTACAGTAACGCCGTCATATCTGAATACCACAATAGAAAGCGCTTCTCCGACCAGCATGGCAACAGCTGCAATTTTTAATCGATAGATATTCATTATGATATCCCTACCCCTATATTTTTTTGCGATGCTGTAGAGAGTCTATCCCAGACTCGGAGTCTTGCAAATCAAGCTGGCTACCGTTTTTGCCATGTGAAAGATCTGAATTGGCAGGTCAGTACGTGTCAGTGTTTTACGGCTTTGAATACTTTTGCTCACGGCGCCAATCCCAGGGTGGTACCGGGTTGGGCTGCGCCCAGAGCCCGCGCTTTTCGCTTCTGGCTTTTTCCTCGGTAGCCGCGAGCAGTCTGTCGTGTGGTGCATAGTAGCGGTACCACCAGGCGTGGCCACCGGCGACCATGGCGACATTGATATTGCGATCACCCAGGTAGACTGTGCCGTCGGTGCGGCCGTAACTGTCTTCACCCAGTACCACCACACCCACTGCTTTGCCGTCCACCATGCTATCCAGGGCGTCCCATGCAGCCCTGCCGTAAGGTTGGTCGCGTTCGGGGGTATCGATGCCGTGCAGGCGAATTTTATGCTGCTTGTTGTTTCTGTCCAGCACTGAGAGGGTGTCGCCGTCTGCCACTCTCACCACACGGCCGGTCAAACCAAAATCGGGGAGGGGGTTGCCCTCACGCTCTGATCCCAGTTCCTCCAGTTTTTCCGTGGCTTCACGCCAGCTGGCTTCGGGGCGCCCGGCATAGTCACGCAGGTTGTCACTGACCTTCTCGGCGACATTTTTGGGCCAGCTGACTTTGCCATCGTTGAAATACTGGAACAGGCTTAGTGCTATTAACAGAAATAACAGGTTGCGCCACAGGCGCCGGCGATGGAGTTTTTTCTTTGCGGAAGCGCGTCGCGATTGGCCAGTCACAGCTATTATCCCGGGGGAGTAGGTAGGTGGGCAGAGGTTTCCGCCGGAGGGAAATCAGCCCCTGCCTTCAGAGGCCGGGCGCAATTGCGATTACTCAGTAACAGCGGCGTCCTCGATGTGGTCCAGTTCATCATTGCCGTTGAATACCAAAATTTTGTGCTGTTCCTTGTAGTACCAGCGCTCATAATCCTTTTCGGTGGGTTCGCCGCACATTTCCAACACCTGCTCCTTGATCAGGGGGTGTATCTGATCACCGGATATCAGATGAGAGCCGCAGCGTATCTCCTGGGCGAGCGCCGGAGCAGCGACCAGGGATGCTACAAAAAGTGATGATAACACTTTGATATTTAACATAAAATTCCCCGAAGGTTACTTTTTAACAAGGCTTGATGCAGGCCAGTCGGCTTCAGTTTGTTGCCCGGCGACGCTTGCGAATACCTGACCATATCGACAAAACATAGGAAGTTCAACGGCCTCTAAAAGGAGTAGACCAGCTCAGCACCATACCAGAAGGCATCGCCATTATCGGCATCGGTCAAGCCGCCACCCAGGTTTATCGCCGTGGCCCGCCCCAGGGTAGCCTCCAGGCCCACGTCCCAGCGTACACTGTCATCGTCCTGCTGGTAGCCGGGTAATTTGGCTGAGTTACCGGCAACAGACACCATGCCGATACGGGGGTTTGTGGCATCGTTATCGACATAGCCGCGGTAGGTCAGCTCACTGTAAATTTCGCAGTCGCAGAACCCGAGCTGACGCTCGCCGAACAGCCCCGCGCTGATAATACCTGCGGTAGTGCTCATATCGTGCACGCGCAGCGCTGTCGCCGAACCGCCTTTCTCCTGGTAACCGTCGACATCGGCGTCTATGTACTCGTAGCCCCAGATCGGGCCGAAGCGATAATTGGAGCTGCTATCTACGAGGTTTAGTCCGGCATTGAACTTGATACCAAAGGTCTTGCCGTTTGTATCGCCAGTCTCGGTGCGCTGCAGCACTGGGCCCAGGCTGAATTTACGCTTGAGCTGGTCGTAGTCCAGGTCGCTGTAACTGATAGCGCCCTCAAAAAACCAGGGTCCGTTGTTGTAGCCGCCCAACACAGTGAGGTTGAGGCTTTCCATTTCATACCGCGAGGCACTGGCACCGAAATCGAGCTCGTTATCCGCCCGGCCCAGCTGGCCGCCGATATACCAGCTTTCTGCCGGCCGGAAACTGACACCCACGTTGTACTGCGTGGCCTTGTTGGTGCCGGTGTTGTTATAGCTGGTCTCGTGATCGTCCTCGTTCCAGTTGGCGCCGCCCCAGACGGAATAACTGCCGACGGGTGTTGCGGCTTGCCAGCGGTTGGAACGCATGATGGGGTGCGCGGAACGCCATTGGGACTGCATATCGTCCAGGCCCATTTGCGGCAACAGAGCAAGCTCGCCCGGCGCCTGTAGAACCGACAATATGTAGTCTCCGGTAATTTGTTGGCCGATGGTTGTTTGATGCAGTGGATCGTTGAAGTAGAACTGGTCCGGGTCGGGGTTGCTGCCGTCAAGCTTTGCGTCGGCGTTGCCCTCGGAACAGGTGCCGGCGGAAGTGCTGAAACAGGCCAGGCTGGCCTCGGTGGATGAAAGTGGCAGGCCGTAGGCCTGGGGCGTTGCGATTACCTCTTGAAGTAAACTGTAGGAATCGAAAATCAGGATATTCCCGCTTCCCACCTGCTGCTGAATTGACGCATTGACCTTTCCCGCCATCTCGCTGGCAAATTCGCTGAAGGGAATGCCAGCGGGAGCCAGACCGAAATCGGGCACGTTGGCAATGACCACATACTTCGCACCGCGCGCCCTGAGAGCATTGGCTGCATCGACCATATTTGTGGCGACCGCCGCGGCGGTGGCGTCATCGAATACTCTGCCATTACCGATATCATTGCCGCCGCCATCAAGAACATAGAGTGCATTTTTCTGCAGCGAGCGGCCGCTGAGCTCCAGATCGTAGAACAGTGAGTTGAAGTTCGGGTTGAGCCCGGAATCCGGGCGGTCCAGAGCGTAAGGGGCCTGGTAGGTGGTGGCTGCAGTGATCGACGCCAGCGTTTCCGCTGACTGGTTGCCGCCAACAGCGTAGTTGGTGCCACCTGCACGGGAGGGCTCGGCCTCGGTGAGCTTGAGGCCATTCGCGATAAAGTCCGGGGATACCGGCCCGTAGGCAGAGGTTTGGTAGTTTGGCCCAACCCGGTTAGTGAAGCGCAGGCCGTCAAACTGGCCGTTGTCCAGCAGGCTGTCGCCAAACAGGTATATGTCGGAATAAGGGCTGGCCAGGGCGGGAGCGGCGATGGTGGCAGTGGCGAGCAAAAGAGCCCGAATATCAGATTTGCGCAAGGTTCTTCTCCATTATCGGTAGAGGTATACCTATTATACGCACACAATTGGTGTGCAGATCGGCATATTTTTAGCAGTCAAAAGTTGCGCTGGGGTGAAAATGATATCCCGGTATTGCATTCGAAGATTTCGCTGCCCTGACGTATAATCGCTCTATGTCTAACGAGCGAATATCCACAGCTATGCAGCCACCGGTCCAGCAGCGACTGGGGGTTGCGCTGATAGTCTTTTTCAGCTTGATGAGCAGTATCGCGATGGCGGCAACGGTATATAAAACGGTGGATGAGCAAGGCGTGGTGAGTTACTCGGATACTCCCCCGGCAGAGGAGGTGCCAGTGGAAACCCTGGTGATTGATGCTCAGGCACCGGAGCTGAGCGAAACGGCTGAGGAGCAGTTGGAGGCCCTGCGTGAGACCACCGACAGGATGGTGGCCGATCGCCAGCAGCGTGAGAAGCACCGCGCGGCAATGCGTGAGCAGCAGGCACAAAGCCAGGCCCCGCCGCAGGTCGTAGAATACACAGAGCCGGGGTTTTACAATGGTCCATCCACGGCTTATTACCCCTATCCGGTTTATCGACCTGTGCGCAGACCCCGGCCGGTTCACCCCATTGCCAGACCACCGCTGCGGCATCAAGTGCCCGCGCAAACGCCGGCGGGTGTGATCTCTCCGGGGTACAATTATCCCGCGTCTCTGGTTCGGCGGGGTTACAGTCCGCAAGTGCGGGCAGCCTTTGAAAAATGAGCTGGAGATTCACCCGGCCGGGAGCAATCTCGTGCCTGGCAAAAAATTCAATCCAGCAGTGTTTTAGTTTCCCCCGCAGTAATCAGCCGTTGTCGCACCAGTAACCCCAAATTGTCCAACAGCCGGAGATTCCGCCAATGACAGGCAGATATGCCATCTTCTACCTTGTGTTTATGCTCGCGGGAAAAATCGCCGTGGCCGATGAGTTGATCATGAAGAACGGTTCGCGACTGGTGGGTACACTGATAAGCGCCAGCCAGAGCGATGTCGTCTTCGAAACGCCTTTTGCCGGGCAGATTACTGTCAAGCAGGCCAACATCGAGCAGATTGTTGCGGATAAGAAAGTCACTCTGATGATGCAGAATGGCAAGATTTATCGCGACAAACAGATCGTCACCAGAGATCAGAGACTGTTGGTGATGGCGGCAAAGCAGCAGCCGGTGATGTTTGATGTCGCTGATATCAAACTTGTGAACCCGGAGCCCTGGCGTATTGGGGACGGCTATAAGTGGTACGGGCAGATGAACCTGGCGATCCTCGCGGAGCGTGGCAACACCGACAGCGACCAGATGGACATCGATTTTGAAAGTATATGGCGCAGCATCGAAGATCGCGTCACCGTGCGCGGGCTGTGGGAAATCGATTCTACTGACGGCACTGAAAACAAGAATACGGCCACTCTTCGCAACAAGTACGACCGCTTTCGAGTGGAAGACCCGGACAATTATATAGGCGCTCAAGTGTCATTCGAGCGGGACAAGTTCGCGGATCTGAATTTGCGGACTACCGTCGGTCCCTATCTCGGACGACAGTTTTTTGAAACGCAGTTACTGTCGGTGCAAGGTGAAGTGGGTGTGGTCTATGTGGAGGAAGATTATGATACCGCCGCCAACGACGACTACTGGGGTTCCAACTGGGAGCTACGGCTTATCAGCGATATCATTCCAGACACGCAACTCTATGTGAATGCTGACGGAGTATTCAATTTCAACCACACGGACCGGCAGCTGATCAACGCCACTGTGGGCGTCAGCCTACCTGTTATATATGGGCTGAAAGCGGGTGCTGAAGTGAGATACAAGTACAATGGCGGAGCAGTGGCGGGAGTGGATGAGCTCGATGAAACCTACAATATCAAGTTCGGTTATGTCTGGTAGCGGCAGCCTCTCAGATCAATCTGGGCTTGAATCAGCGCGCGAGTCTACCTGGGTCTTCGGTTACGGATCGTTGATTTATAAGGTTGACTTTCCTTTCCTGGAACGCGAGGAGGCGGCCATCGGAGGCTGGCAGCGCAGGTTCTGGCAGGGGTCGCATGATCATCGCGGTACGCCCCAGGCACCGGGCAGGGTGGTCACCCTGATCCCCGCAGCCGGTGCGGTGTGCAAGGGCGTGGCCTACCGCATTGATCACGACGTTTTCGAGCACCTGGACCATCGCGAAAAGAATGGTTACGAGCGCCATGCGGTGAGCATCGCACTCACGGCTTCACAGCGTCAGGTCGGTGGCATACTGTATGTGGCGCGAGCAGACAATCACGCCTATCTGGGGCCGGCGCCAATGGCAGAGCTGGCAGCGCACATAGCCGGGTCCTCAGGGCCCAGTGGCAGTAATCGTGACTATGTCCTGGCACTTGCGACCGCGCTGCGCGAGTTGGGCGACCTTGACCCACATGTACTGGAGCTTGAGTCGCTGCTACTGCAGTCCACCGGAACCTCCCCAAAAGAGCGCTAGTCGCGGCACCAGTCGATCACCTGTTGATGCACGCGGCTGTCACTCAACAGGTCAAAATGATTCTTCTCGTGGAATACGCGGCAGTGTTCTGCGTCAATTTTCAATTTGCGTAAGTCGCTCTTGTGCAGCCCAACCGCGCTGTCCGGTCTTACCAACAGGTCGCCCAACAGATGCCCCAGTGGGTCACTGTGGTCGCGGCCAACGCTGGCTGCGGCAAAAAAGTACTGCACTCCGGGAATCATCGGTACCACTTTGCGTGAGTCGGGGCGGGGGGTGTCCGGGTCATGCCCTTGCCAGTCTTCGTCCAGCAGGGAGCCGTGACGCAAATCCTTGATACCTGCGCTGCGCATTTTACCAAACAGCATGGGCTCCACATAGGGTATTTTCTGCATGGCGGTTTCGAAAGCATGCCCCGCTTTTTCCAGGGGTGACCCGTGATGGGGGGTGCCGAGACAGATCACTTTGCGCAGCTGCTGTAGCCATTCACTTTGATTACGCTGGGCATACCAGCAGGCACTGCGAATAACCAGCCCACCCATGCTGTGCCCCACCAGCGATATCGATTGCACCGGTGTCGGCCAGTCGTCGCACAGTTTCTGCAGCAGTTGCGCAAACTCCTGGCCGTTGGTGGAGATATGGCGTCCGGTGTTATAGCGAAGGTACAAGGGGGTTTGGCCCAGCTCGGCTTCGAGCTGCTCCCCTATGCAGGCACCGCCACCGCGCTTCCAGCTGAGTTCCGACAGGCTCAAGCCGTGCACCATTATTACGATATGAGGGCTGGCTTGCGGCAGTGCAGATCTTAACGCCTCTGGGTTAATGTCGAGTGGGCAATGGGGCGTACTGAGAGCCATTTTGGTTGCCAGGGGATTACCTGTTGTTTCAAGGTGATCGCCACATACGCCGTTGAGAGCGGCGACGGCACGGGTTTCCGCCGTAGAGCCCGCGGTATAGTGCCGCTGCATCGGCAGTGCGGTAAAGGATCTGTCAATTCCCTCACGCAGGCCGCCATTGATACCGCGGATGACCCTGTATACGCCAGCAGCAATGATTCCATGGGCGCGGTTGGGGCGCTCTGGACCCGGCAGCAAGGCCAGCGGCGCCCTGGCGATGGTTTCGTGCATGTGCTCGACTTTGTTGGTGATACCTTCCAGCGAGTCGAATAAAAGGCGTGTGCCGCCCTGCAAGGTGCGGATAGATGTATTCATGATTGTGCTCCTGTTGATTCGGTCAGGTTAATGTCTGGGGCAGCGCTCAGGGACGCCAGGCAGGTCAGGCACAACAGCACAGGCCTCGCGGTGACGGGTACACCCACCGCAGCCCGCTCACCCTTGTGCAATATGCTATTGCACTGGTCACAGATACCGTTGAGGTTTAACACGGCCTCCTGCCAGCCGATCACATCGGGTTCCGTATCCTCGCTGGTGGTCTCGGCAGCAGGTCTGGGGAGGGCAGGGCGGCCCTGTACAGCCCGCGCCAGGTTGGTGCTGTCTACCACCACACCTTCTACCAGTTCGAAGGTATTAAGCAGAACGTTGCGAACAACCGTAGAAACCGAAAGCCCGAGTTGCTCCGCGTGGCCGCGCAACTCCTCATCCAGGTGTTTGGGGATTCGCGCCTGTAGTACGCGGTCTTTATTCTGGCGGGTTTTTCCTCGTCCTTTTTTGCCAGATGTCGCCATGATTTTCTGCTCTCCACTGCGGTCTATTCGTTAATTGAATGAGAAAGTAATCGCAATGTAATACAAAGTCAATATTTGTAATACAAATATTGCCTACGCTGAAAAGCGCGCGCCATAGTCGCGTTGCTCAGGCAGGGTGTGTCAACCGATTGCTTTTGGCCACCTGTGGTGCAACCCTTGGCGTCGGATTGTGAATGACGGGGTAGTGATGTACTACGGTGAAAAATTAAACAGTATCAGCCATCTGGTTGGTGCGGTGCTGGCGCTGGTTGGTCTGGGTGCGCTGCTCACTGTGGGGTTGCAATCGGGTAACCCGTGGCTGTTGGCAAGCTTTGCAGTCTTCGGTCTTACCATGGTGTTGCTCTACACCATGTCTACGCTCTATCACAGCTTCCATCCCCCCGGGCTAAAGAAGCTGTTCCAGCTGTTTGATCATATTTCCATCTACCTGTTGATAGCCGGCACCTATACACCGTACATGCTGGTGAGCTTGCGGGCCGGTAATGGTATACCGATCATGGGCGTAGTCTGGGGCCTGGCGGGGCTGGGCATCCTGAGTGAGATTTTTCTCTCCGGCAGGGCGGTCAAGGTCGGTCAGTTGGCAATCTACCTGGGAATGGGCTGGGCTTGCTCCTTTGACATGGCAAGCCTCAGAGCGGCGCTTTCCGACACGGCTTTTGACTGGCTGTTGGCCGGAGGGCTTGCCTACACTGGCGGCGTTGTATTTTATGTTCTCGATAAAATGGGCAAGCTTCCTCATGCCCATGGTATATGGCATATGTTCGTGCTCGTTGGCAGCATGTGCCATTTTGTGTCGATTATCGGCTATGTCAGATAGGCCGTCGGGATGGGCGGAAGCCAGTTTAGAGCTTGCGTATCACCAGTAAAATCTCCCCTACGTCGAAGCCAAATTTTGTCATACGGGATTCGTTGATAAGTGTATTCGGATCGACAAGGTACATGCGGTCATCAATGCGGATATCGAGGCTTCCATCGTTGTAGGGAATACGCAGTACATAATCCAGGAACATACTGTTACCGGCAAATTCTACGTCGCCTGCGCCCACTACATCACCGGCCGTGCCGATATAGCTACCGTCGCCTGCTGGTGTCAGGGTCCATACGCGGCGGTCTTTCTCCCCATCATTAAAGACAAAGTCTTCTTCCAGCGTGCCAATGCCGTCTTTCCAGTAGGCTTTGATGTCGGCATTGAAGTAGCGGATGACTTTGCCGCTGCGATTTTTGACCACACCGTGAGCGCTGAGTTGGCCGTTAAAAAAGGTTTCCGGCTGCAGTGACGGCTGCATGTCTGCATAGTCTTCTACTGAGATGGAGCTGCAACCCGCCAGTAGCAGCGTGCACAGGGCGGTTGAACATAGATCGGGCCTAAACATTTTAGTGTGGTCTCCGCACAGCAAGATATGGGGGTCATACGCAAAAGGTCTTACTTGAGATCACCGCGTTTTGGTCACTTTCTGCCGACGGAACCGTTATCACCATGCTCCGCCCCTTGAATTTTTTCGCGTTGGCACTATCTATAGAAATGTCGGAAGCGCGGCTTGATTCAAGGGTGTTTCCGGCGGATTTTTTGATAAAACTCGTATTGCTTCTTTTGGAGGATATGCAAATGAATACTATCGATCTTACACCGTTATATCGCAACAGTATCGGCTTCGACCGGCTCGCATCACTGCTGGACGGTACCCGCAGTTCAGAGGCTGTGGCAGGTGGTTTCCCCCCGTATAACATCGAGGTCTGCGATGAAAACCGTTACGCGATTACTCTCGCAGTGGCGGGTTTTGAACGCGGCGAACTCGACATCAGTGTTGAGCGGGATGTGTTAACTGTGCGCGGCCGCAGGGAAAATGGCGAAGAGCGTAATTACCTGCATCAGGGCATTGCCAATCGGGCATTTGAGCGCAAGTTTAATCTCGCAGACCACATTGAGGTGACGGGTGCAGATCTGGCCAACGGCCTGCTGACAATCAGCCTGGTCAAGGAGGTACCTGAGGCGATGAAACCCCGTACTATCGCCATCAACCAGACTGCTGATGCACTTGAACACAACGTTGAGCGCCAGGAGGACAAGGCGGCGTAAACTGTCAGGGGCCGCGGTATTGCCGCGGCCCCTCTGGTTCAGGGACATTGAGCTGAATTTCTCACCATTGTTAGCTGTGGAACCTGCACGGACAAATGTAGTCTACAAAGTACCCTATTGATGCAGGCTCAGTTCATGAAGACACTATCACCTCTTGCTCTAATACTGTGGTTCGGCCTTGTGCCGCCTGCTAACGCCGAAACCGCCCTGTTTGCCGGCGGCTGCTTCTGGTGTATGGAGTCCGCTTATCAGGGTCGGGAAGGTGTGAGCGAGGTAGTATCCGGTTTCACCGGCGGAACGATTCCAAACCCCTCTTACAAAGGCAATCATGCGGGGCATTTCGAGGCCGTGCAGGTGACCTATGACCCGGCAGTCGTCAGCTATCAGGAGTTGCTGGACGTCTATTGGGTCAATGTCGATCCCTTTGACAACACCGGCCAATTTTGTGACAAGGGCCCGAGCTATCGCAGCGCCATCTTCCCGGCGACAGATGAGGAGTTGCAACTGGCTGAGCAGTCGCGAGCTGTCGTAGAGGCCCGCTTTGCACCCGACAAAGTCCATACCGAGATTCTGCCAGCGGGAGACTTCTGGCCGGTGGAGGCGGGCCACCAGGATTATTACCTGAAGAATCCGGTTCGTTACAAATACTACCGCTGGAATTGTGGCCGCGACCAGCGTCTTGAAAAAATCTGGGGCAGCGCCGCCGGGCACTAGCAAGGCGCGAAATACTCACCCGCGGTCCCGTACTGCTCAAGGCTTGCCTGGCAGAGGGTTGGTCAACCGTAATGATCTGTGTATATTGGGCGCAAATAAACACCGCCGAATTTACTGGAAGCACCCTTGCCCACGGAAGCTGATGCCGACCTCGTAGCCTGCCCCTCCTGCGATCTGCTGTTTGATGTAGGCGGACTACAGCACGGCCAGAAAGCCAGTTGCTCGCGCTGCGGCTGCTTCCTCACCCAGGTGCGGGATGACGGCTTTGTGAAGCTGCAATCCTATGCCATTGCCGGCCTGGTCTTTCTGATCATTGGCTGCAGTTTTCCTTTTCTTTCTTTCGAATCCAGCGGCCTGGAAAGCATTATGACGCTGCCGCAAACGGCGGGGCAACTCTATGCGCAAGGGCGGCCCGACCTCTCTTTACTAGTGGCAGGGTTTATTATCTTTATCCCGGCGGCGGTGCTTATACTGCTTCTCTTGCTGTCAACCTGCATTCTGCGGCAAAAGTTCTATCCGTGGATGATTCCCATTACCCGGCTGGTTTTCCATATGCAGAGTTGGGCCATGGTTGAAGTCTTTTTTATCGGTGTGCTGGTCAGTCTCGTTAAAATCGGCCATATGGCCACCGTGGTTATGGGCATATCGTTCTGGGGCTATGGCGCTTTTGCGCTACTGTTCATCTCGGCTGTGGGCTGTCTCGATCGAGTACAATATTGGAACGAACTGGACAGACTGGCGAGCGAATATCATGCCGCGTGAAACTGCCGCGTCGCGGAATCTGGCTTCGTGTCACCTGTGTTGCAAGCTGGCCGATGCCAGCTTGCAACAATGCCCGCGTTGCGGCGAGGCCCTGCACCTGCGCAAATCGAACAGCCTTCAGCGCACGCTGGCATTACTGATTACCGCATCCGTACTCTATATCCCGGCAAATGTATTGCCTATTATGATCACCGATCAGTTTGGTAATGCGACTGAAAGCACCATTCTCGGTGGTGTGGTTTTGCTGATCGATATGGGCTCAGTGCCTATCGCCGCGATTATTTTTATTGCCAGTGTCATGGTGCCGTTGGGAAAAATGACGGCCTTGTTCTACCTGTGCTGGAGTGTGGGCAGAGGCAGGCCTAACAGTCCTCGTCAGCGCACAGTGATGTATCGCGCCACGGAGTTGATTGGCAAATGGTCCATGGTGGATGTGTTCGTGGTGTCTATTCTCGTTGCACTGGTCCATTTAACGGGAGTGCTTGTTATCCTTCCCGGTGCAGCGGCCGTGGCGTTTGCCGCGGTAGTTATGGTGACGATAGTGGCGGCGGAGAGTTTTGACCCCAGAATAATCTGGGACCAACAGGAAGAAGTCGATGAGTGATTTGAAACCCGAGATAAAAACAGGGAAAGGGTTCAATCCGATCTGGGTTGTACCGGTGGTGGCCGTGGTGATCGGGCTCTATATGGTGATACACACCAAAATGAACGAAGGGCCGGATATCAGTATCGAATTCAAAACTGCCGAAAGTCTGGAGGCGGGCAAGACAAAAATTCGCTACCGCGATGTTGATGTGGGTCTGGTTGGTGAAGTGACCCTGAGCGATTCCATGGACGGCGTTGTGGTGACCGCCAGGATGGATAAGGATGCGGCTCATTTATTGCGCGAGGACACTCGCTTCTGGGTAGTCCGGGCACGCGTAGGGGCGGGTGCTATCAGCGGTCTCAGTACACTTCTTTCGGGCGCTTATATTCAGCTGGATCCAGGGACAGGGAAACGCAAGAAAGATACCTTCAAGGGGCTGGAACTTCCGCCACTCACCCCGGCGGACGCCCCCGGGATTCGGCTGGTACTGCACAGTGAGCAGGCGGGCTCGTTAAGCGCGGGTGATGTTATCGTATACAACGGCTTCAAGGTTGGCCGTATCGAGGGTATTACCTTCGATACCAAGAAAAAGGAAGTGCGTTACGATGCGTTTATAGATGCCCCCTACAGTGAAATGATCACCACCAGCACACGGTTCTGGAACACCAGCGGCGTAACCGTGACGGCGAATGCCAATGGCGTACAGGTGAGAACCAGCTCTATGGAGACCATATTGCTGGGTGGGGTGGCTTTCGGCGATGTTCCGGGCGTTCGCGCCGGTGAAAAGGTCAAATCCGGCGCCAGGTTCAAGTTGAGCGCCTCCTACAGTGATCTGGAAGCGGACCCTTACATACACCGAGCCTACTTCGTGGTCGAGTTCAAACAATCTCTGCGGGGCCTTGAGCCCGGAGCGCCGGTGGAATATCGCGGTATCCAGATTGGCCAGGTAGACAGGATAATGGTCAAGGAACTGGTAAGGCAGGGTCTGGGTGGAAGTGGCGCCGCGATTCCCGTGCTTATTTATCTGGAGCCCGCCAGGCTGGGCGCTCCGGATACCGCCGTCATGGCGCAGCTTATGCCAGCCAATATTCAAAAGGGAATCAGTGCGGGTATGCGCGGTAGCCTGCAAACCGGTAATCTCCTGACGGGTAAATTGTATATCAGTTTCGACCACTACGATGATGTTGAACCTTTTACTCCGCGGAAATTTGACGGCTACCAGGTGCTCCCCACCATATCCACAGGGCTGGGTCGTCTGGAGAAACAGGTCGGTGATTTGTTGGACAAATTTAATGCATTGCCACTGGATTCACTGGTGGAAAACACGAACACTACGCTGAAAACACTGGATGTTACGCTGGCCTCATTAACTGGCACGATGGATGCGCTGGAGGATATCCTGGATCAAGAAGCCACGCAGGACATGCCGGATGAAATAAACAAGACGCTGGCGGAGCTCAGGCAGGCAGTCAGCGGCGTATCGTCTGAGTCCGCGGTAGGGCAGTCACTGAGCAGCAGTATCTTTGAGCTGAACCGGGCCCTGAAAAACCTTGAGGAGCTGACGCGGACACTGAGTGCGAAACCCAACGCGTTGATCTTTCCCACTGATATTCCCGCCGATCCAATACCGGAGGCACGCCCCCAATGAGAGCCATTTACCTTATCGCAGTACTGCTACTCGGCGCTTGTTCCGGCCAGCCAGTCACACAGGAAAACTACCTGCTGCGGCCGGCGGTGGCCCCGGGTTCCGCCACAGCTGTTGTAGAGAGCGGCTACGCCCTGGGCGCTATCCGGGTCGCCAACTATATCGACCAACCCGGCCTGGTAATAACCCGTGGCGATGGCAAGATCCACTCTGCCAGAAACCATGTCTGGGCGGAGCCACTGCAGGTGAGTTTACGCCGCTATCTCGCTGTCGAGGTGTCCGGTAGCAGTGGCAGGGACATCGCCGCCAGCACAAGCAGCGCAACCAAAACACGGATTGACGTGACGATTGACGAGTTACACGGTAATGGCAGCGGCGCCGCGGTACTTGTTGCCTATTGGGATGTTGCCGGTGACGAGGGCAGCAAGTCGTTCCGCTTTGCAGAGGATGAAGCCCTTTCCGGTGATGGTTATGACGCCCTGGTGAACGCGGAAGAGGCACTGTTGAAGCGTTTGGCGAAAGCCATTGCAGCGTCGCTTCCGCCTGTTTGAGGGCGGTGCGGGCCGGTCTCCGGGAAGTGTGGTCTGATGCAGATGAAATGAGTCATCTGAATTGAGTGGTCAGACCCGGCTCCATGTACTATTTTTATGTATCTCCACATCGACTGTGGTGATCATAACCATTTTCAAGGAGTAACCGTATGTCATTGAAGGGCAGCCAAACCGAACAAAATCTGAAAGACGCCTTTGCGGGTGAATCCCAGGCCAACCGTCGCTACCTGTACTTCGCCGCGAAGGCAGATGTGGAAGGCTACAACGATGTGGCGGCCGTTTTTCGTTCCACAGCGGAGGGCGAAACCGGGCACGCACACGGGCATCTCGAATACCTCGAAGAGACGGGTGACCCTGCTACCGGTCTTCCTATCGGTCCCACCGGCGACAATCTGAAGGCCGCTATAGCCGGGGAAACCCACGAGTACACCGACATGTATCCGGGTATGGCCAAAACCGCCCGGGACGAGGGTTTCGACGAGATCGCAGACTGGATGGAAACGCTGGCAAAGGCCGAGCGCAGCCACGCCAACCGATTCCAGAAAGCCCTGGATACACTCGACAGCTAAAGCCTGCTGCAGTCGGCGGGCGAATCCGTCCGCGGACTGCAGATCCTTGCATATCGACGAGGTGATTTCCCTGTGAGAGAAGGAAGCCTGGAGGCGCCTACGCGCCATCCGATAGAGTGGAAGTCAGAAGCATACTGGGACAAGGCGGATCTGGAGCGGGAACTGGAGAGGGTATACGACATCTGTCACGGCTGTCGTCGCTGTGTGAGCCTGTGCGATTCCTTCCCCACGCTGTTTGATCTGGTAGACGAGTCTTCCACCATGGAAGTGGATGGCGTTGCCAAGGACGATTTTATCAAGGTCGTGGACCAGTGTTATCTCTGCGACCTGTGTTACATGACTAAATGCCCTTACGTACCGCCCCACGAGTGGAATGTCGATTTCCCCCACCTGATGCTTCGGGCCAAGGCGGTGAAGTTCAGGGAGGAGGGTGCCAGGCTCAGGGACCGGGTCCTCACCAGTACCGATACGGTATTCAGCCTGACCTCAATTCCACTGGTTGATGTCACGGTCAATGCCGTTAACCGCAACACCACAATGCGTAAGGTAATAGAAGCCACTGCCGGTATTCATCACGAGGCGCCGCTACCGCAGTTTCACAGTAAGACCTTGCGCAAGCGGGTTGCGCCGCTGCTGCGTGACATCGCCCCCACAGCAGTTGGTAACACCACGGGAAAACTTGCCCTGTACGCGACCTGTTATGGCAATTACAACAGTCCTGAGGTCGGTGATGACTTCGTCAAGGTCTTCCAGCACAACGGTATTCATATTGATGTGGTACCGAAGGAAAAGTGTTGTGGCATGCCGAAGCTGGAACTGGGGGACCTGGAGGCGGTGAACAAGCTGAAAGAGGCCAATATTCCGGTATTGGCCGCGCTGGTAGACCAGGGCTACGATCTCACAGCGCCCATTCCCTCCTGTGTGCTGATGTACAAACAGGAACTGCCCTTGATGTACCCTGATGACGAGCAGGTGCGCAAGGTACAGGCGGCCTTCTTCGACCCGTTCGAGTACCTCTGGCTGCGACACAAGGGGGGGGCTCTAAACACAGAATTCCCCCAGGCCATGGGCACCATCGCCTATCAAGTGGCCTGCCACCAGCGGGTGCAGAACATCGGCCTGAAGACTCGGGATGTGTTGGACCTGGTGCCGGACACAACGGTGACAGCGCATGAGCGTTGCTCCGGGCATGACGGCACCTACGCGGTCAAAAAGGAAACCCGTGATAAATCGGTCAAGATTGCCAGGCCTGTGGTGCGCAAGGTGGATCAGCAGGCGCCCGATCACTTCATGAGTGACTGCCCCATGGCGGGAACTCACATTGCCCACCTCTCAGAAACGGTCGAGCGTGCCGAACACCCCATGACGCTGTTGCGTATGGCCTATGGTTTATAAACGGGAGGAATTTGCGATGCCAGCTTTATCACGCGCCGATCTATGGTCTCTGGAGGAGTATGCCGAGCTCAGGCCGACCTTCCGACAGCAGGTCATGGAACATAAGAAGTCCCGGCAAGTGCCTCTGGGCGAACACGCCAGGCTGTATTTTGAAGACGCGCTCACCATCAAGTACCAGATTCAGGAAATGCTTCGGATCGAGAAAGTGTTTGAGGCCAGTGGCATCAATGAGGAGCTGGAGTCCTATAATCCGCTTATTCCGGATGGACATAACTGGAAGGCCACATTTATGGTGGAGTATCCGGATCCGGAGGAACGCGCCCGGCGCCTGGGCGAGTTGATTGGCATTGAGAACAAGGTCTGGATGCAGGTGGAGGATTGTGAACCGGTTTTTCCCATCGCTGATGAGGACATATCCCGCGAGAACGAGGTGAAGACGTCTTCGGTTCACTTTCTACGCTTTGAACTGACCCCGGTCATGATAGCCGCACTGGGCGGTGGTGCCGGGATATACGCCGGTGTCGATCACCCGGCGTATTCCGTGGCGGCATTTCAGCTGCCCGCGGACATCAGGGATTCCCTCGCCGGCGATATTATGACGACACGCGTTAACTGAAACCGTACCCCGGGACACAGTACAATGATCGGCAAGACGGCAATTTTAGTGGCAAGCGCTCTGCTGGTGGCAGTCGGCCCGGCCAGTGCGTTTCGCAACTGCGGTGCCGAAAATAGCGAAGCGTGGTCAGCGGCCACCCGCTATACCGTCGGTGAGCTGGCGTTCGACGACACAACAGGCCTGGCGTCCGGCACTGAAACGATATACAACTTCTCGAACAGCTACGAAACTCATATAGGTGAGTGCCATGTCACCTATGAACTGAGTGGCAGCTATGTGCCCGGTGTCGAGGTATTTGTACTCAATGGTACCCGTTCCAACTATAGCGATACTTGCCCCCCGGAGTTGCTGCGTATCGAATACCCGACGGACTTACTGCTATCGTTCCAAATGCAGCCGGCACAGGACGGTTCGGCTGTCGTGAGCCGCGCAGACAGTGGCGAGAATTTCGCGGAGGGTTCCTGGCAACCCGGCAAGGCCGTGTTCAAAACGGGTGAGCATTGCTCGATTTTCTGATTTACTGACGGCCTTACACTTCCGACCTCGGTACAGATACATTATGAAAATAGATGTTATAAGGGCAGATTACCTGGACCCGAGGCACGCTGCTGACCTGGTGTTTTTACTGGATAGCTATGCTCTGGACCCCATGGGTGGCGGTGTTGGTCTGTCTGCCGAGGTGCGGGCGAGCCTGGCCGCCAGCCTCGCAGAGCTGCCGCATGCCTTGAGCCTGCTATGCTACGTCGATGATGTGCCCGCGGGACTGATTAATTGCTTTGAGGCCTTCTCCACCTTCAGTTGCAGAAAACTATTGAATATCCACGACCTGGCTGTACTGGAAAAGTACCGGGGACTGGGCCTGAGCCAGCGCATGCTGGATGAACTGCTGGTGCAGGCAAGAGAGAGGGGCTGCGTTAAGTTAACCCTGGAGGTATTGGCGGGCAATGTGCCGGCGAAGCGCGCCTATGAAAAGTTCGGCTTCAGCCCGTATGAACTGGACCCCACTCAGGGCCAGGCCCAGTTCTGGCAGATGTCAGTTTGACGGTAACGGCAGGGTTTTGCGACTGACCTGAGGGGTGCAACAGCTAGTCCAGCAGCTTATTGCGTAGCTGCTGGATATCAACCGCGCTCAATTGCAGGCCACTTTTGACGTAGTTGTCAAATGTTCCCCAGCTTGTGTCGATCTGCGCGAAGGCCGCCCGCAGCCAGGCTTCTTCCACGCCCATTAGTACTTCCAGTTTGCGCGCTGCCTCCTCGCTTTTAAACAGTTCGAGCATCCGCAATTGCCCCCTGCGACTCTCCAGGGCTGGCGCTCTGCTCGCCATGTAGTCCTGCATGACAGTCTCCTGTGGCACGCCGAGAATGCGCAATAGAATAGCGGCGGCGAAGCCGGTACGGTCCTTACCCGCGCTACAATGCCACAGCACGGGAGCGCCATTAGCCTCTACTACCGTATGCACAAATTCCTTGAACTGGGGGGTGAATTCACTGGCAAACTGACGGTTCGCCGTTAGCATCGCCTGATTGGGATCAAAGTCGCCAAAATTGCCGGACTCCACCCGGGCCATGATTTCGCCTACCAGGGCCTTATTGCCATCGTCCAGCACGGGTATATCCACCACCGTAAACCCGGGAGATTCCGGCAGCCGGTTGGGCTCTTCCGCCTTTTCGGCGGTGGAACGAAAATCGATGAATGTAGCGAGATCGAGCTCTGTCAGCCCCGACAGGTCGGCCCTGGATGCGTCGGCGAAGGTGCCCGAGCGGTACAGTTTGCCCCACTTTACGCTTTTGCCGTCTCCGGTTGTGTAGCCTCCCAGATCCCGGAAGTTTGCAATACCTTCGAAATTGAGCAGGCGATGGGCAGCGCGCTGCTCAAGCGGAAGCTCTGCCGGTATCAGCAGGGGAGGGGCGGGAATAAACTGTATGACGGCTACCGCGAGGGCTGCAACAGCCAGACTGGCACCTAGTAATTTCTTTATATTCAAAATCGATTCCCGGCGGTGATTAGAGAGCGTTGGCGCTATCGGGCCAGAGGATAGCATTGAAAAGTGCTTGAAAAACAGCCTGGGGCGGCACATGCGATTTGCCAGCACCGCCGGTATTAACGATAATCCTTCACCAGATCACCGGAGTGAAAATCACCATGGCATCCCTGCAAGATCAACTGTTGAAAGCTGGCGTCGTCGACTCAAAGAAGGCGAAGAAGATAACCAAGGAAAAGCGCAAGGAGGCCAAACGGCAGCCCAAGGGGCACGAGCTACCTGATGAAACCCGGGAGCAGGTCAGGCGTGTGCAAGTGGAAAAGGCCGAACGTGACAGAGATCTGAACAGGCAACAGCAGGCGCTGATGGAGAAAAAGGCGATACAGGCCCAGATCATCCAGTTGATAAAGATGAACCGGATCGAACGGACCTCCGGTGATATGCCCTATCAGTTTACCGACGGCAAAAAAATCAAGAAGATCCATGTGAGCGCGGATTTGCATAGTGAACTAAGCCGGGGGCGGGTGGCGATAGCCCGGCTGGGTGAGGGCTACGAATTGGTACCGGCAGCTGCCGCTCGAAAAATCATGCAACGGGATGAACAGTCGATACTGCTGCTCAATGCCAATGAACCGCTGGGGGTGGATGAAGAAGATCCCTATGCCGAGTACCAGATTCCCGACGATCTGATGTGGTAGCAGGCGGCCTGTTGCCGTTGCACTGCCGTTCCTGTGCCTACTCCAAGCTGCGCTGCCCCACGCCGTTCGGCGTGCCGCGGCGCTGAATGCCGGTTTGCCCCATATCTGGACGCGATTGCGCGTTCATGGCCTCTGGCAGTGGGAGCAGCAGCCCTGAGCCCCACTGGTGATGTGGCAGCTTGTCCACCATATCCTCTACATCCACCAGGGATACCAGGCCAACCAGCGGTTGGATAGCCTGCCCACCGCCGCCGTCACTGCTCCAGCGGGAGAACGCGCGGCCGGTTACCTGATGCTGTCGATTGAATGTCACCAACAGGAACTCGCCATGCATATGCGCTTTGCCCCAGTCCACTGACAGTATATCGCTCCCGAGTGCCCCAAGGCTGAGGCCGATGGTGTCCTCCCGAATTTTCCAGAACTCCCAGGCGAGAATATATCCTTCGCCAGCGGCGGACAGTCTCAGGGGTGGCCCGAGTTTGGCCAGCACGTCTGTAAGCGTCAGGTTCGAGCTTTCTTCCGGCAGTAGATTCGGTGACAACCGGGCGCCCAGTTCGTAACGCCACTGCGTGCAAGCGGACAGTAACAGGGCGAGTGACAGCGTTGTCAGAAGTGTATTAACCCTGGGCCGCTTCATCTATCTTTGTCGCATAGTCGGTTAGAATATCATTCGCGTCGAAGAACAGAATGGCCCTGTCATAGTGCGTGTTGATTTCCATGCGATTGTAAACAATCAGAATCACCCCATTGCCCCGGGAGCGTTCAAACAGGTAGTAGAGCACCGTTTCTTCTTCCAGAGATATAACCTGAGACGGAGGGCCCAGCAGTTTGAGCACCTCTTTACGACTGGTCTTACCGGGAACCAGGTGTCGAGTGACGTCATCCTGCCAGGTGACTTCTACCCCCCGTTTATTTTCATATTGGGCACAGCCCGTCAACAGGGCTGTGAACAAGCAAGCGATTATACCTGCCGTCAATCGTGTCATCACAAGGGTACTCCGGAAAATCGTGGGGGGGTATCTAGAGTATGCTATTGGAATACGTGAATCCACCGCGCGCTTTTTGCAGACTTTTTTGCACCGCGGATATTTTCCTGCAAGAAAATTGACTATCATAAACAAACACTTCGCCAGAATAATCCCAGGATAAAAAATATGAAAGTAAACGGCTATGGACCATTACTAATGGCGGCAACTGTCATGCTGATCGCTGCCTGCTCACGTGATGTGCCGCCGGCGGAATCCGTTGCTGTGGCGAATGCGCCGCCACCTGTCGTCGCTGAGGTTTCCCTGCCAGATGCGGAGTGGCGCCAGCACGGCCTCGACGAATGGGAGGCGCGTTTCAGTCCACTGGCCGACGTCAATGACGGCAATGTCGAAAAACTGGGCCTGGCCTGGTATTTCGACTACCCAACAGACAGGGGGCTGGAGGCAACACCGCTGATTGTTGACGGTGTGATTTACACCACCGGCTCGTGGAGCATGGTGTTTGCCAATAACGCCATCACCGGTGAACTCCTGTGGTTTTACGACCCGCAGGTGCCGCGAAATTGGGCGGTCCACGGTTGTTGTGACGTGGTCAATCGGGGCGTGGCCTATCAGGACGGGCATCTGTTCTTTGGCACTTATGACGGCCGCCTTATCAGCCTGAATGCCGCTGACGGCTCGCTGCGCTGGGAAGTACAAACCACTGATCTGGAGCGGCCCTATACCATCACAGGCGCGCCCCGCATTATCAAGGACAAGGTACTTATCGGTAATGGTGGCGCTGAGTTTGGGGTACGGGGGTATATCAGCGCCTACGATGTCAATTCCGGTGACATGCAATGGCGCTTCTACACGATTCCAGGTAACCCGGAGGACGGTTTTGAAAATGATGCCATGAAGCGCGCTGCCGAAACCTGGGGTGGTGCCCCGTGGTGGGTTATTGGCGGCGGTGGCACTGTATGGGACTCCATGGCTTACGACCCCGGAGTAAACCTGCTTTACATTGGCGTTGGTAACGGTGCGCCCTGGAATCAACAAATACGCAGCCCCGACGGGGGTGATAATCTATATCTGTCTTCTATCCTCGCTCTAAATCCGGATGACGGCAGTTATGTCTGGCACTACCAGACCACACCGGGTGAAACCTGGGATTACACCGCCACCCAACATTTGATACTTGCGGACCTGGAGTTTGCCGGCGAGCCGCGCAAGGTGATTATGCAGGCCCCCAAAAACGGGTTCTTCTATGTGCTGGACCGTAAGACGGGTGAGTTGTTGTCCGCAGAACCCTACGCCGCGGTCACCTGGGCCAGTCACGTGGATATGGCGACAGGGCGGCCGGTGGAGACCGAGGGTGCACGCTATCTCGAAGAGTCGACCGGTTTACATCTGCCGGGTCCCATCGGCGGTCATAACTGGCATCCCATGAGTTATAGCCGCGATACCGGGCTCGTCTACATCCCCGCTATGGATGTGCCATTTGTCTATCAGACTGATGAAGAGTTTCTCTACCGGGAAGGCTTCTGGAATACCGGTACGGATAACCGTGCGGCGGCTTTGCCTGATGATCCCGCGATAAAAGAGGCAGTGCTGGATGCTGTGCGCGGCGCCATCATTGCATGGGACCCGGTTGCTGCAGAGCCTCGCTGGCGGGTTGATCACGAGGGCCCCTGGAATGGCGGCCTGCTGTCCACTGCCGGTAACCTGGTGTTTCAGGGCAATGGCAGTGGCCAGTTTGTTGCTTATCGGGCGGATACAGGTACGAAGCTCTGGTCTTTTGACGCCCAAACAGGAGTCGTTGCGCCGCCTGTCAGTTTCCGTCTGAACGGTGTTCAATACATCGCAGTGGTGGCGGGTTGGGGCGGTACGCTGGCGTTGAACGGTGGCGAGGCCCTCAAGGCGGGAGCCATTCCCAATCGCAGTCGTCTGCTGGTTTTCAAGCTTGGCGGGGAAGCCGCGCTACCCACGGTTGTTGAAGAGCCATTGCTGATAGATCCGCCGGAACTCACTGCTACGCCGGAGCAGGTCGCAGCAGGCTTCAAGTCATATGTGACCTACTGTACCTTCTGTCATGGAGATGGCGCAGTCGGAGGCGGTGTTACACCAGACCTGAGAGCGCTGACACCTGAAAAACACGCCATGTGGGATGCGATCGTTCTAGGGGGCATGCACTGGCAGAGCGGCATGGTTGGTTTTGGTGACGAACTGAGCAAGGAAGAGTCGGACAATATTCACCAATTCGTTATCGAAAGGGCGCATGTCGCATTCGATGAAGCGCAGGGGACAGAACAGGTGCTGGAGGTAGAGGTCGATACAGCTGCCCCGTAAATGATTGCCGCCTGAATCCAGGCAAAAAAAAGCCAGTACCTTTCAGTACTGGCTTTTTTATAACAACCCTGATTCGGGAATCGCAACTAGCATTAATGCCCGTTGCGATTAACGAACTTTAGACTGCGACGATATTTTCTGCCTGCGGGCCTTTCTGGCCTGCAGTAACAGTGAATTCAACGCGCTGGCCTTCTGCCAGAGTTTTGAAGCCGGAGCCAGAAATGGCGCTGAAGTGTGCAAAAACGTCGGGGCCGTCTTCTTGTGCGATGAAGCCGAAACCTTTTGATTCGTTAAACCACTTCACGGTACCGGTAACTGTGTTAGACATTGTTGTATCCTATATTTTCAAAAAAAAGTGTGCCCTTTCAGTAAGAGCTTTTTCGCTGGAACTAGGGCTTATTATTTAAAGACTACAGGACGAGGTATTACAGCGGGACTTCGAAATGGGGAAAATAAATATCAGTCGCTTTTCCAAGCTGGCGCTATTATAAACCTAATACAGCAAGTGTCAATAACTATTTAAGCCAGTGCTTGCGGGTGGTGAGACGAGGCCATCCGATGGAAAGGTTCGTCCGGTGTCACCGCGGCTGGTATTGCCGCGGGGCGACCCCGGAACTGGAATGCTATTTTTTGGAACTGGCGGCAGCGGTGACGTCTTCCAGGTGGCCGTTGAGGATAGTGGCCCAGCGTCGCAGCACACGCTCGGCATCTGCCATATTGGTAACACTATTGCGAATCTCGGCAAAATCGCCTCCCACTGCCTCGGGATCGATGATGCGGGCGATGATATCGCCGGTCTTGCCATCGTGGAGTTGCATATAGAGTGTCATCTGGCCGGCGTTGGCAGAAATGGTCGCCTCACCGGGTGACATGGTATCCGGCGCGGTGACCTCGAGGTTGACGATGGCAGGCTGGATGATCAGCACGCCGCTACCGCCCTCGGTCACCATCTGGTGGCCGCCTTCCGTAAGCACCTGGGTAAATACCTTGTTGAATTCCTTCGCCAGGCTGTCACGGATGTTTTTCATGTCCTCGTCGGTGACGCGATCCATCAGATCCATGGACTGGTCATTATAGTTGCGTTGCCAATTTTTCTGGAAGGCGACGTAGCAGGCCAACAGTGCGACCTTGTCGTACTCATCGAGGTTGGCGCCGGGTTTCATGTATACCGCACGCAATTTGGTATTCTTCATCAGGTGCAGGCCGTCGTGACTTACCTCGGGCAGCGAATTTTCGGCCATGGCCACTGTGCTTAGAAGCAGGGTCAGAACAGCGGCGATGGTGCTACGGAAAAGTTTCAGGTTCATGGCAGTTTCCTCATTTGATTTCCGGGTAGTCGCCAGCGTATGCCTGTCGACTTGCTGAATGGCGGAAAAATTGTGGACCAGAAGCGCAAGCATAGCAAGTTGCAGCAAAGTGATAGAAATTGTTGCTTTCGGCCGCGAGGCGCTATTATCTTGACCTTGGGAAACTACCGGGGCACGTATATGAATATGGCAAAATGGGTTTTATCTGGCACTTTCGTATTGGCCTTGCAGGGTACGGTCAGTGCCCAGATTTATGAAAGTACCGACGCGGAAGGGGTTCCTGAATTCAGCGACACCTCATCGGCGGGTTCGGAAGTGGTGGATTTGCAGAGAACCAATGTCGCCGACAAGCCACCTGAAATTCCTGAAGCGCCGCAGGCGGCGCCCGTGCGTGCTGCGCCGGTAGCCGCCAATGCGCCCGCCGTAGAGGTCGGCGAGCCGGTCTACGACGTGTACGGCGGTAATTATGACGACGATGACGATGCGCGGGTGCGCCGTCACCTGAACAAAGACAGGATTGAGAATTCCTTGCCCGGGCATGAAGGCCCGGGAGTCGACGCCCCTGTGGAGCGTCAGGCACCTGTGTCCGGCACCAATGCTGCTGTTCATCCGGGAGGGCGTCGTTAGGAGTACGCCCGGTCGAATAGGGCGTTACCAGTCAACTGTCACTGCGGCAACGTTTGTCAGATGAACAGCCGGGCCACTGCCTTGTTGTCAGCGAAGTCTGCCTGTATGCCTTTTTCGAAGCGGCGCCACTTGCGCAGGATTTTCCACTTTGCCAGGCGCGAGCTGAACTTTACCAGAGGGATGAAATCGGAGTTACCGATATTGTCCACGATAACCAGTTTGCCGGTATCTGCCGAGTCCATCTGAAACAGGATGTTCTTCGGCTTGAGGGTCATGGTGATAATCCGGTGCTGCAGCAAGTAGCCTTTCAGCGCTTGTAGCGCTTCTCGTAGCGCATCGACGTGCAGCGCGGTCAATTGCTCTGATGACAGATAGTGGCGCAGGGTGAGCGAAATCCTCCCGTCGTAATCCCGGATAAGATCGAACACCGCGCCTTCGCCAAGATTGGTTTCCACCAGCCCGTAAAATTTTGGGAGCATTTCCCAGGATATACCTTTCTTTGCGAGTTCAGCGTAATAGCCCTGTTCGCGACGGTTCTCGTTTCCTGAGCCGGATACTACAATTTTAATGCAGCGCATTGGGTCGTTAGGATGCACAAAACACTCGCGATGCAAGCCCTTACCCACCAGTGCGTGGGGGTCCAGTTCGATTATGTCGCGGGAGTGTGATTTCGGCATGGCTGTGTTCTTGTTCACTTTCAAAAGAGCGAGGATAGCATGATACCGGTATATCGGAGCAGCGGTAGATCTGCCTGCAGGGCTTTCTATTGTGCCAACGAAATCGTAAACTTCAGGCGCTCGACACTGCCCGGTTTGTCCCGGAACAGGTCCCCCGTGTTTGACTTACTCTCGCCGAAACAGGTGCTCCCAATGCCAAAAAGAATCTTGTTGATACTCCTGCTGCTTGGTTCATCCGTAGCCCTGGCTGCAGGCAGCCTGCGGGTTGGCGTCAGTGCCGATTATCCGCCCCTGGTGTTTGAGCAGGACGGTCGCATTGTCGGTATTGAGGCAGATAATGCGCGGGCAGTGGGAGAGATACTCGGGCGCAAGGTGACTTTTTCGAATATGCCTTTCCAGGCGCTGATGCCCTCTCTGCTCGCAGGCGAGATCGATGTGATCATGTCCGGTTTCAGTGTCACCGGCACGCGTAGCGAGGAGGTGCTGTTCACCGAATCGTTTATGGTGGTGGGGCAGATGGCGATTATGCATCGCGATAAGATCAGCCGCTTTGCCCAGCCGTGGTCGGTTTACCGTCCTGGCGTGCGGATCGGCGTGGAGCCGGGAACCACCGGCGCGTCGTTGGCAGAGCGCGAATTGAAAGAGGCGGAAATCACCTTTTTCGACGACTCCGCTGCCGCGTTTGAGGGGCTGCGGTCGGACAAGATCGATCTATACATTCACGATGCCCCGACCAGTTGGGGCCTGGCTACCAGCTCTGAAAATTCCGACCTTATCAGTCTCTATTCACCGATGACGGAAGAAATGCTGGCCTGGGCTGTGCGCCCCGGAGATGAGGCGTTGGCTATTGACCTCAACCGTGCCCTGGCTGTCATGAAGACGAATGGCACCCTGCAATATATCCTCAATCGCTGGATTCCCGTCAGGGTAGAGGTACGTTGACAGTGAATGCCGGCCGAAAAGTGTTTTTCGCCTAGCCGCCTTCATCCATTCCAGGAAAGTTGTACTCGTGGCCCCAGAGATCACCCTCGGTGGATACCGTAGGGGTGTAGCGGCTCCAGTCGTCCACCAGTAATCCGTCATAGCCATACTCGAAGGCGATACCGCCGGGCGCAAGCACATAGAACGAACACATATTGTCGTTTACGTGCCGGCCGAGGCTGGCGATCACCGGGTGACCGGCGCGTTTTGCGCGGTCCAGTGCAAGACCGACCTCGTCCAGGGTCTCGACTTCTACCATTATGTGAACAACGCCAACAGGATGGGGCTGGTCGTACAGCGCCAGTGAGTGCTGGCGGGGGTTATCGGCATGCATGAAGATCACGTTTGAGGGGGGAGTGGTGAGCTGAAGCGTATCGCATACCGCCAGGCCCAGTAAGTCTGTATAGAAGGCGGTGGTTTCTTCACAGGCCGGTGCCGGGATAACCGCGTGGCCAAACCCCATATCGCCGCACAACTCATCCTCGGTGACAAAACGTGGCACGCCGGCGGGGGAATTAAATGGTTTGTAATCCAGTTTACGCCCCTGGTATAGCTCCACAGTGTTACCCGAGGGGTCTTTTACGGATACAAAGCGGGTGACGCAGCGGCGCGCGGCTTCCTCTGCAGATCCCTCGCTCAGTACGTGGCCGGCAGCGGCCAGTTGATCACAGCAGGCCTGCCAGTCATCAAGTGTGCGGGATTCGAGCCCGATCGCCAACAGTTTGTCGCTGTCGCCCGTTTCCAGCATAAAGCGAAAGGGGTGATCGTCCATGCGCAGGAAGCTCGCACCCACAGGGTCATCCCGCTCGGCGTCCATGAGCCCCAGCACGCCGGTGCAAAACCCCATGAGGGCTGCCTGGTCCCTGCACTCGAAACGCAAATATCCAATGGCGGCGACAGTCATGCTCTACTCCTGTTATGGGCGATACGTGCCGGGCATTATTAACCATTTCTTATCCTGTCACAGCTTTGTTGAGCAATTGGCAGCGAGCTGGTTCAAGTAAGGGAACCTGCGCAGATTCATGCGAACTGTAGCAGTGCCCGCAGTGGACTGATCTGAAATGTCACTGCGAGCTGATCCTTTGGGTCATTGAGGGATGGCTGACACTCACAGATACTCTATCGTCTGGAATGTCAGCCCCGGCACAAGAAGTTAATGTGCCGGGGGCACTACGGATATGGCGCGACAAACATTGCGAATCAGTAAAGGAATCCTGTCAGCATGACGCAACCCGAACTTCTCACTCAGGCCTTTGAACTGGGCTTTACCTATACTCGCTCTACAGGGCCGGTGGTCGGCCGATTTCTTACCGGCCTGCGTGAGCGCAAGATTTTTGGTATCAAGTCCAGCGATGGCCGGGTGATAGTGCCGCCGATGGAGTATGACCCCGTAACCGCAGATGAACTCGATGAATTTGTAGAAGTTGGTCAACAGGGAGAGATCGTAAGCTGGTGCTGGGTTAACCAGCCGCTGGCGTCTCATCCGCTGGATATTCCCTTCGCCTGGGCTCTGATACGGCTCGATGGCGCCGATGTCGCTATGGTGCACTGTGTGTCGGCCGACGCTGAGGCACAGCTGGTCACCGGTGCCAGGGTACAGGCCGTGTGGGCCGAGGAACCCCGGGGCTATATTACCGATATTCGTTATTTTGAGCTGGCGGGGGAGGCGGGCGATGAGTGATCAGGTGGAAGATATCACCGGCATAGAGACCCCTGTCTACCTGCAATACCATTTTACTGCCGGCAGTGCTCCGGCGCGGTTCCTGCATCGGATAAAAGAAGGCGTGCTCACGGGGCAGCGTTGCCCGCGCTGTCGCAATGTCTATATTCCTCCCCGGGGCTCCTGTCCTGCCTGCGGTATACCTACGGAGGAAGAGGTGGTGTTACCCGACAAGGCCACGGTGCAATCTTTTACTGTGGTGGCTATTCCGATTCCCAACAACCCCATCAAGCCACCGTTTGTTATCGCCAACCTGGTGCTGGATGGCGCCAATATTTCCTTTATTCACCTGATGAGTGAATGTGATAACAGTGAGGTACACATCGGTCAGCGCGTGCAAGCCGTGTGGAAGCCTGAGGACGAGTGGACCTATGCCATGGACAATATCCGCTACTTCAAACCCATAGACGAGCCCGATGTGCCGGTGGATCGGATTGGCAAGTTGACGACCACCGGTATGGAGACTTAAGGCCATGAAGGATATTGCTATTGTGGCCTTCAGTCAGTCGGATTGCCTCGCGCAGGCGGGTGCCGCCAATGAGGTGGAGTTGATAATGCCCCAGCTGCAGGCGGTTTTTCAGCAGGTGGGGCTTAACAACGCCCAGGATGTGGACTTTGTGTGTTCGGGCAGCTGCGACTATTTACAGGGTGCAGCTTTTGCCTTTGTGGCCGGGGTAGATGCGCTGGGTGCAGTGCCACCTATCAAGGAATCCCATGTCGAGATGGATGCGGCCTGGGCGCTGTATGAGTCTATTTTGAAGATCCGGATGGGCCACGCCGAGTCGGCGCTGGTCTATGGCTTTGGCCGGGCCTCCTCCGGCAATTTGCCCACGGTATTGTCGCAACAACTGGACCCCTACTATCTGGCACCACTGTGGATTGACAGCATTTCGCTGGCTGCGTTGCAGGCGAGGATGCTGCTGGATCAGGGATTGATCACAGAGCGCGACATGGCAGAGGTGGTAGCGCGATGTCGCAGGAATGCCCTGAACAATCCCCACGCCCGCCTGAGTGGCGAGATAGCGATAGAAACACTATTGGCAGAACCCGGTTTGGTGGCACCGCTGCGCAAATCGGATTGCGCTCCGGTGGCCGATGGTGCTGCCGCAATGATTATCTGTACGGTGGAGCAGGCCCGGGAATGGGGGGCACCCTATGCTCTGATCAGTGGTATCGATCATCGTATCGAAACCCACAACCTGGGCATGCGCGACCTTACCGACTCGGTGTCTACCCGGCTCGCGGCCGAGGCAGCGGGTATAGCGCAGGGCCCGGTGGAAGTAGCCGAGCTCTACGCGCCATTCAGCCACCAGGAAATTATTCTCAGCCGTGCGCTGGGGCTGGGAGCCGACACCGAGATCAATCCGAGTGGCGGTGCTATGGCGGGCAATCTGATGATGGCTTCCGGCTTATCTCGTATAGGCGAAGTCTTCCGGCGCGTAGTGTCTGGTGACATCGCCCGGGGCGTGGCCCATGCGACCTCGGGGCCCTGCTTGCAACACAACCTCGTCGCCGTACTGGAGAGCGCTTGATGGCCAAGTTGGCAGCTGTGGTCGGTATCGGCCAGACCCGTTATAAAAGTCGGCGTGGAGATGTCTCCATCGCCGGTCTCGTGCGCGAGGCCGCCGTCAATGCCCTGCAGGACGCCGAGCTCGGCTGGGACGATATTGACGCGGTCATTATCGGCAAGGCCCCGGATATGTTTGAGGGTGTGGTTATGCCCGAGATCTACCTCACCGACGCTTTAGGGTGTAACGGCAAGCCGATGTTGCGCGTGCATACTGCGGGCTCGGTGGGTGGCTCCACCGCGCTGGTAGCGGCCTCCCATGTACAGAGTGGCATGTTTAAACGCGTGCTCACGGTAACTTATGAGAAGCAGTCAGAATCGAATGCCATGTGGGCCCTGTCTACACCGCAACCTTTCTCGGTGCACCTGAACGCCGGTGCCGGGGGTTACTTCGCGCCGATCATCCGCGAGTATATGCGACGGTCAAAAGCGCCCTACGACGTGGGCATCAAGGTGGCGGTGAAAGACAGGCTGCACGGCGCACGCAACCCGCTGTCTCATCTACAGCTGCCCAATATCACCATGCAGGAAGTTGAGGAGTCCATGATGTTGTGGGACCCGATTCGCTTCCTCGAGGCCTGCCCATCCTCTGATGGCGCCTGCGCAATGGTCATTGCCGCTGAAGACCTGGTGGCGCAATCGCCGAAACCACCCGCCTGGATACGCGGGGTGGCAATGCGCTCGGAACCCACCATGTACGCCGGGCGTGAAGAGGTAAGTCCACAGGCGGGCCGTGACTGTGCCGCCGATGTGTATCGGCAGGCCGGTATTTCCGATCCCCGCAAGGATCTCGATTGTGCCGAGGTGTATGTGCCGTTCAGCTGGTACGAACCCATGTGGCTGGAAAACCTGGGCTTCGCAGCTGAGGGGGAGGGCTGGAAACTGACCATGTCCGGTGCGACGTCTTTGGATGAAGGTGGGGATATTCCCTGGAACTGCTCCGGCGGCGTACTATCGTCCAACCCCATTGGCGCTTCCGGTATGATACGTTTTGCCGAGGCTGCCAGACAGGTGCGCGGCGACGCCGGTGATCATCAGGTGGAGGGTGCGAAGCTGGCGCTGGGCCACGCCTACGGTGGCGGTGCACAATTTTTCGCCATGTGGGTAGTGGGTGCGGAAAAACCTTAGGAGCAATGCGCAGTGAGTAAGCATTTCAATATAGCTGATATGTACGAAATGGTAGCGGACAAGGTGCCGGGCCGGGATGCTCTGGTTTGCGGCGGACGCCGCGCCAGCTACGCAGCACTCGAGCAGCGTGCCAATCAACTGGCCCACTACCTCGCTGAAAAGGGTGTCGGTGCGGGAGATCACGTCGGACTCTATCTCTATAACTGCAACGAATATCTGGAGGCCATGCTCGCCTGCTTCAAACTCCGGGCAGTGCCAATTAATATCAACTATCGCTATGTTGAGGAGGAACTCCTCTATATTTTTGACAACGCCGATTTGGTGGCCTGTATCCACAATCAGGAATTTTCTCCCCATATCGCAGCCATCAGCGGTGGTATTGGCGCACTGAAAGCCTTTGTGTACGTCAGCGACAGCAGCGCTGCTGACCCGGCATTGATTGGTTCAGTGGAGTACGAAGAGGCCCTGGCGGGTAAAAGTACCGATAGGGATTTTGGCGAGCGCTCCGACGACGACCTGTTCATCCTGTACACCGGTGGCACCACCGGCCACCCCAAAGGCGTTATGTGGCCTCACAAGAGCGTGTTTTTTGCGGCCATGGGCGGCGGCGGCTGGTTTCATCCCGATGGTGCTATAACCGCAGCGGAACAGATTGCCAGCCGGGTGGGGGACTTTCCAATTATCGGTATGGCGTTGGCACCACTGATGCACGGCGCCTGCTGGTGGTATGCCTGTATTCAATTGCTGGCAGGGAATACCGTGGTACTTAATCCGGCACACTCCCTGGTGGGCGAGGATATCTGGGACATTGTCGCTACCGAGAAAGTGAACGCGATTACCATCGTCGGTGACGCCATGGCTGTGCCACTGCTGGACGCGCTGGACGCTAATGCCGGGCGCTGGGATCTCAGTTCCATTTTCAGTGTGGGCTCGGGTGGTGCGGTATTTTCGGTCAGTAAACAGGACGCCTTCCGTCAGCACTTTCCCAATGTCTTTATCACCAATTCCTTTGGTTCATCTGAAAGCGGCAATATGGGGATGGACGGCGGCGGCAAGAAAAGCCAGGGCCTGGGCAACGTCAGCAAGAGTGAGTTTATGTCCGTCATAACGGATACCGAAGGCGAGCCCCACTGCCATGTGGCCCCGGGAGAAATGGGTATATTTGCCCGCAGCGGTTATATCCCCGTGGGTTATTACAACGACCCGGTAAAGACTGCGAAGACCATTGTAGACGTCGAGGGAAAGCGCTGGCTGCTATTGGGTGATGAGGCACGACTGGAAGAAGACAACAGCATTACAGTCTTCGGTCGCGGTTCCAACTGTATCAATACAGGGGGCGAGAAGGTTTTCCCTGAAGAGGTGGAGCAAGCACTGAAAGCCCACCCGGATATTTTCGACTGCCTGGTGGTGGGCACGCCCGATGAGCGTTTCGGCAGTAAGGTGGTAGCCGTGGTCTCGGCCCGGGGCGGCGCGGCGTTGGAGCTGGCGTCGGTGCAGGAAGATGCGCGCAAATATATTGCGGGATACAAACTGCCGCGGGAATTGCACATTGTCGACGAGGTACCGCGGGCACCCAGCGGCAAACCGGCATATCCCAGGGCGCTTGAGATCGCCCTGGCGGGGGAGCATCGGGTGTCGTAGATTTCGACCTGAAGTATTTGTGTAGTGAATTTCTTACATACTTTAAGTGAGTGTAAAAACAGGAGTGGAGTCGGGTATAGACTGTCTGGACACGCCGTAAATACGTTCATGTAGGCTCGGTTGCGGATGGCCGCCCCCTTCATCCATGCGCTCAACGGTCCAGCCAATCTATACCCGACTCCACTCCTTTGCACGGCGCTTGAAATGGAGGAAAAACCTCTCGAACCACAGCACCAAATAGAGCTGGTCCGCTTTTTGGTCTTGACCAGGTACAGAAAATTTGCGGCTGTGGACGGCGAATAGAGGTGTCGAACCCAAGGTGGAGCGACGGGACCGTAGAGGCCATGGATGGCCGACACGAGCCTACATGGATGTATTCACGGCGAGTCCCGACGCTCCACCTTGGGTTCGGCGCCGGATCTTATGTGCGGAACAAAACAAATGAAAGAACTAGAAATAAGCACCAAAAACTGCATCGTAGAACAAGACGGTCATGTGTTGATCGTGACCCTCAACCGTCCCGAAGCGAAGAACGCGTTCAGCCCGGAGATGCTGTTGGGTATGTACAAGGCCTGGCAGCTGCTTGAGCACGACGAAGAGCTTTACTGCGCGATACTTACCGCTAACGGCGATACCTTCTGCGCCGGAATGGACCTGAAGGCGGGTGCGGAGGGGCAGCAGCGTTCTACCGAAGAATTTATGGAAGTGATGGGCCGTGTACCCAATGTGCACTGGCAGGCACTGTTGCGGGATAACCGTCCCAACAAGCCATTGATACTGGCGGTAGAGGGCTATGCCCTGGCGGGCGGCACCGAGATATTGCAGGGTACCGATATCCGCGTGGCGGCAGACAACGCGGTGTTTGGCGTTACGGAGGTAGCCAGGGGCCTGTATCCGATGTCGGGTTCCACCGTGCGCTTGCGGCGGCAGATTCCCTATTGTGTAGCGGCAGAGATGTTGCTGTGCGGTGAGCACATCAGCGCGCAGCGCGCGCTGGAGGTAGGGCTGATAAACAAAATTGTTCCCGCTGGCGAAACACTTGCGGCGGCGCGAGAGTACGCCGCGAAAATTTGTGCCAACGGGCCGTTGGCGGTGAAGGCGGTGATACGTTCGTTGCGGGAGCATCAGGAGTGCATGACGGAGGAAGATGCCATGATTGCATCGGATGAACTGGCGGGGCCGGTGTTTGCCTCGGCCGATGCGAAAGAGGGGATGCGGGCTTTCAAGGAAAAACGGCCGCCGCAATACACCGGCAAGTAATCTGCCCCGTGGTAAACGCGCGGCAGGCTGCGCATAATGGTTCACCTTTTGAAACGAGACAGTACCATGTCAGACCAGGCACAAACGTTTGATGAGATAGTGCGGCAACGCCGTTCACTGCGGGCTTTTCAGTCCGAGCCGGTACCGGCGGCCACGCTGGAGCGGATTTTCGATGTCGCCCAGCGTGCACCCAGCAATTGTAATACCCAGCCCTGGATTACTCACGTGGCCTCCGGCGCAAGCCTGCAAACGTTGCGTGAAGAGATGCCGAAACGCTTTATGGCCGGTGAGATAAGCCTCGATTTTCCCTACGATGGCGTCTATGAAGGGGTGTATAAGGAGCGTCAGTACGGCTCGGCCCAGGCACTGTACGATGCCGTGGGTATTGAGCGCCAAGACAAAGCGCGCAGGCATGAGCAGTTCATGCGCAATTTCACCTTCTTCGATGCGCCACATGTCGCCTTTCTTTTCCTGCCAGAACCTTTCGGGCTGCGGGAGGCGGCAGACCTGGGGATGTATGCACAGACCCTGATGTTGGGCATGGTTGCTCACGGCCTGGGGAGTTGCCCCCAGACCGCCCTGAGTTTTGAGGCGGACTTTATCCGGGAAACACTCGGTATCGATGCCAGCAACAAATTACTCTTCGGTATTTCCTTTGGCGTACCGGTTAACGACGCGGCAGTAAACCAATGTGCTACGGACCGCGCCAGCCTGGACGATTGTGTTCACTTTCATTCCTAGTCGATTCGCGAGGAGATAGGATGACCGGGCAACTGCTTGCGGAAAAACGCGATGGCGTACTGGTGGTGACGTTCAATCGACCGCACAAAAAAAACGCCATTACCATCGCAATGTGGGAGGCCCTGCGAGACACGTTTCGCAGCGCGGCCGCTGACGACTCGGTGCGCTGTGTTCTGCTTTGCGGTGCCGGAGCAAACTTTTGTGCCGGGGTGGATTTGTCCAGTTTCGGCGACCTGTCCGCGGGGGAAGAACATCCCTTTGACGCGGCCGCTCGTGCGGTGGTGGAATTTGATAAGCCGGTGGTGGCAGCGGCCCAGGGCGCTGCCGTGGGTGGCGGTGCGACGGTGCTGTTTCACGCCGATATTGTATACGTGGGGGAGAGTCTGCGCCTGCGTCTGCCCTTCGCCAGTCTCGGACTGGTCCCGGAGTGGGGTAGCAGTTATATGCTGCAGGCCAATATCGGCGCGCAACGGGCGGCTGAGTTGTTTTACACGGCGCAGTGGGTGGATGCGGCCAAGGCGCGTGAGTACGGGATTGCCGCTGAGGTATTGCCGGACGCGGCCCTGTTCCAGCACGCCCTGGACAAGGCCGAGGAAATTGCCCAATGGCCGGTAAATTCGCTGCGGGAAATCAAGCGCAGCCTGCGCCTTCACCATCTGCCAGCCATCGACGCGGCGATCCAAGCAGAGCAGGCTGGCATGGAGAGACAGGCCGGTTCACCAGAGAATATTGAGGCGATTACTGCGTTCCTGGAAAAACGGCCGGCAGATTTCAATAAGTTGTAGAAAAGGCCATATATGACCCTGTTTTGGCCTTATGTGACCGGCCTGGATTATTCGCAACTGCTGCATCCCGGTTGAAGTGGCGTTACTATGCAGGGCGCTCAATAAAACTTAAAAGAGGCAAAATAAATGAAGTTTTCTCTGTCGGGGCTTTGTCGCCTTACCGCCGTGATGGCACTTACCAGCCAAATTGTGGCCTGTGATAACAGCAGCAATTCCGGACCGATTGTCGGCCCGGTTGAGCCGATTGATGAAACCACCTATTCAGCCGACATCGTCTGGACTGAATACGGTATCCCACATATTACTGCGCAGGACTGGGGCGGGCTGGGTTACGGCTACGGTTATGCCTATGCAGGGGAAAATTTCTGTACCCTGATGAGAGAGGTGGTAAAAGCCAACGGCAACTCTGCGCGCTATTTCGGGGATGACGGAAATCTCGAGGAAGATTTTGTTTATAAGCTGTACAACACAGACGAGTATATTCGCGACCAGTACGTCGCAAACGCGGACTTTGCCGATGTCCTTGCGGGTTTTACCGCTGGCCTGAACCGATACCTGGATGAAACTGGTGTGGCCAACCTGGCAGAGGGCGACGAGGGTTGCCGCGGCGAGGAATGGGTACGCCCGCTCAATGACACCGACGTTGCCAAACTATTGCGTAAACTGATCCTGCGCGCGAGTACAGAACCATTGGCAGAAGCGATATCCGCCCAGGACGGGCCCGACGACCCGATAGTCGCGCAGGCGCGCTTGCAGCGTAAAGCATTGTCTCCATTGCAAGCCGGTGAAATACAGTTTGCCGCAAGTACACTCGGGGATTTAATGCCGAAGCCTGAACAGTTGGGCAGTAACGCTTATGCCATCGGGGGTAACAATACGGTAAATGGTGCAGGCCTGTTGCTGGGTAACCCGCATTTTCCCTGGCAGGGCGCCAGTCGCTTTTTCATGGTGCATCTGACGATACCCGGTGTCTATGACGTTATGGGCTCTTCACTGCACGGCTTTCCCCTGATCAACATCGGTTTTAACCAGGATGTCGCCTGGAGTCACACGGTGTCTACAGGCAAGCGTTTTACCTTGTACGAGTTGACACTGGACAGTACCGATCCGCTGAAATACGTTTACGGCGACGAGCTGCGTGATATCGAAACGCAAACGGTCAGCGCCGAGCGCAAACTGGCCGATGGTACTATCGAGACAGTAGAACATACTTTTTACCTCACGCATTTCGGGCCGGTGCTGGACCTCAGCGGGCCGACAGGGGTAGACCTGTTGGGAGACTGGCCGACTGTCCTGGGTACGCTCTATGTGCTCAAGGATGTAAACCTGCACAATAACCGTGGCTTCGATACCTGGGTGGGTATGGGTACAGCAACCTCACTCGACGAGTTGGTAGAGGCGACCAAGAATATGGGGAACCCCTGGACCAATACCATCGCAGTGGATCGACAGGGCAACGCTTTTTACGGTGATATGAGCACCACCCCGCATGTCACGCAGGCGCAGTTTGGTAGTTGTATCAGCGGCGTGATTGCTCCCCAGCTGACCGATTTTGGCCTGGTGACATTGAGTGGCTCCGATCCGGCTTGTGAATGGGGTAATGATGCTGATGCACCCGTCGACGGCGTATTCGGCTTTGGCAATATGCCGACAACGCAGAATCGCGACTACGGCGCAAATGCCAACGACAGCTACTGGTTGAGCAACCCCCTGGGTTTTCTCGAAGGCTTCTCGCCTATCATCGGTAGCGAGCAAGTAGAGCAGACCCGGCGCACCCGCGCGACATTTTCCCAGGCAGACAACCGCATTGCCGGCAGTGATGGCCTGGGTGCCGCGGGCTTTGATATCGACAATATAAGGGAACTGCATTACCAGGCTGCTAATTACACGGCGGAACTCGTGCTGGATGATGTGATTGCGATATGCCAGGCACAAGAGAACAATCCTCTGGCAGGTATATCACAGGTGGAAGAGGCCTGTAGTATTCTCGCCGCCTGGGACCGCAGCCACAGCATAGACAGTGTCGGTGCGCATATCTTCACCGAAGTCTGGCGGGTGATGCGCGACATACCGGAGCTCTTTGCCACACCGTTTGATCCAGCAGACCCGGTCAATACCCCGCGCGATCTCAATGTTGATGAACCCACTGTGGTGATGGCTGTGCAGGATGCGCTGATTGACGGGGTAGAGACACTCTCCGCGGCGGGTATCCCGCTGGACAGGAAATGGGGTGACGTTCAGTTCGTCGAGAAAAACGGCGAGCGTATTCCCATTCACGGCGGGTCTGGCGACATGATGTTCAGTGTTATCACTTCGAACCTGGTGAACGGGTCGGGATATTCCAGTATCAGGCACGGTAACAGCTATATTCAGGCCGTCGGATGGGATGGTGGAGAGTGTCCCGATGCGTTTGCGATCCTCACCTACTCTCAGTCTACGGATCCCGCTTCGGATCACTATGCCGATGCAACAAAGCTGTATTCCGATGGTGGTTGGATTGATATGCCGTATTGTGAAATCGATCGTGACGCCCAGGAAATTGGCCGGATGTCTATCTCAGAGTAGATTGCCCGCGCAGATCAGGCAGGTTCCGGGGGGTTAAACTCCCCGGAGTATTACCCCTGCACCCGTTCTGCTGTGAGCAACGGTTGTGGCTGTTATGGCGGTAATGAGTGCGATCAGGGCTGGACGAAGTCCATCACTTCCAGATTAAAACCCGAAAGCGCGTTGAAGTGTACTGGCGCCGACATCAGGCGCATCTTTCCTATTCCCAAACGCTTAAGAATTTGAGAGCCCGTTCCGATCACCCGGTAGTTTTGTATACCCTCAGAACTGTTCGGGCCGGCAACACCGGGTGCTTCCGGGAAACTCAGTACCTCTGCCAGCTGCTGTTCCGCGCTGTTTTGCTGGCCGATCAGTACTACCGCACCGGCGCCTTCAGCGGCGATGTGTTGCATTGCCCTGCGGTATGACCAGCCCGGGTCGGCACCCTCGATCTGCGTACCTAGAATATCCCGCAGGGTACTTATGGTTTGCACTCTTACCAGGGTCTCGGCCGTTTCGCTGATATCACCTAGTGTGAGAGCGTAATGTACTGTGTCATCGACAAGATCCAGGAAGGAATGCAGCTCAAACTCGCCAAACTCGGTGGCTATCATTTTACTGCTGCGCAATTCTACAGACTGTTCGTGCAATGCCCGGTACTGGATCAGGTCGGCGATGGTGCCCATGCGAAGCTGGTGTTTGGCAGCAAATTCCTCTAACTGCGGACGCCGTGCCATGGTGCCATCTTCATTCATGATCTCGACAATCAGCGCGGCGGGTTCGAAGCCTGCCATGCGTGCCAGGTCTACCCCGGCCTCCGTGTGGCCGGCGCGGCGCAGTACGCCACCTGGTTTGGCCACCAGTGGAAATATGTGCCCCGGTTGTGAGATGTCCGCGGGGGTGGCATTCGCTGCCACGGCTTTCAATACTGTATGTGCGCGCTGCACGGAGCTGATGCCGGGCCCTTTGCGTTCGGCAGCGTCTATAGACACAGTGAAATTCGTTTCGTGTTGCGAGCGGTTGTCGCGCACCATCAGCGGCAGTTGCAGTTGGCGGGCGCGCTCATCCGTAATAGGCATGCAAATAAGGCCACAGGCCTCGGTAGAAAAGAAGGTAATGATTTCTGGCGTAACAGCTTCTGCGGCGACTATCAGATCGCCCTCGTTTTCGCGATCCTCGTCATCCATCAGAATAACCATTTTACCATCGCGTATATCGTCGAGAATGTCGGGAACGCTACTAAGGGCCATGCAGGCTGCCTCGAAAGTTTAGGAGGGCGGGCAATACTGCCCGCCAATAAGTTACAGCAGTTCGATGCCCACTGCGGTTGCTTCGCCACCGCCAATGCACAGCGCCGCTACGCCGCGTTTCTTGCCGTATTTCTTGAGGGCGTACATCAGTGTGACAATAATACGCGAGCCGGTAGAACCGATAGGGTGTCCCTGGGCGCAGGCGCCGCCGTGAACATTCACCTTTTTATGATCCAGCCCCAATTCGCTCATGGCAAGCATGGTCACCATGGCGAAGGCCTCGTTGATTTCAAACAGGTCTACATCCTTGGCGCTCCAGCCGGTCTTGTCGAACAGCTTGCTAATGGCACCTACGGGCGCAATGGTGAAATCGGCGGGTTCCTGGCTGTGGCGGGCGTGCGCAACGATGCGAGCCATCGGTTTCAGGCCGCGGGCTTTCGCCTCGTCCCCAGACATCAGGACCAGGGCACTGGCGCCGTCGGAGATGGAGCTGGCATTCGCAGCTGTGATGCTGCCGTCTTTGCTGAATACGGGGCGCAGGCCGGGGATTTTCTCCACCGCGGCCTTGTGCGGTTGCTCGTCGTCGGACACCACGGTGGCGCCCTTGCGGGTGGTTACCGTAACGGGAGAGATTTCAGCGGTCAGAGCGCCGGAGTCGATTGCTTTTTTGGCCCGGTTCAGGGATTCGATAGCGAACTCGTCCATCTGTTCCCGGGTGATACCGTGAGTGTCCGCCGTTTCCTGAGCAAAGCTGCCCATTGCGCGCCCGGTATAGGCATCCTCCAGGCCGTCGGTAAACATGTGGTCCAGTACCGATTTGTGCCCTGAGCCCATACCAGCGCGAGCCCCGGGCAGCAGATGCGGCGCATTACTCATACTTTCCATGCCGCCGGTAACCACCACCTTGTTGGTGCCAGCCACAATGCTGTCAAAGCCAAAGATAGTCGCTTGCATGCCACTGCCGCAGGCCTTGTTCACCGTAACCGCACCGGCAGATTTGGCTATGCCGGCACCAATGGCTGCCTGGCGCGCGGGACACTGCTTGAGGCCGGCGGGCAGTACGCAGCCCATGAACACCTCGTCAATATCGGCCGAGTCAACGCCGCTGCGTGACAATGCCGCGTTGATCGCGGTGCTGGCCAGTTCAGGAGCGGGCACTGCTGACAGACTGCCCAGCAGGCCGCCCATGGGTGTGCGTGCTCCATCGACAATCACTACCGAGTTATTACTCATGGCTTCTTTCCGTTCTGGTTCGTTTTTGGGTTGCCTCAAGTTGCTGGAGGCCGGAGATGGTTTGCTGAAAACCGGGCGCACATTTAGCCACAGGCCATGTGTTTACTCAAGTGTGGCCGGGTGGGTGCCCGGCGTAAACAGCTTGCCCCGCACTGCCTCACGATAGTGCAGGGGGCTCATGCCGCAGTGTCTGCGAAACAACTGGGAGAAGTAGCTGGCGTCCTGCAGGCCTATCTGCCAGGCAATTTCTGCAACTCCCAGGTTGCTGTGCTTAAGCAGTTCCTGGGCGTGACTGATACGCAGGCTTTGCAGGTAAGCCTGCGGGTTCATGCCTGTCGCCTGGCGAAAGCGCCGGTTCAGCGTGCGTGTGGTCAGGTCCAGATGGCGGGCGAGGTTTGCGAGGATAATGGGCTGACCTATGCGTTCCTGCAGCCACTGCTGGGCCTCGATAATGACCTCGTCGTGGTGCGAACTGTCGGCCTCGTTCTGGTACGCCGCAGCCCGAAAACTCCGCCTGATCTCGGGGGAGAACTGGTTTTCGACGGCCTGCGCGATACGGCTGCCAAACCACTCCCCTGAAATATGCACCATCAGGTCAGCAATGGAGTTTACGCTGCCCACACAATAGATATTCGCGCTTTGCGTGATCAGGTGCCGGGTTTTCAATTTGACGTCGGGATAGCGCCTGGCGAACTGTTCGAAGTAGTTCCAATGCGTTGTCGCCGGTGCACCTTTGAGCAGGCCGGCCTCTGCGAGCAGGCAACTGCCGGTGCCAACACTGCAGATCCGGGTACCCGAGGCCGCATAATCTCTCAAGGTCTGCAGCCAGGGAGTCATGTCACGGATGGTCGGCACCGGGTTGCGCCAGATCGCCGGGAGTATTAACAGGTCGAGTTCCGGCAGCTCGTCAAAAGCAATATGGGGCATCAGCGCCACACCGCTGGACAGGGTAATCAGTTGCTTCTCGGGGGCCGCCAGCAGCAAGTTTACCTGGGGGCCGCCGCGGGATTTCGCACTCGCCATCTGACTGGCCGCCTGCAGGATTTCCATAGGCAGGGTGACGCTTGTGGCGAGCGCGTGGGGGTACAATAAGGTTGCGGCAGTATACAAAATGGTCAGGTTCCGGTGGCTGGAATGTCCAAAATACCACATTTTATGTCCAATACATTATAGTTTGCCGCGCGGCCTCGCCGTAGACTGATGTGAGGTGTTAATTGGCAGAGAGTGTAGCGATGGGTAGGCAGCGGTTACCGGTAATAGTAGGTTTCGGTGGAATCAGCGGGGCGGGGCGGTCCTCGGGCCTGCACGCCCACAAGCGCCTCGTCTACTCTGCACTGCCGCAAGCTGAACGCCGCCGCACCCTGTCATCACTGGCTACCCTGATGGGCCCGTATGCTTCGAGCAGCGAGGGACCCAGGGAGCAGTACATTCTCGACCACACCCTGATCAGACGCGTGGAGATCAACCACTTTGATGTTGATTCGGTGCGCTGGAACCAGCGCTTTCCCACCGAGAGCAATGGTCGCCCTGTCAGCTTCGATATCGCCCGCAAGCATCTCCCCACCCATATTCCGAAGGACTGGGACATCACTCCCGCGTCAGTCACTCACGTCAATGTGAAAATCACCGGGCAACAGGACTTCCTGCTTCCGACGCACAGGGATTTTGAAGTGAAGGCAGCGGGGCAGCTTCCCACCGGCTTCGATCCCGGCAAATTGTATCCCTCGCGCAATCATCCCCGGGGTCTGCAGATGGCGATTTACGCTGCCTCGGACGCGCTTGGCAGCCTTGGGCTGGACTGGGACACGGTGCGGGATCACGTGGCCGCAGACCAGATGAGTGTCTATGCGGGAAGTGCCATGGGTCAACTCGACGATTCCGGTACTGGCGGTATGCTTAAAGCGCGATATCTCGGCCAGCGCATCACTTCCAAGTTCTGTCCGCTGGGACTGGCGGAAATGCCCGCAGACTTTATCAATGCCTATGTGCTGGGAAGTCTGGGCGCCACGGGTGCGACATTGGGGGCCTGTGCCTCCTTCCTGTACAACCTGCGCCAGGGGATAGAGGATATCCGCCGGGGCAGGGCGCGAGTGGTGTTCGTCGGTGGTGCCGAAGCGCCGGTCACCCCCGAAGTGATGGAGGGCTACAGCACAATGGGCGCACTGGCGACCGACAAGGGGTTGCGTGCACTTGAGGGGATCGATGACGACCGTGAACCCGATCACCGCCGGGCCTGTCGCCCCTTTGCAGAGAATTGTGGGTTTACCATTGCTGAGTCAGCGCAGATGGTGGTGTTGTTTGATGACGAGTTGGCGCTGCAACTCGGCGCCTCAGTGTATGGGGCAGCCACAGACGTGTTTGTCAACGCAGACGGTTTCAAGAAGTCGATCTCCGGCCCCGGTGTGGGAAATTACCTCACCATGGCGAAGGCGGTTGCCTCGGCGCGGGCCCTTGTGGGAGACAAGGCCCTCAAGCGGGGTGGCTTTGTGCAGGCCCATGGCACCGGTACACCACAGAACCGTGTGTCGGAATCGGAAATTCTCAGCAAGACTGCCGCCGCTTTTGGTCTGGACGATTGGCCGGTGGCAGCGATCAAGTGTTACCTGGGCCACTCTCTGGGTTCCGCCTCGGGCGACCAGTTTGCGGCAACGCTGGGGTTCTGGCAAACCGGTCTGCTACCCGGTATCAGCACCATTGACAGCATAGCCGAGGACGTTAATCAGGAGCGGCTTCAGTTCAACCTGAAACATAGCGAGGTAGATACCGACGAGCAAAGCTACGCTATTATCAACGCCAAGGGCTTTGGTGGAAATAATGCGTCCGCTACCGTGCTCAGCGCGTCGCAAACCACGCGAATGCTGCAGCAGCGGTATTCAAAGACTGAATGGCAAGCATGGCAGGCGGCCAATGAAAAAGTGCGGGAGCGCCAGAAAGACTACGATGATGGTATGACCGGCGGCAGCATAGACCCGATTTACAAGTTTGACCATGGGGTGCTGGGCGACAGTGATGTTGAATACGGCGACAAGCGCATCAGTATCAACGGCCGCGATGTCGACCTCGATCTAGCCTCACCCTACGACGACATGCTGCCGGACGAAAGCTGACCCTGGGGTGTGTCGGCTTATCCGCAACTAGGCCAGTAGTGGCCTGACTGTTTGCAGCACGGCTTTGAAACATTTCGGGCTGCCGGCAACGATATTACCGGATTCCAGGAAGTTCTCGGAGCTGTCGATATCCGCCACGAGGCCGCCCGCTTCACGTATCAGCAGTGCGCCAGCGGCAATATCCCAGGGCGCCAGCCCAATCTCCCAGAATGCATCCAGGCGGCCGGCCGCAACATAGGCCAGATCAAGCGAGGCCGCTCCAGCCCTGCGGATGCCGGCAGTCTGCCCGGCCAGGATTTCGATTGTTTTTGCGTAGGCACCCAACTGCTTATCGCAGTGATTCTTGAACGGGATACCCGTACCCAGCAGCGCGCCTTCGAGGCTGGGCCGCTTACTCACCCGGATGCGTCGGCCATTCAATTGTGCTCCGCGGCCTCGCGATGCAGTGAATTCCTCATGTCGCACCGGGTCAAATACAACCGCATGCTCCAGCTTGCCCTTGAACAGGCAGGCAATTGAAATCCCGTAGTGTGGTATGCCGCGCAGGAAGTTGGTGGTGCCATCCAGCGGATCAATGATCCAGCGATAGTCCGCATCCTCATTGCCCGTCAGCCCAGTTTCTTCGCCCAGTATGGCGTGCTCGGGGTAGGCCTTGTGCAAGTGGTAGATAATCTCCTTCTCGGCGTTGATGTCGACTTCAGAGACGAAATTGTTAATTCCCTTGGCTTTGACTTCGAAGCGCTCCAGATCATCAGAGGCGCGCACGATGTTTTCACCGGCCTTGCGGGCGGCGCGTAGCGCTATGTTGATCATCGGTTCCATGGTGTTTTCCTGGCTGGGTCTGCGTGAGGCGCGCGATTATAGCAGCATCGATGCGGGGCAGTAAGGTGGTTTTCACTGCCCACTCCGATATTGAAAGCAACGCCTTGGACGCGATCATTCCCACCACTTTTACAGTGGCTTACCGCGTCCAGACGATACTGCTATAATCCTGCGCCTTTTGAGCGCGCTGTAAGTACCATGAATCTCGATAACATCCGCATCGTACTGGTCAACACCACCCATCCCGGCAATATCGGCGGCGTTGCGCGGGCGATGAAAAACATGGGTCTGTCGCGCCTTTATCTTGTGGCACCGCGGAAATACCCCGATGAGCAGGCAGTATGGCGCGCGGCCTCCGCCGGCGACCTGCTTGATAACGCAGTAGTCACGGCCACGGTTGAAGAGGCGGTAGCTGACTGCCAGTTTGTGGTGGGCACCAGTGCCCGGGAGCGGCGCATACCCTGGCCGTTGCTGGATCCGCGGCAGTGTGCCGCCCGCATAGACGGTGTGTCGGAGCGGGAACAGGTTGCGGTGCTGTTTGGTCGCGAAGACCGTGGCCTTACCAACGACGAGTTGCAGCTGTGTAACCTGCACCTGAATATCCCGACCTCCGACGATTACAGCTCCCTCAACCTCGCTATGGCCGTACAGATCGTCTGCTACGAGCTGCGCATGTTGCTGGTGCAGCCGCAATTACCTGTGCATGAGGACGACCAGTGGGATACGCCTTTCGCCACGGTGGAAAATATGGAGCGATTCTATGTGCATCTGGAGCAGGCGCTGACGGACATTGAATTTCTCGATCCCACGGCGCCAAGGCAGCTGATGTCGCGTCTGCGGCGCCTGTATGGTCGGGTGCGTCTGGATGAGATGGAGTTGAACATACTGCGTGGCATTCTCACCGAAAGCCAGAAGTGGGTGGCCCGGGTCCGCGACAAGCGCCAGTAGCCTGATTTGCTGTGCTATTGCATACTGCGTTATTGAGCTGGTGCGGCTGAAATAGCGCGATAATAGTGTTTTTTAGGAGAGTACCGGATATGTCCAAGCCCATTTACTTCGATTACCTGGCGACTACCCCGGTCGATCCGCGGGTGGTAGAGAAGATGGTTGAATGCCTGTCTATTGACGGTAATTTTGGCAACCCGGCTTCACGCTCCCATATCTATGGTTGGAAAGCAGAAGAGGCGGTTGAAAATGCCCGCCGTCAGGTGGCGGACCTGCTCAACTGTGATCCTCGAGAAATTGTGTGGACTTCCGGGGCAACCGAGTCGGATAACCTGGCGCTGAAAGGCGTGGCGCACTTTCATCGTGAGCGCGGGCGGCATATTGTCACCTCGAGTATTGAACACAAGGCCGTGCTGGACAGCTGCAAACAGCTGGAGCGGGAGGGGTTCGAGGTCACCTATCTCAAGCCGGCGGTTAGTGGCCTGGTGACACCCGAGGCCGTGGCGGCCGCGCTGCGGGATAACACCATCCTGGTCAGTATCATGCACGCCAATAATGAAATTGGCACATTGAACGATATTGCCGGGATCGGCCGTGTCACCCGGGCAGCCGGTGTGCTGTTTCACTGCGATGCGGCCCAGAGTGTCGGCAAGGTACCGATTGATCTGGGTGCCTGGGAGGTTGACTTGATGTCGGTCTCTGCCCACAAGATGTATGGCCCCAAGGGTATTGGTGCCCTTTTTGTCAGGCGTCAGCCAAGGGTGCAGCTGGAGGCGCAAATACACGGCGGAGAGCACGAGCGTGGCATGCGCTCCGGTACGCTGGCCACCCACCAGATAGTCGGTATGGGGGAGGCTGCGCGCCTCGCGCTGGAGTGTTTGCCCCAGGAAGTTCGCCAGCTTGAGGCCTTGCGTCGTCGGTTCTGGGATGCGATTAGTGACCTGGGAGACATCCGCATAAACGGCGATGCGGAGCAGCGGCTGCCGGGTGCGCTCAATTTCAGCGTGGGTTATGTTGAGGGGGAGGCCCTGCTGATGTCATTGAAAGACGTGGCCATTTCCACGGGCTCGGCCTGTACCTCGGCCAGCCTGGAACCCTCCTATGTGCTGCGGGCAATCGGCGTGCCGGATGAACTCGCTCACAGCTCCCTGCGCTTCAGTTTTGGTCGTTTCACCAGCATTGAGGACGTGGATACTGCAGCCGCTCAATTGCGTCATGCGGTGCAAAAGCTGCGGGAATTGTCGCCGCAATGGACTGCCCATCTGCGGGGCGGCGGCTGAATTGGCTCCAGGGGGCTACCGTAATATTCCGCTATTTATGTCCCCGTTTTCTAAGCCACTGATTTAAAAGCAAAACAATCTTCCCGGTGTATCCAATTCTGGGTGAAACCGGCGCCCAAAGTCCGTATAATTGCGCGGCTTTTAGCGCATGGGTGATGGCTGGTCAGACGATCGACAGCCGCGACGCCTGTGCATACTCACAAATGTCTAATCAGGAGACCTCCCATGGCGGTTGAACGCACACTTTCCATCATTAAACCGGACGCGGTCGGCAAGAACATCGTCGGCAAGATTTACTCACGCTTCGAATCCAATGGCCTGCGTATCGTGGCCTCGAAGATGCTGCGCCTGAGCGATGAAGTGGCAGGAGGTTTTTACGCAGAGCACCGGGAGCGCCCGTTTTTTCCCGACCTGATCAAATTTATGACTTCCGGGCCGGTAGTGGTTCAGGTACTGGAAGGCGAGGGTGCGGTAGTCAAGAATCGCGATCTTATGGGGGCGACCAACCCCAAAGAAGCCGCGGAGGGCACTATTCGCGCCGATTTCGCCAGCTCTATCGACGCGAATGCGGTGCACGGGTCCGATTCCCCTGAGTCTGCTGCGCGGGAAATTGCCTATTTCTTCGCCACAAGTGAGATCTGCGAGCGCTAGTCGCACGCAGCTAAAACGGCCGATATGACATCATCCACCAGCGCTACCGCCGATAAGCCCAGGGTTAACCTGATGGGCTTGTCACTGCGACAAATGGAACAATTTTTTCTGGATATCGGGGAGAAGAAGTTCCGTGCGCAGCAGGTACTGAAGTGGATTCATCACGCCGGTGTTATTGATATCGACGCCATGACGAACATTGGCAAGGCCCTGCGCGAGAAATTGCTGGTAATCGCCGAGGTCCGTCCGCCGGAAATTGTCAGCGAGCACGATTCCACTGACGGTACCCGCAAGTGGATTATCCGGGTAGACGGTGGAGGCCTGGTGGAGTCGGTGCTGATTCCCGAGGGCGGTAGAGCTACTCTGTGTGTATCTTCCCAGGTGGGATGCAGTCTCGACTGCAGTTTCTGCTCCACCGGGAAGCAGGGTTTTCAACGCGATCTGACTGCGGCGGAAATCATCGGTCAGGTCTGGTTGGCTATCAATTCCTATGACGCTTTTCAGCCGGGCAGCGCCAGAGTGGTTAGCAATGTAGTGATGATGGGCATGGGCGAGCCGCTGCTCAATTTCGATAATGTGGTGGCAGCGATGGACTTGATGCTGGAAGATCTTGCCTATGGCTTGTCCAAGCGCAGGGTTACCCTCAGTACGTCAGGGGTTGTTCCGGCTCTGGATAAACTGGCCGAGGTGAGCGAAGTGTCGCTGGCCATCTCGCTGCATGCGCCCAATGATGAATTGCGCAGCCAGTTGGTACCTATCAACCGCAAGTACCCCATAGCCATGCTGCTTGAGAGCGCGCGCAATTATATTGCTGCCCAGCGCGACAGCAAGCGTGTGGTGACGGTCGAATACACATTGATGGCCGGCATTAACGATCAGCCTGAACAGGCCCGGGATCTGGCTGTGCTGTTGGCAGATTTTCCCTGTAAGATCAACCTGATTCCGTTTAATGCGTTCCCCCATTCAGGGTATGAGCGCCCGAGTGGTAATGCTGTCAGCCGATTCTGGCAGGTGCTGGTGGATGCCGGGTTTGTCGTTACGATTCGCACTACCCGCGGCGACGATATCGACGCCGCCTGTGGGCAACTGGTTGGCCAGGTGGTCGATCGCACTAAACGTAGCGAACGGCATCGCGCGGCGACAGAAATCCAGGCAATACAGGTACAGTAATGGTGTCTATACGAAGAGTTTGTGGACGAATCGGGGTTGTGGCTTTGCCGGTCTTGCTGGCGGGCTGTATTTCCACAACCGAGGGTGGCTTTACTGACGAGTATTCACCTGAAAAAGCACTGGACGCGAGGGTAGAGCTGGCGCGTCAGTATATTGGCGAGGGCAACTGGGAAGCTGCCAAGCGCAACCTTAAACTCGCTTACGATATCGACCCGAAAAACGCGCATGTTTACGAGGCCTTCGCCCTGGTCTATCAGAGCACGGGCGAGTACGAGCTCGCCGAAGAAAATTTTAAAATGGCGCTGGAGATCGACCCCAAATTCCCCCGGGCTCGCAATAACTACGCCGCCTTCCTGTTCGCCCAACAGCGTTACGAGGCCGCGGAAAAACAGCTGGAAATAGTGATCAAAGACACCCTCTATTCGGGCCGGCCGCTGGCGTTTGTCAACCTGGGGCTGTGCCGCGTGCAACTGTTTAATCCCGAGGGTGCGGAAGAGGCTTTTGTGCGGGCACTGGCCATGGATCGCACCAATTCTATCGCCCTGCTGGAAATGGCGGAGCTGCGCTTTAACGCCAATGATTACCGCACTGCGCGGCAGTATTACGGCACTTACAAAACCGTGGTGCGCCAGCAATCTGCCCGCGCTCTATGGCTGGGCATTCGGCTGGCCCGGGAGTCGGGGAACCGTAACGATGAGAGTAGCTATGCCTTGGCACTTGCGAACCGTTATCCCGATTCAATTGAGTATGAAGCCTACCGACGGACCGTGGCAAAGTGACTGATGATACCGCATCACAACTGGAGGTAGCTGTCAGCCCGGGTGCCTTGTTGCAAGAGGCACGTGAGGCGCATGAGCTATCACAGAGAGAAGTGGCAGACCGCCTGCACTTGATGCCGGACTACCCGGCAATTATAGAGCGTGACGACTTCCAGGCATTGCGACACCCGGGCTTTGCCCGGGGTTATGTGAAGGCCTATGGCAAATTGGTCGGTGTGGATGAAGGGCACCTGCTGGATGCGTATGATCGCTTGCAGGCCACAGCGGTAAGCCCCGAGCCGCGAAAGATCCGGACGCCGCCTCTGCAACTTCAGCACACCGGTGTTGCAGTGGTGGTCGGTCTGCTCTTACTGGCGCTGTTGGTGGCCGCCATATGGTGGTGGCGCGTTGTCCCAGAGGCCGGCGCCGTGGCAGTGAAATTATCTCCGGCGGAGAGTTCGTTTGCCCGATGGAATCCAGACTTTTCAATGACAGGTGAAACATGAACAGCGAAAGCCCGATCACCCGTAGAGTGAGCCGGCAGATCATGGTCGGAAATGTCGCGGTAGGCGGAGATGCGCCCATCAGCGTGCAAAGCATGACCAATACCGAAACCTGTGATGTCGCCGCCACGGTAGCCCAGGTGCGCGCTATCGCCGATGCCGGGGCCGACATTGTGCGCGTCTCCGTGCCGAGTATGGAGGCGGCAGAGGCTTTTCGGGACATCCGCGCTCAGGTGAACGTGCCGCTGGTGGCGGACATTCATTTTGATCACAAAATAGCCCTTAAAGTGGCAGAATACGGCGTGGACTGCCTGCGCATCAACCCGGGTAATATTGGCAGCGATGCCAAGGTAAGGGCCGTTATAGACAGTGCCCGTGATCGCGGCATCCCGATTCGCATAGGCGTCAATGCGGGCTCGCTCGGCAAGGATTTACAGCGCAAATACGGCGAGCCTACCGCTGAGGCGTTGGTGGAGTCCGCTATGCACCACGTCGCCATACTGGAGAAGTTCAATTATCCCGATTTTAAGGTCAGCGTAAAAGCGTCGGGCGTGTTTATGGCCGTTGAAGCTTACCGCCTGCTGGCAAAAGAGATCGAACAGCCTCTCCACCTTGGCATCACGGAAGCGGGAGGGCTGCGCGGCGGCACGGTCAAATCTGCTGTGGGCCTGGGAATGCTGTTGATGGACGGTATCGGCGATACCATCCGGATCTCCCTGGCGGCGGATCCGGTGGAGGAAGTAAAGGTCGGATTCGAGATCCTCAAAAGCCTTAAACTGCGTGCCAATGGCATCAATTTTATAGCCTGTCCCAGTTGTTCGCGGCAAAATTTCGATGTAATCAGCACCATGAATTCCCTGGAACAGCGATTGGAGGATATTCGTACTCCCATGGATGTGGCGGTCATAGGCTGTATTGTCAATGGCCCGGGGGAGGCCCGGGAGGCCGATGTCGGTTTGACCGGCGCCAGCCCCAACAACCTCATATATGTGGCGGGTGAGCCAGACCATAAAGTCAGCAATGCCGATTTTATCGATCACCTCGAGCAGGTTATCCGGCAGCGGGCCACCGTGCTGGAGCAGAAAAGGGCTGAGCAGGACGAACAACTGATACTGAAATCGTCGAACTGAACTGAATGCGACTTTTGGAGAACGCGTGAGCAATATACGAGCTGTCCGCGGGATGCACGACATCTTGCCGGACGATACCCCACACTGGCGTTTGCTTGAGCAGACAGTGAGCCGCCTGCTCGCCAGTTACGGCTACGGTGAAATTCGGCTGCCGCTGGTAGAGAAGACCGAACTGTTCAGCCGTTCCATCGGTGAAGTTACTGATATAGTCGAGCGGGAAATGTACAGTTTCGACGATCGCAATGGCGATAGCCTGACACTGCGCCCGGAGGGCACGGCCGGCTGTGTTCGTGCCGCAATCCAGCAGGGCCTCCTGACAGTGCCGCAACGGCTGTGGTATGCCGGCCCGATGTTTCGCTATGAGCGCCCGCAAAAGGGCCGCCAGCGGCAGTTTCAGCAAATCGGTGTGGAGTCATTCGGCGTTGCCAGCCCGGATATGGATGCCGAACACATATTGGTTTGTGCCCGTTTATGGCAGGAACTGGGCCTGGCAGATTGTGTCCAGTTACAGCTTAATTCCATCGGCAGCAATGCGGCGCGCCGGGCGTACCGGGAGGCGCTGGTGAAATTTCTGGAACAGCACTTCGAGTCACTGGACGATGACAGCCAGCGGCGCTTGCACAGCAATCCCCTGCGTATTCTCGACAGTAAAAGTGTGCAGACACAGGCCATCCTGGACGAGGCTCCGTCGCTTGGCGATTACCTCGACGACGAATCCAGAGACGACTTTGCACAGCTGCAGGAACTGTTGGATGCTGCCGGTGTCGAGTATGTGGTTAACCCGCGCCTGGTGCGTGGGCTCGATTATTACAACAAGACGGTCTACGAATGGGTGACCGACCGCCTCGGCGCACAGGGTACGGTTTGCGGTGGTGGTCGCTATGACGGTTTGGTGGAGCAGCTAGGGGGTAAGAACACCCCGGCCATCGGTTTTGCTATGGGGATGGAACGGCTGGTATTACTGATGCTTGAAGTTGGTACGGTGGACACCGCACCGAAAGCACGAGCCGATGTTTACGCGGTCGCGGTGGGAGAGGTGGCCCACAGGGAAGCCTTGTCCAGCGTGGAAACTTTGCGTACACAGCTCGGTGGTGATGTCTCAATTGTGCAGCACGTAGGTGGTGGTAGTTTCAAGAGTCAATTAAAACGGGCGGACAAAAGCGGTGCCAGAATTGCCCTGATATGGGGTGAGGATGAAGTCCTGGCAAAATCCGTTACTGTGAAACATTTGCGGGATAACGCCGAGCAGGGCGAGCAAGCAGGGCAGCAAACTGTGCCCATGGATCAACTGGAAGCGACACTGCGTGCAGTGTTTACTGATTGAATCAGGCAAAAGGAATCGTTAGACGTGGAATCATATAGTACAGAAGAAGAACAGGTAGAAGCGCTGCGCCGCTGGTGGCAAGAAAACGGTCGCTCTACGATTGTGGCGATCATCCTCGCGCTTGGCCTGGGCTTCGGTTATCAGGGCTGGAAGAATTACAAGGTGGACAATGCGGAGGCCGCTTCCGATCTTTACCAGCGCATGCTGCAGGCGTTCAGCGCGCCCGCTCTGTCGCCCGAGCAGCAGGAGATTGCACTGCAGTTGGCGGCGCAGCTCAAGGCAGATTACAGTGGCACGACCTACGCCCAGTTTGCCTCTTTGCAGCTGGCGCGGGCCGCGGTGGCAAAAAACAATCTGGCCGAGGCACAGGCTGAACTGCGCTGGGTGCTGGGCAAGGCGGATAAAGATAGCGATGTTGCGCGTATTGCGCAGTTGCGCCTCGCTCGCGTTCTCGCCGCGAGCGGTGAACCAGACCAGGCCCTGTCAATACTTGATCAGGGTTCGGAAGGGCCCTATAAGGCATCGTACGCTGTGGCTCGAGGCGATATTCTGCTGAGTCTGGAGCGTGATGAGGCGGCCAGTGAAGCTTACGCCTCGGCCCTCGCATACGCCGTCGGAGAAGACGCCGCAGGCATCGACCTGTTGGCCGTCGAACAAAAACTGCAGGCCCTCAACCCTCGCCCGGCAAGGGTAACGGTGTCCCTGGCAGCGGGCGATGCAGCAGATAGTGTGGAAACAGTAGAAATAATCGACGAAGTGTCAGCAGATAGCGCGGGTGACGTTGATGCTGCTGTCACCGGCACGGAGGAGTAGGCCCATGCCGCGCATGATCCGTGCCTGTGTCACTGCCGTTCTGCTTACAAGTCTCAGTGCTTGCAGCACGATAAGTGGTTGGTTTGATTTCGACGATGAGGACGACCCTAAACAACCGGCACCATTGGTAGAATTTGAAGAAACCGTCAAAATCAAGAAACTGTGGTCACACGGCGTTGGCGATGGCCAGGGTGCCGGTTTTTACAGTATACAACCGGTCATCAGCGGCGATGCAATCTATGTTGCTTCTGCCGACGGTGACCTCGAGGCCTTTGACAAAATCAGTGGCAAGAGCCTGTGGGACGTGGAGCTGGAAGTGCCAATATCCGGCGGTGTCGGAGCCTATGGCGATGCTCTGTTGCTTGGCAGTAGTGATGGTTATGTGCTGAAGGTGGATGCCAATACAGGCGAGCTACTGTGGAGCAGCCCCCTCAGCGGTGAGGTTTTGTCGGTGCCCCAGAGTAACGGCCAGATGGTATTGGCCCATACATTGGATGGCAAACTGCAAGGTCTGGATTTTACCACCGGAGATATTGTCTGGACTTATGACAGCAACGTGCCGGTATTAACTCTGCGCGGCAGTTGTACACCGCTGATTAATGGTGACAACGCCTACGTCGGCTTCGCCAATGGCCGGGTACTGGCTTTTGACATAGCTACTGGTGGGATTAACTGGGAAGTGCGTGTGGCGATTCCCCAGGGGCGCTCGGAAATTGAGCGTGTGGTCGATATTGACGGGACCATGGTGCTGGTGGGCAATGAACTGTTTGCCGCCAGCTACCAGGGCAGGCTCGTCGCTATTGACCTGTCAGAAGGGCGCAAGTTGTGGCAGCACAATATCTCGTCCGTCTCCGGTGTTTCCCAGGGCTTTGGTAATGTCTATGTTGCCGATGCCGACGGCACTGTTTACGCCTATCAGCGCAGCGGCCAGGGCGAGCGCTGGCAGCAGCCGGCTCTCGCGTATAGAGGGCTGTCCAGGCCTACTCCGGTCAGCAGCTACGTTGCGGTGGGAGATGCCGAGGGCTACGTGCACTTGTTATCTCAGGTCGACGGTGAATTTGTCGGCCGGGTGAAAGCCGATGGCGATGGTGTCCGGGCAGATATGCTGGCCGAAGATAACCGCCTCTATGTGTATGGTAATAGCGGTGATCTTATCGCCTACAAGGTCAAGAAGAAGGAATAATGATACCGGTCATCGCTCTGGTAGGGCGCCCCAATGTTGGTAAATCAACGCTGTTCAATCAGCTCACTCGCAGCCGTGACGCCCTTGTGGCGAACTTGCCAGGGCTGACCCGCGACCGCAAATACGGCGAGGCGAAAATGGGTGGCCGGCGCTTTGTGGTGATTGATACCGGTGGTATCAGTGGTGATGAAGACGGCATCGACTCACAGATGGCAGGCCAGTCACTGACCGCCATTGAAGAAGCCGATGCAGTGCTGATGATCGTCGACGCGCGGGAGGGACTCAATCCCGGTGATCAGGCCCTGGCCAAACACTTGCGTCAGCGCAACAAGGCGTTTCATCTAGTGGTGAACAAGATTGACGGCCTGGATGAGCAGGTTGCCAGCGGCGACTTCTACGCCCTGGGCATTGAAACCCTGTATTGTATTGCCGCCAGTCACGGTCGCGGCATACGCAGCATGATCGAGAGCATACTCGCGACCTTTCCAGACGAGGAACTGCAGCCCGACCGGCCCCAGTATACCGACAGTATTCGTGTCGCGGTGGTGGGTCGCCCCAATGTGGGCAAGAGCACCCTGGTAAATCGTCTGCTGGGCGAAGAGCGTGTGGTGGTGTTCGATGAGCCGGGCACCACACGGGACAGTATCTACATTGACTACGAGCGAGAGGGCCAGAAATACACCCTGATCGACACTGCCGGCGTGCGCAAGCGCAAGAACGTGCGCGAGACCGTGGAAAAATTTTCCATCGTCAAAACCCTGAAAGCGATAGACGACGCACATGTGGTAATCCTGCTCATGGACGGTCATGAGAATGTTGTCGATCAGGATATGCACCTGTTGGGCCACTGCATAGACGCCGGGCGTGGCCTGGTGTTGGCGGTAAACAAATGGGATGGTATCGAGCCCGAGCAACGCGAGTGGATCAAGAGTGAACTGAATCGCCGGCTGCAGTTTGCGGCGTATGCCGATACGCATTTTATCTCTGCGCTGCATGGTTCCGGCGTAGGTGTGCTCTACAAATCAGTGAATGCCGCCTATCAGTCAGCCACTCGCAAGCTCAGTACCAATGCGCTCACGCGGATTCTCGAGGGCGCTGTCTACGACCACGCACCGCCCATGGTCGACAACCGCCGCATCAAGTTGCGTTACGCCCATGCCGGTGGCCAGAACCCGCCACTCATCATTATTCACGGCAACCAGACAGGCAAAGTACCAAACAGCTATCAACGCTATCTGGAGAAGGTATTCCGGCGCGAACTGAAACTGGTTGGCACACCGGTACGTATCGAGTTCAAAACCGGGGAAAACCCCTTTGCCGAAAAGCGCGACAAACTCACGGAGAGGCAGGTGCAACGCAAGCGAAGATTGATGGCGCATGGGAAGAAGCAGGACAAGAACAAGGACAAGGACAAGAACAAGGACAAGAAACGCAACAAGAAGTAGCCCCTACCGGTTTATGTCACAATGGCTGCATCAGTTTTAAAAAACGCCCAGCGAGCACCTGGCTTCCACTAGCCGGCGCTGCCGCGTAACGGGAGAGAGTGCGTGAGCCAGAATAACAAGAATCGCAGGCCCATCGACGAATTGACCGGCTTTGACGTTCAGGGTGAATTCCGCAAATTTGATCAGCGGGATGAAATCTACTGCCGCTCCCAATGGGACCCGGAAGTAAAATCTGCAAAGGCCACCGCCTTTTTCCGCGGCTATTCAATGCCTGATGCGCGGTCCCGTCGAACAGATGGTTTCAGTCAGCGCGACTACGCGTTGCGCAATGCCGCCTGGCACATAACCAATGTGCTGCGGGACATCAATCGGGAGGAGACCGGCCGTAAAGAGGGGTTTTTCGACCACTTCACGTCGCATGAAGAAGGCTGGCCGGAACCCTACGCCTTTGAGGGCCCGGAACAGGCCACGGCCGATGTAGCTAAAGTGGCGCAGGTATGTGGTGCGGATCTTTTCGGCGTGTGCGCATACGATGAACGCTGGATGTACAGCGGTATTTTTGACGAGCGGGCGCAGGCAAGTAAACCACTGGACATTCCCGATGATCTGCCCCACGTGATCGTAGTCGGAGAGTCGATGGATGTTGATCTGACCAGGACGGTGCCTTCGGCCCTGTCGGGCAGCGCCACTGGCCTGGGATACTCCTACGATGCACTAACGTTACTAACCCTGGCACAGTATATCCGCAACCTCGGCTATCGCGCCTATGCCACGATGAATGACTCCTCCCTGGCAATACCGTTAGCGGTGCAAGCGGGCTTCGGGGAAGTCGGCCGGCACAGTTTGTTAATTACGGAAGAATTCGGACCGCGTCTGCGCCTGGGCCGGATATTTACCGATATTCCCCTGCTACACAGCGAGCCGAAGAAGTTTGGCGTTAAAGCCTTTTGTGATATTTGTAATCGCTGCGCCACCGGCTGCCCACCCAAGGCTATTCCATTCGGCGAGCCGTCTGCCGAGGTTTATAATCGCTCAAACCTGATCGGCGTTGCTAAATGGACAGTGGACGCGGAAAAATGCTTTAAATTCTGGACCAACCAGAACACGGATTGTTCCATCTGCATCCGTATATGCCCGTACAATCGTGACTATAGCAAGTGGTATCACCGGGCCTGGCGCAGGCTTGCCGGCGGTCCCTTGCGGCGCATGGCGCTGTGGCTTGACGATCGCCTGGTTGATCGGGGCAGGCGTAAATCTGCCTGGTGGTGGCAGCGAAAACTACGCTAGTGATCGGCGTATTCCAGCGAGGCCAGCGGGGTAGGGCGCCTGGAAGAGCGCCGCTCAGGGTGGGTAAGTTTCCTGCCTGGCCCGGGTAGCCGTCTCTCGAAACAGTTTCTCAGCTCGGGCCATTTCCCCTGATAACCGTTTGACGACGTCCGGGTGCTCTCTTGCCATGGAGTAGCGTTCGCCGGGGTCGATGGCCAGATCGAAAAGTAGCCAATACGGCTCCTCAAACTCAGGCAACTGGTCAAACTTGTCCAGTGCCCCCAGGTGGCGCCGGTAGTACGCTCTGGTAAGCAGCTTCCACTCCTGGTCCCGTATTCCTGCAATTTCCTCATTATTGAAATAATAGAAGAAGCGATGTTGTGTTGGGTTATCTGCGCTACCGTCCAGCAGGGGTAGCAGGTTTTGCCCGTCTATTTTCCGATCACCCGGCACTTCGCTGTCGGTCGCCGCAGCGATAGTCGGTAGCAGATCGATGTTGGCGCTTAGCATGCTATTTCGCTGACCCGCTGGAATGCGCTTTGGCCACGATGCAATCAGGCCCACGCGATAGCCCGCGTCCCAGGTGCTGCCTTTGGCACCCCTGGAGTTGGCGTTACTGCCCTCCCACCAGGCGCCGTTGTCACTGGTGAACATTATGAAAGTATTCTCGTACAAGCCCAGTTTTTTCAGGGCTTTTACGATTTCTCCGGTACTCCAGTCTATCTCCTCGACCGCGTCGCCGTAGAGGCCAGCCGCGGATTTTCCGACAAATTCGGGGGAGGTAAACAGGGGTATATGAGGGAATGTATGAGCCATATAGAGAAAGAAAGGTCGATTCGAATGGGAGTGGATAAACTTAATCGCCTCCTCGGTATATCTCCGGGTTAGCGTGGTCTGGGCAACGGGTTGCTCAATCTTCCGTTCATCGCGGTACAGTGCAAAATCGGGCATATCGTTGGAGTGGGGCACGCCGTAGAAACTGTCAAAGCCCTGCCGTGTTGGCCAGAACTCGAGACGATTGCCGAGGTGCCACTTCCCCACCATTGCGGTGCTATACCCGCGAGTGCGCAACATTTCGGCAATGGTGATTTCTTCCAGCGGAAGCCCGTGCTCGCTACTCGCCGTGACCACATCCCAGGCCAGGCCACTGCGAATGGGGTAGCGACCCGTGAGTATCCCGGCTCGCGATGGTGAACAGATATTCGCACTGGCGTAAAAATTGCTGAGTGCTATCCCGTCAGCAGCGATCAGGTCCAGTTGCGGAGTCTTTATCCGCTGACTTCCGAAAGCACCGATGTCACCTATGCCGAGATCATCAGCCACGATGAGCACAATGTTAGGGGCCTGGCCCGCGTTTACCCCTGCGGCAGTTGTGGCCAGTAGTATGATTGTCAGTATGCCGAGCAGTGTTTTCATGGTGCTCGCTCCCCTCCAGGGTTGATCGCTCAAACGAATCACGATATTGGCCTTAGTCGTCGTCTTATTGGGCACAAACCCCGGGCAAAAATAAACCCGACCGAGGCCGGGTTTATTGTTACCGCAGTCTTTCGCTGCTCGCTAGAAAGTGTACTTGATGTTGCCGCCGATAATACGGGGGGTCGGACGCAGGCGCATGCCACTCACACCGAAGTTTTCCCCGGTGCCGGTGTAGTAGTCCTCTTCACCCAGGTTTTGCACATAGGCGTTGAAACTCCAGTGTTCCATTTCGTAGCCCACGCGCAGGTTCCACACATCGTAGTCCGGGGTCCTGAAGGGGTAGTCACCAAACTCGGCAATAGAGTTCCGGGCCAGACCCTGGTTTGGGGAGGGGCCATCGGTCTGCTTATAGGTCAGCGCTTCTATATCACCATACTGGCCATCGCGGTGGATATATTCCAGTTGTATCCATGCTTCGTTATTGCCAATGGGCAGGCGATATTCAATGGCAGCGTTGTACACCCACTCTGGTGCTTTGGGAAGATCAAGCCCATTCAACTCAACATCGAAGCCACCGGTGATCTGCGCTGTATTGTCGCTGGTGATTTCCGTGTTCATATAGCCGACAGCGGAGGTTATGGTGATGCGGTCGGTAATCGCTGCCAGTAACTCAATTTCGCTGCCCCAGGCCTCGGCATCATCTATATTGATTGTCTGCTCGAAGTTAGAAGAGAGGTCACCCTGAGTCAGGAAGCGGAAGGATTCCATTTGCAGGTCTGACCACTCCATGTAGTACAAAGAGGCGTTCAGGCGAATTCGGTTGTCCCAGAGTTCGCTCTTGAGGCCGAGTTCGTAATTCCACAGCGTTTCTTTGTCAAAGGGGACAGTGAAAGCGGGATTGCCCTCTATATTGGTATTGTTGCCCAATGAGAGTCCCCCGGACTTGTATCCTTCCGAGATTGAGCCGTAAAGGTTGAGGTCATCGGTAGCCTGGTAAAAGGCGACGAAACGCGGGGAAACATTGCTAAAAGACTCATTGCCTGAAACCGGTGGATTGGGGCTGTTGACAAAACTCTGGAAAAACTCAAAGCCGGGGCCGCCGGGATATCCCGGGGATCCCGGAAAGCAACAGGTAGGCCCGATACCGTAGCCTTGAAGGTCGTTTTTTACGCGGTCATCGGTATAGCGGGCACCGACAACGAAGTCCCACTTGTCAGTGGCGTGCCAGGTATAGTCGGCAAAAAAGGCAAAGCTCTTCAGCTCCCATTTCTTGCTATTCCGGGCCAGGCCCAGTCCAGCCGGGAAGGGGGGCAGCCAGCCCACGCCGTCCAGTGTTGCGGTCGGCTGGGTGGATGTCGCCACATTGTTGTCCTGTTTCTGTTCGTCGCTGGCGTACATTGCCCCGGCAACAAAATCGTATTCGTCCGAGGTAAACTGCACACGCATTTCCGAGCTCCAGGAGGTGCCATCGTAGGAGTTGTCTCTGCGCAGCGTGTCGGCACCGCCAACCAGGTCGTTATCGAATGTGCGGTCCAGGGAGGCATCTATGATGCCCGTGATGGACTTGATGACAGTGTTTTCGTTCAGTTGGTGAGTGATAGTCAGAACACCCACCGTTGATTCATTCTTGGTACGCTCTGGCAGGTCGTGGCTCAGTTCATTGTAATTGCCCTGGTACCAGAAGCGGGTGCCGGGGTCGGCCGCCGATGTAATCCCAAAGGTGTCGATTGAGTCCAGATCGAGCACGCCAGAGGGTACGTTCTCATCGGTGTCCTGGTCATCGTCTGAGTAGTACACCGAAGCGAGGATGTTGGTTTCATCCGATACATCCCAGCTCAGGTGCAGCCTGCCGTTGAGTGAGGTCTGTTCACTGCCGTCGGCACCGTTGGGGGTGAAGTCGTTTTCCACAGAGCCGGGGCATGATGCCGCGCCGGAGCCAGATGAACACTTGTTGGTGACATAGCCTTCGCTGTCAGCGTAGTACACCACACCGCGCATTTTAAAATCGTCGGAGACGGGATAATTCAGAACACCCGTTATGTTGCCCTGGTCACCACCCCCTTCATAAGTTTCACCACCGATGGTGACAGACGCTTCAAACTCGTCAGTGGGCTTCCTGGTCGTCAGGTTAAGTGCACCGCCGACCGCATTGCGGCCAAAGAACGTACCCTGTGGGCCACGCAGTACTTCTACCGATTGCATGTCCGACAGGTTGGGGTTGGCGACATTGTTGGGTACCGATGCCACACTGAATTCATCCAGGTAGATACCAATGGAGTTAACGAAGGCGTTTTCACCGGTAACCAGGCTGGTGACACCGCGAATGGAGATGCCCATACCGCGACTTCCTGTTTGCCCGTCTTCTGTGAAACTGACCCCGGGTGTGATCGTCAGGTATTCAACGGCATTCTTGATATTGCGTCGTTCCAGGGTGGCGCCGGTAAAGGCCGTCACGCTGACGGGTACATCCTGCAGGTTCTGCTCTCTGCGCTGGGCGGTCACTACCACCTCTTCCAGCATGATGTTTTCCTGCGCGGAAACGGGTGTCACGTTGATCAATGCGGCGGAGATCATGGTGAGTGGGAACAGGACTTTCACTTTATTTTGCATGGTTATTATCCTTATGAAGGGTTGAGCGTAACAGCGTCAATATATCAACCAAACTGGTCGTGCCCAATCTCCGTGGTTCACAACGTGAAAAAGTCATAAAAATACGCACCTTGGGGGGCTTATGTGGTCATTTCCACAAACTAATTCTCTGGCTGAAAGCCTCTTTGGAGAGGCTACACAGGCAATTAAATCCCATTAAATAAGAAAATTCAAGTAATTGTCGGATCTATTTCTTTCCCGGTAAGCAATAAAACAAGGCGTTTTTGCCGTAATGCCACATAAGCTATTGCGAAAGGGGTAGAAATCGAAAGTTTATATAATCCCATAATTAAAATCAACGCCCGTTCTACGTCGGGTCTTGCTCATTTCGTGATAACAACAGCTTGGACAGCATGGCCAGACAGGCGCAGGCAATCATCGCAATGGCAATGGGTAGCAGCTGTTTTGGTAAATAGAGGCCCACAGCGAGACTGATAGCGCAGGACCCCAGTGACTGCAACAGCAGGTAAAGCGAACTGGCGGTGCCGCTATTGTGGGTGAAGGGGATCAGGGCGGCGCCTGAGCACAGGGCCATAATTATGCCGCAGCCCGCGCCTGACAGTGCGAGCATGGGGGCCATAAGCGGCAAACTGCCATGGCCTGAGCTGGCCAGCAGGGCGATGCCCAGCCATCCCAGGCCGCAACACCCGGCGCCGATCAGGATGGAACGATGGGCTTTGAACCTCGGCATAAGCCACCACACCATATAGGTGCCTGCAGCGATGGAGCCGTTGAACAGGGCCAGCACCAGGCCGTTGGCCGCGCTGTCCAGCTGGAACTGGTGACTGGTGATAAAGGCGAAATTGGCCCCGAATATCACCATGGTACTAATGGAAAACATATTGCACAGGGCGTGCTGGGAGAAGGTGGGGTGGCGCAAAATGTCCATGATGGAAGCTTTCCCTGCGGCGCTTACACTGCCGTGGACGGGCTGCGGCAGGGTCTCCGGCACCAGGTAGAAATAGGCCGCCACGGCGAGGAGACCAATCAGTGACATGAAAATAAAACAGGCTTGCCAGCCCAGCAGGTCGGCGAGCACACCCCCCAGCACGGGCATGAAAAAGGGTACTACAGCCATCAGTGACATCATGCGCGCCATGCCCCGTGTGGTTCCGGCGGCGCCGTATATATCGCGGATAGTCGCCCTGGCCATGGTGGCACCCGCGCCGGCGCCCAGGCCCTGTATCAAGCGAACGGCAATGAGTGTGTTGGCATCATCTGACAGTGCGCAGGCAATAGAGCTGGCAATGTAGAGAAGCATGCCAGCGAACATGATAGGGCGTCTTCCCAGTCGATCCGACGCTACACCCCACAATGACGGGGATATACCGTAGCCGACCAGGAAGCTGTACAGCGATAATTCGATGGTTTGTGCTTTGGCTTCCAGGTCAGTGGACATGCCCGCCAGGGAGGGGGTTAGCATGTCTATTGAAACCGGCGCCAAGGTTGCCGTCAGCGCGAGAATTACCAGGGTGGTGAACTGGCGTTGGTCCGATTGCGGCATCTCAGTTGAGAAATGCCGTAACACTGACACCGATGAAGGTCGCGATCACATAGCCGAAGATGCCACACATTATGCCGGGGGTCACCAGGTGCTTCCAGCCCTTGGATGTTGCAATAGCGGCCGTAACTGCAGGGCCGACCAGAGCCGCGCCGGAAGCGACAAGTGCTTCATCCAGCTGGATTTTCAGTAGGCGCGCGCCCACCAGCACTATCGCCAGGTGCACCAGAATAATGATCATGCCAAAGACGAACAGAATGACAGCATCGTCGAGAAAGGCGCGGGCATCGGTACTGGCGCCCACCGCCACAAAAAACAGATACATCAGCAGCATACCCACTTCGAAATCACCTTCCAGGCGGTGCATGGTTTTTGGGAAACTGTTGGCAACTACAATCGTAATCACGGTAATAAAGAGGATATTGTACTGGGTCATCTCCAGTGCCGTCGCCAGCCAACCGGCGAGCGCACAGATGGCAAAACTCAGGCCCACAGCGCCGCAGATGTGTGTGAGGTGAAATTTTGTCGCGTTCGAATCAGCGGCCAGTTCCTGGGCGGCGGGGGGTTGCTGGGGCTGGAAATCCGGAAAAAAATGGGTGATGGCTTTTACTGATGGAATGACAATCAGAAGCAGTAGCGCCAGTACGCTAACGACACTGCTGGCACTGATGGCGACAGTGAATTCTTCGGGTGTCATTTCCACCGCCTGGGAAACCGCCAGAAAGTTCACGGCGCCGCCTACCCAGCCGCCAGTGTAAACACCGGCGACTTTGGGGCCGATCTCCCCGAGGTCAAGCAACGAGAAGCCCACTATTGCTCCCGCCACCGTAGCGGCCGAAGCAATCATAAAGGAAATCATCACGCCGCCACTCTCTCTGAATATTTTACGCAAATCGCCTTTTAACAAGAGTAGGGGAATGGCCAGAGGCACCAGCGAGCCGCCAACAAAATCGTAAGCGCTACTGCTAAGTGGAATGACACCGGTGTTGGATAGCAGCATTGCCGCTGACAGCACCCAAACGACCCCGGATGTTTTTCGGCCAATCGCATTGGTGTCAATCCAAAAACCCAGCCAGGCCAGGCCGAACAAAACGGCGCCAAGAGCAAATAAATTGTCGTCTGGAATCAGAGACATTGCTGTCCTCCATCAATGGTCAAGCGAGCCGGCCTGATTTTCGGCCGGGCATATTCCGTCGTAGCGACCGCGCCAGGCGAAAGGAAAATCATCCTCCAAGGTCGCTCAGGGTGTGTAATCAATGCAGCAGGCCCCGCCACGGTGTTGCAGGCTCTGATCCGTATACTGGTGCAGTTCGATAAAGATTCCGTTGGGATCTCTGCAGGTAGTCATCCAGGTGTGATCTACACCCAACTCCTTCGCTGTGAGCTCAATGCCCGCTGCGGTCAGCTGTTGGTAGGCGCTGTCTATATCGCTCACCTGCAGTGCAAAGTGGTTGACGGCACCCTCGCAGCGGGGCTCTGCCACCAGCACCAGCTCGATATAAGTGTCTTCACCAAAATACATATACATGCCAATGAGCAGGTTCTGCGGGTTGCGAAACTCGAAACGGCGGCGTGCACCCAACTGCTGGTAAAACGCTTCGGTGGCCACCAGATCGGTAGTTTCGATACAGACATGTGCCAGGCGAATAAGCATGGTTGTAAACCTCCTGTTAGCCGTTTTCACTACTGTCGGGTTGCGCCAGACCCTGGCTCCACCAGTCACTACCGCCGGCACCGCGCAGGAAGACGTCCCGCTCACTGTCGCTGTGCCGATGCAGGCTGTGCAGAACATGGCGAGCTACCTCATCCGCCGGCCAGCGCAGTTGGCTGCCATCGGAGTCGGCAATATGTGGCAACAACTGGCCGACCAGTTCCGGTGACATAGCCCCGGCGTATCCGTCCTGGACTTCCTTAAGCTTCGCGGCTACCAGCGCCCGGTAGGGCGAGTCGACGGGATAGCCCGCCGGCAGGTCGCCCTCGTCCTTGAACAGCCCGGTGGCATATTGCCCGGCCTCTACCAGGGCGACACGAATGCCCCAGCGGTCAATTTCGTGGCGCAGGGCCTCAGTGGCACCCTCCAGGGCGAATTTGCTGGCGCTATAGGGCACGTCCCCGGCGAGGCCGGCGAGGCCCGAGAGGGAGCTGATCATAATAATGTAGCCATTGCCCTGTTTGCGCATTTGCGGCAGGGCCGCACGAGCGAGCAGGGTGGGGCCAAAGAAATTGGTTTCCATAACCTCGCGAATGGCGGCCTCGGGCAAGTCTTCCCAGGCGCCCGGATGGATTATGCCGGCGTTGTTCACCAGTACATCAAGGCTCCCGGCCTCGGCTGCGATGTCTGCGATAAGCGGCGCAAACGTAGCCGGTCGCGTGACATCGAGAATGCGGGTATGCAGGTCAAGCTTCTCTTGTTGCGCCAGTTCGCGCAAAGGCGCGCCTCGCTCTTCGGAACGAACAGTGGCATACACGCGGTCTCCGCGTCGGGCAAAAGCCAGTGCTCCGGCCTGACCAAATCCGCTGCTACTACCGGTAATTAGAACTACGGACATCCTGGCTATTCTCCCTCATTAAAGTGCGTTCGATTTACTCGCAGCATCTCAACCGTCAGGCTGTAGGCAGACTTGGCCTTGCCGGTGGCGATGGCCATCGCAATCATTTGATGCCGCTCAAGATCTTCCTGGTCATCGGCCCTGGACACTTTCAGGCCCAGTGCAGCGTGCGCCTTTAGATAGGTGGCGATGGCAAAACGGAAGTGATTAAGCATGTTGTTGTGTGAAGCTTTGAGAATGGCTGCGTGAAATTCAATGTCTTTCTCAATGCGCTCCTCCTGACTGATACCCTCTACAGCCATGGCCTGATAGGCCGACAGAATCGCGGCGATTTCCTCTCGCGTGGCACGGGTCGCAGCGAGCTCGGCAGCCTTGGGTTCTATGATGCGGCGCAGTTCTACCAGGTCCAGCATGAACTGCTCGGTGGCAACGTCGGGGTCCGCATGCCAGCGGAGCACGTCCGGGTCCAGCAGGTTCCAGTCATTTCTGGGTCGGACCCGGGTGCCGCTGCGCGGTGCCGTGCTGATCAGGCCTTTGCCGGACAGTACCTTGACGGCTTCGCGTAATGCGTTGCGGCCAACTTCCAGACTGTCCGCAAGCTCCTGTTCTATAGGGAGTACTTCCCCTTCGGCGTAGTGGTTGGACGCGATCCGGTGACCGAGGATGTCCACCACGGCAGTGACGTGCCCGCGGGTTGATTTTTTACCGGGCATAGGCAATACCCATCCTTTTAATAATTAGAAACTGGAGTGTACTTAAAAATATCATGGGATTAAATAGGAAACTGCATGAACTTGATAGTCACATATAATGAAGTTAATTTCTCGGCTAATGGGCGATAAATAGTAATATACGCAGATCAATCGTCTATAATCCGTTTGGCGCGCTAGTATAAGGATTGGTTGCATTTTTTATTAATGGGGTTAATAATAACGCTTTAGCGAGGTAGATCTATGTCTGATTACGATGTAATCATTGCCGGCGCGGGCCACAATGGGCTGATCTGCGCGGCGATGCTGGTAAAGAGAGGCCTGAAAGTCCTGGTCACTGAACGCAATGAGTGGGTCGGTGGTGGTGTGCTAACGCGCGAACTGACCCTGCCCGGGTACAAACACGATCCTTTCGGCTCTTCCCACGTCTGGATTCACCTGAACCCCGACTTCAAAGAGCTGAGGCCGGAACTGGAAAAGCACGGCCTCAAATATATCTGGTCAGAGGACCAGATTACCGGGCACCCGAACAAGTATGAAGGCGACGGCATTGTTGTTTACAAGGATGTGGACAAGACTTGCGAAACCATTGCTGCATATTCCAAGAGCGACGCCCGCCGTTACAAGGAAATTTACGATGAGTTCGGTGAGATACAGGACGGCGTGGTCAAGGGCATGTTCGATACACCCGCACCACCGAGCTACCTGTTCCAGGGGCTGGAAAATAATCCGGAAGGGATGAAGCGGTTGCGGGATTTCCAGCTGAGCTCACGCCAGTTTACTCTGGAAAATTTCGAGAACGACCACGTCCGCGCGTTCATACTGGGCTGGGCTATGGCGCCGCAGACCTTGCCGGACCAGTTGGGCACTGCCCAGGGCTTTTACGTGATGATCCCGAGTATTCACTACTTTGGCCAGTCCATTCCCGAGGGTGGCAGTGGCATGCTCTCAGAGAGTATGAAGCGCTACATCGAGGCCAATGGCAGTACGGTCATGACGGGTGCGACGGTTAGAAAATTTATCACCGAGGGCGGGGAGTGCCGGGGCATTCGACTGGAAAACGGCGATGAAATTTTTGCCAGGCAGGCGGTTGTAAGTTCCCTGGACCCCTTCCAGACCTATCTCGACGGCTTTGAAGATGCGGAATTGCCTTCGGGTTTCAAGGACATGGTGCGCCGCTTTAAATTTGGCGATATCACTATCGCCCGGGTGCATTACGCGTTGAATGAGGCGCCGCACTTCAAGGGCCATCCCGATCACAACAACACGGCATTCCAGCGGATATTTGGCAACATGGCCGATATTGATAAGCAGTATCTGGAGATTGCAGCTGGCAAGGCGCCCACTGACCCCTTCCTGTGGACCGCTGCCTGGACCACGATGGACCCCACGCGAGCTCCCGAGGGAAAGCATACCCTGATCATGGATACCTTCGTGCCGGTTGACCTGGCCAGCGGCGAAGACTGGGAAGCCCTGGGTCCCGGATATTGTCGCGATGTGTTGCTTAAGCAATTGCGCAATTTCACTACGAATATGTCTGACGATAATATTCTCGCGGAGTACGTGGAGACGGGCCCCAGTCTGGCTCGGGCCAATCTTTGCTTTCACCGTGGGGTAACCACAGGCGGCGAGCGCACCCTGGCGCAGATGGGCGCCTTTCGCCCGTTTCCCAATTACTCGGATTACCGTGGCCCGGTGAAGAAATTCTATATGACGGGCCCATCCTGTCACCCGGGTGGCGGAATTTCTGGTATGGGCACCATAACCGCAAGAGAGATCCTGCGCGACATGGGCGGCATAGATGAAGATGATGACTTTGATTTCTAGTGCACAGAAAATTCAGATTCAGATAGTAATACCCGGTTAGACGCCGGCTCTATATGAACTGCGGGTGTTTTCAGTATCAAGAAAATAAATTGAGAGAGCGAGTATGAGAGACAGAATTGAACCCTACACAGCCTTAATCGTACAGCCCGAAGTCACTGTGGTTGAAGATCGCGCGGGCATCCAGAAAAACCTTGATCGCGTTATGAATCTTATCCATTTCGGTGTCGGCTACTTCTGGGAAGTGCCAGTGCGGCTGGTGATCCTGCCTGAGTATTTTATGCAGGGTGTGGGCACACCCGGTAAAGGTGAGAGCAAAATCGAAGACCAGATGAAAAAGGCCGTTACTATCCCCGGCCCTGAAATCGATCAACTGGGCGAGATCGCGAAGCAGTACGGCTTGTATATTTGTGGTGGCGGCGTGGTGGAGCAGGTACCGGAGTTTCCCGACCGGTGGTTTAACACCAACTTTATTGTCGGGCCCACCGGAGAGGTGGTACTGAAATATCACAAGTGGCATATCAATGCATCGCTGGGGCTGGGCACCAGCCCGCACGATATCTACGATGAATACATTGCACATTTTGGCGGTGGTATTAAGGATCTGTTTCCAGTGATTGATACCGAGATCGGCAAGCTGGGCACCATGACCTGCCACGATGGCTGTACCCCCGAGGTCTCACGCGCGTTGGGTTACAACGGCGCGGAAATTATCTGTCACCCCGGAGCAATTCAGGAAGTGGAGGGCGTCTCTGAGCCCTGGGATTTCTGGAAGTTCACCCGTCGTACCCGCGCGCACGACAATATGTGTTACCTGCTGGGTGCCAACTGGGGCAGCGTCAATTACGAATACTATCCGAAAGCGTTCTGCCCCGGGCATTCGTTTGCCATAGATTACACCGGCATGGTGTTGCGCGAGGCGCCCTATCCTGCGGAACAGGTGTTGTCCGTCACGATTGACATAGAGGCACTCCGCCACTATCGCACCCGGACCAACCACAACTGCTGGATTGATGTGCGCACAGAGGGGTTTCGTGAGATGTATACCAATCCGATTTACCCACCGAACCGCTTCCCCTCCGGCAAACCGCCCAAGGCGCTGGTTGAAAAAATATCTATCTGCAAAGAAGTGTTTGACGACCTGTATGCCCGGGGACAATTTACCCCGCCCCATGGCTACGAGCCCGAAGATATTTCCAAACTGCTGGAGAAACGTATTGAGTATGCCCAGCAAAGTGGGCGCCTTAAAAAGAGTTGATGGCATGAAAGTAAAAAGTAAGCTGGCCGACATCGATTTCGAGTTTGGTCGTTTCGAATACAAGAAGGACCACCTGATTGTGCACAGTCACGAGAGCCAATCGATGCAAAGCAAAGTGTATATCAGCCCCAACGATGTGTTGTCGGCGCTGGGAAAGGCCCTGGCCAATCCCATGGTGTGGGTGTATATCCTCGGCTTTCCCTTCTTCCTGATCCGCTACCGGCGTCGACACGCCAGAAAAAAAGAGGCACGTTAAATGACTGTCATGACTGGCGCTGAAGCCATAATAAAATCCCTGAAGGTGAACGGAGTAGATACCGTGTTTGCCTTACCCGGGGGCCAATTGGACTATCTGTTCGATGCTATGTACAAGGAGGGAGATGGCATTCGCCTGATTCACTCCCGGCATGAGCAAGGCTGTGCCTATATGGCCTATGGCTATGCCCGCTCCACGGGCAAGGTCGGCACCTATTCCGTCGTGCCGGGCCCGGGCCTGCTCAACTCCAGCGGTGCACTGTGCACGGCCTGGGCCAATTACTCCCCGGTACTATGCATATCGGGCCAGATACCCTCTACGGGAATCGGCAAGGGCTACGGCGATCTCCACGAGATCGATGACCAGCTGGGTATGATCAGGCATATCACCAAATGGGCCGAGCGTATCGATCACCCCACCGCGGCACCGGATGCTATTCGCGAAGCTTTCAAGCAGTTGACTACAGGTAGTCCGCGTCCGGTTGAAGTGGAAATGCCCATGGACATCATGGCCATGGAAGTGCCGGTAGATTTACTGCCACAGGTAACGCAGTATCCTTTACCGCCGATAGACACCGCCCAGATTGAAGATGCTGTAGCACGCCTGGTAGCGGCGAAGAAACCGTTGATATATGTGGGTTCTGGTGCCATGGAGGCAAGTGCGGAAATTCTCGCGCTGGCGGAGAGGCTGCAGGCCCCGGTAGTCTCTTTTCGTGCCGGCAAGGGCATTGTGTCCGACGAGCATTACCTGAGTGCCAATTTCCCCATGGGCCACCGATTGTGGGGGGAGGCCGATGTGGTTCTTGCCGTGGGCACCCGGCTGCACTGGCCTCTGGTGATGTGGGGCAAAGACGATGATCTCAGCTTGATCAGGGTTGATATCGACCCAACGCAAATCAACCGAATTTGTACACCGGAGTTGGGGATTGTCGGCGACTCGGCGGCTGTAGTTTCGGCTATAGGCGAGAATCTGGCAGCAACAGGTCACGAGGCAGTGTCCCGCGAAACAGAGTTACGTACTTTGCGGGCCGAGGTAGAGGCGCAAATGCGCGAAAAGGTGGGCCCTCAGATGGCCTACCTTGATGTCATTCGTGAGGAGTTGCCGCGGGACGGTATTTTTGTCGACGAGGTGACCCAGGTAGGTTTTGTATCCTGGTATGGTTTTCCTGTTTACCAGCCGCGGCAACATATCAGCGCTGGTTACCAGGGTACACTTGGCTATGGCTATGCCACTGCGCTGGGCGTGATGGCGGGCAATATGGACAAAAAGGTCGTTCAGGTCAGCGGTGATGGCGGCATCATGTTCAACATCCAGGAACTGTGTACGGCGGTGCAGTATCAGCTGCCTCTCGTTACTATTATCTTTAACGATAATCGCTACACCAATGTGCAGCGCCAGCAGAAAGAGTGGTTCGATGGCCGGGTAACCTGTTCCAATCTGCACAACCCGGATTTCGTCAAACTCGCCGAAAGCTTTGGTGCCTCCGGGTTCAGTGCCAGCGACCCGGAGTCTTTGCGGAATGTGTTGCGCGAGGCTTTTGCAGTACAGGGCCCCTGTATTATTGAGGTCAAAGTAGACGAGTTTTTTCCGGCGCCCTGGCCTTTCCTGATGCTGCCGCAGAACCGCAAGCAGGTATGCCAGTGAGTGCTCTTGAGCCGCGCCCCGGCGTGGCGCGCCTGGCACCCTATGTGCAGGGCAAGAGTACCCTGGAAGGGGTGAGCGAACCGATTAAGCTATCTTCCAATGAGTCTTCGCAGGGCCCGTCACCACTGGCTATCGAGGCTTACAATAACCATGCCGCTCAGCTTAACCGCTATCCGGACGGCAACCAGTGGGAGTTGCGCAGAGCTATAGGCGAGGTTCATGGCCTGGACCCCGATCGGATACTGTGTGGCAATGGTTCCGATGAGCTCATTCAGTTGATGGTGCGCGCCTATGTTGGCGGAGACCATCAGGCACTGCTCAGCGAAAACGGTTTTGTGATGAGCAATATCCATTGCATAGCACAAGGTGCGGAACTGGTTATCGCGCCGGAGAAAAATTACAGGGTGGACGTCGATGCCATGCTGGAACGGGTGACGGACAAGACACGCTTCTGCACTATAGCGAATCCGAATAATCCGACAGGCACCTATATTTCAGGCGATGAGTTACGACGCTTGCACGCGGGCCTGCCCGACAACTGTCTGTTCCTGATAGATGATGCCTACGCTGAATATGTAACGGCAAGCGATTACTCTGATGGTGCCGACCTGGTCGACGAGTTCGACAATGTGGTCATGACCCGTACCTTTTCCAAGATATACGGCCTGCCGGCCTTACGCATCGGCTGGGCGTATTGCCCCACGGGTGTTTTCAATCTGGTGCAGAGAATACGCACCCCCTTCAACACCAACGGGCCGGCTCTGGCAGCCGCGGCAGCGGCAGTCCGTGACCAGGACTATATGCTGGCTGTGAAGGCAGAAAACACGCTGTGGCGCGACCGTATCAGTGCACATCTTACTGGCCTCGGGATTGAGGTGATTCCCAGCGAAACGAATTTTTACCTGCTGCGTTTTGATGAGAGCAGCGGCAAAAGCGGTACCGGCGCTGCCGGGTTTCTGCAATCCCGGGGCATCATTCCGCGGCCCGCAGGCGGCTCTGATCAATTTCTGCGCATCACCATAGGCATCGCATCGGAGAACGAGGCCGTATTGCGCGCGCTGGACGACTACATGGGAGCTTCGCGATGACTGCATATGCCATCTCGGAACGGGTAAGGCTGCGTCTGGCACAGCCACAACCGATGTTGATCGGTGCTGATTGGTGCGAGGCGGCAGATGGCAGTGTGAGTGATGTGTACAACCCCAGTAACGGGGAGGTGGTGGGTAGCGCCGCCAGCGCCACGCGGGACGATTGCGAGCGGGCGATAGCCGCGGCACGAAGCAGCTTCGACTCGGGTATCTGGACAGGCTTTACACCAGCGCAGCGGGGGAAAATTCTGTGGCGTGCAGCCGATCTGCTGGAGCTGTACGCAGACGAAATAGCCGAACTTGAAATGCTCGACGCCGGTAAATCGTTTGCCGGAGTGCTGGGGGGCGAGATACCTTTTGCAGCGGATTGTTTGCGCTATTACGCGGGCTGGTGCACAAAAATCGAGGGCAGCACAAAACAGTTATCCACCGTGCCCGATCAGGAGTTCCATATCTATACCCGGCGCGAACCTATCGGTGTTGCTGCCCTTATCGTGCCCTGGAACGGTCCACTGGTACAGGCCGTCTGGAAGGTAGCTCCCGCCCTGGCAGCCGGCTGCAGCTGCATATTGAAGCCCGCTACGGAAACGCCGCTATCGAGCGTGCGTCTTGGGGAGATACTGCTGGAGGCCGGTGTGCCTGCGGGGGTTTTTAATTTACTGCTCGGTGGTGGCTCTACGGTAGGGCAGCTGTTGGCCGAACATCCAGATGTCGACAAGGTGTCATTTACCGGCTCCACTGAAGTTGGCAAGAAAATTATTGATGCCGCCAGGGGGAACCTGAAAAAAGTTTCACTGGAATTAGGCGGAAAATCGCCTGTTATCGTTTTCGCCGATGCCGATATCGAGGCCGCGATAGCCGGTATCGCCCAGGGTATATTTTCCCATGCGGGCCAGGTGTGCATTGCGGGCTCCCGTCTCTATGTCGAGGAGTCGGTCTACGATCAGGTCGTGGAAGGGGTGGCAAAAATAGCCAGAGAGATGCGTGTAGGCCCGGCTACGACAGAAGGCATGGACATGGGGCCGCTGATCTCGCAGCGGCACCTGAATTCTGTGAGTACCATGGTCCAGACAGGCATAGATTCTGGCGCACGTTTACTCACCGGCGGTGAAAAAATAGAAGGGCAGGGCGGTTACTATTTTCAGCCCACGGTATTTGGCGATACACAACATGGCATGCAGATTGTCGACGAGGAAATATTCGGCCCCGTGCTGGTCGCCATGCGCTTTAATCCCGATGAGGATATTGCCGCTATCGCCAACAACAATGACTATGGGCTGGCGGCGAGTGTGTGGACGCGCGATATCAGCAAGGCCCACAAAACCGCCGCCCGTATCAAAGCGGGTATATTGTGGATTAATTGCCACGGTATTCCCGATGCGGCGGTACCCTTCGGTGGATATCGTCAATCCGGGTGGGGCCGGGAAAACGGCTATGAATCGCTGCTGCAATATACTGAACTGAAATCAGTTGTCGCACTGTTGTAAACGACTGATGACAGCTAACATGTTTTCGTCAAACCACAGCTGTTCCCCCGATTAGCGGGTTGACGGGTAATCTATGCGGATTTGCTGCGCAGGCGAAGTGATGGTGGAATTGGCTGGCACCGGCGGTGCTGGTGTTTACCGCCAGGGATTTGCCGGGGACAGCTATAACACAGCCATCTACCTGGCGCGTGAAGGCCTGACGGTGGACTATGTAACCCGTCTGGGAGACGACAGTTTCTCCGATGCCATTATTGCAGAACTGCAGGCAGAACGGCTGGGCACAGAAAACATCCCGCGGGTTGCCCGACGCCAGCCAGGGCTTTACCTGATCAGCAACGATGCGGATGGCGAACGCGAGTTTCACTATTGGCGTGAGCGAAGTCCCGCGCGGGAATTGTTCGACCAGCCGATGGCACTTGAATCCTGTGAGCTGTTCTATTTTACCGGTATTACCCTGGCGGTCACCCGCAGCGGCATTGAGAATTTGACGGCTTTTTTAACCGGCCTCAAACAGCGGGGAAGCAGGATTGTTTTCGATCCCAATTACCGTCCCCGGTTGTGGGAAAACGTATCCCAGGCGAGAGAGTACTATCGGCAGGTTTTGCCCTATTGCGATACGGTAATGCCCACCCTGGAGGACGATCTGGCGTTATGGAACATTACCACGCCGGAGGCGTGCGCTGGCATGTACGGGGAATTTGGCGCGGCTGAAATTGTGGTCAAGGGCTCCGGCTTACTGGCACACGCTGTTTGCCGGGGAGAGATAGTGCAGCGCCAGGCGGAAATGGTCAGGGCCGTGGATACTACCGGTGCCGGAGATTCCTTCAATGCGGCCTATCTGGCTGCGCGGCTGCGCGGATTACCCCTGGAAGCTGCGCTTGTTGCGGGGCAACAGCTGGCGGCGCAAGTAGTACAGCATCGCGGTGCACTGCTGCCGCGTGTCACAGGACATTGACGAGGATAAAATAGCATGCAACAGACCTGGCGCTGGTTCGGCCCGGATGATCCGGTAACACTTCGAAATATTCTACAGGCGGGAGCCAGTGGCGTGGTCTCCTCGTTGCATCAGGTAGCCACAGGTGATGTGTGGCAGTTGGCAGATATTCTTGAGCGCAAAGCGCTGATAGAAGCTGCAGGCCTGGAGTGGGCAGTGGTGGAGAGCATACCCGTGCACAATGATATAAAAACCCGCACGGGTAACTATAAAACCTATATTGAGAACTATAAGACTTCAGTGCGTAACACCGGTGCGGCGGGTATCTCAGTCGTCTGTTATAACTTCATGCCTGTAGTCGACTGGACCCGCACCAACCTTGAATACGAACTGCCCAGTGCTTCCCGGGCGCTGCGTTTCGAAATGACAGATTTCGTGGCTTACGATGTTTATCTCCTGGAACGTGAAAACGCGGCAGGTGATTATGATCCGGAGATGCTGCAACGGGCCAAAAAACGCTTTGATGCGATGAGTGATAAAGCGCGGGCTGAACTTGAGAAAAATATTATTGCCGGCTTACCCGGCGCGCAGGATGGCTACAGTCGCGACAGTATTCGCAAGGCGATCGCGCAGTTTATTGATCTGGGTACCGAGGGTATGCGGCAGAACCTCTTTGCTTTTCTCGCTGAGATTATTCCGGCGGCAGAAGATGCCGGTGTGCGAATGTGCATACACCCGGATGACCCGCCATTTTCCCTCTTCGGTTTACCCCGGGTGGTTTCGACAGCAGCGGACGCGCGTGAACTACTGGCTGCTGTGCCCAGTTTGAGTAATGGGCTCACACTGTGTGCGGGTTCTTATGGTGCCAGAGCGGACAATGATCTGGTGGCCATGGTGAAGGAATTTGGCTCACACATTCATTTTGTTCATCTGCGCAATATACGGCGTGAACCCGATGGGTCGTTTTACGAGTCTGAGCACCTCGATGGAGACAATGATATTGTCGGGCTGGTTGAAGCGTTGCTGGATGAGGAAGCATGTCGTGTCAAAGCGAGCCGCCTCGATCAGATACCCATGCGCCCGGATCATGGGCACGCGATGGGAAGCGAGATTGGCATGCCAGGTGTGAACCCGGGATACTCCTTTACCGGGCGCCTCAAAGGCCTGGCGGAATTGCGGGGAGTCATGCACGCGGTAGAGCGAATGCGCCGGTGACAGTCAGGGGCATCCCCGGGCGTCCGGATGCAAATTTTTGCCACGCGGGAGGGCTGCAGTGGGTTTAGCCAGTTTGACAACATGCAAGGTAGTGCCGGTAGTAACTGCCGTCGATGTTGCCTCCACCGTGCAATTGGCGAAAGCTCTGCAGCGTGGCGGTATAAAAGTGATTGAAATCACGATGCGCAGCGATTGTGCGTTGGCAAGCATTCAGGCCGTTCGTACTCAGGTTCCCGGTCTGTTGGTGGCCGCGGGCACAGTAACCAATTCCGAAGCGTTGACTCAGGTGAAGAAAGCCGGTGCTGAACTGGTGTTCAGCCCCGGTTGCAGCGATAGCTTGCTGCGGGCCGCGACTGCGGCAGGGGTCGATTTTATTCCCGGCGTATGCAGCGCGTCAGAGATAATGCTGTGCCTTGATCATGGTTTTGAGTGCCTGAAGTTGTTTCCTGCGGAAGCAGCGGGAGGACGAAGCCTGTTGAAGGCTTTTTCCGGGCCGTTTCCCCAGGTTCGTTTCTGCCCCACTGGCGGGCTCGATGAGGAAAATTTTCGCGCCTATCTAGAAATGCCGAACGTGGTGTGTTGCGGCGGCTCATGGATGGTAACGTCCACCCTGGTCAGCAACGGCCAATGGGATGAAATTGAACGGCTGGCGCGCGAAGCCATGGCTTGAATTGGCTCACACTGAAAGTCGAGATTTGCAGCACATTGAGGTTACACTACAGTCATGGCATCGTTTGAAGAAGAATTTTATCTGGAGAATCCCACGCGTTGGCAAGCGCTACGGCGGGATATTCGACTGTTATGTCTGCTCGCCAGATACGCAGTGATGTGGCTCACCCGTGGGGCTGGCGTGCGCAGGGCTTATCGCCGCGCACAGTCGAGTGGTGAACCGTTGACCATTGAAACCGTAATCGAGGATTGACGCCAGTGTCGCGACGAGTGAGCGGTAAATTTCCCTCCCCTGAATTGCCCTTCAAGTATCGAGAAAAGCCCCGGTCCGGTAATGATATAAACGGTTTGGGCCAGCCCACCTTTAGCCGAGCAGTGCAGATTTTTCACGGCTCTGGTGCTCGGGAGCTGGAGTGGCGCAAGCTGGAGCGGTTTTTTGCACTGATCAATCCGTTCCGGGTTTATTGGCTAAACCTGGTTAATCGTTGGATGTTGCGAAAGGCTGATGGCGTGGTCGCTAAAAAGCAGCATGCCGTCGTCGATACAGCCAAAATGGCGGAGGACATCAAACAACGTGCAATCGATTTTGGTGCCGGCACAGTCGGCATTACCCGGTTAACCGAGAAAGCACTTTATCAGGGCCACGATCTGGATTACCCCAACGCGATTGTGATACTGGTACCCATGAATAGTGAAGAAATGGCATTTGTAACCAGCGATCGGGCGGGCGCCGAAACCATGCGTGCGTATATGGAAATCACCCGCACAGTCATTAAACTCGCGAGCCACATCCGTGCTATCGGTTGGCGCGCGCGAGCATACGCTGAAGCTGCGGACATATTGCATATTCCGTTGGCTGTGGACGCGGGGCTGGGGCAACTGGGTAAGCACGGGTCGCTAATCTGCAAGGAGTTCGGCTCCAGTATGCGTATCGCTACGGTACTGACCGATCTTCCGTTAGCGCATGATGGGCCGGAAGATATTGCGGTCGACGACCTTTGTATCGGTTGCCGTCGCTGTACGCTGGACTGCCCGGTTGATGCCATTACAGATCAAAAGCAAACGGTGCGCGGAGAGCAGAAGTGGTATGTCGACTTCGACAAATGCGCGCCTTATTTTACCCATACCGTGGGCTGTGGTATCTGTATCGAAGTGTGTCCGTGGACCATCCCGGGCAAAGGCCCTGTTCTTTCTGAAAAGCTATTGTCAAAGCGCGGGCGCTGATAGGCTCTGGGCACCGTTTACTCCCAGAGATTGGCGACGAACATGCATATGATGGCGAAAGGCGCCAGATACCTGATAGAGTAATTCCACACGAACCAGCTCACATTATTGTGAATACCGATATCAATTCGCATCTGCTTGTTATTGATGACCCAGCCCGCGAGTAGCGCAATCATCAAGGCATTGATCGGTAGCATCAGGTTTGACGTAACATAGTCCAGTATCGAAAATACCGTGCGACCTTGCATCTGCGGAATCATGTCCAGCGGCGTGAAGTTCTGCCAGATGTTAAAGGAAAAAACTGCCGCTAAACCCAGTAACCAGATCAGCACAGCAGTGCATAGGGCGGCGCGGCGGCGATTCCAGCGAGGCCTGTCCTCCAGCCAGGAAACAAATGGCTCCATCATTCCCAGCCCCGAAGTATAGGCCGCGAAGAAAATCAGCAGGAAAAACAGGGTGCCGAACAGTTGCCCGCCGGGCATCTCACTGAAGGCCATCGGCAGGGTTACAAATATCAATCCGGGGCCTTCTGCTGGATTGAGCCCGGAGGCAAATACCACAGGAAATATCAACATGCCTGCGAGTAAAGCCGCGGCGGTATCCGCCAGGCCGATGGTCCATGCCGCGCCCGGTATGGACGTATCAGCGGGCAGGTATGCGCCATAAGCAAGCATTGCCCCGGTGCCGACGGCAAGCGAAAATAGTGCCTGGCCAAATGCCATCAAAACAGCTTGTGCTGTCAGCCTGGAGAAGTCAGGTTCAAAGAGAAAGGAGAGTGCGGCACCAGCACTGCCTACCACACATGCGTATCCTGCAAGTCCAAGAAGCAGCAGGAACAGGGCTGGCATCATAAATTTGGACACGCGTTCGATGCCCTTGCGCACGCCACTGCCTACCACAAACGCAACAGACCCAATCACCAGGCTGTAGCAAAACAGCATGCGAGTGGGCGAGGCGAGAACGTTTGCGAACATGGCCTCTGCCTCTGAGTGACTTATACCCGAAAATTGATTGCTGGCTGCCAGCAGTAGATATTCCAGAGCCCACCCAGAGACGACAGCGTAGAAGCTCAAGCCAATCAACGGTGCCAGAATACTCAGCCAGCCTATGATCTGCCAGCGGCTATGGCCGGCCTCGGCAAGTGAAATCCCCGCTGTGGCAGCAACAGGGTTGCTGCGGCCCCGGCGTGCAATTGTCAGTTCGGCCATGATTGCCGGTATGCCTATGAGTAGGACAAAGCCAATGTAAATGAGAACAAAGGCACCGCCGCCGTTTTCACCGGCAATATAGGGAAAGCGCCACAGATTTCCCAGCCCGACGGAGCAGCTGATGGTAGCAAACAGGAAGGTTGTACGTGACGACCAGATGTCGGTTTTCAATATAGTTATTCTCGAAAATAGTGTGCCTGCTCAGGCGACTTTGTGGATGTTTTCGCCGGGACATTTCTACGAAGTGCGTTTGAATGACGATCCAATGTAACATGTGGCTTGTGGCCTTTAACAGAGGGCAAGATGTAAGAAATGGATAGGAGGTTTTGGAGAGTATGAGTACATCTGTCGGAATTCCAAACCGGTTCCCGGGAGCTGTGCTGTGACAACTGCGAGACAGAAGCGGGATCTGGATAGCCGTGAAAATATCGAGGCTTTTGTTGATCTATTCTACCAGCACGTTTTAGACGATGAACGTCTGGCCCCCATATTCCTGGATGTTGCGGCCATCGATCTTGCCGTCCATTTACCGCATATCAAGGATTACTGGTGCAAACTGCTGCTGGGAGACAAAAACTACCGGCGTCACACCATGAATATCCACCGCCAGTTGCACGGCAAAAAGCCGCTGCAGGCCGAGGATTTCCAACGGTGGCTGGCGTTGTTCAACACCACCCTGGATGAGGGCTTTGCCGGCGAACGCACGGAGCGAGCGCGGCAGGTGGCGGCTTCCATCGCTGCAAATATGGCGGCCAGCCTGCCTGTAGAAGGGCGCTAACCTGCCGGCGGAGAGCAGCTGGCATTGGCGACACCCGGCGGCGTCCAGCCATCGCCGTTTACATCGATAAACAAGGGGTTGGTGAAGGCGTAGGCCAGTACACCGCCTTCCCCGATATTGTCATCGGTGAGGCCTTCGAAATTGGTATTACTTACACGGTCCAGGTCTTCAGGCACCACAGGAAATAGCGGCGCAGAGATACCGTCCGTGCCGTGGGCAATGGCTACCAGCCAGGTATCGGTAGAGATATTGGGCAGAGTCAGGGTGACCTCGATCTCGGAGCGGCTGGCGCCGGGGATATCTTCATTGACCACCACTTCGGTTTCACTCCAGCCCGCATCGCCCCGGCTGACAGTGAAGTCGGGACATACGCCGTAGCGCGCAGCCTGTCCCGGCTGGGTGGTCAGTTCGGGCTGGTTGTTCACGTAGAAGTCGACAGCGTCCACCTGTGCCCATTCGGCAGAGGCGATGCGAACGGTAATCCGGACATCTGCGAAATTATCCAGGCTCATGGTATTGCTGCCGTCCAGCGACAGATTGGCGCGCACGATCTGGCTGCCGAAATCCCCCGACGCTTCTATTGTGACGAAGGGCGCGTTGGTGCCGATCACCTTACCCGCCACGACGGTTGCCGCCAGCTCTTCCGCGAATGCCGACAACTGCCCGGGGTCAGTCACCCTGCTGGGTATCTGGCTACGCGTTGAAATATAGGTGTTGCGCCGTACGTGAGTATCAGAATCTGCCACGCCGGTGCGCACGATGCCCTGGTTGATGAGGTTGAACCAGTCCCCGGCATTCTGCCCCAGAAACTCATTGAAGATACCGCCGCGGCCATCGGTACCAATCCAGACTTCCAGCGCCTGGAAGCCATCATCAAAGGCATTGCCAAGAGCCGGGTCCAGCCTGCGTTCAGTCAAATCCACCGTCGACCTTGGCGGGGTCATACCGGTATCTATGCCCAGGCCGCCGGCGCCAAAGTGGGATGACACATGATTGATCTGCACGAGGTTATTTTTTGGGTCTGACAACGCCTCTTCGAATATCTCCCCGGGAGACAGCACATAGCTGGCGTATTCGGGAAAGTCCATGCCTGCGGGCGCTGCCCGGCCCCAGTCAACTGTACCGCCGCCAATCTTGCTGCTGTCTACGGTTACCGGCCAACTGTTCACATGGCCGTAGTCGAAGGGAGTTATCTCGCCGCTGGGTGCGGTGCTGATCAGGTCGGCAACATTCATATCCATAAGCGTGTCGGTGAAGTCCACGCGCATGCCGTGGTCGGAGGGGGTAAAAAAGTCCATACCCTCGGCAAGATAGGTGGCCACCCGTTCATTGCGGGTGACCTCCGCGTCCGGGCTGTCAATGGAGTGCACGTGAAAGTCCGCATGGATATAGCCCTCGGTGGCTATCACTTGTGCCAACTCAGCCTGTACCTCAAGGGTCTGGCCGCTGGCTATGCTGATGTTTTGTTTAAAGGCGGAAAAGCGCGGGCCGCGGGAAACCACCAGTTGGTAGTTGCCCGGCTCAATGGTAAGGCGTTCGCTTATACCCGTGCGATCGATAAAATCGACCAGGGTGATACCGTAGGCCAGCCCATCGGCACTGTCATCACCGACAACCCCGGTGCGCGCGCCCAGCACGTTGTTGCCCGGAGTCGGGCTTGGGTCGAAGCCCACCACTTGTAACTTGGCGGGAGCCGGACCGTTGTCACCGTCCAGTGCAGTAGCCGTGACACCGACCCGCAGGTAACCCGGAGCCGGCAGATCAAAACTCTGACTGGTGGTGTCATCGCGAGTGACGGTCACCTGCGTCGGAGAGTTGCCGGCAAAGAGGTAACCATCGGCATGGGCCAACACCTCATAGTCGTCTGGTGGCAGGCTCATGCTGTAGTTGCCGTCCGAGTCAGTGCGGGAATGGCCGGCCATGAACAATACCGGTGGGTTCGAGTTTGCATTCACTGTTTGGAACACCGCCACACTGGCGTCGGCCAGAGGGGCGCCGCCGCTGGTTACCGTACCGCTAAGTTGGCCGGTGTGAATGCCGTCTATCTGGTTGCGGATATCGGCGATGCTACTGGCGCTGCCATCGCCCACCGCGAAGTAGCGGCGCAGGCTGAGTTCCCCGTCGCCCGGCACGACAAAATTCGGCGGCGCACCGCCGGCGATAGAAAGTATGGCCTCACCCAGAATCAGCACATTGACGCCACTGGTGGAAATGCTGGTGCTGTTCTCAACGTCGTGGATAAAACCGTAGGAAACCCCGGTGGCACCATCGTGACCACTGTAGGCCAGATAATTGCACTGATCGCAGTCGCCGGTGTCGCAGGCGACTGCCCTGGTCACCGGACAACTGGACGTAAACGTGGGCTCGCCAAAACCGATATTCGGCTGGAACGCCTCTACTTCGCCGGAGCCGTTGAGGTATTCCACCCACCAGATTCCCAGATCTTCGCTGCTGGTATTGGTAAGACGGGTATCGATAGTGACATAGGGCTGGTTCGCTGCCAGGCTGTAACAGGTTTCTATTTCCAGGGGCAGATCGCGGTCGTCCGCACTGGCGGGAAAGTTCAGGCCGAAGCCCCTGATGGTGGAGCTGCCATTAATGAAGTCCAGCAGGTCATCTGGTCCGCGGGCACAGATTTGCGCCTGCTCGCCATCGGCACCGGGATTGGTCACTTCCACCTCGGTATAATTGGGGGTGTTCTCAATATTGATGCCGGTGACGAATTCTTCCATGTGGTCCGGCAGGAAGCTGCCGTCGGCTTGCTTGCGCGCCACATCAATAATGTTGCCGCCATAGGTGCCGATGCCAAACCAGTTGCGCCCCGGTTGCTGGATAATGACGCGTAGTAACTCGTTTTCCAGTACGAAATCACCTGGAACCGAGCGAGCCAATGGGCCTGTCAACAGGTCAGATGGTGCGACAGCCTCACGGGCTACAGCGGTGGCCGTTGGCGGTTCGGGTGGCGGTTCCACGCCCTTGTCGTTGTTATTGTTGTCACTGTCGCAGGCCGCGAGTAGCATGCAGAGGAACAGTGGGGCAAGCAGTGGCCCGGTTTTTATCATGGCGAAGTTCTCCTGTTTCTTATTGGAACCAGTTGTAATCCCTATTGGGGATGAACACAAGTGTACGCTGTGAAATGGCGTCGTCGGCTGTGGCCTCGCGCCGGGAAGGCGTGCCGAAACCCGCACGCTGATGTACTATGCGCGTATGCCCGAGAATAATTTTAAGTAGTGCGAGTACAGGAAATACCTTGATAGTACCGCACAGTATTCCGACAAGAGGTAGTTCATGACCCCGATCAATAATACGACCCTGTTGCATACGGTGCTGGCGGTAGCTGCGCTGGCCATTCTGACCGCCTGTTCCGATGGCGGAAACAATAATAAAAAGGATCAGGCCGTGAGGACAGATACTCTCAGTATCACCTCCTACAATGTGGGGCTGGCTCTGAACTTTGTGGCCTACACCGAAGAGCGGCTGGTGGCCAATGAAGCACTGCTGGCGGATTCTGACAGCGACGTTATCTGCCTACAGGAAGTGTGGCTGGATGAACAGGTGGAAGCCCTTACCAAAGCGCTGGAGGGGAATTACCCGGAAATTTATACTGTCCCTGCGGAGCAGATTCTGTCGGAGGCAGCGGCCTGTAACAACGAGGATATTGGCGAGTTTACGCAGTGTGTGAATACCCAGTGTCCCGGCCTCAGAGGTGCAGAACTGGTTTCCTGTGTGCCTACTCAGTGCAGCGACTCTCTATTTCAGTTGCCGCCAGTCTGTCTGGACGCGGTTATCGGCTCTGTGGGAATACCCGATGTAACTGTTGATGCGGTGATTGAAGCCGTGACCCAGCCCGCAGGTAAATTCGCCTTTGGCGGCGCTCTGGGTCTCATTCTGGCGTCCAAGTACCCGCTGGAAGCCCGCGAGTTTCAGGACTTCATCGATGATTCCACCAGTAATCACCGGGGAGCTCTTTACGCCGAGATAAACCTGAATGATCAGGCGCATGTGGTCGGCTGTACTCACCCCACGGCCAATCTTTCAATTGATTACCCCGCCAGCGGCAAGCATGCGTCCTGGGAAGGTGAAAATCGTTTTATGCAGCAGCAGATGATCGCGTTTGCCAACGCCAAGGCGGGTGAAAATCCCATCTTGTTCGCCGGTGATTTCAATTGCAGTATCGCCAATGCCAGCAACGGTATTGATGCCGACTTTGCTGAAAATTGTGAGCTCTGGCTGCAGGATGGCTTTGCCGACCCGGCGGCCGAGCAGTTGCCGTGTACCTTTTGCTCGGAAGAAAACCTGATCTTGCAGGCGGATGGGGGGAGCGGCAACTACCTGCTGGACCATATATTTGTGAAGAACCTGGTCACCACCAGTCCCATTGTGGCCGATCGGGTATTCGATGATCCCGTCTCTATCGAAGCCACAATACACTCTACCGAACTGCTGCCAGAGGATTCACCCATTATGGTGCACCCAAGCGATCACTTTGGCGTCGAGCTTGAATTGGCACTTCCCTAGGCCGAAAAAATCGGCCAGTTAAATGTGCGACCGATGGGGTTGCCGAGGTTAGATGTACTTGCCTGGCGATAAATACATCTGTGATAACAAAAAACCTGAGATGGCGCTATAGGCCGACCTGAAGATCGGGCTGCTGCATAGTAAAGTCACCTGGAAGAAATAGACGCGTCATTCAGCGGGTGAATAGTAAAAATATACTTCATTTATTTCAGTTATGGCGATCGGGTGGCTAATATACCGCCCAGCTGATGAATTGGCCGCGCCGTGAAGCGCTCAGCCTTTCTTCATTACCATCTCAACACTGAGCAATATGAGGTTCCACCATGTCACAATTCCAGCAAGATATTGACGCCATCGCCAGTTTGCGCGCCCAACAGGGCGGCACCTGGGACGACATCAATCCCGAATACGCCGCGCGTATGAAATTGCAGAACCGCTTCAAGACCGGCCTCGATATCGCTCGTTATACCGCCGGTATCATGCGCAAGGACATGGCGGATTACGATGCTGACAGCAGCCAGTACACCCAGTCGTTGGGCTGCTGGCACGGCTTTATCGGCCAGCAGAAGATGATTTCCATCAAGAAGCATTTCGACAGCACTGACAAACGCTATCTCTACCTGTCCGGCTGGATGATTGCCGCACTGCGCTCTGAGTTTGGCCCGCTGCCCGACCAGTCAATGCATGAGAAAACATCGGTCCCCGACCTTATCGAAGAACTGTACACTTTTTTGCGCCAGGCAGATGCGCGTGAGCTGGGTGACCTGTTCCGCGAACTGGATGCCGGTCGTGAGGCAGGTGACGAAGTCGCTGCCCAGGCGGCGCAGAAGAAGATAGATGAGTTCCAGACTCATATTGTGCCTATCATCGCCGACATCGATGCCGGTTTTGGTAACGCCGAAGCGACATACCTGCTGGCGAAGAAGATGATTGAGGCAGGGGCCTGTGCCATTCAGATCGAAAACCAGGTGTCCGATGAGAAGCAGTGCGGCCACCAGGACGGCAAAGTCACGGTTCCCCATGAGGACTTCCTCGCGAAGATTCGCGCAGTGCGTTATGCCTTCCTGGAACTTGGCGTCGATGACGGTGTAATCGTAGCGCGTACCGACTCCCTGGGAGCTGGCCTGACCAAGCAGATAGCCGTGACTCACGAGGTGGGTGACCTCGGTGACCAGTACAACAGCTTTCTGGATCTGGAAGAACTGGAGCACGCCGATATGTCCCACGGCGATGTCATCATCAATCACCATGGCAAGCTCGTGCGTCCTAGACGCCTGCCGTCCAACCTGTACCAGTTCCGCAAGGGCACAGGGGAAGACCGCTGCGTACTGGACAGCATCACCAGCCTGCAAAATGGCGCTGACCTGCTGTGGATTGAAACTGAAAAGCCTCACATTGGTCAGATTGGCGGTATGGTCAAACGTATCCGTGAAGTCGTTCCCAATGCCAAGCTGGTGTACAACAACTCGCCGTCTTTCAACTGGACCCTGAATTTCCGCCAGCAGGTATTTGATGCCTGGAGTAAGGAAGGCAAGGATGTATCTGCCTATGATCGCGATAAGTTGATGAGTGTAGACTACGACAGCACCGACCTGTCAGTCGAAGCCGATAACTGGATTCGGACTTTCCAGGCGGATTCGGCGCGTGAAGCAGGTATCTTCCATCACCTGATTACGCTTCCGACCTACCACACTGCAGCGTTGTCTACCGACAATCTGGCCAAGGAATATTTTGGCGAGCAGGGCATGCTGGGTTACGTGAAAGGTGTTCAGCGCGAGGAAATCCGCCAGGGTATTGCCTGCGTCAGGCACCAGAACATGGCCGGCTCTGACATGGGCGACGACCACAAGGAATACTTTGCTGGTGACGCTGCCCTCAAGGCTGGCGGCAAAGACAACACCATGAACCAGTTTGGCTGAGTTTCTGTGTTTATGGCGGGCACAGCCCGCCGTTGAGGAAAGGGCGGGTTTATCCCCGCCCTTTTTTTGTGCGCCGCTGACTACAGTGAGGCGGTTCCAATTCGGAATGAATGTGCTACATTTCTCCAGTAGCTGAAAATACATTCTCAAGACACCTAGGGGTAAGTTGTGCGTTGGGACGATATAGACAAACAGGTTTGTTCAGTGGCAAGGGCGCTCTCTATCGTGGGCGAGCGCTGGACCATGTTAATTATTCGGGACGCCTTTCTCGGCACCCGGCGCTTCGACCAGTTCCAGTCCAACCTGGGAATTACCCGTCACCGACTGTCCGAGCGACTGGGCAAATTGGTGGATCAAGGGGTGTTGGTGAAGGTTCCCTATCACGACCGGCCTGTGCGTTACGAATATCGCCTCACCCGCAAGGGGTTGGGCCTTTACCCGGTATTAATGAGCCTCGCCCGCTGGGGCGACGAATGGATGGACAAAGGGGAGGGGGCGCCACTGGAGTATGTACACCAGAAGTGTGGCAAGTTGACCCGCCCTACACTCACCTGCAATGAATGCGGCGAACCGCTGCGACCAGAGGAGGTCAGGCCGCAGCTTGGGCCAGCATTGAACAAGCTATTGACGGATTTTGGAGAGGAGGGCGGTTCGCACCCGGATATACCGCCCATGCTGAGGCGTTCGATGACGCCCCAGGCCTGAACGGACTATTTCGCAGCAGCAAGCGCCTGCTCGATGTCCGCCAGAATGTCATCGATGTGCTCGATACCGATTGACAGGCGTACCATATCCTTACTGACGCCAGCGGAGGCGAGTTCCTCGTCGTTGAGCTGGCGGTGCGTGGTGCTGGCCGGGTGGCAGGCAAGGGATTTGGCGTCGCCGATATTTACCAGTCGCAGTATGAGTTGCAAGGCGTCGATAAACCGGCCACCTGCCTCGAACCCGCCTTCAATACCGAAACTGAGTATCCCCGCTGCCTTGCCGCCGCAGAACGTCTTGCAATTATCCCGATAGGGGCTGTCTTTCAGGCCCGCGTAATTCACCCACTGTACCTGCGGATGTTTCTGCAGGTACTTCGCCACTTTCCTGGCGTTTTTGCAGTGTTTTTTCATACGCAGGCTGAGGGTTTCCAGGCCCTGCATGAGCAGGAAGGCGCTGTGGGCTGACAAAGCCGCGCCGGTATTGCGCAGAGGGACTACCCGGCAACGTGCGATATAGGCCGCTGCACCCATAGCCTCGGTGTAAACCACGCCGTGATAGGAAGGGTCAGGGTTATTCATAATGGCAAAGCGGTCGGCGTTAGCCGCCCAGTCAAATTTCCCCGAGTCGACAATGGCGCCGCCGATAGTCGTGCCGTGGCCGCCAATATACTTGGTAAGTGAATGCACGGCGATATCGGCACCGTGGTCAAATACCCTGCACAACACCGGTGTCGCCACGGTATTGTCTACAATCAGGGGTACACCGGCGGCATGGGCAATATCCGCCCATTTGCGGATGTCGACAATATTTCCCGCAGGGTTGCCGATAGATTCGCAGAACAGTGCCGTGGTGTTTTCGTCAATCAACGAAGCAGCAGTATCGAAGTCATCGGCCTTGGCAAAACGCACTTCTATACCCTGGCGGGGGAAGGTGTGTGCAAACAGGTTGTAAGTGCCGCCGTAAAGTTGGGTGGTGCTGACAATATTGCTGCCCACCTGGGAGATTGCTTCGATGGCATATCGAATGGCCGCCATACCGGAGGCAACGGCCAGCGCGCCGACACCGCCTTCCAGCTCGGTCAGACGCTGTTCCAGTACGGCGTTGGTCGGATTCATGATGCGGCTATAAATATTGCCTGGTACTTTCAGGTCAAACAGGTCGGCCCCATGCTGGGTATTATCGAAGGTATAAGAGGTGGTCTGGTAGATTGGTGTGGTCGCCGCGTGTGTGCTGGGGTCACCCGCGTAACCCGCGTGCAGGGCAATTGTTTCAGGCTTCATACTGGTTTCTCACTTGTCTGGATGCAACTCGCCGACATGGCGCGAAGAGCAGAGCTTAGCAAACACTGCGCTGGACGCAACTGTAGCGGGCATCGGGCGAAAACTAGAGGGCAAGGTAACTCGTATTTGCCGCGCGCCCTGCGTAGAATTCAGCCCCGGACAGTCTCGGAGAATTCAGGGTTTTGACTATTTCTGCAGCAACATTTGCCCGGGTGGCCGAACTACTCGGCAGAGAACCACGCGGCCTGGAAGCGATTGCGGTTACTGCTGCGGACGGTAGTCCGGTGGTAATCCGCGTCGCCTCTCTGGTCGATGAAACCCCGTTCCCCACCTTGTTCTGGCTGGTGGATCCCGGACTGGCCTACCGCATCGATAGAGCAGAGGCGGGCGGGTTGATCAAACGCTTGCAGCAGCGTATCGACGGGGATGGCGCCCTGCAGCAGAGGATGCGGGGAGACCACCAGGCTTACATTGCCCTGCGGGACAGTTATATTTCCAGTGCCGTGCGACAGCAGATGGCGCTTCTAGGTTTCGCCGACGTGCTCGCGCAGAAGGGAATAGGGGGCATCGCAGACTTTACCCGAATTCGCTGCCTGCATACCTGGTACGCGGCACATTTAGTGGTACCCAACACAGTGGGTGAATTGCTCGATGAGTGGTGGCTTGCACAGGATGCCTAGACGGCGTGTCGGCCCTACAACCATTTCTTGCGCTTGAAGACGTAAATCAGTAGTGCAGCGGTACTGGCCATAGCGGCCAGGGCAAAGAAATAGCCGTATTCCATATGCAACTCGGGCATGTTCTCGAAGTTCATACCGTATAGCCCCGCGAGAAAACTCAATGGAACAAAGATCGCGGTGATGATGGTCAATATCTTCATCGTGGTATTGAGTTCGTGCGAACTGATGGAAATATAACCCTCCACCAGGTCACCGCAGATTTCATAATACATACTGGTGAGGCTGAACAGGCGTTCACAGCGGTCCCGGAGGGCGCGCCACAAGTGTCGGTTTTCGTCTTCCCCTGTGCCGAGGTGGCGCGGCTCCTCATCGAGGATTTGCTCCAGCAAGCGATTGTGGTAATTGAAAATACGGCGCAGCTTGCGCAGCTCCGAACGGTAGCCCACCAGTTCCGTCATGATGCTGTCCGAGGGCCGGCTTAGCAGGTTTTCCTCCAACTCTCCCAGGTGGTTCTCGAAGGCCAGTATTTTCTGTAGATAGCGGTCTGATGCGTAATCAATGATTCTAAGTGCCAGACTACCCGGGTTTGGTGGGGCGATGGCCTCCCCGGCTTCTGACCAGGTCCTGTTAATACTGAGGGATTCATCACGATGGATGGTGACCAGGTAGTTTTCCCCTACGAAAAATCCGATCTGCTGCGGAGTCAGCACCAGATGTTCGTCAAGTGCAATGATGCCGCGAAACAGGATAAAGGTGTTGTCGGCGAAGGCGTGAATTTTCGGGGGTTGGCGCGCTTGCTGGATGTCGCTGATGGCAATCTCATGGCAACCAAGCGCCAGCAGACGGCTTTTCATATCGCCGGAAATGCCGCCTTCGATATCCAGCCACAGGCAGCCATCCGGATTGTCCTGCCACTGCTGCAGCAGTGCTTCTTCACCGTCTTTGACGCTGCCATCATTGCCAACAACTTTAGTGCGAATTTTCATGGTATGGACTTTTCCCGGTCGCTTAGGGTGTAAAGATGCTTTCTGCAATTACTGTCTGATGATAGCATTGCAAGCACTGGACTTATCATAGTAGTAAGATCTGGATAGCACATGCGGTTTTCCTCGTCAGTGGCTGCCGGTGTCCTGGAATAAGAAATGCGAGGCAGCGCATTCGCCCAATCCTGGGTGGGCACAGTAATCACTCGTACTCGCCCCTGCACAAGAGGATTTTCCTGACATGGTGCAAGCCAAGATTAAGTCACCCCAGCCCTACACCCGGGTAAAGCCGCGCTCAACCATTGATTGGTCAAAATACGATCCGGGCGGCTTTTACGACGAAATTATTGCCGCCAATGGCAAGGCACGCCCGGCCAGTCGCAGCCTGGTGGAATTTATTGGCAAGCAAACCATGAAGCACCTGGTTTCCCGGCAGCAGGCGGCGGATCTCGCCATCCAGGAAATGGGTGTCTCCTTCACGGTGTACAGCGAAGGTCAGAACATTGATCGCTCCTGGCCGATGGACATCATTCCCCGCGTCATCCCTTTGCAGGAGTGGCAGGTACTGGAAAAGGGCCTGATACAGCGCGTTACAGCCCTGAATATGTTCATCAACGATTTATACAATAAACAGCAGATTCTCAAGGACAAAGTCGTTCCCCGGGATATTATCGACAGCTCCCCTGAATTTCTGAAAGAGTGTGTGGGAGCCAAGCCGCGGTATGGTGTGTGGTCCCACATTTGTGGCTCCGACCTGGTTCGCGATGGCGATGGCACCGTCTACGTGCTGGAGGATAACCTGCGGGTACCCTCAGGTGTCTCCTATATGCTGGAGAACAGGGCGATAAGCAAAAGAGTGCTGCCGCAATTGTTCGATCGCAACTCGATTCAGCCGGTTGCCGACTACCCGTCGCAATTGTTCGAAATGCTGGCATCGCTTTCTCCCCGCGCGGTAAAGCACCCTGAGATTGTGGTGATGACACCGGGCGTGTTTAATTCCGCCTATTTTGAGCACGCCTATCTGGCGCAGCGCATGGGGGCCGAACTGGTTGAGGGTGCTGATCTGGTGGTGGGAAGTGACGACAAGGTTTACATGAAAACCATACGCGGGCTGTCCCAGGTCGATGTAATTTATCGCCGCACCAACGACGATTACCTGGATCCCGAAGTGTTCCGGCCGGAGTCTGCACTGGGCACGCCGGGCCTCTTTCGCGCCTGGCGCAAAGGCAATGTAGGGCTGGCCAATGCGCCCGGTGCCGGGGTGGCTGACGATAAGGTGATCTATACCTTTGTGCCGGCGATTATAAAGTACTATCTGGGCGAGGATCCTATCATTCCCAATGTGCCATCCTTCCTCTGTATCAACCCGCAACATCGTAAGCATGTGCTGGAGAATCTCGCCACTATGGTGGTGAAGCCCGCCAATGAATCAGGGGGTTACGGCATGTTGATAGGGCCGGCGTCGACGAAAAAAGAGCGGGCGCTGTTTGCCGGGCTGATCAAGAAAAACCCGCGGAACTATATGGCCCAGCCCGCGCTGAAACTGTCCACGGCTCCCACCTTGTGCGACAACAATATTGAAGCGCGCCACCTGGACTTACGCCCCTTCATATTGTCTGGCAAGAACCACTACGTAACACCCGGTGGCCTGACCAGGGTGGCATTGCGAAAAGGCTCCCTGGTAGTGAATTCCTCCCAGGGCGGGGGTAGTAAAGATACCTGGATCGTGGATACGGAGGCCAGCTGATGTTAGCCAGAACTGCGGAGCGGGTTTATTGGCTGGGGCGTTTCCTTGAGCGTGCGGAAAACACGGCTCGCCTTATTCTTGTTCGCCACCACGCTATTCTGGACTTGCCCAAGGAGGTGCAGCCAGGCTGGGATCTCCTGTTGCATGTGCTGGGCGCGGAGGAGGGTTTCGCGGCCCTGCCGGGGGTGGCCAATGAAAAAAATATCATCAGCTATGTATTCGGCGAGCGGGAGAACCCGTCGTCCATCATCAGCTCACTCACCTGCGCGCGGGAAAATATGCGTACCTCGCGAGAAATATTACCCAGCGAGACCTGGGAGCGGATTAACAGTCTGTATCTCAGCGTGGCGCGCCGTAGTCAGAAGGATTTACCTCGCGGGGTGCGGCACTCGGTGCTCAACAATATTGTGCAGTCCTGCCAGCAGATAACGGGCATGCTCGCCGGAACCATGAACCAGGATGCCGCCTACCAGTTTGTCCGTCTGGGCCGCAATCTGGAGCGCGCCGACATGAGTACACGCATAATCGATGCGGCATCAGCGGGTCTCATGGGGGAGGCCGAGGAGATTTCCCCCTATCGCAATGTACTGTGGATCAGTGTGTTGCAGTCGCTCAGCGCCTACCAGATGTACCGCCTTAACGTGCAGCGCAATGTCAGCCCGGAAGATGTGCTGGAGTTTCTGTTTCAGAGTGAGGTCTTTCCTCGGGCCGTGGCCCATTGCCTGGGGGAATTGAAGCACAGTATGCAACAGTTACCTGAACACAAGCCGGCCCTGGAGGTCATAGGTCGTGTGCGGCGCCGCCTCGGCGCGATGGACAGCAGCAGGCTGGCCGGCATGGCCCTGCATGAATTCATTGATGAGTTACAGGTCGAGCTGGAAGCGGTGCATGGGGCGATAGCCAATACCTGGTTTACACCGGGGGAAAATCCCTGAGCTGAGTTTTCGCGCCAGCGCCTGACTCTTGCCCGCAGCTGCCCAAAAGGCGTCATCGGTGGTATATTGTTCGGCTTTTTAGGGTGCACTTGCCCCGCAAGCCTAGCCGGATGGACGACACCATGAACCCCAGCACAGACGACCTGCGTATTCGCGGGACAACCCAATTAATCTCACCTGAAGAACTGATTGCCGACGTCAAGGTCAGCGACCGCGCCGCGGAGACCGTAGCCAGCGCACGGCAGGGCATACATCGTATTCTGGCCGGCGAAGATGACCGCCTGGTGGTAGTTGTAGGCCCCTGTTCCATTCACGACCCCGCTGCCGCACTCGAATATGCCGCGCTATTGAAAGCTACCGCTGAGAAGGTTTGTGAGGACGTTCTGGTGGTGATGCGCGTCTACTTCGAAAAGCCGCGCACCACGGTGGGGTGGAAGGGCCTGATCAATGACCCTGACCTCAATAACACCTTCCAGATCAGTAAAGGCCTGCACCTGGCGCGGAAGCTACTACTGGATCTCGCCGACCTGGGTATGCCAGCAGGCACGGAATACCTGGACCTGATCAGCCCGCAATATATAGCCGACCTGGTTTCGTGGGGCGCTATCGGTGCCCGTACCACCGAGAGTCAGACCCACCGCGAACTGGCCTCGGGCCTGTCCTGCCCGGTGGGTTTCAAGAACGCCACCGACGGTGATATCCAGGTGGCTGTTGACGCTATCAAGTCCGCCTCCCAGCCGCACCATTTTTTGTCGGTCACCAAGCAGGGCCATTCTGCGATATTCCGAACAGCGGGCAACGAGGATTGCCATGTGATATTGCGTGGCGGCAAGCATCCCAATTACGACATGTTTTCGGTGGATGACACCGGCGCATTACTGACCAAGGCGGGCCTTTCGGCGCGTATTATGATCGATGCCAGTCACGCCAACAGTCGTAAAATTCCGGCACGTCAGATCGACGTGGCCAGTGATATTGCCACGCAGGTGGCACGCGGCAGTCACAGTATTTTCGGCCTGATGCTGGAGAGCAATCTGGTAGAGGGGCGGCAGAACGTCGTAGAGGGCCAGGCGCTTACCTATGGGCAGAGCATTACCGACCCCTGTATAAACTGGCAGGACACCGAGGCTGTGCTGCATGAGCTTGCCACCGCCGTTCGCTTGCGGCGGGAACGAACCTAGACGCTGATATGCATCGCGGTTTCGCCGCGATGGCTATTGCGTGGCTGCAGGCCCTTCGCCGATGGGGGTTTGTTCCAACCAGCTTTTGAACAGCATATACCAGATAGCGAGTACAACCGCGCCTGCAAAGAGACCTATAATGCCGGTGCTAATCATGCCGCCGATTGCACCTATCAATATAATTGGCATGGGAATGTCGAGGCCGCGCCCCATAAGCAGTGGTTTCAACAGGGTGTCACTGAAGCCGGCGAACAGCATCCATACGGTGAAGATGACAGCGGGCGTGGTTCCGTAGTGCGCAAACGCGTAGAGGATGATCGGGCCGACCAATATGATAGTGGGCAGCTGGGCTATTGTGAGGAACAGGATCAGGGCAGTCCATATCGAAGCGCCGGGAATACCCAGGGTGAACAGGCCCAGGGCACACAGTGCGGTCTGTATTACCGCTACCCCGACAACACCCTGCAGTACACTGCGAACAGTGGCTACGCACATGGCTGCCCATTCTCCGCCAGGTTTTTCCCCGCCCAGGCGTAGGAACAGTTTATGGGCTGCCGCGCCGGAGGCGTCCGCGTATGTCATGAATCCACCGGCGATGGCCAGGGACACCACAAACATCAGCACGCTCGCCACCCCTGACCCGAGCATGCCGGCCATGTAGGTGGCGGCGCCTTTAAGATGTGGCGCGACCTGCATCATGGCCTCCTGTAAATTGTTGTGGGCCAGCGACCACGCCTCGTAAATCTTGTCACCGACGAGCGGCCAGTCGGCCACGCTCGGATTGGGCCCCGGAATCTGCAACTGGCCAGTGCTTACCTGCCCGGACAAAGTCCTGGCTGTTATTAGCAGGGCCTCCGTAAGCTGGTAGCAGGGTATTACCAGAAAGAGAATGAGAAATAAGGTCAGCAGTGTTGCCGCCAACCCGCGGCGACCGCCAAGCCAACCCTCGATGCGGCGGGTCAGAGGGAAAGCGGCGATGGCGATGATGCCACCCCAGGCCAGCGGGAGGAGGAAGGGACGAACAATGTCATAGGTCAAGACCAACAGCACGAAGATCAGACCGATACGCAGTGCCGATTCCACCATATTGCGGACGAAGAGTGTGTCGAAACCGGCGTTTGGGTCTTGTAATTCCACAGCTATCTTCCTCAATTGGATTTATTTTTTCAAGCTGGCACCGATCAGGCTTGCTACTATGATCGCCAGATAGAATGTACCCACTATAGCCTGCAGGTAGGCCAGTGTTTTGCTTATCGGCACCGCAGGACTGATATCACCATAACCCAGAGTCGCCAACGTTACATAACTGAAATACAGGATCCTGGGAAAAGTGTCTACTCCGGCTTCGGGGGTAATACCAGTGAAAGCGCCGGGGTTGAAATACAGGATGATCGCATAGAGCGAGGCCCAACTCAGGCCTAGCAGCAAGTAGATCGCGAGGGTGCCCACGATGGCATTCGTTCTGGTGATCGGGGTAAATAGCACCTGGTGGCTGCACTCAATCGTGGTGCCAATGAAAAAAGCCAGGCCGAGCATACGATAAGCCAGAGTGACTTCGGGTGTGTTATCGAAGAACGCCATCGCGGCCACGATCAGGCACAACACAATTGTAACACCGACAAAACGGCGCCAGTGCGGCCCAAAATTCAGGGTGTAATACGTTACTACCAGCGTGGCCAGCGTCATAAGCAGGCTAAAGCGAATGCTCATACCCGTGTGGAGCGAATGCCCCAGCGCGGAAACCAGCAACAACGCGACCAGCGCTACTGTAAGGAAAATGAAATTGTTTTGCAGGTTAACACCGCTCACACTATTGACCCTGGTCGCCTGAAAGAATCATAACAGAGGCCGTGAAGCCAAAACGCAACTCCACGTTTTCTGGTAGCGGCGCCAGCTTTATACGTACAGGTATACGTTGCGCCAGCCTGATCCACTGAAAAACCGGTTTTATACTGGGCAGGAGGTTGTAGCCGATATTGCCATCGGAAGGTGCAATGCCCCAGCCTACGGATTCCACAGTGCCCTGCAGTGGCTGGTCGGGGTAGGCCATCAGGGTCACACGTGCCGGATCGCCTATGCCAATGTGCCCGATCTCACTTTCGCGGAAGTAGCCGAAAACCCAAAAACTGTTACTGTCTACCAGGGCAACAATCGGGCTGTTGGCCACCGCTTGATCGCCGATCTGGAAATTGATATTGGAAATGTAACCATCTACTGATGCATGCACACGTGTATAGCTGAGGTTCAGTTTGGCACTGCGCAGATTCTCCTCGGCTACCTCTATCTGGCTGAGGGATTGCAGGTAATTTGCTTCGCGTCGGTTGAGGTCGCGCGCAGAAACGGCCCCGGCGTCCTGCTTCACAATATCCAACAGGCGGTCATACTCAATTTTTGATGCCTTGGAGGTGATTCGGTCACGCTGCAGATTGGCCCTGGCCTGGGAGACGGCTATCTCAAACGACTGCGCGTCAATTTCAAACAACAGGTCGCCCTGGCTTACGTACTGATTATCGATGACGGCGATACGCATGACCATGCCCGAGACGCGGGGCGCGACCTGTATCACCTGACCGCGAACCTGACCATCGCGAGTCCAGGGGTTGTTAAGATACGCCTCAAACGTCTGGTAGACGTACCAGGCGAGAATGGCAACCAGTGAAAGATTGAGGGTTCTGAGGATAAGCTTTTTGGCAAATTTCACAGAGGAGTGTTCCTATATTCTTATCCATAAGGCGTCCATCAGTAGCATGTAAAGTGCTAACAAGGCCACGAAGGTGATAGAGGGATACATAATATAACGGGACAGCCGCAATTTGTTCAGCACACCGACAGTCAGCCATGCTCCGAGTAAAGCAAGGGAAAATACGGGTACGAATGGCGAGACGTAGACGTCCCCCAGGGCCAACTCATGGGGAAAATCATTCATCGCGATCAGCACCAACAACTGTTTCAGGGTCCAGGGAGTCGCCCCAGTCTATGCGCGTTTTCATCTGCTCCACCGTGGCCGGTGCCAGTACCGGATGCTCGGCAAAGGGCTCCCAGCCCCCGCCAAGGGCCTTGTACAGAGCCACTACCTGGTTGGCCATACTGCCGCGTGTCTGGGCGTAAGCATCCTCTCGGACGGTCATTTTCTCTACTGTGCTCAGCAGTCTCTGGTAGCTGACCAGCCCATTGTCATACTGGTTTGCCGAGATGTTGAAGGCGCGTATGGAAGCCTGTACCGCCTTGAAATCAAATTCACTTTTTCGCACGTTATTGCGATAGGCATCCAATGCGTTGGTCACTTCCCGTATGGCCTCCAGCACTTTTTGATTATAGATGGCCAGGCTTTCCTGGAAGAGGGCGTCCTGTATCCGCACCTGGTTTTTAATCCGGTCGAACTGAAACACATTCCAGGTCAGCCCCAGGCCTATAGCCGCCCTGAGTGCGTCACTGCCGTCAAAACTGTCGCCGCTGCGCACTGTCTGGCTTACGCCAACAGAGCCGAACAGGAAAAACTGGGGATACAAGTCTGCCTCGGCGAAGCCGATCTGTGCACTCTGGGCGCGGGCGCGTAGCTCTGCGACCTGCAGATCGGGCCGGCGCATGATCAACTGGGAGTTTATCCGCTCGTTCGGGGCGGGGGCCCGGGGGATGACTGAATTTTTCGTGTAGTCTGCGGTTACCACATCCTCTCGCGAGATTCGTGTAATGCTCTGGTCGAGGCTGGCCCTGGCGCTTGCATCAGCTAACACCAGCAGTGGCTCAATATCCTCCGGCCTTGCGCCCACCAGGACTGCGATGGCGTTGCGTGCCTGCAGGCGCGCATTGTCCAGTGCAGGCAGGGCACCCTCGGTAGCATAGAGTTGGGTTTTGGCCTGCTGTACGTCCAGCTCGGACACATTTCCGGAATCAAATTGCACCTGTGTCATATCCACTACCCGCTGCTGAATAGCAATGTTGCGGCGCGAGAGATTTATCCGTTCCTGGGCAGTGCGGTAGTTGATGTAGTTACGGGCAATCTCCGCACTGATACTCACCAGTACATCGCGATAGGAGGCGATGGAGGCGTAGAGGCTTGCCTCCGACGATTCAATGCCGCGGGCATATTTGCCCCATATATCCAGCTCCCAGCCAACATCCAGGCCGGCGGCGACGGAATTGAAATCGTGTTCATTCTGGTAGAGGTAGCTGGCATTGCCCTTCACCTGCGTCTGCTGCGGGTATAGCAGGGAGTCACTGATTCCCAGGGCCGCTCGCGACTGGACGATACGTAAGCCGGCTGCTTCCAGGGAGAGATTCTGGCTTGCGCCGCGCTGGATCAGGTCAGTGAGTATTCCGTCCTCAAACAATAGCCACCAGGCTGAAGTTTCTTTACTGTCTGCAGCGGCCGCTGCTGTATCCCAACTGGTGGGAAGAGCGGGGGCCTTAACACCCTGGTAATCCGGCCCGACCACTGTGCAGGCACTGACAAGTGTGAGCAAGAGTGCGCACAGACCTGTTGGCAAGAAGCGGCAACGGTTTAACGTTTGCTTGCGCTTCAAAATCGAGTTTCCGCCAGTTGCTGCCAGTCCAGTGCCTGTTTTGTGTTGTAACAGGCGCGAATACTGCTGAGAATAGATTGTTGCAGATTGAGGTAGATGAAAAATTGTGCAAGTTCCTCTCGCTGGTATTTCTGCAATTCCTGTTCCTGTCGCAACAGGTCCAGCCGTTCACGTACTCCCATTAGCGTTGTCTCGATTCTGTTGAATGCAGCGCTGTTGTTTTTATTTTCTCCAGCCAGATTATCGCATAGATCTACCAGCAGTTTAGGTGAATCCTGGGTATAACTCGCCACAATCAGGGGATTGCCGGCGAATTCGCTCCGGCGCATCACCATGACTTCTATCTGTCCATGCAGCAGCTCACAAGCCTGGTTCAGTTGACCTATTTTTTGCGGTGTATTGGCGGGAAAATACCGGCTGTCTATTTTTGCTCCCCAGCTGAGCAGTTTGGCGAGCTGCCCGGAGCCGTCATCGTGAGGTAAGGAGCGCGGTCTGTGTCGAAAGTCGGTAGCGACGTCCAGGGTGTGTGCACAGCGCTTAAAAAAGCGCCTGCAAAGGCTGGGGTAAAGTTTTTCCGGTTTGCTGGTAAAGGGAAAATAGATGGTGACTATGAGCAAGGCACACAGCATGTAGAGACTCAGAACTACCAACAGTATCACATCAAAGTGATAGCTCATGGTGTTCTGGATGCCAAGTGCAAACAGACCGAGCATAAAGAATAGCGACACCGGGCCCTGGAATACATAAAAACCGAATAAGGCATAGGCAAACATGAACGCAACGAGCTCCAGCCAGTGCGTCATCAGTGGCAGCAGGAATACATAAGCCGGCAGGGCGAAGACGAACCCCAGTGTAAACAGTATGATAAGCAGTTTAGGTGTTACCGGCGTGTAGGATACCAACAGCACAAGCACCGAGCTCAGGGCTACAAAAGTAAAGCCCAGAGGAGGGTTGACGGTGATCCAGATAACCGTTGCCAGCCAGAACGTAAAGAACATGCGGCCGGCGGTTTTGATATTCTCCAGATCTCGCCAGATAAATGCCGGCTTGCCGCGAGGCTTTCGCCCCGCGACAAAACTGCCCCGATCGAACAGCATACTGTCCAGCGCAGCACTCAGGTCCGCCAATATACTTTGAATTTTCCTGAGTACTTCGGCGCGAGTGGCCACAGCGGCGACCGTCAGGTGAGGGGCCTCGCGCAGACTCTTCGGGCGGTACTGCAGCAGAATTGGCTGAAGTGTCCCCTCGCTTTTTTGGCCCTGCCAGCGTGCGTCCAGTTGTGAGAACGTCGCCTCGATTTGTTCAACTACCTGTGAATAATTCTGCAGATAGTCCTCGAAGTTCACACCGTGGCGCGTTTCCTGCTTCAGGGCGGGTAGCAGTACCGACTGCAATTCCTCGTAGCAGCGCACCACGCAGTTCCATTCATCAAGGTAGGCTTCGACGCTGTCGGCATAGCGCCTGATTGACGTGAAATGTGCCTGGAACGCGGCTTCGCTGGCCAACAGGGCTGTCAGTTCTTCGTCGGTGTTTTCCGGTCCTTCGACGACCGGGTGTACCAGCATTCTGAATGCACGACTGTAGGCGCTGGCCACCCCGGCAGCCATGTGACGGGTGTTGTCTATCGCGCGCACTGGCCACAAAGTACTCGCTACAACGGTATAGACGATAACGCCAAAAGCCGTCATAAACGCTCTGTCAACGCCGTACTGGAAGGCACCGTCGGCATCCCCGCCGTTGAAGACCATCAGAGTTACCACGGCGGTCAACATAAACAGGGTGCTGTCGCCCTGGTATGCATTGTAAAGATAGGCCAGTACAGAGACTGTCACAGAGGCGGCGAGCAGGTAGGACATGCGCTCCTGCGGGAACAGTGCGATGAGGGTCAAACCGATAACAGCGCCGGCTACCGTGCCCAGTACCCTCATCACGCCCTTTTGCAATGAATCAGACGTCAGCCCCGCGGCGGTAATGAGCATGACGGTGATGGCGGCCGTCTCCGGCTGGGGCCAGCCCATACCCATTGGAATCAGGTAGGCCAGGGTGAGACTCAGTGCGGTCTTGATGGCGTAGCGGGCCTTTGCGTGGACAGCTGCCGCGTCTGCTGCAGTCTTTGCGGAACTGCCCTGAGCTGTGTCTGCGGCTGCCATTGAACCCCTTTATTATGTGAGCAGCCCTGCGCACATGGCTGTTCAGGCGAAATAGTAACTGATGTGCGACCCTTCGCCTAACGAAGCAGAGAAGCGTTGGGCGAGTTGGGCCCCAAAGACGGCTGTTAAAACTCCCAGCCCAGCCCCGTTGTCACACCGTAATCAACGCCGCTGTTGCTCTCGGCCTTATTGTCATAAGTTCCATAGGCGGTTATATCGAAAAATAGATCCTCTATCAGCTCCCAGCGCAGGCGCAGATCTGAACCGCTCCGCACCCGGCCGCTGTCGGTGAGGCTGGGATAAACATTCAGGCCGAAATCGAGGTCCAGTTCTGGCGTGTCCAATCGCCATGCCAGGTATCGTCCTGAAAGATATAGCTCCAGGTTCTGGTCGGGGTCGCTGTCTTCATCCTGCTCGGTGATGACCTGTAAGCCCGCGATGCCTATAAGGCGTTTGCGGTGGGTGTCGATGAAGATGGTTCCCAGGCCAGCACCCACACCGAAGCGGTAATCGAGAGCCAGCTCGTCGTTGCTCTCGTAGTTGGCGAACGAAGATCGGAATACGTTTTTGCGGGACGTCCATACAGCGCGGTCCAGGTCCACCCTGCTGCTGCTGGTGGACTGATCGGCGGAGTCAGTTAAGCTGGCGCGACCGGTTAGGGTATTGCGGCTTTTTTCGTTCTCGTAGCCCACTTTGGTATTAATCGAAGACTGTGCGATAGAGCTGGCTCGCGTATAGGAAAAGCCTGCGGAAAAGTAGACATCCAGCCGGTCAAGTACCGATTTCTCAATTGGCCGAATCTGTACAACCTGAAGTGCGTCGTACTGGTATTCCCCGTCGAGGTCTAATACCCGTACCTGCCCGGGTTGCGCAGTAGGCTCAACTGAGCCGAGATAGCGGGTGCCATCACTGGTACGAATTTCGTAGTAGTGTTCGCTCTCCAGTCGGGCTATGTCCTGCCATTCAATTTTGAGGGTACCCATTGAATCCGTGCTCAGTTCGAGAATGCCACTTTCCAGTGATTTTACTTCACCGGTTACGCGATCACCGTTGTAGAGCACAACCACGTCGGTTTTAGCATTGGCCTCCACGTAGGGGGTTGCCGTAAATAGCAGCAGAAAAGTCAGGGTGAGGAACACATTGGGCTTCACTGTAATCTCCGAACGGGTACAGTCCGCGTTGACGATGGTGGCAATAATAGAGGATTATTTTCACTAGCGCCTGCATTCGCACCCCTGGAGTCGAGGAGCTCCTCTGCCGGTAGACTCACCCATATTAACTATGACCCCTGAGATCATTGTATCCCCATTGCGTTATCGGTTAGTGTATAACGCGTTTTCAACACGAACCTGGAAGGAGAGTCGCAATGATTGGATATGTCACTATCGGTGTTACAGATATGGAGAAGGCAAAGAGCTTTTACAGCGAACTGCTCGCGCCCCTGGGCGCTTCCATAGTGCTTGATGCTGGCCGGATAGCATTTATTGGCAAAGATATGGCCTCACCCATGCTGGCAGTATGTATTCCTTACAACGAGGAAACACCAGCGCCGGGCAACGGTAATATGGTTGCCATCGGTCCGGGCTCAAAAGAGAAAGTGGATGAGTTTTACCACAAGGCCATTGAACTCGGGGGAACACCTGAAGGTGAGCCCGGTCAGCGTATCGAGGATATGTTCTACGGCGCCTATTTTCGCGATCCGGACGGTAACAAAGTCTGTTTTTTCCAGTTCGGTTAACAGGCGGAGTTAAATTTCCAAATAGCCGGCGGTTCCACCAATATTTGAGGTGGCTCAACCGCCCGGCTGCTCAGTGTAAATACTCGCTGGGCTCTTGAGTATAACGCCGACTGGCGAACTGTCTCCGACACATAAGCCCTGATAGCAGCAATAACAATACCCAAGGAGCTGTGCTATGTCCCCTTTATCGGAACAACAGGCGAAAGAGTACTGGCGCCGAAATGTCTCCCTGATGGTCAAGTTAATGGTGATCTGGTTTGTCGTGAGTTTTGGCTGCGGCATACTGTTGTTTGATTTTCTCAACCAGTTTCAGCTGGGTGGCTATAAGCTGGGCTTCTGGTTTGCCCAGCAGGGCTCTATCTACACCTTCGTCGTCCTGATCTTCTATTACGCCAGGAAAATGGCTGCGCTGGACATTGAGTTCGGCGTGGAAGAAGAATAGGGGGCAGCTGGTATGGATCTGCAACAACTCAGCTACCTGTTCGTGGGCGTAACCTTTGCCCTGTATCTCGGGATCGCGTTCTGGGCCCGGGCCGGATCAACCAAGGATTTTTACGTGGCCGGCGGCGGCGTGCACCCCGTGGCCAATGGTATGGCGACTGCCGCTGACTGGATGTCTGCCGCGTCTTTTATCTCCATGGCGGGCATGATTTCGTTTATGGGCTATGGCGGTTCAGTCTTTCTTATGGGCTGGACCGGCGGTTATGTCATCCTGGCCATGTTGCTGGCACCCTACCTGCGCAAGTACGGCAAATTCACCGTACCGGAGTTTATCGGCGACCGCTTCTATTCCAGGACGGCACGGGTGGTGGCCGTTATCTGCCTGATACTTTGCTCGGTAACCTATGTGATCGGCCAGATGAAAGGGGTGGGTGTAGCGTTCTCCCGCTTTCTGGAAGTGGAGTACGCCACTGGCCTGTTGGTGGGCATGGTCATCGTATTTTTCTATGCGGTTCTGGGGGGCATGAAGGGAATCACCTATACCCAGATTGCCCAGTATTGTGTGTTGATTATGGCGTATACCATTCCTGCCATTTTTATCAGCCTGCAGTTGACTGGCAACCCGATACCGCAACTCGGCCTAGGCAGCACTATCGCCGGAAGCGAGGTCTACCTGCTTGATATGCTGGACGAAATCGTCGTCGATTTGGGCTTTAAACAATATACGACAGACGTGCGTCTCAGTACCCTGAATATGTTCGCCTATACCATGTCGCTGATGATTGGCACCGCGGGCCTGCCCCATGTAATCATCCGCTTTTTCACTGTACCCAGGGTAAAGGACGCGCGCTCCTCCGCGGGCTGGGCCCTGGTCTTTATCGCCATCCTGTACACCACCGCACCGGCGGTGGGTGCCATGGCCCGCCTGAATCTCATGCTCACCATAGAGCCGCAACAGGATGAGTTTCTGGTTTACGCTGAGCGGCCACAGTGGTTCAAGAATTGGGAGACAACTGGCTTGCTGAAGTATGAGGATATGAACGGCGACGGCCTGGTTGAGTACAGCGCCGATCCTGCGACCAATGATATGGTCAAGATCGACAACGACATCATGGTGCTGGCAAACCCGGAAATTGCACAACTGCCCAACTGGGTGATAGCACTGGTGGCGGCGGGGGGGCTGGCGGCGGCACTGTCCACTGCGGCTGGTTTGTTGCTGGCCATTGCCTCTGCCATTTCGCACGACCTGCTCAAGGGCATCATAGCCCCGGGTATCAGTGAGAAACAGGAGTTGCTGGCCAGCCGCATCGCCATGGCGTTCGCCATACTGGGTGCCGGATATCTCGGGCTCAATCCACCCGGCTTTGCAGCGGGAACAGTGGCGCTGGCTTTCGGCCTGGCGGCGTCTTCCATATTCCCGGCCTTGATGATGGGCATATTCAGCAACCGGGTGAACAAGGAGGGGGCGATTGCGGGAATGGTTGCGGGTATCGGCGTGACCCTGTTTTATGTCTTTCAGCACAAGGGCATCATGTTTATACCCGGCACCAGCTTCCTCGGTGATATGCAGCCAAACTGGTTTCTTGGCATCGAGCCGAACGCCTTCGGTGTCGTGGGCGCGGTGGTAAACTTCGCGGTGGCGGCGGCAGTGACCAGTGTTACTGCAGCACCACCGGCAAGCGTGCGTGCACTGGTTGAACATATTCGTATCCCGGCAGGTGCCGGCACGGCCGGTGACCACTGAATACGCGTTGCTCCGCGGTCATTGCGCTAGAGTCCGCTTTTGCGAGGATGATATAGCATGGTGTTCACCAATAAACATGTTGTTACTGCCATGATACTGGCGCCGCTACTGGCTATTATGGCGTGGTTTGGCGCGGGGCAATTTGCCGATGAAACACCTCAGGCTGCGGTTCCCGGGCAAGCCTATCCGCTGATGGAACAAAGTAACTGTCGCTATGCGAGTGGGGCCTGTGATGTCGAGAACGAGACGTTTCGTCTGCGGCTGACAGCGGCCGTTGCCGGCGGTAGTGAGCTGCTGCTGACTTCTTCGCACCCGCTGGATGGCGTGGTCGTGGGTGTCGGCTTGCCGGAGGAGGAAACGCAACCGGACACAATGCGCGCCGTGGGCAGCCAGCGACTGGAATGGCGGGTGAAACTGGGCGCTGCCCCAATGCCGGCGCAACGTATTCGGCTGGTGGCTATGGCCCTGGGCAGCAGCTACTTTGCCGATGTCGACACCGCCTTTCTTCAGCCACGGGATAACTGAGCGCATCCATGGTTATTCCAACTGAGCCGGGCGACTCCATCTTTTCCTCACAGCTGACGCAGGACAATGCCCCGCCTAAACTAGTGACCCCCGAATTGTTGCCTATTGCCGAGTTCCTGGCGCAATCACTGCCCTTTAACGAGTTGCCAGCAGCAGAGCTTTACCGCGTGGTCGCCCAGGTCGTGGTGCAGTATCACTGCCGTGGGGAAGTGTTTAGTCGTGATACTGACGAGGCCGGGCTGCGAATTGTGCGCAGCGGTGCAGTGGAAATCAGGGACAGTGACAATAAGCTTCTGGACAGACTGGGGGAGGGTGAGAGTTTTCATATCGGTGGTCTGAACGCGGAGCGAGGTGAGGTGCGCGCCACAGTCATTGAAGATGCCTTGTTCTACCGTCTGCCCGACACCGCCTATCGCCAGTTGCGCGCAGGCAACCGGCGCTTTGATCGCTATTTCAGCGGGCAGAGGAATCGTCGGCTGCGCCGGGCTGCGCGCTACCAGCCTGAGCCCAATGCTATGACGCAGGCGGTGGCTACCATCATGACTATCCGCCTGCTCACCGTGGCCCCGACAGATACGGTGCAACATGCAGCCCAGGCCATGGCGGCGCGCAGAGTCTCATCTGTCTTTGTCATAGACGGCGAGAATCTGGTCGGCATCATTACCGACCGCGACCTGCGCGTGCGCTTTGTCGCTCCGGCCCTGCCGCCAGACACTCTGGTGAGCGCGATCATGACTCGCGATCCGGAGACGATAGACGCCAGTCTGAGTATTTTTTCCACAACATTATTGATGACACAGCGCGCCTACCACCATCTGCCGGTGATGCGGGATGGGCAGCTTGCGGGTATTGTTACCACCTCCGACCTGATTCTTGCAAAGCAGGATGACCCGGTTTACCTGGTACAGCATATCTCGCGTCAGCGCGATGTAGATGGCATAAAGAGCGTGGTAGCTGGCACGGCAAACCTGATGATTCAGTGGGTGAACTCGGGCATGCGGGCGCAGCAAGTTGGCCAGATTCTAACCGCCATCAGCGACGCCGTTACCATTCGCCTGATCCAGATAGCCGAGGAAAAACTGGGGCCTGCCCCCGTGACCTGGTGTTGGCTGGGCTTCGGCTCCCAGGCTCGCGCGGAGCAATTGTTGGCAGCGGACCAGGACAACGGCATCATCATCGACGACTCTGTAACGGATGAGCAGCTTCCCTGGTTTGAGAGCATGGCCAAAACGGTCTGCGACGGACTGAATGCCTGTGGCTACGTTTACTGCCCCGGCGATATCATGGCGAGTACCGGAGAGTGGCGCCAAGCACTGTCCTGCTGGCAGCAAAAAGTACAGCGCTGGGTGACTACGCCCACACCTGATGCGGCCATGCGTGTGAGTATTTTCTTTGACTTGCGCTGTATTTATGGCGCGTCGGCCCTATGCGAGCAGTTGCAGAAAACCATGTTGGAGCAGTCCTCTGCCAATTCCATATTCCTGGCCGCGCTGGCCGCTAATGCGCTGGACACCAGGCCGCCGCTGGGTATCTTCCGGCGCTTCGTGCTGGATCGCGATGGTGAGCATCGCGATTACCTGGATTTAAAAAAGCGTGGGGTGCTACCGATCACCGAAATGGTCCGGCTGCGGGCGCTGGCCCACAAGGTCAGTGCGGTGAACACCGAGGAACGTTTGCAAGCGTTGGTGCAGGCGCAGCACATGACCATCGCAGACAGTCGTAACTTGCTGGACGCTTTGCAGTTCATCCAGCAACAGCGAATCAAGCACCAGTGCGCTCAGATTGTTCGCGGTGACAAGCTCAACAATTTTATCAACCCGAAAGAGCTGCCAAAAATGGCAAGAGAGCAACTGCGTGATGCCTTTACGATCATTGACGATGCCCAGTCTGCCATCAGGCAGACCTTCAGGGCAGGCATGGGCTGATGTGGTGGTTGCGCCTGCAGCGACTGGCATACAGCAATCGGGTGGCGGGCACGGGTTTGCAGCGCTGCTGGCAAACAGCGTTGCCTGCCAGCGGCCAGGACTGGCGGCAGGTACCTTTTCTGGTAGTGGACGCGGAGATGTCCTCGCTGGATGTCAACGAGGGTGAGCTGTTAAGTGTCGGCTGGGTGGTGATAGAAGCGGGCGCTATTGCCCTGGACTCTGCCCGCCATCATCTGGTCCGGCCAGAACATTCGGTGGGTCAAAGTGCCACGATACACAGCCTGCGAGATTGTGAACTCGCCGCTGCGCAGGGTTCGGCTGAAGTGCTGGCGCAGCTTCTGCTCGCAGCGGCTGGCAAGGTGCTGGTATTCCACCATGCGGCCCTGGATATGACCTACCTCAACGGATTGTGCAGACGCGTGTTTAATGCGCCCTTATTGCTGCCCTGCGTCGACACCCTGCTGCAGGAAGAGTCAGTATTGCGCAGACGTGGCCAGCCCATCAAACCCGGCGATCTGCGTCTGCACGCCTGCCGCCAACGCTACCAGCTACCGGTATATCCTGGACACAACGCCCTGCTGGACGCCCTGGCGACGGCAGAACTATTGCTCGCCATGGCGGCTCACCGAAGCGGCGGCAGGCACTTTGCCCTCCGCCAGCTACTGTGATGGCAATGCAATGATGGACTTATTCAGGTGGGCAGTTTGGCAATAATATTTTCTGCCAGTGACTTCAACCCGACTACCGGGTCTCTCCCCAATACAAAGAGTGGCACGATCACCCGGGACACCCCGATATCTTCAAAAGCCTTGATCGCGTCGAGGCCCCCCTGGTTGTCCCACATGGAGGTGATTTCAACCGTGTTGTAATCCCGCCCATGCTCGGCACAGGCAGATTTGAGTTCTTCCAGCATCGGCGCCAGGCTGGCGGCGTCGTTGGTGGGTGCGAACCAGCCGTCGCCGTAGCGGGCGATGCGCTCAAAGGCCTTGCCTTTTGAGCCGCCGACGACAATGGGTACACCGCCTTTTTGTACCGGCAAAGGATAACTCTGGAAACCCGACCAGCTGAGGAAGTCACTCTGGTGCTCCACCACCTCGCCGGACCAGACTTTGCGCATGGCCACGATATAGTCGTCAAAGCGTGCGCCCCTGCGTTCAAAGGGCACACCCATGGCGTCGAATTCTTCCTTCAGCCATCCGATACCCGCACCCAGCATAAAGCGCCCGTTGGAAAGCAGATCCAGCGTGGCAGCTTGCTTTGCCAGCAATAAGGGGTTGGCCTGGGAGAGGATATTTACCCCGGTGCCCAGGCGCAGAGTTTTGGTCTGTGCCGCCACGGCTGTAAGCGCAATAAGTGGGTCGAGAAAGGGTGCGTCGGAGCCGCCCCCCATTTTGCCATCCTTGCTATAGGGGTATTTCGACTCATACTCAACCGGCACCATGACGTGTTCGAAAGTCCATACTGACTCGAAGCCGAGGCTCTCGGCCAGCTGGGCGAGGCCAACCAGTTGTTGCAGTGATTGCATGCCGATATTGATTGGCACCAGGGCGATTTTCATGGTTTTTCTCCTGCGGGATGAGTTTAGGAAAACCATAATGCCCAAAGTTACTGTGTGAATAAAGCAGTGAACTCGTCCCATTGGGGTATGTTTGGAGGCGTGGCAGGCTCACTGCAGTTCTTTATCTTGTACCAGAGGCGGTTACCGCCGGGTTCGGGTGGCCCGGGAGGCACTTTCTGCGGTGCAGCCATTGCCCGCATGTTGCCAGGATAATAGGCTTGCTGATCATCGGATTTGCAAACGGAACCTGTCAGTGCTCAATACAGAACAATTAATACAAGCGGCGCGGGATGAAACCGGGTTGACGGACTTTCGCGGTGATGACTTCCGTGAGCCCCTCGAACGTCTGGTTGATGCATTGAACACCGAAGCCCGTCTCAACGACTTCGGTCGCTTCCGGGCACAGATGACGATTAACGCCGGCCTCTGCAGTCACTTGCAGATTGCGCAGTACCTGAAGGACCATCCCGAGGTGCTGGACGAGAAAATTGTAACACCGGTTTTTATCGTCGGCCTGCCCCGCACCGGCACAACCGCCTTGCACCATATGCTGAACCAGGACAGCACAAACCTTACCCTGCGGTTGTGGGCGGCACAGAATCCGGTGCCGCCGCCGGAAACAGCCACCTATTACACCGATCCACGTATCACCCAGCGGCGTGAGGGTGTGGCACTTACCGAGACATTCTTACCCGGATTTATGGCTACCCACCTGCTGGAGGCCGAGGAACCCGATGAGTGTTACATGTTGCTCAACCGCAATTTCATGTCGGTGGAATACTCCGCGATGTTTCATATACCCAGTTACGCCAACTGGCTATATGACAACCTGTGCAGCCGTGACAGCTATGCCTGGCATAAATTGCAATTGCAGCTGTTGCAGTTCCGACACAAGGGCCTGTGGGTACTGAAGGCGCCGTTTCACCAGTTGGGGCTGGCGGAGATACTGAAATATTATCCGGACGCCATTATTGTACAGACTCATCGGGCACCCATGACGATTGTCGCTTCTGGCTGCAGTTTCAGCGAGGTTCTGCGCAAAAGTGGTTCAGACCACATAGACCGGGATGAAATTGGCAGGGACTGGATGGATATGCTGCGTATCTACACCCGCACCTTCGAGGCCCAACGCGCGCAGCTGGAGCCACAACACCCCGGCCAGTTTCTCGACCTGCAGCACGATGACTTTGTTGCCGACCCCTGGCCTGCTATTGAAAAGATATACCAGCTGCGCGGGGAAGCATTGCCTGCCACAGGTAGATCGGCGATGGCAAAGTGGTTGGCTGAGCACCCACGCGGCAAGCACGGCAAGCATGAATATCGCTTGCAGGATTACGGCATCAGCCGCGGCCAGGTGGAGGAAATGTTTGCTGACTACACCAGGCGTTATGGCCTGGAAATGGATTGAGGAGTAGGGGAATATGACGGATAAGACGGCGGAGGAAAGAATTCTAAACGGTGAGGCCTGGGCGGATTTTTGTGACGCGCTCAAGGAAACCGGTAAGCTGCTAGATTCAGAGAAGGCACCACAGGATGCCTTCAATCGCGCCGAGGGTTATCGCTATCTCACCCGGATGCTGCGAGCGGGGCTGGAGAGTTTCCTGGAGAGTGGTGATGCGGCCTTTCCGGTGTTGCGTTGCCCGGTGCATGAAACCATCAAGATGGGTGCGGACAATCCCGATAATCATTACCAGACCGCCGCCATCAATCCGCAATACGATTACCGCATCACCGGTTTGCGTGGCACCGTCGACTATCTGGGTTTTGGCACGGTGATAAACCGCTACAGCACCGGCGGCGGTATGAAGACCGACGGCTTCCTCGATTCGCGCGATATGCAGATCAACGAGGACGGCAGTCTGGAAATCATCGTCAGCCAGAAGAAACACAGCGGAAACTGGTTGCCAATGGGGCCAGACACCAACGCCATCAATGTGCGCCAGACCTTCCAGGACAGGCGCTGTGAAAAGCCTGCCGATATACGCATCGAGCGCATTGGCGCGGAGCAGGAGCGCCCGGCACCGCTTTCCCCAGAGCATCTGGATAAAGCGCTGCAGGGGGTCACCCAATTCGTCCGCAACACCACCGGCCTATTCGAGGGCTGGGCGGAGGGCTTCCTGCCCACCAGCAACGAGGTTGCACCCGCGGACCAGAACTTTTGCCAGGCCATCGGCGGTGACCCGAATATTTACTATTTCCACAGTGCCTGGGAGCTGGCAGAGGACGAGGCCCTGGTAATCGAGGCGCCTGATATTCCCGACTGTCAGACCTGGAATTTTGTGTTGCAGAACTGGTGGATGGAATCACTGGACTACCGCTATCACACAGTCCATTTCAACAAGCATACAGCGCGATACGAAGCGGATGGGAGTGTCACTATTGTGGTGGCACACAAACGGCCGCCGCAGGCTAACTGGGTGGAAACCGCGGGGCATAGCAACGGCACACTGTGCTGGCGCTGGATAGGCGCCAGTGAGCATCCGCCGGTGCGCGCCCGGGTGGTGAAGTTCGACGCGTTATAGCTGAAGGAACTGGCCGGTCAGGCGGCCAGAACGCGCGCTCGCGCCGCGTCGTACTCGCGTTTCAGGCGTGCGACCAACTCTGCCGTTGGCACCACGGCCTTCACAGCGCCAATGCCCTGGCCGCAACCCCAGATATCTTTCCAGGCCTTGGCATCGGTGTCTCCGCCGGAGCCGAAGTTCATCGTTGAAACATCGCCATCGGGCAGTTTGTCCGGATCCATGCCCGCCGCGATGATCGAGGGTTTCAGGTAGTTGCCATGCACCCCGGTGAAGAGGCTGCTGTTGACGATGTCGCTTGAGGCGTAGTCGACGATAGCTTGCTTGTAGGCCTGTTCGGCGTTGGCTTCTTCCGTGGCGATGAACGCGGAGCCAATATAGGCCAGATCCGCGCCCATGGCCTGGGCCGCCAGGATGCCGTCGCCGGTGGCGATGGCACCGGACAGCAGCAATGGCCCGTCAAACCACTCGCGTATCTCCTGGATCAGGGCAAACGGGGACACCGGCCCGGCGTGGCCGCCTGCGCCCGCCGCCACGGCAATGAGCCCGTCCGCGCCTTTTGCCACGGCTTTTCGCGCAAAGCGATCTGAAATAATATCGGCGAACACTACTCCGCCGTAGGAGTGCACGGCATCGTTGACGAACTCTTTGGCACCCAGTGAAGTAATTACGATGGGTACTTTGTATTTAACACACATTTCCAGGTCGTGTTGCAGGCGGTTGTTGGAGCCGTGCACTATCTGGTTTACGGCAAAGGGGGCTGCAGGCTTGTCAGGGTTTTCTTTGTTGTAGGCATCCAGTTCGCTGGTGATACGCTGCAGCCACACCTCAAGCTCGGACTCCGGGCGTGCGTTCAGCGCAGGGAATGAGCCGATGATCCCGGCCTTGCACTGGGCGATGACCAGGTCGGGATTAGAGATAATAAACATGGGGGCTGCTACCAGCGGTAAAGCCAGCGCGTCGCGAAGATTCTGTGGCAGGGACATGTAGGAACTCCAACTGATGAGAGATTGATGTTTTGGCAGAGACGTAGTTTACTATGCAACATATTGCATATCAATGAGCAGGCTGCCCATTTGTGCATAACTGCTGGCCGCCGGAGTATGCTGGGACCAGGTTTTCGGGAGGAGGGGAACGATATATGGCGCTCGGCCACGCAATTATGACAGCCCTGCTGGAAGATGACCTGTCGGGTTATGAGCTGGCAAAGGATTTTGAAACCTCCCTGGGTTTTTTTTGGCAGGCCTCACACCAGCAGATCTATCAGGAACTGCGCAAGCTCTCGGGCAAGCACTGGCTCAGTAAGCGTGAGGTCAAGCAGCGCGGTAAGCCCAACAAGATTGTCTACGGCATAACCAAAGAGGGCCGAGAGGCCCTCGCGCAATGGGTGTTCAGCAGCACACGCACCCAGGCGGCCAAGGACGACCTCCTTGTTAAACTCTACAATCTTGGCCCCGGAAACGTGGCCCATCTGGCGGGTGAGATTACCGCCCGCCGCGAGGAAATGATGCAGCGGTTGTATCTTTACGAGAAGATCCGACGCCGGCACTACGCTGCCCCGGAATTGCTGCCAACCCGGCGCAAAGGTGTCTATCTGGCTCTGGCCCTGGGTATACAGCAGGGGGAACAGTTTCTCGCCTGGTGTGATGAAGCACTGGATCTACTGGCGAAAGTCAAAACGTAGATCCGCTAAACGCGGGGCTTACTGGCGTCTGAAATGACATAAATCTGTACTTATCGGCAGTAAAGCGTGGCTTTACCTTTGCGGCTCCCCGTAACCTGTGTTTTACAGAGACACAGGCGCTGGTGCGCGGGTAGAACCAATATGCGAGTTTTGTTATTTCTATGTTTGCTGTTGCCGCAATTGGCGACAGCCAGGGTCTATATGTGTGTAGATCAGGTAACGGGTAAGACCAGCTTTACTGACAAGGGGTGCGTTGTCACTGCCTCCCGGGAGGAGGTGAAAATTCCACCGGCAAACACCGACTCCGGTAGCCGAAGCGATTCCCTGGAGTCCGCCGGCAATAAAACCTGGGTGGGTGACCGCGATACACGTAAAACGGGCAGGGACTACTCTGCCAAGAAGAACAGCGTGGCGGAAATTGCGCCAGTACCGGATAGTGGCGGCGATTTCGCCAGTGGCGGTATCTGACTCTGATGGGGGCGAAAAGGCCCCTTTATGTCATGATTCACACAAAATTAATATCAGGCGAAATTCGTAAGTTGTTGTAATTAAACAAGATATTGATTATTCCCCTCCTTTAAGACGCAAGATTTACTCTCACTTTAGTATGTTTATTCTATTCTCAGCTGCTTCAATGAGCGCGCAAACCAAAACATAGAGGAGGTTTGATTATGTTTCTTCATACTATTGTGTATGTGATTCTTTCAGTGATGAGCGTAACGGCGGTTTTTGCTTCCAGTATGCCAATCAGCAAGGCGCCGCGGGAAGAGCCAGCGGGCGAACCCGAGACGGAAGCGACCGACACCCTCCCGCAGTAGGTGATTATGTGATCGCCGCTGGCGTATGCCGGCGGCGAAGTGCATAGCATTGGGTTCTTCCCTTGGGCATAATGCACCCCTGCGCACTGGCGACTGGCTGCATGTACCACCAATATTTCGGGCTCACAGAAGCGCCCTTTTCCATAGCGGTTAATCCGCGTTATCTCTTTATGAGCCCCCGTCACCGGGATGCACTCGCGCACCTGCTATATGGTGTCGGCACTGGCGGTGGTTTTATTTTGCTGACCGGCGAGGTGGGCACAGGCAAGACAACGATAAACCGCTGTCTGCTGGAGCAGCTGCCCGATGACACAGACATCGCCATTGTCCTCAACCCGGCGCTCAATGCGATGGAGTTGCTGGCCACTGTATGCGATGAGCTGAGCATCGAATACGACCAGGATAAACACACGCTTAAAACTCTGACCGATAGCCTGCATCGCTATTTACTGGATAATCATAACCGGGGCCGTAAAACCGTACTGTTGATCGACGAGGCCCAGCACCTGGATTTTGACGTGCTGGAGCAGATTCGTTTGCTCACTAATCTGGAAACCAACAGCGAGAAGCTGTTGCAGATCATTTTGATTGGCCAGCCCGAGCTGGCACAAATGCTGGGCCGATCAGAGTTGCGCCAACTGAACCAGCGGATAACTGCACGCTATAATCTCGAGCCCCTGAGCCGGGAAGAGACCGGTGCCTACATACGGCATCGACTGCAGGTCGCAGGCATGCATGCGGGCCAGGACGTTTTTCCAGCCGATGTTGTGCGCGGTATTCATCGTTACACGCGCGGTATCCCGCGGCTGATTAATGTGTTGTGCGATCGCATGATGCTCGGTGCCTACAGCCGCAACCTCGGCAGCACCGATACGGCGATGCTGCGCATCGCCGCCCGGGAAGTGATGGGTGAGGAGGCGGCAGATTCGCGCAGTGAAGGTGGCCGGTTCTGGCTGTTGGCTTTGGTGGGAGCGGTGCTGGTAGCTGCTGCCGCCATATGGTGGTGGCAAGCAGGACGCGCGCCGGCGGTGAGCAGCCCGGTTCCGCCATTGGATGAGCCGGTTATAACACGACCTTCCAGCCGTGATGCGCTTGCCGAACCAGCCCCGGTGATGGCGGCAGTGGCTGCGGCAGAGAATGAAAAAAACGTATCCAGCCAGGAGAGCTGGTTGCTGTCCCCGCAAGTCGCCGCGGCACGATTGTGGTCACTGTACAGTGCGGAGCCGGTGCCGGCCGTGCTCTGTGCCGCACCCCTGCCGGGAGGGCTGGCCTGCATCGAGGGCAGCGCCCAGACCTGGGATGAACTGGCCGTACTGGACAGGCCCCTGTTGCTGGAGATGATTACCGCTGAGCGGTTCGGAGCGGGGGTGTTGTTTCTGGGTAGTCAGGGGCGCAATGCCTGGGTATTAACGGATGAGGGCGTGAGCGAGATCGAGCTGGTACAGCTGGGGCCTGCCTGGACCGGCAACTATCGTCTGCTCTGGCATCCGCCTGAAGGTTTCAGTCGGCCTCTGGGGCTGGGGGATAACAGCCCGGCGATTGCACAGATAGCGGCACTGTTTGCGCGTCTCGACGGTCAGTCGCAAGCGCTGGCGGGAACCCGGTTCACTCCGGCACTGCAAAGCCGGGTGCGATTATTTCAGCGGCAGCATGGTCTGGAAGACGACGGGGTGGTCGGGGTACAGACACTGCTCAGATTAAATGAGGCAACCGGGGTCGACATAAGCGCCGCCAGAGCGCGGCAGTTGCTGAAGCAGGCACCCGGAGCAGGGGCCCGGCCATGATTTTTTGCCTGAACTGTCGTCGCGACTGGAGTTTGCTGCAATGTCCCTGATTCTCGATGCCCTGAATCGATCGCGCCAGGACAGCGAGCAGGTGCCTGGGCTGGCTTCCCAGCATGCGGTAGACAGTGTGCCGCCGGGCAGCGAGCGCGGCATTGGCTGGCTGCAGTGGTTGCTGGTCGCGGGTCTTGCGCTGGCTGTGCTGGTGATTGGCTGGTTGCTGTTTGACCGCACACCACCCTCGATCGAGATATCTGAAGGAGGGGGCGGCGCTTTGCCCGCTGAGGCGATAGCGCCTGCAGCTGTGACGCTAACTGCCCCGGCGGTTCCGGCGACAAGGCAGACAGTCACGGCGGAGCCGCAGGTTTCCACGGTGCAGCGAGGGCAGGTCACCGCAGCCCCGGCAGTGACTGAATCTCCGCGGCGAAACCGGCCTGAGGCAGAAGCTGATCAGACCCGGGTCGTCGCGCAGAGCCCTGCGGACGACAACGTGGCGGCTTTATATCGACAACAGGGACAGCGCGCTGCCGAACCCGCATCGGCTGCGCGGCCTGCGCGTGCGTTGGCCGAGGTGCCAGCCGGCGTGCCGGAAGCGATCAGTGCCGAGGAAGAGGCCCTGGATATACAAAGGCTGGTAGCGGAAGCCCAGGCTGAGCTGGCGGATGCCGAGTTGCGGGATAACGGCGTGCCATTCCTTGCGACGCTTTCGCAACAGACAAAAGACACCATTCCCACACTCATGTATCAGCGACACGATTACTCGGGGAATCCGGGTAAATCGCGGGTAATGATTAACGGCAAAACCCTACACATCGATGGCTCCGCCAGCGGTGTAAAGGTGGTGGAGATACTGCCTGAGTCGGTGGTGCTCGATTTCAAGGGGACGCGCTTCCGTCTGCGCGCACTAAACAGCTGGGTCAATCTGTAACTTTGCCGTCGGTGGGTGAACCCGGGCAAGGCCGCTAGTCGATGCTCACAGCTGCAAATAGTCTCGCATGATGGTAAAAATCTCCGGCTGTGTAATGTAAGCCGGTATCCTGCCAAGCCCCTCCCCATTGCTGAACAGCGGTACGCTGGCGCCGGTGTGCTCCTCATGGCTGAAGCTGTTGGTAGCGTAGTTTACTGCCAGCAGACTACCCTCCGGCGTGCGGATGCGAGCCATCCTGCCCGGGGTATAGATCGGGATTGGCGACGCCGAGTAATGGCTTTCGTTCGGCACCAGTTGCGCTGCCTGGGCGTGATCGGCAGTCACCAGTACCAGCGTGTTGGCGTGTGATTGCGCATAGCTGAGGGCCGCAGCGAGGGCCTCCTCGAGCTGCTCCAGCTCACCAATTGAACCGCAGGGCTTGCGCTCGTGGGATTGCTTGTCGATAGAAGCGGACTCGACCATCAGGAAGAAGCCCCGGTCATTGTCTTGTGACAGTCGCGCAAGTGCTGTTTCGGTCATCAGTTGCAGGCTGGGCATTGCGGCCGCAGCGGGGTTGGTCTCGCAATTCATTGGCGTCGGCAGGGTGACTGACCCGAGGTATTGGTGCAGGTGATTGAGCCCGCTTGGTTGTGGCTCTTCGGCGGTGCGCCCATCCTCACCTCGAAGCCTGACCGGCATGGTGCCGGGCGAGAACAACCCCAGGAGTCGACCGGGTGTGCTGGCTTTTATCAGTTCTTTTGTGCTGGTGACAACCTCGAAACCTTGCATCCCGGCCAGTTCAAGTAGTGACACGTTTGTGCCCTCGGCCTTTGGCGCAAAGTGCTTGCTGCCCCCGCCCAGTACCACATCGAGCGGTGAATTGACCAGCTGCTCGGCGATAGAACCTCGCCCACCATTGGCCTTCATATCGTCAGGGCAGGCTGCCAGGAAAATGCCCCGATAGCGCACGTCTTCCATCTCCTCAGGGTTTTGACACAGGCGATGGCTGATATGCGTGGCGAATGCGGCAGGTGTTGCATCGGTGACGCTGGCCGTCGTGACAAGCCCCGTTTTGTAGCCGCCCCTGGCTGCCAGCTCGACAATGGTTTCCACATCCTGATCGCTGCCGGCACTGGTAGCAATGCGCCCGCGGCTGGTCACAGCCCCAGTGGCAATACTGGTGGCGGTGTTGGCCGAGTCGGCGACGTATACCGGCCTGCCGGTCTCATTGTCCTCTATGGCGAGTATCTGGGAATTCGACCGCAGTGGCATCTGGTCCAGTAACAGCCGGCCCGATGCGCCGCGCAGGTAATTGCGGGCTATGGTGATCTGCTGTTCGTCCATGCCGTCACCAATGATCAGGATAACGGCTCGGGGCATTTCAGCGGTGGTGGCCAGTGGCATGGATTTGCTATCGACGGCGAGGGCATTACCGGTGGCAAAAAGCAACACGTAGAGCGCGCTGCGCAGAAGGTGGTGGTGCATAGCTTGTTTGTCGTCAGTCGTATCGGGGCTGGCATTGATACCATGTTGCACCGAGTATTGCATCCCGGATCTGTAGCCCCGGTATTTGCGTTAAACTTCCCGCCCGGGAATCTAATTGCCCTCGCTGGCGGGAAAATTGGGCCTTGCCCTTAACCTTTACGGCTCACTGTGGCAGGATTTGCCCTCCGGCGCACAGTGGCCGGCGCTCAACATGCCAAACTTCCTGTATTCTCCACGCTTTGGCAGGGCACCCGCATCAAAAGTACAATAACGAGGAAGACCCCATGAAAATGATTACTGCGGTCATCAAGCCGTTCAAGCTTGATGATGTTCGCGACGCGCTAAATCAGATCGGAATTTCCGGAATGACAGTGGAAGAAGTGAAGGGTTACGGTCGCCAGAAAGGTCACACGGAGCTCTACCGCGGCGCAGAATACGTGGTGGAGTTCCAGCCCAAGATCCGGCTGCAGCTGGCGCTCAGTGATGATCAGTTGGAGGCGGCAATTGAAGCGATCATCAGCGCTGCCAACACTGGAAAAATTGGCGATGGCAAGATATTTGTCAGCCCACTGGAACAGAGTATTCGCATTCGTACCGGTGAGACCGGTGAAGACGCGCTTTGACGATGGAGAGAGCAATGAAGACATTAAAACAACTGGCGCTGTTGTCCGCTGCGATGCTGGGGTCCGCCAGTGTCAGTGCACAGGAAATTAACGGCGCCGACACCGCCTGGATTCTCACCTCAACTGCGCTTGTATTGTTCATGACCATTCCTGGTCTGTCCCTGTTTTATGCTGGCCTGGTGCGTTCCAAGAACGTGTTGTCGGTACTTATGCAGTGTTTTGCGCTCACCTGCCTGATGTCCCTGGTGTGGTTTGCGGTGGGCTATACCATTGCGTTCGGTAGCGAGGGCGTGGAGCAGGGCAGGTGGATAGGCGATTTTGGCAATATATTCTTTGCCAATATCGGTATGGACTCGGTGACCGGCACTGTGCCGGCCACCCTGTTCGCTATTTTCCAGATGACATTTGCCATCATCACCCCGGCGCTGATCGTCGGTGGTTTTGCGGAAAGAATGCGCTTTTCCGCCATGTTGCTGTTCAGCACCCTGTGGCTGATTCTGGTCTACTCCCCTGTTTGTCATTGGGTTTGGGGTGGCGGCTGGTTGGGAGAGATGGGTCTGCAGGATTTCGCCGGTGGCACCGTAGTGCACATCACCGCCGCGGTTGCGGCGCTGGTGGCGGCGGTAATGATGGGCCCGCGACGCGGTTTTGGCACGGTGGCAATGCCACCGCATAATCTGACCCTGACCGTAGCAGGCGCAGGCATGCTGTGGGTAGGGTGGTTCGGTTTCAATGCCGGGTCAGCGGTTGCCGCAGACAGTAGCGCGGCCATGGCTATGCTGGTTACCCACCTGTCGGCCTCAGCCGGGGCCCTGGCCTGGATGGCAATGGAATGGCTGCGCCACGGCAAGCCGTCCATGTTGGGTACGGTTACCGGCATGGTAGCCGGGCTTGGCACCATCACACCGGCATCGGGCTCGGTAGGCCCTGCGGCCGCCGTAGTTATCGGTCTGACAGCTGGCGTGGTGTGTTATTTCGCCACCAATTACCTGAAAAACAAGCTCAAGGTAGACGACAGCCTGGACGTGTTTCCGGTGCACGGCGTGGGCGGTATCCTGGGTACCCTGTTGGCGGGTATCTTCTGCTCCACGCAACTGGGTATCTTCAGTGGCAACGGTTTCTCCGATGGCATTTCCAGCATCGGTGGCCAGCTGACGGTGCAGAGCATCGGTGTGATTTCTACGCTGGTCTATAGCGCGGTGGTTACGTTTATCCTGCTGAAGGTTGTCGGTGCAATGGTGGGCTTGCGGGTGGACGACGACGAAGAAACCCAGGGTCTGGACCTGGTGCTGCACGACGAGCGCGGTTACGATTTGTAATTGCTTGCAGCGTAACTAGAAGGCCACACATTGTGGCCTTTTTTATGCACAGGGCACGGACAGCGACGAGATAAATGCACTAGCCCCCGGCGATCTTGACCGTGAAACCCCGCTTTTCCAGTTCGATCTTGAGCGCGGGGCGCTGATCTCCCTGTATTTCAATATGATCGCTTTTCAGCGCGCCGCCCACGCCGCATTTTTGTTTGAGCGCTTTGGCCAGCTCGCGCATGTCGCGTTCGGGGAGGCTTATGCCGGTTATCAGGGTAACCGCTTTGCCGCCCCTTCCCTTGGTTTCGCGCCGCAAGCGCACAATGCCATCGCCAACTGACGCCGGGCGATCCCTGCCGCAGACACAATCGGCGACGGGCCGGTGACACTGCGGGCAGAGTCGGCCGACATCCGTTGAGTAAACCAGGTTGTTCTTACTGTTTTTACGCATTTTGTGGCCGTGTCTTTCCGTCTGCTGTGCAATATATTAACCTGCTAGCCCATTGTGAGCAGCCTCCGCGAGGAAGAATCTCGGTTTGACAGATATTGAAGCGCTAAAACAGCAGTTGGACGAAGTGCAAATCCAGATGGCTTACCAGGAGGATACCGTGCGCCTGCTCAATGATGCTCTCTCACTGCAACAGCAGGAAATACTGCTATTGCGACGGCAGCTGCAATTGTTAAAACAGCGGCAGGATGATCAGGACACGGGTCCTGAGACTGGCGCTGCTCCGGCTGAAGACAAACCGCCGCATTACTGATACCACTGGATCTATTCCGCTAATGCTCAGGCTGGCCCCGACTGGACCCGCTTGAGAAATTAATTATGGAGAACCTGAATGACCGAAAGCGTAAGCAAGGACAGCCCCGAACAGGCGGAATTTCGCCAGCACTGCCGCACGTGGTTGGCATCAAACCGCCCGGCTGACCCCCCGGTGCGACTTCCGCTCACTGCGTTGGAGATCATGACTACCGATCAGATGACGTATCTGCAGGCCTGGCAGAAGGCCGCCTATGACGCCGGGCTGGTGGGTTGTGACTATCCCGAGGCAGTGGGTGGTGGTGGTCGCACGGACTGCCAGCGTGTTGCCAATGAGGAGATGCTGGCTGCCCGCACCCCGTATTTTCCCAATATTATTGGTTTGGGTATGGCTGCCCCCACCGTGTTTTACCACGGTCAACCCGCGCTGAAGGAGCGCCTGCTGCCGCGTTTATTTTCAGGTGAGGACATCTGGTGCCAGGGCTTCAGTGAGCCGGGCGCGGGTTCTGACCTGGCCAGCGTGCAGACATTTGCCGAGCGCAAGGGTGACAAATGGGTGATCAACGGCCACAAGGTCTGGACTTCACTGGCACATTTTGCCGAGTGGATGATCCTGCTGTTGCGCACCGACAAATCCCACAAGTATGACGGCCTGTCCTATTTCGTCGTGCCCATTCAATCTGAGCTGGGCAAGAGCGTAACTGTGCGGCCGTTAATCAAAATTACCGGCGAGACCGGATTTAACGAGGTGATATTTGACAACCTCGAGGTGGATGACAGTTACCGTCTGGATGAACTGGGCAAGGGCTGGCAGGTGGCCATGACAACCCTGTTACACGAGCGCGGTGCGGGAGAATTGCAGACTCCCCGGGCCGGGGGCCTGCGCAGCAAGGACAGTCACTCGTCTACCGCCGGCAATCTCATAGAACTGGCGCGCAACACGCAACGGGAGGGTCGGCCCGCGGCCCAGGATCCTCTGCTGAGGGACCGGATCATGCAGCAGCTCATTTGCGAAACCGGCCTCGCCCAGAATCAGCGCCGGGCGCGGGTGCCAGACCTGCTGGACCACCCGATGCGCCTGCTGCTGCAGAACAAACTGTTGGCCAGTGAAATCAGTCAGAACACGGCAGAGCTTGCACTGGAAGTCGCAGGAGCCAGCGCATCACTCTACCTTGGTGATGAGAATGCACCCGCAGGAGGGCAGTGGAATCTCTCCTATATGAATTCCTATGGCATGACCATCGCCGCGGGCACCAGCGAAGTACAGCGCAATATTCTGGGCGAGCGTGTACTCGGCCTGGCGAAATCCAAGTGAGGAGAGCAGCATGAAACAACCGGACAATTTTGGTTTTGGCGAGGAGGCCTCGCTGTTAAAGGCCTCGGCGCGCAAGTTTTTCAGTGAAAAATTCCCCACTACGACCCTGCATGCACTGGTGGCGGCGGATCACAGCCCCGAGCGCAGCAGCGAGTGTCTTTGGGACCGCGAACTGTGGCAGGAAATGGTGGACCTGGGTTGGACCATGTTGGCCGTTCCCGAGGCGGCTGGCGGTGTGGGTATGCCCGCAGTTGCGGTAGCAGGTCTGGCCGAGGAATTGGGGCGGGCGGCCTTTCCCTGTCCGCTGCTGGGCACCATCAATGCGAGCTATGTACTGGCGGCTTGCGGCCCGGATGGTGAGCAGGCCCTGGCAGAGATTGCCGAAGGCTGTGCAGCCAGCCTGGCCGTTACCAATGCGCAGGGTAGTTGGGCGCCGGGGGACACCGACGTGAGTGACACCGACGGCAAGCTCAGTGGAACCGCATGGTACGTGCAGGACGCCCGTAAAGTGGAACGCCTGCTCGTTAGCGCCCGCTGCGACAACGGTATTGCATTGTACTGGGTCGCCAGCGATGCGGCTGGCGTTACGGTGCGCGAAGATACCATCAGCGACCTCACCAGGGATCAGGCCCACATACGTTTTGATAATGTAGCGGCGAGCAAGGTCTGTGCCAACGGCCTGGCTGCCCTGGGTCAGGCCCTGCCCGCCATCTGGACAGTGCTGGCGGCGGACATGGTCGGAGCCGCCGAGTGGCAACTTCAGACCACGGTAGAGTATGTGGGTACCCGCCAGCAGTTTGACCACCCGCTGGGTTTTTTCCAGGCGGTTAAACATCCTCTGGTCGATGTGATGCTGCAAATAGACCAGGCCAAGTCACTGGTGTACAACGCGGCCTGCGCGATCGACAGCGAGCCGGAGCGGGCGGCACAATACGCCCATATGGCGAAGGCTTCTGCCAGTGACATGGCCGCCTTTGCCTCGGGCCGTTCTGTGCAGTTGCACGGGGGCATAGGTTTCACCTGGGAGTGCTTTGTTCACCTGTATTTCAAGCGGCAGAAGCACAGCCAGGTTTTGTTTGGTGATGCCTCCTGGCACCGCGCCCGGCTTGCCGACATTGTGATTGGCCCGCTACCGCAGGCGGCCGCCTGAGTCTCAGCAGGGAAGGAGAGGGTACTCGCATGAACTGGAAAGTGGTCGCGGCCGTGATAGTCGCCCTGGCAGTGGGTTTTGGTGTGTTGCTGCGCATAGCCACCCGTATACCCCAGCCGCCGGAACAGCAATTATTCATCAATGGCAGCATTCTGACCATGGACGGGGACAACCTCGTGGTTGAAGCCCTGGCCACTCGTGGTGACCGCATCGAGGCCGTGGGCAGCACGGAGGACATCATGGCACTGGCAGAGGAGGGTGCCGAGGTGAACGACCTGCGTGGCCGCACCCTGCTGCCGGGGTTTATCGATGCACACGGGCATTTTCCCGGCTCGGGGCTGAAAGTCATCGCCGCGGACCTCAACAGTCCGCCCATAGGCACCCTGACCACTATGGATGAGGTATTACTGGCCCTGGCGCAGCAGGCCGAGAACACACCCGCCGGGGAGTGGGTGTCCGGTTTCGGTTACGACGACACCCTGCTGGTGGAACAGCGGCACCCGACGCGTGCGGAACTGGATGCGGTATCCAGCGAACATCCGGTGGTGGCCATGCACATTTCCGGTCATATGTTAGTGGCAAACAGCCTCGCACTGGCGGAGGTGGGCATTGCTGCGGACACACCCAATCCCGAGGGCGGCATTATCGGGCGGCTACCGGGTTCCCAGGAGCCCAACGGCTTGTTGGAAGAAACCGCACGGCTGTCTGTTATGGTCAAAATGCAGGATATGAGCCTGATCGATACCTATCAGTTGATCAGGGCAGCAGCGGCGGAGTATTCCGAAATGGGTGTCACCACTGCCCAGTCGGGCGGTGTCAGCCGGGAACTCGCCAAAGGGTTATCCCTGTTCAGCAAGCTCGGCGTCATTCCCCAGCGCCTGGTGTTATTTCCCTTCGAAACCGAGTTCGGAGACTCCCTGCTGAACGGCGATTATGACCCCGCTGATTACAGCGGCGAGAGAGTCGTTATGGGGGCGATAAAATTGGTGGCCGACGGCAGTATCCAGGGCTTCACCGGTAACCTCAGCGAGCCTTACTACACACCCTATCATGGGGATGCCAACTACCGTGGCTATGCGTCCATACCCCGCGAGAAGTTGTTCTCACAGGTTGCAGCTCTGCACAGGGCCGGCTATCAGATTGCGATACATGGCAATGGTGATCAGGCCATCGAGGATATTCTCGACGCATTTGAGGCCGCCCAACAGGACAATCCCGTGGCGGACCCCCGCATGATACTGATTCATGCGCAGATGGCGCGGCGGGACCAGATTGCCAGAATGAAGGCACTGGGTGTCACCCCCAGCTTTTTCTCCGCCCACACCTGGTACTGGGGGGACAGACATCGCGATATGTTCATGGGCCCCGAGCGGGCCGCGGTGATGAGCCCGGCAAGGTGGGCGCAGGATTTTGGACTGCGTTTCAGCTCTCATCTGGATACACCGGTAACGCCGATGCTGCCTCTGCAAGCGGTGTGGAGCCAGGTATTCCGCACAACTTTCGGTGGCGATGTGCTGGGGCCGGAGCAGCGCATAGGCGTGATGGATGCCCTCCGGGCTGTGACTATTGATGCTGCCTGGCAGGTATTTCAGGAAAGCAACAGAGGCTCGCTGGAAGCGGGCAAGTACGCTGACCTGGTGGTGTTATCCGGCAACCCGCTGGAAAACCCGCTGCAGCTGCGTGAACTGGTGGTGGAGCAAACAATCATCGGCGGCGCAACGGTTTATCGCAGGCCGTGAAGAGCGAGGGCACAGTGCCTAAACTGGTCAAAATATCGGCAGAAAAAGCCTGCTGGCAAGCCACAGGCGACTTTATCGTCGATAGCGTGGACACTCGCGAGTCATTCCGATATAAATAGCCAAACGGCCCGGGCGGAAATCCTGCTTGCGCTGTTTTCAGCCGTCAGGGGAAACGAGCCGTAATATGTACCGCTACAGTGTTGATAACGCCGTAACTTACACCTCCGAAGATTTTGTGCTCTTCAGGGAATCGCCCTTCGCTTGCTGGATGGAACGACTGTCCCTGGAAAACCCCGACCACGGTATCCCGCCAGACGTAGGCAGCCTGGCTCCGGGAGACACCACCGAGCCCCAGGACGATATGGCAGATACCCTCAGAACAGAGGGCAAGGACGTGCGCCTTATCGATTGGGACCTGGACGAGCCCGAGCGTCGCACTGCTACATTGGAGGCAATGCGCAAGGGCGCGGACTTTATCGTCAACGGCCAGTTGGCGCTGGGTCCGCTGTCGGCAAGGGTGAATCTACTGGTGCGGACCAGTGGCTATTCCGAGCTGGGAGATTATCTTTATATTCCCTGCAGTACCCAGGCAGAGGCCGGTCAACATGCCGAGTTTAGGCTGTGTTTTCTGGCGGACCTGCTGCACAGCCTGCAGGGGCAGCTACCGCCTCAAATCCTCATCATACGCGGTGGTGATGACCTGATTCCGTTAGAAACAGAGAGCTATATTTACCACTACCGTGCGGTGAAGCAGCGCTTCATGGAAACCATGCGTGGTTTTCGTAAGCATCGCATGCCAGATCCTGCAGAATCAGTCCATTTTGGACGTTGGTCGGATTGCGCCCACGAGGTACTCAAACAGCGATTGTGCCGGGAGGAACAGGTTGCTGAAGACGTCCCCGATGACGACTACCAGGAGCCGGTGCGCAAGGCGGCAGGTGTTGCCACTGGCAGCGGGGACACATTGGATCTGGAAGCCAGGCAGGAATCTGAGCCCGAGCCGACTCCGGCAGTTACAACAGTCGCAGACAGGGGTGCTAGTGTGGAAGCTGCCAATACCTCCAGATTTACGCTGGCTGAGCAGGCGCATCTGCTGACACCTGGCACCTACAAGGCCGGTCCTGGTGTTTATCGCATCGGGCGGCCAAAAGGCTCCAGTTCCGGTAGGCAGGGGGCGTTTAATACAAGCGGCCCAGAGCAGGCTACTGTCGACGCAGTTTCTGCGGCCTCAGCCGATATCACACCCGGGGTCAAGCCCCAATACTGCCGGCGCGCCTCCGATAAAGCCCTGCTGAATCTGGAATTCATTGGCAGTGACCCGGATGTCCCCGGGGTGGCCCCCGACACCGTTGCGGTACCTGAGATGGCAGCTGAGTCTGAGGGTGCGCCAGAAGTAGAGCAGCCCTCGGCGGCCAGTACGGCACCTGCGCCCAGTCTGCGTGATCCGCGCCGCAACGCCCAGCGTGAACTGAGGTCGCCTAAGCAGGCCCCGCCTGCGGCACTGGGTTACGATTCGGTGTGGAGCTTACCGGTTGATGAGCCGGCAGCATCAAAGGAGGAGAGCCATGGGCAGAATTCCGGATGGGGGGAACCCTTGCCCCAGATCGACCGACCGGTAGCTGTTGCTCACCCCGGCATCGATATGGACGCCACGCATGTGCCATCACCGCCACCGACGTTGACTACCGCTGATATTGAACTCCCCGTTGACACGGGCATCAACGACGAGAAAGTCGAGCACGGTTTCGGCCAGGCCGGCAGTGATCGGCGCAGGGCAGGGGCTCAGCCCGTCAACAGCTTGTTTAGCGAACGCGTGTCGGCCGACAAGGCGCCGGGCGAGGGCAATTTCAGCAATAGCCTGATGACCAGTGACACCCTGGACGACTGAACACCCCAATTAATCGGGCTGTGCGATGGCGGATATCAGTCTTCGTCGACCCACACCTTGCGCAGCGGTTCACCAAAGTCATCGTAAATGGTTTTTCGTCTGGGCCTGGGTAGTCGGCTTGTGCTGCGCACCGGTCCACGCCGGGGCTTCAAGCGCCGTCTGGCTTCAATGGCGGCGACGACCTCGGGTATAGGTGTTCGCGGCAGGGGAGGCTCAAGGAACAGCCTGCGGTTCAGGAACAGCGGTGGGTCGCCGGGGTCTTTGCCGCTGACGCCGGTGGGAACGTTTTCCACCTCACCACCGCCATTGAGGAAACCCTCCATCTCGCGCAGCAGCCTGGCGCGCTCGTCCGCCTTTGATACAGGCTTTTTCAAATTGACCTGCTCCCGGTCGACAATGCCCAAACCGGGCAGTATACCGCCGAACTTTTACAATTACAGGTCGCGCTACCCTCGCCCCGGGGCATCTTAAAGAAACTCCCGCCGCAAGCGGGCTCCGGGACCGGTTTCCTGCAGCTGCACCTCGCCGTCCACCACATCGATGCCCAGAGTGGCGAAAATTGTGTCAAAAGCCGGAACAGTCGTGGTGGACGCGAATTCGTCGTAGAGATTTCCAAACACCGTTACGCCATTAAGCTGGTCCAGCTTGGCCACTATTTGTGGTACCGACAGACTTTGATCGGCGCAACAGTCGTTGAGTTTGCCGAGGGCCTTGTCGAGACTAAGCGCCCCACCAGACTCCAGCCGCAGACGGGTGTCCGCAGCCAGGAAATAGACTGCTCCACTCCAATAGACTCGCATAAAGCCGCCGTTTTCGCGCATGTTGTCGCTGACCCCGCGCAGGGATTCGCCGTCGAAGCTGGTGTCATTCCGGCCGCGTTGAAAACCGTCGTGGATTTTCTGCCACATTTCCCGCTCGCTGATAAGCCCCATACGGGCCTGAAGAATGTACTGGTAGTAACTGGCGAGCCCCTCGATGAACCAGGCGTCGCCCCAGCCTCTGTAGGGTATCAGCAGATGTGCCAGCTCGTGGTAACTGGTCCAGGCGCGCTGTAGTTCTTGACCGGAGGCATGCGTCGAAGTGAAAAACTCGACACTATTGATATCGCCGCGGTGGACCTGAGCCCAGGGAATAGGGTCGCTGGCGCTGGCCGCTGTTGGTGCCACGGTTATCTGCCAGTGCTGTGCCGGCCAATGACCGTAGACCTGCCGCAGGGCTTCCGCAATATATTCAATCCAGATCAGCAGCTCACTTTGCATATCACCCGTGAATTCTGCGCTGATCAGGACTTCGAGTTGACGCCCATCCTGATACATCAGATGACGGGTGTTGCCATCAGGCGCTCCCTTTGTTGCTGCAACAGGGAGCAGGGTCAACAAAATCACTGTTGCCAGAAGTGCCCTGAAACCCCGGGGTTTCATTTTGTTCCAGTACTTTTCGGGGGTGTTTGCCCGGGCGCATTGAAACCGGCGAGTTCGGCCATGTGTGTAAACAGCCGGAATATATCCGTGGCCTCTTGCGCCCCGGAAAATTCCCGGTACAGGGTGTCAACATTGACTGCGATGCGCTCCGGATCAGCCCAGGCAGCGTACTCGCCCAGTTCAATATCCCTGGCCGCTTCCAGCGCCCCCATGCCCGCGTCGTATCGGCTGCGCGCCTGATCGCGCACATACTCCAGGTACTCCCGTACCCTGGCGACACCGCGCTTGTCGGTCATAGGGCCGTGCCCGGGAACAATGTAGTCCACATCCATACCCTCAATCAGCTCGCAGGCCTTTATCCAGTTGGCGACTGGGCCCTGCCACATAATGGGGGTGCCCTCGATAAAGAGGATGTCGCCGGTAAAGACCGTGCGATCCCGGGGCGAATGTACCAGCACATCACCGCGGGTGTGAGCTGGCCCTACCTCTATCAGCCGTACAGGTTTGTCTCCTACCAACAGGTCCAGTTCACCGTCGAAGGTGCAATTGGCTGGCGTGTGCTTTATTCCGGCAAATTGGAACTGTCCAAAGCAGTGCAGGAAATACTCCCCCACCTTGCCCATGGTGGCCGCCGTTGCCATGATGGCTGCCAGCGCTTCGGGCGGCAGCTCGTTCATTTCTGCTGCGGAGGCTGAAGAGGCAATAATACGGGCGTCAGCGACTAATTCGTTACCGTGACAATGGTCGCCATTGGCGTGGGTGTTCACAAGGGTGTCAATGGCGTTGGCTCGCGGTTCAGCCCTGCGCATGGCGCGCAACATCTCATCTGTCAGTTTCAGGTCGAACAGCGTGTCCACCAACAGGGATTCCTCCCCGTCGACTATCAGGCCGGCGTTGCTCCAGCCCCAGCTGGCAGTGGGTGCCAGCCAGGCGTAGGCGCTGGCTGTCAGGTCTTGCAGGCCGGATGGAGGCAATGTGGCCATGAGTTTTCTCGCTGCAGGTGGAATTGCCAATACTACGCAGATTTACGGCAGAATACAGGCACAAGGTTTTCTCCTGGCCCGACAATCTGGTTTAATGCGGGACCCGACTGTGCTGGAAGCTGTGCATGAACGCGATTCGCTCAACGCTGGTGTTTATCTGGCTTGTGCTAACACTGATACCCTGTGGCATAGCCCTGCTGATTGCCTCGCTCTTTCTGAGAGACGAGAAGGTCTGGTGGTGGTTTGCCGTACCCTGGCTGCGCGGTGTGGTGGAGGCGGCCCGGCTGATTGGTGGGGTTAAATACCGCCTGCACGGCGAAGAAAACCTGCCGGCGGCTGACGATATGCGCAGGGTGATACTCTGTCCCAAGCACCAGTCCACCTGGGAGACGTTTTACTTCCCCAGCATGACCTCGCATCCACTGGCCTATGTTTTCAAGAAAGAGCTGTTGAAGATCCCGTTTTTTGGCTGGAGTATCGGCGCCCTCAATATGATTCATATTGACCGCAGCAAGGGTAAAGAGGCCTGGACCAAGGTGGCTGAGCAGGGGCGGATATTGATGGACCGTGGCAAGTGGATGATCATGTTTCCCGAGGGCACGCGCACGGAGCGCGGTACCAAGGGCAGTTACAAGGCCGGCGCCACTCGCCTGGCTGTTGCCACCGGCGCCTATGTTATTCCTATAGCCGTAACATCTGGCCGTTGCTGGCCTCGTCGGTCGTTCTCCTTTCGGCCGGGTATTATCGATGTTTCCATAGGCGCCCCGGTCTCGGCCGAGGGTAGGGAGCCGGGGGAGTTGATGGACGAAATCGAGCGTTGGATCGAGTCGGAAATGCACCGCCTCGACCCCGAGGCATACACCAGGTAACGAGGGGAATTCCATGTCTTCAGGTAAAATTGGCTGTCTGGTACTTTATGTGGTGCTGGCAATGTTGGCGATTACACAAGCGGGTACGTCGGTGGCGACCCTCGCGGTTTGGGCACTGCTGATTGTGGCGGTGGTGCACACGATTGAAATGCTGGTCCTGTTCCGCCTCTGCCAGAGCGCCCCGGGCTCATTGCCGGGTAACCTGCTGCAGGTGTTTTTGTTTGGCTATTTTCACATGGTTGAAATGAAGGCGCCGTCGTGACCATTCAGACCCGATATATAGAGTACTCCCTCAATGATGTGATTTTCGAGGGCTTGTTGGCCTGGGATGACGAGCTGTCCGGGCCGCGGCCGGCCGTTGCCGTGGCGCATACCTGGGCCGGACGCGGAGCGTTCGAGGAGAGTAAGGCCGTCGAGCTCGCCGGCTGTGGCTATGTCGGTTTTGCCATGGACCTGTACGGCAAAGGGGTGCTGGTAGAGGGCGTGGAACAGTGTGCTGCACTGATGGCGCCTTTAATGGCGGATCGCGCGTTGCTACAGCAAAGCATCGGCACAGCCGTATCGATATTGCGGGAGCAGCCGGAAGTCGACGCAGCCAATGTCGCGGCGATCGGTTACTGTTTCGGCGGCCTTAGCGTGCTGGACCTCGCCCGCAGTGGCAGCGACGTGAGGGGTGTCGTCAGTTTTCATGGCCTGTTTACCCCGCCCGAAAATACCTCCTCCACCAAGATCAAAGCAAAAGTGTTGTGCTTACACGGTTATGACGACCCCATGGCCGAGCCCGAGGCCATGGTTGCACTGGCTGCTGAGCTCACGACGGCGGGTGCTGATTGGCAGATACATGCCTACGGCAATACGGTTCACGCGTTTAGCAATCCTGCGGCGGATAACCCACAGATGGGCACGGTTTACAGTGAATCCGCTGATCGTCGCTCGCGTCAGGCGCTGATGAACTTTCTACAGGAGATTTTTGGCTGACCGTAGATTGGCTCAGGGAACCAGTACCGCAGCACCGTTGAATCGACCCTGGCGCAGGTCTTCCAGCGCCTCGTTGGCCTGCTCTAGCGGGTAGGGGTGCACACTGGTTGTCACGGGAATCTCGGCCGCCAGCGGCAGGAATTCCTGGCCGTCACGGCGGGTGAGGTTTGCCACCGAACACAGCTGCCGTTCTCCCCATAATAAATCATAGGAAAATGCGGGAATTTCGGACATGTGGATGCCCGCACAAACAACTTGCCCGCCCTTGCGCACCGCCGCCAATGCCAGTGGCACCAACTCGCCCTGTGGTGCAAAAATAATTGCACCGTCCAATACCTCAGGCGGTTGCTCCAGAGAGCTTCCCGCCCAGACGGCACCAAGACTGCGGGCAAATTCCTGTGCACTGTGATCACCCTCCCGGGTGAAGGCAAAGACTTTCTGGCCACGGTACGCGGCCACTTGCGCCAGTATGTGTGCCGCGGCACCAAAGCCGTAAAAGCCAATAGTGTCAACCGATTCGAGCATCCGGTAGGCGCGATAGCCGATCAGGCCCGCGCACAATAGCGGCGCGGCCTGCAGATCGTCGTAGCGCGGGGGGAGGGCAAAGCAGTAGGTGGCGTCCGCCACGGTATACTCCGCGAAGCCACCGTTGATCTGGTAGCCGGTATAGCGCGCCTCGTCGCACAGGTTTTCCTTGTCATGCTGGCAGTACCAACAGTGCCCGCAGCTGCCGCCAAGCCAGGGAACGCCTACCCGTTGCCCCACCTCGAAGCCGCCGGTGTCGGAGCTGATCTCCACCACGGTACCAACGATCTGGTGGCCTGGAATAAGCGGTAGCACGGGCTCGTCAAGCTCGCCGTCCAGCACGTGCAGATCTGTTCTGCAAATGCCGCAGGCTGTCACCTTGATAAGTAACTGCCCGGGCCCTGGCACGGGCCTGGGCACCTCTTGCAGTACAAGCCCTGTACCTGGTTTTTGCAATACCATGGCCCGCATCAATTGCTTGTTCGCCGTGCGGTTATTCATCAAGTGCCTCGCTGATGGTGTCACAGAATGTTTCAAGTATCTGGATGCGGGCATACGGTTTGTTGTTGCCAGCTACCAGCGTCCAGGGTGCGGTACGGGTGCTGGTATGGGCGACCATCTGGTCTACCGCAATTTCGTAGTCGTGCCATTTTTTCCGGTTGCGCCAGTCTTCATCCGTGAGTTTGTGTTGTTTATGTGGTGTGTTCTGGCGCGCGAGGAAGCGTTTTTCCTGTTCGTCCTTGCTGATATGTATCCAAAATTTTAACAGGATGACACCGTGGTTTACCAACTGTTGCTCGAATTGGTTGATTTCGCTGTAGGCCCGTTGCCACTCTGCCGTTGTGGCAAGATTCTCCACTCGCTCGACAAGGACTCGTCCATACCAGGACCTGTCGTAAAATGTGCCGCGGCCGTCGCGCTGTAACTGGCGCCAGAAGCGCCATAGATAGTGCTGGGCGCGCTCTTCATCGGTTGGGGCTGCGAACTGTAGCAGGCGGAAAAGCCGCGGGTCGATAGCACGGGTTACGCGGCGAATCGCCGAGCCCTTACCGGCGGCGTCCCAGCCTTCAAAAACGGCCACTATAGAGCGTTGTTGCCGATAAGCGCGCCATCCCAGATCGCGTAAGGTGCTCTGGTGATTCTCCAGATCCTTTTTGTACATCTTGCGATCTATAGTGAGCGACAGGTCTACACTGTCGAGTACCGTGGGTTGGCTCTCGACCAGTGCAATCTTCGCCGGGCCGGGGGGAAGCGCAGCTGGGGCCTGCCGGTTGGCATGTGACTGCATGGCCTCAAGTATCAGTTCGCCGGCGGTGAAATCCCGATAATTGCCGTCCTCAGCCTCTATCAGCTGCCATGGACTGTGGCTGGAATCGGTGGCCAGAATCAACTGTTCCGACACTTCCAGTGTGCGATTGTATTTGCCCCTTAATTCGTAGGGCTGGTCAGTGCCACGCAGACTCATCTGGCGGTGAGGTGAGGCGTCCCGCAAGCGTATCTGCTGTGTGTCGTTGCTAATATGTAACCACAGCTTTATCAGCAGCGCACCGTCGTCTGTGAGCAGCCGTTCGAAGGTCTCAATTTGCTTGCAATACAGGGCGAATTCGTCCGCCTCCATCTCGCCGCCAACAGCGGCCTGGGCGGGGCGGGTATACCATGAGCCGAGAAATATCCCCATCGTGCTGCGGGGAGGAAGGCTGCGCCAGAAGCGCCAGAAAAATGGCCTGGACTCCTCCTCATCGGAGTGCTCCCAGAAGGTGTTGGTTTCTATCCAGCGTGGATCCATCCACTCGTTCAGCTGTTGCACCAGCGAGCCCTTACCTGCGCCATCAAGGCCCGCCAGCACGATGATCACGGGGTAGTCGCGTTTCGCCAAGTCGAGTTGCGCCAGCAGTAAATCTTCGCGCAAGGGTTTTTTTAACTTGTTGAACTCGCTGTCATTCAGGCGCTTGCCCACTTCGAGGGTTTCAAACATATAGGGCCCACAGATACGGCTATCCGCTTACTTTATCGTATTTTTGCTATCGGCATCAGACTATAATCGAGTCCTGTAATATTCGAGGTAGTGAAATCATGGGTTTTTACGACAAGCATATCTTGCCGCGAGTTATCAATTGTGCCTGTGGCACCAAGCCAATCATGAAACAACGCGAAAAAATTGTGCCGCGAGCCAGTGGTACCGTGCTGGAAATCGGTATTGGTACAGGTCTGAATCTTCCATACTATGACGCGTCCAGGGTTGAGCGACTGATAGGCCTTGATCCATCTGAAGAGTCCTGGAAACTGGCAGGTGAGCGGGCGGCGCACCTGGACTTTGATGTGGAGTTCATCGGCCTGCCCGGCGAGCAGATACCTCTGGATGATAACAGCGTCGATACGGTGATGGTGACCTTTTCCCTGTGTACTATCCCCGATCCCGTGTCGGCACTTAAGGGCATGGGCAGGGTATTGCGCCCGGGAGGCAGCCTCTATTTTTGTGAACACGGCTGCGCGCCGGACCCCTCTGTGCGCAAATGGCAGGACAGGATAGACCCCCTGTGGAGCAAGATTGTCGGCGGTTGCCACCTCAATCGCGATATTCCCGCGCTATTGGACGCGGGTGGCTTCAATATTGCGGAGATGAAAACCGCCTACGTGCCGGGCACTCCGCGGTTTGCCGGTTACAATTTCTGGGGGACGGCGTTGCAGGCCTGATTCTGTCTCCCATTACCTGTGCTGACTATGCGGTATCTCTGTTGTTGTTTATGCGCGGCACTGTGGCTTCTGGCGCTGCCAGCGGGCGCCGCGTCGTCCTCTGCCGTCCTGAAATACACATTGGTGGGGCTGGAGGGCAGCCTGAAAAAAAATGCTCGAGCCTGGTTGGGGAAGCTGCCCGTCACCTCGCAAGACCGGGCCAATTTTCTTGCAACCTACGAAGACCGGTTGGAAGACAGCCTCAAAGCTCTCGGTTATTACCGACCCGATATCAAAACAACGCTGGATCGTACTGAACCTGTTTGGTCGCTGGAAATTGAAGTGATACAGGGGCCGCCGGTGGTAATCAATACCATCAGCGTGGAAATGTTGGGGGCGGCGTCCACGGATGAGGCATTCCTGCACCTGTTGCAGAACTCGCCATTTAAAGAGGGCGATGTATTCAATCACGGCGACTATGAGAGTTTCAAAAATAAAGTGCTCACAATGGGCCAGGAACGGGGCTATGCCAAGGCCCGTTTTTCCGAGAGCAAAGTCACCGTCAATGTCGAGAGTAACCAGGCGGATATCTACCTGCACTATGAGTCAGGTCAACGCTTTCGCTTCGGTGTTGTTGACTACAGCGAGTTTGCTCTGGAGCCCGAACTGCTGACAGAACTGCAGCCGTTTAAAGAGGGCGATTACTTTGATCAGTCTCGCCTGCAGTTTTTTCAGGCGCAGCTGCAACGTACAGGTTACTTTTCCGGCGTTGTTATCAAACCCCTTTTTGAACAGGCGGTGGACTATCGGGTGCCGGTCTCCGTAACTCTGCTCCCTGCCCGGCGGCACAGTTTTGACGTCGGTATAGGGTATAGTACCGACACGGAAGAACGGGTGTCACTCACCTGGCGAACGCCCTTGCTGAATCGCTACGGGCACAGCCAGATAACACGCATTTCCTATTCAGCCATCAACCCCAGTGGTCAGTTCACTTACACCATTCCCCTGAGCCATCCTCTGGACGATGTGCTTCACCTGTCCGCTTTGTTGGAAGACAATGAGTACGGTGATATCGACACCAACCAGTGGGAAGTGGGTGCCCAGCGGGAAATTCGCAGCGGCAAGTGGGTGTACAGTTACTCTCTGCGAGAACTGACAGAATCCTGGAATCTGAAAGGCACTGATTTTAACAACAATTATACGTTGCCGGGCTTTGCTGTTTCCCACAGTACCCGGCTGGGATCAGTGGTGGACCCCAGCGGTGGCCTGAACCAGTTTTACAAGCTGGAGGGCGGTGGAGCGGATTGGGGTTCCGACATTAATCTGCTCAGGGCCACGGCTAACTACCGTTATGTTGTTACCCCGGTGGTGGATCATCGCGTTGTAGTACGGGCGTCGCTGGGTGCTGTTTTCATAGCGAAGAGCGACCGAGACAAGCTGGCGCCGTCTCTTGGTTTTTTCGCCGGTGGTTCGCAAAGCATTCGGGCTTTCGGTTACCAGTCCATTGGCAATGATATAAAAGTTCAGAAGAACGATGGCAGTGAACAGAACCTGGTCATAGGAGGAGACCGGCTTGTTACGGCCTCTCTTGAGTATCAGTACTATTTCACTCCAACCTGGCGTGGTGCGATTTTTGTTGATGGGGGAGATGCCTTTGACTCCGGCGATTTTGATATGCATGTCGGGCCGGGCTTCGGCATACACTATATTTCTCCCGTGGGTGCAGTGCGATTGGAGTTCGCCAACAGTGCAAGCGACGACGACCCGTCGTGGCGTATGGTGCTGAATATAGGGGCTGAATTTTGAAACGGCTGATATGGTTTTCACCCGCATGGCTGTTGCTCCTGCTGTTCATCGCCTGCGTGCTGGTTCCCTTCACTGAGAGCGGTAGCCGATGGGTTCTGGAAAATGCCAGCCGTTTTCCGGGGCTCGAATTGGAGTACCAGGGCGGGACGCTGGCAGGCGAACTGAAAATTCGACACCTCGGCTGGACTGGACAGGGTATCGACATCGCGTTGAACGGCGTGAATTTACAGCTGTCATTGGGCTGTTTATGGCACAGCAGTGTTTGTTTCGAGAAATTGTCTGCGCAGGAACTGAACATCGCATTGCTCAGCGATTCAGATGAGGTGATAGCTGTGGAGCCTGTCGATGATTCGCTCATCGAGTTTCCAGTACCGCTGTCGGCCGAGATGTTGCTGATCGACGCACTCGCGGTGACATGGGATGGTGGCGAATGGCGGCAGGGCAATTTCCAGGCGGCTGTGGAGATAAGCGGCTCCAGGGTACAAGTAACTCGCGCTGTGGTGCGCAACGCGAAATTTACACTGCGTGACACCGGGGGCTCCGTGGAGCCTTTCGAACTTCCGGAAATCTCACTGCCACTGGAATTACAGTTGGATGGATTGCTGCTGGAACAGGGCAACTGGGACCTGTACGGAGACATCGGGGAGTTGCAATCATTGAGCCTGAAAGGCCACTGGCAACACAACTCGTTACAAGTCGAGGAACTGCAATTGCAGTCTGTGAATACAGGCCGGTGGCAGGCTGCGGCAGATGTGGAATTTGCCGGGAATTGGCCGGTAAATATCGAGGGCACGGGTGAATTACCGGAGATTCCGGGCTGGCCAGAATTGCTGCTGCGCAATATCTCCTTCGATATCGCCGGGACGCTCGATGCCCTGGCTGTAAACGCGGGCATCCCCGGGCGCTTTGCGCTGTCCGCCAACGCCACGCTGAACGCGCTTAATTCGCAGCTGCCCTTTCAACTGCAGGCGTCACTGGAATGGCCCGATAAGCTGGCCTTGTCAGAATTTATGGAGCTGCCGCAAGCGATGGCGGCTTTCACTCTTACCAGTCCGATACGCCTGGTGGCCAACGGCGACCTGCAGCGGCAGGTTTTTCAGCTGCAGGCGAGCGGTGACGCCCCGGCTTACCCCGGTCTCGCTTTACAGCTTGCGGGTTCGCATCACGCTCCCCGGGTCGAGATAGACGACTTCCGTCTGCAGGATGCCAGCGGTGCCAACACGCTGTGGGCCCGCGGTAAACTCGACTACGAAGACGCGTTAAAAGTGTCTGCGCTGCTGGAGTCCAGTGGGTTGGATCTGGCGAGTTTAGGAGACTACAGTTCCGCCTCGCTGGAGGGCCAATTGCACTTGCTGGCGAACCTGGATGGCGAGCAGTGGGATGTGGCGGTATCTGATGTTGATATACAAGGCGAACTGGACGGCGTGCAGGGCAGGGTCAGCGGTTATGCCGGTATTAACAGCCAGCTGCGTTTGCAGGCCAGCGATTTGCGGGGCGATGTCAAAGGCAGCAAGGTAGTCCTGCTCGCACCCGGCGGCAGCGCTGGCACAGCCACGGCGCAGCTGTCTGTGGCAGACCTGGGTGTGTGGTTGCCCGGCGCCCATGGGAAATTTTCCCTCGAGGCCCTGGCCGCAGAGGATTGGAAAAAATTTACTCTGTCCGGCTCTGCCGACGATGTGCGCTGGCAAGACCTGAAAATAGTTAATGGCGAGATCAGTGGCCAGTATCAAAGCGCAGACGAGGGGCATTTTCAATTAGACATCGGTCTCGCAGATGTCGCATTCGGCAAAATCGAGCTGGGCGATACCCGCTTGTCTGCGCGTGGCAACAGTGTGGGTCAGACAGTGTCTCTCCATACACAGGGCGATATCGCCGGGTCGCTTGAACTGAGTGGTGGTTTCGAAGGTGATGAGGGTGAGTGGCAAGGTCACCTCGCTTCCACCACGCTGCAAACCGGCGAAGGAAACTGGCACCTTCAGGCCCCTGTGGCTGTTCACTTCGTGTCGGTCAAGCCGCAAATGAAGGTCGAGGCACACTGCTGGTACTTCCGTCAAACACGTATTTGCCCGGGTGAGACGATACTCGGGGAGGAGGGCAGCGCCAGCGTTGCGTTGGAGGGGAATCTGGACGAACTCTCCGAACTCCTGCCGGAGTACCTTGAACTCAAGGGTGCACTCTCGGCCAGCGCCGCGGCGAGCTGGGCCACCGGGCAGCCGCTCGCTCTCGACGGAGAGATACAGGGGCGCGACATCGTATTTACGCGGCATTACGGTGAGGGCGAGTCCGGCAGCGTTGACTGGGAGCGGCTGGATGTAAAAGTCCATCATGGAGCCGAAGGTCTGTCCCTGGACGCTACACTTGTGCGTGCCGGGAAGCAGATAGCGGGCATTAATGTACTGCTACCGTTAAATCGGGACGAGCCACTTTCGGGTCATATCGATGTGGTGGATGCAGAGTTGGCCATGTTCGAGCCCTTTGTACCGTGGATGTCGGCAGTGCGCGGTGACCTGCGTGGCAACCTGCAACTGGGCGGGACCGTCGACAAGCCGCTTGCCAACGGCACGCTGTACCTGTCCGCTGGCCAGTTTTCCCTGTTGGGCAACCCGACTGAGCTGTCGCAACTGGCCCTGCAACTGGAGGCGCGTGGTGATAAAGCGGCGTTACAAGGGTCGGGCTTACTGGGCGGCGGTGAATTAACCTTCACTGGCGAACTCGACTCTGAACCTGAATGGTTGCTGCAGCTCACTTTTGCTGGCGAGAAGCATGAAATATTGATACCGCCCTACACCCAGATGGTGGTGTCGGAAAATATGACACTCGCGCTCTCCTCCGGCCTTCTCGATCTCAAAGGGGACGTGGTAGTGCACGAGGGGCTACTGGAACATGAGCAATTACCGGAGGGCAGTGTCAGCCTGTCAGGTGATGTCGTCGAAGTTGATTATAGTGGCAATGTCCTAAACGAGGTTGTCCCCTTCGATACACGCCTCAATATCGGCGTGCTCATTGAAGACAAGTTTCGGGTTCTGGGGCAAATGGTGGACGCCACACTGGGAGGAGACCTGGAACTGCGCCAGACGCCGCGTCAGCCACTGCAGGTTTTTGGCAATCTGAATGTGATAGGCGGTGAGTTGCGAGCCTATCAGCAGCGCCTGCGGATAAAGCGCGGCAGCATTGCCTTTTCGGGCACCCCGGACAACCCTGAGTTGAATGTGCGGGCCCAGCGCGAAATCAGCACGGAAAATATCGTGGTGGGTTTATATCTGAGCGGCACGCTGAACCAGCCCAAACTGGAGGTATTCTCCGATCCACCGTTACCGGACGATCAGGCCATGTCGTATCTGGTGCGGGGCAGGGGACTGGATTCCGGCGCTGGCGCCGACGGTGTGGCCATGGCGCTATCGGTGGGCACCGGGCTTGTTAACCAGACTGCGCTGGTGACTGAGCTCAATCGTATACCCGGCATCAGCGGCCTTGAATTCGGCGCCGAGGGCAGTACCGAAGAAGACACAGCGGCCACTATTGGCGGCTATATTGGCAATCGACTGTATTTATCTTACGGCATGGGCGTGTACGAACCGGTCAATGTACTTACCGCTCGCCTGTATCTGCAGACACGGCTGTGGCTGGAGGTTGTCAGTCGCCTGGAGAACTCGGTGGACCTGTACTATTCATTTGATATCAAATAGATCGCATCGCGGGAGAGTATTATGGATCCGTTAACCCAGGGCGTGCTCGGCGCGGTCCTGCCGCAGGCCACTGCAGCAAAAGGAAAGCGCATGGCCACAGCCGGTCTGCTGGGTTTCCTCGCCGGCATGGCCGCAGATCTCGATGTACTGATTCGATCCAGTGCCGACCCCTTACTCTTTCTCGAGTATCACAGACAGTTCAGTCATTCGCTGATATTCATACCGGTGGGTGGGCTTATTTGCGCCTTACTACTGCATCTGGTGATCGGTCGCAGACGGGGCCTGGAATTTCGCCAGAGCTGGCTTTATTGCACACTGGGTTACGCCACCCACGCACTGCTGGACGCCTGTACCACCTACGGCACAATGTTGTTCTGGCCGTTCAGCGATGTGCGCATCGCCTGGAATACCATCTCGATAATCGACCCCCTGTTTACCCTGCCACTGCTGCTGGCAGTCGTGCTTGCCGCCAAACGCAGCAGGCCGTTGTTCGCGCGCCTGGGCCTGCTTTGGGCATGCTGTTATATGGCACTGGGTTTGTGGCAGCGCAACGAGGCAGTGGAGATGGGTTACGCCCTGGCGGCCCAGCGGGGCCACACACCGCTGCGGCTTGAAGCCAAACCCAGCTTTGCCAATATTCTTGTCTGGAAAGTAGTTTATGAAACCGCGGACAGGTATTACGTGGACGCAGTGCGGGCAGGTCTGTCACCGCGCGTCTACAGGGGCAACTCCGTTGAGAAGTTGGACATTCCCCGGGACTTGCCCTGGTTGCAGCTCAACTCCCAGCAGGCGAGGGATATCGAGCGCTTCCGCTGGTTCAGCAATGGCTATATCGCCCGCGACCCCGGGTACCCCAACCGGGTGATTGATATCCGCTATTCGATGATCCCCAACGAACTTGCGCCGTTGTGGAGTATCGAGTTGCGTCCGGGCGCCGGCAAGAGCGACCACGCAGCCTACCTGGTGCATCGCGATGCCGGCAGTGGCCGCGCCAGTCAGTTGTGGAAAATGTTATCCGGTAACTAATCAGCCCTTGTAGACGGCAAGCGCTGCAGGTACCGCGGCACCTGATGTAATAGCGGCGCCCTGACTCGCCAGTACGGCGTCCAGTGCACCCAGGCAGTTCAGCACATTGCGCTTGTTGCTGGCGAAGCCCATCAGGCCTATGCGCCAGGTCTTTCCTGCCAGGGCACCCAGGCCTGCGCCAATTTCCAGGTCGTAATCCTCGAGCAGTGCCGCGCGCACAGCCGCATCATCAACCCCTTCAGGTATCAGCACAGAGTTGAGCTGGGGCAGGCGATGCTCGGCCGCCACGGCCATGGCCAGGCCCATGGCTTCCAGCCCAGCCACCAGGGCCTCGTGGTTGCTGCGGTGCCGGCTGTGAGCGGCCTCCAGCCCTTCTTCGCGCAGCATCAGCAAGGATTCATGCAGCGCGTACAGGTTGTTCACCGGCGCAGTGTGATGGTAGGCGCGTTTGGTATTACCGCCCCAGTAGCCCATAACCAGTTGCATATCCAGGAACCAGCTCTGCACTTTGTGTTCTCGTTTCTGGATGCGCTCCACCGCGCGAGGACTGAGCGTTACCGGTGAGATACCGGGAATACAGGACAGACATTTCTGTGTCCCTGAGTACACCGCATCTGCCCCCCAGGCATCCACAAGCAGTTCAATACCGCCAAGGGAAGTCACCGTATCTACGATGGACAGTGCGCACCGACTTGCAGCCAGTGCACACAAGGCGGCAGCATCGCTGCGCACGCCCGTGGAAGTCTCCGCGTGCACAAAAGCGAGCAGGTTGGCCTGTGGATGCTGGTCGAAGGCCGCGGCCACTTTATCGACACTGACCGGCTCGCCCCAGTTATCCTCCACCATAATGGCGGTCGCACCGCAGCGTTCTACGTTCTCTTTCATACGGCCGCCAAACACCCCGTTCTGGCAGACGATGACGGTGTCACCGGGGGAAACCAGATTGACAAAACAGGCTTCCATACCAGCGGAGCCCGGTGCCGATACCGGCAGCGTAAGAGTATTTTCTGTCTGGAATGCGTATTGCAGCAGCTCTTTGATCTGATCCATCAGGTCCACAAACAAAGGATCCAGGTGGCCGATGGTGGGGCGCCCCAGTGCGCCGAGAACGCGGGGTGAAACATCGGATGGGCCGGGGCCCATCAGCGTGCGAAGTGGCGGGTAAAAGCTGCTGGTCATGTGAGTGGCCTTTGTCGGTTTGAGCGAAGGGTAAAGAAAAATCAGGCGCGAACGTTAACAGATTTTCAATCCGGGCTTAAGTTCGACGGGGCAATAACCCCCATTCACCTGCGGAATGGTCAATAGGCGGCCTAACTGCGGCTGGACGGCGTATTGGCAAAAATCACCAGCAGCGTCATATCTTCCTCAATTTCAAAAAACGCATGCTCAGTGGTGGCGCTGATGTACAGCACAGCGCCCGGCCCTACGGCCCGCTCTGTCCCGTCGATGCGCATGCGCGCTCTGCCCTCCAATACCAGGTAGACCTCGTCGTCGTCGTGGGGCGACTGCATATCGGTGCTGCCGGCGGCGAGGAAATAGACGCCGCAATTGAGGGCCGAAACGTTGAGGAATTCCAGATATTCAACGGATTTTCCCGTGAGCTTCCCTTTGATTTCCTCGAGATCAAACAATTGCCAGTTTTTACCACCCATCGTCGGTTTCCTCTTTTGCTCGAATACAGCGTGATTATTGCCCGCCCTGTAAGGTGTCTATTCTGAACTCAGGCGCCTAATCGGATAGTTCTTCCCCGACATTCGCCTGGGCTGCAGCAATGCGGGCGATAGGCACCCGATAGGGGCTGCAGGACACATAATCCAGCCCCAGCTCATGACAGAAGCGGATCGAGCGTGGATCGCCGCCGTGCTCGCCACAGATGCCGTACTTGATTCCCGGTTTACGCGCGCGACTTTCCTTGACGGCCATCTGCATCAGTCGTCCCACAGCGCGTTGGTCCAGCGAGACAAACGGGTCGCTCTCCACCAGTTTGTTCGCCAGGTAGGCGGGCAGGAACTTCCCGACATCGTCGCGGGAAAAGCCGTAGGTCATCTGGGTAAGGTCATTGGTGCCGAAACTCATAAACTCGACTGCGTCGGCGAGTCGGTCGGCGCCCAGTGCAGCCCGGGGGGTCTCTATCATGGTGCCGATCTTGTAGGGAATGGACACAAATTTGCCTTTCAGCACTTCGCGGATGGCTTTCTCGATAATGTTCGTCACCAGGCGTATCTCGCGCACGTTGACTACCAGTGGGATCATAATTTCAGGGAAGGGTTTGTAGCCCTGCTCTGTGGCATCCACCGCGGCACTGATAATCGCCTTTACCTGCATGGCGGTGATTTCCGGGTAGACCACGGAAAGACGGCAGCCGCGAAAGCCCAGCATCGGGTTTACCTCCTGCAGATCCTGGGCAATTTCGCGGATCTTTTCCGCCGGCTTGCCGATGCGCTCCGCCAGGGCGGCAATATCTTCTTCAGAGTGCGGCAGAAATTCATGCAGAGGGGGGTCAAGCAGGCGTATGTTTACGGGCAGACCGTCCATGACCTTGAACAATTCGAGTATATCCGCGTGCTGGAAGGTAAACAGGATATCGAGATACTTCTGTCGCTCTGTCTGATCCTCCGACAGAATCATGGCGCGCATCACATCGATACGATCCGCCTCAAAGAACATATGCTCGGTGCGGCACAGCCCTATACCCTCGGCACCCAGTTCCCGCGCTTTGGCGGCGTCCGCAGGTGTCTCTGCGTTGGCGCGTACCTTCAGGCGGCGGTGCTTGTCCGCCCAGGACAGCAAGGTCTGGAAATCGTCGCTGTCGCTGGCTTCAGTTTTGGCAATATCACCCAGCATCACCTCACCGGAGGTCCCATCAAGTGTAATGGTATCGCCGCGCTTGATTACCACACCCGCGTCGGTGGTCACCGTAGCTGTCTTGTAGTTTACCGAGATGCTGCCGCAGCCGGTGATAGCACACACCCCCATGCCCCTGGCGACCACTGCCGCGTGCGAGGTCATGCCGCCCATCTCAGTGAGAATGCCGGCGGCCACTTTCATGCCGTGAATATCTTCCGGTGTCGTCTCGCGCCGCACCAGTATGACACTGGCACCTGTGGCGTGTACCTCCACCGCTTCCTCGGCGGAGAATACCACCTGGCCGGTGGCTCCACCGGGGCTGGCTGGCAGGCCGGTGGCAACAATATCGGTTTTCGCTTTTGGGTCCACCATGGGGTGCAAAAAGGCTTCCACGTGTTCGGGGGAAACCCGCATCAAGGCTTCGCTTTCGGTAATCATGCCCTCGTTCACCATGTCTACCGCAATCTTCACCGAGGCCCGGCCGGTGCGTTTTCCGCTCCGGGTTTGCAGCATGTAGAACACGCCTTCCTGTATGGTGAATTCCAGGTCCTGCATATCGCGATAGTGTTTTTCCAGCAGCGCCTGGGTTTTGTACAATTCCTCATAAACCGCAGGCTGGCGTTCTTTCAGTGCTTCAACCGGCAGCGGCGTGCGGATTCCGGCAACGACATCCTCACCTGCTGCGTTAAACAGAAATTCACCAAAAAACTGGTGCTCGCCGGTAGAGGGGTTGCGGGTAAAGGCCACACCAGAACCGGAATCCTCGCCAAAATTGCCGAACACCATGGCCTGAACGTTGACAGCGGTGCCCATGGCCGGGGATATGTTGTTCATTTCGCGATAGACGTTTGCCCGGGGTGTATGCCAGGAGAGGAATACGGCTTCTACTGCTTTCTTGAGCTGGACGAAGGGGGCTGTGGGAAAATCGACCAGGGTTTTGTAAATGCGGATGATCTCCTGCCAATCCTCGGCAGTCATGTCCACATCCAGGGTTTTACCGTGAGCGGCTTTGTATTCATTCAGCTCATGTTCAAATTTTTCGCCGTCCAGACCCAACACCACGTTGGCAAACATCTGTATAAAGCGGCGGTAGCTATCGTAGGCGAAGCGCGGGTTACCGGTTTTCTTGGCCAGGCCCTCGGCAATTTCATCGTTGAGCCCCAGGTTGAGAATGGTATTCATCATGCCGGGCATGGATACCGGAGCGCCGGAACGCACAGAGAACAGCAGGGGGTTTTCAGGGTCACCGAAGCGGGCGCCCATTTTTTTCTCGACGATATCCAGTGCCACCCGGTATTCCTGCTCCAGCAGGGGAGGTAGCTTGTTGCCGGCCTGAAAGAACTCCCGGCAGGAGTTGGTGGTAATAATGAACCCGAAGGGCACGGGCAGCCCCAGGTTGGTCATCTCGCACAGGTTGGCACCTTTGCCACCCAGCAACTCGCGATCGTCCTTGTTGCCCTCGTTGAACAGGTATACGCTTTTGGCCATGGAATATCCCCGGCATCAGGTTTCTGGAAACAGCTCAGCGGGGAATTATAACGGCAAGGAGGCCCTGGCGGGAGTTCTAAAATAGATCTCCGATATAATCCAAACTTATATCAGCGCGTTGCCAGGATGTCCGCCAGCGCTTCAACCTCCACCAGCTCTGCTGTTGCCGGCACCAGATAGAAGGCCTCGCAGCCTGCGGCTTCGGCATTGTCCAAGGCGCTTTTGACGCCATCAGCTGTACTGCGGTTCACAGATTCTGCCATCATTGTGGCGATTTCATGGCCTTCAATGGCCATATAGCTATAGATATAGTCGTAGAGCTTTTGTTGCCCATCACTGGCCAGGGTGTACCAGCAGCCACCGAGGCGATAGGGTTTCTCGGGGCGCTGCGCTCGCTCCCAGGCGGCGTCCGCCATGGCGAAAGCACCGCCAAGCTCGTGTTCTTCACCGTTGAATGACCACGCGTACAGGCCATCTGCCCACTGTGCGCACCGCTCGATGCTTTTCGGTCCCATCGCGCCAGCGAGCAATCGGGGGCCACCCGCTTGTACCGGGGCAGGGCCTATGGGGCCGGCGCCAGCGACCATTTCTTCGCCGCGCCAGACCTTGCGCATCTCTGCAACCTGGCGGTCCATGCGTGCATACCGGCCCTTATATTGTGCGCCTACTGCCTGGTAATCCTGTGCTCTGCCGCCGTAGCCGACCGAAACATCCCGCAGGCGACCACCTGAAAGCACATCCAGCGTGGCAATCTCCTTGGCCACACGGGTGGCGTTGTGCATGGGCAGTACATACAGGGTTGGGCAGATCTCAACCCGTGAGGTCGCCGTGGCGGCCGCCGCCAACAGTATTCGCATATCCATGGCCGGGCCGTGTACTCGTTCGCCACAGCACAGGCTGTGAAAAGGCCCCTCGTCGACGGCTTTGAACCAGGCCATGTAGTCTTCGCGGCACAGGCCGGTTTTCATATAGGGCAGGCAGATACCAACTTTCACAGATTGCTTCCTCAGACGGAGAGATAGACCATGTTAACTGACTTCCCATGAAACGCTGTTCACCTTTCTGAACCAGCCGGGCATTATGCTGCGATAAAACAGACGGCGCATTTTTAAGTGCCTTGGACAGCGCCGGAGAGTCCCTGGGCAACGCTTATCGCAGAATGGCAGCAGGCCTGATTCAGTCTGCCTCGTTGCAGTTTTTGAAACCCGGCAGTTGATCAGAAAAATCGACCGGGCTGGCTCCCTGCTCAGCGTACCAGTGGCGCACCGCGCGCTCGCCCCTGTCGAGGTACTCGGAAAGCGAGGGCAGAATGGCGCTGCGCAAAGCGGCACACAGATAGTGGCCGCGCTCACCGTCGTGCGCATAGCTGATGGCGTTTCCGGACAGGGCGAGGACCTTCAGCAGTCTCGCCGCGAGATCATGCGGTAGTTCCGGTGTATCGCAGGGACAGACGATGAGAAAAGCGCTGTCAACGAGTGGCGCTGCTGCTTCCAGGCCGGCCAACGGGCCCTGGAAATCCCTGCGTGTGTCGGCAATCGTGGTGTCGGCGAGTGTGGCGTAGTAGCCCGTGTTGCGATTACAACTGATAATGAGCTGCCCCACCTGGGGCCGCAAGCGCGCGGTGACCTGTGCCGCCAGCGGTTTGCCGTGGCGCATCAACAAGCCCTTGTCCTGGCCGCCGACGCGACGGCCCGCGCCGCCGGCGAGAATAAGACCTGTGGTTGTATGTAGTGACAATAGTGCCTACCGGGCTTCGCCTGTGGGATAATCCGATGTTACCACTTCGCGGGAATACTGATGACAGGGATATTGGCAATCGACACGGCTACCGACGCTTGCTCGGTGGCGGTGCATGCCGCGGGCGAGACCCGGGAGATTTACGAGATTATTCCCCGTGAGCACAGCCGCCGGTTATTTGGCATGTTGCAGAGCCTGTTGCCCGATGGTCGCCTGCGAGACCATGGCATAGACGCTATCGCCTATAGCTGCGGCCCCGGCTCCTTCACCGGCCTGCGCATCTGTGCCAGTGCAGTACAGGGTCTCGCCTATACCAATGAACTCCCGGCTATTGCTGTTTCCACGCTCGCCCTGCAGGCCCAGACCGCGCTGCGCCTCGGTAATGTGGCGCCCGGCGACACAGTGCTCAGCACCATCGACGCGCGTATCAACGAGGTGTACTACGCACTTTTTCGTTTTGACGAGGGCATTGCCGTAATGCTTCAGGGCCCGCAGGCATGCGCCCCGGAGGAGGTTAATGTCGCCGCCGATAGACTGCATGTGCAAGCGGTGGGCAGTGGCTGCCGCTTCCTTGACAAATTTCCCCAGCAGCTGCGGTCAAGGCTGCAGGCAGTACACCCGGAGCTGCTGCCAGCCGCGCAAGACCTGGTGCCACTGGCGCTTGCGGCTTACGCAAGAGGTGAGGTACAGCAGCCGCAGCAGGTGCAGCCCCTTTATGTGCGCGATGAAATCAGCTGGAAGAAGCTGGCAGAGCAGGGCAAGGCAGTATGATAGAAACGTATCAGGCTGTTTTACTGGCAATTCTGCAGGGGCTGACGGAATTTCTGCCCATATCCAGTTCAGCACATCTGGTTATTCCCTCCTTGATTCTGGGCTGGCAAGATCAGGGCCTGGCCTTCGATGTGGCAGTGCACGTGGGTACCCTGTCTGCTGTATTGGTCTACTACCGTGCCGATCTCGCGCGTATGGCCAGCAGCTGGTTTGGCTCGCTCGCCGGGGCCCCCGGTGATGAGGACAGCCGGCTGGTGTGGTACCTCGCAGTGGCCACAGTCCCGGCGGTACTGGTTGGGCTGTTGGCGGGGGATTATATCGAGGATGAACTGCGCAACCTGCCGGTTATTGCCTCCACCACGCTCCTATTTGGCCTGTTACTGGGTCTGGCGGATCGACGCGCGTCAACATCGTCTACAGGCGTGCAGCTTACCCTGGGAATCGCATTGCTTATTGGCCTGGCGCAGGCGATAGCCCCTGTGCCGGGTGTATCGCGCTCGGGGATTACCATCACCGCCGCACTGTTGCTGGGTATGAGCAGGCAGGGCGCAGCCCGCTTCTCGTTCCTGCTGTCTATTCCGGTGATTGCCGGAGCCGGTTTGCTAAAAGGCTGGGAATTGGCCAGTTCCGGCGTGGCAGCGGATTGGTTGTTGTTGGGTACGGGCGCTGTTATTTCGGGAATTACTGCCTATTTGTGTATCGCGGTCTTTCTGCGCCTGCTGGACCGCGTGGGGCTGATGCCCTTCGTCTATTATCGTGTGTTGCTCGCCGGGGTGCTGTATGCACTGTGGCTGGTGTAAAGTCGAATGTCAGGAATTGGAAACACCATGAATCAACAGCAATTTAATACCGCGCTGTGTGAGTTTATTGCTCGCGCAACCTCGCCGTTTCACGCGGTGGCAGAACTGTCCCGCCAGCTGGACGCGGCCGGTTTCACGAAGCTCAATGAGGACGGCGTGCGCGAGCTGCAGCCCGGTGGGCGGTACTATGTAACACGGAATGACAGCTCCATAATCGCCTTTGTCTGCGGGGGCGAATCACCGCCCGTAGAGGGCATGCGCATGGTCGGCGCACATACCGACAGTCCCTGCCTGATGGTAAAACCCTCGCCGGAAATATTGCGCAATGGCTGCTTCCAACTGGGTGTGCAGGTGTACGGTGGGGTACTGCTGAATCCCTGGTTTGATCGCGATTTATCGCTGGCGGGCCGGGTGAGTTTCCAGTGCGGTGACGGGCAATTGCGCACCGCCCTGATCGATTACAGAGAGCCTATAGCGATGATTCCCAGCCTCGCCATACACCTGGACCGGGAGGCGAATACAGGCCGTACGGTAAACCCCCAGACGGATGTGGTGCCCATTCTGTTTCAACAATCCGGGGATGCGCCCGCGGATTTCCGCGCCCTGTTAAAAGCCCGGTTGTTGGAGGAACACCCGGACTGTAACGTGCAACAGGTACTCGACTACGAACTGGGGTTTTATGACACCCAGGCCCCTGCAGTCATTGGTCTGCAGCAGGATTTTATCAGCTCGGCACGGCTGGATAACCTGCTGAGCTGCTTTGTCGGGCTGCAGTCCCTGTTGCAGAGCGACGGCGCCGTCAGCAGCCTGCTGGTGTGCAACGACCACGAGGAAGTGGGCAGCCTGTCCGCAGCGGGGGCACAGGGGCCCATGCTGAGCTCGCTGTTGAAGCGACTTGCGGGCAGTGAGCAGGCCTACGCGGAGCTGGTGGAGCACTCGTTTATGATTTCTGCGGACAATGCCCATGCCATCCACCCCAACTTTGCCGACAAGCACGACGAAAACCACGGGCCGCTGATGAATCACGGGCCGGTAATCAAGGTGAATGCCAGCCAGCGCTACGCATCCAACAGCGAAACCTCCGGGTTCTTCCGCATGCTGGCGGCGGCCGAGGAGGTTCCGGTGCAATCTTTTGTGGTGCGCAACGATATGGGTTGCGGCAGCACTATTGGCCCTATCACCGCCGGCGGCACCGGCATACGCACGATAGATGTGGGCGCACCCACCCTGGGTATGCACTCCATCCGCGAGACCGCGGGCGCCCGGGATGCCTGGGACCTGAGCCGCCTGCTGCGTCGCTTCTACAATCACCGGGGGCCACTGGCTGCCAGTTGACACCATGAAGGTTCTGTTGTTGTCGGCCTATGCCGCTGCCAGTCACTTGCACTGGCAGCGCAGTTTGCTCGACATGTTTCCCGCATGGGAATGGCAGGTTCTGACACTCCCGCCGCGGCATTTCAGCTGGCGCATCAGGGGCAACCCGTTGTACTGGTCGCTGTCGGAGCGGGCGGTGCTGGAGGGTGATTACCAGCTGTTGGTCGCGACCTCTATGGTCGATCTGGCCACCCTGCGGGGCCTGGTACCGGCATTGGCCAGATTGCCATCGCTGCTTTACTTTCACGAGAACCAGTTTGATTATCCCCAGCAGAGTACACAGCACAGCCTGGTGGAGGCGCAAATGGTAAGCCTCTACTCGGCGCTAGCTGCGGACCGCCTGGTGTTCAACTCCGCCTATAATCGCGACACCTTCCTGGCGGGAGTGGACGCGTTGTTGCGCAAGCTGCCGGACAGGGTCCCCGCCGGTGTGGCGGTAATGCTGGCGGCTAAGGCCACTGTCTTGCCTGTACCAATAGACATTGAGAGCAACACCGCCGCCGGGGGTGTTGGCTGGCCCACGGCTGCCGGTAGCTACCCGCAGCGGCCGCTGCGCCTGCTGTGGACGGGTCGTTTTGAACACGACAAGGGCGGCGATACGCTGTGGCACACGCTGGCCGAGTTGGAGCGCCGTGGTTTGGACTACGAACTGGCGATGACCGGGCAGCAATTTCGCAGTTCGCCGTCGGTTTTCAGTCAAATCGAGTCGGAGTTCGGGCATCGACTGGTGCAGTTCGGCTACCTGGAGGCTGTTGCCGATTACCGCGCACTGTTGCGCGATGCAGACATCGTGCTCTCAACGGCACAGCACGAATTCCAGGGCCTGGCGGTGCTGGAAGCTGTGGCCAGTGGCTGCCTGCCCGCGGTGCCTGACCGGCAGGCCTATCCGGAGATTTTTGCCGCACAATTCCGTTACCCCTGCCAGGGCAGCGATGTAACAGCAGAAGGGTGGGGCGCGGCGGCCCTGGTGTGCCGCCTTGCGACTGAAGTTAAACAGGGAGACGCGGTAGTGCCCGACGTATCATATTTTGGCAGCGGGCCATTGCGCGGGGCTTATGCCGAACTGTTTCACGCGCTGACGCACGCTGCGGGATAGCCACTGCAGAGCATTCCCAGTATTATGGGCGGCTTTTTGAAGCAGGCGAATATTCATGGCCAGGCAGCGCGTTCTCACCGGCATTACCCCCTCGGGTACTCCTCATCTGGGCAACTATGTGGGCGCTATTCGTCCCTCCATTGCGTCCTCACTGGATTCCTCAAAGGATTCCTTCTTTTTCCTCGCCGATTTCCATGCCCTGATCAAGTGTCAGGATCCCGAGCTGGTGCATCAGTCGAGTAAGGAAATTGCTGCAACCTGGATTGCCATGGGCCTGGATACGGACAAGGCCCTGTTCTATCGACAGTCGGATATTCCTGAAATTCCCGAACTGACCTGGATACTGAACTGTAGCGCGGCCAAGGGGCTGATGAACCGGGCTCACGCATACAAGGCAGCGGTGCAGGCTAATGAGGAAGCGGGCGAGGACCCGGATTTCGGTATTACCATGGGGCTGTTCAGCTATCCGGTGCTGATGGCGGCGGATATCCTGATGTTCAACGCCAGCCATATTCCCGTGGGTCGCGACCAGATACAGCATGTGGAAATGGCGCGGGATATCGCCCAGCGCTTCAACCACAATTTCGCCGAGGTGTTCACCCTGCCGGAGGCGGTGGTGGACGACAACGTGGCAGTGCTTCAAGGCCTGGACGGGCGCAAAATGAGCAAGAGCTACAACAACACTATTCCCCTGTTCCAGGGCGAAAAGCAGTTGCGCAAAAGCATCAACAAAATCAAGACCAACCTGCTGGAACCCGGCGAGCCCAAGGACCCGGATGACTCCACCGTATTTCAATTGTGGTCGGCCTTCGCCTCCGATGACGATATTGCGAGTATGCGCCGCGAATTTGAAAACGGTATTGCCTGGGGCGAAGCCAAAAAGCAGTTATTCGAACTGGTGAATGCCGAGTTGGCTGGATCGCGTGAACGCTATCAACAGCTGATGGACGAGCCCGGCTATGTCGAGGAAGTGCTCAAAAAAGGTGCCGACCGCGCCCGGGAATACTCGGTGCCCTTGATGGAAAAAGTACGGGCGGGCGTCGGTCTTCGGCCGCTGGGGTAGGGCGCAGCTTCGGGTATGGCGCCCGGCCGTAATTTATGAGCCGAACTGGTAGCTGATCTCCAGGTATGCCCCGCGCGGCTGGCCGACAAAATAGCGGTATTCGCCGAAGCCGATGTCCGCGCGCTCGGCGTAGTTTTCATCGAGTATATTGGTCACGCGCAGCGTGCCTCGCCAGTGCTGGTCAAGCATGGCCGACATGCGCAGGTTGAATAATGAGTGGCCGTCGTACTGATGCTCGTTGGCGGGGTCCAGGTAGTAGTTATCCATATACACCCACTCCAGTTCCACCGTGCCGTCCTGCTCGGACGGCGTTGAAAAATTCCAGCCCAGTCGCGCGCTACCGAAAGTCTCCGGTGCGGTGTCTATCGTGTTGCCCTTGATGTTGCCACTGGTGCCGAGCAAAGTGATTTCATTGTCGTAGGTGTGGTTGGCCCAGGTGCCGTCCAGGCGAAAATACCAGTGCTCGTCGAAGCGGTAATCGAGACTGAGTTCGGCGCCGTAGTGCCGGGTTTTTGCACCGCTGACATTGAAACGGTTGTCATCCTGAAAGATCACATTGTCCTTGTGCATCAGGTATACCGACAAGTCGTATGCCAGCTGATCCTGCCAGGTACCACGCAATCCCAGTTCAATATTGCTCAGTTCTTCTGAATCCAGGTCGGCCACTTTCTGCCCGGATTGCAGGCGGTACAACTCCGATGTCTGCGGCGCGCGAAAGCCGTTGGCAGCACGCAGATAGGCGATGGTATCCGGTGTCAGGCTGTAGCTGACGCCTGCGTTGGCACTCCAATTGGTAAAGTCGTCGTCACGGTCGGCGGGGCGGTAAAAGCGGCAGGCGCTTGCCGTGGGCTCACAGGCGGGGCCGTCGCCGGTTTTGTTATCGTAGTCGTAATAGGTGTATTCCAGACGCGCGCCGGCACTCAATTCCCAGCGCTCGGTCACGCTGCCACGCCATTGACTGAAGAGCGCGGCCACTGAGGCATCCACCTGATAGTCGTAGTGGATACCCGCTGGTTGATTGGGGCTGAAGTCTTCCTGTTGGTATTCCTGGAGGCTACCGTCGGTGTACTCCAACTCGATACCGTTTACCCAGCTACTATTTTCACTCTCGGTGTTGATTACAGCGCGCATACCCAGGCTGTCGTGCTGATTTTTTTCCACCGGCTGCCAGGGCACGAAATGCATCAGAAATTTCATTTCATTATTGCGCAGGTAGGGTGTGAGGATCAGCGTATTGGCCGAGTCCAGGCTGCGGCTGGCGGCGGTGTGAAAGCGGTAGGAGCGGGCATCACGATAGGCTTCCGGGTTTGGGTTGTCACGCCGGATACTGTTGTCGTCGTAGGCCTTGTACCCCTGCAGAAAGCCGGCCGTTTCCTGGTTCAGGTTGGCGTAATCGAACACGCTGCTGATATTCCACTGTTCGCCTGAGTAGTCATGGCGCAAGGTCGCTTTCTGCTGGTCGTAACCGGCGTCGTCCAGGTAGCCGCCATCCGTTGTGCCGTTGATACGTGCACTCACACCGTGTTTGCCCCAGGTGTTGCCGTAGCGGTACTTGGCCCGGTAATAGTCATACGGCCCGACTTCCAGGGCAATATTCTGGTCGTAGCTTTCGCTGGGGGCGGCACTGAGTACGTTAATCAGTCCGTGCATGGCATTGGACCCGTACAGGGACGTGGCTGGCCCCTTGATAACTTCTATGCGCCCGGCCTGTTCGGTATTGGCGTCGAACAGCTGGTTGACGTTGCAGAAGCCCGGTGCGCGCAGGCTGATACCGTCCGCGGCGGTGAGGAAGGCGCCGCAACTACCCGCGCCCGTCAGTACCGGCGACCGCAGGGAGATAAGACTTTCCTGGCCATTGCCCCGGGAAATCCAGGCCCCGGGTACTTGTTGCATGACCTCATTGATATGGGTTTGTCCCACCAGTTGCAGTGTGTCCTCGCTGAGGCTTGACCAGGCAAGTGGCAGTTTGACACCGTCCTCGGGTACCTGCGTGGCGGTAACCAGTACCTGTTCAAGTGCCGGTGTCTGGGCCTGAGACAGCGGGCAGAAAAGAAGCGCTGTCGCGCCGAGCATGGGAAAGGAAAAACGCATTGTCGAGCCTCAGTTGTTAGCCTGCCGCTATGATGTTGGAGTCGGTTGCGGCAGCACTGGGTCCCTCGCGATTGCGTACGGCATCGGCAATTCGAAATAGCGGGATTTTCAGCATGGCCACAACCTCCTCGCTGGCGCCGGTTTGAGCCAGGGCCCGCTCCATGCACAGTAGCCACTGGTCCCGTTCTTCGGGGCCAATATGATAGTGTTCGTGGGGAGTTGTCATGCACACGGTACCATATTTGTCGGCGTAAAGTGGCGGTCCGCCCATCCAGCCAATCAGGTATTCGGCCAGCTTTTCTTTCATCGGCGCCAGGTCACTGGCGTGCATTGCGCGCACGCCGGTCGCTTCAGGCAGGCTGTCCATAATGTCGTAGAACGCATTGGTAAGTTCACGGATACCCTGCTCGCCGAGAAGTTGGTAGGGGGTTTGTGCCTCGGACATACTGCTGTTTCCCATTTTTATCTTAATGTCGTCTCGCTAATACGCTATTTTATGCTTTCTGGTGCATGATGTCCTCATTCGACTCGCCGCCGGTACCAGGGAGACGCATTATCAGCTCAGAATTTGCCCAGCGGGAAACGACCTACGGTGGTGCCCGGCGCCGGGCAAGTCTGGTCGTGCTGGTGTTGGTGAATTTACTGCCGCTGGTGGGTGTCCTGATGCTGGGCTGGGATGTGGCTGCACTGATGGTGCTTTACTGGTCAGAAAACCTGGTGCTGGGGTTCTATACCTTACTCAAGATGCTGGTGGTATCGCCGCTTGGAGCGTTGGGCATGGGTACGTTCTTTGTCATTCACTACGGTGGCTTTTGTGCAGTACACGGCCTGTTTATTGCCACTTTGTTGTTGGACGAGGGCATAGACCCCATGCCGGGCGACCCCTGGCCCGCTTTTCTGGTGTTTCCGCAAATGCTGGTCAATGTGGTGCGTCAGGTTCTGGTGTACGCACCACCTGATTGGCTGCTGGCGGTCGCGGCGCTCTATATCAGCCACGGGGTTTCTTTTGTGGTCAATTTCCTGATTGGGCGAGAGCGGGACGAACTGAACCTGAGCCAGCTGATGGCTGCACCCTATGGCCGTATTATGATTCTCCATGTCGCCATACTGCTGGGAGGGTTTGCTGTGATAGCACTGGGGCAGCCATTGGCCATGCTGGCAGTACTGGTATTACTCAAACTGGCACTTGACGTTGCGCTGCACCTGCGGGAGCACCGCGCCCTGGCAGTCCGGCGATCAACGCCGGAAAATGTCTCACGCTGATGCCCTCGATCAATAGCTCTGCTAATATTGCCGACCCGTATTTCAATATCACAAACAGGACCAGAGACTATGAGTCTTGCCGATAAGGTACTCGCTGTAAACAACGACCTGCCCATCCGCACCGAGGCACCGGTACACAGTGGCAAGGTGCGCTCTGTTTACTGGCTGACGGCGGCCGACAGCGCCAGGCTGGTGCGGGAGCGGGGCTATGACGTGGCCCCGGATGCACCGCTGGCTATTATGGTTATCTCGGACCGCATTTCCGCCTTTGATTGCATCTGGCACGGTGAAGGCGGTATGCGCGGTGTGCCGGGCAAGGGTGCGGCACTGAATGCGATATCCAACCACTGGTTTCGTTTGTTTCGTGAGCAGGGGCTGGCGGACAGCCACATTCTGGAAATACCCCACCCGCTGGTGTGGATAGTACAGAAAGCGCGCCCGGTCACGATTGAGGCCATAGCGCGGCAGTACATTACCGGGTCCATGTGGCGCTCCTATGCCAAAGGCGAGCGAGAATTCTGCGGCATTGAGATTCCGGACGGTCTGAGCCGCGACCAGAAGTTGCCGGAATTACTGATTACTCCTTCTACCAAAGGGATTCTCACGGGAATACCCGGTGTGCCAGAGGCGGACGATGTGAATATCACGCGGCTTGATATTGAGAAAAATTATGCCGCCTTTAACTTTCTCGACCCGGCAGATGTCGATCTTTACGAAACGCTGCTACGGCAGGGCTTCGCTTTGATCAGTAAAGAGTTGGAGAAACTCGACCAGATTTTTGTCGATACCAAGTTTGAGTTCGGTTATGTGACCGATCGCGCCGGGCGGGACAAGCTGATCTACATGGATGAAGTGGGCACGCCGGACTCATCCCGTATCTGGGACGGCCCCGCCTTCCGCGAGGGCAGGGTGGTGGAAAATTCCAAGGAAGATTTCCGCCAGTTATTGCTGCAACACTTTCCCGAGCCAGACATATTATTGAACAAGGACCGCATGCTGGAGCGAGTGAGCCTGGCCAGGGATAATGCCCTGCCCACAGAGGTGCTCATGGCGGTCTCCGACACCTACGTGGGTATCGCAGAGAAAATTATCGGGGGCCCATTACAGATTTCCGATAATCCCAAGGCGGAGATTATCGACATCCTCGCCAGTGATTTCGGCCTGATTGACCAACCCTGAGGCGCTGCCACGCCCCTACTGTTAGAGAGGTGGAACGATGCAAGGTAGCAATACGATAAAGTCCCTGCTGGCATGTGCGGCGCTTACATTGGCGGCCTGTACCAGTAACTCCCTGGTGCCGCAGACCTATGACGGTCTGGATTTGCAGCCGGATACAAAATTCGGTCAGGTCTATAAACGTGCTGGAGCAGACCTGAGCGGTTATCAGGCCTACGGCGTTGAAGCCTGTGATGTGGCATTCAAGAAGAACTGGTTGCGTGACCAGAACAACTCACGGCTTGACCTGGGCAACCGGGTAACACAAAAGGATGTCGACCGGATCAAGGATACGCTGGCCAGTGAGTGCGAGAAGTATTTCCGTGAAGCCCTGGAGCAGGCGCCCCCTTACCCCCTGGTGGACAACTTCAGCGATGGCGAGGGTGTGCTTATCCTGCGCCCGTCGATAATCAATCTTGATATCTCCGCGCCCGACACACACTCCGCCGGGATGCAGCGCACCTACACCACCCAGGCTGGGGAAATGACGCTGGTGCTGGAATTGCAGGACGGCACCACCGGCGAAACCCTGGTGCGAATTGTCGATCGCTACCGCAGCCCGGAGACCAGCTGGTTGCAATGGTCCAATTCGGTGACCAACCAGGCGGAGGCAAGGCGTGTGCTAAGCCGCTGGGCCAGACAGCTCCGCAAGGGGCTCGATCAGGTTACCACTCACACAGGAACACCCGAGTAGGAGTATGTTGCCCATGAATGCAGCACAGCTGACAGATACTATCGCAGTTGCCGGCCAGGTCACCCCGGCCCAGGTGGCAGAGATTGCCAAGGCCGGTTACAAGGTGCTGGTGAATAATCGCCCCGACGGGGAGGAGCCGGGCCAGCCCACCAGCGCCCAGCTTGAAGCTGCGGCGGTTGATGCGGGGCTTGAATATTTTCACCTACCGGTTACAGCGATGGACTTTCCAGGCCCCGGCGCAGCGCAAATGGCAACGCTTTTCGATGACGAGGCACACCCAGTGTTCGCCTTTTGTCGCACCGGAACGCGCTGCACCAATCTGTGGGTGGCAACCCGTTCCCAGGAGGCGCGACAGGCAGCGATACAGCGGGCTCAGGCACTGGGTTTTGATCTCGGTATGGCCGCCCGCGCCCTGGGTTAGATTGCAATGACTCTCAACATCAGCTTTCTGGCGTATACCAGATAGGGGAACTCCAGGCGCGTTCCTGGATGGTTTTTTTGTGGTTGGCTGCGCAGCATTTCTCCATGCCTGCGGGAATGGTTGCCGCATTGTCACAGCGCACACCCGCATCTGCGCAGGCATACTGACTCCAGCGGCAGCTGGGATTTTCCAGTACCCGGGTATAGTAAAAGGCCTGCGCCGAGGGATCAAAATCCCGGTCTTCCCACACGGTACATAACTGGCTGTGGCCCTCGCCGGTCCTCTGGCAGCTATTGATATCGACACTGGCTGAATTATCGCCGCCGGCAATGTCCAGCGTTCGCTCCTGTAATTCGCCGCCCTGGTACCAGCCCTTGATCAACTGAATACGCTGCAGCGCGGCGCCGGGGTACTCCGCCGTGCCCGGGTCGTAGGCGGCGGATACGACGAAGCGTGGGCTGGCCTGAGTGGAGGCGGGGAGCGGCAGGTCTCCGCCCATGGGCACACCGCCCGCGTAACCCTGTGCCACAAGATCACTTTTGGCGCAGAGGTCGGATGGGTAGTCCCAGCCGCCAAAAAACCGCAGCGTTGGCCGGGTACCACTGGTCGCGTAGGCTTCCCTGCGCTGCATGGCGGCGAACAGTGAATCCCGGGTGTTTTCTTCGGCGTACAGCACCGCCAGCCCACCGGGGCCGTATTCAAGGTCGTCCGGCAGGCCAACTGGCAAGGCGTCCGCCGCCCCCATGCCGGCGCCGCCGTGCCCGACAAAGTTCTTCTCCATCACCAATCCCGCCGCGGCGATATGCGTGTCGGTGCTGGAAATAAGGCCATACTTGAAGCTGTTCACACCCAGCTCCGCCTGTTGCTCCAACCCTTTTTTCAGGGCGTAACGCAGAAAATTGCTTTGCTCTGGCAGCTTGGTGACCGGCATGTCTTCATCAGGTACGAACAGTGCGAGCACTTCAAGCGACGCGCCGCCGACGGCACCGGAATTCTTGCCGCCAAAACTGTCGTACTCCAGTAACTCAAAATCGCAGAACTCATCCTCGGCCCAGATGGCGATGCGGTTGTCGCATTCGGATGCACCCTTGTGCTGCATCACCTCAAACAAGGGGTTCCAGCGAGCGCGTCTGGCGGCCTCCGCTGCCGTAACCGGGGCAGTGGGTATACTCTCGTTCTGGACCCGGGCTGTTTCGAACATCAGCCCGCCGCTCAGGTTGGAATTGTGCGGGATGGCGACTGCATCACAGCCGGGCTTGTCCTGCACACACTCTTTTTCCAGATAATCCCACAGCTGCACCTGTGAAGGTGTGTCAATCCAGCTCAGGGCGCGGTCCGGCACCAGTGCATTGCGAAATATCACGTTGTGGTGCAGGTTCTGGCCGGCACCCACGCTGGCCGTCCACTCGTAGCCCACAAAGCTGGTGAAACTGCAGTCACTACTGCGATCGTAGGCCTGTTCTGCCGCTGCCTGCACATCCTGCCAGGTTGCATTGGCCGCTGTGAAACACTGTTCACTGTCGTCGCCGCAAAAGCCCCAACGTTTTTTCGCCGCCATACCGTAAGCACCAAACGTTGCGAAGGAGAAAGAGGGAAACCAGCGGTGGCCAATACACACCGGATGCCAGTAGCCGGGGGCTCCCGGTGTGGTGCACATGCTTATCTCGCCAAAGAATTCCGAGTGATCCGTGACGGCGGCGAAATCCAGTGGGCGGTCCAGCTCGACGTGGCGCATGGCCTGGCTCTTGTCATCGTAGGGTTGAATGCCCATGCGAGCACCCCGGGCAAAGTCATAGGCCTGCGGGGGCCTGTTGCGGGTGTCCTGGGAGCTGGCATCGAAAGACAAGGCAGTGTGTACATGAGTATCCCCGAAAAAGGGTCGGCGCGTTGCACTGTAGTCGGCACAGGGCTCTCGTGTTGTATTTGCACGGTCGCCGCGCTGCTCTGTAACGGCTAACGCCTCCATTGGCGCGGTCTGGGCTGAGCCGGTGAGGGGTAATAGCATAAACAGGCAGGCAAGAAAGCCGTTACATCGATGTGGTTTCAAAAGTAAAATCGCCGTTAAATAGACAGGCCTCCCAGCATTCCAGTTTTAGCCAGTGAAGGCAAAGTTGGCGGTATTGTGGAGTGGACCAGAGATCGAAATCACCGCCTGTCCGGACTCGTCGTCCGGGTATATATGCTGTTATCTTTCACCATCTTCTTTTGTTAAATGGAAACCGTCGCATGACTAAACCTCCAGAACCGCGTCCCGCAAGCACTGTCGTGTTGTTGCGCGAATCCGCAGAGGGTCCTGAAACCCTGCTATTGAAGCGCAACAAGGCCCTGATGTTCGCCGGCGGCTTGTGGGTGTTTCCCGGCGGCGCGCTGGAGGAGCAGGATCTTGCTGTGGCGCAGGGGGATACCCTGGCTGCCTCCAGAGTTGCCGCGGCCCGCGAGGCGGAGGAGGAGTCCGGCCTGCAAGCAGAGCCAGAAGACATGGTGCTGGTAAGCCACTGGACCACGCCGGAGGCCGAGCCAAGACGTTTCTCCACGTGGATTTATGCCGCCCCGGTTTCTGGCCAGGGTGATGTGGTGATAGACGGCGGCGAGATTCACGACCACCAGTGGATAAATGTTCGGGGTGCCCTGGCCAAACACCGTCGCGGTGAACTGCCCATGCTGCCCCCTACAGTGGTCACATTGTTAAGTCTGGCATCCTATGATTCTGTTGCAGAATTGGTCGCTGAAGAGCGCGACAGTTCAGTGCCGGAAGTGTTGCCGGTTTTTACCAACGAGGGGGGCGTGGTGACAGTGATGTTTCCCGGCGATGCAGGCTATGACACCGCGGCGCCCTCCACCGAGGGCGCGCGGCATCGGGCCGTGCTGGCAGAAAAACACTGGGTCTATCTGCATGAGAACGTCAGCGCGGATTACCCGGCGCTGGTAAGAGGCCGGACTTGAGCAGTGGCTGCACCGGGTAAACGCTACCCGCTTTGGGATATCCCCACCCGTTTTTTTCACTGGGCAATCGTCCTCTGCCTGCCACTTTCCTGGTGGAGCGCAGAGTGGGAAAACTACGACCTGCACCAATGGCTGGGCTATACGGTTATTGTGCTGGTTATCAGCCGTATCTGTTGGGGTTTTCTCGGCAGCGTGCACTCGCGCTTTGCTGATTTTCTGGTAGCGCCAGCCAGGGTTGTGGCCTATTTGCGGGGGCGTGAAGCGCGCGGTGTCGGCCACAATCCACTCGGCGGCTGGTCAGTACTGGTTTTATTGCTGTTGCTGCTGACGCAGGCAATCAGCGGGTTGTTTAACAGCGATGACGTTTTTTTCACTGGCCCGCTGTATTACGCCGCCAATGGTGAGTGGCGCGACATTATGGGCCTGGTACACGAGATGACTTTTAATGCACTGCTGGCATTTGTGGCGCTGCATATACTCGCCGTTCTCTATCACCAGCTCTGGCGCAAGCAGCGATTGCTGCAGCCCATGATCCGCGGCAGCGCACCGGGGCGCAGTGGGCGCGAGGCGCCGGTCCCCATTTGGCGGGCACTGCTTATCGCCTTACTAGCAGCGTTTGCTCTGTGGGGCGTGTTGCAGTTGGCGCCATCGCCACCTGCTCTTATGTGGTAATCAGTACAGGTAGTTTTTCGCTTTGTACTCATCGTGGCAGGCCTTGCACGCTTTGCCGGCCATACCGATCTGCACGGCAATCTTGGCGCGGTCTCCTTTTGCTGTCACTTCTTGCAGAGTTGCCAGCTCTTTATGCAAGGCTTCCATTTTGCTGGTGAAATCTGCCTTGTTCTCCCATATTTCCGGCTTGGCGCGGGTTGTTCCCTTGTCCGAGCCATCGACGAAGCCGCGCATTACGTCAAGCGTGGACAAGGTGGCCAGGTCGTTCGCCCAGTTTTCCATGCGCGCCTGTTCCCAGGGAATCTCGCCCTTGACGGAGGCGACCATAGGGCCGAAATTTGCGGCCAGCAGGGCAAAGTAGGACTGCCGATAGGATTGCGGCATTTCATCTTCATCAAAGTGGGAAGCTGCCGGCATTGCCAGAAGGGCGCTGCTGAGTGTGGCTGCGGCCAGCCATTTTTTTCCGCTATATTGTGTCATGTTCTGTTCCCTGGCGTATGAATCCTGATTCGGTGCCGCCCAGTGTAGGGCACATGCCCAATTTATTGAACCTCCGGGGGCTTAAGTCCCAGGGCTTGGCTGATTTGCCGAGAGAGTGCGCTACCATGACGCTATCGTTACAGCAGGGACGTGACATGAGCGCGGAACAGCAGTGGGATTACAGTTATGATGTTGTGGTGGTCGGGTCCGGCAACGGTGGCCTGACCGCCGCACTGTGCAGCCATGAAATGGGCACCCGGGATGTGCTGGTGGTTGAGAAGTCCCATTTGTACGGTGGTACCAGCTCGATCTCCGGGGGAGGGGTTTGGATACCCTGTAACCGCTATGCCCGGGACGCCGGTGCCGAGGACTCAATCAGCGCGGCCAAAACCTATTTGCGCCAGTTGATCAGCACCGAGGAGGTGCCGGAATACCAGCTGGACGCCTACCTCGAGAACGGCCCGAAGATGGTGGAATTCCTGCACCGCCATACCCGCGCACGGTACGAAAGTCTGGCCCATTACCCGGATTACTACACCGACCTGGACGGCGCCATGACGGGGCACCGCTCGATGGAGCCCAAGACCTTTGATGCAGATGAGTTGGGAGAGGAGTGGCGTTACCTGCGGCGCACCCACCCCATGATGCATCTGGCGGGGGTTATCGGCATTACCCAGCAGGAGGCTGCGCTGTTGATAGGGCAGCAGCCAGGCTGGTGGAAGATCGCCCTCAAACTTGTTGCAGCCTATGTCGTTGATATTCCCTGGCGTTTGCGCGACCGCTTTCATCGCCGCCTCGCCACCGGTTGTGCCGGTGTTGCCCGCCTGCGCGCATCACTGCAGGACCGTGACATTCCGCTGTGGCGCAACACCGCCATGACACGGGTTATCGATGAGGGTGGCGCTGTTATCGGGGTGGAAGTCCGGCGCAATGGCCGGCCCCTGCGCATCCAGGCGCGCAAGGCTGTGGTGCTGGCCGCAGGCGGCTTCGAGCACAATCAGGAGATGCGCGAAAAATACCTGCCCCAGCCCACCAACCACCTGTGGAGTGCGGGCACCAAAGATAATACCGGCGACGCAATTCGCGAGGGCATCCGCCTGGGCGCAAAAATGCATCGCCTTAACGAGGCCTGGTGGTGCAACACAATCTCCGTACCGGGGGAGGAGATTCCCCGGCTGAGCATTATGGAAAAATCCTATCCCGGCTCCATGATGGTGAACCCGGCGGGGGAACGCTTCAGTAACGAATCCCAGAACTACATGGCTTTTCAGCAGGAGACTTTTCGCAAGCACAGCGAAGAAAACCCCTGTAACCCAGCTTGGCATATTTTTGACGCCCATTTTCGCGCCAGCTATTTTGTGGGCCCTTTGTATAACAGCAAGTTCCGTCCCGACTGGTTGCTACCCAGGCGTTATGAGCAGGACGGGTTTTTTGCCAAGGCCGACACGATTGCCGAGTTGGCCGCCAAGATTGGCGTCGATGCCTCCGGCCTTGCGGCATCCGTTGGCAAAATGAACGAGTACGCCCGCACCGGCGTCGACCCGGATTGCCACCGCGGCGAATCCGCTTACGACCGCTATTATGGTGACCCCCGTGTAACACCAAACCCTTGCCTCGGGCCAATCGCGAAACCGCCATTTTATGCGATGAAAGTAGACCCGGGTGATTTCGGCACCCAGGGCGGCATGGTCATTAATGCCAATGCCCAGGTTATGCACGAAGACGGGCACAGCATTAAGGGCCTGTACGCCATAGGCAACTGCAGCGCACCGACACTGCCGTGCTATCCCGGTCCGGGTGCCACCCTGGGCCCCGCCATGACGTTCGCCTACCAGGCGGCCAAGTCGATCAGTGGTTATCGCGATTAGGGCGACATAGCTGTGAATCAGGAATGTACTGACACCAGAGCATCCAGCAGGGTCTGCACCACCCGGCTGGGTGCGGGCGAGTGCCGCACAATGGCACTGAACCCGCAAACGTATTGCAGTACCGCCGGCAATACCGGCCGCATCAAACCCCGTGTGACAAAACTCTCCGCGTAATGCTCTGGCAGAAACCCCAGGTATTTGCCGGAAAGTACCAGGTGCGCCACTGCTTCCTGGTCGTGGGCAGTGGCGTGGCGGCGTAATTCCAGTTCGCGGGTAATTTCCATATTGGGCGAGTGGTGGCCAATCCCCACGTAATGGTGGGCGCGCACAGTCTCGGCGGTGAGCGCGTCGCTGCCCGGGTTGTACAGCGGGTGCCCGGGGGCGCAGTACAGATACATCTGTTCGTCGAACAAAGGGTAATAGTCGAGACTGCTGGATGGCCTGTGCGTCGGTATGATACCGACCTGGAAGCGGCCCTCTATCACCCCGGTTTCTATGGTATTGATCGGCAGCACGTGTAGCTGCGGGTGCACATCCGGCGCTTGTTCATCGAAGAGGGCAAGCGCCCGGCTGATATGGCAGCGCGGGTTAGAGGCCGTTTTGTCGAACACTGCCAGGGCGAGAGAGCCTGTCAGCCGCTGATGCAGGTCGTCAACCTCGTGCTGGAAATCCTCCATTGCAGCCATCACTTTCATTGCCCCGGACAGCACTTGCGCACCCTCGCTGGTGAGGGCAAACCCGGCCCGGCCACGGCGGCAGAGGGTGACACCCAGCCGTGTCTCCAGATCCTTGATATGGCGGGATATGGTGCTGCGATTGATATTCAGCTCAAGTTCCGCGGCGGCAAATCCACCGCAGGCGGCGACCGCCCTGAATACGCGTAACAGCCGCAGGTCGCTGTCTGTGAGATTGCCCAGCAGGGCTTTTCTGACCATAGGGGGATACCGGGGTTAATTAGATGAATATAAATGAAACTTCAGGTCGATAGATAATACTTTATACACCTTTAAACCGCCTCTAGAATACACCTCATACCCCACATTTCGAGGCCTCTTCGATGAACAGTAAATCTTCTACCCCCTTCCTGAGCCGCGAGACGCTTGAGGCGCACTGGATGCCCTACACCGGCAACCGCCAGTTCAAGAAGGATCCCCGCATGATCGTGGCTGCCAGGGGCGTGCATTTTATCGATGACAAGGGGCGCGAGGTATTGGACGGCATGTCGGGCTTGTGGTGCAGCGGTGCCGGCCACAACCGGCCGGAAATCGCCGAGGCGGTGTACACACAACTGCAGACGCTGGATTACTCCCCGGCCTTTCAATTTGGTCACCCCGGCTCTTTCGAGCTGGCGAACAAGGTAAAAGCGCTCACTCCTGATGGCCTGGACTATGTGTTTTTCACCGGCTCAGGGTCGGAGTCTGCCGATACGTCGTTGAAGATGGCCCGCGCCTACTGGCGCCTGAAAGGGCAGCCCACCAAGACCAAACTGATCGGCCGCGAGAAGGGTTACCACGGCGTGAATTTTGGTGGTATATCCGTGGGCGGTATCGGCGCCAACCGGAAGCTATTTGGCCCGGCAGTAGACGCCGATCACCTGTCCCACACCCTGCGTGCTGAGAACGCGTTCACCCGCGGTATGCCCAGCCGTGGCTGGCAGCTGGCGAACGAACTCACCGACCTTATCGAACTGCACGATGCGTCCAACATAGCGGCGGTAATTGTCGAACCTATGGCCGGTTCGGCCGGTGTGATCCCGCCACCTGCAGGCTATCTTCAGCGGCTGCGGGATATCTGCACGGCCAATAATATCCTGCTGATCTTTGACGAGGTGATAACCGGGCTCGGCCGCTGTGGCGGCCTGACCGGCGCCGACGTATTCGGGGTGGTGCCCGACATCATGAACCTGGCGAAGCAGCTGACCAACGGTGCAGTGCCCATGGGCGCGGTGGTGGCCAGCAGTGATATATACCAGACTTTTATGGCCCAGGGTGGCCCGGATTACATGCTGGAGTTCCCCCACGGCTATACCTACTCCGCGCACCCGGTCGCCTGTGCGGCGGGCATTGCCGCACTGGATATTCTTGAGCGGGAGCAATTGCCGCAACGGGTCGCAGAACTGGCGCCGCACTTTGAAGACGGCCTGCACCAGCTCGCCGGATTGCCCCATGTGGCAGATATACGCAACTTCGGGTTTGCCGGTGCACTGCAGCTGGAGCCCTATCCGGGTGAGCCTGCCAGGCGGCCCTTTGAGATTGCGCTGCGTATGTGGGAGAAGGGTTTCTACGTGCGCTACGGCGGCGACACCATTCAGATGGGCTTGCCCTTCGTCATCGAGATTGCGCAAATTGACAGCCTGCTGTCGGCTTTGAGCGAGACGATTATCGAGCTGGCGTAATCGCGTCTCTTGATTAGCGATCCCCTGGCGCTGCTGTACAGCGCTCTGTCTGTCTCGGTACCCACTTTTGGCTGGGTACTGCTGGGCTTGTTGCTGCGCCGCGTTGGGCTGGTGTCTGCCGCGCTTATCGGCACCGTGTCGCGGCTTGCATTCAATTACGGTCTGCCGCTGATGTTGTTTGCCAGTGCGGCGCAGGTGGATTACTCCACATTGGGCAGCGCCCGATACCTTGCCGCAGGTGCGCTCGGAACATTCATCACGCTGGCTCTGGCCTGGGCCTACAGCCGTTGGCGTGGTCACCCCCGGGCACTGCAGGGTATTTTCGTGCAGGCAGCATTCCGTTCGAATCTCGCCATCGTGGGCCTGGGCCTCGCTGTTTCGGCCTATGGTGAGCGCGGCCCGCTGCTGGCGGCTTTGCCAGTAGCGCTGATGACGGCGCTCTACAACGTGCTGGCGGTCTGGGTGCTCAACAGCACGCTGGGCAGCGGCACCACCGCGAAATCCCTGCTGTACGGCATTGCCCGCAACCCACTGATCATCGGTATTACCTGCGGCGTGGTTCTATCCCTTTCCGGCTTGCCGATACCGGGCCTGATAGTGCCTGCGAGCGCGGGGCTGTCAGCTTTTTTCCTGCCCCTGATGCTGATGTGTATCGGCGGTTCCATGCAGATATCGCAGTTGCGCAGCACCGGCATGATCGCCTGGGAGGCTACCGCCTGGAGGCTCTGTGTGGCGCCGCTGGTCATTGTGTTGCTGGCAATGCTGATGGGCGTGAGAGATGAACAACTGGGAGTGCTGTTTCTGCTCACAGCCTCGCCGGTGGCGGCGGCAAGTTTTGTGATGGTGGTGGCAGCGCGCGGAGATGGGGTACTGGCAGCCAATATCGTGGTGTTGACCACGCTGCTGTCAATTGTCACCGTGACCCTGGGATTTTTTCTGCTATCGATGTTTGCGCTGGTGGGGCAGCCGGGCTGACGTAGGCGTCAGCCCGGCGATAATACGCTAGCGGCCGAGAATAGAGCGGGCAACCAGTTCGCGCATGATTTCAGAGGTACCACCGTAGATACGCTGAATGCGTGCATCGGTGTAAAAACGCGAGATCGGGTATTCCGCGGTATAGCCGTAACCGCCGAACAGTTGCAGGCACTGGTCAATGGTTTTGCACTGCATCTCGGTGCTGGCGTATTTCAGCATTGCCGCTTCCTCAGCACTGAGATTGCCCTCGCCATAGGCGGCGGCACACTTTTCATAGAAAGCGCGATTGATCGCTATCTCGGTTTTCACCTCGGCCAGTTGGAAGCGGGTATTCTGGAAGCTCGATACCGGCTGCCCGAAAGCCTTGCGCTCCTTGACATAATCCACGGTGATATCCAGCGCACCCTCAGCGGCCGCGATAGCCTGTGCGGCAATACCCAGTCGCTCCCGGGGCAGCTCTTTCATCATGATCACGAAGCCCTTGTTGAGCTCACCGAGCAGGGCGGAGGCGGGAAGGCGTACGTCCTGAAAAAACAGTTCCGCGGTATCGGAGGTATGCTGGCCAATTTTTTCCAGCTTCTTGCCGCGCTGAAAGCCGGGCAGGGAGGTGTCCACCAGGAACAGGGATGTGCCTTTGGCGCCCTTGCCCGGATCGGTGATTGCCGCCACGATAACCACGTCGGCGTGGTAACCATTGGTAATGAATATCTTGGAACCGTTGAGAATCCAGTCGTCGCCATCCTGTACCGCGTTGGTGCGAATACCCTGCACGTCGGAACCGGCGCCGGGCTCGGTCATTGCCAGTGCGCCCACAGCCTCGCCGCTGACCATTTTCGTCAGCCACTGTTCCTTCTGCTCGTTGGTGCCGAAGTGGTTTATGTAGGGGGCCACGATATTGCTGTGGATGCCGTAACCGGTAGCCACGCCGCCAAAGCCCATGCGCGAGGCCTCTTCAATGATGGCGAAGGTGACTTGTGGCGTGGTGCCCGCAGCGCCGTACTCCTCGGGCATGTCCGGGCACAGCAGGCCGGCAGTGCCGAGGGTGTTCCACAATTCCCGGGGGACCATGTGCTTTTCTTCCCACTCTTCAAAATGGGGGGCCACTTCCTGTTCCAGTGCGCGCCTGGTCATATCGCGAAACAGGGTGAGTTCTTCATTGTCCATGTGCTTTGTCTCCGTTGGCCAGTTAAATTCCGGGGCGCAAGTTTGAGCGATTGGGAGGCTAAAAACAATGGCGCCGGGCGACAGGGCCGTGTCTGTAGGCGACAGCTCCGGGTGCCGCGAGGTGGGCTGATTGCTGGCTCGCGGAGGCGGTGCAAGTAAGGCCTGAATAACTGTTCAGGGTTGTGGCCAGATTCTGGGAAAATGCTACACTCCCTGTCCTGTAAACCATCTCGAACTTTTTTTAGCAACCCAGAACGGAGAACGATAATGCGCGAATACATGAAATTTTACATCAACGGCGAGTGGGTAGATCCGGTTACGCCAAAAAGTCTGGATGTGATCAACCCGGCCACGGAAGAAGTCTGTGCCCATATTTCCATGGGCAGTGAAGAAGATGTAAACCGGGCCGTGGCCGCAGCCAGAACAGCTTTTGAGACCTTTGGCCGCACCTCGGTCAAGGAGCGCCTGGAGCTGCTTGAGTCCTGTATAGAGGTGTACCAGAAACGCTACAACGACATCGCCGATGCCATTCGCGAGGAAATGGGTGCACCCAAGGAGCTGGCGGCGGGCGCCCAGGCATTTTGTGGTCTTGGCCACCTGCAGGAAGCAGCCAAGGTGCTGAAGACGTTCAAGTTCGAGGAAGACCTTGGCGAGCACAGGGTCTTCAAGGAGCCGATCGGCGTGTGTGGCCTGATCACTCCCTGGAACTGGCCGGTCAACCAGATCAGCTGCAAAGTGGCTCCGGCTCTGGCGGTAGGTTGCACCATGATTCTCAAGCCCAGTGAAGTGGCGCCGCTGTCTGCCTATCTGTTTGCCGAGGTTATGCACGAGGCGGGTGTTCCCGCAGGTGTCTTTAACATGATTAATGGCGATGGGCCTGTTGTGGGCACGGCCCTGTCCAAGCACCCGGGTGTCGATATGATGTCCTTTACCGGTTCTACCCGGGCCGGCTCACTGGTTGCGCAAAACGCGGCGCCTACCGTCAAGCGGGTAACACAGGAACTGGGTGGCAAGTCGCCGAACATTGTGCTGGATGATGCCGATCTGGAAAAGGCGGTAACTGGTGGTGTTATGCACATGTACAACAACACCGGGCAGTCCTGTAACGCGCCGTCTCGTATGCTGGTGCCCAGAGCCAAGCTGGCACAGGCAGAAGAGATTGCCCGCAAGGTCACCGAGTCTGTGGTTGTTGGTGATCCCGCGGCAGATGGCACTACCATGGGCCCTGTTGTGTCCGAGATCCAGTTCGACAAGATCCAGGCACTTATCGAGAAAGGCGTTGCTGAAGGTGCCAAGGTTGTGACCGGCGGCCCCGGGCGGCCCGACGGTATCAGCAAGGGTTACTTTATCCGCCCCACCGTGTTTTCAGGGGTGAACAACGACATGACTATCGCCCGCGAGGAAATTTTCGGCCCGGTACTGGCCATGATTCCCTATGACACGGAAGAAGAGGCTATTCGCGTCGCCAACGACACACCGTACGGTCTGGCCGGCTACGTGCAAAGTGACGACATCAATCATGCCCGCGCTGTCGCTTCCCGTATCCGCGCTGGCAACGTGCACATCAATGGCGCCGCCGGCGGTTTTGACGTGCCCTTTGGTGGCTTCAAGCAATCGGGTAATGGCCGCGAGTGGGGCTCCCACGGTTTCACCGACTTCCTTGAAATCAAGGCGGTGGAAGGTTACGGCGAGTAGCATTCGCCAACTCAATGGCCAAGTTCGTACTGGCGATCGATCAGGGTACGACAGGTAGTACTGTCGCCCTGATGGATGCCCGCGGCAAGTTGCGGGCCAGTGTCAATTACGAATTTCCTCAAATTTATCCAAAACCTGGCTGGGTGGAACATCGCCCGGCCGACATCTGGTCATCGGTGACAAAAGGCATCCGGGCAATCCTGCGCAAGAAACTGTGCAAGCCTGCGGACATTGTCGCCATCGGCATCACCAATCAGCGTGAAACGTCCTTACTGTGGGACCGCGATAGTGGTGAGCCTCTTAACAACGCCATCGTGTGGCAATGTCGACGCACGACGGAATTCTGTGAGTCCTTGCGGCAAAAAGGCCACGAGGCGCTTATTCGGCGTAAATCGGGCCTTGTTCTGGACCCGTACTTTTCCGCCAGCAAGTTTCGCTGGCTACTCAAAAATACCCGGGGTATAGGCCGGGCTGTGAAGGCCGGGCAGGTGGCCGCCGGCACCATTGACAGCTTTCTTATCTGGCAGCTCACCGCGGGTGAAAGCCATGTAACCGATGTATCGAATGCCTCCCGCACCTCGCTGATGGATATCGCCAGTGGCGAATGGGATGAGCAACTGCTGCGCTTGTTTGAAGTGCCGGCGGAAATTCTCCCGCGTATTGCGCCCTCAAGTGGGGTGCTCGGCCACACCCGTGGTGTGGCGGGGCTGCCCGACGGCATTCCGATTGCCGGGGTGGCGGGTGATCAGCAGGCCGCATTGTTCGGGCAGGCCTGTTTCGCCCCCGGCGATGTCAAGTGCACCTTTGGCACAGGTTCCTTCATTGTGATGAATACCGGCCAGCAGATAGTGCACTCGGAAGAGGGCCTGCTGACCACGGTGGCCTGGCAGTTGGGGGAGAACACGAAGCCGGTTTATGCCCTGGAGGGCGGCGCGTTTGTCTGTGGCGCTGCGGTGCAGTGGCTGCGCGACGGTCTGGGTATTATCAAGCACGCCTGCGATATAGAAGCGCTCGCCCTGCAGGTGCCGGATCACGGCGGAGTGGAGTTTGTGCCGGCGCTGACCGGCCTGGGTGCACCGCACTGGGCGCCGGATGCCAGGGGTACACTCAGTGGCCTTACCAGGGGCACCTGTCGCGCCCACATCGCAAGGGCCACGCTCGACGCGATGGCGTTGCAGAACGCCGACATACTGCGCGCCATGGAAAGCGATCTCGGCAAGCGTATGCGCCCTCTGCGGGTGGACGGCGGTGCCGCGGCCAACGAGTTGCTAATGCAGATCCAGTCCGATGTGCTGGGGCGAAAGTTGATTCGTCCCCAGGTAATCGAAACAACGGTTGCGGGTGCCTGTTATCTGGCGGGGCTGGGTGTGGGCCTGTGGAAAAACCCGGCGGAAGTGCGCAAGATATGGCGGGCGGAGCGCGAATTTTCCTCGGCTATGAGTGGCGCTACCCGCCGTCAACGCATTGCCTCGTGGAACACTGCCCTGCGGCGAACGCTGTTGCCACAGGACTAGGTCTGTGGCGGATATTCTCCCTTTTCGCAGGCCATCGCTTAAGGCGCAGCACAAGGGCAATACCCTGTGCCGCCACGGTCATCACAAGTGGGTGATAGACAAGGCGAAGCAGTTCGATGTGAAACAGGGGAAATTGGTTACGGTGCTGCGCTGTAGCCGCTGCGGAAAACAAAAAGTTGAGTCCCGCTAACGGCTAGTTTTTTACCGTTGCCGGCAGGCTATTCCAGGCCGCCCATCAGCATGTACTTCACCTCCACGTAATCGTCGATGCCGTACTTCGAGCCCTCGCGGCCCGAGCCGGATTCCTTGACGCCACCAAAGGGTGCCATCTCGTTCGAGATAATGCCCTCGTTAATGCCCACGATGCCGTATTCCAGTGCCTCGGCGACTCGCCAGACCCTGCCGATATCCCGGGTGTAGAAGTACGATGCCAGACCAAATTCGGTGTCGTTGGCCATGGCTATGACTTCTTCCTCGGTGGAAAAGCGCACAACCGGTGCTACCGGGCCGAAGATCTCGTTGCGGAAGACCGCCATGTCATCGGTGACACCGGTGAGTATCGTGGGCTGGTAGAAACAGCCGCCCAGTGCGTGTGGGCCACCGCCCAGCGCTACTTTCGCGCCGGATTGTACCGACGCCTGCACCAGTTCGTCGACATCGCTGACGGCCTTGGTATTGACCAGCGGCCCGATGGTAATGCCGTCCTGCATGCCGTCTCCCACGGTCAATGCCGCAGCGGCCGCAACCAGCTTTTCGACGAAGGCGTCGTGCACACCATCCTGCACGAATAAGCGGTTGGAACAGACGCAGGTCTGGCCGGAGTTGCGGTACTTGGAGATCATCGCGCCCTCAACTGCAGCGTCAAGGTCAGCGTCATCGAACACGATAAACGGCGCGTTGCCGCCCAGTTCCATGGAGGTTTTCTTCACAGTGGCGGCGCACTGCTCCATCAGCATTTTGCCGACCGGGGTAGAGCCGGTGAATGTCAGTTTGCGCACCAGTGGGTTGGCAGTCAGCTCGCCACCGATATCCGATGAGCCTCCCGCTACCACATTGATAACCCCGGCGGGCACACCGGCGCGCTCGGCCAATTCCGCCATGGCGAAGGCCGACAGTGGTGTTTCACTGGCGGGTTTGATCACGATGCTACAGCCCGCTGCCAGCGCCGGGGCCGCCTTGCGTGCAATCATGGCGTTGGGGAAGTTCCAGGGTGTGATCGCTGCCACTACACCCACTGGCTGCTTGATACAGACAATGCGTTTGTCGGGGCCGGGGCCGGGTATAACGTCGCCGTCGATGCGCTTGGCCTGCTCGCCAAACCACTCCACAAACGACGCGCCATAGGCGATTTCCCCGCGGGACTCGGCGAGCACTTTACCCTGCTCGGCCGTCATTATGATCGCCAGGTCTTCCTGGTTTTCCATCATCAGGTCGAACCACTTGCGCAGAATAACGGCCCTGGCCTTGGCGGGCTTGCGAGCCCATTCGCGCATGGCCACGCTGGCTGCAGTAATGGCGCGCGCCGTTTCTGCCTGGCCCAGCTTCGCAACCTCGGTGATAACCTCGCCATTGACCGGGTTGGTAACGGCGAAACGCTCGCCGCTGTCGGCGTCAATCCACTTGCCATCGACATACGCCTGGTTTTTCAACAGGCTCTTGTCGGAGAGAGAAAGTTGCATTGTAACGTCCTTATGAAATGTGTTCGGGGGCTTGGATTATTACAGATTTTTGCGCCGCTTGCGCCTACCCAACTTATGCTTTCGCACCAGGTGGCGCAGTTGGTCGTAGCTCAGACCCATGGCATCGGCGGTGCGCCGCTGGTTGTGGTCGTGCAACAGCAGCGATTCCTGTAGTAATTGTTTCTCGATCTCATGCATACGCTCGCTGAACAGGGCAGGGGGCCCGGTTTCAGTTGCCGGAATCTCCGGCGGCAGCGCTGTTACCGGTTCGGCGAAGGGCGAGGTAAAGGGGTCGATAGTGATTTCGTCCACCGCTTCCTCGGGGTTGCCCCAGCGGTACAGCGAACGTTCCACCGCGTTTTTCAGCTCACGTACATTGCCGGGCCAGTCGTGTTGCAGCAGGGTGTTCATCGCCGCCGGCGTAAAGCCCGCAAACAATTCCCAACCCAGCTCCGCGCACATTTGGATTGCGAAGTGTCGGGCGAGTTCCGGAATGTCCTCGGCACGTTGGCGCAGGGCCGGGAGATGCACCACATCGAAACTCAGCCTGTCCAGCAGGTCGCTGCGAAAGAGTGACTCCGCCGCCTGTTGCTTCAGGTTGATATTGGTCGCGGCGATAATACGCACGTCCACCTGCAGGGTCTGCTGGCCCCCCAGGCGCTCAAACTCACCGTATTCCACCAGCCGTAACAGCTTTTCCTGCAGGCGCAGTGACATGGTGGCGATTTCGTCGAGGAACAGGCTGCCGCCATCGGCCCGTTCGAAGCGGCCCTGCTGGCTGCGCGTGGCGCCGGTAAAAGCGCCTTGCTCATGGCCGAAAAGCTCAGATTCCAGCAGGCTGTCTGCGATGGCTGCACAATTGACCTTCAGCAAGGGCGCATCCCAGCGACCGGAGAGGAAATGCAAGCGTTCCGCCACCAATTCCTTGCCGGTGCCCCGTTCCCCCAATACCAGCACCGGGCGGTTGATAGAGGCGAGCTGTGACACCTGATCCAGTGAGCTGGCCAGGGCTGCAGAGTTGCCGATGATACTGACTGGTGTTCTCATAGGTGAAATATACCAAATACAAGGGTATTTACACCAATAGCAATGGGATATTACACCTTATTATAGATAAAGGTTATGTGTTAATACGAACTGATTGCCTATATTTGTGTTTAAAAACAATAACTTGAAAAAACTGGCACGCTTCCTGAATAAGTATTAGCAGAGAAAGGGCGCAGCCCGGGCTCAATTGAATAGGCTAACAGGAGATTCACCATGGGTATTTTTTCCCGCATGACAGACATTATTAACTCCAATATCAATTCGATGCTGGACCAGGCCGAAGACCCCGAAAAGATGATCCGTCTGATCATCCAGGAAATGGAGGACACGCTGGTTGAGGTGCGCAGTTCCTCGGCACGGGTGCTGGCCGACCGCAAGGCCGCAGCGCGCAGACTGGAGCAGGTGGAAGCTGAGGCCGGTAGCTGGGAAGACAAGGCGCGGCTCGCCATCAGCAAGGGGCGCGAGGACCTGGCGCGCGCGGCGCTGCAGGAGAAGCGGGCGATAGAGGAGGAGGTCGCCATCGTGGCTGCCGAGTTGCAGGCAACCGACGAGCATATTAGCCAACTGAACGATGAGGTTGCCCAGTTGCAACAGAAGCTGAGCGATGCCAAGGCCAAGCAGAAAGCACTGCTGATGCGCTCTAAAACCGTGGAGTCACGCATCAAGGTGAAACGGCATATGCAGCGTGAGGCCCTCGATGGCGCCTTCCAGCGCTTTGAGTACTTCGAGCGAAGAATGGATAACCTGGAAGGCCAGCTCGAGTCCATGGATATAGGGCGCGAGGTGTCGCCGGACCTCGCCTCGGAAATCGATTCGCTGCAGGAGGATGCCAACATCACCGACGAGCTGGAGCGGCTGAAAAAGGAAATGGGTGGCACCCAGTCACAATGAGTTGAGGTAAAGATGCCGATTGGCTAACTGGATCAACAATGGCAGCATGACTTTACTGAAGTCGCTGCCCAAGGAATGAATTGATGGAATTTTGGAAATTCATGTTTGTCCCGACCATCCTGTTTCTGGTCATCGTGGTGCCCATGTGGCTCACCATGCACTACCGCAGTGTCAACCGGGCTTCCCGGGGGCTGACGCGAGAGGACCGGGAGACGGTAGAGCACATGCTCGTGACCGTGGACAAACTGACGGACAGGATAGAGGCACTGGAATCCATCCTCGATGTGGATCACAGCGAATGGCGCGGCCAGGTGAAGAGGCAGGGCCGCGAACAAAGACCAACGGGAGAGTAGACAATGAGTCGTCACAATCACCGCAAACAAAGTTTTCACGCGCGCCGGAGTGGCGGATGGGGCATGAACCTGTACCGCAACACGAGAGATGGCAAGATCGCCGGGGTGTGCGCCGGCCTCGCAGACCACTGGGATGTTGCACGCTGGGTGGTACGCCTCACCTGGGTGGGCGCCTTTCTGTTTACCGGCACACTGGCGCTGTGGGTGTACCTGGCAGCGTGGATACTGATGAAGCCGCGGCCAACTCGCTGGACTGCCGGCGGCGGGCGCGACATCGAGGAAGAGCTGGAGGAGGCCTCGGTTGAAATGGAATACGACGAACGCCATCACGATTATCGGCCACGCAAGGTGTTTCGCTACACCGACAGTAGCAGCGAGCGGCTCAAGCGCGCGAGGCAGCGGCTGGATGCGGCGCTGGATCGGGTACAGGATATGGAGTCTTACGTGACCTCGCGCCAGTTTGAGCTCAACAAGGAGTTCTCCCGCCTGTAGGGACTCCGGTTACCCCCGGTCTACGGGGGTTCCACCCGCCTGAAATATTGGCTATGCTCGTGTCACTAGTTTTGAACAAGTGGTGACGGGATGGGTCCTGACGGGATATTGAGTGAGTCTATTGCAGTGGGCAGACGGCCATGAACGCCGCCGAACCCATTATCGAGCGTCCCAGTGCATTCTTGTCTCTCACTGAAGCCCACCGGGCTGTCATCGACATCGCTTCTCTCAACCTCAGCCGCCGGCGCCTGGATAAAATTTCCCCTCTGGGTGACGGCCATGCGGTCATGGTATTACCCGGTTTCATGGGCGACGATGGTTATAACTCGGCCATGCGGCGTTTTCTCGGTGGTATTAACTACAGTGTTCACGGCTGGGGGTTGGGCCGCAACCTCGGGCCCCGGGGTGGCGTGCTGGAGGGCTTGCAGGACAGAATACACGAGCTTTTTGAACGTCACAGCGGCCCCGTGTCACTTGTTGGCCATAGTCTCGGGGGCATATTCGCGCGGGAACTGGCGCGTGAATTTCCGGACAAGGTGCGACAGGTCATTTCCCTGGGCAGCCCCTTCGGCCGCGGGCGCATGGCAGCCTCGGTGCCAGCCCGCCTGTTTACCGCGCTGAATCCCTCTGAAGACCTGCCCATCGACCAGACGACCATCCATGAAGCGCCGCCCGTGCCCACCACCGCGATCTACTCCAAGGGCGATGGCATCGTAAACTGGCAAACCACCGTGCAGCAGGGCGGGCATGACCGCAGCCAGAACATTCAGGTGCGCGGCAGCCACTGTGGTATGACACTAAACCCGGTTATCTGGTATCTGGTAGCCGAGCGCCTGGCAATACACCCCGATGAATGGCGTCCGTTTCAGCGCATGAAATGGCGAAATTTTTTCTATCCGACCGTAAGCCACTAAGCGGCCGCAGCACACCGCTGTTTCTGACAGCTGGATTTAAACAGTCAGAACATCTCGAACTGATTGCTGGCAGGCCCCGGATTTTGTTGCTCTGCCATGGGCGGTGTGAAGAGGTCTGTGCGGCCGCTGTATCGCGCTTCTCCCTGAACCAACCCCAATCGCCTGCACGCTACCTTGAACCGTTGTGACAGTAAATCGGCGAACACGCCGGTACCGCGCATGCGGTGACCGAAACGGCTATCGTAGTCGGCGCCACCGCGACTCTGGCGCAACACACTGATCACATGTTCTGCCCGCAGCGGATAGTGCTGGTGCAGCCACTCGAAAAACAGGTCGCGTATTTCCAGCGGCAATCGCAGCAACATATAGGCCGCCGCCGTCGCGCCCGCATGCTGTGACTGCTCCAGTATGGTTTCCATTTCGCTGTCGTTAAGTGCCGGGATTGCCGGCGCGAATAACAGGGTGACGGGCACACCTGCGGTTGCCAGTGCCTCCATCGCAGCCAGCCTTGCTCTGCCCGATGCCGCGCGGGGCTCCATCAGTCGCTTCAGCTCAGGGTCCAGTGTGGTGACGCTAATCGCCACCGAACACAAACCGTCGGTAGCCATTTCCGCCAGGATGTCGAGATCCCGGGTGATGAGCGCTCCCTTGGTAATAATCGCCACCGGGTGGCGGTGCCGCTGCAATACTTCCAGCAGCTGCCGGCTGATCCGGTGCTCTTTCTCCACCGGCTGATAGGGGTCGGTATTTGCGCCCAGGGTAATGCAGCTGCACTGGTACCCCGGTTTCGCAAGCTCTCGCTCCAGCTGCGCTGCGGCATTTCGTTTATAAGTGAGGCGGGTTTCGAAATCGACACCGGGGGACATATCGAGGTAGGCGTGGGTTGGCCTTGCATAGCAGTATACGCAGCCGTGTTCGCAGCCCTGGTAGGGATTGATCGATTGGTCGAAGGGGATATCCGGCGAGCTGTTGCGCGAGATAATACTGCGCGCCTCGACAGCGCGGCACTCCGTGACCGGTGTGGCGCCGCTGATGCCGTCGTCCCACTCAACCCGGGTAGGCTGGTAACGGCTGCCCTGATTACTCAGTGCGCCGCGCCCCTTGCGCACGCTGCGCTGCCGCACAATGATGTCGCTGCTGCTTGCCATGCTGATGAGGTTTATATCTCAAGTACTGTATAAAAAAACAGTATACGCTCCGCTTGGGTACATGCAAGGTTTTGCTTTAGTCTGCTTGCAGCTAACACTGCGCGCTGTTGCCAGGGTGTCATAATTACAGGGGAATAGATGCTGCATCGCATCTGGCTGGGCTTTTTTGTCGTCGCTTTTATCAGCGCTCTTTACCAATGGCTGGGCCTGGGTGACGCGGAGGTGTTCCAGCGCATGGTCACGGCCCTGTTTGATATGGCGGGCCTGTCTGTAGAGCTGGCCATCGGTCTCATCGGCTTGATGGCGCTGTGGCTGGGGATTGTTGCCGTGGGGGAGGCCAGCGGCTTGATCGCCAAGCTGGCACGCCTGCTGTCACCGCTGTTTACCCGGTTGATGCCGGAAGTACCCGCGGGGCATCCGGCTATCTCCTCCATGACGCTCAACCTGTCGGCGAATATTCTCGGCCTGGATAACGCCGCCACGCCGCTGGGCATTAAAGCGATGAAGGACTTGCAGCTGCTGAACCCGACACCGGAGGTTGCCAGCAACGCGCAGATTCTCTTTCTGGTACTGAACACCTCAGCAGTCACGCTATTTCCCGTAACAATTTTACTGTACCGCGCGCAGCTGGGGGCCACCGATCCGGCGGCGGTGTTTATCCCCATCCTGATAGCCACCAGCTGTTCCACGCTGGTAGGTCTTCTGGTTACCGCCTGGGTGCAGCGGATCAAATTGGCCGATACCGTGGTACTGGCATTTCTGGGCGGCGGTTTCGCACTGCTGCTGTCGTTGGTTGGCTGGTTTGCCACCCTCAGCGCCAGCGAACTGCAGCGCCAGTCCAGCCTGGTGAGTAACCTGCTGATTATCTCGCTGGTAATGCTGTTCCTGCTGGTCGCCCACAGGCGCTCGGTGAATGTGTATGACACTTTTATTGATGGCGCGCGGCAGGGTTTTGAAACTGCCATCGGCATTATTCCCTACCTGTTGGCCATGCTGGTCGCCATTGGTGTGTTCCGGGCCAGTGGCGCCATGGATGTAGTTATGGACGGCGTGCGCGGCCTCGTTGCCCTGGGCGGCTGGGACACGCGATGGGTGGATGCGCTGCCGACCGGCCTGATGAAACCGCTGTCCGGCTCAGGTGCCAGGGCGATGATGATTGATACCATGAACACCTTTGGCGTCGACTCGTTTCAGGGGCGGCTTGCGGCCACCATGCAGGGCTCCACGGAAACCACGTTCTATGTGCTGGCGGTGTACTTTGGTGCGGTGGGCATACGCCATTCGCGTCACGCGGTCGCCTGCGGCCTGGCAGCAGATGTGGCGGGCATCAGCGCAGCGATAGCGGTAGCGTACTGGTTTTACGGCTGAGGGTGGCCGCTGGCGCAGGCGTTGCCACGGGGAACAGCTGCGCAATTCGCACAGCAATAACCGGGCAATACCGCCACTCCATGTTGTCACGGCACTAATTGACCTGAAACAGTAGCGGGATCAATTACAGGCCCTATAATCCCCCTGACGTTAACATTGCAGCTGCCGGGAGTAAGTATTGTGAAGGGTAAATTATTGATTATCGCGGACCCTGAAGACAAGTGTTCCGCCACACCACGAGGGCTGCAACTCGCGGCCAAACTGGGGCTGGCAACGGATATTGTGGCGTTTACCTACGAGTCTATGGCCGGGCTGCAGGTAAGTGCAGCCGAGAAGCAGACCCTGCGCAAGCACCTGCTTGATCAGCGCGAAAAAACCGTTATGGCGCGTGTTGAAAAGTTTCGTACTGCGGAGCAGAAAGTCAGCCTGAAAACCGTGTGGGAGAAAGATCTTAACAAGTGGGTGAACAAGCAGTGTGCCAATGGGCGGTACGTGGCTGTGGTCAAAACAGGCCACCGCAGCGAATCCCTGATCCACACCTCACTGGACTGGCAATTGCTGCGAGAGTGCCCGGCACCCGTGTTGATTGTCGCGGAAAAACGCTGGCATCGGGCGCGTCCGGTACTCGCCACCGTCGACCTTGCAAGTAAGGCGGCTGCCAAGCGCGAGCTGAATCACCGGGTGCTGGAAGCGGCGATCACGCTGGCCAATGTGCTGGAGGTAGAGCTGCACGTGATTACTGCCATTGAGATTCCGGTGTTACTCGCCGATATGGACCTGGTGGATCCGGGTGCGTATGTGCGCGACGCCAAGGCCGCGATGGCGCCGCGGATCAGTGAACTGGCTAAGGCCCACAATCTTCCCGAGACGGCCTTTCGGTGTAAACGCGGCCCGGTTGAGCGGGTAATAGCGAGCCAGGCGGCAAAGCTTGGCGCGCAGATTGTGGTGATGGGCACGGTGTGCCGCAAGGGTGTCAAGGCGCGGCTCATGGGCAACACCGCTGAAAAGGTGCTGCGACACATGAAAACTGACGTGTTGGCGATCAAACCCTGAGTAACTGATGCTGGCCTGTGAGGCAGTACACATATTTCCGGGAAATATTTGCATTCTGTCCACGCGCGACTATCTTAACTAATGCATGCCCTCCCCGGGTGTGCAAACACGTCCCCTGGCCTATGTTTCTGCCCCGAAACATATGGCTATTGGCCCGCAGCTCATTTATGGTTTGCGGGCTTTTTTTTGCTTGAAAATCAAAGGCTCGTCGGGATTACTTAAAGTAAATTCTATGGTGATACTGGGCATTGATCAGCGCTGTTTTAAGTCGCTGGGTCTATTGTCGCGGCTGAAACTAGTTTAAATTGCAGGTGTACACTACAAACACGTCTTAAGTCTTTCTTTTTATGTCATTTTTATGACAGGGAACCCAATGGCCAACCCCATCAAAATCCGCCTGGCGGACATGCTGGATCACGATTTGTTCAACCCGCGGGAGCTCAGCTGGCTCTCGTTCAATGCGCGAGTACTGCAGGAAGCAGCAGATAAATCCACGCCGCTGATAGCGCGCCTGCGCTACCTGGGGATTTTCTCGAATAACCTCGATGAGTTCTTTCGGGTGCGAGTGGCGGAAGTCCGGCGCCTGATCTCCATGTCGGCCGGGGGTGACAAGCAGCAGTCCAAGGATTTGCTGGCGGCCATTCAGAAGCAGGTGGTAAGCCTGCAGAAAGAGTTCGACCGTATCTATCTGGACATTCTCGGTGAGCTGACCACCCGGCGCATTTATCTGATCAACGAAACCCAGCTCGACCCCGGCCAGGCGGACTGGGTGCAGGCGTATTTTACCAGCACCGTACTGCCGGAGCTGGAGCCCATCCTGCTGATTGACTCCCAGCCCATCCCGGCGCTCAACGATGAGTCACTGTATCTGGCCGTGGATATCAAAAGTGGCGACAACTACAACTACGCGGTGGTCGAGGTGCCGACAGACCGCCTGGCGCGCTTTGTCGAGATTCCCCGGCGCAAGGGCAAGACCGGCAAGGTGTTCATCGTACTGGACAACATCATCCGCGCCTGCCTGCCGCAGATGTTCCGGGGTGTTATCCCGATAGACGAAGCGCGGGCATTCTGCTTCAAGTTTTCCCGGGACGCCGAGCTGTCCATGGATACCGGCATAGACCAGACCCTGATAGACAAAATGGAAGTGAGCCTGAAGAAGCGCCGCAAGGCCGACGCGGTGCGCATGGTCTACGACGAACAAATGCCCGGGCGATTGTTGGACTACATCAATTCGCGCTTTGGTTTTGGCAAATACGACAGCCTCATTGCCGGTGGCCGCTACCACAACTCCAAGGATTTCATGTCGTTTCCCCGGGTGGGGCCCAAGTTTCTCGAGTTCAAGCCGCTGCCGCCCATACGCATTCCCCGGCTGGATGAGCCCGGCAGTATCTTCGATGCCATCCGGGAAAAGGATGTACTGCTGTACTACCCGTACCATCCCTTTGATTACGTGATTGATCTACTGAAAACCGCGGCCCTGGACCCGGAAGTAAGCGATATAAAAATATGCCTTTACCGGGTTGCCCGGGACTCCCGGGTTATCGATGCGCTGGTTAACGCCGTGCACAACGGCAAACGGGTGATGGCGGTGGTGGAGCTGGCCGCGCGTTTCGATGAGGCGGCCAATATCAGCTGGGCTCAACGGCTCACCGATAACGGCATTAACGTGATTTTCGGTATTCCCGGCCTGAAGGTGCACAGTAAACTGCTGTTGATAGAGCGCAAGGAGGGTATAAGCAGCCGTTACTACAGCCACGTTGGCACTGGCAATTTCAATGAGAAAACCGCCTTGATCTATACCGACTTTACCCTGCTGACCTACGACCAGAATGTCGGCAAGGACCTTGCCAGCGTTTTCGACTTCCTGCAGTACAACTATAAGCGGCCCAGTTATCGCCTGTTGCTGGTGTCACCGCACTCCATGCGCTCTGGCCTGATGAGCCTGATAGAACAGGAAATTGCCAACGCCCAGGCGGGCTATCGCGCTAAGATGATGCTGAAATGCAATAACCTGGTAGACAAGGAACTGGTAACCAAGCTGTACGAGGCCAGTGAGGCCGGGGTGGAAATTCGCCTGATTGTGCGCGGTATGTGTTCCCTGTTGCCGGGGGTTAAGGGCATCTCGGAGAATATCCGGGCGGTGAGTATTGTCGACCGTTTTCTCGAACATCCCAGGGTGTATGTGTTTTACAATCGGGGCAACCCGCGCTATATGATCAGCTCGGCGGACCTGATGACGCGCAATCTGGACTACCGGGTAGAGGCGCTGTGCCCGATTTTCGATGAGGATGCACAGCGCATGATCCAGGATATCCTCGACCAGCAGTGGCACGATAACGTCAAGGCGCGCATTATCGATCAGAACCAGATCAACGAGTATCTGCCCAGGGGCAACCGGGTTACCCGCATCCGTTCCCAGGAGACGATTCACGAGTATTTGAGCACGGGTAAGCTGCCGCGCTATCCGAAGTCGCGTATGCTTCAGACTGCCAAGCGCAGACGTAAGCCTGTTAACAAATAGCAACGTATAGCCGCGTTGAATAGAGGAGATTTTCCTGATGGCGGGTAGCAGCCTGTTAGTTCTGCTGGACGATATTGCCGCCGTGCTGGACGACGTGGCCACCATGACCAAAGTTGCCGCGCGCAAGACCGCCGGTGTGCTGGGTGATGACCTGGCGGTGAATGCAGAGAAGGTGACAGGCGTGCGCGCCGACCGCGAGCTGCCTGTTGTATGGGCAGTTGCGAAAGGGTCTTTTCGCAACAAGCTGATTCTGGTGCCGGCGGCGCTGGGGCTGTCGCTGCTGGCGCCCTGGGCCATCACCCCGGCGCTTATTCTCGGCGGTTTGTACCTGTGTTACGAGGGCTTCGAAAAGATCGCCCACAGTTTTTTGCACAGTGAAGAGGAAGATGCCGCCCACGAAAAAGAATTGCTGGAGCGCGTTGCAGACCCCGCTGTCGACCTGGTGAAGTTTGAAAAAGAGCGGATCAAGGGCGCTATACGCACAGACTTTATCCTGTCGCTGGAAATTATCGTGCTGACCCTGGGCATTGTTGCAGACCAGACTCTCATCACCAAAGTGCTGGTGCTTTCCGGTATAGCTATTGCCATGACAATAGGGGTTTACGGGCTGGTCGCGGGAATTGTAAAGCTGGATGATGCCGGCTTGCATTTGTGTGAGCGCGAGGGGGAGGGAGCCTGGCCCGGGTTTGTGCGTTGGTTTGGCGCGCAGCTGGTAAGCTTTGCCCCCTGGCTGATGAAGGCCCTGGCCGTCGTTGGTACCATCGCCATGTTTATGGTGGGCGGCGGCATTCTGGTGCACGGCTTTCACCTACTGAACGAGTGGATACTGACGCTGACGCAGTACCTCGCCGCCTTGCCTGCGGTGGGTCCAGTATTCGCAGTAGTAACACCTACACTGGCGGCCATGCTGATAGGGGTTGTCGCCGGTGCGGTGGTGCTCGCGGTGGTAAGCACCGTGCAGCGTCTGCTGCCCTCACGCAAAGCGGGCTGATGCGACCACTGCTATTTCAGTAGTGAGCCCAGTATCCCGCGAAACAGCTTGCTGCCAACACTGCTCCCTGCAGCGCGTGCCAGGCTCTTGAAAAAGGCCTCGCTAGCGCTCTCGCGGCTGCGACTGCTGCTTTTGGGTTTTGCTTTCTCGGCACGTTTTTCCAATTCTGCGGCTTCCTGCTGCTTTAACCGCTTGGCGGTGCGCTCCAACAGAACCTCGTGCGCCGAGCGCGGGTCGTAGGCCTCGCCGTAGCGTCTCATATTCATGTCCGCTGCCATAATGGCCTGGCGCTCCGCTGTAGTGGCCTGCCCCATACGGGAGTGCGGCGGGCGGATCAGTACGCGCTGTACCGGCGCGGGAATGCCCTTGTCCTGCAGGGTAGACACCAGCGCTTCCCCCACGCCGAGTTCGGTAATGGCCTTGAAGGTATCCAGCGCCGGGTTGGTGCGAAATGACTGGGCGGCGACTTTTACCACCTTCCGCTCTTTCGGCGTATAGGCGCGCAGGGCGTGTTGCACCCTGTTGCCCAGCTGTGCCAGCACGCTGTCCGGCATGTCGCCGGGGCTCTGGGAGATAAAGTACACACCGACCCCCTTGGAGCGGATCAGGCGCACTACCTGCTCAATTTTCTCCAGCAGGGCTTTTGGTGCGTCCCTGAACAGCAGGTGGGCCTCGTCGAAGAAAAACACCAGTACCGGTTGCTCCGGGTCGCCCAGTTCCGGCAGGTTTTCAAACAGTTCAGAGAGCAGCCAGAGCAGGAAGGTGGAGTAGAGCCTGGGGCTCATAATCAACTTGTCTGCCGCCAGAATATTGATCATGCCGCGGCCGTCCCGGCTGGTTTGCATAAAATCCTGCAGTTGCAGTGCGGGTTCACCGAAGAAGGCCTCGCCGCCCTCACGTTCCAGCATCAGCAGGCGCCGGAGAATGGCATTGACCGAGGCTTTGGATACACCAAAGCCGGTGCCCAGTTCCTTGCTGTTATTGCCGAGATATTCCAGGCTGGTGCGCAGGTCCTTCAGGTCTACCAGCAGCATGCCCTCGTTGTCGGCAAACTCGAACACCAGCGTCATCACGCTTTCCTGGGTTTCGTTAAGCTCCAGCAGGCGCGACAACAGTTGTGGGCCCATCTCGGTAATGGTTGAGCGCACCGGCGTACCCTGTTTGCCGAACAGGTCCCAGAAGGCAACGGGATAGCCGCGCTGGGTGTAATGCTCAATGCCGATCTTCGCGACGCGCTCATCCACTTTGGGGTGGGGCGAGCCCGCCTGGCTTATGCCGGAAATGTCACCTTTCACATCCGCCAGAAATACCGGTATGCCCAGATCTGAAAAGCCCTCCGCCAGGCACTGCAGGGTGACGGTTTTGCCCGTTCCGGTGGCGCCGGCAACTAGCCCGTGGCGGTTGGCGTAGCGCGGGTTGAGTTTTACCTGGCCGGCATCGTTGCCGCCGATGAGAATACCCTCAGACATGCGCTTCTTTCCCCTCAATGATGGAGCGGGCAGGGTATAATGATCAGCTACAGCTTGCCAGTTCTTCGGGTTTTTTTGACAGCCCTAACAGCCGTGCTAAGTTATGTGGCAGAAACCCAAGGGGATAGTGCATGCGCTGGAAAGGTGGCAGGAAGAGTGACAACGTAGAGGACAGGCGCGGCCAGAGCGCCGGTTATAGTGCAGCCGGTGCAGCGCCGCTGCTGTTGCGCTTCCTGCCAGCGATGATTCGCTCGAAAGTGGGCCGGGTTATTCTGGTGGTTGGGGTGGTAGCGATATTCGGTGGCAAGCTGATCGGCATCGATGTGTTGGGCCTGTTTCTCGGTGGTGGCGGCGGTGCGCCCGCCAGGCAAAGCCAGGAGTTCAGCCAGCAGGAGCAACAATTGGCAGACTTTGTATCTGTGGTTCTGGCGGACACAGAAGATACCTGGCAGCAGATTTTTCGCGAGCAGGGTGGCACTTATCGCGAACCCACGCTGGTGCTGTTCAGTGGCCGCGTGAATTCAGCCTGTGGTATGGCCTCTGCGGCGGTGGGCCCCTTTTACTGCCCGGGAGACCAGAAGCTCTATATCGACCTGTCTTTTTTCAATGACCTGAGTACACGCCACGGGGCCCCCGGCGATTTCGCCCAGGCCTATGTCGTGGCGCACGAGGTGGGCCATCATGTGCAGACCCTGCTGGGTATCAGCAAGCAGGTGCAGGAGGCCGGTCGCGGCAAAAGTAAGGCGGCGGTCAATGCGTTGTCAGTGCGGCAGGAGCTGCAGGCGGATTGTTTTGCCGGCCTGTGGGGCCACGCCGCCAACAGCGATCGCCAGTTGCTGGACCCGGGTGACCTGGAGGAGGCCCTGCAAGCGGCGACCGCCATTGGCGACGATCGGCTGCAGCATGAAGCCGGAGGGGAGGTGGTGCCGGACAGCTTTACGCACGGCAGCTCAGCGCAGCGTGTAGAGTGGTTTCGTCGCGGTTTCGACAGTGGCAATATCGCCGATTGCGATACCTTTTCAGCAGATATCTAGTTAATAACCAACAGCTGGCCGCTGGCCTTATCGAGGGCGGCCTCCAGCGCTTCCGGGGCAATACCCTGCAGACAGTCTCTGGGCAGCAACAGCAGGTCATAGGGGGAGTGCCGCAGCAGCTTGCTGATGCCGGCGGGGTCGCGGTGCAGGTTGGCCTGTAGGTAGACCCGGCTACCGGGCTGGTAGAGGCTGTCGAGTTGCGCCTGGTTCAGGGCGCCTGTCGATAGCACATAGGTTTCCCCGACCAACCCGGCCTTTTGCAGTAACTGCGCGGTTTCGATCACTGCCTGGTCCTGCGGGGTGTGGGCCAGCACGCAGCCCAGCCGTGCGATTGCCTTATGCCGGGCACCCGGCCGGGCTGACACCTGTTGCCAGCGCTGGCGCGCCGGGAAAAATATATCGAGCCCCGCGTCTCTGGCGAGTGCCGTATGCATACGGTCGCCGACGACATGCTCCAGCACCAGGTCCACCTGGCCACGCTGGGCCAATTCCTTTAACAGCTTGCCGGTATCTGCGCTGGCCAGGTTGTGGCGCCGGGATAACTGCTCCCGTTGCATGCTGCGCTCTTCACAGCCGTGCAGCAGGATCTCTGTGGTGAAGGGCAGGTCTGCTACTCGCTGTAAGCGCAGGTCCTCCAGCATCAGGCCCAACAACCCCCGGTTCAGCTTCCCCGCGATTCCCACCAGGGTCTGCAGGCTGGCCCGACTCACACCGTAAAAGTCGATGGGTACCAGTATTTTCCGGGGTGGCAGCGCGTCAGTCATCGTCTTTGTCATCTCCGTCGCTTTTGTCCCGGCGCGAAAACTTGCGCGCCAGTGTATCCAGCTCATCCAGCCGTGCTATTACCCGCTGGTCTATGGAGCTGGCGCTGTAGCCGGTGAGTAGCTCAAGTGCATCGTCTATGGTGTTGGCGCAGTACACGCCGAACTGCCCGGCAGCTACGGCGTCCAGCACATCCTGCCGCAACATCAGGTGCACGGCATTTGCCGCTGGAATAACCACCCCCTGCGTGCCCTCAAGCCCGCGTGCCGAGCAGATATCGAAGAAGCCCTCGATTTTTTCATTGACCCCGCCAATGGCCTGCACATTGCCATGCTGATTGAGGGAGCCGGTCACGGCCAGGTCCTGTCTGATGGGCACATCGGCGATCGCGGAGATCAGCGCCACCAGCTCGGCCACCGAGGCGCTGTCCCCCTCGATACCGCCATAGGACTGCTCGAAAACGAGGCTGGCACTGAGGGGCAGGGGGCGATTGCGGGCGTAGCGGTTAGCCAGCAAGGCACTGATAATCATTACCGCCTTGGAGTGAATATTGCCGCCGAGATCCACTTCCCGCTCTATGTCCAGCACTTTGCCGGAGCCGAGGCGAGCAGTGGCTGTTATGCGGGTGGGGCGGCCGAAGGCATAGTCGCCCAACAGGTAGACCGCGAGACCGTTGACCTGCCCCACGGCGGTGCCGCTGGTGGATACCAGCATGATCTCCCGCAGAATGCCCTCGTGAGATTTCTCGCGCAGCTGATCCATACGATGTATTGCCGCCAGCGCGGCGCCGCTGACATGCTCTGCGGTAATAACTTCTGCGCCAGCCTTGCGTGCACGAAAATCACTTTCGCTTAACAGATCCGCGAGACGGCCGCTATGCAGGCTCAGTTTTTCGCTGTCTTCCATACGCCGTGATGCATACTCGATGACCCGCGCTACACCGCCCTGGTCCACGGGCAGCAGCTGATCGCGCTGCTGCAGTGTTTTGATCATACGGGCGAAAAGTAGCGAGCTGTCGGGCGAGCGCGGCACGTCTTCCGACATATCGGCGGCCACCTTGAACAGGGTGGCGAACTCCGGGTCGTACTGCTCGAGCATGTAGTAGATGTAGCGGTCGCCCTGCAGTACCACCTTGATTTCCAGCGGTATGGGCTCGGGCTGAAGTTGCACCGTACTGCCAAAGCTGAACAGCTGCTCCAGGGTTTGAATGCGAACTTCCCGGGCCTTCAGCGCGCGCTTCAGGGCGGGCCAGGCATAGGGGCTGGTAAGCAGTTTGTCGGCGTCCAGTATCAGGTAGCCGCCATTGGCGCGATGCAGGGCGCCGGGCTTGATCAGGTTGAAATCAGTGAGCAGTGTGCCCATGTGTGACACATATTCCACCCGGCCTAACAGGTTGCCAAAACCGGGGTTGTCCTCGTAAATAACCGGGGCTGAGGTCTGTTGCTGGTTGTCTACCAGCACATTCACCCCGTATTGGGGAAACTCCCTGACCCGGTTCTTCAGATTGTCGGGGATGGCCGAATCATTCTCTATCTGGGTAAAGGCTTCCGCCTGTTCCAGCACATCTGAGTGCACCGCTTCGAGATGGGTAATTACCGCAGCGTGGTCGTGGTACTTGTCCTTCAGTTCGTTTAGCACCGGGTCGATAATGGTCTTGCTGAATTCGCGATTCATCTCTTTGAAGGTCTCGCGGCTTTCCTTCTTCCAGCCCGGCAGCTGGCGCACAATGACCTTCAGCTCCTGCTTGAGTTCCTCGAGCACAGCCATTTTGCGCTTTTTCACATCTTCGGGCTGGGCCTCGAAATCCTGTGGGGTCATAACCTCCTTGTCTTTCAGGGGTGCCAGGGTGTAGCCACTGGGGGTCTGGATCAGGGCGATATCCGCCGCCGCTGCCTTTTCGCCCAGTGCCTGAAACGCCTCTTTTTCCTTTTCCTGGTATTGCTCGCCCAGTTCCTGCACCCGGGCCTGGTATTCATCCCCCTGAAAAGCGGAGGGCAGAAGACTCAGCAAATCTTCTACCGCGCGGTTCATGTCGTTGCGCAGCTGACAGGCCATGCCCCTGGGCAGGCGGAGGGCAATAGGGCGGTCGGGGAAGTCGAAATTGTTGACGTAACACCAGTCGGATAGCTGCTCTGCAGCCTGGTCGTCTTGCGGCGCCTGCAACAGCGCGGTGAGCACACTGTCCAGCAGGCCGCGTTTGCCGATGCCGGTACTTCCCAGCAGGAAAATGTTGTAGCCGTCGTGGGGTATCTGCAGGCCGAACTCCAGCGCTTCCACCGCTCTATCCTGCCCCAGGTGCTGCGCCAGCGGTTCCAGATCATCCGTGGTGGCAAAGGGCAGCTCACTTGATTCGCAGCGCCGATACAGGCGCTCGGGGGGCAAGGATTCATGCGATTTGGCGACTTGCAGGCTGGCGGTGACGTCCGTCATGGTGTGCTGTTCCCTAATATGGTCAAGGTGACAAGAATAGCCCAGTACGGCGGTTTCTGAACTATGACAGATCAAGCATATTGCCACCTGTCGCCTTTTCAATCACGTTGAAAAGTGGACAGATCGCGGTTGCGGTGATCGCAGGAGAAGATGTGTGCGTAGATTCATTGATAGAGGAGTTTCACCATGACCAGCGCACGCATGATAGAGCATCGCATCACCCGGGACTTGTTGCAGCGCCGCGACCGCGGGCTGAACACAGGCAACAGGCGGCTGGCAGAACGGCTTATTATGGCCACGGCGGTCACTGCGGGAATGTTGATGCTGGGCAGCTATGCCCCGGAGTTGCTGTGGGCCTTGCTGGCGGGCGCTGGCGTATTAACCCTGGGTACCCGCGTGTCCTGAGGCCTGCGCTGTAGGCTGGCTGACCTCCAGCTCCACATCTGCCTCCCAGTCTGCTGCTGACAGGTTTGCAGCGTCTGTTGCCGCAGAGGGCTCCATAAGTTTGGGATAGTATTTCCCCATAACCCGCATCAGTTCGTCGAAGGGGAGATCGGGGTATTCACCGCGATCGTTCAGATACTCCATGTGCCGATTACCGGCCAGGTCGAACTCGTGGTACAGGCTGTCTTCCAGGCCGTTGAACTCCAGTGGCTGCAGGCCGAATTTTTCGCACAGCTCAATGTTAAAGGCCGGCGTTGCCTTCACCCAACGGTCGTTGAGATAAATGGACGTGTAACCGTGGAAGTAAAAGATATCGGTTTGCATGGACTCGCGCAGGCGCTCGGTAGACAGGTGATTGCGCACATCGGCATAGCCAACCCGGGCGGGAATACCTGCGGCGCGGCACAGGGCCGCCAGCACCAGCGCTTTGGTGACACACCAGCCTTCGCCTGCGGCTAATGTCGTGCTTGCCAGGTAGCCCTGGGGCGAGATGGCAAGGCTATAGGGGTTGTAGCGCAGGCCGTCCCTGACATGATAATACAGTGCCACGGCCTTTGAGATATTGTCCGAGCCGGGCTCGACCACCGACTCCACGCTGGCCAGAATGGCCGGATGATCACTGTCAATAAACGTAGCGGGGTGCAGGTACATACGTGGATTTTCGATATCGCTCACGGGCTGGAATTTCCCTGTTGGTTCAGACACGGTAAATGATGATTATACCAGCGTTTCACCCGCGACAGGGTCCCCGACCTGCCGCAGCCCTTACATACGCCTGGAAAGGCTGATCGCGCCGCGTACCTGACCCAGGCTGTAGCCTGTAGCCATGTCGTCCGGATAATACTCCTGCAGCGTCAGCTCGGTGGCATCTGCCAGGCCCTTGCCGTGGCAGCGAAGGCACAGTGGCTCTACACCCTGGGCTTGCATATAGCGGTACTGGCCACCGGTCACTTCTCCGAAATGTAGCGATGCGGCCGCTTCACCGGCGCGTTGACGGCGGTCAAATTCCAGCAAAACGGCTTGTTCCCATTCGTCTGGTACTGCGCGGCTGGCATTGCGGACGTTGAGACTCACCCGTTTGACTGTCCAGCCGGAGGTGGCACTGAGTGCATCGGCAATGCCGGGTGCCAGGTCAGCACAGACCGCTATCGCCTGGCTGGGGCCGCCTTCTTCCATCGCCTGTTTCAGTTGCGGCTTCAGCAAACCGACAAACTGCTGCGCTAACTCCCCGGCCTGTACTTGCAGGGGTTTTTCGACCGGTTCCGCTGCGAAAACCGCCGTGCAAGCGGCAATGGACAGCAGGCTAAAAAGTGTATTACGCATAAATCAGAACCCTTGTTCAGTATTCATATCATAAAAAGCAACCGGCACTTCCGCCATGATCTACCTCAAGCATAGCCGCACACAAGAGAATGCAGACTTGCAGCGCCTGCCGATATGCACCGATACTGGGGGCATGAGAGTTGTCATCGCCAAAGCCAGACCTCATTGCGTGCTAGTGCTCGCCACTTTGCTCGTGTTACTGGCCGGCAGTGCCCGGGCGGAAATTTGGCTGATTGATGTAAAGGGCGCCATCGGCCCCGCCACCGCCGACCATATGGTGCGTGGCATAGAGCAGGCCCAGGCAGCCAGTGCAGAACTGGTTATCCTGCGCATTGACACCCCCGGCGGGCTCGATATCGCCATGCGGGAAATGATCAAGAGTATTCTCGCCACCAGCGTGCCGGTGGTGGGCTATGTGGCCCCCAGCGGCGCCCGTGCAGCCAGTGCCGGCACCTACTTGCTATACGCCACTCATATTGCCGCCATGGCCCCCGGCACCAACCTGGGTGCGGCAACCCCGGTGCAGATAGGTGGTATGCCGGAAATGCCCTCGGCCCAACCACAGGGCGAGGAGGGCGGAGCGAAACAGCCTGGCTCCGCCATGGAGCACAAAATAGTGAACGACGCCGTGGCCTATATCCAGAGCCTGGCGCAGCTGCGTGGGCGCAACGCCGAGTGGGCCGAGCTGGCGGTGCGCGACGGTGCCAGCCTGTCTGCCCAGGACGCCCTGGAACAGGGTGTAATCGACCTTATCGCCACCTCGCAAGCGGACCTGCTGACGCAACTGAACGGCCGCAAAGTGACAGTGGCGGGTGTAGTGCGGACCTTGAACCTGGAGGGGGTTGGGGTTTACCAGCACCCGATAGACTGGCGCAGCGAATTCCTGTCGGTTATCACCAACCCCAATATTGCCTACATACTCATGCTGGTTGGCATGTATGGCCTCATCATCGAATTCTACAACCCCGGTGTAGGCGTGCCGGGTGTGGCGGGTGCCGTGTGTTTGTTACTGGCGCTGTACGCGTTTCAGGTGCTACCCATTAGCTACACCGGCCTGGCGCTTATTATTCTCGGAATTGGCCTGATGGCCGCGGAGGCCTTCACCCCAAGTTTTGGCGTGCTGGGCCTGGGGGGCATTATTGCCTTTGTGTTCGGCTCCATCATGCTGATGGACACCGACCTGCCGGGTTACCAGATAGCCATGCCGGTAATAGCCGCCTTTGCCGCCACCAGCGTGGCGATACTGGTGTTTGCCATGGGTATGGTGCTGAAGGCCAGACATGGTGCGCAGCGCGTTGGCGTGGCAGTGCTGGTGGGCAAGACGGCCATTGTGGAATCTGTTAACAACGGCATTACCTGGGCGCGAATAGAAGGTGAATTGTGGGAAGTGGACTGCCCCCAGGCTCTGGGCCCCGAAGACAAGGTGGTGGTGGAGGCAATAGACGGCCTCACCCTGAAAGTGAGCAAACAACAGGAGTGAATTAGCATGTTTGACGGACAATTTTTTGGTGGAGCGGTATTGATCATAGTGATCGCCGTGGCATTTTCGCTGTTCCGTGTGCTGCGCGAATACGAGCGCGGCGTAATCTTTATGCTGGGGCGATTCTACAAGGTGAAGGGCCCGGGCCTGATCATCATCATTCCCATATTGCAGCAAATGGTGCGGGTGGACCTGCGCACCGTGGTAATGGACGTGCCCACCCAGGATGTCATCTCACGGGACAACGTGTCGGTGCAGGTAAACGCCGTTATCTATTTCAAAGTGGTAGACCCGGAGCGCGCCATTATCCAGGTGGAGAACTTCCTTGAAGCCACCAGCCAACTCTCACAGACCACACTGCGCTCGGTACTGGGCCAGCACGAACTGGATGATATGCTGGCGGAGCGTGAACGGCTGAACGCCGACATACAAACCATACTCGACAAGCAAACGGCAGCCTGGGGAATCAAGGTGGCCAACGTAGAGATTAAGCACGTGGACCTGAACGAGACCATGGTGCGAGCCCTGGCCAAACAGGCCGAAGCAGAACGGGAGCGCCGCGCCAAGGTAATTCACGCAATGGGCGAAGCCGAAGCCGCAGAGAAGCTTGCGGAAGCCGCAAAAGTACTGTCCAGCCAGGATCAGGCAGTGCAACTGCGCTACCTGCAAACCCTGGTGGAGATTGCCGGCGACAAAAGCTCGACCATTGTGTTTCCGGTGCCAATTGATGTGTTTGAGAAGATTAAGTCTTGAGGTGGTGTCTGCTCATTAATGCAGGCAACGCAGGTCACGATGGGTGAGAGTAGGGCAATCGGAAAGCGGTTTTTCAAGGGAGTGGGTCTAATGTTTTTTTATACGACCATTGTAAGCCATTGAAAATTAGAACTATGCTGGGATCAGACAGCTGAACAATGGGCCAGACAACAGGCCGGCGCACACTGACTTGAGCCGTGTGCTCTAGAGAAACAGTATTTAATAATGCGTTGAAAGTGTTGATGTATAAAATATTTTGTAAAAACAGGATGGTGTAGTGCAGAAGAAGAGCGTGATTTCCATTTCTGACTTAGTCCAACGAAGTAGCTGTTACTGAGCGGCGTTCGCGAGTATCTCGGGAGCTTGAGTAGCGCCTTTTTGGTCAAGCTTCTCACCCGCGCCAGGTGGGTAGTCCAGTTTAGAAATCGCAGGTAGTATTGGGGCCATCAGTTTCGTTCAGTCACGCTGTAGCAAGAAGAGCAACAAAACGTGCATTTTTCTTACCAGTCAGCTTCGTTCGCAGTCTTGCCTGCGCTGGCGCTCCGGCAACTGTCTTCGTTATTGGCTGTATACAGCCGCTACAGTAACAAGTTGCGGCAAGCGACCAACTTCCGCTGCGCTCCAGTTGGCGCGTGCGCAAGGCGTTAACAGTCGTAGATGAATGAACTAAGCCTAGTAAGAGTGAGTGTATTGGCGCTGGTTTTCTGTTCTCTTATCATGCTGGTACTATTTGGCTCCTTGGCAGCCTCAGTTCAAAGTTGCAATATTGAGGCATGGTTTGAAGTTGTTCGGCCAGTTCTAGGAGTAGGTGCGGTGGGATCGGTCAAAACAATTTGGACTGTGTTGTTTTTTCTACTACTTATCCCACTTGGTATCTCATTCAAGGTTAGCGGTCGCAGTAAATGCGTATTGGCCGTATGGTCAACTACAGCTCTAATATTGCTAGTCGCCATAAGGAACATTGAACTTGCCCCAAACTGTTAACAAGCCAAGGCAGCAAGGCGCCTTCGGCGCAGGACGCCGTAACCGGCGCCTCTGCTTGAAGCGTTAATGCGAATCGTCGTAAGAAGCTTGGGAGCTGCAATTCTGATGCTTTTTCCTGTTCCGCTCATAGCAGGAAATTCTGAGTGGGTTTCCAACTATTTGTGTTCTTTTGAAAACTCGAGGTGCCTTAATTTGGATGCAACGGAGTGCGCATTTCAGCTTCAACCAGCCATAAAATCCTGCTCTAATATCGAGGAGGCTAAGCTCACCGAAACAGAAACCCCGGAGCAGGTTTTGGCGCAGAAACGATTCGCTAGCTGCGTGCTCGTCACGTACCTTAAGGCGCGGAATATAGATCGGGAGTACTATGAGAGTTGCCTGCATGAAAGCATTAACAAGTAAGGGCTGGGGACGGCGTTACCGCCGCCTCAGCCTTAGGCGTTAAGTGCTTTGATCGCAAAATGAAACGCATCTTCATCCTCTCATTTGCGGTTTCGTTAGCGGTGGGTGGCTGTATGATGCATATCGCTTGGCAGCACAATTCCCAGTGCGATATACACTGTGGTGGTATTGTCCATTGGGGATACTGGATTGCAATCGGAGGTTCGTGGGTTGTCGTTAGCTTCGTTTCAATATTTACTGCGTTTGCAGGGCTTTGGTTTCTCTGGGGCACTCTTCGTTCCGGCAGTGGCACTTAACAATGGCAGGCAGTTCGCTCCCTTCGGTCGCCGGACGCGCGTACCGCGCGCTCGCTGCTGCAAGCGTTCTGTGTCTGAGGATTAATGAGAGATGATTTGTAGAGTCCATAGTCTGATTTCCACGGAAACGTCTGCAAAGTTCCATGACTCATCATCTATAGAAAATCGGTCCCGCTATGTCTGCTAGACTCAATGTTCAATACAATTTGGGTGGTGTGTTGCCAGTGCCAGGGTCATCGCGGTTAATGGCACAGAACAAGTTGCGGCAAGCGACCAACTTCCGCTGCGCTCCAGTTGGCGCGTGCGCAAGGCGTTATGGCTCGAATATGATCGGATCAAAAATGGAGGTTTTTAAATGCCGATAAATCCGCACTGCTTCAGGCATTTGCAGAAACTTAAGCTGCCAATAGACGTTGTTTTCGTGGATCGTCACGGGAATAAAATTACAGATGTAAGAATTAACAAAGATGGAACCGCAACGGATCTAAAAACGAAGAAAAATTATGATCAACCGAGTGCACTAAGAAGCGAATTGTCAGAACCAAATGGCCCAACCTATCCTAGGCTTATTTATCGGGGCAAAGATTTAAGGAGTTGGGGTGTTGTTGCAAAGCCATAACAATTACCGGCTGTGCGCCCCTTCGGGGCCGGACGCAAAAACCGCTGCGCGGTTTCCGCGCCGCAGCGGTAAGCGTTATACGGCTTAGTTCATGGAAGAGAGAATATCTAATTGGATAGGGTCTTTGGCAGGTGGATCCGTAATTCTTATGTTCATCGGTATGCTACTTCTTTTTGGCTTACCAATGCTCTTGTCTGGGAAAATTGATGTTTCCAAGGACCCCTTCATATTAAAAGTACTGGCACTGGCGATAACTTACATTCTATCCATCTACTTGGTGTCAACTTTGCCAGGTAAAACGATTAGGCGTCGAGCGATATCATGGTCCCAGTCCGTACTTTTTCACTCATCACTATTGCTGTACTTGGCATTCTTTTCAGACTGGGGTTTTGTTATCTTCTTCATCGGTTTCGTTGAGATTTCTATTCTCCTGTTAAGTGTCATTGGGTTAACGTATTTAGTTTGTCAGCGAGCAAACAATGACGCCGTATAACAAGTGCAGGCAGTGCGCTCCCTTCGGTCGCCGGACGCGCGTACCGCGCGCCCGCTGCTGCAGGCGTTATATGCCCAAGCTACGAATATGCTTACTGGTCTCTATTTCAATGCTCTCTGTGAATGCTTGGGCATCTTCTCTTGATGGGGCATGGCAATCCGACGCTGAGAAGACTCTAGCATGGAATGCAAAGAACCGCGTGAACGAACCGGGATTTCTGGATAAGCTGGAGGTAATTCTTGGAAGCAGTCACATGGTCTTTGAGGCAGGGAAATTGTGCGTGTTTCTTATGCCACAAGAAAAGTCCTATCAGGGAAAAAGGATTCCGATTTATGGCTTTTCTTCTGACGCTTCAGCCTACGAAATCCTGGCAGCGAATGAGCATGGCTTTGTGTTACGCGTAGACTCCTCGGATTCAGAAGAGCAAATCCTGATGTTGGTTTTTGAAGAAAGTGATTTGTTTTACGGCGTATCATTGGACAAAGAAGAATTTGGATCTCCCGGATATAGAGAGTACTTTCGGCGTATAGGGCTCGCGAAACCAGTCAATTGGCAACAGAAGAAGTGTTATGAGCCGTGAAGCATATAACAAGCACGGGCAGTGCGCTCCCTGCGGTCGCCGGACGCCCAAACCGCTGCGCGGTTCGTGCGCCCGCTGCCGTAGGCGTTAAGTGCCAGTATGAGCAAGAATCCAACAGACGGTTTCATCTTAGAAACGATTATGAACTCATACCTAGCTGATTTTCAAAGCTTCGATGAAAGACCTCAGACCCGTAGTTCTCGGATATATGTGCCCATCGACTGTGAAATGATTGCCCAAAAATTGAAGATGGACCCGCACCTTCTTTTCGGTCGGCTTTTCTATCATTTAGATAAAGTCCATCGTTATACTCAGGATGACGGCAGCAAAGTGCACTTATTCGCCCTGAAAGTCGGGGAGGATCGCCATGCAGTTAACTTTCCTCTCCTAGCTGCTGCGGTAGCCGAACATAAGAAATCGTACTACCGATTTATGGTTCCAATCATTCTCTCTAGTATTGCTCTAGTCATGTCGGGGGTGGCCTTATTTCGGTAAAGCACTTAACAAATTGCGGCAGTGCGCCCCTATCGGGGCCGGACGTCAAAACCGTTGCACGGTTTCGCCGCCGCTGCGCAAGGCGTTCTGTGTCTGAGGATTAATGAGAGATGATTTGTAGAGTCCATAGTCTGATTTCCACGGAAACGTCTGCAAAGTTCCATGACTCATCATCTATAGAAAATCGGTCCCGCTATGTCTGCTAGACTCAATGTTCAATACAATTTGGGTGGTGTGTTGCCAGTGCCAGGGTCATCGCGGTTAATGGCACAGAACAAGTTGCGGCAAGCGACCAACTTCCGCTGCGCTCCAGTTGGCGCGTGCGCAAGGCGTTATGTGCTCTAGGAGTTAATGCATGAGTTATGACTTAATGGTGTTTGAACCGACAGTTGCTCCAAGAGAGAGAAAAGACTTTATGGAGTGGTATGCCCAACAAGCGGAGTGGGCAGAAGATCATTCATATCAAGATCACAAAGTTTCAACTGAAGGGTTGCAAGCATGGTTTAAGGAAATGATTGAATATTTTCCATCAATGAATGGCCCTCTTGCTTCTGAGGATGACGACGATCCGAAAGTGACGGACCATTGCATAGGTAAGCACGTAATCTATTCTGCCTTTGCATGGTCGGTAGCTGAAGAGGCTTATCCAAAAATGCGAGAGCTAGCAGTTAAGCACTCTGTGGGTTTTTTCGATGTTAGTGCGGACAATGGGGAAATATTATTCCCAAGTAGTTACGCCGACTCCGCAGAAGCAAAGCCTTGGTGGAAATTTTGGTAAAGCACATAACAAAAGCATGTTGCATTAACCACTGCGTGGTTTGGACGGTTTTCCGCTCGTACCTCGCTACAAACCGCCGCAAATGCTAGGCGTTAAGTGCCTAGATTATGAGCAAGATTCGATTGCTAATTGCATTTTTAGGATTTGTGATCTTAGGTGTGGCACTCGTATCTGTATGGAAGTCTCAAGAAGTAGAGGAGTGGAGCACCACCACAGGAACTCTTGAGTTTGCTCTGCTTCAAAATGCGAGTAGCCCCACCGTCGCGGGCGCATCAGACTGGGGAGCATCAATAGGTCGTGTAAGGTATCAATATCGCGTTCAAGGCCAAGATTACACTGGGAGTAGGGTCATGCAACTTCAAGCTATTTTTTTGCCTAATGAGGCTGTATCAAGTCTCAAGCCAGGTGAGATCCCCGTCTACTATAATCCGAGCCAGCCATCGGAGTCATATCTCTATGCAACAACCCCTTGGGTACAAATCACTATGCTAACTTTGGGTGCGGCTATTACATTTGTACTGGCTCTGCTGCTCCCGAGGTTATTGCGCATACTTCTAGGTACGGCCAGTGAAAGCACTTAACAAAAACCGGCAATACGCCCCTTCGGGGCCGGACGTCCAAACCGCTGCGCGGTTTGGACGCCGTTGCGGTTGGCGTTATAGAGACTAGTATCGTGCGTGTACTTCTCACATTAGTGCTAGTCTCAAT
>CAXBOW010000003.1:0-569294 GCA_963977485.1 uncultured Haliea sp.
CGATAACCCTCACCTATTTCAAGTAAGGTGTCAGATCAGGTCTGAACTATTACACTTAAAGAGACCTCTTTCGCATGCGACCTAAAAGCGGTCATCAACTAGCTGTCTTAAAATCGTGACTTAGTTGCTCGCGTTGTGGGAATTGCGGACACTATTGACTTCAGTAGTAGCTAAGGCCCTAGTTAGGCACTTAAATACCCCCTCTAGCAATTTTAAGTATTTCCATCAGTACATCGAGCATTCTTTGCGCCGATTTTGGTAGCTTCTTTAACACAAAGTTTAGACTACCCTTTACTACGTCGATCTCCTTTACCGTATCATCATCAAAGGCGCTTCCTTGCTCCACATCATACTCAGCAGCTAATTCAGGCATGATCATTTCTTCGTTTAATGATCTCCCGTAAGACTCGTAGCGTTTAGTAATATAGGCGAGTTCCTCATAAATCGTCGCAAGTGCCATATTCGATTTTTCGTCGAAATCTTCAATAGCTTTTTCGACTTCCTGAATTGTTAAATTATCTGCAAAGGATTGTGACAAATTTCTTGATATCAATGAGAATCGCTCAGGGCCATATTCTCTTGCTCTAGCATGTGCCACTCCGGCAGATACTGTATAGAAAGATAGAAGTGCCTCACGTAACTGACTGACATTCGGTGCGGCCATCGTTTTCTCTACGGTCGTATTCATTTTTCATTCCCTCATTCATGGGAGATGCCTAACAGGCTGAGTCTATATAGCACCTCGGCCCTGTGTGTAATTTGGAAGCTTTAGAGAGTTCATTGAAAATCAATCGCCTGTCAGTTGGAGTGGCACATATATCCTTCACAGATAGGCGATAATTACTGGTCATGAGTTTCCTTCTTCGGTCGAAAACAGAACCTAAAGACAGTATAGGCCAAATTTCCGCCACTAGGCGGGAACGGACTTTTAGGTAGACCCTTTCCCAAACTTGGCAGTTACCACATTTCCCGCCTCGGCCTGAGCTTTCAGGTTATCCAGGTAATCCGCCCATCCCTGCATCATTTCTCTGCGGCCTTCCAGGTGGGCAGTCCGGTTATAGGCTCTGCCGTTGGCATCCTTCACTGCATGGGCCAGTTGATGCTCGATAAAATCCACCCGATAGTTCAATACTTCGTCAAGAATTGTCCGGGCCATGGCCCTAAACCCGTGGGCAGTCATTGTTTCGTTGTCATACCCCATGGTTCGCAGTGCTACCCTCACGCCATTGTCACTTAGAGGACGATGCGGACCCCTGGCACTAGGGAACACATAGCGGCCCCGCCCTGTGCTTCGATGTAGCTCTTTCAGCAATGCTATAGCTTGGGTAGACAGCGGCACGATATGGGGCTGCTTCATTTTCATTTTCTCACCTGGAAGCTCCCAGCATTCTTCCTCCCAGTTGATTTCCTCCCACTCCATTGCCCGTATCTCGCCGGGGCGCTGGAATAGCATGGCCGATAGTTGGAGAGCTGTTTTGACTACCGGAGTACCGTCATAAGCTTCAATGGCTAACATCAGCCCGCCCACTTTCGCCGGTTCAGTGATGGCGGCAAAGTGGGTTTTCGTAACAGGCTGCAATGCCCCTTTCAGATCCCCTGTGGGATCGCGCTCACAGCGCCCAGTAGCGACGCCATACCGGAACACCTGTCCCGCCGTTTGCTTGACCCGGTGAGCCATATCTACAGCCCCGCGAGCCTCCACCTTTCGCAGGGACATGAGTAGCTCCGGGGCGGTGATCTGGTTTATGGGGCGACTGCCCAGCGCAGGGAAGAGGTCGTTTTTCAACCCGCGCCAGGTACGGTCCTGATAGCCTTGAGCCTTGTCCTTCATTTGGGTTTTAAACCACTCCGTGGCGACAACCTCAAAGCTATTGGCACCCTCGACCACCTGAGCCAGTTTCCTGTGCCGCTTGGTAACGCCGGGGTCTATTTCCTTGCCAAGCAACTTGCGGGCATCATCGCGCTTGTCTCTGGCATCGCTCAAAGAGACATCAGGATAAACACCCAAGGCGAGTAATTTTTCCTTGCCGGCAAAGCGATATTTGAAGCGCCAGTATTTGGCACCATTCGGGTTAACCAACAGGAACATGCCCTTCTCATCGGAGAGCTTGTAGGGTTTCTCTTTGACCTTCGCCTGCTTAACCGCTGTTGCTGTGAGTGGCATGGCCCGCCTCCCGCTGCTTGGTTTGTGTGCCCTGTGATGGGCTACTGGGGGTATCAGGGCGAGGGCACCTAAATATACCCCCGAAAACACCCCACTTGGGGGTATCATGTTGGCATACACTACTGGGCAGTACAAGAAGCCAAAAGCGGCTAATTCATGCAGTTTTATTAGATTTTTTGTTGTTGCTGGATATTGCTGGAGAGGTATTTGGTAGGACCAGGCGGATTCGAACCGCCGACCTCTACCATGTCAAGGTAGCGCTCTAACCAACTGAGCTATGGTCCTAGGAGGGGGCGCATTATAAGCGCCTAAGGGGCCGGGCTCAACCACCATGTGCTCAACGCAAATAGGCGGTGGGGAAATAGCTCCGGCAATCAGTCAGCACATCTTCCGCCGCCTGCGGCCGACCTTGCATGCGGTAGTTAGTGACCAGCAGGCTGCAGGCATCCTTGTGCCAGGGCATCAGCTCTCGCACTTGCTGGGCATAGTAGATAGCCTGTTCGCTGTCTCCCGCCCACTCACTGTTGCGCGCCAGTGCCAGATCCCGCCAGGGCCCAGGAGGCGACGGCAGGTACTCCTCTTCCGGCACAGCCTCCTTGCGCGCCAGCAGCCAACTCACCGCGTCGCTGTATAGCGGCCTCCAGCGACCCGTAGCTACCAGCGCACGCAACTTCTCCCGCCCTTTGCCGCGGGAGTGCGACCACAATATGTAGTCGGCGTCGCTCTGCTCGACCAGCTGCAGCCAGCCCGGTCGTGAGCCCAGCACAGTCACATAGCGATTGTAGGTTTCATCGTCGTAAATGGTGTCCGCGCGGCCGTCGACATACACCTTCAGGCCACCGTCAGTGCGCCAATGGATGTACCCTCCCCAGTTCCACAGGGCATAAACATTGCCGCTGATGCTGTTGGCTTCAATAAAGTTCAGCATTTCCACCGGGAAACTGTACTCCGCGGTCAGATAGTGAAACGCCGGCCCCGATTGAGTGGGATACGGCAACAGCCTGTAAAGCCCGAATAACAAGACCAGCACCGCCAAAGCAGGACTGTATCTTTGCAGCCGCAGTTTTTGCAGACACAGGGCAAGCAATGGAGCAAACATCACGGCCAGGGAGATACTGAAAAGAGGAATAAACCTGCGACTGGTTAAGGCCATTGCCAGCGTGAGGGCAGTGAGCGCCATCCCCTCCCAGGGTACGACCAGCGCCCGCCTTACCGCCGGCACGAGATATATCGGCGCCAGCAAGGGCAGCCACATCAGGTAGAAGAACAGCGGCGAGGTAATGCCACCGCGTTTAAAGGGTGTCAGCCACTCGCCAATTTGACGAAAGGGTGAAGCGGCATCGAAGGCATAAGCCAGTGGGTACAGAAACACCTTGAAACCGGATGGGTTCAGCATGGCGGCAACCACGCATATCGCGCCAACCCATACGGCAGTACGCAGGCCCGCGAAAGAGGGCTCACGCCAGGGAAACAACAGGATCCCCAGGGCCATCAGCCCGAAGAAAACGCCACCGTGCAAATTGACCCACAATAGAAATATAAGTGCCAGTACCCAGGTGCTGGCAGGGCGCTGCAACCGAAAAAATAACAGCAGGCTGAAGCCCAGCAGAGAATAAAGATGCGGGCGCACATCCAGGAAAGGCGCTGCAGTCGCCAGCGCAAAGCCGGTGCATATCAACGCAGCTATCGGGCTACCACAGGCCCGGGTCAGGGCGAGCAGCAGTGCACCAAAGGTCGCGATAACCACAAGCCATTTCCAGTACACCAGGCTCTCTACACCCCAGGCGCTCACCCATCCGTAGTACAGCAGGTCAGCGAGCCATTCATGATTGAGCCAGTCCTTGCCGTGGGCGGTAAAAGACCAGTCGTCCACCATCCAGAGAGTACCGGTCTGCACCAGTTCCCGGCCTGCGGCGATATGCCACCACATGTCGGCACCTGCCATCTCGGTGTAGCCGTAGGAAAGAAACAGCAGTCCCGCTGCAAGCAGGACCAACAGGTTGCCTGGATCAATCGATGTGCGCGCGCTTGCCAATCTGGCCTCCGGGATGCAGTGAACAGGAATAAATGCAGTGGCATGGACGCATCAATTAAGTACCCGCAAGATCACCAGGTCACCCACGAATAACTGGAAATTGCCATAAAAACGGCGGTGTAGCAGCAACTCCGGCATAAAGCTGTCCAGCGCCATGATCTGCTCCACCTGCAGTCCGGGGTGGCGCCCCGCCAAAGCATCCCGGTAAAAACGCACATTGTCCGGTGTGGTTTTGATCAGGCGAGAGGGGTCGGATACCACCGGGCCATTCAGCTCGTTGGCAAACGCCGTGTCATACCAGTTCTCGCTCAGAATCAGGTGCGTGGCCTGACGCAGCACAGACGCATCACCCGCGGCATAGTCCGGCTGGAATAATCGATTGTTTCCCCGGGGAGGGTTCACGTAATAGCTGAAAAATACGCGGGCATCCGGGTGGTCGCGATACCACTGGCGCAGCTCGACACGAGGGTCGCTATGATAGTCCGCCACCAGGTCGACGGCCAACAACAAAGACCATATAAAGAACAGTGCCATGAACCAGGGCTTGCGGGCCCAGCGGGTGGCATACAGGCCCAACGCTGCAAGCAGTGCTGCCGCAGGCAGCAGAGGCAAGTAGTGACGGTAATAGGTGATTGGCGCGAGGAAAGCCATATACAGCGCAAACACCAACACGGGGGTCAGGCACAGCCACGCCCGGGAAGTATCCACCTGCCGGAGAAAAGCGCGAATTCCCACGGGAATAAACAGGCAAGCCGGCAGGCCCAGGCCCACAACCAGCACTAGTGGAAGGTTCAGCAGGTTGCGCAGCCACTTGTGCCAGCCGATGGCGGCGTAGCCAGTGCCGAACTCGCCACCGGTGGTGTAAGTGGCTATCGGCTCCACACTGCACAACAACCAGGCCAGGGGTGGCACCAGCAACCAGATGACAATCATGGGCCTGTGCACGGCGCGCCAGGGAATAAGCAGATACCAGGCCGCCAGCAGCGGATAAAGCCCAGCGCGCTGAAAATCGTAGTTGGTCAGCAGGCCGAAGAAAACCGCTGTCGCCACCACCAGCAAGACAATTCGCCGGGAGCTCATGCCGTGGCTGCAATACTGCCAGGCCTTCAGCGGCAGCACGGCAATATACGAGAACACGGCGAACACCCAGTACTTGGTCAAGATCGCGGGGACCAGCAACAAGGGGCTGGCGACAAGGCCCCAGACTTTTTTGTGCGCAACCGAAAACACCATCAAAGCGAAAAAGACATAGATATAGAAGACCGAGGGCGCGTCCACGGTGCCGCTGTGTGACTCGCTGATATGAAACCCCGACAGGGCCAGCAGCACGCCGGCTGTCCAGGCCACCGCGGGTTGCGCAGGCACCAACAGAAGTGCAATAACGGCCAGCACAACACAGGTAAGCGCACCCGTGACAGCCGAGTAAATACGCGCCACGCGTATATGCGTCGGGCTGTGGCAATAGGCCTTGACCGCCCGGGCACCCCCGGTGATGTCAGCAGGTGGCGCCGCACCGGCGGCCGCAGCCAGCGCAATCGTCTGCCTGCCGATGAACGCGGAATAGTCGAAGCCTTCCAGCGCCGCCCGACAGGAACCACCTTCATCAAAATTGATCAGGGTAAAGCTGCCGGGAGAATCCCAGTTCCAGCCCAGGTGCTGAACACTATAGAGGCGCGGCACAAGCGCCAGTAGTAGCAGCAGCGCAAGGTATAACAACAGGCGGCCGTCGAAGTGCGGGGACGAGGTGGCCTGCTGGGCTTGAGTCAACGGCATGAACTTTCCTGGGATGTTCTGTTCCTATTGTACACGCCGTATCAGTACCATCGGGCACACAAAGTCTGGTCCGCTCTTGTGTTGATTCAACCAAATGACTGTACAATCAAACACCAGCGCCACTGTGCCCGCACAGGGTTACCCCGGCCCGGCAGCGAATCAACCAACAGGAGTTTACAATGATAGCGAGAAAAAGCGTTTGGGGTCTGGTACTGGGCCTGTTTCTGGCGAGCGGCCTGCAGGCGGCTGATGATACTGCCAACGCAACGGCATTGCGCACTGTGATCGATGCGCGCAGCGCTGAGGATAAAGCCCGGGACGGTGCCCGTCACCCGTACGAAACACTCACTTTTTTCCAGGTGGAACCGGGCATGACTGTGGCGGAGGCTCTTCCGGGGGGCGGCTGGTATACCAACATCCTTGCTAATTACCTGGGAGAAGATGGCGCTCTCTACGGCATCAATTACCCGGAACAGATGTGGGCCATGTTCCCGCATGTAACTCCAAAATGGATAGAAGAGCACAAGGCAGCCACGGCAAAATTTCCCGGCATGGTCAAAGGGTTTACCGATAACGGTATCGACGCGGCGGGTTTCACGTTCAACACTGTTCCACCTGAGCTCGCTGGCACGGTAGACCGGGTTCTGCTGATACGCGCACTCCACAACTTAAACCGCTTCGAGAGTCAGGCCGGTACCCGCAGCCAGGCACTGGCTGCAGTACGCAGCCTGCTGAAGGACGATGGCCTGGTAGGTGTGGTACAGCACCGCGGCGCTGCCTCAGACGCCGAATCGGGTAGTGCCGGCAGTCGCGGTTATCTCGAAGAAGCCGATGTGATCATGTTTTTCGAGATGGCCGGCTTTGAACTGGTGGCAACCAGCGACATCAACGCCAACCCCAACGACGTTGCCGGGCCAGACGACATCGTCTGGCGCCTGCCACCTTCACTGAGCACCAGCAAGGAAGACCCAGAGCTGCGAGCAAAAATGGAGGCCATCGGCGAGTCTGACCGCATGACACTACTGTTTCGCAAAGCACCTCAAGAGTAAGCTGCTGTCATCTCATGCGCGACTGCCCAGAGGCGCCGCGCCATGGCCGCATCAAACATGTGGTGGTCGCCACTGACGGTAACCGGGTTGCAGTCGTGAAAATACGCACCGTTCACACCAGCCAGTAACGGGCTGGTCGCAACGTAGACCTGGGTGGCGGCACCCTGTTCCGGTGTTTTTGCAAAAAGCGGCCCAATCAGATCAAAGCCCACCCGAATTATCGCCGGCGCGGTGCGGGCAATATCGGTGCTTACCAGGCCAGGGTGGAGCACGTTGGAGGTAACGCCAGTTCCCTCAAGGCGCCTGGCCAACTCAAGTGAAAATAAAGCGTTGGCCAGCTTTGACCGGCCGTAAGCTTCCATCGAGTCAAATTCGCCCTCACCCCGCAGGTTGCCAAAATCGATACCCTCCGCCGGCGCAAACCGGTAGCCGGAGCGGCTGCCCACATGCACTATCCTTCCCGTGTCGGCCGCCAACATCATCGGCAGCAGTTGATTGACCAGCACAAAGTGCCCGAGGAAATTGACGACAAAAATTTTCTCCACCCCGTTGACCAGTTCCAACTCCCCGAAGGAGTTGATCCCCGCATTACAGATGAGCATATTCAGGGTGACCCCCATGTTGCGCACGGTATCGGCGCAGGCCACTACCGAGTCAAAATCGGACAGCTCCAACACCACCGGGGTGGTTTTACCGGGTACCGAAGCACAGGCTGCGGCGGCTTTCTCCATCGTGCGGCCGGTGCCGATAACGTGGGCACCGCGCAGTGCCAGCACCCGCATGGTCTCCAGACCCAAACCGGAGTTGCAACCGGTTACCAGCGCCGTTTGCCCGCCCAGATCAAGGCCCATCGTCACCTCCTCGGCAGTGGAATCCTCGCCAAATGGGCCTGACGGAAACCGCGCATCGGCGCTGACTTTCAGAGCATCGCCGCCACAGCCCACAAAAAGAGGTGTGGCGGCCGTTGCCGCAGTGAGTCCCAGTAATTGCCGGCGGCTGATATTCATAAAAATGCACTCTGTGTAGGCTATTGATAAGTTGCAGTGTAGCCTGACAAATACCTGACTGGGACGGATACTGTAGATATAGCTTCAGGTTATGAAATGAAATAATAAAATATCATATTAGAATTTCTTGTGGATCTCAGTGCGAACCCTATACTGAAGTTGTGCCGGTCGCAGGCCCACCAATCATGGGATGGTGAGTGGCCAGACATAAGGTCGGTACTTTTAGGGGAGGCGCACAAACATTTGTCAGAGGTGTTTGGGACCAGGGGACGTGTTTCGGCAGCGGGCCGGGAAAATTCCTGGGCAGAATAGAAAAAGCTTTACCCCTTGAACACCGTCGGGCCTCTGGCCCGGCGGTTTTTTTTGTCTGATCCACTCCTGCTCGTTGTGATGTCGCCCATTGCTACACCCAAACCCAAAATTTGGGGTATGCTCATCGGACACGACAAGGAACCACCATGAGCACCCTCCAAACACTTCTGAAAGACATCGAGGAGTCGCCCCGCGGCCCTCAGGTTGCCGCGATATTTGATTTCGACGGCACTATTATTGCTGGCTATTCCGCCACAGCCTTTATCCGGGAACAGGTTCGTCGCGGCGACATATCGCCGCGACAACTGGTTGATGTGGTGGGCGCCATGGCGAGCTTTGGCCTCGGCAGTCTCGGCTTCTCGGGTTTGATGGCCGTTAACGCGCAGTTTATGCGAGGTATAGAAGAAAGCACTTACACGGAGGTGGCGGAGCAACTCTACCTCAAGCAGATTGCGCGCCTCATCTATCCGGAATCTCGCGCTCTCGTGGACGCGCACATCGCCCGGGGCCATACAGTGGCCATTATCTCGTCGGCAACCCCGTACCAGGTGGCACCCGCGGCCGCCGATCTGGGAATCAAGCATGTGCTGTGCAGCCATCTTGAGGTAAGCGATGGCAAATTTACCGGCGCCGCCGTGAAGCCACTGTGTTTCGGCCAGGGCAAAGTGGATGCGGCCGAGGCGCTGGCGCAACAGACCGGCGCCGATCTCGACCAGAGCTTTTTCTACTCCGACAGCACTGACGATCTCCTGTTACTGGAGCGAATTGGCAAGGCCAGAGCGCTTAACCCGAGTGCCAAACTGGCAACCATCGCGCACGACCGGGGATGGCCTGCCGCCTACTTCGGCAGCCGTGGCCGCCCCACCATAGGGCAGTATATTCGCTCAGTGGCCGCTACCAGCAGCCTGGTCACGTCCTTTGTGGCAGGCCTGCCCGTCTATGCCCTGACCGGCTCACGCCGCGAGTCGCAAAATTTCTCCGTCTCCCTGTTTGCCGACACCGCCAGCGCCTTAATAGGCATGAAACTCAACGTGACCGGTGAAAAATACTTGTGGTCACATCGTCCTGCGGTGTTTATTTTCAATCACCAGAGCAAAGCCGATGTGATGATTATCGCCAAATTGCTGCGCCGGGATATCGCCGGCATTGGCAAACAGGAGATCAAGACGGAGACACCCATACTGGGCAAAGTGCTGGAGTACGGCGGCACCATCTTTATCGACAGGGCCAATGCCAGGAGCGCCATCGATGCGATGCTACCCCTTGTTGAAGCCATGAAGAATGAAGGCAAATCTGTGGTGCTTGCACCCGAGGGCACCCGCACAGTGTCGCCCAGACTGGCGCCCTTCAAAAAAGGCGCGTTCCATCTCGCCATGCAGGCGGGAGTACCGATTATTCCCATCGTCATCCGCAATGCCGGTGACGTCGCACCCAAGGGAGATTTCGTCTTCCGTCCCGCGACGGTGGACGTTCAGGTGCTGCCGCCGGTCGACACTACCGGCTGGAAAGTATCCGCTCTGAGAAACCACGTGCGAGAGGTGCGCAATATGTTTGCACGCGCACTCGGTCAGCCGGAAGAGAGCGCACCCGACTACGCTATTCCTGAGGAGAAACCGGCGGCCAAACTGAAAACAGTACCGAAAACCAAAACCAAAACCAAGCCCAAGCCCAAGCCCAAGCCCAAGCCTAAAGCTAAAGCTAAAGCTAAAGCTAAAGCTAAAGCTAAAGCTAAAGCTAAAAAGTCTCCCACAAGTAAAGTGAAAGCGAGGTCGGCAAAGAAGAATCCGGCGCAAAAAAAGGCGGCGGCAAAGCCCGGCCCAAAACGCAGCGCTAAAACCAGGACACCCAAAGCGAAAACCAGGAGCTGATCCCGATGGATATGGCGGGCAAGTACCAACAGAGCAATCCCTGGCCAAGCCGCAGCGGACAGCGAGTGCTGTTCATACTGGACAGCCGCAACAGTTTCGAAGAGGGCCTGCTCAAACAGTGGATACATCATCACCGCGCGAGCGGCAGCGAGGAGTTTGATGCACCGCAGGTTTGCCTGGCACTGGGCGACGACCGCAAGGCAATAGACAGCGCACAGCTGGTGATCGCCCTCGCGCTACCACCCGACACGCTGGTGGCACCACTGCGCATTGCCTGGCTACCGGCGACAGAAGACATTGACGCCGGGCCGCGCCTGCGCAACCTGTTATTCGGCGACCCGCGCCACCCCAAAGCGAAACGCGCGCGCCAGATTCTCGCCGAGGCGCCGGAGCGTATGCACCTGCTTGCCGGTGCGCCGGACTCCGTGGCCAACTTGCGCATCCGCTTCGAACACCACCACAATAGCGAAGGTGGCGATGCACAGCGGGATTTTGCCGAATTTGTCGGTCGCCAGGCCGCGTTAGTGCTGGATATTGCCGAACGGCGGCTGCAGGGGGGGCGCTATAAGGTGCCCCGGCATGTCGCCGCTACCCTGTTGTCCAGCCCGTCCTTTAATGAAGCCGTTGCAGAACTCGCACAGCAGTCGGGCAAGGCCAAGTCAGAACTAATGGAAGAAGCCGCTGGTTATATGGGCGAGATGGTGTCGCGACCCAGCACCTTCTGGCTGGATGTCTATGCCCGCTTCAACAAGTTCTGCCTGGGCCTGGGCTACGAGGACAAAATTGTTTACGACCAGGCGGCGGTGGAAAAAATTCGCCAAATGGTACGCGACAGTCCTGCAATGCTGCTGTGGACACACAAAACCTACCTCGATGGTATGGTTGTACCCAAGGTCATGTACGACAACGATTTTCCCATGCCGCATATGTTCGGCGGCGCGAATATGAACTTCCCCGGCCTGGGCTTCCTGTTACATCGCGCAGGCGCCATTTTTATCAAGCGCAGCTTCCAGGATAACGAGCTCTACAAGATCACGCTGCGCCATTACATCGGCTACCTGATGGAAAAGCGCTTTCCCATGAACTGGGCCTTTGAAGGCACCCGCTCCCGTATGGGCAAACTGATGCCGCCGCGCTACGGGCTGCTGAAATACGTACTGGAAGCCTGCCACGGCGCAGATGCCCGAAATATCCATATCATTCCCATTTCTATCAGCTACGATCTGATCCGCGATGTAGAAGAATACGCCACCGAGCAAACTGGCCGCGGCAAGGGTGCTGAATCGCTGCGCTGGTTTATCGGCTATATTCGCAGCCTCGCCAGGCCCATGGGGAAGGTCTACATGGACATCGGCGAGCCCGTGGTATTGCCACAAGCGCCCCATCCGGACGACAAGCTCGCGCTGTCAAAGATTGCGTTTGAGGTTGCGGTAGAGGCAAACCATGTCACACCTCTCACGTTCCCTTCTCTGGTGACCATGAGCTTACTGGGCGCATCACCCAGGGCACTGACCGAGACGGAGGTGTTACGGGATCTGGAGGTGCTGCTGAAGTGGGCTGAAGCTCGCAAGCTGCGGGTCTCAGCAGACTTCGACCCCGCCTACGCCGAGAAAATAGAAGGCCTGCTGCGGATAATGATCGGCGAGGGTATGCTGACCCGCTACGATGAAGGTCCGGACGTGGTGTACGCCATAGAGCAGGAACAACATGCCGTCGCCAGCTACTACCGCAACACCATCATCCATTTTTTCGTTAACAAGGCTATCGTGGAACTGGCTTTACTCAAAGCCAGCGAGACAGAGGGTCCAGCTGCCCTGGACATCTTCTGGAATGAAGTGGATAAGCTGCGCGACCTGTTCAAATTTGAATTTTTCTACGCGCCCACCGAACAATTTCACCAGCAGATTCGGGAAGAACTGGCGCGCTATACCGAAAACTGGGAGGAATTCGTGCAACAGGGCGCTCCCGGCTTTCTGCAAATACAGAACAATATGCTGTTGCTGGTGTCCCATGTCACCCTGCTTACTTATGCCGAGGCCTACTCGATAGTCGCAGACCTGCTTGCCCGCATGGACGCCTCCGAATCCCTTACCGAGGAGCAGTGTGTAACCAAGGCATTGAAGCATGGACACCAGGCCTATTTACAGCGTCGTATCAGCAGCCCGGCATCCATAGGAAAGCTGGTATTCAAAAATGGCTTCAAACTGGCAAAGCACCGCAATTTAACAGAGGGCGGCGGTGCCGAGGTTGCAAGCGGCCGCAAAGCGCTGGCGGAAGAGATACGCGATGTACTGCGCCGACTGGAATTGATCCGCGCACTGGGCGTGGCGATTCGCGGCACAACTGGGGAGAAATAATAGTGACAAACCTGAAAGTGGGCTTACTGGGCGGAGGCTCCTGGGGCACTACCGTTGCATCGCTGGTCAGCCGCAATGCACCGGTGACACTGTGGGCCCGCAACCCGGCGACAGTAGAGGAAATTAATACTCTTCACACCAACAGCACCTACCTGCCGGGCGCAAAGCTGCCCACCAAAGTTGTCGCCTCCAACGATATCGCAGAGACCGTGAGTGGCGCAGACGTAGTCATCATGGGCATACCCTCCCAGAATTTCCGCAGTGTACTGCAGGAAGTGAAGCATCATATTCGCCCCTGGGTGCCGGTGATCAGCCTGACCAAAGGTCTCGAGCTGGAAACAGGAAAACGCATGACAGAGATCATAACCGAGGTGCTGCCGGGGCATCCGGTGGGGGTACTGACCGGCCCCAACCTGGCACGGGAAATTATGGCAGGGCAAGCGGCGGCGAGCGTCATCGCCATGGAGGACGATATCATCGTGCGAGAGCTACAGTCGATCTTCAAGAGCGGCCTGTTTCGAGTGTACACCAACAACGATGTTATCGGCTGTGAACTCGGCGGCGTACTGAAAAACATCATCGCCATTGCCGTGGGCATGGGTGATGGCCAGGGTGCCGGTGACAACACACGGTCGGCATTGATCACACGCGGGCTGGCGGAGGTGACTCGCCTGGGTGTCGCCATGGGCGGGCGGGCGGAAACGTTTGCCGGGCTGGCGGGCATGGGCGACATGATCGCTACCTGCACCAGCCCCCAGAGCCGCAATCGTCACGTGGGTGTAGAGTTGGGCAAAGGTCGCAATATGCAGGAAATCATCGACGAGATGGTGATGGTTGCCGAGGGTGCCAAGAGTGCGCCAGCGGTGATGGCTTTAGCGAAAAAATATGGCGTGCAAATGCCGATAGCCAGCGATGTTTACCGCGTGGTATCCGGCGACGACACCGCCAGCAGGGCCTTCAGGGGACTGTTGCGCGTGTCTGCCGGCGCCGAATGTGAACCGGGATAGCCAGACTTTCCTACCACCGCTTGCAAGGTTACTGGTACATTTTCCGCTTCTCGTGCACACTATCAGGCAGCGATATATGCCAGGGGCAATGGCGATCGCTTGAACAACAACAAAGGGACAAACGAAGCGATGCGCATTGCAGGGGTGCTTTCATTTTTTATGGTACTGATCGCCGCATTGCCGGCCACAGTCAGCGCCGACAGTTCGAAATTTATAGGTTTGAAAGGCGATCCCAAACTGAGATCGGCATCGGCTATCGTGCTCGACAGTAATGGCGACATTATCTTCGGCAAAGACACGGACACTGTCCGCCCCATCGCCTCCATCACCAAGCTGGTGACGGCCATGGTAACGCTGGATGCACAGCTGGATCTGGAAGAAAAACTGACCATCACCAAAGCCGACCGGGATCTGCTACGCCTTACCGGTTCCCGGCTGGAAGTCGGTGCAACACTGACCCGGCGCGAGTTGCTGCAACTGGCACTGATGTCATCGGAAAACCGCGCGGCAACAGCACTGGGCCGAACCTATCCCGGCGGCATGGATGCGTTTGTCGCCCGGATGAACCAGAAAGCAAAATCCCTGGGCATGATCAACAGCCGCTTTGCTGACCCCGCCGGCTTGCGTACCGAAAACCTGTCCACCGCCAGCGACCTTGCCATCATGCTGACAGCCGCCAAGGGCTACCCGCTCATCACGCAGGCCACCACAACATTGCGCGATGAAGTCAGGCCCTACTCACGCCGCGGCCCGCTAAACTATGTGAACACCAATCGCCTGCTGAAAAACGCCACATGGGATATAGAGCTCAGTAAAACCGGCTACATTAACGAGGCGGGGCGCTGCCTTGTGATGCAGGCCAATATCGAAGGCGAGCCCATCTCTATAGTGCTGCTGAATTCATTCGGCAAACTCACCCCGTTTGGCGACTCCAACCGTCTGCGCCAGTGGATGCTTGCCAGCTACTGAGTACCGCCCTTCGAGTCTGTTTATGCAATTGAATGCCAGGGCTTGCCCTGGCTATAATTACATCAGCTTATGGTGGAGACAAATCATGTTGTGGCTGGCCCTTGTGCAGTTATTCGCGCTTACAGCATTCGCCACTCTCCTGCTGGTGTTGTCACTGTGGGCACTCAGCATACCGCTGCGCGACATCAGCATTATCGATATGGCATTTTCTGCCCTGATCACCGCTGTGCTTTTCATTGCCTATATGTTCACCGGAGCGCAGGGGATTATCGCCACCACAATACTGGTGCTCGTTGTGGTCTGGGCCTGCCGCATGAGCGTGTATCTGGTCCACCGCAACTGGGGACATGGGGAGGACCCCCGGTATACGCGTTTGCGCAAATGGGTTGAACCCGGGTGGCCCTTTCACTGGCTCAGCCTGCGGCAGGTGTTTCTGCTGCAGGGTGCAGTCATCTGGGTACTGACACTGCCCCAGCAGATTGCCATGGTTACGGGAGCAACGGCGAATTTCGGCGCTCTGGCAGCCATTGGCCTGGGCTTGTGGTGTCTGGGCTTCTATTTTGAAACAGTGGGTGATTATCAACTCAGCCGTTTTAAATCCGACCCATCGCGTCGAGGGCAGGTGCTCAACACCGGGCTGTGGCGCTACACCCGCCACCCCAACTACTTTGGTGAACTGTGCCAGTGGTGGGGCTTATTTGCCATCGCCGCCGAGGCACCCTGGGCATGGTGCGGAGTTGTCGGGCCCCTGGTGTACAGTTGGCTGGTAATCAACGTTACCGGGCAGCGCACTCTGGACAAGAAAATGGCCCGGGAAAAGCCGGAATACGGCCACTATATATGCAGCACCAGCGGCCTTATCCCTATGCCGCCCCGCAGTAGCTAAGTGCGGCGGAAGGGGTCACTCCTCAATCAGGAACAGTGGCAGGGAGAGTGAAGGCCACTTCATGCGCTTTTAATACCTCGCCACAGGCACTGCACGTTACCTGCCCTCGCAGACTGTGACCGCAGAGCTCATGAGTCAAACGCATGGGCTTGCCACTACCCTCATGGCGGCACCACTTGTCGCCCCATTGCAGCAGACTGAGAAACCACGGGTACAGGGCCTCGCCCTTCTCAGTCAGCTTGTATTCGTACCGCAGGGGGCGTTGCCGGTAAACCGCCTGTACGTAGATACCCTCCTCCACCAGAAACTTCAGCCGGTCGGACAGGATATTGGTTGCCACAGGCAGCTCCTGGTGAAACTCATCAAAACGTGTCAGACCATGATATGACAGCGCTACAACATTCGCTGTCCAGCGATCACCCACCAGGTTGATAAGATTTTTGTACAGGCTGCGACTGCTGGGCACATCCCGGACCGATATGGATGAGCGCCGTCGCACCTTCTTTTCACGCTCATCGCGCGTCGCTCCCGGGCCGGGCTTGTACGCTACTTCGTTATAGCGAACTTCCTCATGACACTTGCCACAGCGCATTTCGGGCTTGAAAGTGTGCCCGCAGGTCTTGTGTTGCAACTCGACGGTGTCCAGTTCCGGCGTCTGGGAAAAACGCCGCTCCCAGGCTACTGCCATCAGCGCACTGTGGTAAAGATCGATGGATTTTGTGGTGAGGTGGTAGCGCATGCGCTTGCCGCCCTCCCCGTCGACTCTTTTATGCAGGCAATCAATAGACTGCAGCCATTTCAGTCGATCGGATAGAACCCCCTTGGATACTCCGGTGGCTGTCATCATTTCATTGAAGGAATTAATCCCCCAGAAAACCTCCTGAATAATCAACAGACACCACTTGTCACCTATCTGGTCGAGGGCGCGGTTGATCGAACTGGCTCGGGTAATCAGCTTGCTCATGCCATGTTCCTGATAAAATCCGGTAGGAAGCCGCGCTATCTTAGCTTACAGCGATCACAAAATCGTCTGTCCATCGACAGCGCATCAGATTTCTCTCCGCCAGCCTGTGACCCCGATCGTTCAGGACTGTCTGGAAAACATCGGTTCATCCGCCACCTCCCGGCGGATAAACCGTCTCAGGACAAGGCCATGTCAGAACGTTTTGGTAACGGTTACACCATAGGTACGCGGCGCCATATAGGACTCTGATGTGATTTGGGTCGGGTCGACGATAAGACTGGCTATCTGCTGCTCATCATCGAGATTTTTACCCCAGATGGAGGCCGACCAGGATTCGTCACTACTGGACCAGGTTATGCTGGCGCCCAGCAGGCCAATATCATCCTGCTTGGTTTTTTCCGCATTCGACGGGCTGGTGTAATAATCGTCCTTCCAGTTATAGGACACGTTGAAATCCAGCGCTCCCGCCGAGCCAATGTCGTAACGATAGTCCACATCAATAGCGAAGGCTGAATCGGGGGCATACACCATATCGTTGCCGTCATAATCGTCGCCGCCGGAGCTTATATAATCTCCATAGCTTGCGTCGCTGTAGTTATAGCTGGTCGACAGTGTCAGGTTTTCCATAAGCAGTATGTTGAAATCCACATCCACGCCCTTGGACGTCGCCTGCGCGCTGCTCAAAACCAACAACAAACGACTGTTGAGTTCAAACACCTGGAGGTCGCTGTAATCCATATCATAGAGGGTGACATTGAACTGGATACGGTTGTCCCACCAGGTAGACTTCATGCCCAACTCATAGTTTTCGACGGTTTCCGGATCCACAGGCGTGGCCGCCACCGCAGGTTGGTTAGCCTGTGAGGGGAATGCACCACTCTTGTAACCCTGCGAATAAGTGGCGTACAACATCATGTCGTCATTGGGCTGGAAACTCACCGACACTTTGTTGGTATAGTCCGACCAGTCGTCATGTGCTTTTACCGGCGCGGGAAACTCCGGCAGGATCAATGGCACCCCGGTGGGGACACCGCCACCCATCAAGTCAATCGCATCCTGGGTGATTTTCTTCTTGTCGTAGCTGTAACGGCCGCCATAAGTCAAAGTCCATTGCTCGGTAAAATGCCAATCGACCTGGGCGTAAAGCGCCATGCTGGTGGTTTTATTCTTCTGGGTGAACAGCACGTCGCCAATGCCGGCCAGCCCGAAACCGCCCTGCAAGAGAGTATTGTATTGCGTGTAGTACTCCTCCTTACGATCGACGTCTTCCTCCATGTAAAATGCTCCCGCCACCCAGTCCAGCGAGTCGTGGGTACCGGTCAGGCGAAATTCCTGTGAATACTGTGATGCGTTTTCATCCACACCGTTAACAACGTTTTCCGGGGGAGTCCAGGAGCCCGGGGGCAGTGGCACGCCGGGGGGCGATGGCACCGTCAGGTCTAGCAGGGGAATACCGGTCAAATCATCAACGAAATTGTAGTCGCTCTCACGCCAGGCGCTTATCGAGAGAAAATCAGCCCAGCCCAAATCCCACTCGAAGCGCGCCATCAAACCACTTATGTCCCGCTTCTGATCGACATTAAACTGGGTTGAACAATTGCGGTCGTCATTCTTGTATTTCTGTGACATTCCCAGCTCCCAGAATACCCCCAGACCCTGCACAGCATCATCGAGGTTTTGTAAGTGACGACAGGTACCATTACTTTTATCCCTCGAATAATCCCCACCCACCAGCAGGCTCATCGTATCGGAGAGATCAAAGAGTAGTTGGGCACGCACCGCGCGCTTATCCGCATCATCCAGTTCGTCACCATTGCCCGAAGCACCTATGGACTTGCCGATATAGCGGCTGTTGGAAAGATCCCCCAGAGTCGCGATCTGGTCTTCTGTTATAACATTCTCACCATAACCGTCGCGTTGCTGGTATTGCGCCACCAGCTTTCCGGAAACAGAGTCGGTAAGGGCGCCATTTACCATGCCCTGGAAGTTGGTCATATCGTAGTTACCCGCCGAGGCGCGCAGCCGAACTTCATTTTCCTGGGAAGGCCTGCTGGTAACAATATTGATGGCACCGCCACTGGTATTTTTTCCGTACAGGGTGCCCTGCGGGCCTCGAAGAATCTCAATACGCTCGAGGTCGAAGAGATCGAAGCCCACACCACCGGTTCGGCCTATGTACACTTCGTCCAGGAAAACGCCAACCGCCTGGTCACTGGCCGCAGAGTCCGAGCTGTTGCCGATACCGCGAATGTAAATGCGCGGCTCCCCCACGTTGAACTGGTTAAAGGCTACCCCGGGTACTTTCATGGCAATATCGTTGAGGCCAGTTACCTTGCCAACCCTTATGTCGTTACCACCTATAGCCGCGACAGACAGCGGTACGTCCTGAATATTCTGGGAGCGCTTTTCAGCGGTTACCAGCACCTCTTCCAACTGCTGTGCCAGCGCCACACCAGAACAAAAAACGGGTGCCACCAGCATTGCCTGGACTATTTTTTTATTGCGGTTTGTACTCATGACCATTTCCTCTTTTTTCTTTTGGTTGTATTCACCCGGATACTATTTACCTGTGACGGGCGCGTTGTTAACACATTGATAGCTGTCGAATTTATCCGGACTCTCGCCTTCCTTCAGGCGAGCGACCGAGGGATAGCTGCAGATTGGCCGGCTGCGCAGCTCTGTTCCGCTGTCGTCCAACTGTCGCGCCACCATGAAGTCTGGTGCCCGGCCGTTTTCCACCCACTGCTCAAGTTCAAACAGCGGGTCAAAGTCATCCGGTGCGTCCGCCGGCTTTTCCCAGCAGTGCCCCCAACCCGGGACCATGAACAGGCGGGCGTTATGCTGGAGTTGCTGCAGCCCACCAGCTCGTTCCGCAGCCTGCTCGTAATATTGCGTGATCGGTTCGGGAATGATCAGCGGGTCGGACCATCCCTGGTAAATCAACAATCTGGTGTCTTCCTCAACTAAACCCGACAGGTCCGGATCGACCGCATCAGCCAACGCGGGAATGGACGAACGATTGAGCCACTCCAGCATCTGGTCGGTGCTCAGGCCCCCGGGTACATCCTGCTCGGACAAATCCTGGGCCAGCATTTGCCGGTAGCCGGCCGAGGCCATTACACCCCAGGCCGGTTGATCGTCGGCACCAAATAACCATTTATCACTGTAATTTTCAGAGCCGGGGACAACTGCCGGATAGACTGTGTCGCCCGCGCCGTTTTTGACGCCACCGTATAGTCTCGTTAGCAGCCGGGCTTCCTGTGCTGTCAGACAGTCGCCCTGTGTAGTCACATTTTCCGCGCAAACCGCTGCCGTAAATTCGATCCGGCAAGCTCGAGGGTCGTCAATGATGCCGTCGGCCAGGCCATCGATTGCATCGCACTGCGCCATCACCAGTTGTTTGATGACAGGTATCTTCGCCTGTGGAAAGCGGGACTGCTGGCCGTCCTGGTTTGTGCCTATCAGCCAGTTTCCCCACAGGCCGGCGATTCCACTCAGCTCAAAAATACTGCCACCTGCAGCGATGCCGTCGAACAGACCCGGATAGCGTTGCGCCGCCATAAGGCCCATACGCCCGCCGTTGGAACAACCGGAATAATATTTGTATCGCGGCGCCTGCTCATACATTGCAGTGGCCAGCCGGGTTCCCAGCCCTGTTACCACTGGCAAGGATTTGTAGGCCCAAAGCTCCAGTGCCTCGCGATCCTGGGCCCATTGGGTTTCCCAACTTTGGGCCTGGTGCCCACTGTCATGACTGATTGCCGCATAGCCGCGCTTGAGGGCTTCATTAATCGCATTTGAATGGCCCGGCTTGTCCGGTATCAGTGCACCACAGAATCCACCACAGCCGGCCATCATAAAACGGCCGCTCCATTTTTCAGGGAGACGCATTTCAAAGTTTATTCGCCCGTTAATGGTTCCGTTTACCCGGCAGTATTTCGGCAAGACAGTATCTTCAACCCATGCCGGTGAAGCAGTGAACACCACTCCCGAAGGCGCCACCAATGTGGAACAGGCATCGGCGGCTCTGGGCATTGCGTCAATTTCCTCGCCCGCGGCATGCCCGCCAAAGAAAAACGTGACGGCACCTAGAACAGCCAATAATGACTTCCGGAATGGCAATACCTGACTCAATACTTGATGGAGGTTCATACGCAACGAACCAGCCCTCCGTGGGCACTTATTATTCACTATTCGCCGTAGACTAGTCGCAAAGGTATTTTTATGCAAGTACATAACAGAATGATAAACCGCGCGATCGGGTATCAGCTGACTGTTGCATTTAGCTGATTTGTAGCAGCAAAAGTCTCAGCCGGGTAAGCGCGCCGCCATTGCTGTCAGAGATCTGATACCGCCCGGATCCCCGGCCGTCGCCGGCACCAGGCAGATTTCATCTGCGCCGGCGATTCGGTATTGCTCCAGCCGGGCAGCGATCGCCGCCTCGCTTCCCACCAGACCGATCGCAGCCGGCAGTTCGTCCGGCATGGCCGCCAGCAGATCCCTGGGATGCGGACGGGTGCGGGCAAATTCCACCAGTTCACCAAAGCCCGCCTCGGTGATCATTTCGGCGTAACCCGGTGCCGCCAGGTAGCCGACAATGGCACGCAATAATTGCTGAATGGCTGCCGGTGCGGGATCCACAGCACAGGTGAGCCAAACTGCTACCCGTGGCGCAGGCCTACCGCATTCACTTGCCGCCACCGTCGCCTGCTCGCGCAGGCGTGCCAGGCTTTCCGGTGTCACCATATTCAACAACATACGATCAGCACGACGGCCAGCCACGCGCACAGCGGCCGGGCCGAAGGCGGCTATAGTCAACGGACCGGTAACAGCGTCGAGACGAAGTCGATAGCCTTTGCAACTCGCCATCTCTCCACTGAAATCAACTTTCTCCCCGGCCAGCAGTCCACGTACTATCTGCGCAGTTTCATCCAGGTGCCTGGCGGTGCGTGCGCGGGCCCGACCATGCCATTGCTCTACGACCACAGTGCTGGATGCACCGAGAGCGAGGTTGACCTGGCGTCCGGTCAGATCCGCCACCGACGCGACTCCCATAGCCATCGTCATTGGCGTACGCACCGACACTGCCAGAGGTCCGATACTTAAACTGATTTGCTCGCTGCGGCTTGCCACCGCAGTGGCGAAGGCAAACGCGTCGTAGGTGGCCATTTCACCGATCCACAATTCCGGGTATCCCAGCCGGTCCGCGTTACATGCAACCTCAAGGTTCTCCCCAGCAGGACGGTCCTGCCACAGGGGTGTCACTACACTGAGTTTCATCCGGCATACCTGCTCACACCAATACCTGCCGGTGAGGGCATTTTGCGCTTGTTTGTTTGCATGCTACGGTCTACCATTTAGTCTATTTATAAAAGCCATGTAAAGTATAATACCTATCTTCCGCCGGGTGAACCCATGATTACATCGACAGCGCAGCGCATACAGGCTCTGACCCGCTCGGGCAGTTGGGGAAATGACTCTCTGCACAGTATGCTGGCACACCATGCCAGCGTGCGACCGCAACAACTGGCCGTCAGGGACCAGCCCAACCGGGAACAGCTGACAGGGACGCCACCACTATCCCTGTCCTGGGCAGAACTGGAATGGGCCAGCGAATCCCTGGCCTGCCAGTTGCAGCGCCAGGGCGTCGTGGAAGACGATCGGCTTATCGTACAGTTACCCAATGTTGCGGAACTGCTTGTTGTTTATTACGCGGCCAGCAAAATAGGCGCGATCGTTTCCCCGGTTCCGGTGCAATATGGCAGTCACGAGTTGCGGTCTATAGCCGATGCTCTTGACGCCACAGGGCTTATCACCCTGGGCCAATTCCGCAACAGCGATCTGGCGGCTGCAGCCTGCGAGGCATTGCCGGGAATTAATGCGATGGTATTTGGAGACGAGTTGCATATCGACGTCGTGGATACTGGCCAGCGCTGCACTGCTGTCGACAACGATGCAAACCGCATTCTCAGCATTTGCTGGACCTCAGGCACTACCGGCACCCCCAAGGGCGTGCCGCGCTCTCACAATATGTGGTTTGCCACCGCGCGCTGTAGCATGGCAGCGGGAAATTATAGTGCGGCTGACATCTTGCTGAACCCGTTCCCGCTGGTAAACATGGCCGCACTGGGCGGCTTTCTGTTTCCTTCCGCCCTACTGGGTTGCGCCATCGTATTACACCACCCGCTGGATCCACCGCTTTTCCTGCAACAGATGCAGGACGAAAAAATCAGTTTTACCATTGCACCGCCCGCGCTACTCAATCAATTGGCTAAAAACCCCGAGCTATGGAATCAATTTGATTTCAGCGCCCTGCGCCGCGTAGGGTCCGGCTCGGCTCCGCTAGCCCCCTGGATGATTGAGACTTTCAGCCGGGACTTTGGCAAGGAGGTTGTCAACTTCTATGGCTCAAATGAGGGCATCAGTCTCTTTGCCACGCCGGAAAATGCGGCTGAACCGGAGGTGCGAGCCGCCATGTTTTCGCAACCCACCAGTGACGCAACGTGTACCACACGGGTAACAGACCCGGACACATCACGCGAGCTCACCCGCAAGGGAGAGCGCGGCGAATTGCTGATTAGTGGCGCCACCGTTTTTGACGGCTATCTCGCTCACGACAACAATGATGTATTTGATAAAGACGGTTATTTTCGCACCGGTGATCTGGTTGAAATCTGTGGCGACAGTGGCGATTACTATCGCATCGTGGGGCGCTGCAAGGACATCATCAATCGCGGCGGCATGAAAATTTCACCGGTCGAGCTGGATGTTGCACTGGAGCAATTAGCCGGCGTGGCGGAGGCGGCAGTCTGCGCCTACCCGGACGACCGGCTGGGAGAGAAAATCTGCGCCTGCCTGGTGCTTGCGCAGGGCGCCACTGAACCCACACTCGAATCCCTACAGCAAGTTCTGCTGGAAAGCGGTTTCGCCAAATTCAAACTACCCGAACGCATTGAGCTGTTCGATCAATTGCCACGCAATGCACTGGCCAAGGTTCAACGTTTTGTGTTGCAGGACAGCGTCGCAAAGAGAGTGGAGAGAAAACCATTGTGAAAGCCTCAACTGACATCTACATCCTGGGCGGCAGTCAAACAGATTTCGCCCGCAATTGGGCGCGTGAAGGCCACGAACTGTACGACATGTTTGCCGAGTGCCTGCAGGAGGCGGTGGCCAACGCAGATATCGAACCGGCACAGATCGAGGTGGGCCACGTTGGTAATTTTGTCGCCGATCTTTTCGCCGGACAGGGACTGCTAGGCGGTTTTTTTGGCCAGGTGTTTCCAGAGCTGGCCAGTCTGCCCACGTCTCGCCATGAGGCTGCCTGTGCCTCAGGGTCTGTCGCCATCCTGTCCGCCATGCGCGATATCGAGGCAGGTCATTATGATCTCGCCTGTGTCATCGGCCTGGAGTTAATGCGCAATGTGGACGGCAAGACCGGCGCCGAATACCTTGGCGCCGCGGCCTGGCAGGGCAAGGAGGCCACTGACTGTGATTACCCCTGGCCCTTTCTGTTCGATCGACTCACGCGAGAATACGACAAACGCTACGGTATTGATGGCGCGCACCTTAACAGTATTGCCAAAATCAATTTTGACAATGCCAAAAGTAATCCCCGGGCACAAACCCGCAACTGGCAATTCCCCGACGGGGCTTTCAGCAACGACGATGAACTCAACCCCGTGATAGAAGGCTGCGTGCGCAAACAGGACTGCGGCCAGATTACCGACGGTGCAGCCTGCGTGATTCTCGCAAGTGAGTCAAAAGCCAAAGAACACGCCGCGAGGCTGGGCATCAAACTGGCGGACATCCCGCGTATCAAGGGCTGGGGGCATCACTCCGCGCCCATTCTACTGGACACCAAACTGGCGCTGAGCGCGAATGACCGGCTTATTTTCCCACACGCTAACGCCACTCTGGTGGATGCGATCAGGCGTGCCGGATTTCGTCATGTCACCGACCTCGACGGGCTGGAAACTCACGACTGTTTTTCGGTGACCGAATACATGGCAATCGACCACTGCGCGCTGACAGCGCCCGGTGAAAGCTGGAAAGCCGTGGAAGAGGGACGTATCACACGCGACGGCGACTTTCCGATCAACCCCAGCGGAGGCCTCATAGGTCTGGGCCACCCGGTAGGCGCCACCGGCGTGCGCATGGTACTGGACTGCGCGCGGCAAGTAAGCGGACGCGCCGGCGCTTACCAGTTGCCCACAGCGGAAAACATGCTGACGTTTAACGTTGGCGGCAGCACAACAACTTGCGTCAGCTTCGTAGTGGGTGTGGGCTGAGCTTCCGCGTTCTCAGTAGTTTCAATCTTTGAAAAAACCCAAGAGCAGGACACCAATGAAAGCTGTTTATATTTACGACGCGATCCGCACACCTCGCGCTCGAGCCCGTGCCGATGGTGGTCTTCACGAGCTGCGCCCACACGATCTATTGAAATGCCTGTACCACACGCTGGAACAGCGCAGTGCCCTGGACCCCGGCCTGGTAGGCGAGGTTGTACTGGGCTGCGTCACCCAACACGGCGAGCAGGCAGGCAATATTGCCAAGACCTCCAGCCTGTATGCGGGCTGGCCCAGCAGCGTCGGCGGCCTGACGGTAAATCGCTTCTGTTCATCCGGCATAGACGCCATAGCCATTGGCGCACTCAAAATCGCCGCTGAGCAGGAGCGGGCTGTAGTAGCGGGCGGTGTGGAGATGATGTCGCGAGTGCCCATGCTGGCCGACCAGGCAGCTGCATTTGTCGACCCGGAATTCGCCGCTGCCTGCCACATGCTCATGATGGGCAGCGGCGCAGACCTTATCGCCTCACTGTACGGGGTGTCGCGTGAACAGGCGGATGCCATCGCGCTGCAATCTCAGCAGCGGGCGGAGCGAGCCCGGCGGGAGGGATACTTCAAATCCATCGTGCCTGTATCCAATCCGGCCCAAGGCATAACAGTGACTGCAGACGAATGCATCCGGGCCGATACCAGCCTTGAATCACTGGCGAAGCTGCCCGCCTCCTTCGCCGGCATTGGCAGCAAGGGCATCGATGCATTGCAGTTGGCCGGTAACCCACAATTGACCGCCATTGAACACGTACACACCGCAGGCAATTCACCGGCGATGGCGGATGCCGCCGCACTCTTGCTGCTGGGTGACGCGTCACTGGGTAAAAAAATCAATGCCCGCCCGCGCGCCCGCATCGTTGATGCCGCCAGCGCCAGCGATGATCCATTGCAGGTACTGGCAGGTTGCGTGGCAGCGACTCGCAAGCTGCTGGACAGGCAGGGGCTTGATGCCACTGCGATTGATCTTTTCGAGCTACACGAAGCCTTTGCGGCCACCGTGGTGAAATGCCGGCAGGATCTGGGCATATCGATGGATAAACTGAATGTTAATGGCGGCGTCATAGCCCTGGGCCACCCGCTGGGGGCCACCGGTGCCATCATGACTGGCACCCTGCTGGACGAGCTTGAAAGACGAGGGAAGAAACGCGGTATTGTCGCTGCCAGCGGTGCGGCGGGAGCTGGCAGCGCACTGCTGATAGAGCTCGTATAGGCCATTGCGCTTGACCCTGAAGTGCGGGCCTGAAACACTGACCACTCATTTATTCAGGGTGCGCCGCCATGATCAAACGCCGCCAGCTGTTACACCTTAGCGCAGGGTTGCTTGCCAGCCATTCACTGCAGTTACGCGCCGGAGAAACCCCGGCCCCCACGCCGACACTGCCCTTGATTCAACGCCCGATACCGAGTTCCGGCGAGCTGCTCCCGGTTATGGGCATGGGTACTTCCCGCACTTTTGACACAGATGATAACGAGGCGTCCCTGACCGTTTTGCGGGAGGTCGTCGAAGCATTTTTCAACGGCGGCGGCACCGTCATAGACTCCTCCCCCATGTACGGCAACGCGGAATCCCGGGTGGGTGACATATTGCGCGCAATGCCACAGCCACCCAGGATGTTTGCGGCCACCAAGGTCTGGACCACTGGTCGCCAACAGGGCATCGCCCAGATGGATGAATCCGCACGACGCATGAATGTGAAGCAGTTTGACCTGATCGCCATACACAACCTCCAGGACTGGCAAACCCATATTGAGACGCTCAGACAGTGGAAAGAGCAGGGCAAGGTGCGCTATATCGGCATCACCACGTCTCACGGCCGCGATCACGACGCATTCATGGATGTCATGCGCAATGAACCGCTGGACTTCGTCCAGTTCACCTACAACATTGAGGATCGCACCGCGGAACAAAAACTGCTGCCGCTGGCAGCCGAGCGCGGCATCGCAACCATGATCAATCGTCCGTACCAGCGCGGCGGCCTGTTCAACAAATCACGCGGTAAGCCGTTGCCAGAGATGGCGGCGGATCTCGACGTGACGAGCTGGGGTCAGTTTTACCTCAAGTTCATTCTCGGGCACCCGGCCGTCACCAGCATCATCCCCGCTACCGCAAGCCCGTCCCATATGATGGACAATATGCGCGCCAACTTCGGGCGCGTACCCGACGCACAACAGCGTGCGGAAATGCTGCGCATTTTTGAGCAATTGTAATATGGGCCCCGCTATCGCACGGGCTAACCGGCAGGACCTCGCGGGGTGACAAATCCCCTGCAACGCTTGCTCTCACGCGCCTGTGATATCGAAGCAAATGAAGTGCGCGCCACGCTCGCCTCCTTCGCTCTCGTGTTGATTCTCATGGGCTCCTACTACATCCTGCGCCCGGTGCGGGATGCAATGGCCAGCGACTGGACAGACGCGGAAGTCAGCTGGCTGTGGACCTTCACGTTTATCTGCAGCACCCTCGCTGTGTCGCTGTATGGTGCCGCGGTTGCGCGTATCAATATTCGATGGCTGGTGCCATCGGTGTACGGCCTGTTCTCCCTCAGCTTCCTGCTGTTTTACTTCGGCTCCCGTACCCTGGCCGACCAGGTGCTGGTCGATAAATCCTTTTATGTCTGGGTCAGCCTGTTCAGTCTCTTTCATATCTCCGTGTTCTGGAGCTTCATGGCGGATACCTTTGCCCGACCCCAGGCCACCCGGCTGTTTGGTTTTATCGGTGCCGGGGCCAGTATTGGCGCGATAGGCGGGCCGGCGCTGGCCGCCGTTCTGGTGGGCGACCTCGGCACCGATCCACTGCTGCTGGTGGCAGCTGGCATGATCGCACTGGCGCCGCCGCTGGTGGTTTGGCTGCAGCACCTGAAAACAAGTGACCTCGGCAACGACAATGTCAGCGCCGGCACAGCTGCCTTCGACAACATCGGCGGCGGCTCGCTGGCCGGGTTCAGCGAATTTCTGAAAAGCCGCTATCTGTTGATGATCGGCCTGTTTATCTTCTTTTATACCTTTATCGGTTCTTTCGTATATTTCGAACTGAAAAACCTGCTGGCAGATTTTGACATTGAAGTGCGCTCACAGATCTGGGCCGGCATGGACCTGGTAGTCAACATTCTCACTGTGGTGGTTGGAGCATTCGCCACTGGCAGAATCGCGAAGCATCTGGGCCTGCCGTTCACCCTGGCCTGCATACCTGTGCTTCTGCTGGCGGGCATGCTGATGCTGGCGGCGTCTCCGGTGGCCGCAGTGGCGATAGGTGTGCAGGTCGTTCGGCGCATTGGCAATTATGCGATTTCCCGGCCGGCCAGGGAGATGCTGTTCACCGCGGTTAGCAGGGAAACCCGCTTCAAGGCTAAACCGGTGATTGATATCGTAATCTACCGCGGTGGCGACATGCTCAATGCCTGGGCGTTTACCGCCCTTACCCAGGGCCTGGGCCTGGGCCTGGCCGCCGTGGCGGGAGTAGGTGCCACCGTGGCAGTCCTGTGGGCCGCCACTGGCGTATACCTGGGGCGGCAATTCAACACCATGACCCCGGCTGAAAACCCGGTAAATTCGTCTGTGGAACCAAATAGTTAAGCCGCGGGACACTCCTTGCCTCGCCACCGCCCGCGGATAATTCCCCCCGGGTGCCAGAAGGCTATACTTGCCCTGCAATTAAACAGGGAGCATTCACCATGGCAAAAGCAGCCGACTACGGGTTGGGACCCAACACATTCCCGCGGGGCTGGTTCATTGTAGCCGAGAGCAGCGAGCTGGACGGCGGCCCGATGGCGGTGCGCTTCTTCGGCCAGGATCTGGCACTTTATCGCGGCGAAAGCGGCCGGCCGGTGATGCTGGATGCCTACTGTGCCCACATGGGTACTCACATTACCGCCAGCACCAGCGCAATGATCGTCAAAAACGGCGAGCAGATTGAAGGCGACTCTATTCGCTGCCCCTATCACGGCTGGCGCTATAATCCCGCAGGTGAGGTCGATGATATCCCCTATTTCGACGGCCCCTGCCCGAAGTCTGCCTCCATCCGCTCCTACCCGGTAATCGATAACATGGGCTGTATCATGGCCTGGTTCGATCCCGATGGGCGCGAGCCCGATTACGACGCACCTTTTTTGTCCCAGTGGGACGACCCCCAGTGGGTGCACTGGGAGCTGGACCACCTGGGAGAACTTGCCATCCACCCCCAGGAGATCCTCGACAACATGGCGGACGTGCGCCACCTGGGGCCCACCCACGGCGCGCCCAGCGAGTACTTTGAAAACGAGCTGAGAGACCATATCTGTATCCAGCGCCAGGGTGGGCCGATACAGCTCTATAACGCCTATTTACACACCACCACCTGGTACACGGGCCCCGGCATTTTATTGTCCAAGCAGATATTCGGCGACAACGAGATTTTTGAGCTGATAGCCAATACGCCGGTGGACGACGGTGTCGTAAAGTGCTGGCACGGCTGCCTGTTCAAAGGCAGTGCAAGTGAGGTAACAGAGGCAGACCGGGCGGCTCAAAAAGAAGCACAGGCGGGGGCCCTGGTCGCCTTTGGTGCCGACTTCAATGTGTGGAAACACAAGCGGCCCGCGCTGCAAATCATGCAGTTGAAAACCGACGGCCCCTTTCGTATTGGTCGCAAGTGGTACTCACAGTTTTACGACACGCCGGAGGGCGCTGCTGTCACCCGGGCTGCAGTCAACGGGATTCACCACACGCAGGGGATGGCAACGCCGGCGGATGGCAATCACAATATCGACGATGGCCTGCCGATTTAGCCACTTTGGCCCCTAAGCACACTACCAGTGAGACGCCGGATAGAACTTTTCTATAGAATGTGCCGTCCAATAGACACTTCTGTATAAATTAGACGGTTAAAGATGCTCACCATTCAGAAAATTCTGCTTGTTGCTATATCAGTCAGCTTGCTGGTGGCCTGTGCTACCAGCCCCACCGGGCGGCACCAATTGATGCTGATTTCTCCGGACGCCGCTATTGTGCAGTCCAAGCAGGCCTACCTGAGTACCGTGACTGACCTGGACAAGGAAAACAAACTACTGGACGACCCCCGGGTGTCCGACCGCGTTGCCACCATCACCGGCCGCCTGGTCACTGAGGCGGTGGCGCTATACCCCCAGAGTGCTAACTGGGAATGGAGCGTCGCGATTATTGACGACCCGGAAACCGTCAATGCCTGGTGTATGGCCGGGGGGCGCATGGCGGTATACACAGGATTGTTTGAAAAACTGAAACTCACCGACGCTGAATTCGCCCAGATCATGGGCCACGAGATCTCCCACGCCCTGGCCAACCACACGGCCGAGCGCATGTCCCGCGCCATGGCAACGTCCCTTGGCATTGTCGTCCTGGGAGTGTCCTCTGATCGCCCCGCTGCCACCATGGCTGGCGGCGCTCTGGCGGCCAAGGTCGCGCTGGAACTGCCCAACAGTCGGACCGCGGAGTCGGAAGCGGATGAGATAGGCATGGAACTGGCGGTGCGCGCTGGCTACGACCCCGATGCAGCCGTAAGCCTGTGGCAGAAAATGGGCTCTCTGGGTGGTTCCAAACCGCCGCAATTTCTCAGCACCCACCCCGCGCCGGCGAACAGGGAAACCGCATTGGCGGAGATGATTCCGGAGATGCGTAAACTCAACCCCACCGGCAAGTTGGCCAGGGTCACAGCCATAGAAATCATCAGGGACGCACCCATCCAGCCCTAGGAAACAGGCGCCGCTCCAGCGTGTGATCCGCACAAGCGGGCTACTGCGGATGCCATCCCCGGCAGGATAACTCACACCATGCGTTTGCTCTGCACAATGCGGAAGCGGTTGGCCACAAATGCCAGATCGGTGAGACAGGCATTGCCGGCGGGATTCAGGCCCGTGACGTGAAAGTCGGAATAGGCGGCCGCAAAATTAATTGGCATACCCACCAGATTACAGGCCACAGAAGCGCCAGCATCGTGGTAAGCACTCACTGCGCGATCCAGAAACTGCTCGTTAACGGAATACACATGGGAGGTAATCGCCCCGCGCTCCCGCGCATTGGTGGTGGCGTCGAGCAGGCATTCATCGATATCGCGGCCCTTGATAACGAACGACACAGGCCCGAATATTTCATCCCGGTAGATATCGCGAGCCGCCGACGTCACCTCCAGAACCAGGGGCGAGGCCGTGCGAGCGCCCGGAAAATCCGGATAATGCAGCGGTGCAGAATCCCGCAACAGCCGCCCGCACTCCCCCGCCAAATCGCGATAGCGATCAATGGTTGCAAGAATGGCGGGGTCTACCAGAGTGCCGCAAAGTACCTGGGGATTTTCCAGGTGCTTGTCCACCGCAGCCACGAGGGCGGCGGCCACCTCATCAAAACTGACCCGTACCCCGGCGGCCAGGATACCCTCGGCAGGAATGTGGATATTCTGTACGCTGGTACACATCTGGGCCGATGCCTGGCACAGCGAGTGAGCGATGGCCGCCACCACGGCTTGCAGGTTCTCAACAGACTCAAGCACTACCGAGTTGCAGCCGGCGGTTTCCGTGTAGACCAGCTTGTCGCTGCAGTTCTTCTCAATCCAACCACCAAAAACGGGGCTGCCGGTAAAATCGACAATCGCGGTCGCCGGGTGCTCCAGCAGCGCCATGGTGGCAGGCTCCTCCCTGGTGTCGGCAACCATAGTCACAAGATTGGGATCAAATCCGGCTTCCTCCAGCACCGCCCGGCAGACACTGACAACCATGGCTACCGGCAGTATGGCGCTTGGATGTGGCTTGAAGACCACCGGATTGCCTGTGGCGAGACTGGCGCACAAGGCCGGATAACCGTTCCACAGGGGGAATGTCGCGCAGCAGATCACCACCGCAATTCCCCGCGGCACGAGGTGGTACTGTTTTTGCAAACTCGCCGCGCCACCCTTGCCAAACTGGCGCTCCCAGCTGGCTGTAGCGGGAATATCGGCCATCGCCTTGCTGGCATAGGCCAGCGCCTCCAGCCCCCGGTCCAGCGCATTCGCGCCACTGCCGGCAAAGGCCATAATGTAGCTTTGGCCACTGGTGTGCATGGTGGCGTGGGCGTTTTCAAACAGTTGGCCGGCGCAGCGATCGAGAATCTCCAGGCAGATACCCATCCGGGTCTCAGCAGCGGTCGCTCGCCAGCCCGGCATTGCCGCGGCTATAGCCTCGTACAATATCGGCACGTCCATCCGAGGATAAGTAATAGCAAGGGGTTCGCCGGTATAGGGCGACACTTCAGCGCCGGTACGCCCCACCTCGCCTGGTTGTGTCAGGGGGTAGTCCGTTGCCAGCAGAGCGTCGAACCGCGCCTTACCTGCCAGCGGTTTTTCCCGGCCGTGAATTTTACTGCTGGGGCTTTCGGGGTACGCCGTCCAGGAATAGCGCTTGTTACAGGCGTCCAGCGCCTTGTCCAGCGTGTGCCGGTGTTTCTCGAATAAATTGGTCATGACGTTAGCCGTACAGGTCCTCGCCGCGAGCCCAGGTCGCGTGAAAACCAAAGGGTACGCGATGCGGCATGGTCACCCGCGCCACCGGGCCCTTTGCCACATCGGTGGCATCGAACACCAGGCAATGCGATTGCCAGGTATTGCTGTCGGTTACCAGGGTTATCACATAGCCATCGTCTTCGGCTGAGCTTCTGTCTGCCCCGGGCTTGGACGCGAATACCGCCTCACTGCCGAACACACCCGGGCCGTAATCCCACTGGGTGTGTTGCCCGGTATCGTTATTGTATTTCACCAACCCGGTGAAACGCAGGGTATAGCCACCCTCGTGCAGCAATGGAATACGCTGGTGATAGGAGTATTTGCTCTTCACCCCATGAAAAATGGGATTCGACTTGTTGAATTCAGTATTGAGATCATCGATATCGCCCTCGCGTACCTCGCCCGTTTTCAGGTTGAAACGCCAGCGATAGGCATTCGCTTCCAACCGCATATAAGCCAGCATGGACGCCAGCTCCCCCTCGCCTGACTGTGCATCGGGCATGGGGTTGAGGGAGCGACAGCCGTCCATCACCACCCAGTCGCCCTCTTCCCAACTGTTGGTAACGTGCAGAATGTAACAGGGCTGGCATTCGAACCAGCGCACTTCGCTGCTCTGCCCCCGCCGCGGAATGATGCCGAAGCGCGTGGGTATATCCCGGTGGAAGGTGAGTACGCGATACTTGTGCCGGCGTAATACTTCCATATCGTGAAAAAAGGGCAGGTCGTGCAGAATGGCATAATTGGTGGTAAAGCCGATGTCGTGGGGCAGGCGCGGCCCGGGTAGATCGATATTGACCTCGTGCAAAAGCTTGCCAGCAGGGTCGGCAACACCATAGGTCAGAAATGGCGGCTCATCGCCGTAGTCAAAGAACAACAATTCACCGGTGCTCCAGTCTACCTTGGAGTGCGCGGACATACGCCGTTGTTGCCTGCCCTGTAAATCAAAATGACTCTTCGTCTCTAATGTCTTGCTGTCCAGGCGATAAGGGTCACCGGCGTTGTACCACAGGCTCATCAGGTCGCCGTTATACCAGAACACGTCGGTATTGGACGTATCCTTGATGCCAAAACGGGAGACATTGTAATCGAACGGCCCCATAACACCCGGGGAAACAGACTTGCCGGAGGCCCGCTCATCCCTCAGAGCGGCGGTCTGCACGTACCGGTTACGGTAGGCGGCCTTGCCGTCCTGGAAGTAAACACCGTGCACCATGCCATCACCGTCAAAGGGGTGATAGCGGTTCTTTGGCGGGAACACCGGGTTGGGGCCGTTGCGGAAATACCCTCCAACAAGGTCGGCGGGCAAGTCACCGATAACTTCCAGGTTATCAACGCTCATTTCATCCAGCGTGGGAGCACACACTCCATGCAGGTAGGGGTTGTCGAGATCGTATATCCACTGGGGCGCGTCATCGAAGTGAGTCACCTCCCCCATACAATGCTCGGTTGTAGGATAAGTGCGCATCGTCTTTGCAACCGCCATGTATCTCTCCTGTTCTGGGCGCGGAACTACCGATAATTTTGAAGTATAGATATTTGGTTCTTTTATGCAAGCTTATTTACACAAACCATCGGACCGGTAGCTATGGGTTACAAGTAAGGTCGCGTTGCTATCAGCCGGGAGCGCAGAGCTATAACCCCACGCCAAAGCGGGCAGCCAGGGTGACCGTTCTCGAATCCATCTCCAGCTTGAGCCGGCGTAACTCCTGCGCGAACTGCTCCGCCGCGGGACTCATGCTACGGCCCTTAAGATAAATTATTCCGGAATGCAGCCGCGGAGCCGGCTTGCCCGTGTCGAGAAGTTTCATGCTGCCATCGAGCAGCTCGCTGGCCACATGCCCCAGCGTCGCCAGGGTAATTCCGTCGCTGGCCAGCACCATGCGACGTGCGGCGGCAAAGGTTGCCACATCTATTTTCACCCGGAAAGGGGCTGCCGGGCGTGTGCTACTCCGTGCTGTAACCGGGTCTAGCAGCAGGCGATTGATATGATCTGGCACTCGATTTCCGACAAGAGGGTAGTCGGCAAAATCGACCGTACGAACGCGTGTCTTGCCGGCCAGAGGGTGCTGACTGCGACAGACAAAGAACAGATGATCCTCCATCAAAAGTTCTGCTGTGAAGCGGTCATCATCCACCACATCGCTAAGGTCGGCTACAGCCAAATCGGATTCTCGCTCCAGCAGGTGGTCGGAAACATCAGACCAGTCAGCCTCTCGCATTCGACAGGTAACATCGGGAGCGTGCCTCATCATGGCTGCCAGTGCGTCCGGTACCAGAGCATCCCCGGGAAAAGGCCCTGTGGACACCACCAGGGAGCCGGAGCCAAGTCCGAGAAAGTCGGCCAAAGCCCGCTCCATATCTTCGCCCTCCTGCAGCACACGCCGGCCACGCTCCAGCAATATCTCACCCGCTGGCGTCAGCTGCACACCGGATGGGAGGCGATCAAAAAGTTCCACTGCAAGTATCGCCTCCAGCGCCTTAATGCTTCGGGTGAGCGCCGGCTGGCTGATGTGCAACTGTGCTGCGGCCAACCTGTAATTACCGTGGACTGCCAGAGCCCGGGCATGGGCCAATTGACGAAAGCTCATTCTCATAATTTTTTATTATCAATAAGTGATTAATATTGCATTGGCATTATAGCCACCTTCGTCCTAGATTGATGTATTAGCAGATACATTCGCGTAGGTATAACAAACGCAACACCCCAAACCGAGGGATACAATCGATGATAATGAGAATATTCAGCGGCTGCTCCGGCAGACCGAAAAGCGGCGCACCGCGCCCCTCCCGCCTGACGGCGGGGCTCATTGCAGGCCTGGTAGCGCTGGCGACGGCAGCGGCGAACGCCGCCGACAAGCCCAATATCCTGGTGATCTGGGGCGACGACGTGGGCCAGTCCAATATCAGCGCCTACACCATGGGCCTGATGGGCTACCGCACACCCAATATCGACCGTATTGCCAACGAGGGCATGATCTTCACTGATTATTACGGGGAGCAGAGCTGCACCGCCGGTCGCTCCTCCTTCATCATGGGCCAGTCAGTATTCCGTACCGGCCTGAGCAAGGTCGGCCTGCCCGGTGCAGAGCTGGGTATGCAGAAGGAGGACCCCACCATTGCCGGTATGCTCAAGAATCAGGGCTATGTCACCGGCCAATTCGGCAAGAACCACCTGGGCGACAAAGACGAAATGCTGCCGACCAATCACGGCTTTGACGAGTTCTTTGGCAATCTCTACCACCTGAATGCGGAGGAGGAGCCGGAAAACTTTGACTATCCCAAGGATCCGGCGTTTCGCAAGAAATACGGTCCGCGCGGCGTAATCCGCTCCTCTGCCGACGGTAAAATCGAAGATACCGGCCCGCTGACCAAAGCGCGCATGGAAGTTGTCGACGATGAAACTTCCGCCGCGGCAATGAAGTTTATCGACAAGGCGGTGAAGGACGACAAGCCCTTCTTTGTCTGGTGGAGCGGCACCCGCATGCATTTTCGCACCCACGTAAGCGACGCAAAAATGGCAGAGGCGCTGAAGCAATACCCACGGGCCGACGAATACACCGCGGGTATGCTGGAGCACGATGCCCATATCGGACAGTTCCTCAAACAACTGGATGATCTTGGCATCGCCGACAACACCATTGTGTTCTACTCCACTGACAACGGCCCGCATCTGAACACCTGGCCGGATGCGGCCATGACCCCCTTCCGCGGCGAGAAGAACACCAACTGGGAGGGCGGCTGGCGCGTGCCGTCCATGGTGCGCTGGCCCGGCAACATTGAAGCCGGCTCGGTATCGAACGAAATCATGCACCACATGGATTGGTTTCCCACCTTCCTGGCTGCCGCCGGCGACCCGAATGTAAAAGAGCAATTGCTGAAAGGTAAACGTGCTATCGGCCGCAACTACAAGGTGCACCTGGACGGTTACAACTTCCTGCCTTTCCTCACCGGGAAGGCCGATGTGGGCCCGCGTAACGAAATTTTCTACTTCACCGACGACGGTGACCTGTCCGCACTGCGCTACAACGACTGGAAGCTGATCTTCATGGAGCAGCGCGTACAGGGCACTTTGCAGGTGTGGTCTGAACCTTTCATCCCGCTGCGCATTCCGCTCATGTTCAACCTGCGTCGCGATCCCTACGAACGCGCCCAGCTCACCTCCAACACCTACTACGATTGGTTGATCGATCGCGCCTACCTGCTGGTGCCGGCCCAGGATTATGTCGGCCAATTCCTCGCCACCTTCAAGGAGTTTCCGCCGCGTCAAAAAGCGGCCAGCTTCTCGCTGGATCAGGTGATGGAACAGCTCTCAGACCCTGGTGGAGCTCAGTAAGTGAGCAGTTTGCACTTTCCTGAAAAGGCCTCTTCGGAGGCCTTTTTTATTTCTCCATAGCCTCTCGGCCCGTTTCCGCATCTGCTTGCATCAGGCTATCATGGGTCGCACCAAAACAACCCACGAAACAGACAGCAGCCATCCATGCAAGCACTCGCACACTTCAGTGAACACCTCACCAGACTCGTCCCGGCCGTGGGGTCCGACGATTTCCCAATGCGTCTGGTTGCGATGCTCAAGCAAATGGTGCGCTGCGATGACGCGACCATTATTGTCTATCCCGGTACGGATCTTCCCGTCGTCGAATATTTTGAGGTACCCAATGGGGCCGAGAACTCTACCCTCGACATTTACGCGAAAGGCGCCTTCCTGCTGGACCCCTTTTATCTCGCTGTGAGCAGGGACAGGGCCTTCGGTGTCTTTCGACTGAGCGAACTCGCCCCCAAGGACTTCAAAAGCAGTGATTACTACAAAAACTGGTATCGCAATTGCGGCTATCAGGATGAGTGTGGCTATCTTATACAGACCCGGGCGGAGGGGTTCATCAATATCGCCCTGGGGCAGACCACAGCGGGCGCCACTTTCTCCAAAGGAGAAATAGCCATTCTGCAGGACATTCAGCCCACAGTGGAAATGCTCTGCCGACAACACTGGGAGGATGCCGTGACAAGATCCCCGGGTGTCAACCTACGGGGCAAACTGCACGCCGCTTTAACCGATTTCGGCAGCAGCCTGCTCACCGAGCGGGAGGCACAGGTGATCAACCTCGTGCTGCACGGGCACAGCACCAAAACACTCGCAGATAAATTATCCATCTCCATGGAAACCGTCAAGCTGCACCGAAAACACGCCTATTCCAAGCTGGAGGTCAGCTCCCAGGCCGAGTTGTTCTATCTCTTCCTCGACTCGCTTATGAGCGCCGGTGACTATGACGGCGGCGACACTCTGGTCGCTTATATGCAGGCCCCGGTGACTCGATTAAAGAGCAACTAAGCTGGGCAAGAATAGGCTGCGGACCCGCAGTCTGTACACGGGCTATAACTGGCCAATTTCAACACTCGAAGATTGGCGCTCTCAAAGTGCCTTTTTTATTTTCGACTGGCACGCATATAGAGAAACTGCAAAGCCAGTGCCGCGCCCGCCAGGGCCGTAATCTGGGCGTGGTCGTAGGCCGGAGCCACTTCAACCACATCGAAACCGACAATATTGAGATCGGCGATTCCCTGCAAAATCTGTAACACCCGGGAGCTGCTCATACCGCCGACAACCGGCGTCCCTGTTCCCGGCGCGAAGGCGGGGTCCAGACAATCGATATCGAAGGTCAGGTAAACCGGACCTTCGCCAACCCGGGCGCGAATGGCATCTACGGTGTCTGTGACAGGCTGTTCATTGGCCTGGTGGGCATTCACCACCTGGAACTCATGATCCGCATAATCGTACTCTGTGCGGATGCCGATCTGGATAGAGCGTGACGGGTCGATTAATCCTTCCTGTGGCGCCCGATGAAACATGCAGCCGTGGTTGTATTTTTCCTCATCCGCATAGGTATCCGTATGGGCGTCAAAGTGTATCAGGGCCAACTTGCCGTGCGTCCGCGCATGACCACGCAGCAAAGGCAGAGTGACAAAGTGATCTCCGCCGAAGCTGATCAGCGTTTTTCCAGCGCCAGTGATCTCAGCCGCCTGCTCCTCCACCCTGGCCAGCATGTCCTCGCTATCTCCGTACATGAAATTCAGGTCGCCGAAATCAATGGCTCGCAGCCGGTCTGCAAGGGCAAAGCTCCAGGGCCAGTGCTGCTGCTCCCAACGCAAATTGGCGCTCGCCTGGCGGATTGCATTTGGCCCGCCGCGTGCGCCGGCCCGGCCACTGGTGCCCAGGTCGTAGGGAATCCCCATAATCACCGCGTCGATATTGTCGGCGCTGAAATTGCGGCTCAAAGGTAAACCGAGATAACTGAAAACATTGAAGTAGATGGATTCTTCGTCAAAGGGGAAGGCATTATCTGTCATGGCGAGCTTTCCTTGATATCGTCTTTAAAGGCAGGCGTCATATTCCAACGGCGTAACCTGGCTGTCGAAATCGGCCATTTCCTGGCGCTTAAGCACCGAGTAGACATGCTGGAACTCAGCACCGAGGTTATAGCGGATGAAAGCGGAACCCTCAAACTGCGCCAGGGCATCCGGCCAATAACGCGGCAGACTGGGTTCCAGCTGTTCATAGGCGTTGCCCTCCAGCGGGGGCGGTGCGGACAAGGTATTCTCGATGCCGTGCAGCATTCCGCTGAGAATAGCTGCGATAACCAGGTAAGGGTTGGCATCTGCCCCCGCCACCCGGTGCTCAATTCGAGTTGCCTGTGGCGTATCCGCAGGAATACGCACGGAAACGGTGCGGTTCTCGTATCCCCAGCACGGGGCCAGCGGTGCATAGCTGCCATGCTGGAAGCGCCGGTAGGAATTCAGATTGGGGGCGAACAGCAACATGCTGTCGGCCATTGTCTCAAGACAACCGGCCACCGCATGTTGCAACAAGTGAGTCCCTTTGCCGGTGCCGTCGTCAAAGGCATTGTTGCCCTGCTCATCCAACAAGCTGCAGTGCACATGCATACCGTTGCCTACCAGGTGCCCGAAGGGCTTGGCCATAAAGGTGGCGCGCAGTCCGTGCTTACGGCTTACAGCCTTGATCGCGCGCTGCAGCATCATGGCCTGGTCTGCAGCAACCAGCGCATCCGGATTGTGATAGAGGTTAATCTCGTACTGGGACGGCCCGGATTCCTTGATCAACGTATCGACGGGCAGCCCCTGGACTGCACAGGTATCGCGTATATCGTGCATCAGCCCGGACATGCCTTCCATCATTTCCAGGCCGTAGGTCTGCCCTCCGGCCAACCGCCCTCCCACGCAATCGGTCTGTGTGTGCACCGGCTGCCCCTTGTCATCGAGTTCGTCGTGGAAAAGGTGGAACTCCATTTCACTTGCCACAACGGGGGTCAACCCAAGCGCAGCAAAACGCTTCATCAGGGAGCTGAGAATGTGCCGGGTGTCATAAGCACAGGGCGTGCCGTTTATTTCCATCATCGAAATGACTACCTGCGCGGTAGGGCGCTCGGCCCAGGGTACTACCGACAGGGTGCGAAGATCGGGCTGGCAAAAGCCATCGTTGTCGCCGGTTTCGAATACCAGCACCTGGGCGTCCCTGCCCCATACATCGAAAGCCAGAGAGCTCATGGGCAACTTGAGTTCACCCGCTAACACTTTGTGTATCTTGTCTCGGGTCAACCATTTGCCCCGCAAGCCACCACAAACGTCCGGCAGGACTATCTCGAAAATCTCTATTTCCGGATGCTTCTTCAGAAAAGCCTCCAGAATTGCCTCGTCGACCATTTGCTGATTTCTCACATGCTGTAAACAAAACACCACTTTAGGGGTAATCCCCCCCACTGGCGACTATGACACACTATTAAACTCCGCTGGCCATGAATGGGCCATAACACTTGAGGGTAGGCCTCCCCAATTCCAGCGAACCATTCACAACCAGGAGATAGCTGCCATGAATCCGCAAGCCGACACCCAGCGCCTGCAAGATCTTGACAGGGCACACCACCTGCACCCTTTTACCGACCTGCAGAACTATAGCGAACACGGTGGGCGCATCGTGTCTCGCGCGGAGCACATCTATATATACGATAGCGACGGCCACAAAATGCTCGACGGTATGTCGGGCCTGTGGTGTTGTAATCTGGGTTACAGCCAGCAGAGCATCAAGGATGCTATTACGGCCCAGTTAAATGACCTGCCCTTCTACAATAACTTTTTTCGCTGTTCGAACCAGCCAGCAGTTGAATTGGCCAGCGCCCTGGTTGAGATTACTCCACCGCATTTCAATCATGTGTTCTTTACCAACTCGGGTTCCGAGGCAAATGATACCAACCTGCGGTTGGTGCAGCGTTACTACGGATTGCTGGGCAAGCCGGGTAAGAAGCATATTATCAGCCGGCGCAACGCCTACCACGGCTCCACCATAGCTGCGGCGTCGCTCGGCGGCATGAGCGCCATGCACGAACAGATCAACGGCCTGGATTACGTTCACCACATCAACCAGCCCCATTGGTTCGCTGAGGGTGGCGACGACAGCCCGGATCAGTTTGGGCTTCGAGTAGCCCGGGAGCTGGAGGCCAAAATTGATGAACTGGGCCAGGAGAATGTCGCAGCCTTTATCGCCGAACCGGTGCAGGGCGCGGGCGGTGTGATTATTCCGCCTGACACCTATTGGCCGGAAATCAAGCGCATCTGCAAGGAGCGGGACATCCTGCTTATCATGGACGAGGTCATCTGTGGTTTTGGCCGCACCGGCAACTGGTTCGGTTGCGAGACATACGACCTGGAGCCTGACCTGTTGACGTTCGCCAAAGCCATTACCAACGGCTATATCCCCCTGGGTGGCGTGATGGTGGGTGACAAGATCGCCGATGTGCTGCTCTCCGGCGGCGGCGAGTTTGCACACGGCCTCACGTATTCAGGTCACCCCGTTGCCTGTGCCGCCGGGCTGGAGACGCTGCGCGTACTGCGAGACAGCGACATTATCCGCATCTCCGGCCAGGAGATTGCGCCCTACTTCCAGCAGCGCCTGCGCACCTTGCTGGACCATCGTATTGTGGGCCAGGTTCGCGGTCGCGGCATGTTCGCAGCACTGGAGCTGGTGCGGGACAAGGGCTCCCGTGAGCGCCTTGCGCCAAATTCGGAAGGCGCCGTATTCTGCCGGGAGTCCGCCAACGACGGCGGCCTGATGGTACGACAAACCGGCGATGCCATGATCATGGCCCCACCGCTGATATGCAGCAAAGCGGAGATCGACAGTCTGGTGGATATGCTCACAGTCGCACTGGATAAAACAGCCGACCACTACGGCGTTGCCTGAAGACTTCCCCGAGTCCGACGCAAGTCGGACTTTCATAATTCCCTAATAAAGAATATTGTCTGGTATTTTGGGCGCGTCCCCACTTCAGGAGAATCGATGAACGCCAAAATCCAGGTAGAGAAGCCTCTGGTCATACTCCATGGCGATGAAATGGCGCAAATCGCCTTCGAGCGGATACTCGAACAGTTTGTGACCTCGCGCCTGGATATCAAACTGGTGGAAATTGACCTGACGGCAGAAAACCGCCTCACCACCAATGGTCAGGCGGTACGCGACGCGATCGCGGCGTTAAAAACCCACGGCGTGGGCATCAAAAACGCCGGCATGACGGTCAATCGGCAACAGCTGGACGAGTTACTGATAAAACACCCGGGTATCGTGGAGGCGGAGCTAGACAAGCTCGCCACCAAATCTCCCAATGGAGCCATCCGTAAAGGGATCGGCGGCAATATCACCCGCGAGGACATTCAGTTCCGCAACCTGCGCATCAATCCCCCGGACTGGATAGGCCGTGATATTGAAGTGATGACCATGGAAGGTGGGGGTATCAAGCACAGCCACAGCGAACTGTCCAAAGCCACCGGCGTGGTAAAGCTGATGTTTGTAGGCTCCAGCGGCGACCCGGTGGAACTGCACCGCCGCACTATCAACAAGGGTGACCCGTGGTTGCTGGCAAGCAATGATATCGACGATGTCACTGCCTGGGCCCACGCCTTTTTCCAGCGTGCACTAGAGGACAAGCGCGACGCCTATCTGGGATTGAAAGATACTGTCATCGGCGGATACGATGGTGTGATGCGCAGCACCATCGAATCAATATACGCCGCGGACTACAAGACCCGCTTCAAAGAGGCCGGACTCAACTATTACTACGAGCTGATCGACGCACAGGCTGCGCGTATCGTAGCCAATCCACCCGAGCGCGCCCTGTGGGGTGTGCCGGACAATAATACCGGTCGGAAGTTGTACAAACTGGTGGGCGAGCTGAAGCGCTACGGCATACCCTCACGCAAGTTTCACGTGTCGCTGTCGCGCATGAGTGCCGGGGGCGGTGACCAGTACGGCAGTTTTAATATGCCAATGGCAGAAGATGGCATTCTCAAGGTCATTGTCGATGGCGAGGAAAAACATGCGCGCAGGGTAAAGAAAAATGACCCGGTGCTGCTGATGTCCAACGACTTACAGGCCATCACCGACTGGGTGAGCCAGGTGTTTCGCGATGCATCGCACAAGGGCAAGGAAGTATATTTTGGCCTTAAGCGGGAATACATGGAATACGATGAGGTGTTCAGCACGGCCATTACCGACGTGCGCCACCAATTAGCAAAGTCCGGCACCCAACCACCTTCCTTTATGATCATGCGTCCTTCCAGCCAGCTCAAAAAAATGATTACCGACCCGCCGAGGAATGCACTGTACCCGGCACAGAATCTGGACGGCGATATCTTCTCTGACATATCGGCAGCCCTGGGGGGCAGCCTGGCCACCGCCAGCTCAATCATAGAAAGCAAAGACGGCACCATGCTGTACGAGGCGCCCCACGGCACTGCCCACGACCTGTATCTCCGCTACCAGGCCAGCGATGGCAAGGAGGCGCATTTTAATTCCTCCGCCCTGATCTATGCACTGGCCAACGCTCTGGAGACTCTCGCCCAGCGAGAGAATAACGGGCCACTGGCGGCCTACTCCTACAGCTTGAAAGAAGCGCTGATCGAGACCGTCGCCAAGGGCACGATCACAGGCGATCTCAAGGGAAAAACGCTGGACCCAGATTCAGAAAACGTGGTGGATATGTACGGCTTCCTGGATGCCGTGGAACAAGAACTGGACAAGTAATCGCGTTGCCACTGCCGCCCGGTAAGCTCCAGAGCGGCTATTAGCCCAGCACGTCGTCCGCCACAAAGTACTTCGGATTCTCAATCACATCGAGCTCTACCCTATTGCCCGCCCTGCGAAGCAGGCGCCGACACTCATCGCTCAGCGATGGTCCTCTCGCGGCTCAAATAGATGGACCAATCGGTGGCGAGATTGTTCTTATGCGACCAGAGGAAGGGCGCGCGTTCTAGTGGATGCATGTAGCCGGTACAATCCGGTGTCCTCTCACTGTGAGGATGTCACAGTGAGAGATCGGCAAAATAATCCCCCGGCATACACACGACTGTTTAGAGGACGACCAGTATGAGCAAAGAACGGCAGGTACTGAGCAAGCAAAATCTTGGCATTACGGAAGGGCTGCCGCTGCAGGCCGCGGAGGGAGGAATTGAGGATCTGCGCAAGGACATCCAGCGCCTGATGGATATGGAGGCTATCCGACAGCTCAAATACGCCTACTTCCGCTGTGTAGACACGGCAAATCTGGAAGAACTGGCCACCCTGTTCCATGAGGATGTGAGCGTGCACTTTATTGGCGGCAGTTACGAGTGGGAAGTGCAGGGCAAACAGGATTACGTAAACAACATCGCTATGGCTTTCAGCAAAGAGGCCGTGGGCCAACATAACGCGCATCATCCTGAGATTCAGATGCTGAGCGAGACCGAGGCCACCGCCATCTGGTACCTGGAAGACAATATGTGGATTCTCAACCACAATGCCCGAACACGCGGCACTGCACTATACTGGGACCGCTATCTTAAAATAAACGGGAAATGGCTGATAAAAGACACTCGCTATGAGCGTATCTACGAGATTAATGACCAGCTCGAGTCGCGCCCCAATCTGAGCTCACATTATCTGGGCACTCACGGCGGCGACCCCCAGTTCTAACAGCCGCACAACAGGAGAAATGGCATGAAGCTACGCTACAAGGTGCTCAACGGAACCCTTCTCCTGCTTGTAGTCGCACTGGCGGGGTTGGCGCTAACCCTCAGCCATAACTCCGGGTGCAAGCCTGTAGCCGACATTGCCAATGGCTCGACAGCGATGCAGGCGATAATTTACAACTGTTACGGGCCACCAGAGGTACTCAAACTCGAGAAGGTCGCAAAGCCGATACCCGCCGATGACGAGGTACTGGTAAAAGTTCATGCGGCCGCCGTCAACCCACTGGACTGGCACTACATGCGAGGCGCTCCCTACTTTATGCGCCTGATGTCTGGCATTGGTGCTCCCGGGGATCACCGCTTCGGGGTAGATTTCGCCGGCACAGTTGAGTCGATTGGCAGCAATGTCACGAAATTCAAGCCTGGCGACGAGGTCTTCGGAGGCGGGCCGGGCGCCTTCGCGGACTACCTGGTGGCAGGAGAAAATCGCGCACTGGCATCGAAACCCACCAATATGACATTTGCGCAGGCCGCCGCCCTGCCTATCGCCGCCGTCTCTGCCCTGCAGGCACTTCGTGACGCGGGGGAAATTCAGCCGGGCATGCAGGTGTTGGTCAATGGCGCCTCCGGCGGTGTTGGCACGTTTGCCGTGCAAATTGCCAAAGCTTTCGGCGCCGAAGTGACCGGTGTCTGCAGCACCCGAAATATCGAGCTGGTGCGCTCACTGGGCGCCGACCACATCGTGGATTACACGCTGGAGGATTACACCCAGGGCAAGAAGCAATACGACCTGATCATTGATAATGTCGGCAATCACTCACCGCTCGCCAATAGACGGGCCATGACCCCCGATGGGACTCTGGTCATGGTGGGCGGCCCCGGTGGAAACTGGATAGGCCCCTTGATACGCCCGCTACAGGCCGCACTGCTATCGCCCTTCGTCGATCAGCAATTTGTGCTGTTTCTCGCTGAATTAAATCAGACTGACCTGCAACTTCTCGCGGAGCTTGGTGTGTCCGGTAAAATTTCCCCGGTGATAGACCGCAGTTACCCGCTGGAAGATGTCCCCGACGCCATTCGCTACTCGGAGTCAGGCAGGGCTCAAGGCAAAATCAGCATCGAAGTAGACTAGGCCGGAAACAACGAAATTCTGCGCAATTGCCCCCTCGCCACCATCCAGTGTCGAGGCGGGGTTTCAGCTGCCAAGGTATTCCTGCAGCCGAGCTTCCGCCTGGTCACCAAACAGGATGTCACAGGCTTCACGCAAGCCGGGCGCTTGCACAAACTCCTCCCGCCGCACCACCAATTCAATTTTTGAGCGTCGGCGCATAAAGTCTTCAAGGGTAACAATCATCTCCCGGCGCGCTGCCAATTCAATTTCGCACCGGGTGTATTCTGCGTTCTCAATAAGCAGGTCTGCGCAGCTCTCATCCTCACGAATGCGCTCCAGCAGCCCGAATGCGCTCTCGCCATAGCGACGCCAGAAACGCTCTGAAAGCGGTTCCGATGAACTGGGGTCGGTCAAACTGTCCAGGTTCATCAACCTGGCTTGCAGCATAAACTCGGCGCGGGACTCTGCTCCGGCTTCGCCATACCAGCGACGATTCGGTGTCGGTACCTTTACACCCAGGCGCTTTACATGCGCGATCACTTCCTCGCCCACATTCAGGCAATCGGTGAGCTTGCCGCCAAAAATACTCAGGTGGCGCCTGCCTTCATCCACCTCGATTACATGCTTGCGCGACAGGGCGACCCAGTCGGCCTCACCGCCGGCACCGCTGATGGCGAGGGGTCTCACTCCCACCCGCTCTGCAATAATGCTGGCCCGGGTGAGAGGGGGGTCGAGGTCCAGCAGGGCATTGGCATTCGCCAATAAAAAATCCCTATCCTCGTCGGTGACATCTACTACGGGATCATCCACCTGGGTATCGGTGGTGCCTATACAAGTTGTTGGGCCCATGGGAATCAGGAAGAAAAGCCGACCATCACTGGCAAAAAAGGTAAGAACACGCTTGTTGTCCGTGATCCGGTCAACAATGAGATGCACCCCTTTGGAAAACAGGTGCCGGTACTTTGTCGTTTCGCCTGATCGGGCATTCTGTGTATCCACATAGGGCCCACAGGCATTGACCACAACCCTGGAGCGAATCTCGATGGCCCTGCCGCTGACGACATCCCTGGCGCTGGTCAGCCACATGTCACCTTCCCGCCTGGCGCCGTCAGACTCCACATAGTTGGCGGCGATACAGCCGTAGTTAAGGCTTGTGCGAACAAAGTTGAAAACAAACCGGGCATCATTGTCATAAAGATAGCAATCAGAGTACTCCAGGCCTCCGGCCGCCCCGCTGGTATTAATCACCGGCTCGGTCTTTTCAAGTGACGCGGCGCTGATATAGCGCGGGGCTCTGGTCACGAAGCGACCCATGATCCAGTAGAGGACACTGCCCAGGAATATGAAAAATGGGGGAAAGCGAAAGCCTTTCTGAACCGTGGTAAAAAAACGGATCTCCTTCACTGTAGAAGGATATGCCCGCATAAGTTTGTTGCGTGACTTGCACAATTTGTTGACCAGCAGGTACTCATGGCTTTCAAGATATTTGATGCCTCCCCAGGCAAGATTCGATGAGTTGGAGCTGACACCACTGGCGAAATCTCCGCGGTCAATCAATGCTACACGCACGCCGCTGCCAGCAAGGGCAGCCGCCGCCACCGCACCATTGATACCGCCGCCGACGATGAGTACGTCATAGTCCTGGTTTCCCAGTTTCTCTACATTGCTCTCGCGCAACGAAATCGCCATGCTAAATGTCTCTCCGTATGAGGGCTCTTACTTTACAGCCTCCAAAACCGCTCGCACAGACCAATAAAATGGCGCGCGCTGGCGCTGGGCTGCAGACCGGCTCGATAGTAAAGCCCCACCTCTTTTGCGATGCTGCCAAAAGACACATCGTCCATGATATGGAAATCAGCGCAAGCCGGATGTTCCCTGAGCAGCTTGCGATCAATAAATGTCACACCCATGCCCTCAGCAACCATGTGTATACGCAGCGACAGGCTGTTAACTTCCCAGACCGTGCTGAACTGGTCGCGAATGCGCAGAATAGATGGCCGCATGTCGGGATTGTCCAGAGCCGACGTTATCAGCGGGGTGAGCTTAAGCGCTTTTTCGTCGCCCTGTACCATCTGCGGATAGTTGGCGTGCCGGGGGCTCACCACCAGATGACGGGAATCGCTGTACAGCGGAATGGTGGTAAAGGCGGACATTTGCTTCTGGAAGGGCCCCAGCCCCAGTTCAACAGCACCGGACAATACCTCCGAGATAATACTTCGACCCGGCAGCTCTGCTATTTTCATTCTGGTCTGGGGGTTCTCACGGTAGTATGTGCTAACTAACCTAGGGGCATAGAAGCGATTGATCGAGGCGCTCAGCGCCAGATTAAGTGTCTCCGCATTGCCCTGCTTGATATGGGCAATATCCTCCAACACTTGCTGCTCTTCCCGCAATACATCCACCGCGTGCTCAAACAGACGCTTGCCGACATCGCTCAGCTGCAGTTGTTTGCCGCGCTGGATCAGTGGCGCCTCCAGTTTCGATTCCAGTCCGGCTACCGCCTGACTCACCGCCGACTGGCTGATATGTAAAGCCTCCGCCGCTCGCTTGAATCCGCCTTCCTCCACCACTGCACGAAACGCACGTAACTCACTGTTTTCTAAGCGCATATAAGCTTGCCTAATACATCAATAAGTATAATTAATTCTACTAATGATCCGGGGCTTCGTATACTGAGAAAAATTACCACTTTGGAGGAGCGATCATGACCTCGGAACAAGCTATTTATTCTAATGACCTGGCCGGGATTGTCGTCGGCGACACGGCAATTTCCGATGTACAGGGAGAACAGGGGCTGCTGAGCTATCGCGGTCACGATATTAATAAGCTGGTAGATGTGCCATTCCTGCACGTCGTGTGGATGGTACTGTTCGGCGACTGGCCGGAAGAGCAGGAAATGAGCCGCCTGAAAACATTCATGTGCCGGCACACGCGCCTGTCCCACGACGAAATTGAACTGCTGCGCAAGGTTCCGCGCGATCTTCACCCCATGTTGATGCTACAGGGTCTGGTGCCTTTGCTGAGCTTGCCGGACGAGCAGGCCATGGATATGGAGCTCAATGCGGAACACGGCCTGTTCCTCGCCGCCAAGATTACCGCGCTTATTGCCGCTCACTACCGTCTCAGCCAGAGCAAAGTCGTGCTGGCACCGACCCCGGGACGGCTGTTTCACGAAAATTTCCTCACCATGTTTCACGGCAGTGCGCCCACCGCCGAGCAGGTTCGCATGCTGAATGCGGCGCAGATACTGCAGATGGAGCACAGCTTTAACTGCGGCACCTTCGCCGGCCGGGTTTGCGCCAGCACGCTCGCCCCCATCCAGTGCTCTATTTCGGCCTCCATTGGCACACTGTTTGGCAAACTTCACGGTGGTGCAGACCAGGCGGCGCTGGAAATGGCCATGAAGATCGGCAGTCCGGACAAGGCCGAGGCCTATGTGCTCGACTGCCTCGCCCGCAAGGAGAAGATCATGGGTATGGGTCACCGGGAGTATCGCACCGTGGACCCACGCGCAAAAATTCTCAAGCCCATGGCGGTAGAATTGTGCCAGGACGGTGACGGCAGAAACCTGCTGATGACACTGATAGCGGTGGAAGAAGCCTGCCAGCGTGCTTTTGCGAAGCAGGACAAAGAAATCTGGGCAAACGTTGAGTTCTACAAGGGGGCGGTATTCCACAGCCTGGGGATCCCCACCCATTTCTTCACTGCCATGTTCGCCATGTCCCGGGTGTACGGCTATATCGCCCACTTTCTGGAGTTCAGCAAGGACAGCCGCCTGATTCGCCCGCGGGCCAACTACATTGGTCCCCAGGTAGGTGAACGGGATAAGTCGGCCGCCTGATTACGGCCACCCTGCGCCCGGGCGGCCTGCTGCCCGGGGTTCACCGCGATCATTCTCACCATGGCCATAATTCTCTTTACCTCCGTTACCTGCACCTCTGTTACCTGCGAGGCTATGCCGGTCCCGGCAGCCTGTCGCGGAATTGCTTCCTGCGACGCACTACGTGCGCCTGATACGCGGCCCGAACCGCAACACAGCCTGATTTGTGACAAAGCAGGACACTTGCATTACAGTTGACCTCCAACGGCAAACCGCCACGGATAGAGCGCTAATGATTTCCCGGTTTCTTCTCGTCTGTTTCGCCGCCACACTACTGGCTTCCTGCAGTGGCGGCGAATCAAATGTCCAGAGCGGTAATCGCGATGGCATTTTCCACTACGGCAACGGTTCCGAGCCTCAGGGGCTGGACCCCCACGTTGTCACCGGCGTACCCGAGAACCATATTCTGCGCGCCCTGTTTGAGGGGCTGACTGTCAAAAACCCCTACACACTGGAGCCTGAACCGGGTGTCGCCTCAAGCTGGGATATCAATGAAGACGGGCGCGTCATCACATTTCACATCAACCCCAAGGCGGTTTGGTCCAACGGTGAGCCGATAACCGCAGGCGACTACGTCTGGTCCTGGCAGCGCCTGCTGACCCCGACACTGGGCGCTGAATACGCCTACATGTTGTATCCCGTGAAAAACGCCGAGCGTTTCAACAAGGGCACAATAAGCGATTTTGGCGAAGTGGGCGTAAAAGCCCTGGACACCCAGACACTGCAGGTCACACTTAACGAGCGCACGCCCTACTTCCTGCAGCTGATGGACCACTACAGCACCTTTGCAGTACACAGGGCTACACTGGAAAAATTCGGCAAGACGAGCGATCGCTACACCCCCTGGACTCGAGTGGAAAATATGGTGAGCAACGGCGCGTTCCGGCTCAAGAAGTGGCAGTTGAACCGCCGTATAGAATTGGAGAAAAGTGACACCTACTGGGACAGGGACAAAGTCAAATTGAACGGCATCGTCTACTACCCCACTGAAAATGTAGTGAGTGAGGAGCGAATGTTCCGGGTTGGACAATTGCACTACACCAACAGCGTTCCCCTGGGCAAGATACCCGTGTACAAGGCCATGACGAACAGTCCTTACGTACAGGCCCCTTATCTTGGCACCTACTACTACCTGATAAACACGCTGACACCGCCAACGGACGACATCCGGGTTCGCCAGGCCCTGTCCATGGCAGTGGACCGGGATAAACTGAACAAAACTGTGATGAAAGACACCACGACCTCCGCCTATAGCATCACGCCGCCGGATACTCTGGGCTACTATCCACCCGACCTGTTCGGTTATGACGTCTCCCGCGCGCGGGAACTGCTGGCGGAAGCCGGCTACCCAAACGGCGAGGGCTGGCCGGGACTGGAACTCACCTACAACACCAGCGAGGACCATCGCAAGGTTGCAGTCGCCTTGCAGCAGATGTGGAAAGAGGCCCTGAATATTGAGATTACCCTGACTAACCAGGAGTGGAAGGTATATCTGGATTCAATCACCAATATGCACTTCCAGATCGCCCGTCGGGGCTGGATCGGCGATTACGTAGACCCCAACAACTTCCTCGACTTGTTTCTCACCGACGGCGGTAATAACAACACCGGTTTCGCAAACCCCGATTATGACGACATGATCCTTCGGGAAGCGCCCCAGTCCGCTACCAGGGAAGAGCGCTTCGCCGTGTTCCACAAGGCAGAAACACTGCTGATGGAGCAAATGCCCATCATCCCCATATACACTTATTCCAGCAAACATCTGGTCCATCCCAGCGTCAATGGACTGCCACCCAACCTGATGGACTCTATCAATATGAAGTACGTCTGGCTGGATCAGGGCTGGCAACCACCTAGTGAGGCGAGTGACTAAACATGTGGCGATTTATCAGCTTGCGCTTATTACAGGCAATACCGGTCATCCTGGTAGTGATCACTGTCACTTTCTTCCTCGTGCGAATGGCACCGGGCGGCCCCTTCGACGGCGAAAAGGCGGTCACGCGAGAAGTTAAAGCGGCGCTGGAGGCGCAGTACAACCTCAATCTTCCCCTGTTCCAGCAGTATACGTCGTACCTGGGTGACCTGGCCCACGGCGATCTTGGGCCGTCTTTCAAATACCCGGGGCGCAGCGTAAATGAACTGATTGCCGCAGGATTCCCAGTGACGGCAGAACTCGGTTTTTACGCACTGCTGGTAGCGCTGTCGATCGGCGGCCTGGCGGGGATTATCGCCGCGCTTAAACCGAATACAATGCAGGACTATATTCCCATGTCGGCCGCAATGATCGGCATTTGCATGCCGTCGTTCCTGCTGGGGCCGTTGCTGGTACTGGTGTTTGGAATCTACCTCGACTGGCTACCGGTATCCGGCTGGGGCGACATTCCCGGTGATAAAATACTGCCCTCCATCACCCTGGGCGCGGGCTACGCTGCCTATATCGCCCGTCTGGGCCGGGCCGGCATGCTGGAGGTGCTGAACCAGGATTATATCCGCACCGCCCGGGCCAAGGGCCTGCCCGAATGGCAGGTGGTGCTGAAACACAGCCTGCGCGGCGGCATGATCCCGGTGGTGGCTTTCCTGGGGCCCGCCTTTGCCGGACTGCTGGCCGGCTCCTTCGTGGTGGAGACCATTTTCCAGATTCCCGGGCTGGGCCGCTTTTATGTGCAGGCGGCGTTCAACCGCGATTACACCATGATACTGGGCACGACTGTGTTCCTGTCGGTACTCATTGTGCTGTTCAACCTGCTGTCCGATATTCTGGCCGCCTGGATGAATCCCCGATTGCGCGCACAGTACGGGAGCAACTAGATGACTGCCGAGGTAATCCAGGATATCACCGAGGCAGAGCAGGGTACTTCCCTGTGGAAAGACGCCTGGATTCGACTGCGTCGGAACAAACTGGCGGTGTTCGGCCTGGTCACTCTGGTGCTGTTCATCGTCATCGCCCTGCTCACTCCCTGGATCGCGCCCTACAGCTACCAGGCCCAGGACCTGGAGCTGGGTGCCAGCCCGCCCTCCGCCGCTCACTGGCTGGGCACCGACATATTTGGCCGCGACCTGATGACCCAGATTATGTACGGCGGGCGCATTTCCCTCGCTGTGGGCTTTGTGGCCACGGCGGTGGCGCTGCTGATAGGCGTGACCTGGGGCGCCGTTGCCGGCTATGTTGGCGGGCGTACCGACGCCGTCATGATGCGCATGGTGGATATTCTCTACGCCCTGCCCTTTATGATCTTTATCGTGCTGCTAACTGTGGTGTTCGGGCGCAATATGCTACTGCTGTTTCTGGCGATTGGCGCGGTGGAGTGGCTGACTATGGCGCGGATTATGCGGGGCCAGGTACAGTCGTTGCGTCAGCAGGAGTTTGTGGAGGCCGCAATCTCCCTGGGCTTGTCTCCCACTACGCTCATCCGCCGCCACCTCGTGCCCAACGCCCTGGGGCCAATAATCGTCTACACCACGCTGACAATCCCGAATGTCATGCTACTGGAAGCCTTTCTGAGCTTCCTGGGCCTGGGTATACAACCGCCACAGACCTCATGGGGCCTGCTCATCTCCTATGGCGCGGAGACCATGGAGGAGTATCCCTGGCTGCTTATTTTCCCGGGTATAGCCCTGACGCTGACGCTGTTCTCCCTCAACTTCCTCGGAGATGGCCTGCGCGACGCGCTGGATGTCCGCGGAGCAAAGGACTGACTATGGCCCTCTTGGACGTAAAGGATCTCGCGGTCAGCTTTGTTACCCGTAATGGCACCAACAAGGCCGTCGATGGCGTCAGCTTCGGAGTGGAACTGGGCAAGATAACCGCCATCATCGGCGAATCCGGTTCTGGCAAATCGGTGGCCTGCTACAGCCTGCTGGGTTTGATTCCCCGCCCTCCCGGCCGTATCGACGGTGGCACGGCACATTTTGAAGGCCGCGACCTGCTGCAGCTCAAGGAATCGGAGTTACGCAAAATACGCGGTCGCGATATTGCCATGATCTTCCAGGATCCGATGACCTGCCTCAACCCCTACATGACCATCGGTAAACAGCTGATGGAGCCCTTGATCTATCACCACAAGGTGAGCAAGCAAGAGGCACGGGCCCGGGCCATCGAGTTGCTGACTGAAGTGGGAATGCGCGACCCCGAATCGACAGTAGATAACTTCCCCCACCAGTTTTCTGGCGGTATGCGTCAGCGCGTAATGATCGCCATGGCACTGATTAACGAGCCGAAGCTGCTGATTGCCGACGAACCTACCACAGCACTGGATGTGACAATCCAGGCCCAGATTCTGAAACTGATTGCCGAGTTACAGCAAAAACGTGATATCGGCGTGATTTTTATCAGCCACGATCTCGCGGTAGTCGCGGACATCGCCGATCACATCGTCGTGATGAAGCAGGGCAAGATTGTTGAGACAGGTAATCGGGAGGGCATTTTCAAGAACGCCCAACACCCCTATACAAAAAAACTGTTGGCGGCGATCCCTACAGACTCCAAAGCGGTCCGGCCCGGGACGGCAGAACCGTTGATCCAGATTAGAGATCTGTGTACCTGGTTTTCCCAGGGCAAGGGTGTGGAGCCGGTAAAAGCGGTCAACAAAGTGAGCTTCGACATCAACCGCGGCGAGGTGCTGGGGCTGGTGGGTGAATCCGGTAGCGGAAAATCCACCATTGGCCGCTCCATATTGCGCCTGGTACCCGTGACATCAGGCAGTGTGACATTTGACGGTGTCGATGTGACCGCACTTGAAGGCAGCGACCTGAAAAACATGCGCAGGCGCATGCAAATGATCTTCCAGGACCCTTTTGCCTCACTGAACCCCCGCATGACCGTCTTTGACACCCTGGCGGAACCCCTGCTGTTACACGGCATCGAATCGCGTAAGACTGTGGCCCAGGGCGTGCTGAAACTGATGGACGATGTTGGCCTGGCCCGGGCTTTTGTGCGCAAGTATCCCCACGAATTTTCCGGTGGCCAGCGCCAGCGCATCGCCATCGGTCGCGCACTCGCCACACGGCCGGAATTTATTGTGGCCGACGAACCGGTGTCGGCGCTGGACGTTACCATCCAGGCACAGATTCTCGACCTGATGCAACAACTGGGCAGAGAGTATGGTCTGACCATGTTATTTGTTTCTCACGATCTGGCGGTAGTGCGGCACCTCGCCGACCGAATTCTTGTGTTGTACAAGGGCGAAGTGGTGGAACAGGGTACCGGCGACGATTTGTTCGAGCGTCCACAACAGGCTTACACCCGGAAGTTGCTGACATCTATACCCGGCCGCTCGCTGCTGGCTTGAATCCTGGAGTCGAATTGATTATGAAAACACTGGCGCTGATATTGATGCTAACGCTGCCCCTGCTTTCGCAGGCAGAAGTACGGGCACCGAAAATGATTTTAGGCTGGCTGGAAACAACGCAACTGATGGCTTCCGGCATGCGCATAAAAACAAAGCTGGATGTGGGGGCAAAAACATCGTCCATGCAGGCTATCAATATTGAGCAATTCCAGAAGGACGGGAAACCCTGGGTAAGTTTTGATTTTACCGACACGGACGTGGACACCGATGAGGAGAAGACGCTGCGTCTCGAAGGGCCACTGGTGCGCGAAGTGGTAATCAAGCGCCACGGTGCCCCCAATGTTACCCGGCCGGTCGTTACCCAGGAGTTCTGCCTCTACAACCAGGTCTACCGCACCGAATTCAGCCTCACCGACAGGGGCAAGTTTAATTACGCCATACTGCTGGGGCGCTCATTCCTGTCCCAGGTGGCACTGATCGATTCTGCCGAATCATTCCTGAGTCGACCGGCATGCAGGGACAACGGCAAAGTGCTCGATATCACAGAGTAAAGCCTCTCACAGATCTTACATGGCTTGCGGGGCATTTTTCCCGCCGCTCACCAGGCGGCGACCGTACCATCCTTGCGCATTTCCGTCGCACCAGAATACACCCCGGTGGCCGGGTCTCTCGCTATCGCCTGGTAACCACCAAACGACACGCCGGTTTCATCGACTTCCACCTGGTGGCCCATCGCCCGCAAGCGCTTGATAGTCTGCGCACTTACGCCCGGCTCAACATACAGAACCCCGAGGCTGTCACCGTGGACACCAGTAGGCTGACGCCCGCCATCATGCATAAATCTGGCGGCATCACCCGCCTGCTGAATGTCCATACCGTAGTCAACAATATTAACGACTATCTGCACGTGCCCCTGCGGCTGCATTGAGCCGCCCATCAGGCCAAAGCTCATCATGGGCTCGCCTCCTTTCATCAGGAAGGCGGGAATGATGGTGTGAAAGGGGCGCTTGCCCGGCGCGTAGGCATTGGGGTGTTTGGGGTCCAGGGAAAACAGTTCGCCTCTATCCTGCAACATGAAGCCCATTCCATCCGGTACCAGCCCGGAGCCCATACCTCGATAGTTTGACTGAATCAACGAAACCATCATGCCGCTCTTGTCCGCCACTGTCAGATACGTGGTGTCGCCTTCGCCTTCGATTTTCGGGTCTCCCGGCGCGAAATCTGTTGCTGCCTGATCCGGGTTGATCAGGGCAAATCGCGCCTGGCCGTAGTCTTCGGATACCAGGCCAGCCAGCGGTATGTTGGCAAAATCAGGGTCGGCGTAATAGCGTGCAACATCCTCAAACGCCAACCGCTTGGCCTCCACCATATAGTGAAAAGCTTCTGCGGAACCCCGGGGCCACTGGCTCAGATCGACCTGCTTGAGAATATTCAGCATCTGCAGGGCGGCAACGCCCTGGCCGTTGGGGGGCAGCTCGTACAATTCATAGCCGCGATATTCCACGCCGACGGGCTCCACCCATTCACCGCGATGTGACGCAAAATCAGCAAAAGTCAGGTCTGCACCCATTTGGCGGAAGTAGCCGTCCATGCGCCTGGCGAGATCCCCCTGGTAAAACACCTCGCGACCTCCAGTGCCAATCGCCGCCAGGGTTGCGCCGAGATCCGGGTTGCGAAACACATCCCCCGCCGCTGGCGCTGCACCGCCGGGATACCAGGTGCTGTAAATATCCTCTAGCAGGGCACTACCGGTAAGCCGCCGATCAAAGGCAAGGCGATTGCGCTCCAGGTAATACGCTATAACGGGTGACACGGGGAACCCGTCGTTAGCGTAACGCACTGCCGGGGCCAGCACCCTGGCTATGGGAAGCTTGCCGAAGCGGTCATGTATCGCGAACCAGCCATCCACGGTACCGGGCACGGTTACCGGCAAATGACCTGTAGAGGGAATTCCAGCGTAGTCCTGCGATAACTTACCCTCAGCCTTCAATGCGTCAATCTGCGCTTGCAGCTGCTCCAGGCTACGACCGGCAGGCGAACGGCCGGAGCCATTGTAACCGTAGAGCTTGCGTGATTTCGGATCCCATATCATCACAAAGATATCGCCGCCTATACCGCATCCGGTGGGCTCCATCAGGCCCAGCGCAGCATTGGCGGCGATGGCGGCGTCCACGGCGCTACCGCCCGCCTGGAGAATATCTACCGCCACTTGCGAGGCCAGCGGTTGCGCCGTGGCCGCCATGCCATTACTGGCGTAGACGGTGCTGCGGCTATAGGGCGCGCCGATAGGTCTCCCGCCACCACCCAACTCAATAGTTGCGGGTTCAGTCACCGGCGTTTCTGAAGCCGTGGATTTAATCTGTGCAGAATTGCACGCCAGAAGCAGCGTCGTGCTCACCAGGGCGCCCAGGATTGTTCTGTATGCTGATTTCATTGGCCTGCATCCTCATGTAACCGGTAACAAACTCGATAATACCGCACTTCCAAATGTGATCACGAAATCCCAGCCCGATGAGCCAAAGTCTGAGACAACATTTTGAACCAGGGCGATGCGCCACACATGGAGAGCGTCGATCTGGCAAATTACCGTGTAAAGTGGCATGCCCGCGCACCAACGAATGGTAAGCGTCGATCGAGACCGGGAGACAGTATGGAAAATAATAGCCTTTACCACCCCCCCCTAATGCCCCACCTGTTGATTGAAGGGCTCAACCGTTACGACGACAGACCGTGCCTGCTACTGGGAGACAAGGTGGCGACCTATCGCGATGTACGCGAAAGTACCAGCCAGATGGTGCAGGCACTGCACGCAAAAGGTCTGGGAAAAGGCAGCCGGGTGGCTGTGATCTCTGCCAATCGGCCGGAGGTGCTGTCGAATATCGCCGCCATGCAACTGGCGGGTTGCATAGGCACACCTTTGCATCCACTGGGCTCATTGGAAGATCACGCCTACGTGTTAGAGGCTGCAGAGATTGATGCCCTGGTGTTTGACGCCACCGTGTTCGATGCTTACGCCGCACAACTGAAGGAGCGTGTGCCGGGATTGAGCATTCTACTGGGCTTCGGCCCTACCGAAGTAGGAGAAGACTATCTCGCACTGGCTGCCACCTTCGAGCCGATGCCACTTGTTGCACCGTCTGTGTTACCAGAGGAAGTGTCCTCGATTAACTTCACCGGCGGCACTACTGGCAAACCAAAAGGCGTGATGAGTACCCACCGCGTAACGGCTTACATGACACAGATACAAATGGCCGAGTGGGAATTTCCCAGTGATGTGCGCATGTTAATGGCCACCCCCCTGTCCCATGCTGCCGCCGCGTTTTTTATCCCCGTCCTGCAAAAAGGCGGCGCTTTCTATGTCATGCAGGGTTTCAGTCCCGATGAGTTTTTCGACATGGTAGCGAGGCACCGCATCACCTGCACCATGCTGGTACCCGTGATGCTCTACTACCTGCTCGATTCGCCCACAGCGGCATCTGCCGACATGTCCAGCATGGAGACTATTTTTTACGGTGCCTCTGCCATGAGCCCGGCGCGCCTGCGCCAGGGCATTGAGCAGTGGGGTCCGGTGTTCTACCAATTCTTCGGTCAATCAGAGGCACCCATGGTGATAGCCAATTTGCGCAAGGCGGAACACGACCTCGATAAGCCACTGCGCCTGTCGTCCTGCGGCCGGCCCTCGCCCTGGGTGCACATGGCACTGCTGGATGCGGCGGGAAACCCCGTCCCTTGTGGTGAGCCAGGGGAGATCTGCGTGCGTGGACCGCTGGTTATGAAAGGCTACAAGGACATGCCGGAAGAGACCGCCGCCGCATTTGCCGGTGGCTGGTTGCATACCGGTGACGTGGGCAAACTGGACGAAGAAGGTTTTCTCTATATCGTCGATCGCACCAAGGACATGATTGTTAGTGGGGGCTTTAACGTATTCCCCCGGGAAGTGGAGGATGTACTCGCCACGCATGAGGCCGTTGGCCAGGTTGCTGTGATTGGTGTTCCCGATGCCCAGTGGGGAGAAGCAGTCAAAGCGGTGGTGGTCTTGCGCCCAGGCGCTGAGCAGACCGCGGAACTGGTGCGCGACCTACAGGCCCTGGTGAAGCGGGCCAAGGGGTCTGTGCAAGCGCCCAAATCTATCGACTTCCTTGCTGCAATTCCGGTCACTCCTGTTGGCAAACCGGACAAAAAGGCCCTGCGAGCACGGTACTGGCAAGATAACGAGCGCGGTATCGCTTGAACTCACAACCGGTTGAACTCCCCAATGGAGAAATAGAATGAACAGCGACAAGATCTTGCGTGCATTGCTTTTGATGTTGCTCTGTTTCGGCACCCCCGGTGCCTATGCAAAAACAGATAAGCCCAACATCCTGGTAATCTGGGGTGACGATATAGGCTGGTCGAATATCAGCGCCTACCATCGTGGCATGCTGGGCGGAAGCACACCGAATATTGACCGCATCGCCAGTGAAGGTGCCTTATTCACCGACTACTACGGGGAGCAGAGCTGCACTGCCGGACGGTCGGCGTTCATTACCGGCCAGCACCCACTGCGCACTGGCCTGCTGAAAGTCGGCATGCCCGGCGCTGACATCGGCCTGCAGGCTCAAGACCCCACCATTGCCGAACTGCTCAAACCCCTGGGCTATGCCACTGCCCAGTTCGGTAAAAATCACCTTGGCGACAAGGACGAATTCCTGCCCAGCAACCACGGCTTCGACGAATTTTTCGGCAATCTATACCACCTCAATGCGGAAGAGGAGCCGGAGTCCTATTTCTATCCGAAGGATCCCGCATTCCATAAACGCTTCGCGCCCCGGGGAGTGATACATTCCTATGCCGACGGCAAGATCGAGGACACCGGCCCCCTGACCCGCAAACGCATGGAAGTCATCGACCAGGAGTTCACCGACGGCGCCATCAGGTTTATGCAACAGGCAAACAGTGACAAGAAACCTTTTTTTATCTGGTTTAACTCAACCCGCATGCACATCTGGACCCACCAGGCGCCCGAATGGCAGGGCAAATCCGGCTACGGTCTTTACGCCGATGGCATGATGGAGCACGACTACCATGTGGGTCAGTTACTGGACGAACTGGACAAACTGCATATCGCTGACAACACCATCGTAATCTACAGCACCGACAACGGTTCCCAGACCAACACTTACCCCGATGGCGGCAGCGAGCCTTTCCGGGGTGAAAAGGGCTCCACCTGGGAGGGTGGCTTTCGCGTGCCGGCGCTGATCCGCTGGCCCGGTACGGTCAAGCCCGGCACGGTGATCAACGATATTTTCTCCCACCAGGACTGGCTCCCGACTTTGCTGTCAGCCGCCGGTGAGCCCGATATGAACAGTAAACTGAAAGCCGGCTACCGCGCGGGTGACAAAACCTTCAAGGTGTACCTGGACGGCTATGATCAAACCCCTGTGTTGGCAGGTGAGGGACCTGGCGCTCGCCACAACATTTACTATTTCGATGACAATGCCAATTTCAACGCCATCCGCTGGAACGACTGGAAAATCCATTTTGCCGTACAGCCGGAGGGTTGGGCCGGGCCGCGCGAGGCGCTCAACTTCCCCCGCATGATCAATCTGCGCAGTGACCCCTATGAAACCTCCATGGATTCAGGGCTGTATACGCGCTTCTTCGCCGACCAACTGTGGCTGTTCGTACCGACACAGCAGGAAGTGGGTAAGTGGCTGATGACTTTTCGGGAGTTTCCCCCGCGACAGGCCACTGCCAGCTTCACCATTGACAAAATGATGCAGCAAATGCAACAGATGCTACAAATGCGGGCCATGAGTGGCGCCACGCCGGCGCAAGCGCCCGGGCGATAGATACCCGGGGCGCAGGGGGGGGACACTGGACTTCCGCCTTCCGAACGTCGAACATAGTCGGCCGTGTTTACACATATCCAGCGAGCCACCTATGCTGCAAGATGCCCCTGAATTGTATAAAGGCCTGACCTATCCCTGGAGCCGGGAGGTGAATCCGGTGCCGGGCAAGGCCGAAAAGATTGCCGACGGGGTGTACTGGGCGCGCTTCCCCATGCCCATGTCGCTGGATCATATCAATCTGTGGCTGCTGGAAGACGGCGATGGCTGGACGGTGGTGGATACCTGCCTCAATCTGAAGAGTTCGCGAGATATCTGGGAGCAGTTATTTGGTTCAATCATGCAGGGCAGGCCCATAACCCGTGTGATCTGCACCCATCTGCACCCGGATCATGTCGGCCTGGCCGGCTGGTTGACCGAGCGCTTCGATGCAGAGTTGTGGATGTCACGGGAGGAGTTCCTCATGTGCAAGGCCATGACAGCCGACACCGGGCGCAAGGCCCCGGAGGTAGCGTTGCGCTTTTACCGCGCTGCGGGATACAACGATGAACAGCTGGAGCGCTACAAGGGCAAGTTCGGCAACTTTGGCCGCGCCATCGCACCCCTGCCCGAGAGTTTTCGGCGCATGGTCGACCTGGAAACCATTACCATTGGCGACCGCTACTGGCAGGTGGTTGTAGGCAGCGGACACTCTCCGGAGCACGCTGCCCTGTACTGCCCCGCGCTGAAGCTACTCATTTCGGGAGACCAGGTGCTGCCGCGCATCAGCCCCAACGTCAGCGTGTTCCCAACTGAGCCCGACGGCGACCCGCTGCATGAATGGCTGAGTTCCAGTGCCCGTATTCGTGAAATGCTGCCGGATGATGTGCTGGTGCTACCCGCCCATGAAGCGCCATTTTACGGATTGCATGTGCGCCTGAGTCAGCTGATTGAAGCACACAACCGCGACCTGCGAAGCCTGTTTGCGTACCTGGACCAACCGCGCCGCGCCGTGGATTGTTTCCCCGCGCTGTTCCGACGAGAAATAGACCAGGCCACGCTGGGGCTTGCAACCGGAGAAACGATTGCCCACCTGAACTGCCTGCTGGGGCGTCGACGCATAACCCGCAAGCGAGATAAGCAAGGTGTGGACTGGTACGAGCAGATACCTGAAACTGCAGGCTTCGAAGAAGAACCCGTGCCCGCCTCCAGAGCAGCGCGCGCAACCTAGCGATGCACTCACTGGCGGCCTGTGCTAAAACAGTTGGGGCCGCCACGGAATACCTTGTAACCAGTTCCGAACGGAGAAACCACGATGCTGGACACGCTGAAACACTGGCTCGCTGAGCTGCGACAGACGATATGGGTCTGGAGTTTTCGTACTTTTTATCGCCTTACTGGCGCCTGGAGCTGGCGTGGGCAGAACAGCAACCTCGTGTTCTCGGACATCCGTATTCCAACCAAAACCGGGTCGATAGGGGCCAGGCTTTACAGTGGTCAACAGGGCGCGGAAAAGCCTCTCATTGTCTACATCCATGGCGGCGGCTGGGTGATCGGCGACCTGGAAACACATCATCACTTTTGCATCGCCCTGAGCGATGCCAGCAACTGCACAGTTGTCGCTCTCGATTATCGCCTGGCGCCAGAACACCCTTTTCCTGCCAGTCAGGACGATTGCCTGGCGGCCGTCGAATGGCTGGCGGAGCATGCCCGTAACGTGGTTCTGTGCAACGGTGATCTTGTTATCGCTGGCGACAGTGCAGGTGGCAGCCTCGCCACCTGTGTTTGCCTTGAACTGGGGGAAAGCAGCCGCCAGAAAATCATAGGAGAAATCCTCATCTACCCTGCCACCGACCACTACAGTGCGGGGTCTGGCTCCTATGTGGTAAAAGCCAAAGGGCAATTGCTCACCACCGATCTAATGGTCTGGTTCTGGGACACTTACCTGGAAAAACGCGATGGCTCCGAGCCCGAAGTGCAGCGCGCCTTTGCCAGCCGCGCCGACAATCTCGCCACGCTCCCGGCTACGCTGCTCATAACTGCTGAAAATGATCCGCTGCGCGACGAGGGCCGCGCTTATGCGCAGCAACTCGAACAAGCGGGTGTGCCGGTAAGCTATCATCATTTTGCTAACGCAGAACATGGCTTTGCCTGCTCGGCAGGGCCCTCTGATGACCACCGCCTTTTTATGAACCAACTCAAGGACTGGCTGACCGGGCTAGAATCAGACAAATCCCGGGCTGGGCAATAACGAGGAATACCTTGCGATGAAACCCATGGTAGATCTGGTGATCTTCGGCGGCACGGGCGATCTTTCCACCCGCAAGCTCTTGCCCGCCCTGTTTCAGTTACATCGTCACGGGCTGGCCGATGGACTGCACCGTATCGTCGCTACCGGACGGGCGAGCACGACCCACGAGGACTTTCGCGCAACGGTGTATAGCAACCTGCAGACTTTTCTACCGGAAGGCGCATGGAGCGAAGAGGTGTGGAGCACATTCCATGACCGTTTGTTTTACGCCACCATCCATGCAGATAAAGCGGGCGATTACGATGCTCTGGGTAAACTGCTGGACGCAGGTGAGGCGCCCGGCCGGCTCTATTACCTGGCGACACTGCCCTCTCTGTACGGTGAAATTTGCGGGCAACTGCATAGCTCTGGATTGGTCAACGACCGCAGCAGCGTGGTTCTCGAAAAACCTCTGGGGCACGATCTCAAATCCTGTCAGGAGATCAATGAGCAGGTCTCCCAGGTGTTTGCAGAGGAAAAAACCTTCCGCATAGACCATTACCTCGGCAAGGAGACAGTGCAGAATCTCCTGGCGGTGCGCTTCGGGAACCCGCTGTTAAGCCCCATGTGGCACAACACCTTCGTCGACAACGTACAGATTACGGTCGCTGAGGATATCGGTGTGGAAGGTCGCGCCGATTACTACGCCAAGACGGGCGCCCTGCGCGACATGCTACAGAATCACGTACTACAGGTGCTGTCCATTGTCGCAATGGAGCCACCTACCAGCTTGAATGCCAGTGACATTCGGGATGAAAAAATGAAAGTACTACGGGCGTTGATGCCAATTACAGCCGACACTGCAAGGGAGTGCACAGTGAGGGGCCGCTACTCCTCGGGCGCCGTGAACGGCGAAGCAGTAAAAGGGTTTCTCGATGAAGCCGATTTCGGTAACGCTGACGCCACCGAAACGTTTGTTGCAATCAAGGCAAGTATCAACAACTGGCGCTGGGCCGGCGTGCCATTCTACCTGCGTACCGGCAAGCGTCTGAGCCGCCGCTACTCCGAAATCGTTATTGAATACAAACGTCAGCCTTTCTCATTGTTTGCCAATGATCCCAACGAACTGACCAACAAACTGGTGATCAGGCTGCAGCCCGACGAGACCATCAGCCTGCACACCCTGAATAAGAAACCGGGTCTAACCAATAAGCTGAGCCTACAGCCCGTGGAACTGCACCTCACCGACGAATCCCGCAACAACAGCAATAGCTACGATGCCTACGAACGCCTGTTATTGGACGCGATCAACGGTGACCAGACCCTTTTTATGCGGCGGGACGAGGTTGAAACGGCGTGGCGCTGGGTCGATACCATCATCGATGCCTGGGAGAAGAACGGCACACCAATCAAAAACTACAACGCGGGTACCATGGGCCCCAGCGCCGCAACGGCACTGACTGCCGTGGATGGCCGCAGCTGGTATGAATGACTGGCACCGTTTTACCAGTACCGCTGAATTGGACAGCGCCCTGGCACTGCATCTGGCGCAGCGACTGAAGGAAGATATTGCACGCTACGGTGATGCCAGCCTGGCGGTATCAGGCGGTGGCACCCCGGCCGGTATGTTCAAACACCTGGCCCGGTGCGCACTGGACTGGTCCAGGGTCTGGCTAACCCTGGTGGATGAACGTTGTGTCAACACTGACAACCCGGATTCGAATGAGCGACTGCTGCGTGAAAATTTGCTGCAATCCCACGCCAGCCAAGCGCGTTTCGTCAGCATGGCAGGCGCAGGCACGGACAACATGTCAGCTATAGATGCTCAGCTCAGCGCCATACCTCGACCCTTCTCCGCAGTAGTGCTGGGCATGGGAAATGACGGGCATACCGCTTCCTGGTTCCCTGGGGCAGCAAACCTCGCGGAGCTGCTGGACCCCGAAAACACTGCGCAGGTGGCTATGACAGAGCCGCTCACAGCGCCTCATCGACGTATAACCCTGACTTTTTCGGCGGTATTGCAAAGCCGCGAAATTATTATCCACATCACCGGTGCAGAAAAGAAGGCGGTGATAGAGCAAGCGCAGGAAAAAGGCTATCCGGTTGCCGCTGTGCTGGAACAGCACGTCACACCGGCAAGCATTTGGTGGGCGCTGTAGAAGTGGTGGCGATACCTCTGCAAGTTATCATAAATCGCCCTGCGGATTGTGGGCCGAATTAAGCTGCCCCGTTGCAGAACGTATTGTCCGAACACGCCAAAGGAGAGCGCCAACATGCACAAAAGTAAATTGGCCGGATTCATCATCGACTGCCAAACCCCGGACCTGCACAGTGCGGCGCAATTTTGGAGTGAAGCGCTGGGAATGCAGATCCAAAAGCTGCCCGGTGAGGAGGGCGAAAAATATGTCAAGCTCATGGATCGGGCCAGCGATTTACAGATAGAGGTACAGGCTGTAGACCACCACAGCCGGGTTCATCTGGATATAGAGACTGACGATATCGGCGCGGAGGTAAAGCGGCTCGAAGCACTGGGCGCGGTTGTGGTGGAACACATTAACAGTTGGTGTGTCATGCAAGCGCCCACCGGCCAGCGCTTCTGCGTTATTAAAAAAGCATCCGGTGGCTTTGACCAGCAGGCAAACTCCTGGAGCGAATAGCCTATTGGTCGCACTGCCACTGAACCCTACACCTCGCCGAAAAAAGCTTTCAGGTGTGCCTCCACGCTGCGGGCGAGTGCGTGCAAATCATAGCCACCTTCCAGGGAAGAAACGATGCGGCCAGAGGCACTGCGATCTGCCTGTTCACACAAGCGTCTGGTAACCCAGCCATAATCGCTATCCACCAGGTTTAGATTCGCCATGTGGTCTGATTGGTGGGCATCAAAGCCTGCCGAAACAACGATGAGCTCCGGCGCAAAAGATGCCAGCCGCGGCAACCAATGCTGCTCTACTGCCTGGCGAAATACGGCTCCATCCGCTCCCTCGGCCAGCGGCACATTGACCACATTGCTCGCCGCACAGTCAGAGCCCGTGTGAGGGTAGAAGGGGTGCTGGAAGGTCGAGCACAGCAATACACGCTCATCCCCCGCACAGATGTCTTCGGTGCCATTGCAGTGATGCACGTCAAAATCAACGATGGCGACGCGCTTCAAGCCATAATGGTTGAGTGCATGATGGGCAGCGATCACTACATTGTTAAAAAAACAAAAACCCATGGCCCGCTTGTACTCTGCATGATGCCCCGGCGGGCGGACACCGCAAAACGCTTTGCTGGCCTTGCCAGTCATAACCAGGTCTACGGCCATCACCGCGGCCCCAGCTGCACGCAGTGCTGCTTGCAGTGTATGTTCGCCCATGGCCGTATCACCATCCAGCCATACCAGCTCTTTTTCCGGCGATGCGGCAAAGACACTCGCCACATATTCCGGGTCGTGAACCGCCTCCAGCATTTCCCGCTCTATCAGCGGTGCGCTATAGTGATGTAATGCCATATCAAGACCAGAGGCAATGAGGCGATCATTGATCGCCGACAGGCGCGCAGGTCGCTCGGGGTGGTGTTGTCCCATATCGTGCAACATGCAGTCCGGGTGTGAAATGTAGGCAAGTGACATAGGCATCCTCTCACGGCATCTATCGGGTCTACAGTAATGAGAAAACATCGATTACACAAAGTTTTCGAGCCGGAATCTGTCGCCCTGGTCGGCGCCTCAGACCGCCCGCTGTCCGTGGGCGGCCAATTGCTCGCCAAGCTCGTGGACAGTGATTTCCAGGGCGAGCTGTATCCGGTGAACCCTGCGCACGACAAAATCCAGGGGTTGCAATGCTACGGGTCCATCCGCGAGATCGGGCAGGCCGTAGATCTGGTGATAATCGCCATTCCAGCCCCCGCTATACCCGCCATCATGCGCGAGTGCGGTGAACAGGGCGTCAGCGCTGCCATCATTATTTCGGCCGGATTTGGCGAAGTGGGCGCACAAGGCCAGGCCTTACAGAATGAGATCGTTAACATCGCTCGTGCCTACGGGGTCGCCCTGATAGGGCCGAACTGCCTCGGGGTAATCCGTCCCAGTGTCGGCCACAATGCCAGTTTCGCCAAAAGTAAGGTCGCCCCCGGTCAGGTCGCTATGGTTGCGCAATCAGGAGCGTTCTGCAGCGCCCTGCTCGACTGGGGAGACTCCAGAGGTTTCGGGTTTTCAGCCGTCGCATCTCTGGGCGCCAGTGCGGATGTGGGCTTTGGTGAGGTGCTGGACTACCTGGCTCTCGACCCTCTTACCAAGAGTATACTGCTGTACATAGAGGGGGTATCTGATGCACGGGCGTTCCTCAGTGGCCTGCGGGCAGCGGCGCGGCTGAAGCCCGTAATTGTGGTCAAGGCCGGCCGCAGTGCGCAGGGTCACCGCGCAGTCATGTCTCATATCGGCGCAGCTACAGGTGGTGACCACATTTTTGACGCGGCATTAAGGCGCGCCGGGGCTGTCCGTGTTACGTCCGTGAGCCAGTTATTCGCTACTGCACAAACACTGGCCTCCGGTATCAGGGTGGAAGGGTCCAAACTGGCCATACTTACCAATGGTGGCGGACCCGGAGTTATGGCAGCGGACCGGGCGGCGGATCTACAGGTGCCCCTCGCAGATATCTCAACGGAGTCTTTGGAGAAGCTTAGCGCAGCGTTGCCTGATCACTGGTCGCACTCCAACCCGGTGGATATTCTGGGTGACGCATGCAGTGAACGCTATCGTATTGCATCCGGGATTTTGCTCGCCGATGCCAACGTGGATGGCCTCCTTGTACTCCTCTCTCCCCAGGGCATCACCGATCCAGGCGCCTGCGCGCAAGGCGTCATTACTGCCGCCAGTGAATCACGCAAACCCGTGCTCACCTGCTGGCTGGGCGAAAAACTGGTACGCGATGGCCGCCAGAAGTTCACCGAGGCTGGCATTCCTTCCTTCAACAGCCCCGAGGCCGGAGTGGAGGCCTTTGGTTATCTGGCCGCTTACCGGCGCAACCAGAAAGCGCTATTGCAGGTACCTCCGCCGCTGTCCACAAACACTGTGTCAGATTTGGGCAGCGCCAGCGCAATTGTTGAGCGCGCGATTCGCGAGCAGCGTTTTCAACTGGCCGATGAGGAAGTTAAGGCGTTACTTGAAGCGTTCCACATTCCTCTCAGCAAGCATATAGACCAACCTGAACGATGGGAGCAATCCAGCAACAACACCATGGTGAATATTGGCATCGCCCGGGATCCCGTATTCGGCCCGGTTATACACTTTGGTGCGGGCGGCACATCCCCTGAGACTATTGCAAACGCCCGTGTGTCCCTGCCTCCACTGAACAACTACCTCGCTCGCGAGTTAATTCAAAATGCCGCCGCTGACGGGGGTATAGACTATGGCGCAGAACAGGCCGGGGAACATGCACTGGCAGAAATACTGGTCAGTATTTCCGAAATTGCCTGTGAGTTACCTGCTGTCCAGCAACTCAGTATGAGCTTACTCCTAGAGGGTTCGGGACAATCCGCGACAGTAGTCAGTGCGCACGCTGCAATAGCAACTGCCCGATCCACTACCGGGCGCTACAACCACATGGCGATACACCCCTATCCACTCGGCCTGGAAACAACATGGCACCTGGCTGATGACACCGATGTTCTGGTGCGCCCGATCCGCCCTGAAGATGCAAAAATAGAGCGCGAATTCGTCGACGGGCTGTCTTCCCAGAGCAAGTATTTCCGCTTTATGAATCACATGAACAAAATCAGTCCGCTGTTACTCGCCCGCTTTACCCAGATCGACTACGACCGCGAAATGGCGCTGGTAGTGATCCTGGGCGAAGGCACGGCGAACGCCTCCTTGATTGCGGTGGCCCGCTATATTTGCAACCCGGACGAAACGTCCTGTGAATTTGCCCTTGCGGTGGCAGACAGCTGGCAAAAAAAGGGCATTGGACGCCGACTCATGGAGCGCTTGATAGCCATTGCGCAAGAACGGGGCCTGGAAGTCATGGAAGGTGATGTGCTTGCCGAGAATGGCAAAATGCTACGGCTGTGCCATTCCCTGGGCTTTCATACCATCCAGGACGGCGAGGAACCCGAGGTTGTCATCGTGAGACGCAAGTTATAGCGGGCCGCCATTTTACAAAGTCGTTGCGCGCGGCCCGCAAACTCAGCAGGCTATCCTGCCAAGAATCGCCACTACACTGGCCTCATCCAGCAGTCGAGGGACAGGATAGGAGTCGCCCTCAGCAACCGCGAGTGCGGCGATGTCATCGAAATCCTCGCGACGCAATTTTTCTGAATGATCCGGTATGCCCACCTCCGTACGCAAATTCCGGACCGCCTGAATAAAACGATGCGCGAGTTGGCCGTCGTCCTCGCTGGGCTGTCCCAGTCCAACCAGCACCGCAAGTTCCGCCAGGCTCTGCGCTGCCTCTTCATGGCAAAATTCGAGCACATGTGGCAGTACCAGGGCATTGGCCAGACCGTGGGGAATGCCGTACTTACCCCCCAACTGGTGAGCGATGGCATGAACATTACCCACGTTTACCTGGTTGATCGCGAGGCCCGCATAGTACGCTCCCATTGACATGCCAGTTCTGGCTTCGAGATTACTGCCATCGTGATAAGCAGCTGCCAGATGTTGAAATACCAGCTTCACTCCAATGCGCGCATCTTCCCGACGGGTACCACGCTCCCAGACGCCGATGTAGGCCTCGATCCCGTGTGTCAAAGCATCCATACCGGTTGCTGCAGTGATGTGAGGTGGCAGGCCGACGATAAGCTCAGGGTCCAGTGCGACAGTGTCAGGCAACAATGTTGCCCCGGTGATAACGCTTTTCAGGTGAGTTTGGGCATCGGAAATTACCGCGCCCATAGTGGCCTCAGAGCCTGTGCCAGAGGTTGTCGGAATGGTGTACAGCTTAAGTACCTGATGCTTTACCTTGCCAAAGCCTACCCAGTCCCTGGGTGACTCATCGCTGGTCGCTGAGGCTGCAATAATCTTGGCAGCATCGATAGACGAGCCACCACCGATGGCGAGAATCACCTCGCTGCCGTGGGCTTTTGCCACCGCTACACCTGCAGCCACCTGCTCGAAGGTCGGGTCGGGCAGAACGCCGTCGTAGTAGGCCACATCGCAATCCGATTCCAGCAGGAAGGCGGTCGCTTTGTCTACCACACCGAGATCCCGCAAGGGCTTGTCGGTAACAATCAGGATTTTTTTGGCGCCAGTGTGCAGGATGTGCCGACACAGCTGCGCTGAGCTGCCGCTGCCAACAAAAGCATGATGCCGGGCCCCGGGCGCGAGCCCCGCCACAAGCTTCATCAGGCGCATATAAAGTGAGTGCTTAAATTTGCGCAGATACATTGGCATTGCTTACTCCATCGATGGCTGGGACAGGAACGTCGTGACAAACAGGCCTATATATTAGCAAAACAGAGGCCTGCGCACCTGAATTTAGGGGGTGCGCAACGTCAATCCGTTCCCCAGCAGGGAATAAGTACCTGAGTTAGCGGCGAGGACCACCGTTACTACCGGGCCAGCGAGAGCCCGAAATGGTATCGACAAAGGGTAGAAAGCCCTCGGGATCGAGTTTACCCGCAAGCTTGACCTCCCGGCCGAGGAAGATAGGCCACCACAGATGGGCGCTGAGCTGTTCACGCATGGGCAACATGGTCGTCAGCGGGTCCCAGGGACTGTCCCGCAGGATCAGCTCGCCCTTAACCTCTTCTCGCCAGGCCGTACCATAGCGGCTGCACACGTGGACCACATGAGGCGGAAAATCATATCCGGTTGCGGGCCCTCCGACGCTCACGGCCTGGGACACTTTGATCCACCATTCGTTGTGGTCAAAATCAGGTAGCGGGTCTACCGGCCCCACGGACGCGCCCTTGAATTCCACAAACGTGTAGCCCTGGTGGATACAGCGCGCGGACACCTGCGGCCCGAGGCGATAGAATTCGGTTGTGCAGGGATACTTGGGCTGGCCATTGGTCTGCTGGCTGATAAAAATGGCCGACTCCTGATCGATGCCATAACCCAGTGTGTATTCACCGGCGATGCCGTTGTAATCGGCGTCCACGCTGGTGACGATGCCGTACTCGGGCTCATCGGGCACCGGAAAATTGTAAATCGTCAAGGTCACAATGGGCTCGGCACCGGGGTCGATGCCCGGGGGTAACAGCGCCGCAATTTTATCCGGGTCGGTGCGGTATTTGATTTTGAGCATCGGCCAATTGACGATATCGCCGGGATTGCCCTGGGGTGCAGCTGATTCAGTGGTCATCTCGTGTTCCTTGTGGGTTAATTATGCCGGGCACGGGTGCGATAGCAGCCTTGTCGTTGCAGCCTTCCATTCAGGCGATTTCTCGCTTGTCTTTTTCAGTGAGGTAAAACTGGCGTACCCATTTGCGGAATAACACCAGGGTTTTGTCTTCCTTGCAGAACACGGGGCGGTGCTTGTGCACCTTGTTCGCCCAGATCGGATAGTCGTCGCTCAGACCGTCTATTATTCCCTGCATCACCGCGTCACCCGCCAGGTCCTCGATTTCCCTGCGCACTGTGAGCGTCCAGCGCATTTTAGTCTCGTGGCTATTAATAGGCTGCGAGCTGTTATACACCACCATCTCGGCGCCCGGCCCATAACTGGTGCGCACCAGCGCAAAGCCGGGATTGAATACCGCCGCGTGCAACTTGCTTAATACACCGCCATTGGTTGCATCCGAGTGCAAGTGCAGGATGCGGCCATTCTCCTCAATGGTTACTTCTGAGGGCGGCACGTCCGGCTGCCGATGAACATAGCGAAAATGCACGGGGTCACAGGAATTTTCTGCAATATCCTGGACATGGGCAGGCACCAGAAATTCTGCGTAACGGGGTTCCGTCCAATTGGCATCCCCCAGTTCAGGGAGATCTGGCAGCTCCCACTGGGGGCCAGTGTTCTCGGGGTGATACCAGATGTAGACCTCGCCGTTTTTCTCCTGCGTATGCCAGGTGCGCAAACGAGCGCGCTCGGGTATTTCGTCACAGTAGGGTATCTCCTCGCACTTGCCCTGGGCGCCAAACCGCCAGCCATGAAAAGGGCAGCGAATAGACTCACCCACAACACGGCCTCCCACCGCAAGATTGGCTCCGAGGTGGGGACAGTAAGCGTCCTGCAGCACCGGCACGCCACTGCGGGTACGATAAAGCACCAGCTCACGGTCAAAAGCCTGCACCTGTTTCACCTCGCCCACTTGCAATTCGCTACTACGGGACACGGAAAACCATCCCATGGGGAAGGCCGGTGTCACATTGGTTTTGGATTCACACGCTTCTACTATAGACATGCCTTACTCCGATAAAGTGTTGGCCGTTGCCAGTTGAAAATCACAGACAAGCCCTGCATCCTGTGTTCTTCTGCTCTGAAATTACTATACCCACGAATGAGCAAACTTGCACATATGTATACTAATTTAGTTTAATGACAGCGGGATTGCAACACTGTGGTGAGACATTGATTAACACAACAGCGGCGCCACCACTGGGAAGACGCGAGCAGCGCAAGCTGGAAATCCGCGCCAGAATCGAGGACGCTGCCTACAAGCTGTTCCGGGAACGGGGCATCGAAGAAACAAGTATCGAGCAAATTTGCGTTGAGGCAGATGTTGCGCGGCGCACCTTTTACGGCCACTACACCAACAAGCACGCCCTGCTCGGCGGACTGGGGCTATCCAGACTCTACAACCAGTCTGAACCCATGCTGGCTCTGTTGATGGCAAACCACCATACAACCCGAAGTCGACTGGAGGCAATGATTGAGTATATAGAGTCAAAGTTTGCCACATTCAGCGATTTTGACCGCCATTTGATTCTAATCGCGCCATCTATCTTTGCCGAAAATAGCGAGCAGCACCGTGAAATCGGTAATTCTGCCACGGCCAGCTTCACCAGGCTGATCAACGCCGGGCGTAAAATTGGCGATGTGCGCACAGACTTCACGCCAGATATTCTGGCAGCCATGGTCGTGGGTACTCTCAATATGCTAACGACCAGCTGGGCTATGAACAGTGACTACCCGATTTTTGCCAACCTGGAAGAGGCGCGAGCACTGTTTACTCAGCTCATCTGCAAGAACGACGTATAATCACCCGCTGCGAAGCCAACAAGCTGTCACCCCATAGTCACCCAGGAGAAAGCATGAGCAATATTCCCGACCAGCGCCGTTTCATCGCGGTGGACCCGGACGACCATTCGATAAGCCTGCAAACGGGACCGGTACCCAGCCCCAGATCCGGGGAAGTACTTATCAGGGTGAGCGCAGCGGGGCTCAACCGCGCTGATCTGCTTCAGCGCCAGGGGTTATATCCTCCGCCCGAAGATGCGTCGCCAATAATGGGACTGGAGGTGGCCGGTGAAATCATTGCAACCGGCGCCGACGTCAGTAATTGGCAAGTGGGAGATGAAGTGTGCGCCCTGACCCACGGCGGCGGCTATGCCGATTACACGGTTGCGCCGGCCACTCAGTGCCTCCCCATCCCCGCCAGTATGGATATGACAGAAGCGGCCGCGCTGCCCGAAGCAGTGTTGACCGTGTGGCACAACCTCTTTCAGCGCTGTCAGTTGCAGGCTGGCGAGAATGTGCTGATTCACGGCGGGGCCAGCGGCATTGGAACACTCGGTATCGCTATCTGCAAGGCGCTGGGGGCCGAGGTCTATACCACCGCAGGCAGTGACGATAAATGCCACGCGCTGGAAGCGCGAGGTGCAACGCGGGCCATAAACTATAAAAGCGAGGATTTCGAGCAGGTCATCACTGAGTTGGGGCTGAAAAATAAAATCAATGTCATCCTGGATATTGTCGGTGGTGATTTTATTCAGAAAAATATCAATATTGCTGCTCCTGAAGGCCGCATTGTTAACATAGCTTTTATTCGCGGAGCTCGCGCCGAGGTAAACTTTGGACCCATGTTAATGAAACGGCTGGTACTCACCGGCTCAACACTTCGCGCCCAGAATTTTGCCCAGAAGGCAGTAATGGTAGAGGAAATTCTGGAGCGCGTTTATCCCCACTTCGCCAGCGGAGCTGTTAAACCGGTAGTAGACCGCATTTTTCCACTGGAGCAGGCGGAGCAAGCGCAGGACTACATGCAGAGCGGCGAGCACATGGGGAAGATTATTTTGCAGATGTAGGTACTGCGCTAACTCTGCTATCTTTGGCCATCAGCAATGGCGACATTCGCGTTCAGGTCCAGCCATGTACAGACACCACTGCAAGCTGATGGCCATCGCGGCCACTGCCCTCCTTGCCACTGCCTGCGGTGGTGGTGGTGGCGGCAGCTCTCCAGACCCCGCACCCCCCACACCTCCGCCGCCTATTGAGCAACCGCCCGCGAGCTTTCGAATATCCGGCACTGTCACCGCGTCAAGTAGCCAGGCGGTGGATGGCGACACAAACGACCCGGCAAGTGAGCTGCGCTCCAACGACACAGTGGCATCAGCCCAACCCATATCAAACCCCGTCACATTGGGCGGCTACGTAAACCGTCCGGGCAGTGGTGCGCCGGGGCGCTCCGAGATAAATGGCGATATCGATGACTATTTCCGGGTGGAGTTATTGGCCGGCCAGAGCATTACGATGTTGGTAGCAGATTTCCAGCAAGCCGACGCAGACCTCTATCTGTACGACACGCAGGGCCGTATCCTCGATTTTTCCATAGAGTCCGGGGAGATTGAAACGCTGACAGTAGCGGTGGACGGCACCTATGTCGTCAACGCCTTTGCCTTTGAGGGAGCTACCAATTACATACTCGCCATCGGCAACCAGAGTAGCGTGGCCAGCCGTGGCCGGGCTGACTACGAGCTGATGCCCTGGCAGTCAGTAATCAAATACCGGGATGCCACGCAGGCGGATAAACTCGACCGCGAATTCACCCGCAGCCGGATGCGGCGCATGGGCATGGAGCAAAGGGCCGGGGGGCCGGGCCGGGCAAGGTTGATGGCAATACGGCGAGGGCTTGTCGGTGGGGCCGAAACGGCAGCGCGCACCGGTTCCGCATTCGCCAAGCTGGGCCATATCCAGGATGAGCGCATAAGCGCAAAGCTGGAAACCCTGCTCGCTATCAAGTCGCTGAATCGCGACCCACAGATCGAATACGCCGAACCCAACTACCAGGTCAGGGCTATGGCGGAGCCCAATGACCCCGCCTACCCTCTGCAGTGGCATTACCCCCTGATCGCTTTGCCAGCGGCATGGGAAACGACTACCGGAACCGCCGAAGTGATTGTCGCCGTAGTCGACACGGGGATCTTGTCTAACCATCCGGACCTGCGCGATCAACTGGTCGATGGTTATGATTTCGTGAGCAATGTAAGCAGCGCGCGCGATGGCAATGGCATCGATCCAAATCCGGAGGATCCTGGCGATGGCGGCAGCGCTGCCACCAGTAGTTTTCACGGCACCCATGTCAGTGGCACAGTAGCCGCAGCGGCTAATAATGGCATTGGAGTGGCCGGTGTTGCCTACAATTCACGCGTTATGCCACTGCGCGCACTTGGCGCTGATGGCGCGGGTACCAGCTACGACGTAGACCAGGCCATTCGCTATGCCGCGGGCCTCGCGAACGACTCCGGCACCGTACCCACCCGACGCGCAGCGATTATCAATCTCAGTCTCGGTGGCGCTCCGTTCAGCCAGTCAAGCCAGAGTCTCTATCGGCAGGTACGCCAGGCGGGAGTGACTTTAGTTGCTTCCGCGGGGAATGAAGCATCTTCGCGTGCCTCCTACCCGGCAGCGTATGAAGGGGTAATTTCCGTGGCTGCGGTAGATGCCCAGCGCAGACGTGCGAGTTATTCAAATACCGGCACTACGATTGATATTGCCGCCCCCGGCGGCAACAACGGTGTTGACCTGAATGGCGACGGCTATCCCGACGGTGTACTGAGCACCGGCGGCATCGGCGCAGGCGGCGACTTCGGTTATACCTTCCTCAGCGGCACATCCATGGCTGCGCCGCATGTTTCCGGAGTGATTGCCCTGATGAAATCAGTGAACCCGGATCTCAGCCCCGCTGATATTGACGCGCTGCTGGTTCGCGGCGATATCACAGATGACCTGGGTGCCCCCGGCCGCGATGACATATTCGGTCACGGTCTGGTCAATGCACAACAAGCCGTATTTGCTGCGCTTGAAGCCGGGGGCAGTATTCCTGCCGACAAGCCTTTCCTCAGTGCATCTGCCAGCACCTTGAATTTTTCTGGCAATGTTTCGGCACTTGAGCTCGAATTGCGCAACGGAGGTAGTGGCGACCTGGCGCTGTTGGACCTTACCAGCTCGGAGCCGTGGCTGGAATTGCTGCCGCTGGATACCAACGCGAATGGGGTCGGACTTTACCAGGTAAGTGTTGAGCGAAGCGGGCTGGAGAATGGTGTCTACTCAGCAAATATCAGCGCTCAGTCTTCCGTAAATTCCCTCTCGGTAAGAGTCATTATGTCGGTCGGCGACGAAAGTCCGGCAGACGTTGGAGTACTCTATATCCTGCTTTACGAGCAGGAGACAGATGAAGCGATTGCCCAGGTCAGCGCAAGATCGGAGCAAGGAGGCTACTCTTTTGTCTTCGCGAATGTACCGCCGGGACAATACCAGGTCTATGCCGGTAGCGACGCCGACAATGACCTACTGATTTGTGATTCCGGAGAGGCCTGCGGATCCTGGCTAACGGTCGACCAGCCCATTGTGATTGACGTAAATTCCAATCGGGAGAATATCGATTTCCCCGTCGACTATCTGGTAACCATTCCCAGCGTCAATGGCCTTACAACCGTCACAAAGAGAGTGACAGAAACAAGAGAGTTGTCCAGGCAGCGGAATTAACCCGTATTAGATGAGGTTATAGTGCTAATTCTGTCCCCAATATTGAGGGGGACAACAGCTCTCCCCACCCTAAGGCAGGGGGATGATGTGAAGCCTGCCCCGGACAAATCCGGGGTGAAGAGAGCTTATTGCAAGGCCTCTCGATTGCAACGAGAAACCTGAACTGACGCCTACTTCTTTTTGCGGCCAGCAGTCTTTTTCTTGGCTGGAGCCTTCTTCTTGGCGGCAGCTTTTTTCTTGGCTGGAGCCTTTTTCTTCTTGGCAGCAGCCTTTTTCTTGGCAGCAGCCTTTTTCTTGGCTGGAGCCTTCTTCTTGGCGGCAGCTTTTTTCTTGGCTGGAGCTTTTTTCTTCTTGGCAGCAGCCTTTTTCTTGGCTGGAGCCTTTTTCTTCTTGGCGGCAGCCTTTTTCTTGGCTGGAGCTTTTTTCTTCTTGGCAGCAGCCTTTTTCTTGGCTGGAGCTTTTTTCTTCTTGGCGGCAGCCTTTTTCTTGGCTGGAGCCTTTTTCTTCTTGGCGGCAGCTTTCTTCTTGGCTGGAGCTTTCTTCTTAGCTACGACCTTTTTCTTCTTGGCAGCGGCTTTTTTCTTGGCTGGGGCCTTTTTCTTCTTCGCTACAGTTTTTTTCTTGGCGGGCGCTTTCTTTGCCGCTACTTTCTTCTTAGCTGGCGCCTTTTTCTTGGCTGCAGCTTTCTTCTTCTTGGGTTTGGCAGCAGATTTTCTTACAACCTTTCCCGCTCGTTTTGCTGCGCTGGCTTTACGTGCTTCCATAAGTGCATCCCCTTTAACAGTGACATATTTTCCGCAGTCCTGAAAAAGTCCGGCCATTTCTGGTTTCGGCTTCATTCATCTTACGGACTAACATTGTTAACGCTTCGACTTCATGCTGCTTGTGGCTCTGATCTTTAGCTTCAATGATCAAAATCGATCAACTTCTTCCGCAATTACTCGACTATTAAGCTGGCCTTCTGAGTAATATTGTCAGCCTGTATCAGATCCATTTCCCACATTCTTATAATCACTCCATAGTGGTACTGGATACCGCAAAGCTAGTGTATGCCTAAATAAAAAAAATGTAACGGTTAATTTTTGATCGTAATAGCGAGAATTTACAAAACATTTTTACAATTTTGCACTCGGAGTAAAACCGTTTCACTGTTAGAAACTTCGCGTCACTTTTCCTCTCACAGAGAAAATACATCGCAATTTTTCCAGGGAAACGCAGTCCGTAAAACAATAGTAATCTCGAAATACACTGCAAATACAGCGCGAAAGACGCACCGAGAAATTGAAAGATAATTTTCCACGGTAATTTTTTCTAATTGCATCTTTTATCACACAGGGGGGAACAGACATGTTCTCTCATAATAGAAATGCGCGGAAGTAACAGGTTCACCGCATCGGATCAGTTTTTCATCGGCGAATAATTTTTACATTCGTCTGGTAATTTATCTCATAAAAGAAGTGCAGCATCCCATCTTCAACAAAAAAAAAGCCACCTTGAAGGTGGCCTTAATATCTTCAATAAACGCTAAAGCGGCAGCTTAATTTTTTACCTGCAACATATAACGTGCCGCCGCCATGCGTGTTTCGTCATCGAGATGCGACTGGGGAGGCATTTCTGGATAGTCGTCTCGCTTCTTTACGGGATTGGCCGCATACGCTGCAATGCCTTCGGGATTATCCATGTACAAGGCCTGTATAATTTGCGTCGGTGGACCAATCATCCTCGAGCTGTAGGCATGGCAGCCAGCGCACACTCCGTAATAGGCGAGCTTTCCCTTATCTACATCTTCCATCGAACGAGCCGGCACCGGCTCGGGTAATGTATAGCTGGCAACATTGGCCGTAGTGGAAAACTCACACTCGGAGTATTTTTCCAGGCCAATGGTGCGGTAACGCTCCGGGTTGAGTATACATCCGTCGTCCATTCCTACCGTGTCAACAATATCCGGGCCGGTGGTTGTTAACACGGCGGCCAGAGCCGCGCGCACCACCGGTGCCGGGTCATTGCCATTGTTCTGCATAATGTTATTCAGGACTTTTGGCCGATTCGGGTAGGGATCGGAATCTGGATCGTTCGCGGCGTTCCCCGCCAGAGTAAAGTCGGTAAAGGTAACCCCCACAGAGTTATTGCCAGTGATGATATTGCCTTCTATCACTACATCATCACAGGCCATTACCAGCACACCGGTTCCCTCGGGAATATTGGAGACAAGTGACCCGGGAATGGCAAAGTTCTCGTGGTTATTGTCCACAATAAAATTGTTACGTATCAGCACGTCACCGCAGGTCTTTATCGGCAACCCGGGAGTAATAAATGCAAGTATTCCGCCTGTATTGTTGTAGACGAAGTTACCTTCAACCAGCGCGTGTCGACTGTTTTCAATTTCTATGCCCGCTACACTGTCAAACACCTGGTTGAATACCACATCTACATTATCTGACATACCTATATAGATGGCGGCGTCTTCAATCCCGGAAACAATGTTATGGGAGACAATTCCGTTCTTCCCCAGCTGCGGAAAAATGCCATATACGCCGGTATCAACAATAATGTTATTGCGGATAATAAAGTTATTGCCCGCCTGCCCCATCACAGCGTTGCCCTTGTAATGTGTGATGTAGAGATTTTCCACGGTGACGCCATTGCCAGAATACAACACCGCATCGTTGCGCAGGCCCTCACCCTCGAGTATGGGATACTTTCCCTGCTCGATAACACCGGACAACGTGATGTTGTCCTTGTCTATATATACGGTTTCTTTATACGTTCCCGGCATAACCTTGATGACCGCACCCGGGCTCGCCGCCACTACAGCGTCCTGAATGGATTCGCCATCTTTTACAATAATCAACTCGCCGCTGGAGGGAGTTACCAGACTGCGCACCGTCACCGCTGCGGCAGCAGCAACCTCATCCGCGCCTGAGGAGGTAAAAGCGGCTTTGGGCTCGGTATCCACCTTAATGATGGTAGCCGGTTTCTGGCCGGACTTGCCGAGGTAGTAACCGCCTGACAACAACAGCACGGAGGCTATTATTATGGTGAGCTTATTCATGGTTCCTGGCTCCTTCTTGGGGGGAATCACCCGTCTGGGCGAGTATGTTATGAACCGGTGGAAGACCCGAGGGTAACACCAGCGGCACACTGGGTTTGAAACTTTCGTCTGTCAGGGTGTTTAAAAAATCCACCAGCCGGTCCAGTTCCTCATCGCTCAAGCGTGGCTCCCAAATATGCCAATGAATCTTAAGCTCTTCACCCGGAGGAACGGCATGTCCTCTGCCACCGGTATAAAATTCGGCAGCCTCTCGCAGCGTCGCAAACCTGCCGGAGTGCATATAAGGTGCGGTGAGCGCAATATTTCGTAACGATGGCACTTTGAATCCGCCTCGCAATGTGGGTTCTCCCAAAGGTTCCGCCGCACCCGGATCAAAGTCCATCCCCTCCGGGTCAGGCGTGCCAATCACAGCTACCTGCTGGTTTGTAAACAACGGCGGCGTGTGGCACTCCGCGCAGCGTGCGACAAAGGAACGGAAAACGTTCATACCTTCTTTTTCAGGCCCTGTCAGGGCATCGGCATAGCCATGAGCATACTGGTCATAACGGCTGTTTAGCGAGATGAGGGACAGCTCGAACGCAGTGATCGCCGCGTAAACCTGTTCCAGTCTTATAGTGGAGTCGGCTTGCTGGAATTGCTGTGGCCAGGCCTGGCGAAAAAGCTCTCGATAGGCCGGTAGGGCATTGAGTGTTTGCAGCAGCTGGTCGGGCGTATTGGCCATCTCGTTTTCATCATAGAGCGGCCCGAGCATTTGTTCTTCGAGGCTACCGGCGCGAGCATCCCAGAAAAAACGTTGTAAGAAGGCAACATTCCAGAGCGTGGGAGCCGAGCGTGGCAGTGGGTGACCGCTGACACCAATACTGCGACCCAGCCCGTCGGCGAAGCCCCGATCAGGATCGTGGCAACTAGCGCAGGACACGGAGCCGTCAACGGACAGAGCGGGGTCAAAAAACAGGTAGCGGCCCAAATCTATTTGCTGTGGTGTGTAACCATCGCGATAAGTCGGCAAGCCGGTTTTGAGCCCACCGACCCCAGCCCCCTCCAGCGACGCATACATTTGATAAAGGCTGCGTAATTCGCAATGACCCTTGGTCAGCTCGAAGCCCGGCGGGCAATTCTCACTCAGCACAAACTCCGCCGATACAGCCCGCGCAGCTACAAACAGGGCAAAGCACATCGGCAGGACAATACGCCAATAATTGTAGCTAGCCACTCGCGTCACGACCTATTCTTCCAGGCTGCGAATATAAGCTGCAACAGACTCAACGGCAGCGGTGTCGGGCAGCACACCCGCCATCACCCGCATCTGTTTGCCGGTGCGGTCCTGTGGATTGTTACCGCGGGAGCCGCTGCGAAATGCTTCCAATTGGGAAACGATATACCAATCATCCGCTCCGGCCAGACGCGGCGAATTCAGGGCGGAATTCCCCTCTGCAGCCGGACCATGACAAGCGGCACAATATTGCCTGTAATAACTGGCTCCCTGTTCAATGTTACCCTCGATAGTCACCGCAGAGCCCGCACTTTCCAGAGTCGCAATATATGCCGCCGTATCGTACATGGCCTGGTCATTCTCCAGGGTCGCGGCCATTGCCTCCATTTGTCGGCTGCCATCACCAACTGCGCTTCCACCCCTTGTCCCAGCTTTGAACTTTTGCAACTGCGCCACAATATATACCGGCGCAAGATGTGCCAGGCGCGGTGCGCCCATACTCTCGTTGCCCTCTGCCTGAACACCATGACATGCTGCACAGGCCGCGTAAAACTGCTTGCCTCGCGCCGGGTCGTCAGCGGCATACCCCACGGACGCCACGGTCCACAGCATGCCAGCTAGCACTATCCAAATTCGTCGCATGGTGGTTCCTCAATGAAGATCAAAGTGAGTATAGGCTCCAAGATTAAACCGAGCTGAAAGCTCCTTGCAGTAATAATTATAATCAGGCCCAATCTGGAACGGGAAATTAGCCTCGCATTGGGCTAGAATTACCCAATAACACCCGCTTCGCGGGCGATAACAATCTGACTTGATTTTAGTCCTTGGAGTGCTGTAGATGGAATACAACCCGGATTTACATAGTATCGAGTGCCCAAAATGTGCGCACGGAATGACCGAGATTACCTATGGAAGCGACCTCGTTATCGATCGCTGCACTAATTGCCAGGGACTCTGGTTCGACACCGGCGAAGCCGAAAAGTTGAAGAACAAATGGATGGGAGACGCGCTGGATACCGGGGAAGCCAAAACCGGCAGGGAGTGGGATAATGTCGAGGACATCGCCTGTCCTCGCTGTGGTAAGGATATGGAAAAAACGTCGGATCCAACTCAGGCGCATGTCTGGTACGAAACCTGCCCCGAACACGGCATATTTATGGACGCGGGCGAATTCACCGACTTTAAACACGAAACCCTGTCGGACTGGTTCCGTGGTCTTATTCGTGGCGAGCGCTCATAAGCACAGGCATCGACGCTGTACGCATTGGCAATGCCCAACCGCTGACCACGCGATGGATGCGGGCCAGGGTGGGGCATGACTCCGTTCATGCATCGCCTTACCAGGTGTAACCAACCCGAAACCGGTAAGTCTGATCAAGCTCGTCCACACCCGCAACCGCGCCGGAGTCATAATCCAGCAGGATCTCCGCCGCTGCCTCCAGGCTCCACAACAGGGGAAAAGCAAGACCAAACGTGGTGTTTACAACATAATCAGAGGTCTCCTTCAGGTTCCATATCCCGCGGTTCTCGAAATACAGGCGCGAACTGCCCCCCAGATAATTGCTCGATGCATCCAGTGCCCACGTGGCGGCAGGATAGTCGTTATCATCGGCAACAATGAATGTCTCATTTACGTAAGAAATACCGAGCTCACCAGAGAAGGTGAAAATCGGCTCTTCATAAAACTGACGCCCGATGAACGGGCCCACGACGTAGCGCAAATCCAGGTCGGTAAATTTGTCGTGTTCGGCTGACGCCTGGATACCACCGTAGTATGGGCCGTCAAAGAAATAGTCATACTTGCCCTGGGCATACCATTTCTTGACAGTAGTTACCCCGTTGTTTTCATCATTCTCTCCATTATAACGGAGGGTGTACCGGTCTTGTTTACTGCGCCAGACACTTGCCAGACTGTAATCCAGTTCATCGGTGTCGGTATTGCCGCGCTGAGCGGACATGGCCAGGCTTGCCAGGCCGGTCCACTTATACCCCTGCCCCAATTCCCAGGGCTCCGGGTTGACCAGCAATAAATCGCTGGTGGCGTAGCTCTGGGCAGGGCTGGCGGCAGTGTCGATTACCAGCAGTTCATCCTCAATTACCAGTGGCTGTTCATTTACCACCGTTTCATCTGCCAATTGGATCAGCACCGGGTCCCGGGTCTGTAAAGACTCGATTTTTTCCAGTTCAATGCTCAAAGTGCCCGCGAAGTCGGTATCAATCGTCACCATACCATCACGCGCGCCAGTGACCGTACCCAGGATCCGTGAGCCGCTTTTCAGCAGAATCTCATCCTGTGTCGGCTCGGTATCTACGGCATCTGCGGCCGCAGTAAACCCGGGGAGGAGGAGAAAACCGAGACAAAACCCGGCCAGATACTTCCTTGTATTCATAATATTCACCTTTCTATTAACCCCTGGCAGGGGTATCGATAGTTTTGGGGCGCACATAATATAGGAATCGATGCAGTCAAAACACCCGAAACGGAAGTAAAGGGGCCCGTCCAGCTGGGAAACGGGGCATATGGCAATTTGCAGAATTGTTGTACCCCACTCGTTCAGTACCGATGTCTTGACTGTTAGACTATGCACCCCATTTCCAGGAGTAAATTGTGACTACATACGACTATGACCTGTTCGTCATCGGCGCCGGCTCCGGTGGCGTCAGAGCCGCACGCATGGCGGCGGGCTTTGGCGCCCGAGTGGCAGTAGCGGAAGATCGCTATATGGGGGGTACCTGCGTAAATGTAGGCTGCGTTCCCAAAAAACTGTATGTCTACGCATCGGAGTACGCCAAGTCTTTCAACGATGCCCGCAATTTCGGCTGGGACAGCAGCAAACCGGCCTTTGACTGGCCGACCCTGCGCGACAACAAAAAAACAGAAATTTCCCGCCTGAACGCGATCTACAACAGACTGCTGGAAGGTGTAAACGCCGAGGTGATTGATGGCCGTGCCCGTATTGTCGACGCCCAAACCGTGGCGGTTGGCGAGCGCCAATTTACCGCCGAAAAGATTCTGGTAGCCACTGGTGGCTGGCCCCATATACCGCCATTCCCGGGCAGCGAATACGCTATCACATCGAACGAGATCTTCGACCTCGAGCACTTCCCGAAACGCCTGGTGATAGTCGGTGGCGGCTACATCGCGGTGGAATTCGCCGGCATATTTAACGGCCTGGGCTCCCAGGTAACCCAGCTGTACCGCGGGCCTCTGTTTTTGCGGGGATTCGACCCGGATATCCGTGCCCATGCCGCCCAGGAGATTGCCAAAACCGGGGTGGATTTGCGCTTTGAAGTCAACGTGGAGAGCATCGAACAAGGGCCCGGTGGCCTCGAGCTCAGACTGACAGACGGCAGCCAAATAGAGGCCGATACCGTACTTTATGCAACGGGTCGCAAGGCCAACCTGGACGGCCTCGGCCTGGAGAACGTGCAAGTAGAACTCAGCGAATTTGGCACTGTGATTGTCGATGACGAGTTCAGGACGACGGAACCCAGTATTTTCGCGCTAGGCGATGTAACCGGTGGCATGGAGCTGACACCCGTGGCCCTGGCCGAGGGAATGTCCTTCGCACGCCGCCAGTTCGGCGGCCTGGAGTACACCGTAGATTACGACTTTATCCCAACTGCAGTGTTCTGCCAGCCCAATATCGGGACTGTCGGCTTTACCGAGGAAGAGGCGCGCGCCAAATTTGGCCATATTCGGCTATTCAAATCCACATTCAAGCCCATGAAGCACACTATCAGCGGTCGCGATGAGCAGACCTTCATGAAGCTGATCGTGGACAAGGCCTCCGACCGGGTAGTGGGCGTTCACATGATGGGGCCGGATGCCGGCGAAATCATGCAGGGGATAGCCATCGCTCTCAGGGCCGGTGCGACCAAGGCATTGTTCGACACTACCATAGGTATCCACCCCACCGCGGCAGAAGAATTCGTGACCATGCGAGAGCCCTGGACCGAAGACTGATGGCCGAGTTCGAGCTCTGGCAAGCCGGCCTGCTGACGGCGGTAGGCATCGTGGCGGGCTTTCTCAACGTAATGGCAGGCGGTGGATCCCTGCTGACGGTGCCTGTTCTGGTATTCATGGGGCTGCCCGGGCCGGTCGCGAATGGCACCAACCGTATCGCCATACTCGCCCAGAACCTCACTGCCGTCGCCACCTTCTTCCGCCGGGGGTTCAGCAATTTCCGGCTGAGCCTGACACTGGCCGCTTGCGCCGTTCCCGGCGCACTGGCGGGAGCACTGCTGGGCACCGGGCTTGATGGCGTATGGTTTAACCGCATCCTGGCGGTGGTGATGCTGGCGGTCATGCTGATAATGTATTTCGACAAGGGTGCGGCAGAGCGCCCTACTGATTACCAGCCAACCCGCAAACAATTGGTGCGGGGCCACCTGCTGATGGTAGCTGCGGGTTTCTGGGGCGGCTTTATCCAGATAGGCGTGGGCTTCATTCTGATGCCCATACTCAACAAAGCCATGGGCCTGGATCTGGTGCGTACCAATATGCACAAGGTCTTTATTATCGCCGTCTATACCGTAGTCGCCCTGTCCGTTTTTGCCAGCAACGTAGAAATACTGTGGATGGTCGGGCTGGCACTGGCACTGGGAAATTCCATCGGAGGTTACCTGGGCGCACACTTCGCAGTAAATAGTGGCGAGAAGCTGATACGGCTGATACTGAACCTGGTACTCATTGTCTTCATTATTAAGTTACTATTCACCGCCTGATTGGGCGCGGACACAGCCTTATTACCCACGATGCTGTAACAACCGAATGATTGAAGTAAACGCACTAACCCGCCGCTATGGCAATACCACTGCCGTAGACGACGTGTCGTTTCACATTGGTGGCAACGAGATCGTAGGCCTGCTGGGCCACAATGGCGCCGGAAAAACCACAATCATGCGTATGCTGAGTGGTTATCTGGAGCCCTGCGCCGGCAACATCCGGATCGGCGGCCTTCCCCTCGCAGACAATACTCACGGTATCCAGCGTGAACTGGGCTACCTGCCAGAGAGTCTTCCTGTATACCCGGATATGATGGTAGCCGACTATTTGCATTACTCGGCCACGCTGAAAGGCATTGAGACAGGCCAGATATACCCGGCAGTACGCCAGGCAATATTGGCCACCGACCTCGCTAAACGGGCGCTGGATAAGGTGGCAACCCTGTCGCGCGGCCTCAAACAGCGCGTGGGGGTAGCCCAGGCAATCCTGGGCAAACCCCGACTGCTGATCCTGGATGAGCCCACTAACGGACTGGACCCACAGCAGACCGACCATATGCGCCGCCTCATTCGGCGTCTTTCCCGCCAGGCAACGGTGATACTATCCACCCATATTATGCAGGAAGTGGATGCCATCTGTGATCGGGTGCTGGTGCTGCGCCACGGCAAACTGGCATTGGACGAACACCTGGACAGCCTGCACCAAACCAGGACATTGCTGTTGCACACGGACCGCGCCTCAGAATCCCTTGCAGCTTATCTCAGGCGTATGCCACAAATATCATCTGTGCAGCAACAAACCGATAAAGATAACCGCTACCGTTTTACGCTGACGCTGCACCACAATTCGGACATGAATACCGCCGCTAATAATGTCGCCCAGTGTGTGGTCAAGGCGGGTGCCAGACTGTATCAGCTAAGGCCCGTAATACCGGGGTTGGAAGCCGTATTTCACGAGGTGAACAGCGATGACCCGTAACGGGGTAAGCCGCAGGCTGGCGCAAAAGGAAGTATTACTGTTTTTTTCCAGCCCGGTTGCCTGGCTGTTTCTGGCCAGTTTTACAGCGGTCACGTTTTTCATTTTCTTTTGGGTGGAAGCATTCTTCGCACGCAACATCGCCGATGTCCGCCCGCTGTTTGAATGGATGCCCATCCTGCTCATATTCCTGTGCGCAGCACTCACCATGCGCATGTGGAGCGAGGAGCGCAGGACCGGCACGCTGGAACACATGCTGACTCAACCAGCTAGCCTCTGGTGTTTTGTTATCGGCAAGTTCCAGGCGTGTTTTACGCTGCTGTTACTGGCTCTGATTTCCACTTTGCCTCTACCGGTAAGCGTTGCCTTAATGGCAAATCTCGACTGGGGCCCGGTAGCGGCCGGCTATATCGCCGCCTGCTTATTGGGCGCAACCTATCTCAGTGTCGGGCTGTTCATCTCATCGCTCACTGACAACCCCATTGTCAGTCTGATTGGCACAGTAGTGGTATGCGGCTTGCTATATCTTGTGGGCAGCCCAACCCTGACCGACTTTTTTGACACAGCTGTCGGGGAAACACTGCGCCTGCTAGGCAGTGGCGCTCACTTCGAGACCATTACCCGTGGTGTGCTGGACCTGCGAGATCTGTGGTACTACCTGAGCCTGACTGTCGCTTTCCTTGCGCTGAATGTTTACGCACTGGAAAGGCAACGCTGGTCCGGAAACTCTGCCACCAGCAGGCACAATGACTGGCGCCTTGTCACAGGCTTGATCCTGCTGAATCTGGTATTCGCCAATATTTGGCTTGCCCGCATGGACAGCCTTCGGCTGGACCTGACAGAGGGCAACCTCTATTCCATTTCCGAACCCACTCACCACTTCCTCGAGCAATTGCAGGAGCCGTTGCTTATTCGCGGGTATTTCAGCGCCAAAACGCACCCCTTACTGGCACCGCTGGTACCACAGTTGCGGGACCTGGCACAGGAATACGCGGTTGCCGGCAAGGGCAGGGTTCACGTGGAGTTCATCGACCCTGCGAATAATCCGGCACAAGAACAAGAGGCCAACGAGCACTTTGGGATTCACGCTACCCCGTTCCAGATCGCAGACCGGTATCAGTCAACACTGGTGAACTCCTATTTCAATATCCTCGTACAGTACGGCAACGAGCACCAGACACTGGATTTTAAAGATCTCATAGAGGTGCGCACAACAGCCAATGCAGCTGCCGACATCCTGTTGCGTAACCCCGAGTACGACATCACCCGGGCGATTAAAAATGTGCTGCATAATTACCAGATGGGTGGCAGCCTGTTCGAGCGGATTGACCAGCCAGTTGAGCTCATCGCCTATGTCTCGGCAGACGAACAGTTACCCGAGACCTTGCTGGCATACAAAAAATCGATCAGGGCACAACTGGAGAAAATAGTGCCTCGTTCCGACGACAAGTTCAGCGTACGTTTTATTGATCCACAAGCCAGGGGCGGCGCAGTAGCAGAACAAATTGCCGAGGAGTGGGGCTTTCGCCCGATGGTGACCGCACTGGACCAGGAAAAAGCGTTCTTTTTCTACCTGACACTCGCCGACAGAAACCAGGTCGTACAACTACCCACGGACACATTCGATCCGGGTGATTTTCGCACCGTGTTAGATGCGGGCCTTAAACGGTTTGCCAGCGGCTTTACCCGCACGGTGGCATTGTCTCTACCTGAAGTAGACAATCAGATGGCTCGCTATAAACTCGGCGGGCCGACTTTCAACAATCTCGAGGAGGCCATCGCCCGGGACTACAGCATTCGGCTTGAAGACCTGGGAGACGGGGCCGTTGCCCCTGATGCGGACATATTGGCAGTCGTTGCACCGCACAGGCTGGACGAACAGTCTGTCTTCGCGATAGACCAGTTCCTTATGCGCGGCGGCACAGTGATTATCTCCAGCTCCCCCTATACCACCGAACTCAGCGATGGCGAACTGCGCCTGCAAGACTGGGACAGCGGGCTGCAGGATTGGCTGAAACACCAGGGGCTGTCGGTCGGTGAATCTCTGGTACTGGATCAGCAAAGCTCGGCGTTTCCCGCACCGGTCGTCAGGGAAGCAGCGGGCTATGAGTTTCGAGATGTAAAAATGCTGGATTATCCTTACTTCATAGACCTTAGAGCTGACAGCCTGACACGCAAACACCCCATTACCGATAACCTACCCCAGCTGACGATGGCCTGGGCATCGCCCATCGACGTCGAGCGCCGCGACGGTTATCAGCTTACCACCCTGCTCAACAGTTCGCGCAGATCATGGCTGAGCACCAGCGTGGATATCATGCCTGTGGCGGGCACTCCGGTAGGCGACCCGAACCAGGCCGAGCGGCAAAACTCCGGGACCTCTCCCGAGCTGGATCGCCAAAGCGGCCCCTATAAACTGGGTGTGATGCTACAGGGGAGATTCGACTCCTATTTCAACGAAAGACCTCCGCAAAAACACGCTGGTGGCACTACCGGTCTGCTCAGCCGGTCTCCCGAATCGGCGCGTATCATGCTGTACAGCTCAAATGATTTCATGGATGACCAGGTACTGAGCGCTCAGGTAATGGCGAGTGGAACCCAGTATCTCGGCCCGGTGGAATTGTTGCTCAACAGCCTGGACTGGGCATTGCAGGATGACGAATTGCTCAGAATCCGTTCGCGCGCGCACTTCAACCGTACGCTGCCACCTATGGAGCAGCAGGCGCAGGCCATGGTGGAGTATATTAACTATGGTCTTGCCGTAATCTGGTTAATTTTTCTCGCACTGGTTCACTGGTTGCGCAGCAAGCTGCGCAAGCGGCGCTACGCCGCAAGGCTTGAGCTGTGAAGCGCAATCTTGTCAGTCTGTTGCTAATTTTGCTAATTCAGGCTGGATTAATCGGTGCAGTTTACTGGCCGGGCGACGAAACCGGATATGCACCCCCTGCACCCATGTTGCCGTTCCCACTGGACCGGGTGGACACGATCGTTGTAGGAGACGAATTCGATAACGAAACCGCTTTGGCAAAAGTCGGCGACCTCTGGTTGCTTCCGGAACTCGAAAACCTCCCGGCAGACGTCGCCATGGTCGACAGGCTACTTGCCGCGTTGGCAGCGAGTGAGGGCCATTGGCCGGTGGCAAATTCGATTGCAGCGCGCCAGCGATTTAGAGTTGCGAGCTACCACTACAGGCGACGGATCAGCTTACTTGATGACAAGGCTGTGCTCGGTACTTTTTTCCTCGGCAGTTCACCGGGCTTTCGCAAAATTTATGCTCGCAATGAAGACCAGAATGGCATCTACAGTGTACTTTTTAACGCACAGGATGCTCCCGGCCACAATGGCGGCTGGCTGGACAAACGTCTTTTGCAAACCCGGGCACCCGTAAGCATCAGCGCCGATGCCTACAGCCTGCACCGGGAAGGTGCCGGTTGGCTGTCCGGGATCGGTCAGGTGCCCGAGGAGCGCGAACTGGAAGCATTGCTTTCCACCCTGAGAAATCTCCAGATTGATGGCCTGGCGTCAGGAGATGCACAACGCGATCTGTCCTCCGCGGAGGCCGACATGGTATTTACGGTGGAGAGTCTGGCGGGGAAAGTGACTCTGGAACTGTTCCAGTACGGCGACAAACACTATATTCACAGCAGTGAATACCCTTTGTTTTTTACACTTAGCGCGTATGATTATGAGCGCCTTGCGAGTATCGACCAGCGCCGGATCTCCGGCGATAAAACCCGCAGCACCTCTGGGAGACCGACATGAAATTCACCACAGTCATGGCAACTACTGCGGCAGTACTGATGCTCGGTGCATGCGCCGAAAAAGAAAGTGAGCAAGGTATTATTCCGCAAGGCTACAAAAGTGCGGTAGAAAAGGCGCAGGGGGTAGAGGGCAAACTGCAAGAAACACTGCAAATGCACAGCGAGGAAATAGCTGAGGGCGAGCGCTAACGGCGCATCACCCTGCGGTCGCTCAGCCCTGAAGTTTTTTCAGAATACTGGAGAAGTCCATCTGACCATTTCCCGCCTCCTGATGCTGGCTGTATAGCTCCTTGGCCAGCTGCCCCATGGGGTTGTCAAAATCGCACTGTTCAGCGATCTCAAGTGCCAGCCCCAGGTCTTTCACCATAAGGTCAACCATGAAGCCCGGCTTGTAATCATTGCTGGCAGGCGCTGTTGCCATCACTCCCGGGTAGGGGTTGTAGACTTCAAGAGACCAGTTGCGGCCTGAACTGGCCAGCATGATCTCAGATAGCACTTTCGGGTCAAGACCATTGCGAGCGCCCATTTCCAGAGCCTCCGAACTGCCAATCATATGAATGGCGAGGAGCATATTGTTACAGCCCTTTGCGACCTGACCGGCACCTGCCGGGCCTGCGTGGAAAATATTCTTACCCATATCTGCGAGGATTATCCGGGCCTTCTCAAATGTCTCTGCGCTGCCCCCGCACATAAATGCCAGCGTGCCCGCGGCTGCCGCAGCGACTCCCCCGGACACAGGACTGTCCATGAAGCCTATCCCCATCCCGGCAGCAGCCTCACCCACCGAACGCGCAGTGGCCGCATCGATGGTGCTGCAATCCAGCACCGTGGTTGACGCATCCAGTTGTGACAACAGGCCGTTGTCCCCAAGATAGGTGGCGGCCACATGTTTGCCCGCTGGCAACATGGAGATCACGTAATCGACCCCGGTAGCGGCTTCGGCGGCACTGGTCGCCACTGTCGCGCCCGCTGCCTTGAGCTGCGCCAGGGCGGCCTCGGACAAGTCGAACACGGCAACGTCATGGCCCGCCTTAACCAGATTGATGGCCATCGGGCCACCCATGTTGCCCAGCCCGATAAATGCAACCTTTGCCATAGTTCAGAACTCCGCTGTTAAGCTGTTACAAATCCGCCAGAGGATGCTGTTCCCAGGGCGCACGAAAAAAGGAATCCACTACCTCCGGCGGCACATCCCGTGTGGATGTGTAACGCCAGGCCGGCTTGCGATCCTTGTCGATGAGCAGGGCCCGCACTCCCTCGGCGAATTCCGGGTAGCGCATAATATTTGTGGCCAATATTAGTTCCGCCTGGAACACTTCCCGCAATGAGGCATGCCGGGTTTCAAGCAGCTGCCGAAACGCCACCAGCGCTGCCAGCGGGGAACCGCGCCCCATACTCTTTTTCGCCGCTGACAGCCAGGGGTCCTGGGTCTGCTGGAGCAGAATATTGTCGATGACCTCATGTACGTCATCCCCATCACACAGCGTGGCGATCGAGCCCAGGTGGGGTTCCACCTGCCCGCCAGGGCACTGGCTCACGCTCTGCTCGGCAAATGGACGTAAGGTGTGCCGCACCAATGCATGATTAGCTGCTTCTTCTACCTGCCATTTCTGACGCAACAGCGCATCGAACACCTCTTCCCTGCGTTCACTGCCAATAAACCGGTCGGCAATACCGGTATAAATCGCATCCGCAGCGTTGATAGACGCACCTGTCAGTGCCAGAAACTGGCCTGACTTGCCCGGCATATGATTGAGAAACCAGCTACCCCCCACATCGGGGAACAGGGCAATACCCACCTCGGGCATCGCGATACGGGTTTTTTCGGTAACAATCCTGTGTGAGCAGCCCGCCATCACACCCAGCCCACCGCCCATAACAATGCCGTGACCCCAGCTGATAATCGGTTTGGGATAGGTATGCAGGGTGTAGTCGAGCCGGTACTCCTGTAAAAAGAAATTCTCCGCGTATACGCAAGGGCCACCAGGTGTTGCAGTTACGTCATCGTAGAGCGCCTGTATATCTCCACCGGCACAGAAAGCCTTGTCGCCGGCACCCTCGAGAAAAATTGCGGCAATAGCCGGATCGTCTCTCCACTCATCCAGTTTGGCTTGCAGTTGATCGACCATTTCCAGGGTGAGGGAGTTCAGTGTGGCTGGAACGTTCAGGGTAACGCGAACCAATTTCCCGGCTCCGGCGATGTGCTCCTCAAACAGTATGGGTGCTTCAGACATTAGCGCTTACCTCAGCCGTTTTTCCATTCGGGCTTACGCTTCTCCAGAAAAGCGTTGACGCCTTCGCGCTGGTCCTCGGTAGAGAACAGTTCGACAAACAGGTCTCGCTCTGCCACCAGACCCTCGGAGATAACTGTGTTGCGCCCCGTGTGTAGCAGGCGTTTGCAAAATGCCACCGAGCTTGGGCTTTGTTCCCCAACCTGCTCCGCCAGTGCCAGGGCTCGCTCCAGCGCCCCCCCCCTGGCCACCACTTCCTCCACCAGACCAATACGCTCAGCGGTAGCGGCATTGATGCGCTCACCACAGAGAATAATACGCTTGGCCCAACCCTCGCCGACCAGCAAAGACAGGCGCTGAGTACCGCCGGCACAGGGCAGCAGGCCGACACGCGCTTCCGGCAGGGCCATCTGAGCCTGCTCCTCGGCGATACGGATATCACAGGCCATGGCCACTTCAAGTCCACCACCCATGGCAAAACCATTTACTGCAGCGATGGAGACTCCGCGGAAATCAGCGAGTGTTTCAAATGCTTCGCCAAAATACTCCGCCATGGTGCGAGCTGTAGCCGGATCACCGTCGGCAAATAGCTTGAGGTCAGCGCCTGCGGAAAAGAATTTTTCCCCGGCTCCGGTCAACACCAGCGCGTAGACATTTTTCTCATTGTTCAGTTTCTCAACCAGGTCTTTCAACGCCGGCAGACTTTCAGTGTCCCAGGTATTGGCACCGGGGTTGTCTATGGTGACCAGGGCGGTGTGCCCGCGCAGCTCTACCTTCAGTTTTTCCGATGTGCTCAAACTCATTTGATAACCTCCAATGCACCTTCCATTAACATTTTGCGGGAGACAATTACCCGCATGATTTCGTTAGTGCCTTCCAAAATCTGGTGTACCCGGGTGTCGCGCACATGGCGCTCCATGGGGTACTCCTTGATATAACCGTAACCGCCAAAAAGCTGCAGGGCATCATTGCAGATATTGAAACCGGCGTCGGTGGCAAAGCGCTTGGCCATAGCACAGTACGTTGAAGCCTGGGGATCTTTGTTATCCAGCTTGCTGGCAGCCAAGCGCACCATCTGGCGACTGGCGACCAGTTCAGTGAGCATATCGGCAAGCTTGAACTGGGTCGCCTGGAAGTCGGCTACGGCGGTATCGAACTGCCGGCGTTCCTGCACGTAGGCCGTCGCTTCTTCCAGCGCCTGCTGGGCTGTGCCGACACTACAGGTGGCGATGTTGATGCGCCCACCATCCAGCCCCTCCATCGCAATTGCAAAACCCTGCCCCTCCTCGCCCAGGCGATTGGTAACAGGAACTCGCACATTGTCAAAACTGATCATCCGGGTGGGCTGGGCATTCCAACCCATCTTTTCTTCTTTCTTGCCGTAACTGATACCTGCGGCGTCCGCCGGAATCAACAGGGCCGAAATCCCTTTTGGCCCCGCTGCGCCCGTTCGCAACATCACCACCAGTACATCGGTGGCGCCCGCACCGGAAATAAACACTTTGCTGCCATTGACCAGATAATCGTCACCGTCGCGCACAGCGGTTGTGCGCAGCGAAGCTGCATCGGAGCCGGCACCGGGTTCCGTCAGGCAATAGGAGGCGAGCTTGCTACCGGCGACCAGATCCGGACACCATTGGGCAATAGTGCCGTCACTGCAGTACTTGCCCACCATATTGGTGGCCATATTGTGAATGGTGAGGAAAGCGGCCGTCGCGGTGCAACCCTTCGCCAGTTCCTCAACAATCAGGCTGGCATCCAGACGACCCATACCCAAACCGCCGGCGGATTCGGGTGTATACATGCCCATAAAGCCCAACTCACCCGCCTGCTGCAGCACTTCCCGAGGAAATATCGATTCCTCATCCCAGCGCGCGGCGTGGGGCGCCATGGCGCCCTCGGCAAACGCGCGTGCAGTCTCTACAAACGCTCGCTGGTCGTCACTCAGGGAAAAATCCATGCCTTACTCCTCGTTAACCTTCCGTGTGGAGCGCTTTAGAATTTGCCCATCACCTTGCCAAACAACTCCTCATCCGAGGGCAGCACTTTGGGAACGTCCAGCGGCTTGGACACCCAGGTTTCGTTTACCAGGTCACGCCAGGTGATGTTGTGGTTAATGCTGTTGCCACCCCAGGAGCCACAGCCCAGCGAGAATGTCTGGCGCATACCGTTCCACAGGTTTCCGCTGTTGGAGGCGGACTGGGGCTGGTTGACCATCACCCGCGAGGTGCGCGTACCCATGGCGAGTTTCATGATGTTGTCATCGTTGTAGGAATAAATGCCACAGCTATGTCCCTGGCCCTGATAGGCCTGGATACGATTGGTGAGATCTATCGCCTCATCGATGTCCTTGACCTTATAAAGCGCCATGGTGACTGTGAGTTTTTCCCCGGAAAAGGGGTAGTCGGGGCCGGCGCCAGTCTCCGGTACGATCAGGAACTGTTTACCCTCGGGCAAGTCGATGCCGGCCTTACCGGTGATGGTCAGCGCATGCTGGGCTACAATTTTCGCGTTTAAATGTCCGTCTTCCCACAGTACCGACTGCAGCTTCTGCTTGTCCTCGCCTTCAATGACATAACCGCCTTCGCGCTTGAGCTTCTCCAGCATTTCATCGTAAACCGATGCAAAAACCAGTACCGAGTTGTCCGAGGAACAGGAGGCTGCCAGATCCAGCACCTTGGAGGTACGAATTTTTTCCGCCGCCTCATCCAGATTAGCAGTATCGTCCACCGTGATGACCGCGTTGCCGACACCCACACCCAGGGCGGGGGTTCCGGACGAATAGGCCGCGCTCACCATGGCCTCGCCACCGGTTGCCAGTATGCGGTCGCACTGACGCATCAGCTCATTGGTCTTGTCCATAGACGGCACGTCTATGCTCTGCACCAGGTCTGCCGGGCCGCCCACGGCAACAATGGCCTCACGCATATAGTCGCAGATCATTTTATTGGTTAATTTGGCCCGCGGGTGCGGCGCAATAATGATCGCATTGCGGCCTTTTACTGCGGAGATACCCTTGATGACCGGTGTCGCCTCCGGGTTGGTGGAGGGGGAGAGCGCGCCAATAACACCAACCGGCTTGGCGATCTTGACGATATTGCGCTCACGGTCTTCTTCAATTACCCCGACAGACTTGTCGTTAATAATATCCATGAGGGTCGCCCGGGTTTTACGGTGAATCTTCAGGTATTTGCCTGCATAGTTGCCAAGCTGGGTTTCCTCGACGGCAAACTGTGCGATTTTTTCCGACACGTCTTCCCGAGCTATGGACCACACCATGGCAGTGATCAATTCGTCAACTTGCTCCTGCGTATAGTCGGCGATTTGCTCCTGCGCCACACGGGCACGAGCCACCATGGCTTCCATTTCCTTTTTCGCTTCTGCTAATTCCGGGTTCTGTTCCATGCTCATCTGCTCCTGTGGCGTTTTCTGGTGCACATCTACACGTTGTGCGCACCAAACTAGGTTAGCTGATCAAAAACTGTGCGCCAGCTTATCGCGCGGGTGGTTTTGTTCAAAGGGAGGAAATTGCGCTTTATATGGACTATATTGCTATTTATTAGTATTGGTCCTCTGGGAGCCGGCGGCGGGCCGGGTATGGATTGTCGGGACACGCCGTAAATACATCCATGTAGGCTCGTTTCGGCCATCCATGGCCTCAAACGGTCCCGGCAATCCACACCCGACCCGACGCCTCCAGATTGTACAATGCGTAGAGTAGAAAAATTCTAATATTGATAAATATCTCGATTCATAGACCACAGACTGCGGGACTTTGTATGAGTGCACCATCAAAATGGCCCCTGCCGGAAGAAGGCACCCGCTTCCTCACACCGGCTTTTATGCTCAATAAACTGGCCAGGCACCCGCTGACCCGGGAGTGTTATCCGGCGGGTATGGGGTACTATCCCCGGGCTTATAACCACCGTATGGAGCGCCAGCGCCACGACGACAACCTGTTGATTTATTGCGTGGATGGTCTGGGTTACGCCAGTACCCCGGAATGGTCCGGGCGCATTGAAGCGGGGGAGGTTTTGTTGCTGCCCCAGGGCGTCGTGCACCGTTACCATGCAGACGCCGCAGACCCCTGGACGATCTATTGGGTGCATTTTCAAGGGAGTAGTACGGCAATCTTTAACCAGTATCTGGGATATCGGGATGCGGGCAAGCCTGTTGCGCGTGTGGGGGTGTCACCGCAGCTTACAGCACATTTTCGCGGGCTCATGGAGGTGCACCGCACCGGCTATAGCACGCGGGCATTTATCAATGCTGCCAATCAATTGCGCCACCTGCTGACCGAGATAGCCCTGGAGATGCGCAGGGCACAGGCGATTAACCAGCACAGTTTCAACCTGGACGCAGTACAGCGCTTCATGTTGGAAAACCTGTCGCAGCAGCTGGAGCTGGAGACATTGGCGGCAGCTGCGAAGCTCTCGAAGTACCACTTCTCCAATAAGTACAAGGCACTCACGGGCTACTCACCCATCAAACACTTTCTGAATATGAAAATGGAGCATGCCTGCCATCTGCTGGACAGCGGCGATCTCAACGTCAAGGGGGTGGCAGCGGCACTGGGTTACGACGACCCGCTGTACTTCTCACGATTGTTCAATAAGACGGTGGGCATGTCGCCCAGGTCCTACCGCAAGTCAGTCAGGAACTAGCTTGGTCAATCTCGCTCGGCGCAACCGGGGTAACGGTTTCACCGGAGATGGTTAAGTGTTTCATCAGCAGGGCCCGCATCCACTGGTGTGGTGTGCTGCGCGATGTTCGCGTGTGCCGCATAAGTGACATCTTGCCGCGGTTTCCACTGTGGGAATTTCGTATCATTCGCTGCAGCTCCGCCGGCATCTCGTGGCCGATTATCCGCTCCCGGTACAGCCCCCCTGCCTCAAAGCCTGCGTTTGCCACCAGCAGTGAGTCGGTGCGACAGAGCACACCTACCGCGGCCGCGAATTGTGTCGTTTCCAGGGCGATGGTGCGATGCACACCGTATTGCCCCAGCACATCATCTACCATGCTGGTGTTCTCCCGTGTCAGGCCGGGGAGATAGAGTCGCAAGTGTGGGTAGGCCAGGAAATCCTGCAGGCCCACTTCCTTTTTCACCAGCGGGTGATTGGTGCGCATATAGCAGCGCGGAGCGATGGTAGCTATCGGTTCGGCGAGTATGTCGCGCTCTGTATCAAGCGCTACAAAGGCCGCAAAGTCTGCCTCGCCTTTCTTCAGCTGCTCCTGGTAGTTTGGCGCGACCTCTGCGGTAACAATCTGAACCGAGGGGGCCACTTCTTGCAATTCGGACATCAGGCCCGGCAGCAGAGCTTCACTCAATATAGGCGGCAATAACAACTTGAAGCTACCATTAAAGGTTTCTGGAACGAAGCCCTCGTCGCCCAGCACCTGCTCGACCTTCTCCAGCAGAGCCGGTAACTCAGCTGCCAGTTCCTCAGCGCGGGGGGTCGGTACCAGGCCGTGTGCGGTACGGGTAAAAAGCTCGTCTTCAAAAGAGTCTCGCAGTTTCTGCAGGGTTTTACTCAGTGCTGGTTGGGACACTGAAAGACGCTCTGCGGCCCGGGTGACGTTGCGCTCCTCCAGCAGGATCTGCAGAGCGACCAGCAGGTTCAGGTCGGTGCGAATCAACTTGCGAGAAATCATAATGCTCCCCTGAACAATAACCTATAGTTATAATAATCATCCTACCAAAGTGGTGCGGGCAATACACCCGAATATGCCCGGGCCGGCACACGTCAGTAATTGACTCTCAACTGGCTGGGCCCTGGAGAGACTGCTACCATGGCGAACAGCAGCCCGGCTTGTGGCCAGGCCTCACCGAATAAGAGGATTATCATGCGTTTCACCACCCTACTGGCAACTCTGGTAATGATCCTGTCGGTGGTAGCCTGCAGCGGCATCGAGACCCGGCCCGCACCGATAGAGGAATTTGCGGCGGGCAATTACAAGTATTACAAATGGCGCAGTGAACCCTTACCCAATACGGCTAACTCCCAGGACCCCTGGTACATCATGGATCCAATCCTGCGCAAAGAACTCAATGAAGATCTCGCCAAAAAGGGCTATGTGCTTGATGAACAACGTGCCCAGTTCACTGTTGACTATCTCTATGCTGCCGGCCTACGCATGGGCGAACGCAGCGCTGAGGCCTCCAACCTCACACCCTATCCATCGGTAAATCCCAACCGGCAAATCAACCAGGCGGTGGTCGACAATGCCTACGCGCTTGGCGGCGTCAAGGAGACGAGTAATATCGCCCTGCAGTTCAACGACGCCACCACCAAAAAGGAAGTTTGGCACGTCATCATCACCAAGATTGTGGAAGACGTAAACAAGGTGAATGTGAAGGAGATGAAGTCCACTCTGCGCAAAGGGCTAAGTGCCGCCTTGAGCACGCTTCCACCGGCAAAATAAGTGTCATGGGCTGTGTGCCCAAACTACCGTCAACCGTAAACTTCGGGATTTACACAGCAGGGCATTACCCTGCCCTCAAGTGCGGCAATCATGTTTTCCACCGCCATATTCGCCATGCGGGCCCGGGTCTGGACGGTGGCACTGCCAATATGCGGTGTAGCAACAACATTCGGCAGCCCCAGCAGTGGGTTATCGGCAGCCACCGGCTCCTGCTCAAACACATCTATCCCGGCAGCAGAAAGGGCACCATCCGCCAGCGCCACTGCCAGCGCCTGCTCATCCACGATGCCACCGCGCGCGGTATTCACCAACACCGCGCCAGGTTTCATCTGGGCGATTCTCCGGGCATTGAGCAGCCTATGCGTCTCCGCTGTTAACGCCACATGGACACTGACGAAATCACTGCGCTGCAGCAAGTCTTCCAGACTGACCATGTCTACCCCGGGCACGCTCCTTGAACTGCGATTCCAGGCCAGTACCCGCATGCCAAACCCGGCAGCGCGCCTGGCTACAGCCTGGCCGATTGCGCCGAGCCCGATTATCCCCAGTGTCGCGCCGCTAACTTCCTTGCCGGTAAAAAAGTCCGGTGCCCAGGCGTTCGCGGCAGTCCACTGCCCCTGACGCAGGAAGCGGTCTGCCTCGGTGACCCGGCGGGCAGCAGCCAACAACAATGCAAAGGTGGTATCGGCTGTGGTATCTACCAGCACACCCGGGGTGTTACCAACGGGTATGCCGCGCTCGGACAGGGCTTGCACATCGATGTGGTCCACCCCCACTGACATGCTCGACACAAATTCCAGATCGGGCAAGCAATCCAGTAAAGGTTTTTCGATACGGTCAGTCAGCATACACAACAGGCCCCGCGCTCCCTTCAGCTCTGTGCGCAATCCCGCCGGGGACAAAAGGCCAGGCCCCATCCAGACATTCAACTCACAGCACTGCGCCAATTCATGGATCTTGTCGCCGGGCAACTGGTGGGTTACAAACACTTTAGCTGTCATCGACGCCACTCCACTAAGAGGCCATATCCGCTGGCACAAGATCGATCATCCCCTGCAGGTCGGATTGCCAGGCCAGTAGCTGCCGCTGCTCGTACACCTCATGCCCGGCCAGGTGACCCCACACCGGCTGCGGCCAGCAGGGGTCACCCTCCTGCCTGCCAATAATATGAAGATGCATCTGCGGTACCACGTTACCAAGCCCCGCGAAATTGACCTTGGAGAACCCGAGCACCTGCTTGATATAGGCCGATATCGCAGCACAGTCAGCCATGACCCTGTCGCGATGATGCTCTGGCAAATCCAGTAAATCATTAAGGCGCGTGTCTGGCACGAGAATGAACCAGGGCAATGCAGCATTGCGGTTTAAAAGTACTTCAGCACCCTCGATACTTCCCAGATGATGACAATCTGCCTGTAGTTGCGGGTGAATATCGGCTAGTTCCATGAAGTTCCCCTGTCAGTCATATTGGCACTTTAGTCCTGTGCTACCGTATTTGGCAATTCATTGGAACAGACTGAAATGTTTTTGGGGACTGGGATTGCTCTGGCAATACAACTGAAGAACGGTAAAGATATGTGTCCCAGGGGCTGCTACGCGACAGGACACCAATATGAAAAATGATCGCCACAACCTGAATGCAGACCTGTCCATACGAGTTACCGTTGACACCGGGGCTATGGATTGGACAAAAAGCCCCGGTGGCCACGTGCTGCGCAAACGTGTGCACCTCTCAGGCCCGGCGGAATCAGGCCAGGTAACATCGGTGGTTCGCTATATGGCAGGTGCGCGTTTCCCTGCCCACGGTCATCCAGAGGGCGAAGAGATCCTGGTCCTGGATGGTGTCTTCTCGGATGAGCACGGTGACTGGCCGGCGGGCACTTACCTGCTCAATCCGGAGGGTTTCCATCATGCCCCGTTCTCCGAGCAGGGTTGTACCCTATTGGTAAAGCTCCGGCAGTTTCCCGGCTTGGATCGCCAACATATTGCAGTACAAACGAACGATATTCCCTGGACCGCCACGGGTGACGAGGGAGTATCCAGCAAAACACTTTACACTCAAAAACCCTACTCTGATTGTACGCGCCTGGAACGCTGGGACTCGCCCCGGGCCAGGGGCGAGATCGCCTTTCCCATGGGAGCGGAAATATTCGTGGTGGCAGGAAGCTTTAATGATCAATTCGGCAGCTATCGCGACCAGAGCTGGCTGCGCGTGCCAGCCGGTGAATCTGTAAAACCCACCGGCGGTCAATCCTGCAAGGTCTATATCAAGGAAGGCGGGTTTCCCTACCTGCTTTAAAGCGTCTGGCCCCCGCCATTGCCACCGGCCCGGTGTGACCACCCATCAGTGCACCAGTTGATCTGCCCGGGTGTGGCCGTGTAGCGCATACTCCCGAAATATCCACGCCAGATAGAGCAGCGATACCAGCAACGAACCCAGCCAGGCGCCGTGATAGCCGAACACAGCGAGATTGAAACCCGCCAACAATGGCCCAGCCACCCTGCCCCAGGATGCCGCTGCACCAGAGACACCCAGCATCCGGCCACGGATCAAAACGGATGAGCGATGGCTAACAATGGCATTCAACAAAGGCATACACAGGGTTGCACCGGTCATGGCGATAAATATCGACCCGACCATCACCAGCATGGTGTCTGCAAACACGCCTATGGCCAGTCCGAGTACCAGTGAACACACAGCAATTCGCAGCAGTCGCAACTCCCCCAGGGCACGCACCATCATGCCCATGAAGCCCCCTTGTACCACGGCCATGATTGCACCCTGTATGCCGAAAACAATTCCCACCTGGCGGGCACCCCAGTCCAGTGTATCCCCGGCCCAGAGGGGAAACATATAAGTGAGCGAACTGACACAGAGGTTGTGCAGGAAAAATTGCACCATCAGCAGTCTGTTTCCGCCCTCGCGCAGCACCGTGTAGGTGGAGCCAGCGTCTTTTCCCTGTTGAGCTGTTTTGTGTGCAGCCCGCTTTTCCGCCGTGAGCGATTCAGGAAGGAACAGCGCCGCCGAGACCATTGCGAGTACTGACATGACCCCGGCCACCGCGCAGGGCAAGGTAAATCCCGGCTCATCGCCAGACAACAAGCCGCCCAGCATGGGGCCCAAAACCAGGCCAAGCCCAAAAGCAGCACCAATCAGGCCCATACCACGGGCCCGGTTCTCCGGCCCGGTGATGTCCGCCATCATGGCGGAGGCCACTCCCACGTTCCCCGCCATCATCCCGGCAAACGCTCGTGCGACATAGACCATCCAGAGAGCGGAAGCCAGGCCGAGCATAACGTAGGAAACAGCTGCCCCCGCCAGACAGATCATTATTACGGGTTTGCGCCCGATACGATCCGAAAGACGCCCCCAAAATGGCGCACAGAGGCCGGCACCCACCGCGTAGGCGACAATAATATAGGCTACATCAAGTTTATCTGCGCCCAATTCGGGAGACAAAAAAGGCAGGATGGGAATAATGATGCCGAACCCAATCAGGTCCAGCAGTACAACAGAGAATAAAATCGGCACGGCCGGCTACCCCCTGCGCCGGTGGCCAGTCAGTATCCGCGCCGGCGCAATCACTTCGGCTTATGGCGTGCCGGCTTTGATTTGCCCGTTGGCCTGGCCCTGGATTTAGCATGGCCTTTGGAATCCGCCGGACGCTGCCCGTCCAGCCGCGAAATCTGCAGCCGCTGACCACTGACCCATACGCTCTTCAAATGCTTGAAGATTTCCTTCGGCATCCCCTCTGGCAGTTGCACGGTGCTGTGGTCGTCAAATATTTCGATGCGACCGATATACTCGCTCTCTATCTCTGCCTCATTGGCGATAGCGCCGACAATATTTCCGGGCTTTACACCGTGCTCCAGCCCCACTTCAATGCGAAAGCGCTCCATACCCGCTTCCGATGCACCGCTTGACGCCTCATCGCTTCGCTCCGCAGGTGACGCCACCCGGGGTTCCTGCCGCTGTGATCGCTCTTTTTCGCGCGGCGCCGACGCTTCCCGGGCAGATTTTTCAAACGCCTCGTTATCCGTCTTGCGTGGGGCTTTCGGTTTCCGGGGGGCCTCTCGATCCTGTTTGCGCGGCGGTTTCTGTCCCTTTGCGGATTCCGCATGTATCGACGGCCTGTCACGCTTTTTGTCAGCTCCTCCAGCCACTGGCTTTGCCGCGAGAGGTTTGCCGCCCTGGGCTAAAGCCCCCAGTGCCGCCGCTATTTCTATCACTGGCACACCGTACTCGTGCTGGTAGTCCTCTACCATTTTTCGGAACAGCTTCAATTCAGCAGTATCCAGTGTCTCGGTAATACGCTGTTTGAACTTGCCGATGCGCTTGTCGGTGACCTCTTCGGCGGTGGGCAACGCCATCTTTTCTATGGTCTCACCCGTGGCTTTTTCAATTGCACGCAGCAACCGCCGTTCACGGTTGGCAGCGAACAATATTGTTTCTCCAGTCCGCCCGGCGCGGCCGGTGCGACCGATACGGTGCACATAGGCTTCCGCATCGTAGGGAATATCGTAGTTGATCACATGGCTTATCCGGTCCACATCCAGGCCGCGCGCCGCCACGTCGGTGGCCACAAGAATATCCAGCTCTCCCTTTTTAAGTCGCTCTATTGTCTGTTCCCGTTGTTTCTGGGGGATATCGCCGTTCAGTGCTGTGGCCGAGTAACCTCGCGCCGCCAGCTTGTCAGCCAGTTCTGCTGTCAGGATGCGCGTGCGCACGAAAATGATCATGCCGTCGAAATCCTCTACTTCAAGGATTCGGGTCAGTGCGTCGAGCTTGTGGACCCCGGCCATCATCCACACACGCTGACGAATGGCGGCACTGATGACGCTCTTGACCTCAATCGAGATTTCTTGCGGGTCGGTAAGATGGCGTTTGGCAATGCGCCGGATTGCGTCGGGCATGGTGGCGGAGAACAGGGCGATCTGTCGCTGGGCCGGTGTCTGTTCCAGGATCCATTCGACATCGTCGATAAAACCCATGCGCAGCATTTCATCCGCCTCGTCCAGCACCAGTGTTTGCAATTTCGAGAGCTTGAGGGAACCCCGGCGCATATGATCCATTACCCGCCCGGGTGTACCCACCACCACATGCACGCCACGCTCCAGCTGCCGCAGTTGACCACGCATATCGGAACCGCCGTAAATCGGCAGGACGTGAAATCCCGGCAAATGACGGGCGTATTTCTGGAAAGCCTCAGCGACCTGGATCGCCAACTCCCGTGTCGGGGCCAGCACGAGCACCTGTGGCAGCTTCAGGCTGAGGTCCAGGCGAGCCAGTATGGGCAAGGCGAAGGCCGCCGTCTTGCCGGTCCCGGTCTGGGCCTGCCCCAGTACATCGGCACCTTTAAGCATATAGGGGATGATTCTTGCCTGGATGGCTGAGGGTATTTCATAACCAACCTCTACCAGGGCTTTTTGCAGCGTAGCGGGCAGGTCCAGTTCGGCAAAACTGGTGATCCCATCTGGAGTGGACATGTGCTTACCTTGAGAGCTGAGCGGGGCGCCCGAAGCGGGCGCGGGGGGGGATTATACAGGGAATCCAGGCGGCTGTCCGGCCTCCACTACCCAGCCAGCGCCTCCAGCATTTCGCCCATTTTCGCATGTAGCAGGTTTATCGCCTTCAAGGGGCGCACCATCACCTTGAATTCACTGATTTTTCCATCCTGATCAAAACTCATGATGTCGACGCCGTTTACGGTAATTCCATCGATTTCGCAGACAAATTCAAGTACCGCATACTCCGCGTTCACCACCTCTTTCTCATAGCGAAAGCCATCAACCAGGACATGCATCGCTCCCGTGAGATAGAGCTTGGTAAGCTCCCTGCCCCGCTGGGGTGTGTGCACTACCGGCGACAGGAACACGCAATCCTCTGCTAAAATCTCGTCCAGCAACTCAGGTTTACGCTCTTTAATAATCTCGTGCCAGCGTTCAAGTGCATTCATGGGTTTTTACTCCGGTCAGATGTATCGATGTCAGCGGCAGCTCAGGCTGGCGGCAAGAAGCGCTAAGGTAACTCGAAGCCAGTTCAAATCCAATCCATTGCTGCCCCGGGTTCTATTATCCCGGGCCGCTCAAACTGTTATCCTGCAGCCAACGTTAGCGCCACGATCTGGACCAAATCCATGGAATTCATTCAGCAAAGCCTCACCACCCTCTGGCCCCTGATTGTAATAATTGGCATAGGCGCAGCATTGGCCTGGGTTCTTAACTGGTTCGTCAAACGCAGCCAGGACGCAGCTGCGGGCCTGCTATACCCGGTGCTCAACTGGATAAACATATCGATCGTCATTATCGCCCTGATCATCATGTTGCCCATCAGCGAGGAGACGAGAGGCCAGGTGCTCAGCTTGCTGGGGCTGGTACTCACCGCGGTCATCGCCCTGTCGTCGACCACATTTGTTGCCAACGCCATGGCCGGCGTCATGTTGCAAACAACGCAATCGTTTCGCCCGGGCGACTATATTCGTGTGAACGACCAATTTGGCCGGGTTATAAAACGCACGTTGGTAAATACCCGCATACAAACCGAATGGCGCGACCTGACTATCCTGCCAAATCTGCTGCTGATCAACAGCCCTGTTACCGTGCTGCACAGGGAAGGGACCATCATCTTCGCCGAGGTCTCTATTGGTTATGATGTGCCTTACACTCGGGTAGAGGAACTGATGAAGCTGGCCGCGGCCGATGCCGCCCTGGAGGAGCCATTTGTTCTGGTTCACGAATTGCTTGATCACGCGGTAGCATACCGTGTGTGCGGGTTTCTGCCCTCGATCAAAAACCTGCTCAGCGCCCGCTCCAACCTGCGTAAAACCGTACTGGCACAAATGCACGGCAACGGGATAGAAATTGTATCCCCCACGTTTATGAATCAACGCCAGCTGGACCCCGCACGCAAGATGATTCCGGAGCAGCCTGTACTGCACGACCATAACACGCAGGAGTCTGTCAGCCAGGCGCCAGAGGAGAAGATTTTTGACAAGGCGGTAGAGGCCGAAAGCCTCGAAGAGCTCAAACTGGATCTGGAGACCACACAGGGGGAAATCAAAAAAACGCGCGCATCGCTGAAGGACGCCGACGGGGGCAGCGACGAACAACTTGAGAACCTGATAGCAGAACTGGAGCGCCGGGAGACATGGCTAGCCAGCGCGATCGAACAACGAGAGTAAACTTCCGAGAATTGCTGCTCGCCAAATGAAAGCCTTGTAGGCGGCAATTACATTACAGATCCACTTCCTGCCTGAATTCCTGCTCGATTCGCTGTTCCAGCTCATAACGCGCCACACCCCGCCGGGTGACACTGTCGCTCATCCTCTGCTGGTAACGCTTACCCCGATAATGCTTTACCAAACGCGGGAATCGTTCCTCCTCTATCTCTCCCGCGATCAACTCCTCGATAAACGCTATATCGATACCGACGCGATAAGCGATTCGACTTGGTCGAATCTTATGGGCATGGAACTCAGCGACGATGTGTATCTGCTGCTCACGGGTATGGGTACACTCCCTGGAGTAGCCATAGGGTGGCGAGGGCGTGCGGGGATCAATACTGGTCTCGTTACTTTTGGACATATCAAATTATTAACAGATACTCTCGAAAAAAGCCAAATGGCGCGCACCTCCGGTAACGACCGGTCCGCAGCCGAGCAAAAGCTTACCATTCATACGGTACAGGACTATACTCGACGCCCTGCGGGTCAGCATAAAAATACTTCCGGAGAATCCAGACCATGACATCAATCTCCCCAGCACCAGACTTGACAGAGGTTGAGTCAGCCATGCTGAGTCTGTTAGAGGCACAGCGCGCCGATTTCCTCAAAGAAGGGCCTGTTAGCGCAGCCACACGTATAGACCGTCTCGATCGCGGCATAGATGCGCTGGTTCGCTATGCTGACAAGCTTGCCGATGCGCTGAACTCGGATTTCAGCTGTCGCCCCAGGGAGGTTACGCTGCTCACGGATGTCGGCGCCTCTGTGACCCCGATGAAGCACGCGAAAAAGCACCTGCGCAAATGGATGAAACCCGAAAAACGACCGACGGGCTTTCCCCTCAACCTGATGGGTGGGCGCTCCCGGATAGAATACCAGCCACTGGGTGTAGCGGGCATCATAGCGCCCTGGAACTTCCCTGTGTCAATGGTGTTCGCACCCATGTCTGGCGCCCTGGCGGCAGGTAACAGGGTCATGGTAAAACCCTCCGAATTTACACCGGCCACATCAGAAGTGCTGAAGACCATGATGGCAGACGCCTATGACCCGAAGGAGGTTGTCGTATGCACCGGCGGTCCCGAAATCGGCCAGGCATTTTCCAACCTGCCGCTGGATCACCTGCTGTTTACCGGCGCCACATCGATAGCGCGTCACATCATGGCCGCAGCCTCGCGAAACCTGGTGCCGGTGACACTGGAACTGGGCGGCAAGTCACCCGTCATCATCTCTCGCAGCGCGGATCTCGAAAAAAGCCTCGGTCGAATCATGCTGGGCAAGACCCTGAACGCCGGCCAGATCTGCCTTGCGCCAGACTACCTGCTGGTGCCGGAGGAGAAGCTACCCGAGGTGATCACCATTGCACAAAACGCGGTTGCTGCCATGTATCCCCGGCTGCTGGACAACGAGCAATACACCTCGGTGATCAATGAACGTCATTTTCAACGCCTGACCGGCTACCTGGCCGAGGCGGAAGAACGTGGGGTAAAAACCATTGCAATCAACCCGGCCGGAGAGGATTTCAGCCAGCAGCAGGGCACCTACAAGATTCCTCCCACGCTGATACCCGAGCCACCCGAGGACATGAAAGTCCTGCAGGAGGAGATTTTCGGACCGCTGTTACCGATTCGAACATACAGCGAATTCTCGGAAACAATCGACTACATCAACTCCCGGCCCCGCCCGCTGGCGGTATATTATTTCGGTGAAGATGCCGATGAGCAAACCGCAGTGGAAACCCGCACTACCTCAGGTGGAATATGCATCAACGATGTCATCATGCATATCGGTCAGGAAGACCTGCCCTTCGGTGGGGTTGGGCCCAGCGGTATGGGTAGCTACCACGGCATTGAAGGTTTCCGCACCTTCAGCCATGCAAAGTCCATATACCGCCAGACCAGGTTGAATTTCGCCAAACTGGGAGGGCTGTTACCGCCCTACGGGCCGGCAACCGAAAAGTCGATAAAAATGCAGGTAAAGAAATAGCCTGATTGACGGCACCGCAGTTGGTTCCAGGTCATGGTGTGAAGTCTTGTCCGATACGCCCAAGGGCGCGTGAAGCGCGGACGATACCGCGACCTGTGCCAGACACTGTGTACTCTAGCCGGGTGCGATCAACAGCGTTGGTATGCCCAGACAATGGCTTTTGACAGTTGCCACAACACTGCCCTGCTTCCGGCCGGCGCGAATCTCCGATAGGGCAACACCTCGAGCGGCCAGGCGCGCCACCGTTTGCTCAAGGTCCGCACAATGATAGGCAATACCCCAGAAGTAATCCTCAGCGGGCTGCTCACGCTGTGACTCGATCACCTCCAGCGTAAGCTGGCCAGCGCGGAAGAACAGCATTCGTCCACCCCACTCCGGTACATTCTGGTCCAGCGCCAGACGAATCCCCAATTTGCGGCCAAACAGCTCAACACAGTCATCTGCACTGGCCGTACGAAGGACCAGGTGATCTACCCTGAGATCCGCGGCCTCAATGTCAGACTGCCGCGACCTTTGCCTCGCAGTAGACACCCCGTTACACAGCCGGAGATCCAGACCCCGTCCGTTCGCGACCCTCTCATCGTCAACAGATGAGGTATCCGAGCCAAACACGATTCCACTGATGAGCGCCTTATCACTGCTGGAGGGCACTAACTCAATGGCAGTATTGGGCAATATAAATCTGGCGTAGGGGGGCACATCCGGCGGCCCCGGGAGAACTGCTGCACCAAGCAGTTGCTGGTATTCAGACATCGCCGCCTGCAGGTCCGGCACCGCGATGACAATCCGATCAAATGTATTAACCATAAGCTGTGCTCATTCCGGTATTATAGGCGCAAGATCAGAAAAGATTTTGGCTTCTTAGCTGATCAGACTTAAACTGTCGCGGCTTACGTACTTACGGTACCGGCTGGCTTACACCGCGACAAGCTGCGTCCGCAAAGCAGCGATTCATTCCTGAAAGGAGATATTTGATGCCCAAATTTATGCACCGCGCATTACTCGGAGGCCTGCTGGCCCTCGCAGCAGCCTTACCCCTGAACGCTCTGGCGGGCGATACGCTGCAGAGAGTGATAGATTTCAAGGTACTCAAGGTTGGTATGTCCGGCAACCAGCCACCTTTGACCATGGCGAACCGCGAAGGCGGGTTGATGGGCTTTGACGTAGATCTCGCCAAAGCGCTCGCCGACGCCATGAAGGTAAAACTGGAAATCGTCGCCATGCCCTTCGGTGAACTGATGACAGCGCTGGAAAATGACAAGATCGACATGGTCATGTCAGGTCTTTCGATTACTCCGGAACGCACCGAAGAGGTGTCCTTTGTTGGACCTTACATGATGTCTGGAAAATCCATTCTTACCAAGAACTCCACTCTGGCTGATATCAAGGCGAGTAAGGAATTCAACCGCAAGGACCTGAAGCTGCTTGCGCTAAGTAACTCTACCAGCGCCGCCTTCGTGAAGGCCGTTGCCCCAGACGCACAGTTGATTGAAATCTCCAGTTACGACGAGGGTGTTGCAATGGTCATCGACGGCAAAGCTGACGCGATGGTCGCGGACATGCCCGTTTGCGTCTTGTCAGTTTTGCGCTATCCAGACGCCGGCCTGGCAACACTGGAACGGCCCCTGACGGTAGAACCTGTCGGCATCGCTGTGAGCAAGGATGACCCGCAGTTTTTCAACCTGGTAGACAACTACCTTCGGGCCTACGAAAAGACCGGAGTCCTGACACAACTGCGTAAAAAGTGGTTCGAGGACAGCTCATGGATCGCCGCACTTCCCTGATAATAGCGTTTGCCGGAGCGGTTATGAAAGAGGGCGTGGGGCGTTTGCACTTCGCCCTTTTTTTATGTCGGTTCTTCAGGCCATGACTGACATCAGGCGCTCGACTCCGATAGTTATCGCCCACCGCGGCGCCAGTGGTTATTTGCCAGAGCACACCCTCGCGGCCAAGGCGATGGCACACGCCATGGGCGCAGACTACATTGAGCAGGATGTAGTACTGAGCAAAGACAGCATTCCTGTGGTGCTACACGACGTTTATCTTGAAAGCACCACAGATGTAGCGGCACGCTTTCCTGGCCGGGCACGGGCCGATGACCGTTTCTATGCCATGGACTTCAAACTCGAAGAGCTGCGGGCGCTGAAAGTCCACGAGCGCAGTACCGAGACGGCGGATGGGCGTGAGGTGCCGGTCTATCCGCAGCGTTTCCCGCTGGCGCAAGGCCTGTTTGGAATACCTACGCTGGAGGAGGAGATTGATCTTATTGCGGGCCTGGACCAGAGCAGGAATCGCTGTACCGGTTTATACATCGAGTTCAAGGCCCCAAACCTGCATCGCCAGGCTGGCATGGACATTGTCGCTACTGTAATGGATGTGCTCGAAGAGAAAGGCTATGCCAGCCGCAGCGAACAGGTTTTTCTACAGTGCTTCGACCCGGTGACACTGCAACACTTGCACCGTGAATTGAAAACGCCACTGCCATTAATTCAACTGATCGGTGAAAACAGCTGGGGTGAGGATACCGACGCTGACTACGACCAGTTGCGTACGCCAGAGGGACTCGCAGAGATTGCTTCATATGCCGATGGTATAGGGCCCTGGATCAATCACATATATCTTGGCAGAGACACAAGTGGCGCGCCAATACTGAGCGACCTGATACAGCACGCCCATGCACTAAAGTTGGTCGTGCATCCCTATACACTTCGCCGCGATGAATTACCGGCAGGTGTCGGCAGCTTTGATGAGCTACTGGACATAGTCTTCCAACAGGCGGGGGTCGACGGTGTTTTCACAGATTTTCCCGACATTGTAGGCAACTACCTCCGGCAGCTTGCGCAGACGGAGGCTGGAAATGGCGATTGATGGGTTATTATGCAGCCCGCTAACTGACTGGAAACCACGTGACCCCAAAAATTAACAGACGTACCAAGATTGTTGCCACCATCGGCCCGGCGAGTGAATCGGCTGACATGATTGCCCGGCTTATCGCTGCTGGTGTGAACGTATTCCGCCTTAATTTCAGCCATGGCACTGCACAACAGCATGCACGGGTGGCCCAACGCATTCGCAAGCAGGCTGCCATAGCCGGAATCTACGTCGGGATACTGGCCGACCTACAGGGCCCCAAAATTCGTATCGGCAGTTTCCGCCACGATTACGTGGAGCTCGGCAGCGGTGACCGCTTCCGCCTGGACCTTACCATTGCTGATGGTGAAGGCGATATTCGAGGAGTCGGGCTGGACTACGCGGCGCTGTGCAGCAGCGTATTTCGTGGTGATATCCTGCTACTGGATGACGGCCGCATTCGCCTCAGGGTGGATGATGTCGACACCAATGCGGTGGACTGTACCGTGGTGGTGGGCGGAAAACTGGGCTCTCGCAAGGGCATAAATCGCCTGGGGGGCGGCCTGGCCGCACCAGCTCTCACCGCCAAGGACCTTACCGACATCAATAGCCTGGCGGAGATAAACCCCGACTTTGTTGCAGTCTCTTTCGTCTCCACTGCCGCCGATATACTGCAAACACGGAACTTGCTCAAGGAGCACCAGCTCGAGCCTTCAATCATCGCAAAAATAGAGCGCGCCGAAGTAGTTGCTGATAACGACACGCTGAACAGTATCATCACGGCCTCAGACGGGGTAATGGTAGCCAGGGGAGACCTGGGTGTGGAGGTCGGCGACGCCCAGTTGATCGGCATCCAGAAAGAGCTGATCTCCCGATCACGCAAGATGGACCGTGTGGTCATTACCGCGACACAGATGATGGAGTCCATGATCAGCAGCTCCATGCCTACACGAGCGGAGGTGTTCGATGTAGCCAACGCCGTTTTGGATGGTACCGACGCAGTCATGCTGTCGGCGGAAACAGCTGTAGGGAAATACCCGGTTGAAGTTGTGGTGGCTATGGCTGACGCAGCCCTGGGAGCGGAGCGCCAGGCTGTTACCCGCATCTCGCACTACCGCCTCGATCGCCAGTTTTCCAATGCCCAGGAAACCATTGCCATGTCCGCCATTTATGCGGCCAACCACTACGCCAATGTTCGTGGCATCGCCTGTCTCACTGAGTCGGGCACAACGCCTCTGCTCATGTCTCGCCTGAGCTCCGGTCTACCTATTTTTGCACTCAGTCATCACAGTAAGACTCTGCAAAAACTCTGCCTGTGCCGCGGCGTAATTCCGTTGTTTTTCGACGCCTCCGCCTTTGATCACGATAGCGTCGAAGCGAGAGGCATAGAATTTTTGTTGGACGGCGGCTACCTGCAAAAGGGCGACTCTATCCTCCTGACCAAAGGTGAAATACTGGGCAGAGCGGGTTCCACCAACATCATGAAAATTCTTCCGGTAGTTTAGTGTCCTCTACATCCACCCGCCTGGTTGCTGATATAGGCGGGACTAATACGCGCATAGCACTGTTCGATCCGGGGCAATCGGAGCTTCGCGCGTTGCGCACGTACACCAACCGTGAATTCACGCAGTTGGAAGATATTATCGCGCTCTGGCTTGAGCATTTAACTGAACCGAGGCCAGGGGTTTGTTGCATCGCAGTGGCGGCACCGCCTTCCGATGATCAGGTGTCCATGACCAATATCGACTGGTCTTTCTCCAATAGCGAGCTGGCATCCCGTTTTGGCTTTGACCAATTGCGACGTCTCAATGATTTCGAGGCCAACGCCTACGCCCTGCCGTACCTCACTGACAGTGAAAGGGAGCTGTTATTCCCCGCAAAGGGTGAACCTGCGGGGCGCCTCGCAACGCTGGGGCCTGGCACCGGCCTGGGGGGGGCATTTCTGGACTGGCACGGTGGGCTGCCTCAAAGCTTCGCCTGTGAACCCGGGCATATGGGCCTGGCACCGGCCACCCAGCTCGAGCTGGAACTGTTCCGTTTACTGTTGGCGCAGCACAGCAATATATATGCGGAACTACTGGTATCCGGACCCGGGCTGGTGCGCTTGCAACAGGCGCTGGGTGAGGTTCGGGGCGAGCCCGCCCCGGCATTAGAGGCGGCGGAGATTTCCCGCAGGGCTATGGCCGGGGAAGATGGACTGTGCGTAACGGCACTGGAGACATTTTGTGCCCTGTTCGGCTCCGTGTGCGGTGATTTCCTGCTGGCGAATGGCTCTTACGGGGGACTCTATCTAGCCGGGGGGATTGTGCCCGAAATCACCACCTTCTTACGCGCAAGCACATTCAGAAAGCGCCTGATCGACAAGGGCGCCATGGGGCAGACCCTTGCCAGAATACCTATATACACCATCACCAGCTGCCAGCCCGGCCTACTGGGCGCTGCCCACGTGCCGCTTTAAACATCAGCTGTTGTTCGAAAACACAACACGAACGCGGAATCCATCACCGGTCGCACCCGGGCCGACACTCAGAGCGGCACCGTGTTGCTCTGTGATATGCGCCACAATCGACAAACCCAGCCCGGCGCCCTGTCCAGGGGAACCGGGCGCTCGGTAGAAACGCTCGCTAATCCGATCAAACTCCTGTCGCGACAAGGGAGGGCAATCATTGCTCACCTCAAACACCACCTGATCGCCCCCCCCAAGGGACACCTGCACCACAGAATCTGTCGATCCATAGCGAAAAGCGTTAATGAGCACATTGCAAAACAGGATCGACAGGGAGTCCCCGCTACCTGAAATCGTCGTATTGCCCTGGGCCGCTACTGCCACCGTCAGGCCCCGCTCATCGGCAATGTGCGAGGTATTGGCCAGAGCCTCCGTCAACAGGGTCTGCAAACACACTTGCTGACGAACATCTGCCTGTCCCGGGTCCAGCCGCGCAAGTGTCAACAATTGCGCCACCGTGTGGCTGGCACGATCAACTCGCTGCACGATACGTATGAGCATGGCAGCGCTACGCTCATCCACTGACTGCAGCTGGCAAAGCTGGACTTCCGTTTTTATCGCCGCCAGCGGTGTAAGCAATTCATGGGCGGCATTGGCAGTAAAGCGCTGTTCTCCTTCCAACGCCATCGCCAGGCGCTGTAATAGCTCGTTCAGAGAGGAAACTACGCCCTGCATCTCGGCGGGAACGCCTCTGGGCTCGACGGGATCTAACTGCGCCGGATTGCGTCTGGCTATCTGGGTTGCGAGATTTTTCAGGGGCTTGAGCCCCCGGGAAACGCCAAAATACAACAGTGCCACGGTCATCGGAAGGACAATGAGTAGAGGCAACAGCGCACGACCGAGCATAGCCAGCATATCCCGGCGTGCATCACCCATCTCGATACCAACCTGCAACCACAACCCGGTTAATTCGTCATAACGAGCCAGTATCCGCCAATTGTTGTCACCCCTCTGCAAGCCACCAAAGGCAAAGCCTTCCTCGCGAGGCTCCGCAAAACGGGGTGAGTTAGCCATAACCGCGATCAGGTTCCGATCCAACCAGATGTTCAGAGCAGGCGTCAGTTTTTCACCCGCTGGGGCTTCTATTACAATTGGCTGCAGATGAGCCGTTTCAAATTTACCATGCAACCACGGCTCAGACAGTGGCACACCCTCATCCACCTGCCGCGAAAACACCGCACTGATATAGCTCACCAGGCCAGCGTATTGCTCCAACTGCCCATCTACCTGATCCAGCATCATTCTGTTGGTAAAAGCGAAGGTGAGTAATGCTGAGGCCACCCACGCAGCAAGAGTCAATGCCAGTAAAATGAGCACCAGCCTGGTTTTCAGCGATGTCACCTTTTTTTTCTGCCTCACGCGCTGCATCATGTCAGCCGGGCACCCGGTAGCCTACACCACGCATGGTTTCGATGGTCTCCCCGCCAAAGCGCTTGCGCAGGCGCGAGATATAAACCTCCACTGTGTTTGACTCCACTTCCTCACCCCAGTTGTAAATGCCCTCCTCCAACCGGGCTTTCGACACATAACGCCCGGTATTTCGCAGCAAAATTTCCAGAATTGCGAATTCCCGGGCCGTCAAATCCACAGTTTTTCCGGCAAAACTCACTGTGCGATCTACCGGGTCCAGAGTAATCCCGGCGGCGTGAAAATGAGTAGACTTCTGCTCGCCCTTGCGGCGCAGTAGCGAGCGAACACGCGCAAAAAATTCAGCTATATCAAAGGGTTTGGTGAGATAGTCATCCGCACCGGAATCGAGACCGTCGACCTTGTCGTCCACCGTATTTCTTGCGGTAAGAAGCAGTACCGGCAAGCGCAGTTTGTCTGCCCGCAACTGCCGCAACACCTGCATTCCCGGAATCCCCGGCAAACCCAGGTCAAGTATGAGTAAATCGTAGGGGGTGGCGCCCAGAGCGGCCCGCACCGGCTCACCAGAACGCAGCCAGTCCACCGCGTAACGTTCCAGCTTGAGGGCGGCCTCCAGTGACTCACCCAGTTGGGTGTCATCTTCAACCAATAGTATTCGCACTAGTGTAGCTCGTCACTCATTTTGCAACCTTCAGAGGTACGCTGCAGTACAGACCCAAAAATCGCGCTAAAAGACTCAATCCCTCACACAAACGGCCCGCGCAGCCGTTCGCGGGCAGTTCAGAAAGAGAGAAATATTCCCAAAATACTTGAAAATCCTTGACGGCAAAGCAGCAAATTTGGTGATACACTTTCAGAAGCTGAGGTGGTTTCAGCGGTATTTATGCTCACGGTCGAAGTTCCATCAAGTTCATCGGTACGTTAACCATAAATAATTATTAAATAAAGAGGTGCCTAGACATGGCACCGCAAGCAATACAGGTAAAATATATGTCCACAACAACCGGCACAGTTAAGTGGTTTAACGAGACCAAGGGTTTCGGCTTTATTGAGCGCGAGGATGGCCCTGATGTCTTTGTCCATTTTAGCTCCATCAAAGGCGACGGCTTCAAAACTCTATCCGACGGCCAAAAGGTCCAGTTCACTGTAACCGATGGCCAGAAAGGCCCTCAGGCAGAGAATGTAGTCCCCATGTAACACCCCTGAAAAGGTAGTCGAGAACAAAAAAAGGAGCTCATTGAGCTCCTTTTTTTTGTTTCGACAAACCAGTTTTCGCTTAACTGTCTCGCAATTTCGCCTGCCGGTCCAGCTCTGATTCCAGGTAGTTGATCCACTGCGAAGCGTACTTGGCCGACCGCTCATCGCGCCCTGCCGCCTTAAACGCCTCCCGGGCCTTGTCATACTTCTTCTCATTGAAGTAGGCCATTCCAAGAACCAGCCGCGCGTTATCCGGGCGTTTGACCCCGCCGCGCGAAAGACCTTTGTTAATGGCCACAATCGCCTTGGCATTCATATCACTGTCCAGATAGATATTACCCAGACGGGCATACAACTCGCCGTCGTCGGATTTCGCCGCCGCCTGCTCCATATCAACGATAGCCTTATCCAACTCCTGAGCCTGGCGCCAGGCACTGGCCGCAATCTCGTAGTTCTTGGACGTGGGCTCAATAGACTTGTTTTTCAGACCCTTTGCCATGACCTTGCCAGCCTTGTAGGGGACTTCGGCATTCAGGTAAAGGTAGGCCATGGTGACCTGCTCGGTGCCCTTGTCCAACATATTCTGCACATAGGCGGTATCCATAGCCGCCAGCTGCAAATTGTCTTTCTTTTGTTCGCCGTACATATGAGAGAGCTGTACCCAGTAATCCTTCTTCGGATAGTACTTGAGCAGTTCCTCCAGCGTGGCAACCGTGTTGTTTACGTCGTTTTTCTCGAAGTACAGGAATCGGGCCAGATTGTACCACTGCTCCTTGGGTACCTTGTCTGCCGCCTGGTACATATCGATGGCCTTCTTAACGTTCAAGAGAGCCTTGTCATAGTCCTTGGTCTGATAGTAACCCTGGGACAACAGCACGTAAGCGCTTGCGTTTGGCTTCTCAGTCACCGCAAACCACTGCAACAGTGCATTAATACCCTTCTGCCACTGCTCCTGAACAAAATAGAGCTGGGCAATGGTGTATTTTGTGTTGATTTCCATGGCCAGGGGAATATCGGGCTGGGCGACAACCTCCTCGTAGGCCTTCAGGGCCTTGGCATAATCCTCCCTGGAGTAGTAGATAAAAGCATAGAGGTTATAGACATTCGCCAGCTCGTAGCTGTTCAGCTCGTTCTTGCCACCTGCGGCAATCATATCGTCGAGGATACTCGCCGCGCCATTCAGATCCTTGGCCTCGGCAGCTTCCTGTGCCGCAGCCAGCTTCTCATACACTTTATTCCGCAGTGCGGGAGTGCGACGGGTTTCGCGAGTATCGGGCTTCTTCTCTTCAGCTGCGAGAGCCGCTGAGAGCGGCTGCAGCGCCAGATCGCTCTGCAACTGTGACACCGCTACCTGGGTCATGACAACCGGCAGGGCTAACAGTGAAGCTTGAATCCAGGTGCGGGGCTTAAACAATTTCATAACGCGTTAACCGTTTCACTGTTCCAACTCATAGGTGAACTTATTCTGGACACCCCCCACCTCAATGGCCACGCCATCGACGACCCGGGGCTTATACTTGAACTTCAGGGAGGCCTTTACCGACGCCTTCTCAAACACACCGGAGGGCTGACAATCCACCGCAACCGGGTCACGTATCGCACCGGACGCGGTCACGGTGTACTCAACAATACAATAGCCGGATATACCACGTGATTGTGCACGGCGAGGATAAATCGGCGCCACCTTAACAATGGGCAGGTATTCCCCGTCACCGGTGGACATCCCTGTGCTGTTGATCGCCAGATCAACCTGCGCGGTGGGAGCAATATTAAGCACATCGACATCCATATCCATGTCGAGATCGGGTGTATCCATATCCGGTGGAGGCTCTTCCGGGTCATCCACCTTGTCTGGCTTTTGCTCTTTCAGATTGGTATCAATTTCGCGCTCTGGCATATGTATATCAGCCAGCTTGGTTCGTTTCTCGTCGTCTATTTTCGGGTCTGCAGAAGCAATCAGGTACTGCATAATGAAAAACAGGCCAGCGGCGACGGGAAGCCCGAAAAACGCTCCAATAATGAGTCTTGAAAAATTGCGATTCATAATGAATTACTTATCATCAGTGGCCAGTGACACATCGTAAACACCCGCTTCACGGGCGGCGTCCAGAACAGCCGCTACGGTCTCAGTATTGGACTTGTTATCGGCCTGGATTACCACGGCGCCCTTGGGGTTTTCTGCATGCAGGCGCTCGATATTGGCTCGCACCGAGCGCACATCAATCCGGCGCTTATCCATCCAGATCTCGTTAGTTGCATTGATGGCAATCAGAATATTCACGTTGTCTTTCGGCTCAGATGTCGAAGCCTCTGGTCGATTCACCTCAATACCCGCCTCCTTGATGAAGGATGCGGTAACAATAAAGAAGATGAGCATGATGAATACAACGTCCAGCATGGGCGTCAAATCAATCTGGGCTTCATCCTCGACAGCTGCTTTAGTATTCCTGCGCATTATGGTGCTCTCTTAGTGATCGGTAGTCAGGTTATCTTCGAGAAACTGGCTTTGGCGCTGAGCATTCCGGGTCACGTAGGTGTTGGCAAACACACCTGATATTGCCGCAACCATTCCCGCCATTGTGGGGATTGTCGCCCGCGACACACCGCCAGCCATCGACTTGGCATCGCCGCCGCCGGTAACCGCCATGATGTTAAACACCTCAATCATGCCAGTTACTGTTCCCAGCAATCCCAACAGTGGGCACAGGGCAACCAGCGTCTTGATGATCGGCAGGTATTGGTTTATTTGCATCCTGGCCTGGGAGAGCAGCTTTTGCCTGATCTGCTTCGCATTCCAGGATTTGCGCTCATCACGAGATTCCCAGGACTCAATCGCCTTGCTCACGTCGTTCTTCCAGCCAATCTTCAGGTACCAGACGCGCTCGAATATCAGCGTCCACATAAAGAACAGCAGGATGGCGATCAGCCAGAGGACATCACCGCCCATATCCATAAAGCGGGAGACGGCCTCATAAGCACTATCGAACCAATACATATTACTTCCTCAGGTTGGCTTCGGTGTGCTCCGCAATAATGCCGGTGGTCTGCTCATTAAGTACGTGGATGATTCGCTGTGCGCGGCCGTTGACAATAGTGTGTAACAGCACCGTGGGGATTGCCACAAGCAGACCCAGCACTGTTGTTACCAGGGCACCAGAGATACCACCGGCCATAGCCTTGGGATCGCCCGCTCCGAAAATGGTAATCGCCTGGAAGGTTACAATCATACCCGTCACCGTACCCAGCAGACCCATCAGTGGTGCAATGGCCGCGATAATCTTGAGCAGATTAAGGCCGGACTCCAGCTTGGGTGTCTCTTTGAGAATACCCTCTTCAAGCTTGAGCTCAAGGGTTTCCGTATCCATTGACGGGTTGTCCTCGTGGATCTTGAGCACGCGGCCAAGAGGGTTGTTGTCCTTGGCTTTATCTGACTTGAGCTGCGAACTGACCTTGGCACTCACAGTGGAAAGCACAATCAGACGGTACAGCGCAAGAATGAAGCCGAATACACCCACTGCAGTGATGGCATACCCTATGTAACCGCCCTGATGCCAGCGCTCCTCGAGGTTGGGGCTATTGATCAAAGCTGCCAGGAACGAGCCGCCACTGGGGCCTGTGGGATCAATACCAAACCGGTGCAGGCCTTCGGTAGAGGAAGCCAGTTCTTTGGCCCAACCGATGTAGGGTCCGGAAGGTTGGCGAGCCAACTCTTCCAGAGAGCCTTTGGACGGAACGTATTGCAAATACTGGCCGGTGTCAGAAATAACATTAAACGCGCCAATGCGAACAACACCTTGCTCCTGCTTGTCGCCGTTAGGCTTGGCAACCTGAGCATTGAAGCTGACCACCTTACCCGTTTCTATCATCTCGCGATTGAGCTCATACCAGACGCGTTCAATCTCCTCGATGCTGGGCAACTTATCGCTGCCGCTCATTTTGGCAATCAGATCCTCAAGAAACTGTTCGCGACCGGGGTACTGGGCGCTGGTAATGGAAAATTCAAGAGTGGAAGCCAGGTCACCGGCAGTAGACGTCAGGTGACCGAACAGCTCTGCCAGGGTACCCAGCTTTTCCTTAAGTTGCTCCTGCTTTGCTGCCACCAACAATTCGTTGGCTTCAAATGAATCTTCAAGCTCTGTACTCAGCGCTTCCTGCCGTGCGCGCTCGCCCTCCGCTCGCTTCAATTCAGCTGCCTGGTTGGCCTTGTCCTTGGCAAACGCCTGCTCGCGGGCACGGTTCTCCCGCGCTTCTGTAACCTGCCCCTGTTTAACGAATTCCAGCAACTGGTCCAGTGAACGCGGCTTGTCATCCTGCGCGATTGCCACGCCAGTGCTGAAGGCGAAGGTGCTAGCTACGGCGAACGCGGCGGCTTTAACAAATTTGGTGCTCATTAGTTAGCCTCCGGTGCAGCTACTGGCAGATTCATCAAGTCAATCGAGGCTTCTTTGCGCGCTATGCGCAGCCCTTTCATAATGGCGTTGCGGTACTCGCCGCGAGACACCGGTACCCAGCTTCTGCTGGCCTGGTCCCAGGCACCCGACATTTCTGTATCAGTGCTCTGATAAAGAAAGGATATGCGGCCAACCCGGAGGAAGTTTACATCGCGCTCAACACCGTCGATTTCAATGCTTCCTTTGTAAGCGTCGATTTTGCGACCGTATTCATTTTCTATCTTGTACGCTTCAAGCACCTGCCGGAATTTCTCGGCGATGGACACGTCAGAGCGGTCCAGGTTTGCCCGGAGAAACGCTATTCGCTCCATCCGCTCGTCCAGATGGAAAGGCACATCCAGCTCAACAAATGTTTCCAGGCCATCGATCATGCGGATAGCCAACGGCAGCATCTGGCGTTGAATAACAGTGACCTGATCGATGGACTCATCGATTTCCGTAATGCGCACCACCTGGTTATCTATCTGGCGCTTCAGCCGGCCGTTGTAGACCTTGAGACCATCGATTTGCTTGGTGACAGTTTTATAGTCGGCCAGCAAATCACGGGTTTCATCGGCCAGACGGTCAATTTTCACCTGAGACGCTTTTGCGGCTTGATTCTTTTTTTCTCCGACCGCTAGGACGGAGTCGAGGGTGCTAGCTTGCACCGCAGCCACGGCACCCGCGAGGGTACCAGCAGCTGCCAGTGCAGCGATCACTACATTTTTTAATCGATGCATAGTCATGGGAATCGTGTTTCCTATAATCTAACGAAGCGTTTCAGAACTGCGAAAATTTGGACTCAGTAGTATGTATATAGTAAAAAAACTGACGTCGGTAAACCGAGGGTGCGACTTTAAACTGAAAGGGCGACCATTTTCAATGAATCCCAATTGATGATTCAGGCAAACGCGGCACTTGTGTACTTAGGTAACACTCGCACCATCGGCTGCACCATTCGGTAACACGCCACAAGGATCGCCGTGTCTTCAGCTGGTCACCCGATCATAAACAACAAAGCTGTAGTCAAACGGGTTGTCGGCAGAGACCGCATGATACTCCCGGCTAAGCTCTCGCCAATCAGGCCAATGAACAGGCGGCAACATCACATCTCCCTCTACGTTGGCGTGAACCTCCGTGATGTAAAGTCGATCCGCCACGGCCATGGCGAGCCGGTACACCTCTGCGCCACCGATAACGACTATCTCCGAGGTCCCGTCTATTTTGGCAATATTGTCGGCCAGCGCCAGGGCTTCGTCCAGGGAAGTCACAACCTGCACCCCCGGTGACATAAAATCTACATTGCGGCTGATGACAATATTGCTGCGCCCAGGCAGCGGCCGGCCGATAGACTCAAAAGTCCTGCGGCCCATCACAATGGGCTTTCCCATGGTTACCCGTTTGAAATAACGCAGATCCTCCGGCAAATTCCACGGCAGACCGTTATTCCGGCCAATAACACCGTTATCGGCCGCGGCTACAATAATTGCAAGCCTGGTCAACGCAGTACCCTAGACCGCCACGGGGGCAGAGATATGGGGATGGGGGTTGTAGTCGGTCAGCTCGAAATCCTCGAACCGGTATTCGTAAATCGTCGCCGGCTTACGCAATATGTGCAGTTGCGGCAACTTGCGCGGCTCCCTGCTCAGCTGTTCGTTCACCTGCTCGAGGTGATTGCTGTAAATATGGGAATCCCCGGTGCAAATAATAATCTCGCCTGCCTCCAGATCGCATTGCTGGGCGAGCATCATCGTCAGTACAGCGAGACTGGCAGTATTGTAAGGGAGGCCCAAAAATGAATCACTGGAGCGGATCAGCAACTGCGCAGATAGCACACCGTTCGCCACATAAAACTGATATAACAGGTGACAGGGAGGGAGCGCCATCCTGCCAGCACGCACATTGTCCTGGGGGCTCATGCGCTCATCCGGCAGGTACTCAACGTTCCAACCATGGAACAGAATCCGCCGGCTATCCGGGTTGTTGCGCAGGCAGTCGACAACGTAGTCGATCTGGTTGATGGTCTTGCCGTCACGCGTGGGCCAGGCGGTCCATTGGGCGCCGTAAATCGGCCCCAGATCACCATCCTCGGTAGCCCATTCGTCCCAGATGGATACACCATTGTCCTTCAGCCAACGGGTATTGGTATCGCCGTTGAGAAACCAGATCAACTCATTAACAATACTTTTCAGGTGCAGCTTCTTGGTTGTCAGCAGCGGAAAACCCTGCGCCAGGTCGTGCCGATACTGCCGACCAAAGACGGAAAGTGTGCCGGTGCCGGTACGATCGGATTTGGTCGCACCGTTATCGAGAATATCCTGCAGCAGATCCAGATATTGCCTCATTTATTACTTCTCTTTGCATTGAGCTGCGGCGTGCCGGTACCACGATAAGCGAATACCAGTAAGAAAATACCCAGCGCGATCATAGGCAGGCACAGCAGCTGACCGCGCGTCATCCAGCCCAGCGCTTCGAAACCGATATGCTGATCCGGCTCCCGAAAGAACTCAACCGCAAAGCGCAGACAGCCATAGCCAAGGGAAAACATGCCCGAAACGGCCCAGGTGGGCCTGGGCCGCGAGGAAAACCAGATCAATATTATGCCGAGCAATAATCCTTCCAGCGCAAACTGATAGAGCTGAGAGGGGTGGCGGGCCAATTGCAACGGGTCCTGCGGGAAAACCATGGCCCAGGGTGCATCGCTTGGCCGCCCCCAGAGCTCCTGACCAATAAAGTTACCCAGGCGGCCAAAGGCGAGACCAAAGGGTACCAGTGGCGCAACAAAATCAAGCAGGGCACCTATGGCGATATTGCGACGCCGGGCAAACAGATACATTGCCACCATAACCCCCAGCATCCCGCCGTGGAATGACATGCCCCCCTGCCAGAGCCGCAGCAGCCAGGTGGGATCTTCCGCCAGCTTATCCGCCCCGTAAAACAGGGCATAGCCAATGCGACCACCCAACACCACACCCAGGGCACCAAAGAAGATCAGGTCATCCACCTGCTCCCGACGTACCGCCGACCCAGGCACCTGGCTACGCCGCACGGCAAGCCACCAGGCAAACGCTAGTCCGGCCAGGTAGGCGAGGCCATACCAATGCACCTTTACAGGCCCAAGGGCGATTGCAACGGGATCTATCTGGGGATACGGCAACATAGCAGCCTGTTACGGTTGGTGAGTACAGCAACACCCGACCGGCGGATGAGCACAAGGGCAATCGCGGAGCAAAGACGGTATTATCGTGCACCCTGTTGTGATGCACAATTCTTTAGCCGCCGCGGACGACATTTATATAGGATGCCACCAATATGTGCCTGCTGATTTTTTCCCACAGGGTAGATTCTCGCTACCCCCTGGTACTGGCGGCCAACCGCGATGAATTCCATGCCAGACCAACCGCCGCCGCAACATTCTGGCCGGAATATCCGCAACTGCTCGCCGGACGCGACCTGGAACAGGGTGGCACCTGGATGGGCCTCACCCGCAAGGGGCGTTTTGCCGCCATCACCAACTGCCGTGATCCTGCCAGAACCGCCCCCGCACCGCGCTCAAGGGGTGAACTCCCTCTGGGCTTCCTCACAGGCAGTCAGGACCCGGAAAGCTATCTGGCCGAGTTGATTCCCAACGCCCATGAGTACGCCGGCTTCAATCTGCTGGTGGGCACCGCGGAAAAGCTCTGGTATCTCACCAACAGCCCCTCGGCGAACCGGTGTGAACCGGCATTGCTGGCACCGGGCTTGTACGGCCTGAGCAACGCCCAGCTGGATACACCGTGGCCCAAGGTTGTTCTCGGGAAACAAAGACTGCAAACCCTGCTTGGCAACGAGGAGCTGGGCCACGATAAACTGGCGGCGGTAGTGGCAGACCGGGAGCTTGCAGACTCATCAGCCTTACACCAGCTTGGACTGACCGATGACATGGCCCAGGTGCTGTCATCCCAGTTTATAACCACCGCCAGCTACGGCACCCGTTCCAGCACGACACTGTGGCAGGACCGGGCAGGCCGGGTCAGCTGGCGAGAATCCACATTTGATGCGCAGGGAGAAATCGTGAAGCAGCAGGAAGAGAGCTTCATCGTGGCGTGACACGGTGTCGACCGCCAGGCTATTACTCCACAGGATTGTGGATGAATTGCTCCAGGCCATGATCGCTGAGGAATTGCTGCAATCGCTGTACCACCGCGCTGACATCATCAAGTAACAAAACTTCTACCAACAACTCCTCGGCGTCACTGAACTTGATGTTGCGCAGGGCTTTTTTCACCCGAGGCAAGCTTGTGGAGTTCATCGACAGCACTTCATACCCCATGGCCAACAGCAGTACCGCCCCCTCCGGGTCTCCGGCCAGCTCACCACAAATGCCGATGGATTTTCCCTCGGCCCGGGCCGCCTCGGCAACACTGGCCAGCGCCTGCAGCACCGCTGGATGCAACGCATGGTAGAGGTCGGCCACCCTGGCATTATTTCTATCCACCGCCAACAGGTATTGCGTCAGGTCATTGCTGCCCACGGACAGGAAATCCGCACGGCGAGCCAGCGCCCGAGCCTGGAACACCGCAGCCGGCACCTCCACCATTACCCCGATAGGCGGCAGCTCACCAGTCAACCCGTCCTGCATTAATTCCCGGTGGCTGCGATGAATGAGATCCATGGCTTCGTCCAGCTCAGCGGTATTGCAGATCATCGGCAGCATGATGCGCAGGTTCCCCAGCCCCTCGTTTGCCTTCAGCATGGCGCGGATTTGCGCCAGAAAGATCTCCGGGTGATCCAGCGTTACCCGGATACCGCGCCAGCCCAGAAAAGGGTTGTCCTCCTCGATGGGAAAGTAGGGCAGGGATTTGTCTCCGCCAATATCCAGGGTGCGCATGGTTACCGGCCGCGGCGCGAACGCCACCAGCTGTTCCCGGTATATTTGCCTCTGCTCTTCCTCACTGGGGAACCGGTCACGCAATAAAAAGGGTACTTCCGTGCGGTACAGACCAACACCTTCAGCGCCCTGCTCAAGCGACCGGGTAACATCGGCCATAAGACCGGTATTGACCCAGAGCGGCATACGATGACCGTCCAGTGTTTCACAGGGCTCATTGCGCAGGGATTCCAGATCCCTGGAAGTGGCTCTATCCAGGTCCAGCACGTCCTGAAATCGCTGCCGTAATTCCGCCGGGGGATTAAGGTACACAGAACCGTTATAACCATCGATAATCAGCTCGCGATCCTGCAGCCGGGCGTAGGGCAAATCGACCGCACCCATAACGGTGGGCACCCCCATCGCGCGTGCCAATATGGCGACATGCGAGTTGCCAGAACCCCGCACCGAGATGAGTCCCGCCAGTTTGTCACGCGGCACCTCTCCCAGTGATGTCGCTGTCAGCTCCTCCGCCACCAGGATGGTATTGGCGGGATAGCTGCGAGTTTCGACTGTGGATTCCTGCAAGTAAGCAAGCACTCGCGTACCCAGATCCTTAACATCTACAGCTCTCTCCTTGAGATAACTGTGCTCCATACGCTCAAAATGACGAATGTGCTCTATCATCACCTGACTGAGTGCGCCCTGCGCCCACTCACCGGCCTTGATCAGGCTGGCAACCTCTGCGCCGATGGTGGAGTCACCCAGAATTCCTATGTAGACATCGAACAGGGCGTGGTCTTCAGTGCTCAGCTCTGATCCGAGATTGTCTGCCACCGCCTGTATGTCTGCGCGCACACTGTCCAGTGCACTTTTGAATGCGCGCAATTCCTCGCGCCGGTCTTGCGCCGCTCGCTGCGGAACCGTGTACAGGTCGGCGGATGGGGAGACCACCACAGCGGTGCCAATGGCTATTCCCGGGGCACCGGGTACACCGGACACCTTGGCGACAACACCCGCTCCTGCCAGCTTGCCCACACCGACTGCGCCGGTAACCCTGGCATGAGCGATAACCCCCGCCAGTTGCGCCGACATGGTGACGAGAAACGCCTCTTCACTCTCATCGAAGCGACGCCGCTGTCCCTGCTGCACAACCAGCACACCCAGCACTTCCCGCTGGTGAATAATCGGCACACCGAGAAAAGAATGGAATCGCTCCTCCCCCAGGTCAGGGAGAAACTGGAAACTTGGATGGCTTTCAGCATCTTCCAGGTTCACCGGTTCCTCGCGCTCGGCGACCAGGCCCACCAGACCCTCACCGGGCGCAAGGCTGGCCGTACCTACCTGCTTGATGTTCAGGCCTTTGGTTGCCTGGAAAACGAGGCGCCCTGACTTCGGGTCACGCATGTAGACACTGCATACTTCGGTGCCCATAGCATCGCGAACACGCTCCACAATAATATCGAGCGCTTCAGGTAAATTCTCAGCGGCATTTACCTGCTGGACAATCTTGCGCAGCGTTTCCAACATATCGTTAGTGTCCCAACTGCTTTTCTGTGTGGCGCCCCAATGGCAGTGCCAGCTCTTTCATCGCCCGCCGATACACCTCACGCTTAAAGGCGATGACCTGGTTCAGTGGATACCAGTAACTGACCCATTGCCAGTGATCAAATTCGGGTTTCTCGTTCATGTCGAAACGCACTTCGGTATCGTCCGCCACCATACGCAGCAGAAACCACTTCTGTTTCTGACCAATGCACACCGGGTTCTGACCCTTGCGCACAAAGGCCTTGGGCAGCCGATAACGCAGCCAGCCGCGCGTACAAGCCAACACCTCAACAGCAGCGGGTGCCAGGCCAACTTCCTCCTCCAGCTCACGATAAAGCGCCTGTTCCGGTGTTTCTCCCCGGTTGATTCCACCCTGGGGAAACTGCCAGGCATCACGCCCCCCCACACGGCGGGCCCATAGAACCTGCCCGTGGTCGTTCGCTACCACTATGCCAACATTAGCCCTGAAGCCATCAGAATCAATCACGTCGAAGCGTCACTCTCGTTATTGGGTCGGTGTCTCCCTGATCTATTGTTCCACACTTTCCGGCGTCAGAGAAATTTACTCGGTGCTTGACTCTCGCTATGCTGGCCGCCCTTTTGAGGAGTTTTTTGACTGTGACGCTGGCTATTTTTGACCTGGACAACACTCTGTTGGGCGGCGACAGCGACAACTTGTGGGGTGAATTCGTCTGCGAGCGCGGGCTGGTTGACGCAGAGGATTTTGCCGCCCGCAATGACCAGTTCTACGCTGACTACAAGGCCGGCACGCTGGATATAGACGCCTATTTGCGCTTCTCGCTATCCACTCTTGCAGGCCACCCGCGGGACCAGTTGGATGCCTGGCATCGGGATTTCATGGTCGCCAAAATTGAACCGATCCTGCTGCCAAAGGCGGCACAGCTATTGGACAGCCACCGGACCCGGGGTCACGAATTACTGATTATTACTGCCACCAACGAATTCATCACCCGACCGATTGCCAGTCTATTGGGAGTCAGCGACCTGATCGCCTGCGAGGGTGAGATTGTTGATAACCGGTACACAGGGGAGCCTTTCGGGGTGCCGTCTTATCATGCCGGCAAAGTCACCCGCCTGAACAGCTGGCTGGCCCAGCGCAATATCACGCTGGAAGGCGCATACTTTTACAGCGACTCGCATAACGATCTGCCACTGCTGGAGATCGTCGATAATCCTGTCGCGGTTGATCCTGACGACCGGCTGCGCGCGCGGGCGAATGCCCGGGGGTGGCCCGTTATATCCCTGCGGGATTAACGTACACAGCTGACACCGTTTTCGTGCGCTTATATTTTGCGGGCAAAAATCGCCTTGAGGTACTCGGTCTCCGGAATCGCCGGATGTATGGGGTGGTCCGGGCCCTGCGCGCCCTGCTCGACAACGCGCAACTGACAAGCCGCCCGCACAGCAGCCTGTTGCATGGCCGAAATCAGGTCCGCCCGGGACAGGTGCATCGAGCAGGAGCCGGAAACAAGCAATCCGCCCGGGCGCAGTAAGTGCAGGCCCAGCTCATTGATACGCCGGTAAGCGGTGATGCCTTTCTTCAGGTCCTTCTTGCGCTGGATAAACGCCGGCGGATCGAGAATGACCACGTCAAACTGACGACCTTCCGCGCGCAGAGTCGCCATGGTTTCCGGAGCGGAACCGCGCAATGTGGAAACCCGGTCCTGTAAACCGTTCAGCTCGGCATTTGTGGACACACCTTCCAGGGCCTGCACAGAGCTATCCAGGCAACAGACTTGTGTGGCACCAAACGCGGCAGCCTGTATGCCCCAGCCGCCAATGTAGCTGTACACATCGAGTACGGTCTTGCCCTTTACCCAGGAAGCCAGGCGCGCTCTCGACATGCGGTGGTCGTAGAACCAACCGGTTTTCTGGCCCTCGTGGACGGGCACCATGAATTGCACGCCATTCTCTTCCAGCATCACCCGTTCAGGCACCTCGCCGTGGACGACCTCAGCTCCCTCGGCCAGACCCTGCTCTCGGCGACTGCGGCTATCGCCGCGCAGGAGAATACCGCGCGGCCGAAACTGGGCGATCAGCGCGGCGACCAGGCCTTCGCGAAATCGCTCAATACCGGCGTTATTCAGCTGCACTACCAGGTAGTCACCGAAACGATCGATCACCACCCCCGGCAGCATATCGCTGTCGCCGTACACCAGGCGATAAAAAGGCCGATCAAATACCGCCGTCCGTCCAGCGAGCGCTGTCACCAGACGCTCGGTAAACAACGCCTGATCGAGATCTCGCTGCTCCCCCGGGGCATATAACCTGGCGCAGATAAGGGATTGGGGCTCCATGTACGCCGAACCCATGACGGTACCGGCAGCATCCTTAACGGCAACGAGATCGCCGGCGGCAAATTCGCCCAGCGGAGTCCGCCCTGTATCTATTTCATTGGAGTATATCCAGAGGTGGCCGCCCCGCAGGCGTCGATCAGCCCCCCTGCGCAGGTAGAGTTCGGCAGCTGGCGCCGCCTCAGCACTCAAGATCGAACAACTGGCTGAGGGTTTTTCAACCGGCGGCTAGTCCTCGTCATCACACTGCTGCTGGTAATCCCCGGCAGACAGCAATGCTTCCAGCTCGCTGGTATCACCGGGCTGGAGCTTGAAAAACCAGCCGTCATTATAGGGATCGCTATTAACCATCTCGGGCTCATCCTCGAGCTGCCCGTTAATTTCGATAACCGTGCCACCCACTGGCGCATAAATATCTGAAGCCGCCTTTACGGATTCAACCACACCGGCCTCATCTCCGGCAGCAAGCACCGTACCCACGTCGGGTAACTCGACAAATACCACGTCGCCCAGTGCCTCCTGGGCGTGGTCGGTGATGCCCACGCTGATCGTGCCATCCTCCTCCAGACGCGCCCATTCATGGCTGCTGGCGTATTTCAATTCATTGGGAGTCTGGCTCATAGTATATCCTCTGGCGATGTCCAATCGGGTGGGGGTGCGGGCTTTTGGGCCGCTCCATTTTAGCGAGCAGGCGGTGAAAAACAATGATGATGCAGCGCTAATCCGGATCAGGCCACACCCATGGCCCGGCGGATCAACTGCTGCTTTAGTGGCCCCATATGGCTGACACGGCGCATTCCGGCGTTGCGCAGCCAGCGCAAGGGCAGGGACTGCTGCTCGAAGAGAGCCTTGAATCCGTCCATTGCCGCCATCATCAGCAGGTTTTCACCCTTGCGCCGCCGCTGGTAGCGTCGCAACAACGCGAGCTGCCTGGGGTCCAGACCCTGCGCCTGGCCACCGAGAATCTCTTCAGCCAGTACAGCGACATCCTGCAGCCCCAGGTTAATCCCCTGGCCCGCCAGCGGATGAATGGTATGGGCGGCATCCCCGACGAGGGCAACTCCGGTCTGTACGTAATCGACAGCGTGGCGCTGGCGCAGCGGAAAAGCAACGCGTTGTGAACAGCCCAGTACTCGCCCAAGGCGGCGCTCAATAGCGCTCTCCAGCTCTCCGCAGAAAGCTTCATCGTCCAGTGCCATGAGATATTCTGCGCGTTCAGGCGCCAGCGACCACACAATAGAGCAGTAATGGTGATCGCCATCGCCCGGCAGCGGTAGAAACGCCAGCGGGCCGCTGGTGAGAAAGCGCTGCCAGCAGGTTTCCTCGTGCGAATGCTCTAGCTGCGCGGTAGTGACAATGGCCTTGTGACCGTAATCCCACTCGCGGGTAGTGAACCCAAACATCTCCCGCACTCGCGACAGGGCGCCGTCAGCGGCAACCAACAGGTCTGCCTCCAGGGTGGCGCCGTTATCCAACTGAATACGGGTAACAGACGCATTGTCGTCGCGGCTGCAGTCCTGCAACCTCGTCTCACTGAATACGGTGACGTCGGCAGATCGGTTAACACAGGCCAACAGCGCGCTGACGATGGCCCTGTTCTCCACGATGTGGCCCAGAGCCGGCGCGTTAACGTCAGCGCAATCAAACTCGATCCCGCCGGTACCCTCAGCATCCCATACGGTCATATGTTGATAGGCGCACTGGCGGTAGGCCGCTACCGCTTCCCAGGCCCCAAGCTTCTCAAGCAAACTTCTCGAGCGCGGCGTAATTGCGCTGACGCGCGAATCAAAATCCTGCAGTTGGCGTGCTACAGGCAACTCTGGCCGCTGTAGCGACTGCGCTTCCAGCAGGGCGATGGCCAGACCGTTGCCACTGAGGGCGGCTGCCAGTGCACTGCCGGCAATGCCGGCACCTACAATTACGATATCGAACCGCAGGGTTTCAGCCATGCCTCTGCTCCGCGGGTGGATCGCCCATGCCAGCGGCCATTGTTGCAACTCCCGCAGCGTGCCGCACAAAGACCCGCTTCAGGGGCGGCAGGATGTCCAGCCCGGAAAGAGCCAGGTCACGCGCCAGGCCCAACACCGGGTCAGTTTGCATAAACAGGGAGGGGAGGCGGTCGCTAAATTCGATTGTCCTGTACTGGTCGGGCTGCTGTCGCGTCAGGTAGCGTTGCAACAGGCTGAGGTCACCGGGGGACTGCCCTTCACCGATGCCCCAGGTGACAACCTTCGCCAACTCGGCGACGTCGCGCAATGCCAGGTTGAAACCCTGCCCTGCCACTGGGTGCAGGGCATGGGCCGCATTGCCCATCACCACCACACCCTGCCGCACCTGCTCACTGGACTGGATAAGTGACAGCGGATAGCAATGGCGCTCCCCAACCTGCACCATTCGTCCCAAACGGTAGCCAAATCTGTCCTGCAGTGCCTGCAGAAATTCCCCCGCCGGACACGCTTGAAGGTGTTCCGCTTGCCCGGGTGATAGCGTCCAGACCAGGGCACTGCGATTCTCACCCGGGCTGGAGGCAAGCAATGGCAGCAACGCCACCGGCCCCTGGTCGGTGAATCGTTCGTAGGCGCAACCCGCGTGGGGCTGGGCAAAAGCCACATTTGCTATCAGGGAATGCTGGCGATAGGGCTTTTCCTGAACATGCACGCCAAGCTGCTCACGTAACCCGGAGGTGGCCCCATCGGCGACCAACAGCAGCGCGGTGTCGATGTCGGAAAACGGTGCATTCTCCAGTTGCAGCCGCATTCCCCGACCTGCGGGCACAGCAGCGACCACCTTGGCCGGGCTGAGAATTTCCACGCGACCCTGGCGGTGCAGGGCCTGGACCAAGGCATTGCCAAGCCAGGCATTTTCCACCACGTAACCCAATGCCGGCCAGGCGTAATCTCCCGCCCGTAACAGCGAGCTGCCAAATCGTCCCCGGCTTGATACATGGATGCTGTCTATCGGACACAACCACTGCAGCAGCTCATCCCAAAAGCCCATTTTCTCGTAGATCAGCCGCGAGCTATAACTCAGGGCCGTGGACCGGGCATCAAACGATGGGTGGTACTCGGGCCGGCCCGTTGCCAGTGGCGCTGGCAATGCAAAGCCTTCTATCAGGCAAATCGAGGTATCCTCCGGCAGTACGCGGGCGAGCTGAAGCGCGAGGCTGGCACCTACCATTCCGCCACCGGCTATAACAATATCGCGAGTTTGTTTCACCGGTTCATCCCGCCATCAGTGCCTCAATGTCATCCACTGCCTTGGGCACAGCGGCAGTAAGAATTTCACAACCTTGCGCCGTCACCAACACATCGTCCTCTATCCGGATGCCAACACCGCGCCACTTCCGGGCAACCTTGTTGTTATGCGGCGAGACATAAATACCCGGTTCAACGGTCATTACCATTCCCGCTTCCAGTTGGCGCCACTGGTCCCCCACACGGTAATCGCCGACGTCGTGCACATCCAACCCCAGCCAGTGCCCTACCCGATGCATATAAAACTCGCGATAGGCGCCGCGCTCGATGAGCTGGTCCACCCCGCCTCTCAGCAGGCCAAGCTCTACCAACCCCTCGGTGATAACACGCACGCTGGCATCATGGGGCTGGTTCCAATTGTTACCCGGTTTGATTTTCGCGATCGCGGCCAGCTGCGCCTGCAATACAACGTCATAAAGTGCTCGCTGTTCACCCGTAAACCGGCCATTGACGGGGAAAGTACGAGAAACATCCGCGGCATAATATTCCAGCTCGCAGCCAGCATCGATCAATACCAGGTCTCCATCGCGCATCACACAGTTGTTATCCAGGTAATGCAGGGTGCAGGAGTTGACCCCGCTGCCAACAATTGACGGATAGGCGAGGTGTCTTGCCCCGCTGGACGCAAACTCATGCGCGAGCTCGGCTTCCAACTGGTACTCGTTTTGGCCGGGTTGGCAGAACCGCATGGCGCGGGCATGTCCCCTGGCGGTAATCTCTCCCGCCTGACGTAACAGGCGCTGTTCCGCGGCACTTTTCACCAGGCGCATGTCGTGAACCAAATGGTTGAGATCGGTAAACTCGCCAGGCGGGACCGCGCCGGAGGACTCCTTGCTGCGAATGCTGTTGACCCAATCCATAATCTGCCGGTCAAACTCGGTACTGCGCCCCATGGAATAATAAACGCGGTCGCGGCCTTCAATCAGGCCCGGCAAAATATCGTCGATGTCGCCGATGGGGAAAGCGTCGTCGGCCGCAAATTTCTCGCAGGCGCCTTCGGGTCCAGCGCAGTAGCCGTTCCACAACTCCATTCCGGGATCGCGCTCCCGACAGAACATCACAAACTGCCCGTGTCGACGCCCGGGAGCCAGCACGATCACCGCCTCGGGCTCGGTAAAGCCACAAAGGTAGTAAAAATCACTGTCCTGGCGAAACGGATGCTCCGTATCCCGGCTGCGCATCTGCTCCAGAGCCGAGGGAATAATGGCGATACTGTCGGGCTCCATCAACGCCATCAGGTTTTTTCTGCGCCGCGCAAATTCGGTTTTACTGATAGTCATGCGATAAATGCTGGGGAAAGCTGGCCAAAGAGCCGCAGATTATCACAGCTGGTGAAGCCCGCAGTAATTATCGGCCCCTAGTGCAGCGAGCCCCGGGGATTGACAACATTTTCTCCGGCGACACCAGGCATCCGGTCCGCATAGGCATTCAGCGCGGCGAAGCGGATATACTCGGTCAACTCCGCATAGGCCTTTTCAGATTCCTCGTCTTCTTCGATGTCGTCGTGATCCGCCTCGGCGATGGCTGCCAGGTCACGCAACACTTCGCTACTGTCTTCAGGCAATGCAGAGCGCTGCTGATCGGTCGCGGCGCTGGCATGAGCGTAGCCAGACAAAAAACTGCCGCACCAACTGGCCAGTGCCGCGGTGCGGCTGGCCAGGTCCGCGCTGTCATCCAGCAGCAGCGGATAAAAATCGAATTCATCATCGGCCAGCGCCAGCGCCGTAGTCCGGTAGAGCGCCAGTATCTGCTCCGCCAACTCACCGTGCAGATCCAGGTCCAGAGACTCATGCAGCGCAGCCAGCCCTGCTTCGGCCTCATGGCTTGCGCCGGCCGCCAACAGGCCCACGATGCAGCCGTGCAAATCGGCGGGGGAGACCGCTATACCCTGTTCCAGCAGCTGGTTTGCCAGCTCCTCGAAGTCAAATTGCGACACCTCCCCACGCGAATTGGTAGACATATTGTTCTCCTTTCAAAAGAAAATTGCCCGGCAGCGGCCGGTGCACTTCGACCGATTGCTGCAAAAAACTTGGCATGCTATTGATATGTATGAATTTTGTTACGTTGACCTTGCTGCGGGCCACCACTATAGTGGCAGACACGAATAAACGACCCCAGTATACCTCCATGGCCGACAACGAACTCCAGGTTCTTGAACAGAAGATTGATGAGTTGATTGCGCTATGCGATCAACTCAATCGTGAAAATCAGGCACTGAAAGCCGACAACGCCGGCTGGCAGAGCGAGCGACAGGATCTTATAGACAAGAACGAGCTCGCCCGCACGCGGGTCGAAGCCATGATCAATCGCCTGCGGACTATGGAGAACTAGTGTCGTGTCTCAGCCAAACACCGTAACGGTTAAAATACTCGACAAGGATTACCAGGTCGCCTGCCCTGAAGAACAGGAAGCCGAACTGATGGTCTCCGCAAAATACCTCGACAAGCAAATGCGCGGCATACGTGACAGCGGCAAAGTGATCGGACTGGAGCGTATCGCGGTGATGGCGGCGCTCAATATCAGCCACGAATTACTGCGTGCATCGGAACAGCCTGAGATGGTGGAGCTGCCACCCTCTGCAGAGTCGGTGCAGCGTATCAACCGCAAACTGGATGATGCCCTGTACCAACTGCGCCAACTCGAAATTAGCTGATTTACGCCGCTCCGGCTTTTCTGGGTTATAATAGCCACGGGTACCTGGCGTATGCGCCAGGCAGACAGTCCTCGAGCCGATAATATGTATCCGGGGGTCTCTCGCTGCTGTTGGTGTGCATGTCCGGCCCAGACCGGAAAGCCTGATACAGTACAGGGACCACCACCTTGAACCATCGGGTTCAAGGGCAGTGCTGTCAGCGGTACGCCAGGAATCCAACTTGTATGAGCCCAAGCAAAGCCCAGCTGCGCAAGCATATGCGCCAGCAACGACAGGCGCTGAAACCACCGGCACAACTCCGGGCGGCAAGCGCTGTGTCCAGACGGGTCAACCAGCTACCCGGGTGGTCCGAAGCGACTCGCATTGCCTTGTATCTCGCCAACGATGGCGAAATCGAAACGTCTTCACTGGAAGCAGTGTGCCGCAGTGAAGGCAAACTGCTCTTCCTGCCTGTAATTAATGAAAACAACGAACTGGAATTTGCCCTTTGGGACAGCGCTATGACGCTGCAGGCCAATCGCTTCGGCATACCGGAACCGGCTGCAGACGCAGAGCGCAGCAGCGTCTCGGCTCTGGATATTGTGTTACTGCCACTGGTGGCCTGGGACCTTCATGGCGGGAGGCTGGGAATGGGGGGTGGATACTATGACCGGGCACTGGCGGGGGTAGATGGCCCGCTGCTGGTGGGGCTCGCGCACGCACTACAGCAAGTGGCCCGGGTGCCCGGGGATCCGTGGGATATTTCTATGGATTTTGTGCTAACTGAAGCCGCCCTGCACTGCTGCAGGGTGGAAACAAACTGAGGGCAGCCCTCATTCCTGAATAATAACGCCTGCCTGTAATTCCGAGGCGGGCGCTGCCACAGTGTCATTTGCCGCAAGAGGCAGTAACAGCGTTCCGAGCACGCCAACACTGAAAGCAAGCAACAGGATGAAAAGTAGATCCGGTTTTCTCGTCAACTTTTTTATTCTCTAGCCAATGTTGATAGCACAGCAATTCGCAAGCTGTCTTCCGTTTGCACCACGGGTGTACCTAGTGTTTTTTTCGTGATTATTACACAAACTCGGCGCAATCTTATCCCAGCCGAGGGTAAAAGAAAACCCCGAAACCCGCGCAAACTGGGCATTTCGGCAGTTTATCCCCTGCGTTGACCCAAATAGAGCTGGTAGGCGCGATTATTGGTCTCGTCCCAGTAGGGAAACTTGAGCTCGCTCAAAAGCTGCTCAAAATCGCGGCGTTCTTTTTTCGGCAGTTGCACTCCCACCAGAATACGGCCGAAGGCGGCCCCGTGGTTGCGATAGTGAAACATGGATATATTCCAGCGCTGCCCCAACCCCGAAAGAAAGGCCAGCAAGGCACCCGGTCGCTCTGGAAATTCCACCCGGTACACACACTCGTTATCAACCGCCATCGGCGCATGCCCACCCACCATATAACGCACGTGTAGCTTGGCTACCTCGTTATCGGTGAGATCTTCGGTGATATAGCCGTGCTTTTCGAGGTCAGCAAGCAGGTCTGCGAGATCCTCACCGCCGGGCACCACCGATAAACCCGCGAAGACTTGCGCCGAACCCGCATCGGCGTAACGATAATTAAACTCGGTAATATTACGACGCCCGAGGGTGGCACAAAACTTTTTAAACGCGCCGGGCTGTTCCGGTAACGTTGCGCTGATAACGGCCTCGCGATGCTCGCCGGTCTCGGTACGCTCCGAGATGTAACGCAGGCGGTCAAAGTTGGTATTGGCACCACTGACTACCGCCAGCAGGTGTTGCCCCGTTACACCGGTATTCTCCACGTACTTTTTTAATCCAGCCAGCGCCAAAGCGCCGGCCGGTTCGGTAATGGCGCGTGTGTCCTCAAAAATATCCTTGATCGCGGCGCACATCTCGTCGGTGGAGATAGTGATAACCTCATCCACCGTTTGGCGAATAACACGGAACGTCTCCTTGCCGATTTGCGCGACGGCACAGCCTTCTGCAAACAGGCCCACTTGCGGCAGCGTCGCCCGGCGACCCTTCTGCAAAGCCAACTGCAGGCAGGCAGCGTCCTCGGGCTCCACCCCAATAATGCGTGTATCGGGCCACACATAGCGCACATAGGCCGCGATTCCCGCCAGTAGTCCACCGCCACCTACCGGCACAAACAAGGCATCCAGGGGCTGCTGGTGCTGGCGCACAATTTCCATACCTATCGTGCCCTGCCCGGCGATCACGTCGGCGTCGTCGAAGGGGTGCACATAGGTCATGGCTTTCTCATCCACCAGCTTGCGGGCGTGAACGGACGCTTCTTCAAATGAATCTCCGTGCAACACTACCCGCGCACCGCGATTGCGCACCGCGTCCACCTTTATCTGTGGTGTGGTTCGGGGCATGACGATGGTTGCCTTGACGTTCAGTTTCTGCGCTGCCATCGCCACGCCCTGCGCGTGATTGCCCGCCGACGCCGCTACCACACCAGCCGCAAGCTGCTCCGGGCTCAGCCGGCTCATCTTGTTGTACGCTCCACGCAACTTAAACGAGAACACCGGTTGCAGATCTTCGCGTTTCAGCCACACCCGGTTGTCCAGCCGACGCGACATCAGCAGGGCCTCGTTTATCGGCGTCTCCCTGGCGACGTCGTAAACGCGTGCATCGAGTATTCGCTTGATATAGGACTCTGGCATCAGGACGGTGTTTCCGGGTTAACAGGCAGGCCGACCATCTTAATGTAGCGAGCCCGGTTTTTCAGCCCCACAGGCATCGGCTATTTGGGTATTTTTCGTGATCGGCCGGATACCCTGCCCTATACTGTGGCGCTTTGACACCATCCGGCATACGGAGAAAAACCATGAATCAGAACGACATGAAACAGGCCGTTGCCGCTGCAGCGCTGGAGTACATCCGCCCCAAACTGGACAACGATACCGTGCTGGGCATAGGCACCGGCTCCACCGCCAACCTGTTTATCGATAGTCTCGCTGGCATCAAGGGCCTCATCAACGCCACAGTCGCCAGTTCCGAGGCCTCGGCGGCACGCCTGAAAAGCCACGGCATTCCGGTCTATGACCTGAATACGGTCAACCAGGTGGATTTCTATATAGACGGCGCCGACGAAAGTAACAGCGCCCTGCAATTGATCAAGGGCGGCGGCGCGGCATTAACCCGGGAGAAAATTGTCACCGCTGTGGCGGCCGAGTTTATCTGCATCGCCGACGAGAGCAAACTCGTTCACACCCTGGGCCAGTTCCCATTGCCGGTCGAAGTGATTCCCATGGCGCGCAGTCATGTGGCGCGGGAGCTGGTCAAGCTCGGTGGCGATCCGGTCTATCGTGAAGGTGTCGTCACGGATAACGGCAATATTATTCTCGATGTGTTCAACTTTTCGATTCCCGCGCCTCTGGCGATGGAGGCGAAAATCAACAACATCACCGGTGTGGTGACCAATGGACTCTTTGCGTTGAAGCCCGCGGATGTTTTGTTGCTTGGGACTGCTTCTGGCGTGAAAACACTTTTCGCGGAGTGATTAATCTGAGTGGTCTCTGCCAGACGTATTTTTTTGTGATTTAGTCTATACGCAACGGTCGTGAGATGTCGTTTCGCCGGACACGCCGTAAATACGTCCATGTAGGCTCGTTTCGCACATCCATGTGCTCTACGGTCCGGCGAAACGACATCTCACGCCCGCTGCTCAGAAATGTTCGCTCGCAAGAAACTAATAGTTAAACCCTCACACCTAATACATCACTGATGGTAGCCGTGGGTGTGGCAGTGTGCGCTGCGGGACCGCTGAGCGCATGGATGCGCGAAACGAGCCTACATGGATGTACTTGCGGCGTGTCTCGGAGTGCACACTGTCGCATCCACGGCGAGAATCAAAAGAACATTTATACCTGCCCCCAACTTAACGGAAGGCAATGTCAAAGATCAAAGATCTTCCCCGGGTTCATGATCCCCTGCGGATCGAACACTCGCTTGATCTGCCGCATGATGTCGATTTCCAGTGGAGAACGGCTGTAATGCAGGTAATCTTTTTTGAGCAGACCCACACCGTGTTCTGCGGAAATGCTACCGCCATGGCGCTGCACAATCTCAAACACCCAGGTTGATACTTCACCACAACGGCGCTGGAACTCATCCATGTCCATCCCATCGGGCTTCAACACATTCAAGTGCACATTGCCGTCGCCGATATGGCCAAACCAGACGATTTCAAACTCGGGGTAGCTCGCGTTAACCACACTCTCGACTTCGCTGAGGAGCTCGGGCACCCGCGATACCAGAGTAGAAATGTCGTTCTTGTAGGGAGTCCAGCGGGAGATGGTTTCCGAAATGTCTTCGCGCAAGCGCCAGAGAGCCATGGCCTGGGCGACGCTTTGGCTCACGACACCGTCCACTACCCAACCCTGCTCCATACAGTGTTCAAATAGTCCCATTGCCTTTTCCAGGGCCTGTTCATCCGGCTGTTCAAATTCCAGCAGAGCATAGTATTCCGCGGGTGTCGCAAACGGCCGCTGCAGTCCCTGGTGTTCAACCACTTTGCACAGGGCAAGCTCGGAAAAGAATTCGAATGCACTGAGTTCGATGTCCGCCTGAAAGGCGGAAAGCACCGACATGATGGCGGCCATGTCGGGCAGACCCAGCACCAACACTGCAAGATTGTCGGGTTGACGAGCGAGTGACATGGTCGCCTCTACCACCACCCCCAATGTGCCCTCAGCACCGATGGCCAACTGACGCAAGTCATAGCCCGCGTTGTTCTTTGCCAGGCCCCTATTGAGGTCCAGTAGCTCACCCGTGCCGGTGACCAGTTTCAGTCCGGCAACCCAGTCCCGGGTCATGCCGTGGCGGATCACCTTGATGCCACCCGCATTAGTGGAAATATTGCCACCGATCTGGCTGGAGCCACTGGAGGCAAAGTCCACCGGGTAGAACAGCCCCTGCTCTGTGGCGAATTGCTGCAGTTGCTCAGTCACCACGCCGGCTCCGCAACGCACGGTGCGGTCAACCGCATTGAAGTCCTCGATATGGTTGAGCCGGTCAAGAGCCAACACCAGTTCCCCGTGGCGCGCTACCGCGCCGGCACTGAGGCCAGTACGGCCACCGGAAGGTACGATTGCCAGTTGCTCGCGAGCCGCCAGGCGCACAATGTCCTGCACCTCGCTGACCGAGGCAGGCAATACGACTGCTCCGGCGTCGGGAGTATAAGCGCGGGTCCAGTCGCGGCCGTACTGCAGCAGGGAGCCCGCATCGGTCAGCACTTTATCGGGTCCGACAATCTCGCCCAGAGCCGTCAGAATATTTTCATCAATGGGTGTCACCTGGCCTACCTCCGGTATTTTTCACAGGGCGCCGTTTCAGGGGGCGCGTATGGTACCATACGCGCCGTTTTTCCCCGGCAGGTAGATTTCTATCTCACTCTCCCGAGGGCTTCGTTCAACCGGCAGGGATCCCCACCCAAATGGCACAAGAGTCACTGGAAAAAAGTAAGATCAGGATTTTGTTGTTGGAGGGGGTTCACCCGTCCGCGGTAGAAACATTACAAAATGCCGGCTACCACAACATAGAGTTACACCAGAAGGCCCTGCCTCCGGAAGAGCTGAAACGCGCGATTAGCGATGCCCACTTTGTTGGAATACGCTCGCGCACCCAACTCACTGCGGACATTTTTGAAAGTGCCAGGAAGCTTGTTGCGGTGGGCTGTTTTTGCATTGGCACCAATCAGGTCGACCTGGCGGCAGCAACCAAAAAAGGGATTGTTGTCTTCAACGCGCCTTTTTCCAATACCCGCAGCGTGGCCGAGCTGGTTATCGCGGAGGCGATTCTCCTGCTGCGCGGCGTCGCCGAAAAAAACGCCAAGGCACATCGGGGTGAATGGCAAAAATCCGCGGCAAATTCCTTTGAGATCAGGGGCAAGACTCTCGGCATTATCGGTTACGGCAATATTGGCATGCAGCTGGGTGTTATCGCAGAAGGGCTGGGCATGCGGGTGCAATTTTTCGATGTGGTCAATAAGTTGCCCCTGGGCAACGCCCGCCAGATAGCCAGCCTGACGCAACTGCTCAACAGCTCCGACGTGGTAAGCCTGCATGTGCCGGAAAACCGATCCACCCAGAACATGATGGCAAGTGCGCAGCTGGCGGAGATGAAACCGGGCAGCATTCTTATCAATGCCTCGCGTGGCACGGTAGTCGATATCGACGCCCTTGCGGAGCAGCTCAAAAGCGGCAAACTCGGCGGTGCTGCCATCGATGTATTCCCTGTGGAGCCACGCTCCAACGAAGAGGAGTTCGTATCGCCCCTGCGGCAATTTGACAATACCTTCCTGACACCACATATCGGTGGCAGCACTATCGAGGCCCAGCAAAATATTGGTACAGAGGTCGCGGAAAAACTCGCACGCTACAGTGATAACGGCACCAGCATAAGCTCGGTGAACTTCCCGGAAGTCGCGCTGCCAGAACACGCCGGCAGCCACCGCCTGCTACACATACACCACAATATCCCTGGCATTATGGGTGCAATCAACCGGGTATTTTCTGATAACAACGTTAACGTCGTCGCGCAGTTTCTACAGACCAATGAATCCGTGGGCTATGTGGTTATCGATATCAATGCAGAATACAGCGATATGGCGCTGGCCAGGCTGGCTGGTATTGAGGGAACTATTCGCTGCAGAGTGCTATTTTAGCACACCAAGGATTGGTTCAAGACCGCAGACGCTGGATTTTTAGAGCGCAGAAAAAAGGCCACCTCATCGCGAGGTGGCCTTTTTCAGTTTGAATCCCATCAGGCCCGCATATGCCGGGCCCTGAGGAAGTGAGTCATCAGAAGCTGAGAGAAGCACCTACAAACCAGTAACGACCGAGAGAGTCGTACATACCGGGGAAGGTGTTAGCAGCGCCGTAGATAGAAGCACCCGACTGGTTGCTGCCCACGATAGGCGGCGCCTTGTCAGTCACGTTGTTAATACCACCACGGACACTCGCCCACTCATTGATGTCCCAGATCGCAGACACGTCAAGGTAGTTTGCTTCCTTCAGAGAGCGAGTGTCGTCTATCTCATCGACTTCGCTGATGTAACGCCATGCAGCACTGGCCGTCACATCCCACGGAGTGGTCCAGGTGGCACGGAAGTTGTTACGCCAGTCCGGAGTGGGGAAACCACACACGCCGCCGAAAACGCCAGCACACTCTTCCTTCGGTGCGTTGCTCAACTCCTGCTGATCCCAAGAGTCAACATAGGACAGAACGTTGTTGAGGCTCATGCTGCCCCAGCTGCCGATATCGAAGTCGTAGGTGGCGACAACGTCGTAACCCTTGACTTGCTCAACCGACAGGTTCTCATTCAGCGCAATAATCTGGCCGCTGGTTTGAGTGTTGGAGCCAATCCACAGATCACCACGTGAAGCGTTACGCTTTACGCTATCACACTGAGCCGTATTCCCGTCCAGACACTCCGTAAGGACAAATTCGGGGCTCAGGTTGTTGATGCCGTCCTCGATCTTGATATCGTAGTAGTCGATGGTCAGTGTCAACCCTTCCACGAAATCAGGAGTCAATACTACACCGTAGCTGTAGGTATCAGACTTTTCAGGCGCAAGATTCTCATTACCACCCTGCAGGAAGTTGTACTGCCCTGCAGCGCTGTCGAGATCGTTACCCCACTGTGCGGCAGTCAAGCCGGACTGGGCGCACTGTGCCTGGGTATAACCCCCGACGCTGACACCACCGGGAACACCATTGGTGCAAGGATCCTGAGTCATATCGAACAGGTTGAGGCCCTGTGGCAGAAACAGCTCTTGCACATTGGGGCCGCGCACTGCGCGCTGGTAACTGGCGCGAACCTTGACCTGCTGGTTGATGGCCCAGGCAACACGGATACCGTAGGTGTCAGTAGTTTCGCCGTAGTCGTAATCAGAGTAACGGTAACCGCCGTCCAGAACGATCTGCTCGGCCCAGTCCTTACCCTCTACCAGGGGAATACTGGCTTCAATAAAACCTTCCTTCACGGTGTAATCGCCGCTGGTTGGCTGTGTTGCACCGCCCTGGCCGGCACCGAGACCCTGTTGGTAACCCAGGTCAGGCTTGGTTTCCAGGCTCTCCTTGCGATACTCCGCGCCAATCACGACGGCGATACCGTCGTTGGCCCAGGGCATCTTAATGCCGTAATCGCCAAGATCACCTTCAAAGTAAAGAGAAGCGACAGTCTGTTCCGTTTGGCCGTCCTGATAAAGCGGAATGGCGAGGTAGTCCGTCATTTCCTGGGTAACAGCACCGGCCTCAAACACGTTGTAAGGCACGCAAGCGCCATCAACGCCATTCAACGCGGAAGCACACACAATATCACCGGTATCCGGATCCACCACGGCTTCCAAAGCGCGCTGTATGTTGTTGACATTCAGGTCGTTCTCGTAGGTGTCCGAGTAATCAACCCGGGCGTACATGAAATAACCATCGTAGCGCCAGGTGTCGTTGATGTCCCCGCGCAGGCCGAATACACCCCGGAAGGTGTTGTACTCGGTTTCCTGTCGGCGGTTACCACCTTCCACGTTGCGGCGACCCACCAGGGTTTCGGATACATCATCAACGTTCAGGCCCTGCTGGGTACAGATGACGTCGAACTGCTGGTCGGACAAGAACGCATTGTTACAAGGAATGTTTGAGTTGTTGAAGAAAGTGCCCGAGGGCGCAATCTGGGAGGTCGACTGGTCATTCATGTACATCAACTCGGTATACGCTTCCACGTGTTCGTTGATGTCATAGTGCGAAAAGGAGCCCAGGGTGTAGCGCTTGTCAGGCCGCTGCAGGTAGTTCAGTGCACCAAAGTTGTAAAAGTCCTCCAGGGGTCCGAACTGGTTGCCATTGTTCTGGTAGTTTTCACCGTCGGGAGCAATAAACCGCCCCTGAGGCGTGGTGGAGGAACCCGCGCAGTCGTCCACATTATCACTCAGGCTACAGGCGCTGTAATCGCGATCCCGTGCCCAGATCGGCTTGATTTTGCGATAGGTAGCATAGGCGGTGGCGTTGCCGCGGCCATTCTCAAAGTTGCCGCCAATGATGAGCGACAAATCGTCCATCTCACCGTCAGTGGTATTGCCGCTGGGAGCAGGATAGCCCGCGCCCTCAACCACGTTCTGCCAGCGGCTGCTGTCATTGTCATGGCTATAGCCGCTGTATTGATAATCGAGCTTCACACCCTCGAAGTCGTCAACCATGATGAAGTTGACAACACCCGCTACCGCGTCGGAACCATAGGTTGCCGAGGCACCGCCGGTGAGTACTTCAACCCGCTTGATCAGGGCACCGGGGATCTGGTTGATGTCAGCGCCTTGACCACCGCTGACGGGGGAACCCGCTGGCATACGGCGACCGTTGATCAGCGTCAACGTGCGCTCGTCACCGAGATTACGCAGGTTGAGGGTCGCGGTGCCAGTGGCGCCGTTCTGCTGGGTGCTGTTGGAGTAGGAGTAAACCTGAGGCAGGTTTTTCACCAGATCCTCTACCCGTGTGGTACCGGTGAAGAGCAGGTCTTCAGCGTCTACCTGGGTTACAGGGCTGGCACTTACTAGGTTGAGCCGCTGAATACGCGAGCCCGTAACAATGACTTCTTCAAGTTGGTTGGCGCTCAAATCCTGAGCGTTTGCGGGCATGAACGTCATGGACGATATACCGAGCGCGGCACTTACAGCTACGGAAAGCTGAGATTTTCTCAACATATTGTTTCCCCTTGTTTATAAGTTTGTACAATTTTACCGGAAGAGTTGAAAACGCCGGACTTTATACGCACCGGTCTATCAACTCCCCTGTGACTGGCATTCTGGCACAGAAATCACGATTGAAAACAGCTAAGCGGCAGTATTACCGGGAAAAAGTTCCGCCCCATTGACAAAATCCTGCTTTATTTTATTCGTTTCACCTGCACAGCTTTGCCATTTTCCACCAGCTCCATACGAAAGAAGCCCATAAAATTCTTTGAAATAACGACCTCCGGATGGGTCCCGCGGTAGGCGTAGTTACCATTGCGCCGCTGTTGCCAGACCTGCCCGTTTTCCAGCCGGAACACCGTATCCCCGGACCACCCTTTGAAGGGCTGCTGGATAACCGAGACAATTTCCTGCTCCTGTACCGCATGCAACACCTCTTCGTCGGTCGTCAATAAAAGAGGCGCATCTTCGGCGGTATACCTGATAAGAAAGCCATTCAGGGACTCTCGCTCTGCCGGGGTCAGCTTGTCCAGCCCTGCGGCCTGGAACTCCTCGGGGGTCATAAGCACCTCGATACCGGGGAAGGTTTTGGCCGGTTCCTCTGCCACAGCCAGGCTGGGGGTAAATATCGTCAGGTATAGAAGAACCAATACGCCAATTTTCATACTTTCCTCACATTCGCATTTGTTATCAGCCCAATGGGACGGGCGCTTCGATAGTGTGGGCTGGCAGGCCCTGCTCTGCAATCCAGGCATCTACCCGCGCCAGATAGCTTTGCCGCAACCGGGTCGACTCATTTGCCAGCTGATGCCCCGCGCCTGGCAACATCACCACTTCGCTACCGGGAAACAGGATCTGATAAAACTCCAGGTTGAAATGCCAGTCAACCGTCTGGTCGGCATCCCCCTGTACGATCAGGGCCTTCCCGACCACCAGGTTCGCCGCTGGCAAAGCCGCCAACCAGGCCCGCAGAGCCGTCACCCAGCGCACTGGCAGACGCCGGCTTTGCAGCGGATCGCTCTTCAGGACTTCGAGAAAGTCCGGGTCGCTTGAATTGGAAGTGAATTTCCGCTCTATACTATCCACAAAGTGCCGCACTATCGAGTGCGCCATGCGCCCACCTTTCCAGCCCATCGGGCGCACCAGTGGCGCCAGCAGCACCGTTGCGGCAAAGGGCCAGGGGTAGTGCCGCGTGTATTCCACCAGGGCCGCACAACCGGTGCTTTGCGCCATCACCCACAGTGGCAGTTGCGGCCATTGCACAGCCTCCAGCACTGCGTGAATGGCCCTGCTGTAGTCGGCAAAATCATCAATCACCGCCGGCTCCCCGGACGACAGGCCGTGCCCCGGCAGATCAAATATCACAACATTGCAGTTCCGCCTGAGGCCGTGCTCAATTAATTTGCCGAACAGGCCACTGTGGTCAAAATAGCCGTGCACCAGCAGCAGGTTGCTGCTCGCCCCCTCTTGCAGCCAGCTGTGCATGGCCACACTGAAAGCGCCGGACTGAACAGTACCCAGGCGATACTGCAGGCCCGGGTAGTTGGCTACAAAATCAATGCCGTAGTACTGACAGAACACGCGCTGCAGCGGTGTCGGCTCACCCGCCTGCGCATAGGCCGGCAGCCCGTCGCGCAACTCCCGCAACTGCTCCGGTGTCAAGGGACTCGCTCAGTTCACGCGCTGATTCAACTCGCCCGCATCGTAGGCCAGTTGCATGGCCGCCAGGGACTTCACCTTGATCTTGCCGGCATTGCCCGCAGTACCAAATGCCTCGTAGCGCTCGATGCAGATATCGCGCATGGCCTTCTGCGTTGCAGCCAGGTATTTGCGGGGGTCGAACTCCGAGGGGTGCTGTGCCAGAAAGCGACGAATCGCACCGGTTGAGGCCAGGCGCAGGTCCGTATCGATATTCACCTTGCGCACCCCGTGCCGAATGCCTTCCTGAATCTGCTCCAAAGGCACACCGTAAGTCTCCGGAATGTCACCCCCGAACTCATTGATGATGGCTAACCAGTCCTGCGGTACCGAGGAGGAACCGTGCATTACCAGGTGGGTGTTGGGAATGCGGGAGTTGATGTCCTTGATGCGATCGATGGCCAGAATGTCGCCGGTGGGGGGCCGGGTAAATTTGTAGGCGCCGTGACTGGTGCCGCAGGCGATAGCGAGAGCATCTACTCCGGTGTCCTTAACGAACTGCGCCGCCTCCTCCGGGTCAGTCAGCATCTGGTCGAGAGTCAGCTTACCCTCCGCCCCGCTGCCGTCTTCCTCGCCTGCCTCACCGGTCTCAAGAGACCCGAGACAACCCAGTTCGCCCTCTACGGAAACGCCACAGGCATGAGCCATCTCGACTACCTTTCGCGTAACCGACGCATTGTAATCATAGTCCATGGGCGTTTTTCCATCCTCACCCAGAGAGCCGTCCATCATCACCGAGCTGAAGCCCAGCTGGATGGAGCGCTGGCACACCCCGGGAGACACCCCGTGATCCTGGTGCACGACCACCGGGATATGGGGGAACTCATTCATGGCGGCCTCCATCAATGCCCGCAGGAAGGGCGCACCGGCATATTTGCGAGCGCCGGCACTGGCCTGCATGATCACCGGTGAATCGGTTTTGTCCGCCGCCTCCATGATTGCCCGGGTCTGTTCCAGGTTGTTCACGTTGAAGGCGGGAACCCCGTAGCCATGCTCTGCGGCGTGGTCCAGCAACTGTCGCATACTGATTAATGCCATGTTGGTAGTCCTTTAATTCTTGTGAGGTTGTACTGTTTCAGCCCTGCGTGTCTTCGGCACGCTGTTCCAGCATCGCGACCGCAGGGAGCGTTTTGCCTTCCACATACTCCAGGAAGGCGCCACCGCCAGTGGAAATATATGAAACCTTATCGGCGATGCCGAATTTGTCAATTGCGGCCAGGGTGTCACCGCCCCCCGCCAGGGAAAATGCCGGGCTATCGGCTATCGCCCGCGACACACGTTCAGTGCCGGCGGCAAACTGCTCGAACTCGAAGACCCCAACCGGGCCGTTCCACAGAATCGTGCCGGCCTGCATTAAAATGGCGGCAATTTCCTCCGCCGCAACGGGGCCGATATCCAGAATCATCTCGTCCTCTTTTACTTCACCGGCCGGCTTTGTGGTGGCCGCCGCAGTCTCGGAAAATTCAGTGGCGGTCACCACATCAGTGGGCAGGGGGATATGCGTTTTTTGCATCAGGACCTGCGCTGCCCCAACCAGATCGTGCTCACACAGGGATTTGCCCACAGGCATTCCGCTGGCAGCAAGAAACGTATTGGCAATACCGCCCCCGACCACCAGCTGATCCACTTTATCTGCCAGGGTTTCCAGCACGGTCAACTTGGTAGAGACTTTGGACCCCCCCACAATCGCCACCATGGGACGGGCAGGATTGGCCAGCGCCTGCTCCAGGGCATTCAGCTCGCCTTCCAGCAGCGGCCCGGCACAGGCTATGGGCGCGAAGCGGGCCACGCCATGGGTTGAGGCCTGTGCCCGATGGGCTGTGCCGAAGGCATCCATAACGAAAATATCGCAGAGACCGGCATAGGCGCGAGCCAGGGCCTCGTCATCTTTCTTTTCACCGGGGTTGAAACGGACATTTTCCAACAGGGCCACCTCACCATCTGCCAACTCAACCCCCCCGCGCCAGTCATCCACCAGCGGAACCGGTTTACCCAACAGGCCCGCCAGATGCTCTGCCACCGGCGCCAGTGAAAAACCGGGGTCAAACTCCCCCTCCACCGGACGCCCCAAATGGGACATCAGGATTACTCTCGCACCGGCTTGCATGGCAGCTTCAATGGTTGGCAGGGCAGCGCGAATGCGCGCATCGCTGCTGACATGGCCGTCCTTCACCGGGACGTTCAGATCCTCCCGGATCAACACCCGTTTACCGGTGAGTTCCAGGTCCCGCATCAGCTTAACTTTCAGGCTCATAAAGTGTCTCGCTCAGCTGTTAAAGGCCGCCCCAGTAGCTGGCCACATCCAGCATTCGGTTGGCATAGCCCCACTCATTGTCGAACCAGGTAAGTACCTTGACCAGGCGCCCGCCGCTGACCCGGGTCTGGCTCGCGTCGATAATACTGGAGCGGGCGTCGTGGTTGAAATCACAGGAGGCCAGCAGCTCATCAGTATAGCCCAACACCCCGGCGAATCGGGTTTGAGCTGCGTCATATAAAGCGCGGTTTATAGCAGCAACATCAGTGTGTGTACGGGTGTAGATCGTCAGGTCCAGCGCCGAGACGTTCAGCGTCGGCACCCGCAGGGCCTGGGCGGTAAAGCGCCCCTCCATCTCGGGCAGTATGCGCTCCACACCCCGGGCGAGCCCGGTATCGACAGGGATGATCGACTGGGACGCCGCGCGTGTCTTACGCAGGTCGGTGTGATGATATGCATCCAGCACCGGCTGGTCGTTCATAGCCGAGTGAATAGTGGTTATTGTACCGTTTTCGATTCCCACAGCGTCATGCAGGGCCTTGATCACCGGCACAATGGCATTGGTAGTACAGGACGCGTTCGAGACAATGCGATGATGCGCCTGCAACTCATGGTGGTTGACGCCGAACACGACTGTCGCATCGACGTCCGCCTCGGCGGGCTGGGAAAACAACACTTTGTCAGCCCCTTGCTGCAGGTGCAGCTCGGCGGTGGCGCGATCGGAAAACGCCCCCGTGCATTCCAGCACCAGATCGACGCCCAGCTCGCCCCAGGGCAGATCGCCTATGGCCGGGCGCCGGAGCAGGGTGATGGCCTGTTCGTTTACCCACAAATGGTCGTCATCTCCGGCCAGCGTACCGGCAAACCGACCGTGGGTGGAATCGTAGCGGGTCAGGTGCAAAATCGTGCGCGCGTCCGCGAGCTCGTTGATTGCAACCACCTGCAAGCCACTTTCCAACGGACTCTCATGCAGCGCCCTGAGTACACTGCGGCCTATCCGGCCATAGCCGTTTATCGCGAGTCGCAACACCAGCGGGACCCTAGAGCACCTCTTCCACCACTGCGACCACGTTGTCCACGGTAAAGCCGAAATAGTTCATAAGGTCGGCGGCGGGAGCTGATTCACCGAAGGTTGTCATGCCTACGATACGGCCATCAAGGCCCACATACTTGTACCAGAAGTCCACGTGCAGGGCTTCAACAGCCACACGGGCCAGCACATCGCTGGGCAGCACGGATTCGCGGTAGGCGGCATCCTGTTCCTCAAATATTTCTGCGCAGGGCATGGATACCACGCGTATCTTTTTACCCGCTTCCGTCAGGCGCTCTGCAGCGGCGACAGCGAGGCCCACTTCAGAGCCGGTGGCGATCAGAATTGCGTCGGGGCTGCCCTGGCAGTCAACCAGCACATAAGCACCCCGGGCGATGGCCGCCACCTGATCCGCAGAGCGCGGCTGGTGCGGCAGGCTCTGGCGCGAAAACACCAGGGAGCTGGGGCCATTCCGGCGCTCAATGGCCGATTTCCAGCAAACTGCCGATTCCACCGCATCACAGGGGCGCCAGGTGTGCATATTGGGGGTTGAACGCAGCGCCGTCAGCTGCTCCACCGGCTGGTGGGTCGGCCCATCTTCACCCAGACCGATTGAGTCGTGGGTAAACACAAAAATCGACTGCAGCTTCATCAGCGCCGCCATCCGCACAGCATTGCGCGCGTACTCCATAAACATCAGGAAGGTTGCGCCGTAGTTGATAAAGCCGCCGTGCAGGGCGATGCCGTTCATCATGGCAGCCATGCCAAATTCGCGCACGCCGTAATAGATGTAGTTGCCGCTGGCGTCGTCCCGGGTGATGCCTCTGGAGTCACTCCAGATGGTGAGATTGGAGCCTGCCAGGTCAGCGGACCCACCCAGCAGTTCGGGTAGCAGCGGTCCGAAAGCGTTGAGGCTGTTCTGGGACGCCTTGCGCGAAGCAATCGTTGCGCCCTCCTCCTGGCACTGCTGGATGTACTGCGCCGCTCGCTCGGAGAAGTCTGCAGGCAACTCGCCCGCCAGTCGGCGCCGCAATTCGCCGGCCAGTTCTGGATGGACCTCGGCATAGGCAGCCATCTTCTCTTCCCAGGCCTGCTCACGCGCGGCCCCTGCAGTTTTTGCATCCCAGCCGGCATATACCTCATCGGGAATGTGGAAAGGCTCATACTCCCAGCCGATCGCCGCGCGGGTTGCCGCAATTTCATCGGCCCCAAGGGCAGCGCCGTGAGTGGCCGCTGTTCCCTGCTTGTTAGGTGCGCCCTTGCCAATAATCGTCTTGCAACAAATAAGAGTAGGCTTGCCCGTCTCGTGCCGCGCAGCTTCTATGGCAGCCTTCACCTCTGAAGGGCTGTGGCCATTGACATCATTAATCACCTGCCAGCCGTAGGCCTTGAACCGCGCCGGGGTGTCATCGGTAAACCAACCTTCGACCTCGCCGTCGATGGAGATGCCATTGTCGTCATAAAAGGCGATCAATTTGCCCAGCCCCAGCGTACCGGCAAGAGAGCTGACCTCGTGGGAGATGCCCTCCATCAGGCAGCCGTCCCCGAGAAAGGTATAGGTGTGGTGGTCGACAACATCGTGACCCGCACGGTTAAACTGGGCCGCCAGCACTTTTTCCGCCAGCGCCATGCCCACGGAATTGGCCAGGCCCTGGCCCAGTGGGCCCGTCGTTGTTTCGACCCCGGGTGCGTAGCCGTATTCAGGGTGGCCGGGGGTCTTGCTGTGAAGCTGACGGAAGTTTTTCAGCTCGTCCATCGACAGATCGTAGCCCGTGAGGTGCAACAAAGAGTAAATCAGCATGGAGCCGTGACCGTTGGACAGCACAAAGCGATCGCGGTTGGGCCAATGCGGATTAGCTGGGTTGTGCTGCAGGTAATCATTCCACAGCACTTCCGCAATATCGGCCATACCCATAGGGGCGCCCGGATGGCCACTATTGGCTTTTTGAACCGCATCCATACTGAGGGCGCGAATGGCATTGGCAAGTTCCGTACGGGGGGACGACATCGGTTTCTCCAGGCGAGTTTGGTGGGCGAGCGCCCAAAATCGGTCGGTATTTTCGCGTAAGCGGGCGCGAACGGCAAACAATGAGGCGTATATTTTCCGATTCTGGTGTTTTGACGCAAACATGCGGCAACTTGATATCTATATCAAAATATTTTGATATAGATATCAAGGCCTGCTAGACTCGCGCCCCATGCTTACCCCCACAGACACAGCGGCTGTTGCGCCCGCCCTGGATCCCCAGCTGACGGCGCTTGTAGCTCTGTGCAAAGCCAGCGCCGATCCGCTGCGCCTGCAGGTTCTGCGGGTGCTGTGCAAAGACTCTTTCGGGGTGTCTGAACTGTGCTCGATATTCGACATACGGCAGCCCGCTCTGAGCCACCATCTGAAGGTGCTCGCAGGAGCGGGTCTGGTGACCACGCGGCGGGAGGGCAACTCCATATTTTACCGCCGCAGCAGCCTGGGCCAGCGGCCCGGCGTGGACACATTGCAAAGCCACATCTTTGAAAGCGTTGACACCATCGAGCTGCCTGCGAGTATCGCCGACAGATTGGCGGGCCTGCACCGCCAGCGAGAAGAGAACTCCGCCAACTTCTTTCGTGACAACGCCCACAAATTCCGCCAGCAACAGGATCTGATCGCCAGCTACGAACAATATGCCGACACCGTGGCGCAAATGCTGCGGGATGCCCCGGTTTCCAATCGCCATACTGCGCTGGAAGTTGGCCCCGGAGACGGGGCCTTCCTGCTGGAATTGGCACCGGGATTTCAGCGCGTGCTGGCACTGGACAACGCTGAACTTATGCTGGAGCAGGCTCGCCAGAAGGCCAAGACTGCCGGTCTGGCAAATGTTGAGTTCATCCACGGAGATACCGGCTGTGGCAGGCTCAAGGAAGTCGAGGTGAACTGCGCTGTTATTAATATGGTGCTGCATCACACCCCGGCCCCTGGGCGGGTATTAAAAGATGTGGCCGCCTGCCTGGCGCCGGGCGGGGTTGTCCTGGTCACCGACCTGTGCAGCCACGACCAGGGCTGGGCGCGAGAGAACTGTGGTGACTTGTGGTTGGGTTTCGAGCCGAAACGACTCACTCAATGGGCCGCTGAGGCCGGTCTTACCGATATCGCCAGCGACTATCTGGCGCAACGCAACGGATTTCAAATACAGGTGCGCCTGTTTGGCCGCAGCTGAAACAATTTTAGAGACGCTATCAAGGAAGCAATTATGAGCGAATACGCAATCTTCACCTCCGAATCCGTGTCGGAAGGACACCCGGATAAAATGGCCGACCAAATCTCCGATGCCATTCTGGACGCCATCCTGGTGGACGACCCAAACGCCAGGGTGGCAGTAGAAACCATGGTCAAAACCGGCATGGTCCTTATAGCCGGTGAGGTCGCTACCTCAACCTATGTCGATCTGGAAGACGTGGTGAGACAGGTCATTCTCGATATCGGCTACAACAGCTCCGATGTCGGCTTTGACGGTTTATCCTGCGCGGTACTGAACGCCATTGGCAAACAGTCTCCGGATATTGCCATGGGTGTGGACGAGAGCGAAGGCCACGAGCAGGGCGCTGGTGACCAGGGCCTGATGTTCGGCTACGCCACGAACGAGACCAGCGTACTGATGCCAGCTCCCATCTATTACGCCCACCGCCTGGTAGAGCGCCAGGCCCAGTTGCGCAAGTCGGGCGCCCTGCCCTGGCTGCGCCCGGATGCAAAAAGCCAGGTGACTCTGCGCTACGACAATGGCAAGCCGGTGGCCGTCGATGCGGTGGTGCTGTCCACTCAGCACGACGAGAATATCAGTCAGGCCGATATCCACAGCGCGATTCTCGAACAGGTCATCAAGGAAGTGCTGCCTGCCGAGTGGCTGCATGCAGACACGCGCTACCACATTAATCCCACAGGCCAATTCATTATCGGCGGCCCCGTGGGCGACTGCGGCCTGACCGGGCGCAAGATTATCGTGGACACTTACGGTGGCATGGCCCGTCACGGCGGCGGCGCGTTTTCGGGCAAGGATCCTTCCAAGGTGGATCGCTCTGCCGCCTACGCCGGCCGCTATGTCGCCAAGAACATTGTCGCCGCCGGCCTTGCCGATCGCTGCGAAATCCAGATTTCCTACGCTATTGGCGTGGCGGAACCGACGTCCATTTCAATTGATACCTTCGGCACCGGGAAGTTGGCTGATTCACGCATCGCGGAGCTGGTGCGGGAGCATTTTGAGCTGCGGCCCAAAGGGCTGGTGGACATGCTGGACCTGAAACGCCCTATCTATCGCAAAACGGCAGCTTATGGGCACTTTGGGAGGGAATTGCCGGAGTTTACCTGGGAGAAGACGGATAAGGCAGAGGCTTTGAAGGCTGCACTGTAGGTAACCGTTACTTCTTAGTATTGTTATTGAAGAGACGGCCGGATATGCCGGTAGTGAGTTTTGGGACACGCCGTAAATACGTCCATGTAGGCTCGGTTCGCGCATCCTTGCACTCAACGGTCCCCAAACTCACTACCGGCATATCTGGCCTCGATCGCTCCAGAGGTAAATTGTAAGAAAAACTCGGGCTAACTGGCCTGTACCACCGATGAAATTTCAAATACACCGAATTCGATTAACCAAGACAACGAAAGATTCACAGAGGAAACAACGATGAGCACAGCAGAAAAACTGGAAACCACCGGAGATTTTAAAGTAGCCGACATATCCCTGGCCGATTGGGGCCGGCGGGAGCTGGACATTGCCGAGGGCGAAATGCCTGCACTGATGGCCATGCGGGCGAAGTATCGGGACAGCAAGCCACTGGCGGGCGCGAAGATACTGGGTTGTATTCACATGACAATTCAGACCGGGGTGTTGATAGAAACACTACTGGAACTGGGCGCAGAGGTTCGCTGGTCGTCCTGCAACATTTTCTCCACCCAGGATCACGCCGCCGCTGCGATAGCCGCCGCGGGTATTCCTGTATTTGCCTGGAAAGGCGAGACCGAGGAAGAGTACGACTGGTGCCTGGAGCAGACCATATTGAAAAACGGTGCGCCCTGGGATGCCAATATGGTGCTGGACGACGGCGGCGACCTGACGGGTATGTTGCATGAGAAGTATCCCGCGATGCTGGACACGATCCATGGCGTCACCGAGGAGACCACCACCGGTGTACACCGCCTGCTGGAGATGCTGAAGCAGGGTACGCTGAAAATTCCCGCAGTAAACGTCAACGACTCTGTAACCAAGTCCAAGAATGACAACAAGTACGGCTGTCGCCACAGTCTTAACGATGCCATCAAGCGCGGCACCGATCACCTGCTGGCCGGCAAGAAAGCACTGGTTATCGGCTACGGTGACGTCGGCAAGGGATCGGCCCAGTCCCTGCGGCAGGAAGGCATGATAGTACGGATATCAGAGATCGATCCGATTTGCGCGATGCAGGCCTGTATGGATGGCTACGAAGTGGTTTCTCCCTATAAGAACGGTATTAATGACGGCTCCGAGGCGAGCATTGACAGCGCATTGCTCAGCTGTATCGATCTGGTAGTGACCACCACCGGTAACTTTAACGTGTGTGACGCCAATATGCTTGCCGCCTTGAAGAACGGCGCTGTGGTCTCCAATATCGGCCACTTCGACAACGAAATTGACACTGCTTTCATGCGCAGTAACTGGGAATGGGAAGAAGTGAAGCCGCAGGTACACAAGGTGTATCGGGATCGGGCCAGCAACGACCACCTCCTGCTGTTGTCAGAGGGCCGCCTGGTAAACCTGGGCAATGCGACGGGTCACCCCTCGCGCATTATGGATGGCTCTTTTGCCAACCAGGTACTGGCACAGATATACCTGTACGAGCGCAAGTTCGCCGATCTGGAGCCAGAGATGAAGCCGTCTGCGCTGTCGGTTGAAGTTCTGCCTAAAAAGCTGGATGAGGAAGTCGCCGCCCACATGGTCGCGGGCTTCGGCGCAGTACTGACGAGGCTGACTCAGGAGCAGGCGGACTACATCAATGTCAGTGTCGACGGCCCCTACAAGCCCGACACCTATAAATACTAGGGAACATCGCAATATGCCCAGGCAGCAACCCAGAGTCAGCTTTGAGTACTTTCCTCCCCGCACCGAGGAGGGCAAGGCAAAGCTGCTACAGGAAACCACGCCGTCCCTGAATGAGCTGGACCCGGCGTTTTTCTCGGTAACCTACGGAGCCGGCGGCACCACCCGGGATTCAACCCAGGGTGTGGTCTCGGCGATCAAGGGCCTGGGTATCGATGTGGCCCCGCACCTGAGTTTCGGCGGCGACGACGAGAATGCCATCAACGCGCTGCTGGACTCATACGTGGAGCGAGGCATCAATCGGTTGGTGGCGCTGCGCGGTGATATGCCCTCGGGTATGGGCGGCTCATCACAGCTGGTGTATGCCAACGAACTGGTCGCCTTCATTCGCGAACGCACCGGCGATCACTTTCAGATTGAAGTGGCCGCCTACCCGGAAGTCCACCCTGAGGCAAAGAGCTACGACAGCGATATCAACTTCCTGAAGGGCAAACTCGACGCGGGGGCCAATAGTGCTATCACCCAATATTTTTTCAACGTCGAGGCTTACTTTTATTTTCTCGATCAGTGTGGCGCCGCCGGCATCAGTAAGCCAATTTACGCGGGTATCATGCCCATCATCAACTTTGCCAACCTGGCGCGCTTTTCACGCAACTGTGGCGCCGAGATTCCCCGCTGGATTTGTCAGCGGATCGAGGGCTACGGGGAAGACCAGGACAGTATTCGCAAATTCGGCATCGAGGTGGTGACGCAATTGTGCCAGACACTGCTGGACAGCGGTGCGCCCGGTATCCATTTCTACACCATGAACCAGGTGGAGCCCACGCGGGAAATCTACAGGAACCTGGGGCTCTAGGCTGACGGCCACATGCGTATACCCCGGATTTACACCGCGCAACAGCTACAGGCCAATGCGGTTATCGAGCTGGCACCCGGCCCCAGCCAACACCTGTCCAGGGTGTTGCGTATGCAAGCTGGCGACGGGATTATTCTGTTCGATGGAAGCGGCGGGCAGTACCCTGCAACCATCAATACGCTTGACAGAAAATCGGTAGTCGCCACCACTACCGACCACGACCCCGTGGAACGAGAGTCAGGCCTGTTTCTGCACCTGGGTATTGCCATCTCGCGCGGAGAGCGTATGGACTGGGTAGTGCAAAAGGCCACCGAACTTGGTGTCGGTGAAATTTCACCGTTGCGCACTGAGCGCACCGAAGTTCGCCTCAGCGGTGAGCGCGCAGAAAAAAAGCAGCGCCACTGGCAACAGGTTGCCAACAGTGCCTGCGAGCAGTGTGGCCGCAACCGCTTGCCACATATAAATCCCATACAAGACCTGGCGCAATGGATGGGCGAAGTGCAGGCCGATTCCAGACTGGTTCTGCACCACCGCGCGAGCCCTGTCCAGACCGGCGTCGCGTCGCCAACCAGCATTGCTCTGCTGGTTGGCCCCGAGGGCGGCCTGAGCCCTGCCGAGATCTCCGCTGCCGAGCGAGCACAGTTTAGTTCCTTGCAACTGGGGCCGAGGGTTTTGCGCACGGAAACAGCGCCACTGGCAGCCATTGCGATCCTGCAAGCGCGCTGGGGTGATATGGCGAATTCGTAACCGCCCAGGCGCAGCACCGGTAGCGGGTTACTGCTCCAGCCAACGCGCGTGAGAGTATTCCAGAAAATGGCCCACGGCATTTACCGTGTGGTCGGTTCGAACCGAGTGAAAAAGCTCAAAGGCATGCTGAGCGCCGGGTAGTTCCGCATAGGCCACCGGGTTCCTGGACACCGATTGTAGGGCTGAGACAAATATGCGCGCCTCCTCCACCCAGACCAGCGAGTCGTGGGTACCCTGTATGACAAACATCGGCGGCGCGTCGGGAGAAACATGCTCCAGAGGCGAGGCTGCCTCCCAGAGTTCGCGGTGATCACTCAGCGTGCACTGCATCACTTTGTCGGTAAGCATCTTCTCCATGGACATCTTCGTGCGAGTGTCAAAGCGGTCGAGAAAGTCGTAGACACCATAAAATGGCACCGCTGCCTGCAGGCTGGTATCCGCCTGCTCAAACCCCGGCTGCCACTCCTGCTTGTTGGGTGTTAACGCCGCGAGGGAGCTGAGATGGCCACCGGCCGACCCGCCAGTCACAGCAATGAAATCCGGATTGCCCCCATAATTGGCAATGTTTTCGCGGATCCATGCAATCGCCTTTTTAACGTCAATTATATGGGCCGGAAAAGCGTCTTTGGGACTCAGGCGATAGTTAATCGCTACACACAACCAACCGTGCTGGGCCATGTGATACATAAGCGGTAGCGCCTGCTCGTCCTTCTTGCCGATCATCCAGGCACCGCCATGCACCTGGAGCAGCACCGGAAAGCCACCCGGTCGCGGCTCATGCGGATGATATATGTCCAGCAGATTACGCTTGCCGGCGTCTCCGTAGCTGATGTGACTGTGTTTACGCACACCCTGGCGCTTGAAACGAAAAGGCTGCAGCCAGTGGCGGGCCATTATGTGGTCTGCCAGCAGATGCTGCCGCTCAAGCGGAAGCCGGGCCCGGTAGTCCTCACCGAGCGCACGGCGTAGCGAGGCTCCCAGGTACTGCGGGGTGTCCATAGCCTGGCAGTGCAGGTACACCAGCCCCAGCCACGACAGGGTAAAAAGCCCCAGCCCGGATTGGGCCAGAGGATCGGATAATCCGCCAGCGAAAGCCAGCAGTGCAGTGAGTGCCAGCTGCCAGATAAGGTGAATCAGCGCCAGTTCACCACACAACCAGGCCGCGAGAAAATACGGCGCTACAAACCAGCGCAACTTCCGGGCCTGTACCATGGCACACACCGTACAAGCCACGCTAAACAACGCCAGAAAAAAGTACACTCCTGCCCAAGTCATTGGTCTCTCCATTGCCGGTGGCATTTTCAGTGGCTGGTATTCTAAAGCCTTCCCCCGTGGTCGCCTACTACATGTAAACTGCATCGCGCTTGCACCGGCTTGCGGGTTTGCGTAAGTTAACCGGCGACACTTCCGATCACTTTTTTCCGTTTCAGGATTTGGATATAGCTATGACCTTAAAGCTGGGTGTGGTGATGGACCCCATCGCCAGAATCAACTACAAGAAAGACAGCACACTCGCCATGTTGTGGGCAGCCCAGGCCCGCGACTGGGAGCTTTTTTATATGGAACAGGGGGACCTCTACCTGGAACAGGGGGTCGCCGGGGCGAGCATGGCTCCACTCACGGTATTCCACGAGCCTGAAAGCTGGTTCAAGCTGGAGCCGCGCGAGGACCGCCAGCTGGCTGAGCTGGACGTGATCCTGATGCGCGTGGACCCACCCTTTGATAACGAATACATTTACTCAACCTATATCATGGAGGAAGCCGAACGCCGCGGTACCCTGGTGGTCAATCGCTGCCAGAGCTTGCGCGATTGTAACGAAAAGGTATTCGCCACTCAGTTTCCCCAGTGCTGCCCACCTGTGTTGGTCAGCGCAGATAACAAACGTCTGAAAGACTTCCATCGGGAACACAGGGATGTGATCTTCAAGCCACTGGATGGTATGGGAGGTACGGCCATTTTTCGCGTAAAACACGATGACCCCAATGTCAGTGTTATTCTCGAAATGCTTACAGGGAACGGCCGCCAGACCATTATGGCGCAGCGCTTTATCCCGGAAATTTCCCAGGGGGACAAGCGTATCCTGGTAATCAACGGCGAACCGGTACCCTATTGCCTGGCCAGAGTCCCGGAAGTGGGGGAGACCCGCGGCAACCTGGCGGCTGGCGGCACTGGCCGACCCCAGCCCCTGACCGACAGGGATCGCTGGATCGTCGAACAGGTAGCACCCACCCTGCGCGAAAAGGGCCTGCTGTTCGTGGGGCTGGATATTATTGGCGATTACCTGACCGAAATTAACGTCACCAGCCCGACCTGTATTCGCGAACTCGACAACGGTTACGACCTGGACATCGGTGGCCAGCTGATGGACTGTATTTTACAGGTTTCGGACAAAAGTCGCTGACCAACAACAGCTCCGGCGGATACACTGACAGTATGTACTACCTTGAAGCGGGCTACTCCAAACACCGCAGATTGCGCAATGCCGTGCTGCTGGCCATTGCACTGCATATAGCGCTGCTGGCCAGTATCTCCTTTGAGTCAGGTTCAGGTGAATACCAGACTCCCCAGATAGAAGTGACCCTGGCTACCCGGCCCAGCGACAAAGCGCCGGACGAATCCCGGCACATTGCGCAGGCCAATCAGGACGGCAGTACAGAGGAGGCACAGCTCGCTCAGTTCAGCCGCCCCAACAACGAACTTGCCAACGAAGGTGACCCTGGACAACAGGCCCTGCTGCAAGCCCGGCAGGCCGCCAGCGAGTCGCAACGAGATGCGCTCACCACTGCCGCAGCGACGCGGCGCTCTGTCGCAGCAGAACAACTGGAAGAGGAGCAACTGGCGCTGCCGGGAATCAATCCCGCGGTGGACAAGTTGACACGCGAGCTGGCGAACCTCGAAGCAGAGCTGGACCGGGAGAGTCGCAACTACGCCGACATGCCTAGAGTGCGGCGCCTGACCTCGGTCTCGGCCAGGCAATCGGTGGATGCGGCCTATCTGCTGGACTGGCAGCGACGGGCTGAAGCGGTTGGCAACAAGTATTATCCCGAGGCCTCAGTGCGCTACGGCTTGTACGGCAGCCTGCGCCTGCTGGCGGTTATCCGTGCCGATGGCAGCCTGGAGGACATCAGGGTGCTGTCCAGCTCAGGTTATGCGGTGCTTGATGAAGCAGCGGTAAAGACGGTGCGAATGGCGGCGCCTTACGCGCCGTTTCCCGCCGAGTTGAGAGCCACCACTGACAAGCTCGAGATCATACGCACATGGACTTATGGCGATAAAGGGCTAAGCTCAAGATAATATTCAGGGTTCCACTGGCAACCGGCCAAATGATCCCGGGAGGAGGTTTTCAGCGTATGTCCGGCAGGTTTTCCGTGAGTACAGCCAAAAGCAGCGACTGCCTGCGCGACCACTTTCTACTGGCCATGCCCGGATTGTCCGAAGGCATTTTTTCCCAGAGTATTACCTATATCTGTGAGCACGGCGAAAGCGGCGCCATGGGAATTGTGATCAACCAGCCACTGGACTTGTCGGTGGCAGAAATCTTTGAGCACCTGGACATTACCAGCGACCGGGACTTCTCTGAAATTGCTGTGATGGCGGGGGGGCCGGTGCAGATAGACCACGGCTTTGTACTCCATCGCAACAGCCCGAAAACCTGGGAGGCAAGCCTGAAGGTCACGCCTGAGATCACCCTGACAACCTCCTGTGATATTCTCCGCGCCATCGCCAAAAATGAGGGGCCCAGTGATCACCTGATCGCGCTGGGTTACGCCGGCTGGGCCGCGGGCCAGCTGGAGCAGGAGCTCAGCGACAACAGTTGGCTCACCCTGCCTGCCAACGGCGACATCATCTTCAACACGGCACCGCATCTACGGCAGGGCGCGGCGGCAGCGCTGCTGGGTATAGATATGAACCTGATTTCCGGCGAGGCGGGACACGCCTGATCACTCCGCCATGACTGCCAAAGCACGCACAATAATGGCCTTCGACTATGGCCTGCGCCAGATAGGTGTTGCCGTGGGGAACAGCCTGCTGTGTTCAACCCAGCCCCTCGCTGTTATCAAGGCAAATGACGGCGTTCCCGACTGGCAAGTGTTGACCCAACTCGTCACAGAATGGCAGCCCGACATACTGGTGGTGGGTGATCCACTCAATATGGACGGCACTGAGAGTGAGCTATGTCAGCGGGCACGTAAATTCGGGCGCCGCCTGCATGGCAGGCTGGGTTTGCCAGTAGACATGACGGATGAAAGATTGACCAGCTTCGAGGCGAAGCAGATCAGTCGGGAACGGGGTCACAAAGGCGATTACAAGCGAGACCCGATTGACAGCCAGGCCGCTGAGCTGGTGTTACAGACCTGGCTGGCAGAGATGGGAGAGCGCTAACGCCGTACGAACTTGCCTGCGTTAGCTTTATCGTAGGAGAGGCCCAATTCCTCGCCGCCAGAGCTGGAGCTACCTGGTATAGTCTTTTCAAACATTTTAAGCTGCAGGCGCACGTCGTTGGCAGAATCGGCATAACGCAAAGCATCCTCTTTACCGATAATACCCGCCTTGAAAGCAGCGACAAGTGACTGGTCCAGAGTCTGCATTCCCAGCTCGGTGGACTTCGCCATCAGGTCCTTGATCAGGTGCACCTCTCCCTTGCGAATATAATCCGCCACCAGAGGCGAGTTCAGCAGCACTTCCACCACGGGTGCGCGGCCCTTGCCATCCTTGCGCGGCAGCAATTGCTGCGCCACCATCGACTTCAGGTTGAGGGACAGGTCCATCCAGACCTGGCTGTGCAGTTCGGCCGGAAAAAAGCTTTGAATACGATCCAGTGCCTGGTTGGCATTATTGGCATGTAGTGTGCAGAGGCAGAGGTGACCTGTTTCCGCAAAGGTCAGGGCCTGGGCCATAGTCTCGGCTGAGCGCACCTCGCCAATCATAATCACGTCCGGGGCCTGGCGCAGGGTGTTTTTCAGAGCTACATCGAAAGACTCCGTGTCCATGCCGACTTCCCGCTGGGTCACAATACAGTTACCGTGGTCGTGGAGAAATTCGATAGGGTCTTCAATACTGATGATGTGTCCGTGGCTGTTCTGGTTGCGATAGCCCACCATGGCTGCCAGCGAAGTTGACTTACCGGTTCCGGTCGCACCCACAAATATCACCAGTCCACGCTTGGTCATGGCTAATTCCCTGATGATTGGCGGCAAACCCAGTTCATCGATGGTCGGAATATCGGTATTGATGCGGCGCACAACAAGCCCACATTTGCCGCGCTGCACAAAGGCACTGGCCCGAAAACGGCCCAGGTCCTCATAATCAAGTGCATAGTTGCACTCGTGGTGCTTCAGGAAGGTTTCCTTCTGGTCCTCTCGCATGGTGGACAACACCAGCCCTCTGGCCTCCTCTTCCGTGACCGGGAGGTCGTTTATTGGAAAAACCTTTCCGTCAACCTTGATACTGGGCGGTGCTCCCGCGGAGATGAACCCATCAGAGGCCGCGTCCTCGACAACGCGCTTCAGCAAAAACTCTATATTCATGTTGGTTTGCTCCCTCTTGTTGCCGCGGGCCTAGAAGTTGTCTGGCATACGCGCTTTTTCGCGCGCCACATCCCTGGTGATAACACGTTTTTCGACCATCTCGTGCAAGCACTGATCCATGGTTTGCATACCCAGCGCGCTGCCGGTCTGGATAGCGGAATACATTTGCGCGACCTTGTCTTCCCGAATCAGGTTGCGAATCGCCGATGTACCACGCATGATCTCGTGCGCCGCAACCCGGCCACCGGTGGCGCGTTTCAGTAGGGTCTGGGACACCACCGCCTGCAGTGACTCGGAGAGCATGGAGCGCACCATCGCCTTCTCGGAGGCCGGAAACACATCGACTACACGGTCAATGGTTTTGGCTGCTGAAGTGGTGTGCAGTGTGCCGAATACCAGGTGGCCGGTCTCCGCAGCGGTCAGTGCCAGGCGAATCGTTTCGAGGTCGCGCAGTTCGCCAACAAGAATAATGTCCGGATCTTCCCGCAGGGCTGAGCGCAGCGCTTCCGAGAAGCCCAGAGTATCCCGATGCACCTCACGCTGGTTAATCAGGCACTTCTTGCTCTCATGCACGAATTCTATGGGGTCTTCAATCGTCAGGACGTGCTCGTATTTATTGTCGTTGATGTAGTCCATCATGGCAGCGAGGGTAGTGGATTTACCCGAACCCGTGGGCCCGGTAACCAATACCAGTCCCCTGGGCATCATCGATATGTCGCGAAAAACCTGGCCCATGCCCAGATCTTCCATGGAGAGAACTTTCGAGGGAATAGTACGGAATACCCCACCTGCGCCCCGGTTCTGGTTGAATGCATTGACACGGAAGCGAGCCACGCCGGGGACCTCGAAGGAGAAATCTGTTTCCAGAAATTCCTCATAGTCCTTGCGCTGTTTGTCGTTCATGATGTCGTAAATCAGCTCATGAACCTGCTTGTGGTCCATGGGCGGCAGGTTGATACGACGAATGTCTCCATCCACCCGAATCATGGGTGGCAAGCCCGCCGACAGGTGTAAGTCGGATGCGCCCTGCTTGGCGCTGAACGCCAAAAGTTCTGTTATGTCCATATACTCCCCTGCGTGCTCCCCTGTGCTATCGGCGCCCCTGGCCGATTTTTCCGCGGCCGCTGTCTCCATGCGCCAAGAGTGGATGCCCCGGTCTTTTATTTTGCTGTCGCCCGCTACAGCCTTAATCAGCTACCATTCGCCCTATGGATGAAACCCTACTTTCAGGCAATATAGCAAAGCTACTTGAGAGAGTACGACTGAGCGCAGAAAAAAGCCAGCGAGTAACTGGGGATATTCTGGTGCTCGCTGTGAGCAAAAATCACCCCTGTGAGGCTATTCGGACCGCCTATGAGTGCGGGCTGCGAGAGTTTGGCGAGAGCTACCTGCAGGAGGCACTGGCTAAAATAGCCGAGCTCAAACCGCTGCCTCTGATATGGCACTTCATTGGCCCGATCCAGTCAAACAAGACCCGCGCTATCGCCGAAAACTTTGACTGGGTTCACAGTGTGGATCGGGAGAAAATCGCTCGTCGCCTCAGCGACCATCGCCCCGATAAGCTCCCGGACCTGCAGCTGTGCCTGCAGGTAAACATTTCAGGCGAAGCCAGCAAGTCCGGTGTCAGCCTTGATGAGCTGCCGCAGCTGGTTCGACAAGTGATGGTTTTGCCGCGCCTGCAATTGCGGGGCCTGATGGCCATACCCGCAGCCAGCAACAATCCCCTGGAACAGCGCTCGGCCTTTGCAGAGCTGAGGCATGCGCTGGAAGAAATGGCGCTTATCGCCCCCGGTATGGACACGCTATCAATGGGCATGTCCAATGACCTCGAAGCTGCCATCGCGGAAGGCTCGACGATATTGCGCGTCGGCACGGGCATATTCGGCAGCCGTAACAGGTGATTTTCGCGGAATGCGCCGTGTATACTGGCTAACTTGTTTTTCCTGCTTCATTTATCAGACAGGCCATTTTTTGAACACACCCCATATAGCGTTTATTGGCGCCGGCAACATGGCAAGCAGTATCATCGGCGGCCTAGTGGAGAGCGGCCACCCTGCGAACCTGATTAGCGCCGCCGACCCGTTTCCCGCAAGCTTGCAGCGGTTGCAGGAGATCGCCGCGGTTAATGTATGCGCTGACAATGCCACCGCCGTCGCCGAGGCCGATGTCGTCATTCTGGCGGTTAAACCACAGGTCATGGCCGCAGCGACCAACAGCATCGCCCGGGCGGTACGCAAAAGGCGCGCGGTGGTCGTTTCCATTGCCGCCGGCATCACCATTGCCAGTATGCAGGCCAGGCTGGGCCCCGAGGCCGCAATAGTGCGATGCATGCCGAATACCCCGGCACTTTTGGGCTGCGGTGCCAGTGGTTTATTCGCCAACTCTGGAGCCTCGCAACAACAACGCCGCTATGCCGAGGAGATACTTGGGGCGGTGGGAATTACCTGCTGGGTGTCGGATGAAACGGCACTGGATGCCATCACGGCCCTGTCGGGCAGCGGTCCCGCCTACTTTTTTCTGTTCATGGAGGCGATGATCGATGCAGCCTGCGAACTGGGCCTGGACCGCGAGACAGCAACAGCCATGACGCTGCAAACCGGGCTGGGCTCCGCCCGCATGGCGCTGGAAGACAAGGCCGACCTGGTTGAGTTGCGACGGCGGGTTACCAGCCCGGGCGGAACCACCGAACGGGCAGTGGAAAACTTTGAGAGCAACGGCTTGCGCAAGCTTGTTGCGCAGGCTATCAACGCCGCGGCAGACCGGGCCGCCGAAATGGCCAGGGAACTGGGTTAATAGGCCCGCTGGGAGAAATGATTCATGGGCGCGATTAACGATATCTTTGCTTACGTGGTACAGACGTTTCTCAGTCTCTACCTGATTGCCATGTTGCTGCGATTTTTGCTGCAAGTGGTGCGGGCGGATTTTTACAACCCGATCTGCCAGTTTCTGGTCAAGGTCACCAACCCCCTGGTGATCCCACTGCGCCGTGTGGTGCCCGCGCTCGCTGGCATAGACATGGCCTCGTTGTTACTGGCTTTTCTGCTGCAGGTCGCCGCCATTGCCGCACTGGTCTTTATAAAGCTTGGCGGTTTGCCACCAATCAGTATTTTGCTACTCGGTGGCGTATTGGGTGTCGTGGCTTTGCTGGTCAACATCTATTTCTTCGCCCTGCTGGCAATGATAATCCTGAGCTGGGTGGCAGCGGGCAGTCGCCATCCGGCTATTTACCTGCTGTTCCAGATCACGGAGCCGGTTATGGCGCCCTTTCGCAAGGTACTGCCATCGATGGGAGGGCTGGATTTTTCCCCCATCCTGGTGTTCATACTGATCAATATTATCCAGATCGCTCTGAGCCACATGGCAGCGGCGGCCGGCGTACTGGGTCTCGCCCCCTGGCTGAGCTGACCGTGACCCAGGCTGGAGATGAGCACTCGGTAGGGCTGGTCCAACCCGCCATTGCGCGCTTCGATGAGCCGCTGCCACTCGCTTGCGGGCGGGCGCTGCCGGCCTATGAACTGGTGTATGAAACCTACGGCGTGCTGAACGAGCAGCGCAGCAACGCGGTATTAATTTGCCACGCACTGAGTGGCAACCACCACGCCGCCGGCTACCACAGCACGGCGGATAAAAAGCCCGGCTGGTGGGATGAGTGCATTGGTCCGGGGAAACCCATCGATACCGATCGCTTTTATGTTGTCAGCCTCAACAACCTGGGCGGCTGTCACGGCTCCACCGGCCCCAGTTCCATAAATCCCGAAACAGGGGAGGTATGGGGGCCGGATTTCCCACCGTTGCGGGCTAGAGACTGGGTGAATAGCCAGGCGCGCCTGGCGGACTACCTTGGCATTGACTGCTGGGCGGCAGTAATCGGTGGCAGCCTGGGTGGCATGCAGGCTATGCGCTGGTCACTCGAATACCCCGAGCGTATCAAACACTGTGTGGTGATTGCCGCTGCCATGAAATTAAGCGCCCAGAACCTCGCCTTTAACGAAGTGGCCCGGCAGGCCATTTTATCGGATCCGGCCTTTGCCGGTGGCCATTATCTCGAGCAGGGCACGCTACCGGCACAAGGCCTTGCGCTGGCGCGCATGGTCGGGCATATCACTTACCTTTCAGACCACGCGATGGCCAACAAATTTGGTCGCGACTTGCGCTCCGGCAGCCTGGAGCAAGGCAACGATGAAAACGTCGAGTTTCAGGTACAGAGCTACCTGCGCTACCAGGGCAGCCAGTTCTCAGGCAACTTTGACGCCAACACCTATATGCTGATGACGCGCGCCCTGGACTATTTCGACCTGGCCAGGGAATATGGTAACGATGCCGTGGCGGCATTTCGCCACGCGAGCTGCGGATTCCTGGTGATTTCCTTTTCCACCGATTGGCGTTTTTCTCCCGAACGCTCACGGGAAATAGTGGATGCCCTGATCGCAGCAGATCGTCCCGTAACCTATGCCGAGATTGAGGCCGACGAGGGCCACGACGCCTTTCTCCTGCCGATACCTCGCTACATGAAACTGTTCTCGGCGTATATGCGCCGCGTGGGAGTAGCGCCCTGATGCGCCTCGATCTCGCCCATATTCAGCGCTGGATCGCTCCCGGCTCCCGGGTGCTTGATCTGGGCTGCGGCGATGGTGAGTTCCTTCAGTTGTTGCGGGATCAGCGGCAGGTGCGCGGCACCGGCATAGAAATCGGCGAGCAGGAAATTACCGAAGCCGTCGCAAGAGGTCTCAACATTGTCGAACAGGATATGGATAAGGGCCTTGACAACTTTCCCGACCAGAGTTTTGACACGGTGGTAATGGCACATGCCTTGCAGGCCGTGCACTTCCCGGACCGCGTGCTGGACGAGATGCTGCGCATCGGCCGCGAATGCATTGTCACTTTTCCCAATTTTGGCCACTGGCGCTGCCGGCTGTATCTTGGCACCCGGGGTCGCATGCCCGTGTCCCGGTTCATGCCCTATAACTGGTATGACACGCCCAACATACATTTCTGTACGGTGAATGATTTTGAAGCGCTCTGTGAAGAAAAGAATATTCGTATCCTCGCTCGGGATGTCGTCGGCCAGACGGAGCGCCAACCGCTATTGGCCAGCGCCTGGCCCAATTTGTTTGCCACCACCGCGATTTACCGCATTACTCGCTGATATGAGCGCAGCCACCAGAGTCATCCCGCTACTACTCGCAATGCTTTGCACAGGGGGTGCCCAGGCTCAGCAATCGGAAATATTTGGCCCCTATGAATTCCACTACAGCGTGGTCAATTCCACCTTCCTGACGCCGGAGGTTGCGGCTACCTACGCCATTGTCCGGGGCAAAAAGCGCGCCATACTGACGCTGGCCGTGCGCGAAGAAATGGCCCCGCCTGGCGAGACCCTCAACATGCAGCTTCAGGGACGTACCTGGGACCTGATCCAGAACCAGACTCTGGACTTTCTGGAAATCCGCGAGGGCAAGGCTGTCTACTACATCGCGGAATTCAAGTTTATCAATGAAGAATGGCGTTTTTTTGAAGTGGATTTTCGCCCCGAGGGCGCGGACGAGACCTACACCTTCAAGTTCAAACACCAGCTTTACGTAGACCAATGAGTAGCGATACCCCGGACAACACTGTGGTCCTTGCCAGCGGCAACCAAGGCAAATTGCGAGAGCTGGCAGGGATACTTGAGCCGCTGGGCGTAAACCTGGTTTCACAGGCAGAATTCCGCGTTCCCGAAGTTGAGGAGACCGGACTGTGCTTTGTTGAAAATGCGATTCTGAAGGCCAGAGAGGCCACCCGTTGTAGTGGATTGCCGGCGATCGCCGATGATTCCGGGCTGGCAGTGGATTACCTGAAAGGAGCGCCGGGTATCTACTCGTCCCGCTATTCCGGCGAGGGGGATGCCGGTAATAATATAAAGCTGCTGTCAGCGCTTGCCGGGGTACCCGAGGAGCAGCGGGGCGCGCGTTTTCACTGTGCGCTGGTTTATCTGCGGCACGCACTGGATCCTATGCCAATAGTCTGCCAGGCAAGCTGGGAAGGGCGCATCCTGGAATCCGCACGGGGTGAGCATGGTTTTGGTTACGACCCTTTGTTCTACGTACCTGAATACCAGTGCAGCTCCGCGGAATTACCCAGGGAGGTCAAAAACCGCATCAGCCACAGGGCCCAGGCCAGCGCCCTGCTGCTTGAGGCACTGCGCCAGCGCTGATGCAGCCACTGCCACTGAGTCTGTATATACACCTGCCCTGGTGCGAGAAAAAATGTCCCTACTGCGACTTTAACTCCCACGAAATCCGGGTTCTCCCGGAGGCAAATTATGTGGACGCCCTGCTGCGAGACCTGGAGGGTGACCTGGCCCTCGCCCAGGGCCGAACCATCGAGACTGTGTTCATAGGCGGCGGTACCCCCAGTCTGTTTTCGGCTGGCGAAATCGCGCGCCTGCTCACCGGTGTTGGCTCGCTGCTCAATCTCTCCCCACTACTTGAAGCCACTATGGAGGCCAACCCCGGCAGTGCAGAGGCAGGCAAATTCGAGGACTTCAGGGCTGCCGGGATCAACCGCCTGTCGCTGGGAATACAGAGCTTCGACGATCAATGCCTGCAGGCGCTGGGCCGGATTCACAATAGCGACCAGGCGCAGGCCGCCATTGAATACGCCCGCGCAGCCGGGTTCGATAATTTCAATATAGACCTTATGCATGGCCTGCCCGGCCAATCCGCTAGCGCTGCAGAAACGGATTTGCGCACAGCCCTGGCCTTCAAGCCCCCGCACCTGTCCTGGTATCAGTTGACCATCGAACCCAATACGCTATTCCACAAGCATCCACCGCTGCTGCCCGTGGAAGATGAGCTGGCGGATATTCAGCAGCTCGGCGAGGCAATACTGGCTGAAGCAGATTTCATTCAGTACGAGGTTTCAGCGTACAGTGCGGTAAACTTCCGCTGCCGCCACAATCTGAATTACTGGTCTTTCGGTGACTATCTCGGTATCGGGGCGGGCGCCCATGGCAAGATAAGTTACCGCGATGGGCGAATTGAGCGCTATGCCAAAACCCGCCAACCTGAGACATATATGATGGCGCAGGACGGCGGCTTTACCGCCAGCCGAACCCTGTTACAGCCCACCGATATCCGCGGCGAGTTTATACTTAATGCACTGCGGCTCAATGACGGCTTCAACCGGGAGCAATTCACCGCCAGAACCGGTCAGGATGCCTCGGTGCTGGATGCCACACTGCAGCGATTCCACAGTGAGGGGCTGCTGGATATCGACGACCAACAGATAAAGGCCAGTGAGCTGGGCCGACGCTTTCTGGATACCGTGGTGGCGGGCTTTTTCCCTGATGCTTAGGCCTGGACACTTCTTTTCTTATACGCGCCGGAAAATCAGATCCCACACTCCATGCCCCAGCCGTTCGCCCCGGCGTTCGAATTTGGTCAGCGGGCGATGTTCTGGTCGAGGCGCAAACTCACCTTCACCACACTCGTTGCGCAGCCCCGATTCGGCTGAAAGTACTGCCATCATCTGCTCCGCGTAGTTTTCCCAGTCGGTGGCCAGGTGCAGCATGCCTCCCTCTTTCAGGCGTGTAATCAGTTGCGCCACCAGCGGTGCCTGAATCAGGCGTCTCTTGTTATGTTTCTTTTTGTGCCAGGGGTCGGGAAAGAATATCTGCACGGTATCCAGTGAGCCCGGTGGTATACAGTCCCGCAATATCTCCACCGCGTCGTGGCAGTAGCAACGGATATTGTCCACACTCTGCTCCGCCATACTGTGTAACAGTTTGCCAACGCCGGGGCGGTGCACTTCAATACCGATGAAATTTGTCGCGGGTGAGGCTGCCGCCATGGTGACCAGTGACTGTCCCATACCGAATCCGATTTCCAGTACACGGGGGCCGGCCCTGCCAAAAGTTGCGTCGAAATCCAGCTGGCCGTCAGTGTGCTGAAGACCCCAGCGCTCCCAGTTCTCGTCGAAGCCGCGCTGTTGACCTGGGGTCATGCGCCCGGCGCGCAGGACGTAGCTGCGTATCTGCCGGCGCTTATCAGGTTCCGTCACAATTTATTCCGGGGCCGTAGCGGTACATTCAGAAATCGTAGATCACTGCACTAATTTCCAGCTGGCGGCGGCCAGACAGGCCCAGCCCGCAATGAATGCCAGCCCGCCTATCGGCGTCACAGCGCCCAACCAGCGCAGACCACTGAAACTCAACAGGTAGAGACTACCGGAAAATACCACGATACCCACGGCGAACAGCCAACCACTGCTGCGCAGCAGGGCTACCTGGGGGTGACTGAGGGCAATAACCCCCACCGCCAGCAACGCAAGACTGTGATAGAAATGGTATTGCACCGCCGTCTGGAACACGCCCATGGCGTAGTCGTCCAGCCGATTTTTGAGTGCATGGGCGCCAAAAGCACCAAAAGCTACCGCCAGCATGCCGCTGAGGGAAGCGAGGGTGATAAACATTTTCGCCATGCCGACGGGGAGGGGTCAGGCCGCCATCGCTGTCCGCAGTTTCTTCATCGCACTTTGCTCGAGCTGCCTGATGCGCTCGGCAGACACGTTGTACTGGCCGGCCAGGTCGTGCAGGGTGGACTTCTCCTCCGCCAACCAGCGTTGGGCAAGAATATCGCGGCTGCGCTCGTCAAGGTCAGCCATGGCGGCGTGCAAACGGTCTTCGCTGCTCTGCTGCCAGTCGCTCGCTTCCGCTTCCTGGGCCGGGTCGGCGCTGTGGTCCTCGAGGAAAAACTGTGGTGCTTGCCAGCCACTTTCGTCATCGGCATTCAAGGGCGCGTCAAACGCCATATCCCGGCTGCTAAGTCGGCCCTCCATGCGGTGCACTTCCTTCACATCCACACCGAGCTCATCCGCGACCGCTTTCGCCTCGTCCGCACTCAACCATGCCAGGTTTTTCTTCGCACTACGCAGGTTGAAGAATAACTTCCGTTGCGCCTTGGTGGTGGCAACTTTGACAATGCGCCAGTTGCGCAGAATGTATTCGTGCATCTCAGCCTTGATCCAATGCACTGCAAACGATACCAGACGCACACCCTTCTCAGGGTTGAAGCGCTTCACCGCTTTCATCAGGCCAACATTGCCCTCCTGAATGAGGTCAGCTTCAGCAAGACCGTAACCGGAGTAACTGCGAGCAATGTGCACTACAAAACGCAGATGAGACATAACCAGTTCCCGCGCCGCTGCGAGATTGTCATTAAAATACAAATCCTCCGCCAGCTCACTCTCGCGCTCCGCAGTCAGTATCGGAATGCTGCTGACCGCCTGAATGTATGCCGGCAGATTGGCACCGGGTACCATCTGATCAACGGGTTGCAGGCTATTGCTCATACGTGTCCCTCCATGTTAGCTGAGTCATTTTAGCACTCTTTATATTAGAGTGCTAATTCTGGAAAAGTTCCCCACAGCCCTACCCGGATGCAAAAATATTCTTTAAAATCAACCTACTATCAAGTTATACGGCTTTTGGGGTTCTGTGGATCACCGGTCTTAGCTACCGCGGCTGGATGTCTACCAGGTGGCGAGTTACGGCCAGCCAGGCCCCCGCCAGACCCAGCAGACCGCCGAGAATAATGAGATTCAGGCCGCCCATAATGCCGAGGCCCGCCAGACGGAACTCGCTCTGGTAGAGCTGGGCAAGCTCGCTCACGGGCCAGGCGAGAAACCAGAGCGATACAGCCACCAGCAAAGCGGCGAACAGCCCACCCCCCACGCCGTACCACAGACCGGTATACAGAAAAGGGCGGCGCACAAAGGCATTGCTTCCGCCCACCAGCTTTACAATAACAATCTCCTCGCGGCGGCTCTCAATAGCCAAGCGGATAGTATTGCCCAAAATCAGCAACACACCTAACACCAGCAAGCCTCCCACTGCCAGCACCAGGCGACGGCCGAGCTCCATCAGACTGTTAAGCTTTTGCAGCCACTCCATGTCCAACACGGCCTGGGCCACATCGGGGTGTTCCTGCAGCTGGCCGCGCAGGGCAATAGCAGCAGACTGCTGTGCGCTATCCGTGGGAGACACCAGTATGAGGTGCGGCAGCGGGTTGTTCTCGAGGCTGTCCAGCACATCGGCAAACCCGGAAAGCGCACGGAACTCTTCCAATGCCTCGCTCCGCGAGACGAACCGCGCTTCCGCCACATCTTCCCTGGCAGCCAGTTCTGCCTGAAGTTCGCCGGCTCGGTCATCACTTATTCCATCCTTCAGGAATAGCGAAATCTGTGCCGGGCTGTCCCAGCTGGCACCCAGCTGGCTCACGTTTTCCAGTGCAATATCCAGTCCGGTGGGTAGCGCCAATGCGATTCCGATCACCAGCCAGGTCATGACGCTGGAGAGCGGGTTGTCCATAACCCGTGTCATACTGTCTGCAGCAGACAAACGGTGGTGGCGCAGCCATGCAAGAAGCCGGTCCCAGAGACCCGTGCGGCTCTGACTGGCGCCATCCCTGCGTGCGGCCGGCACTGCCCGGGCCCGTTTGCGACCCCGGATCAAACCTTGCTTCCCGCCACCAGGCGACCCTCGCGCAAGGTGATAATGCGGTGGTGAAGACGGGAGATCAGCGCCAGATCGTGGCTGGCAATAAGAACGGTAACCCCGACCTGATTAAACTCCTCAAACAGCTGCATGATTTCTGCAGACAGCGCCGGGTCAAGATTACCTGTGGGCTCGTCAGCCAGTAATATCCCGGGCCGGCCAACCACCGCCCTGGCTATACCCACCCGCTGCTGCTCGCCACCTGACAGGGTTACCGGCATCGCGCGCTCGCGCGCCAGCAGCCCCACTTTGTCGAGCGCAGCCCGCACCCGGCGGCCCACCTCACGATATTCGCAGCCGGCGATAACCAGGGGCAGCGCAACATTGTCAAACACCGTTCTGTCCAGCAACAGGCGGTGATTCTGAAAAACGACCCCAATATTGCGCCGGTGCCTGGGTATGCCACGTGGACCAATAGATGCAAGATCCCGCCCATCGACAACTACCTGGCCACGGCTGGGGCGCTCCATCAGCATGATCATGCGCAACAGCGTTGTTTTGCCGGCCCCGGAGTGACCGGTAATAAACACCAGTTCATCACTGCCTATGTCTACACTCACTTCCCTGAGGGCGTCGTGGCCCTCGTCGTAGCGTTTGCTGACACGGTCGAAACTGATCATGCAGCGGCATCATCCCCGGCAAAAAGGGCATCGATAAAATCCTGGGCCTGAAAGGGCCGTAAATCGTCCACTGCTTCACCAACACCAATGTAGCGAATAGGCAGGCCCAACTTTTTGGCGATAGCAAAAATGACACCGCCCTTGGCGGTGCCGTCCAGCTTGGTGAGGCTGATCCCGGTGACACCCACCCACTGTTGGAAATGGGCCGCCTGGGACAGTGCGTTCTGGCCGGTGCCTGCATCCAGCACAAGCATCACCTCGTGGGGGGCATCGGGGTCCAGCTTACCCATCACCCGCACGACTTTCTTCAGCTCTTCCATCAGGTTATCTTTATTGTGCAGTCGGCCGGCCGTGTCAGCAATTAACACATCCACATCGCGCGCTTTGGCCGCCTGCAATGCATCAAACAATACCGAGGCACTGTCCGCCCCGGTATGCTGGGCAATTACCGGCACCCCGTTGCGATCGCCCCACACCTGCAACTGCTCAACTGCTGCGGCGCGAAACGTGTCTCCAGCTGCCAGCATTACCGAGCGGCCTTCGGCCATATAGCGCTTGGCCAGCTTGCCAATAGTGGTGGTTTTGCCCACCCCATTTACCCCTACCATCAGAATAACGAACGGTTTTCCGGCAGCCAGGTCAAAATTTTGCTCGCAGGGTTTGAGCAAATCCAACAGCTCTTCTCGCAGAGCGGCCTGCAAGCCCTCTGCATGTGTAAGCTCCTTGCGCGAAACCCGCTCTGTCAGGTGATCGATAATGTCCCGGGTGGCATCTACACCGACATCCGCCAGTAGCAGCCGCGACTCCAGCTCCTCCAACAGGTCTTCATCGATTTCCTTGCGCCCGAGAAACAGGGTTCCCATGCCCTGCACCAGGTTCTCGCTGGTGCGCCCGAGCCCCCGTCGCAGGCGTGAGAAAAAACCCGGTTTACTCGCCTCGCTTTCATTGTCACCGTCGTCGGGTGCCGATGTTTCGGCAGCGGGTTCGATTTCAGGCTTGGAGAGGTCCCCGGTATTCGTGTCGGGCACTGGCACAACACCAGTATCAGTCGGGGTGTCCGGCTGCACGATTTCAGGCGAAGCGGGTTCTTGATCCGCCTCTTTTTTGCGTTTGAAAAATTTCATAATTGTCGTGATAAAGTAGCGGCAGGCGGACGAGCGCCCGCGAAAAAAACACTATCCTACCACCCTTGCCCGAAGCGACGAAATGGCCAGATCCGGCAGCAGCCCAACAAAGCAAAGCACAGTGCGCATCATTGGCGGCCAGTGGCGTGGGCGCAAGCTCAGCTTCACCCCGGCAAAGGGGCTGCGACCCACCCCGGACCGGGTCCGCGAGACCCTCTTCAACTGGCTTGCGCCAGTAATTAATGGTGCCCGCTGCCTGGATTTGTTCGCTGGCAGCGGTGCACTGGGGTTGGAGGCATTGTCCAGAGGGGCACTAAGCTGTGATTTCGTGGATACCTCAACAACCGCCCTGGGACAAATTGAGCGCCACCTGCAAACCCTGCAGGCACCAACAGGGTCGCGCTGCCACGCCATGACTGCCCTGACATTTCTCAACACCGCCCAGGGGCCCTACGACATCGTGTTTGCCGATCCCCCCTTCCACGCGGATTTAATTGCTCCGCTTCTCGCCCCCCTGGACAGCCCGGGGTTGGTGGCTACAGACGGATTGATCTATCTGGAAGCAGCGGCGGCGGACCCGCCTCCGGCCGTGCCTGTACAGTGGCAACTGCGCCGGGACAAAGTGGCTGGAGAAGTGGCTTATCGCCTGTTTGAACACAACGCGGCAACTGCACACTCCCATTGAAAGGCCCGATGATAGGGCCGCAGTGAGTTACGTTGTCCCCACAGGGCAAATTGTTTACCATCCGCTGACCCTGTCGCCACCCAAGGCTCCCCCATGCGCACCCACTCTGTCATTTACCCCGGTACCTTTGACCCGATTACCAACGGTCATGTCGACCTGACGGAGCGGGCATCTCGCCTGTTTGACAGGGTGGTGGTCGCCATCGCTTACAGCGAAAAAAAGACACCGGTGTTCAGCCTCGAGCAGCGCATCGAATTGTGCCAGGTATCGCTCTCTCACCTGGATAATGTAGAGGTTGTGGGATTCAACAATTTGCTGATTGATTTCGCCAAAAGCCAGGGCGCCGGCTGCGTACTGAGAGGATTAAGAGCAGTTGCAGATTTCGAATATGAATTTCAGCTGGCCAACATGAACCGCGCCATGTACCCGGAGTTCGAGAGCATCTTCCTGACACCCTCGGAGCACCTGTCCTATATATCGAGCTCACTGGTTAGGGAAATTGCAGCGCTGGGTGGCGACATCAGCCCCTTCGTGCCGGAGCCTGTCAGCAAGGCGTTACGGGATCGGTTCACCCACGCATAGAAACACTGCGCGGGCATGGTGCTCGCTAACACACAGAAGGAAGTCCGGGAAGCTTGCTGGACAGCTCAATCCTGCCCACACATTGAGACGGGTTTAGTCGTCCGCCTGAGCTGCTTGCCGCTTCTTATGCTGCTCGATGTCGGAATAGGTGTAACCCGATCGACGGCACCCCAGGCAGCGCATGAAAGTCTGTTCACCGGGACCCAGAATGAGGGTGTCTGCTGCCTCGTTGGCGTTACCCGCCAGTAGCGTAAACGGCAGGCTGACCAGCCACAAAGCCGCCCCACCCGCAGTCAGCACAAGACCTATGGGCCTGGCTACGAAGAAATCCCCCACCATGGCGAAGCCGTTGGGATCTTCATCCACAGCCCCCTCTCTGCCCATCGCCGCCGGATCCTGCGCCCAGAGTGTCTGGGGCAGCAGCAAGCAGCTGATTAACAAGGCCGTTGTAAGACGGCCGGCTCGTGGTATTATTTTCATCACTAACTCCCGGGTTATGTTCCCGTTTTCCCCTACTTCCAGCAGTGTAGCCTTTTCAGCGCTGACAGGTCACGCAGAAAACAGTAGATCGCTGGCCCAGCCGGATCTCTCTGAGAGTGCCCCCACAGTGCTTGCAGACCTCACCGTTGCGGCCATAGACAAACAGCTGCTGGGCAAAGTAACCCGGCTTGCCATCACCTCCAACAAAATCTCGCAACGTAGTACCACCCTGCTCTATAGCCGAAGTAAGTACTTGCTTTATGCAGTCAGCCAGCAGTGTATATCGCGCTCGTGATATGCGTCCGGCGGGACGCTTGGGGTGAATGCCCGCCAGAAACAGCACCTCGTTAGCGTAAATATTACCAACCCCCACAACCACCTTTCCGTCCATGATGAAGCTCTTGACGGGGCCGGACCGCCCACGCGACAGGCGATAGAGCAGGTCGCCGTCGAATTCCCCCGAAAGCGGTTCCGGGCCAAGATGATCAAGCAGTGGATGTTTGCCGCCCGGCTCCAGCCAAAGAAAACTGCCAAACCGGCGCGGATCGTGATAACGCAGGCACGAGCCCGATTGCAGCCTTATATCAATATGGTCGTGCTTCCCTGGCAATAAGCCCGGGCCGACTACTCGCAGCGAGCCAGACATCCCCAGATGGACCAGCAGCGACCCGGGGGCCATCTTGAACAGCAGATATTTTGCCCTGCGTTCGACTGTCTCTATCTGTTGGCCTGCCATCAGCAGCGGAAGTTGCTCCGGTACCGGCCATCGCAGCCGGGGCTCACGGACCACCAGTTCAGTGACCACCTCCCCACAGCAATAAGGGGAGACACCCCTGCGGGTGGTTTCGACTTCTGGAAGTTCCGGCATATTCTCCCGACCTGGCCCCAGGGCCGCTGCCGCCTACGCTATCCTTCACAGGCGGAACAGAAAGGACTGAAACAAAAACCCCGGCTATAGCCGGGGTTTAGATATGTATCGCTGCAAAAGGCAATTACTTGATTTTGCCTTCCTTATACATAACATGCTTGCGCGCCACCGGATCATACTTTTTCATTTCCAGTTTGTCCGGAGTGGTACGCTTGTTCTTGTCAGTGGTATAAAAGTGGCCTGTACCAGCTGACGAGTTCATCCTGATCTTGTCTCTCATCGGTATTCTCCTTTAAACCTTCTCACCGCGGGCGCGCATCTCGCCCAACACCTGGTCAATGCCGTTCTTGTCAATGATGCGCATACCCTTGCTGGAGACTCGCAGGCTGACAAAACGTTTCTCGGACTCAACCCAGAACCGGTGGTTGTGCAGGTTGGGCAAAAAACGCCGACGGGTGCGGTTCTTTGCGTGTGATACATTGTTTCCAGTAACCGGACGCTTGCCCGTTACCTGACATACTCTTGCCATGGTCTTTTCGCTCCCAAAATACGCGGGAAATAAATACATTAATGTGGTCAGAAGGGCACAAAAATAGAGCCCCTGCCGCGCAGAGCGCGACTTTATAACAGAACACCCAGGCCATATCAAGGGAAAGATGGCGTGGACAACACGCTACAGCAACCCCTCCTGGGCAAAGGAGAACTCCCGACCCTGGCCGACAATCACGTGATCCAGTACCCGGATATCCAGCAGGCCCAGAGCTGCACTGAGGCGTTCAGTGATACGCCGGTCGGCGCTGCTGGGCTCGGCCACGCCGGAGGGGTGATTATGCGCAAAAATCACTGCTGCGGCCCGGTACTGCAATGCGCGGGTGGCGACCTCTCGCGGATAGACCGCGGCACCATCCAGGGTCCCGAAGAACAAGTCCTCGCAACACAACACACGGTGCTGGCTGTCCAGAAAGATACAACAGAACACCTCGCGGCAGCGCGACCCCAGATGGTACTGCAAGAATTGCAGGGTTTCTCCTGGACTGGTTAAAACATCACCAGAGCACACTGCCTGCAAGGCCTGGCGTCGCGCCAGCTCCAGAGCGGCGCGCAGCTGGGCGTATTTGGCATCACCCACGCCGGGCCAGGCCAGCAGTCGGGGACGCTCCACCCGCATCAGGCCCGCCAGCCCGCCAAACTCCTCCAGTAGCTGCCGCGCCAGTTCCAGCGCACTGCAATTGCGATAGCCTGTGCGCAACATTATTGCTAACAATTCCGCGTCCGACAGCGCTTGCTCTCCACGCTCCAGCAACTTGTCCCGGGGGCCCTCCCCAGCTTGCCATTGGGCAATACCCATTGTGCTCCTCCCTGAGCCACGGTCCGGCTTGTGTCAAATCCGTTAATGGGGTGGTATCTTTCCACTCCCTTTGACTATTTTCCCTATTCGGGCCCGTAAATGGCACATCTTTTCAATCGCAATGTTCTGCTGGGGGTCAGCGGTGGAATCGCTGCCTATAAGTCCGCTGAACTGGTACGCCAACTGCAGGAGATCGGCGCATCCGTGCGCGTGATCATGACCCGCGGCGCTCGCGAATTTATTACCCCGCTCACTCTTCAGGCCCTGTCCGGCAACCCGGTTCACACAGAACTACTGGACACCGAGGCGGAACTGGGTATGAGCCATATCGAGCTGGCCCGCTGGGCGGACCTGCTGCTTATTGCGCCCGCTACAGCGGACCTTCTCGCACGCCTCGCCGCCGGTCGAGCAGATGACCTGCTCACCACAGTGGCTCTGGCAACCGCCGCGCCAGTGTTACTGGCGCCGGCAATGAACCAGCAAATGTGGCGGGATAAGGCCACCACAGCCAATATCGCTACCCTCTCCGCCCGGGGTTACTCCATGGTGGGACCGGCCAGTGGCGAACAGGCCTGCGGTGACGTCGGCCCGGGACGCATGGAACAACCCGAAGCGATCGCGGCGGCAGCAGCAGCCCTGTTCGAGACAGGCCTGCTGGCGGGAAAACGGGTCGTCATTACCGCCGGGCCAACCGTAGAAGCGCTCGACCCTGTACGCTATATCTCCAATCGCAGCTCGGGAAAAATGGGCTATGCCCTGGCTCAGGCAGCTGTGGACGCCGGAGCCCGCACCACACTGGTCAGCGGCCCGGTTAATTTGCCGGTGCCGGACCATGCCCGGCTGATCAAGGTCGCCAGCGCTAACGAGATGCTCGACGAGTGCCTTGCCCTGCTACCCGAATGCGATATCTTCATTGCTTGCGCTGCGGTCGCCGATTACCGCCCCGCAGCCATGGAACAGCAGAAGATTAAAAAAGGACCAGAACAGATCACCCTGCAGCTGGTGCGCAACCCGGATATTGTCGCTACCGTCGCCGCCAGCGAATATCGGCCCTTCACCGTAGGGTTCGCTGCGGAGACCAACGACCTGCTGGCACACGCCAGAGATAAGTTGAGCCGCAAGCGGCTCAATATGATTGTCGCCAATGATGTGTCAGACAATGCCATCGGGTTTAACAGCGACAACAATGAGGCCACCGTACTCTGGCCCGATGGCGAACAGGTTATCGCGCTGACCGGCAAAGGATCCATGGCACGCCAAATCATCCAGCTGATTGCCCGGGAGCACGGCACCGGCGACACCGGGCAGTCCAATTGAAATTAATTCCAGACGCGCATTTAAGTACCCAGCGCTGCGTAATATCATTGTCCCAATAAATCTGGACCACAACGAATAATGCTGAAGCGAAAAGATAAGAAAACCCCGGCCGAGCCCGGAAAAAAGCGACTAAGCACCAGCAATCCCCAGGGCATCGCAGCCAAGGGTAATGCACTCCATCGCATCGCCGCGCTCGCCCTGCTGGTGTCTCTGGTACTGGTCGCAGCCGGTTTCAGCTACCTGATCGCACTGCGGGAGCCGACTTTACAAGCGGTACAGCTCGACCGGGTCGCCAAATCGTTCGCAGCCCAGCAGGCCACCAGTGTGCACCAACTCGTGCGGCGTATCATAAAGCGCATGGAGGGCGCTGCCCGGTCTCCCCTGGCAATGTCGGCAATTGCCAGCGAGTCCAGTGATGACCTCGCTTTGGTAGAACAGGCAATGCTGGACTTTTTCCCTGAAGTGATCAGCCTGCGCATCATTCCCATGGGTGAAATGGGTACAGCCGATTTCGAGGGTGGCAGCCAGGGTCTGCGCAACCATATTGAGATTGACCTGGTGCGCCGAGCCGGGATTGGAGAGCCCACACAGCCAGAGTCCTACCAATTTGAAGGCCGCTGGATGACTTCTCTGGCAGCACTGGTCACGCATCCCCGGATTACCCGTCAACAGGCTGTGGTCATTGCCACTCTCGATAACCAGCTATTCTCCGATGCACTCAAGTCGACAGACAACAGCGTGGGGCGATTTGCCCTCGAACAGCTGTATGTCAGTTCTACCGGGATTGAACGCAGGGATGTCATCGCCATGGCGGGGAGCGGAGATGCCAACGAGTTTACCCGTACAGCTGACCTGCCGGATAGCAGCTGGCTGGTGACATTTACTCCCTCAAGGACGCTGGTCAGCGAATTGACGCTCAGTCCGGTGCCGCTGTTCTCGGTACTTGCCCTCTGTGTACTCGCATTCCTCGGAGCCGTAGTTTTCATCGTTATAATGTTCTCCCGGGAGCTGGATACACAGATAAACAAGGTTATATCCGCCGCTGATGTAAAGACACCACTGGAGTTAAGCTTGCCCGGCCTGGTATCGATCGCCAAGCAACTGCGCCGCGCCACCCTGAGAACATTGCGCCAGAGCAGCACTGGTTCTATGTCGGATATCCCCCAGGCGAAGGTGGAAATACTGCCGCGCATAGGCTCTGACCTGACCAACCCCATGTTCCAGCAAGGCAGTATCCTCGATGAGGACGACGAAGATGCCGGGCTGGACCTGGATCTCTCAGAAAGCAGTGAATCGAAAAGCCATCCGACCGTCAGCGAGGAGGGCTTTCCCAGTCATATCTTCCGGGCCTACGACATTCGCGGCAACGCGAAGTCCGAGTTAACTGACAAACTGGTTGCCCGCATCGGCAAGGCCCTTGGCACTATTGCCGGGGAAATGGACGAACAGACTATTATCATCGGCTGCGACGGCAGAAAATCCAGCCCGCGCATAAAATCATCACTTATCAGGGCCCTGATGGAAAGCGGCAGGGACGTAATCGATATCGGGCTGGTTCCCACCCCCCTGATGTACTTTGCGACCCGACACCTCAACTGCCGGTCGGGGATTATGGTCACCGGCAGCCACAACCCCGGTGACGACAACGGGATGAAAATTGTGCTGAACCAGAAAACCATCGCCGCCGGTGGTATTCAGCAAATACACGATTTAGTGATCAAAGACCAATACAGCAGCGGCAGCGGCCGCATGATTCGCGAAAACGTCGTGGGCGACTATGTCGACGAGGTACTGAGCGACATTGCTATCGCGGTACCTCTCAAGATAGTGATCGACGCGGGTAATGGCGTTACCGGCGGCATCGCACCCCAGCTGTTCGAGGATCTTGGGTGCGAAGTAGTACCCATGTATTGCGAGGTGGACGGCAACTTCCCGCATCACCCACCCGACACCAGCGATGAAAACAACCTCGCAGACCTGATCGCGGCAGTGCAGAAGGAAGAGGCTGATTTCGGTGTTGCCTTTGATGGCGATGGCGACCGCCTTGCGGTCGTAACCTCTACCGGCCAGATAGTACGCTCCGACGTGCTACTGATGATCTACGCCAAGGATGTGGTGTCACGTAACCCTGGCGCAGATGTTGTATTCGACGTCAAATGCAGTCGCAACCTGACCACGCTAATCACTCGCTATGGCGGGCGGCCAGTATTATGGAAAACAGGTCACGCCTTCATGAAGGAAAAAATGGCAGAAACCGGTGCCCTGCTGGGCGGCGAGTTTTCCGGACATATGTTCTTCGGCGAACGCTGGTACGGGTTTGACGACGGCATGTATGCTGCGGCAAGACTCGCCGAGATACTCAGCACCCACGGCGACACTCTCGATGACACCATCGGAGAATTCCCCGCCACAGTGAACACGCCGGAAATCCTTATCCCGGTAGCCGAGCAGGACAAATTTGAACTTATGGAGAACATTATCCATGGTTGCGACTTTTCCTCCGGCAAAACCAACACCATGGATGGTATCAGAGTAGATTTTACCGACGGCTGGGGGCTGATTCGCGCCTCCAATACCAGCCCCGCACTGACAGCGCGCTTCGAGGCCGACACCGAGGAATCACTGGAAAGCATCAAAGCAGAGTTTCGAGCCCAGATCTCGCTGATCGAACCCGGCCTGGAACTCAATTTCTAGGTTTTTCTCCCGACGCGCAAACAACAGGTTAATAACATGTCTCTCAATCGCGAATCGGCGCTTAACATCGCCAACGTACTTACCGAAGCGCTGCCGTATATCCAGCGCTTTACCGGCAAAACCATAGTCGTCAAATTTGGCGGCAACGCCATGGTGGACGCGGATCTTCACGAGAGCTTCGCCCGGGATGTGGTACTGATGAAGCTGGTGGGAATGAATCCGGTTGTGGTTCACGGTGGCGGCCCGCAAATTGGTGCATTGTTGGCAAAACTCAATATTCACACGGAATTCGTCAACGGCATGCGCGTAACAGACGCCCAGACAATGGACGTTGTTGAGATGGTGCTTGGCGGCAGCGTCAATAAGGAAATAGTCACGTCCATCAACCGCAATGGCGGCAAGGCCATAGGTGTCACCGGCAAGGACGGCCAGTTGATTCGGGCCCGCAAACTGTTCGTCTCTCGATATAGCGCCGAACTGAACGCCTCGGAAATTATCGATATCGGTCATGTCGGGGAAGTGGACAAAATCGATACGGAAGTCCTTAAGGTAATCCTGGACAGCAACTTTATTCCCGTCATCGCACCCATAGGTGCGGACGCGGAAGGCCGCACTTATAACATCAATGCCGATCTTGTTGCCGGCAAGCTGGCTCAGGTTCTACAGGCTGAGAAGCTCATGTTATTAACCAATGTCGAAGGCCTGCTAAACAGGGAAGGACAAGTGCTCACGGGCCTGAGCACAGCAGAAGTTGACGGCTTGATCGCCGACGGTACGATCACGGGCGGCATGTTACCCAAGATTGGCTGCGCTCTGGACGCAGTAAAATCCGGCGTTGCAAGTGCCCACATAATCGATGGCAGGGTACCGCACGCCGTCTTGCTGGAGACCTTCACCAACGAAGGAATAGGGACACTGATCACAAATCGGCGCCAATAACCTTTATCTGAAGCAAAAATCTACTCTCATTGCACCCGGGCTTATTGCAGGCATGGCAGGTAATCGCTAGCATTGCCCGACACGCTATCAACTGTGGAATGCCATGCCCCCCAGAAAATCCCAACGGCGTCAGCAAATTCTGGAAGCTCTCGCCCAGATGCTTGAAGCCAAACCCGGCAGTCGCATCACCACCGCCGGGCTAGCGCGCGAAGTTGGCGTTTCCGAAGCAGCGCTATATCGCCACTTTCCCAGTAAGTCGAAAATGTTTGAGGGCCTGATCGAGTTTATCGAAGAGACCCTGTTCAGCCGCGTCAAAATCATAGTCAGTGAAGAGCGAACCGCGGCATCGCGTTGTGAAAAAATGCTGGTGCTGTTATTGACCTTCGCCGATCGCAATCCCGGTATCACCCGCATACTGACCGGGGATGCTTTGGCCGGCGAGACCGAACGACTGCACCTGCGAGTCGCCCAGTTATTTGATCGCTTTGAAACACAGCTTAAGCAGGTCATTCGGGAAGCAGAAATGCGCGAGGGGCTGCGGCCAGTAATCCCTCTTCCCGCCGCCGCCAACCTGTTAATGGCAGCAGCCGAAGGCAGGATCTCCCAGTATGTTCGCAGCGGTTTCCAGCGATCACCCACAGCAGACTGGCCCCAGCAGTGGGAGTTGTTAATGAGGGGGTTCTTTCGCGAGGCCGTCAGTCAGCCAGCTCCGGGGTCGGCCAGCTCTCTGGCGGGTTGATTGTCGACTGAAGAATCAGCGGCGAAGGCCGGCTTTTTCTTTCTCTCTTTCCTCCTGTTGCCTGGCCAACAGAGTCTGCCGTAATGCCACAACTTCCAGCAATTGCTGAAAACGATCGATGTCCCTCTGATAGGCAGCTGACACGTGCTCGATCTCCCGGGCGCGATCATTTATCGATCGCTCGGTAGCAGCCATTTCCGCCTGGATGTCCTCCATAGCGCTGATTCTAGCCACATCGACTTCACGGCCGCTGCGCTCCAGGTCTGCCGCCTGCGCCTGGTAATTTTCAACCTGTTGTTTTAGCGAGCGCTTGTTGCCCTTGAGAATACTGAGACGAATTCGCAGATCTCCAAGCGCCCGCTCCTTGGCCGCTTCAATATCTTCCAGAGTGCTGTAGCGCAACATCAGGGATTCGTCCCACTCACGCAACCGCTGCTGCTCAGTCCTGGCTTCAGCCTCCAGTTGTTGCTGCGCGTTGAGTACTTTTCTCTCCTCTGCGGTGAGCTCTCGCGGCACAACCCCTACTACCACACCATCCTTGTTAAGCACCTCGTAGCCCTTACCAACGTATGCTGCTGGCACCTGGTAATCCACCACGGTGACACCATCGTCGTTGATATAACGATATAAACTGGCGGCCACGGCCACCGGTGCCAGCAGCATAGCGGCGGTAAAAAGAGTGTATCTTGCGTGGGCGATGATTCTCATAGGGGTAATATAAAGTCTACGACCACTCCTAACAAGTCAGACCCCAAAACGCTCTCGATAAGCCTTCATGGCCTCAAGAGAGGGGGAGAGCCCCTTATCACCACCGGCTTCGAGGTAGGCGATAATGTGGCCCATATCGATAATACTTATAACAGGGACCCCGTAGGCCTGTTCAAGTTCCTGTATAGCTGACAGTTCCCCGGCACCTCGTTCCTTGCGGTTGAGCCCAACTACCACCCCCGCCAGCTCCGCGCCGACCGCCGTTATCATGGCTATCACCTCTCGCACCGCTGTCCCCGCAGTAATCACGTCGTCGATAATCAGCACCCGACCCTGCAGGGGAGCACCAACCAGGACACCGCCCTCGCCGTGGCTCTTGGCCTCCTTACGGTTGTAGGCAAAGGATACATCCCGTCCGTAATGGTCCGCCAGCGCGACAGCCGTGGTTGTGGCCAGTGGGATGCCCTTATATGCCGGGCCCAGGAGCACATCGAACTCTACCCCGGACTCAACAATTCTTTCGGCGTAACAACGGCCCAGCTTGGCGAGCGCCCCGCCACTGCAAAAAGCGCCTGCATTAAAGAAATAAGGGCTATTTCTGCCCGATTTGAGTGTATATTCGCCGAACTTGAGCACATCGTGTTGACGCGCCAGTTCAATAAAATCAGTTTGATAAGCGTGCATAATAGTGACCGGTTCCCATATCAGGCTTTGTATTGTGCAAACTCACCATATAAAATGCCCGCACAATAGGAAATAACCGCTTGATAAAAAGCTCTGCCTTAAATCGACCCCTGAGGGCAGTTTGCAACACAAGCAATAGCGGCATTGCCTACAATTTTCAATATTGGATTTAGTATGAAGACGCTCTGACTGACGGAGATATTCCCCTGTCAGCGCATGATGCGTCATGATACACGCTCTCAATATGAGGAGCTACGAATGAGAATTATCAGTTTCAGTGCTGACGGTATTATCAATGCCGCGGAAAATGGATTTTACGACTGGCTGACTGAGCAGGATGCTGATTTCGTCTGCGTTCAGGATTTGCGCTGCTCCGAATACGATTTGCAGGACAACAAATTCTTCCCGCAGGACTACAACGCCTACTTCCTCGATGACATCGACGGCAAGGCAAACGGCGTCGCTGTCTATTGCAGGAAACTACCGAAGGCGATCATGTCCGGGCTGGGGTTCGCCGATTTCGACATGGAAGGGCGCTACATCCAGGCAGACTATGAGAACTTGAGTGTCGGTTGCCTGCTGGCGCCATCTGCGGAGCCCGGTAATGCAGAGCAGCTGGCACGCAAAATGTCTTTTTACGAGCAGCTGGGTGGGCACCTGCAGAAAGTGCGCAATAAACGCCGCGAATTTATCATCTGCGGCAATTGGCATATCGCCCATACCGCCGCTGACGTTCAGGACACAGACCGCAACAGCAACGCCCCGGGATTCCTGGCCGAAGAACGGCAGTGGATGGATGAATTGCTGGAGTCAGGGTATGTAGATGCCTTCCGTGAGGTCAATTCAGACCAGGATGAATTCAGCTGGTGGCCTGACGGCAAGCGTGGTGAGAACGGCTGGCGCTCAGACTTTCATATTGTATCGAAGGGCTTGCAGTACACGGTGGACTACGGGGCGATATACAAGAACAAGGAGTTCTCCACCCATGCCCCCATCATTATGGACTACGATATCGAGTTGTAACGGCACAAAGTCCGGCGCGATTACTGCTGTAGAGGTAACGCGCCTGCGCGAGCCCGCCCGGGCACGCGCCTTGCAACCACTCCCGTTCAGCCGGCAGCCAGCGCCGCTTTTTGCTTACCAATCAGCTCGAGAACACCCTGGGACGCAAGGTCGAGCATACCGTTCAGTTCCTCCCGATCAAAAGGCGCCCCTTCCGCAGTGCCCTGCACCTCAATGAACGCACCGGACTCACCCATAACCACATTCATATCGGTATCTGCAGCGGAGTCTTCCGGGTAATCCAGGTCCAGCACCGGCACCCCCTGGTAAACACCCACCGACACAGATGCCACCATCTGAAGCAACGGATCCTGGGTTAACAGCTTCTTCCGCTGCAGGTGATTGATCGCATCCACCAACGCAACGCAGGCCCCGGTGATAGAGGCCGTGCGAGTACCGCCGTCTGCCTGGATAACATCGCAATCGATATTTATGGTGAATTCCCCCAGCTTGTCCAGGTCGATGGCCGCACGCAGGGAGCGGCCAATCAGGCGTTGTATTTCCACTGTGCGGCCGCCCTGCTTACCCCGGCTGGCCTCCCGGGCCATACGGGTTCCGGTAGAGCGGGGTAGCATGCCGTACTCGGCTGTGACCCAGCCACGGCCTTTACCGCGCATAAAGCGTGGCACTCCCTGCTCGACCGAGGCGGTACAGATGACCCGGGTGTCGCCAAAACCGACCAGCACCGAACCCTCCGCGTGACGGGTAAAGTTCCGGGTGATAGTAATATCCCTCAGTTCGCTTGGCGTGCGGCCGCTGGGTCGTTGCATAAGTTCATCCTGTTGATTAATTGTGCGCAGTATACGCGAGTGGAGACCCGGCTGGCGCACAAATGCGGCCCCCGGTTAGCGGCAGCCATCTGTAAGCGCTCTGTGCAAACTGCTACACTCAATCTCCTCGAATTTCTCCCTGGATTTCCGCATGATTCACAGCATGACTGCTTTTGCCCGCGAGAGCGGGGCTACGGATCAGGGCGTCCTCACCGTGGAGTTACGCTCAGTCAACCATCGCTACCTGGACTGCACTTTCAAACTCCCCGACAGCCTGCGCCCCCTGGAACAGCGACTGCGGGAGCTGGCCGGATCAGCCATGGCCCGGGGCAAACTCGACTGTCTCATACGGTTGCAAGGTCAAGCCGCGCAGCTGGGTGAGCTCAAGGTCAACAAGGCACAGCTCGACAAACTGCTGGCAGCTATTACCCAGGTAAACGAACGCATGCCAGGGGCGCAGTCACCCTCGGCACTGGACATACTGCAGTTCCCCGGCATCTGCGGCACCGATGAACAATCGGAAGAGCATCTCCAGAAGAGTGCAGAAAGTCTGTTTCGCAAAACTGTCGACAATATGCTGGCGAACCGTCTGCGCGAAGGCGAAAAACTGGCGGGACTGTTGCTGGACAGGCTGCAGCAGGTAGAGGCGGCTGTAGCGGCGACACGACAGCTACTGCCAGCGCTTATGCAGCAGCAACGGGACCGGATTATCGCTCGCATAGACGAGCTGGATATCGAAGTTGATCGCAACCGTCTGGAACAGGAACTGGTACACCTCGCACAAAAGGCAGATGTGGACGAAGAGCTGGATCGCCTCGAGGCCCATGTGGGTGAAGTACGACACACGCTGGAAAAGGGCGGGCCCTGTGGCAGACGGCTGGATTTCCTCATGCAGGAGCTGAACCGCGAGGCCAACACCCTGTCGTCAAAGTCAATTGCCAGTAGCACCAGCCAGAATGCGGTTGAACTCAAAGTGCTTATTGAGCAAATGCGTGAACAAATCCAGAATATCGAGTAACCAACAGGTGCGGGAATACGCACGCGACAATACAGGATACACATGAGCAGCACGGGAACACTTTTCACAATATCAGCGCCTTCCGGGGCGGGCAAAACCAGTCTGGTCGAGGCGCTCATCCGGCGCAATACCGCACTGCGGGTTTCTGTCTCCCATACCACCCGCGCCATGCGGCCAGGGGAAGAAAACGGGATCAACTACCATTTTGTAGACGAGCAGAGCTTCCACGCCATGTTGGAGCGAGGCGAGTTTCTTGAGCACGCGCAGGTGTTTGGCAATTTGTATGGCACCTCGCAGACCTGGGTAGCACAGCAGCTCGCGGAGGGGACCGACGTCATTCTGGAAATCGACTGGCAGGGCGCCCAGCAGGTGAAACGGCTGATGCCCGAAACCCGGTCCATATTTATTCTGCCCCCCTCAAGGGCGACCCTCGAACAACGCCTGACCGCGCGCGGTCAGGATGGAGGGGACATTATCGCCGCCCGGATGGCCAAGGCAGTGGAGGAAATGTCCCACTACGTAGAGGGTGATTACCTGGTGGTAAATCAGGATTTCGACACGGCTGTGCAGCAGCTTCAGGCCATAATCGACAGTCAGCGCCTGCGTACCTCTCGCCAACAGGTCGAGCTGGCGCAGTTGCTACAGGATTTGCTGAGCTGAACCGCCAGCGGGATATTCTTTGCCCCGGTACTCATTCAAGGTGATATTACCGGGGGACTGGTCTGATCTGGCCTGTTGGAGGTATAATTCCCGGTTCAGCCGGCATTGCCGCGCCGCCCGGCCAGGCTTAAGGTCCCCGCCCACATTTGATCCAAGGGCGGCGGCGCCTCAGGAATTATCGATATGCGGCACCGGCCTTTGGCCAAGGTGGCTGGCACACTCACTATGGGAAGTAAGAAATAATGGCACGTGTAACTGTTGAAGATTGTCTGGAAAATGTCGCAAACCGCTTTGAACTGGTAATGGTTGCCAGCAAACGGGCCCGGCAAATGGCTACCGGCGGCAAGGACCCAATGGTCCAGGAAGAGTCCGACAAGCCCACTGTAATTGCCCTGCGCGAAATCGCCGAAGGTCATATTACCCCCGATATCCTGCTGCGAGAGGATGAGATTGACGCCGAGCAGGAGCTCGCGGAAGTCATGGAGGCCGGTGAGGCCCTGTAGTTTCCCACGGGCATCCGTGGCCGGGGTTAATTAACCATGCAGACCATTGATGTCCTTGATTCCACGCTTCGCAGCTACCTCAACCCCGAGCAAACCAACCACGTAAAGCGCGCCTACTACTTTGCCGAGCAGGCGCATTTCGGCCAGCTTCGGCGCAGCGGTGAAGACTACGTTACTCACCCCCTCGCCGTGGCGGGTATCCTCGCCGACATGCACATGGATCACCAGAGCCTTATGGCCGCCATGTTGCACGATGTCATTGAGGACACCGGCATCCCCAAGACCGCCATAGGTAAACAGTTCGGCCCCACAGTGGCGGAACTGGTAGACGGTGTCAGCAAATTGACCCAGATGGAATTCGAAACCCTGGAGGAAAAACAGGCGGAGAACTTCCAGAAGATGGCCCTGGCGATGGCCCGTGACATCCGGGTAATCCTGGTCAAGCTCGCGGACCGCCTGCACAACATGCGCACACTGGGCGTCCTGACAACGGCCAAGGCCCGCCGTATCGCCAGGGAAACCCTCGATATTTATGCCCCGATCGCCATGCGCCTCGGTATGAATACCGTGCGGATGGAGTTCGAAGACCTCGGTTTTAATGCGCTGTACCCCATGAGAGCCCGCCGTATCGATGCCGCCCTGCGCAAGGCCAGGGGTCATCGCACCGAGCTCGTTGATAAAATCCGCCACCAGATCGAAACCACGCTGGAGCAGGAGGGGCACGAGGTTGAGGTCGTTGGCCGTGAAAAGCACCTCTACAGCATTTACAAGAAAATGAAGTCCAAGCGGAAGTCCTTTTCCGAGATCATGGATATCTATGCGTTTCGCATTATCGTGGATTCGGTAGACACCTGTTACCGCGTGTTGGGCTGCATTCACAGCTTGTACAAGCCCGTTCCCGGCGAATTCAAGGATTACATCGCCATACCCAAGGCCAATGGGTACCAGTCACTTCATACCATATTGATGGGCATGCACGGTGTACCTATCGAGATCCAGATCCGCACCCGGGATATGGAAGCCATGGCCAATAATGGCATCGCCGCACACTGGCTTTACAAAACCGAGAGCCAAACGGCCAATGGCAGTCACACCCGTGCCCGGGAGTGGGTGCAGGGTCTGCTTGAGATGCAGCAGCGTGCGGGTAACTCTCTGGAATTTATTGAAAGCGTAAAAATCGACCTCTTTCCAGACGAAATCTACGTGTTCACACCCAAGGGCAGAATTCTCGAGCTGCCACGGGGTGCCACGGCAGTGGACTTCGCCTATGCCGTGCACACTGACGTGGGCAACAGCTGTGTGGCGTGCCGGATCAATCGCAGACTGGCACCGTTGTCCGAGCCGCTACAAAGTGGCGAAACCGTGGAAATCCTGACGGCACCCGGTGCCAGCCCCAACCCGTCCTGGTTCAACTACGCGGTGTCTGCCAAAGCCAGAACCAATATCCGCCATTTTCTGAAAAACCAGACCCGGGAAGACTCTGTCACCCTGGGCAGGCGCCTCCTTGACCGGGCCCTGGCTGCATTCGACAAAAGCCTGGATCAACTGCCGGCGGAGCAACTGGAAGAGTACCTGCAGCGCCATCACTACGATTACCTGGACGACTTGCTGGAGCAAATTGCCCGAGGTAACCGCCTGCCGGCCATCACCGCCCAGCAACTGCTGGAAGGCCTGGGTGCAGATCCGAACCTGGAAAAGGGCGAGGCACTGCCAGTGGCAATCCGTGGTACCGAGGGTTTCATGGTCAACTACGCCCGCTGCTGCCACCCTATCCCCGGCGACCCGATCGAGGGCTACCTCAGTTCTGAGAAAGGTGTGGTGGTGCACCGTGAGCGCTGCAAAAACCTGGCAGATATGCGCGACAAGACCGAACGACTGGTCGCGCTGCGCTGGGACGAAATAGTCGAGGGTGAGTATTCCGTAGAGCTGAGGATCGAAGTGGAAAACCGTCGCGGTATGATTGCTGTGATCGCCACCCGCATCAACAGCATGGGGGTTAACATCGAGAAAATCTCCACCGATGACAAGGACTACCAGTTCACTTATGTTGATCTGGAAATGCTGGTCAAGAATCGCGTTCACCTCGCGCATATCATGAAACGCCTGCGCGCCATTACCTCCGTGCGCAAAGTCACCCGAATCAAGAATTAAACCACCGCTTTTAAATACCCCAGGAGAAAACCAGTGAGCAACCGCGCCGTTATTTCAACGCCCGATGCCCCCAAGGCGATCGGCCCTTACTCCCAGGCCGTGAAGGTAGGCAATACCGTCTGGCTGTCCGGACAGATACCCCTGGTTCCCGACACCATGGAGGTGGTTTCCGGCGACATCAGCGCCCAGGCGCGGCAGGTATTCTCAAACCTGGCAGCAGTAGCAGAGGCGGCAGGCGGTACCCTGAACCAGGCGGTGAAAATCAATATCTCTCTCACTAATCTTGATCATTTCGCGGCAGTTAACGAGGTGATGGCCAGCTTTCTGCAAGAACCTTACCCGGCCCGGGCTTGTGTCCAGGTGGCTGCGCTACCCAAAGGCGTGGATATCGAAGTGGAAGCGATCCTGGTAGTTTAAGCTCTCAGCACCGCGCTGTAGCCGCTGCGGTAATCGGGATAGATAAGCTCGTAGCCGCTGGCGTGAAGTAAGCGGTTACTACAGCGCTTATGCCCGGGAGAGTTGGAACTGGGCGCTTTTATACCGCCCGAAATGACCTCAGAAGAGGCCGCAGGAGGCACCCCCAACTGGCCCGCCAGCCAACGCTCTACTTCAAATTGGGCCGCGGGTAGATCGTCCACTCCATTGTAAACTGCTGCCAGGTCGTCACCACCCTCGGAACGCGCCAGCAAGTGGCGCATAAATCCGGCACAATCATCCCGGTGTATCCGGTTGCTATATCGCACAGGGCTCGGCGGGGACAGCTCACCCCGTTGAATGCGTTGCAGCAGACGCCCTCCCGGCGCGCCGTATATCCCGGCAAACCGGATCACAGCCGCGGGATGCTGCGAATTCAACAACAGCTGCTCGGCGGCAATCATAGCCGCTGCTCTCGGGTCATCCTGCGCCAGGTCACTGCTTTCATCCACCCAACCACCATTGCGCTCTGCGTAAACGCGAGTGCTCGATACGGTAAAAATTGCCCTGGGCCGGTGCCCGGCGAGGCCCGCAAGCAGGTTCTGCATCCCGCCGATAAAACCTTTCCGGTAACCTTCCACGCTGCGCTCGCTGGGGTTGAAGGTGGCCACCACGTAATCCGGAGCCAGCCCCGCAATAAAGTCCAGCCCCCCGGGTATTGTGTAGTCCGCCGCGACAGGGCCGAACCCTGCGGGCAGCTGTTCTGGAGTGCGGCGCTGGCCAGTGACCTGCCAGCCATCTGCCAATAATTTTCTGCCCAAGCGGCAGCCAAGATCGCCGCAACCGACAAATAGAATGGAATTGGTCTTCATATTGTTTTTCCCCACAAGTACCCTGTCTACCTCGGTTATTGAGCGCGCGGTCAATGCATTGTGAACAGACTACTTTTAATTTTACGCACGCCGGCCCGGCATCTCCCTCCAGGCTCGCAACCATTTTACGCGACATTGTAGCCTTGCCAACGAATGGCTGTCGCAGCCGCACAGACGCGTCTCCCATATCCTGGCGGCAGGGGTAATCGTGGCCGGTATTTCGACGATACCAGTCCGGGAGCTGCGCGGGGTCGGTCCCAAGTTAGCCAACAAATTGGCCGAGTACGGTGTCCACCAGGTCGAGGATCTGCTGTTTCATCTGCCTCTGCGCTATCAGGATCGCACGCGGGTAACGGCCATTGGCGCCGCCAGAGAGGGCGTTGACGTGGTCATAGAGGGTGAGGTGCGCGCCAGTGATGTGGTCTTCGGTAGGCGGCGCAGCCTCGTTGCCCGTATCCAGGACGGCAGCGGCACAATGACCCTGCGCTTCTTCCATTTTTCGGCGGCACAGAAGAACGGTCTGCGCGCCGGCACCCGCTTGCGCTGTTTCGGCCAGGTACGCCGCGGCGGCAGTGGCCTGGAAATGTTCCACCCCGAGTACCGCTCCCTGCAAGAGGGGGAGCAGGTAATCGAGGAGGTGCTCACACCCATTTACCCCACTACCGCCGGCATCGGCCAGAATCAGTGGCGCAAGCTTTGTGAGCAGGCGCTCACCCGCTTGCAGCGGGACCCCCCCAGGGATTTGTTACCGCCTGGCCACAACCCCTACGACCTCGGTCAGGCACTGGTCTATCTTCACGCCCCACCGCCGGATGCTCCACAGGAGTTACTGCGCGATGGGCAACACCCCGCCCAGCAAAGGCTGGCGCTGGAAGAACTGGTCGCGCATAACTTGTCGCTACAGCGCTTGCGCCAGAAACAGCAAGCCGAAGGCGCGCCAGCTCTTTCTGGCAGCGCGGAATTGCTGGCAAAATTCCTGGTTAGCCTGCCCTTTGAGCCAACCCGCGCGCAGGCCAGAGTACTGCAGGAGATCACCGCAGACCTCGCCAGGCCCGTGCCCATGCTGCGCCTGGTCCAGGGCGACGTGGGCTCGGGCAAAACGCTGGTCGCCGCCGGGGCAGCGCTGCACGCCATCGCCAGCGGTTTCCAGGTTGCCATCATGGCCCCCACCGAAATCCTGGCAGAGCAGCACTGGAGCAGTTTCAGCAACTGGTTCCAGCCGCTGTCAATTTCAATGGAATGGTTGAGCGGTCGCACCAAGGGCAAAAAACGTGAGGCGGCGCTGGCCCGCATCGCCTCCGCCGAAGCCGCACTGGTAATCGGCACCCACGCCCTGTTCCAGCAAGATGTGGTGTTTGAACGATTGGGCCTGGTCATAGTAGATGAACAGCATCGCTTCGGTGTGCACCAGCGGCTGGCACTAACCGCCAAGGCCGCCCCGGGCCAGGGCAAACCTCACCAACTGGTTATGACCGCAACACCGATTCCACGCACGCTGTCCATGGTGGCCTATGCCGACCTGGACTGCTCCGTAATAGACGAGCTGCCACCGGGTCGCAAGGCCGTCACAACAGTGCTTATCGACAACGGCCGCCGGGATCAGATAGTAGAAAGAGTCGCCGCAGCCTGCAGCGAAGGTCGGCAGGCGTATTGGGTTTGCACACTGATCGAGGAAAGTGACGCGCTTCAGGCCCAGGCGGCGGAGGCCACTGCAGTGGAATTACAGCTGGCGCTCCCGGAACTCAAGATTGGCCTCATCCACGGTCGTATGAAGCCCGCCGAGAAAGACGCTGTGATGACCGCGTTCAAGGCGGGCAGCCTCGCTCTGCTGGTGGCCACAACGGTTATTGAAGTCGGGGTGGATGTACCGAACGCCAGCCTGATGATTATCGAAAACCCCGAGCGCCTGGGTCTGGCTCAGCTACATCAATTGCGCGGCCGCGTGGGCCGGGGCAAGGATGCCAGCCACTGTGTGCTGCTCTACCAGTCGCCGCTTTCCGCTTCCGGTCGCGAACGCCTGGCAGCCCTGCGGGACAGCGCTGACGGCTTCTATATTGCCGAGAAAGATCTCGAACTCCGGGGCCCGGGTGAGGTACTGGGTACGCGCCAGACCGGCCTGATGGAGTTTCGTATCGCCCAGCTGCCAGAGCACAGCCACTTGCTGGACGAGGTACAGACCATTTCCGGGATTATCCAGCAGCACCACCCCGAACTCGCCGCCGCGCTAGTGCAGCGTTGGACTGGCGCGAAACAGGAGTTCGGGAACGTTTAGGATTGGCTGAATAGCTCGTGCCAGCGCCGCTGCAACTGCTCTGTGCCAATCGCCTCCAGCGTGGCTATATTTCGCTGTGGTATTTCATCCGGGTCGGCACCATCAGCGAGCACTCTGCTGAGCATATCCTCCCGCAACAGGTGAAGCACAGGGTAGGGCGAGCGATTACTATAATGGCCGGGGCCGGCTGCCGGCTCCCCGGCAAACTGGTAGTCCGGGTGAAAGCTGGCCAACTGCACCACCCCCTCCAACCCCGTCTCTGCCAGCAGCGCCTGGGCATCATCGAGGAAATCGAGATAGTCCTGAAAGTTTCCCAGAGCCATGGGAAAGACCAGCAAAGTGGTGGCGATGTCCTCCTCACTACTGCGCTGCAGCAGATCCAGCTCGCCGAGAAATGCGTTGCGCAACGCCTCTGTGCTGGTCAGGTGACAGATTTCAATGCGCAGATTATCCGCCGCCAGCAGGGGGCGTGCGAAGGGGCAAAGGTTCAGGCCGACAACAATTTCTGCCAGCCATACCCGAATTTGCGCAAGGGCAGTGGCCGAGCTTACGACGGCCTCGGCCCCGGAAGTCATCAGGCCATAATGGCCGGCAGTTCCTTCTGCAGTGCCATTTTTTCCTTCGTGGCCTCGCCGGTAAGCGCGAAGCCAAGCAGCGCGCCGCTGGCATCGCGGAACTCCGCTTTCACATTGTTGCCATCGGCGGAAATAGACCACTCCCCCTGAGCGCCCAGTGCCGGTGGCGCTACCACCACCGGGCAGGCGGGTGTCTTGATAGTTACCGGCATCGCGGGATAACTGACTTCAGTCGGCTCGCCGGCAAGTGTCTTACCGAGGGCGCGAGCTGCAGCCATAAGCGGTGCAACATAAACCAGCACATGACCTTCAACTTCCGCACAATCACCCATGGCGTACACATTAGGCGCGCTGGTTTCCAGCAGGCGATTGGTGACAATACCCCGATTAGTGGCAATGCCTGAGGCCTTGGCCAAACCTGTACGCGGCCTCACACCCACAGCAGACACGACAATATCGGCAGCGATTGTTTCACCGTTGTTGAGGCTGACTACAACCCCTTCAGCGGAATTGTTTACAGCGGTTACCAGCGGCCCAAAATGGAATTTCGCGCCCTTCTCTTCCAGCGCGGCCTGCACAGCCTTGCCCGCCGCCTCCGGCAACAGGGTCGGCAGGCAGTAGGCCAGGGGATCGACAGCTTCAACCTCAAAACCGCCATTGATCAGGTCATTGGTAAACTCACTGCCGATCAGGCCACCACCGATGATGCAGATTTTCCTGACCTTGTTTTTGGCAACGGCGGTGCGGAAGTCACTGTAATCCAGCAGGTCATTCACCGAGTAAACCTTCTCCAGGCCATCTCCTGCGATGGGCGGACTGATCACCTCGGCGCCCACTGCCAGCACCAGTTTGCCGTAGTGAATCGCGGTCTGGGCGTCACCGACCTTAATGAGTTGTTGCGCGGTGTCGATCTCGTTGACCGAGGTCATGGTCCAGACACTGGCCTTCAGCATTCTGGCCATACTGCCGGCATCAAGCTGAGCCAGATCATTGGCGTTGTGGTCTTTGGTGTAACCAGTGGAGAGCATGGGTTTCGAATAAGAGCGGCCGTCATCCGAAGTAATCAGTATCAGCGGCGTCTCTTCGTCGTGTTTGCGAAATTCCTTGGCCAGCCCATAACCAGCGAGACCGGTGCCGAGAATAACCACCGGCGCGTGGACCTTGTCCACCACGGGCTCCTCGTGGTGAGGCGTGTCGTCCACAGGTGCCTCTTCCAGCAATTCGAAGTCTTCCTTACCAACGCCGCAATCGGGGCAGAGCCAGTCTTCCGGCACATCTTCCCATTTGGTGCCGGGGGCAATGCCATCATCCGGCCAGCCTTCCTTTTCGTCGTAGATCAGGCCGCAAACTATGCATTCGTACTTGCTCATGTTACATCTCTCTCTGCTTCCCCTGGAGCCGCCAGGACAGCGCCGTTACAGGGCGCCGCTGAAAATTCGACTGCGGGTTTTGGTCAAACAAGGGTCGCAACACTATAAGGAGGTGTGTAAATTGTGCAAGAGTTTTATCCTCCCGCAACTGGTCCGGAACCGAGGAGCAGCCGGGCTTGCAAGCAATACACCTATCACGCATCCTCTGCGCTTTCTCAGCCTGTAACGAGCCCGCCTTTAACGTGCCCAAGCAACACCTCTCGCGCCATATCAACAGAGAACCACGCTGGCGCTCTACCGGCCGCTTCACCCGGTCAGAGCTCCCGGCCGCCACGCGTCGCTGGTTGCTGGACGACGGTTCGCTTACGCTTCGCCTGATCGAGCTCGACCTGGGTGAGTTCAAGGTCCAGCGGCTATATCAGGGCTGGCAACGACCAATGCTGTCCGAATGCATGTTACTGCGCGCCCCTCACGGGCAGCGGGCCCTGGTGCGGGAAGTTGGCCTGATGCTGGCGGATAATACCGTGGTGTTCGCCCGCAGCGTGTTCCCCATTGCCAGCCTTACCGGCGACCTCGCCCACCTGCGCTACCTGCAAAACAAATCCCTGGGGGCGATACTATTCAAACACCCGGGTATGCGCCGCAGCCCGTTTGAACTTGCGCGAATCGACGGCGACAGCCACTACTTACCGGCCGCTCTAAAACAGGGCTCTCCCGCCTGGGGCCGACGTTCACGTTTTGTAATTGGCGGTCGCAGCCTGATGGTAAGCGAGGTTTTCCTGGAAAATTTCACCCCCTGGGACACGGATCTACCAATACATCGAGCCCAGCGAGGCAAGGTCAGCGCTGCAATTGTGCCGCCAAGCCAGTAAGCTTGGCAGTTCTCAGCTCACACACAGACCGCTTTATGACGAGCAACTCAAAAATCCGGGCCTTGCTGCAACTTATCCGCTTTGACAAGCCGATAGGAACCTTATTGCTGCTGTGGCCGACCCTGTGGGCGCTGTGGATTGCCGCAGAGGGGCCGCCGAGTTTCGACCTGCTGGCAATCTTTGTGCTGGGGACCTGGCTTACTCGCTCCGCCGGATGCATCGTCAACGACCTGGCCGACCGTCATGTCGACGGGGCGGTGGCGCGCACCAGCGGCCGCCCGCTGGTCACAGGCGCCGTGTCCGAAAAAGAGGCCCTGGCACTGTTTGCTGCGCTGATGTTGCTGGCCTTTCTTCTGGTACTGCTGACAAACACCCTGACCGTAAAGCTCTCTTTCGTCGCCATACTACTGGCTTCAACCTACCCTTTTATGAAGCGCTACACCCACCTGCCACAGATTGTGCTGGGGCTGGCCTTCTCCTGGGGTATACCGATGGCTTTTGCTGCGCAGCTGAACCAGTTGCCACCGGCACTGTGGCTGCTATTCCTTGGTAACCTCTGGTGGATTGTCGCCTATGACACCAAGTACGCCATGGTAGACCGGGAGGACGACATACCGGCCGGGGTCAAATCAACAGCCATCCTGTTTGGCAGCTACGATCGTCTGGCCGTCGCCACCTTGCAACTGCTGTGCCTGCTGACCCTGTACCTGGCGGGACGGGAATTTTCTCTCGGGCTCTACTTCAACCTGTCTCTGATTGTCGCTGCAGCAATGTTCGGCTATCAGCAATATCTCATCCGCACTCGCGACCGCGATGCCTGCTTCAGGGCATTTTTGCACAATAACTGGGTGGGCCTGGCAATCTTTGTCGGGATCGTCCTGCATTACAGTCTATGAGAACCTTACCCAATGGCCGTTAACGCAGAGTTCCTTACCAGCCTGGACCAGATCGACGCGCTCGAGTGGAACGCGCTTACCGGGCTGGACTACCCGTTCGGGCGCCACGAATTCCTCTATGGCCTGGAGCAGACCGGCTGCGCCTGCGCCGACACCGGTTGGCAGGCCTGTCATCTGGTTTTGCGGGATGCAGCGGGAATTCTGGCAGTTATGCCGCTCTACCTGAAATCCCACTCCTATGGCGAGTACGTGTTCGACTGGTCCTGGGCCGATGCCTGGCAGCGCAGCGGACTCAACTATTATCCCAAACTGGTCAGCGCCATTCCATTCACCCCCGCCACGGGTCCGCGATTGTCTGTGCGGCCGGATGCTGATACCAGCGCCACCTGGAAGATTGCCCTGCAAGCGATACAGCAGTTCGCAAATAAGCAGCAGATTTCCTCCTGGCATCTGCTGTTTCCACGGGAGGAGGTGTCCTCGCAGCTGTTGGCCGCAGGGTTGCACCGACGCGCCGCCACCCAATTTCACTGGTTTAATGAAGGCTACCGGGACTTCGATGAATTTCTGGCGGGCTTTACCAGTCGCAAGCGCAAAAGCCTGCGGCGCGAGCGCGCGCGCGTGGCAGAGCAGGGGCTGGTATTAACCACATTATGCGGCGCTGAAATCAGTGAGCAACACTGGCAGCAGTTTCATCACTTCTACCAGATGACCTATGCCAAGCGCAGCGGCCACGGCGGCTATCTGACAGCTGAATTCTTCACCGACACCGCACCCAGGCTGGGTGAACAGGCCATCATGGTGCTGGCCCACCTTGCAGGCAGGGCAGTGGCCGGCGCCCTGTACTTTCGCTCCGCGGACACACTCTACGGGCGTTATTGGGGCTGTGAGCGTGAGTACGACTGCCTGCATTTCGAGGCCTGTTACTATCAGGGCATCGAATACTGTATCGCCAATGGGATAAAGCGCTTCGACCCCGGTGCGCAGGGAGAACACAAAATCCAGCGTGGCTTTAGGCCTGTTCCGACCTGGTCAAACCACTGGATTGCAGACCCGCAATTATCCGCTGCGGTGGGGGACTTCACCCGTAGCGAAGCCTCTCATAATGACGCCTATCTCAAGGGAGCTTCTACCCTGCTACCGTTCAAGGAAACAGACGTATAAAGAAGATCCTCCTGCCGTATTGATGATCAATTATGCCTTAGCCCACAGCAACAAACGGTTATTCGCCGGCATCTCATAATCATCCAGCAGGTCAAAGCCCGCTTTACCGGCCAGTTCATTCACCGCCTCAAAATCGCGGATGGCGCTGTCGGCATGCTGCTGAGCCAACCACTGGTCGAAACGGGCATTGCTGGGGCTCGTGTATTTGCCCCCGTAGTTAAAGGGGCCGTAAATAGCGAGCTTCACATCATTCCCTGTTGACCGACCCAGAGCGGTAAACAACTGCTTCACTGCCGAAAATGGCATGATATGCAGGCTGTTAGCGCTGAACAGCGCATCGGGAATGGGCACAGGCCAGGGTTCGGCACAGACATCCAGTATCTGCGGCTGCAGAATATTAGTACCTGTATAGGCTTCACAACGAGGCTGCAAAACAGACAGGTGTGCAGGCAATTCCGTAGGCTGCCACTGCAACCACGCCATATGGGCGGCAAAATAGCAGGCGTGCTGACCCGTCCCACTGGCTATTTCGAGCACCGTTTGCCGGTCGGCGAAAACGTCTTTCAATACCTCGAGAATAACAGCCTTGTTGTTCTCACAGGACTGGGAAAAGGGGAGCGAACCCACATTTACCTCCATGCGGCCTGCATCAGGCCGCCGGTTTATCGCGCGTGAAGACCAACTCTCTGGCCGTGGACTCCGCTTTGCTATAGCGATAGCCACCGGCTTTGAATTTTTTCAGCGCCGCGGCATCGTTTAGCTCGCCATCGATAATAAATCGTGCCATCTGTCCCCTGGCTTTTTTCGCGAAAAAGCTGATGATCTTGTATTTCCCCCCTTTGAGGTCCTTGAATATCGGGGTAATAATCTCTGCATCCAGCGCCTTCGGCTGTATCGCCCGGAAGTATTCATTGGACGCGAGATTAACCAGCACGCTGCTGCCGGATTTTTTCAGATCCCGGTTCAGTTCGCGCGTAATCGTATCGCCCCAGAATTCATATAGATTGCGGCCACCGCGGTTCGCGAGCTTCAGGCCCATCTCCAGCCGGTAGGGCTGCATGAGGTCCAGCGGACGCAGCAGGCCGTACAAACCGGAGAGAATCCGCAGATGCTGTTGGGCAAAGCCGCGCCCCGCCGTGTCCAGCGTGTCGGCGTCCAGGCCAGTGTAAACATCGCCCCTGAATGCCAGTATGGCTTGTTTGGCGTTATCCAGACTGAAAGGCAGGCTCCAGTTCATAAACCGCCGGTGATTGAGTTCGGCGATATTTTCACTCACACCCATCAGTGCACGAATATCCTCGGGGCTGAGAGCGCGGGCGTCTTCAACCAATTCCGCAGAGCGCTCCGCAAAGCGCGGCTGCGTCGCCCTGCGCGTACTGGGGGGGGTGTCAAAATCCAGCGTCTTCGCTGGGGAAATTACGGTCAACATCTCAATGGCTCCGTGTCAGCGAGCGGGTCGGAATTAGTTTTCACCTCGGGGAAGGCGCTATGATACTCTGCGACACTATAATCAAAAAGACTTATCCCGGCAGAATACCAGTGCGCGCCTGTGTGTATTACATAGACATTTTTACCGAGTGGAGCGGCCGTATGCTGGCGTGGCTTGTACTGGCCATGGCGCTACTCACGGCCGTGGTTGTCGTCATGCGTTACGGTTTCAACGTGGGCTCGATCACCATCCAGGAAACGGTAATCTATATGCACGGCTGCCTGTTTATGCTGGGGATCGCCTACGCCCTGAAAAGTGAAGCTCACGTGCGTGTGGATATTTTTTATCGGAACTTCGGCCCCAGAGGAAAGGCCTGGGTGAACTGCCTGGGAGGTATCGTGTTTCTGATGCCACTGTGTGCCTTCATTGGCTTTTCCAGCTGGAACTATGTCACCGAGTCCTGGCTCGTGCAGGAAACCTCGCCGGAACCTGGCGGCATTCCCGCAGTATTTCTCCTGAAAAGCATCATACCGCTAATGGCATTTAACCTCTTCCTGCAGGGTCTGGCGGAAACCCTGCGCAATGCCCTGGTGTTGATGGAGGGGCAGCCCGGGTAATGGATTATATCTCCCTGTACATGTTCCTCGCCGTGTGCCTGTTGCTAATGCTCGGCTACCCCGTGGCTTTCACCCTGGCCGGCACTGCACTCGCCTTTGCTGCAGGCGGTATTCTGGCGGGGCATTTTGATGCCGGTTTCCTGTCGGCTATGCCCGGCCGTATCTTTGGCACTATCAGCAACGATACCCTGATCGCGGTTCCGCTGTTTATTCTGATGGGCATCATTCTCGAGAAGTCCCGGGTGGCGGAGGAACTGCTGACCGGCATGGCCAAATTGTTCGGCACCATGCGCGGCGGCCTCGGCATTTCGGTCATTGTGGTGGGCATGTTACTCGCGGCCAGCACAGGCATTGTCGGTGCCACCGTAGTGACAATGGGTCTGCTGTCGTTGCCCTCCATGCTGAAGGCAGGGTATAGCCCTTCCCTCGCCGCCGGCACCATCTGCGCCACCGGCACCCTGGGGCAAATTATTCCGCCGTCTATCGCACTGGTGCTGCTGGGAGACGTACTCTCCAACGCCTACCAGCGCGCGCAATTGAACATGAATATTTTCAACCCCAAAACGGTCTCGGTAGGCGACCTTTTTGTCGGCGCGCTGATACCCGGGTTGATGCTGGTGGGCATGTATATTCTTTACCTGCTGGTGTACGCAAGGCTGAAGCCTGACTCTGCGCCCCCCGCGGAGGTCGAACACACCACTGCCAGTGAGATTATGAAAGGCTTGCTGCCACCACTATCGCTGATACTGCTTGTACTGGGCTCCATCCTCTCCGGTGCTGCCACGCCCACCGAAGCCGCTGGAATTGGCGCCACCGGTGCATTGATTCTGGCCCTGGGGAAACGCCAGATGAATATCGCGCGGATGAAAGAAGTGGTGGTCAATACCATGGAAATCACGGCCATGGTGTTTATGATTCTAATCGGTGCCGCGGTCTTCTCTCTGGTATTTCGAGGTTTTGGTGGTGAGGAGTTAATCCACCATTTTTTCCTGGGCCTGCCTGGCGGTGTCGTTGCGGCAACCCTGATGGTTATGCTGGTCATCTTTCTACTGGGGTTCATCCTGGACTTTATCGAGATAACCTTCGTGGTGGTACCCATCGTCGGTCCGATTCTATTGACCATGGGGGTTGATCCGATCTGGCTGGGTATCATGATCGCAATGAACCTGCAGACCTCTTTCCTGACCCCGCCGTTTGGTTTCGCGCTGTTTTATCTGCGCGGCGTGGCGCCGACCAGTGTCACAACCAGCGCTATCTACCGGGGGGTTGTTCCCTTTATACTAATCCAGATTCTGGCCATGGCCGCCCTGTGGTACTGGCCAGCCATGGCAACCTGGTTGCCGGCACTTCTGAAACACTAGGACGAGCTACCAGCACAACCCCTGTTCGATAGGGCAGGCGCCAACAATCCACCGGATCGAAAAAATGAACGATATCGACAGCACGCCACTTCCCCAGGGCGACCTCGCACTGCAAACCGTAGCCATGCCGAGGGACACCAATGCCACAGGTGACATTTTCGGAGGCTGGCTGTTATCACAGATGGACCTCGCGGGTTTGATCACTGCCAGTGAAGTAGCCGGCGGTCGGGCGGCCACAGTGGCAATTGACGGTATGGCATTCCTCACACCGGTGCATGTTGGAGCAGTCGTCTCATGCTACTGCGATGTGCTTGAAATTGGCCGCAGTTCGGTGCGCATTATGGTCGAGGTGTGGATAAACTCGCCCCACGACGGCGACCCGCTCAAGGTCACGGAAGGCGAGTTCGTGTTTGTTGCTATCGACGAGAAGGGCCGCACTCGCGAGATCCGGCAATAGTAACCGGCACTGCTGTAATTCTTAAGTGCGTCTATCTCAGGGCGCGTCTATCACCTTGTCCCGCGCGTTGATAAACGCCTGTTCTGAAATGTGGTGGTACTCGCGAACGCCATCATAAAACTTCTGATAGGAATCGTAGACTTTGGCCGCCATGGGGTCATCTGCAACCAGTTTTTCCAATACCCTCTGGGTACCCTGATACAGTGCCAGCAGCACATCGTCGGGTAGGCGGCGCAGCTGCACCCCGTGCACGTTGATGAGTTCCTGCAAAGCGGCGTTATTGCGCGCGGTAAACTCATCGAGCATATCCTGACTTGCGGCCCTGGCGGCATAAGTGACGATGGCCTGTAGATCGGGCGGCAGGGCGTCAAAAGAATCCTGGTTTACGATCAGTTCCAGCATCGCGCCGGGCTCATGCCACCCCGGGTAATAGTAATATTGCGCCACCTGGTGGAGGCCAAGGGCCAAATCGTTATAGGGCCCCACCCACTCGGTGGCGTCGATTACGCCGGTTTGCAAAGAGGTATATAACTCACTGCCGGAAATACGTACCGCCGTGCCGCCTGCCTCGGCGAACACTTCTCCAGCCATGCCGGGAATACGCATTTTCAGGCCAGACAGGTCATCTATTGAGTTGATTTCACGGTTAAACCAGCCCGCCATCTGCACACCGGTACTGCCCCCGACAAAGGGGATGATATTAAATGGCGCGTAGACCTCCCGCCACACCTCCAGGCCGCCGCCATAATGAAACCAGCCGTTCATTTCCTGTGCATTCATGCCGAAGGGTATGGCAGTAAAAAACACTGCCGATGGAATTTTGCCCTTCCAGTAATAGCTGGCACCGTGCCCGGCATCGGCTACACCCTGTGACACCGCATCGAACACCTCAAAAGCCGGAACAATTTCCCCCGCACCATAGACATGCACTTTGAGTCTGCCCGCGCTCATCTCATCGACATACTGCGAAAAGTTCTCTGCGCCTGAACCCAGCCCGGGCAAGTTCTTTGGCCAGGTAGTAATCATTTTCCACTGGTACTTTCCCACTTCCAGTGCCGGCCCGGAGCTGACTGCCTGGCCCCCCCCGGCCCGGCTGGTAGCCCAGAGCCCAAGCACCAGCACCAGCGCTGCGACCAACAGCAGAATAATCAGCGGGGTGTAACGCTGCTCAACCGAGCCTGCTGCCATGAGCTGTCCATCCTTCTCTATTGTTATAGTGTTGCGCTTACATCAACTGTAAATTGGCATACTGCAAAACCAGCCACTTACTGCCCTCTGTATCAAAATTGACCTGCACGCGGGCGCTGGCGCCCCGGCCTTCAAAGTTTAACACGACCCCCTCACCGAAAATCTGGTGATACACCATCTGGCCCAGGCTGAGTTCGGTATCCGGTACTTGTGCCTGCATCATGCTGCTGACCGGCCGTGCTACGGTGCTGTGCAGGCGCACCTCCTGTAACAGGTCGACGGGAATTTCCCGAATAAACCGCGAGGGGGTGTTGAGGGTTTCACTACCGTGCAGGCGCCGGCTCTCGGCATAAGTAATTATCAATTTTTCCATCGCCCGGGTTATCCCCACGTAACAAAGGCGGCGCTCCTCCTCCAGCCGACCGGGCTCCTCGAGGGACATGCGATGGGGAAACAGGTTCTCTTCCATCCCGGCCAGGAAAACCAGGGGAAACTCCAGGCCCTTTGCCGAGTGTAATGTCATCAGCTGCACGCTGTCTTCATGCTCGTCGGCCTGGGCATCGCCTGCATCCAGCGCAGCGCTGTCCAGGAACTGTTGCAGGGGCGACAGCTCATCCTCATCGGCCACAAACTGCTTGGCGGCGCTAACCAGCTCCTCGAGGTTCTCCACCCGGGCCTGGCCCTTCTCGCCCTTCTCCTTCTTGAAAAACTCTATCAGCCCCGAGCCCTGGATGACATGCTCTACCAGCTCTTCCAGCAGCAGCTCATCAGTACCGGAATCCAGCTCATTGATAAGTGTGGCAAAGCCGGCAAGTGCCCCCATCGCTCTAGCCGGCAGCAGCTTCTCTTCGATCACTGCGGCGATAGCCTGCCACAGGGATATCTCTCGCCCTCGTGCGCAGTCCCGCACAGTATCCAGGGTTTTGCCACCAATGCCGCGCGGTGGTGTATTTATCACCCTTTCCACTGCCGCATCGTCGCCTCTGCTCAGCAACAGGCGTAGATAGGCCAACGCATTGCGGATTTCCATGCGTTCGTAAAAGCGCTGTCCACCATAGATACGATAGGGCATCTGGGCTCGAATCAGTGCTTCTTCCAGCACCCGGGATTGGGCATTGGAGCGATAAAGTATGGCAACAGAAGCTCGCACGTTTCCGGCGCCGGTCCACTCCTCAATCTGCTCAACGATAAAACGCGCCTCGTCCTGCTCGTTGAAACCGGCATACAGGGTGATTGGGTCACCGGTCTCTCCCGCCGTCCACAGCTCTTTGCCGAGACGGCCCTGATTGAAGGCGATTACGCCATTGGCTGCCCGCAGAATGGTCTGGCTGGACCGGTAGTTCTGTTCCAGTCGGACGGTTCTGGTTCCCGGGAAATCTTCGGTGAATCGCTGTATATTTTCAATTTTCGCCCCGCGCCAACCGTAGATTGACTGATCGTCATCGCCCACCGCCACCACCGGGATATTCCCGCCGGCAAGCACCCGCAACCAGGCGTACTGAATGGTATTGGTGTCCTGGAACTCGTCCACCAGGATCTGCCTGAAACGACCCTGATAATGCTGCAAGACGTCGGGGCTCTTCAACCAGAGCTCATGAGCGCGCAGTAATAGCTCGGCAAAATCTACCATGCCGCCACGCTCACAAGCCTGCTCGTAGGATCGATAGACCTGCAGCATGGTATGCACAAACAAATCGCCTGGCGGGGGCTCTATATGAGCCGCCCGCAGGCCCTCGTCTTTCTGGCCATTGATATACCACTGGGCCTGCCGCGGCGGCCAGCGCGACTCGTCCAGCTCAAGCTCCCGGCATACGCGCTTTACCAGTCGCAGCTGGTCATCGCTGTCCAGAATCTGAAAATTCTGTGGCAGCCCCGCCTCCTTCCAGTGCGCCTTGAGCAAACGGTGGGCAAGGCCGTGAAAAGTTCCCACCCACATACCGTGAGACGGAATCTGCAGCATCTCCTCAATACGCCCGCGCATTTCCCGGGCCGCCTTGTTGGTAAAGGTCACGGACAGTATCGACCAGGGCGAAAAGCCCTCGGCGCGGATCAGCCAGGCGATGCGATGCACCAGCACCCGTGTCTTACCGCTACCGGCACCGGCAAGCACCAGCATATTCTGGTTTTCGGCTGCTACGGCTTCACGCTGGGCGTCATTGAGGGGAGAGAGAATATCGGATACATCCATGGTTGCATTCTAACCAAATTAGCTGCCGGCAACACGGCTCTATGCCGCTCCAATCGAATTTTATGTGCCTGAGGCAATTGCCGATTGGGTCTGCTACTATCTGCGAGGTTTTTGCTTTCGAACAGGCCCCGCCCTCCATGAACGACGACGATTCACGCCACAACAGTGATAGCGATAAGTCCCGACCTGCGTCAAAACCCGACGACCCTCAGGATTCAGTGCCCGGAGGGAGGCGGGAGCCCGTCTTCACAGATTTCGATGAAGATGAGGACTATGAGGAGGCTGATCGCGATACCGATTATGCCTCGACCTATGAAGAAGAAGCCGAGGACGATGAGTACCTGGAGCCGCTGGAAGACGAGAACCCGGATGATAACTCTGCCGAGTGGCAGCTACCGGGGGCTACCGGAACCGCTGCTGTCGCTGCCGGAACGAGCGAAAACCCCTGGGACATCGCTGAAAAAACAGACTTTTCCGAAGATAGCAACACAGAGCCCGACGAGGATGATTTCGAGCTGGAAGGCGACCGCGAGGAATACGACACGGAGACTGAGCCGGAATTGCTCGACGATGAGGGTGACTATCCCGACGAGCTGGAGGAAGCAGCTGAGCACGAGGGGGCGCCTAGCTGGCCGCTGGGCCTGGTCATTGTAGGTATAGTGGCACTGGTACTGCTGGCTGCGGGCGGTTACGGCGTGATACAGCAGCGCTCAGCCACACAGGAGGAGATACGACAGTTGCAGGCAAGCCTTGCAACCGCCGCCAATCCTGCTGAGGTTGCAGCCAGCCGCGAGGCACTGCGGGAAATGGAGCTGCGCAATGAGAAACTGACGGCAACGGTCGATAGGCTAAGCCTGGAGAACCGTCGCCTCGCAGACACCGTCACTGGTCTGGAAAAGCAACTGGCGACAGCCGAAGCTGCTGCGGCCAAACCCGTTGTTGCCAAACCGGCACCCGCTCCAAGGCCCGTAGCAAAGGCCAAACCGGCGAGCGCAGCTGCAGGTGGCTCCTGGTTTGTTAATTTCGGTTCTTACGGTCAACGCAGCGCCGCCGAAAGCTGGGCAAAGAAACTGAAGCCCTCCGCAGGTGAGGCTGTGGTTGCAGCCGGTACCCGTGATGGCAAAACATTCTATCGGGTGCGCATCATCGGGCTTGCGGACCGCAGCGCTGCCCGAAAAGTGGCTGGCCAACTGGAATCGGCTTACAAGTTGCCACCGCTATGGGTGGGCTCGGAATAGTTTAAGCCCGAGACTCTTGGCAGGCGCCGGCTGGCCTGTTAATGTTTTCCCGTCAATTAATGAAGGATATTGTTATGAAAAAATTACCGTTAGCAATATTGGGCCTGGCGTTTTCGCTGGGAACTGTAATGAGCTTTGCCGACGACTGTGTCGCGCCGGACGCACCGCAAATTTCCGAGGGAGAAGATTCCACCCTGGAGCAAATGCTGGCAACACAAAAAGCTGTGAAGACCTTCCAGGAAGCCAATCTGGCCTATATGGCTTGTCTGGAACCAAAACTCGCCGCCGCTGAAGCCAGCGCCAAAGAAGGCAAGGAAGGTGCAGCCGACACCTACATGAAAATGCAGGAGACCTACAACGCCGCAGTTTCCCAGGAAGAAGAGGTTGCCGGCAAGTTCAACACCGAGATTCGCGACTACAAAGCTGCAAACCCGGGTTAGTATTCTCCCTACTCGCCTCTGCAATCACTGGCGGGGGCGAGCCAATAAACTACCTCACAATGCCCCTGACTGCTGACCGAAAAAAACGGCCAATAACCCCAGAGGCGATTTTGTATAGGCCACGGTTACGATATAGGCGGCTGTCAGTAGTGCAAGGACAAAAGCAAGCCACCGCACCCGCCGGCTTGTACCGAAACGAAAAGCCACCATACCCAGCCCGATATACACCAGCAGCGCAGCAATCTTTGCGCTCAGCCAGCTGAGCGAAAACGGGTCCACCCGCCATATCACCAACATACCAATAGCGGAGACCAGCAATACGGTATCCAGCAGATGCGGTAGCATCCGCGTCGCACGTTTCTGTAGGTGCACGTTATCAGTAAGCATCCAATAACCGCGCAAGGTAAAGCCGCCTATAGAAAGAAAGGCGCAGCTCATATGGAGCAGCTTCAGGGTTTCAAAACTTGACACTTTGGATTATTTTGCCAATGCCATTACCGCGTTATAGCTCAGTGCGAACGGCGGGAATGCGGGTAACATACATCCACATCCAGATAATCATTGACCAGACAACCAGAGCCACGACTGGACTCAGAATTTCCGTGCTTTCGCCCATCTTAATCACCTCGATAAATTGCGAACACATAGTCTATTACAGACTGGGAGGGGGCCCCAGGATAAGCAATCTGGTAAAATTTTATGGCCTTCCGCTTATTTGATTGCGGATCGAGTTTCATTGTTCTTCCTCTATATCCTCATAGGCGTCGTTCGCAAAAGGGGGCGTACAAATTGCCAGGAAGACCAGATCATCCTCACCGACATTCGCGATTCGCTGGCGGCACATTGGGGGAATGAGCACGATATCACCGGCACTTACTTTGTGCTGAGTCAGCTCACCAATCTCGACGAGCCCCTGACCACTAAGAATATAGTAACGTTCAGACGTGGCAGCCAAGCGATGCCATCGCGTTGTCACACCGGGCGCCACTCTTGCTCGTGCTATCGATACTTCGGGGTCGTCAGTGGAATTGGACAATTCCGTTATATGGCATTGCTCCGGCGTATAAAACTCTTCACCGGAATGCTGGTGCCTGATTGATGCCTTCATTGAAAGTCTCCTCTGCTCTCTTTCCCTGTATGCAATACCGCGTCAGGCTTCATTTTTTTGAGGAAGTCATGTACACCAGACAAGGGGCGCTAGCTGAGTAACCTGGTGTAATACGTACTGTAGGGGGCGAGGGTATATTCCCCGAACGGGCCGCATTCCTTAAAGCCGAATCGTTCGTAGAGTTTTCTCGCCGGTTGAAATGCTGCGTTAGTGCCGGTTTCCAGACTGACTGTTTTGTACGACCTCTTTAGCGCTTCTTCCAACATAAGTGCGCAGCAATTCCCTGTCTCAGGTACTGCCTCGAAGTTCGCATTGATTTGATTTCCGCCTGGCTCTGATCCAGTTCTTTCAATGCGCCGCAGCCGGCCCGCTGCCTATTCTACCGTGACGGACTTCGCCAGATTGCGCGGCTTGTCCACGTCGGTGCCTTTTTGCAGTGCCACATGGTAGGCGAGAAGTTGCAGGGCCACGGTGTAAACAATTGGTTTGATCACCTCTGGACAGTGCGGCATTGGCATCACCTTGACCCTGGGTCCACTTTTAAAGCCGGCCTGCTTGTCCGCAAAGACGAATAATTCACCGCCGCGGGAACGTACCTCCTCCAGATTGGATTTGAGTTTTTCCAACAGGTCATCGCTGGGCGCTACCGCCACCACCGGCATGTCATCATCCACCAGTGCCAGGGGGCCATGCTTCAACTCACCGGCGGGATACGCTTCCGCGTGGATATAGGAAATTTCCTTGAGCTTGAGCGCACCCTCCATGGCAATCGGATACTGTATGCCGCGACCCAAAAATAGTGCGTGACGCTTGGGGATAAACTCCTCGGAAAGCTTCTCAATATCTGGGTCCAGTTCCAGTGTTTGCTGCACATAATCCGGCAGCCCCTGCAGTGCGACAATCACTTCCTGCTGTTTTTGCTCTGACATGGCATGACGCCGGCCCAGCGCAAGCGTCAGCATAAGCAGCCCCACCAGCTGTGTGGTGAATGCCTTGGTTGAGGCAACGCCTATCTCCATGCCCGCTTTAGTAAGAAAAACCAGGTCGCTTTCACGCACCAGCGAACTGTTGGCGACATTCGATATAACAAGGCTGGCGACAAACTCACCGCTCGCAGCATTGCGCAACGCAGCCAGGCTGTCGGCAGTTTCACCGGACTGGGAAATCGTAAGTAACAGGGTATCGGCATGGGATACGCGTTTCCGATAGCGGAATTCCGAGGCAACTTCTACCTCGCAGGGTATGCCAGCCAGTTCCTCCAGCCAATACCGCGCCACCATGCCAGCATGATAACTGGTGCCGCAGGCAACAATCTGCACTCCCCTGACTTTGTCGAATATGGCCGCGGCTCCGGCACCAAAACACTCATCCGTGTTCGCTTGCGTCGCAGCCTGGGCAAAGGTTGCCGCAAGCGCCCGGGGCTGCTCGTGAATCTCCTTCAACATGTAGTGATCAAAGCCGCCCAAATCGGCCACTTCCACCGCCTCGGAAATGAGCGTGCGCCGTCGCTCTACCGCAGCGCCAGCCTCGTCGTAGATTTTCATGGAGGAAGGCGTAATCTCGACAACGTCGCCCTCTTCCAGGAAGACAAACCGGTCTGTAACCTGACGCAACGCCATCTGATCAGATGCCAGAAAGTTCTCACCTATACCAATGCCCACCACCAGTGGGCTGCCCTTGCGCGCTGCGACCACTGTATGCGGATGCTCGGCATCCAGTGCAGCGATGGCATAGGCGCCCTCAAGCCGCCCCACCGTCTCCTGCATGGCAACCAGCAGTGACTTACCTGCGCACAGCGCTTGATGAAGCAGATGCACCACAACCTCGGTGTCCGTGGCCGAGTCAAACTGATAACCCTGTGCTGCAAGTTCCTCGCGCAATATGGCATGGTTTTCAATTATGCCGTTATGTACCAGGGCAACACGTTGCCCGGAAATATGCGGGTGGGCGTTTACACCTGAGGGCTCACCATGGGTAGCCCAGCGGGTGTGTGCAATGCCGGTACAGCCAAGATGTGGCTGCAACTTTTGCGCTTTCTCCAACTCGCAGACCTTGCCGAGTTGTTTGTGCAGTTGCAGGTTTTGTTCATTGTCGACCAGGGCCATACCGGCAGAGTCATAACCCCGGTACTCCAGCCGGCGCAACCCCTCCAACAAAATCTCGGAAACTTCTCGCCGCGCTGCGGCGGCTACAATGCCACACATACCTATTCCTCGGTCTGCTGCTTGCCGGGTCGTTGCCAGCCCGCAATATTGCGCTGGCGGGCACGACTGACGGCCAGCTCCTCCCTACCCACTGTTTTGGTGACGGTAGAGCCAGCGGCGACAAAGCCTTGTTCACCAATCTTAAGTGGTGCTACCAGCGTGCTGTTCGAGCCGACGAATACACCGGAACCGATCTCGGTTTTGTGTTTGTTGACCCCGTCGTAGTTGCAGGTAATCGTCCCTGCACCGATATTCACACCCTCGCCCATGTCACAGTCACCGACATAACTGAGGTGGCTGACCTTGCTACCCACTCCTATTTTGGCATTCTTCGTCTCGACAAAGTTGCCTACTTTAGCGCCCTCAGCAAGCGCAGTCCCCGGGCGCAATCGCGCGAAGGGCCCAACCTGACAGTCTGGGCCCACATGTGCGCCCTGCAAATGGCTCATAGCGTGGATATTCGCACCCGCCTCCACGGTAACGTCCCGCAGCACGCAGTTGGGGCCGATAGTTACGCCATCGCCAAGACTTACCTTGCCTTCTATAACCACATTCACGTCGATAAAAACATCCTGACCACAACTCAGTGTGCCGCGCACATCAAGTCGATTGATATCCGCCACTGCCACGCCGGCGCGCATCAACTGCTCTGCCTGGCGCCGCTGGTACTCGCGCTCCAACTGGTTAAGTTGAACCCGGTCGTTTACGCCAAGCACTTCCAGCTCCGAACCGGCCAGGCATGAAGCCACCGTTCTACCCTCTGCCACAGCCATACCGAGAATATCCGGCAGATAATACTCCCCTTGTTTGTTGTTGTTGCCAACACGGGGCAGATACTCCAGGAAGTCACTGGCCGGAGCCGCCATTAAACCTGTATTAATTTCATCAATTCCGCGCTGCTCTTCAGTTGCGTCCTTGTGCTCCACAACACCAGTCAGCGCACCTGCTGTGTCGCGTAAAATTCGACCGTAGCCCGTGGAGTCGGCCACCTGCGCGGTTAACAGTGCAGGCCCGGCCATCGCCATAGCAACCAGAGCCTCCAGCGTGTCACTGCCAATCAGGGGCACGTCGCCGTATAGCACCAGCACCGCACTGTCGGGGGAAACGAATGGCAAGGCCTGTAGTACACCGTGGCCAGTGCCCAGCTGTTCTTGCTGGACCACCCAGTTCACATCAAAGTCCGCGAGTTGGCGCTGAACCTGTTCGGACCCGTGCCCTATAACGACATGCACTGCAGCCGGCTGCAGGGAAAGTGCCGTCACCATGACGTGCTCCAGCAGCGGTCGACCCGCCAACGGGTGGAGTACCTTGGGAAGCTTGGATTTCATCCTGGTTCCCTGCCCGGCGGCAAGGATGATGACTTCTAGTTGCATAATCTGGTAACCGGCTGAGTGTAGAGTAAGGGCTTCAATCGCTGGCTTGACCTGGCTTCTTCAGCTTGGACTGGACATCATAGACAGCAACACGGGAAATAGTACGCTATTTGTCATTATTTTTGTCTAAACTGTGAACCTTGCAACAGTAGGCACACACAAAAAACCCCGGCAGGGCCGGGGTTTAGTGACAGACGTGACTTGCAGGTTAAAGAGCTTAGCCGCGGCCCGCCCTATTGCGCATTTTACGCAGTGTGGCCAGCTGAGCTGCTGCCTCTGCGAGCTGGGAAGACGCACGACCGTAGTCGAAATCCCCGGTCTGGTTGGCCAGAGCCTGCTCCGCTTCCTTGCGCGCTTCTTCCATGGCAGCCTCATCGACATCGTGTGCCCGAAGCGCAGTGTCAGCGAGTATGGAAACCACGCCAGGCTGCACTTCCAGGAAGCCGCCAGACACATAGTAAACATGCTCTTCGCCATCCTGGGTTACGATGCGGACCGGGCCCGGTTTCAACGAGGTCAACAGCGGCGCGTGACCATAGGTCACGCCCAGCTCACCCATGTCACCGGTGGCCACCAGCATTTCGATCAGCCCGGAGTAAATTTCCTCCTCGGCACTCACGATGTCGCAGTGTATTGTCATAGACATTTTACGGCCCCTTTAAAACCCTTTACTTCAGGTTCTTGGCTTTCTCAACAGCTTCTTCAATGCTGCCAACCATGTAGAACGCCTGCTCAGGCAAATGATCGTACTCGCCCGCCAGAATGCCGTTAAAACCGGCAATGGTGTCCTTGAGTGACACGTACTTGCCGGGGGAACCGGTAAATATCTCGGCCACGTGGAAAGGCTGAGACAGGAAGCGTTCAATTTTACGCGCCCGGTTAACCGTCTGCTTGTCTTCCTCAGAAAGTTCGTCCATACCCAGGATCGCGATAATATCCTTAAGCTCCTTGTAACGCTGCAGAACGTTCTGCACGCCGCGAGCAGTATCGTAATGCTCTGTACCGATAATCAGCGGGTCCAGCTGGCGCGAAGTGGAGTCCAGCGGGTCTACCGCAGGATAAATACCCTTGGCGGCAATGTCCCTGCTCAGTACTACGGTGGAGTCAAGGTGAGCAAACGTGGTCGCCGGTGAGGGATCGGTCAAATCATCCGCCGGTACGTATACCGCCTGGATAGACGTAATCGAGCCAGTCTTGGTAGAGGTAATCCGCTCCTGCAGTACGCCCATTTCTTCCGCCAGAGTCGGCTGGTAACCCACCGCGGAGGGCATACGGCCCAGCAGTGCCGAAACTTCGGTTCCCGCCAGGGTATAGCGATAGATGTTGTCGATGAACAACAGTACGTCGCGACCCTCGTCACGAAACTTCTCCGCCATGGTCAAACCGGTCAGGGCCACACGCAGGCGGTTGCCCGGGGGCTCATTCATCTGCCCGTAAACCATCGCAACCTTTGAGTTGCTGAATGTCTCAACGTCGACAACCTTGGACTCCTGCATTTCGAAGTAGAAGTCGTTACCTTCACGAGTACGCTCGCCCACACCAGCGAAAACGGACAGGCCAGAGTGCTCTGTCGCGATGTTGTTGATCAGCTCCATCATGTTGACGGTCTTGCCCACGCCAGCACCACCGAACAGACCAACCTTACCGCCCTTGGCGAACGGACAAACCAGATCGATTACCTTGATACCAGTTTCAAGCAATTCTTCAGATGCTGCCAGCTCTTCGTAGGAAGGAGCCTTACGGTGAATAGAGGCGCGTTCTTTTTCACCAATGGGGCCACACTCGTCAATAGGGTTGCCGAGTACGTCCATGATGCGGCCCAATGTTTCAATACCCACCGGTACGGAAATCGGCTCACCCGTATTTTCAACTGCCAACCCGCGGCTTACACCCTCGGAGGCACCCATGGCGATTGTACGGACAACGCCGTCACCCAGCTGTTGTTGTACTTCCAGTGTCAGATTCTTCTCTGTAACTTTCAGTGCATCGTATACCTTCGGTACGACGTCGCGTGGGAATTCCACGTCGATAACCGCGCCGATAATTTGTACGATTCGTCCGCTGCTCATGTTCGGATCCTCTAGATCAAAGTTCAATTCTGTCTGCCGGGCTCTGCCACAATGGCTGTCGTCCACGACCTAATCTCTTTCGAATTGGCTGCATTATCGGCCTCAGCCGATTGCCGCGGCCCCGCTGACAATTTCTGACAGTTCCTGCGTAATAGCGGCCTGGCGCGCCTTGTTGTAGATCAATTGCAAGTCGTCAATAATTTCGCCGGCATTTTCAGTAGCGTTTTTCATCGCCAACATACGGGCCGCCTGCTCACATGCACCGTTTTCGACGACAGCCTGGTATACCTGCGACTCGATGTAACGAGTCAGTAGTTTTTCAAGCAACTCTTTCGCGTCGGGTTCGTAGATATAGTCCCAGTGATGCTTCATCTCGGAGCTTTCTTCCGCCAGCAGTGGCAGCAATTGCTCTACCGTCGGGTTTTGCGTCATGGTGTTGATAAACTCGTTGCTCACCAGAAACAACCGATCAATATTGCCTTTCGCGTACGCATCGAGCATGGCCTTAACACCACCGATCAGGTCGGCCAACGAGGGCTCCTCCCCGAGGTCGCGCACGGCAGCGGTCACGTTGCCACCGTAGCTGTTAAAGAATGCTGCCGCCTTGGCACCAATCAGTGACAGTTCGATTTCTATGCCCTGGTCCGCCCACAGCTTCATGGACTTCACGGTGTTCTTGAACAAATTAATGTTCAAACCACCACAGAGGCCGCGGTCTGTTGAAACGACAATATAGCCGACGCGCCTGACTTCCCGCTCTTGCATATACATGTGCTTGTACTCAGGGGCGGCATTGGCAATATGGCCAACTACAGAGCGCATACGACGCGCGTAGGGCTTGCCGACCGACATGCGATCCTGAGCCTTGCGCATCTTGCTCGCTGCAACCATTTCCATCGCGCTGGTGATCTTCTGCGTACTTTGTATGCTGGAGATCTTGGTGCGAATTTCCTTTCCGACTGCCATCTAATGGTCCTCGGCTTTACCAGGTCTGGGTTTTTTTGAACTTCTCGATCGCCGCCTTAAAGGTGGTTTCGATCTCGTCGTTGTAATCCCCGGTTTCCACAATGCGGCCCATGATTTCGCCGTGTTCGGCGTGCATGTAAGCCAGCAGTGCATGTTCGAAGTCGCCTATCTTGTTGACTTCGATATCGCTGAGGTAGCCTTCGTTGGCGGAATACAACATCACGCCCATTTCAGCTGTGCTCTGGGGCGAGTACTGCTTCTGCTTCATCAGTTCGGTAACACGCTCACCGTGGTTCAGCTGTGCCTTGGTGGCTTCGTCCAGATCGGACGCAAACTGGGAGAAAGCCGCCAATTCACGATACTGGGCCAGCGCGGTACGAATACCACCGGATAATTTCTTCATGATCTTGGTCTGGGCTGCACCACCAACACGGGATACAGAAATACCCGCGTTCATCGCGGGGCGTACACCAGCGTTGAACATGTCCGCTTCCAGGAATATCTGGCCATCGGTAATGGAGATCACGTTGGTCGGTACGAAGGCGGAGACGTCACCAGCCTGGGTTTCGATTATTGGCATCGCGGTCAGCGATCCAGTCTTTCCCTTGACCTCGCCCTTGGTGAAAGCTTCCACGTAGGCGGCGTTAACACGGGCACCGCGCTCCAACAGGCGCGAATGCAAATAGAACACGTCACCGGGGTAAGCTTCACGGCCGGGTGGACGACGCAACAGCAGGGAAATCTGGCGATAAGCCCAGGCTTGCTTGGTCAGGTCATCGTAAATAATCAAGGCATCTTCGCCGCGATCGCGATAGTACTCACCCATGGTACAGCCGGCGAAAGGCGCCAGGTACTGCATCGCGGCGGGATCGGAGGCGGTTGCCGCAACAATAATAGTGTGCTCCATTGCGCCGTGCTCTTCCAGCTTGCGTACCACCGCTGCAACAGACGATGCCTTCTGGCCGATAGCCACGTAGACACACTTAATACCAGAGCCCTTCTGGTTAATAATGGCATCTACAGCGATCGCCGTTTTACCGATCTGGCGATCACCAATAATCAATTCCCGCTGGCCGCGGCCAATAGGCACCATCGCGTCAATGGCTTTCAGGCCGATCTGTACAGGCTCATCAACGGATTGGCGAGCAATTACGCCGGGGGCCACTTTCTCGAGTGCGTCGGTCATGGCCGCATTGATCGGGCCTTTGCCGTCAATGGGGTTGCCGAGAGCATCCACAACCCTGCCCTGCAATTCCGGGCCTACCGGCACTTCCAGGATACGCCCGGTGCAGCGACAGGATTGGCCTTCTACGATGCTCTTGTAGTCGCCCAGCACAACTGCGCCGACAGAGTCGCGTTCCAGGTTCAACGCCATCCCGTAGATGCCGTCGTCAAATTCAATCATCTCACCGTACATCACATCGGCCAGGCCGTGGATGCGAATGATGCCGTCTGTTACCGCTACCACGGTACCTTCATTGCGAGCTTCGCTGCTGACATCAAGCTGGTCGATGCGCTGCTTGATGATGTCGCTAATCTCTGATGGATTCAGTTGCTGCATGCTCTGTTCCTCAATCCTATGTCTTTAGTCTAGGAATTCATTGCTTCGGCGAGCTTGTCCAGCTTGCCGCGCACTGAGCCATCGATCACCAGATCGCCAGCCCTGATTAATACACCGCCGAGCAGGTTGCTATCGGTCGATGTGCGAACTTCTACCTTGCGCTCGAGCTTCTTGCCCAGCACCGCTGCCAGCCTGTCTCTGGCGCTATCTGCCAGGTCAAAGGCCGATATAACCTCCACATCCACCGTCTTTTCCCGGTGCGCCTTGTACTCGGTGTACAGGGCGTAGATCTCGGGCAACAGCGGAAGCCGCTTATTGGCAGCGAGAATGCCTATGAATTTGCGCATCTCCGCAGACAGCGCCTCGCCACACACACCGGCAAGCTTGCTGGCCTGTTCTGCAGCGGTCAAAGAGGGGTTGTTCAATATCCCTGCCATGACCTCGTCGGACGCCACCGCCGCTGCGGTTGCCAATTGCTCGGACCACGGCGCCAGTTGCTTATTATCCACAGCATACTCAAACGCAGCTTTCGCGTAGGGGCGTGCCAGTGTGCTCAGTTCAGCCATAGCTCCCTCGCCTTACAGCTCTGCAGCCAGTTTTTCGACCATCTCGGCATGAACCTGTGGGTCGATTTCGGCGCTGAGTATTTTTTCAGCACCTGCCAGAGACAGAACGGCCACCTGGGCGCGAAGCTGCTCGCGCGCACGGTTTGCTTCCTGCTCTATTTCCGCCTCGGCGGAAGCCTTCACACGCTGGGCTTCAACTACCGCCGCCTGCTTGGCCTCATCCACCAGCTGGTTGCCGCGCTTGTTGGCTGCGTCGACAATACCGGCTGCCTGTTCCTTGGCTTCCTTGAGACGTTCAACCGCCTTTTCCTGCGCCAGCTCCAGGTCGTGGCTGGCACGATCTGCTGCCGCCAGGCCGTCAGCTATCTTGTCTGCCCGCGCCTGCATGGCCGCGATAATCGGCGGCCAAACAAACTTCATGCAAAACATGACAAAACCGACAAACGCGATCATCTGTCCGATAAGCGTAAGGTTAATATTCACGCCGTGCTCCTCACTGATAGTTGGGGGCTGCGATTAGTGCGGCCCCGTTTCCGAATGTCCGGCTTAGCCTGCAACAACGAAGATCAGGTACATCGCGATACCAACACCAATAATGGGGATCGCGTCTACCAGGCCAGCGCCCAGGAAGAATGTTACCTGCAGCTTGGGAGCAAGCTCCGGCTGGCGTGCTGAACCTTCGATCAGCTTGCCACCCAGCAGGCCCACACCAATTGCGGCGCCCAGACCACCCAAGCCCATCATGATGGCGGCAGCTACGTAGATTAATTCCATGATTTTCTCCTAGCGTTAAGAACCAAAGTTAAAGTAAATCAGTGATCTTCATGTGCCATGCTGATGTAAACAATCGTCAGCACCATGAAAATAAAGGCCTGCAGGGTGATTACCAGAATATGGAAAATCGCCCAACCGACTTGTAAGAACCCTGCTGGCACCATCCACGCGATGCCCGCGCTGAACAGAGCAGCAATCAGGATAAAGATCATTTCACCTGCGTACATGTTACCGAACAGTCGCAAGCCCAGTGAGAAGGGTTTCGCCAGCAGGCCAACCACTTCCATAAACAGATTCACCGGGATAAAGAGCCAGTGGTTAAAGGGGTTCATGGTCAGCTCTTTGACGAAGCCAAGGCCTTTAACCTTGACTGAGTAGTACAGCATCAGAATAAACACACCTACTGCCATGCCCATGGTGATATTGGGGTCCGTTGACGGCACAATTTTCTGAAAGTGAATACCTGCAAGCCCCAGCAGCGAAGGAATAAGGTCGACCGGGATGAGGTCCATCAGGTTCATCAGGAACACCCAGACGAAAATGGTCAGCGCCAGGGGTGCCACCATCTTGTTGCGGCCGTGAAACGTATCGCGCACAGTGCCGTCAACAAACTCTACAATCATTTCCACCAGATTCAGTACACCACTGGGCACACCAGTCTCGGCTTTCTTCGCAACACTGCGGAACAACCAACAGAATAAGATCCCAAGACCAATAGACCAGATCATGGAGTCCACATGAATGGCATTAAAGCCCATCACCGAGGCCTCATCACCGCCATGCGCCATCACCCAGGCACCGCCATCACCGACAATAGTGCCGTCTTCCCGCTCAAAACCCGCTGGCAATTTGCCATAGGTAAGGTTTGTCAGGTGGTGGACAATGTATTCAGAGATCGTCTGCGTTTCGCCTGCCATCTATCTCAACTCTTGCGTCTGCCTATCCAGGCCGGTCACCGCCTCAGCAGTATCCAGCTTCCTGTAATTTGTATCATCAGCATCAGCAGGTAACCTGCGAATACTGCTGGCGCATCTATGGGCCGCAGCGCGATAAATACCGCAGCAAACCCGGCGACACTAAGTAAAAACTTCCCCACTTGCCCGACGTAACTGGAGCGGGCTATGGCCGCTGCCGACCTTGCGCCACGCCATCTAAAGGCTAGCGCCGCAAAATAGGCCTGCGGCAAAATGGCTATCAAGCCACCACTGAACACCGAATACGCACGCACCTTGTCCGATGACAGCAAGATGAGACACAGCAGCGAAAGAATCGCGAGCTGCGCCAGGGTGATGCGGTGTACCGGCGGACGGAGAATTTCAGCACCGGCCATTTGCACCTCGCACCTTCATCCCCGCCATTGCCCAATCGCAAGTCAAGCTCGTTTCGGGCGGGCGCATTATAGGGGGATTGGCGGGCTGGTTCAACTTACTTGTGCACGCACCGGGGATTAAAAATAGACTCTTATAGCGACACGTTCGCAGAAGTTCGATCACCAGATTGTCTCCGCTCGCGTCGCGACACAGCATCTTGGGTCACACCCTCTATCAACTACCATATAGTGTATCTCGCGACCTATTTGATATGCCTCAAAATACCGTCCAGTTGATCCAGATTACTGTAGCTGAGAACCAGTTTTCCTCCGCCGCTGGAGCCGTGTTTAATCTCCACGCGGGTACCCAGTCGCTCAGACAGGTCATCTTGCAGGTGCCGAACATTCGGGTCCTGCGTTTGCTGCACGACGGGCTTGTCTTCTCGTTCGAGCAAATGGCGCACCAGCGCCTCTGTCTGGCGCACCGACAGACCCTTGCCAACCACGGTGCGCGCCGCCTGCGACTGCTGCGCTAATTCCAGCCCCAGCAGGGCCCGGGCGTGCCCCATTTCGAGGTCGCCGTGTTCTACCATCTTGCGAACATCCACCTGCAGTGTCATCAGGCGTAGCAGGTTCGCTACAGTAGAGCGTGATTTGCCGATTGCGTTGGCCACTTCCTGCTGGGTCAGTTCGAATTCCTGTTGCAGGCGCAGCAGCGCTGCTGCCTCTTCGATAGGGTTTAAGTCTTCGCGCTGTATATTTTCGATCAGCGACATGGCGATAGCGGCGTTGTCAGGCACTTCCCTGACCAGTGCCGGAATCGTGCCCAGGCCAGCCAACTGAGTGGCGCGCCAACGCCGCTCTCCCGCAATTATCTCGTATTTCGTATCGGAAATGGGTCTTACAACAATAGGCTGCATAACACCTTGAGCCTTGATGCTGTCGGCCAGCTCCTGCAGGGAATCCGGGTCCATATCCCGGCGCGGCTGATACTTGCCTCGCTGGATGAGGTCAACAGGCAGCTCTTTGAGGATACTATCCCCGGTGACCTCTGCCACGGTTGTCTCGCCACTGCTGGATGAGGTGGACGGTTTGGTAGTGGCTGCGCCCAACAACGCATCCAGCCCGCGCCCTAAACCCCTTTTTCTTGCTGACATCCGTGCTCTCCGTCTAGTCTGTCGCCGGTGCGACGGCCGGCGCTTGCTGCGCAAGCTTCTCCTCGCGGCGGATAATTTCCCCCGCAAGAGCCATATAGGCCTTCGAGCCGCGGGAATACTTATCGTAGTACATGACCGGCACGCCGTGGCTGGGTGCCTCTGCCAGGCGCACATTACGCGGCACAACCGTGCGGTAAACCTTGTCACCAAAATGGCTGTGTAACTGCGCCGACACGTCGTTGGTCAGGCTGTTGCGCGGGTCGTACATGGTGCGCAAAATACCTTCGATTTGCAGCTTCGGGTTAACCGTCTCAGCCACGCGCTGGATGGTGCCCACCAGAGCCGACAAACCCTCCAGGGCAAAATATTCACACTGCATGGCAATTATCACGCCATCGGCTGCCACCATAGCATTGAGCGTCAACATATTCAGCGAAGGGGGGCAATCGATCAGCATGTAATCGTACGCGCCGGCGACTTCAGCGAGGCTCCACTGCAGGCGCTGCTCTTTGTGCTCCACCTCCAGCAGCTCCACTTCCGCCGCGGTCAGGTCGCCGTTGGCTGGCAAAACGTCAAACCCGGCTTCACCCGCTCGCTGTATCGCCCGCGGGGTGGGCACTTGGGACACCAACACATCGTAAATACTACGCTGCAAGCTGTGCTTGTCGATTCCGCTGCCCATGGTCGCATTGCCCTGGGGGTCCAGGTCTACCAGCAGCACCCGCTTGTTCATGGCCGCCAGCGATGCGGCCAGGTTTACACAGGTCGTGGTTTTGCCCACACCACCCTTCTGGTTGGCTATCGCAATAATTCTAGCCACTGAAAATATCCCCGATACACGCTCTCAACGAAGCTCTCCCCTTTCCTGAATCATCAATTCCACCAGATGGCGCTGCTCCGCCAGACCCGGCACCACCAGTTCATGCACAGCAACAATCTTACAGGCCGGGTCAAGGGCCGCCAGTTCCCCGGCCGGGTAAGCGCCCTTCATAGCAAAAAAGCGACCGGTGGATGTGCACAAGTGTCTGCAACCGGCCACCATATCAGCCAGCGAGGCAAAAGCCCGGGATAATACTGCATCGTAGGGTTCGGGTGGCTGGAAGGACTCCACTCGCTGGTGGTGAACCTGCATATTATCCAAGCACAGGGCTGTTTTCACCTGAAAAAGAAACCGTGTCTTCTTACCATTGCTGTCCAACAGGGAAAAATGACGCTGCGGGAATAAAATGGCCAGGGGTATACCTGGCAGGCCGGCACCGGTGCCCACATCAATCATATTTGCGCCGCGCAAATGCGATGCCATCGCCAAGCTGTCCAACAGGTGCCGCGTAACCATTTGCCCCGGTTCACGAATCGCCGTCAGATTGTATGCCTTGTTCCACTTTACGAGCAGCTCCAGGTAGGCCAGCAGCTTCTGCTCTTGCCCCGAATCCAGCGCAAGCCCCAGGGACTTGCAGCCGAGCCGCAGTTGGGTGAGCAGGCCGGTGTCCAATTCAGCCCAGGTTGCGCTGACTGTCGAGCCCGGACAATAGCTCTGCCGCATCGGCCTGATCCGGGCGGCCCAATGCGCCGCGCCGTTTCAGGTAGACCAACAGAAGGGAAATTGCTGCCGGTGTAACCCCTGGAACACGCCCGGCGCGCGCCAGGGTATCAGGCCTCGCCGCTGTCAGTTTCTGCTTCACTTCATTGGACAGGCCATCCACCACCTCGTAGTCCAGGTCGGCGGGCAGAGCGGTATTCTCATAACGGCGCAAGCGCGCGATATCATCCTGCTGCCTGTCAATATATCCGGCATATTTTGCCTGGATTTCCACCTGTTCAGCGACTTGTCGGTCACAGCTGGCCTCACCCTTGAGAGCGGCAATATCCGCATAGGTCAATTCCGGTCGTTTCAGCAGATCTGCCATTGAATATTCATGGGATAACGGCTTTTTCAGCTTGCATGCCAACGCCTCGGCCTCGGGAGTGCCCGGCTGTATCCAGGTACTCGCCATGCGCTGTTGTTCGCGCTCTATGGCCTCGCGTTTTTCCGAAAAGTGGGCCCAGCGTTCGTCGTTTACCAGCCCCAGGTCGCGTCCGCGAGCAGTCAGGCGCAAATCGGCATTGTCCTCCCGAAGCAGCAAGCGGTATTCCGCCCGCGAGGTAAACATACGGTAGGGCTCGACTGTGCCCATGGTGATCAGGTCATCCACCAGTACCCCGATATAGGCCTCGTCTCGACGCGGACACCAGGCCTCACGGCCCTGCACGGCCAACGCGGCATTCAATCCCGCCAGCAGGCCCTGCGCCGCCGCTTCCTCGTAGCCTGTCGTGCCATTGATCTGGCCGGCAAAATACAAGCCGGGTACTGCCCGGGTTTCAAGCGAGCTGGAGAGGTCTCGAGGGTCGAAATAGTCGTACTCTATGGCGTAGCCAGGGCGGGTGATATGGGCGTTCTCAAAACCCCTGATCGAACGAACCAGGTTAATCTGCACATCGAATGGCAGGCTGGTTGAGATGCCATTGGGGTACAGCTCGCTGGTATTGAGGCCTTCTGGCTCTATAAATATCTGGTGGGAGCTTTTGTCCGCAAAGCGATGAATCTTGTCTTCGATACTGGGACAGTAGCGCGGCCCTACCCCCTCAATCACGCCGGAGTACATCGGCGAGCGATCCAGGCCGCCGCGAATAATGTCATGCGTCGTTTCGTTGGTGTAGGTCACCCAGCAACAGCGTTGCTGCGGATGCTCCTCGATACTGCCGAGGAAAGACATCACGGGCTCGGGCTGGTCTCCCCACTGCTCTACCAACGCGCTGAAATCGACGCTGCGGGCGTCAATGCGCGGGGGTGTACCTGTTTTGAGGCGATCCACCCTGAACGGAAGTTCACGCAGCCGGTGTGCCAATGCAATGGAGGGCGGGTCTCCGGCCCGGCCTCCGGCACTGTTATCCAGGCCGATGTGAATTTTGCCGCCGAGAAAGGTGCCCGTGGTAAGAACCACTCGCGGCGCTCTGAAAGTCAGTCCCATCTGGGTAATCGCACCGGCTACACGCCCGTTTTCAATCAGCAGGTCATCCACTGGCTGCTGAAAAATAGACAGGCCGGGCTGGTTTTCCAGAATTTCCCTAATAGCATTCCTGTAGAGCACCCGGTCGGCCTGGGCGCGGGTCGCGCGAACCGCCGGACCCTTGCGTGAATTCAACACACGGAACTGGATGCCCGCGCGGTCCGTGGCGCGGGCCATTGCCCCGCCGAGTGCATCTACTTCTTTTACCAGATGGCTTTTACCGATACCACCGATGGCCGGATTGCAGGACATCTGCCCCAGCGTGTCGACACTGTGCGTTAACAACAGCGTGCGACAACCCATGCGTGCCGCAGCCAGACAGGCCTCAGTGCCGGCATGGCCGCCACCGATTACGATCACGTCAAAGTGTTGCTGATACTCCACTGTCACTGGCCTCGCCCGGCTTCGGCTGTTGTCTCAAGGGGGCGCGATTATACGTGCAGCACGCCTGTTGTACAAAATTTGTTCGCCTGCGGCAAAATCCGCATTTGGGCAGCAATACCCGCCTTGTGCATCGTAACGAGCCGGGAAAATGGCAATAAAATCTCAGGAGGGCTTAATATGCCGTTCGCACCAGTCCAGCGTATCCGCAAACACGGCTTCGCGCTCGGGCTCGTTGAAAATCTCATGAAATAGCTCGGGGTAGATTTTGAGCGATTTGTCTTCGGAGCTTATATTCTCGTAGAGAAAGCGTGATCCCTCCGGCGCTGCCATGACATCCTTGCCTCCGTGCAGCAGCAGCATGGGTAAACTGATTTTATTCGCTTCATTCTGGATGTGATGCATCGCCACAAACAACTCTGAAACCATGCGGGCAGTCATCTTTTTATGATTTACCAGCGGGTCGGAGACATAATCAGCCACTACCGCCGGGTCGCGGCTGACACCCGCGGCGTCCAGCTGTAAAACACCCACCCGGGGAGCGGCTACAGACAAACAGCGAATAAGCAGTAATTGCAGATAGCCTGGCTCGATTTCGGTTTTTATGGCTGGCCCGGAAAGCACACAGCCAACAAACTTGCTTTGCTGTCGCAGCAGGAAAAGCGCACTTATCAAACCACCCATACTGTGGCCCAACAGTATTTGCGGCAAACCGGAGAAGTCTTTTTCCACCTGCTGCTGGTAAGTCTCCAGCGTATCTACCAGGTCCTGGAAGCGATCAATATGGCCATATTCACCGCCAGATTTTCCGTGGCCTGGATGATCCAGCCCTGCGACAACGTAACCCTGGTCAGTAAAATGCCGTGCCAGGGTTTCATAGCGATTGCAGTGCTCACCGGCGCCATGAACGATAAGGAGTAGCGCCCGCGGGGTATTCTCTGGCTCCCAGTATTGATAGTAGATCGGCAGGCCCCTGGCGCCGATGAACGTACCATCCGTATGTTTCACGACACTACTCCTCTCATTTACTGCCCCCGATCGACTTCAGTAATAAATTTGCCTATTTCGTCCCAGGCTTCGCCCGCCTCTTTGAGTTGCGGGTAGAACATCTGCCACACATGCACCATATGTGGCCAGCTCTGCAGTCTGGCCGGCGAACCCGCTGCCACAGCCTTGTTTACATAGCGTATTGCATCACCATAGAGAATCTCCGCTTCGCTGGCCTGAACCAGTGTGGGCGGCAGCCCCGAGAGATCTCCAAATACCGGTGACACCAGCGTGCTACTGGGCACAATGCGATTCTGCCACCAGGAAAACCACAAAAGGAATACGGCAGGGACTTTAGCCAAATCCCGAAACAGGGGCCCGAGCATGGCGTCCGTGTCCATATTACTTTTCAGTGTGGGCGAGGTGAACGTGCCATCGGTGACTGGTGATAGTGCAACCGCGGCGTCGGGCTGTCGCAAACCCTGATCCCGCACCCAGGCTATCAGGCTCAAAGTCAGGTTGCCCCCTGCAGAATCGCCGGCAACATATACCTTCGCCGCGGGGCTGGGACCTTCGGGTCCATTGTCGATAATCCAGGTATATGCCCGGCGACAGTCTTCTATACCAAGCATTCGAGGGTTTTCTGGCATGAGCCTGTAGTCGATAGCCAACACTGCGGCGCCACTAACCTCGGAAAAGCGATTGGTAATATTGCGGTGACTGCGGGGGCTACCCATCATGAAGGCACCGCCGTGGATATACAGTACTCTACGAGATGGGTCCGCTCCGGGTGCTACTACCCACTCAGCTGGAACACCACCTGCATCTGCAGGTGTGATGGTTGCCGCAAGCTCAAGTCCCTCGGACATGTTGTCCATATATTCACGCATAAGGCTCAATCGCTGTTTGCGCGGCGCGCGCTGGATCGGACCGCTATGGAGCGCCAGAGAAGCGACCACTGCATCGTGTTCTTCGCTACCTTTGGGTCCGCCGTGAAAACGCTGCCCCAACGGGGCATCGAACTGGCTGAGGTTTGGCCCTCGAAGCCGAAATACGGTAATGGCAACAAATGCTGCAACAATCAATAAAGCCCAGACCACAGAATATCTCCATTGTGAGTTGAAATGTGAGTGCGAGCCAACGGTTATAAGAGACGGTGGCGAAGTACGCACAGAGGCCGCACAGTATACCGTGTTCAAACGCGCACAGCCCTCAGGCCGCTTGTCACCTGCACGCTTATTTAGGTAGCATGCAGTGAGCACTTAAATAACAAAAAAAGGGATACCAGCAATGAATATGACTGAGTACTTTATTTTACCCCCAATTCTTGGCCTCGGCGGCCTGATTATCGCGTTTATCATTTACCACATCATGAGCCGGCACAATCACGGCGATGGCGTCGTCACGAAAATCGGCGACCAGATTCATCAGGGTGCTATGGTATTTATGGCCCGCGAGTACAAAATGCTCAGCATGTTCGCCCTGGTACTGCTGATAGCAATTTTCGCATCGCCACTGGGCACGAATACTGCCATAGCATTCATCGCCGGGGCAGTCTCCTCAGCTACAGCTGGCTATCTTGGAATGTACGCAGCCACCAAGGCCAACGTGCGCACGGCCGTCGCTGCTCACACGCACGGCCAGGGCCTGGCACTGTCCATCGCTTTTTACGGTGGCTCCGTCATGGGCCTGTGCGTCGCCTCGCTCGGCCTGCTCGGGCTGGGAGCCGTCTACTGGTATTTTGGTGGCGATCCGCAAACGGCTCACGCTATACACGGATTCGGGATGGGGGCCTCTGTAGTCGCCCTGTTCTCGCGTGTCGGCGGTGGTATTTTCACTAAAAGTGCGGACGTGGGTGCAGACCTTGTCGGCAAGATTGAGGCTGGCATACCCGAGGATGATCCCCGCAACCCCGGTGTCATCGCCGATAACGTCGGCGACAATGTGGGCGATATCGCGGGTATGGGCTCCGATATTTTCGAATCATACTGCGGCTCCATGATTGCCTGCATAGCTATTGCGTCCACCATGGCCATGGAGATCCGTTCAGGCATGATGTTCCTGCCACTGGCACTGGCCAGTATCGGGCTGATCGCATCAGTCTGCGGTATAGTCATTGTGAGAATGCGTTCCAATTCTGCTCCAGAAGCTGCGCTGCGTTCCGGGACTTTACTGGCCCCCGTCATCTTCGCGGCTATGGCCTGGTTCATGATTCAGGGGATGGGGCTTGATTCAAATGTCTGGTGGTCTGTTGTCAGTGGTGCGGTGGGCGGTGTAGCTATCGGCCTGATCACCGAGTATTACACCGGCGGTAACCCCGTGCGCAAGATCGCCAAGTCCGGCGAGACCGGGCCTGCGACAGTGATGATCACCGGGCTGGCGGTTGGCATGGAATCGGTCGTCCTGCCTGTTTTGTTCCTGTCGGGCATTATCTATGTCTCCACCGAGCTTTCAGGTTTGTACGGCGTAGGAATAGCGGCAGTAGGTATGCTAGCCACCGTGGGTATCACCATGGCCATTGACGCCTACGGGCCAGTGGCGGACAACGCTGGCGGCATCGCCGAGATGGCTGGCATGGGGGAAGAAACCCGCAAGATTACCGACGGCCTGGATGAAGTTGGCAACACGACCGCGGCCATAGGCAAAGGTTTTGCGATCGGCGCAGCTGCACTGGCAGCCCTGGCCATCATCGCCGCCTTTGTAGAAACAGTGGCGGTACATAACCCGGGCTTTTCCCTGGAGATAACCAATCCCATCGTGCTGGTTGGTATGTTTATCGGCGGCACTATTCCCTTCCTGATCGCATCTATAACCATGACAGCAGTCGGCGAAGCAGCCTTCGACATGATCAATGAAATACGCAGGCAGTTCCGTGAGATTCCAGGGCTGCTGGAAGGAACGGCTGACCCCGATACAGCGAAGTGTGTCGATATCGCTACCACTGCAGCACTGCGTCGCATGATCCTGCCAGGCGCTATTGCTGTAGCTGCACCGGTACTGGTCGGTTTTGGTCTTGGGGCTGCCTCGCTGGGTGGCATGCTGGGCGGCGCGTTGCTGGGTTGTGTTCTTATGGCCTTAATGATGGCTAATGCCGGCGGCGCCTGGGACAACGCGAAGAAGTATGTTGAAAAGGGCAATCTCGGTGGCAAAGGTTCTGACACTCACTCAGCGGTCGTAGTCGGTGATACCGTAGGTGATCCCTTCAAAGATACTTCAGGTCCTGCAATGAACATCCTGATCAATGTGATGGCTATTGTCAGTCTGGTTATTGCTCCGCTGCTATAGGCCCTCTGTAGGTTTTGACGCCTGCCTGGTAACACCCTGGCAGGCGTCAAGACACCTTCGTACTACTTACGCACTCACCGTTAATGAAGTTTCTTTAAGACGGTTGAGAACCCGCACAAAAGTATCTGACTCCTGAGCCCCTGCCACGGGAAAACCGTTATTGAAAAAGAACGCGGGCACCGCATGCACTTCCCTGTCCAACCAGCGCGCCTGTTCTGCACGAACTGTTTCTGCGTACCTGGCGGATTCCAGTACCTCCCGCGCCAGCCGGGAATCCAGCCCTGCTCTGGCGGCGACCTCCACCAGTAAATCGGGATCACTCACATTTTCCCTGCGGCTGAAAAATGCCTCGAACAATGCCAATTTCAGTTTGGTTTGTACGCCCAGTTCTTCGGCCCAGTGCAACAACTGATGTGCCTGGAAAGTGTTGTACATGCGCATGCCATCGAAGTAATCAAATTTGAACCCCAGGGTATTCCCCAACTCCGTCATGCGCGCCCGTACGGCCATGCTCTGTTCTTCGCTGGCACCGTATTTCTGCGCTATATGTTCACGCAAGTTCTGTCCTTCGGGAGGCATATCTGGGTTTAACTCGAACGGCTGCCAAAACAGCTCCACCTCAAAAGTGCCTTCCAGTTCTGCCAGTGCTCGCTGTAATTGTTTGTAGCCGATTATGCACCAGGGGCAAACCACGTCAGAAACGATATCAATGCGTAGCGGTGTTGTCTGTGCAATGGCCATGATCGTATTCCAATCCAACTAAAAAAATGTGTGCCGGTGTAGTTTGCCGATACCAACCAGGTCGCTTGCCACTTTCCCGGCGAAAGACCTTATCACTGTAACAATGCGGCAGACAACGAGAGTTTGAATTTCTTTGAGAATTATCCGGACAGAATTTTTACTCGGCCGCAACGAGATCCGAGCTGTGGCGATTACAGTGCATTTTTTCGAAAAAATTGTCTTTTAAATTAAGTTACTAATTTTAAATATATATAGATATGTATATATAGAATTATAGTTATAGTTATTATTAGAGAGCATTCAACCGGTGGATAAGCCCCTATTCTCGATTAAAAACAGTTTCTTACAACGATAATAACTACACGTCAAAACCCTTGGCCTGACGTTGAAAAGCCGTGTCCGAACACGGTATTAAACGCGTTTTTCTGTGGACGGAATTTCCCATTCCTGGCGACCCTATTTTTTTCCACAGGTACTTGTGCAATGGATACAGCTCTTATTCATGACTTGCGCAAACATTCCTGTAATCATCACTTCATCAGATTATGTTTGTGCACAACGTGGGGACAGCCTGTTGTAACAAGCTTATATATGAATAGATATGTGGATAGCCTGGTGACAGAGTGTGGCTAGAGCTGTATTACTTGCCGATACAAAAACTGGAAAATATTTTCCCCAGCAATTCATCACTGCTGACGTCGCCGGTAATTTCTGCCAGGCACAGCTGGCATTGACGCAGATCCTCGGCAAGTAGTTCACCGGCCCCGGCTTCAACTAACTGCGTCTGCCCAGCCAGGAGAAAATCAGCAGCAGTTTCCAGTGCCTGCAGATGCCTGCGCCTTGCACTGAAGTTTCCCTCGACGTTAGCCTGAAAGCCCATGCAGTTTTTTAAATGGCTTGTTAGCAAGTCCATCCCCGCGCCGGTTTTTGCGGACAATACAACCTGGGTACTACCGCTTGTTTCGTCGACTCGTGGTGCATTCCCCGTGAGGTCACATTTGTTGTGAACGATTGTTAGAGGGATATTTCGGTCCAGGTGAAGAGTGCGTTCCGGCCAGATACTGTCGGCGGTGTTACCTGTGTCCGAGCTGTCGTCCACTACCAGAAGGATACGGTTAGCTGATGACATCTCATGCCAGGCCCTGCGGATTCCCTCCTGCTCAACTTCATCGTCACTGTCGCGCAATCCGGCAGTGTCGACGATATGCAGTGGCATGCCATCTATCTGTATATGTTCTCTCAATACATCTCGTGTTGTGCCTGGAATCGCGGTGACAATTGCGTTGTCAGTACCAGACAGTGCGTTAAGCAGGCTGGACTTACCCGCATTGGGTTTGCCCGCTATCACAAGCTTCATCCCCTCCTGCAGCAAAGTGCCCTGTCTTGCCTGACGCAGTACAGCCTCTAGCTGAGACATAATAGCTGCGAGTTTTTCTCCTACCTGGCCCTGTTCAATAAAATCTATTTCTTCTTCGGGGAAATCGATAGCAGCTTCTACATACACTCTGAGATTGGTAACCAGAGCCACCAATTCTTCGATTTTTCGAGAGAACTCTCCGGCCAGGGAGCGGGTGGCGCTGAGTGCGGCCTGTTCTGTGGTGCTGTTGATAAGGTCAGCTATCGCTTCGGCCTGGGCCAGATCGATTTTGTCATTCAGGTAGGCGCGTTGAGAAAATTCTCCGGGATTTGCCTGGCGTGCACCAAGACGGCAGACCTCCCGCAAGATCAGATCGAGAATGACGGGGCCGCCGTGGCCTTGTAATTCGACTACGTCTTCCCCAGTGAACGAATGGGGACCTTCGAACAACAATATAATACCTGTATCCAGCGTTTCGTCACTGCGATCGCTAAAGCTGGCAAAGTGGGCATGGCGAGGCCGTAGCGTCAGACCTGAAATGGCCTCGCCGATGTTAACGGAGTTGGGACCAGAGATTCGGACAATGCCAACGCCGCCCCTGCCAGGGGCGGTTGCGATGGCTGCGATGGTATCCTGATCTATCAGGATTTCGCTGCGCCGGCTTCTATTTGCCGGGTGATGACGTATTGCTGCGCCATCGACAATAGGTTATTTACTACCCAGTACAGCACGAGACCAGCAGGGAACCACAAGAAGAAGAAGGTAAACATGATTGGCATCCACTTCATGATCTTTGCCTGCATCGGGTCCGGCGGCGGCGGGTTGAGCATTTGCATAAAGAACATACTGGCACCCATTAACAGTGGCAGTACAAAATAGGGGTCCATTACTGAAAGGTCTTTAATCCAGAGTATGAATGGTGCCTGTCGTAACTCCACGCTTTCCATAAGGGTCCAGTACAAGGCAATGAATACAGGCATTTGCACCAGTATGGGAAGACAACCACCCATTGGATTGATCTTTTCCTTTTTGTAGAGCTCCATCATAGCTTGTGATTGTTTTTGTTTGTCGTCCGCAAACTGCTCGCGAATGTCCTGCATCTTGGGCTGTACCCGTCGCATATTAGCCATGGACCGGTAGCTGGTAGCCGACAGTTTGAAAAACGCCGCCTTGATCAATACTGTCAGCAATATGATTGCCACACCCCAGTTGCCCACCAAACTATGGATTTTTGTCAGTAGCCAGAACAGCGGCTGGGCAATCCACCACAGCCAGCCGTAGTCCACACTGAGCTCCAGGTAGGGTGATATTTCCTTTAGACGGTACTGGTCTTTCGGGCCAGCATAGAAGGCGGCCCCAACTTCCCCCTGCTGGCCAGGGTCGAGCACCAGTGCTGGGCTGGTAAAACCGGCTATGTTAAAACCGCTGCTGGTAACTCGCGTAGTGTAAGTATGGTTTTGTGCCGGATCAGGTATCCAGGCGCTCAGGAAGTAGTGCTGGATCATTGCTATCCAGCCACCTGGCAGAGTGGCCTTGAAGGGCTCTTCGGCCATGTCCTCGAAAGTGAACTTGGTAAAGTGGTCATCGGGCTGGGTGGTCGCAGCGCCCAGAAACGGTTGCAGGCCCATGCCGCCTGAGGAACCGGAGGAAGGCGCAGGACTGTTATCCCGCTTAAGTTGCCCAAAGAGGTTTGCCTGCCAGCGACTGTCGCCGCCATTCTCCACCAGAAAATCAATATTGATGAGGTAGTCACCACGGCGGAGGGTGTAGCGTTTGGTAACCTTCAGGCCGGCAGCATTCTGCCATTGCAATTTTACCACCAGCTGGTTCTGGCCTTCCTGGAGTGTATATATAGAAGAGTCTGTGGAGTAGGTAGGCCGTCCGTCCTTGTCGATGCCGTTAGCGCCGATTAAACCGCTCTGGGCGATGTAAGTTCTGGTGCTGTTCTGCTCCAGCAGCACATAGGGCTCCGGCTGGTCTATTTTCGCCAGGTACTTGGGCAAATCCAATTCGATAATGTCGCCGCCTTCAAGGTCAATGGCCAGCTGTAGAACATCAGTATGAATCTGAATAATACGCCCGCTATTGGAGGCGACCGGGTCAACTTCCTTGGTGACCGGTTCGACATTGTCCATCAGCGTCGGAAGGTCTTCTCCAGCATCTGTGCTCTCGGTCGACGGGAGTTCTGGTGCGCTAGTGTCGGTGGAGATAAGTCGGGTGTTCTCCACGGTTTGTGCGCTTACGCGGGCATCCTGAAAGTCGACCCACTTTGTGAGCAACATGAATGACAGTACAGCGATAGCGCCAATAAGTAGTGAGCGTTGCAAATCCATAGTATTTCTTTGTTCTAGTGTGAGTGCGGGCAGGGCGGAACGGGATCTATTCCACCCTCATGCCATGGGTGACACTTGCCCAAACGACGCAGGGCGAGATAGCAACCTCTGAAAACCCCATGGGTGGCGATTGCATCCTGGGCATACGTGGCGCAGCTTGGGTAGAATCGGCAACAATGTCCCAGGAATGGACTCAGGCAGGCTTTGTAGCAGTCGATAAGAAAAATAAACAAGCGACGCATTAGCGATCCTGGCTGGTTTTCGATTCTGACTTGGGGAAGTTGCGGCCCAGTTTCTGCCACTGCTGCTGCAATATAGAGGATAGCTGAGCATTATCCAACTGGTCTATTCCCCGGCGAGTGAGCAGCACAACATCCATGGTCGGTTCGCTCTCTGGCAGGGTGCGGAAAAATTCCCGGGCTATGCGCTTGATTCGATTGCGTTGCACAGCCAAACGAACATTCTTTTTGGCTATAACCAAACCCAGGCGGTGCCCGTCTTTGTCATTACGCTTTGCCAGTAGTAAAAGGTATTTGTCGGACGCTTTCGCATCTGCTCCGTCAAATACCCTGCTGTAGTCACTGGCGTTGAGCAAGCGCCTGGTTTTGGGGAAACCCTCGTCGCAGGCCTGGCTACTCACCCAGTAATGCTATCGGGGTTAGAGTGCGAGGCGAGCCCGGCCCCGGGCGCGACGGCGATTTAACACCTTGCGGCCACCCTTGGTTGCCATGCGGGCGCGGAAGCCGTGGGCTCGGGCGCGTTTTAGTACGCTGGGTTGGAATGTTCTTTTCATAGCAGTGATCCAGGTTATGTGCGAGCCAGAACTACCGTTTGGCCAGTTGGCTAAGCAGTAGACGTTGACCGGAAAAAAGGTGGGGTATTCTATTGAAATGTGGCGCCTAATTCAATCGTGACGCTGGTAATATTACCTGTGGTGTCAGGAATGCTTGCCAGATAGCGAATATCAACCGCATTCAACGGGTTGGCGCACTCCAGGCGAAAACCAGAGCTGGCTTGATTCAGCGCCATCGTTCCACATATTTTCCAATAGATACACACAAGATATCCACAGGTAAAACTATACCCAGACAACTTTGGCCAATATGGATGAATGTTGACCAATTTTGAACCATCATGTTGATTTATAAGGGGAAAAATATTATCCCTTCTGCTGTTATTTTTGTGGATAACTCTGTCTCAGCGGCGTATTATTCTGCATCTGAATTAACAATAATCAGCAGCACAGAGCAAACACAAAAACTATTAATTTCTAATCGGTGTGGCAGGTCTCACGATCGGCCCCAAGGGGATCACTTTGCCTGAAGTAGTATGGCAGCAGTGCGTTGATCGACTGCAGGACGAATTACCGTCACAACAATTCAACACATGGATACGGCCGCTACAGGCCAGCACAGATGGCCGCAAGTTGACCCTTCTGGCACCAAACCGGTTTATCAAGGATTTTGTCTCGGATAAATTTTCCGAACGCATTTCAGAGCTGGTAAGAGAGCTGGGGCGCGAAGGTGTTATGGATGTTGTGCTGCAGATTGGTGTAGGAAGTTCTCCTGCGATGGGGGTACCCCCGGTTGAGCGGGTGCCTGTCCCGGCCCAGGTTCCCCAGGGTATGCAACCCGCCATTTCAGGTCAGGCGGTCAACGGGAGCCCGGCTGCGGCAGCAAGCCGCTCCTTTGGCAACAGCAAGCCCAGAGTAGAAGCGGTACGTAAAGTCGAGGTGGCGGGATCTCTGCAGCATCAACACCATCTGGTAGATAACTACACCTTTGATAACTTTATCGAGGGTAAATCCAACCAGCTGGCTTTGGCTGCCTCAAAGCAGGTAGCCCAAAACCCAGGTGACTCCTATAACCCGCTGTTTTTGTACGGTGGTGTCGGCCTCGGTAAAACGCACCTGATGCACGCTGTCGGTAATGCCCTGAAGCAGGAAAACCCACAGGCCAAGGTGGTGTATTTGCACTCTGAGCGTTTTGTGGCTGATATGGTCAAAGCGCTGCAGTTAAACGCCATTAGTGATTTCAAGCGCTATTATCGCTCGGTGGATGCTTTGCTGATCGACGATATTCAGTTTTTTGCCAAGAAAGATCGCTCCCAGGAAGAATTTTTTCATACCTTCAACGCCTTATTGGAGGGGGGGCAGCAGATGATTTTGACCTGTGACCGCTATCCCAAAGAGATAGACGGTCTCGAGGAGCGCTTGAAATCCCGTTTTGGTTGGGGCCTCACTGTGGCTGTGGAGCCGCCGGAGCTGGAAACGAGAGTGGCGATTTTGATGAAAAAGGCCACCCAGGCGCGAATAGAACTGCCGCCGGAAGCGGCGTTTTTTATCGCTCAGAAAATTCGCTCTAATGTGCGCGAGCTAGAAGGTGCGCTAAAAAGAGTGATAGCGAGTGCAAACTTCGTTGGTAAACCTATCGATGTAGATCTGGTGAAAGAGAGCCTCAAGGATCTTTTGGCACTACAGGACAAGCAGGTCAGCCTTGACAACATTCAACGTACTGTCGCTGAATATTACAAGATCAAGGTGGCTGATCTGATGTCGCGTCGACGCAGTCGCTCGGTAGCCAGGCCGCGGCAGGTTGCCATGGCGCTGGCCAAGGAATTGACCAATCACAGCCTGCCTGAAATTGGTGACAGTTTTGGTGGCAGGGACCACACGACAGTCCTGCACGGATGTCGTAAAATCAAGGAACTTCGTGAAAGTAACTCCGATATCAGCGAAGATTACAAAAACCTGTTGCGATCGCTCACAACTTGATAACCTTCGTTAGTTAGCCAATTACCACCTTTTGACTGTGAGCTCTGTGGCTTTTTGAGCAACAACAATAAACACCATTTGTGGGAAGGAAAAACAGCTATATGAAGTTCACTATTTCGCGGGATGCCCTGCTTAAGCCGTTGAATCTCGTGGCCGGCGTGGTTGAACGCCGGCAGACTCTGCCAATTCTGGCGAACGTATTGATGGAGCTTGACGGTGATCGCCTGGCGTTGACCGGGACAGATCTCGAGGTCGAACTGGTTGGGCGGGTGCAGCTCGCCAGCGCCGGTGAGTCGGGAGAAGTCACAGTGCCAGCCCGGAAGTTGGTTGATATTTGTAAATCGCTGCCAGAGGGAAGTGATATCCAATTTACTGCGCAGGACAGCAAAGTCACCGTAAAGTCAGGGCGCAGCCGCTTTACTCTAGCAACCCTGCCGGCCCGGGAGTTTCCCAATGTTGAAGACAGTATGGGAACGCATCAGTTTACGGTAAAACAGGGTCAATTAAAGCGCCTGATCGATCGTACAAGCTTCGCCATGGCACAGCAGGATGTGAGGTATTATCTCAACGGGATGTTGTGGGAGATCAAGGATCAGTTGCTGCGCGTTGTCGCCACGGATGGCCACAGGTTGGCCATGTGCACGCTGCCCGGCAAGATCGATGCAACAGATGACACGCAGGTTATTCTGCCGCGCAAGGGTGTGCTGGAGCTTGCGCGTTTGCTGTTACAGGATGAAGCCAATATTGCCATCGTCATCGGCAGCAACCATATTCGTGCTACCACCGATGACTTCACTTTCACATCGAAGCTTGTTGACGGCAAGTTTCCAGATTATCAACGCGTATTGCCCCGTTCTCCCGACAAGATTGTTCTGGGCTCCAGGTTGGAGTTACGCCAGGCATTCACCCGCGCTGCTATTCTCTCCAACGAGAAATACCGTGGTGTACGCCTGAAGGTGACCAAAGGCAGTCTGGACATAGTGGCCAATAACCCGGAGCAGGAAGAAGCCGAGGAGGCAGTGGCTGTAGACTATGAGGGAGACGCATTGGAAGTTGGTTTCAATGTGAGCTACCTGTTAGATGTATTGGGTGTTCTTAGCGGCGAACAGGTGAAACTCTCTCTGTCGGACCCGAATAGTAGCGCATTACTGGAGGAATCTGATGTAGGAGATTCTCTCTATGTTGTTATGCCCATGCGGCTGTAGCAGCCTGTTAAGCGAGGAATTCATTCCTACATTTTCTGTCTTTTCTATTGCTACGGGCCTTCAGGCCCGAGCGTGACCGGACCACTGTGTCGTTAACCCACCTACATATTAATCGCGTGCGGAACCTGAAACAGGTAAAGCTGCAGGATCTCGCACGCGTGAATGTTTTTTTTGGCCGTAATGGCAGCGGCAAGACAAGTGTACTCGAGGCTGTTCACTTGTTAGGTATGGCCCGCTCATTTCGCGGTAATAGCGTAAAATCGCTGATTACCCATGGCGAAGTCAGTTGCGTCGCTTTCGGCGTTGCTACCGCCCAGGGAATAAATGACGCTCGGGTCAGTCTGGGTGTGCAGCGGGGGGTTGCCGGTGAGGCGCTTATAAAGGTGGCGGGCGCCCCGGTGAAGTCTGTAGCCCGCCTCGTGGAATACCTGCCACTACAAGTGATAAATGCCGATAGTTTTGAATTGTTGACGGGTTCTCCCAGTGCGAGACGGCAATATCTCGATTGGGGCGTGTTCCACGTGGAACATCGTTTTCTGGAGCAATGGCAGCGTTTCCAGCGCTGTATAAAACAGCGCAATAAATTGCTGCGGCATGGTAAAATTCGAGATCAGGAGTTGGCAGTGTGGACCAGGGATCTTGCCAGCTCTGGCGCGGCCATCGGAGACTACCGTCAGGCGTACTTCAAGCAGCTCTTACCTCGCTTTAGAGATATAGTCGCGCAGTTAGTGCCGGCACTGGTAGAGGGGCTGGAATTGCGTTATCACCAGGGTTGGGATCGACATTCCAGCTATGCAGACGCGTTGCAAGGTAGTGCGTCAGCCGATATAGATCAGGGTTATACGCATGTCGGGCCGCAGCGGGCCGACATCAGAGTCATGATAGATGGTCGTGTGGCAGCGGAAACCCTGTCCAGAGGCCAGCAAAAGCTCGTTGTGTGCGGTTTGAAGCTCGCTCAAGGCCAGCTAATGTCGGAACAGGGTAAGGGTCGTTGTACTTACCTGGTAGACGATTTGCCGTCTGAGTTGGACCTGGAACACAGCAGGCAAGTGTGCGAGTTGCTGGCCTCTATGGAGGCCCAGGTATTTATTACTTGTGTGGACCAGGCAGATATCGCTTCGGTCTGGCCAGATGACAAGGCCGAAATTGCCATGTTCCACGTGGAACATGGCACAGTTAAACCAGTCAGCGGGCGGGCACCTGATGCCAGCGGATCGTTGGGACAGTCGTATCAATAGAAGCAGTATCGAGAGTTGAGCTATGAGTGAAGGCGAACATAATTACGATTCATCCAGTATCAAGGTGCTCAAGGGCCTTGATGCCGTGCGAAAACGCCCCGGGATGTATATAGGGGACACAGATGACGGTACCGGGTTGCACCATATGGTGTTTGAGCTGGTCGATAACTCCATCGATGAGGCGCTCGCCGGGCACTGCAGCGAGATTACCATAGCGATTCATCCCGACGAGTCCGTGACGGTAAGCGATAATGGCCGGGGCATTCCTACCGAAATGCATGAAGAAGGCGTTTCGGCAGCAGAGGTCATCATGACCGTATTACACGCCGGCGGGAAGTTTGATGACAACACCTACAAGGTATCTGGCGGTTTGCATGGGGTGGGTGTTTCTGTAGTAAACGCCCTCTCCGAAGAGCTTGTTCTGACCATTCGCCGCGAGGGCAAAATGTACGAACAAATCTATCGTCACGGAGTGCCGGATGCTCCATTGGCAGAGATTGGCGTCACTGAGGTTACTGGTACCACAGTCCGCTTTATGCCCTCCTCGGGCACCTTCACAAACATAAAGTTCCATTTTGACCAGCTGGCTAAGCGTTTGCGGGAGCTGGCGTTTCTGAACTCCGGTGTGCGCATCGTGTTGAAAGACGAGCGCAGCGGAAAAGAGGAGTTATACCAATACGATGGCGGCCTGAGAGCCTTTGTTGACTACCTCAATCTGAACAAGACTGCAGTCAACCGGCCGTTTCACTTCCAATATGACACTGAGGATGGCATTGGTGTTGAAGTGGCACTGCAGTGGAACGACTCGTTTCAGGAGAATATTTTTTGTTACACCAATAATATTCCCCAGCGCGATGGAGGTGCACACCTCGCTGGCTTCAGAGCCGCTCTTACCCGCAGCTTGAACAGCTATATCGAGCGAGAAGGCCTGGCAAAAAAGGCCAAGGTCAACACAACCGGTGATGATGCGCGTGAAGGTTTGACCGCCATTGTCTCCGTAAAGGTTCCCGATCCCAAATTTTCATCCCAAACCAAAGACAAACTGGTTTCTTCCGAGGTGAAAACCGCGGTGGAACAGACCATGAATGCCCAGTTCAATGACTATCTGCTGGAAAACCCGGGAGAGGCGAGAGCGGTAGTGGGAAAAATGCTGGATGCGGCTCGCGCCAGGGAAGCTGCCCGCAAGGCGCGTGAGATGACCCGCCGCAAGGGTGCGCTGGATATCGCCGGCCTGCCCGGGAAGCTGGCAGATTGTCAGGAAAAAGACCCTGCGCTTTCAGAACTTTACCTGGTGGAGGGAGACTCTGCCGGAGGCTCTGCCAAGCAGGGAAGAAACCGCAAATTCCAGGCTATTCTGCCGCTTAAAGGCAAGATTCTGAATGTTGAAAAAGCCCGCTTCGACAAGATGTTGGGTTCGGCAGAGGTGGGCACTATCGTCACTGCTCTGGGTTGCGGTATTGGTAAAGAAGAATTTAATGCAGACAAATTACGCTATCACAGCATCATTATCATGACCGATGCGGATGTGGATGGTTCTCACATCCGCACCCTACTCCTCACCTTTTTCTTCCGCCAGATGCGGGAGCTGTTAGAGCGCGGCCATATCTTTATCGCTCAGCCGCCTCTGTACAAAATTGCCAAGGGTAAGCAGCACCAGTACTTGAAAGACGACGAAGCGCTAAACCAGTATTTGACCCAGGGTGCACTGGATGGCGCGGCAATATATGTCAACCCTGATGCGCCGCCTATCAGTGGCAGCGGGCTTGAAGATCTCGTGATGCGTTTCCGCGCAGTGGCGGCAACCATCGATCGCCTTAGCCGCTTGTACGCACCTGAAGTACTTTGGGAAATGGTTTATGGGCAATCGCTTTCACTCGAGCAGATGCAGGATGAGCAAGCCGTGACAGAGTTCAGTGCTTTATTAAGTGAGCGCTTACTATCAGTAGCAAGCAAGGGTAGTGCATATACTGTGGTCGTACGGAAAGACCAGGAGCGGCAACTTTTCTTTCCAGTGGTCAAGCTGCTGGCACATGGGGTCGAGTCTGAGACCGAGTACAGTCACGAGTTTTTCGCCTCCGGAGAGTACCGGGCGATCGTCGCTCTGGGAGACACTATCAATACGCTTATCGAGGAAGACGGGTATTTCAAGCGCGGTGAGAAAACCCTGAATACCCGCAGCTTTGCGGAGGGATTGGACTGGTTAATGGCTGAGGCTCGCAGGGGTTACAGCATCCAGCGCTACAAGGGACTTGGCGAGATGAACCCCGAGCAGCTGTGGGAGACCACCATGGATCCCGAGGTTCGCCGTATGCTGAAGGTCAACATAGAAGACGCGATAGCCGCCGACCAGATTTTCACCACACTGATGGGTGACCACGTGGAGCCGCGCCGGAAATTTATAGAAGAGAACGCCCTGTCGGTGGCGAACCTGGATGTCTAGCTAAGAGCCAGGAAACCCTCTTCCGTCAGATGGCCGGTGTGGCTTGTCTTGAGCCAGCGCTGGCCGTCAATTTCAATGATGGAGCTTCCGGTCTTTTCCGGGTCGTTGAGATAGCCCTGCATGACCTGACTGCCACAGATAAGAACTTGGCCGTCCAGCCCCAGTGGCAGTTCTTCACCACTAAGCGTATCGATTATTTTCAGGCTGGTGCCAGGTAGTGGCATGCCCATTGTCCCCGCTATGGCGCCCTGCTGTACCTTCCAGTCACTGGTGTCCATGGCGTCAGGGACATTGACTGCTACGACCGCTGTGGCCTCAGCGAGTGAAAAGCCCTCGTAGATTCGCTTGCCAAATTTCAGCTCAAATTGCTGTCTTACGTCTTGAGGCAGAGCCTCCGAGCCGGAAACAACCAGCCGCAGGCTGCTGAGCATCAGCGGGTGAATATCGTCATTACGCGTATAGAGGTCCAGTGTGCCAGGCGACCCCGGCAAGATGGTTGCACTGTAGCGGGCGATCGTTTTTGCAATGCCAAGTGAATCCGCAGGCTTCGAGTGGCAGGCCATGGGTATGCCTTCAACCAGCGGCATGATTGTTGTGACAGTAAGCCCGAAAGGATGATAGGCCGGTATGCAGGACAGAATGACATCGTCGATCTGGGTATTGAGAACATCCGAAACCTGTTTGCAGTTAGCCATGATATTGCGGTGCGACAATTCAATAGCCCGGGGCGGATGTTCGCCCGGGTCTGACAGCAGAATGGCCGCAGGAGCGGTGGCCTCAACCCTGTGTCCGTGCAGACGATAAAATAGTGATGCAGGCAGCCAGAAGAGTTGCAGAGCGGTGACAAACTTGTGCCATTTGGGCACGCCTTTCACCAGGTCTTCCATATACAGCACGTCATGCCCCTGCAGTTCGGAGGCTATATATGTCCCCTCTTCTGACAGAGACTCTACAAAAGCGCGGGAGGTGATCACCCTGTCAACAGATGCAGCCTGCAGCAGTGAGCTGAAAGCTTTCTCCGGCAAGGTATGGTTCAGGGGCACAACCACCCGGCCCTGCAGTAGCACAGTCATAATCGCCTGCGAGGCCGCGGCGCCTGGAGGTAACATAACGCCTATATGTCTCGCGCTATGCGGCAATCGTAACTGGTGAGCCAGGCCGACCACGGCAGTTATTAACTGTTGATTGGTCAGGCGAGTGCGGGTGTCGTCAGCTACACATAACTGTAATGGCTTGCGTCTGGCTGCGCGCAGCCAGGCCAGTGGCACAGTGGGCAATTGCGCACTGTAGACTTCCCAGGCTGTTATCGACAGCTCAAAAACTTTCTGCTTGAGTTGTTTTGCTGTGGTATCTAAAGGCAGGGCTGGACCGAAGGCGACAATCAAATCCCTTTTGAGGTCGGGTGCGCGCGCCTGTCGCAAGCCCTCGTCGGCGCGTGACAGGCTGCTGCCCCACAAACCGTGCAGATAGAACGGTACGATTACACCGTCTTGCACACCCTCCAGTGTGCGCTCATAGCCGGTGTGAAACTTTCCAAGCTGGCCATTGCGACTGATAGCACCTTCGGGAAAGAGACAGACGCATTCCCCGGCGTGAAGTAATTCGTTAATAGTTTGCAGGCTTTCTTTGCTTTGGCCGGCTGCAATTGGCACCACACCAAAAGCCCGGAAGAAGGGTTTCAGATACCAGGTGTCGTAGATGCGCTTGAGCATCACAAAGCGGATGGGTCGAGGACAGGCTATTTGTACCAGTGCCCAATCGATCCAGGATATGTGGTTGCCGAGCATCAACGTCGCACCCGCCTGGGGAATATTATCGAAACCGATGACCTCTACCCGGTAACGCCGTTTGAGAATCCCCATGGCGAGGATACGTACCAGAGAGTGGGGCAATTTGCGTACCGTATAACCTGTGCCAAGCACTGCCACTGCCGTGAGAATATAGAACAGCCCAACGCTGTCGATACCCACAATTGAAAATACAACGGTGAAGGCGAGTGCGCTGAGCATTGCCACGTTCTGAATCCAGTTGTTGCCCGCCAGCACGGTGCCGAGGTGTTCTTTGGGTGCTTGGAACTGGATCAGGGAGTTCAGCGGCACAATGAACATGCCACCCATAACACCTACCAGCAGAAAGGCCACACCCATGCTGTAGGCACTGCCGAGGCTGGGAAGCACGCAGATACCGACGGCGATACCCACCGCGCCTACAGGTATGAGTCCGGTCTCAATATAGTTGCGCGAGGCTTTGCCGGCGATCAACGAGCCCAGTACGATGCCGAGACCGGAGCAGGCAAGAATTCCCTGGATGACAACAGTGTTGGTAATGTCCAGTGCGTCTTTGGCAAAGGCCGGGAACGCCGCCAGCATCACCTGGGAGATTGCCCAGAAGGTTGCCAGCCCGATGATGGACAGCCAGATAGTGGCGTTCTCGCTGACTACGCCAAGGTTGCGTCGCAGGTATTGCAGCTTGAGATAGGGGCCCAACTCGAATGAATCAGTGGTTGTGCTCTGTTGCCGCGCGGGTAAAAAGCTTGTCGAAAACCATTCCAGAGTGGCGAGAGCAACCAGTATCCAACCGATGGGTGCGACGTAAGCCATGATCTCTCCGGTGCTGGTGGTCCCCGCCTCTGGTAGCAGGCTCTCGAACAGAATAGAGAACACAAAGGTGCCCAACAATATGCCGGCGATAGTCACGGCCTGCACAATGCCATTGGCCGAGGCCAGGTTGGTGGTCCCCACCAGCTCCTTGATATAGCCGTATTTTGCCGGACTATAAATAGCGCTTTGCACTGCCAGTGCGAAGGTCAGCGCGAAGGCGACCCAGAACCAGCCCTGGTAGTAGGAAAAGGTAATCAACAATGTTGCCACTACCGCAAAAAATGCTGAGTGGCGGATGATCCGATGTTTGGCAAATTTATCCGCCAAAAAACCCGAGGGAGAAAAGAGCAGAATAAACGGTAGTAGAATCAGGCCGTTCACAATGGCGGTAAGCACCACTTGTTCCTGGCCATCGTAGCTCTTGAAAATCGCATTCTGGATAACAATCTTGTGTCCGAGATCCACAAAGGCATTCAGGAACACCACGGTGATATAGGGGATGAACCCTTTCTGTTTAAAACTCATTCGGTGCTCCACTTGAGAGTGTTGGACTACCGTGATGTTATCCGGGGACATACCAGCTTCCCACTATATAAACAGTTGCAGCGGTCTCCAAGACCTTTGGTACTATGTATCGATACTTTATTTGGAAAGGGAAGGGAAATGGCACAAGTAGTAGCCCTCGTAGAGGCTCTGAAGGCGGCGCTCAAGTCCTCCCGTATGACATATGCCACGGTTGCGACGGGGATGGGGCTGTCCGAATCCTCAGTCAAACGAAAATTCTCCCGCCGCGAGTTTACCTTGACCGAGCTTGATACGATTTGTGGTCTTTGCGGAATAGAGATATCCGGGTTGGTGCAAGAGATGGATACTCAGCCTGCCCGCTTGCAGGCGCTGACTGAGACACAGGAGCGTGAAATCGCCAGTGACCTGGGGCTGTTGTTGGTCACGGTGTGTGTACTCAACCGCTGGAATTTTGAGAACATTCTGGAGTATTACGTGTTTGAGGAACACCAGTTGGTGCAGATGTTAGCGAAACTTGATCGCCTCAGGCTTATTGAATTGCAGCCGAATAACAAGATCAAGTTATTGGTTGCGCCCAATTTCGGCTGGCTGTCCAGCGGACCGATCCAACGGGTGTTTTTGAAAACCATACAGCAGGATTTCTTTGCTGCCCGCTTTAGTCAGGAAGACCATGAGCTGATTGTACTCAACGGTATGCTCTGCAGTTCATCCAATGCCGAGTTCCGTCGCAAGATGGAACGGCTGGCGCGGGAGTTCGATCTGCTCAACCGGGAGGATAGCGCGATACCCTTTGACCAACGCCGTGGCTATACCGCGGTTATTGCACTGCGCGACTGGCGATACAAGGGTTTCGAAAGCCTGCGCTCCTGAGTGGAGGTACGCCGGTACTGTCCTCCGGTACCTGAGGTCGCAGATGCCAGCGCTTCGCTGGTTCACATTGAGCAAAACCCGCCCCAGACCAATACTCCACCACGTCGATACAAACCAAAGGAGGTATCCGACGTGGACCAATTTGAATTGAACAGCAGTACCTCAGCCTGGGGATTCTTCGTCAAGCTGTCTTTCGGCCTTGCGATTGGCTCAACCTTGATGGGCATTTACATGTTGCCCGGCGAGCTGGTAGTTAAAGGCTATTTTCTGATCAGTACACTGTTTCTAGTGTTCTCTACTATCACCATGTCCAAGACGATGCGTGATAAACACGAGGCCGACCGCCTGCACAACAAGATCAGCGAAGCTCGTACCACGAAAATCATCCGTGACATGGACAAGGAATAGGAGAAAATATCATGAGTATTTTTACCAAGCTGAATACCCTGATGCGCGCAGGTGCACGGGAAAGCGCAGAGCGTATTACCGATGCCAACGCGATACGTATCTATCGTCAGGAAATTGTCGATGCGGAAAACCTGTTGGAGCGAAGAAGGATAAGCCTCGCTTCCCTCATTGCAACGCGAAAGGATATGGAGAGGGAAATCGCGGGCGCGCGGCAACGCATCTCCACGCGGGAAGAACAGATCGTTGCGATCCCACCTGCAGAAAGATCGGAGCAGCTTCTCATGTTGGGAGCCAGAGATATTGCAGCGAACGAGGCGCATGTGGCAAAGTTGGACAAGCGCCGACTAGAAATAGAGGAGCGCGTCAACAGCGAAGAGTTAACTCTCAGAAAACTGATCACGGAAATAAAAGAGCATCGCAGGGAAGTTCGTATTCTTGCAGCTGATTTGTCCCGCAATGGAAGACTCACTACCAGCAATTGCAGCAGCACTGTCGCTGGACACCTGGCAACCCTGCGCGCAACCCGGGAGGGCATTACTGGAGCCCTGTCGAATTCCGACATGGCCGAAGAGAGTTTTGTCGAGGCAAGTGAACGGGTTGATGGTGATCCACTGGACAGGGAGCTGGCTGCGCAAGGTCGCGATGATGCGTCACTGCAGTTGGCCAATGTGCTGGAGCGTTTGAAGAATATGACTGGCCCTGTTGCGCAGGGGTCTTAAAAAGAGAAGTGCTTAGTGTTATATGGGCGCCCTGGCGGCGCCTACTTTTTTGGAAACTAACTACCGCGCTCTCAATTTGTTGGCAGCACTATTTGCCTTCAGAAACCTTACTCCCAGCACTAATCCATGAACATAAACGCACAATAAACGGGTGGTTGCTTTGATCTGTGTCAAAGTGGATTTGAGCTTTGTGCAGTAGCCTGAAAACATCGCGGGGGAGCGAGTTGTCAGTTCTGGAGCCAGTAAATTTCTTCGTAAAAGCATAATCTGCTATGAATTTATTGGAGGGGACGATGAGAAAAGCATTGAGTAATCTGGTTCTTGGCGCAGGTTTAGTCGGCAGCACATTCTTTGCGGCGGTTGGTGTAAATGCCGATTCTAGTGAATGGATTAAGGCTGATTATGTTAATTATTGCGGGTCCTGCCACGGAGTCGATGGGACTGGTAACGGTCCGATGGCAGATCAGCTCAAAGGCAAGCCAAGTGATTTGACTCTTCTCGCTAAAAACAACGGCGGTAGTTTTCCTTACCCGAAAGTGTACCGGGCTATAAATGGAACTTGGGATCAAGGGAATTTGCGTGCGCACGGCTCCGATGAGATGCCTATATGGGGTGATGTTTTCCGCAGGAAGGCCACAGGCGTCAACAGTTACATGCAGACAAAAGGGAGAATAATGGCGATTATCCAATACATTGAATCCCTGCAAAAGAAGTAACGATTAACCAGTCGTATATGTGGGCCACTGTTTGGGTGGCCCTATTTTCACAGTAAATTCTTTTTACTTTTGTCGAGAAGCAGCCCTTAGCTAATCGGCTTGAGCTTCGCAGCTGTCACGAGCTTTTCTTCCTGCTCGGGGATAGAGTCCGGAGTTACTGTGGTATTGTCCAACGCTTCCAGGCGATCGTTTTCAATGTCGGCGTGGATGGGCTCCAGTGCCGTCATTTCCTTGTTGGCCTTGGTTGATAACTGTTGGAAGCGTTCGATCTTGCCGTACAGGCCCTGTTGACCGGCGAGACCTCTGACGGTGTCATTGTAGTGATTGTTTGCGGCTTTAAGCGTGTTGCCCAGTTTGTGCAGGCGTTCGGCCACCAGGCAGACCTGGTTGTAAATATCCCCTGCCCTGCTGCTGATTTCCCGGGCCTCGTTATTGCTCTGTTCTATCATCCACAGGTTGGCCACTGTTCGCAGAATCGGCATAAGCGTGGTGTGCGACACCATGATCACGCCTTTCTGATAACCGTAGTTGAACAAATCCTTGTTGTGCTTCATTGCTTCAATGTATGCCGGTTCTACCGGCATGAACATCAGCACAAAGTCCGGACTGCCTATACCCGGGAGGTTCGTGTAATCTTTGGACGCCAGGTCATCGATGTGATTGCGTACCGCCTGGGCGTGGGCATTGAGAGCCAGGGTTTGTTGTTCTTCCGTCTCGGCAGAAATAGCGCGATCATAATCAACCAGCGAAACTTTGCTGTCGATAATCAGGTTCTTGCCCTCTGGTAGCCGGATGACGAAGTCAGGCAGTTTACGTTTTCCGTGCTCGTCCCTGAAAGCCGCCTGTGAGTCGTAGTGTTCGCCTGCCTGCAGCCCGGCCAGTTCCAGGGTTCGTTGCAGCTGGGCTTCACCCCAGTTACCCGCGGTTTTCTTGTCGCCCTTCAGGGCACTGGTGAGGTTGGTGGCCTGGTTGTTCATTTCAAGGCCTACATCCAGCACTTTTTGCAGTTCTTTTTCCAGGGCCGTATTGCCGCGCACCGACTCGGAATGGACCTCGTTAATACGGGTCTGGAAGCCGGTGATCTGTTCCCGAAATGGTTTGAGTAATGATTCCAGGGATTCGCGGCTGGTAGTGGTGAAACTTTTGCCCTTGTCTTCAAATATTCGGTTGGCCAGGTTTTCGAACTCCCGCTTGAGATTGTCGCGGGCCTCGTTCAGCAGTTGCACCTGTTCGGTGTGGCGATCCTGCCGCTCTCGATGTTCAGTTTCCAGGCGGGTGTGTTGATTCTGCAGAGCATGGTATTTTCGGGTGACGTCGGACAGTTGTTCCGTTGTGTTATCAAGGCGCGAGAGATGATCGCGCAGGTGGCTGCGGCCCTGTTCCAGTTCCACAGACAGGCCGCGAATATGACTCTGGGCCTCTGCCAGCTCAGCCTTTAGTTGGTCGCTGACAGCGCCCAGCTCTCTACGCAGACGGTCAGTGACAAAGTGGCCACGCAGAATACCGATGATCAGGCCGATGGCAACACAGCCAGCGGCGGCTAATCCGGCCGCGATAAGTAGGTTTACATCTGCTTCCATAGTTTTGCCTGTTTACTTATTGCCAGTTTAAAACAAACTGCCGGCAAAACGGTGGCTTATTGCGCGCGGTAAGGGGCTATCTGTCGTCTTTTGAGGCAGGTAGCTGCTGCAGGATATGCCGGCTGGCTTCCGCCAGATCGTCAAAGATGGGAAACGCCCGGTAGTCGGCCAGAGCGGTCTCACCGGCCAGCAAGCGCGACGCAGTGGCGGTGCCTTTGCCGGTTTTCACCAGCATGGGACGGCACCCGTAAGCGCTGGCCGCCTGCAGATCTTTCAGGCTATCGCCAATAAAGATTGCCCCCCTCGGCGACTCTCCCACCTCGGTCTCGATGGCCTGCAGCAGGCCCGTGGCAGGCTTGCGGCAGTTGCAGCCTTCTTCCGGCAAATGCGGGCAGTAGAAGATACCGGCGATCTGACCGCCCGCAGCCTCAACCCGTTGGCACATTGTGTGGTGAATGGCCTCCAGGTCATCCAGGCTTAGGTAGCCCCGGCTCAGGCCGGATTGGTTGGTGGCCACGGCGATAGTGAAACCCGCTTGCGACAGGGCCGCAATGGCGGCGATGCTGCCCGGGATCGGCCGCCAGTCGGCCAATGAACGAATGTAAGCGTCCGAGTCCTCGTTGATGACGCCGTCGCGGTCGAGGACTATCAGGGGCATCCGTCTATTTGCCGACAACCAGCTGCGATATGTCGGCAACTTCCAGAAATAAGTCGCGCAAGGCCTTTAACAGGTTGAGGCGGTTCGCGCGCAAAGCCGCATCATCGGCATTCACCATTACGCCATCGAAAAACGCGTCCACGGGCTTTCGCAATCCTGCCAGGCATGCCAGAGCCTCGGTGTATTCATCGTTTACCAGGTGACCCTGTGCCACTTTTGCCAGGGTGGCCAGCTGGGAGGCAAGCTCCTTTTCCTGTGGCTCAACCAGTAAATCATCACTGACTTCACCAAAGTTGTGGGACGGCTCCAATTTCTCCAGAATATTGGAAACACGCTTGTTGGCGGCCGCCAGCGCAGCAGCCTCTGGCAAGGCGGTAAACGCGTGTACCGCATGCACCCGGCGCTGAATATCCAGTGGCCTGCTGACATCGCGGGCACTGACCGATTTGAACACCACCGCGGGGATAGACTCTTCCTCATACCAGGCGCGAAAACGCTCTATCATATAATCAAAAACTTTTGCGGGGGTGTCGTCGGCGATCACGCCTTGCGGATACTGGGCGGCGGCCAGTTCCAGGCATTCCCGTAGATCCAGGTCGATGCCCCGCTCCACCATAATGCGCAGCACCGCCAGAGAAGCGCGACGCAAGGCGAAGGGATCCTTGGACCCGGTTGGGGATTGGCCGATGCCGAAAATACCCACTAAGGTATCCAGCCGGTCCGCCAGGCCGAGGGCGCAGGCAGTGGGATTTGCCGGCAACTGGTCGCCGGCAAATTTCGGCCAGTACTGCTGGACGAGAGCCGTGGCCACGTTCTCGTCTTCACCGTCGTGAAGCGCATAGTAGTAACCGGCGATGCCCTGCATGTCAGAGAATTCGAGAACGATTTCGGTGAGCAGGTCGGTCTTGCTTAACAGCGCGGCGCGCTCGGCCAGCGCCGGGTCGCTGCCAATACGGCTGGCCAGTACCGCGGCGACCGCCATCACCCGCTCGGTCTTGTCTTTCAGGGTACCGAGTTTTTGCTGGAATACGACACTGTCCAGCTTCGCTACCCGTTGTTCCAGTGATGTCTTTTTATCGGTTTCAAAGAAAAAAGCCGCATCGCTGAGACGTGGGCGAATAACCCGCTCGTTGCCGGCAATAACCTGAATCGGGTCTTTGCTCTCGATATTGGCAATAGTGATGAAGTTGGGCAGTAGCTTGCCGTCCTGGTCTTCCAGGTGGAAATACTTCTGGTGCTCTTTCATCGACGATACCAGCGCTTCCGCGGGGACCTCCAGGAAACGCTCTTCAAATGATCCGGTGAGTGCTACCGGCCATTCCACCAGTCCGGTCACCTCGTCCAGCAAGCTGTCATCGATGATGGCGTTGGCTTTCAGGGCGCTGGCTTCTACCTCAACCTGTTCACGGATCATCTCCCGGCGTTGTTCGAAATCAGCCACTACCTTTGCATTGGCCAGTGCCGCGGGGTAATCCTCCGGGCGTTTAAGGGTAATCTCGCCACTGCTGTGAAAGCGGTGGCCACGGGTAGTATTGCCCGTGGCCAGGCCCAGCACCTCACCATGCTTGCAATCGCTGCCCAGCATGGCGACAACCCAGTGTACCGGCCGCACAAATTCCACTCGGCTGGCGCCCCAACGCATCCGTTTGGGTATGGGTAATTGCTGAATACTGCCCTGGATTATTTCATTCAGGCCGGCACTGGCGCTCGCGCCCGTGAGCGTGCTTTTCAAGCCTAACCTGCGGCCTTTGGGTGAATCGAACTCCTGCAGTTGCTCCGGTGTCACGCCCTGCTTTTTGGCAAAGCCTATCGCGGCGGGACTCCAGCCGCCGGACTTGTCCCGGGCGCTGGCTACCGGTGGGCCGAGTACTTCTACTGTTTCGTCCGGCGCTTGCAGTTGTACGGCGCTGATCAGTACCGCCAGGCGCCGCGGTGTGGCGAACCACTGCACCTCGCCGAAGGCCAGCTTGCGTTCTGTCAGCCCGCGCAGAATGCCATCTCGAAAAGAGAGACCCAGTGACTTCAGTGCTTTTGGTGGCAACTCCTCTGTGCCCAATTCCACCAACAGTGTATCGGTAGCCATGGTCTAATTCGCCTTCACTTGCAGGCTGCCCAGTACTTCCCGGCGCAGCGCCTCTGACGCCAGCGGAAAGCCGAGCTTGGCCCTGGCGTCGAAATAGGATTCAGCCACCGCACGGGCCAGGGTACGCACCCGCAGAATAAAACGCTGGCGCTCTGTTACCGAAATAGCGTGGCGAGCATCGAGCAGGTTGAAAGAATGGGATGCTTTCATAACCATCTCGTAGGCCGGTAAAGGCAGGCCTTTTTCAACCAGTCGGATCGCTTCTTTCTCACACTGATCAAAAAAGCCAAACAGGTAGTCCACGTCCGCTTCCTCAAAGTTATAGCGCGACATTTCTACCTCATTCTGATGAAACACATCGCCATAGGTGACGCGTCCGGCAGGTCCGTCGGCCCACACCAGGTCGTAAATACTGTCGACACCTTGCAGGTACATGGCGATACGCTCTATGCCGTATGTGATTTCCCCTGTTACCGGGTAGCACTCAAGGCCGCCCGCCTGTTGGAAATAGGTGAACTGGGTGACTTCCATACCGTTGAGCCACACCTCCCAGCCCAGGCCCCAGGCGCCCAGTGTGGGTGATTCCCAGTTGTCTTCTACAAAGCGGATATCGTGGATAGCAGGGTCGACACCCAGCGCGGCCAATGACTCCAGGTAGAGCTCCTGAAAGCGGGCCGGAGACGGCTTCATGACGACCTGGAACTGATAGTAGTGCTGCAGCCTGTTGGGGTTTTCGCCATAACGGCCGTCAGTGGGTCTGCGGCAGGGTTGCACATAGGCGGCGTTCCAGCTTTCGGGCCCCAGTGCTCGCAGGAATGTGGCCGGGTGGAATGTGCCAGCACCAACCTCCATATCCAGCGGTTGCAGAACAACGCATCCCTGACTTGCCCAGAATTGCTGTAATTTCAAGATAAGCTCTTGAAACGTGAGTGATTTTTGTTTATCTGATGACACCGTTTCGCCCATTATTTGGCCGCAAAAAGCCGGCTATTATACAGCCTCTTTTGACGGCATAATACGCGCTTTGCCCGAAAGTGAATTACTTCCATCGCCGTGGGAAGCACGGTATTGGTGTGATTGCGAGCGTCCGCGTGGGTCATCCCGGGATGCGGGGGGTAGGTTTCGAGCACAAAAAGGAGCGACATGTTCTACGGCAAGGTAATTGGCGGTCTTATTGGCCTGATGGCAGCGGGCATATTAGGGCTGATTATTGGGGTGGCAGTTGGCCACGCTTTTGATCGAGGCCTGATGAACACGCTGAAGTTCGGCTCCCCTGAAAATATCGAGCGTATCAAGGCCAGTTTTTTCGAGACGACCTTCCTGCTTTCGGGCTACGTGGCTAAATCCGATGGCCGGGTTTCCGAGCAGGAGATAAAGCACACAGAGCTGGTCTTCGATCAGATGAAGCTGGGTGCCAAGCAGCGCGAGCAAGCGATTGCACTGTTTCGCCGGGGGGCGGCGGCAGATTTTCAGATTGAACCGGTACTATCGGCTTTTCTGCAGGTCTGCGGAAGCCAGCGGCAATTGCAACAGACCCTTCTTATGTTTCTGGTGTCGCTGGCCATGGCAGATCGCCGGATAGAACCTGGCGAGCAGGCGGCGTTGGAGCACATCGCGGTCACTATCGGTTTTGGTGCTGCCCGGCTGGAACAACTATTGCGAATGGCCAGAGCGCAGGAGCATTTTCATGGCAACGAGGGCTATGTTGCCCAGCCTGGCACTAGCCTGGACGACGCTTACACGGCACTGGGCGTGGAAAAAACAGTTTCTGACCGGGAACTGAAGCAGGCTTACCGCAGGCGCATGAGTGAAAATCACCCCGATAAGCTGATCGCGAAGGGTGTGCCGGAAGATATGGTCAGGCTGGCGACAGAGCGCGCACAGGAAATTCAGGCGGCTTACGAAATGATCAAGAAAACAAGACCGGCCATCCGGTAATGATTACATACGCCAGAACGCGGGTGTAAACAGTACCAGTAGCGTAAAAATTTCCAGTCGCCCCAGCAGCATGGCAAAACACATAATGGCTTTAGCTGTCTCGCTGAGGCCACTAAAGCCGTTCGCGACGCCGGCGATACCCATTCCCAGGTTATTTAATGAAGCTGCGACGGCCGAAAAAGCGGTGATGAAGTCCAGCCCGGTCATCATCAGCAATAAAAGTAAGACAATGTAGGTTGAAGTGTAAACGGCGAAAAAGCTCCAAACGGCACTCACTACAGTAGACTCTACCCTGCGTCTTCCAACCTTGAGTGGAATCACGGCGTGAGGGTGCACCAGCTGCTTCAGCTCTCTTACACCCTGCTTGTATATCAACATCACTCGCATTGACTTGATTCCGCCGGAGGTGGACCCAACGCAACCCCCCATACAGGAGAAAAATATCGCCATTATGGGTAGCACGACAGGCCACTCACCCAGATTTTCGGTGGAGTAGCCTGTGGTAGTAATGATGGACAAAACCTGGAATATACCGTGCAATACGGCTTCCTGGTGGCCGTGTACTTCCTCCCAAATCAGGTAAGCAACGGTGATAGCAATGCACACGCCTACCGCGGCAAAAAAGAAGCGTGTTTCCGAATCCTTGTTATAGACTTGTAGTGTCTGCCTGCGCCAGGCCATGAAATGTAGACCGAAATTCATGCCTGATACCAGCATGAAGAAACTGGCGGCCATCAGAATATAGTCATTTTGGAAAAAACCCAGGCTGGCATCGTGAGTAGAAAAACCCGCGAGCGCAACTGTGGAAAAAGAGTGTGCGACCGCGTCGAAGCCCGACATACCCAGGGCGTAATAGGTAGCGGCGCAGGCCAGGGTAAGTGCCAGATATACTGCGAACAAAGCCTTGGCGGTTTCGGTTATCCGGGGTGTCAATTTGCTGTCTTTGGAGGGCCCGGGAGTTTCCGCCTTGTACAGCTGCATACCGCCGATGCCCAGCATGGGCAGGATGGCTACCGCTACCACGATGATGCCTATGCCGCCCAGCCATTGCAGCAATTGGCGGTAGATCAGGATGGACTGGGGCAGATCGTCCAGGCCGGTGATGACCGTGGCCCCGGTGGCGGTCAAGCCGGAGATCGATTCGAAAATGGCCTCGGTGGGTGTCAGGTGCAGGGCGTCTGACAGGGCGAATGGCAGCGCGCCGAACACACCCAATACCGTCCAGAATAATGAAGTGATGAGAAAGCCGTCGCGAATGCGTAGTTCGTGACTGACCTTGCGCACCGGCAGCCACATAAGCAAGCCAGAGAAGAAGGTGATTCCCATGGCCGATAAAAAGCCTGTGGCGGTATTGTCATCTTCCAGTAGCGCTAACAAAAGCGGTACCAGGGTAGCGCTGCTGAATAGCATCAACAGCATGCCGAGAATTCTGAACGATACGGAAATATGCATGGTCTAGGAGAAAAACCCGAAACCCACGGCGAACAGTTTCTCCACGGCCTTGATCATATTGCGGTCCACCAGAAACAATATGACATGATCATTGGTCTCGACCACGATGTGACTGTGGGCCATAAGGACTTCTTCTCCGCGCACAATCGCGCCGATGGTAACGCCTTCCGGCAGCTTGATTTCATCGAGCCGTCTACCGATCACCCGGGAGGAATGAGCGTCGCCGTGTGCAGTGACTTCGATAGCTTCAGCTGCGCCGCGGCGCAGCGAGTGTACGTTGCTGATATCGCCGCGCCGGACGTGCGTCAACAAACTGCCTATGGTGATTTGTTGTGGGGAAATGGCGATATCAATTTCATCGCCCACCAGGTCGGCGTAGGCGGTATTAGTGATGAGAGTGATGACCTTTTTTGCGCCCGCCCGTTTCGCCAACATAGACATCATGATGTTGGATTCATCGTTGTTGGTAAGGGCGCAGAACACATCGGTGCGCTCGATATTTTCCGCTGCCAGCAGTTGCGGGTCTGTGGCGCTGCCGTTCAATACCAGGGTGCGATTGAGCCGTTCAGAGAGTATTCGGCAGCGCTTGTCAGAGCGCTCTATGAGCTTCACCTGGTACTTGCTTTCGATGGTCCATGCCAGTGTTGCGCCGATATTGCCGCCACCGGCAATCATTACACGTTTGTAAGGTTTGTCGATCTCGCGCATTTCCGCCATAACTGCACGAATATTGTCGCGGGCAGCAATAAAGAAGACCTCGTCGTCGAGCTCCACCACGGTGCTGCCTTCGGGAATGATGGGGCGATTCTGACGAAAAATAGCCGCAACCCGGGTGTCGACTTTGGGCATGTGTTTGCGAATTTCCCGCAGCTGCTGGCCGACGATGGGGCCGCCATGATGGGCCCGCACTGCCACCAACTGAACTTTACCTTCGGCAAAGTCGAGCACTTGCAGAGCGCCCGGGTTGGCGATCAATTGGTGTATGTTCTTGGTGACCAGTTGTTCCGGTCCGATGATCACATCTACCGGTATATTTTCGCGGTTAAACAGCGCTTCCTGATAGGACAGATACTGCTGAGAGCGAACACGCGAGATTTTGGTCGGCGTATTGAACAGGGTGTGCGCCACCTGGCAGGCCATCATGTTGATCTCGTCACTGTTGGTGACAGCTACCAGCATATCGGCGTCTTCGGCACCTGCTTTCAGCAAGGTATTAGGGTGAGAGGCCTCGCCAGCGACAGTGCCGATGTCCAGCCTGTCTTGCAGCAGCCTCAGCTTTTCCCGGTCGGTGTCTACTACCGTTATGTCGTTCTGTTCATCGGCCAGGTGTTCGGCCAGGGTGCCGCCGACCTGGCCGGCGCCGAGAATAATGATCTTCATAGCTCTGGGAGCTCAATGTGAGTCATGGGGCTGGGTTACCCCGGCACCTTAAAGAAATCATCTGTCGATTGTAAGTGTTCACCTACCCAAATTATGCACATAGTTAGCGTCCGTGGGACTCAGGCGTTTTTGAGCAAGCGGGCATAGAACAATCCGTCAGGCCCAAGGGTGGAAGGCAGCAGCTGGCGCCCGCCACCGGATGCCTCACCCCACTCCCCCTCCAGGGTAACGGTTTTGGCGTCCGGACACTGTCCGAGAAAGCGCTCTATAAGCTCTGAATTTTCTTCGACCAGCACAGAGCACGTCGCATATAACAATGTGCCACCGGGTTTAAGTAGCGGCCAAAGCCCTGTGAGGATGCGCAGCTGCACGCCAGCCATTGCAGCGATATCTCCCGGCCGCCGCAGCAGCTTGACGTCGGGGTGGCGTCGGATCACCCCTGTGGCGGAGCAGGGTGCATCCACCAGGATTCGGTCAAAGCTTGCAGCTGTCAGGGCTGACGGAGGTTTACAGGCATCCCCTGTCAGCACGGTGGCGGGCAGCTTCAGCCGTTGCAGGTTCTCGGAAACTTTTTGCAAACGCAGCTCGTCCGCATCCATGGCAACCAGCTCTGCCAGTTTTGGTTGCAGTTCAAGCACATGACATGCTTTGCCCCCGGGCGCGGCGCAGGCGTCGAGAACCCTTTCCCCGGGGGCAACCTGCAGTAGTCCAGCAGCCAGCTGGGCGGCCTCATCCTGCACACTCACGTCACCATCGGCGAAACCGGGTAAATCTGTTACATCGCAGGGTTTGGCCAGGTATATCGCCTGCTCACAGAGCCGGCCTGCCCAGGCTTCGATACCTTGTTCGGCCAGCTTTTCCAGATAGTTGCTTCTGTTCACCCGGCCTGTGTTGATGCGCAGTGTCATGGGTGGTTGCAGGTTGTTGGCGGCCACAATGTCGGTGGCGTGGGCGGGCCACTGTTGCTGCAGCAGCTGGTACAGCCACTCGGGGTGACTGGCCGCAGCGGCAGCCGGCAAGTTTCTTTCCAGCGACTCGCGCTCCCTTAGAAAGCGCCGGAGCACGGCATTGGTCATACCCCTTGCCCAGCTCTTCTTTAACAGGTTTACCGCGGCGACAGTGCTGGAGACGGCGGCGTGATCGGGGATACGGGTACTTTCCAGCTGGTACAGACCGCACAGGAGCAAGCCCTGGATGTCGCGGTCCTTGTCCTTGAGAGGTTTGTTCAGCAGTTGGGCCAGCAGCGCTTCCAACCGGGGCGCGTGCCGCAGACTGCCGTAGCATAATTGCTGTAGCAAGCCCCGCTCTCGCTCGGCAACCTGCGCCAGCTTCGCTGGCAGGGCCTGGTTCAGGGATTTTCCTGCCAGCACTTCGCCGATAACCTGGGCTGCGGCCGCCCTGGGGTCAAGTGCCATCAGTTGGCTCCCGTTGCGGGCAGAGAGAAACGTTGGCCGACAGCAAACAGTTCACTGCGTGCATTCAGTAATTGTGCGGCGGTGAGGGGTTTTCCTCCCGCCAATTGCAGGCGCTCGATGAGCAACTGGCCAGCGCCACAACTGACCCGAATGCCCGCTTTATCCGCCTGCGTAATGGTGCCGGGTATCGCGGAGGAAGCAGCGTCAACGGGTTGGGCTTCCCAGAATTTTACGCGTTCTTTTCCCAGGGTGCTGAAGCAGACCGGAAAAGGATTGAAGGCACGAACGGTTCGGGCAAGCGCCGTTGCGTCTCCCCGCCAGTCGAGCTCGGCTTCAGCCTTGAGGATTTTCCTGGCATAAGTGGCCAGCTCCTCAGGCTGGTTGACAGCTCTACTCTGGAACGCCGCCAAATTATCCAAAACCTCCAGTAGCAGCGGTGGGCCCAGGTCGGCCAGCGTATTGTGCAACATAGCGCTGCTGGTTTGGGGACCGATCGCACATCTGGCGGTCGCAAGCATCGCGCCGGTGTCCAGACCGACATCCATTTGCATAATGGTAATGCCGGTTTCGCTGTCGCCGGCTTCAATAGCGCGTTGTATCGGGGCCGCACCGCGCCAGCGCGGCAGCAGTGAGGCGTGAACATTGAGGCAGCCCAGGCGCGGCGCTTGTAGAACCTCAGTGGGCAGAATCAAGCCATAGGCGACAACAACCATCACATCGGCGTTGAGCTCCGCAAGCCGGTGTTGTTCTTCTTCGACGCGCAGAGATACAGGTTGGTATACGGCAATGCCTGCAGCTTCTGCCAGCTGTTTGACGGGGCTGGCACGCAGTTTTTTGCCTCTGCCGGCGGGTCGATCCGGTTGTGAATAAACGGCGATAAGTTGGTGCTTACTATCAATGAGCGTCTTCAGATGTATGGCCGCAAATTCCGGCGTGCCGGCAAAGATGATTCGTAGAGGCGTGTTGGAGCTGCTAACTGGCATGGTGGACATCAGGCGTTCTGGCGCTGCTGTTTCTCCAGCTTTTTGCGGATTCGCTGACGTTTCAGGGGCGACAGATAATCGATGAAAAGCTTGCCTTCTAGATGGTCAATTTCGTGTTGCAGGCAAATTGCCAGCAGGCCATCCAACTCCTGAGTGAAACTCTCGCCGTTGCGGTCCAGGGCCGTGACCTTTATACGGCTGGGCCGGGAGACGGTTTCATAGAAGCCGGGAACAGACAGACAGCCCTCATCGTATTCTCCCAGGTTCGGGTCCAGAACGGTGATCTCCGGATTGATGAAAACCAGTGGATTGTTGCGATCCTCGGAGGTATCAATTACCAGCAGACGCTCATGTACATTGACCTGTGTCGCCGCCAATCCGATGCCGGGAGCTTGGTACATTGTCTCCAGCATATCCGCGATCAGGCGCCGGGTCGCCTCAGTCACCTGTGTCACGGGCTTCGCCTTTGTGCGTAACCGGGGGTCCGGAAATTCCAGTATTTCGAGTACTGCCATGTGTAAAACCGCTCTATTTTGGCCAATATCGCGCCGAGAATGGCTGCGTGAATTAGTAACATTAAGCTTGCCACCGGCAAAACGCCGCAGCAAACTGTAGTGATTATACTACCTGCAGCGACGGGGCGCCCAGCACGTGACGCGTTGGCGCGACGGTGCAGGGCAGAGCACAGTTCATGGGGAAGCTGTCGCGGCGTCAATACCCTGGCCTGGCCGGCCAAGGCGTCATTTGCTGCGACAGACTATAACAAGACTACGCAGGGACGGAAAAATGAAAAGAAGCTCACTCTCGGTTTGCCTGCTGCTGCTGTCATTGCTTTTCAGTGCATGGTTGCAGGCGGCGGTAGAACTCAACGAAGACGTGCCGGAAACCTACATTGTAAAGAAGGGAGACACTCTCTGGGGTATTTCGGGCATGTATCTGCAGAAGCCCTGGTTGTGGCCTCAGCTATGGGACGCCAACCCCCAGATCGATAACCCGCACCTGATCTACCCCGGCGACGAATTATACCTCGTTTGGGTTGACGGCCAGCCCAGGCTGCGTATGCGCCGTGGCCGCGACGTGAAAATGACGCCCAATATGCGGGTTAGCGACCTGGATCTCGCAATACCCATTATACCGCTGGACGAGATAGGGCCATGGCTCAAGTGGTCGCGTATTGTCGCGGAAGGAGAGCTGAGTGGAGCGCCTTACATTGTTTCAGGCTCTGGCCGCCATCTGCTCAGTGCACCCGGAGACAGGGTTTTCGGTCGCGGTGACTTTCCTGAAGGGGAGCGCGCTTTTGGCATCTACCGGCCGGGCGAGGCCTATTACGATCCGATCACCAAGGAGTTGCTGGGCTACCAGGCACAAGATATCGGTAACACCAAACTTCTGAGTGCTGCGGGCGAATCGGTGGCGGAGCTGGAAGTAACACGCGTAACCGAAGAAGTCCGGATTAGCGACCGACTGCTGCCGCTGCGCGAGCGTATCATCGATGCAACCTTCCACCCGCGCGCGCCCAGCGTGGAAATAGATAACGGCTTTATGATTGCCGTCCCCGGCGGTGTCACGCAGATAGGCACCAACGATATTGTTGTTCTGAACAAAGGTGAGCGCAACGGGCTGGAAGTCGGCCAGGTACTCGCTGTTTACCAGGCAGGGGCGCTGATTTTTGATGAGGTAGCCAAAGAAAATGTGCTGCTGCCCGATATCCGTGCAGGCCTGGCGATGGTATTCGAGGTGTTCGATAAAGCCAGCTACGCCATTATTCTCAAGTCTGATAAGCCGCTGAAAGTTGGCGACAAAGTAAAGAACCCATGATGTTCTAATTCAGCGCATCAACTTGCACAATTAACGGGGCCTCGAGCCCCGTTTTTTTATTGCATCAAGGACGATGTATGAACGCTGAAGAAGCTCGTCTGTGCCTGTTGTTGCACAGCGTTACCGGCTTGCAAGATTCCACGCTGGCCAATATGTTGATCCGCAGTGGTTCGCCACAGGCGCTGGCGGAGGGTGGAGCGCCACTGTGGCGCGAGCTGGGGCTGTCTGTTGGTGTGTCACATAGTCTTGCCCAGGCACTGCGCGGCGGCAGCCCTACCTTTGATATAGACGCCCAGCTGGCAACACTGGTAGAGGTGGGCGCAGATATACTGGCGATCACCGATACCCGCTACCCACCGTTGCTGCGCGGGATACACGATCCGCCGCCGCTGCTGTATGTGCGCGGTGACCCGGCGATACTGTGCAGAGCACAACTGGCTATGGTTGGCAGTCGCAAGGCCAGCCCCTCAGGGGTCAAGGCAGCGCAAGAGTTCGCCGGCCTGGCCACCCGGGCCGGTCTGCAGGTTACCAGCGGTCTTGCGTTGGGCATTGACGCCGCCAGCCATCGGGGTGCATTGGCCGCTGGCGGAAGCAGTGTGGCTGTGGTGGCAACGGGGATAGATCGCGTTTACCCGGTTCGCCACCGTGGACTGGCACAGGAGTTGGAGCAGAGCGGCTGCCTTGTCAGCGAGTTCCCAGTGGGGCTGGCGCCAGTGCGGTCAAATTTTCCTCGACGCAATCGCATTGTCAGCGGCTTGTCTCTGGGTGTTCTGGTGGTGGAGGCCGCGCTGCCCAGCGGTTCGCTGATTACTGCGCGAGCAGCGCTGGAACAGGGGCGCGAGGTGTTTACTCTGCCCTGGTCAATTTACCATCAGGGCGGTGCCGGATGTCTCTACCTGATTCGCGATGGCGCGAAAATGGTAGTGTCAATCGATGACGTACTGGAGGAGCTGGGGCCGATGTATGGCCTGCAGCAGGACCTTCTTGCGCAGGAGGCCCCGGCCCTGGCGGGGCCGCAGCTGTCCACGAACCTGCAGAGAATGCTGCAGCTGGTGGGCTATGAACGGATTACTGCTGACGAGCTCAGCCAGTTCAGTGCGCTCCCGGTGGCCCGGGTGATGGCTGAATTGTCCTCCCTTGAATTACTGGGTCTGGTCTGCCGCGAGGGTGGAGGTTACATCCGCCAATGAGCATTGTGGCGGAGATACCCATACCGGGCTTGCGAAGTTGCCGCCAGTTGGTAAACTTTCGCGCTCTTTGGCGTACAGAATCCAGATAGCACCGCCAATTTTCCAGGAGAAAGTCGATGAGCGAGCCGTTTGTGGCAATTGTTATGGGGTCAGATTCAGATCTGCCTGTCATGCAGGCATGTTTTGATGTCCTGCGATCATTTGGTGTTCGATTCGAGGCCCGTATTACGTCAGCCCACCGCACGCCGGAAGTCACCAAAACGTTTGTGCAGGATGCCGACAAGCGAGGCTGCGCGGTATTTATCGCTGCGGCCGGTATGGCTGCGCACCTGGCGGGCGCGGTTGCCGCAACGACAGTTAAGCCTGTCATTGGGGTGCCCATGAACTCTTCGCTGGATGGTTTGGACGCGCTGTTGTCCACTGTCCAGATGCCAGCCGGTATTCCGGTGGCCTCGGTGGCAATAGGCAAGGCGGGCGCCAAAAATGCTGCCTATCTGGCGATCCAGATTCTGGCGACGGGGAATCCGGCGCTGGGGCAAAAGTTACTGGAGGAACGCGCAGCCAATGCGGCCTCAATCCGTGATAAAGACAACGCCCTGCAGGAAAGCCTGAAGGACTGATCATGTCCGGGCCGCCCGTATCCCTGCGCATGCGACTGGCGCAGCAGATATTGTCTGTCGGGGGCGTGATTGCCTGTCCGACAGAGGCTGTGTGGGGTTTGAGCTGTGATCCGAAGAATCGATGGGCGGTGGAGCGCTTGCTTCGTTTGAAAGGCCGCTCTGCCTCCAAGGGGCTGATCCTGGTGGCGGCTAATGAGCAACAACTGGAATTTTTGCTTGCCGGTCTTGATGCGGATAAACGCCGGAAAATGTCGGATTATTGGCCGGGCCCCTGCACCTGGCTGGTTCCCCACCGGGGGCGGGTGGCCAGCTGGATTCACGGCGAACACGAAACGGTGGCGGTGCGGGTGAGCGGTCATCCGGTTGTGACGGCTTTGTGCACTGCCTGGGGTGGCCCGCTGGTATCAACCTCTGCCAACCCTGCTGGCTGCCGCCCGCCTCTAGCGGGCTTCCAGGTAAAGCGGTATTTTGGCGACCGGCTGGATTACATGGTGCCTGGCGCTGTCGGGTCCGCAGGCCGGCCAACCCAGATCAGGGATCTTGCCAGTGGCCGAATTATTCGCAGCTGATTATCGACAGGGGCCCAACACCGGTATTGTTCCCGCCATCGGGTGCGTATAATGCCTCGCCCATGAATTCAGATAACTCAATCGACGTGGGCCGGGTCCGGTCTTACCTGATGCAGCTGCAAGACCGCATTTGCGCTGCCCTGGCTGAAGAAGATGGCGGAGCGGGCTTTCTCAGTGACGAGTGGCAGCGACCCGAGGGTGGCGGTGGCCGCAGCCGGGTGTTGACCGAGGGGGCGGTGTTTGAGCGCGCAGGTGTGAATTTCTCCCATGTGCGTGGCGCGAGCCTGCCGCCCTCGGCCAGTGCATCAAGGCCTGAAATCGCCGGTCGCAGCTTCCAGGCATTGGGTGTATCACTGGTTATTCACCCGCGCAGTCCCCATGTGCCAACCTCTCACGCCAATGTCCGTATGTTTGTTGCGGAAAAGCCCGGTGAGCCACCCGTCTGGTGGTTTGGCGGCGGTTACGACCTCACGCCCTATTACGGCAAGCGCGAGGATTGCGTTAGCTGGCATCAGGCGGCGGCCAACGCCTGCGCGCCGTTCGGGGAGGACGTTTATCCTCGCTTCAAGCGCTGGTGCGATGAGTACTTTTATCTCAAACATCGCCGCGAGCCCCGCGGGATAGGCGGCCTGTTTTTCGATGACTTGAATGAATGGGATTTCGCCACATGCTTTGCGTTTATGCGCTCGGTGGGCGATTCATTTATATCGGCCTACCAACCTATTGTGCAGCGGCGCAAGGCGCAGGCTTTTAGCGATGCTGAACGACAGTTCCAGCTGTACCGCCGGGGCCGTTACGTCGAATTTAACCTTGTCTATGATCGCGGCACCCTGTTTGGACTGCAGTCCAATGGCCGCACGGAGGCTATCCTCATGTCGATGCCACCTCTGGCACGTTGGGAATACGATTTCCAGCCTGTAGCGGGATCGGCGGAGGAAGAGTTGACCAGTTACTACCTGCAGGATCGAGACTGGTTGGTTGAAGCCAAATAGGAAGGAACTGGAAAAATGAGTGGTACGGATAAATACGCCGTTTTCGGCAACCCGATAAAACACAGCAAGTCGCCGGCAATTCACGCGGCCTTCGCCCGGCAATGTGGGCGTGAACTGCAGTACCGGGCGGTGCTGGTAAAACCCGATGGTTTTGATCTGGCAGCGCGAAAATTTTTTGACGGTGGCGGCGCGGGCCTGAACGTGACGCTACCATTCAAGCGCGACGCTTTTGCATTTGCGGACCGGCTCAGCGTCCGCGCAGAGCGCGCCGGGGCGGTGAATACCCTGAGTCGCAGCGAGGACGGCTTTATTGAAGGCGATAACACCGACGGCATTGGCCTTGTACGGGATATGATTGCCAATCTTGGCTGGGCAGTACAGGGCCTCCGAATTTTGATGCTCGGGGCCGGGGGTGCTGCCCGCGGGGTGTTGGAGCCATTGTTACGTGAGAAACCACAGCAGTTACTAGTGGTTAATCGAACCGCGCAAAAGGCGCAGCAACTGGCGGAAGAGTTTGCTGATATCGGGCCTGTATCAGGCGGTGGGTATTCGCTGGTGAATGGCAACTCTTTTGATTTGATCATCAATGCAAGCAGCGCCGGGCTCAGTGGCGATACGCCACAACTGCCGGGAACGGTGTTGACTGAGCGCAGCTGTTGCTATGACATGATTTACGGTGCAAAGCCGACAGCGTTTATGCGCTGGGCGGCTCATCATACCGCCTGGGCAGTGGCCGATGGCCTGGGTATGCTAGTTGAGCAGGCGGCCCAGTCTTTCTACATTTGGCAGCACCTGCGTCCCGAAACCCGTCCCGTGATCAGACAGATACGGGAAAGCCTCGCCGCGGCCTGACACTGGTGCACGGCTGAGCGTTACTTAACGGGTGACCCGGTAGACTGGGCCTCCAGCTCGGCGATGTGACGGTCTTTCAATTTGACGTAATTGTCGGCGCTGTAACGAAAGTAGTTCATTTCCTTCTCGCTCAGGGTCCGAACCTCTCGTGCCGGGCTACCGGCGTACAGATAGCCACTGCGCAGCTGTTTACCGGGTGTGACCAGCGCGCCCGCTGCTATCACCACATCGTCTTCTACCACTGCGCCGTCCATGACGGTTGCCCCCATGCCCACCAGGACCCGGTTACCGACGATACACCCGTGCAGCGTAGCGTTATGGCCAATGGTGACATCGCTGCCGATTTCCAGGGGCCAGCCGTCGGGATTAAAAGGGCCGGCGTGAGTAATATGAAGTACGCAGCCATCCTGCACGCTGGTGCGCGCGCCTACACGTATGCGATGCATGTCTCCGCGAATGGACACCTGGGGCCAGACGGAGCAATCGTCAGCCAGTTGCACATCGCCGATCACTACCGCGCTGGGGTCGATCAGCACACGCGCCCCTGTCTCCGGTCGAATACCGCCAAAGCTGCGGACACTGGTTGGGCTGTAGTGCTTCATGTAGATGCTCTCTGAACGGATTAGCCTGTTACAATACCCAGCCGACCCATATCTTGCCAGTCCAGCTGCGGCAGCCGGAGGCCATTCAATGTCAAATAAACCCCCTCGTCGCCGTTTTATCGCGGGCGCCGTGTGTCCTCGCTGTAGCTTGATGGATAAAATTGTTGTCGACCTCGATACGGATAAGCGAGAGTGTGTTTCCTGTGGTTTTACGGAGTCACGCCCCGGTAATCAGGCGGCAGAGCAGCAAACTAAAAGCATTGGCCAGGAACTTCCAACCCGGGTAAGCCGGGCCGCTGCGCGGCGTACGGAGACGCCAGCAGAGCCAGTGACACTGGTTGATCCGGGGAAAAAAAGCCGATAAGAGCTGGCTTAACTCGCTGCAGAAGCAAGGCGTAGGCGAATCCTGCGGGAAGACCAGGTCACCTTGTTATATTTGAACAATTGCGTGGCAGCAGCACTGCTGGCCGGTATTGCCCGAACCTTTGCCCAGACATATTCCCGCTCCAGGAGCTTTTGCGCCGTATCGTGCACCATTTGATCCAGCTGGTTGGCGAGCTCGTCTCCCAGCAGGTGGTGCACGATAACATTGGCTTCCGTCATATCTATCGGCAGCAGCGGCCGCTGCAGATGTCTTATGTGATGGTCGTTCACCTCTTCCAGCAGTCGGTGTGCCAGAAACGCCTCGTCCAGCAAGGCCTCCAGACCACCGTCAGCAGGCAGTGCCTGTGGGGGGTGCAGAAAATAGTCCTCTGCCATGTCCAGCAGTGGAGCGGCGTAATCGTAGAAGCCCATATGCTTGCTGACCGCAGTTACCAGCAGGATACAATCGGGTACGCTCTCGACATAATCACGGATAAACGCCAGCAGGCCCGCCACAGGATTGTCCTCAGGGAGGACAAGCTTGTTTCGAAGCTGGGGCAGCTGTTGCTGCAGGTGTTCGCTGAAATGCCCGGTCCTGGCCTCAGCCCGGACGGCGGCACCGATTTTCTCTCTTATGAGCGCTGTGACCATGGGCCGCCGTTTTTTTTTGCGTGGGCTTATAAAGCGGTACTGTTCAGGCTAGTACATCTTCGCCAAACCGCTACCAGTGGCAGCAAATATGTTGCTATCGGCTAATAAATACGGTGAGATTAATGTCACAAGCACTGCCGACAGGATTATATGAAGCGCGTTTTGTAGCGCAATCGCAGTATACCTTCTATATATAGAAAGGGCATATAGGGGCCTCGGGAGTACATTCATTTATGCTCTGGATAGCGATGTATGGGCTTTGCGGTATAGATTCGCTATAATCCCCCGCGTTTTGCAGCTGCGACCGATTGTCGCAGCGTTGTCAAAGCAGCAAAAACTGATATGTTCAGGCAGTGTTAACGTCCCGGTCGCCTCACTTTCAGGTGGGGTATTGAAGTTCGTAACGCACGATCCTTATGAATATGGATGGCTTGCAGGGGGTTCAGGCCCGTCAGTTGGGGGAACTATGATTTTTAAACAACATGGAGACACAGGAAATGTGTGTTGAAGCGAAGCGGCTGTTAAAGCTCGCCCTCGGACCTGTGCTTATGCTGATGAGTGTTGCCGCCACGGCAGCCGGAGGCGAGGTGAGCTCGGTCAATATGTCACCGGGTGTCACCGAAGTCGGCGAGCGCATTTACGATCTGCATATGTGGATATTTTGGATATGCACAATCATCGGCGTCGGCGTATTCGGTGTGATGTTTTATTCCATCATCTATCACCGCAAATCAAAGGGGGTCACGCCGGCGAATTTTCACGAGAGCACCAAGGTCGAGATTCTGTGGACGGTTGTTCCATTCTTTATTCTCATCGGTATGGCAGTGCCCTCCACCACCACACTGCTCGACATCTATAATACCGACGACGCAGAGATAGATATCCTCGTCACCGGGTATCAGTGGAAATGGAAGTACGAATACCTGAACGAAAGTGGCGAAAATGTAAGTTTTTTCAGCAACTTGCGTACGCCCCAGAGTGAAATTAATAACTCTGAACCAAAGGGTGAATACTACCTGCTGGAAGTCGATGAGCCCATGGTGATCCCGGTGGATACCAAGGTCCGCTTCCTCATCACTGGCAACGATGTGATTCACTCCTGGTGGGTGCCTCAGCTAGCAGTAAAACGCGATGCGATCCCCGGCTTTATCAATGAAACCTGGACCAAGGCCACCAAAGAGGGTGTTTATCGCGGCCAGTGCGCCGAGCTCTGTGGCAAGGATCACGGCTTTATGCCCATCGTGGTTAACGTGGTCAGCCAGCAAGAGTACGATGAGTGGTTGGCGGCCAAGCAGATCGAGGCGGCGGAAATCAAGGAACTGATGGCCCAGACTTTTGCACTGGACGAGCTGATGGAGCGGGGCGAGGCGGTTTACGCGCGCAGCTGCCTGGCTTGTCACGGTGCCAATGGTGAAGGCGGTGTGGGCAACGCGATCAAGGGCAGTGCCATTGCCACTGGCGATCTTGCCACGCATCTTGACGTAGGTATTAACGGCGTCCCCGGCACCGCGATGCAGGCCTTTGGTGGCCAGCTGAACGACGTCGACATGGCGGCGGTTATTACTTACCAGCGCAACGCATTCGGCAACAATATGGGCGATCTTGTACAGCCCATTGATGTCTACAACCACAAAAAAGGCTAATTGGAGGAGTAAACGATGGGCGATCATCATCACGGTCCTGCCAAGGGCCTGAGTCGGTGGCTTTTTACCACCAACCACAAAGATATTGGAACCATGTACCTGTGGTTCTCATTTTCCATGTTTATCCTGGGTGGCGCTTTCGCCATGATTATTCGGGCGGAACTGTTTCAGCCCGGCCTGCAACTGGTAGAGCCTGCTTTTTTCAACCAGATGACCACCCTGCACGGCCTGATAATGGTGTTCGGCGCGATCATGCCGTCCTTCGTCGGCCTGGCTAACTGGCTGATTCCGATGATGATCGGGGCACCGGATATGGCGCTGCCGCGCATGAACAACTGGAGTTTCTGGATTTTACCCCCGACTTTCCTGTTACTGGCATCGACATTATTTATGGAAGGCGGTGCGCCCGCTGCGGGCTGGACATTTTATGCCCCGCTTTCCACTACCTATGCCGGCCCATCGGTTACGTACTTTATCTTTTGCATACACGTACTCGGTTTGTCATCCATTATGGGCTCGATCAACATCATCGCCACGGTGATGAATATGCGAGCGCCCGGCATGACCTACATGAAGATGCCCTTGTTCGTATGGACCTGGTTGATTACTGCTTTCCTGCTGGTCGCGGTGATGCCGGTGCTTGCCGGGGCGGTGACCATGATGCTGATGGATGTGCATTTTGGTACCAGTTTCTTCTCCGCCGCGGGTGGCGGTGACCCGGTACTGTTCCAGCACGTATTCTGGTTCTTCGGTCATCCCGAGGTTTACATCATCATTCTGCCGGCTTTCGGTGTGGTCTCACAGATCATTCCCGCCTTCTCCCGCAAGCCGTTGTTTGGCTATGACTCGATGGTATATGCCACCGCGTCCATCGCGTTTCTGTCGTTCATTGTTTGGGCTCACCACATGTATACAGTGGGCATGCCGGTCGCCGGCGAGCTCTTCTTCATGTACGCCACGATGTTGATTGCGGTGCCTACCGGTGTGAAGGTGTTCAACTGGATCTCCACCATGTGGCGTGGTGCCCTCAGTTTTGAGACGCCCATGCTGTTCAGCCTGGGTTTCCTGGTGTTGTTCACCATCGGCGGTTTCACTGGCCTCATGCTGTCCATCGCCCCCTCTGACTTCCAGTACCACGACAGTTACTTTGTGGTGGCCCATTTCCACTATGTGATGGTGGCGGGTGCGGTATTCAGTATGACGGCGGCGATATACTTCTGGCTGCCCAAGTGGTGTGGCCGTATGTATAACGAGACCATGGGCAAGACTCACTTCTGGATCTCTTTTATCGGCTTTAACCTGGCCTTCTTCCCACAGCACTTTGTGGGTCTTGCCGGCATGCCGCGTCGGATTCCGGATTACGCCCTGCAGTTCGCGGACTTCAATATGATGTCCAGCATAGGCGCCTTTATTTACGGGCTCTCCCAGATCCTGTTCCTGTACAACGTGATCGCCACGATTGTGGCGGGCAAGCCGACCAGCGAAGAGAAAGTCTGGGACGGTGCGGAAGGTCTGGAATGGACGATACCGACGCCGGCGCCCTACCACACCTTTGAGACGCCTCCGGCGATCAAATAACAGGACATAGTGTGATTAGACTGAGCAACAATCCTGTCATCGACACCGCCAGCAAATTGCTGGTGGTGGCGGTGCTGATGTTTGCTTTCGTTTTTGTGGTGATGGTGCCCCTGTACAATGTGTTGTGCGACGTTCTGGGTATTAACGGTAAAACAAGCGGGGTGGCTTATACCTCTGTGCCGGTGGCGGTCGATGAAAGCAGGATGATTTCTGTCCAGTTTCTGGCTGCAAATAACGCCGGTATGCCCTGGGAGTTTGCGCCCACCACCACCGTGATGAAGGTACATCCGGGGGCAGTGAATGAGACCGTGTTTTATGCACGCAATCCCATGCCCGCTGCCATGGTGGCGCAGGCTATACCGAGTATTTCGCCGGCACGGGCCGCGCCCTATTTTCACAAGACAGAGTGCTTTTGTTTTAACCAGCAACCCCTGGACGGCGGTGCAGAGGCCGAGCTGCCGCTGCAGTATATTGTCGACCAGGGCTTGCCAAAAGATATTCAGACAATAACGCTGTCTTATACCATTTTTGATGTAACAGATATGGCGGATGGCGCTGTCGCCACACGCTGAAGCACGGGTTCGGGAACCCGCGTTACCTATACGGAGAGTAAACCCATGACAACCGAGACTTCCGCAGCGTACGAAAAGTATTACGTACCAGAGAAGAGCCGGCTGGCCATCTGTGCCACCATAGGCCTGATACTGAGTATTTTCGGTGCCGCCAGTATTATGAACGACATGACTTTTGGCGACCCCAGCCAGGAGACAAGCTCCTGGACAATCTTTAATCTGGGCATGTTGTTTTTCCTCGGGACCCTGTTTGCCTGGTTCAGGATTACGATCAGGGAAAATATCGCCGGCATGAACAGCGCCCAGCTGAAAAAATCCTACGTGCTGGGTATGTTCTGGTTTATTTTTTCCGAGGTGATGTTTTTCTTTGCCTTTTTTGGTGCCCTGTTCTATGTACGCAACCTGGTTGGCCCCTGGTTGTCTGGCGAAGGTGAGGGCGGGCGCATGAATGGTCTGCTGTGGGAGGGCTTTAGCTTTGACTGGCCCATGATGCAAACCCCCCAGGAAGCGGTCGGCGGTGCCGGTGCCCAGGTCATCGCCAATAACGGATCCTTTACCAGCCCCCATACCAGTATGTCCTTTGCAGATGCGCATGCCTGGTATATGTGGTTGCCTCTGTGGAACACCATTATCCTGCTGACGTCGAGCTTCACCTGCCACGTAGCGCATATGGGCATCCTCGATGGCAACAAGAAGAAGTTCAATTTGTGGCTTGGTATTACCGTTGCCCTCGGCATGATCTTCCTGTGCGTGCAGTTTTATGAATACTATGAGGCCTACGAGCATTTCGGCCTGACACTGAACGCGGGAATCTATGGATCAACGTTCTTTATGCTGACGGGCTTCCATGGCTTTCACGTATTCATGGGTATGACCATGCTGTTAATCCAGCTGCTGCGCTCTGTCTTCGGCGGGCAGTTCACTGCCGATGACCACTTCGGCTTTGAGGCGTCCAGCTGGTATTGGCACTTTGTAGACGTGGTTTGGGTGTTCCTGTTCCTGTTTGTCTACATCCTCTAGAAACGCTCAGGTAGCGCTCATTCCGAGGGCGATTTTTCGGACGCTTCGGGCTCGGGCCCGGCGTCCCAGGGGTTGCGGTGACCGAGCTGTCCAGTCGCAACGCCATAGACTATGAGAGTTGCAAGACAGGCCGCGAGTGCCAGCCTGATCCCCAGGGAATGAAAGGTACCGCGCTTGTTTTTGTCGCCCTGGTCCTTCATCAGAAAGTAAAAACCGCTTCCCAGGCTGGCTAGCAGAGCCAGCATCAATAGTACAATCGCAGCTTTTAGCAATGGACATCTCCTTAGTGTTCCAATCACCTGATAATTACCCGCAGTATAAACCAGCACCGGCACCATCGGTTGAGGTGAATTGAAATGTCTGTAACGCGCCGGGGCCTTCGCTTCGATTTTGAGTGGCGTATTACCCTTTTCACGCTGCTGATGCTGCCGTTGTTGCTAGGTCTGGGTTTTTGGCAACTGGAACGTGCGCAGGAGAAGGCGGCGATGCAGGCGAGTTGGGAGGCACGCCAGAGCCAGGCCCCTTTGCCGCTGGAAGAGCTGTGGGATCAGTCGGCTGAAGCTCTGGCTTATCTTCCGGTAAATCTCTCGGGCGTGTTTTTGCAGGACCAGTATTTTTTGCTCGACAATCGAATTCAGGCGGGCACCTTTGGCTACGAAGTGTTGGGCATAATGCGATTGGGTGAGTCCGCAGACCTGGCACTGGTGAATCGTGGCTGGATTGCCGGAGACCCGTCACGCCTGGAGCTACCTTCGGTACCACTCGTAGATGGCAGGGTTGAGCTCACAGGCCATATTTATGTCGCGCCGGGTGCGCCCTATCTGCTGGCAGAACAACAGCTTGATGGCGACTGGCCCAAGTTACTGCAGGCGGTTGAAATGGAGAAAATACGGCCCCAGTTGGAGTCGCTCGGGTTTGACCGGGTGTTCCCCTACGCCGTCCGCATCAACGCGGGTGAGCCGGGCGCCCTGTCAATCGACTGGCAGGTCATTAACGTAAGCCCCGATAAGCACAGGGCATACGCCGTGCAATGGTTTACCATGGCACTGGTGTTGCTGGGGTTTTTCCTCGTACGTAGCAGTAATATCGGGCAATTGCTGCGAGCTTCCGGCGATAAGGGAACGGGACATTAAATTGAAAATGGACAAAACAACCAACAACCGGATGGTCCTGCTGCTGGTAGCAGGCATTCCCATAACCATGATTCTCGGCGCAAGCTGGCTGTGGTATTTCGTGGTGCGCGGTGACCTGGACCTGGTGGGCAGCCTGGGCACGGCTAATCGCGGCACCCTGGTGCAGCCGCCCCGACAAATTGACGAGGTAAGCCTGATGGCGCCGGACGGAGCCGCCATCACTTATGCCGATGCCGAGCCCCGCTGGACCATGGTGGTGCCCGCGACCGGTGGCCGCTGTGATAGCATCTGTGAGAATAATCTGTACCTCACCCGACAGATTCATGTCGCGATGGGAAAGGATTTCAACCGGCTGAAACGCGTCTATGCCAGCGAAACCGGTCTCGCAGATACGGTATTCGCGCTGCAGGAACTGAGTGACGGGCGCCCGGCCCCCGCCAGCTTTGAGCAGTTTCTGGCCGAAGAGCACAGCGGCCTGCAACCACTGGTACTTGCACCCGGCGGGTTTGACCAGCTGTTTGCAGAAGTGGGTGCGGATTCCAGCACCTGGTACCTGGTTGATCCGTCCGGCTGGATAATGATGTCTTATAACAAGGATCTGACGTACAAGGATGTCATTGCAGACCTTAAGTTTCTCCTGAAAAACTCCGGAGATTGAGCCGACTATGACAACCCGTGATACGACAGCGCCCGTTACCTGGCGGGATTACAAGGAGTTGACCAAGCCCAACGTAGTGCTCCTGATGATTCTCACGGCGGCCATTGGTATGTTTCTGGCCGTGCCGGGGATGGTGCCTTTACATGTTCTGATTCTTGGCAACCTGGGCATCGCCTTGTGTGCAGGCTCGGCCGCCACCGTAAATCATCTGGTCGATCAGCGTATCGACCGGAAGATGGCGCGCACTCATAAGCGCCCCATAGCCCAGGGCCGTGTGGGCCCGGCTCAGGCGGCGGTGTTTGCCGCGATTATCGGCAGTCTGGGGATGGCCATACTGCTGATCTGGATAAATGCCCTGACAGCCTGGCTTACCTTTGCATCATTATTGGGATACGCGGTGGTCTATACCATGTTCCTGAAGCGGGCAACGCCCCAGAACATTGTTATCGGTGGGCTGGCGGGTGCCGCACCTCCCCTGCTCGGCTGGACCGCCGTGACCGGTCAGGTCGATGGCCACGGTTTGCTGTTGGTGCTGATTATTTTTGCCTGGACACCGCCACATTTCTGGGCCCTGGCTATTCATCGCCGGGAGGAGTACGCCTCGGTTGATATTCCGATGCTGCCGGTGACCCATGGCGTCGCATTTACCAAGCTGCATATACTCCTGTACACGGTGATAATGTTTCTTATCACCCTGCTGCCTTTCGTTACACGCATGAGCGGCCCTCTTTATCTTCTTGGCGCCATCGTTCTTGGCTGTGGCTTCCTATACTGGGCGGTAGAGTTAATCCGCGACAAGAACCCGAACGCTCCCATGGAGACGTTCAGGTATTCCATCATCTATCTCATGGCACTCTTTCTTATTATGCTTATGGACCATTACCTCTATCCGGTTGCCACCCTGTGACCGCCGTCAGTGAATCAAAAAAGCGACAATCCCGTGGTATCAAGATCACGGTAATAGCGCTGGCAGTATTTATTACAGTGATTGTGGCAGGGTTCGTCCACAGGGTTTCGCTGCCGCGAGTGCTTACTTCTACTGAGATGCAGATCAACGGACTGTATGTGCTGGAGACGCCGCGCAATTTCGGCGAGGTCAATCTGGTGGATCACCACGGCGAAGCATTTACCAACGAACGCCTCAAGGGCAAATGGACACTCATTTTCTTTGGCTTCACTTACTGCCCCGATGTCTGCCCAACTACCATGAGCTTTTTGAACGAGTTGATGGGGCAGCTGGAGGGAACCGAAGTGGAAGATACCGAGGTAGTGATGGTATCTGTGGACCCAGCCAGGGATACGGTGGAGCAGCTGGCCGGATATGTGCCCTATTTCAACCCGCGGTTTACGGGCGTAACGGGCGACTTTCTCGACATCCACCGTTTCGCCACCGCGCTCAACACACCGTTTCGCAAGGTCGCAGGCCAGGGCGAAGATTACCAGGTGGACCACAGCGCCAATGTCGTGCTTATCAACCCGCGAGGGGATTATCATGGCTTTTTCAAAGCGCCGCTGGATATGGCCAAGATGAAGGTTACCTACCGCTCGGCCCGGGCCATGTGGGACAGGCAGCAGAATTAGCGGGCTCTGACAGGGCTCTGTGTGAAGGACATTACAATAAAGGTCAAAAATGAATGCACCCACCGCGCCGATAGTTCTGGTTGACGGCTCTTCCTATCTCTATCGCGCCTTCCACGCGCTGCCACCACTGACGAATTCCTCAGGCCAGGCCACCGGTGCGGTCAAGGGGGTGATTAGCATGATCCGCCGGCTGCATAAGGATTATCCCGGCAGTCCGGTAGTCGTCGTATTCGATGCCAAGGGCAAGACTTTCCGGGATGATATGTTCCCCGACTACAAGGCACAGCGGCCGCCGATGCCGGATGAGCTGCGGGAGCAGGTGGAGCCCATTCACGCTATTGTGAAGGCGATGGGCCTGCCGCTGCTGTGCGTTGAGGGTGTGGAGGCGGACGATGTTATAGGCACACTCGCCCGGCAGGCGGGTGAGCAGGGCCGGCCGGTGGTGATATCGACCGGGGACAAGGATATGGCGCAGCTGGTGGATCAGCACGTTACCCTGGTGAACACAATGACCGACACAGTACTCGATGTGGCCGGTGTTGAAAGCAAGTTTGGTGTGCCTCCATCTCTGGTAATCGATCTGCTGGCCCTGATGGGTGACAAGGCCGATAACATCCCGGGTGTGCCCGGTGTGGGGGAAAAAACCGCACTGGGACTGCTGCAGGGCCTGGGTGGGCTGGACGACATATATGCCGCGCTGGACAAAGTGGCCGACCTCTCCTTCCGTGGTGCGAAGACCATGGCGAAGAAACTGGCAGCGGAAAAGGACAAAGCGTATATGTCCTACGCCCTCGCCACGATAAAGCTCGATGTGGCGCTGGATGTCACGCCGGATCAACTGGCCAACGGCGAACCGGATCGCGAACAGCTGGTTGAGTGGTATACACGTATGGAATTTCGGTCCTGGCTGGAAGAGCTGCTCGATGGGGCCGAGCCGGAACTGGTCGAAGCCATGCCGGTCGACTATGACATAGTCACCAGCCAGGCTGCCCTGGATACCTGGCTGGAGAAATTGGCGGCAGCGGACCTGTTTGCCTTTGATACCGAGACCACGAGCCTCAACTATATGGAGGCGCGTATTGTCGGGCTTTCATTTGCCGTCGAAGCCGGGAGCGCGGCCTATGTGCCGTTGGCACACGATTACCTGGGAGCGCCCGAGCAGTTGGACCGGGATGCCGTGTTGGCGCAGATTAAACCGCTGTTGGAGGACGAGCAACAGGCCAAGGTTGGGCAGAACCTGAAATACGACATGAGTGTGTTGGCGAATCACGGCATCCAACTGCGGGGTATCCGTTTTGACACCATGCTGGAATCATACGTGCTTGATTCCACTGCAACCCGGCACGATATGGACAGCCTCGCACTGAAATACCTGGGGCTTAAAACAATCCACTTCGAGGACGTTGCCGGCAAGGGTGCCAAACAACTGACCTTCAACCAGATCACCCTGGAGGAAGCTGGCCCCTACGCCGCAGAGGACGCGGATATCACCCTGCGCCTGCACGAGGCCCTGTGGCCAAGGCTGGCGGAGCAGGAGGGCCCCAGCCATGTGTTTACCACAATTGAGATCCCGCTGGTGCCGATCTTGTCGCGTATCGAGCGTGAGGGTGCGCTGATTTCCCGTGAACTGTTGCAAGCCCAGAGCGCGGAGCTCGGGCAGCGCCTGTTGCAGTTGCAGGGCGAGGCGTACGAGTTGGCGGGACAGGAGTTTAATCTGGGGTCGCCCAAGCAGCTCGGGGAAATACTGTTCACCAAGCTGGAACTGCCGATACTGAAGAAAACCCCCAAGGGTGCACCATCGACTGCTGAGGAGGTACTGGCAGAGCTGGCCCTGGATTACCCGCTGCCGAAGCTGTTACTGGAGCATCGCAGTCTCAGCAAGCTGAAATCGACCTATACCGATAAATTGCCGGAAATGATCAATGCTCGCACCGGCAGGGTCCACACGTCCTATCACCAGGCTGTGGCCGCCACCGGCCGCCTCTCCTCTTCCGACCCGAACCTGCAAAATATTCCTATTCGCACGGAAGAGGGAAGGCGCATCCGCCAGGCCTTTATCGCCCCGCCGGGCTACCGCATTGTGGCGGCGGATTACTCCCAGATTGAGCTGCGAATCATGGCCCATCTCTCCGCTGACCCGGGTTTGTTAAAGGCGTTTAAGGCGGGCCTGGACGTGCATCGTGCTACTGCTGCTGAGGTTTTCGAGGTGGGGCTGGATGAAGTCTCAGGCGACCAGCGACGCAAAGCCAAGGCGATCAATTTTGGGCTTATTTACGGTATGTCGGCGTTCGGTCTTGCACGTCAGCTGCATCTGGGGCGCGGCGAAGCGCAGCAATATATTGACCGCTATTTCGAGCGCTACCCCGGTGTTGCACAGTACATGGATAACACACGTGTGGTGGCGCGGGAACAGGGCTACGTGGAAACCCTGTTTGGGCGCCGGCTGTATCTGCCGGAGATCAATGCGCGCAACAAGATGCGGGCACAGGCGGCGGAACGGACCGCCATTAATGCGCCGATGCAGGGCACCGCGGCAGATATTATCAAGCGCGCTATGCTCGCCGTAGACGGCTGGCTGCAGGCTGAGAGGCCGGATGCGAGAATGATCATGCAGGTACACGATGAACTGGTGTTTGAAGTGGCCAGTGATGAGGTGGCAGCAGTGAGTGAAAAGATTTGCCAGCTGATGTCTGCCGCCGCCGAGCTGGCTGTACCCCTGTTGGTAGAGGCTGGAGAGGGAAACAATTGGGATGAGGCTCACTGAGGTGTAGCCCCGGGGGGCGCGTACCCGGGGAGGTCCAATTTTTTTTCGCGACAACCGGAACTATCCGCATAGTGGCCAGTCTGATTAGTTGTAGCGAGCGCTACACCCCTGGGGTGGTTTCTCTCCATGTACCACCCCTGGCAAGTCTCTCTTCCCCAGAGACTTAACTTGTCCCGGCTACTGATCCCCTATCAGGTAGCCGGGTTTTTTTTGCCTGTGAAAAAGAGCAGTCAACGGCTGCTGTGGCAGAGCCAATGTGCGCCCCGCCCTCAAGTCCGTGTTAGCCATTGATTCAGTACGGTGACCAGTTGCTCACGACCGCTGTGCTTTAGCGAGGAAAAAAGCTGCACACTGACAAGCTCAGCGTGCGCCTCCAGCGTGGCGCGAACTTTCAGCAGGGTACTGGTAGCAGGCCCATTCTTGAGCTTGTCCGCCTTGGTGAGCAGGATGTGCACGGGCATGCCTGCCGCCAGCGACCAGTCCAGCATTTGCTGGTCAAATGGCTGCAGGGGATGGCGCACGTCCATGACCAGAATCAAGCCCCGCAGGCATTCCCGCTTTTGTAGGTAATTTTCCAGTTGTTTGTTCCACTCCTTCTTTACTGCAAGGGGCACCTTGGCAAAGCCATAGCCCGGCAAGTCCACCAGGCGCTGGTTTGCGCTGAGTTCAAAGAAGTTCAGCAGTTGTGTTCTACCGGGTGTGCGGGAGGTCTTTGCAAGCTTTTTGTTGCCAGTTAAGCTATTGATTGCACTGGATTTTCCTGCGTTAGAGCGACCTGCAAACGCCACTTCCCAACCCACGTCTTCAGGGCACTGGGAAAGCTTTGCCGCGCTTGTCAAATACACCACCTTGCGGTAGTTGGGGGCGGTTGGAACAGGGTCAGAAAGGGGTTCGGACATTGGGGGCTATTGCCTTTTGTGGTGGTTGCATCTCGTATATAATGCCACAGCAAAATTGTCCCGTAGTGAAATACCTGCTGACGGGCGTTTTTCCATAGTGAATTCGAGGTCCAACATGAAAAAGCTTATCGCCGCTGTTCTGATGCTTTCTGCCGCCAGTGTATTTGCACAACCGGACATGGCCAAGTACGACAAGAGTTGTAAGATATGTCATGCCAGCGGTGCGGCTGGTGCTCCCAAGACCGGTGATGCTGCAGCCTGGGCACCCCGCATGGCCAAGGGAATGGACGTCCTTGTGGTTTCTGTTAACAATGGCCTGAATGCGATGCCCCCCAAAGGCATGTGTTTCGATTGTACCGATGCTGACTACACCGCTCTGATTGAATACATGACCACTCCCGCACAGTAAACGGCCTACGGCCATCGATTTATCTGGAACTGACATGAAAAAAGCCACAATCCTGTTCGGCCTTGTTTTGGGCTGGGCGCAAACCGGTTTTACCGCAGATGCCATCCCGGTGGGAGACGTCGCCGCGGGTAAGGGCCAGACCGCAGTATGCTCGGCCTGTCATGGCGCCGACGGTAACAGCGCGGTTCCTACCTTTCCCAAGCTGGCTGGACAGGGCCAGAAATACCTGTTCAAGCAGCTGGTAGACATTCGCGATGGCGTCCGTGTGGTGCCGACCATGGCCGGCCAGCTGGACGGCAAAAGCAATCAGGATCTGGCAGATATCGCAGCTTATTTCGCCAGCCAGACCAGCAGTGGAGGCCAGACAGATCCGGAACTGCTTGCCCTGGGTGAATCGGTGTACCGCAGTGGCATCCCGGAGCGGAAAGTTGCCGCCTGCGCCGCCTGCCATTCCCCTACGGGTAGTGGCAACGCCCCCGCTGGCTTCCCCTCACTTGCCGGCCAGCACGCCGACTATATCGCGGCCCAGTTAAGGGCTTACCGCAAGGGTTATGAGGATGAAACCGGTCGCACTAACGATGGCGATATTCGCATCATGCGTATTACGGCCTTCGGCCTGAGTGACAAGGAAATTGAGGCTGTATCGAGCTACGCTGCCGGGTTGCACTGACCGCGGCGGCAAATAGCTCACTAACCCCAAAAGGTGGCATTGTAGCCACCTTTTTTGTCGGCGGTAGAACGCCGAAGCAGATCCGTTGTCTTATGTGTACCACACTCTTGGAGGAATTCACGTTGAAAAACCTGCTGTTGTCATTGTCATTGCTGGTATTCGCCCCGCTACTGGCCCACGCGCAAACTGCTGGCGAGACTTATGTCGCGGGCGAGAGCTATGATCTCATTACACCGCCGGTAAGAACGGCAAATCCCGACAAGATCGAGGTGGTCGAATTTTTCTGGTACGGCTGTGGGCACTGCTATAATTTTGAGCCATTGATAGGTGCCTGGAAAAAAACGCTGCCAGCGGACGTGGAGTTTCACGGTTCTCCCGCTATGTGGAACGAGGTTATGGAATTACACGCCCGGGCGTACTACACCGCAGAGGTGCTTGGTGTACTGGATAATATGAACCTCGTGATTTTTCAGGCCATGAACGTCGATGGCAAGCGCCTGACCTCCGAGGCGGATATACAGAAATTGTTTGTTGCCAATGGTGTCGATGCAGAAGACTTCGCCAAGGCCTTCAAGTCTTTTGGTGTTAGCAGCCAGGTGAATCAGGCATCTGCCCGCGCCCGCGCCGCCAAGATCACGGGTACGCCGGCCCTGATGGTTAACGGCAAGTACCATATCAGCGGCCGCAAATCTGGTAGCCAGGCAGATATGTTAAAGCTTGCTGACTTCCTGATTGCCAAGGAACGGGCGGCGGCTGCCAGCCAATAATTACTCTCCGGCCCTAGATAACCAACCACTGGGGCACGGGCAAGCCCTTGTTCTCCAGGAACACGGGGTTGAACAGCTTGCTCTGATAGCGATTGCCGTAGTCACAGAGAATGGTGACGATGGTGTGCCCTGGCCCCAATTGTTTGGCCAGTCGCACCGCGCCGGCGATATTGATTGCCGATGAACCACCCAGGCAAAGCCCCTCGTGGCGCAGCAGGTCGAAGATATAGGGCAGGGCCTCCTGGTCGCTGATGGTGAAAGCGGCATCAACCCTGGCAGCGGCGACGTTGTCGGTGACGTGGTTGATGCCAATGCCCTCAATGATGGAGGTGCCGGCAGAGGCCTCTATTTCGCCGCTGCGGAAGTACTCATAAAGAGACGCCCCGGCAGGGTCTGCCAGTCCAATAGTGATGCTTTCGTTGCGCTCTTTGAGTGCGGTTGAAACGCCTGCCAGTGTACCGCCGGTACCCACCGCGCAGATGAATCCATCCACCTTGCCATCGGTCTGCTCCCAGATTTCCGCACCGGTGGTGCGGTAGTGGATATCCATATTGGCCAGGTTGTCGAACTGCCGCGCCCATACCGCCCCGTTTTCCTCGCGTTTCGACAGCTTTTCCGTCAGACGTTTGGCGGTGTGAATATAGTGATTGGGGTCACTGTAGGAGGTGGCCCCTACCAGGTGCAGGTCTGCCCCCAGCAGTTCCAGTGAATCGATTTTTTCCTTGCTCTGGGTAATGGGCATAACGACCGAACTGGTATAGCCCAGAGCATTGGCAAGCAGAGTGAGCCCGATACCGGTGTTGCCTGCAGTTCCCTCGACGATACGCCCGCCGGGGCGGAGCTCGCCGGACGCCTCCGCCGCGCGAATAATTCCAAGTGCAGTGCGATCTTTTACTGAACCTCCCGGGTTCAGAAATTCGGCCTTGCCGAGAATGGTGCAGCCGGTCTGCTCTGACACTTGCTTGAGATGTAGCAAAGGGGTATTGCCAATTAACTGGGTGACATCAGAGGCGATATGCACGTCATTTTCTCCGGGAAAAACTGTAGCGAGTATGCCACAGGCCCCTGCTTGGGGTCAGGGCTTTGTGAGCCTGTACAGACCGTGAGCACGCAGTCCGAGAACCAGGCTTACCGCAGAGATCACGAACAGCATCCATACCATGGGCTGCGGCGTGGTTGTGAGGAACAGGCCGGTGAAAGCGCTGGCCACGGCGGACAGTGACATTTGAATAAAACCAAGCAGCGCAGACGCCGTGCCGGCGATATGGGCAAAAGGCCGAAGCGCAATGGCCATCGAGTGAGGCAGTACCAGGCCCATGGCCACGGAATACAACATCATGGGCACAATCAGGGCGAGCACACTGGCAGGCCGGGCATAAGAACAAACGAGTACCAGGGCGCTTGCGCACATTGCCATGATGACACCGAGGCGCATGATACGCTCGGAATCCCGGCGCCTTGACAGGCGGGCACTGAGGGCGCTGCCGCCCATATAGCCGAATACAGAGCCCAGAAAGATGAAGCCGTAGTACTGCTGCGGTACGCCCAGCATATCGATGAAGATAAAACTCGAGCTGGCCAGATAGACCATCAAGCCGGCGTAGACCAGGCCGCTGCACACGGTTACCGTCAGGAAAAAAGGATCAACTAACAGTTCGACGAAGTTGCGCATAATTATACGTGGATGCAGGCTTTGAACTTCGGGCAGCGATTCTTGAAGAAAGATCAGTATTAGCAGAATCATCACTGCACCATAGGAGGCGAGAAATATAAAAATGCTGGGCCAGGGCAACACCAGCAGCATCGCACCTCCAATCACCGGGGCAACCGCTGGTGCAAGCGCCATTAACATTGCTATCAGCGACAGCGCGCGGGCAACGCCGGAGGGGTCGAAGATATCACGAGCAACAGCTCTGGCCAGTGTGGGTCCGACGCAGGCGCCTACCCCCTGCAGGAAGCGGAACAACAACATCTCACCAACTGTCTCCGACAGGCTGCAACCCACACAGGCCGCCATAAATAACAGGGTGCCTCCAATCAGAACAGGTTTGCGGCCGTAGCGGTCTGACAACGGGCCACACGCCAGGTGAAACAGGGCGAATCCCGCGAGATAACTGCTCAGGGTCAGGTGCATCTGGCTTATGTCGGTGTCGAAGGCGCGCATGATGGTAGGCATGGCGGGCAGGTACATATCGACGCTGAGTGGCCCGAGTGCGACCAGGGCTGCCAGCAGGGCCAGCATCCAGGGAGAGTCGGGTTTTAGCGGTCGTGTGAGCATGGGGCGGCGAGATTAGCCCATGCTCCGGGTTAATGCAAAAGGGGAACTGCCCCGCGGCTTATTTCTCGAAGTGCAGTACCGTCTTCCACCACAGGCGGGGAAACAGGGCGCGCCAGAGATAGAGCAGCCTCGCCTCTCCCGGATAAATAATGTCCCGGTCTTTCGCCACCCCTTTTTCGATGGCGTTAACTATCTTCTCCGGGTCTGCCAAACGCCCATTCTTACGTGCCTCGAGAATGCTACCCGGACTGTCGGTGGCGAGACTCTGGTCGATCAGCGATGTATTTACCGCGGGTGGACACACCAAATGGGCGCGCACCCCGGTGCCGCGAAGTTCATTTTGCAGCACTTCCATATAGGCGTTAACTGCCGCCTTGGTGGCGCAGTAGGCCCCCATTTTGGGCACCAGAGCAATACCGGCGATGGAGCCGAAGGCGATGATCCGCCCGGTTTTGCGCTTCAGCATCTCCGGTAATACGGCGCGTACCATGTAAGTCGTACCAAAATAATTGATGCGAAACAGCTTCTCCATACCTTCATGGGTGTGCTCGGCGAGTTTGTGGCTGGGCATCAGAGCTGCGGCGTGCACCAACAGGTCGATGGGCCCCAGCTCAGCGGACACACGCGCTACCTGACTGTCGACGTCTTGCAGCACCGAAATATCACAGCGAAAGGCGGTTATATTGGCAGATTCAGCTGCGGTTGCTGCCAGGGCCTCTTCATTCACGTCGAATATTGCCACCCGCGCACCCTCTGCGGCCAGGCGGCGAGCGATGATTTGTCCCATTCCGCTGGCACCTCCGGTGACGATAGCTACCTTCCCGGACATATCTTTCATTATATTGCAGGCTCCCCAGTAATTATTTTGCCAGTCCATGGTGCGGGCCGGACGCGCTGACAGCAAGACCCGATCCGGCCACTGTGAATGGCGTAATCTGTCGGTTACAAACTGGTTTTGTCGGAAATATGGTCAAGGGGCAGCTCTGTGCGATAGACCACCCGGCGCAGCTCGAAGCTGGAGTGAACACCGGTCACCCCAGCGATGCGCGTGAGCCTGCCCAGCAGGAATTTTTCATAGTATTCCATATCGGGTACCACAGCCTTGAGCAGGTAGTCTGAGCTTTGTCCGGTGACCACGGAGCACTCCATTACCTCGGGATAAGCCGCAACCTCGGCCTCGAAAGTCTCGAAGCGGTCCGGGGTGTGCCGATCCATGCTGATGCCTATGTAAGCCGTCAGCTTCAGTCCCAGCATGGACTGGTTGAGCAACGTCACGTGCTGGCGAATCAGGCCGGACTCCTCCAATCTTTTTACCCGGCGGGAGCACGGTGTAGGTGACAGGCCCACTTGTTCGGCCAGTTCCAGATTGCTTATACGGCCATTTTTCTGCATGGCCAGGAGGATTCTGCGGTCGGTGCGGTCGAGTTTCATGGCTACTTCATATTAGGTGGAGATCCCAGTAAAACTACGCCTTTATAATATAGATCGCTACTAAATGGCATTTATTTAGCCATTAATTGCTAAAAATATTGTTTTATGGCTGCCATTTGCAATCTATCACTAAGCCGCCCCCTCTATACTACGTACCAGGCTGATAACTCACCTGTTGTCGCAGGGGCGGATGGAATTACCGTTTCACCCGCAACTAGCGCCGGCCTTATAGAGGCGGGTCGTGCCCCGGGCACCCGGGTAGGTGAGCAGCCCTTAATTCAACACTTTCAGGTAAGACGGCATGAGCAACTTCGACCATCGCAAGTACCAACCCTTCCAGCCAATCGCCATGGCGAACCGACGCTGGCCCGATCGCATCATCGAAAAAGCGCCGCACTGGTGTAGCGTGGATTTACGGGATGGCAACCAGGCCCTGATCGAGCCCATGACCACACCGCAGAAATCCCGTCTCTGGGATCAACTCGTCAAGCTGGGATTCAAGGAAATCGAGGTGGGGTTCCCCTCGGCTTCCGGACACGACTACGCGTTTGTGCGCGACCTGATCGACAATGACAGAATTCCGGCCGACGTGACGATACAGGTGCTTACCCAGGCCAGGGCCGACCTGATTAAAAAGACCTTTGAGGCGCTCAAGGGAGCGCGCAAAGCGATCGTGCACGTCTACAACTCCACCTCAACAGTGCAGCGGGAGCAAGTATTTGGCCTCGACCGGCAGGGCATTCTGGATATCGCGGTAAAAGGCGCTGAGCTGGTGCGGGATTGCGCGGCACAACACCCCGAGACCGAGTGGGTATTTGAGTATTCTCCCGAGAGCTTTACCGGGACCGAGCTGGATTTCGCCGTGGAGGTTTGCGACGCGGTGACAGCGGTCTGGCAGCCCACCCCGGAGCATCCGGTGATTATCAACCTGCCGGCGACAGTGGAAATGAGTACCCCGAATGTCTACGCCGACCAGATCGAGTGGTTTTGCGACCGGGTGGCAAACCGGGAGAGCCTGCTGATTTCCCTGCACACGCATAACGATCGCGGCTGTGCCGTGGCCGCTGCGGAGTTGGGTGTATTGGCGGGAGCGGATCGTATCGAAGGCACCCTGATGGGCAACGGCGAGCGCACCGGCAATATGGATATCGTGACCATGGCGATGAACCTCTACAGCCAGGGGGTGGATCCCCGCCTGGACCTCAGCAAGATGGATGAGATTATCCAGACGGTAAAAGAGTGCACCCAGCTGCCGGTGCACCCGCGCCACCCCTATGCGGGCGAGCTTGTGTTCACAGCGTTCTCCGGCAGCCATCAGGATGCTATCAAGAAGTGCCTGGCGCTGCGCGAATCAAGCAAGCCCTGGGAAGTTGCCTATCTGCCGATAGACCCGGCAGATATTGGCCGCTCTTATCAGGAAGTGATCCGTATTAACAGTCAGTCAGGCAAAGGGGGGATCGCCTATGTGTTGGAGCGGGATTTCGGCCTGCAGTTGCCACGCTGGTTGCAAATCGACTTCAGTCAGGCGGTTCAGGCTTACGCGGAGGCCAGTGAAACGGAAGTGGGTTCCGACGAATTGTTCCAGCTTTTTCAGCGGACCTATGTGGAAGCTGCTGGCCGTTGGGTGCTGGGTAAATACCAGGTCAACCGGGAGGATGGCAGCGACAAACTGCAGGCGGAGCTGCTGCAGGGTGCTGCGGTGCACCGCCTGACGGGCTCCGGCAACGGGGTGGTAGCGTCATTTGTCGATGCCATGGAGCGTTTCACCGGCAAGCAGATTGTGCTGGTGGAATACAACGAGCACGCTCTCAGCCACAGCGCTGATGCAGAGGCGGTCTGCTACATACAGCTTAACGTTAACGGCAACCGCTTCTGCGGTGTTGGGCGCAGCCACGACATTATTCAGGCCTCCCTGGATGGCATCCTGGGCGCCATCAACCGCGATGCGGCCCGGGATCAGGAAGCTGCCGCCTGATCTGCGCACTGAGCCCCCCGGCTCCAGTTTTTCCGGCAGACAGCCCCAAAAGTTGTCTGCTAAGTGGGAGCTGTTCCACAGTGATCTCAAGAGGCTGCATACTCTGGCGTCCCGCCGTATAAATCAGCCGGTATCTGTGTTACAAAACAGCTCTACAGACACAGAACAGTCCGTTGTCGCCACAACATGGTCGGGGAATGCAAAGTCGCGGGACCAAAATAAAAAAACCACCATGGCAAAAGCTCCGGCTCCACTTCAGGGAAGCCTTTTCGGAGCAATTTAATCACCAGAGCAATCGTCGTGAGGAGGGCGCTGGCCATGAGGCCAGAAAGCGCGGCAGGGATGGCTACCGCTATATTCTGTTGTTGCTCGTCTGTGTGCTTACTCTGAATCTATCGTACGGCCTATACCTTGGGAAGTGGGTGTTTGCCGTGAGCTGCTTTGTTCTGTTGGTGGTTGCGGTCACCAATATAATTTTGCTGGGGGGGAATCGCCGCGCCTTCCTGACGCCGACGCTCTTGATGGTGCTCGGTAACACGCTGATCCTGCTGGCGGTTAGCCAGGGCATGAACTACGCGGTTTACTGGTTGTACCCGCAATTGGCAGGGTTACCGGTGCTTCTTCGCTTTCGCCGGTCGCTGGTGGTCGGCCTGCTGACCGCTGTAGTTGCGCTGCCTTTGCTTTTTACCCATTTCGATTTAAGTTCGGCGCTCATGATGAGCTTCAGTATGTTAGTGACCTGGTTAGTGAGCGCCTGGCTGGTCTTCGCGATGACCGAACAATCCCGCCGGCTCAAGAGCATGGCCGTTACCGACTCGTTAACAGGCGCATATAACCGGCGTTACCTCGAAGAGCAGGCCGCCCAGGCCATGGAATCCTGGCAGCGCTACCGGCACTCTTCGACGATGCTGCTGATGGATGTGGACTACTTCAAGCGTATCAATGACAGGTATGGCCACGCCGTGGGTGACATAGCGATCAAGCGTCTCGTGGAAGTGATCTCCGGTCGTATTAGAGCCGTAGATATCCTGTGCCGGTTTGGCGGGGAGGAGTTCGTGGTGTTGCTGCATGAAACCGGTATTGATGGCGCCGTCAGGATTGCAGAAGAACTGCGGGCGCTGGTGGAGAGCGCGGATATTCTACCGGAAGGTAATCTGACCATTAGTACCGGGGTCTGCGAGGTGATTGTCGCGGACAGCGTCGATCACTGGTTCAAGCTGGCGGATTCCGCTCTGTACCGGGCCAAGCGCGGCGGGCGAAACCGTGTAGAGGCGGCCCATGATGTGCTGGTGGAGAGTGAGGCAGCGGTGATAACCGTGCCGGATTGGCGTTAGCCGGAGGCGAGCGGATGGCAAATTTCAGAGTTGCAAGTATCAGGTTAGCGTTGTTCGCCGGTCTGCTGTGCCTGGGCGCCTGCAGCGGAACCACTTTTGTGTATAACCGCCTGGACACTATTGTTCCCTGGTACGTCGATGACTACGTGGAATTGGACGGCGGCCAGGAGCGGCAGTTGGAAGAGGTACTGCAACCGTTTCTCAACTGGCATCGGCAGCAGGAACTGCCGCGCTATGTCCTGCTACTGCAACAAATCGACAGCAGCCTGACGCAGCCCATTACCGCCAGGGAAGTTGCCGCCATTTACGATGGCATGGAAATAGCCTGGTTGCGCCTGGAAGAGGAGTCACTGGCCTGGTTGCTGCAGCTTGGTGAAACGCTGTCTGACGAGCAGGTGCGGGAACTGCTTGCCTATCTGCAGGAGCAGCAGGAGGAGTACGAGGAAGAGTATCTGTCGCGAACGGAAGGGGAATACCGCGAGGAAACCTATGACAGGTTCGCTGACAATTTCGAGGATTATATGGGGCGGCTGGACCCGGGGCAGCGCGAACGCCTGCAGCAGGCCAGTGCAGATTTGGAGCGATCCGACGTGGTGTGGTTGCAGGAGCGAGCCGCATGGTTGCAGCGCCTTGGTGTGTTGATGCAGCGCGAGCCTGGCTGGCAGCAGCGCGTGCGAGAAGCTGTTGCGGCACGGGGCGAGACGGTGTCTGCGCGGTATCGGGAAGTTTATCAACACAATCTGGAGGTGATATTCAGCTCGGTTGCGGACGTGCTGAACGGCCGCTCGGAGAAACAGAACCGCCGCCTCCGTGGGGAGTTGGCGGAACTGCGAGAAGATCTGCAAATCCTGATAGCTGAGGGAGGGAGCACAGCGGTGGACGAGACCCTCGCTCAGGCGCAATTTGACCCCGGTGTCAGTCCAGCAGAGACAAGTCCCTGACCGCACCCTTGTCGGCACTGGTAACCATCTTGGCGTAAACCTTCAATGCGGGTGTGACCTTGCGCGGGCGCAGCTTTTCCGGCCGCCAGGCCTGGTTACCCCGAGCTTCCATGGCCTGCCTGCGTGTCGCCAGTTCTGCCTCGCTCAAGGCGACGTTGATACTGCGGTCGGGGATGTTAATCTCAATGGTGTCTCCCTGCTCCACCAGGGCGATGGCACCTCCCGCCGCAGCCTCTGGCGAGGCGTGGCCGATAGACAGGCCCGATGTGCCACCGGAAAACCGCCCGTCGGTCAGCAGCGCGCAAACCTTGCCCAGCTCTTTTGATTTCAGGTAACTGGTGGGGTACAGCATCTCCTGCATGCCGGGGCCACCGCGGGGTCCCTCGTAGCGAATAATCACCACATCCCCGGCTTTTACTCTGCCCGCCAGAATGTCTTCCACTGCACCCTCCTGGCTTTCACAGATATGGGCGGGGCCGGAGAAAACCAGAATACTTTCATCCACACCGGAGGTTTTGACCACACAGCCATCTACCGCGATATTGCCATACAGCACCGCGAGGCCGCCCTCTGTGGAGTAGGCATTGTCCAGCGAGCGAATACAGCCTCCCTCACGATCGATGTCCAGGCTGGGCCAGCGGGTGTCCTGGCTGAACGCTGTTTGTGTGGGAATGCCCGCCGGGCCCGCGCTGAAAAATTTGTGAACTGCCGCGTCCTGGGTTTGCACTATGTCCCATTTGGCCAGGGCCTCGCCCATGGTCTTGCTGTGGATTGTCGGGTTGTCTGTATGCAGCAGGCCGGCCCTGTCCAGTTCGCCCAGAATGCTCATAATGCCACCTGCGCGGTGTACATCTTCCATGTGGTACAGCGGCGTATTCGGCGCAACCTTACAAAGTTGGGGCACTTTTCGCGACAACCTGTCGATATCCTTCAGGGTGAAATCCAGCTCAGCTTCCTGCGCTGCCGCTAGCAGGTGCAGTATGGTGTTGGTGGAGCCGCCCATGGCGATGTCCAGACACATGGCATTCTCGAAAGCCTGGAAATTGCCGATATTGCGCGGCAGTACTGATTCGTCGTCACCCTGGTAGTAGCGTTCACAGAGTTCCACCACCAGGCGCCCTGCCCGCAGGAACAGTTGTTCCCGGTCAGCGTGTGTTGCCAGAGTGGAGCCGTTGCCCGGCAGGCTGAGGCCCAGCGCCTCGGTGAGGCAGTTCATGGAGTTGGCTGTAAACATGCCGGAGCAGGAGCCGCAGGTGGGGCAGGCAGAGCGCTCGTACTCGGCCACTTTTTCGTCACTGGCATTGTCGTCCACAGCAATGACCATGGCATCCACCAGGTCCAGCTTGTGTTCGGACAATTTTGTCTTGCCCGCCTCCATCGGTCCGCCAGAGACGAATACCACGGGTATATTGAGCCGCATGGCGGCATTGAGCATGCCGGGGGTGATTTTGTCGCAGTTGGAAATACAGACCATGGCGTCTGCACAATGGGCGTTCACCATGTATTCAACGGAGTCTGAAATAATATCTCTGGAGGGCAGGCTGTAGAGCATGCCGTCATGCCCCATGGCGATGCCGTCGTCCACGGCTATGGTGTTGAATTCCTTGGCAACACCCCCTGCGGCCTCGATTTCCCTCGCCACCAGTTGTCCCATGTCCTTGAGGTGTACATGACCCGGCACGAACTGGGTAAACGAGTTGACCACGGCGACGATGGGTTTGCCAAAATCTCCGTCTTTCATGCCGGTGGCGCGCCACAGGGCACGGGCGCCGGCCATGTTGCGGCCGTGGGTGGAGGTTTTGGAGCGATATTCTGGCATGGCTGATTTACCGTTTTAGGGGCTGGCCGGTTCTGGCTGCCCTTGGGTCGAAAAAGTGGTGAAGCAGGATAGCAAAGATTTGCTCGAATTTAACTGACTGGAATTTTTTGATTTTTCCAATCCAGGGTCACGCACCGGGGTCCCTTTGGGACATGACCCTGCTACCCGCTTATCAAATAAGCTTTCAAGGCCTGTGGCCGTCCCGGAAGTGCACTCCGGCCAGTCCACAGTTCGGATCACATCCGGCTTGTGGTTCAAGAGCTACAGGCTCTTGAAAAACACCTTGGAATTGCGCTGCAGGTTGTACAGGGATTGCTTTTGGCCAGGCAGGGCATCGCGGGGGCTCTCGCTGAAACCCTGTTCGATAAACCAGTGGGCAGTTTGGGTGGTGAGTACGAAAACCCTGTCCAGACCCTGCCTCCGGGCTTCCTGTTCCAGCTCTGCCAGCAGTCGCTGGCCGCGCCGACCACCGCGATAATCGGGATGTGACACTATGCAGGCAATCTCGCCGCAACCCTCCTCCGGGAAGGGGTACAGCGCAGCGCAGGCGATGATGCGATGGTCGCGTTCCAGCAGGCGGAACTGGCGGATCTCTGTTTCCAGCAATTCCCGGGAACGCTTCAGCAGCACGCCCTGCTGTTCCAGCGGTTCTATCAGTTCGAGGATGCCGCCGACATCATCGATATTGGCTGCCCTGGCCTGTTCGTAGAAATCGCTGGCCACCAGGGTGCCGCTGCCGTCGTGGGTGAACAGTTCTTCCAGCAGGGCGCAGTCGTTGGCATAGCTGACGATATGGCTGCGGGACACACCGGCCAGACAGGCGCTGCGGGCGGCTTTAAGCAGGGAGGCCTCGTCGGGGTCGGGAATGTTGAATTGCCCCACTTCACCAACGGTACACTGTCGAACAAGCGTGCCGCTTGCATCGCGAACGCCGTTTTCGGCGCTGAACATAATAAGTTTGTCAGCACCGATCGCGGACGCGCACTGGACGGCAATATCCTCCAGGGTCAGGCTGAAGATTTCACCTGTGGGTGAGTAGCCCAGTGGTGACAGCAAGACAATAGAGCTCTCTTCCAGCTGGTGGCGAATACCCTTCTCGTCGATGCGGCGTACTTTGCCGGTATGGTGAAAGTCCACGCCATCTACCACGCCTATGGGGCGGGCTGTAACAAAATTCCCGGAACACACCCGGATGCGCGCACCCTGCATCGGGGAGTTTGGCAGGCCCATGGACAACAGCGCCTCTATTTGTGCCCGCAGTGAGCCGGCGGCATCTTTGACATGTTCCAGGGCGGCGGTATCGGTGATACGCACACCGTCGTGAAAATTGCTTGGCAGCCCCGCCTGTTCCAGGCGCTGGGCGATTTGTGGCCGGGCCCCATGTATCAGCACCAGGCGCACGCCGAGGCTGTTGAGCAGGGCGATATCGTGGAAGATATTCGCGCAGTTTTCGTGTTGCGCAACCTCGCCCCCCAGCATCAGCACGAAGGTCTTGCCCCGGTGCGCATTAATGTAGGGTGCGGTGTTCCTCAACCAGCGTATATTGTCCCGGCCGGGCGTTGTCACGATATCATCCAAGCTATTGAAAAATAGAAAGTTATTAAGGGTACCGAAAGCTGGCCGGATTACCTAATGGCAATAATGCACACCAGCCCCGGTGCGTTACAGGCAGTAGTGGCGAATGAACTGCTGCAACAGCGCGATACAGGGCTGTATCTGCTCCAGTTCCAGGTATTCGTCTGGCTGGTGGGCGCGGTCTATGGAGCCCGGCCCCATCACTATGGTTTCCATGCCAAGCTGTTGCAGAAACGGGGCTTCAGTAGCAAAGGCCACGGCTTCCGCCCGGTGCCCGGTCAGGCGCTCGGCCAGGCGCACCAGATCACTGTCTGCGGACTGCTCAAATGGTGAGATGTTCTGCACCAGAGGGCTTAACTCGATCTCCAGGGAGCGTTGCCTAGCAATTTCGGCCAGGCGCTCGACGACTTCTGCGCGCACTTCGTCGTTATCGCCGCCCGGTGTCATGCGCAGATCGAAATGCAGTTCTGCCTGGCCACAGATGCGGTTGGGGCTGTCGCCACCGTGCATGCAACCGAGGTTGAGAGTGGGCCCGGCCACGGCGAAAAGGTCGTTGTGGTAGCGCTGCTGCAACTGTGCCCGGTACGTCATCAGATCGCCCATGACCGAGTGCATGCCATCGAGTGCGCTGTTGCCCAGGTCCGGGTTGGAGGAATGGCCGGCCCGGCCGGTGACCCGCACTGACTCCATCATAATGCCCTTGTGCATGCGCACTGGCACCAGCGATGTGGGTTCGCCGATGATGGCTGCCCGGGCTTTCGGTCGCCCCGCTGCCACCAGGGCGCGGGCACCATTCATCGAGCTTTCTTCGTCGCAGGTGGCAAGCACTATCAATGGTTGCTTCAGCGGGGTATCACGAAATGCGCTGGCAGCAGCGATTGCGATGGGGAAAAACCCTTTCATATCGGTGCTACCAAGGCCGTATAGACGGTGATCGCGCTCGCTCAAACCCAGGGGGTCACTCTGCCAGCGGCCCTCGTCGAAAGGTACGGTATCGGTATGGCCGGACAACACCAGGCCACCGGGCCCACTGCCCAGCGTGGCGATCAGGTTTGCCTTGGAACCATCGGCAGTGACTGCCTGAATTTCGGTGCTGAAACCCAGGTCTGAAAGCCAGCTTGCCAGCAGGTCGATGACAGCGCGATTGCCCTGGTCCCAACGCGGATCGGTTGAGCTCACTGAGGGGGTGGCAACCAGCTGCGTGAGCTGATCGATAATGAGTTTGCTGGTATTGGGCATTGTTACCCCTGAGGCCGAGTAGTTAGAGGTGAAGCCATCCCGGCCAGGGGCAGGCACACGCAAGATCTGTGTACCCTAGTCTAGTCAAGCCTGACCCGGCCGCCAAGTGGCGTCCCCAACACTAGAAACTGAATACAGCCTTGAAAATAAAGAAAAATACGATGGCCAGCCCGGCTCCGGCGGGGAGTGTTATCAGCCAGGACAGGAAAATGGAGCCGATTATGCGGGTATTGAGTGCGCCTATGCCGCGGGCAAACCCCACTCCCAATACTGCCCCTACCAGCGTGTGCGTGGTGGAAACGGGAAGGCCGGTGGCAGAGGCGATCACCACCGTTCCCGCTGCACCCAGTTCAGCGGCGAAACCCCGGCTGGGGGTGAGTTCGGTGATTTTGCGGCCCACGGTGGCAATGACGCGCCAGCCGTAGGTGGCCAGACCCACCACAATCCCCATGGCCCCTACAATCAATATCCACCAGGGCATTGCGGACTTGGCGGCGATCATGCCACCTGACTGGACGGTACTGACCACCGCTGCCAGCGGGCCCACAGCATTGGCCACGTCGTTGGAGCCGTGGGCAAAAGCCATGGAGCAGGCAGTAAACACCATCAAAATGGCAAATACCCGCTCCACACTGTGGAAGCGGTTCTGGTCATTGGGTACATATTGAACACGCTGCAACAGGAGTGCCCCAAAAGCGGCGACCAGCAGGCCAATTAGCGCGGAGGCCAGCGCGGCATTGGCGAAATCGCTTTCCATGCCCATGTCCAGGTTAATCCCGACATGTTTCAGCCCTTTTAACAGGGTGACCATGGAGATCATGAACCCCACCAGCCACATGTACACAGGAATAATCTTCTTCGCTCTCTCGAAGGGGTTTGCGGTATCCAGAACGAAATATTTCACACTCATGAAGAGAGCGTAGGAGATGGTTCCGGCGATAAGCGGTGAAACCACCCAGCTGGCGGCAATGCTGCCCACTTTGCCCCAGTAGATGGCATCGACGGATATACCCACTGCGGCAAAGCCGACAATTGCGCCGACGATGGAGTGGGTAGTCGAGACCGGCCAGCCGTTAATGCTGGCGATCAGCAGCCAGGTGCCGGCTGCAAGCAGTGCCGACAGCATGCCGTACACCATCAGCTCCGGGTTCCCTTCCATCACCTCGGCATCGATGATGCCCTTGCGGATGGTGGAGGTTACCTCTCCTCCCGCCAGATAGGCCCCGAGAAACTCGAAAATCATGGCGATAAAAATAGCCTGGGTGAGCGTCAGGGCGCGGGAGCCCACGGAGGTGCCCATAGCATTGGCCACGTCGTTGGCGCCGATACCCCAGGCCATGAAAAAGCCAAACAGGCAGGCGAGAATCAAAAATACCGTGCCGTATTCCGCGATGATTTCCATGAGGCGTGTCCTATTTGGCCATCAGCAACTGCAGGCGGTCACCTACAACTTCGGCGTCATCCGCCACGGTGGAAAGCAGTGCCATTACGCGGTAGTAGTACATAACGTCTACCGGAGGCAGTTCGCTTTCCAGTTTGAACAGTTTGGCGCACAGGCTGACGGAGAGCTTGTCGGTGCGGCGCTCCATTTTGTCCAGCTCCTTCAGCATGCCCTCTACCCGTTTGACCTCACGCCCGCTGAAGCCCACCTCAAGCAATTCATCCAGTTCCTGAATAGCGAGCAGGGCCTGGTTGCAGGTTTCCGTGCAGGCCAGGGCAAATTCTTCCACACCCTGCTGCATCGACTCGGGGAAGCGCATATTGCGGCCAATAACAATCACAGCGATATCCTTGGCAGTGTTTGCCACGGCATCTTGCATGCTCACCAGCTCCAGCAGGTCGGAGCGTGGGACCGGCAGGAACAGGCTTTTTGGCAGATGGCGGCGCACCGAACGCTTGAGTTTGTCGGCGGCACGCTCCGCGCTATCGATTTCCTTGTGCAAATCCTTCGCTGTCGCCCAGTCTTCGGCAGCAGTGGCCCGAAGCAGGTCCGGCAGCAGTTGTACTGCCTGGTTGGCAATCTTCATGTGTTCCTGAATAGGTCCTATAGGTGACCTGCCAAACAAACTGCCGAGGATATTTCCAGTTGCCATAGCTTAACTCCGCGCTTGATCTTTGCCTGCTGCTTTTGGGGGTCGCTAGTGTAGGAGTAAACATCTGAATTGTCATAGAATTGTCTTAATAGTTTCATTTTCGCGTGTTTCTGACACTGATTGAAATCAAAATAGACACACAGGGCGTTCGAGCCTGTTAACACTATCTGAGCTGGCGCAATCTCTGGCGTAACAGGTCCAGCTCAGATAGTGTTAACAGGCCCGGTATGATTGGCAGAAAATTTTCACTCAATGAGCTCAACTATGGCCACCAGTTTTGGCGAACAATTGATGGAGCACCGCCTTGATCTGATCACGCTGGCGCGGGAGTTGCATGCGGATGGCCGGTTGTCAGACGCGGATTTGGCCAGGGTGGTGAAAAACCAGGTTGTCAGGGTTCATCCCCTGGTATCGCTGGCGGAGCAAAAGCTCGCCGACGGCGCCGCCCCGGGCAGGATGATTGATATGGATGGCCTGCTCGCCTGGCTGGGAGCCAGGGTCAATCAGGCAGTTTACGAGATCGATCCGCTGAGGATCAATGTCACCGCAGTTGCAGAGGTCATGTCCCGGGCATTCGCCGAGCGCCACTGTATACTGGCGGTTGAAGTGTCGGACACGGAAGTGGTGATCGCCAGCAGCGAGCCCTATATCAAGGTCTGGGAAAGCAATCTGGAACACGTGCTAAGAAAGCGGGTGAAAAGGGTTTTGGCGGACCCACGGGTTATCGCCAGGCACACCGCCGAGTTTTACACCATGGCCGGCTCGGTCAACCGGGCCCGCGGCGCTGACCGGGCCCCCAGTGGGGCCGGCGTTACTAACCTCGAGCAAATGCTGGAACTGGGCTCCATGAAGGAGCCGGATGCCAACGACCAGCACATCGTCAACATTGTGGACTGGCTGCTGCAGTATGCGTTTGAACAACGGGCCAGTGATATCCATATCGAACCCCGCCGGGATGTAGGTAATGTCAGGTTCCGTATTGATGGTGTGCTGCACAGCGTTTATGAATTGCCGCAACAGGTGGGTAATGCGGTGACCAGTCGCATCAAGATCCTGGGCCGCATGGATGTGGCAGAAAAGCGCCGGCCCCAGGACGGCCGCCTGAAAACCCGCACCCCGGAGGGCAACGAGGTTGAATTGCGCCTGGCCACATTGCCCACCGCCTTTGGTGAAAAGCTGGTGATGCGCATCTTCGACCCGGATGTGCTGCAAAAGAGTTTTGAACAGCTGGGCCTGGCAGACGACGACCTCGCCCGCTGGCACCATATGACGGGTGTGGGCAACGGCATTGTGCTGGTTACCGGGCCAACCGGTTCGGGCAAGACCACAACCCTTTACTCGACACTGCGCCAGTTGGCTACATCAGAGGTTAACGTCTGCACTATTGAAGATCCGATCGAGATGGTTGAAGGCGCCTTCAACCAGATGCAGGTCAATCACTCCATCAACCTGGACTTCTCCTCGGGGGTGCGGGCCCTGATGCGGCAGGACCCGGATATTATTATGGTGGGCGAAATCCGCGATCTGGAAACGGCCAATATGGCCGTGCAGGCCGCGCTCACCGGGCACCTGGTGTTGTCCACACTGCACACCAATGACTCGCCCTCATCCATTTCCCGTCTTCTGGAGCTGGGTGTGCCCGCGTATCTCATCAAGGCCACGGTGCGGGGAATTATGTCGCAGCGCCTGGTGCGTATTCTATGTCCCGCGTGCAAGACGTTTTCGGCACTGGACCCCGAGGCCTGGCGCGAGCTGACCCAGCCCTGGAATATGGAGCCACCGGCCCAGGTGCCGCGTCCGGTGGGTTGCAAGGCGTGCCGTAATACCGGATATATGGGCCGTCAGGGCATATATGAAGTTCTGGTCAACAGCCCTGAAGTGCAGAGCCACATTACACCGCACATGGAATCATCACGCATTCGGGAAGTTGCCATGTCCGAGGGTATGCACACCCTGCGCCTTAGCGGGGCCGTGCGAGTGGCTCGCGGGGAAACGACCATCGAAGAGGTTATGCGGGTCGCACCAGTTCTGGACGCCTGACGTGCCAATGCTTTCAAGTACCTATTATGCCAACTGAAATCGCTGCACTGCCAGCTGCGCTGGCCGAGACCGGCCGTATTGCCTGGGCAAATATACTGGAACGCTCGCCTGCCCCACTGGCAGAGCAGCTCAAGGCCAGCGCGGCCCTCAAGCCCATCAGTGATCAGCTGCCGCTGGTGCTGGCATGCAGCCCTTTTGTCGCTGAACTCTGCCGCCGCCGGCCCCAGTTGTTGCTGGATCTGCTCGCTGGCAGTGAACTGCAGCACACGCTGGCCGAGACATCCTTCCGCAGCTTCTTGCAGAAACGCCTGGCGCAGGGGCGGTTGGAGCCCGATGTGGTGCTGCGGCGTTTTCGCCAGCACCATATGTTGCGGATTATCTGGCGTGACTTTTGCCGGCTGGCGGATACACGGGAAACCATGCGCGATACTTCGCTGCTGGCGGAGGCCTGTATTGCCGAAGCGCTGGCAATCAGTCAGGACTCGCTGGAGCAGCGCTTCGGCGTGCCACGGGGCCGGGCTGGTGGGGAGCGCCAGCAGCTGATCGTCCTGGCCATGGGCAAGCTGGGCGCGCGTGAACTGAATGTGTCTTCGGATATCGACCTCATCTTCGCCTATCCGGAAGCCGGCGCAACGGATAATGCGGAAAAATCCATCGGCAATGAGGAGTTCTTCACCCGGGTTGGCCGACGGGTCATAACATTGCTGGATCAGATAACCGCTGAGGGTTTTGTCTTTCGTGTAGATATGCGCCTCAGGCCCTACGGTGACAGTGGCGCCCTGGTCCACAATTTTAACGCCCTTGAGGAGTACTACCAGGACCAGGGGCGCGACTGGGAGCGCTACGCCCTCATCAAGGCGCGGCCCGTCACCGGGGATCCGGCGCGGGCGGTCGAATTGATGGAGTCACTGCGGCCGTTTGTATTTCGTCGCTATGTCGACTTTGGCGTCATCGACAGTCTGCGCGGAATGAAGCAGGCGATTTCCAGCGAAGTACGGCGCCGGGGTCTGCAGGACAATGTAAAACTTGGGCACGGTGGCATTCGGGAGGTGGAGTTCATCGCCCAGTGTTTCCAATTGATCCGCGGCGGGCGCGACCTGGGCCTGCAACAGCGCGAACTGTTGGCGGTGTTGCAGGAGTGTGACGATCTGGGTTGCTTGCCCGCCGAGGCTGTTGCAGAACTGCGGGTGGCTTACCTGTTCTTGCGCGATAGTGAACACGCCATTCAGGGTTATCGCGACAAGCAGACACAGGCCCTGCCCACGGATGATCTGGAGCGACAGGCCATGGCAACTGTGATGGGGTTTGCCCTGTGGGAGGATTACCTGGAGGCGCTGAATACGCATCGCCAGCGCGTTTTATCACATTTCAACGCCCTGATCGCCGACCCGGAGGAAAATGAATTCCCGGGTGATGCCGATGACCTTCCCCTGTGGGGCGATGAGCTCTCCACCGATATTTTGGCGACGCTGGGCTACCAGCAACCGGAGCCAACCCTTGCTGCCCTGCAGGAGCTGCAGCAAAGCGCCCGTGTGCTCGGTCTGCAGGCGGAGGGACGAGAGCGGCTGGAGCAATTTATGCCACGGCTGATACAGGCCTGTTCCGACGCTCCGGACCCGGACCTGGCACTGGTAAGGGTGTTGCCGCTGGTGGTGGCGGTGGTTCGTCGCAGCGCCTATCTGGTGTTGTTGCTGGAGAACCCACCGGCACTGGATGAATTGGTGATTTTGTGTGGCGCCAGCCCCTGGATAGCAGAACAGTTGTCCCATCACCCAATGCTGCTGGACGAACTATTGGATCGGGCCAGCCTTTACACCGCGCCGGACCGGGCCAGCCTGGAGGACGAATTGCGCCAGCAGGTCGCCCGGCTGGCGACCGATGATCTGGAGGCGCAGATGGATGCACTGCGTTATTTCAAGGCTTCACATGTATTGCGAGTGGCCGCCAGTGAACTGGTCGGCCGCTTGCCACTGATGCAGGTCAGCGACAAGCTCACCTGGATTGCCGAGGTCATTCTGGAACAAGTACTGACGGTGGCCTGGGCAGACCTGGCCAGCAAGTACGGTGAACCTGAGCACTCCGGCACCGGTTACGGTTTCGCGGTATTTGGCTACGGTAAGTTGGGCGGTATCGAGCTGGGCTACGGCTCTGACCTGGATCTGGTGTTTGTCTACGACGGTGCCGAACAGGGGGTGACCGACGGTGAGCGCAGCATCGACAACACCGTTTTCTACACCCGGCTCGGTCAGCGCATGATCCACATACTCGAGACCCGGATGAACCTTGGCCAGTTGTACGAGGTGGATATGCGCCTGCGGCCGTCCGGAAATTCCGGCATGCTGGTTACCACGGTGCAGGGGTTCAGCAGTTATCAGCAGGATTCTGCCTGGACCTGGGAGCACCAGGCCCTGGTGCGGGCACGCTTCGTTGCCGGCGACCCTGCAGTTGCGAAACAGGTGGAGGCCGTCCGCAACGCCGCCCTGTGCAGAGAGCGGGATAACGCGGCCCTGGCGCAGGAAGTTCAGCGCATGCGGGACAAGATGCGTGAGCACTTACTATCGTCAGAAGATTCAGAAATAAAGGGGTTTGACCTGAAGCAGGGGGCCGGAGGAATCGTCGATATTGAGTTTATGGTGCAGTATGCGGTGCTGGCCTGGTGTCATAGTGTGCCGGAACTGGCGCGCTGGACCGACAATATCCGCATTCTCGAGACCCTCGGCCGGGCGGGCTTGTTTGAACAGGAGCGCTGTGACGCCCTCCGCGAGGCCTATATTGCCTACCGCTCCGCCGCGCATCAGCTCTCTTTGCAACAACAGGCCGGTGTTGTGCCGGGAGAGCGATTTGTCGACTTGCGGGCCGCGGTAAGCGACGCCTGGCAGGCCTTGTTCAGTCAGGCATGAACAGGACCCACATGCTGAACCAACCGTGGGTTGATTCGCGTGAGTAGCAGGGGCGAACAGATCCTGGTGGTCGGCCCGTCCTGGGTGGGCGATATGGTGATGTCGCAGGTGCTGTACATCTACTTACAACAAACACGGCCGGGAGTGGCCATCGATGTTCTGGCGCCCGTCTGGAGTGAGCCACTACTGCAGCGAATGCCAGAAGTGCGCAGCGCTATTAATATGCCACTCGGTCACGGTGAGCTGGGCCTGGGGCGGCGCTGGGGTCTGGCCCGAAGGCTGCGTTCGCAAGATTACGACCAGGCGCTGTTGCTACCGAACTCCCTGAAGTCAGCCCTCGTGCCTTTTTTTGCCGGTATACCGCGCCGCACTGGCTGGCGTGGTGAGCAGCGTTACGGCCTCCTGAATGACTTGCGCCGGCTGGATGAAAAAGCGCTGCCACTGATGGTGCAGCGTTTTCTGGCTCTTGGACAAAATGCGGGAGAACCTTTACCAGAGGAGCTTCCCTCACCCCACCTGGTGGTGGACCGCGCCCAGGCCGATCAGGTGCTGCAGCGTTTTCATCTCGCGCCCGACCGCCCCCTGCTCGCACTGTGCCCCGGAGCCGAATTCGGCAGCGCCAAGCGCTGGCCCGCCGCGCATTATGCAGAGCTGGCTGCGCGCTATCTCGAGCTGGGCTGGCAGGTGGTGTTGCTGGGGTCCGCAAATGATCGATCAGTGACAGGCGAGATTTCCGGCCTGTGCGAGAGCAATCGCGATTGCGTCGACCTGGCGGGCCACACCCGGTTGGCCGAGGTGGTAGACCTGTTGTCTAAGGCCACCGCAGTGGTCAGTAATGACTCTGGCCTGATGCATATTGCCGCCGCCCTGGCGCGCCCGCTGGTGGTGGTTTACGGCGCTACTTCACCGGCATTTACCCCACCGCTGAACGATAATGCGGCAATGGTGGTCAGCGATATAGATTGCGCACCCTGCTTTGCCCGCGAATGCCCGCTGGGGCACCACGGCTGTATGCGTTACACCCCCATGCAGCGCGTGGCTGAAGAACTGGATTCCCTGCTGGCGCGGGGCACGGCGGCGTGAGGGTGTTGGTAGTGAAGATGTCTTCTCTCGGGGATGTCATACACACTCTACCGGCGCTCACGGATGCGGCCGCCGCTCTGCCCGGCATTAATTTTGACTGGGTAGTGGAGGAGGCTTTTGCTGAGATTCCCCGCTGGCACCGCGCCGTGGACAGGGTCATTCCCGTCGCCCTGCGGCGCTGGCGCAAGAGACCTTTGCGGGATTTTACCGGGCCGGAATGGCGCAGGGCGCGGCAGAGTCTGGGTGACCGCAAATATGATGCCGTGATAGATGCCCAGGGTTTGTTGAAAAGCGCGTTTATTTCCCGGCTGGTGCGGGCGCCGCGTTACGGTATGGACAAAGCCACAGCGCGGGAGCGATTGGCGGCCCTGGCCTATGATCACCCTGTGTACGTGGCGAAAGACATGCACGCAGTGGAGCGCACCCGGCTGCTATTTGCGCGCGCTCTTGACTACCGGTTACCGGAAGAGCCGGGAGATTACAGTGTGGCGGAGACATTGGCTGTCGAGGGGGTGAAGCGTATTCCGGGATTACTTTTTTTTCACGGTAGTGCCCGACAGGAAAAGCTGTGGCCTGAGGACCAGTGGGTGGAACTGGCCGGGTTGGCGGAGCAGGCGGGTTACCGTATCTGGCTGCCCTGGGGTAATGAGGAGGAGCAACAGAGGGCAGTGCGCATAGCGGGCAGGGTGAGCGCGGCACAAGTGCTGCCGCGCCAGACGCTGGGAGAGCTTGCCACCATGTTGCAGACGGTAAGCGGTGTGGTGGCGATAGATACCGGCCTGGGACATCTCAGTGCCGCGCTCGCCGTGCCAGCGGTGTCTCTTTACGGCCCAACCAGTATCCGTCTTGTGGGTACCTATGGCCGCAACCAGGTTCACCTGCCATCGCCGTTGTTCGGCAGTGTTGTGACCGGGGCAGCCGCACTGATGCAGGCCATTACCCCCGCCGCGGTGTGGCAGTCCCTGCAAGCCGCTATTGCCGGGAGAGAAGAGCCTTGAGGCTGGCGTTCCTGATCTTCAAATACTTCCCCTATGGCGGTCTGCAGCGGGATTTTGCACGTATGCTGCTGGCGCTGCAGGGCCGTGGCCATCACTGCCGGGTTTATTGCACCTCATGGCAAGGCGAAGAGCTTGTGGGTATTGATTTGCGGGTAGCCCCAGTTACCCGCGGCAGTAACGTTCGCCGCAACGAGCGGTTTCTGACCTGGGTGCAGGCGGACCTGCGGGATGAACCTGTAGCCGGGGTAATCGGTTTTAACAAAATGCCTGGGCTGGATGTCTATTACGCCGGTGATACCTGCTACCTGGATACGGCGATGCAAAGAGGGCGGATACTGTATCGTTTGGGCTGGCGCTATCGGCACTTTTCGAGTTGGGAAAAAGCCGTATTTGACCGCGCCGCCCGCACTGAAATTCTGCTCATCAGCGCCACTGAAAAAGCCAGCTTCGAACAACATTACCAGACGCAGGCCGCACGTATGCACCTGCTGCCACCCGGGGTTGAGCCGGATCGTCGTCGCCCCGCAGATGCCACCGCTCGACGTGCCCAGGCGCGCCACAAACTGGGCCTGACTTACGATGTGCACACTCTGTTATTTGTCGGTTCCGATTTTTCCAGGAAGGGCCTGGACAGGGCGATTCGCGGCCTTGGGTACTTGCAAAGAACCTGCCCGGAGCGCCGCTTTCGCCTGCTGGTGGCCGGGCAGGGTCGTGTCGGCAGATTGGGGCTTCTGGCCCGGCGTCAGCAGGTGCAGGAACAGGTCGTCTTTCTGGGGGGCAGGGACGATATTTCCGACCTGATGCTGGCGGCGGACGTACTGGTGCACCCGGCCAGAAGTGAGGCTGCTGGTATCGTTTTACTGGAGGCCCTCGTCGCCGGGCTGCCGCTAGTGGTGACTGATGTATGTGGGTACGCCAACCACATCAAAACTGCTGGCGCGGGGCTACTTTTGTCCGCCCCCTTTGACCAGAGCGCACTGGATGCTGCACTGGCAACAATGCTTGATAGAGACGTTCAGGCAGCGTGCAGAGCGCGCGGCCTGAACTACGCTGAAACTACAGACTTATATTCATTGCACAGCGCGGGGGCCGCTTTGATCGAACAGATTATCCAGCGAAAAGAGGCTGGTAGCGGTGGCTGAATACTATCTGGCCGAGGGTTTTGCGCAGGGTGAACTGGCGCGGGCCCGCTCCGCCCGCGTATTGCTGAAATGGGCGGGTGAAGTTGCCGCTGAAGCGCAGCCGACCGATGTGTACCGCAACAAGGAAGGGCGCAAAACGCTGCGGTTTCTGTACCGTAAAAAATCCTGTTTTTTGAAATTGCATACGGGTATTGGCTGGGTTGAGATTTGCAAGAACCTGTTGCAGCTGCGCCTGCCCGTGATATCAGCCAGCAATGAATATCAAGCGGTGCTGGCCCTGCAGCGCGCCGGTGTGTATACGCTGACGGTTGCTGCCTATGCCCTGCAGGGCTGGAACCCGGCCGCGCTGCGTTCGATGATTGTGACCGCAGAGCTGACGGGCACGGTAACGCTGGAAGACTACTGTGCGAACTGGGTAGTAGAGCCGCCCCCTGCCAGAGTCCGTGGGCGGCTATTGCGCGCGGTGGCGGACGTGGCCAGGCGTATGCATGGGGCGGGCATTAACCACCGCGATTTCTACCTTTGCCATTTTCATCTCGATGAATCCAGCTTTGAGGAACAGGAAGTACGCTGCTATCTGATCGACCTGCACCGGGCGCAGATACGGGAGAAAACCCCCCGCCGTTGGCGGATCAAGGACCTCGCGGGCTTATATTTTTCCGCCATGGACTGCGGTCTGAGCAGGCGCGATCTGTTGCGTTTCATGCACCATTACAGCGAGGGTGGACTGCGCAGGGCACTGGGCCGCGACCGGCGTATGTGGCGCAGGGTAGAAAAACGCGCGGCGAAGTTGTATCGCAAGGCAAACGGGGCTGCACCACCGCTGCCGCTTAGTGGCCATGTCTGATTCCTATGGTGTTCTTCGCGGCGATGACTGGGCGCCCGGGCTGCGTGAACACCTGCCAGACCCGCCTGTTGATATGCCGGGCTGGATGGAACAACACACCCGGCTGCTGAAAAACGACAGGTATAGCAGAGTGGGCTTGCTTGGCATCCGGGGGCAGGCCTGTTTTCTGAAACTCTATATAGCCAAGTCCGCCATGCAGAACATTGGCTTTCGATTTGCCTTTGGCCGCGGGATTCGCAGCTTTGATGCCGCCAACAAGCTGCTGCGGGCGGGCGTTCGGGTGCCCGTTCCAAGAGCGTGCGTGCGGATTCCCGGCGCACTATTGCTGCTTACAGAGGGTATCGAAGACAGTCGTGACCTACGGGCACTGTGGCTCGCGCGGCCCGGTAAGGAAGCGGCCTCGCGGTATATGCGAGTAGCCGGTGAAACGCTTTCATCTTTGCACCTGGCGGGCTTTTCTCATGGTGATTGCAAGTGGAGCAATCTGTTGTGGAGTGGCGACCTGTGTTACCTGGTGGATTTGGAAGATGTGCGCAGGGTTGGCACGGCAGGTGCGCCAGGCTCCTCACTCCATGCCCGGCAGTTGCAGGACATAGCCCGTTTTACAGCGGACGCCGAAGCGCTGGTTGTAAGCTCCGGCCAGTATGAAACGTTTCTTAAGCATTACTGCATGAGTATTCGTTACTCGCGGGAGACCTTACTGGATCAAATAAGACGGCCTGTAGCGGTGATTCGCACAAGGCATAAGAGCAAGTCCGGCATCAGCTACCCGGCACTGCTGTAATGCGAGATATTGATACGCCTGGCAAGCGATACACTCACTCAGGTATATACAGCGCTTTGGAGACCAGCCTATGAATATGAATCAGGTTACGCTTCCCGTAAAGGACATGGAAAAGGCTACTAGGTTTTACCGCACAATGGGGTTTCTGCAAATAGTGGATTCACCGCATTATGCACGCTTCGAATGTACGCAAGGTGTATCGACGTTTTCCCTCAGCCTAGATACCGGCGATAGCGAAAACACCGCGGTTATCTATTTTGAGCACGAGGATCTGGGTGGGCTTGTCAGTGCGCTGAAAGCGAAGGGACTGGTATTTGATCAGGATCCCACGGATATGAGCTATTTGTGGCGAGAAGCGATTTTGCACGACCCCTCGGGCAATAAAATCAAACTCTACTGGGCGGGTGAAAACCGCCTGAATCCTCCGTGGCGGGTAGAGTTGCGCGCGTAACGGGCTTATGGCGAGCCGGGCTACCTGACCCGAGTGGTATCGATCATGTTTGTGCGTCGGTCGCCAGCCGTTTGCCCAACCCTACGACGTCATCAATGCGGTAACCCAGGGCCTGGTAAAAGGCGACCACTGCAGAATTGGAAGCTCTTACCTGCAGGTTTATTTTGGGGCAACCCCGGGCCTCAATGCGTTGCTCAACGGCCTGCATCATTTCCTGCCCATAACCCCTGCGCCGTTTCGACGTGCTGACGGCCAGGTAATTTATCCAGCCGCGATGGCCCTCGTAGCCCCCCATCACCGTGGCGGCCACGCCATCGTCGTCACGGCCGACAAGAAAAAGCGCAGGGTCAACTTTCAATTTTCGGTCGATGTCCTTATCCGGGTCATTCCAGGGCACAACCAGGCCGCAGTCTGTCCAGAGGGTGATTACATCTACTCTGTCGGCTTCCTGGAATTCGCGTATCAAGAGTGAGCTCATGGCATTTGCGTGTCAGCGGGAAAATATTTTCAGGCAGTACGGGAACCCTACTCCCGAGGATTGAATGTTAGGGTGACGCAACGCATCAAGCGCAACCTATTACGTCCGGTACGCCATCCCCCTGGGCCTCGCAAAGGCTTAGATAGGCTTCCAGTATAGCGCCCGCGTCCAGCACACTCTCAACGTCTCCGGCGACATTGAGGTTGAGGTTTGCGCCGTTCATAACAAAGCATACCTCAGTATCTTCAGTGTTCGCGCTGGGTACATGCAGGGTGTGAATAGAGCCGGCCGGCTCGTACAGATAAGAGCCGTTTACATTGATATCGTTCGGGTATTCCTGGTAGTACCAGGATCCGGAACTGGTGAAGGCGAATATTTCCCCGGTGTGTTTATGTTTCTGAACGGTTGTGCCTGGGGCAAAAACCGTCCGTATTACCCACAACCCGGCTTCGATGTTTACTTGCAGGAGTTGGAGTTTAAAGCTGCCCTCGTCAATGAAGGGAAAGCTGTCATCCAGGTTAACAAAGGGCAGGTCGCCAGTTTGTTTTAACATTGCAGCGGGTGTATGTAACAAGATTATACGCTCTCCGGTTCAGGCGGGTTCTTTGTCATTAAGCAGGCCGGCCAGACTCTGCGCATGAGCCAGGGCTTCGATGCCGGCGTCAGTGAGGTACCCGCCATCTGGCTGATCTACAAGCCCCCTTGCAAAAAGGTTTCCGCACGCCGCGATAACTTCGGGGCGGGCGTTGGAATGCACCTTTATGCCGCGGTCCAGCGTTGAGCTGTCAAACTGCAATAGCAGGTTCAGTTCCTCTATGGTGTTGGCGGTAAATGACAAAGGCCTGTCCTCGTAGTTGACGTCGGTGCGGTATGGCTATTCCGTCCTGCTGACGTTAGCAGAACTGATGGCATGGCGCCAATGATGGCGGCGGACATCGCCGGGAGCTGGTGAGCTCTCACCCTTGCCGGCAGAGCTATAGCTGGCCTCTTTCGTGCAGTAAACGCATGGCCCATTGGTAGGCCTCGGCGGCGAGTACTTTTATTTCTATAGGCGACAAATTTCTCATCTGGCGTCTCCACGCCACTAAAAAGCGCATGCGGTCGGTGCGGGTTAGGGCTGAGGGCGGGAGTAAATTCAGCTCCATCAGGTTTTTCAGCAGCATCCGGCCCGGCGGGGGCAGTTTCTTTACCGAGTGCTCATTATTGATGAGGGTAAACTGAAACCGATCGTCACGCAGTTCTGCCAGCACGTCACTGGGCTCCAGGTCACCCGGCAGAAAACCGGTCGCATGCAGGCGCCCTATAAAAATGCCCAGGGCTTCAAGTAGTTGTCGCCGGGAGGTCAGTGCGTCGCCGCGCCTTTCCGTCAGGGTTTTTCTCAGCCAGGTCGCAACATCCCGCCCGGCTGCCGCGCGGGTGAAAAGGTATTCTCTGCCGTTTGGCAATTTCCCCCAGGCCAGACTTTCTGGTGCTTCGATGCCTGCGTATTTCAGGGCTTCACTGTGTTTACGCCAGCGCGAGGCGCGGCTTCCACGCAGCACAGCGGCGAGGCGATCGAGGGGGCTGGGTAGAGGGAATTCCTTGTAGTAGGCCTGCAGTGAGGGGTTGCAAGCCACCAGACATGAGGATGAAGTCTTTACTATATCCCAGCCCGGCGGTAATTCCCCAGCGGTAAGTTGCAGGGCATAGCGGCGCAGATCTTCTTCCCTGTCCAGGCTGTCTGTCACGTGCGTTTGTTCCTTCGGGCTGCAAGTAGGCATCCTTGCAGCCTCAGTATAAGATAGCCTCCCGATTCAGCGCTAATAAAGCGCAGCTTTTCGGGGCCAGAGGAGATGTTTTGAAGCAGAGAGTGTTGGTGCTGGGCGCCGGCGGGCAATTGGGCAGGGAATTGGTGTTGACTGCGGACCCCGGGACGGAGTGTATTGCGTTGACCCGGCGGGAACTGGATATCGGTGATGCAGAGGCTGTTGCCAATCGCCTGGAGGCACTGCATCCCCGGGTGGTTATCAACGCCGCTGCTTACACGGCGGTAGACGCCGCAGAAGGCGATGCCCCGGCGGCTCAGCGCACGAATGCAGTGGGCCCGGCAAATCTGGCGAGCAGCTGCAAACACCTGGGGATTCGCCTGCTGCACGTGTCCACCGATTTCGTCTTTGACGGGGAATCGCTGCAAGCCTATCCCACCAATGCACCTACCGCTCCGCTGGGAGAGTATGGCCGCAGCAAGCTGGCGGGGGAGAGGGCAGTACTGGATACCTTTGCCGAGGCGTTGGTAATGCGCAGCAGTTGGGTGTATTCACGCTTTGGTAACAACTTTGTTAAAACCATGTTGGGGCTGATGTCCGAGCGCGAGGAGCTGGCGGTGGTGGTCGATCAGGTCGGCTCACCCACCTGGGCAAGGGGCCTGGCGAGCGCGTTGTGGTCGGCCGCAGCGCGGCCCCAGTTGTGTGGTATTCACCATTGGAGTGATACCGGTGAATGCAGTTGGTACGACTTTGCCCTGGCCATTTTTGAAGAGGCCAGTCATTTCGGGATACTCCAGCGGCCGGTGCATATTAGGGCGATTACCAGCAGCGAATACCCCACTGCTGCGGCACGCCCGCGTTACAGTGTGTTGGACACCACTCAAAGCAGGCAGGATCTGGGGCTTGAAGGTGTGCAGTGGCGAGTACAGCTGCGCAATATGTTGGCAGATTTCAAGGAGTCACAAGATGAGTAGATCCCTGCTGGTGACAGGCGCTGCCGGGTTTATCGGCGCCAATTTCGTGCACTACTGGGCGAGCCAACACCCCTCTGACCGGGTGGTGGCTTACGATGCGCTAACCTACGCCGGTAACCTCGCCAGTCTTGAGAGTCTCCGGGGGCAAGCCAACTTCAGTTTTGTACACGCGGACATCTGTGACCACGAGCGTGTACTGGCCACCCTGCGCGAACATAAGGTGGATACGATTGTGCATTTTGCCGCTGAAAGCCATGTCGATCGCTCCATCAGTGGCCCCGACGCATTTATTGAAACCAATGTGGTGGGGACACACAGTTTGCTGAAAGCCGCGCGCGAAGTATGGCTGGGCGGCGAGCTCGCCTTGCCCCACCGGTTCCATCATGTTTCTACCGACGAGGTATACGGTTCCCTGGCAGCCACCGCAGCGCCGTTTGCCGAGGGACACCAGTACCAGCCCAACTCGCCGTATTCTGCAAGCAAGGCGGCCTCTGATCATCTTGTTCGGGCGTATCACCACACTTACGGCTTGCAGGTAAGCACCAGCAACTGTTCGAACAACTACGGCCCATTTCATTTTCCTGAAAAGCTCATTCCCCTGTGTATTACTAACGTGCTGCGGGGCCTGCCGCTGCCGGTATATGGCGATGGCAGCAATATCAGGGACTGGTTGTATGTGGAAGACCACTGCCGCGGTATCGAACTGGTGCTGCTGCAGGGCGCTGTAGGTGAGACCTATAACGTTGGCGGTAATAACGAGTGGAGCAATCTCGCTATTGTGGAGCATCTTTGTCACTGCATGGATGCACGCTTTGCCGCCGATCCCACCCTGGCTGCGAGATTCCCCGCTGCGCCCGGCGCTTCTGGCGGCAGTGCCCGGGACCTGATCACCTTTGTGGAAGATCGCGCCGGTCATGACTGGCGCTACGCAATTGATGCGCAGCACATCACCAGTGCGCTCGGCTATGAGCCACAGGAGAGCTTCGAGACGGGTTTGGATAAGACGCTCAACTGGTTTTTTGCCAACGAGGAGTGGTGGCGGCCGCTGTTGGCTTAAAAGCCCGGGCTAGTTAGTGCTGTAATTCGCAAAGCTCAGTCAAACAACGGAACATCTCCCCAGGCCCGGCCGCTTGCATCCTTTTCAGACAGGCTGGGCAACTCACCGGCCGGCAGCGGCCAGTCAATGGCAAGAGCGGGATCATCCCAGGCCAGGCAGATCTCGCTTGCGGGGTGGTAGATGTCGGTGCACTTGTATTGGAAGTCGGCGTAGTCGGAAGTGACATAGAAGCCGTGGGCGAAGCCGGGTGGAACCCATAGCATCTGGTGGTTCTCAGCGCTTAGCCACGCCCCATACCATTGGCCCAGGGTTGGCGATGCGCGGCGCAAATCCACCACCACGTCGAACACTTCACCGGAGGTGACGCGAACCAGCTTGCCCTGCGGGTTTTCGGTCTGGTAGTGCAGTCCGCGAAGAATGCCCCTGGCAGAGCGGCTGTGGTTATCCTGCACGAAAGTGAGATCGAAACCGGCTGCGCGAAACGTATCGGCGTTCCAGCTTTCCAGGAAGAAACCACGCTGGTCGCCAAATACCCGTGGTTTCAGCAGGTAAACACCCTGCAATGGGGACTCTTCAAATTTCATCGAACACCACGCCATCCTCGTTGAGCAGGGCCTGCAGGTACAGGCCGTAGCCGCTCTTTTCCAGGGGGGCGGCGAGGCCCAGTAATTGCTCCGCAGTGATGTAGCCCATGCGGTACGCCACCTCCTCTGGGCAGGCAATCTTCAGGCCCTGCCGTTCTTCTACCACGCGGATGAAATTGGCGGCGTCCAGCAGTGAGTTATGGGTGCCGGTGTCCAGCCAGGCAGTGCCGCGGCTCATGACCTCTACTCGCAGGTCGCCCCGGGCCAGGTAAGCCTTGTTAACGTCGGTTATTTCCAGCTCACCACGGGCCGACGGGCGAATGCTGCGCGCGATGTCGACCACATCGTTGTCGTAGAAATACAGCCCTGTGACCGCATAGTGGGAACGGGGTTTGGCGGGTTTTTCCTCGATATCCTGGGCCACACCCTTTCCGTCAAAACTCACTACACCGTAGCGCTCCGGGTCCTGTACATAGTAGGCAAACACCGAAGCGCCCCGGTCGCTGGTTGCGGCATGTCGCAGCTTTTTGGTAAAGCCGCCGCCGTAAAAAATGTTGTCGCCGAGCACCAGGCTGGCGGGCGAATTGCCGATAAAGTCGGCACCCAGTATGAACGCCTGGGCCAGGCCATCGGGGCTGGGCTGAACCGTGTACGAAATATTTACGCCCCACTGGCTGCCATCGCCCAACAGGTCGCTGAACGCCTGCTGGTCGCGGGGCGTGGTGATGATCAGGATATCCCGTATCCCCGCCAGCATGAGGGTGGCCAGGGGGTAGTAAATCATCGGCTTGTCGTAGATTGGCATCAGCTGTTTGCTGACGGTGCTGGTCAGGGGGTGTAAGCGTGTGCCGGACCCGCCAGCCAGGATGATGCCCTTGTAGGTGATGGCCGTCATGGGCTGAAGTCCTTGTCAAAGCGGCGGATTATAGCGGTAAACCCCGGCTTGTGGCGACCGGGGCTATTTGCCGAACATCACTGACGGGGGTGGATTTTTCACCACCGGCTGATTAAAATGTGGCCTCTTTCGACATGCTAAGTGCCACTTGTGGCTGGTATCGTCGCCCGCATTCCAGCGCAAAGCGCGCATCCACGTTTTCAGGCACACCACTGAGGGGAAGCCGTCATCAGGCACCTTGATACAGCACAGCTCACGGCGCAAGTTCCAGCGGCGGGCTCGGGAGCCCTGGCCGGGCAGACAGCAGTGCGGCCCTTGCGCATTGCGCTGCTGGGGTATCGCAGCCAGCCCTTTGCCGGCGGCCAGGGGGTGTATCTCAATTACCTCAGCAAGGCATTGGTGGATGCCGGCCACAGCGTGGATGTGATTTCCGGCCCTCCCTACCCGCATCTTGACCCCCGGGTGCGGCTTATCGAGCTGCCGAGCATGGACCTGTTCGAAAATGGCCTTTTGTCCCTGCGACCCCGCCACCTAGCATCCCTCACCGATATCATGGAGTGGTGCAGCAAGCTCACCGGGGGATTTGCCGAACCCTACACGTTCGGGCGGCGCGTGGTGCACTACCTGCGCGAGCATGGCGGGGACTACGATCTCATTCACGACAACCAGAGCCTCAGCTACGGCATGTTGCAAATTCAGGATATGGGCCTGCCGCTGGTGACCACTGTGCACCACCCGATTACCAGCGATCTGCGTATTGCCCTCAAGGCAGCCCGTAACTGGCGGCAACGTTTGTTGATTCGGCGTTGGCACTCGTTCCTGATCATGCAGAAGAAGGTGGTCAAGCAATTACACCATGTAGTCACCGTATCCGATTGCTCGCGTCAGGATATCGCCCGGGATTTCGGCCTGCAGCCGGCGGGTATTGGCCTGGTGCACAACGGTATTGATACTGAGGTTTTTCGGCCTCTGCCGGGTGTGCCGCGCAATCCGTTGCGTCTGATGGCGACCTGCTCTGCCGATGCGCCCCTGAAGGGCCTGCGCTATTTATTGCGCGCCTACGCCCGTCTGCTGCAACAATACCCCGAGCTGGAATTACTGGTAGTCAGCAGGCCGCGCCCCGGGGGCAGTACCGAGCGGCTGGTTAGTAAGCTCGGTATCGCTGACAAGGTTCGCTTCGTCAGCGGCATCAGCACGGAGCAAATGGTGCAGTACTACGCCGAGGCAGCCATAGCCGTGGTGCCATCCGTGTATGAGGGTTTTGGTTTGCCAGCGGGTGAAGCCATGGCCTGCGCGGTGCCGGTAGTCTCTTCCGATGGGGGAGCCCTGCCGGAAGTGGTGGGTGATGCGGGGGTGATTGTGCCGGCAAAAAGCGTGGATGCCCTGGCTGATGCCATTGCGGCCCTGCTGTCGGATCCGCGGCGACGGGATGAGCTGGGTGCCAGCGGCCGCCAGCGTATTCTCGACCACTTCTGCTGGGATGTTTGTGCCGGAGAGATGGTCGACTACTATCGGAAGGTGTTGCATGCAGACGGTTGAGTTCGGGCACTTCCCACTGGACAGCGGCGATTGGGTGCTGGATTTGGGTTGCGGCGAAGGCCGCCATGTCATCTCCGCCTATGTGGCCGCTGATGTGCACTCGGTGGGAGTGGATTTGTCGCTGGCGGACCTGCTAACCACCCGGGAAAAATTTTCCCCGTTCGATGAACCCGGCAACGCTGCGAAATCATTCAGTTTGTCTTCAGCCAGTGCGCTGGCCCTCCCTTTCGCAGATGATACCTTCGACAAGGTTATCTGCAGCGAGGTACTGGAGCATATACCCGACTACCACGCGGCGTTGCGAGAGATAGAACGTGTGTTGAAGCCGGGTGGCCTGTTTTGCGCCAGTGTTCCTCGGCGCTGGCCCGAACAGATTTGCTGGGCCCTCAGCGAGGGCTATTACCACACCCCGGGCGGACACCTGCGAATTTTCCGTTCTGGCGAACTGCGCGGGGAAATAGAGGGGCTGGGGTTCGACCATTACCACCGCCACTGGGCTCATGCGCTGCATGTGCCGTTCTGGTGGCTGAAGTGCCTGTTCTGGAAAAATCGCGACAGCAACTGGCTGGTGCGGCAATACCACCGCCTGCTGGTGTGGGACATTATGGAGCGGCCCGCCTTCACCCGCGTACTGGAGAAAATTATGAATCCCGTCATGGGCAAGAGTGTGGTCATGTATTTTCGCAAGGGGGCATCCCTGTGAGCGGCCTCTATCTGAGCCGGGGCCTGTTTCCTCACGAATTTTTACGCCCCACTGTGCAGTTCATTCTCGATACACAGCAAGCAAGTGGCGAAATTCCCTGGTTCGAGGGCGGCTATGCAGATCCCTGGGATCATGTGGAGGCCGCCATGGGTCTTACCGTGGGCGGAGAATACGACGCCGCACGCCGCGCCTACGCCTGGTTGTCACGCATGCAGTTGGAAGACGGCAGTTGGTGGGCATCCTACCGCGGCGAGGAGATAGACAACTGTGAGCGGCGCGAGACCAACTTTGTCGCTTACATCGCCACCGGGCTCTGGCACCTTTTCCTGGTCAGCGAAGATCGCGATTTTCTGCAATCCATGTGGCCCATGGTAGATCGGGCCATCGGCTTTGTGCTTTCTCTACAGACTGAGCACGGTGAGATCCACTGGGCAGTGGAGGCCGATGGTACACCCAAGGGCGACGCTCTGGTGACCGGCTGCAGCTCGATCTACAAGAGCCTGGAATGTGCCATAAACATCGCCCATACCCTGCAACAGCGGCGGCCCAACTGGCACCGTGCCCGCACCGCTCTGGGCCATGCCCTGCGCCACAAGCCCGAGCGCTTCGATCGCACCTGGGCGAGCAAGTCACGTTACTCGATGGACTGGTTTTACCCCGTTCTCGCGGGTGTTTACAGCGGCCGGGAGGCACAGGCCAGGCTCGCATCCCGCTGGGATGAGTTCGTGGAAGACGGCCTCGGCTGCCGCTGCGAGAAGCAGCAGCCCTGGGTGACGATCGCCGAGTCCTGCGAACTGGTAATGGCCCTGCTTGCCGCCGGCGATCACGCCCGTGCAGTGGAAGTGTACAGTTGGTTGCACCAGTGGCGCACTGACGACGGCTCCTACTGGACCGGCTACCAGCTGGTTGAAGATCTGTTATGGCCGGATGAAAAACCCACCTGGACAGCTGGCGCGATCCTGCTGGCAGCAGACGCCCTCACCGGGCACACGGCTGCGGCCAATCTGTTTACCCGGGTGCAATTACTATCGGACGAATCCAGCGCTGGTGCAGCGCGGCAACGCCGTTTTCAGCTGGATTAGTCCCCCCCAAGATTTTTTATCAGTAATCGCCGGGACGTAAGCTCACAGCTACTGCCGGATTCATATGTCTCCTTTACCCTCCATAGCGGCCGAGTGTTGTGTCAGGTCTTGAGGGCCCAAATCGCCTAGAAGCTGCCGGTCGCCTTGTGATGCCGTTTGCGGCAGAAAACGACGCACTCCGGCCACCAACATAGTGTCGAAAAATTTTACACTTTCACTGACTTGCCATACTGCACGCAGCTAAGTCATTGATTCTATTTGGGAGGCACGGAATATGCTTGCCTAGCCATAACAACATTAATGCCCTCAGAGAGGCCATTATGAAATCAGGAGTCTTATTAGCCGTCGCAGTATTCTGCTCGGTGTGGATGGTATCACCGGGCGCGCTAGCGGTGCCTATGTCATTCACGTTTGATATGCCTGCGTTTGATGCATTCGGTCGAACCGGCGAAACCACTACCCTCGAAATTACGGTTGATAACGGCGGCACGTCAAGCGGATCGCAATCTTTTCTGAACACAGAGATCATAGCTATGGAGGTGCTTGAATATGGCCTCTTCGCTAACTCTATGACATATGTAGGTTTAGGCAGCGCGATCACTACCGACGCGGGAGGCGTGGCGACACTTGCGTTTTTGGATGGAGGAGCCTACTACGCATTCGCAAACTTTTCCGGCGGATATATTCAGGTGGGCAGAGACTGCGATTATACCATCGTCGGCCAGCCCATCTTGGGAACTGGGAGTATCGGTTGTGGTACGACTACTATTTGGCCGCTCTATTCAGCCCCACCGGCCAGCGCACCCACCCCGGCAACTTTGCTACTGTTCGGTCTGGGACTTGCAGGTCTTAGCTTGTCGAGGCGAAAGAAAGCCTAAGCGAACACCCTATGAACTCGCCTGCCCAGTGCAGGCTTTTTATGCCTGAAATTTGGGGTGCCTAATTGCCGCAACTGGCACATTGCGGCCTTCTCGATAGCCAAAACCACTTTCATCTAAACGACTACTGTCAAGCAAAGCGGGCATTATCGCTTGCCCGCAATGTTTAACGGCTGGCAGGTCAGGCGGGTGTTGCTACGATTAAGGCACTACTTATAACCTGCGCAGCAAGCCCAGGCTGTTGACCTGACCCAGCGATTTGAAGAGTCCCGAAGCCAGCGCCATGCGGTAAATGGAGTAGGGTGCCTGGCCGCCTTTACTGGCATCGGTGAAGATGTCGTGTATCGCCAGCACGCCGCCGCGCAATATGTGTGGCGCCCAGCAACGGTAATCGGTGAGCGCGGCATCCAGGCTGTGCCCGCCATCGATGAACACCATCGCCAGGGGCGTTTGCCAATGTCTGGCTGCAGTAAAGGGGTCAGAGCCCTTTTAAGCTCCCCGCTATTTCCTGGCTGACACACAGTGTGGCACCCTCAAAAAAGCCTCGCTAGTGTAGCGAGGCTTTGTCAATTGTGTTTGGTGCCCAGAGAAAGACTTGAACCAGCAATCCACTTGTTTCACTTCATTTACGTAAGTTATTGAAAAATATAAACTAAAAATTCTTTCATGGTTCATGAATGAGTGTGAATGTATCATCCTCGTGTAGCCCAAATTGAGTCATTTACGGCCAGACCTTAGCCTGTTTTCCGCGCGCTTTCTCACATGATTCCTTTTCATATGTATCGATAAAACAGAGTAATACCGACACATGTTTACTAATATGTCGATGGGATCGACACATACTCTCAATAGGTAGACAAAATCAAATTATATCGACATGTTTTGTTGACCTGTCGATGATAGCGACATATGCTGAAAATATGTCGACAAATATGAAAGTATTAAACATATGAGTTGGAAGCCTAACAGACCCTACAACGACTTGCCCCCACTGCCGCCCGCAGTGGAACTTGAAACCAGGCCTGTGCTGAAGCGTTGTATCGAGGCTAGAGCGGCCGTTGCAGAACTCAAGCAAGCGGCTGAATTGATCCCCAATCAGGCCATGCTCATCAACACACTGCCGCTGCTAGAAGCAAAAGACAGTTCTGAAATCGAGAACATCGTAACAACCACAGACAAGTTGTTTGAATATGCAGGCAGCGATAGACAGGCCGATAGCGCCACAAAAGAAGCCTTGCGCTACCGGAAAGCTCTGCATGAGGGGTGGCAGGAACTGGCTGAGCGTCCGATTACGGCTCGAATGGCGGAGGCTATCTGTACGCAGATCAAGGGCGTGCAAATGGAAATTCGTAAAGTACCTGGAACCAAGCTCGCCAACGACCTGACGGGGGAAGTGATATACACCCCGCCAGAAGGAGAGGCGGCGCTGCGAGCGTTACTGGGTAACTGGGAGCAATTCATTCATGAACAGCCAGAGCTGGACCCTCTCATTCGCATGGCAGTAATGCATTACCAATTCGAGGCCATCCATCCGTTTACCGATGGCAACGGGCGCACAGGAAGAGTTCTGAATATCCTTTATCTCGTTCAGGAAGAGCTACTGAATTTGCCGATCCTGTACTTGAGTCGCTACATCATTGCTAACAAAGCTGATTATTACGCGAACTTGCTGGGCGTGACGAGAGAGCAGGACTGGGAGACGTGGATTGCCTATATGCTTGATGCGGTTGCAAACACTGCGCACTGGACCACGCAGAAGATCATTGCCATCCGTGATCTTGCTGACTACACAGCGGAGTATGTGCGGGAGCAATTGCCAAAAATCTATAGCCGTGAACTCGTGGACACGATCTTTCAGCAGCCATATTGCCGTATTTCCAATGTGGTTGATGCCGGTATCGCCAAGCGCCAAACCGCATCAGAGTATCTTAAACAGCTCGCGGCAATTGGCGTGCTTGTTGAGCGAAAAATCGGGCGCGAAAGATTGTATATCCATCCCAAACTGATCCAGTTGGTATCGGGAGAAAATAATGAGACATCAAAATACGGGGACTAGCGTCCATCCCTTTATTCGGTTTCTAGTAAAAGACAGCGCCAGGGTGCCGGTTAAACTGGGGCGAAAACATAAGAATCATTGAACAGTCTTGTCAGTAGTGCGGAGCGACTTCCCCAACTCTCGCTTGCCCGCAATGTTTAACGGCTGGCAGGTCAGGCGGGTGTTGCTACGATCAAGGCACTACTTATAACCTGCGCAGCAAGCCCAGGCTGTTGACCTGACCCAGCGATTTGAAGAGTCCCGAAGCCAGCGCCATGCGGTAAATGGAGTAGGGTGCCTGGCCGCCTTTACTGGCATCGGTGAAGATGTCGTGTATCGCCAGCACGCCGCCGCGCAATATGTGTGGCGCCCAGCAACGGTAATCGGTGAGCGCGGCATCCAGGCTGTGCCCGCCATCGATGAACACCATCGCCAGGGGCGTTTGCCAATGTCTGGCCGCAGCAGCGGAACCCGCCACAACAGGCACCACCAACTCCTCCAGCCCCGCGGCGCGAATATTGCGCCGGAACTCGCGAAAAGTGTCCACTACTTCCTCGCCGCTGTCGTACAGGTCCGGGTCGTGAAACATCTCGCCGAGCTGGTGTTCTTCCGACCCGCGATGATGATCGAGCGCGAAGACCGTGCTGCTGTGCTGCCTGCAGGCCAGCCCGAGATAGATGGTGGATTTACCGCAGTAGCTCCCTATTTCCAAAACCGGTCCTTTGGCAGAGACTTCCAGCGCCGTGTCATACAGGGCCTGTGCCTCATCGTCAGCGAGGAAGCCCTTGATGGTATCGATGTTGTCGGGCAGGTCCGGGATCATCACTGAGCACTCACTGTGTGGGAAAGGGCTGGGCAAATTAGCGGTTTTGCCCGGTGCTGGCAAGCGCAGGGAAGCGTTGGTGATAGTGGGTACTCTTTAAAACGATGGTATCTTCTCTCTAATTCTTCGCCAATAAGAACGTAAGGACACTGCAGCCATGAAACTGGAACTGCCCCAATTCAACCAGGCCAGTGTACTGGTGCTCGGGGATGTCATGCTGGACCGTTACTGGGAGGGGCCAACATCGCGCATCTCTCCCGAAGCGCCGGTACCGGTGGTCAAGGTAGAGCAGGTTACTGATCGTCCGGGTGGCGCCGGTAATGTGGCGCTCAATATTGCCGCGCTGGGAACAGGCGCTCGACTGTGCGCGCCCTGTGGTAACGATGCTAACGCCGACTCGCTGCAGGATATGCTGGTGGGCGCCGGTGTCGATTGTGTTCTCACAAGGCTGGCCGGGCAGGCCACAACGACCAAGTTGCGGGTGGTAAGTCGTCATCAGCAATTGATTCGCCTGGACTTCGAAGAACCGCTAAATGACACGGCGGCATTTGCGCCGCCGGGGAATTTGCCGGCATTGCTTGCAGGCTGCAAGGTACTGGTACTGTCTGATTACGCCAAGGGTGCCCTGACTGACCCCGGCCCGCTTATTGCCGCCGCCAGGGCGCGCGAAATTCCAGTTCTGGTTGATCCCAAGGGCACAGACTTCAGCAGGTACCGCGGGGCGAGTTTGCTGACCCCAAACCTTGCGGAACTGGAGGCGGTGGTTGGCTGCTGCGAGACAGAGGCCGAGCTGGTGGCCAGGGGCGGGCAATTGATGGCGGAACTGGAGCTGGGTGCCCTGTTGGTGACCCGTGGTGAACACGGCATGACCTTATTGCGCCCGGGCCGGCCAGAATTGCACCTGCCTGCCAGGGCGAGGGAAGTCTTCGATGTGACCGGTGCCGGCGACACGGTGATTGCGGTGCTGGCTGCGGCTATAGCGGCGGGGTCCGATTACGAACAGGCATCTGCGCTGGCCAATATCGCCGCTGGTATAGTGGTGGGCAAACTGGGTACGGCCGTGGTCAGTGCGCCGGAGCTGCGACGGGCAGTACAGCGGGACCAGGGGTCCGAGCGCGGCGCCCTGTCGCTGGAGCAATTGCAAATTGCGATTGCCGATGCCCGCAGCCAGGGTGAGCGGGTGGTGTTTACCAATGGCTGCTTCGATATTATTCATGCCGGGCATGTGGCCTACCTGGAGCAGGCACGCCAGTTGGGTGACCGTTTGATTGTGGCTGTGAACAGTGACGAGTCAGTGCGGCGCCTCAAGGGCAAGGGTCGCCCGATTAATCCGGCTGACCGGCGCATGGCCGTGCTCGCCGGGTTGGAAGCGGTGGATTGGGTGGTGGTTTTTGAGCAGGATACCCCTCGGGAGCTGCTGACAATTCTCCAGCCCGAGGTACTGGTGAAGGGTGGCGATTACACGGACAAGACAAGCGTGGTGGGCTGGGAACTGGTGGAGGCCTACGGCGGTGAAGTAAGAGTGCTGGATTTTGTCGACAATGTGTCCACCACAGCGATAGTTAACAGGATTCGCCGGGAAGACTAGTGTCCTGCGGTAACAGTGTCAGCCGATGGCGCGCCGCGCCGCAGCCACATTGGCGAGCAGGTGCGCTGGCGTAATGGTGCCGACGATGGCAGCGCTGGTTGCCGGGTGGCCCAGAACGAGATCCATGCTGGCCTGCACAGGGTCAGCGCCTGAATCAGCTGTCACCAGATGGCCGCTGGCGAGGGTTTTTTTCACCAGTGCGCCGCAGTGCGTTTTTTTACAGCATTCCAGTACAGCCAACTCCTCCCGCTGCGCAGGGTTGTAAGTGAGCATGACCACGTCACATTTCCGGGCAGCAGCCAGGCCGCCTGCCACCGTTTTGGTGGACATGCCGTAGGACCTTATCAGCCCCTCGCTTTTCAGCTGCGCCAATGTCGCCAATGCGTCGGTTTGTTCGATGATCTGCAAGTCATTGCCATCTGAGTGAAGCAGCAGAATATCGATAGTGTCAGTGTTGAGGCGGCGCAGGCTGCGCTGTACCGAGTTGCGAATATGTTGCGCGGAAAAATCGAAGCGGGAGTTGCCTTGCTCGAATTCCTCCCCAACCTTGCTGCATATCAGCCAGTGCTGGCGCTGGCCGGCGAGCAATTTCCCCAGCCTCTCCTCGCTGCTGCCGTAAGCCGGTGCGGTATCGATCAGGTTGATGCCCAGCTCTCTGGCCTGGGCCAGCAGAGCCGCTGCGCTGCGATCATCCGGCAGGGAATAACTGCCCGGGTATTTTACCTCGCGATTGCGCCCCAGCTTGACGGTGCCCAGGCCAATAGCGCTGACCTTCAAGCCGGTATTTCCCAGCGGTCTCAGCCAGCTCATGGCAGCAGGCTGTCCCAGTAAGTTGCCGCCATCGGTGGCTGTGTGAGGTTGGCCAGGGCGGCCAGCTGTTGTGGGTGTCTGGGAGAGATATTCTGTTCCTCGAGCTGTCGCTCCACTGCGCTGGCCAGATCCGGGGTGAGGGTTAGCTTGGTAGGCCAGGCAACAAGTGCGTTGGCAATGCCCGCCACTTGGCCGACAAATGCCCGGTCGGGTCGCAATGTTGAAGACTGGCTTGGTTCCGCCCGGTCCAGCTGTACTGTGGCCCATTGCGTGTTACCAAAATCGATCCAGGGCAACAAGTCACTGAGTTCGCCCCGGGCGCGATCAATCAGGTTCTCCGGTTTTTCGTCCCCGGCGCCGGTGGCCAGGTCGCCCCCCAGATACCAGACTGGCCTGCCCGCCCTGTCGCGATGGGAGGAAACAGTGAGCCGCGGCGAGGCAGTGCCTCCCAGGCAATGCCCGTAAAGTGGCGACTGGTACTCGTGTCTTAGCATTACCTGCTGCAGTGGTCGGCGTTGCATGGCGGGCTGAGCACTGCCTAGTGCTGCCATGAGAGCCTCGTTGCCGGCACCGGCAGTGAGCAACAATTGTTCCGGCACCACGGTGCACTGGGGTAACTGCAATTCTGCGTGGCCCGCCTCCTGGTGCAGCGCAGCCCGCTGCCAGTCGATGGTATAGATAGCATCCCGGTGGCGATTCGCCAGCGTGTAGAGCAGGGAGGGGACATCCAGCACCAGGTCGGCCAGGCGGTAGACCTGGCCGCGAAAACGCGGTGATTGCAGCGGCAGGGGATAGTCCGCTGGGGCAATTTTCTGGATATGTCCGCGCAGCAGCTTGCTGGCGAAAAAGGAACTGAGCCTGGATTGCAGATCGCCACTTGACCAGAGGAAAAAATTCTCGCTGAGTACCTGACACCCGCGCAAATCCACCTCGCCCTCTCCCCTCAGGCACTTGTGCCAGATCCCCGGCATGGCGGCAACGGCTTGTGCGCCGCTGCCCCAGGCCCCCCCCAGCGCATACTTTACGCCGCCGTGGATCATGCCCTGGGAGCCAATTGTCTGATAACTTCCCAGCGCTTCCTGTTCAAACAGGACAGCGCTGTAGCCGCGATCGCGCAGCCGGTTGAGAGTCCACAGGCCGGCGATGCCGCCGCCGATAATGGCGATGTCGATGTGCAGAACCTGCCCGCCCATGGGATGATCCAGATTGGAAAAATGCCAGTGTACCGCGTTTCCACTGCGGTCCGGCCACCATGGCTGGCGGCAACAGGGGCCTGACGTTATGCTGCCCTTTGTTACCTGCTGCACCGGAGCCGCGATGCGCTTGCTTTACAGCGCCCTATACTACTGCCTGCTGCCCTTGCTGGTGTTGCGGATGCTGTGGCGTTCCCGCCGCACAGTGGCCTATCGCCAGCGTTTGCCAGAGCGCTTTGCCCTGTTTTCTCCCAGGCCGGAGCTCGATATGCCTGCCATCTGGGTGCATGCGGTGTCGGTGGGTGAAACACTGGCCGCTGCGCCCCTCATAGAGTCCCTGCTCGGGCAATATCCGAACCATAGGCTGGTGGTAACCACCACTACCCCCACAGGCTCCGAGCGGGTTCGGGCTTTGTTCGGAGACCGGGTTTTTCATGTCTACCTGCCCTGGGATTTACCGGGTTGTATGCGTCGGTTTCTGCACCGGACCCGCCCGGTCCTGTTGCTGATTATGGAGACTGAGCTGTGGCCAAATATGTTGCATTACAGCCGCGCCGCGGGTTGCCACACGATGCTGGTAAACGCCCGCATGTCAGAGCGCTCTGCCCGGGGGTATTCCCGTGTAAGCGGTCTTACTAAATTGATGCTACAAGAGCTGAACGTGGTTGCATGTCAGGCCCCTATTGATGGTGAGCGCTTGCTTACATTGGGTTTGCCGCAGTCGGCTCTGGTGCACACCGGCAGTATCAAGTTCGATCTGGCGTTGCCTGCTGAGCTGCGCAGTCGGGCAGTTTCTCTGCGCCAGGCAATCGCCCCCCAGGGGCGCCCGGTGCTGGTGGCCGCCAGTACCCACGCCGGTGAGGAGGTGCTCATACTGGCGGCGTTTCGGGGTATTCGCGAGAACCTGGGTGAGTGTTTTCTGGTGCTGGTACCCCGCCACCCCGAACGCTTTGATGATGTTGCTGAACTGTGCGGGCAGGAGGGTTGGCAAGTGCTGCGGCGCTCTGCCGGTAAGACCCCGGGAGTTGGCGATGATATTTTGCTGGGCGACACCATGGGGGAGCTGGTGTTACTGCTGGGCTGCGCCACGGTGGCAATTATTGGCGGTTCGCTGGTGCCCCGTGGTGGGCACAACCCGCTGGAGGCAGTGGTCTGGGGCGTGCCGGTTGTGGCCGGGCCCCATATGGCCAATTTTGAAGATATTAGCCGGCGCCTGGTTGCCGCCGGCGCCATGATTCAGCTGGACAGCCCCGCTGGCTTGCAGCCGTGCCTGACCGAACTGTTGGCAGATCCGGCCCGCGCCCAGACTATGGGCGCTGCCGGACAGCAGGTACTGGTGGACAACAGGGGTGCCAGTGCCCGAGTGATGGCGCTGGTGGCGGAGCAGCTGGCGGGGGTTTGAATGCCGACCTGGTTGGGTCGGCAAATAGACATTGTTACTTGGTGGGAGCAGTCGGCGGTGGCGGTGTGATCAAGTAGGAGTCCAGGCGGTACACATCCTCCGGGCTCAACAGCCCGGCCTGCTCTTTCAGGCGCATCATGTTGATGATGTAGTCATAGCGGCTGTTCGAGTAGTCCCGCTGGGCGATAAAGAGCGTATTCTGGGAGTTCAGCACGTCCACCACGTTGCGTGTGCCCACTTCATAGCCCGCCTGGGTGGCATCCAGTGCGCTCTGGGAAGAGACAATACTCTTCTTGCGTGCCTCCACCCTGGATACATCACTGATGACGGTCATATGCAGCGAGCGCGTGTTGGTTACGGTGTTGCGGGTCAGGTTGATAAGGTTTTCCCTGGAGGCGTTGTACTCCTGCGCTGACTGGCGGCGCTTCGCGCTGATTGCGCCGCCACTGTACAGGGGCATATCAACCCGCAGTGACCAGACATTCTGCTCCTGTTTGCCGTCAGGCGGTGTTTCAAAGCCCGTTGCGGGGTCAATTCGAAAATCGCCGTTGGTGGTGTAATCGGAGTACTCGTAGCCGCCGCTGACGGTGGGCGCGTGCTCCAGTTTATTGGCTTTTGCCGTTTGTCGGGCCGCCTCTTCTTCGTGCCTGGCCGCTTCCAGCGCAAAGTTGCTCTGCAGCGCAAAATCCACCCACGCGGCGCGATCAATCGGGTCGGGTAGCTTGAGTTCCATGTCTTTCTTCAGGACATTGAGTGTGCCGGGATAGCGGCCAGTGAGTACTGACAGGCGCTCCAGTGCAACGGAAACATTGTTTTCGTCCACAATGCGGTTAACCCGTGACAGGTCAAATGCCGCCTGGGCTTCGTATACGTCGGTAATCGCAATAAGGCCAACTTCAAAGCGCTGCTGGCTCTGCTCCAGCTGGCGTTCAAAAGCGCGCTCCTGTGCCTGCGAGGCGGACAGGTTGTCCTGGGCCCGCAGTACCTGGAGGTAGGCGTCGACTACCCGTACGATGAGATTTTGCTGGTTGCCGGCAAAGGTGGCCGCCGCTTGCTTGCTCACTTCCTTGCCGGACTGGAAACTGAACCAGGCAGGCAGGTCAAAGATGGCCTGGTTCAGCGAAACGCTGTAACCGTCGGTATCGGTATCCGTGTTTGATTTGGTTTTAATCAACGGCAGGCCCGGCTCGTTGAAATCCCGGCTCTGGCCCCAGCTGTCTGTATCTGAATCCGTGTAGGAGTAGGAAGTACTTACTTGCGGCAACAGGGCGGCCCTGGCGAGGTATTCGGTCTCGGTTCGGGCGAGGTATTGGGCTTGTTCAGCTTTCAGCTGGGCGTCGTTTTCCAGCGCGAGCTCATAGATATCGCTGAGGGATTCCGCCTGTGGCAAGGCCGACCCCAACAGAAGGCCCGATGCCAGCAGCGCAGCTACCGATCGTTTCATGCAATTTTCCTAGAAATGTCTGGTTGGTAAATCGGGATAGATAGTAGCAGTTTGCGTCCCCGCTTGCATTTAAGGTGATACACTCTTTGCTTATTGATATTGCCACGCCCCGTTTGGGTGCGCGCGGCCATAAAAAACAGGTGGTGTTCTGCAAATGATGTTGCAACGGGCGAGGAAAAAGCCCTTTAAGCTGGACCTTGCTGAAATGCACGCGGTGTGTGAGGCCAACTACGCACGCCTGCTGCGCCTGTTCCCCGACTACGAGACGGCCAACACCCGCAAATTTTTTGTCGCCGATGCCAGCGTGCAACTGCAGGTCATCGAGCGCTGTCGCTACACCACTATTTTTCAGTTGCATCAACAACATGCCCAGGACAACTGGCTGGGCCGGCTGCGAGTTGAAGTGCGCGCCTATCACGATGCCGGCATGCTCGAGGTGGGTATGTTCCAGTCGCATCGCAAAATCAACGCCCGCTACCAGTATCCCAACGAACGGATGTACCAACAGGACGAAAAGTCGCAGCAGAATCGGTTTCTCGCAGATTGGCTGGAGCACTGTATGCAAAATGGCCGCGCGTGCTCGGAATCCAGCCGAGAGACCGGCTTTTTCTGAGTCGGCCCCGGTCCGGTCAAAGCCCACATGTCACAGCCCCTCCCCCACTGCCAGACTATCTCCCACAGCGGCGACAGCGTGCACATTGTGCAGCTGACCGACACGCATTTGTGCAAGATGCAGGGTGGCACGCTGCTGGGTATGGACACGGACCACTCGCTGCAGGCCGTTATTGACCTGGTGAAAGCCGAAAGGCCGGCTATTGACCTGTTGCTGGGTACGGGCGATCTGTCGGATCAGGGCGCGTTGGAAGCCTACCGTCGCCTGCAGCAGTATTTTGCGCAGCTCACGGAAGTCAATTGCTGGCTGCCCGGTAATCATGATGACCGGGCGAATATGACGGCTGTTGCCGACCACCCGCTGCGCCTGTGCCGCGAGGTTCGCGTGGGCCGTTGGCAGGTATTGATGCTGGACTCCCAGGTGCCGGGCGAGGTCGGTGGCGAGCTCGGCCCGGCGGAGCTGGCGTTTTTGGAAGGCGCTCTGGCCACCGCCGCCGCTGAGAAACTCTACTCGCTGGTCTGCCTGCACCACCAGCCGGTAAAAATTGGCTGTGAGTGGCTGGATGAACAGATGGTGGCAGATGCGCCTGCTTTTTTCTCAGTCCTGGATCGCTTTCCTGGGGTGCGGGGCTTGCTGTGGGGGCATGTACACCAGCAGGTGGACCGTCAGCGGGGAGGGGTTCATTTAATGGCTACTCCCTCGACCTGCGTGCAGTTTGCGCCAGGCAGTGCCGGTTTTAAGGCGGATTCGGCGGCCCCCGGCTACCGTTGGCTGGAGTTATTGCCCGATGGCAGCTTGCAGACCGGTATTTCACGGGTGGAAGATGTGTCGTTCAAGGTAGATCTGGACTCCGGCGGTTACCTGTAGTGTATCCGTTCATCGCGTAGTGCCTCGCGCCCCGGTACAATAGGGCGCTGTATTTTTCTCACCCGTTCTAGCAAGTAGATAAGCCCACACCATGAGCAATTACACCGCAGAAGATATCGAGGTCCTTACTGGCCTTGAGCCCGTGCGCAAGCGTCCGGGTATGTACACCGATACCTCCCGTCCCAATCATCTGGCACAGGAGGTCATAGACAACAGCGTCGACGAGGCGCTGGCGGGGCACGCCAGTCAGATCGACGTGATACTGCACCGCAACGGCTCAGTGACCGTCACGGATGATGGCCGCGGCATGCCCGTGGATATGCATCCCGAGCAGGGAAAGCCCGGGGTAGAAGTTATTCTCTGCACCCTGCATGCCGGGGGCAAGTTCTCCGGCAAGAACTACCAGTACAGCGGCGGCCTGCACGGTGTCGGTGTGTCGGTGGTGAACGCCTTGTCCAGCGCGCTTGAAATCCTGATTCGTCGTGACGGCCAGGTGTATCGCATGCGCTTTGCCGGGGGTGAAAAAACGTCCGACCTGGAGGTTGTGGATACCTGTGGCAAACGCAATACCGGTACTTCGCTGACGTTCCAACCCGACCCGGCGTACTTCGATTCAATCAATTTCTCCGTATCGCGATTGCGGCATGTGCTGCGGGCCAAGGCCGTGCTGTGCCCGGGACTGCGGGTGAAATTTACCGAGGAGAAGTCCGGTGAATCCGACGAGTGGTATTACGAAGATGGCCTGACCGATTATCTTGCTGACGCGACCATCGATTTCCCGGTCATTCCCGAGGTGCCCTTTGTCGGCAGCTTCAGCGGAACCAGTGAGGGTGTTGACTGGGCCGTGCAATGGTTGCCGGAAGGCGGTGAGGTAATCGCCGAGTCCTATGTCAACCTGATACCCACCGCCCAGGGAGGCACCCATGTAAATGGCTTGCGAACCGGTCTGTTGGAGGCAATGCGCGATTTTTGCGAGCTGCGCAGCCTGTTGCCGCGAGGTGTGAAACTTGCACCGGACGATATCTGGGACCGCTGCTGCTATGTGCTGTCTTCAAAGTTGGAAGACCCCCAGTTCTCCGGGCAGACCAAGGAACGCTTGTCGTCCCGCCAGGCCGCAGCCTTTGTTTCCGGTGTCGCCAAAGACGCCTTCAGCCTGTGGCTGAACCAGCACACCGGGGAAGCGGAAAAGTTGGCTGAGTTGTGTATCAACAATGCCCAGAGCCGTTTGCGCTCCGCCAAGAAAGTGGTGCGCAAGCGCGTCACCTCTGGCCCTGCACTGCCGGGCAAGCTGGCGGATTGTTCCGGTGAGGACCCCAGCCGTGGCGAGCTTTTTCTGGTGGAGGGCGATTCTGCTGGCGGTTCTGCAAAACAGGCCAGGGACAGGGAGTTCCAGGCAATTCTGCCCTTGCGCGGTAAAATCCTTAATACCTGGGAGATAGACTCCCAGGAGATACTGGCGTCGCAGGAGGTAAACAATATCTCGGTGGCCATGGGGGTAGACCCCGCAAGTGACGACCTCAGCGGCCTGCGTTATCACAAAATATGCATACTGGCTGATGCGGATTCGGACGGTTTGCATATCGCCACGCTGATCTGTGCACTGCTGGTTCGACACTTTCGGCCGCTGGTAGCGGCGGGCCATGTGTATGTTGCCATGCCGCCGCTGTACCGCATCGATGTGGGCAAAGATGTGTACTATGCTCTGGATGAGGCTGAAAAGCAGGGCGTGCTGGACCGAATTGAGGTGGAAAAGAAAAGGGGCAAGGTAAACGTTCAGCGCTTCAAAGGGCTTGGCGAAATGAATCCCCTGCAGTTGCGTGAGACCACCATGGCTCCGGATACCCGTCGACTGGTGCGGCTGGCACTGGATGCTGGTGACGGCACTAACCAGATGCTGGATATGTTGTTGGCCAAAAAGCGAGCCAGTGACCGCAAGGCATGGCTGGAAGAAAAAGGTGACCTGGCCGAGGTTGTGGCCTGAAGGTCGATAGAGATTATAGAGGTAACAGAACATGAAAACAGGCAAAGCGCGTTTGATCCCCTTGTTGGCCGTTATCGCATTTTCGCTGTCGGCATTCCCCGCCTGGGCACAGTGGGAACTCGACAGCACGAAATCTGCGGTCAATTTTATTTCTGTCAAGAACAATGCCGTGGCGGAAGTGCACAGCTTTGGCGACATGGTGGGCTATGTTAGCAACGACGGAACGGTGCAACTGAATATCGCCCTGGCCAGTGTGGACACCCTGATCGAGGTCCGCGATGAGCGCATGCGGGAGCTGTTGTTCGAGACCGTGACGTTTCCCTCGGCAAAGGTGGCTGCAACAGTGGACCCGAAGTTCATCGCCGTGCTGGCCGAAGGCGGCACCATAACCACTGACCTGAGTTTTACCCTGTCTTTGCACGGTGCCGAGAAGACGCTTACCGTGCCGGTAGTGATGATCGGAGAGAGCGAGGAGCGCATCCAGGTTTTCACCTCCAGGCCGCTCATTGTTAATGCAGCCGATTTTGGCCTGGAAGCAGGCATAGCAGCATTACAGAAAGTCGCTGGGCTGAATGCCATCAGCACGGCTGTTCCTGTGACCGTGCATCTGGTGTTTACCCGAACGGTAGAGTCGAATTAATTCTGCGCGACACTACTTCGACAAATCCTGGTAGAGTTTTTGGTAGGCAGGATTGCGCGGCGAAATTACTGTAAGTTTTTTGGCATAGGCCTTTGCCTTGTCGCGCTGGCCCAGCTCCGCGCTGTAATTGGCCAGTGCCAGTAATACATCCTCACTGCGCGGCAATTGACGCAGTAGCGACTGCAACTGTGCTATAGCCTCACGGGGCTGTCCCAGGTCGTGCAGGGCAATGGCGTAGACGAAGCGATGGCGGCTGCCGACAGTTTCCAGTGCCGCAGCCCGGCCCAGGTATTCCAGTGCTTTATCCGGCGTTCCACTGCGGGTTTCCAGCAGGCCCAGTGAATGCAGCGTTGCGCCGTTGTCCGGAGCGAATTCAAGCACTTGTAGCATCAGCTCCCTGGCCTCGTCATCCTTGTTCTGGCTGCGCAACTGATCGGCCAGGTTTAAATAGGCGGGCACCAGTTGCGGATTGCCACGCAGGGCCTCCCGGTAAGCCTTTTCCGCGGACGGCAGACCGCCGCGCGCGACGTAAAAGATGCCCAGCTGTAATTGTGTTTCCGGCATATCGGCATGCAGACTTAGAACGTCCAGATACCACTTGAATAGTCCCTCCAGCTGTTCTGCCTGCTCCGGGCTGACCTGGTCCAGTGGCACTCCCGCCAGTGACATGGCGACTTCCATGCGCACTGCAGCGACTTCATCATCTATCAAGGCCTGCAGTAGTTGATAGCGTTGTTGCAGGGGCAGGAATTCCAGAGATCGCACGGCACTCACGCGTAACAACGGGTCGTCGTCATACAGCAGCGAAGTAACGGTCTGGATGGCTTCCCTGCCCCCAGCCTGGGCCACCGCTTCCATGGCCGTGGCGCGCCAGATTGGCGCAGCTGCCGGATCGTTTGCCAGCGCCGCCAGCGCCGGTACCACCGCGCGATCACCCAGTTCGAAACGCTGGAAGGAACGGGCTGGATGGCTGCCGGTATCGCGGAAGTGCACGCCCCAGCCCCGCAGGCTGTTGACAGCCCATTGCGCGTCCTTGTCCTGATGACAGCTGTTACAGGCATTGGGTGTGCCAATGACCATGGATAAATCGGGGCGGGGTACACGCATACTGTGGTCCCGCCGCGGGTCAACCACCATGTAGGTTGTTTCCGGCATATGGCAATTGGCGCACAGAGCGCCGCCAGACTCCTCGGGGTGATGGTGATGTTCTGGTGTGTCGTACTCCTCCGGCTGGTGACACTGAGCGCAAACACCGTTGCCCGTTGCTCGCAAAGCCAGGCTGTGGGGCTCGTGACAGTTGCTGCACACCACACCCGCCTGATGCATTTTGCTCTGCAGGAAGGAACCATACACGTAGTCTTCATCCAGCACCTGGCCGTCGTAGTGATACAGCGGTGGTGTCGGCAGGGCCACGCGGTGGGTGGCGAGCAGGTCTGCGCCGTAGTGGTATTCACCCAGCGTGCCGCGGCGTGAGTGACAGCGCCCACAACTGTCTACCTGGGCCCGGGAGTTCAGTGGCTCGGTTCTGCGTGCAATACTTTTGCCCTCGGGAAAAGTCCACTGGCCGCGTTGGGCCAGGGCCGTGGGAAAACCACCGTTTGCCACACCCTGTAACTGTTTGCCCGTTGCCAGCTCGATGTGCTTTTCACCCGGCCCGTGGCACGCTTCGCAGCCCACGTTGATTTCTTCATAGCTTGTTGCGAAGGAGCGATCTTCCGCATTGTAGTTTTTAACCAGGTCGGTGCTGTGACACTCAGCGCAGCGGCTGTTCCAGTTCTGGTAGGGTCCGGTCCAGTGCAGCGGATCATCGCTGGCAATGACCTCGTCCTGATACAGGTGGTACCAGCGCTGCCCGCCCTGGTCGGCGGGCCTGGCATCCCAGGCGATACTCAGGGCCTGCAGGCGTCCCCGGGACAGCGGCAACAGGTATTGCTGTAGCGGGTACACGCCAAACACGTACTTCACGGTGAAATCCGCGAGCTTGCCGTCCTCACCATCAGTTCGCACTTTGTAATCTTCTCCCTCCCGGTAGAACCGGGTGGTCACTCCGCCACGGGTAAACGTTGCATCGTTGAAGTTACCCAATACGGTCTCGGGGGTGGGGAGCTGCATGGCGAGATCGTGGTGTGAGCCCTGCCATTCCCGGTGTTCTTCCGCGTGACAGCTTTTGCAGCTGTCGCTGCCGGTGAAGGCATGGGCGTAGGTTGCGGGTAGCACGAACAGCGCAATAAGTAAGAGGAATCTGGAGGGCATGAATGGGGCCGGGCCTTATGTGCCAAAAAAAGAAGGCTCACAGTACCCCATCTAATCGCAATGCCCAAGACCCGGTAGTTGCAGGTCAGCTGAAGCCCAGCAGCGCGGCGCAGGCCAGTGCGATGCTGCTGCCCATCAAGGCTCCCGCGAGGACGTCCCCGGGGAAGTGCACCCCCAGCAGTACCCGGGAGAAGGCGACACCGGTTGCCCACAAGTATATTGCCAGTACCGGGCCACCATAGATCAAGGTCAGAGTCGTCGCCAGCACGAATGCGCCCGAGCTGTGTCCGGAGGGGAAGCTGAATTTATCTGAGGCAACAATCCGGCTGTTGAAGCCCGGGATGGCATTCGGTGGCCGTGGGCGCTTCAGTATATTTTTAAGGGACCGGTACAGGACTCTTTCGATAGCGAAACTTACCAGCAACAGGGTGAGGAAGTTGCCGAATAATGGCACCCCAAGCAGCCATAGCAGTAGCGGCACCAGCAGGTATAGGTAGACGTCACCAGAGCGCGACAGTGCTCTGGCCAACGGTATTACAGCGCGGCGCTCGCCCTGGCGGAAAATCCTGGTGAACAGGCGCCGGTCAAAATGGTGTAAGCGAATGAGCATTTGCATAAGGCCAAGAATGCGCCGTTTTTGCGGCATTTTAGTTACGCCGGCGTGAAACTTTTATTACAGCGAAGTGCCACCTCAGGGCCGCTCCAGTGTCGCCACAACCAGCCCTTTAGTGGTATGGACAGCGCTGGCGGGCCTGCATATGATAATTGCATTTTACGCTGCCACAGTCGGTAGATCTCACGCGGGAGTTAACAGCCAGGCCATGAAACTCGGCATTTTAAAAACAGACCAGGTGCGCCCTGAGTGGGTGCCCGAATACGGCGAGTATCCCGATATGTTTATCGAGCTGCTGGCGCAGGCTGATCCCTCGTTGGAGTTCCGTGTTTACGATGTGGAACAGGGGCAGTATCCCGCAGACATAGATGAAGTGGACGCCTATTTGATTACGGGCAGTAAATCCAGCGTCTACGATGACAAGCCCTGGATAGCGACGCTAATGGATTTCGTGCGGGAGCTGGACCGGCGTCGCAAGAAGCTGGTCGGCATTTGCTTCGGGCATCAGCTGGTCGCCGAAGCGCTGGGCGGGAAGACGGAAAAATCTACAAAAGGCTGGGGGGTTGGCCTCCATACCCACCGCTTCAAGGAGATGCCGTCATGGCACGACCAGCAGGATCCGGGTTTCGATATTCTGGTCAGCCACCAGGATCAGGTAGTAAGTAATGCCACCGGCGCGCAAGTGCTGGCGGGCAGCGAGTTTTGTGAGAACGCCGTCTGTCAGATTGGCAACCATATACTGACTTTCCAGGGGCACCCGGAGTTTGTCCCCGCGTATTCCCGGGAGATTATGGAGTTTCGGCGCAAAACTATTGGTGACCCTGTGTACCACAAGGGGGTTGCTTCACTGGCGGCTGCGCCGCAGCGCGAGCGGATAGCGCGCTGGATATTAAACTTTCTCAAGGATCAGGGACCGGCCGAGGCAGCAGCCGTATAGGGCGGGGTAGCACCGTCTATACGAGCGCTATTCCTGTGCTGTTTCCTGCAGGCCTCTCAGTTCGCTATCGATTACCAGGTGCCCGTATTTTCCATGGACTGCCAGGGCTCCTGCGGGACCAGTGCGTCTCCCGCCTGCAATAATTCAATGGAAATACCGTCGGGAGAGCGGATGAAGGCCATATGTCCGTCCCGGGGCGGCCGATTGATGGTGACACCTTTGTCCATCAGCCGCTGGCAGGTCTTGTAGATGTCTTCAACCTGATAAGCCAGGTGGCCGAAGTTGCGACCGCCATCATACTCCTGGGGGTCCCAGTTCCAGGTAATTTCCAGCAGCGGACTGCTGCCCTCTTTTGCGCGCTCGACGTCGTCTGCAGCAGCCAGGAAAATGAGGGAAAACCGGCCTGCCTCACTGTCATGGCGGTCGACTTGTACCAGGCCGAGCTTGTCACAATAGAAGTCGAGGGTTTCGTCGAGGTCGTGGGCGCGAACCATGGTGTGCAGGTATTTCATAGCTGAATATTCATTCCCGGTGATGATTGCTTGCTGGCGCGGCTTCGCCTCATGCGGGTCAAGCCAGCCCGGCCGCTATGGTAGAAGCGTGGGCGCAACGGCACAAGTCTGCAGCACTAGCGGCGGGGCGCTTGCGCCGCCTGCCGCCCGGCCAGGCGACCGGAAAAGGTGGCGTCCCCCACAGACATACCGCTGCTATAGCCCTCGGCACGGCGCACTACACCGCAGGCGGTGCGACCCGCCGCGTAGAGCCCTGGCAGCACCTCGCCCCGCGTTGTGAGCACTTCTCCGGTGGGCCGGGTATCGAGGCCGCCGAGTGTAAAATAAGGCAAAAATGCCCCCTGGCCGGGGGTTATATCCAGTGCCACCAGCGGCGGCTGCAAGGGCGTCAACCACTCGCCAGCCTTGTGGAACAACGTGTCCTCGCCGTTGCGGCAGTCTTCGTTATAGACCTCGAGTGTGTGTTGCAGGCTGCCCGGGCGCATGCCCAGCTCTAATTCAAGTTCCTCTACCGTTTCGCCGGTACCCGCCACCGGTGCCCCCAGATAGCTTACCTTTTCGTAGTCTCCATACTGCTCCACAGTGACAATAAAGTAGCAGCGCTCCGCCACCTGTCGCAGCACAAAGGCGCCCAGTCTGCCGTGGTACACGTCCTCATTGATAAAACGTTGGCCCTTGTCATTCACCACTATGCCGCGGGTCATGCCGGCAGGTGGGTAGTAGGGCAGGCTGATGAAACCCTCGTGCATATTGATTGCCGCGCCACCTGCTGCCATCCCCATGAGAATGCCCGCGCCGGTATCGCCGGGGTTGCCTATGGGGGTATTGCCAGCGGCCAGCATCGGCGCGTATTTCTGCAACATGTCCTCGTTCATCACGAAGCCACCGGCGCACAGGACCACGCCCTGCCGGGCGCGGATATTAAACTCACTCTGGTTCTGCCGGATGACCAGTCCGACGACGGCATCATTCTCGTCGATGATCAGGGTCAGTGCCCGTGTTTCGTATTCCACGGTGATCGCGTCACGGCGCTCCAGGTTATCCATAATGATCTTCATCAACAGCGGGCCGCCGTTGTCGCCCTCCACCTGCAGGTTGTGCCCGCGTGGGCAGGGCTTGGCCCGTTGGGCGAAGGGGTAGGCCTTCTCGCTGCCCGTGTATAGCAGGCAGTCGTCGGTCAGGCACATGATGGCCCGCTCCTCGTGGAAGCTGTCTTTGAACGGTACCCCGATATCCACCAGCCATTGGAAATGCTCGCTGCTGCGCTCGCAGTAGTTGCGAATCTTGGCCTCATCGGCTTGCGGACCGGCGGCCATCATCATGTAGGTGACCATGTCTTCCGTTTTGTCATCGAAGCCGCAGGCCTGCTGTACACGGGTGCCGCCACTGCCGCCCATGTAGATCTCGGCGCTGGACATTGCCGTGGAGCCCCCGCCGGCGCTGGCCAATTCGTATACCACCACCTCGGCCCCTGCGTCCGCCGCCTCGATGGCAGCACAGCCGCCGGCCCCGCCCAATCCAACTATTACGATGTCGATCTCCCGATCCCACTGCTTTACATCCGCGAGTTTGCGGGGCTGGGACGGGTTGGTTTTGGCAGTTTCTGCCATAGGATTGAACCTCTTTGCGTGGGGAGGCCGCTGTTAGCGGATGCATATTTTATGTACATGAAATTAAAGCCTTTTCCCGCTTTGTAGACAACGAAGAGCTCTTTCGATTAGCTCAACAATTTGTACATGCGGTGGGTTTCGGCGCGTCGGTTCAGCGTGCACCTCTTTATGAGGGCCCCGGAGAGAGCGGTGAGAAGGCGTCAAACCCGGTGCGGATTGGCGGGACCGTTGAGGCCATGGATGGCCGATACGAGCCTACATGGACGTATTTACGGCGTGTGCCGACGGTCCGCACCGGGTTTGGCGACTGACTCGTCTATGGCTCACACAGCATTTTTAATTCGAACCACAGCTCACGGATCGGCTGGCATTGCCCCGCCGCTGCGGTACAATCCCCGCCCTTTTATCGGAGTCTCCGACAGCTTATGTGGTTCAAGAATATCCGGGCATATCGCCTGACCAGCCCCTTCACACTCACCGCCGAACAGCTGGGTGAGCAACTTGGTGAGCGGGGCTTTGTACCCTGCGCCAAATCACAGGCCCTGTCGCTGGGTTGGGTACCACCGCTGGGGGGTGAGGAGGGCGAGCTGGTACATGCCGCCGCCGGTCGGCTTTTGGTGAAATTGAAGCGCGAGGAAAAATTGCTGCCCTCCACAGTGGTGAAGGAACTGCTGGAGGAAAAGGTGGCGACTATCGAGTCCGACCAGGCGCGCAAGGTCTACCGCAAAGAGCGGCTCAATCTGAAAGATGAGATCGTGCAGGACTGCCTGCCCCGGGCCTTCAGCCGCTCCACCAGTGTGTTTGCGTACATTGATACGCGTGCCAACTGGGTATTTGTTGATGCCGCCAGTGCGGGCAAGGCCGAGGAATTACTCAACCTGTTGCGCGAGTGTATTGGCAGCTTTCCGGTTCTGTTGCCGCAGGTCAACAATGCCCCCGTAGCCGTCATGACCGGTTGGCTTGTGCACCGCAACCTGCCGGAGGATTTTGAGCTGGGGGATGAATGTGAGTTGCGCGAGCCGGGTGAAGAGGGCGGTGTGGTACGTTGCCGTGGCGTTGATTTGCTCAGTGAAGAAGTGGAAACTCATTTGAACGCTGGCAAGCAAGTTGCGCGTTTGTCTCTGGGCTGGGACGAACGCCTGCAACTGGTGCTTGCGGAAGACCTGTGCCTGCGTCGACTCAAGTTTGCCGATGAACTGATGAAGGAAAACGAAGATATTCCCGAAGACGATAACATGGCGCGTATGGATGCGGATTTTGCTCTGATGGCGGATGCTATAGGCAGCTTGCAGGAACGTATTCTCAGCCTGTTCGGCGGCGAGGCCGAATAGCCCGGATATGACTTCGCGCCCCGACTCAGCCGATTACCGGGAGCTTTTTCTGAGCGATGCGCCGATGATGGATATGCGCGCCCCGGCGGAATTCAGTCACGGGGCGTTCCCCACAGCCCACAGCTTGCCATTGATGATGGATGATGAGCGGGCGCAGGTAGGTATTTGCTACAAAGAGCGTGGACAGGCAGCGGCGATTGAGCTGGGTCACCAACTTGTGGCCGGCGAGTGCAAAGCCGAGCGCCTCGCTTGCTGGAAAGCGTTTGCACGCAGTCACCCTCAGGGCTATCTCTACTGTTTTCGCGGTGGGCTGCGCTCGGCGACTGTGCAGCAGTGGTTGCGGGAAGAGGGTATTGATTACCCATTAGTGCTCGGCGGCTACAAGGCCATGCGCCGTTACCTGCTGGACGAACTGGCGTGCTCGGTTGACCGCGCTCAGCTGGTGCTTATCAGCGGCAGCACTGGCACGGGGAAGACTCGCGTTATTTCCCAACTGCAGCGCAGCGTAGATCTGGAGGGTCTGGCCGGGCACCGCGGCTCCACTTTCGGGCAGCTACCCGAGGCTCAGCCCAGCCAGATCAATTTTGAGAACACCCTCAGTATTGCCCTGCTAAAATTGCTGGCGGGAGATAACAACAGGATATTTCTCGAGGACGAGGGCCGCCTGATCGGTCGCCTGTGTCTGCCCGACGTTCTTCTCGAAAAGATGATGTTAAGCCCCATGGCGATAGTAGAGCAGAGCCTGGAAGAGCGGGTGGATGTGATTGTAGAGGACTATGTGCTCGACCTGGGCCGGCGCTTCGCGGCGATACACGGCGACCACGGGGCACAGCACCACAGTGAAAAATTGCAGGACGATCTCAGCAGGATTCGCAAGCGCCTGGGCGGTGAGCGCTTCCAGCAGGTGAGTGACACCATGGCAGCAGCGTTTGCAGAGCAGCGAAGCAGCGGTGATCTGGCCCTGCATCGGGAGTGGATAAGCACACTGCTAGAGCAGTACTACGACCCCATGTACGATTACCAGCTGGGCCAGCGCGACGGAGAAGTGCTGTTTCGCGGCAACCGCGATGCTGTGGTCCAGTGGGCGTCGGGTGCCGCCTGAGCGATGCAGACTTCCCCCGTGATCAGCAGGGACCTGGTGTTGGTGGGTGGCGGCCACACACATGTGCTGGCGCTGCGGATGCTGGCCATGCGGCCGGTGACAGGCCTGCGCATTTCGCTGGTGTCCCCAGCCAGCCACACGCCCTACTCAGGCATGCTGCCAGGCATGGTGGCGGGACATTATAATTTTGCACAAGCCCATATAGATCTGGCCCGTCTGTGCCAGTGGGCTGGCGTGCGCTTTATCACCGCAGAGGTTGTCTCTCACGATCCCGTGGAGCGGCGGCTATCGCTGCTGGGTCGGCCGGCGATTGAATACGACATTGTAAGCCTCGATATCGGGTCGCAGCCGGAGCTGGACTCTGTGCCGGGCGCCCGAGACCACGCCGTGCCGGTGAAGCCGGTAGCTGGCCTGTGGCAGCGTTGGGAGGGGCTGTTGCTCCGTCTTGAGGGCCAGCCAGCTGGGCGCAAACATCGCATCGCCGTGGTCGGAGGCGGAGCCGGCAGCGTGGAACTCGCCCTGGCCATGGCCCACCGCCTGGCAGGGCGCCCGGTGGAATTGAGCCTCTGGAGCGGCGCGTCCACCATTTTGCAAAGCTATAACACCGGGGCACGCCGTGCTGTAACTGCGGCGCTGCAACGCCAGGGTGTTGCGCTGACCCTGAATGCCCGTGTCGAAAAGGTTGCGGCTGGCTGCATGCACCTGGCTGATGGTAGCGAAGCGGGCTTTGATGAATTGTTCTGGTGTACCGGTGCCGCCGCTGCGCCCTGGGTGGCGGCCAGTGGCTTACCCGTCGATGCCCAGGGATTTCTCAGTATTAGTGACACCCTGCAATCCGTGGCAGACGAGCGTGTTTTCGGAGCCGGGGATATCGCAACCCAGGTCAATCACCCCAGGCCCAAGGCCGGTGTTTATGCCGTGCGCCAGGGCCCGGTGCTGGCCCATAACCTGCGGGCGGCTTTGCTGGGCAAGCCCCTGCGCAAACATAGACCGCAGCAGCGTTTCCTGTCGCTGGTTTCTCTGGGCGACAGGCAGGCGACTGCGGACCGGGGCCCGTTCAGCATGACCGGCAAATGGGTGTGGCGCTGGAAGGATGCCATCGATCGCAAATTCATGGCCCGTTTCGAGCAGCTGCCCACCGCCATGCCCCGCGGTAACTGGGGCAGTGTGGAGGAACCGTCCACTGCTGCCAGCCAGGCGCCCTGCGGTGGTTGTGGCGCAAAGATAGGAGCGGACCCCCTGGCCCGGGCCCTGACGGAACTGGCCCGGGAATTTCCGCGCCACAGTCTACTGCCCGGCCCGGCGGACGATACAGCGCCTATTCCCGGCAGTGGTGCCGCCACGGTAGTACAGAGTCTTGATGTGTTGCGGCAGCTGGTGTCGGACCCCTGGTTGATGGGGCGTATTGCCGCCAACCACGCCCTCAGCGATCTTTATGCCAGCGGTGCCCGTCCCCTCTCAGCTCTCGCTGCCGTGACCCTGCCCTTCTCCGCGGAGGGCATCCAGCGGCGCGAGCTGCAGCAGTTGTTGGCAGGTGCACTGCACGAATTTGCGCGGGTAGATTGTCAGTTGGCCGGTGGCCACAGCATGCAGGGTGTGGAGCTCAGTCTTGGCTTCGCGGTCAACGGGGTTGCCATGGCGGCGGATGGCCGCCTGTTGAACAAGCGCGGCATGGCACCGAAAGACAAGCTGATATTGACCAAGCCGCTGGGCACTGGCGTGCTGTTTGCAGCTCATATGCAACTGCTCGCTGACGGCCGGGATATTGCTGCCGCGATTGACTCTATGCTTGCCAGTAATAGCGCAGCAGCGGAGTTAGCGCTTGCTTACAGTGCCAGTGCGTGCACAGATATTACCGGCTTTGGTCTGCTGGGCCACCTGCTGGAAATGCAGGGGGAGCAGGCAGCCTCTAGGCTTGAGCTGGCGAGCTTGCCGCTGTTGCCTGGTGCCCGGGAGCAACTGCGCCGGGGGGTGCGCAGCAGTATGCATACTGCAAATGTGGGGACTCACAGCGATGTGTCCGCCGCTGCGGGTCTGGATGAAGACCTGCTGCAAATCCTGTTTGATCCACAGACCAGTGGTGGGCTGCTGATAGCCGTCCCCTCAGAGCGGGCAAGCGACCTGCTTGACGCACTGCGCGATGGTGTCTGCTCGCGGGCGGAAATTATTGGTGAAGTGGAGGCGCGGGTGCCCGATCAGGCAACGGTGCGGGTCACTTAAAAAATTATACAGGGGAATGAACTTGCGCGGGCACCAATCAGCGATTCATTTTCCGGGCGAGTTGCCTGTCGTGCGCGGCTGATAAGGTGAGCAGGGCGACGCCGGCCCCCAGCAGCGCCATGGCCATGTCGGACTGGGTATCCCAGATATACCCCTGGGTACCCAGGAATGCTTCAGACGCTGAGCCTGTGAGCAGCGCAACAGCCCATTCCAGTAGTTCATAGAACGCGGAGAACGCCAGGCAAACGCTGATAATGAACAAATTGCGCCAGGCAGCGGACGCCACCACCGCTTTGCGTATCAGTATTTCCCTGGCGAGGATGGCGGGAACAAAGCCCTGCATGAAATGCCCCAGCTTGTCGTAGTTGTTGCGCTCCCAGCCGAATACCGGCTTCAAGTAGTCGAACAGGGGTACCTCTGCATAGGTGTAGTGGCCACCCACCATGAGCACTACGCAGTGAGCCAGGATAAGAGTATAGAGCAGTGTCGTCAGCCGAAAGCGGTTGTAGGTGAAGGCCATCAAGCCCAGGCCAATAAGTGCCGGGGCTACTTCCAGGGCCCAGGTGGGATAATCTTTCGGCTCGATGGCGGACCAGCCGAGGGCGGCGAAAAAAATACCCAGCCAGAGATATTTCAACATGGGCTATGTCACCGAAATATTGTTGAGAGGTGTATGTTTCACCTGCGAGCCCTATTCCCTATCCCAGTAGCGCGTCATTTCCAGGTAGAGGAATGATGCAGTCCAGGTGATCAACAGAAGGCCCGTGAGAGATTCCAACCCGGTGAGGAAGCGCAGGTCTCCTTTGGGTACGACATCGCCGAAGCCCAGGGTGGTATAGGTGGTAAAGGAGAAATATACGCAGTCGAGCAAGCTGCCCCCAAAGTTACCCTCCAGCGTGCCCCAGCCATCTGCATTATGCATCCAGTAAAATGACAGAGCGAAGATCCACACTTCAATGGCGTGGGCAGTGAAAGCACCAAGTACACCGACAACGATGCGAAAACGGTGTCGCACGTTTATACGCGGCATCAACAGCGTAAAACGATATAGGAACTCGTAGTGAATTGTCACTGCAGTCGCGATGACTAACAGGTTCACTGTAAACAGGGTTATCACGACATTCGGGGCTCCGGCATTTTTGGTACTTTACAAGCTAATGGGTGGCCGCGCCTAGTCCGTTTAACTGCCTTTGCACGGCGATAGCGCGGTTACGCCCGGCTCACAGGAACGGATACCTGGAATTCAGCACCCGGATTGCGGTTGATCACATCAACGCTGGCGCCCATGGCTACGCTCAGCTGGTGGACGATGGCAAGCCCGATGCCGGTACCCACGGTTTCCCGCGTAAGTTCACTTTCAGAGCGATAGAACATATCGAATATTTTGCGCATCTGGTCTTTGGCTACTCCCGGGCCGAAATCCCGCACGGAAAACACCACCCGCTTGTCGCCACTTAGCCGGGCGCCGATCTCCAGGCGCTTCTGCCCGGACTTGCGGGAAAATTTGATGGCGTTGTCCACGAGGTTAATGATGATCTGGGTGATGTGATCCCTGTCCACGCTCACCACAGTGGCATCGCTTTCGGGGTCGCGCAGAAACTTCAGTTCAAACCCGGCACGCTGAACCTGTGTTTCTATCTTTGCCTGGATTGAATCGACGATTTCCCCCACCACAACCGGTGTCAATTCGAGTTGGGGCTCTTCGCGGCTGATATTGGACAGTTGCAGCACATTTGATATCAGGCGGGATAATCGCTCACTTTCTTCAAAAATAAATTCGTAGTAGGCCTGCTTCTTGTCCTCGGCGGCCCAGCCCTCCTTTAGCATCTCGCCGTACATACGGATGGATGTCAAAGGCGTTTTCAGTTCGTGGCTTACCGCGGACACGAAATCCTGCTGTTGTGCGGCAAGTTGCATCTGCCGTAGGCCCATACGGTAGAGGCCGTAGAAACCGCAGCAGAGTACGACGCCCAATACCAGTGTTACCCAGGCAACAACGCGGGCACCTGGGCCGGGGGGCAATTGCTTGACGGTGTAAATGACTTCCAGTGTGTCGAAGGGTGCGGCCAGCCGGCTGCGATACAGGAGTTCACCCTGCAGCTCTCCGGCTCGGCTGCTGTAGCTGTTGTATTGCTGGCCCGTCGCCGTGGACAAAACCTGATCCTGATACGCTACTATTATTGCGCTCATTGTCGACAGTGTTGTTTCCTGAAAAGGCCGTTCAATGGCGCCGTCAATGAAGTCTTTCTGGTCCAGTAACATGCCCTGTATAAAACGTTCGCCCTCCCGCCAAACGGTGCGAAACAGCACGAAATGCCCGCTGTCCAGCAGGCTGAATTGCAGTGGATCGACTTCACTCTCGAAGGTGCGGATACGCGAGCCCTCGTTGGCATCAGGGCGGTTGACAGATTCGCGCGCAACTTCGGATACTGACTCCGGCAGTGAAATTTTCTCCTTGCGACTTAGTCGGGCCGGGTATTCCGACGGGGCAGGAATGTTCTTCGCTTTTTGTTCTGCCATTTCGAGATTGGCACTTTTTTTCTGGTAGGCGGAATCGAGTTTCAGGTCTGCCACCCGGCCCATGCCGTGGGCATGTTCCGGGGGCTGGTCGGCTACTACGGCGATACTATCGCTGTCGATAGACTTCTCTCTGCCCTGATAAGAGGACGATTGCGATTCATTCAACTTGTCAAAAGCACTTTGGCTGCTGGGTGCTTGCCGGAGGCCACCGGTAACCTCCTGCTCCGTGGCAGAGTTTTCGGCCATAGTGACCTCATACTCCTGCTCACCCGCGCTTGAGGGTGTAGACGCTGTTGCTGCCAACCCTTCATCAGCTAAAGCTGCGCCTGCAGTCTGCGCTGGTCTTATGGCCGCAGCGGGTGCAGCGGCGCGGTGTGCAACCAGCTGATTGTTAGACAGCACTGAACGCAGCTGTTCCGCCAGCGCCCGACGCTGCTGGTATTCCACATTACTGATGCGGGAATAGTTATTGTTGGAAGGTAGCAATGGTGTGCTGAATTCACCCTCGGTACCCACCTGGAAGTAGCCCAGTAATCCTGGAATATCCTGGGGAACGGGATAGGTGGAAAGAACCGATGGCTGTAGGAAGTTTGCCGTAGTGACAACAAGGAAACTGTAGTCTGCGAATGAGCGCGCCTCCAGGTTTTCTATGGCGGCAACAAGCTGTGTATTGATGCGGCGAGTCAGCTCTTCCGCCGTGTTGCGGTATTGGTGAAAAGCTTCCCACTTAAGTTGGCTGTAAGCTTGCCAGACCAGGGCTGCTGTGGGTAAGGCGAGGGCCAGAAAGAACACCGATAACAGCAGACGCAATCTCCTCGCAGGGGAAGCCCTGCCCAGGGCCTTACTCAGTATACCGGTCAAGTCGGTATCATCAGGCGATAACCGGCGCCTCGCACTGTTACCAGGTTTGTCGGCATCTTCGCATTGAGTTCTATCTTGCGCCGCAGCTTGGCAATGTGAATGTCCACTGTGCGTGTTTCTATATCGAGGTTTCGTGCATATCCCCACACCGAAGTCAGCAGCTCTTCCCGGGAGACTGGCCGTGCGCAATTCGCCGCCAGGTATTTGATGATTTCAATCTCGCGGCGGGTAAAAACCAGATTGTTTTCGCCGCACTGGCCCGACAGGTTTTCTGTATCGATCTGCAAGCCACCTGCCAGATCAATAATGGTGGCCTGTTCCATGGCGGCCTGCGACCGCCTCAGTACTGCCTCTATACGGGACACCAGTTGCGCAACGGAAAAAGGTTTTGATACATAATCGTCGGCACCCAGTTTGAGGCCCTTGATGATTGCCTCGTCATTGTTTTTGGCCGTGAGCATGATGATGGCAACTTTGCGATCCTGTTGGCGTATGGCATTGCATATGTCGAAACCGTTCATCCCGGGTAGCATCACATCCAGCAGGATCAGGTCGTACTGGCCGCTCAGTGCCTGCTCCAGTCCATCCGGCCCGTTTTCGCTGCCCTCGACGTCATAACCGTGGTAGACGAGCACGTCGAACAGCCCCGCTCTGATGGCTTCTTCGTCTTCAACCACAAGAATTCGGAATGGCTTTTTCATGCTTCAAGGCTAGCAGCTTCGGCGCTGCGTAACAGCTTGACCAAGGTAAATTCTTTGTAAAAGTTAGTTCGCAGATTTTACCGATTATTGCCTGATAAATGCGCCAGCCCTTTCCTATGATGGCAGCCACTGAAAGCTGATCTTCAGCGATACATCAAAACTCAGAGGCAAGGTCATGACACTGATTTCACGTATTTCACGATTGTTCAAAGCAGACTTTCACGCGGTTCTCGATCAGGTAGAGGAGCCGCAGCTACTGTTGAAACAAGCCATTAGGGAGATGGAGGAGGCGCTGCACGCGGGTGAGATGCGTGTGCGCGAGGTGCTCGTTGAGCAGGAGGGGTTGAAGGTTCGACATGAGGAAATGCAGCAGGCGCTTATTAGTATCGATGAGGAACTGGATATCTGCTTCCAGGAAGAGAAGAGCGAATTAGCGCGGGAGCTTATCAAACGCAAGCTGCAGACCCAGCGCGTAATAAAACAGATTGCAGCGCGCCTGGCAGCAGCGGAAAAAAACTTGCTGGAAAGCAAAAAAGTTCTGGCGGACAACAGAGCCACTCTTGCAGGTGCACGCCAGAAAGCTGAGCTATTTACGGACCGTTTTTCGCAGCGGGGGTGTGAAGGCTCGCCGTCTGACCAAACGATGTGGCATTCCGGCGAGTCAGTTATCAGTGACAACGATGTTGAGGTGGCATTTCTGCGTGAGAAAAAGCGGAGGGCTCAGTTATGAGGCGCCCAACTTTTCTCCACGGTGTTTTCGCTGCCGCGTTATTTGCACTGACAGGCAGTATTACGGCAACTGCCCTGATTCCGCTGGCCGTGACCTCCGGTGTTTACCAATTGCTTGTCACTGCACTGGGCCTGGCCTATTTGTTATACCTGCTCTCTCACAGCGACGAGCGAGTTGGACGAATAACCATAGTGACGGTCTGGGCAGGCATGTCCTTCAGCCTGTGGTTTTTCGCTGCGCCCTTTGGGCCCTCCCTTATCGCGCAGATCGCCGTCCTATGGCTGGTTCGATCACTGTATTTCTACTCTAGTGCTCTGTCTGCACTCATAGATCTGGCGCTGAACCTTGCCGCGGTCGCAACGGCGTATTGGGCGGCTGTGCACACAGGCAGTGTCTTTCTCTGCATCTGGTGTTTTTTCCTGGTGCAAGCGCTTTTCGTCGCGATTCCCCCGGCAGTTTTGCATCCAGTCGATCGCTTGCATGCCAGCTGCCCGGACCCGGAAAAATTTGAGCGCGCGCGGCTCAGAGCTGAAAAGGCATTTCGCCAGCTATTTGCGCAATAACCCCTACCTGTATAGCAGAGGAATTCATTATGAAAACGAAATTACTTGGCGCTACCCTGTTTGCGCTCACCCTGGCAGCCGTCGCTGTTTACCCTGCGATGCAGCAGCCGGGTTCTGGTGTTGATCCCAATGCCGGCGTGACGCAAACCCCCGTGTCAAACCCGACTATCGATGTGGTGTTTGTGCTTGATACCACCGGTAGCATGAGCGGCCTTATACGTGCTGCGAAGGAAAAGATCTGGTCCATCGCGACCACCATGACCTCCTCGCAACAGACACCAAATATTCGCATAGGCCTGGTGGGGTTTCGCGACCGCGGTGACAATTATGTTACGCGGGTGGTCGACCTGTCTGATGATCTGGATTCAGTTTATGCAGCGCTGATGGAGTTCCAGGCAAACGGTGGCGGCGATGGCCCCGAAAGCGTAAACAAGGCCCTGCAAGATGCGGTTGAACGCATGTCCTGGAGTGATGACCCCACTGCCTATCAGGTGGTTTTTCTGGTGGGAGATGCTCCGCCACATATGGACTACCCGGATGAGAAACAATACCCGGAAATACTGGCACTGGCCGCGCAAAAAGGGATTGTGGTCAACACTATCCAGTGTGGCCAGTCGGCGATGACCCTCAGCTCCTGGCAGACGATTGCAGGGCTGGGCAAGGGCCGTTTTTTCCAGGTGGAGCAGGCGGGAAGCGCAGTGGCTTATGCGACACCTTACGATACCAAGATCGCAGAGTTGTCGGCGCGGCTGGACGATACCCGTCTCTACTATGGCTCAAGCGAGCAGAAAGCGAAAATGCAGGGCAAGATCGAGGCGACCGAAAAACTCCAGGCGGCAGCCTCAGCCGCCTCTCTTGCGCGGCGCGGGATCTTCAATGCGTCAGCCGGTGGCAAGAAAAACCTGTTGGGTGACAACGAGCTGGTAGACGCCGTGGCCAGTGGCCGTGTCGATCTCGATTCGCTCGATAAAGAGGCGTTGCCCGCCAAACTGAAGCCGCTGCCCGTGGAAGAGCAGCGCGCAGTGATTGCGCAGGTGGCCGGGGAGCGCCGGGAGCTTGAGCGTGAAGTGCAGGCGCTGGCGCGCAAGCGTGACCAGTACATCAGCCAGAAGGTAGAGGCTGATGGCGGCGCCGAGGATTCCCTGGATCATCAGTTGTACGAAGCGGTGAGCGCGCAAGCCGCCAAAGCCGGCCTGGAATATAGCGACGGCCCCAGCTACTGAGTGCATGCCATGAACCCGAATTCGCCACGCTGTTGCCGTGAGAATACAGCGCTTTCGTACCGGTACATTGCTGTCCTATAATGAACAGGTCACTTACAGGGAGAGCAATATGGAAGTCGGAGGAATACTCGGGTTCATCGTGCTGGTTCTGGACATCTGGGCCATAGTGCGTGTCGTGCAGTCTGGCGCGTCAGTAGGTGCCAAGGTCCTGTGGTCACTGTTAATCATCATCCTGCCAGTTATCGGTCTTATCATCTGGTATCTCGCCGGGCCCAAGTAGGTCCGGTCACATCTACGGTGGTGGCAATGCCTGGATTGTTCCAGGGCATCGCGCCGTTCCGCCCGGCGCGTTCTATAGGAGAGCAAGCAAAAATGACATCAACTGATTCCGTGTTTTATCAATGGCGCCTGGGCCTGCTGTTTTGCTTGCTGACTTTACTGGCGGGCTGTTCCAGTAGTTACTACAACGCGATGGAAAAATTCGGCATTGAAAAACGGGATATTCTGGTGGATCGGATAGACGATACCCAGGAGGCTCAGGAGGATGCCAAGGAGCAATTCGTATCGGCATTGGATAAGTACCGCAGCGTGGTAAATGTAGACGGGGGCGAGCTGGAAGATGTTTACGACCAGCTAAACGACGAGTACAAGCGCTGCGAGGCAGATGCTGAGAAGGTCAGGGATCGCATCGATTCAGTGAGCTCGGTGGCGGAAGATCTGTTTGAGGAATGGGAAAAGGAAATAGGCGATTTCTCCAATCCTTCCATGGCGAGACAGAGTCGGACTTTACTGCGCGAAACCCAGGCCGAGTACAAGACGATGTACGCCGCAATGAAACGCGCAGAAGCATCCATGGAGCCGGTGCTGGTCATGTTCCAGGACCAGGTGATGTTCCTGCGACACAACCTCAATGCACGCGCGATCGGTGCCTTGAAAGGCGAGCTCAGTAACATCGAGCAGGCCACCGCGACGCTGATCGCTGACATGGAAAAATCGATTAATGAGGCCAGCACCTTCATTGATTCGATGAAATAACGAACTCCACTACGCCTGCCGGCATAGACCCGAAGCCTGCCAACCGCGCCTTGGTGGGGTAGCCGGTGCCGTCAGCTCGCGCAAAAGCACAGCTGTTATTCGGGCTAGTTCTGCTACTGCTTGTTGTTCACGTGGTAAACGTGAAAACCGGTGGGGCTCTCAATCAATTCGGTGTAGTGCCGCGCTCTCCTGAGCGTTGGCACCACGTGTTCTGGGCACCCTTTATACATACCAGCTATGCCCATCTGTTCAACAATCTGGTTGGACTTATAGTATTCAGCGCGTTGTGTCTGTTGCGCTCGATACGGTTTTATCTTGCCAGCAGCCTGTTTATATTTATTGTGGGAGGCCTGCTGGTCTGGATATTTGGCCGCTCGGCTTCGCATGTCGGCGCCAGTGGATGGGTATTTGGATTGTGGAGCCTGTGTGTAGCCATCGCCTGGTTCGACCGACGGTTTGGCAGCATACTGCTGGCAGTGCTTGTTCTGTTCTTCTATGGCGGCATGATCTTTGGCGTGCTGCCCAGAGACCCCGCTGTTTCCTTTGAGATGCACCTGGCTGGTGCTGTCGCCGGGATACTCTGTGCCTTTGCTTATGGTGTGCGGGCCAGGCGTAAGGCGCGTTAGGCACCGGCAATCAGCTTGGCAGTTTGGTGTCGTATGGTCGACCTGCGCCAGAGCTGGAAGGCATACCACTTCAATAACTGTGCCGAATGATTGAATATGAAGTGTGGTCTCTGCCCCGGCACCGCGCGGGAGAAACTGCGGGTGGCGGCTTGTTGGAAATGGTGCCTGGAGACAGAATCAACCGGCAGCCGCGCTGTGTCGACACCCTGTGGCGGCTTGTTGGAAATGGTGCCCGGAGACAGAATCAACCGGCAGCCGCGCTGTGTTGACACTTTGTGGCGGCTTTGAAGAAATGGTGCCCGGAGACAGAATCAACCGGCAGCCGCGCTGTGTTGACACTTTGTGGCGGCTTTGAAGAAATGGTGCCCGGAGACAGAATCGAACTGCCGACACGGGGATTTTCAATCCCCTGCTCTACCGACTGAGCTATCCGGGCGGAATGGTGTGGTGCGAGAGGCGCGTATTAAACCCGCAGAGGCCTTTTGAGTCAAGCGTGACCCTCGCAGTTTGAGCTTACTGGGTTGGTGGTACGTATCCCTCAGCCTGGTCGTAGTCCTCCCCCGCAAGGAATTTATCCATCTCCTGCTGCAGGTATTTGCGCGTTTCGGGGTCGGCAAGGCTGAGGTGTTTCTCGTTTATCAGCATGGTCTGGTGGGCCTGCCAGTCCTGCCAGGCCTGTTTTGACACTGTTTCGTATATCTCCTGGCCCTTGGGGCCGGGATAAGGGGGGCTCGCCAGGCCCTCCAGTTCCTTTTGATACTTCTTGCAGACTACTGTTCGAGACATTGTGGCGCTCCAATGGGTTGCGGTTAATCCAGCCTGTTCAGCAGGCTGGCAACGGGGGCAGCGAGGCCGATAGTTGCGGGTTGCCGCCTGTTATACCAGAGCTGGTCCCCGGCTTCCATGACGGCGCCCGGGCTGGCGGGCAGCCTGACCTGCACCGGGCTGATATCGAGGTGATAGTGGCTGAAGGTGTGACGAAACTCAGGCAGCGGGGTGATTCGTTCAGGCTCCAGGCCCCAGCGATCAAGGCACCAGTCGCTGGCCAGCGCAGGGTCGTCGAGTTCGGGAAAACACCATAGCCCGCCCCAGATCCCAGAGCCCGGGCGGCGCTCAAGCCATATTTCGCCACTGGCGGCACTGGCGATGATGAACACGGTATTTTTGATGGGCAGTGCCTTGCGCGGCTTCTTTCCCGGAAACAACTTCTGTGCGCCCAGCGCCAGGGCCTGGCAGTCGGCCTGCAGGGGGCAGCGCTCGCAGGCGGGAGCGGCACGGGTACACAGCGTTGCGCCAAGATCCATCATCGCCTGGGTGTAATCCGCGCTGCGCTCTGCTGGCGTGTACTCATCTGCGATCTGCCAGAGAGCGTCGTGTACGGCTGCCTGCCCGGGCCATCCGGCAACTGCCCGGTAGCGGGCGAGAACCCGTTTTACGTTGCCGTCGAGGATAACTGCTCGCTGTTTAAAGGCGATGCTGACAATGGCGCCAGCGGTGGAGCGGCCGATACCGGGTAGTTCACAGAGGCCTTCAACTGTGTGCGGAAACTCGCCGTGAAGCTCCTGACAAACCAATTTTGCCGCGCGATGCAGGTTCCGGCCCCTGGCGTAATAACCCAGGCCCGTCCACAGGTGCAGAACCTGGTCCTCGGTGGCCGTAGCAAGGCTTTGAACTGTGGGAAAGGTGGTGATGAAGCGCTCAAAATAGGGGATGACGGTTTTGACCTGGGTTTGCTGCAGCATAATTTCCGATACCCACACCCGATAGGGGTCGATTTTGTGCTGCCAGGGCAGGTCTTTGCGGCCGTGCTGGTCGAACCAGTCGAGTACGCGCAGTGCAAAGGTTGTTGGTGTGGGTGTTACGGCGGTCATACGGGGCTAATCGGTGCTGGCAATCAGTGTCACAGGGTAATGTTGAAACAGGCAGACCGCCAGTGAATTAAGGGCAGTATTCTTTTATAATAGCCCGCTTTTTCGGGGATATACCCCTCAGGTGGAGAAACCGATGGCTGAGCGCAAGGCCACTGTAGAGAGAAATACGCTGGAGACCCAGATCACCGTAACGGTGAACCTGGACGGTTCCGGCAAGACTGAATTTGATACGGGTGTGCCCTTTCTGGAGCACATGCTGGATCAGATTGCGCGTCACGGCATGGTAGATATCGCGGTCAAGGCCGTGGGCGATCTGCATATTGATGACCACCACACCGTCGAAGATATCGGTATCACCCTGGGCCAGGCGTTTGCCAAAGCGACCGGTGACAAGAAGGGCATTCTCCGTTACGGCCACGCTTACGTGCCGCTGGATGAGGCTTTGTCGCGGGTTGTAATCGACTTTTCCGGCCGCCCCGGGCTGGAGTACCACATCCCGTTTACCCGCGCCTCGGTAGGCGGCTTCGATGTGGACCTGTTCATGGAGTTCTTCCAGGGCTTTGTGAACCACGCCCTGGTCACCCTGCACATCGACAACCTGCGCGGCGACAACAGCCATCACCAGGCGGAGACAGTATTCAAAGCCTTTGGTCGAGCGGTGCGCATGGCCCTGTCGGAGGATCCGCGGATGGCAGGGATCACCCCTTCCACCAAGGGCGTTCTCTAACAGAATGAGTGGTGTAGTCGCCGTCATCGATTATGGCATGGGCAATCTTCACTCGGTAGCCAGCGCACTGGAACATGCGGGTGCCGACCAGGTGCTGGTTACCCATGATGCCGAGGCCATCCGCAATGCAGACCGCGTTGTTTTCCCCGGGGTGGGCGCCATTCGGGATTGCATGGCTGAAATTCGCCGACTCAAGTGTGATCAGCTGCTGGCGGACGCTCTGGTGAACAGGCACAAACCGGTGCTGGCTATTTGTGTCGGTATGCAGGCCCTGTTGACTCACTCCGAGGAAAATGGCGGTGTGAGTTGCCTCGATACCATTCCCGGTGAGGTGCGTTACTTCGGCAACCCGTTGGTGAGTAGTGAAGGCGAGCGCCTGAAAGTGCCGCACATGGGCTGGAACGAGGTTCAGCAGGTGCGCGATCACCCCCTGTGGCAAGGCATCCCGGATCTCACCCGCTTCTACTTTGTTCACAGCTACTATGCCGATGTAGTGGACAGGAATCTGGTGGCCGGCAGTGTGCAATACGGGGTGAGCATTGATGCGGCCCTGGCACGGGACAATTTGTTTGCAGTGCAGTTTCACCCCGAGAAAAGTCACACTGCGGGGCTCAGGCTGTTACGTAATTTTCTGGAGTGGAACGGCCAATGCTGATAATCCCCGCAATCGATCTCAAGGACGGCCAGTGTGTGCGCCTGCGCCAGGGCCTGATGGATGACAGTACGGTTTTCTCTGATGAGCCGGTGGCCATGGCCCGGCGCTGGGTGGAGGCGGGCTGTCGCCGCCTGCACCTGGTTGATCTGAACGGCGCCTTTGCCGGCGAACCGGTCAATGGTGAGGTCGTTACGGCGATAGCCGCCGCCTGGCCGGACCTGCCAATCCAGATTGGCGGGGGCATTCGCAACCTTGAAACAATAGAACACTACGTGAAGGCCGGCGTCCGCTACGTCATTATTGGCACCAAAGCGGTTAAGGAACCGGCTTTTGTTGCCGAGGCCTGCGCGGCTTTTCCCGGCCGCATCATAGTGGGGCTGGATGCGAAGGACGGCCTGGTGGCCACAGATGGCTGGGCCGAAGTGTCGGAGCTGCGGGCCACCGACCTGGCGCGACAATTCGAGTCGGATGGCGTTTCCGCCATTGTGTACACCGACATTGCCCGGGACGGCATGATGCAGGGGGTCAATGTGGAGGCCACACTTACCATGGCCCGCGCTTCCAGTATCCCGGTGATTGCCTCCGGCGGCATTACCAACATGGAGGACATCCGGGCGCTAAAAGCGGTGGCTTCCCAGGGTATTTGCGGTGCCATTACCGGCCGCGCCATTTATGAGGGCACGCTGGATGTAGCCGAGGCCCAGCGCCTCTGTGACGAGAACTGATAGTGGGGCTGGCGAAACGCATCATCCCCTGCCTGGACGTGGAAAACGGTCGGGTAGTGAAGGGAGTCAACTTCGTTGATATACGCGATGCCGGTGATCCGGTGGAAATCGCCATCCGTTACAACGAACAGGGCGCCGATGAAATCACTTTCCTCGATATCACGGCCAGTCACGAGAACCGCGACACCACGGTGCACACGGTGGAAAAGATTGCCGAGGAAGTATTTATTCCGCTGACGGTCGGCGGTGGTATTCGCACCGTGCAGGACATTCGCACCATGCTCAACGCGGGTGCCGACAAGGTGAGCATCAATACGGCGGCCATCCACAATCCCGAGCTGGTGCGGGAAGCGGCTGAGCGTTTTGGTTCCCAGTGCATTGTGGTGGCGATTGATGCCAAGCGGGTAGACGACGTGGACGGCCAGCCCCGCTGGGAGATTTTTACCCACGGCGGGCGCAAGCCCACCGGCATTGACGCCGTCGCCTGGGCGGTGCGTATGGCGGAATTGGGTGCCGGGGAAATACTGCTGACCAGCATGGATCGTGATGGCACCAAGAATGGTTTTGAGCTGGGTGTTACCCGCGCAATTACCGATGCGGTGGAAATTCCCGTGATCGCTTCCGGCGGGGTGGGTACTCTTGATCACCTCGTTGACGGGGTATTGCTGGGCGGCGCTGACGCGGTGCTAGCGGCGAGTATCTTCCACTTCGGTGAGTTCACCGTGCCAGAGGCGAAGGCCTATATGGCAGCCCGGGGAATCGAGGTGCGTTTATAGCGTCTCGTCCTCGCCTTTCCGCTCCCGCATCCCCAGTATATTAATACCCTTCAACAAGGTCAGGGCCTCGTACAACTGGTTGTCGCTGGCCAGTAACTCGCTCGCCGCCTTTGCCGATGAGGCCCGCGACTTTTTGCTGTCGCTCTCGCCGTTGCCGTTGTCAAGGTGGCCCGAAAGGTCGGCTTCGGTAATCTGACCACCGGGGTTATAGGCCGTCACCTGGGCGCGTTCCACGAGAATATCCGGCACGATGCCCTCGGCCTGGATGGAGCGGCCATCGGGGGTGAAGTAGCGGGCAGTAGTCAGTTTCACTGCCCGCGATTCGGATAGCGGAAGTATGGTTTGTACGGAGCCCTTGCCGAAGCTGTCAGAGCCCATTACCACTGCCCGTCCGCGGTCCTGCAGTGCGCCGGCAACGATCTCCGAGGCGCTGGCAGAACCCGCATTTATCAGCACCACTATGGGCGCACCGTCGATGGCGTCCCCGGGCTGGGCGTCAAAGTGCACATCCGAATTGGGCAGACGACCCTCGGTATAAACCACCGGCCCGCCGTTCAGGAACAGGCCGGCCACGCTGACGCTGGCACCCAACACGCCGCCGGGGTTGTTGCGCAGGTCCAGTACCAGGCCTTTCAACTTGCCCTTGGCCTGCAGCTTGTTCAGCTGTTTGCTCACATCCTCCCCGGTGGCCTGCTGGAACTGGGCGATGCGAATATAGCCATAGCCGGGTTCCAGCCAGCGCCCACGCACACTGGCAACCTTTATGGTGTCACGAACCAGGGTTACCTCGAACGGTTGGCTGGCGCCGGGTCGACCAATCGTCAGCTCGATCTCGCTGCCCTTTTCTCCGCGCATAAGCTCTATCGCCGCGCCCAACGACATGCCCTGTACCGGGGCATTGTCCAGCTTGAGAATGACGTCACCGCTTTGTAGGTTGGCGGCGGCGGCAGGCGAGCCATCAATGGGGGATATGATGGTGATATAACCATCCTCCATGCCCACCTCGAGACCGAGGCCGCTGAACTCACCGGAGGTGCTGTCCTGCAGGTCACTGAAATCGTCTTTGTTCATGTACACGGAGTGCGGGTCCAGCCCCATCAGCATGCCCTGTATTGCATACTCCAACAGGGTGCTGTCATCAATTTCTTCAACATAGCCGATGCGAATCTGGTTAAACACATCGGCAAAAGTGCGCAGTTCGTCCAGAGGCAGCTGCCCTTCCGGCTCTGTCGCGGCCAGTCGCCCGCTGAGGCACAGTGCCGTGATTGCCGTGGCAATCAGAAAAACCGATTTGAGAGGAGTATTACAGCGCATGCTTACCGCCGAACAGGCCCGGGGCCATTAAATATAAGGGGCGGCCAGTTTAACCTATTAACGCAGAGGATACGAAAGCCTGTGCTGTGATGAATGGCGATTTAATCCTTGCACCAGCCGCCGGGATTGGTTGGTTTGCCCTGGTGGCGTATCTCGAAATACAGGGCAGGTCGTTCTTGCCCACCGCTGTTTCCCACCGTGCTTATGGGGGTGCCAGCGCCCACCCATTCGCCCACCTCACGCAGCAGGCTCTGATTATGGGCGTAGAGGCTCATGTAGCCGTCGCCGTGGTCGATAATCATCAGCAGGCCAGAGCCGCGCAGCCAGTCTGCGTACACCACACGCCCGTGGTGAATAGACGTTACCGGCGTACCCTCTTTGGCTGGAATGGTCACGCCCTGCCAGCGCATTTTGCCGTCGTTGCGCGGTCGGCCGTAGTTGTTTGCGCGTTTACCCGCAAGTGGCCAGGGCATTTTACCCTTGGCGGAGGTGAACGGCTGGTAGTCATTCGGCACTTCCAGATCTACCACGGCTTTTTCAATCGCCGCAATCAGGTCTTCCAGTTCCTTGCGGTTCTGTTCCATCTGCGTGAGTTGTTCCGCCTTCGAGTCGATACTCACATTCAAATCTGCCACCGCCTGTGCGCGTGTCGCCTGTGCTGTTATCAGCTGCGCTTGCTGTTCCTCCAGTGTGGCCTGTTGCTCCGCCAGTTGCTCCAGGGTACTGGCAATACGCAGTTCCAGCTCCTGTAGTTGCGCAAGCGTCTCCCGGTAGTTGGCTACCAGCTCGTTTCGCGCCTTGAAGAAATAGCGATAGTAGGCCATGGCGCGGGCCACAGTGTGTGGGCTTTCCTGGTTTAGCAGGACCTTTACCTGGCTCTGCTGCCCCAGCTGCCAGGCTGTTTTCAGTTCCACCGCGATCCGGGCCTGCTGCTTGTCGCGTGCCTTTTCCAGCTCGCCGCGCTGCTGGCCCAGGGAGGCCAGCTCGTCTTCGCTGGCCGTGATGGCCCGCTTATTGGCCGCCATATCGTTCTGCAGGTGACCCAGTGTGACCTCTGCGGTTTTCAGCTGCTGTTGCAGGCTGTTTTTGCGTTCGTTATCGGCAGAAAGCTCACGGCTCATGCGTTTTATATCAGCTTGCAGCCGCTCCAGTTTTCCCCGCGCCTCCTGTTCTTCGGGGTCAGCGTAGACCAGAGCGGGCAAGGCGGCCGTTAAAAGCGTCAGTAGCAAGAGACGGTGCAGGCGGCCAGGGGTTGTCAACACAGTGGGAAACACCCTTGTTGTCACGGTACAAATCGATTCTAGCCGGAAACCTGAGCCAGGCTGGTACCGGTCATTTCGGCTGGTTGGGGTAGGCCCATAAGCGCCAGCAGGGTTGGAGCGATGTCCGACAGTTTGCCGCCGGCGGGGTCCAGTTGAACCGCCCTGTTGCCTATATAAACCAGCGGCACCAGATCAGTTGTATGTTGGGTATGGAGTTGGCCGGACTCGTAGTCGAGCATTTGCTCGCAGTTGCCGTGATCTGCAGTTACCAGTGCCTCGCCCCCGGATTCGAGCAGCGCCTCCTCTACCCTGCCCAGGCAGGTATCCAGAGCCTCTACTGCCTTGATCGCAGCGGCGAGTATGCCGGTGTGTCCCACCATATCGCCGTTCGCATAGTTGCAGACAATCAGGTCGTATTTGCCCGAATGAATGGCTGCAATTAGTTTATCGGTGAGTTCGGGCGCGCTCATTTCGGGTTGCAGATCATAAGTGGCCACAGCGGGGGATTTAACCAGTATCCGATCTTCCCCTGAAAAGGGTTCCTCGCGACCGCCGCTGAAGAAAAAGGTCACGTGGGCATATTTTTCCGTTTCCGCGATGCGCAACTGCGTTTTACCGCGCTGTGCCAGGTAGTCGCCCAGTGCGTTGTCGATGCTTTCTGGTGCGAAGGCACAAGCGGCGTTGATATCCGCGGCATACTGGGTTGTTGTGACAAAGTCCGATAGATGCGGTACGACGCGGCGTTCAAATCCATCGAAGTCCGGCTGTATCAATGCGCGCGTCAGTTGCCGGGCGCGGTCGGCGCGAAAATTCATAAACAACACACAGTCATTGTCTGCGATGACGGCGGGTTGCTGATTGTCGGCTGCAATGACCGTGGGCAACACGAACTCGTCGTTTTCGTCGCGAGTGTAAGCGGCCTCCAGGCCTTCCAGTGCGGTAGGTGCCGTGTACGGGCCAGTACCCTCCGTCAGCAATTTATAGGCACTTTCAATGCGGTCCCAGTTGTTGTCTCTGTCCATGGCGTAGTAGCGACCGATGATGCTGGCAACACGGCCGCAATCCAGTTCCTTGAACAGGGCCTCGGCCCGTTCCAGCGAGGGGCCGGCGCTGCGTGGTGGCGTGTCCCGGCCGTCCAGGAAAGCGTGCAGGTAGACCCGGCTGGCACCGCGCTTCGCGGCCAGACGTACGGCGGCAAAAATCTGTTGTTCGTGGCTGTGTACGCCGCCCGGGGAGAGTAGCCCCATGATATGCACCGCACCGCCGGCAGCTTTGGCCTTGTCGATCGCGTTGCAGTAGGCCGGGTTGCTGTCAAAGCTGCTGTCGGCAATAGCCTGGTCGATGCGGGTAATGTTCTGGTAGATGACACGGCCAGAGCCCAGGCTCATATGGCCCACTTCAGAATTCCCCATCTGGCCGGCCGGCAGGCCGACATCCAGGCCGGAGCCAGAGACCAGTGTGTGGGGTGCATCCTGCCACAGCCGGTCCCATACCGGGGTATTGCCCAGCGCAATAGCATTGTCGCGGCTATCCTCCCGGTAACCCCAGCCGTCCAGAATGATTAAAACCGTAGTTTTTTTGTCGCCTTTGTTCATTGTGCTTCCTGTCGGTGCCGGCCGTGGCAGATAGTGAGTCTGTGTGGAGAGCGGCATTTTACCGTGTCCCGCAGGGTAGCGCATCGCCTATCTGGCCTGGCGATTGGTCACGCGGGCGCGGGCCTGCGGGAGCGTTACCGGGGCTGGTTGCGCCCAGCGCTACCCTGTATACTTGCCGCCTTTTTGGACAGCCAGGCCTTTTAGGGGTCGGGCAGTTCCCCCTGTTACCTGTGGTACTGCTACAGGTGAGACCGACTCAAAGATTGCTTTGCTATGGCGTTATTTCTGGAGTTTCTGACCCAAGAGTGGATTCTGACACTGGCACTGCTGGTGGTGCTGATTATGCTGGTGTTGCACGAGGCCCGCAAATCCGGCCCCTCGGTATCACCGCAGAAGGCTATCAACCTGATCAATAGTCAGCAGGGCGTGTTCGTCGACCTGCGAGACAGCGCGGAATTCAAGCTGGGCCATATCGTTGATGCCCTGCATATACCGTCGGCCAAGCTGGCTACAAGAATGGCCGAGCTGGAAAAATACAAGGACAAACCCATCGTGTTGGTGTGCAAGATGGGTCAGCAGTCCGCTACAGCTGGTAAGCAGCTGAATGCGGCCGGATTCGGCCAGGTGTATAAGATGACTGGCGGGATGATGGAGTGGACCAACCTCCAATTGCCTGTTGTCCGCAAGGACTGAGCGGCGCGTTTTGAACATCGAGGTTTCCCTATACACTACCCGCTTCTGCCCCTATTGCGTGCGTGCGCGGGAGTTGTTGGACAGCAAACAGGTCTCTTACACCGATATCGCAGTAGACGGCTCGCCGGAATTGCGACGGGAAATGATGGAGCGCAGCGGTCGCCACACTGTGCCGCAGATCTGGATTGGCGAGCAGCATGTGGGGGGCTATGACGATCTCGCCCACCTCGAGCGGCAGGGAAGCCTCGACAAATTACTGACACCGGCGCCGTGAGCGCCTAACTACATTCGACTGATATACGGAGAATAGACAATGGCTGAAGAGCAAGCAGCAGGTACCCAGGAACAACCGCAACAGCAATTCGCGATGCAACGTATCTACACCAAGGATATATCGCTGGAGTCACCCGCAACACCCGGGGTATTCAAGCAGCAGTGGCAGCCGCAGATAAGCGTTGATCTGGCTACCAAAAGCGACCAAATAGACGAGGGCGGCAATTTTGAAATCGTGCTCACGCTTACCATAACGGCCAAGATTGAAGAGCAAACTGCCTTTCTGATCGAAGTGCAGCAGGCGGGTATATTTTTGATTACCGGTTTCAGCCCGGAAGATCAGCGCCGCGTGATCGGAACCGCGGCGCCGAATATCCTGTTTCCCTACGCTCGTGAGTGCATAGACAACCTGTGTGTGAAGAGCGGTTTTCCGCCTCTCATGCTGGCACCTATTAACTTCGAGGCCATGTACCAACAGGCTCTGGCCCAGTCGCAAGCCGGCAAGGCCGATGCTGAGCCCGCTACGCACTAGGTTTGGTGGTTAGCTAGAAAGGAGGCTTCGGCCTCCTTTTTTATGTGCAGGATGTGCAGGATGTGCAGGATGTGCAGGACGTGCGCTATGCTCTGCGCTCACCTCAGGCCGGGAAACTCGAGCTGGCGCAAGGCCTCGTAGGCGACCACTGCTGCAGCATTGCTCAGGTTCAGGCTGCGGCTGTCCGGCAGCATCGGGATTCGGATGGTGAATTCCTGGCCCAGGGCCTGCAGTACATCAGCGGGCAGTCCCCGCGTCTCAGGGCCAAACATAATCGCATCCCCCTGCCGATAGCTGACGTCGCTATAGACGCGGCTGGCATGGGTGGACGCTCCGAAGATACGCGCCTGACCATGCTGTTCCATGAAAGCGGCGAGTTCTGAGTACACTTGCACGTCAGCGTACTCCCGGTAATCCAGGCCGGCGCGCCGCATCTTTTTATCGTCCAGGTCGAAGCCCAGTGGGCCTATCAGATGCAGTGAGCAACCGGTGTTGGCGCACAGGCGGATGATATTGCCCGTATTGGGGGGAATTTCAGGCTGGAACAGCACTATTTTGAGCATGGCTAATGATAGCGGCCAGAGCAGTCTTTCGCTATTCGGTATCCGGTGTTACAGCTGAGTGTGCCTCCTTCGAGAGCTGCAATTCCTTCAGTTTGCGGGTAAGGGTATTGCGGCCCCAGCCCAGCAGCTCCGCCGCGTCACGTTTCCGGCCCTGGGTGTGTTGCAGCGCGACTTCAATCATAACCTGTTCGAAAGCCGGGAGTGCGTCTCTGAGTATCTGCTCTTTGCCGTGCAGCAACTCGGCGCGCGCCCAGGTCGAAAGCATCTCGCGCCAATCTGATGGGTCTGTGCTGGTGGTCTGGGTGGATGTCTGACCCAGTTCCGGTGGCAGGTCACTGAGGTGAATTTCGCGACCGGAGGCCATGACAGTGATCCAGCGGCAGGCGTTTTCGAGCTGGCGCACGTTGCCCGGCCACTCCAGGCCAGTGAGGAATTCCTCTGTCCTGGCAAGCAGGATCTTGGTGTCACCGCCCAACTCCTCGGCGGCGCGTTGCAGGAAGTACTGCATAAGCCGGGGAATGTCCTCCCGTCGCTCTGCGAGCTTTGGAATGTGAATGCGGATCACGTTGAGGCGGTGAAACAGATCCTCGCGGAACTCTCCCCGCCGGACCAGTGCTTCGAGATCCTGGTGGGTAGCCGCGATGATACGTACATTGGCATGTACTGGCAGGTGGCCGCCAACGCGATAAAACTCCCCGTCAGCCAAGACGCGCAGCAGACGGGTCTGGGTGTCCGCCGGCATGTCGCCGATTTCATCGAGGAACAGGGTGCCCCCGTCCGCCTGCTCAAAGCGGCCGGTACGCCGGCTATTGGCGCCAGTGAATGCGCCTTTCTCGTGCCCGAACAGCTCGGACTCCAGCAGGTCCTTGGGAATGGCGGCCATATTTAACGCGATGAACGGCTGCTGCGCCCGCGGACTGTGTCGGTGCAGCGCCCGTGCTACCAGTTCCTTGCCGGTGCCAGACTCGCCGTTGATCAGGACGGTGATATTGCTGTGTGCCAGCCTGCCGATGGCGCGAAACACCTCCTGCATGGCCGGCGCTTCACCGATAATTTCGGTCTCCGCCACTTCCTCGGCGACGGGTAAGTTACCGCGCTTTTCCTGTGTCTGCGCCACTGCTCGCTCGGTAACTGCGACAACTTCATCCAGGTCGAAGGGTTTGGGCAGATACTCGAAAGCGCCGCGCTCATAGGATGCCACGGCACTGTCGAGGTCCGAGTGCGCCGTGGTGATGATAATTGGCAGGTCCGGGTATTTTTCGCTGAGCAGGGACAGCAGTTGCAGCCCGTCAGTGCCGGGCATACGGATGTCGCTGATGATCACATCCGGCTGTTCGGCATCTATGCGCCGCAACAACTGGTCGGCATCTACGAAGCTTTCGTTGTCGATATTGGCCTGGGTCAGGGCTCGCTCCAGCACCCACCGTATGGAGCTGTCATCATCGACGACCCAGACTTTAGCTTGTCTATTCATTGTCCTGTCTCATTGGTATATAAAGTGTAAAACGCGTGTTGCCTGGCTCGCTTTCGCACTCCAGCAGACCACCGTGGTGATTGATAACCGATTGGGCAATCGCCAGGCCGAGGCCCGTGCCCTCGGCTCGGCCGGTAACCATGGGTACAAAAATCGCGTGCTCGATCTCCCGGGGAATACCAGGTCCGTTATCGATAATGTCTATCTGGTACACAAGGCGATGCAATTGGCTGCCTATAGTGAACTGGCGTCGGGAACGCGTACGCAAGGTGATCACGCAGGCGGCAGGGCTGGTGGCCGCCTGTAAGGCGTTGCGTATGATATTCAGTACAGCCTGGATCATCTGGATACGATCGGCGGGAATTTCGGGCAGGCTGGGATCATAGTCGCGTATGAAGGTAACGCTGTTGCCCGTCTCAGCCAGAGTGAGGTTGCGAACATGCTCCAGGACTTCATGGATATTAAGGGGTTTGAGCTCGAGTTGCTGGTGGGGCCCCAGCAGTCGATCGACCAGGTCTCGCAAGCGATCGGCCTCGCGGATAATGACCCGGGTATATTCCGCCAGTTCCTCGTTTGGTAGCTCTCGCGCCAATAATTGTGCCGCACCACGAACGCCGCCCAGGGGATTCTTGATCTCATGTGCCAGCCCTCGAATAACCGCTCGGGTGGTTTCCTGGGCGTGTAACATGCCCTCCTCCCGGCTGATCTTGAGCAGGCGGTCCACCGGCTGTAACTCAACCAGCAAACGACAGTCAGAGTGATTTCCCACTGGTGTGATGATCAGGTCGCAGTGGATTTCCTGCCCGGTGGACAGTGTCAGTGGCATACCGCGCCGGGTCAGGGGGGTATTGCTGCGGAGTACCAGCTGCAGGTCCTCCAGCCACTGCGCGGAGTCCAGCACCAGCTGGCCCGCGTGTACGCCCAGGCAGCGCGCCGCGGATGTTTTCAGCAGGGCCTCGCCAGAGGCATTCAGGCTGGTGACGCACAGCCTTGCATCCAGAGCGAGAACGCCCGTACTTATATTGTCCAGAATGTCCTGGTCTTGTTCCATTGCCGCCCCAAATTTGATCACATACTCGCCACAGGCATGTAGGATTAGCAAAAATAGAGCCAAAATCTGCCTTGAGGCGATATAAAGCAGCTAAAACACCATTAACTGGCTTGGAGCGTGCGTGAGCGCTTACTTCAATCTTGAAGAACGGATACACCTGATACTATAGGCCGTGTTAAGGAGCGAGATTAAAGATCCTGCCTCTCAGTGCGCACCATAATGGTGCATTGCTGGGGTGGGGGTGTCCAGTGGAATTACTTGCGGTTTTTGAAGTTGGTTGAGGGGCGTAGCACGTAGACCCGGACAGTTTCCGACTCCGCCACCGGGTCGTTCCGGTTGCTGACGACCGCGACCTTCAGGTCGTGGGCTCCGCGGAAAACGTTGGTGAGAGTCCAGTTGTTGCTGGACTGGGGGCTACCGGAGGGTGAGCCATCCACATAGAGTTGCAGCAGTGCGCCCTGGCTGAGCGCAGGTTCGACTGAGGCGCTGATGGAGAAGTTGCCGGGGCCCATGGGTATGGTGGTTTCATTGGCGGGGGAGGCAATGCTGACGCTGTATTGCGCGCCTTCTTCCTCGTCTGCTGAATCGGTACTTGAGGCAGCGGGTGCAACCATGTCAGGGGCCGGGGTGCTGTTTGTCTCTTGCAACTTGACCTGTTCCGAGGGCCCGCTTGTCGGCGGCGTGTCGGAATAGCTGACATTGCCCTGATCATCGGTGGACTTGTAGATCTGGGCCGTACCCAGCAATGGCAGCAGTAGCAGTGTTGCCAGTAGCAGTGTTCTCATCATTTTCACCTAATAACTGACGCGGAAAGGCAACACACTAGCAGAAAACCCGCAGGCGGAAAAAGCTTCATCGCGAAACGGTGGGCGTGCATTAACAATGCGAGCGATATGCCGGTCAAAAAAAAGCCCGCTGGGAGCAGCGGGCTATTGTGAGAATCAGCGATTCTTACATCGAGTAGTACATCTCAAACTCAATCGGATGAGTTGTCATGTTCAGGCGCTGAATCTCGCCTTCCTTCAGCTCGATATAGGCGTTGATCATGTCATCTGAGAAGACACCACCGGCTGTAAGGAAGCTGCGGTCCTCATCGAGGGCGGCAAGCGACATTTCCAGGCTGGAAGAAACCGTGGGAATCAGTTTGCCCTCTTCCGGCGGCAGGTCGTACAAGTCCTTGTCGGCGGGCTCGCCGGGGTGGATCTTGTTCTGGATGCCATCCAGGCCAGCCATCATCATGGCAGCAAAGGCCAGATAGGGGTTGGCCATAGGGTCCGGGAAGCGAGCCTCGATGCGTTTGCCACGAGCGCTGGGCTCGTAGGGAATACGGATGGACGCTGAGCGGTTGCGAGCCGAGTAGGCCAGCATTACAGGTGCTTCAAAGCCAGGCACCAGACGCTTGTAGGAGTTGGTGGACGGGTTGGTGAAAGCGTTCAAGGCACGCGCGTGCTTGATGATGCCGCCGATATAAAACAGAGCATCATCAGAGAGGCCAGCATAGCCGTCGCCTGCGAAAACATTCTTGCCGTCTTTGGCGATGGATTGGTGAACATGCATACCCGAGCCGTTATCTCCAACCACCGGCTTGGGCATGAAAGTAGCCGTTTTGCCGTAGGCGTGCGCCACATTGTGCACGCAGTACTTGAGGATCTGTACTTCGTCCGCCTTCTTCACCAGGGTGCTGAACCTGACGCCGATTTCGCACTGACCCGCTGTGGCTACCTCGTGATGGTGAACCTCAATATCCAGTCCCATCTGTTCCATCGCGGTACACATGGCGGCGCGGATATCGTGCAGGGAATCAACAGGAGGCACAGGGAAGTACCCGCCTTTCACACCTGGCCGGTGGCCGGTGTTGCCCTCGTCGTACGCCAGGCCGGAAGACCAGGCCGCTTCCTCGGCGTTGATCTTGTAGCTGGCACCGCTCATGTCCACCTGCCACTTCACATCGTCAAAAATGAAGAACTCGGGCTCCGGGCCAAAATAGGCGGTGTCACCGATACCGGTTGTTTTCAGGTAGTCCTCGGCGCGCTGGGCCACAGAGCGGGGGTCGCGGTCATAGCCCTGCATGGTTGTGGGTTCAACCACATTGCAGCGCAGAATTATGGTGGCGTCATCGGTGAACGGGTCCAGAATGGACGTGGAGTCGTCAGGCATCAGGACCATGTCGGAATCGTTAATGCCTTTCCAGCCCGAGATGGAGGAACCGTCGAACATTTTGCCGCCTTCGAAGAAGTCTTCACTAACTTCTTTTGACGGTATCGTGACGTGCTGTTCCTTGCCGCGGGTATCGGTGAAGCGCAGGTCTACCCAGCGTACTTCGTTCTCTTTAATCAGGTTCAGAGTGTTCTCTGACATCTCAATTCCTCCATGGGGTGGTATTCGGGCCAGTCTTGCCGGCCTGCGTTGCTTGGTGCTGGTTACTGCAGGATCGGAGTAACCACGTATTCCTGGCGCTTCAGTAACAGCAAGAGCTGTGCCAAAATGATGCTTTGTCTAAGCCCTTGATTTTATTTGCTTTCCTGTCTAGAAAAGTTGCGGCTGATTTAGTCCCGCACCAATATAGTGCATTTACGCACCTCTTTGGTGCGCCGCGCCCCGGTATATGAGGTTTGTCGGCGTGAACTGCACAATTCCCGTCCTGAGCCCGTATACTACGCGCCGGACCGGCCGCGACGTTATCGCCCCTATGAAATTCGTTGTCAAGTACTTCTCAGAAATCGCTATCAAGAGCAAGCCTGTGCGGCGCCGATTCGTCGCGCAACTTGCGAGAAACCTGCTCGCGGTGCTACGCGAGATTGATCCGGACATAAAATTGCACCGGCACTGGGACAAGCTCAGACTGGAAACCACACTGGTGGACGAGCGGAAGCTTGCCCGCATGGTGGAGGCAATGCGGCATGTCTCGGGTATTACCTACATACTGGAGGTGCGTGAGTACCCGCTGCCTGCGCTGGAGGAGATTGTTGAGCAGGTGTTGCCCGTGTACGCGGCGCAGCTGGAAGGGCGTTCCTTTGCTGTGCGCTGCAAGCGCACCGGCAGCCACGACTTCACTTCTATTGATGTGGAGCGCGAGGTTGGCGGCGCGCTGTTGGCCCGCAGCGGCGCTGCCCGTGTGCGCCTGAAGAAGCCCGAAGTGACCGTGGATCTGGAAATCAGCAAGAACACCCTGTTTGTTATCGCACACCGCCATCGCGGGTTGGGGGGCTACCCTGTCGGCAGCCTGGACCCGGTATTGTCGCTGATTTCCGGCGGCTTTGACTCGCCGGTGGCCAGTTACCTCACGATGCGGCGCGGTATGCGCACCCATTTTCTGTTTTTCAATCTCGGCGGTCGCGACCACGAAATCGGTGTTAAGGAGGTCGCGCTTTACCTGTGGCAAAAATATGGCTGCAACCAGCGCGTGTTGTTTATCAGTGTGCCTTTCGACGAGGTTGTGGCTGAATTGCTGGGAAAAATCGAGGACAGCCAGATGGGGGTTATCCTGAAGCGCATGATGCTGCGTGTAGCGGACCGTCTGGCAGAAGACCTGGAGATCGATGCGCTGGTAACCGGTGAATGTGTCGCGCAGGTGAGCAGTCAGACCCTGCGCAATCTTGCGGTAATCGACCAGGTAACGGAGCGTCTGGTACTGCGACCTCTAATTGCCACTGACAAAGAGGACATTGTGCGCATGGCGGCGACCATCGGCACCGAGGAATTCGCTGCGAGCATGCCGGAGTACTGCGGCATCATCTCGGTTAACCCCACAACCCGGGCCAAACTGGGGCGGGTGCAGGCTCACGAGAAGAACTTCGATATGGCGATCCTCGACCGGGCGATTGCCGGGGCGCGTCAGAGCCGTATCGACCGGTTGGCTGAGGAGGATTTGTCGCGCGTGGAGGTCGAGGTACTTACCGTGCCGCTGGCCGGTAGTACTGTAATCGATATAAGGCACCCGGAAGAGACAGAGCTCAGTCCTCTGGAGCTGCCGGTGCCGGTTTTGCACATTCCCTTCTATCAATTGCACGCCAGGGCGGGCGAGCTGACGGCTGGCAGCTATATGCTCTATTGCGGCAAGGGCGTCATGAGCCGCCTGCACGCCAGCCACTTACTGGAAAATGCAGATCTGGACGTAAAAGTCTACGCGCCATAATTGCCCTGTCCCTGGCGATCAGCAATAGTGTATAATCCGCGCCCTTTTTATGTGCAGGATGTACGGTACATCGCGAGAGGCAGAACGCCTGTAGTGATGTTCTCCTGTCGGAGAGCTGGCCGTAATCAGAATCGGGCCCCGGTGCCCTGAGGTAATCCCCTTGATCGATAAGCTTCGCAATATTGCCATTATTGCTCACGTAGACCATGGCAAGACAACCCTGGTTGACTGCCTGTTACAGCAGTCTGGCACGCTGGATAGACGTTCAGAGGGTTCTGAGCGGATCATGGATTCCAATGATCAGGAGCGCGAGCGCGGCATTACCATCCTTGCCAAGAACACCGCGCTGCGGTGGAACGACTACCGCATCAATATTGTGGACACGCCCGGGCACGCTGACTTTGGCGGAGAAGTAGAGCGGGTACTGTCCATGGTCGACTCGGTACTGTTGCTGGTGGACGCGGTGGACGGCCCCATGCCCCAGACCCGTTTTGTCACCTCCAAGGCGTTTGAGCAGGGCCTGAATCCGATTGTGGTGATCAACAAGGTCGACCGCCCCGGTGCGCGTCCCGACTGGGTCGTAGACCAGGTTTTCGACCTGTTTGACCGTCTGGGTGCCACTGAGGCACAGCTGGATTTCCCCGTTATATTTGCCTCGGCCATCCAGGGCATCTCCGGGCTCGATCATGAGGATATGGCGACAGATATGCAGCCCCTTTTCGAGACCATTGTCGACAAGGTCCCGGCACCTGCGGTGAATTCAGACGGGCCACTGCAAATGCAGATTTCCGCGCTGGACTACAGCAGCTATGTGGGTGTCATCGGCATCGGTCGCATCACCCGTGGCAAACTTGCGCCCAATACCCAGGTCGCGGTGGTAGATCCCGAGGGCGGCACTCGCAAGGGTCGCGTATTGCAGCTTATGGGCTATCACGGGCTGGACAGGCTGGATATTGAGTCCGCCGAGGCAGGCGACATTGTCTGTATCACCGGTATCGAGGGTTTGAATATTTCTGACACCCTGTGTGATCCGGACAAAATAGAACCGATGCCGCCGCTATCGGTAGACGAGCCCACGGTGAGCATGACCTTTCAGGTCAATAATTCACCTTTTGCGGGCAAGGAAGGCAAGTACGTTACCTCCCGCAATATCAAGGAGCGGCTGGAGCGGGAACTGATCCACAACGTGGCGCTGAGGGTGGAGCCGGGCGACAGTCCGGACAAGTTCAAGGTGTCCGGTCGCGGTGAGTTACATTTGTCGGTACTGATCGAAAACATGCGCCGTGAGGGCTTCGAGCTTGGCGTGTCCAGGCCTGAAGTGATCCAGAAGGAAGTGGATGGCAAGATGCACGAGCCCTACGAGCAGCTGGTTATTGACTGTGAAGAGCAGCACCAGGGCGCGGTAATGGAAGAACTGGGCCTGCGCCGGGCAGAGCTGGAAAATATGGTGCCCGACGGCAAGGGCAGGGTCAGGTTGGAGTTTATTGTACCGGCCCGGGGTCTGATCGGTTTCCGCTCCATGTTTCTCACCATGACCTCCGGTGGAGGTATTCTGACCCACGTATTCGATCACTACGGCCCGGTTAAGAATGCTGAAATTGCGAGCCGCATGAATGGCGTGCTGGTATCCATGGTCAAGGGCAAGACGCTGGGTTTTTCCCTGTTTAACCTGCAGGACAGGGGTCGTCTGTTTATTCACCCCAACGTGGAAGTGTATGAGGGCCAGATCATCGGCCTGCACAGCCGCAGCAATGACCTGACGGTGAACCCCACCAAGGGTAAGCAGCTCACCAACGTTCGTGCCTCCGGCACCGACGAGGCCCTCACGTTGACGCCACCTGTGCTCCACACATTGGAACAGGCGTTGGAGTTCGTCGAAGAAGACGAGTTGGTAGAGGTCACGCCCGTGAGTATTCGACTGCGCAAGAAATTGCTGCTGGAGCATGAGCGCCGCCGCGCCGATCGCAGCTAGATATTGGTGAAAGGCCTGCTGCAACGGGTTTCCAGCGCCAGTGTGCGGGTGGGCGATGAGGTGGTCGGTGAGATAGGCGTTGGCCTGCTGGTATTTCTCGGGCTGGACAAGGGAGATGACCAGGCTACGGCGAACCGCCTGCTGGACAAGCTCCTCGCCTATCGGGTTTTTGCTGACCAAACAGGGCGCATGAACCACAGCGTGGCTGACATCCAGGGGGGCGTATTGCTGGTATCCCAGTTCACCCTGTCTGCGGACACCGGCAGGGGCTTGCGGCCAAGCTTCTCCAGTGCGCTGCCACCGGCCGAAGCCGAGCCGCTGTACAACTATGTGTTGAATGAGCTGCGCGGGCGTCACACTTCTGTTGCTGCGGGTCGATTCGGCGCCGACATGCAGGTCAGCCTGACCAACGATGGGCCGGTAACCTTCCTGCTTGAGTGTGCTGCCGCCTGAGTCAGCCGGGGCGCGCGTATACCATCTGAATGTGTGCTATGCCGTCTTCGTCAAACACATCGCCTGCTGATACAAAGCCCAGGTCGGCATAAAACGCCTCCAGGTAAGCCTGGGCATTTATCCTGATGCCGTGGTCCTGCCAGCGCAGCAGGTTGTGGTCGATGCCGCGTGTTACCAGTTCTTTTCCCAGCTTCCGGCCCCGCGCCTGCGGGCTGACGACGATCCGGCCAATAGCGCTTTCCACAAAGTGTGTTCCCGGTGCCAGGCAGCGCTGGTAAGCCAGTAGCTCACCCTCCTGCCAGCAGAGCATGTGTACTGCACCCTGGTCGAGGTTGTCGATATCCTGATAGCGGCAGTCTTGTTCCACTACGAATACGTCCTGCCTAAGCTGCAACACGGCGTAGAGTGCCGCGCCGTTCAGTCCGGCAAATTCAGTTGTCTGCCACTGGTAATTCATTGTTGCGGGGCCCTCATATGTGGATTGGCGCTTTTCTCACACCGCAGGGCTAACGCGGATAGTTTTAACAGGCCCTAATTGTTACTATAGGCTGCAAGCAGCGGCGGGAAAAGGTGTACACTCACTCGCGACCGTTGCAATAACAGGGGTGCAATCCACCGGGTGCGCAGACCGCAACCGGGATATATCGGACAGGGGTTTACCGATGTTGGCCGATACTGAACTCACGCAGGATTTTACCTTACTCACCCAGCAGTACGGCGAGCTGATCGAAGCGCTGTTGGGTGTAGTGGGCATGCCGGGCTTGCCGCTGGAAGTGGCGCCAGCCAGCGACGGGCATTTCCGTGGTTACGACGGCAACCAGTTTTACGTGGTACGGCGTGGGACAATCAGCGCGCATTATCAGGGTAAGATCGTCTATACCCTCGAAGAAGGTGAAATATTACTACCCGACATAGCCGGTAGCACCGAAGCCGACAGTTCTGTTTATTACCGCAGCGCCGCCGGCGCAAGACTGGACTGCTACCCGGCCCTGGAGTTTTTGCGCCGGGTCTTCAGTGAGCCTGCGGCAATGCGTCTGTGGAGCCGAGTGTTGGTGACCTACAGTGGGCTTATGTTGCGCATTACGGCGGCCAGCGTGCCTGATGAGGCGCCGGCCACCCCGGGTTTTGAGGATTATGCAGCCGGTGAAGATATTATTCTTCAGGGCGAAAAAGCCGATTATGTATTTACCATGTCCAGTGGCGTTGCAGAAGTGCTGGTGGACGATGTGACCGTTGGGCGCATAGGCGAGGGTGAGATTTTTGGCGCCATGGCGGCACTTACCCACGCTGACCGCAGTGCGACAGTGCGTGCCAAAACTGCCTGCTCGGTGGTGAAAGTTCCCAAGGAACAGTTTACCGAGCTTATCAAGAGCAACCCCGCGACCATTCACAGCCTGTTGGTCGATATGGCGAATTCAATCGTCAATCTCAACGAGCAGTTGGTGGGCCTTCGCGGCAGTTATGGTGTGAATTAAACGCCAGTACCCGCCGGCATCGCCGCCGGGCCAGCAACAGATTTTTACCTATCCCAGCTTAACTAGACAAAGACAGGCCAGTAGTAATGTCTGACATTATTGAGATTGATAACGACGGCATCGAACAGGTGTCGCTGAAGCAGTATGCCGAGAAGGCTTACCTGGATTACTCCATGTACGTCATTCTGGACCGCGCCTTACCGCACGTAGGCGATGGCCTGAAACCGGTGCAGCGGCGCATCGTGTACGCCATGAGCGAGCTGGGGCTTAAGGCCACGGCCAAATTCAAGAAATCGGCGCGTACTGTGGGCGACGTGATTGGTAAATTCCACCCCCACGGTGACAGTGCGGCCTACGAGGCCATGGTACTGATGGCGCAAAATTTCAGTTACCGCTACCCGCTGGTGGATGGGCAGGGGAACTGGGGCTCACCGGACGATCCTAAATCCTTTGCCGCCATGCGCTATACGGAATCGCGCCTGACTGCCTACGCCGATGTGCTACTGGCGGAGTTGGGCCAGGGTACCGTGGACTGGTCGCCCAACTTCGACGGTACCCTGGAGGAGCCTCGGGTACTGCCGGCCCAGGTGCCCAACGTTCTGCTCAATGGCACAACTGGCATAGCCGTGGGCATGGCCACCGATGTGCCGCCGCACAATTTGCGGGAAGTGGTGTCGGCAACAATACGGTTGCTGGATGCACCGAAATCGACTGTGGCAGAACTTTGCGAACATGTACTGGCCCCGGATTTCCCCACGGAGGCAGAAATTATCACGCCCAGGGAAGATATTCTGGCCATGTACGAAACCGGGCGCGGGGCCTTGCGCATGCGCGCGGTGTGGGAGCGAGAGGGCGCTGACCTGGTCATTACCGCGCTGCCCCACCAGGTGTCGGGGTCGCGGGTGCTGGAACAGATCGCTGCCCAGATGCAGGCGAAAAAATTGCCGATGGTCGCTGACCTGCGCGATGAGTCCGACCACGAGAACCCCACACGTCTGGTCATCATGCCGCGCTCCAACCGAGTCGACTTCGATGGCTTGATGATCCACTTATGTGCCACCACCGATCTTGAACGCAGTTACCGTATCAATCTGAACATGATCGGCATCGATGGTCGTCCCGGGGTGAAAGGCCTGGTTCGCATACTGCGCGAGTGGCTCACATTTCGCACGGATACTGTTCGCCGTCGCCTCGAATATCGCCTGGAGCGAGTGCTGAAGCGGCTGCATATCCTGGAAGGCTACCTGACCGCTTTTCTCAATATCGATGAAGTGATCCATATCATTCGCACCGAGGACAAGCCCAAGCCAGCGCTAATGGCACGTTTTGAGCTGAGTGATACACAGGCCGAAGCCGTACTGGATTTGAAACTGCGCAATCTTGCCAAATTGGAAGAGATGAGTATTCGCGGTGAACAGGATGAATTGGCTATCGAGCGCGATGAGCTGCAGAAGATACTGGGCAGTGCCGCCCGCCTGAAGACACTGATCAAGAAAGAACTGGTAGCGGTGGCGGAAAAGTTTGGCGATGCACGCCGCTCGCCGCTGGTGGCGCGGGAGGAGGCGAAAGCGTTCAGTGAGCTGGAATTGGTGAGCGCTGACCCGGTGACGGTGGTTATGTCGGAAAAGGGCTGGATTCGCGGCGCCAAGGGTCACGATATCGATCCGACCAGCCTCAGCTATAAATCCGGTGACGCCTTCAAAATGGCGGTGCGTGGGCGCACTAACCAGCCGGTGGTAATACTCGATTCCACCGGCCGCGCCTATACGGTGGCCACTCACAATCTGCCATCGGCAAGAGGCCAGGGCGAGCCTGTCACGGGGCGCATTAACCCCCCGTCAGGTGCCAGTTTTGAGGGCATGATGATGGGTACCGAAGACCAGCTGTACCTGCTGGCCAGCGATGCCGGCTACGGATTTGTTGCAAAGCTGGCTGATCTACAAACCAAGAATCGTGCCGGCAAAGCGGCGATCAGCCTGCCCAAAGGCGGGCAGGTCTTGCAGCCTTCTGCGATTCACGCCGTGGAGGGTTCCTGGGTAGTTGCGGTGACGAACGAGGGCCGACTGCTGGTATTCCCGCTGGCAGATCTGCCGCAGCTGGCCCGGGGCAAGGGCAACAAGATTATCGGTATTCCCTCGGCCAGAATACAGAGTCGCGAGGAGTTTGTGGTTGCTGTGCAAGTCATCAGCGAACAGGACAGCCTGTTGGTGTACGCTGGCAAGCGGCATATCAAATTGAAGTTTAGCGAGTTGGAGCACTATCGGGGGGAGCGAGGTCGCCGTGGCAACAAGCTGCCCAGGGGCTTCCAGAAAGTGGACTCTATAAGTATCGAGGGCTGATCGGGCCTCAGCCCCGTGACGGGTCCGTCAGTCGCTTGAGAATCAGGCGCAACTGGCGCTCGAGTAAATCCTGGTAGGGGTCAGCGAACTCCTCCAGCACCGCGAAGTCCATCACTTCGGTGGCAGCGTGTTGCAGCCGTGATGCCACGTCAGCATCCTCGCAAACCACCGGTGACAACATCACCCGTGGCGGTCGGTTGGCGCAAAGAGTTTCCAGTTCGTCCAGCGTGTGCTGGATATACAGCCCGGGATAAATGTCTGCCCTGTCGCCCGCACCCAGTTCACTCTGGGAAATAGCCATCGCCATGGCCACGCTGCGGCGTATCTTTTTCTCCAGCTCGCGGCTCGCAGCCTGTATCAGCCAGGCGCAGGAGGCTGCCCTGAATGCGGCACTGCCAGCGCTGTTGTGCCCGCTGAAATAGATAGCGAGGCCGAACTGGCGGGCAACCTGGAGGTCGCCGGCGTAGAAATCAGCTGCCGCCAGTACCAGATGATGCAGTCTGTCGGTATAGCGGTGCAGCGCCTGCTCGTCCAGTGTGTCAATGTAGTCCGCGAGGCTGGTCAGGTGCAGGTACAGTACTGCGGTGGTGCGATAATTTTCTTCCCTGGGATTGGTTTCGCTGCGCGTGCGCAATAAATCCATCGGCAGCGCGGCAATGTTTTCCTCCAGTAAGGCGACTTCGTTGTGGGGTCTGGGCCCCTCTGCCTGATCATCCAGCCCGATGGCACCGGCCATAGCCGCCAGACGATTTGCCAGGCGCTGCCCAAAATGCCGTGTGGTGATATATACGGTCAGGCTGAGCAGAACTGCCAGCCCCAGCAGGCTTAGCACGAATTGTAATCGCGCAGCGCCAGCAGCGTCGGTACTGATGGTGATGACCACCAGTCCGGCGATGTCCGATTCCACCTGCACCGGCGCCTGGTACTGCTGCAGATTCTGGCCCACAGCATCGCCCGCCTGTCCAAGAGCCTTGCCCTCTACATCGAATATGGCCACCTCCTCTGCAGAAGAGGTTTCCACAAACAGGTTGAGGGAAGCCGACGCGCTGAGTAAGTCTCCCGTCTCCAGGGCTGCGCTGATACGTGTGGCTATTTGTCGAGCCAGCGCTGACCCGTATTCTTCCTGCTGCTGCAGCTGCATATGCCGGGTGGAAATGGCCGCCAGTGTGACCAGTGCCAGGCTGACCAGCAGACACAGTCCCGCGCTGACTAATGCCAGTTGTTGACCAAGGCCGCTGTTTTCCAGGGGGTTCTTCAAGTGGGTTAGCCGTATTGAGACGGGCGCCAGTATAAACCACAGTTGTTGCCGTGCCAGACTTTTTGCGGCGAGAGCATGCTCACGGGTGCTAGGTGGCGGGCTTTCTGGCTTCACTTCCCAGCAGTTGTCGCCAGCGGGTAGAATAGCCGCGTTGCCACTACCCAGAGATTGTATCGTTGAATGACATACTGCTGATCAGTATTTCCGGTGAGGACCAGCCGGGCCTCACGGCCGGGATTACCGCCATTCTGGCCGGGCATTCCGTCAACGTTCTGGATATTGGCCAGGCCGTGATCCACGCCACGCTGTCCATGGGTGTGCTGGTGGAAGTGCCGGTGGACTGCGATTCTGCAGCCATGTGTGCCGAGGTAACGGGCTACGCTGAACGCCACGGAATGCAGGTTCGCATTACCTCGGAATCCAGGGAAAGCTACCACCTGTGGGTGCAGGCCCATGGCCGTGCGCGCTACATTATTACGCTGTTGGCTCGCAAGATTACGGCGGACCAGCTGGCGCGGGTGACGGCTGTGGTTTCGCAGCACGGCCTTAACATTGACAGTATCAGTCGCTTGTCGGGCCGAATCCCGCTGGGCGAGTTACCCGCTCTCAGTAAGGCCTGTGTGGAGTTTTCCGTGCGTGGACCACTGCAGGACTCCAGCCTGTTCAGACGCGACCTGCTGGAGGTTGCCGGTGCGCTGGATGTCGACCTGGCCTTTCAACAGGACACTATGTACCGCCGCAATCGTCGTCTGGTGGTGTTCGACATGGATTCCACGCTGATAGAGGCGGAGGTGATCGATGAGCTGGCGCGTGTGGCGGGTGTTGGCGAGCAGGTCAGCGCTATTACCGAACGCGCCATGCGTGGCGAGATCGACTTCAGCGAGAGTTTTCGCACCCGGGTTGCTTTATTGAAAGGGCTTAATGAAAAGGCGCTGGCGCAGGTGGCGAGCGAGTTGAAGGTCACCGAGGGCGCTGAACACCTGCTGGCGACATTGCACACGCTGGGATACAAGACGGCGATTGTTTCCGGGGGCTTTACCTATTTCGCACGCTATTTACAGGCGCGTCTGGGCATAGACTATATCCACGCCAATGAGCTGGATATTGCCGACGGGGCGGTTACTGGTGAAGTAGTGGGCACCATAGTGGACGGCGCCCGCAAAGCCGAGTTATTGCGCCAATTGGCGGCGGAACAGAACATTGATCTGCAGCAGGTGATTGCGGTGGGTGATGGTGCGAATGACTTGCCCATGTTGAGTATCGCGGGACTGGGTATTGCCTTCAGGGCAAAACCGCTGGTGCAGCAGTCTGCCGAACAATCCATATCAACCCTGGGTCTCGATGCGATTTTGTATCTACTGGGCTTATCGGACCGTTACCAGAACCACGCGGCGGCGGCCCGCTAAAGCGGCGGGCACAACATTTTTTAGCTTCAGATATTGGTCCACAGGGAGTCGAAGCGGGAGTCGCGGGGGCGGCTCTTGTCCTCAGCCAGTACTTCATCCAATTGCTTTATATGCCGAAACTCAAATTGTGCGAAGGCACCGGTTACGGCTACCTGCCGCAGCAGCTGGATGAAATACTCCTCGTCGTGTCGCGCCAGTACGATTTTTTGTCGTTCCCGAAAGCCTGCCCTCGGTGTAATCAGTGTGGGAGGCTGCCCCACCAGTTTGATTTCGGGCAGCAGCATTACCCGAATGGGTTCAGCATCTTCGCCTTTCTTATGCGGTTGCATGCGGGCGCCGTAGGGTTTGGCCTCCGGGCTCAGCAGCTCCAGCCCCAGTAGGGTTTTGTCACTATCAACCTGGCTCACCCAGCGTATGGCAGCAATCGCCCAGCGTGGGTTTTCCTCTTCCCGCACGCAAACGAGGTCGCCGGTTTTGATATCGGCTGGCAATTCCGCTGTCCACTCCAGGCAGTAGCCACCCGGACTGGCGTCGATCATCATTATCCGATGTGCTGCATAGCGCTGCGCGTCGGACAAATTGTCGCCATTCTCACCTGCCAGTGCCGCCAGGGTTTGCTGGTCTACCGCGACCTCATGCGACATTTTTTCGTCGCGTGACGTGTAGGAATCCCCGCTGAAATCCTCTTGCGGGTTGGCCTGTTGCCAGAGATCGCCCTTGTTCGGCAGTTTCAGGAAGGGGTTTCCGCTCGGCCTTTGTGCTGAGGGGGAAATATACTGCGAGCCAAACACGACTTGTTCGAAATTTTTCTCACCCGCCATGTAGAAATGACAGGCACTGAAACCAACCGCGACCCACATGGCCCTGGAGGCTTGCCTGCGAGTGAAATTGCGCATGCTCATCTTGCTGAAGGACGTCACTAAATGCTCCAGCAGAATCGGTCCGATCACTGTGTCCTTGTCAAATACGATACTTTGTCTGCTGTCGTCAGTAAGCAGTTTCTGTAAGTGTTGTTCCAGCGAGTCCGTATCGATATAGCGGGCTCTGGGGCCGGGAGATTTATGATAGAGCTGGCTGTACAGAGGCGGGCGATCGCTGTCCAGGTCGACCAGAAACAAGCCGTGCTCCCTGGGTTGTTGCTCAACTTTTATTAGTGCGCCCCACTCCTGCAACCCACGGTAGATGGCGGCGAGATCATTTTGTCGCAGCTGGTTTGGTTTGCAGCAGCCCAGTATGAGTGCCTGCATATACGCGGTGGTAATCGTGCCACTGCCGTACAGATCGTCTTCGACTGTCAGTTGGGTGAGCCGTTGACCCTCTGCGAGAGCGTAGAGCTGGTGCAGAGCAAGCCAGCCATACAATGCAACTGGCCGGTAGAGTTGGAAGGTCTGCAAAATCCGGGCACCTGCAAAGCGGGTTGCCCGGTGAATCGATTCACACACCAGGCGCGCGGGATTCACCTCGCGAATGCTGTCCCGGCGCTGGATGGCATGCACCGCGGCAATGGTGTATGCCGTGCCCGCTGCAGTGAGGAGCTCATCGGCCAGTTCCGCCATGTAGCGGGGCTCGGTCGGCATGATCAGGGGTTGTTTGAGAAAACGCCTGGACAGGTTGGCGGTGGCGATCAGCAGAGGTCGACGCAATTCTTCCAGGATGTTGTAGCGCAGCTCGGGGGCCAGCTCTACACGATTGAGCTCCACCAGTACTGCCGCCAGCTGCTGTGCCACCTGGCTGGAGCTTGTAACGGGAAGTGCAAGCACCCAGTTGCGCGCACCCGCAGCCGACAGGGGGAAGGCATCGAAATCCTGTAGATCCTGTCGTGGTAATCGTAGCTTTACCGGTGGATCGATGCTCATTCGCTAGGGGTCCTTTCGCATGATCAGGTCTAGTGGAACCATCATGCCTGCAGTATCTTATAAAACTGCAATGCCCGCCAATGTCAAAATGCCCTATCTGCCATTGGTCCGCTGCCTGAGTTATCATTGGCGGCTTTTCATACAGACACGAGATCACCATGGCTAATTACTCCACCAACGACTTCCGTTCCGGCCTGAAGGTTATCCTGGATGGCGAGCCTTGTAGCATCCTGGACAATGAATTTGTTAAACCGGGAAAAGGGCAGGCTTTTAACCGCGTGAAGTTGCGCAACCTCAATACAGGCAGGGTATGGGAGCGTACCTTTCGCTCTGGCGAAACGCTGGAGGGGGCCGATGTTATCGATCTCACCATGGAGTACCTCTATACCGATGGCGAGTTCTGGTATTTTATGGAGCCGGATACGTTTGAGCAGCATCGGGCCGATGAAAAGGCGGTCGCCGACGCGCTCAACTGGCTGAAAGAGCAGGAACGCTTTGAAGTTACTCTCTATAACGGAGCCCCTCTTATCGTTACGCCCCCGAATTTTGTCGAGCTGGAAATCGTCGAGACCGATCCCGGGCTCAAAGGCGACACTGCACAGGGCGGCAGCAAGCCGGCAACACTGAGTACCGGGGCTGTGGTGAAAGTGCCCTTGTTTATCAACCAGGGCGAAGTGATTCGGGTTGATACACGCAGCGGCGAATACCAGAACCGCGTCAGTAAATCCTGAGTTCCGCCGTGGGCTGGCAACCGTCCGCGAAGCTGGACACACTGCGGGCGCGTGCAAGGTTGCTGGGCCGGATACGCAGTTTTTTTGCCAGCCGAGAGATTCTCGAGGTAGAGACGCCACTGCTGTGCAACACGGGCGTTACCGACCCTGCTCTGGAGCCGCTGACCGTTGAACGCGGCTCATCCATTGCAGAGCCGCGTTTTTTACAGACCTCGCCGGAATATGCCATGAAGCGCCTGTTGGCCAGTCATGGCCAGCCAATTTTCCAACTGGCGAAAGCGTTTCGCGACGGTGAGGCCGGTGCCAGGCACAATCCTGAATTCACGATACTGGAATGGTACAGGCCGGGCTTCGATCATCATGAGCTGATGGCCGAGGTGGCTGAGCTGGTGCGTTATTGCATCGGCGGGCGAGAATTGCACACTTACAGCTACCGTCAGCTGTTTCGTGAGCTGCTGTCTGTGGATCCATTTACCGCCACCGTTGCCGAATTACAGGCCCTCGCCAGCTCGCGTATTGATACTGGTGCTCTAACCGGTGATAAGGATCTTTGGCTGGACCTGCTGATGAGCCATGTTGTTGAACCACAACTGGCCACCAGAGGTATGTGCTTTGTCCATGACTACCCGGCATCACAGGCAGCGCTAGCGCAGATTTCAGAAGTGGATGGCGTGCAGGTGGGGCACCGCTTTGAGTTGTATGTCGACGGCCTGGAGCTGGCCAATGGCTACCGCGAGCTTACCGACCCCGCTGAGCAACGGTTGCGATTTGAACGCGACAATCTCCAGCGCCGAGACCGGGGCCTGGCGCCACGGCCACTGGATGAGCGGCTGCTTGCTGCTATGGCACACGGCCTGCCGCAGTGCAGTGGTGTGGCTCTGGGGGTGGACAGGTTATTGATGCTGGCCAGCGGCCACGCAGATATTCGCGATGTGCTGGCCTTTGACTGGGCACGAGCGTAATGCCCAGGGGCAGTGTGCGGCCGTTGGGCAATTATCTCAACGCCGTTCAAGCAAGATTAAAATAGCTCGTCAGTGCATGCAGAATGTTGTCGACGGCCACTGAGGCCAGCACCAGGCCCATTACGCGGCTGACGATACTGGCACCCGCATCGCCTATCACTCGCTGGATGGGATTCGCCATCAAAAAAAGTACCAGGGTAATGACCAATACTGCGAGTACTGCAGCGGCGGTAAAGAACTGTTCAGAGACGGTATAGCGGTGATTGTCGGTAAGCATTACCACCGCGAGCATGGCGCCGGGGGAGGCCAGTGAGGGAACAGCCAGAGGAAAGACGGCCAGGTGGCTGGCATTGCCGCTGATTTGTTTCCTTTCATCATCGATCTTGCTGTCGCCGAAAATCATGGTGAGCGCAAAGAGGAACAGCACAATACCACCGGCAATCTGGAAGGCCTGCAGGTGAATTTGCAGGGCTTCCAGCAGGAACTGCCCGGCGACCAGAAAGAACATCAGGATGGCGGCGGAGATAGCGGTCGCTTTGATGGCAATTGAGCGTTTATCGGTGACGGACAACCCGGCAGTCACGGCGATGAATATGGGAATAGAGCCGATCGGGTCTATAACCACCCACAGTGCAATGAATTCCTTGATGATGATATCCCAGTTCATGGTGCTGTAACCCAGCCGGAAAAACGTTAGATGATTGTGGGTCAGTGCGCTGGTAGTAGCAAGCGGTCAGCGCTCGCCTAGCACTGCTCGCTCAGAATCGCGGGGCCGTAGCCAGCGAGGAACTCCGGGGGCAGGCGGCGCGGCCTGCCACTGCTGATCTCGATACAGACGAAGCGAACGGCAGCGCGCAACAGGGTAACCCGGTCCGTGGGGCGAACTATCTGGAAATGTCGAGTCATGGACAGTTTGCGGTCCCAACTCACTATCCAGGTGGCTGCAACAATCTCGTCTCCTTCGCGGGACGCCTGCAGGTAATCGTACTCGCTGTGAGCGATGGCCATGGCGCGATCCAGTGTCCGGTAGCAATCAAGGTCCAGCCCCAGACTTACCGAATGTGCCCAGGCCACCTGTTCACACCACTTTACATAGACCGTGTTGTTGGTGTGATCCAATCCGTCGATATCCTCCGCTGTCACCTGAGTCTGAAGCGTGTGGGGCTGGGGGTGGTCCCAGATTTGGGGAAGTTCACTCATACGGTGTCTGCCTTAACTATTGGTGGCGCGGTTGGTTTCAGTGCGAATCCGGTGAAGCCGTAGACAATGGCAATTATCGGGCAAAGCAGGTTGAAGAATGCAAAGGGGGCGTATTGCAGTGTGGCAACCCCAAGGGTGGCGGACATATAGGCGCCACAGGTATTCCAGGGGATCAGGGCCGACGTCAGTGTGGCGGAATCCTCCAGTGTGCGGGCCAGATTGAGCCGAGACAGGCCATGGCGTTCATAGGTGTCTGCATACATTCGCCCTGGCAGGGCAATGGCAATGTACTGGTCGGCCGCCAGCGCGTTGGTGCCAATACAGGTGCAAACCGTTGCGGTGATCAGCGAGCCGTCACTCTTCACGCGCCTCAGCGTCCACTGCAGCACGTAGTTGAGAATGCCCGTGCGCTCGAGCACGCCGCCAAAAGCCAGTGCGCAAATGATCAGCCACACGGTGTTAAGCATGCTGCTCATGCCGCCCTTGCTCAGCAGTGCGTCGAGAAACGCGTTGTCGCTGTCGGATGTATAGCCATCGAACAGGCTGATCCAGATACCTTTGACCAGGTCGAAAAAGCCTCCACCTGGTAAGCCCCCGGCCAGCCTGACAACGGCTTCTGGTTGGAACAAAACCGCGAAAACTGCGCCGGCTAGCGCGCTGATAATAATGGCGGGATACGCAGGAAAACGCTTGTAGACCAGAGCCAACATCAGACCCAGGGGTAGCAGCAGGTGAAGGCCGATATTGAATTGCGCCGTTAGGGATTGCTGCAGGGTGCGGATTTCACCCGGGGCTGCTGCGTTGCTACTGCCGATAAGGGCAAAGATCAGCAGCGCCAGCGCGAAAGCCGGAATGGTTGTCCACAGCATGTGGCGAATATGGTCGAACAGGTCAACACCGGTGGCGGCGGCGGCCAGGTTTGTGGTGTCTGACATGGGAGACAATTTATCGCCGAAATAGGCCCCGGAAATAATGGCGCCGGCGGTAATCGTCGGGGATAGCGCAAAACTGCCCGCGATGCCCATCAAGCCGACTCCCAGTGTGCCGGCCACGGTCCAGGAACTGCCGATACTGATGGCTATCACCGCGCAGAGTGCCGCACTGGCGGCATAGAAAATACTGGGATTGATAATTTGTACGCCGTAGTAAATCATCGCTGGTACGGTGCCACAGAGAATCCAGGTGCCAATCAACATGCCCACGGAGAGCAGAATCAATATGGGGCCCAGGCCCAGGGAAATGCCGTGGATCATGCCCTGTTGGCTTTCGCTCCAGCTCACTCCCACTTTGCGGCCAACCAGCGCAGCGACACAGGAGGCCAGCATCAGTGCAACTTGGTTGGCACCGGCCGAGGAGTCGGCGCCAAACAGGTAAACCGAGCAGCCCAGCAGGGCGATCAGGAATATAATCGGCGTAAGTGCCAGGGCCGGTGACAAGTCTGGCTCGGGTTTAGTGTTGTGACTCAAGTCTTTCTGCTCTCGCATATTATGAGCTTTTGGCAGTTCAGAATGCCCTAAAAGCTTCAGACGGTATAGGGCGGGGCGATGAGTGCCAACTCGTCTCGATTGCCCTTCTGGCTTTGTCCCGCCGATGACGTAACATATGCCCGGAATTTCCAGGCCCGTCATGCCAACTCGAGAATTTATGCAGGTGCACCAAAACACCGATCGCCAGGCCTTGTTCTACGGACTTGGTGCTGTGCTTGCCTGGTCCACGGTTGCCACCGCGTTCAAGTTGGCATTGCGGGAAATGGATGTACTGCAACTGGTGGCCTACTCGGTCTGCTTCTCTGCTCTCGCTTTACTGCTTGTCACCTGGCGCCGTGGCCGCTTGCCCCTGTTGTGGGAGTACGCTGTTGCAACACCGGGCTACTTCCTGCTGATGGGGTTGGTCAACCCGGTTATCTATTACACTGTGCTGCTGAACGCCTACGATTTATTGCCGGCCCAGCAGGCGCAGGCGATCAATTATACCTGGGCCATTGCACTCGCACTGCTGGCCGTGCCGGTGCTGGGGCATAAGCTGAAGCGGCGCGATGTGCTGGCGCTGGTATTGGGCTATAGCGGGGTACTGATCATCGCCACCCGCGGACAGGTGCTGGCGCTTGAGTTTGACAGCGTGAAAGGTGTTGGTCTGGCGCTGGCGAGCACGGTCATCTGGGCACTTTACTGGCTGCTATCCACGCGCAACAGACGCGACCCCGTCGCCTGTCTCTGTCTCAACTTCCTGGTGGCGGCGCCGGTTGCACTGGCCCTGTGCGCTGGATTTTCCGAACTGGTATTGCCCGGCTGGAGCGGCATTGCGGCGGCGGCCTATGTGGGCCTGTTTGAAATGGGTGTAACCTTCGCGTTGTGGTCGACGGCGTTGCAGCTGTCCAGTGGTGTGTCGCGGGTCGGCAACCTGATTTTTCTATCGCCGCTGATATCGTTGGTGTTTATCGCTACCATTCTGGGCGAACCCATCCATTATGCCACCCTGGTGGGCCTGGCACTGATCATCCCCGGTGTGCTTCTGCAGCAACGGCAAAAGCCGGCCCCTGCGGTGTAGGTGCAGATTATGGATACCCAGGCTCCTGCCAGCGCGGAACTGCCGCCACATTACTACCGCGACAATTTCCGTACATTATGTGACACCGTTGAGGCGCAGTACGGTGACCTGCTGACAGAGTCGGAGCAGCAGTTTCTGCAGGGCTTTCGTGAACTGCCCTTTGCTGCCCAGTGCCTTTATGTGCGGCTGGTGTCCAGGGTCGGTCCCTGGTTTCGCGAGAGTAAGCTCTCCTATCCGGAACTGGGCGCTATTTCGCCCGCGCTCGACAGTCTGCTCGAGTCCGGCATGGCGGAGATCGCTGAGGCGTTGTATGTCGAAGAGCTGGGTGGCCTTTATACCGTCCCTGAACTGAGGCAGGTTTTTGGTCCACGGCTTGGCGATTCACTGCCCCGCAACAAGTCGCAATTATTGCAGGCGATCGACGCGTTGGCGCTGCAAGATGACGAAATTTCCAGGTTGCTGGAAGCCGTAGATAGCGAGCGCATCATCGCACCTTGTGGTTTGGCCGAGGTGGCGCTGTTCCAGCTGCTTTTTTTTGGTAACCGATATCAGAGCCTGACCGAATTTGTACTCAGCGACCTGGGCCTCGCCCGCTACTACCCCTACCCGTTAGACCGGCAACACCGTCTTTTTCCCCATCGCGAGGCGGTAGACGAATACCTGGTGTGCGCCGAGCTAAGCGATTACTGGTATGAACTTCGCGAGAGCGAGGACGCCTCCGCCCTGCCCCGGTTGGCTGCAGAGCTGTTAAGTCTGGAAATCCGGTATCCGTCAAGCGAGGGTCGATGGCATCGTCTCTGTAATGGTCTGGCCAGGGATCTCGAGCGTTTGGGCGAGCTGAATACCGCAGCGAGTCTGTATGAGTGCAGCTGCCGTCACCCTGCGCGAGAGCGCCGCCTGCGAATCATGGAGCGCCTGGAGGACTGGTCCGCTGCGGTGCGACTTGGTGAGCAGGTGCTTGAGGCGCCCTGGTGTGAAGAGGAACGCGACGCGGCAGAGCGCATATTGCCCAGGGTGCAGCGAAAACTTGGCGCCCCGGCCAGACGGCGGCGCCGGGATAATTTTCCCAGGCTGGATCTCGAACTGATCAGGGAGAAGAAGCCGGTGGAAGTGTTGGCCGCCCGCCAGCTCGAATCGCAGTGGGGGCAGGTGCACTGCGTGGAAAACACCCTGATGAACGCGCTGTTCGGGTTGGCTTTCTGGAAGGAGATATTCGCTCCTGTTCCCGGTGCATTTCACAATCCCTTCCAGGGTGTTCCTGCCGACATGTACAGTCCCGAGTTTCGCGCGCGGCGGCAGCTGGGGCTGGCAGCTCGCATGGCTGAACTGCGGGCGGAGGGTATTGCGCCCTTACTGCAGGACGCCTACAAACGGTACGCGCTTTTTCAATGCCGCTGGGTGGACTGGCGCCGTTTTGATGACGCTCTGTTAAAGGCCGCCACGCGGGTGATTCCCGACACACACCTGTTGGCTGTGTGGGAGCGTATGTTGTTTGACCCGCGAGAAAATCGCCGGGGTTTTCCCGATCTTGTCGCGCTGGGGGAAGAGCCGGGCAGTTATTGTCTGATAGAAGTGAAGGGACCGGGCGATGCCCTGCAGGAAAGCCAGAAACGGTGGCTGCGTTTTTTCGCGCAAAACGATATCCCGGCAACGGTCGCCTGGGTCTCCTGGCAGGAGCCGCTCGATGATTGAACTGGGTGTCAGCGTGGGTGAGCTGGTGGCCTTCTGCCATCGTGCCGGTGATATAGATCATCGCTTTACACCCTCCCCCACCGGTGTGCAGGGGGTGGCGGGACATCAGCGAGTCTATAGGCGCAGGGGTGAAAGCTATCTCAGCGAGTATCCAGTGGAGTACCTGCATGTCCAGGGTGACTTGCAGTTACGGCTGCGCGGACGTGCCGATGGCTACGATCCGGCGGCGGGCATGGTAGAGGAAATCAAGACCTGCCGCATTCGCCCCTCCCTGATCCCGGCCGCTGTGAGCCAAATGCATCTGGCGCAGGCACGCCTTTACGGGGCGATTATCGCTATCGACCAGAACCTGCCCACACTGGAAGTGCGGTTGACCTGGTTTAACATCGACAGCGGCGAGGAAACGGCCCTGTCCCAGACGTATTCGCGGCGGGAGTTGGAAGCGTTTCTTGCCAGGTCACTGGCGCTATTTTCCGCGTGGATGGAAGCGCTCGCTGAGTTGCGCAAACAGCGTGATCTGGGCCTGCGAGGTCTCACATTTCCCCACGGTGAGTTTCGCAAGGGCCAGCGCGAGATCGCCGAGCTGGTTTACAAGTGTGTCGATCAGGGCGGTGAGTTATTACTCGAGGCACCCACCGGTATCGGCAAAACCGCCGCGGTGCTTTATCCGGCCCTCAAAGCGCTGGCTACCGGCAAACACGATCGCATCGCTTATATCACGGCCAAAACGATTGGCCGGCGCACGGCGGAGGAAACCCTGGATACTTTTCGAAAGGCCGGGCTGACTCTGACTGCGCTCAGCCTCACCGCCAAAGAGCGGGTGTGTTTCTCGCCGGGCAAGGCCTGCCACGGTGACGATTGTCGGTTTGCCAGGGGCTACTATGACCGCCTACCCGCTGCGCTAGCCGCAGCCATCCGCGCACCCTCGCTGTATCGAGGCGATATCGAGATGCTGGCCCGTGAGTTCGATATCTGCCCTTACCAATTGGCGCTGGACCTGCTGCCCTGGGTAGATCTGGTTATCGCCGACTTGCACTATGTCTACAGCCTGACGGCAACCCTCGGCAGTCTGGTACAACAGGGTAATCGGCGCTGGACGGTCCTGCTGGATGAAGCTCACAATCTGCCAGAGCGCGCCAGGCGCATGTATCGGGCAAGCCTGGCCAAGGCTGACCTGATGGCAGTGCGGCGGGAGTCGCCGCCGGGACTGGGCCCAGTACTGGATCGCATTAACCGGGTGCTGCTGGCCCTTCAGCGAGAACAGTGGCGGCAACCGGATTTCGACGCAAGGCTGGAGATACCTTCCGCTCTGCAGCAAGCGCTGGTGGATTTTGTTGCGCGAACCGGTGAACTACAGGCCCGGGAGCCCACGGTGTTGCACCGCCAGCCGCGCCTGCTGGATTTCTATTTTGAGGTGCTACAATTTCTGCGTCTGGCCGATCACTGGGGTGAGGATTTTCGCTTTGAGTTGACGCGCGGCAGCGGCAGCCAGAGCCTGCGACTGACCCTGAACTGCCTTGATCCTGCGCGCCTGCTGCGGGCGCGGCAGGAGACACTGCACGCGATGACGGCATTTTCCGCCACGCTGTCGCCACCGGACTGGACACGCCAGGCCCTGGGGCTGTCAGCGAGTGCGGTATTCCGACGCGAGGCCTCGCCCTTTGACAGCAACCAGCTTGAGGTATTTCTGGCAACCGGGGTAGACACGCGCTACCGGCAGCGCGAGCAGTCGATGCCTGAACTGGCGGCAACCCTGATGGCCTGGCTGGGGCGCGAAGGTGGTAACTGCATCATGTATTTTCCATCCTATCGTTACATGCAGGACTGTCTCGCCCTGCTGTTGGCAGCGGGCCTAGAGTCCCTGCGGCCGAATCTGTGGGTACAGGAGCGGGAGCAGGCGGATACTGGCCGCGATCGACTGCTGCAATTGCTGGAGCAGCGCCGGGATGTGGCTGCGCTGTGTATCCTGGGGGGTGTTTTCGGGGAGGGCATTGATCTGCCTGGTGAGCGCCTGACCAGCGTGGTGATCGTGGGTGTGGGCTTGCCCCAGTTCAACCGCGATACCGAGCAACTGCGCGACTGGTTTCAGCAGCAGCACGGTGCGGGTTTTGAATACGCTTACCTGTATCCCGGTATGCAGAAGGTCGACCAGGCGCTGGGCCGGGTCATTCGTGGCAGCGAAGACCGGGGCCGGGCGCTGCTGGTCGACAGCCGCTACGGCGAGCGGCAGTACAGGGATTTACTGCCGCCCTGGTGGCGGTACAGTCAGTGGTCGCCAGTGGAATAGGTGGTGGACTTTAATCCTCCGGGGCAAGCTCGGCAAAGCGATAGCCGGGCTTGGCAAAGGCCAGTTGTACGGTGCCGATAATGCGCTCCCGGAAGCCGCCTTCACAGTAGGCCAGATAAAACTCCCACATGCGGATAAAGACTTTGTCGAAGCCCATGTGACTGACACTGGCCTCAGCTGCGAGAAAGCGCTCTCTCCAGTGCGCCAGAGTCAGTGCGTAGTCGCGGGTGATATCGCGCAGGTGCACTATCTGCATATCGGTATCTCTGGCCAGGTGATCAGCGATAACCGCCACAGAAGGCAGACTGCCACCGGGAAAAATATAACGCTGGATAAAGTCCACGGACTCTCTCGCAGCCTCATAGCGTTGATCGGCGATAGTTATCGCCTGGATAACCATCTTGCCATCGGCTTTTAACAGCTTGCTGCAATGCTGGAAATAGTTGCTGTAGAACGCATGGCCAACAGCCTCTATCATCTCCACCGAAACCAGCTTGTCGTAACTGCCCTCTAAATTGCGATAGTCCTCACACAATACAGTGACACGATCTTCAAGGCCCTGGGCTTTTACCTGCGCGAGGGCGAATTCATATTGTTTCCTGGATATCGTGGTGGTGGTGACTTTGCAGCCGTAGTGCCTGGCGGCGTGGACGGCCATGCCGCCCCAGCCCGTGCCGATTTCCAACAGATGGTCACTGCTCTGGAGTTCCAACTGCCGACAGAGCTCTTCGAGCTTGGCAACGGATGCCTCCTCCAACCCGGTTTCATCAGATTGAAACACTGCGGCGGAGTACATCATGGTCGGATCCAGGAACAGCTGGAAGAAGTCATTGCCCAGATCGTAGTGGGCAGAGATGTTTTTGCGCGAGCCGCTGTGTGTATTGCGGTTCATGGCGTGGGATAGCTTGAGACCCAGGCGCACCAGCAATGACTGCCTGGACTCCAGCAGCTCCAGGGTGGACAGGTTGGCACTGAACAGGCGCATGACCGCCACCAGGTCCGGCGAAGTCCACAGCCCCTGCATGTAAGCTTCCCCGGTAGCGATGCTGCCGCCAGTCAGCATCTGCCGATACAAACTGCGGTCGTGTACATGCACCTCGGCGTGGGGTGCGCAGGGGTCGTCAGTTGAGCCGAAATGAAAGGTGTCGCCGCCGTCGTGGATGCACAGACTGCCCACTTCTATATTGGTGAGCAAGCGTACACAAATCTTCCTGGCAAATTGCTGGCGAAAGGGCAGGCGATGTCCTGGCTGGGCCAGGCTGAGGCCGCTGGCAGTCAGTTCGCTAGAGTTACTCATGTTTCGGCTCCGGATGGTTTATTGTTGGGATGGGAATGTAGAGGTGTCCCCTTGATGAACAGGCGCAGGGCCTGCCAGTAAATCGCCAGCGCGATTTTTGCGGTCATCAGGGGGTAGCGCCATAGTGTGCGATTCAAATTTTTGGCTGTCATGGGCCTGGCCGACAACGAGAGGCTGGCATCGAATATTCGGGTGCCGGCATCAGTGTTAGCCAGGTGTAGCACCAGCCTGCGGTCGGGTGTGCTGCTGCGCCAGTGATAGCGCATAGCCATGGGGTTAAATGGTGAGACGTGAAACTGCTTGTCGAACTCTGTTTGTAGCCACCGGCCCTGCTCCGGGCCGGGCAGCACATAGCTGTGGCGCTCGTTCCAGGGTGTGTTATTGACCTCCGCAACCAGATACTCCAGACGGGACTCGTCTTCGTTGAAGCAGTAGTAACAGGCGATGGGGTTCATGGCGATGCCAAAATACCGCAGATTGGCCAGCAGGTAGATAGGTCCCTTGTGGGAGATACCGGTCTCCTCCAGAATTCTGCGCCTGACCTCCTGATCAAGCGGTAATAGCGGGTCGCCCAGAAAATCGCTGCGCTTGAAGCGGGCCAGCGCCCAGCGCCGCGCAGACCAGAGCCAACGCCCGTCGAACAGCTCGGGTAGTTCATCCAGACGAATATAGGGCATAAATACCCGGTAGCTGAACTGGTGGGAACGGGGGTGTAATCGTCGATGGCGGATCACACCTTCATATAATTTCGATTTCACGCGGCAACCTGTCTTTGCCGATTGAGCGCTTCCGCCACGCGCAGGGCGCTAACCACGCCGTCCTCGTGAAAACCATTGCGCCAGTAGGCGCCACAAAACCAGGTATTGCGCTGCCCGTTGATCTCCTGCCAACGCTGCTGTGCGGCAATGCCGCCAATGGAGAACACCGGGTGCTCATAATTGAAGCGACCCAGAATTTTTACCGGGTTGATGGCGGCGGTATTGTTGAGTGTGACGCAAAAGGTCTCTGGCGCTGTGATGCCCTGCAGGATATTCATATTGTAGGTGACCACAGCGCGTTGCTGTTCTGCGCCCAGCGAATAGTTCCAGCTGGACCAGGTCTTGCGATTGCGCGGCAAAAGCCGGGTATCGGTATGTAATATTACCTCGTTCGACTGATAGGGAAGAGCCCCGAGTATGTCGCGTTCGGCGGGGCTGGGCTCCTCCAGCATGGACAGGGCCTGGTCGGAGTGGGTTGCTATCACCACCTGATCGAATGGCAGCTCGCGGCCATCCGCCATAATGAGGGCGACCTTGCCGGCCCGTCGATTCACCTGTGAAACCGCGCAGCCGGTGAGAATCCGGTCCTCGAAGCGTTGGCACAGAGGCCGCAGGTACTCCCTGGAGCCGCCTTCTATTACTCGCCATTGGGGCCGATTTTGTACTGACAGTAGGCCGTGGTTGCGAAAAAAACGCAGGAAGAAGCTGAGGGGGAAATCCAGGATAGTCGCGCAATCAGCCGACCAGATCGCCGCGCCCATGGCCGTGAGATATTGCCGTGTAAAAGCGTCGCTGTAGCGGTTGCGTTCCAGGTACTCGCCCAGGGTTTGATTGTCATTGACCCGGCCTGCGTCCAGATCCGCCACTGATGCTTTGTTGAAGCGCAGTATATCCCGCACCATGCCAAGGAAGCGCCAGGACAGCAGGTTGCCTCTCTGTGCGAACAGGGTGTCCAGACTGCTGCCGGAATATTCCAGCCCGGATGTCTCGTCGCGAACGCTGAACCCCATTTCTGTCGGCTTGGTGGAAACACCGAGACTATCCATGAGGGCAATGAAGTTGGGGTAGGTCCAGTCATTGAACACAATGAAACCGGTGTCTATGGCGTAGCGGCGCGTGCCCAGTTGCACATCCACGGTAGCCGTGTGCCCACCGACCTGCTTCCCTGCCTCGAACACGGATACCTCGTGATTCGTGCTGAGATAGTGGGCGCAGCTCAGGCCGGAAATGCCCGACCCGATGACAGCTATTCTCAAAATGCTGTTCTCCAGTTAAAGAGTCGCAGGGCTGTGTCAGCCCAGCGAGTTTGTGTATTGAGTCCTTTCTACGTGATGGCTCCGGGATTGGATCTGCCTGTACTTTATTCTAGTACGCGGTGATCCGGCCCATAGCAGTTGGCGTATACTTTGTTGAAATCTGCGAGAAGAGAGAATCGTTCCAGTGGTAGAAACCCCAGAAGGAACAAGGGCTTACAGGCAAGATACAGTGGGCCGACGCACCGACGAATGGAGCGAGTGCCTGGTTCTGATAGCCAGCAAAGAGGACAGGGCGGCGTTCACGCGATTTTTTCGTCACTTTGCGCCACTCATCAAGGCTTTTGCCCTGGCGGGTTCCAACTTGTCAGCCACGCTGGCCGATGAACTGGTGCAAGAGGTGATGCTCAAGGTCTGGCAAAAAGCCGGCGGGTTTAACCCGGAGAAGGCAGCTGCCAGTACCTGGGTTTATACCATAGCCCGCAACTGCCGAACCGATATGTTCCGTCGCTTGCAGAAATTTGATACGCCCCTGGCAGAGGAAGATGTTATCCCCGACCAGGGTAGCGAGGAGCCTTTTGCCATGCTGCAGGACAAGCGCAGCCAGCAGCGGGTGCGGAAGTTGATGCAGGGGCTGCCGCCAGACCAGATGCAGATACTGGCGAAGGTTTACATGGAAGGAAAATCACATGCAGAGGCCGCTGCCGAACTTGATTTGCCTCTGGGCACTGTTAAGTCCAGGGTCAGGCTGGCCATCCAGAAACTTCAAATACAGATAGATCGTTAACATTATGGCTAAATTTCATCCAGAGTTGGACCTTTTGAGCGAACATGCGGCGGGCAATTTGCCTCTTGCCCAGGCAGCTTGCGTATCGGTTCACATGAATTATTGCGAGCAGTGCAGGCGAACTTCAAGCCAGCTGCAGGACATGGGAGCGGCCCTGTTCGAGGGGCTGCAGCCCGAACCGGTTGGCGATACCCTGCTCAATGCGGTGCTCGCTCGGCTGGACGATGAGGTGCCCCTGAGTTATGCAAAATCTTCCGATTGGTCCGCCGGTAAAACCCCTGCCATCCTGCAGCGGCTCATGAGTGGTGACTACACCGATCTTTTATGGAAAAAAATCACCAGCACCTTGAGCATCAGTTACCTCAAGACCGGTGACCCAAACTATGAGTTTGCCCTTTACCATATAAAGGCGGGCGGCAAGATTCCAGAGCACACCCATCGTGGCTCAGAGATGACGCTGGTGCTTGAAGGCGGTTTTTCCGACGCAGACGGCAGCTATCATCAGGGCGACTTCCTGTTGCGCCAGCCCAGTGATGTACACGCACCCACTGCGGTGCAATCTGAAGATTGCATCTGCCTGGCAGTGCTGGACGCGCCGCTGAAATTCACCGGCTGGAAATACCGCTGGATGAATCCCTTCCTGCAGCTGCGAGCCGGCTGAGCTGATACGGCCTATTGTTGCCAGGGGCACAAACCACCATCTAGATACCCCGCGGGTTTTTCAGTAACCTAATCCAGGCCCTGCCCCTGTCGCCGGAATTCATGCCGTGAATAGTGGTCATTGTTCACCCCGGGTGCCCGCTGTGCTACAGTCGGCGGCTGCCCGTTCCCCGGGTAATAGAGATACGCCGGTTTCAGCGACTATTCAGCCCTTCGCGGCTCGCTGACGCTGGCCGGCACAACCGGCCACAGGCACTGACAATACACAGGTAGGGGGTATACACCGCAATGCGAATCGCCATTCCCAAGGAGACACACCCGGGAGAAAACCGGGTTCCCATCACGCCGGATACGGCCAAGAAACTGTGCCGTATGGGCGCTGAACTGGTTGTTGAGGCCGGCCTGGGTACGGGGTCAGGTTTTGCCGATTCTGAATACAGCGAGGCCGGCGCCACTGTTAGCACCAACCGCAACGAGCTCATCGGTTCAGCTGACGTATTGCTGCGCTTGCGCAAGCCTTCAATTGAAGACATCAGTCTGATGAAGCGGGGCTGTATTCATATCAGTTACCTCGACCCATTCAACGAGCGAGAACTGGTCACTGCGTTGAAAGACGCGGGTATAACCGCCATCAGCATGGAAATGATTCCCCGCACCACGCGCAGCCAGAAAATGGACGCACTAAGCTCCCAGGCCAACCTGGCCGGGTATGTCATGGTGCTGCAGGCGGCGACTCATCTGCCACGTATTTTCCCCATGATGATGACCCCCGCCGGTACTTTGAAGCCGGCCAACGTGTTTGTTATTGGCGCCGGTGTGGCTGGCCTGCAGGCCATCGCTACCGCCAAACGTCTCGGCGCCAAGGTAACTGCATTTGACACCCGGCCGGTGGTAGCCGAGCAGGTGCAGTCTCTGGGTGCCAAGTTCCTGGAAATCGACCTGGGTGAAACCGGGCAGACCGAGGGCGGATACGCGCTGGAGCTCACTCCCGAGCAGGTTGATATGCAGCGTCAGGCGCAAAAAGACGTGATAGCCAAGTCCGATGTGGTGATTACCACGGCTCAGGTATTCGGGCGCAAGCCCCCCGTGCTGGTAACAAAAGACATGGTGGCGGGCATGGCAACAGGCTCAGTGATAGTTGATATGGCAGCGGAGACTGGCGGCAACGTCGAAGGCTCCGTGCCCAACGAAATAGTCAAAGTAGGTGGTGTCACGATAATCGGTCTGGGCAACCTGGCCGGCGAGGTAGCGAAAGATGCCAGCCAGATGTATTCAGCGAACCTCTTCAACCTGGTGGAAGACAACTGGAATGAAGAAGAAAAGCAGTTCGTGGTGGATTTTGAAGACGACATTCTACCGGGCTGTATTATCACCCACGGCGGTGAGGTGGTAAACGAGACCATCAAGAAGATCATGGAAGGGGGTGCATAACATGATACCTGACGTAGTTTTCCTCACATTTATCCTTATGCTGACCATCTTTCTCGGCTTTGAGCTGATCAACAAGGTGCCCGCAACCCTGCACACGCCGCTGATGTCCGGTGCCAACGCTATCTCCGGTATCACCGTGGTAGGCGCAATAAGCCTCGCCGGTACCGGCCAGCAGGACATCTCCAATTGGTTGGGTGCAGTAGCAGTTGGCCTTGCCACGATTAATGTCGTGGGCGGTTACATGGTGACCGATCGTATGCTCGCCATGTTCAAGAAGAAGGGGAACTAAGCGCCATGGATAACGTGATTCAGTTCAGTTATGTAATAGCGGCCGCTCTGTTTATTTTCGGCTTGAAGCAACTCGGCTCTCCGGCAACAGCTCGTCGCGGCAACATGATTTCAGCCATCGCCATGCTGATCGCCATAGTGGCCGCCCTGCTGGACCAGGGCATCGTCGAGTATCAGTGGATTGCGATAGGCTTTCTGGTCGGCGCCATTATTGGCGGTCTGGCAGCACGCCTGGTGCAGATGACGTCCATGCCGGAGATGGTGGCCCTGTTCAACGGCTTTGGCGGTATGGCCAGCCTGTTGGTAGGCTGGGCGGCACTGGCACCTGGTTCCGCAACCTTTACTCTGGTTACGATCATCCTCTCCATTTTGATCGGCGGTGTGACCTTTACCGGCAGCATGATTGCCTACGGCAAGCTGAGTGAGCGCATAGGCAGTGGCGCGCTACTGTTCAGCGGCCAGCAGGTGGTCAACAGTCTGATAGTGCTTGGTATTCTCGGTGGCGCTGTCATGTTCTGCATGCAGCCGGAGAATCTCAATTGGCTGTACCTGGTGGTTGTTCTGTCACTCATATTTGGCGTGATGGCGGTTATACCTATCGGCGGCGCAGACATGCCGGTGGTGATTTCACTGCTGAACTCCTACTCTGGCCTGGCGGCCTGTGCGGCGGGTTTTGCGGTAAACAACAACATCCTGATCGTGGCGGGTGCGCTGGTGGGCGCCTCCGGCATCATTCTTACCCAGATCATGTGTAAGGCGATGAACCGCTCCCTGGCCAATGTATTGTTCAGTGGGTTTGGCAGCGGCAAAGTCGAGACCAGCGTGGTAGAAGGCGAGATCAAGCCTATCACGGCGGATGACGCTTACTATATTCTCGAAGCGGCTACCAACGTGGCCATTATCCCGGGCTACGGTATGGCGGTTGCCCAGGCCCAGCACGTGGTGAAAGAGCTGGCAGAACTGCTGGAAAAAAATGGTGCCGAGGTGAATTTTGGTATCCACCCGGTTGCCGGTCGTATGCCAGGCCATATGAATGTATTGCTGGCTGAGGCGGATGTGCCCTACGACCAGTTACTGGAAATGGATGATATCAACCCGCGTATGGAAAACGTCGACGTGGCCATCGTGATCGGTGCCAATGACGTCGTGAACCCTGCAGCACGTGAGAACGAGGGTTCGCCCATTTATGGCATGCCGGTGATCAACGTGGATAAGGCGCGCACGGTGTTTGTGCTGAAGCGTTCCATGGCTTCCGGTTTCGCCGGGATAGAGAATCCGCTGTTCTATAAGGACAACACGCGGATGCTGTTTGGCGATGCCAAGGAGTCTATTAGCAGTCTTATTCGCGAATTCAGCTGACAGTTAGCTGAGCTCTCAACGCCGGCCTTGTGCCGGCGTTTTTGTTTGCGCCTGGCAGCAGATTCCTTATCAGAAGCCACATGCTGAGCAGGATCAATGTTTTAGTAGCCCGAAGCGGTTAGGGTAGAATTGTAAATTTTACTGTGTGCGGGAGATTCGATTGATGGCGAGTAAAAACTCGAATGTGGCGAAAAAGCGTGTGCCTGCGGCAAAAAAAACCGCACGCCGGAAAAAATCGGCTGCCACGAGCAGTACCCCTGGCAAGAAGAAGCCCCAGGCACAAACCAGGAGCCGGTCGGTCGACTCAGCTGCAACCACAGCCAGGCCGACTCCACCCCTGATCAAGACCCTGCGGGCCGAGCACCGGCACATAGCCAGTGTTATGCAACTGTTCCGCGAGCAGCTGGATGCGATCGATGCCGGGCAGGCAGTGGACACTCATGTGGTGTACGAAATAATGGACTATATGGTGACCTGGCCGGATCGTTTTCACCACCCCCGGGAAGATCTGATCTATGGTCGGGTGGCGGAACTGGATGCATCCGCAGCCGATAATGTGGACAGCCTGCAGCGCGACCACGACACCATGGCCAGGTCGGGCCAGGAGGTGCTACGGCATATCCAGATGTGGCAGAACGACGAGGTATCCGGCGCGGTGCCGGTTGAGTCTGGACGCGCCTACGTGGATCATCTGCACCAGCATATGAACAGTGAGGAAAGCCTTGTCTTCCCACAGATTGAACGCATTCTGAATGCGGCGGATTGGGCGGAACTGGAGCAGGACGACCAGTTGATTCCCATACCCGACCCGGTATTTGGCAACAAGGTACAGCGCGAGTTTCGAAATATGGCGCGCAAGTTGCGCAGAAGTATGCGCCGCGGCGTGGAGCGTGGAACCCTTGTTGAATGGCTTGGTATAGAGGCGCTTACAGAGGCTATGGATGTGGTCTCCATGGCGGTTGAATCAGCACGAGGCAGTACCGGCGAGCACGCCAGGATGGCCTGGGAGGAGGGCCTGGAGATGTTTCGCGAATCGGTTGTCACAGCGCCTTTGTACTGTGCCGCTAATAACGCCCGGCTGGGCCTGCGTCTGGCGCAGGAAGTCGCCGAGATTTCCCGGGATGCCATGGATGACCTGGCGCGCGTTAACGAGGAGAGGAAGTCCCGGATGCGCCTGTTGGATAGCTAGCCGGCACCGCGGCATCAGTTTCCGTGTCGCGGAACTGCAAACTGGCCAGACGCTGGTAGAGCTCGCAGCTTTGCATCAGCTCTTCATGTGTTCCAGTGGCAATCAACTGGCCCTGGTCCATCACTGCAATATTGTCCGCGTGCAGTATGGTCGAGAGGCGATGGGCGATGATGATGGTGGTGCGATTTTTCATTAACTCATGCAGGGCCTGTTGCACCTGGTATTCACTTTCCGTATCCAGTGCACTGGTGGCTTCATCCAGCAACAGGATTTCCGGGTCGTTGAGGATGGCCCTGGCCAGAGCGATGCGCTGGCGTTGGCCGCCGGATAATCTCACTCCCTGTTCCCCCAGGTGGCTGCCATAGCCCTCGGGCAGCCGCTCGATAAATTCCTCGGCATGGGCGGCCCTGGCTGCGGCAAAAACTTCAGCATCGCTGGCATCGGGCCTGCCGTAGGAAATGTTGTAGCGCACATCACCGGTAAACAGTGCGGGCTGCTGCGGTACCAGTGCGATATGGGCGCGCAGTTGCTGCAGGCCAAGCTCTCGAATGTCCTCGCCATTGAGCAATACGCGCCCCTGTTGCGGATCGTAAAAACGCTGCAGTAATTCAAATACCGTGGATTTTCCAGCCCCCGAGGGACCGACCAGGGCGAGACTCTTCCCCGCCTTGATAGGTAAAGAGAAGTCCCGCAGGGCTGCCTGACCGGGCCGGGTGGGGTAGCAAAATGTGACCTTGTCCAGTCTCAGCTCGGGACGCTGGGGCTGTACTGGGAGGTCTTGTGGGCCGGGGTCTTCAATCAAGCTGCGTGTGTTGAGAAGTTGTATCAGTCGTTCCGCAGCGCCGGCGGCCCGCTGCAATTCTCCCCAGACCTCCGAAACAGTTGCCACCCCGCTGCCCACCATAATGGCGTAGAAGACGAATGCCCCCAACTCGCCACCGGTCATGCGGCCGCTGAGAACGTCCTGGCCCCCCTCCCACATCATGGCTGCCATACCCGTGAACACCAACAGGATTGCGCCTCCTATCAGTAGAGACCGCTGCCAAATCCTGCGCCGGGCAATCTCAAAAGCCCGTTCTACTTCGCGGGCAAAGGCGGCGGACTCAAATTTTTCCTGTGTGTAACTCTGAACAACCCGGATATGTTGTATAACCTCACCGGCGTAACTTCCCACGCTGGCGATGCTGTCCTGGCTCTGGTTTGACAGACGCCTCACACGGCGGCCAAAAAACAGGATAGGCAGCAGTACCAGCGGTACGCCAACGGCAATGATCAGGCTGAGTTTCAGGTTGGTGATAAACATCATTACCAGGGCGCCAATCATGGTCAGGCTGCTGCGCAGCGCCATACTGAAGGAGGAGCCGATAATGGTCTGTAGCAGTGTGGTATCCGTTGTCAGGCGCGACATGATTTCGCCGCTGCGATTGAGCTCGAAGAAGCCGGGATGCAGACTGACAAGGTTGTCAAAAACGGCTTTACGCAGGTCGGCGCTTACGCGCTCTCCCAGCCAGGATACCAGGTAGAAACGGATAAAAGTGCCCACCGCGATGGCGGCGGCAATGATTACTAGCAAGCCAACAGCAGCGCTGAGATCGGCGCTGTCACCGCCGAAGCCACGGTCTATCAATACCTGCAGGCCACGGCCCAGGGACAGGGTGGCGGCTGCTGTGAAGAGCAGCACCACGCTCGCGGCCACCAGTCGCATCTTGTAGGGTTTGAGGAAACCGAGGATTGGCAGCAGTGAGGGCAGGCCTGCAGCCCCGGGCTTGGTTGCCACCGGCTATTCGGTTTCCGGGGGTTTGTTGCGGATAATTATACGGCCAAAATAGACCCCGATTTCAAACAACAACCACATCGGAAAGGCCAGCAGTGATTGGGAAATAATATCCGGAGGGGTGAGCAGCATGCCTAGGACAAAGCACCCCACGATGATAAAGGGCCGCTTCTTCGCCAGGTTATCCGGCGTGGTCACACCAGTCGATATAAGCAATACGGCGGCGATGGGTATCTCAAATGCCACACCGAAGGCGAAAAACAGTTTTAGCACGAAGTCCAGGTAGCTGTTGATATCGGTCATGATGGTGATATCCGCCGGGCCGGTGCTGGTGAAGAAAGCGAAAATCAGCGGGAACACCACAAAGTAGGCAAATGCCGCTCCGGCGTAGAACAACAGGATACTGGACGCGAGCAGTGGCATGGCCAGCCGCTTTTCATGTTGATACATGCCGGGTGCGATAAAGCTCCACACCTGGTATAGCAGGTAGGGTATTGCCAGAAATATTGCAGCTACCAGGGTGAGCTTGAAGGGTGTCAGGAAGGGCGATGCCACCTCGGTGGCGATCATGGTCGCGCCCTCAGGTAACAGCGCCCGCAGTGGCTCCGAGACAAAAGTGTAGATTTCGTTGGCAAAGGGGAACAGGCAAATGAAGACTACCAGCACTGCCAGCAGTGCGCGCAACAAGCGATCGCGCAGCTCGGTGAGGTGGGCAATCAGCGGTAGTGGCTGGTCGGTGCTTTCCGGTTCGCTCATTCTGCGGGTTTATCCGTCGCCTGGGTTTGTGTGTGTCGCGCGGGGTTATTATCCGGCGCGGAATCCGTGAGCCCGGCGGCGCTGTTCTGTAGATCGTGACCGAAGTCGTCGGCCTGTGACTTCAGCTCTTGTCCGGTTTTACGCAGTTCCTGCATTATCTCGTCATTGTGCAACTCCTGCTGCACCTCCCGCTTGATATCGTTGAAACCGCGCTTCAGTCGGCCCAGCCACTGGTTGGCCGTGCGGATGGCCCCCGGCAGCCGTTCCGGCCCGATGACCAGCAGGCCCACAACGCCTACCAGCACCAGTTCGGTGAAACCGATATCGAACATTCAGAGCTTACTTATCCTTTTCGACAGAGGAAGCGGCTTCCTCCGGCTGGTCTTTCTCCGCTGCGGGATCTGCGCTGCCATCATCGTGCATGGTCTTGCGAAAACCTTTCACCGCACTACCCAGGTCGCTGCCCAGAGTTCGCAGCCGCTTGGTGCCGAACAACATGACGACGATCGCCAGTATGATCAACAGTTGCCATACACTTATTCCACCGATACCCATTTTTATCTCCTGCTTATATATTTTGTTTACTGTTTGTTACGCCCGGCTTTTTCGTCAATCCCGGAGATGCCCATGCGCTCGCTCAGGCAGTCGGTTACTTCGTTTATGCCCACGTCCAGGTGAGACAACATCACCATGCTGTGAAACCACAGATCGGCGACCTCCGCGATTAACGCATTGCGGCCCTGGTCTCCCTGCACATCCTTGGCAGCAATTATGACCTCCGTGGCCTCCTCGCCCAACTTTTCGAGAATCTTGTTCAAACCCTTCTGGTGCAGACTCGCCACATAGGATGTGTCGGGTTCAGCACTTTTGCGCTGCTCCAGGGTAGCGGCCAACTTTTCCAGCACATCACTCATGATGTTTTTCCGTAAATTTCTTCAGGCGATTGCAACACCTTGTCAGTTACCTGCCAAGCGCCATCTGCGCTTTTACGGTAAAAACAACTTCGACGGCCGGTGTGGCAGGCGATTCCTCCCAGCTGTTCCACCTTCATCAATACCGTGTCGGCATCGCAATCAATTCGCAACTCTTTGAGCTCCTGCACATGGCCCGATTCTTCGCCCTTGCGCCACAACACCTTGCGAGAGCGGGACCAGTAGATAGCCCTTCCCTCACTCAGGGTAAGCGCCAGGGACTCGCGATTCATCCAGGCGAGCATCAGAACCTCGCCTGTTTGCCAGTCCTGTGCAATAGCCGGCACGAGCCCGTGCTCGTTCCATTTGATTTCCTCGACCAGGTCGGCTGTGTCGCTACTCATCGTACTGCTCGTTTTTGGCCGCCCATTATGACACAGGGCTGTCGGTCGCACATTCAGGTGATCTCCCGGCTATCTCTTAGTTCGCCCGCGGCCACAGCAGCGCCAGGGCCAGTCCTGCCAGTAGCCAGCTGACCAAAGGGGCATCTGTCACTTGTTGCCACCCGCCCGGGAATACCGAAACAGCGGCCCCCACGCAGGCTACCGCTGCCAGCAGCTGGCGTCGTTGGCGGCGTACTTTGGCGATATTTGCTTTGCGCAGCTCCTCTGATTGCTGTTGCTGCTGGGTGAAGCGTATCTCCAGGTCGCGGGACTGCTGCAGGTTGTCCATCATGGCGTCGGGTAATTGCGGCAATTGCTCCAGCCAGGAAGGGGCCTGTCGCTGTAGCCGGCGCAGCAGGGACTGGGGTGAGTAGCGTTCCTGTACCCAGTCCTCCAGAAACGGCTTGGCGGTATCCCACAGGTTGAGATCGGGATAGAGCTGGCGACCGAGGCCCTCTATGTTCAACATGGTTTTTTGCAGCAGCACCAGTGATGGCTGTATTTGCATATCGAAACGGCGCGCGGTTCTGAACAGGTAGATCAACAACTGGCCGAAGGAAATTTCACCGATGGGGCGTTCGAATACCGGCTCGCAAACCGCCCGCATGGCGGATTCGAAGTCTTGCACCCGGGTCTGGGGAGGCACCCAGCCGCATTCAACGTGCAACTGGGCTACCTCGCGGTAATCGCGTCGGAATATGCTGAGGAGGTTGCGGGCAAGGTAATACTGGTCGGAGTCGCTGAGGCTGCCAATAATGGCGCAATCCACTGCGATATAAGTAGGGTCTGCCGGGTCGGTGGCATCAACGAATATGTTACCCGGGTGCATGTCGGCGTGAAAGAAGCTGTCACGAAACACCTGGGTGAAAAATATTTCCACGCCGCGCTCAGCCAGCAGCTTCAGGTCTGTTCCCCGTGCTTCCAGCTGCGCCATATCGGTGACCGGTATGCCGTTGATGCGCTCCATGACAAAGACGTTGCGGCAGGTGTAGTCCCAGTAAACCTGTGGCACATATACCAGTTTGCTGTTTTCAAAGTTGCGCCGCAGTTGGCAGGCATTCGCCGCCTCGCGGCCCAGGTCCAGCTCGTCCAGTATGATCAGCTCGTAATCCGTTACGACTTCAACCGGACGCAGGCGCCTGCCATCGGGAAAATACCGCTCGACCAGTTTAGCCAGGGTATACATCAGCGCCAGATCCTGGCGAATAATGGGCTCGATATCGGGGCGTATTACCTTGACCACCGCCTGTTCGCCGCTGTGTAAGGTGGCGGCGTGTACCTGGGCGACCGAGGCCGACGCCATGGGCTGGGCGTCAAAACTGGCGAACAGCTCAGACACCGGCTTGCCCAGGCTTTTCTCGATGATGTCGATGGACTGCTGTTGTGGGAATGGCGGTACTTTGTCCTGCAGCTTGGCCAGTTCGTCCGCGATGTCTGTGGGCAGCAGGTCGCGCCGGGTGGACAGCATCTGGCCGAACTTGATAAATACCGGACCCAGTTCTTCCAGTGCCTTGCGCAGGCGTACACCGCGGGGTAGGTCCGGCGCGGTTTGCAGGCGCCAGGGAGCGAGCTTAAGGGCCAGTCGCGGCACAGTGCCCAGGCGATCCGTGTCGATAAATTCGTCCAGGCGATAGCGCGAGCCTGTGCGGAAAATTTTAACAAGTCGTGCTGCGCGAGACATGGCTGGCCTATTCCCGCAATTTCTGTATGCGTTTGCGCAGACGCTGGGTGCGCGATTCCAGGCGCTCTACCTGCAGACCCAGTCGACGCACATCGGTAAAAAAGTCTTCGAGCTCAAGTCGTGGTGGACTCAGGCGTGCCTCTTCGTGGATAAATTCCTCCAGTTGCCGACCCAGCCCACTAGAGGCCTGGCGGCCCCACTTGTATGCCCCGCGCAGCAACTCTGCCAGCTGATGACCGGCAACATCTCCCAGGGTATTGACCAGTGGGGCCTCCCAGTCAATTTCCAGGCGGGCGATGATTTTCTGCAGTTCAATTAACGGTGCGCTGTCGCCACTGAGTTCCAGCGCGCCATTGATCAGAGCCGCAGTCGGGTCTTTGGCGGTGGCCAGTTCTGCGAAATCCGAAGCAGAGCCGCGCACACTGGTGGTGACAGGCCCATCGTAATACCCCATCAGTCGAATACAGCCATCGCCCGGTTGCAGGTAAGTGTCCAGCGGCGGCGCAGTGCAATGCAATGCGAAGACGTTATCCGCCAGATCGGCTAGCGCCGCGGCGCTACCGGGGGACAGTTCAAGCGCCTGGTTGACGACTCTTTCGAGTGTCGCCAGTGCAGCCGTGTGCAGGGCGGGATCGATAGCGGAAGCCATTTCAGGCTTTGACGCCTTTGTGAAGCGCCACGACACCGCCGGTCATATTATGGAATTCGCAGTGGCTGAAGCCGGCCTCTTCCATCATGTCCTTGAGTGTTTCCTGGTCAGGGTGCATGCGTATGGATTCAGCGAGATACTTGTAGCTGTCTGCGTCATTAGCGACCAATCGGCCCAGCAGCGGCAGCACGCTGAAAGAGTATGTGTCGTACGCTTTGCTCAACAGCGGGTTGTCCGGTTTGGAAAATTCCAGCACCAGCAGGCGTCCGCCGGGTTTCAGTACCCGCAGCATGGAGCGCAGCGCCAGGTCTTTGTCGGTGACGTTGCGCAGGCCAAAAGCGATGGTGATGCAGTCGAATGTGTCATCCGGAAAAGGCAGGTATTGGGCGTCTGCCTGCACGAACTCCAGGTTTCCCATGCGCCCGTTGTCCAACAGTTTGTCACGGCCGACCTTTAGCATGGAGTCGTTAATGTCGGCTAATACCACGCGACCGGTGGGTCCGACAATATCGGCGAAGCGGGCCGCGAGGTCGCCGGTACCACCGGCTATATCCAGTACTGCATTGCCTGTACGCACGCCACTCAGCTCAATGGTGAAACGCTTCCAGATCCGGTGTATGCCACCAGACATCAGGTCGTTCATCAGGTCATAGCGCGAGGCTACCGAGTGAAATACGTCTGCCACCATGCCCGCCTTGGCATCGGTGTCGACTTCACTGTAACCGAAGTGTGTCTTGTCTTTGTCGCTCATGGGGTCTGCGCCCTCCCACCGTGGAACGGCGTATTGTAGCGCGATGTGGGCCGGTGTAGTGGATCATAATCAGCAACCACTACTCTAGGGCTGAAAATGCATAACCTGTACGTCAGGGTCGCGACTGGCGCCGGCCTCATTCAGGCGGTCGAGGTAATCTTGCCAGTGTTGTGATTGCTGGGTGCAAAGCTCGTACAGGTAATCCCAGGAATAGAGCCCGGTGTCGTGGCCGTCGTCAAAAACCAGCTGAACCGCATAGCGGCCGACCGGCTTGATGGCGGTAATCCCGACATGGATTTTACCGGTTTGCAGGGTTTCCTGACCGCTGCCGTGGCCCCGTACCTCCGCCGAGGGCGAGTATACGCGCAGGTATTCACAGGGCAGTGAATAGCGCTCGCCACCGGCGTATTCCAGCTCCAGTTCACGGGAGCGCTGATGTAGCTTCAGGCCCAGCGGTTTCTTGTATTGCTCGGCACTCACCCGATTAGAGAATGAAGCGCGACAGGTCGTCGTCTGCGCTCAATGCCTTCAGTTGGCTATCGACGTAGTCGGCGTCCACCCGCAGGGGTTTTTCGTTCAGGCTGGCGTCGGCAGCGCCGAAGGAAGACTCCTCCAACAGGCGCTCCATCACGGTGTGCAGCCTGCGGGCGCCGATATTTTCAGTTCGCTCATTCACGTGCCAGGCGGTCTCCGCAATACGGCGGATGCCATCTGCGGTAAATTCTACTTTCATGCCCTCCGTGCCCAGCAGGGCCTGGTACTGTTCCGTGAGGGAGGCGTTTGGTTCCGTGAGAATACGCTCGAAATCGTCGGGCGTGAGCGCGGACAACTCAACCCTGATGGGCAGCCGCCCCTGCAATTCCGGTATCAGGTCCGATGGTTTGGCCAGGTGGAATGCGCCGGAGGCAATAAACAGTATGTGGTCAGTCTTGATCATGCCGTGCTTGGTGCTGACCGTGGAGCCTTCGATCAGCGGCAGCAAATCCCGCTGTACGCCTTCACGGGAGATGTCCGCGCCAGCGCCCTCGCTGCGCTTGGCGACCTTGTCCAGCTCGTCAATAAACACGATGCCGTTCTGCTCAGCGGTATTGACCGCTTTCTGCCGAAGCTCGTCCTCGTTGACCATCTTTGCGGCCTCCTCATCGCACAGGGCGGAGAAGGCGGCCTTGATCGGCAACTTCCGTGTTTTTTGCTGCTGCCGTGACATATTGGAGAACATGCTCTGCAGCTGGTTGGTCATTTCTTCCATGCCCGGGGGGGCCATGATCTCCATGGCGGCCGCGTTGGTGCTGATGTCCACCTCGATCTCTTTCTCGTCCAGCTCGCCTTCCCGCAGTTTCTTGCGCAGTAGCTGACGCGTGCCGGCGCCGGATTCGGTGTCCGTATTGCGGGCCGGGGGCAGCAGGATATCGAGGATTCTCTCTTCTGCCATCTCCTCCGCGCGAAAGCGTACCCGATTCATTTCCTGCTCCCGCAGCATCTTGATGGACACATCCACCAGGTCGCGGACTATGGAGTCAACATCGCGCCCGACGTAGCCCACCTCGGTAAACTTGGTCGCTTCCACCTTAACAAAAGGGGCGTTGGCCAATTTCGCCAGCCGCCGCGCGATTTCGGTTTTGCCCACGCCGGTGGGCCCGATCATCAGGATATTTTTAGGCGTAATTTCAGCGCGCAGTTCCTCCGGCAGCTGCATACGCCGCCAGCGATTGCGCAGGGCGATTGCCACAGCGCGTTTGGCCTCATCCTGGCCGATGATGTGTTTATCGAGCTCGTGAACGATCTCGCGGGGGGTCATATCGGACATAGGTCTGCCTAGAAATCCAGTTGTTCAATGGTGCGGTTATGGTTGGTGTAAATACAGATGTCGCCAGCTATGGCGAGGCCTTTCTCAACAATGTCGCGGGCGTTGAGCTCGGTGTTGTCCAGCAGCGCCCTGGCCGCGGATTGCGCGTAGGGACCCCCCGAGCCAATGGCTATCAGATTGTCTTCCGGTTCGATCACATCACCGTTGCCGGTGATAACCAGCGAAGTGTTTTTGTCTGCAACTGCCAGCAGCGCTTCCAGGCGACGCAGGGCGCGCTCTGTGCGCCAGGCCTTGGCCAGCTCGACAGCGGCTCGCACCAGGTGGCCCTGGTGTTTGTCCAGTTGGGCTTCGAATAACTCGAACAGGGTGAAGGCATCGGCGGTACCGCCGGCGAAGCCTGCCAGCACCTGGTTATTGTGTAACCGGCGCACCTTGCGAGCGTTGCCCTTCATGACAGTATTGCCCATGGAGACCTGACCATCCCCACCAATTACCACGCTGTTCCCCCTGCGTACGGACAGGATGGTTGTTCCTCTGTACTGTTCCAATATGAAGTGCCTCGCTGCCTGTTACCGGGGGGGTTCTGTGAGAGATATGGGGAGGTAACTGCGGAAATTCAAGGCTCCGCTGTCACAAATCAGGTCGTGCCGCGTTTCAACAACAAGGTATCGATGTCCTGGGCGGCGGTAAGGCTGCGGGCCCGGGTCATAGCCGAGTGCGAACCAAAGGGGCCAAGGTATACGCGGAACCAGCGCCCGTTGTCGCTGTTGGTCTCCTCGATCCGGGGGTCCAGCCCCAGTAGCAGCAGCTCGGCCCGGCGTCGATCGGCGTCTTCCCGCTGCCGGAAGGAGCCAGCCTGCAGCAGATACGTCACCTGGGCGGCGCCGGGCGGAGGCTTGGCCACTTCTGCCGGCTCAACCGGGCCGTCCAGGGTCTGCTCGGGCAGCATGGTGTAAAAGTCGAAGCGCGGTTTGGGTGGCTCCGCAGGTACCGCAGTGGTGGGGGTGGCTTCCGGTGCGGCACCCAGGTGATTGGCTGGCGGCAACGTGCCCAGGTACAAGAGAAAGCTCAGGAATACGCCGCTCAGCAGGCCGGCGATATAGGCGCGCCAGCGACTCCCCTGTTGGGATTGGGGGGCGTTTCTGGAAGATTGGCGCGCTGCGGTTTTGTTCTTGCGCGGTGCACGGCTGCCGTTTTTTTTCGTCTTGGCGAAATCCCGCGCCATGTCTTACATCTCCTCCGGGGCGGACACACCCATCAGGTCCAGCCCATTTGCCACAACCTGCCGCACCGATTCGCTCAGTGCCACGCGGGCATTGCGCAGGGACGGCTCTTCTACCAGCACCTTGTGAGCGTTGTAGCAAGTGTGAAAGTCGCCCGCCAGCTCGCGCAGGTAGGTGGCCACATTATGTGGCTCCCGGCTGGCAGCGGCGCCTGCAACGATCTCAGGATAGCGATCCAGCTGGCGCAGCAAGGCTTTCTCGTGGTCCTCCGTCAGGCGATCCAGATCGGCCAGGCCGGCCTGGACAGACCATTCCCAGCCCTGCTCCGCAAGCTTGCGCATCACACTACAGGCCCGTGCGTGCGCGTATTGTATGTAGTACACCGGGTTGTCGTTGCTCTGGGAGAGGGCGAGATTGATATCGAAGGTGAGCTGGGAGTTGGCTGCCCGGGCCGCGAGAAAGTAGCGGGTAGCGTCGCATCCAACCTCGTCGATAAGGTCGCGCAGGGTTACATAACTGCCTGCTCGCTTGGACAGCTTTACTTCTTCTCCGTCGCGCATGACGGTGACCATCTGGTGCAGAACATAGTCCGGCCAGCCCTTGGGTATACCGGATTCCAGTGCCTGCAGTCCGGCCCGGACACGAGTGACAGTGCTGTGGTGATCCGCACCCTGCTCGTTGATGACGCATACGAAGCCACGCTGCCATTTGTTGAGATGGTAGGCGATATCCGGCAGGAAATAGGTATAACCGCCCTCGCTCTTGCGCATCACGCGGTCCTTGTCATCGCCAAAATCTGTGGTGCGCAACCACAGCGCGCCATCCAGCTCATAGGTGTGGCCGCGTTCGATCAAGCGTTGCACGGTGGCCTCTACCTCGCCACTCTCATAGAGGGAGGACTCGAGAAAATAATTGTCAAAGTGTACTGCAAAGGCCTGCAGGTCGAGATCCTGTTCGCGCCGCAGGTAGGCGACGGCAAAGCGGCGTATGGCGTCCAGATCATCAGGGTTGGCCGCGCCGCTTACATGTTGGTCGCTGGCATCGACGCGGTCGCCGCGCAGGTAGGCCTTTGCCACGTCCTCGATATAACCACCGCGATAGCCGTCCTCCGGCCAGCTCGGGTCGTCGGGGCCCCGGCCCTGGCAGCGGGCTTGTACTGACAGCGCCAGGTTGGTGATCTGCTGACCCGCGTCATTGTAATAAAACTCCCTGCTGACATCCCAGCCAGTGGCCTGTAGCAGGCGGCAGATACTGTCCCCCACTGCCGCACCGCGGCCGTGGCCGACGTGCAGGGGCCCGGTGGGATTGGCTGATACGTACTCCACCTGCACCTTGCGGCCCTCACCCGTGGTGTTGCACCCGAATGCTGCACCCTGTTCCATTATTCGCTGAATCACTGCCTGGCTGCTGGCCCCGGAGAGGAAAAAATTGATAAATCCGGGCCCGGCAATCTCGGTGCGGGAAACGAAGCTTGCGCTGGGCAGCGCTTCACAGATCAAAGCCGCCAACTCCCTGGGGTTTTGGCCTGCCGCCTTGGCCAGGCCCAGAGCGACATTGCTGGCGAGGTCGCCGTGACTGGGGTCGCGGGTGCGATCGACATTTATCCGCGCCGGGAGATCTGCGGTCAGTTTGCCCTGCTGTGCCAATGCGTCCAGCGCCTGGAGTATGAGCTGGCTGATTTGTTCCTTCATTGCGAGGGGGGTTACCTGAATTAATTCAATTGCTTATCGGAACTTCGGTGGGCTGACTGAGGCCTTAAGATCCGCTGGCCGGCTATTATCCTTGTAAGTCCTTGCTATGGCCAGCGTCAGAGGCGCACTAGTACAAATCCTGAGGGTCAATATCAATGGTCCATTTCAGGTCGCGCCGGGCTTTGGCCGCTTCCGCCAGAGATACCAAAAGGCTGGCAGCGGCATGGGCGGCCTTACGATCGGGAGCGAGTACTATCAGTTGGCAGCGGAACTTGCCTGCCCGTCGTTGCATGGGCGAGGGCAGTGGGCCTATAAGCTGGCTCCCTCCGGGCAGCGCATTACCGGCCTGATCGCGAAGCTGTTGCAGGAATTGTTCCCCGTGGGACGAATCATCGCAATCGCTGCGCAGCACCACCAATTGACCGGCCGGTGGCATACCGGCGACAGTGCGCTCCGTCAGCATTTTTCGTGCCTGGTCGCCATAGTTCATTGAGAGCATGGCCTGTAGGGCCGGGTGATCCGGGTAGTGGGTTTGCAACAGTACTTCACCGGGCATTTCCGCTCGACCGGCGCGACCTGCCACCTGGGTTAATAGTTGCGCCATGCGTTCCTCGCCACGAAAATCTGCACTGAACAGCATCGCGTCGGCATCGATAACCGCTACCAGGCCGACCGCTGGGAAATGGTGGCCTTTGGTCAGCATCTGGGTTCCCAGCAGTATTCCCGGCTCGCCCCGGTTTATCTCGCTGACCAGCTCCCGCATAGCGTGCCTGGCCTGCATGGAGTCGCTGTCAACGCGGAACACTGGCCATTGGGCAAATCGCTGATGCAGAAAAGCCTCGGTTTGCTCAGTGCCCAGCCCCGCAGTCATCAGAGCTCCGCTGTTGCACTCGGGGCACTGGCGCGGCAGGGGCGCAGAGGCACCGCAATGGTGGCAGCGCAGTCTGGAAGTGCGCCGGTGTACGGTTAACCTGGCGTCGCAGGCACGACACTCTGCCACCCAGCCACAATCGTGGCACTGCAGGGTGGGGGCAAAGCCGCGACGGTTGAGAAATAGCAGCACCTGCTGCTGCGCCGCGAGTTTGTCGTCTATGGCCTGCAGCAGAGAGGCCGACAGTCCCGCTTGCAATTCCTGGCGTCGAATATCAATAGTCGAAAGTGTTGGCAGTCGACTCATCCCTGCTCGCTGTGTCAGGCGGTGCAAGGTGTAACGGCCGGTTATCACATTGTGCAGGCTCTCCAGTGAGGGTGTGGCGCTGCCCAGCAGGACCGGGCAACCTTCCAGTTGTCCGCGCTTTACCGCCACATCGCGCGCGGAGTAGCGAAAACCGTCCTGCTGTTTGTATGAGCTGTCGTGTTCTTCGTCAACGATAATCAGGCCCGGCGCGCGCAGCGGCGTAAATATGGCAGAGCGGGTACCGATAACGATATGCGCGCTGCCGTCCCGGGCAGCCTCCCAGGAACGGTAGCGCTCTGCGTCTCCCAGGCCCGAGTGGAGTGTGACAATGCTGGCCTGGAAGCGCTGCCTGAAGCGGTCCAGTGTCTGGGGTGTCAGGCCGATTTCGGGAATCAGCACCAGGGCTTGCCTGCCACGCTCAAGGCAATCGGCAATGAGTTGTAGATAGACCTCGGTTTTACCACTACCAGTGACGCCTTCCAGCAGATGACTGCTGAACCCTTCGCGTGCCTGCAGCAGCGCCCTTACTGCCACCGTCTGCTCGGGGTTGAGATCCAGACCGGGCCGACTGATTGTCGCAGCCGGCAATTCATCCAGCAGGCACTTTTCGGCCAGGCCCTTGGTCAGCAGCTGTCGCAACACCGCCGTTTTGATCCCCTTGTCGGCAAACTGGCTGTTGGCGACAGCTTTGCTCGCCTGCATCAGCGCCAGCGCCTCGGCTTGTCTGGGTGACCTGGCCAGGGCACCTGGGGGCAGTCCCAGCCCGCGGTTTGTCAGCCGCCAGCCCGGGATACCTGTGGGCCGGTGTTCTTTTCCCTCGCGCAAAAGGCGTGGAAAAGCGGCACTGAACACCTCGCCCGGGGGGTGGTGGTAGTAGCGGGATGCCCATTCACACAGCTGTATAAGCGGGGTTGAGATGAGCGGTTCAGGGTCGAGTATGGCCAGGGCGTGCCGCAACTTGGCCGTCGGCAGCTCACTTACCTCATTTACTGCTACAAGGTATCCGGTAACCCGGCGGGGGCCGAAGGGTACGATCAGTCGCTGGCCGGGCCGCAGGCCTTTTATCTCTGCATTACTGGTGCCTTGCGGAGGCAAGTAATCGAAAAGACGGCGTAACGGCGACGGTATGGCGAGGCGGAGTACTGACATTGCGCCCCTTTGCGGGCTGACGAGGTGAAAACGCATATTGTAACAAAACAGGCGGGTGAATATCGTTGGCTGTGACTGGCAGCGCCGGACTTATGCCCCGTTCTGGAAGCTTTTGACGGTGCTTGCTTATGTTTCCAGCTCTGGTAAGATGCGCGCCTATTTTTTTGGTGCGGTGCCCGGCAGGGATCGGGTGGCGGCGCCATATGATGAGGAGTAAAACCATGAAAGCAGACATTCACCCCAAGTACGAGGCTATCACTGCTACCTGCAGTTGTGGCAACAAGGTATTAACGCGCTCAACTCTGTGTGAAGACCTACACATTGATGTTTGCTCCGAGTGCCACCCCTTCTTCACCGGCAAGCAGAAGGTGATGGATACTGGTGGCCGTGTGGATCGCTTTAACAAGCGTTTTGGTAATCGCGGCAGCAAGCGATAGTTTTTTCGGCGCATCGCGCCAGAAACTACTCTACAAAAGCCAGGCCCTAAACAGCCTGGCTTTTTTATGCACAGGACGTGCGGTATGTCGCGGGAGGCAGGACGCCGGTAGCGACGATGCACAGGACGTGTGGTATGTCGCGGGAGGCAGGAGAGCCTGCCCCGCGTTGCCGGTAGCCGGCAATCTTGTAGCAATACGGTCATTTGTCGCCTTGTTACCCGTCGCCCTTTTCTATATCCTTTCGACCCTTTTTTCCGACAAGTGAAAGCCATGTCAAAGGACTTTAAACAGGCCGCTCTGGATTATCACTCTGACCCCGTTGCTGGCAAAATCAGCGTGGAGCTCACCAAGCCCGCGGAGACCCAGCTGGATCTGGCTCTGGCCTATAGCCCGGGTGTCGCCGAGCCCTGTCGCGAGATAGCCAATGATAGCGAAAACGCCTACCGCTATACCGGCAAGGGCAACCTCGTCGCCGTTATCACCAACGGCACGGCAGTTCTCGGCCTGGGTAATCTCGGACCTCTTGCCAGCAAACCTGTTATGGAAGGTAAAGCGTTGCTGTTCAAACGGTTTGCCGGCATTAATTCGGTCGATATTGAAGTCAACACCGAAGATCCCCAGGAGTTTATCGATACCGTTGCTCGTATCGCAGATACTTTCGGCGGGATTAACCTGGAAGATATCAAAGCACCTGAGTGCTTCGAGATAGAGGCATCACTGGTCGAGCAGTGCTCCATTCCTGTGTTCCACGACGACCAGCACGGCACCGCAATTGTTACTGCTGCAGGTTTGCTGAATGCCTTGGAAGTGCAGGGCAAGAAGCTTGAAGACGCGATTATTACCTGTCTTGGCGCAGGTGCAGCAGCAATCGCCTGTATGCGACTGTTGGTGAGCCTGGGTGCCAGTCGTGAAAATATCTTTATGCTGGATCGGCGCGGTGTGATTTATACCGGGCGTGAAGGTGTTAATGCCTATAAGCAGGAATTCGCCAACCAGACCAACAAACGCAGTTTGTCCGACGCGATTAACGGTGCAGACGTGTTTATCGGCCTATCCGGTGCAGATTTGCTCAGCGTGGAAATGCTGCTGTCGATGGCACCCCGGCCTGTTGTGTTCGCCTGCTCCAATCCGGATCCCGAAATCAGGCCTGAAAAAGCGCTGGCCGCACGCAACGATGTGATTATTGCCACGGGTCGGTCCGACTATCCCAACCAGGTGAACAATGTGCTGGGATTTCCCTACATTTTCCGCGGTGCGCTGGATGTACGGGCTTCCTGTATCAACGAAGAGATGAAAATTGCAGCCGTGCGTGCCCTGTGTGAATTGACCAGGTTGGACGTGCCTGCAGCAGTGCTGGCCGCATGTGAAATTGACGCGCTGGAATTTGGCCCTGAATATATTATTCCCAAGCCAATGGATTCTCGCCTGCTGGGGCTGGTTGCTCCTGCGGTAGCGCGGGCGGCGGTGGCCAGTGGTGTGGCTCGCCTGCCCTACCCCGAGAACTATTCCCCCGGCCAGTAATTCCCGGGGCGGCCTGGCCGCCCCTAGAAAATATCCCTCACCAGTCCATCGGTGCCCTGGCTGCCGGGGTTCTCGCCCGAATCGTTGCCCAACTCGCCAGGAATATCCTCCTCCGGGAAGTACTCGAAAATCGCGTTTGCCTGATCTGGACTGGCCAGCAATCCGGTGTCCGGATCAATCCTGACACTGACGAGACCGGCTGGCACAGGGCGCTGTCGCTCGGGGCTGTCGCGCAGAGCCTGACGCATGAAGTCGATCCAGATAGGCAGCGCGGCTGTGCCACCGAACTCCCTGCGACCCAGCGGCGTATAGTTGTCGAAGCCCACCCATGTGGAGGTAACCACGTCGGCGTTATAGCCAGAGAACCAGGCATCCATCGGGCCGTTGGTCGTCCCTGTTTTTCCGGCAATGTCGCTGCGTTTGAGAACCAGGGCCCTGCGCCCGGTGCCCTTGGTAATCACGTCCCTCAGGATACTGTTGATCACGAAATTCGCACGGGCCTCCATAATACGCGGTGCGGCTGGTAAGCTCGGCGTCTCGGTATCATCCGCTTCCAGGATTTCTTCCATACTGAGCTCTTCGGGCATCTCTGTTTCGGCAGCTTGATCACAGCCACGGCAAACGGTCAGTGGTCTGGCACGGTAAATCTCTTCGCCATCCATATCCTCGATGCGGTCTATCAGGTAGGGCTCGACGCGGTAGCCGCCGTTGGCTAATACCGCGTAGGCAGAGGCCACGTCCATCACCGTCATGACGTGCGTACCAAGCGCCAATGACAAGTCCCTTGGGAAGCTGGAGGTGTCGAAGCCGAAACGGGCTATATAATCCAGCAATCTATCGACACCCAGCTGCTGCAGCAGGCGGATGGACACCAGGTTGCGCGATTTGGTAAGCGCCCAGCGCAATCGGGTAGGTCCATAGAACTTGCCCTCATCGTTTTCCGGTCGCCACATGCCTTCATCGAGGGAAACATCTTCAACCACCACAGGTGCGTCGTTAATAATGCTGGCAGCGGTAAAGCCTGATTCCAGTGCGGCGCTGTATAGAAAGGGCTTGAAGTTGGAGCCGGGTTGCCTCTTCGCCTGGGTCGCGCGATTGAATTTGCTGAGCTCAAAGCCCATGCCGCCCACAATACTGATAATGGCGCCATCGTCCGGGCGCAGGGAGACCAGTGCAGCCTGGGCTGCAGGAACCTGGCTCAGCTGCCATAACTCGTCTTCATTGAGGGTCACCCTGATCAGGTCCCCCACGGCCAGGACTTCGGCGGGACTGCGCGGTCTTGGCGCCACCCTGCTTTCACTGATGTAGGGTGATGCCTGCTTGATGCCGTTCTCCCACAATACGGTTTCTCGACTGCCATCGGCAAAAACAATAGAGACCTGTTCCTCGCCCACCTCGGTAACCACTGCCGGCACCAGATGGGCTATGACCGCTGTCTGGGCGAGCGCGTCCAGCCAAGTCTGCAGGGGGACTTCACCGCCCTCCTCCTTTGCGGCTGGCAGTTTGCGCTCTGGCCCACGATAGCCGTGGCGGTCATCATAGGTGAGCAAGCCATTGACCACAGCCTCGCGCGCCACTTTCTGCAGCTCGGAATCGATAGTGGTGTAAACCTGGTAGCCATCGTTGTATGCGGCCACCCCGTAACGATCCAGCATTTCCTGGCGCACCATCTCGGCGGCATAGTGCGCGGTAAAGCTAAGCTGTTCGCCGTGATGTGTCGCCGTATTGGGCTGTGCCAGGGCCGTACTGTACTGGGCGCGATCGATATAGCCCAGATCGAGCATACGACCCAGAATCCAGTTGCGACGCTCCATACCTGCAACCGGGCCGCTAATCGGGTTGTTCCGCGAGGGGGCTTTCGGTATGCCAGCCAGCATCGCGTGTTGCGCCAGATCCAGTTCGCTGATGCTTTTGCCGTAATAAACCTGTGAGGCTGCCTCAAAGCCATAGGCCCTGTGCCCCAGGAATACCCGGTTGAAGTACAATTCGAAAATTTCGCGCTTGTCGAGGGCGCGCTCTATCTCAATCGCCAGCAGAATCTCGTTAAACTTGCGCATAAAAGTGCGCTCAAGACTTAAAAAGTAGTTTCTCGCCACCTGCATGGTGAGTGTACTGCCGCCGGAGCCTTTTTCTCCGGTGAGTACCAGCTCAGATACTGCTCGCAGCAGCCCTGTTATATCAATGCCCGAGTGACGGAAGAAGCTTGAGTCCTCCGCTGCGAGCAAAGCTTCCACGAACTGCTCGGGTATGGCATCAAAGGGCAGCGGGCTGCGTTTCTGTTCGCCAAACTGGCCAATCAGCTGGCCCTCACGGGTATAAACACGCATGGGAGTCTGCAGTTTTACGTCTCTGAGGGTGGCCACATCGGGCAGATTGGGGCTGAGGTATAAATAGATGCCGGCAAAAAGCCATAGGGCTCCAAAGAGACCAAATAGGGACAGGCGTACAACAGCGCGTAGGATTTTCATTTATCCCTTTATAAACAAAGGCTTATGGTAGATTTTTGGCGAAATGGAGTCGCTCATTTGGTAATTATATGCTTTTTTTCAGTTTGGATATATTTTCGACTGTGTTATATCTAACAATTAATGTAGCTACACATAAAAATATCCTAAGTTAGTGATACTGATAGGGAAAAAAACTTGCTGGGGCGAATGGGGAAGAAAAAAGCTGCGCCGGTTCTCGGGCTGGACATAAGTTCAACAACCGTCAAGTTGCTTGAGCTGAGCTATACGGGGGATCGTTATCGCGTGGAGAGCTACGCGGTGAGTTCTTTGCCGCAGGATGCGGTTATCGAGAAGAACGTGAATGACGTCGACGGCGTGGCCAATGCCATCCGCAGCGTCGTAGCGCAGTCCAGAACCAAACTCAAAACGGTCGCTGCGGCGGTAGCGGGCTCGTCGGTCATTACCAAGATGATCGATATGCCCCAGGGTCTGAGTGAGGACGAGATGGAAACCCAGCTCACCCTGGAGGCGGATCAGTATATTCCCTACCCGCTGGAAGAGGTGGCCATCGATTTCGAGGTGCAGGGACCCTCTCCCGAACGCGACAATATGGTTGAAGTGTTACTTGCCGCCTGCCGCAGGGAAACCATCGACACCCGGGTAGAGGCGATAGAAGGCTCCGAGCTTGTTCCCAAAATCATGGACGTGGAAGCCTACGCCATGGAGCGCGCATTTTCCCTGCTGCAGAGCCAGTTGGATCTGGAGGAAGAGAGCACGGTGGCGGTAGTGGATATCGGCGCGACCATGACCACTCTCAGCGTACTGAACAACGGCCAGACAATATACACCCGGGAACAGCTCTTCGGCGGCAAGCAGCTTACCGATGAAATCATGCGCCGTTACGGTCTGCCACTGGAAGAGGCAGGACTCGCCAAAAAACAGGGTGGGCTCCCGGACGATTATGAGCCAGAGGTATTGGAGCCCTTCAAGGACGCGGTGGTGCAGCAGGTTGCCCGTTCCCTGCAGTTCTTTTTCTCGTCCAGCCAATACAACGATGTCGATTACATTATCCTGGCGGGCGGTGTGTCTTCCATGGAGGGGCTGGCAGAGCTGGTACAGGAAAAACTGGGTACACCCGCCACTGTGGCAAACCCCTTTGCCAATATGTCTGTATCACCCAAAGTAAATGCCGTGGCATTGAGCAGCGACGCGCCGGCGTTGATGATCGCCTGTGGCCTGGCCTTACGGAGCTTTAACTAATGGCACAGATTAATTTACTGCCATGGCGCGAAGAGCGGCGACAGGAGCTGAAAAAGGATTTTCTGGTAATGGTCGGGCTGGTGCTTGCTCTGGGAGTGGGTCTTATCCTGCTGGCCGACCGTGTTGTCGATGCACAGATCCGGGATCAGAATAAGCGCAACCAGTACCTGGCAGACAATATTAAGGTTCTGGACGGGCAGGTCGCCGAAATTCGCGAACTGGAAAAGAAGCGCAACCAGCTGCTCGACCGCATGCGTGTGATCCAGGAATTGCAGGGTAACAGGCCGATTATTGTGCGGGTACTGGACCAGTTGGTGCGCACTGTGCCGGATGGCGTTTTTTACACTGCCTTGCAAACGAAAGACAAGACTATAACCATTCGCGGGGTTGCCGAGTCAAACAACCGGGTATCGAGTTTGATGCGTCGCCTGGACTCTTCCGACTGGCTGGCCAGTCCTAATCTGGATGCGGTGAGATCAGCCCCAGAGTACGGGGAGCAGGCAAACACCTTCAACTTGACGGTGAAGATTCAGGCACCGGATTCCGAGAAAACGGCAGGGGAGGGTTGAGCGATGGCATTTGAAGATACCATGCGCTCGCTGCGCGAGTTTGATGTCAACAACCTCGATTTTGATAACGTCGGATCGTGGCCAGTACCGATAAAAGTATTGATTTGGGTGGTGCTGGTCAGCCTGGTGCTCGCAGCCGGTTATTACTACCATATCGAGGAACTGCAGGCACAGCTGGCCAAGGTGGAAGCGCAGGAAGTTGAACTCAAAAAAGATTTTGAGAAAAAGGCGTTTCAGGCCGCGAACCTCGAGGCATATCGCGAGCAGATGGTCGAAATGGAGGAATCTTTTGGTGCCCTGGTCAGCCAGTTGCCCAGTGATACGGAGGTTCCAGGTTTACTAGAAGATATCACCAACAAGGGTCTTCTTAATGGGCTGGAAATTTCCAGCATCGACCTACAGTCGGAAACCGCCAGGGAATTCTATGTAGAGCTTCCGATAGCCATAAACGCTTCCGGCTCCTACCATGACCTGGGCGCATTTATCAGCGGTATGGCGGGACTTCCACGAATTGTTACGCTGCACGATTTCACTATTAGTTCCAGTGGTAACGATGCCAATCACCTGAAAATGAATATCGTCGCGAAAACCTATCGCTACAAGGACGGGGAAGCATAGCTATGATCTGCTTTTCCCGGACTCTCACAATAACCTTATCGCTCGGTGTGTTACTCACCGCTTGTGCCGACAAGGATTTTTCAGATCTGGATGCGTTTATGGCATCGAAGCTGGACAAGCCGGGCGGTGTTATCGCGCCGATACCGACTTTCAAGGCTTACGAGGCATTTTCCTACAGTGCCACCACCCTGCGCAGCCCATTTGACCGGCCAGTCGAGGTCAGGGAAATTGCTCAGTTGCAGGCGATTAGCGCTATCCAGCCCGACGAAGATCGGGCCAAGGAGTTTCTGGAGCAGTATACCTTTGACTCACTGCGCATGGTCGGGACACTGGAGCGCGATGGTATTAATTGGACCCTGATCACAGACCCTGACGGTGGCGTGCACCGCGTAACACTGGGAAATTTTCTTGGCAGGCACCACGGCAAGATTGTTGAAATGACCGACAGTTATGTAGCTGTGGTAGAGATCGTAAGCGATGGGACCAAGGACGGATGGGTGGAACGCCCCCGTACCATTAAACTGAGTGGCGTGTAAGCCGGGGCCAAAGGTGATTGCCATGAAAAGTAAAAAACAATATCTGGGGAAAAAGGCCGTGGGGAAAACAAAAGAGAGCATCGCGAGGGGTCTGCTGATTGCAGCCAGCGGCCTGTTGATGACTTTATTATCGGGTGCGCTGCAGGCAGCCACGATAGAGGATATCGAGTTCAGCGCCAGGCCCGGCAGCAAATTTGAAATTCGCATGGATTTCAATGAGCCACCGCCGGAGATAAAGGCTTACACGATCGATAAACCGGCTCGCATTGCCATTGATTTTCCCGACACAACAAGTGCACTTGAGCGCAAGCGGTATTCCCTCCCCTATGGCAACGCTACTGGTGTAATTGTGCTGGAATCGGGGGACCGCACACGTCTTGTAATCAATCTGGTCAAAGTGGTGCCCTATGAAACCCGCGTGGATGGCAATAGCCTGTATGTTGTTGTGGGTCAGGAGTCCGCCGGTGACTATATCAAGCAGGGTGGCGACCCCTATCGCGTGGTAACCAAGGTTGTACCTGTCACCGAAGTAGCATCAGAAATTACCGATTTGCAATTCCAGCGAACGGGTGATGGCGAAGGTCGACTGACTCTGGAGCTCACTAACCCCTCTGTAGACGTTAACGTTTTCAGCGACGGTGGTGATATCAAAGTACAGTTTGTGGATACCAGCGTGCCGGAAAGGCTGCTGCGTCGCTACGATGTCACAGATTTTGCCACACCAGTTACCAGTGTCGATGTAAATACAAGCGAGCGTGGCGCAACACTGACGCTGAAAAATACCGGAGACTTCGATTATCTGGCCTATCAAACAGATAACCAGTATGTGCTGAGTGTAAAGCCTCTGTCGAAGAAAGAAGTGGAAGAGCGCCGCAACGAGTTTACCTATGTTGGTGACCGTATCTCCTTGAATTTCCAGGACATTGAGATTCGCGCAGTACTGCAATTGATCGCCGACTTTACCGAGCTCAACCTTGTTGCAAGTGATACGGTTCGCGGCCGCATTACCCTGCGCCTGCAGAACGTACCCTGGGACCAGGCCCTTGAGCTGGTATTGAAAACCAAAGGGCTGGACAAGCGCCAGATTGGCAACGTGTTGATGGTGGCTCCCGCCGCTGAAATCGCAGAGCGTGAGCGTCAGCAGATTGAGGCAAACAAGCAAATTGCTGAGTTGGCGCCGCTGGTGTCTGAGTTTGTCCGCATTCGCTACGCCGATGCCAGCAAGATTGTGAGCTTGTTTACCGCTGGCTCGGAGGAGGGTGGCAGTCTGATATCTGGCAGAGGGTCGGTGGTGGTCGAGCCTCGCACCAACTCCCTTATTATTACCGAGACTGCCCCCAAGCTGGCAGAAATTCGCTCTTTGATAGAGCTCGTGGACATCCCGATCCGTCAGGTGATGATTGAGGCCCGTATTGTTATCGCGCAGTCCGATGCCACCAAAAACCTGGGTATAGAATGGGGTGGCGGGTACCTGAACAATGACAACGGCGATATTACTTCGGTCTCTGGCAATACCGAAAATGTGGTAAATCTCAACCAGTCAGCCATTAACGGTACGCAACCAACGGTGAGTTATCCGGGGGCGTTGCTTGTCGACCTGGGGGTTACGCGTAACAGTGGTTTCGCGGTTGGCTTCACCAGTGGCGACCTGTTCCTGACGGCAGAACTTTCTGCATTGGAGGCGGCGGGTCAGGGTGAAGTGGTATCACAGCCGAAGGTAATCACCGGTGATAAACAGGCAGCTTCGATCAAGTCCGGTACGGAAATCCCCTATCAGGAATCCTCAGCCAGCGGCGAAACTACTGTGACATTCAAGGACGCAGTGCTGCAGCTGGATGTTACGCCCAATATTACGCCGGATGACAGAATCATGCTTGCCTTGCAAGTGAACCAGGATTCTGTGGGTGAACTGGTGCCCAGCGGTTCGGGCGGTTTTATTCCGTCTATCGATACCACGCAGTTGAATACCCAGGTTCTGGTTGGCAATGGGGAGACGGTGGTGCTTGGTGGTGTGTTCAAGACGGAAGACATTGAGTCGGTGAACAAGGTGCCGTTCTTCGGAGATCTGCCCTATATTGGCGCTTTCTTCCGGAATACGTCTACCAATAACACCAAGACGGAGACATTGATCTTCATTACCCCGCGCATTCTTGCCGAAACCCTGCTCGACTAGGGTCTTTTCCGAAAAGAGATGCCGAGACTTCACAGGATATTTCTCGTTGGCCCCATGGGGGCCGGCAAATCGACTATTGGCAAATACCTTGCGCAGCACCTGAAGTTGCGTTTTGCTGATACCGACACAGAAATCGAGGCGCGCACCGGTGCGGATATTCCCTGGATATTCGATGTTGAGGGGGAGGCCGGTTTTCGCGAGAGAGAACAACAGGTGGTAGAAGAAATGACTCTCTGGGACGATGTAGTGTTGGCTACAGGTGGTGGTGTGGTTAACCGGCCCGAAAACCGGCAGGCGCTGGCTGGCCGGGGTTATGTCGTATATCTCTACGCGACCGTCGAAGAGCAGGTCAGGCGGACCCGACGGGACCGCCGCAGACCCCTGTTACAAAAAGGGGATCCAGAGGAGGTGCTGCGATCTCTCATGGCAGTACGCGAACCCTTATATCGCGAAATTGCTGACCATATTATCGAGACAGATGGTTGTAGCCCCAGAACCGTGGCCCAGCGATTGGTGCAGGAGTTGCTGTAAATACCAGGTTACGGTTATCCCGTGGCCACCAGAGGCTGTTTCAGCACACTACTAAGCGGTATCATCCCTCCTTTCTTCAGTCCCTACCCGAGGAGTTCATGTGTCGGTGTTGATGCATACCTTGCATGTTGATCTGGGGGAGCGTAGCTACCCCGTCTACATTGGCCGCGATCTTCTTGCGGATCCTGAATTACTGGCCAGCCATATCAGCGGCTCACAGGTTGTGGTGGTGAGTAACGACAATGTGGCCCCGTTGTACATGGACCGTGTGCGCACGGCGCTGGGTACCGGGAAACGCGTGACAGAGGTATTGCTGCGGGATGGGGAGGAGTACAAAACACTGGGCACACTGAGCGACATTTTTGACCAGGTGATGGCGGCCGGACACAATCGCACAACCACTTTCATTGCCCTCGGTGGTGGGGTTGTGGGGGATATCACCGGGTTTGCTGCCGCCTGTTATCAGAGAGGGGTTCACTTTATTCAGCTACCCACAACCTTGCTCGCCCAGGTCGATTCCTCTGTTGGCGGCAAGACTGCGGTAAATCATCCCCTGGGTAAGAACATGATAGGCGCGTTTCACCAGCCAGAGGCCGTGTTGATAGATACCAATACATTGCAGACCTTGCCCCCGCGAGAATTTGCTGCTGGCCTGGCGGAAGTCATCAAATACGGGTTGATCAGTGATGAGCCATTCTATCACTGGCTGCGAGAGCATCTGCCGAAGCTGCTCGCCAGAGAGGAAGCCGCTCTCGCCGAGGCCATTGAGCGCAGCTGCAGCAACAAGGCGAGCGTGGTGGCGGCCGACGAGCGCGAGGGTGGGATCAGGGCGATTCTGAACCTGGGACACACCTTCGGCCACGCCATTGAAACAGACCGCGGCTACGGCCAGTGGCTGCACGGCGAGGCCGTAGCGGCGGGGATGGTGCTGGCCATGGAGCTCTCCCGCCGGCGCGGTTGGGTTACGCAGGAAGATGTAGAGAACTTGCGCGCACTTATCCTGGCAGCGGGGTTACCGGTTGTGCCGCCGGCAGATATGACAGCAGCTGCTTTTCTTGAATTGATGGCCCGGGATAAGAAAGTGGTAGACGGGCGTCTGCGCCTGGTGTTGTTGAAGGGCGTGGGAAGCGCCTGTATTGTCGACGATGTGACAGATTCCGAATTGGAAGATTTGCTGACAGAGCGTGAAATAAACACCTGATTTACCTCAAGCTGCGGCGTTTGTCCGCTGCGGTTCATATGTGTAAAATGGTCGGCCGCCTTTTGGCTCGGAAGCTACCGTGGCGCCGGGTGTTTCGATTTAACTTATTGATTTTACTACTTATTTTGGACTGACTATGAGCGCAGGCCTTTTTAGACCTGAAGAATTCCGTGACAATTGTGGCTTCGGACTGATCGCGCACACGGCGGGTGACGCCAGTCATCGCCTGTTGCTCACGGCTATCGAATCGCTTACCTGTATGACTCACCGCGGTGGCATTGCCGCCGATGGCAAGACCGGAGACGGCTGTGGGCTGCTGATGCAGATGCCCCATCAGTTTATGCGGACTTTGGCCAGTGAGTGCTTTGGTGTGACCCTGGGCGAAAACTACGGTGTGGGCCAGATTTTCCTGAGCAACGATTCTGCTCGCGCCACCGCGGCGCGAGCCGCAACCGAGCGGGCACTGACAGATCAGGGGCTGAGCGTATTGGGGTGGCGAGTTGTTCCCACTGACAGCTCGGTATGTGGCTCCATTGCCCTGGCCAGTCTGCCTGCCATCGAGCAGGTCTTCGTACAGGCTCACGGGGTCTCTGATGAGGAATTGAACGCCAAATTGTTTGTCGCCCGACGCAAAGCCGAAATTGCGACTGCCGACGACAGTGAGTTTTATATTTGCAGCCTTTCCGGGCGGGTTATTGCCTACAAGGGCCTGGTGATGCCGGTAGATTTGCCGCGGTTTTACCTGGATCTGGATGATGAGCGGCTGGAGACTGCGATTTGCGTTTTCCACCAGCGCTTTTCCACCAATACCATGCCGCGCTGGCCATTGGCCCAGCCGTTCCGGCTGCTGGCACATAACGGGGAAATTAATACTATCGAGGGCAACCGGAATTGGGCCGACGCGCGCACGGCCCGATTTGAGAGTGAGAGCTTGCCGGATATCCAGTCCATCGCTCCGCTGGTCAACCGCACGGGTTCCGACTCCTCCAGCCTCGATAACATGCTGGATGTGCTGCTTACCGGTGGTGTCGATATGCCCCGGGCGTTGCGGATGCTGATTCCGCCCGCCTGGCAGAACATCGAATCCATGGACCCGGATCTGAAGGCCTTCTATGAGTACCACTCCATGCACATGGAGCCCTGGGATGGGCCGGCGGGCATAGTTCTCACCGATGGCCGTTACGCTGTCTGCCTGCTGGACCGCAATGGGCTGCGCCCTGCTCGCTGGGTGACCACCAAAGACGGCTTTATCACACTGGCATCCGAGGTAGGTACTCACGGTTACAAAAACGAAGACGTAATCGCCAAAGGCCGTGTTGGGCCCGGCCAGATCCTCATGGTGGATACCCAGACTGGCGAGTTGCTGCAAAACGACGAAATCGACAATCGCTTGAAAGCCCAGCATCCCTACAAGCGCTGGCTCAGGGAAAAGTCTCAGCGTATAGAGGGGACCTTCGGCGGCGAAGTGGCCACGGGCATCGACGCGGCCAGACTCACCAACTATATGAAAATGTTCCAGGTCAGCTTCGAGGAGCGGGACCAGATACTCAGGCCGCTGGCAGAAACCGGCAATGAAGGCGTAGGTTCCATGGGAGACGATACTCCCATGGCGGTACTGTCTCGTCTGGAGCGCTCGCTTTACGATTATTTCCGGCAGAAATTTGCCCAGGTAACCAATCCGCCAATCGATCCCCTGCGCGAAACCATCGTTATGTCGCTGGTGACAGATCTGGGGGGTGAAAAGAATGTCTTCCAGCAGGGGCCTGAGCACGCCGACCGGGTCGTATTGTCCTCGCCGGTATTATCCCAGGGCAAATTCACCACCTTGTTACAACTCGATCGCCCCGGCTTTGTGGTGCAGACCATCAATTGCACTTACAACCCGGCGGAAAAGAGCCTGAAACAGGCCATTGAGGACATGGTCGCTGCGGCGGAGGCAGCGGTGCGCGGTGGCGTCACGATTCTGGTGATTTCGGACCGTGGTATCGAGAAAGACCGATTGCCTATCCACAGCCTGCTGTCGGTGGGGGCGCTACACCACCACTTGATCCGCACGGGTCTGCGGGTTGATGCCAATATCGTTGTCGAGTCAGCCAGTGCCCGGGATTCACACCAGATTGCCTGTCTGCTGGGTTTCGGCGCGACAGCGGTGTATCCCTACCTCGCATACAGCGTACTGGAAGACCTGATTCGCAGTGGAGAGGTGTTGGGCGAACCCAGTGCCTGCTACAAGAATTATCGCAAGGGGATTAACAAGGGCCTGCTCAAAATCATGTCCAAGATGGGCATCTCTGCCGTCAGTTCGTACCGCGGCGCCCAGCTGTTTGAAGCGGTGGGCCTGTGCCGCGAGGTGGTCGATCTCGCCTTCAGAGGGGTTGCCTCCCGTATTGAAGGTGCCGACTTTGGTGAGCTTGAGCTGGATCAAAAAGCCCTCGCGACCAAAGCCTGGACCCTGCGCAAGGGTCTCGACCAGGGCGGTCTGCTGAAATATGTCCACGGGCAGGAGTACCACGCGTTCAACCCGGATGTGGTGATGACGCTGCAGGAGGCTGTGGCCAGCGGTGACTATGCCGTTTATCAGCGCTACAGTTCCCTGGTGAACAACCGTCCAGTGGCAACTCTGCGCGACTTGTTCAAGCCCGTGGAGGCTGCCGTGCCGCTGGCGCTGGACGCCGTTGAGCCGGTGGAAAATATTCTGGTGCGCTTTGACTCGGCTGGTATGTCTTTGGGAGCCCTCAGTCCGGAGGCGCACCAGGCACTGGCCGCCGCGATGAACCGTATGGGGGCGCGCTCGAATTCCGGCGAGGGCGGGGAGGATCCGGAGCGCTTCGGCACCGAACGGGTGTCGAAAATCAAGCAGATAGCCTCGGGCCGATTCGGTGTTACTCCACACTATCTGGTGAATGCCGAAGTTCTGCAGATCAAGGTCGCACAGGGAGCAAAACCCGGTGAGGGCGGCCAGCTGCCGGGCGGGAAAGTGAACGAGTTGATTGCACGGCTGCGCTATTCAGTGCCCGGCGTGACGCTGATATCGCCGCCGCCGCACCATGATATTTATTCCATTGAGGATCTTGCCCAGCTGATCTTTGACCTCAAGCAGGTCAACCCACAGGCGCTGGTGTCCGTGAAACTGGTGTCTGAACCCGGCGTGGGGACCATCGCCGCGGGTGTGGCCAAGGCCTATGCGGATCTGATCACAATTTCCGGCTATGACGGCGGCACTGCGGCCAGCCCGCTGACATCTATTCGTTACGCCGGTTCACCCTTTGAGTTGGGTCTGGCGGAGGTACAACAGACTCTGCGCGGTAATCACCTGCGCGGCTTTATCCGTTTGCAGGCCGATGGCGGCCTGAAAACAGGACTCGATGTGATCAAGGCGGCCATTCTTGGCGCCGAGAGTTTCGGTTTTGGAACTGCGCCTATGGTGGCGCTTGGGTGTAAGTACTTACGAATCTGCCACCTCAATAACTGCGCGACCGGTGTGGCCACGCAGAACCAGAAATTGCGCGATGACCACTTTAATGGAACGGTTGAGATGGTGATCAATTTCTTCACCTTCGTGGCTACCGAAACCCGGGAGTGGCTGGCCCGTCTGGGTGTCCCTTCACTGCAGGCCCTTATCGGCAGGACCGATCTGCTCGAGTTGCTGCCGGGAGAAACGACGAAACAGAACAAGCTGGATCTGTCGCCTATTTTGTACAAGGCACCAGAGGCGGAGGGGCAGCCCGAGTTTTGCCAGGTGGCTTCAAATGTACCCTTTGACCGCGGCGAAAAGGCCGAGATGATGCTGGCGGCGACACTCGCCACAATCGATTCGAAAAGCGGGGGCGAGTTCGAGTTCCAGGTAACCAACTGTGACCGTTCCATCGGCGCACGCCTTTCCGGCGAAATTGCCCGCCGCCACGGCAACATGGGAATGGAGAGCAATCCGCTGGTGCTGCGGCTTAGCGGCACGGCGGGACAGAGCTTCGGGGTGTGGAACGCCGGCGGACTTCATATGTACCTGGAGGGCGACTCCAACGATTACGTGGGCAAGGGAATGGCCGGTGGCAAGCTGGTGGTTTATCCCGGGCGGGACAGCGAATTCGAATCCCATAAAACAGTGATTATCGGTAACACCTGCCTGTATGGCGCGACCGGTGGGCGCCTGTTTGCTGCTGGTATTGCGGGTGAGCGATTTGGTGTTCGTAACAGTGGCGCTCACGCCGTGGTAGAGGGCGCAGGCGACCATTGTTGTGAGTATATGACCGGTGGCGTGATTACCGTGCTTGGCCCCACCGGCGTTAACTTTGGTGCAGGCATGACCGGTGGGTTTGCCTACGTACTGGATCAGGATCGTGGCTTTATCGACAGATTCAACAGTGAACTGGTCGAAATTCATCGGGTCAGTGCAGAATATATGGAGCCCTACAGGCATCATTTGCGCAGCGATATTCGCGAGTTTACGACAGAGACCGGCTCCAAGTGGGGCGCGCACCTGTTGGAAAATTTTGAAGACTATGTTGGCAAGTTCTGGCTGGTTAAACCCAAGGCGGCGGATCTCGACCGCCTGCTGTCGCGCTTGCGCAATACGGATTAGAGCCTTAACCGGCTCCGGGAAAAGCTTATGAGTAAACGCTTGGAAAACAATTTCCAGTTTATCGACGTCGGCCGCAGTGATCCCGACAAGAAAACTCTGCGCTCGCGCAAAACAGAGTATGCCGAGATATACAAACCCTACACCCAGGAACAGGTTGCGGACCAGTCTCACCGCTGCCTGGAATGCGGCAACCCCTACTGTGAGTGGAAGTGCCCGGTACATAACTTTATTCCCAACTGGCTGAAGCTGGTCGCCGAGGGCAATCTGTTCGAGGCCGCGGAACTGAGTCACCAGACCAATACCTTGCCGGAAGTCTGCGGCCGGGTCTGTCCCCAGGACCGACTTTGTGAGGGCGCCTGTACCCTCAACGACGGCTTCGGTGCTGTTACTATCGGTGCCTCGGAAAAATATATTACCGATACGGCGCTCGCCATGGGTTGGCGTCCGGACCTTTCCGGAGTTGTGCCCACGGGCAAGTCAGTGGCGATTATTGGCGCTGGGCCGGCCGGCCTGGGTTGCGCCGACGTCCTCACGCGCAATGGCGTCAAGCCGGTAGTGTTTGATCGCTACCCGGAGATTGGCGGCCTGCTGACGTTTGGCATACCGGAATTCAAGCTCGAAAAAGAGGTTATGGTTCGTCGACGGGAAGTATTTGAGGGCATGGGTATTGAGTTCCAGCTGAATACCGAAGTGGGTAAGGATATATCCATCAGCGAAATCCTTGAGAAGTACGACGCGGTGTTTATGGGCATGGGTACCTACGCCTATATGCGCGGCAACTTTCCCGGGGAAGACCTGCCCGGTGTTTACGAGGCCTTGCCCTACCTGATCGGCAATGTGAACCACAACCTGGGTTTTGAGCAGCCAGCTGATGCCTATATAAACCTGAAGGGCAAGCGCGTTGTTGTTCTTGGTGGCGGCGATACTGCAATGGATTGTGTGCGCACGGCGGTGAGGCAGCAGGCGGAGCAGGTTGTGTGTGCCTACCGGCGCGACAAGACGAATATGCCGGGCTCTCGCCGTGAGGTGAAAAATGCGAGCGAGGAGGGTGTTGAATTTCTGTACAATCGGCAACCCCTGGAAATTGTAGAATATTTCGGTCAGGCCTGTGGCGTGAAGATGATCAAGACCAAAATGGGCAAGCCGGATACTGATGGTCGGCGGCGAGCCGAGCCTATTGCGGGTAGCGAAGTAGTGCTGGAGGCAGACGCCGTGATCATCGCCTTCGGCTTCCAGCCAAATCCACCCGAGTGGTTGGGGGATATCGAGGTGAATACCAATGACTGGGGCGGCGTGGTTGCCGAGGAAGTCCAGCCGTTCAAATTCCAGACCAGCAACCCTAAAATCTTCGCCGGCGGTGATATGGTGCGCGGGTCCGATCTGGTTGTGACCGCCATTTGGGAAGGCCGCCAGGCGGCCGAAGGCATACTCGATTTTCTGGAAGTCTAAAGCCCGGTAAGCGTTGCAATCCTACTAATCAGACAGAACATACTGAGGCCAAAGCCCGCATGAGTGAACTCAAAAACGACCGCTTTCTGCGTGCTCTGCTGCGCCAGCCAGTCGATCAAACTCCCGTTTGGATGATGCGTCAGGCCGGGCGGTATTTGCCGGAGTACCGGGCGACACGGCAACAGGCAGGATCGTTTCTCGATCTTTGCAAGAATACTGAGTTGGCTTGCGAGGTCACTATGCAGCCCTTGCGCCGTTACCCCATGGACGCGGCAATCCTGTTTTCTGACATTCTCACAATCCCTGATGCATTGGGACTGGGCCTGTATTTTGAAGAGGGCGAAGGGCCGCGCTTTCGCAAGACGGTTCGCAGCGAGGCGGACCTTGCGGGATTGAACAGTTTTACTGCAGACGATGATCTCGATTACGTCATGGCTGCGGTGCGCACAATTCGCCGGGAATTGAATGGGCAGGTGCCCCTGATCGGTTTTTCCGGTAGCCCCTGGACTCTCGCCACTTATATGGTGGAGGGAGGGTCTTCCAAGGATTTTGCCAGGGTCAAGACCATGGCGTACGACCGGCCCGAGTTGATGCACCAGCTGCTGTCCCTGCTGGCGGACGCGGTGGGTGATTACCTTGCAGCGCAGATCCGGGCGGGCGCCCAGGCCGTGCAGATTTTCGACACCTGGGGCGGTAGCCTCAGTGCCGCTGGTTATCAGGAGTTCTCCCTGCAGTATATGCAGCGCGTGATCTCCCGCCTGCCAACTGAAGCCGATGGCCGCCAGGTGCCGGTAATTGTCTTTACCAAGGGCGGCGGTCAGTGGCTGGAGGTGATATCAACGTGTGGCGCCCAGGCGGTGGGCATTGACTGGACCACGGATATCGGCGTGGCGCGTCAACGAATCGGCAAAAAAGTGGCGTTGCAGGGAAATATGGACCCGAGCATGCTGTTTGCCTCACCCGCCAGAATCCGGGAGGAGGTCGGTGCCATTCTGGCTGCCTATGGCAATGGACCCGGCCATGTTTTCAATCTTGGCCACGGCATTACTCCCGGGGTGAATCCCGACCATGTCACCGCTTTTGTCGATGCGGTGCAGGAACTGTCACCGCAGTATCACCAGCAGAGCTGACGCTCTCCCGGCGGCGATATCAACCCGCCTTTTGATTCACGGCCTGTTTCTGGGCAGCGGCCTCGTCGCAGCAGAAATCGTGGTCCATTTCCAGAGCTGGCTGATCGCAAGCCGGTCGCCCGACCACTTTGGCCGGTACGCCAGCGACAGTCGTGTGGGGTGGCACATCCTCCAGCACTACACTGCCCGCGCCTACCTTTGCACCGTCGCCCACCCGGATGTTTCCCAGGATCTTGGCGCCTGCACTGATCAGCACTCCGTCGCCGATTTTCGGGTGGCGATCGGCCTCGTCCTTCCCCGTTCCTCCCAGCGTGACAGACTGCAGGATAGAGACGTTATCGCCCACCACCGCAGTTTCGCCGATAACCAGGCCGGTGGCGTGATCGAGCATGATGCCGCTGCCCATGCGTGCGGCGGGGTGGATGTCCACGCCGAACTCGATGGTCATGCGATTCTGGAAGAACAACGCCAGTGGCTCGCGACCGTGCTGCCATAGCCAGTGGGCTACCCGGTGGGTCTGCAGGGCGTGAAATCCCTTGAAGTAGAGAAAAGGAATATAGAGTTCATGGCAGGCGGAATCCCTGTCCAGCACCGCCTGCAGGTCGGCGCGGACAGCCTTGCGAATGGAGGCGTCGCTGTCGAAAGCCTGCTGTATGACATCGCGCAGCAGCAAGGAAGACGCGGTAGGGCTATCCAGCTGACTGGCCAGGTGGAAGCTCAGTGAGCGCTCGAGCAAAGGGTGGTTGAGAATGGTCGCGTATAAGAAGCTGGCGAGCATGGGCTCATCGCGCGCATGCTGGAGCGTTTCTTCGTGTATACGATCCCAAAGGACGTCGTTGCTTGCCTGATTCATAATATTTACCTCGGTCTCTATATGGCACTGTAGCCTAGATAGGGGCTTTCGTCACGGAGTGGCAGGCCTGGTGCAGCCGGCGAGGGGCTGCCCGGACAACGCTTGTGTACTCCCGTTGATGGCACCGGTAAACGCCCACAGCTCGTGCCCGCTCTCCATATACTTGAGTTCAAACAGGCTAAGGGGGCTAACCGGCATTACCCGGGAAACACTGCCCGGATGCGCCGCCAGGTGCATTGCCACCCCGAATTCCTCCACGTACGCCTGCCAATTGCTGCGCAATTCGATGCGGCCACCGAGTTGCAGTAGCCAGAAAAACCCGCCACAGCCATGGACTCTGCGCTGTAAATGCTTTGCCTTCGGCCAGGGGTTAGGATACAGCAGGTAGTGATAGTCCGCCGCGATATTCCGCTCCGCCAGCAGTTGCCACAGGCCCTCGCATTCAGCCTGTAGCAGAAGGGTATTCTCCGGGGTGTCGGCGGGCTGTTTGGCAAGGCGGTGGCCAGATTTGTCGATGCCTACCACCAGATGTCCTGGATGCCGCTGCGCCAACGTGGCAGTGCTATGGCCGGTGCCGCAAAAAGAATCCAGCACCAGTGGGCGCGGCCGGTTCGCTAACTCCTGCAGCAACAATTCGAGGGCCACGGTGTTATGCGATGCCGCCGGTTTGCGCGAGGGCGCCTGGAGATGCCTTCGAACGGTGGCAGCCAGCTTTGGGTGCAGGTGCTCCTGATTGCTGGTGGGTTGGCGTGACAGGGCATGCAAGAGCGGCAAAATCCTTTTGTATCGGAAGCAGTTAGCAGCGGTGAGTTTGATGTTGATCACTGCCGCTGCGATGATACTCCCCGACAATGAGCACATCCACAGCAGAGACGACATAGCATGCGCCATGATTTGCGACCGCACTGGTTAAAAAAGAGCTACCTGAACTTCAGGCACTGGTGGGCGGAGTACTTCCTGCGGCCGGAGTGCGCTTCACTGGGCCCTTTCCATACGATCATGAAACCCTGGTACGTGCACATCTCCGGCAACAATATCGCGATCGGGCGCTGTTTCACCGCCATCGGGGAGCCGGGACAGCGGGTGGAAGTTGGCGTGTGGGGTCGGGAACACGGAGCGGGTCGAATCAATATAGGCGACTGTGTCCTCATGAGTCCGGGCTCGCGTATCAGCGCCAGCGATGAGGTCACCATTGGTAATGGAGTAATGCTGGCCAACGGCGCCTATATCACCGATTCGGACTGGCACACAATCTACGACCGGACCAAACGCGCCGAGCGAGTAACACCGGTCACTATCGGCGACAACGTGTGGCTGGGCGATCATTCCACGGTGCTTAAAGGCGTGACCATTGGTGAAAACAGTGTCGTGGCCGCCCGGGCGGTAGTGACCAAGGATGTGCCTGCCAACGTGGTGGTCGCCGGCAATCCGGCCAGGGTGGTAAAAGAGCTCGACCCTGAGCGAGGTTTTGTCACTCGCATGGACTATTTCAAGGACCCTGCCGGCCTGGCGCAGTTCTTTGAAGCGGTTGATCGCGAGGTTCTGGCGGGGAACACATTTTGGCGCTGGTTGTGGTCTGTGGTCTACCCGGGGTCTCGTCGGTGACGATTGCTACCGTCAAAGATTAGAGCGATACCAACAATTCAAAATACATTCGACATACAAGAAAGCGCTCGCCTGATTGCGTCATACTGTGATTGTGGCTTTACTACAGCAACTGCAGTGGCTGTTCCTGCAGCGCTGACATCTGCTCGCGCAGCTCGAGAATATGATCGGCCCAATAGCGTTCGGTATTGAACCAGGTGAAACTGTGGGGGAAGGCGGGGTCGTTCCAGCGGCGGGCGAGCCAGGCGGCGTAGTGCGTAATGCGCATGGTTCGCAGGGCTTCCAGCCAACGCAACTGGCGTGGATCAAAGTCGCAGAACTCCGAGTAGCCCTCGATCAACTCCGCGAGCTGTAGCTGACGGTAGGGCCGGTCGCCACTGAGAAACATCCACAGATCCTGAATAGCCGGTGCAGTGCAACAGTCGTCCAGATCAACAAAATGGGCGGTGTTGTCGCGCCACAGGATGTTGCCCACGTGACAGTCACCGTGAATGCGTATCGTATCGTCTGGTTTCACCTCTGCATATATCGTCGACACGGCTTGCAGCAGGTCTGCGGTCAGGGTGCTGTACGCCGGCACCAGTGATTGGGGGATGAAGCCTTCCAACAGAAATTCACGGCTCTGTTTCAGCATCCGGTCCACCGTGATTTCCTGGCGTACTGCAAATTTTGCAGCCTTGCCCACACCGTGAATGCGCCCAAGGGTTCTGCCCAGCACCAGCAGGTTATCGAAATTGTCCAGTTCCGGGGGGTGGCCGCCACGGCGCTGGAACAGGGCGAAGCGAAATCCCTCAAACTCATGCAATGTCTTGCCATCGTCGCTCACCATGGGGGCGACGACAGATATCTCTGCTGCCTGCAGCTCCAGGCTGAAGGCGTGCTCCTCCAGAATCTGGGCATCACTCCAGCGTTCCGGGCGGTAAAACTTCGCAATCAGTGGCGTGCCATCTTCAATGCCAACCTGATAGACCCGGTTTTCGTAGCTGTTGAGCGCCAGCAGGCGCGCATCGCTGAGATAGCCGGCGGATTCCACGGCGTCGATCACCATGTCGGGGCCCAGGCGTTCGTAAGGGTGCTCACTCATGATGATCGGCCGAATCCATTAATAGCGCCGCGCTCTTGATCTGTGCAAACAATTTGTCTCCCACCTGTAGTTGTAGTTTCGCTGCGGACTTACGTGTGATGCGTGCCAGCAGGTATTGGGAGCCCAGGGTAAGCCGCAGCAATACCCGGGCACCGCCCTCCGTCTGTATCTCCTGGAGCGTTACCGGGAGTATATTCAGGATACTGCTGTCTCTGGGCTTTTCGCGGCACACACTGACATCGCGTGCGGGAACGCGCAGTCTGCGTTTCTGCCCCGGGAGATGTTGCTGTTGCCCCACAAGAAGCGTTTGTCCTTCGACCTGCAGTTCTGTTAGACCGAACTCCGGGTCGTCGTTTCCTATTGTTCCCAGCAGGATGGCGGCAGCCTGCTCTTCCCGGGAGAGCCTGGTGTCCAGGCTGCCACAGAGATCCAGTAGCGACCCCTGGTCCACCACCCGGCCGTTTTCCAGCAGCACCAGGTAATCCGCCAGCTGGCTTACTTCCTCAATATCGTGACTCACATAAAGCATGGGTAATTGCAGTTCTCTCGTGAGCCTTTGCAGGTAGGTCAAACACTGTTGGCTGGCTGCGTGGTCAAGGTTGGCCAAAGGCTCATCCAGCAGCAGTAACTGAGGCGCTGACAACAGGGCGCGGCCTATGGCGACACGCTGCCGCTGGCCTGCGGAAAGCACTGTTGGCGAGCGAGACAGGAAGTCTGCCAGATCCAGCCAGCTTACCACCTGTTCCATGTCAGGCCCCTCGCCCGGTTTTTTTCGAGTCACCGCGTAGTTCAGGTTTTGTTGTACCGTCAGGTGAGGAAACAAGCGGCCGTCCTGGAATACGTAGCCTACCCGTCGCTGCCAGGGCGGATAAAACGTACTCTGTGTCATCCACCCTGTGCCGCGAAACCGCACAGTGCTGCCGGAGGCGGGCCGACGCAGGCCCGCGATACAATCCAGCAGTGTGCTTTTACCGCTGCCACTGGGGCCGTAGATAGCCGTGACTCCGGCAGCGGGCAGTGCGCAATGTACCTGCAGTTGAAAGTGCTGTTCCCCGGTGTAGTCGAGCTGCAACTCAAGATCATTCATGCGCGAACCCGCCAATTATCGCGCCGGTCGCGTCGGTATAGCAGAATGAGGAGAAACAGAGAGAAAATCACCAGGCCTCCGGCCAGTCGGTGAGCCTCGGCAAATTGCAGGGATTCCACATAATCATACAGGGCGATGGACAGCACCTGGGTTTCACCCGGAATGTTGCCGCCTATCATGAGTACCACGCCAAATTCCCCCACGGTATGGGCGAAACCCAGGCTGGCAGCGGTCACGAAACTGCGTCGTGTGAGTGGCATCACCACGGAGCGGAACTGGTCCAGCGGTTTTGCTCCCAGTGTGGCGGCTGCCTTGAGCAGGTCTTCGGGCACCCGCTGGAAGGCGGCCTGCAGTGGTTGGACCACGAATGGCAGGGAATAGATGACCGAACCAATCACCAGGGCGCTGAAGCTGAAGGCCAGTTGAGTGCCGGTAAGCTGATGCCAGGCGCGGCCGATAGCGGTGTCAGGTGCAAACAACAGCAACAGGTAAAAGCCCAGTACTGTCGGTGGCAGGATCAGCGGCATGGCGACCAGCGCCTCTACCAGGGCCGGCCACTTTGTTTTTTGTCGAGACAGCCACCAGGCCAGCGGAGTGCCGAAGATAAGCAACAGGATGGTGGTGATGCTAGCCAGGGCGATGGTCAGGCCGATGGCATCGAGCTCGGCATTACTCAAGGGCAAGGTTGGTAGCCCGCTTTGGAAATCAGTGCGCGCACGGTATCACTTCTGATCCACTTCAGGTAGCTCTCCAATGCCTTGTTACCGTGAACTGGAGTGAGTGAAATAGCAAATTGATCCAGCGGTGAGTGCCAATCCGCGGGGACGGTGGTTGCACTGGGGGCGAGCGCTATGGGCACTAGCGCCAGATCAGTTCCGCCACTGTGCCAGAACTGGTAGGCCTGCACGACGTTGGTGCCGCGCACCAGTTTGCGGCCCTGGCCGGCGGCGAATTCAGGGCGTGCCAGAACGGCCATTGCGGCAACGCCATAGGGGGCGGTGGTCGGGTTGGCGATCGCCAGGCTTAGATCCGGGTTGGCGAGCTGTGCCAGCTCTCCGCTACCACCCGCCAGTACCAGGGTTCCTCTGGCATAGCAGAATGGCTCTCCGCGGCGCGTGTCCTTGTCTGCCAGCATCTCGGTACTCACCTGATCGGCGGAAAAAAACAGGTCGAAGGGTGCTCCGTGCAGGATCTGGCTATACAAAACACCGGTGGACCCTGAACTGAGGACCACCCGGTGGCCTGTCTGTTGTTCGAATAATTCGCTGATCTGCTGCAGGGTGCTGCGAAAGTTGGCAGCTACCGCTACGCGCAGTGGTTCTCCGGCCGTTACGGGAACAGAAATTGCCAATATCAACAGGAGCAAGTAGTGCATTGGGGGTCCCAGTTTCAGAACAGGCCCCCGGACTCATCAGTAATCGGGGCCTGGTGTTCGGGCCAGGCACCATACTTCGACATGGTCCGCACCTGCGCCACGCAGGGTGCCCGCCAGCTCCGCCGCCGTGGCGCCCGTGGTAAAGACATCGTCGACGATAGCTACCCGCAGGTTGTCATAGCGCTTGCTGGCTGTAAAGGCACCCTTCAGGTTGGTGCTGCGTTGGGCCGCGCTGATGCCCGATTGCGCCCGGGTTGCGCGGGTGCGCTTTACCGACCGGCGATCCAGTTGTGCCGTGCGGATCGCGGGTGAACAGGAACGCAGCTGCTGGCACAGCAACTCGGATTGATTGAAGCCACGGCGCAACAGACGGCGCCAGTGCAGCGGCACAGGAATAAGAACATCTACCTCGGGGAGTTCCTCGGAACCTCGCAGCCAGAGCGTGGCAAGCAGTGGGGTCAGACGCCGGTCGGCATGAAATTTCCAGCGCAGTATCAAGTGAGACAACAGTTCGCAGTAGAGCCATGGGGCCAGGACCCGGTCAAAAGGCGGGGGCGACTGCAAACAATGTCCGCACAGTGCTTCAGTGGATTGCGGCCGTGAGGCGGGCAAAGGAATAGCGCAACGAGGGCAGCTACTACTGTTGGCCTGTAGATCCTGCTCACACGCCAGGCACAGCGGTAGCTCGCGGGAACTGGGCAGCCCACACAGCGCACAGTATTGTGGAAACAAGCCGCTGAGCAGCGCATTCAGTGGCTTGTTAACCATGGCCGCCTCGCCTGGTTGACAGGCTAGTGGTTGGCGCTATCATTATGGGCTTGTCTTCTCGTCTTTCCCGGGTTTGTTATGTCCTTAGCCATCAGTGTTACACCCTCCGATCTCGCGCCCCAGCCGAGCGAAATTCGCCATGATTGGTCCAGGCGGGAAGTAGAGGCATTGTTCGCCCTGCCCTTCAACGACCTGTTGTTTCAAGCCCAGACGGTCCATCGCCGTTATTTTGACCCGAATCAGGTGCAAGTGAGCACATTGCTTTCCATCAAAACCGGCGCTTGCCCGGAAGATTGCGCCTACTGCCCACAAAGCACGCGCTATGACACCGGGCTGGAGGTGGAGAAGTTAATGGAAGTGGAAAAAGTGCTGGCGCAAGCCAGGCTTGCTCGCGAAAGTGGCGCCACGCGCTTTTGTATGGGCGCCGCCTGGCGCTCACCCAAGCAGCGGGACATGCCTCATGTCGTGGCCATGGTGAAAGGAGTAAGGGACCTTGGTTTGGAAAGCTGCATGACCTTGGGCATGCTGACGGAGGAGCAGGCGCGGGAATTGGGTGAGGCCGGTCTTGATTACTACAACCACAATCTTGACACCTCTCCGGAATTCTACGGCGATGTCATCACCACTCGCACCTACCAGGACCGGCTGGAAACACTGGGCCATGTGCGGGAAGCGGGCATGAAAGTGTGCAGCGGCGGTATCGTAGGCATGGGCGAGCAGCAGGGCGATCGCGCCGGCTTGTTACAGCAGCTGGCGAATTTGCCGCAACACCCCGAAAGCGTTCCCATCAATATGTTGGTTCGCGTCAAGGGCACGCCGCTGGCAGAAGAGGAAGACCTCGATCCGTTTGAATTTATTCGCACTATCGCGGTTGCCCGGATTATGATGCCGGCCTCCCACGTTCGCCTCTCCGCCGGCCGTGAAGAAATGAACGAGCAGATGCATGCGCTGGCCTATTTCGCCGGCGCAAATTCAATATTCTATGGCGAGAAACTGCTTACTACACCTAATCCCCGCGCCAACTCAGACATGGCCCTGTTTGCTCGCCTGGGTATAGCGCCAGAGCAGCGGCAGGTAGAGCGGGCGCCAGCCACACCCGACCCCCGCTTCTATGATGCGTCCTTGAGCGTTGATGCCAAAGTACAGAGCGCCCATTAGCTCGACGTGATACCTCACTGACGATGGGAGCTTTAAGCGACCGGCTCGATGCGGGCCTGGCCTTGCGCCGGCAAGAAAACCTCATTCGCCAACGCCAGACCTTGCAATCTGCCCAGGGAGCTCTGGTACAGCTTGGCGGCAGGCAATACCTCAATTTTTGCAGCAACGACTATCTGGGTCTGGCCGCCCACCCGCGGATTGTTGCTGCGTTTAAACGTGCCGCTGACCGTTATGGCGTAGGGAGTGGCGCGTCCCACCTGGTCTGCGGCCACAGCGAAATGCACCACCAACTGGAGGAGGCGCTCGCAGAGTTTACCGGCAGGCCACGTGCGCTGCTGTTTTCCAGCGGTTATATGGCCAATACCGGGATACTCACCAGCCTGCTTCAGCGCGGTGACCATGTATATGAAGACAGGCTCAATCACGCCTCGCTATTGGATGGCGGCTTGTACAGTGGTGCGCGGTTTCAGCGATTTCCGCACGGCGATGTCGCGGCTTTGGAGTGTAAGCTTGTCACCGCTGGTAAAAGCACCGCAGAAGCGGATCAAAGAAGTAGCGCAAAAGGGAGCGTGAAACTGGTAGTGGTGGACGGTGTTTTCAGTATGGATGGCGATGTCGCGCCGCTGCAAGAGCTGGCTGCATGCTGCGCCCGGCAGGATGCGAGCCTGATGGTAGATGATGCCCACGGCTTTGGTGTAATGGGCAAAAATGGTGCCGGAAGCACAGAAGCTGCAGGCCTCGGGTCGACTGAGGTGCCTGTCCTGATGGCCACATTGGGCAAGGCACTGGGTACCAGTGGTGCGTTTGTCGCCGGTAGCGAGTTGCTTATCGAGGCACTTATCCAGCAGGCCCGCACCTATATCTACACCACGGCCCTGCCCCCGGCTGTCGCCGCGGCCAGTCTTGAATCGCTGCGCCTGTTGCACGACGAGTCCTGGCGTCGTGAGCATCTCGCAAGCTTGATAGCCCGTTTCCGACACGGTGCCCAGCAGCTGGGTCTGCCGCTGATGCCGTCGACTAGCGCCATCCAGCCATTGGTGGTGGGAGATGCAGCCAGGGCGTTGGAGCTGAGCGAGAAACTGAAACAGCAGGGCCTGTTAATCGGTGCTATTCGACCGCCCACAGTGCCTGCAGGCACATCGCGCCTGCGTATCACCCTGAGCGCTGCCCACAGTGAGGAGCAGGTAGACCAGCTGTTGGAGCAGATTGCCATTTGCTGGACCGGGCCCTGAGGTGCGGCTAGCCGCTGAATACCTACCCGCTACTCGGGGAGCAGACCAGGAGCTGGTGCTGCTGCACGGCTGGGGTAGTAACCGGGAAATCTGGCGGCCTGTTCTGGCCACACTGCGTCCCTGGGCGAATGTTACTTTGCTGAATCTGCCGGGTTGTGCGCCGGGCTGTGGCGATGCGGCTGAGCTCGAACTGCGCGTGTTGCTGGCAGCGGTGCTTGCGGCCACGCCGCCGCAGGCCGTATACATGGGGTGGTCCCTGGGCGGGCAACTGGCGCTGGCTTTGGCAGCCCATCACGCTGATCGGGTGTCGGCGGTGATTACTGTGTGCAGTAACCCGCGTTTTATCGCGGAAGGCGAATGGCCCGGGATGGCGTTGGACGACTTTGACCATTTTCAGCAGGCCTATCAAGCGGCGCCCGCAGCGGGTTTTCGACGCTTTGCCAGCTTGCAGTCGCGGGGTGCAGCGCGGCCGCGCGAGCTACTCAGGCAAATGCAGAGTCTGCAGCTATCCTGTGGCCCTGAACTATTGCCGGGACTGGTTTGGCTGCGAGAGCTCGACCTGAGGCCGCAACTACCTCTACTGCAACTGCCCCAGTTGCACCTGTTGGCGGAGCGCGATCGCCTGGTTCCGGCATCGCTTGAGCGTCCGCTGGCGGAGTTGCTGCCGCGGCAGTCGGCGGCGCAAGTGCAGGTGCTCCCTGCTGTCAGTCATCTGGCTCCCCTGGAACGGCCGCGGGAACTGGTGTCGCGCTGCCGCGAATTTCTCGAAACAGCGGGCCTGCTCCGGGTGCCTGTCACCCGGGAAGATGCACCGGCCAAGGAAGATGTTGCCTCTTCCTTCAGCAGGGCCGCTAATTCCTACGACTCAGTTGCGAAGTTGCAGCGCGAGGTGGGCAAGCGTTTGCTGAGTAAACTGGATACCTCGACCACAGCGCCCGGTAGAGTGCTTGACCTGGGTTGTGGAACAGGTTTTTTCCGCGCGGATTTGAGTGCCAGGTACCCCGGTGCTGATTATGTCGGGCTTGATCTGGCCCCGGGCATGGTCGAGTACGCGCGTACGCGGTCGTCGGGGCAGGGCCTCTGGGTTGTAGGTGATGCAGAGTCGCTTCCATTGGCCACGGCAAGCGTTGATGTCGTCTTCAGCAGCCTGGCGGTGCAGTGGTGCCACAAGCCCGAGTGGTTCCTGGCTGAGTTGGCCCGTGTGTTAACACCCGGGGGTCGCTGTGTATTCACTACCCTGGGCCCGGATACGCTGTGTGAGCTGCGTCAGGCCTGGGCAGCGGTGGATTCCTACCAGCATGTGAACAATTTCCTGCCTGCGCAGATGCTGCATGCGGCGGCGGCGAGTGTGCCCGGAATTGAGCTGAGCCTGAACACCGAGCGCTACTGCATGCAATACCAGCGGGTGGGCGAATTGCTCACGGAACTGAAATCGCTGGGGGCGCACAATATGAATCGGCACAGGCCCACCGGGCTTACCAGCCGAAAAATGCTGCAGGGTATGTTGCAGGCCTACGAAAGCTGGCGCATCGATGACCTGCTGCCTGCCACTTACGATGTGATTTTTGCTGAGGTGAAGAAAGTATGACGCGAACATTGTTTGTGACGGGTACTGATACCGGCGTGGGGAAAACGGCCATCAGCTGTGCTCTGCTTATTGCCGCCCGTGAGGCCGGCCTGAAAACCGCCGCAATCAAGCCCGTCGCCGCGGGCTGCGACGAGGCGGGCCACAATGAAGATGCGCTGCAGCTGATGGCCTGTATGACCGAGCCCCTTGATTATGAGCAGGTTAACCCGGTTGCTCTGCGTGCCGCCATTGCGCCGCATATCGCCGCCCAGCGGGAGGGCAGGATCTTGCAGGTCGGTCGTCTGGCGGGATTGTGCAGGGGAGTAATGTCCGGAGAGGCAGATCTGGTTTTGATCGAGGGGGCGGGGGGATGGCGCGTCCCGCTTAATGCCAGCGAGACGCTGGCAGACCTCGCCGTGCAATTACAGGTCGGTGTTATCCTGGTTGTGGGTATGCAGCTGGGTTGTATCAATCATGCGCTGCTGACGGCCGAGGCAATTACTCGTGATGGCCTGGAATTGGTTGGCTGGATAGCCAATCAAACGGGAGAGGCGATGGCCTGTTATGAGGAAAACCTGGAAACTCTGCAGCGACGCCTGCCGGCTCCCCTGTTGGGTGAAGTGCCGGTGTTGTCGCCCTTTGATGCGTTGAAGGCTTCACGAAGCCTCTCTATCAGTGCATTTAAGGCAGTGTAAGCGCTCACTTTCTTTTGGCGGCGCCGGTGTTTTTATAGCTGTTTTATCCGGAATCTGTACCTTTCAGGTACAAAAATATATTTGACTTCCGGCGAGAAAAGCTCAATATGTGAGCACTGAACACATGGCTCCTTCAGCACGCCCGTGCAAGACCTATCGCGAGCCACGATAACCAAGAGGTAGTTACCATGCCAGCTTACAAGGCTCCCCTGCGCGACATCAGTTTTGTTATGAACGAACTGCTCGAGTCCGAAAAGCTCTATCAGACTTTGCCCGGCTATGAAGAGGCCACAGCGGATCTCATGAATGCCATTGTTGAGGAGGGCGCCAAGTTTGCCGAGAACGTACTGTCACCTCTCAACCAGTCCGGAGACGAAGAAGGTTGTCACTGGAGCGAGGAAGGTGTGACTACGCCCAAGGGCTTTGCCGATGCCTATCACCAATATGTAGCCAATGGTTGGCCCGCTCTGAGTGCAGGAACCGATATCGGTGGCCAGGGCATGCCTAATCTCATGGGTATTGTCATCAATGAAATGGCGGGCACAGCAAACTGGTCCTGGCTCATGTACCCGGGCCTCAGCCACGGTGCCGTGAAAACCATCGAGGAACACGGTGACGCCGAGCAGAAAGAGAAGTACCTGACCAAGCTGGTCGAGGGTACGTGGACCGGCACCATGTGCCTGACCGAAGCTCACTGCGGTAGTGACCTCGGTCTGCTGCGTGCCAAGGCAGAGCCACAGGCGGACGGTAGCTACGCCGTCACCGGCACCAAGATTTTTATCAGTGCCGGCGATCACGACATGGCGGAAAACATTGTCCACATCGTATTGGCCAGGCTGCCGGATGCCCCCGCTGGTACCAAGGGTATCTCGCTGTTCATTGTTCCCAAGTTCAAGATTAACGAAGACGGCAGTCTTGGCGAGCGCAATGCGGTGACCTGTGCATCCATCGAAAAAAAGATGGGTATCAAGGCCTCAGCCACTTGCGTAATGAATTTTGACGGCGCCAAAGGGTACCTGATCGGGCCGCCTAACCGCGGCCTGAACTGCATGTTCACCTTTATGAATACCGCCCGCATTGGTACCGCCCTCCAGGGACTCGCCCATGCGCAGCTGTCTTATACCGGTGCCCTCTCCTATGCCAGGGAGCGACTCGCAATGCGCAGCCTCACGGGCCCGAAAAATCCGGATGGCCCGGCGGATCCAATCATAGTGCACCCGAATGTGCGCCGCATGCTGCTTACCCAAAAAGCGTTTGCCGAGGGGAATCGCGCCTTCATATACTTCCTGGCGCAGTTGGGGGATATAGTAGATGCAGGGACTGAGGAGCAGGCCAAAGAGGCCGATGATCTGATGGCGCTGCTGACTCCCATAGGCAAGGCTTTTGCCACGGAGACCGGTTTTGAGGCCGCAAATATGGGCATCCAGGTTTATGGTGGCCACGGCTTTATCCGCGAATGGGGCATGGAGCAGATCGTGCGGGATTCCCGCATTTCCATGCTGTACGAGGGTACCACCGGAATCCAGGCGCTGGACTTGCTGGGCCGCAAGGTCATCGGCAGCGGCGGCAAGCTGTTGCTGGGCTTTACCGGATTGATCGAGGAATTCTGCAATGCCAACAATGCGCCGGAAGACGCCGAATTTATCGATGTCCTGAAAGCCTACAAGGATGAGTGGCTGGGCCTGTCGATGAAGATCGGTGAGTCTGCCATGCAAAACCCGGACGAGGTGGGCGCCGCCGCAGTGGACTATATGATGTACAGCGGGTATGTGACCCTGGCGTATTTCTGGGCGCGTATGGCTGTGCTGGCCAGACACAAGGTTGCCGAGGCCGACGGAGACGTTTCGTTCTACGAATCCAAGTTGCTTACGGCCCGGTTCTATTTTGAGCGCCTGTTGCCACGCACTCTGGGTCACAAGGAATTGATGTTGTCGGGTGCCGAAAACCTCATGGACATGCCGGTAGCCCTGTTCGAATTCTAGCACGCAAGTTGCTGCGCAGGATGCTTGCCCCAAAGGGGTGACTTTCCTGCCCTGAGGGGAGAGAATGCTTGTTGTTCTCTTCCCTTTTTTTTTGAAGCCTAAAATGCCTGAAACCAAACCTGAAATACCTGAACCCAAAGATACTAGCTATGAGAATCGCCTGCATCCTGAAGACCAGGCCAGGGTTGATGGGTTTATCAAGCGTGGCGTTAATTCTGTGGAGCGCAAGCCATTTCGCCCACTGCGCCTGCTGGTGATTCTCATTGTGGTTGTGCTGGGCCTCAGTATGTTCAGCCAATTTCTGGCCCACTGGGCCGGTGTTTATTAGGGTAGACGGAGTGGGTCAGCCTTTGAATTGGTTCTCTGGTGCGCTTTTGGTATAGTGGCTCGCCCTGTAATATCGGTGTGTGGCGCAGCCTGGTAGCGCACTTCGTTCGGGACGAAGGGGTCGGAGGTTCGAATCCTCTCACACCGACCAATTTCAAACACGCTATACCCCATCCACACCCATCTTGGATGGAGCTCCAGCCACTTCTCTGACCAGCTTAGGAACGAGGTAACCTGAGAGGGTGTTGGTTAGCTCCGTGATCAGGCCACAGGCCTTCTCTTCGCTTACGTCAAAATGAGCTGCACCTTGCACTTTGTCGAGCAGGTGCAGGTAGTAGGGAAGTACACCGACAGAAAAAAGTCTCTCGCTGAGTGCGATCAGGGTATCGGCGCGATCGTTGATGCCGGCCAGCAGGACGGCCTGGTTCAAAAGCGTGATACCGCCCTGCTGCAAGCGCAGGAGGGCGGCGGCCACAGAGTCGTCGATTTCGTTGGGGTGATTACAGTGTATTACCACCACAGTTTGCAGACTGGAACGGCGCACCGCGTCCAGTAATCCCTTGCTTACCCTGTCCGGAATAACCACGGGCAGTCTGGTGTGTATGCGCAGGCGGCGGATGTGCCCGATGGCGGCGATTTTTGTCACCAGTTCGTCGAGGTATTTATCACTCGTTATAAGCGGGTCGCCGCCGCTGAGAATGACCTCGCTGATCTTTTTATCCCGGGCGATGTACTCTAGGGCCTGATCCCATTCGGCCCTGCTGTTCTGGTTGTCGTTATACGGGAAGTGGCGGCGGAAACAGTAGCGGCAATTTATCGCACAGCCGCCACTCACTATAAGCAGGGCGCGGCCGCGATATTTTTGAATAATGCCCCTGGCCGGGTTGGCCTCACCGACTTCTTCCAGGGGGTCAGTGCTGAAACCCGCAACTTGAATCATCTCCTCCTGGCGGGCAAGCACCTGCAGTAGAAGCGGATCTTTTGGGTCTCCACAGCGCATTCTGCGCACGAAAGCGAGTGGCACCTTCAGCGCAAACTCGGCGGCAGCTTGTGGGCTATAGCCCACATCTTCGGGTGCCAGACCCAGCATCGTCAGCAATTGCTCTGCGGAGGAGATAACATTGCGCAGCTGGTGTTGCCAGTCGTCCTGCTGCTGTATGGACACTGTTTTGGCTGTCACGGTTGCTTTTCCACAATGGGGGAGAGAGGGGCTTGCCGCCATTCTACCAATGAATGCCGACAAAGTAGCAGCCATGGCTTGCGCGTCGGTTGAGGCGCCGACGCATCGCGGTCAGCCGATGCGGTCCCGCAGGCTGTAAAACAACATGCCAGCCACCAGGCCGGGCCAGCGCAGTAGGGTGCCGCCGGGAAATTGGCTGGCGGGAACACCGGCCATCACATCAAAGCGCTCGGCGGTGCCGCTGATCACTTCGGCGAGTAATTTACCCGCGAGGGTGGCTGTTGGTACGCCGTGACCTGAATAGCCGTGGGCGTAGAAGGTATTGGCGGATAGCCTGCCAAAGTCAGGCATGCGCTTGAGCGTGATTGCCAGGGTACCACCCCAGCCATAGTCGATGCGGGTGTCGGCAAGCTCGGGGTAGATGCGCAGCATATATTTACGCACGAATCCCTTTATATCTGCAGGGAAACGATTGGAGTAGGACTCCCCGCCGCCGAACAGCAGGCGATTGTCTGCGGAGAGCTTCCAGTAGTTGATCACAAAGCGGCTGTCGGACATGGAGGTGTCGTCTCGGCTCACGCATCTGGCCAGGTCGTCCGACAGTGGCTCGGTTGCCAGCATATAGTTGTTGATCGGCATGATACGGCCGGCAGCGCGCGGCTCAAGTTTTTCGAGGTAGCCGTTGCAGGCCACGACCAGAAAGCGGGCGCGCACTTCTCCCCGGTCGGTTTTGACGGTGACTTGCTCGCCTTCCGTGTAGGACAGTACGCGGCTGCCCTCATGAATTTGCGCGCCCAGTGCCAGCGCTGCGCGGGCGAGCCCCAGCGCATAGTTGAGCGGGTGGAGATGGCGGCAGCCGCTATCGAGGGTGGCTCCGCCAAAACCCCTGGCTGAGGTCATGTCCCGCAGCTCCGCGCCGTCTACATAGCGAATCTGGTCATAGCCGTAGACCTTCTGCAGATGTTCCACTTCGTGAGGAAGGCTGGCGATGTCGCCAGCCTTGGACGCCATATGCAGGTTGGCCTGTTTTAACTCGCAATCAATGTCGTATTGGTCAATCAGCTCACAAACGGTGTCCACCGCTTCCAGTCCAAGCTGCCAAAGTGCTGTGGCCCGGTCCAGGCCCAGCCAACTCTCCAGTTGTTCCTGGTCAACGCGTTGACCGGTGCCCACATGCCCACCGTTTCGACCCGAGGCGCCCCAGCCCACCCGGTTAGCCTCTAATACTGTGACGCCATAACCCAGCTGACGTAAGTGTATGGCGGCGGAAAGACCGGTATAGCCAGCGCCAATAACGCAAACGTCAGTGCTCACCGCCCCTGTAAGGGGGGGGAGATCAAGTTTCAGATTGGCGCTGGCGCTGTACCAGGAATCTACATGTGCTGCGTTTTGCATGGCGTAACTATAACGTTTTCTGGAGGAGTCGGGAGATAACACGTTAGGGGTAGAGTCAATGAAAAGCCTTGAAGAGCGCTTCGGGGAGCTGCGATACTGGGTTTTTCGTGCAAATCGAGGAATCTATGGACGCCGAAGCAAAGGTCATCAGAGAGTGGCTGAAGCGACACAAAATTTCAGAGGTTGAGGCACTCGTGCCTGATTTGACCGGCAGTGCGCGCGGCAAATTTATTCCCGCGCACCAGTTTCTGAGCAGGGGAAATCCGCGCCTTCCTGAAAGTATCATGATACAGAGCGTCACCGGGGAGTACTCAGACAGTCACTGGGATTATGTTGAGCCCACCGACGCCGACATGATTCTCAAGCCCGATGTCAGCACCATGCGTCTTGTGCCCTGGGCGCGGGAGCCCACCGCGCAGATCATTCACGACTGTTACACCATGGACGGCCAGCCACACCCCCTTTCAACTCGCAATATATTGCGAAATGTACTGAAATTATTCGAAGCCGAAGGTCTCAGGCCCGTTGTGGCGCCGGAGGTAGAGTTTTATCTGGTAGCCAAGAACCTCGACCCGGATTACGAGTTGGCCCCGCCCCAGGGCCGCTCTGGCCGCAACGAATCCTCCCGCCTGTCCTACAGTATTGATGCCGTGGCGGAGTTCGAGGATTTTGTTGAAGACATGTACGACTATGCGCATGCTCAGGAACTGCAGGTTGACACGCTGATTCACGAAAATGGCGCCGCCCAGATGGAGATTAATTTTCTGCATGGTGATGCCTTGAGTCTGGCTGACCAGGTGTTCACGTTCAAGCGAACAGTACGCGAAACCGCCCACAAACATGGGGTCTACGCGACGTTCATGGCCAAGCCCATGAAGTCGGAGCCCGGCAGCGCGATGCACATTCACCAGAGCCTGGTCGATGTAACGACTGGAAAGAACATATTCAGTGACCACAATGGGGGCTATACAGACACGTTTATGAGTTACATAGCCGGGTTGCAGCGTTACACCCCCGAACTGATCAGCCTGTATGCGCCCAATGTGAATTCCTACCGGCGCCTGGCCCCGGAAATCTCGGCACCTATAAACCTGAACTGGGGTGTCGACAACCGCACTACCGCCTTCAGGGTGCCTCATGGCGATGCGGCGAGCACTCGAGTAGAAAACCGTTTTCCCGGAGCGGACGTGAACCCCTACCTCGCCTTTGCCGCCAGCCTCGCCAGCGGCTATCTCGGTATGAAAGGCAAGCTGAAAGCGACCGCCCCCCACCAGGGCACGGCCAATGAGGATGAAGTCGAGGTAGCGCGTACTCTGGAAGAGGGCCTGCGCCACTTGCACGACTCTCCGGAGGTGCAGGAGGTATTCGGCGAGCTGTTCCTGCGCGCCTACGCGGCGGTAAAGCTGGACGAATTCGAGGAATTCAACCAGGTCATCAGTTCCTGGGAAAGGGAGCATCTACTGCTACAGGTTTGACGATAGATGGAAGCGCGCAAGTCCTATTTCGGTAACGACACCCGGTACCGGCTGTTCCAGACAGCGAAGTACGTCATATACCTGTTGTTAAGCCTCAATATCTATCTGTTTCTGCAGGAAGAATTGCTGGCCTTGTCTTTCACCTTTGCCGATGGCATAAAGCCGGGCCAGTTGATACAGGCCTTCTCCGCCACGATAGATACCGCCGCCTGGGTTATTCTGTTGCTGATGTTTGAGCTGGAGACCTCAGTGCTGGATGATCGCAAGATCAGGGGCCCGGTCAAGTGGGGCCTGCACGGCCTGCGTGGTTTTTGCTATATAGCGCTTACCTATGCATTCACCGGCTATTATCAGGAATTGGTAACGCTCTATGAAGTTACCCCGCTGTCCTTAGCTGATGCCTGCTCCCTGGTAGCAGCAGATTATTCGCTGCTTGTAGACCTGGACGAATATGTGCCGCTGGACGCCGTCAATTGCGCCGCACTGGGCGGGCAGGTGTTTACCTTGTCGGGCTTCAACATCCTGGCGGACGGCGAGACATTGCATTCCGCTCAGCTTCTCGCCTGGGTCGACCTCATCAATGCAGCAGACTGGATATTGGTAGTGATAGTACTGGAAGTGGAGGTTCGTCTGCAGCTTCGGGGCAACCTGTCCGACCAGATCATGGCAGCGACCAAGGTCGTCAAGGTTCTGCTCTATTCGATCCTGTTCCTGTGTGCGGGCTACTGGGGCTTTGCGGGTGATTTTCTCGATTTCTGGGATGCCTCCCTGTGGTTGTTCGCCTTTATTTTCATCGAGCTCAACGTATTCGAGTGGCAACACGAAACTGATCAGGAACTCCCGGTTGCCAGCTGATAGCTTTCGCGGCACGCACACTGGTGACGAATTATGCAGTTTGCGCTGGAATGCCGGGTGCGATGCCGCAGAGGTTATCGACCAGACCTTGCTCCCCCACACCTTGCAGTGGTGCCAATTGCAAAGCCTGGACTCTTACTGCCACGCCATCGCCGCCATGCAGGTTCGCGGCGCGCCGCTAATCGGTATTACTGCGGCGTTTGGTCTGGCGCAGGCGATAGGGCGAGATCCATCCACGGATAATATTCAGCGTGCCGCCACTGCACTGCTGTCCACTCGTCCCACCGCAGTCAATTTGCGCTGGGCCCTGGATGCGGTGACATCCTCTGTGCAGAGCCTACAACCGGCGATGCGCGGCGGGATCGCCCTCGCCAAAGCCCTGCAAATGCGGGCCGAGGACATTAACCATTGCGCGGCTCTGGGCGAGTACGGCCTGCAGTTATTACGCGAGCTTAAACCGGCTGGCGAACTCAATATTATGACGCACTGTAATGCCGGCTGGTTGGCCACGGTGGAATGGGGTACAGCGCTGGCCCCAGTTTACAAGGCGCACGCCGCTGGTATGGCGGTGCATGTCTGGGTGTCGGAAACCCGGCCCCGCAATCAGGGTATGAACCTCACCGCCTGGGAATTGCAGCGTGCGGGGGTCCCATACACGCTGGTCGCAGACAATGCCTGCGGGCAGCTGCTGCGGCAGGGGGCGGTTGATTGCGTGATAGTGGGCAGTGATCGCACTGCGGCGAATGGTGATGTGTGCAACAAGACAGGCACTTATCTCAAGGCGCTGGCGGCGCGGGCGAATGGTATACCGTTTTATGTGGTACTGCCGGAATCGACTATTGACTGGCACTGTGCCAGCGGCGACGACATTCCCATCGAAGAGCGCGATGAATCCGAGTTACTGGCAATTCGCGGAGTCGACGCCGGTGGAGAACTGCGGGAGTTAAAGTTGGCGGCAGTTGGCAGCCGGGCTCATAACCCTGCCTTCGATATCACCCCGGCAGAGCTGGTGACGACACTTGTTACCGAACGCGGTAACGTCGAGCCCGGCCCCGCGGGGATGGAACGCCTGCGGAATCAGATATCCTCATCCAGCCCGATATGATCGATACGGGGATATTCACGCCATTGGAAACTCTGCTTCTGGTTGCAGATCAGGCAGCTGTGCTCGATGTCCCCGGTCTCCGGGTCCATGTCTCCCGAGCGGGACATCATGCCCTTACCACAGGCGTCGCAGAGATAGTTGATCTCTATCGGCCGCACTTCTCGTTTAATTTCTGGCATCAGCCTATTTCTCCCTGATTTTCGAGCGACTCATGCTATCGCGACCACGATAAGTTCTGAAGGCTTTTCGCGACTGTCGTCGCTATGGCTGCGGGGCTCGGCGTGTTCGATGGAGCCTGCCAGCCAACTACCCCCGTCGGCTCCCTGTAAAATATCACCGACACCCCCCGGGTGATTGATGGTCAGGGACCAGTCCGCCGGCTGCCAGCTGTCAGCCGCTGGCAGTTCCATAGCGGCGAGTGCCCGCTGCACCGTGTGGGCATCATAACTGAAGCTGGTGTGCAGCTTTTGTTCCGTGCCGCTGCGGGGGCACAGAGCCTTGTCCAGTTGCAGCGCCTGTAGGGCGGCGCCGGCATCATTGCCATGGCGTGTGTGGTGCATCTCGATAATATCTGCTGTGGTGCGGTAGAGCAGTTCCGGCTGATCGAGGACGGCAAGATAGATGCGATCCCGCTGTTCATAAATATCCATGCGGTTGTCCAGGGCCAGGCCGTCCAGCCGGGGCTTGAATGCCTCGATCAGGCCGCGCAGGATTTGCCGCAACAGGGGTGATACCGGCAGATCTCCGCGCAGCGCCAGCAGGCGGGAAGTGAGTGGCATGATATGGCCGTGAATCAGCAGGATATGTGCTGTTATCAGGAAATATCCCTCCTCGCCCTCGTCGCGCTCGAAGCTGTGGCAACCCACCACATATTCGCCCTTGGCCTTGCCATATCCGGCGACCGGGATAGCCTCTATACGATACTCGTCTCGTCGGGCGTAGAACTCTGTGCCGGGCAGCAGGGTATAGCCGAATATATTGATGTTGGGGAAGGTGGCGAGCAAACGATCCAGATTGCGTTCGAAATCAGCGAGGTTGTCCCCCGGTAGTCCCCAGATCAACTCGGCGGCAATAGGCACACCTTGCTCAGCCATGGATTTGGCGATGGGCTCGTACTCATTGGAGCTCATGTTTGCTCGATTGCTGAGGCGCAGTGCTTCCGGTGTCAGGGTTTGCAAAGCCAATTGGTAGTGGGGTAGCAGGCGGCTGCGATGCAACATCAGAGCAATATTCTGCACCTGACGACTGTGCTTTTTTGACCATGAGGTGGCGAAGGACAGGGGGAGGCCGGTGCGTTCTTTCAATTCCACGATCAGTTCCGCTTTTTCGCGGTCCTGTTTCAAGGCGCCGAAATTGGAGTCCGCCAGCCAGATATTTTTGATCCCTGCGGCCACAATAGCTTCCCAATCCTCACGTATGCGCTGCATGGGCCACTGGTACATCTTGCTGCCGATGGCGCCGGTGCCCCACTCACAAAAAGCGCACTTGAAAGGGCAGCCCCGGCTGGTTTCGTAGGAGATCGAGTCGTACAGTGGTTTGCCGTCGGGGTCTGTCAGCGCAAGTACCCCGAGTGGCGATGGAAAGCGCTCCAGCTCGCGGCAGCGTTCCCTGGCTCTGGTGGTCACTATCCTGTCTCCTGACAGGTAGGCCAGCCCGTCTATGTTTTTCCAGTCGACGGGGTTGGCGCAGTCCAGAAATTCCCGGAAGCTGATTTCCGCTTCTCCCAGGAAGATCACATCGATCGGATCAATGCCGAGGTAGTCTTCAGCCTGTTGCACATGGGGCCCGCCAGCAACGATAAGCAGTTCAGGTAACAGGCGCTTCAGGTCAGCGGCCAGGGCGAGAAATTCCGACGCATTCCAGGTATAGAAGCTGAAGCCTGCGATGGGCTGTTCGCCCCTGTCCAGTGCCTGTCTGGCCAGAGGAAGTCCCTCACGCTGCCAGCACTGGAGCCACCCGGCAATGTCGTCACCACTCTGGAAGTGGGCCATCTCAAGAGCGGTATCATGGGCGGTGGTGCCGTATTTACGAAAATAGGCGATCAGCGCCGCAGTGGTTGTTGGGGGCGCATTGAACTGCTCGGAATCCATGCTCAGCAGCCAGACGGGGCGTTGCAAGGGCTCGCTCTCCTGAATGTATTATTTACCGGCAATGTATAGGAATGGCAAGCCCTTGCCCACCATCCCCTGCAGCTGCAGGGCAATTACTGAAGTGCGGGTCGAAATCCTGCACTTCGCCAGGGCAAATTACCGAGATGGATCGGCTTGTGGATTAAGCCGGTAGGAAAGAATGAGATATGACTGCAGGAGGAGGCTGGCGCTGTGGTGCCCGGCGCGTGAAAGGCCGCCGGGACAGGTGTCACCTAGATGTCGTCGAACTCCAGGTCGTAGTAACCCAGCTCGTCGCGTAAGCGGCGCTGTTCCAGGCGCTGCTCGGCGCGGCGTCGCTTGGCTGCCAGGCGCTGTTTTTCTGACGAAATAGGTGCCAGTTGGGATATCTCATCATCTTCAATATCGCCAAGTATGGGATCGAACATGTCGTCGATAGACTCTACTGATGTGGACTCCTGGTTGCGTTCAGCCATAGATCACCTCCCGATGACTTGATTGCGGCACTTCGCGGCAATATCCCTCACGCTTTGCGGGCTGTAAATCTTTTTTTTAATATATTTGTTACAAAATGGTGATTAAAAATGGGCCTCCGTGGTGTCGTGGGTAAGGTGATCAGCGACCTGCCTGCTATCCCTGGCAATCCTTTGCCGGGGCCTACATCCTTGTAGACGCCGTCCGTGGCACGTTTAGCACTCCCCGGCAGGCCGCCTTGAAACAGTTTTAGCAATTCCCGTGCCAGCGCGAGCACGCTGGGGTTTTGGCCGAATAACAGGCATTTTTGTTGTGGTATCAGTCGAGCGTACTTGTCCGGACATGTCCGGGAGGACCCGTCAGGGCAGCGCCAGCGCTGCCAGTATCGACGTGGCGACGGTTTCCGGGGTGCCTGCTGTGGCGTCAACGCTAAGATCTGCATAGCGCTTGTAGAGTGGTGTGCGCTCGGCAAAAATATCCACAAAACCCTGGTCGGCAGCGCAGGCTATCCCGCGCAGAGGGGCAGCGGCTACCCGTTGTTGCAGGGTTGCCATATCGGCCTCGAGATATATCACCGGGCCGGCTGTTTTGAGCTTCTGCATGACGGCCTCGCTATAAACCACGCTGCCGCCGGTGGCGATGATTGCCCCCCCGAGTTCGATGCCTAACAGCACTTCTTCTTCGAAGGAGCGAAGGTAGCGGTAGCCCTTGCTATCAAGGATTTGCTGTAGGGTTGCTCCCGCCTCCACCTGAATATTCAGGTCGGTGTCCACAAAGCGAAGCCCGCTGAGCTTGGCGAGCAAGACACCTATAGTGCTTTTGCCCGCGGCGGGCATTCCTATCAGGCTTATCGTAGTGCTTGGCATGGTGTTGCTACTCTCTGGTATTTTTCTTGCCGGGCGGTACACAGCCATTATCCCTTCCCGCCAGCCAGGCGCCAAGCACGCTGTACCTTGCACCGGTTTCACCCGCTGGTTAGAGTGTTGCCCATGTTATTACGTCTCTACTGGCGAAGGAAAAAACTGTGACATTACTGACCACACCGCTGGACGCACTGCACCGTGAATCAGGGGCAAAAATGGTGCCCTTTGCCGGTTACGATATGCCTGTGCAGTATCCTACCGGGATCATCAAGGAGCATTTGCACACCCGGGCGGCGGCGGGGCTGTTTGATGTGTCGCATATGGGGCAGGTGGTGATAGAGGGCGCCGGCGCAGCCGCCAGGCTGGAGTCGCTGGTACCGGTTGATCTCGAGGGGCTGGGAGTCGACCGGCAGACCTACGCCTTGCTTACCAATGAGCGCGGTGGTGTGCTGGATGATCTCATCATCACCCGTTGGGCAGCCGATAAATTCTTCCTGGTGGTAAACGCGGGCTGCAAGGTGGCGGATATTGCACACCTGCGGGCGCATTTGCCGGGCCTGAAGCTCGCGGTGCTGGATGAGCAGGCGCTGCTGGCCCTGCAGGGGCCGCAGGCAAGGCAGGTGATGCGCGAGTTGTGCCCGGCTGCGGCTGAGCTGCTGTTTATGCAGGGGTGCCACTCGCACATCGACGGGGTGCAGGTTTACATCACCTGCTCGGGGTATACCGGTGAGGATGGCTTTGAGATTTCCGTGTCGGCAGGCCACGCAGAGGCATTGGCCAGGCGATTGCTGTCACTGGACCCGGTGCAGGCGATCGGCCTGGGCGCACGCGATTCTCTTCGCCTCGAGTCCGGCTTGTGTCTTTACGGGCATGAATTGACACCGGACATCGACCCGGTGCAGGCAGGTTTGCTGTGGTCTATCAGCAAAACGCGCCGGCCGGATGGCGAACGCCCGGGTGGGTTCCCCGGCGCGGAAATAATTTTCCAGCGCATGGCAGACGGCGCTTCCCTGCGCCGTGTTGGCCTGACGGTTGAGGGAAAGCGGCCGGTTAGGGAAGGCATGGATGTGATGGATGATGCGGGCCGCAAGATCGGCAGCATCAGCTCGGCCTGCTACGGTGCCAGTGTCGGCAGGCCTATTGCCATGGCTTATGTCGAGCGGCCGCTGGGAGAGCCCGGTACCGGGCTCTATGTGGATGTGCGCGGTAAATCGCTGCCGGTCACTGTGACCAGAATGCCATTCATTCCCCAGCGCTACTATCGGGGTTAAGTCGCTCGGGCAGGGCGGGTTTGCGCAGGTCCATCAGTGTCTTCCATCCAGCAGCCAGCGCAGCAAGCGGCAACCGCGCCAGCAGTTTTCGCGCCAGCCAGAGTGCGAGTATCAATAGTACAACTCCGCCAGCTGCCAGCAGCAATTGACGGCGGGTGATGCGCAGGGTGCGGGATGTACCATTGCTCTCGCCGACCGCGCCGGAGCCGACACTGATCGCCGTTGCCGGCAGCGTCAGCACCTGTAGTTCCTCGTGTTCGGTATTCCACCAGAAGAAGTCCCGGGCGGGCAGCAGGTACTGCCCGCCGGCCTGCACTACATAACTTATGCGCTGGCTGCGAATGGCGCGTGTCTCACCGCGGTTACTGCTGTTTTCGAGCTTCGGTGGTGAAGGGTAGGCTGCCAGCCCCGGCAACTCTTCAGCAGTAATTGTCGGTAACATCATGGCCATAACATCGCGGGCCTGGAGCACGATTTCACGCTCAAAGGCATCCCCGACCTGCAATTTCTCCAGGGGCTTGTCAAAGCGTTGCTCCACGCTAAAGTCCGGTGTCGCAACCCACTGCGCAACATCAGACAGGCTTGCGGGTAGTGACACGGTAAAACCTACTGCAGTACTGATCAGGTTTCCCGCCACGTCCCCATCGCCGCCGTTGACTTGCACCCTGGCGGAAATGGGCGGGATGGTGAATTCGCCCGCCCGCTGTGGATACACATCAAGCGTCCAGCGTTGAATCACCCAGTTTTGATTGCCTCGGCGTTCGCTGGCGTTACTGGCGAATTGTTCAGTCTGGAGAATGACCAGTCCGGGTACCTCTGGCAACTTGATTCGGGTGCCCCCGGTGAACCAGCGGTCAGTGGCTATTTTCAGGATCAGCGTCAGCTTTTGCCCCGGCACCAGCAAACCTGTGGGAGTCAGTTTTATACCTATTTGCAGATGGCCTGTGTCCACCAGTTTTTCGATGTCGGCGGTTGCGGCTATGGCTGGTGCGCAAGCCAGCAAAAGCACGCCTGCTAGCAGACTGCGAAAGCAGGAGAGGCTCCTGAGGCACCTCATCACTGCGCCCCCTCGTCGGCTTTCTGTCGCTGCAACTGCATGCCGAACTTGATCGCCAGAAAATTGGACGGGTCCTGCTGCACGCTGCGCATCCACATTTCGGCGGTTTCCGGGTCCTGCAGTATGTCCTCGGCACTCAGGGTTACCGCGTCCGCCTGTTCCCAGGTGATTTCCTCGGCCCCTTGTGCGGGTATTGCATCGTCGCTGCCCAGCTCCTTGTCTTCACCACTAACCCCTGCTTCCGGTTGCTGGCTTTCACTGAGACGGTTTATCTCATCGATTATCGCCTGTACCCGCGCCCTGTTTTGCTGTGCGCCGGGATACTCGGGGTTGCGCGCCAGCAGACGATCATAGCGATTTACCGCCCTCACATAGTCCCTTGTGTGAGCTCTTGCGTTGGCTTCATTGAACAGGGCGTCGTCGCTGTCGCTGCGGGAGAAATATTCTGCCGCCAACATGAAATCCTCTGCGTAGTAATAGGCCAGCCCTTTCCACAACGTATTGTCGAAGTGGGAGGCCGCTGCCCGATAGTCACCTGCTTGCATCAAAAGTCGGCCCTGCTGGTCTCCGGTCAGCCACAGATCGGCAAACCATTGCAGTGGTGTCCAGCGATTTTCGGTGGCGGTTTCGGCCAGGATTTCGGTGCCCACATCTGGATTTGTCTGGGCTTGCACCGGAACCGGGTTGCCCGCTAACAGCAATGGCAGCAGCAGCCATCCCCAGGTGAGCGTCCAGCCACGCCGGAACCACATCAGGAACAGGGCCATGGCGGGGAAAACCAGTACGTAGCCGCTGTCCAGCCAGGGCAGGGCGCTGTTCTCAATCACCACATAGTGGCTGTCTATTCTGCGATTGAGTCGGCGCACATCACTGTCATCCACCGAGATGTCCCAATAGCTGCCGCCCGTGGCACTGGCCAGCTGTTCCAGTGAGCGGCGCTCCAGTGGCGCCAGACCCTCCTCTTCTCCCAGGGTGCCCACGCCAACAATCAGCAGCTGGTCCGTCGACGTATCGAAGTAGCTTTCAAAGTCAGCAGCACTGTCCGACCCCAGGCCGTCGGTAAACATCACGAGGGTTGCCGGTGCATCCGACTCGCGCAAAACCGCTTCGACCAGGGGCAAGCTGTACTCGGGAAACTTTCCTGCCCTTGGCATAATGGCGGGTGTTATCGCGGCCAGGTACTGCTTGAGAATCTCCCCGTCAGAGGTGAGAGCAAGCACTGTGTGAGCGCTGCCAGCATAGACGATTAGCGCGGCCTTTTTGTCCGGTCGCAGGGCCAACAGGTCGCCAATTTTTTGTTTTGCCCGCTGCAGGCGGCTGGGCTGCACGTCAGTTTGCTCCATGGATGCCGACACATCCAGCAGGATTACCAGCGCTGCCTCGTCCTGGCTCAGGGGAGAAGGTTGCTGACGCCAGCTGGGGCCCATCATCACCAACAGCAAGAGAATCGAAATCACCCGGGTGAAGTTGACCGGGTTCAGCCAGCGCGACTCAAAGCGTTGCAGGCGCAAGTGCTCCAATAGATGCGGTGCGATAATGCCGCCAAACATATCCCTGCTGGCCTGACGCCGGTTTTGTACCACTGTGATGATGACCCAGGGGATGATTGCCAGCGCCCAGGCCGGCCGCAGGAAATGGAAGTGCTCCAGGCTGGCCAGCTCAGCTAGCATGGGCAGCTCTCAGGCGACGGCGAGTCAGCCAGGCGGCGATACTGTGGTAGACGAGGTACAGGCCCAGGGCCAGCCCCACCGGCACCCAGTGCAGACTCTGCCGCGGCCGAAAGCTGATCGTCTCGTAGAGCTCGGGTTCGAGTTCACTGATTGCCAGGTATGCCTCGGCGAGCTCTGCCTGATCAAAGGCCTGGAAGTAGCGGCCGCCCGTTAGCTCGGACACTCGCTGCAGTGTTTCGATATCCAGCGCTTCCTCCCCCACTGAAGCCGGATCGCCAATGGCGATGGTGTAAATACGGATATCCTGGCTGGCAGCCACCTTGGCGGCATCCACTGGAGGCACCATGCTGCCGGTGTCGTTGCCATCGGTCAGCATGATCAGCACACGGTTATCGGAATCGCTTTCCCGGAACAGCTTGATCGACAGCCCGATTGCGTCGCCGAAGGCGGTGCTCTGGCCCGCCATGCCAATTTCCGTTTCCGCCAGCAGTTGAGCCCATACCTGGTGATCATCGGTAAAGGGGCTTTGCAGGTAGGGTGCATTGCCGAACACGATGAGACCCAGGCGATCAGATGTGCGCTGGTCTCCCAGTTCCGCCAGAACGTATTTTACCGCCTCCAGGCGGTCCACGCTGGCTCCGTCCGGCAGCGTGAAATCCCTGGCTTCCATGGAGCCCGAGAGATCGACGGCTATCATCAGGTCGCGGCCTGATTTCTGCTGTTCAATAGGTGGGCCTATCCACTGGGGTTTGGCAGCGGCGAGCACCAGACACAACCACATGAACGCCACCAGAAATTGTTGCGCGCGATCACGTCGTAACACCATCGCGCCGGTCTCGGGGCGTTGTTCACTCAGCTCCACCAGCTTGTCGAAGAAGGGCACCTTGATGGAATCCCGGCTTTCCTTGTAGGCGGGCAGCAGGCGCATCAGCAGCGGCAGCGCCAGCAGCGCCAGCGCCCAGGGGTGTGCCAGCTCAATCATTCGTGGGGTTCTCGTGTTGTTGCACCCACGCGAGACCGGCGTTGAGCAAATGCTGCCCGGCCTCAGCCCCTACTGAACGCCCGGTGTATGTTGCCTCCGATAGCAGTTGGCCGTGCTCTGCTGAGAAGGGCGCCGTGGGGCAATGGCGGTTGAGAAAATGTACCCATTCGTCTCCTGACAGGCGCGCTACCTGCTCTCGGGAAAACGCCGCCATCGCGGTGATTTTCAACAGGCGGTTAACGTCGGCGACCAGCTCCGGCGCCTCCGTTGTTGCGGCAAGTCGTTGCAGCCTGCCAGCCGCTTCACGACGATAGCGATTGCGATACCAGTGCTGCAATAACCGCCAGCCGCGATAGAGCGCGTAGCCCAGCAGGATGGCGCCCAGCCACCACCAGCCTGTGGTCTGCGGCCACCAGCTTATGGCCTCGGGGGATGTCACCTCGACAAAATCGCCCAGCGCATAGTTGCCGAAGGTATCCGGTAGCGGCGGCGCGCTCACTGCAGAATCCTCTGTCCGCCCAGCTTTTCCTGCAGTTGTCGTGTGACATCGGTGACGGTGTCTAGCGGTAACACGGGAATGTGGTGGCGTCTGAGCTCGCCCTGCACCTGGCCTACCGAACTCTGGAAGCTGGCTTCGAATTTCTTGCCCAGCTCCTGGCGCTCCGGATCGATTTCCAGCTGGAATTTGCCGTCGCTGACGACCAGTTGGCTGGCGCCTGAAATATCCCTCTCCAGGCCGTCGAACACCAGCGAGCAAATGATGTCATTGTGACGATTAATGCGGCAAATAGTGTTCAGCACCGCCTCGTTCCAGCCGTAGAAGTCCGAGATGATGACCACCAGATAATCGTGTCCCACAGCGCGTTCCAGCATGCGCAAGGCGTCGTGCAGTCCCTCCGGGTTGCTGCTTTGCCCGGGTGCGACGGAAAGTTCGTTGTTCATCGCCACCAGGTCACCCAGCCAGCCGATAACCCGGCGATCATTGCGGGTGGGCTTTGCCTCTACCTGGCGGGTGTCGTTAAACAGTATCGCGCCCACGCGGTCGCCGACACCCAGTACGCGCCAGGCGGTCAGTGCGGCCACCTCAGCGGCAATAACCGATTTCATTTTCCGCTGGCTGCCGAAGAACATGGGCAGCCTCTGGTCTACCATCACGATAACGGGCCGGTCGCGCTCCTCGGTATACACACGGACATGGGGTTTGCCTGTGCGGTTGGTTACGCGCCAGTCCATGGTGCGAATGTCATCGCCGGGGCGGTAGTGACGCAATTCGTCAAAATCCAGGCCGCGCCCGCGCAGGCGCGAGCGTTTGCGGCCACTGAGCAGCGAGCGTACCGGCTGGCGCGGCAAATAACTGAAACCGCGGGCGCTATAACGCAGCCGCATCAGCGCATGCAGGTCGGTGTAGATGCCATCCACGGATGCGCTGGCCACCGGATCAGCCCACAGCGACCTGTTGAATGACCTCGTCGATGATTGCGTCCGGTGTTATCTGGTCGGCGAGTGCGTCGTAGCTGATGATCAATCGATGGCGCATGATGGCATGTAGGACAGAGCGCACGTCGTCTGGTGTCACGTGATCGCGGCCGACCAGCCAGGCGCTGGCCCTGCTGCTGCGGTGCAGGGCAATGCTGGCGCGCGGGCTGGAGCCGGAATCGATCCAGCGCCCCAGCTTGTCGCCGAAGTTTCCGGGCTGGCGGGTGGCCATGACCAGATCGACGATGTATTGCTCGACCGGCGCCGATATTTGCATCTTCTGGATGGTTTTTCTGGCCGCGAAAATACTGTCCTGGGAAATCATCTCCAGTTCCTCTCCCTGATGGCCCTCTTCAGCCTGCAGCATGCGCACAATAGCCAGTTCCGCGTCAGATTCAGGGTAATCGACGGAAATTTTCATCAGGAAGCGGTCCATCTGAGCCTCTGGCAGCGGGTAGGTACCCTCCTGCTCAATGGGGTTCTGGGTGGCCAGCACCATGAATAACTCGGGTAGCTTGTAGGTCTTGCCCGCCACCGTGACCTGCCGCTCCTCCATGGCCTCCAGCAAGGCCGATTGCACTTTCGCGGGCGCGCGGTTGATTTCATCCGCCAGTACCAGCTCGCTGAAAATAGGCCCGGGTTGGAACTGCAGTTCCGATTTGCCCTGGTTGTCCTGGTAGATTTCGTTGCCGGTGACATCCGAGGGCAACAGGTCGGGGGTGAACTGGATACGTCCCAGTTTGGCCTTTAATACCTGTGACAGCGTTTTAATGGAACGGGTTTTGGCGGTGCCTGGCAAACCCTCCAGCAGCACATTACCGTTGCACAGCAGGGCCAGCGTGAGTGTGCGCACAACTTCTTCCTGGCCGATAACGGATTTTTCCATCTGCCGCATCATGGAGTGGATGGCGTGGTGGTGATCGGTCAACGTGTGTTCCGCAGACAATGGACGGCTCCCTTATTTATGAGGTTGGGCCGTTGGCCCGGAGGTTTACCCGTGGTTAATTATAGCCTTAACTGGCCCAGGCCCGCAGGCCTCGAAACTGTTTCGAGAGGTAGTCCATCTGGTCTGCGAGAATGCGGTCCTTCGCGAGGAAGTGCCATTCAAAGGGATTGGGCTTGAAGGGGACTGCCATCAGAGGCATATCCGCCTCTTCCGGTGTGCGGTCATCCTTTTGCCAATTACAGCGCTTGCAGGCCGCGACCACGTTCTCCCATCGATTGGTGCCCCCTCTGGAAGTGGGTAGCACGTGATCGCGGGTGAGTTCTGTGCGGCTATATTGCTGGCCGCAGTAGAGGCAGCGATGATTGTCCCTGCGGAACAGCGTGCGATTGCACAACGGTGGGCTGAACCCCTGGATAATCCTGCCTTGTATTGCAACAATCGGCTGCAGGTCTATGCGTGAGCGCTGGCCGGTGAGCCGTTGGACGCCGCCGAAATAGGGCGGCAGAGTTTCGCCGATGCCGTAGATGACATCGCCCTTGGCGTAGGCAGAAATTGCCTCGTGTACGGTGATCCAGCCTCGCGGCTGACCCGCCACATCCAATCTGAGGATAGTATGCATGAACCTCAACTCACAGACGTGGCTAAAAACTACTGCAAAAACGTGAACTTAACAATCGCAAATTATGCTGATATTGATCCTGTTGACGGTGGATTTACTGCGCAACCCAGCTCGCGCGCACGAGAATTTCCTCACCTGAGAGCACAGTACCCTCGAAACGCTCCCCCCTGGTGATGACTCCCACACCCGAGGGTGTGCCGGTCATTACCAGGTCGCCATCTTCCAGTGTGGTGAACTTCTGCAGTTCGGACAAAATGATCGCCGGTTTGTATATCATCGTTTCTACCCCGCCTGCCTGCCGCAGCTGGCCCTCCACTTGCAGCTGCAGGGACAGCTTCTCGACGTTTTCGGGCAGCGGAACGAATTCACTGAATACAGCGGCTCCGTCGAATGCTTTGGCGCGCTCCCAGGGCAGGCCTTTTTTCTTCAGGCTTGATTGCAGTTCCCGCCGGGTGAGGTCGATGCCAAAGCCAACATCGGTAAACTTGTTGTCGCGCACGAGAAAAACAATCTCTCCCTCGTAGTGTAGGGCTTCGCCCTCAATGCTGGAGTGAAGCGTGGTGCTGATAGCCGAATTGGGTTTGATAAATACCACCATATCTTCGGGAATTTCATTGCCCAGCTCCCTGATGTGCGCAACGTAGTTGCGGCCAACGCAGACGACTTTTGATGGTGTTACCCGGGTGCCGTTGCAGGTCACGGTATGCATAGTAATTAGTCCTGGTGTTTGATTGGCGGTGCGGCCGGTGCCAGGTGCCCTGGCAGCGCGTAAGCCAACAGGTGATCGGAGGCACCGCTGCGGCCGCCCCAATGGCTGCCCGCCGCGATGACCACCATTTGTCTGCCATCGGGCGCGAGATATGTCATGGGAGTCGCCGCTGCGCCGGTGGGCATGCGTGTGCTCCAGAGTTCTTCGCCGGAAATGGTACTAAAGGCGCGGAAGTTGAAGTCGCCCGAACCGGCGATAAATACCAGGCCGGATGCTGTCAATGCGGGGCCGCCAAGTCCCGGCGTGCCCTTGAAGAACCAGAAAGGGAAGGGTGCCATGTCGCGAGTGGTACCCAGTGGCACGCTCCACATTTTCCGGCCACTGGTAAGGTCAATAGCATCCAGCGTGTTCCAGGGAGGCGCGGTGCAGGGCAGCCCCCAGGGCGAGAGCAGTATGTCGGGGGTAACACAAAATGGCGTGCCTTTTTGCGGGTGTGCCGTGGGGTGCTGGTCACACTCGGCCTGCGGAATAAGGTGCACAATTCCGGCCAGGTGATTGGTGCGCAGAAGGATAATTTTGCGCTGTGGGTCGATGGCGGGGGATCCCCAGTTATTGCCGCCGCCCTGGAAGGGATAGGCGATGGTTCCCTGCACGCTGGGTGGCGTAAAGATTCCGTCCCAGCGCGCCCCGGCTATGCGCTCGCGGCATGCGTCCTCTTCCCAGGGGGTGATCCCCCAGGCCGAGTCCGGGGAGATAGTTTCCGCCACCAGGGTCTCTGGTATCGTGGGGAAAGGTTGCGTGGGAGCGTAGTATTCTCCGGGCACATCACCCGCAGCCACTGGCCGCTCCTCCACGGGGAATAATGGCTCACCGGTCTCGCGATTTAATAGAAACAGGTGCCCCATCTTGGTGGGTTGGGCTAGCGCGGGGATGGTGTCGCCGTCGCGAACAGCCTCGTACAAAGTGGGTTGTGACGGCGTATCGTAATCCCACAGGTCGTGATGCACGGCCTGGAAGTGCCACACCACCTCGCCGTTGCTACCGTTCAATGCCACGACCGAGCTGGAATAGAAATCCAGCCCCTTTTTCAATCCACCTCGATGGCCGCCGTAGTAGTCTGGGCTGGTGTTTCCGGTGGGTACGAAGACGAGATTGCGCTGCGAATCGACAGACATAATCGACCACACATTGGTGGTGCCCTTTTGATAGTGCTGTTTATCATCCCCGAGCGCGGCTTCCTCGCCCGGGGGCAGTGGGTCCCAGAACCATTTCAGTTTACCGGTGTGAACATCAAATGCCCTGACCACGCCACCCGGGCTATCGGTGCGTCGGTTGTCCAGAACCATGGCGCCGGTTATGACCAGATCACCGAGAATGGCCGGTGGTGAGGTGATGCCGTACTCGCTGCGCAGATGATCGCCGAGGCCCGCATGCAGGTCCAGCTCGCCGCTGTCGCCAAAGTCTTCGCAGGGCTTACCCGTGGCGCCATCCAGGGCGATCAATCTGCCGTCCAGCGTGCCGGTAAAAATGCGATGGTCACAGGCTTCACCTGTGGCTGTGGGGTTCTTCCAGCTGCTCACGCCACGGCAGTTGGTCAGCATAACCGGGTCGGTATCAACACCCGGATCGTATACCCAGCGCTCGCGACCTGTTGCTGCATCGAGGGCAAATACCCGGTTAAAAGGGGTGCAATAGTAGAGCGTGTCACCGACCACTATGGGGGTCACTTGCAGGGAGCTTTGCGGGCGCGGTCCGCCCGGGCTGGCGAATGTGCTGCCTTCCACACCTTCGTATACTTCCCGGAAGTCCCCTGAGCGATGCTCCCAGGCGAGCTCCAGCTGGCCGACGTTCAGCGCATTGATCTGGGTGAGTTCAGAGTAGTGACCACCGCCGGGGCTGGCGCCGTAGCTACTCCAGGGCTCTTCGCCCAGCGCGGTCATCGAATTCATGGCTGCGAGCGCCAGGCTAAACGTTATTAGCCGGCATCTGTGGAAGTTTGGCTGCTTGGTTCCTGCAGTGGTCACGCTGGCTCCCTGTGCTCGCTGTGGCAGTTTGGATAGTAACACTAGGTCGGCGGGTCGGCGCGCAATGTGCCCGAGCTGTTCAGTCGAAACCAGCCGGCGATGGAGAACCTGTCGCGCCGGGCGGGCAGAACCTCGTGCTCAAAATCCTCACTCAAGAACAGCGCAAGTGTGGCGTGGGCCGGTGGCACTCTGACCCCCCCCGGCTCGCCTTGTTCAGGGTACAGCACCAGTTCACCGCCATCTTCTGCCTGCCAGTGGGGGTTGAGATAGAGCACCAGGGACAGGATTCTATTTTCCTCCCCTTTGAACGCGTCGAGATGCCTCTGGTAAAAGTCCCCCGGCCGGTAATGCGCGAAGTGACTCTCGAATGAGAACAGCCCCAGAAACAGCTGCCGGTTAAGATGCCGCTGCAGACTCTCCGCCCATTGAAGCCATTGTTCACAAGCTGCTGAGTCCCCGGTAATCCAGCTGATCCTGTCCCGGCGAACAGTATGATCCAACACCTTGTCCCCGGCCCGGCCAATACCGGCGTGCACAAACTGGCCGTCGGGTGTCTTCAGCAACTGCTGCAATAATGCATCCACCAGTGCGGACGGCAGGGCGTGGTGTTTGATGCTGTAACCACTGTTACGCACATCACTGGCAATGTCGTTGAATAACTGTGCGTGTTGCTGTGGGATCGCGTCGTCTTCAGTTGCCGGCATGGGTAAAGTTCCAGAGCAGCAGAGGGGCATGCTGTTGCGCACCATAGACATCGCGATCACCCGGCGCACCGGAGGAGATTTCCCGCGGCAGGCAGATCTTGATGGCCAGGGCTGGATCGAAAAAAATGATATCGAGCACCTGCTCCTGTGCCATGCCATAGAGTTCGGCAATCAGTGCTTTGTCAATCAATTTGCGGGACTTGAAGTCCGCATAATCACTCGCCTCCCTGAACATGATGTCCAGCGAATAGGTGAAGGGGCTGGTGTTCTTGCTGCGTACCACCAGCGCTATATCCTGTAGGCAGGCCATGGTCAAAGCTCCACTATCGAGAGCGGGAATAGCGAGAGTGCGTCTGTTTGCAGCAGATGGTAAACAGAGAACTCGTAAACCTCACCGGCTCTGAGATCCGAGGGCGAGAACGGAAATGCCAGATTGCCGGCGGTTGCAATACGGCCCCCGTAGCCAAAGTGCAGCAGGGTAGAGCGCGTCAGGCTGCACAGCGTGTCCGCGGCTTCCGGATCGGGGCAGACCGTGTCGATGACAATGCCCAGCTCGTGGGAGAGCTTTTCGCGCTGGGGCTCCCGATCTCCCATCACGGCATCCCTGCCATAGACGTGAAAGTGCAGGCTACCTTGCTGCAACCCGGCGGGATGCAGTTCATTCACCCGCGACCGCACCTGCTCAAGAATCTCAGCGATGGATGCGATCATGATGGGGTCGCGAATACCTGCAATGGCGATACTGCGATAGCCCACCCGGCGCGCGCCCTCGATTTTCAGGTAATAGTCCTCAGAGGGTGTAAAGCAGCTGCCGCTGACCGCGACCCTGCCCTCACCAATGTTTTCAAAGCTCACATTGCGCAGGTCAAGGCTGCCTCCCGGCCCCGGCAGTATGTATGGGTCAGATTTTTCATACAGGGTATGGGCAGCTACCGAGGCAGGCGTAAAGCTGCGGCTTTCGCTGAGAGGTTGCAGAATAAACCGATCCTCTTCCAGTATGCCCAGTGCGCAGTCTGCCCCTGACCCGGGGCTGGCGGCGATGGCGGCGCATTCCAGAATTTTGCCCAGGTGCAGTGCAAGGCCGGCGTCGTATCCGCGCAGCATTGGCAGGGCCGCAAATACGGCCGGATCATAGGCGCGACCGGCGACCACGACGTCGCAACCGGCGTTCAGAGCCTGTTGTATTGGCTCCACCCCCATCTGAGCCACCATTGCCCCGGTCTGGTACAGGATGTCTGCTGTGAGGGGAGCGGCGCCCGTAAGTGCTTCCACGCGGTGCTGTTGCAACCCCTGGAGCAGGACCTCCCCGGCCACATCTGCGGCGATTATTCCCAGGCGGAAAGAAAGCGCCAACTCGTCAGCCAGTTCCTTTACGATATCGACTGTCCATTGCAGGTGTGGTTGGGCGCCGGCGCCACCGGCACTGCCGATTACCAGCGGGATGCCCCGGCTTACCGATGCACGCAGCAGCAGGGAGAGGTCCCGGCGCACAGCGGCCCGATCAGTAAAGGATTTGCCGGCCCCCAGATAGTAGGGGCCGGGATCTGCGGAGCCGGCGTCCACCGCTATCAGGTCCGGGTTGTGCGCCAGGCCGCGCTCGAAAGACGACTCCGGGAAACCGTATCCCAGGATCGCGGTAGGGGACAGGATAGTAAATCGTGCCATGGAGTTTTCCTGATTTCTCGCGGTGTTACGCTCTTGCCTTGCGCACTGAAGGGGCACCGTCCAGAATTGACTTCAAAAGGCAATCCATTTATTGTTGCCGGCTGTTTTTTGAGCAGATTTGCGTGCTCCCGTAACGCAGGCGCTACCCTAATCCCGGACGCCATAACATGCAAATCCACCACGGCGGCTAGCCGGGTTGTAAAAGCCCGGCAGCAATGGAATCTGCCGTAACCTGGCCCGTTTGGGCCTGTATATTTCGCCAGCGGAATTTGGACGAACACTATGAATGCACAGAGCCCGGCAGGGGTTATAGCGAGCCTCGAAAACCCGTTTGCAGAGACGGATGAGCAGGCGTTTACGGTGCCGGGGCAACTCGCCTCGGCGCCTGGGCCTTATGAAGAGTCACTGAAGGCGGGTTGGGAGCTGCAGCAACGCCCCTACGAAACTGCCGGCGTAAAAAATATTCAGCGGCAACACCAGAAGAAGCGCATGACGATCTGGGAGCGGATTCGCTTTCTCAGCGACGGCGAACCGACAGTGCTCTACCAGAACTGGGGCCCCAACCTCGACGGCGCTTCACTGGTCACCGCGATTATCAAGGTCAACGGTCGCGATGTGGCCTTGTATGGCCACGATTTCACGGTGCGTGCCGGCTCCATGGATGCCACCAACGGCGCCAAGCTTGCCAGGCTCTTTGAGCTGGCGGCGCGCCAACGCATTCCCGTAGTTGGCATCAACGACAGTGCCGGTGCCTATATCCCCGCTGGTGTGGGTGGGCTTGACGGCTACGCGGAGGCCTTTGCCGCGCTGCGCAGGATCAGCGGCGTGGTGCCCAGTATCATGTGTATGTTCGGTTTTAATGCCGGCGGTGGTTCCTATCTCCCGCGTCAGGGTAGCTTTCTCATCCAACCCAATGAAACGTTTTTTGGCCTGACCGGGCCCGGCGTGGTCAAGTCGGTATTGGGCGAGGATGTCACTCCGGATGAATTGGGTGGACCCGCGGTACACAGCAAAAGCGGCGTGACCGATTTTGTTGTGAAAGACGAGGTGGCGGGACTGCGCAAGGTGCGCGAGCTGCTCAATTACCTGCCCAGTTACAACGGCGAGCTGGCACCGTACCAGCCCAGTTCAGACCCGCTTACCCGCAAGACCTGGGATATCGACCTGCTGCTGAAAAAAGCCTTTAACTCACCCACCGGTTTTAATACGCCAATAGATGTTACGATCCTGATTCAGCAGCTGTGTGACCACGGCGACTTCCTGGAGCTGCAATCGGATAGAGCGCGCAACACAGTGACCGCACTGGGCCGCATGGGCGGTAATGTTATCGGCTTTGTCGCGAACAACTCAGCGGTGGCTTCAGGCCAGATTGACATCGACGCAGCGTACAAAAATGCGCGTTTTATCCGCTTCTGCAACCTATACAATATCCCTGTTATCTTCCTTGAAGACACCACGGGTTTCCTGCCGGGCAAGGAACAGGAAAGTGGCGGTATCGTTCAAGCCGGTCGCGCGATGCTGGATGCTATTGTTGATTTGCGCACACCGCGCTTCCTGGTCCTGGTACGCAATGCCTACGGCGGCGCCTACGCGTCGTTCAACAGCGTTCCAACAGGCGCTGACTTTGTAGTGGCGCTGCCGACTACGCGCCTCGCTGTTATGGGCCCTGCCGGTGTCGAGTACGTTTACAAGACCGAGTTGCGAAAAATTCGCGGCTCTGTCGCTGAACGCGTTAAGACGGAAACCGCAGCCCAGGTGGCGGCGGGTTTGTCTGAGGAACAGGCAGCGGAAGCAGCTTCCGAACTGGTTGCTGATTGGGTGAAGTCAGAGGAGGCGCTGCTGGGAAAACGTTACGAGCGCGAGTTGATGAACCCCAACGAGGCGCTGAGCCTCGGTTCCATTTCACAAATTGTGATGCCTTCCGAACTGCGACAGGTGCTGGCGGAAAATATGGCGTTCTACTTGCGTCGCTACCAGCCGGGCCCATTACAGGCAGTACAGCGCGAATTCCACTGATCGCCCCGCACATAAAAACTGAGGAACACAGGCGTGTCCAACGATTATTACCTGCACAACCCGCTTATTCATCGCCAGCGCATGCTCGGAAAGAGCAGTACAGCCTGGGTGAAGCAGTTCGACTGCTCCCACATTCACCCGTTGATCATTTGCCGCGGCCCCATTCGCAAGGAGGCTATGGATGTCTTTGCTGAGATGGGCATAGAACACTACGGCATCCTGCTGTCAGAAAAAGACTCCATCGTCTACCGCAACGCCCTGGCGCCGGAGCTGCGCTCGCTTACCGATCCCGACCGGGTACACCGGGTGCCGGATTACAGCGGTGCTAACAAGGAAGAGCGAGAAGCACGCATAAGGCAGATCATTAATATTGCCCGGGACAATAACTACAATGCGATCTTTGCCGGCTACGGCTTTATGGCGGAAGACGAGATGATGGTGGCCGCGATGGAAGCGGCGGGCCTGAATTTTATCGGCCCCTGCTCTCGCACCGTGCATGACGCGGGCCTGAAAGACGAGGCCAAACGCACTGCCCTGAAAGTCGGCGTATCCGTTACACCGGGAATCGACAATGGCACTGCGCTTACTCTGCTGAAAAAACATCCCGACGTGGCCGCGCTCAAGGTTCTGGTGGCGGAGCACAAACTCGCGGTGGAAGATGCGACACTGGATAATGCGTCCATCACGCTGGAGGACAAGGCCGACATTGTACTGGCGGCGTCCTATAACAAGGGGGTTGATCTCTATACTGTCGATGAACTCTGCGCCACCCTGACCGAGGCCGTGAACAAAATGGCGGCGGACTATCCCCAGAACCGGGTGCGTCTGAAGGCCATCAGTGGCGGTGGCGGCAAGGGCCAGCGCATTCTCGGCATCGGCGAGTCCGCCCGCACTGCCGAGATGGTGCGGGAGATTCTCAACGAGGTTAAGACCACAGGTGTCGGCGACAACAAGAATGTTCTGGTAGAACTTAATATCGAAACCACCCGCCACCAGGAAATTCAGGTGATCGGCAACGGTGTGTGGAGTATGAGCATGGGCGGTCGCGATTGCTCACTGCAAATGCATGAACAGAAACTTCTGGAAGTGTCAGTTACCGTGGAGTCATTGAAGGCCGCCATTGATGAGGCGGAGCGCAGTGGTCAGTCTGAGGAGTTGCAGGCACTACGCCAGGACCTGTTGACGCTGGAGGCCATGGAAGACGAGGCGTCACGTTTTGGCGAGGCAGTGGGGTTGGACTCGGTGTCCACTTTCGAGTGCATTGTTGATCGTGACAAGCATTTTTTTATGGAGATGAATACACGAATCCAGGTCGAGCACCGGGTCACTGAACTCTGTTATGCGCTGAAGTTCTGCAATCCGGATAAGCCGGAAGAGCATTTTGTGGTGGAGTCCCTGGTAGAGGCGATGGTGCTGCTTGCAGCCCATGCCGAAAAGCTACCTCGTCCGGAGCGCGTGGTGCGAAATCACGACAGTGTGGAAGCCCGGCTCAATGCGACCAACCAGGCGTTGCAGCCCCATGCGGGCGGTGTAATTGAATTCTGGAGCGATGCCAGCCATGGTGAAATTCGCGATGATCAGGGCATCAGTCTGCATAACCCCGATACCGATGTTTTCATGAAGTACACTCTGGCGGGGGCCTACGATTCCAACATCGCCCTGCTGTTGACGGTTGGCAATACACGTCTGGATACCTATCGGAAAATGGCCGAAACCATTCGTCGGACCGGGATGCGTGGCAAGGATCTCGCCACCAATCTTGAATTCCACTACGGCCTGGTGAACTGGTTTATTGCCCAGAATGTCAACGCGCGTCCGACCACGCGCTTTATCGTGCCTTACATCACTGCAGTGGGTGAGCTGAAGCAGCGCGCCAACAACCTGGACATCGATTTCGCCTACAAGGCTATTGGCAAGGCGGCATTGGCCGGGGTGGAGGGCGAGGCGGCGAAAGCGCTTGCTGAGGCGTTACAGCTTAAGGAGTCCCTGTTGTTGCGGCCGTTGCATCATTTGCTGGGTGAGCCGCATGTTCTCAGTGGTTGGCTCAGTATCAATCGCGATTGTTACACGCTGATCGACGGCAAGATAAGCTGGAATGAGAATCCGCTGGAATTGCTGGCAGATACTTATCACTTCCTGGATATGGATGACGACAAAGACCACGACGATGCCGCCGCCAGCATTATCTGGGACCACGACAACAGGATTCTGCAGCAAGCCATGGCCTTCTATGACGAGCTGAATAACCGGGTCAATGCAGGTGATTGGGTAGAGCTCTGTTCGATACTGGATTCTGCCGAAGCACCCGCGGGTATCGATGACGCGATGTGGGCAACCGTACGTGGCGCGCATCTGGGTTTCCAGGCCGGCGTGGATATCATTGCCATTCTGCCCAGCATCGCCGAGGCTACAGGTTTCTATGATCTGCGGGTTAATGCGGATCTCACCGTGCACATTCCCGAACGTCTCAATGATGAGGTCTTGCAGAAGACCATGGCCAAGGTGCTGGTGCCGCCCCCGGTAGCCAAGTCGGATGAAATTCTGGCAGAGAGCGGCGGCATGTTCTATTCGCGGGAAACCCCGGAGCATGATGTCTATTTGCAGGAGGGCGATCATTTCGATTCCGGCGACCCGCTGTTCATCATCGAAGTTATGAAGATGTTTAACAAGTACTATGCGCCGTTTGCAGGCACAGTCGAGAAAGTACTGGTAGAGTCCGATGGCATGATCATCAGCAAGGGCCAGGCCATCTTCAAGATCACCCCCGATGAGCGTCCGGTTATTGAATCACCGGAGGACATCGCAGCGCGCAGGGTCGAGATTACCTCGCAGTTCCTGCAGCAACTGTAGTTGAAAAAATTACCGGGAGAAAAGAGATGATTACAGCCCTGGACCACATCGCTATAGCGGTGCCCGATCTGGAAAAAGCCATCAAGCGTTTTATGGAAGACTTTGGTCTGCCAATGGGTGGTACTGAAGATGTACTGGAAGCACAAACCAGCGCCGCCTTCTTTCCCCTGCCGCCCACAAACATCGAACTGGTACATCCGCTGGAAGGCAAAGGGCCGGTGGCTGCCTATCTGGAAAAAAGAGGTGGTGGCCTGCATCACCTTTGTTTCCGCTCCGATAATATCGACGAAGATGTGGCCAGGCTGCGAGAAAAGGGCTACGTATTTCTGGCAGATGCCCCGACACCTGGCGCTCACAACTCCCGGGTAATTTTCATTCACCCGAAGAGCTGCGACGGCGTTTTGATAGAGATAAACCAGCCAGCCGACGATCACCATTGAGTGCACTGCGAGGATTTCGCCCATGACTGACAAGATTTATGACAAGACCGGGGCGACGCTGGATGCCTGGCAGGAGCTGGCCACGAAACAGATGAAAGGCCGCAGCCCGGAGGAACTGGTCTGGCACACTGCTGAAGATATTCCGGTCAAACCGCTTTACACGGCGGCCGATGTAGCGGATCTACCCTATGCCGACACTATGCCCGGGATGTCACCCTACATACGGGGTCCCCAGGCCACCATGTATACCGGGCGGCCATGGACTATTCGCCAGTACGCGGGCTTTTCCACGGCCGAAGAATCCAATGCTTTTTATCGCAAGGCGCTGGCGGCCGGTGGCCAGGGTGTGTCCGTTGCATTCGACCTGGCCACCCATCGTGGCTATGACTCGGATCACCCCAGGGTAGCGGGGGATGTGGGCAAGGCAGGCGTGGCCATCGATTCTGTTGAGGATATGAAAATCCTGTTTGACGGTATCCCTTTGGACAAGGTCTCGGTATCTATGACCATGAACGGCGCTGTATTACCGGTGCTGGCGGGCTACATCGTCGCGGCAGAAGAGCAGGGCGTGTCGCAGGAGCAACTGACCGGCACTATCCAGAATGACGTTCTGAAAGAATTTATGGTGCGTAACACCTACATTTACCCACCCAAGCCGAGCATGAAAATCATCGGCGACATCATCGCCTACTGCTCCGGCACTATGCCCAAGTTCAATACCATTTCCATCTCCGGTTACCATATTCAGGAAGCCGGAGCCAACGCGGCACTGGAGTTGGCCTACACCCTGGCGGATGGCAAGGAATACATACGCACAGCGATAGCCGCTGGTCTGGGTATAGACGACTTCGCGCCGCGTCTGTCGTTCTTCTGGGGCATTGGCATGAACTTCTATATGGAGATAGCCAAGATGCGCGCTGCGCGGCTGTTGTGGGCCCGCATCGTCAGCGAGTTTAATCCGACAAACCCCAAGAGCTCCATGTTGCGCACCCACAGCCAGACATCCGGATGGTCACTTACTGAGCAGGACCCATACAACAACGTGGTCCGCACCACTATTGAGGCAATGGCCGCGGTGTTTGGTGGAACCCAGTCCCTGCACACCAATGCGCTTGATGAGGCGATTGCGCTGCCTTCGGCCTTCTCTTCCCGCATCGCCCGTAATACCCAGCTGGTGATTCAGGAAGAGACGGGCATTACCAAGGTCGTCGACCCCTGGGGCGGCTCCTACATGATGGAGAGCCTGACCCAGGACATGGCAGACAAGGCCTGGGCGCTGATCGAGGAAGTGGAAGAGGCCGGCGGCATGGCCAAGGCTATTGAAACCGGGATGCCCAAGCTGCGTATCGAAGAGGCCGCCGCCAAAAAGCAGGCCAGAATCGATCGCGGCGAGGATGTGATCGTCGGTGTCAACAAATACAAAATGGAAAAAGAAGACGATGTCGAAATTCTCGAGATCGACAACGATGCCGTGCGTGAGTCTCAGGTTGCCCGCCTTGCCAGTATTCGTGCCAGTCGTGATGAGGCAGCGGTTGAGGCTATACTTGAGGACATATATCAGTGCGCGGTAAGCGGCGAGGGCAATTTGCTGGCTCTGGCTGTTGAGGCCACCCGCCGACGCGCTACTGTAGGGGAGATATCCTTCGCCATGGAACGTGAATTCGGACGTTTTAATGCACAGGCCCAGACGGTATCGGGAGTTTACGGTTCGGCCTTCCAGCAGGACGAGAACTGGCAGAGCATCAGCAAGGATATCGATGGCTTCGTTGAGAAGCACGGTCGTCGCCCGCGTATGCTGGTGTGCAAGATGGGCCAGGATGGTCATGACCGCGGCGCGAAAGTGATCGCCACGGCTTTTGCTGATGTCGGTTTCGATATTGATCTGTCCCCCATGTTTTCCACACCGGAAGAAGTGGCGCGCCAGGCCATCGAAAATGATGTGCATGTGGTGGGCGCTTCATCCCTGGCAGCCGGCCACAAGACGCTGGTACCGCAGTTGGTTGAGGAACTCAGAAAGCAGGGCGCTGACGAGATCGTCGTTATCGCCGGCGGTGTTATCCCGCGGCAGGATTACGATTTTCTCTACAAGGCTGGTGTCAAATGCATCTTCGGGCCGGGCACACCGATTCCTGTGTGTGCCCGGGAAGTTCTCGATGCGGTGAATGCGGCGCAGGTTTAATACTGATGAGTTTTCGAACGGGACAGAGCCGCAGGAGTGCGGCAGGTATTTTCTGGCCCGTTGAGGCCATGGATGAGGCCGGTCCGCGTTCGGGATACGAACCTACATGGATGTATTCACCGCGGGCCCAGGAAATACCCTCCGCACCTCAGTGGCGCCTAGCTTAGCAATGGATCAATACTCGCCGAGACGCGGCTGCAACTGGTGGGCTTTCCGGACCCGCCGTGAACCCGTCCATGGGGGCTTGTTTCGGACATCCATGTCCTCAGCAGTCCGAAAAGCCCACCAGTTACATCCACGCCCCTATCCCTGGTCGCAGCAATGAGTATCTTTGATCTCGAGGCTCTTCTCAGTGGCAATCGCCGCGCACTCGCCAAGGCAATCACGCTGGTCGAAAGCAAACTCGATACGCATCGCGAGCAGGCGCAACAGATTCTCGAGCAGATTTTGCCGCAAAGCGGCAACAGTATTCGTATTGGTATTACCGGCGTTCCGGGGGTGGGGAAATCCACGTTTATCGAAGCTTTCGGCCTCTATCTGATATCCCAGGGCAAGCGCGTTGCTGTGCTGGCTGTTGACCCAAGCTCGCCGATCGCTGGTGGCTCCATTCTTGGTGACAAGACCCGAATGGAGGAACTGTCGCGCCGGGAGGAGGCGTTTATACGGCCCTCGCCCGCCGAGGGTGCGCTGGGCGGGGTGGCGCAGAAAACACGTGAGTCCATGCTGTTGTGCGAGGCGGCGGGTTACGACGTGATCCTGGTGGAGACGGTGGGTGTGGGCCAGAGCGAGTATCAGGTGGCCGGCATGGTGGACTTCTTTATGGTGTTGATGCTGCCCGGTGGCGGCGACGAATTACAGGGCATCAAGAAGGGCATTTTGGAGCTGGCGGATGCTCTGGTGATAAACAAAGCCGACGGCGAGAGCAAGAATTTGGCGAAGTTGAGTCGCACGCATTACACCAGCGCCATGAATCTGCTGCGTCACAACACCTTCTGGACACCCCGGGTGATGACTTGCTCCGCCCTGGAGTCGGCGGGCATAGACGCGGTGTGGGGTATGGTGGTGGACTACTATTTCCAGGCGCTTGAGCAGGGGGCCTTCCAGGCCAAGCGCGCGCGGCAGAACCGGGACTGGATGCATCAGCTGGTCAAAGAGATGTTGCTGTTGAAACTGACGCAAAACCCGGCGGTGAAAGACATGTTGCCGATGCTTGAGCGACAGGTGGAAGATCGCAAGATCACCGCCTACGCCGCTGCCCGGCAGATTATGGCCCAGTTATAGGCCGGGCCTGATGCGCTTCTATCCCCTGGAAAAACTTATCAACCTGCACGACTCATATTCCGGGTTGTTCAAAATCGATAACAGGGACCTGCTACTGATCCAGCGCAAAGGCGAGCGCTATCTGGTCGAGGGGCGCTGTCCCCACCGCGGCCATCCGCTGGATGTTGCCACGCTGGATAGCGGTGTGATCCAGTGCGTTCTGCACCACTACCAGTTCGCTCTGGACGATGGCCGGTTACTGCATGCGACAGAGGAGCCCTGCCGCAGCCTGCGGACCTATGATCTGGTCTACGCAGGCAACGAAGTGGGTGTTATGCTTGAGGATAGTTGACTTGAGAGGGCGGGAATCAGCAGCCTGAAGAAGGGGGAATTGATGAAATCCATTTTTTCTTTTTGTCTTGGCAGTTCACTATCGCTGCTGTGCCTGGCGAATGCCTTTGCTCAGCAAGCACCCGTCCCGGAAACACCTGATGATACCATTTTGGTCCTCGACGCCTCTGGCTCAATGTGGGGACAAATCGATGGCGTTAACAAAATCGTTATCGCCAAAGATGTGGTGGAAGAATTGGTGCGCTCCCTACCCCCGGCGCAGCGTCTGGGCCTGGTTGCCTATGGCCATCGCACAGAAGGGGACTGCAGGGATATACAGACACTGGCGGATGTCGATGCTCCCCGTAAAACGGTTATCGAGGCAATCCGCAGTGTCTCGCCCAAAGGTAAAACACCGCTGACAAAATCCGTTGAGCACGCCGCCACAGAGCTCGATTACACCCGCAATGCAGCGACAGTTATCCTGGTATCGGATGGGCTGGAAAACTGCGATGCTGACCCTTGCGCCCTCGCCAGATTGCTGGAGGAAAAAGGCCTCGATTTTACTGTTCATGTCATCGGCTTCGATGTCACCGTTGAGGAGCGCAAGGGCCTGCAATGCATAGCTGATGAAACCGGCGGGAAGTTTCTGACTGCCGATAATGCCGTGCAATTGACCGACGCGTTATCTGAAATTGCGATCGCCGAAGGTCCCCCTGTAGAGCAGGCGACTTCTTCACCGGTCCCTTCATCGCTGGCGCTGAAAGCGACAATCCTGGCCAACGGCCCCCAGATTATGTCGAAGCTTTCCTGGAACGTGAGCCCCAAAGTCGGAGGCGATGCAGTTTTCAGCGCGGAGAATATCGGAGCCACGGAGACGGAAATTCTTCCCGGAGACTATGTGGTTGATGTGGTGTGGGGCGGTTGGCGCGACGGAACACCCAGGAAGGGCAGGGTAGAATTCACCGTCAAACCGCAGCAGCCACGGGTTATTACCGTGCCCATTGATCTGGAGCTGCCCGTAAGTCTGGAGGCCCCGGAGCAGACGCCCGAAGGTGTGGCTATACCCGTGGTCTGGTCTGGTCCCGATGGGCTGAAAACTACGATCAATATTAACCGGTTGGATGATGACCCATTACGTAAACTGTACTTCTTCCCTGCCGCGCAGGCGCGTAATAAGGATGCTGGTGCCACGGACACAGATGGTGACGGAGATATCGACAACGACGATAAGGCCACAGCGTTGCTGGGGGCGCCGACGATACCGGGCGAGTACGAAATCCGCTATGTGCTGAGCGATCCAGTGGTCATCCTGGCACGCCGGCCGATTACTGTAACAGACAGCCAATTTGAGCTGAGCGCACCTGCAACTGCCGCTGTTTCCACCGCACTGAACGTTGCCTGGACAGGTCCGGGCGAGCCCGGTGGGGTTATTACGCTAACGGAAGCGGGTAACCCGGCGCCCATGAACAACAAAAACTATGTGCGCGCAACCGTGGGGGAACCCGCCAGGTTGACCGCACCCTCTGAGCCCGGAGAGTATGAAATTCGCTATGTTATGGCAGGTGGGTACACGACTTACCCGGGCATGCAGCGCTCTGTCCAGGCGGTGGTGCCGATCACTGTTACCGATGTGTCGGCCAGTATTTCCGGCCCGGCAAGCGCCGTGGGTGGTTCGACGGTTGATGTCACCTGGAGCGGCCCCAGTGAAGCGTGGCAGGATGACTTTATTTCTATAGTAGAGCCGGGCGCCGGGAAATATAACCGTGACAGCGTTGCTAAACTTGTGACGCGGGCAGGGGAGCTGCTAAATCCCGCCCCCATTCGTGTTCCAGCAATAGAGGGCGCGTATGAAATCGTATACGGCATACAGCCGGGCGGCCGCATTATTGCGCGCCAGCCCATAGCAGTTACCCGGGCTGCGGCTGCTGTCGATGTGCCTGCGCAGGTACAACTCGGCGAGGATATTCCCGTGTCCTATTCTGGCGATGGCTTTGCCGGTGACCGCGTGGTGATCACGCCAGCCGATACACCCGATCAAAAAATGTGGGGTGTCGGTGCCAGATACGGTTTTTTTGCCAAAGCGGGAGAAACGACAGGGGTTGTGCGTGGCGCGGCTGTCAGTGTACCCGGCAGCTATGAAGTGCGGTATGTTACGGGCTTGCAGCACCAGGTACTGGCCCGTGACACCATTATCATCACCGAATAAATCGGTAAGGGAGGTGGCAGCTCATGGTAATCAAGACAGGTTTATTGGCGGCGATCTTAGCCGCAATGCTTCTCGCCGGATGCGGCAGTGATGACAATGACAGTCGCGAACAGCAAATCGAGGCTATGGCCAGGAAGCATGGTGTGAACGCAGATGTTTCACTGGACGCGCGAGGTGAGGTGCAGAGTGTCACCATCAATAGCGCCAACGGTGCGCAGATAGGGAAGAACCTGCAGCTGCCGGAGGATTTCCCAAGCGACGTGCCCATGGCACCGGATTGGGCGGTTATGTCGATATCTCCCGCGCCGGGAGGGTTTATGGTGCATGCCATGACAGATGTTTCCGCGGCAGAGGCGTTAGCTGCGACCAGGGAGCAACTGACATCTGAAGGCTGGGTGGAAACCGGATTTGCACAAACCAATACTGCCATGGCACAAATCAGATTTGCCAAAGGCGATCGCATTACCAACGTGAACCTTATGGATACTGGTGCCCAGCGTACGGTGCAATTGCTTACCATGACGCCGTGAAACAGGGTTCCAGTAAAGTGGTGGCGTAGAAATCACAGTCTTGTACCGTGCTCCGATTATTGTACGGCACCGGCGAGCGGGCAAATATGGCCCTGCCTCACAGCGGTTTTCGCTACACCAGCGGCGAGCCTGAAACGTGTGCACGTGACGATATGGATAACGCGGTAGAGCGTCAGTTATGCCGGTATTGCGCAAGGGTATGGCTATCAACTGCACTGATAAGCCATCATTCCACTATATGCCCGAGGGGATGATGACCTTTGAGCGCTTTCCCGGCTGGATAAACCTGTCCGGGTCCTCGCTCTGGCGAGATCAAAATCCGTAAAGCTTCTGGTATTCCGGATCCTTGCCCGCGATCAGCTGCGCCAGGTCTACCATTACCTTGCACTGTTTCCAGGACGCGTCGTCCTGCATCTTGCCGTCCACCATCACCGCGCCGCTGCCATCGGGCAACGCTGCAAGCACACGTTTGGCCCAGACCACCTCGTCTGCGGGCGGGCTGAATACATTTTTGGCAATTTCAATCTGGCTGGGATGCAGTGACCAGGCGCCGACGCAGCCCATAAGGAAAGCGTTGCGGAACTGATCCTCGCAGCCCAGCGGGTCATCGATCGCGCCAAAAGGGCCATAGAAGGGCAGTGCGCCTACACCGACACAGGCGTCAACCATGCGGCCAATGGTGTAGTGCCAGAGGTCCTGGGCGTGGGTGTCACGGGGGCCCTCCGGGTTAGCGGGGTCCGGGTCATTGCGCACCAGGTAGCCGGGGTGGCCGCCACCGATGCGGGTGGTTTTCATTCTTCGCGATGCGGCCAGGTCGGCCGGGCCCAGGCTCATGCCCTGAATACGGGGGCTGGCGTTGGCAATCTCCTCGACGTTCGCCACGCCGAGGGCGGTCTCGAGTATGCAGTGCAGCAGAATGGGTTTTTTCAGACCGGCCCTTGCTTCCAGTTGGGCGATCAGCTGGTCGGCGTAATGAATATCCCAGGGCCCCTGCACTTTGGGCAGCATGATCACGTCGATCTTGTCGCCCACTTCGCTAACGATGCGCGTGATGTCATCAAGAAACCACGGGCTGTCCAGGCTATTCACCCGTGTCCACAGCTGGGTGTCGCCGAAGTCGTTGTCCCGGGCGATATTGATCAGACCCTCACGAGCGGCTTCCTTGTTTTCGATGGCGACCGCGTCTTCCATGTTGCCCAGCAGGATATCCACCTTTGCAGCAATCGCCGGCGCTTTTTCCGCCATCTTGGGGTTGCTGGGGTCAAAGAAATGAATCATCCGTGATGGCCGCACCGGAATATCGCGCAATGGCTGTGGTGCTCCCAGCGCCAGTGGTTTGAAAAAATCTCGTGGGCTACGCATGTATGTCTCCTGGTTGTAAAAGGTTTTGTCTCATAGTCTCGTGTTGCTCAAACAGTGACAGGTTTTGCTCTGTCAGTTTGTGCAGCAGTGCGGGTTCTCCACCCAGACGGGCGATACCGTGGCTGCCGAATTCATCCTGCAAACGTTTTAGTATCCATTGTGCCTGGTAGCGCCAGCGCCGCAGCTGCAGTTCACCGCTCTCCGCGAGAACTTGCCGGTGTTCCTGCAAAGCGTCAGCAAGCGCATCGATACCGGTGCCGGCGGTGGCGCTGGCAGACAGCACGGGTACTTCCCAGTTGCCGTCGGTATGCGCTCGACACAGCGCTGTACCCAGTTCAGACAGGGTACGTCTGGCAACTGCGCCCATGTCCTCTTTGTTGACTACCAGCACATGTGGAACTTCAAGAATACCCGCTTTCAAAAACTGTACGCTATCACCGGAGCCGGGCTGTGCGACGAAGCAGGTGGTATCGCACATGCGTGATATGTCGATTTCCCGCTGGCCCACGCCAACGGTTTCTATTATCACCACATCAAAGGCCGCCAGCATCACCAGGCTCATCGGCCACACCTCGGCACTGAGGCCACCGAACTCGCCGCGGCAGGCCAGTGAACGGATAAACACGCCATCATCATCGGCGCTGGTTTTCATGCGCAGGCGGTCTCCTAACAGGGCGCCGCCGCTGACAGGGCTGGACGGGTCCACCGCCAGCACGCCCACCCGCAGCCCCCGTTGCCGCCAGACGTCGATCAAGGCAGCTGTAAGAGTTGATTTGCCGGCCCCAGGCGGGCCGGTCATACCGATCAGATGGCTGCGAATGCTGCTCTCATTGGATTGCAGTTTTTGCAGGAACTCCGCTGCCTGCGCGCGTGACTGCGGGCGACGGTTGTCCAATAAGTTAAGTGCTTCGGCAAGCGCAGCGCGCTCACCCCGTTGTACCGCAGCCGCAAGTTGCTCAGGGGATAACGTGTGTGCCGGCTTCTTCACCTTCTGCTCTACGCCAATTCTTCCAGGCCATTAGTGCGACGGATGATGTTGACCATGTTTGTCATGATGACGTTCATATCGACATCTTTCGGGGTGAATACAGCCTGCACCCCGTGAGACAACAACTGTTGCGCATCGTCTTCCGGGATGATGCCGCCGATGATCAGGGGCACATCCGTCGCGCCGATTTTTTTCAGTTCTGCCTGTATGTCTTCCACCAGCTCCAGGTGGCTGCCGGACAACACAGACAAGCCGATGAGGTGTACTCCTTCTTCCTGCGCAGCGCGCGCAATATGGGACGGGGTCAGGCGAATGCCCTCGTAAACGATTTCAAATCCCGCGTCGCGGCCTTTCACTGCAATTTGCTCGGCGCCATTGCTGTGTCCATCCAGCCCGGGCTTGCCGATCAACAGGCGCAGCGGGCGCCCCAATTCCTCGCCGGTCTGGCGCACTTTTTCGCGTACTTCATCCATGGCAGCAGACCCCGCCTGCCCGGCCATGGCGATATCGATGCCGGTGGGTGCCCGGTACTCGCCGAAGGCCTCCCGCAACACCTCGCTCCACTCACCGGTTGTCACGCCGGCGCGCGCGCAGGCAATGGAGCAGTGCATGATGTTGTCGCCGTTTGCAGCGGCCTTGCGCAGGTCCTCCAGCGCAATGTCTACACCACCCTGGTCGCGGCTGGCGCGAAACGCCTGCAGCGCAGCTATCTGTTCGCGCTCTGCCTGCACATCCACCTTCATGATGCCGGAGTCGCTGCCGCCTGTGAGGGGTGACTCTGCTGTCTGTGTATAGCAGTTCACTCCCACAATCTTCAGGTCGCCACTCTCGATATTGCGCATACGCAAAGTATGGCTTTTTACCAGTTCGCGTTTGACGTAACCACTCTCGATGGCCTGCACCATGCCGCCCTGTTCAGCCACCCGGGCAATCTCGGCCTCGGCGCCCGCGATCAGCTCCTGCACTTTTGCTTCTACAACGGGTGAACCGTCTAACAGGTCACCGTACTCCAGCAGATCGGTTTCCAGCGCCAGTACCTGCTGCATGCGCAGGGCCCACTGCTGGTCCCAGGGCCGTGGCAGGCCCAGCGCCTCGTTCCACGCGGGCAATTGAATGGCCCTTGCCCTGGCGTTTTTCGACAGCGTCACTGCCAGCATTTCCAACACAATGCGCTGCACATTATTTTCCGGCTGAGATTCGGTTAGGCCGAGAGAGTTGACCTGTACGCCGTAGCGAAAACGCCGCTGCTTTTCGTCGCTTACGCCATAGCGCTCTTCTGCCAGCTTGTTCCACATGGCGCCGAAGGCGCGCAGTTTGCAGGTTTCCTCCACAAAGCGAATGCCGGCATTTACGAAAAAGGAAATGCGGCCAACAACTGTGGCAAAGCGCTCCGCCGGCACCTGGCCTGAGTCCCGCACCGCATCCAGTATGGCGGTGGCAGTGGACAGCGCGTAGGCCAATTCCTGGGTGGGTGTGGCACCGGCTTCCTGCAGGTGATAGCTGCAGATATTGGTGGGGTTCCACTTGGGGATATTTTCAACAGTATAGGTAATCAGGTCTGTGGTGAGGCGAACCGATGGCCCCGGGGGGTAAATATACGTGCCCCGGGAGAGGTATTCCTTGAGCACATCGTTCTGGGTTGTGCCCTGTAGTTGAGAGGGGTCAACTCCCTGCCGCTCGGCTACCGCCACGTAAAGCGCCAGCAACCAGGGTGCCGTGGCGTTGATGGTCATCGATGTGTTCATCTGGTCCAGTGGGATGTTGTCGAACAGGGCCTCCATGTCGCCGATATGGTCGATGGGCACTCCCACCTTGCCCACTTCGCCCCTGGCAAGGGGGTGGTCTGAGTCATAGCCCGTCTGCGTCGGCAGATCGAAGGCCACGGATAGGCCAGTCTGGCCCTTGCTCAGGTTCATCCGGTACAGCTCGTTGGACGCCTTTGCCGAGGAATGGCCTGAATAGGTGCGCATCAGCCATGGTCGATCCCGTTTTACCGTCTCGCTCACAGTGTTTTCCTCAGCCGGGGCGACGTCTGATTAACAGGCGTCGCTCAATTTCAAAAATCTTGGCCGGGATTTTCTCCTTGCCGAGATTACGTTTGCTGTCTTCTTTGATAAACAGGTCCGCGCCAAATTGCTCCAGGGCACTGGCGGCGGAAGTATTTTTTACGCCAATCAACTGCATGGTAACGGCGGCGTAGCAGTCGGCTCCGGGAACATCTTCTACCGCCAGGATGCGGCTGAGTGCCCCTACCGTGTCGCCGGCGAAGGCAGGTTGGGTGTGATAACCCTCGGTAAACCCCATTTCCCAGACCGCGTGTTCGCTGACGTCTCTGCTGGCCAGCCCGTCGAGCCAGGCAAATACCAGGCCGCCGTAGACAATAGGTTCGCCGCTCATTTTACCTGACAGGCCGCTGGAGAAAATACGGTCGAAATGGAGTGGGTGGCTGTTGCCTACCATATAGGTAAGGGCCATGTGCTCTTCAGTTATGGTGCGTCCATTGGCGTGTACGATGATATCGCCCGGGCTGAAATCCTCGGCGTAGGTATTGGGGCCGGTCAGCCCGCGAGCAAAACCCTCGCCTGCCAGCGGCAGTTCCACGGCGGGCGAATCGTCCCCCGGGAAAGCCACCGTAACTTCCGGCGCGGGTGTTGTGGGCAGGCGGTCGCCGCGCCAGGCTACCATGATCTTGCGTTCGTACTGCAGTACCACCTGATCGTTCTGGTTAACTCCCACGGTGCGGATACGGGCGATGCCCGGTTTGTCCGGACCCCTGTCCTTACGCTCCAGCACCTTGGTAAAGGCTCGCAGGGTATCTCCCGGGTATACCGGCTGCAGAAACTGCACCTGGTAATAACCCAGGTTGGCAATGGCCTTTTCCGAGTCGTTTTGCACACCCAGCGACAGCGTGACGTTAAACACCATTTGTGGGCTGGCCAGCAGATCCCGAAAACCCGATGCGGTGGCGTACTGCAGGTTCAGGTAAAGCGGGTTGGTTTGCATGAAGGTGCGGGCGAAATCCAGCATATTGCCGCGCTCAAAGGTGTAACCCCGGGGGTGCTCGAATACCTGCCCGGGCTCCAGTTCATCCAGATAGCGGCCGTACTGCGGTTGCCGGGTGCGCGTCAGGTCTACCGGCACATCGGCGGCAATTTCGGGCTGGGTTGTCAGTTGTAGGGAAAATGCCATGTTTGTGTCCTATCCAAAGTATTACAAGCCAAAGTGTCGCGGGTTTACCGTGCCTGCTTCAGGCTCCTCAGGCAGCATTCTCTACCAGTGAGCGCGTGATAACTTTGAGCGCCAGGGTTTCCTCCGCGCCCTCAAAGATCGACAGTACCCGGGCATCCACGAAGTAGCGGCTGACCGGAACTTCCTCGGCATAACCCATACCGCCGTGGATTTGCAGTGCTTCGCGGGTGACCCACTCAGCTGTTTTACAGGTGAACAACTTGGCACCGCTGGCCTCCATTTCACCCTTGCCCTCGTCCATGAGGCGCGCGACACCATAAGTGATCTGACGGCAGGCGGCGAGGTGCGCAGCCATGCGCGCCAACTTCACCTGGGTGAGCTGGTAATCACCGATGGCATGCTTGAATACCACTCGCTCTTTTGAGTAGGAGATGGATTTTTCGAAGGCCGCCCGCATTACACCAACGGCACGGCCGGCTGTCTGGATACGACCCCCGGCGAAGCCCGCCATGGCGAGATAAAAACCACGGCCCTCGCCCTCGGGCCCGCCTATCATATTGTCTGCCGGTACAAAGAAGTCGTCAAAGAACAACTCATAGGAGTGCATGCCACGGTAGCCCAGGGTGGAGATTGCCCTCCCCGTGAGTTTACCGCCGGTGGCCGGGGTAACTTCGAACTCGTGACCGTCACTGCTGGGTTTCTCCACCAGGAACATGGACAGGCCGCGGTGACCCTTCGCGGGGTCCGGGTCGGTGCGCGCCAGCACCATCAATACGCCGGCTTTGCCGCCGAAAGTACACCAGGTCTTGGCACCGTTGAGTAGCCAGCCGCCCTCGGCAGGCGTGGCTTTCAGCTTGACGCTGGCGACATCGGAACCGTAGTTGGGTTCGGTGACGGCTACCGCACAGAGGGGTTCACCTACCGCCAGTTGCGGCAACCAGTGTTGTTTCTGTTCCTCCGTGCCGCCCTTGAGCAGCGCACGGGCGAGAATTTCCGGCCGGGTTATCAGGCTGCCGGCCGCCCCCAGGGAGCCTCGCGAGAGCTCCTCGGTAACGATAATCATGCCCAGCGTGTCTTCCTTGTCATCTTCCTGCAGGCCGCCGTAGCTTTCGGGGATAGAGAGACCGAACACACCCATTTCTTTCAGCGGCTCAAGAATCTCATCGGGAATTATCAGGTCCTCCCGGTGCACGGACTCCGCCAGTGGCATGACCACCTCGTTGGCAAAGCGGTGAAAGGGGTCGCGCATCATGGTGTGACGTTCGTCCAGGGCGTCCGGCCCCAGGTCGGGGCCCCGGTCGACCACCTCCGCGCCAATAGCGGCAATATTGGATGCGCTCAATTGGCTTGCGAGAAACACTTTCGCGCCATCTCCTGTAAGCACGGCAGCGATATCCTCATCTTCCAGCTCGAAGTCTGCCAGACGGGACCGCAAGCGGGCACAAGTGGCGCTGACGGCTTCGGCGCAGAACAGTGCGCAGAGGCGGTTGGTAAAGTCGTCCTGGCAATGCCTGGAGTGGTCAAGCATGAAGCCTGCGGCACAGCATTCGGCCCAACACAGGGACAATTCGTAGGAAATCAGCTGGTGTGCATCCAGTTTCACGCTAGAGAGGCGGCCATCTTCGACGGTTTTAGCCTTTAGAGCGCTGAGCGCCTTGCCAATGAGGCCCTGGGTGCTTGCCAGCACCCTCGCAGCCTGCTCAAGTAGTTTCCCGCCTGTCTGAGAGACGTCAGTCATGGTGCTTCCTGCCTTTTGAGATAAAAGAGGTGGCGGTATGGGCTGGAGTGGCCAGCCCGGCGCCGCTTGCTGAAAAGAACTCGCTATTTTATCGCTCGCGGCATGGGCATACAACCGCGCTCTCGCCGAGTAGTGCCGACCTTCTACATGCTGAAACATTGATCCATTCGATACACACGGGGATATACGCAAGGTATGGTTCAGCAGTTCAATTCCGCACAGGAGCAAGCATGGAGAAGCTGAGTTCACAGGACGCGGGCTTTCTCAAGATAGAGTCTCCCCATTGCCCGTTTCATGTGGCGGGCCTGATGATTTTGACACTGCCCACCAATGGGCGCAGGGATTACCTGACCCGGTTGGTTCGCAAATGTGGCCGACTCAACGAATTGTGGCCTGCGTTCAATAAAAAACTACACGATCCGGTAAATATGTCTGCCCCGGCCTGGGTGCCAGCAGCCGATTATCAACCGGAACAGCATGTACTGCACTACTGTTTGCCGGCACCCGGTCGTATGGAACATCTGTTGCGACTGGTGACACGCGCCCACGAACGCCCACTGGACCGATCGCGCCCACTGTGGGAGGTACACGTTATCGAGGGCCTGAGCGGTGGCAGGTTCGCCCTCTATTGCAAGGTTCACCACGCCCTGGTGGACGGGGTGGGGGCTATGAAAATGATACAATCTCTACTGAGTACCTCCCCCCGGCAAAGGCTTCGGGTTGATAAGGCTCAACCACCACATGAACGACACGATGGTGATCACTCGCTGTTTCACGCACTTGACGACCTGCGCCGTGGTCTGCAGAAGCAGTATAAGGCACTGCCGGAGTTATCCCGTCTGCTAGCCCATATGGGCGCGGACGCCATGCAGGGCAAAAAAGATGTCATGCGTCTGCCGTTTACGGCTCCCCGTACTATTCTAAACGCCGAACTGGACTCCAGCAGAGCCATTATGGTCTGCGACCTGCCACTTGCGAGTGTACGCAAGATCGCCCGCCAGGCCGGTGGTTCCATCAATGATGTATTGCTCGCTGTCTGCGGCGGTGCACTAAGGCGTTACTTGCAAGCGCAGAAAGCGCTGCCAAAAGCTTCATTGGTGGCCGGGATGCCCGTATCACTGAAAACGGTGGGAGACGAGGTGGGCAACAAGCTGAGTTACATCCTCGGCCCATTTTTTACTGACGAGAGCAACGATTGGCGTCGACTGCAGAGAGTCATCAAGGTAACCCGGGGCGCCAAGGAAGAGCTCGGGCATGTTTCTACTACTGCTGCTGAAGATTATTACGCTCTGCTGATGGCGCCTACGGTGCTGCTTACCTTAACAGGCAATGCCACCCTGGTTCGGCCGGGGATTAATGCTATTTTTTCCAACGTGCCCGGGTCGCGGGAGAAGCTGTACCTCGAGGGCGCGGAGTTGCAAATGCTCTACCCCTTGTCGATTGTGACAGACGGTATGGGCCTCAATATTACCGTGGTCAGTCACGTCAACAAGCTGTGTTTTGCCATTATCAGCTGCCCCACCCGGCAACCGGGAATCGAGAGCCTGGGCAAATTGATAAAGGAAAGCTTTCGCGAGCTGCAAGCCGCTGCTCGTGCAATCTAGGCCACACTTTTCCTCGCCTCTGCATAGGAATCCGGGTGTCTGTGTACGTGATGTGCTGCACCCGGAGATCACCAATTCGGTGCACCGACGCACCGCGAGGATACCCTGCACATCTGGCGCAGTTGTGCCGTTGATGCCCGCGACCTTGTGGCAGTCAGGGTTTCACGATCTTGGCTCGCTTTTTGCTTTGTTCAATCAGTCACCTCTTACGACCCACGGCAACGAAGCCCATCTGCACGCAATAACCGGCGCGCTGTAGGGCTTTTTTGCTTTTAAAAGGAGTAAAGCAATGTCCAAGGTAACTCAGTTGCAATCAGGCCTGGTGGGCCTCGTCGCCTGTCTCGTCACCCTGTCCCCTGCGGCAGAGGAGTCTTTTACGGCCGATCTGGCCCGCATGGTTACCGATGGCAAGGTAGGGCTGAATCTGCGTTATCGCTATGAATACGTGGACGAGGATGGGTTTAGTGACAATGCCAAGGCCTCGACCCTGCGCTCTCGCCTGACTTTTGAGTCGGCAAGCAATCGGGGTTTCTCCTTTCTCACCGAGTTCAGTAATGTGTCTTACATTGGTGATGACGACTTCAATTCCACCGACAATGGCAACACCCAGTACCCGGTGGTTGCTGACCCCAAAGGCACAGAGGTCAACCAGGCCTGGCTCAAGTACCAATGGCAGGAGCTTGTTGGAACTTACGGGCGTCAGCGCATAGTGCTGGGCAACCAACGCTTTGTCGGTGGCGTGGCGTGGCGCCAGAATGAGCAGACCTTCGACGGCTATCGCGCCCAGTGGGTCAGCAGTTTTGGGCTATCGGCGGACTATGCCTATGTCTATAACGTGAATCGGATTTTTGGCCCTGATGACAGTAATGCACAGCCTGCCAGCTGGCACGGGCAAAATAATTTTCTGCGGCTGGATTACAAGCTTCTGGAGCACCACACCGTAACGGGTTTTGCCTATCTGCTGGATATCGATGACCGCGAAGCCTGGTCCCCTAACAAGTCCGTGAACAACTCCACTGATACCTACGGCCTGGAGTACAACGGCACATTTGGGCCACTGGCTGCCAGGGTGGCCTACGCCTGGCAGTCTGACGGGGGCGACAGCCAGCTGGATTACGATGCCGATTATTATGTAGTGGAGGGCACGGTTCCGTTGTATGGCATTACTGCGCAGCTTGGTTACGAGGTGTTGGGGTCGGATAATGGGGTGGGCTTTAAAACGCCGTTGGCGACGCTGCACAAATTTCAGGGTTGGGCAGACAAGTTTTTGAGCACACCCGCCAATGGCATCGAAGATCTGTACGCGGGTGTTTCGGGTGATCTGGGCCCCGTCAAACTGGCGGCGGTTTGGCATGATTTTCAGGCGGAACAGGGCAGCAATGACTACGGTTCCGAGATCGACCTGTCCGCAACCTGGCCGATAGACAAGGTTCTGAGCCTGCAACTGAAGTACGCTAATTTCAATTCCGACGATTCCGCGCTTTACCAGGACACACAGAAGGCCTGGTTGACGGTAAACTTCGCGATCTAGCGACATCTCCCCGGCGAGTTACTCGCCTTATGGCACCGGGTGGGTAGTGATACCCGTCCGGTGCTGGTGCTTTGAGTGACAACAGTGGACACACCGGTTCAATCCCTGCGCCTCATTCTGGTGGATGATGATCGCGAGCGCGCCACTTCCGTGGAGGCAAATCTGCGCCGCGTGGGTTTTGACGTGCTTTCCGTTATACCCACCGCCTCAGGCCTGCTTTACCAAATGGCCCAGCAGCAGCCGGATGTTGTGATTATCGCTCTCGATTCGCCGGATAGGGACGTGCTCGAAAGCCTGACCATTGCTTCCAGCCACAATCCTCGCCCGGTGGTCATGTTCTCGGGTGCTGGCGATCAGGCGTTCATCAGCGATGCCATTCGGGCCGGTGTGACGGCCTACCAGACAGAGGATATAAGCCCTGCCAGAGTGAGAGCGGCAATAGATGTGGCCGTGGCACAATTTTCGGCTTTCAGCGATTTAAGGCAGCAGCTGACTGATGCGCGACGTCAACTCGAGGATCGCAAGTTGATTGAAAAAGCCAAGGGGCTGCTCATGTCTGTACACCAGGTGGAGGAAGCAGAGGCGTTTAGTACCCTCCGCAAGCTGGCCATGGATAGGCACAAAAGCCTGGGGGAAACTGCGGCGGAGGTGATATCGATTATGGAAAAAACAAAGCCTGGCAGGAGTGAGCGCTAATGGAAACCCGACGATTGCCTGCCTGCGAAAAGAGTCAACTGCGCCTGGGTTACCTACGTCTTACCGACAGCGCACCGGTCATTATGGCGCAGGAGCTGGGCCTATATGCGAAATACGATCTGGACGTGGAACTGCAGCGGGAGGTGTCCTGGGCGAACCTGCGGGACAAGCTGTCCACCGGCGATCTCGATGCGGCGCAGATACTCGCACCGTTGCCGCTGGCCACAGCCCTCGGCGCGGGGGGTATTCGCGCTGATGTTATTACCGGCCTTGTACTGTCTCTGAACGGTAACGCAATAACCGTCAATCCGGCGCTGGCAGCAGTGATCGCCGAGCGAGGGGGGCGGCCTGCGGCCTCTGCCAGAAGTACTGCGGTGGCCCTGGGTGAGTGGTGTCGCGCGCGGGGCGACGCCACGCAGTTGACGTTTGCCTCGGCCCACTCATTTTCCTGCCACACGTTTTTATTGCGATTGTGGTTACAAGCCGGTGGTATCAACCCCGATCGCGATGTTCGCATTATTGTTTTGCCACCGGAACAAATGGTGGACAGCCTGGCCCGAGGGGTGATCGATGGTTATTGTGTGGGCGAACCCTGGAATAGCATGGCGGTTCAGTTTGGTGTGGGTGCTGTGCAGGCAACTGGCTACCAGATCTGGAATAACGGCATCGAAAAAGTGCTGGGTGTATTGAAGAGCTGGCATCAGAATTACCCGACCACCCACCTGCGCCTGCGGCTTGCCCTGATGGAGGCCTGCATGTGGATGGCAGAACCGGCCAACAGGGAGGAGGCAGCGGCGGTGCTCGCCAGGCCGGTATATCTGGATTGCCCGATAGATTACCTGCAGCCCTCGCTCACCGGTCGCTTTGTCTTCGCCAGAGGGCAGGCCCCGCAGGAGCTGGCCGATTTCCATGTTTTTGGCCGATTCCAGGCGGGGTTTCCCTGGCGCTCTGACGGTGAGTGGTTGCTGCAACAGACGGGGGCGATGCTGGGCAAGCAATTGCCGGCAGAAAAAGTTAAATCGCTGGTCCAGCAAACCTATCGCACAGATCTCTATCGGGATGCGGCACGCCATCTCAATCTGGCCAGCCCCAGCCGGGATTACAAACCTTTCAATCAGCATACGGATGAATGGCAGTTTGAGCCGGGAATCCGATTGGGGCCCGATATGGTGCTTGCGCCATGAGTCGCACCGTTTCAGGTCGCTATGGGCGGCAATGGTGCGCGAGAGTCCCTGACCTGGTGGCAAGCTAAGCTCTCCAGGGGCTTGAGTTAAAAAGTAAGTCGTTGATATATAAATATAATAAATATCATGGCACGGCTTTTGTTAAGTAATAGATAGTTCTTTCACCACACATCGGTTATCTCCCTGGGCAATGGCGTCCTCGCACTCTGGCTGTCTTCAGTCGAAGCGGAGGTGTGGCCGTGTGTTCATGCAATATAAGGGGTAACGCATGATCCGTATCCGAGCAAATTCTCTTTCACCCGCCGGCCGCCGGCCTGCTGTGGTGTGCACAACCTTGTTTGGCCTGTTCCTGTCCTGTTTTGGCATGGCGGCAACTGGTCTGGGCGAACCGGAAAAAGATGAACTGACCTTTGGCTTTATCAAGTTGACCGATATGGCGCCGCTTGCGGTGGCCTATGAGCGTGGCTACTTCGAAGATGAGGGCTTGTATGTCACGCTGCAAGCCCAGGCCAACTGGAAAGTCCTGTTGGACGGCGTAATCGATGGCCAGCTCGACGGCGCACATATGCTCGCCGGCCAACCCCTTGCGGCTACTATCGGCTACGGCACAAAGGCGCATATCGTCACACCTTTCTCCATGGATTTAAATGGCAATGGCATCACGCTATCCACAGCCGTATGGGAGCAGATGAAGCCCGGACTGCCAAAAATGCCCGATGGCAGACCTGTGCACCCGATCAAGGCCGACTATCTTAAGCCCGTTGTGGACAGCTACCGCGAACAGGGTAAGCCGTTCAAGATGGGCATGGTATTCCCCGTCTCAACCCACAACTACGAGTTGCGCTATTGGCTGGCTGCTGGCGGTATTCACCCGGGTTTTTACGCTCCTGCCAAAGGCGACACCTCGGGGCAACTGAGCGCGGATGCACTGCTGTCGGTCACACCGCCTCCCCAGATGCCGGCCACCCTGGAGGCGGGCACTATTTACGGTTACTGCGTGGGTGAGCCATGGAACCAGCAAGCCGTGATCAAGGGCATTGGCGTACCGGTGATTACGGATTACGAAATCTGGAAAAACAATCCGGAAAAAGTCTTTGGCATGACGCGCGAGTTTACCGAGAAATACCCCAATACCACTGTGCGTATCGTGAAGGCAATGTTGCGCGCGGCGCGGTGGCTGGACGAGAACGATAACGCGAATCGCCCGGAGGCAGTGGAGATTCTCTCCCGTTCGGAATATGTGGGCGCTGACGAGAATGTGATCGCCAATTCCATGACAGGTACCTTCGAATACGAAAAAGGCGACACCCGGGAGGTGCCTGACTTTAACGTGTTTTTCCGCTACTTCGCCACCTATCCCTACTACTCAGACGCTGTCTGGTACCTCACCCAGATGCGTCGCTGGGGCCAGATAGCCGAAGCGCAAACCGACGACTGGTACTTCGAGGTTGCACGCAGTGTCTATCGCCCGGATATCTACCAACGTGCTGCCCGGGCGCTGGTTGATGAGGGTGAAATGGAGGCATCGGATTTTCCGGAATTTGACAGTGAGAGCGGCTTTCGTCCACCGGCCTCTGAATTTATCGATGGGGTTACCTACGACGGTACTCAACCCAATAGCTACCTCGAACAGTTCTCCATTGGCTTGAAAGGCGACGAGACCATATAGCGCCAGCGGAAGTCGTAACCATCAGTTGTGAAATCAGGAACAGGAATAATGTCAGACTCAGCGATAGCCATGAAACCGGATGACCGGTTTGAGCAAATGATAGCCGCGTTGAAACCACAGCGCCTGGCAGACATGCTGATACTGCCCGCGCTTGGAATACTCTTCTTCCTGATGGTCTGGCAGTTTTCAGCCAGCCGCATCGAGACCTCTCTCGGCCTCTTTCCAGGGCCGTTACAGGTGTGGGAGCAAGTGCAAGGCCTGGGCCGGGAACATGTGAGAGAGCGGGAGAAAGCGGCAGCATTCGACCTGCGCCAGGAGGAACGCAATGCGCAAAAACTCGCCGCCGACCCCGAGGCAACGGTGAAGTGGCGCAAGTACACCGGTAAACCAACCTTTGTCGACCAGGTTTTCACCAGTCTGGTGACCGTAGCGGTGGGCTTCCTGCTGGCCAATGTCGTGGCGATACCCGTGGGAATATTGTGTGGGCTCAGCCACGGTGTGTATAAGGCAATTAACCCGCTGATACAGGTCTTCAAGCCAGTGTCTCCCCTGGCCTGGTTGCCTTTGGTTACCATGGTTGTGAGTGCGACCTACAGTGTCGAGGATCCGCTGTTTGACAAGGCATTTCTTAACTCGGCTATCACTGTGGCCCTGTGTTGCCTGTGGCCCACTCTTATCAATACCACCGTGGGTGTGGCCAGCATTGATCGCGACCTGGTGAATGTGAGCCGCGTTATGGCGCTGTCACCGCTGGTACATGTGCGCAAAATCGTGATTCCCGCGGCTATACCCATGATTTTTACCGGACTACGCCTGTCTCTGGCCACCGGCTGGATGGTGCTGATTGCGGCGGAGATGCTCGCCCAGAATCCGGGGCTGGGCAAATTTGTCTGGGACGAATTCCAGAACGGCAGCTCCGATTCGCTGGGCAGGATTATGGTGGCAGTAATCACCATCGGTCTGGTGGGTTATATGTTGGACAAGCTTATGCTCACCCTGCAGAAACGGGTGAGCTGGGATAAACAAGCAGTTTTGCGTTAAGTGGGAGTTGTGGCATGAGCACGAAATACCTGGATATCTCCGGTGTGGGAATCGAATTCGATACCGGCGGCGAAAAGTTTCGCGCGCTGCAGAATGTGAATCTCAAAATGGACCAGGGCGAGTTTATCTCGCTGATCGGGCACTCCGGGTGCGGTAAATCGACCGTACTCAATATCGTCGCCGGGCTATACAGAGCAACTGAGGGCGGTGTGGCCCTGGAGGGAAAAGAGGTGACAGACCCGGGCCCCGACCGGGCCGTGGTATTTCAGAACCATTCGCTTATGCCCTGGCTTACCGTATACGAAAACGTGGCGCTGGCGGTAAACCAGGTGTTTCGTCGCAGCAAGACCCGAGCGGAACGCCGGGAATGGATCGAGCATAACTTGCATCTGGTCAACATGGACCACGCGATGAACAAACTGCCCGGCGAGATTTCCGGTGGTATGAAGCAGCGGGTGGGGATTGCCCGCTGCCTCGCTATGCAGCCCAGGGTATTACTGATGGATGAACCCTTCGGCGCCCTTGATGCGCTGACGAGAGCGCAATTGCAGGACTCGTTGATGTCCATTCAGGCAGAGCTCGGCAATACCGTGATGATGATTACCCACGATGTGGACGAAGCGGTATTGCTTTCTGACCGGATCGTGATGATGACCAATGGTCCGGCGGCCACGATTGGCGACATTCTATCGGTCAACCTGCCCCGGCCTCGAGACAGGCTGGCGTTGGCGGAAGATGCTGGTTTTGTTCACCTGAGGCAGCAGGTGCTTGAGTTCCTGTATGCCAAGCAGGGTACGCACGCCAGCCCCGCTCCGCACGCAGACGATGCGCCTGTATTAGCGACGGTTCCCAGGGGTGAGGTGAGCGCAATCACTGGCAGTAGCGATGCCAGTGGGAGTGAGGCCGCCTAGTGTCCAACCGTCTCGTCATAGTGGGCGCCGGTATGGCAACCGCCTACCTGTTGCAGGAGCTGGGTCGGGAAGCCGCCGGTATGGACATCATCGTGCTCGGTGAGGAGGCGGACACTTGTTATAACCGGGTACTTTTATCCAACGTGCTGGCCGGTGACACTGCTGAGACCGAACTGCAGATGCTGGAGCCCGGCGCATTGCCTGCATCGGTTACTTTTCTGTCGGGTACCCGTGCTGTTTCGGTAGACCGAATCAACCGCCTGGTGGAATCCGATTGTGGGCGGCTTATTTCATATGACCGGCTGGTGTTTGCCACTGGAGCCTCAGTGGCCAGACCGCCGCTAGCGCAAACTGATGTCTGCGGGGTAGAGGAATTTCGCACCCTGACCGATGCCAGAAAGCTGCGTAGCCTTATGCGCGAAGGTGCCCGCGCTGTTGTGGTCGGGGGTGGGTTGTTGGGGTTGGAAGCGGCCCACGGATTGACCACTCTCGGCTTTGCCACCACTGTCGTTCACCGCCAAACCTGCCTTATGAATCGCCAACTGGATGCAGAAGGTGCAGCTCAGTTGCAGAAGGATCTGGAGTCCAGAGGCGTACGCTTTCGCATGGACGATTCGGTTGTCGAGCTGGAAACAGAAGCAGAAACCCTCAAGGGCGTGGTGTTACGCCAGGGTGAAACCCTGCCTTGCGAACTGCTACTGTTCGCCACCGGTATCAGTCCGAATACGGACATTGCAAGAGACGCAGGCCTTACGGTGGACCGGGGCATTGTGACAGATCCCTTTATGCGGACATCCTCAGAGAAGGTGTTTGCCCTCGGAGAATGTTCCCAGCTGGGAGAGGACTGTTTTGGACTGGTCGCGCCTATCCGGGAGCAGGCAAGAGTGCTGGCCCGGGAGTTGCTCGGAATCGCGACCGCGGGGTTTAGCCCCGCGCACTCCCCTACTCAGCTCAAAATATCCGGCATAGACATTTTCAGTGCCGGCCATCTCGACACTAGCGGCGACCAATTGTTTCTACGCGACGCGAATGCAGGTATTTATCGCCGTCTGATTCTCCGCGACGGACGTTTGGTGGGCGCCGTGTTAGTCGGCGACAAGCGCGGTGGCTCCTGGTACAGCGAGTTGATCGCAAGCGGCACGGATATTTCCGCGTACCGGTCAGGCCTGATGTTTGGCCGTGAAACAAGTGAGGCCCTGCAGACGACTGCAGAGGCCGCTTAAGGGAAGGGGAGAAAAGGCAATGGGCAAACGCAGAATAGTTGTAGTGGGCAATGGCATGGTAGGACATCACTTTGTGGAAACGCTGATTGCAGCGGGTGGTGACGACGAGGTCATTATAATCGGCGAGGAGCCCCGTCCCGCTTACGACAGGGTTCACCTTTCGGATGTGTTTGCGGGGCGGGAGCCTGCGGAACTGGCTCTCGCCACTCGCGATACTTACCGGAACTGGGGCGTGGTAGCACATCTCGGCGACCCCGTTGTGCGAATCGAGCGAACAGCACGGCGTGTTGTTACTGAAACGGGGCGAGTGTTCGAGTACGACAAGCTGGTGCTGGCTACCGGCTCCTATCCCTTTGTACCTCCGGTGCCGGGGTCTGATAACAAACGCTGCCTCACCTATCGCACCATCGACGATCTGGGCGATATCAAGGCGAAGGCGAAAGGTAGCAGCATAGGGGTGGTTGTGGGTGGCGGGCTGCTCGGCCTGGAGTGTGGTAATGCCCTGCGTAATCTGGGCCTGGAAACGCATGTGGTGGAGTTTGCCCCGGGCCTCATGGGCGTTCAGCTGGACGATGGCGGTTCTGCCATGCTCAGGCGGAAAATAGAATCCCTCGGGGTGCTGGTTCACACGGGTAAGAACACCAGGAATATTGTTGACGGCGATGAATGTGCGTTGCAAATGCAGTTTGCCGACGGCAGCAGCCTGGATACGGACATGATCGTGTTTTCTGCAGGCATACGCCCCCGGGATAATCTGGCGCGGGATGCAGAGCTGGCAGTCGGTGAACGTGGCGGCATAGTCATTGACTACAAATGCAAAACAACAGACTCCGATATTTTTGCCATCGGCGAATGTGCCTTGTTCGGCGGGCGTATTTATGGCCTGGTGGCGCCAGGCTATCGTATGGCCGAAGCGGTGGCGGCGCAACTGAGTGGAGAAGACGCCAAGTTCCTGGGTGCAGACATGAGTACCAAGCTCAAGCTGCTGGGGGTGGATGTGGGTTCAATCGGCGATGCACACGGCCGCACCGAGGGTTCAATGTCGTTCGTTTTCAGCGATGGTCGTGAAGGTTGCTACAAGCGTATTGTTACCAGTGACGATGGCAAACAACTTTTGGGGGCAGTGCTGGTGGGTGATTGCGCCGACTATGACACACTGCTGCAATACCATCTCAATGATATCGAGCTACCCGGGGACCCCCAGAGTTTGATCGTTCCCTCTGTGGGTGACAGGCCGATGCTGGGTGTGGCGGCGTTGCCTGCCACTGCGAGCATCTGCTCCTGCCACAACGTCACCAAGGGGGATATTGTAGCCGCGCTGGATAGTGGCTGTTGCTCGCTGGGAGATGTAAAGGGCGCAACCAAGGCGAGCACCGGCTGCGGTGGTTGCGCCGCCATGCTGAAAAATATTGTGGAGCACGAGCTGGTTGCTCGCGGTGTGGTAGTGGACAAGAGTATCTGCGAGCACTTCCCCTTTACCCGGCAGGAGCTTTATCACCTGGCGCGTGTGGGTGAAATCAAGAGCTTCGATGACATATTGGCAGATCACGGCACAGGTCGGGGCTGCGATATCTGCAAGCCGGCCATCGCCTCCATCATGGCCTCCCTGTGGAATGAGCATGTATTGGCCGCCAGGCACGTGGGCTTGCAGGACACCAACGATACCTTCATGGCCAACATGCAAAAGGATGGCACATATTCCGTCGTACCCAGGGTGGCCGGCGGTGAGATTACACCGCAGAAATTGATTGTGTTGGGCGAGGTGGCCAGCAAGTACGATCTGTACACCAAAATTACCGGGGGCCAGCGAGTGGACCTGTTCGGGGCACGTCTAGAGCAACTGCCCGAAATCTGGGCGTTACTGGTGGAGGCGGGTTTTGAGACCGGTCACGCCTATGGTAAATCCCTGCGCACGGTAAAGTCCTGTGTGGGCAGCAGCTGGTGCCGTTACGGCGTACAGGACAGCGTCGCAATGGCGATCAGGATAGAGGATCGGTACAAGGGGCTGCGATCGCCGCACAAGCTGAAGTCAGCAGTGTCGGGCTGTACCCGCGAATGCGCTGAGGCACAGTCCAAGGACTTCGGGATTATCGCAACCGAGAACGGATGGAACCTGTACCTCTGCGGCAATGGCGGTATGAAGCCGCGCCACGCCGACTTGTTTGCCACGGATCTGGATGACGACACCCTGATCCGCTACATCGACCGTTTCCTGATGTTCTATATCCGTACCGCAGACCGGCTGCAGCGTACTTCAGTCTGGATGGATAACCTGGAGGGTGGCATCGACTATCTGCGACAGGTGGTGATCGAGGATTCACTAGGGATTGCAGCGGAACTGGAAACACAGATGGCCCATGTAATCGCTACCTACGAGTGCGAGTGGAAAGCCACACTGGCGGACCCGGAGAAACTTAAACGCTTCCGTCAATTTGTTAACTCGGATGAGTCCGACAGTGGCGTGGTATTCGTCAAGGAACGGCAGCAGATCCGCCCGGCCAGGCCGGAAGAACGGCTGCGCCTGGTATCGGGAACTAAGGGGTAGCGCGATGGCAGCAGTAGAGAAACAGGCATGGGGGGCGGTGTGCGAGCGCTCGGATCTGGTGGCGGGTTCGGGTGTGTGTGCGCTGATTGGAGTGGAGCAGGTGGCGCTGTTTTATTTACCTGATGAAATCCCGCAGTTGTATGCCCTTGGCAACCGCGATCCCATCGGTGAGGCCAATGTCTTGTCCCGGGGAATTGTGGGTGATGTGCGGGGCGAATTGGTCGTGGCTTCGCCGCTGTACAAACAGCACTTCAGCCTGAAGACCGGTGTCTGCCTGGAAGAGGACAAGGTGCGGGTCGAGGTCTACGACGTGCGTCTCGAGGGGGACAAGGTACTGATCGGGCTACGATGAGCAACTGCAGCACGACATGTCCCTACTGTGGTGTGGGCTGCGGCGTTTCAGCAGAGGTCGTCGATGACAAACTGATAGCCGTGAGCGGCGACATTGATCACCCGGCGAACAAGGGCCGGCTCTGTGTAAAGGGCAGTACCCTGGCAGAGACGCTGGTGCCTGAAGGGCGGTTGCTGCATCCTCTTTACCAGGGCAGACAAACAGATTGGGATAGCGCCCTGGACCTGGTGGCGGCAAAGATGCATGCCGTGCGCGAGGAGTATGGACCCGATGCGATCGCCTTTTACCTCTCCGGCCAATTGCTAACCGAGGATTACTACGTCGCCAATAAGCTGATGAAAGGCTTTATCGGCAGTGCCAACGTGGATACCAACTCGCGGCTCTGCATGTCTTCTGCGGTGGCGGGATACCAGCGGGCCTTTGGTGCTGACTATGTGCCCTGCTCCTACGAGGATCTGGAGACCTGCGATCTGCTTGTCATGGTAGGCTCCAATGCAGCGTGGACCCACCCGGTGCTCTACCAGCGCATTGCCGAGGCCCGTAAAAGTCACCCGGGAAAGCGCATCGTGGTTATTGACCCGAGGCGCACCGCCACCTGCGACATTGCCGACCTGCATTTGCAGATCGCCCCCGGTAGTGACGGCTTCCTGTTTGCCGGCTTGCTGCATTACCTGAACGGCCACGAGCTGCTTGATGCCGACTATATCCGAGAACATACCGCCGGTATCGAAGACGCGCTGGGGTCAGTTGCGGCTTACACTATAGCGCGCGTCGCCGGGGAAACCGGGCTTTCACTTGATAAGGTGGCACAGTTTTACCAGCTGTTTGGCGCCACCGAAAAATCCGTCACCTTTTACTCTCAGGGTATTAACCAGTCCGCCACCGGTACCGACAAGTGCAATGCCATTATTAACTGCCATCTGGCAACGGGTCGCCTGGGTAAGCCCGGTATGGGGCCTTTTTCCATTACCGGCCAGCCCAATGCGATGGGCGGACGGGAGGTGGGTGGTATGGCCAATCACCTGGCCGCTCATATGGATTTTCGTCCGGAGCATGTCAGCCTGGTAAGCCGCTTCTGGCAGGCATCCGCTATAGCCAAAGCTCCGGGGCTTAAGGCCGTGGATATGTTTCAGGCGGCGGCAGAGGGAAAGATACGCTTTCTCTGGATTATGGCCACCAACCCGGCGGTCAGCCTGCCGGATAGCGCGATGGTGCGGCGAGCCCTGGGCAATTGTGATTTTGTGGTTGTGTCCGATTGCGTCGGAGACACCGACACAGCCGCCTTTGCCAACCTGTTACTGCCGGCCCAGGGTTGGGGTGAAAAAGATGGCACTGTCACCAATTCCGAGCGCTGTATTTCGCGCCAGCGCAAACTGCTGCCGCCACAGGGGGAGGCGCGCCCGGATTGGTGGATAGTCACACAAGTGGCGCAGAGACTGGGGTTTGGGCAGGCATTTAACTATCAACACCCGGGTGATATTTTTGCCGAACACGCGCGGTTGTCCGGCTACGAGAACAAGGCAAGCCGTGACTTCGACATAAGCGCCCTGGGACATCTGAGCCGGTCGGAATACGAGCAGCTGTCGCCCAGCTACTGGCCCCAACCTGCCTCCGGCGCGGGAGGTGAGCCTGTAGTTGCAGGCCGCTTTTTCACTGCAACAGGCCGTGCTCAGTTGATTGCCTCTGTGCCGACCCTACCCGATGCGGGTTCGCGTACAGCGTTACAATTGAACACCGGCAGGTTGCGAGACCAGTGGCATACCATGACCCGGACTGGTCGAGTCGCCAAATTAATGCGCCATCGGGACTTCTTCAGCGTTTCTCTCAATCGCGAGGATGCCCGCTCGAGGCAGCTTTCTGAAGGCGATCTGGTGGAGCTTTCAAATTCGCTGGGCCGCGTTCGGGGTTTGCTGCGACTGGAGGATGACCTGTCTCCCGGCCAGGTATTCAGTCCTATCCATTGGAGCGGTCAGTTTTCCGGCCTGGCCTGTGTCAGCGAGCTGATAGCAGCGGTGACGGACCCGGTGTCAGGTCAGCCCCAGAGCAAGTTTGCGCGGGTGGCGGTCGCGCCGGTGCTGGCGTCGTGTTGGGGTCTTTTGCTGACCCGGGAAGTGCCGGTGCTGCCGGCGCTGGCCTACTGGTCCCGGGTGGTTGTTCCCGGCGGTTACCTGACATTGCTTGCGGGGGACTCTGGAGAAAATTCAGGGCACCTGCGCTCGACGCTGCTGCAAGAGCTGTGTCTCACAGGGCAAAAAATCAGCAGTTACCAGGACTCTGCCCAGGCGGACTACCGCGATGTGGGAATAGAAGCGGAGGGGGTATGCTTCGCCTTGTTTTTGCGCAGGCATCAGCGACATCTACCCTCCCGTGAATGGGTGGCCGGTATGCTAAGCAGTGCCAGCCCTATGGAAGCGAATGGGCTGTTGGCAGAGCTGAGTCAGGGCGGAGGCAATATCGGTCGCCTCGTTTGCACTTGTGAGGAGGTCGGTGAGCGACAGATAGAAAACGCCATAGCAGCGGGTGCCTGCAGTGTAGAGGCGCTTGGGGCGCAGCTGTGTTGCGGCACCCAGTGCGGCTCCTGTATTCCTGAAATCAAGCGCCTGTTGTTGTCGAACAGGGAGGTAAAGGTTGCTTGAAAGAATGCATTATCAGCGGATGGTTAAAAGGTAGACTGGTGGATGGCGCTGCTGCCGATGCGGCGCTCGATTTCCTCGTCGATCAGCGCATAAGTGGCGCTGTCGAGATCCTCGTAACGAGACTTGAATTCCAACGCCATCAGGCTCTCGGGTAGTTCGGTAAATCCCGGCATATAGTCAGCCTCACTGCCCCGCATGCTCATGTAGTTCTGCAATTCCCGCGCATTGTCACCCAGGGCGACTTCCGCGAATGACACACCCGCCCGGTCGGCCAGCAGGTCGGGAAAGCTGAAGCCGGAGCCACCGCGCGAATCGTCCACTTCCTTGAAAACACCAATCTTGTCAGCCAGGCCGCCGCCCCCTCCGGCGGTGATTGCCGCGGAGATAATAAAATGCTTTACCAGGTCGTTACGACCCTGCAATACCAGGTGAGGCCGGGTATGGATGGTCACGCTTGCCGCCTCCGTGGGGCCAGTCAGGTGTTTGATGTTGCTCCCATTGATGGCTACACCCAATGCCAGTAGAAGAGCGCGGTTTTCGCCCTCAGCATCATGCCCGTTTTCGCTGCGTTGCCTGGCCAGCGCAAACATTGGCTGTAACAGGCGGTCCAGCGATGCGGAACCTCCTGCCAGCAGCGGGAACTGGCGCATTATTTCTGTGTAGTAGATGCGGATGCGTTGCTTCTCTGCGGGCGCCAATAGCAAGTCGCGACCCCTGGACTGGATTCTCTCTGCAAGACCCGACTGCCATTGGTATATGAGCTGTAGTGAATTGGGTTCAAACTGCATCTGTTTCAAAGCGTCCATTGCGTCGCGGTATTCGGCCGAGCCATTTCGCAGCAGGCTGTTGGTTCCGGCAACCACAGGTTGCAGTAACCAGCCCGGCACTCTGATATTGCCGAAGCGCAATTGCTCGAGAGTGAGGCGGCCTTCTTGCTGTCCTAAAATTGCCGAGAAATTGAAGTATTTTCCCAATGGGTTGTCGGGTAGCGCAGCGCTGTAGTTGAAAGCTGCTGAACCTTTTGTCAGGCGGATATCCAGGGCCTGCCGATCCTGGTAGGGGAGAACAGAATTTGACACAAGGTTCAGATCGCGAGCACTGAGGTGCAAGCGGCGCGTCTCGCCATCTCTGAGGGAGCGCGGATCATGTTGTTTCAGCAACGACTTAAGCCTCCCGACATCGCCGTGACTGATGCTTCCGACTTCGGCCACCAGCGGTTGTGGTTGCAGGGCGGAAAATACCAGGAAAGAGGTCGTCAGTACTAGCGCGAGAGGCAGCCATAAGAGCAGTAACTTGAGTAAGGGTTTCAGGTCAAAATTCCTTTGGCCGCTAAGCGGCCTTATTCACATGGCGGGATGGCAACAATTGTACAATAATATATTGATCTGGAATCAGGCCGAGGTTTGCCTTGTTCCTGTAGTATGGTGAGATCGGCACACAAAGTGATTCGATGTTTTGAAATTACATAACGCAAAGGTTTATGGAGAGCGATAATGGCAAAAGCTAAAGCGAAGAAAAAGGCGTCCAAGTCAAAAGCCTCAGTCAAAGCAACACTGAGTGGGCTCGATCTTGGCAAATACCTTGATGAAATAAAAATAGGAAAGTACAAACTTGATGACTTGCTGGAGGGTACCAGTAAAAATGTTCAGGCTGTGGCCGACGCCAATCGGGCTATCGTTGACGGTTACATCGATATTGCCAAGCAGCAATACGATATGCTCAAAGCGCTGCTGGATGATCTCAAGAAAGTGGGCGGCGATCGCTCCGATGTGGTGAAGGAGCTGAAAAAGGTTGTTGAACAGGCGAAAAAGGATGTTTCCGCCCTGCAAAAAATGGCCAGCAAGACAAATGCCGCGGCACAGAAAATAGTCAAGAAGCGCAGCGATGCTAACCTCAAGGCCTGGAAAAAGCTGGTAGCTGATGCCAAGAAATCTCTAGGCAAAGCTGGCGGGGCAGGGAAAAAATCAACAGCCAAAAAGAAACCTGCAGCTAAAAAGAAAAAAGCTGCCACGAAGAAGAAAGCTGTCGCGAAGAAAAAGCCTGCTGCGAAGCGTAAGACTGCTGCCGGGAAAAAGCCTGTAGCCAAGCGCAAGACTGCAACCAAGCGTAAGGCGGCTCCCAAGAGTAAAGCGTAACGCCAGGACCGCAGTCAGACTTAACCCAGCACCGTGTCCCGGTGCTGGGGGTTCGTCGTTTTACTTATTAAATCCTGCAAAAACATAGATATACATCGATTTTGTGATTGGTGTTACCTGCCGGCTGTTTGCCTTTCCGTTGACCTGGCTCAAGGACAATCGGCACCTCCCAGAGTCATGATAAACGTCTCCTAGCCCGCTCCGGCTTTTATCTTTTTCAGGTCAGGAGGTGATGTATGACAGCAGCAAACTCCCCCCAGCATAACTCCGCTTCAGTTCGCATTGGCAGTAAACTCAGCAAGGCATTTGAGCGTTTAGAGGAGCGTATCCGTGAACGTGCATACCAGCTTTTCCAGAGTCGCGAACAGGGTCACGGCGACCCGGAAAAAGACTGGTTTGACGCCCAGTGGCAGCTCGTCGCCCCGGTAGAGCTCCTGGTCAAGGAGCGGAAGAAAAGTGTTCTGGTTGAGGGCAGCCTGAAGGGTTTCTCGCCCAAAGAGATAGAAGTAGAAGTTGGGGACGGGGAAATTAAGGTTTTTGGTTCGCACACTGAAGCCAGAACCACCAGTAAGGGCGCTGCCTCTGAGTCATCCTCAGAGGCCCGACATTTCTATCAGGCAGTACCATTGCCCTGTGCGGTGGATGGGGAGGCCAGTGAGGCCAAGATTTTCAAGAACGGCAAGTTGAAGATTACCCTGCCAAAAAAAGACGCGGGATACTAGAGTTGTTAGCCACACTGTCGATTTCTATTTGGGCATAGCCAGCTATGCCACGCGATCTGTCCCCCTGCCGATGACGCAGGCATCCAGAACAGTCAGGGCATTTATCTGGCTGCTGTCATGTCGGCGTCCTCGCGCCGGAGTCTTCAGGCCGCCTAGTTGGCTTCGTAACTGTATTTCTGCCCGGCGAGGGCGGCTTCGTACATCAGTCCGCCCTTCGCTACCGTGAACACGGCCAGCCCCTTTTGGTAGCCAGATGAAACGGTGGATGCGTCATTCTTGCCGCCACTGGTCCCGGCGGAACTGCCGCCACCGGTGGAACTCTGCGCGCTGGCTGCAGCGGTAATGGCTACCGCAGTAGCCTGGGCGCTGAACTCGAAGTTGCCAGAAGTGAAATCATCAAACGCGCGCTTGTCCTGCAGGAAAATGATCTGGCTGTATACTTGCCCGCCCAGTTGAAAACCGATGGACAGCTGGGTCATGCTGGTCTTGCCAACCGCGTTGCCGTCGACAAATACCTTGCCATCGCCATAGGCGCCACCTATGCCGATGCCTCCCTTGCCGATGCTGGGAAAAATCGCGTAGGCGTAGCTATCCTGGAAGTAAGCGCCACTCTCACCGGCATCTTCAAATACCTTTATGGTGTCCTCATATTCATCTGCCATGGCAAAGTGGCTGCAGAAAATCAGTAACAATGTGGCGAATTGAGCAGTAAGTCTGGTTTGCATGGGTGTACTCCTGTGGGCCTCGTGAGGCTTGGAATTGCATTTGGTCAGCTTGAATATAGACGAGCGGCTAGAGTTATGTATTCTTGATCACAATGCAAGACATTGCCCGTGAGAACTCTATGGTGGTGCGGTTGTGGGGCTTTCTTTTCACGCGTGCACGGCAGCTCTGAAAAACCTGATGGAGGCTTGCCGGTCTGACACACCCTATTAAATCGGATCAGGTAACGAAGGTGAAACAGGGTTTGTAATCCCGGGAGTCGAGTTTCATCCGCCCCTGATCGACGAATGCGCTCAGCAGGTCACCAAGGCTCTGCACCAGATCCGGCTCACCGTGCAACCGGTATGGGCCATATTGCTCTACCGTTCGAACGCCGAACTCCTTGATATTGCCCGCCACAATTCCAGAGAATGCGCGTCGCAGTTCCGCGGCCAGCTGGTGTACGGGTTGCGCGCGGTGGAGCTGTAGCGCAGCCATGTTTTCATGCGTGGGATGAAAAGGTTGCTGGAAGTCCTCGGGGATTGCCAGACCCCAGTTGTAACTGAAAGACTCATGCTGTGCCACCCGGTATCCGCGCACCTTTTTGATGTGTTTCTTGAGATGTTTTGCCACGGCCATCGAATCGCCGCAAATAATTTCATAGTGTTGGCTTACCTCGTCGCCGAGGGTGCTGCGCAGGAAGGCGTCAATTTGTTCAAAATATGCGGCGCTGGACTCTGGTGCCGCGAGCACAACGGGCAGCGGGACGTTCTGGTTCGCTGGATCCATTTTTACACCCAGCAGGTAGAACAGTTCTTCGGCTGTGCCCGCCCCGCCGGGGAAGACAATCACGCTGTGGGCCAGACGCACGAATGCTTCCAGGCGCTTTTCGATGTCGGGAAGAATAACCAGCTCGTTCACCATAGGATTTGGCGACTCTGCAGCAATAATGCCCGGTTCTGAGATGCCGACAAAGCGGCCGGTCTTATAGGCCTGCTTTGCCTGGCCAATTGTAGCGCCTTTCATCGGACCTTTCATGGCGCCCGCGCCACAGCCGGTAGCAATGTCGAAGCCGCGCAAGCCGAGTTGGTAGCCCACGTCCTTGCAGAACTCGTATTCGACCCTGGAAATGGAGTGCCCTCCCCAGCAGACCACGAGGCGCGGTGGCAGGTCAGAGGTGACAATACTGGCATTGCGCAGTATGCGAAACACCGCGTCGGTTATACCCTCGCCGCTTTCGAGATCGAAGCGCTGCTGCTCAACCAGTTTGTGGTGGGTGAAAATAATGTCACGCAGGGCAGAAAAGAGGTGGCTGCGAATACCCTCTATCATTTTTCCGTCTACGAAGGCCTGCTCCGGGCAGTTATACAATTCGAGTTTCAGGCCACGAGATTCAGGTACGACTTTTACGTCAAAGTCACTGTAATCGACATACAGCTTACGCGCATCATCAAGGTCAGACCCCGTATTCAGCACTGCAAGAGCACACAGCTTGAATAACTGATGCACTTCTTCCCCGGCAGTGGCCAGACTGGCCATCTCCCTTTGAGACAGAAGGTTGAGGCTTCGGACCGGCCTCACGGAGGCAAAAGGTACTTTCGTTAGCATGGCGTGTTCCATTTTGCAGTGCGGTTTGGCGATCAGCTACCAAACATACGCTGGGCCGCTGCCCACAGATCATCGATCATATCCCATCCAGCGGCATTGGTTTCTTCATAGTGATCTTCCGGCTCCCCCAGTTCCCGCCCCAGGCCCTGCCCGTAGCGGCATATTGCCGCCACTGCATCTGCATCCGCGCCGTAGGCCGAGAGGGCGGAGGCATCGTCTGTGATGGTCTTGCAGGTGCGCCCACCAATCCATTCCGGATCCTCAATAACACCGCGCTGTGCCAGATCGGCGCAGCTGGCACCCCGGGGCATAACCAGATCAAGGCAGCGCAGCCGGTACTCGTCCACGGGTACGTAATAGCCCACCTGATCGCCGCCCAGGCCAACTGCCAGGGTGGTGGATTCCTCGACCAGCGCCAACAGGTATCCCGGCAGCTTGTAAGCAGTGCCGACTGCGTGTAAGTGGGGCTGTTCATAGTATTTTTCTGGTGCAGCGGTGTTGAAGTCTGCCGGCAGCCCATAGACCAGCTCCGGTGGAAGCTCCCCGGGCATCCAGAGAATACCTACATCGCCGAAATCGAGGTGCGCCAGTTCTGAGCGCAGTACATCGCCACGGGTAATCTGGCTCCCCAGTACTGGAGTGATCCATGGGTCGTCCTCCAGTTCCTGTCCGGCGGAGGTACAATTTTCCGAAGACAGTGGTGTGCCCTGACAGTTGAAAAGCTCCGTTTGCTGCCAGCCGATATCGCCGTCGGCGATCAACAGTCTGAAGCCAATATTGGTGAGTCGTGTAAAAAACGGTTCTACATGCACTGTCAGTTGCGCCACATCGACAGGACCGGCTTGCGCGAGTAGAGCCGTTACCGCATTGGCCAACTCTGTGCCGATAGATTCTGTTTTGGCAAAACTTCGACAGAGATAGGGGTCGCTGCGGTCACAGGCAGACAAGGGCACAGCACCCGCAGGTACTGTATGGCCATCGCCAACAGGGTGCTCATCGTCGACCACCCAGGTAGGCGATGCCCCCGGCCCGATCTGGCTGCCCAGTGGTCCGTTAAAGTAGAGAATTTCCCCACCGCGGGATGCTGCCAGGCGTTCGCGCAACACACCGGGGTAGTCGGCGGTCAGATAGCGGCCCTCTGCAGTACAGTTGCCCTCGGTCCAGCCCTTGCTTGCGCAGGCCGATTCCAGGCCGGCAGCTGCTGCGGGCGGACGGAACCCGAGTGTGGATTCCGGGTGGCTGGACCACTGCACCATGGTTGCTATCGCGCTGCCGTCTTCGGTGGCGTCTACTGAGAGAACGTGCAAGCGATCATCGGGGATATTGGGGTCGCGTTGGTCGCTCACGCCGTAGCCATGCGTGCCTGAGGCCGTCATCATGCTGGCCGGCTGTATTACTGCGACCGCGTCTTCCACGGCGAAGGCCATCTCGTCGGCCATTAGTGAAAACCAGTCGTCGTTAATGCTGAATGCAGTATCGGGGCCGTGGTGGTTGTGGGTGGCCGAAACAAGAATAGGCGCCTCCTGCCATGCGGCTGGCAGTCTGGTTCTGATGCGTTCGACCATGACAGCAATGTCGGAAGAAAAGAAGGAGTAGGCGTCTGCCATTACCAGTATCACTTGCTCGTCGCCTCTGGACATGGCCAGCACAGTGGCTCTCAGGTCGTCGTGCACCCAGGCAGAATCGGAGCGACCATTGCCTACATCCACTTCCCCCTGATCCCAGTCGGCGATAAACACGCCAGGATTGTTAGGGTCTGTGGCCGTCGCTGCTGGCCAGCCAGGTGCATCGTTGAGGTAGTCGCGGCCGCCATTAACAGTAGGCAGCATGCTGCGGCTGGCGGCGCCCGCCATGAGTTGAGTTTCAGCGATAGGCAAAGGCAGCGAGCCGGGGTCGATGTTAGTACTGTTATTGTCGCAGCCTTGTACAAGCAGGAGCGATGCCAGCAGAGCCGTCAGCTTTAGCGTGTAATTCATAGTATGACCCGGAAGCATTTTTATAGTGCAAGTACAGTAGCAACTCGACCAGTGGGACTCAAGAGCTGGCGATCCGGTTGATTTCTGGCGGCTAACCAATCGGTGCTTTACCCATTAAACCCTGCGCTGGATCAACGGCTGACTCGCGAGGATCTCTACAATGGTCGAAAAAATACAGGTGATCAATATGTCGTTATTCCGCTCTCGAAGGGCTGGTGTTGTACTGGCTTCGGTTGTCGCGATGCCGGCTTGTGGAGTATGGGCTGCTTCCGGGTCGTTTGTTGCGTCCAGCGAGCTGGAAGAAACAGTGGTTACCGCGAGCAGGACGCAGCAGCGTATCTTTGACAGCCCTGCGTCCCTCAGCGTAATAGACGAGGAGGAGTTGGCGCGGGCCACCGTACCCAGTCTCGCGGAAATGTTGCGGGACGTGCCGGGTGTGCAAGTGACCGACTCGGGCCAGCCCGGCCTCGGTCGTATTCGCATACGCGGGGAAGAGTCCCGGCGCACAGCTATCCTGGTCAACAGCCAGGAAATTACCGATCACTATGAGGTGGGCACACCATTGACGCTGCATCCGGCTATGGTTGAGCGTATAGAGGTGATGAGAGGTTCGGGATCTGTATTGTACGGTTCCCGGGCGCTTAGCGGTGTGGTGAACTTCCTGACTCGCAAGGGCGGCACAGAACCATTGCAGGCGACAGTGGAGGGCGGCTATGACAGTGCCACAGAGGGCTTCAATAGCTTTGCGAGCATATATGGCAATGTTGAGGGTTTCGAATACCGGTTGGCAGGGACAAAAAGCGACCACGATGATCGTTCCACGCCGAAAGGCAGTATGGAGAATACGTCCTATGACAATGAGAGCGTGTACCTGTACGCTGGCCGTGGCTTCGGTGATCAGCGAGTGGAATATACTTACGAGAATTACAAATCCAGCAGCAACATATACGTAGAGGAAGCGGTAAAGACCACCTATCCGCTGACGGATTTTTACATTGAATCCCCCAAACGGGATCGCGAAAAGCACGGTCTTTTCTACAATTGGGATGTTGATAACAGCTGGCTGCGAAGCCTGTCCGCCAATGCTTACCAACAAACCAACGATCGCCACTTCTATACTTTTACCGAAACGGTCTGGTACAGCCGCGATATCAATAATTACAGCAAGCTGGAAACTGACGGCGCATTGGTTCAACTGGATTTTCAACCGTTGGGCAATCACCAGTTGATTGCCGGTTTGCAGTATCTGAGTGATGATGTGGACCAGACGCGCCACGTAGATACCGTGTCCTGGACACCACCTATTGCAGCCACAGGTATCGAGATAATTCGCGATAAAGCCAGCATAGACACCTGGGCAGTGTTTGTGCAAGACCAGTGGGAAGTCAGCGACCGCCTCGCCATGACGCTCGGCCTGCGCCAGTACCACGTCGACGGCAAACTGGACTTTACCGATCGGGCGAGCCTAAATGCCGGCAATCTCGACAGCGACGATGAGCTGATCGGTGCCCTTGGGCTGGTGTGGGGTGTCAGCGATGAACTTCACCTGCGGGCGAACGTAGCCCAGGGCTATGTCTACCCATCTCTCACACAGCTTGCAACGGGTGCTTATGCAGGTTCGAGTTTCGTCAATCCCGATACCAGTCTGGTCCCTGAGACTTCGATGAACTACGAACTCGGCCTGCGTTTGCAACGGAGGAATCTGAGCCTGGATACCACGGTGTTCTATAACGAGTCAGATGACTATATTCATCACTTGCCGTGTGCGGAGGCAGACAACTGCCCGGGTAGACGTGACAGGCTCTATCAAAACGTGGGCAAATCCAATGCGCATGGCATCGAGCTATACCTGGTTTACGACGGCCTGCCGCAGGGTCTGGCGCCCTACGCCAGCCTCACCTGGATGAAGCGTAAAATCGAATACGACGAGCTCTCCACCTGGAATACTGCAGTCCCGGATTACAGCGGCAGAGTGGGGCTGCGATGGCAGGGTGCCCTTCGATCCCTGCCGAGTGTTTGGACCGATTTCTACCTGAGGGGTGAAACCTCGTCGGACCTTGAAGAGCCGGGTACGGTGCGTAATGTTCTGGAGGAAAAGTCAGGCTGGGTGACTGTGAACCTTTCAACCGGGCTGCAATTCGGCGCCGACGAGCAATACCAGTTGTCTGTAGACCTGTTCAACCTGACCGATAAGACCTATATTGCATCCACTGAAAACCTTTATGGTGCAGAGCGAAGTGTCGCGATGAAACTGTCGCTGAACTGGTAGACTTTGCGCTGCCCCAAGCGGTGGTTATCAGTCCATTCTTTCAGTAGCTCTGCGGGAAAGTATCGCGCCGTAACTCCTTTCACCACCTTTTTTGACAGAAGCATCATCTGTGGCCACAAGCCTGGTCACTGTTGTAGTGTTGTGTGTGTCTAACAATTTACCAGTAAACTGTTTGGCGAGGTTTTTTGGCATCAGGTCAATTGGCATTGACGCCTTCTGCTCATAGTCTGCAACATTCATTCGTACTTAGATGAACTGCACGCTGCAGCAGGCAGCGTTCACAAAAGGAGGTTCTCATGTTGTATCGGCTATTGCTGATCGCGCTTGTTGTCGCCGGTTCGGGTGGCTGTGAAAGCAATGATCATGAAACGGCAACGACACTGGATGTTGCCGATAATGCAAGCTCAGGGCCGGGAACTAGCCCCCGGATAGAGACAGAGCGATTGTCGGCAATTGTCAAAGTGCTCGCATCCGACGAGTTTGAAGGTCGGGCACCTGGAACGCCGGGTGGCAGAAAGACCGTCAAGTTCCTGATCGACCAATTCTCTGCACTTGGCCTCGAGCCGGGTGGCAAAAATGGTTCTTGGGTTCACGCGGTGCCTATGATCAGGACCCAGGTGCAGGCGCCCGCCGCGATGGCATTCAGTGTGGGTGGCACGATACAGGCACTGCCGCAGCAGACCGCTATCGAGGCCAGTACTGTGCGCCCCGTTCAGTCGATCGAGATCGATGCCCCCGTGGTGTTCGTTGGCTTTGGTGCTTCCGCACCGGAACGTGACTGGGACGACTATGGCGATATAGATCTAACTGGCAAGGTCGCACTGTATCTCGTCAACGATCCGGACTTTGCCGCCGTGCCCGGAGAACCTGCCTCCGGGCTCTTTGGCGGCCGGCGCATGACGTATTACGGTCGCTGGGCATACAAATATGCCGAAGCCGGCCGTCGCGGCGCCAGGGCCGCGTTCGTTATTCACGAAACTGAAGCGGCAGGGTACGGCTGGAGTGTCGCGTCATCCTCGCCCGGTGAAAACTACGCGGTGGTGCGAGAAGAGGCGGCTGCAGATCCGCTGTTGTTACAGGGTTGGTTGCACGGCGATGCCGCCGCGCGTCTCTTCAGTGCAGCGGGTTACGACCTCGACGCGCTACGTGTTCGCGCGCGCAGTCCGGACTTTCAGGCTTTTGAGATGGACGATGTCACGTTTGCTGCCGATTTATCGATTGTGGTTGAGACATTCGAGAGTAGTAACGTGCTCGCCATACTCCCCGGTACGAGCCGTCCCGATGAGATTCTCATGGTCACCAGTCATTGGGATGCCTACGGCCTTGGCGAGCCCGATGCACAGGGACGAACGGTGAGGCCTGGCGCCAACGACGACGCTCTTGGGACAGCCGGCATTCTTGAAATCGCACGAGTACTCGCGGTAAGCCCACCGTTGCAGCGCAGCGTGGTATTCGCAGCATGGACCGCTGAAGAGAGTGGGCTGCTCGGGTCAGAAGCCTACGCCAACAACCCTGTTTATCCTCTGGAAAAAACTGTTGCGAACCTGACGCTGGACGTTTTGCAAACCGCCGGCCCGGCCCGGGATGTAATACTTATCGGAGAAGGTCAGAGTGACCTGGAGGACGATCTCGTCAGTGCGGCTGCAGGCCAGGGGCGTACTGTGACACCTGAAAACCTGCCGGAGAACGGTTTGTTCTTCCGTGCCGACCACTTTTCTCTGGCGCAACGCGGTGTGCCAGTGCTGTTAATTATGGGCGTCGCAGGCGGCGCGGATCTGCTTGAGGGCGGACGCGAAGCGGGCGATCAGTGGATCGCTGACTACATTGGCAATTGTTATCATCAGACTTGTGACGAGTGGAGTGCAGATTGGGACTTGCGTGGTGCTGCCGAGGACATCGAACTGTTCAAAATAATAATAGAAGACCTGGGCAATTCGACGCGCTGGCCGCAGTGGAAGGCGGGCTCGGAATTCAAGGCCATAAGAGAGCGAAGTGCGGATGTGCGTCTGTAGCGTGCTCTCAAGCGAAAGGTGTTGTGTGTGGTTAGCAAACTAAAGTTAAAGGTTGTGCCGGGAGCGTCTCGCACAGAAATTTCGGGATGGCTTGGTGATATGCTTAAAATCAGAGTTTCGGCGCCACCTGAGAAAGGCAAGGCCAACGGGGCGGTCGAAATGTTACTTGCTGAGAAATTGGGCTTACCCAAAAGCGCTATCGCCATAACCGCAGGCAAGAGCGCTCAGAAGAAAATTGTAGAAATTCAGGGGCTATCATTGAGTGAAGTGATGGCGAAGCTAGCATGAGTATTCACGGAAGCTGCGATTGCAGTAATATAAAATTACTCTGGCATACGATTGATTACAGCATTGTGCCCCGAGCATGCCAATGTGAGTACTGTGACAGTAAGTCGGCTGCGTATGTGTCGAAGTCACGTACAAGAATTGACGCTGCGATTCGTAATTCCAGGCTCCACCGAATAGTGCAGCATGGTTCAAACAGTGCTGTTTTTCATGAGTGTGCGAACTGCGACCAGGTTATTTTTGTTACTACAGAAATCGACGGGGAGCTTTATGGTGCGATGAATGCCAATCACCTTGAGAATAAATTCGGGTTCTCGTCGGCAATCAAGGTAGATTACAGCGCACAGTCAGCCCAGGAGAAACTGGCCCGTTGGCAGCAGAATTGGTGCTTTCCGGTTGTTATTAGTGGTTTGGATGTCAGGTAGTTTCGCCCAATATTGCGCTCACTCTCGAGAGTAAACACCGAGAAATTTTTCCGTCAAAGGATACTTATGAATTCCAGATTGATAGCACTGCTGTCCGTTCTGGTATTCGTCTTTGCGATACCCGGTGCGCAATCTCTTCTGTATGGCGCGGTACTAACTGCACTACTGGTTGAGAGTTTTTCAGGTGTATTAATTTTCGCGATGGCAGGGCAAGTGTGCCGAGGAGAGAATGGCAAATAAAAACCGGCGCCATTGGCGCCGGTCCGGTTTTCAGGCATCTGAATATTTTCAGTAAATATCCTTCCGCGTGTTAAACACATTGAATTTACCGGTGGGTGTGACCAAACGCTCGTCCTTGATCACGTGCTTCAGCTTGCGGGTTTTGTCATCGACAACCACAATGGCAGACACCTGCTCCTTGCCGTTCCAGACCGAGAACCACACTTCGTCACCGGCGGCGTTGTATTCGGGTTGAACGACCCGTGCAGGGCCTTCGCCGACATCGGCCCACTCGCCAATTGGTAGTATCTCGTAACCTCCTTCCAGATTGTTGATGTCGTAGACAGCAACCGATTGGCTGACCTTGGCATCGGGGTGCAGTGGGTTATCCACCCACAGGTTCGTGGACTTGGGATGGGTTTTCACGAACAGTGAACCGCCGCCTTGTGAGGGAATGATGCGCACCACTTTCCAGGCATTGTCCTTGTGCCCTACTGGGTCGGTGCCGATGAGGTTGATGTTTTCGTTGCCGAGCCCGGAGGTCACCCACACCGGCCCGAACTCAGGATCGATGATATTCGCACCGCGACCGGGGTGTGGTATTTTCTCGGCATCAACAAGTGCCTCGATCTCTCGATCCTTGGAGTCCACCACAGCAATCTTGTTGGACTGGTTTGCCGCCGTCATGAAGTAACGATGGGTAGAATCCCAGCCGCCATCATGCAGGAAGCGAGCTGCCTCAAGGGTGGTCACGGTGATGGCATCCATCTTGCTGTAGTTCACCAGCAGTATCTTGCCGGTCTCCTTTACGTTCACGATGAATTCGGGATGTTCGTGCGATGCAACAATAGCCGCGACGCGAGGCTCGGGGTGATACTCCTGAGTATCCACAGTCATGCCGCGCGTTGACATGATCTTGGTGGGCTCCAGTGTGGCGCCATCCATCAATACATATTGCGGCGGCCAGTAGGCCCCGGCGATGGCAATCTTGTCCTCGTAACCCTTGTACTTTGAAGTTTCCACCGACCGTGCCTCAAGGCCAATCTTGATGGTGGCCACGATCTGCGGCGGGTTCATAAAGAGGTCGATCATGTCCACCTTGGCGTCCCGCCCAATGGTAAACAGATAACGTCCCGAATCAGATGGCCGTGATATATGCACGGCATAACCGGTTTTGAGTATGGCAATAAAGTCTTTGCTATCCCCGTCTATCAGTGCGACCTCACCGGAATCCCGCAGGGTTACCGCGAATATATTGTCGATATCATATTTGTTCTCTTTCTTGGTTGGGCGATCTTCTACCGGAATATATACCTTCCATGTCTCCTTCATTTCCTTCATGCCCCACTCGGGAGGCGTGGGCGGCTCATGCTGCAGGAAACGAGCCATGATATCGATCTGTTCCTCGCTAAAGTCACCCGAGGTGCCCCAGTTTGGCATACCGCCGGGACTGCCATAGTTGATCAATATCTTGAGAAATTCTGTGCCCCTTTCCTGAGTAATATCCGGGGTCAGCGGTTTGCCTGTTGCGCCCTTGCGGAGTACGCCATGGCAGCCGGCGCAGCGCTCGAAGTACAGCTTGGTAGCAATATCGAATTCGGCCTGGGTCATGTCCGGCGCACCGGGGGTAATTACCCGCTTCAGATCCTCGGCCGGAACGGGTGCGCCCTTATAGGCCATCTCTCCGGGGGTTACTCCGGGGTGTTCAGTTTTATCCTGCGCGAAAGTGGCACAGGACAGCGTAAATCCGGCAATTGCCGCCGCCGTTGGCAGTAGGTTTCCCCAGCAGTTATTCGAGTTTTTCATGGTTATTCCCCTCCTGGGGAGTTGCGGACTCGTATCTCAGTAAGCAGCTTATGCCTCCTCCGGTAAAAGGGGTTGACGCACATCAAGAAAACCCTGCGTGTCGCTCAGGTATCAGAGGCGATAACGCCTTCCCTACTGCGCTCCCGGGATTCGCGCTTCTTTCGTTTCTCAACCAGTGGCGGGCACTTCTGGTCGTCCCAATAGGTGACCTGGCATTCGAGGCAGTAATGGCACTCGTTGTCGTTGATTTCACCGGTGGGTATAATCGCGGCAATCTGGCACTGGTGGGCGCAGGCCTGGCAGGGTTTTCCGCATTCACTGCGCCGGCGCAACCAGTCAAAAATACGAAAGCGGGTGATGAAGCTCAGCCCGGCACCCAGTGGGCAGATGTATTTGCAGTAGAACTTGCTGTTTATCGCCGACACGGCCAGCAACGCCACCGCGTAGATAACAAAAACCGGCTCGCGCATGAAGCGCAGGATAAAGGTGGTTTTGAAGGGCTCAACCTCCGCCAGCCTGGCGGCACTCACCATGGAATCCAGAGACAGCCCCACCAGCGCTATAAGAATGAAATATTTTATGGCCCACAGGCGTTCATGCACCATCTGAGGCAGGCGGAAGCCCTCGAATCCGAGGCGATTTGCCAGCTTGCTGATCAGGTCCTGCGCGGCGCCGAAAGGGCACAGCCACCCGCAGTACACCCCCCGCCCCCACAGTAGAATACTGACAGCGACAAAACCCCATAACATGAATACTACCGGCTCGATCAGCAAGGTATCCCAGGAAAAGCCGTTGGTCAGGCTGTGGAAGAACGCCAGCAGGTTAATCACCGACAGCTGGGCGGAACAGTAGAAACCGATAAAGAAAACTGTAAACAGCAGGTATACGACACGCAGGCGATGGAACAGCACGGTGTGTTCCACCAGCCAGTCCTGGAAAAACAGGATGGCCAATAGCAGTAACAGTGCCACCGCGACCACACCCAGTTCAATGCTGCGATCTTGCCATAATTGCTTCCAGGCAGGCTCCTCCGCACCAGCGCCATCGGTGACTGCAGCGTTGGGGGTCATACCGTAGGCCTGTGCGACGCGCTGCACCGATTTATTAACCGAGCTGGTGAGTACCATGGTGGTAATGGTGGCTCCTGTCACCCCGTCAATGCCGACATAACCGGGTCTGTTATGGGCACCGACCCGTATCCGGTCGGTGGCTTTCTTGCCCTTAAACTGATCGATAAACTCTTGTAAGTGCTGGTCCGAGATTCCGATCACCAGAATGGGCTCCTCGTGGTGCAGGATGTCCACCCCGTTGATTAAACCATCTTCAGTCAGCCCTACGACTGCGTTGATCGGCTTTCCCGAATAGGCAGAAATTGGCGCCAGTTCTTCGGTGCTGAAGGCGTAGCCCAGTTGACCGCGCCCACCCCGTACCATATAGGCGGGTGTCTTCCCTTTGAGGGGCGTTATAGTTTGCGCTGCAGGAAATACGCGCTGTACCTCTGTCAGTGTCAGTTCAGACGCCTGGATACCGCCTGGGTGCAGCAGCAGGTTCAGTATCCAGATCAGGAGCAGAATATGGCGAGCAGGCATAATGGCTCCGCGCGGCGCGCGCTGTAGCACATGGGTGAGAGTGGCAGGCCATGCTATGCCCAACCGCCAAAAATACTGTTGATCCACATCAACAGCAGCCGGTCTGTATTGCGCTTATATGGGGCATGAGTTCAGCTGTAAAAGCCTGCTTTTTTCTCCTGTTTACTTCGGGGTCATCGGCGGTGGCTCCTGTGGCCGATACCGTAAACGAGCGTATTTCCGTCACCGGGGCAGAACTTGAGGCGCACTGGCGCGTGGATTGCGCAGGGGTTTCTCGTTTGCTGCGGGGTCTCGCAGGGCGGTCAAAGGTCGGGGTGGATTGTCGGTTGAGCCCGGCGCTGCGGCATCAATTACAGCTCTGTGCCTTTATTTATCAAGCACCTGGCAGCGATGCGGGCCGTGCCTGTCCGGATTACCGCTCAGCCCTGGAGGTACTGGATGGTAACGACCCGAATGATGATTGCCCTCGTATGGCGGCTTTCTTGCCAATCCCGGGGCATTGCCCGCTGACAGTGAAGCCTGATTGAGTGCTCAAGCCGCTTTTTAAAAATAGCCCACCCCTGTCCTATGTTCCTGTTGCTAGGCTTGATTGGTCGGGACAGGCCTGTTGGGAGGTGCATTTTTGCGGGTCACCTGGTCGAGGAAACCCATACAGAAAGCGGACAACACGAAGGTCAGGTGGAGTATCACGTACCACATAATTTTATCGTTCTGAACGTTTTTTGCGTCCATGAATACCTGTAGCAGGTGTATGGAGGAGATCGCCACGATGGAGACAGCGACCTTGTTTTTGAGGCTGCCCGAGTCCATCTTACCCAGCCAGTCCAGGCCATCCTTGGTATCTACCGAGTCGAGGCGGGAGACAAAGTTCTCGTAACCGGAAAACATCACCATAACGATCAGGCCGCCTACCAGTGCCATATCGATCATGCTCAGGATGACCAGCACCAGGTCCGCCTCCGACATGTTCAGTACCATGGGGAAGACGTGCAAGACTTGCTCGAAAAATTTTATGCCCAGCATTATCAACGCCAGACTTAATCCCAGGTAGAGGGGGGCCAGCAACCAACGAGTTGCGTACATAGTGCGTTCTAGCAGGGATTCCAAGTGCATTCCTCCGGATAATGAGCGGGGCATTGTATAGATTTTCCAGCCCCGACAAAACTCCCCGGCGCTGGCTCCCGGCCCGGGGATTCGATGGCTAAACGTGTCTTCACCGGGTATGGTGGACTCAGGGCCGGGTACACCCATCCGCCGAGCCGCTTCCGACCAGCACAGGTCTCCTAATGGCAAAGCTCCGATATCGCTTTCATTCACTGGAATTTGGTGACACCGACATTCATCTGCGCACACTGCGGGACAACCAACAATTTGATGATCCACGGGGCCTGGCAGAGGAGATGGGGATCTTGTCTTCCTCCTGGCCGATGTTTGGTGTGCTGTACGCCGCAGGCGAAGTTTTGGCCCGCTCCATGCAGCACTATGATATTCGTGGCCTGCGCATTCTTGAAGTTGGCTGTGGCATCGGCTTGTCCAGCCTGGTATTGAATGAGCGTTTGGCCGATATCACTGCCAGCGACTATCACCCTGAAGCCGAGGTGTTCCTGCAGTACAATGCCCGCCTCAACAATAGCCGTCCGATACCGTTTTTCCGCAGTGCATGGGCGGAATCGTGCGCTGGTATAGCAAAGTTTGACCTGATTATCGGCAGCGATCTGCTTTACCAGCCGGACCATGCGGGCATGCTGTCCGGTTTTATTAACCAGCATGCGAAACAGGCGTGCAGCGTCATCATCGTTGATCCGCAGCGCGGTAATGGCCCTTCGTTCTGTCGGCACATGAACGGCTTCGAATTTACACATACCCGGATCAGACACGAAGAAAATGCTGCGATGACTCAGCCCTTCAAGGGGCATGTTCTCAGTTTCTCTCGCAGTTGATTCTGCGAATAGCCTGTTGTGCTTTACCCGCCCATTTCAACACCCCGATCCGGTGGTGCGTCTGAAGGGGCATGAGCGTGGTTTTTACTCGTACATTTCTGTGCACTTCTTCACATATTCCGAGTCAGGTGTGTGCTCTTGCGGGCTAATGCTGCTATTAGAGGGGTGCGCATGAGCGCGCTTCAATCGGTGGCATCCGGTGGCACGGAGTTCCAGAGACGACTGCGAAGAGCAATCCACAGACCCGTTCAAGGGGCGTATGGAAACCCAGTGCTCCCGTATCCGGCGCTACCGGAGTGAGCTTATTCGCACGGAGGGCAGGCAGCTCAGTTACGACGAAGCGGCACTGGAATGGATAGAGCGCTATGCTGAAAGCTTCGCCCGGGATCACGACAATCCCCGATAGTGCCTTTTTTGTCAGCTATCAGGTTCTTGCGCTGGCACTGGTATCGCGAATACTCCGGAACTCATTGTCCTGGTACCAGTTGGGATAGCGCTGGTCGGTGCACTTCTCTGGAGTGAGAGAGTCGGTTGAGACTTTTCAGAAAAATTTAATTAGTCTGTGGAAGATACCCGAAAAACGCAGAGCTTGTTTACGACAAACGTGTAAAGGGGCACCAGGCACACAGCCGCGGCCAGTGAGAGCCAGTGAGGAGCCCCCACCCCGTCTTCCATAATGGCGAGCACAAGGTAGCTCAGTGCGAGCCCACCGAGTGATGCGAGAATAAATCTGGGGAACTGTCTGCGGTGGGAAATTTCGAGGGCTGCTAATTGAAAAGAATACCGTTGATGCCCGAAATAGGAAATGGCAACCGCGGCAAAATAACCTGCCAGATTTGCGGCGTAGATATTGATGTATTGCACTGTGCAGATGGCGACCACATAGTGGGCGGAGGTGGCAAGCACGCCCACCAATGCAAAACGTACCATCTGGCCCGGCAGTGCTCGCGGGGAGTTGCCTGGTGTCTCCGGTACAGGGGGGCTCATTGACTAGGCGGGGTCATCGGGCGCGTCAGACTCACCGTTCGGGAAATGGTAGACCCTATCAATGAGATAAATCGGACGCTGCTTCACTTCTATGAACACCCGGCCAAGATACTCCCCCAATACGCCCAGACTGATTAGCTGGATACCACCCAGGAATAGGATAACCACCATCAGTGAGGCATAGCCGGGGAGGTCCACACCGATGATCATGGTTCTGAAGACGAGAAAGCTGGCGTAGCCAAACGACATCAGGGATACGATAAGCCCGATATACGTCCAGACCCGCAAGGGCACGGTAGAGAAGGATGTAAGACCGTCCAGAGCGAAGTTCCACAGTTTCCAGTAACTCCAGGTGGACTCGCCCTCTTCCCGGCCCGGGCGGTCGTAATAGACAGCGGTAGACTTGTATCCCAGCCACGCGAAAAGACCTTTCATGAATCGCGTGCGCTCCGGAAGTTCGCGCAGCCGATCGGCAACCCGGCGGTCCATCAAGCGAAAGTCGCCGGTGTTGGCTGGTACAGGAACCGAGGTGAGCGAGTTAAAGATTTTGTAAAACCCGCCCGCTGTGATGCGCTTGGTCAGGCTGTCGCTATTTCGCGATTCCCTTACACCGTAGACTACGTCGTAGCCTTCACGCCACTTTGCCAGCATCTCTCCGATCAATGTCGGCGGGTCCTGCAGGTCTGCATCGATGAGTACCACCACGTCACCGCTGGATGATTCAATGCCCGCAGTCAGCGCAGACTCCTTGCCGAAATTTCGGGACAGGGTAACTACGCTGATAGATGAGTTGCCCCGCGCCGCCGCCAACAGCTGTTGCAGTGTGTGATCGCTGCTGCCGTCATCCACGCACACGATTTCCCATGGTGCATCAATGTTTTGCAGCGCGGCGATAACTTGCTGAAAGAACCGGTCTACTGCGCCCTCCTCGTTGAAAAAAGGGGCAACGACGGATATCACAGGTCGCGCATTCACTCTTTCAACGACGCCCTTATTCAAAACAACTCCTTCCTGTTGGCTATCTGACCGTAGTGTTGAGGTGTTCTTGCAGCTATCCGCAGAAAACACCCGTTCCCGGTGTTACCGCGTTCAGTGTATTACCCGATTAACGCAGGCGCACATTTCTTTTTCCTGAATCTCGCGTTTTAGATTCTCTCACTTTTCTTTTGCTTGTATTGTAGGGCAACCGCTATAAACCAACCAGGCAGGTAATTGTGGCTTCCGAGGAGCATATACGTAAGATTCGCTGGCTATTGATTGTGTTGATAGTGGGTGCTGCGGCAATTCTAAGGTTTGCCTACAACGCCAATACGCTGATAGTGGACCCAATCAGAGCAGACGCCGCTTACAACCTTATTTACGCCAACAACCTGCTGGAAAACTCGACCTTTTCCAAGGACAGATCAGATCACCCTGTTCCGGACTCCTACTGGGCGCCGGGCTACCCCCTGTTTCTCGCGGCAGTTATATGGACATCCAAGCTACTATCAGTTGATACCTACCACGCTATATTATTTTGCCAGCTGCTGCTGGGTGCCGGAACCGTTTTGCTATGCTTTATGGTGGCGGCATCATTCCTGCCTGGCTTGTGGCCGCTGCTACCTGCGCTGCTGGCAGCTCTTTCGCCGCATCTGGTGAGTACTGCTTCCTATGTACTTACGGAAACACTCTTTGGCTTTCTTTTGATATTGGCGTTTTATGGGCTGGTCAGGGCGCTGAGGGGCGTAAGCCACAGTTCCTGGTTTTGGGCAGGAACGTATTTTGCTCTCTCCTACCTGGTCAATCCGGTGTCACTGTTTCTCGCGCCAATCATTGCGATCGCGATTTTTCTTTGCGCCAGGTCCGGGCATTTGGAGCTACCTGTCAGCGGCGTGTATCGTTGCCTTGCACTGTTTCTGGCGCCGCTGATACTGACATCGGCGCTCTGGTCAATTCGCTCCGCGGTGTCCGTGCCGGCCGAGCAGGCAACTGCTTCAAAGCGGCTACTGACTAATCTCGTTATCGGCATGTATCCTGATTACCATGAAAAGTGGCGAGCAAGCATTCTTCAGCCGGAGGATCAGGTCGTCGTTCCCGGCTCTGGTGTAGACAAGTCCTACAGTATCTTTTTCAGGGCTCTGGTTCAGCGGTTTACGCAAAATCCGGCACAGATGCTGGCCTGGTATGCGATACAGAAACCCATTCTGCTGTGGGATTGGGACATACGAACGGGTTTCGGTGATATCTACATCTACCGGGTTGAATATTCGCTATACCATACGTCCAGCCCGGCTATAGCGACCTACTCAATTATGGTGGCGCTGCACCCTGTGGTGCTGATTACCAGCGTGATTGGTCTGGGCTTTATTTACAGGCGAGGCAGCAAAAATCCCCTGATGCCCATCTTGCTGTATATTGCGCTGTTGTACATCAGTCTGGTATACGTTTTATCACAGTCAGAGCCCCGTTATTCCATACCTCTTCGCTCTGAAGTCTATATTTGTTTTACTTTTGCTCTTTGGCAGGTATCCAGATGGCTGGGGCTTCGGGCGCGACCACAACAAGAGAAGAAAATTGAAAATTGAATCTGAAGCAGTCGTTCGCTTTCATTACACCTTGCGAGGTGAGACCGGCGACGAGCTGGAATCCTCCCGGGGTGGGGAGCCCACTATATACCTGCATGGAGCGAACAATGTGATTCGCGGTCTGGAATCCGCGTTGGCGGGTAGGGCCGCAGGTGATGTGTTTAGTGCCACCCTGGCACCCGCGGAGGCCTATGGCATTCATAACGGCGATCAAGTCCAAAGGGTGCCGGTGAAACACCTCGTATTTAAAGGTAAGCTTCAGGCTGGCAAGGTTGCCCAGCTCAACACCCGTGAGGGAATGAAGGCAGTGACCGTTTTGAAAGTGGGGCGTCACAGTGCTGATATCGACACCAACCACCCACTTGCGGGGCAAACTCTGACCTTCGATATTGAAATCGTGGACGTGAGGCCGGCAACCGCTGAGGAGTTGGCGCACGGCCACGCGCATGGGCCCGGCGGACATCAGCATTGAACCCGATCATCTGCGGTGAACCCCGGTATGTTGACTTGTAGCATCTACACGCTGCCGATGGTTGTCGGTTCTTTTTCCGCGGAGCGGGCGCGGGTGCCGTGTTGAAATCTTCGTTCTATAAGCCCCTGGGATTCCTGTTTCTCGGTTTGGGTGTGCTTGGGGTCGCATTACCCGTATTGCCCAGCACGCCATTCATTTTGCTTGCGGCCTGGTTTTTCGCACGCTCTTCGGAGCGCTGGCATAAACGCTTGCTCGAAAGCGAGCTGTTTGGGTCGATGATCAAAAATTGGGAGCAGAATCGCTGTATTTCGCGTCGTACCAAAATCGTGGCCATAGGCTCGATGTTGATTGCGGGGGGCTCGTCAATAGGGTTTGCCCTTGCGGACTGGCGACTGCAAATAGCCACCGGCCTTTTGATGGCTGTAGGTTGCGCGACTATTCTGTCACTACGGACTTGCCGGGCGCCAGAGAGTAAGAAGGGAAATTGACCTCCGCACCCCATAAGAGTGCGGAGTTTGGCGTTTACTTCTTGATGCGGTTGTACACAAATAGCAGAACAAATGCGCCGGCTGTTGCCGTGAGTATACTGGCGATATTCAAGCCGCCACCGGTAACACCCACTCCGAGGAATGACCCCAGAAACCCGCCGACAAAGGCGCCCGCCACACCCAGTAACATCGTCATAAACCAGCCGCCACCGTCAGGCCCCGGCATCAACCATTTAGCGAGTGCGCCGGCTACCAGACCCAATACAATCCAGGATAAAATTCCCATAGTTTTTGCCTCTTAGGGGTTGCGACTCCACTCTATCCTTTTCCAACGAAGGGGGCAAAGTATGCTTTGGCCAGCTGGTTATGCACTCTTATCTCATCGGCACCGGGTGTGGCCGCCGCCTATAGTTGCGGCACTTCCTCCAGGTTGATTGGTAATTCGGCACGACCGATGCGCGCGGCTCGATCCAGCAGGGTGGCCTCAGCCGATTCCAGCCCTATCATTATTATAAAGCGCTGATCTCGAATGCCTTGCAGACAATAGCGGGCCAGCTCATCGAGATCCTGGATGGGCAGTTCCATACCCGCCGCTTCCGCAGCGATTTTGAAGTCCTCTACGGTGGGAACCGGGTCATAGGGCTTTTCCCTGGCGAGATCGGCAGGCCGGTTGCGATCGGTAGTCCAGATACCGGTATCGAGTAGCCCGCCCGAGGGGTAGAAGATGGACGCGTTCAGTTTTGTTTCTTCTGTCTGCAGCTGGGCTGCCAGGCATTCCGTGAGACAGGATACAGCGGCCTTGCTGGCTGCATAGACCGATTGATAGGGTAGTGGGGACACGCCGCCGTCGCCCGATGAGGTGTTAATCACATGGCCTTCTTCGCCCCCTGCAATCATGCGCGGCACAAATGCGCGTATGCCGTTCACTACGCCGTGTACGTTGACACCGTGAACCCATGTCCAGTCATTGGCGGTAGTCTCCCAGACGTTCGCAGACGGGGCTGCGACACCGGCGTTGTTAAACAGCAAGTGACAGGCACCGTGGGTAGCATAGACCTGTTCCGCGAGAGCCTCACAGGAATCGGCGCTGGACACATCGGTGACGACGCCCATAATCTCGCCGCTGGCTGAAAATTCCTGCTGCACGCGATCGAGGGCTTTTTGCTCGACGTCTGCTATCACTATCTTGGCACCAACTGCCAGTAACTCCTTTACCAGTGAGCGCCCGATACCGCTGGCGCCCCCGGTGACCACTGCTACTTTTCCTGCGAATTCCTTCATGATGCCGCTCCTTACTCCAGTTCTGAATGACAGCAAGTGTTACACAGTGAGGGACCGCGGGCCACGTGACAGGTGGCTACCCCGTGGACATCAGGTCACCTCGTTAAACTAGCGGGGAATTTATTCTCCAGGGCAACCGGTCATGCCTGGCGTGACTTGTGGGAGTCCCTGGCGAAGAGTGATACAGATCAGTGTAGCGAGAGTGCCTGGCTATAATCGAGTCGGCCTCTCACTGTATACTTCGAGCACGTTAGTAGCGATGGAGCATCATCATGGAATACATCAAGCTAATTAGCGAAGTGTGCCAGAAGCAGGGCTGGCAGCACGATGGGCCGGATATAACCCTGTCTTTCGGAGACAACCGTAAGCAACGGGTTCAGACAGAAATATTCCTGTTTGAGGGTGAGGAAATGATCCGGATTTACACGCGCGTGGGCCCATTGAACAAGCTGACTGAAACCCAGCTGAGTGCGCTCCTGGGTCTTAATTTCAGTCTCACCTTTGGCGCTCTGGCATCTTTTGGTGAAGATCTGGTCATGACAGAAACACTGTTGGTGCGTGACGCGGTCCAGGATCATCTGGCCTATGCCGTTCGCTTTTTGGCGGAAACCTCAGATGGCTATGAAAAGCAGATATACGGCACCGACCGGTACTGAGAGGCAATCTACCCATGGCAGAGAACAAACTCAAAATCGGCTTCTGGCGCCTCGCAGACCCGAAGATCAGCATTACCTCTGCGGCGTCGATGGCTGTTGGCGGGTCGCTTGCCGCTACCCATCCGAATTTCTCCTGGGCCTGGTTGTTAATCCTCGGCGCGGCTATGTTTTGCATGGAAGTTGCTAAAAACGCCTGGGGAGATATTTACGATTACGACTCAGGCACGGATCTGGCGGTAAAACCGGAAGACAGAACGGACTTCTCCGGGGGGAAAAGGGTGCTCGTTGACGAGATTCTAAGTCGTCGGCAAACCTGGGCGATCGCCGCGTTATTTGCTTTCGTGGGGCTGGCCCTGGGTGCCGCGATTGTCTTCCTGCGCGAACCGTCGGTGTTCTGGCTTGGAGCGCTTGGCCTGGTGCTGGGCTGGTCATATCACGGCCCGCCACTGCGGCTTGCATATCGCGGCTTTGGCGAGCTGGATGTGGTGTTATGTTACGGTCCCATTATTGCCCTAAGTACTTACCTGATGTTGACCGGTGAGTACGCTGGCGACCCGGTATGGCTATCGCTGCCATTGGGCATACTGATAGCGGCCTTCCTGTGGGTAAACGAATTTCCGGATTTTACGGCGGATTTGGGCGCGGGGAAAAATAACCTGGTAGTGAGGCTCGGCAAGGGCACGGCTGCGCGGGTACTGCCGCTGATCTATGCCGCGGCCTTTGGATTGCTGGCGGTACTGCCCTACATGACAGACCTGCCCGCGGCGATCGCATGGGGCTTTGTCGCTGTTGTGCCTGCGGCTGCGGCTACTTACTGGACCTTGCAGGCTCCGGAATCTTTTCACCGCAATAAACCTGTGCAACCCGCTGCGCTACTGGCCTTTGTGTTGTATGCAGTGGGTGTCTCTGCAGGAATAATTGTCGGTGGTTGACGAGCGCTCGCGGCTAGCGGTGCTCACCAAACGCGCAATCGACATATTTGTCAGCCTGGCGGGCCTGCTGGTATTTCTGCCGCTTATGCTTGTCATAGCTCTCGTGGTTTTTGCTACAGAGGGATGCCCCCTGCTATATCGCGAGCGACGGCTAGGGCGACAGGGCCGGCCATTTTCGCTGTATAAGTTTCGCAGCCTCAAGCCGGGCAGTGCTAAAGAGCGCAGTGTGGCACCCGAGGACGACCCGCGAATTACGGGCGCGGGCCTGTGGTTGCGGCGCTGGCGTCTGGACGAGTTCCCCCAACTGTTCAATGTACTCTGTGGACATATGAGCCTGGTGGGGCCTCGGCCGATGCCTCCCGCCCATGCCGCTGCGCTTTCTCCTGAGCAGCTCGATGTAATACTATCGGTGCGGCCCGGTATTACCGATGCGGCGGCAATTCATTTCCTGGCGGAGGATGCCGTGTTGGCGGGACGGGATGATGCTGAGGCGCTCTATTTGCAGTGTTTGTTGCCGGTAAAAGCCAGCATGCAAATTGATTCACTACGGCACTGGAGTCTCACGGAAGATTTTCGGGTAGCAATGGCGACTTTCACGCAGCTCTGGTCGCGACATGCCAGAGATGAGTCCGCCAGGGCCATGCGTGAGATATTGGAATCGGCTGCCGGGGAATCACCTGTTTAAGCGAGCAGGATTGCACTATTTGCACTATGATATCTTTGCTTTGCCTGTTTAATCCCACTTCCGGAGTTTTCTTTAATGAGTAATTCAATGTACCAGGGTTCGGCCCCGGTGTTTACGCACAACCTGAAAAACCTGTCAAAGCTGCTTAAAAAAGCGGCAGCTGATTGTAAAGCGCGCGGCTATGAGCCCTCGGTGTTGTTGAATACGCGCCTGGCACCAGATATGTTTCCCCTTATCAGGCAGGTGCAGGTGGCTACGGACAACGCCAAGGGCTGTTGTGCCCGGCTGACGGGTGTGGACAATCCGGTATTTGAGGACAACGAATCCACTTTTCCGGAGCTACAGGAGCGGATCAAGCGCACGCTGGCGTTTATTCGCAGCCTGAAAGCAGCTCAATATCTCGGCAGTGATGTCCGCGTAGTGGTGATGAAAACCCCCATTGGCAACCTCACATTCAATGGTGTGGACTACCTGAATGGCTGGGCACTGCCCAACTTTTATTTTCACTACAGTGCCGCCTATAACCTGCTGCGGCACAATGGCGTGCAGCTTGGCAAGCTCGATTTTCTGGGGCCTGTGCCAGGTATGACCGCAAGCGGTAAGATTGCAAAGATGATGTCGGGTACAAACACGACAAAGGCAAAGACAAAACGCTAAATGCCGCCATATCGGCGGTTACAACGGTGAAACTCAAACCAAGGGAAATTCAAGACAATGAAAAATAATCGTGAACTGGGTGTCGTCGTATATGGCGCAACAGGTTATACCGGCAAGCTGGTCGCCGAATACCTCAACAACCAATACGGTGCCGATGGCGATGTGTCATGGGCGATGGCTGGTCGCAGCATCGATAAACTTGAGGCGGTGCGCGACGAGTTGGGCATCTCGTCAAAGGTGCCTCTCATAGTGACCGATGCAGGTGACCCGGCTTCCGTTCGCGCCATGGTAGAGCGGGCGGCAGTCGTGCTCACCACCGTGGGCCCATACCAACTCTACGGCTCGGATCTTGTAGCGGCCTGCGCAGAGGCTGGCACGGATTATGTCGATTTGTGTGGTGAGCCCAACTGGATGGAAGAGATGATTAACACTCATGCCGATGCCGCGAAAGCGAGTGGCGCGCGGATTGTATTTTCCTGTGGCTTCGATTCGATCCCCTTTGACCTGGGTGTATTATTCCTGCAGGAGGAAGCACAGAAATCCTTCGGCAGCCCACTTTCCCGCGTGCGCGGCAGGGTTTGCGGCATGAGCGGGGTTTGGTCGGGGGGCACCCTGGCGAGTTTCAGGGCGACTATGGCAGCCGCGGCAGAAAACCCGGAGCTGGTGGCCTCGCTGATGAACCCCTTTGCCCTGACTCCTGGTTTTACTGGCGCCGAGCAGCCCAGCGGCATGAAGCCCATGTACGATGAGGTAATGGAAAGCTGGGTGGCCCCCTTTATGATGGCGACCATCAATACCAAGAATATCCACCGTTCCAATATGCTGATGAATCATCGTTACGGTAAGGATTTTGTCTACGACGAAATGTTTGTAACCGGGCCTGGCGATGAGGGGGAGGCTATGGCCAAGGCAGTGGCGGGTGACAAGTCCATGTCTACTGATACCACGCAACCAGGTGAGGGCCCTACTAAAGAGCAGCGGGAAAGCGGTTTCTACGATGTGCTCTTTGTGGGGCACACGGCGGATGGTAAAAGCCTGCGTGCCAGGGTCACCGGCGATATGGACCCGGGTTACGGTTCAACGTCGAAGATTATTGCCGAGAGCGCGATATGCCTGCTCAAGAATCCGGAGACGGTTGCGGGCGGAATCTGGACACCCGCGCCGGCAATGGGAAGCCTGTTGGTCGACCGTTTAAAACGTAATGCAGGCCTGACCTTTGAGTTAGAGCAGGCCTGATCTGCCGGGAACACGTTGCAGTTATTGTGTTTCGCTTGTCCTGAGTAAAGTGCGCGGTGACAGCACCATGAAAGGATGCTGTCACCGCCCGCCCCCCCCCCCCCCCCCCCCCGCCCGCCCGCCCGCCCATCCCAGCCATCCCGGCGATAGCGGGTGCCCACTTCGCCACTCGATTCGGTCTCCTTGTGGCTATAGTCTGTATACGTCAGATAGCTGTCACCGGTCTCCAGTGGCGCTAGCGGATGTTCGAGTTGTGGGGGGGCGCCCTATCGGGTAGGCAGAGTCGGATGGGTTATGCCAGACCTTTCGGGCTGGTGTTACAGTGTGGCTTGGTGATGCCGCTTTCGGCTGTTTGAGTTTCACGCCAGGAGAATTGATGAATAAATGGATAACACTGGCCGCAGTGGACATTCCCGGTGACGGCGGGACGCTCACACTGCTGCAGCGTGACAAGGAATTTTCCATTCGGCTTTCGGGCATTCGGGGTGAGCTGATGAACAGCCGCGTGCACGGTTCAGAAGAGGCGCTGGCAGAGTTGGGCTGTGCACAACTTGAATCTGCTGAGGGGGCCCGGGTTCTGGTCGGCGGTATGGGTATGGGCTTCACCCTCGCGGCTGCTCTGGCGGCGGTCCCCGGTTCGGCTGAGATCACGGTAGCCGAATTGATCGCCGAAGTTGTGGACTGGAACCGGGGGCCACTGGGCGACTGTGCCGGCCAGCCATTGCAGGATGATCGTACCCGCGTCCATATTGGCGATGTAGCGGAACTGGTTACCCGCAGCCAGGGCATCTTCGATGCCATCTTGCTCGACGTCGATAACGGTCCCGATGGCCTGACCCACTCGGACAATCAGTGGCTCTACTCTGCGGCGGGGCTAAGGGCTTTGAAAATGGCTTTATCTGGGGAGGGGACGCTGGCCGTGTGGTCCGCCGGGCCGGATCCGCAGTTTGTCACACGCCTGAAGAAAGCGGGTTTTCATACCACTGTACGTTCAGTTCGAGCACGCCCCGGAAAGGGTAGCCATCACACCATATTTCTCGGCAAGAAAGGCTCCGTGCTCTAGCCGCGGAAACTTGCTCGGAAATACCTCGGCAGCAAGCGAATGTGGATAGCTTACGCTCCCGACTCCACCGGATAGCCGTTCTCGACCCACTGTTGCATACCCTTGTCCAATGCCACCGCCCGGCTGAAACCCATTTCCCGCAGAGTGGCGGTGGCCAGGGTCGAGACTCGACCAACCTCACAGTAGACTACAATGCGTTTGGTGGGGTCGGGCAGAGCTTCGTTGACGCGCAGCTCCAGTTGCCCTCTGGGAATATGGGTGGCGCCGGGTATATGTCCGCGCTCGAAGGCATCGCGCTCGCGCACATCCAACAACATGACCTCTGAGTCTTTGGACTTAACACGTCGCAGTACTTCCTCCAATGACATGAACGGCACATTGCGGGCCGCTGCGGAGATCAACTGCTCTACGGTTTTGCCACCTGTCAGGTTGGTGCGCAGTGCTTCCGATAAGTGATCCGGTTCTCGCAGCGTCAGCCTGCGCATCTGGGCGACAAATTCAGCGCGCTCCTTTAACTGCAGGCGAGGATTCTTGGCCGCTTCTTCTTCCAGCGTGGAGTGCTCGCGGTTGTTGTATATGTGGGCGGGGTAGACTCGGGTGGCAGGGTCAAGCAATAACAGCTTGTTAAACAGGCTGTCATAGAGTTGGTCTGGATCGCCGGAGGGCAGGTCAGAGCGGCCGCAACCGCCGATCAGCAGGGTGTCGCCGGTAAACACCCTGTCTTCCACCTGTACGCAGATGGAATCGGCGGTATGGCCGGGGGTGTGCAGTATGTTGAGAGAGAGCCTGCCGAGGTTGATTTTTTCTCCGTCATCTACCCGCAGATCTACATAGGGTGCCGGGCTGTCGCGGTGCATAATTATCGGCACATCCAGTTCTTCTGCCATTTCAATCGTGCCGGAAAAATGGTCTGCGTGGGTGTGCGTGTCGAGTACATAGTGAATACGCAAACCTTCCTGCGCAGCCAGGCCGAGATAGCGATCGATCTGCGTCTCTTCCGGGTCGATGATGATGGCAGTGCAGGCATGTTCGCAGGCCACTAAGTAAGACTGGCAGCCGCGTTCCGTGGCAATCTGGTGAAATATCATCGCTGACCCTCTGTCGATAGAGTCCACAGATCATAGTTCACATTAGTGAGAATGTCTCACGGGTAGTCCTGTCAGAAGGTGTATTTCAGTTCCACGCCATAGGTTGTGGGTGTCGCTACGGAATAACCCCCTACACCTTCCGACTCCACCAGCGCAGTGCCACCGACAATATAGTCTTCGTCTGTGAGGTTGTTGCCGTATATTGCGCCCACCCATGTCTCGTCAGGCGAAATCCAGGTCACCCGGGCGCTGAGGTCGCGCTGTTTTTTCTCCAGCCACAGGCCCGATTCACAGCTCGCGGAATCAAAGCAGTAATCGACGTCCGATTTGTAGCTGAATTGAATGCGTGGCATTACCGCCCCGAAGGAGGTCTCCAGAGTATATTCGGCAGCAAAGTAATAGGTTTGCTTGGGCAGGCGTGGCAGGTTTTCATTGGAGCGGTCGTTGGGGCAGGAATCGATTTGCAGGAAGGTCAGGTCGGCCCTGGTGCACCCCTCTCCAGGTGTGGGTGCATCAGCAATGGTGATCTGGGTGTCGATGAACTTCTCGATATTGCCGTCGTTGAGTGTGAGGTTGAACATAAGCTGCAGCTGTTCTACCGGATACCATTGGGTTTCCAGTTCAAAGCCTTTGATGGAGGATTTCGCAGCATTAACGGTAGCCGGCGCCGGTGAGTTGGTAACCGGGTTTATAACCAGTGAGGTCAGTTGGCGGTTCTTGTAATCGGAGTAGTAAAAGGCGCCGTTTACACGCAGGCTGCTGTCCAGTAAATCGAGCTTGAAGCCCAGCTCCCAGTTTTTAACCTCCTCCGGTTCAAAATTTTCCAGATCGCCGGAGGGTGCTTCCGACAGGCCGCCGGATAAAAAGCCTTCGCTGTAGGTGAGGTATACAGTGCCGGCATCTATACCGTCCACGCCGTCCATCAGGTACTGCAAGCTGGCCATGGGCGTGGTGTCATTGTCCGATGTTTTGGCCCGGGTATAGTCCTGCTCGGCAAACTCGAAAAAGGGGTTGTACTCGAAATTCGGCCCGCCTTGATACAAGCCGGATCCGGGTATGATCTCTACGACGTCGCCGCCGTTCGCGTCCAGGCTGTTCGCAATCACCTCAAAGCGTCTACGCTGCAGCTTGCGTGTCTCCTCTGTGTAGCGCAGCCCCAGCGTGGTGCGCCATCGCTCACTCCACTCCCATTCCACTTGTGCAAACGCGGCCGTTGCATCGTTCTCCGCATCCAGGTTGGTGGAGGAGGTGTTGAGGAATAGCCAGTTGTTCAGGGCGGGGTCGAAGGGGCCGAGGAAATTAACCGTGGTCTCGCCGGTGGTTTTTTCGCTGAACCAGTATAGGCCAGCGACATAGTGAAGTCGGTCATTGATCGCATCTCCCGTCAGCTGTAATTCCTGGCTGTATTGGTCCGTCTTACGCGGTTTGCCAGCGGGGTGCCGGTTTTGGGTGCGGTGCAGGAATGGTATGGCGGTGTGGTCGATTTCATCGTCCTGGTAGGCATCGGTATAACGCCAGGCGGTAATACTTCTGAAGCTCATGTCCTCGTTGAGATCCCAGTTGGCGATGAGGCTGGCACCCTTGTTCTTTGCCGAGTAATCACCCCCCAGATCGGAGATGATCGTGGTTTCGTCACCAGCATCCGCGGCATCCTGACAGAAATCATCCACCGTGCGCCCCGTCGACGGTATTATCGCCAGTTGGTTAAACAACTCTGCCTGCCAGCCCAGGTAACCCGGTACCGGCCGGCACTTCTGCGGTCGGGCTTTCTGCTTGGTCCTGGCCCAGTTCAGATTGAGGTCAAGCGTCAGCGCATCGGTTGGTACGTAGCGGGTTTGCCACATCAGGTTCTGGCGGTCTTCGTTCATGTATTTTTTGCCGTCGTACACGTTTTTTATCCAGCCATCGCTGTTTACGGTAGAGCCGGCAAAGCGAGTCCATAGATTTTCTGCGATCGGCACGTTAACCATGAAATTCCCATCATGTCGGTCGTAGTTGCCCAGGCGTCCCCCTACAGATGCTTCGAACTCATCTATCGGGCGATTGGTGGTAAATACCAGTGCCCCGCCTGTCGTGTTTTTGCCGAACAGCGTACCCTGTGGTCCGCGCAATACCTGTACCGATTGCATGTCGTAAATATCCAGCAGAGCACCGTCTGGCCGGCTGACGTAAACCTCGTCAATGTATATCCCCACACCTGAGTCGATATTGGGACCGGTATTGCGCTGCCCTATACCACGAATATAGATATTCGCGACGGGAGCGGTACCGTTTGCGGAGGACACTTCGATGTTCGGCGCAATCTGGTTGAGGTCGGCGAGATTCCGCACGCCTGCATCGCGCAGTGTTGCTGCGCTTAGAGCGGTTACCGCTACAGGTGTCTCCTGTAGGTTTTCCTCCCGTTTACGGGCGGTCACTACCACTTCTTCAAGCACGCCTTCCTGGGACCAAGCTGCTGGTACCGGGCCACCAAAAACCATGGCGCCAACAATTGCTGGCCATACTCTGTTGTAGCGGTGCGAACGGGACATAGCGCAACCTCGTTATTTTTATACTGGTGCGAACTCTTGCGTGGTCCGCAGAACCAGTAGAGTGCGTCAAATAAGTGGGGCCTGCAAGTGGGACGACGCACCTGTTGTAGCATAGTCGTAGGCTTTCATCACTGAAGTTGACGAGGGGTTGCGAGTGGTTGAATTTGCTATACCAGACCATTACATTTCTTTTGTCGTTTGTGGCGAAAGTTCCGGTATCTCTGTCTAATCCGGTGGTGCCTCAGCTGTGGCGGTTGGCATTGTTCAATGCCGGCCGGAGAGTTAGGGTGCACTACCTGATGTCTGCCGCGGTCCTATTAGGAGAGTCTATGAAAACACGTGTGGCGGTTTGGGGAACCGGCAATGTCGGTCGGCCTGCAATTCGCGCGGTGCTTGGTCACCGCGATCTGGAGTTGGTTGCTGTTATCGTTGCCAATCCTGCCAAGGTCGGTCGCGATGCGGGCGAACTGGCGGGTGTTGCTCCGGTTGGTGTGTTGGCAACAACGGATTGGCAGGACTTGCTCGGCGATAACAAGCCCGATGCACTGGTTTACACCGCTAATGCCGATACCCGTGGTGCGGAAGCGTTTATGGAGTTATTGGCCTGCCTGGAAGCTGGCGTCAATGTTGTGTCGACTGCGTTTTATCCACTTTTGTATCCGGACTGTGGCATGAAGGAGGCTATTGCTCCCGTGCGAGATGCCTGCACCCGGGGTAACAGCTCGGTATTTGTTTCCGGTATTGATCCCGGGTGGGCCATGGATATTCTTCCCATAATGGCCAGCGGAGTTGTTGCCGATATCGAGGAAATTCGTGTCCAGGAGATATTCAATTACGGTCTATATGACCAGCCCGAGGTGGTTCGTGAGGTGATCGGTTTCGGTGGCAGCATGGATACACTCCCGCAAATGCTGGAGGAATTTTCCCTGAGAATGGTATGGGAGCCCATGTTGCATATCATGGCGCAGGCCCTGGAAATTACGCTGGACAGTGTTGCGGTACATGTGGAGCGCCGCGCGTTGGAACGCCCGGTAGACGTGCCGGGTATGGGCCTGTTTGAACAGGGCAGCCAGGGTGCGTTCCGTTTTGAGCTACGTGGTAATTGCAATGGTGCAACACGCCTGGTGTTGGAACATATCACGCGGATTGATGATGACTGTGCCCCCGACTGGCCTTACCCGCCCCACGGTCGGGGTTGTCACCAGGTGTTGATCAAAGGTAGCCCTAATCTGGTTCTCAGCGTACACGGCCATGATGCAATAGAGCCGGGGCCCGCGGGGGGAGGGAATGGTACTGCGGCCAACCGGATTGTGAACGCAATTCCCGCTGTGTGCGCGGCCGCTAGTGGGATACTTTCTCCGCTGGACTTGCGTGCTATCAATGGTGCCGCGCAAATTCGCAGCTAGCGGATCAATAGAGTAGGAAAACCAGTGCAGCGGTGCCCACCCCGCCCAGTGCAGCTCTGAAGAACAGTGGGCCACCCTGGCCGAAATGTGTTGTTAGCACTGTCAGTGGATTCTTGCCTGTAATCACTTCGATCGAAACAGGGAGCTCCACTATCAGTACAAAGACGAGTTGGCCCAGCACTGCCGCCAGCAGACCCACGTACACAATGCTGCCGGGTGCTGCACAGGTGATTAACACAGCCAATAGCAGGAAGTTACCCAGCAGGCCGGCTAGACTGAGGCATAGGAATTGTCGCGATGTGTTCGTTTCGAGATTGAATTCGAAAAAGATCGGGTGAACACCGGGCTTGAGGATAAGCGTGGACTTCGCTATGCGTGCCCCCGCGTAATGACACCACTCGTGAATGATATGACTGAAAACCAGCCCGCACAAAAATGCCCAGACTGCTGTTGCGTAGTGCTCGATGTTGCTGCTGGCCGTGTGGCCCCATGAGTTCGCCGCCACCAACGATGCGACGAGCGCCAGTACAACGCCGCCATGTGCTAGCGCCTGGCGCATCAGCGCGGTATCAGTGTTGCTTGTAGTGCTTTCCATTGTTGTGTGCATTCAGGATATGGTCACTGACTCACGATAACAGAATTTTACGCATGTCTGCTGCCTTTGCGTCGGCGTGCATTGGGCAGGATGCTCTTGACGGGCGGCAAAACCCCGTTCACTGTGCGCCAGAGATCCTCCAGGTGCCTGGGGTCGTTGTAATAGATTTATTAGACAAAAATAGGGGACCGTAAACCGGGCCTGCCATTATGATAATCCTGCATCACTACCCCATGTCGCCGTTTTCGGAAAAAATCCGCCTGATGTGTGGCTACCTCGATCTGGAGTGGCAATCTGTCGTTTCTCCCGAAAGTCCACCGAGGCCGATAGTGGAGCCTCTGGCGGGTGGATACCGGCGAATCCCGGTGACGCAGGTAGGGGCCGATATTTTCTGTGACACTCGCCTGATTTGTGCCGAAATCGCCGCGTCATGCGGGCGGGAAGAATTAGACCCCGCTACCAGTGACGAATCCAGCCAGGCTCTGGCTAGCAAATTTGAAGGAGAGGTTTTCTGGGCTGCGGTCAGTTCAATTCCCGCACGACGGGTTTTGCGCAGATTGTTCAGTGACCTCTCGTTCCTACACGCACTGAGGTTTCTCAAGGACAGAGTGGGGGTAGCCCGGAGTGCGCAGACGGAGATTGTTCCTCCCAAGCGGGCAGTTGGCCTGTTTGCAGAGCATCTCCGGTCACTGGAGGACATGCTGACTGCCAAAGGGGTTTATCTGGGCGGCGATGCACCTGTATACCTCGATTTTGTTGCCTATCACACACTGTGGTTCAAGGTGGTGGTGGGCGGTATTCCCATTCCCTCCGGCCTGCCTGGGGTTGCGGCCTGGTATGACCGGATGACTGCTCACGGACACGGTCGCATGCAAGCGGGAAGCGCAGATGACGCCTTTGCCGCCGCACGAACCGCGCAACCTCGCCCGGTTCCCGTAGCATTGCAGGACCATCCGAAAATGGGTGCACGGGTAGTGGTAGCGCCAAATGATTATGCGCTCGATGCGACAACCGGCCTGCTCGTTGGCGCAGACCAATCACGCTGGATCGTGGCGCGGGAAACCGGGGACCTGGGGTTACTGCATGTGCACTTTCCCACCCAGGGCTTCAAGCTAACCGTAGAGTCGAGTTCCTAGTGTCGTGACAAAATCCAAGAGCAAATTTGGCCCCGGGATTCTGGTGGCTGCTGCATTCATCGGCCCGGGTACCGTCACCACCGCCAGCATCGCCGGCGCCCAGTTCGGCTTTGCACTGCTCTGGGCACTTGCCTTCTCTGTTGCGGCCACGATTCTGTTACAGGAGATGGCAGCCCGCCTTGCGCTGGTGACGCGCAGGGGCCTGGCGGAAACCCTGCGCGCGAGTTATCGCGGGAGCTGGCTGGGGACGGCAGCCGTCATTTTGGTAGTCGCCGCAGTGGGAGTAGGCAATGCGGCCTATCAGACCGGCAACATCACCGGTGCCGCGTTGGGACTTGCGAGTATCAGCGGCATAGGCTTGAACTGGTGGGCCCTGCTGGTCGGCGTTGTGGCGGGCGGATTGCTGCTTTCCGGCACCTATCCGATGATAGAAAAGTTGTTGATTGGCCTGGTGCTGCTGATGAGCGTGGTATTTCTGCTCACGCTGGCAATGGTTCGCCCGTCCATCGGTGCTATGTTCGAAGGCTTGTTGCTGCCGTCGTTGCCAGCTGGCTCACTGCTCACCGTGATGGCGCTGATTGGTACTACTGTAGTGCCCTATAATTTGTTTCTCCATGCCAGTGCGGTGCAGGAGAAATGGTCCGCGGATGTGGAGCTAAAAAAAGCGCTGCATGAATCCCGGGTGGATACCGGCCTGTCTATCGGCTTGGGGGGAATCATTACCCTCGCGGTGCTGAGCACATCGGCGGCCGCATTTTTTGGCAGCGGAATAGAATTTTCTGCTGTGAACATGTCGCGACAGCTGGAACCGCTACTGGGCGAGAGCGCCGGGTATTTTTTTGCCGCCGGTTTGTTCGCTGCGGGCCTGAGCAGCGCTGTTACCGCACCCCTGGCGGCGGCATACGCGGTCTGTGGTGTTATCGGCTGGCCCCAGGACATGCGGGGCACGCGTTTCAGGCAGGTTGCGCTGGCGGTGTTGGTTACCGGAACAGTATTCGCTACTGCCGGCATCAAGCCCCTGGCGGCCATCCTGTTTGCACAGGCGGCAAACGGCTTTTTACTGCCGTTGTGTGCCGGTTTTCTGCTGTTGCTGATGAACCGCAAGGATGTATTAGGTGCCTACACTAACAAAGTCTGGGTAAATTGTGCGGGTGTAGTAGTGGCGCTGGTGACCGTCGCTCTCGGTTTGTTGAAAATCTTACAGGTTCTTGGCGCTCTCTGAGAATCGTACTACCACCTTGCCTTCGACCTTGCCCGCCGCGATGTGCTCGACGGCCTTGAGGGCGTCTTCGAAAGCGAATGTTTGCACATTGGAAGCCTTTATCTCCCCGCGCTGCCAGTGCTTGATGAGGTCCTCGTGCGCCTCCATTAAAAGCTCCGGGGAGAAGCCCACCGGCATGGCGCCTACCAGTGAAATATTTCTCGGCAGGGTTTCCGGTAACTCGATTTTCGGCCATTCGCCGCTGGCGTAGCCGATGACCAGAAATCGCCCCTCGAACGCGGTGGCCTTGAAGGCAGCTCGTCCCGCCCTGCCGCCCACCGGATCAAAGATTAGCGAGGCACCCTTACCGCCAGTTAATTCAAGGGTTCTTGCGGTGATGTCCTCGGCGCGGTGATCGATAATGTCATCGGCCCCGAGAGTCTTGCAGAAATCCACCTTGCGCTGTCCGCCGGCGACCGCGATAACCCGTGCACCCTTGGCTTTTGCCAGTTGTACGGCCGCACAACCGGAGCTGCCCGATGCTCCCAGTACCAGAACAGTATCGTCAGCGCGTATTGCCGCCCTGCGCACCAGGCCGATCCACGCGGTCAGGTAGGGGATGAAAAACCCTGCTGCCTCCTCGCCGGGCATCTCATCGGGGATAGGGAATGCGCCACGCGCGTGCATCAGGCAGGCATCTGCCAGACCGCCCCGCTGTTGCTGGAACAGGGTAGGCCCGAGTACCCGGGTGCCCATTAATTGTTTGTCTACACCCTCGCCCACAGCGATTATTTCACCAGCGGCTTCCTGGGAAGGTGTGAAGGGCAGAGGCGGTGTGAGTGGGTAATTATTGGCGCACATGAACACATCGGGCAAGCCCAGGCCAGCGGCCTCGACGCGCACCTTGACCTGCCCCGGTCCGGGCTCAAACTCTTCTGCGTTTTCGTTGAGCTTCATCACATCGGCTGGTTTACCGAACTCGTGAACTATCCATGCGCGCATTAGCTGAGCCTCATTGTCATTTCGTCATCGGCGAATGTAATAACATCGCCGCTCAGGATTTTTCGGCGTTTCCGCGTCTCTACCTCACCGTTGACCCGCACCAGGCCCTCGGCAATAATCGCTTTGGCCTCGCCGCCGCTGCCCACAATACCTTCAAACTTGAGAATCTTGTAAAGCTCAACAGGTTCGCTGGTTATGACTACATCACGCATATATACCCCATATTACGGTGGATCGCAGCTGATCTACGCTATTCAAGCCACTTCAGTTTGGCGATAGGGTAACCCAGATAGAACTTGGAGCGTTCCAGTACCGGTCGAATAACGATTTTTTGTATATCCAGCGACTCGTTGGCGCTCACTTCGTCACAAATTCGATTGAGTTCGGCGATGTTTGTGCAGCAGGTAAAAGAAATGTAATCGGTAGTACCGCCGAGGCGCAAGCAGTCCATAAACTCCGGTATGACTTCTATTGCAGCCTCGAACTTGCGCCTGCTCTTCAAGCCATTGTCGCTCAAGGTAAACTCAACATAGGCCATAACGTGCTCACAGATCCGGTCGAGGTCCACCTCAGCGTGGCAATTAAAATAATAACCGGCTTCTTTCAGCGCATGGGTGCGTTGCGAACAGGCGGCGGGTGACAGGTTGACGGCTTCGGCCAGCTTGGCATTGGTAATATCTGACTGTAAATGTATTGTGGCCAGGATCTTCCGGTTTATGGCGTCCAGCTTTATCGGCTTTTTGGAAGGCATAGGCGTACATTATTCGGTATGGGTTGGCGTCTACGAGAGAGTCTAAAGCAAAGCCAGCTCACTTCAAGAGCACATTTTCCCAGCCCCATGCAATACTCACCGCATCACTCCAATAACAAGAAACACAGCGGCTATGGAAGCAGAATCCAGTGAATTCGCCACCGAGCCTGTCCCCGATGAAAGTACGGTCGGGTGGTTCCGGGTCGCTCTGGTCGCCGCCATGGTGGCTTTCTCTCTACCCACATTTTTAACGGGTGTGGAGGTGGCCGTCGGGTCGTCTCCCAGGCGTACACTGGAAATTCTTGCGGTAGGCACGTTGCTGCTGACCCTGATTGGTTGTGTGACGGCTTCGATTGGTGCAAGCACCCGCCTCAGTTCCTACATGCTGAACCGGATTGCCTTTGGTAGTAATGGCGCCGCACTTGTCAATCTGGCCTTTGCGCTTTCCCTGCTGGGGTGGTTCGGTGTCAACATAGACCTCTTTAGCGGCGCGGTACAACGCCTGCTGATCGAACTTTTTGAAGTTTCAATACCGGCCTGGCCCATAGAGCTGTTTGCCGGCGCAGTCATGACTATAACCACGGTTATTGGTTTTCGCGCCATCAACGTACTGTCCATGTTGCTGGTGCCGGTGCTTGTAGTCGTTACCGCGCAACTGATTCTCGGGTCCCTGGAGGTCGAGTCTCTGGGGGCCATGTTACAAAGAGAATCCGCTACAGAAATGAATTTTGGCGATGGCGTCTCGGCCGTGGTAGGTGCAGTAATTGTGGGTGCAGTAATACTCCCTGATATTACTCGTTTTGTACGGCACTGGAGCGGTGCAGTTCTTGTGGTGCTGATTTCCTATCTGGTGATCGAGTTTATCGTTACGTCGGCGGGTGGCCTCGCCGCCACGGCCCTGGAGGATGAAGATCTCCTCAATATTATGATAACTCTGGGCATTGGCTGGGCGGCCTTTGCGATCGTAATTTTCGGCAGTTGGGTGCTCAATTCACTGAATTTGTACAGCACCATGTTGAGCGTGGAGTCGACTGCGCCCCGGTTCAACAATACGGTGCTGGTGGTTGTACTTGGCAGCCTTGGAACCCTGGCTGCTTTCCTGAATATACTGGATCACTTCCTGTCCTTTCTCTTTTACCTGGCGATAGTTTTTGTCCCCGTGTCAGGTGTTATCGCCGTCGACTACCTGATTCTTCGCCGCAGCGCATACCACAGCGAGCGCATCACGCGGCAGGAGAGCTTCAGGCCTGACGCCGTGTTCTCCTGGGCGCTGGGCGCATGTGTCTCGCTGGTAGGCTCCTGGGGCTGGATCTCGCTAAGCGGGATTGCGGCCATAGACGCCATGCTGGTCGCGGCATTAGCTTACTTCCTGCTTGCCCGCATCAGGGGGGCGCGCCAATGAGAATTGGGATTGATGTGGGTGGTACCCATACGGATGCGGTGCTGCTCGATGGGGATGATGTTGTGTCATCGGTCAAGTCCCTCACAACTGCTGATGTCAGTTCAGGAATATTGGAAGCGCTGGAGAGTATCTTGTCAGATGCCGGCGCCCAGGAGAGCTCGATCGAGGCCGTTATGCTGGGTACGACTCAGTTTACCAATGCAGTGATAGAGCGGAAGCAGTTGTCCGAAGTGGCGGCAATTCGCATCGGCCTACCCTCGGGTGATGGCCTGCCTCCCAAGATAGGCTGGCCGCAAGGTATCTCAGAATGCCTTGGCGATCATGTGTATATGATTCGTGGTGGCACACTGTATGACGGTAGGCCGCTGGTTGCCCTGGACCAGGGCGAAGTTGATCGAGTAATTGCCGATATCAAGCGCAAAGGCGTAAAGAGCGTCGCCATATCGGCTGCATTCTCCCCAATGACCCCCGAGCCTGAACTGGTGGTTGCCGAGCAATTAAGGTCAGCCATTCCGGGAATTAATATCACCTGCTCCCATCGTATCGGCAGGTTGGGCCTTTTGGAGCGTGAGAACGCCGCGATCCTGAATGCGTCCCTGTTGCAGTTTGCCGACAGAGTAGTCGATTCCTTTGGCACTGCGTTGAAAACGCGCGGGCTTACCTGCCGTTTTTTTGTCAGCCAGAATGACGGAACCCTGATGGATGCCGAGTTTGTCCGGCGCTTCCCCGCGCTCACCTTCGCCTCCGGTCCCACCAACTCCTTGCGCGGTGCCTGCAAGCTTACCGGCCTGGACAATGCCATTGTGGTGGATATAGGCGGCACCACATCAGATATAGGCATTCTACAGGACGGCTTTCCACGGGAATCCAATATTGTCATTGAGGTCGGCGGTGTGAGAACCAATTTCCGGATGCCGGATATCCTCGCACTGGGGCTGGGTGGCGGCAGCCTGGTCAGCGACGAGGGCCGGGTGATCGGCCCGGAGTCGGTCGGTCACAAGCTCGTGACGGAAGGCCTGGCTTTTGGTGGCACAACGCTGACGGCCACAGACATTCTGGTCGCCGCAGGCCGGGCAAATATCGGCGCTGGCCAACACCGCGTTGATCTGCCGCCGGAAACAATCAGCAACGGGCTGCAGACGATTCAGTCCATCCTCAACCTTGGTATAGAGAAAATGATGCCGAGCAGTGATCCCCTTCCTGTGGTGCTGGTGGGTGGCGGCGCCATTCTTGTGTCGGAGAAGCTGGCATCGGCGTCGGCAATGCACTGTCCACCGCATTCTGGCGTGGCTAACGCGATTGGTGCCGCCATTGCACAGATTGGCGGGGAGGTTGAACGACTGGTCTCCTACCAGCAACTGCCCAGGGAGGACACTATTCGCCAGATGTCTGAGGAGGCGCGGCGGGCCGCGATCGCTGCGGGTGCGGACGAGGCAACTGTGCGCATTGCGGATATCGAGGAAACCACCATCTCCTACATGTCCGAGGGTTCAACTCGTGTCCGCATCAAGGCCGTCGGGGATATTCTTCGTCGGGAAAGGGGGGGTTAAGGGTGGCAAAACTGGGTAGTGAGTCCCTATCGGACCTGGTGACAGGTGCGGTATTTCTGGCCACCGGTGGCGGTGGTGACCCTCATGTGGCGGAACTTATCGCCAGACAGGCCCTGGACAAATACGGCCCTGTTGAGCTGATCGACCCCAATGATGTTGCCGATGATGCTTTTGTCGTTGCACTGGGCGGTGTGGGGGCCCCCACGGTCAGTCTTGAGCTCTTACCTTCCATGAATGAGGCGGCGAATACGCTGCGCGCGTTTGAAGACAGGTTTGGGCGAAAAGTGGACGCTGTCGTGTCCTTCGAGGTAGGTGGTGGGAATTCACTCATTCCCATTGTGGCGGCGGCTGCCATGGGTATCCCCGTAGTCAATGGTGATGGTATGGGGCGGGCGCTGCCGGAAGCGCAAATGATGACTTATCCGATCAGCGGGGTGTCACCCACCCCGGCTTTGGCAACGGACTACCTGGGAAATATCACCGAGTTTCACACCACCGACATTATGCAGTTTGAGCGCGAAATACGGCGCTGCGCGCTCACCTCCGGCGGCATGGTCACGTCAGCTGAGCACCCCATGAGCGGGCGACAATTGCGGGATTCGATAGTGCCCAGAACAATCAGCTTTTCAATTGAGCTCGGACGTGTACTCCGAAAGTATCGAGGCAATGCGCACCGTATATTTGAGCCGCTACAAAGTCTGTTTCGCTCCTCCATCTACGGCGACATTTTTCATCTTTACACGGGTAAGGTGGTAGACAGCGCGACCCGGATTGTAGGTGGTTACGATATCGGCGAGGCCACCATCACCCCATTTGATGGTGTCGGTGAAGCACTCAAGATCAGTATAAAAAACGAATATCTTCTGGCTCGGATCAGTGATCGCACCGTGGCCTCGGTACCCGATCTCATCACCATTCTCGACTATGAAACATCGACACCGATAAACGCCGAGCGACTGCGTTACGGGCAGAGAGTATCCGTGTTTGCTATTGGCTGTCCGGCGTTCTATCGAACGCAAAAAGCCCTGGAGTTTGTATCGCCCCGGTGTTTTGGCTTTCCCATTGATTACCAACCTGTAGAAGTGCTGTCTGCACAAACGACATCGCCTCGAGGGTGAAATACGCCACCAAAACGTATTAAAAAGTATTTTTAAACTGGAGGAACAACATTATGAATCAGCCCTTCCGCAAAAGAATTTTATCCACGGCGATCATCGCAGCCTGCGCTTCGGGCGCGCCGGTTTATGTAAGTGCGCAACAGATGATGCTCGAAGAGGTTATCGTTTCTGCGACCAGACGAGCCCAGTCCGTACAGGATGTTCCCTACAATATCTCAGCAATCACCGGGGAAGACCTTTTCGAAGAGGGGATTGATTCCGCTACCGATTTGTTCCGCACGGTTCCAGGAGTCAATTTCATCGACCTGGGGCCCCGAAGCGGGGTGAATAACTCAAGCCTGATAATACGCGGCATCAATGCCGAAGACACGACGCGGGTTAGTGGCCCGCTGTCAACAGCGCCAGTAGTCTCCACCTATATTGATGAGACACCCGTTTTCGTCAGTCTACGGCTGCGAGACATAGAGCGGGTCGAGGTATTGCGCGGTCCCCAGGGAACACTTTACGGATCGGGCTCCCTGGGCGGTTCGGTTCGATATATTTACAATAAACCTGATTTTGAAGCATTTGCCGGAGAGATTAGTGGCGGTGTCAGCCAGACGAAAAATGGTGACGGCATAAACTATGAAACAGACCTGATCCTTAACATACCGGTCAGTGATACGCTGGCACTGCGTCTGAATGGCGGCTACGTTGATAATTCCGGATATATTGATCAGCCCAAGCGATACGTGCGCCGGGCGGATGGCTCCCCCGACCTGTCCAACGGGGCCACAGACCCCATAGGCGATGCGGCTAACTTCTATGTCGGCCAGCCCGTGTACAAGAGCGTGGATGGTGTTAATGACGCGCAAATAAGTAGTTTTCGTGCTGCTGTGCGATGGCAGCCCACGGATTCGCTGGAGGCCAATCTCGCCTATCACTACCAGTCGGATGATGTGGGTGGCACGCAGATGAACTCCTACCTGGAGTACGGCGATGACTCCCTGAAAAATGGCACCCTGGTCGCGGAGCCTTTTAACCGGGATGTTGATATCCTGGCACTCGATGTGGATTTCGATATGGGCTTTGCCAGTTTTTCCGGCTCCGCATCGACGTATAAGTCAAAGGGTGATGGTTCACGGGATCTGACGGATTTCTATGAACAGTTCGGCTTTTACGAATCCTATTACGGTACCAGTCCCCGGCCCTTGATTGAGGATAAATCCTCTTTTAACGATCAGGGTAATGTGTATGAAGTGCGATTGGTGTCGCAGGGTGACAACACCATCGACTGGGTGGCCGGCTTGTTCTACATGGATCAGGATACCGATCTCGCTGCCAATCAGTTCTATTACGGTTACACCGATTACTCGAACTCCTGCTTTATAGTAACCGATACATTTGGTGGCGCGCCTTGCGGCTTCGGAACACTCTGGGGGGTAGATGAGACCAATGGCCCCATAACTATTGTGAAGGACGAGGCCTACCTGGTTGAGCAGAGCAACAGCTTTACCGATGCCGCGGCGTTTGGCGAGGTAACCTGGAATATCACCGACCAGTGGCAGATAACCGGTGGAGCCCGCTTTTATGACCAGGAGTTTAAAACGACTCAGATTGGTGGCCTGGAATTTGTTCCCGGTGGCGTCTCCTCAAGATCGGCCAAGACGACTGACGATGGCTCACTCTACAAATTCAACACATCCTATGCTCTTAACGACGACACCAACATCTACGCGGTTTGGTCGGAGGGCTTCCGACGCGGCGGGGCCAATGGTCTGCCCAATGACGCGTTTGGTGCACCAATAAACGCCAAGGCCTTCCTGTATGAACCCGACACAACCGAAAATATTGAAGTGGGTGTCAAGGGGGTCCTGTTCGATGCCTATCGCTACAGCCTCGCTTACTATGACGTCAGCTGGGATGATATGCAGGCCAATTTGTCCTGTACCGGGCTGGGTCTGCTTTGCGTATTGAACGTAGGTGATGCAAGTTCCCAGGGTGTCGAGGCAGAATTGCAGGGCCAGGTGACCGAGAATCTGAGTATCAATCTGAGCTACACCTATAACGACTCGAAACTGGACTCCCTCTCTGCCGAAATGAAGGAGTTTGTTGCTGACGGCACGACGTTCGTTCCAGTGGAGTCGGGCGTACGCCTGCCGGGTGTCAGTGATAATACGTTCTATTTCGGTGCTACCTATAACCAGGCCTTGTCCGGGGGCCTGGAAATGCTTTACGGTGTAAGCGGTTTCTACCGCAGTGATTTTGCATCATCACTCTTTGAAAATAGTGTGGAGCAGGACAGCTTCTGGATGTGGAATGCGAATGTCGCGCTTGTATCCGATGCCTGGTCGGTACGCGCTTTTGTTAACAATATTGCCGATGAGCGCGGCCTGCTGGGCGCCGACCCGGGTGCGCAGTGGGGCGCAGATGCCAATGCGGTGGTCTCTACTCCACGCACCTATGGATTGCGTGCGGACTATCGTTTTTAGCGGGAGCTATTAGTTGTTGGAGAGCCGGGATGTCAGTTTCGAGCATCGTGATGCTACTTGATGAATAGAGATGTGCAGCGACAAAGGTACCGGATAGCCTGGCAGCGATACCAATCCGGAAATATCAGGGAAGCCTGGGATCTAAGCAGGTCGCTAAATCGGGAGGCTCCCGACTTTGCTGTAGGCTGGGACTTGTCCAGCCGTATTGCACTGGCGGCAGGAAATCGGGAGGCGGCCCTGAAGCTGGCGGAGCATTGTCTTATGCTGGCACCGGACATCTTCAGCCATCTCACTCAGAAAGCCTTTTGTCTGGTGGCGCTCAACCGGGTGCGCGAGGCTCGTGAGGTGATTGAGCAGCTTTCGGTAAGCGGCGTTGCCAAGGCCGCTGACTTTGATACCCTTGGCAATCTGCATAGCCTTTGCAGGGATCAGCTGCGCGCTGAGTCCTGTTTCAGGAAAGCGGTGGAGCTGGAGCCGGGCAGAGGCCACTACTGGGCCAACCTCGCGCTGGCTCTTCAGGCAAACGGCGACCTCGGGGGAGCGGAGGGCGCTTTTGACCGGGCGATTGAGCTGGCCCCCGAAGATTATGAGGCCTGGTTACACCGTTCCAGATTGCGCAAACAATCTCTCGACCGGAATCATGTCAGTGAACTTGAGGCACAACTGACAGAGGGAGAAAAAATCTGGCGCGCAGAGATGGCCCTGCGTTATGCCCTGGCAAAAGAGTATGAAGATCTGGAGGATTACCCTCGCGCATTCGACCAATTGCAATACGGCTCGAGGCTGCGTAGATCTCATATGCAACATGACAACGGTGCCGATCTGGCCGTCATGGAAGCGATCATCCGGAAATTTTCAGCCGACTACCTGGCGAGTCATGCGAGGGGGTGTGACAGCGGGGAACCTATTTTTATCGTGGGCTTGCCACGTACAGGGACCACGTTGGTCGAGCGTATTCTGGGAAGCCATAGCGAGGTTTTCGCGGCTGGAGAACTCAATAATTTTGCGGAATGTTTGAGTCGGCAAGTGGCGAGACTGCCTTCCGACGGCTCGACCAGCCGCCAGGAGTTTGTCGAAGCGTCGGCGGCGGTAGACTACAATGCACTGGGGCAGAATTACGTGGAAAGCACCAGACCGTATACCGGTGATACACCGCGATTTGTTGACAAGCTACCGCTGAATTTCCTCTATTGCGGACTTATACTGCGAGCGTTGCCAAACGCGAAAATTATCCATCTCACACGCGATCCAATGGATACCTGCTTTGCTGTCTACAAGACCTTGTTCAAGCAGGCCTATCCCTTTTCCTATGACCTGGAGGAGTTGGGCCAGTACTACCTGGCCTACCGCAAGCTGATGTTGCATTGGCACAGTGCGCTGCCGGGGAGAATTCTGGACGTGAATTATGAAGAACTCACCGGCAATCTCGAACAGGAGTGCAGGAGGATTTTTTCTTACTGTGGGCTTGAGTGGGAAAATGCCTGTTTGGAATTTCACACTAACACCGCGCCTTCCATGACCGCGAGCCTCGCACAGGTACGCCAGCCGGTTTACAGGTCTTCAGTGGGGCGCTGGAAGCATTACCGTGAAGAACTCAAGCCACTGGAGGCAATGCTGAAAGCAGCAAACGCCCTCTGAAGTCAGTAAACAATAACACAAGCAATCTGCAATGAAATTTCTCCATGCGGCTGGCGCGGCAAGTTGCGAGCAACTGAGGGAGCTTCTGTTCAGTGGCATGGTATTATCCGCGGGAACTTAAACGATAAGATCCTGAGGGAATTTGAAATGAACACACTGTTGCGAATTTTGGTTGTAGTGCCGGGTATTTTCTTTACGTGCATCGGCTTGCTCTGGCTGATTGCGCCCGCCAATGCGGCTGCAGCGTTAGGGATGCCATTGCTGGACGGTGTCGGGCGCAGTACCCAGGTGGCCGACATGGCCGTCTTTTTTCTCGCACTTGGCATGATGACCGTGCTCGCGGCTATCAGTCTGAAGAGCCGGTGGTTTCAGCTTCCCGCGCTAATCCTGCTCGGAGCAGCCGCTTTTCGTGTCCTCGCCTGGCTGGTTCATGATGCCGCCCTCGCAGTGGAGCCCATCGCGCTGGAAGTTGTGGTGGCTTGCCTGTTGTTGTTTGCCTCTGCCAGACTTGCTGAGAAGGAGTAACAGTTAATGCGAAATGTGCGCTCCCTGCGCCTGTTGCTGCTGGCGGCGACAGGCCTCTGGCATTCACTTTTATTGGCGCAGGCCGACAGCCCGAATATAGTGCTTATTCTGGCTGACGATCTCGGTTTTAGTGACATCGCCCCTTATGGAAGCGAAATACAGACACCTGCACTGAGTGCCCTGGCAGAAAATGGCGTCAGTTTTACCAACTACCATACCGCCGCCAGTTGCGCCCCCACCAGGGGCATGATGCTTACGGGTGTGGACAGCCACCGCAATGGCGTTCCGAATATTCCTGAAACTATCCCGCCTGAGCTGGCCCAGCACGAAAATTACCGCGGCACCTTGAGCCATGGCGTGGTGACAGTGGCCAGTCTGCTGCAGGACGCCGGATACCACACGTATATGGCGGGTAAATGGCACCTCGGCCAAACCCCGGATTTGCTGCCGAGTCGTCGCGGCTTTGAGCGCACCGTTACCATGGCTGATACCGGCGCCGACAACTGGGAGCAGAAACCCTATATTCCCATTTATGAAAGGGCTAACTGGTACGCTGACGGAGAGCGCACCACGCTGCCAGAGGACTTCTACTCATCGCGCTTTCTGGTCGACAATATAATTGAGTTCATCGACTCAAAACGTGCCGACCGGAAGCCTTTCTTTGCCTACCTGCCCTTCCAGGCTGTGCACATTCCGGTACAGGCACCGCAGGAATTTACTGACAAGTATATGGGTGTCTACGATGCGGGCTGGACCGCCCTGCGCGAGCAGCGACAGAGTCGGGCCAGGGAGCTGGGCCTGGTACCGGCGACTGCAGATATGGTGACAATGTCGACTACCAATGACTGGGATACCTACTCGGATGAAGAGCGACGCTACCATGCCAAGCGGATGGCTGTTTATGCCGGTATGGTTGATGCAATGGATCATCATGTGGGGCGTTTGGTCGAGTACCTGAAAAGCATCGGTCAGTATGACAACACCATATTTATCTTCACGTCTGACAACGGCTCGGAAGCATCCGGGGGCGATGATGTGCGTAGCCCGCTAATGCGCCTGTCTCTAGCCATGAACGGATACACTAACGACTACGATACCCTCGGCTTGAAAGGCAGTTTCAATGCCATCGGTCCAAGCTTTGCCAGCGCAGCGGCCGGGCCGCTTGCCTACTACAAATTTTATGCGGGCGAGGGTGGCATGCGTGTGCCGCTGATTATTGCCGGAGAAGGGCTGCCGGTGAAAGGTGAATGGACCAGCGCGTTTGCCTGGGTCATGGATATTGCCCCCACTATTCTGGAGTTGAGCGGCGTGCAACCGCCGGGGCGCTATTTTGGCGGACACCCGGTAGAACCGATGACCGGGCGCAGCCTGCTACCACTGGCGGTGGGCGAAGTGGACCGTGTATATGCGGAAACGGAAAGTGTCGGCTATGAGTTGGCGGGGAATGCAGCCTTGTTTCAGGGTGACTACAAACTCGTGCGCAACTATCTTCCCGTTGGCGATAACCGCTGGCACCTTTACAACATAGCCACCGACCCTGGGGAAACAGCGGATCTCAGTGAGTCCATGCCAGGCCGGTTCGAACTTATGCAAACGTTGTACGCAGATTATGCGGCGGACAACGGCGTGCTGCCGCTTCCGGCGGGTTATGACGCGACGTTTCAGGGAGTGGCCAACGGTATCCGTGAGCGTTTCGGCCTGCATATTCTGGTGGCTTTGCTGGCACTGCTTATATTAGTGCCGCTCTATTTCGCATACCGCGTTTCGAGCCGAAGGTAGGGGCGAGTCATGAGTGCGCTGGGTTCGGCAGTAATTTTCCTGGGTGCGGCGGTGGTTGCGGTGCCCATTTTCAAGAAGCTCAAGCTGGGAGCCATACTCGGCTACCTGGTGGCGGGTGTGGTCATCGGGCCCTCAGCGCTGAACCTGGTTAATGACCCCGACACCATCATGCATCTGGCGGAATTCGGCGTGGTATTGCTGTTGTTCCTGATTGGTATCGAACTGGCGCCGGAAAAGCTCTGGCGAATGCGCAATGCAGTGATCTTTACCGGCGGTGGCCAGCTACTGATCACCGCAGGTATCGCTGGACTGTGTTTGTATTTCATCCTTGATGACATCCCTGTTGCTGTTGTTGTCGCGCTGGCGCTGGCCCTGTCATCCACCGCATTTGCAGTGCAGCTGCTGACAGAGCACCGCATACTGAAAACGTCACCGGGCCAGCAGGGCTTTGGCATACTGTTGCTGCAGGATCTGGCTGTGATACCGATTCTCCTGCTGGTAGAAGCTTTGTCCAGTTCTGCATCGTCCGCAGCACCGCCCTGGTATTACAGTCTCGCGGCTATTGTGTTGGTGCTGGTCATCGGCAGATTCCTGCTCAATCCATTCCTGCGCCTGATGTCCAGTTATGGCAGTGCCGAGGTAATGACAGCCTCCGCACTGTTAATTGTCGCGGCGACTGCCGTCGGTATGGAGGCGGCTGGCCTCTCCATGGGCATGGGGGCCTTTATCGCCGGTATGCTGTTGGCAAACTCGAGTTTCAGGCACCAGTTGGAAACCGAGATAGAGCCCTTCAAGGGCCTTCTGCTCGGTTTGTTTTTTATCTCCATTGGCATGCACCTGGACCTGAACCTGTTGGTCGAGCAACCCCTGCTGATTCTGGGCGCGGCCTTAGCGTTAGTGATAGTTAAAACCCTGGTGATCTGGTTGCTGCTGTATCTGGCTAAACAAGCGTCCAAGGATGCACTGCATGTCGGCCTGATGCTTTCCCAGGGGGGCGAGTTCGCCTTCGTCGTGATGACACAGGCCAGTGGCAATGGTCTGATCGATCCGTTGTTGGCGGCGCAGGTCACACTGGTAGTCGGGGTCTCCATGGCTCTGACCGCGCCGCTGGTAATACTGCACAGCCAGTTTTTCAGTACGTCCAATTGCCCCAAGGTCTACGATGATGTGCGGGAGTACGACGAACCGGCGGTAGTTATCGCCGGCTTTGGTCGCTTTGGCCAGATTACCGGCCGCATTCTCGCTGCCAACGGCATTGCCTTTACGGCACTGGATAACAATGCAGAACACATTGAGTTCGTGAAGAAGTTTGGCAATAAAGTGTTCTATGGTGACGCCGGTCGTCTAGACCTGCTGCGAACAGCGGGCATAGAGCACGCCCGGGTTATGTTGTTGGCCCTGGATGACGAGGAGCAGAGCCTGCGAGTGGCCGAACTGATGCGGGAACATTACCCGCAGGTGCGTGTGGTGGCCCGTGCGCACAACCGCTTCAGTGTGCAGCTGTATCACAAATTGGGTGTGCAGGCTGTCGTGCGGGAGTTGATGGGAAGCAGTCTTGATGCCGCAGATAAGATTCTGCGGGAGTACGGTTTCAGTGAGTCTGACGCGGGGAACATGGTTGGAATCTTCAAGCGGCATGATGCTGAAGCACTGGAAAAATCCCTGGACTTACCGAACGATATGAACGCCCTGATAGATCACTCGCTTTATAGCCGGGAGCAGCTTGCCGGGCTGTTCCAGGAGGACAAGGCGAAAATTTCCGGATCAGGCCAAGAGCGGTAAATTCGACTCTACTGCGCTCTATAGGCCTTCGCGTAGGCAATGCTGTCGGCGTTATCAATCACTGTGCCGTTGGCCAGTTCGCCGGTGCGGGCACTTATTTCGAACATGGCGCCACCCAGGTCTTCCGAATCAATCACCAACAGGCCGGGCCGCAGCAACGCCGCCAGCAGATCGTGACCGATATTTGTCCTGTCTGAGGCGGGTTTGATAAAGGCCGAGCGGTAGCCGAATGTGCGCAGCCCCGTGCCCTCGGCCATTTCTGCGACTTCGATTTCTGCACGGCCTTTTTCTCGTGCCCAGTGTGAGTCGCCGTTGGCGTCGGTGCCCATGCCGGTTACGTAGTGAAAGGACATGGGGCCCTCGGTGCGGGCCGATAGCCACTCACTCACGAAAGCCACCGGAAAATCGACATGAATCCAGGTGTAGGTCTCATCGTCCACGTTCAGGGAGGACGTGCCCAGCCCCCACAGCACGGTATTCACTTCGGCGAGTACATCGGTCAGGTCGGAGTAATCGGTAAAATCTTCGTGCAGCAGGAGTTCCACCCGGCCGGAGTTAACCCCGGCCTCTATGCGCGGCGAAGAGCGTCTGGAGAGCGCGTAAATTTTCGTCACCTGAGGGTCTTCCATCGCCGCTTTGAGCAGGCCGTCGCCGACTGAGCCGGTGGCCCCGGATACCATCACCACGCGATTGGCGTTGTTGTTACGGGGTGCATCGCTGGCGGGGGTCAGTGTGCCGAGAGTCGCGTAGCCCCAGATATCCAAGGCCACGATTGCCAGTAACAGTAGCGCCACGGTAAACAGAGCGAGCTTAGCCAATAGTTTCATCACTTTGTTGCCCGTAGTGTAAAGAAGGGCGTAGGGTAGCCAATGCTGGCGGGGTGAGCAAATGCGCCGACATGAACGCAGTTGCAGCAGGGGATGATCCAGGTGTCTGGTCCGGGGAATATGAGTCGCGCACAAATCTGGCAAAAGGCCTGGCCCATAATTTTGGCCAATGCCGCGGTGCCCCTGCTTGGGCTCGCTGACACTGCTGTTATCGGCAACCTGGGCAATCTTGCTCAGCTGGGCGCGATCGCGTTTGGCGCGATGATCTTCAGTTTTATTTACTGGAGTTTTGGTTTTCTGCGCATGGGAACCACCGGCTTCACCGCCCAGGCCTCCGGCGCGGGAGACGAGGCAGAGGTGCGGGTCACGCTGGGGCGAGCGCTGCTGCTCAGTGCCGGGCTGGGCACTGCTATCGTGCTGTTACAATGGCCGTTGGCGCAGCTGGCTCTCGGCCTGCTGGAGGGCAGCGCTGAAGTGGAGGCGATCACCCGGGACTATTTCATCATCCGCATCTGGGGCGCCCCGGCAACGCTCAGTATTTTTGCCTTGATGGGAACCCTGATCGGGCTGGGTAAGAGCCGTTACCTGCTGGCGGTCCAATTGTTCCTGAACGGCTTGAATATTGTATTGGACGTTTTATTTGCCGGCGTGTTGGGCTGGGGTGCCGAGGGCATTGCTCTGGGTACGGTTGTGGCTGAATGGGTCACTCTTGTGCTGGCCGTTGGCCTGGTGCTGAAATTACTGCGGGAGCGCCAGAGCGATGGGGAGGCTTTCTGGCCGCTCTCCAGAATGCGTGATACCGGCAAGATGTTGCAGCTGATGTCCGCCAACACGGATATTCTGTTGCGAACATTGCTACTGCTCTTTTCTTTCGCCTGGTTTATCAACCAGAGTGCGCTCTACGGTGATGCCGTGTTGGGCGCTAACCATATTTTACTGCAACTGGTGTCCTTCAGTGCATTTTTCCTCGATGGCTATGCGTTTGTTGCGGAATCCCTGGTGGGGGAGGCTTTGGGAGCGAAGCGGCGGCAGGATCTGACAATAGCCGTGCGCCGCTCCACAGAACTGGCCGCGGCCACGGCGGCAGTGCTGGCTTTGTTGATCCTGTTTTTTGGCGGTGTGGCGATTGATGCGCTTACCAATATTCAGGCAGTGCGTGTGGCGGCGGCAGATACTGTGGTATGGGCGGCGCTCTATGTGATGCTGTCGTTTGCCGCATTTCAATTGGACGGGATTTTCATCGGCGCTACCCACACACGGGAAATGCGCAACGCTTCATTTATCTCGGCTGCGGTATTTATGGCGGCCTGGTGGTTTCTGGCCCCGGTGTACGGTATTCATGGCCTTTGGTCTGCTTTTGTCATTTACGTTTGCGTTCGGGCACTGTCGCTGGCGGCCTATTATCCCCGGTTGTTGCGTTCGCTCGATTAGGGGCCGCTGCCGTGGTGCTACACAGCCACTATGTCGGTTGATGTGGCCTGGGGATGACGCTGGCCAGTACATCCAGAATGACCATATCCCTGCGCACAGTATCTGTGATGTCCCCGAGGTTACCCGCAAGCCACAGGTTGGCAAAGCCATGCACCTGCGACCACAGGGCGATGACGGTTGCCTGTATTTGTCGTTCCGGGATCTGCTCCAGCGGGGACTGCTGCCGCAGAAAATTTCTGATACATGTTTCCAGTACCGCTTTCGCGGCCAGGGAGGCTGTAATGTACTCGGGGCTCTCGCTATGGGTCAGGGCGGGGTGAAACATCACTTCAAAATGGGCGGTGTGGGACAGGGCAAATTGAATATAGGCGAAGCCGGCATCCAGCAGGCGTTGCTCCGGGCTGCGGCGTTCCAGTGTTTGGCTGGCCCGCAGGGCTTCAGCCAGCACCCTATATCCCTCAATGGCAACCGCGGTAAGCAAGCCCGCTTTGTCACCAAAGTGATGGGCCGGTGCCGCGTGTGAAACCCCGGCCTCCCGCGCCACTTCCCGCAGGCTGAGTTGGGCGAGCCCACGGGTCTGCAGCAGCGAGACTGTAGCTGAAACCAGAGAGTTGGCGAGGTCGCCATGATGGTATTTGGCTTTCATACGCGGAGTATGATGATTTATCTTGACAGTGTCTAGTTTGACTGTAATATGCCCAATCTAGACACTGACAAGTTCTGCGCTACCACCCGAGGCAATACACATGACGACAAAACTCAACGATATGGTGATGAATGCACCGCTGGCACCAGAGGACAATCCGATTTTGCAGGGTAATTTTGCCCCGGTCGGGGAGGAGCTTGATCTCAGTGATCTGGACGTTGTCGGGACGTTGCCACCTGAACTGAATGGCACCCTGTTGCGCGATGGCCCCAATCCGGTGAACCCACAGGCCAATCACCACTGGTTCATCGGCGATGGCATGCTGCACGCTATTAAATTTGAGAATGGCGCGGCAACCGGCTATCGCAATCGCTGGGTGAGAACTGCGGATATTGAGGAGAAACTGGGCCTCAAGGCGGCTCCGATGAGTGCTACTCGGCCGCTGGTGCAGGGGGCCGGTAATGTGAATGTCATCCACCATGGCGGTCGTGTCCTCGCCCTACCGGAGATAGGCCTGCCCTATGAAATGGGTCTGAATCTGGAAACACGGCGGGAATACGATTTCGCCGGGCGTCTTGTCGGCAGTATGACGGCCCACCCGAAGATCGACGGCAGGACGGGGGAAATGGTGTTCTTTGGTTACGATTTTGCCCCTCCCTATCTGCGCTACCACCGGGTCAACACGGCAGGTGAGCTCACGCAGACGGTGGATATTGACCTGCCGGAGATGGTCATGATGCACGACTTCGGCGCTACAGCCACTCGAGTGATCTTTATGGACCTGCCTATTGTTGGCAATTTTGGCCTGGTTGATGAGGGCTACGGTATGCCGTTTTCCTGGAGTGACGAACACCAGGCGCGGCTGGGCATCATGGATCGCAACGCCACTGAAGACTCGGTGAAATGGATTGATATAGACCCCTGCTACGTGTTTCACCCGCTTAACAGTTATGACGATGGCGACAACATCGTGATGGACGTGGTGCGTTACAACAAGGCGTTCACTACTCCGCAAACCCCTGAATATGATAAGGGCTCGCAACTCGTGCGCTGGACTATCGACGTGAATGCGGGTGAGGTGCACAGCCGCGTGCTCAGCACGATTGACCAGGAGTTTCCCCGGGTCAACCCGCGCGTGGAGTGCCACCCACACCGCTATGGCTATGTGCTGGAAGTCGGTGGGCCCCACGGCTTCAAGGACTTGCTCAAGCACGACCTGGAGACGGGTGAAACCGTTCGTCACGAGGTCGGCGATGACTGTGCCGCAGGGGAACCCGTTTTTGTAGCTACAGGTGAGGCGGAAGACGAGGGCTATATCCTCAGCGTCGTGTACAACGCGGCGACAGGTTTGAGCGAAGTCAGGGTGATCGACGCGCGGAACTTCAGCGCCCCGCCGGTTGCTGTCGTGAAGTTAAAAACCCGCGTGCCGTTTGGCTTTCACGGTAACTTTGTGGCCTCAAGCGGGCGATAGTAGCCGTCGAACCAGGGCTTCCAGGCGCCCTGGTCGCCCTGCTCCTCGAAGAACTGACGTACGCTACCGTCCGCTAATGGTGTCCAGCTACCGCGGAAATTGGCCTGCCGCATTTCGAGCAGGTAGTAGATCGTTCCCGTGAGCACCATGCTGCCGTCATCCAGGCCGCCGGCGATGTCGATGATGGAGCTGCCGCTGTCCACCCACAGCTGGTGCCACTGGCCATCTCCGGGGTTGAAGTAGTTGATGCTGCTGCCGCTGCCACCGGAGGCACTTTGCCATTGTTCCGTGAGCAGGCAGCCATCCTCTTCGATGGTAATCGTATTGTTGCCGTAGGTTTTATCACCTTCTTGGTTGCTCACTTGCCAGCTTCCGGCCCAGAAATCGAACTGCCGGTGTTCGGCCTGCTGCATGCAGGAGTATTTGTCAGCAGCCCAGGCGGGCACTGCAACAGACAAAATTAACAACAGGGCGAGTCTGAACATAGCGAAATCTCCTGATTCTGGTTGTGGTGGCCGCGGGATATGCCCATTTTTGCAACGTGTTCGAGCAATTGCGGCCATTACGTAACAAATATGACAAGCCTACACTTTGGTCCATCAGCTAAAGCAGGTGAGCAGGTGATTTTTTCAACTAAAGAAACAGGTGAACATCATGGCATTTATATTACTTATCTATTCTTCTGTTCTTGCATTGGGATTATGGCAGGAAAAACATAATCAGGAGCAGAACGAGAGTAATAACCAGGGTTGCTGATTCTGCGGCTTGCCGACTGTACGCACGTGCACAGCCCGATGTAACAAGCGAAGGCATGCAGTTGATTTATGCTTTCGGGGTGTCATAGCCTCTGTAATTGAACCCCACATGTTTTACAAGGCTCCGCGCCGAGCCTACATTATTAGCTGCCTGTTGATTGCGGCATCGCTTCATCTCACCATTAATGATCTCTCGGCATAGTTTCCAAGCCAGCTGCGAAAGTGTAATGTCTGCCTCGAAACCGCCATCCCAACTCTGAAGCCCCGGGATGGACTCTACCCACAGGAGAATGTGGAATGCAGATAAAACAATTTTTCGCCTGTTTTGCTCTCTCACTAGTAACGCTGCCCAGTGCGCATATTGTTGTTGCGGCTGATAGAGCTGCCGTAGCGGAGCAGGTCAGCAAGCAAGTTATTACGCGCAAGGACGACCTTCCCCGTCACACTTACCAACTGAATCTGGCGGTGACTGAACTGTACTTGCCGGAGAACCGCGCTGCACTCCTGCAGCTGGCTAAGGCAGTGGAAGCTGACATCCTGGCGGATATTGAGACCTACGAGATCACCGACAACAGTACCGTGCAGGATTATTACGCCTTGCTGGGCAGTGTCGCGCTGCTGGAAAACCGCTGGCAGGACTACCTGGACATACTCGCCACGCAGCGGGCGCTGGAGACCAAGGAGGCCAATCGTCTCACCATGGGGATTTACTCCGAGGCCCTGGCGCAAGCCCAGTTGTCCGGTGACGACCCTGGGCCGGCGCTTGAATCCAATATGGCAGAAGCCCTGCAGGCGCTGGACTATAGTCTGGTACAGGACAATGTGAAAAGCGCCAAGGGGCGCACCGAGATTCTCAGCAAAGCCCTGGTGCTCGGCAACCTCGAATCCTCCTACCAGCCGATTGTGGACAAGACCTCGGGGGAAATCAGTTTCGACATTGCCTCAACGCTGGTGTCTGTCAGCTTCACCCTGGACCACTACCTGGATGACGCCGGCACGATCCAAGAGGTCTATTCGGCCTATATCGCAGAACATGATGTCACCAAACCGGATATATGGGAGGCCCGCAAGGTCGAGTTGAGCGCTGAAGCAAAGGCCACGCCAGTTGTGGTGGCCGTCTGGGACAGCGGTGTGGATACTTCAATCGAGGCGTTTGCCCCGCTGCTCTGGCGCAATTCCGGTGAGATTCCGGGCAATGACAAGGACGATGACAATAACGGCTTTATCGACGACATTCACGGCATCGCCTATGACCTGCATTCAAATAAAGAGCGCTCCCTGCTGTACCCGGTGGGAGACTTTGATGAGGACGTTGCAGTGTTGCAGAGCCAGATGAAAGGCCTGGGTGACATCCAGTCCAACATCGACAGCGAAGAGGCGAGCGCATTGCGCAAGCGGTTGGCGGCACTTGAGCAAAGCGAAGTGAAGGGTTTTCTCGAGTCACTGGGTATTTACGGTAACTACGCCCACGGTACCCATGTGGCAGGTATCGCAATTGAAGGCAACCCCTTCATTCGGGTGCTGGTAGCCAGGATGACTTACGGGCATACCATGATTCCGGAGGAGCCCACCGTGGAATTGGCCCGGGCGGAAGCAAAAATGGTGCGAGAGACTATTGCCTATTTCAAGGCCAACGGTGTGAGAGCCGTCAATATGAGTTGGGGTGGTTCGCTGCGCGGTATTGAAGAGGCACTTGAGGCGCACAATGCCGGTGGCTCACCCCAGGAGCGTAAAAAACTGGCGCGGGAAATTTACACCATTGGTGATACCGCATTGCGCGAATCGATCCGCGATGCCACCGACATTCTCTTTATCACCTCCGCGGGCAACTCGGACAACGATGTAACATTTGATGAGTTTTATCCCAGCAGCTACGACTACCCCAATATTATCAGCGTGGGTGCAGTGGATGCCGCGGGGGATGAAACCAGTTTTACCAGCCTGGGCAAAGTGGAAGTCTATGCCAATGGCTTTGAGGTAGAGAGCTATGTGCCCGGCGGTAATCGCATCAAGTTTAACGGCACGTCAATGTCCTCTCCCCAGGTACTGAATCTTGCCGCCAAGTTGTTGGCCATAGATCCCGGCCTCAGCACCGCAGAATTGCGTCAGCTTATTCTCGATGGCAGTGATGAGAAGAAGCTGAAGGATCGAACCATACGACTGATGAACCCGGCGGCAAGTGTGAAACTTCTGCGCGCCGCGGCGCCCCGGGAGAGCTAGCCTATTCCTTCAGGACCAGCACTGTTTGCAGTGTAGGGTCGCCGCAGTAGGCGACCCGCGTGCCGCTGGCCACTTCTTCCTGAAGTGCCTTGAGCACCGCGCCCTGAATGCGCTCCCCCGGGGCCAACGCGGGTATACCCGGCGGGTAGGGCACGGCGGTTTCGGCGGCAACCCGGCCTATAGCCTGTGCCGCCGGAACCCGCTCGTGGTCAGAAAAAAATGCATCCCTCGGTGACATGACGGTGTCCGGAACCACTGTCCAGGAGGTAATGGGCACCAGCGCCCGCGGCGTGCCGCGGTGTTCCTCAATTGCGCGTATGACCTCCGTGACCATACGATCTACTGTCGCTTCGGTGTCGGCGAGAGTAATTACGGGGCAAAAGGTATCCCGGTCGGCAAACTCCAGGTGAATGCCCCTGGTTTCCAGCAGGTCGGCCACGATCTGGCCATCGGCCCCTGTGCCCGAGAGTGTCAGCACGACCTTGGTTGGGTCGTGCATAAACAGTGCAGGGCAGCGCTCCGCTATCTCGCTGCCAACCACTCCCAGCCCTGGCACTTCGCGAAACCGTGTTCTGGCTTCACCGGCGATGCGAATGGCATTGCCCAGTAATTCCTCACCCCTGTCCTGTAGCAGGCCCCGGGCCCTGTCTATAGACGCGAAAATGGCGCCCGAGGGACTGGTGGTATGCAGGCCTTCAAAGGCAGCCTCCAGTCGCTCGATATTAATATACTCGCCCTGTGCGAGCACCATGGACGATTGTGTAAAGCCGGTGATGTGCTTGTGTACGCTGGTCACCAGAATGTCTGCCCCCGCCTGAATGGCGTGGGGCGGCAGATCGGGATGAAATCCCAGGTGCGCGCCCCAGGCAGCGTCAACCGTAAGCGGTATACCGTGTTCGTGAGCTACTGCAGCTATGGCCGCCACATCGGATACGCCGCCCACGTAACTCGGCTCTACCAGCATCACCGCCCGCGCATCGGGGTGGTCCTGCAGTGCTTTTTTTATGCGTTCCACCGGCATGCCAGCGGTGAGCCCTGTCGCTGCATCGATATCCGGCCTTACCCACACGGGGATCAGTCCTGCGATTACCAGGCCGAAAAACAGTGACTTGTGTAAGGTTCTTGCGACGATGACCTTGTCGCCCGGTTTGCCCACGGTCATCGCTATTGCTTCGTTGCCGTGGGACGAGCCCTGCACCGAAAAGCCACACCAGGGTGTCCCCCATAATTCGCCGGCCAGTCGTTCAGCGGCGGCAAGTCGGGGGGAGCTTACCCGGCGATTCTCTACCCCGCCGTATTGCGGTACATCCAGTGCCAGCAGTGGGTCCATAAGGTCAGGATTGCGTTTGTGGCCGGGCACGGTGAAAGGTGTGCCGGCATTTTCGAGAAACCGGCGATAGGCGTCGTACTGCGGTGTTTCACTCATCTTGTATACCGGGTATTGGGCGGAATGTGTTTACTGTCAGTTGGGCTGTTTTTGCGTCGGTTGTGCTAGTGTCCTGCCGCACTGTGCTCGAGTCCAGGGGAGCCAGCACGAGTGTATAGCAAATTCAAAGGTAGTGAATATTGCACGGGGGTCAGGCATTGCGCTGCGCTATAGCAAAAAATGACCGCGGGACAATTGATTTCTGCAGCCAAGGGGCTATCGTGATAGTCCCTTAAGCGGTCGGTTGTGTTGCGCTGCCGGCCATACATTATTCCTGATCAGGACGACACCATGCTCACCTTACACGGCTTTCCCTACTCCAATTACTACAACATGGTTAAGCATGCATTGCTGTTCAAAGGTATCCCGTTCAGGGAGAACATAGCCTATACCAGCAGCCCGGAGTTGGTCGCGCTAAGCCCTGTGGAAAAGGTTCCCGTACTGACCCTGGAAAGTGGTGAGAACCTGTCCGAAAGTAGCGTGTTGCTGGATTACATTGAAGACGCCTATCCCGATGTTCCGCTATATCCGTCGGATCCGGTGGCCCGTGCGCGGGTGAGGCGGCTTATGAAAATATCGGAGTTATACCTGGATTTACCTGCCCGCCGCCTGCTGCCGGCATTGTTTGGCAACGTAGCCGTGGATGAGGCTGTAAAGGGTGAGGTGCTTGCGACGCTCGACAAAGCTGCCCGGTCTATTGCCAGCCTCGCGAGCTTCTCACCCTATGTCGCCGGTGACACCCTGACCATGGCGGATATCTATCTGCGCTACGCTCTGGTGATACCCGGCTTGGTGGGGCCCAGATACCTGGACTGGGATCCGGCTGCGAAACTGGAAGCGTTGCCGAAGTGGGAAGCGCTGATGGCCGACTCTGATATCTCACGCAAGGTCGACGCGGACCACCGCAACAATGAAGCTGAATTTATGGCCCATATTACCGGGCGCTAGCGATAGTTGAGGCGCGCCACGCTGCAGATACCTGCGAGAAGGGCGAGTGCGGCAGCGATGATGGCCGGCGTACTGTCGCTGCCGTGGCCCAGGGCCAGTAAGCCGGCCAACAGGGTTCCGCCCAGCGCCTGGCCCACCAGGCGGTTGGTGGAAACCAGCCCGCCGGCTGAGGCGGCCCTCGCGAGGGGCGCGGCCGATATCACCACCCGTGCATTGGGCGAGAGAAAAATGCCATAACCTATACCGCACACGACCATACGCCAGGCGATATCTGCATGTGATGCACCGTCCGGTAGCAGTGCAAGCAACAGCATGCCAAGAGTGGCAATGGCCATGCCAATGCCGCCCAGAATACCCGGGTGGTAACGGTCCGATAGTGCCCCTGAAATAGGTGCGGTGACCATCATGGCCAGAGGCCACGGCGCGATAACAGCGCCCACCTCGCCGGAGGTAAAACCAAATTCCTGCTGCAGACGAAAAGGCAGCGACAAGATAAACGTCATTGACCCAATAAATGCGAACTGTGCACCTGCTATCGATAGGGCGACTATCCGGTGAGCCAGTAAGTCCACCGGGAGGATCGGTGAGGACTCATTGAGTTCTCTGCGGATAAAGACAATAGCCAGGAATATCCCGGCAGCAATGACTGCCAGTGAAACGGGGATCGGCTGGCCCTGTGACAGCGCCAGCAGGCCGGAGATGATCAGGCCGAAGGTGAGTGCACACAGCAGCGCGCCCGGCAGGCTGAACGGCTCGGTGTGTGTGGGCACCTCCGGCAGGGAACGCTGGCCCACTACAAGGGATACCAGCCCCAATGGCACCGTGGCCACAAATACCCAATGCCAGCTTGCCGCCGCGGCGATAACGCCTCCGAGAACAGGCGCCAGGGCGGCGGAGCTGGCGACTATAATGCTGTTAATCCCCAGCCCCCGCCCCAGCTGATTACCCGGGTATATGGAGCGCACCAGCGCGCTGGCAACACTTAACGCTGCGGCAGCACCCAGGGCCTGCAGGGAGCGCGCGGCCAACAACCACGGCAGGTTTGGCGCGAAAAAACACAGTATTGCCGACGCTATAAAGAGGCACTGCCCGTATTGATACATTTTGCGCAGACCAATGCGGCTGCCGAGGGCCGACAGCGGCAGCAGGGTCATCACCAGCACTAGTTGGTAAACGCTTACTATCATTACAGCTGCCGAAGCAGGGATGCCCAGGTCGTCAGCTATGGTCGGCAGGGCGACATTGGGTATGGCGCCATCAATGATAGTGAGTGCAGTGCCGCAGGAGATAGCGAACACGGCGAAATAGCGTTGTGGTTTGGGCAGGCCGTCCATAGTGCGGTGGTTACAGGAATACGTGGAGTATGTTCCGGGAGTATACCCTCCTATTCCATTGCAACAATAAACGCCGCATATTGGCAGTGCGAAATGACACGGGTAGGGGGGAGACTGATTGTGCGAATGATACTATTTGTTTTCGCAGTGCTGGCTGTAGCGTGTAGCGACGAATCGGGGAAAACTGTAATGGAGAGCGATAGCGTGACCGAAACTCTTGCCTATGGCTCCTGGCCGTCCCCTATTTCCGCTGCGTCTGTGGTTAAGGGCAGTCGTGGCCTGGGCGCACTGCAGTTTGATGGCGATTATCTTTACTGGTTGGAATCCCGTCCCGAAGAGGGCGGCCGCAACACCATTATGCGCTGGACACAGGGAGAGGAGGCAGAAGAACTGTTGCCTGCCCCCTGGAATGCCAGAACTCGTGTGCAGGAGTATGGCGGGGGTAGTCTGCTGGTGGCAGATGGCATGATCTGGTTCGCGAACTTAGAGGATCAGCGTCTCTATCGCATGGAGCCCGGCAAGTCGCCGGAGGCGATTACGCCAGAGGCGGAGTTGCGCTTCGCCGGCTGCGCGATTGATCGCACTCGCGCGCGTTTGCTGTGTGTGCGGGAGGATCACCGGCTTGACGGTGAGCCGCAAAATACACTGGTGGCAGTTCCCATGGAGGGTGTGTCGGAAGGCGAGGTGTTGTTTGCCGACAGTGATTTTGTATCCGCTCCCAGCGTGTCACGTGATGGCGACCGCATCGCCTTTACCAGTTGGCAGCACCCGAATATGCCCTGGGACAACACCACGTTGTGGTCCGCCGGGTTTGATGAGGGGGGGGGGCTCAGTGGGCTTGTAGCTCATAACCCGGAGACACGGGAGTCGGTTATCAATCCCAGGTGGGGAAAAGAGGGTCAACTTTATGCTATTTCCGATCGCGACAATTGGTGGAGCATCTACCGGGTAGAGGAGGAGACTTTCAGCCCGATAAATAGGGGTAGTGAGCAAGCAGAGATCGGCGGGGCGGACTGGGCGATAGGTCATGACTACTACCACTTGCTGGATGACGGCAGGATTCTCGCGCGAGTGATGAAGGGGGGTGTCAGCTCTCTGGTAATGTTCGACCCGCAATCATCTTCATCGCAAGCTCTGGAATTGGGAAGCGCAGCCATCTACGACTTCCTCCCGGCGGAAGACCGTCTGTTTGTCATCAACGCACCCAGCGACAGCCCGCCGGCGCTACTTGAAACCACCCTTGGTGGCGCATTGCGAACAGTGATTCGAACTTCTGGTAACCCCGGTCTGGCCCGGGACTGGATACCCGGCTACCGTCTCGTCAGCTTTCCTACCAGTGATGGCGCCGAAGCACACGGTATATACCTGCCACCGGCAAACCCGGCGGTGAATGCACCCGCTGGCACTGCGCCACCGCTGCTCGTGCTGGTACACGGGGGCCCAACATCGGTTAGCAACCCAAGCTATAACACGGGTATCTTGTACTGGACCAGCCGGGGATTTGCGATACTGAATTTGAACTATCGCGGCAGTACCGGCTTCGGTCGCGAATATCGTCGCGCCCTCTATGGGCAGTGGGGAATTGCCGATGTGGAGGACGCGGTCGCGGGGGCAAGCTGGTTGGCACAACAGGGTCTGGCAGACCCCAACAGATTGATTATTACCGGGGGCAGTGCCGGGGGTTATACCGCGCTCGCGGCCCACGCCTTCCACGACGTTTTTGCCGCGGGGGCCAGCCATTATGGTATCAGTGACCTCGAAGCCCTTGCCCGCGACACGCACAAATTTGAATCCCGCTATATGGACCAGTTGATCGGGCCCTACCCCGAGCAGCGTGATGTCTATCTGGCGCGTTCACCGATTCATCACCTGGCCGGTTTTAATGCGCCGTTGCTGCTGTTGCAGGGTCTGGATGATCCGGTGGTACCACCGAATCAGTCCGAGATGATATTTGAGGCGCTGAAATCGCGGGGAGTCGCCACGGCCTACCTCGCGTTTGAGGGCGAGTCCCACGGTTTTCGCAAAGCCGAGAACCAGATTCGCGCGCTGGAAGCGGAACTGTACTTCTATTCCCGGGTGCTCGACCTGGACAGGCCCGAGGAATTGCCGGCTGTGGAGATTACCGGCTTGAGGGATGACCCGCAGGGCTGATATTCGTTGTGCCCTGTATTGGCGCTGACAATATGCCGGACTGAATATCGCTGCCTGCAATATGCGCCCCTGGTTGCCAAGGTGGGCCTAAAAAAGTAGCATGCGGGCATCGTAAAAATAATAAAAGCTGCCGATCCGGATTCTTGGGTACCTGTATCTGCCTTCTCCAGCACCACAATTTCAAATAAGGTTGGCGCGCCACCAACCGCAAAAGGTCATCGCTATGATATCCAGTTCGTCTGTCCGATTCGGTGCAATACTAAAGTCTCACAGCCCCCTTTTACTCGCGCTGGTGTTCACGCTGCTGGCAGCTTGTGGCGGCGGCAATGGCAACAACAATGGCGGCACAGACCCGGAAGTACCGCCACCGGTTGTCGACCCGGAGTTCCCTGACTACACCGTGGTTGAACTGGCCGCTGGAGACGATCTGGAAACCCGGGCGCTGGAAGCCTTGATTACCGCTGACCCCAGGACCATCATCCAGTTTCCCGCCGGTGTATACGATTTCACCAGTGAGCTGAGCTCCAGTGTTGACAACATTGTTATTCGAGGTACAGGTACGGATAACGAGGCGGGCACGGTGCTGCGTTTCGATAACCAGACCAGTGGCGCACAGGGCATTTTTGCCACGGGTAACAACTTTGTCATTGAGGACATCGCGATAGAGAACACACCTGGGGATTCGATCAAGGTCGAAGGTTCCAATGGTGTGACCATCCGCCGGGTGCGGGTGGAGTGGACGGATGGCCCCAGTGAAAATAATGGCGCTTACGGTTTATACCCCGTGCAGACCCGCAATGTGTTGATAGAGGACAGTGAGGTTCGCGGCGCCAGCGATGCCGGTGTGTATGTTGGCCAATCCGAAATCATCATCGTCCGCCGCAACTATGCCTGGGAGAATGTTGCGGGGATAGAGATTGAAAACTCCAAGTTCGCAGATGTTTATGAGAATGAGGCCATCGGTAATACCGGCGGCATCCTGGTATTCGACCTGCCGAACATACCTGTACAGGGCGGTGAAGCCACCCGCGTTTTCAACAATATTATCCGCGATAACAACGAACCAAACTTTGCCCCGGAAGGCAATATCGTCGCTGGTGTGCCCACCGGTACCGGCATTATGGTTTTGGCCAATGACGATATCGAGATTTTCGATAATGTGATCACCGGCAACCAATCAGGCGGTATTTACATTGTCAGTTACTACATCAATGACGCGTTTGTCAGCGACCCCAACTACGATCCCGTCCCGGAAAAAATCTATTTCCACGACAATGAGATGAGCAACAATGCCTATGACCCTGAGGGTACCGCGGCACTGATAGCCCTGCTCTTCCCGGATAACTTGCCGGTAATCTTTTACGACAACTCCGGTGTAGGTACTGACACGGGTATGCTGTTGCTTGAATACCCCGACGGCCTGAGTGAAAGCCAGGCCATTTGCGCCGTGGATGATAATGCCGAGACGACCTGGGGACAGATCAGTGCGGTGTACTATTTAAATGGTATTGGCGATAGCGGCATGCTTTCCTCAGATCCGGAATTTTTTGATTGCACCCACGCGTCGCTGCCAGCCATAGAGCTGGAACCTCCGATAGACCCGGACAACCCCGACAATCCGCCGATTGATGCTGAAGCGCTGTGTGGCGCCGAGGGCACCGGAATTAATCGCGAGGCCTTTGTGGCGGACTGCCCCAATCTGTCCGATTATCGTCTGTTTGCAGAACCCGGCAACCCGTTTGAAAACGCCAACGACGGCATAATTTACGACCTCAACACCCCTTTGTTTACAGATTATGCTAACAAATATCGTTTTGTGTTTGTGCCGGAAGGTACGGAGGCAGCCTACCGATCAGAAGAAGTGTTCGATTTTCCGGTGGGCACTATTATCGCCAAGACTTTCAGCATACAGGCAGATTTACGGGACCCCGACAGCGCTGAAGACATTATCGAAACCCGCCTGCTGATTCACCGCAAAGAGGGCTGGAAGGCGCTGCCGTATACCTGGAATCAGGCCAAAACGGATGCCGATCTGACGGTTGCCGGTGGCTCACGGAATGTGAGTTGGATTGATATCGACGGGGATGAGCAATCCACTAATTATGTGATTCCCAACACCAACAATTGTGCCAACTGTCACAACGAGGAAAATTTGCTGCCGATCGGGCCCAAAGCGCGCTCACTCAACAGGGACTATGTCTATGACAGTGGCGTGGCCAATCAACTGGATTACTGGACTGAGCAGGGAATCCTGGTGGGCGCTCCTGAGGACACTGATTCAATAGTCACTATTCCGCTTTGGGGAGATGTTACCGCCAGCGTTGATGATCGTGCCCGGGGGTATCTTGATATCAACTGTATGCATTGCCATTCTCCGGGTGGAGCGGCAGATACATCGGGCTTGTTCCTTGAATACTCACGTCCCTTTGGCGAGGCGGTAGGTGAGTGCAAATCGCCTGTTGCCGCTGGAGCGGGTTCAGGCAATTTTGAATATGACATTGTCCCGGGCGACGCCGAATCTTCTATCCTGCACTACCGTATGGACTCCAATGAAACTGAAGTGCGCATGCCGGAAATCGGCCGCTCGGTTATTCACACGGAAGGCGTGGAGCTTATTGCCCAGTGGATAAACGCCATGGAGGCCAGGGACTGCTCGACGTTCTAGCCGGTCAGAGCTGAGGCAGGCACAAAAGGGTAGCGAGGCGCCCACGAGGGCGCCGCTGAAGGTCAGGCCGCGTCCGAATCCACCATGGCTTTCTTATAAAGCGACCTCTTTGGCGTCGCGAATACCCGCTCCACCATCGGCACGAAGAACTCCAGGGGCTCGCTGGCGTACCCGATATCAAAGCTGTTCTGATCATAGAGATGGCAGAAATCGACACAGGCCTGGAAGTGGGGGTGGTCCTCGTACTTGTCTCTGGCATTGCGATCCATGCCCAGATAGTGAAAGAAATAATAGCCCTGAAAAATCCCGTGATGTTTGACTATCCAGTGGTTTTCTTCAGACACGTAGGGCTGAAGAAGTGTGGCGGCCACATCCGCATGATTACTGGGCCCCAGGGTGTCGCCAATGTCGTGTAACAGTGCGCAAACGACGTACTCCTCATCGCGGCCATCACGGTGAGCCCGGGTGGCGGTCTGTAGGCAGTGCTCCAGTCTGTCCACGGGGTAACCACCGTAATCTCCAGCCAATAGTTTGAGATGGGTTAGCAAGCGGGCGGGCAGCGCGCCCATAAAGGGCCGCATGTGCTCGGCGATGATCTGCCAGTCGTCAGCTGTGCCCTCGGTCATTGCAGTAAAATGCGCCTGTTTTTCGGTCATGGTTTTGCTCCTTGCTAACTGCCTGGTGGATTTCATCACTTGTCACAATATAGCGATGTATTTAGCCCCCGCCAATGGCGCGGACCAGCGCCCGCGTCCGATCTTTTGCTAGAACCTGTAGGTCACATCCACACCGCTGATGCGCCCGGCGTTATCGTGTGCAAACGAGCCGCCAAATTCCGGTGCCGGGATCACCTCTTCCAGGTAGTCCTCGTCGGTAACGTTCTGGCTCCAGGCCACAACGGACCAGTTCTCTCCAGAGATGCCCATACGCAGGTTCATCTTCCAGTAGCTGTCCCGCTTGGAGGTATCAAAATTGCTCGAGCCAAAGCCGAACCCCGGCACGCCATAGACTCCTGACAGGTCTGTGAAAAAGTTGGTTGTTGTGTCGTCCTGTACGGTATGAAACCAGGTCTCTCCGACATACTCGTAATCCAGTCGACTGGAGAATTCAAGACCGTCGAATATGCCTTTCTTGAACTCCAGACTCAGGGCGCCGCTGCCCTCCGGAGCATAGGGCAGCTTGTTTCCCTCGGTGTAGGGGCGGTTGGAGTTCTGCTTGATTTCCGTATCAATCATGCCGTAGCCGCCGGAAAAAGTCAGGTATTCCGTCATGCGGTAGGCGAAGTCGAATTCCGCGCCGTAGATTTCCACGTCATCGACGTTGTTTACCACCCGCAGCAGGCCGAAGGGGCCGGCAAAGAAATTGAAGAACTGGTAGTTATCGATTTCGGTATAGAAAATGGCGGCGTTGATACGCAGGCTGTTGTCCATCCACAGGGATTTCAAACCGAGTTCCGTGGTGTCAGTCACTTCTTTGTCGTAGTCGTCCTTGATCTGCTGGGGTGCGGTAGGGTAGGTGCCAAAGGTGTCATTAACAGTGGCTTCGCTGCCGATGCTATTGAAGCCACCGGAACGGAAGCCGCGTCCCCAGGAGGCGTAGCCTGTCAAATCGTCAGTAAAATTGTGGCTGTAGCTGATCTTCGGCTGCCACTCTTCGAAGGACTCACTGCGGTCGGGAATAGTGCTGGCGTTGTTGTAGGCCGGGTTAATAGGGTTTCCGCCGCCATACGCCTGAGCGCTCAGCACATCCGGGACCTTGTTCTTGACCTCCCGATCTTCCTGGTCGTAGCGCAGCGCCAGAGCCAGTTCACCGTGCTCAAAGACATCCCACTCGACCTGACCGAAAGCGGCGTACACATCAGTATCAAAGTCGTCCCAGAAAAGTTGATCAGTGGGGTTGGGGCCAGAGGGGGGCACGTAGGGCTTTCGCTCGAAACCCAGGCCCAGATCAGCACCATAGGAAACCGCCACCTCACGGTCGATATGCGCGTAGTAGACGCCGCCCAGCCAGCGCAGGCTGCCCTCGTCGGTGGAGGTAAAGCGGGCCTCGAAACTGGAATTTTTCTGGTTTCGTTCCTGATATTGGTAGCCGTCACAGGTGTCCGGGCCGTAGGGCGGCAGGAAACTGTTGAGGGTAAAATCACCGATATACGTGCCGGGTGGGTTGCCGTCCTGGATGGCGTAATTCGGTGACTGCAACAGGGGGCCGTAATCGATCGTGTTGTAGGTGTCTGTGCACTCGGTACGCGACGCTTCCGCCCCGTTTGAGTAGACCCCGAAGGCACCACTGGTGCCGTCGGAAATGAGGTCTTCCTTCATGTCGTCATAGGCGCCGGTGAGTGTGAGGGTGCCGTAAGTGGTTTCGTAGTCAGCTTTAAGCGAGTAAAAATTGTCCGTTTGCTTGTTTTTACCGGGTACATTGTTGATATATTTAAAATTGTGGTCGTTAACATCCTCGGCGAATTCGGGAATACCGGTACCTGCAGCTGCCTGATCGAGAGCGAACACGGCGTTGAAGTTGATCGCACCTCCCTTGACTTCCCGATAGCTGGCGATGGCGTCAATAGTCAGCTTGTCGGAGGGCTCCCAGATCATCCGGCCCCGCACAGCCGTTTCCTCCCAGTTGTTGACAGAGTCGTCGGCTCCGGTGAACTTATTCTCGAACTGGCCGTCGGTCTCGCCATAAAATGCGGTCAGGCGTCCGTACAATTTATCCGCAATCAGCGGCCCGCTGACCATGCCCTGGACTTTTCTCAGATCGTCATCGCCCACGGTACCCTTTACGCTGGACTCAAACTCATCGGTGGGACGCTTGGTATTGACGATGATGGCGCCCGCCACTGCGTTGCGCCCGTAGATCGCACCCTGGGGGCCTTTCAGCACTTCTATCTGCTCGATATCGTAGAGCTCACCATTAAAGGCGTTGGGGTTGGTGATCAGGACGCCGTCTACCACGTAGGCGAATGACGATTCCGCATCCCGGGTGGAATACTGCCCCCGAATGGTTACCTGCGTGTCGCCAGCGTTGGCGGTATCCACCATAGACACGTTGGGGGTCAGGGAAACAAAGTCTTGTGGCCGATTAATTCCCGCATCTTCGATATCGGTTGCGCTGAATACAGTGACAGATATTGGCACTTCCTGCAGGTTTTCCGAGCGCCGGCGCGCCACTACTACGATTTCTTCCAGTGCAGTCTCTTCTGCCAGAGCAAATTGGGGTATAGCCAGGGTGGACCCGAAAATGGTGGCTTGAAGTGTTTGGGAGATAAGTTTCTTATTCATTGTGGCATCCCTTTTATTGAAAGTATGTCGTGTGCGTTACGCCGAATTGTTCCGACCGGATCACTGCCGGCGGAAACTACCCATACAGACCAGTGTAGGACGATCCAGCTTTCGCGCCAATAGTCTGTTCTTGCGGCCGCGCGGCTCTCTACTACACTGGTTGGAGTCAAGGAATGCCATCGCGTTACGATTATCCGGACTGGGTTGGGGGATTGAGGTGTGATTGGGGGATTTATGATGAAAATGATCAAGGCAACACTCTGGCTGCTGTGCTTTCACCTTTATGCCCCCGGGGTTTCTGCAGACCCTGTGAGCGATGCCATCGGCAAGCAGGGGCGACTGGCTAGCGATCTTGTGCGTGACACGCGGAGTCACCCAGAGGCGATACTACCGTTATTGCAGTTGCAACCCGGTGACAGGGTGGCAGATATCTGGGCGGGTGGTGGCTACTACAGTGAGCTGATTGCAAGCATTGTCGGCCAGAGCGGTGAAGTGTTGTTGGTGAACAACATGGCCTACAGCCAGTTTGCTGCCAATAGTCTTGCCGAGCGCCAGGATGGGCGCGAGATGGGAAGTGTCACCATTCACACCCGGGAGGTAGATAACCTGGACCTGGGCACGGGCAGTCTCGATGCAGCCTTGATCATCATGTCTTACCATGACACCTACCATGTGGATGAAGCCAATGGCTGGCGTGCGATAGATGCCGATGACTTTTTCCGGCAGATACACGCAGCACTGAAACCCGGCGGCCGATTCCTGATTGTGGATCACTATGCCAGCGTCGGCAGTGGCAAAGCGTCCGCCCAGGAACTGCATCGTATCGACGTGGATTTTGCCAAATCTGACATCGGCAGCAGGGGTTTTAAACTGGTTGCAGAATCCGATGTCCTGCGAAACCCGGATGATGATTACGACATCATGGTTTTTGACCCCAAGGTACAGGGAAAGACCGACCGATTTGTGTTGGTGTTTGAAAAGATTTAAAACTGCTCTGGCCCCTATGGGTGCAGGGGGGGTGCCTGCACCGGGTCGCCGCCGTCTTTCTAGTTAGTGCCCGTCCGTAAACGGGCGTTTTTCAATATTTGCTGTTTCGCCAACT
>CAXBOW010000004.1:0-421829 GCA_963977485.1 uncultured Haliea sp.
TGAAAATATTCCTTTAATATCAGATCATTAGAGTTTCCGGATGCTCACTAGTTAGCCAGGCCTACCAGCTGCCCAGCCTCTACCTGGCTTACCGCGGCTTCCATGGCGGTTTCGTAGCACTGGCGGTTGCGTGAGGCAATGCTCAGGCCACCGGCATCCCGTGCACCTGTTGGGCCACAGACCGCTTTAGCCGCGCGCTTGATCTTGCTATAAAGCTTGGCGCGTCCCTCGTCAGAGGCGAGATCGCTGCCCTGGTAAGCTATGTTGATGGACTGAGTTTCGATATGCCGGGAAGGCAATGTCTGTCCCTGGGTTTCTGCAGCGCCCGCCTGGCTTGAAAGCAAGACAGCTACACTTAATGCTGCGGCGGTGACGGTATTGTTGAATATTGCATTTTTCATGATGGTATCTCCCTACCTGGTTTAAGACGGCTGTGTTGCCGGTTCGGGCTAAACCCACGTGTATGTGCGTTTGGCTTGGGAGCTAAGTTAGGGCTTATCAGGAAGGGTTAAAATGGCCTTGCGACGAGCTGCGTGGAGTTGACGATGAGTTGTGTGAATTCGGGGATGAACCGTTGGTCGACCAGTACAGTAGAATCGCTTCAGGCGTCCAGAAGTGACTTTATTCTGTCCCGGTAGCTGCGGCTCACCTTCAGCTTGGCTCCACCTTCGAGGGTCAGGACATACTCGCCGTTGAGGTGTGACGCAGCACTGGCGATGGAGTTGGTGTTGACGATGCTGGACCGATGTACGCGGATGAAAGTGTCTGGATTCAGGCTTTTTTCCAACCGTTTCATAGTGGTTCGCATGATGTGTGTTTTGCCACCGGCGTGGACGCACATGTAGTCGCCGGCGGCATCAATCCATTGAATGTCAGCGATTCGAATAAACTGAAACTCGTTGCCATCCTTGATGGTCAGTCGGTCCGGCCAGGCTTTGTCGGAGGTATTATCAGCCATCAATTCCTTTGCACTGGAGGCCTTGTTGCGCCCGCTGACCAGTGCTATCAGGCTTTCCTTGCTGACCACTTGCTCCTGAGTGTGACGTGCGACCGCGCGCTGGACAGCCTCTTCCAGCCGCTCGGCATCGATGGGTTTCAGTATGTAGTCAACTGCATGCACCTTGAAGGCGTCGATGGCGTACTGGTCAAACGCGGTGACGAATATGATCAGCGGCATGCTGTCGGACTGCAATTCACAGACCAGATCAAAGCCGTCCATCCCCGGCATCTGGATGTCGAGAAAAACCAGATCCGGAGATTCTACGCCTATCACCTCCAATGCCTCATGGCCATTGGCGCATTCCGCTATGACGTCTACTTGCGAAAACTCCGCGAGGCGCAGAGACAGGCCTCGTCGGGCGAGCCTCTCATCGTCGACTACTATTGCGCGCAACACCGTCACGTCTCCTCTAGCCTCTTCTCCAACGGTATGCTGATCATCACGGTAAGGCCGTGGGGCTCGGTCTTTCCAAGGCGGAAAAGCTGGTTGTCACCGTAAATTTCCTTGAGCCGCTCGCGGCAATTTCGCAGGCCCACACCGCTGCTTTTTGGCAGGCCACCGGGACGTAATTCCAGCCCCGGGCCATCATCTGCGACCGATAGTAGCAGTTTTTTGCCGGAGACAGACGCGCTCACCGAAATCGAGCCTCCGTGGATAGCTTGCGATATGGCGTACTTGATACTGTTCTCTACCAGCGGCTGCAGTAGCAGACTTGGCATCAGGGCATTACTGGCAGCGGGATCGATATCGAAATTCAACTTGAGGCGTTCATCGAAGCGAACCTTCTCGATATCAAGGTACAGCTTTAGCGCTTCAACCTCATCGGCTACGGTGACTTTCAGCATGGGGTCGTTATCCAGAGAGTATCGCAGAAATCGACTCAGCCTGGTGACCATGGTATTGGCCAGTTGGGTCTCCCGATCCAGAATTAACGTGGATATGGCGTTCAGGGTATTGAAGAGAAAGTGAGGGTTCAGTTGGTAGTGCAGCATCTTGAGTTGCGCTTCATGGGCCATTGCTGTGGCCTTCAGGCTTCGCTTTTGTTCCTCCTGTACCATCATGTAGAACTTGATACCCAAATACAGTGCACTCCATGACACCATGACCATGAATGCGCTGGTTGTACCTTCAAAGTAGGACCAGAATCCCCCGTCGTGCATGGCCTCCTTGGCGGGGTCAATCGGGAACAGGCTCTGGAATATCACTATGCGGCACAGTCTCCAGAGCGCGCCACCCAGAAAGGAGCCCACCAGGATCGCCAGCCCTCGCCAGATGATATGCCGGTCCCATATGGCCTTGTAGAGCGACCTCAGCGCCAGGGTAATCAGCATGCCAATCGTGCTGATTATCGGCAGGTAGATCGAGTATGCGTCTGGTGCATCCCCCCATACGAGGACGCCCAAATAGAATGTAATGGCCCAGGCACCCCATCCGCCCAGTTGCAGGGTCCAGAAAAGATAACGCTTATCCTGTAAGAGTTGAGGCACAGACATTGGCCCATTATACGGTCAGATGTAGGTACTTCAGCGACACTTTGCCGCAAATTTCACTCGTTTCATCTCAGGTGGGTTGCTGCCAGGGGTCTGATACTGCGGTCAGACTGGTCTATACTTTGCTGCATTCGGGCGCCCCATGCGGGCTGCTAACTACAGGAGAGCAACATGAAGAGCCTATATACCGCTGTTTTGGCAGCAACTTTCGCGCTGGCCGGCTGCAGCCGGGAGGCCGAGCAGGAAACCCCGTCAACCAGTGCCGCGCCGGTCGAAGTTGCCGAACCTGCGGTACTTGTTTCGGAGGCGGACGAGCAGGCCGAAGTCATTGCCCGGGCGCAGGCGCCGCTACTGTCCGGTCTCGGCGACTTCAGTCATCCCATTACGACAGACGATCCCTGGGCTCAGCGCTATTTCAATCAGGGCATTATTATGGCCTCTGGTTTCAATCATGCGGAAGCCATTCGCGCCTTCAGGGCCGCCCAACGACTGGACCCTGGTTGCGCCATGTGTTTCTGGGGCGAAGCCCTGGCAACGGGGCCGAATATCAACGTGACCAGCAAAGGTAAGGCCATCATGATGCCGGAAGCGCGGATTGAAGCGCACGCTGCGATCCAGAAAGCCCTGAGCCTTGAGGCCGGCGTGAGTAAGCGCGAGCGAGACCTGATAGCGGCCCAGTCTACCCGTTACAACGGCGACCCCGCCACGGCCCGCGAGCCCCTCGATATGGCCTATGCCGATGCCATGCGTGAGCTGGCTGCCAAGTATCCGGATGATGACGATATCCAGGCGATGTTTGCCGAGGCCATGATGAATACCATGCCGTGGGATTACTGGCTGGATGCCAAAAACCCCAAACCGGGTACAGCGGAGGTTATTGCAGCATTGGAAACCGTGATGGCACGCAATCCCGACCATCCGCTTGCGCTGCACCTGTATATCCACGCGGTGGAGGCCTCTTCCGATCCGGGTAGGGCCGAGCAAGCCGCCGACAGATTGGCAAGCCTGGTGCCTGGCTCCGGGCACCTGGTGCATATGCCCTCTCATATATACTGGCGGGTGGGTCGCTATTATGACGCCTCCGAGGCGAATGTACGTGCTGCCAAGGTTGACGAGGACTACATTGCACAGTGCAAGGCTCAGGGCTTATATCCCGCCCTGTATTATCCGCACAATATCCACTTTCTATGGTCCTCGGCCAGTATGGAGGGCCGTAGCGAGGTCGCCATTGAAGCGGGCCGAAAAGTCGCCGCGAATGTCAGGCTGGAACAGATTCGAGAGTTCCCCATCATCGAGTTTTTTCAGACCGTGCCCCTCCTGTCGCTGGTGCGATTCGCCCACTGGGAAGAAATTCTGCAGGAACCACAGCCGCCGCAGGAGTTAGCCTACTCGACCGCCATCTGGCATTACGCCAGGGCCATTGCTTTCGCGCGCACAGGGGCGTTGGCTGCTGCTCAGTCCGAGATCGATGCCATGCAACCGCTGATGGATAACGAGTCGATATGGTTTCTCGATGGCAATGACTACCCGGCGAGTCAGATTCTGGCTATAGCGGATTTTTTGGCAAAGGGAGAGGTGGCGCTCGCCGAGGAAAACTACCCGGCCGCCATCGCAGCGTATAGCGCTGCAGTGGACACCCAGGACACACTGCCCTATACAGAGCCCCCTTTCTGGTACTACCCCACCAGGCAAACACTGGGTCATGCGCTCTTATTGGCCGGCGATAATGTTGAAGCGGAGGCAGTTTTCCGCGCTGATCTGGCCCAGTATCCGCGCAATGGCTGGTCACTGTTCGGTCTGGCCCGTAGCCTGGAGGCTCAGGGTAAAGAAGAGGAAGCGGCTGTAGTGCAGCAGCGGTTTGGAAATATCTGGGCCAGGGCGGATGTCAGCCTACAGAGTTCTGTGCTGTAGGCTCGTAATCCGCCGCCGCGATCTACTTTTTGGAGACTATGGATACCATATAGTTGGTAGCGGCTTCCATCTGGTCGGCGGTAACACCGTTGTCGGCGTCGCCGGGGGCACCCAGAAAGCCGTCATCGAGGTGTTGTTCGTGAACATCTGTCCACAGCAGCTGCGTGCGATCCGTCCACTCTTCCATATCGTCCAGCATGGGCGCGCCTTTTTTACCGCTGTCGTGGCATTGGGCACACGAGTTTTCATACACCTGCTTGCCATCCTCTGCTGCGTAAACTGTTGCGCCGGCCGTGGCCAGAAGAAAAATTGCAGCGATTTTAATGGGTTGATTCAACATAGATATGCTCCTGTAGCCTGCTTTGGTGTCCGTAAACAGTGTAGTTACTACTGGCCAAAAATACTATTTTAATGGCGCGCCCGGAGGGATTCGAACCCCCGGCCCTCAGGTTCGAAGCCTGATGCTCTATCCAGCTGAGCTACGGGCGCGTAGCGGTTGTGCTGCTGTACACGATGAGTATAAGAGGGCTTGGTGACGGCAACCACCATTTTTGAGGCGAATTTACTGGCGTGGTGCAGCGGGACCTGAGGCGGAAGTCTGGTCATTCAGGGGGTGGAATACTCGCGGCAATGAAGCTAATCCAGGCGGGTTCATTGATGGCTCCCTGTCCCCAGCTCGTCCATTCCTGACCCAGTCCCTGGTCGATGATTGCTTCCACTGGCACGCCTTGAGCCAGCTTTGACCTGACAATTTCGGTCGTGGTAACCAGCATCTGGTGGTATTTGGCAAGCTCTGCACGGTTAGCAAGCGCACCGTGGCCGGGAACGATAACCGTTTCCTCGTCAACTTGGCCCAGAATAGTTGCCACATTTGCTGTGAGGCCAAGTACGTTGCCCCCAGACCCGATATCGACGAAGGGAAACAGATCCTTGAAATATTGATCTCCCATGTGAACGACGTTCTCCCCGGTGAAAAACACGACACTGTCGCCGTCAGTGTGCCCACCCGGGAAATGCTGCACCCGCAGTTTATCGCGATTGAAGCGAAGGGTGATTGTGTCGTCAAAGGTCACTATAGGCAGTGCCACTGCCGGGCTGGGTTCCATCGGCAGGTCGAAAAACTGTATCTCTTGTTGGGTGGACATACGCTCGTACACATTGGCCTGGGCGAGTATGACTGAGCCTCTCTCTCCCCAGTAGGCATTACTGCCCACATGATCAAAGTGCCAGTGTGTGTTGAGCACCAGGCGAGGTACGCCGTCGGTTTCCGAAATGCTCATCAGCGCCCGGTGGTAAGCGGGGCCGTACTCGACATAATCGTCGTCGATGATCAGGATGCCATCATCACCCACCGACGCCACCACGTTACCGCCTTTCCCTTTGAGCAGGTACAGGTTGGCCTTGATGGGCGTTATCTTAACGGTTGGTTCCGGCGTATCGGCCACGCTGGCCAGGGGCAGCAACAGCAGTATGGCGCCCAGCAGCACTTTGTAATGGCTATTCATGTCGTAAACCTCTTGCGTTAATGTTTGCCTTAACTAGTCTTCGAAAATCTCTTCTTCCATTAACGTGCCCGCAGGTGTGTCAGAGTCTTCGGAAGCGGCGACACCTTCCGGGTCATCGCCATGGTCTGACTCGACATCGCCCTCATCGTCGTCGCCGACCGGCACCTGGGCCCCCTTGGCCGCGTGAATCCCTATGTGGTAAACCGCAAATCCTGGCATGACAAACTGGTCCAGAGCCATCCCCAGGATTCTGCCCTTGTGGGGTGACACAATATCAATTTGTTCATTGCTGACCGGGTTATTGACCGCGCCCAGTACATCTCCCTCCTCAACAAAGTCACCGAGCTTCATGCGACTGAACAGAATGCCGGAGGAATTTACCCTGACCCAGGCGGAGTCATAGAATGCGGGTTTTGGCTTAACCCATAATCCCAATTTGGAGTACATCCCGCTTTTTGCCATCAGGGTATTGATAGTCTTTACACCCGCATCAACCATGTCGCGCTGCATGCGCATGGGCTCTCCGGCCTCTAATGTGACGGTCGGGATACCGGCGCGCACTGCGGCGGCTCGCAGAGTGCGATTGCTGCCACGTGAGTTCAGGACGGGGATATCGCCAAACAGCTCGACAAAGTCAGCCACTCGGGAGTTGTCCATATCTGCACGCAGCTGCGGCATGTTGGTGCGATAAAATGAGCCAGTATGAATATCAACCATCAGCTCGCAGTGCTTTACTACGTCATTGAAAAAAGCGTAGGCGATGCGCGAAGCGACGCTGCCTGTGGAATTACCCGGGAAGTAGCGATTCAGGTCGCGTCTATCAGGCAAGTAGCGGGAATTCCGGCTGAACCCGAGCAGATTAACAATGGGTACGCCAATAACCATGCCATGCAGTTTATGCGGGTCCAGCTCATACATAATCCGACGGATCATCTCAATGCCATTGAGTTCGTCACCATGTATGGCTGCGGTCAGGCACAGGGTTGGTCCATCGCTCGCACCATTGACTACCAGCACGGGCGTGTCTACCGCCATGCCACTGAATGTTCGGGATGGTTTCCATATCAGTCGAGTAGCTGTCGCCGGCGGAATCTCCTTGCCGAGCAGCCGCCTGGGACTATTGGGGTGTTGCAGTATTTCTTCCGGGCTAAGCAAAAAGTCGATGTCGTCCCACTGCGATCTGTTGCGAAAAGCCGAATTTACCTCTGGCTGGAAACCGGTCTCTCCCGGCTCAATTTGTGGTAGAACTGCGTCGGTAGAGGGGGACTCGAAGACATCTTTGAGGCGCACGTTTGTCGCGGTTGCGGGGCCATCTTGTTGTTCCGCAAGGGCTTCGGTAGATAGTGTCGCACTTGCCCCAGCGTCGGCAGCTGCGTTCTCCTGTTGGGCGGCCAGGGGCATAGGCATAATCAGTAGGGGAACTACGGCGAGGAATATTCGGAGGGACATGTGGATCACTGTGGTTAATTGCATTTCACCATTGTCGTGGCAGCTAATGAAAACTGCAACCAGCCGCTGAGTGCAGTGCGGGAGTACTTTTCAATGAGGCTAGCCGTTGCGAGGCTCAGTACAATGTGCTCGACTGGCAGGCATTGGCGATCTGCTCGTAGGCCATAGAGCAATTCTGAGCGCAATGGATGGCGCGCCACGGGGCGCTGCTCAGCTATACTTGAGATGGCCGGTCGCTACTGCGCGATGACTGACCTGCACCGCAGGCAATATGCATGACAAGGTATATTAGTGGCGGGATAGGGAGTTATAAAAGCAAGTTGGATTGGAGATAACGTGCTCGAGAGTTCGCATTTTACAGCCGTAGGAAACAGATCGGAAAATCAGGATCGCCTGCTGGTGTTGGCTGACATTGCCAGGGGAGAATACCTGTTCGCGGTTGCCGACGGCATGGGTGGTCATCGTTCCGGGGCCGAGGCGGCAAAGATGGCCATCTCGGCGCTGGAGTGTTATTGGGCACAAAGAGGTGCCCTGCGGAACCCTCCGGACTGGCTGCAAGGGATGATATTACGCTGCCACCGGGCAGTGCAAAACCTGGCTGTAGCTGATGAATGGTCTCCTCCAGGCACTACGTTGGCGGTATTACTGGTCAATTCCGAGGGTGCCTGGTCAGGCCATGTGGGCGATACACGTGTTATGCATTATTCTGCCGGCGGGCTTCAGGGCCGCACCCGAGACCATTCCGCCACAGAACTAAAGCTGGCCGCCGGTAGAATTTCCGAGGAGGAGGCGGCCACCGATGCCGATCTCAACCGGGTCACCCAGGCGCTCGGTGGTCGAGAGACTCCTGAGGCGTCGGTTAAAAGCTGGTGTCTTCAAGATGGGGACCTTATGTGTGTGGCCAGTGACGGTGCGTGGTCACTGTTGTCAGGCGAAGACTTCAGCGAATTGAGAGAATCATCTCTACTGGGGCCTGCACTCAACCAGATGATGGCGAGCAGGCTCGCTGGGGCTCCTGCGGGCCAGGACAATGCAACCCTGATTCTGTTGCGTAAATAACCTGCTCCCGCGGCGCTTTGTTAACGAAGGCACACTGCCGAAATCGTGGTGCCGGGATGTGATAAGCTTTTCGACTATGCCTTCACTTACAGTAATACGCCCTATTCTCTGGCTCTTCCCGGTCCTGATATTCGCGGTGCAGGGTTGTGCCGAGCGCAAGCAGTTTGACGCATTGCCTCCAGATGCGGTGGTGCTGGCCTTTGGCGATAGCGTTACCGCCGGGATAGGCGCGGAGGCGGGTTATGATTATCCCAGCCAGTTGGGGGAGTCGACCGGTCTTAAAGTCGTGAACGCTGGTGTATCAGGTGATACTGCCCGGGAAGCCGCAGGCCGCCTCGCCCCGTTGCTGGCCAGCCATCAGCCGCAGCTGGTGATTATTGAGTTGGGTGGAAATGATTTTCTGCGGCAAACGCAAGCCGCGAGGGTAAAGGCGTTTTTGCGAGATATCATCCGCGAAGCACTGGCCTCCGGGTCGGCCGTAGCGCTTGTGGCCGTGCCGCGTCTTTCGTTGTTGCGCGCCAGCGTCGGTGCACTGACCGACTCCCCTATCTACGCTGAACTCGCCGAGGAGGAGGGTGTCGTACTCGTTCCGGATATTTTTTCCGAAGTGCTTTCTGATGGAAGCTTGCGTGCCGATGAAATCCACCCGAATGCCCGCGGCTACAGGCAGCTTGCCGAGGGTATTCGGGGCGTACTCATAGCGCGTGGACTACTCACTGATTGAACAGCGAAAAGGGAGAGAGAATGCAGAAGGGAAAATACCGTCACTTCAAAGGGGGTGAGTATGAGGTGCACGGTGTGGCGAGGCACTCGGAAACCGGAGAGCAACTGGTAGTGTACACCCCGCTATATGGCGAGGGCGGTCTATGGGTGAGACCCCTGGCCATGTTTGAAGAGACCGTTCATCGCGATGGGCGCGATCAGCCTCGTTTTCAGCTGATTACTTGAGGGTCCTCGCGGGCATTACAGAGTTGATCTGATGTGCCTTAGTATGTCTCGCAGACAAAGATGGGAATGTCCCGGTCAGTCCTGGCCCGATAGTCTGCGTACGGCGCGTAGTGGCTGTCGCATATCGGCCATAGCGTCGGCTTTTCTTCTGTCGTCGCGAGGCGGGCGCGCAAATTCATTATCTTGCCGCGATAGCGCACCTTGAGGTCCGGGTTCTTCACGATGTTGTGATACCAGACCGGGTTTTTTGGTGAGCCACCACGCGATGCAACAAGCAGGGCGCCGTCGTTGTAGGGCACCCACATCAGCGGTATCGTAATCTCCCGGCCAGATTTTGCCCCGGTCATTGTGACAAAGCAGACCTCGTCGCCCTGCAAGGTGTTGAACATTTTGCCAAGGGTCAGCCGATTGAGAAATATGTGGCCGCGAGACATCAGTTTGAACACCCATTTCGGTGGGTTGAACTGTTCTTTTTCTACCGCAGTTTTTCCGTTCATCTCCGTCCACTCCATATACTGAAAGCTAAATAGTGCATATATGCGCCCCGGTCGCTTAACTTCACGATTCCACAGCACAAGAGTCGAATGGAGTGTAGCGGGGCCGTAGGGGGAAGCAAAGCTTCTGGCACCTTTGCCGCTAACAAATACTGGTTACGGCATGCCAAAATCTGTGGTCGCAGGCGTTACCACTGATAGCCAACGCCCAGCTTGAATTGGCGCGGCAGGTTCGGTCGCGCACCGAATGGCCGGCGCGATACGATCACTTGTTCGTCGGCGAGATTTTCGATGACGAACTTTACCGTCAGCTGGTCAGTCACATCGTAGGCCGTGGCCAGGTCAATAATGGTGTAATCTTCAGTCGATATCCCGTCTGCGTACCCCCCCTGTCCGGGAACCTCACGCATCTCACTTACATAGCGAACCGCCACGTTGGCCGTCCAATAGATACCTTCAAGCCCCGCCTGGAATCGCGCCTGGTGCTCCGGTGTATAGGGCAGCTCGTCTCCCTGGCGCACAGGCAGTTGTATGCCCTCGAAATAACCGGGATTCCACAGAGAAAAATTGGACACAAAGTTGTCCTGGAAGGCGGTCTCTGTATAGGTGTAAACAAGGCTGAAAGGCATCGTGAGACCGTTGCCCAGTGTAGTAGCGTAGTTGGCAGAGAATTCCCAGCCGGCCACTTGCACATCGCCGCCGTTGAACTCCTCCCCTACGGTACAGGTGGGGTCGGACACGCCGCAGCGCCCCAGCAGGTTCTGGTAATCACTGAAAAAACCGATGGCTTCAGCCGTCAGGTCCCTGCTGGTGTAACGCACCCCGTACTCGTAATTGATGCTCTCCTCCGGGTGTACACTGCTGGGGGCACCTGGACTGACTGGAGAAAACCCCTTGTTGATACCCACCAATAATCCCCAGTTGTCCGTCAGCTGATACAAGGCCCCGAAACCCTGGAGCCACACATCCTGGTCCCTGGTTGTCGTGATACCTGTGAGCCGGTCTTCCGCCTGCCCCTCAATGTATTCATAGCGCAGACCCAGATCGAAGCTCCAGTTGCCGTACTCCATGCGATCGGCAATATAGGCGGACATCGCATCGGTTTCCCATTTGTTGGAGAGGGTTAGTGGTCGGGATAGACCATCCGATTCCAGCCTGGCATTCTCCATCAGGTAGCCCTGCTGGTCCTGTTTGCGTTCCACGTAGTCATAGTGATAGCGCAGGCCGCCTTCAAAGCTGTGGTCGACAGCGCCGATGTTACGCTGGTGTTTGACTCGTGTTTCGATACCGGACGAGCCGTAGTCGCGGATAAAGTCTGTAATGTCCAGCGTTTCTCTCTCGGTGCCATCGGAGTCTGCCTCTCCACGCAACAGTGCTATTTCACGGGTGTAGATATCGGGATTGGCCAACACCACAGCGGGTGCCGGCGCGGTGCTGCCGATGAAACCATCGAACTTGAGCCAGTTGCGTTCAAATTGGTTGTAGTACACACGGGTATTCACCTGCCAGGTCTCGCTCAGCCTGGCGAGATGAAACAGGTGAGCCTGGTAGTGCCTGGAATCGAAGTTGTCCAGCTCGCTGGAAACGTAGCGGCGCTCGGGTTTTTTGTGGAAGTCTCCGTCGGTAAGGCCGAGGTAAGTCTCAGCTGAATTCTCGTCGGCGTAGCCGAGTTTCAGCTGCAAGGTCTGTGGTATGGCCGCGTTGTCCGCATTACTCCACTGGATTTTGGTGTTCAGGTCGTTGCGGTTGAAGCCGGTGTCTCCACCCGAGTCGAGATCCTTGAAACCGTCCGAGCTGTAGCGCAGGCCGTCTACCCAGTAACTCCACTGGCCACGTGTTTCACCGTAAAACACGCGGTACTTCTGATAGTTGTCTGTGCCTATTGCGGCCTCGACCTTGCCCTCGGCGAAATCCGGTATGGATGGTGTTACCAGGTTTATTGCACCTCCTACCGTCTGCGGCCCGTATTTGATTGAGGACGGGCCCTTGAATACCTCGACTGAACTCATGCGATTGATGTTGGGCATGTAGTAGGCCGCGGGGGCAGAGTAGGGAGCCGGGGAAATTAGCACCCCGTCTTCCATGAGCGTTATTTTCTGGCTGCGCTCAGAGGTGGCGCCGCGCAGGCCGATGTTTGGCCGCAGTCCGTAGCCGTCCTCAACCCGCAGGTATACGCCAGGCACCTGCCTCAACAGATTGTTGACGTCCACGCTGTCGAAGGTGAGGATCTGGCTCTCGTCCAGGAGGCTGGCGCTGCCAGTCAAGGTGCGGATTTGGTCGGCGCCACCGGTTACCAGCACCTCTTCATAGATGCGGTCTCCCCGGGGTGCATCCTGGGCAACGGCAATCGACCCTGAAAGAACCAGTGCGAGAGCCGCGGGTAGGGCTGCAAGTCGGTGTGGATTGCCAAAGACCGGGTGGGGTTTCATTGGCGTATTTTTGGTCAGCATGTCGCGTTGTCCTCAGTCGCCGTCGGAAAAATTAATGCCCAGTTCCACTTCCAGGCTGTCGGGGATTTCACGCTTGAAATTGCCATCGAGAAAGCCAAGGCTAATCTCCAGCATATCCAAGTCGCGGGCGGCAATTGCCTGGCGTACCTGGGCAATGCTGTCCTCCACCGCTGCAATAGCGTTCTGGTTGCCCGTTGCCTCCATGACGTCAAAGAGGCTGTCAGTGGTATCCTGATTCCCTAGCAGCAACAGTTCCACTTCGTCGATGGTGGCCGTGGTGGCTTCCCAGGCGTGCATGGAGACCTGCCCCGCAGTCGCCACCACGCGCCGGGTCTGCAGGTAGTCGAGATACCCTTGCGCGGATATCAGAATCTGACTGAGCGGCTCGGTGCCGTCCTCGTCGAGTTGTCCGTCGAGGAATAGCGTGCGGTATGGCAACTCCGAATCCCGGTGGGCTGCCAGCCAGCCGTTCTCGACATAGCGCGCACGCTCTACCAGCTGGCCTGACAGACCTTGAAGCACGTCGCACTTGCGAGGCTGGAATGCAAATTCCGCAAGCACTTCGTCCGGGTTGCTACTGTGCTCCGGTGTACTGGTTTCGAATATCGCTGACTCCAGAGCCAGCAGGCCGACACGCTGAAAGGTTTTGCTGGCGAAATAGGCGTCGTCAAGATCGCGGCCACTATTGATATCTGTAGCGTTTTCGCTACGTACGGTCTCCAGGTAATCGGTACCGCGCAGGCGCAAGGAATCAATAAACGTGAAGGGCGGGAACACGATGTCATCGTCGAGTGGGCCGAAGTTGTACATGGAGAGTCGAAACCACTGTTCGAAAGTTGCGCGCCAGCTATTCTGCATTGCGCTTAGCATTACCTCGTCAGGTGCAGCGCAAAAGGCCGTCGAGGCGGCATGCAGTTCCTCGGTATCTGCCAGGAAAGCCTGCACGGACGGGACGATGGCATTGTCTACGACCTGTTGGACAGCGGCCTCCAGGGTTACCGCAGGGTTAACCGGTTCTTCGATTGCGTCACTACCGCTGCCGCCATCAACACAGCCCGACACCAGCATTGTGGTCGCCAGCATTGATAAAAACTGTATGGTGAATCTCATTGTCTTCCTCGTTACGTGATGGCTTTCGCAGTTAGGTGGAACCTGTTACCAGCAGGTGATTGTCCCAGCGATAGCCCGGTAGTCGTATACGGCGATCTCGCCGCTCTGTCAGCGTTACTGCATCCAGCTCGCGTAGTTCTCCGAACGAGTTGCTCACCACGAAGGCTCGGCGCAGCGGGCTGACGGCGATACCACACACATCACGCAGGCGGTGATACCCGATCAGGCGACCATCGTCGATGTTCCAGAACACAGCAAGATTGCCGCGCGGGCTGGCGAAGCCGGCAACCCGGCTATCATTGCAGATGGCCACACTGCCGACGTAATCTTGCAGGCGATCGATGACTGGAATCGGCTGATCGAACAAAGTGAGACCCTCACCGGGTCGGTGAATGCCTGCCAAGGGCACGGTTTGGTCGTGGCTGGTCGCTTCCCGCTGTAATTGGATAGCAAACGCCACCGTCCCATCGGCCGCCACATCCAGATGGCGGATGCTGGACTTGGGCTCGGCAACCCGATACTCATCTGACAGGAGACCAGTGTTGGCATCAACATAGCTGAGACAGGAGGTCATTGTTGCAAGATTTAGCGGTTTGCGACCAGTTTCCGGGCGGGTAAGGATGCCGCCGTTGGCCACTACCAGAGTCTGGCCGTCGGGCAGCAGGCGGATATCGTGGGGGCCAATACCATGGCTGGACCATTCGTCCAGCACAGCATAGTTATCGGCATCACGCACCACAATCCGCCCCAGCCCGTCGGCGATATTACCTTCGGTTGTGTAAAAGACTCGCCCATCCTGGCTAAAGCAGCCGTGGCCGAACAAGTGGTGTCCAGGAGTACAGTTGAACTCACCGACTCTATCGCCGGTGCGCAAATCGATCTCCAGAGCCCGGGTGCCGGGTCGTCGCGAGACAAATATTACCGAATTCTTACGCATAGGGTGCTGTAGCACCCCGTGGCCTCGGAATCCAGTAAGCATATCGTGGCCGGCCTGGCTGATTATATCGACCCAACCGAGGCCGAAATTACCGAGGCTGTCTCCGCGGGCAGATACCCAGCACTCCGTGCCGTTTTGGGCGCCCGGCGCCGCCAGGCCCGGCGCCCCTGCCAAGAGCAGGGCTCCGCCTAGTCCAGCCAACAGCTGGCGGCGGTTCAACTGGTAGATGAGGCCGCTCGTGCTGTCGGCGTCGCTAATGTTTTTTTCTGTTGGCGATTCACTGTGGCTGCACCCGTTCATAGAGAGTTCACGAAGGCGATCAACGCCTCTCGATCACTCTTGCTTAGCTGGGCGAAGGTACGGCGGGATGCCGCACCTTCGCCATCGTGCCACAGGATGGCTTCTTCCACGTCGCGCGCGCGACCGTCGTGCAACAGGGTCCCCACCCCATTCACACTGGTACTCAATCCTATCCCCCACAGCGGTGGGGTACGCCACTCGCTGCCACTGGCCTCGTAGTCCGGTCGGTCATCCATCAATTCGGGACCCATGTCGTGCAATAACAGATCTGTATAGGGCCAAATTGTCTGCTCGCCAAGGTGGGCAAGACTCCCCTGCATCGCTTTAGTAGTGAAGGACGGCTGATGGCAGCCCGCGCAGTCAGCATGATAAAAAAGCTTGCGGCCCCGTTCTGTTTGCTCAGTCTGTTCGCGCCCGGCGGGTACGCCGATACTGCGGACAAATCCGACGGTGAGGGCCAGCAGGTGCTCGGGCAATTCAAACCCATCCGCGTTATTACCATTTGGTGTGCGCAGGCAGCGTCGCTGCGACCCGGTGCAGGGTTGTTCGGGAAAAACCGGGTTGGTAACTCCCACATCGCCCTGAAAAGCGCCTGCCGTGGTGATTCGCACGTTTGACCGATTGGCCTTCCAGCCAAACCTGCCCGGCACTGATTCGCGGTGATCGAAATCCCACACCCGGTTGACCCGCCCGCTGATACCGTTTTTATCAGTGTCATCGGGGTCTGCCAGGGCGTCGATGTCACCCTGGTCAATCGCCTCCAGCAATCCCGTACCGTGAATCGCGGGGGCGGCGCGCAGGCTGAATTGGACATTTGGGTCCAGTGGGCCATAGCCCAATTCCTCGAGTCGCACCTGCCCATAGCGCAGGGTGCGCACTTCGCCGTCCGGATACAGGTATGTTTTCTCGCGCCAATCGATATAAACCCGTCCCTCCGGGGGTGTCTCTGGATTTGTGGCCGGGTCCCTGGGCGCGATCCTGCCCCGCAACTGATGGGACAACGCAACCGACTGACCCTGTAATTGATGGCCGTATACCGGGTCGGGTTGAGAGCCGTGTAACGGGACATCCTTGCCCGGCACGCTGAGGCGGAGAATTGCTGTAAAGATCGCCTGTTCGCCGCTATCCGGTAGCGGGCCGCGTCCTCCATTGATATGGCATCCAAGGCAGGTGCGGGCATTGTAAAGTGGCCCCAGACCGTCCCGGGCATCGGTGGCTGTCGGTGCCTTTATCCAGGGCTGATTGGCTAGCGCCTTGCCCGCGTGAAACAGTGGTCGCTGGGCCTCGGGAAGATTCGCGGCTGGCAACTCGAAGGAGGCAAACGGAACAAAGCCGACGCTACCTTCACCGCCGGGGAATGCTTCGTCGGGCGAGCGTGGAGGTACTATCGAATCGTTCTGGGCAGCGTTACCGGGGAGTGCCATGCTCATGTATAGCGCCAGTAAAACGCCGCGAGTTGCGATGGTACGTTGGGAAGTATTTGATCCAATAAACATTATTACCGTCAGAAAACACGAAAGGGCCGGGCCCGCCATATGGCGGGCCCGGCCCCTTGAGCCGACTGTTCCTCAGCCGCAGCTGCTATCGGGTTTTGTGGTATCGCATTCGGATGCATCATCGTCCACGACCTGAACTTCGACGGCGAGTTTTTCCGCCAGTTCGGCGATGCTGCTGGACTGCCGATTCAGCGACACAATGCTCTTGTAAATCGGGTTTTTCGTGTTGCGGTTGTCATCCATGATCAGCACATCGAAGGGAGCACCTATGCGTGCAACGAAATCCAGTTCATTAACATTTGCATCAGTCGCTTTCAGGCGGGCGTCCAACTCATCGACGATCACAGTCAACGATTCGATGTTCAGTTGCACTGCGTAGTCGTCAAAGCCGAAACCGTTCACTGCACGACTGGCTTCGTCGTCCAGGCCATCGAGGTCACTGTCATAACCGGCATACACGCCGTAGAAACTGTTCCAGACACCGCGCGCATTTAACACCACGTCGCGGTGCGTGTTGTCCGAGAAGCAGGAGTGCTCGTCTTCCTGGGAATTGGAGCTGTAGGCGATTTGCATCCGCTCGCCCGCAAGTTCACCTTCCGACAAGGTGCCCATCCCGGTAAGAATTTCAGTCAGCTTATCGATAGCCTCTTGAGTGTCTGCGAAGGTCGTAAACTGGTCCCGGTAATTTCCTTCTACACCGTCTATCCAGCCATCGCGAACGGACTCAAGGTCTTCGACCAGTTTTTCTGCCACAACTTGTAAATAGGTGAGACGGCGCTGGCCTAACGGATCGCTGGTGAAATCCGACAGCGGACGCTGGCCGCCTGCCGCGATATTGCTGGTGCCGATGGTCTTGACGGCCTCGTCGCGGTCACTGCCATTGGTGACCATGGCATTGTTGTTGAGGTCCTGTCCCCACAGCATGAACTCAATAGCATGATAGCCGGCGATCACATCGTGCTCATCTCCCGCCGTAGCCGTGTTGGAGATCAGTGCCTTGTTAATGGTAATAGAGGTGTCGGCGATGATGTTAAGTGAGCTGTCTGTGCCGTCCACTTCGCCGCCATTATTGATGCCGGCACCATTCTCGGTGACACCGACCTGGTCCGTGCCAAAATCAGGATCGGCTGCGACTACATAATCGATCAGTGCTTCGCCCAGCGGCCAGGCGTTGATTTCGCCCTCCAGGCCATCTTCATCGCTGTAGTTTGTGGAATCTATGGGGCTTAGGCGAAAACGGTAGACTTCCGTCTGGCCGTAGGGCTCCCTTGAAACGAGCCACGCGCGCTTGGCTGCGTCGAGCCTCGGTTGGGTGGGGTTGTCCGCAAAAGCTTTAAGTGCCTCTTGAAGTGCAATGGCTGTGTCTACCGAATCACTGTAGGCCGCCAGGGCAATATCCGCATTGGTCTCAAGCAGGGCAGCGACACCACTGTTGTCGTAGGGCACGAAGACAGGCTCCAGATAGAATTCCTCGTCATCAGACTCCAAAAATTGGAGCATTAGATCCTTCAGCTCCTCGTTTCCATCCAAACCAATGGTAAATAAAACGCAGGGGGAATTGGAACCGGCACAGAACGCTCTCCCCTTCTTCTTCCATCCCTTGAATTCGTAACCATCCGCAGGCACAGCCGTAAAGGTTTGATCGAAGCTGAAGTCCACGATATTCACATCACAGCTGCTTGCTTCGTTGCAGCTAAAGTCACCTGACTCGGTGGTGACGGATCCGCCCTCGGGCACATCGATGACCACTTTGCAGCCCCCGAGAAGGGTGGTAGCTACCACCGCGGCAGCGAGCATAAAGTTATTCACAGGATTTTCCCCTTGGTAAGACGACAGCAAGATATAAATAATAATGATTCCTATTAAGATATGCAATGATTTTTCAAAAGATATTAGTTATCATTAGTATCAACTACACAATTTGAATGTTTTCGGTGCCTGATGATGGCAGGCAAACTCCGCTACAGCTGTAATTGGCACCGTTCAGTCCGGGTGGCACGAGTTGATAGCTTTATGAGGAACAAGACATTGTCGCCACAGTCAGACGCCCTGATGCCGCGTGACCTCAGAGTCAACTACCGCGTGATGGCGAGAAGCATCTCAAGTTGCCGAATCGGCGCCAACTTTCTGGCAGTGTCTGCGATATTGCTGCTGGCCGGCTGCGGCGGGGGAAGTGCGGGTAATGGCGATAACCCTGTCGTACCGCCAACACCTGCACCTGAGCCAGCTAAAGTATTTGCTTCCGCGGCAGCAATGGGTGAAAGCCTGTTTTTCGACAAGAATCTGTCACTTAATCGGACGCAGGCCTGTGCTACCTGTCACGATCCCGAGCGCGCTTTCACAGACAGCCGCCTCGATGATGCCGGATTACCACCGGCCTTTTCTCTGGGCGATGACGGCTTCTCCCGGGTCAGTCGCAATGTGCCCACGGCAGCGTACGCCTCGCAGACACCCATTTTCCAGTTCGGCACCCAAGCCCGGTTCAACAGTCAACAGCCCGATTACGAGGGATATATAGGTGGCCAATTTCTCGACGGCCGGGCCGCGGATCTTGAAGAGCAGGCCAAGGGGCCACCCATTGGCGCACAAGAAATGGGCATGCCCGACAAAGCCAGCGTGGTTGAGCGGCTGCAGGAAAACCCGGACTACGTTGTGTCCTTCAAGGCAATCTATAGCGAGGATATTTTCGACGATGTGGAGGCCGCCTACGATGCCATGGCGGAGAGTATCGCCGCGTTCGAGAGAACCGAGCTTTTTGCCAGCTTTGACTCGAAGTACGATAAATCACTGACAGGCGATTACCTCTATGAGCCGGGGAGTAAGGCAGCTCTCGGCAAGGCATTGTTCTTTTCGCAGCAGTTCACTAATTGTGCCACCTGCCATCAGCTGGAGCCCAATGGGAGTCGGAACGAGACCTTCACCAACTTTGAGTTCCACAACATCGGCACGCCAGTTAACGAAGAGGCACGGATTGCGGCCAACATCCCGCTGGATGAGCTCGACGAGGGCTTGCTCGCGAACCCTGACGTGAATGACCCGGCGGAAATTGGCAAGTACAAGGTGCCCACTCTTCGCAATATTGCCGTCACCGCCCCCTATATGAACAATGGGGTGTTTCGCAAGCTCGAGACGGTTATCCGCTTTTACGACAAATTTTTCGTGGGATCGGACAATCTGATCAATCCGGAGACCGGCGCCCCCTGGCGTGAGCCGCCCTTCCCCGACACTGTGAGCCTCGCTGAACTGGAGGATGGCCGCAAGCTTAGCGAGGATGATATCGAGGCTCTGGTCTGCTTTCTGCGCACACTTACCGACCAACGCTACGAGCCGCTGATCGAGGAACGGGGCATCGCATGCGATTAATCACAGAGTGTTCGGCGGCGGCGACAACGGTGGTGCAGGTCTGCTGCTCTCTGTTCGAACATCACCAGCCGTTATAGATTTCAAGCTTTATACATGCCGACCTGTGTTGTAGATTGGGAGCAGCCACGCAATCACTCAACAAGGATTAGCTATGGACCTGATGGAGATTACCGAAAAGCGCAAAATGCAGCGTGAAGAGGCCGCCAGTTTTCTGCATGAACTGGCCGACGCGCTCGCCCGCCAGAACGCAGTGGACTTGCTGCAAAACGGTAAGAAGATACATATCAAGGTGCCGGATGAAGTGACTCTCGAATTCGAAGTAGAAATCGAGAGTGACGAGTCCAGCATTGAAATCGAAATCAGCTGGTAGAACCCGCTACCTCAGACACAACGGCCTGTTCGTTTACCCCTCCTGCCAGTGACTCAAAAATTTTGAGTCACTGGATAGGGATCGATCAATCGAGGGCTTATTCATGATTGGAGGGGCGGCTGGTCTCTGGTGAATGCTGTGAGGCTCCGGGATAGAATCGGCGCCGCACCGCAGGCAGGGTGGTGCGAAGGTCTTCGCCGATACAGTAGAGCGCAGGAACCATTAATAAGGTAACAAACAGTGCAAACAGAACTCCGAAAGCCAGGGCCAGCACTGCAGGTTTCAGAAACTCGGCGTCTATAGAGCGCTCTGCCATTATCGGAATCAGACCAACGAAGGTGGTGACGGTAGTCAGTAAAATAGGTCGAAAGCGATGTACGCTGGCATGCTCGACTGCATCCAGTGCCTGTTCCCCGGACTTTCGCAGCCGCCCGATATAATCAACCAGTACCAGGTTGTCGTTCACGACCACCCCGGCTGCGGCACCGATACCGAAGTATGAAAACATGGCCATGGACACACCAAACAACAGGTGGCCATAGACGGCCCCCATGAAGCCAAAGGGAATTGCCGTCATGATCAGCAGCGGCAACCAGTAAGAGCGAAAGGCCACGGCGATCAGAGCATACATGGCAAACAGGGCGACGATGTACAGGGAGATGACCTCGTTTAGAAAGAACTCTTCCTGCTCTGCCTGGCCAGCCTTCAGAACGACCAGGCCCGGGTAGCGTTGCTGGAAATCCGGCAGGAAGTTGTCGCTCATGTCCTTGTTGATATCACTCATCAACTCTGCACTTACGTCTGCCGTTACCCTCACCATGCGTTCACCGTCGCGGCGTTGTATTTGCTGCATGCCAGTAGCCAGCTCAACTTCAACTACGGAGAGTAGAGGGACTTCTCTGCCGTCTGCGGTGCGCACTCTGAAATCGCCAAGGCTGTTGAGATTTTCCCGCAGTGCCTTGTCGTATTTCACCATCACCCGCACGTCGCCATTCTCCCGCGGCAGCCGTTGTACTTCTTCGCCGTAATAAGCCTGCCGCACCTGGGTGGAAACATCCGCCAGTGTCAGGCCCAGCTTCTCGGCACCCGGCAGTAATTGCATGTGCAACTCGTCTGATTGTCCCTGCAGATTATCGCGCACGAAATAGGCGCCATCGTATTCCAGCAGATGTGCCTTGAGTTCGATGCTTGCAGTCTTCAGTGTGTCCGTCTCGCGATGGCGGAGTACAAAGGAAACATTGGGCGTGTTCTGATCGAAGGTATAACCGATCTGGATTTCGTCCGCGTCGGGTATCTCGCCAATCAGCTCGCGCAGGCGATCGGCGCTCTCCTTGGCGGTCATGTCTCTCACCTCAGGCGGTACCAGCTGAAATATTGCAATAACGCTGTCACGCCTGGCACGGGTATACCAACTTTCTATCAATTCACCAGTCCCGCCGCGCTCCACGCGGACATTGACCTCATCGATCAGCTTGCGCTGTGCCTCCTGCATCTGGTCGAGAACTTGTAGAGAGCGGGTGAAGGGAGTGCCGGCAGGCAATTGCGCCTGAATGAATACCTGTATCCCCTGTATCTCGGGAAAGAATACCGACTTGACCCAGCCGCTGTTGAATACACCCAGGCTGATCAGGAACCCGGCAACGAAAATGCTGGTGGTGAGGTAGCGATGGGCAATTGCCGCCCGTACCCATCGACGATAAGTGGTATTTGCGAAATTGAGGATACCCTCCTCGATTTTTTTCTGTCGCTTCATCAGCGGGCTGAGTTGTTTGCGTGGTGTCAGGTGGCGCAGGTGTGCGGGCAGAATCAGGAACGCTTCGATCAGGGAGATTGCCAGGGCGACAGTGATCACCACGGAAAGCTGACGTGTGATCTGTGCCTCGGCCAGGGAGATAAAGAACCATGGAGCAAAGGCGATCATGGTAGTCGCAACAGCGAAAATAACCGGCTTGGCAACGGAAACGGCCCCATCGATAGCGCTTTCCACGCCACCCCCGGTGCGGTGACTGAACTCGTGAATACTCTCCCCGACAACAATGGCATCGTCCACAACAATGCCGAGCACTAGCAGGAAGGCAAAGGTCGACATAATGTTCAGTGAAACATCATTGCTCGGAAGCAGCGAAAATGTACCGATAAACGCCACGCCGATACCGGCGGTGACCCACAGCGCCACCTGTGGGCGCAGCGAGACGATCAGTACCATAAAGACCAGAAGAAGGCCGAGATAGGCCGAACTGCTGATGGTTTTCATCCGGCTGTTGTAGATATCTGCGGTGTCAAACCACATGGACAGGCTGACCCCCTCAGGCAGGCGGGCACCACGTTCCTTTATCCACTTGTGGACCGCCTCGCTGGATTTGACCACCTGCATGTTATCGCTGGTGAGAACCTGGAGTAACACCGCCGGTTCACCGTCCAGAGTGGCCAGAATTTCCTCGTCCTCAAACCCGTCAACCACCGTGGCAACATCGCCAACCCTGACAATGCCGCCATCGGCGGCCTGGCGAATGACGATCTCGGAAAAATCCTGCTCTGAATCCGCCATATTGCGTGCCCGCAACCTGACGTCTCCGGTGGCGGTTCGTACGCGGCCGGAAGAGAGATTAACGGAGTTGCCCCGAATTGCTCTTGCCACCTCATCAAACGTAACGCCGTAGCGGCGCATGGCCTGCTCCGACAGTTCTATCGAGACTTCTTCATCGCGGACACCAAATAGATTTACAATCGAGATGTACGGAAGGCTGGCGAGTTCATCCCGCAGATCTTCGGCCAGGCGAGTCAGCTGTCGTTCCGTCAGGTTTGAGCCGTGGACCGCTACCCGCATCATTTCATCGCGAAAAATGGTACGTCGCACTTTGGGGTTTTCTATGTCTGCTGGCAGCGCATTGACAGAATCGACGGCGTTCTTGACGTCGTCCAGGAAGTTATCAAGGCTGACACCGGCATAGGTAAGTACCTCGATACGCGCCAGGTTTTCACTTGCGGTGGAGTACACCCGGTACACATTGTCCAGTTCGGAGAGGGCTTCCTCGATTCGCAGAATAATCTGTTCCTCGACTTCCTGGGGGGCTGCACCCAGCCAGGGCACCTCGATTTCAACCTGGTTTGGCTTGAAGACGGGAAAGGCCTCTCTCTCCATAGCGAAGAAGCCCAGCACCCCGGAAATCAGAATTCCCACCATAAGCAGATTTGCAGCGACCGGGTTGTATGCCCACCAACCGATGAATTGGCGCATGCTCAGTCCCCGGTATCCGGGGCGGCGGAGGCAGCTGCTGCGCCGTCGCCTCGAGGCCTGGCCTGCAGGGCCATGCCGGGTATCGGGTTGCGGATAGTTGATATTATGTACTGCTCGCCTTGCTGCAGACCCTCGCCGATGACCGCGAACTGTGGTGAGCTGTGCAGTACTTTGACCTTGCGAATATCCAGCCGACTGTTATCTGCCACCACGAACACGGTGTTGCCAGCGCGCAGTGCCTTGCGCGGGATGCGGATGGCGTCGGCGACCTCCCGGCCGTGAATGACGGCATTGACATACAGGCCGATGGCCATTGGCATGCCTGTTTCTGATGCATTGCTGCCGTAGGGGTCATCGACCTCGGCGATTGCATAAAGAAGACGTGTTGTACTGTCGATGGATGCATCAAGACGCACCAGCTTGCCGCGCCATAGCTGTGATTGGCGTGCAACCTCGGCGCTGAAATCAATGTCCAGGCCATCGCCGGCGGGCGCGACATAACCTATTGGCAAATCGAGGGAGGCCAGTTGTGAATCGGTAATCGGCAGCCTTACTTCAACTCTGTCAGTGGCGAAAGCCCGTCCCAGTGGTGTGCCGGCGGTAACGAATTGGCCTATGTCGACGTAGGTGCTGTCCATGCGCCCCTGGAAAGGTGCGGTTACCCGGGTGCGCGACAAATTGACATGTGCCTGTTGCAGATCTGCCTCCGCAGCCTGGAGGCGCGCCCGGGTTTCGGCCACCTGCGGCTTTTTCAACGCCAGATCAGAAGGATTCGGTGAATTGCGCAGCTGTTTGCGGGCGACATCCGCATCCGCCAGTGACAATTCTACCGCTACTGTCGCTTCGGCCACTCTGGCCTGGGCCTGCTTAAGGGCGAGTTGGTAATCAGTGTCTTCGATATTCAACAGTGGAGTGTCAGGCAGTACTGCTCCCCCTTCAGTAAACTCATCAGATACCTCCACTATGCGACCACTGACCTGCGCCACAAGATCAATCAGAGCCCGTGAACGGACCTCCCCCGCAGTGACGACATCCAGTTGTACCGGGCCGCGCTTTGCGATGTCCACGAACACGGTAACAGGCCGGCTCGTTTCCTCCCGCTTGTCCGGCTCAGGTTTTGTATAGTGCAGGACGGCATAGGCACCGAGGCCAATTCCCAGCACCAGCAATGGGGCAATGTAACGCATAGTTGATTTCAACGTTTGTGACTAGCTCCTGCATTATTAGAGTTTTAAAGCGGGCAGTGGCTGGTTACCAGTCTAGCGCATGTGATGGCGGTTCAGGACCGCAAATACTGCACAATTTCAGCGCTTGCCGCTGGGGCCTGCCACTGCGGAATGACGCCTTCACGCTGGAGCGGCACCAGGGTTTACGTCCTGACAAAGACGTTGTGGCTATGCACCTTAACGGTGCATTTTGCCGCTTTTCGGCGCTTACCCTGCTCCATTAATGAACTGAACGACTGAGGTCAGGGCCTGGCGGCGGTGAGAGCCGATGGATCTCCCGATGCTTCAGGGTGTGCGGGGTTTGGGCTTTCGCCTGCGAACCAATGTCTTTTCAGATTACTTTCCACTCCCGGCAATTCTGGCGTGGATATTGCTCTGTATTTAGACACCTTGTATCGCGCCCTTTTTTTACCGCGCATTGAATTAATCAGCCCGTCCCGGAGTCATGAAAAATGAGTCAAAGCGAAGCCAGATCACAAGCAGTGTTTGAAATTACCACCGGCGAGGCCATTATTACCGGCAAACCCAAGTCATTGGAGGCCACCTGGGCGGCGGATGTTTTTACGCTGGCCAAAATGGAAAACGCGCTGTCAAAAAGCGCATTCAAGGCCATGAAGAAGACCATGGAGACCGGGGCAGCACTGGCTCCGGACATCGCGGATGATGTCGCTGCGGCCATGAAATCATGGGCCCTTTCAAAGGGCGCCAACTATTTTGCCCATATATTCTACCCGCTCACAGGCGCCTCCGCGGAGAAGCATGACAGCTTCATTGTCACCGACGCCAGCGGCAAAGCGGTTACCGAATTTAATGGCAGCCTGCTGACGAAGGGAGAGCCGGATGGATCGTCTTTCCCGAATGGCGGTATTCGGCGCACCAACGCTGCCAGAGGTTACACTTTCTGGGATCCCACCAGTCCGGCTTATATCCTCGACACCGAGAACGGCGCAACCTTGTGTATACCATCAGTCTTTGTGTCCTGGACTGGCGAGGCGCTGGATAAAAAGGTTCCGCTGATGCGCTCCAACGCGGCAATGAATACCGCGGGTACCCGGGTGCTGGAACTCATGGGTGAGGCGGAAATTGCGCCGCTCAGTTCGAGTTGCGGGGCAGAGCAGGAATATTTTCTGGTGGATGCAACCTTTGCAAACCTGCGCCCGGATCTGTTGCTCGCCGGCCGCACCCTGTTCGGTACGGCTCCCCCCAAGGGCCAGGAATTCGATGATCACTACTTTGGTGCAATTCCCGAGCGCGTGCAGATTTACATGGAAGCTGTCGAGGGTAATCTGTATCGCTTGGGCATTCCTGCGAAAACCCGCCACAATGAGGTTGCGCCGGGGCAGTTTGAGATCGCACCGTACTACGAAGCGGCGAATGTGGCAGCCGACCACCAGCAGATGCTGATGACTGTGCTGAAAAATACCGCCAAGAAACACGGTTTTGTTTGTCTGCTGCACGAGAAACCCTTTGCCGGAATCAATGGCTCTGGCAAACATGTGAACTGGTCAGTCGGTAATGCCACCCAGGGCAATTTGCTTGACCCCGGCGAGACACCCCATGACAACCTTAACTTCCTGCTCTTTTGCGGCGCTGTTATTCGCGGGGTCCATCTCTACGCGCCGCTGCTTCGGGCCGTTATTGCCTCGGCGGGCAATGACCATCGACTTGGGGCAAATGAGGCACCCCCTGCGATTCTTTCGGTCTATCTGGGCCGTGAAATAGAGCTTATATTCGAGCAGATCAAGTCGGGTAAACTCGACGGGGCTGGCAAGGCAGACATTATGGATCTCGGGCTTTCCCAAATTAGCCCTTTCCTCAAGGACACAGGTGACCGCAACCGTACCTCCCCTTTTGCCTTCACCGGCAACCGCTTCGAGTTCCGCGCTGTGGGTTCGCAGCAGTCCGTATCGGGTCCTCTGGTTGCCATGAACACCATGCTGGCAGATTCCCTGAACTGGATTGCCGGGAAACTGGAAGTTGAGTTAGCCCAGGGTGCGGCAAAGCCGGCTGCTGTCGTGGCGGTGCTTAAAGAACTCATGGTTGAACACGGTAATATTGTTTTCGGTGGCGACGGTTACTCGGCCCAATGGCACAAGATGGCAGTAGAAGAGCGTGGCCTGAAGAACCTGCCGACAACAGCAGATGCCCTGCCATACTTCAATGATCCCTCGATCAAGACGCTGTTCGAGACCACCGGTGTTCTCTCTCCCATCGAACTGGAGAGTCGCTATGAGGTGTACGCCGAGATCTATGTATTATCCATTGCTGTTGAAGCGAAGCTGGTTATCGAGATGGCCAAAACCATGATCTATCCCGCGGCAATGAGCTATCTTTCGGAGCTCGCGGCCGCCAACTCAGGTATGACAGCGATGGGGATCGAGCTGGACACCTCTGTCGCGAAGAAGGTTGCGGAGCATGCGGATGCGATGCTTGTTGGCGTGTCAGAGCTGGAAAAGGTAGCAGGCCAGGCAGAGTTTGCCAGTATGGATGAGCACCTGCAGCATTGTGCTAGAAATATACGCACACTGATGGACGAAATTCGCGTTCACGCCGATATCCTGGAAACCGAGATATCGGACAAAACGTGGCCTCTTCCCAAGTATCGGGAGATGTTGTTTATCAAGTGATGGTCTGGTCGTTTGCTGCACTGGCCCGGGCTTGCTAAGTCCCCGCCAGGGCAATTCTATAGCGGTCGTGCAGGATTCTCACTCGCTTGACGTACGTCCGGGTTTCCTCATAGGGCGGTATGCCGTTGTGGCGCTCGACCGCACCGGGGCCGGCATTGTAGGCTGCCGTTGCCAATGTGGTATCGCCACTGGTTTTTTCCAGCAGCCAGGCCAGGTAGCGCACGCCACCATTGATGTTTTCCCGGGGTGACAAAGCGTCAATCACCCCCATATCTTTTGCCGTGTCAGGCATCAGTTGCATCAATCCCAGTGCTCCCTTTTTGGATTTAGCGCTGGGTCGGAAGGCAGATTCCGCATGAATGACCGCTCGCACCAGTGCCGGGTCCACGCCGAATTTTCTGGAAGCTGTGTTGATTGTGTCCCGGAAGGCGCTTAGTTGTAGTGGTGTGTTATACCAGTCGACTCGCGATTGCAGGTTGCAGGCGTAACAGGATGAGTTGTACTCGATCACCTTGTAACGTCTATCTATGGGGGCTCGGTCGGAAAAAGAGGTGGCGCCTGTGCGGTCGCGGTACTTGAAAATTTTAATGGTTGTTTTCGTCGCTGCGGGCTGGGTTGCCACGGGTTCATCTGTTGTAATCACAGCGGCACTCTCTGCCCCGGCATGCATTGTGCCAAGCAAAAGTAAGGTCATGAAAATGCCCCGCAAGCCCTTCATGTCTCCCAGTCTCTGATTCGAGTTCAGGGTGATTGTATCCCGCCTCGTGAGAGGCGGTACTGTAAATTCCGGGAAAAGTTCGGAAAACAGGCCGGGGGCTGGGTTTTTAAGCGACGCGGTGCAGTGCGCAGAGTTTGTTTCCTGTGGGGTCACGCAAATAGGCGAGGTACAGCTTGCCTGCGGCCCCTTCGCGCACCCCCGGTGGGTCCTCGCAGTCAGTGCCGCCATTGGCCAGGCCTGCCGCATGCCATGCGTCTGCCGCTGCAGAATTCTCCACCGCAAAACCGATGGTGCTGCCATTGCCCGCGCTGGCTGCTTCGCCGTCGATGGGAACGCTTATGGAAAATATGCCCGTTGGTGTGAAGTAAAAACACCGGCCCGCATCGTCAAACACGCCGGCGTCGTAGCCCAGTGATCCCAGAATAGCATCGTAGAAGCTCTTGGATTTATCCATGTCGTTTGTGCCGACCATAATGTGGCTGAACATACTTACTCTCCTCGTGTGATTAATCAGGACAGGCAGTTTAGGCTACCGGGCCGCTCTCTGCCAGTTTCCGCGACGATTCGGGAGGAGTCCCTGTGCGCACCCGGTATTTACGAGAGTGCTGCAGCAGTGCAGTCCGGGTTTTGCTGAGCTTGTTGCGGCTTTTTTTGACAAGGGCGTACTTGTGTTGCCTTCTTCCGGGATGCATAGGCAAAAGTCACCACCAGCGAGACGGCGACGACGATAGCCGCGAGCGTAAGAATAAGCCCCATACCGACGAGGCCGGAGGCGGTTTCCGAAGCGAATAGAACGGGCTGCTGTAAAAAGTTCATGGCGTATTTCCTCTTGCCTGATTGAGATTAGATCCATAATAGAATGTGCATAAAAAGTTGTATATATTTTGAAATGCACATAAAGTGTGCATATATGCACAAATTGTTGGTGCTGTGCTATCGCATGTTTGGAGTCAGATTTATGTCCGGGTTGAACTGGGACGATTTTCGCTTTTTCCTGGCTGTTGCCCGGGAGCAGCGGGTGAGTGCGGCGGGGAGGGTGCTGGGTGTGCAGCACACAACGGTCGCCCGTCGTATCGAGGCACTTGAAACCCGTCTGGGTACGCGCTTATTTGATCGCTCCACTGGGGGTTATGCGATGACCCAGGCGGCGGAAAATCTGTACGACCATGCGCTGGTGATGGAAGAGCAGATGCTGGCCGTTGACCGTGAAATTATTGGCATGGATGCGCAGCTCAAAGGGCCACTCAAACTGACCGCTCCCCATGACGTGCTGACCACCCTGGTAGTGCCCCAGCTACACCGCCTGCTGGAGGCCTACCCTGGCATAGCGCTGGAACTGATGGGTACCACCGGCTTGCTCGATCTCGCCGCCAGGGAGGCGGATATTGCCCTGCGCTTTACTGCCACCCCGCCAGATTACCTGATTGGTCGTCAGATTTTGCCCATGACTCACGGCATATACGGCAGTGCGGACTACCTCAGTGAGAAGCGCAAACGGCACATTTTTGTTGCGTTTAGCGGCGATGACGAAGTGCCGCCGTGGGTTGAACAACACTTCAATGGCGCCAGGCTGGCCCTGCGCGCAGACGATGTGGATGTGATGGTAGCGGCGATCAGGGAGGGTTATGGTCTGGCCCGAATTCCCTGTTATTTCGGCGACAGATACCCGGATCTCCGCCGGGTCGATGTGGCGCTTACCCCTTCGACCTGGGGCCTGTGGTTACTCAGTCACGTGGATCTGCGCTCCACTGCCAGAGTGCGCGTGTGTCGCGATTTCCTCACGGACATCATTCTGGAGCAGAGGCAGTTGATGGAGGGTGGCAGCTCCCGCTATGCCTGAGCGGCCGGGGCCCACTTCAGGCTTAGGCACAGGCCAGGTCCTGCAATTACAGCATCATCTCGGCTCGGCAATAAACACCGGGATCTTGCGACTGGTCTTTGCCTGGTATGCATCGTAATCCGGAAATGCTGCGACCCCTGCGGCCCACAGCTTTGCGCGCTCCTGCTCATCGGTTACTTCCCGTGCGCGCATGTCAAACACTTCGGTTTTGTCGCGTATTTGAATGTCCGGGTGTGCTCTCAGATTGTACACCCATACCGGATTTTTGGGCTGACCTCCCATGGAGCCGATGAGTACATAGTTGCCATCGACTTTGACGCGCATCAGGGGAATTTTGCGAATCCCGCCGGTTTTGTTTCCGGTATGGGTTACCAGGATGCAGGGTAAGCCGGTGTCCAGCAGGGTCGTACCCTGGGTGCCGCCGCTGCTTTCATACAGTTCTACTTGCTCGCGTACCCAGTCGAGCGAGGGGGGAATATAATCTGTCATAACATGCCTCGTTTAATTTCAACCGCCGATAATATCACCATACCGAGAGTGTGGTGACAGGTAAACGCATGTTTGAACTGTCGTAAATGGACAAGCTATGTGTCACGCCCAGACATTTAGCTTCACGACAATTATCTATAGCGTAAATCGATTAAGTGGGATCTTTCGGCTGGTAGTAACCGGCCTGTCCCGTCGTCGGAGAGCAATTATGCGCAATAAGAATAATTCAGTTAAGAGTGCAGGCAATCTGTTTGCGGGGTTGGCGATTATGATCTTTGCACTACAGGTGGAAGCTGGTGTGGTGCAGGGCAAAGTCAGTGATACGGCTGGTAAGCCTGTGATTGGCGCCATGGTCACCCTGACATCTGAGGCGGGTGTGGGTGAGTCTGTGTATACCGATACCAGTGGCGGCTATCGGCTGGATACCAGTCTGGCCGGTGATCTTGGCCTGCGTATCCGCAAGCGCTACTATCAGGACGATTCCCGTGAACTGCAACTGGGCTCGGCGGCTGCACAGGATATCGACGTCAAACTGATTCCGCTCACCGACCCGCAGGAACTCTCGGACGCACATCCGTCCCTCTCCCATTTTTCGATGATCGATTTTGACGAGGATGAATCCGCCCTGTTTTCCCGGGCCAACTTTGCCCGCGACTGCCTGACCTGCCACTCTCTGGGAAACAGCTTCACGCGAAGCCCGCGTCCGGCAGAGTTCTGGGTACCCAGCGTGCAGCGTATGCACGGTTATCTGGCCAATGCCGATGAGGCGCCCATCAGGGCCCGATCCGCAATACTCGCGGAGGCATTTAATGGCCGTCTCGCCAGCTCTCGCCCGGAGATACCTATCGACCCTCTACTATTTCGCGCAACAGTCCATCAGTGGCGCCTCGATGGCACAGTTGTGCCGCATGATGCGGAGTACTCTGAGTCCAACGGCCTGATTTATTCGTCGGATATGTTTGCCGGCGAGGTGTTGGAGACAAACCTGGAAACCGGTGAAACCCTGCATTTTGCTCTGCCGGCGGATGGTGAGCCAGCGGGGGGCACTTTTACCCGCATGGGCTTGCCGGCACCTTATGGATTAACGGTACCCCGGGCACCTCACAGCCTGGTTATAGCCCCGGACGGCATGATTTATCTGACCGACTCTATCGGCGCCGCCGTGACCTCCTTCGATCCGGCCACGCGAAAATTCGAAAACTTCGAGGTTGAGGGAGGGGCGCTCTACCCCCATACGGTGCGTATGGATGGGCAAGGTGTCGTCTGGTTCACCATCGCCTTTTCCAACCAGGTTGGCCGCTTTGACCCCAAGAACAAGAGCATGAAAGTCATCGCGTTGCCGGAATCGCCCTCCTTGAGTATTCCGGGCACAACGATACCTTATGGTGTTGCGGTGAGCCCGGTTGATGGCGGCATTTGGTACTCCAAGCTGGCCTCGGACAAAATCGGTCGTATCGACCCGGTCACTCTGGCGGTCAAGGAATACGACTCACCGGTACGGGGGCCTCGCCGCCAGCGCTTTGATGCGGCGGGTAATCTGTGGGTTGCCGGTTTCTCCGATGGCGCCGTGGCAAAAATCGACGTGGCTAACTGGAAGGCAACAATTTATCCTTTGCCGGTCTATGCCGAGGGCGAGATACCAGCGCCGTATGCGCTGGCGATCAATCCGGTAACGCAGGATGTATGGGTTAACGACACTATGATGGATGTGGTCTGGCGGTTTCTGGCTGATGAAGAGCGGTTTGTTGCCTACCCGATGCCATTGCGGGGCACTTACACCCGTGACTTCACATTCACCGACAAGGGTTGGGCCTGTACTTCCAATAACCCCATTCCAGCGGCGGCGCTTGAAGGGGGTACTCCCGAACTGATTTGTATTGATCCGGGTGACGGCGCGATAGTGCTTTCAGGGTTGTAGCGGTGCGCATTTACCTGCTGGCGATCATCGTCACCGCATTGGCAGTCCCTGGTGGCCTGGCCGCAGCCGACGAGCAGCCAGAGCAGGCCGATGCATTTTTGAAGATCGCCAATAGTGGCAATGAATTGCCATCCGCTGCCCGGTTGGGCAACGGCGAGCAAGACTGGGCCTGTCTGCGAGATAAGCGGACAGGGCTGGTATGGGAAATCAAAACGGCAGATGGCGGTCTGCGAGATCAGCACTGGACCTACACACCTTTCGATAGCAATACGTCCACCAATGGTGGCTTTCCCGGCTACAAAGACCAGGCCAGCGGCGCTTGCCTGCGTGCCGATATGGCTGAATCCTCGTGCAATACAGAGGCTTATATTCGCGCCGTGCAGGCTAGTGGTCTTTGTGGCTACGATGACTGGCGTTTGCCCACCGTGCGCGAACTGGTCGCTGTATCGACACAGGCCACCGATGCTTCACCGGACACAACATCACGGTTAATGCCCAATACACTTTCCGGCTGGTATTGGACTGGCGTGGAGCGCATTGGTATTACCCAATACTCCAGGGTGATATTGTTGCCACCCGGAGGGCAGCCAAGCTTCTACGATGGCAGTTACCTTGTTATTGCCGTTCGTGGTGGCAGTGCGTCACAATCCCCTAATACTCCCTAGTTCAAGAACGAGGTATATCCATGACTTGCACCGATTTTCTGGTGGACCGAAGTGATCTGTCAGTCGTCCGTTGCCAGCAGCGGGACGAGGCTGAACTGGCGCCCGGCCAGGCGCTATTACACGTTTTCCGCTTTGCCTTTACGGCCAACAATATTACCTATGCCGCCTTGGGTGAGACATTGCGCTACTGGGAATTTTTCCCTGCACCTGAAGGTAAGGGCATTATCCCGGTTTGGGGTTTTGCCGATGTGCAGGCCTCTCGCTGTGAGGGCGTGGAGGTGGGGCAGCGCTACTATGGCTATTATCCGATGGCTACACATGCGGTAGTGCAGCCCGTGAAGGTCAATTCTGCCGGCTTTGTAGACGGGGCCAGCCATCGCCAGGACCTGGCAGCGATTTACAATTACCATGCGGCCTGTGCCACCGACCCCTCTTACCAGCAGGGTCAGGAAGCCCAGCAGATGCTGTTTCGTCCCCTGTTTACCACTGCGTTTCTGTTGGACGATATGTTCGCCGACGAGGCTTTTTACGGTGCGCAGACCTTGTATCTGACCAGTGCGTCCAGCAAGACCGCCCTAGGCACGGCGTATTTGTTGCACAGCAATCGTGACGCTCGCAATCAGCATTATGAAATTGTCGGCTTGACCTCCCCGGGTAATAAGGATTTTGTTGAGGGCCTGGGGTGCTATGACAGGGTTGTCACCTACGCCGAAATTAGTGGTTTGCAACCCGATGAAAGCAGCGCCATCGTCGATTTTGCCGGGGACTTTGCGCTACTTCAGCAATTACATGGGCAGCTTTCACCCGGCCTCAAGTACAGCTGTATGGTCGGCGCTTCTCACTGGACGGCCCAGACCGGGTCGGCACTGGATGCTGGCGCAGATGACCTGGCGGGGCCCGCGCCACAGTTCTTTTTCGCGCCCAGCCAGGCCGATAAACGCGTTGCGGAATGGGGAACGGACGTTTTTCAGAACCGTCTGGCAGGGGCCTGGACCGGCTTTATTGCCTTTGTGGATTCCTGGCTTTCAGTGGAGGTTCATCTGGGGGAAAAGGAAACAGAGCGTGTTTATCAGGATGTGCTCGCTGGTCGGTCTGATCCCCGCGCCGGCTATATTCTTTCATTGTCGGAGGACTAGGTCAGCCGCGGTACCCAATTGCGCGGCGGCAGAAGTGGCCGGCAAATTGAACAGCCGGGGTTTTTCGGGAGTCAATCTATGGTCACCAAGCAAGAGCTGGAGAATCGGGCGGAGGCTTTTTCGGCGCGTGGAGATATGCGTTCCGCGTCGCGTGTGTGCCGGGATATTCTGGCGCTGGACAAGAATCACGCACCGTCTTTGCAGTTTCTTGCGGATCTGGCATTGCGGGGCGGCGATTTTCCGGAGGCGGAGGCTTATCTGCGGTCGCTGGTGTCGATCTCACCCGGTGATCCGCAGGTCCATTCGCAGCTCGGGCAGGCGCTTTATCGTCAGGGCAAATTGCACCTGGCGCTGGCGGCCTACGAAGAATGTTGGCGCATCAATCCGCGCAATAAATTGATATATCTTACCCTCGGTTGCCTTCATCTTGAGCTGGGTAATGTCGATAAGGCCGCCCAGGTGTTTTCCCGGGGGGAGGCGGTTGATGCGCAGATTTTGTCACTCTGGCGGCACCCGAAAGTTAATCCCGCGGTGGCGAATATGTCAAAAAAAGCCTGGGAAACCCTGTGCCAACACCACACAGAACTGCATTTGGCCACTGTGGATACGCTGGATGATGCTGAGAATACACTCCGTATTCGCAATGCAGTGTGGCCAATGCTGGATGCGCGAGAGGTGAGTTACGACCATCCGTTGCATCGGCCGCAGCTGTTTCATATAAAGCATGCAGAATCGCCCACATTTTTCGAGAGTGAGACGTTTACCTGGGGCGAACAGCTGGAGGCGCAATTTCCCGCTATTCGTGAAGAAGTGCTCGCCGGGCTGGATGTTCAAGGCGATGGCAAGCCCTACCTCAGCAATCGGCATGCTCTCAAGGGTGAACTATGGGAGCCGCTGGTGAACAAGATGAGCTGGGCGTCGGTACATCTGTACAGGGATGGCACGGCCAATCCGCAAGTCATCGACAAGTTCCCCGGAACCCTGGCGGCACTGCAATCAGTACCGCTGGCCACATCCGGGGGCAACCCTGCGGAGGTGTTTATTTCTGTTCTGGCGCCGCACACCCGTATACCCGAGCACTTCGGCGTATCCAGCGCTATATTGACGGTGCATCTACCCATCGAGGTGCCGCCGGACTGCGGCCTGCAAGTACATGAGGAAACACGCGCTCCGGAAGAGGGGAGGCTCATGGTATTCGATGACACCTGGCAACACAGTGCCTGGAACAACAGTGACCGGTCCCGTGTAGTGCTGATTTTTGAGGTGTGGCATCCCAGTCTGAGTGAAGCGGAAAAAGGGGCGGTATTGCAGACTATTCAGGCCCGGAGGCAGTGGTTACGGCAGCGTAGTGTAGCTTCGCTGGCCTAGCGGTCGCGGTGTCTGAGGTGAACCAAACAGTTCAGCTGCACGTATGTTGTGCTGTATTCAAAACGGAATCAGCAGATGAGCCAGATAATCACGCTTGATGAGACGATTGTGGTAGACCGACCACTGAAGGAGGTGTTCGCCTACATCTCGGATTTTTCACGTATTGAAGAGTGGGATCCCGGGGTCGCTCGCGGTACCCGGCTGACGGATGGGGCTCCCGGTGTTGGCAGCGAGTTTCGTATCGATATGAAAGCCGGCTTTTCCCTGCAATACCGTATCGTGGAATTTGAGCCGGAACAGCGCATGCTGATGACAGTCGACTCCAAAGTATTCACTGCGCGGGAAGAGATCCGTTTCGAGGCCAGTGAGAAGGGTACCAGCGTTCGCTATATCGCAAATTTCAATTTCCCTTCGCCGCTGGCCGCCGCTAATCGCCTGTATCCCGCCGCCATGGACAGGGTGGGCAAAAGTACCATGTCGGGGTTGAAGGCAGCCCTGGAGGACAAGTTCGACGCACCGGAGGCGTCGCGCGCGCTGGCCCTGGCGGACAAATGCGTTTTGCCCGGGGTGTGGCGCTTTACCCGCCTCGGCTTCAAAACCGCCAGCAGGCACTGGAACCCGGTGTCAGCCTATCTGGGGGACAAACGCGCTGTTGTGACCGGCGCAACTTCAGGAGTGGGTGAGGCGGCAGCCGGGGCGCTTGCCGGTCTCGGTGCGAGAGTTACCCTGGTGGCTAGAGATAAGAGCAAGGCAGAAGCTACCGCAGAGGCCATTCGCAAGCAGAGCGGTAACCCGCATGTGGACATCGAGATTGCCGATCTGAGTTTGCTGGCGCAGGTGCATGCCCTGGCCGATCGACTACTGGCCGCCGATGCCCCTGTCGACATACTGGTAAACAATGCCGGTGCTCTGTTCAACCCGCGGCAGCTAACAGCGGAGGGGTTCGAGAAGAGCTTTGCCCTGTTGTTGTTGTCCCCCTATGTTCTCACCGAGCGACTGCAGCCCCTGCTTGCAAGATCGGCCGATGCCAGAGTGGTGAACGTGTCTTCTGGCGGTATGTATACACAGAAGATCTGTCCCGATGACCTGCAGAGCCAGCACGGTAGTTATTCCGGTGCGGTGGCGTATGCGCGTGCCAAGCGCGGTCTGATGATTCTGACCGAAACCTGGGCCGAGCGTTGGGCAGACGATGGTATTGTTGTTAACGCCATGCATCCCGGCTGGGCCGACACTCCCGGGGTAGAGGACTCATTGAAAACCTTCTACCGGGTAACGCGAGGTCTTTTACGCAGCCCCGAAGAGGGGGCCGATACCGCGGTCTGGCTTGCAGCTGCGACCGAGGCAGGTAAGGTATCCGGTCAGTTCTGGCTCGACCGGGAGCAGCACCCAGGCCATATTTTCAAGCGTACCCGGGAAACCGTCGAAGAGCGGTCTCAGTTGCTGACGACTCTGGGTGAACTGCTGGAGTCAACGCGACCCGCTCTCACCACCCGCCGTCGCAAAAATTCGTAAATCAATACACCGCGGGGTAATAGGCATGATAGCCAAATGGAATGGACGGGTCATAGCTCAGTCCGACGATACAGTGGTGGTCGAGGGCAATCACTACTTCCCTGCTGCGCATGTTCAGCAGCAATTTCTGCGTGCCAGCGAGCACACATCGGTATGTGGCTGGAAGGGAACGGCACACTATTACAGCCTTGAAGTCGATGGTCAGACTAATGTCAATGCGGCCTGGTACTACCCGGAACCGAAAGCGGCGGCGAGTGACGTTGAGGGCCGTGTTGCATTCTGGAAGGGTGTTCAGGTGACAGCGGCAGAATGACCCGGCACCGCCTGTTGTATCAGGCGGCGCTGAGGTAGTGCACGCTGAACAGTTCATCATCGTCCAGCCAACTGCGCTCCAGGCGCAAGCCAGCCTTCGCGGCCAGTGCCGTAAATCCTTCAAGGGTGTACTTGTAGGAGTTTTCAGTGTGAATGGTCTCGCCCTTGTCGAACGCGATATGGCTGCCATTGCAGCGCACCTTCTGCGCTTGCTCGCTGACCAGATGCATCTCTATGCGCTGCTTGTCATTGTTGTAAAACGCATGATGGGCAAACGTCGCCGGATCGAATTCTGCATCCAGTAAGCCATTGAGACAGGTCAGCACATTGCGGTTGAACTCGGCGGTAATACCCTGGGCATCGTTGTAGGCAGCGTTCAGACGCGTACTGGATTTATGTAAATCAACACCTATCAGCATGCCGCCGGCCGTGCCCACCATGGCTCTCACACGTTTAAGAAATTTGAGTGCGTTATCCGGCTCGAGATTGCCAATGGTGGAACCCGGGTAGAACACCACGCGTTTACCTGCGGGCAGGTCATCGACGAAGGACCAGCTGTTATTGAAGTCTGCACAGACGGCTCGAACTGCCAGCCAGGGATATTCCTTGCCCAGTTGAATTGCCGCCTGCAAGAGAAAGTCCGCCGAGATATCGACGGGAACATAGGCAGAGGGCTGTAAATCGTCCAGCAGCAGTCTGGCCTTTTCACAACTACCGCTGCCAGGCTCGATAAAAACGCAGCCCTTTTCGCAGGCCTCGCTTATTTCCTGGCGGTGACGGGTAAGAATATCGATTTCTGTTCGGGTAGGGTAATACTCGGGCAGACGGGTAATGCGATCAAACAACTGGGAGCCTTTTTCGTCATAAAAGTACTTGGGGTTGACGACCTTCTGTGCCTGCTTGAGGCCCGCAAGAACTTCTTCCCGATTGTCACCTGCGGCCGGGTGCTCGTTGCGAAAGCTTACGTTCCCTGCCGCTGTCAGGGTAAGACTGTCAGTGCTCTGTTCTGCTTTATTCATATCTTGCTGCTCGGATTGCGTGCCAGGCGTATTCCGCTGAACTGCCAGCGATCCTGGGGATAGAAGAAGTTGCGGTAAGTGGGCCTTACTTGTTCATTCTTTGAGACGCAGGAACCGCCGCGTAGCACCCACTGGTTACTCATGAACTTGCCATTGTACTCGCCGATGGCGCCGGGAGAGGGGCTGAAGCCGGGGTAGGGCTCGTAGGCACTACGCGTCCATTGCCAGCATTCGCCGTAAAGTTGTTGTAAGCCTGCCGTTTTGCGCGCTGCGCGGGGATGGTAGTAGCCGGTATCTACGCCGCTGAGCCCAGTATTATCAGCAACTGCTTGCGCTTGTTCCGCGGCCAGTTCCCATTCGTATTCCGTAGGCAGTCTGGCGTCCGCCCAGCGGGCATAGGCATCTGCTTCATAGCCGCTGACATGGCAGACCGGCGCATCCGCCAGGCGGGGCTGCACGCCGTGCAAAGTGTACTCAAGCGCTGTGCCGTCCCGCTCCAGCCAGTATTGGGGAGCCTGCCAACCCCGGCTGGTCACGGCATTCCAGCCATCCGACAACCACAGTTCCGGGCGTCGGTAGCCATCGTCGTCGACAAATTCCTGATATTCGCCATTGCAGACCAGGCGATCGGCCAGCTCAAACGGTCCCACGTAGGCCTTATGCCTGGGAAGTTCATTGTCGAAACAGAACCCCTGGCCATTAAAACCAATTTCGACCAGCCCCCCCGAATAACTGTGCCACGTTGCTATCGTGACATCCGCTTCCCCGGTTGCGGCCGCTTCAATGTACGTTGGCAGTATCGGGTTGACTGCCAGGGAGTATTTGATATCGGTGAAAAACAGTTCCTGATGTTGACGCTCGTGCTCCACACCCAGTTCAGTGCGGGCAATGACTGTTGCCCTTTCCGGATGATGGATTGCGGCCAGAAGGCTGGCCATGGCGTCATCGACATGTGAACGATAAGCCAACACCTGTGCCATGGTGGGGCGAGACAGCAGGCCGCGGTGCGGCCGCGGAAATTGCTCACCGATGCCGTTGTAATAAGAGTTGAACAACACCTCGTAGCGGGAATCCGGGGTGGTATACCCCTGTAGGAAAGGTTTCAGCAGGAAGGTCTCAAAAAACCAGCTTGTGTGAGCCAGGTGCCACTTGGGCGGGCTGACGAAGTCATCGGCCTGCAGACTGCAGTCCTCAGCATTCAGCGGCGCGCAAAAAGCCTCGGATTGCTCGCGCGTTTCCCGGTAGAGTTGCTCTATAGCGGCGTTATGCATCGCCCGCAGTCTCCTTTGCTATGGCCGATGTCAATCCGCCCCTCCATGGTATGCCATTCCAACAGGGTGAAAGCGTAGCATTTTTTTGTTGAAGGTCACACGCCGGACTGCTCACACCCGCAAATGTGCCGGTACGGTTGTGCGCTCTACCGCCTCGAACAACAACTCCACGGCTATGGCAAGCAGCGCTGCCGGTATGGCACCCTCCAGGATGAGACGGTGATCGTTAAGAGTTAGTCCGGTGATAATGGGCTCACCCAGTCCGCCAGCGCCCACAAATGCAGCAAGCGTGGCGGTGCCTATGCTGATGATTGCCGCTGTCTTGACTCCGGCGAGAATGGTGGGTGCCGCCAGCGGCAGCTCCACTTTCCACAGTTGCTGGCTGGCGGTCATCCCCATACCTGTGGCCACCTGTTTGAGTAGTGGGTCCACACCGAAGATACCAGTCAGCGTGTTGCGCACGATGGGCAGCAGGGAGTAGAGAAACAGGGCAATAATGGCGGGTATCTCACCCAGACCCACAAACGGAACCAGTAATGCCAGAAGGGCCAGGGCGGGAATCGTCTGGATCAGGCCTGTTACGTACAGCAGGCCCCGGGCCACACCTTTATGCCTGGCCAGCGTGAGTGCCGCTGGAATGGCCACCAGGCAGGCCAACAGCAATGCAATAAGGGTGAGCTTGAGATGAACGGCGGTGTACCCCAGTATGCGCTTTGCCATTCCCGGCGATGCCGCCACATTCGGTGTGGCCAGGCCACTCTCCTGTAGGAACTGCGCCGCTACCTGACGTGGTTCGAGCTTATCGTTGGCCACACGACGGTTCAGGTCGCGCATGCTCGCTTCATCAATCCTGCCACCCAGGCGCAGTAGTGCCTTTGCGACAGGCCCTGGTAAATCATTGCGAGTGAGCAGCACCGCGTCATACCCGGGAAAAAAGGCCTTGTCATCACGCAGCAGGCGCAGGTCGTAGGCATCAAGTTCGCCATCTGTGGTGTAGGCGTCGGTAACGTCGAGTTTACTGTTCTCTACTGCCCGATAGGCCAGGGCGTGCTCAATACCGGTGGCGCGCTGGGGCAATCCGTATGCGGCCTGAAGGGCCGGCCAGCCATCCGCCCGGTGGAGGAACTCAAGTGAAAAACCGACATTCAGGTCAGGGTGAGCCGCCAGATCGCTGACCGACGTTATATCGCGCCTCGCGGCGATTTGTTCTGAGATGGCAATGGCATAGCTGTTGCTGAATCCGAATGAGGTCCCGATGGCAAGGGCCTGCGCCTCGAGTGCCGCGTGCAGCTCCACTGCGGTTATATCGGGCTGGCGCAACACCGCCTGACTGAGGGTTCCGGTGTATTCCGGGTAGATATCGATGGCGCCGGTTCGCAGCGCTTCAAAAGCAATCAGGGTGCCGCCCAGACCCAGTTTTCGTTGCACTTCGAACCCCTGACTCTCCAGCAACTGCGCGGTGATTTCTGCCAGTATGTAACTCTCGGGGAATATTTTGGAGCCAATCAGTATCGGCCGCTGTTCGCCCCCGGCAGGAAGAGTGAACAGGAGCGCGGCTGCCGTGAGAGTACAGACGACCAGGCCGGCCAGCAGCCCATTGCGACGGTTCATGGCGCCCTCTCCGTCATCAGCAGCTGTAGCAATTGTTCCGGGTCTTTACCGGGATTGTCCTGCAACAGGTCGATGGTTGTTACGCCGCTGCTTACACGCCCCTCTTCCATAACCACGATAAGGTCTGCCAATCGGATTGCCTCACGGATATCGTGTGTCACCAGCACGGCTGTGGTGGGCTCAGCCCGGTGCAGCTCCAGCAATTGCCGGTGAATGTCCGTGCGGGTAATGGGATCAATTGCAGCAAAGGGTTCGTCCAGCAGCAATATTTCGGGGCGCAACATCATGGCTCTGCAGAGGCCCACGCGTTGTTGCTGCCCGCCACTGAGTTGATGGGGATATTTGTGCAGCAGAATCTCTTTTAGATGTGTCAGTTGCAACAGCTCTGCCAGGCGCTGCCCGATACGTTCCTGGTCCCATCCTTCCAGCGATGCCAGTAGGGTAATGTTCTCCCGGGCGCTCAGGTGGGGAAAGAGACCTGTGCCCTGTACGGCGTAACCCATTTTTCGTCGCAGGGGCGGGAGATTGCCATAGTCCAGTGGCTGCCCGAGCACCTCAATGGTGCCCTGGTCCGGTAAAACCAGGCCATTGCAGGTCCGCAGCAGGGTGGATTTACCGCAGCCGCTGCGCCCGATGATTGCGGTAATACGGTTTTCGGCAAACTCCAGGCTGACATTGTCCAGCGCGAGGGAGCCACTATAAGCTTTGTTGACCGATTTCAGGCGCAGAGCAGACATGGCTGCTATCTAAACATGAGCGCTGCAAAATTGGCAGGCCTCACAGGCTCTCCGGGTGTGCTAAATGGGGCAGCATCCCCGTGGATGGCTGTCCCGCAGCACGACCGTTACGGCTCGGTAACGGCTGAATCCTGTTGCCTGGCCAGTGGGTGTAAAGCGCAGGTTTTCAGTTGCAGCGATTGTACCCTAAGCCGCCGCTTCCTCTTTCACTTCCTCCTCTTGCACCTCTTCAGTAATCTCTAACTCTGCAAGCTTGGCTTCCAATTCCTCGACCTTGAGTTGTAGCTCGGCCTTCTCATTTTTGGTTTGCTTCAGAGACCTCTGCAACAAGTCGGCCGCAGATGTTTTCTCTGCCAGCTTCTTTTTGTTGGCGTCCAGATTCTTCTTCATTTTTGCCGGATCGAACTGTTTCAGCGTCTTGATTTCCTCACGTTCCTGGGCGAGATCCTTTTGCAGTGTTTTCGCGCGCTTTTTCTGCGTGGCTACTTCCGCCTGAAGGTTTTCACAGCGTTGGTGCAATTCGCGATTGAGCTGCTCCACCCGCCTGTTTGCCGTGGCTTCTTTGGAGAGGGTCTGGATCTGCTCCAGTTGCTTTTCAATAGCAGCCTGTTTTTCCGTCTTTTCCTGGCTAAGCTTCTCTATTTCGGCCGATTTCGCGTCGAGTTGAACCTGGTACTCTGATCTCAGCTTTTCTTCGAGTTCCATGACTCGTTCCAGATTTTTTGCTGTTAGCATCTATGTGTGTCCTCCAATTGAGTTAGTTGTTGAATGTGTTGATCTGTCGTGTGTAATTTGATTATGCCGCCATAAATCGTGTTTCCAGGTAGCCGATAATATCGTTCGACTCATACAGCCACTGGTACCCGCGCTCACCATCCTGAATCCGCAAGCAGGGCACTTTCAGGTTGCCGCCACCAGCCAGCAACTCCGCCCGGGCGGTGTTCGAGCGTTTGACATCCCTGTTGGCAATATTGAGCGATTGTCGCTTTATTGCCCGGCGGACTTTCACGCAGAAGGGGCAGGCCTCATATTGATAGAGCTGTAGAAATGCGGTCTGTTGATCGATACTTTCCTGGAGCTGGGGAGCGCGCTTGATACCCTTGGGGGTGAATAGCCAGTTGTAAAGCAGGATAAGCCTGCCGAGAATCAGGCGAATAATGGCCATAGGGTATTCCAGTGGGTTGCCAGTATTGGCCATCGAGGCCCGGCCTGTGAGTAAATACTCACTAGTCCAGCATGATCGGTGGCTCAGATTAAAAAAACCTATAAAAAACAATAAGATAGCTATTCCAATAATAGAATGCCAGGTTGACTTCCGGCGTCGAATTGCGCATTGTGAGGTGCCTCTAGAGCACGTCAGTGGGCAAGCAAGCGGAAGAAAGCTAATGGGTTTCGCTAAAATCGAGCTGCATTATACACGAAACCAGTCGTTTGCTGAAGTCCGCTTTTCAGATGTAACGCACCGAGTCCCGCTATGCCATCCTTTCAGGGTAGATCAATGCCACTATTAGCGGTTTTTGATTACCGGGCCTGAAACCTGATGGTCACCGCAATGAATTCCTGTTCGAATACAGGTCTTGTCCCGGGTGTCGGTTGGCTCGGTACCGTGCTTGACGTCCCTAAGACCCTTTCGGGCCATAGCTTTGTTCCATACTGGCCAGCGGCGATTTGTCCAGGCCGTGATTGGGTATGGGGTAGCGCAGCCCATTGCGGCTCAGCGCGGCCAGGCCTTCGACAATCTTGGGTAAAAAGGAGGGGGGTAGCGCAATAAGCAGTTCGTCATCCTGTACGCCGCCAAATTTGCGTTCCGCGTAACAGGGGATCGACAGCGACGGCTCTCCTGTTCGTAGCGCATTGCCCCAGGAGTCTGCACAGGCGCTTTCACCCACACAGCTGAAGTTGTATTTCTTGTAGTCTCGATACTGCAGTCCGTTCATAAGCGTAATCATCTGTCCCGGTGTGCCGTAGATCAGGCAAATATCCGGGTTGTCTATACGGCCAGAAGTTAAAGGTGAGGTTACCAGCGCCTCGTACTCGCCGTAGGAGGCGCAGGCCATCTCCCTCTGGTGATCTGCGCTGCTCGCAATATTGCCGTACCAGACACCGTTGAACGCGTTGCCGCTGAGAAATTCCTGGTCGCGTGGGTGCAACCCCACCACGGCGCCGCATTGCGATCCGACAAGATTCTCCATGGTGAAGCCGATGGTGTAGCCAAGCCAGCGGGACTGTCCCACGATCTGGTCGGTAGCCAGTTTTTCTCCGGGCGCTATTCGGCGTAGTCGCGGGATGCCTGCAAGTTCGTCGGCACTGTGAAAGCGCTTCATTCCCACCGGCGTTGTGCGCAGGCGAAGATACTGGTTGAGCGCGTTTACGAGCTCTTTGTAGTCGTAATCCTTGTCGTCTTGCCAGCAATTTGCGTTAGCCATCTTGGGGTTACCTTTGCTTTTCCGCTGTTTCTGTTTGTCCGCCAGGGTAAACTCGAAGCTGAAGCTTGAATATCTCACTGTGTCACGGTGCGCTGTCACCCTGGTTTCCTTTTTGTGGTCTATGGCGAGCGCCCTGTCAGCCACTTTTCGATTTCCCTGACTTCGCTTTGCGCCGCCGCACCCAGCGCCGACAAGATGGCCAGGGCTTCGTCCACCAGTTGGCGCCCGCGCGCTTCGTCTGCTCCCGACTCCACCAGGGTTCTCCCCAGCAGCCAGGCAGACCAACCCAGGTTACCCCTTGGTGCTCCGTGCGTCTTGCGCAACTCATAGGCTCTGGAAAGTGTGGCGATCGCGTTTTTATAGTCCCCTAGCCCCAGTAATGCCTCTCCTTCGCAGCTGAGGGAAAATGCTATTTCCGGGTGCTCATCACCCAGACTTTCAACATCCAACTGGTAGGCCTGCCGGGCATAGCTGAGACTCTCTGCGAACAAGCCTTCGCGATTGGCAAGATTCGCCAGATTACTGAGGCCGATCGCGACGTCGGAATTCCGGTCGAACTTGCGCCAGCTTTCGATCGCCAGTAGCAAGTTTTCCCTCGCCAGTGGATAATTTTCCTCGTTGATATGCAGGTCGGCGAGGGAGTTGTACGCGATCGCCAGTTCCGAATAATTGGGTAGGCCGTGACCCTGGATTGCCAGTGATTTCTCCAGTGCCTCGCGTGCCTCGCCATAGCGCCCCAGCTCTTTCAGGTACCAGCCCAATTTGCGCAAACTGGGGGCAATCAGATGTTCGTTGCCCAGCTCATAAGCCAATGTCATTGCTTCCGTCTGGTAGTCCAGTGCCTGCCGGTGGTGCCCGCGCTTGCTTTTTATGTGGGCTAGCGTTTGTAGGGCCGACAGCAGGCCCGCTTTATTGTGGTTAGCGCGCGCCAGAGTTTCTGCGCGCTGTGCTACATCCAGCGCGGTTTCGAAGTCGTTGATGCGAGTAAGCGCGAATGCCTGATCTGCGAGAATCTCCGCCAACTCTGTGGCCCCGGCCGCTTCGGCGAGCAAGCTGGATTCCGTGTAGAGCTGCACGCTAGCCTGTACTTTTCCTGCCATCATTTTCAATCGGGCCAATTGCCGCTTCAGGCGCATTTGATCGAGTTCGCCGCCGCGTAGTGCCAGTGCCCGCTCGAGCTGGCCGCTCGCTTCGTCGATCGAGCAGGTGGCAGTCGCCCTGGCGGCAGCCAACTCATAGTAGCCAGCGGCCTTGCCTGCAAGCTCTGCCTGATCGAATTGATAGGCCAGTTGTGCAGCAATGTCTGCTGCCTGATCGCCGGCCAGACTCTCCAGGTTTGCGGCTACCGCCTGGTGCAGGAACACACGCTCTACCGGGTTAACCATGGCGTACAGGCGCTTCTGAGCCAGACTGTGCGCGAATCTGAACTGGTTTACCCTGCCTTGTCCGATCGGGAGGCTGCCTGTTGCCGTGACCAGATTTTTTGGCGCGCGTCGCGACAGAGCCCTGGCCACCGCCAGTGGATTTTTCTCCAGCGCGGCCGCGACAACTTCGATGGAAAACTGCCCGCCCTCGATGCTCCCCGCCTGCAGAATGTCCAGCAGTTCAGGGTCGAGCTCTTGCAACTGCTCTGCGAGGATGGTCTCAATTTTTTTGGGTACGTCTTCCCAGTTCATGTCCGGGCTCGCCTGCCAGTTCCCCTCACGCTGCTGTATCCACCCACGCTTGAGTAAATGCTCAAGCAGTTCAACAACGAATAATGGGTGGCCGCCGGTATGCTGAGCAAATGCCGCAGTAAATTCGGCGTCTACGCTGGAGAGCTGTGTGTGAAGATACTTTGCAACAAACTGATCGCCGTGTTGCACTGTGGCAGTGTCCAGGTCGATGGTGTTGGCACTGATGGTTGTCGCGATCCGGTCAAGCGTGGCACCGGCGGCCGTCTCAGAGTGCGTGTCGCGCAGGGCCGTAAGAAACAGGATATTACTGCCCCGGGTTTTATCGATGATCCGACTCAGTAGCTCCAGTGAGGCAACGTCACTGTTGTCCAGGTCGTCCATCACGATAATGAGTGGCGTTTGTTCGAGTACCCGTTGGATGATGGCGATGTACTGATCCTGCAGTTGGGATTTGTCGGCGGATACTGTCAATTCCTCTGGCTGAGCGTAGTCTGTGGTCAGTCGTTCGCGCAGGGTAGTACGCTTTATCATTTTTGCTGAACGTATCACCAGTCCGACGCCAGGAACAAGTAACTCTATAATATCCGGTGCCAGTTCTCTCAAAGCAGACCGTATAGACTCAACCACGCGATTACTGTCGCGTAATTTTTCTTCCGCCACCACGATGTCGGACAGCCCGGTGAAGGATTGTAGAATCTCTGACCAGGGCGCCAAAGGACGGCTTGTACCTATTCGTTGATCGCAATGCCCCCAGGCAATCACGGCTGGATAGTGGGCCGGGTCAATGGAGGCTATGAATGTTCTCAGTAATGTACTTTTGCCCGAACCCGCACTGCCGGTAATGCGGCAAAGGGCCGCTTCACCCTGCTTGGCCAGCGCCAGTTGTGACCGCATAGCGGCGAGCTCGTCCGCACGGTCTACGCAGAGCATATTGGAGCCATTGGCAAGGGCGGTAGCTGGCATAGTGGAAAAGTATACCTGAGCAGAGTTGGCCTTGCCTGCATCTGAGGGGCAATCAGACTGCCTTCACTTGCGTTAGCGCTGACGCAATCTCCCTGTAGCTCCCCACCCCGGCCTGTACGGTAAGACAGGCCGAGCGAGGGAAAGGACTAGTAAACCGCAGATTATTTTGCCGGCGTTTTTTCCAGTGACAGTGCGATGGCCTGGCTGTAGGTGATTATTATTGAGTCGCCGATGTTCATTCTTTCAATGTTAGCCGGGTCGACATCGGGGATGACATGATACAGGCCGCGAGGGTCCTGCACGGTCACGGCCCCGGTGGCGCGGTTCAGACCCTCTATGGTGCAGACTGCTCGAACGATACGGCCCGCACCGGCTGCGGGCAACATGTCTGCGTCTGCAAGGGCGGCGCCATCGAGTTCAACCCAGGGTGTTTCCAGTTCAGCCTCTGTGGGGGTGCGCAGCTCCCCACTGATGGATTCGTAATAGGTGGCCTGCACGAGGTCTCCAACCGCAAACTCATCAAAGCGTTTTACCACTTCACCGGCGGCCAGTGTGATAGTGTTCCCCAGCGGGCCCTCAAGCGTAATGTCCCGGGTCTTGCGGTCGATTGCCGTGATCTGCGCAGTAACCTGTTTGGCTACCATGCGTTCGCCATCTCCGGATACGGCCACTTCGATTTCAGCCATGGATGGCAATGAAGTCACGCCCAGTATCAGAGCGGGAAGCAGGCACAGCGGGGCGAAAACAGTTCGAAATTTCATAGTGTAGACTCCGTTTTATCGTGGCTGGAAAGGCGTATTCCAGGGGCATTGGCTATTATTGGCTGTTTGTATGCCCCCAGGTGTTATTTCAGTTTTGCACTGGGGTAACGCAATAAGACTAATTCACTTCCTGACACTGTCAAGCGGGTATCAGTCCGGCTCGCTACCAAACAAGGTCCTGACCTGCAGGTCATTGTGCAGAGTCCGGTGTACCGGGCAGCGGTCGGCGATCTGCAGCAAGCGCTTGCGCTGTTCCTCAGTCAAATCGCCCCGCAGGGTTATTATTCGCTCCAATGCTTCAATTTTTCCCGCTTCTCCTTCGCAGTTCTGGCAATCCGCATTATAGTCCCGGGAGTGCCTGAGGTTCACGATGACATGTTCCAGCGGCAGTGACTTTCGCTCCGCGTACATGCGCAAGGTCATTGAGGTACAGGCGCCGAGTGCGGCCAACAAATGTTCGTAGGGGTCGGGTCCGGCGTTGTTGCCACCAACCGATGTGGGTTCGTCCGCCAGCCAATAATGGCTGTCACTGTACACATGCTGGGTGAACTTGTGATTTTTTTCCTCCACCCGAACATGCCCTGCGCTCATTTTCACGCTGGGGACGTCAGGGGTGGGAAGATAGCGGTCAACCCAGGCCGCGATATTGCGCGCCACGTATTCTGCATCTGCCTTGCGGCTCAAGAGATGGTCGGCGTCATCGAGGCTGATAAAACTCTTGGGGTGTTTGGCCCTGACATAAATTTTTTCCGCCTCTGTGATACTCACCGTCTCATCCAGTGGGGCATGCATTATCAGAAGTGCTTTGCGGAGCTTTCCCAGATCGGCGTAATCGTGGTGTTCCAAATCGTCCAGGAATTGCTTCCTGATACTGAACTTGCGGCCACCGAGCGTAACCTGGGCCTCACCAGTGCTGGCGATCTGTTCCAGCGAGGCGGAAAAATTGCGTGTCACATGTTCTGCTTTATAGGGTGCGCCTATGGTCACCACCGCTCTGACCTCGGGCACATCCGCCGCCATTGCAAGTACCGCCGCGCCGCCCAGGCTGTGGCCTATCAGTAGCGCCGGCGCCTCATAGTTGGCGCGCAGGAAGTCGGAGGCGGCTATGAGATCCTGCAGGTTGGAAGAAAAGTTGGTGTTGGCAAAATCGCCATCACTGTTGCCCAGCCCGGTGAAATCGAAGCGCAGCACGGCAATCCCTTCGCGGGTGAGTGCCCGGGAAATCCGGGACGCCGCAGCGACATCCTTACCGCAGGTGAAACAGTGCGCGAACAGGGCGTAGCAGCGGATATTACTCTCAGGTGTCTCCAGTGCGCCACTCAACTGCAATCCCTGGCTGGAAAATTCTACTTTTTGTTTCATGGGTCGTCATATTCCTCAGCAGTTGTGAATAAGCATAGACAGTGTGTGTGATCCCGGCAGTAAAATCCGTTTAATTTTCTGCGCGTGACCTATACTTAGGTCTTTTCGTGCCAACAATATACGACATATGGAGACGACGATATGATCGGCTACACCACTCTTGGAACAAACGACTTCGATCGCGCCTGTGCATTCTACGATGGACTGTTTGCCAGCATCGGTGAAAAGCGCATCATGGAGATCGATAATTTTGTGGTATGGGGCACCTCTATGGAGCAGCCCGGGTTTTCAATTACCCGCCCCTTCGATGGCAAGCCAGCAACGGTGGGCAATGGCGTAATGATCGCGCTGCAGATGCCGTCACGGGAAGCTGTTGACGCGTTCTATGCCAAGGCTATTGCGCAGGGCGCCTCCGACGAGGGCGCGCCGGGTGACCGGGGAGACGGGTTTTATGCTGCCTATTTCAGAGATCTGGACGGCAATAAACTGAATGCCTTTGTTATGGGTTAACAGTGGCTGTTAAACGAGGTTGCCGGGGTTAAGAAGCTCGGCGAGCTTGTCCCGCGGCAGGTCTGTCATCTCTGTAGCCACGTCCAGTATCGGGCGTTTCTCACTATAGGCGCGCTTGGCGATTTCAGCAGCCTTGCTATAGCCTATTTCCCTGTTCAGGGCCGTCACCAGTATGGGGTTTAGTGCAAGGCTGGCCTGTATATTGTCAGTGTTGAGCACGAAATCGGCGATGCAGTTGTCCGCCAGTGCCCTGCAACTGTTGGCGAGCAGGGTGATGCTTTGCAGCAGGTTGAGCGCAATCACTGGCAGCATGACGTTGAGCTGGAAATTTCCAGACTGGCCGGCGATGGTGATAACGCTGTCGTTGCCAATGACCTGTGCAGCTGCCATCGCAACGGCTTCCGGGATAACCGGGTTGACCTTTCCGGGCATGATGCTGCTTCCCGGTTGCAGGGGTTTAAGGCTGAGTTCAGCCAGCCCCGTCAATGGGCCGCTGTTCATCCAGCGCAGGTCGTTGGCGATCTTCATCAGGGCCACAGCCAGTGATTTCAGCTGACCAGACAATGCCACGGCGACATCCTGACTGGCGATGGCGGCAAAATAATTCTCCGCGGGCTTGAATGGGCGCCCGCTGCGCTCGCTCAGGTGAAAACAGAAGCGCTTGGCGAACTGCGGGTCGGCATTTATGCCGGTGCCCACGGCTGTGCCACCTTGTGCCAACTGACGCAGCTGCGCGCGGCTGCCGTCGATACGCTGAGCGCCAAGAGTCAGCTGTGCGCGCCAACCGGAGAGTTCCTGCGCCAGGCTGATGGGCATGGCATCCATCAGGTGGGTTCTGCCTGTTTTGATCAGGTCACCGCAACGCTCTTCGCGTTCTGCGATGATCATTGCAAGGTGGTTTACGGCCGGTAGCAACAGATTTTCCAGCGCCAGCTCTGCACTCACGTGAATCGCTGTGGGAATAACGTCGTTGCTGCTCTGGCTGCAATTCACATGGTCATTGGGGTGTACTGGTACCCCCAGCTGTTGCGCGGCGAGAGTCGCGATGACCTCATTGGCGTTCATGTTGGTGCTGGTGCCCGAGCCCGTCTGGAAAACATCTACGGGAAACTGATCGTGATGTTGTCCGTTTGATATGGCCGTCGCCGCTGCAGCGATAGCCTCTGCCATCGTCGGTTCCAGCAAGCCCAGATCGGCGTTGGCCAGGGCGGCAGCGGCCTTTATCAGGCCCAGGCTGGCAATGAATTCACCGGGCAGGGGGATACCGCTGATGTGGAAGTTGTCTACAGCTCGCTGCGTTTGCGCGCCGTACAATGCGTCGACGGGGACCTGCACATTACCCAGGCTGTCCTGCTCGGTACGAAACTCAGCCATGAGTTTCTTCAGGCCTCTTTAACTATGCGGTTAAGGACGTAAGTGAGTACGCCTCCGGCCCGATAGTATTCAACTTCGACCAGGGTATCGAGCCTGGATTGAAGTTGTATTTCGCGCTGGGTTCCATCCGGGTAGTGAACCACGGCTGGCAGCAGTTGCTTGGGTTCCAGTTTCCCGTCCAGACTCAGGATATCGAAGGTTTCATCGCCCTTCAGCTCCAGGGTCTTGCGCGTATCCCCTGGCATGAACTGCAGGGGCAAAACCCCCATACCAACCAGGTTGGAGCGGTGTATACGTTCGAAGCTCTCAACTATGACGGCTTTCACACCCAGTAATAAGGTGCCTTTGGCAGCCCAGTCCCGGCTGGAGCCGGTACCGTATTCCCTGCCGGCCACCACCACGGTATTTGTGCCCAGGGAGACGTACTCCATGGCGGCATCATAAATGAAGCGGGGCTGTGACTCGCCGCGCAGCCGGGTATACCCCCCCTCCAGTTCCGGTGTCATCTCATTGCGGATACGGATATTGCCAAAAGTGCCTCGCATCATCACCTGGTGATTGCCGCGCCGTGAACCGTAGGAATTGAAGTCGCTTTCTGCGACACCGTGATCGCGTAGGTATTGGGCCGCGGGGCTGTCCAGGGGTATGGCGCCAGCCGGGGAGATATGGTCCGTAGTGACAGAGTCTCCCAGCATGGCGAGCATGGGCGCGGCCAGAATGTTGTGCTGATTGCCCCGGTATTTTTCCTCGAAAAAGGGCGGTAGCTGGATATAGGTAGAGTCCTCAGAGAATGCATAGGTGGCCCCACCACTAACCTCTATGTTGCGCCAGCTTTCGTCACCGTCAAAGACAGCGGCATACTCTTTCCTGAACATGTCGCTGTTGACGCTCTGCACGACCTCAGCGATCTCGGCATTGCTGGGCCAGATGTCGCGCAAGTAGACAGGCTTGCCGTTGTTGTCGGTACCCAGTACATCCTGACTCAGGTCGATTCGCGTGGTGCCCGCCAGGGCATAGGCGACGACCAATGGCGGGGAGGCCAGCCAGTTGGCCTTGACCAGCGGGTGGATGCGACCTTCAAAATTTCGGTTGCCTGAAAGGACTCCGCAGGCGACCAGGTCGTTGCTGGAGATAGTGTCTGCCACCGGCGCCGGCAGGGGGCCAGAGTTGCCGATGCAGGTGGTGCAGCCGTAGCCCACCAGATTGAAGCCCAGTTCATCCAGCGATTCCTGAAGGCCGGCCTTGGTCAGGTAGTCCGTAACAACTTTTGACCCCGGAGCAAGTGAGGATTTGACCCAGGGTTTGCGTTGCAGGCCACGCGCCAGCGCCTTCTGCGCCACCAGTCCGGCTGCCACCATAACCGCAGGGTTCGAGGTATTGGTACAGGAGGTGATGGCCGCGATAACCACATCGCCATGGTGCATGGGCTCTTCGCTGTGTGCCAGTGGGAATGGGGTATCGCGCTGGTCAGATTTTCCCTCCAGTTCGATGAACTGCTCAGTTGCCGTGCGCAGATCGCGCACAGCAACCCGATCCTGTGGACGCTTGGGGCCAGCCAGGCTGGGCTCGACTGTGGACATATCAAGCTGCAGGGTGGCGGCAAATTCGGGTGGGGTGTAGTGTTCATCGCGCCACATACCCTGGGCCTTGCAGTAGGTTTCGACCCGGGCAATGGTGTGCGGGTCACGACCGGTGAGCCGCATATAGGTGAGCGTTTGAGCGTCTACCGGGAAGAAGCCGCACGTTGCGCCATACTCTGGCGCCATATTGGCGATAGTGGCGCGGTCGGCCAGTGGCAGTTGATCCAGGCCGCTACCGAAAAACTCCACAAACTTGCCTACCACACCATGGGCTCGCAGCATTTGTACTACCTGCAATACCAGGTCGGTTGCGGTAATGCCCTCGCGCATTTGCCCGGTAAGTTCAAAACCCACGACGTCGGGGATCAGCATGGAGATCGGCTGCCCCAGCATGGCCGCTTCAGCCTCGATGCCGCCAACTCCCCAGCCCAGCACGCCCAGACCATTGATCATGGTGGTGTGACTGTCCGTACCCACCAGTGTGTCAGGGCAGGCAAGGGGGCCATCATCGGTGTTTTGCTGCCACACCACCTGGGCGAGGTATTCCAGGTTGACCTGGTGGCAGATACCGGTGCCCGGGGGTACTACCCGGAAATCGTCGAAGGCGCCCTGGCCCCATTTCAGGAACTGGTAGCGCTCAAAATTGCGCTGCATCTCCCTGGCGACGTTTTGCTCAAAGGCCGTGTCAGTGCCAAACTTGTCGATACTCACGGAGTGGTCGATTACCAGATCTACCGGCGACAGCGGATTGATTTTCTGGGGGTCGACCCCGCGCTGCACGAGGGCGTCTCGCATGGCAGCCAGGTCCACCACCGCCGGAACGCCGGTAAAATCCTGCATCAGCACCCGGGTGGGGTGATAGGCGATTTCCTGGTCGCTGCCCCTGCCGCTGCTGCCTGCAAGCACCTCAATATCTTCGCGAGAACAGCTGATGCCATCTTCGTGACGTAGCAGGTTCTCCAGCAGTATTTTTGTACACACCGGTAAGCGAGCGACACTGTCATGGCTGGCGAGATCACCGCCGTTGATCGCGTAGTAGTGATAGATATTGCCGTCTACAGTCAGCGTGGAACGGGTGTTAAAGGAGTTTTTCGAGGATTTCAACGAGGCATTCCTATGGTGACAATGAAGTCTGAAGTATAGAGGATACCAGCAGAACCTGCCTGTACCGGTGAGCGTGATAATTTCACTGTGATAAGAAATTGGAATATTGTTGAGGCCAGATTCACTGGGTGTTAACAGCAGCGGGACGCTGCGGCTATCCGTCTTATTATGGGCGCGTTGCGCCAGCGGGAGGTGTACCTTCCGGCAAAACTCGGCTATAAATGCGTGCGAATCAATGAGGCTGGCTGGCCGCTGCCCAGCCGCCTTCGAACTACTGGAGACTATTAATGCAAATTGTGAAAATTCTGGTCGTCTATGATCCAACGAGAGATACGCAACCGGCGCTGGCGCGGGCCGCCCTGATTGCGCAACGAGACGAAGTCAAAGTACACATTTTTTCCTGCATCTATACCGAGCTGGCTAAGACGGGAGATGCGGCGGCCAGACGCAAGGAACTGATTTCTGCGCAGCAGGAGATTGTGGCCAGCGCCGCCGCCCCGCTGATTGCGAACGGAATAGAGGTCACCACCGAGGTAGAGTGGGATGTGGATTGGTATCAAGCCGTTGTGCGCGCTTCCATCAGCAACAATACCGATGTGGTGCTGAAGGCCTCCTATAAACATTCCGCCACCCAGCGCTTATTGAAGCCTACCTCCGACCGAACACTGATCAGGCAATGCGACTGCCCTGTACTGCTGATCAAAGGCGAGGTGAACAGCGATGCGCGCAAAGTGCTCGCCGCCATTGATGCGCGGGGGGAGAAGGAATCATACAAGCAGTTGAACGCCCATATCCTCGATTTTTGCAAACGCTACATGCACGTGGAGCATGCTGAATTGCACTTCGTCAATGCACATAAGAGCTTGTCTGATCGGCCGGACAAGGGGGCCCTGGTCAGGGCCTGCGGTGTAGCAACCGAAAATGTCCATATTCTTATGGGTGAGCCCGATAAAGTTATTGTTGAGACTGCCAAGTCACTGCATGTAAATCTCGTTGTCATTGGCAACTCGGCGCGTTCGGGGTTATCCGCCCTGATAAATACCAATACAGCGGAAAAGATCCTCGATGAACTGGATTGCGACCTGCTGGCCCTGCCTTGATGCGGTAATGAAGTGCCCTGGCCGGTGCTATTCCTTTAGCGTATAGCGGGCCATGACACCTGAAATGCGCCGCAGCAGCCATTTTGGCGTGGCTCTGCCTGTCAGGGTTGCGGCCAGGTTAACTGCCCCGGGGACGCAAATCGCGTCACCCTTGAGGCAGGCGCGATAGCCCTGGGATGCCACGTCTTGCACGTCACCGACCATGAAATCGGGAATTTTAAGCCCGCCGCTCTTTTGTTGGGCGCTCGCAACCATATTGGTGGCGGTGATGCCCGGGCAGAGTGCGGTAACCGTGACACCCGTATCGACCAGCTCTTCAGTAAGAGATTCTGACAGTGACAGCACATAGGCTTTGGTGGCCGCATAGGTTGCGAGGCTGGGAACGGGTTGAAATGCGGCGATTGACGCCACATTGAGAATGCGCCCCTTCCCCCGCTTTACCATTGGCGGCAGAAATTGGGCCAACATGTTTGTCAGGCCACTTACGTTAAGATCAATAATGCCTTGCTGGGATGTGCTCGGTAAATCGATAAAGCGGCCGTGCTCAAGCACCCCGGCAGAGTTGACCAGTATGTCTACTTCAATGCCCTGCTTACTCAGGCTGGAAGCCAGTGTTTTTGCTGCGCCGCGCCGCGAAAGGTCGGCGGCTTCCACCCATACCTCGGCCCCTGTATCGCGGGCAAGCTGGCTGGCGAGGGTTCGCAGTTTGTCCTCACTGCGGGCAACCAGCACCAGATTGTAGCCGCCTCTGGCAAAGAGTCCTGCCAATGCTTCCCCTATTCCCGAGGATGCTCCCGTAATTACGACTGTGTCTTTGTTCATGTGCCGGACTCCTTCTCCAAAGAGAATGGCCAAGTTGTTGGTAACCAGGTTAAAAGTATAGGATAGATGGCAGTGTCTGGTGGAAATAGAGGTGGCATATATTATGTAGGGTGTCACTATAATGCGATTACTGGCGTAGATTTTAAGGAGGTAGGGAGATGGAAAATTTGGGTGCGCGCCTGCAAGCGGTTGCGGATGGGTATATACAGAGCAAGTGTTACGCCGGCATCGGCTGGCGGGTTGAAAAGTCGGGTAGGGTGCTGGCTCAGGGCACATCCGGTACATCCGATGAAGCGAGAAAAACCCCGCTGGAAGATGACGCGATCTATCGCATCTATTCCATGACCAAGCCCATCGTATCTGTTATGGCCTCGATTCTCATACAGCGCGGCCAGTTGCGCCTCTCTGATTTTGTTATGCAGTTCATTCCGGCTTTTGCAGCTACGGAGGTTTTGTGCGCCGGCGGTACTGAACCGCAGATGCGTCCAATGACAGTCGAGGACCTGCTTACCCATCGATCCGGCGTGAGTTACGACTTTGTGCCGGATTGCCCAGTTGGCAAGCGCTATCTGGAAGCCGACCTTCTCAACAGTGTGCAATACAGTCTTGCCGAGTTTGCCGATGTGATCGCGGCTTTTCCGCTGGCTTTTCAGCCAGGGACCGAGTGGCGATATTCCTATTCCACCGACGTGTTGGCACGGGTTCTTGAGGTTGCCAGTGGTCAATCCCTGGATGCACTGCTGGAGGAGAATATCCTGGCCCCGCTGGGGATGGGAGATACCGGTTTCTATGTTCCCGATGACAAGCAGCACCGCTTGATGCCGCTGTTTGGTTTTGACAGAATTGATTTGTCCTTTGATGTGCCGCCGCCCCACGAGTTAGTGGCCCTGGATGGTGAAGCCATCTATCCTTCCCGCCCCGGTCATAATGCATTGCGGGGTGGTCTCGGCCTGTATTCCACCAGCGCTGATTACATCAAATTTGCCACCATGCTTCTGACTGGCAAACTTTCTGACGGGACAGCATTGCTATCACCTGCCATGTACAAGCTCATGTTGGCCAATCGCATTCCAGCTTCTCAGTTACCACTGGAGCTTGGGCCAATGACTTTCCCGGGGTACGGCTTTAACCTTATTGGCCGCGTTATGGAAGACCTTGGACAGGCGATGAGCCTGACTGAGGTGGGCGAGTTTGGCTGGGAAGGTGCTGCGGGAACATATTTCTGGGTCGATCCGAAAAATGATCTGGTGGGTGTCGTTATGTCGCAGTTTCTGGGAACCTATTTGCCAATGCGTGAAGAAATGCGCGCTGCAGTTTATGCGATGCTGGATGAATAGGCGTGGTTGCGCGGCTTCATCATCAAGGCCATGCGGTTATTCGAATTCCCGATACTGGTCTATCTGTTGCCATCAGTGTTTAAAGCTGACCCGAGGAGAACTGAACCATGACATTGAGCCGACGTGAATTTGGCCTGACCGCCCTGACCGCCCTGGGCGCACTGACAACGAGCCACGGCTGGGCAGCGCAGGCGATGGAGAATCGACGCATTGTCCTTGCCGCCCGTCCGGCTGGCAAGCCAACTGTGGAAAATTTCCGACTGGAGACCGTGGCAGTACCGGCACCAGGCGACGGCGAGGTTTTATTGCAAACAGAGTTTCTCTCCCTTGACCCCTACATGCGGGGACGCATGAGTGCCGGTGAGAGCTATGCCCCGCCTGTCGAACTGGGCGCTGTCATGGTGGGGGGCACGGTCAGCCGAGTTGTCGAATCGCGCAATAGCGCTTTTAGCAAAGGCGACCTGGTGTCGGCCTATGCCGGCTGGCAGGACTATGCCATTTCCGATGGCGGGGATCTGATGAAGCTGGATCCCCGTATCCCCAATCCTTCCTACGCGTTGGGTGTGCTCGGTATGCCTGGGCTCACCGCCTATGTGGGTTTGCTGGATATAGGCCAGCCCAAGCCTGGAGACACAGTGGTACTGGCGGCGGCTACCGGAGCCGTTGGTTCTGTGGTCGGGCAGATTGCCAAACTGAAGGGTTGTCGGGTGGTGGGTATCGCCGGTGGCGCGAAGAAGTGCCAGTATGCCGTTGAGCAGCTGGGCTACGATGCCTGCGTCAGCCATTACGATGATGATATGGCCATGCAACTGGCGGCAGCCTGTCCACAGGGTATTGATGTGTATTTCGAAAATGTGGGCGGCAGTTCCTGGGAGGCGGTAATCCCGCTGTTAAACAACTTCGCCCGCATACCCGTATGTGGGCTGATCGCCCATTACAACCAGACCCAGCTGCCTCCCGGGCCAGATCGGATGAGCCAGTTACAGGGACTGATCCTGCGGCGTAGCCTGAAAATGCAGGGCTTTATCGTGAGCAATTACCAGGACAGGATACCGGCCTTCGTTGCGGATATGGCTGGCTGGCTTGCCGAGGGCAAGGTGAAATATCGGGAAGACCTCGTGGAGGGGTTGAGCAATGCTCCGGAGGCGTTTCTCGGTTTATTCAGTGGCGATAACTTTGGCAAGCTGGTGGTGCGGGTAAATTAAGCTGTTACTCAACCGACTATCCCGCGGGACCGAAGTGATTCCAGAGTATCTGCGTCTACACCCATCTCGCTAAGAATTCTGTTGCTGTGTTCACCCACTTCCGGTGCGGGGGCTGGTTTTGTTTTTTCAGCGCCGCTTACGGAAATCGGGTTATCGAGGGTACGGCCACTGTTGTCTGCGAATTCGCTGAACAGGCCTGCGGCCAGTACCTGGACGTCGTTAACCTTTTTGCCACGCCGCCACAGGTGATGCCGTACTCGGCCAGTTGAGCCTTCCAGTGGCCCCAGTCCTGCTGTTCGATAGCCTGCCTGATCCCGGCTGTCAGGTCCCGATTATGTTGATGGCGTGTGGCGACGGTAGCGAAGCGCGGATCGTCAAGCCACTCTTCGTGGCCCAGGCAGCGGGCGAGCTTGGGCCAAGCCGTCTCCTGAATCTGGGGGAGTATTGTCAGTAGAAACCAGCGCTCATCCCTGCAGCGATAGAGTTGGGTGAAAGCGCTGAGTTTTTCTGTGTCCATGCGCATATTCATATCGGCGCCATCCAGGGCTGCCTGTACCATAAAGCCATTTGACCACAAGCCATTAGCCAGCAGAGACGTACCCACCATGCTGCCCTTTCCGGTGCGTTGGCGTTGGTACAGGGCCGTAACAATGGCCCCGTAGAGGCTGCAGGCTGCCATCTGGTCGCCCATGCCGGGGACAGACAGACCCGGCGGTGTGTCACTGGAAGCTCTTACGGAATCCATCAGCCCCGACCGCGCCCACCATGCGGTTGCATCGTAGCCCGTACTGGCGGCTTCCGGCCCGGATTCACCGTAGGGTGTGAGCGAGGCGTAAATCGTTTGCGGGTTTACCCCGGCGATATCAGCGTAATTCAGTCGCAGTTTGTCGCGGACACCAAGCGGGAAATTTGTGATGAACACATCAGCGCGGCTGATCAGTTGGTCCAGCAACTCTCTGCCTTCTGTTTGCTTGAGGTCGAGCGCGAGGCTTTGCTTGCCCCGATTTGTGAGCCGCCAGGGGTAATTCCTGTCACACGTGGGTACCCCGGGAAGGTATCTGAGCTTACGGTAGCCATCGCCATCTCCGGGCGGCTCAATCTTGATAACCTGCGCGCCGAAGTCAGCCAGGATGGTGCCGGCAGCGGGCCCGGCAATAAAGCTGGCGCAGTCAATAACAAACAGGTCGCTGAAAAGAGACTGCTCAGTCATAGGTTATCCTCACTGTTCGATTGGGTATTTGTGTTGCAATGAGTGCAAGCATAGATCTATTCCCGGAGAATGTCCGAGATTTCTGTTTTTGCAATTCTGTAGCGAAGGCGCTCGCCGGATAGTCCGCCGGGGCTCAGTGCGTTGCCGGTTGTGCAGGTCGCTTGCTGGCGACGGCGTATTCGTTCGTCTTATTGTGGTTTCGGACCCGGCACAGCTATGTGGGTTTGAGCTGCCCGCATCACCAGCCAGTTTCCGAATGCCACGATAGCCACCCCGGCCAATGCCACCGGCGTCCATTGATAGTTTTCAAACACAGTAGATATCAGCAGCGCGACCAGAGGGAAAACCAGGTTGGCGTAGCCCGCCCGATCGGCACCCATGCGGCCAATCAGGGTCAGATAGGCCCAGAATGCGATCACTGAACCAAAAATAGACAGGTACAGAAGGGAGAGGATGTACGGCAACTGCCAGTCGATGGTAATGGCGACGCCGTTAAGCATGGCGGCAACATACATTGCCGTAGCCCCATACGCCATCGCCCAGGTGTTGGTAACCAGTACAGGTCGTCTGTGTTTGCCATTGCGCGCGGCAATGATATTGCCGAACGAGGCGAAGGCCGTACCCACCAGGCAATACAATAGCGCCACGAAGTTCTTGTCGCTGAGGTTTAGCGCATCCAGTTCTGGCCAGAATACAGCAGCCATGCCCACCAGGCCAATGAGCCCGCCGAACACGACCCCGGCATGTATTCTTGAACCCATAAACAGTGCGCCGTTGATCACGTTGAACATCATCAGTGTGGAAAAGACGACTGCGACCAGGCCGCTGGCCAGCACCATTTCGGCGTGGTAAATAAAATAGTAATTTGTGCAGAACAGGCATAGGCCCTGCGCCAGCAAAAACGGATGATCCCGCAATGGCAATCGCATGGGTTGGCGGCGCAGCAGCAGAAAGACACCAAGCAGTGCTGCTGCCAGCATAAATCGGTGGGCGACAGAAACCATTGGGTCGATCACGCCCAGTTGGTATTTGATGCCGATCCAGGTTGATCCCCAGATTATGACGGTGAGGCTATAAAGCGACCAGTTATTCACGTGGTTCCGGGTGGACGACAAGTTGATCGCCAATGTGAATGGTTCCGGTGCTGAGAATGCGCGCACAAAGCCCGCCGTGGCCAATCATTGCGGCAACTCCGCCTTTGCCCAATGCGATTTCCATGCGAGAGCAGGGGTGACATAAAGCGGTGGCCTCGAACAGGGCGTCACCGATCTGAAACCGCTGATGCCTCAGTGCGTTGAGGTTGATCCCGCGCACCACCAGGTTGCGGCGCAGTGTGGCCGGGTCGACACTGTCGCGGGCTGTAAAGTGTGCAATTTGCTGAATGAATTCTTCTGAGATCAACGTTACCTGCCGGGCGGAGCCCGGTGTTTTGCTCATACGATGATCACCCTCCAGCCCCTGTGAGGCGATAACTTTTGCCTCTGTGACGACTCGCATCGGCTCTCGCCTTTTTGTGCGCAGACCGATCCAGGTCAAGGTCCCAGGGGAAAGATCGCGGGCGAATCTGTCCAGTGGGTTACTGCGTTTGGTCATACTGTACCCCGGTAGATACCGACGCGCTATTGTATAGCGAGGAGAAGTCTAATGAATAAGGGCGACGCTAAAGTAGTGCTGAGCTTAATGCAAGACGGACTTTGATCCTGGGGCTGATACCGGCGAGTAATACAGTAAGGGTTGAAGCAGTGAGAAGAGTGCGGGTGTTGATAGCTATGACATTTTCTGGGGCGTGATACTGCAGCAGTGCCAGTGGCGACTCGTGCGAGCTGGTGGCGGCGGTAAGACAAGCGGTCTTTGCATCGGCTCGGTTACATGGGCGTGGTTTGTTTTCTGTTCACCATCAGGGTTTCGTTGCCGGGGCTTGGGTCCCCGGGGATCAGATTGCACAATGCCAGTGACATGATGGCTATGACTGAGCCAACCAGAAACACCGCGCTGGGTGAGCTTAGCCACAGGATGCCCAGCGCCGCGGGAATCACTACGGCAGCAATATGGTTGATGGTGAAGCTGACACTGGACGTGGCGGCGATATCTTTTGGGTCTGAAATCTTCTGAAAATAGGTGTTGATTGCAATCGACAGGGCGAAAAACAGGTGGTCGGCAACATACAGGCCCGCCGCGATGACGGAATGTTCTACGAAGGCGTAGCCGGTAAAGACGAACACCAGCCCAATATATTCCAGCCTGAGCGCGGTGCGTTCTCCGGCGCGGCCGACCCAGGATCCGATGCGGGCGGCAAAGAACAAGTTGAAAACATAGTTTGCCAGATAAAGCAGGCTGATATCGGCAGCCGAATAGCCAAATTTTTCAACCATCATGAAGCCGGCAAAAACCATGAAAATCTGCCGCCTTGCACCGCTGAGGAAGGTTAGTGCGTAGTACAGCCAGTAACGACTGCGCAGCACCAGTTTTTTGTGCTGTACCACGCCGTCTGGGAAGTGTGGAAAGGACACCCATAAGCCCAGGGTGACCAGCACTCCGATGACACCTGCTAGTAAATAGATGCCGGTGAAACCGATATCAAATTGTTCGATCAGCACCCAGATACTGCCGTAGGCCAGCAGCGAGCCGGCTGCCTTCACCGCCAGTGCTCTCCCCATGAAATGAGCGGTTTCTGTCTTGTTTATCCACTGCAGAGTCAAAGATTTGTTGATTGTTTCGAAGTAGTGAAAGCCAAGGGACATAAGGACAGTGGTGGTGTAAAGCCCGTAGACAGAGGGAAAAAATGGCGTCATGGCAACGCCCAGCGACATTACCAGTAGTGCAGCGAGGGCAAACCGTTGCTCACGGATTACCAGTAGCACAAACACCGCGGTAAAGGCGAGAAACCCGGGCACCTCGCGCAGACTTTGCAATACCCCTATTTCGGCACCAGTAAAGGCTGCGCGCTCTATTACGAAGTTGTTGAGTAGCGCCTGCCATACCGAGAAGGTAAGCGGCATGATGAATGCTGCGGCCAGCAAAAAATTTTGCTGAGAGCGCCATGCCTCGCCGGTTACGGAGGATGTTTGCTCCGAGTCTTTTTTCACAGGTGGCAGATCCAGATGAGAGGTTGATGTGTGGTGCGCAAGTTTACGCCATTATCACACTCATTGGCCGCTCTTCTATTTGTGCTTCATTAGATACATACTCGGGCGGGCCAGGCCAGGAGTCTGGCCGAACAGATAACCCAAAGGAGAATAACAATGTCTGCAGAACTCTTGATGCTGGTATACAGCGCTGTGTTGTTTTTGGTCATTATTGTGGTGCAAGCAGGTTTGGCTATCAGCCAGAATGGGTTGATGGCGCAAGCCGGCAACCGCGACAGCCTCGCGGAACCGACAGTGTTGCGTAAGCGCCTGCAACGCCTGGCAGCCAACATGGAGGAGAACCTGGTCCTGTTTGCCATCGTTGTTTTGGTGGCCCACGCGGCGGGGGTGTCAAACGAAACAACTGCTCTTGGGGCCGTAGTTTTCTTCTATGCCCGCGTAGGCCACGCCATAGTTTATACATTTGGCTGGCCAGTGATCAGGCCGCTGTTCTATTTTGCTGGCCTTTTTGGTATTGGTGCTATCGGTTTTGAGGTTTTGAAACTGTCCTGAGATAAGCAAATCGTTGTACCCGGCCAGTGCTGCTAACAGCACTGGTCGTAAATTATATTTTAAGGCACCTGGCGCAATATCAGCTGGTCTCCGCGCTGGGTGAATTCGATATGTTTCAGAAAAGACATACCCAGCAGCACTTCATCAGTCGTCAATCCCGGCGTGATACTCGCTGGCACTTCCTGTAGTGCGATCCCCCCCACACTAACCTGATCCAGCTTGACCGCGTAGCTAACGGACATGCCATTAGCCGTTTGTGTGGAAAATGGCCTGCCGGGTTGGAGGCCGATTCTTTTAGCCACCGCGCTGGGTATGGCGACTCCTGTGGCGCCGGTGTCGAGTAGGAAGGTAACTGGCAGGCAGTTGATTTCGCCACTGGTCACATAATGTCCCTGTCGGTTTCGCTGCAATACTACCTCTGCCAGTCCGTCAGCCGTGTGCCGGGTCTCCAGAGAGCGGTTAGGGTTATACTGTTTTTCAAGTACGTCACCGAAGTAGAAAACGCCCAGACCGAGAAAAGACAGCCACGCCAGAACCTGCATGCCCAGGCCCATGCGTTTTGTTTCCTTTGTGTTGTTCAGGTTACTCATAAGGCTGTTGCGCAGTTGGCGGAAGCTCGGTTCAGTGGACAATGCGAGTAGCCAAGCTAACACAGCTGGCAGCACACTGAAATTGGACTTGCTGTAGTCAGCGGGTTACTATTTTCGATCGATAACCTTTGGAGGGGGTGCCTGTTTCACGACCCGGGAATTCGAGCCAATGGAGGGCAAGAAATTGACAGGGTATGAACTGGCGAAACCGAGCCATAAGGGCGCGGGTGTACTCAATTATGTTGCCGCCCTTTTGCGGGTTGTGCAAGATTGTAAGTCCGGGTGCCTTGCTGCCACCCTTTTGTCCTCCACAATATTGTCGCAGTCTGCGGCCGCTGGTGGCGGTTACTTCACTCTGGGTTATGGTCATATCGGCCAGCAAATGGCGGGCGCTGTGACCGCAGTTGCCGGGGATGTATACGCGGGAGCTTCCAACCCGGCAAAACTGACAACGGCAGGTAACGACCTTGAGATCGGGGTTGGATTTCTAAACCCCAATAGAAAGGTCAAACGCACGGGTGCCACCGGAGACGGTGCTATCTACAATTTCTCCTCAACCAGCCGCAACCCGCTATATGTTGTTCCTGATTTTGCCTACTCGCGTCAGCTGGATGATACGAAGGCTGTTGGTATCACCATCTATGCTAATGGCGGTCTCAACAGTGAGTACACAACAACAACAGGTATCCCCGGTAGTAGTAGCAACCCCGAGGCCTGCGGTGACAAGCCCGGCAATTTTCTCACAGGCTGCGGCCACGCAGGTTTTGATCTTTCACAGCTGATATTTGCGCCGACTATGGCCTGGGAAATTGCCCCGGGGCACAGCATTGGTGTTGCACCTCTGGTGGCAATACAGCGCTTTGAGGCATATGGATTACAGGGCTTTGCTGCGAGTTCAAAATACCCGAATAAGTTGACGAACAATGGTCATGAGATTGTGTTCGGCGCCGGAGCTCGCGTGGGCTGGTATGGCGAAATCACACCCTGGCTTTCTTTGGGCGCGGCTTATGCAACCAAAATCTACATGCAAAAATTTGACAGGTACCAGGGGCTTTTTGCCGAAGGGACCTTTGATGTCCCCGCAAATTATAGTGTGGGGGCAGCGATTAAACCTGATAAGAATTGGATTGTGGCCCTGGACGTTCAGCGAATCGAATTTGGTGAGGTTAGGGCGATTGCGAATGGCGTCCTCAATTCGCTGACCCCGGGGGGGCCTCTGATGGGCACTCCATCCGGCAGCGGTTTTGGCTGGTCACGCAACCAAACGAATTACAAATTGGGTGTGAGCTATAGCGCATCACCGCAGCTTACCTTACGGGCCGGCTATGATTATGGCAAAAGGCCAAACAAGGATAATTTGAATGCCGTCAGTATTGGCGTTATTACGCCAAACCCTGTTCATCGGGCCAGCCTTGGATTTAGTTGGAAAACCGAGGCGGGTAGTGAGCTTCACTTTGGTTATGCCCATTTTTTCAAAGACAAGTACAGCGGCCCGTCAGCCGTTTTCCCGGGGGCTACGGAATCGCAAAATCCCTATGTGAATATTCTTAATGTGTCCTGGTCATTAAAGTACTAGTTAGGGGGCATCCAGGCCTGTTTCTGGTAAACAGGTGCATGCACGGCAAGCTTTGGCATCCAGGGGTGTGATTTGTTCTCATTCTGAGTCTATCCCCCCGCAAAGGCGCTGGGTTATTATTGTTAAACCATTTCGCCCCGTGGATTTTACTACCTGATGAATACGTTGCGGATAACGCTAGTTTTTTTGCTGGGACTGCTTCTGGCCGCCTGCCGACACCCGCTGGTAATACGGGGTCAAGGCGACATAATAGAGTTGAATTCCGGTACACGTGGCTGTGCTCTGGAAGAGTTTCAGGCCGATTGGGCGCGTTGTACCGATAACGAAGTGACGAATGATGAGGCTGCACGTTACAGTGCACTGCCAAGGCCGGGCTGGCGGTTTGCGCGTTGGGAAGGCTACTGTGCTGCCGAGTCCCGGGGTAAAGACTGCGAAATTGATTATGTTAAGGCCGGTGCTGAGTGGTGGGAAGAATTTTTTCCGGATCAGGATGCCGCGCCTCTTATCGCCATTTTTGCCAGGGATGATGGCGCTCCCGCTACGGCGACTTATATCGCCTCGCAGTTTGGTGCCCAGGGGGGGGCGCGCTATGCGTCCTTGATGGACGCGCTATTTGCCATCAATGGCAGTTACCGTTATACCGTGCAGCAGGCGTCTACTCGCAATGACTTTGATCGTAATCCGGCCAGGTTCCAGCGCCGCGCAGATAGCTTGTTGCTTGCAGGGCCAGACTCGGGCTCGCTAGTGCCTTCGGGGGGGGCTACTCTGGCAGGCGATTTTCTCACGCTGGTTGATACAGACAACAGCGACGGCGATATTTCGGCATCCTACCTGCAGGCCGAGTCGACGCAGGCGGTGAGGGCAGCCTTTAAAGGCACTTATTATTGTGGGCACATTCTGTCGAATGGGCAGGCGCTCTTCTTTCGGGCGAACATGAGCGGTAAGGGCACCGGCTCAATGATAATTGTCAGTGACCGACAAAACAGAACCGGTTTTCAGGCCCAGATCGGCTACGAAGTGAGTGCAGACGGTACCACAACCCTGGATTATGGCGGCGCCAGACTGGCGGGCAGCCTGTCGAAGGATGGCAGTGTATTCACAGCCACCCAGATATCCAGCAGTGTACAAGGTGCGGGGATCTGCCTCAGAACATCCGGGAACAAGCGGGTGGCCAATGTGGCCGGGGGCTATTATGGTGCCTGGCTGAGCACTCAGCCCGTTACGGCGGTAACAGAACTTGTTTTGGACAACAAAGGCCAAACTGCGGAGGTCGTTTTGCGTGATTCAATAGGCGGACGAAACTATGCGCTGGGCACAAATTTTATGCTGGTGCTGGCCACCGGACAGATAGAAACCCGCGATGCTGACGGTGCAGTGTCACCTGACGGCAGGGTTCTGTTTTTGGTGCAGACTGATCCGAACAGATTTCCTACCCTGATCGTGTATGTGCGAAAAACCTGACATCTCAAAGCCAGGCTTTGAGATGTTGCGTGTGTGTATTGTCAGCTCTGTGCGATCCGCAGTTCAGTGACCAATTGCTCCATTACCTGGTCGGCAGATAATATTGCATCGATGTCATCACAGGACTTGCCGCAGTACAGCGCCGCCTCCTCCAGATCGCCATCGAATTGTAATAGCGGCGGCGTGACGGAGTAGCGCGGTAGCTCGCTGGGTGGCTCACCTATGGCCAGTTTGGCTATGATGCTATTTTCGCCGGGTCTGGAACCAGTGGCGGGACACCCCGCCGCTTCCCAGTCGTTGTAAGCCCGATTGCGTATAACCCGGTGCGCGGCATCGGGCCAACCTACGTCGAATAACTTTGTTAAAACAGTGTCGTCCGAACGGGCCTCCAGCAGGCGCTTCTTGTAACTATCCAGGGCTGATGACTCGTGGGTTGCCAGGAACCGTGTTCCCATGGAGACCGCACTGGCGCCGAGGCCCAGAGCGCGAGCAATATCCTTACCCGTGGCGATACCACCTGAAGCAATTACCGGTATTGATGCCAACTCTGCCACGGTTTCACGCACCACGTCCGCGAGTGGTCTGGTAGCCTTAACGTGGCCTCCGGCTTCGGTGCCCTGGACTATTACACCATCGACCCCGGCATCGGCGGCACGCACGGCCTCGTCTACATCGCCACATTGCGATACCACCAACATTCCGCGCTTGTGTGCATCTTTTACGTAGTCTGACGGATCACCCCAGAACAACACCAGCAACGGAACGTTTTCGTCGTAACACATCTCGATTTGCCCGGGCACCATCAGGGGCATAATGATGTTTACGCCAAATGCCCTTGAGGTTTTGTGTCGTGTGTCTGCGATAACCGCACGCATCATGTCCGGGGCCATGCCGCCCAGGCCCAACACTCCCAGGCCGCCGGCGTTCGATACAGCGCTGGTCAGGGCGGACCCTGCGATGCCAAGGCCCATGCCGGCACTCCAGATTGGCAGTTTGATCTTCAGGTGTTCGTGTATTTTGCTCATTGCTTATTATCCTTTAACTACAAACAGACTGGCCCGATACGTCTGACTCTACAGGGGAACAAACGATACCAGTAGAGCCGTGGTCAGGAAAAGGTAGAGAAACGGTATTACCAGATAACCCATGACATCTCTGGCCTGGATTCGCACACCAGCACCCATTACGGGCAATACGAGCAATAGAAAGAACGGCTGCATCAGGTTGGTGGATGATTCGCCATAGGCGGCGGCCATTGCCGTGCGTGCAATAAAGGCAGTTTGTTCCGCTGCGGGTAAATCTGCGGACAGGCTTACTGCGGCGCTGGTCAGCGCTGGCCCAATCACTGCCCATTCCCCACCCGCAGAGGGTATCGCGAAATTGGCCACCGCGCCGGTAAGTTGCGACAGGAACGGCAGGGTCTGCAATGAAGCGCCGCCGGCTATGGCATTGGCCAATTGGGTGCCGAGACCACTGAACATCATGATACCCATTATGCCGGCGTAAAAAGGGTACTGGAATACAATGCCTGACACATTGCTACAGGCACGCTTCATCGCAATGACAAAGCATAGCGGCGTACGGTGCGCCAGCATGCCCGCGCCGATGAAGAGAAATATCATGATATTGAGGTTGAGGTCGAATCCGTTCTGGTAAAAGTGGCTGAACACATATAGCAGTGCCGGGATGGCCACAAGGCACTGAAGAAGGGTGCTGTTGTTAAGTCGGTCAGCTGGAGAATTGCCGCTACTTTTGTGAGCGGCAGCTTCTTCTGCCACGGTCTCCTGCTCCAGTGTTTCGGCGTCGGCCATATCATGTATAGATAGCGCGGAGGTATCGTGGGGCCGCATCATCCACATGAGAAGAGGTAGGGTCACAAAGTGAACCCCCAGAAAAAGCCAGTTGAGCAAGCTGCCCAGTGTGTCCGAAATCGCGATTTTGGAGGACAGTACGCCGGTCGCTATCAGAAAATTACCATCGGTGTTAAGCAGCAGCGGGATTGAACTGGAGAGCCCGCCTGCCCAGGGCTGAAATGAGAGATAGACCAGGGCTACGAGATAGGCGTAATCAACACCCTCCACCCGACGCGCCAGCTCCCGCGCGAAAATGGCTGTCAATACTACCCAGCTCCAGCTTATCAGGGAAAATGCGCCGCCAACCAGTATCACCAGAACATATACTGCACCGGGTGTGCGGGCCAGTGTCGCCAGCTTTCCGATCAGGCGGGCGATAGGAGGGGACAGTGCAATGGCGAATCCGGTCACCAGGATCAGAACCATTTGCATGCCGAATTCGAGTAACAGCCAAAAACCTCGATACCAGTGATCCAGTACCTCTGTTGGGCTGCTATCGGTATATGCCAGGCACAGGGTGGCTGCGAGAAGCGTGAGCATCAATGCAATGACGAAGGGTTCGGGAATCCAGCGCTGCAGACGCTGAGAAAACACACCACCAAGAGTTCTCAGCATTATTATTCTCCCTACAGGGCGATTACATTTACGGTAGCCACCAGCTTCATGGGGATAGTATCAGCCTTCGGGTAAAACAGGGAGACAAACCGGGATACAACCGAGCAACCGAATGGAGTAACCTGTTCCGCGAACTGCTTCAGGTATTATGAAGGTCAAGCGAGGCGTCAGGGCTCGTTAAATAGCCCTGCTTTATCAGGAAATTGCTCAGGAGATACCAGAAAAATGCGATCGGCAACAGCGCTTTTGTTTTTTTCAGCCGAAGACGTGGCACAGGCTGCCGATACCTTCGGTCAACAACAGATTCCCCTGCTGAGCGGCTCGCCATGCCGCGTATAATTCCAACTGAGCTGGTCGCTCCGCTCTTTAACCCGGCAACCTTCGGCATTCGTGGAGCTGTCGACGATATTCTGCTGCGAATACGCGCTGACTATCCCCTCAGCATTGCAGAGGTGCCGGGTTTTGATCCGCACTGGATTGTTTCCCGTCACGCCGATGTTGCCGAGGTGTCCAAGCGTAACAATGTCTTTGTTAATTCCATCAGGTCAGCGACCCTCGTGCCCGCGGCAGGCGAGGAACTGGTAAAGCAGTTTACCAACGGCGACCCCAACCTGTTCCATTCGTTAGTTCAGATGGATGGTGTGGAGCACAAGTCGCATCGTGGCGTGACGGCCAGATACCTTAACCCGAATAGTATTCGCTCGTTGCAACCCGCTATACGTGATACGGCGCGAGAATATGTTGAAAGATTGCTGGCCTGTGGCGGCCGCATTGATTGGGCCAAGAAAGTGGCAGCGCAGTTTCCACTGGAAGTCGTGTTAACGCTGGTGGGCGTTCCCAGGGCAGATCATGCGCAGATGCTGCGGCTTACCCAGTGGTTATTTTCATGGGCCGATCCCGACCTGGGTCGCCCCGATTGCGATCCCCTGGACCCACAGCAGCAGGCGCGATCATGGAAGCTGATATTTGATGAATTTTCCGATTACTTTCTCGCCCTGACCAGGGAGCGCCGAAAACAACCGCGTGACGATATAGCGTCTTTGATTGCGGGCGCCCAAATTGATGATGAACCGATGAGCGACTGGAATGCAGTTTCATACTTTGCCATTCTGGCAACGGCTGGTCACGACTCGTCGGCCCACACATTATCTACCGCCATGTGGGAGCTCGCTGAGAACCCCGGCCTGTGGCGCGACCTTAAAACCGATGCCGCTAGAATACCGTCCTTTATTAATGAATCGATTCGTTGGGCGACGCCAGTAAAACAGTTTGTCAGAACTGCGACCGAGGACACTGAGTTGGCAGGGCGCAAAATTTGCAAAGGGGACAGACTTTATCTGTCTTACCCGTCTGCCAATCGCGATGAGAAGATGTTTCCCAGCCCTTTTGAATTTAGCCTGGATAGAACTGTCAACAGACAATTATCCTTCGGTTTCGGCGGCCATGTCTGTCTGGGTCAGCACCTCGCAAGAATGGAGATGCAGTGTCTCTGGGAGGAGCTTCTTCCCAGAATTGAGAGTGTTTCGATGGCCGGTGAGGGTAAATTAATCCATTCGGAGTTTGTTTCCGGGCCGAAATCCGTTCCGATAGAATTCCGGGCTGTGTAATCGGCTGACCTGATTTAAAATCCAGTGCCAACACGACTTTTCTCACGGGTGTAGAAATGAGCAATCCCTTTTTCGAACCACTTACACCAACCGGCATTCCGGCCTTCGACAAAATAGAGTTCAAACACTATGGCGAGGCGATCAATCGCGGGTTTGCAGAGCACGACAGGGAAATAGCGGCGATTATATCCTGCCCAGAGCCGCCTGATTTTGCCAACACTGTTGAAGCGCTGGAGCGCAGTGGAGCGCTGCTTCGTTACGTGTTTAACGTTTTCTGGAATATGGCATCTTCGGACACTACAGATGAGCTGCAGGCTTTGGAGCGGGAGGTAGAGCCCCGCTATGCCGTACACCAGAGTCGTATTACCTCCAACCCCGATCTGTTCAAGCGGATCAAGACGGTAGTGGAAACGGGGGAAGCGCTGCATGCAGAACAACGGCAGCTGCTGAAAAAAACCTACAAGGCGTTCGTGCGGTCCGGTGCAGAACTACACGATGATGACCGGGCGCGGGTGAATGACATCAATGAGAAGTTGGCATTGAAAATGACCGAGTTTAGCCAGAACGTGCTCCGGGATACAAATGACTTCGAACTGGTCCTGGAAGAGGGGGATGATGTTTCTGGCTTGCCGGGGTTCGTGCTTGCAATGGCCGGCGCAGAGGCTGAAGCGCGTGATATGCCAGGAAAATTTGTTTTCACGATATCCCGCTCTTCAATCACACCGTTTCTGCAGTATGCACACAGGCGCGATTTGCGGGAGAAAATTTACCGGGCCTATACACAGTGCGGTATGTCCGGGACGGATAATCGTCCGATTATCAAAGATATTGTCTCGCTGAGGGCGGAGCGGGCGAGGCTTCTCGGTTTTGCCACCCACGCGGACTATATGCTGGATGACAGGATGGCAAAGACTCCTCAGGCAGTGAGAACATTGCTGGATCAGGTGTGGGTTCCGTGCCAGAAGCGAGCCGCTGTAGAAGCCGCGGATCTTCAGGCCAGGATCGAGGCCGATGGCGAGCAATTTGCTCTTGAGCCATGGGACTGGTGGTATTACACCGAAAAGGTGCGCCGGCAGCGCTTTGATTTTGCTGAAGAGGACGTTAAACCGTATTTCCAGCTGCAAAATGTACGCGATGGTGTGTTTGACGTCGCGCAGAAACTCTATGGCGTCACGTTCAAGCGTCGCACAGATGTCCCGGTTTATCACCCGGAAGTAGAGGCCTATGAAGTGTCCGAAGCCGATGGTGCGCTGATAGGCTACTTTCTTTTCGACTACTTTATGCGCCCCTCAAAGCGCGGTGGTGCCTGGATGTCCGTGTTTCGGTCCCAGTCTGACCTGGATGGTCATGTGTATCCGGTTATCGTTAACTGTTGCAATTTCCCCAAGTTGGAACCGTGTTTCCTTGGCATGGACGAAGTGACAACCCTGTTTCACGAATTTGGTCACGGATTGCACGGCTTGCTAAGCAATGTGCGCTACGAAAGCCTGGGGGGCACCAACGTCAAACAGGATTTCGTGGAACTACCGTCCCAGATCATGGAGCATTGGGCCTGGGAAGCTGAAGTGTTGAAGTCCTACGCGCTTCACACAGAAACCGGCGAGCCCATTCCCGATGACCTGATTGTGAAATTGAAAGCATCAGAACGCTTTAATCAGGGATTTGCCACCACGGAATACCTGGCTGCCTGTTATCTGGATCTGGCCTGGCATGAGACTGCTGGTGAATTTGATGACGATGTTGATGGGTTCGAGCAGCGCGCCATGGCACAGATAGCGAAGATCGGAGTCATTGGCCCCCGCTACAAATCTGCCTATTTCCAGCACATTTTCGCCAGTGACGACTATTCCGCCGGGTACTATGTGTATTTGTGGGCCGAAGTGCTGGACGCCGACGGTTTTGAGGCCTTCAGAGAGAGCGGCCTTTTTGATCCGGTCACGGCCAGGTCCTTTCGGGAAAATATTCTCGAGAAAGGCGGTACGGTTGAGCCGATGACTTTGTATACAGCATTCCGCGGTCGGGAGCCGGACGTGCAGCCCCTGTTGAGGAACAGGGGGCTCGCTGGCAATTAAGGGCCCAGCGCTGGGTCTTCACATGAATCCTTTTTGAGACAAAACCCTGCGGTTCAGTCAGCTGATAGGGGAGTACCAGTAGGTACCGACCACGGCTGTGCAGGCCACGATCACCCATGCCTCACAGCACCATCTGAGCGCCGCTGGCGCATGTCTTACCTCCATAAAAATCATTAACACCAGGCGAGCCTTGAAGAAGGCGATCAGCAGGACCGCGGTGCCAATCCAGGCACCGTTTATAGAGACATCAAGCCACCAGGACAGCAGCGTGGCCAGCGTCAGAGTAATCCATGTGAGAAAAAAGGGGTGTGTCATGGTCAGCTTACCGCAGCAGGTAAAGGAGGGGAAAGAGGATGATCCAGACTAGATCCAGCATATGCCAGAAGCAGCTTGAAAATCCGACCAGTGGTTCGCTCACATCACTGTCAGATGCAATAGCCCGGCGCAGGTTCACGCTGGTTGCTGCCAGGAGGCCCATGCCCACCAGCAAGTGCAATAAATGGATGCCGGTCAACATGAAATAGAACATGAAAAATTCGTCGGTAAGGACGTTGATGCCGGCGTTGATCGCACCGCCATATTCAAAGATCTTGACGACTACAAAGGCCACACCGCAGCTGAGCGCGGCGAGCAGGAGGGGCAGTGCCCGTGGGCGCCCATCAACGCTGCGCAGCGCTCTTACCGCGGTAGCGACACACCATGAACTTGTAAGCAGGATGATGGTGTTTAAAGCGCCCAGATCCTGGCGAAGTAAGGCGCGGGATTGCTCAAACAGTTCAGGGGAAAAAGACCGGTAGTAGAGGAAAGTGATGAAAAAGAGTGTGAATACGCAGAGTTCACCCAGCACCACGACCCAGACGCCTTCCTCAACGGGAAATGGCGCCGTTTCGCTCACAGTGGCAGTCATGAGGCGGTCGCATCAGCCTCCTTGCCAATGGCTTTCAGCAAATACACGGTCAGCGTGATCCACCACACCAGGAAGATGACGAGCGGAATCCATAGCGCCAGCAGTCCATTCCAGGCGAAGGGGCCGCTGTGGAACAGAATGGCGGCAAACCCGGGTGCGGAAAGCAGTGCAGCCCAGATGCTCAAATACCCCACCCAGCGTGGCATGACCGGCGGTTGGCCGCGATCGGAAAGTATTGCCCCACCCACCGCGCCCATCCACAGGACAACCATGGACACAGGGGTAATGAAGGTCAGCCAGCCGAGGTCGTGTAACAGGAGAATCAATTGCGGATCCCGGTCTGCGCGAAATGCGGCGGCAGCGAAGAAAACCAGTGCTGCCGAGAGCAACCATACGGTGAGGGTGGCGCAGGCCAATTGAGTTTGTGCCCAGACCGGTCTGGGGCCTTCCATTCGGCGCATTTGGTCGCTGAGTACGGCAGCCAGCGGTAGCAGGCTGGCGGCGCACGCCAGCGCTATTATCAGACCGAACTTTTGCAGCACCCCGCCCTTGGTGACAAAAGCGGCAAGTTCCTGAGGGCTTGCAGAGGGGGATAGCGGCGGTGTAAGAAATGATCCGAGAAGCCCCCAGCCCAGTGGTATCCCGAGAAAGAGCATGCCACACCAGACCGCAATGCGATGGTTGCGGCGGGCGCGTGCGTCCAGGGGCGGTATTGGATATTGCGTGCTCACGGTTAATCTCCTTGGTGAGTACCTGGGGTGTGCTCCAGTGGATGAATGGTAATGTGAACAGCTGTCGCTGAAGGGCCGGTCGACAGCGCTCAGGCTCGATCAGTGTATGCAGGCCCAGCGCATCAAAATAACAGTCAATATACATATAATAAAGCGCCGCGGCAGGCCGGGGATGGCTGGTTGCCAGATAGCCCGATAGGTGACGCAAGGAATTCGAAACGGTAACCTGCTATCCCCATATTGAAAACGGGCTTTGAGTCCGTCAGAACATCAGGGCCACATTTTATGTCATTGCTTGATCTGATTTGGGACTATCCAGAGCCCCACCTCATAGAACATACCGCTACGGCAGATGAGGCGGACGGCTACGGGCATATCAACAACAGTGTGTACCTGCAGTGGCTGGACCAGTGTGTCTGGTCTCACTGTAATGCGGTGAACATGTCGCCGGATTTTTGCCGTGGTCTCAATCGCGGCTTTGCCGCCGTTCGACATGAAATCGATTATCTGGCCTCGGCCTACCCCGGCGACAGGGTGGCGATTGCCAATTGGGTCACTGTTAATGATAAAAGGCTGCGGGCAGAGCGCAGATTTCAGATTATCCGGATCGGCGACCAGCGCACGCTTTTACGGGCGCGAAGCTTTTATGTCTGCACCGATCTCACGACTGGAAAACCCGCGCGCATGCCGGTTGAGTTCAAAACCGGCTTTCAATTGCTGCCTGCTGTGGCTGAGGCCTTGAAGCCGTGTGCTGATTGAGTGCAGTTCGTCTTCTACGAGTTGCCATCCTCTGATATAACGGCGATAGCTGGCCTGTTTTTGAAGGAGAATAACCCGATTCTCAGGTGCCGGCCTGTTGTTAGTCGAGCAAAGTCTGCATATTGCGGTGAAAGTGTCCGATAAGTTTTTCGTAGCGACCAAAGGTGAAATACTCGTTGGCGCCGCTGTGAAGGCTGGCCTGAATGGATTTTGCTAAAGCAATATCTTCTGTCTGGCCAGTGTCGCTGACAAAGGTGGCGTCATGCCGCGCTTTCGCCACAGCCTCCTCACCCTCCAATGCGTTGTTGGTGAGCGAATAGGTAATTATCTGCGTTTTGTTTACCGATACCGGCTCCATGATCAGCATGGTTGTGTGGTGTGACAGCACCGCGATCGTGACGTTGGGGAACAAGTGATATACGTAGGTTAACAAGCCTTCGACCTCGCGCTTTGCCGGCTCAATATCCTGCAGCTTTTTGATACGCTGAAAGGGAAAGGTGATGCGGGAATTTCGCCCAACAGTTTCAACCAGGTTCAGGTTGTCAAAACCAAAGGGATAAAATGTCTCTTTGTGCGCTGGCTTTATGTGGTAACCCTCAAGAAAGCTTTCCAGAAACACTTTCCAGTTCAGGTCCAGGGTGTATTCATTGCTGTTGAACAATTGCTGTTTGTCGCTGAACAATTGCGGCAGTTGGTCCAGCTCGGCGGTTATTGCGTTATCTTCCTGTGTCACGAAGATCAGGCCGGCCTTTTCCTGTACCTGCACTGGCGCCAGCGCGTGTTGCTGCTTATCCAGATCGGGGAAACCCTGTTCATGGGGGATGTGTTGCAGGCGGCCATCCAGTCGATAAGTCCAGCCGTGATAATTACAACGGAATGCCTTGGCGCAACCACTGCCTTCGGCAACCTGTACACCGCGATGGCGGCAGGCGTTGCGAAAACCTCGCACCACGCCGTCTTCGCCACGCACCACCACCAGTGGGATGCCGGCAGCGGTCCTAGCGACATACGAACCGTTCTCCGGCAGGGCCGCGGAAGGGCAGAAGGGCATTGGATAGCGGCGCAGGACGGTTTGTATTTCGTCCTCGAATCGCCGGGGGCAACGATAGTTCTGCACAGGCTCGCGCCATACGGTATCACCTGCATCCGTTGTATTGTTGTCGATGTGCGCTAACACCTGCTGTGCCACGTCCTGATCACTCAAAAAAGCGGTCATAGGGGAACTCCCTGGCTAAGAGTTAGTAAATGAATTCACTTCAGTTTAATTTGGTGGAGCGCTTTGTCAAGAAATGAAGTGAAGTCATTTTAGATTCCTTATACAGTGACGCCCATGGCCGCAATCAAAATCCCCTCCACTACAAAAGGCAAAGCCACCCGCGAAAGACTGCTGGCGGTCGCGAGTGAACTGGCTATTTCCTCGCAGGGTCATATCGAGTTGGCCCAGGTTGCTGAGCAGGCTGGGGTGGTGCAGGGCTTGGTGCATCGTTACTTTGGTTCCAAGTCCGGTTTAATCAGCGCCATGGTCGATGATTACTACGACCGGTTTCACAAGCAGGTGCTTGAGCTCTATTTGAATGACACAGGTGATTGGGCAGTACACGAACGATTGCGATTGCGTATGGGAATACAGTTTCACTATGACGAGCCCCTGTCCGCTGTGCTGCACAGCACTTTCGTACGCGACCCGGTGGTGGCACGCAAGGAAGCCGAGCGTATCGATGGCGTTATCGATCTGACGGCCAGGGGGATTGTTCGCGCCCAAAGCCGCGGCGAGCTGCCCCAGCATATTGACCCGGAGCTTGCCGGTGCGGCGATGTTTGGCGCCATGCAGGCTGTGCTATCCAAGGCTTTGAACCGGCCCACGCGGCCGTCACAGGAGCAGCTCGAAACGATTTTGTGGCAGCAGGTTGCGGCGTCGGTGGGGCTACCGCTTGAGGGGGCGTGATTGCCACGCCCTGCTACCTGCCGTATATTGCTTGGCACGTTAACACGAGCGTATGGTGCTACCTATGAGTGAACAACCCGAGTCACTGTTAGAAGTTCTTGTACCCATTCTCGAGAGCGCGCCGGCGGAAGAGTTGCCGTTGCTGCTCGCGTGGCTGGAACGAATGGCCGCCGATAAGTACCGAATCTGGGCGCAACAGACGACGGATGATGTTGAACGCAAGGGGCTGATGGATTGCGCCTTTCGTGAAGACGCCATTGCCGAATTTATTGAGTTTGTTGAGCCTCAAGCCGAGTCCCGCACCAGTGCATTGAAGAAGCAGTTTCCCGATATGCAGGCGTCGTATGATTCGGTGATGGCGGGGCAGGATCGAATCGAGCAACTTCGGCGCCAGGCGGCGGGTGAACTCGGCGGCGCAAATTTTCTGCGCCAGTTTGCCGCGGCCCATTCAGGGGCGGTTGCAGCGCAATTCGAGGCCCTGGCCTATTACGAGGAGGCCAATTCCAGCTTCCTCAGCAACCTGATCAAATAGTCGGCTCGCACCTGACGCAAGTCGGGTGTATCGAATCGAGCAAACTTCTCCAGCTGGCGGCAGTGCGACGCCGGCCTCATCGCTGACAACGCTTTCAAAACTCTCAAACCCCTGGCTAGTGTGGCGAGATGGGTCTGACTCCCCTGCGTTGATTGTAGGTTCGTGCGCTCAAGAAGCTGTATATGAGCCACGCGAGCCAAGCTCATTAGCAACTGTGGCATGAAGTTACCTAAAGCTATATTTAGTTAATCACTATGGGCAGGTATATACAGTTACTTGAGTAACTATTGGTAATTATGAGTATCTATACTATAGTATTGATAGTTCTCAGCGTATCAAACTGACGGCACAAGTTGGATAAAAATGGATTCCTATAGTAAAGAGAACGCTCCGCTTCTCACCATTACTGAAGCAGCGACGTTTCTGAACGTAAGCAAACCAACCATTCGGCGTTGGACCGACGACGGGCGATTGGCCTGTTTGCGGATAGGCGCGCGCAATGAGCGCAGATTCCGTCGCAGCGACCTGGCCGCGTTGATTGCACAACCCGAATCAATTCAAGGAGTAAGCGCACCCCGGGTGTCTTGCTCCAATCCAGTGCCCGGATCGAATTCAGGCCACCAATGTATTGTCAGCAATACCATTGATGAGGAGTGGGCGACTTTGGGCCCTGCCATTCTGGCGGCTCTGAACGAGGGAGCACAGGTACTTCTGGTGGAGGTGTCAGATCGCCGTCGGCGCCTGGAAAGGCTGCTCAGAGAGAGCGGTCTCAACATGGGCGATCTGTTGGCCAGCCATGCGCTTATTTGTGTATCAACGGAAGAATCCTACTTTTTGAGCGGAGAATTTCACTGGGACAGGGCTGTGGCTTTCTTTGAGTCGGCAATTCTTGGCGCGAAAGCTCGTGGGATTGAGCGAGTGTTAATTGTCGGTGCCGGCAGCGGGCAGGCAGAGTCCGAAGGGCGCAGCTATGCTGAAGAAATGAAGCAATATGAACTGGGTCTGGATGAAATGCTGTCGAGGCACTCCGGTGCGACTGTCCTGTGCCCCTATACCGCCAGTGAGATTAGTGCACAGCTCATGGTTCAGGGGTTTTTAACACACCCGCAGATGTATGTTTACTCAACGCCTGTACCGGGGTTTCTCGGGCAGGTAGCCATCTAGTGAGACAGGTTTCAGACCTGAACAATAATGATAATGGAGTTAGCTATGACGCGACCCGCTTATAAGTACCAGGCCAAGGATGTTGATGACATCGTAATAAGAGACTTCAACTTTGATTTTCCGGAAGACCTCGATCCAGTCTGGGCGTCCGGCAACCCGGTGCGCTCACACCTGTTTAACGGTTTCTCCCTGACCATGCCTTACCTTGAACCCTACCTGATCCGTGCGGCGCTGCGTGCGCGCGAGCACATTACCGACCCCGAGTTGTTGGAAGATATAGCCGGGTTCAATCGTCAGGAGGCAAATCATTTCAAATGCCATCGCAAGTACAACGAGTTATTGAAGGCCAATGGCTACCCGGAGCTGGAGAAGGTCGAGAAGCATATGACCGAGGCCTATGCCCGTCTCGAGAGCAAAAGCTTGCGCACACAGCTGGCCTATTCGGCGGGTTTTGAATCCATGACCAATGGCTTTACCCACTGGTTTGTTAACAAGCGGATCTCGCTCTTTGCCGGAACAGACCCCTATGTCAGTTCCTTCTGGATCATGCATATGATCGAAGAGGGCGAACACAAAACGGTGGCGTTTGATACGTATATGGCCTATTCAGGACAATATCTCGCGCGCTGTGTGGGGGTTTTTCACGGCAGCTGGCACGTGATAGGGCTGGGGTTGTGGGGTATGTGCGTCGCGCTCAAGAAAGACAAAATACTCTTTCGCCCGAAGACCCTGTGGCAGATAGCAAAGGAATTGGGTCACATGACGCGGGAGGTTGGGCCTTTTATGCTGCGGGCGCTGCTGCCCGGTTTTAATCCCAGGAAGGAGCCCGACCCGCAGTGGATGAAGGACTGGGTCAAGGGCCACGCGACACTGCCAAAGGGCGCGCTTGTCCCACTGGTTGATACCGGCAACCCGGAGATGCCCGTACCATTTTAAGTGGTCACGCAACATTGCAGGTAAGAGAGGCAGTTATGGACGAAATTCGCAAGAGCCAGCGCCTGTTGGTTGGGCACGGGGCCCTGGTTTTATTGGTGGCCTTTGTTATAGGCTTTGGCTTTCTGTTCTTTTTGATCGGTGAAATTGCGCTCTGGCCGATTCCCGGGTCAATCGACTATCAGTTGCCGGGCACTTACGATGCCTGGCGAATGGCGCATATGGAGGGCATCACCAACGGCTTTGGCCTGTGGTTGATGGCCGCTGTGTTGCCGCTGCTGAATCTGTCGATCAAGACATCCCGGCGCATTGCCATTGGCATGATCATAACTGCCTGGACGATCGTTATTGCTTCCTGCTTCGATCCGCTGTTCCCCACTTCCCGCGGGCTTGCGCTAACGGGCGAATCTAGCCTGACCAACGATATTGCGTTCCTGCTCTTTGTCATAGGCATCGCAATTGTTGTAGCGATCATGTTTAAAATCGCCTATCAATGCCTGTTTGTCTCCGAGTGATGATGGTGCCTGGTCCGGCTAGCCGGGCCAGGCAGTTTTTGCTTTTTCCTCTTTAAAATCCCTGCAGAACAATCTTGCCTATCGAGCGGCCAGATTCCAATTCCTCGTGAGCCGCCCTCAGATTGGCCGCATTAATAGCGCCAAGGTTTTTGCCGGCAGTGGTCTGGATGTAACCCTGGTCGACAAGGTCGGATACGCGGTTTAGCAGACGGCCCTGTTCGTGCATGTCATCCGCCTCGAACATGGAGCGCGCGAACATAAACTCAATATGCAGTGACTGGCTTCTCGGCTTCAGTTTCATCACATCCAGGGACTCCGGGTCATCAATCATGCCTATCTTACCGAATGGCGCCAGCAGCTCTGTGTAGCTCTCGAAGTAGGAGCCGGTGCTATTTAGGCTGGCAATATGTGTCACCTGGCCAATGTTCAGGGCCTCAATTTGAGGCTTTAGAGGCTGGGTGTGATCAACAACATGATGTGCCCCTAACTTCTCAACCCAGGCTTTTGAGTTCGCCCGCGATGCGGTTGCAATAATTGTGGCCCCTGTAATGGCTTTGGCGAGTTGTACCAGTATGGAGCCGACCCCACCCGCTGCACCAACCACCAGAATGACCTCGTTGCTGACGTCCTTTGAGTCCGGGCTTTGCTGTTGCAGTGACAGGTGTTCGAACAGCAACTCCCAGGCGGTGATAGCCGTGAGTGGCAGTGCGGCAGCCTCAGCATCTGACAGACTTTTTGGCGGGGTGCCCACAAGGCGTTCGTCAACCAGTTGGTATTCCGCATTGCTACCCTGGCGATTGAGGTCCCCGGCGTAGTAAACCAGGTCGCCGGGCTGGAAAAGATTCGCCGCTTCTCCTGTGCCAACGACTTCGCCTACAGCATCCCAGCCAAGCACTTTATGCTCGCTATCGGCAGGCGCAACATTCTGGCGAATTTTGTAGTCCACCGGATTGACGGCAACCGCCCTGATTTTGACCAGTAAATCGCGCCCTGTGGCGGTAGGTTGAGGCAACTCGATATCGGTTAGCGACGCGGGGTTTGTAACAGGAAGGGACTTGGTATATCCGACAGCTTTCATGATATTTCTCCAGTGGTTGTTCAGGTTGGGAGAATGGTAGAGTTTGCTGGATGTTTCTTAAACAGTATAATAATTGATTAATTATCAAATATAATTTGAATATATGCTGATAGAAGACCTCCAGGTCGCACTGAAAGTGGCTGAATTTCGCAGTATCACCGGTGCGGCCACGAACCTGGATATGCGCATTGCGACTGCCAGCGCAGCGCTCAAACGGGTAGAGCGCGCTTTGGGTGTCGAGCTGTTTGTTCGCACCACACGTCAGCTCAGGCTCTCCAGCGCGGGCGAAAGATATCTTCCCCAGTGTGAGCAGGCTCTGCTCCTGCTGGATCAGGCCAGGCAGAATATGAAAGATGATCTGGATATTGTCGACGGTGAATTGCGTATTGCCATTTCATCGGATCTGGGTAGAAACCAGGTCATTTCCTGGCTCGATGAGTTTATGGATACCTACCCTGCTGTGAGTGTGAGGGCGAGTATCAGCGACAGTAATGTCGATTTCTACCGTGACTCGGTTGATCTCGCGCTGCGTTACGGTTCACCCAATGATGCGAATGTTTATGGCTTCAAGATCTGCAATGTCCCGCGCTTACTGTGTGCGACAAAGGCCTACCTCGAGAAAAATGGCACACCTGAACATCCGCACGACCTGCCGCCCCATAATGGCGTTTTTTATCAGCTTCACGACATTATTCACGATGTCTGGGAATTTTCGAGCGGAGAAACCACATACAAAATCAAGATGAGTGGCAACCGTGCCTCCAATGACGGTGACCTGGTCAGGCGCTGGTGCGTTGCCGGCAAGGGCCTGGCGGCGAAATCCTGCCTCGATATGTCCGCTGATCTATTGGCAGGCAATGTGGTTAGTGTCATGCCCCGCTATAAGCCTATACCAACTGAACTATGGCTTATCAGTCCCAGCAGGCAAGCTATTACGCCAGCGGTGCGGCTATTGCGGGATTCCTTCAGGGCGAAGACTGCCGCAATTTTAAATCTTTTGGCCGCGCAGGGGCACATCGATAAAGGTGTGTCTGGCCAGATTTAAGAAAGTGGTTTTAATAAAACACCAGCAGGCGGGACTCCATGCTCTCGCGGGCCGGCGCATCGGCTGGTGCCAACGTATTGTCAAAGGCGCTGTGTATTGTACGTGTGGCGCGGCCGTCCTGTGCTGAGTCGTAGGTTTTGATCAGTAGTGCTTCAGTAAACGTCATTTCCGGGTAGTAGTACCAGCGGTGGGCCGGGTTCCAGCTCACCAGTTCGAGTTCCCCGATGCGATCCTCGGCGCGCCTCTCGGCAGCGACCAGATCACCGGGCGCGAGGGTTGTTGCATCGCAACAGGTGAGAGGGCTGGTCCACACAGTACCGCGGATAGATCGCCATACATTAACTATGGCAAATCGTTGCTGCAGGCGCTGCTCAGCTTCCCCGGCCGGCAACAGATCCCGCAGGCGCTTTTGAGCCGAGGCGTCCGTATAGTCGTTGTGGATTACTGAAGCGGTTTCCCGGGTGGCGTGTTCGCCGCGCACGGCTGCTGAATCTGAGCGCAATGTGTGGTCGAACACCAACGCTGCGCTACCGCCACTGGCCGCGAGCACCAGGTCGGTGATCTCGGCCTCATACAGAGTCCTTTCTGGCTCCAGCTGATAAAAGTCTTTCACCTGCGTTTTATGCTGAAGCAGTGTAAAACCCTCCCTGTCCAGGCTGGCGGGGGCATCCAGTTGACGTGCGTCGTGAACAAGAACTTCCTTCTCTTCAAACGTTGCACCGATCTTGAGCGCAGCGTCTGCGCCACCGCGCGAGGCGATATAGATGGGACGTTCACCGGTGGCGATCAGGTAGTTAAGCGTGGTTTTGGTAGCTGAATTTGGCATGAGGCTATATTAGCCCGAGTGACGATGGCTTTCCATGGTGTATTGGAGGGCAAACTGAAGGGTGACTCGAGTATCAGCGCACTTGAGGTTGCTGGCTTCCGTATCCGATCAGGTCACGGTTTTGCATCAGCCCAGCTCAAAAGTTGTGACGCCATAGATGCGCTCATGGCTGAGGGCCGGCGGTTGCCCGAGGTACATTCGTGCGCAGCCGAATACCTCGGTCATTCGCTGTGCTTTCACCAGCGCCATGGCGGCGGGGTTGTTCTCGGGTGCATCCAGGAACAAAGGTCCACCCGTGGCAAACGCTGCCAGCTGTAAATAGAGTGCGTTGGCGGTGGCGGCATCATCCGCGAACAAGGGCCCGATTTTGCACCCTTCCCTGCAACGTCGCACAACGCCAAAACCCTGCAGATGGCCATCGCGTTGACAGGCCAGTGCGAGCGAATCCGGTTGTTCCATCCAGGCTTTCAGGAAACCTGAACGCGCTGCGGGAAAGCAGCCGCGGTCGTACGCGAGCACCTTATCGAACGGCACATGCTCAAGCAGTGTGATATCAGTGTCTCCGGTGGACGCAGTGGCTGTGTGCTTGGAGATATCGCTGCGAAATCGCAGATTGCGGTGGGAAAATACAAATCCGCCCCTGGCGTAGTATTCCTGCATCGTGAAGACGCCGTCCATTCCGATGCAGGAATTGGGGCGCAGGCGCGCCAGTAGCCGATCGCGGCGGGCCAGCCAGATAGCATTGCCAAGCCCCCGGCTGCGGTATTCCGGTCGCACGATGAAAAACCCCATAAAGCCGAATACGTCGTCGTAAGAGGTAATGGCGCCGCCACCGATCAGCTCGCCCTCTAGTTCCGCTGCAATGAAGGCCTCGGGGTCCGTGCGCCAGAACAGATCTGCATCGTGCAGGCCGGGGTTCCAGCCTTCATTCGCGGCCCACTCGACGAGTTCGTCAACTTCAGCGCGGGTCATGTTGCGTATCGCTAACTCAGTTGGCATGTGCTTGCTCTCCCGAGAGTTTGATTTTACTGGCCCACAGGGCGCAGACAGAAGCCAGCAACACATAGGCTACGGATACCAGCGCCATGGTATCCATACTCACGCCAGCATCGATCATCCAGCCCATGAGGACGGGTGCGATCGCGCTGGAAAATACCATGGCCGCCGTGGCCAGGGACTTTATCGAACCCAGATGCAGGCTGCCGTACATCTCCGCATAAAAGGGGGAAGACAGGGTGGAATAGGCGCCGATGGAGACGGCCATCAGCACCATAAACAGCACGGAGACAAGTACGCTATCCCCATTGGCCAGGAACAGCAGTCCCAGGCCGAATGGCAGGCATACAAAGGGTGCAAGGCGAATTGCACCGTAATGATCAACCAGCAGCCCCGTTCCGAGATTAACAAGGCTGGAGACCAGCGCATACAGGATGTACAGGCTGCCCCATACACCGAGCGACCAGCCCTTTACCTCGACCAGGTGTACCTGGTGAAACATAAAACCGGTAAACAGCATGGGCTGGGCGAGTAGCGCGGGCAGGAACAAATAGAACAGAGGGTCGCGGATTACCTGGCCTCGTGTCCAGTGACGTTGCAGCGGGGAGTCTGCCTGGTCCTGCTGTGCCGCAACGCTCTCGAGATATTTGCTGTGTCTGAGCTGGTGCCCCTGCAACAACCAGCGGGTGGCCAGCGGGACAGTTACAACAAGCAACACCGCCCAGGCAATCCAGGATTCCCGCCAGGACATGAAGGTCAGTTGGGCTATTACTATTGAAGGCAGGACAGCCTCTGACAGAGAGTAACCCATACCGTTGAGTGCGTTGGCCTTACCTTTCTGATGATCGATATAACGGACCATGGTGGTGGCCCCCGTCATCCCCATCAGGCCCTGCCCCAGGTGTCGCAGCACCAGTACTCCCAGAAACAGGGTGGCCGCACCCTCACTGGCGGCGATCATCAGGCAGCCCGTGGCGAGGCCGATGACCACCATGTAGGCATAGTGAGTCAGCTGCAGCCGGTCTATCAGGGAGCCTGTCCACAACAATAGAATGGCACTGGCGAGAGTTGCCGAGGAATAGATGGCACCGAAATCCCCGTGGCTGAGCCCCAAATCGCTGCGAATGTCCCCGCCAAACAAGCCGATAAAATAGGTTTGCCCCAGGCTGGAGCCAAAGGTCATGACAAAGCCAAACAGCAGCAGGCGCCATTCTGACCTGATAAGGGGGAGGAATGATTTCATGCGCCGATTATGGCAGTGCATTGATGCCGGTTACAGTGGCCATCGAGGTTAAAGTCACGCCATGCAGTGCCATAACGCGCAAGCACCGGCTACATAATGGCCTTAACTGGAGGGCGGATGAAATCGCGCTTGAATCTCTGGTGGTAACAGCGGGCAGACCACCTCTTCCGGAGGCTTCGCGAGAGAATGACGGAACCGGCCGAAGTGGCGATAACCCCAATCAACCCAGTGCGCTGGCAGTAGGGCAAGCGCATGGCCCAGTAGCCACCACAATCCGCCCAGCTCCTTGCAGACCCGAATGAAGGCCGCCCCCCGCTCCAGTATGGCGCCGTTCGTCAGTTCAACGATGAACGTGTCTCCACCACTGCGGGAGTCCTTCAGGCCTCTGTATTCAAATGGGGAGCCCTGAAGAGGCTGAAAGCTCAGGTGACCCCCGATGTCCTCCGACAGTGCGAAGCCGACGAAAGTGTGACACAAGCCGCAGTCGCCATCGTAGTAAATGCGCCGGATGCGCCCTGGCGACCGTGTTTTCAGCCAGTCGGGATCGAGGGTCAATAAGTGTATCAGCAGCATGCCGATGGTCAGGTCGGCGAAATTGAGCAGGAGAAGAAAGCCGAGCTGGACACAGAACATCAGGCCCCAAAGCAGTGGACGCAGTTTTTTGCTCAGTGCCAGGGGTGCGAACAACAGCTCCACCAGCAGTATGAACCAGGTGAGTGTCTTCAGTATCTCGTCGGGCAGCCCCAGGAAGACGTCGCGAAGCAGCCAGTCTCGTGCAAGCGGATTATTCAGTACCAGCGCCACATTTTCACCGCTTAACCAGCTCGGACTCGAAAGCTTGGTGTAGCCGCTGTAGGAGTATGACAGGGCGAGTACCACCCAGGCCGCCGTGAATACCACAGGGCTCAGGCGCCAGCGGGCGCAACCCGACAAATCTGATACTGCCGGCAGGGAGGAAATAAAGGGGTAGGCGATAAGTATCCAGCCGACATAGGGCATGGCCGGATTGGCAATCAGTGGGTTTCGCGTAAACAATGTGGCGAGCACAAACCAGGCCCAGAGTGCGCACCAGCGATCGCCGCGCCCCAGCATTAAGCCGGTACCCGCGATGGCACCACTAGCGGTCAGAATAAGCACCCATGCCGGGTCATCATTGAGAGCGAGCACATTCGGGAACAGCCCTGTCAGGGGGCTCAGACTGGCATTGCCCAGCATACCGGCGGAAGAAAATAGCTCGATACTCCAGGGTAAAAGATGCATGAAATGTGCGGTGATATAGGCACCAAGCAAGGCCCGAAAGACACGGAACTGATTGGCGGTCCAGCCCGGGGGCTTTAGCTGTGCTGGGTCCAGCAGGGATGATATCCTGGTCAGATTCATTGAAGTTCTCCTGTGAGGCAATTGATGGTGTATTGCAGGCGCCAGGAATCGCTTCCACCCGTTACTTTGGCGCGGGGTTCAAGACGGAATCCCCGGAGGTGACCGCGTGCTTCTACCCCCAGCTCCGCCAACATGTCGCCGCGACAAAAGCCGTGATCAATGACCTCAATCAGCATTTCCCGGGTGTGCTCGTTTGCATACAGTACGGGAGCATAGGAAATTGCTGCGCCGTAGGCATTGCGGCGATTATAGGGCCCGGCCAGCTGTCGATAACGCCTCGGGCTCAAGCGAATTTCCTGCAGTTCGCCGTTGTTGTCAGTCCAGAATAAAAAGAATTGTGATGAATAGGTCTCGAAGCCATTCTGTGATGTGAATACCTTTGGCGCAGGTGACGCGGTGAGTGCAGCGCCTATCGCCTTCATGGGTTGGTATCCAAGCACATCACCTAACATCTGCAGCGAGCCGACACTGACAAGACCAAGGAGCAAACCAACTGACTTCCACTTACTGAACATATGATGGATCACCTTTGTTTTGCCAGCGACGTGCCGCGTGGAGTGGTTGTGCGTTTTTCGTTAACATTCCGCGCGAGTAGCATGTCGATTACGCGCTGTTCCCTGTCCGCGGTGAACCCGCAATCCGAGGCGAAATGTCGGGGGTTTTCCAGCGTTCCGAAAAGCCAGTCCCAGAGCGGCAGGTCTGAATAGTTGTGGCTGTGTCTGCCACGTTGGTGATGCACACAATGGCTTTCCGGTCGCTGGAAAATAAAACCGAGCCAGTAGGGTGTTGCTACATTCCAGTGATAGAACAGTTCCGCAAGTCCCGTCACAAGCACCACGACTGCACTCGCTTCAGCGCTGAGCCCCAGCGCCAGGTAAGTGATGCTGGCTGTGAGTAGCCCATTGACAATAATTTCCAGTGGATGCTTGTAGAAACTGGTGATGATTTCGATTCGTTGTGGGCTGTGATGTAACTGATGGAAAATATTCCACAAAGGAGGAATTTCATGTCTTGCCCGGTGCCACCAGTAGTAAACGAAGGTCGTTACCAGATAACCGATGACTATGCCGCTAGCACCTTCAAGATGAAATAAGCTGCCGTGTCCGTCCATCCAGAGATCCCACGACAAAGCGCCGATGAAAGCGACTGCGCACTGCGCACCGTTAAACAGGAGTGCACGAGGCAACCATCTCCGCACACGAGGAAAGGCGCGTGCCTTGCGGCGATGCTCTGCGATGATCATGGCAACTGCGGTGATAGCGACGATAGCGGATGTAGTCATGACTGCCCGTGTGAACTTGTAAAGAATTCACCTCCAGTCTGGATTTACCCTGTATTTTCGCAACGGGAATTGCATTGGTGGCACCGTTCGGTGCTGGGGGTATCGGTATTCACTACCATTTCTTATTTGGCGGGCATCACTGCATTGTTGGGCCAGCTGTGAGATCTATGTAAGGTGGCCCCCGCTATCGATTGATTTGTGAGCGCTTCAGAGCTGTTCGATGACCAGGCGGATCTCTGCAGCGTCGTTGTAAATATGTGGTGAGATCCTGATGCCCGTTGGCCGGACATCGAAGGCCACCTTGGCTTGCCGCAGGCGCGAACACACCGCTTCCTGCAGGCTACCGGTGTAGTGCAGCACGATTGTTCCCCCCCGTTGCGCGGGGTCGGCGGGCGTAATCAAAATGTCAGCGTCGACGGCCTGAAAGATCAGCTGTGTCAGGGCCAGATTGTGGGCTCGGACATTCTCCATCCCGATTGAGTGCAGAAGGCGGATACTATTTGTCGCCGTCGAAAATGGTGTTATGGAGGGGGTCCCGCCCCAGAAGCGCAAGGCATCTTTTGCGTAGCGAAAATTGTGCATATCAAACTCGAAGGGGTTTTCGTGCGAGAACCATCCCACGTCAGCAGGCTCGCATGTCGGTAGCGTGTCCGGTGATACCCAGAGGAATCCGGCACCCGGGCCACCGCACAGCCATTTTACACAGGAGCCTATAACGAAATCGGCCTTCCAGGCGGACAGGTCAATTGGAACCACACCTACCGATTGAGCAATGTCTATGACTGAAACAGTCTCCCGTTCCTGGGCGAGTGCGCTGATGTCTGCGACCGGAACCTGTCGCCCGGTGTTGGATTGCACGTGCGTGATAAGAACCAGACCCACGTCACGGGACAGCTGCTGTTCCCAGACACTCAAATCCAATGTGTCCAGATGCTCAGGAATTGCTTTAAGCCTGTAGCCTTGCTTTGCGGCTTGCTGCAGGACGAAGGCCATAGAGGGAAAGTCCTGTTCCGAATACAGAATAGTTCGGCGTGATTCGGCGGGCTTCAGGCTGGTGATAATCTTGGTCAGAGCGCTGGAAAGATTCACCTGGGGACAAAAGTGCTTTGCCTGACCGTGCAGCAAGTCGGCGAGGGCATTGCGGAAGTTATCGATTGTCTCCAACCATCGCGGCCATACATTGTCGCCCGCGTTTTCCCATGGCTCCAAAAAACTTTCTACCCAGGCTTCCCGGGTGCTAACCGGAGGCCGGCCCACGGAGTGGCTCAGCAGGTAAATACCCTCTGCTGGGACAAACAGGGCTTTGGGGTTTTCGTTCATGGCTGAATACTCCTTCAGGCGCCCAGGCTTTGTCGCAGCGACTGAATATCCCGGTATCGACTGGGAATATCATCGCGCTCTGCAGCGGAGCGCAGGTCGGCCAGTTTGCGTAGTGATTTCAGCAGCACCGGCAGGGGTGGGCCACTGGCGGTAAGCCCCTTGCGCTCCATCAACCCCTTGGAAAATGCGGGGTCTTCGATAAACTTTGCTATCAACTTTTCATGGTGTTGCAGGGCGGTTAGCCCATGCGCTTCACAAGCCTGCAGGAAAAGTGCGGCATTGCGCTGGAACCACGCCTCGTTGCCGCTGCCTTTCAGCTCGGCCAGAAACTCATCGAGGAGACTTTCCCGGCGCATGCAGTCGCGCAATACCAGCTGATCCTGTGGTGTCATGAACAGGAACTTGTCGACCAGCAGTTGAGAGTAGTAGGGGTCACCGGCCCGGCACAATCCCAGCAGTAGGTCGATCACGTTGATACCAGCAAAATCACCCGCGTTGGCACCGCGATATTCATGCAAACCGACCCGGTGCGTTTTGTAGTAGGGCCGTACACAGAAGAAAAAGCGCTCTACATCCAGTTTATCGAACAATTCATTATTGGAACTGACGACATCCTGTAGCGCTGCGGTAGCGGCCTTCAGTAAATCTGCGGTGATGGGGTGCGAGATGCCCAGAGGCAGCGTGCGCAACAGGGCCTCTGAGGCCCGGATATAGCTGAGTGCTGCGCGGGTGTTGTAGTTGATAAAGGTGGCTTCGTCCTCCAGTGAGGTGAAGGTCTTGTACACGCCGTTAACAGCCTTGTTGTGGGTTTCCAGATGGGCGGATGCAAAGCGTGGCACTACTCCTAGCGAGGCCCCCAGCTGCATGGAGAGGGCTGAGGCTTCTACCAGTGGTGATTTAGTCTCGCGGGACGGCTCCGTAATTTCGTGGCGTCGACAGGCTGCCATATAAAAGCCCACGTTACCCAGAAGGTCGAAGCCAGCGTCAAAACCTTCGTCAGTATTGCCCTCTTTCAGCAGCTCAACGATAAATGCCTTACCGTCCTCTACCAGCTGCGTTTTGATGTCTTCCCCAACACCTTCAACTTCCTCGGGGTTGTCACTTGCGAAGTACAGCTCCTCCAGTTGTGTATTGAGACGCACGAAGTCACCGCGAATCCAGTGATCGAAGTTATCAGTGTTGGTTGTCATTGGCGGTCTCCTGGTTTCGATCCGAGGTCTGTATCTTCAACAAAGCGGTTTGAAATTGTTTGATCAGGGTGAGTAAGCTTGCACGTTTGTCATGGCCCATCTCTGTTGCGATGCTCTCCTCCAGGCCTTGTACTTCCTTGTCGGCCAGCTTCAGGGCTGCGCGCCCGGCACGGGTGAGGTGCAGCGCATAGGACCGCCGGTCCGTGGGGGGACGTTTGCGTTCAATCCAGCCTTTCTTTTCCAATTGGTCCAGTATCGGCACCATGCTGGATCTGTCCAGGAACATGCTCTGCGCCAACCTGCTCTGGTTTATACCCGGGTTCAGCTCGATCAGGGACAAAACCGTATAGTGCCCGGGGGCCATATGCAGTTGCGGAGAGGCGGCAAAGAGCCTGTCTGCAAGAATTTGTGCAATGCGCAGTTCCACTCCCAGCATATTGTCGAGGTTCCCCAATTGTAGCTTGTCCCCGGTCATTGATAGAGTCCCGTTACGTTAAAAATGTTTGATATCAAACTGTTTGATAACCTACTATATGCCGCCTGTTATATCAAGCGCGGCGGCAGGATCCCTGCGACAAGTAAGGCCTGGGGCAGGCGTAGCGGGGGGCTTCGGCAGTTGTTGGTTTATCGTGAATTGGTGGGAAGAAGACGTAGCTTTAAATAGTTTGCCAGGGTGTAGGAGGCATAAACAGGCGAGAGCGGCGCCTGTTGTTGATATTGGCCAGTGGGCCCGCTGTTTTGCCTGCGCAGCGGGCCGGTTTCGCTAGCGAGGCTGCTAATTGCTCGCTGCGGGTGTGTCGGTGACTGTGTTCGCTTTCAGTAGGCGCTCACAAGCATCCAGTTTCTGCGTGTCCGCTTTAGCCTTTTTAATACATTCCTTGTATTCCTTCATTGTTTTGGTTTGTTCTTCCATGAATCTCGCCTCGGCAATATCTTTCTTTTGCTGTGGCGAGTTTCCACAGGCAACCAGTAGCGCCAAGGTGCCAACGACAAGAATAGATCTAATAGTACCCATGTAATATTCCTTAGAGTTTGCTGTGGGGGGCTGCTGATAGCAGGGCATCATGCCCTTGCCGGAAGATGCCATATGGAAATCGTATACGCAAGATTCCGGATGAGCCGAATCCTGTATGTATCAGTCTGTTGGAAGACAAGTTCGGATCTGTTCTGCGTGGCGCTCAAGTACCGCAAAATCTTCCATATCGCGGGCATGTAGTTTGAATTCCAAGCCGCGGAACCGTGGCATGATATGAAAGTGCATATGAAATACGGTCTGTCCCGCCGCCTCGCCATTGAGCTGGGCAATCATGATGCCAGGGGCATCGAAAGCCTGCTTTACTGCAGCCGATACCGTTTGCACGGCCTGGATGGTGCCAGCCAACACCTCGGGGTCTACGTCGTGCAGACCTACCGCGCTATCCTTGGGAATAACAAGTGTGTGCCCCGGAACCTGCGGCATAACATCCATAAAAGCCAGCGCCTGCGGTGTCTCGTAAACCTTGAACGCCGGGGCCTCACCCCGAAGAATCTTTGCAAAAATGTTATCGGTATCGTAGCTCATAAAATGCTTAGTCCTCATCTTCAGTGAATTCCAGAATGTCACCTGGCTGGCATTTCAAATAATGGCAGATAGCAGCGAGTGTCTCAAAGCGTACGCCTTTAACCTTGCCCCTTTTTAGTAGCGACAGGTTGGCTTCGGTAATGCCGATTGCACTGGCCAGATCCTTTGAGCGTATCTTGCGTTGTGCCATGACAACATCAAGGTTCACTACGATACGCATTACTAAACAAACGCCTGGTTTTCATCGTTGATTTGCTGCGCGGCTTTAAGCACATGCACGATCAATATCAGAACAATAAGCTCTATCAATGTGCCGGCATCCACTGTCAGAGACAAGCCGGCATCTGCTGTCGCAGGTGACAGATCCGCCAGAATCAACGGATAGATTGCGCCATATACGAAGTAGAGCGCTTTCAGCCACACCAGCCAAATATAGCAGCGCATGGTTCCGTCTGTGAAAAACCTGCCCGCCTGATACTCGCCGAAAAGTCGTTGCAACCAGTACACACCGAGAATAAGAGTAAGAAGAATAGGCACAAAAACCGTGATCAGCGCAATGCGGCCATAGGTTCCACCTGTCCACAATTCACTGAAGCTGCCATCGGCGACACTGACCCAATCCTGCCCGGGGTTAAACGCGGCAACCAGAACAGCGGCAGTGATAACAGCCGCAGCTGCAATGAACAGACAGCGGATTATAGCGCTGACGCGTTGAATTCTTTCCAGTCGGCTCATTTATGACTACCCCGTTAATGCTTTTCCGGAGAATTGTAGTAGATGGCAATATTTCTGTCAAAAAATATATATTTATCGTTTTACAATAAATAAACATTACAATACAATCTTTACGACTTTGACGATTCTGATGCTGATGGAGCGGATATATGATGATGGGAACAATGTCTTACAGACTGGCGACTATGCGGCCAGGTCGCCAGATAGCCTGTGTCTTTGCCGGTGCTGCGATATTGCTACTTGGCGGCTGCCAACTGGCGGAGATGGCCCGGTTTACCTATGCCAATAATACTGCGGCCCATCATTGGGCAGACGAGGCGCGGACTACAACGGTGCGCTTTGAGATGGTGGATGACCACATCGTGGTGCCAGTCAGTGTTAACAGCAGTAAGCCCTTGAATTTCGTGGTGGACAGCGGCGCGGCCGCGACGGTAATTCTGGAGAGTCAGGATACAAAGTTGCTTGCACTGACACTTGGAGCTGAGCTGCCTGTGTCAGGAGTGGGGGCCGGACCGGATCCGACGGCCTACATCGTCGCCGACACCGCTATCGCAGTGGGCAGTGTGCGTCTGGAAGGGCTATCTGTTATTTACCTGCCGTTAGAGTCTGTCCCCTTTTTCGACACTGTCGACGAAGTGTATTTTGACGGGGTCATTGGAGCGTCGTTTTTTGAGCGCTTCGTGGTAGAAATTGACTACGACCAGCAATTGATCAGCTTTTCCGAGCCGGCGCCTGAACGATACAGGGCAGTTCAGGACGATTCTGGTTGGGTGGAGCTGCCGTTGCAGATTGAGTCAGGGTTGCCATACCTCGAAACCGAAATCAGCGTATATTCTGGTCACCCTGTCACTGTAAAATTACTGATTGATACTGGATACAGGGGGCCCGTGTCGCTCACACCGGATACGCATGACGGGATTTCGAAGCCGGTAGAGTATTTCTCTATGCTAAGTCAGGGCCTGTCCGGCGACGTGGCGACCATGGTGGGGATGTCCAGGTCGCTTTCAGTGGGTGGTTTCAAGCTGAATAATATTCCCGTGAGTTACTCAATTACTGGCGGTGAGAGTGACAACGGCAGTAACGGGTTACTGGGAAATGAGGTGCTGAGTCACTTTAACCTGATGTTTGACTATGCCAACAAGCGTATCTTCGTTTCGCGAAACCAGAATTTCAATGAGCCTGTCAACGCGGACAGAAGTGGTCTGCTTTTGCGGCCGAATAAATCAGGCGCGGTGGTGAAGTCTGTCGCATCGGGTTCAGCTGCTGAAGCGAGCGGCCTGCGGCTGGGTGATACTGTGAGCAGTATCGACGATCAGGTGGTAACCCGTTCAAATCTCGGCGGGCTCAAGCGTTTGTTGGCCTCCGACCGCGAAACTGTCTCACTGTGTTGGCTGTCGCGTGGGCAGGAACAATGTGGCAAACTTGAACTGGCCTCGCGTTTCAAGCAGTCGGAGCAGTGAATTTTCTATCGGTGCTTATTGATCCTGGGGGCCAAGCTCTTGTGTTGTTACTCCGCGTCACCACAGGGCCAGGTCTTACTCTCTTTGCTACCCGGTAATACCGTGGTGGGAACACCTTCAGCGCCCGCATAGAATACGATGATATCGACTGGCCCGCCGATGGCCAGACCGCGATGCAGGGTGTTCATAACCTCGACAACAGCATTTCCTTCCTGCACGCGCACCGAATCTCCCTGCTTAGTCTCTACCTCCAGGGTGCCGTTCAGCAGGTAGCCCAGGGTCGGCACTGGATGACAGTGAAACGGTAGCACCTCGCCGGGTTCAATATGTAGCATGACAGACGTTATCTGAGCTTTACCCGGAGGGTATGCCAACGCGCCGCCGTCCCAGGAGGTTTGGGTTTCCAGCAACACATCCGCGCCGTAGGTGGGGCCAGTGGCCAAAACAGCCAGTGATAATGCTGAGATAAAGAAACGTGACTTCAAGTGGATCTCCTTTTGTGTATTGGTGTTAGCAGGCAAGCGGTGTCTGGGTGTCAAGCCAGTACCCTGTTTCCCCGTCGCGTTTAATGTGCCCAGCCGTTGGCGTTGCAAAGTGCGTGCCGATGACGAGAATCGGGGTGTCGGCGCAGGCTTCAAGTAATGTCTCCCGGGTGCTGCGGGCCTGTTTGCTGTCATAGTCTGCCGAACTGCACCAGTCAGTGCGGGTCATCTGGCAGGGGTGATGAATGAAGTCGCCGGTAATGAGCGCCTGGTGACCCTCTGATTCAATCTGGATACTAACATGGCCCGGCGTGTGTCCCGGTGTTGGCTGCAGGCGAATGCCGTCACATATGATGTGTGAGCATTCGATCAGGTCCACCAGACCGGCGTCGAACACCGGCCGCACGGAATCGTCCAGCACATTGGCGTTGAGCGGATTATCGTCTTCGCCCTGCCAGTAGCGCCATTCCGTTTCCGCCAAAAGGTAGCGGGCGTTGGGGAATGTTGGCACCCAGCAATCCTTTTCCAGCATCGTGTTCCACCCCACGTGATCAACGTGCAGGTGAGTGCATAATACGGTATCAATCGATTCTCGCGGATATCCACTTGCCTCCAGATCTGCCAGGAAAGAGGTCTGGAGATTAGACCATGCGGCAATCGCGCGCTGCTTGTCGTTGCCTATACAGGTGTCCACTATGATTCGCCGGTCTCCCGTGTCGATAACCAGCGCATGGATACTCATTTTCAGGTTGCCCCCGGTATCCATGAAGTGTGGCTTCAACCAATCGATGTATTTGCATGCGTCCCGGGTGGCCTCTGGCAGGATGAATTGTGTGCCGCCTGAAATTTCGAGCTCAACAATACGGGTGATTTTGATTTTGCCGATCTGCCATTGATTCATTGCGGGTTTCACCTTTTCTCAGCAAGCTGGGAACGAAGAATATCTTGCATAGAAGGATTTGGCGAATTCCCGAGCGGCCCATGGAATGATTACTAGCCCTGGTGGTTCTATTCGGATCAATTCCGCTTTGACTTGCAAAAATTGCATGCTTGGCCTACATTTGTTTGCACTGAATATTGCATTGTCAATTTTGGATAATTCAAATACATCTATTCGTTTTTGACAAAAAGCAGCGCCAAACAGGGGAACAACTTGATGATATCCGTCATTCATACATATTATCGCACCGGATCGCCGGTGTTTTTAATCTGACGGGTTAAATCTGGTCGCAAAAACCAGGCCCGTCAGATAGCGGGCTCAGTACAATTCCACAGTCGTGTCACTGTTGTTATTGAAAGTCCGCTCCAAGCGGGCTTTTTTTGTTTTGGCCCAAAAGAAATACGATTTTTGGGAATAACAACGTGAATAAATCGAAACATCATAACCGCCTTCTGGTCGAGCTGATCCGCAGCGAAAAATGGTATTACCTTGCATCGGTAGTATCAGTGGGCTTCGCCAGCTATTTTATGTTCCTGGTGCCGACTATAGGCAAGGTAGTTATAGATCGGGTCATAGATCATCCACGACTGACGACGCCGGGCTTGATTGAAAACCTCATCCAGAGTGTAGGCGGCGTGGATGTACTGGCCCGCAATTTGTGGATTGCGGGGCTGGCGATCGTGGCTGCCACGGTACTGGCAGGTCTGTTCATGTACCTGAAAGACTATCTGGCGGCTAAGGCCTGCGAAGGCACGGTCCGAGATCTTCGGAATCGTTTGTATGCGCACCTGCACAGGTTGCCGGAAAAATATCTTGGGAATGCCGACAGTGGTGACATTCTTCAGCGCTGTACTTCCGATATCGATACGCTGCGCGAGTTCCTGACCGTTCAGGTGATGAATATTGGCCGCACCGTGGTGTTGCTGTGCATTATGATCCCTCTGATGCTGGCACAGAGTGTTGCAATGAGTGCGCTCTCACTCGTACTCCTTCCGGTAGTGTTCTATTTTGCCTGGCACTTCTTCGGGCGGATAAAAGTACTCTTTCAGGAGGTGGAAGAAGCCGAGGGTGAGCTGACCAATATTGTTCAGGAAAACCTGACAGGTATTCGGGTGGTACGCGCTTTTGCCCGGCAGGCGCATGAGTGCGCCAAATTTGAGGAAAAAAATTATCGCTACAGCGAGCTGAACTATCGATTGATTTGTATGCTTGCGAATTTTTGGTCGTTGTCGGACTTGCTCTGTCTTGCACAGGGTGGCGTGCTACTGATCGGTGGAGGCTGGTTGGTCGCAAATGATCAGGCCTCGATGGGTACTTACTTTGCCTTTATTGGTTACACGACGATATTGATCTGGCCCATTCGCCAGCTAGGGCAGGAGTTGAGTGAGGCCAGCAAGGCGACGGTGTCGATTGGGCGGATACAGGAGATTTTGAATGTTCCCGAAGAGACCGATCAGGGTGGCCCAGCGCAATCGGAGGTAACACTGAGCGGGCGTATTACGTTCAATGATCTCAGTTTTGGATATGATGCGAATAAGCCGGTTTTGCGCAAGTTGAATTTTGATATCGCTGCTGGAGAAACGGTAGCTATTGTCGGGCCCACCGGTGCTGGTAAGAGCACGATTATTCGTTTGTTAATGCGCTTGTATGACTATGATCAGGGCTCGATTCAACTGGATGGACAGGAGCTTTGCTCAATCGATCGAGCCACTGTCAGGCAGCATATTGGCACCTTGCTACAGGAGCCTTTTTTGTTCAGCCGAAGTCTGCGTGAAAATATCAAGTTTGGTCGGCGGCATGCATCGGACGAAGATATGTTCCTGTCGAGTAATGACGCCTCTGTGCATCACACTATTCAAGGCTTCAGTCGGGGCTACGAAACCATCATCGGCGAGCGTGGGGTCAGTTTGAGTGGCGGACAGAAGCAGCGCGTGACGCTATCGCGAACGCTACTTCAGGACACCCCGATTTTGATACTGGACGATACGCTCAGCGCGGTCGACTCGGCAACCGAGAGAAATATTATCCAGGCCCTACACAAGAAGCGGGGCGAGCAAACACTACTAATTATTACTCATCGTATCAGTGTGTGCCGGGAGGCGGATCGAATTCTGGTTATGCAGAATGGCCGGCTGTCGGCGCAGGGCAGTCATGAACAACTCGTCGACCAGCCCGGTTTCTATCGGGATTTGTGGGGTATTCAGTCGGGGCAGAGTAGTGAATTCCAGAATTCACTCTCTAACCCGGTTGGGAAAGAGCACAGGTCAAGCTAATAACAGGGTAGCACCATGAAAGATTCAATTAACAGTACACCAGCAGAGAAGGGCGCCTGGAAAGTGCTCTTCATGATGTGCTATGAGCCGAATAAAGCGCTGTTCCATCGGCTGATTGTGGCAGCACTTCTCACGGCAGCAGGAGAGGCATCACTGACACTCATTACCAAGGCGGTAGTCGATGATATAGAGTTGTTGGGCTCACAGATCGACCTGTTCAAGTACGGGGCACTGTATTGCCTGGCGCTGTTTACTATCGTGATCTGCATTCGCACGTTTATTCGCCTTGCCGGGCGATTATCGATGAACCTGATGTATTCCCTGCGCAAGCAAAGCTTCGAACATATGCAGGAATTATCCTTCTCGTTCTTTGATAACAACGCGGTGGGTTGGCTGCTTGCAAGAATTACCTCGGATACCGCACGTATAGCTCGTGTTATTGCCTGGGGCACACTTGATTTATTCTGGGGTGTGCCGCTTATACTCGGGATACTCACGGTATTGCTGATTCTGGATCTCCGGCTTGGTTTAATCGTGCTGGCACTTTCACCTTTCCTGGCGGCCATCGCCTGGTGGTTCAATTCCAGAATACTGGATAGCTCGCGACTGCTGCGCAGAACCAACAGCCGCCTGACCGCGGTTTTCAATGAAGGTATCGCCGGGGTGACAACCAGCAAGGTGTTGGTCCGCGAGAAACAAAACCTCGAGGAGTTTTCCGAGGATTCCGGGCTCATGTATCGCCAATCGATGTACAACCTGTTGTTGACCTCGGCCTTCTACCCCTTCGTGAGCATTTTTGTCAGTGTGGCGACCGGTGTTGCCCTGTGGCTCGGGGGTGCCGAAGTGATCGCTGGTGTCCTGACACTTGGGACGTTGGTGGCATTTATGACTTATTCGCGCACGCTTATGGACCCGATGCTTGAAGTGTCTGGAAAGCTGGCCGAATTGCAGCGCACCACGGCCTGCGTGGAGCGGGTTATCGGTTTGTTGCAAGTGCAGCCGGATATTGAAGACTCTGAGGAGGTGAAAGCGCGTATGCGAAATGCGAGCTCTAATTCAGCAACGACGCTCGATGGTGGCTCTTCGGCTATTAGAGATATTGAGTTTTCCCAGGTTTGCTTTTCCTATAAACCGGAAGAACCAGTGTTGAAGAACTTCAGCTTGAAAGTTGCGGCGGGCTCCACCATCGCCCTGGTCGGCCCAACCGGCTCTGGTAAGACGACGGTAGTTAGTCTGTTGTGTCGTTTCTACGAGCCGGTGTCTGGAAGCATTCTGGTGAACGGCGAGGATTACCTGGGCCGCAGTCTGCTTTGGTTGCAGTCGAATCTGGGAATCGTATTGCAGGCCCCATTTCTTTTTAGCGGTACGATCAAGTCGAATATACGCTACGGTAAACTGGGCGCAACGGATGAAGAAATTGTGGCGGCAGCCAGGGCAGTCAATGTTCATGACATTATCATGAACATGGAAAATGGCTATGACACAGCGATTCAGGAAGGCGGTAACAACCTGTCGACGGGGCAAAAGCAGTTGATATCTTTTGCGCGTGCGATTATTGGTGACCCACAGATTCTGGTAATGGACGAGGCAACGTCCTCTGTCGATACGCAAACGGAGCAGCTACTGCAGAACAGCTTGCGATCGGTGCTGCGTGGTCGCACCAGTTTTGTGATAGCTCATCGGCTGTCGACGATTCGTTCTGCGGATAGAATATTGGTAATTGATGGCGGGGAGCTCGTAGAGCAGGGAAGCCATGAACAGTTGCTGGATCAGCGCGGCCAGTATTTTGACTTGTACCAGAAACAGTTCCAAACGGAGCGCGAGGAGGCATTGATGAGCTAAGCGCCTGGACGGCAGTGGCTCGATAGTCGAAAACCTGCCGGAGATAGTTCTACAGATGCTGCTCACGAGCCCCGGTCAGAAATGGCTGTGCCAACAGCTTATGGAGATACTGCGCGCGGGCATCCTGGAATCCGCGAACCCCAACTTCCATAGCCTCGTGCCCCGCATGGGGCTGTGCTCTATAAGTATTAAATAGACGATCCCACCACGGGAAACTGAAACCGAAATTGGTGTTCGTCTCTTCCGGCTCAACTGAATGATGTACCCGATGCATATCAGGTGTAACCACGAAGAGTCGCAAAAGACTGTCAAATTTCGTGGGTAGATGGATATTGCCGTGATTAAACATTGTTGTGACATTGAGCATAATCTCCGCCAAAAGAACGGCCACAGGCGGTGGTCCGAGAGAAACGATTACCAGCATTTTTATCAGCATTGAGAGAATAATGGACAGCGGATGAAAACGAATACCTGTTGAAACGTCAAAGTCGGGGTCGCTGTGGTGCATGCGGTGCAGACGCCATAGCAATGGCACCTTATGATATAGGCGGTGCTGCCAGTAAATGGCGAGATCGAACAGAATTACAAATAGAAGGATACTTGTCAGGGCGGGCACGCCGAGGAGGTTGAAAAGCCCCCAATGATGTTCAGTTACGACGAAGGCGATACCCACAGCCAGGACTGGAAAAGCCAGGTACAGAAGCAAGCTGTTCAGGATACTTATCGACCAGTTATTTACCCAGCGCAGCAACTTCGAAGTTGACAATGCCCGTCGAGGCGCAAGAATCTCCCAGCAAGCAACCAGCAAGATGATAAACAGGAAGGCTGCCAGGCGGACCTGAGTATTGTTATCCATGACCAGATCGAGCAAAGCCGTCTCCTTGCACGCAATATTTAATGCTAATCCATGAATAGTAGCCCGTCCTCGGGCAGTCCCGTACTAGAGCACGTTCCCATGAAGGAGGAAAGCGTTTAAGTCAGCCTGCTGTCCGGTTGTTGATAGCTGCGGTTAACACAGATTTGTAGCTGACGGGTGACGTGCGGTGTAGTTGTACTGTCTTGCAGTGATTGAATCCTCTGAAGGATTCAAGTTCCTTGGCGAAAGCCAGGCAAAATGCGTCGGTTTTTTTTGCCGCCATGGGCTCCAGAAAAATCTGATTGATATGTAGTATGGATTTTTTCCTATCGGCTTTACAGTCCATTCTCGCAACCAGATGTCCATTCCATAAAACAGGCAGCGCAAAATATCCGTATCGTCGTTTGGTCTCAGGAACATAGCATTCAACCAGGTAGTCAAACCCGAAAAGTTGTTTCATACGCTTCCGCTGAATAAGCAGGTTATCAAACGGCGACAATATCTTGACCCTTGAGCGTGCTAGCGACTTATTAAGGAGTTCAAGCGAACTGGGTAATGCAAAGTAGGTGTCACCTGCGGTATGCACCTCAAGTAACTCCCCGCTTGAAACCATTTCATGCAGTGCCGAAGAGACCTGTGCCCTTGTGTCTTTTAGCAGATAAGCCATCTCTATTGCTTGCCCAAGCCCGTTGGCTCTCAAGTAGCGGGTAATCAAAAAGCGGGCGTATTCCTCAGGGGAAGGCAGGGAAGTATCTGTACATTCAGGCAGTGCGCGCTCCGTCAGATCGTAAACCTTGTGGAAATTGGCCCGGTAAGGTGCCATCAGATCACCCTGCATAAACAGGTATTCGAGCGCGCGTTTGGCGGGTTTTAGTCCCCAGTCACCAGTCTTTTTTCCGCTGTGATCGAAGTCTCTGGCCATAAGCGGCCCTTCCGTTTCTATCCGCTTGAGTATGGATTTCATTAACCGTTCATCGCGCGCGCCCCAGTGGTCCTGGCTGCCGTTAGCGATTGCATTTTTTCGCGGCAGAGTAAAGCGGAAGTCTCTCATCGGCAGGTAAGCCGCAGCGTGGGACCAGTACTCGAATACCTGTTTGTCCGCGACGAGCTGATCCAGCTGAGATGGTTTATAGCGAGGATTGCGATTCCACAGCGTATGATGATGGGCTCGCTGAACCACCGAGATCGTATCGATCTGGATATAACCCAGGTGCTCGATGGCTGACTGTGTGGCCGAGATGGCGGTGCCGCTCTGCTTGCCCGGTAAAATTCGCTGTGCTTGTAGAACAAGCTTTCTGGCTTGTTGAATGGAGAGTGATACGGTCATTAGGTGCTCGAGAAATTATGGATCAAGCTGTCAGGTGCATCCCGGCGGGGACATATAGATGGCTAACGGGTCACCACCTCCGGCCTGTGCGAGGCAGGACATGGCGTTGATAAATAGCGAAAAAATGTCTGTCTGTGAACACACATCCAGCTTGTGATAAATATTTTTGCGGTGACGGCGGACAGTTTCCAGTGCTATCCCAAGTTTCTTTCCGGTTATCTCGGGGCTATAGCCGCGCAGCATGAGTTCGAGTACTGCTTTTTCTCTGGGCGTCAGTTTTGATGCGCCAAAGGTTTTAAAAGCCAGGTCAATCTGGTAGTCAATGCCTGGCTGTATCAGGTGCGGTATGGCGAATTGATCGTGCTCGCTGTGGCTTTTTATGAGGGCGGATATTGGTTCAGCCAACAGATAGAGAGACTGGTATTCTTCATCGGTGAAGTCACCATCTTCCGGCAATCGCATTATGTCCAGATTGATTACGCTGCCTCCTCTAAGCATCGCCAGAAAGGCGATCTCGTCCACTGCGCCGCTGTCTGCATAGTAATTCAGGTAGTAGTCAGACTTTTGCAGTTTACCCGTTGTGATCCGCGATAGCCGATAAATTTTTGAGCGTGGCCGTCGCATGGATACGCGATAGAAGGGGTCTTCGGTGTAGGGTCCCTGAAGATACTGATTTATCTGCCTGTTAATGGCTGATTTGGGTACCTCATGGTACAGCAGGCGAGGGGGTTGCTCGCGGTGATATAACCACACCTGTGGGAAATTCGCTCGCACCTGACCCAGGATGGCCTGCACCAGCGCCGGGAAAAATTGTGCGCTACCCAGGCACGTGATGGCCCGTGAGATATCGCGGTTCCAGCTACTCAATTGATTGATATCGGTCATTTCAGCCGGTTGTGGAAGATCTGCTATTGTTGCGGAGTATATTTATGGGCGGCTTGGGTGGGCATGTCAAAGAAGAAGTCGACTTTTCAGCACTTAGTTCGATTTCGAACAGCCTTGCCAGGCTTGGTATCAGTTGCAAGGGGCAGGCCGCAGGGATAACTGTGCTCTGCGGGCAGCGCGTTTGTTCAAGCCAGTATCGGCTTGTCGCTAACACTTGCGAAATGTACCCGTCAGTTCTAGATTGGCCACTGTAATTAACCCCGATTGTGCGATTTTTGGAAAGCGAGCTAATACCGATATGATTGATCTACGTAGCGACACTGTCACCCAGCCAGACCCGGCAATGCGCCAGGCCATGCTCAGTGCCGAAACCGGCGATGATGTGTACGGTGAAGACCCTACAGTCAATGAGCTGGAGCAGTTCGCGGCGAAACTGACCGGGAAAGAAGCCGCGGTGTTTGCGGCCAGCGGTACCCAAACAAACCTTATGGGCCTGCTCAGTCATTGCCAGCGTGGCCACGAATATATTGTTGGGCACACGGCCCATACCTACATGTATGAAGGTGGTGGCGCTGCTGTCCTCGGTGGTATTCAGCCCTGTCCCTTGCCCTTTGCTGCTGATGGTTCGCTGTCGCTGGACGCTGTGGAGAGCGCCATCAAGCCGGACGATGCTCACTACGCCATCACCCGCCTTGTGTGCCTGGAGAATACCCAGGCGGGGAAAGTGTTGCCTATGGCGTATCTCCGCCAGTATTCGGAGCTCTCGCTGAGGTATGGTTTGCGGCGCCATCTGGACGGCGCGCGAGTGTTCAATGCGGCGGTTGCCCTGGCTGTGCCTGTGCGTGACATCTGTCAGTATTTCGATACGGTATCCATTTGTCTTTCCAAGGGGCTCGCCTGCCCGGTGGGTTCGATTCTGGTGGGTGACACCGAGTCTATCCGCAGTGCACGGCGCTGGCGCAAGATGCTGGGTGGTGGCATGCGACAAGCAGGTATTCTTGCGGCAGGTGGACTGCATGCTTTGCGCAATAATGTGCAGCGTTTGCAGGAAGATCACGACAAAGCCTTTCGCGTTGCCGGGGCGCTGGCAGAGCTACCGGGTTTCTCTTTGCGAGAAGCCCCGCAAACTAATATGGTGATGCTCGCACCCAGTATGGATATAGCGGCCTTGCAAACTCATCTCGCAGGAGCGGGCATTCGAATGTCCGGGCCGCGGTGGGTGTTTCACAAGGATATATCCCCGGGTGATGTAGACCGGTTAATAGAGGCCTGTAAACGCTTCACCTGAACATGCGATGAATTATCGATAGGCTTTATTGAGTTTCACCTGCCGCCTAGACGATCTGACAGCTGATGCCGCCGCTGCTCAGGCGGTTGGGCCTGAGCTCCGTTCTGAAATAGCGCCCTGTTACTCTGAATCAGTGTTTTTGCAGGATCACTGCGGTGCGCAAGCGGCTTCTGCCGAACAGGCTCATAGAGGCAAAGTCGGCCCTGGCGATGGGAATGTGCTGGCATTCAATGGATTCACGGTTTTCCACTGCGATACTCGCATGCGGGCCAATCTCCAGATCCGGGTCGTGAAAATACAGGCAATTTTCATCATATCCACTGAGCACGACCCAGTGGGGAGCCTTGTGACTGTCCAGCCGGTAGGTTGAAATCAGGATCAGTACGTTGTCACCCCGGGCATAGCTTTCCACCAGTTTGTCCTGATCAATATCGGCATAGCGCACTCGCAGCTTCTGTTGCCGGGCCTGCACAACAAACGATTCGTGGACAAGGCTCATTACACGCTTCTTATTGGGATCGCGAACACCCTCTACAAATAGAGGCCCCTTCTGGCTAATCCAGACCTCGGCGCTAAAGCCGCGGGTCCCGGCTGCTAACGCCAGCCCTATAGGGTGGCAACCACCGTGGCCTGATGTCATAAAAATGGTAGTAGCCTCGCGCCAGATATCCACCTCCTCCAGTGGGCTGGGAGAATAGCTGGGGTCGAGCCCGTTCATGGCCATCATCAGAGAGGCAGGCCCGCAGGTGAACGGGGTTGTCTGCGGTATCCAGGGAATTACCCTGTTGTCGTTGTCGGGTGATAGCCGGTGGATGCGCTTTTCCAGCCTGAGGGCATCGCTGTGATCCTCGTAATAGTCCCGATAAAGGCCGAATTGTGTGTAGCCCAGTTTCAGATAAAGGGCGATGGCGGCCTTGTTATTGCCTGCAACTTCCAGCCGCAGATACAGCGCGCCTGCCTCGCGGGCATCCTGTTCCCCGTGTTCGATCAAGGAGGAAGCAACACCTCGACCACGGTAGGCCGGGTCTACCGCGAGCGAGTACAGGCGAGCCAGTCTCGTGCCCCGTCTGAGAACCAGCAGGATGTAGCCGCACAGCGCACCAGCCTCTTCGCTGACCAGGAACACGCAGCCGGCGTGTTTCAGCCAGCGTCTGAAGCTGCGCCGGCTCAACCTGTCGCCCTGGAAGGCAAGCGATTCCAGCCGGAGCAGTTCGTCGAGATCTGTGGGAGCCGCCTTGCGAATAGTGCTCATAAGAGCCAGCCAGAGGCTGTCGCGGAGTAATCCCCAGGTGCTGCAGATTTATGGTCACGAGGCGTATAGCCAATATTAAAGGCGTTCATTATCAGCTCTGTTGAAGGTAGTTGAAATATATCCCCACCGGCGATTGACTGCCAGCCCGCGCTGTCAAATACTTACGACGAATCCGTTATTAGCGACATATGGCGGTTAAAGAGCAGGGCTCACCCATGTCACTACCCCTTATTGTTACCCACAAATTGAAAGACTGGCCACCCGAGAACCCCGGTGGTCAGGTAGTTAGCTTCAGCGACTACATGAATGGAGTACATCCCGGGGCGGCCCCGCGCACGCGCGTTATCAACCTGTGTAGAAGTTTCGACTACCTGTCGGAAGGCTACTATTGTTCGCTATTGGCTGAGGCCCGCGGCCATAATGTTATCCCTTCGGTGCGTACGCTCAACGACCTGAGCAAGCGCGCTCTTTACCGCATCCACATCGATGATTTCGGCGAGGAGATGTACAAGTCTCTAAAAGAGGCAGACCCTGCCAGACCGATTGTTCTGCACAGCTATTTCGGGAATACCGTGGACAGCCGCTACCACGAGTTATCGCGAAAGCTCTTTGAAATCTTTCCCTGCCCGATTCTGAAAGTCACCTTGCGCTGCCGCAAGCGCTGGGAAATCTCCAGCCTGAAGCCGGGGTCGCCAAAGCAGCTTAGCGCGGAGCAGGCCGACGAGTTCGCTGAGGCCTTGAATGTGTTCAGCAGAAAAGTGTGGCGAAAACACCGGAAGCAGAAACCGTCCCGCTACGACCTGGCCATTCTGTGTGACCCTGAAGAGCTCTTGCCCCCCTCCGACAAGGGCGCGCTCAAGCGATTTATCCGGGCTGGAAAGGAGATGGGCATCGATTGTGATGTTATCCGGCAGCGAGATTACCTGCGTCTGTCTGAATACGATGGTCTGTTCATCCGCACTACTACCAATATTGACCACTATACCTACCGCTTCGCCAAGAAAGCGGAGAGTGAAGGCCTGGTGACGATCGATGACAGCAACTCCATTCTGCGTTGTACCAACAAGATCTATTTGGCTGACCTATTCAGAACACACAAGGTATCCTCGCCGCGCACAGTGCTGTTGTACAAGAGTCGGCCGGGGCAGTTGCTTGAGCTGGAACAGGAGCTGGGCTTCCCGGTTGTAATCAAGATTCCGGATGGTGCCTTTTCAAAAGGGGTAGAAAAAGCCAAAAATGCAGCGGAACTCGCCGTAATCTGCAAAAAACTGTTCCATCATTCAACGCTTTTGCTCGCACAGGAATTTCTGTACACCGATTTCGACTGGCGCATAGGGGTACTGGACAATCAGCCACTGTATGCCTGCAGGTATTATATGGTGAAGGGTCATTGGCAGATATACCGACACGGAAATCGCACCGACTCCGGTGGTTTTGAGACCATGTCTATAGCCGATGTGCCGGAATCTGTAATCGACACGGCGTTGCGGGCAACCAGGCCTATCGGCGATGGCTTTTACGGAGTGGACCTCAAGGAGAGGGACGGCAAGGGTTGTATTATTGAGGTCAACGACAACCCCAGCGTCGACAAGGGTGTGGAAGATAAGTACCTCGGGATGGACCTCTACCGTCGATTTATGAGCACCATGCTGAAGCGCATGGAAGCGCGCCGTGGGCACTGATGCGTGGCCGCATGTGAGAGACGCGTAAACTTCGCGCTACTGACGTTCGCCTGGACTAAAGCGTGTCTACAGTTACGGTGGATTCCCTGTTGCCACCTTGTGGTCGATAAGTGTTGGTGTTTCATCAAGGGGTTCTGCACTGCGGTCCCTGATGGTCAGGGCGACCAGGAAGGATATGGATGCAGCGGCGGTGATGTACCAGGCGAAGGCCAGGTCATCGTGAGTGCGCTCGATGAGCCACACTGCAACCATAGGGCTGGTCCCGCCCATGATGGCCAGGGACAGGTTGTAACTGATACTGACTGCGGTAACACGAATTTTGGCGGGAAAAAGCTCTGCCATGTATGCCGGCACGGTGGAGGCAAAGCAGGCTACCAGTACGGCAAAACCCATCTGGCCCAGCATTATCATCACCGTATCAGGGTGGTGCATCAGCCAGACCAATGGGTAGGCAAAAAGTGCGATGCCGCCCATTCCTATCAGGATGGTTGGGCGGCGGCCCCACGCATCTGATACCTTGGCGAACACTGGTAGTAGCACCAGTAGCACCAGCATCGACGCCGTATTAATCTCCAGGGCACCCGAGCGTGATTCGCCAACCGTGTGGATCAACCAGGTGATGGAATAGACGAATATGAGGTAGAAAGTGACGGCGTTTACCAGATTGAGCCCAACCACACGGAGTATGTCTTTACCATAGTCACGAAATGCCACAGCCAAGGGCGTTTTGCCCGTCTGCAGGACAGGTCGCTCAACCAGTCCGCGTCGAATAAAGTAACCGGAAACTGAAACAAATATCCCGGCAATGAATGCCAGACGCCAACCCCAACTGTGCAGCGCCTCTGTGTCGAGTACGGCACTGAGCAGTGCGCCAACCGCCGATCCAAGAAGTATGCCGCCAACCGCTCCGAACATGCTCCATGCCGTGTAGTAGGCTCGCTTGCCCGGGGGAGCGTGTTCGGCCAGGAATACTATGGAGCTGGTATATTCTCCTCCCACTGCGAGCCCCTGCATCATACGCAACGCTACCATCAGCACCGCGGCGCTATAGCCAATAGTGTCGTAAGTGGGTAGAAAACCGATAAGAAAAGTAGGGCCTGCCATGAAAAATACTGACAACTGCAGGGCTCGAATACGTCCCACACGATCACCGATATACCCGAAAAATGCGCCCCCCAAAGGCCGCATGAGGAAGCCGGCTGCAAATGCGCCAAACGCGGCAATGAGCGAAGCCGAGGCGTTATCCGAGGGAAAATATTGTGCGGCGATAATAGCGGCAAAAAACCCGTATACCCCAAAGTCATACCATTCCAGTACGTTGCCAATGATACCCGCCGTTATCGCGCGACGCCCCGACGGCGATATTTCCTGATCCTGCATATAGAGCTCCCCTTGTCTCTTGGTATTTCCCCAGCTCGGTTCGGCAGGGCTATTCTCCCGGGCAGGGTACTTCCGAGCGGCTCACACCCTCGCCGTCAACTATGGATTGCGCCCTCTGTTGATCGCCTGCCACAGGCTCGAGTCCGGCATGACCAGTATCACGATCGGCTGAGTAACTCAGGCAGGCCAGAAGAGGGAAATGATCTGACCCTATTGATGGCAAGCGCTTGAGTGACAACACTGCAAAATGGCGGCTGTGAAACAGGTGATCGAGTGGCCAGCGCATAAACCAGTAATCGGCATGGAAAGTGTTGAACATCCCCCGACCTACCCGCGGGTCCAGCAGGCCACTAAGCTTACGAAAAAGTCGTGTCGTTGGCGACCAGGCCACGTCGTTCAAATCTCCCGTCACTATAACGGCCTGATCTGTGTTGGCAACACTCCTTGCCACTATCACCAGTTCAGCATCTCGTTGTTTTGATTTAGTATTTTCTGTAGGACTTGGTGGCGCGGGGTGTAAGAAATGCATGCGTACGGTGTCACCACTACGCAATGTAAGCAGGGCGTGAATAGAGGGAACGTTTTCCTGTACCAGAAAAGAGGTTTCGACTTCAGAGAGAGGCAATCGTGAATAGATGTGCATGCCGTAAAGGTTGTCTAACGGACACTTTACGGTATGTGGCATTTCGGTTTCGAGGGTGTCCAGGTGGTTCTGCCACCAGTGGTCAGACTCCAGAGTCAGCAGAATGTCTGGCTTGTACTGTGCTACCAGTTCCAGCAGCGCATGGGCGTTGCGGTTGGGTGTCAGAACGTTAGAGGTGATAATACTGAGCTGCCGGTCCGTGCCGTTTTCAGGCGCAGCCGGGACTTCTACAGGCCATAGCCGCGTGTATGGAGCGATCCACCACAGGTGCCAGGCCAGGCATGCCGCCACGGCGATAACGGCCGCCCAGCTATAGTTTTTGTCAAAATCCAGACACACTATTTGCGCTATCAGCAAGATTAGCGCGAGACTCGCCAGCTGCAGGCGTGGAAAATCCATGGAGCGGATAATCCAGTGGGGGTTGCGCCACAGCGGAAGTAGGGTGGCGGCCAGGATTAGAGTGGTGGCGAGGTATATTGCAGTTGAAATGGGAGCGCTCCGAGAAGTGTTTACAGCTGCCTGCTGCTGTCAGTGAATGTGTCAGGAACCCGACAGGTCGGCGCCCAGGCACCCCGCAACATTGCGGGCCTTGCCTGCTTCCACCTGTTGATACTTGTCCCAGAATAAACTATCAATTTTTTTGTGGCTCGCCGCTACTGTTTTACTGCGGTACCGGCTTACCTGGCCAGGGCCGCCGTTGTAAGCCGAGTAGCTGGCCCGTGCCAGATTGGTGGCACCCCCGGGGTGCTTGTGCTCACCTCGCTTCACGGCGTACTTGGTGAGGTAACTCAGCAGAATTTCGGACCCCGCGCTACTGTTGTAACTGATATCCCAACGCAACTTCTGCAGATCGTAGAATCCTCGCCAGACTTTCTCGTTGACCTGCATCAGGCCGACATCACCGCTGGAGGAGCGCAATGGTTCGATGCGTTGGTTTATTACTACAAACTGGCGCCAGCAACTTTCCTGCCAGGCGGTGGCCAATACCAGTTTTTCGTAAAGGCTGCGATAGCCCCGGTCCAGTTGGTGTTGTCGCTGCGCTTTTTCCGCCGCGGTCTCCAGCAGCTTTTCGACCTTGGGAACATACACGTTCAGTTTGTCTTTCGCTGGCAGCCACTGTTTCAGGCTTTCCCAGGGCGCGGCCGCATGAGCACGGGGAAAGAGTGAAAAATGCAAGCGCCAGGAAGAGAGGTTGGGATCGGTAGTGTCAATTTCTTCTTTTAGTAACTGCTGCAGTTGTGGGTCGACTTCCTCGCTGTACTGCAGCAACTCGTCGGCCAGCTCTGCATTGACCATGCGAGCCATGCGCCGCAAGCCTTCGGCGGTGAGTTCCAGCCCAATGGTGGAGCCCAGCCGATTCAGGGCATAGAGTGCATCACTGGCCGTCAGCGCATTCATCCAAAGCAGCTGCTCCTGGCCCGATTGCTGTAGCGCTATCTCTCGCACCACCGGGTTCAGCCGGTGCCAGCTTTCGATAAACCAGTTGCGCACTGCATCGCCAGAGCGATCGGTAGGTTCGGCGAGTGCGTCCCGCAGACGATAGCGGCTGTCTATGAGGATATCGAGCAATGCGCTGCGCAGGGACCTGAGTTCGGTGGCGGCCGCGTAGCGTTTTACTGCACCCACCAGCAAGGTGTCCATCATCTGCCACTGTCTTTCCGCTTGCACCAGTTCCTCTTGTGTCAGGGGAGCAACCGCTTCGGGATTTTCGATGAGTGTCTCTACATCAAAACTGATAGAGAAGCTGAGGCCCGAGTCCGACACTTGCAGACCACTGAGCCCTAGACTGTCTATCGTGGCCTGCAGTTGTGCGGTGTCGCGATGCGGCATGATCTCTGGCAGAAAAGCCATCAGCGAATTCGTATATGGTGTCACATTAACCTCGAAGCCGCCGAAGAACTCCGCGAGCCGCACTGCTGCCGCGTCCCAGAGTGGCCCGGAGGCTATTCGATCGCCTTCGTTGTTGGTGATCCAGGTGGTGCGCGGTTCGAGTTTTACCGTTTTTGCGTCCGCTTGAATCAACGGCTGGCCCAGATAGGCGACATGGCCCTGCCGGTCTACCAGGTTCTGGCAGCTGCCGAACACTTCTACCCCGAGCTGAGCCTGATAGTTGGCAACGATTTCAATATTGTCCTGTTGTGCGCTTATCTGTGGGTCCGACAACACAATTCGGCTGCAGCCTGTGGGATCGTTGAGGATCTCTCTGCTCCTATCGGGGGTGTTGAAGAGCTGTGCGACCAACAGCTGGCGTAGCATTGGATAGTCGAGATAAACAGGTACGCTCACGGAAGTGCTGGCAGCGCCCGCAGGTGTGGCTATAAGCAGCGACGCCAGCAGCACCGTCCTGAAGAGCGACTGGTCGCGAATTTGAACATATCGTGGAGTGGACATCGGAACCCCGGGTTTGTACAGCCATCTGTACAATTGTGGCCGATTATTTCACGAGTTGTGGGAGTTAGCATGCTTTACCCGAAGCAATTCTGCGAAAAGTGGCGTGTCTCGACTTTGCCAGGCCCACACAAGAACCGGCAACAGTGTGGGTACAATTAGCACGCTCAGTTGGTAGGCAATCCCTATGAGGTCCGGCCCAGGGACGAGGACATTTGGTTGTTCCAGAAATGTCATGCCAAAGCCCACCATAAGTTCTTTCAGGCAAATGCATATCAACCCCAAGAATATGAATGGGTAAATGAAAATCAGGCCCCAAAACAAGTTTCCGAGGTAGTTCTTTTTGTCCGTAGCGAAATGCAGCGCGGCGTAAAATGGTATCGAGAAAGTGACTATGCGGGTGTTCACCCGGAACCCGAGACCATCACTGGCGTTCTCTGCTTGTACGAGCTGGCCGCCGACCTGGTCCAAGGTGGACATCACCAGCAAGTCCGCTCCCTGCTGGTAGACTGCGTATACGATTCCGGGAAACCAGCTAGACAGTGTCAGGTGTACCAGACCAATAACTGGCGTAACTATCGCGGCACTGCCAAAGCCCCAGATGGCAAAGCAGGGAATCAATAGTGCAAACACGAACAGCAGGAATTGCCGCAGATGCCTGGATTCATGTCTGGGCATATGACTCCATACCCGGGTGCCGGGACAGATAGCGCAGGAAAAAGATAAAAGTGATGAGCACATCGAGCATAATAAGGGGTGGCCGCTGATTGCACAGCACAGAACAAAATATCAGGGCAAAATTTGTCACAGACTAGGTCTCCATGAGCGACACCAACTGAGCGCGGTTACCGGGAATACCGGATCCCAGTTGCTATTAGTAATTCGGATCGCATGAGGCAGTACCCGCCGCATCGATATCAGAACTTGTAGCAGAGAAATTGTATCCTTGCCAGGCTAGTTCCGCCGTCTTATGCCTGAACTAGCGACAATAAGCATCAGCGCCAGCAATAGCAAGGCCTTGGTGCAAGTGTCTAGCCCGGGGTTGAATTCCCGTTTCGTCCCCAGGTTTAGGCAGACGCCAACTCGTGGGGAGGTTAGAATTTAGCTGTGCTGGATAACTCACTTTCGAGGTTTCACTATGAAAATTTTCAGAATCACAGTGGCTGCGATGCTTGTTCTGGCTCTCCCCACACTGGTCGCACACGCAAGTAACTACGGCGACACCAAGTCTGTCAAGGCGCTCCACGCCCTGCTGCAGGCGCGCCCCGAACTTCGGGAACCACTGAAAGCTGCGATCGACACGGCGGGCATGAGCGGTATTGCCAACATTGAGGAATTTGAGGCATATATCAACGGCATCGTGCGGCTGATACCGACCAATCGGAATATAGATGACAAACTCGGTCCGCTGTACATCATAACTGATGTTTCGGAGACCCTGAGGCAGAGCGCTGAGTTCGAGGACTGGTCCAGGGGGGTGATAGCGGAATGGGGTCATTTCCTGGATTCGCCGGAATCCATTGCCGGCTTGCCGAGCTTCTACGCCGACCCCGCCATGAAAATTGATGATTACTATGTGGCGCCCAGCGGGTGGCTGACCTTCAATCAGTTCTTTGCGCGCGAAATCAAACCGGGAAAGCGCCCGATTGCCGGACTTGCAGATGGTAAGACGGTTGTTTCACCCGGGGATTCTGTATTCAAGGGAGCCTTCCCAATCACCGATGACGCGACGCTTGTGGTAAAGGGAATCACCCATAAAATTTCCGATCTCCTGCAGGATAGCCAGTACGGTCATTTATTCGAGGGTGGCCTTTTCACGCATAGCTATCTGAGCATAACGGACTACCACCGGTTTCATGCGCCATTTGCGGGGACCGTGGTGGAAAAGAAATTCGTGACAGGCTTTGCCTATATCGGGGTTTTCACCAGGCCTGATGGTTCGACCTACCTCACTGATGGCGAGAGCTACCAGTTTAAACAACAGCGCGGCGTCATCATCATGAAGTCGGACACCATGGGCTACGTGGCCATACTGCCCATCGGTATGGGGCCAGTGAGCAGCGTGGAACTTACTCCGGATGTCGGAGCTACCTTGCACAAAGGTGAGGAACTTGGGTTTTTCCAGTTCGGCGGATCGGATGTGATTGTCCTGTTCCAGAAGGATGCGGTGACTATCACGGCTAAAGCGGGCCAGCACTATTTGCAGGGCGAGGCGATCGGGTTGGTCAAAGCGAAAGCGCAGTGATCCTGGGCATGGGAGTGATATGAGGAAAAGTTTGTTCACGGCAATAGCGGCGCTATGCCTGTTTGTACTGATTGCAGTCTGGCTGCCGGGCCCCATTGAGCGTGACACACCGCGGGATCTTCCCTGGCAACTGCCGGACTACCGTCTGGCGGATACGGGTTGGGAGGTGCTACCCGACGGCCGAATTCGCACCTATGTCGAGCATTTCTTCCTCGAGGACATCTCACCGGCTATGGTCATGTGGTTCTATCAACAGCTGCCCATAGCCACCGTGGAATATCGCGGTGTCACCCTCCCGCTTTATCACATATTCCACCCCAGCGAGCACGGCACACTCAGGGTGCTTGAGCCTGCGCCCGATGGGACCCCAGGCATGGCCCGTGGGGCGATGATACAGCGCGACGAATGGTTTGGGCCCTATGACAGCCGCGGGTCGGCGCAAATTGTAGAGTTTTCAGCCTCGGGAATGCTGGCATTGCCCCAGGTGGCAGGCTTGCCTATCGGCGAGATTCGGCACTCTCTTCGCAGCGAGAACGGCGGTACTGCCTACCGGGTGGATGCGCTTATTGGCTCCGATTTACCCCTGTTGGGTGCGGTGGTGAATTATTACCTGCGCACCGTGGTCTTTCACCCGGCCATGATCGAACAGTGGCAACGCCATCAGCTGGAGGAGGTGGCAAGCCTGCAATTTTTCCTGCCGCAGCTCTATGCCCAGCGAGCGAAGGGCACGCACTTCAGTCTGGACACGCCATCGCAATCGGTTCGCTAGATCGCAATCACTCACTGTCGACGTTTATGCTTCGCTCAGTTGGGCGGCGAGTACGGCGGTCTGGCCTATTTGCGTCACCAGGCTGGCTGAATCGAAGTAAATCCGCTCATTCACGATTCGGTCATCCTCGAAAAAGAAAATGGCACACACGGGAACTCGAAAGGACTTACCGGTTGGCTCCATCCCATAAAAGGGCCCATCATTTGTACCTAGCAGGTCGAACTCGGTGATCACGCAGTCCGCGGCGAAGTGCATTCTGACATTGTCGTGTCGCTGGTCAGGGAAGGCTGTCCTCGTCGCCAGGTAGTAATTCATAACTTCCTCGGGTCCGTCGTAAACTTCATTGGTCGCCATAATCTCGTAGTGCGGTTTGTCAAATGTGGCAAGCGTTCTGTCAAACTCCTGGTCTTTTTCCGATTCGAAATGTTCCCTGACCACTTGCTCTCGGCGTAAACGTAGTTCTGCATCCATGGTATTTCTCCCTAGTCCTGGAAAAGTTGTGGTTAGCTGGAGAAACTCCCACATCCCGCGTTGCTGATCAAGCGTTTGGGTCAGATGCCCTCTCGAAATTCCAGTTGGGTGACTGGACACGCACAAAGACCTCTAGTAATTTACAGCCGAGTTGTTTTTTTCACTTCTGATATGCATCCGATCGCCCGGCAGACCAGAGGAAGAGCGACGCCTCCGGTGGGGCGCCTGGTCTTCAACACCAGTGAGGCGCATTAGTGTGCCTGGTAGGTTCGACTCCTACCTCTTCCGCCACTTCAATTAAGGAGACGATGTTGGGAATAGAGCGTTCGTTGTGCTGGCAATGAAGCCGCGATGAGCCGGCAGCTCACCTTTGCGGTTGTTGGTCATGTCGATCATGGTAAAACCAGTCTGGTGCGTGCCCTGACGGGAATGGAGACAGACCGGCTTGCGGAAGAAAAAAGGCGTGGCCTCACAATAGAGCTGGGCTTTGCCTACCTCGAAACACCCGAGGGTGTAATAGATTTTGTCGACGCGCCGGGGCACGAAAGCTTTGTCAGAACAATGATCAGTGGGGCGTCGGGTGCGGCTGCCGCATTACTTGTGGTCGATGTTACCCAGGGTATCCAGGAACAAACCCGGGAGCATTTGTACATCTGCAGACTGCTGGGTATAGACCGCTACGTTGTCGCGCTGACCAAGATTGATCGAGCAGACGAGGAGCAAATCGCAACCGCTCGTAACAACACGCTGGAGCTATGTGCGAGAGAGCAGCAATCGGTTGCTCAGATAGTGCCCGTTTCCAGTGAGATGGGCACCGGTGTTGACGCTGTTCGCCATGCCCTGATCGAAGTGCTTCGCGAGACTCCTTGCACGCCTTGTGGCAAGCAACCATTTCTTCCTATAGACAGAGTTTTCGTGATCGACGGCACCGGCGTAGTGGTGACGGGGACGCTGAGCCGCGGCGCAATCAATACGGGTGATGAGGCCAGTATCTGGCCTGCGGGCCAAGACTGCGTGGTCCGACAGATTGAAGTTAACGGTCACCCGGCTACGACCGCACTGCCGGGCATGCGTACTGCAATCAGTCTTCGCGGCAGGAAGGTCGACAATTTGGTCCGTGGCATGACGCTGTGCACCGCCAGCTACGACCGTCCTGCCAGGCAGTTGCAGGTATCTGTGGCCGTTCGTGATCGAGGCTGCAAACTGCGTTCTGGTGACAGCGTGCGGGTTCTGTTTGGTACGACCAGTAGAATTGCCAAAATCAAGGTAGTCGGGGGGCATTTGCTACAGCCGGGCGAAAGCGGGTTTATGCGCATCCTGTTTGAAGAACCCGTGCTTGCCAGATTTGGCCAGCGCTTTGTCCTGCGTCGCTTGTCTCCCGCGCAGACGCTGGGTGGAGGACAGATTCTGGATCCCTGCGCGGATGATCGTTCCTTTCTTGAGCCCCGCCTACATGAGTACTTGTGCGCACTGCATTCGGGGGGGCTGGAAGATGCGCTGCAGATAATGGTCGAGGCCGCCTGGCCCGAGGGTGTGTTGGTCAGTGATATTGAGGTAGCCTACGGTTTACAGCCGGGTGCCACGACCAATGTGATCAACGGTGCCGCGTGCCTGGGGTGTGGCGGCAGGGTATATTCGCGTTGTGATTGTGACCAACTCGAAGAACGTATTGAGGACACTATCAATGCCTTCCATAAAAATAGCCCCACTTTAGTCTCGATGCCACTCAACAAGCTGATGAATATCATTGGCAGCGACCATGACAGAGCCCTGGTTGCACTGATGCTGAAGCGGCTGCAAGAGAAGTCTAGAATAGTCATCAATGGGGCAGAGGTAATGGCCCGTGGTTTCGATCCGTTCTCCGGTCTGGAAGCCCCTCAGAGGGAGCGTCTTGGAAAGCTGGAAGCGGTGCTGCTCGAAGCGGGATTGTCGCCGCCACACATCGAGGAGATAAGTCACGACCTGGCGCTGGACGGAAAATTATTGCGCATGCTGGTCGATCTGGGCCGTATCGTAGTCCTGGGCAAAGCGGGGCAGCAGAAGAATATCTATTTTCATCGTGATGCACTTTTGCAGGCCTCCGGCTTACTTGAAGCCAGTTTCGGGCTGTCTGAGCCTTTCAGTATGAGCGATGCGCGCAAGGCACTTGGGGTCTCGCGAAAGTACGCCTTACCGCTACTTGAATATTTTGATCGACTGGGGATGACCCATAGAGCGGGGGACGTTCGCAGGCTGATTCCAAAGAAGTCGCCTGTGTGAGCCGGTTTCGGCGCATTTCGGTGCGCTGCGTCGCCGCAGGATAGAATTCGGCTCTCCATCGGCCATTCATTTCGACTATAATTCCCTGCAAAATGCCGTGTGCAGCAATGGCCTGTACGAAAGCACAACATACGTTTAAAAACCCGGACCAGGATTAAAAATGTCCTCTTCAATTGCCCAACTACTACAAACCGGATTAGAGCTGCATCGGTCCGGGCGTTTGCAGGAAGCAGAGTCGTATTACCAGTCTGCTCGTGAACAACAACCGGAACATCCGGATGCATGGCACTTGTTGGGCGTTCTGGCACATCAGGTAGGGAAAAATACTATAGCTGTAGAGCTGGTGCAGGAAGCCATCAAGAGACATCCGGATAACCCGGAATTCTATGTTACCTGCGGCGAAGCGTATCGCGCGTTGCAGGAGTATGACCTGGCCGTAACCTGTCTTGAGCAGGCGCTTGCAAGAAAGCCGGATTTCGCGGGGGCCCATGTCAATATAGGCAATATTTTCAAGGAAATGGGGCTTTTGGGGCAGGCGGAAGAACATCTTATAAAGGCTATTGGCATACAGCCAGATTTTGCTGTGGCGCACAACAATCTCGGAGTAATTCTGAAAGAAACCAATCGAGAGGAAGAGGCGATAGGCTGTTTTAAAACAGCAATAGAAACCATGCCGGGGCATTTTGAGGCATACAATAATCTGGGAAATGCCTTGTTTAACCTGAAAAGAATCGATGAAGCAAGGCAGCGGTATGAGCAGGCTCTGACGTTAATGCCTGACTATGCGGAAGCACATAGCAACCTGGGCAATGCACTGAAAGAACTGGGTAGTTTAGATGAGGCCCTAACGCATTATGAGCGAGCCATTGCCATCAAACCCGACTTTGCCATGGCATATTACAATTTGGGCACAGCCCTTGATGATCTTGGGCGACCGGAAGATGCCATCGCCAGATACGAGCAGGCCCTGGCTATTCAGCCTGACTATGCGGAGGCACATAATAATCTGGGGAATGCGCTTGATAAGGTAGGACTTCAGGAAGAGGCCATCAGCCATTACGGGGAGGCTGTTGAGATCAAGCCGGGTTATACCGAAGCATATCGAAACCTGACAAGATTGCAGCCAAAACAGGTGCAGGCATCGGTACTGGAAAAACTCCTGACTACGCCTTCCCTATCGGAAAAAGAGGCAATCGATTGCCACTTTGCACTGGGAAATATTTTCCATGACGGGGATGATTTCACCAGGGCATTTGAACATTACAGTAAGGGTAATGTGCTTAAACGTAAAACCGTGATGTATGATTCCCAGTCTTTTTCCGCCTATGTAGACAGGTTGATAGAGGCCTACTCAGAGCAATATTTTCGCGACATCAATGCATTCGGGTCCGATACAGAATCGCCAGTATTCATATTAGGTATGCCGCGCTCGGGTACTAGCCTGGTAGAACAAATTGTTGCCAGCCATCCTCAGGTATATGGCGCCGGAGAGCTGCCCTTTCTGGTACATGTGGAAGAAGGCATGGCCGAGCGGCTCAAGGCTTCCGGCCCTTACCCGGAGTGTATGCAGTCGCTAAGCGAGTCTTCTGCGCGCGAATTTTCCCAGAAATATCTGGGCGAACTGGAAGCTTACGCTAACGATATGTTGCGCATTACCGACAAGCTGCCCAGTAATTTTCTCAGGGTAGGGCTCATAAAAACGCTTTTTCCAAAAGCAAAGATTATTCATTGTCGGCGCAATGCGATGGATACCTGCACATCAAATTTCCTAAATTACTTTTCTTTCGGCAATGACTATTCCTTCGACCTGCAAGAGCTTGGCAAATACTACCTGGATTACGAGCGGCTGATGAGGCACTGGGAGAGTCTGTTTTCATCCGAAATATTGACCGTGCAGTATGAAGCGCTGGTTGCGGATCAGGAAAAAGTCAGCCGCCAGTTAGTCGAGTACATCGGGCTGCCGTGGGATGATTGCTGTCTGGATTTTTATAACAGCAAGCGTGCTGTAAATACCTTCAGTAGCAGTCAGGTACGTAAGCCGGTATATACACAGTCTGTAAATCGATGGCAACATTACCAGCAACAACTCGCTCCGCTTTCAGCTATTCTCAATGGCGCTTAGGTCACTGTAATGAGTTTGGAGATGGTCTCACTGCCCCAGTCCGGTATCACCAATAGTCGTGGAGCGTCCGTCGGCTGCCAGCTGCTGTATATTATCCCCGGTAAGCGCTCGTAGAAAATTCTCCAGATCAAGCAGCTGTGATTGCTCCATGCCCAGCGGCTGAAGTAGTGGGTCAAGGTCCGGGTGCGCGATGCCACCTTCATTATAAAAACGCAGCACCGTTGCCAGGTCGGGCATTGATCCGTCGTGCATGTAAGGTGCGGTCAAGGCCACATTGCGCAGGGAAGGCGTGAGATATTTCCAGCGGTCGGACGCCTCCCCGGTGGCCTCGTAGCGACCGAGGTCATTGACGCGCGGAGCGGTGAAACTTACTTTTGGCACCACTTGCACTCCTGGCGCGAGGTACACAGCTGCAGCTCCGGGCTGCGGCCCCAGCATGCTGCGGGCATAGCCGATACCTGTATCGTGAAACTCACCGTCACTAAATAAGGCGTGGCCTTCGCCAAGTGTATGACAGGCCGTGCAACCGACGCTGCTGAACAGGGTAAAGCCGCGGCGGGCGGACGCTCCGAGTGCCTCCGGCTCGCCGCCAAAGTACCAGCGATCAAAGGGGGATGCCGCTGATACCAGGCCGCGTTGATAGCTGGCCAGGGCCTGACCTATGGTTTCCACGCCGGGCCCCCGGCCGTATGCCGACTCAAATAGTCCCTTGTAGTCGGCTGCCTGGGTGAGGGTTTCTATAACATAACCCACCGAGGGGTTGGCCATTTCGTTGTCTTTCAGCAGGGGTTGCCACACCTGATTTTCCAGACTGAACTCGCGACCATCGTGAAACAGGCGCGTGCGATAGCCAACGTTGTAAAGGGAGGGCGCATTGCGGTTTACGAAACTGCCCTCGATACCCACGGGGGTGCGTATTTCGTTCTGGGTAAAGCCCTGTTCAGGGACATGACACATGGCACAGGACAGTGTGCGATTAAAGGACAGGCGCCGGTCGAAGAATAATTTCCGGCCCAGTGCAATTCTGTCAGTGGTTACCGCATTGTTCACAGGTATGTCCATAGCGGGCAACCCGATGGGCGGCGAAAGAATGGCCTTGGCGAGGTCCTGTGCCGCCCCACCGGTGGGCATCACAGCCAGGGACGGCACCGTGGAATCGGCGTTTGCCACGGGGTTGAGGACACAGCAAAAAGCCAGTAGCAAGCGCGAAAAGATCCACCTGCATGCAGTGGAGTCAGGCTGGGTGATCGTCATTGCGGTTGCAATACCCCCCGTCGGGTCTATGATGATTTTACTAACAGTATAAGAGGGATTCCCCATGCGTTGGATAGTACTATGTACCCTGTTTTTCACCAGCCTGGTATTCGCTGACGAAACCTGTATGTCGCCGTACATGGCAAAAATCGAGGGCCAGGAAGACTTTGTCTATGTCTGGACCCTGGGAGTGAAAGGGGTCGGGGACGAACAGGACAAACTGGTGACGGTGGATGTCAACCCGGATTCTGCTGACTACGGTAAAGTTGTCAGCTCCCTCTCGGTAGGGGGGCGCAATGAGGCCCACCACACGGGGCTTTCCGACGATAGGCGCTATCTCTGGGCGTCGACTCTGGATACCAGCAAAATATTCATTTTTGATATCCACTCAGACCCGGCCAAACCGACACTGCACAAGGAAATATCTGACTTTGTTGCTGTTACCGGGGGGGTGGTGGGGCCGCACACCAGCTATGCCTTGCCGGGTCGTATGATGATCAGTGGTCTGTCCAACAACCGTGACCACGGCGGGCGCACCGCGCTGGTCGAATACACCAATGCCGGCGATTATATCGTTACCCACTGGATGCCCACCGACGACAACCTGCAGGGGGCAGTCAAGTCTGGAGAGTTTGCCGATGGCTTCGGCTATGACATTCGCGCCCTGCCGCGCAAGAATATCATGGTGACATCGTCCTTTACCGGATGGAACAACTACATGATGAACCTGGGAGCCATGATGGCTGATCCCGAGGCAATGAAGGCCTTCGGCAATACCGCAGTGGTTTGGGACCTGCACGCGCGTCAGCCAAAGAAGATACTGGATGTGCCGGGTGCCCCGCTGGAAGTGCGCTGTGCCTGGGGCGAGAACCACGATTACTGCTTTACCACAACTGCCCTGACGTCCAAAGTCTGGTTGATCTTTGAGGATGATAAAGGTGAGTGGCAGTCGGAAGACGTAGGTGATATCGGCGATGCGGCAAAAATCCCGCTGCCGGTAGATATATCCATTTTCGCCGACGACTCTCGCCTGTGGGTCAATACCTGGAACGATGGCATGACCCGGCTGTATGACATCAGCAATCCACACGAGGCTAAACAGATCTACAGCAAGAAAATAGGAGAGCAGGTCAACATGGTATCCCAGAGTTGGGACGGTAAGCGCGTTTACTACACCTCATCGTTGCTGGCCAACTGGGACAAGCAGGCGCCCGCCGGGCCCGACCTGCAATACCTCAAGGTCTATGATTTTGATGGCACGGAGTTGAAGGAGACGCTGAGCATCGATTTCCTGGCTGCCAAACTGGGCTCCCCTCACCAGATGCGTTTCGGGGCATATGCCCTGTACGGTGATAAAACTGCTGGGCGATGACTTCTGTGCGCCAATGGGTAGTAGTGTGTTGCGCACTGTTTTCTCTGGCCGCCGCAGGTGCCGGGGGTTCAGTACTCGCGCCGGGCTACGGGCCCTTGCAGTACACGCCACCTCCCGCGGGGTCCTACGCCCTGCCGGCGCTGGGTGTCGCCGCTGACGGCGAGGTCATCGATGACGCGGGCGAGACTCTGCAGCTCGATGAATTGTTCGGAGATAAACTGGTACTGCTGGGCTTCATCTATACTCGCTGCTCGGATATCAACGGCTGCCCGCTGGCCAGTTACGTGATGAAAAAAGTACAGGACGGTGTAGCTCGGGACGACACACTGAACAGCCAGGTGCGCCTGATAAGCCTCAGTTTCGACCCGGAATCAGATACCCCCGCCGCACTTCGCGATTACGCCCGGCACTTCCGACGCTCGGGGTCGGACTGGCAATTCCTGACCACCCCCTCCGAGATGGCCCTGCAGCCTATTCTTGAAGGCTATGGCCAGGTGCGCCAAAAAAACTATGACGAGAAGGGCGTTTACACCGGGAGCATGTCGCATATCCTGCGAGTATTTCTGGTGGACAAGCAGGGGCGAATTCGCAATATCTACAGCACCGGATTCCTGGACGCCGACACGGTCATCAACGATCTGCGAACGTTACAGATGGAGCGCGATGCGCAAGGTGGATTGTGAATTCACCTCGAGTGCAATGCGCACCGGGCGCAGTTGTTGTTTTCTGCAGAGCCTCATCTATACTGGCCAGCGGCATACATACAAGGAGTGATTATTTATGACAGCAGTTAAGGGAGTGGCCTCTGTCGAGGGCAATGGAAGTACAAATGTTCTGGTCCTGCACGGTTGGGGGATGGATAGTTCCGTGTGGAATTGGTGCAGGCAAGACATCGACCGCGAAACCTATAGCTACGCTTTCTTTGATTTTCCCGGATATGGATGCAATAGACCCGAGGCTCCTGCAGAGGGAATAGATGGCATGGCGCGCGCCGCGTTGGCAGCAGTCGACCAGCTTGGCTGGACCACTTTTGCGGTGGTGGGGCACTCGATGGGAGGCGGAACTGCACTGCGCGTCGCTACACTCGCTCCTGATCGCGTAACTGCGGTCTGCGCATTGACACCCGTGTCCCCCGGTGGCACACCTCTGGATGAGGCGACTTACGAATCCTTTCAGTCTGCCTACCCCGATTGTGGTCCAACGTTGAGCTCTCTTGCACCTTTCTTGACTGACGCTCAGTTGGAAGAAATGGTTTCATTATCCGGCAAGACACTGGACAAGCAGGTGTGGGACGCTTACCTCGCCAATTGGACCGGTGCGGATTTTGCTGGAGAGGTCGGTAATTATTCTGCACCCACTACACTTGTTGTTGGTGACGGCGACCCGTTTGTAACCAACGAGTATCTTGCCGCCACGCTAGCGGGCCTGCGCTCGGGCAGCATGGTCAATCTTGCCGGAGCAGGGCACTACCCGATGATTGAGCAAGCGGGTCAGACGGTGGCAATCTGGGAAAAAGCGATTGCCAAAGCAGCTAACTAGACACTACGGATACGCATCAACATGAGTAATAATAACGAAGCTTCTGTGAAAAAGCCTCCTTCGGTATGGTCTCCGCCAACGCCCCAGTTGATCAAGGATGCGCGCATGCTGATCATCGGCTATCGCGCTGATATGAGCGCCATTGAGGAAGTGCTACCTGAGGGTCTGGAGCCGCACCCCAACGGTCTGGTGCAGATGAACATGTACGAAGTACCTGCCGACCAGACCAGTGGTTTTGGTGCATTCTCTTTAACCTACCTTTCCGTGGAGGTCGCCGATCACGACAGCTATGCCGCAGAGGCCGCAATGTCAATTCCGGGCCGGTATTTTGCCTACTACTGGAATAGTTCTGCGCGTGTTTGTGCCTATGTGCGTGAGTCGATTGGTGTGCGCGCCATGCCCGGAGAGCGGCGGACCGAAACCCGGGATGACAAGTTTCAGTCAATACTGAAAGTGGAGGGGCGCGACGTAATAAAAGTTTCGGCGTCACTTGGTAGCGAACTGGGGGGAACGCTCGGTGGGCACCTGAACTATTTTTCCCACAGGGAATTCGCCAAACCGGAAGGCGGCTCGCCTGTAGTCAGCGAGTTACTGGAGTTTCCATTGCCGTTTGTGGCGGATCTCTACGACGCTAAAGTCGAAGATATTTCCTTCGATTTTCCGGATGGGCACCCGGCGGCGCGCCTCGCACCTATTACACCGCTGGAAACGCCGTCGATAATGCACGCCGATGTGACATTCACCTACTCCATGGGGCGCCAGGTGCGTAATTATTTGAGTACCGCCGGCGATAAATAGGAGGGCATGGGCGAGTATTTCAGCGCAGCGATAAGCTGCCATGCTCCTGGCGATAGCGGGGGCTGTTAATCCCGGTCAGTCCACACGGGTATATTCGGGTCCAGGCTGATGTATTTGTATCTCACGATATCAAGCACATTGGCCGGAGCTCCCATCACGCTGGGTTGCAGCAAATGCTTACTGTTATAGGTATACAGTGGAATCACTGCTACCGACCGCAGCAAGATGGCCTCGGCCTCCTGCATCAGGGCAAGGCGTTCAGCCCGGTCGGCGGTTGCAGGCGCCCGCTTTAGCATAATTTCATCGTATCGAGTATTGGCGAAGCCGGTATCGTTGTTGCCATTGTCGCTGGTAAAGCTGCTAAGGAAAGATTTGGGATCGAGGTCCGAAGCGATCCAGCCTCTGCGCGACATGGTAAAATTCTTTTGGCTAAGTGTATCCAGATACACTTTCCATTCCTGGTTGAGCAGGGAAATATCGATGTTCAGTTCGTCCTTCCACATCTGCTGCAAGGCAATGGCAATTCTGCGGTGGTTTTCGCTGGTGTTGTACAGGTATTCAAGTCCCGGCCAGCCCTTGCCGTCAGGGTAGCCGGCCTCTGCTAATAGCGCCCGGGCCTGTTCGGGGTCGTAGCGAAGAATATCCGGGGACGTATAGTCGGGTGTCCCGGAGGGTACCAATGCAGAATTGGCCAGCTCGGTGCCCATTAGAACTGTTTCGACAAGCTTCTCGCGATCGACCGCCATCGCCAGTGCCTTTCTGACCCGCAGATCGTTAACCGGATGGCGGTCTATGTTGAACTGCAGGTAATAGCTTCCCTGCCATGGCGCCTGGCGATAGGGAGAGTCGGTCAGTTTCCGGTAGACGGGAATCTTGTTGATCGGCACCGCATTGGTATAGTGCAACTGTCCGGCGCGGAACATTTTTTCCTCGCTGACCTCCTTGTCAACAGGGTGGAAGACAACGGCATTGAGTGCAACTCTGTTGGCATCCCAATAGGTGTCGCTTTTGTTGACTGTCAGCCGACGATTTATCTTCCATTCTGCAAGCGTAAATGGCCCATTACCTACAAAATTTTCTACTCGCGTCCAGGGCGTGAAACGGTCTGTAAACCTGCCGTGTGCTTCCACTGTAGCCCGGTGTACCGGGAAGGCCGGATAAACTCCCAGTATTCCCAGAAAGTAAGGGTCGGGGTGCTCCAGGTGTATCTGCAGAGTCCGGGGGTCCAGGGCCCGTACCCCCAGCATGTCTGCATCGATCAGTTCCCCTTTGGAATAAGCCTCAGCGCCGACGATGGGGAACAGTGTATAGGCCAGTTGATTACCCATATCGGGGTGCAGGGAGCGGCGCAGGGACCAGACAAAATCGTTTGCCGTCACCGGGTCGCCGTTTGACCAACGGGCATCGGGATTGAGGTAAAAAGTCATCACCTTTCCATCAGCCGAGATATCCCAGTGCTCTGCGACACCGGGGTCCATCTCCATCGTTGCTGGATTGCGGACTACAAGGCCCTCGTATAAGGCATTGGCGATATGGACCTCAGGTGAACCACTCATTACATGTGGGTCAATGGTCTGCGGCTCGGTGCCGTTGCCGAAGTGCAGCACGCCGTCGCGATTACCAGCGGCGACATTGGATTCGGTCTGGCTGCAGGCGAGCAGCGCGGCCATCGCCAGGCCGACTATGGCAATACCGAGCAGGCTGGAGGGCGTCTTAAAATTTACGGCCATATATTCAGCTATTGTGCGTAACATGATCCGGACCGAGTGTAGCTTCCTTGCTGAAAATTGTAACTGCAATATCCATACGCTGAGCCCGCCCCCTCCAAATTGTGCGGCTGCCCAGGCAGCAGTTACGGATAATGGGCAATACCCTTGTTATCGACTACTCTATAGTCTGAGTTACCGAGCGTGCCGCTAGAACTGATACACAGAAGGAGTTATTGATGAGTACAATGTTGGAATCTGCGATGAAGTTCTTCGATGCCTGTGAAACCGGCAAGGGCTGGGAGACCTGCAAGGGTTTTTGTCACGCGGACGCGTCCTTTTCGGCGCAGGGCGAAGCGCTGGCAGGCATCGATACCCTCGAAGGCTACTGCCAATGGATGCAGGACTTGCTGACACCTGTGCCCGACGGCCATTATGAGCTGAAGTTTTTTGCCGCCGATGAGGGCCGAAGTGCAGTTACTGCCGTCGCAGTCTTCCACGGTACCCAGACCGGCCCTGGCGGCCCGGTACCCGCCACGGGTAACACTGTTGCAGCGGACTATGCCTACTATATGAAGTTTGATGGGCCGCGCATCAAGCACATGACGAAGATCTGGAACGATACTGTCGGTCTGCAACAACTGGGTTGGGCGTAGAGTCCCAAAGGGTTTGTTTTGGTGATCTGGCAAAGCGCCAGAGCTGTGAGCCCCCTTGATATCTGAATCACTTGCGCCATCACGCGTATCAGGCGGGGCAATTGCGCGGGGGTCTGGGGTCACTCTGGCGCGAGGAACCAGACTTTCTGCTCCGGAAAGTGAATCACCATACGCAATTCTTCCAGCCAATCCAGGCCCAGTATCACCGCCGGTAGCTTATCGACGCCAAAGACTTCAAATACTGGAAGATCTGCCACCAGTACAGGGGCATTGCTCAGCTGTTGGCTGCCGATATCTACGTGGCGAATAACGGCAGTACCGGTTTTCAGTGGTGTATTGGTGCCACCCTGGACGACATCTCCGGCCGACAGGGAGCCCGGGTTCATGCCGAGCTTATACCCTAGTACCCAGTTGATTCTGGTTTTACGAGCGCCGGTGTCTATGACGGCGACCGCTTCTATATCGTTTAGCCTGATATTCACCGTAAGCAGGTCTCCGCTTGTCCTGGTTGCGGTTAAGAAAGGCTTGTCCGCAAGCTCGGAAAGCCGGGTGCCGATATCGAGCAAGCCAACTCTGCGTCCGGGAAAATCAAAATCCAGGATGGAGTTCCCAAAAACATCCAGCCCAACTATTCCAGGTAGTGCAGCGCCATCAACTCGAGGCGGCAGCACCACCGCCGATATAGGCTCAGTTGTTATCGTCCCCATGGTCAATGGGGGCAGCGTAACCATAGGTAGCTCCGCCGAGCCAGTTTGACCGACGAGTATCTCGCGCCCCGGCAACGCTCTCAGCCCTTGAGCCGCGGCAAATACCTCGTATACGGCACTGCCCTCGGCTCCGGTGTCCAGCACAAAAGAGAAGATACCGAGCCCCTCCAAACTGACGGGCACGGTCGCATGCCCTGACGGGGCAACAATAATTGGAATAAAGTCGTCCGACATGGCATTACTCGAAACCAATAAAATAAGAACAAGCGATGATAAGACTCGCTGCAATATCATGGCATCCGTAATATCTCTAGAGATAGCATCGTAGCGCTCAAGGGGCATTCTTTTCCATCACAATCATGCCGCCATTTTCCCGGAATGACACGATCGTATTTTGCGGCGGGGCACAACTTCAAAGCGATAAGATGGTAAAATTTCCAATAAGATTGCCGCCTCATTTTTGAGTGCAGTATAAAACGAGAGGTTCGTCGTCATGACAACGGATACAGGCAGCTTTTCTGTGGACCACCTGGCACAAACCCACGAGGTGTTTAACCAGTCCCGCCCCCTGGTGGATTACAACACTTACGAAGGCGACACCGCGCTGCGGCAAGCAGTACAGCGGCATGGGGCAGCCTGGGCCGAGGATTCCCTGTCGGCACACGGTGCGGTGACCGGTAGTGCCGGGGTGATTGACTGGGGCTTTCTCGCCAACGAATACAAACCCGGCTTCGACTCCCATGACCGCCAGGGCTACCGGGTGGACAGCGTGCGCTACCACGACAGTTATCACCAGCTGATGCGCCTGGCATTGGAGGATGCGGGCCTGCACAGTACACCCTGGGTCGAGCCCGGGCAGGGCGCCCATGTGGCCCGGGCTGCCCGCTACTATTTGCAGGGCCAGGTCGAGTCGGGTCACGGTTGCCCCGTCACCATGACTTTCGCGTCGGTGCCCACTCTGCGGCTCACCCCGGCCATTGCCAATGAATGGCTGCCAAAAGTGCTGGCGCGGGGCTATGACCCGCGCAATATACCTCACATGGATAAGGCTGCGTTGACTATCGGCATGGGTATGACCGAGAAGCAGGGCGGTTCCGATGTACGGGCCAACACTACCACCGCCAGGGCGCTGGGAGCTTCCGGCCCCGGCGAAGCCTACGCGCTGGTGGGCCACAAGTGGTTCACTTCCGCGCCCATGTGCGACGCCTTCCTGGTGCTGGGTAATACCAGTGTCGGCCTGAGCTGTTTCCTGGTGCCGCGCTGGCGCCCCGATGGCAGCAAGAACCCGATACAGGTGCAGCGCCTGAAAAACAAAATGGGCAACGTGGCCAATGCGTCCTCGGAAATCGAGCTGCGTGGTGCCCTTGGCTGGATGGTGGGTGCACAGGGCAGGGGGGTGAACGCCATCATCGAGATGGTTGCCATGACCCGCTTCGATTGCATGATAGGCTCCACGGCGGGTCAGCGTCAGGCGGTAGCCCAGGCGGTCAACCACGCCTTGGAGCGCAGCGTTTTCGGTAAGCGGTTGATCGACCAACCACTGATGCGCAATGTGTTGGCCGACTTGCAGCTGGAAGTGGAGGGCTCCCTGGCAATGACCATGCGTATGGGGGAAGCACTGGACCGCAGCCTGGCGCCGGGTGGCGATGATCACGACAAACTGTTGTTGCGTTTAGGGCTGCCCACCGGCAAGTACTGGATCTGCAAGCGTACGCCATTTCATGCCTACGAGGCGATGGAGTGTCTTGGAGGTAACGGCGTGACCGAGGATTTCATCCTCGCCAGGCTTTATCGGGATGCGCCTATAAACGCGATATGGGAGGGCTCGGGGAATGTGCAGGCGCTGGATATGCTGCGCGCTCTGGGTCGCAGCCCCGAGGTGTTGGACGCCTGGTATGTGGAGCTCGCCAAAACTCGTGGCGCCAGCCCTGTGTTGGATGCCGCCGTACTGTCGGTGCAAAACGCACTGCTGGATTCAGACGAGGTGGAATACCGGGCGCGGCGGCTGGTGGATCAGCTCGCCCTGACAATGCAGGCCAGTCTGCTGCTGCAAGCCGGAAATAATGCGGTGGCCGATGCGTTTATCGCCTCCCGCCTGGGGCAGGCGGGAGAGCGAAACTACGGTACGCTGCCTCGCGGGCTGGATGTGGCGACTATCCTGCAGCGTGCAAATCCTCACGATTTCTAGCTCGCGTTGCGCACACCCGGTTTGGCTGCAACCGGGGCCTCTTGCTAGCGGGGCGTGGCCTGGACTGTCAGTTGCTCACCCGGTCCAGAGTTGAGGCTTCCACCCCAATCGCGTTGCGGTACATGATGCCTATCCCGATAAGACAGGTGGGGAGTACCCAGATCAGCGGAATTCCCAGCAGTAGTACCGAACCGGTAGCGGCTAGCCCGCCCACAAGACCCAGGCCGAAAAAGGTAAACCATTTATGGGTTACCGTCTTGCGGGAGGTCTCCAGTGCCTCCCAGGGTCCAAGGCCCTTGTCGGCGACCAGCGGCAGTGCCAGTTGATAGGAAACAGCGAGGTAAATACCCGGCAGTACCAGCAGCAAAGTGCCAATCAGAACCATTATGGTCATGAGTATCCAGGTCAGCGCCAGTTTCAGGAAGCGGTCATACCAGGAGAACAGGCTGGTTGGAATCGCCTGCCGGCCCGAGGCAACCGCAACGCCGAGAAACATCAGTCCCACACCCAGCGGCAGGGTAAGCACGGTGGCCAGAATCTCGGCGAGGTTCTCACCGGGGGTAGATATCTGCACCCCCGCGTCGGGTGTGGGTACCGGCGCATCGCCGCCGAGGAACAGGCCCAACACAAGGGCGATGACAAAATGCACTGCTATATAAATGGCCGCGCCGATCCACAGGGCTCCCTTGTTGCCAGCGACGCGCCCCCAGGCTTCCTTTACCACCTCACTTAGCGATAATGGGTAAGTGCCAGCAAGTCCCTGCTCCAGGGTTCCCTGTCCCGGCCCTGGCTCTGTAGGTATGAGGCTCTCCGCAAGTGGCGACTGTGGGCTGGAGTCGGTCATATTAGTAATCCGTGTTTATTATCAGTTCTCGGAAAATATAGCATGAGATCATGTTGTGCGAACAAACTTTGCCGCCGTAAGTGTGATGCATTACCCCAATCTTGCTATATCGGCAAATCCTGACTATCTTGTTCTGTAACGGGAGTCATCTATGGCCGAAAAGCTCAATTCAGGTGCGCATTTTCCAGAACTTACCTTGCAGGTTGGTGATGGTACGTTGGCGTTGCCCGAGTTCAAAGATTCCGGATACAGCATCATCCTCTTCTACCGCGGCCACTGGTGACCTTTCTGCCGGCGTCTGTTAGACAGCTACGCTGAACGTTTTGATGCGTTTTCCAATCTTGGTACCCGGATCGTGGCGGCAAGTCATGACGCCCGGGACAAAGCTGAAGAGGTGGCGGCCGGGCTGCCTTTCCCGGTGGCCCACGAGGTAAGCCGGGAGCAAGGTGATGCGATCGGGGCCTGGTGGGATGAAAAAAGGGATTTCATACAACCGTCGGAGTTCATCCTCAACCATTCTGGCAGGGTAATGCACTCTACCTACAGCTCCTCTCCGGTGGGGCGAACAGATGCCCAGGAGGCGCTTGTTTTTCTTGGTTATCTGAGCTCCCGCAAGTAACTACCGTCGCAGCCCGGTCGCGTTTTTCTCAAGGTTTTAAGATGTTTTCACTGTGAGTTTGGTGGCCTCGAAGTCGCGGCGGCAACCCACTGCGCGTCTGGCATAACAAGGAAATGATTGTGCCCGACGGTCACTTCTGTACGGTAGGCTTCACAGGAGGATTGAGATGGAACACCCCCGGGATCACCATGGCGGCCACTGCCATGCCCATTCGGATTCAGTGAAACCGGTGCCTGCTGCGCCAGCCGGAACCCTCTATACCTGTCCGATGCATCCAGAGGTGCGACAGGAGGGGCCGGGTTCTTGCCCCAGGTGCGGAATGGCACTCGAGGCCGAGTCCCCAACGCTGGAGGAGGGTGATAACGTTGAACTGATCGATATGACCAGGCGCTTCTGGTTCAGCCTCGCCTTCAGCTTGCCGGTGCTGCTCATTAGCATGGGAGAAATGGTGCCTGCACTGGATCCAGTGCAGTGGCTAGGGCACAGGGCCTCTGGCTGGATCCAGTTTGCCCTGGCGGCGCCTGTTGTCCTGTGGGCCGGGCTGCCGTTTTTTGTGCGCGGCTGGCAATCACTGATCAACCGCAGTTTGAACATGTTTTCATTGATCTCCCTGGGTGTAGGTGCCGCCTTTTTATTCAGTGTGGTGGCCATCCTCATTCCCACCGCGCTGCCTGTATCATTTCGCATGGCCAATGGTATGCCGCCGCTGTATTTCGAGGCCGCCGCCGTTATTGTTGCGCTGGTGCTGCTGGGCCAGGTGCTGGAACTGCGTGCGCGCTCACAGACTTCTGGTGCTATTCGCTCGCTGCTGGAGCTTGCCCCCAAGATCGCACACCGGCTCGATACGCAGGATGTCGAGACCGATGTTGACCTGGAACAGGTTCAGGCTGGCGACCGCCTGCGTGTGCGGCCCGGGGAAAAGATACCGGTAGATGCCACGGTTCTGGAGGGGGAGAGTCATGTCGACGAGGCCATGCTGACCGGTGAGCCAGACCCCGTACATAAAACAGAGGGAAGCGTGTTGACCGGGGGCACCTTGAACGGCTCGGGCAGCCTGTTAATCCGCGCGGAAAAGGTGGGCGCGGATACCCTGTTGTCGCAGATCGTGCACATGGTGGCAGAGGCGCAGCGTTCCCGGGCACCGGTGCAGCGACTGGTGGATCAGGTCGCAGCCTGGTTTGTCCCTGCGGTCGTGCTGTCGGCGGTTATCGCTGCGAGTGTCTGGGCCCTGTGGGGTCCGCCGCCCACGCTCGCTCATGCCCTGGTCGTGGCAGTGTCAGTGCTCATTATTGCCTGCCCCTGTGCGCTGGGGTTGGCCACGCCCATGTCTATCATGGTCGGCGTGGGTCGCGGTGCCCATGAAGGTGTACTGATCAAGGATGCAGCCGCACTGGAGACGCTGGAAAAAGTCGATACGTTGGTGGTGGACAAAACCGGTACGCTTACCGAGGGCAAGCCGAGTCTGCAAATTGTAGTGCCTCTGTCCGGCTTCAGCGACACAACATTGCTCGGGCTTGCGGCGGCCGTCGAGGCCTCCAGCGAACATCCCCTGGCGCGTTCGATTGTCGATGGTGCGAAAGCACGGGGAGTCCCGGTCTTGTCGGAGTTAAGCGGTTTCGATTCGGACCCCGGTCTGGGGGTGTGGGGCGTACTTGACGGTCAGCAGGTACTGGTGGGAAATCTGCGCCTGATGCAGCGGGAGCAGATTGCAACTGCCGAACTCCAGGCCCTTGCTCAAAGCTATCGAGAGCAGGGGCAGACCACTGTGTTCGTAGCAGTAGATGGTCAACCCGCCGGCCTGTTGGGTGTTGCAGACGCGATCAAGTCCACTACCGCAGAAGCGGTAGCCGCGCTGCACGCGGAGGGTATTCGCATCATCATGCTCACCGGTGACAATGCGAAAACGGCGAAAGTGGTGGGGGATAAGCTCAATATCGACGAGGTGGTGGCCGACGTATTGCCGGTAGATAAGGCGGACGTTGTAAAGCGTCTGCAGGCGCAGGGTCGGATCGTGGCGATGGCCGGTGACGGCGTTAACGATGCGCCGGCTCTCGCCCTGGCCCATGTCGGCATCGCAATGGGTACTGGCACTGACGTGGCAATGCAATCTGCCGGTGTGACCCTGCTCAAAGGTGACCTGAGGGGAATTACAAAAGCCCTGCGTCTGTCGCGCCTGACCATGAGCAATATCCGCCAGAATCTGTTCTTCGCCTTTGTCTACAACGCGCTGGGAATACCGGTGGCAGCGGGTGTACTGTACCCGTTTTTCGGGGTGCTATTATCGCCTATGATCGCCAGTGCGGCCATGAGCCTGAGCTCGGTGTCAGTGATTGCAAACGCATTGCGGCTGCGCAAGGCGTCAATAGTGAAACCAGGGATGTTAGCGAAGAATATTTAGCCCTTGCGCTTCATTACCAGAGCGCCCAACACAACCCCCGCGATGTTTGCCAGGCCGTCCAGTGCCGACATATCCCTGCCGGGGACATAGTGTTGGGCCAGTTCTATCAGGCCGCTGTAGGCAATGATGCCGACGCACACATGCAGATAATACTTTTTGTTGGCCAGCATACGGTAAGCGAATACGGCGAATATATAATAGACAAGCAGGTGAGTGACTTTGTCGAGATTCGCTACATTTTCGTTGCTGCCCGGGTATAGCGATGCAATTGTAACGATAGCTGTGTATATGACAAAAACTGTGGTGTGCATAAGTTAACTTCAGGTGATCGGTCGCCTCATGACGACGATTGGATTGAGTGCCGTGCACGGTATCAAATTCGCAGGACATTACCAATTGTCGTATTGCAGTGCTTACTATCCTGTTTCTCCCCGGCCCAATTTTAAGCGCTTGACCTTCCTATAACTGGAACGATTACAGTATCTCCAGACATTGAAGGGAGAGTGCCATGCAAGAAATTCTACCGCTGTTTTTACCGATATATTTCCTGCTTTTCTTCGGCTTTGCGTTCCTGTGGCGAACCTGGAAAACCTATCGTTTGACGGGGGTAAACCCCTACCGCCTGCTGGGTAATCCCGGCCCGGAAGAGATTACCAGCCGATATTTTCGGCTGCTGCCGTTGTTGTCGCTGCTGGTGATGGCGGTGTATTTATCGTCCGGGCAATATTACGCCTATCTTGCACCTCTGTACTGGCTGCACAGTGAGTTCATGCAGCTGCTCGGTATGGTGATTATGTCCACTGCGCTGGTAATCATTGTGGTCGCCCAGGGACAGATGGGTCAATCCTGGCGCATTGGTGTCGACTATGACCACCGTACCGAGTTCGTGCAGCAGGGGCTGTTCAGGTACTCTCGCAACCCCATTTTTGCGGGAATAATGTTAAGCGTGATCGGTTACTTCCTGGTATTACCCAACGCCATCACCCTGTTAATTATGGTGCTCGACCTGGCCTTGATACAGGTACAGATACGCCTGGAAGAGCAGCACCTGGCGGCAGAGCACGGCGATGTGTACCAACGCTACTGTGAAAATGTGCGGCGTTGGGTCTAGTGTTAAAAATGGAAGCTGAAGCGGTGCCGCCCGTATTGGCGCACATGTGCTGCCATTGACACACCGTTAGTCCGTAACGATAATAGTTCTCATTAGTATTACTATTACGTTTAAAAATGGATTGCCGGGAAATCAATATGTGTACACACAGACTCAAACTGTCCTTGCTGGCTGCGGGCTTTCAACTGGTAGCGTTACAGCAGGCAGTCGCCGCGGAGACTGACGATTCGGCCGGGCTTGAGGAGGTACTGGTTACCGGCAGTTACCTGATCCGCGATGATATGGATATGGCCACAGGTCTCGGCCTGACACCACAGGAGACGCCCCAGTCCGTCAGTGTCATGACCTCGCAACGAATACTCGATCAGCAGCTGGATACTATTACCGAGGTTATTCAAAACGCCGTGGGAATCTCGACTGATGATGTGGACAATGTTCGTCATACATATTACGCGCGTGGCTTCGAGGTCAAAAACTATCAGGTGGATGGCGTACCCCTCGCATGGAGCCTGGCGGGCGATTCCGGTGAGACCGTCGCCGACGCTGCGGTGTATGAGCGCGTGGAGTTCGTGCGAGGCGCCACGGGCTTGATGACCGGCGCTGGCGAACCCTCGGCTTCGATTAATCTGGTACGCAAGCACGCGGACAGTACCGAATTCAAAGGATATATCGACGCTGGCGTAGGGCGCTGGAATAATGGCCAGGTGAGTGCTGACCTCGCCTCCGGCCTGAACAGCGAGGGCAGTGTGCGCGGCAGGGTTGTGGCCAAGGTTGCGCAAGGAGATTCTTACGAGGATCTCTACGAGAAGGAAAAAGCGGTTTTCTATGGGGTGTTGGAGGCGGATATCAGTGCCGTCACGCTGTTGCGAGTCGGCGCAAATTACCAACGCAACGATCCTACATCACCCACCTGGGGTGCGCTGCCAACCTGGTTTTCAGACGGCAGTCGCACCGACTGGAGTCGTTCCACCACCACGGCGGCAGACTGGACCAAATGGCGCACTACCAGCGAAAACTATTTTGTTAACCTCTCCCACAGTTTCGCCAATGGCTGGCAACTGGTGGCGAATTATAATCGCCTTGAATACAAACAGAGCACCCGCCTGTTGTACCTTTATGGCGATGTGGACAAGGCCAGCGGAGAGGGGCTCGCCTCCTACCCTTACCGCAGTGAGGGTGATAGCACCCAGGACAGCTTCGATTTACAGTTGCGCGGTGAATACAATCTGTTCCAGCGGGAGCATGAATTCGCCATCGGTGCTCTATACAGCGAACAAAAAGCGGATACGACAAGCTACGCGGCACTGGACTATCCTCCCGTGGGAAACTTTTTTGAATGGACGGGCGCCTACCCACAGCCCGCCTGGTCCGACACCGGTAGTACCGAAGTAGACCTGAAAACTGAGCAACAGGGCGTATATGGTGCAACTCGCCTGCAATTCTCCGACAAACTGAACGTTATTGTCGGGACCAGGCTGTCCAGTTGGCAGCGCAAGGGCCTCAACTACGGCGAAGAACTGGATTTCAGTGATGACAATGAACTAATCCCCTACGCTGGAGCGGTCTATGAAATCACGGCACAACACCGCGCCTATGCCAGCTACACTGAGATATTTCAACCGCAGAGCGCCCGCGACATTAATGGTAGCTACCTGGATCCCATGATTGGCGAAAGCACAGAGCTCGGGCTTAAAAGCAACTTCTTCGACGACAGCTTACAAACCTCCATTGCGTTGTTTCAAATCAAGCAGGACAATTTCGCCCAGGCCACCGGTGAGGTGATCCCCGGCACCATCGAGGAGGCTTATCGCGCGGTCAACGGCACCAAAACAGAGGGTTTTGAATTCGAAGCAGTGGGCGCGCTGAGCCCGAGCTGGCAGGTCAGTTTCGGTTATACCCGGTTCAAGGCAGAGGATGCAGACGGGATAGACATCAATACCCACCACCCGCGAAAACTGCTCAAGTTGTTCACGAGCTACCAGTTCCCCGGGGCGCTGCAGGGGCTCACCATCGGCGGTGGTGTTAACTGGCAGGGTGAGATCTACTCAAACATTATTAACCCGGCTACCGGTGAGGATGCGCGGCTTGTGCAGGATGATTACGCACTGGTCAGCCTGATGGCACGCTACCGCTTTAATGAGCATCTCTCCACGCAGCTCAACGTGGAAAACGCCTTCGACGAAACCTACTACAGCCAGGTGGGGTTCTTCGACCAATACCGTTATGGCATGCCGATGAATTACAGTTGGCACCTGAACTACCGGTTCTGAGACTGGTTGTCCGGTGTTTTCAATTATAGCGTTACTGCTGATCTCGGCGGGTGTGACCGGTCTCTACTTTTCCTGGCGGCGCACGGGTCCGGGCAAACACTGGGTGGTGGCAGGCAGTTGGCTGCTGATCGCGCTGTCTCTGGGGTTCTGGAGCCGTGCCTGGGGTTTGGAATTCGGCATCGTATACAGCTGCCTGGCCCTGAGCCTCTGTGGTGGGCTGGTGTTGCTGCTCAATTACGAGGTGCGTGAGCGCAAGCAGGTTCGACCTGTTGAAACACAGCTGGTTGTGATCAACCCCCGGTCCTGGGGGCGACACATAATGCTTCTGGTCACAGTGCTTCCTGTGGCCGGGGCTGTTGCTGTTATGGGGTCAGTTCTGATGGCCAGTTGGTTGCCCTGGCAAACAGTGAATGCAATGGTGTTCGCTGTTTTTATGATACCCGTTGTATGGGGGCTGGCAGCCTATTGGGTCTGCGCTGACCCAATGCCGGCTCGGCCCGCCTGCACACTGTTGTCAGTGGCGCTCCCCCTGGCGTTGTATCTCTATCTGTGAGACTTAAATGAAGTTAATGCTATCCCCGGCACTGGTCAGACAATCCCTGGCCAGCCATTCGTGGCTGGGCCTGCTGGCCGGAGCTATGATGTATCTGGTGTGCCTTTCCGGCACGCTTGCAGTGTTCTATCCGGAGTTGGAGCGCTGGGAGCAACCCGAGGTGCAAGAGTATCGTGACATTGATCCCTCGCTGCTCGATGCCGCCTACAGCGAGGCAATCGCGCGTGACCCCGGTGAGACTGAACATGTGTTTATCGGCTTGCCCCACAGTGACATGCCGCGTGCTACGGTGGCCACCGACAATATGGGTTGGTTCGTTAACCGTGATGGCAGCCTCGGGGAGGCGGTAGCACATGATTGGACACATATCCTGCTGCATCTGCACCTCTATCTGCACCTCCCGGAGAGTTTCGGGATGGTCGTTGTCAGCCTGTTGGGCGTTCTGTTGTGTGGGCTGATCGTCTCCGGTCTGATGGCCCACCCGCGTCTGTTTAAAGACGCATTCAGCCTGCGCCTGCTGGGGTCAAAACGTATGGAGCAGGTGGATATCCACAATCGCCTGAGCGTTTGGGGCGCACCCTTTCATCTTATGATTGCGATAACCGGGGCCTATTTCGGCCTGGCTGCGCTGATTTCTCTGGCCATTGCCCAGGTTTACTACGATGGCGACACCGACCGGGTGGTCGCTGATCTCTTCGGAGCGGAACCGCAACTGGAGCAGGTACTGGAGCCCTCGGCGGCCATCGGCAGGGCCGTGCTACAGGTGCGTGAACTGGCTCCACAGAGCAGCCCGTTCTACGTGACCCTGGAAGAAGTCGGCAGCCCGGCACAGTTTATGCTGGTGGGGGCAGGCTACCCCAGGCGTTTAATTTATGCGGAGCAGTTTCGCTTTGACAGTGCGGGTAACTACCTGGACACGGTCGGGTTTGCCGATGGGGAAGCCGGCAAGCAGGCAATTTTTTCTGTCTACAGGCTGCACTTTGGCCACTTTGGTGGGCTGCTGACCAGGCTCGCTTACGTCTTACTGGGTCTGGCATTGACGGTGGTGTCGGTGTCGGGCATTAATATCTGGTTCTCGCGGCGCAAGCAGCGCGATTCCCTGAACAGCCTCTGGACCGGCTTCGTCTGGGGGACACCGTTGGGCCTGGCCGCCAGCGCTTTTTTCCAGGTAATACTTTACGTCCCTGCTACGGCTATCTTCTGGGCTTTGTTACTGTTGGCCTGCGGGTTCAGTCGCCTGCTGGATGATGACCGCCGCAGCCGACGCTACCTGCTCGGGGCCAGTGCTGTGGTAACGTTTATGCTGGTGTTAGCACATGCTGTGAAGTTTGGCGCCCATGCATTCAGCGGTGCCGCGCTGTGGGTGAATATCGCTTTGCTCATTACCGCAGCTGGCCTGGCTTTTGGCAGCAAAGCCTCGGCTGCTGCAGCAACAAACTAAAACTGACTGTTTACAGCGGGCGCACCTGGCCGATAAGCGGGGTTTTAACCGGCGTTGCCAATCCATAAAAAACGACAATGCCATTGCCGCCACCGTTGGTAGACAATTTTCTGTCGGGGTTGTCTGACACTACGGTTGCGCCCACATTCCAGTTATTAGCCGTCCATACGTTACCTGCAGAATCGATGCCGGCATCGGTCAACATGGTGCTCACGCTACTGGTGTAGTTATGAATGATATCGCCGGTCTGCAAGCCCGCTGGACATTTTGTTTTATCAGCGCCACACATATAGGCAACACTTTCACCCTGGAAATTGGATACCCAGACATTGTCACTACCATCGACAGTCACGCCCCATGGCACATTGATTTCGCCATTGTTACCCGCAAACCCTTTGCGATTGTCCTGTGTTCCGTCCGGTTTTATCAGGCTGACCAGGCCGGTGGGCATCTTGTCTGCATTTTTGAGCAAATTCTCATAGGCGATGTAGAAACTTTTCATGATAGACACTTCACCCTTGGGGAACGTTGGCCTGGGAAAATCCAGACTCATATTGCTCGCTACCCAGGCGTTCCCTTTGCTATCCAGCGCGATACCGCGTACACCAAGGCCGACGAATATTTGCTTTGCCTGTTCGGGGTGGTCGGTGGGAAACATGGTGACATTGTCGCCGCGCGAATTGGTCACCCAGACCCGCAGTTGATTATCCACTGTTACGCCGAAGGGGGAGTGCAGGCCCTTTACTTTGACTATGCGGCCCGCATCGGGGTCGCCCTTGGGGAAATATTGCAGCTGGTCTTTGGTTGCATCGGCGACCCATACATCGCCATTGGGGGCCACTGCCACACCTTGTCCCTGACCTATTTGGCCATTGAGCGTGATGCCGTCTGCGGGGCCGACCGGCTTGCCGTCGAAATCGAACACGCCGATTCGACTATTGAATGATGATAACCACACCCTGTCATTACTGACGGCTGTGCCCCAGCCGACACCGTCAATACCCATGCCGGTGAACCCGGAAATATCAGGCGAAAGCGCTTTACCATTCGGTGCCAGTTTGACGAGATTTCCGCCAATACCGTTGATGGCACCGGACTGTGAGCCCGGCATCCAGTTTTGCCCACTCCACATATTGCCGTCGGCATCGAATGTAATGCGACCCGGGCTGTAAATGCCCCCGCGGGTGAAGCGCAGAGACAGCGCGAAATCATCGGGCGCGTAGCTCAAGTAGGGCAGGTAGGTAACATCGGCCCGACGCTGTTCTGGATTGGCAGTTACAGGCGCGGGATACGAGTCGGCGAACAGGCTAAACAGATCACCACTGTGCTGCCAGGGTTGCTTGGCAATGCTCTGGATGGCATCCAGCGTGGTGGCATTATCTGGCGCAAACATCGTCACAAATCGGCTGCATGCGGCGTCTTTATCCGGTATTGCACACAGGGACACAAGATTCGCCAGGGTATTGATTCGCGCCAGGGTTGTGGACTCTGTGCTGTTATTGGCGTCCACAATGACTTCACCCCAACCCCCGGTGTGAAGATTCGCAAAATTAGGTACGTTGCCGGCGGCAATCTTTAACCCGAGGGCAGGGCCGGAAATTGTAGTGCCATTAATGAATTGGGCATGGGTAAAGACGGACGCAACTGTGGTTAATTCGTTGACCACAAGAGGAGCCGAAGAACTTTCACCCAGTACCGACAGTAACGCCAACTGGTCCTTCTGAGCGGTGACATAGTAGATGGCACCCGGGCCGGCAGAACTGATTACACTCTCGAACGCGAAGCGCCCCTCTGTATCGGTTTGCAAGGACTGGATGGCCGTTGCCTCGTTGCCACCACCGGTCTGCCACAAGGTAACTGATGAGTCCGGGAGGGCATGGCCTGCTGCCGTAACAGCCCCGGTGATAGCGTCATCGTTTGACGCGGCTGTCACTGTGTTGGTGGAAGTTGTTGCGCTGACCAACAGAGAGATACTGAGGCTGAGTTTTAGTAAATTATTCATCGCGATAGTTATTTTATTCCGATTATTGCATGTAGTAAAAGGTAGAAAATCCAGTCACTAATCTACTATGGCGGTATGATCCGCTGCAACTGTAAGTTACCGAAAACGGACTTTTACGAGCGCATGATCCGGGCGTGATCAGTCCCGTTTTCATGTCGTATTCTACCGCGGTCTCATAGGTGAAATTCGCAGGATCAGGATTGCTCTACCATTGCTTTGAGAAAACTTAAGGAATTGAGCTTGCCAGAGCAGAAGTGTCCGATGCGCAGCCCGTGCACTCTTGCTAGGGTGTCAGCTTTCTGATATAAAATTGCGCTCAAATATTCTCCCCACGGCTACTCGAAAATTCACTTTTCATATGGTGGACACAGGGCTGTCTGCATTGGGAAAACCTTTTTCTCAGAGTGCTGTATGAATCGATATTTTTCTCACATGTTGTGCGCAATATTACGTCTTGTTTTCGCGCGGGGGGAAGGCCACGCGCTGCCAGGTTCGCGTGACATAAAATCATGACTGAGTCGGACGTAACTGTGATATCCAGGTCAGTGTGGACCTGGGTTGTTCCGCTGGCTGCGGCGTCACTGCTGTTGGCCAAGTTTCTCTTTCCCGTTCTCGGAACCATGGCGAGCTGGTTGGATGTGCTGACGCTGATAACATTGTTTGCGACAGTGTTTGCATCTGTTTATCACGCTGAAGTAATTGCCCATTCTCTGGGGGAGCCCTACGGCTCATTGGTGCTCGCTGCGGCGGTTACTGTTATCGAGGTCGCGCTTATCATTTCGGTGATGCTTTCGGGCGCGGATGGTGTTAGCGAGATTGCACGAGATACAGTTTTTGCAGCTGTGATGATTGTGCTCAATGGCATTATGGGCGTCTGCCTGCTCGCCGGTGGGTTGCGCTACCACGAGCAGGGTTTTCAGGTGCACGGCGCTACCGGTGCGCTGGGTGTGATAGGCACGCTGGCCACGCTGGCATTGATACTTCCCAACTACACGCAAGCTGCCCCTGGGCCGGTCTATTCAGCCCCTCAACTGATATTTGTTGCGGTAGTTTCTCTGGCTCTTTATGGGTTGTTTCTGTTTGTCCAGACGAAGCGACACCGGGGCGACTTTCTCGATGTCGAGCGTGATGACAGCGGCTCTCATGGCATAACACCTGCCGGATCTATGCTGGCAGTGAGCTGGATTTTGCTCCTGGTGGGACTGGTTTGCGTGATTCTTCTGGCCAAGAGCCTGACGCCATCCATTGAGTCTGCGGTATTGGGTGCAGGGCTGCCGCCGGCGTTTGTGGGTGTTGTGATAGCGGTAATTGTACTTCTGCCGGAAGGCTTGTCGGCGCTGCGCGCAGCGAAATCCAATAGCCTTCAAACCAGTTTGAACCTGGCGCTTGGGTCGGCTTTGGCTAGTATCGGTATGACCATTCCTGCAGTGGCCGCTGTCTCGCTTTTAATCGGCCTGCCCATGGTGCTGGGGCTGGAAGCAGAACACATTGTGTTACTGGTGCTGTCGTTGTTTATCAGTACATTGACATTGGCTACGGGGCGTACGACGGTATTACAAGGTGGCCTGCACCTGGTTATTTTCGCTGCATTTCTTGCTATTGCTGCGGTCCCATGAATAATTTGCTAAACGGGTGATTGTTGGTTGCTATCGTCTCTTTCTCAAATACCGCGTTGTGCCTCAATAGCTCGTACGCTTTCCGGGTTTATGGTGGTGCTTTACTGTGTGAATTTGCTAACAAACCGGAAGCCTGAGTGAAGGTTCAACTGGACCTTTCCACAACTATCTTGGTGTAATTGGTTCCTATCACTCGCGGAGTCCAATAATATGGCGGATGGACAGTGATCATGATAATTCTACCAAGGCTTATTTATGCGGTTGAGATCTAACCCCACACCCTTCGCGTTCCTGCGCCTGTCACTAATCCTGGCAGCAGTAACACTCTTCCTGGCAGCGTGTAGCAGCTCCGAGGCACCAGCAAAGGTTCCACCACCTGTTGCTGTAACTGCGCTGACGATTAAACCTGCAGACGTTCCCGTTACGACTATTTTTGTCGCTCAAACACAAAGTTCCCAGGCGGTAAATATCCAGGCCCGTGTTTCCGGTTTCCTTGAGAAGCGTGTCTATACGGAGGGGTCCAGGGTGAAGGCTGGACAGATTCTCTTTGAAATGGACAAAAGGCCGTTCCAGGCGCAAGTGGATGGGGCTGCTGCGGCCTTGCAGCGAAACGAGGCAGCTCTGGAAGTGGCGCGCGCGAATCTGGCGCGCACCAAACCGCTGGTTGAACTGAATGCATTATCACAGCGGGATCTCGATGATGCGCGCGGACAGTTCGAGCAATCGGCTGCGGCCGTGGCGCAATCGAAGGCACAGTTGGATTCGGCGCAGCTGGATTTGTCTTACGCTACGATCCTGTCACCTGTGGATGGTGTCAGCAGTTTTTCGGCGGTGGCCGATGGCACCTACCTTGATGCCATGAACGCCCAGCTGACAACGGTTTCAGTGCTCTCTCCCATGTGGATAAATTTCAGTTTGTCTGAAAATGGGATGGAGCGTATCCGTCGAGAGGAAAAAGCAGGGAGGCTCAAGCCACCCAAGGATCATCAGTTTACTGTTGAAGTCGAACTCGTCGATGGCAGCCTGTTTCCGCAAACGGGCACAATCGATTTTGCCGACCCCTCATATAACCCTGAAACAGGGACTTTCCTGATTCGAGCGGTGGTCGATAACCCCGAGGGTGTGCTGCGCCCCAACCAGTATGTGCGCACGCGGCTGGTCGGCGCCACGCGTCCCAATGCCGTTCTCGTTCCCCAGCGGGCAGTGCAGCAAAGCGCAAAGGGGCACTTTGTCTGGATTGTGAACGATTCCCAGCAAGCGGAGATGCGCCCGGTCGATGTCGGCGATTGGTATGGGGACAACTGGTTTATCGATGAGGGACTTGCCAGCGGTGACCGTGTTGTTGTCGACGGCGCCTTGCGTCTGGCGCCCGGCACGGTGGTTGATGTGACAGATGCAGCGGGCTCCAAGAGCACCACCCCGTCAACTTCGACGACAAGCAAGTAAGCGGGGCCCGGCGCTAATGTTCTCGCGATTCTTTATCGAACGACCGATTTTTGCCAGCGTAGTGGCGATTGTTTTGTGCCTGGCAGGTGCAGTGTCCATGTCGGTGCTGCCGGTGCAGCAGTATCCCACCATTACCCCGGTGCAGGTGAATGTCTCTGCAACCTATCCGGGAGCGGATTCGAAAACTCTGGCCGATTCCGTGGCCGCACCCATCGAAGCGCAAATTAATGGTGTCGACAATATGCTGTATATGACGTCCACCAGTTCGGCGTCCGGTCAGTTGTCGATGACGATTTACTTTTCACTGGACACCGATCCTGATATCGCCCAGGTACAGGTGCAGAACCGGGTCAATCTTGCGCTGCCGCAATTGCCAACGGCGGTGACACAGCAGGGTGTCTCGGTGCAGAAGAAGTCATCATCTATCATGATGTTGATCGGAGTATACGGTAAAGGTGAGCGGTACAGCGCTGACTACATTGCCAATTACGCCAATGTTTACATTCTGGATGCGCTCAAGCGGGTGCCGGGTGCGGGGCAGGCGCAGATTATGGGTGTGCCCGATCAGGCCATGCGCATTTGGATGAATCCGGACAGGATGGCTTCGCTGGGTATTACCACCAGCGATATATCCAGTGCTATAAACAAGCAGAATGCGTTGTTCGGCGCTGGTCAGATCGGCCAGCAGCCAAGCGACGGGCCGGTGCAATTAACATTGCCGGTGGTGACTCAAGCTCCTTTCGTAGATCCGAAGCAGTATGAGAATATTATTCTGCGTGCTGACCCGGATAATAGCGCCATCGTAAGAATCGGGGATGTGGCCCGCGCCGAGGTCGGGCTGCGCCAGTACATAGTCGATTCCAAGCTGAATGGGACTGCGGCCACGTTTATCGCCGTTTACCTGCAGCCAGGTGCCAACGGCCTCAAGGTCTCTGCGGGGGTCCGCAAGACACTGGAAGACATGAAGTCGCGATTTCCAGAGGGGCTGGACTATATCGTTTCGTTGGATACCAACGATTTTGTAAAAATCTCGATTGAGGAAGTCATACACACCCTGATCGAAGCGGTGTTGTTGGTTGTGCTGGTGGTGTTCCTGTTTCTGCAGAGCTTCCGCACCACGATTATCTGTATGGTAGCTATTGTGGTGGCATTGATAACCACTTTTGCGGGCATGCTGGCGCTGGGTTTTTCTATCAACCTGATTACACTTTTTGGCTTGGTGCTCGCCATCGGTATGGTGGTGGATGATGCAATCGTCGTAGTTGAAAACGTAGAACGGAATATGCATGATCACAATCTTCCACCCAAGGAAGCCACGATCAAGTCCATGGGCGAGATATCCACGTCCCTGGTAGCCGTCGTCCTGGTGATGGCCTCGGTGTTCGTCCCCGCCGCCTTTCTGCCTGGCACCACCGGTCAGCTGTACAAACAATTTGCAGTGACCATTGTGGTATCGGTTATCATCTCCGGGTTTCTTGCATTGACGCTCACGCCTTCCATGTGTGCAATTCTGCTGAAGCATAACCCGCCGGCACAGAAAGGCTTCTTCGCCTGGTTTAATCGGCAAGTGGACGCGACTACCCGAGGCTTTGGGCACGCGGTTGAGCTGGTCATCAAGCGTTGGGTTATTGCGCTGGGGCTACTGCTCTTTTTCCTCTGGAGTATTTACCATTTGTTTTCGATCACGCCGACTGGCTTTGTCCCGAATGAGGATCAGGGCTATGTTATGGCGGCGATAATTATGCCCGAGGCTGCCAGTATCGAACGTACCCAGGCTGTCGCCGAAAAAGTGGATGCGGTTTTCGCCAAAATTCCCGGCGTAGATACACGCTCCATGATCACCGGCTACAGCCTGCTTGACAGTGGCTTCAAGACCAATGCCGGCACGTTCTTTGTAACGCTCAAGGATTTTAAGGAACGATATGATTCGACCACAACAGCGCGCGAGGAGAATGCGCGGGCTGTGTTGATGACCCTCGCCAGGGAAACTGCCGATATTAAGGAGGCCATTATCTATCCGGTAGCACCGCCACCGATTCCCGGTATTGGTTCAACCGGTGGTGTCGAGTTCTGGATTCAGGATACCGGTGCCGGCGATCCATCTCAGCTCGACGCTGTAACAAAAGGCTTTCTGGCAAAGGCGGCAGAGCGGCCCGAGCTTACCCGCGTGTCGTCCACGTTCCGGGCCAACACGCAGCAGCTGCGTGTGAATGTCGACCGCGACAGGGCCACGCTGTTGGGTGTGCCGGTGGAGGATGTCTACAACGCCATTCAGGCGCAATTCGGTTCGCTGACTGCCAGCCAGTTCAACCAGTTCAGCCGTGTGTGGTGGGTGATTCTGCAATCCGATGCCAAATACAGACAGGATCCGGAAGATATCAAGCGCCTTTATACCCGTTCAAGCAACGGCAAGATGGTCCCGCTCTCCGCGATCGTCACCACCGAGTGGGTCTCCGGTCCGGATATGTTGCCACATTTCAATGGCTTCCCGGCTGCCAAGGTTAACGCCAGCGCTGCTGAGGGTTACAGTTCCGGTGATGCCATTGCCGCGATGGAGGCCGTCGCTGACGAGGCGTTACCGCAGGGCTACACCTACGGTTGGTCTGGTATCGCGTTTGAGGAACAGCAATCCGGTGGCACCTCGATGATCGCCTTTGTCTTTGGCCTCATTATCGTTTTCCTGGTACTCGCTGCGCAGTATGAATCCTGGACTTTGCCTGGTGCCGTGATGTCAGCAGTGCCCTTCGGAATACTCGGTGCACTGTTGATGATCACAGCCAGAGGCCTGGAGAACGATGTGTACTTCCAGATCGGATTGTTGGTGTTGATCGGGCTGGGCGCCAAAAACGCCGTGCTGCGCGTATCTGCCGCTGTGGATTTCCGCAAACAGGGCAAATCGATTATGGAAGCCACAGTGCTGGCAGGTGAGCAGCGGCTGCGCCCCATTATCATGACATCACTGGCTTTTGCCGCGGGTTGCCTGCCGCTGGCACTGGCGATGGGCGCGGGTGCGAACGCGCGGCACTCCATCGGCACGGGCATTATCGGTGGCATGATTGGCGAAACCACACTCGCAATGCTGTATGTCCCGCTGCTTTTCTATCTCTTTGACAGTTTCGCCGAGCGCAACAAAAAAGACGTGAAATCGCCCGAAGACGGCAAAGACAGTGTAGCGAATCCGAAATTGCCAGGGGAGGGTGACTGAGATGCCGCATCCTGAGCTAAAACGGATTCGCTCCGCATTTCGCCTGCCCGGCGCAGATCGTAAAAAGACAGGCTTTGCCGCGTTGGCACTGTTGATACTGCTGAATGGCTGTACCTTGAGCCCGGACTATCAAAGACCCGAGGTGGAAATCCCCTCCGCCTATCGTTACGAGCCAAAGGCTGTCGCGGCGACTGCCAATACCGTGTGGTGGCAGCAGTTTGGCGACCCGGTTCTTGATGAACTGATTGAAACTGCGCTGGCCAACAACTACAACGTGCAGATCGCTGCAGCGAATGTCGAACAGGCCATTGGCATTGTCACCCAGACCCGCTCTGCGCTGTTTCCTCAGGTGGGTTATGGGGTCAGTGGAGAAAAGCTGCGTTCCCCGGACGCCAGCCTGGCGGGTAATCTCCCGAATCCCCAGGAGACTTATCAGGCCCTGCTGTCCGCCAGTTGGGAGCTGGACCTGTGGGGGCGAATTCGAAGTTTGTCAGAGGCAACCCAGGCGAACATGCTCGCCACCGAGGAGGCGCGCCGTGGTGTGATTCTTACGCTGGTGTCGTCAGTCGCGAGCAGTTATATCACCTTGCGCGGACTGGATGAGCAACTGGCAATCAGTCAACGTACGCTAGTGGCGTACGGCGAATCCGCTCATCTCTATCAGCTGCAGTTCAAGTATGGCCAAACATCGCTAATGACTGTTGCGCAGACGCAGTCGCAGTATGAGCTGGCCGCAACGCAGATTCCGCTGATCGAATCCCAGATTGCCCAATTGGAGAATGCCCTGTCGGTACTGCTGGGTCGCAATCCAGGAGACATCGCGCGTGGAAAGCCAATCTCGGAGTTGTCTGCACCCGCTGTGCCACCCGGGCTACCCTCAGAGTTGCTGGAAAGGCGTCCGGATCTTGTGCAGGCCGAGCAGCTGTTGATCTCTGCCAACGCGCAAATCGGCGCCGCCAAAGCGCAGTATTTTCCTACCATTTCATTGACGGGAGCCTACGGTAGCGCGAGCTCCAGCCTGTCTGATCTGTTCAAGGGCTCTACACGTACCTGGAATTACGCCGGCCAGATTGCAGGGCCGATTTTTACCTTTGGCGCTGTCAGTGGCCAGGTGACGCAGGCAGAGGCGGCACAACAAGCGGCGCTGGCAAGCTACAAGCTTGCCGTACAGAACGCCTTTGCAGATGTCGACAATGCCCTGGTCGCAAACCTGAAAATCGGCGAGCAGTTGGCGGCCCAGCAGCGGCTGGTGTCAGCGCTTACTGACTACGAACGACTGGCGAAACTGCAATACGATGGCGGCTATGTACCTTACTCCACCGTGTTGCAGGCCCAGCAGACCCTGTTTCCTGCTGAGCTGACACTGGCTTCCTTGCGCGCCTCAGCGCTCAGCTCATCAGCCGATATTTATAAGGCCATGGGCGGCGGCTGGATCGATGAGGCCGACAAGCTGGTCGGCACCGCGCCACCTCCGGTGGAAGATGCCGCGGGTGTACCGCCGCTGTTTTGAGGGTATTGCCAACTTGGGTAGCCAAAATCACGTGAACGGATAGGGAGGTAATCGTGCAGCAGACCAAGAGAATTGCACTTCTTATTGACTGTGACAATGTCAGCCACACCGCTATAGAGGGTGTGTTGGAGGAGTTGGCAAAATACGGAACCGTAAATGTTCGCCATGCTCACGGTGACTGGAAAAGCCCTTCCTTGACGGGTTGGGCAGAAAAGCTGCACCCCCACGCCATCCGACCGATGCAACAGTTTGCCTACACCAAGGGGAAGAACGCCACGGACTCGGCCATGATCATAGACGCCATGGATCTTCTTTACAGTGGCAACGTTGATGCCTTTGCTTTGATGACCAGTGACAGCGACTTTACCCCCCTGGTGCTGAGGATTCTGGAAAGCGGTTTTCCGGTTTATGGTTTCGGGGAGGCGAAGACTCCCAGGCCGTTTGTCGATTCATGTTCCCCATTTATTTATATCGAGAACCTGGTTTCCGCTGGCGAGGGTGAGACAGAGAAGGGCTCTGCCCCCAGCAAAAAAACCAAGGCGAAGCTGCGGCAAGACAGCGCATTGGTCAAACTGCTTAGAACCGCCGTTGACCAGGCCGCAGATGACGATGGTTGGGCCAATATGGGGCAGGTAGACAGCTATATCTCCAATAACAATAGTTCCTTCTCATCAATCAACTATGGATACAAAAGAGTCAGCGATCTTATGAAAGCAACCGAGCTATTCGAGATCGAGTTGAGAAATGGTACAGCCATGTATATTCGAGATCTAAAAACCTGAGCTAAATCAAAATCAAGCCTGGGTGAATTACATTCACGCACTATCGATTCGCGAGTTTTTACCCATTTTCCGGTAATACTCCTTTTTACCACATCTATAGTACATACTGTTCCTGCGCTTATTTGTCGAGGACTCTTTTCATGTGGTTAACGACCCGCTGTGATTTGGCGTTCGATATTACCGTGCCCACGCCCTTTGTGTTGATGCTGCGACCGCGCAGCGGTGCCCAGCAATGGATTGCCAGCGAGCAGTACGATCTTTCTCCGACTGTGCCGGCATTCGAATTTACCGATAGCTATGGCAATCTGTGCCAGCGGCTTGTTGCCCCAGTCGGGGTTTTCCGGGTGCACACGGCAGCAGAGGTCATGATTTCCGACACCGTGGACCGGGCCCCGGATGCACCTTTTGTCGATGTGCAAAACCTGCCGGATCCAATACTGAGCTATCTGTTGCCCAGTCGTTACTGCGAATCTGATCGTTTCGGCAATCTGGCCAATGAGATTACCGGCGGACAATTTCCCGGGTATAACCAGGTGGCGGCGATTGAAACCTGGTTGCGCAATACCATTCGTTTTGAGCCCTACAGTGGAGAGATGCATGTTTCGGCCATTGAGGTTAACGCCCGCCAATGGGGTGTGTGCCGCGATCTGTCGCACCTCGGGATAGCCCTGTGCCGTAGTCTCAGCATTCCGGCCCGCATGGTCGTGGGCTATCTCTATGGTTTGCAGCCTATGGACTTGCATGCCTGGTTTGAAGCCTACGTGGGTGGCCGTTGGTACGCTTTTGATGCGACCCAGTCTGGTGTGATCGGTGGTTATGTTGCTATAGGCTATGGTCGCGATGCAGCCGACGTGGCCGTTTACAATCAATTCGGCCCCGCTCTATCGCCTACCTCGCAGCAGGTAAGTGTCGTGCTGGGAACGCCCCGCTAAGGTTCGCCCTGGTCCCGCTGAGCTGATGGAATGAGTTCTGCCGATCACACTAATCGCAAGTAAAACAGATTTCACGCCTTCATAGGGCTATAATGCACGGGCATCAAGGCCTCTGGTGAGAGCGTACTCAAGTTGCTTCCAGGCCAATCTCATCGTGGCCGTGCATGCCCAGTTCGGGCCGGGAGTCACGATCATGTCGAAGATTCAGCGCAGCAACAAGGAATCCAAAAAGCAATCCACCCTTACCGCCAAGGAAAAAAAGACAGCAAAACGGGACAAGAAGAAAGCTGGCGGGCACGTTCCCTTCGTCGTCAAGGACACCTGAAACCAACCGGAATTTTCAGCCCAGGCTGAAGTGTCACGCGCGAAAGTTATTCATATCACCTCAAGTAGATCGCCCATGTAGCAGTTTTTTTGGCGCGTTTGCTCCAGGGCAGCGTCGTGTATCTGCCAACTATTGTCGATAGTATTTTTTATACTTGCTACCGAATTCGCGAATCCCACCCCACTGGAACAGCACTCCGGGACGCTGCAAGGCGTGCAATACCACCCACTATGGACACTGGCGGAACAAAAATGTCTGACGAAAAAAGTGAATATCTACCCAGCACCAAAGCACAGAAGCCAAAGGAAGAGAATATCTCCGAAATCATTCAAAAAAGCAGGGCAGATGGCTCCTGTAGTTCTGGTCGTGTGAACCTGAGAGATCTCCTGGTCCAGCGCACAATGGCGCGACACGGCTTTACAGAAGAGCAGGCACTGGCGGTGATTCTGGCGTTTGGTGGATCTTGACGGCCATTTGAGAGACTGCCAGCTCAACACTGAACGAACCTATTCCCGATCCTTCATTCTACAGGTAAGCCGATCTGGCACCTGGAATCCCTTGCTAAAAAACAGCGAGCTTAAAGAGGCAAAAAAATACATTGAGCACTTTATCGATAGGCGTTATTGGAACCTCCAAAAAAATCGACGAGCGACGGGTTCCTATCCATCCTGAGCATTTGCCGCGACTGCCAGAAGAACTTCGCCAGCAGTTGGTTTTTGAAACGGGTTATGGTGAACGGTTTGGCATTGCTGATGACGAAATAGCTGACCTGGTGGGTGGGCTCGCGTCACGAGACGAGTTACTGGAAAATATGGAGGCGGTAATTGTTGCGAAGCCTGTACTTGCTGATTTCGAAAAGCTTCGAGAAGGCGGTGTTCTGTGGGGCTACCCCCATTGCACCCAGCAACGAAAGGTCACCCAGGTAGCCATAGACCGAAAACAAACATTGATCGCCTTTGAAGACATGTTTGTATGGGGGCCGGAAGGTCAGGTTGGGAGGCATACCTTCTACAAAAACAATGAGATGGCTGGTTACTGCGCGGTAATTCATGCCCTGCAGTTGAAAGGGATTGATGGCCACTACGGTAACCAGCGAAAAGCGTTTATCCTGAGTTTTGGGGCGGTGAGTCGTGGCGCAATTTACGCGCTCAAGGCCCACGGTTTTCGCGATATCACGATTTGTATTCAACGGCCCGATTATGAAGTCCGCGAAGAAGTGCTCGATTGTCATTATGTGACACTGAGGATGGGGGGCGAGAACGAGGCGCGGATGGTGGTCGTTGAGCATGACGGCACACATAGGCCTCTGACTGACTTGATCAGCGAAGCAGGTATTATTATTAATGGTGCCTTTCAGGACACCAACAATCCCATTGATTTTGTAATCGAAGAAGAGAAGGCCTGCCTGAAACCAGGCTGCCTGATAATTGATGTCAGCTGCGACGAGGGTATGGGCTTTTACTTTGCCAGGCCCACTTCCTTCAAGGAACCCATGTTTCAAGTTGAAAAAGTGGATTACTACGCTGTAGATCACACGCCGAGCTATTTCTGGGAAAGTGCCTCACGATCCATTTCGGCCGCGCTGATTGTCCATTTACCAACCATTGCAGGCGGGCCTGAAGAATGGCAGAAAAATGAAACCATTCGCCGGGCGATCAATATTGATAAAGGTGTCGTTCAAAAACCAGATATTCTGGCATTTCAACACCGGCAATTGGATTATCCGCACGCAGCCATTTAGCGAAGCTGGGCTACATGAAATAGTGGGGTGTAGCGTTTAGTCGACGTGCCTAGAACGGTATATCATCATCCTCAAAATCCGAGGGGGTTGGGAAGTGCGGCGCTGATGATGGGTCTTCTGCCATATGTGAAGGTGTATCTTCCAGAGTAGTGATTTTCCACCCCTGGAGGTTATTGAAATACCGGCCGTTGTACTCCCTGCCACGAATATCAAATGTGACCGTTACTTCCTGCCCTGGACTAAGAGAATCCAGTAAGGCCACTTTATCCTGAACAAATTCGAGATTGATCTCCTGAGGATATTTCCCCTCCTCGACAACTACCACCATTTCCCGTTTGGTAAATCCGCTATCGAATGTTTTCGCATCCTGGATTAGCTTTATCTTGCCAGTTAGTTCATATGCCACTAAATCGTCTCCTTTGAATCAAATATGTCTGGTTGATAAGACTACAGTCTATTCTGCTGTGCCCTGGCCAACAATTGGTCCAACTGGTTGGCAAACTGTTGTTTGTCCTGATTGTTCAAGGGGGATGGCCCGCCGGACTGTATGCCGCTGGAACGCATGGTGTCCATGAAGTCGCGCATATTCAGTCGCGGCTTTATGTTGTCAGCGGTCAGGCGTTCGCCGCGGGCGCTGAGCACGTGAACGCCCTTTTCAATTACTTCAGCCGCCAGCGGGATATCCCCCGTGATTACCAGGTCGCCGGGCTTGCTCAATTTGACGATTTCGTCGTCGGCCACGTCAAAACCCGAACTCACCTGCAACATGCGAATATTGGCGTGGGGGGGAACTGGCAGTGCATGGTTAGCCACCAGGGTGAGTTTCAACCCTGTCCGCTGAGCAGCACGGAACAGAATGTCCTTGATCACTCCCGGGCAGGCGTCGGCATCTACCCAAATATCCACGTATTGTCCCCATCCCTATAGTCGTGTCCGTTCGCTATTGTACTCGATGAATGCGGCGCCGGCTTTATTATGGTTCATCGCCTGGTGAGACGTGGGCAAATTTCCAGGTATTCACTGAGGTAGGCTGTCGGTATCCGAAATCGAGTATTGTCCAATTTCCTGCAGGTGTACGGCTTGCTCGTCTGCGTTCAAAAACGAGCCTGTAAAACTGTTTTTTGCCAGTTGGATAAGCTCATCTCGAGTCAAATCGAGGGCATCGATAAGGGCACGGTAATTATCGTTCAGGTAACCGCCAAAATAGGAGGGGTCGTCTGAGTTGACGGTCACCCGAAGGCCCAGTGCCAGCATGTCCTTTATGGGGTGATCAGTCATGTCGTGGATTACGCAGAGCTTAAGGTTGGATAGTGGGCAGAGGGTCAGTGTCATTTTCTGCTCTGCTAAGCGCCGCAGTAACACCGGACTCTCTATTGCACGGTTTCCGTGATCCAGCCGGTCGATTTTCAGTAAATCCAGGGCTTCTTCGATATAAGAGGGTGGGCCTTCTTCCCCGGCATGTGCCACTTTTAGCAAGCCGAGATCGCCGGCGGCAGCGAATACATTTGCGAATTTTGCAGGAGGGTGACCAATCTCGGAGGAGTCCAGGCCCACGCCGTCGATCAAATCCAGATGTGCCTTGGCGTGTTCCAGCGTGGCGAAAGCCTCATCTTCGCTTAGATGGCGCAGGAAACACATAATCAGTTTATAGGAAATGCCGTACTGTGCTTTCCCGTCTGCCAGCGCTTTGCTGATTCCTGTAATGACTGTGGCGAATGAAATTCCCCGCTCAGTATGTCCCTGGGGATCAAAGAATACCTCAACGTGGCGTACTGTATCCGCGTGGGCCTTTCGCAGGTAGGCCATGGTCAGCTCATAAAAGTCCTGTTCGGTTTGCAGCACACTCATCCCGGTATAGTAAACGTCCAGAAACTCCTGAAGATTACTGAAGTTGTAGGCGTTATGAATGTCCTGCACGCTGTCATAGGGTAGTGCGATACGGTTGCGTGCAGCGAGCGCAAACATTTGCTCTGGTTCCAGGCTGCCTTCAAGGTGGAGGTGTAGTTCGGCCTTGGGTAAACCGGCAACGAAGTGGTGTAGGTCATGCATGGTAGTGACTTGCCTCCAGTGGCGTGAAAAGGTACTGGTAAGTAAGTGCATTCTGGCACAAAAAGTAGCTGTCAGGAGCAAATCAGGTCTACCGGGCAGGCTCAGTCCGCTGCCACCGAACCGTAAATTCGCCCTATACTCCCAGTGAACTCCGTAACGGATTACAACATGAGACAAAATATGGGTACAAAACGGCAACCACGTCTCTCACACCGAGAGCCCCCTGAGGCTCGCCCGCATTGTGGGGGCTGCGCCGTTGCGAGCAGGATTTTTTGCTTAGCCCTGTTGGCTCAGCTGGCGCTGGTATTCGGATACTCCGCAGTGGCTCAGGGTCGTGATAGTCAGGTGCTGGAATATGACTCCAGAGCGGGTGCTCCCAGCGCCGTGAGTGAGGTGACAGCCAGGGCGCAAGTATCGATTTTCTGCCCTGACGCAAGCGCTGATTGTGAGCAGCCAGCGTGCGAAGTGACCAATCCCACCCGTTATATCGTGGAGGGCCAGGTTGAGGCGGCTTCGGGTGTTTTCGCGAGTTCGTATCAGAACAGAGGTTTTTTTCTTGCTGATGGGACAGGAGGAATTTTTGTACTGACCGATGAGGATATGGGTTTGAAATACGGGGATTGGGTGCGAGTTAGCGGCATGACGTACTGTCAATTTGGCACGCTTGCTCTTCGCAACACGGTGGTACACACAGTAAATTCGCAGCGGGCTGTGGTATTCGCACCCCGTGCGGTTGGCCAGTTGGCGAAGCGTCCGGACATTCCCGGAGATCCGGATGTGGTACCCAATTGGTGTGATTGCCTGATGCCCTTTTCCGCCAATGAAGGTAACGTTATCACCGTGCGGGGAATCGTTGTGGCGGATCTTCAGGATGATGGCGTCTATGGTTTCAAGCTCTTTCTCGATGACGGCACCGGCGTCTCACAGATTTTCATCGATGCGAATTCAGGTGTTTCCGTTGCAAGAATTCGCGACAGCCTGCTCGTGGAGGGAGTCGATCTTTGCGTAAGCGGTGTGGTTGGGCAGTTCGCCGGTGTGGGCTACGAGCTTCTACCCCGGACTGACAGGGACATCCGCCGCGCAAGAGCCGATCACGACAAACCTTGCCCATGAAGTGTTACTGATTCGTCACCTGGGCCAAGGGCTATTTCGCTGGATACCAGATAGCCGAACTGATCGCCCGTTCCTGGATGCTGGTAGGTTCAGGTGCTTCGATTTGCAGGCGCATAGCGTCGTAGGTTGACCAGCGTGGGGTGGGAATTTCAATTGCCCGGGCGTAGTAAAACGCCTCCTGGGCTGGGTCGAATTCCGGGTCTTGCCAGAAGGCACTCAACTGGGTGGCGCCTATGGCATTGGTGTAGGTTGCCCCGGCAACATCCACCGTGTTGCCCACTGGCGGTACTGTACCGTTGGCGCCTGTTTTGCGTCCGTCGGACAGTGCCACGTCAAATATCGTCTCCCGGCTGGCACCCTGCTTATCGATCCAGCCCTTGATAATCTGCACCCGGTCCAGGTTGGCGCCCTCGGCGTCTTTGGCTGCCCAGACGGCGAAGCCCGGGGCCGTATTGATGTCTTCTGCTCCCGGGATTCCGGTGCCTTGCTCCTCCGGCGGGGATGGGAGTACACCGCCCATGGGTACCCCGCCAGCATAGGCCCGTTGCAGGAAATCTGTGCTTTCCATTATCTCCGCGCTGTAATTGAAGCTGCCGAAAAAACGCAGGCTGATCCGCGGGCCCGAGGTTGCGTAGGTTTCCCGGCGGGCAAGAGCGTCGTAGACCGACTCGCGGGTATTTTCCTCGGCCCACACCCCGGCCAGGCCGGCAGAACCCCATTTGCGGGAGCGTTGCATCGATTCCGGCAGCAAGATGGATTTGCCCAGTCGCAGGCCCGCTGTGCCATCCATCAGAGGCAGTTTGCCATGGTGCTTGCTTTCCTCTGCAGAAGTACTGGCATTGTGGCTGTCGCTGCTGCCTATCACACCGAAACGATAGGGGTTGAAACCCTCCGTGTGCGAGAACTCGATGCCGGTGCGCAAGGCATCGCGTGAGTAACTTCCCGAGGGTTCGCTGAAGTCGCCAGTAGGGCTAAGCTGCGAGGACATTATCTCAAAATCGGCAAACTCGTCTTCCGGCGACAACAGGGGATGTGTGTCTGAGGAACCCTTGATTTGCATGATCTCGCTGATGGGTTCATTGCGCAGGCGTTGTTCGGCATATTCCGCCGTCAAGGGAGTACCGTCAAACTGCACCCGTTCATACATCAGTCCGTTGGACACGTTGCCATTATGGGGGATGGCCATTACGACTTTGCCTTCCGCTCGCTGCCTGTCTAACTCGTCCCAGAGATCTTCCGGGTTGTCGGAATCCAGCGAGGTGAAGGGCGATGGGGGTACATTGGTGTCCCGGTAAATCACATTGCGGTGCAAATTCTGGTCGTCTGGCATCGATGACCATTCGTAGCCCACAAGCGTGGTAAATACCCCCGGTTCATAGTGAGCATCAGCGGTGTCGACCATCAGTTGCCAGGCATTCATAGCAATTTCCCGAATCTCGGGCGAGTCCCCGTACTGATCAAACCCCTTAATGCTGCCGGCAATTTTTGCCAGTACAAGTGACATGGACAGGGGGCTGTCATTGAGCAGGCGTTCCCTCAGGCTGCGTTCCTCGAAAGGCAGGGTGACGCTGTCGTCTGCCCGGGCGGCCCCCATATATTCCGAGTGATCAGTGACTGCGGCAAAGTCCAGTGGGCGGTCAATGCGAATGGGGTAACCTGCACCGTGTTCTATGGTGCCGCCACGGGTGAAGATATAAGCATCGTCCGGTGTCGCCTTCACGCCCATCACATAGGCATCCGTAGAATAGCTGGTGTGAATATGCAGGTCACCCCACAGCAGGTGGCGGGTGGGGTTGTGCTCAATCGCAGGCTTGGGCGGCGGGGGTTCGACGTTGGCGGGATCAAACTGCGGAAACAGTGTGGGATCCTCTACCGGGCTGCAGGCCGTCAGCGCAGCGATGACCAGAAAAAAGGGCGCTGTTTTGAAAGTTGGTTTCATTGAGTTTTTATCTGCCTGTTTTCCGGCGACGGTAGTGGATATAAATGGCGGCAAGGAATACCAGAAAACCCGCGAAGTAGGGTGCATACCTCGGCAGGTAGAAAAATACCAGCGCATTAATCGCCGCCTGCTTTGCCACAGAGTAATCATCCGGCATGGGAAGGACACCTGTCTCTTCGGCATAGGATGCGTACTCAGCCTGTAATTCCTCATACAAACCTGGCCTGAGCTCGCTCAGGTCCAGGCTTTCTGCGGGATCGTCGCTTGTGTTGTATAAACGCCATTTCCGGTCGCCGACCGGAGGTTGATTTTTGACCAGCTTGTAGTCGCCCTGATACAGCGCTGAATTACCGGAAAACTCGTACCCTATGGCCTCATCGGGGCTGTGTGGAGGCAGCGATCCTGCCTCGAATACAGGTACCAGGCTTTTCCCCGTCATTCTTTCCCGACCCTCGGCGGCCTCCGGTAAATCTGAACCTGCAATCTCCAGCAGTGTAGGGGCCAGATCAGTGATGTAGACAAAGTCGCCATTTACTGCGCCCGGTACGATCGAAGGCAATCCCGAGATGATCAGCGGCACTCTGACACCTCCCTCGCGGGCATAGAATTTGTAGCCGTCAAAAGGCGAGTTGGAAACCCGCCCCCAGTGGCTGCCCGCCGCCACCCAGCTACCTTTTTCTCCCAATGTTTCCACTTCGTGGTGAAAGTTTTTCTCCAACCACCGTCTCGCGAACGCACTATCATAGGGTTCGGCGACCGTTGCGCCGTTATCGGAGAAGAGTATAAAAACGGTATTGTCGTACTGCCCGGTGTCGCGCAGATAGGCGACCAGACGACCGATTTCATGATCCATGGCCGTGGCCATGCCGGCATAGGCCTGCATGCGTCGGGCTTCAAAATACTGTTGCTCCGGGGTGAGGGCGTCCCATTCCTCTTGTGACGGGCCGGGTGCCAGCGTCGCCTGATCGGCGATCATGCCGAACGCTCTGATTTTCTGGATTCGTTTTTTCCGGACTTCTGCCCAACCCTGTGCGTAGCGGCCGCGATAGCGGTCTATGAACTGCGCGGGCGCCTGGATTGGCATGTGATTCGCCTGGAACGCAATATAGGCGAAAAAAGGTTTGCTCTCTGAGTTAGTCGACTGCAGAAACTCAATCGTGTTGTCGACAAAGAATCTCGACGAATAAAAGTCTGCCGGTAAAGCCGACATTCGCTGGCCGTTTTCATACCAGTAGGCTTCGGGCTTCATCGGCAGATAAGGGCGCATTTCAAAGTTGTCAGACCCGCTGTCCGCCTGTATTACCGAGTTGTCAAAACCTCTGGCGGGGGGGAGGTTGCCGGCCTCGGTACCCAGATGCCACTTGCCGGCGACCGTTGTGCGATACCCCGAATGTTGCATCAAACTGGCGATGGTTTGCACACGGTCATTGAGTACACCGTCATAACCGGGCTTGCCGCGGTGCGATAGCGGCATCAGCTCCCGCATGCTGCCGACGCCTGCCAGGTGGCTGTCAACGCCGGTCAATAGCATGGCTCTGGTGGGTGCGCAGCTGGAGGCCGCGTGAAAGTTTGAAAAGCGAACGCCCTGCATGGCGAGGGCGTCGATATTGGGTGTATCGATCTCGCCACCGAAGCTACCGAAATCCGAGTAACCAATATCATCTGCAACAATCAATACAATATTGGGTTGCTCCCCCGCCGGGGCCCCTTGGGCCCACAGCGAGACTGTCAGCAGTAGTGCCGCCCTGTGTATTGTAGTCAACATGGATACTCCACCTCTGCAAGCCGATAGCCGGCCCTTCTGGCAACTTCCCCACGATACGCCTGGTTACAGGAGTTTCGCACTCGATTTTGTTGGCCCACTCTAAACGCGCAGCAAACGGGAAAAAACCGGCGTGCGTGGTTAGAGTGTTTCCAGAGAAGGGGTAATCAATCAGGCAGCTTCTGGGTCGAAGCTTATCTTCATCTCCTTGATGCCATTGACAAAATTGTCACGGAAGTATTTGACTGGTTCAGCGAACTTTGGATTGCGTAACCGCGGGATCAGCTCCTCAAATATCACTCTCAATTCCAGCCTCGCCAGATGGGAACCGAGACAAAAGTGCTGCCCGACGCCAAAGGCGCGGTGCTCACGGTAAAGTTCTGGCATACGCTGTGCGCGGGTAATATCAAATTTGACAGGGTCATCAAACACCGCTTCATCCATGTTGATTAAATGCCAATTGAGCATAAGCTTGTCGCCCTTTCTAAGCTGCTGTCCGCCGAGATCAATGTCTTTCATCACAGTGCGGCGCATACCGATAAATGCAGGGTTATAGCGCAATGCCTCTTCAACAGCATCGGGGATAAGCGAGGGATCATTAACCAGCATGTCCAACTGTTCGGGGTGTTCCATCAGCAAGCGCATGGCATGCGATGTTACCGAACGGGTACTTTCGTTGCCGGCGGCGATCAGCATGACAAAAAACATCTGGAATTCGATGGTTGTCAGCTTTTGTTCCTCCACTTCTCCGTCGAGAAGGGCGCCCACGATGTTGTTAAGAGGTTTTTCAGCATGTTGTTTGGCGAGTTGTTCCGCGTACATAAAGACATTGATGGTGGCCTCCCGAGCCTGGTTGGCCCCGTCCTCGCCCCCAACCTCTTCATCGTCCACAAAGAACATCTGATTGGTCCATTGGAAGATTTTTTTACGATCTTCCAGCGGCACGCCACATAGATCCAGGATTGCCATCAGCGGGAGTTCTGCCGCCACTTCGGTAATAAATTCACACTCCCCTTTGGCGGCCACCGTATCAATGATTTCTTTGGCATAGGCCTTAAAGGTTTCGTGATAGGCCTCAACGGCTTTTGGCGTAAACGCATTGCGGGCAATGCGCCGATACTTCTGGTGCTTGGGTGGGTCCATATTCACCATCATCTGTGTCTGCATGGCGAGATCCTCTTCCCCGAATTCCACCGGCATTGCGGATCTGGCCTCGCTGGAGAAGGTCAGTGGATCCTTGCAAATAATATCCGCCTCTTTTTGTGTCAACACAGCCCAGTAGGGAACCCCTGTGAGTGGGTCATCGATCCTTACTATAGGCTTGTCGGCCTTATGGGCAATTTCCTGCAGTTTTGGATGGTGATGTCCATCGACGTAAAAGTCGGGATCCAGGATGTTGGCATAAGGGCAGGCGCTCATAGTTTTCTCCAGTGTCTAAAGTAACGGCGATGAAGCCTTGCCTGTGTCTGTTCCCGGCCTGGTGATTGCTGCTGGCCCGTAATTGACCGGGTTCCAGTGGGCGGGTAAGGTCTCGATTAAAATAATTAAAGCACGAATTAAATAATTACAACAAGGGTTTTTTGGTATCATGCGCGTTCCTAATGTGGCGCTGTCGGATAATGTATTAGTGTATGTCGAGAACTGAGGCACCGAATAAGGTAGGCAGGCCCCAGGGACGCAAGCGTTCCCAGACGCGGGAGGCAATACTGCTCGCTGCACGTGGCTGCTTTGTCGAAAATGGCTATGGCGCTGCCACATTTAAAGATGTGGCCGAGAGAGCGGGCCTCACCCCCGCCGCACTCTATACCTATTTCGACTCCAAGCCGGATCTGTATCTGTCCACGATAGAATATAGCTTCACACCTATTTTGCCGGGATTTAAGGCCGCACTTGAATTCGACGCGCCATTTAAAGAGAAGCTGCGCGCAATACTGAAAATGGCGGTAGACCTCTACGAACAGGACAAGACAACGCTCGCCTTATTTTTGGAAGCCCACCTGGAGGCAAAGCGTCACCCGGAAATTGCGGAATATGAGGAAAGAGACCATTACAAGGTCGCCTCGACCATGCTCCGTGGTGTATTTCAACAGGCCATTGACAGTGGCGATGTCCCACCAAATTTTTCGGTAGACGATTTGATGCTGACTTTTATTGGCGGCACGATGGGCATGGCCAGTTTTGCCAGCGCTGAAGGCATGGCGGACAAAACATCCCTGCGCAGAGGTGTAGAGGTAATGCTCGCATCTATCAAATGGTAATTCTTAACGGATTATTCCAGACCCACAAGAACGTGAAGTCGGTTGGCTGAATGCATATATATGTAAATATATATATGCTATTTTTACAAGGTATGCGTTTTTTAAGTTAAATTCATGCACTAAAAAGAAAGGTGTATCGCAAGGGGAGGTCGCTCTCCATGCTGCGGGCGTGCGGCGCAGCTCGCCCCGGAGCAGACGGGCGATGGTGATGCAACTTCGCCGAACCATGACAACTGTTGGTTATTCAGGAAAGACAATCGTTGGACGGACAGCCGCCATTTGAATTGGATGACACAGACCGCAAGCTGGTCGCCCTGCTACGCGAAGATGCGCGCATGCCCGCAGGAGACATAGCAAAGGCGCTGGGTATAAGCAGGCCAACAGCCAACAAGCGCCTTGATCGACTGCTACAGGGCGGCTTGGTGCACCTGCTGGCGGAAACAGACATACGGGCCAGCGGCAGGGAGTTCCTGGTGTTGGTGGGTGTAAGCGTAGAGTCGCGTTCCGTGCCGGAGGTGGCCGAAGAGTTCGCCTTGCTGGACGAGACCCTGGCAGTACAGACAGTCACCGGGCGGTTTAATATCGAGGTGGTGATCGCAGCCGATAACCAGCAGCATCTGAATCACCTGCTGACCGTTGTTATACCCTCAATCCGCGGCGTCTCTGCCCGCGCTCCCGGGCTTTGCCTTGAGGTAGTCAAGTTTGCTTCCAACGAGATACCGGTGTTGCCATGACACGACGCCTGGATAAATTAGACCGACAAATTCTGGACTGCCTGTACCAGGATGTCCGCATCAGCAATCGCAAGATAGCCGGCATGCTGGCAATTACAGAGGCAACCGTCCGCACCCGCATCCGTCGCATGAAGGACGACAATCTGGTGCGTTTTACCGCGGCGGTAGATGCCAAGGTCTTCGCTAACCCGGTCGGTGGTTTTGTCGGCATCAATACAATTGATGGAAAAATCCGAAAAGTTTGCGATCGGCTCGCAGCCATACCGGAAGTAAATTTTGTGTCCGCCATGCTGGGGCGATACGATATTATTTGTACCTTCAGTGTAAGAAGCAGTGAGCAGGCCCGGGAATTACTGGAGGAAAAGATTCCTGTTATCAAGGGCGTAAGAGGTATGGAGCCCGTCAATGCCTTACAGATATACAAATTCGACAGGCGCTGGAGTGTGCTGGGAACTCCGGCGCGGGCAAATGTTAAAAATGAATGAAGATATATCTGCAAAACTGGAGGCGCGCCTGCAGCAGCTGGAGGATATCGAGGCAATAAAGCGACTGAAGGCCCGGTATCTGAACGCCTGCGACCAGCAGGATCCGGAAGCGGTACGCGCCTGCTTCCTTGAGGGCGAAGTAGAGATCGATATGTCCAGCTTCGGCCATTGTCGCAACAGGGACGAGTTCGTGGACAGCATTTTTATTCCCATGGGCTGTCATGATTTTGTGCTCGATATGCACCACTGCAGCAATCCCGAAATCGAACTGATCGACAGTGCATCTGCCCGTGGTTTGTGGGGGCTTAACTATCGGAATATTAATACACGCGAGAGTACGCTTACCCTGTTGAGTGCGTTTTACCATGATGAATATCGAAAGGTGGAGGGCGCCTGGTATATCAGTCGTTCGCGCACAGAATACAGGTCGGTTCTGTCCTGCAAATATGAACCAGGTAGCCTCGAAGTACTCACAGCCTCCCGCACACTTTAGCCTTGTAAGAGTTCTCCGCTACGAGATTGGCGATGCCAGTCAATTGCATCCCCGCGCGAACATTGTCTGGGACAAGACCTGAATTATCCTCTATTCGTGCACAGTAAATTTACACGCAGCATCTTATTTTCTGTGCATGCGCAGGCTATCGTTCCCGCATCGACACTATCTTGCTCAGTGAGCTATCGCGCAATGGGTAGTAGTAAATGGAAGTAAAACGCCAAACCAGGTGAGGTCATACTGTGAATGATTTAGCACAAACCAGCTTGAATGACTCAGCGCACAGCATGGGTTCACCACGTGCAGTGAGTTTGATCGAGGCCGCAAGAAATTTACAGCCGGTGCTGCGCGAGCGGGCTGCGCAGTGCAAGTCATTGTGCCGGGTGCCGGATGAAACTATCGCTGATTTTCACGCGGCAGGCTTCTTCAAAATTCTTCAGGCCGAGAGGTACGGCGGCTATGAAATGGACCCGCAGGTGTTTTACGCCGTGGTGTTGGAGCTTGCCCGGGCCTGTATGTCGAGTTCCTGGGTGCTGGGAGTGGTTGCGGTACATAACTGGCAGCTGAATCTCTTTGATGAGCAGGCCTCCGAGGATGTATGGGGTGAGGACCCAGCAGTACTGATTTCTTCTTCTTACGCGCCGATGGGCGGAGTCACACCTGTCGATGGCGGATATATGCTCAGTGGTCGTTGGAGTTTCTCCAGTGGTTGCGAGCATTGCCGGTGGGTCTTTCTCGGCGCTGTTGTGCCCACCGAAGATGCACCCTGGGACATGCGGAATTATTGCACCTTTTTGCTCCCGCGCGGGGATTATAGCATCGAGGAAAATTGGGATGTGGTTGGCCTGCAGGGAACCGGAAGCCACGATATCGTGGTGCAAAACCAGTTCGTCCCCGTGCATAGAGTCCACAAGATGAGTGACGATCGCAACAGCGAAAAGCATGCTGCCAAGGCGCCTGTTTACCGCTTGCCGTTCATGCAGGTATTTTCCCGCGCGGTGTGCACTGCATCACTCGGTGCCGTTGAGGGTGTGCTGAATAACTACATCGAAGTCGCCAGGACGCGGGTTGCAGGTCCAGTTGCAATGAAAGATGACCCGGCTGCCAGAAAGATAGCCGCCGATGCGAAGTGCGGGATTGAGCATATGAAGTTGCAGATGTTCAATAACTTTGACCGCTTGATGGCCGCGGCGCGATCAGGCGCATCGGTTTCGTTGGAGGACCGTGCCCGTTTTCGCTACGACACTTCAGTTGTCGCTGACCAGTGTCTGGCAATCTCGTCCAGGATGCTCAAGGCTGCCGGTTCCGGAGCGATTCGCAATGGCAGTGCCCTGCTGGGTCAGCACCAGGATATTTTTGCCAGCCAGGCGCATATCGCCAACATCTCCGAACCATTCGCGATCAATCTTGGGGGCATATTGTTCGGCCAGGAAAACACCGATTTAAGCCTGTAAATTTTGGCACTTTGAAATAAGGATTTATCTATGGCTCTCAACGGTGTTTTACCGGAAGAACACTACGCAGATTGCGCCAACGGTTACCGTATACATTATATTGATGTGGGTGCGGGGCCGGCCGTTGTTTTTCTGCATGGCTCGGGTCCCGGCGCCAGTGGTCACAGTAATTTCAAGGGTAACTACCCCTGGCTGGCAGCGCGCGGTTATCGCTGTCTAGTGCCAGATCTAATAGGCTTCGGTTTCTCTGACAAGCCCAATGATGTAGACCATCCCCTGTCATTTTTTGTCGAATGCGTTAAGCAAACTCTGGATGCAATCGGGGTAGAGACATGCTGTTTGGTCGGAAATTCTCTGGGTGGTGCAGTAGCAATAGGTCTCGCCCTGCAATATCCCGAGTTGGTAGAAAAACTGATTTTGATGGCTCCTGGAGGTATGAGCAATAGAGAAGAGTATTTGCAGATGCCGGGAATGCAGAAAATGTTTGAGGTATACAGTGCAGGAGAACCGATTACCCACTCGGTGATGAAAGAGCTGTTCACATTCGGTTTGACGCACGACCCGAAATACACCACTGACGAACTGGTCGCCGAACGGTTACAGATTATGGCTGCGATGAACGGCCACGTCATGATGACCATGGATATTCCCAATCTGGCAGAGCGTCTGGCAGAGCTTTCCTGTCCGGTACTGGCATTTTGGGGGACCAACGATCGCATGATGCCGGACAACGGGATTATGGCTTTGATCAGGAATTGCTCTCAGCTGAAATTCATTATTCTTTCCGAGTGTGGTCACTGGGTGATGGTGGAGTATGCCGATATGTTTAATAAGGAATGTTTGTCTTTTCTCGGCTCGGATTGAATCGGATAGCTTACGCTGTCATTTCGGGTTATGGGGCCGGCGCAACGCTTGAAAGAAGTAGAGCGCCGTTCTTCTATTTATGTGGAGAGGTTTTAGATGAATATACGTAGTTTAGGTTATGTCCTGGTCGAATCGACTGACCCGCAACAGTGGTTGCAATTCGGCACCGAAGTCCTGGGGATGATGGTGGCGCCGGGGATGTCGGACGATGGCAATGTCTATTTGAAGATGGACGAGCGGCCGTTCCGTTGGGCGATAGTCCCTGGCGATACAGACCGGTTGCTGCTGTGTGGTCTTGAGTTACTGGATGAAGGGAATTTTAATGCCGCCCGTAAAGAACTGGCGGCTGCCGGTGTGGAAGTGACCGAGGGAACAGCTGCTGAGTTGGCGCAGCGACGGGTTCGCGAGCTTATTCGATTCAAGGATCCATCTGGCAATACGCTGGAGCTCTACCACGGTGCTGATCTGGATTACGCAAAGTTTATTTCCCCCTTGGGCATTGCGGCATTTGAGACGGGTTTTAATGGTAACTCCGGGTTTGGCCACGCGGTTTTGCCGACGCCAAATCGGGAAGAAGCCCATCGTTTCTACACGGAAGTACTGGGTCTTGGGGATTCAGATTTCATGCATTTCAAATTCTCTGACGATCCTGCAGATCCGGGTCTTGGGATGAATTTTCTGCATGTTGAGAATCCCCGGCATCATTCTATTGGGCTGTTTGGTGGAGAACACCCGGCCGGTTGCATTCATTTGATGGTGGAAGTCAAAGACGTTGACGAAGTAGGCTACTGCCTGGACCGAGTACTGCAACGCAACATCCATGTCTCTTCCACGCTTGGTCGCCATACCAACGACCGTATGCTTTCGTTCTACATGCGCACGCCGGGTGGTTTTGAACTGGAGTTTGGTTGCGAAGGTTTAAAGATGGACTGGACTGATTACACGCCGACAAAAACCACCTTGCCCAGTATCTGGGGACATAAATTTTCAATGTAATAGCAACGGTGAAGCTCGAACTCAATTGGACATTGGAGGTGTTGCCTTAATGCTTCACACGGGCAATACCATGCGGAAAGAGGGTGATTGGGCATTCGTCACGGGAAGTACGGCAGGCATTGGCCGCGAATTTGCCAGCCAGTTGGCTTCCCGGGGCTTCAATCTTGCCCTGCTGGCACGGGATGCCAGCGCCCTTCGGTCGCAGTGTCAGGAACTGTCTTCAATCTGGGGTATTGAGGCCAGAGCTATCCCCTGCGACCTCAGTGATACTGACTACCTGACTATTATTTCGGCGGTGACGAACGAAATTACTTTTGCTCTTTTTGTCAATAATGCAGGAGCTGCGAGCTATCACGGCAGGTTTCTCGACAGGTCAGCCCAGGAGGTGGAAGACAGTCTGAGATTGAACACTCTGGTGCAGATTCGATTGATCCATCACTTCGGAAAAATGATGGCCTGGGCTGGACGTGGAGCAATTATACAGGTGAGTTCTATCGCCGGGCATATGGCACTGCCCTATATGGCAGAGTATTCAGCCAGTAAGGCATTTCAGTTGATTCTCGGCGAAGCGCTCTACTATGAGCTGAAAGACCACAATATTGCGTTCCAGGTCCTGTGTCCCGGTGCCACAAAGTCCCGGCGGGTCAGCTTCGGTATGGCGCCCAAAGAGGTTGTAGCTTCAGCGCTTAAAGCTCTGGGGCACAGGCCGAGCGTTATACCCGGCTGGCGCAACCAGTGGAGCGCGTTCAAACATCGGCACTTGAAATCCAGGCGCGCCGCCATCCGCAGTATGGGCGCGTTTCAGCGTACACAAATCAAGCAGTGAGTGTCGCCCATTAGTTATTGGTTGGAAACGCTCTTACCACGATTGTGGGGTTTTTCCCTGCTGGTTGCAGGTATAGATTAGCCAGATCACCCGTTAATTGAAAAACCGAGGAACCCCTGATGTCCGACCCAACACGAGAGCCATCCACAAGCCCTGGAGAAATCAGTGAGTGGCCCATGCTCAAGATAGTTTACCGGACTGATCCGGAGAGTATTGCAGCGTTGTTGCCGCCGGGCATAGACACCAGCAATACCTCCAATGTGACACTGACAATCTACAACCTTCCAGTCAACGAGGAACCTGAATACGGGATATTGATTACCGTGGATGCAAGCGTCGGGGGAGTCCCTGGTGAATACGCTATCGGCTACGGCATTGACCAGGAATCTGCAATTTTCATTAGTCAGTTTACCAACGGGCAACCGAAGTTCCCCTGCCAGACGGATTATTTCCGCCTGCAAAACAAGGTATCTGCGCGCTGTGCCCACCAGAGCTATACCTTTGTCGAATTCGAGGGGACATTGGGCCAGGAAGATCCCTTGAAGGGCGGCCTCGAGCGCAATGAGTGGTGGGTGAAGGTATCCCGTCAGGTGGGCGGGGGGCAGGGTTACGATTTTCCGCCGCACGTGGTGCATGTGCATGGCAAGTACGGGCCGGGCCACAGAATCGCGCTGGACGGGACGCTCACGTTACGAGACAGCCCCTGGGATCCCATCGCCAGCGAATTGCCCATGCTGGAGCAGGTATCGGCACACTTGTGGTGGCCGGAGTATTTGAGCAGGGAAATAAAATTGGCGGAACCCCTGGACCCGGAGAAGTTCTGGCCTTACGTCGATGTCATATCCGGCAGTCGCTGGCTCGGAAAGAATGGTGGCCCCATCCGGGCTTAGAAATAACGCGCCTCACTTTTACAGGGCGGAAATAACCTGGTGTCACTAGGAGCAGTAGTAATGGATCGTTATCTAATCGTCTCAACTGATGGCCATGCCGGCTTGCCGATGGCTGAATATCGAAGCTACGTAGACAGCAAGTATCACAAGGCATTTGATGAGGCCTTGCCGCGGCAGAAAGCGATGACCCGTATAGCTGAAGAAAAATTCCTGATTTCCGATTTCAATGATGAGTGGCGTCAGGGGATTACCGATGAATTGACCGGGGCATGGGACGGCGCGGTGCGCAACAAAGTGATCGACGGCGACGGCGTTGCGGCGGAAGTGCTGTTCCCCGACGGTATCACCGAGATGAATGCGCCGCCCTTTGGGGCCGGCTTAAGTTTGAAACCCTGGGGGGTAGAGCCGGAGCTGCAATGGGCGGGAGCCAGGGCGCACAACCGATGGATGGCGGAGTTTTGTCAGGATGAACCCGTGCGTCGTATCGGCCTCGCTATAGTGCTGATGCTGTACGATGTGGACGAGGCGCTGGCGGAGGTGAAGTGGGCCCACACCAATGGGCTTAAGGGTATTCTGATTCCCGCGCTGATGGGTGACAAGGATGCCTATAATCACCCCAAATATTATCCTGTGTGGGAGTATTGTGCAGAGCACAATATGGTTGTCCATACCCATTCCGGGCCATCACCTGACTATAACTTCGATCTGCCGGGGGCTGTTGGTATATACCTCACGGAATTCGCATGGTGGACCGGTAGGCCTCTTTGGCACCTGATTTTCGGTGGCGTATTCGAAAAGTTTCCAACGCTCAAGTTTGTTATGACAGAGGTAAGTGAATTCTGGATTCCCCATATGCTGGAAATGATGGATGTGCGAGCGTCGGTAAAACACACCTCTGGAAAGCTGGGGGATTTTCGCAGCAATCTCACCATGCTGCCCAGTGAGTATTTCAGACGCAATTGCTGGGTTGGCGCCTCCGCCCTGTTTGACGAGGGCTCTACTGCCGTACGACATGACATCGGTATCGAGAATGTCATGTGGGGCACCGACTTCCCGCACCCGGAGGGCTCCTGGCCAAAGACGCGGGAGAAGCTGCTCACTTACATGCGCGGAATGCCGGAGCAGGACATATCGGCGATGCTGGGCAGCAATGCCCTGAATTGCTATGACCTGGATGCGGCTGAACTGCAGCGTATTGCACAACGCATCGGCCCAATGAAGTCGGATTTCATTTAGTAACCAGGCTGCCGCAAGCTGACAAGAAAGGGGACAGACATGTCGAATAAATCCAGGTTACCCATGCCATTTGGCTGGTTTTGCATCGGCTACAGCGCCGAGCTTGCTGTGGGAGATGTTCGGAATATCCACTATTTTGGTCGGGATATGGTGATGTTTCGCACGGAGTCGGGAAAGGTAGGCCTCACTGATCCCGCTTGCCCACACCTGGGGGCTCACCTCGGGCATGGCGGTACAGTACAAGGCGAATCTATTCGCTGCCCCTTCCATCACTGGCAATACAATACCGACGGTGTCATTACGAATATTCCCTATGCGAGCAGGATTCCTGCCAAGGTCGCGGGCAAGCCCTGCCTGAAAACTTACCAAACCTGTGAAAAGAATGGCGTGATCTGGGCCTGGTATCACCCTGAGGAAGCCGAGCCCAATCAGGAAGTGATCGAGTTAGAGGAGATCACTGATCCCGATTGGGTAGAACAGATCGATTTCCTGTGGACCTTTGATTCATGCCCGCAGGAGATTGCCGAGAATGGCGTCGACGTGGCACATTTCAAATATGTTCACAAAATGGAGGCGGTGCCGCTGGGGGAGACCAGGTACGAGGCACATATCCGCCGCAGTCAGGTCAGTGGTGCCCGTAAAGTGACTGATGAGAGCGGCAAGGAGATTGTCGTCGAATCGACAATAAAGGTGGTACAAAACGGCGCGGGGCAGAAGTGGGTGCGTTCCTCGGGGCTGGTGGACTATCTGTTGCAGGTGCTGGTGACACCAGTGAACGAGCAAACGGTTGAGGTGCGCTTTGCCTATACTCACGAGCGCTGTGCGGAAGATTCGTTTCAGTACAAAGCGGTACAGGCCGCTATTGCGCTTACCAATGGCCAGGCGGGGCTGGAGGGGGATATCCCTATCTGGCACCACAAGTTTCACCTGCGAAACCCGATACTCTGTGATGGTGACGGTCCGATCATGCGCTTTCGCAAGTATTTTTCCCAGTTCTACGTAGGTGGCCCCTATCCGGCCGATGGTCAGATTCCGACAACTCTGACGGCGGTGTCCTGAGCATGTCGGCGGTGAGCGATACGGATTTCAGGGGCAAAACTGCCGTTGTAACCGGTGGCGCGTCCGGGGTGGGCCGGTGTTTGTGCGAGCTGTTTGCTCGCAGCGGAATGAATGTGGTCATGGCCGACATCGAACTTGCGGCGCTGGAGGTATCCGGGGTGGCCCTCAAGCAGCAGGGCTTGAACGTGGTGTGGTTGCAGGCCGATGTTACCGACCCGCAATCCATGGCCAGGCTGGAACAGCAGAGTCGAGAGGCTTTCGGTAATATCCATGTGTTATGCAATAACGCGGGCGTGGGCATCAAGGAGGCGCAGCGCCGGATCTGGTCGCTCACTCCCCGGGATTGGGAGTGGGGGTTCGGTGTCAATGTCATGGGCGTGGCCAACGGTATTCGCGCTTTTGTACCGGCAATGCTGGCCCACGGCGAGGCGGGGCACGTGGTGAATACCTCGTCCACCAATGGCGGCCTCTGCTCCATGCCCACTACTCCTATCTATGCCTCCAGTAAGGCAGCGGTTACCAGCATGACCGAGGTGTTGCACTACCAGTTCAAGATGGACGGTGCAGCACTGCAAGCTCATATTCTGTTTCCGGGCCCGCACCTGGTAAATACCAATATTCTCAGTTCGATGCGTAATCGCCCGGCAGAGCTGCGCGATGATGATGAGCCTGTTGCCTATACCAGCATGGCCGATCTTGCCAGGGCCAGCGGCATAGCGAACATGAAGTTAACAGAGCCGGAAGAGGTGGCGGAACACTGTCTCGCCGGTATGAGCGCAGGGCAATTCTGGATACTGCCCGCCAGTCGGGGCAGCGATCAAAAACTCAGCGCGCGTACGGAGAGCATTTTACGCCGTGACAACCCGGTGCTGCCGGAGTAATCGGTATGGCGTCGCACCTGGGTCAATTTTGCATCAGCGTGACTGACCTGGAGCAGTCTGAGGATTTCTATACCCGGGTCCTTGGTCTGGTAACCCAGCAGCGGATAGAGATACCCGAAGCCAGAGAAATCGTGCTGGGCGCAGAGGGCTCGGATGGCAAGATACAATTGGCGCAGAAGGTCTCCCAGCAGGGTGCCATCGACCATGGCGACGAGGCACTGTGGAAGTTCTATGTCTATACCGACGAAATCGAAGTCATGTACCAGGCGGTAGCAGACTATGGCTGCGTTTGTGAAACCCCTCCCACCCGGCTGTCCGAATGGCCGGTGACAATTGCCATGGTACTGGACCCTGACGGTTATCGGATTGAATTGGTGCAACGCAGCTGAGGAGTCTGCTTGCCTCTTATAGCGGGTCGGGCTTGCCAGGCAACGGCACCGGCCCCACTGCACCGTCCGGATCGACTGCCCAGTTAAAATCGGCATCGATCGCCCAGTTGAAATCTCTGGCGAAATAGCTGATCAGAAAATCCATGAAATAACGCACTTTCGTGGACAGGTGTTTACTGTTGGGGTAAACAGCCCAGGTTTCACGGTGGTAGTGGCTCCATGGCTGATGTAATTTCGCCAGCTTGCCCGCATCCACCGCCTCCTTTATATAGAAGTCCGGCAGTTGCGCAATGCCAATGCCTGACAGTGCCGCCGCCTTTATGGTGGCGCCGTCCTCACTGAGCCAGGAACCCGATACTTTCACCTTTTCGGTTACGCCCTCTGAGGGGTTAAACATCCAGCAGCGCTCTGGCCCTGTCAGGCAGTTATGTCGGGCGAGGTCGTCCATCGTTTCCGGCTGCCCATTGGCTTTCCAGTACTCGGGAGCAGCGCAAATGCTCAGCCTATAGCCCCCCAGAGAGCGGGCGATCAGTGAGGAATCTTCCAGATTGCCGTAGCGGATAGTGAGGTCGTATCCCTCGGCTACCAGATCGACATCGCGAAAGCTGGAGTGCACTTCCACCGAGAGCTCCGGATGTGCCCTGGAAAAAGCGGCGATGGCTCCCGCCATGTATTGCACGCCAAAGCGGCTGTTCAGTGCGAGCTTTAGCGTGCCCTGCGGCTTTTGTTGCATGTCTGCAACAGCGGACTCCGCAACCTCAAATTGCCTGGTCATTGGCAGGCACTCGCGGTAAAAAATTTCACCGACTTCAGTGAGGGTCAGTTTGCGGGTTGTGCGCTGTACAAGGCGCGCCTTTAACCGATCTTCCAACTGGCTGATCTGTTTGCTGACGTAGGATTTTGACATTCCCAGGCGCTCGGCGGCCCCGGTAAAGCTGCCGGTTTCTACCACATGCATGAATTCATCGATCCCGTCCCAGCGACTCACGCGTCTTCTCCTCCACACCGCAGGTTTATAACAGAGCGTAGCCGATAAGGCTGGTGAAAGGAAAAAGTTATTCCTCTGTCTGACGACATTTTGATTATGAGTGATTTCAAATGCTGGGGAACTATCGCCATATGTGTCGCATGCAAATCGCCCCAGCTAGCGGGGCGGCTTGCAACTCGCGTTGTTGGCGGCTCAGGCGATCTAGTTGCTGTACTTGATGCTGGCGTAGTAGGTGCGGGGTGCGGTAAAGGTTGCAGTGGTAGTACCAAAGGCCTCAACTGCAAAACCGCCGTTGATTTCTCTCTCGTCACTCAAGTTGCGACCAAACACGCCGAACTCCCACTTCTGGTCCGCAGAGATATAGGTGACGCCAGCGTTATACGTTGTGAAACCGTCCACATTGAGCCTGTCGAAACAACTGCAGGCGTAATCGTTAGAGTAATACACCTCGCCTTTGTAGTAGGCGTCACCTCTCAACCTGACGCTACTGCCGCCATCGAGCTGCCAGTTATATATCGCCGCAATACTGGCTGTCCAATCAGGCACATTTGCGAATTCCCGATTGCTGAGATCTTCCAGTTCTCCTGTGTCCGGATTAAGCGATTCAAAACTCTCATATTCGGTTTTCAGGTAGGACATACCACCGGTTAGAGTCAGGTTATCAATAGGCACTGCGGTAAACTCGACCTCAACACCACTTATGTTGGAGTCGGCGGCGTTATCAACCACCAGCGCCAGCGCCGTTGATGCATCTGTCGTGGCCTTGGATACCAGGAATTGCTGGTCTTTGTACTCATCGTAGAACACTGAGACGTTGACCTGCAGGCTATTGTCCAGCAGCTGGGATTTCAAACCTACCTCGTAGCTGGTCAGGGTTTCCGGGTCCGCCACTGATATCTGGGCAGTCGAGTTGGGGCGACCGTTGTATATGCCACTGCGAAACCCCTGCGAGATGCTGGCATAGCCCATGATATTGTCACTGAAGTTGTGATCGATACCAATTCTTGGTGATACCTCGTTCCAGTCATCCTTGCAGGTGTAGCTGGAACCGTTGCCGTCTGGCACGACATCGCTGCACGATGACGGGCTGGTGGGGCCCGGTTCCAGGATGGGCGTTTGGCTATCCCGTCTTATGTCGAACATATCCAGTTTCTTTTCATCGTAGGTGTAGCGTGCTGCCACATTGACCCGGGTCGTGTCAGTCCAGTGCCAGGTTGTGTAGAAAAATGCGGCGTAACTGGTGGTGTCCTGGGTATAGTCAAAACTCTGGCTGATATCGAGTGCAGCCACCCCCAGAGCCTGATAAAGCCCTTCGGCTACGGATACTCGCGCCTTGGATTTCCCGTCTTCTTCGAAATAGTAGGCACCTACCAGCCAGTCGAATCGGGTGCCGGACGCATTACTGAGTATGAATTCCTGGCTGAACTGGCTGGTGTCCAGGTCGCTACCCACTTCAAAGTAGACATTGGTCGCGTTATCCGCGTCCCGGTAGTTGTGCGAATCCATGTCTCGATACCCGGTGATGGACTTCAGGGTCAGCCCATTAAAGTCGAGGGTATTTATCCAACTGACGCCCCATATGTCATTCTTTTGCAGATCCAGTTCATTCAGCGCATCACTGCGATCGATGTCGTTAATATTCGGCTCACAGCAGATGCCGTCGATCGGGCCTACAAACTTATTGTAAAGACCGGGTATTACGGCGTCGGCATTAAAGTCCGTCAGTACTTGCGGATAAACGTTCTGGTCAATATGCGTGTAGTCAACTGCCAGATGTGAATTCCAGTTATCAGTGAAGTTGGCGTTGAGGTGTGTTCTCGCGGCCCACATATCGTTGTTTCCTGCATCCGCGTTCTGATTCCGATGCTGCCAGCCAGAAGAGTTTTTCGTCAGTACGGCCACGCTTGCCGCCAGCTCTTCTGTTATCGGAGCTTCCGCGTAACCGGAAAAAGACAAATAGTCGTCTTCTCCTCCGGTCAGTTGTCCCATGTAGCTGGTGTCCCCAGTGGGTACCTTTGTTGTCACGGAGATAGCACCGCCAATTGTATTCTTGCCATAAAGCGTGCCCTGAGGCCCGCGCAGAACGGCAATGCTCTGTATATCGGCCAATTCGAAATTCGAACCTACAGTTCGTGCAAGATAAATGCCGTCAAGATAGAGGCCAACACCGGGATCTGTGGTGAGGGCACTATCAAACTGCCCCACACCGCGCTGAAAGGCCTGCAGCGAATTGCTGCTGCCATTGTTGGCGCTGGAAAAAGAAAGATTGGGCGCTTTCTGTTCAATATCACTAACGGTAAACAATTTCGACTTTTCAATGGCCGAGCCAGTGATGGCCGTGATCGCAATGGGTGTGCTCTGAAGATTTTCGTCCCGTTTGCGAGCGGTAACTATGACCTCTTCCAGAATTGCTCCCTGTTGTGCCGATGCCGGTGTGGCCAGGGGAATCGAAAGCAGGGAAAGTGCCAGAACATAGGGCGTATTTGTGTGCATGTATACCTCCACCAGGGAAATTTCTAATAATTATCTTTAACCTGAAAACTAATCATATGCGTGTAAACATACGTTGTAAACGCGCTATTTGTGTGTTTATGGAAACAAAGAATTTACATATACATCAATTAATTGCTATTTATCCTTGCGGGCGCTTGCTATTTTCCTGCTTCGACCAAAAGTGGCTGGTTTGAGTGAGGTGTGTTGCTGTCTACCTCAGGGCGTGTACCAGATTGGGGAGGTGTAGGCGCGTTCGCGCACCGTCATTGGTACTTCGCTGTCCATGACGATGCCGAAGCGCTGCGCATCGTAGGCGGTCCAGCGCGGTGTAGGTATTTCCAGTACCCGCAGGTAATAAAACGCCGCATGCCCTGGGTCGAATTCGGGGTCTTGCCAAACTGCGCGCAGTGTTGCCGCACCGATCGAGTTTGACCAACTCGCACTGGCAAGGTTGACTGTATTGCCGACGTCCGGGACCTTGCCATTGCTGCCACGCGGCCGCTTTCCTGAATCGCTCCAGGCAATATCGTATACGCGCTCCTGGGCCGCTCCCGCGCTATCGGTCCAGCCCTTGACTATCTGTAAGCGGTCCAGGTTGCCACTCTCGGAGTCCTTCATGGCCACGGCCATAAAAGTTGGCCTGTCACCGTCCTGCCCCGCCGGCAGGTCACCACCCATTGGAACGCCGCCTGCATAGCCGGAACCCACAAAATTGGAGTCGTCGACATCGTCAGGGCCGAAGTGCCAACCACCGAAAAAACGTACACTTATTCGCGGCCCTGTCGTGGCGTAGACCTCCCGGCGCATCATCGCGTCAAAGATGGCCTCCCGTGTGTTCTCCCTGGCCCACACAGCGGCATAGCCGGAGCCCACCAGTTCCCAACCAAGTATGCGAACGTCAGCGTTTTCGGCAAAGACCTTCTGCCACCTTTCGGGCGACGGTTCAAAGCGGGCATCCTTGCCAAAAAAATTGTTTTCCTCTGCCGTGGCCAGGCCTGTATGACTATCAGACGAACCTATGACACCAAACTTATAGGGATTTACGCCAAGTTCCAGCTCCAGCTCGAGTCCGTTTTTCAGTGCTTCACGGGCGTACTCGTACTGCAACATATCAGGTGCTTTCGGCACCAGGCCCAGGTTGGCTTTATCCCACAGCGGGTCAAAGCCGGCGAACTCATCATCGGGGGACAGAAGGGGGTGGCTCTCACTATCACCTTTGATCTGGGTGATTTCGTAGAGTGGCTCCCAGCGTGCGCGCTCGCGGACGTACTCCGCATCCAGTAACTCCCTTGTCGCCGGGTTGCGTCCTACTGGAAACATTCGGCCGTTGCTCACATTGGCATTGTGAGGAATCGCCAATACCTGGCTGCCTGATACCTCTTCAAAACGCGCCATCCACTGCCACAGATCTTCGGGGTTCGAGCTATCCCCGGTGGTGTAGGGGGTCATCATCGCGGCAGACTCGGCATCACCTCGATAAATAACATTGCGGTGTAGATTGTTGCCGCCATCGGTGGAGGTCCACTCGTAGCCAATTAGGGCGGTGAACTCGCCGGGTTTATTGAATTGCTCGGCGGTCTGCAGATAATCCTGCCACACTGAGCGCAAAAAAGTGCCCTCGGTCAATACCGCTGGGACTTCCCGGGTGATAAGGCTGCGAATGATGTCGGCTGTCGCAACGCCGGCCGCCTTGCCACCCTGGGCCAGCTGTTCGTGCCAGCGCTTGACTGTAGGGTCTCGCAACAAGGCAGGATTGCCAGCGATAATTCCGTTCATCGCGCCCATGCTGTCAGAGTGATCGGCAATCACCAGAAAATCCAGGGGGCGGTTTAATTTGGCGGGGCCCGCATAGGTTGAATCCACTGCCTCGCCGCGACCGAACCGGTAGGCGTCTGCCGGGGTGAGTCGGGAGCCGAAAAGCCGCGCATCCATGGACAGACCGGTATGTAGATGCGTGTCACCCCACAATAATTGTCGCGGGTAAACATCCGTGACATGGGGAGAATAGGCGGTTGCAGCGGCGGTATTACGCCCGTACACCATAAGTGCAACAATCAAGTGCACCCAAAAAATAAGAAGACAGTTTCGCGGGCTGATCAGACTTTGGCTGAGGTTTGCGGGGCACTTTTCCAGTTTCTGCATTTGTCACAACTCCTGCTGCAATATATTGCGCCAGGCTGTTTGGAGTCTCACTGGCGGCCGGCGTAAAGTTCACGTGCGGGAACGCGTGCCAACCGGGGCAAGGAAAGCAAGACCTATCCAGCCGCTTTTTCAGCGGCATCTTCAAATTCTATCTCTGCATAAACGGGATTCTTGCTGCTCAGAATGTCATCAGTGAGTCTTTTGTAAGAGCCAACAAACGGGTGAGTAAAAATCCAGAATTTACCCTCTCTGATAGCACTAAACACCTTTTCTGCGCATCGGTCAGGCGTCATAAAATCGGGTGCCTGGGCCAGGGCCTGCTGATTGGTCTTACTCTCTTCACTTCCTGCTTCTATGCCGAGCAAGTCGTCGGCGATGGAGGTTACGACAGGCCCGGGGCACAGCAGGGAAACGTCAATTTTTGCTTCAGCAGCGGCCAGGTCAAATGCCAGTGACTCGGTAATTCCTCGGACCGCCATTTTGCATGCGGTGTACTGTGCCATACCCGGAGCAGATACCAGCGACCCGACAGAACCGGTATTTACAATATGTCCCGGACAATTCGCCTCGATCATTCCGGGTACAAATGCATTCAAGCCGTTAACAACCCCCATTACGTTGATCGACATTATCTTTTCCCACTCTTCGGCCGTGTGTGTCCAGGTCTGGCCGACCCGGAGAATGCCGGCGTTATTGAAGAGCAGTGCCACAGGGCCGAGCTCGGCAATACATCGATGTGCAAAGTCCTGCATGGAAGCGGCATCCGATACATCTACCGCGACCGCCAGAACCTGGGCACCCTTACTCTCGAACTCGCTAGCCAGCTCGGAGAGTTTGTCGTAGTGAAGATCCGCGATCGCGACTTTCATGCCTTCAGCGACACAATGCAGGGCCAGCGCTCGTCCAATGCCACTGGCGGCACCGGTGATAACCGCAACTTTTCCTGTGAAATTATCCATATCCCCTACCTTATTGTTACGTATTTTACTCAAGGCGTATCTACTACATTGAGATGCAAGTTATATCGCGTGGCCCCCTGTAATTATAGGCAGGCGCAACGATTAAGTTGACTGTCGCTTCCCCGGGTCAGCGCGCGAATGGTACTTTAGCTCCCCCCGTTGCAGGTGATAAGACATCCTGCGGAAACTGATTGTATCCAAATGCGTGATAAATGCCGGGGCGCGTACTATCAGCGGTACGGCTGGGTGATGGATTCCGGAGTTACAGCTGTTATCATCCTGTTACGGGCCGGAAGTGAATGGCGCGATATTCAGCAATAGCGACTACATTAATTAAAAAGGTTACATCAATGCATAGGCGATTCAACCATCTTGGTGCACTGACGGCTTTCGCACTTTTTATCGCAGCATCAAGCTCTTTTGCTGCGGACGCAACAGCACAGGGCAGTAAGGCATCAACCGGGCCTTATGGCGTTGGCGTAACGCCTGCCGTTTATCTCGTGAACTTTATGCTCATGTATATTGCGAGCCCCGACACGGCCGCCAAAATGCCGGGATTCAGGGCACCTGTGCCGGTATCGCTAGCCGACTGTCTTCATCAAAACCCACAAGGCTGCCCGTATTCTGACTTCGCAACTTCATTCGACGATCAGCCTTTCAGGGATATAGCCGTTCAAGGCAAAACTTGCGCCTTGCCAACAGAATGCAGGACTAGCGCTAAATACGAAAGACTGGCCCCGCGTGTGGTCAAACACTCCAGGCAGATGAACAAAGCCCTGGGAATGCGTCGGGCTAATTGGATCGCACAAGAAGTCGGCATCGACAAGAGTATGATTCTGACTGATGAGCAATGGGAATGCACAAGAGGTGTGCCGCCGTGGCCTGTGGATGCGGATAAGAAGATCATCAGCGTTTGCGTGAATAATCTCACCAATTCAAACGGGAACACCAATATTCCGCTATCGAGTCATGGTTTGGCCATCACCAGGGCGGACTTCGAAAGCGGGGGCAGCGGTGCCGCTCTTCAGCGGGGTGGCGATGTCGAAAGTCTTTGTGCCCCCGAAGCCCCCTGCCTCGTGTTTAATGACCTGTTTGGTGGACCGTTGGAGCGAATCGCACTCGCCTGTGGTTGGGAGGACAAGCTGGTCAGCCTGTTCGAGTTGAAGTCGTTTCAGCGAGTTATTGCCGATGGAAGTGCATGTCAGGAGTTTAGTGGCACACCGACCAATGAGTGTCTGGTGGAGCCTGTCTGCCCATAGGCCCAGTATCGACGCCCGGGAGGGGCCTGCATGCTAGAACCGTTGAGTAAAATGATGTCGGTCTATTAATCGATAAAAACTATCAATACTGAATAAATAATCCGTTATACATATTAAATAAACTCTACTATTCTCTTGGGCACAGGTGGAGAGTTATTGCTCTCGCCAATCCAATCAATAGATAGGGGTACTATATGGCGGATAAACCGAAACTGACTATGACCAACGGTTGCCCGGTGGCGGACAACCAAAATGTACTCACCGCAGGGCCCCGGGGCCCCATGTTGCTCCAGGATGTCTGGTTTTTGGAAAAGCTTGCACATTTCGACCGCGAAGTGATTCCTGAACGCCGTATGCATGCCAAGGGCTCTGGGGCGCATGGTACATTCACCGTGACCAATGACATTAGCGAATTTACGAAGGCAAAACTTTTCTCTTCAGTAGGCAAGAAAACCGACGTGCTTGCGCGCTTTTCTACAGTCGCGGGTGAGCGCGGAGCGGCAGACGCCGAACGGGATATTCGCGGTTTTTCGGTGAAGTTCTACACCGAAGAAGGTAACTGGGACATGGTGGGCAACAACACGCCGGTCTTCTTCATGAAAGACCCACTAAAATTCCCTGATCTTAACCATGCGGTGAAACGTGACCCGCGCACGAATATGCGCAGTGCACAAAACAATTGGGACTTCTGGACATTGCTGCCTGAAGCCTTGCACCAGGTGACAGTCCTGATGAGCGACCGAGGCTTGCCCAAAAGCTATCGGCATATGCATGGGTTCGGTAGCCATACGTTCAGCTTTATCAATGCCGCCAATGAGCGTTTCTGGGTAAAGTTTCACTTTGAGTCCCAGCAAGGCATCGAAAATCTAACTGATGAGGAGGCGACTGAGCTGGTAGGCAGGGACCGTGAAAGCCATCAGCGGGATTTGTACGAAAGTATTGAACGAGGCGATTTCCCACGCTGGAATTTCAAGGTGCAAATCATGCCGGAGCAGGAGGCAGCTACCTACCGGTTCCATCCTTTTGACCTTACGAAAATATGGTCACATAAAGATTATCCGCTGATCGATGTAGGTGTTCTGGAGCTTGATCGAAACCCGGAAAACTACCACGCTGAGGTTGAGCAGGCGGCATTCAACCCGGGGAGTATTGTGCCTGGCATCGGTTTTTCACCAGACAAGATGCTGCAGGGCCGATTGTTTTCCTACGGCGACGCCCAGCGATATCGTTTGGGGGTGAACCATGCACAAATTCCGGTTAATGCGCCGCGGTGCCCGGTGCACAGCTATCATCGGGATGGGGCTATGCGAGTAGATGGTAATTTTGGCAGCACCAAAGCCTACGAACCCAACAGTCTGGATGAATGGCGGGAGCAGCCTCACGCCAAAGAGCCGCCATTGGGATTGAGTGGTGCTTGCGATCATTGGGATCATCGCGAGGACGATGACGATTATTATACTCAGGCCGGGGATCTGTTCCGTTTGATGAGCGGCAGTCAGCAGGCGGTGCTATTCAAGAACACAGCGGCTTCGGTAGGCGGCGCTGATCTTGAGGTGCAGAAGCGCCATATCAGAAATTGTTTGTTGGCCGATCCTGCCTACGGAGAGGGTGTTGCAAAAGCGCTGGGTCTTGCAAGCTAAGAAGCGACAGAATCGCTCCTGATTGGCGGGCATTTCCAGCCTGTTTACGGAAGCCCACACCTTGCTTGTTAAAGGTGGATGGGCGCCCGCTTCTCAGGATGGCTGCGTTTGCTGAGTAGGCGGGCGACTGTCAGACATCAACTGGTCTAATATTTTCTGTGCCTGTTCCGGCGCGTCGAGGTCGCGGACCTCTATCATCTCGCAACCGTCACGCACCATTTCGCTTATCGAACTGGGGTAGTGCCGGCAATCTTCAGGGCGGTCCTGATAAATTCGGCAGGCGTATTTATCAGGACCGCTGGTTGCGTCGGAAGGCAACAGTTCCAGCCACGGGCAGCGTGTGAGTTGTTCCCCGGTGTCCGGATCCATCCAGATTTTCCCATCCACCACATATTCTGCGATTTCAGGATTGAAAGTTTCCCAGGCTGCAACTTCATCAGCGCTGGCGGATAAACCGCCATCACTATAAAGAATGCAGCACTTTCCGCACTGCGTACACGCTTTCATCGAGGTGATTTTCGCTGGAGTGCGAGTGGAATCCCAGGTTTAACTCGCCCGTCGATTACCACCACCTGAGTGGGCTCTTGCCCCTCCAGACCGGTTGCCGCCTCCGGGTCTGCCACCGGCAGAGGGGGCGCGTTGTCTGCCTCGGCCATTGCCTGCGCGGCCGCCCCCGCCAGAATTACTACGGCCATTGCGCCCATTCTGGATAGGTTCTGCTTTGATAAGGGGATTGACGTCATAGCCCGGCAAGTTCACCTTTTCGATGTCCGAGCCAAGCAGTTTCTCGATATCCCTGAGCAGCTTGAGTTCGTCGACACATACCAGCGATATGGCGTTACCTTGCTGGCCTGCACGTGCTGTGCGCCCGATGCGGTGCACATAATCTTCGGCGACATTAGGGAGCTCGAAATTAACCACGTGGGGCAGTTTTTCGATATCAATACCGCGGGCAGCGATGTCGGTAGCGACCAGCACCCTGACGCGGCCGGCTTTGAAGTCTGCGAGGGCCTTGGTTCTTGCGCCCTGTGACTTGTTGCCGTGGATCGCGGCAGCGGTGATGCCATCTGTTCCAAGCTGCTCAGCCAGTTTGTTGGCCACGTGCTTTGTTCTGGTAAAAACCAGCACCTGCTGCCAGTCCTCTTCACCAATTTTGTGAGATAGCAGTTCGCGTTTACGTTTCTTGTCGACGGGATAGACTATCTGGCTTACCAGTTCGACTGCGGAATTCTGCGGCGTCACCTGTATTTCCGATGGCTGACGCAAAAACTCGGCAGCCAGTGATTTGATTTCCTGAGAGAACGTGGCCGAAAACAACAAGGTCTGGCGTTGCTTGGGAATTACAGCCAGTATCTTGCGGATATCCCTGATGAACCCCATATCCAGCATCCGGTCCGCTTCGTCCAGGATCAGTATTTCTACCTCGGCCAGGTTGATGCTGCGCTGTTGCACGTGGTCGAGCAGGCGGCCTGGCGTGGCGACTACGATGTCTACACCTTTAATAAGTTTCTGTTTCTGCGGATTAATACTGACGCCCCCGAAAATCACAGCCGACCGGAACGGCAGGTAGCGTCCATAATCGCGTACGCTTTCATGAACCTGGGCTGCAAGCTCACGGGTAGGGGTAAGTACCAATACCCGGGGCAGGCGTTTCCGGCCTTCGTTGTGGGTCTGTTGTAGCCGCTGAAGAACCGGCAGGGTGAACCCCGCAGTTTTACCTGTACCTGTCTGGGCACCGGCTAATACGTCTTTGCCCTCCAGTATCAGAGGGATGGCTTGTTGCTGGATTGGGGTCGCTTCTTCGTAACCCTGTTTTTCGACAGCACTTAGCAATTCGGCTGTGAGGCCAAGATCTTTAAATAACATTTGTGTTTTTGCTCCTGATTCTCTCTAAGAGAGCGCCTGACCAGAACGCGTTATAGCAATGTGTGCTCGCGATTGGTTCGATCCAGGACTGGAATATATGATGCGATCAACACTCACTGAATGTGAGCATGAGGTAAGGTGCAGACCGAAGTGCACCGATGCGGGGCGCACTATACCAGAGAATGACCAGAGATAGGGCTTTAAATAGTGCAGATAATTTACGTCGCCCGCAGCGCCGCCTTTATTCCAGGGCGAATGCCGTTGTTGCTAATCTACTGATATTATTCACTAAGTATTAAATTGCCCACCACAACAGGGAAGATATAACTATGAGGCCAGCAGGCAGGGCGGAGCTCGACTCACTGTACTTTGATTACCCGGAATACGAATGGGAGCGTCCCTGTGAGCTCGACGGCAAGACGCCTCTGCACCCGGTAGTAATCGCGGGTGCCGGGCCTGTAGGCCTGACGGCTGCGATTGCGCTGGCCCGCAGAGGCATCGCTTCGGTGCTGCTCGAGAAGAAAAATACTCTCAATGACGGCAGCCGGGCAATTTGCGTCTCAAGATACAGCTATGAAACCCTGCAACAGCTGGGCCTGCATAAGCCATTTGTCGCGAAGGGACTGGGCTGGACCCACGGACAGTGTTACTACCGGGGTGAGACAGTTCACCGATTTGAGATGCCGCACTCCGAGCAGGAACGGTTTCTGCCCATGTACAATATTCAGCAGCAATACATCGAGCAATTTCTGGTGGACAAGGCGTCCGAATATCCCGATCTGATCGATTTGCGCTGGCAAAGTGAAGTGACAGGAGTGCAAAGTAGCGATCAGGGAGTTGAGCTTAACGTGCGCTACCCTGGCGGTGAGTATGCGCTTCGGGCCCAGTACCTGCTTGCCGCGGATGGCGGCAAGAGTCCAATACGAAAAATGCTCGACCTGCGCTTGAACGGCGAGAATCTGCCGGGCAACTACGTGATCGCGGATATTCGCATGGAGCATGACTTTCCCACAGAGCGGCGCTCCTTTTTTGAATCTGCAGCAAATCCCAACGCCACGATTCTGGTGCACAGGGAGCCAGACAACATCTGGCGAATAGACTGGCAGATTCTGGATTCCGAGGATCCGGATGCCGCCATTGAAGAGGGGACCATAAGGCAGCGGGTGCAGGCGATTCTTGCGATGATCGGGCATGACGGGCCCTGGGAGTTGGAGTGGTGGAGCATGTACACGGCCAATACGCTTTGTCTGGATGATTACAAGCACGGTCGGGTGTTGTTTATCGGTGATGCCGCGCACATTGTCCCCATTTTTGGTGTGAGAGGCTTGAACAATGGTTTCGCCGATGCGGTCAACGTCGCATGGAAGCTCGCCTATGTGCTGGATGGAGGCGCTGGTGAAAAGCTGCTCGATAGCTATACCCAGGAAAGACGCGGTGCCACTTTGGACGTATTTCTCAATGCAGGTAAGAGCTCGCGCTTTATGACGCCGCCAACCCGGGGTTATGCACTTATGCGAAAGGCTGTTCTGGAGCTGTCCCTGAGCGAAGAGTTCACACGACCTTTTGCCGACCCAAGGCAGGTACTTCCCTACACCTATAAAGAGAGTCCCCTTACCATCGAGCATACCCAGGAACAGGCATTTACGGGTGGTTGTCCCGCTGGCTCCGCCGCAATAAATCGCCGGCTCTCCACTGACGACTTTTTGTTGGACCACCTTGGTGCAGGTTTTACCGGTTTGTATTTTACCACGCAGGATGCTGTTCCCGATGCGGTGCTTAATCTGTTTTGCGAGCTGGGCGCGAGTGACAAACACTTTAAAGCGGTGGTCGTGTCCCGCAATGAACTGCCCCGGGGCGGGTACGAATTTATCCTGGATGCACAAAGCAGCATTTTCAGCGGCTATGCCGCGCAGGATGACACATTTTATCTATTGCGCCCCGACCGACATATCGCTGCGCGATGGCGTACTACTGAGCCCACGCAAGTAACAGGCGCGCTGCGAATCGCATTGGGAGAAATCAAGTGAAGGCTAAAACTTTGGATTTTCAGGGTATGGAAACAGTCTACGAATTACTGGCGAATACTATCGACGAAGTTGGCAGAGACAAGGAGGCCTTATTCCTGAGCAAACTTTGTTTGATGCTGGCGCACGAGATACCCGACATTTCAAAAATAGAGGCCGCGGTCGCCGTGGCCAGGCAGATAAAGCAGGGCACAATGTGACAGATCTCGGGCCTCACAACGTAGAGTTGCCGTCATGGACCGCGCCGGCACCTTTCGAAAAACTGTTGAATATGGAAATCCTGCTGGCGGAAAACGGTGCGGCACATCTGTCCATGCCGTTCCACTACGACTACTGCCAGGGCGCCGGGCTCATGCACGGTGGGGCAATACTGTCACTAGCTGATACCGCACTTGCCATGGCAGTGAAAACCATTCTTCCGGTGGGCACACACTTTGGCACAATCGCGATTAGTGCGGACTACAAGGCCCCGGTGATCTCTGGAACAATTGATGCCCGCGCACATATAGCCTCCTGTCAGGCGTCGATTATTGAGGGTGGCAGCCGCATTACGGATCATACCGGAAAGTGTATTGCTGAATTTCGCGCGACGTTCAAGATAGCCCGATCGGAAAACCTGGGCCATCTTGTTTTCAATCCCGAAGATAGACACTAAGAAATGACTAGCCTCTTTGCCAAGAGGTGAGGCTTCATCTCTAGCGCACGCTAATTGGCTTGCCTCCCCAGGGAGTTACAGTATCGCCAAAAGCGGCCTGAAAGCCCGCCGGTAATTCCTCGGTCATATCCAGTGTCGCAGCCAGCCGGCCCATGCCAACATACAGGGCCAGATGCAATAATAGCTCCATCGTTTGCGCCTCGTTTAAATGCTCACGCAGCTTCGCAAAGCAATCATCAGTAATCGACAGATGATCTGTCGCAAAACGATCGGCAAAATCGAGAGCCACGCGCTCAAGTGTGGTCAGGTTTTCAGCTTCCTGAGGTCGATCAAGTGAGCACACCAGGTTTTCGTCGACTTCTCCGGCGGCACTTGAATATCGAATTGCCATGCAACTGCGGCATTGGTTGTGGAAGGCAACACGCAATCTGACCAGCTCAATCAAGCGCTCCGGCAGTGTCCTGTTCATGGCAATGGCCGCGCCAAAACCGATAGCACCTTTGGCCATTTCCGGACAGTGAGCCAGCATTCGTGTAATACCCTGTTCGATGTCGCTCGCAGTATCACCAGCAGTCATGGCCACCAGATCCTTGTCCCAATCCTCTACGGGTATTTTGCTAATACGGCTCATAAGTCGATTCTCTCAGTTGCGTGAACTCTGTGCCTGGCATATACCATTGCCGGCACTGCATCTGCCAATCTGTTTATGTGGCCGTTACTAGAGCACTCGTCGAGTGTTGCTGCTAGACTGCTGGAAATTGGCCAGAACGAGTGACGAACTATGGATTTTGGAATTGCATTAGCTACTACTACCGACTCCTGGCGCTGGGTAAAACGCGCAGAAGAGTTGGGTTTTAGCCACGCCTGGTTTTATGACACGCAACTACTCAATCCCGACGTGTTTATCGGCATGACACAGGCTGCCATGAATACAGATAAAATTCGTCTTGGCACTGGCGTACTCATTCCCAGCAATCGCATAGAACCGGTAGCTGCCAATGCCTACGCCAGCCTGAACAAAATTGCCCCCGGGCGGATTGATTTTGGCGTGGGTACCGGCTTCACAGGGCGTCGTACCATGGGGCTTGGTGCCATCACCCTGAGTCGCTTCGAGACCTATATTGAACGGGTGCAGGCATTACTGCGCGGCGAGACCATCACCTGGGATTTCGAGGGCAAGGAACGCGCGATCCGTTTTCTCAATCCGGATTATGGCCTGATTAATCTCACAGATGATATTCCCCTGCATATCTCCGGGTTTGGTCCGAAGAGTCGCGCGCTGGCAGCAAAATTCGGCGCTGGTTGGATTAACTTTACCGGTCAACCCGACATGGCCATTGGTGATCTGCAAGGTATGCAGGAGAGCTGGGCGGATGCCGGCAACAGCAACGAACTGTATAGCAGCCTGTTTGTGCTGGGGTGCGTGCTGGAGGAAGGGGAGAGTATTCTCAGCGAACGTTCCCTGGCACAGGCCGGTCCCTGGGCGACAGTGTTTTTGCACAATCTGGTGGAGACTACACAACCCAATGAGATGGAGTCGCAGTTGCCCCCCGCCCTGAATACTGCGCTCGAAGCCTATCGCGAGACCTACCTCAGCTACCCTGAGACTGAGCGGCACCTGTTCAATCACCGCGGGCACTTGATGAAGTTGCGCGAGGACGATGGCGCTGTGCTGAATGCGGAAGTCATGGCGGCCCTGTGTGGGTTTGCTGCTACAGAGCAACAACTTGTTAACCATATAAAATCGCTTGAGGCAGCCGGCTACTCCCAGTTTACAGTGCAGCTGGTAGAGGGGCAGGAAGACGCACTGGAAGATTGGGCGCGGGTGATGAACAAGGTTTGAGAAGAGGGGCCCGCAAGGGCTCCAATCTTACAGCCGTCGATTATGTTGGGCCTGTAGAGCACTGGCGATACGGGGAGGATATCGTATACTTGTAAGCGGTTCGGCAATAATAAAACGAGGCTGACAATGAACAATATGGACGAAATCCAGAAGGCAACCAGAAGTATCGATGCCGAATCTCTCGCCAGGGCAGTGGTCGCGGCAAAACGTGGCGACCGTGCCGGGCAACAACAGATAGCGGGGGCTCTTGCTTGGGTCGCCTACTCCTGTCCCGATGCCGCAGCTGCCGTGTACGACAACATCACCAGCGCCTGGCTGGGCAGCGGTGACACTCCCGCGATTCCTACCGGGTTGCCGGAAGCGCCAATAGAGGACAGTTTCTGGAAGGCGTTCTGGGATGTGGTTGAAGGCCCGGAAGAGGGCTATGACGCACTGACGATTACCGTCGCTGTCGCCGCACTGGGGAATGCCTTACATCCCGATTTTGAACAGATCGCAGAAAACCATGCCCGTCACCACCCGGGGGCGGCAATATCGGTGAACAGCCCGGTTCCCGGCCATACCGATATCGAGGCTCTGGCCCTGTGCCCCGAGGGCAGCCTGGGGCGATCACTGTACAATATGATTATAGAAAATGGCTACGACCCCGAGGTACTGGATCGGGAAGAGATCATGCTGTCAGCCTTGCCGCATTCCCTGCACTACCTGAACGCACGCATACTGCAAATGCACGATGTATGGCACCTGGTGGCAGGTTACGAAACCACCTCCTCTAATGAGATAGCCATCTCGGCGTTTCAGTTGGCGCAGTTCGGTCACAACTACTCGGCCATGTTCCTGGCAGTGGGTATGGCCATGGCGGTTACCAAGGAGCCCAGAGGCTTTGCCATACTGATGCAGATCATCACCGAGGCGTGGCGCCACGGCCGTGAAGCGCCAGCGATGATGGACATCGAGTGGGAGAAGGAGTGGAACAACTCCCTGCCGGATATTCGCGCCACTCACAACATCCCCCTTTACCACAGCGTGTTTCCGACGGACCTGCTGGAATCGATTGAAAACCCCCCGCTCTGGAAGAAACTTTACCTGGGCTTCAAGCTGACTCTGTATCACTTGCGGTTGCGACAATCCGCTGGCCGACCGTTAATGCAGTGATCAGCACGCGCTTACCTGGTTCCCTGCTACTGTTGCTCGTCTGTTTTCCCGTCTGGTCGGAGCCGCAGACTGATCCCACCGCGATTGTTGGCGCCGCTCTGCAATCCCTCGACCAGGCAGACATGGACAACAACTGGTTTTTCACCATGGAGGTGGAACAGGACGGTGAAAACCTGCTGATTCGCAGCGATCCGCGTTTGGGGAAGTACGAAAAGCGGCAGCTGCTCGCGGTGAATGGTAGCGCACCCAATAAGGATCGACTGGACGAGTTTCGCACAGCCGAGAAAAAGCGTATCGATGATATAGACCCGGACAAAGAGGGCTATCGCTATCTTGTGGATACCGCCACGCTACAGCTGATTGAGGAAAGCGAGGGATACCAGGCGCTGTCTTTCGTGCCGCGGCTGAAGGATCTGGAAGACTCTGGCGATAAAGTGCGTGGCAGTTTGCTGCTCGATACCAGTACCAGGCAGATAGAAAAACTCGAAATCTACAACACCGAAAATCTGTCCCCCGCATTCTCTGTGAGCCTGACAACCTTACGCCTGACTTTTTCCTTCCGGCAGGAGCAGGGTGCCATGCTACTCGATACGATGTATTCGCAATTGGAGGGCAAGGCCGGCTTTGTCAAAAGTTTTGCCAGCGAGGTGGCCATCGATTTCAATGAGTATCAGCCGGCAGCAGACTGTTCTTCGCCTACCAGCCTTCCTGGCAGTTCACCCCTGTGTTGACCGGCAGCAAAGCTGGCGACGCCTGATTTGACGGCACACCCGAAGTCAAAAAACCAAACATGGAGCCTCTCAGCAAAGCTGTCTGAATCGATTGTGCGCGCCTATTCGATGTCGTAGCGCACTACGACCGCAGGGCTGGCAATGGGACCATCCAGCTGAATGGTCAGCAATCCGTCCCGTTGTTCCGTACCAACAACCTCTGCGCCCAGCACATCGATGCCGCGCCAGGGCACACCCGGGTCTTCAATGGTAAAGCTGGCCTCCACATCCCCGGCCACAATGGCGTAAAGGGCCGTGTCGCTCTGAGTGTAGTGCAGGGCGCGCCCACGGCTGTTGTTAAAACGTTGCCAGGGACGGGTCTGGTAAATGGCCTCACCGTTAATATCCATCCACCTCCCAAGGCCGAGCAAGGGTGCTTGTTGAATGGCTGGAATCTGGCCGTAACTGTCGGGGCCGACGTTGATCAAGACATTGCCGTTTTTGGCCACGGTATCCACCAGGTAGGTCACCAGTTCGCCGGCAGACAGCATATCGGCGCTGGTTTCACTGGCATTGAAGGCAAAGGACGCACCCAGTCCGCGGGTAGACTCCCACTTATAGGAAGGGATGCCAGGCAGGCTATCGTATTCGGCGGTCTTGAATCCGATGCGGGACGGATCGTCTTCCAGCGGGTCGGCCTGGTTTGACAGGCTCCAGCGGGCCAGCGCCTTGAACAGCCAGGTCGCGCCGGGTATTTCGGCGATGTCACCCAGCACATCCACATGGGCCCAGCGGTCATTAACCGTTCCGGCGGGGACCTGTTCAAAATAATACTGGAACATCTCGCCCTGACGCCCCTTCGATGGATAGCCGATATCGGCCCACAAAATATCGGGCTTATAGCGGTCTATGAGCTCAATCATGTGGCCGTACACATAGTCGGCATAGGCCTCACTGGAGGGCGCGCTGCGCATAACGCCACCCACCCAGTCGTCATCGGTAACCAGCTCAAAACTCCAATCCAGGCCGGTGGAGTAGTAGGTGCCAAAATACATGCCCCGGGCGCGTACCGCGGCGGCCAGTTCCCCCACCATATCCCTGGGTGACCCCCAGGCCTCACGGTTCGGGTTGGTGACTCCACTGGGCCACAGGGTATAGCCGTCGTGGTGCTTGGTGACCAGAACCACATATCGGGCACCGGCCTTCTGAAACAATTCGGCCCAGGCTTGCGGGTCCCAGCGCTCATTTACCCGCTGTTCGAAAGGGGCTTTGAAGTCGGTGTAAGGCGCATCCCCGTATACTTGCTGGTGATGCTGTGCCGTTTCGCTACCCGGGTAGCTCATGGCGTTGAGGTACCACTCCGCATAGGGTAATTCACGCGGTGGCGAATCCGACAGCAGTAACTCTACCAGTTCACCCGGCTGCAATGCCCCGCCGGGTGCAAAGGCGGGCACTGATGCCGGGCCCCAGTGAATGAACACGCCAAACTTGGCGTCGTCAAACCACTGCGGCGTGTCTCGCGAGCGTGCCAACATATCCTCCGGGACGGGGTCGGCGCAGGCGGCCAACAACAGGAAGCTTGCAAGCAGTAGAGCGTTGCCACGGGTACTGGTGGTCCGGCCATTTTGCATAGGAGTACTCTCTCTATAAATCACGCTTTTCGGCTGCGCCAATCACCAGTCATAACGCAACTCGATGCCGGCTGTGCGGCGCGCGTATTTGGATTTAAACTGCATGTAACCGTGGGGAATCAGTACATCGGAATGCGCAAAAATCAGGCTGCTGAAATCCTCATCGAGTGCATTCTTAACGAATACTGAAAGACTGTAACCGCCCTCGCGCTCCAGCGCCGCCAGGCTCAGGTCAACAATGGTATAGGCTTTCTGGATATTGTTGGGGTCCTGGGAGTTCTGATACAGCACATCATCCTGCCAGCGCACATTGCCTACTGCCAACAGGTCAAAGGGCAAACTGGGTAAGGATTGCCTGTAATTAGTAGAGAAGGTCAGCTTCCATTTCGGTGTGTAGGGCAGGTCTCCGCCGGACAGATCTTGTGAGCCGCCCGGGCATTCGCCGCGGAATATCTGCCCCTGGCTGCAGTTGCCGGCCTCAAAATCGTCGATCCTGCCATCGGTGTAGGCGAGGCCGCCGGAGATATTCCAGTTTTCGTTCACGCGCCCGATGAGATCCAGCTCAACCCCTCGAGTGGAGACGTCACCGGCATTCTGTAACAAAAACTCCGCAGGGAGCTCATCATCGGGATTCTCATCGATGAGTGCCTGGGCCTGAAAGTTTTTGTACTCCGCATAGTACAGTGCCACGTTGAGGATAAGTCGATCATCCAACCAGGCGCTCTTCAGGCCCAGCTCGTAGGAATCACTTTCTTCCGGTTCGATGGGGTCGGTAACGACCGACACCTCCACATCGAAGGCCGGGCCCTTGTACCCGCTTACATAGGAGGCATACAACATGGCCGAGTCGTTCACATCCCACTCCACGGCGATCTTCGGCGAGAAGTTGTCCTTGGACACGTCATCACCGCGGGGCGCGTGTGGCAGTGGGAATACAAGGCCGTCACCACCGATTCGCTCGGCCTCGAAATCCAGTTCGTCGCGGGTATAGCGCCCGCCAAGAACACCTCTCAAGTCATCCATGATGTTGTAGGTCATCTCTCCATACAGAGCCATATTCTCGCTGTCCACTTTGACCCTGGAGTCCGACACGACGGGCGGAAGTATCGGCACAAACAACTCGTGGGATGCCACGGTGCGAGTCTTGTTGTCCTGCGTGAAGTAGAACGCACCCAGCACAAAATGGCCCCAATCTGCCGTGTTTGAGCTAAGGCGCAACTCCTGGGAAAACTGGTCGACTTCCGTGTGCGGCGGGGAATCGAGCATCAGGGTCAGCGGGTTGGTGGGGCGATTATCGACGTCTACCGTCTGGGTATTCTCCCAGTTGCGATACGCGGTTATGGAGGTTACCTCATAGGCGCCCAGCGCTTTGTTCATGGTGAGCGAATTACCCCAGGCGGTGACTTCGTCGCGGGTCTTTTGATTGTTATTGGCGTCAAAATTGTCGTCCGCAGGCACTACCGGCCGCAGTTCTTCCAGCAATGCTTCGCGCTGGTCTGACTCCAGCACCGCACGCACGGTCAGCGCGTTGCACTTGCAGTCGCTGTCGTAGTAATCAGCGCTCCACATCAAATCGAAGTCATCGCGCGGTTGCCAGCTGAGCTTGCCGCGCAGGCTTGTGCTCTCGCCTCCGTTCAGACTGGAACCGTCATACACATTGGTGGCATAGCCATCGTCATCGATCCACATGCCGGTGAGGCGCATGCCCACGGTATCCCCTAGCGGCCCGGAAACGGTCGCACCCAGCCGATACTCATCCTCTTCAATCGCTGTCGCGGAAACCGTGCCAGCCCACTCCGGGGTGGGGTCACGGGTAATAATGTGTATCACGCCGCCGGAGGCGTTCTTGCCGTAAAGTGTTCCCTGAGGGCCGCGCAGGACTTCAACGCGCTGCACATCCAGCATGGAGCTGAATGCCATGCCCGAGCGGCTCAGTACCACGCCGTCAATCATGGTGGACACGCTGGGCTCAGCGCCGGCACTGAATGCCTGGGTGCCTATGCCGCGAATGTTGAAGGAGGAATCACTGGCGGTAGCCCCGGTCTGGGCATTGAGGCTGGCGATCATCTGCGTCAACTCTGCGGCGTTGACCAGGTGCGCCTCGGCGATTGCTGTGCCGCTCAGCAGCGACACGGCCACCGGCACATCCTGCAGACTGGCCTCGCGGCGGGTGGCGGTAACCACCAGCTCCTCCAATACGCCGACACCATTTGCGTTCGTAGCCGGACTCAGTGTCAGGCCGCAGGGAGCCAGCAGCGCAAGCACCAGGGAAGTCCGTCGGAAATGCCGGGTATCGGTCATTGCTCAGGTTCTCTTTTCGTTATTTTTATATAGTGCTGGCGCCACCTGCTGTGGCGCCGCTGGGGACCGGTTAGAATCCCGTCTTCATCTGTCTGCCAATGAGCCCACTCACATGGGCCCGTATCGATTGTACAACGACTTAACCCGTTGGCAACCCGGATGCTACCTCATCGGCAACAGGCGAAGCATAGCTGTTACCGTTAACTCGCGCGAGAGCCATGACCTTGCAGGGCATTTCGCCGACTGCCCAGCGCACCAGTTTGCTCTTCAATTTTTCGTTGGGCCTGAACAAAAAACGCTCGGCAATATAGCCGTGCCAGGTGCCGGTCATCTTGCGCGCCCAGTCCGGCATCATCGCCATAGAGCCGTGTAAACCCAGCCATGATTCAAGGCGCTGCCGCCGCGTCGTTTCCACATCGCCGCTGGTACCCAGAAGAAAGTCCGCAAACTGTCGAGTCTGATCGTTATAGGCCATCAGCGGGCGCATGCGCTCTACATAGTCTTCTAACTCTGGAACGGTTTCTGGCACCCACTCGGCCCCGCCCATGCGGCCAATCACCGCCTGCTCTTTCAGATACTGATCTTTTTCTTGCCGGCTCAAGGGGCGGCGATAGCGGTCATACGCCATCATGATGGCCCAGGGAATACAGGTATGTACCCAGGCAAGTAATTCCGGGTCGAGCGCGCGATAGGCAAGACCATCATCCCGAGTCCCTTTTACGAAACCGTGTATGCGCTTGACCTGTTCAATCACACCGGTAGCGGCCTGGGTATTGCCGAAGGTTGTGCGCAGAACATAGCCCAGTGTATTGCGGGAGCGAGTATAGGGGGCAGTTCGATAGGATGACTGGGTGAATACTCCATGCATGACAGAGGGGTGCAGTACTTCCATAAGAATGGCTGCCACTCCGGCCCCGCCGACACTGGCAAGGTCCCCGTTGATTTCCCAGGACATACTGTCCGGGCCACCGGACAGCCCGAGGTCACCAGCCGGCCCCCCGTACATTGCCTCCTCGTCGTGGCGGCCCCCCATGAGTTCGAGCTGGGCGATAATGTCGGCTCGGATACGGTTCATTGTGCTCACTCCTCAATGCAGACTTCCACAGTCTGGCCCACCCCGTGACAACTGTCAATTTACAGCCTCCATCCGTGTCGTCCGCTTAATAACTGCCTAGCGAGGAACCAGACCGTCAAAAATAACACTCACAGCACTGTCAACCTGGGCCCGGATGGTTCGCGGGTTGTACCCCTTTGCGCCGCGGGTAAGGCGTTTGGTCAGGGCGGGGAGAGCAAAGATTCCGCCCACGCCATGGGTCATCAGAAAATAGATAAGGGTCACTGAAACAGGGGCAATTTTGCCCTCATCGCTAAGCCGCATAAGCCAGGCGTCTCCGAAGTCGCGCACAGGCTGGATATAGGTGTCGAATAGATAGTCCAGGCGCGGGCCTGGCTGACTGGCCTCCTGGTTGATGATTTGCAGCAGTGACGGGTGCAATGCGTTCACTTCAATAAAGTAGCCAATAAGCCCTTTCAGCACGACCAGTTCATCATCGCCGAGGGTCTGCGCCTCGCGTTCCAGGTCGTCCTCCAGACGGCCAAAGCCATAGTCTACAGCCGCATACCAGAGCTTCTCTTTTGACCCGAAACGCTGGGGAATGAGGTTGTGACTCACTTTTAGGCGACGGGCAATTTCACGTACCGATGTGCCATCATAGCCATTTTCACCAAACGCCTGCAACACCGCATCCAGCAACACATCATCTGCTACGACAGCGCGCTGCGGCGGACGCCCCCTTGCTCTGGTCACCATCTGCTTTCACCTCCCCCGTTGGCCCTGAAAACGGATTTCCCAGCCTATCTTCTGCCTGAATAATGCAGTGTAGAGTCTCTGATCACGCGGTGACAAGCTAAACCGCCGCAGTGCGTCTAAATTGACAGCTGTCATATTGTTAGCCAGACTGAGCCATCGGAGCCGGAGACGAAGAAGGGACGGAATGATGCACGATCTGGTGGTTCAAGGCGGAATGGTTATCGATGGCACGGGTGCACCGGCGCGGCGGGTAGACGTGGCAATTGACGCCGGCATTATCACAGCCGTGGGCCACGACCTTGCAGCTGCGGCTGAAACGATTGACGCCGGGGGACTGCTGGTCACCCCGGGGTGGGTCGATATTCACTCGCATTATGATGGTCAGGCCACATGGGATGAGCAGTTGTCACCCGCGCCCTGGAACGGCGTCACCACCGTCGTAATGGGTAATTGCGGGGTGGGTTTTGCACCGGTGCACGCCGATCAACACGATTTCCTTATCCAGTTGATGGAGGGAGTCGAAGATATTCCCGGCAGCGCCCTGGCCGCTGGTATCAACTGGGAATGGGAAACTTTTGAGCAATACCTGGACGCTCTGGACGCGCGCTCATACGCCATTGATATCGGCACACAGGTCCCCCACGGTGCGGTGCGTGCTTATGTGATGGGCGAGGCCGGCGCCAATAACGCGCCGGCTAACGCCGACCATATTGATGCCATGGCCGCCATTGTGAAATCGGGCCTGGCGGCAGGCGCTCTCGGGTTCTCTACCTCGCGCACCGTTCTTCACCGGGCCAAAAATGGCAAACTGGTGCCGGGTACCAACGCTTCCAGCGATGAAGTGCTGGGCATTGGCCGGGTGTTGGGGGAGGTAGGTCATGGCGTTTTTCAGGTGGCGGGTGATTATGTGCCTGAGAACAAGGAGCTGGCCTGGATGAAACAACTGACCCGGGAAACCGGCCGTCGTGTGTTGTTCAGCGTGGTGCAAAGTGCGGATGACCCCGAGCGATGGCGTCGCCTGCTGCGGGCCGCGGAACTGGACGCGGCTGAGGGCGGGCAACTGACACCGCAAATCGCGCCTCGCCCGGTGGGCCTGTTGCTGGGTTTCGAAAGCAGTGTGCACCCGTTTATCCTGCATCCGAACTACTGGCCACTGCAGGCACTGTCTTTAGCCGAGCGGCGCGCAGCCCTTGCCACACCAGAGATGCGCACATCCATCTTGTCAGAACCGCCTAACTACGGCCAGCTCGACGGTGTGGTTGCCATGATTACCAACGGTTTCGAGCAGATGTATGTGTTGGGTGAAGACCCTGACTATGAACCGGCCGCCGACCAGAGCATAGCCGCTATAGCTGCCAGGGAAAATCGCACACCGCAGGAGGTGGCCTACGACATCATGGTGTCACGGCAGGGCGAAGGGCTCATTTTTCTGCCGATGCTGGGTTATGTTGACGGCAATCTCGACGCCACCGCCGAGTTGATGCGTCACCCCAACAGTATCTATGGCCTGGCCGATGGCGGTGCTCACTGTGGATTGGTGAGCGACGCCAGTATCCCCACGTTTTTGCTGACGCACTGGGCCCGAGATCGCAAGCGGGGTGCACGCATACCGATCGAGGAGTTGGTGGAGAATCAAACCCGGCGCACAGCGCAGTGCTATGGCTTGTTTGACCGTGGTGTTATTGCGCCCGGAATGAAGGCCGACATCAATATCATCGACTTTGACGCACTGCATATTCACGCTCCGCGCCTGGTCTACGACCTGCCGGCTGAGGGTAAACGCTTTGTGCAGGACATCACCGGGTACCACAGTACGATTTGCAATGGCCAGGTGATTTACCGGCATGGCAAAGCCACCGGCAAGTTGCCGGGCAAACTGATTCGCGGCCCTCAAGCAGCACCACAAGCTGCGGCTTCCATAGGCATCTGAATGACAACTCAAGTGGATTCGCAAAGTATTGCGCTGCCTGGTCGCGCTGACGATCCGGGTTTCCACCTGGCTACCTGGCAGGCGGGCGAGGGGCCAGCCGTTGTGTTCTGCCATGGTTTCCCGGATATTGCGCTGGGTTGGCGGCAGCAACTGGCGACAGTAGCGGCGCAGGGCTTTCACGCCATCGCGCCGGACATGCGCGGTTATGGCGGCAGTTCCTGCCCCCCAGGGGTAGAGGACTACACTCTGACGGAACTGACCGGTGACCTGGTGGCCTTACTGGATGCTCTGGACATTGAGAAAGCTATTTTTGTCGGTCATGACTGGGGTGGATTTGTCGCCTGGGCCATGCCGGTGTTGCATCCCGAGAGAGCGGCCGGTGTGGCGGGCGCCTGCACGCCCTACATGCCGTTTCCCAGCGTGGCCCTGCACACCGAACTGGTCGCGGGGGAGATCGAGCGACAGTACGTGGCCTGGTTTCAGCAACCGGGTATTGCCGAAGCGTGCATGGATAAGCAAGTGGAGACCATCGTGTCGAAAATCCTGCGCACTGCGCCCCCGCTCGAAGAAGTGTATGCCGCGGCGTTTGCCGACGGTAAGCTCAATATGAATCCCTTCCTGGATATTGAAGGCACTGTAACTCTGGGGGAGCCGCTACTGAGTGAGGAGGATTTCACCGCCTACGTGGAAGCCTTTTCACGTACCGGCTTTCGGGGCGGTATCAACTGGTACCGCAATATTGATCACAACGCGCTGGTCCATCCGGGCGTGGGGGTTGCCCCGCTGGATATACCCTGCCTGATGTTGATGGCAGACCGCGACCCGGCTCTGCGGCCTGAGTTTGCGGCCGATATGCCAGAGCGATGCAGCAACCTGGAAATGCATCTTATTCAAAATGCGGGGCACTGGGTTCAGCGCGAGCAGCCCGCTGTGTTCAACCAACACCTTATTGCCTGGCTGCAACGCCACTTTCCCGGGGAGTGATAATGCCGGGCAGCTGTTCGTGGGTGCGCTTATCGCCTTTATATTTTACCGGAGGATTTATATGACTCGGGCGAGGCATTTGCGTGTTAGACAGCAGTTGGGTGTCTGACACGTTCCCCCGGCCCATTAAGCGTCGGTACCGCTATACAGCGAGCGGCGAATAATAGTGAATTACTGCTGCGCTGCCTGGGCGTCATCCCGTTTATCAATCTTGTGTTGATCCTCGGTGCTGCCGATTTTCCAGTAACTCGAAATATAGAGATAATCTTTGGGCACCTGGCGCTGCAGTTTGAAGTATTTCCTCAGGGCACGCATGCTGTGGAATTCACAGGCTGCCCAGACCGCGGGCTGGCCCGGTAGCCAGGCAAGCTGTTCGATACGGTCAAACAGGGGGCTGGCCGCGATATCACAGGTTGCATTTACAACCCATTGCACCTCAATGTTTAGCGGGGCTTTGAGTGGCCGGATATCGGCTTCATCCATTACTTCGAGGACGGCATAGCCCCGTGCATCTTCCGGAAGATGAGCAAGATTGACCTTGATTGCGGGCAATGCCGTCATATCGCCGGCCAGCAGAAACCAGTCGGCATCGGTATTGATAAGCTTTTTGGGGCCCGGCCCACCTATCAGGATTTGAGCGCCAGGCTGTGCGTTCAGAGCCCAGCCTGTGGCGGGACCTTCGGCTTCATGAACTGCAAAATCCACGTCTATCTCATCGCGACGTTGCTCACTGACGGTGTAGGTCCGCATTAGCGGGCGCGCTTCACCCGGCTGGGGAAAAACCAACTTTATATAGGCACTTTCCTGATCCGGCGGAAAGTCTGTGATCGCTGCGCCACCGAGCGTAACGCGCAGCATATGTGGTGTGATGTACCTGGAGCGGATCACCTCCAGGGTTCTTGGTGCGGGTCTGCTCATCAGGTTTGTCCTTGATCTGCGGTGGGAGTCTGTTTGACGCTATCAGCCATGGTGTTGCTGACGCGGAGAAAAAATGCGAGCTCATCCGCCTCCAGATTCCTGGTTAGTTGCTTTACAGCCCAATCTTCGGCTGCATCGAGCTTGGCCATGACTTGCTTGCCTTTCGGTGTTGGTTTTAGCAGCTGGCTGCGGCGATCGGCAGGGTTGTCTAGCTTAACGATCAGCCCGGCGCCGGTCAGGTCGTTCAACGCGCGGGTGATTTGTGCCTTGTCGCGCTGCATCCGCTGTGCGATCGAGTGCGCCGTAATCTGAGGAGTACGACAGATTCCCTTCAGTGCCCTGATATGGGTGACCGGCAAGTCAATTTGCTGCTCCCGGATACCTTCAAGTAGCAAGTGTTTGTAAGCGTGCATCAGCCGGTGTACGGCATCGCCAAGCATCACACTGGGCATAAGTTATATCTCTATTTGGTTGATATAGTCAACTATATAGAAAACATGTTGACTGTGTCAACTAAATAAATCAAATGACCGAAGTGCAAGGGTGGCTAAAGCAATGCTGGCAAATACCTTGGCTCACTTTTGTGTCAAGTGTGGCCAGTAGTCGACGAGGCGGATGAAGTGGTTGCTGACCGTTCGCTTCCCGGTGTGCTCCCGGTCCAGCGCTTATATGCAGCGTTAAACGCCGTTAGATGTTGGTAGCCCAACAATCTGGATATCTCGTGTATCGGTAGTGATGTTTGCAGCAAATAGTAATTGGCTCTCTCCTCTCGCACATCGTCCAATAACTCCTGGTAAGTGGTGTTTTCTCGCTGCAAATAGCGTCTTAAAGTACGCTCGCTAACATTCAGGTGACAGGCCAGCGCTTTTTGGCTTGGTTCACCCAGTGGCAGCTGTTTTCTCAGCCAGCTAGCCACTTTGCTGGCAGTGCTCGGGTCGTTGATTGCGGCTGTTAAATGAGCAGCTTCTTTCGTCATCACCTGATGGACGAATGGGTCGGACTGCAAAATAGGGAGAGCTAGTGAGTTTTTGCTGAATATCACTTTGGCCATATCCTGGGCGAATAGTAGATCTGAGCCAAATGTATCGTTCCAGTTACTGAGGTTTCCGGGTGCCTGATGGGTAAAGTGCACAGCTAACGCCAATTTGTCAGTGCCAGCCAAAAGCTTTCCGAGGGTTACCCATGATGCGAAGAATACGTCTTCCAGAATTGCCATGTACTGCCCGCCCTTCAGCGACCAGCGCACCTCCACATTCTTTTCACAATGGATGATCTCGGTATTGGCCAGTGTCACTATCAGGGACTCATACCGGGGGAGCAGCAGCAGCGCGTCATACAAGGTGTTGCCATTAGCGGCGGCATAACCCAGCGCGTTATAGCTGGAAAATGCCAGCTCGCGACCAATGCTCAAACCAATCCCGTCGTCCTTTGCTGCATTCTGAATAGATAAGATCAGTTGGGTGAAACTGGTGAAATCGACTCGTGATGTCGGTGTTAAAAGTGCCGCGTCGCTGATGCTTGTAGCGCTTAAGCAGGCCGCTGCATCGAGGCCGATTAATTTGATCGCCGACAGTATGCCGGAAACAAGAGATGCCGCAACGGTATCATCTGAGCTCAGCCGGTTACTGCCTTTTTGGCCTACACTCATAAATAATTGGCCTTATCTCGCTCACGTTTTAGTCGCTTAAAGAGCTATCTTACGCATCGACTATTGAATTACAAGATTGTGCCCATTGGTGCTGCGCTTACTATTCCCCAGCATCAACATTTGGTGCATTCTTAGTGCATGGGGCTTTGTTAATTACGCCCAACGACCTCGTGACCGGAGAAAACTATTTTGCTGAAAAAACTATCCATTCTACTAGCAGTTCCATCCCTTTTTTGCCTCCTTACGGCCTGTGGTAGTGACAATGACAGCGGGGTCCCCAATGTTCAATTGGCGGATAATGTACTTATCTTCACAGATCAGGAGATCCCCAATTTTTACTTGCAGGAAGCTATAGAGGAGGGAGAGGAAAATCCGGCGGCTCGATTGAGCGGGGATATCATGGGAAGGAAAATCACGATCATCAAGCTCAGTGGTAAGACTAACCACTTTGGCAGGGATGAAGACCTTCGGTATATCGACTACCACGCAACCGTACCGGAAACCCGCGTCTGGATATCTGAATATCCCGATACCCGTGATCTGAATATACAGACGGATGATACCGGCTGGTGGACGATGTATATCGTCAAGGACACCGGGCAGGAGCTTGATTTCTCGTTTATCTATGAAAAAGAAGAGTGGATAACCACCAAGAGTAACGTTATTACGTTTGCTGATCAGGACGATACCGATCTGGCCATCCAGTTTATCGACCCCTACTTTTTTACCTACGCCATGCTGCCACTCGTGGAAGGTATGATGAGGGCCAATGGCTACCCCAATTTCTTCTTCGAGAATGCGATGGTAGTTACCGTCGGAAAATCCTGGGGCAGCATGCACGACGACAGGCTGCCGCATGGCGACCCCGGGGCGACCGTGAATATCAGTCCGGTCTCAGAAGAGTATATCGGTCCAATCTATTTCACCAAGGACGTAATCCCCGATCTCAATCAACCCGATGTTTCGGTCGATGGCGGCGTCACCTGGCTCAACATGCCGATCAATGGCACCTACCTGGTCAGTGCCGAAAAGCCTGGTGTGAACTACCCCACCGTCAAGTTCAAGATCACTAGCGCAGATGTGGAAAGTGGCGTGCAGTTATATATTGCCTCACCACCGGATTCGCTTGAGGGCGATAATGACTCCCCGCCAGGGGAGCTGTGATCCTGTTTCTATAGAATGACGCATCCCCGCCCATACCATGGCTCATGCGTGTGGCCCTGGAAAGTGGTATCACCAGAATCGTGAGCCGGGTCATCTGCCGATAAGCCGAGCCATTTGCATGGTGGGGCGTGGCTTGTTAAGGTGCGGCAGCAAAAATCGCGCAACGCCTTTTGCATCCCGGTACCCCACACCCCTATAATCAGGCTCCCGAGCAGGCATATTACAGCAATTCAGTACACGGAAAACTACGCTAGAAAATCTCTGTTTGTGCTGCTGCAAACAATATGTCTGTGTCTGCTATCGTCACTGCCAGCGCAAGCTGCGCGGCCAACCCTGAATGAACTGGAAACGGAAGTGGCGTCTCTGACGCAACAGCTGGCCGAGGCCAATGCGCGGTTAGCACAAGCGCGCGGCAGGGCGGACGTCGCCGAGCAAGAGCTGGCAGATACACGGGATACAGAGGGCAAGGGCATCACGCTGGGACCGCTCACCATAGGCGGCGCGATGCGCGTCAATTATATTTACGGCGACTACGACAAGGTCGGAAGTGCGCCCCAGCGCGGGGGCAATGGCGGCAACGTCGAACTCGATACCTTTCGTATCAATGCCACTCTCAAGTATCAGCAGTGGATCGGCCAACTGGAGTACCGTTGGTACGATAGCTACAATTTTATTCATACCGGCTGGTTGGGGTATGCCTTCGACGAATCCAGTCAAATTCAGGTTGGGGTAACACGCGTGCCTTTTGGGCCCGGGCCCTATGGAATCTCCCAGAGTTGGTTTTTCGATCAACATTACTATGTAGGTCTGGCTGATGATCCGGATCTGGGTGTTAAATATCTCACGCAGTGGGGCGATTGGGAGCTGGCACTCGCTTATTTTGTCAGCAGTGAAGCCAATGGGAGTGGCGCCAGTGGAGACAGTGCTCGGTACGGTTACGATGCGGTGAAGTGGAAGTTCGCCCTGGAGCCCAATGGGGATGTTGTCGAAGCACCGGCGAATGGCTATGAGGAGCGCAACCAGTTCAACCTGCGGGCGATCTACCAGATTGAAGATGGGCCAGTTCCCACGGACGTGGGCTTCTCTATGGAGTGGGGTGAGCTTGATGGCAAGCGCGCCGAGGATGGCCACCACTGGGCGTTGTCCGGGCACATGGTTAACACGCTGGGTGATTTCACCCTGGCCACCCAACTCACCCGCTACGAGTACGATGTTGATGACAACAATCTGGCGGGGGCACAGCTCATACCACTGGGAGCGTATGATTTCGCCTGGCCTGCGGCGACACGTGGCTGGCTACCCGCGGTATCCCTGAGCTATCGCATCGACACACCGGGCATTCCCTGGCTGAGCTACATACTGCCTTACCTTGAATACAGCAGCATCCTTAAGGATGACAGTCAGTTTCACAATAGCGAGCTGTTCATTCTCGGCTCCGCCTGGGCCAGTGGCGGTTGGTATATCTACAGTGACCTGGCCTATTCAAATGGCAACCTGTTTATTGGTGACACAGACGACAATTACTCGAATGTCTACCACGGCGTCGGCGATTTTGGTGCCGATGGCAATAACAAATGGAATTATCGATTCAACCTCAATCTGGGGTACTACTATTAGCGGGAACACTAAATGACTCACCTGACAGATGAGGCCACGGCGCGTGAGCATCTGGCGTTGGCCAGAAAATTCAAGCAAGTAGAACGCGAAGCGCGGGAAAAAGCCGTGCGTAATCGCGGCCGGATAGCAGGGTTGCAAATCGAACCCACCGCCTCAGTAGAGAACGATGCTGATGAACGCGAGCCTGGGGATACCAATTGGTCCGGCTATGGCTTTGATGTCCACCCACACGTAACCCTGATCTCTGTGGCCATCCTGATAGTCTTCATTCTCTTGACCCTGATGTTCAAAGACGACGCCAGTGAATTATTCAAGGCGGGGTTGGCATTTATCACTAACACGGCAGGCTGGTTTCTGATTCTGGTGACCAACATATTCATTATCGCCGCCGTGTATTTTGCCATGGGGAAATTTGGGGATATTCGCATAGGTGGGAAGGACGCTTTGCCTGAGTTCAGTACACTCGCGTGGTATGCGATGCTGCTGAGTGCGGGTATGGGAATTGGTCTGATGTTCTGGAGCGTAGGCGAGCCCATGTTTCACTACATCGCTCCCTCGCCGATGTTTGGCGATATGGAGGCTATGACTCCCGAGGCAGCGCAAGCGGCGATGGGAGTAACCTACTTCCACTGGGGCCTGCACCCCTGGGCTATTTACGCTATCGTTGGGCTGGGGTTGGCATTTTTTGCCTATAATCGCGGCCTGCCGTTAACCATACGCTCGATTTTTTATCCGCTATTGGGTGACAGAATTTACGGGTTCTGGGGCAATCTGATCGATGTGCTGGCTGTGCTGGCCACGCTCGTTGGACTCGCCACCTCGCTGGGTCTGGGGGTGAAGCAAATCAACGCAGGTCTCTTTTTTCTGTTCGATATGCCCATTAGCACCGTTAGCCAGGTGACGCTGATCGCAATTATTACGGGGATAGCGACCCTGTCGGTGATGGCCGGCCTGGACAGCGGGGTAAAGTTTCTCAGCCAGATCAACATGGGGTTGGCGGCGTTGTTCATGCTGTTTCTGCTGATAGTTGGTCCCACCGTATACATCCTCGGGGGTTTTACCCAGAACCTGGGCTACTATTTCACCATTCTTCCCAAGCTGAGCTTGTGGACAGAGACCTTCCGTGACACCAACTGGCAGGCTTCCTGGACTGTATTTTATTGGGCGTGGTGGATCTCCTGGTCCCCTTTTGTGGGCATGTTTATCGCCCGTATTTCAAAGGGGCGTAGCGTGAGGGAATTTCTCTTTGGGGTGATTGTAATCCCGACCTTGTTGTCCTTTGTCTGGATGTCTGTATTCGGTGGCGCCGCCTTGTACGTGCAGACAGCGGGGATCACCGATGTGGCTGCAGCGGTCAACGAAGATGTGGCCACCGCCATGTTCGTCATGCTCTCGAGCTTTCCCTTTGCCGGCGTGTTGTCCCTGGTAGCGGTGGTGCTGGTCACGATCTTCTTTGTAACTTCCTCTGATTCCGGATCGTTGGTAGTCGATCATCTCACCTCCGGAGGAAAGTTGAATTCACCCACCCCCCAGCGCGTATTCTGGGCGCTGATGGAAGGCCTGGTTGCTGCCGTACTGTTGATAGGTGGCGGTCTTGCGACCTTGCAGGCCGCTTCTGTCAGCACAGGTCTGGTGTTCGCAGCGGTGTTACTGGTGGGAGTGTATGCCCTGTATGTCGGCTTGTCGCAGGAACTTTACGTGGAGAACGCAGTAGAAAAAGCGCTGAAAAATGCCCACGAAGAGCACCTTCTACAGGAGGCCGTAACTTCGGCGGTGCAGGAGAGCAGCTGATGCGCGCAGTTTAACCGTACCCCCCTGGTTCAGGGGTGCTGGCCAGTTAAAGCGTTGTTACTGCTAGAAGCTGATATGAAGCGATTTACGCCTTGGCAGCGAGGGGGGTGATGTTCGAGGCCTCCTGCGGGTTCTCGCCGCCGATCTCTAACAATAAACCGGGCTGGCCTTTGCATGCGGCTATCAGGATATTCTTGTTTTGAGAAAGCAGTAGCCCGATGTTTTCTGCATCCTTTTCACTGATCCCTTCTATCTGCTTTTCGAGAAGCAAGCTAAAGTTCTCTGCCAATTCCAGCATTTTGTCGTGGGCATCGGCATCTTTTTTGGTATCAAACATCGCGTCGTCTCGATCACATTTCCACATTGCTATAACGGCCACAGGTCACCTCATGTGCGGGTTATTCATTTCCGTAAACTGTATATATGTACAGTTAATATGGCAAGTGATTTCTTGTGAGATAGAAGACTGCTGAATAGGGAGGGGCGACTCGCGCTGTTAAATTACTGCCTCGCCCTGCACAGGCCATTGATTCAGTTTGAGCTCAGCGCGGGCCGGCGCACCTGCAGGTAGAGGCCACAGGCGTTGCCGGCGATGATCAGTGCGGCGCCCAACAGTAACCACAGCGTGACGCTTTCACCGTACAGCCACCAGGCAACCACCATGATCAGTGGCAGTCGCAGGTAGTCCATCGGCATCACTACCGAGGCGTCGGCATTTGATAGCGCGCGGGTCAGGCAATAGTGTGCTGCCAGCGCCGTCACGGCGGCCGCCATCAGCCACAACCCGCTGCCTGCCGGCGGCAGGTGTACCTCTGCGGTCAGCAATAACAGCGCCAGCGACATCAGTCCCTGCATCAGGGTCATATAAAACAGCACTAACAGGAACGCGTGGCTGTGGCCCTGCAACAGTTGCGTGAGCTTGCGCGTCACGATCACGGTAATGCCGAAGCCAAAGGCCCCCGCCAGCATCACCAGACTGGCGAAATTGATCACCACAACTCCCGGACGCAGGATTAGTAGCACACCGGCGAACCCCAGTAACAGAGATATCCAGCGGCCACGATTGAGCGCCTCTCCCATGAACAGCGCCGCCAGCAGCGCCGCCCACAATGGCGTGGTGAACTCCAGCGCAAATACTTCCGCCAGTGGCAGGGCGGAGATTGCCACCAACCAGGCGCACTGCCCGGCAAAATGGGGGGCATTGCGCAGCAGATGCCAGCCGGTCAGATGCGGCTGCAATCCCTGCCAGTTGAGGACGCCGGCGCGAGCCAGCAGCACAACTACAATGGCGCAACCCAGCAGGCTGCGCCAGAACAGGATTTCCACGGTGCCCATAACGGCGGTGAGCTCCCTGCTGGCAACGGCCAACAGAGAAAAGCAGCTTAGCGCCACCAGCATCCAGGAGATCGCCCGGCCGATGGATGCATTAGATGCCCTGCTCATTGCCGACTACAGCTTGCCGCTTGGCAGCTCTGCGAGCGCCGGTTGCTGTTGTTGCTCATTCACGCTGACGGTTGTCTCTCCGTCTGTAATTGACCAGTACCAGCATTGCTCTTTTCCTACCTGTTCAGTCAGCGGCGAGATAGTGATGGTCAGTTCCCGGGAGGGATCAACCGTGAAGGGTTCGGGTAGAGGGAACAACAGCTGATCCCAGTGGGTGGGCATATCGTTGGGGCCAGTGCCCAATGTTACTTCCGGGCTCAATGCTGCGCTGAACCACCCACATAGCGCGAATATTGTGGCCTCTCTATCGGGTGTTATCGTGCCGCAAAACAATCTTGGTTTGTTGGACTTGCCGACGTGGCGCATATCAAGCGAGCCCAGATGGGCTGTGTTTTTCAGTATGCTTTCGGGGTCTAGTGTCAGCAGGTCTGTTTGCTGAAAAGGCACATGTGCTATGGGGGCAAAATCAATATCATAGGGTCGCCCACTTAAAAAGGACAAATCGTCGAATAAGTCCTCGTCGCAGACCAGCCCTGCATGCAGGCTTACCTCTGCGGGAATCATCACACCATCTTGTGCCAGATAACGGTCACGTATGGCCAGCAAAGGTTCGAGCATGGCTTCATAAAACAGGCAGTGTCCCATCCACTCCGAGACGATGACATCGACTTTCTCTTCCAACTGCAGCGATTGATCATCGTCGTGATAAAAATCGATGTTGTCGAATCCGTTTCGCAGTGCAATTTCTTTCGCTGTTTGGATAAAGGGTGAACGGTCCACAGCAATGACTTTTCTGGCGCCCGCTCGTGCGGCAAACATGGCCAAAATACCGGTGCCGCAACCGAAGTCGAGCACAGAGTGTTCGGGCCTGATGACTTCGCGGATAGACTTTTCATACGCATCCGTGCGAACGACATCCTGTAACATGACCTTGTGCATCGCTACATCGCGATAGGACATGCGGTAGTTGGGTGAATTTTGATCATTTTCCTTGTCGCTGCTCATGCTCATCCCGCCATTACCGGTTATGTCCATCATGACCGGGAAGGCATAGTATCAAAAAGGCGTGCCGACAAGTTAAGCCGTATTTTTACGCGCCAGTAAGCGAGAACACCTGCCCCCGATCGCTTATAATATCGTGGCGATGTTCGCGCGATATTGCTTTGTTCACATGGGGTCAGATTGACAGCCACAGCCAGAGAATCCAACACTCGCTTTTTTTTCCGCTATATCCTGCATCACAAGCGGGCGTATGGGTGGGGCATCGTGTTCATATTTCTCACCAACTGGCTGGCGGTATCAATTCCCTTGTACCTGGGTAAGAGTATCGACCTGCTCAGCAGCGATGCGCTAGTACAGCAGCAGGAAGCATTGATGCGCAGCATTGGCGCGGTGGTGCTATTCGCCTTGCTGATGGTGGTTACCCGCACCGTGTCCCGCATTCTGTTCTTTAATCCCGGGCGCGCTATCGAGCGAGAGCTGAAGGACGATGCCTTTGCCAAACTCACCAGGATGCAGCCAGCGTTCTACCGGGAACACGAAACCGGCACCCTGATTTCCATCGTTAATAACGACATCAATGGTGTGCGGGCGCTGGCGGGCATTGTCATGCTGCAGGTGTTCAACATTCTTTTTGCGCTGTCGCTGACGCCGCTGAAGATGTACCAGATATCACCCAGCCTCACCCTGTATTGCATTTTTCCGGTGGTGGTCACCTTTGCCGTTGCCCACAAGGGCATTGCCTTTATGCGGCGGATGATGCGGATACGCATGGTAGAGCTACAGCAAATGTCATCCACCACGGTGGGTTTTCTGTCCGGCATTGAAGTAATCAAGTCCAACCATATTCAGCGCTGGGCCGAGGCGGCGTTCGAGCGGGAAAACGGTAAAATACTGGACCGTTCCCTGCGCCTTACCCTGGTGCGTACGGTGGTATTACCGGTTATTGCCTACACCGATCGCCTGCTGAAGGTGTTGATACTGGCGGTGGGTGGCGGTTACCTGATTCAGGCAGAACTGTCGCTGGGCGATCTCACGGCCCTGCTCTCCTATGCCGCCCTGCTGGCCATGCCCTTTATCTCTTTGGGTATGGTCTTCTCGGCCTGGCAAACCGGCATTGTGTCACTGGAGAGCATGCGCCGCATTCTCGATCAGCCCGAGCACCAACAGGACCAGAGGCACCTGCCATTGGAGCAGCGCAAGGACCTGTTTTCCCATAGCCTGCGCATTGAGGGCCTCAGCTATACCTACCCAGGCGCCGACTCTCCTGCCTTGAGCAATATCAGCTTTGAGATCAAGCCGGGACAGATGGTGGGTATACTCGGCAAGGTGGGGGCGGGAAAAACGACATTGGTGAATTGCCTGAACGGCTACCTTGAGATTGCACCCGGTTCCATTTTCATTGACGGTATCGACGTTACCACGCTGTCCCGACAGGATCTGCGCAGCGCGGTGCGAACCATTACCCAGGACCCGTTTCTGTTTTCCGATACGGTGGGTGAGAATATTCAATTTGGAGCCGGCGAGCTGGCCGACCCATTGCCACTGGAGCAGGCGCTATACCAGAGCGATATGCTGGATGAGGTGCGCCAGTTCCCCGAGCAGGAGAGCACCCTGGTAGGCGAGAAAGGTATACTTTTGTCCGGCGGGCAGAAGCAGCGCCTGAGCTTGTCCCGTGGGTTGTATACACCCTGTAAATTGCTGGTTCTGGATAATGTGTTGTCCGCTGTGGACAACGAAACCGAGCGCTTCCTGCTCGACCAGATATTCAACCACGCCCGCAGTGCCGCCACCTTGATTATCTCCCACCGCGCTACCGTGCTGGAACGGGTCGACACCATACTCGTGCTGAATGCGGGCCGAATCGTGGCGGCGGGTACCCATGAGGAACTACTGCAAAGTTCTGAGGAATATCGACACACCTGGCAGTTACAGCAACACGACAATGAGGCCGGCGCATGAAAACCACCGCGGCACGTCAAAAAATACGCTGGGGTGTAGTGCAGCGCTTTCTCGGGCACTTCAGGCCCTACCGCAGGCAGGTTATTCTTGGGCTCAGCCTGATACCGGTTTCGGTGATCTTCGCTATTCTGTTCCCCTGGATGATCATGCGCATCATCGACCACCAACTGGTGCCCATGCAAAGCCAGGGCCTGCTGTTCTGGTGCCTGGCGCTCGCCGGTGTGCTGGTAGGCAATTTCCTGGCGGATGCGGTGTTCAACTATTCGCTGCAATCCGCAGCGCAGTACGCCATTCGTGATATTCGCGCTGAAATGTTCAACCGCGTGCTTCATTTTCCCAGGCGCTATTTCGACAAGACCCCCATGGGTGTCACCCTCACGCGCCTGACCAGCGATCTTGAAGCCATCAGCGAATCCTTTACCCAGGGATTGCTGAGCATGATCCGGGATGTATTGATAACAGTTGCGCTGCTGGTGTTCCTGCTGTTCATCAATTGGCAGCTCACGATGGTGTTGTTACTGATTGGTCCGCTGATTTACTACATCACCGAATTGCTCAGGCGCCGTCTGCGCGATACTTACCTGCGTGCGCGGGTAGTGTTGTCCGAGGGCACTGGTTACTTGCAGGAATGTCTGAGTGGCATCAAGACTGTGCAGCTATACAACGCCGAGGTTGCTGTACAGAAACGCTATGCGACCTACACCGAGGAATTCCGCGAGGCGCAGTCGGAATCGAACCTGTACGATTCTGCTCTGTACTCCATCATCGAAGGCATTACCATGGTCAGCATGGGCCTCATAATCTGGTGGGGCTCGAAGGAAATACTGGCGGCCACGATATCCCTGGGTGTGCTGGTCGGCTTTATTAACACGCTGGATAAGATCTTCGTGCCCATCCGGGATTTTACCTCGCAGATGGCGTCCATACAGCGTGCCTTTGCCGCCTTCGACCATATTGAAGAGATTTACGAGGAAGAAACAGAACACGAAAGTAGCGCCGGTGGGCGGCAGCTAAGTACCGCGCAGCGCGCGCAACTGGGCAGCTTCGAGTCACTGGTATTTGACGATGTCAGGTTCCGCTATACCACTGATGGGCCCTGGGTATTGCGGGGTGTGTCTTTCTGCTTGAACAAGGGCAGCAAAATTGCCCTGGTAGGCAGCACGGGTTCCGGCAAGTCGACGATTCTGCGCCTGCTCACCAAAACCTACGTCAACTATGAGGGCTCCATCAGGCTCAACGGTATTGAGTTGGACCAGATTCCCAAGGCCGAGGTGGGCAAATTCTTTTCCCTGATGCAGCAGGAGGTGTTTCTGTTCAACGAGAGCATTGCCTTCAATATTGGGCTGGAGCGCGAATCTTCCAACCGGAACTTTGTCACAGATGCGGCCAAATATGTGTACGCCGACGAATTTATCGAGCGCCTGCCGGGTAAATACGATTTCGTGTTGCAGGGCAATGGCGGCAACCTGTCCGCCGGCCAGGGCCAGCTGATTGCCTTCGCGCGGGCCATTGCCAGTGGCAGCGAGGTGGTGATGCTGGACGAGGCCACCAGCTCGGTGGATTCCGTAACGGAACAGCTTATTCAGAAAGCCATTGACCATGTGTTTGAGGAGAAAACTGTCATCGCTATCGCCCACCGGCTGAGCACCATTCAACATTCGGATGAAATTCTGGTGCTGGATGGCGGGACGATTATTGAGCGTGGCACCCATGGCGCGCTGATGACAAAAGCCGGGTTTTACGCAAACCTGGTGCAGCAACTTGATTCGGTAAGGGCGTAGGGGGGTTGCTTGAGAGCAGAGGCTCGCTGTTGTCCGCATCGGAACAAGTTAACTTGCCGAGCCCTCTTTCTCATATTGCCAGTCTATCAGGCGGCACTAGTTGCCGCCGAATACCTTCTTTAGCAGCTCAGTGGAGCGCGCTACCGGGTCTTTACGGATGCGAGCCTCTTCCTGGGCAACTATACTGAACAGGCCATCCAGAGCCTTGTCGGTGACGTATTCATCCACGTCCAGCGATTTACCGCCGAACATGCCACCCAGTCCCGCCACGGGTGCCGTCATATTCTTGTAAGCTGAAGTCATTTCGGCGCCCGCTGTCGTCTCTTTTACGATCGGCAGGAACTGCTCGCGCAGGGTGGACTCGCTGTACTTGCGGAAATACTCGGTGGCTGCGTTATCCGGCCCATTGAGAATACCCCTGGCGTCTTCCACGCTCATGGCGTTGATCGCACCCTGGAATTGTTCCAGCGCCGCCGGTACAGCCTCTTCCGCGGCCTGGTTCATGGTGTTGATGAAATTGTCTGCCAGTTCTTCCTGGCCTACCTTGCGCAGACCCTTTTCCACCCAGTCTAACTGGCTGGGAAGAGGAATGCGGACCTGTGGATTATCGAGAAAGCCCCCCGGTTTGGCTAACTGGCTGACGGCCGCTGCCGTGGCATTATCCAGCGCCTCCTTCAGTCCGGCCACTATTTCCGTCTGGGACAGGCCGGTCGCGCTTGCTACGTCCGAGGAACTGACAGCCTGTTTGGCGGCGTCAGGGACTTTATCCAGTAAGTCTGTCCAATCGGCGTATGTGCCTGTAGCCACGGAGGATGCAAATAATAGAACAACTAGCGGTAGTGTCTTCATGGTGGGATTTCCTTGTGCGCTTTTGAGTTAATGCGCGGTGGAGAAAAATGGCAGGACCTACTTTATCAGGTTTGGGTATAACTGATAGTAGGTCCCGCCCAGGGCCCTTAGAGTGTTACATTGAGTTGATCGAGAACGCCTAGCGTCAGCTGCCCGCCGGGCATGTTGTTGGCGCGTTGATACGCCTTGAGAGCCGCCAGGGTATCGTTGCCCAGGATGCCATCTGCAGGGCCTGCGTTGTAACCCGCAGTATTAAGCGCTTTTTGCAGGCGAGCGACCAGTCCGGGCGTGGTGTTTGTATCACAGAGAATTTCACGCCATTCCAGCCTGGAGTCCGCCACTTGCTTGCGGGTCGCGACAGTCTCGTACTTCGCCGGAATATCTACAGTCCGTGTCTCAGCCGCGGTAACCAGTTTGCGCACCTGTACGGTTTCGTACTTGGCCGGCACAGCTACTTCACGGGTCGTTTCGGCAACGGCGACTACGCGCTTCTCCACCGTTTTGTACTTTGCCGGAGTCACATCCTCGACTGTCCGCGCCGGTGTTTTGACGACTTTCTTGGACACTGTCTTGTACTCGGCAGGCACTTCTACCAGGCACATAATTTCACCGGTAGAGTCGTTGAGTCTCTCGACAGGACCGCGTCCCTTCTTCCAGGTTGTATAGGCAGGCTTTACCAGGATTCTCTCGCTGGTGCTTTCGTAGACTGCGGGAATTTCGCGAATTGCAGTTTTTTCAGGTTCAATCATCAATTTTTCAGTAACAGTCTTGTAGCTGGCCGGTACTATCTCGAGTCTGGTGGAAGCTTCTTGCGAAAGGACTCTTTCCTCTACAAATTCATACTTTGCCGGAATCACATCGATCCGCTGACTGGCGGCCCGTGCTGTTACGGTTTCACTGCCTTGCGCATACTCGGCAGGAATCAGTACGCGGGCGTAACAATGCCCCGGCTGTGCGTTAGGCGGCAACATATCGTTGGTAACGCCCGCCGGTAGTGATGCGTTCTGCTTCTGCGAGGCACTCTGGGTGCGCGCGAGTTCGTTACGCAGTTGGGTTGTTTCTTCCGCACTGGAAGCAGCCGCAGATTTCGCCTCGTCGAGCTGCCGTTGCAGCATACTGCTTTCTGTTGAAGGTGCATTCTGGGTGGCACAGCCGCCAAGAACAGTTAATGTGCCAATTACGGCCATGGTTAATGGGAGTCTTTTCATTGTATTTTCCTCGGGGTAATTCTCTGTTGTCAGAGAGACGCCTGCATCCTGATTGCGGGCCGATACAATGTATATATTCAAATGTAAAGGATGCGTAATACCTCTACCCCCATTAACGCCAGTTTAAACTTCGTGCAGACGTTAGAGGTGGGCTACACTGCCGAATATCGTGCCAATGGAAGCACATTGGAATATTGCAATCACAGCCTGCTTGAATGGAAATAAAAGCGTAGTATTGACTGATCGATCGCGTTTCTCCCATAGCGTTGGGATTTCAATAACAAGGGAGTATTCAATAATGCCGCAAATTACCTTGGGCCTGCTGGAGGATGAGCAGCCCCAGGCCGAACTTCTTACGGGCTGGTTGGTAGACGCAGGATACGGCGTATTTCACTGCAGTTCTGGGGACAGTTTCCTGGCAAAGGTGGCGGAGGGAAAGGCCGACATGCTGATCCTGGACTGGCAACTGCCTGACTGTGAAGGTATCGACATATTGGACAGTGTGCGGCAGTCACTGGACTTTCAGGGCCCGGTATTGTTCGCCACCGCCAAGGATAGTGAGGAAGACATTGTGCGCGCGCTGACGGCCGGCGCCGACGATTATCTCATTAAACCCCTGCGCCAGGGTGAGCTGCTGGCCCGGGTTTCTGCGCTGTGGCGGCGCAGTGCAGATGAGGCACCCTCCACACTGGCGCTGGGTTCTGTGGAGCTTGATATGGATAACCAGCGGGCCCTGGTAGACGGCGAGGAAGTCAAGCTGACACCTACCGAGTTCAAGCTGGCAGTTTGTGTTTTCTCCAATATGGGTAAGTTGTTGTCTCGGGAATTCCTGTTGCGTGAAGTCTGGGGTGTTGCTGCGCAACTGGATACCCGAACAGTTGACATGCATATGAGCAGGGTGCGAAAACTACTGAAAATTGGACCGAATATGGGCTATTGTATAAAAACGGTTTATCGCCACGGATATCGTCTCGAGGCATTATGAATTTTCGCAATATTCTGTTCACAGTTTGTATAGTGTGGACTATTGGTTTGCCCGCACCGGCGCTTGCGCAGGATTGGATAATCAGGTTCCAGCCGGGGGATACCTTGTGGGATCTTTGTATCAAGTATTCCAACAAGCGCGGTTGCTGGATTGAGTTAGCGAAATACAACAATGTCGCCAATGACCGGACCATGCCGCCAGGGGGTGAGATTCGTTTTCCGAAGGCCTGGCTTACCAGCTTGCCGGTAGTGGGGCAGGTAGAAAGTGTCCGGGGTGACGTACTTTACGATGAGAAATCCCGGGGCGTGGGCGTTCCGCTGGTTGCCGGGCAAGCGTTGTTGCTGGGCAGCCGTATTGTTACCGGGCAGGGTAGCGCGCAAATTACCCTGGGTGATAACGGCGCGCTGTTGATTCGCCCTGACAGCGAACTGAATCTCGATAGTTTTAGCACCGGTACGGGAGCTGGTCAGGTGTCCGAGCTTGCACTGGATTCCGGCGATGTCGAGGTCGCGGTAAAGCCCGATTCCGAGTCCCGATTCCAGATAAAAACCCCGGCGGCTATTGCCGCGGTAAGAGGAACCCGCTACCGGGTGAGTAGCCTGCCGGGGGGGAGTGCGTCTACCCGCAGCGAGGTTCTGGCAGGGGCGGTCGAGGTCAGTGGAGTGGGTACTACCCTGGTGCCAGCAGGCTTTGGCTTGATGGCGCGTCAGGGCCAGGCGCAGGAAAAACCCAAAAAGCTTCTGCCGCCACCGGTCTTTGAGTATAAAAGGCTGGATGCCCCGCTACCGTTAGTGGTCCAGTGGCAGGCGCATCCCGAGGCAGTGTCATGGCAGCTCGATCTGCATCTGGGTGAGGCGGATGGTGAGCTGGCTGCGAGCTACACGCTGGCCGAGCCGGAGATAGTGCTTACCGGGCTCAGCGAACCATGCTATTGGCTGGTATTGAGAGCAGTCGATGCGGCCGGGTTCAATGGTATGGAAAGCCAGTTGCCGGTCTGCGTTGTCGCCAGATTGCCTGCTCCGACGGATGTTTCCATCGACCGAATTAAGGACAGCCCGGCGCGATATCAGGTCGCGTGGTCGGCTGTTGCCGGTGCCACAAAATATCGGCTCGAGGTGGCAGCTGATGGGAACTTCGACTCGCCAATTTCGAGCCAGGAAGTGATGCCGCCGCAAGCCGATATCGAGATAAGCGATGTGGATAGTTTCAGCGTCCGAATAATTGCTATAGATGAATACGCCAACGAGAGTATGCCCAGTCCTGCTGCAGACTACATCAGCCCCGGCTATATTGTTCCCATTTCTGCGACGGCTGCATTCCTGTTGATCCTCTTGTTATAGCCGGGCAGGCGCCGTCCCAGTGAAAATACCGGCAAAGTTTTTTTACGCCCGATTGTTACTGGCGTTTGGCGTCGGCCTGTTCTGCATAGCTCTTACACGATTCCACTGGGTGAAACCGTTGGATCTCATGGTTTACGATCTTTTTAATGAGATCAGCCCTATGACGATGGCAGACGATATTGTTATCGTCGCCATCGATGAACACAGCCTGCAGGAGCTGGGGCGCTGGCCCTGGCCGCGAGAAAAGCACGTGGAGTTGCTGCGCCAGCTCAAAACGGCGGGGGTCGCCGCCGTGGCCATGGACATTCTGTTTGTCGAAAAAGACGCCAATTATCCTCAGGTAGATACGCTTTTGGCCGAGGCGATTTCCGCGCTTGGCATGGTGGTCCTGCCAATATTCATTGTCCAGGATGTTCGTGGTGGCCGCTTGCGGGAGGTCATTCCCATTGAACCGATAGCCGGTGCCGCCGCCGCACTGGGCCACGTGCATATCCAGGTGGATAGCGATGGAGTGGCGCGCAGTGTTTTTCTCAAGGAGGGGGTTGGTCAACCACGCTGGGTTCATTTTACTGTGGCGATCAACCGGCTGTTGGTTCAAGACCCGGGTGAACTTCCGGGTGTCCGCATACCCGATTCCGGATTGCAGTCCGACAGCTCGACCATTGTTCGCAGCTATCTCAACCTTATTCCCTTTATGGGGCCTGCTGGCACTGTGCGCAGCCTGTCGTATGTGGACGTCATGAAAGGGCGGGTTCCCGTTGCTTCCCTGTCGGGAAAAATTGTTCTGGTGGGAGCCACGGCGGCTGGCCAGGTGGACAACATAACGACCTCTCTGGGTCAGATTTCCGGTGTTGAGATTAATGCGAATATCCTGCAGGCCCTGCGTACCGGGCAACTTGCGAAGCCACTGTCCCGGGACACATTGAGTTTAGTAATTGCCCTCTTCGCGGCGTTCAGCATTCTCCTATTTACCCGGTTGGCGCCCCGGCAACTCCTGCTGGGTGCACTTTCCAGCGCAATTTTTTTACCTCTGCTCTCCTTTATATTGTTTCACTACTGGCGGCTGTGGATTTCTCCGGCGCCAATCGTACTCACACTGCTGGTGGCCTATCCATTGTGGAACTGGCTGCGACTCGATGCGGCCGTCGAGTTTATTGGTGAGCAGTTGCAGAATCTGGAAAACGAAAACCGCCAGCTTGCGCCGCTCTACAGTTGGCCCGATGCCGAGCGGGCTGCCGATTTTCTGGTGTCACTGGGGCACATATGCAGATGGGAGTGGGGGCCTGAAGAAACGTTCGACTCTAACAGGCACAGCGACAGGCAATGGCAGCATGAATGGGCCTGCTCCAGCCGATTCTTTAGCTTCAAGGATAAAGTCAGGCGCTTGAGTCTCTACTGGAACCCGGGACATGAATATGTGGCGGGCAAGCTGCAGCAGATGTTTTCTGAGGTGGGGCTGAGTGGCGCACAGCGAGATCCCGGCACTGATTTTGTTAACCTCAACCTGCTTGCGCTGGATAATGCTTATATTCAGGCAAGACGCAACCGCGATGTGGTGAAGGGCACACTGGAACAGCTCGAATCAGCCGTTATCCTGTCAAAGCTATCCGGAGAAGTTGTCCTGGTAAATGACCAGGCCAGGTGGCTGTTGGGCTTAAGTGAGGATTGTAAGAACCTATTGGTCGCTCTGGGAGGCATTGAACTGGCGGAGCGACAGGCTATCGAGGATCTGGTCAATCAGTTGATCTTTCGCGGTTCGCATTTTAACCAAGAAGGCACAGCTATCGCCACAGGCCGGGAGGTTCTGTGTCGCGGAGCTGTGATCAATCTGGATCACCCCATGCTATTGATAGTGATGATGGATGTTTCGGATTTGAAAAAGAGCGAAAAACGCCGGGTGGAGGCGCTGAATTTCCTCTCACACGACCTGCGGGCTCCCCTGACGTCAGTGCTTGCCCTTATCGAGGGTGCCAAGGCAGAGCAAACCGATGGCTACGATGACAAGCTACTTGACCAGATCGAAGAGTACATTGAAAAAAATCTGTCCTATGCCGAAAACTTTATTCAGCTGGCGAAGCTGGAGCACGATGATTCACTGCATTTTGATGCCTGTGACGCGACTTCACTGATTGATAACGCGGTTGCCCAACTCTTCCATACCGCCAAGAAACGAGGCATCGACCTGAGAATATCCTACTGCGAGGAGGCGGTCTGGCTGAAGTGCGACCGCAGCCTGATGGAACGAGCACTGATTAACTTGATCGACAATGCCTTGAAACACAGTCGCGAAGGGGACGTGGTAACCATCGCGCTGGAGGCTGACAGTGGCTGCGCAAACTTTTGCGTATCCGACCAGGGAGAAGGCATTCCCGCAAGCGATATAGAACGTATATTCGGAGGGTTTGAGCAAGGTGCTAGTGCCAGCGTAGGTGTTGGTCTCGGGCTGCGCTTTGTATCGGCGGTCAGCAAAAGTCATGCTGGCTCAGTCTCCGTAAAGAATAACATACCCGCTGGTGCTCGCTTCATCCTCAGTGTTCCGCGCGAGGCGACTGATTTGCCCACGTAGAGCCGCGATTTTCACTTTTACAATCCTTTTACAGACTGCCATGGCGGATCATGTCGATATCCGTCATCATTTTCCCATGTCAAACGCTGTGAGTTTCTCTAGCGTTTTATTTCAAGAAATGCAGGTTTAACAGGGTGGTAATCAACATGACGAAACTATCTGATATTGAAGGTATCGGTGCATCTTACGCGGAGAAGCTGAAAGAGTGTGGCATTGGCACACAAGAGCAGTTGCTTGCCAAGGGTGGCACTACTGCTGGCCGCAAAGCTTTGGTAAACGAATCGGGCATCAGTGCAAAGCTGGTTATGAAATGGATTAATCGCGCCGATCTTGCGCGTATAAAGGGTGTCGGTGGCGAGTATGCCGATCTGCTGGAATGCGCGGGTGTGGACACTGTGCCCGAACTGGCACAGCGCAACGCTGCCAACCTTCACAAGAAGATGAGTGAAGTGAATGAGGAAAAGAAACTGGTTCGCTCGCTGCCCTCGGAATCACAGGTTGCAGCCTGGGTTACTCAGGCCGAAAAGACTGATCGGGCTATACACTACTAATTGATAAGGCAGAGTTTGTGAAATTTGTGGATGACCTTTACTACAGCGGTCTGGCGCTTGTGTGTGCTGCCATGTTGTTGCTGGGTTCCTTCGGAATGGAAGACCCGGCAGGTTTCTCAGCATCCGATTCGTTGCAGACGAGTATTAGTGATACCGCAGCGGTACAGATGTCAGAAGATAACTCGGCTGTACTGCCAGGGAAAGAGTAATGCCACAAGCCAATACGCGCGATTAGTGTTTAAGCTATCGCTTTTCAAGTAAATAGAAATACGAATTAATAGGAAAATACAATGTTAAAGGACTTTAAAGACTTTGCTATGCGCGGCAATGTGGTTGATATGGCTGTCGGTATCATTATCGGCGGGGCGTTCGGCACAATTGTCAAAAGCCTGGTGTCAGATGTCATTATGCCACCCATAGGGCTGTTGCTCGGCGGTGTCGATTTCAGCGACTTGTTCATCACTCTGAAAGAGGGAGCGGCTGCAGGTCCCTATGCCACCTTGGCGGCGGCACAGGAAGCCGGTGCTGTGACCATCAGTTATGGCCTGTTCTTCAATGCGGTACTCAGTTTCGTCATCGTGGCCTTTGCCGTTTTTCTGATGATACGTTCCCTCAACAAGATGAAGGCAGAGGAAGTTGAAGAGTCGGCGGATCCGGTTACGAAGGAATGTGGTTTCTGCTTTTCCGAGGTTCCGATCAAGGCCACCCGCTGCCCCAACTGTACGTCAGAGTTAGCCTGAACCGAGGACTGAATTAACGGGGCTCGAAGCTCACATCATGAATGGTCTTCAACAAAGACGGCACAATATTTTGGAGGAAAGCATCATGATATCGGTGAGCGGAGCAGCACGGAGGAGTTTTACCATGAGAAATACACGGGCTACGGAGATCCTGAGCTCTGCGTTCCTCGGAATTTTCGGGCCAGAGGTGACTCTGCCCGAGGAGGGCTGGACGGTATACTACAGTGATGTGTTCCAGGGCCAGCCAACGGCAAGTAGAGAAATATTCGATCAGAAAGGCATGACGGCAGCGCATAAAACACTTCGTTTCGGCACCAGAATTCGAGTGACGAACCTCGAGAATAACAACAGTGTCGTGCTGACTGTTAACGACCGAATGGCGCGGCAGAACAGCAACATTCTGGACGTTACCCGGCGGGCTGCTCAGGAGCTTGGGTTCGAGGATCAGGGAAGAGCTCGGGTCAGCATTGAACCTGCGCCCTAGTCCGTTCTCTCTGCCCTTATCTCACTGTTGAGGAGACTACTGCGGGTATTCCCGGCGACCTGCCACACGCTATTGTTGTCGGTCGCCAACTCCAGTTTGAGTAGCTTGGCCAGCGCATCATCAATTTCGAAATCCAGCTTGCAGTTCAACTGTTCCGCTATCCAGTGCTCGATGGCTGCATCCACCTCTGCGGCAGTCATGGGTCGGTCATTGATCAGCAGAAAATAATAGGCCAACAGGCTCTCTTTGCATTCGGATTCCTCTGCGTCATCCAAAATGCGATATATTGCACCGGCGTTGTTGTCCAGTAGTTTGAAGTACAGGTTTTCAGTGAGCGCTTGAGTGTACTTGAGCTTGCGATTGCGAAAGTTTGAGTACTGTTTCCACAGGTAGCCCGCCAGCGCTGCGATACTTGCGCCCAGAGCGATGATCGCCGCCTTGTCCAATGCGACGGGTTCGCTGGAAGTGCCCAGCCAAAATCCCAACAGAGATCCCAGTAGCAATACCGTTGCGCCCATTTTGGTCGTCATTACGAGGCCGCCGCTGATCAATGCGGGTACCCCGATCATCAGCTTGTCCAGAAGACGCATGCCGACCCGGATATTGGGAAAGAGCATTTCAAGATCGGCCTCGGGCACATTCTGGAACAGCCTTAATATTGTGCTGCCCGGCTGACAATCGCCCAGCGTGCTTTCGCTGTCTACATCGGTCTTGAGGCGAATATACAACAGCACCCTGTCAAAGTTGGTAAAACGCACCTTGCGTCGCCACAAGCCGAACAGCTCGCGCAAGGTTTCCTGGCGTTTACTGGCTCCCCGGGTATAGAGAAGCACCTCTTCAAAATCATTCAGGTCGACAAACAGGCGCACCTGGAACAGGGAGGAGGACTTGAGTGCCCGCTGCAGAGCCTTGTCAGTGACTTTCTCGTAGTTAGCCCGCTCCAGCACTTCGGCCAGAGTCTCCACTAGATTGGATGAACTACCTTCCTCGCGTAAGCCCTCCAGCATCCGGGTGTCGGCATCCGGATCCAGCGGGGCGTAGCTATCCTTGAGTTGCTGCTTGATCTTGTGAAAGTCGTTCTGGAAATAGCGTTCTATTTTTTCTCTGGCCAATTCGAACTGCTGCTCCCTGGCTTTATCTTGCGCCAGTCCGTCTCGACACAATGCGACTATATCGCTTCGCCGAAACGGGATAAAACGCAGCAGTGGCAGGTCTGACATGGATATCGCTCTGTTTCGGGTCGTAAGTTGCAGATATGATTAACAGTTTTCGTCTGGTGATAAATAAATCCCGGGCGAAATCAACCAGTTCCTGAGGCAATTCGTCGGCAACCGCAGCTAACCAGGTCACAATTCCCAAACGTATGTCGACGAGGAATGTCCCCGCGATAGCCAATCCAACAAAAGGACACAATGGAGCTTCCCACTGTCTCGATGCTGGGCGCGATCATATAGAAGAGCGCGCCGCCTATTAATGACCCCGCAGTAAACGCTACAAGCGGTTGAGTGTTTTTTATAGTGTGCTGCCCTTCAGGAAAAGAGTGAGTCCTCCTACGAGGACAATGCCGCTCATCGCCAGACCACTAATAATAATCCAGGCTAAGGCCTTCTACGCTTCCCGTATCATATTCATTTCAAGCTACAGTCGTCAGCTCTGATGTACTTCAACAGTGCTACCTAATTAGTAGTCTTCGAGCCGCTGCGCATCTCTTACTGTGCGCATTGCCTCTTGTTTTTCCATCTGAGCCAGGCTTTCGAATAAATCCTTCACGGAGGAATTCGTCGCCTTTGCTGCAAGAGTCTTGTACATCTCAACCAGGATATCGTGAAATTCGATTACATAGAGAATAATTTCCTCTGTAGACTTGCCGGACAAGGTAGTGTGCAATTGGGTAACTGATTCCGGTAAGTCGAATTCAGGACACTGGTCAGACCAGGCGGTCAATAAACTGTCTGCTGAGTCCGTTTCGTACTTGTTGATCGACTCGGCCAATATCTTTTGATGATCTGATAAGTAATTGAGTAGCAGCGCTGCTCTCTCCTTGGAGGCCTCGTCTGCAAGCACCTTGTATTGTTCCGCCAATGCCTGATGAAAAGCATTTATCCAATCCAGCAGTTCTGAAACCTGGCAAAAGCGCATAGTGGCTCCTCCTTCCTATCTGTGAGATTCACAGTACGTGGCTAATGAACATTTCGAGTATTCGTAGTCTTACGATTACCGTTCTATTGAGTCTTATGTTTTTCTTTGAAAAGCTTGTGGTGGTGCGAACCTACACGCAGCATTTTTCCGCCACACTGGGGGCATCGCTCATCCTGACAGGGTACCCCATTACGGTGGGGTATCTTTGCTTCGCATTTTGTACAGACACACTGCCCACCTGAACCCATTTCATGCATCACCCTCTACCTCCAGCAACCGGAAAACGGTTGTCCTGCTAATGACTATCTTTTGCTGACTAATTATAACCTGAAAAACTCCCAGCCGGACTCAGTAATCAACACTGGGAATGTAGAGTTTTCATCTGGTCATCACATTGATACGTGTCAACTGATCGGATATCTGTTGAGTTCTGTTGATACAGCCAAATGACCTTATAAGTAACGTGCTTCGGGTTGTTGCTGATATAAGCAAGCCATATACCCATGGGGGCCTTTGCGCTGTCGACCTGCCGCAATGGTAACTGTTCCCGGAATTGCCATTGTTGTAATCTGGGCACACCAATTTTCCAGCTTTAATGGCATAATTTGATGGTGTGTTCCCAGGGCGCGCGAGTGGGGCCGAAATTTGAGCGTTGAAGCAGATACGAGTAAAACTCTGAAAGAGGGATTCTGATTATGCAAAAACTTCCACGCGTTCTGAAAATATTGTCCAGAGCAACAATCGCTAGTCTGCTTTTTTGTTTGTCGATTCTCAGCTTTGCGGCCGGCCCAGTATTGGATCGAGTGGTTGAGCAGGGCGTGTTACGGGTCGCGATGTCAGGGGATCAACAGCCCTTTAACTTTATCTTCGGCAAAAGTAAATCTGTGATTGGCTTCGACGTAGATCTGGCCGAAGCGCTCGCAAGCAGTATGAAGGTAGAGTTGGACGTCATGCGAATGCCATTCGATGAGTTGATTGATGCTGTTGAGCAGGGCAGGGCTGACATGGTGATCTCGGGAATGACGATCACTGCGCAGCGGACACGAAAAGTCAGTTTTGTTGGGCCCTACATGCTGTCAGGCAAGTCTCTACTTGCTACAGCTAAACTCATGAAAGAGACCAAGACTAAAGACATTGCTGGTTTGAATAATCCGCAAGTCAACCTGGTAGCGCTCAAGGGGTCTACGAGCGAAAGTTTCGTTCAGCAGAAACTCCCCAAAGCCTCACTCACAGCAGTTACAAACTACGACGAAGGTGTGCAAATGTTGTTGGCGGGAAAAGCTGACGGCATGGTCGCAGACATGCCCATCCTGGCGTTGACCAAGCAGCGACACAGGGATTCTGACTTGCAGTTGATAACACCGCCGCTGTCTATTGAACCTCTGGGTGTAGTCATTGCCAGAGGTGATGAGCAGTTTGAAAATCTGCTGCGAAACTACTTATTGACTTTTGAAAAAACAGGTCTGTTTGTGGAGCTGCACAAAAAGTGGTTTGAAATTGGCAATCGGAATATCTATGAACCCTGATTTCAGGGCCTTCTCAAGCTGTTAGTCTGGCTGAGAAAGCAGGAATAACCGCCAGGGCAGCGTTGGGCGCTATTAATTCGCGGGGGCTTATTCAATAGTAGTCTCCCGGCCCATCCGCAGTGTGCGGGTTGCAAGCTGGATTTCTGCCAGGAAAAGTAGCAAAGACACAATGAGCAGCGCTAGAGCCATAACGAACAGGGCCACGACAAAAGTACCGATATCCAGTGTCCAGAAGCCTTCTATAAACAGCCCGACGATGACTGTGCAAACTAGCAGGGCCGAACAGGTGCACAGCGCGATTGATTGGTGAGTTACTGACACCCGGCGCCACAGGATACGCAACTCGCGCCTCGCAATATCTTGCTGCTCTGGAGCATGTAAGCGGGAACACTGTGCTGCGACAACCCGGGCGCGATCGATGATGCGGCCAAGGCGCCCCGACATCACATTGAGAAAGCCTGCTATGCCCGCGAGCAGAAATACAGGCGCAACGGCCAGGGAAATGATTTGGGCGAGTTCAGGGGCGTTAATCATTGGCGTGCCTTCCGGGGGAGTGTGTAGTCCGAAAGTTAAAGCGTTTATAGGGTGCTGACAAGTTAACAGGCCGCAATTGGTAGGATAGCGAGTGTTACTCAAATTGTTTCATAAATGTCTCAAGGCGCTGTTCCAGTTCCTGTAGTGTCGACTTCAGTTCGTCAACCTGTAGCTCCAGTGCCTCCATGCGCGAACTGTCTCCGCTGGCGGCCCGCTGGACCCGGGTGCTCGGCATAACGGTCTCGTCCGGTTCTCCAGAAAACAGATGGGAATAGCGAGATTCTTTGCGACCCTCTTGCCGTGCCAGCATTGTGACGTAGGGGCCATCGGGTTTGTCTTCCAAAGCCTTCAGTACGGCGGCAATGGCATCGAGATTGTCGAATTCGTGAATACGCGAGCAGCGGGTGCGAATTTCACCCACGGTCTGGGGCCCACGCAGGAACAATACGCAGAGCACTGCTAACTCAGGTAGGGAGAAGTTGAATTTATCGGATACTCGATGGCTCAGTTTATGCTGGTACTTGGCCATCCGGTTGTGGTCGGATTTCCAGGTGGAGACCAGCGTCTTCTCAATAAGGCTGCTCAGTGCAGTCATCTGGTCGTCGGAGCCAAGCTCCATCACCGGGTCTCGGCTGGTCTTCTGGTTGCAGGCCGTTAGCAGGCTGTTGAGAGTGAGTGGGTATATATCGGGAGTGGTGGCTTCCTTCTCAATGAGGCAGCCCAGGATTCTGACCTCCACAGGTGTAAGGGTGATGTTCAATGTGTGCTCCCGATGGTGTGTAATGCCTATGATAGCGTGACGGGAGGGATTAAGCAGGGACTCTCGGGCGGGTTTTGCGTTGCCTGCCCCGGGTAGACCCGGTCTTTTTCGCTGCTTGACTCGATCGGCGCTTTTTCCGGAATACCCTTGTCAAGTTGATATCTTTCAAGCCCTCTGGCAGCACGGCCTGGCTGTTGGCTGTCAGCTCATGGAGCGAGGCCAGCAGCGGCTCCATGAATTCGGTATAGCTAGCCCTGCGTTGACTGATGGCGTTGAGCTCGGTTTCCCAGCGGGCTGTCATATCCGGGTGGGAGGCTATTTCGGGAAGACTGTGGATCAGGCCTTTGCCCGCTGCGGTAGCGCGAATTTGTTTACCGTTGCGCATAAGAAATTCGCGCGTAAACATCAGTTCGATAATGCCCGCCCGTGTTGCCTCGGTACCCAGGCCATCAGTCTCTTTCAGGATCCTGCGCAGCTCCGAGTCTTGCACATAACGGGCAATCCCTGTCATTGCGGCTAACAAACTCGCATCATCAAAGGGTTTCGGGGCGGTGGTTTTCTTCTCCAGCACTTCCCCCTTCTCGCAGAAACAACGATCCCCCTTCTTCAGGTTTGGCAGTGATGCATTTAATGCAGGCTCACCTTTATGCGCTTCATTCCGGGCCGGGTACAACTGCTTCCAGCCCGGCTTCAGGGGTGTCCTGGCCCTGGCAATGAAGCAACCACCGGCGATTTCCAGGTCAATCTGACAATCGCTGTACTCATGGGCCGGATAAAACTGTGCCAGGTACTGGCGTGCCACTAACTCGTACACATTCCGCTCTGCCTGGCTCAGTTTGCTGGTGTCCGTTTTTCTCGCGGTGGGAATGATCGCGTGGTGTGCCTCCACTTGCTTGTTATTCCAGGCGGCGCTTTTCAGATCTCGGTCGGCTTCCCGGGCAGCGTCACTCAGTGGCTGGCAGTTGTTGCCTACGGCCTTGATGACGACATTGCGGTCAGCGAAATGCTCAAGTGGTAAGTATCGGCAATCAGAGCGGGGGTAGGTGAGCAATTTGTGGCGTTCGTAGAGCGCCTGGCAGGTATCCAGCACCTGCTTCGCGCTCATCGAGAAGCGCCGGGCCGCGTCGATCTGCAGGGTTGACAGGTTATAGGGCAGGGGTGGGAGTTGTTTCTTTTTCTTGCGACTGCTGGCTGTCACCAGGGCCGGTTGTTGCTGGATGCGGGACTGCACATTCTCTGCCAGGTCCCTGGACAGCACCCGCCCCTCGTCATCCCGCCATGGCAGGCAAGCTTCACTGGGCTGCCACCTGGCCTTAAAGTGGTCGCCCTGCTGCGTGACAATATGGGCGATAAGCTGATAGAAGGGTTTGGCCACGAAGCGCTCAATCTCCTCATCGCGCCTCACCACTAGCCCCAGTAGAGGCGTCTGTACCCTGCCGACTGACAGCACGCCCTGATAGCCTACTTTGCGCCCCATCAGGGTGTAGGCCCGGGTCATATTGATACCGTATAACCAGTCCGCCCGGGAGCGGGCCAGGGCCGAGGTGGACAGGGGCACAAACTCCCGGTTGTCCCGCAGTTGCCCAAGGGCCCGAGTCACAGCCGCAGGGTTCAGGTCGTTGATCAGGCAGCGCTTTATAGTATCCCGCTTGTTGCCGCGTACCTTGAGATACGCGATCACCTGATCGACCAGCAGCTGCCCCTCACGATCCGGATCGCCGGCATGGATGAGTTGGTCGGCGATTTTTACCAGGTGGCGCAATACCGCCAGTTGTTTGCGGCTATTGGTTTTGGGCTTGAGCTGCCACGCCGCGGGGACAATTGGCAGGTGCTCCAGATGCCACTGCTTAAAGCGGGTGTCGTAGGCATCGGGCTCCGCCTGTTCCAGCAGGTGCCCCACACACCAGCTGACACAGTCACCATTGCCGACATAAATGCAGCCCTCGGCCTTGCGGTGCGGTTTGGGCAGCACATCGGCAATGGCGCGGCCCAGGCTGGGCTTTTCGGCGATATACAGTTTCATTGCATCAACAATACTGTATATATGAACAGTTATCCAGGTTGTGGTGGGGCAGTACTATCCTGCCTGAAGTACGCTGCCGTTCACCGGCTAAACATTTACAGGCTTACGTTCACCAATCTTATTGGCGGCCTGTTCCATCACGGCTTTCAAGTTATTGAAAATAATCGGTTTTGCAAGGTAATCGTCCATGCCGTTATCCAAATAGTGCTCTTTATCACCAACTAGCGCATTGGCCGTGAAAGCGACGATATAAGCCTTATGCGCTCCGTTGCTGTGTTCTTGCTCTCGCCGGCGAATAATGGCGGTGACCTCAAGGCCATTCATTACCGGCATTTGTATATCCATTAAAATAACATCGAACAGCTGCTGGTTTAACAATTCCAGCGCCTTGTCGCCACTGTCGGCAATCGCAGGTTCATACCCCAATCTACTGAGCATGTTGGAAGCCACCAGTTGATTTACCTTGTTATCTTCAACGAGCAAAACCTTTAACTCTCCCTGCTCATGTGTGGATGGGGCGCTACCATCGGTCAAAGGTATGGTTACGGGGTCTTCATGGCTTGATGCCGGTTTCAAAAAAAGTGTTAGCTTAAACGTACTCCCTTTATTCAGATCAGACTGCAATTCAATGCCGCCATTCATAAGCCCCATAAACTCGGTAATGATAGCGAGACCCAATCCGGTTCCCTCGAAACTTTTATTTAACGAATTATCTACTTGAGAGAATCTTTCAAAAATCGATTTCTGTTTTTCTGTCGGAATACCAATGCCGCTATCGGCAACGGAAATCGAGAGTTGCTCGCCATCCGCTGAATAACCCTTGTAATTAATACTGACATTCACAAAGCCTTTCGGTGTAAATTTTATGGCATTGCCGATAAGGTTGACCAGTACCTGCTTTAAGCGAAAACCATCAAAATACAACCACACTGGCACGTCGTCATCAATACTCAGCGAATAGTCCAGATTTTTTTGTTCAGCCATTATTCCAAATATGGCGAAAGCCTGCTGGATAGTCTCATGAAAATTGCCTTTGACAGGTGTCAATATCAGCTGGCCAGATTCTACCTTGGAAATATCCAGTACATTATTAATAATCCCGAGAAGTAACTCGCAGGCATTACTAATGCCGTCGCAATAGTCGGTTTGTTCTTTGTCCATGTTTGTATAGGAAAGTAATTCAGACATGCCAACAATCGCATTCATTGGCGTGCGAATTTCGTGGCTCATATTGGCCAAAAACCGGCCCTTTTCACGGTTTGCGTGCTCTGCTTTGTGAATGGCGGTTTCAAGTTCGGCAGCGCGCTGCTGAAGCAACAAACTGCTGGTAATGGAGGACCAGTAGTCGTCATGAATCCTTCGTGTAGTGATCAACAAGTAGATGATAAACCCGCCGGACAGGAGGGCCATCACGGCACCTTGTAAGGTAAACTGCAAAATCAGACAGACGAGCATTGGCGCGACCATCAGAGTTGGAAACCAAATCCGCACCACCGGGTCAATTGCCAGCGTAATAGCACCAATCGATACAATGCCCACAAGGCAAACAAGCATGGGAATCTGAAGAGCGGAAAGCGCCGGGCTGTAATAAATATAGGCTCCGAGCAAACCAAACTGAAAGCCCTGTAGAATAAGGTTGGCTTTATAAACGCGCACCAAAACCTGGTAATGCGCCTTCACAAAATCGTGCGGCAGATAGGCATAGGACAGGCGCAAAAGTGATGAAAGCAGGAAAATGAACGCATTGCTAAAAAATAGTGCTGCGTGAGTGTTATGCAGCCCATAACTTAAACCGATAACAACCCAGAGAACCAGATAGGGGAAGCCGCCCCGCTTACTGCGTTTGACAAGATCAAACAGGGCTTGTGTTTTCTGCGCTAGTGCAAACTCTTCCAGATGGTCCATGCTGACTGCAACTCATATCTTATTGAGGGCTTTGACTAGCCCTGTTTAAGGACGTCATCACAATAACGCAATAGCTACGCTAAGCGTACTGATTGGTAGTGTCAAATATGTTCCGTGTTTATTGCCTGGGGCAGGTCGAGCCAGAACATCGAACCCGCCCCGGGGTGGCTTTCAACCCCCAGGCTGCCACCCATCAGTTCAGTCAGGCGCAAACTGATGGCCAGCCCGATGCCACTGCCCTCGACACTGGTTGACCATTTACCTACCCGGCCGAACGCTTCAAAGATCGTCTGCTGATCTTCCGTGGCGATACCGATCCCGGTGTCCTGAACGCTGATTCGAACCTCACCCTCGGGGCCAGCCTCAGCGCTGACCACTACAGTACCGTTTGGGTGATTGTATTTGATGGCATTGGTTAGCAGATTGACCAGAATCTGGGTGAGCCTCCTGGGGTCCGCTCGAACCAATAAGCCGCTATCGCCCGCCTGCGTGAGTCGGATTTCTCTTTTTTCAGCCAAAGGTGTCACCAACATAATGGATTTTTTCAGGACGGTATCGAGAGCGACGTTGTCGATTTCTAGATTTAATTTCCCCGAATCGATGGCCGCCACGTCCAGAACCTCATTAACCAGCTCCAGTAAGTGATTGCCAGCATCCAGAATATAATGCACTTGTTCGGAGTGCTCCGGTTTCAGCTGGTTTGCATCCATCTCCAGTAACTGGCCGAAGCCGAGAACGGCATTCAGCGGGGTGCGCAATTCATGGCTCATACGCGAAAGAAATTCAGTCTTGGCGAGGCTCGCCTGTTCCGCCCGCTCCCGCTGCATGTTCAGTTCCTCGGTGCGCTGTCTTACTTGTACCTCCAGGTTGCTGCTCAGCTGCTCGTATTTTTGGGTAGTTTTGAGTACTCGCAGCACCAGGAACAGGAAACCTGCGACGATCAGTATAAGAGAACCCAGCGCCCAGGGCCCAACAATTTTGAGCGTGTTGGCTCCTGCACTCGAAGGCTTCCAAAAAAAACTGCCCAGAACCCGTCCGGAATAGTCGTGGATTATGGCCGGGCCGTCCACATTCGGCATAAAACGGAGATCGAGGACACCGAAGTGCTCCTCGATACTCGACATCAGTGCGATGTCAATTGCCCGGCTAACGATAAAATAGCCAAAATGCGGCTGAGGTATGCCCGGTTCCAAATTACGTGTGATTTGTGCGACGGCAATGATATGTGGCACCCCGTTGAGCAAAGCAAATCCGGTAGCCGGTTGGTGCAATCCGTTAACCATCTCATCCGCCTGTCGGATCAGCGCGCTCAACGGAGGGTCGAATGCCATGCCTGACTCAGGGTCACCGGGGTGCGTCAACCATGAGAGCAACAGCCTGCGGTCCTTGTCCAGGATAATGCTCGAGGAAATCTTGTATGTGTCGATAAGAAATTGACCGAAATTGACTTCGGTCTGTTCCTTGTCCGGCTCCACGAAGATCATAGTGACCGCATCATCCCAGTGCGCGTAATCCATTACCAGCCGTATCAGATTGCCCCGGTGAATCTCCAGCACACCATTGACGATTTCCCGGGTGGTATCATTGGCGCTTTCAACCTCATACTTCACCACGGAACGAGTGACGAATATCAGTATGAATGCAATCAGACCCACGATCAGCACCGGCAGAACAATAAACCGCAGGGTATAATTCATTACAACTCGCCATCACCCGGGCCAGCCGATGCCAGACAGTATTTCAAGCGGGCCCAGCCGGAGTGAACGCTGCACTAAAGCTGGTCATCAATTGCTTCACGCGCGCGGCTTCACGTGGCGCCAAGGGCAAACCCTTCGTAGCCCTGTTGTGCGACTTCCTCGCACTTCGCGGCATAAGCTGGAAAGCCGAGATAGGGCATAAACACGCGCGGCTTGCCCGGGACGTTGGCGCCGAGATACCATGAATTGCAGTTAATCAGCAGAGTCGAACCCGCAACCTCGTTGACGTGCTCCACCCAGGCGTCTTCTGCTTCGGCGGTGGCCTCGATGTATTTCAGATTGTGCTCTTGCAGGTAGGCAATGGCATCACGAATGAATTCCACGTGCTGTTCAATCGAGGTCACCATGCAGGTTAGCACCGAGGGGCTGCCTGGGCCGCTGATGGTAAACATGTTGGGGAAGCCGACAGTCTGCAGCCCCAGGTAGGTGCGCGGGCCGGCTGCCCACTTGTCTTTCAGCGTCAGGCCATTGCGCCCGCGGATATCGATTTTGTTCAGCGACCCGGTCATTGCGTCGAATCCGGTGGCGAAGATGATTGCATCGAACTCATACAGGGTCTCGTCCACCCTGATTCCATCGGAAGTGATTTCATCGATTGGCCTGGAGCTGATATCAACCAGGCTGACGTTGTCGCGATTGTAGGTCGCGTAGTAATTCGTATCCGCGCACACGCGTTTGCAGCCAAAAACGCTGTGCGGCGCGAGAATATCCGCAACCTTGGGGTCTGTGACCATCGCGCGCACTTTGCCGCGTACGAATTCGGCGACGATATCGTTGGTTTTCTGGTCGACGAGCAGGTCGGGGAAGGCACCGTACCAATACAGTGCGCCCTTCTCCCAGCGGCGCTCGCACTCCGCGAGGATTTCCGCATCACTCATGTCACTTGCGGCTTTTTCGTTCGGCGACGTGTCCCAGGCCACGTCCTGGGATTTTCCGAGTGCCCGGTATGTATCGTAATCGGCTTTGACTTCGTCTTTCTCTGACTGCGTTAGTGCTCGGTTACGCGCCGGTACAGTAAATGCGGGGGTACGCTGAAAAACGGTCAGTTGCGCGGCCTGCTCGGCAACCAGCGGTATAGTCTGAATGGCGGATGAACCAGTACCGACGACAGCAACCCTGAGGCCACTGAAGTCGACGCCTTCTGGCGGCCACTCGCCTGTGTGATAAACGGGTCCTGAAAAGGTCTCGCGGCCCTTGATGTCGGGCATGTTTGCAGCCGACAGGCAGCCGGTGGCCATGATGCAGAACTTACTGGAAAACTTTTCGCCAGTACTGGTTTCTACGATCCAGCGACCGTTGATTTCATCGAAAATCGCGCTCATGACGCGGGTATCGAACTGGATGTCGTCGGCCAGGTCGAAACGCTCGATGACATGGTTTATATAGGCGAGTATTTCAGGCTGGGCGGCATAGCGCTCCGACCATTCCCACTCCTGCTGCAAGTCCTTGTCGAACTGGTAGGAATACTGCATGCTTTCGATATCGCAGCGCGCGCCAGGATAGCGATTCCAGAACCAGGTGCCCCCGGGGCCGCTGCCGGCCTCCAGTACACGGGCATTCAAGCCGAGTTGGCGCGCGGCATGCAGCATATAGACGCCGGAAAAACCGGAGCCGATGATTACTGTGTCTAATTCTTTGATGGGAGCGGGCATAAACTGGTCTCTTTATCGATTTATTGGGCAGTCTTCTTCATTGAATGACGCCGGATAAGATAGCTCATTTTTCGCAGGTAATCAGCTATATAACCTCTGCCTGGAATGGTATAGGCAAATCTTGTCGATACTTCACCGCAGCAAAAGTGTTGGGATTCGTGCTGATCGAAGCATCTCCGATGTCTTGCTGCCGAAGAACAGGCTGCGCAGCGGTGAATGGCTGTAGGCCCCCATGATAAGAATATCGATATCCTCATCCTTCACGGCTTTGGCTATCACGCTCTCGGCATCGCCGGGGATCAGCGAGGTTGGTGCATCAAAGCCTGCGGCTTCCAGGGTTTTCCTGGCCCATTCGAGCTGTTTGGCCGCCTCCCGGCTTGCTTTCCCGGACATTAACAGATGGACCGGAAAATCTTTGAAAAGTGGACTGGCCGCGACCATTTCAATACCTCTGCGGGCTACGATGCCACCATCGAACGCAATCATCACACGATTTGGCTCGGTGAAGTCCTCGGTAATCGTCAAAATCGGTTTGTGCAGGCTACGGACAACCCGCTCAACGTTGCGGCCGAGGTCGCGTTGTGTCAGTTCGGCCGATTCACCGCGCCGACCCAGGACGAACAGGCGAACCTCGTTCTCATCTTCGGCGAGGGTCTCGGCGAGACTGCCATGGCGCTGCCGGACATCCGGCGAGTGCACCCCAGCGGCCACAGCACGCTCTCGCAGTCGGTTCAGAAAGATGCGGCCCTGCTCTCGCGCTTTCTTGCTTTTCGATTCGTCTTCATCAGATAGTGCGCTCAGCAAATTCTCATGCGCATCGATGCCGATCGCGCCGCTATGATCCCTGCTGCTGGACGTCTCTGGATGTCGATCCAGGATGTGTAGCAGCTCCAGCGGTGCATCCATTCTCTGTGCGGCCCAGGCAGCGTAATCTGCGACATACTCGGCGTAGTGCGACTGGTCGACACAGGCCAGGACTTTATTCTCGATTTTCATGTTTGTTCCTCTCAGTGGCCCATGAGAATGTCTTCGGCACTGTCTTTATCATGCACCGCGAACTTGTCCATCATAGTGGCGCTGGCCTCATTCAGACCGATCACTTCGACCTCCGTGCCTTCCCGGCGAAATTTCAATACCACTTTGTCCAGCGCGCTAACGGCAGTAATGTCCCAGAAGTGGGCCCGGCTCACGTCGATTCGCACTTTTTCGATGACTTCCTTGTAGTCGAAAGCGTTGGTGAAGTGATCAGCACTGGCGAAGAACACCTGGCCAAAGATAGTGTAATTACGTGTGCGTCCTTCCTCTGTAGCAATCGATCGAATGCGCAGGATTTTCCCCACTTTGTGCGCAAAGAAGAACCCTGAGAGCAGCACGCCGGTCAATACCCCCATAGCCAGGTCATGGGTGGCCACCGTCACTATCACGGTGGCGATCATGACGATACTGGAACTTTTGGGGTGCTGGCGAAGATTTCTGATAGAGCCCCAGTTGAAGGTGCCGATCGACACCATGATCATCACGGCGACCAGCGCAGCCATAGGGATCTGACTGACCCATTCGTCAAGGAACACAACCATCAACAGCAGGAAGATGCCCGCGGCGAATGTGGAAAGCCGGCCTCGGCCGCCTGATTTCACGTTGATCACCGACTGACCGATCATCGCGCAACCCGCCATACCACCAATAAAGCCGGACGCGATATTGGCGACCCCCTGACCCACACATTCACGATTCTTGTCGCTTCTGGTGTCCGTCAGGTCGTCGACGATGGTGGCTGTCATCAGCGATTCGAGCAGGCCTACCACCATCAGGGTCAGCGAGTAAGGGAAGATGATGGCCAATGTGTTGAAGTTGAGCGGAATATCAGGAATCAGGAACATCGGAAGGCTGTCTGGCAACGCGCCCATGTCGCCGACAGTTCTGATGTCCAAATCGATAAAGATGGCCACCAGGGTCAGCACCACGATGGTGACGAGTGGCGATGGGATCGCCCTGGTGATATAGGGGAATCCGTAGATGATGGCCAGTCCCGCCGCCGTCATGGCGTAGACGTGCCACGTCACATTGGTGAGCTCCGGTAGCTGGGCAGCAAAGATCAGAATTGCCAGTGCATTGACGAAGCCGGTGACCACCGAGCGTGAAACGAAGCGCATGAGCGTCCCCAGTCGCATCCAGCCGGCAATTATCTGCAGTACACCTGTGAGTACGGTTGCGGCGAGCAGGTACTGCAGGCCGTGATCCTTGACCAGTGTTACCATCAGTAAGGCCATGGCCCCGGTTGCAGCCGAAATCATGCCCGGTCGGCCGCCCACGAAAGAGATCACTACAGCAATGCAGAAAGAAGCATAAAGGCCCACTTTGGGGTCAACACCTGCGATGATCGAGAAGGCGATTGCTTCGGGTATAAGAGCCAGCGCAACCACCAGGCCCGCCAGCAAATCGTTTTGGACGTTCGAGAACCAGTCCTGCTTGATGGAATTCATAAAAAATGGTGTTCCGTTGTCGAGGCCGACCATCCAGACGGCAATGAGAGGGGGCATACAAATGTAACTGCGTCTCCCGGCCAGCGGAACATATAGGAGATGTGCCCCCGGTATAAAGGAGCAGAGAAACGTAGCTACGATCAGGCTCCCCGCGAATAGGTGGGTTGATTGCTATGGTTCGCGGGGTGAAAGCTTACATCGGTAGGTGTCCAGATGCGTCGTAAAGGCGGGTATTTTACTTTGCATTCGTCGCTACAGCAATGGTCAGCTGGAGTCGAGCTAAGTTGTCAGTTCTTTCGCCACTCACAAGCAGTTCTGCCATACTTAGCGTCAGTAAGGTCCCACAGGAAGCAGCCTTTATGAACCAGTACGCAGCGGAAGTGTCCGCAAAAACCGTATCCCCCGACGAGGCCGCTGGCCTGGTCAAATCCGGAATGTGGATTGACCTGGGGGGTGGAATTACACAGCCGGAATTTTTCGATGACGCATTGGCAGAGCGAGTGGGTGAGCTCTCCGGATTGAAGATACGCAATTGCCTTTCGATACGCCCTCTCGCCGTTCTGGAGGCTGACCCGGAGGGTGCGCATTGCTATCTTTACAGTTGGCACTTCAGTGGCTACGACCGCGCCAAACACGACGCTGGCCGCTGCACCTATATTCCCCTCAATCTCGGGGAGGTTCCCGATTACTATCGCCGTTTTATTGAGCCACCTGATATCGCTATTATACGCACCGCTGCGATGGATAAAGACGGCATGTTCAATTTCGGCCCGACAAATCTGTGGATGGGGACATTGCTGGAGCGAGCCAAAGTAGTGATTGTCGAGGCCTCGCCTGGAATTCCGTACGTTTATGGTGTCAAGAACGGCGTACATATCAGCGACGTCGACTATATTATTGAGGGCAGCGATCTTGCGCCCATGGAGCTGGGTAACCCTCCCGCTACCGACATCGATCGTGCTGTCGCCCGCCGGCTTGCCACCGAAGTCGAGGACGGTTCCTGCATTCAAATTGGCATCGGTGGCATGCCGAACGCGGCCTGTACCCTGTTGGCGGAGAGCGGGGTTCGTGATTTGGGTGTGCATACCGAGATGCTAACCGATGGCATTATTGATCTCGTAAACGCGGGCTGTGTAACTGGTGCACGCAAACAGCTCGATCCAGGCAAGGTTGTTTTTTCTTTTGCCCTGGGTTCGAAATACCTGTACGACGCTGTCAACCGCAACCCCTTGTTCCAGTGCAACCCGGTGGAATATACCAACCTGCCGCATATGATAATGCAGAACGACAAGGTGGTATCGATCAACAATACCACCCAGATTGATCTGCAGGGGCAGGCTTGTTCAGAATCTGACGGGCACCGCCATCTCACCGGAACCGGTGGGCAACTGCAATTTGTGCGCGGAGCGTATGCCTCCAGGGGAGGGAAATCCTTCATGTTGTTGTCGTCAACATACGAGCGCAAGGGCGTGCGCAAGAGCCGCATCGTGCTAAACCTCACGCCGGGTAATATTGTTACGACGCCGCGCTCCGACATCATGTATGTGGTGACTGAGTACGGAATGACCAACCTCAAGGGCAAGTCCGTGATGGAGCGAGCCAGGGCGTTGATCGAAATCGCGCACCCTGATTTCCGTGAAGAACTGGAGCGGGAAGCTCATAAGCACGGGCTGATTGCCTAGCTGGCTTTACAAACCGGCTGTTCCCGGGGAATATACCCGGCGCGAGTAATAAACTACTGCCCGCTGGCGCGGGATGGCAGTGAAACTCAATCAGTCTTAACCGGCACTGGAGAAAACAGATGTTAAAAATCGTTCGAACAGCCGTGGTTGCATTGCTATGTAGCCTGCCTCTCACCGCATTAGCCGACCTGACGGCAATTCCGTCGGGCAAGTATACGCTGGATAAAACCCATGGCTATATCACCTTTTCTTACAGCCACCTGGGCTTTTCCACACCTCATGTGAGCTTCGATAAATTTGACGTTGCCCTGAACCTGGATACTCAGAATCCGCAGAAGAGCACGCTTGAGGTGCAGATCGACGCGGCGAGTATCGACAGCCGGGTGGAGGAATTCGACGAGCACCTCAACGGTGAGGATTTCTTCAACACGGCAAAATTTCCGGAAATCACCTTCAAATCTACAGCCATCAAGGAAACCGGAGAGAATACCTTTGATATTGTTGGCGATCTCACCATCATGGGGCAGACCCATCCTGCAACATTCGCTGCCACCATCAACAAGGCCGGTAAGAACCCGATGAAAAAGGTCGATGCCCTGGGCGTGTCCGCGGAAGCCAAAATATTGCGCTCAGTATGGGGCCTTGGTCGTTATGCCCCGGCTGTTGGTGACGAGGTGACAATCCACGTTACTGTAGAGATGTTCCACCAGGAATAAGGGGTGCAGTTGGGCGCTTCAGAGCGGGCGGTGCATCGCTATTCACCGACATCGCGGCTGCTGCATTGGGTTATAGCTGGCCTGATCATCGTGCAGTTTGTGCTGGCAAACCTGGCGGAAAGCGCCGGGGACACCGGCTCAACCCTGCGGCAGTTGGCCCTGCTGGCGAATCACAAGTCGGTGGGCATGACTATATTGCTACTTGCGATATTCCGTCTGGCCTGGCGCATCGGCCATCCGGCGCCTCCGGCGCCGGCAGCCATGCCGCTCTGGCAACTGAGGGCCTCCCAGGCTAGCCACTGGGCACTCTACGGCTTACTGTTTTTGATTCCGATATCCGGTTGGCTGATGTCCTCTGCCTCCGCTTATTCGGTGAGTTGGTTCAATCTGTTCCAGTTTCCGGATTTGGTGGGTGCGGATCCTGAACTGAAAGAAGTGTTTGCGGAAATTCACGAGGCACTGGTGCTGGTGCTGGTGTTTATAGCTGCGCTGCACATTGCCGCCGCTCTCAAACACCACTTTGTAGACCGGGACGACGTGCTGCGGCGTATCTCGTCTCGGCTGACTATAGGTACAGGCATTTGTCTGGCTTTATTGGGCAGCGTGTGGCTGGGAAGTGCTGGAGGCGGCGGCAGCACAGGTTCAAAGCCGGCCACGGCCGGCTCGCAAGCAGCTGTAGCTGAAACCGAGGTGGTCCGAGCTTCCAGCCTGCCGCTGTGGCAGATCGATTACGAAAACAGCTATATTCGCTTCACCGGAAGCCAGGCAGGGGCAAGTTTCACTGGCAGCTGGGAGAACTGGTCCGCGGATATCCGTTTTGATCGCACCGCGCCGGGAGAAGGCTCCTTTGATGTCAGGGTGCAAACCGCCGATGTGATTACCGGCGACAATGAGCGCGATACAACCCTGGCTGAAACTGACTGGTTTGATACGAAAAGCTCCCCCACAGCATATTACCGCGCAGACAGGTTTACCGAGCAGGCGGATGGTAGCTATATCGCCGAGGGCAGGCTGATCATCAAAGGCCTGGCGGCCCCGGTGCCATTGCATTTCACTGTTAAAGAGGCTGGTGGCCAGCGTATCCTCGAGGGCACAGCCAGCGTGTTGCGCCTGGCTCTGGGGATCGGCACGGGTGAGTGGGAAGATACCAGTTGGGTCAGTAATGAGGTGTCAGTGTCTGTGCGTGTTGAGGCCAGCCTCCAGAATTAGTCTCCAGGTGAGATACATTGTCGTCTCCTGGTCGGTATCTGAATTAGCTTCTGTCCATGCACAGGTGTAGATTGAGCAAATTAAATTTGCGTTCATGTTGAAGCAACCGGGGACCACCTGATGAGCCTGATCGATTTACTGAAAGAAAAGCTTGAAAAACAATTGGCTGCATATGATGAAAAGCTCGAGGCAGCTCAGGCGAAAGCCAAGGCGAGGAAGGCAGAGGCGGAAGCGAATGTGGCTGGTGCCGAGCTTGAAGAGCAACTCCTGATGGAGGTTAATGCTATCAAGGATAAAATGGCCGAGGGGCAGGCCTACCTCAAAGAGCTGGGGGAGGCGGGTGAAGATAAGGCGGAAGAGATAAAATCGAAGGTCAGCCGCTTCTTCGATTGAAGTGCCCGACTAGTGCAGGTAGCGATTCTTAAGGTGTATCACCTTGGCGGTGTCGAGGCTCAGGGCTGACTCATAAAAATGCTCTTTTGACTCGTAGCGCTTTTTGATTTCTTCAAAGCAGGCGCGGATGTACTCGGGGCGCACTTCCAGTAACGGGCGAAGAGCGGCTGCGGAAATTGCCGACCCGCTGTGATCGGAAAACTCTTTTGTTAAACGTGCTACCTCTGTTTCAATCGGGAGATACTTATTGGTGAGCAGGTAATCGTTTACGATGGTCTCTTCGTTTACCCCCAGTACGTCTAGAATAAGCGCGGCGCCAACTCCGGTGCGATCCTTGCCGGAAGCACAGTGAATCAATAGTTGCTGATCGCCGGCCAGCAGTAACTGAAACATCTCCGCATATTGTGGCATCTGGTTGATAACGTAATCACGATTCATTTCCTCCATAAAAGCGGCGGGGTCCGCGACAGCAATTATGCCGTTGTGGAGGTTTTCGAGGAAGCTGGCAGAACTTCCGGGCATGACAGGTAAACTGGCGAGGATAGGCGCGTCTTCAAGGTGGATACGCGAGGGCTCCAGTTCCTGCTCCACTACCTGCCGAAAGTCACAAATGAGGGTCAGGCCCAGGCGTCTGACATACTGCATATCAATGTCCGTCAGGGTGGAGAGTTTGCTGGAGCGGTAAAGCCTGCCCCACTTTAAATGCCGCCCGTCGTCCGCTTTATAACCACCCAGATCGCGGAAGTTGGGGCTCCCCTGCAGGGTCAACTGGCGCTCTGCCAGGATGATGGCTTCTCCTTGCTCAGACTTCAGATAAAAGTAGTGCCTGACTGCCTTATCGGGGTTGAGAATCAGCGCTTCATTCTCGCAGGTATACAGAAGGGGGGTGCCGGGTTGAATGCTCGAGTAATAGTGATGCGGGTTATCCGACATATGGATGGCGACTCTCTGGCCTGGTGCCGATAAACGCCATCTGATCAGGTAGTTTTGCTCCCTGGTTCGCTCAACATGACAGTGCGCTGGATCAAACATCGAGTATCCGTTTACCTGTGTGTGACTGACTCTCGCGTGCAATCAGGACGCGTGCTGCAGGGCAATATCGGTTAAGCGGTCCTTTTGCTTTTCCATGCGCAGCAGTGCGCTCAATACAAGATCGACCTGACTGGAGCCAATGGCGCGCTGACGTGTATCCTTCAGCCCCGCTGCCCTGCCTACATTGTAAAGCAGCCAGCTGACCCAGGCTCCCTGGATCGCGTCAGATGCGGCCGGTATCATCTTTTCGACTAGCAGGCCGCCGGCGTTTACGTAGGCTTGAAGAATGGTTGTGAAAGGCCGCGCGTCGAAGTGGGCTGTTATACCGCCCCAATCCAGCGCCTCCAGTAATAGCTCGTAGGTAGGGTTGAGGCGCCGGGCAGACTCCCAGTCAATCAGCAGTGGCTCTCCCGCGTCGTCCCACAGGATATTTTTGTGATCCAGGTCGCCATGGCTGATCACCTGGTGTTCCATCAGGCGCTCCAGCGCGGGGGCGTGTAATGCGACAATCCGCAGTATGTCTTCCAGGCGGTCCTCGAGAATATGGCTGTATCGTACGTTGCGTTGTCTGGCCACCTGTACCAGTTCGATAGCCCGCTCGGCGGTTACCGGGAAGGCCGGCACATCCTGCAGTTCCGGTACGGTGATATCGCAGCGATGCATCTGCGCCAGAGTACTGGCGACAATAACGGCATGGTGCTCCTCTATGCCATTCCTGTGGCAGGCAGTGGCGCTGGTCCAGGGGTACACCAGGTAACCCACGCCGTCGAGAAGTTGCAGGTGTTGTTGCTCCACATGTAGCGCATATAGCGCGGGAACGCCTTGCCGGGAAAATTCGCAGGCTGTGGCCTCGGTGGCATTTATTTGCGCCACGGTGGTCGCGTCGGCCATATCCATATCGTCGGCCAGCTGCTTCACTGCGTAGCATCCGCTGTGGGTTTCAAGCCGCCACACTGAGTGATGGAAACCACCCGGCACCGGGCTCACCGTTGGCCGGAATGTACCCAACTCGAACAGCCCGCAAAGCTGTGCGATATGTTCAGCGTTATCGGATAGAGCCTTGGTCAATGCAATGGGCCTCCAGAGAATGCGCCTGTCGTGCTGGCGCAATCGACTATCGCCGGTGGCAGCAGGCAAGACCGTACCGCCTGCTGACCCTGACCTGGCGCTATCTCGATATCGGGGCGATGTTGTGCACTACAGTTCCGCATGCGTTCAGCTTAGCAGATGCCTGTGGGTATGTGACGGTCCCGATTATGCCACTGTTTTAGATAATGATTGGCACTCTGTTAGGGGCTGGGTGGGATTTTGGCGTATATGGGTGTTACGCTTGGCGGCAAGTCACCGATCGCAAGACGCCAGGGTACAACGTAGTTAATAGCTCTCAGGCCTGCCGGTCAAAACCAGCTTTTGGTTAATTATAGTCACTGCCCAAGCAACTTGAACTGGAGCCAACACATGAAAGTACTCATTGTTTTAACGTCACATGACAAGCTGGGTGAGACCGGCAACAAGACCGGTTTTTGGTTGGAGGAATTTGCCAGCCCCTACTATCGACTGAAGGATGCGGGTACCCAGCTTACCCTGGCATCCCCCAGGGGTGGTCAGCCGCCCTTAGACCCGAAAAGCAATGAGCCCGATGCCCAGACTGAAGCCACACACCGTTTTGACAAGGACCCCGCCGCCCAGCAAGAGCTGGCCACCACGGCAAAGCTGGCAGATATGAAAGTCGAGGATTTTGATGCAGTGTTCTACCCCGGTGGACACGGCCCCATGTGGGACCTGTACGGTAATGCTGATTCGATAGCGCTTATCGAAAGTTTTATTGCTGCCGGTAAACCGGTTGCGGCGGTCTGCCATGCACCCGCGGCCCTGTTGAACGCGAGGACTCCTGGCGGCGAACCGTTGGTGCAGGGCAAGCGGGTAACCGGTTTCAGCAACTCGGAAGAGGCCGCAGTTGGCTTGACGGATGTCGTTCCCTACCTGCTCGAAGATCGATTGGTCGCAGCGGGAGGTGTGTACCAGCAGGTAGATGACTGGAACCCTCTGGTGGTGGTGGATGGCCTGGTGATCACCGGGCAGAATCCGGCCTCTTCAGAGGTGGTGGCCGACGCGTTACTGGATGCCTTGAGCTAGCCGCCGCAACAGCGTTTAGAGAGGCCGGTAGTCTATTTGTCGAATGCCAGACGCTGCCCGCTGCCGGGTGGCGCGCAGGTAAAGGTGACCGCATTGCCCGGAGTTTGAGCCACCCCGCGCAACTCCTCACTGCTGCGCCGCAGATTATCGGTATCCAGATAACTGCCATCGGCCTGGAAGAGCGCCGAGTACCGTATACCCGACAGCAGGCCGCGCGCGATAAGGTCGCATTCCGGGCGCGGACTGGATATCGCCGCGCGCTGCTCCAGCAGCCCCAGGCGGGCGAGGTTGGCCTGTGTAGCCGTCGCACTGAGTGTCAGCTGCTGGCCGACCACAGGCGCCATGTTGGAGTCTGCTGCCAGAACAAAGCGCACAACATCCTCCAGATTCTGCCGCCGGGGTGCCGGGAAGGTAAAGGTGGGAGACTCAAAAAAGTCAATCAGTGTGGCGACAGAGCCGTCGTGCAGGTACCCGAACCCCTTGATTTGATTGCCCGAAAGACGGCGGTCTCCGAGCTTACCTGTGGTGCCAAACATGCCAACCTTGGCATAGGCGTTGCGCAAATGTGGCACCTTGAAATTCTCACTGATGCCTTCACCCTCGAAAGCCATCAGCCCACTGGTGCCAAATTGCTGCTGTACCGGGTTGAGGGTATGGCAGTCGTTACATCCGCCCAGGCCAGTGGTATTCGGGGCATTGAAATACATATTCTCTCCCTGAGCCTGGGCTGGTGTCAGGGTGTTGTCCAGCCGCCGTATCGGGTTGGGGGGTGGGGTGATCGCCATCGCAAAATCGGTAAAAGCCTGCATGTCAGGCTCTTTGAGCTCACTGGCGCGCCCGACCAGCCCTACAAAAGCGGGGCTGAACTCCTTGAATGCAGCTGCCTCCACACTTTCGAGTTTACCGCCCACCGTGGCCCGGTTCTGTCCGGTGCGGTCGCCACGCCAGTGCTGCGGACCGCTGTCGGCAATACCCCTCAGCGTCTGGGTGGTCATGGGCCCCTTCATCGGGTGAAACTGTATTGTGGTGCGGGGGCTGTTGGCAACGTAGTCGTTCGGGTTGTTCTGCATCGCTGCATCGGGGTTACCCAAATCCCAGGCCAACTGGTCCAGGTCGCCGAAGATATGACAGCTGGAGCATGCGGACGTGCCATTTGCCGAGGATTCCCGGGCATCGTAGAGGAAGCGCCTACCGTCAATGACGGCCTCCGGCTCCGGGCTGAACAAAGCCTGGTGAGCGAGCATAGCGCCATTGTTGGTATCCCACAGTGATATCGCATTGTCGAACCGGGTATAGACCACCATGTGATTGCCGTCCGGGGACAAGACTATACCTGCGGGCCCACCGGCCGGCGTTTCCACATGCAGCGTCGGGTTGGGCTGGTAATTGCCGTCACGCAATTGCGCTGTGGGAATGGCCGCCACCTTTTGCGAACCAAAGGCCGCCACATACAGCCTTTCACCATCGGGGCTGACCACCAGGCTGGTCGGTTGACTCAGGCTGCGCTGCACCTCGTCGGAGGGATACGCCGTGCCCTCTGGGACGTCAAATTCTATGTGATCGTTCAGGTGCACGGGAGAGGCCTTCTCCCCCGCCACTACAGTGATCCGGCTCTCGGCAATATGGCCACGCACAGTGGAGGTCGTCTCGCCCGGACCCTCGAAGCGCATGTGATTCAGGGCCTCCAGATTGCTGATATACAGTTCGCCACTAACAGGGTTGATTGCCATATTGAACAGGGTTGTTCCCACGCCACTGATTTGCCGCACAACCGCAGGTTGCTCCGCCATTGCATCGATCGCGAATACATCAAGGTCTGGAAGATCAAGCAACACCTGGTTGGACCAATCCGCGCCAGAATCATCTACCCACGCTGAGCCTTTCTTCTTCACGATCAGCCCCGTATCCGGCTGTTGTACACCCTCTCGATTCACCGTTGGCATAGGTTTGGCTCCCGCTACGACATCCTGCGAGAGCGTGGTCGTTGTGTTTCCGGACATAAACGCCGCGGCGTACACTGTGGTGCCATCCTGTGTTACCGCTAACGCCCGGGGGGTGTCAGCAAAAAGATTGATTATGGTCAGCGGACTGCCATTCAGGCTGCTATCCAGCTGGCGGGTGTCATACACCCAGACATCGGCCCTACCCAGCCCGGGGGTCGTCAGATCATCGGGGGCGAAGGTTGGGTGATTCTGGCCACGGTAGGCCGCTGTGATAAAGGCGCGGCTGTTGTCCTCCCCTGCAAAAACAATATCCCTTGGCTCGTCGCCTACCTGCAGGGTCTGTCGAACAGATGGGGTGCCGGTGAGATCGACAATACTGACCGAGTCGCTGAGATGATTGATGACCCAGGCTTCCCCGGGGTTGGCGAACGCCACCGCGACCGGATCTATACCGACCATAACTGAAGACTCAAGGCTGAATCCCTGCTCTCCTACGGAGTAGATTTCGAGGCAGTTCGCCGGGGTATTTGTGACCAGAAGCCGCTTGCCGTCGTCGCTTAAAGCGAGGGGTCTTACCGCGGCGCTCTCGAACAGGACATAGCTACCGGGAGTATCCTCGGCCGTCGTTAGCGCACCACCAGATCCACAGGCGAATGCATCCTGTGGATCACGCGGGGCAGGTAGAGGGGCGGGCTGTGGGTCAGGAATCGGGCCCACCGGTGGCGGTGTCTCGGCGGGTGCGGAACTGCCGCCCCCGCCGCAGGCCGTAAGCAGCAGGGACAGGGCAAGGATTGGAAGTCTGGCAAAAGCAGCAGTCATCGACATCTACAGATAGTAAACATAGCTGGCTGTAAGCCCCGCGAAATAAACGACAGGAAAGACCCACTGTGCAATCAGATCTATGCGTTCGGCCATGGGTTTGTGTCCTGCCCGATACAATGAGTAGACGATCAGGCTTTCAAAGATCGCAACACACATAATCACAAACGAATACAGCAGGACAGCATCGGTGAACGTGAAATAGGAGATTCGTGGCATCGTCCCATCGATGAGGAACTGATAGGCAACAATGGTCAGGACGCCGATAAAGGCCAGGTTCAGCCGCTCGGACAAGTTATCAACTTCCAACCAAAAAACTGCCCACATAAGCAAAACGAGGACAATGAGTGGAAAAATCACCTTCCAGATAAAATTCGCCGATTGGCGAGTCAATGTGATGGCCAGATCAATTTCGGAAAATCCCTTCTGACCGCCATAGTAGCGAAAGTCCGCCGTGCTGCTGGTAAGTGCCAGATTTTCAAATTGCCACTGCGCGATATTAACCCCGTTATTCTTTTTGGTGTATTCCTCCGTGGCCCCGAGAATACGCTCGTCGACCTCCAGCATAACCTGATCGCTGTAATCACCGAAGGATATGACCCTGGCCTCCAGAGTCTGCGCATCGAAGGGGAATTGCTGCAGTTTCATTGGCGTCTCCAGAGTCACGTTCCGCTGCTCCAGGTAGCGTACCCGGCCGTCGGCGTAAACCACCAGCCTCACCGCATTCATATCGCCAGTCCCGATTTCGTTAACGATCAGGAGCTGGGGCCACCATCCTGTGAATGCCTCGTCAAACTGGAAGGCGCCCTGAAAGAGCTTCTCATTGGACCCTGCCTCAATGGGATCAAACGCCAGACGAGGGTCTTGCCATTCCGCGCCAATGATGAACTCTGCCTCGAACGTTTCATTCACCTCGTCCAGATTGACAATGTCCACCAAAAAAATACCCACCTTGACGATCGTGGGTGAAGTCGGTGGGTTGGGCATCCCGGCATCAATTGCTGCGACTTGCTGTGTGAACGCCAGAGCCGTGAGCAGGAACAACAGCCGAAGCATCTGGGCATGCCAGCCGTTCAATGACGGCGGTGGGCAACTAAAAGTGTATCGCATGCAAGATGTCCTCTGCCCGAAAGCCAGATTATTATGAAAATAGTGGTAGGCCAGTTCACTGCCGATGTGCAGGGCAACAACAAGCTGTAAGTTTGTTCAGGATACCGAATCGTACAATGCAGCGCCACAAACCCGCCGATGGAATGATCCGGCAGGGTGACAGGTGACAAAAAGTATTAGAAGTACTTAATAGGGTGCCCGCCGTTATTGTCCAGGTAAGCTCTCTTTTTTTTGCCCCCCCATTCAGCCAGTTTTTCCTGCAGAGTTTCCAGCGGAACCGGCTTGCTCAAATAGTCGTCCATACCAATTTCTATGCACCGTGCTTTTTCGCCCTTGGTGGCATTGGCAGTAAAGGCCAGAATGGGCAGATGCCTACCTTCCTTTTCCTGGCTTCTGATTATTCGGGTCAGCTCATAGCCATCCATTACCGGCATTTGCAGGTCGGTTACCAGGATTGAATAATTTTTTTGTGACCACATTTCCAGCGCTTCTCGTCCGTCGCAGGCTATATCACACGCATAGTTCAGTAACTCCAATTGTCGGGCAATGACTTTACGATTAATCTCATTGTCTTCGGCTACCAGTACCAGCTTCCCGGCCGCCGCTGCCTGCTCTTCGGTGAGCGCCTGTTCTATCTCTGAGCTATTTTGTTCAGTATCCACGGCTGCGCTCCAGCTTGCGCCGCCACTGGTTATAAAGTCCAGCACATTGGAGAAGCTGGTTTCCAGGTTGGGGTGTTGATCTATGAGGACTAGCAGTTCATTAACGACGGTAATCTTTTCGTTCAACAGTGGCCTTATCACAATCAGCTTGGCGGGAGCCACCAGTTCGCTTTTGTCTATGAGTGCACGGTATTCGTCAACACTCAGGGTGTTTTCTACCAAGACAGCAATTTGCTGAATCCCCTCGTTCGGGGCGGCTGCCATTTCCCCGATGGCAGCTTCTGTTTTGTCCAATTGCCGGATGGTAGCTCCCTCGTGGCTTAGCCAGTTTTTCCAATTGTCGCGCACCACAGAATCTTCGGCATAGAGGTGGCAGATGACACTCTCCAGCTTATTGTGAGTTTCTGATACCTCTGGATTGTCTACCGCTTCGACTGGCAGGCGGACGGTAAACAGGCTGCCTTCGTCGATCTCACTTTCGACGGTCAGTGTACCTTCCATGACATCTACCAGGCGTTTGCAGATAGGCAAGCCGAGGCCGGTGCCGCCAAAACGCCGGGTCGTTGAAGAGTCCGCCTGGGTAAAAGCATCAAATATGGTATTCAATACCTTTTCAGGAATGCCAATCCCATTGTCACGTACAGTGATGACCAGCTCTCCGGTAGCCCCTGATTCCAATCTTATGGCGACCTCGCCTTTTTTGTTTCTCTCTTTTCCCGAAAACTTGATGGCATTATTCACCAGGTTGGTCAAGATTTGCCGTAATCTTAAAGCATCAGACAGAATAGCCGCCGGCAGTGACGGGGCCTGATAGAAACTCAGCTGCACATTTTCCTTATTGGCAATGGCAAGCATTGCGTTGCAAACCGACTCGATCAGATAGGACAGCATTACCGGTTCCCGTTCCAGCTCTATCTTTTCTGCCTCGATCTTGGAGAAATCCAGAATGTCGTCGATGACGGTAAGCAGGCTGTAAGCTGAGTCCTTAATGGTGTCCGCGAATTCCAGCTGTCTGGGCTGCAGGCTGCTTTGCATCATTACGTCGATGGTGCCGATAATGCCATTCATCGGGGTGCGAATTTCATGGCTCATAGTGGCCAGAAAAGAGGACTTTGCGCGACTGGCACTTTCTGCTGCGTTACGGGCCAACTCCAGTTCCTGGGTTCTGAATTTAATACGGTCTTCAAGATCAGCATTGAGGGCTCGAATAGCGTCCTCTGCCTGCTTTCGCTCTGTGATGTCCCTAACAATAGCAATATAACTTGTCCGTTCATTGTCTGAACGGCTCAACTGCAAGTTGAATTCCACCGGGATATCATGACCATCTTTGTGCCTCATGCTTAACAAGTTACTGCTTTCATCCAAAAAACACTCAAGTTCTTGTGCAAAAGACTCAATAGTGAATTGAGGCGCAAGATCCAGGGGGCTCATCTGGAGTATTTCCTCCCTGCTGTATCCAACCAGGCGAATACCTCCCTCGTTTACATAAGTGAACTCATATGATTCGGCGTCGAAAGTGAAAGCACCGTCGTCGGTGGCGTCCAAAATCTTCATAGCCCTTTTCATTTCTTCCATGGATGCCAGACGCTCGGTCATGTCATACAGGATAATTGTCGCTCCTAAGAGTACGCCATTGGCGTCGTGTATTGGCCCGCCACTGGCAATTAAATGACGTGGTTTTTGCCCCTTTACGGCTAGCGTCATGCCGAAATTTCTGAATTTCTTGCCTGCCAGAGCTCTCTGGAGTGGAAGGCTATTGGTGGGGATAGGCGTGGTGCCGTCTTCCTCCAGAACATCGAAAGATTCCAGCCATTGTTGGGTCGACATGTCTCTCGGATCACAGCCATGCCATTTGGCTGCCACTTTATTGAACTGTGTGAATCTACCTCTGGCATCGCAGCCCATCACTCCTTCGGCCAAATTATCCAACATGGCCTGTAAATGCGCTTTCTGCTCTTCCAGTGCGTCTGTTCGCTCCTCCACCAAATGCTCAAGTCTTGTATTGAATCTGGCCAGTTCCTGTTGTGCCTGCTTGCGTGCTGTAATATCGCGAACAATGTTTGAAATGCCAATAACTTCCCCATCGCTATCCTTGATAAGCGAAATTGTTACCGCAACATCAATAGGGCGGCCGCTTTTCGGGACTCTTAGAGTCTCGAAATAAGAGACGAACGCTCCCTTATCCAGTCGTTCTGGTATCGTTAACTCTTCATCAATATGCTCATCAGGAATAATAAGCGTGATTGGAGAGCCGATGACTTCCGCAGACTTATAGCCAAACAAGTTCTCTGCCCCGGGATTCCAGCTGGTAATTATGCCGTCGAGCGACCTGCTGATAATGGCATCTTCTGACGATTCGACAATTGCCGCCAGACGCATCTGTTCCACCGCCAGACGCTGCTCTTCGGTGACGTCACGAAAAATCAATACGACACCAAGAACTTTCCCACCGGGGTCACGAATAGGGGCTGCTCTCTCAGAAATAGCCCGTTCTGAACCATCGCGGGAAATGAGTATTGTATGCTTGACCATGCCGTGTAGCTCGCCTGTTGCAAGCACCTCGTCTACCGAAATAGAGGCGGGTTCACGGGTTTCTTCATTGACAATACGGAATACTTCACCGATTTGGCGACCTCTCGCCTCCGCAAGCGTCCAGCCTGTCAAATTCTCAGAAATATAATTGAGATCAGTAATCCGGCCGGACAGGTCTGTACTGATAACACCGTCACCTATGGAATTCAGGGTGGCGAACATGCGTCCTTCACTCAGCTCCAACTGCTTTGCCCTGGTGCGGGACTGCTGCTGTGATAATACGATCAGAGCAAGGCCAAAACTTGACAAGATGCCGCCGCCCAGGACAAACCACTCCAATTCATGGCCCAGCAGGCCGGCAAATGCCGGATTGGTAGATACCCGGATAGTCCAGACGTGTCCAGCCACCTCTATAACAGTATCCTGTGATAAGTAATCAATTTCCCGTAGAGCGCTCTGGTCAACACTGCTAACCATAAGAAATTCATCTGTCGTAACAGGGCCATCAAAAATTTCAATTTGCGTATAAGGTAAGCCCTCGGGGAAAATGCCGTTTAAAAAATCGGCGGATCTGAATGGGCTATAGACAAACCCATACAAGGATGCGCGTCTTTGCTCGATTGAATTTCTTGGTGCATCCTTCTGATAAACAGGGATATAGATCAAAAACCCCTTTTGCACATCAACATCGGTTTCCTGAACCAGAGTTACCATTCCTGATAATGCGACCTGACCGGAATCTCGCGCTCTCTCCATTGCTTCGCGTCGGACGGGTTCAGAGAACATGTCAAAACCAAAAGCCCGCTGGTTTCTTGCATCGAAAGGTTCAAGGTACAAAATGGCCGTATAGGCTTCCCGCTCTCCCCTGGGATTGACTTGATAGCTGGGAAACCCTTCAGCCCTGACCTGTTGAACATGCGCCTCGAGATTCTCAGGCGCCAGCCAACGTGAAAACCCCAGCCCCTGAACGCCGGTGAACGCCTGGGTTGCCTGCAGGGCATCGGCGTAGGCTTTCCAGCCGGCACGAGTCATTTTCTCTACACCGTAGTAATAGCCGGCACCGCCTTGCAGAAGATGAATCTCATCCGTCAACTTTTCACTGATAGCATTGACATGCTGCTTTACGACAAATTGAAATTGGTCTGATTCCTGGCGAATCACCGCACCCCGGATATAAAGCCAGGCAAGCACGGTAATTGTCAGGCTTATCACTAAAGTGATGACTGGCCATTTGGGTGGGGGCAGTAACTTACTTTTCATTTAAAAAAAGCATCCATAATATGAAGAGTAGTATACGAAAAGAGCTAAAAACAGGATTAATAGGACTTTCAGAGCAATTGGTCACAGAATGACTCCGTATCACCGAATTGCTCAGTTGCGTCCCTGCGTATAGATTCCATTTCTGAACTGTATACCCTCACTGCCTCCAGGAAACGACGGATTTTTGGCAATTTGAAACCATTCAGCCAATATACCTGGCCTGCTGTAGATCATCGTCTCGCGTTATGCAGGCCATGAAACTATGGAAGACGTGTTGCGAGCCGAAAAAGGGGGTGACCTGGGCGGTCTTCATCAGCTCGCGCTCTCAGGGCTGGGAACTGCGTCTGCTTGCGCAAGCAGGGCCCGAAGAGGTTCTTTGGCGGCGCACTCTATACGGCCGACTTTGATCCATCAAAGCTATGCCAGTGTGTTGGGCGGAGTATGTAGCGTCTCCACTCTGTGGGGGGCAAGCTATCAAGGTAATCGCGCCCTGCCTGCTGCCCGAGGTAGCGGCTGGCCAGGGGGATTTGATGCAGTTCCATGTCGTCCTCTGCAATCTCAACCACCGTACCCTCCACGCTCACATAGGCGTAAGGTGGTGCTTCGTCCTGAGCGCACAGAGTGACCCGCGTACCTACTTCAAGCAAACGGCCCTTGCGTGAGTTTGGCTCGGTTTCAAACCACAAATTGCCTCCAGGCTCATACCAATACCATACCGGCACACTTAGCGGCCCCCGGTCAGCCCGGTTTAGACTCAATACGGCTACATGCAAGCCGGATAGGAAGTTCTCCCGCTGATCTCGCGTCATTCTATTGCTCATGCTGTCTCCCGAATTCTGATTACCACTCGATAGTAAGCCGACGGAACGATGGATGAGACCGCTCCATAGTGCACATTGGACTGAGCCATAAACGGAGTATACTTGCCCCTCCACTATGTCCCGATTGCCGCCTGCACAGCAGTGGCTGAGTCCACCGGGCAGAAGGCTTTTTAAGAATTTTACGAAGAGGTGATTTTATGGCAATTTTTTCAGCAAAATGTGATAGGTGTGGGCAGCGAACCCGCAACGAAGAAGAAGGGCGGCCGATTTGCGATAGCTGTGCCAGGGAAATGCAACTGATCATGGATGCGGCGGAAGAAAACGCTCGAAAATGTCCATTAGATGCAACTCCTATGCAAAAGGAGGTTGCTCATATGATTGTGATAGATAAGTGCCCCCAGTGTAATGGTGTGTGGCTTGACGGGGGGGAACTCGACAAGGTGACCGGTGATCTTCGGGCAGAAGCGGTGACTATTATGACTCACAGTCTTTTCCCTTATTGAGGTCGCGAGTTGTGGCTGCCGATTCACGGGGCTTTGCTGGCATAGCTTTCCGGGAAAGCTATGGTGACTTGGCCTCAAGTATTTTGTAGATGACTGAATCAACTTTGAAGCGAGAATCTGGTGCCAGGCTGTTTGAAACGGCAAGGTAGTACTGATCGCTGTCAGAAAAACTAACAGACTGTGTGCCGCCGTAAGTAGTATACCGTGCACTCTCGACAAATTGATTGTGCTCCCAGATATAAATTTGTGATTCGAGTTGTGTAGTGGGTTCTTCACGGGTGCCGGTAATGAAGTTTGTTCGGAACAAGTAGCATGCCTGTCTGGTTTCCAGGAAATGAAAATGGCGTGCGCCTGCATTGGAGAACACCTGGATGGGACTGAATTGCTTTCCATTCCACTGATAAAGTGCACTGTCATTGAGTAAGTTTGCCGCTGCGACATAATGCTCATTATTGATTGTGAAATGGCAAAAACCCCGACCACCGCCATTGGAGAAAAAAGATTGCACAGGGGTTAACTCATTGTTGCACCACTCGTAGATAACGCTGGCTGCTGAATTGTCGGCGATTCCAAGAAAAAGCCTGTCGCCGATTTCAAAGGTCGTGATGTCATAACCCCACTTTGTTCTTAGGGTTTGGAGTGGATCAAACTGAGCTCTACTCCAAAGGTATAAGTGAGAATTGGTGTCAATTCTTTCATCCTGGTTGGGCAAAAAAACGCCCTCCGAACATGCCAAAAAGCTGTCGTTTTGATGGTTGAAAATATGGGCGCTCTTGCAGGCGTAACCGGGCAGTTGCTGCGCTAGTTCGAAGCGACCTTCTCGCCACGTATAGAGCGCGACATAGCAGTTCATGTCGAAATTGGGGTTTTTTCCTGATCGAATGTTGGCAATTGAGAGCGTTGGGCAATTGTCTATGTAATTGAAGCAGATTTGTTCACCACCGTGCGAGGGCAGTCGCTGGAACTCAATAAAGGTGTCATCCACCCACTTATAAATGATCGCATCGACATCGCTGTTGCCGCCGTTCATGTCAGCGGGGTCAGTTAAAATATCTTCCGCTAGCTGTGGAATGCCGAGGTATCGTTCATCGCCGATGGTAAAGGTTTCTACACCACGAGCGCCCGAGGTGGGCAGCCTCATGTGCTCAACTAATTGCATAATAGCCTCTTATTTTTGTATGGCGGGTGCGTTGTCAGGGTAGCAGTTGATTCCTTGTGGGAAGCCGTGAGTAAGGCCAGGTATGTCTACGTTTTCTACCTGCCATTTCTTTTCTTTAAACTCATCGACCAACCAAAACCCCACGGTGTTTGATAGCATTTCTTTTGGATTGCCAACAGATAGCTTCAGACGCATTGAGAAGTGTTCAATATCATCCGCGGTGGTTATTTGATAGTCGCCCGGTATGGGGCTGCGGGGAGGAATGACGATATCTTTTACGTGACCGAAAGCCATATTGGTGATGAGGGGGCGAGCGTGGATGGCCCCCCATTGATTCACAGAAAGTTGGGTGTATTCATCGTCTCCCAAATAGTCGCTGCCAACACCTTCTGGTATGTCAGCGTAAGGTAAAATCAAAATTCTCTTTTCTTCGACAGGAAGATTGCTTATGGATGTCAGTGCGTGGAATAGCCAGTTGGAACTTTCTGTTGTCCCCGCTGCATAATTTGTTCCGGCCAAATTATGCAGAATTATTTTGGCATTTGGCCAGTCGATGTCATTTTGGGATAAAACTTGATAGATATCGAAAATACCTTTTAGGCCAACGAGTGAGAATGTACCGATCATAATATTGTTGAATGGAATCGGATATTTGCTAGTGTTCACTTCAAGAAAGTTCGCAATAGCATGTTCGTTAGAGAACTGATCTCTACTACTGTTTACTTGATTTAGGTAATTGCCAATTAGCGAACATCCATAATCGATCATGTTTTTTATTTGGATTTCTTTGCCGCGCCAAGCTTCGCAATCAAGTTCGGTTAACCAATGTTCGGATATTTTTTTTGAATTAACTTCTCTGACACTTTCTATATGATTGAGCATAGGGTCAATGTGTTTTTCCCAGTCCGTATTATTGAGTTCCTTTAATGCGCCGAGGTACGCGATTGCAGGCCCCACATGAGAGAGGCTGGTTAATTCATAGAAACCACTATTGGGTGCAGCCCTGAAATCGGCAGAACATATTAGTGCATGGCCTGGCTCACTTGAGTAAACATATAATCCGACTGAATTCGCAATGCACAGTGTGCCTTTGCTGCCTTCATTGCTGGTCTGTTCGCTCAGGGCTGATGCCAGATCTTGAGCGATTGCTGTTCTGTTTTCAGGAAAGTTTTCCCGTGAGTAGCCGGTGAAGTCAAAATACAAATCATAGAACGGATTTGGGGTTTCGTATCCAGGCATGGCCTAGCTCTCCTTGTTTGTAGTATTGGGTAATAAACACTGGCAGCGTGGACTCATAAACTGATCAATAACGGCGTTTATTAGTGAAGCCTGAGTAGCAAATGCGAAGTGGTCGATGCCATTGATTTCAAAAAGCTGAGAATTTTCAATAGCATTTCTGATGAATAGAGCCGTTGCGCTGGGAACCTCTTTGCCCAGTTTACTGCTGATGATGAGTGTCGGTGCGGTGATGTTTCCGATTAACTCGCGGTCATCATCGTAGGCAATATTGGAAAAAAACGCTTTGAGAGTATCTTTTCTTGCTTGCGCAAGCATGCCGGTAAACCACGCGCGTATCTGTCGGATTTGCAGAGCGCAGGCTTCTCCTAATGCGGGATCAAGAATAAGCTGTGCCAGATCTTCAGTTGTTTTCGCGGCATCTATGGCGCTGATGGCATCTTTGAGATCCTGTTCTTCAAAGCCATAGGGCCAACTCTTGTCGGCAAGGAATTTGGGTGAGCCATTTATAATGACCAATTTGCTAATCAAATTCGGGTTGTTGGCAGCGAAGCGCATAGCGATGTGCCCGGCGGAGGCAAATCCAACCAGGGTGACTTGCCTGAGCTTGAGGGTGTCAAATAGCAGTAAAAGGTCATCGCAGTATAAATCGGTGATGCTGCTGTTAGTGTCAGGCAGGGCTGAAGATTGACCGTAGCCGCGCAGATCAAGGCATATGTTAAGGAAATTTTGATTAAAGTGGCAAAGCTGGGCATGCCAGGAGCTTGAGTTAAGTGGTAGGCCGTGGACCCAGACGATGACTTCTTCACCCAGGCCCTGTGTGCTGTAATAAATTTGGCCATTACTGAGCTGAATAAACCCTGATGCGACATTGCTTATTTGCATTGTGCTCTCCGCAGAATTCCCCGTCGGCTCTAGTTCGTTAGCTCTACCGGATAGCCAAAACAATTGTACTATTGTTGTTGATGTTGCTTACATGCTACGGCCACCCCCTCCCGGGTTTAGAGCAAGCTGACCGATTCCAGAATGACTCCGCGAGCAGGTACATCGGCACCTAAGCCAGATACCGAAATGGTGGCCTCAGCGGCGATCTTGTCGACAATAGGCATGCCACTTATAACCTGCGCAAATACCGCGTATCCGTCCGGGTTGCTACTGGAGCCAAAATCCAGGAAAGCATTAGTGACCTGGTTGATAAAAAATTGTGAGCTAGCACTGTTGGGATCACTGGTGCGCGCCATGGCCAGAGCGCCTCTTACATTGGGCAAGCCATTGCTGGATTCATTGACGATTGAGGGGCCTGAGGGTTTCAGTGACCAGGTGATTTGACCATTTTCGCTGGGGCCGTCATAGGCTACCAATCCAGCCTGGATCATAAAGTTCTTTATCGTCCGGTGCACCAGCATCTGATTGTAAAAGCCACTGCGCACATAGCTGAGGAAGTTGGCAGCGGTAATAGGTGAATCCCAGTTGTAGGTTTTTACAACTACAGTACCGGCATCGAATACCATTTCCACGCGCTGGCCGCCCAAAACGTCTTTTGATAGTTGATCCAGCATAGCCGCTGGCTGGCCGGCAGTGACAGCGTCGGAGAGGGCATCTACTGTTGTCAGGTTGCCGAGCAGAAATTTTCCGTCCAGACTGCGATTCCAGCGCAGTACATCGTCATAATTTACGGTTCCGCTCTTATCAACGTCACTCACAACCAGTTTCGCTGAGGCTACCAGGCGAGACTGAATTTGTGCATCTGTTTGCGTCGAAAGAAGTGCAAGTTGCTGTCTGTACAGTGCCTCTGTAAGGGCGGACACTTTCAGGTTCCCGTCTATAATACGTTGCCCTGTGGCGATAACATGCCAGCTTCCCTGCACCGCCACCGGATTGTCACTCAGGGTTGAGCTGTTGTCCGGGTCGTAATCTTTGCCGCCGCTGGCGCTGACAACGTACAGTGCGGTAGGGTCCAGTGTCGGCAACGGTTTATCGAGTTCGGTGACGCCGACGAAGATCATGCGAGTGAAAGAGGGCCATTCGTCCCACACATCTTCGCCCCATAGTTCGGCCACGTCCGTTGGCAGCAAGGACGTGGCTGTAGCGAGAATATTGTCTGGGTTGCGTAGTGGCGCAACAGTTACCGTTCCACCGCCTACCGACCCATGCAGTTGGATGTGGAAGCAGGCAGTCAGGAGCAGACTTGCCGCTATCGTGGTTGCCGCTTTGGCGAAGGTTTTTATCATTGTTGGCGCTATCTGACTTCAGGTGTGGGTTGCAGACTTTAACACAGGCTTTGAGCCACCTCCATGTCAGCTGTGGATCATTTATTAGTAATTTATCAATAATATCATGAGGTTGCCGCTTTTCGCGTTGCTGCGAAACAACTGGAGATGGTCAAGGAAATCTGCTGCCTGCTCTCAAGCCACCAACCTGTTCCAATCACTGCATGCAGTGACTTTAGTGCCCTGATAGTTCAGTGCCGTGACACGGCATCTTACAGTTGGCTTGCGAGTTCCAAGCGGCAAATCTAGATAACAAATCTCACATTCGACAGCTAACTTATTCAAAATGGCCTACCGAGGTGGTATAACAACGGGCTCTCGTTACGCTGCGTTGCAACCGGCTCGACACCGAAATTGATCCCCGCACTCCAGGAGAAAATCAATGTTATATCGCTTGGCAAAACCCACATTCGCCACCCTATTGTTGCTCGCACTGCCTATTCTCCTGGCAGGCTGCGGCTCCTCAAACAACGGCACTAAAGGCGGTGACGAACGTATTCAGGGCCTGGTGCTTGGCGGCGGCGTACCCGTTATTTCGGCCACCGTGACGGTATATAGCAGCAGTGACGACAACGGCTTGGAAGCGCTGGGCGAGGGCAGCACAAACGACTCCGGTGAATTTGAATTCAATTACAACACGCCCGCGGATTCAGCGGGTGTTGTCTACTTGACCAGCAAAGGCGGGCGCCTCTCCTCGCAATCACAGGATGTGCCGGAATCCTTTGTGCTGGCGAGCGTGCTCGGCGCATCGCCAGAGGTGAGCACTGTTACTATCAATGAACTCACCACCGTGGCCTCCGCGTTTGCGTTGGCGCAATTCATCAACGGAGCGGAGCTGCAGGGCAACAGCATTGGTTTAAAAATGGCTCCCCGATTACTCAGGAACCTGGTCGATATTGAAACCGGTGAGCCGGGCACAACCATTAGCAATGACGACAACAGTCCGCAGTCCACCTTTAGTGCGTTGCGCACGTTCAATGAACTGGGAAATCTATTGGCCAGTTGTGCCAGCGATGCCAGTGTCTGTCAGTCGATAATTCAGCTTGCGCTGCCTCTGGACGGTACTGAGGCGCAGGATACATTTCGGGCAGTGGCCAATCTGGCGAAGACGCCGTGGTTGGATCCGATGCCACTATTCAATCTGGTAGCCGCCAACGTCTACCAACCGGACCTCGGCAGCAACGCACCCTCTGCCTGGACACTGGCTCTGCTGTTCAAGGGTAATCCCACCAATCTCGCAGGGCCGGGCAATATGGCGTTTGACCAGGATGGTCAGATGTGGATCGTCAACAACCTGGTCACCAGTGATACCTACATACTGCCCGACTGTGCCAGCCAATTACTCTTTCGCATGGATCCGGCCACGGGCGACGTGGACACCTTTACCGGCGGCGGTTTACTCGGGGCGGGTTACGGCGTGACCATCGCGGCGCAGACAAGTGACATCTGGGTCGGCAACTACGGCTTCAAGGGCAGTACCTGTCCGATCGATATCGCCAATAATAGCGTCTCCCAATTCACCGCAGATGGTACGCCGCTGTCGCCGGATGCAGAGCGCATCGAACCGGTTAGTCACAACCCTCAGGATGGAGGCTGGACCCAGGGTGGTATCGGCTGGCCGCAGGGTACGGTGAGCAATACGCAGGGCGATATCTGGATAGCGAGTTGCAACGGACAGATGATCGACGGCGAGCAAGTTGACGTGACCATTTATCGCAACGGTGATCCGAATAGCTGGCAAGCGATTTCCGAAGACAACTTTGACAAGCCCTTCGACGTTGTATTCGACATCAACGGTGTGGCGTGGGTAAGTGGCACACTGAGCGATAACATCATGGCGTTCGCCAACGACGGCACCAAGTTGGCTGAGTACGGTCTCGGCTCATCTTCGCTGCCCATGGGTGTCGCTTCGGACAGCCTGGGTAATGTCTGGGTCTCCCTCTCTGGTCAAATCGACTTGCCCTGTCCGCCGCCGATCAGCAAGCCCCCCGCCACCTACGCAGGTGTGGCCATGGTTAACCTCGATGGCGTACAAGTGAACACCCGGCCATTGACACCTACACCCGGATATACCGCGCCCGGCGGGATGACTGTTGCCTGGGGTATCGCCGTGGATGGCGCAGACAATGTGTGGGTAGCCAACTTCACCAAGGGCGGTGTGTCGCATATTTGCGGTGCCAGGGATGGTTCCTGCCCTGCAGGCGTTACGACCGGCGACGCGCTGTCACCCGATGGCACCGGTTACCACAGTGATTTGCTGGATAGAAACACCGCGGTTGAAGTCGACTCATCCGGTAACGTCTGGCTGACCAACAACTGGAAGGATTTGCCCATACAGCCGGACCCGGTGGGCGATGCGATGGTGGTCTATATCGGCCTGGCGTCGCCGGTAAAGGCGCCGTTGATCGGCCCCCCTGAGCAACCTTGAATCGATTCGATCACTGACTTCCCGTAGCGCGTGTAGACGTTCTGCCAGTCAAGCACCCGGACGTTGGCAGAATGCCTTCAAGCGCCACCAATTCCCGCCTGACACCACCGTTTGCTTGAGAATCCAGGTCGGATTACTGCGGTCTCAAAAAGCAACTTGCCGGTAGCCTCGGGTGTAGTCCCGAGATCAAAAAATGTACTGATTTCTCTCTTCGCCGGTTGACGGATCCATAAAATGGGAATAAATTCCCAATTAAGGATTGATCTTGAGGCTCGAAACTCACATCAGGGGCGTGGTGATCACTATGAACAGGAATTTTCTCCGTATTAAGGGCATACCTTCGATTGGCGCGCTTGCAGTGCTTTTGCTGGCCGTTTCTGCAGCTGCAGATGATGCTGCAGTTAACCGCCTGCTGGCAGCGCAGTGCTCCCAGTGCCATGGCACTAACGGTTACGCCGTCGGCGATATGGACGAGCTGGCTGGTGAGAGTGCGCAAGACCTTTTTGAGGACCTGTCCGACATGAAGGGGGAGGATCGGCCGGAGGACATCATGGATCACCAGGCTCTTGGGTATACCGATGACCAGATCCGCAGGATCGCCAGTTTTTACGCGGGTCTGCCTGAAGGGGAAGATGATGATGATGAAGACGAGGAAGAGGACGACTAGCTCACACCATGGTGACGTACTGTCGCAACGGACCAATCGTGAACAAAATTATTAGCAAACTAGAGGGCTAAAATCATGTCACTTACTCGGCGCACAGTGTTACAGATGATCCCGGCCAGCACGGCCATGTTCATGATGCCCAGAGTGAAGGCTGCGGTGCCACACCGTGTGCTGGTGGTAGGGGGTGGGTTTGCCGGGGCAACGGCAGCAAAATACCTGAGTATGTGGAGCAATGGCGCACTTGATGTGTCTCTGGTTGAGCCGCGGGCCAGGCACGTCTCCTGCATCATGAGTAATCTGGTGTTGAACGGGCGGCTCAAAATAAGGGATCTGTCCTTTGACTATAATGCGCTTCAGGGCAAGTATGGCGTGAAGGTAATCCAGGACAGGGCCGTGCGGGTCAATGGTGTCGGCAAAGAACTGAAATTGAAGTCAGCCGGCTGGATTCCTTACGACAGCCTGGTGCTGGCCCCGGGCATTAAGTTCGATAAGATCGATGGCCTGGATTCAAGCAAGCTGCCTCATGCCTGGATCGCGGGCAGGCAAACCAACTTGCTGCGCAAGCAGATAAAGAAGGAGATACCTGCCAACGGCAAATTTGTGATGACAATTCCGGAAAAGCCCTATCGCTGCCCTCCGGGGCCTTACGAGCGGGCCTGCCTGGTTGCCGACATACTGAAGCGTAGGGGCGGTAACTCGCAGGTAATCGTGCTCGATGCCAACGACGGTATCCAGGCGGAAAAGGAGACGTTTACCCGGGCATTTAATGAATTGTACGGCGATATTATTGACTACCGTGACAACGTGAAGGTGGAGTCAGTGGATTCAATAGGCCGCTACATCTACACCAGTCGGAACGTAGGGGGCGTGACGCAGCAGGAAACTGTACACGGTGATGTGGTCAATGTGATCCCGCGTCATGGTGCACCGAGGTGGCTGCGCAATAGCGGCCTGACGGCGGGCTCACGCTGGGCTCCTGTAGACCCGGTAACCTATGGTTCAACTCTCGCGCAGTTCGCTGGTGTGTATATTATTGGTGACTCGCAGGGAACTGGTCAGCCGAAATCCGGCCATATGGCCAACTCCCAGGCGAAGGTCTGTGCCGATGCGATTATCCGCCGGGCTGCGGGTATGCCAGTGGACAGCGATGAGCGCCTGGACAACATAACTACCAACTCCGCTTGTTTCAGCCCGATCACGGCCACGGAGGCATCCTGGCTCACAGCGGTATTCCGTTATAACCGGGACACCGGCACCATGGGTCTGGTGCCAGGGTCCCTTGGGGAGTCGCATCGCTGGAGTTCGGGGAATTTCCGGGAGATGTTTACCTGGTCGGAAAATCTGTTCGCCGATACGTTTTCCTAGAGGTTTTGGCTGGCGACTGCTTATTTTTGATGTTTTTGACATAGGGTAATATTGGGAATAGATTCCCATGCATGAGCAACTCACTGAATATTGCGCTGCGCGCTGCGATACTACGCCTACTGCGGCCCCTGGTCGCGGTTCTGCTGCGCCACGGGATGCCTTATGGGACCTTTGCCGAACTGGCTCGTAAAGCCTATGTCGAAGAAGCCTTCGCCCAGGGTGGCGCAGGCAAGCGACCGACGGTGTCCAGCGTATCGGCGATGACCGGGCTGACCCGCAAGGAAACCAAGCGATTGCGCGAGCTGGATATTATTGATGAACAGGATTCCTCCCGGCGTTACAGTCGTGCCATACGGGTGGTTAGTGCCTGGACTAGTGATCCACGCTTCCTGTCTGCGCGGGGAGAACCCGCAGTACTTCCCTTCGATGGCGCGTCAGTCAGTTTTGCGACGCTGGTTAAGGAGTTCAGCGGCGATATACCCCATGCCGCGATGTTGTCCGTGCTCGAGGCCGGCGGCACCGTGGCCGTATCCGAAGCGGGCATCACCCTGCTGGAGCGAGCTTACCTGCCCTCGTCTTCCACTCCCCTGGATAAGATCGACATACTCGGCACGGACGTTGCCGAGCTCATCGCCACGATCGGACACAACCTGACCGCGAAGCCGGCGGAGCGCTGTTTTCAGCGGAAAGTATCAAACGTGCTGGTACATCCCGATGCCGTACCCGCCTTTCGTGAGTTATCGAATAATAAATCTCAGGAGTTGCTGGAGGAGTACCACCGTTGGTTGACACAGCACGAACTGCACAGCAACGGCGACTCGGATCCAAATCCTGTGTATGTAGCCGTAGGTCTGTACTACACAGATTCGCTTGTGGCCAGGGAGCGTAGTCATGATGCATAAATACCTGAGTCACCTTGCGGTCTTGTTACTGGCATTGCCGTTGGGCGGATGCGGCGGCGGGGCTGGCGGTGGAATCGACATTGCAGCCAGTGACGGTAGTGGCGGTGGTATCGGCGGAACAGGGCTGACTTCGTCAGGTACGATAGATGGTTTCGGCAGCGTATTCGTTAATGGTGTTGAGTTTGAAACCACCGACGCATTAATTCTGGTCGACGGTCAGCGTCTCAACGAGGAGGCCCTGGGAATGGGGATGGTGGTACTGGTGGTCGGTGAGCTCAATGAGGATGGTGAGACAGGTACCGCCAATCGTATAGTTCTTGACGAGGCGGTTCTAGGGCCGGTAGGAGCTATTGCCCGCGATCAGGATGGGGATAGCCTGTTACTTGATGTGCTGGGTATCAAAGTGATTGTGGAGCGTACCGGCACTGTATTCGAGGGTTTGCGTTTTGACAGTATCGCAGCAGGTGACCTTGTTGAAGTATTCGGTTTCACAAATTCCGAGGGTCGTTTGCGGGCAACTCGGATCGAGAAAAAAGAAGATTTCCTCGCGGGTGTAAGCGAGGTGGAATTGAAAGGGAGTGTCGCCGACCTGAATGGTACCCGGTTCTCCCTGGCCGGCTACGAGGTGGATTTTTCCGGAGCAGATCTGAGTGATTTGACTGAGGGGAGCCTGACGGACGGGCTGGCAGTGGAGGTCACCGGTACATTGGATCCCGCAAGTGCAGCTATCGCCGCCTCGCGCATCGAGTCGCAAGAAACTGTGGAGGAGGCGCTGGAGGATAACGGGGAAGTCACTGTGCAAGGCCTTGTTTCCGGCTTTGTCAGTACGGGAAATTTCCGGGTTGACGGGGTAGCTGTGGATGCCTCTGCCGCCGGCTTCAATCCGGCAGACCTGGTGTTGGCCAATGGCATGCTGGTAGAGGCCGAGGGCAATTGGGAGGGAGGTATTCTCCGCGCCCGGCGGCTGGAAGGCCGGCGTGGCAGGGTTGAAATCCAGGCGGCTGTTGTCGCGGTGGATGGCGTGTCGAAATCACTGACGCTGCAGTTTGAAGGAGGCACCGTCCTGGTGCGCCTGGATAGTCGGACCATGCTGGAAGATGATACCGACAGGGTCGACTGGCTTACGCTCGCGGACATTGCCATGGGCGATTTCCTGGAAATTGAGGCAATTCGGCTGGGTGACTCTCTTATTGCCACACGTGTGGACAGGGAGGAGGCCGGTGACGATGTATTACAGGCACCTCTGCAGGAATTTGTGGCCGGTGACAGCATTACTCTGCTCGGCATCACTTTTGGAACTGCAGGCGCTGAGTTCGAGAACGAAGACGATATCTCGGTAGGCGCGCAGCAATTCTACGATGCGCTGGAACCCGGCATGTTGGTAAAGGTAAAAGATCGTCGGCCTGCCGACGGTATCGCGGATGAAGTCGAGTTCGAGTTCGAAGGCGCGTTGGATGGTGATCGCGAGTTCGACGATGATGCATTTGACTACGAGAATGATGGACCTGATGACGAGGTGGACGAACCCGACGAGGTGGACGATCCCGATGAGGTAGACGAACCCGACGAGGTAGACGAACCCGATGAGGTGGACGAACCCGATGAGGTGGACGAATCCGATGAGGTGGACGAGCCCGATGAGGTAGACGAACCCGATGAGGTAGATGAACCCGACGAGGTGGACGAATCCGATGAGATGGACGAGCCCGATGAGGTAGACGAACCCGATGAGGTAGATGAACTAGACGACCCGGATGCGGAAGACCAGGTCTGAGTTCGTTAGCGACAGGTTTATGGTCGCTGTAGCAGGTTTATAACGCTCATTGATCAGGCCAGAGGAAAAATTTTTCCGCGACACACTTTTTTATGCGTCCTGAACTGGAGTGCTGGTCAGCATAGTTGTGGTCGAGCTTATACCATGCCCGACCCCGGCACCATCTAAGCACACCGCTTCAAGCATCAGAATCATAGTGCAGCGATTATTGCTTCTTTTCGCGACGAGCGCGTCGGGTCAGTGGCTTGCCATCTTCGCCCACTGTGGGTTTGGGTTTTTCACCCTTGGCTGTTTTTGACGCGCGACTTTTCGTAATGAGACCCAGCGTTTCACTATCGTTCAATTTGGTCGCATTTTTCTCCAGAGTAATCAGCTCTTCAAAGGTGTACAGGTCATTTTTCAACTTCTCTATTCTGTTCATACGGTGCGCGCCTTGCTGCCTCGTAAAAAGGGTCATGGAGTATAGTCGATGATGCAAAGAAGCCATAGGTAACACCAAATTACCTGCTCGTGTTCTTTGGTCTGAGGGAATCACAGGCGCCTCGAGGTATAAATCCGCTGGCGCTACACCCTGAAGTGGGAGATCTGAACTTCCTCACCATAATCGCCATAGTCTCCCATCGCTCGTAGGCGGCGGAACTCCGCCCAGGATACAGGGCGATAGTGGGCGGGTGTGACGGAGGGCACCGTGGGGGATAGCGGCGCTACGATGGTGCTGTAGTCCGGGTTGCAAAAGTAAGCAGCGCTATACCTCGCCAATCCAATACTCGCGCGCACCCGGTGCAAGGGCGCGCGGTATCGGTCATTTGACCAGACCTGAAGCATATCCCCGATATTGATGGTCAGGGTGTCCGCCACAGGTGTCACATCTACCCAGCTGTCGTCCCTGAACACCTGTAGGCCGGCCACCTCGTCCTGTAGCAGCACGGTAATGGCGCCGGCATCCGAGTGTTCGCTTATACCAAGGGGCCCTGCCGGGGGGACGCCGGTTTCAGCCAGCGGGTCACTAGACGGATAGTGGTTCAGTCTGAGAAAGCTGCTGTGTCCGCGCTGGAAGTGGCGCGCAAGGGTATTTCGGTCGGCACCCAGGCCCTCACAGCATGCTGCCATCAGTTGCAGCGCGAGTCGGTGGCAGGCCAGTGCGTAATCTTCAAGTATTGCCTGGAACCGTGGCGGAGAAGGAGGCCAGGGCGTGCTTTCGTCCGGCGCGTAGTCAAAGATTTCCTTGCGATCTCTCAGGTTCTTTGTGAGCTCGCGATCGTAATAGCCGAAGGGGTTGTCTCTCGTGCGGGAGACCGTCTGCTTGGCGTCCAGTGGCAAACTGAAGAAGTCCTGGCTCGCAGCCTGTAGTGAAGCGATTAACCGGGTGTCCAGGCCGTGGTTGACGACGTGGAAAAACCCCCAGTCGGAACAGGCTTCGGCCAGCTTTTCAACGCTCTGGCCCGACGCATCGCGCAGGTCGATCACTGGCACCATTGAGCTATTTCTACTCCTGTCGCCATAATTGGCAGCTGGTAAGGGAAGATCTGAATTGTATGGGGTGTGTTTGCGCCGATGGCGGCGGTAGTCTCCCATTTCATGAAAAACCTTTCAATAGGCACTACCGCTATTTGACACTGGCAATATCGCTATCGAAAAAAGCACCCGGAACGTTCTATACTTGTCGCAAAGACGCTTTCTACCCATTCGGAGCAAGTATATGGCCAAGCATAACCACGGCGCGCCACTATCGGACCTGCAGTTGCGCGTGAAAGCCCTTGAAGCTGTACTGCGCGAGAAGGCACTGGTAGATGAAGAGGCGCTGGACGCGCTCACTGATCACTATGAGAATAAGGTTGGCCCGCACATTGGGGCCGAGCTCGTGGCACGCGCCTGGACTGATCCACAATTCAAGCGCGATTTGTTGGAGGATGCTTCCGCCACTGTGGCTGCTCTGGGATTTGCGGGTTTGGAGGGCACACATATAGCGGTCAAGGAAAATACCGAAGAGGTTCACAACGTGGTGGTTTGCACACTGTGTTCCTGCTATCCCTGGTCAACTCTGGGCCTGCCGCCCACTTGGTACAAGAGTGCGCCATACCGGTCCCGGGTGGTCAAAGACCCAAGAGGTGTTCTGGAAGAATTCGGGCTCTACCTCAGCGAGCAAATCGAAGTTCGGGTATGGGATAGCAACGCTGACCTGCGATACCTCGTTTTGCCCCGGCGTCCGGAGGGAACTGACGATTTAAGCTGCGCAGAACTCGCCGAGCTGGTTACCCGCGATTCGATGATCGGTACCGCCGCGGTGGCTGCGCCTGCCAGCGGGCAATAGCCATGGATGGCGTACACGACATGGGCGGTATGGATAACTTTGGTGATGTTGAGCAGGAGGTGGATGAACCGGTTTTTCATGCGCCATGGGAGCGATCGGTATTTACCCATGTACTGGCAATGTTGGGGGCCGGCCACTACAACATCGATGAATTCCGTCGCACCACCGAGCGGATTCCTCCGGTATCATACCTGGCCAGCAGTTACTACGAGAGATGGCTGGCTTCGCTGACAGCCCTGTTAAAGGAAAAAGGTGTGGTAACAGAAGAGGAGCTGCTTGCGGGAAAATCACTTGATGCCGGTAGCGACAGGCTACCTGCTCTTGATAAAGGCAAGGCCCAGTACATCACCAGTAATCCGATCAGTGTTCTGCAAGAGTGCAATAGCGTCCCACGGTATAAGGCAGGTGATGAGGTGGTTGCAAAAGTTATGTCCCCTGCACACCACACCCGCCTGCCGCGTTATGTTAGAGGCCGACGCGGAAAAGTGGAAAGGAATAACGGTGCTTTCCTGCTTCCTGATCGCAACGCTCATGGTGCTCAGGCTACACCTACCTTCAATTACAGCGTGCGCTTTTCCGCCCGCGAATTATGGGGAGAAGACGCACCGGCGAAGGATAGTCTTTTCATCGACCTGTTTGAGAGTTATCTGGAGGAAGTCTGATTATGGCCAGTCGAGAGATGGAGGATCTGCCCGGGCTGCCACTGGACGAGAATGGCCCGGTGTTCAGCGAACCCTGGGAAGCGCGTGCCTTTGCAATGGCCTGCAAACTGCTTGAGCAGGGCGTATTTACATCCAACGAATGGGCCGATGAGCTCGGTAGAACTATCAGGGAAGCCCAGTCTGCAGGAGACCCCGATCTGGGCGATACTTATTATCAGCACTGGCTTAAATGCCTGGAAACACTCATGCTTGCGAAGGGACTGGCAACACGCGAGAAGCTTGAACAGGAGAAGCTGGCGGCCCACGAAGCCCATCAGCAACTCCACGCCTCACTGGGCCATCATTCGCACTGAACAAGTATAGTCAACAGGGTTAAAGGTATTATGGTGCTGGGCAAAATAGCGAAAGGCGGAGTTGCGGGAATCTTTGTGCGCTGGATGTCACGCCTGCGCTTTCCCTATCTTTTCTTTTTGACGCTCATTCTGTTTATCGTCAATCTGTTTATTCCCGATATGGTTCCGTTCGCTGACGAGCTAATTATGGGAATGGGCGCCGCACTGCTTGGCAGCCTGAAAAAGCGTTCCGGTGACAGTAACTCGAAATCCCCGCCAGATAACCAAGACTGATTGCCGTAACGCTCTGAATTGACGCGGGTTCAACCCTGGAGGAATACCATTGAATGGCTGATTGGATGGCAGACGCGGTGGGTATGGCTGGCACCTTTATGGTGGTGCTCGCTTATTATCTACTGCAGTTGGAAAAGACAAATCCGAAAGGGCTAAGTTATAACCTGCTCAATCTGACCGGGGCGGTGCTTTTGTTAATCAGCTTATGCTTTAGTTTCAACCTCGCCAGTTTTGTGATCGAAGTGTTCTGGATTGGCGCATCGCTTATTGGCTTGTGGAAGTATTTTCAACGCCAGTCAGCGGCCTCGGCATGAGCGGCCATAGATCGTTTTTCGCTAACTCACTCGCAGGCTTCTTGATGGCGCGGAAAATACCTGCCAACCCAGCGGAAGTAATATGATCTATCTGAATATCAGGCCCCCTGTTTTGAATGCGTTAACAACAGAATGTTAAATGCTAATACCGTCGTGGTGCTGGATTTCGAAACCACGGGGTTGTCTCCCGGGGCGGGTGATCGGGCGATTGAGATTGGAGCAGTAAGGATTGAAGACGGCGAGGTGACTGCGCGATTTCAGGAACTGATGAATCCAGGGCAGCGCGTAAGCGGTTTTATTGAAAGCTATACCGGTATTACCAATACGATGCTCGCGGATGCCAGGCCTTGTGCTGAAGTTATGCGGGACTTTGCCGAGTTTATCGGTGGATATAACCTGGTCGCGCACAATGCGTCTTTTGACAAGCGATTCCTTGATGCTGAGCTCGAAAGAATCTCCAGGGACTACTCCGGCCAGTTTTCCTGCTCAATGCTCACAGCTCGGCGTATTTACCAACAGGCGCCCGATCACAAGTTAGGTACTTTGGTCGAGTATATGAATATTCCCGTAGAGGGGGTTTTTCACCGTGCGCTCTACGATTCTGAAATGGCTGCTAAACTCTGGTTGGCGATGTTGGATAATGCTCAGCAGCAATACGTGCTATCTGCGATTGATTTCAGGCTGATGCAGAAATTGGCCAGGACCCCAAAACACGCTGTTGACAGCTTCTGGCAGGCCGCTTGTCATAGCCACGACTAGCTTGGCAGGCGCGTCTTTATATGCCCTCAAAAATTTCATGGACACACGATAAACGGGATGTTCGAGTGCAGCGGGCTGAGTGGACTATTTTATACACATTGACCTTCAGCGTCTGGGCACTCAGACTAACCATATGATAAATAATGATATCTTACGCCGCATCCGCTATATCCTCGATTTCGATGATGCGCAGATGATCGAAACTTTCGCAATGGCTGATGTTGAGGTCAGGCGAGGGCATATCGTCTCCTGGCTGCTGAAAGAGGGTGAGCATTCTTATCAGGAATGTAACGACAAAATGCTTGCGACATTTCTCAACGGGCTTATCAGTATGAAGCGCGGCAAGAAAAGGGGTGTACAACCCAAGCCAGAAAATTCTTTGACCAACAATCTGATATTGAAAAAGCTGAAAATCGCTTTCAACCTCCAGTCGGAGGATGTTATCGCAATTCTGGCATTGTCAGGTTTTGAAATAAGCGCGCCTGAGCTGAGTTCCTTTTTTCGAAAACCGGAGCACAGAAATTATCGTGCCTGTAAGGACCAGGTGCTACGCAACTTTCTCATGGGGCTACAGATCAAGCTGCGTAATAAAGAACAGAAGCAGCCGGGGTCGATATGGCCTTCGCGCGACTGATGGTGTTGCTGTAACCGATTCACTTCGCGTTCCACCGGTCATACTGTTTTTCTCTACTGGCACTGTAGTTCAGGTTATCGCGAGTTCATGCTGCGCCTCCGCGACCTAGCCACAGCACTTCTTGTATTTTTTGCCACTACCACAGAAGCAGGGATCGTTGCGTGCAGGGGTTTTGTCCACTTTAATCGTAGCGCTCTTGTTGAGAAGTGCGGTTAGTTCGGCAATCGACTCTTCGGCGCCTTCACTGCTATCGATACTAATCTCGGCATACAGCTGTGCTTCATCTACCAGCGCCTGAACTTCCTGCAGGCGTGCCTCACTGGTGACTACCAGCGCCAGTGGGTATTTCTCACTACCCCCGTTGCTGCCTGCATTTGTCTGGTAAGCGCCACCGGAGTGATCCTGGCGTGCATCCTGGCGGCCATTGAAGAAAAATTTATCTGACATCTTGTGGTCCTTGATGGAGGTAGTTGGTCACGTGGATAAAGAACTGTTAAAGCACGAAATTCGCTGCGCGTTGGCGGCTGTGTCAACCGCGATCCACTGGCGCCGGCGGCCAGTTGTCTGTAGCACTGTGTGGAAGGGAGGGTCGTTACTGCGGATTATACGCTTGAATCTCTGTCCTTGTCTTATCAGCTTACAGACAAGTAAACTGGCCGTAATTGATGGAATTGGCGAATGGATAGATACCAACGCCACCGATTCACACCAGACACAATGTGTTACACGGTCTGGCTCCACTATTAAGCGATCCTGCCGGTATGACTGCAGCGCCTGCCTTATCGGCACGTAAAAGCCAATATCAGCGCCATATTGACGGCTTGCGAGCACTCGCTGTTCTGGCAGTGGTATTTTACCACTTTGGGCAGCCTGCTTTTCGCGGCGGCTACATTGGCGTGGATGTTTTCTTTGTCATTAGCGGCTATCTCATCACCGGCCTGATCCTGGGTGAGATCGCTGGGTCGGGCCGTTTCGACTTTCGTCGCTTCTATAAAAGGCGGGTGTGGCGGCTCTTCCCGGCCATGCTCGTCACACTGGTGGTCAGCCTGCTGTGTGCTCTTATCCTCTTTTCACCGGCTCAGATACAGCGTTTCGGAGACTCCCTGGCTGCCACAGCGCTGTCTGTCTCCAATATTTATTTCTGGTCAGAGGCTGGATATTTCGACGTCAGTTCTGGCCTGAAACCGCTGCTACACAGCTGGTCACTCGCGGTTGAAGAGCAGTTTTACCTGGTCTGGCCCGCCACGCTCTGGCTTCTTTGTCGCAACGGATGGCGCGCCGTCCCCTGGGTATTGCTTGTTATAGGCCTCGCCAGTCTGGCACTCAACCTTGTCTGGATGGCAGGCGAGTTCGATGAGAAATCATCCTCGACAATGTTCTACCTGACGCCTTTTCGCATCTACGAGTTTGCCATTGGCGCGTTGGGTGTTTATCTGGCACCGCTTATTCGCAACCGGGTCTGGCTGATAGAGGCAGGCATGGCGGCGGGCTTGAGCCTTATCTGCTGGGCTATATTCCGTTTCTCTGATACCACGGTATTTCCTGGCACGGCAGCACTGGTGCCTTGCATTGGCGCCTTACTGGTAATCCTGTGCGGCGATTCCCGCCTGTTCGGGTGGTTGTTAAAGAACCGTACAGCGGTTGGTTGCGGCCTTATCAGCTACTCCATTTACCTGGTGCACTGGCCACTACTGGTATTTTACCAGTACTACATTTTTCGCCCGCCGGACCCGCAAGAGTTCGCAGTACTTTTTCTGGCCACTCTACTGTTGTCATATCTGATGTATAACTTTGTCGAGCGGAGGTTCAGGTGGCGGACAACGGCTCACTCAGTCTCATCGTCCTCCTCGCGCTTGACCGCTGCCAATGTGGGCATGATGCTGACGTTGTGCATTGTGGGTGTAGGTATCGGCCTAGCCAAAAATCAACAGTGGGGCAAGCACAACAGCTTATCGGCGCAGGCAGCACAGCAAGGGCATGTGCGCAGGTTCGCCCTTGCGGAGGCAGGCTGCACAGTGCTGACTCTTGACGACCCTGCCAGATGCGATATGCGCAGACCGGTTCAATTGCTGATTATAGGCAATTCTCATGAAGTCGACGCCTTCAATGCCTTTTATGAAATCTATCAACACAATGCGCAGGTTAACCTGATTTCCTTCGGCGGGCTCAACAAGTGCCGGCTGGAATTCGGAGCCGCTGGGCCCGCTTCACCCGTGACTATTCGCGATTGTGATCGGCGCTTCGCCCTGCTGCGCGATGAGGATTTTGTCACATCCCTGGACGGCCTTGTGCTGGGCCTGAACAACCCTTTTGGCGACCAGGCATTGATTGGTAACAAACGGCCTGCCTGGCGAATAATTCACCACTTGAGGGCGCTAAATCCAGGGCTGCCACTGGTGGTAATGGGCAGTTACCTCAGCACCATTCGCGATTGCTCCGAACTCTACAACCGTTTTCACAGTTACGATGCCTGTAAGAATCCCGAGTTCATTGGCACTACAGGCTATGGCGAACGCGCTGCGTCGACCCTGCCCGAAGCACGTGCCGGGGACTATTTGTTCATAGACAAAATGAAGCTGCTTTGCCCTTCTGGCAGCGTTGAATCTTGCGCCGTGGAGTCCAACGGTGAGCCTGCCTTCTATGACGAAGGCCACCTGTCGCTGGGGTTTGCCAGATACATGGGCGGCCAAATTGCCGGGGTTTATCGTGACCAGCTAGTACAAGCCGGGTTTCCCAAGCCAGTGCACTGAGGCTATTGCTCATCCGGGTCATAGGAGACCTGCATTGGATCATCCAGTGCAACATTGACGGGCTGTTAGCCGTGGCCGAAAACGCGCTCCAGATGTTCGTCTGATGGTGGCTTCGTCATCAACGATACGATAACCATGGAAGCAATAGAGACAAAAGCACCCAGCGTCGCGCAGGCGAATGGGTTCGTCGCTTGACCTGCCAGCCAAATCGCTGGCATTTCGAGCGCACCGTGGGCAAACCATGCTGCTTTGATCGAGCCGGAATGAAACAAGCCAAATGCGACACCACCAGCGATAAACCCGGTGATCGATCCCGCCCGCGTGGCGCGGCGCCACAGCACGCCAAGGAACATCGGCGCGGCAGAGGCTACCATCATGCCGCCAACGCCCATCCACACCAGCAATGCCACGTTTGTCTCGCGGGTATTCCAGGCGAGCGCCACGGCGCATACCAGAACAAGCACTGTGGCGACGCGACTTATCACCAGTGCCACATGGTCGACATGCTTGTCGTCCTTGCCTTCACCCCAAAGCGGCGCGAGAGTGCGCCGGTAAATGTCATTGGCGAATATTTGTGCGGTCGACACCACGAGTCCGTCAGCCGTGGACATGACCGCGGCCAGCACGCCGGCCCCAATCAGTGCCGCGATCCAGCTCGGCAAGGTGGCAATGAACAGCTCCGGTATTGCCTGGTTGGGGTTCATACCTTCGGCGAACAGTGAATCACCGAGAACGACCCGTGCCATGATGCCACCGCATGTTATCGCTGGAAGAAGCATGCCGAAGGCGAAGGAGTAGGTGATAAACTTTTTCTGGTCGCGATTGCTTTCAAGCGCCCACAATTTGTTGCCTATATGCGGTAGCAATCCAAGTGGGAGATGGGCTGCAAAAATCGCAAACACATCCCACTTGGAATCGAATAGCGGGTTGCTTGGGCTCAGCGGTTGGACAAGAGCAGGGTCAATTTCTTCAAGTTGCTGCAGCATGCCAGTAAAGCCGCCCTCGATGCCGAAGCCGGTGAGAAACATCCATAGAACCAGTGCTGCGAGCAGGAGCATAAGAGCGCCCTGTACGCCGTCGGTCAGGATGTCGGCATGTGCCCCGCCCATGGCAATGTAGAACATCAGTATCAGCGCAGTAGCGCATAATGCGGGGAATGTATCGAGCCCCAGCATGGAAGTGAACATCACCGCGCCAGCCAGCAGTTGGCCCGCGAGGTAGAACAGTAATAGCATTGAGAAAAGCGCCGCGAGAATGCGCATTGCGTCGGAATCGTAACGGTCACCGAGGTATTCAGGTATTGAGCGGCTGCCGAAGCTCTCTCCTGCTCTGCGGATGGCATGCAGGCATATGAGAACACCGCAGTAAACCCCGAGCGGATAGGCAATTGCGTACCACAGCACCGGCAGACCAGCGGTATAGGCCAGTGCTGGCAAGCCAAGAAAAGTTGCGCCGCTGGCAGCGGTTGCAGTCATGGCGAAGGCCAGGAACAGCGGGCCGTAGCTGCCGCGAGCGGTAGCGAAATCGTCGCTGCTTTTCACCCGCCGCAAGCCGATAAAGCCGAATAGAATCATCAGGCCAATGTAGATTGACAGAAACGTCCAACCCCAGAATATCAGAGGGTCATATCCGAACATACCGAAATTCCTCGAAGGTCTTTATTGTTGTTGAGGTGGAGGCTTTCAGAGACAGAGTTTAGCCTATTGGGGCCACCAGTCGGTACCGGCAATTGCATTGCATTGAAAGACGAGAATTAGGGGCAGGCCCAAAGGCACCGACCCCAATTTGTTGGTGTTAGCAGCGACAATGCTTACTCAGCGATGCTCTGAAGATCACTCGCCAGACGCAGCTTCCACGATTCAATCACCTTGGCCCCGTACTCCGTATTGACCGCCTCGGTATTCAGGTGGCTCGTCAGATAGTAAAGGCGCTGGATATCATCCATCTCCATAGGACCGACACCGGCATCGGCGAATCGCTCCTGCAAAAATGAGGGTTGGATGGACTGGTTGTAGAGATTGACCTCCACGGTGCCCAATTGAGTCATTTGCTCCGGGGTCAATGTTGCAATATATTCAATCGTATCGGCACCGGTTAAGGCCGGGTCGCTGTAATAGGGGTCAGCGGATTCCACGCCGGGCAAAATGGCCAGTTCCTGTATGTACTCTGAGCTCGACGTGAGAAAAACCATTGGATCATAGCCTCGGGGCTTTATCCGGTTATTCTTGAGGTCTGTTATCCGCCGCAAAAAGCTGGTGGTGATGTTGTTGTCGGAATCGGCAATAACCTCCTGGTATACCTGCACCTGATCGCCCCGGGTTATTTGCTGATAGTGTGGCTGGAATACCGGTTCTGCAAATTTAGCCGGCTGTTCAAAATCCAGTACTCTTTCAGTCAGCCCGTCAACGATTGCGCCCAGTTGGTTGGTGCGACCGGACGCCCAGATCAGATTATCGTCTTTGTCACGAATCAGTACCTCCAGGAATACGCGGCGAAAGCCTACCCCGGATGGTAGATAGTGCCCCGTCTTGTTAACAACTTTCACCTGTGCACGAACCCGGTTGCCGAGCATTCGTTCCACGCTGGTAAGGTGTACCTCAGCAGTTCCCTCTCTGGCCATTTCCATCATTGAGTTCATGCCGGTCAGTAGCGGAGGAGTTACGTTGCTGCTCGTAAGCCCGTCTATCTGACGGATACCCAGCACCAGAGGGAACTGCTGGAACATCTGGTTCAGAAAAACGTTCAGCCCGTGTAATTGGTGACGGGAAAACTTGTCACGCTCAGTCAACGTTATCTCATTATCAGGCAGACGCCCGGTGGTTGGGGCTGAATTGTCAGACTCAATATTGGCAATCTTGAAATCCAGTGGCTGGTTTTTGTAATGAGTCGTCATATGGCAGTCATTGCAAGATTTAAAATCTGAGCCACCGGGTCCAAATACACTGTTTGACCATTCAAGGTGGGTGGATTGCTCGTAACTGGCACCTACCGGGGTAGGATCGTTGTTGTTGAAAATCGGCAGCAGGATATTATGGCAAGACCCACACATATTTGAGGAGGAGAGTTGCGCGCCGAACTTGGGGGTGATGCCGACGGAGTTTTCCATGGGCGCAGTGACTATCGTATCGTCGGTGTACGGACCATAGAGTTCCGAGTCCGGGCCGGTCACAAAATTGCCAGTGAAGGAATCTTCCTGGCCCTGCGAATCGGGCGAAACACGGTGACAAACGGTACATGAAATACCGTCACGACCCAGCGCGGCGTAGTTTTGTTCGCCATTGTTCTCTGAGTGAGGCCACTGCTGCACGATATCGCGTGTGAACGCCTTACCAAAAGGTACGCCATCTGGCGGTGGGATCGGATATATGGATTCGCAGTTATCCACGTCCTCTCCGGGGGTGTCGATGGCAAGCTGACGAGACCCCATGACGCCATGACAGCGTAGGCAGGTCTGCTCGATGCAGGTTGATAGTGCGGGTAGATGATTGGTCTCACTTTCCAACTGAGCGAAGAAAATCGGGTCTCTCCCAGCCAGCCCCATCGGGGACGCACGCCATTCGGCATAGGGCGAGAGATTCAATGCCTTGGCCTCGTCACCGGAATCATCGAAAAAGATCATGTTTGGTGTTGCTGCAGTCATTGACGAAGCATCGTGGCATCCCGCGCACTGGTCTGATGTGACAAACTTGGTCGCGCCGTGAGGGTTTTCCGTATGCCCGGCCACAGCATGATCATAGGTTTCCGCGGGCATACTCAGTGCCATGGCTTCAGTGTATGTAACGGGGGGCAGCTGGTTGTAAAATTCCAAAAAACTGTCGATAGGCGTTGCAAGCGGTGTCGGGAATGGGTTTTTAGATGGGCTCTGGCTGTCACCAAGCTGCAAAGAGCTTGTGTGCTTCCCGACAAATGGTTCTATTGCCAGCATATCGGTCCTGTCTCGATCGGGGCTGCTGGAAAATTGTCGGTATAGCGCGCCACTAGTGAGCACATTATTCAGGGATGAAAATGTGGACTCACTCATCGCAGACGCGTGGCAATTGACGCAATAAGCACCATACCCGGCATTGGGAAATACTATGCTGGGTATCGCTGTGTCGGGCCCGCCGGTAGGGTAAAAATCGGAATCTCGCTGGGTAGTTTCTTTCAGCGTCTGCAGTGCTACTTCAGAGGTAACAGCCGCTAAACCCAAGACGGGTGGATTACCCTCGTCGTCGAGGGTTGAGGCGCTGTAGTAGCCCCAATACCACCCGTCCGTTGTCGCCTCGGCATTTTTAACAATAATAGTCCAGCTACTCGGCTCAGGGTCCTGGGTGATTTCCATGCAGGCATTGTCCTTGAGCTCAATGCCGAGATCCTGGTCAATTCCATGCATTGCTTTAATGACCATGGCCCCGTCGGGTAATGGTGAGCTGCGGTCGCTGCACATCCATTGTACAACTTCAGGTGAATAATAAATTTTCACCCCGGGGTGAGAGCCGTAGTTATCACCGCTGCCAATATCTCCCACATACGGCCCGGTAAGGCGCCATTGCTTGTCGCTACTCCAGTTGAGATCTGTCTCGTAAGTCTGTGCTCGTAAAAATGCTTGCAGGCGTTGGTCGTATAGATTCTTGGCCGTTAGATCTTGCATTGACGGAGGTTTGCGCAAGTCCTCTGGCAAGGCGATACCGTGAGGTGCAGTATCGGCACACCAATCGGCAATTTCCTCTTTGCTCGGTGGTGTGGGGTTCGTCTCGCACACCCAGTCATTGACGTTATCGGGAAGCACGCCAGCGGGTTCTACCGGGGTAGGCGGAGTTGGCGGAGCCGGGTTATTGTTAGAATTATTGCCACAACCACTGATTGCAGCAACCACTGCAATCAATAGCACACCAGTACACGCGCGTTTGAACGACATCATTGAATCCCCTATCCCCAAATGTTTTACAGCCGGGCGTAGCTACCCGTCTAAACTAACAACAACGCAAAAACAGCAGCCCCGGCTGCGGCGGTCAGCAGCGTGGATCGTCGAAGCCGGGTGGCGGAAATACCCAGCCACAGGCCGCTGATCATGATGAAAATGAGCCCGACCGCAAAGACTTTTTGAAAGGTCTTGAATGCAGCGGGGCCATGCCCCTTGTGCAGTTCTATCATTCTGCTCTGCAGGCTGGGCCGAGCGTGAACGACCTCCAGACCAGTGTCGTTTAACTTAATTATGTAGTGGTCTGTGGAGGTGGGGCGGGTATATAGGTTCGCGCCGCTAACTTTCACATATTCGTAGCTGTAAGACTCCACTCCTGCGTCGGCCAATAATGTGGCGACATCGGTGTGCAGCGATGAGGATTTGCTGTCAATAGTGGCAGTATTACTGCTGTAAATGACTTCCTGCTCGACCTCGCCTTTGACCCCCGCCAGGTAGAGGCCGCCAGAAATAGCCACAAGTAGTACCGCGGGTGCAAAGAATGCAGCCAGATACATGTGAATAGTGATAAGTAGTTTGCGGTTCAAAAGGAAGCTCCTGGAAAAGTTGTACGTGTTAGTAAGGTGTCGCCGAGCTGACAATTTGGCTGGCCCACCGCCATGCTACTTTATCAGCAGCCATCCCTCAAAACAGATGTACTTGAATACGGTCAGGATGTCGCGAAAACCCGCTTCCTCAAAGAGTGTCCTATTCCCCAACTCGGAGAAAGGTTCCAGTACACCTTTAAGGCTGCGCTGTTTGTTGAGGATTTGATCAGCGCTGAATTCATTATCCAGTTTGAATTCGATATAGAGCTGCGACATATAATCCTGAAATCTGGCGTCGGGAGCGCGAACTTTCTCGAAAACCAGTAATCCGCCACCCCAGGCGAGCGAGTTGTAGATCTTCTTCAATAAATCAATCCTTACGCTGGGATGTATAAATTGTTGCGTGTAATACATGATGACCAGATTGGCGTTATCAAACTCATGCTCCAGTGCATTTTCGCAGATGAAAGTAGCGCGGGGGTCGTTCGTCGATTGTCTGGCGTAGCCGATCATTGAGTCAACCACATCCAGACCTATGATTCTTACATTCTTTTCTGGATGGCGGGAAAGGATTTTTCGTGGAATAGCGCCTGTGGTGGTGCCTATATCATAGACCAATGCATTTTCGGGTAGAAAAAAATCGCTTATTTGAGCTATAAGCTCATGCCCCTCCTTGTAGAACGGAACTGATTTTTCAATGTGGTTTTCAAACTCAGCGGGTGGGACATCAAATGTCCACCCAGCGTTTCCGGAAGTGATTCCACTATCAACTTCGGTTTTTTTCTCGTTCTCATGCTGCACGACAAACCGCCATAATATATGTGTCGAGAGAAGAGGGTGCGTCTGGCTGGATCAGCTTGCCGTGCCTGACCACGTCCCACCCACCTCTTTTTATCATCGCAAAATACCCTTTCTGAACCAAAATTTTAAATGTTCGATACTCACTGTGCCTCTCAATAGTCGCCCAACTATTGAATGCGGGCAAGTTATTAGTGACTCTATTGGCAGTGACGAGTTGCTTGCCTGGAATCGCGATTGCCAACATAACTGACGGTATCTGATTGCACTGACTCGTGAAAGATACTGCCAGGTACGCGAATAATCGTGTGATGTTATCGCATGAGGCATCGGGGTGCGGGAGCGTGGAATACGGCGGATTGAATCGAGCAGTGAGGCTCAGCTATTCGTCACAGCGCTGACTGCTGCGGTTTTCCAAAAGGCCGCTTTCCAGACAGCTTCAGCTCGACCCGGCGGCACAATACATAAAATACGGGTGTGAATAGGAGCCCAAAAGCTGTCACTCCCAGCATCCCGGAAAATACGGTGATACCGAGGCTCTGGCGCATCTCAGCGCCTGGCCCGACAGCAACTACCAGAGGTACGACCCCCAGTATGAACGCCAGCGAGGTCATCAGGATTGGCCGCAGCCGCAGTCGTGCCGCATTGCTTGCGGCTTCAAAGCGACTGCTGCCGGACACTTCCTCCTGCCTGGCAAATTCTACTATCAGAATCGCATTCTTCGCTGCCAGACCGACCAGCACGATCAGGCCAACCTGCACCAGTATATTGTTATCCAGGCCGGCGATCCATACGCCGAACATCGCGGACAGGATGCACATGGGCACGATAAGCACGATGGCCAGCGGTAGCATCCAGCTTTCGTACTGTGCAGCGAGCACCAGGAAGACGCAAAGCACTGCGAGTGCAAACACTGCCATCCCGACATCGCCAGATGCTTTCTGCTGATAGGCGAGATCCGTCCACTCGAAGCCGAGACCGTCAGGAAGCTGATCTGCGGCCAGTGTCTCCATGGCCGTCAGCGCAACTCCGGAACCGGCACCAGGTGCCGCGCTGCCGAAGATGGACACGGCGGGATAGAGGTTGTAGCGCTCTACACGGTAGGGAGCGGTGCGGTACTCAGCGATGGCGACGGAGCCCAGCGGTACCGCTTCTCCTGTTCGATTGCGTGTGCGCAGGCTCAGCAAATCACGGGGCGAGCGACGGAACTCCGCGTCCGCCTGGGCTGTCACCTGAAAGGTTCGACCAAGGAAATTGAAGTCATTGATAAAGGCGGAACCGAAATACACCTCTAGCGCCTCGAATACATTTTCCACATGCACGCCTAGTTGCTCTGCGCGAACCCGGTCCACGTCGAGATAGAGCTGTGGGGTGCGTGTGTCAAACAGCGTGAAGACTCGCGCTATGCCCGGTGTTTGATTCGCTGTGGCGGTCATGTCTGCCGCTGCAGCCGCCAGCGTATCCAGGCCGCGACCATTTTTATCCTGGAGCATCATGCGGAAACCCCCGGCATAACCTAGCCCGCGCACCGGTGGAGGATTGATTACCAGTAGGGATGCCTCGTCGATGGTGGCCAGAGTAGTCCGCAGCTGTGTCAGCAATTGCTCAAAACGCACCCCTTTTGCCTTGCGTTCTGCGTGAGGCACAAAGGCGACGAACATGGTTGCCACGTTGGGGCCTGTGGAGGATGTCAAAGCGGAGAAACCGGCGAAGGCGACTGTTTTTTCTACTGACTCGATCGCCAGTAGCTTTTCTATTGCTTTATTTACCACCTGCTCGGTACGCTCGAACTTCGCACCGGGGGGTAGTTGCACTGACACCAGTGCATAACCCTGGTCCAGGGTTGGGATAAAGCCAATGGGAACCAGAGAGTACTGAACGCCGGCCAGGCCGATCAGCAAAAAATATATACCTGCCACGATTGCGCCGCGACGTACCATGGTCGAAACCAGGCGGGCATAGCGCCCCGCCAATCGCTCGAGACCACGATTGAACCCGTCGAAGGCGTGCTGAATCAGACCGGATACGCGCGAAAGCGATGGTGTGGCGCCCGTGGGTTTTAATATTAATGCGGCCAGTGCCGGGCTCAAAGTTAGCGAGACGACGGCTGAAATAATGGTTGCTGAGGCGATAGTGAGCGCAAACTGCTGGAAAAACTTGCCGGTGATACCGGAGACAAATGCAGCGGGAATGAACACCGCTGACAGCACCAGGGCTATGGCCACCAGGGCGGTTCCAACCTCGTCCATTGTGCGATGCGCTGCCTCTCGCGGGGCGAGGCCCGCGCGCAGGTTGCGCTCGATATTCTCCACCACCACGATGGCGTCATCAACGACGATCCCGATCGCCAGCACCAGCCCGAACAGGGTCAGGTTGTTGAGGCTGAAGCCAAAAGCGGCCATGACAGCGAAGGTGCCCACCAGTGACACGGGAATCGCCAGGATGGGAATCAATGCAGTCCGGAAGTTCTGCAGGAACAGGATTACCACCAGTACTACCAGTGCAATCGCCTCGAAAATTGTCACTATGACGGCATCGACAGAGGCCTGCACAAACTCAGTCGGATTGTAGCCGATCTCGTATGTCATCCCCCGCGGGAAATCTTGTGACAACCGTTCCATGGTGGCCTGTAGTTTGCTCGCGGTGGCCAGGGCGTTGCTCCCGGGTTGCTGGTCTATAGCCAGTGCGACTGCAGACTGCTGTCTCAGATAGCCACTGGTGGAATAACTCTGGGCGCCCAGTTCGATGCGAGCGACGTCACGCAGACGCACGATGCTGCCGTCGTCGGTCGCCTGGATTACTATCTCGCCAAATTCCTCCGGCCGGATCAAACGGCCCTGGGTTTGAACGCCGATCTCAAATGCCTCAGGGCCGCTGCTCGGCGGTTGGTTCATCACACCCGCTGCCACCTGCAGATTTTGTGAGCGCATGGAGCGCACGACATCGCCCGCAGTGAGGCCCACCGCGTCGACCCGATCGGGGTCCAGCCAGATGCGCATGGCGTATTCGCTGGCACCCAGCATCCGCACCCGGCCCACGCCATCGATGCGTGCCAGGGTGTCCCGCAGCCGCAACACGGCGTAGTTGGCGATATAGAGGTTGTCGTAAGTATTGTCGGGAGAGTAGAGGTTGATGACCATTAACATGTCTGGGGAATTCTTTTGGGCGCTTACCCCTAGCCTGCGCACAGGCTCCGGCAGGCGAGGTTCGGCCAGCGCGATACGATTCTGTACCTGAACCTGCGCTTCATCGAGGTCGGTGCCCAGGGCGAAGGTAACGGTAATGCTGAGGTTGCCGTCGCCGGTTGACTGGGAATGCATGTACAACATGTTCTCAACACCGTTGATCTCCTGTTCGAGTGGAGCGGCTACGGAATCCGCCACTATCTCGGCGCTGGCCCCAGGGTAGACGGCCCGCACCTGCACGGTCGGCGGTGCTACCTCCGGGTATTGGGATACTGGCAGGGTACGATAGGCCAGTGCGCCCATCAGGGTGATGAAAATCGACAGAACAGCCGCAAATATCGGGCGGTCAACAAAAAAGTGGGTGAATCCCACTCTCAGTCCTCCCTCGGAGGAGCATCGTCGATCTGCGGTGCTACTTGCATGCCGGCTCGCATGCGGTGAAATCCAGCCGCAGCTACCAGCTCGGAGCCATCCAGCCCCTCACGTACAATGCGCAGGCCCTCGGCCATCGGCCCGCTGGCTATCCACTGGCGTTCGACTATCCCGTCGGGGTTGATCACGAATACAAATTGCCGGGATTGGTCGAATTGAATTACGTGATCTGGCACCAGTACTACCTTGTGCAAGCCACTGCCCGGAAGCCGCACCCGCCCAAAAAGTCCCGGCTGTAGCAAGCCATCCGGGTTCGGTAGTAGGCCACGGCCTTGCACCGTGCCGGTGGTGGCATTGAGTTCATTATTGACGAAATCCATCGCTCCGTGGTGAACAAACTCTTCTTCATCGAGCAACTTGATGCTGATTGCATTGGCCGTATTACGCGAAGTAATTCGTGCCCCTGACTCACCGAGTCGTGCGTAGCGTAGCGCATCGGCCTCACTGACCTCAAAGTAGAAGTGAATGGGGTCTTCCTGCACGATCGTTGTGAGCAGGGTGCCTTCCACGTCCCCACCAATCACCATGTTACCCACGTCCAGCAAGCGTCGCCCAATACGACCGTCCAGCGGCGCGCGTATTTCAGTGAACTCCAGATTGAGTTCGGCGCGGGCAAGTGTAGCTTGCGCCCGTGACTGTCTGGAGGCGGCGACCACCTCGGCTTGCACGCGCTGGTCGAGGTCCTCTTGTGATATGACCAGGCTTTTGCGCAGCGTCCGCGCCCGATCGGCTTCGGTGCGCGCGAGTTTCAGGCGGGCGCGCATCTCCTCGAGCTCAGCGCGGGCGGCGGTCACCGCTATCTGGAATGGTCGCTGATCGATGATGAACAATAAATCACCGGCGTGTACCACCTGCCCCTCGGTAAACTCGGCGGCAGAGAGGTAGCCGCTTACTCTGGCTCGCAAGTCTACGCGATTGACGGCTGCGAAACGGCCTGTGTACTCATCGTATTCCACCAGTTCCCTGATGATCGGCCGCACGGCCGCGACAGGTACGGCCGCACTGTCCGCAACTGGCTGGGCGTGAGCGATGTTGCGTGGGGGCAGCAATAATAAGGGCAGAGCAAGGGTTAACAAGACGAAAGCGCGGGCAAAGCGTGACAAGGAAAGTCTGGGTTGATTTCCCGCGACAATATTCATAGCTGTCTCTCTGATTCCTGACCATCATTAGCTGGGGTGGCGTCGAGCAAGGGCCCTCCGGGACTAACCGATACTCTCGGATAACCTCTCAGCGTGTGAACGCTACACTTTGATTGTAATCTTTTGAGGGATACCACACTAGATCCCGTTCCGAACAGGCCACTGGCGCGCCTTGCACTTGCCACCGGGCGGTACCGGAAAGATAGCTTCCAACTGGTTTTCAGGGTTGGCACTCACAGCGCCTTGTGGCCAGGCTGCACACGGGGTTGCTGCTACTGTCGCAGGAGGCAATGCTGCTGGCGCGGTCAACTCCTGCAACCACACCCTCCCACGCACGCCAGTCTCCTCCATTTCCGGGGCTGAGTTTGAGGTAGCCGAAACTGGCCTCGATCGCCCCGCAGGCCGGTGCATTATCCACGCGGGTCTCGCCGATGCAGGGGCCTGGCTTGTTATCGGCGAGAGCAACCCCGCTATTACCGATCACAATTTGCGGCGGCCTATGGACTCCCTCTGCGAAAGTGAGTGACTCGTAGCGGTGCATATGCCCCGCCAATGCGAGCTTTACAGAGTCGGGAAGTCGGCCTGCCGTCGAGGCAGCGAGTGCCGTTTGCAGGGTCTGGTTAATACTGCCACCGCCGCTGGTCACACCCCAAATCGGACGATGCGTTATTACCCAGCTTGCGGCAGCTCCACTCAGGCGATTACGGAGCGAGCTGAACTGCTTGCTGTACTCGTTTGTCGTCTTTTGCGGTGAATAGTTGTCGCAGGCGTTGGCCGAATCGATCACAGCGATGCGCAGCAAACCCAGGTCGACTACATAAGGCGATACCATTGACAGTTGCTTCAGCTCGCTGTCATTGGGTGGGGTAGGATTGTTCTGGTGCAAGCATTTACGCTGCCTGTATGCCGCTCCCGGGAGGTTGGAACCGGTGTCCAGCAAGTAAAACCATCCCGGGCCAGCGCGGCTGCACAATTCGTGGTTGCCGCGGGCAAAAATCCACGGTGCTCTCGGCAGCAGGTTGGCGGCGGGCGCAAAAAAGTCCAGCCACCAGTTAGTCCATTGATCTGGTGCGTCGCTGCCCCTCGCGTTCATGCTGCAATACGGTTTTTCAAGGCCACAGTTGGGGTTGTTAGGGTCTTGATCACCAGCATCGTAGACCAGTTGAGTTTCGCCATTGATGCGAACCTGGCCAGGGGTGCCGCGATAATTGTAGTCCCCCATGTGCAAAATCAGGTCGGGTTGATCATGTATGCCCTGGTTGCTGAGCAGGGCAAAGGGCCATGCTGAATGGTTCGAACAATCCTGGTAGGTGCCACCGTCACAGCCGGAATCGCCGTACACAAGCACCTTCGCCGGATCGCGTGAGGCAGCAGCTATGGTCACTCCGAAGCCGACGACGCTTATCGCTTGGCCGAAGGGGACTCGGGCCTCGCAAACGGTGATTGGGAATCTTGTGCTGTCAGGATTACTGCGCGGCCGTACCCGCAGCGGCTTGCCCCCAGGGTAGGTAACGAAAGCCGGGCAGGACTGATCGATACCTTCGAGTATCACGCGCGCATATACGACCGCGGACTGCTCTGCATTCTCAGCCAGAATGGAGAACGCTGACAGTAAGCCGGGGCGGTCGGCCGCCATCACATGGGGGGGGTGAGTGCCAGACCCTGCGAACAACACAGCCATTGTCATCACGGCAGTCATGAGTCGGCGAGGTTTGTAGAAAATTATCAGCATAAGTTCCAGTGTATGTCCGTTTAGGCTGTCGGCCTATGATTTTGATTGATTAGAATCGGTTGCTACCCCGATGGTTATGCACCTGCAAAATATCTCGCCATCACACTTAAATTTGCCGATCAGGTATTTCTCGACTACTGTAGTCTGATTATAAATCGTAGAACAATATTGTTGGGCGTTATTGGTTTGTTCAGAATTTCTGGCCTGGCTCCGGCAGGAATATACACCCAGACTATGTTTACCGGCACACAGCGACCTTCAATGGTCAGAGGCGACAACCTATGTCAGATTTAGAATTCCAGGGCAAAACTGTAATGGTTACCGGCGGCGGCGGCGGCTTTGGGGCCGCGTTTGCTGCTGCTTTCGCGGACCGTGGAGCCGCAGTGGCGCTGACTGATATCAACGAGGAGGCGGGAATAAATGCGGCAAGTGCTATCACGGCCAAAGGCGGTAAGTGTCAATTCTATGCTCACGATGTTACCGACGACAGTTCCTGGGAGCGCACTGTTCAGGCGGCAGTTGAACACTTCGGCGGCCTGGACATATTGCTGAACAACGCCGGAATCGAGGTATCTGAGTTGTTGATCGATACCGACGCAGCCCAAACTTTGGCCTTGTTGAACATCAATATAGTGGGCTCCATGCTGGGTATAAAGCACGCCTTCAGGGTGATGAAACCCGAAGGAATAAGCGGTAAGCGTGGCGCTATTCTCAATCTGGCATCGGTGGCCGCAATATCTGCAACACCTGGTCTGGCAGCCTACAGTGCATCCAAAGCTGGAGTGGTCAATTTGACTTCGGTGGCCGCTGCCGAGGCCGGCAGAATGGGCTACGGCGTGCGGGTCAATTCGCTTTGTCCCAGCCTGATCGAAACCTACATGGGCAGAAAACTCATTGAAGACTTTGCGGAAATGGGTCTGGGCGGTGATGCCGCCACTATCAAGGCCTCGTTGCTGGACAGGATGCCTGTCGGGCGCTTCGGGCAGGTGCGGGATGTAGTTGAGGCGGCTCTGTATCTGTGTTCTGACAAGGCCTCATTTCTCACCGGGGTCTCGCTGCCGGTGGACGGCGGCATGTCTATTCCTGAATAACGCGAGACCTGTACCTCGGGCCATAAGTGTCCGCTTATATCACCCCATCAGTGGGGTTAAAGGAGAAAACTGATGATTAAGCTCGTATATTGCCTGCGTCGACGCCAAGACGTCAGCGAGTCGGACTTCCACACCTACTGGCTGAATGAACACGGTCCGAAAGTCGGCGGAGTCGCCCGCAGTATCGGAGCGGTGAAATATGTGCAGAGCCATACTTGTGAACCCCAGCTGAATGAGCTGCTGAGGGAGTCCCGAGGCCTTGCCGAAGCATACGACGGTATTACCGAAGTCTGGTGGGAAAGTGCAGAAGCGATGGCGGCGGCGACTGGTTCTTCCGACGGTGCAGCTGCGATGCAGATGTTGCTGGAGGATGAATCGACCTTCATCGATTTTAGTCAATCGAGAATATTTATGACGGAGGAAACCGAGATCTTTAATTATACCTCTGACGCTGCAGGCCGGTGAGTCGGCTTGCAAGCCGAAACCTTGTGAGTTGCATTAAGTGAAATGAACAAGCACGGGAAGAGCAGTCGATTGAAGATATCGGATTAAAATTTGATTATTCCATCGTATGAGTTGTAAAACCCGTATACAGACTCATTCGCCGAATCTTCGATTTTCTGGCAGTTTACTTGGCAGTGTCCGCACATTACCATGCTGAGCGCGCCGCTACGCGGCTATTGAGCTGGAATGGAGGATAGATATGAATTTGAACGACTTGTTTAGTCTTGAGGGCCGCGTCGCTCTTGTAACTGGCGGTTCTCGCGGTATCGGTAAGATGATTGTCGAGGGCTTCCTCGCTGCGGGTATCGAGCGTGTTTACATTACGGCGCGTAAGGTACCTGAGATTGAGGCGACTGTTGCCGAGCTCGGCGACAAAGTGATTGGCATTCCCGGCGATATTTCCAACATGGAGGGCATTGATGCCCTGGTAGCGGAAATGTCGACGCGGGAAGATAAGCTGGATATTCTGGTCAATAACGCCGGTGCGGCATGGGGTGCGGATTATCTCGAATTCCCCGAAGCTGGGTGGGATCGCGTGATGGATCTGAACGTCAAAACACCGTTTTTCCTGACGCAGAAGCTCCATACTCTCCTTACTGCAGCCGCCAGCCATGAGCGGCCAGCCAAGGTCATCAACATCGCGTCGATTGACGGGATGAGAATCAACCCTTGGGAAACCTATTCCTACCAGGCCTCGAAAGCAGCCTTGATCCACCTGACTCGCCGGATGGCTGCTCGGCTGGTAAAGGATCATGTCTATGTAAGCGGTATTGGCCCCGGTGCATTCCCGAGCAGTATGAACAAGTTTGCGCGGGATGAGGAGGAAGCTACGGCTTCAGGCATTCCGTCCAGACGGGTTGGCAATAAATTCGATATAGGCGGCAGCTGTGTGTATCTCGCCAGCCGCGCGGGTGATTACACCATCGGTGAGACAATCGCGGTCGATGGCGGCATTGTGCACGCGCAAGCGGCCAGTTTTGGCACGGAATGATGAAGACTGAGCTTGAAGCACCGTTTTACTTGCGCCGCTTTCGGCGGTCGTAAAACGCATTTATACCCTCTTCATCGATGAAGTGTTCGTCATGGTTTATGGCAAGCGCATTTTTTGTGGAGAGCGGTCCATCAAACAGGATTCGTCAAAAGGTGAAGATTGGAAATGAATAATAATGAGCCTATAACTACTCTGAATTGGGGAATTGCACCTAACAACAGGTGGAGCTTCCAGTACATGCAGGCACTGTTTCCTACCTGCCGGTTGCGGCGTGGCACCGCAGCACCTTTTGAATTTGCAGCTGCCGAGCAAGATTTGCAGGACATTGCCTACACGCGTACCAATGGAGAAGCCGGCACGGTTAAGCAGATGATAGATGACAGTTATACAGACTCCTTTCTGGTCGTTAAGTCTGGCGCTATCGTTACTGAGCAATACTTCAATAACATGACAGCAGACTCTCATCACCTGATGAACTCGATGACGAAATCCTTTGTGGGCATGCTGGCTGGCATAGCCGTTGAGAGGGGCCAGTTGAACCCCGAGGCGCTGATCACTGAATATCTGCCCGGCCTGGACAATTCGGCGTGGGAAGGTGCAACTGTACGGCACCTGTTGGATATGACAGCCGGCGCATATTACCACGAGGATTATGCCGATCCTGAGGCTGATTTTTGGAAAGAAGCCGCGACAGTTGGTTGGCGTCCTGCGCTGGTCAATGAGAATACGCCCGAATCCCTGTATGACTACGCAAGATCCTTGCAGGGGAAGGACCAGGAAAATGGTTCGATGTTCCATTACCGGACAGTTACCACCAATGTCATTGGTATGATTCTGGAAAAAACGATGGGCGGGCGCCTGGGGGATTTGCTCACCGATGAAATCTGGTCGAAACTGTCGCCCCGCAATGATGCCAATGTTGTCGTTGACAAGCTTGGCGCGCTCTACGTGGGTGCCGGCATGAGCGCCTGTACCCGTGATCTGGCCAACTTCGGGATGATGATGATTGACGAAGGCAGGCTCAATGGCCAGCAAATCGTACCAGCGGGATGGATTCAGGACTCGATTGCTGGCGATGAAACTTCCGGTCAGTGTTATGAGGACAGCGAATATGCTGCCTTCGGCTTTAGTCATTACCGCAATCAGGTCTGGATCAAGGATTCTGCCAGGCAGGTGATGCTGGCGCTGGGTATTCATGGCCAGATTATCTATATGGATAAGCTTAACGACATAGTCATGGTCAAGCTTTCAACCCAGCCAGAATCGGTGGACATGGAGATGTTCATGGATGCTTTTGCGGCCATGGATGCCATTGCTGCAAAGCTGGCTGCCTGAGCGCAGCTGATAGCTGCGGTCTCAAATTTCCCGCAGCCATGCGGTGATCTTCTGTTCGTTTATAAGTCTATGAAAAATATGACTTATCCGGTAGGTAGGCGCCACTTTATACCCGGTGCGTAGGCTGTACAGTCGAGCAGCTGAAGGGTACCTCAGATACCTTGCAAGGCGTGCACTCGGGTGGGCCCGCAGCGCATAATTGTGGCTATATTCCGCAGTCAGGCTAGTTTGCATGTAACAACCATTTCACCTGTCCGCCCCTATCATTCAGTAAAAAAGCTTGCGGCCCATCTTTTACATGCATATTATATGCATGTTAAAGCGTTTAGTTTCCCTGTTAGACTCGGGGTAATAAGGCAGCACTTAATTAAAAGTCAGGGGGAAATCTGATGGCCGACGTACTCACGAGGTCAGCCGCACGTAATATCTTTTACGGCGGGTCGTTGTTCTTCTTTATCTTGTTTGCAGGGCTCACTGCGCATACTCATTGGTACATGCTAAATGTATCCACCGATAATGAGGGGCTTACCGAGCAGGTCAAACAAGGTAAGCACGTGTGGGAGGAAAACAGCTGCATCAACTGCCACACCATATTGGGGGAAGGTGCCTATTTTGCACCGGAACTGGGCAATGTCTGGACGCGCTATGGTGGTCGCGAGAACCCTGATGCTGCCCGTGCGGGGCTCAAAGGCTGGATTCTTGCGCAACCACTGAATGTACCCGGGCGTCGGGTCATGCCCAAATTTGATCTTAGCGAAGAAGACCTGGACGCTCTGGTTTCTTTTCTTGAATGGACCGACTCAATTGACACCCAGGGCTGGCCGCCGACGCCAGCGGGTTAGCTACTTAGCCATAATGCACGCACCAAGTTTATTGTGAGAGGATCATATCGATGAAATATGAAACACAACGGGTAGCCTATCCGTTCTTTGCGATTGCAATGGCGTTGTTCGCCTTGCAAGTCATATTCGGGATCATGGCTGCTACGGTCTATATCATGCCGGAGTTTTTGTCTGAGGCGATGCCTTTCCATATCATGCGGATGAGTCACACTAACCTGCTGATCGTTTGGCTGCTAATGGGCTTTATGGGATGTACCTATTACCTGATGCCGGAAGAGGCCGAGACAGAAATTCACAGCCCCATGATAGCCTATATACAACTGGCTATTTTTGCTGTGGCAGGCGCTGGGGCGCTCGTCAGTTACCAACTGGGTATTCACGAGGGCAGGGAGTTTCTCGAGCAGCCACTGTGGTCCAAAATTCTTATTACAGTGTCATTCCTGATGTTTCTCTACAACACCAGTATAACCTTGATAAAGGGGCGCAAAACGGCAATCAATCTGGTGCTGATGCTTGGCCTCTGGCTGGCCGCTGTGTTCTGGCTGTTCGCGTTCTTTAACCCAAGTAACCTCGCAGTCGATAAGCTGTACTGGTGGTGGGTCGTACACCTGTGGGTGGAAGGCGTATGGGAACTTATTATGGCTTCGTTGATGGCGTACCTGTTGATCAAGATGACCGGTGTAGACCGTGAGATCATTGAGAAGTGGTTGTATGTCATTATTGGCCTGGCATTGTTTTCGGGTTTGCTGGGCACCGGGCACCATTACTACTGGATTGGGGCGCCGTCGTACTGGCAGCCACTGGCGAGTATTTTCTCAACCCTGGAAGTGCTGCCGTTTTTCGCCATGGTGATGTTTGCCTTCTTTATGTTTTGGAAAGGACGGCGTAATCACCCCAACAAAAGCGCCATGTTGTGGACTTTAGGCAGTGCAACTCTGGCCTTTTTCGGCGCGGGTGTGTGGGGCTTTATGCATACTCTATCGATAGTTAACTACTACAGTCACGGCACTCAGGTTACTGCGGCTCACGGCCACCTGGCCTTCTTTGGAGCCTATGTAATGACGGTGCTGGCATTCATAACGTACTCCATGCCGCAGCTGCGACGGGTACAGCCCTATAACCAGATTCTCAATATGTGGAGTTTCTGGCTTATGACATCGGCCATGTGCTTTATGACGTTCACGCTAACCTTTGCCGGCGTAGTACAAACCCATTTGCAGCGCGTTATGGGCATGAACTTCATGGAAGTCCAGAGCCAGCTAGAGCTGTTTTACTTCATGCGCCTGGGAGCCGGGATAGTGGTTGCTATAGCGGCCGTGGTCTTCTTCATCTCGATTTATGGCCCTGTGAAAAATCAAGCCTCAGCTAGTGCTGAGAGCTAGCGCGCTGTACAACAGCGCGCAGCAGGAGAGCCCGACATGAGTACCGCGACTCTGAATAAGGTGCCAACGAAAATTGACATTCCTTTCTATGAGGCGGTCGGCAACGAATGTGAGCTGTTTGAACAGGCCTACCGGCAGCGGCTGCCACTGTTGCTGAAAGGCCCTACCGGCTGCGGTAAGACCCGCTTTGTAAGTCATATGGCCGCCAGGCTGGGAAGGCCGCTGTTTACCGTGTCATGTCACGACGATCTGACAGCCGCGGATTTGACCGGGCGGTATCTCCTGCAGGGAGGAGAGACCCGCTGGGTTGATGGGCCACTCACACAAGCGGTACGCGAGGGAGGCATTTGCTACCTCGACGAAGTGGTCGAAGCGCGAAAAGACGTTACCGTGGTGCTGCATCCACTGACTGACGATCGGCGCTTGCTGCCACTGGAGCGCACCGGTGAGCTACTCGAAGCCCCCGATGATTTTATGCTGGTGGTGTCCTATAACCCCGGCTACCAGCACATACTCAAGGCACTTAAACCGAGTACCAGGCAGCGCTTTGTCGCCAAGAGTTTTGACTTTCCGCCGCCCCAGCTGGAATGCGAGATTGTTGCAAAAGAGAGTGGCCTCCCGGCGCCGCAATGTGCGGCGTTGATAAACCTCGCGGCGCGTTTGCGCGCCATGAAGGGGCAGGACCTGGAAGAGGGCGTGTCGACACGCTTACTGATTTATTGTGCCACCTTGATCGCCAATGGTATGCCTGTGCTGCAGGCAGCGCAGGCCGCTTTGGTCGAGCCACTCACCGACGATGCCGATGTGCAGGACGGGCTGATGGAGGCCGTTCGCGCCACCTTTGGCGAAGACTAGGGATTGCCCGGCCCATGCTGGAATGGCTGGAATTTGAAGAAAACGTTGGCCGTTTGTGGCACCGCTGGGCTTCTTCGCACAGTCGCAGTTATCCTGATTACCCCGATGCAGCCGTAACCCTGGACAGTATTTCCGGACCTCTGGCGGTATTTTTTCGAGCCGCTGGTGGTCCGGCGGGCGTTGCCGTAACCTCGATTGCGGCACGGGTCTCTACACACCGCATCAATTTACGCCAGCGGCTGGGTTTTGATCAGGAAATTATCGACCTGGCCCGCATTGACGAAGAAAATCTATTGCTACCGCCGCGCATTGCGCTATTCAAAGACCCTGTGCTGAATCGCGATTTATACTTCTGGCTGGCGGCCATGCTGGCAGCCACGACACCCACCACCGCATTCATAGACCCGCTGCGCCAAAATATCAGCGCACTGCGCCAGATTGTTGCAGCCCGTAACACTGTCCTTCGCGACTTTGCCGGCTTGCGAAATCGCCACCAGCGGTTGCAAAGCGAAATGCTGGCAATGCGCCCCGCACGTTCATTGCCGCCCACCGAAGCGGCTGTGGAAGCGGTGATTTGTCATTTGCTAGGGGCCGTCGATGAGCTCCTCTCTGAAGAAGCGAACCGTTACTGTCAGGCGGTTATGGATCCGTCTATCAGTTTGCGCGAATATCGGGCGCCAGAGCATTATCGGCAGCCGCTGCCGGTGCCGCTATGGGCTAATCTGAGCCATCTTGGCACAGTCAGCGCAGACGATAGTGACGACGAGCAGCCACAGCCGCCACCAGCGGCGACTGAGCAAGCGCAAGACAAGCGCAAGGCTGAGCGCCGTCGCCAGGATCAATCCGAGCGCGATGATCCACTGGTATTCAGTCGTTTTGAAAAAATTCTGTCATTTGCAGAAATGGTCAACGTCAACCGCATGATCGACGATGAGGAGGATAAAAACGCCAAGAGCAATGCCGAGCAAATGGATGAGATTACCCTTAGCGCCAATCAGCAGCGCGCCGCTTCACAACTGAAGATGGATTTGGATCTGTCGCCAGTGGCCGCGGGCGGAGATCAACTAAAGGGTGAGCACACCTACCCCGAATGGAATTACCGCAAGCAGCGCTACCAGGAAAATCACTGCCGGGTATTGACCGCGTTACACGAAGAGGAAGCGGACAGCGACATTCTCGACGACCAGACACGTCGTCGTATCCGCCGGGTGCGGAGGCAATTTGAAGCACTGCGGCCGCGTAGAGAATGGCTGCGTGGCCAGGTTGACGGCAATGAACTGGATATGGATGCAGTGGTCAGGTCGCACTGTGACTTTACTGCCGTGGGGCAAAGCAGCGCCGGGCTATACATGGCTACACGGGCCCAGGCGAGGGACCTGGCCATCTCCATTCTGATTGACGTATCGCTGTCTACTGACGCCTGGGTGGAAGATCGCCGCGTAATCGATATCGAGAAAGAGGCTCTGCTGGTACTGGCGCATGGGCTGGCCAGCTGTGGTGACGACTACAGTATTCATAGTTTTACTTCTCACCGACGTCATCGGGTATGGGTCAATACGCTAAAAGCCTTTGATGAAAAGATGAGTCAGGCTACTGAGCGGCGTATTGCCGCGCTCAAGCCCGGCCACTACACGCGCATGGGTGCAGCCATTCGTCACGTTGCCACCGAGTTAAGTGAGCGCCCAAACCGCCATCGCCTGCTATTGGTGCTCAGCGACGGTAAGCCCAACGACAGTGACTACTATGAGGGACGTTACGCGATTGAGGATACCCGCCGCGCCATTATGGAGGCCAGGCGGCAAGAGTTGAAAGTCTTTGGTATTACTATTGATCGAGATGCTCAGCACTATATTGCCCACCTGTTTGGTCCCGGTGGCTATGCCATGGTGCATAAGCCGGAGCATCTGGCCATGGCCTTACCTGGCATCTACCAGCAGATAATCGCCAATTGATATGACAGCCTCACCTCCGCAGCAATCACAGCCGAAGACCTTGCGCAAAGCCATTGCGCTGATCGCGGGTATCGGGGTATGCACGATAGTGGTTACCCCCTTCGCGCTGGCTATCAATCGTTTTGACTGGGGGGTGGCGCTATTGTTGGTGGCACCCTTTATGGTCTGGCTGCTGTTGTGGATCGGTAAAGCCCTGGAGCGCTGGGCGCGTAATGAGCCTGATATCCCGGCAGTTGACCCCGACTTTCCCGACGATGTCGAGGGCGAGCCCTAAAACCCTGCCACTATTTCAGGTCAGCGCTTAGATAAGCTAAAAACACCAGCAACACCGTCGCCACCAGCAGACAAATGAAACCGCTTTTCCAGCCGGCACTGGAAACCCGCAAATTAAGATACACCATCAATATCTGTTGAACCTTGAAGCCGGCACTGATGAGAACGAGCGCGATACCCCAGATTGGCAGCGGCAACCACCCCGAGTGACTATTCAATTGTGCAGACCACATGGACAGCACTGTCAGCGCCATCAATAGCAGCCAGGTTTTCACCAAACGCCTGTTGCCGGGAAGTGTTTCGTTCATGCTCACCTCAGCAGATAAAGTAATGGATAAAGCATCACCCAGATCAGGTCAACCATGTGCCAAAAAGCGGTGACCGTTGTAACATTCACCCGTGATGTCTTCCAACACGCTAGCGCCAGTAAGCCCAGTCCAAACACGACATGGGCGAGATGAAAGGCTGTCAGTAAATAGTAGTAAGTGAAGAAGGTGTTGGTTTCGGGGGTTAAACCCGCGCTCAGTTTACCGGCGTACTCCAGTAACTTGATCACGCAGAATATCGCACCCAGCACCATGGTAAGGCCCAGCCACTGCCGAGTGCGACGCAGCTGACCTTCTGCAATAGCCTGTATCGCCAGTGCGGCGAATAAGCCACTGGTGAGTAGTATCATTGTATTCAGGCCGCCGCTGACAGGGTCCAGAAACTGCTGTGAATCGTTAAACAACTCCGTCTCGGCGGCGCGCTGCCAGGCGAAAAGTATAAAGAAAGCAGAAAAAACCAGCATTTCGCTTAAAATCAGCACCCACATCAGGGGGTTGCCGGGCAATGCCGATAGTGGGCCCCAGTCGTCGTCTTCTGCGGCTGTCAAAGATTGACCTGTAGGCTGGTCGTCTCTAACGCCAGTCTCTTGAGGCCGCTCCTTATTGCCGTCAGTCATTTTTTCCCGTGCCAGTCCCCACACCAAATAACCAGCTCTTGGGTGCATCGATAGGGCGATTAGAGGTGAGCCTGTGAATGCCCACAGCACAGCGCGCCATCATCCAGATGATACCGAAGGTAAAAAATAGATAGCCAAATAGCCAGGCGTACACCGGTGCCAGTTCCGCCAGCCCCAGCGCCTGCCACAGCAGAAGTGCAAGCGCCGCCGCCAGCATCCCTAGCCAGAATGTGCGAATCTGGAAACGCAGGTGTGTATCCAGCCATGGGGCCCCGCGGCCCAGCCTGTAGTGCGCGATAAGCGCCCCCAGCGGAGCAGTCACAAGCGCCATAATACTGCCTATGTAAAGGCCGTAGATAACAACGACATAGCCGCGCCCGGGCTCGCTCTTGTCATAGACGGGAGGACTGATCGGCGTAGCTGGCTTTGAATCTTTTGGTGTAGTGGGCATAGTTACAGTCGGCTGAAAATTTCAGCTATTAGGCATTAAGGATTTTCACAAGCTCCGCCCGCTTTTGCCCGGGCAATATGTCCTCGAGCGTGTAGGCATCCAGCGTGGCAAAAAAAGCTTGTAAAGCATCGGCGAGAACGATCTTAAGCCCGCAGGCAGGCGTAAGAATGCACTGATTGTTGTCCCCGAGGCATTCGGTCAGTGCCACGTCGTTCTCCATCTCTCGCACCAGTGCGCCGATTCTTATGTCGGCAGGCGATTTTTTCAGTTGAAGACCCCCGTTTTTTCCTCGCAGTGCGGCCACATACCCCTTCTGGCTAAGCTCCTGCACAACCTTCATCAAATGATTTCTTGATATACCGTAGGCCTCGGCAATTTCGCGGATAGTTGCGTGCTGGCCATCGCGGACAGCCAGGTAAATCAGCACTCGCAGTGAGTAGTCCGTAAAGGTGGTTAATCGCATCAGTATGGCTCAATGGCTACTTATGGTGCAGTATACATAAAGATGGCTATTACTTGCATCTTTTGCTGGGGCGCGCGATGACCATTGCAACTATAAGTCACCACCCGTCGAAATGAACAATATCATCGAGAGGTTTACGGGGCGCAGATTTGAAATCGGTGCCTTTGGTGTAAGCAATTGGAATGAGCGCGGTCTGGGTGACGCTCTCAAATGGAATTGACAGAATGTCTGCAACCTCTTCTTCAAACTTCAGGTGCAGAGTGGTCCAGCATGTGCCCAGGCCTCTCTCCCTGGCGGCGAGCATAAAACTCCAGACAGCGGGCAACAGTGAGCCATAAAAACCTGCCTGCATCATATGGGGGTTCTCCGCTTTATCGATTCGACCGTTACCGCATGGAATGAGGTATGCGGGGACCCTCGCCAGGTTATCTGCCAAATACTTCGCAGAACTCAATACCCGCTGTTGGGTTTGGGCCATGTCGGGGCTGTCCAGATGCCGTTTCGTCGGCTGGGACGGGCCGACAAGATATTCAGCGAAGCTTTGTTGGTACAGCCTGGCGATGGCCTCCCGTTTCTTCGCATCCCTGACAATGACGAAATGCCAGCCCTGGGAGTTGGAGCCGGATGGGGCCTGTGTGGCGATTTCCAGACATTCGGTAATGACGGACATGTCCACCGGTCGGTCCAGGTCCAGGCGCTTGCGCACAGCGCGGGTGGTTGTTAATACCTCGTCGGCGCTCAAATTCAGTTTTGCCATGGGGTTCATCCTTGTTGTCTTTTTTAACCGGGTACGCGCTTTTATTAGCCAGCCACGCGCAAGACGGAACATGTAGTTTTACAGTCGCCTAAGCTTCAGCTTAACGATATCGAAAATCTGTTTCCCGAGCAGTGGCTTCATGGTAAGCCATGAATCAATTTGTCTCCAGTGTAACGCGTTCGGCAGCAAGAGTGCCCGGCGTTAAAGCCACCTAATCGTAGGCTGAATTATAGGCGGCCACGTGCCTGGCTCGGCACAATTTTGTAGAGACAGAGCGCATTTTAATGTACATTATTGTCCTACCATAATGTGATCAAACGGAATATGGTGACGGGGCTCAAATAACAGCTACCATAACTTAAAAAAGGAGGCTTTATGGGACGCCTGGAAGGTAAGATCGCCGTAGTAACGGGTGCCGGGTCCGGTATCGGCAAGGCCTGCATGGAAATGTTCGCACGGGAAGGTGCCAGTGTTGTGGGCTGTTCCCGCACACAGGAAAATCTGGACCGGACATTGGCAACCGTGATTGAGCAGGGCGGTGAAGGCATTGTTGTCGCGGCTGACCTCGCTACAGAAGCGGGCGCCAAAAAACTCGTCGATGCAGCACTCGAGAAGTATGGGAAAATCGATATTTTGCTTAATGGTGCCGGGGTGGGGTACTCCTGGGTCAATACCAGCCCGGGCTCGATGGGAGCCGTAACCGAGACATCTGCCGAGCATTGGCACGAGGTAATGGCCATTGATCTGGATTCCATTTTTTATATGAGCAAGCTGGTAATCCCTGTGATGAAGGAGAATGGCGCGGGTTCAATCGTCAACATTTCTTCTATACTGGGCGTGAAGGGTCATCCCGACGCCCATGCTTATGCGACGGCAAAGGGTGCGATAATCAACCTGACACGTTCACTTTGCGCGGCCTATGCAATCGATGGTATTCGTGCCAACTGTGTCTGCCCGGGGTTTATCGACACACCGATGATTGCGTCGCATATGTCAGTGTTCGACGACCCCGTCTCAGCAGACCGTTTCTGTCCCATGCAAAGAGCCGGTACGCCAGATGAGATCGCTTACGGCTGTCTCTTTCTCGCGTCAGATGAATCTACCTATACCAATGGCGCAGTGATACTGATGGATGGTGGCACCTCGGCGCGCATATAATAGTTCCTGTGACTTGTAGTCTGGTCCGGTTATCCAGTAAGTAGAGAGCGGCTTATGAAAGGAAGCACGACCACTGCCAAGAATAAATCCCCACAGGAGACCAGCTCGATAAAATCAGAATCCAGCTCTCCACAGCGGGTGATGGACGCTATAGTGAACGGTATTCAGAAGGGCCGCTATGTACCCGGGCAAAGGCTGATCGAAGCGGATTTGACCCGTGAACTTCAGATGAGTCGGGGGCCGGTGCGGGAGGCGTTCAAGCGTCTAGCTGGTGAGGGTGTGCTGGTTCTCAGCAAGAACCGTGGGGCCTGCGTCAGGGCCCAGACGCGTGAAGAGGTAAATGATACGCTGGTGGTGCTTGAGGCTCTTGCCGGGCTGGCGGCAAAGTTGGCAGCGAGACACATAGATGAAGGCAGTAACCGAAAACGGTTTATTGCAGTATTCAAGGATGCCGTAAAGCGGGGGGACAAGGGTGAGACCCAGGCATTTCTTGAGTCACGCAGGAATCTCTATGATGTGCTTTACGAGATTGGCGGCAACAAAGAATTGAGAGGCATGGTGCCGCGCGTGCAGATTAACCTGATGCGCCTGCAGTTCCAGGCATTTGTCTCCAGAAAGCAGCATGAGAGTCAGCTAAAAGAGTTACACGCGATCGCCGAATCGGTTCTGGAAGGTGATCCAAAGAAAGCCGAGCGGACCGCCAAATTCCACCTGCGTCGTCGTCGGCTCAGTCTTACATCATTGCCCGATGAAGCCTACGCAGCGGCGAATCAGCTGTGACCTGCAACTGCTCAACGACGCAGTGTCAGGCTCATCTTATCGGACTCAATTTGCACGACTGACGCTTTGGCAAGCTTCATCAATTTGCCTACCTGATCCAGTTCGGGTGACGACAGCGTTGGATAGTCCAGCTTCACCGGGCCAGCTTCGCGCATCTTTTTGAGATCGGCTTCCGGCATAAGCGCTCTGAGAATCAATTCCTTTGGATCGCGTGTGCCATATTCCTTATACAGGTCTTCCAGACTGGGCTGCGAAGGCGGTTGTTCCGCAACTTTTTTTGCCCTTCCGGAGCTCATAATCCTGTCATAGATATCGGGGTCAATCGGTGCAGCAGGTTCGCCATAGAATCCCGCGGCGTATTGAATTACCTCGTCGGGCACAATCTTGTAGCGCTCGCCATTTACCAGGTTGAGTACTGCCTGGATGCCTACCAGTTGGGAAAACGGCGTGGCCATACCCGGAAAACCCAGTTCCGCTCTTACCTTGGCCGTTTCCACCAGAATTTCATCCATGCGATGTTCCAGCTTATGCTTTGCCATCTGGGCCCTCAGAGTACCGATCATACCGCCCGGAATCTGATGGCGCGCCGACAGAACATTGTACTCGTGGTGCTGATTGACAAGAAATCCGGCGCTGTTTCCCACCCTTTCGAAATGCTCAGCCACAGGCGATAACAGCTCTGTATTAATACTGTGCGTATGCCCCATTAGCTCAACGTTACGCGTCATGCTTTCGGTTGATGGGACGGAAGGTCCATTGGCCATGGGTCGACTGGCTGTGTGCAATATGGTTATTCCCAGATCGATGGCATCGCAGTAGGCCTTGCCTGACATGCCCAGCAGGTTGTTGGAATGGAATTCGATCGGCTTGCCATTGGCGTTTGCCAGGATCGCCGGGACGAGGCTTATCATCCGTTCCTTGTCCAATACGCCCGCTGTGTCGTAGAGCAGTAGAGTGTCGATATCCGAAGAGGCAGCCAACTGTCGGGTTTTCTCCGCGTAGTATTCGTCGGTGTGTACCGGGCTGGAGGTAAACATAATGGCGCCTGACACTTCCGCGCCATATTCTTTCGCCACTTTGGCCAGCCGGTGCATTTTGTCTATGTTGAACAACACGTCGTAAATCCAGAAAGAACGACAACCGTGTTCATTGAGCTGGCGCATCCACACGTCCATGAGTGCATCCGGTGTGACGCCGAATGTCACTGAGGCATTGGAGCGCATACCGCCACGAACAGGCGTATTGGGCATCGCATCGGTCAACAGTTTCAGGCCTTCCCAGGGGTTTTCCTGGTTTACTCTGATAAGAACTTCGAACATGGAAGATCCTGTCAGGTCGATTACTCGAAAGCCGGATTTATCCAGTGTCGGTGCGATCGGTAGGGCCATGCCGCAGCGCATCTGCATGCCCCAGAGGCTCTGCTGGCCGTCCCGCATGGTTTCATCCAGAAATTCAATATGAGCCATTGAGCAGTTACTCCTCGAGGGTATTGAGATAGTCGGGTAGCCCGGCCTGTTCCAGCCAGCGCGTGGAAATACCGTTGCCCGTGAAGTCGGGATGTCCGACGATAAACTTTTGCAGTGCGACATTGGTCCTGATGCCGTCTATATGCAGACGACTTAGTGAAAACAACATTCGATCGATTGCTTCCTGGCGGTCGTGGCCATACACAATCAGCTTGGCAATCATATTGTCGTAATAAGGGGAGACCAGGGTGCCGCCCTCACAAAATGTATCCAGCCGGACAAAGTCTCCATCCGGCACGGCCCAGGTGCCAATGCGCCCCGGGCTGGGCTGGAAATTATTCCCGGCGTCTTCCGCATTAATCCTGCATTCCAATGCATGGCCTTGCAATACGATATCGTCCTGCTGCAAATCGAGTGGCTTGCCGCCTGCTAGCTCCAGCTGCATTGCGACGATATCCCGCCGCGCTATCAACTCGCTGACGGGATGTTCAACCTGGATTCGTGCATTTACTTCGATGAAGTAGAATTCCCCTCGATCCACATCGTAAAGAAACTCGACGGTACCGGCATTTCGGTAGTTAAGGTCTGAGGTCAGCCTTACGGCTGCCGTATGTAACTGTCGCCGCAAAGTATCGGGCATAACAGTACACGGAGCCTCCTCTATGAGTTTCTGGTAGCGGCGCTGAACAGAGCAATCGCGCTCCCCGAAGTGAATCACCCTGCCTTGCCCATCCCCAAAGATCTGCACCTCCACGTGGCGGGCATTGCGCACGAAGCGTTCAATGTACAGTTCGCCATTCCCGAAGGCGTTCCTGGCTTCCTCCGATGCTTTGGCGAAGAGATTCCTGACGGTTGCAGCGTCCTCGGCCAGAAACATACCCCTGCCACCTCCTCCGGCTGTGGCTTTGATTACCACTGGAAAGCCGATCGATTCTGCTGTCGCGCAGGCCTCGTCCACGTTTGCCAGAGCTGCAGAGCCGGGTACCAGTGGCACCGACGACGCTTCGGCGATCCGTCGAGCGCTCAGTTTATCTCCGAGAGCTTCGATGGTCTCTGGCCGGGGGCCGACAAAAGAAATGCCCTGTTCCTCGCACAGCAAGGCGAGCGCGGGGCGCTCTGAGAGAAAGCCATAACCGGGGTGCAGGGCGTCACAGCCAGAGGCCAGGGCTGCCTGGACAATCAGTTTTTCGTTGAGATAGCTTTTCGCTGCCTCCGGCGGGCCCAGCACAATGCAGCGATCTGCAAGCTTTGCACCCAGTGTGCCGGTATCAGCCGAGGACACCCCGATAACAGTCTCTATGCCGAGTGATTTTGCCGCCCGAATAATACGCACCGCGATTTCGCCCCGGTTGGCGATAAATACGCGTGATATAGCCATAAGCCGCTCTATTTTTCCGGCTGAATGTATAAAAGTGGTTGACCGAATTCGATCATCTCGCCATCGGCAACACAGATCTCAAGAACAACGCCCTTGAGTCCGGCAGGCACCGGAGTAAACAGTTTCATCACTTCTATCAGGCAGATTTCAGTGTCGGCATCGACTGCGTCCCCGACATTGACATACGGGGGCGCTCCCGGCTTTGGCGCCCGATAAAATATGCCCAGGTTAGGCGCTGTTATTACCACGGCACCCTCTGGCACAGGGGTTTCCACAGGTGCGCTATCGGGGGCGACTACCGCGTGCTGCTGCGGCTGCCCTTGCGCCTGATTGCCAGCCCTCGACACTGTCTCCCCATGCTCCAGCCAGCCCGGTACAGCGTTATCAGTGTCACGAGAGAGAAAAATTTTCAGACCTTCTATCTGAAGTGAAAGCTCTTTCCAGTCTGACTCATCAAACATATCAATGAGTGTTTTTATATCGTTACCAGTATCATTTTTCATGGCGTTCGCTCTTCGTTATCGTTACCCGGGAAGTTGCCTGCACCTGCCTGGATAGCGGCTATGAGTGAGGGCAGTGAGGGTTCGGCGATGATATAGTCCAGGCCCGCATCCAGTGCCGCCCGCACGCCTTCATCACTGGCGATAGGGCCACCTTTTGCACCTTTGGTGCCAGTGAGAAGTTCGGCCAGTTGATGCGGCTCAACCGCGTCTTCGTGCCTGTCGAGATCCAGCGTTGTACTCGGGGCTTCATCATTCCTGAGAACTCTGAGAGGACTGCGTTCAATTGCCCACTGTAGAAGCTGCTTCAGGCGGTCGTCCCGGGTCTCGCTGGGAATTTCGACTTCGAGTGCGCCGGCATAGATGAAGCCTTGCTCGCCGTCTACGGTGACAGTCTGCCCGGCAAGTGTCGTCACAGTGTGCGGGCCGCAGCCCACCACACAGGGCAAGCCCAGGGCCCTGCCCACCACTGCAGCATGAGATGTGGAGCCACCGCTTTCGGTAATCACAGCGCGGCAGACCAGCATGCCGTGGACGTCATCCGGGGACGTTGTGCTGGTTGCAAGTACAACGCTCTCACCCTCGTTGGCCAGGTGTTCGGCTTCGTCCGCGTCGGTGACGACCCTTCCGATGCCGATGCCGTGAGACACGCCAAGCCCGCTGAATAGCTTTTTGGCGCCACCTGCCTGTTCCGGCTTCAGGCGCGGACTGAGCACAGATCGGATTTGCTCCGGCGTAATGCGCTCAATTGCTTCGCCAATACTGATAATGCCTTCCCGATGCATATCAACTGCAATGCGTACAGCGGCCGCAGGCGCCCTTTTTGCGGTCCGCGATTGCAGCAGGTACAGCTTTTCCTGCTGGATGGTGAATTCTATGTCCTGTACGTCGCGATGTTGGTTTTCAAGAATCTCAGCCGCTGCGATAAGTTGCTTGTAAGCCGCAGGGGCCAGTTGCTTCATGTCGTCCAGTGTGCCGGGGGTGAATTTGCCAGACACAACATCTTCACCCTGTGCGCTGGAAAGGTATTCACCATAGGGTAGCCGTTCACCCGTAAGTGGGTTCCTGGTAAACAGCACCCCGGTACCGCTGCTGTCATCGAGGTTGCCAAATATCATTGCCTGGACAGTAACGGCGGTTCCCAGGTCATCGGAGATGGCGTGGTGCTTGCGGTAGCGTCTGGCTCGCCGCGAGTTCCATGATTCGAACACCGCAGTAATCGCTTGCTCCAGTTGCTCCATGGGTTCCTCGGGAGCCTGGCTACCTGCCCCGGACGCCATCGTTGCCTGCATAGTGGCGATATCGTCTTCCGGGAGAAACGCCGGTGCCCGAGTGCGGAGGACAATATCCGCGTACATTTCGTGAAATCGACGGAATGTATCCCGGGCAAAACCGGGGTTGTTGCTCTCGGTTGCAAGCGCGGAGGCAGTCTGGGTATTGATACCGAGATTGAGCACAGTGTCCATCATTCCAGGCATGGACACTGCGGCACCTGAGCGGACCGAAACCAGCAGTGGCGAAGTGTCACTGCCGAAACCGCGCCCGGTCCGCTGTTCCAGCCAGGCTATCCCCTGTTGCACTTCTGCCATGAGTCCCGACGGCAATCCCCCGGATTCCAGGTAAGCATGGCAGGCCCGGGTAGTGATCACGAAGGCCGGCGGTACCGGCAGTCCCAGTGAGCACATATTGGCGAGAGACCAGGCCTTGCCTCCTATCAGATCTCGGTCCGGCAGGGTCTCGCCATCCATTGGCAGCACCCATTGTCCAGTTAACAGACCTGCCACGGCGCTATTCCTCTCGCTCTCTTCCTACCAGGCGCAGCAGGTCCTCGTGGAGTTCGAACCACACCGTGTGATAGCTTTCTGTCCTGGCATCGCTGACCCACCGGGTGTTGCCATCTTCGGCCTTTTCCAGGGCGTGCAATAGTGCCTCATGATAGCGATCCAGGCGTGGCACCTGTTTGCCAAGCCGCTTGAGAATGCCCTCAACAGCGTCATGGATACGCCCGATCCGGTCTATAACGCTATCGTCGTAGGCCTTATCAGAATGATCGTTCGGCACTTTTTGGCCGCCAATCGACATGGTCTGCCAGTCTGTGATGGTTTGCTTGAGATCGATATTGATCTTCTCGAAGTCCTCATAGGCGGACATAAAATCCGCATCTTGCCGCAGCGCAGAACAGGTCCTGGCATAGCTAGACCTGAGTAACACCTGGCCGGCTGGTGTCAGCATATACCTGCCGTTTACCTCCGTTACCCGGCCCGTGGCCTGCGCTTCATCAAGCAGTGTGCCGACTCGGTCCGATGGCAGCTGCGTCAAGGAGCAGATATCCTCACTACCGCAGTACTTTTTCACGGCGATGCCGTGCATCAGCAGGTACAAATCTTTCACTCTTCGTCACCTCCAACAAGTGCCTGTCTGGCAACAATGTGTTCACGTACTTTACGCCGCAAAATCTTGTTAGCAGCACTTTTGGGCAGGTCCGGCCAGACTTCAACTTCCTTTGGGCGCTTGTAGCTCGACAGTACATTGTTGGCATGTGCCATCACATCTTCGGGCCTGAGCCCAGGTTTTCCCGCGACGACAGCGTGAACCCGGTCTCCCCACTTTTCGTCCGGTAAGCCGACAACGGCAGCCTCTACCACGCCGTCGCAGGCCATAAGGGCATCTTCTACTTCGCGCGGGTACACGTTGAATCCGCCAGTGATCAGCATGTCATTCTTTCGGTCGAGCAAGTAAAAATAGCCGTCCTCATCCATCGTGCCTATATCGCCGGTATGTAACCAGCCTCCCCGCATCGCTTCGGCAGTGGCTTCCGGCCGGTTCCAGTAACCGGCCATAATTTGTGGGCCGCGGGTCACTATCTCGCCAATTTCGCCAGGCGGCAGGGGCTTGTCGTTTTCATCGAATACCGCTACATCTGCCAGAGTGAAAGGGCGTCCACAAGAGCCCGAACGTTCGTGGTCATCCGGCTGCAGGCAGGTAATAACCATCGGACTTTCCGCCTGCCCATAGGTCTGCGCAAAAATTCGGCCAAAGCGCGCCTCGGCCCTGTGCAGCAACTTCGGCGAAATGGGTGCAGCGCCATAGGCAATGCGCCGAAAGTTCAGCGGCGCATCCTCAAGCCCGGGCACCTCGAGAATCATCGCCAGCATAGTGGGTACGAGAAAGGTGAGGTTTGCCTGGCTTTCGACCGCCAATTCAACAAACTGGTGCGCGTCGAACTTTGGCATAATGATGGAATGAACGCCCCGTGCAATGGCCGGCAGGAAGAAGGCGCCAGAAGCATGAGCTATGGGTGCAGCGTGCAGAAACTTGTCGCCAGCTCTTATGTCTGGCATCAGATCTAACAGGAATGAACTCAGTTCGCACAGCTCCCCCCGGGTCGACAGCATGACTCCCTTGGGTTGGCCGGTAGTTCCCCCGGTGAAACCGATGCGATAGGCGGCGTCCAGGGGCATGTCTGTATTGCATGGTGCCGGACTGCCGCTGGCAATAAGTCCGCGAAGCGAATCGCGGTCGATCTGCAGCTCGGTATCGAACTCTATGGTGCTTGCATGAATGATGGCGCGGCAGCCGCTGTCGGCCAGCTTGTAACAATGCTCCTCGCCGGTTTCGCGCGTGTTCAGGCCGACACGAATCAACCCGGCTTTGGCAACGGCATAGTAGGACACCAGGCAGTCGATGCTGTTGGGAAGCAGAACGCCTACCCGGTCACCCGGGGCCAGACCGAGAGTCAGCAGTGAGTTGGCAAGCCGGTTAGTGAGCTCGTCGAATTCCCTAAAACTGACTGTTCTGTCGCCCTCGGTAAGACAGGGGGCATCGGCAAAGTACAAAGCGGCTTTTTCAATGAGTGAACCTATTTGCATGTTATCGATGCTCTGCCGTGTCGCGGATAGCTTCAATATCCGAGCGGCGCAGCCCGGCGCCCCTATCTTTCAAGTTGCGCGATTTTCGCTGGTAGATTTTGTAGAGCTGGTCGGCCTCTTCAGTATCTGCGCGATACTTTACTGTCGTCTCACAGAAATGCCTTGCCGCGTCCGTGTCCAGCGCGTACTCACTGCTATTTACCCGCTCGTTGTATTCCCTGAACCCCAGTACACCCTGACTGGTGCAATACCGGTCTTTCTTCTCATCAAGGTAAGTCACTCCGGGCATGACTCCCCCAACTGTGGGAGCGTAGTCGCCTTCTTCTTCCAGGATAGAATAGGGGATTGGCGTGTAAATGCGCCGGGGAAGGTCCACATGCTGCATCATCATATATTCATTGATCTGGTGCAGAGGGCCGCTGCCTACACAGATTTCACCCAGCAGGTCTCTGCTGTACTCGTCGTTTAACAATGGTCTGAAGCGTTCGGCGCGCTCGTCGATCTTGATCCAGTCATCGGGTTCATAGCAACCGGCAATATGCGCCAGGTCCTTGATGATGGCGTAGTAGGTGAGTGCCCCGGCATCCATCATCTGGTCCCTTGACCAGCCTGCTATACGCATCCAGAGCGCGCTCATAGCCTGTTTAACTTTCTCGTTCAGATCGGTGAACGTCCGGGTTAGTTCCTCCCGGCTTTCCATGCCAACGGGGATATAACCATCCGACAGTGGATCAGAGGTGTAAAGCCCGACCCCTACAATATGCTCGTCCTTGAACTCCGGTTCTGACTCAAAGCTTCCCCAGTCATCCATAATGTTGAAATTGACACCTTTAGTGGCCATGGTGACGGTGAGGCTGGAGTACGGAATGTCTTTGGCGACATCGTCTAGCCAGGGAAAGTCGTACTCCCCGATATCCAGGAAATCGCGAATGATCATCTGCCGGTCGTCGCCCAGACTGTAGGGGCCGTGATTGTGCAGGCTTATGCGACTTTCACACGCGATCAGAAAGGCGTACTGGGAAGCGGAAGCAACAAACGACTGGGCGGCCAGATGCAGTGGATCGCCGACCTTGCAATCGTAAAGGTCCGCATGAAAAACCTGCAGTTGAGCCTCCGGATGAATTTGCGAACGATGGCCCGCTTCGACGGCGGTTTTGTGGCCCGAGTTTCGGCGCCAGGACAGTTCAAATCGTTTCCAGAAATCGCAGACATAAGCCACGTCCTCGGCGGCATCCTGGGGGCTGACAAGGCCCATATTTATCAGCCATTCGCGCCCCAGCAGGTAAAAGCAGGGGAGACCCCACATGGCCAGCCCGTGAGCCTTAGTGGCCATATGCCGGGCGCGGTCTCCGAGTTCTTCTGCCGACATATTCTGCTCTATCTTGCGAAGCAGGGCAGGGTAACGGTAAAACGCATTGAGGTAGGACAGCAGCATATAGGCCGGTACGGGGAACAGTTTGGATTCCTGTACGGTGCGGGTAACACACAACCAGTAGGTTTCATCGCCGTTAACTTGCAGTAAGTTATTGGTTTCGAGCAGCTGGGTATAATCGAGTTTCATTTTCTTATTCCTTATCGGGCATATACCAGGTCGCCTTGAGGCAATGAGTTAACTGGGAATTCGCCAGACCTTGGCGGTTACCTCTTTACCTGTCTGGTAGTCCTCGGCGGTTTTGGCTTTTGCGCTCGCCTCTATCAGCACCGTGTCGCCTTCCATGATGCCGCTCACTCTGGCATTCATAAGACAGGGGATGCCGTACTCTCGTGTGAGAATGCCAAGGTGTGAGCGAACAGTGCCGCCGGCGCAGATGACACCCTTGAACTGCTCGAGAATCGGCGCCGTCAGGGTGCCACCGGAATCGTCGATGACCGCAATGGTATTCGCAGGGACGCCGTGAGTGAGCCAGTCCAGAACCCGGTCGGTAGACCGTACGTAACGCGCGGTACCAGAAATGTCCTCGCCGTAGCGCACAACATTATCTCCGGCACCCATCTGCTCCCTGCCATGTGCGTCAGCCGCGCCAGTAGGTGCATCTGGATGGCTGAAGCAAAAGGTCAGCAGGTCAGAATCCGATACGCCTGCTGCCGGTTTATATGCCTCGGGCTTCTCGCGTTGGGAAATTGCAGCAGACCAGTCAAACTTGTGTCCGGCAGACAGGAGTTCCTGTTCTACCTGCAGGAAGTCATCCCTTGAAATGCCATCGACAGCAGCGCCGAACACAAAATCCTTCCACTCCTGGCCAGAGTCTTGAAATCGCTGGCGAACAATGGCCTGGATGAGTGCATGAAAAGATGCGACAACGCCGGAAGGCGATTCATCACCGTATTTGTCCGAGTCAAAGAAAAGCTTGCTCACAATCCTTTCTCCCTGTTTGTTTATTATATGTGTCGTCCGACTTTTCTAAGGTAGCCGCCAGGGTCACCTCTTTGCGGCGTGTCTTGAGTCTACAGCGCTCGCTATAGATGTACAATATTGTAGTACAAATATCCGTAATCGAACTCGCCGACGATAAACCTTCGAGCCTGGAGGTCGGTCGTACTTGATGGACGCCTCTGGAAATTGACTTAGCTGTTGTACGAGAATATTGTTCTACAATGTGGCAGCAGCCGATTGCAGTAATGCGACGACTCGGTCAATGGCCATTCACCTTAAGGGAACCCTTATGAAAGCGTTCGCCGCTGAAAGAATCTTACTGGTAAATGACGATGGCATTGATGCCCCCGGCCTGCGTGTCCTGGAGGCCGCCGCACGTCAGTTGTGTGACGACGTATGGGTGGTTGCGCCGGACGACAACAAGTCTGGCGCCTCTCATTCGCTGTCGATACAAACTCCCATGCGGGTTACCCGGCTGGCGGAGAAGCGCTATGCCGTCAGGGGGACCCCCACCGAGTGCACGCTGTTGGCGGTGCACGAATTGATACAGGATAAAAAGCCCACTATCTGTTTGTCGGGGATAAATCGCGGTCCTAATTTGGCAGAGGATTCGGTTTACTCTGGCACGGTGGCCGCCGCCAGGGAGGCGATACAGCTCGGTATTCCCTCAATTGCACTGAGCCAGGTTTTCGCCGAGGGCGAAAAGAATTTCACAGTGGGTGAAAGCAAAAATACTCCCTGGGAAACGGCCGAAAAATGGGCGCTGCCTGTGCTCACGGAGCTAATGAAGATCGAGCTGGAGCCCGGGATTTTCCTCAATGTAAACTTCCCCGGAGTGCCCCCCGAAGATGTAAAAGGCATCCGTTATACCATCCAGGGTCAGCGCCCACCCGGCTGCTATATTCCCGAACGTCGGGTCGATGGTCAGGGCAACCCGTACTACTGGATAATGCTGTCCTACGAGGAGGGGGATTCGCATCCGGATTCAGACCTCAGGGCAATTGCCGACAGCCATATTTCAGTGACCCCCATCAAACTGGACCTGACCGCTCACGAAGTGCGCTCCAGGTTGCTTGTCAGTACCCGCTAGAGTAGTGTCGCTACACTTGTAAACACTGTCTCAAAAGTATTTGTTATACAGAGGAAATAGTATGGCCACGTTAATTGTTGTTGATCTCACACCCACCGATACCGAGAAACTCGGCGCCTACAGCGCCCAGGCCGCCGAAACACTCAAGCCTTACGGTGGTGAGTTCCTGGCGAAGGGGCCGATCGAGAGTCTGCACGGTGATGCCAGCTTTACGACCAAGGTTGTAATCCAGTTTCCCGATCGCGAAAGCGCCGTCAACTGGTATCAATCCGATGCTTACCAGGCGATTATTCCTACCCGCGATCAGGGGATGGATAGCCAGTTTCATCTGGTGGGTTAGGGCGTCGGTACCGTCGTGACTGACGCCTTTGAGGTGGTTGGATGCTCAAAGTAGCTGTAACTTGTTTAGTCTTGCAGACGCCTTAGCATCCCCTCCAGTCCGTTGAGTTTAACCTCGTAGATCAACGCCAGTTGCGTACCCAGCTTTCCCTGAGGGAAGCCCTTGCTGTGATACCACACCAGGTAGGGCTCAGGAAGGTCGAGTAGCTGGCGCCCCTTGTACTTGCCGTATGGCATTACCTGGTTGATCGCTTCCAGCAAGTCCTTGTTATCCATCAGAAACTGTATCACCTTTCTCTAAAAGAGAAAGAATGCCGCCTCGTAAAAGAAGAGAACTATAACGGTGACAGCAAGAACGACCTTTTCTTCAAAAGGGCAATGGCCTCCCTTTCTGACTTCTTTGTCCTTCGATGTGAAAAGTTCGTAATGACCTGCGAGCGCAAAAGGGTATCCGGCAAAAAGTATTAAAGATATGCCAAAGGCGTTGGTTGCAAAAGTAATGCCAAACCCCAAAATGGGAAGTAAGAAGACACACAACACCATGATCAGCATGGAAATCAGAGAGAATAAATCAGCCCACGGTAACCATGTGACATCACCTTCATCTCGGAATTTGAGCTCTCTGGTGAGCCGAAGATGAAATGAAGTCAACTGGAATCCCAGTAATATACCACCTGCTGTCCAGAGTTCCTTGGTATCTAATTCCATGCCGCCACCACTGTCAGCAATTCATAGTACTCAAATGTGGTAGAGCTGTGTTTACAAACCAATGTCTTTGCTCCTGTGTTTCGGGTACAGATTCACCGCGGGTGCTTGTCACTAGATCAAAAACTGTTTTGGGATCATGCCCCTTGAGCACGAGTACGGCTGACGCGAGTAAGCCAGATCTACCGATGCCGGCCCAGCAGTGGACTATGACACGATGTTTTTGCTCAATCAGGCGCGAAATATCGCAGGCCAGTTCGCAGAAAGCGGGCATGTCATCCGGCACGCGTTTGTCGGGAATAGGAAACGACCGGAAGTCCATGCCATGCTCAACCAGGGCCGCCTGCTCATGGGAAAGATCTAACTCTTGCACTTCACTGTCTGTAAGTAGAGAAATGACGGTGTCTATGCCCGAATTGGCCAGGTACTCAATTTGGGCATATATAGGATTGCCCGATGAAGGGTGGGGCATGATGGCCAAAGATCCTGAGCCATTGTCAAACAGGGTATAGAATTTCAAGAAAAGGCTGCCATTGTAGGGGGGGGGTGAATTATCGGTATCACGATACGTTTTGGGCCAATTTGAGATCAAAGTTATTTCGGTTCAGTGTAAGAACTCCAGGACTTAATGGCAAATCGGGGTGTCGCCGGGTTAAATGGCTGAAATTGATAGCCCACACAATCACTACCGTATTGGCCGCGCCGGGATTATCTGTCTGCTCCCTACAGGAAGTGCAGAAGTTTGCCTATAACTCTGGCTCCGTCATCGCGAGCGGGCAGTCAAATGAACGAAAAAGGGCAGTTGCCTGAGTGAGGTTGGATCGATTACCTTTGACGCAGGAACTTGAGTTGTCAGAACCAATAGCAGGCAGAGTAGCATGAGCATTCAGGACATTGCGGTATCCCATAACGTTAAAAAGAAACTGTTGCAGGCGGTGAAAGAGGAGGCGGTGTTGTTTCAGGATGACGATGGTGCAGTTGTGGTGAATGTGGCCGGTTATGTGGCTTTGAAGACCGATACTGGTACTGAGCCGCTGGAGGATGTGCTGGGCGATGTTGTGTTAGACCTGAGTGCCGAGTATTTTGTATTTGCATGAATGGGCTGGAAACAGCAACAAGCCCTGCTATCTCAACTGACTATCTTTACTGCCGCGGCGGTTATAACCGGTGAAGGCTGCCTGCTCTTTGTCAATGGTCTCCTGACACGCTACGCACAGGCGTACGCCAGGTACAGCCTTGCGCCGCGCCTCAGGGATTGCGGTATCGCATTCTTCACATTTGAGCAGACTTTCGCCCCGGGGCAGGCGACCACGGGCACGGTTAATCTCGTCCTCCAGGCTGGCATCAATCTGCTCCTGCACTGCACCGTCTTTGGCAAAGCCTCCAGCCATGAGATTCTCGCTTGTTAGATGGCGCACCCGGGGCTGCCAGTGGGTCCGACAATGGGTTTTGAGGAAGGACGTCTCGCCACAACTTGTGCTACCGCCTGAGGGGTATCGTCAGGGCCGGCTGTCACAACCCCCTCAAAACTGTGCAGCAGGCTCCAACCGGAAAAATACCCTGGCAATTCGCCGTGCTCCAGTAAAAAATCCGGGTTGCGAGGGCGGCCAAACTTGGGCTGGTCCACCGTAAAGGTTTCGTATATCACAAGGCCGCCGGGCTTCACAGCCTGGCGGATGTGCTCGAAAAGCGGCCGATGCAGGTAGCGATAGACAATGATAGCGGCAAACCGCCGGTTATCGAATGGATTCGCCTGGCACTGCTCGAAATCCACTGTCCAGGATGTCGCCAGATGTTCCCTGTCACGATAGCGTTGCGTTCTTAGTGTCGATTGGACCTGGGCAAGTGCCGCCGCATCATTATCGGCAAACACAACGCGGATACCATTTTCCAGCAGATAGAGGCCATTGCGCCCACTCCCGCAGGCCAGATCAAGAACCGTGCCCTGCGCATCCGCAGCTTTGAATTGGCTCAGGTAGCCTGGCAGTAGGGGGGAGGGGTCAGTCGCCATGGTGAATGTGATCTATTGATCCGAAGGTGACGGTGGTGGGTTGCCAGGCTTGTTGCTGCAACCAGTACTCCCATCAAAGCAGCCGTATTTCTCGCCTTGAAGGGAGGGCTGGTAATTCACTCCGGCACCCGGTGCGGGTTCCGCCGTGTGCGGCACGGTTAGATTGAACCCGGCCTTTGCCTCGAAGATCACCACGAAATCCGATCCGCCAAAGGCGAAATTGGCGAACTCCCAGCCCTTTTCGGCCATCGCGCCCTCCTGCACCCAGTCCCGCAACACGATACTTGACACCTGCGCCATGCCCATGGCCGAGATCACGACGATGCCATGCGCTGGCGTCTCGATCCCAATCACCATCCTGGTCTGGCCGAACTGCCAATCGGCCGTGTCACGTGGGTCATAGAAAGACACCTCACCCTCTCCCAGTGCTCGCGACCAGCCTGATTTCATCCGCACGCCCGCCTGGATGTGTTTCATATAAACCAGTTTTCCTGCCACCGGCACGTGCAAGCGGTGATAGTTATTCACATTCAGGAACTGGTGCGTCCAGGTGCCATTGTTGAACAGTGCCGGGTCGATCGAGCCAAACTCGCCCAATACAGTGTCATCGTGCCCACCCGCGATGAACTCATGCACATCGCTGTAGAGCTTGCCCTTGATCACCCGCCCCGATTGCGCGACGCCGTCATAGGTAGTCACCAGCTTGCCACTATCACTGATGGGCCACCACCCGGCGGAATTCGAATCCCCGATCGATACCACGGTCAGCGGATCGCCATAGCCCTGAACCGGGCGTGAGCCATTGGGGAAGGTCTTGCGGCACAGTTCACGGGTAAAAAACAGTTGGAACGTTGGATACGGTTCGGACGGGCAGTACCAGTTGCCAAAGTTCGGATCGCTCTGGAAGTCCGGCACATATTGCGCTGAGGGTGGCGTCTCCAGATAAGCCCCCCACTCTTCGGCCATTGTTCGCATCCAATCAGAAAACATGTCGTTCTTGAACTGGATTTGCCCGCGTGGGTCGGTGCTAAGTTGGCGGTCGACCAGGAAATAGCTGTAGGCCAACAGGTCGAGAATATTCCAGTTGCAGTAATTGGCCCCATCCATGCTTACGCGCACTTTGCCGTTGAACACAATCGTCTGGATATTCTGCGGATTGTAGGTCACCAGTGCATCGATGAAATCGTAGTAATTTTCCAGACTCGCCACCGGATTGGTCGCCGGGTCGCTGTTGACTACCTGTCCCAGGGCGATTGACTGCGACAGATCGTGTTTCAGGTCCGTGTTGGCAGCCACCATCGCAATCAACTTTTCAGTAGCCGGCTGGCGCGGCGGCTTAGGACACTCGACGGCCCAGGCCCCCGAGGCGACCATCAGCCCAGCAACGCAAGCTGCGGATAAGCACTTTTTTAGAAAGTTGATGTGCATCGATTTCTCCCAGGGTGGCAATATTGTCGTGAGCTTTCTGTCCTGCTCCTCATTAGTATAGTTGACCAAGGCATCACGGTCAGGCCCTTTGTATGCGTGAGGCCTGGTGGTAGATTCCTGTAGTCTGGATGTGCCTGGTTGTCAGAATAATGCCGCCAGCTCAATGACTACAAGGAGGCCCGCATGTACCTTAAAGCCCCTGCCATCGCGCTATCTATTGGTTTTGTTTTCGCAAGTCAAATTGCGTTGAGTGATCCTGCGCCAGGGCTTGAGCAAATCTGGGTGACTCACGGATTTTCCTCCCCGGAGGGTGTGGCTGTTGTTGGGGATACATTGCTGATATCCAATGTGGTGGGCGGTGCGACCGAAAAAGACGGTTTGGGCTGGATCTCACGGGTATCAAAGGAGGGGAGCATACTTGAAGAAAAATGGGTCGAGGGTCTGAATGCGCCCAAGGGCATGTCCGCTCACAATGGTCTGCTATATGTCGCAGACATCGACACCTTACATATTATCAATCTCGAAACGGGCGAGCGCCTCAACAGTTTTACGATTGAGGGGGCAGGTTTTCTGAATGATGTTACCGTGTGGAATGGTGAGATGTATGCCGCGGATTCTGCTCGCAAGACGATTCACAAGCTGGATGAGAACGGCTCCCGACCCTGGCTCACAGCCCCGATTCTCTCTGGTGTAAACGGCTTGCTCGGTTATGGGGATCGACTCATTGCCACCACCATGACCAGAGGGCAGCTCTTGTCAATCGATGCAGATGGCAAAATCGAGGTGCTGGCCAGCGGCATGGTCGATGCCGATGGGATAGCAGCGCTGGGTCACGGCAGCTTCCTGGTCTCTAGCTGGACAGGTCGCATCTGGCACGTGGGAGGGGGTGGCACCGTAACCTCCATACTGGATACCGAGGCCGAAGGGGTCAATCAGAATGACCTGACCGGGGTCGGTAGTCTCATTGTCGTACCAAACTGGTCGCCAGGGACGGTCACAGCCTGGCGCCTGATCGCAACAGATGGCGCTGCCGACTAAGCTTTCTGGATTTGCTGATAACGATGCCTTCTTTTGCACAAACCCGGCGCTACATTGCCCGCTGAGATAGTTCCTTCTCTTGAGTTCTTACCCGTATATAAAACAACGTGAGAATAATGAGATTGATTATTCCCATAAAGGACGCGAAGCCGAAGGACCAGCTATAGTCTCCGCTCATATCAAAAAATATGCCGCCGAAGAAACCACCCAGGCCCATGCCAACCCAGCCGAAAAATGAGGTTATGCTCATTGCGCGTCCGGCATACCTTGCCGGTACCATCATTCTCACACAAACCAGAATACTGGACATGACGCCGGAATAGGTAAAACCGAAAACAATGGCAAGTGTGTATAAACCCACGGGCTGTTCGACATGTGGAAACCCGAATACAAAAATGGTCTGCCCTGCTGACATGACAATATAGGTAGGCAGCGCACCGATGATATCGCAAAGCTTTCCGCCCACAATTCGACCGGCTCCGCCAGCCAGCATCAATACCAGAAGTACACGGGTAGCAAACTCCAATGTGTGATTGGCATCTGTGAGCATTGGCACCAAATGCACTATGGGTACTGCCATGCAATTGCAGCAGAAAATGACCGCTACAGAAATCCAGGCGATCACTTCAATCTCTGACAGGGGAAAGCGCCTGTCTTCAATCTCGGGAGTCGTTCTAGCCTGAAGCCTGCGGGGGGATTCACGTACGAGGAAGGCAATAGGCAAAGTGATTACCAGGTACGAAATAGCCATCATCTGATAGGCCCATTGCCAGCCATGGCTTGAGATGGCAATTCCGGCCAGATAGGGAACGATACCCTGGCCTATGGCCCCGCCCGAGGCAGTAATGCCCAGCGCCAGGCCCGGGTTGCGATGAAACCAGAACCCAACGTTGGCAAACAAAGGCGTGTATGCCATGGCAGTGCCAAAAGCACCAAACAGGAAATAGAACGCATAAAACTGAAAGATGCTTGTTTGCTCGCTGAGCATCCACAAACTGAGAGACATACTCAGTGCTGCAAATACCCCAAACCACCGGGATCCGTAGCGATCTGCAATATGCCCCCACAGTATGCCAAATAGCGCAGTGGAGAATGCAATGGCGGTATAACCCAGCGAAGTTTCTCCCCGGCCCCAACCGAACTCTACTGTCAGGGGTTTGAGGAAGACAGATATTGCACCCAGATTACCAAACGATAAACCGCTTAACATAAAGACGACGAACACCATTACCCAGCCATAAAGGGGGTCTTCGGCGCTGGCTTCGGGAGAGTTTTCTTTCATGGCAGGGAGCCGTGCAGTTGGAAAGACATTGTATTGTGGGCGAAAATCGGTTGAAAGGGGGCTATCTCTGGAAATAAAACCCAAATGCAGCCTACAAATATGACGAGAGCTATACTTCGCGAGGTCCGAGAGAAGCTGCCCAGGCATCGGGTAAGTCGATTCGTTGTACCTCTCATGAATAGAGAGCTATATGTCATTGCTGCTCAAGGCATTTGATGTAATAGCTGTGAGCTAAGCCGATACGCTCTATTTGGCCGATATGCGTTGAAGCGTTCTCGCTGTCCAGAAAATGCCATGCTTGTAGGGCAATGGCAATCGCCTCATCTTCTGTGAATGGCTCCCCTTCCATCATTCTATAAAGCGACCTGGCTTTTTTCTCGGCCCCTTCGAGGCCATAACCTTCGGAGTAATACCCGATTCCGGTTTCAAACCACAGCTCCTTATCTCTGCAAGGGGCAGAACTGTCTGCATTGCCAGGCACTGCCAGTGGGGCAATGAGTGCAATCAGAGCTAAAAACCTATTGGGTGTCACTATCCTCTCCTCTGTGTTGGCCCCGGGATACAGAATACGGTGACATTCGAGTAATTTCTGTCACAACCGGGCCCCAGCATACTCGATAATGTCCATAGCCCCCTACATTCAGTGGTCTATGACATGCCTGAGATGAGCATGCCGTGCCGAATTTGCTATGCTGTATAGCCCTGCTTTCTGATAAAGGAATCTATTTGTGACAGAGCAAACCTTGAAAGGGTCCTGCCTGTGTGGCGCACTCCAATTTGTAGTAACCGGGGAGCCCGCCCGTTTTTTCCATTGCCACTGCTCGCGCTGCCGAAAATCTACGGGCACCGGCCATGCGAGCAACCTGTTCATTAATAATGGAGAACTCGCCTGGACGGGTGACAGTACCCTGATAAAAACCTACAAGCTACCAACTGCTCAGCGTTTTACTCGCACTTTCTGCACCCAATGCGGAGGGCCCTTGCCGAGAAAGATTGGCAATACCGGGCAGGTCTTTGTTCCCGCTGGCACCCTGGACGATGAACCAAACATTAAACCCCAGGCTCGCATATTCCAGAACTCGAAAACGACCTGGTCGTGTGAGGGGGATCAAGTGCCTTGTTATGCCGAGTATGCCGACTAGCCTGTGACCAAGTTGACGGGAATCGAGAACGGCAGACTACCGTAGGTTTTGTTGGCAAACGATTTTTTAGAGTACTTTGATATCCAGGAATAGGTGGGTTTCACCGCGTACTAATGGAGTTTTTAGCACTGCCCGTTGCACAACTCTCGTGCTTCATGAGCTGCGGCCCTTCCAGCTATCGGTAAAAAGGATATCCTCGACGGGCTTGCGCCTTAATCTTGTCAACTGCTTAGTCGGTTTACCCAAAGGCATGATGGTTGCCACCGCCCAGTTCGGGGGTATGTCGAGTAGCGCTTTTACTTCCGTTTCCTCGGCGATTCCCCAGGTGGTCATCGTTCCCCCGTAGCCCTCATTGCGGGCCGCTAACAGAATATTCCAGGCCAGTGGGTAGATCGAGCCACCACTCACCAGGCCGATACGGTCGAGATCCTTGTCCATACTTGCAATCAGTGCCAAATCAACGGTTATAACCAGCAAGGTTGGTGCATTCCGTATGTGTGCAACCAGCCATTCAGGCGCTTCTGCGGCCGCAACCTGGTCATTGGTGATAGCACTGGGATGGACGGTGTTGAGCGGGCTTTCACCGGCGTTCATCTGCAGGAGATAGCGTGTGGCGGTCGCTAGTGATAACTGCGCAAGCTGCACTTTCTTTTCAGGATCAGTGATATTGATGATGCGCCATCCCTGCCGGTTGCCACCACTGGGGGCAAAACGGGCATTATCGACGATGCGATACAACACGTCGTCGGGTACGGGCTCACCGGTAAACTCCCTGCAAGCGAAAGTGGTACGCATGACATCATAGAGTTCCATGTTTCTCCTGGGCTCGCCCCTGCCACCAGGACCCCATTATTCCTAACACCCAGCACACGAGTAGTGTGATTGAAGCCAGGTTCGTCGCCTGTTCGGTGCTGCTAAACTGTTGTGAGACAACTTCGCTTATAGTGGCAATATCCGCAGGAATGGTACCCGTTTCGATCTTGTGGGACACATCCAGCACTATGGTCATGGCAATGGAAGAGATGTAATAGATTGCAAACGCGGCGCCGCCGGACAACACCACCCCGGCAACCCAGCGCTTCAGGTAGAGATGCCCGAGGCCAGGAAATACCAGCGCGGACAACAGCACTGCTTTTGTTGATTTCTTCAAAGGCTATCTCCGGCACAGATCGACGGGGCAGGACATAACATAACACTTAAATTTGCCTGTTGCCGCCAGTAATAATGACCATCTTCAGGTGGGGGCACGGACGCTACCGCGCAGAAATTCGCCGATAGCGCTTTCCCAGGGATCTTACTGGCGAGACATCAATCTTTAAGCTCGGTAACAATACCTTTCCACATTTCGTCAGATGCCTCGTAGGGTGCATAGATGGCCAAGCGGTCAGCAAATTTGCCGTATTTTGCTTTCAGTTTTCCGGCGATCTCATCGGGCTTACCGCGAGTACAAAACGCATCCAGAAACTCATTGTTGATGTGCGCGCCCAGTTCGTCCCATTTGCCTTGTTTGGACAGCGCGTTCAGGGTTGGCTGCAGGTCGCCCAGGCCAACCGCATCCATCGGCAATTTGTAGGCCGGGGTTGAACCATAGAAGCCCAGCAGTCCTTTCACACTATTTTCGGCCGCCTGGTACTGCTGGTCAGTTTCGCCTGTGATGATGATGGCATTCACCTGCAGAATAAAATCCTCTAGCTTGCGCCCGGATTTCTGCAGTCCAAGGTGCACTGCCGGCAGGGCACGTTCCTCCAGAAATGCCATGTTATTAAAGGGGTGAACAATAAGGCCGTCAGCTACCTCGCCAGCTACCTCAGTCATCTTTGGGCCTAGCGCACCCAGCATAACTGGCGGTATACCATAGGGGTTGGGCCCCGGGTTGAACATCTGTGTCATCAGGGTATGGCGATAGTACTTGCCCTGAAAGTCCAGCCTGGTGCCGTTTTGCCAGCAGTCAAAAAATGCCTTAACCGCCAGAATATATTCCCGCATTCGTGCGGCCGGTGGGTCGAAGTCCGTGCCAAAACGTTTTTCAATATGGGCTTTTATCTGTGAGCCAATGCCAAGGCTAAATTTACCTCTGGAAAATTTCTGCAAATCCCATGCCTGGTAAGCGATGTGTGATGGATTGCGTGGAAATGCCACCGCTATACCCGTCGCAATATCCAGTTCCGGCGCGTGCTCCGAAGCCAGGGCAAGCGGCAGGAACGGGTCCCAGCTGCCTTCAAGGGTGTACACACCGTCATAGCCAATCGCAGCCAGACGCCTGGCCTCCGCGGCTGCATTATCCAGCATGGCGTAGAACGGGCCATCGATTTTCATTGCGTAGACTCTCCGTTGCGATTGCACTCAAGCCACCCGATACTCTGGCTGCCATCGTCGAACCTGGCGCGAACAAGCGAGCGTCGATATTCGGAGCGATGCGGTTCGGCGAAGCAGTGCGTTATATCGATTTCAGCACCCGAGATCGTTTCAATTGTTCCTTTCACGATGCGGCCGCTATCACAGCTTAGACTGAATTCACCGCTCACCGCTTGTAAGGGGTCGTCCGAGTTAAGAGTAAGGTTAAAGTGACTCTCACTAAGGTGTTCCATTTGTTCACCGTGAGCGTGGTAGTAACCCATCTGGATTAGTGGCCACTCGGGTATTGCCACCTGGGTAGCCAGTAAACTGAAGCGCTCGTTATTGATCACAAAGAATTGCCAGCTCATGTCCCAAGGTCGAGGGCCCCAGGAATGGTCTCGCTCACCTCTAACCTCCAGTTGGGTAACTTCACCATCGATGGTCATTTGGCCTTTGGCCCGGTGCGGTTGCTCGTAGCGATCAGTGCTGAAGCCCACTGCGCTGTGACTTTCCACCTCGCCAGCACCGCGAGAATACGCTGCGCCAATTGCACTGATATCGAGGCTTAGTGCTACCGGCATAATCATCCCCTGCCTTGGACCCGACAACACTCGCGCGAAGCCGCTCACCTGCAGTTCACCTTCGAGCAGTAATTGGCGGGGCACATAACTAAACTGCAGACCCCAGCCAGCATAGGCGAACGCCTGTTCTTCAGCACGGCAGTCATCCCCAAGTGTTAAAGCTGAGAGCGGCAAGCGGCATTCCTCGATGACCAACCACTCGTGGCCATTGAACAGATATAACCAGAACCAGAGTCGTTGCTGAACCGGGTGCCAGCCTACCCGGCAATGACCGGCTACACTCCCCGTGGCATCATACCAATCGAAAAAGTAAGATTCGTTCCAGTCGGGGTGATCCTCGCTGAACGCATGGGGAAATTCATCCTCGGGCTGGATGCCAAATTGACTAACATTAAACACAGTGTCCATTTTTGTCACCTTTCGTTTTAAGCTATTCACAGCGGCTTAAAGGATTGTTACCACACCACTGTTGGCGTCGAGGCGTATTTTGTCGCCCGTCTTGATGCGCTGAGTACCAACCCTGGTATTTACAATCGCGGGCAATCCGTATTCACGCGCAATCACAGCACCGTGTGACACCGCACTACCGACATCAGTAACAAGGCCGGCAATCATACTGAAGTAGGGCGTCCACCCTACGTCAGTTATTGGCGCGACCAGTATTTCACCGGCTTTTAGATCGGCCGCCTCGGCAACGGAGAAGGCCACCCGGGCAGTAGCCTCAACTATCCCCAGGGAAACCGGTCTACCGGTAATCTCCCCATCCCCGTGACGAGCAAGCACTCTGGAATCAATTGGCTGAGGTTGGCCGACGTTGATATCGTCGAAATCGAGCCGGTTTTGATAGTCCAGTGCCAGCCGCCGTTGCGCGGTTTTCCTGTTCCAGTACGCCACACTGGCGCTGTCATCTGATTGCTCAAGCACATATTCGGTCAGCTCCTGTTCGGTGAAGAAAAACACCAAATCGGCCTCCTCCAGCAGACGCTCAACCACCAACAGCGAGCCAAGATATCGGTAACTTTGCTTGAACCGGTTAGTCACATCTACCAGCAAAGACTTGGTGAGTTCCCGACGGCGCACAGCCTTGTGCGCCCTGGGAAGAATCCAGCGCAGACCAGGACTCAAGCCAGCCGTATCGACCGGCTGCGGTCTGACGCTGGCTGTAGACCCGGCGAGACGTGCCGCAACCGAAGCTTGCAGGGTGGCGATCAAGCCCTCAGGTGCATCGCCCCAGCTGACCTCGCGCATACAGAGCTCCCGGTAACCACGATGGCCGTGACGGCGAATAAAGGCCTTATAGCTAGCGCCAGTATTCCCCTGAATGGCTGTGAGCCAGGCCAGGGCAGCTGCGGGCTTCTTGCCCAGGAAAAGCGATGGGGCGTCCTCGTGGTGCGCGATCTGCTCCGCGATTGCATCGAGCTGTTCTACCAGCACTGCACTTTCCACACCGGTAGCTCCAGCCATGAGTCTGGCGGCCTCGGCTTCTTCCTGCGCGGTGCTTTCCTGTCCTCCCGAAATAATTGCCTGCAATATATTGCTGGCAAACCCCGAGGTCGTGGATGACTGCAGGTGTACCGCCATCGTCTCGTACAGCACAGTTTGCTGACGATGCAGCTCTGCGGCGATGCTGCGGCTGTCACCGCTGGTGGGTAGAGTAAATTCTGCTATCCTGGCCCTGAAGTCGGCGATCACGCGATCGGCACTCCAGAGATATTTCAGTAGCCTTAATGCGCCACGAATACGCACCCATAGCGGTTTTTTGGGTGGCTCTTGTAACTCTTCCACAATACCACCGCACACACTGTGTCCCATGGATTTTGCATCGACGCCAAGTACTGTAGCGGCTGCAGCAAGGCCGCCGGTCAGGTTAATAAAAAGCTTGCCATGGCTCATCGCCAGTTGAGTCCACTCCCCGGTTATCGCAGGGCGCCCGGCAAAACTCACGTGCATATGTTGCATTCCGTGCTCGATGCCGCGGCCGGTGGTGGAAAATGTCAGTGGGCAGCTCGCCCCTGGCATCATCTCACCGACATTGCAGCGGGTAAGCACATCGGAGGGATTCAGGGGGGTATCCAGTTCGTTCAGGTCAGTTCCCAGGGTGGTGATGGGGCGCGCCTGCAGCCAGTGCAACTGCCCACTCTTATCAATAGCCCATTCCATGTCCAACTGGTCACCGGCCATTGCCACGGCCCGTCGGGCCTCTGCGATCAGTCGCTGCTGCTGGGCAACAGTCAATATTGGTTCATCGTCGATCAACTCGGAATAAACCAGCTTGTCGGCGCGATCATACTCATAGTGGTCGGGAGTCTGCTCACCGCTAACGAGGGCTTCCCCTAGTCCTGTCACCGCATCGATTATCAGTCTGTCGTGACGGCCGCTCACCGGGTCAGCAGTGAAAAGTACACCCGCCGCACTGGCATCGACCATGCGCTGTACAACCACGCTCATCTGCTGGACGTCCACTACCTCGTGGCGCTGATACGCACTGGCGCGCTGGCTGTGCAGGGAACCGACACAGGCATCAATGGCTTCGGCCAGGGCATCCAGGCCCTCTACATTCAGTATGGTTTCATACAGGCCCGCGAAAGAGCTGTCTTCACCATCCTCACCGATAGCAGAAGATCGCACAGCCACTTTGCCCTGTCCCATGCGCTGATAAAAGTCTGCAAGCGCAGGCGGATGCTGGCCCAGCTGTGCATTGACCAGCACAAACCCGGTCGGCACGCTAAGCTGCCAGCCCAGCATTTTTTGCAGCCCAAGCGCCTTGCCACCCACCGGTTGATGGGCGATGTCCTCAAGCCACAGGAGCTGATCAGGAGTTGAAGTTACTGTCATCCGAATCCATTTGCCAAACTCAGGACCATACGATCCTGCAGGGCCTGGATAGAGTCAACAGTAACGACAGGCTATGCTGGGGTGCGGGCTACAAACCTATACCAGCACGGAGAAACCAGAGGCAGCCCAACGCAAGTCTCATGATCGTTCTTCCACACCTGCGTGGTTTCATCACTAGAATTTTTTCCGATCAAGGCATTGCTACACTTGGCATTGTCACCCGACAGAGCGATTATCCCTGAGAGCATGCCGCCCGAAATTTATGTGGCGTCTCTCCAAACCAGCGGCGACAACTCCGGGTCAGGATAGATTGCTCACTGTAACCGAGGATCCCCGCCACCTGAGATAGGGGCGCATTGGTCTTGCTGAGATAATACTCGGCCTTTTCGCGACGAACCCGGTCGCGAATTTGATCGAAAGTGACGCCTTCGCGCTCAAGGCGCCGATACAGGGTCCGAGGATGCATCGCCATAGCCCGTGCTACCACTGTGCGACTGCAGCTATCAGTCCCCAGCGTGCGACGGATTGCGGTTTCGACACGCGTGGCGACAAGTCCATCCGGTGTCGGGGACTGTACGTCCAGATAGGTGACAGCTAACTCGTGCAGCTGGGCGCTACGCTCAGAAAGCGGAGCCCTCAGGGTTGTAGTCTCGATGTATATTGCGTTGGCTGGACAATCGAAATACACCGGCGCGCCAAAATATTTTTCGTAAATGGCAGGGGAGCACAGAGGTTCGTGGGGCAGTTCGACCTTCAATAGGTGATAGTTGTCCGCAACCAGCATGGAAAAGACCCGGTGGCTGAGACCGATGGCCAGATCTTCCGCCTGCCGCATCGCCTGGTGGGGCATATTGCTCAGGTGAATATGCAGGCGTATGGAAGCCTGGTTCCCCTGCTCGTTAATCTCCATCTGGAGAGCGGGACTCTGCACGAACAGGTGGCCGGCAGAACAGTGAATAGCCTCCTCTACAGTAGAGGCGCTCTGTATGGCGACAGCCAGGGGGCCGAGTATCCCGATGTCCTGAGTTGCGGCCAGGCGCAATCCAAAATCGGGTACATTCAGTTTTTCAGCGCAGTGTTCCATCAGGTAAATCAGCTGACGATAGGGTATTAGCGCGTCTTCGTCGTCGAGTGTATGCGGGTTGATGCCGCACTCTCTCGTCAGTTGATCCGGGTCTCCACCCAGCGCACTGGTGACACTGGCAAATCCACGCAATCCCGACACTCTCACCATCGAGGTCATGGGGGTCTCGCTATTTCATTATGTCCTCCAGTGTCAAATATTCGTCCCCAGGTGTCAATAAATAGTCGAGCCGGTGGGCTTTACTTGCGTACGCTAAATAGATTATGCGCTCAACGACACTACAGCATCGGGGACTGGCGTATGCTATTGAGCACGGTTTTGCACCAGTAGCCATAAAAATTGTTCAGGAGTTGCCTATGAAACGCGTTGCCGTCTCCGCGTGTAGTGATCGCAGTACCACCAGAAACCTGGTTTATGCGGTCTGTTTTTGTGCTGGCAGTATCGGTTCCTCTGTTGCGGCTGGGATGGAGCCTTCGCCCCTGGATGTGTCCCGGGGCCAGCCTTATTCACCGTATGTAAACCAGAATTACCCGTCAAAAGTTCTCTTTGGCGATGTTCATGTGCACACAGGGCTTTCTGGCGATGCAGGGGGAAGCGGTACACGTCTGATGCCAAGTGATGCTTACCGTTTCGCGCGTGGCGAGCAGGTCGTATCCAATACTGGCCAGCCAGTGCGCATCAGTCAGCCTTACGATTTTTTAGCGGTTGCCGACCATACAGACGGGATGGGAGTAATTCTGGATATTTTGAGAGGGGCTCCCAACATCATGGCCGATCCCTATGGCCGCGAACTCAACGCTGCGTTTAATCAAGGGGGGCAGGTTGCACGAAAGGCAGTGGTTGGCATGATCGCGCGGTTTGCCCAGGGTGAAATTAACGAGGCGCTTAACTATCAGCCCGGAAACCCGGCCTTTCTTTCGACCTGGAAAACTATCGTGCAGGCAGCGGAGGACTACAACGACCCCGGCCAGTTTACTGCACTCATTGGTTTTGAGTGGACCTCGCTGGTCAAAGGTAACAATCTGCACCGGGTTGTGTTGATGCGCGATGATGCCGACAAGGCAATCATGATCGAGCCGTATACAACGACACCACCGCTGGGCAGCCCAAACCCGCGGGATTTGTGGAAATGGATGGAAAACTGGGAGGTAGAAACGGGTGGGAAAATGCTGGCCATTCCCCATAACGGAAACCTGTCCAATGGCTGGATGTTCCCATTGGTTGATAACTTCGATGCGAATAATCCGCTCGATGATACCTATCTGGAATCTCGCAATCGCTGGGAGCCCCTGGTTGAGGTTACGCAAGCGAAAGGTGATGCAGAAACGCATCCGCTGCTGTCTCCCGACGACGCTTTCGCCGATTTTGAAACCTGGGATATGGGTAACCTGGACGTGAGTGAGGCCAAGACGCCTCAGATGCTGCCCGGCGAATACGCACGGTCGGCGCTGAAGCGTGGTCTCGAGATCGATCGCTCTCAAGGAATCAATCCCTACAAGTTCGGCATGATCGGGTCATCAGATACTCATACCGCTCTTTCTACGACAGCTGAGAATAACTTTTTCGGTAAAACGGCGAACAAAGAACCCATGCCCGGGCGTGACACCGGACTGGACAAGCAAAATCGAGCGTTGGGGATCAAGCGTTTTGCCTGGCAAACCGTAGCATCAGGAGTAACTGCGGTTTGGGCGAATGACAATACCCGAGGCCAGATTTTTGACGCCATGCAGCGCAAGGAGACTTTCGCCACTACCGGGCCACGTATCCGGGTACGTTTTTTTGGCGGCTTTGACTTCAGCGAAGAGGATGCTCGCAGTCGCCAAATCGCTGCATTGGGGTATGGTAAAGGTGTACCGATGGGAGGGGATCTCAGCGCTGCACCCCAAGGGAGGGCACCCACTTTCCTGGTGGCTGCAATGAAAGACCCTCAGAGTGGTAACCTCGATCGCATTCAAATCGTCAAGGGCTGGCTGGATGCCCAGGGCAAAGCACGAGAAAAAGTCTATAACGTCGCCTGGGGCGATGCCGATAATCGGGTGCTGGATAGCGACGGCAATTTACCGCCAGTTGGCAATACCGTTGATGTCACCAACGCCACGTGGACGAACACGATTGGTGACGGGGAACTGACTGCCGTGTGGGAAGATCCTGATTTTAATCCGTCAGTGAAGGCTTTCTATTATGCCAGGGTGCTTGAGATACCCACCCCGAGATGGACGACCTATGATGCCGCCAGATTTGGTGAAGCAATTCCGGCTGGGGCACCAGTGAGTGAGCAGGAGCGGGCTTATACTTCGCCGATTTGGTATTCACCAAAACAATGAAAAACTGTCAGGCAGTGGCACAAGTAGAACCGTCCCGGTTCCCCTTGTGCCGCAGTATCGCTAGCGTTTCAGCACTCCGGTGACGATGGCGATGACTTGCTCGACCTCGTCAGGTGTCTGTGTCAGCGTCGGACGGAACGGAATCGCTGGTTCAACTATCGACGGTATGACCAGTACTCCCGCATCGACAAGCTCACTAAATGCCTGAATAGGGTTTTCCACGAGCAACCCCATGGTCGATCCAAAGCCCTGGGCTGCGATACCAGCCTCGGCAAATGCTTCGAAGTAGCGCTGGCTGTTAGCTTTGATCTGGGGCAGCAAATCATTGGTCATTTCAATTACCGCTGCGGCGATGATACAGCCCAGGTCGGTGCCGGCATAAGTACCTTCATGTGGAATCATCAATCCCTCACATAGTTGCAGGTGAATGTCATCGCGCATCATAGCGACCGAGATACCGTACAGGCCTCCTCCCAGGCCCTTGCCGGTGAACATGATGTCCGGCTCGACGCCAATTGCCTGAAAACCCCAGAAGTGCCCGCCTCCCGGCGAACCCAGACCAGTCTGCACCTCGTCTATCACAAGTAATGCGCCATGACGGTCGCAGGCCTCACGTATACCAGCAAAATACCCTTCCGGCGGGTTTGGAAATCCAGCCTGCGCAGGCGACGGTTCCATGATTACCGCGGCAGTCTGGTCATTGATCGCGGCAACCATCGCGTCCAGGTCACCCCAGGGCACGAAGCTGGTATTGGACGTATCCACCCGGTACTGCGCTTGCTTGCTGCCGCTAAAGCCGCTGACTGACAAGCCCAGATCTGTAGCACCATGGTAGCCAACGCTGGCAATGGCGACAAATTTGTCCCTGCCAGTGATTTTCCGTGCGGTATGCAGGGCTATTTCAGTGCCATCACTGCCGCTGCAGCCATAGACTGCACCCGTGAGCAGGCCACCGGTTGTTGCCGCCAGCATTTCGGCCAGGCGAGCGCGGTAGCCGGATAACTGAGCCCAGGATCCACCATCCACATAGTCGATGGACTCTTTCCAGGCCTGTACCAGTTTGGGCGGACGATGGCCCAGGTTGAACTTGGAACCCTGACGCCAGCAGTCCCAATACCAGCGACCTGTATAGGCGTCCTCCACCCGATTTCCTTCACGGCGGCCCAGTTTTATATTGAGGTTTGGGGGCAGCATACGGGGGTGGTCTGCACTGACGTACCTGGCATAGGCACCATCGTTTTCCGCCGCAGTGGCATAGGGAGGGTACTGTATCGCAGTTACAACCTTACTCTGGATCTGTGTGATCGGATCGTTGGGATTGTGGTCCATACTTGTCTCCTGGCCTCGATGACGAGGGTGTTGGGGGTATGCGTTAATGTTCGGCATGTCAGATGCTTAAATACATGGCGCGGTCCTGCAGGTCACTTTTGGAGACGACCCCCAGAAACTGTTTCTCCGTAGTCACTACCGGAATGCGACCCAGCGGCAGTCGATTGAATATCTTCCAGGCTTCTGCCAGTTTCATTTCCGGAGCGAGAGCTAAAAACTCCGTATCTACCAGCTCACGCACCGCCGATTCCCCTTTTACTGGATGGCGGTTCAGGACTTCATTGAGCTTGTGCACCGACAAGGCGCCAACGAAATTATTGTCTGCGTCCAACAAGTACAGGTAGCGTGTCTGTACGCGCTGAAACATGTCGCGGGCCTCAAGCCAGCTGGCATCTGCAGAGAGGCAATTGTCTGCTGGCTTGACCAGCTCCCCCAATGGCAGAGTCTCGAAACGTCGCATCTGCGACTGTTGCAGCTCGCGTCTGCGGAGTACGTGATATAGCGATTCATGCGAGCGAAAAATGCTCGACACGGTATAAGAGACAACGCAAACAATCATCAACGGCAGTAGCAGGCTGGCGTCCAGGGTCATCTCGAACACCATTAGAATTGCCATGAGCGGCGCATGGCTCACTGCGGCCATAAAGGCAGCCATACCCGCCAGTGCCAGAAGCACGCCATTGGCATTATCCATTCCGGGTATATGCATAGCGATATTGGCCAGCACCGCCCCCAGGGCTGCGCCAATAAACAGCGACGGGGTAAATATACCGCCGACCGCCCCGGAACCGACAATTATCACGGTGGCGGCGACCTTGGCTATGAGTACCCATATAATCGCTGCAGACATAGGCTCGCCATGGAGGATTGCCACAATGGGCGCATAGCCATTGCCGCACACCTCCGGCACCAGCACGGCGACCAGCCCCATCAGCAAACCGCCGAGAACCATACGCGCAAGCAGTGGCAGAGGGATACGCGAAAACCCTGTCTTGCTGACGCTCAGAAGGGACAGAAAAGGAGGTGCTGCCAAACCGGCGAGAACACCCACTGGCAACAGCATCAGCAAGTCCACGGAGTTCCAGAGGAACTGGGCTTGCGTCAGCGCCAGGGGCGCGCCTTCACCAACCAACATATAGGTTACCAGGGTTGCAGCCACGGTAGCGGCAAACAAGGGGATTAGCCGGTCGACGGTGATTGAACCCAGCACCACCTCGGCGACAAACAGAGCGCCGGCAAAGGGCGTGTGGTAAACCGATGCCAGACCAGCGGCCGCACCGCAGGCGGTACATAGGCGCAGCGTTTCTATGTTAGCCCAGCGCCGCCCGGCCAGTGATCCGCTGAGCGCAGCCAGTTGCACCATCGCTCCCTCGCGGCCGATTGACCCCGCGGACACAATAGTCGCCAGGGATGACAGGCTGCGTAGAATTGAGGATCGAAATGGAATCCGCCCGTCACCAGCGCTAACTGCGTCCATGTAGTCTGACTCGACAGCAGTTCCAGGCAGGCGCAATTCCCACCAGAGAAACAGCCCGGCTACCAGGCCGCCAGCCGATGGCACCAGTACGCGCCATTGCCAATCGAGCCCGGCCATAACAACGGTAATATCGTCTCTGCTGTCGAATAGCAGCAGGCCACTGAGATCAATTGCCAACCGGAACAGACTGGTTGTGCAGGCTGCCAGGACGCCAATGGGCAAAGCCAGGAGCACATTTGCCCTTAAATCGCCCGAGCGGAGCCAATTCGCTACTGTACTATTCCGATTCAATGGCGCACGACACCTGGTAATTGAAGTCCGGTTATCCTGAATAAATAATGCCATCGATGGTCACCCGCCGGCTGACATTTGGAGACAGATAATGGTGGCGGGCACCGCAAAGAGCGTGGTTTTATTTGTCTTCAATTGTCAGGCGCAATGGGGCATCAGGGGATAGGGTTAGAATTATGGAATTTGTTGCTGGTAAAAAAGTAATCGGGGAGAGTTCCGGCAGCAGGTAAAGACAGATAGTGAAAGCGACCAATCACGACACAGTTGGAGAGAAGAGCATGCACCGATTTCTAAAGCGCCCCGCGACCACGGTCGTCATGGCCCTGTTGTTTGCCGTCGGCGCATCTGCTGCCAACCAGCCCAACGTCATTCTGATCAACATGGATAACTTTGGGTATGGGGAATTGGGCTCCTACGGTGGTGGCATCACCAGAGGCGGCGCCACCCCGCGTCTTGACCTGCTGGCCCGGGAGGGTCTGCGGCTGACTAATTTCAACGTTGAAGCCCAGTGTACGCCCTCAAGAGCGGCGCTGATGACCGGGCGTTATGCGGTGCGTACTGGCAACGCAACTGTACCACTGGATGTTGAGGCTTACGGTCTGGTGCAATGGGAGTACACGATGGCGGAAATGTTCGCCGATCAGGGCTATGCCACTGCGGCATTCGGCAAGTGGCACCTGGGCCACACGCCGGGTCGGTTCCCCACTGACCAGGGTTTTGATGAGTGGTACGGTATACCCAATTCAACCGACGAAGCGTACTGGCCGAGCAATAGCCGATACAAAGACGGCGTGCATCCCTTTGTGCGGTATGAATACATCATGCAGGGACGCAAGGGGGGCGAACCTGAGAAAGTGAAGGTATACGATTTGGACGCTCGCCGAACAATTGATGGCGAGTTGACCGACAGGGCGCTGGATTTTATCGAGCGACAGCACCAGGCAAAGGTGCCCTTTTTCTTATACCTGCCTTACACCCAGACCCACCTGCCTGTCCTGCCGGCTGCGGAATTCGATGGCATTACGGGGAATGGTATGTGGGGCGATATCCTCACCCAGATCGATGCCTACACAGGGCGTATTCTCGACAAGGTAGATGAACTGGGTCTGGCTGACGACACGATTTTCATTTTTACATCTGACAATGGCCCGGAGGGCAAGGCCCCCTTCGAGGGGTCTGCGGGCCCGTGGCGCGGGGTGTATTTCACCGGGTTGGAGGGGTCACTGAGGGTGCCGTTCATTATCCGCTGGCCGGGGCACATTCCGGCAGACCGGGTGAGCGATGAGATAGTGCATCAAGTCGACCTGTATACCACGTTGGCGGCGGTGATCGGAGGCAGTGTGCCCAGCGACCGAATGATCGACGGTGTTGATCAGTTAGCATTCTTTGCCGGAAGTTCCGCGAAATCCAGCCGTGAAAGCGTCATGATTTATGTTGGCGAGCAGTTGTTTGGAATTAAATGGCATAACTGGAAGGGTATGTTCAAAGAGGTAGACAGTGGCCGAGCGCCGCTGAAGATCTACGCCACGCCGGTAATATACGATTTGTATACTGATCCACGCGAAATGCATCCGGAGCGGCAGCTACTGGAAAATACCTGGGTTCGCTATCCCATGAATCAGATATTGCGAGAGCACATGATAAGCCTTAAGAAAGAAGCTCCAGTACCCAAGGGCGCCCCAGACCCCTATACGCCGAATCGCTGAAATGGTTATTGGGTAGCACTTATGGCGCGGCGCATGGCCTTGTAGTGTAAGACACGTCGAGCTTAGCCTTGCTGATGCCGGCGCCAGCTTGCGGGGCTCTTGCCAAACCAGCGCCGGAAGGATCGACTAAAGGCTGTGGCATCACCGTAAGCCAGAGTCTGGCTGATGTCTGTAACTGTGAGTACCGTGCGACTCACCAGGTGGTAGGATAATTCGCGCCGCGTTTCTTCCAGTAACTCGGTAAAGGTCGTGCCTTCCTCACACAATTTGCGATGCACGGTGCGGGGGTGCATAGCAACACTGTCGGCAACCTGCCTGACGCCGCAGTCTCCGGCGGCCAGACTCAGCTTGATGCCGTCACGGATACGTTGTGTAAATGACTTGGCCCGCTTACGGGCGAATTCCATGACCTGACTCTCCAATACTTGCCGACTGGTGTCGTCCGCCGTCATTAGGGGTAGGTCCAGGGTCGACGTGGGAAAACTCATGCCCTGCAGGGACTGACGAAAATACACCGGGCAACCGAAGACGCTGTGGTAGACAGCCTGGTTGCGCGGTTCATGAATCAGATATATTCCGGTTGGCTGCCACCGGTCACCTAACAGTTGGCGAGTGATGATTGCTACCTCACTCAAGGACAGGTCCTGTGTCTGGATACACGGGATCAGCTCCGGGATGGTGGGCTCACGGATGAGAATCGAAATCTCGGACCCGCGCTCCAGGCGAAAAACCGCGCCGGTAGAGACAATATTGAAATAGCGCATAAAGATTCTGCAAGCGGCACCTACTGTGTCGCAGTTCCCCGTCAACAGCCCCAGTGAGCCAAGAACGGACAAGTCGGCCCCCTGGCCTAACAGCAGGCCGAAGTGCGGGCAGCCCGTCTGTTCTGCCGCTGCGGACAGAAGCGCGCTGTAAGTATGAAAATGCAGTGGTTTACCGGAAGCCAGGTCATCCAGTTTGTACTGACAGCGCTGTTCCACAGCCTGCGGGTCGCCCCCCAGTTCCAGCACAAGATCCCTTAACCCGTAGAGGGAAGCTGCTTCGAATTGCGCATCGTGAACTTGAAGCATGGCCTTAAGGGTCTAGAATTTACATCCACTGTAGGTAAATCCCGGTCACTGTCAAGTTTGTGAGTTATCAGGATGCTGGGCGAGTGCTGCCGACCCGGCAAGCCTCGGTATTGGCATAACGGGAGATGATCGGCACCGTCAACAGTAGCAACAGCGCGGGGACCAAAGTGTATCCGGCAAGAATACCCGCCAGGGCTGCACTGCTTTGTTCGACAGGATTGTCGAAGGTGGAGGATACAAAACCGCTCAGCGCCAGGATGGCAGAGAAGACCCCGGGCCCGATGGCAAACATGGCGGTCTCCATGGCGGTAAAGGCGCCTGTGAACGCCCCTGCCTGTACCCGTCCCGTGCGCAATTCATCGGCGAGGATAGTGTCGGGCAACATCGCCCAGGGCAAGACCTGCTGACCGGCGAAGGCAATACCCTGAAATAGCACAACCGCGAGCACCAGGGTGCTGTTGCCCCATTGGACCACGGGCCACATCAGGGCAGCTCCCGCCGCCAGTAGCAACGTCACAAATTGGTAGACCCGGTGTTTGCCGACGCGGTTGGCGAGTTTGCTCCAGAGCGGCACGGCGATAATGCTGGGCGCGACGAACACCGCGAACAGCACTGACATCAGCTTGCTGTCTGCCAGCAGATAGGTGGCCACATAGGCGATGGAAGCGAGTGTCATGGCAATGGCAAGTACCTGCAGGCTGTAGGCGGAAAGCAGGATCAAAAATGCGCTGTTACCCCGCGCAAGGTTGAAGGTCGCCTTCAGTCCCAATGCGTCAGTGCCCGGCTGCGCAGGCACCCAGCGGGTGGCCAGCGTGGCGGTTATAAAGGTGATAAACATCACTCCGGCTGCACCGAAACCCATTAGTTGGTGGCCATCTTGCCCACCGCCGCCGACGTCGATTACAAGCGGCGCCAGAGCCCCGCCAAACAGCACCCCAATTGTGACGGCGATAATGCGCCAACCCATCACTCGAATTCGTTCGGCCGGGTCCGGGGACATCTCGGTGGGCAGGGTGACGTAGGGAACCTGAAAGCAGGCGAAGGCGGTAGATGCAAGAAAAAACGCTACAAAGCTCCAGGCGGCACCAGCGAGCCCAGTGACAGGACTGGAAAACATGAGCGCCAGGCCCAGGGGTATGGTCAAGGCACCCAGCAGCATAAAGCGGCTGCGATGGCCAGTTCGCAGAGCCTCCCGGTCGCTCAGTGCACCGACGACGGGATTGAATACGACATCCCACAGCTTGGGGATCAGTACTACCAGGCCTGCAATCGCGGCGGGTACGCCAAGGGTGTCAGTCAGGTAAAACAGTAACAGCAGGCCGGGCAGGGTCGAAAACAGCCCGCCACCAATCGAGCCGACTGAAAAGCCCAACAGGCGACGGTTCGAGAGCAGTTGAGCATCGATTGAAGCGGTCGGTGGGTGCGCGGGATCTGGCTTGTTGAGGTGGCTCCTCATGGCGACCCGAATACCTTTTATGGCTACACAAGTGATCCAATATACGTGATTCACAGAATTGTAAGATGACATTTCGAGACAATCTGCTTTGGGAGACTTTAACCTCCAGCAACAGAAGTACCCGGTGGAATCGGCGCGCGCCCCAGCCAATGTTCGCCACGCGGTAGATGAAGGCAGAGCTGCTATCGGTGGAGAGCACCGTCATAAATATGGCTCGATCGAGCTATATCGAATCAATTCCGGACAGATTAATGTGGGGTCTCAAGTGCCACATGCGGCGAGAAATTTGCCTTCGACTATGACAATAATTGTTACCAGGAGTATTGATAATGACAAGCACGCCAAGGCAGACCCCCTTTGTAATTTTGGTAACACCCAGGTCAGCCATGTTTGGCCTGGCCCTGGCATTGACGGCACTGCTGGCACCGGGTGTGATGGCGCAGGGTACGCTTGAAGAGGTTGTAGTTACCGCCCAGAAACGATCACAGTCACTTCAGGATGTGGGCATATCCATTGCCGCATTCAACAGGGATGATGCCAAGGATCAGGACCTCGGTAATGTGGACCGCCTGGCGGCAATGGTGCCCAACCTGCAGGCACTGGACGCAGCCGCGGGCCTGCCGTCTTTTCGTATTCGCGGGATTGGCCTGAACGAGTTTCAGGCGGCATTTGATAGCCCGGTGGGTGTGCATATGGACGAAATTTTTCTTAGCAAGCCGATGATGGCTTCCATGAGCTTCTACGATATCGAACGAATAGAGGTGCTCAAGGGGCCGCAGGGAACAGTGTTTGGTCGCAATACCACTGGCGGCGCAGTTAACTATTACAGTGTCCAGCCGACCGAGGAGTTTACCGCGGGCATCCTGGCGAGCTATGGCAACTATGACCGGCTCAACTCCCAGGCCTATATTAGCGGACCGTTGTCAGACAGTGTCAGAGGGCGCCTGTCAATTGACTATCTGGACAACGGCGATGATGGGCAATATCACAACCTGTATAACAACGACGATATTGGCAAGTTGAAGCAGGAGCAGGTGCGCGGTCAGCTGGCCTGGAATAACGACCAAACGTCTGTGTTGTTCGCCTCCTACTACGGCTCGAAGAACGGCGACCTGGTGCCCTACGACAATCTGTTTCAGGAGGAACCTGGTGGCGTGCCCGATGTCACCAAGGAGATCAGGAACCCCATAAGCAGAACCAATCTGAATCAGGATTACTGGCCCAGGACCGACAGCAGCCAGTCGGGTGCCAGTTTTCGAATCGATCACGACCTGGAGATAGGCACACTGACCTCCCTATCCGGATACAAAACCTTTAAACGCGATAATCGAGAGGACTCGGACAACACGCCGATTATCAGCACCAATATCGACTGGTATTCCAGAATCAACCAGTTTACCCAGGAGTTTCGCCTGACAGGTGACAGGGAACGCTGGCATTACCTGGTGGGGGCCTACTACGAAAATGATGATCTGGAAACGGTGGAAACTCTGGCCGTCACTGATCTCTGGGAGTTGGAACTCACCAGTTTCGCCCAGCTGGGGGCGGACCATAATGTGACGACCGACTCCTACGCGCTGTTCACATCACATGAATATGAGCTGACAGATCAATTCAGCCTCATTGCCGGCGCCCGTTACACGAAAGAGAAAAACAAAATCAAGGGCCAGAGTTTCCTCACGACAACACCGATTGATCCGCTCGGTTCAAAGGATGTAATTCCACCGCAGGACCGGGTAGTGCTGGTAGACGCTGACAACAACCGGAGCGATAACGATACCAATTTTAAACTGGGTCTGAACTACCAATACGATGACGACGTGCTTGTGTATCTGTCTGCATCGACGGGCTTCCGTAGTGGTGGTTACGATCTGGCCTTTGGCTCGCCGTCTCTTGAGACCTTTGAGCCCGAGGACGTTACCTCTTATGAGCTGGGTGCGAAGTCCACGCTACTGGATAATACGATGACCTTCAACGGTGCGCTGTTCTACAACGAAGTAAAGGATTACCAGTCCAACGTAAATCTCGCCGGCGAGCTGGTGCCGCGGCGCAGAAACATCGGCACACTTGAAACCTATGGCAGCGAAGCAGAAATGAACTGGCAGCCAGATGAAAACTGGCGCTTCCAGCTCTCGGGGGGCTACACCCATGCGGAAATTACCGATGTGGCGAAGGACGTCGATGGCAATGATTTTGTCATAGATGGCGTTCCGATAAAGGGTAACGAGCCGGTTAATACCCCCAAATGGTCGTTTGCCGCACTCGTGAATTATGTCCACCCCATTAGTTCTGAAATGGAGATGGAGTTCCTGACGCTCGCAAACTGGAATGACGAGCGATATCTGGAGTTGGAAAACGGCGATGATCACCTGGTGGATTCCTACTACACCGTTGATGCGAGCATTTCGCTGCAATCACCGGATCGTACCTGGCGCGTCAGTGCCTGGGGCAAGAACCTGACAGATGAAGACTATCTGCGCTATATCAACGATGTGCCGGGGTTCGCGCTTTTTCTGACAATTAATGCAGAGCCGCGCACCTATGGTGTCTCGGTCGAATATAACCTCTGAAAGAAAGGGAAGATTGAAAATGCGTGATGACAAGCCTATAACCACCGACAACTGGGGAGTTGCACCTAATAACCGGTGGAGTTTTCAGTATATGCAGGCACTGTTTCCAACTTTCAGGTTGAAGCGTGGCACCGCAGCTGCCTATGAATTTGCCGTCGACCAGCAGGATTTGCAGGACATTACCTATACCAGAGTCAATGGCGAAACAGGTACCGTCAAGCAGATGATAGATGACAGTTATACCGACTCTTTTATGGTCGTTAAGTCTGGCGCTATTATTGCAGAGCAATACTTCAACAATATGACCGCGGATTCACATCATCTTATGAACTCGATGACGAAATCCTTTGTGGGTATGCTGGCTGGTATAGCCGTGGACAGAGGGCAGCTGGACCCCGAAGCGCTGATCACCGAGTATCTGCCAGGCCTGAATAACTCGGCGTGGGAAGGTACAACCGTAAGACAGTTGTTGGATATGACTGCAGGCGCCTACTACCACGAGGATTATGCCGATCCTGAAGCAGATTTTTGGAAAGAAGCAGTCACTGTCGGTTGGCGTCCGGCTCTGGTCGACGAGAATACGCCCGACTCCCTGTATGACTACGCAAAATCCTTACAGGGAAAAGACCAGGAAAATGGTGCCTTGTTTCACTATCGAACGGTTACTACTAACGTCATTGGTATGATTCTGGAACAAGCGATGGGCGGACACCTGGGCGATTTGCTTACCAATGAAATCTGGTCGAAATTGTCACCTCGCAACGACGCCAATGTTGTCGTTGACAAGCTTGGCACGCTTTACGTCGGTGCGGGGATGAGCGCCTGTACGCGTGACCTGGCCAACTTTGGCATGATGATGATTAATGACGGCCGCTTCAATGGCCAGAGAATCATTCCGGCTGAATGGATTGAGGACTCGATCGCTGGCGTTGCTACTTCTCGACAGTGCTATGAGGGCAGCGAGTATGCTGAGTTCGGCTTTAGTCATTACCGCAATCAGGTCTGGATCAAGGATTCTGCCAGGCAGGTGATGCTGGCGCTGGGTATTCATGGCCAGATTATCTATATGGATAAGCTTAACGACATAGTCATGGTCAAGCTTTCAACCCAGCCGGAATCGGTTGATATGAATATGTTTCTGGATGCCTTTGCAGCAATGGATGCCATAGCTGACAAGCTGGCTGCAGGAACAGCCTGATAGCACTGTTCTGGTTTGGAATGCCCCTATGGGGGCGAGCCCCTTTTGGGCTTGGCAGGTGCCTTGTGCACCTGTCTTTTTTCTATTGTTCTCGGTGCAACCATCTGACCAGCCCGGCACGGTTATTGATTCCCACCTTACCGTAAATGCTTTTCAGGTGATTTTTCACGGTCCACGGGCTAATACACAGCGCCACACCGATCTGGCCGGTATTGTCACCTTCCGCAATCATCTGGGCGATCTGCAGCTCTCGCATCGATAGCAGCGATTTTTCCTTCAGTTCAGGTGGAGCCAGGGTTTTTTCGACCCGGTGAAACAATACACGAAGGTATGCGGTGCCCCTGGGAGTGACCAGCTTGTGTATCTCAATCCTGACGGGGTCCCCGCCAGGTAGTCTTACAGTAGCTGAGAGTGTTTTGGGTAAATGCCTTCTGCTGGCCGCTCTGCGGTTGTTGAAATGCTTGAGATATTTACCTGCGGCGGGTGAGGAAAACAACACGTCGCGAATACCATCAGTGCCATTGTCAAACATGCCATCGGCTACTTTCTTCAAGGGCTCGGAAAGATACAGTGGTTCCATTGATTCCGACAGAATCACGCAGGCTTGCTTGCGTGGCAAGCCACTGATGATATCAACAAGGTCAGTTTTTTCTGACAGCAGCTCTTTGTATAGCAAGCGCTTATAGGCGCCACATAACATGGGTGCTGCCAGCCGGGCCGCCTGCATATCGGCAGTACTGAAGTCCTGGTCACCGGAGGGCCTAAGGAGACTCACATTGGCTACCAGGTCCGGGCCGCAATTGAGTGCAAGCGTGAGTATGTACTGGCATTTCAGCGGTTGCAGAAAATCGGTGTATAAGGGCGTTCTGTGTAAATCTTTCAGGCTTATCAGATTGGTCAGGCGGGTCACGCTATCACACTGCGTGAAGCTGCCGGAATCCAGCCAGCCGAATAGCGGATCACTATGGCGAAGCCGCTGCAGGTATTCGCGACGATACTCCGCGTCCCAGTGGGGAAAATGCAGGTCATTCTCGATCCAACTGCGCGCGCCTTCCCCCACATGTTCCCAGTCCAGGAATACCGAGCTGGAAGACCTGAAAGTGTGCTCCAGCTGTGACAATACCTCAGTCCTGAACTCAGCAGTGTTGCTGAACTCCAGCGCCGTATGCCCCAGGCGTACTACATCGTTGATGATATTGTGCCGCTGCATGGCCTAGCCTTTGCTGAGCAACCCCTGCACCGATACTACACCGGCGGGCAAGGCCGTGCGATAGGAAATTGGAATGCACTAAGTCTGCGACTTTATATCCGCCGCTTAGCCTTGCTAGCTGGACTGGAAATCCGGAAGAGGGCACCTGGCCGGAACACGAGTGACAAATAAAGTGAGCTAACCCGGATTAGCTAAAACTGTCCGCGGCATTCTCTGTGTCGGACTGACATCTGTCATAGGCATTCAGTTTTTGGCTAAATTAAGGAAAATAGTTCATCTAGGCGCTGCTCGAGCAATTCACCGGTCATCGCTGTTCGGTAGTCTGCGTCGATAGGAAATTTTCCCTTGCGTGACAGTTTGATGATCTCGCTGACCGGCGCGGTGGGATCTTTCATAGTAAGACCCATCAAAACGCCTTTTTTAGCATCCGTTATGCGTCTGCTTAAGTAGTATTGTTCCTGAAACATGGGAATCAGGAGTTGCGGCAGTCCGTTAAGAAAAAATTCTGTTGCAGTACTGAAGTTCCCCATAGTGATGGCAAAATCGGCCTCTTCAGCGACCCTGGCCAAATGTACCGGTTGAGCTATAAACACTATCTTCGGGTATTTTTTTATTATCTCGGGAGGTAGGTTCCGAGAGTAAATACACAGATTGACACCTTGCTTGAGAAGTTCGTCAAACAGTGATTCGATTCCCTTAAAATAGGCCAGGTAGGCAAAGGCTTTCAGCCCGGCCTGCTCATTCCAGACGGGGGTGGTTCCAGTATTTTTTAACGCGATTCCCAAATATTCAGCGCCTGTTCTTGCGCCAAAATGATCCAATTCAGGCGGCGACAGCAGCAATTCGTGATTCGCTTGCTGATAAATTTCCTTGGGGTTGTTGATTAAGGGCCTGCCCTTTCCAAGAAGAACGCTATTGACCTGCTCCAATAAAAGTTGCTCGGCAGCGGCAAGAGTCTTTTGATTCGCGGCTGTTTTTCTTATACCTGGAAACAGGCCAAGATATTCCAGATCACAACGGGGCACAAAGAAACCATTGCCAATAACCCATTTCTGCCAGGGTTGGCCAAGGCTTGAGATTAGCGCTGATGGGGAAAAGTCATAAACCACAACATCTGGCTCGACTGCCTTGAATATACTTTGCCAGGCACTGAACAATGCAGCCAACTCGGACTCTGTCTCGAAACGTTGCAATATTAATTGCGAATAGGATTGTAATGGGTTGAAGCGACTGCTTGGCTGGCGAAAGTGATAGGGCGCCTGAAACAGCTCTATGTCATAGCCTTTGAAGAAAATGTCCAGATGGCGAATTTCTTTGGCGGCAAGAGTCACCTTGTGTTTATGAGCCAGCGCACTATCAACAAACGGTTTAAGGTTTGCCAGGTGACCAAGGTTGCCACCCATTTCCCAAACGCAGAGTATGTTTGCCATAGAAAGATACTATTCCAGTAGATTGCCATGCGATTGTTGCATGAGCCCGAAAAATTGATTCAGTGCAGCGAGAGCATCGGCCACGGAGGTATATCTGCGGCCGCGATCAGAGGCTGTTATACGTTTAAGTATCTCACCTCTGGGCTCTTTTAGAAATTCAGGGGGCAGTTTTACCTAATTCAGTATTGCGACTGGACTGATGGTGTCAAGGACGACACCGGGGAATGCATCATGGCAAGAATGCCGAGATTTGTAAGTCCAGGCTTCCCCCACACCTTGAACCAGTGCTAGAGGAGTAGCCCTGTTCCAGCGCAAGAGCACACTTTGCAGGGCGTGATACTTTCTTAATCTCGGTGCGGTTCATGTCGCAGCGAGCTTGGAATTCGGGCGACTCCAATACGCCCATGCATTGCGGCTCTAGTCTATGTCAGAGTCCTGGACCGGCAATCCGCTGCTTTCTCCGTGAAAAAAGGAGGCCTGCCAGCCCGATACAGAACAACTGCAGGGAAAGCGGTGTCGGTATGGTTTCAACAACGGTAGTCGCCACAATCCGGCCAAAGGCGGTGGGGTCGGGATCAAACGGATCGCCAATACCCGCTTGAGTAGGGCTACCATCGATCGGAGTGGGGTCGCCGGTATCGGCAAACGCCGTCATGACGTAATCGAGTGTGAAGGACTGGCCTGAAACAAAGTTACCGAGGTCCAGCCCGATGGTAAAAGACGGGCCCCCCGCGAAACAGCCGAACTGTGTCAGAGCAATGTTTGACGTGGTGAGGCTGCAGTCGTCGAGGATCGCGTACCCTTCCCAGATCATTACGTTATTCAGCATGATATCGATATCCAGGGACGCATAATCATCAGGGTGCCCACTGTTACCGACGCGCGGATTGGTTACCTGGAAGAGCCACTTGTAATTCACCAGAGTGCCGGTGTTGTTGAAGATAGTGTTTGACCAGGTGGATTGGGCGATAGCGGACTGTACGCCGGCCGGCGGAGGTGCCGAGAATGCGCCGAATGACGCGACCGCCACGTTGGCTACACCGCCAAAGTCTCCGGCAAGCGCCGTTGTCAGGAGCGCGCCTGATGCGGACGACGACGCTCGAGCTGAACTCGAACCGGCGGATGCGCTTGCGGAAGCGCTGGAACCGTCGGAGTCCGAGGCGCTGTCGGCAGTTGAGCCGCTCAGGAACACTTCCGCATTGGCGGTTACCAGTGCTGCGTGGGCGGGTGCGGTGACAGCCAGCGCCGCGACTAGTGATGCAACAGCCATGCGCCATGGATATTGATTTTTCATTATTGCTACCTCCAGCCTGACAAATTATTTTGTGAGCCAGATTGGGATAGCAAGTTGCGGGCCATTTATAAAAAATGCTTTTTTTACAGAGATTTAGAAATTGTGTTCTATAGAGAGATCGCGGAAGTGTAAAAAAACCTGACGTGGCGCCCATCGTTATTTCCACAAAATAATTGATTTAGTGCAAAAATATGAATAACAGTTGCGTACGCTTATAACCGGTTCACCGGGTTACCGGAGGCAAATCGACAATAGAGCGAGGCAAACGGCGATTATCCAGGCATCGAAAGAGTAGCGAAGCCAGCGTGGGGCATATCTTAATTCCATGAACTCGAAGCCGACAATCCAGACCTTGGTAAAGGCCACCACAACCACACCGGCAGTTGCCAGGTGTACCGCCTGTGTATTGCCGTGACCCGCTTGCCCCAGCCACCACCCAGCGCCGGTTGCAACCATAAGAAGCAACCAGGCCAATGTCTTGCCATCGCTTAACACACTGCTTTTCTTCAGGTTCATCAATCGGGCCTGTCAAAGGAGATAAAAAAGCGCAAAGAGAACGATCCAGAGAAGATCGACCAGGTGCCAGAATGTTGCCCCGCTCTCCATCGTACTGATATCCCGGCGTGTCAGGGCGGGTCGTCTACTCACACTGCGAATAAGCAACAGCACGCCGATGCCAGCGAGCACGTGCAACATGTGTATACCCGTGAATATGAAGAACAACATGTAGAAGTCATTCGTCGCCGGGGTAATACCGGCCGAGATTTTGTCGCCCCACTCGACGCTTTTATTGGCGGCAAATGCCACGGCACAAAGTATTGCCAGCGAGAAGTAATGGCCGCCGACAGGTTTGCCTGTCGACCTGCACTTTTCGACACCTATCGCGACGAACCAGGACCCTGTCAACAGCAGCAAGGTGTTTAGCACGCCCACCCACATATCAAGTGAAGCGCGCGACCGGGCGAAAATCTCTGGCTGCTCCACGTCACCCAACGCGATCACGACAAAAAAGACCGCAAAAACTATCAAGTCACCGGCGACAAATAGCCAGATACCAATTTCACCCGGTACATGGTTTTGTCGCGGATTTAACTTGGAGGTGTCCTGGGATGTCAGGACTGGCTCCCTCTTTGCCTGTGTGACACTGTCGAGCATCAAGCAGTAGCAGGCTTTATCAAAGGTACTTCGCCTGTTTGCCTGACCGCTCCAAGCAGCGCCACGGACATAACCGCAATCCAACCGAAATACGCTATGTAGGGTATCCACAGCGCGACGATTCCGTGCCAGGAAAACGGTCCATCTTTGAAGAAAATGATGAGCATTCCTGGTGCGTAAAGCAGCGCGGCCCAGAGATTGGCATAGGCGACCCAGCGGGGAAAAGGTTCCTCGCCTTCTTCCGACCAAAGGATGGGCAGAGCAATAACAACACACCAGCCGCCAAACAGCGGAACAGAAAACAGGGCAAGAAAGTAGGCGAAGTCTATCCAGGTGACAATGACAGAAGGGTCGTATAGTTCAGGCCTGAATGCTGCCAACCCCCAGGCGAAAGCTACCAGTACACCGATGGTCATCGCTGACGCGGCGAATATGGTCTGCATGATTGAGAACATCGGGTTGATTTCCGTCCGCCGTGTCTGAGCGGCGATGCCTGCACCCAGCGTCCCAAAGAACGCAAAAGCAAGCACCATAAACGCCGAACCAAGTCTAAGCTCAAAAGCGTGACTGGAAACCTTCCTGGCAAATTCCGCCGCGGGTTCAGCGGAGTTGAACAGGGGCGGTAGCATCCCACCCAGAACCACTCCACCGATGATGAAGAAAAAGATACAGGCAAAACCTGTCCACGCGCAGAACACCATCGACTTCCGGAATAACGGATCGTTATCTATCGATTTCATAACACATTTCCTCTTTTTGAATTTTCCAGCTAAACAAAAAAAATGGGTATTACCCCGTCTCAGAACAATGGGCCTCGCTGCACAAGCCAGAGCCCTCCAACTACCATTGTCACGAACGCGACCCAGGCATCGAAGGCCAGGCGTAACTGCCATGGAGCGCAGCGGACCTGCATGTAGTAAAGAATCACGGCTCTCGCCTTTAACAGTGCAATCAGCAGAATCGCTATGACTGTCCAACTACCGAACACCGCACCGTGATCCGCCATCCAGGCAGTAAGCAGGCTGGCACTCATCAGGAAAAGCCATACCCACAATGCTTGTCGTGAACTGACGTGCGCCATCATGTCCCCAGTAAGTAGAGTAAGGGGAAGATAAACAGCCAGAGCAGGTCGACCATGTGCCAGTAGAGGCCCACCGATTCGATAGTGCCGAAAAAAAGGCCATCCACAGGCTTATTAGCTGCCAGGTGCCAGATAACAGCCAGTGCCACCATGCCGCCGATAAAATGCAGGAAGTGTGCACCGGTGAGGGCGTAATAAAACATGTAGAAATCGTTGCTGTGCATGGTGATACCCTGGGAAATCTTGTTCTCGTATTCCAGTATTTTGCTGATGCCAAAGCCCAGACCGATGACAAACGCGGCAAGAATCCAGCGCCGGGCTATAACCGCCCGACCATCCCTCGCGGCATTGACCGCGAAAACCACGCACACACCGCTGGTAACCAGAATCAGCGTATTGAAAATGCCCGTCCAGGGATCGAGTATGCTGGCCGATTCATTGAAAAGCGCAACCTCCTCTGCACGTTCCACCATGAAACCAACAAAGAGGGCAGCAAAGACCAGAAGATCAGCAAGTATAAAAAAATGAATGCCTGCAATAATGGCATTCGCGGCAGGGTCGGCGACCTCCGCGGGCGTTTTCGGCAGTGAATTGCGCAAGGTCAAGTAATGCTCCACTGGTTAATCATCCTGCCTTGAGCATTGCCGCTCTTTCCTGCTCCAGGCGCGGGATAGCCTTCAACAGGAAATAGGACACTATAAGGATGTAGGCAAACCAGACCAGAAACTCCACCCAGAAATTAAGCCAGCCTTGTCGTGCGAACAGGCCAGTCGTGAAAAATGGCATCAACAGTTCGAACAGGAAACTTAGTCCGGCCCATATGGAGTACCAACAGGCCCAGCGCGGAAAGAGCGGAGCTGTGCGACTGTCAGTCAGCCCTGCAACACCGATAGCTATCATAGGAATACTGGTGATGAAGTAGAACATGTCGATCAGTAACCAGCCCTGGTCGTAAAGCATCTGCAAAGTGGCGGGCGTCAATGCATCAGGGCGGTAGGCACCGGTCAGCCAGAAAACGCTTGAGGTCACAAGTGGAACCACCGTCAGCCCCCCGCCCCACATCTGCAGGGTGGACAATATATCGTTGTTTTCCTGAGGATTAATCCAGAACATGACCTTGGTGATCGATAGTGTCCAGGGCAGGTAAAGACAACCGAACAGCATTGCGCCTGCCATTCCGGCGCGCACCTGGTTGGCATTTGTGCGGAAGTGCTCTGCCATCTGTTCGGCGGTGAAGTCGGCGGGAATGGGCGGAATATTATGACCGAGAATTCCCCAACAGATGATGAACGCCGTCAAAAACACGGGTCCCATTATCGCGCATGCCCGCCAATACCTGAAATAGGCATCGTTACTAAGCACAGGACCGAACGCCATTTCGGGTGCAATTCGCATAATTTGGTTCATAGCCGACACCCTATAGTATTTTTGTTATAGCCCAGTCCGTTATCGATCTTTTCATTGCAAGTTACTTCCTACTGCGGCTTAGCCAATATTGTTATCATCGAGATAATCCGTTGATTACAAAGCGCTCATATTGGCTGGGACGCGTTTCTATGAGCTTCCAGTTAGCTCGAGCGCAGCGCGTTCACCGCTGTAGACGGCCGCTTCTACTCCGGCTTGTGCAAAATAGTCCCCTGCGAGTTTGACATTCGCTGGTAAGAGGTCGTGCACCTTGTCGAGCTGATCGTAGTGGCCTGGTTTCGCAATCGTAAGCCCGTTATCGTAGCGAAAAAGCTGCACAAAACTTGGGGTAGGTGCCTCACCAAAAGCTGCATTTACTTGTCTCAAGGCTTCATGCTCAATGTCTTTATCACTCATACGTGCGAGCGGAGGTGTGTTGAAATAAACGCCTACAGCCTGGCCACCCTCGGGTACTGAGTTTGGCGAACGACGACCGTGCAACACTATAGCGCCCACGTTCCGGGCCTCGCCAACTCCTACGGGCAGTACCATATCCACAGGATAGTCGGGCCAGGGGTTTTTTTTGTAAGCGATGGCGACGTGCGCGTATTCGGTGTATGGCGTGCTCATGAGACGCCTGATTGCATCTTCATTAATGAACGCCTGCAGCAAGGTGGCGGCGGTGAATGCTTCGGTCGCGATCACAATGCCATCGGCCTCGTATGCCTCGCCATTGGCGAAGACCTTCCACTTGTCACCCTCCCGTTCAAGGCGATCAACAGGACAAGAGAGATGGATCTGATCACGTGGCACTGACTCCATGAGCCATTCGCTCACCTGGCCGATACCCTCCGGCGGGACAGAGAGCCCGAGCTTATAGGCTTGTTGAATGATCGCTTTTGGAAACGGTGTTGACAGCTCCCGCAAGGGCACCGCGTAAAGGAAATCCATGATTGGCCGCATAATGTATTCATACGCCTGGTCACCTAGATGTTCACGCGACCAGTCCTCCAGGTTTTCGCCCTTGTCGAACCGTGCGAGTTCGGTTCCACTGAACGGATTCCTGGGTCCCGGGCTGAGGAATAACTTTAATCCCTCGGTGATCACTCGTATCTTGTCCCGGAGATTGAGCACTGGCAGGCCGAGAAAGCTCGCAATCGAATCAAACCGCACCGGATAACGTCTGCCATCTTTGTCAGCGAGCTCAGCAGTACCTTTCCATGGCACAAGCTGCTTGTAGCGGTCCATTTCCTTTAGTAATGCCATAGTGCGCGGATAGATACCGCCCATCAGAAACAGCGCGCCTATGCCGAGATTGAAACCGTCTCGCCTGAGCTGCCTCGTTCGCCCCCCGACACTATCGGCCGCCTCGAACAGTCGCACGTCGTTGCCATGTTTGCCTGCGGTATAAGCCGCGGCGCAACCTGCTGGCCCTGCACCTATGACAATTACTTTCACACGTGTCTCCGGTCTTGAACTCAGAATGACGTCGGAAGGCTACTGGTTTGGCTAGCCTCGCCCTTGGGCCCAGGTTTTGCCAGGGTATCGCCCGGTGATTCAGTCGGGCCAGTATGATTCATCATCGGGCACACTCCCCCGGATGTTCTGGCAAGTCCTACCGACTCCTTGCCGCCTTTGTGCCAACCGAGGTCGTCGGCTCGAGCTGTTGCGACTGCATCCATCGCTCGGTATTCTTCTTTAGTCAGTGTCTTGCGCGTCTCGTAGGCGGAGACCTTCGAATCTGCCGCCAATCGGGTCTTGTAAAAAAACACAGTTTTCAGAAGCGTGTGAGTCAGTAGGCGAGGGACACCTCGTAGCGGCTGGATACGAACGTGTTCAAGAAAGTGGTCCTCAAGAGAGTATGTAGCAATCCAACGTCCGAGTGGGTGCAGAGGACGGGGAAACCAACGCTCGCCAAACGCATAGATCAGGGCGTTGACCAGATCGGTTTGAATCGGGGAGTAAACGTGATTCTTTCCTTCCCATCGGTCGACGAAGCATTCCAGTTCCTCGAGACTTTCCGGGAAGGCGTCCAGTTCGCGATCACCTTCACGTCGAAAGTGCCTGGAGATTTGCCTCGCGAAATTGAACTGCGCAAGTTTGACCTTGGGGTGCATTCCGGCCAGGCCAAGTTTCTTGAGCAAGCGGTCCTGGAGTACGACGAGGCGACCCAGCACGTAATTGAAGTCATCACTATCCTCGAAGTGGCCAGGAAGATGCCGCGCTACTCCACCGTGAATTCTGTTGAGTCGATTGACGGACTCGATAGTTTCTGGCGCATCTGGTCCGTTCGCATACCAGGTCCAGAAGAAATTCAGAGCGTCTTGCATCCTCTGATTTGGGCGACGAATGGCCTTGTTAGTAAAGACCTGGGTCTCTGCCATGTGCGCTGGCCTGACGACGTAGCTGTTCAGCAGCGTCACCAGGAAATTCAGGGTAAATTCGTCCATTTGGTATTGGGCGACCATGGACATGATCCTGGCGTGGTCCTTGTCCGGGTCGAGTCGCTCAATCTCGCGGCTAATCCATCGCCGATCTTTCTTTATTTCATCGGGAAATGTGATCATCGGTTATTTGCCTCGGCAACGGTTTCTGGCATGGAATTCATATGTGGATATAGTAGGCCCATTTAGTTCGCAATAAGGGGACATAATTTGACATAATGGGGACAATTATTGCCATTATCGATAAATCTGTTTGAGGAATTATCATGGTATCTCCCAGTCCTGAAGCACTGGCCGATGGGCCCGCCTCGATTGCGGTGGGCTACTCAAGAGTGATAGCGAGGCAGCTACAGCTGCAGGAAAAGAACCTCGGTATTCTGCTGAAAGGGAGTGGGCTTTCAGTTGAGGAATTGATGGATGACACCACGCTGCTGACCAAGAGTCAGCAGCTTCAGATAGTACACAACGCCATGCAGTATTCAGGCAACCCGGCCCTAGGGCTGGAAATAGGGTGTGCGCTGACGCCGCCGACCCATGGGCCACTTGGGTTTCTCGCCAATAGCAGTCCCAACCTGTTGACTGCCATCCAGGATTTCCAGAGTTTCATCCCGGGGCGTATCAGTATCATACGAAGCCGTACAGAATATCGTGAACATAATCTGGACTGTTACTTCGAGGTCGATATAGAGGGTAATCTCGAGCTGTACCGATGCGTTTCAGAGGCCTTCTTCCTGTCGCTGATCTCGTTGATTGAATTTGTCATGGGGCACAAATTTAGCGAGGGAAGTATGCATTGCAGTTACGCGAAACCCGCATACTACAAAGAGTATGAGAAAAGTATTCACTGTCCGATTCGATTCAATTCCCGGGAAAATAAACTGGTGGTACCAGAGAAGCTGCTGCTGACCGCCAACGTTTCTTCTGATTTTGAGAACTACAAATTTGCCCTGCAACAATGCCAGCGGATGCTGGCTGAGCTTGATGAAAGTGAAAACCCCATGACGCACCGGGTGAGAAAGCAATTGTTGTCGCACCCTCCAGGGAAACTCAGCGAGGATAACGCGGCGCAGCAGAACTTCATCAGTAAGCGTACTCTGGCCCGCAGGCTGGAGGCCGAAAACAACTCTTTCCGTGAGCTTAAGGATCAGCTACTGATGTCTCTGGCAACCGATTATTTGCGTGACACCACGTTCTCTGTAGAGGCTGTCGCGGTTATGCTGAATTATCACGATAGTTCCAGTTTTCGCCGCGCATTCAAACGCTGGACGGGAATAACGCCTCAGCAGTTCCGCCAAGACGTAAATACCTGAGCGCAGTATGGATGGAGAAAACGCTTTGCTATAAGCGTGTTCAGCATAAGCAAAGCGAGGGCTCGGCAGCGGCTGCCGATGATCGGCGAGTGCTCTGGCCCTGTCGCCACTAGTTCCGAAGTGACAAGGCCATTTTTCATGTTAGCCAGGCATTCTTTCAAAAGAGGGCATGCCGTCCGGAATATGATGAAAGCTTTGCTGGTCAACGGTAAAAATCGCCATGTCGGGAGTAAACATGCTGGGATCATCCATCGTACCTGCGCGGATAAGTCGTACGCCCGGCAGGGCAGCAGCCATTGATAAAAGGCCTGTTCCGCAATTGCCGCAGAATTCGCGGACAACCCCGTTTTCAAGATCGCTACGTTGGAATTGTTTCGGTGAGCCTTTTGTGTATTTAAAGCCGTCATCGGGCATGCCGATGGTGACATTTGCGTTTCCGCCGGAAATATATTGGCATTCGCGGCAGTGGCATTGCAGCTTAAGGGCGGGGTCGCCGGACGCCGAGTACTGGATATCGCCGCAGTAACATCTTCCTGTAAATTCCATCGTTTCGCTTCTCGTTGTAGTAAATTGATTGAATCATTTAGCCGTGAATCTTGGATTGTCGCTACACTCGACGCAACAGACCAGAAGTGCAGGGAATGATCGCAGAAGAGTCACTAGCACTATAGTCGGTACCGACAGGTATCGCCAAATTAACAGGCCATGAATGGTAAAGTGGGCAAATGAATACTTGCAAGGGCTTTGGCTGTCCTGGTCGAATGTACTGACGAGCCTTGAAGCTTTACTTATGCCACCGCTCACAAATATCTGATGTTCACAGCCTCGAAATTAGTCGATACTCCCGCCAGCTCGCCGATGGCGAAAAACAGCAGAAACGCCCCAGCTGTTTGCGGCATTCGGATGCGCCTCGCCCTTACGAGTGTACTCAGGGCTACTGCCCGGTCAGCATCACCAACTGTTGAGTTACCTTAGTTCTCTATGAGCCGTTATTTGTCTACCTTTAATATTCTAACCGTACTGGCGACCTGTTGGCTTTTCATATTGCTACTGCTGTTTGACCCGCTAGACACCTTGATTGATTACGGTGGGTTCGCTTTACTCGGTGTAGTGGGAGCCCTTTTTGCCAATTCGACCGGGGCGGGTGGCGGCGTCATTTTTGTACCCTTTTTCAATCACTTGAACTTCGATGCAAACACCACTGTGGCAACGAGCTTTGCTATTCAATGCTGTGGTATGACAGCGGGGGCGATTGCCTGGTGGGTGTTTTATCGGGGTAAACAGACCGACAATAAAGACTGGAGTGAAATTAGCCGGGCGTTGAAGCTGACCATTCCTTTTTCGATTCTGGGAATTGTGTTTGGACAGGCTGTTCAATACGCTGGCAAGGGGGTCGCTGAGGCAGAACAGCTGCATTTGCTGTTCGGTGGTTTTTCAATACTGCTGTCATTAGGTATCTTCGCCAGTATCCCTTTACTTCAGCAACAAACATTTAGTCAGGTATTGTCGTCTTTCGACAGGCTGTTTCTGCCCTTAATCGCGTTAGTCGGCGGCGGAGTGACGGCCTATCTATCAATTGGAGTAGGCGAGTTAGTAGCCGTATTCCTTATAATGAGGCGGTTTAACGTCACCTTTTCAATCGCGGTGGCAGTGATATTAAGCGCTTTTTCAGTTTGGTCAGCGATTCTATTTCATGTGGCAGTAACAGAAGCCATTTATTGGCCAATAGTACTGTTTGCGGGAGCAGGGGCGATAATAGGAGGCACAATGGCGAAGTATCTGGTGTTATATTTTTCGCCGCGAAATCTAAAAATATTCTTTGCGACCTGGGTTTTTTTACTTGGCCTTGGTGCGATGCCTTACTAAGGCCAATCGCAATAGGGAGAGTGATAACTAACTCTATGATATTTAAAGATTTATGGTGGGCCTTCCCAGACTCGAACTGGGGACCGATCGATTATGAGTCGATTGCTCTAACCAACTGAGCTAAAGGCCCATAAACCTTAAAATACTGTCTCCCGAGGACTTTTGGTAATGCACCTACCGATTATGAGTCGGATACTCTAACCAGCAGAGCGATGGGTCACGAGAGGAGTTACGCCGCGCATTATAATGCGCGGCTGGGGGTGTGCCTAGATCATTCGTCCAGAAAGCTGCGCAGGTAATCCGAGCGTGTCGGGTGACGCAGCTTGCGCAGTGCCTTGGCTTCTATCTGGCGTATGCGCTCGCGGGTAACATCGAACTGCTTGCCCACTTCCTCAAGGGTGTGGTCAGTGTTCATGTCGATACCGAAACGCATGCGCAATACCTTGGCTTCGCGGGCGGTGAGGCCGGCCAGCACTTCCTTGGTGGCTTCCTGCAGGCCCTGGCCTGTGGCGGCGTCCACGGGGGAGTGGATGGTGTTGTCTTCGATGAAGTCGCCCAGGTGTGAATCTTCGTCGTCGCCGATGGGGGTTTCCATCGAGATCGGCTCCTTGGCAATCTTCAGCACCTTGCGCACTTTGTCTTCCGGCATGTCCATGCGCTCACCCAGTTCTTCAGGGGTGGGCTCGCGGCCCATTTCCTGCAGCATCTGGCGTGAGATACGGTTGAGCTTGTTAATGGTCTCAATCATGTGCACGGGAATACGGATAGTGCGAGCCTGGTCGGCGATGGAGCGGGTAATCGCCTGGCGAATCCACCAGGTGGCGTAGGTCGAGAACTTGTAGCCGCGGCGGTACTCGAACTTGTCCACGGCTTTCATCAGGCCAATGTTGCCCTCCTGGATAAGATCCAGGAATTGCAGGCCGCGGTTGGTGTACTTCTTGGCGATGGAGATCACCAAACGCAGGTTGGCCTCTACCATTTCTTTCTTGGCGCGGCGGGCACGGGCTTCGCCCATGGACATGCGGCGGTTGATTTCCTTGATCTCGGTGACAGTAAGGCCACTTTGTTCTTCAATTTGAACCAGGCGTCGCTGCAGGCGATGGATAATGTCCTTTTCGGCAGTCAGCTTGCTGCCGTAGTCTTTCTTGCGCGCCTGACGGCTCAGCCATTTGAGGTCGGATTCCGAGCCCTGGAAGGTGCTGATAAAGTCCTTGCGCGGCATATGGCAGACTTTGATCGCAATACGCATTATTTCGCGTTCCTGGTCTCGCACGCCGGCCAGCAGATTGCGGGGCGAATCAGTGATCGGATCGAAAACTCGCGGTGTAAGCTTGAAGAATTTGAACAGCTCTCCCAGCTTCTCCATTTCCTTAATGGCACTGGGGTCATTGCGGCCCTTGTCTGCAATGGTTTTCTCGGTCTTGTTGAACTGGCGCTTGAGAGCCGTGAAGCGTTTCTTCGCCTCCACGGGATCGGGGCCAGTGTCGACCTCTTCATCGTCGTCGTCGCTGTTGGCCGGGGCGTTCTGAGCGGCCTGGGCCGCCTGCGCGGCTTCTGCGATCTCCAGTGCGGAGGGTACATCTTCTGCCGGGTCGAGATAGCCCACCATGATGTCTGCCAGACGGCGTTCTTCCTGCGACACCAGGTCGTACTCTGCGAGGATCTTCTCTACTGAACCGGGGAAGTGGGCGAGGGCGGCCATCAATTCCCGAATACCCTCTTCGATACGTTTGGCGATAACAATTTCGCCCTCGCGAGTAAGCAGCTCAACGGTGCCCATCTCGCGCATATACATGCGAACAGGGTCAGTTGTGCGGCCCGCTTCTGTTTCTACCGCGGCGAGTGCGGCGGCGGCCTCTGCTGCGGCGATATCGTCGGCAGAATCTCCCTCGGACATCAGCAGGTCATCGGCATCGGGTGCGGCTTCGAACACCTGAATGCCCATGTCGTTGATCATCTGAATGATGTCTTCGACCTGATCCGGATCGGAGATGTCCTCAGGCAGGTGGTCATTCACCTCGGAATAGGTGAGATAACCCTGTTCCTTGCCCTTGGCAATCAGGTCTTTCAAGCGGGACTGTTGTTTCACGACATTGGTCATTAAGCTGACACCTTCACCACAAATGCGAAAAAAATTTAGCCGGCGATTATAACCGGAAGAGAGCGCCTTAACTACAGGTGGCTACGGCAATATTGTGTATTCTGGGCCATTTCGGCCGGCATTTCTGTCAAATGCCCAGCCATTGTTATATGGGGCCTTATTTCAGTTACACAACCCGGGAGTTCCGGGAATTTCGCACATCCACAGTAGGTTTGATTGTTTGGGTTACGTTGGTTTTTTGCCTTGAGAATCCCGTCTCTGCTTCTCCTGCAGCATCTCGCGGAGCCGTTGTTTCTCAAGTTCACTCATTTCAGCGTAGTTGGTGTGCTTCAATTTGTCGACTTGTGCCGCCAGTTTCGATTGCTCTGGGGCTCGCGCCAGTACCTGTATGGTGTCGATGAATTGTTGCTCAATGCCCTCTCTGGGTATCAGGCGCTCCTGCCCGGCCAGCCGGTTCAGCAACTCGCCCTCCGGCGTGCCGTACCAGTGCCCCAGTAACATGGCGGTGTTGGATTCGGGCCGCCTCTGAAGCAGTGCCAGCAGTGCGCGCAGCAGGTCTACGTCTTCCCCCTCCAGTTCCGCCAGTGAGCCCGGGTCGGCAAGGTGGGCAATAGCCGGTTGATGCAGCAGCAGTGCGATAGCGGCCTGGGCAAGGTTGGAATAGCCTCCGGCGCGGGCACCCCTGGCATGCCGTTGTCGTGGCTGTGTCTCTTGCCCCTCGACGTAATCCGGCGGCCCCTGTTCGTCATACTCCGCCGGTGCTGCAGGTGGGGGTGGCTCGGGTTCCAGCTGCATCAGGCTGGTCAGGTCCAGGCCTGTGCGCTGGGCCAGGGCCTGGAACATCAGTTGCCGATAGACGCCTTCAGGCAGCTGCCGAAGGTGCGGCAAGGCAAGCTTGCTCATGCGCGCCTTGCCATCCATGCTGCTGGTGTCCAGCCCCTGGGCCACTGATTCAAACAGGAACTCCTCCAGCGGCATGGCATTGCTGACCAGGATGTTGAAGTGCTCGGCGCCCCCGCCGCGCACCATAGTGTCCGGGTCTTCCCCCTCGGGAAGGAACAGGAAGCGGGCCTGGCGTCCATCTTCCATGCAGGGCAGTGCGGCCTCCATGGCCCTGACGGCGGCCTTGCGCCCCGCCTCGTCGCCGTCGAAGCAGAACACCACTTCCGGGCACAGGCGGTAGATGCGTTCCAGGTGGGTCTTGCTGGTGGCTGTGCCGAGTGTGGCGGTGGCATTGTTAATGCCGTGCTGGGCCAGGGCAATAACATCCATATAGCCTTCCACAACCAGTAAGCGGTCCAGTTTGCGGTTCGCCTGGCGTGCCTGATACAGGCCGTACAGTTCCCGGCCCTTGTGAAAAATTTCTGTCTCCGGGGAGTTCAGGTACTTGGGTTTGTCATCACCCAATACACGACCGCCGAAGGCTACTACCCGCCCTCGCTGGTCGCGAATGGGGAATACAACGCGGTCGCGAAAACGGTCGTATATGTTACCCGACTCATTCTCTACCAGCATGCCGCTGTCCTTCAGCAGCGTTTGCTGTGCCGGTGTTTCGCCAAGCTCCTCCTGCAGGTTGTGCCAGCCCGGGGGGGCAAAGCCGAGGTCAAAGCGTTTGGCTATCTCGCCCGTAAGCCCTCGCTTTTTCAGGTACTCAACGGCCCGACCGGCCTCCGGGTGGCGGCGCAGTTGTCCCGCGTAATAGGTCGCGGCCTGCTCCATCACCGTATAGAGGGCCTTGTTGCTCTGTTCTCGCTCGGCGCTCTGGCTGCCCCCGCGGCTGGGTTCGCGCGGCACTTCCATGCCAGCGCTGCCAGCCAGGGCTTCCACGGCCCGGGGAAAGTCCAGATTCTCGTAATCCATGAGAAAACCGAGAGCATTACCACCGGCGCCGCAGCCGAAGCAATAGTAGAACTGCTTGTCGGGGTTCACGCTAAACGACGGGGTTTTTTCTTCGTGGAAGGGGCAGCGGGCAGAGTAGTTTTTGCCGGACTTGCGCAGTTTGACGCGACGATCTATCACCTCGACGATGTCGACGCGTTCCAGCAGGTCATCGAGGAAAGCTTGCGGTATTCGTCCGGCCATTCAGGGGTGTTACGCTGTTAGTGGCAGGCTATTGAACCACGTCTATGCTGGGCTGGTAAGTCGGGCCTTGACCAGTTGGCTGACAGCGCCGACATCTGCGCGGCCTTGCAGTTTGGGCTTTAGCTGGCCCATTACGGCGCCCATGGCCTGCATGCCGGTGGCGCCGCTGTCTGCGATAGCGGCATCAACCATAGCAACAAGTTCAGCGTCGCTGAGTTGCGTGGGAAGGAATTCCTGGATCACGCCAATTTCGAAATTTTCCTGGGCTGCCAGTTCATCGCGGCCGGCATTTTGGAACTGGTCTGCCGAGTCGCGGCGTTGCTTGACCATTTTATCCAGCACAACGAGCGCACGTGCGTCATCAACTTCGATACGCTCGTCCACTTCAATGCGTTTGAATTCCGCCAGAATCAGGCGGATGGTTCCCAGGCGTTCTTTCTCCCGGGCCTTCATCGCCGCCTTCATGGCCGCCTTGATGGTAGCCGTGAGAGGTTCGTTACTCATAGGGAAGGTGCCTACTAGTAGAGGCGAACGCGCTTGCGGTTGTCCCTGGAGAGCTTTTTAAGGTGGCGCTTCACCGCAGCAGCACCGGCACGCTTGCGTACGGTGGTGGGCTTTTCATAATGCTCGCGCTTGCGCACTTCGGCCAGAACGCCAGCTTTTTCACAGGAGCGCTTGAAACGGCGCAGGGCCACGTCAAACGGCTCGTTTTCCTTGATCTTGATATGAGGCATTTATACCTTACCTGTCTCTTTGGTTGGGGCAACAACCGGCCGTTGGGCTGATGGTCACCTGAAAGGGCGCGCATTCTATCCTTATCCCGGCCGATTTGCAAAGGGGTGGTAGCGCTTTCGGCGGGGGGATTGCGGGTGGCGGGCTCGCCACCGGCTGGGGCCGAAGGGGTAGTCTGGAGAGGGCCCAGCCAGTATGATTCGCTCCTTCTTGAAAACGGTGGGCACAATGCTGATCCTGGGCCTTGAAACATCCTGTGATGAGACCGGTGTCGCGCTCTATGACACCGGGCGGGGCCTGTTGGCTGATGCCCTGTTCAGCCAGGTGGATATTCACGTGGAATACGGTGGCGTGGTGCCCGAGCTGGCCTCTCGCGACCATATACGCAAGACGCTGCCGCTGGTGGAAGAGGTGCTGGCCAGGGCCGGCTGCGAGGCTGCTGACATCGACGGGGTAGCCTATACCGCGGGCCCAGGCCTGGTGGGAGCGCTGATGGTGGGGGCTACCCTCGCCAGGGCACTGGCCTGGGGTTGGGGGGTGCCGGCGCTGGGTGTGCACCACATGGAGGGCCATTTACTGGCCCCCATGCTGGAGGAAGATCACCCCGATTACCCCTTTGTGGCGCTGCTGGTTTCCGGTGGCCACACCCAGTTGGTGCGTGTGGACGCCATCGGCGAATACCGCATTCTGGGCGAGTCGCTTGACGATGCCGCCGGAGAGGCCTTCGACAAGGCCGCGAAAATGCTCGGCTTACCCTACCCCGGAGGTCCGCATATAGCGCGTCTGGCTTTGCAGGGCAGGCCCGACCGCTTTACGTTCCCCCGGCCCATGGTCAATCGCCCGGGCCTGGATTTCAGTTTCAGTGGTCTGAAAACTTACACTCTCAATACCGTGGCAGCTTGCCGTACAGAAGGAGAGTTGTCCGAGCAGGACAAATGCGACATCGCCCTGGCTTTCGAGGAAGCCGTGGTGGCAACCCTGGTGATCAAATGTCGCAGAGCCCTGCGACAGGAGCAGCTGAAGACTCTGGTAATAGCCGGTGGTGTCAGCGCCAACGTGAATTTGCGAGGGCAGTTGGATACTGCGGTGGCGAAAGAAGGTGGCAGGGTGTTCTACCCCGCGCCTCAATACTGCACTGATAACGGTGCCATGATCGCTTACGCCGGTGCCCAGCGCCTGCAGGCGGGCCAGGTCGACAAGGAGGCCGCCGCAGTGCGGCCGCGCTGGCCGATGGAAGAATTGCCCCCGCTGGCCACCCCTGAGGCGAACTAATGGATATTGTCTACATCAGCGAACTGCGAGCCGATACCGTTATCGGTGTCTACGACTGGGAGCGGCGGGTTCGCCAGACCGTGGTACTGGACCTGGAGCTGGCATCGGATAACCGGCGTGCCGCTGCCAGTGACGGCATCGAGGACGCGCTGGATTATGCGGAGATCTCTGCCCGCCTGCTTTCCTTTATAGAAGCGAGCGAATTTCAGCTGATTGAAACCCTGGCTGAGCGCGTGGCAACCCTGCTGCTTGAGGAGTTCGCGGTGCCCTGGCTGCGGCTGCGGCTGGCAAAGCCCGGTGCAGTCGCAGCGGCGCGGGAAGTCGGCGTGCTTATTGAGCGGGGCGAACGGCCCTGATGGCACGGGTTTACCTCGGTGTAGGCAGTAATATCGAACGGGAGCGCTATATTGTCGCCGGGCTCGATGCCCTGCAGGGGCTTTTCGGCCCGCTTGTGCTTTCGTCCGTATATGACAGTGCGGCCATCGGTTTCGCCGGCCAGCCCTTTCTCAACCTGGTGGTGGCCACCGATACAGAACTCAGCCCAGGCCAGCTGGCGCGGCAGCTGCGGCATATAGAAGTTGAGCACGGCCGCCCGGCGAAGGCCTCGCGCTTCAGTGCGCGCCAGCTGGACATCGACATTCTGACCCATGGCCAACTCAGTGGCACGGTGGAGGGCGTTGAGCTGCCCAGGGCCGAGATCCTGGAGAATGCGTTTGTGCTGTGCCCGCTGGCAGAGCTGGCCGGCTCGGAAGTTCACCCCATCGCCGGCAAGACCTATCGCGAATTGTGGCAGGCTTATGATCGGGGTTCACAGCAGCTGCAAAAAGTGGATTTCAGTTGGCGTGGTCGCGAAATTTCACAGGCTTGAGCCGGATCGTGGCGCAGTTTCCATAGCGCACCGCGTTCGCATTCAGGGCTCTATGGTACGCGTCTCTCTTCGCAGAATATCGAGTTGGCGCACGCGCTCCGCGGCGATCGCTTCACCCAGTGCTTTTCCCTCTATACCCTGGCCGTCGAACTGCGCGGCGGTGATGCCCTGTGCAATACGCAGCGCGCGCCGCAGGTAGGCGGCCTGGGGGTAGGCGCGTTGCTCCAGCCCCTCGCGGCCGCGGGCGTCCGCTTCGCAGGCCAGCAGGAATGCCTCGAAACGGTCTGGTCGGCGCAGCGCATCGGTGGCATTGAGCAGCTTGAGCAGGGTTTTGCCCCGCAACTCCAGTGCCCGGTGGCAATGGGTATGGAATTCACACACTTTCAGTGCCAGGTCCCGGTGTAATACCGGCGCTTTAAGGCGTTTGCAAACACCCTTGACCAGTTTCAGCCCCCGGTGTTCATGGGCGATGTGCCGGGGCCACTCGGCCTCGGGAGTAGTGCCCTTGCCCAGGTCGTGCAGCAGTAATGCGAATCGTACATCGGTAGCTTTGGTTAGCAGAGCGGCCTGTTGCAGTGTCATCAAGGTGTGAATGCCGGTGTCGATTTCGGGGTGGTATTCTGCGGTTTGCGGCACGCCAAACAACGTGTCCACCTCCGGCAGCAGGCGCGCCAGCGCGCCGCAGTCTCGCAGCACACGCACAAACACTTCCGGGTTGGGTTCCGCTAGGGCTCGCTCCAGCTCCACCCACACCCGCTCTGCCGGTAAGTGGGCCAGTTCGTCCTGGCTGACGATGCTGGTCATCAATGCCATTGTCTCCGGTGCCACGGTGAACCCGAGATGGGCATAACGCGCAGCAAAGCGTGCGGTGCGCAATACCCGCAAGGGGTCTTCCACGAAGGCGTCTGATACATGCCTGAGCACTTTCGCAGCGAGGTCCTGCTGCCCGCCATAAGGGTCGATAATCTCACCGGAATCCGTGCGCGCCATGGCATTCACTGTGAGGTCGCGGCGCAGTAAATCCTGTTCCAGCGTGACCGACGGATCGCAGTGTACGGCGAAGCCGGTATAACCGTGGCCCCACTTGCGCTCGGTGCGAGCCAGGGCGTACTCGTCTTTTGTTTGCGGGTGCAGGAATACCGGAAAATCCTTGCCCACCTGCTGATAGCCCTGATCCAGCATTTCCTGTGGGCTTGCGCCCACCACTACCCAATCCCGTTCGCTGGTAGGGTAGTCCAATAGGGCATCTCGCACGGCACCACCTACCAGATAGACATCCATCAGCGCTTTCCGGGTGCCGGTACTTTGCATTGGCTTTTTTTGCACTTGCCGTTGCTGCAGGCACAGCTGGTTCTGCGCCCGGTCTCGATTTCATACATGGACATGACACCGCCCCACACACAGCCAGTGTCCAGGCCTATGGCATTGGCGTTGTCGGTCTTGCCCTCTATGGATGCCCAGTGCCCGAACAGGATGCGATCATTGGCTGTTTTGCGATTGGGGTGGCTGAACCATGCTGAGACTTTGCTCTTTCCCAGGTCCGGGCTGGGGCCCTTGCTGTCCAGGTCGAGCACACCCTGGCTGGTACAAAAGCGCATGCGGGTAAGGTAGTTGGTAATCACCCGCAGTCGCGTCATGCCGGTCAGGTCGTCCGACCAGACCAGGGGTTCGTTGCCGTACATGGCCTTGAAAAAATCAATGCACTTTGAGCTTTGCAGCACCGCTTCCACCTCGCGGGCACGGCTCATAGCCTCGGCCACTGTCCATTGCGGAGGGATGCCCGCGTGCACCAGGGTGTGGTTGTGTTCGTGATGTATAAGTGGGCGGTGTAGTAACCAGGTGAGCAGGGTTTCCTTGTCCGGCGCCTTGAGAATTTTATCCAGTGTGTCGGAACGGTGGGGCGGGCGCACCCCTGCGGCTACTGCCAGCAGGTGGAGGTCGTGATTGCCCAGTACCAGCACCAGGTTGTCGCGCATTTTATACAGGTAGCGCAGGGTTTTCAGGCAGCGAGGGCCCCGGTTGACGATGTCGCCAACGGACCAGAGCATGTCTTTGTCGGGATTGAATGAGACCTTTTTCAGCAGGCACTTCAGCGGCTGCAGACAGCCCTGGATATCGCCGACAACGTAGGTACTCAAGGGAGAGTCCGATCGCCTGCAAGCACTAGTGGAGTGCCGTGGGGGTGTGTAGCGAGAACGCGGGAATGGGGACGTCAAAATGCCCATTGGGGGAGGGTTCCTGCTCGTCGGTATCCCGGCGTACCATGGTGTAACTGCCTTCCATGCAGCCCACCGGCGTGGTCAGAGTTGCCCCGCTGGTATAGCGGAAGGATTTGCCCGGTGGTATCAGTGGTTGTTCGCCCACCACTCCCTCGCCGCGTACTTCCTGCACCCCGCTGTCCGCATCGGTGATGACCCAGTGCCGCGACAGCAATTGAACCGGCACGTCGCCCTCATTGCTGATGGTGATGGTATAGGCAAAAGCGTATTGGTCGAGCTCTGGCTTTGAGTGTCCAGGCAGGTAGGTAGTGACCACTGCCACGCCCACCTCGTGAGCCTCTTTATCGGGAAGATGTGTTTTATCCATGGATTGCCGTCGTTATCTCTATGAACTGGGAGAGCTCCAGTGTTTCCGCCCTTGCCCCGGGGTCAATGTTCAGCGCCTCCAGGCGCGTGATATCTATAAGCCCTTTCAGGTTGTTGCGCAAGGTTTTGCGACGCTGGCTGAAGGCGGTTCGTACCACCTCCCGCAGCTTTTTGGTATCGCAACTGGGCCAGGGCGATTCCCGCCATGGGGCCAGCCGCACGATTGCAGAGCGCACTTTCGGTTGTGGGTTGAATGCCTCGGGTGCTACCTCGAATAATTTCTCCACCTCACAATGATATTGGGCCATGATGCCCAGACGCCCCCAATCCTTGCCGCCGGGGCTCGCGGCGAGACGGTCTACCACCTCAAGCTGCAGCATGAAATGCATGTCCTGAATGATGCTGGTGTTTTCGAGCAGCTTGAAAATAAGCGGTGTGGAAATATTGTAGGGCAGGTTGCCCACCACACGCAGTGGCTTATTATTTATGGCGAGCGCTTCATAATCAAACTTGAGTGCATCTGCGCTGTGTAGCTTGAAACGGGAGTTCACACTGAAGGCGGCCAACAGGCCGGGTACAAGGTCGCGATCCAGCTCGATAACATCAAGTAGACAGCCGCTCGCTGACAGCTGTTCGGTGAGCGCTCCCTGCCCCGGCCCAATCTCCACAAGGTGGTCGTCCGGTAGCGGGTGGATAGCGCGGACAATATGGTCGATAACACCGGTATCCTGCAGAAAATTCTGGCCGAAGCGTTTACGGGCGCGATGTTGGGGTTTGCTCATGGCGTATATTGTAACCCGGCTGTCTTGGAATGGGGTGGTTCGCCTGAATATGGTGTGCACCAAATGCTGCAAGCGCATTACACCGCGCCAGCCTTTTGGTAGAATGCGCCGCATTGCAGAGAATTGAAATCCACTTACTGGCTCCCACCCGATGTCTGTGCCCCAATATTTTCGTTTGATAGACGCTATGGCTCGCATGTCACTGCGGGCGGACGCATCCCGCTATTTTTTTGGCTACCTGTGGTGGTTGCTGGAGCCGCTGTTGTTTGTTGGGGTGTTCTATGTGGTGTTCGATCTCATCCTGGACTCGAATCGCGCCGATTTTCTGGTCTTCCTGATGTGTGGAAAGCTGGCTTTTATCTGGTTCTCCAAGTCGGTTAACCAGGCGTCCAACAGCATCATTGCGAACAAGGGCCTGATCGGCAGAATCAACGTTTCCAAAACCCTTTTCCCTCTGGCTGTGATACAGGAAGGGCTCTACCGGCAAGTGGCTGTATTTGCATTGCTGATCGGTTTCCTGTTCGTCAAAGGTTACATGGCCTCCTGGGCCTGGCTTTACCTGGTGCCCATTATTCTGGTCAACTACCTGATGATTGTTGCCTGCGCATTTGTTGGTGCCTGCCTGGTCTGTATTGTGCGTGATTTCAGTATGTTTATTTCGCTTGGCATGACTTTTCTGTTGTTTACGTCCGGTGTGTTCTGGGATGTGCGGGACCTGGGTGACCCCTACAAAACCGAGATGGTTCTGGCCGTGAATCCGCTTGCTTTTATGCTCGACGCCTACCGGCAGGTGTTGCTGCACGCAACGGCACCGGACTGGCTGCATCTGCTGCAGATTGCCGCAGGTTCGATAGTGGTGCTGGCTATTATGGTGGTCCTGATGCAGCGGTTCAGCCAATACCTTGCCCTGCGGGCACTGTCCTGATGAGCGCAGGTACCAGAGAGGTAATGCTGGCGATGGACAATGTGTCATTGAGCTACCACTCGGGGCGCAAATCTTTCGATCAGGGCTCACATCATGTGCTCAATGAGGTCTCCCTGGAGGTCTATGAGGGTGAAACGCTGGGTATTATTGGCCGCAACGGGGTCGGCAAATCGACGCTGCTGCGCTTGATGGCCGGTATTCTTGCACCCACCAGCGGCAAGGTTTACCGGCGCCCGGGGGCAACGGCCTCGCTGCTGACCCTGGGTCTGGGCTTTCGCCCCGACCTGACCGGGCGCGACAATGCCCTGCTGGCAGCGATGCTACAGGGCTCCACTGAGGAGCAGGCGCGGGGGCATCTCGAAGAAATCAAGGAGTTTTCGGAGCTGGGAGACTCCTTTGAGGAGCGTGTGAAGACCTATTCCTCTGGCATGCTGGCGCGCCTGGGTTTTACCACGGCTCTGAAGACCCACGTGGATATTCTGCTGATCGACGAGGTGTTGAGCGTGGGTGATGCGCGGTTCCGGGCAAAGGCTGCCGCCGAGATGAAGAGTCGTATCCGCGGTGATCAGACAGTGGTTTTTGTCTCCCACACCGAGAGCCAGGTTCGCAATATCTGCAACCGTGCAGTGTGTCTGCACGAGGGCCGGGTGCTGGCGGAAGGTGACCCTGACGAGGCTCTGTTGGCCTACGAGAAACTGTTGGCGTAGCAAAGATATCCCCCGTTACGGTCGCGTTTACTCTGCTGAGTGACCGGTGCTCATGGCGATAGCGTGTAACAGGGCCTGCTTCAGGCTGCCGGCATCGGCATGACCGCTGCCGGCCAGATCAAGGGCGGTGCCGTGGTCAACCGAAGTGCGAATTATCGGTAGCCCCAGGGTGATATTTATCGCGTCTCCAAAACCCGAATATTTCAGCACTGGCAGCCCCTGATCGTGGTACATGGCGAAAACCACATCGCACTGCTCCAGCACTTTGGGATTAAATGCGGTATCTGCAGGCAGTGGACCCAGCAGATGCATGCCTTCACTGCGCAACGCTTCGAGTTCGGGGATGATAATGTCGATTTCCTCCCGCCCCATATGACCGCCTTCACCCGCATGGGGGTTCAGTCCAAGCACTGCGATTCGCGGGCTGGCAATGCCGAACTTATCGGTCAGGTCTTTCACCAGTATGTGCAGCGTCTCGCGCAACAGGGGGCGGGTGATTGCCGCAGGCACCGCGGCCAGCGGCAAATGGGTTGTCGCCAGAGCAACGCGCAGTGAGGGGGTGGCAAGCATCATCACCACCCGTGCGCTGCCTGTGGCCCTGGCGAGAAACTCCGTGTGGCCACTAAAGGGAATTCCCGCGTCATTGATGACGGACTTTTGCACCGGAGCGGTGACCAGGGCATCGGCCTTCCCTTGCAAGCAGGCATTTACCGCCTCCTGCAGGGTTTCGATGACATAGGGCGCGTTTCGAGGGTCCAGCTGGCCGGGTTGGCTGTGACAGGCCAGTGCCACCGGGATTACGCTGAGATGTCCGGGCCGGTGCAGCTGCGGAGCGCTATTCAGATCAAGGGTTTCCAGAGTGATCGCTATGCCGAGCTGGTCGGCACGTTCGCGAAGTAGCTCGGGGTCGGCAATGGCGGCAAGCTCAGCCTGCCAGCTCTGTTGTGCGGCGGCCAGTACGATGTCTGGCCCAATTCCCGCCGGCTCCCCCGGGGTAATTACTATCCTCGGGCAGGCCACTGATTACTTGATATCCACGAACGCTTCGTCGCGGATCTGCTGCAGCCAGGCGTCCAGTTCTTCCTGGTATTTGCGATTGTGCAGGAAGTCAGCAGCCTTTTGACGCACAGCCTCAGAGGTCATGTCCTGTTCACGTCGGCCTTCCACCAGTAGGATATGCCAGCCGAATTGAGTGCGAACGGGTTCAGATATCTCGCCCACTGCAGTGGCATCCATTGCGGTCTGGAACTCCGGCACCATCTGGCCGGGGCTGGTCCAGCCCAGCTCACCGCCTTCTTGCGCCGAACCGATGTCCTCGGAAAATTCCCGCGCCAGCTCGCTGAAATCTTCTCCCGCTTCGGCGCGTGCGCGCAGGCTGGCAACCAGCTCCTGGGCCTGTTCATCCGTCAGAATTTCGGAGGGTTTCACCAGGATATGGCGCACCTCGGTCTGGGCTACGATTTGCTCACCGCCTCGCAGGTCCTGCATGTAGATGATATGGAACCCGCTGGGGCTGCGTATAGGATCTGACGTTGCACCCTTGGGGAGGGTGGGCGCGATGTCTGAAAACAGCGAAGGCAAATCCTCAGCCTTGCGCCAACCGAGGTCGCCGCCGCTGAATCGATACTTGCCGCTGCTGGCGCGCAGTACATCTTCAAAAGCCTGGCCGCCGCGAATTTTCTTGAGAACCTGCTCCACATGCGCCCTGGCAGCAGCCTCCTCTGCAGGGCTGGCATCCGGGGCTACCGCCAATAAGCCGTGTATCAGGTGGTATTCAGACTGCGTCAGTTTCTTGCCGTCTTCTGTGGCCAGGAAGTTGTCCACTTCCTTGGGTGTGATTTGTATGCGCTGGTTCACATTGCCGCCCTGAACGCGCTGGATAATCATTTCCCGGCGCACCTGTTCGCGCATCAGCGGATAGGACTGGCCCTGCTGCTCCAACGCTGCGATAAAGTCTTCCTGGGACATGCGGTTCTGCGCGGCGATATTCTGAATGGCTGCGTTGAGTTGGGCGTCGGAAATTCGCACGCCGACGCGCAGGCCTTTTTGCAGCTGGATACTCTCGAGTATGAGTCGGTCCAGGGTCTCGCGTATGAGCGTGTCTTCCGGTGGCAATTCCATGCCTCGCGAATTCAGGCTTTCCTTCAGTGCCTCTATACGTTCGCGCAGCTCGCTGGCCATAATGATGTCATCGTCGACAATGGCAACGACCTGATCTACCAGCTCGGTGGCAGCACGCAGGCCCGGGGCCATGACAAGTGATACAGCCAGGCTGGCTGCGACAAGTAAGGTCCTAATATTCACTCTCTTGATAACCTCTGATCATATCCTCTAGCACCGTGGGGATGCGGCTACCGAAGCCGCCCATGCCCTTGAGGACGAATTGTACCTGCGTCGTGTGTTCCTGTTGCAGGTCTGGGTTGCTGAAGTCTGTAAAAAACTCCGATGTATCGTTGTCATAATACCGCAAGTGCATCAGGCGCACGATCCAGCAGCAGTTCTCGTACTCAATCCCGGCCATTTGTTCGATAGCGGTGTTATCGATAATACTGTAGTTGACCGCGCCAAATAGCCGCCAGTTGGTGTCCAGTGGCAGGAACGTGGACGCCGTTACCTGTTCGGTCTCCGCTCGCAAAGTGTTACTTTGCAGCGGCCGGTTATAGGCATAGCCAAGATTGAAAATAGCGCCGTTGTCCATGGTGTAACCGGCGATGGCGTTGCCGGAATTTACATTCCCGCTGTGGGGGTCGTACACCATATCTGTGCGGAAGGAGACATGCTTGTTGGGGGTAAAGGACAGGTCGCCGGCTATTTCCGAGCTGGATTCATCCAGTGGAGCGGCTCCGGGCACCAGTCGTACCTTGCGATCACTGAAATACAGTATCTGGCCTATGCTTGCGCCCAGCAATTTCTGGCCACTGCTGGAATCGATAAACTGTGTACTTACGCCCAGAGACAGCCGGTTGGCATCGTCTATTCTGTCGTGGCCGGAAAAACGGGTATCCCGGAACAGTTGGTTGTAGGAGAACGTGAGTTCAGCACTGTCGAAGTCGGGTTGGTCGACCTGGTCTTTGCGCTGGGAGTAGAGATAGTAGAGTCGGGGTTCAAGTGTTTGCAGCATGTTTTCGCCGGCAAAGCTGGTTTCTCTTTCGAAATACAGGCCGCCATCCAGGCTGCCCATAGCTGAACCTGTGCCGGGGCTACTGTCGGTAAACAATTCGGCCTCGCTTAGCTCGTAATTCAGCTGGCGGTATTTGGCGGTGGGCTTGAGAAAGCCATAGGCCCAGTTCATCGGGTAGGCTGCACCGGCTTCGGAGTAAACCCTCTCGCCGGTGACCACATCCTCATCGGCGCCGAAATTGGAATACTGCGTCAATAGGATGGGCTGTATCTCGAAGGGGGTGCCACTGCTGCGGTACTGGATTGTCAGCTGGGGCAACTTCTTGTACACGTCATTAATATCATCCGCCAGAGATTGGTATTGCTCCACGCTGAGGTTGACCAGCCAGTCGTCGCCCAGGTAATCCATGGACGCCATTTGCAGCAAGCTGGTACGGCGTTGGGCCGTGAGGCTGGAGGTCTCCAGGTCTTTCATGTAGTCGACATCGCTGGCTTTGCTGTAGTCGATATGCGAGCGCCAGCGCTGGTCCAGCAAGCCGTTCTGCCTGACTACACCCAGCCACCTATCGTTACTTTTGCCTGGCGGAATATCGTCCTTGTAGGCCTTGTCGCTGTTCATATAGGTGCCGCCGACAGTCCAGTATCCCAGGTACTTGTTCAGGTAGCGGGTTTTGAGTTCGTGGTTGAGGCCCCGATCCTGGATGTAGCGGGGGGAATACAGTGCGTCGTAGTTGGGGGCTAGGTTGAAATAGATTGGCGCGGTGATGTCGAGGCCGCCGGTGCTGTCGTTGCCAAAATCCGGCCACAACAGGCCGGTGCGACGGCGGTCATCCAGTGGAAACTGCAGCCATGGCGTGTAAAACACCGGCACTCCTGCGATATCCAGTGTCGCGTTGCGGGCGACACCAAGGCCCTCATCCGTATCCAGGTCTATGGTCTCGGCGCGAATCTGCCAGTCTTCTTCACCCGGAGCACAATAGGTGAAATTGCCATTGTGTACGTGGATCAACCCTTCTGCATCGCGTTCCAACAGGTCTGCATTGCCTTGCAAGTGGTCGGCGTGAATCACGAATTGGGCGTTATCCAGTGACGCTTCACCGCTGTCAGTCAGGATGTCGGCGCGCGACCCCTGCAATAGCAGGCCCGGTTCGCGCAGGGTGACGTCGCCGATGAGCGTGGCCTCGTGGGTATCCTCATTGATGGTGGCGGAGTCACCTCTGAACTGGCGGTACCCCTGGGTCACACTCACGCCACCGGTAAACATCACGGTGTCGCCCTTTAACTCGGTGCTGTTGGCCCAGGCCTCGATATTCGCATCGTTGGGGTCGGCATTGCGGTCGGCATCTTCAAGCGGGTCAATATAGCGGCCACTGCACAGTTCGCATGAAAGATCGCGCAGGCCAAGCGGGACCTCGGTCTCTGGTACCCAGTCCAGCGCAAAGGACATTGGCAATGGCTGCTGCTGGCCCGCCTCAGTTTTTGCCGCGGCGCTGGGTGTCGCGGTATCGGGAGCGGCGGCAGCAGAGGGCGAGGGTGTTTTGGCCTGTGGTGCATTGGTAACGGGCGTGGCAACGACGGGCGCATTAGCGGCAGCGGGCTTAGTAGCAGGCGCTGATGCTCCAGCGGCGGACGGAACAGCAGTTGGCTTGGCTTTGGCGGGAGATGGGGGTGATGTAACCCCGGGCTCACCGTAGACGCAATCCCATCCGTCACCGGTTTCATTGGCGGTGCAGGACTTAAGCTTGGTATTCTTCGCCTGCAGAGGGAGCGATATCGCTAAACTGGTCAACAGGGCCAGCGCAGGTAAGGTAAATCGCAACCGGCGGGCGTGTAGTCTGGAAAAGTCAGATATCATTCAAATCAGAACATGTGCGCGGAGTAAACGCGGATTCTAAAGCATCCCCCCGCCCTTGTCCGTCAATTATTCGAATCTGGAGATTAGAGTGACTTCCCGGCCTCCGCCAAGTGAACTTTTGAACTGGGCGCTGACAGTGCTTGCGCCCGTCGCCAGCGGCCCCCCACCCGAACTGACAGTGGTGGCGGGTGATGCCAGTAACCGGCGGTATTTTCGCGCCGAGATAGGAGGTGTCAGCCGTATTCTGGTGGATGCGCCCCCCACGACGGAGAAAAATGAAGCGTTTCTGGCAATCCGCGACCTGCTGGCTGGCGCAAATGTAAGGGTCCCGGCTGTGGAAGCGGCTGATCTGGGGCGCGGCTATCTGATTCTTGAAGACCTGGGAAGTCGCCTTCTTCTCAAGGAGCTGGGTACAGACACGGCCGATGATTGTTACCGCACGGCCATGGGTGTGCTGCTGCACATGGCGGAAGTTGATGCCAACACAATCCACCTCGATAGTTATGACGAGCCTATGCTCGCCGAGGAGCTGGGGCGCTTTCCGGCGTGGTTTGCTGAATCTCTTTTGGGTCAGACCGTGGATGACGGCGAGCGGATCCTGTTGCAAGCATGCTTCGACAGGTTGATTGCCAATGCACTGGAGCAACCCCAGGTGTTGGTGCATCGGGACTTTCACAGTCGCAACCTGATGCCACAGGCAGACGGCGGCCTCGGCGTCATCGACTTTCAGGATGCGGTGCTGGGCCCGGTAACCTACGACCTGGCCTCACTGTTGCGCGACTGCTACATCAAATGGCCGGAGCAACGGGTTCAGAGCTGGGCTCTGGCCTACAGGGACAGGCTGGCAGCCGGGAGGCTGCCCGGGGGGGAGACAGATGATGAGACCTTCCTGCGCTGGTTTGACCTCATGAGCTTGCAGCGGCACATAAAGGTACTGGGTACCTTCGCCCGGTTGTCCCTGCGCGATGAAAAACCGGCCTATCTCGACGACCTGCCACTGGTGATCCGCTATGTGTTGGAGATAGCGGGCAAATATGCGGAGAGTGAGCCTTATATCGCTGCATTTCTCCGCTGGTTTGAGAGCAAACTCTCGCCGGTGATCGCCCGCCAGAACTGGAGCGGCTCGCGGTGAAAGCCATGATTCTTGCCGCCGGCGTGGGCGAGCGCATGCGCCCGCTGACGAACCATACCCCCAAGCCCATGCTGCAGGTTGGCGGCGAGCCCCTCATTGCCCACCACCTGCGGTGCCTGGCAGAGGCCGGCTTCAGCGACGTTGTGATCAACGTATCTCACCTCGCCCAACAGATCATCGACTACTGCGACAACGGTAGCCGCTGGGGCCTGGCCATCAAGTACTCCCCAGAACCCGAACCGCTGGAAACTGCCGGCGGCATACTCACTGCCATACCACTACTGGGCGATAAACCCTTCCTGGTAGTCAACGGCGACGTCTGGATCGACTACCCCTTCGAACAGCTATTGAATTTCACCCCCCCAGATCCCGAATCCGCCCACCTGGTGATGGTAGACAACCCACCGCAACACCCCGAGGGTGACTTTATCCTGGATGAGAACGGCTGGGTGCGAGAGCGACCAGCCGGCACCACCGGTCTGACCTACGCTGGTGTGGGTGTATACGCGCCACAATTCTTCGCCGGGACAAGACCGGGAAAAATGGCACTGCGACCCCTGCTGGATGCGGCCATCAGCAGAGGCTGCCTCAGCGGCGAGTATTATCCGGGTCACTGGGAGGATGTAGGCACTCCCGAGCGGCTGGAAGCGCTGGACGCCGCGCTGCGGTTGTAGAGTGGCTTACAAAAACAATAGCCCTAAGAGCATGTCCTAAGTTTGGCATCCTCTGTCTATTAAGGAGTCTAGAAAGTAGGTGTCAAAGCGGGCATAGATTGACGGGACCGTTTGAGGCCATGGATGGCCGAAACGAGCCTACATGGACGTACTTACGGCGGGTCCCGGCAGTCTATGCCCGCTTTGGCACCGGTCTACGGGGCTAAGAGCGAAGCTATCCACCTATTGTCTTTTTCACCAGGCCAAGAAGCCGTTAGAATACGCGCCTAATTACCGACGGAGCCCACCATGCCCGACTACCAGATCGCCCCCTCCATCCTGTCCGCCAACTTCGCCCGCCTCGGCGAAGAAGTGGATGCCGTACTGGCCGCAGGCGCCGATATCGTCCATTTCGATGTCATGGACAATCACTATGTGCCCAACCTCACAATCGGACCCATGGTGTGTGCCGCACTGCGCAAGCACGGCGTGACCGCCCCCATCGATGTCCACCTGATGGTCAGCCCCGTCGACCAGATGATAGGAGACTTTGCCGCCGCCGGCGCCAGTTACATAACCTTTCACCCCGACGCCTCCACGCATGTAGACCGTTCCCTGCAACTGATACGGGATGCCGGCTGTAAATCGGGTCTGGTATTCAACCCCCACCTGGGCCTGGAAGCGCTGAAGTATGTGCTGGACAAGGTGGACATGGTATTGCTGATGTCGGTCAACCCGGGCTTTGGCGGCCAGTCCTTTATCCCCTCTACCCTGGACAAGCTGCGTGAAGCGCGGGCCCTTATTGATGCGTCGGGATACGCTATTCGACTGGAAGTCGACGGTGGTGTCACGCCGAAGAACATCGCTGAAGTTGCGGCCGCCGGTGCCGATACCTTCGTCGCTGGTTCGGCTATCTTTAACCAGCCGGATTATGCCGCGGTGATATCCGAGATGCGGGCGCAGTTGGCTTCTGTTTGACAGCCTGTTTCCCAAGCTGCGGCCGCCATGTACAATAAACCCTCCCCGATTCCTGGAGAATGCTGTGCAAACAGCAGTGCGTAACAGCATCGAATTGCTTTCGATGCGCGAGGTCACCTGCTGGCGATGGTAGCCAGGGCATTGCCACGACCTGATTACACACGTTCACGCTCCGAGGATACCCCATGAATTCGCAAGAATTTGCCGCGCTGGCGGCAGACTACAACCGTATACCGGTCAGCACCGAAGTGCTGGCTGATCTGGAAACCCCTATCAGCAGCTACCGCAAGCTGGCGGAGGGCCCCTACTCTTATTTCCTCGAGTCCGTGCAGGGCGGCGAAAAGTGGGGCCGCTATTCCATTATCGGACTGCCTTGCAGAACGGTATTGAAAGTATTTGGACACGAGGCCCAGGTATGGGTTGACGGTGTGTTGTCCGAGCAGCAGGCGGTCGAGGATCCATTGGCCTTCGCCGAGGAATTTCAGCAGCGCTATCGCACGGCACCGGCGACGGGGCTGCCCGTTTTTCACGGCGGACTGGTGGGCTACTTCGCCTACGATACCGTGCGCTATGTGGAACCTCGACTCGCTGCCAGCACGCCTCCCGACAGCCTGGGTACGCCGGACATTGTGTTGATGGTGTCCGAGGAAGTATTGGTTTTCGACAATCTGGCAGGCACTATTCGCCTTATCGTAAACGCCGACCCCAGCACGGAAAATGCCTTCGAGCGGTCCCGGCAACGCTTACAGGAACTGGTGGCGCGGTTGCCGCAGCCGATGGATCCCCTGCCGGAAGTGCGGCTGGACGCAACGAACAGTGCAGACCTCGAGTTGCAGGCCGAGTCGGATTTTACCCAGGAGCAGTACGAGGCGGCGGTGGAGCGGGTGAAAGAATATGTATTGGCGGGTGACGTGATGCAGGTGGTGCCGTCCCGGCGTATGAGTCTTCCCTTCGATGCGCCCCCCTTGAACCTCTATCGCGCTTTGCGCAATCTCAACCCCTCGCCCTATATGTACTTCCTGGATCTGGACGATTTCCATATTGTCGGCTCTTCCCCCGAAATTCTGGCCCGGCTGGAGAAGGGAGTGGTAACGGTACGCCCCATTGCTGGCACGCGTCGTCGCGGGCGTACGGAAGCTGAAGATGTGGCGCTGGAGGAAGAACTGCTGGCTGACCCCAAGGAAATTGCCGAGCACCTGATGCTGATCGACCTGGGGCGCAACGATGTGGGCCGCATTGCCGAGATCGGGTCGGTGCAACTGTCAGACAAGATGGTGGTAGAGCGCTACTCTCATGTCATGCACATTGTGTCCAATGTTACCGGCCAGTTGAAGGCGGGAAAAAGCGCCATCGATGTGCTGCGGGCCACCCTGCCGGCGGGCACACTCAGCGGTGCGCCCAAGGTGCGCGCCATGGAAATCATTGATGAATTGGAACCCGTCAAGCGCGGCGTTTATGGCGGCGCTGTCGGTTACATTTCCTGGGCTGGGGATATGGATACCGCGATAGCCATTCGTACAGCGGTGATCAAGGATGGCCGGCTCTACGTGCAGGCAGGGGGTGGCGTGGTGGCTGACTCCGTACCGCGCCTGGAGTGGAAGGAAACCCAGAACAAGGCGCGGGCGGTATTCCGGGCGGCGTCGATGGCCCTGGGCGAGGAGGGCGCGTCATGTTGCTGATGATTGATAACTACGATTCCTTTACCTACAACGTGGTGCAGTATCTTGGCGAGTTGGGTGTCGAGGTAAAGGTAGTCCGCAATGACGAAATAGCCGTGGCCGACATCGAGGCGCTGGCCCCCGCACATATCGTGATCTCCCCGGGGCCCTGTACCCCAAACGAGGCCGGTATTTCCATGGCGGTGATTGAAGCGTATGCGGGGGTGGTGCCCATTCTCGGTATCTGCCTGGGTCACCAGAGCCTGGGTCAGGTTTTTGGTGGCAAAGTGGTGCGGGCCAGGCAGGTTATGCACGGCAAGACGTCACCTATCCATCACCGTGGAGAAGGCGTTTTCCGCGGCTTGAGCGAGCCCTTCGAGGCCACCCGGTATCATTCGCTTATAGTGGAGAAAGAGAGCCTTCCCGATTGTCTGGAAATTACCGCCTGGACGCAGACAGAAGCGGGTGAAGTGGACGAAATAATGGGGCTGCGCCATCGCGAGTTGGCGCTCGAAGGGGTGCAGTTTCATCCCGAATCTATCCTGACCGCGCACGGGCACGACCTGCTGCGCAATTTCCTGGAGCAATAATGATGAATATACAGGAGGCCCTCGCCCGGGTTGCGGCGGGTGCGAATCTGGAGCAGGCGGAAATGTCGTCCGTAATGCACCAATTGATGTCAGGTGATGCTACCGATGCGCAGATTGGCGGCCTGCTGGTTGCACTGCGAATGAAGGGTGAGACCCCCGCGGAAATTGCCGGTGCCGCACAGGTTATGCGCGAACTTGCCACACCCGTTGTGCTGACTGACGAAAACCTGGTGGATCTTGTGGGCACTGGCGGTGATGGTGCCAACCTGTTTAATGTTTCCACCGCGTCCAGCTTCGTCGCGGCAGCGGCCGGCGCCCGGGTTGCCAAACATGGCAACCGCTCGGTCTCCAGCACCTGTGGCAGCTCGGACGTGCTTGAGCATCTGGGAGTGCCACTGGATCTTAATCCCGAGCAAGTGGCGCGGGCAGTCGATGCGGTAGGTGTCGGCTTTATGTTTGCCCCTGCTCACCACAGCGCCATGCGTCACGCCGTGGGCCCGCGACGTGAGCTGGGTATGCGCACCCTGTTCAATATTCTTGGGCCCCTTACCAATCCCGCTCACGTAAAGCGGCAGGTTATCGGCGTGTTCTCGCCAGACTTATGCGAACCCATGGTCGAGGTGCTAAAGGTATTGGGTTCGGTGCACGCGATGATTGTGCACTCGGATGATGGCCTGGACGAGATATCGATTGCCGCCGGCACCCGGGTGGCGGAGTTGCGCGACGGCAGCATCAGTAGCTATCACATCACACCAGAAGAATTCCGGCTGGAACGTCAGAGCCTGGACGGGCTGGCTGTTAGCAGTGCTGCCGCTTCGGCCGATTTGATTCGCAGGGCTCTGGCCGGTAAAGACGACGTTGATGCGCGTAAAGCGGCCGCGATGCTGGCGCTGAACGGTGGCGCCACGATTTACGTCAGTGGTGTGGCGGCAACGTTGGCAGACGGTATCGAACTGGCGGAAGATGTATTGGCCAGCGGCCAGGCGGCAGAGAAAATGCAGCAGTTTATTGATTTTACCCGCCTTATGCGCGGGAAGGTGGATTGAGCCAATGGCTGGGAACACATCTACAATTCTGCGTGAAATTCTTGCACGCAAGCACGAGGAAGTGGCCGCCCGGAGACAGCGGGAACCCATCGCCACACTCGAACAACGTATTGCCGCCCAGTCCCCGGTGCGAGGCTTCACCAGGGCGATGCAACAACAGGTGGAGGCGGCTGCGCCTGCAGTGATTGCCGAGGTAAAAAAGGCCTCACCCAGCAAGGGTGTGATCCGTGCAGATTTCCAGCCTGCGCAGATCGCCGCGAGTTACCAGAGCGGTGGCGCCAGTTGTTTGTCGGTACTTACCGACATCGATTTTTTCCAGGGTGCGGACCGTTATCTGCAAGAGGCGCGGGCCGCCTGCGACCTGCCGGTATTGCGCAAGGATTTTACCGTGGATCCCTACCAGGTCATCGAAGCCCGGGCCATCGGCGCAGATGCCGTACTGTTGATCGTCGCTGCGCTGGAGGATGGCCAGATGCAGGAGCTGGCGCGCACGGCCGCGGACCTGGGGCTGGATATACTGGTGGAGGTGCACGACAGGGCCGAACTGGATCGCGCGCTGGAGCTGGGCACCTCACTGATCGGAATCAATAACCGCGACCTGCACACGTTTGAGACCCGTCTGGAAACCACCCTGGAGTTACTACCCTACGTGCCTGCAGATCACGTGGTCGTGACCGAGAGTGGTATTCATACAGCGGAAGACGTTGCGCTGATGCGCAATCACCAGGTGTATGGATTCCTGGTGGGGGAGGCATTTATGCGGGCAGCTGAGCCCGGAGAGAAATTGCGGGAGATGTTCTTCTCCCAGAGTTGAGTCCTGATCTACCGGGTGCCGTATACCACCATGGTTTTGCCCGCCACGGAGACCAGGCCATTTTCTTCCAGTGTCTTGAGCACCCGCCCCGCCATTTCCCTGGAGCAACCCACGATCTTGCCCAGTTCCTGCCGGGTGATCTTGATCTGCATCCCGTCGGGGTGAGTCATGGCATCGGGTTCCTTGCACAGGTCCAACAAGGTGTGAGCGATTCGGCCCGACACGTCCACGAAAGCGAGATCTGTCAGTTTGCGTGTAGTAGTGCGCAATCGGGTGCTGATCTGGCGCGAGATAGAGTAGAGAATATCCGGAAACTGGCCGCGAATCTGGTGGAAGCGTTCGTAGGAAATCTCCGCAACCTCACACTGGGTTTTGGCCACTACCATGGCGCTGCGTACCTGAGTCTCGTCATCGAACAGGCCCATTTCTCCAACGAAGTCCCCTGGGTTGAGGTAGGCCACCACCATCAAGTGGCCCGGGTCTGACTCGTCCTCGACCATTACCGACACCGAGCCCTCGAGGATCAGGTAGAGCGAATCACTTAGCTCGCCCTGTTTAAGTACGTTACTTTTTGCCTTGTAGTCTTGCCTTTGGCAGTGGCGCAGGAAGTTCTCTACGTTGGGCAAGGCTTTTATTATCTGCGGTTTTACCACCCTAATACTCCATTACTGGCTGGTTGTTTGGACAGGAGTGTAGCCCACTCGGCGCGCAAGTAAAACCAGGTCGGGGCATGTTGATACTATTTGAATTGGTTGTGCCGCAAAAAAATGTTAGCTGACCGTGCGTGTATTGCCGAAAGTGAAGTGCAAACAATCCAGCTGCACTGGCTCAGGGCGCTTATGGTAAGCTGCGGGGCTGATTGTTACGGGAGCCCGACGCAGATGAAAACGACAGTGAAATGGACTGATGGCGCCATGTTTATAGGCGAGTCCGGCAGTGGTCACAGCGTGGTGATGGATGGTCCTGAGGACCTGGGTGGTCGCAATCTCGGCCCGCGTCCGATGGAAATGCTGTTATTGGGTACGGGCGGTTGTGCGACTTATGATGTTATGAGTATGCTTAAGAAGTCGCGCCAGAAAGTGGTGGATTGTCGCGTGGAGCTGGATGCCGAACGAGCAGATGCTGTGCCCGCGGTGTTCACTCGTATTGCCATGCATTTTGTAGTGACCGGAGTCGGTCTGAAGGAGAGCCAGGTCAAGCGCGCGGTGGAACTGTCAGCACAAAAATACTGTTCGGCGTCGATTATGCTGGCGGCGGCGGGAGTTGAGATCAGTCACAGCTACGAAGTTGTTGAGTTCGAGCCGGGGAAGTAAGCTGAATGTTCGGTGACCGTTATACCCGGTAGCTGCTGTGAGTCATGACTTTCGCAACAGCTGTCATCGCATCTTTGACGGGTTGCGGAAAGTCGGTGCCACCAGCCTCCAATGCCTTGTCGCCGTGCCGCTGTTCGTCCTCCAGCATTGTCTGCACAATCAGACGGGATTTACGGTCGTCTTCCGGCAGGGATTTCAGGTGGTCGCGCAGATGATTGCAGACTCTCTCTTCGGTGGCGGCGACGAAGCCCAGGCTAATCTTGTCACTGATGGCGCCAGCTACAGCCCCCAGAGCAAAAGACAGGCCGTACCAGGCCGGGTTGAGTACGCTGGGCTGACTGTCCAGTTCGCGTAAACGCTGTTCACACCACACCAGATGATCGATTTCTTCGGCTGCCGCCTGCTGCATTTCGTCGCGTACCGTCGGCAGTTTAGCGGTAAGTGCCTGGCCCTGATAAAGGGCCTGGGCGCAGACTTCTCCGGTATGGTTGACTCGCATCAGTCCCGCCACGTGGCGGCGCTCTTTTTCTGAAAGCTCGGAGTCGGAGTGGCCCTCGGAGGGGGAGGGGCGCGCTGCAGTGCGGCCGCTGTTGGTAATGGTGCGCAGCACCGAATCTGTTTCGGTGATCAAGCGGTCAATAAATGACAGGCGGCGCTGACGCATCGTGTTTATCCCTGGCTAGTCGCCTTGACTATAGCGCGCGATCGCCCGCCAGCCAATATCACGGCGCAAGATCATACCGTCCCAACTGATAGCTTCCGCTGCGCTATAGCAGTCGCGCTGGGCAGCGGCTATGTCCGGCCCCAGGGCAGTGACACACAGTACACGGCCACCGCTGGTGACAACCTGTCCGTGTTCATCAAGCCTGGTGCCGGCATGAAATACCTTGATGTTGTCCGCCTGCTCGGCATCCAGCCCCTGAATGGGCAGGCCCTTGTGGTAATTGCCCGGATATCCTCCCGCTGCCAACACCACGCCCATGGCGCAGCGCGAGTCCCACTCGGCTGAGGCCATGTCAAGTTCGCCGTCCAGGGCTGCGATGCATAGCACCACCAGGTCGGACTGCAGGCGCACCATGATGGGCTGGGTCTCCGGGTCGCCAAAGCGACAGTTGTACTCGATAACTCTTGGCTCACCGGCAGGTGATATCATCAGGCCGGCATACAAAAAGCCGGTGTAGTCGTTACCCTCTGCGGCCATGCCTGCAACCGTTGGCAGAATGACCTCGCTCATGATTCGGTCGTACACGGCGGCATCAACTACCGGAGCGGGTGAGTAGGCACCCATGCCGCCGGTGTTGGGGCCAGTGTCGCCTTCGCCAATACGCTTATGGTCCTGGCTGGTGGCCATGGGCAATACGTTGCTGCCATCAACCATCACAATAAAGCTGGCCTCCTCACCCGGGAGGAACTCCTCAATCACTACACGGCATCCCGCCTCGCCGAAGGCATTGCCGGACAACATATCGGTGACTGCTGCCTCGGCCTCCGCCAGGGTTTCGGCGACGATCACACCTTTGCCCGCTGCCAGCCCGTCGGCTTTCACCACAATGGGCGCACCCTGCGCGCGCAGATACGCGAGGGCGGGTTCAAGCTCGGTGAAGTTGCCGTAGGTACCGGAGGGAATATTGTGACGCGCGAGAAAATCCTTGGTGAAGGCCTTGGAGCCCTCTAGCTGTGCGGCCCCAGCGCGGGGTCCGAAGCAGCGCAGTCCGCGCTCCTCAAAGTAATCTACCACGCCGCCTACCAGTGGTGCCTCGGGCCCGACGATGGTCAGGCCTACGCTATTCTCTTCTGCGAAGTCGCTAAGGCCCGCAAAATCCATGGTGTCGATGGCCACATTGGCAACGCCGGGCTCTGCTGCGGTACCGGCATTTCCCGGCGCAACAAAAACGGTGTCCACTTGTGGCGACTGCGCAACTTTCCACGCCAGCGCATGCTCGCGCCCGCCACTGCCGATTATCAATACATTCATCTGTTTAATGCCTGAAGTGGCGCATGCCGGTGAATACCATGGCCATCCCGTGCTCATCCGCCGCGGCGATCACCTCCTCGTCGCGAATCGAGCCGCCGGGCTGAATTACCGCCGCAATTCCTGCTTCACCGGCATTATCAATGCCATCGCGGAAGGGGAAGAAAGCGTCGGAAGCCATCACGGAACCTTTGACCGCCAAACCGGCATGCTCGGCCTTGATGGCGGCAATGCGGGCGGAGTTGATACGGCTCATCTGTCCCGCGCCCACACCTACGGTCTGACCGTTGGCAGCGTAGATGATGGCGTTTGATTTCACGTATTTGGCGACCTTCCAGGCGAACAGCAGGTCGCTCAGTTGCTGCTCGCTGGGCTGCAGCTTACTGACTATTTTGAGGTCAGCTGCGGTGATCATGCCCAGATCGCGATCCTGCACCAGCAGGCCACCGTTCACGCGTTTGTAGTCGAGAGCCGGGCCCTGGGCAGACCACTTGCCGCACACCAGCAGACGCACATTCTTTTTATCTGCCACCGCCGCCGCGGCTTCAGCGCTGACGCTGGGCGCAATAATCACCTCGACGAACTGGCTGTCCACAATCGCCCGGGCGGTAGCTGCATCCAGCTCCCGGTTGAAGGCGATAATGCCACCGAAAGCGGATTCCGGGTCAGTGGCGAAGGCCAGTGCATAGGCCTTGCCGATATTGTCTGCGACGGCGACACCGCAGGGATTGGCGTGCTTCACAATTACACAGGCCGGTTGGTCAAAATTCTTGACGCACTCCAGCGCGGCGTCGGTATCGGCCACGTTGTTATAGGACAGTTCCTTGCCCTGTATCTGCCTGGCGGTGGCAATGCCGGCTTCTGCCGGATGGGCTTCCACATAGAAGGCCGCCTGTTGATGCGGGTTCTCGCCGTAACGCATCTCCTGCACCTTGTGGAACTGGGTGTTAAAGGTTCTGGGAAAGGCGGGTGAGCCGCCGGGCACCAGCGAGCCAAAATGATTGGCGATGGCACCGTCGTAGGCCGCGGTATGTTCGTAGGCCTTAATGGCCAGGTTGAAGCGGGTCGCCAGGGAGGTGGCACCGTCGTTGGCTTCCAGTTCTGCCAGAATGGCGGGGTAATCTGAGGCGTTCACCACGATGTTGACGAAGCGGTGATTCTTTGCGGCAGCCCTGACCATCGTCGGGCCGCCGATATCGATATTCTCGACAGCGTCCTCCAGGCTGCAATCAGGCTTTGCCACTGTGGCCTCGAAAGGATAGAGGTTGACCACTACCATATCGATGGCATCGATACCGTGCTCGGCCATCACTGCGTCATCCTGTCCCCTGCGGGCGAGGATGCCACCGTGGACTTTCGGGTGCAGGGTTTTCACGCGGCCGTCCATCATTTCGGGGAAGCCGGTGTAGTCAGCTACCTCGGTAACTTCCAGCCCGTGTTCCTGCAACAGGCGATAGGTGCCGCCAGTGGACAGCAATTTGATGCCGCGGGCTCGCAGCCCCTGGGCAAATTCGACGATGCCGGCTTTATCTGACACGCTGATCAGGGCTCGCTGGACTTTGACAAGATTTGTGTCAGTCATAGGTGTACTAGTCCTTGTTCGAGATCAGGTTGTATTGCTTTAGCTTTTTTCGCAAGGTGCCGCGATTGAGCCCCAGCATTATGGAGGCCTTGGTCTGGTTGTTGCGGGTGTAGGCCATGATTTCGGTGAGCAGCGGCGCTTCGATTTCCGCCAGCACCATCTGGTAAACATCAGCGGTAATCTGGCCGTCCAACTCGTTCAGGTAATGGCGAACAGCGACTGTGACCGATTCGCGCAGGCTCTGGGTTGGGGCGTGTTCGCAGTCGTCATCGTTGGCTGCGACTTCCGGTTTTGTGGTTGGCTGTAGGGGTTCCGCCCTGGTCATGCTGCTTTTTCCTTATACAGTGTGTTTTGAGCGGGATAGGTTTCCGTTATCCGCTGTAGATAGTTTAGTTGCTCATCGGCCTGCTCGAGTTGGTTGAATGCCCGGCGATGCTGCAGGTGGTCGGGGTTGTCCTGCAGGTACCAGCTCACATGCTTGCGGGCGATACGCAGGCCCATATGCTCGCCGTAGAAGTCGTGCAGTGCCATAACGTGATCCTGCATGATGGCAAGTTGCTCCGGCAGGGAGGGGGCGGGAGGCGCGATGCCGGTGTCAAGATACGTCGCGATCTGGCCACACAACCAGGGCTTGCCCTGGGCTGCCCGGCCAATCATTACTCCTGCTGCCCCGGTGTGCGCGATGACCGCCGCAGCGCTGGCCGGGGAGTCAATATCGCCATTGGCGAATACGGGGAAACGGGTGGCGGCCACGATCTCGGCGATGGTGTTGTATTCCACCTCGCCCCTGAATGCGCAGGCCCGGCTGCGGCCATGGACGGCGAGCGCGGCTATGCCCGCGTCTTCAGCAATACGGGCGATAGTCACACCGTTTCTGGAGGAGGGTGCGGGGCCGGTGCGAATTTTCAGGGTTACTGGAACGTCTACGGCTTTTACCACGGCGGTGAGAATGTCTTTTACCAGTTGTTCGTCTGCCAGCAGGGCAGATCCGGCGGCTTTGCGACACACTTTTTTTGCCGGGCAGCCCATGTTGATATCGATGATCTGGGCACCCTGGGCCACGTTGAATTGCGCCGCCTGGGCCATGGTGGCCGGGTCATTGCCGGCAATCTGGACAGAGCGAGGCTGTATTTCGCCATCGTGCCGGCTGCGCCACAGGGTTTTGCGCGAGTTCCTGAGCAGGGGGTTGCTACTGATCATTTCGGCCACTACCAGGCCGGCACCCATACGTGCACACAGGCGGCGAAACGGGAGGTCTGTTACTCCGGCCATAGGCGCCAGTGCCACGCGATTGGGGAGCTTGTAGGGTCCGATCTGCAGCATAGAAGAGAGATAGCAGCCAGGGAGTCGAAAAGAGGCGGTATGATACTCGGATGGTTTGGAGCGGGGAAGATTTTCTGGACAAAAAATCGCCAGTGGCGGTCGCGGAGCTTCCCTTTTGCGCTTAGTCTGGCCTGGTTCCCCGCAGGCATACCCAGCCGTCTCTTTCGCTGGCCACGCGCAGCTCGATGCGTCCAGCATAGGCGCTGCACAGTGTACTGGCCTGGTTTTCCAGCAAGCCGGACAGCAGCAGGGCGCCGCCAGGCTTGAGGAAATCCAGCAAAGTATCCGACAATTCGACCAGCGGGCCCGCCAGGATATTGGCGATGACCACACTGGCCTGGCCGCGCCAGGCCGCCCTGTCGAAACCATCGGGTAAAGCGACTTCAAGCGCGGTTGGCGGAATACTGTTGCGATTGGCGTTGTCGCGGGTGGCTACCAGGGCCTGGGGATCATTGTCCACGCCCAGGGCCGAATGGGCGCCCAGCTTCAGCGCCGCCACGGCAAGAATGCCCGAGCCACAGCCGTAGTCGACAACGCGCTGGTTATCCAGCGACATACCGTCGAGCTCTGCAAGACACAGGGCGGTGGTGGGATGGGTGCCGGTGCCGAAGGCGAGGCCGGGGTCAAGCAACAGGTTGACAGCATCGGGCTCTGGCGGCTCCAGCCAGCTGGGGCAGACCCACAGTCGGCGACCGAAAGGCATGGGTTGATAGTGCTGCATCCACTCCCGTTCCCAGTCCTTGTCCTCGAGAATCTCGATGCGGTGATTCGCCTGCCGCAACGTATCCTCGGGAAAAGCCGCCAGTACGCCGGTCATTTCCGTATCTGCCGGGTACAGGCCGGTCAGTCGCGTTTGGCCCCACAGCGGGGTCTCGCCCACTCCCGGTTCCAGCACCGGCTGGTCGGCATTGTCTTCCATGGTGACCGCCACAGCACCGGTAGCCAGCATCAGGTCTTCCAGCGCTTCAACCTGGTCCGGGTGCGTATCCAGCCGCAGTTGCAGCCAGGTCATTGGTGCAGGACTCCCACGGGGAGGGTGGGGGCCGGCGTATTGTCATTTGGCATAGCGGGGGCCTGGATGCTGCCTGGGGTCAGTCTTCGAGTTTGCTTTCGAGGTAGTGGATGCTGACGCCGCCGCTGGCGAACGCCTTATCGCGCACCAGATCCTGGTGCAGGGCCGTGTTGGTGCGAATGCCCTCTACAACCATTTCTTCCAGAGCCTGACGCATTCTGCGCAGGGCTACGTCCCGGTTTTCGCCGAAACTGATAATTTTTCCTATCAGTGAGTCGTAGTAGGGCGGCACGGTGTAACCGTCATAAAGGTGTGAGTCCACGCGTATGCCGGGTCCGCCGGGCGGGTGAAAGGTGGTTACCTTGCCCGGCGAAGGTAGGAATGTCTTGGGGTCTTCGGCATTTATCCGACACTCGAAGGAATGGCCGAAAAACTTCACTTCGCTCTGGGTAAAGGACAGTGGCAGGCCGGCCGCGATACGCAGTTGTTCCTTGACGATATCGATACCGGTGATCATCTCGGTGACGGGGTGCTCCACCTGCACCCGGGTGTTCATTTCGATAAAGTAGAAGCCGCCGTCCTCATACAGGAATTCGAAGGTGCCGGCGCCGCGATAGCCTATATCGAGACAGGCTTTGACGCAGGACTCTGCCACGGCAGCACGAATATCGTCGGGAATACCGGGGGCGGGTGCCTCTTCCAGCACTTTCTGGTGGCGCCTTTGCAGCGAACAGTCTCTGTCGCCCAGGTGTACTGCGTTGCCCTGGCCGTCAGCCAGTACCTGGATTTCCACGTGTCGCGGTTTCTGCAGAAATTTTTCCAGATAGACTACATCGGAGCCGAAGGCAGCTGCCGCCTCAGACTGGGTGACCTGTATGGAATTGAGCAGCGCTGCCTCATTGTGTACCACCCTCATACCGCGACCACCGCCGCCCGCGGATGCCTTGACGATAACTGGATAGCCAATGTTGCGGGCTATCTCCAGAGTGCGTTGTGTGTCCTCGGTGAGGGGGCCGTCGGAGCCGGGTACAGTCGGTACGCCCGCGATCTTCATCGCCTGGATAGCCGATACCTTGTCACCCATCAGGCGGATGGTGTCCGCTGTAGGGCCAATAAAAACAAAGCCGCTCTTTTCTACCTGGTCGGCGAAATCGGCATTTTCTGCCAGGAAGCCATAACCGGGATGGATGGCAGTGGCATTGGACACTTCGGCTGCGCTGATGATGGCTGGCACATTGAGATAGCTGTCCTTGGACGGCGCCGGGCCAATACAGATCGACTCATCTGCGAGACGAACATGCATGAGTTCCGTATCGGCGCTGGAGTGGACAGCGATGGTGCGGATATCCAGCTCCTTGCAGGCGCGAAGAATACGCAACGCGATCTCTCCGCGATTGGCGATGAGCACCTTTTCCAGGATGGGCATGTCTATTTCCTCTGGTGAGCGCGGGGCGGGGCGCCCGTTAGGAGATGGAGAACAGTGGCTGGTCGAACTCTACCGGCTCGCCGTTTTCTACCAGTATCGCGTCGATGGTGCCGGCCTTGTCGGCCTCGATCTGGTTCATCATTTTCATGGCTTCAACGATACAGATTACATCGCCCACTTTGACTGTTTGGCCCACTTCCACAAATGCGGGTGAGGTCGGGGACGGGGCGTTGTAGAAGGTGCCGACCATTGGCGAGCGCACCACATGTCCTGCCGGGGCCGCAGCCACAGCCGGGGCCGGCTCTGCTGCAGCGGCAGGGGCCGCAGCGGGCGGTGGTGGTGGTGGTGGGGCGTATTGTGGCAGATACTGGGGCGCTGCGGCGGCCTGGGCGCCATTCCTGCTGATGCGCACAGACTCCTCCCCCTCCTTTATCTCTATCTCGTCAATATTGGACTCTTCCAGTAACTCGATCAGTTTCTTTACCTTGCGAATGTCCATAATTCAGTCTCTTGCTGTTGTGTTTGTTTGTTCCAACTGTTGCAGGGCGGCCAGCAGCCCCAATTCGTACCCCTGTGCTCCCAGGCCGGAGATCACGCCCCGGGCGAGATCCGAGAAGTAGGAGATCTGGCGAAATTCCTCGCGAGCGTGAACATTTGACAGGTGAATCTCGATAAATGGGATGTCCACCGCACTGAGGGCGTCGCGCAGCGCCACGCTGGTGTGGGTAAATGCAGCCGGGTTTATCAGTATGAAATTCACGCCTTCCGGCCGCGCTTCCTGCACCCGCTCAACCAACTCGTATTCCGCGTTGCTTTGCATGTGCAACAGGTGGTGGCCCCGTTCCCGGGCCAGCCGCTCCAGCCCCAGGTTGATGTCCTCCAGGGTGCTACTGCCATAGATACCGGGCTCGCGCGTACCGAGCAGGTTCAGGTTGGGGCCGTGTAATACCAGGATGGTCGCCATGGCGCTAGCAGTTCCACTGTGGGCGTAGTTTGAAGCAAGTGTGGATCAATTTTTGGATGCTGTCCACGATATTTGCGGTCTAACCTAATTTTGTCGGCATTTAGCAGCTTTATTGAAGAAGTTAGGCGGATTTTTGCGCAATAAAGTGTTCGGTGGACACATTTAACAAGCGCCTCGGTGTGGCGGCCAATATCGATGCAAGTGTTGCGAATTGCCGTTTAGTTGACCGCTATTACCGGCTTTATGGGTGCAACGGCGCGAAGCGCGTCGATCACCGTGCCACGGGTCAGAAGTTGCGGTAGCAGCAGCGGTTCCCCATTTGGCTCACCGGGGTATAAAAGGTATAGCGGAATGCCGTTGCGCCGGTGTTGGCGCAGGAATGCGGCAATGTCGGCATCGTAGTTGGTCCAGTCGGCCACCATGTACACCACGCCGTGGGCGGCGAAGGCCTTCTCCATCTCGTCGGTGAACAGCACTGCGGATTCATTGGCGAGACAGGTAATACACCAGTCCGCAGTAACATCCACAAACACCGGTGTGCCGGCGGCGCGTAGCTCCGCGAGATTTTGCTCTGACCAGGCCACTCTGTCATTGGCAAGGCTTGCAGCGCGAATACCGTTTTCGTCCAGTGCTCGCCATGAACCGAGGCTTGCCGCTGCCAGCACACAGCCCAGGGCGACGGCCTTGCCCCAGTTGCCATAGCGCCAAAGCCAAAGGCCCAGCGCGAGTATCAGCGCGCCTGCCAGCGCTGCGGTCATGGTGTTTACCCCGGTTTGGCGACCGGCTACCCACAGCAGCCAGATGGCGGTAGCGTACAGCGGAAACGCGAGGAACTGCTTGAGCGTTTCCATCCAGGCGCCGGGTTTAGGCATGAGCTTGCGTGCCAGGCCGCTGTAACCCAGTAGCAATAGTGGTGCTGCCATGCCTGCACCCAGTGCGGCAAACACCAGCAGTGCAACATACGGGGGTTGGCTGATTGCAAAACCCAGCGCAGTGCCCATGAACGGTGCCGTACAGGGGCTGGCAACCACGACGGCCAGTACACCGGTGAAAAAACTGCCGGTGCGCCCGCCGCGGTCCGCGAGCCCACTACCGGTATTCATCAGGTTGCCGCCAAAATCCACCAGGCCAGAGAGGGACAGGCCCATGGCGACAAACAAATAGGCCAGTGCAATGACAAACCCGGGCGATTGCAGTTGGAAGCCCCAGCCGATCGCTTGACCAGCCTGTTGCAGGGCGATGAGAGAGGCTGCCACCAGTACGAAACTGGCAACCACGCCGGCGCTGTACAGCCAGCTGTGCAGGTGCCTGTCGTGGTCGGAACTGCGAGCAAAACTCAATACTTTCAGTGACAGAATAGGGAACACACAGGGCATCAGGTTGAGGATGGCGCCACCAACGAAAGCCAGTAGCAGCATGTAGAGCAGGGTGCCGCCGCCGGTTTCCCCGGCACCGCTATCGGCCAGGTTAGCTTCCGCCAGTTTGCTGCGGACCGGTGCGTCGATGGCGCTGACCTTGCCACTGGCAAAATCAATGCTGAAATACTGGGTCTGTGGTGGGTAGCACAGGCCGGCATCGGCACAGCCCTGGGAGCCCAGAGCCAGGGTGGCCTTTCCCGCCGCCCGCGCGGGCTGCAGGAGGAGGTCGACATAGTTGTAATACACCTCCACTTCGCCGAAGTATTCATCTTCCCGTTGCAGGCCCTCCGGGAGCTCCGCGGTCAGTGGCACATCACCCTGTGCGTCCGTCAGGCTGAAGTTAAAACGGTGCTGGTACAGGTAGTAGGTCTCGGCGATGACCCAGTACACACGAAGGGTTTTGTCTTCCTGTATTTCGACCTCAACCTGGTAGGCTTCTTCAACTGGCAGGAATTGCACGGCAGTGGGTGAGGTGCCAAAAGGTGAGGTCGCTGTGAAGCCTGCCGTCTGAGCGAAGGCCAGGCCAGTGGCCAGTAGTAAGATGCTTGCAAGCAATGCCCGCATGAATGACCTCATTGAAAAACGGATGTAAAGAGGGCGAATTGTACCAGTGTCGCGTTCTCTCCCCAATCTGAAGCCAGTTAGCGGCCGTAGGATGGTATAATAATCGGACGCTCAAAGAGGCGACAGGTTCCAGTTGGAGTACTAAATTGAAGAATTACTTGAGCACGCTGCTGCTTTGCGGTCTCGTATCGCAGGCGGTTTTTGCCAGCGAAGGGGGCTCACTCAGCCTGACCGGGGCCTGGGTGCGGGCCCTGCCGCCCGGCCAGCCCAATACTGCGGCCTACCTGACGGTGACTAACAATGGCAGGGACGCGGTGAGCCTGGTCGGCGGGCGCACGGATATCGCTGGCACCATAGAGATTCATAACACGCGGGAGGTCGACGGCCTTCAGCGCATGGAGCAACTTGACGCGGTGACGGTGGCGCCCGGCGAGAGCGCGGTATTCGCTCCCGGCGGCATGCACCTTATGCTGCTTGGCCTCAAGCGCATGCCGGCACCCTCGGAAGAGGTTTTTTTGTGCCTTACCCTGGCGAGCGGCGCGGAGGCATGCACCACCGCCCCGGTGCGCAAAAGTGCTGGCAGCGCACAATCACACAAGCATCACTAACGGACTCTGGACATGAATGACTTGAACTCAAACTATAGCGCGTGGCGCGACAAACTGGATGATCTGCTGCCTGGTGGGCGCTTGCTCAGTGTGTTGCTGACAGCGCTGGGCGTGTATTTACTGATCTGTGTAGTACTGGGTATTTACTGGAGCATCACCCCCGCGCACTTTGATGTGCGCGAGCGCGCCGCGACTTACGCAGCGGAGGATGGCGGCACGGTGGTAACCGGGTCTGTCACCACTGCAGCCCTGATCGGCGTAATGGACACCCTGCTCAACAAACCGGGTGGCTACACCCACAATGATGTTTTTCCACCCGGTGTGTGGCTGGACAATATGCCAAATTGGGAATACGGGGTGCTGATCCAATCCCGGGACCTGGCACGGGCCCTGCGAGAGAATTTCAGCCGCTCACAGTCGCAGTCCACAGAGGATGTGGACCTGGTGATGGCCGAGCCACGCTTTAACTTCGATTCCGACAGCTGGGCGCTACCGGCCTCGGAATCCGAATACCGGGATGGTGTGAAGTATGTGCGCCGGTATTTTGACCGGCTGTCTGATCCCTCTGCTTCCGAGGCCCAGTTTTACGCCCGGGCCGACAACCTGCGCAATTGGCTGTCCACGGTAAATACCCGCCTCGGAAGCCTGTCGCAACGTCTGAGTGCCAGTGTTGGCAAGCGTCGGATCAATACCGACCTGGCGGGAGAGGAAAGTGCCAGCCAGTCCACTAACGCACCCCAGGAGCTGGATGTGACCACGCCCTGGTTGGAAATAGACGATGTCTTTTACGAGGCCCGCGGTACCGCCTGGGCGTTGATCGAGTTTCTGGAGGCGGTGGAGGTCGACTTTGCCGATGTACTGCGCAAGAAGAATGCCCGGGTGAGCCTACAGCAGATTATTCGCGAGCTGGAGGGCACCCAGGAAACAGTTTGGAGCCCCATGGTTCTGAACGGCAGTGGTTTTGGTATGTTGGCGAACCACTCGCTGGTGATGGCGTCTTATATCAGTCGCGCCAACGCGGCCATTATCGACCTCAGAGACCTGCTGTCGCAAGGTTAGCCTTTGTTATAGCGCAGGCGGGTACCGGTATTGAGCGACAGTCGAATCTCCTCCGCACTCAGCGCCTCTGGGAAATAGGTGCCGGACAGCTTGGCATCCAGCAGGCTGGCCCCTTGCAGATTGGTGTTGCGAAAATCGATCCCGCTGAGGTCCGAGTTGCGAAAGTAGGAGTTGCTGAAGTCCAGGCCGCTGGCATTCATATTGCGCAGGTCTCGCCCCCGATAGTCGCCGTTCTTCAACTCGTTGGTATTGAGCTTGTCGCGCTGCTCGTTGAAGCCCTTGATGTCTTCGGTGCGCAGTAGCTGATATAAGGGATCTTGTTTGATAACGGGCTTGTCCATTCGCTTACCTTTTAAATTATGCCTTCGGTTGACGGGATCTCCGCGAGGGGTGAATAGCTTAAGCCACAGCGGGTCGCAAGCCCAGCCCCATCGACTGATATGTGCTCCTCACTCAGGACAACAGGTTTGACAGTACAGACCTTCCAGGGTTTTCTCCTTACCCGCAACTGGCGCGATACCCCCGGCGGTATTGAGCTGGAATTCTGGTTTGCCACCGACAGTGGCCCGCTGTGCGCCATCATCCGTGGTGAGCGCAGTGTGTTTTTTCTGGAACGGGCGCAACTTGAGCAGGCGGGCAGTGTTCTCGACACCGAAGTGGGGGTGGAGATCAGGCCGGTTAACTTGCGCAGTTTTGGTCTGCAGCCAGTGATGGCTGTTTACTGCCCCGCCTATCGGCAGGCGAGACGTCTGGCGGATACCCTGCGGGGGCTTGGTCTCGACCCCCTCGAAGCGGACATCAATCCCGCGGATCGTTTCCTCATGGAGCGTTTTGTGATGGGCTCTGCCACATTGCAGGGCCAGGCGCGCCAACTTAGCCGTCACCTGCTACTGGAAAATCCGGCGATCAAGGCCTGCGACTATCGTCCGGACCTGAAAGTGGTCTCTTTCGATATAGAAACGGCAATGGAAGGGGTTCAGCTGTACTCCATTGGCGTGCATGGCGTGGCTGCGGGACAGCACAGCCGCCGGGTATTCATGGTGGGAGAGGGCGCTCAGCAGGATTTTGTCCAGGTTTGCGCCAATCAGGAGGACGCGCTGCAGTGTTTCCTGGACTGGCTGACAGAGTATGACCCGGACGTGCTGATAGGCTGGAACGTGGTGAACTTTGATACCTGGTATCTGCAGCGCCTGGCTGACAAGTTGGGGCGGCGCCTGTTGTTGGGGCGGGATCGTCGCAGCGTGCACTGGCGGGAACTTGATGATGATGGTGACCGGCGAACAGTCCAATGTCCCGGTCGAGTAATTCTCGACGGTATTGAATTGTTGCGAGCCGCCTTCTACCGATTCGAGAGTTTCGCCCTGGATAATGTAGCGCAGGAGCTGCTCGGCGAAGGCAAATTGTTACACGGCAGTGGCCGGGGTGGGGAGATTACCCAGCTATTTCAGCAGGACAAGACGCGCCTGGCAGAGTACAACCTTAAGGACTGCGAGCTGGTATCGGACATTTTCGCACATACTTCGATGCTGGATTTTGCCATCGCCCGTACTGTCATGACGGGACTCAACCTTGATCGCATGGGCGGTTCGGTGGCGTCCTTTGACAACCTTTATCTCCCCAGGCTGCACCGTCGCGGCTTTGTCGCACCCAATGCCAGCGCGGATCACAGCGCCAGCCCAGGCGGCTTCGTGCTGGATTCCAGCCCAGGGCTTTACGATCATGTGCTGGTGCTGGATTTCAAAAGCCTGTATCCCAGCATCATCCGTACATTTTTTATCGATCCTCTGGGTCTGGCTCTGGGGCTGGGTGACGATCTTGGGGAAGCAGAGACGGTGCCGGGTTTTCTGGAGGCGCATTTTGCGCGCGAGGGGCACGTGCTGCCAGAGTTGATTCAGCAACTGTGGCGGCAACGAGATGAGGCCAAGCGGTTGGGCGACGGGCCCCTGTCCCAGGCAATCAAGATCATTATGAACAGTTTTTACGGTGTGCTGGGCACACCGGGCTGCCGCTTTTTCGATACTCGACTGGCCAGTTCCATCACCCGGCGCGGGCACCAGATACTCACTCGTACCCGGGATCGAATAGAGGAATTAGGTCACCGCGTTATTTACGGTGATACCGATTCGGTCTTTGTATGGATTCAGGAAGCGCAAAATGATGCCCAGGCTCAGGCTGCGGGCCGCATGCTACAGGATGACCTGAACGGCTACTGGCGTCGATTACTGCGGGAGGAGTTCGATCTGGAGAGCGTGCTGGAATTGGAGTTTGAGACCCACTACAAACGCTTCCTGATGCCCACCATTCGCGGCTCCGATAAAGGTAGCAAGAAACGCTACGCCGGCGTTGTTACAGCAAAAGAAGGTGATCGGCTGGTTTTCAAGGGCCTGGAAAATGTGCGCACGGACTGGACCCGGGTTGCCCGGGAATTCCAGGAAGAGCTGTACAGGCGCATTTTTATGCATGAACCCTATGAAAACTATGTGCGCGAAGTCGCCGCCGAGGTTCGGGCGGGCCTGCGGGACGAGCAGCTGGTCTACCGCAAACGCTTGCGGCGCAAGCTGGCGGATTACCAGCGCAATGTGCCACCCCATGTGCAGGCAGCGCGATTGTGCGAAGAGCGCGCGCTGCCGGTACCGTCTCGCGGCTCCTGGGTGGAATACGTCATGACCGCGCGTGGTGCCGAACCCGTGGGGAAACAACTGGCGCCACTGGATTACCAGTACTATGTGGATCGCCAGTTGGAGCCGGTGGCGGATGGCATTCTCGGTTTCGTGGGCACATCCTTTCGCGAACTCGTCGATAAACAGATAGGCCTGTTCTGATTGTGTTGTTTGCCTCTGCGCTCTGGCGTAAGCAAGGTTGAAACATGAGCTAGTGCACAGGATAATCCAGCGTTACTCTCGGGAAGCAATCCATGTCTATTTTCGTCTCCATCACAGCCAGAGCGCTGATGACCGCACTTCTTGTAATAGCCGTTAGTGGCTGCGGAATTAATTCCCAGGTTACCCACAGCTTCGTTGATCCCGAGTTCAGGGAACTCGATCTGCACGGCGTCATGGTTGTAGCTGTTGTGAACGAACCGTCTGTGCGCACTGAGTTTGAAGATACTTTTGCGCGCGCATTAACCCGCCGTGGCGTCCACGCCGTGGCCAGCCACACGCTGCTCCCGCAGAAAAAACCGACAGCCGAGGAAGTGGTCGCAGCTGCCGAAAAGGCCGGCCTGGACACACTGCTTGTCACCCGTTATGTGGGAGAGAAAACGGAAGAAGTCTACCATCCAGGTGCCGTGTACTACGCTGTAACGCCAGTTTTTGACCCGGGCTACGGCACTTTCAGCGGCTATTATGGCAGGGCAACCGAGGTTGCTTACCAGCAGCCGGTGTGGACTGCGAATGTAAGCCATACCTTGATTTCGGACCTGTACGTGGCAAAAACACGAAAGCGCCTGTGGCAGGCCACGTCCGACACCATTCAAGCCAGTGGCAGAAGCCAGGTACTGGACGATTCCATCGATGCCCTGATTGGCAACCTGAAAGAAAAAGGCCTGCTTGAGTGAGATGGTCTGCCCCGCCCGGGCGCTGAATCACTCCAAAAAACGATTGCTATAAAAGGATAACAGTATGGATTCTATCTTTTCGAGAATGACGGTAATGCTTGTGGCATGTCTACTGGCTGTAGCCGCCGTGGCGGCAGAACCGCTGAACAAGTCTGAAATCGAGGCGGCGCTTAACGCGGCTTATGCGAAATACAAAACCCTGCAGGAAGGCGCCAATGCCGACTATATTCCGGCGCTGGCGGAGGTGGACCCAAATATTTACGGCATAGCACTGGTCACCCCGGAGGGCCAGATCTTTACCGCGGGAGACGTGAAATCGGAGGTTTCAATCCAGTCTATCTCCAAGGTGTTTACCATGGCTCTGGTCATGGATCAAAAAGGCCCGGAGTCCATTTCCAACAATATGGGAGTGGACGCGACGGGCCAGGTTTTCAATTCCATCGTCGCCATTGAGCAGTACAAGGGCGCCGAGATGAATCCGCTGGTCAATGCTGGCGCCATCACGGCTACCAGTATGGTTAAGGGTGATTCGCGAGAGGAGATCTGGAACAGTATTTTGCATTACTACAACGCGTTTGCGGGGCGCGAACTGTCGGTGAACAAGGAGGTTTTCGCGTCCGAGGCGGCCACCAATCAGCGTAATCAGGCCATCGCCAGTCTCATGTATGCCTATGGACACATCAAGAGCGATCCCGCGCAGGCCACGGACATTTATACCGAACAGTGCTCAGTCAATGTCAACGCACGTGATCTGGCGATCATGGCAGCCACGTTGGCCAACGGCGGCCGCAACCCCGTGTCCGGCAAGCAGGTAATGCGCAACGAAAACGTGCCCGAGGTGCTTGCGGTAATGGCGACTGCCGGACTCTACGATGATTCCGGCCAGTGGTTATATTTGACCGGCCTACCTGGCAAAAGCGGTGTTGGTGGCGGCATTATTGCTGTTTCTCCCGGGCGTTTCGGTATTGCTGTCATCTCCCCACCACTGGATACCGCCGGTAACAGTGTGCGTGCCCAGAGAGCGATCGCCGATATTTCCAATGCGCTGGGCGGCAACCCTTACGCTGTGGCACCCGCCAGGTAGGCGCGAATACCCCCAGCGACTGAACCGAGGACAAAAAAATGGCAGGGAGCAACAACATTGTGCTACCGGTGGCCGTGTTGTGCGCAAGTTTTTTGCTCAACGCCGAGGCGGCCACGGATGCACAAAGAATCTCCGCGCTGGAAGAGCAGCTGATGCAGCAGAAGGCAGTGATGCAGCAGCAGCAACGCGTGCTGGAGGCCATGAGCGCCGAGTTGGAGCGGCTGAAAGCCGGTGACCCCGGCGCTGAAGAGTTGGTCGCAACAGCTGTATCCACTGCGCAGTCGTCGACTCCGGCGATAGTACAACAAGCGAAACCAGGGAAGCCGAGAAAACTCACGGCAGATATCTATGGCTTTGCCCAGGCCGACGCGATTTATGATTTCAAAAGAGTTGCCCCGGACTGGGAAGACACACTGAGAGTGACAACAATTCCCACTCGGAGCGACACCTACGGCAACAACGGAGATTTTGTCTTTGGCGTGCGGCAGTCACGGCTGGGTATAAAGGGCAATTACGGTGAAGATATTACCTTCAAGCTGGAGGCTGACCTGTTTGGTGTGGGTTCGGACGAGGGGCAGACCACACCGCGGCTGCGGCAGGCGTGGGCGACCTATAAGAATTTTGGTATGGGACAGACCTGGTCCAATTTTATGGACATCGATATTTTCCCCAACACCATCGATTACTGGGGCCCCACTGGCATGGTGTTTTATCTCAACCAGCAAGCGCGCTACACCTTTCCCATGGGGCGGGATGAATTTTCCTTAAGCCTGGAAGACCCCAGGACCGCCCTGACCGTGGGGCAGTTCCGCGATACCAGCGACTGCGATTTACCCAATGCACCAGCCGACTGCGCATCTGTGGATTCCACCGGCAGTCAGGTGTTCCAGTCCTATAACAACGTCCCGGACCTGGCTGTCCGTTACAGGAAGAACGCGGGCTTCGGGCATGTTCAGGTGGCCGGTATTGTGCGCAAGCTGGGATTTGAACGACTGGATAACGGGGCCAAGGGTTACGAGATTGGCTGGGGCCTCAACAACAGTGCGGCCATAAAAACCTGGGGCAGAGACCAGCTGAAGTTGCAAGTGGCCTACGGCGAGGGCATTGGCAATTACATGAACGACGGGGGCGTCGATATCGCCCCCGATTCAGCCGACATCGACAAAGCGAGGGCCGAGGCGGTACCGCTGTGGGGCATCAGTACCTATTACGACCATTACTGGAGCAACAAATGGTCAACCACCTTCGGCTGGTCCATGATCGATCTCGACACCGCCGCCGGTCAGGCTGGGGGGGAGTTTAAAAAGGGGCAGATTGCACAGATTAACCTGCTGCACTACCCGGTTAAGCATGTGTTGCTGGGCACCGAGTTTATCTGGGGCCAGCGCGAGAATATCGACGGCAATATCGGGTCAGACTATCGCATCCAGTTTACCTTGAAAGTGGATTTTGATACCGGGGACCTGATCCAGAATAATTGATCCGGAACTGCTGGAGAATCAGTCCCCGAAAAACTCCGTTCTCAGCGCCGGGTAGTCGGCGGCCGCCAGGCGTGGCCCATATTGGGAAACAATCCTGCCCGCCGTCAGGCTGGCAAAGCGCCCGGCGGTGGCAAAATCCTCGCCCCGGGTGATCGCGTATAAAAAAGCGCCAGCAAACATATCGCCGGCACCATTGCTGTCTACCGCCTGCACCTTGTGCGCAGCGATGTCGACCTGTTCGTCACCGTCAAAGGTAATAGCACCCTCGGCACCGCGCGTAATGACAAAACTTCTCGCAACACGTTTCAATTTCTCTATGGCCACTGCCAGATCGTCTGTCTCACCCCAGCCCATGGCCTCGGCCTCATTGCAGAAAATCAGGTCCAGACCCTCGCCCACGATGGCAGACATGCCCTCCCGGAAAAACTCCACCATGCCCGGGTCGGAAAAGCTGAGAGCCGTCTTTACACCTGCGGCCTGGGCCAGTTTGCGGGCCTCTACAGCGGCCGCAAGGCCGGTCGGGGAGGTCACGAGATAGCCTTCGATATACAGGTATTCGGAGGCGGCAATGGCCTCTGCATCCAGCTGCGCCGGTGACAAGGTTTCACTGATACCCAGAAATGTATTCATACTGCGCTCGGCATCGGCAGTGATCATAACCAGGCATTTCCCTGTGGTCCCGTGCTCGCGTCCTTCGTTGAGGCAGTGCTCGACGCCAGCTCTCTCCAGGTCCCCCAGGTAGATGTCGCCATCCATATCGGCCGCCACTTTGCAGGACATAAAGGTAGGACCGCCAAACTGGGCTGTGGCAATCATCGAGTTCCCCGCGCTGCCGCCACTGGCGTGCACCGCTTTAACCAGGTGCCCCTGCAGATGCCCCAGCAGCTCTTCCTGTCGATTCTCATCAACCAGCGTCATCAGGCCCTTGTCAATATTCATCTGCGCCAGTTCTGCGTCTGTCACCTGGATTTCTGTATCCACCAGCGCTGCGCCGATGCCGTAAGCTGCGTATTTCTTCATGCATTTCTTCCGTTATGCGATCAGCGGGCTATTATCCTGATCCCGAGCGCGATTTAAAGCGCCGCTCGAAAACTAAGAACTGAAATTAAGTGACAGTCTGCCGGTCGCCCGCGAAAATTCGGTTACTTTTCTTCATGGATTAACGTCGAGTCGGTAATTGAATTTGACAATCAGAGGCCCGACAGGCGGAACCCTCGCAGTCCATAAAGGCCGCGCTTTGACCCTGCCCCGCTTCACGGGGCTTTTTGCGAGCACTGTTCGAGTCCCAAAAATTGCGTAGCAATTTTGGTCGAGTTGCGCAGCAGCCGTGAAGCGGGGCAGGGTCACGGCCAGGACTGCGAGGGTTCCGCCTGTCGGGCCGTCTTTGGTGCAATAACAAACAATTTTCAGCTAAAGCAATTTCCTCGACCAAGCCGATTTTCGCTCCATTTCGAGCAAGCGGCTGGTGTACACTCGCACCCCATGATTCGTACCCGCCATATCCTCCTGAAACTGTTCATTACCGCCCTGGTAGCCGGCTGTCTGCTGCTGATCTACCTGGACGCCAAAATCACCTCCACCTTCGTTGATAAAATGTGGGAAGTGCCCGCCAAGGTATACGCGCGGCCCCTGGAGTTGTTTTCAGGCGCGCGGCTTGGCGCGGACGATCTGGCTTACGAGCTGGAAGTTCTGGGCTATCGCAAGGTGACGCACACCACAGGGCCAGGGCAAGTGGCCCGCAATCGGGATCGGTTTGAAATCTATACGCGCGGCTTCACCTTCCCCGGAGAGAGAGAGGCTGCCAGGCGGGTGCTGGTGGAGCTGCGCGGGCAGCGCGTGCAGACCATATCTGCTGGCAATCAGGGCATCGACCTGATGCGGCTTGACCCGGTGCAGATCGGGGGTATTTATCCCCTCCACGGTGAGGACCGGGTGCTGGTCCGGCTGGAGGACGTGCCGGCCACGCTGCGGGACGGCCTGCTGGCAACCGAGGATCACCGCTTCTATGATCACTGGGGTATATCGTTAATCGGTATAGCCCGTGCAGCCTGGAGCAACCTGCGATCGGGCCAGGTGGTGGCGGGTGGCAGTACGATTACCCAGCAGTTGGTGAAAAACTACTACCTCACGCCGGAGCGCACCATCGTGCGCAAAGTCACCGAGGTGCTGATGGCGATCCTGCTGGATTTGCACTACGAAAAAGACCAGATTCTCGAAAGCTATATCAACGAAGTCTATCTCGGTCAGGAAGGCCGCCGATCAGTTCATGGTTTTGCCCTGGCAGCTCGGCATTATTTTGACACTCCACTGGGCCAGCTGGATCTGCCGCAGCAGGCACTGTTGATAGGCATGATCAAAGGGCCCTCGCTGTATAACCCGAAGCGCAATCCTGAGCGCGCACTGGCGCGACGAAATGTGGTGCTGGGGGAAATGGCCCAGCTGGGCGTGATCACCGAGGCGCAGGCGCAGGCGGCGAAGGCGAAACCCCTGGGCCTCAACAGTAAGCACCAGATTCAAGGAACCTTCCCCGCCTATCTGGACCTGGTGCGCCGGCAACTGCGGCAGGAATACCGGGATGAGGACCTCACCACCCTTGGGCTCAGTATCTTTACACCCTTCGATCCACTGCTGCAGCGCCAGATAGAGCGCAGCACCACCACAGTGCTGGACCAGCTGAACAAGGGGGGCGAGTTGGAGAGTGCCTCAGTGGTCACCCGTTTTGACTCCGGCGAGGTGGCGGCACTGGTGGGTGGGCGGCAGGTTCGCTACGCCGGCTTCAACCGGGCTCTGGACGCTCGCCGGCCCGCCGGTTCCCTGTTGAAGCCTGCTGTTTACCTGGCGGCGCTGGAACAGCCCCGGAAATACTCTCTTGCGACGGTTCTGGTGGACGCGCCCATGAAGGTGGCCGGTCCCGGCGGAACGACCTGGGAGCCGCGCAACTACGACCGCAAGGTGCACGGTGACGTGCTGTTATACCGGGCGCTGGCAAATTCCTACAACCTCGCCACCGCCCGTCTGGGTATGGACCTGGGGCTGGGCTCCATCGTCGATATGTTGCACAGGCTGGGGATTGAGGGTTATATCCCGGAGGTGCCCGCCCTGACACTGGGCGCGGGTGAGTACTCGCCAATGGATATGACGGCCATGTACCAGACTATTGCGGCGGGGGGTTTCCGCATTCCCCTGCGCAGCATTCGTGAAGTGGTAGATGCCCAGGGCAGTGCGCTAAAACGCTACCCGTTGGAATACGATCGCACAGTGAGTCTGCAGGCGACGAATTTGCTCACCTATGCGCTGCGCTCGGTGGTCCGTGAGGGTACGGGGCGTGGCGCTTATCGCTATCTGCCTGCTGACTTTGACGTCGCGGGTAAAACCGGTACCACCAATGATGGCAGGGATTCCTGGTTTGCGGGCTTTTCCGGTGATCTGCTGGCAGTCACCTGGATTGGCCGCGACGATAACGGCAGTACCGGGCTGACCGGTAGCAGCGGTGCCCTGAAAGTCTGGGCACACTTTATGGCGGCGGCCAGTGAACGCCCTCTGGGATATCGCATGCCAGACGGGATGGAGACAGCCTGGATAGAGGAGCACACAGGTTATCTCACTGGTAAGGGTTGTCCCGACTCACGTCTGCTACCCTTTATCAGTGGATCAGAGCCACGCCAGAGTACAAATTGCGCGGCACGTTCCACCGGCATCAAGGATTGGTTCCAGTCACTGTTTGGAGGGGATGATGAGTAGAGGCAGAGTTCTAATAAGCCTGACTTTTGGCGCGATGCTGGCTGGGTGCTCTGCGATGTCTACCACAGACAACACATCTGCTCCGGTAGTGAAGGCGCCAGCGACCAGTCCTGCGCCGCCGGTTACGCCACCGCGGCCTCCGGCTCAACCGCCGGAGCCCTCTACTTCCGGTGCCTGGCAGCCACTGCTTAAAAAAGCGGAGCAGTCCGCCGCCCGTGGCGATTACGAGCAGGCGCTGGCGTTGTTGGAGCGGGCACAGCGCATTGCGCCCACCGCTGGCGCGATCTACCTGCAGCAGGCGCAGGTGCATCGCGCCAGGGGCGATATGGCCCAGGCCCGGAGTACGGCTGAACGCGGCTTGTTGTACTGTGACAGTTCGCAACAGTGTGATGCATTGCGTGGTCTCAGTCGTTAACTGGATCAACAATTGTTACTGTTGTCTCGCCGCACCTTCGGGTTCTGGCTACCTCTTCGGTTGGAACCCCACGCCCTCGGGAGGCAGCCAGAACCCGAAGGTGCTACCATCCTCCTAGCAATCCGCGTCTAAAAGTCAAATTGATATTGATTGGAGTGTCATTTGAATGTGTCGGCGTTAAGGTTCGATAGAGCTGACCGGAAGGCAAAGCCCGCTGAAGGGCGTGGGGTTCCAACCGCCAGCGGGCTTTGCCTTCCGGGCGGCGGTATAGCCAGGTAACCAACCCAAGTGCATAACCGGGGTCTGTCCCAGGTTAATAATAATTAAGGAGATTGGGCAAATGCCGCGACTTTTATCAGGCGCATTTATTATCTGCCTTGCGCTGGCAGGACTCGCCGGATGCGGCGGCGATGAACCGGCTGCAGCGGAGCGGGTGAGTCGTCCCGTCAAGATTTTCGTCGTCGAAGGTGACGAGGTTGACGCGGTACGCAGCTTCCCCGGCAGAGTCGATGCCTCGCAACGGGCGGAACTCGCGTTCCGGGTGTCGGGAAAGCTGCAGGAATTGCTGGTCAAAGAGGGCGACCTGGTTGAAGAAGACCAGGTGCTTGCACGCCTGGATCCCGCCGACTACCAGCTGGTGTTGGAAGACCGGCAGGCGAAGTTTGACAACAGTAACAGCAACTATAATCGGGCTAAAGAACTGGTTGCCGACGGTAATATCTCGCGCCTGGACTTTGATCGCATGGAGGCAGATTACCGCAGCGCCAGCGCGGCCCTGTCTCAGGCGAAAAAGGATCTTGAGTATACCGTGATGCGTTCACCGTTTCGCGGGCGTATCGCCCAGCGCGACGTGGAGAACTTTGAGGAGGTAACGGCCAAGCAAACCGTCCTGTGGCTACAGAATATCGACCTGTTGGATATCACCATCAACCTGCCGGAGTCCGTGGTGCGCAGTGTGCGCGGCGGGGTGCAGAAGAAAACAGTGGGCGGTAATGGCCATACCGAGCCGGTAGTGCGCGCCACGGCACAGTTTGAAGGCCGCGCTGACCAGACCTTCGAGCTTGCGCCCAAGGAGATCGCCACCAAGGAGGATGCCCAAACCCAAACCTACCGGGCCACGTTTACCATGCCCGCGCCAACCAACTTTACCGTTTTACCTGGCATGACGGCGACGGTAGCCCTGGACCTCAGTGCGCTGGTCACATACGAGAAAGTGAAGTGGATTCCGGCGCGTTCGGTGCAGGCGGACAGCGGGCTCAAGCCCCGTATCTGGGTACTGGATCCGGAGACTATGACTGTATTTGCTCAGGATGTGTCCATTGGTCGCATGTCCGGGAGCATGATCGAAGTTACCGACGGCCTGTCCGGGGGGGAGGAGATTGTCTCCGTCGGGGCGCCCTATCTCGCCGAGGGAATGCAGGTTACGCGTATGGCTGTCACCGAGCAGGCCGCGCCGCGTGCCAGTGATCCTTCCTGAACCATCTAATTAATTCCGGGGTGTCGCTGGCATGAATATTGGTGAGTATTCGGTAAGCAACCGGGTTATTTCCTGGTTGTTGGTAGTAATCATGGTCGGGGGAGGCCTCCTTGCCTTCGAGCAGATGGGCAAGCTGGAAGACCCGGCATTCACCATCAAATCTGCCAAGATCATCACCCTGTACCCGGGTGCAACGGCACGGGAGGTGCAGGACGAGCTTACCTACCATCTGGAAGATGCTATCCAGAAAATGCCCCAGCTGAAGCGGATAAAGATGTCGGTTTCCCGCCCGGGCTTGTCGGACATCCTCGTCGAGTTCAAGGATCAGTACAAGTCAGCTGACTTGCCCGATATCTTTGACGAGTTGCGTCGCAAAATAGCCGATGTCAAACCCTCGTTGCCGCCGGGTGCCAGTGCCCCCATCGTTTTGGACGATTTTGGGGACGTGTACGGAATCTACCTGATGCTGACTGGCGAAGGCTATAGTTGGCGCGATCTTTACGACACGGCGGATGCTGTTAAAAAACAGCTGGTGCTGGTAAACGGTGTGCGCAAGGTAGTCATAGACGGCGAGCAGCGTGAAGTGGCCTACCTGGATATCTCCCGTAGCAAAATCGCGGAGATGGGGCTGGACCTTGGTCAGATCGGGTCGGTGTTGGGTTCACAGAACGTGGTAGTCGATGCCGGCAATGTACGGGTCGGGGACGATTACGTTCGTTTTAACCCCACGGGTGATTTTCAGTCCGTGCAGGAAATAGGTGATGTACTGATCAGCTCCAGTGAGCGCAAACTGATTCGCCTGAAAGACTTCGCCACCATAAACCGGGCCTATGAAGAAGTCCCCGGTAAAATGTACTACGTCAACGGCAAGCCCGCCCTGAGTCTCGGTATTTCGATGGCGGCGGGCCAGAACGTGGTTGAGGTAGGCCGCAACGTAGATCGCATGCTGGAGTCGTTGCTGCCGGTGATACCCATCGGTATGTCGCTGGAAACCGTTTATAACCAGCCGGAGGAAGTCGAAAAGTCGGTCGGTGGCTTCATCGTCAGCGTCGGCCAGGCGGTGGCCATCGTGCTGGTTGTGCTGCTGGCCTTTATGGGACTGCGCACGGGTATCGTAATTGGGTCGGTGCTGCTGATCACCGTGGCGGGCACGCTGTTCCTGATGAACATGTTTGGCATTGAGCTGCAACGGATTTCCCTGGGTGCGTTGGTTATAGCGCTGGGCATGCTGGTGGATAACGCCATTGTAGTGGCCGAGGGCATGCAGATACGAATGGAGTCCGGAATGAAAGCACTGCCCGCCGCCAGGGAGGCGGTTGGCAAGACTATCTGGGCGCTGTTGGGAGGTACAGTCATTGGTATCCTCGCCTTTTCGGCGATTGGCCTGTCCCCCGACAACACGGGTGAATTCGCCAGCTCGCTCTTCTATGTCATCCTGATTTCACTGTCTCTGAGCTGGGTGACGGCCATCAGCACCACGCCGCTGTTGTGCGCCCTGCTGCTAAAAACGGGTAGCGACTCGGGAGAGGAGCAGGCGGATCCGTATGCCGGCAAGCTTTATCGGGTTTACCGGGGCCTCGTGGCCACGACGATCGACCATCGCTGGATTACTCTGGCGGTCGTATTTGCAATGTTCGTGTTGGCGGTCATCGGCTTCGGTTCGGTAAAAAGCGGATTTTTCCCGGACTCCAGCACACCCATATTTTTCGTGGATGTGTGGGAGCCGGAGGGCGCCGATATTCGTGCCACGCGCGATGACGCTCTCAGGGTGAGTAAATTCATCCGGGAGCAGCCGGGTGTGGTGCAAACCGCGTCAGTTATCGGCGGGCCGCACCAGCGTTTTACGCTGGTCTATGATGCCAAGGAGCCCGCGCGTGTCTACGCCCAGATTATTGTGCGCACCGAAACGCGGGAGCAACTGCCTGCCGCAGCTGCCGCCACCCGGGAGTACCTGCGGCAGCAGATGCCCTGGACTGACCCCATCATAAAACCGTTGCGCATAGGCCCCGGCCGGGATTCCAGGATAGAGGCGCGTTTTTCCGGGCCGGACGAGGAGATATTGCGCGAGCTGGCCGAACAAGCCGAAGCCATTATGCGGGCCGATCCAAATGCGGTGGATGTTCGCAACGACTGGCGTTCGCCGGTGAAAGTTTCCACGCCGGTATTCAACGAGCATGTCGCCCGCCAACTGGGTGTTGACCGCGGGGAACTCGGGGATGCTCTGCGGTATGCCTTCGACGGCTATAACGTGGGCCAATATCGAGACGGGAATCGCCTTCTGCCTATCCGCATGCGGGCGCCGCTGGAAGAGCGTGGCAACATCGATGAGGTGCGTGATATTCAGGTGTGGAGCCCGGTACTGCGACGCTCAGTGCCGGTATCGCAGGTGGTGACGGGCTATGAAACTCGCTGGGAGAACTCGGTGATACGCGGGCGCAACCGCATCCAGACCATTATCGCCTCCTGCAATCCCGAGGATGGCATGACGGACTCATTGCTGGAACGCCTCTGGCCACAGATAGAAGCCATGGAATTGCCGGCGGGTTACACGCTGGAGTGGGGCGGTGAGTACGAGGACTCCCGCAACGCACAGGCAGGCCTTGGCGCGTCCTTACCGGTGGGTTTTCTGCTGATGATACTCACCAGCATCTTCCTGTTCGGCAAGCTGCGCCAGCCGCTTATCATCTGGCTGACAGTACCGCTTGCCATCGTGGGCATTACCGTGGGGCTGCTTGCCACCGACGGCGCGTTTGATTTCATGTCCCTGCTGGGGGCCCTGTCCCTGATTGGCCTGCTGATCAAGAACGCGATTGTACTGATCGAGGAGATTGATCAACAGATCGCCAGCGGCAGGGAGCCCTACCCGGCATTGCTCGATTCCTGTGTGAGCCGGATGCGCCCGGTGATGCTGGCGGCGGCCACTACCATTCTCGGCCTGATACCGCTGTTGTCCGACGTGTTCTTTGTAAACATGTCGGTCACTATCATGGCCGGCCTGGGTTTTGCTTCGGTACTGACCCTTATTGTTGTACCGACGTTGTACGCGGTGTTGTTCAATATCCGCAAATCGGCTGAGACTGGCCAACCCGCATAATCGCCAAGTGCATCGTTGGTGCATAGACGCGCATTGGGGTTCTGACTGCCTCCTGGGTTGGGGCTTCGTCCTTGTGAAATTCGCCAGAAGTATCGTTAGTGTATAGCCGCGCCTCCGGGTGCTGGCCGCCTCTTCGGTTGGAACCCCACGCCCTCCGGAGGCGGCCAGCACCCGAATGCGCTACTATCGCTCAAGAGCTATGTGTTCCGCTGGCTGAAAAATCCTGATTCGTTCATCAGTGGAATTTTGCCCGAGTTCTAGCTCGATAGAGCTGCCCGTAATGGTAAGCCCACTGAAGGGCGTGGGGTTCCAACCGCCAGTGGGCTTACCATTGCGGGCAGCGGGAGACCCGAGAAACCCACCCAGGCAATAGCAAACGCGTTACAAGATTGCGAGACAGGACACCATCAGCTGCGGCAAACAACCTCAAAGCCATCCTCGTGCGGCTCAAAAACCAGATGCTGATTGATGCAGGACGGAACTTCGCCCGCCGAATGGCTGACGAAAATAATCCGGGTGTCGCTGTTGGCAGCGATGTGATCGATGGCTCGCAGCATCAATCTGCGGTGATGCCCGTCCAGCCCCAGGGTCGGTTCGTCCAGCAACAAAATGATAGGAGACTTCACCATGGCCCGGGCCAGTAGCACCATGCGCTGCAATCCGAAGGAGAGCGCGTCAAAACTCTCCCGGCTGTAGTCTGCGAGGCCGAGAGCGGCCAGCCACTGGTCGGCGATGTCGCGCTGTTGATCTCCCCAGTCATCGTACAGACCGATAGTATCGAAGAAGCCAGACACCACGACCTCCACCACACGCATGCCGCGTACATAATTGAGGTGCAGCTGGGTATCGAGCTTGCCGTACTTCTGTTTTATGTCCCACACACTCTCACCACTGCCCCGGCGAATGCCGAACAGGGTGATGTCCTGGCCGTAGGCTTTGTGATTGTCGCCGGTGATCAAACTCAGCAAGGTGGTTTTACCACAGCCGTTGGGGCCGGAGACGCAACAGTGCGTATCGCGATCGAAAACCCAGTTTACTTGCCGCAATACGGTCAGTTCGCCGTAGCTGACTGCAACGTCGTGCAATGCCACCAGCGGTCCGCTGGCGGGCAGCTCGTAGGAGCGAGGGGAGGGCGGCGGTAGATGACCCAGGTCTGCTGCAGGCGGGTTCATCAACGCGATTACCCGGGGGTCTGCGAGGGTGTCGGCTCGATTGCCGGCCGTGAGCACTTGCCCCTGATCAAGCACAAGAATGTGGCTGATGTCCGCGGGAATATCCTCCGGTTGCCGGCACAGCATCAGCACGCTTATCTGCGTCAGTAGCAGCTCATCGATAATTTGTCGCATATCCGCCTGGCTGGCCAGGTCCAGGCCGTCCAGCGGGCTATCGAGTATCAGCAGCGCGGGGTTGCTGAGGATGGCCCGAATCAGTAAGGTTTTTCGCATCTCGCCGGTCGAGATAAAGCGTAGACCGCGGCGCAGTATATGGCCTATGTGTAGCCGTTCAACCCACTGCTGAAAGTCGGAGTCGGCGGCGCGACCGCCGAGAATGGCCGCCTGTACATCGGTGCCCGGGTCACTGGCATCGGCGCGAAACTCCGAGTCGTCGAGCTTTCTGTCGCGCTCACACAGGGCCTTGGCCTGCTCAAAGCAGACGTAGGACACACCCCTGTCGAGTAGTAGCTGTGATCGGCTGAACTCACCGGAGAAATGCGTTGCCTGGGCGCTCAGCACCCGTGCCAGGCTGGTTTTGCCTGCGCCATTGGGCCCCAGGCAGGCCCATTGCTGGCCCTGTAGCGGAGTCCAGTTGATATCGCGCAGGGCGGGTAATGCCCGGTATACCAGATTGAGCTTCTGCAGCTCGAGTAGTGGGGGGGTAGTCATGCTGTCCTTCTATTTGCAACTTGTGTCTCGTGCTCCCAGCTGGCTAAATCAAACAAACCCCTAGGGATTGTCTGCTTGTGCCTGTACAGCTTTTGGAACTAATCGAAACACGCCTCTCTGATCACAAACCTGGCAAGAAAGTGTGGCGGCGGCTGATGAAACGCTCGGCCGTGGCCATGATCCTGCAGGTGCGCCAGGGCGAACTCCATATTCTAATGATTAAGCGCGCAGAAAGGGAGGGGGATCCGTGGTCCGGGCATATGGCCTTTCCGGGCGGACGCATGGATAAGGCGGATGCTCACGGGTTTGCCGTTGCAGTGCGAGAAACGGAGGAGGAAGTGGGCCTGACACTTGGGGAGGGCGACCAGTGCATCGGCCGGTTGTCGGATATTGTCACGCGACCCAAGCGGGGGCCCTTCGGTATGGCCGTGACGCCTTTCGTGTTTCGTCTGGAGCGGGAGGTCGTATTTACCCCAAACGAGGAAGTGGCTGAGGTGGTCTGGGTGCCACTTGAGTTTCTGCTGGACAGTGACAATCGGGAGATAATGCACTGGAAGTACAAGGGGGTGACGATGCCCTTGCCCTGCTATATGTACGAGGGGCGGCGTATCTGGGGTTTATCGTTGATGATGCTGGATGAGATGATGGATCTGGTGGAGGGGAAAAACCCGCGGCGGCTGCGCTGGAAACGATGACGGGAATCAGTCTCCCTCCCGCAGGAAGGCCCTGGTATCGAGCATCAACTCCCGTACTGCCGGATCTTCCTTGCTGGCCTCGGCCAGTGCGCTGGCATCGACCTTGCCCGCGATAAAGTCAGCTACCAGGTCAAGTAGCACGGGTGTCATTTTCGGCTCGCGCACCCATCTTGGAGCCTGCACGAGGTTACCGGTCACCCAGTTGCCGTCCCGGGCGAGCCAGTAGCCACCGCAACTGGAGAGAAAGTAATCACCCACGCGACCGTAGCTGATATTCGGTGTGTGGGGATTGAAGCCGCCTGCCACATCTTCCCTGATTCTGAAGAGCGCCATGACCCATTCGCTTCCGCTTGGGAACGCGGCTGGCTCCGGGCGACAGTAATCGCCGGTTTTCAACCAGACACGTATATCCGGGTGGCTTGTTTCGCCCCGCAACAGGCGATCAATGCCGAGGTCGACAGAGTTTCCCTTTGCGCTGTTAATGCTGCCGCTGACAACCAGGTCAGCAGTGGCCTCCACATCGGTAAATGACCCCTGCCACAGGCAATCGCACTCGGCTCTCGCAAGGTTGCTGGCAAATACGCACAGCAGCAGACATGTCAGTATCCGGTAGCGCACGGTACGAGCTACTGCAGCGCTCTGGCGGCAGCAACAGCGAAATACGTCAGAATGCCGTCGCATCCCGCGCGCTTGAACGCCATCAGTGATTCCAGCATAACCGGCTCCTGCTGCAACCAGCCCTTCTCAAAGGCGGCCATATGCATCGCGTACTCGCCGCTGACCTGGTAGGCGAATGTCGGTGCTTTCAGCTCGTCCTTAACCCGGCGCACAATGTCCAAATAGGGCATACCCGGCTTGACCATGATCATATCCGCGCCTTCATTCAGGTCGAGGGCGCACTCGTGCAAGGCCTCGTCGCTATTGGCCGGGTCCATTTGGTAACTGAATTTGTTGCCCCCCTTGATATTGCCGGAGGAGCCCACCGCATCCCGGAAGGGGCCATAGTAGGATGACGCGTATTTGGCAGAGTAGGCCATGATCAGGGTGTTGTGGAAACTCTCGGCTTCGAGCTGCTGGCGAATGGCAGCTATGCGCCCGTCCATCATATCCGACGGCGCCACCACGTCAGCGCCCGCGGCCGCGTGTGACAAGGCCTGTTTAACGAGTATCTCGCTGGTAACATCGTTCATGACGTACCCGGCATCGTCGATAATGCCGTCCTGGCCATGGGTGGTGAAGGGGTCCAGCGCCACGTCAGTGATGACTCCCAGCCCGGGGACGGCGTCTTTCAGTGCCATCACCGCCCGCTGTACCAGGCCATCGGCATTGAAGGCCTCTTCCGCCAGCAGGCTTTTGCGATCTGCCGCAACTACCGGGAACAGGGCGATTGCGGGAATACCCAGCTGTTCCAGTTCGCGGGCCTGTTGCACCAGCAAGTCGATGCTGAGGCGATCAATACCCGGCATCGACGGGATTGCCTCCCGCTGCTCACTGCCCTCAAGCACGAATACCGGGTAAATAAAGTCCGCTGGCGTAAGCCCGGATTCGCGCACCAGCGCCCGCGAAAAGCGGTTGGCACGCAGGCGCCGCATGCGTGTGTGAGGGAAGGGGCCGCGCTGTGAAGTGAATCCCATATGCTACTCCTTACAATTAAAGCCCGGACATGGCGGTGGCTGCAGCTGCGATGGTGTCCGCTATGTCCTGTTCGCTATGCGCACTGGACATGAAGCCCGCCTCATAGGAGGCTGGCGCAAGATACACGCCCAGCTCCAGCATGCGGTGGAAAAATTGGTTGAATGCCGGGCCGTTGCAGGCCATCACCCCGGCGTAATTGCTTACTTGCTTATCCTGGGTGAAGAAACCGCCGAACATGGTGCCTGCATGATTGGTTGTGAATGGCACACCGGCTGTGGCGGCCGCTTCACACAGGCCGCTGCACAACTGCGCCGTTCGATCAAACAGGGGCTGGTAAAACCCGGGCTGGGAAATAATGTCCAGGGTGGCCAGGCCGGCTGCCATGGCGATGGGGTTACCGGAGAGCGTGCCGGCCTGGTACACAGGGCCCAGTGGGGCGATCTGCGACATGATCTCTGCCTTGCCGCCAAAAGCGCCCACCGGCATTCCGCCACCGATGACCTTGCCGAGCGTGGTCAGGTCTGCTTCAACATTGTAAAAGCCCTGCGCGCCCTGCAGGCCAAAGCGGAATCCCGTCATAACCTCGTCCAGGATCAGTACCGCGCCGCTGGCGGTACACACCTCGCGCAGTGTCTGCAGGAAGCCCGGTGCGGGGGGGATGCAGTTCATATTGCCCGCCACCGGCTCCACAATCACGCAGGCAATCCGATCACCATACTCGGCAAAGGCGGCACGCACGCCCTCGGGGTCATTGTAGGTCAGGGTGAGGGTCAGGTCAGCCAGTGCCGCGGGCACGCCAGGTGAGCTAGGCACACCCAGGGTGAGGGCGCCGGAGCCGGCCTTTACTAACAGCGAATCAGAATGGCCGTGGTAGCAGCCCTCAAATTTGACGATGGTGTCGCGGCCGGTATAGCCCCGGGCCAGCCGGATAGCGCTCATGGTGGCTTCGGTGCCGGAATTGACCATGCGCACCATATCCATTCCCGGCATGATCTCGCAGATCCTGTCGGCCAGCTGGATTTCCAGTTCTGTCGGTGCGCCAAAGCTCAGGCCCTTTTCACTCTGCCGGATCACCGCTTCGCGCACCTGCGGGTGGTTATGACCCATAATCATTGGGCCCCAGGACAAAACGTAGTCGATATAACGCTTGCCGTCGCAGTCGAATACACAGGCGCCTTCACTGCGATCAATGAAGACGGGGGTGCCCCCCACGGCCTTGAAGGCCCGTACTGGCGAATTGACGCCGCCGGGAATATGTTTCTGCGCGCGCGCAAACAGCTGTTCAGAAGTGCTCATGGTGATCCTGTTTCATTGCCGAAGACAAATTATCGGGGCTGGCGCTGGGAATATCCAGCACCAAGGTAAGCGCGCCGCGCACGCGGGTGCAGCGAGGGGCGCTATTTGTTCTGCGTGCCCGCACTTTCCAGCCAGAAAAGTGTATCCACATAGGACACAAAGCGGGCCAGGTAGCCGGGGGAAATGTCGCGCATGGACAGCATTGAGCGAATGATGAGTTTCTGTGGATTCAGTGGTCCTGACTCCTCAGGCGCTTCCTTCAGCGCTCGCGCAACCCGGTCCTGCGCCGTGCGTTGCTGGCGCAGTTCACGAAAGTATCGAGCGGATTTTAATTCTCCGGCAGGCGGGGCTGCTGCGTGGCAAGAGTCTGCGGCGATTAATTCGAGTACGGCGTTTTCCTGCTCCTGCAATTGTGCACTGGCGGGGCCCTCACTGGGGCTCCCCTCACCTTGCTGCGATAGCGGCTCCAGGCTCTTGAGAAGCGTGGCCAGAGGTGTGCTGGTGGCGCGTCGGTCGAGGCGAGCGGCCAGCCGTTTTACAGCTGAAAGCTTGTTGGTATCGAACAGTGCCTGCAGTTCGGGCGCAGCCTCGGGGTGCCGGGCGCCGACTTCCCCGATCAGCTTTTCCATATTCTGGCGCTCGCAGTCAAGGGTAAACTGGTAAGTTTTCAGGGCGGCCAGCCCCTTGTTCGCCACAATGTCCGCTACCGGGCCGGTGAGTTCGCCGGCTTTTTTCGCCATCGCTTCCAGATAACAAAACTGTACGGCATCAAAGTGATCGCCATCTGCCGCCTTCAAGGCGATCAACCCCTTTTCCAGCGTAGCGACGGTGTTTTGGCGTTCGCGGCTGGCCATTTCAGTTCTGGTTGATCTTGCGCTTTGGCGTTCGCGGCACGGGTGCCATTTCGACCCTGCGATTTTGCGATCGTCCGTCATCGTCGGCGTTCGGTGCCACCGGATGCTGGGCTCCGAAAGCCGCAGCGAATACTGCATCGGGAGGCATACCTTCCTGAATGAGGGCCCGGGTGACCGTGAGGGAGCGCTGGGCAGATAATTCCCAGTTGTCTGTGAATCGGTTATTCCCTTTCTGTATGGGCAAGTCGTCGGTGAAGCCGCTGACCATCAGCAGTTCATCGCGTTCTCCCAGGAATACTTTAAGCGGCCCAACGAGCGTCTTCAGCAGGGCGCGCCCTTCGGGTTGCAATTGGTCGGAGTTCAATGCAAACAGCACGTTGCCACTGATGCCGATACGACCGTCCTGCAAGCTGATGCGCCCGGTTGCCAGCGGGTCCGCCAGAGCCTCTTCCAGTGCCATGCGCCGCTGCTCCTCCGCCTGGCGTTTGCTCACTTCCTCCCGGAGTGATTGCGCGAGTTCCAGTTGGTAGCCCATTACCCAGACCAGGATCAGTACAAAGACCCCCACCACGCCGGCCATCAGGTCACCGAAAATAGCCCAGACGGGTGTTTCCCCGGCCTCATCGTACTGCAACTCTTCCATCAGAGCGTCTCGGCCACGAGTGATTTGTCCCCGGAGCTCATCTGGCGCAGGTCCTCAACGATTTCTCGTTGGGATAGCATACTTTGGTCGATGATTTCCCGAGCCTGGGCCACATAGTAGGCCATCTGCTCGTCGCTGCGAGTGCTGGAGCTGTCCATGGTCTCACCAATGCGGCTCAAGTGTTCAATCATGTTGTCGTTGGAACTATTGAATAGCTGTACAGCGTGAGCAAAGGCTTCGCCCAGGCTGGCCAACTCAGTGGCGCTGCCTGCGATGTGCCTGCTGGCTTCTGAAATATTGGACATTCCTGCCCCCAGCTTGTCTCCGAAGCCGCTGCTGAGCTCCTCCAGCCGGCTAGCAGCTGAACCCACCAATGCTTCCACGGCTTCGCGCTGAGCGGATGTCGAGCGCTCCAGGGAGCTTGCCAGCTTTGTCAGTTCCTGCATTGTCTGCTGGCGCTCCAGCAGCAACTGGTTGTCGCGCTCGATGTTGTTGCCTATCTCTGTCCGCAGTTGCCCAATGACTTCGGCGGCGGCTTTGGGCGTTTCCGAGGCGGTCTCTATGAGGCGTGTGAGAGGCTCTTCGAGGCCCCGGCCAAGCTGCGTCAGATGGCCTGTTACCGTGTCCTCCAGTGCTGCCAGGCGCTCGCCCGCGGCCAGTTGGTGTTGGTGTTCCTGCTCCCGCAATTTGTCCAGACCTGTGGTTAACGCTGCGGCGATCTGGTCGATGCGCCGTTTCTGGTCATCCAATAGGGCTGCCTCAGAGTTGGTGCGGGCCTCGAGTAGTTGCTCGGAGGATTGCAGCAAGCCGCCAATTTCTGTGAGCAGTTTGTCCGATGTCATCAGTGAGTTTTGGGCGATCTCGCTCGCGGAGTCAGACATGGACTTTTGTATTGTCTCCTGTAAGACCTGGGACTGTTCAACCCAGGTGGAAGAGGCCCGGTCAAAGCTTGCCAGCATGGCGGTATTTGCCGCTTCAAATTGTTTGCCAAATACACCCAGCTGGCCCTGGGCGTTGGTGACAAGTTGCTGTTGTGTCTCCAGGACGGAAGCCCCGATGTCTGACATGGCCTCGGCGATAACGGGTTTGATGCTTTCCCCTGCGGCCCGCCCACTGGCAGCCAGACTCTCACGCAGTGACTGGTCCACGGAGTCTGCCAGCGCGGTATATTGTGCCTGGACGGAATTATGGAACTCGCCCTGCCGGGTCAGCATCTGCTCGCTTAGCTTGTTGCCCATGGATTCAAGCTGCCCGGCCACCGCCTCTAGCTGTCTGGCTACCGCAGGTAGTGCCGCCGACTGGGACTGTAACGCTGTAAACGCTTCCTGCCGTTGATGCGTGAGGGAGAACTCCCGGAGGGCCGTGGCAATTTTGCTGTCCAGGTGTCGTGTTGCCAGCATGCGCTCGCGCCGCACCATGGTGGAGATAAATCCCAGCATCGCCGAAGCCGCGACACCTGCTACTGATGTGCCAAAAGCCACACCCAGTCCCCGGATAGGCGCCGCGAGGCCAGACCGGATGGCTTCAAGCTCGGTGCTGCCCTCCAGCGCGAGCACTGCGCCGTTCAGTGTGTCAACCATGCCAACGAATGTGCCCAACAGCCCGAGCATGACAAGCAGGCCGACAAGGTAGGGCGTGAAAACCGGCGCAGGCAACCCCACTCGCTCACCTTCTATGCGCGATCTCACCGCGTTTTGCAGGGAGGGATCGAGCTGGTCCAGCCAGTTGTCCAGCCATTGTCGGCTCTGTTCCGTTTCGGGGGTGAGATTGCCAAGAGCATTTGTGAGTGTTGCAGTCGCCTGCCGGAATTGCAGCAACTCGAGGATGCCGATCAGATACACACCGCCAATGACAGCGGTGACAGCGAATGCCAGCGTGTTCGTGCCAGCAAAGCCCAGGCTCATCCAGACTATGGCGGCGGCACCCAGCAGGAATGCGATAAGGAAAAGTGCTTTTTTCATAGAATCATCTTTGTGTATGTTCTTCGAGGGCCTCAATCAGGCCGAGCGTTGGGAGTAGCCGGGTTTCAATCTCAGCGAGCACCAGGCTCTGCATGTCGTTGCGCAAATTGGACAGTGATTGCGCCCAGAGATCCGGCTGGTGTTGCCCCTGCGGGACAGTTTGCCTATACCCAGCAAGCAGAAACTCAAAACGTTTTTGCAACAGCCTCGGAATGGCGCCGAACAAACGCCGGTGGTTTGCCGCTATCGGAGCGGTGAGAGCGCTGTCGAGGGCGCATAGTTGCGCCAGAGAGGGCGAAAAAACCGCCACTGAATCGCGCACCGCGGCCTGTAGGTTCCTGGCCCTGAAATCAATGTCCCGCTGCAATGCCATATAAAACGCCAGATAGGGCTCGGGGTCTGTGGCCTCATCGACCGGCGCGGAGGCGTTTTCCAGCGGAAACCGGATACGCGTATGCCCCGAGCCGGGGGTAAAGGTGCGTAGCGCGGCCCGGATTAATGCTGTCCGGCCGCGAAAGAATTCGTCCCTGACCCCGTCAATGGACAGGCCTCCTGTCTCAAAGCTCGCGGCTGAAACGCTCACATGGGCAGAAGAGATTCGGATCGAGTCCGGTAGGTCAAACAGCTGCCCCAGCCGCTCCGCGAACCCCCTTGTTGCGATGGCCACATCACCTTCGATCCACTCGTTGAGCAAGCGCACCAGTCGCGAGGCATCAGCCGAAGCGGCGAGGGGGAGCTGGGTCATAACTGTCGGTGACACGCGGGCAGCTGCCTTATAAGTGTTTGATTTTAAATCTAAATATGGATTGACGCAGAGGGTCGGAAAAAGCAGGATCGCCTCAAAACCAACGTCCAGGCGCGGTGTCTAGCAATCACCACCGTCTTGTGCCCGGCAGCAACAGCGCCTGCATTATCGCTATTTTGTACCAACATTCAAGGCTGCTGGCAGCTGTCCACCAATCGGGCTAGAACGGCTTCAGCACAACCAACAGTACGATGCCAAACAGGAAGAGAACCGGGACCTCGTTGAAGAACCGGTAAAACACGTGCGTATGCTGGTCCGTGCTTTCATTGATGGCGTGCACATATCGGCCGCATTGCGCGTGGTAGACAATGAGAAAGGTGACCCCTGCCAGCTTCAGCCACATCCATTTGGCGTGCAAATAGTAATCGAGGTTCATAGCGATCATGGCCATACCCAGTGCGATGGCGATGAACATGAAGGGCGTGACGAAGCGGTACAGCTTACGGGCCATGATCGCCAGCTGTTGCCGGGTTTCGGCGTGTTCGCTTGCCGCGTAGTAGACAAAAATTCGCGGCAAGTAGAACAAACCGGCAAACCAGCAGACAACGAATATGATATGGAACGCTTTTAGCCAGAGCATAATTGTTCCTGTAGGTCAGAGCCGGTCGAGGGTGAATTTTTCGATACTTTCACGTGTCACCACACCGTGCAGTATGCGCTTCCCCGTGGCCCTGCTGCGCTCGTAGACGCAAACTGCCTCAACCGTGTTTGCCCGTATAGTGTCCATCGCCTGGCGCAGGCTGGCCTGCAGTGGTACCGGCGCGATAGTCCAGCGCCGGATTGTCGCGTCTGCAAGATCTGCAGACTCGCTCTCGGCGAGGGCCTCCCGTAACCACTGCAGCAGTTCGCTGCCCTGTACCAGGTATAGGTCTTGGCCCTCGCGCTCTACCAGGCACCAGGTGGGGGTGAACTCCAGCAGGGGTTCCAGATCGTCTTTGTCCAGTAAGATCGGAACGCGTACCACCCTCACATCCATAGTGGCGGTGACGTCGGTGCGATGTAGTAACTGGGCTAGGGGGTCGCTGGGCATTACCCGTTGCAACTGGCGCAAAACTACCTCGTATGCGGAGCGTTGACGAAAAATGCTGGTGTTCGTCAGATTCGCGGCGACAATGGCTAACAGGGCGGGCATAGCGATGTTGATGGTTTGCGTCAGTTCTATAACGGCCAGTACCGCCGCCAGCGGTGCATTCAGCACGGCCGCCATTGTTGCAGCCATGCCAATGGCGATGTATAGGGGGATGTCTGAGGCCAGTCCGGGCTGGAGTATGTGGGCCAAACCCCCGAGTGCACCGCCGATACAGGCCCCTATCAACAGGGCTGGCCCAATCAGGCCTACCGGCAAACCTGCGCCGCAGCTCACGGCGGTAGCCAGTATTTTACAGGCGGCAAGTACCAGTAATGCGTTGAACATGAGGTGGCCGTCGAGGATTTGCCCCAGAGAGTCATAGCCCAATCCCAGTGTCTCCGGTACGGCGAGAGCGATGGCGCCGGTCAGGCAGCCCGCCAGAGTGAAGCGGATTGCAACCGGCCAGTGGGAGTATGCGGCAGCAATGCGCATGATCCGGATAAACACAGCTGTCGCCATGCCGCACACAAGACCCAGTAGCAGGATATAGGGAATTTCCAGTAGGGAGTTCAGTTCCACCCCGGGAATTTCCAGCAGTGCCTCGCCACCCGACAGGTTCAGGCTTACAGCGGAGGCCGCCACCGCAGCCAGCATGACTGGTATAAACCCGGCTACCGAGTACTCCATCACAATGACTTCCATGGCAAAAATGACGCCGGCCAACGGCGTATGGAAGGCAGCAGCTATACCTCCGGCAGTGCCGCAGGCTATGAGCATGCGCAGACTATTGTTGGGCAGGCCCAGTCTCTGCCCAAAGAGGCTGTTTACCGCACCGCCGAGGTGGACTCCTGGCCCCTCCCGGCCGCCAGACTGTCCGGTTCCCAGTGCGAATGCGCCCGCGACGAATTGCAGCAGGGCGTTTCTCAGTGGCAGGACACCATAGTGAGAGTGCATTCGGCTCATCACGTGAACAATGCCGGTCTCTCTGTCTGCGGGCTTCAGCAGGGTATAAATCAGGCCCAGCACTGCGGCGCCGCCGGCTGGCAGGGCAAAGGCCATCCACTGGGGCAAATCCTCAAAGGCTTCTCCGCCGTTGCCCACACCAAACAGTTTGGCCACCTCCGAAATCGCCATCTCGAATGCCAGCACGATCAGGCCAGAGGCCACACCGCCAACCACACCCAGAACGGAGTAGGGCAGCATCGCGTCATAGTTGGTGAGATAACGGCGGTATTTTTTTAGAATTTCTCGCACTTGTGTCCCGTTGGCTTAACTCTCACTGGCACCGCGACCGCAGCATACCCCAGCACAGGGAGCAGCCCGCGAGCAAACAGTGTCTGCTAATTGCAAAAAAGACAATATTACCAGTTATCTCGCCTGTTATTGCTTTTATACTGACCACCCGCTGGGCTGGCGTCGCCAGATGCCTGTTCAGCGGGGCTTTGCTGTAGGGTATAGGGTAGTGACATGGTAAAAATAGGAATCGTCGGCGGCACCGGTTATACCGGGGTCGAACTGTTGCGTCTGCTGGCCTCTCACGAAGAGGCTGACGTTGTGGCTATCACCTCCCGAGCGGAAGCTGGCCGCCGCGTGGACGACCTGTTCCCCAATCTCCGCGGTCATTACGATCTGGCTTTTTCTGAGCCGAATGTCGCCCGGCTTGCAGCCTGTGATGTCGTCTTCTTTGCCACACCGCACAATGTGGCGATGAACATGGTGCCCGAACTGCTGGCAGCCGGTACTCGGGTGATCGATTTATCTGCGGATTACCGTATTCGCGACGCAGAACTCTGGTCGCAATGGTACGGCGAGCCGCATGCCAGCCCAGAGTGCCTGGCTGATGCCATATACGGCTTGCCGGAAACTAACAGGGCCGCGATTGCTGGCGCCAGGCTGGTGGCCTGCCCCGGATGTTATCCGACCGCTGTCCAACTGGGTCTTATCCCCCTGCTGGAACGCGGTCTTGTGGATCCGGGACACTTGATTGCCAGTGCTGCCTCCGCGGTGAGCGGTGCGGGGCGTCAGGCCAAAATAGACAATTTGTTGAGCGAGACCGCCGATAGTTTCAAGGCCTATGCCGTGGCGGGGCATCGTCACCTGCCGGAAATCGAGCAGGGTCTGACGGACGTGGCAGGTGAGCCGGTAGCGGTAACTTTCGTCCCTCACCTGTTGCCAATGATAAGAGGGATTCACGCCACTTTGTTCAGCCAACTGCATGCCGACCCTGGCGATTTACAAGCGCTCTTCGAAGAGCGGTACGCCAGCGAACCATTCATTGATGTCCTGCCGCAGGGAATGTTTCCACAGACCCGCACCGTGCGAGGTGCAAACCGCTGCCAGATTGCCGTGATGGTGCCCCAGCAGAGGGATACGGTCGTTGTCATGTCAGTGATCGACAACCTGGTCAAAGGCGCTTCCGGCCAGGCACTGCAGAACATGAACATTATGCTGGACCTGCCGGAATCGATGGGTTTGCGCCAGGTTGGGTTGTTGCCGTGATTGGGCCTCAATAAGCGCATGAATTTGACTGGCCAGTTAAGGCGGAGCAGGCGGCCGGTTGTTATTCTGGTTGCGATACTGGTAGTGGCACTGGCGGTCGAGGCGGGGTTCTACCTCGGCCAGCATTCAGCCTTCAATGGTCTTGGGGCTGACCCGGAGACATACCAGGACATGCAGGCTGAGCTGATTTCCATGAAGAATGCGCTGCGCTCGCGGAATGCGGAGTTGGAGATAGTCAGTACCCGGCGTGAGGTGGACCAGCAGGCGCTGGAACTGGTGCGCAAGGATTTGGCTGCACAGAATGAGGAAATTGCAGCACTGGAGGAGGGGCTGGCCTTTTATCGTGGCCTGATGTCACCGGGGGAAATTGCCCCAGGTTTGAACCTTCACGTTTTAGAACTGATGGCAGGGGAGTTGCCGCGACAGTATTTCTTCCGCATTGTGTTGCAACAAGAGGCCCGCAAACACGCTCTACTTAAGGGCAGCCTGGAGGCCGTGATAAGTGGTGTTAAGGGGGGCGAGGTGGTGGAGTATTCCCTGGCGGAGCTTAGTGACGATCTTGAGGCAGAACGGATAGCACTGCAGTTTCGCTATTTTCAGTCCATCGAGGGGGAATTGGTATTGCCTGAAGGGTTCGAGCCCGTGGAGATTCGGGTGCAGGCCAGTACCAAAAAACCTAACAACTTTGAAATCAGCGTGATTTACCCCTGGCATTTAGAGGAGCGATTTACCCATGTTGGGAAGTAAGAAATCCAGTATGAAAGTATCTGGCAAGACCACCCTCGTGTCTACTGAAACGGTGATTGTGGGGGATGTCCACTTTAGCGGTGTGCTCGATGTTGAGGGGCTGGTAAAGGGCAATATCGTGGCGGACCCTGGCAAGGATGCTCTGGTGCGGATTGTGGACAAGGGGCGTGTGGAAGGTGAAATCCGCGCCCCGTCAGTGGTCATCAATGGCGCAGTTGAGGGTGATGTCTACGCCACAGTGCACCTGGAACTGGCCTCCAGAGCGCGGGTCCAGGGCGATGTGTATTATACCCTGGTCGAAATGGCGGCAGGCGCAGAGGTGAACGGCAACCTGGCTCACATGGCAGATACCGATGCGGAGAAACCGGTCAGAGACAAGGCTGCCGGTCCCGAAAACGATATCGCAGGGCAAGCTCCCGGGCTGGCGGTAGTTTCCGCTAAACTTGACTAAAATACTGGGACTTCACATAATGTCTGGTGATAGTGCATCATATTAGTGATGCCTGACCCTGGGAAAAACTGATGTCTGTAGCCGAGTCCTTCAATCCGACGAGTATCAACCTGTCCGCACGTGCGGTGCAGAAGGTACAGCAGTTGGTCGCAGAGGAGGAAAACCAGGAACTGAAACTCCGCGTGTACATCACCGGCGGAGGTTGCTCCGGGTTTCAGTACGGATTCAGCTTCGAAGACCAGGCCGCGGAAGATGATGCGGCGATCGAGAGGGATGGAGTAACACTCCTGGTGGACCCTATGAGCTTTCAGTATTTGGCTGGCTCCGAGGTGGATTACACCGAAGGGCTGGAAGGCTCGCGCTTTGTCGTCAACAACCCCAATGCTGCCACTACCTGTGGTTGTGGTGCTTCCTTCTCTATTTAGTGTGATCGGTTTGCCGCGAGCGGCGAGCCTGCTGTTTCTGGCGAGTGTACTTTGGGCGGTGTCGGCCACGGCTCAGGGGCCTGCTCCAGGTAGCGCGCGCTATGTTACCGATATCGAGTTACAGGATGCCCGGCAGTTGAGCGAATTGCTTGAGCGCGCGGGCCAGTTATTGCTCGATGGTCTCGCCACTCAGGACGGAGCTCCCAAGGTCTCCTTTGTGCTGCACGGCCCGGTCATCAGAGACCTGCTCAGGCAGAACTATGGGGGTAATATTCAGCTGGTGAACCTCGCAGCCAGTCTGTCAGCACTGCAGGTGGTAGAGGTCAAGGTCTGTCAGACCTGGATGGGCGTGAATGGGGTGGACGCAGCTGAATTGCAGCCTTTTGTGATCCCGGTGAACCTGGCAGCAAGTGAGGTCGAGAGGCTGCGAGGGGAGAAAAATTACCTGGATTTTTAGCCCGGGTAAATCCCGCCCAGTACTCTTGGTCCGCTGGCGCCTGTCACCGCCGGTGCGTTGCCGGCGAACCCCTCCAGAGCCCTATGTGCCAGCCATGCAAAGGTTACGGCTTCCACCCAATCAGGGTCCACCCCGATGGTGGCGGTCGTCGCCAGCGTAGCGGGCGCCAGCTGCTGTTCCAGTCTGCGCATCAGGTCCGGGTTGTGGGCGCCGCCGCCACAAACATAGATTTCCGTCACAGCTACTCCGCTGCCTGCCACGGCATTTGTGATAGTGGTGGCTGTCAGTTCTGCCAGGGTGGCCTGTACATCTGTGGGGTTGAGGTCGGGGTGCATTTTGAGGCAATCGTCCAGCCAGGCGAGATTGAAATCCTCCTTGCCCGAACTGCGGGGCCCGGTCAGCGCGAGATAGGGGTGTTGCAACAGATCTGACAACAAAGCCGCTACCACGTGACCTGCTGCGGACCAATTGCCGTCGCGATCGAAGGTCTTGCCATGGTGGCGGTGTACCCAGTGATCCAGCAAGGTGTTGCCTGGGCCGGTGTCAAACCCCATCAGTAGCTGCTCGCCTTGCAAAATACTGGCGTTGGCAATGCCTCCTATGTTGACCACTGCCCTGTTTGTACTATTGCATGCAAAGGCTGCGGCGTGAAAGGCGGGGGCCAGTGGTGCGCCCTCGCCACCGGCGGCGATATCCCTGCGTCGAAAATCAGCGATCGTCATAATGCCGGTGATCTCGGCAATGGTGTTCGGGTCGCCCAACTGGAGGGTAAAACTGTTTGTGCCGGAGCCGCCTGACGGAGGACGGTGCCTCACTGTCTGGCCGTGGCTGCCGATTGCCCTGACCTGCTGCGGGCGTTTGTCGGCCTTATCCACCACGGCGAGAGCGGCGGCGGCAAACTGCCGGCCCAACTCACGATCCAGTGGGCCCAGCCGTTCGATTTCGTCGGGCCCAGAGTGGCTCAGCATGGCAATGCGCTCTCTGGTGGCACCCGGGATCTCGTGTTGGTGGGTGGCGAGAACTCGCACCTGATCATCGGCACAACTGACGAGGGCACTGTCGATGGCATCTACACTGGTGCCTGACATCAGGCCGATGTACAGGAAGTCATCCATATTGCTAATTAATTGGTAGCAGAATCGGGATGAGAGGCGTTGTGCATGGCCAGCTGATTGTCTGAACGCAGTGAGGCAAGTTGCAGCGAGCTTTCGTTGATTGCCTGTCGGAATGCTGGAATTTCGTCTGCGGGCAGGGTTTTGGCCTTGGGTAGCGACTTGTGGATGCTGCGTGGGTCGCGGTGAGTGCCGTTTACCAGAAACTCGTAGTGCAGGTGAGGTCCGGTTGCTGCACCGGTTGAGCCCACTGTGCCTATAACCTGGCTTTGTGTAACGCGCTGCCCTGCTTTGACATTGCGTTTGTGCAGATGCAGGTAGTGCGTAACATACTGATCGCCGTGTTGGATAAAAACATAGTTGCCATTGGCGCGACTGTAGCCGGCTTTGGTGACACGCCCGTCACCCGCTGCGTACACGGGGGTGCCGGTAGCGGCGGCATAATCGGTGCCGCGATGGGGGCGTGTTGTTTTGTAGATGGGGTGCAGGCGTTTCATATTGAAATTGGAGCTGATGCGCGTGAAATCCAGCGGTGCCAACAGAAAAGCCTTGCGCATACTCACGCCGGCCTCGTTGTAGTAATTCGACTCGCCGTTGGCATCAACGTAGCGGAAGGCGTTGTATGTTTTACCCTGGTTAGTAAATGAAGCAGCAACTATGGCGCCATCACTGTATTTCTCGTTATCGATATAAAGCTCTTCGTAGACGATGTGGATGGTATCCCCCTGGCGTGGGTCCAGCACAAAATCGATAACACCGCCGTAAATCGCGGCGAGTTCCATTATGGTCGAGTATGACAGGCCCGCCTGCTTGCCTGCCATGAACAAAGAGGAGGTTATCTCTGCCGTGGCCCAGGACTCTCTTACTTCAGGTGTGCGAGTGACAACTTCGCTGCTGAATTCCGAGCCGCTCTTGCGATAGACAATGGTTTCCAGTGGTGACTTGACGATGCGCACTGCGGCGAGCTTTCCTGCGGAGTCTGATTGGAACGCTACAACTTGCCCGGGATATATTTTGGCCAGGGATTTGCCATGCTTGGACTCACTGACTACCTGGTGTACGTCGCGCTTATTAAAGCCGGCTCTTTGGAATATGAGCGACAGGTTGTCGCCGCTCTTGACCACCTGTTCAACCCAGGGCTGCTCCACGGGCCTGCCATTTTCCAGCTGAGGGCCCGCTTGCGCAGCTGTGGTATCGGATAATCCTGGAGCTGTAACTAGCCACAGGTCACTATATGGGAGGACATCATCCAGGGCGATATCAGGAGAAATCGCATGTTGCGGGATTGTGGCGTTGTTGTCACTGGATTGAAAAACCAGCAGGGTTGCGAAACAGGCCAGTAATGCACAGCCAACCATGGCTTTCTTCCCCGGCAGTGGCAAGCCTTGCGACGCTGTTTTCCCCCTGCGACTGGCTGTCGCTCCCCGCGGTTTTTTTGCTACTGCGAGCATGCCCCGATGATCCTTATTATCTGTCAGGGCTCGAGTATAGTAAAAAACGGTTAAATACCATAGTCAAAACATGACTTTAGCTCGACTGTTGTTGTATCGTTTGCGCCCCGAAAATGCAGCATTCACCCGCCCAAGAGAGTGTTTTGATGAGCAGTGCCCTACTCGATGACCTTCGCGAACGCGGATTAATTTTCCAGATTGCCGGAGAGTCTGACCTTCCTGCATGGCTTGATGGCGGGGTTCGCACACTCTATTGCGGGTTCGATCCCACCGCGGACAGTCTGCACATAGGCTCGTTGGTGCCGTTATTGATGCTACGCCGATTCCAGCTTGCAGGTCACAAGCCGCTGGCATTGCTTGGTGGGGCAACCGGATTGATTGGTGATCCCAGCTTCAAGGCCCAGGAGCGTCAGCTGAATACCCGAGAGGTGGTGGACGGTTGGGTTGAAAAATTGCGAACCCAGGTGTCACGGTTTATTGAGTTTGATCTCGGACCGTGTTCTGCCGAAGTCGTAAACAACCTGGACTGGACAGCCGAGATGGATGTGTTGAGCTTCCTGCGAGACGTCGGTAAGCACTTTTCTATCAATGCCATGATCCAGAAAGAGTCGGTGAAGCAGCGTATCGAGCGGGAAGGCTCCGGCATCAGCTACACTGAATTCACCTACATGATTCTGCAGTCGTTTGATTTTGCGGAACTAAATAAGCGCTATAACTGTTCCCTGCAGATCGGGGGTTCTGATCAGTGGGGCAATATCACAGGTGGAATAGACCTGACGCGTCGCCTCCATGGCAATCAGGTGTTTGGGCTGACCATGCCACTCATAACCAAGGCGGATGGCACCAAGTTTGGCAAGACGGAATCTGGAACGATATGGCTGGACCCGCAGCGCACCTCGCCCTATGCCTTCTATCAATTCTGGCTGGGAACTGCTGATGTGGATGTCTACAAGTTCTTGAAATACTTCACATTTTTACCTGTCGCAGAGATCGATTCACTGCAGGCCGCAGATGTCCAGAGGCAGGGCAGGCCTGAAGCTCAGGCGGTGCTGGCGCGAGAGGTCACCCGCATTGTTCACGGCGAGGACGGTTTGGCCGCTGCGGAGCGAATTTCTGAGGCCTTGTTCAGTGGCTCCATAGAGGCATTGTCTGAGGATGATGTGCTGCAGTTGCGGCAGGACGGTTTGCCGGCTTCTACCATTGCGCGCGCTTCCTTGCCGGATACCCTTACGCAGTTACTGGTCGACGCGGGTATGGCGGGATCTGGTAAGCAGGTCAAAGATGCACTGGGGCGCGATGCAGTAACGGTAAACAATCAGGCGGTAGGTTGGGCACAGAACGGTGATGTGTCTGCTTGCTTTGATAGAAAGGCGGCGCTGTTCAATCGCTTCTATATCGTCCGCCTCGGCAAGAAAAAGGTCCATCTGTTTGAGATGGAGTGATCAAAGTGGTGGGGCCGTTTCGGGCAAAATGCCGTATTTTTGGAAATTTCCATCAAAGGCCTTGCTCTTCCCCAGTCCGCTGCGTATAGTTCGCCTCCCTTCGAGGTGGCGGTTCCACAAAGGCCTGGTTTGATCGGCCTAAAACCCTATCACTTTCAAGTGATTAGGGTAAAAAGTTGGGGTGGATCTTGAAGGAAAAATGGCGATGGAGTTTTTAATTTATCCCTTGCCAAAGCGATGGCGATCGGTATAATACGCGTCCGCACTTCGGGGCAAACCCCGGATTGTATCCTGCCCCTGGCGGTCAGGAGATATTTAACAACCAAATGAAGACAGATGTG
>CAXBOW010000005.1:0-343455 GCA_963977485.1 uncultured Haliea sp.
AAGATTTTCTTCTTTACATCTTTGGCATTTTATCAACCAGAAATTCCGGATACCCGATTTTTGAAAGGGTTCATGGTCAAAATCCAAATAGGTGAATGGTCAGGGTCAAAGAGTCCGGCCTGCCGGTCGGCACCTTTGGGCTGTTACGGCTGCGCGGGAGAGGTGTCCCGCCGCAAGCCCGCCACCAGTACAAGAAATCCCTGCACGGCTTTTTCGGAAGCGGCGCGTGGGTCGTCTGCGCTGGCGATCCACAGCGATGCGCCCAGCAGCGCCCCGCTTATCAGGTGGGCCGTCGCCAGGGGATCGACGGGGCGTATGACTGCCTCCTCGATCAACTTCTGGAGGCTGCGGCGCGTATTCACGATGCACACGTTCTGGCAGGGCCACTGGGAGGGATCGCCCAGAACCGCTGGCCCGTCCAGCAGGACGATCCGCTGGACTTCGGGCTCGACGGCCATCTTGATGTAGCCAATGCACTCCTGAACGAAGCCGTCCCAGGTGGACTCCGCCTCCTCGACGATGACGGCCAGTCGGCCAGATATCTCTGCATCAATCTGGGCGATGACCGCCTCCAGCAGCCCTTTCTTTCCACCGAAGTGGTGATAGAGCGCTCCGCGCGTCAGTCCGGCTTGGGCCGTCAGCTCATCCATTGAACTGTCCGCATACCCCACGGTTGCGAACGCAGCGCGGGCGGCACTGATGAGCTTGGCCCGCGTTTCCTCAATCATCTCTGCACGCTTTTGTGCCATTAGGTCGTCCTCCGATTTTTCACATACGAAGTGTATGTAAATGATTGACATACGTTGCGTATGAGTGGATGATAAATGGCATACGTCACGTATGTCAAATTTTATCAACCGGGTTTCGCCATCCCTTGGAGACTGAAAACAATGAGCACATTGCCTTACCTTGCGGTCCTGCCTTCCTGGCGCCGCGCCTTGCCGTTAGCTGCGGCGAGCTTGCTGGCGCTGTCCCTAGCTGGCTGCAATAGCGACGCCGCCGACGCGGTCGCCGCCCCTCCACCCACGGTCAGCGTGGCACCTGTGTCGGTGCGCAAGATCGTCCTATGGGATGAGTTCAATGGCCGCGTCGAGGCGGTGGAAAGCGTTGCGCTGCGGCCACGTGTGAGTGGCTACATCGACAGGGTCAATTACGAAGAGGGCCAGATCGTCAAACGTGGCGACGTGCTGTTCGAGATTGACGCTCGCAGTTACCGTGCTGCTCTGGCTCGCGCGGAAGCAGACTTGGCCCGCGCCCGCACGCAGGCCGCACTGGCACGTAGCGAAGCGGCCCGTGCTCAAAAGCTGGCTTCGTTGCAAGCAGCCTCCACCGAGGAGTTGGAGCAGCGCCACGCCGCCGCCGATCAGGCCCAAGCCAACGTGCAGTTCGCCCAAGCCGCAGTCGAGACCGCCAAGTTGGATCTGTCGTTCACCCAGGTACGTTCGCCCATCACAGGCCGCGCCGGACGTGCACTGGTCACGGCAGGCAACTTGGTGAGTGCTGACGGCCAGGCCAGCATCCTGACCACCGTAGTCTCGCTGAACCCGGTGCACGTGCATTTTGATAGCGACGAGCGTACCTATCTGCGCTACGCCCACATGGCTCGCAACGGAGAGCGCCCCGACCAGCGCAGCGAAAGTATCCCGGTGCAGGTGGGCCTGGTCGGCGAGAACGGCTATCCACACGCCGGAAACGTGGACTTCGTGGACAACCGTGTCGATGCGGCCACCGGCACCATCCGCGCACGCGCCACCCTGGTCAATCCCGACGGCCTGCTTACGCCGGGCCTCTATGCCCGAGTGCGCCTGCCGGGTAGCGGCAGTTTCGAGGCCATGCTGATCGACGACAAGGCCATCCTGACCGACCAGAGCCGCAAGTACGTGTATGTGATCGATGAGAACAACACCGCCCAGCGCCGCGACATCACGCTGGGACGCAAGGCCGAAGGCCTGCGCATCGTCGAGGAAGGTCTAAATCCCGGCGACCGCGTGATCGTCAACGGCATCCAGAAGGTTTCTGTCGGCATGCCAGTGACGGCCCAGGACATTGAAATGGCGCCTGCAGGCCGACAAATCGCCCAGGCGAGCGAATGAGCGCGGAGAGCCAGCCATCATGAACTTTGCCCGCTTTTTCGTGGACAGGCCGATTTTTGCGGCCGTGCTGTCCATCATCATTTTCGTGGTTGGGTTGATCGCGATCCCGCTCTTGCCCGTCAGCGAGTACCCGGAAGTCGTGCCACCCAGCGTACAGGTTCGCGCCACGTATCCTGGCGCAAATCCGCGCGAAATCGCCGACACGGTAGCCGCACCACTGGAGGCATCCATCACCGGCGTGGAAAACATGCTCTACATGAAGTCCGTGGCCGGTAGTGATGGCGTGTTGGTGCTGACCGTCACCTTCCGTCCTGGCACCGATCCCGACGACGCCCAGGTCAAGGTACAGAACCGTGTCGCCCAGGCAGAGCCGCGTCTTCCCGAAGCGGTGCGCCAGCAAGGTGTGGTGACCGTCAAACAGTCCCACAACGAAACGCTGGTCGTGCAGTTGCGCTCGCCGGGCGATCGCTATGACGCGCTGTACCTGCGCAACTATGCCGTGCTCCATGTACGCGACGAGTTGGCACGCATCCAGGGGGTGGGCGATGCCAAGATCTACGGCTCTGGCGACTACGCCATGCGCTTATGGCTGGACCCCGACAAAATTGCGGCGCTGGGTATGACCGCCGGCGATGTGGTCGAAGCCGTGCGCGAACAGAACGTCCAGGTCTCGGCCGGTCAACTAGGTGCGCCGCCCAACCCCTCGGGAAGCGACTTCCTCCTGTCCATCAATGCGCAGGGCCGGCTGGTGACGGAAGAAGAGTTCGGCGACGTCATCGTCAAGACCGGATCGCAGGGTCAGGTCACCCGGCTGCGAGATGTGGCGCGCGTGGAAATGGACGCATCCAGCTACTCGCTGATGTCGTTGCTCAACAACAAGCCTGCTGTCGCGATCTCTGTCCTTGAAGCCCCGGGCGCCAATGCCATCGAAATCTCGGATCAAGTCCGCGCGAAGATGGACGAGTTGGCCAAGCGCTTTCCCGAGGGAGTGGAATGGTCGGTGGAGTATGACTCAACTGTCTTCGTGCGTCAGTCGATCAAGGCGGTCGTCAACACTCTGCTGGAAGCCATCGGACTGGTGGTGCTGGTGGTGATCTTGTTCCTTCAGACTTGGCGTGCCTCCATCATCCCACTGCTAGCCGTGCCGGTGTCGGTGGTAGGCACCTTCGCCGTGCTGCTGATGCTGGGCTTTTCCATCAATACGCTCACGCTTTTTGGACTCGTGCTTGCCATCGGGATCGTGGTGGACGACGCGATCGTGGTGGTGGAAAACGTCGAGCGCAACATCGCCGAAGGGCTGGCGCCGCTGGCTGCGGCCCATCAGGCCATGCGCGAAGTCAGTGGCCCCATCGTCGCCATCTCGCTGGTGCTGTGCTCGGTATTCGTGCCTATGGCATTCCTGTCCGGCGTGACAGGGCAGTTCTACAAACAGTTCGCCGTCACCATTGCGATCTCCACGGTAATTTCGGCCATCAACTCGCTGACGCTGTCGCCTGCGCTGGCCGCGCGCCTGCTTCGCCCGCATGGTGCCGCGCCAGACCTGCCCACGCGGGTGCTGGATCGCAGTCTGGGCTGGATATTCCGGCCGTTCAACCGTTTCTTCCTGCGCAGCGCGGATGGCTATGGAAACAGCGTGTCGCGCATCCTCGGGCGGCGTGGTGCGGTGTTTCTCGTCTACATCGCGCTACTGGTGGCGACGGGAGCTGTGTTCAAGGCCGTCCCTGGCGGATTCATCCCCATGCAGGACAAGCTGTATCTCATCGGTGTCATCCAGCTACCCGAGGGTGCATCCCTGGAGCGCACGGAAGCGCTGGTCCGCCGTGTGAGCGACATCGCGCTCAAGACCGATGGCGTCTACAACGCCGTGCAGTTCCCGGGCATGAACGGCTTGCAGTCGACCAACACGTCCAATAGCGGCCTAGTGTATTTCGTACTCAAGCCCATCAATGAGCGCAAGCACACTGCAACCGAGATTGCGGAACAGTTGAACGAGCGCTTCGCTCAGGAGCAGGACGGTCTGGCCTTTGCCATCATGCCGCCCCCTGTCATGGGGCTGGGCGCGGGTTCCGGGTTCTCTCTTTACGTGCAGGATCGCAACCGTGAGGGCTATGCCGCATTGCAGACGGCGACCACCGAGCTGGCGACGGCCATCTCGCAAGAACCGGGATTCCAATATCCGATCAGTTCCTATCAGGCCAATGTGCCGCAGCTTGACGCCGTAGTGGACCGCACCAAGGCGAAGGCACAGGGCGTGGCCGTGACCGATCTTTTCGATACGCTGCAAGTGTACCTGGGTTCGGCGTATGTCAACGACTTCACGCGCTTTGGCCGCACCTTCCGGGTGATGGCTCAGGCGGACGCACCGTTCCGCAGTTCTGTCGAGGACGTGGTCAAACTGCGCACCCGCAACGCCAATGGCGACATGGTGCCCATCGGCAGCATGGTGGACGTGCGCAAGACATTCGGCCCCGATCCCGTCATCCGCTTCAACGGCTATCCATCTGCCGACCTGATTGGTGAGTCAGATCCGCGTCTGGTGTCGTCATCGCAGGCATTGCAGCAAGTGCAATCCATTGCAGACAAGGTGCTGCCGCCAGGCATGCAACTGGAGTGGACCGACCTCAGCTACCAGCAGGTCACGCAAAGCAATACCGCGCTGGTGGTGTTCCCGCTGGCGGTACTGTTGGTCTTCCTGGTGCTGGCGGCACTGTACGAAAGCTGGACGTTGCCGCTGGCCGTCATCCTGATCGTGCCCATGAGCCTGTTGTCGGCCATGACGGGCGTGTGGCTCGCGGGTGGTGACAGCAACATTTTCGTGCAGATTGGCTTGATAGTGCTGATTGGTCTGGCCTCCAAGAATGCCATTCTGATCGTGGAGTTCGCCCGTGAACTTGAGCGCAAGGGGCACAGCATCCTCGATGCCGCGCTGGAGGCATCACGCCTTCGTCTGCGCCCGATCATCATGACTTCCATCGCCTTCATCGCTGGCGTGGTGCCGCTGATGGTCGGTTCCGGCGCAGGCGCGGAGATTCGCCAGGTTATGGGAGTGACTGTGTTCGCCGGCATGCTCGGCGTGACCTTGTTCGGTTTATTCCTGACTCCTGTTTTCTACGTCGCGTTACGCAGGCTCGCGACGCGCAAGCCACGTCGCCAGGCAAATGTCGCCATGGAGGCCACCCATGTCTGACTCCACAAGGACTGATTCCGTCATGCTTCAAACGCCATCCCGCATCCGACCATGCCTACGTCGGATGCCACATCTGGTACTGCTCCCTTTGGTGGCGTTGACGCTGGCAGCTTGCGCAGTAGGGCCGAATTACAAGGCACCTGCCGCGCCCCAGGCAGTGACGTATGCCCGCCAAGACCCCGTTGCCGTGTCCCAGCTTGTACCGGAGGCCGATGCGCAATTCTGGCGGGAACTGGATGACCCGGTGCTGCACTCTTTGGTGGAGAATGCTCTTCACGCCAATCACGACATCCGCATAGCACTGTCGCGCTACGAGCAAGCCAGCGCACTGTCGCGCGAACGTCGCCAAGACTACTATCCGACGCTGGGCGCGTCCGGTGAAATCAGTACCCAGCGCGCCAGTGCTGCACAAGCACCGGATGCGTCCCGCTCCGACCGGGATAACGATCTGCATTCGGCTGGCCTATCCGTGATCTGGGAATTGGACTTCTTTGGCCGAGTGCGGCGCAGCGTGGAATCGCAGCGCGCCGAGACCGAGGCCAGCGCAGCCGACCTGGCGGGCGTACAAGTGGCTATGGTGGCCGAGTTGACCGACGCCTATTTCCGCTTGCGCGGCTTGCAAGTGCAATTACAGGTCGCGCGGGACAACGAAATCAACCAAGCCGATACGCTGCGGCTGATCGAGGTCTTGTTCGAGAACGGCCGGGGCACGTCGTTCGATGCCGACCGCGCCCGCACGCAATTGGCGCTGACACGCTCGCGCATTCCGCCGCTTGAAGCTGAGGCTGCTGTGGCCGCCCACCGCATTGCCGTGCTCACTGGCCGCACGCCTGCGGCGATGGCCGAAGTGCTGGATCACCCCGCAGCCTTGCCTGAGCTGCCCGCCCAGATCAACGCCGGTGCACCGGGCGATCTACTGCGTCGCCGTCCCGATGTGGCTGCGGCAGAACGTAGGCTGGCTGCGGCCACTGCGCGTATCGGCGTAGCCATGGCAGACCTGTTCCCTCGCTTTACGTTGGGAGGGCTGATCGGCACGCAGGCGTTGGGCTTTGGTTCGTTGTTCGAGCGTGATAGTGAAACGCGAATGATCTCGCTCGGTGTGGGTGGTTCCTTCCTAGACGTGGGCCGGGTGCGGTCGCGCATCGCGGCGGCCAATTCAGCCACTGCCGAAAACTTGGCGGTATACGAGCGCACGGTGCTGCGCGCCATGGAAGAAACCGAGAACGCGCTGGTACGCCTATCGCGCGCGCAGACCGAGAACGCCATGCTGGTACAGGCGACCGAGGCCAGCCGCCGGGCAGCCAAGACGGCTCGCCTGCAATTTGAGGGCGGCGCCATCCATGTTTTGGATGTGCTGGAGGCCGAACGTTCACGCTTGGAGTCCGAAGACTTGCTGGCACAAAGCGCCACCCGCAGGGCGACGGCGTTGGTGGCGGTCTACAAGACGCTGGCCGGCGGCTGGTCACACGCCTTGCCCGGACCGCAGGGCGAGGCAGTCGCGCAGCGCCACAAAAGCGGCGACAGGCCTGAACTGGATGAACTCGGTGAGATGAGCGGCTACAACGCTGCGACTCTCAAACGGCCTTTGTACTGACAACAGGAGGCGAAATGGAGATTCGACACTTACGCTGCTTTCTCGCTGTCGCCGAAGAACTACATTTCGCCCGCGCGGCGGAGAGGCTGCACATCGAGCAGTCACCGCTGTCGCGCACTATCAAGGAGCTGGAGGAGAGCCTGGGCGAACAGTTGTTCATTCGTACCAGCCGCAGCACGCGGCTGACACGGGCGGGCAAGCTGTTTCTGGAGCATGTGCCGCGCATCTTCACCGCCTTGCAGCAGGCGCGCGATAGCGTGAATGCAGCCACCAACGGCTTCCACGGTCAGTTGCGTATCGCACTGTCCGACGGCATCACGCCCTCGCGCCTGCCGTCCTTGCTGGCGCTGTGTCGGCAGGAAGAACCCGAAGTCGAGATTCGCCTGTTCGAGGTACCCTTGTCGCAGCAGATCAAGGGACTGCATGACGACCTTTACGACGTGGGCTTTGCCCAGTCCGATGAAGTTGGAGAAGGCATCACTGCCGAAGCCGTTTGGAGCGATGCGCTGATGGTGGCGGTTCCTGCACGTCATCCGCTTTTGAAGCACAAGCGCATCCCGCTGGAAGAAGTGCTGCGCTATCCGCTGGTGTTGTGCGATCCGCACGTATGCGAAGGCCATGCTCGCCAAGTCGAGCGCGTACTGCGCCGGATAGATATGGAGCCGCTGATTGCCGAACGTGTGGCTTCGTGCGATTTGATGATGGCGTTAGTGTCGGCGGGCTTTGCGCTGGGCCTAGCCGGAGCGCCGCATATCGCAGGCAGCCGTGAGCCTGGGATTGTGGCTCGGCCGCTGGCGGGTCGCTCACCCATGCTGACCACTTATGTGCTGCACCGGGAAGGTGGATCCTCGGACGTGCTGTCACGCTTTATCGAGCGTGTGCAGGCCATCGAATCGCCGGACGGCATCAGAGCCACGCCCCCCCTTGAACCCGATTCCCAAGAGGAAGTCGAGTCATGACCATGAAGCAGATCGCCCCATTCCTGTTGGTCGCCGCGCTGTCCGCTTGCGGCCAGTCCGAAACACCGAAACAGGCAACCAATGTACCGACCGTGGAAGAGCTGGTCGCAGATCCTGCGCGCCTGAGGGAGCTGCGCCGCCAGTGCAAGACCGAACGCCCGACGATGGGAGACGTGCTGTGCAACCGGGTGGCCGAGGCGACGAACAAGCGCTTCTTTGGCTATGGAAACACGCCCTACACGCCGCCGAAGTTCTGATTGTTGGCTTTCTGCCGCGAATCTTGATTTTTCTTTCTCGACACGCCGCCGCGCGCTCACGCCTGCGGCGTTTTTACTGGTTTCGCCTCTGCATGACACCATGCTTTTTGCATCACCTTGCTGCCGATAACGGTCTTTGACCGGCACTGAACCGGCACCGATCCTGACGCCTGCGGCACGCCTTTGTGCCGCGTTTTCCACGGGGAATCAGCGCAGGAGAAATCGGAGGCCAGGGTATGCAAGCTCAGGGCGTGTTGTTCGGGCAGATCGCCGCCGTCTTCGGCATCGTGATCGCCGGTGTGTGGGGTGCCACGCAATGGACCGCCGCCGCCTTGGGCTACCAGCTACGCCTGGGCGCGCCCTGGTTCGACTTCCACGGCACGCCGGTCTATTACCCGTGGAAGCTGTTCGAGTGGTGGTTCTTCTTCGACGCCTACGCGCCGCAGGTGTTCGACACCGGCGGCATGATCGCGGCGAGCAGCGGCCTGCTGGCCGTGGTGGTCGCCATCGCCATGTCGGTGTGGCGCTCGCGCCAGGCGCGCAAAGTGACGACCTATGGCTCGGCCCGCTGGGCCGATGTCGCCGACATTCGCAAGGCCGGGCTGACGCAGCCCGCCGGCGTCTTTCTCGGCCAGCATGACGGCCACTACCTGCGGCACGAAGGGCCGGAACACGTCCTGACCTTTGCGCCCACGCGCTCGGGCAAGGGTGTGGGCCTGGTGGTGCCGACGCTGCTGTCCTGGCCGGCATCCGCCGTCATCCACGACATCAAGGGCGAGAACTGGCAGATCACCGCTGGCTGGCGCAGTCGATTTAGCCACTGCCTGCTGTTCAACCCGACCGATGCCAGTTCGGCGGCCTACAACCCGTTGCTGGAAGTGAGGCGCGGCGCGCACGAGGTGCGCGACGTGCAGAACATCGCCGATATCCTGGTCGATCCCGAAGGGGCGCTGGAGAAGCGCAACCACTGGGAGAAGACCAGTCATGCGCTGCTGGTCGGCGCGATCCTGCATGTGCTCTACGCGGGAGAGGACAAGACGCTGCGCGGCGTGGCGAACTTCCTCAGTGACCCGGCTTGCCCGTTCGAGCTGACGCTGCATCGGATGATGACCACGCGGCATCTTGGAGATGTACCGCATCCCGTTGTCGCGTCCGCCGCCCGCGAAGTGCTCAACAAGTCGGACAACGAGCGTTCCGGCGTGTTGAGCACCGCCATGTCGTTCCTCGGCCTGTACCGTGATCCGACCGTGGCCGCAGTCACGTCGCGCTGCGACTGGCGCATCGCCGATCTGATCGCGTCTGCATCCCCTGTGTCGTTGTATCTGGTGGTGCCGCCTTCGGACATCAGCCGCACCAAGCCGCTGATCCGGTTGATCCTCAACCAGATCGGGCGACGGCTCACCGAGTCGCTCGATGGCAGCGACGGCATTGAGCGCCGCCACAAGCTGTTGCTGATGCTCGACGAGTTCTCGGCTCTGGGGCGCCTGGACTTCTTCGAGACGGCGCTGGCCTTCATGGCCGGCTACGGCATCCGCAGTTTCCTGATCGCGCAGTCGCTCAACCAGATCGACAAGGCGTATGGGCAGAACCATTCGATTCTGGACAACTGCCATGTGCGCGTGACCTTCGCCACGAATGACGAACGCACGGCGAAACGGATCTCCGAAACGCTGGGCACGGCTACCGAACTGCGTGCGCAGCGGAACTACGCAGGCCATCGACTTGCGCCGTGGCTCGGCCACCTGATGGTGTCCCGCCAAGAGACGGCGCGGCCGCTACTGACGCCCGGCGAAGTCATGCAGCTTGCGCCAGACGAATCAGTGGTGATGGTGTCCAGCGTCGCGCCGATCAAGGCCAAGAAGTTGCGCTACTACGCTGATGCCAATTTCAAGCAGCGGGTACTGCCGCCGCCTGCGCTAACGGCAGGCCGCTATGCCGATGTGCCGCCTGCACGTCCCGATGACTGGAGCGGTTTGGCGATCCCGGCCGTGCCTGCGGCACAGGCCACGGCATCTGCCGATGACCTGGGTGGCTCCGACGACGGCGGCCCCCGCCGTCAGCCCGAGCTGTCCGAAACCGTCGCCTACGACCCCGAACCCGATTACACGCCCAGCGACTTGGCGCTGCTCGATGACGACGACATGCCCCCGCTGCTTCCCGGCCAGTTCGACCCCGCCCTGCAACGCACGGCGCGGCTGGCATCTCTCGACCCCAACGACGGAATCGACATATGAGCCAATACCGATTGAACCTGTTCATCCAGCACGAGCACGCCAAGCGTCTGGACGAGCTGGCCGCGAAGAAAGGCGTGTCAAAGTCCAGCATCGTCGCCGCTGCCTTGGCGTCCTGGCTGTCACCCGATGCCGGCGACCAGCGTGAGGCCGCCATCGCCAAACGACTGGATCGCCTGTCGCGGCAGGCCGAGCGCCTGGAGCGTGACCAGAACATCCAGATCGAGACGCTGGCGCTATTCGTCCGCTACTACCTGACCGTCAGCACGCCGGTGCCGGAGGCCCATCAGGATGCGGCTCGCGCGCAGGGCAAGGCGCGCTTCGAGCAGTTCGTCGAACAGTTAGGCCGCCACCTGCTGCGTGGCCGCAGCCTGGTACGGGACGTGGTGGAAGAACTGCATCCCCAGGATCGTGAGTTCGAGATGCGCATGGATGACGCGGCCGCGATGGCCGCCGCCCATGAACGCACTGCGGAGCGTGCGTCATGAGTGCCGTTCCTCAAATCCCGCCCGAACCGCGCTCATCCGCTGCAGCATCCCAGGATCGCCGCATCCAGATGCTGCGCACGGCGATGGGGCCGGTGATCGCCGCTGCGCTGGAAGACCCGGACGTGGTGGAAGTGATGCTCAACCCCGACCGGACATTGTGGGTGGATCGGCTGTCGTCTGGCCGTGCGCCGCTCGGCGTCGAACTGCCCGAAGCCGATGGCGAACGCATCATCCGCCTGGTCGCCGCCCATGTCGGTGCGGAGGTGCATCGCGGCCAACCGCTCTTGACCGCCGAACTGCCTGAAACCGGCGAACGCTTCGAGGGCATCCTGCCGCCCGCCGCACCCGGCCCGGCCTTTGCGCTGCGCAAGCGTGCCGTGAGCATCATCGGTCTGGATCGCTATGTGGCTGATGGCATCCTGACCACTGGGCAGGCCGAGTTTCTGCGTCATGCCGTGCGCGAGCGGCACAACATCCTGATCGCCGGAGGCACCAGCACCGGCAAGACCACGCTGGCCAATGCCTTGCTGGCCGAGATCGCCGCCACCGGCGACCGCGTGCTGGTGCTCGAAGACACCATCGAACTGCAATGCGCGGCCCGCGACCATGTGCCGCTGCGCACCCGCGCCGGCGTCGTGTCCATGACCGAGCTGGTGCGGGCCACGATGCGCCTGCGGCCCGACCGCGTGATCGTCGGCGAAGTGCGCGGCGGCGAAGCGCTGGATCTGGTGAAGGTCTGGGGCACCGGCCACCCCGGCGGCATCGCCACCATTCATGCCGGCTCCGCGTTGGGCGCGCTGCTGCGCCTGGAGCAACTGATCCTCGAAGTGGCGGTGAATCCGCCCCGCGCCCTGATCGCCGAGGCGGTCAATGTCGTGATCCACATCGCAGGCCGCGGCCGCAAGCGCCACGTCGAAACCATTTCCCGCGTCGTCGGTTTCGACGGCGCGGGCTACCGCCTGGCGGATTCGCTGGAAGCGACGCTTCCCGAGCTGCCGCCGGTTCCTCTTACAGCCGCTGCCGCTACGCCTTCCTCGATCCCTGAACAACCTGGAGAACTGCCATGACGCACGTTGATGCTTTCCGTCTTTCTGTAAACCCGCTTTCCCCGCTGCCCATGCTGGCGCGTTTGCATCGCCTGGCCCGACCCGCAGGACAAGGGTTGCTGCTCGCGGTGTTGATGCTGTTGCTGGCGGGCACGGCGCAGGCCGCCGGTTCCTCAATGCCGTGGGAAGGCCCGCTGCAATCCATTCTCGAATCCATCCAGGGGCCGGTAGCCCGCATCGTCGCGGTGATCATCATCATCGCCACCGGCCTGGCGTTGGCCTTCGGCGATACCAGTGGCGGCTTTCGCAAGCTGATCCAGATCGTCTTCGGCCTGTCCATCGCCTTCGCGGCTTCGAGCTTCTTCCTGTCGTTCTTCAGCTTCTCCGGCGGGGCCGTCGTATGAGCACGGCCACCGATCTTCCGGGCTTTGAAGTGCCGCTGCATCGCTCGCTGACCGAGCCGATCCTGCTGGGCGGTGCGCCGCGCACCGTGGCGATTGCCAACGGCACGCTGGCCGCCGCCGTCGGGCTGGGCCTGCAACTGTGGATTCCCGGCGTGGTGCTCTGGATCGCCGGCCATTCGCTGGCGGTCTGGGGCGCGCGCGTCGATCCGCAGTTCATGCAGGTCTTCGCCCGGCACATCAAGCACAAGCCGCTGCTGGACGCATAGGGGAGTGCCGACATGCTGAACCTTGCCGAATACCGCCAGCGGCCCGCACTGCTGGCCGACTGGCTGCCCTGGGCCGGGCTGATCGGGCCGGGCGTCGTCTTGAACAAGGATGGCTCGTTCCAGCGCACGGCACATTTTCGCGGGCCGGATCTGAACAGCGCCACGCAAGGCGAGCTGATCGCCACGTCGGCACGCTTGAACAACGCACTGCGCCGCCTGGGGTCGGGCTGGGCCTTGTTCATCGAAGCCGAGCGCTGCGCAGCGGCGGGCTATCCACGTTCCGATTTCCCCGAGCCGTTGTCCTGGCTGGTGGAGGAAGAACGCCGTGCAGCCTTCGAGGAATCCGGCCACCACTACGAGAGCGCCTATCACCTGACGCTGGCCTACCTGCCACCAGAAGAATCCCGCGCCCGTGCCGCCAAGATGCTCTATGAGAATGCGCCGGGCGATGGCGTGGACTGGCAGGGTCGGCTGGAAGCCTTCGTGGCGGAAACGGATCGCGTGCTCGACCTGCTCGACGGCGTGATGCCGGAGATTGCCTGGCTCGATGATGCACAGACGCTGACCTACCTGCACGCCACGGTTTCGACGCGGCGCTACCAACTGGCCGTGCCCGAAGTGCCTTTCCACCTCGACGCGCTGCTGGCCGATTCCGCCCTGGTCGGTGGCCTCGCGCCCATGCTGGGCAACCAGCACCTGCGCGTGGTGTCAGTGCGGGGCTTTCCGACCTCGACCTGGCCGGGGATTCTGGACGACCTCAACCGCCTGGGCTTTGGCTACCGTTGGAGCACGCGCTTTCTGTGCCTAGACAAAGCCGAGGCGGAAAAAGAACTGGGCCGCCTGCGCCGCCAGTGGTTCGCCAAACGCAAGAACGTCGTCGCGCTGCTGCGGGAAACGATCTTTCAGCAAGAAAGCCCGCTGGTCGATACCGACGCCAACAACAAGGCCGCCGATGCCGATGCCGCCTTGCAGGAGTTGGGAAGCGATCAAGTCGCCTTTGGCTACCTGACGGCCACCGTCACCGTCATGGATGCCGATGCTGCCGTGGCCGACGAGAAGCTGCGCATGGTGGAGCGCGTCATTCAGGGCCGGGGCTTCGTCACCATCCCCGAAACCCTCAATGCGGTGGATGCCTGGCTGTCGTCCATTCCCGGTAACGCCTACGCGAACGTGCGTCAGCCCATCGTCTCGACGCTGAACCTAGCGCACATGATGCCGTTGTCCGCTGTGTGGGCCGGGCCGGAGAGGAACGCGCATCTGGACGGCCCGCCGCTGATCGTCACCCGCACCGATGGCGCGACGCCGTTCCGGCTGGTGACGCATATCGGCGACGTGGGCCACACGCTGGTCGCGGGGCCGACCGGCATGGGCAAGTCGGTGCTGCTGGCCACGCTGGCGATGCAGTTCCGCCGTTATCCCGGTTCGCGCATCTTCGCCTTCGACATGGGGCGCTCGATGCGCGCCACCATCCTGGGGCTGGGCGGCGAGCATTACGACCTGGGCAATGACGGGACGATTGCTTTCCAGCCATTGGCCCGCATCGACCAGGAGGGCTACCGCACCTGGGCCGCCGAATGGGTGGAAGGCCGCTTGCTGCATGAAGGTGTCGCCATCGGCCCGGACGAGAAGGCAGCGATTTGGTCGGCACTGTGCAGCCTGGCCGGTGCGCCAGTGGAGCAGCGCACGCTGACGGGCCTGTCGGTGCTGTTGCAATCGAACGCACTGCGCCAGGCGCTCGCACCCTATGTGCTGGGCGGCGCCCACGGCAAGCTGCTGGACGCCGATGCCGACAGGCTGGGTTCCGGCAGTGTGCAGGGCTTCGAGATGGAAGAACTCATGCATAGCAAGGCGGCGGTACTGGCCGTGCTGGGCTACCTGTTCGCCCGCTTCGATGAACGCTTCGACGGGGCGCCCACGCTGCTGATCCTTGATGAAGCCTGGCTGTTCCTTGATGACCCGGTGTTTGCCGCCCGCATCCGGCAATGGCTCAAGACACTGCGCAAGAAAAACGTCAGCGTCATTTTCGCCACGCAATCGCTGGCCGACATCAAGGATTCAAGCATTGCCCCGGCGGTGATCGAAAGCTGCGCCAGTCGGATTTTTCTGCCCAACCCGCAGGCCACCGAGCCGCAAATTCGCACGATCTACGAGGGCTTCGGCCTCAACAGCCGCCAAATCGAGATCGTGGCGACCGCACAGCCCAAGCGCGACTACTACTACCAATCGCGTCTGGGCAACCGCCTGTTCGACCTCGACCTGGGGCCAGCCACGTTGGCCTTCGCGGGTGCATCCACCCCGCAAGACCAGCGCGACATGGATCGCGTGCTGCTGGACGCAGGCACACCGGGATTTGCCGGTGCCTGGCTGCGCCATCGCGGCCTCGATTGGGCCGCTGACCTGTTGCCGTCCTCACCGGCGGCTGCTTCTTTCCTCGCTTCTCAACGACCGGAGGTTTCACCATGAAGACCCAACCCCGTTTGCTGTCCGTCTCGCTCGCCGCCGTGCTGTCGGTATCGCTGCTGGCAGTGCAGCCCGCGTCCGCGCTGACGGTGTTCGATCCGTCCAACTTCGTGCAGAACACGCTGACCGCCGTGCGCACGTTGGAGCAGATCAACAACCAGATCAACCAACTCCAGAACGAAGCACAGATGCTGATGAACCAGGCGCGCAATCTGGCGAATCTGGACTTCAACATCGTCAATCGCTTGCGTTCGACGCTGGCGACCACCGAGCGGCTGATCGCCGAGGCTCGCGGCCTGGCCTACGACGTGCAGAGCATGGATGCCACCTTTGCCCGGCTGTACCCGGAGCAGTATGCCGCGACCGTCAGCGGCGACCAGATGCTGCACGACGCGCAGGAACGTTGGAAGAACACGCTGAACAGTCTGCACACCGCGATGCGGATGCAGGCGCAGGTGTCGCAGAACCTGGCGCAAGACGAAAGCGCGCTGTCCGACCTGGTCAGCCAGAGTCAGTCCGCCACCGGCGCGCTGCAAGCCATGCAGGCGACCAACCAGCTTCTGGCCTTGCAGGCCAAGCAGTCCATCCAGGCACAGCAGCTCCAGATCACGCAGGAACGCGCCGCCGCGCTGGAACTGGCACGCCAGGCGGCGGCTGTCGAACGTGGCCGGGAAGTGACGCGCCGTTTCCTGGGTGATGGCACGCCCTACACGCCGCAGCGCGTGGATTTCTACGGCAACTGACGGGAGACGGCCATGCGATGCGTTTCCTTGCTGCTTCCCGTGCTGCTGGTCGCTTGCAGTCAGCAGCCGACCGAAGACCTGGCCGCTGCCTTGGCCGCCGATCCCGTGAGACTCAAGGCTTTGCGTGCGCAGTGTGCGGCCGACAGGACGACGGCAGGCGAAGACGCCTGCCTGGCCGCGGCTGAGGCCTTCCGGCGGCGCTTCTTCGCCGGTGAAACCGGGTCTGACGAGTTCCGCACGCTGGCCGATCTGCCGCCGATCCCGCCGAGCTTCGACATACCCATCAGTGACCAGGACGCCATGCCCTTCGAGGGGGACGTGCCATGAATGACGTGACAGTGATCGACCGCTTCCTCGATACCTTCTCGCGCTACATCGACTCGGGCTTTGGGCTGCTGCAGGGCGAAGTCGCGTTCCTCACCGCCACGCTGATCGTCATCGACATGACCATCGCCGGGCTGTACTGGGCGATGAGCCACGCCACCGGCCAGGGCGATGATGTGATCGCCAAACTGCTGCGCAAGGTGCTTTACGTCGGCGCCTTCGCCTACATCATCAACAACTTCAACTGGCTCGCCAGCATCGTCTTCCGCTCGTTCGCGGGCCTGGGCCTGACGGCCAGCGGCTCGACGATGAGCATGGGCGAATTCCTGCAACCGGGACGCTTGGCCAAGACCGGCATCGACGCGGCGGCCCCCATTCTTGAGCAGATCAGCGACATGGCGGGCTTCCCCGAAGTGTTCGTGAACATGACGCCCATCGTGGTCATGTTCCTGGCCTGGGCCGTGGTGATCCTGTGTTTCTTCGTGCTGGCGATCCAGCTTTTCATCACGCTGATCGAGTTCAAGCTGACCACGCTCGCGGGCTTCGTACTGGTGCCGTTCGCGCTGTGGAACAAGACCAGCTTCCTCGCCGAGAAAGTGTTGGGCAACGTGGTGTCTTCGGGCATCAAGGTGCTGGTGCTGGCGGTCATCGTCGGCATCGGCTCGGGCCTCTTCGCCGAGTTCCAGGTGCATCCGGCCGAGCCGTCCATCGACCATGCGGTGGTCGTCATGTTGGCCTCACTGACGCTGCTGGCGTTGGGGATCTTCGGGCCGGGCATCGCCACGGGCCTGGTATCCGGCGCACCGCAGTTGGGTGCCGGCACGATGGCGGGCGCTGCTGTGGGTGCCGCAGGTGCGGCGGTGGCCGTAGGTGCCGCCGCCACCGGCGTGGGTGGTGCCGTGATGGCCGGGGCACGCATGGCACCGGCTGCCGCCAAGCTCGCCGGGGCTGGCGCGCGGGCCGCCACCTCGGCGGCTGGCAGTGCGAAGTCGGCTTTCCAGGCCGGTTCTGCCGCTGCGGGCGGCGGGGCCAAGGGCGCGATGGCAGGTTTGGGGAATGTCGCCAAGGGCGGTGCACAGGCGGCAGGCCAACGCGCCGGTGCTGGCATCAAGGCAGCAGCGGCCAAGGCGGTCGCGCCATTCAAAGCAGGCTGGCAAGGCTCTGGCGCAGAAGGCGGCTCAGGCGGTGGCACTGCAGGGCCAGCCGCCGCAGGCGATGCCGCTGGCAACACAGCCAACGCGCAGAAGCAGGGGCAACCCGGCTGGGCCAAGCGCCTGCAACGCCGCCAACGACTCACCCAGGCCACCACCACGGCCGCGCACACGCTGCGCGGTGGCGACGGTGGCGGTTCGGGCCAAGGCCCGAGCCTGAGGGATTCCGATAGCTGACTTTCAAGGAGAACTCCATGCGATTCAAACGACCGCAGGTGCGCTATGCCGACACGCCGCAGCCTGCCACTCCGTATCAAGCCGCTGCCCAAGTGTGGGACGAGCGCATCGGCTCGGCCCGCGTGCAGGCCAAGAACTGGCGGTTGATGGCCTTCGGCTGCCTGGTACTCGCGCTGCTGATGGCCGGTGGCCTGGTGTGGCGATCGGCCCAGTCCATCGTTACGCCCTATGTCATCGAGGTCGATCAGTCCGGCCAGGTACGCACCGTGGGCGAAGCAGCCACGCCGTACCGGCCCACCGATGCGCAGACGGCGCACCACATCGCACGCTTCGTGACGCTGGTGCGCTCGCTGTCCATCGATCCCATCGTTGTGCGCCAGAACTGGCTAGATGCCTACGACTACACCACTGACCGGGGCGCGGCGGTACTCAACGACTATGCGCGCACCCATGACCCGTTTGCCCGCATCGGCAAGGAATCGGTGACGGTGCAGATCACCAGTGTGGTTCGCGCCAGCGATGCGTCGTTCAACGTGCGCTGGACGGAACGCCGCTATGTCAATGGTGCGGCTGCCGGGCTGGAGCGATGGACGGCGGTGGTGTCCATCGTGCAGCAGACCCCGCGCACCGAAGAACGCCTGCGCCGCAACCCGCTGGGCATCTACGTCAATGGCCTGTCGTGGAGCCGTGAACTGGATTCTTCTGAAGGAGCCAAACCATGAATGCACGTTTCCGTAAGACCGCATTGCCGGTGATTCTGCTGGCATCGACTGTTCTGTTTGCGGGCTGCGCCACGCAGGGCAAACCGCCGCCGGCGATCTCGCTCGATGAGCCGGTGCAGGCTCAGCCATTGCCCGAGCCGCCCAAGCCCATCGAAGTCGTGACAGTGCCCGAGCCCTTGGCGCTGCCCGCACAGTTGAAGCCGCTGCAGGGCATTGATTCGGCCCCGACCACGCCGGAGCCTGCTGACGAGAAGGTGCGCGTCTCCCGCGCCAATGCAGAAGCACGCATCGCACCGACCCGCGAGGGCTACGTCAATGCGATCCAGGTCTGGCCGTTCACCGATGGCGCGCTGTACCAGGTCTATGCGTCTGTGGGCCGCGTGACGGTGATCGCGCTCCAGCCCGGCGAGGAACTGGTGACGGTCGCTGCGGGCGATACCGTGCGCTGGATCGTGGGCGATACCTCCAGCGGCAGCGGTGCCGATCTGCGCGTCAATGTGCTGGTCAAGCCTATCCGTTCCAGCTTGAAGACCAATCTGGTCATCACCACCAGCCGCAGGACGTACCTGCTGGAACTGACTTCGACTGACAAGGCATGGATGGCGTCGGTGTCCTGGGACTACCCCAAGGATCGGATGCTGGCCTTGCAGCGCCAGGCACATGCTGCTAGCGCTGCCGCGCCGGTCGATGCAGGCTTGTCGCTGGAGAACATCCGCTTTCGCTATGCCATCAGTGGCAGCAATCCGCCGTGGAAGCCGCTGCGCGCCTTCGATGATGGCGAGAAGGTCTATATCCAGTTTCCGGCAGGAATCGCCCAGGGCGAGTTGCCGCCGCTGTTTGTCATCGGTGCGCAGGGCGATGGGCAACTGGTGAATTACCGCTTTCGCTCGCCGTACTACATCGTGGATCGGCTGTTCGGTGCGGCAGAACTGCGCCTGGGGGCCGACAAGGGCGATGTGGTGCGCATCGAGCGCACGGATGGCATCGCCGGGAGGAACTGAGCATGAGCCAGGACGACATTCCCGACCTTGCGACGCAGCGGGCGGACAAGGTGGCACCCGAGGCGGTGGCGCTGCGCGCCCAACCGCGCCCGGTCACGCGCCTGAACCGGCGCACGCTGGCCATCCTCGCCGGCTGCTTGTCGATCGGCATCATGGGCGCACTGATCTGGTCGCTGCAACCGCAGCAACGCAGTGCAGGCGAATCCACGGAGCTGTACAACGTGGATCGCGTCTCGCGCTCGGAAGGGCTGGATGCGCTGCCGACGGACTATTCCAAGCTGCCAGCGCTGCCGCCTGACGTGCCGGAGCTGGGGCCACCGCTGCCGGGTGATCTGGGGCCAGCCATCGTGAACTCGCAGCAGCCGGTCGCCGCCACCTATGCCGCGTCGGGCTACGACCCCAACGATGCGCTGCGCAAGGAGGCAGAAGCGGCGGCAGCTTCATCGGTATTCTTCCGCACAGGTTCCCCGCAGGCCGCGCCCGTAGCGCAGTCGCAGGTCGCTGCCGCACCAGGCTTCGCCGCCAATTCCGCTTTCGATCCGATGGCCGCAGGCCCGGCCTCGACGGCGGCCCAGCCTGCTGATCCGACTGCCGTGCAGAACCGGCAAGACCAGAAAGAGGCGTTCCTAAAAGGTGGTTCCACGGAAACCCGTAATTCCGGCAATCTGACCCTGCCGGCTTCGCAGTATCAGGTCATGGCCGGAACGGTGGTCGCTGGGGCGCTGGTGACGGGCATCAAGTCGGACTTGCCGGGCGACGTGATCGCCACGGTGACGGAGCCGATCTACGACACGGCCACCGGCAAGTTCCTGCTGATCCCACAGGGTTCGCGCATCCTGGGCAAGTACAACAGCCAAGTCAGCTACGGTCAGAGTCGCGTGCAGGTGGTGTGGAACCGCATCATCCTGCCGGACACGTCTTCGCTCACGCTCGACAACCTGATCGGCACCGACCCGGCGGGCTACGCCGGTCTGGAAGACGACGTGGACTGGCATTGGGATCGGATCTTTGCAGGTGCCGTGCTGACCACGCTGCTGGGTGTCGGTGCCGAACTGGCTGCACCTGAGAACCGCCAGGACGGCGATCGCGTCATCATCGCCGGGCGCGACAGCCTGCAGGACACCGTGAACCAGGTCGGCCAGGAAGTGACCCGGCGCAATCTCAACATCCAACCCACGCTGACCAGCCGCCCCGGTTTGCCGGTGCGCATCATCCTCAACCGCGATCTGGTGCTACGGCCTTATCAGCCGCTGTTCTTCAACAAGGGGACTTCTCGATGAGCACGACCAAGAAACTGCGGCTGGGGCCGCTACCCAAGACCGAAAGCGTCAAGCTGACCTTCGCTTGCCCGGCCAGCTTGAAAGCCGATCTCGACCGCTATGCCGCGCTGCATGCGCAGGCGTATGGCGAGGCGGTCGATGCCTCGGCGCTGATCCCGCACATGCTGGAGGCGTTCATGGCGGGGGATCGGGGATTCAGGAAAGGAAACGGCAGCAAGGCCGTGCCACCGAAGCCAAGCTGAAGATGCACTAGAACCAGACTGACCATCCCTCGAACGCGCAGCCCAACGCTGCGCGTTCTTCGTTCTGGATAGGCTGCGAGGGAATCGGCTAAGATGACTGAACAAGCCTGCCAGCCATTGGCAATCTCCATCGCTGCAACGCGACTCGACTCTCTTTCTCCAGGCTCTTATGTGGCTCCCAGCCCACAATGCCGCATCCTCTGCGAACGGCATGAAACAGAGCTAACCTATTGCCCCGTATATGGTTTCAAGCTTCGCGTGATTTCAACACAATGCTTGACGCCAGCCATTTTTTATGGCTGGAAGATAGCGTTCTGCGGATTTCTGGGCAGCCGTTGAACGGCCACCGGGTTTCCCGCTGAAGCCGACGGTCTAACCGGGCTCCCTACCAAAACGAATCACTCTGGCCGGCCGGAAGCTGGCAACCGCACGCTTCAATTTTTGCAGGGTCGACGCACCTTGAGTACCTGGCGCTGCATATGCCAACTCGCTGTACAAGCCAGTAATCTCCCTGATCTCCGGGGCCATGGATGGGACCGCGCGGCAAACCCTGCCGCCGTAGTCCGCAGCAGTTTCGCCGGTCATACGCACGAAACCCAGGGCTGCCAGCCGATCGCAAAATTGCTGGTAGTACTTGTCATGTGGCATCACCCGTTTTGTTTCGCGCCGATATAACAGGTTAAATGCAACAGGGAGCAGCACCAATAGCCAGGTACCGATCAACACCAGCACAAATTTACGCACACTGATGCCGTTAAATACATTGTTCAAAAATTCGAACTGCTGATCGCGATCGAAACCAATTACCCAGCTTTGCCAGCGATAGGTGAGTGCGTCATAACGCAGGCGCAGTGTGTTCACCCAGGCAATACCACGAAAGTGCATCAGGGACAGGGGTGAGTCACGCAGAAAACTACCCTCAGCGGCCAACGCACGCTCCAAACCCCACTCGATCCTGTCCGGCGAGACAGCCGCAGTGGGGTCCACCCGAACCCAGCCCTGTCCCTCCAACCAGACCTCCGCCCAGGCATGGGCATCGAACTGGTGCACTATAACCGTGCGGTTTACCGGATTTATCTCGCCTCCCTGGTAACCCGCAACGACCCTGGCCGGCACCCCCGCGGCCCGCATGAGCGAGACAAAAGCCACGGCATAATGCTCGCAAAAGCCGGTTCGGGTCTGAAAGAGAAAAGCATCGACCGGGTTACTCTCAGGCAACAGTGGCGGATTCAGGCTGTAAACAAAAGGCTGTTCGCTAAAGTTGTCCAGCACGGACTCCAGAAACCGGGTGTCAGAACCCGCCTGCGCGTGTAAATCCCGCGCAAACGCAATTGTTGCAGGATTCTGCGACTTGGGTAATTGCAACTCAATACCCCGCCGCCAGTCGGAAAGCTGTTCCTCCAGTGGCGCTGCGGGCCAGGTTTGCACTTCGTACTGGCGTTCATCCTCCACTATTGCGGGGGTAAACAAGGTGTAATCCGAGCCCACCATGATGCCCCGCGAGCGCGAGCGTGCGTAGCGCAGGCTGTACAACCAGTTCTGCTGTGTGGGCTCCATGATGACCCGGTATGCAATCGGTTCGCCGGAGACATCCACCGGCTGCGGACGGCGCTCTCCGGCGGGTATGTCCCAGTAGCGCAAATTGCGCCACGCGCCGTCTTCAATCGTGCTGAGCACAAGGCCACGCCAGTAAAGTTGGGCGGAGTTCGGAATATCGCCCTCGAACTGCACGCGAAATGCCACGTCATCGGATTTGCTCAGGCTGGAAATGTCTCCGGGCTTCATGAAATCACTGACGCCGGTTTTTGCGGTATGACTTTTTATCGGCACCGACCACAGTGGCCCGATGCGAGGAAACAGGAAAAACAGTACCAGCATAAGTGGGGCGGCCTGTAACAGCATAATGGCCGACAACCGGATAGTCTTACGATTAAACTGGTGCTCACCCGGCCTGTGCAGTGCCACCAGGCCCGTTGTGACGAGCATCACGTTGAAAATTGAATACAGTACTATCGGCAGATCCTGGCTGAAAAGAAACTCAGTGATACAAATAAAATACCCGAGAAACAACAGCACATAGCCATCTTTGCGCTGTGCCAGTTCAATCAGCTTGAGTGCAAAAGCGGTTAGCAGCAGTGCGATAGTAGGCTCCAGTCCCAGCAACGATCCGTAGCTGAGGTAGATGCCAGCGAAACAGCTCACGATCATGCAGGCTTTCACCCAACGGCCGGGAAAGGACCAGCGGCCCTGGTACACCATGATTCGCCAAACCGCAGCGAATACGTAAATCGCCAGCACCCAGACCGGAATTCGCTCCGCATGTGGGGCTACCAGGGTAAACAGACTCAGGATAATCCACACCAGTGCGTTGCGTGGGACCTGCTGATCGGGCTTCATCCGGGACGCCGCTCAATGCCGTGCAGGGCAAGTGCCTGCAACACACGATCGCGGTGGCGTTCACCGATTCCCGGCGGGATAGCTGTTGCGGGCAGCCGCAGGCCGTATTCCTCATTGCGCGCCTCAAACTGCAGTGCCCAGTAACACAGGTGCGACAACCGTTGCTCGGCGCCCAAACCGGGAAACATGTCCCAATCCAGCCATGCGCTGCGACTGGCATAGGCGTTATATTGCTTGGTCTGTACTCCCTGACCATGCGCCATGCCCTTCCAGTGGATCTGGCGCATTGAGTCACCGTGGCGATAATCCCGAAAGCCGTGAAAATCATCACTGCCGGCAATGGGAACGGCGGCACCGTCGGGTTCGTCTGTTGCCAGACCCGGCAGTTCCGCAGATACCAGCGGTTGCGGGTACACCATCGCGCAGAGATCCAGATCAACCCAGGTCCAACAGCGCAGCAGCCCCAGTGGATAGGTGGATTCCAGCAACAGGCGCCCGGGACTGAACCAACCCCGGTTGCCCACCGCCATATGCAAATGGACCCGCAGCTGATCCTGCTCCACCAGATTGACGATACTGGCGGTACTTTTCGGCCATTTCAGGAGTAGCGCAAAATGTTCTCGCCGCCCACCTCGCTCCAGTTGCAGCGTGAACTCCGACTGCTGCCCCGGAAACACCGGGGTAGCGCGCAGCGCGCGAATGGTAAGCCCCGAGAGATTGGCATAGGTGTGCAAGATACCAACCACGAAAAGTGTGGCGAGGAGGAACGTAAGTGCGTAGCTCATATTGTTCTGGTAGTTGATGGCCGTCATCAACATCACCAACAGACACAGCGCAAAAAACAGGCCTGTGCGGCTGGGAAAAATAAAAATGCGTTTCTGGTCGAGGGTCACTGAGCGGGCCGGGGGAATCCGGCGGTTTACCCACTCGCGGAAACGCCGGCGAAAGCGAGTGCGGATACCGCGTTGACGCCCTTGCATTATGTTCGTCGCCGGCGCCGGGCTCAGGCCCGGATTACATCGACATTGCGCCGCATTAATTCCACCAGCGCCACCCCATCACCGGCGTAATCACCGCTGGGCACCAGACGGTGCGCGGCAACTGCGGGCAGTACCATTTGCAAGTCCTCGGGCACCAGGTGGCCGCGGTTCTGCATGACAGCCCAGGTACGCGCGCATTCCAGTAGCGCCAGAGCACCGCGGGGCGAGAGGCCAACAGCAAATTCCGCTGCTGTGCGCGTATAGGCTACCAGGCGCTGCAGGTAGTCCAACAAATTCGTGGAGGCGTGCACCCGCCCCACCAGATCCCGGATCTGGATCAACTGTTCATTGCTGATGCACCGGTTTAGTACCACCCTGTTATTGCTGCTGCTCTGCCCACGCTCAAACATCTCGCGTTCCGCGTGCGGGTGCGGATAGCCCAGTTCCAGGCGCATCAGAAAACGGTCCAACTGTGACTCGGGCAAAGGGTAAGTGCCGGACTGATGTATGGGGTTCTGCGTGGCGATAACAAAAAAAGGTTCTGGCAGAGGCCTTGTTTCGCCTTCGATCGTCACCTGGCCTTCCCCCATTGCCTCCAGCAAAGCACTCTGGGTACGCGGCGTGGTGCGGTTGATTTCATCGGCAAGCAAAAGCTGGGTAAAAATAGGGCCGGGGTGAAAACTGAAACTCGCATCGTTGCGATTGTAGACCGACACGCCGAGAATATCGGCAGGCAGCAAATCACTGGTAAATTGCACTCTTTTCCAGGACAGACCCAGCACATCCGCGAGGGCGTGCGACAAGGTGGTTTTACCCATGCCCGGCAAATCCTCGATCAACAGGTGGCCGCGGGCAAACAGGCAGCACAGCGCCAGCCGTATCTGTGGCTCTTTCCCCAGCAGCACCTTGCCTACTTCGGCCACTGCGGAATCTATCAACGCCTGTATTTGCATTCTTGTGCCCCGGTGTATCTGTTTTTATGTTGAGCCCGCTAACACTAACTTTGTGTTGACAGGCCCCGCTCCAGATCGGCGCGCAGATCATCCACGTGCTCGAGCCCCACAGCAACGCGAATTAGGTTATCGGTAATCCCGGCAGAGGCCCTGTCTTCCTGGCTGAGCCGCCCGTGGGTAGTGGTAGCGGGATGCACAATAGTGGTCTTGGCGTCACCAAGATTGGCGGTGTGCGACATGATACGCACCGCATCAATCACATCCCAGGCCTGTTGCCGACCACCCCGCACCCTGAAAGACAACACACCGCCAAACGCACGCTGCTGTTGCGCGGCCAGGTCGTGCCCCGGATGGTCCGGCAGACCGGCATAAAAAACCTGCTCTACCGCGTCCTGCTGCTGTAGCCACGTGGCCAACTCGAGCGCGCTGCGGCTGTGAGCATCCATGCGCAGGCGCAAGGTCTCCAGGCCCTTGAGGAAGACCCAGGCATTAAAGGCGCTCATGGTTGGACCACAAGTACGAAGAAAAGTCACAACCTCCGCCATATGCTGCGCTGAACCCACCACCGCACCGCCCACACAACGACCCTGTCCATCCAGGTATTTGGTAGCAGAGTGCACTACGATATCCGCACCCAATGCCAACGGTGTCTGCAAAGCGGGTGTGCAAAAACAATTGTCTACCACCAGCACGCTGCCGCTCGCTCTGGCCAGTTCAGCCATAGCACTGAGATCAGCCACTTCGCAGAGCGGGTTGGATGGTGTCTCGACAAATAACATGGCGGTATTGGGGCGGACCGCGCTGCGCCAGTCATCGAGCGCCAATAGCGGTACAAACGTTACCTCGACGCCAAACTTGGCCAGGTATTTGCCAAACAGGTTGACGGTGGTGCCGAACACATTTCGCGAGCAGATTACGTGGTCGCCGCTTTTGAGCAAGGCCATACAAGTACTGAGAATTGCCGCCATCCCGGAAGCTGTCCCCACCGCCTGCTCTCCCCCTTCCAGGGCGGCGATTCTCTGCTCGAAAGTCCGCACCGTGGGGTTGGTATAGCGGGAGTACACATTGCCTGAAGCTTCTCCGGCAAAACGGGCAGCGGCGTCTGCTGCACTATCGAATACATAACTGGACGTCAGGAATACAGGTTCCGCATGCTCACCCTCACTGGTGCGCACGATGCCCGCCCGTATTGCCAGGGTGTCGAGATGCGCCGTCGCGAGCGCGTTGTCTTCTGCATCATCGGTCATTGTTCAAACATCATTGTGGATACCAACATCGCCACCGCCAGCCTGTTGCGCCGCACGTTGCTCACTTTGGGCGTCATCATTGCGTAGCGACTCCACCCGATCAAGGTAATTCTGGTCAATGTCGCCGGTAATGTAGTTGCCGTCGAACACCGAGCAGTCGAAGCCATCGACCTCCGGATTGCCCTCCAGTGAACAGCTCACCAGGTCCTCTATATCCTGGTAAACCAGCCAGTCGGCACCTATGAGTTCACAAACCTCCTCTACCGAGCGACCGTGGGCAATCAGCTCGGAAGCAGACGGCATATCGATACCGTACACATTCGGATAGCGCACCGGCGGCGCCGCCGACGCGAAATAGACCTGTGCTGCACCGGCATCGCGGGCCATCTCGATAATCTGCCTGCAGGTCGTGCCCCGCACAATGGAGTCATCCACCAGCATGACGTTTTTGCCCTCAAATTCCAGCGGTACCGGGTTCAGCTTCTGGCGTACGGATTTCTTGCGCTCGCTCTGGCCGGGCATGATAAACGTGCGCCCAATATAGCGATTCTTCATCAGGCCTTCACGGAATTTGATGCCCAGTTCATGCGCCATCGACTGTGCCGCGATGCGGCTGGTGTCAGGTATAGGAATAACCACATCGATCTGCAGATCAGGGCGCAGCCGGCGGATTTTTTTGCCCAGCGCTTCACCCTGGCGCATGCGGGTTTTGTACACTGAAATTCCGTCCATCAGTGAATCCGGTCTGGCGAAATACACATGCTCGAATATGCAGGGGTACATGCCCGGGTTCTCGGCACATTGGCGCCGATGAAGCACGCCATCCATATCAATAAAAACCGCCTCGCCCGGAGCCACGTCGCTGATGACCGAAAAGCCCAGTACATCCAGCGCAACACTTTCAGAGGCGAGCATATACTCGGTTCCCTGTGCGCTTTCACGGGAGCCTACGACCAGTGGCCTGATACCCCGTGGGTCGCGAAAACCTACGACGCCGTAATTGACCACCAGGGCCACCGCGGCGTAGCCACCCCGACAACGCCGGTGCACTGCAGCTACAGCGGTGAAAATATCATCTGCCGTCGGGCTGAGTTTGCCCAGGGTCTGCATTTCATGGGCGAGTACATTGAGTAACACTTCGGAGTCAGAATCGGTGTTGAGGTGGCGCAGGTCGTCCTGGAACAATTCGCGGCCAAGTTGCTCCGAATTCGTCAGATTACCGTTATGGGCCAGTGCAATACCGTAGGGCGAGTTAACATAAAAGGGCTGAGCCAACGCCATCCCGGAGCTACCGGCAGTGGGATAGCGCACGTGGCCGATGCCCAGGCTGCCCTGCAATTTCTGCATGTGCTGCTGACGAAACACATCGCGCACCAGACCCTCGCCTTTGCGCTGGCTGAAGCGCCCGCCGCTGCACGTCATAATCCCGGCAGCGTCCTGCCCCCTGTGCTGCAACACGGTCAGCGCGTCGTAAATTTCCGGGGCTACAGCGGATTTACCAACAATTCCAACCAGGCCACACATGCGCTCTTACCTCTGTATCAAATGTTTCAGGTGCTTATCGAGGGCCACTGGCCACTATTGCTTCTGTCGAACAACTCCCGGGCCCACTGCCCAAGCATATCCACATGTGGCATCAGCACGGACTGGTCCAGCCACAATAAATCAGGTGGCGGCACCAGCTGGCGCAAGACAAACACAACGACAAGTATAATGATGACGCCACGGGAAAACCCGAACACGGTTCCCAGTAGCCGGTCGAGAACTGTCAGACCCGTCGCCCTGATTAATTGCCCCGCAAGATAAATGACAAATGTGGCAACAATCAGGGTCGTCACGAATAATATCGCGTAGGCGGCCACATAGCGGCCTGTAATATTGTCAATGGTACCGGCCAGTAGCGACGCCATCTGGTCAACGAACAGATTGGCTATCAGGAATGCCGCCACCCATCCTGCCAATGATAGTGCTTCCCGCACAAAGCCGCGCCAGAGACTGAGCAGTGTCGAGAGCACAAGCACCACTATTATCACCCAATCCACGGCGGTGAGAATGGCTACTTCAGACATCAGGGGACATACCTGATAATAATTGAACGCACGCCAAAACGTTTGTCGATTCCGGCCTGGATTCTCTCCAGTTGCGCGCGCTCTACATTGGGGCCGATATACACCCGGTACAAGTCTTTCTGGCCTCTTTGCAATGTCTTGACGTAGGCTTTCTCGCTCATCGCCAGCAGCCCGTTACGCAGTTCATTCGCCTTACTTGCGCTGCTGACACTGGCTACCTGGAGTATCCACGCTACCGGCAGTCCTTTGCTGTCCAGGGTCGGCGGCACCGGCGGCTCAGTTCTGGCGCCACGGGTATCGGGCACTGCGTCAGCGGATTCGGGAACGGCCTCTACTATAGCGCGCCCGCCTGGAGACGCCGCCAACCCGGGGCCAATATCTTCATCCAGGATCTGTTCAGCCCCCATATCCTCGACCTCCCACTCGGCTGACGCACGCAGGCCGTCAGGGCCGGGTGACTCAATAGGGCTTGCATCGATCACTGGCGTCGGCGGAATTCTGTCTTGGTGCTGGGTATAGCGCTCCTCCGGCTCAACAAAAATGATCGGCCAAAATACGACACCCAGTGCAAGCAGAATCAGTGCACCCACCAGCCGCTGCTTGAGAATGTCATTCACGCTGTCTGCTCCAGTAACGGCAAAACTTCCGCCACCGTGAAAAATGAACCGAATACCACCAACCTGTCGCCGCTTTGCAGCAGGTGCTGTGCGCGCCGAAATGCCTGGCGGATGTCGGCGCTGATACTTGCCACCACCTGCCCCTGTTGTTGTAACACCAGGGCAATGTCCGCTGCGCGGGCCGCCCTCGGGTTGTCCGGCTGCCCGGCGATAAGCCAGCTGTCAAAGCATTGCCCGGCAGCCCTGATCATTGCGCCAACATCCTTATCTTCCATTACAGAAAAAAGTGAAATAGTCTTACCTTTACAATGAGTTATGCTCAAAAACTCGACCAAATTATACACGGAGCCCGGATTGTGTGCGACATCCAGTACAACCTCGTAATCCGCCACCTGGAAACGCTCGCAGCGACCCCGCGGGCGCGCCAGATTCAGTGCTGCGGAAAGCTGCCCATTATCGAACTCACAGCCCAATTGCAGCGCCGCCTGCAACCCCGCACAAATATTATCGGGTATCAACGAGCTGCGTGGTTGCTGCGGCAACGTCCGTTGCGTACCGTTAGGACACAGCAGCCTACCCTCCCAAACATTGTCTCTTTCTTCAAAAGCAAATTCATGCCCAAGGCGTAAAATGGGCTTCGCCCCGATAGCTTCAGCACAGGCAAACAACTCAGCAGGTGGCTGGCGATCAGCAATCACCACCGGTACCCCACGGCGCATTATGCCACCCTTTTCCTGTGCGATACTGCCCCGGTCGGTGCCAAGCCAGCCCTGATGATCCAGGTCGATGCAGGTAATCACGGCCACCGTCGGGTCGATAATATTGACCGCATCCAGCCGCCCCCCAAGTCCGACTTCCAGTACCAGCACGTCCACATCACGTGCCCGAAACACCAGTAGCGCCGCCAGCGTGGCAAATTCAAAATAGGTAAGCGTGGTATCACCCCGGGCACTATCAATTGCCTCGAATGCGGCCACAATTTCCGCGTCAGAAGCCTCCTGGGTGCCCACCCGGATACGTTCATTGAAGCGCAACATGTGGGGCGAGGTGTACACCCCTGTAATGTGCCCGCACTCGCTGAGAAGCGCTTCGAGTACTGCCACCGTCGAGCCCTTACCGTTGGTACCTGCAACGGTAACAACCGGCACGCCGACAGGAATGATGTCGAGTGCACTCGCCACGCGGGCGACCCGCTCCAGCCCCAGGTCGATAGGATTCGGATGCAGGGTCTCCAGCCTGGCAAGCCATTGCGTGAGAAGAGCACCGTCCATACCTTGCCGGTCGGGTTCTGGAGGCCGGCTAATCGCCACTATCGGGCGGTACTTCCCCACTCCCACTGCCCGGCGGTGCTTCCTCATCGTCGGGTAAGGCTTCCTCCACAACCGGAACGAGTGCTTGATGGGTAAACTTGGAGAGCAGCCGGGAGAGAGTGGCACGCATTTCCGTACGGTGCACAATCATATCTATGGCGCCGTGCTCCAACAGGAATTCGCTGCGCTGGAAGCCCTTGGGAAGTTTCTGCCGGATTGTTTGCTCAATAATATTCGGGCCGGCAAACCCGGCGCGCGCCTCGGGCTCAGCTACATTGATATCCCCCAGCAGAGCGAGGGAGGCGGAGACCCCACCGTAAATCGGGTCGGTCATAACCGAAATGTACGGTACACCGGCAAGACGCATACGCTCGATGACGGCACTGGTTTTGGCCATTTGCATCAGGGAAATCAGAGCTTCCTGCATCCTGGCACCACCGGAAGCGGCAAAACACACAAGCGGTATACGCTGCTCCAGTGCCAGTTGCGCCGCCCGGGTAAATTTTTCTCCCACGGCATAGCCCATGGAGCCGCCGTGAAAATCAAATTCAAACGCCGTCACCACCAGGGGTAAACCCTGTAATTCACCGGTAAAGGCGATCAGTGCGTCTTTTTCACCGGTTGCACGCTGCGCCGCCGAGAGACGATCGCGATAGCGCTTCTTGTCCTTGAACTTAAGCCGGTCCACCGGTTCGATGTCGGTCAGTATTTCCTGCCGACCCTCCGGGTCGAGAAAGATGTCAATGCGCCTTCTGGCCCCGATACGCATATGGTGGTCGCATTTGGGGCAGACATCATCGTTGCGCTCTACATCCGGCCGATACAGTACCGCATCGCACTTTACACACTTCTTCCAAAGACCCTCGGGAACGTTGGAGCGTTTTTCACCTTCATCGTTACGCACACCGGAGGGCAAAATTTTGTTAATCCAGCTCATGTCGAACCCCGCTCCATAGAAGACGCCATTATAAACGTGCTGCGGGGCAACTAGGAAGCCGCGTCGTCAATCCCCGCCCGAATCTCTGTTAACAGGCCTTCGACCGCCGCCATGGCCGCCTCGTGACCACCGCCACCCTCGATTGCCGCTGCCATGGCAGCCACCAGCGCACTCCCCACTACCACGCCGTCTGCCACACTTGCCACCGCTTGCGCTGAAGCCGCGTCCTTGATACCAAAACCCACGGCCACCGGCAGTGCGGTGTGCTGGCGAATCAGGCCCAGATGGTAGGCCACATCGGCCACGTCCAGATGCCCTGCACCCGTCACGCCTTTCAGGGAAACATAATAGATAAAACCACTGGCCGTGGCGGTTATCCGCTCGATCCGTTCAGTCGGGGTGGTGGGCGCAACCAGGAATATATTATCCATACCCACGCGCTGCAGCTCGGCATTGACTGGCGCTACCTCTTCCGGAGGAATATCGACGGTCAGCAACGCATCCACACCCGCTGCGGCAGCGGCGTCAGCAAAGGCGGCATAGCCCATGTGCATTACTGGATTGGCATAGCCCATCAGCAGCACCGGAGTAGCGTTGTCTTTCTCGCGAAACTCAGACACCAGTGCCAGCACACCGCGCAGGCTGGTACCGTTCGCCAGCGCACGCTCATGCCCCAGTTGCAACACCGGGCCTTCTGACATGGGGTCAGAAAAAGGTACGCCAAGCTCGATGATGTCTGCTCCGCAGGCGACCATGCGATGCATCAATGGCACGGTGACATCCAACCCGGGATCCCCCGCCACCACGTAGGGAATGAGCGCTTTACGCCCCTGCTCTGCCAGTTGCTTGAACCGGCCCGCTATTCGACTCACTGCCTGTCTCCCTAAAACTGTATGCCGTCGATCTGTGCGACGGTGTGAATATCCTTGTCCCCACGCCCCGACAGATTAACCACTATCACCTGGTCCCGCGTCATCGTGGCCGCCAGTTTTTCGGCATAAGCCAGTGCATGACTGCTTTCCAATGCGGGCATGATGCCCTCCACACGGGTCAATGTATGGAACGCCCTGAGCGCCTCATCATCATTGGCCACGACGTAATTCACCCGGCCGATATCCTTCAGCCACGAGTGCTCAGGCCCAACGCCGGGGTAATCCAGGCCAGCGGACACCGAGTGTGTGTGCATGATCTGGCCATCCGCGTCCTGCATAAGGTAAGTGCGATTTCCGTGCAACACACCCGGTGTGCCAGCCGTCAGGGGCGCGGCATGCTGATTAGAGGCAATTCCGTGGCCCCCCGCCTCCACACCGTACATCACGACACCGTCGTCGCGCAGGAAAGGGTGGAACAGGCCTATTGCGTTGGAGCCACCCCCCACACAGGCCACCAGCGCGTCCGGCAACTTGCCGGTCTGCTCCAACGCCTGGCGGCGGGCTTCCCTACCGATCACGCACTGGAAATCCCTTACCAGTAACGGATAGGGGTGTGGCCCTGCGACCGTACCTATAATGTAAAACGTGTTATCGACATTGGTAACCCAGTCCCGCATGGCCTCGTTCATCGCATCTTTCAAGGTGCGCGAGCCCGAGGTTACGGGGACTACTTCGGCACCCAACAGCTTCATGCGGTAAACATTCAGGGCCTGGCGGCGAACATCTTCCTCCCCCATAAATACCTGACATTCGAGCCCCAACCGGGCTGCGATGGTGGCGGTGGCGACACCGTGCTGGCCGGCACCCGTTTCCGCGATCACACGAGGCTTGCCCATGTGCTTTGCCAGCAGCGCCTGCCCCACGGTGTTGTTAACCTTGTGCGCGCCCGTGTGATTGAGATCTTCACGCTTGAGGAAAATACGGGCTCCCCCGATCTGCTCGGACCAACGTTTTGCCTCATACAGAGGCGAAGGTCTTCCCACATACTGGGCAAGATCCTCGTCCAGCTCCCGCTGGAACGCCGGATCTACCGACAATTTACGATACACCTGCTCCAGCTCCGCCAGGGCAAACATCAGGGTTTCCGCTACATATTTACCACCGTAGGGGCCGAAACGGCCATCCACATCAGGCACTGCGGCGAATACATCGTCCTTCAGATCACTTGTCATCAGTTGCTCCGTCCCTTAATACATCAGCAGCGCGAACAGCCGCTATAAATCGCTCTATTTTGGCTGCGTCCTTGCGGCCCGGTGACTGCTCCACCCCGCCACTGACATCTACCGCCTGCGGCCGCAGTTGCGCTATAGCGTCGCCCACGTTGCAGTCGTCGAGGCCACCGGCCAGGATGACCGGCAGCGGCATTTTTCCACCCGCCAGATCCCAGTCAAACGTTTTGCCTGTCCCTCCCGGTACACCCTGCTGCCAGCTGTCAAGCAACACCCCTCGAGCGCCACTGTACTGTGCACACGCACTGGCGATATCCAGCCCTTCTCGCACGCGCAAGGCCTTGATCCAGGGCCGGTGGAATTGTTGGCAAAAGCCAGCGGATTCGTCACCGTGAAACTGCAACAGGTCGACCGGAACCTGCTGTAATATACGCCGGATACCGTCTTCCGGTTCATCGACAAACAGCGCCACCACCGATACAAAAGGAGGTACTACTGCGACGACCTCTGCCGCCTGGGCAGCCGTAATCGCTCGCGGGCTGTCGGCATAAAAGACCAGGCCAATGGCATCCGCGCCACAATTAACGGCGTTGCGGGCATCCTCACGAGTGGTGATGCCGCAAATTTTAATTCGGGTATGAATCACGGGTCTGGTGTGCCGATGGAAAATGAAGGCGGGAATAATAGCAGATGGGGCTCGCTTATGTCAGTAGAACGCCGACAATGCATCAGCACAACCGCACTCTCAACTGCGCGCTGGCTGCCCCACTAACAAAGGCCCATACGGTATTGCGGGCAGTGCAAACTGCCGCGGATACTCCACCTCCACCAGGTACAAACCATCAGCTGGTGCAGTTTCTGCCGCCACTGTCCGGTCGCGGCCCTCGAGCAATTGACCAATCCATGCCGGCGGCTCTCGCCCCATTCCCACAGCCATAAGCGAACCCACAATATTCCGTACCATGTGGTGCAGAAAGGCATTGGCCTTGATGTCCACCACCAACAGGTCACCCTGCCGGCTAACCACCACAGAGTGCACATTTCGCATGGGTGTTTTTGACTGGCACGACGCCGCCTGAAAAGCTGAAAAATCCCGCTCTCCCAACAGCTGCTGGGCCGCGCTATGCATCAGGCGGTGATCCAGCGCACGGCGCTGCCAGGTAACCTGGCCAACCAGCTGCGCCGGGCGCACGGGAGTATTGGCAATGACATAACGATAGCGCCGCGCCAAGGCCGAGAACCTGGCATGAAAACTGTTATCGGCCACAACAGCCCAGTGTACGCGCACTTCAAACGGCAGGTTGGCATTCGCACCCAGAACCCAGGCCTTTGCGCTGCGCGCCACCGGCGCATCGAAATGAATGATCTGCGCGAAGCCGTGTACGCCGGTATCAGTACGCCCGGCACACGCCACTTTCACCGCAGTATTTGCCACTGCGGAAAGTGCCTGCTCCAGGGTATCCTGAACGGTGGTTACCGTCAGCTGCGGCTGAGACTGCCAGCCGCTATAGTGACGGCCATCGTACTCGATACGACAGACAACCCGGCTACCCGCCGGGAGCAAATCAGTCGAAAAGGGTGAGTGCAGGTCAGCCAATGCGCTCTAATAGAGCTTTGGCCTCGGCCTGTAGTTCTTCGCTTCCCTCTGCTGCCACTTCTTCGAGAATCTGGCGAGCACCGTCGTCGTCACCCATATCCATGTAGGCGCGAGCAAGATCAAGCTTGGTGGAAAGTCCGTCGCTGTCGGCGGAGATAACAAGGTCCTCGTCATCCGCATCCGACCCGATCTCGGCATCGTCGAAGTCCGCGGACAGATCCAGCTCGTCTTCCAGGCTCATGTCGGACTCAAGCTCTTCAATTTCCAGGCCGCTAAAGTCCGATTCAAGCGAAGCTTCGGATTCTGCCAACAGGTCAACCTCCGGCTCACCGCCATCGGTGGCGAAGTCAGCCCTGGGAGCACTCGCTGAAGAGTGGCCGTCTAGCGCCAACCTGCCGGCTGCAATACTATCTGCGTCACCGATAGACTCCAGTTCAGCGAATTCCTGCGTCGCAGCTGTGCGGTTGCCGGTCTCCATATACAACTGCAATAGTTTGAGGCGATAAGCCGCATTACCCGGGTCATTACCAAGGGCGTTTTTCAACAGGTCGATAGCTTGCGGGTAGCGGCCATAGGCGATGTAAATTTCCGCTTCGGCGAGGGCGTCGCTGGCCTCATCTGAAGCGTATTCGTCGTGCTTACGTTCACCATAACCACGATTGTCGGTGGCCGGGCCCTCCTCGACAACATCTTCGTCGAGGACTATCTCTGGTTCATCATCCTCTACCTCGAGGACCTGCTCGGTTAATTCTACATCGGCGAATACATCTGCAGCTGGTGTGGTTTCTACTTCCACGATGTCGTCATCATCAACTGCACCGCGCCGGCGCATGAAGATAAAACCGAGTACTGCGAGCACCAGGGCTCCCAGCACGAACCACAAATTGCTGAAAAAGCCCGGAGACTCCTCCTCGGGTGCTGCCCGCTCAACAGCCGGCGCAACCGGAGCCGGCTCGACAACTGCAACCTCAGGCTTCTTTTCAGTAACTTTTGGTGTAGACGTTTCTATGCCTTCCTGGGCTTCCAGCGCGGCCAACGCTTTCTCGCGATCGCCCGGTATGCCGTCTTCGAAAACCGAATCCTCGAACTCACCTTCCAGCTCACCAAGCTCCATTGCATCGGCAGCTGGCATTGCCACATCAGCCGCTTTATCGGGGTCGGTCAGTGCGCTCTGCAAGGCCGCTATTTGTTCGTCCTTCAAGCTGACAATGCGCTGCAGAGTTTCCACTTGCTGCTGCATTGAATTCAATCGCTGCTCAAGCTCAGTGCGCTGCAGGCCGGCTTTTTCTGCATCCTCCATGGCCGCGTCATTAGCAACCACCGCCGACGAAGCTGTAGAACCACCGGATGTTGCGTCTTCCTGCTCGGCAGAAATACGCAGCGATGGGCCGCTGGCATAGTCGGGCTCAAGCGGCTTACCCTCGCGCCATGCGTCGTTCTGCTCGCGCACCTCGGCTAAGGCCTGGGGCAGGTTTGCCGAACTGATATCGTTCTCATCCGGCAGGTAGACTATATAGCCTGCCTTCACCTGATTGATATTGCCGCCTATAAAGGCGTCTGGATTCAGCCGCTGGATATCCAGCATGGTCTGGTAGACAGACGCACCGGCAGGGCGAGCCCTGGATGCGATTTCCCACAGCGTGTCGTCCCGGTGAATCATATAACGAGTGCCCGCAACGGGAGCCGGCGATGTACTGGAATTAAAAGTCCGCTCGGGCATTTGCCCCGATGCGAGATTGGAGTCTCTTACGTCAACAGACGTTCCTGTCGCCGTGTTAGTTGCCGATTTTTTTTTTGCCGCCTCGGATTCGCCATCCAGTTCTGCGACTCGATTGCTGGCTGAAATAACGGGATTTGACTGGTCGAACACTGGCGGGTCTACCAGCACAGTGTATTCTCGCAACAGTCTGCCGGAAGGCCAGCGAGCTTCTACAATAAAGTCCAGGTAGGGTTCGAGTACGGGGTCTTCGGAGGTGATCGAAATACGGGCACGCCCGTTATCATCGATTTCCACATCAAAGCTGATACTGGTAAGAAAATAAGCGCGGTCTACGCCCATTCGAGTGAAATCGTCGCTGGTGGCCAGACGGACCCTGATCTGGTCCTCATGCAAGCCGCCTACGTTAAGCAGATCTACCTGCGCATCCAGCGGTTCGTTCAGATACGAATCAAGGGTCAGTTCCCCAAGGCCCAGACCCAATACCGCGCTCGTTTGAACACACCCCAGTGAAAAAACTACAGCAGCAAATTTTCGAGCCATACCGACGCCTAATTATTTTTTCTGCTTTTGATCACACCGGCCTCCCCTAAGCCCGGCAACTGGTTCGAAGTATCGAGTCTAACAACGCCTGGAAGTGCCCCTACCGACGCCCGCGCTAGCAGTGGAAATACTGCGCTAACCGGTGCTCCCATGCACTCTCTATACTCCGAATTACCGCCAAGTATCAATTATGTACCGGCATTAATCAAGGTAAGTTGTTATCATTAATCAAGGTAAGTAGAGATTAATGTTTCGGCAATTTGCACACTGTTCAAGGCTGCTCCCTTGCGCACATTGTCGGCCACAATCCACATATCCAGGCCCCTCGGATGGGAGATATCTTCCCTGATCCGGCCAACAAAAACCGCATCTTTGCCTGCCGCCTCCACCACAGGAGTGGGGTAGCCCCCATCAACATGTTGATCTACCACAACGATACCTGGCGCCTGCTCCAGCAATGCGCGCGCCTGCTCAGCCGATATTTTGTCTACCGTCTCTATGTGCACCGCTTCCGAATGGCCGAAAAAGACCGGAATACGGACACAGGTGGGATTTACCTGGATGGAATGATCGCCAAAAATCTTGCGCGTCTCCCACACCATTTTCATCTCCTCCCGGGTGTAACCATTGTCCTGAAAGACATCGATCTGGGGGATGGCATTAAAAGCGATCTGGCGAGGATAGACCTCGCACTCTATTTCCTGGCCATTGAGCAGACGCGCTGTCTGGCCGGCGAGTTCCTCTATCGCTTCCTTGCCCGAGCCCGAAACAGCCTGGTAAGTCGCGACGTTGATGCGCTCTATACCCACAGCGTCGTAAATCGGCTTGAGGGCCACCAGCATCTGAATGGTAGAGCAATTCGGGTTGGCAATAATATTGCGCCGGCCGTAGTCGGCCAGGGCCTCCGCATTCACCTCGGGCACCACCAGCGGGATGTCCTCGTCCTGACGGAAGTGGGAGGTATTGTCTATCACTACACAGCCCGCTGCCGCCGCCTTGGGCGCAAATTCCGCAGAGATGCTGCCGCCAGCGGAAAACAGGCCTATCTGCGCTTTGCCAAAATCGAATTCCGCGAGGTCGGTAATCTTGACGGACTTGCCCCTGAACATAATGCTCTTGCCCGCCGAGCGGCTGCTGGCAAGCGCGTACAGATTACCCACCGGAAACTCGCGCTGCTCCAGGATGGCGATCATCACCTCACCGACAGCGCCGGTTGCCCCTACTACTGCTACATCGTATAACTTGCTCATTGTTTTACTCTCGCTCTCCTGCTGACTCTTTCAGGGCTTTAATAACGGCATCGCCCATGGCCGTGGTGTCGACCAGCGTATCCGCTGTTGTAACGATATCCGGGGTGCGCAGTCCCTGGTCAAGCACGTCGCTTACTGCGCTCTCAATAGCCGCTGCTGCGTCGGGCCTGGCCAGTGTGTAGCGCAACATCATCGCCACTGACAGAATCGTCGCCAATGGGTTCGCCTTACCCTGCCCCGCGATGTCTGGCGCCGTGCCGTGGCATGGCTCGTACATGCCTCGACCGTTCACATCCAGTGATGCCGAGGGCAACATACCGATCGAGCCGGTGAGCATGGCTGCAGCGTCTGACAGAATATCGCCAAACATATTGCCCGTGACCAGCACGTCGAACTGCTTGGGTGCCCGCAGTAACTGCATTGCGGCATTGTCGACATACATGTGGCTGAGTTCCACATCCGGGTAGTCAACAGCCACCTCTTCCATTACCTCGCGCCACAGCATGGTAACTTCCAGCACATTAGCTTTGTCCACCGAGCATACGCGCTTGTCGCGCTTGCGCGCCAGTTTGAACGCCAGATGGCCGATGCGACGGATTTCCGATTCCCTGTAGACATAGGTATTGAAACCCTCGCGTTCGCCATTCTCCAAAGTGCGCACTCCCCGGGGTTCACCAAAGTAAATACCACCGGTTAGCTCCCGCACAATCAGAATATCCAACCCTGCGACCACTTCCCGCTTCAGGCTGGATGCGTCCGCCAACTGCGGGTATAGAATGGCCGGGCGCAGGTTGCCGAACAAATCCAGCTCCGAGCGGATACCCAGCAGGCCACGCTCCGGGCGCAGGTGCCGTTCCACATTATCCCACTTTGGGCCACCCACAGCGCCCAGCAGAATCGCATCCGCAGCCTTCGCGCTTGCCAGGGTTTCAGGCGGCAAAGGCACGCCGGTCGCGTCGATGGCGGCGCCACCAAGCAAACCAAATTCAAGTTCCAGATCAAGCCCAAAGCGGCTGTCCACTTCCCGCAGAACCTTCACCGCCTCGTCCATAATTTCCGGGCCGATGTAATCGCCCGGTAACACCAGTATTTTCTTAGCCATGCTTATGCCCTGTTAGCTGATTACGTCGAACAACCAAGGTGACCGTTCCCGCGCGACGGTTTCGTAGGCGCGTATTTTATCCGCGTCCTCAAGTGTCAGACCGATATCGTCCAGTCCTTTCAACAGGCAGTGGCGGCGAAACTCATCGACTTCGAAACTGTAGACATCTCCGGCCGGCGTTGTGACCTGCTGCTCTTCAAGGTCTACAGTCAATTCATAGCCCTCTGTTGCATACATCTGCTGGAATAGGATGTCGACAATCTCCTCATCCAGCACAATGGGCAGAATGGCGTTCTTGAAGCAGTTGTTGTAGAAAATGTCGGCGAAGCTGGGCGCGATAATACAGCGAAAACCGTGGTCCTCCAGTGCCCAGGGTGCATGCTCCCGGCTGGACCCGCAGCCGAAATTCTCCCGCGCCAACAGTATTGAGGCCCCCTGGTAGCGCTCATAATTCAGGGGAAAATCGGGGTTCTGGGGCCGCTTACTGCAGTCCTGTCCTGGCTGGCCCTCGTCCAGGTACCGCAAATCGTCAAACAGGTGCGGCCCAAACCCGCTGCGCCTGATGGACTTGAGAAACTGTTTGGGAATAATCAGGTCGGTGTCCACGTTGGCCCGATCCATCGGTGCTACCAGCCCGCGCTCGGCAATAAAACTTTTCATATTGTTCTCCTCTTACCAGTCTCGCACGTCGACAAAGTGACCCGCCACCGCCGCTGCAGCGGCCATCGCCGGACTGACCAGGTGGGTGCGACCGCCAAAACCCTGACGACCCTCAAAATTGCGATTGGACGTGGAGGCACAGTGTTCTCCCTGACCCAGCTTATCGGCATTCATCGCCAGGCACATGGAACAACCCGGCTCGCGCCACTCCATTCCCGCGTCGATAAATATCTGGTCGAGGCCCTCGGCCTCGGCCTGTCGCTTTACTTCGCCGGAGCCGGGAACCACCAGTACCTGCTTCACAGATGCCGCAACCTGTTTGCCCTGAACAACAGCTGCAGCCGAACGCAAATCCTCTATGCGCGAATTGGTGCATGAGCCGATAAACACACGGTCCGGCTTTATCGCTGTGATCGGCGTGCCTGCTTCCAGGCCCATATATTCCAGAGCGCGCTCTACCGCACTGCGCTGGGTGGCATTTTCAATCCTGGCAGGATCTGGCAGATGTCCGTCCACCGGCAGTACCATTTCCGGTGACGTGCCCCAGGTGACCTGGGGTACGATATCCTCGCCTCGCAACACGACCACACGGTCGAAATGCGCGTGGTCGTCGCTACGCAGTTCCCGCCAGGCTTTCTCGGCGCGATCCCACATCTCGCCCACAGGCGCGTAGGTGCGGCCTTTGACATATTCCAAGGTGGTATCGTCTACCGCCACCATGCCCATACGTGCACCTGCCTCGATGGACATATTACATATGGTCATGCGGCCTTCCATACTCATATTGCGCACCACTTCGCCGCCAAATTCGATGGCGTAGCCGCTGCCGCCTGCAGTACCAATCTTGCCGATGACCGCGAGTACCACATCCTTGGCGGTTACCCCTTTTTGCAGAACGCCATCGATGCGCACCAGCATATTATTCATTTTCTGCTGGAGCAGGCATTGGGTGGCCAGTACATGTTCCACCTCGGAGGTGCCTATGCCGTGGGCGAGCGCGCCCAGTGCTCCGTGGGTAGACGTATGAGAGTCGCCACACACCACGGTCATACCCGGCAGCGTGGCCCCCTGTTCAGGGCCCACAACATGCACGATGCCCTGACGCCTGTCGTTGATTTCGAACTCGACAATGTCATAGTCCTTGCAGTTGTCATCCAGGGTCTGGACCTGTAACCGGGACACCGGGTCGGCGATGGCCGCGACACCACCGCTGCGCTCCACGCGTTCGGTGGGCACGTTGTGATCCGGCACCGCCAGGTTGGCATCGCGCCGCCACAGCGGGCGCCCCGCCAGGCGCAGGCCCTCAAACGCCTGGGGCGATGTGACCTCGTGCAACAGATGGCGATCAATGTATATGATCGCGCTACCGTCTTCGCGCTGCACTACCACGTGGTTATGCCATAACTTGTCGTACAACGTTTGTCCCGTCATCGAGTCCACCTCTTGCCAGAGCTAATTCTGAAGAAAGGCGAAGTATGGGCTTGCTTTTTAGATAACTCAAATTTATTATTTTTATATATCGCATTCCTTTTGGGAATAACTGATGGATACACAAAACCTGAAAGCTTTTGTACTGGTAGCTGAAAGTGGGTCGTTTTCACTGGCTGCGGAAAAACTTCACCTCACCCAGCCTGCAGTCAGCAAGCGCATCGCATTGCTGGAAGAGCAACTGGGCAGTGATCTGTTTGATCGCATCGGGCGCAATATCACGCTTACTGAAGCGGGCCGCGCCCTGCTTCCCCACGCGCGAGCGGTGCAACAGGAGCTTGCGGCAGCACAGCAATCCGTACGCGACCTCGCTGGCGACGTTGCCGGACAATTGCGCATTGCCACCAGCCATCATATCGGCCTGCACCGCCTGCCGCCGATACTCAGTGAATTCAGCGGTGCCTTTCCGGCGGTACACATCGACATCGACTTTATGGATTCAGAGCAGGCCTACGAGCTCATCATGCAAGGCAAGGCCGAGCTCGCCATTGTCACCCTGGCACCGACCGAGGAGGCCAGTGTTATTACACTTCCTGTGTGGCCCGACCCGCTGGATTTCATGGTCGGCACCCAGCACCCGCTGGCACAAATTCGGGACCTGGACCTGGCAACGCTCAGCGACCACCCTGCCATAATGCCCGGGCTCAATACCTACACGGGTCAGATTGTTGCGCGGCTGTTCAATCAGCACCATCTGACCTTACAGGTATCCATGGCTACGAATTATCTGGAGACCATTCGCATGATGGCATCGGTGGGATTGGGCTGGACCGTGCTACCGCGCAGTATGCGCGACGATACACTGGCCACCCTGCAAGTGGACGGAACCAGCATCGAACGCACACTGGGCATCGTCTACCATCGCGGCCGCAGTTTATCGCGCGCTGCCAGGGCTTTTATCGACGTGGTTCAGAAGTCCGCTACCCGCTCGCCAGTCTAACTTTTGAGCCACGCAGGTGCTCCGTCGCCGCTGGCCTCCGGCTTCACCATGCCTTTGTGCTCTGGCAGATAAAAGGTGCCATTGAAGCGTGCCACCACGCCATCGGCACTGATAATAGCGCCATTGCTGAAACCGAACCTGCGCTTCAGTGTCACCAGCTGAACGTCGGCCTGTATCCACTGACCTATGCGCGCAGCAGAAATAAAGTCCATCGACAGGTTTATCGTCGGCGTGCCGCTGCGTCGCCCGCTGGTCACGTTAATCCCCGTGGCAGCCGCAATATCTGCGAGGGTCGACAAGGCGCCGCCGTGACAGATCCCCATGCTATTGCCATGTTGCTTGTCGACCACCAGACCTATACTGACGGATTCGCCTTCGATACGACGATAAAGAGGCTGCAGAAAATCGGTGAAGCCCAGCCCTGTGGGTATGGCAACAAATCCGTCTGGCGGTTGCTCTATGTTTGCTTCTGTCATATTCACTCGCTCTGCCTGTAAGTGACGCTAGCGCCGCGCCATATGTGTCTGCGCTGTGCTTGCACGGGCTAAAAAATACCCATAGCCAGGCCCGCGGCAAATGCGCTGCCCAGCTCCTCTGCGGCCGCCCGGTGCGCTGCGGTAACGTCGCCACGCAGGATCAACGGCTCGACAGCAGCCGAAAAGGGAATGCCGGACATTATACGTTGCAGCTGCGCCACCGCACCACGCCCATCATTGCCAGCGCTTGCCACAAATGCGTAAGGTTTCACCAGGCCCCGTGCGTTGGCGGGGTAAAATGTGCGATCCAGCAGGTCTTTCATACCGCCACTGAGAGCCCCGGAGTTTTCCGCTGCCAGCAACAAGATACCGTCCGCCCGCTGCAAATCTTCCACCCCTGCGTCCCAGGCGCGACGCACACAGGTTTCGACACCCTCCTCCGTTCGCGCTCCCCGCAATACAGACCGCGCCAGTTGCGCACAGGCTCCGCTCTGGCTGTGATAGACAATTAACAGTAACTTCATGCGATCAGGGCGTTGAGTGATTCGCCGCCGATTGGAACACAGCGTGCTCGCCCTGTCATGTGCCCGGCATCTGGGCGCGGTATCAGGCTTTTGCACCGGCCACTTTCCCGCGTTGCTTAATACTGCTCTAATACGCACCGTTTCGAATCCGACAAGACAATTGGAGAGTAATCGTGGCAATAACAAACAGGCAATGGCTGTTGAAAGAGCGTCCGGTAGGTTTGGTCGGTCCGGAGCATTTTGAGTTGGTGGAGTCACCACTACCGAAAGTGGACCTGGAGGCGGGTCAAGTGCTGGTGAAGACACTGATGCTCGGTTTCGATCCGGCAATGCGCGGCTGGCTGATGGATGAGCGCAGCTATCTTCCGCCGGTGGCGATCGGAGCACCCATGCGTGCCAGCGGTGTTGGCCAGGTAGTGGAGTCTTCCAACCCCGCACTGCCAAAGGGCGCGCTGGTACAGGGGCTTCTCAACTGGCAGGAATTCAGCGTAGCAGACCCCGCCGCGCCTATCCCTCCCCGCCCGCTACCCGCCGGCGTGACACCCAGCCTGGCCCTGGGCATATTCGGTTCCACCAGCCTCACAGCCTATTTCGGCCTGCTGGATGTGGGCCAGCCGCGCAGCGGCGAGACCGTCCTTGTGTCCGGGGCAGCTGGTGCCACCGGTTCTGTTGTGGCGCAAATCGCCAGACTCAAAGGCTGCCGGGTAGTGGGCATCGCCGGCGGTGCCGAGAAATGTCAGTGGCTGCTGGACTCATGCAAACTCGACGCTGTCATCGATTACAAAAGTGAGGATCTCAGCGCGCGAATAGGCGAGCTCTGCCCCCACGGAGTGGATGTCTTTTTTGACAATGTGGGCGGTAACACTCTGGAGTCTGCCATATCCCACATGGCCGATTTCGGCCGCATAGTGATGTGCGGCGCGATTGCGGGCTACAACGACGCGACACCTGCGCCAGGGCCTAATAATCTGACAATTCTGATCACCCGCCGAATCAGGATGCAGGGATTTATCGTCATCGACTACCTCAACAGGGCCGAGGAGGCCTACACCGCCCTGGCGGAATGGGTGGCTGCCGGAGAAATCGCCTGGCGAGATGATGTGCAAGAGGGCTTCGAGAATATTCCCGCCACCTTGCAGCGGCTCTACAGCGGGCGCAATACAGGCAAGCAACTGCTGAAACTGGCAGATGCCGAATAGTTATCCACAGTAAATTCTGTGGATAACTATGGGGATGAACTGTGACGAGAGCCGTCCGCGCAGCCAAAATGGCACTTTACAAAGTCGCATTGTATCGCAACGGGCTTAGGCTTTAATTTTGAAGAATCAATGACTTACGTTTTTTCTATAGCGTTTTTCAGCCAGTGCTTTGCGCAAGCACTATAAAAACAGGGAGTTTTGTTGCAGTGTGGATATCATTCCGGGCGCGCGGTTGGCAGCCACTTACCTGCCACACCGCCAGCCTGCATGAGTTTCAATGTTGAACCCGGCGGGCAGGCGGCAGAAAAGACACTGCTCAACAGGTGTTTCCCGCTGCCGCTAGTCGCGGTGGCAAATGCGCCAGCAGCAGTGGATCTTCGCATTGCGTTGGAAATCCGGGTCCAGCGTTGCCCTGGTGATATCTTCACACTGGAATTCCTCCTCCAGCACAGTGTCCAGTTTAAAACCCCGCCGATTGTTGGAGAAATACAACTGACCATCAGGACGCAACACTGCCATGGCTGATCGCACCAGGTCTGCGTGGTCCCGCTGAATATCAAAACTGTCGGCCATCGCAGCGGAATTGGAAAACGATGGCGGGTCCAGCAGAATCAGGTCATAGCGTGACTCAGCGCTGCGCAGCCACTCCAGGCAGTTATCCCGCACCAGACTATTGCTGCGCTCATCCAGACCGTTGTGGGCGAGATTCTTGCGCGCCCAGCCAAGATAGGTATTCGACAGGTCTACGCTGGTGGTGGAGCGGGCACCACCAAGCGCCGCCTGCACAGTGGCCGAGCCGGTGTAACAAAACAGGTTGAGAAAGTCCTTATCAGCAGCCTCATGCGCCAGGCGCCTGCGCAGAGGCCGGTGATCCAGGAACAGGCCGGTATCGAGATAGTCCTGTAAATTCACCAGCAGGCGAGCCTTGCCTTCGACCACGCTGATCAGTTCACCACTGTTGTCCTGCTTCTCATACTGCTCGGCACCGCGCTGGCGGCGTCGTTGTTTGTAGACAATGGCATCAGCATCAATACCCAGCGCTGCCGGCAGTGCAGCCTGCACCTCTTCGAGTCGACGCATAGCCGCCTCGGGGTCGACACCTTTGGGCGCCTGGTACTCAGCCACGTATACGCGCTCGCCGTAGATATCAACCGCTACCGCATACTCCGGCATATCTGCATCGTACAACCGGTAGCACTGTATCTGCTCACGTTTGCGCCAGGCCGCCAGGCGCTTGCGATTTTTACGTATGCGGTTGGCAAACATCTGCGCCCCCGCACTGAGCTCCCCTGCCGGGGGAGCAAGTGTGGCCACCGCTTGCTTGGCGGGCTGCTCTGCTTGTGGCAACGGCCGCAGCTTATTGTCGACCAGCTCAAACAACAGCAGGTGAGCCGGGAGCGCACCGTTCCACAGTGCGTAGCGCTTGTGGCTGCGCAGGCCTATGGCCTTGCCGAGGTCGAGATCCGAGGTGAATATGCCCGCGCGCCAGCCGCTGAATTCCCGCGCCATAACCTCGCCCAGCTCGCGGTACAAAATGCGCAAGCTGTCTTTTTCGCCCAGACGCTCACCATAAGGCGGATTACAGATCAGCAAGCCGATTGGCATGGAGACGTGCGTGGGCCTGGCGAAGTTTTCGAGTGACCTGGCACTGACACGCACCACTTTCTCGAGCCCGATTCGCGCAATATTCTCCTGCGCTATACGAACCACCCGTGGATCGGCGTCATAGCCACGTATTTCCGGCAGCGTGCTGGCCAGGCCGCGCTCTGCCCGGCCCCTGGCATCAGCCAGGATAGCGCGCCACTGATCCGGGTTGTGACCCTGCCAGTGCTCAAAACCGAAACGCCGGCGAGCCAGCCCGGGCGCTATATCTGCCACCATCATTGCGCCCTCCAGCAGCAGAGTCGCCGAGCCACACATGGGGTCTATCAGGGCGCCACCGCGAGCGGCGATTCCGGGCCAGTCGGCGCGCAACAGAATCGCCGCTGCCAGATTTTCCTTGAGCGGCGCCGCCCCGCCCTGCAGGCGATAACCGCGCTGGTGCAGGCTGCCGCCGGAAAAATCCAGTGACAGCACTGCCTGCTCACCGTTTAGACGGATATTAAGTCGCACATCCGGATCCTTGCGCGCCACTTGCGGCCGTTTGCCCCGCAGCTCGGTAAACCAGTCCACAATCGCATCCTTGCTGCGCTGGGCACCAAATTGGGTATTGCGAATCGCATCATTTTGACCGGAAAAATCTATGGAAAAGCTGTTGCTGACACTGAACAACTCTTCCCAATTAACACCGCGGAGTTGCTGATAGAGCGTGTCGCTGTCTGCCGCTTCCAGCCGGGCTACCGGCAGCAGTATTCTGTTGGCCAGTCGTGACCACAAGCAGGCGCGGTAGGCCAGGGCCACAGGGCCAGTAAAGTATGTTCCCGCCACCGTTTCCCGCGTAGAGGTCGCGCCAAGTGTCGTCAGCTCCGCCACCAGCAAGGCCTCGAGCCCCTTTGGGCAGGCCGCAAACCACTGGTCTTTTGCAAACTCACTCAATGCCATAAACAGGGTTTCTCGCAGAAATATGAAAACATATATTGCTATATTTTCAAGGGGTTAAAGTTAATTATTAAAGTGGAGAGGAGAGAATCGAAAGAGTCTGGAAGTCAGGATCGAGTACGCCTGGAGGCCGCAGGCGCGCGCTTGCGCTTGCGCGGAGCTGCTGCCTTTTTGGGCGCCGCTCTGGCCTTCGTCTTGGTTTTGGCCTTGGCGGCCTCGCCCTCTTTGGCTGCGCCCGCACGCTTACCGCCGCGTGCAGACTTTTCCGACTCCATCACATCCAGCACCAGGCTGATGGAGCTCTGCATGTAATGAATAAACCGCTCGTATTCTTCGTCGGTAAACCCGCGCAGGACATCGTGTTGCCGATACAGGTTCACGAACCGGCGCTCCCGTTCGTACTGCTTTGGCAGAGCGAGAACACCCCACTGCTCCAGCGTTTTTTCCAGCGCCGGGTTGTAGGTACGCATGAACTTGATGAGAAACGGTATCGGATCGTGCCTCGCGAGCAGCGATGCGCTGCGCAGCATCACTTCCAGTGGCATAATCGTTTCGCCGCTTTCTATATCCTCCAGCAGGGACTTGTCAGCAAGCCCCAGGCTCTCGGAGAGATCCTTTATGGACAGCCCTGCCGTTTCCCTCGCGTCCTTGAGAAAATGGCCCGCTTCGGCCATGGCCTCCAGACGTTCCGGCTCAAGTTGGTTGAGTACCGTCGAACGCAGCCAGTTCTCGCCAAACATTGCCGTCATGGCGGCGGTGTTGCGCGCCAGCTCCAATGTACCGCCTGCCACCTGCCCCGTTAGCTTGCGCACAGAGTCCAGTAGCGACGCAGAATCCTGTTCTTTATTTTTTCCAGCCATGGCTGAAGCATAGCCCATAAACAGGGTAAAACGTAGGGGTGAATATCAGATCCGGGGTATGTCAGTTCCCGGGGGGTAAACCGGTTTCCAGCGCGAAGATATCCCGCAGTATTCCCCGCCACTCAGTATATTGCGAATTGAGTGTGCCGCTGAGACGGAAAACCCGGCCGCTGGCCTCCATAACCGTGGGCGCCACTTCATTGTTGAAACCCGCCGACATGTCGTCCAGATCCTGTTCCTGGATCTTGATCTGCTTGTAGGTATTGTAGGTCTGCTCCATCGCCGAAAAGGTGCCGCGCCTGCCGATACGCTCTTTGGTCTGGGCCCGGGCCTCATAGTCCTCTGAGTACAGAGCCTGTTCGCGACTGTACTGTCGCCACAGGCTATAGGTGGCCACCATCTCCTCGTACAGGTCGACATACTGCTCGTCCACGGTATCGACAAAGAGGTGCTCCTGGTCTCGTATGCGTTGTACCCGGGCCATCATCGGGTCGCCCTCTGCAGGCAGCCGCAGGACACTGTAAATACCCAGCTCATCCTGCTGCAGGTAGCCACCAAAGGCTTCTTCGGACAGGCTGGCCGCATAGCGTAATAATGCCACTTGCCGGATGGTTCGCAGCTGGCTGTCATTGAGCCCGCGGCGATAGGCGAGCAGATCGTTGGCGATTTTTCTGTACAGATCAATATAGGGATCACTGCCCTCAACAGCGGGGTAATCGAAGGAACTCGCCTCATCCACATAGGTTTTGTCCAACCACTGCCGGCCAGTCGCATCCCGGGCCTCGACTGCCAACTCCAGGCGGCTGCCGTTGGACTGTCGAATTTTACCGGTGACCAGCAACTCCGAGGTGATTTGCTCACCCGGCAGCACGCGCACCACGCCCCAGGCATTCGAAGCCACTAACACCTGCCGCAGTAATACCGGCATGAACTGCGATTCGGCCTTACGGATCTCCGGAAAGATGCCCAGCATGCTGTGGCTGGCCTCGTTCAGAGGAATACCCGGGTCAAAAATTGCCAGGCCGACATCCAGCCTGCGCAGCTCCGGTGTGGACTGCTCCACCTGCAGACTGACCGGCCCCACGGGCAGTGCTACAAGATCGGCATCTGCTGCTGTCTGCGCACCTGCGGTGGTAGCCGTAGCCAGGAGCACCGGAATGCAGCACAACAGGGCGAAACAGGCCCAACCTTTCTTGATCACTGTGACTCTGTGGTACATACCCTGCCCCGGGAAATGGTCATTTTGCAACTGTAGCCGTTGTCCGTGGGCTCATAGCGCGCATACACACGGTTCACAGTGAATGGTGAAGTAACCCGATCGGAGATAACCGTCGTCGCGATATTCAGCCACTGGCCATTGGGGCCCAGGCTCATAATGTGCTGAATCGTAAGCCCCTCGGGTAACACCATTTTGAAAATCATCTGGTGCCGGTTCCAGCCGCAAATTTCTTTGCCCAGTGGGGTTTCGACAGTGTGATACTGGCCGAGATAGAACTCGCAGGTGAGCGCAAAATCCTCTTCCCGCTTGACCTTGATATGGTGTTCGTCCTGCTCGATTTCCATCAGCTGGGACTGGGTGACCAGATCCGCCATCTGAGCCAGACCCAGAATGGATGCCCCACTGTTGGTCGCCCCGGGGCCTCCGACGATCATACCGCCGGCGGACTGCTGGTAGACCCCACTCGTCTGGGCACGCTGCCGGTTTTGTTTCTGCAGGTCACGAACCAGTCCGTTCAGGCTTACCTGGATATTGTCACTCTGGCCGTAGTCGAGTTCCCAGAAGCCGCTGAAATCGACAGCGTGGTCTGTTCGATTGGGTACAGGGGCTTGCTTCTTCGGTTCACTGCCACAGCCGGCCAGGCACAGGCATATCAAAACGGCCAGAGCGGAGGAGAAACGAGAGTGGGAAGAGAATTTCATAGCGGCGCCTAGTGTACCCCAGTCGGCCGCTTTGGAAATCTCCCTGACGCTATTCTTTTTAGGAAATTTCGACTTTGCACGATCAGTTAAAAAGTGCTTCACCCTCGGCCAACCGCGCACCTAAAGCAGACTGTAACGCGGAGCTGCAACCCATGGACATCTCGTTCTGGCGCAGCCACAGGCAATAGCGCCACAGGGGATATTCCCGATCGATGCCGGTACCACCGTGAACATGCTGGGTCGCATAACTTACCCTGTGCCCGGTATCGCCCGCCCAGATCTTGGCAATCTGGACCTCGGTGGTTGCCGCAACCTCACTCGCCAGCAAGGACACTGCCTGGTAGGTGGTAAGCCGAAGGCATTCCACATCCACGTAACAGTCTGCCAGGCGGTGACCCACCGCCTGAAAAGTCGCCACCGGCACATCGAACTGCTGCCGCTGGGAGGTATAGCTCGCGGCCATTCGCATGGCACACTCACTCGCACCCAACTGGTGTGCACAGATTGCGGCTGCGGTTCGCTCGCCTAGCCACTGCATAATAGCGGCACCATCGGTGAGGGTGACAACACGTGATAGCGGCACCCGAACCGCATCCAGTACCAGTTCACACTGCGGTTCAAAACTGGAGACCTGCTGCTGATTCAACGTTACGCCGCTTGCCTGAGAGTCCAGCACAACCACCGCGATGCCCGTCGTGCAGCGGGCCGCAAGCAATATATGACGGGCCTGGGATGCGAATGGCACCGCCGTTTTGGAGCCGGATAAAACCAGGGATTCGCCATCGAGCAGTGCCGTCACGACGCGGGGGTCGGCTGGGTCTTCGTTGAGCGGCTCGGTCAAGGCTGCGGTCAGCAGATATTCTCCCGCAATCGCACCGGGAATTATCGCCTCTTTCATTTTCTCACTGCCGAAACGCTGGATAGGAAGTAGCGCGGACACGCAATGCGCTATGGCCGGCACTGGCGCTATGCTACGACCGATTTCCTCGATAAACAGCGCGAGTTCCATAAACCCGAACCCCATACCACCATAGCGCTCCTCGGCGCACACGCCGACCAGACCGGCTGTCGCCAACTGCTGCCACAGGCCGTTGTCAAAACGAGGCAGATCGTATTCGTCGTAGGCAGACAAGCTCGCCGGGGTCACCTGATCTGTGAGGATCTGACGAGCCAGTTGCTGTACTTCTTGCTGCTCCTGAGAGAAACCGAATTCCATAACAGTGCTCCTGCTCAGCGACTGGCGCGCGGCATCCACAACCCCGCGGCAGAAATGATGTCGCGTTGAATTTCGTTGGCGCCACCGCCGAACGTGATGATCGATGCAGTGCGGTAAAGGCGCTCGATTTTGCTCGCCGCTGCGCTGGCCTGTGGGCAGCCCGGCCGCAACAGCCCGGCCTGTCCGACAATTTCGCCCAGCATGCGGTAAACTTCTATAAAACCCTCGGAACCATACACTTTTGCCGCTGACGCATCTGCCATAGCGAGCACCTCTTCCGTCATGGCCCAGGACTGCTTGTAAACAATCAGCTTCATGCACTCAATTAGTGCGCGGCATCGCCCAAGATTCTGCTGCACCCAGGGCTGGTCGATCACCCTTCCGCCGACCGGCATTGTTGCTGCACTCGCCCAACTCACCACCTGGTTGAACAACTGGGAGATAGGACCGAAGTTGATGAGGCTTAGCCGTTCGCGATTAAGTTGCCCGGTGATGAGCTTCCAGCCACCGTGTAACTCACCTACCAGGTGATCACTGCTCACGCGGATATTGTCGTAGTAAGTGGCGTTGGTGCGCACCCCACCAAGTGTGTGAACTGGAGTGCAGCTCCAGCCCGGGTCCGAGTTGGGTACCAGGAACATTGAGATACCCTTGTGCTTTTTAGGCGCATCGGGATCCGTGCGCACCGCCAGCCAGGTGTAGTCGCAAAAATGGGCCAGGGAGGTCCACATTTTCTGCCCATTGATTACCCAATCTTCACCATCACGCACCGCGCTGGTTTTAAGGCTGGCCAGGTCAGTGCCCGCGTCCGGCTCGGAATAACCGATAGCGATCAGCAAGTCTCCCAGCAGGATTTTCGGTACCAACTCGCGTTTGATCCAGTCGTTGCCGTGCTCTGCCAACATGGGCCCGACAGACTCCGTCGTGAGAAATGGAAACGGATAGCCCGCCCGCATAACCTCCTCGACAAAAATAAACTGTTCCAGCGGCGTCATGCCGCGCCCGCCCCAGGCCTCAGGCCAACCTACACCAATCCAGCCGTCACTTCCCATCTGCCTGAGTGCGTCTCGCCAAAGCGGCCCACCGCCCTCCCCCAGGTCACGTTCGCATTCCGCCACCAACGCTGGCGTCATCAGCCGTTTAAAATAGGCGCGCAGCTCATCTCGCAAAGCCAACTGTTCGGTGGTGAACTGGATATTCATGCTGTTTTCTCACACGACAGTGTGTATCAAGAGGGCAGTCTATGCGTTTTGGTGCTGCCCGGGTATCCAGAGCGAGGCCAAAAAGACTGACGATTCAGCTCAGGGTGGTACGAACACTATGCGTCAGTGCATAAAAAAAGCCCGGCTGGGATAATCCAGCCGGGCTTTTGTTTGAACAGCGAAAAAGTCTAGCGTTTCGCTTTAGCTTTAGTCTTGGCCTTGGCCTTTTTTGGTGCTGCTTTTTTCTTGGCGGCCGGAGTCTTCCGGGCTTTCGCCGGCGCCTTGCGGCTGGCCTTTGGCGTAGTGCCCTGAACTTTCTTCTTCAGTGCTTTGCCTTTCTTGTTGGCCTTTTTCTCCGCGGCCTTGGCCTGGGCACGAAGTTTCCTTTCTGCATCACGCAACTGCTTCTTCAGCTTTTTCTCAAGAGCAGTGAGTTTTTTGCGGTCTGACTTAATACGCGCCCGCATCCACCTTTCTGCCTGGTCTGCCAAATGCTTGGCTTTATCAAGCTCGGCCTTAACTGCTAATTCGGCTTTTTTCTCAAGCAGCTTTTCTTCAGCGGCCAGCTGCTTGGCTTTCAACTTGGCAGTATCCACCCACTCATCCATCTGGTCGCGCGCGTCGTTTATCGCGGTGCGAAAAACATTTAGCTTAACCGGCTTTTTCTTTGCGGCTGTTGTTTTTCTGGCAGGTGATTTCTTTGCTGCTGCCTTCTTCTTGGGAGCCGCCTTGGCCCGCCTTGCTGGTGCCTTTTTCTTTGCTGTAGCCATGATAATTCTCTCCGAAGATTAATGACGCCAAACGTCGGGTAAACGTTAGCAACAAAAATCGAGCCACACAACAGTACATTGCTGGCTTAAAGTCGCATTATTGAATATGCAAGTGCGTTCAGGAAAGCACAAAAGAACGTTTCCGTCGTCTTACGCCGAACAGATAATCGCGCTTAACTTTCCAGAGCGGCGAATATCGCCTCGCGAATATCATCCACTCCACCGACACCTTCGATACGATGATAGGCGGGAGCACGCGAACCGGACATGGATTGGTAAAAGCTGACCAGAGGGCTGGTTTGTGAGTGATAAATTTCCAGACGTTTACGCACGGTATCCTCATGATCATCTTCACGCAGCACCAGAGGCTCGCCAGTTTCATCATCCAGCCCTTCCTGTCGGGGTGGGTTGTGCTCTGTGTGGTAAATACGACCAGAGCCGGGATGCACCCGACGTCCACTCAGGCGGGCTACAATTGCATCATCGTCGACAGCGATTTCCACCACATGATCGAGGTCGACACCAGCATCCACCATGGCTTCCGCCTGGGGAATAGTGCGAGGAAATCCATCAAACAAAAAGCCATCGGCACAATCCGGCGCCTCAATCCGCTCCTTGACCAAACCGATTATGATGTCGTCCGACACAAGGCCACCGGCATCCATAACTGACTTCGCCTGCAGCCCCAATTCTGTTTCCGCTTTGACCGCTGCACGCAGCATATCGCCAGTAGATATCTGCGGTATGCCGTATTTTTCGGCTATAAACTGGGCTTGTGTACCCTTACCGGCGCCGGGGGCGCCCAACAGAATCAATCGCATGTGTGATATTCCTCAATTGTGTGCATCTCATGTTTGCACGGATAATATCGTCAGGGTTGGCGTTTATCGCCAGGAGTTGAACCAGATGGGCCTGAGCGACAAGCCGGGGTAATAATGAAGGGCGGTAACGATACACAGCGACCGGGGATTGTACAAGCCCCAGCTAGTGCCGCCAATCTTAGCGGCCATCTGCCTTGGCAGACTCCCACAGCGCATCCAATTCCGCTGCCGACAGATTCCGCAAGTCGGAACCCGCCGTTTTGGCACGCGCTTCCATAAGCAAAAATCGACGTTCGAACTTACTACTGGCGCGGCGCAGGGTGGTCTCGGCATCGAGGCCCAGGTGGCGCGACACATTAACGCAACTGAACAGAATGTCACCCATTTCCTCCGCTATATGTTCTTCGCAATCTGCTGCCATCGCCTCGCGCAATTCAGCTATTTCCTCTTCCAGCTTGGTCAGCACAGCATCGGTTTCAGACCAGTCAAAATTGACCTGAGCAGCACGCTTTTGCAGTTTTTGCGCCCGTGGCAGAGCCGGAAGTGCCACCGGTACATCCGCCAGCACGCCGCCCTGTGACTTCGCCATGCGCTCCTCCTGCTTGATCGCCTCCCAGGAAGCCTTAACAGATTCGACACTGCTGCTTGCAGAGACAATTCCCTCTATTTCGGCGTCTGCAAAAACATGGGGGTGACGCCGAATCAACTTACTGACCAGCGTGTCGACAATTGTGTCGAAAGAAAACAGCTTCTGCTCGGCACCCAACTGTGCATAGAAAATCACCTGAAACAACACGTCGCCCAACTCCTCAGCCACATGCGCGAAGTCCCCGTGTTCGATAGCCTCTGCAAGCTCGTAACATTCCTCCAGGGTAGACGGGACAATACTTTGAAAATCCTGACGGATGTCCCAGGGACAACCGTTCTGGGGATCACGCAAGCGAGCCATTACCCGCAACAGGTCTGTCAGCTGGTAGCGATCTTTGGGGTTTACGGACACGTTTATTCCGACAACCGTGCGGCGGAAACAACGTTTTTCAGCCGATTGATACGCTCCAATAGCTTGGAAAGCGAACCGAGATTGGGCACCTCCACACGCAGACTCATGGTGGCCGTGTTCCTGTTTTTATTGGTCTGGGTGTTGATCGACAGCACGTTGATCCGGGCATTGGCAAAAAGGCCGGTAATATCCCGCAGCAAGCCCTGCCGATCATAGGCCTCTATGGCGACATCGACTTCATAATTGTCACGCGGCGACAGCCCCCATTCAACCTCGATAATCCGCTCCGGGGACGTTTCCATCACCCTGACCAGGCGGCCACAGTCACCACGGTGGATGCTCACGCCACGGCCCTGCGTAATAAAGCCGGTAATCGCGTCGCCGGGCAGTGGTTTGCAGCAGCCGGCAATGTGCGTTAACAGGTTACCGACTCCCCTCACCTGCACCTGGTCGCGATGCACACCGCTGCCCGGCCGGGCAAGCTTGAGCTGCGGGCCGCGGTTCTCGACCAGGCCCTGGGCGGCATTCAACACCTGTGCAGAAGCCAGGTCGCCGGAACCTACCGCCGCATACATATCCTCGACGCTGGCCTGCTGTACCTTGCGGGCGATACGCTGGAAGTCGACACTGGTCAGGGCCAAACGCTTGAATTCCCGCTCCAGCAGGTGACGCCCGGCATCGACATTGTCTTCGCGGGCCTGGGCCTTGAACCAGTGTTGCACCTTGGCCCGGGCGCGCGAGGTCCGGAGATAGCCATGACCCGGCTGTAACCAATCGCGTTTCGGGGTGCCCTCCCTGCTGGTCAGTATCTCAACCCGCTCACCGGTAGACAGGGTGTAGGTGAGCGGCACGATCGACCCGTTCACCTTGGCACCCCGACAGCGGTGCCCTACTTCTGTGTGCACGTGATAGGCGAAATCCAGCGGTGTTGCGCCATGGGCAAGGTTGACCACGTCACCCTGGGGGGTGAACACATAGACCCGGTCCTGGGCCATCTGAAAACTGAACTGCTCGGCCACATCACCGGTATCACCGGTTTCCTCGTGCCAATCCAGCACCTGGCGTAGCCAGGCAATTTTCTCTTCGTAAGTGCTGGCTGAGTGGTTGGCCGTATCGGTTCCTTTATACCGCCAGTGCGCACACACCCCCAGTTCGGCCTCCTCGTGCATCTGCCGGCTGCGAATCTGGATCTCCAGTACTTTTCCCTCCGGGCCCACGACAGCCGTGTGCAATGAGCGATAACCGTTTTCCTTGGGGTTGGCTATGTAGTCGTCGAACTCATTGGGAATGTTGTGCCACAAACCGTGCACGAGGCCCAGTGTGGCGTAGCAATCTTGCACCTCGGGCACCAGGATACGCACTGCCCGAATATCGTAAACCTGCGAAAAACCGATGCCCTTGCGCTGCATTTTGCGCCAGATACTGTAAATGTGTTTGGCCCGGCCCTCTATCTCAACATCCAGACCGGCATTGCGCAACGCCCTGGAGAGCTCGTCGCTGACCTGGGCAATAAACTGATCCCGCTCCACACGCTTGCCATCCAGCAAACGAGCGATTTTGCGATAGGCTTCACCGTAAATGTAGCGAAACGACAGGTCTTCCAGCTCCCACTTCAACTGGCCTATACCGAGGCGATGCGCGAGTGGTGCATAAACATCGAACACCTCACGGGCCACAGGCAAGCGGCGCTGGTCATCATTCTTGACTGAGCGAATCGCGCAGGTGCGCTCGGCCAGCTTGATCAGCGCCACCCGGACATCGTCCACCAGCGAGATCAACATTTTGCGGATATTATCCTTCTGGCCCTGCGCCTGCCCGAGGACCGGCCGGTCGCCAGTTGAACGCAATTCACCGATAGCCGCCATGCGGCTGACGCCTTCAATCAGCCGTGCCACGCCTTCCCCAAAGACTTCTCCAACGTGCTCAGCCGTGATTCGCTGCTCGCGCACCGCTCGGTAGAGAATCCCCGCCAGCAGGCAATCGGTTCCCACCTGCAGTTCAGCCAGGATCATTGCGGTATCCAGCCCGGCGATAAAACAGTTGGCATCCAGCGCCCAGTCGCCGCTGTCGACGCCGCGTGAATGCAGCGCGTCCTGAGCCATCTCGCAGGCGGCGAGTAAACGGCTCATTTCGATTTCGCTGTGCGTAACCGGCAGCCCTTGCAGCCACTGCTCCAGGTCTACATCGCCGCCTGGGCCAAGATAAGGTTGATCGCGTACCTGAACCATGAACTAAAGTACCTTCACGGGGTAAACACGCCAGTAGAGAGATAACGGTCGCCACGGTCGCACACAATGGCAACAATCACGGCATTCTCCAATTCCTCCGAAAGGCGCAGCGCAGCAGCAATAGCCCCACCGGAAGACACCCCGGCGAATATGCCTTCCCGACTAGCCAGCTCGCGCATGGTGTTTTCTGATTCCTGCTGGGAAATATCGATAATTCGATCAACCCTGGCGGCATCGAAGATTTTGGGAAGATAGGCCTGTGGCCAGCGTCTTATACCCGGAATACTCGAGCCTTCCAGCGGTTGCAGGCCAATTATCTCGATATCCGGATTCTGCTGTTTGAGGTATGCGGAGCAGCCCATAATGGTCCCCGTAGTGCCCATGGAACTGACAAAGTGTGTGATTGTACCCGCTGTCTGGCGCCAGATTTCCGGCCCGGTGCCCTGCAGGTGAGCCCTGGGGTTGTCGGGGTTGGCAAACTGGTCAAGAACCCTCCCCTCGCCCCGGGCCTGCATCTCCATGGCGAGATCCCGTGCGCCCTCCATCCCCTGCTCCTGAGTAACCTCGATGAGCTCGGCACCGTAGGCCGACATGGCCAGTTTGCGCTCATCGCTCATATGAGAGGGCATGATAAGAAGCAGGCGGTAACCGCGGATAGCAGCGGCCATAGCCAGGGCAATGCCTGTATTACCACTGGTAGCTTCTATCAGTGTGTCGCCGGGGCTGATTTCGCCACGCGCCTCAGCCTCGGCGATCATACTGAGGGCGGGACGGTCCTTAACTGACCCGGCGGGGTTGTTACCCTCCAGCTTCGCCAGCACTTGATTGCTGGTGGAGCCGGGTAAACGCTGTAAACGCACCAGCGGTGTATTGCCGATACAGGCTTCGATGGTCGGGTATTCAGGCATATCCGTGGTACCGTACTTCAGGTGCTTCAGTATAACGAAGTTCAACATTGACCGGGAAGAGCAAGGCTGGATCCGCGTCGATTATCCCGCCAAAATCGCAAATGCGACGACGTATTCCGCCTCGTCCGCCAGGCTAAGCTCTACCCTGTTACCGCCGCGTTCCGTGGCGACGGCCAGCGCACCGCCGCTCAGGACCACCTGTGGAGCACCGTTGTCGTCGTGCGCGATAGTGATATCCTGCCAACTCACCCCGCGACCGATACCCGTACCCAGTGACTTGGCGATCGCCTCCTTGGCCGCAAATCGTTTCGCCAACAAACGGTGTGGCATCGCGCTCGCGCGATATTCGGCCTGCTCCTGTGGGCTGAGAATACGGCGCACGAACCGATCTCCCAGACGCTCAAGGACTTCCTCCACCCGCGCTATCCTGAGGATATCGGTTCCTATGGCAATCATGACTGCTCCTCAACGCCTGCACTTGCCGGCCGCCTGACCCTCTTTGAGTGAGCCTTGAACAGTTCACGACTGCGCAGAGGCGCGTCTCCCAACTGCATCGCCAGCGCCAGTCGCAACAGCCGTTTCGCGGTGGTGCGCGCTGCTCCGCTGAAGTCATTGGCAGCGATGGCCAGCAAGTCGTCTCCCCGGAACGCCGGCTGATTCGGGTCCGCCACCGGGCCCCGGGCTACCAGACCGTGATCGGGGTGATAGTGGTACCAGGCCTGGGGCAATAATGCCTCGCCACTGTCGCCATCCACGCCGAGATCGAAGCCATAGCCAAGTTCTACCAGCAGGGAAAACTCAAAGCGGCGTAAAATATCGTCGAGCTCGCCATCGGACGCCAGCGCATCGAGGGTACTCGCATAGGCCGCAAACAGCTGCGGGTGTGGGTCGTGCCGGTGCAGCAGGCGCACCAGTAATTCATTGAGATATAGTCCGCTGAACATCCTCTGGCCGCGCAATAACTGCGGCCGGCCCGCAGCCTCGGTTGCGTTGAGATTCTTCAGCTCTGAACGGCCGCTAAACCCCAGCAACAAAGGGGAAAATGGTTGCAACAGGACAGCCGCACTGCCACCGCGGGTGCGGCGCCGGGCACCGCGGGCCACCAGACTTAGCCGGCCGTGTTCGGCGGTCAAAACCTCCAACAGCAAGCTGCTGTCGCGATAGGGCCGACTGTGGAGGATATAAGCGGGCTGCAGGTTGACTCGCACGGGCTTTAGTTTCCCCCTGGAGCAGCGCTCTTCCGAGGGGGCCTCAGGAGCATACTAGGTGTCGTCATAGCCGAGGCTGCGCAGCGCACGCTCATCGTCGGACCAGCCGGATTTCACCTTGACCCAAAGGCGCAACATAACCTTGCAGTCAAACAGCTGTTCCATATCGCGCCTGGCATCAGTGCCAATGGAGCGAAGACGCGCCCCTCCCTCACCGATGAGGATGATTTTCTGGCCCTTGCGCTCGACAAAGATCAGCGCTGAGATATGCAGTACCTCGTTATCGAGGGCAAATTCTTCAATTTCCACCGTAATCGAATAGGGTATTTCCTCGCCCAGCTGACGCATGATTTTCTCGCGCACAATTTCCGCCGCCAGGAAGCGCTGACTGCGATCGGTAATCTGGTCTTCCGGGAAGAAGTGCTCGGACACCGGCAGGAATTTCAGGATCTCCTGTTCAAGTTCCTCCACATTATGGCTGCGCAGGGCAGATATCGGCAGGATAGCAGCGAACTGGCCCTTATCAGCCAATTGCTGGAGGTGGGGTAACAAGGCAGTCTTGTCTTCCAGTAGATCAATCTTGTTAACAACCAGCAGACAGGGGTGGCCAGACTGCTGTATTTGCTCAAGCACCATGCTGTCTTCCTCTGTCCAGGCCGTGCGGTCAACCACCAGTACCACCAGGTCGACGTCACGAATTGCAGAGGTCGCTGCCCTGTTCATATAGCGATTGATGGCTTTCTCGGCGTTCTTGTGCAGCCCCGGTGTGTCGACAAATATAATCTGGTGAGCGGCCTCGGTCTTGATGCCGAGTACTCGCTGCCTTGTTGTCTGTGGCTTGCGCGAGGTAATACTGATTTTCTGGCCCAGCAGGTGATTCAGCAGAGTCGACTTTCCTACATTGGGCCGCCCCACAATGGCGACATAACCGCAGCGCCCGGCTTCAGTTTCCATAGGAAGTCAGTCTCTCTAATGCTTTTGCCGCAGCGGCTTGCTCGGCCTTGCGGCGACTCTTGCCAGCCCCTTCCACCTCCACCTGTGGCCGGCTCACCCGGCAAGCCACCCGGAACTGCTTGTCGTGATCCTCACCCTGCACCTCGACCAGTTCATACTCCGGTAGCGGGCTACCACGACCCTGCAGATTTTCCTGCAGGCGCGTCTTGGCATCCTTTTCCGCTGTCCCTGATGCCAGTTGTTCCAATCGCGTGGTAAACCAGGCCGTCACACAGCGCTTGCACTCTTCATAGCCTGCATCCAGCAGAATGGCCCCAGCCAGAGCTTCCAGTGTATCTGCGAGTATAGAGGATCGGCGATAACCGCCGCTCTTGCGCTCCCCCGGCCCCAGATTAAGGTGCTCACCCAGTTCCAGTTCCCTGGCCAGGACAGCCAGCGTATCGCCTTTCACCAGCGAGGCCCGCATACGACTCATTTCACCTTCACTGGCAGCAGGGAACCGACAATACAGCGCCTCGGCAATAATGTGGTTGACAATGGAGTCGCCGAGAAATTCAAGGCGCTCGTTATTGCGCCCTGAAACACTGCGATGGGTCAGAGCCCGGAGCAATAACTGCGTGTCTGTAAATGTGTGGCCCAGAGCCCGTTCCAGTACCGCCGCGTTAGCCATAGCTTTTAGTATCGGTGGTTCCCGGTTTCGACTTCCAGGTCGTCGAAAGACATGACCGCGTCGATATTGCCGACCATGGGTACCCGCACCTCGTAGTTGGCATCGATATAGGTCTTGCCTTTCTCGTGGAATACCTCCACATCCTTGGGATTCAGGTCATATATCTGGTTGGTGTTGAACATGCTTTCGACACGCCGACGTATGTCTCCCAGATCTTGTTCTTCCGGGTTATATTCCTGCGCTATAGTCGTCACGATTTCGCGAATACTGAGATACTCGAGATAGCGAGGCCCCAGACGAATAACACACATAATAAAGAAGCCGACCATGGCCATAACCGCCAGCATGCCCGGTACGGACATTCCCCGCTGCTGCGAAATAGTTTTCATCTGCTGCACCCCCTGCTTGAACCGCAATTATTCTATCAGGCCAACACGACTGAAGCTTGGGATACTCAACAGCGAATCCCAGTGCATCCACACAGCGAAGGCTTTGCCCACTATATCCTTTTCCGGCACCTGACCCCAAACGCGGCTGTCGCTGCTGTTATCCCGATTGTCGCCCATCATAAAGTAGTGACCAGGCTTGACCTTTTCGGAGAAATCCCGGGCCGGGCGTGATTCATTCACCTGCACCAGGTGTGTCACCTCACCCAGGGTTTCCAGCCCGACACGGTAGCGGGATGAACCTTCGGGTATAACTGCCAGCGATTCCTCCTCCAGTGGCACGCCGTTTACCGCGAGGCGCTTGTTCCGATAGGTGATGGTGTCACCGGGAAGACCGATAACGCGCTTGATGTAGTAGGTATCGTTCATGTGGGGCGGGAAAAACACCATCACATCGCCCCGCTCCGGTTCATTCAGGGCCCATACTTTAGTGCGCACCACTGGCAGCCGGATACCATAGGTGTATTTGTTCACCAGTATATAGTCCCCCACTTCCAGCGTGGGAACCATGGAAGATGAGGGAATCTGAAACGGCTCCACGAGAAAAGATCGCAACACAAAGACCACAAACAGTACTGGAAAAAACGACTTGGCATATTCCACCAGCACCGGTTCGGCAGCTGAACTCGCTACCTGGGCACCGTACTTTTCAGCCTGGCCGCTGTTTTTATCCTGCCACTCGGGGTATTGGCCCTGAAGGTCGGCAACGATACGGCGCCGGCCAGGTGCAAGAAAAATTGCATCCAGTAACCATATCAGCCCGCTGCCGAACACCAGGATTACCAGGATGAGGGGAAAATCGATATCCATAGAATGATTGCCTTAACTATCCACTTTTAGAACCGCCAGGAAAGCCGACTGGGGTATTTCCACCCGGCCTACCTGTTTCATGCGTTTTTTACCCGCCTTTTGTTTATCCAGCAGTTTGCGCTTGCGGCTGACGTCGCCACCATAACACTTCGCTGTGACGTTCTTGCGCAATGCCTTAACCGTTTGCCTGGCAACGATTTTTCCCCCCACTGCGGATTGGATCGCCACATCAAACATCTGCCGCGGGATCAACTCTTTCATCTTCTCTGTCAATGCCCTTCCGCGGTGCTGCACCTGGTCACGGTGCACAATCACTGCCAGCGCGTCTACTCGATCGCCGTTGATCAGTACATCCAGCCGCGACAGCAAGGCGGCCTCAAAGCGCTCAAACCCATAGTCCAGAGAAGCGTAGCCGCGGCTCACTGATTTGAGTCTGTCAAAGAAATCCAGCACAACCTCCGCCATGGGAATATCGTATGTCAGTGATACCTGTGTACCCAGATATTGCATATCTCGCTGCGTTCCGCGCTTCTCCACGCACAGCGTAATGACGTTGCCGAGGTATTCATGCGGCACCAGAATATTACAGCGGGCGATGGGTTCACGCATTTCCTCAATATCACCTACATCCGGCAACTTGGACGGGTTATCCACCTGGACAATCTCGCCATTTTTCTTCAGCACTTCGTATATTACCGTGGGTGCGGTAGTAATCAGGTCGAGATCATACTCACGTTCCAGCCGCTCCTGGATAATTTCCATATGCAGCATGCCGAGAAAGCCGCAACGGAAGCCGAAGCCGAGAGCGTCAGAAGTCTCCGGCTCATAAAACAGCGAGGCATCATTGAGTGTGAGCTTCGCCAGTGCGTCGCGAAAATCCTCGTAGTCATCGGACGAGATGGTAAATATTCCCGCATAGACCTGTGGCTTTACCCGCTTAAAGCCCGGCAGTGCCGGCACTTCGTCCTGGCGCTGGGAATGGATGATCGTATCTCCCACCGGCGCACCGTGAATATCCTTGATGCCAGCAACGATAAAACCCACCTCCCCCGCCTGCAGGACGTCGCGCTCCTCGCGCTTGGGAGTAAAAATGCCGACAGCATCCACCTGATGAGCTTTGCCAATGGATTTGGCCACAATTTTGTCGCGCTTGCGCAACTGACCGTGTTTTACCCGCACCAGCGAGACCACACCCAGATAGTTGTCGAACCAGGAGTCAATAATCAGCGCCTGCAGGGGGGCATCCCGATCGCCCACAGGCGCCGGTATACGTTGCACCAGTGTTTCCAGTGCGTCTTCAATACCCAGCCCCGATTTGGCACTCACAAGACAGGCATCGGTTGCATCGATACCGATAATTTCCTCGATCTCGACCTTTACCCGATCCGGGTCTGCCTGTGGCAGGTCCATTTTATTGAGAATAGGTAATACTTCCAGGCCTTGCTCAATCGCGGTGTAGCAGTTGGCTACCGACTGTGCCTCCACACCCTGCCCCGCATCCACCACCAGCAAGGCGCCCTCGCAAGCCGCCAGAGAACGCGAGACCTCGTATGAAAAGTCTACATGCCCCGGCGTATCAATAAAGTTCAGTTGGTAGGTTCGCCCATCCCGGGAAGTAAAATCCAGGGTGACGCTCTGCGCCTTGATAGTGATACCACGTTCCCGCTCGATATCCATGGAATCGAGTACCTGCTCATCCATCTCGCGGGCGCTAAGGCCCCCGCAGTGCTGAATAAACCGGTCGGCTAGCGTGGATTTACCGTGGTCAATATGGGCAATAATAGAAAAATTGCGGATGTGGCTGAGATCACTCACTCAATTGGGCTCGATTGGCGCAGGCATGGCAGCATGCCCGCGCAGAAGGATTAGGGTAGCGTGGCCGATCCGGCCACTCTGCAAAAAACGCGCGATTGTACCTCAAGCGCAATACAACCGCCACGCCGGGCTATACCCGGCCCCTGATCAATCCTTCAGCTTGAGCCCGATGAACAGCGGCGAACCACGGCGGATGAGTCGCAGCGGCACGGAACTGCCACCTTCGAGGTCAGCCACGGCATCTTCATAGGCCTCGGCCGATTTAATCGGGCTGGCACCTATCAGTGTGATGATATCTCCGGGTAACAGACCCGCCTCACTTGCGACAGAGTCAGGGAGGACCTCTCGCACCACCACGCCCCCGTTGATACCGAAGCGCTCAAGCACATCGGCACCCGCAGTTTCCACCACCATACCGAGGCGGCCGCCCTGGCCGTCACTACCGCCTGTCGACGTCAGACTGAAGCCGTCGTCCGCATCGAGCCCACCCACTTTTACCTCCAACTCCCGGCGTTTTTTGTCTCTGACAACCTCCACAGAAACCTCCGTACCGGGCGCCACCAGACCCACTATATGGGGCAGGTCTGCGGATGCGGGTATATCCTCGCCATCGAAGGTGGTAATAACATCGCCCGCCTGCAATCCCGCTTTCGCAGCGGGACCATCGGGGGCCACCTGTACCACCAGGGCTCCCCTGGGGCGCGACAGACCGAAAGATTCCGCGAGATTCTTGTCGACGTCCTGGATGGTCACTCCCAACCAACCGCGAGTCACGCGGCCCTGGTCCTTTAATTGGTCGACAACGTTGCGCACAACGCTAACCGGGATGGCGAATGACAACCCTATCGAACCGCCACTGCGGGTGAAAATCTGCGAGTTAACACCGACAACATCACCCTCAAGATTGAACAGTGGACCACCGGAATTACCGGGATTAATCGCGACATCTGTCTGAATAAAAGGGACATAGTTTTCGTTGTTTTCGGTAGGTAAGCTGCGGCCTTTGGCACTGACAATCCCGGCCGTTACCGAATAATCCAGACCGAATGGCGAACCGATGGCCAGCACCCATTCCCCCACTTCGAGGTCATCACCACGGGCAAGTTTCAGCGACGGCAATCCCTTGGCGTCCACGCGCAGCAGAGCGAGATCGGAGCGGGGGTCTGAACCAACCACCTCGGCATCAAATTCGCGCCGGTCGCTGAGCCGCACCAACACACTATCGGCTCCATCAACCACATGGTTATTGGTGACGATATAACCGTCACCGGAAATAATAAAGCCGGAGCCTGTGGCCATCTGCTCACGCGGGGTCGGTGGCTCACCACGAAACTCAAAGAAGCGGCGCAGATACTCGGGCATTTCCTGCGGACCCGGCTGGCCCTGGCCGGCCCTGGCAGCGCTCTGCTGCACGACAATTTTGACCACCGCCGGAGAATTCTCCCGCACGATATCGCGAAATTCCGGCAGAGCCGCAGCCGAAACAAGCGCAGGTAACAACACGGCAAGACTTAGAAATACAGGATATACAATTCGATTTATCGCATTCATTATAAAGATCCAGCTAACAGAAGATTTAACGGAAAAGCAGGTCAGACAAGACGAACAGGCAACGAGGCTTGGGGCAGCACCTCAAGCACCGTGGGCTGTAAGTCGCTATCCTGACGATGGCGCCAGGCATGCCAACGCACCAGGGCAAAGCCCAGACCCAGGCCTGATATAGCTCCAGCCACTGTCACAGACTGACCTGCAGTTGGCCAGATAACATCGGCTGCCATAGCACCTGCCATCATGCAAATGAGCGGCAGCATATAAACCAGCATGGAGCCGCGCAGGATAACCTGCTCGGGAATGCTGATGCGCACCTGGTCATTTATCGCACACTGGCTGGCGGCAATAGCGCCGGACAGTACCCGGACATAGCCGGTTCGGCCGTCCGATATTCGATTAAGTAAGCCGTGGCCACAGCCTTTATTGGCGGCGCAGCTACCGCAGGTGCTCTGGCGAATGGTTTCCACCCAAAGCGCATCGTCGTCGGCCTCAACGGCGACCACTCGCCCGGTCTCTATCAGCACGGCCCGGCACACCCGGAAATCGAGTCGGCAACCATTCTCGCAGTGTTGAGTGGTATTTCGCCTATCACAGTAACCAGTATTGCGTGATCGCCAAGATGCATACCACGGGTATATGAGGTCGTACCACCGTTGCGAACTACACCCTCGCCGGGGCGAATTTCTCCGCTCAGCAATTCCAGAAAAACAGAAAACACCGCCAGACCGTCGGTAAAAGTTCTACGCTCTCCAACTGAGCTGGGGTTGTCAGTAGCGATAAACCCTTCGGGTAGCCAGCCTATCTTCCAGGGAAGACCATCGGTGCCAGTGGTTAACTGACTCTCCTCGGGATGTGGATGTTCGGTCATATGAACGAGGCGCTTTCCACCGTCAGCCGCGGTGTCGGGTGAATAAGACAAGCTGGCGAACTGGAATTTTTCCAGCACTTTGTCTCCGCGCCCGATGGTCGCGCTTTTCAACAGCAGGCCGGTTTCGCGGTCCAGTTCCAGAACATAACCGTAACGGTACATATCCAGCGGCTCTATAACAATGCGCACCGCCTGCCGCCCCGCCACCAGCTCTCCGCTGGCCACACCGAAGCGATAATACTCTGCCACGCCACATTCACCCGCCTCAAACTGCTCGCCCACCAGCAACAACTTGTGGCCGGGGTGAACACATTCCAGCGGGTGATTCACGCGCACTACCTCGGCGCCTTGCCCGGTCAATTCCGTTAGTCGCTCAGTCACGACGCCATTGGCAACCGAGTGTGACACCTGCATCGCCTGCAAATCGTCCCCACGTTGATAGGTCACCACGCCGTGGTAGCTAACCTGTTGTGATCCCCGGGACATCTTGTCCAGCCAGGCCAGTGCTTCGGTGTTGACAGCGGGACAGTTTGTAGCCGCAACCTGTGTAGTGGCAAGTAAAGCCGCAGCAGCGAGCCCGGTAGCAAGGACTCGACGCACAAAAATCACGCTGTGTTCAATCAAGCGATTGCTACTCCTGGATACGGGGCACGCGAACAAAGGGAACCAGACCATTGGGGGTGTTCAGTGCGGCGTGTTCGGCGTGCTCCTGCATATATTTCTGCAAGCGCTGTCGCGCCAGTTCCTGATAGGCGGTGCGAGTAGCGGGTTGCAGCTCAGGCATACCACTTGTGCCATAGCTTGCCTGCACCGAAGTAGCGCCCAGACTATTGACCATGCCTACAGGAGAGACGCTACTGGCGATCGCTTGCGCGTCATAGCTGTCGGCTTCCAACTGGGCCAGCTGCTGCCCGCCGAAAACGACCGTCGCGGCAACGGAAGCGGCCACCGCCATACTGGCAAGAGGCCGTATAATACGCTGCTTGAAAGCGCTCTTAGCTGTGCTTTCGCCGGCAATAGCTTCACGCACCTGTGCTGAAATATCCAGCTCCAGATGCGTGGAAGGATGTCCGGCTGCCGCCGCATGTGCAAGGTTATAGCGTACCCAGGCCTGACGCAGAGACGAGTCTTTGGCTATGCCTGCCAGTACTCGTTCCACCTCCAGTTCATTCGCCTCGTCGTCCATCAGAGCCGACAGGGATTCGCGCATCAATTCACTCATATAACATTTCCTTCGCGCTACCACGCGATACTTGCTGATGCCTCCGAAAAAGCACTAGTTTCGCCCTTCCAGTTGTTCCTTAACCTGACTGTCAATGGCCTCGCGGGCTCGAAATATCCTGGAGCGCACAGTGCCAATCGGACAATCCATTATATCGGCGATATCCTCGTAACTGAGACCATCAAACTCACGTAAAGTTACCGCAGTTCGCAAATCCTCTGGCAATTCCCGGATAGCCGTTTCCACCACTGCCTTCAATTCTGCACCGAACAGCGCACTTTCCGGTGTCTCAATTTCATGCAGCGCGCCACCGCTTGCATAGTATTCAGCGTCTTCTACATCGACATCCGATCCGGGCGGGCGCCGGGAACGAGAGACCAGGTAATTTTTTGCCGTGTTGATCGCAATGCGATAAAGCCAGGTATAAAAGGCGCTGTCGCCGCGAAACTTGGGCAGTGCCCGGTAGGCCTTGATAAAAGCCTCCTGCGCCACATCCTGCACTTCATCGGCATCGTGCACATACCGGCTGATCAAGCCAAATATCCTGTGTTGGTACTTCAGCACCAACATATCGAATGCCCTCGAGTCACCCTTCTGTACCCTGGCAACCAGCTGCTTGTCCGTCGCTGCGGCAGTCACGTCTTGCACCTCTCCTTAGTCCACGACATTACTGCCCTGCCGGCGGCCCGGCTCCTGATTGAGTAGACAGCGCTCACCGCAATAAGTTCGCTGCCCGGTCCTGGTCGGCGACAGTAAGAGGTACAGACGTCCGTAAAGTTCCGCAACAGGGGATTTCCTTATTTGGCGCAAGCTCGTATATACTCACGCTCAACGGTGCGATAAATGCTAAGTCTTTGAGCCGCATCATATAATTCACGTCTGAAAGCAGCAAGTACAAGGCGATATGGCCCCCCCTCTCCAACACGATGTACTAATCATAGGCACCGGTGCCGCCGGTTTGAGCCTGGCACTGCATTTGCCCCCCGAATTGCGGGTTGCGATGATATGCAAAGCCCAGCTCAACGAGGGGTCGACCTACTGGGCCCAGGGCGGCATGGCCGCCGTACTGCACACCCGGGACACGGTGGATTCGCATGTGGAAGATACGCTTGCTGCCGGGGGTGGCCTCTGCCAGCGCGACGCGGTGGAGTTTACCGTAAACAACAGCCGACGTTGCGTTGAGTGGCTGGTTTCCCAGGGCGTGGGGTTTGACCTGAGAGAAGATCAGGACAGCGTACAGGATCGCGAATTTCACCTCACCATGGAGGGCGGCCACAGCCACCGCCGTATCATCCACGCCGCCGACCGCACCGGCAGCGCCATCTCTGAAGTGCTGACGGAGAAGGCCCTGCAGGCACCCAATATCGAAATATTTACCCAGCGGGTCGCTGTTGATCTGGTAGTTCAGGACGGGCGATGCCAGGGCGCATATATCCTGGACCGTGAACACGACAAGGTGGAATTGTTCCAGGCCAAGGCGGTAGTACTGGCTACCGGCGGTGCGAGTAAGGCCTATCTTTACACCAGCAACCCGGACGGGGCCTCGGGCGACGGCATTTCCATGGCGTGGCGTGCAGGCTGCCGGGTTGCGAACCTTGAGTTCAATCAATTCCATCCGACCTGCCTGTACCACCCACGAGCAAAATCCTTCCTGATTACTGAGGCGATCCGCGGCGAAGGCGGCAGGTTACTATTGCCGGACGGAACCCGGTTCATGGACCAGTTTGACGCCCGTGGCGAGCTCGCCCCACGGGATGTTGTGGCCCGGGCTATAGACCACGAAATGAAACGGCTGGGGGCGGATTGTGTTTTTCTGGATATCTCCCATCAACCCCGCGAATTCCTGCAGAGCCACTTTCCAACCATAATGGCCCGCTGTGCCGAGTTCGGCATTGATATTGGTGCCGAACCCATTCCGGTGGTACCGGCAGCGCACTACACCTGTGGTGGGATTATCGTTGACACGCGTGGCCGCACCGATCGCGACGGGCTGTACGCCATCGGAGAGACCTCCTGTACAGGCCTTCACGGCGCCAATCGCATGGCGAGCAACTCATTGCTGGAGTGCATTGTTTACGCGGAATCGGCTGCCAGTGATATCGCCGCGACACTCGCAACCGTAGCGGCGCCGGCTAGCGTACCGCCCTGGGATGAAAGCCAGGTTACCGATTCCGACGAGGACGTGGTCATTTCACACAACTGGGACGAACTACGCCGTTTCATGTGGGATTACGTCGGTATTGTACGTACTAACAAGCGCCTGCAGCGGGCACTTCACCGCGTGCAATTATTGCAGGCTGAAATAGCGGAATATTACGGCAACTACAAGGTGGGCAACGACCTGCTCGAACTGCGCAACCTGGCCATGGTGGCCGAATTGATGATCCGCTGCGCGATCTCCCGCAAGGAGAGCCGCGGACTGCACTATACGCTCGATTACCCTGAAAAGATGGCCGAAGCCAGGGACACCATCCTCACACCCGACAACTCACCGCTGCAGGGTAAGGCGCACACGCAGGCGTCGTAAATCACTCCTGGCAACACTGTCAGGAAACAGCAAAGCCCACCCGCGCGACGAGCCGGTCATGGAGTCCCACGCCAGGTAGATAACCCAGGGCAGGCAGGTGCTGCTGCGCCGCAATGTAATCGGCGTATATTCCGCACCCCTTGCGACGGCCCACTGCCCCCGCTGCCAACACAACAGGGCACCCGCGAGAGGCTGCCGCGCCATGCGCCAGCAGCACAGGGCCGCCAGCGGCGACAGCATAAGCACCAGCACAGGGAAACCTCGCGCGCCGATACGGTACAAACAGATGATTGCCAGCAGGCAGATCGCCCGGTGAAGCAGGCTCCCGATGCGCGATCTAGCGATCCTCAGGCTTAGTGAGGGCGAATTTGAGTACTTCGTTGACAATGGCTTCGAGTTCCCCATCCTCAGGTGTTTCCCGACGCATAAACCAGGAAAACAAATCCTGATCCTCACACGTCATCAGCTGCTGGAAACGGTGCCGGTCACGCTCATCAAGTGTGGCGTAACGGGACGCCACAAAGGGCTCCAGCACCAGGTCGAGTTCGAGCATGCCGCGCCTGCTCGCCCAACGCATGCGGTTGATTTCGGTCTCAGATATAGTGCCAGTCATGCCATGTCCATGGGTCATCAAAGCCGTGCAGTATAACGTCAATGGTTACCTCGTACCCACATCGCGATGCGGAATGCTGACAGCCGACGCGACACCGCCTATGATGATGCTCGCGCACACCCGAGGTATCGATTGTTGAGCTGCTACTACACCAAGCTGAAAAAGGAGGCCTTACTGCAGATCGAGGGGCCGGACGCCCTGACATTCCTGCAGGGCCAGGTTACCTGCGACACCCGCGAATTGACCGCCGACAGGGCTCTTCCCGGGCTGCACTGTACCGTGCAGGGACGGGTTGTTTGCGACTTTCTGTTGTGTTCGCCTGCGCCCGACCACCTGTTATTACGTATGCGCCGGGATATCCTTGCTGCCACTGCAAACCTGCTCGGCAAATACATCGTTTTTTCCAAAGCCAAACTGAACGCAGAAGACGATGATTGGCAAGTCTCGGCCTGTTGGGGACCAGAATCGGCGGCAACCCTGGAACAGGTTTTCGGTGCACTGCCCGGGGAGCGCTACGCCACTTGCAGCGGTGAAGGATTTGTAGTGGTGCAAGTGGATACCGCCGGACAACAGTTTGAATGTTACTTGCACAGCAGTGCGGCCGAACTGGAGTCCAAACTACGCGAGCACTCGCAGGCCGCTAGCGAGACACACTGGGAGGCAATACAGATTGCCGGCGGTATAGCTCGCCTGGAGGCGACCACCAGCGGTGAATACGTGCCGCAACTACTCAACTACGACCTCACTGGCCATATAAGCTTTACCAAGGGCTGCTATACCGGCCAGGAAGTGGTAGCGCGTCTGCACTACCGCGGCAAGCCGAAGCGCCGGCTTTACCTGGCAGACGTCAAAGCGGACAAGATTGCTCCCGATTTGCAGATACAAACCGGGGATGCACTGTACGGTGAGGATACGGCCCGGGCGATAGGTAATATCATCAACCACGCGCCAGACAAAAAAGGAGGGCATATCATGCTCGTCACCGCGACGGATGCTGGCGCGAGTTCGGGGTTGCGGCTGGGGGATAACAATGGGACCCCGCTGCATATTCGCGCAACCCCCTACCCGATACCGCAGTAACGATTCACCTCAGCCGGGGAGCCCCCAGTCTATTGGCGCCCTGCCCTGTGACTCCAGGTACTCATTGGCGGCCTTGAAGTGCCCACAGCCGAAAAAACCACGATGGGCACTGAGTGGAGACGGGTGAGGGGCGGTCAAAACGCAGTGCCGCTGGCGGTCAATAATCGCCCCCTTGCGCTGTGCATAACTTCCCCACAGCATGAAGACAACACCCTCACATTCACGATTAGTGATATCGACAGCGCGGTCAGTAAATGTTTCCCAGCCCTTGCCCTGATGAGAACCCGCACGCCCCGCTTCCACTGTCAACACGCTGTTCAGCAGCAACACCCCCTGGTCTGCCCAGCTTGTAAGATGCCCATGTGTGGGTATAGGAAGGGCCAACTCCGCATGAATTTCCTTGAAGATATTCTGCAGCGAGGGCGGCACCCTCACACCGGGGCGCACGGAAAAGCACAAGCCGTGCGCCTGTCCCGGGCCGTGGTAGGGGTCCTGCCCCAGTATCACCACACGCACCTGATCCAGCGGTGTGTGGCTAAAGGCATTAAAAATCTCATCGCCTGGAGGAAAAATCTCTTTACCGAGCTTTTTTTCCGCCAGCAGGAATGCCCTGAGCTCGATCATGTAGGCCTGCTCAAACTCCGGCGCGAGGTGCGCCAACCAGCTGGCCTCCAACTGTACTTCCCTGCTCATAACAGCTATAACCGATTCAATTGCAGGCCGCCATGAGCATAACCTGTTCGTAAACCGGGTGACCCCGCCGGGGCTGCTCAATCTGCAAGTGCACAGTCTCCAGGGGCACCAATCGCTTGGAGCGCTCACGCTTCCCGGCGCCGGCATTTTGCACTGGCCTGAGCGGCGATGCAGCAAAAGCCGAATTGCGTCGCGCAGCAGGGACCGTGGCATACAGCGTAGTGCGCATTCTGGGCTGACGGCCCGCGGCCAGAATTTGCTGCTCCATAAATGCCGGAGCCCACTCCTGCCCGTGACCGGAACCCGCTGCGCGGGTAATGCTTTCGTTCATCAGGGTGCCACCCAAGTCATTGGCGCCAGCATCGAGACAGGCGGCCACGCCCCGCTCGCCCATCTTCACCCAGGATGTCTGTATGTTGTCGATCAAACCGTGCAGCGCGAGGCGCGCTACCGCATGCATCAGCACCGCCTCGCGGAAAGTGGGCCCACGTCTGGCCTTACCCTTGAGGTACAGCGGTGCTTCCATATGTACAAAGGGAAGCGGCACAAATTCGGTAAAGCCACCGGTGCGCCGCTGCAGCTCGCGTATATGCCACAAATGCCGTGCCCAGTGATGAGGCCGCTCGATGTGACCGTACATAATAGTCGCAGTGGTCTTCAACCCCGCCGCATGCGCCGCCTCAATCACTTCCAGCCAGCGGGCGGTATCAAGTTTGTCCGGGCACAGCAGCTCGCGAACCTCGTCGTGCAATACTTCTGCTGCGGTACCTGGCAAGGTATCCAGGCCAGCCTCCTTGAGCTGCGCGAGGAACGTGCCGACTTCCAGGCCGAGTGTGGCGGCGCCCTGCGAAACTTCCAGCGGCGAAAAGGCATGAACATGCATATCCGGTGCCGCCGCCCGCACGGTGTGCAGAATATCCAGATAGGTCTGGCCGGTATAATCCGGGTGAATACCACCTTGCATGCACACCTCAGTGGCGCCCCGCGACCAGGCCTCCATGCAACGCCCCGCTATCTCTTCGCCGCTGATATCGTAGGGGCGCCCTCGCAGGTCTTCGCTGTGCTTGCCCTTGGAAAAAGCACAGAACTGACACTTGAAATAACAGACATTGGTGTAGTTAATATTGCGATTGACGACATAGTTCACGGTGTCGCCATTCACCTGTCTGCGCAGGGTATCCGCAGCGCGCACAACGTAGGCAAATTCTTCGCCTCTGGCTTCGAACAACCGGGTGATATCCGGCTCCGTCACGTTCCCGCCCGCACTGCAGCGAGACACGATCTCCTGCAATGTCGCGGACACCCCCCCGGTTGAAGAGTCTTTATGCAGCAGGCGCATTTCCTGTACCGGAATGTCCTGCTCCTCCCCCGGCACCCAGTTATCGCGCCGGGCGAAACCCATGCTATCGGATTGCCGCAGCACCGCAGTGTGCAGCGCCGGGTCCAGCCAGCGCTGCGCTGACTGTGCATAAGCGGGGTAAATCGTGAGGCGCTGGTCCAGGAACTTGCCCGCCGCTGCAGTCTCCCGGGCCAACTGATCGAGGTGCGGCCAGGGTGCTTCCGGGTTGACGTGGTCAGGTGTCAGCGGCGAAACACCGCCCCAGTCGTTGATGCCTGCAGCCACCAGTTGCGGCAGCACACCCGGGCTGAGATTGGGAGGCGCCTGAATGCTCATATCCGGCCCGAACACCAATCGCGCCACTGCGATGGTCCACAGCAACTCATTCAGATCAGGCTCAGGTGCGGCGGCCATCAGCGTGCCGGGTTTTGCGCGAAAATTCTGCACGATGACTTCCTGCAAGTGCCCGTGACGCTCGTGCAAATCGCGCAAAGCCAACAGTGATTCTATGCGCTCTCGCCGGGTCTCGCCGATACCGATCAGAATGCCGGAAGTAAATGGCACGGCGGCCTGGCCTGCAAGTTCAATAGTCTGCAGGCGCACCTCCGGGTCCTTGTCGGGCGAGCCGTAGTGCGGCATACCTTTCTCGCAAAGCCGGGTTGAGGCCGATTCCAGCATAATGCCCATGGAAGCGCTCACCTCGCGCAAGCCTGCAATCTCTTGCGCTGTCATGCAGCCGGCGTTGATGTGCGGCAGCAGCCCGGTTTCTTCCAGCACACGCGAGGCCACATGGCGCAAATACGCGAGAGTATCGGGAAAGCCCATATCCGCCAGTGCCTGCCTGGCCGCGCTGTAACGCAGCTCAGGCTTCTCGCCCAGGGTGAAAAGTGCCTCCTGGCAACCCTGTTGCGCGCCCTGGCGACATAACTCCAGCACCTCCTCAACACTCATAAACGCCCGATCTATTTTTTTCGGGGTCTTGGCGAAGGTGCAGTAGTGACAGACATCGCGACACAGATGCGTAAGCGGGATAAATACTTTGCGCGAATAAGTGATCACATTGCGGAAGCCGCGATCCCGCAGTTGCCCCGCTACCGCGGCCAGTGCAGAGGTATCGGCTACATCCGCCAGTGCCAGGGCCTGGTCCCGGGAAGGAAGCTGCCCCGCCAGCAATTCGGTCTGTAATACCTGCCAGTTTGCCATCAGCCTACCTCATCCTCTTCAAACGAATTTTCTCTCGACTGCAGTGATCCCAGGGCCACTTCAATGCGCGCACCCAGTTCCCCGTCCTGCAGCAGTTCAGCGGTGCGGCCACAGGCCCCACCAGACAAGCTGCGCAACAGCGCGGCAAGATCCTGCGGCTCATCCACATCCAGCCCAATGCCCGGGCGTATCAGCTTACGCGCCGGAATGCCGCGAGCTGCGGCGGCCGCCAGATGCCGCTTACAGCTGTCTGCGCCAAAACAAAACGCCGGTACAGATACGGCATCAAAACACAGTAAATTGGTACCCTTGCCGTGCCGGTCGGGACCAACGACAAGGCCTCCTGTATTTTCGCGAGCGGCGAGTACTGCTGAAATATCTGCCGCGCCAAGCAATGGCAGGTCTGCGTGCAACACCAGTAGCGGTTCATCGCACAACGCCAGAAGCTGACGACTTGCGCTGCCAATGACATTGTTGAGGCCACTGCACCCCAGCTCACTCTCCGGCCAGTGGCGCGCACCGTATTGCCACGCCAGTAAATGGGCAGAGGGATCATCCGAGACCAGGTTGATGCCCTCAATACCCGGGTGCGCGGCAAGCAATGCCAGCACATCCTCTACCATGGCCTGCGCCAGGGCACGCCGCTCCGACGGGCTCAACACACCGGAGAGCCGCGTTTTCGCCCTAACCAGATCTTTCAGCGGTACCAGCGCCTGCGCCATCAGTGTCAGCTCCCGAAGTCGTTTAACCGGCCCTGGCCAAATCCAGGGTAAAGCGTGCAAGCTCCTGCTTGTCCGCCCGGCTTTTCATAACAGTGGGGGCAACAGCCACATTCACTCCCAGTTCGCGAATAGCAGACGCCAGTGTAGCGTCAGTTTCATCTATAACGAAATAGTCCATGAGGCCGGGATAGTGATCGCAGTAGTGCCTTGCCACTGCCAGTGCCGTGGCACCCATACCCAACTCGGCCATCATCTTCGCCGCTGGCCCTTTTAATGCCATTCCCCCCACGATTGGCGAGACGACCGCTACCGGGGCCTGCGCCTCGCGCAAAGCCTGTGCCATTCCGGGTAATTGCAGCACGGGATCAATACTGACGAAGGGGTTGGAGGGACAGATAACAATTTGCCCAAACGCTGACTTTTGCAGTCGCTGCATCACCTCGCGGTTAGGGGTGGCGGCCGAAATTCCGTCAAAGCTGAACCCCCTGACGGCCGGTTCACACTGCTCGCGGACAAAATAGTGCTGGAAAGGCAGTTCACCCTGATCCGTGCTGACGATAGTGCGCACTGAATCATCCGTCATCGGATGAACATGGCTGTGGACTCCCAGGTGCCGGGCCATGGTGGCCGTAAAGTTGCTGAGCGACTCCCCGCGGGCTATCTGCGTTGTACGCCACAAGTGCGTGGCCAGATCCCGATCACCCAGCTTGAACCAGGTATCGCCACCCAGTTCCTCCAGCGCGGAAAGTGCCTGCCAGGTTTCTCCTTCCAGGCCCCATCCCATTGCCGCGTTGGCACGACCCGAGAGGGTATACACCAGGGTGTCTATGTCGGGACTGATGTGCAGGCCCAGGTGGCTGAAGTCATCTCCGGTATTAACCAGCACATGCAACTGCCCCGGTTGCAGAGTATCCGCAAGGCCCAGGGCCAATTTGGCCCCGCCCACGCCACCGGATAGAGCAAGTACATCCTTTCCCGGGGCTGTCATCAGCGAAAAAGATCCAGGTCGCGGTCGCGTATCAGTCTGCCTGAGCCCATCTCCGAGGGCAGCAGTGCGGCTCCCCGCGCCAGCACCACGGGTCGCGCCTGATTAGACTGCCCCATCACCAGAGACGCCGCTGCTGCCAGTTCATCGGCTTCGGCCGGTTCGGTGACTTCCAGTACGTTGTCAAACATATCGCGCTCGCCTATCTGCGTGCGTAACGGGTCCAGCCCCGCTGTGCCAATAGCAATGCCCACCGTGCCGTTGCGCCAGGCACGGCCAGCACTGTCATTGATAATCACCTGGACCGGGATCCCGGTGTGCTCGGTGAGTCGTTGCCGCAGTGCCTGGGCAGACGCATCGGGATCGCGGGGCAATAGCAGTACCTGCTGGTCCTCTGGGCTGTTGGGAATATTGGACTTGTCGATACCGGCATTGGCGTGCACATAACCATTGCGATGCTCGACAATGATGACACCGGGGCGCACCCGGACAACCTCGCGGCTCTCCTGCAGAATAAGTTCAACCTGGCGCGGATCCTTTGCTGCTCTTGCAGCCAGTGCGATAGCCTCTGGCCCCGCTTCCACCTCGGTGAGGCGCACGTAACGGCCCTCCGCCTTGGACACGACTTTCTGGGCGACAACCAGCACGTCGCCCGCCTGCAAGCACAGCCCATTGGCTGCCAGGGCATCGATAAGCAGTTGGCCTAGATCATCCCCGGGCTGCACCAGGGGAAAGTTCTCCAGTGCGATCAATTCCAGCCTTGGACCCATCAGGCATCGCCCAGCCCACTGATCTTGATGCCGGCATGACAACCGTATTGTTTGTTGATGACAATCAGCACTGAGGTCAGGGCCTCCGCTGCGGCGGCATTGTTTATCATGCCCGCATGGAACCCGCGCATACCTGCAGCCTCCACCAGTTTGATCACCTCTTCCCGCGCCGCTTTTTTGTTGCCACATACAAGCACATCGCACTCTACACCTGCACCTTCCTGCAGATGCGCTGCGGCCACGTTCTGAAAGGCCGACACCACCGAAACATCCTCACCCAGCAGTTGCTGGGCGATCTGCCCCGCGCTACCCTCTGGGGGCAATTGCACACGGGCTACTTTTGGCGGTACCAGCGGTACAGTGACATCAATAAGAATTTTGCCCTGAAGTGCCGAACGCACCGATTCCAGCGTGTCAGCCTGATGGCTGAAGGGGACTGTCAGGGTCACAATATCTGCCGCGTTGGCGGCATCCGCATTTGCCATGGCCTGAACCGTTACCTCGCCGACACCACGATCTGCCATCACCTCGCGCAGATCTGCCACGGCCGCCTCGGCTTTTTCCACTGTACGCGAGCCAATGATGACCTGATAACCGGCCTGCGCCCAGCGCCGGGCAAGGCCTGTTCCTAGATCACCGGTGCCACCCAGAATGGCGAGCACGGGTAAATTTTTTGTGGTCATATCACGGTATCCTGTCAACGATTTGTAAGTGTGCCGGCATTCTTTGCCCGGGCATGTTCCGGCCTCCCGATTTCAGTTAGGATGAGCGCCGCCGAGGCATCTTAAGTAAATCACCGTCCAACCACAAGCCGGGTCAATACGCGGCCGGGGAAGCCCATGAATACAAGCAATCCACTGGAATTTGGCGGCCGAGTCATCCTGTTAGCCGGGGATACTGGTGAGACCGGTAAGCAGATAGCAGAGGCCTTTCTCACAGCTGGCGCGAATGTCGCACTCTGTGCCCGGACAGCGCCGGAGCGCCTCCCCGAAGCCGCGGGGTGCCAGGCATGGTTCACACCATTGGCAGAAGGCAACCCGGAACATATCGCAGCGGCAGTTGACTCTGTTTTTGCGCACTATGGCCGCATTGACGCACTCGTCTCCATCCCTGCGGACTCCCCCTCCCCTGGCCACCGATCAACCGGTTCACAGGAAAGCGACCTTCGGCGGGAACTCTTCACACCGCTACACTTCAGCCAGGCGGTTAATCGCCTGATGCAACAACAGGCCGAGGGAGGCAGCATCATTAATATCTGCCGTGCCGACGAGCCGCTATCGACATCAGAACCCTGCGTTTTGGCGGCTGCCTGTGCCGGGCTTGCAAATCTGGGTTCCTCGCTGGCGGTGGAGTGGGCGCCCCGGGTCAGAGTAAACACCATTCGCATTGTGTTGCCCCATACGGAGCACCCTGAGCCAGAGCAGCACCGCCGGCAGGCGGGTGTTGGGCACGGAACCAGCCCCGCGGCCGGAGCCAGGGGTCAACTACCCGGCATCGGCAATACTTGCCTGTTTCTGGCTTCCACCCTGGCTTCCTATATCAGCGGAACCCAGCTGACGGCTGCCAACACCTGAACAAAAATTGACCGCTGAGTTACAAGCGGTTGGCATCGGGTTGACAGCTAACGCGGCGGGCCACAACCCCCGCCGTTTGTCGGCAGTCAATATCAGGGTATACTTCCCGCACAATACAAATTCATGGCCCCGCAGCGTGAAAATCGCGCCGCACACCGCCAGCTCGCAGAGGTCAAATGCCCGAACCCCAGACCCAGCCTGTCGACCGCCCCGCGAAGCTCGAACTGGCAGATGGCACCCGGCTAGCGGGAGATCTGTCGCTGCTGCCTATCGGAGCCCTTCGACTGGCAGCCACCCGGATCATTCGCAAGCCGCATTCAGGCGGACAGCCACACCTGGAGACCGGCAGCGAGGCACAGCTGACCATAGAGGATACCGTCACTCGCAGCGCAGCCACGCCCAGTCTGGTTACGGTAAAAGAGATTTCCGGGGATACGCTGATGCTAGCCTTCAACGATGCGGGTACAGAAGCGTCCATTCAGATTACGAACAAGCTCACCTCCGCACTGATGGAGACCGTAGCACCGGGATTACTGGCTGAATATCCTGCGATTCTCGACACGTTCAGGCACGACAGCCTGGTGCAACTGGATCAGTTGTTGAAGCCATTTCTGTCCGAGCTCGCTAATTACCTGTTCGATTTGTCGACCCAGGTTCGCCACTCCAGTTCCGACCAGAATATATTCTACGACGCCACGGTTGCTATCCGGCGTAACAAGGGAGTACTGGCTGCAGATATCGTCAAACAACTGGACCAGCTATACAGTGAACCCACAACCGGCAAAGACAACGGAAAAGGTGGCTCCGGCACCAGGGCACAGGACCTCGACCTGGTGGACCCCGCTGAATATGAAAGCTCTCTCGCCATTGAGCGCATGATCACCCAGGGCGAGAACAGGTATCGCGTGCCGCTTGAGGCTCTGGTGATCCGCTACGCTACGCTGCAGGGCCTGGACCCCAATCTGGTAAGGCTGCCAATTCACGTGCGGCCTCTGGCCTCGGCGTTCCAGTGCACCATGACAGCACAAAAATACCCCGCTGCGGTTATTCTGAAAATATTTGAGTACTTTACGAAGGGGTTCATCGAGGGCCTGGACAACTACTATCAGCACCTCAACCAGGGCCTGGAAGACCGCAATATACGCATCGGCCTTGAGCGCGAAATCATCGCCAAGGGCACACTCCTCAACCAAGTCTCAGCGTCGCGACAACCAGTTCGCAAGAAACCAGAAGAGAAAACAGCCTCTGCTGTGGCAAAAAAACAGAGCGCTACCGAGCCACAGGCCGCCACACTGGCAGACATGGCCAGGTCAATGTCTGGCAGCCCCGCCAATGAACGGGCCGCGGGGACCAATCAGCAGACCAAATACGACAATATCTACAAATCGGTTATCGACGCTCTCAATTTCCGGCGCTCGGCAGACCATTCCCCCTCGGCCCAGGCTAACAACTACAACGACAGTCCCGGCGGCGGCGCCTGGGATGGCGCCAGCTTACCCAAGGATGCGCAGGGACAACAGAATCTCGCTACCGCACAGGACATTGCCAACACCTTAGGGGCATTGCAGCAAGATGCCCAGGTCCGAGCGGCTGTAGAAAAGGGCAATTCACTGCGCGAGTATCTCGCCAACAACAAGCAGGCCCTGGGCGGCCTGAAGGACACCGAGGGCCTCACCGCCGACAGCCTCAATCAGCTCGACCTTGTAGACAACCTTTTTGGCACCATCAAATCGCAGCTCGATGTAACGGAAGATCTGAAGCCCGCACTGGGAGATCTGCACATCCCCCTCGCCAAACTCGCCCTGATGGACCCGCATTTCTTTCTGGACCGGGGACACTCCGCGCGCCTGACGCTGGACAAACTGGCACAACTGTCTACCTCCGCCAACTTCCCCAACAAGGCACTTGAAGGTCGCATCACCGAGATCGTCGAACAGATTGTCAGTGAATACGACGACGACGACTCAGTCTTTGACTCCGCGCTGCTAAAAATAGACAAGCTTGTGTCACAGCAGGAACGCGCACTCTCTCGTAACGTCGAGCGCGTGGTCCGCATTCAGGAGGGCCAGGAAAAACTGCAAAAAGCCCAGCAATCTGTCGACAAGGTGATAGCCAACAAGGTCAAGACTGCGCATGCACCCCGGGTGCTGGTAGATCTGATGGACAATGGTCTGCGCGATTTGCTGGTACTGACGCACGTGAAGGAGGGCCCGCACAGTCGCGGCTGGAAGGAGCACATCAAGACTCTCGACCAGTTGAACCTGTGGCTGGTCGACCAGGTTCAGGGTGATGCCAACGACGACATGATGACCCAGCGTGGTCTGGAGGCCGGCACCCTGATCGACATGATCGAGCAGCAGATTGCCACCGGCCTGCCCACCAACGTGTCGCACCAATCGGTACTCAATGAATTGCGCGATATCGTCTCGGGTGAACGGGAGGTAGACTTCAACGATTACAGCGACGGTGTGGCCCGGGCACCCGTGGAGCCGGCCCAGGTTCGCGCCAAAATTGAAGACCTGCCACGCCTACGCCGCTGGGTGATGCGCGTTGAGCAAATGGAAAAAGGCACCTGGCTGGTCTATCGGGACCAGAGCGGACAAAAAGTACGCATGCAACTGGCCTGGGTCAGCGAGGAGCGGGATCGCTTCATCTTCGTCAACGAGCGTGGCCAGAAAGTTGCCGATATCAGTAATATACAGCTGGCTCGTCAACTGAGCCGCGGCATGCAACCCCCCGCTCCCGCAGACACACTATCCGTCGTGGACCAGAGCCTCTACCAGACGCTTGAACATGTACAGAAAACACTGAGTTTCGCCCGCAATCACGATTCACTGACCAAACTGATCAACCGCGTCACCTTTCTTGACCAGATGGGTCGGGCCTTGCGCCATGCGCAGCAAAAACACTCGCAACACGCGATCCTGTATCTGAATATAGATCAGTTCAAGTTGGTCAATGAGGTATACGACCGTATCCACGGTGACCAGGTATTACTGGAATTTGCCAGGCTGCTGGCACAGCTTCACAGTAAAAAATCATCATCAGCGAGAATCGAATCTGATAGTTTTGCAGTCTTGCTACTTGATCGCGAGATGGACCAGGCGGTGCAGGTTGCAGAGAAAATCCGCCATGACATTGAAGCCAGCAGCGTCGATATCGAGGGAGAAAAAATCGGCTTCACCGTGTCTATCGGTGTCGTGCCCATCAAGGAATACAGCCCGGATGTCGGCCAGATTCTCAATACCGCCCGCACCACCATGCACCTCGCCAAGGAACAGGGGCGCAATCGCGTGGTGCAATATGAGGAAGACCAATCCACGGCTAGCACTTACACCCAGGACAAACTGCAGGTCAAACGCGAGCTTGAGCAGGCGGTCGCCACAGACCGGTTTGTGCTACAGGCCCAGCCAATCGTCCAGACCAGAATTAGCGGAGACATCGTTGAACTGCTGCACTACGAATTGTTGCTGGGGCTGGCCAACAAGGATGGCACGCTGTCCTCGCCCCAGGATTTTATCCTCTCAGCTGAACGCTACGGCTTTATGACTCTTGTCGATCGCTGGGTAGTCAGGGAAGCTTTCAGCTGGGTAAGCCACCTCATGGATGCCCAGAAGGTGATTCCCAGCCTGTCTATCAACCTGTCCGGCACCAGTGTCACGGACGACAGTTTTATGGACTACCTGTTTGAACAGATTTCAGAATACGGGGTGGGCACCAGCAGGATTTGTTTTGAGATCACAGAGACCGGCACCATCTCAAATCTCGTCAAGGCCGCAGATTTCGTGCGAGCGTTTCGCAATATTGGCTGCAAATTTTCCATTGATGATTTCGGCACCGGTCTTGCGAGTCACAATTATCTGCGAGAATTACCCGTGGATTACGTCAAGATCGACGGCAGTTTTGTCACCAACATACACAAAAATCGCAATGATTACGCCATCGCTCGCTCGATCAACGACCTGGCTCATTTTCTCGGGCAGGAAACCATAGCTGAGTCGGTGGAAAACGATGAGATTGTCGCCAAATTGCGCGAAATTGGCGTGGACTACCTGCAGGGATGGGGTGTAGGCCGGCCCAAGCGCCTGGCTGACGTGGCCCAGGACCTCTCGTCCATCGAGAAATAATCATTGGCAAACAATCGGGAAAAGTCGACTTGGCTTCTGTGCTGATAGACGCGCGCTACGATCACTTGGTGCGATTGATTTACCAGGGTGTACTTGAACAGCCGCCCTGGCACGGCACGCTACCGGCCATGCGCGAGGCGATAGATGCCCAGGTCGTGTCGCTGGTGTTGCGCCCTCCCAGCGCGGAAGATCCCGGTGTAATTCTCAACAGTGTCCGGCCCGAACACGGCGAGTCTGCCCCTCGTTCACCGCTGGCTGATTCCGACGACTGGCAGGTGACAGCCTATCGTGAGCAGTTCTTTTCTCTGGACCCTTTCATCAACCTGCCACTGGACAAAATTATCAGCCTCGATGACCTGATGCCGGACGCAGAGCTGGTGGCCTCGGACTACTACCAGCACTACCTGCGGCCCGTCGAGCTGTTCCGCATCCTGGGAGTCGATACCGGTGAGCCAGGAGGTCTGCTGGCGCGCCTGCGTTTCTCCCGGCGCAAGGAGGAGGCAAACTTCACATCACAGGACCGGGAAATGCTGACCCTGCTGACTCCGCATCTGCGCCAGGCACTGGCCATATATGGCCGCCTCAACCAGATGACCTCAGAGCGCGACATCTATGCCGGGGCGGTTGATCAGCTCTCTGTTGCGACCTTTATCCTCGACGAAAAAGGCAAACTGACCAACACCAACACCCTGGCCGCCGCACTCCTGGACGACGCTGACGGTCTGAGCCTGCGCGGCGGACACCTGCACATTGAAGGCCGCAACACGGACCGGGAATTACAGGCGGCTATTGCCAGCGTCATCACCGCGCAACAAAACGGTGTAACTGCGCTGGTAAAAGCACTGCGGGTGCCGCGCAAAGCTGGCAGGTCCGCTCTGGGACTGGTGGTAAAACCGGTGCCGATTTCCGAGTGGAGTGAAAGTCAGGCCGGGCCCTGTGTCGCGGTTTTCGTCAGTGACCCCGATCAGCGCGACTCCGCTTCCCAGCACACGCTTGGCGAGCTATTTGGCCTGACACCCGCAGAGGCCAGGCTGGCTATTCTACTGGCGCGGGGACTGAGTCTCGCCGAGGTTTCCGCAGCGCAAAACATTTCCCCTCACACGGCCAGGGCCCAGCTCAAATCCATTTTCGCCAAGACCGGCGTGTCGCGACAGGCCGAGCTGGTGCGCCGGATAATCAAGAGTGTAGCCGCCCTGGGCTAAGGCCTTCATATCGGGGTTTTTTCACACCACTATACTGGACTGTGATCACCTTGATTTGGGTCAACGCCACAGTGCCATTAACTTGTTAATTTGCACTCCCGCGTGATCGGACGACACAGCAAACATGACAAGCTTTCACCCCAGGCCCGAAGCGGTTGTCGCAGTACCCCCTGCTCATCGCGTGGATATGGAATTGGCGGCTAAATATGCCTGTGAAGGGCCACGCTATACCTCCTACCCTACTGCGCCGCAGTTTCGCCAGGATTTTCCGATCGACCAGTACCTGGCATGGCAAGCCAGGGAGGGCGACCACAAAAGGGCACCACTGTCACTGTATCTGCATCTGCCGTTCTGCAGAGACATTTGTTACTACTGTGCCTGCAACAAAATTGTCACCCGAAAAGAAGGCGTCACCAGGTTGTACCTCGATCACCTGCAAAAAGAGATTGTGCAGCAATCGCAGCTGGTGGGAGAACAGCGCCCCATTACCCAGATGCACTGGGGCGGGGGCACACCTACCTACCTGGACAACGCCGAGATAACTGAGCTGATGCACATGCTCGCCAGCCATTTTCGCCTTGTGGACAAAGAATACCGGGAATACTCCATCGAGATTGACCCCCGCACAGTAGAAACAAGCACCATTGCTCTGCTCAAAGGGGTGGGTTTCAATCGTATCAGTCTGGGCATCCAGGATTTCGACCCACTGGTACAGTTGGCTGTCAATCGCATCCAGCCCTATGAAATGGTCGCGCCACTGGTTGAAAATATCCGCTCGCACAACTTCCGGTCACTCAGCTTTGACCTGATCTATGGCCTGCCCAATCAGGACAGGTACACAATCCAGGAGACCCTGCGCAAGGTGATCTCCTTACGCCCTGATCGTATTGCCTGCTACAACTACGCACATCTGCCTGAACGTTTCAGCAGTCAACGCGCCATCGACCGCCTGGCGCTGCCGCAACCAGCGGAAAAGCTGCTGCTACAGCAAATGATCAGTCACCGGCTGCAGGATGCGGGTTATCTGTACATCGGCATGGATCACTATGTATTGCCTGAGGACGAACTGGCCATCGCTCTACAGGAGGGACGCCTGCAGCGTAATTTCCAGGGGTATTCCTTGCATATGGCGGATGACCTGCTGGGGTTGGGCGCTTCTGCAATCAGCCAGATGGGAGACTTTTATCTGCAAAATGCCAGCGATCTGGAACAGTATTATGCGCTCGTAGATGACGATGGGAGACCGGTCAACCGGGGCTGCAAGGTGACCAGTGAAGACAAACTGCGTCGCTATATTATTATGAGCCTGATTTCTGCTCTCCGATTGGATTTCGCTGATTGCAATCTTCAGTTCGGTATCGACTTCAACAACCGATTCCACGACGAATTGGCCGGCCTGCGGGCTATGCAGCGGGACGGGCTAGTGGAAATCACTGCTGAGGAAATCGTGGTCACGCAGCGCGGCAGGCCGTTCTTGCGCAATATCTGTATGCCCTTTGATGCCTATTTGAATGACCACGGCGGTGACCGGGCGCCACCACGTTTCTCTGCCACTATCTAGTAGTGGTCCGGAAAAACAAATCACTTGTGTTCAATACTTTAGATTATACTGTCTGAAATCTGTAGCTGCTGGTTCGGCAGCGGGGAGTTTTGCATGACCATCAGACTGACAGACACGGGAGACAACAACGCCCTCAAACCGTGTATTCACGACTATCAGGTGAGCTGTGGAAATTGCCGGCTCAACAGCATATGCCTACCCCTGGCCCTGGAATCGGATGATATCGAGCAGTTGGATGAAATCATTCAGCGCAGTAAGCCCCTGCAGAAAAGCCAGCACCTGTATCGCGAGGGCGACGATTTCAAATCAGTTTACGCCGTGCGTTCCGGCACACTCAAGGCCTACAAAACGACAGACGACGGCCGCGAGCAGGTTACCGGCTTTTATTTTCCGGGCGAAATTCTGGGTATGGACGGTATAAGTAACAACCTACATGCATCTTCTGCGAAAGCGCTTGAAACTGCCGCGGTCTGCGAAATCCCCTTCTCCTCACTGGAAAAGCTGAGTGCGACAATACCCACGCTACAACGTCATTTTTTCCAGCTTATGAGCAGAGAAATCACCGACGACCAACAACTCATCACCCTGCTCAGCAAAAATTCTGCGGATGAGCGCGTGGCCTCTCTTATGCTCAGCATTTCCACTCGAAACAGCAGGCGCAAGTTAAGCGCCACGCAGTTTCGCCTGACCATGTCCCGGGTGGACATCGGCAATTACCTCGGGCTGACAGTGGAGACGGTAAGCCGTGTTTTCAGCCGCATGCAAAAACTGGGAATCCTGCAGGTAGACAACAAGGAAATCAAAATACTGGATGTGCCCGGCCTGCAGAATATGGCCAATGTGAGTAGCTAACACATCGCACTATCTTGAGGTAAATCAAGGTTTCAACCACAGCACAACCTATCATGACGCTTTCGCGTATTACATCAGCTGTTTCGGGGAGAATACACTCTAATGATCCAACATACCTTTGGCTTACTGGTCAAACCCAGCGCCCAGTGGCGGGCGATTGCTGACCTCCCGGAAAGCTCCTTCAGAACCCTGCTCCTCTACCCCTGCTTCCTCGCCCTGCTGCCTGCGGTCGCGTGGTACTACGGTACCAGCCATGTTGGCTGGACTGTGGGAGATAAGGGAGACGCCATCAAGCTGACGGTGGACAGCGCCCGTCAAATCAGCGTGCTGTTTTACCTGGCCATGCTGGGTTCCGTCGCGGTAATAGGCTATTTTGTCCACTGGATGTCGGCAACTTATGGTGCCGCGTCTACACTGACCAAAGGTATTGTTATAGCCGGCCTGACGTCCACCCCCTTATTTATCGCCGGTCTGGTAGGTTTTTACCCTCTCCTGTGGATTGACCTGTTGGTAGGGGTCTGCGCCGTTAGCTGGTCGGTTTACCTCTTGTACCTGGGGATTCCCATCGTGATGAACATCCCGGAAGAGCGCGGTTTCCTCTTTTCCAGCGCTGTCGTTGGTGTAGCGCTTGTGATCCTCATCTGCATGATGGTGGGTTCGGTACTCCTGTGGGAGTTCGGCGCAGCCCCGGCGTTTACCGACTGAGCATCAACGGCAAGCAGCAATCGTTTTACAGCACTGACATCTAGCATTGGAATCAAACCATGAGTGAGCTTAACTCCGCACTGGAACACCCCATCTACAACTACAAGGTCGTGCGCCAATTTACCGTTATGACGGTGGTCTGGGGTATCGTCGGCATGCTGGTAGGTGTGCTTATCGCCGCACAATTGGCGTGGCCAGCCCTGAACTTTGACCTGCCATGGCTGTCCTTCGGCCGCCTGCGACCGCTGCATACCAATGCAGTCATTTTTGCTTTTGGCGGTTGTGCACTTTTCGCCAGTTCCTACTATGTAGTGCAGCGCACCTGCCAGACCCGAATACTTTCCGACAAACTCGCCGCGGTGACGTTCTGGGGCTGGCAGCTGGTCATCGTGTGTGCGGCGATAACGCTACCCATGGGCTGGACCAGCAGCAAGGAATACGCTGAGCTGGAATGGCCTATCGATATCCTCATTGCCGTTGTGTGGGTACTTTACGCCGTGGTATTTTTCGGCACGATCGCCAAGCGAAAGACCAACCATATTTATGTCGCGAACTGGTTTTTTGGTGCCTTCATTATCGCGGTCGCGTTACTGCATATCATCAACAGCCTGGCGATTCCCGTTACCATCGGCAAGTCGTACTCCATTTATGCCGGCACCGTGGACGCCATGGTGCAGTGGTGGTACGGCCACAATGCGGTTGGCTTTTTCCTGACTGCCGGCTTTCTGGGTATGATGTATTATTTCGTGCCCAAGCAGGCGGGGCGCCCGGTGTACTCCTACCGCTTGAGCATTGTACATTTCTGGGCACTGGTCGCCGTGTACATATGGGCTGGCCCTCACCACCTCCACTACACCGCGCTTCCCGACTGGGCCCAAAGCCTGGGCATGGTAATGTCCATCATCCTGCTGGCCCCGTCCTGGGGCGGCATGATCAACGGCATGATGACCCTCTCCGGTGCCTGGCACAAATTGCGTACCGACCCGATTCTACGCTTTCTGGTGGTGAGCCTGTCGTTCTATGGCATGTCTACGTTTGAGGGCCCGATGATGTCCATCAAAACCGTAAACTCACTGTCTCACTACACCGACTGGACTATCGGCCACGTCCACTCCGGCGCTCTGGGCTGGGTGGCGATGATTTCTATAGGGGCCATGTACCACCTGATTCCTATCATGTTCGGCAGGGAGCGCATGTACAGTATCGGCCTGATCAATGCCCATTTCTGGATGTCTACCATTGGCACTGTCCTGTACATCACATCCATGTGGGTTAACGGCATACTCCAGGGTCTTATGTGGCGCGCCTACAACCAGGACGGCACGCTCACCTATAGCTTTGTAGAGTCTGTTGCAGCCAGCTATCCCGGCTATGTAGTGCGCGTCATAGGCGGTGCGATTTTCTTCAGCGGCATGTTGCTGATGGCGTACAACCTGTATATGACCAGCCGTAAAGATGTTGAACCACTGGCGGCCCCGGCTGTCGCTAGCGCGGCCTGAGGAGGGGACGATGAAACACGAGGTTATTGAAAAAAATGTCGGTCTGATGATGGTGCTGATAGTTGTGGCCCTGAGCTTTGGCACATTGGTAGAGCTGGTTCCACTACTTTTCCTGAAAGAAACCAACGAGCCGATCGCGGGTCTGATGCCGCTGCCGGCGCTGGAGCTTGAAGGCCGGGACGTCTATATTCGCGAGGGCTGTAACACCTGCCACTCCCAGATGATCCGGCCGCTGCGCGCGGAAACAGAGCGCTATGGGCACTACTCTGTGGCTGGTGAGTTTGTGTACAACCACCCCTTTCTTTGGGGATCCAAACGCACCGGACCCGACCTGGCCAGGGTCGGCAAACGCTATAGCGACGACTGGCATAGAGCGCATTTATGGAATCCGCGAGATGTTGTACCCGAATCAAATATGCCCGCCTTCCCATGGCTGTTCGAAGACGAAATTGACGCGCGGATTACCGGCAGGAAAATGTCAGCCCTGCGCGATGTCGGTGTTCCGTATACGGATGAGGACATAGCTGGCGCTGAAGCCGCAGTTACAGGCAAGAAAGAAATTGAGGCCGTTGTTGCCTATTTGCAACAGCTGGGCACCCTGCTGCAAACGAGGCGCTAATGGACATTAACGACTTGAGAGGATTCAGTACCGCATTCCTGATGATCGCCTTCTTCGGGCTGTGTATCTGGGCCTATAGCAGTAAACGTAAAAAATCTTTTGACGAAGCCGCCAACCTTCCCTTTGCGGACGAGCAGCAGAACAAAGAGACCATGAAGGAGGACGAAAGGAATGGCTAGTTTCTGGAGCTACTGGATCATCATCCTCACCAGCATAACGCTGGTAGGGCTCGTCTGGATTTTGTTTTCAACGCGAAAACACGAGGGGCCGCCCACAGAAAAAACGACAGGGCATGTGGCCGATGGTATAGAGGAATTGGACAATCCCCTCCCCGCCTGGTGGTTTTACATGTTTGTAATCACCATTGTCTGGGGCGTGGGTTATCTGATCGTCTACCCCGGTATGGGAAACTTTGCCGGCGCTATTGGCTGGACCCAACTGGGCCAATACAACGATGAAGTCGCGGCAGCTGATGAAAAGTACCGGGATATGCGTGATCGCTATCTGGCCCTTCCGGTGGAAGAGATTGCCGGCGACCCGGCGGTACGAAAAATGGGGATGCGCATGTTCGCCAACAACTGTGCCCAGTGCCATGGCGCAGACGGCAAGGGACGCTACGGCTTCCCCAACCTCACTGATGACGACTGGATCTATGGAGGTGACCCCGCCACGATCAAGACCACCCTGGAAAACGGGCGCCAGGCTGCCATGCCCGCATGGGGCAGTATCATCGGCGACAAGGGTGTGGCGGATGTCACCCAGTATGTGCTCAGCGTCAACGGCAGAAATGTAGATGCAGCACAGGCAGCCGCCGGTGAAACAGTGTTTAAAACCTATTGTGTGGCCTGCCATGGCGCCAATGCCCAGGGCAACCCTGCGATGGGCTCACCCAACCTGACTAATGGCGTGTGGTTATATGGTGGTAGCGAAGAACAGATCGCGCACTCCATCCGGGCCGGGCGCAACGGCATTATGCCCGCCTTCAAGGACACTCTGAGTGAAGATAAAATCCACATCATCTCGGCCTACGTATTCGGCCTCAGGCAACAACAGTAAGCGCACTCAGCTAACACCCAGGGCTTGGCAACAAGCCCTGCCAAATCGGGCTTTACCCTCTTATCGCGGAACAGGAACATGTCTGACCAGGATCTGATTGACCTCCGGGAAGTGGCGCCTGCAGAGGTCGAAGAGATCGATCTCTATCAGCGTCGCGAAAAAATATACACACGGAAAATCGAAGGCTTTTACCAGCGCATACGCTTGTTCAGTGGCTGGCCTTTGCTGCTGGGCTACCTGTTGCTCCCCTGGGCAAGCTGGGATGGTCGCCAGGCCATACTGTTCGATCTTCCCGCAAGAAAGTTCTACATCTTTGGCCTCAGCTTCTGGCCGCAGGACTTTCCCATGCTCGCTTTTATGCTGATCATTGCCGCCTTTGCTCTGTTTGCCGTGACCACATTCGCCGGCAGGGTCTGGTGCGGCTACACCTGCCCGCAGACGGTCTGGACCAGCATCTTCATGTGGCTGGAGCAAAAAACGGAAGGCAGTCGCAACCAGCGCATGAAGCTGGACAAGGCTCCATGGTCGCTGGAAAAAGTGACGAGGAAGATTCTCAAACACGGCTCCTGGTTGTTTGTGGGCTTTGTCACCGGTTTTACTTTTGTCGGTTACTTTACCCCGATCAGGGAATTGTTACCGGATCTTGTCACACTATCGGCGGGCCAATGGGCCACGTCGTGGACGATTTTCTTCACCCTCGCGACCTATATAAACGCGGGCTGGATGCGTGAACAGGTCTGCAAATACATGTGCCCCTACGCCCGGTTCCAGTCAGTGATGTTCGACCAGGACACGCTGATTGTCTCCTACGACAAGAAACGCGGGGAACCACGCGGCTCGCGTAAACGCAGCATCAAACACGACGAGCTGGCACTCGGCGATTGTGTGGACTGCTCCCTGTGTGTACAAGTCTGCCCCACGGGTATCGACATCCGCGACGGCCTGCAGTACGAATGCATTGGCTGCGCCCTATGTATTGATGCCTGTAATTCTGTTATGGATAAAATGGAGTATCCCCGGGGACTGATACGCTATACCAGTGAGCACGAGCTGGAGGGTGGAAAAACCCGTTGGTTGCGCCCGCGCATCATCGGCTACTTCCTCGTACTCTGTCTTATGGTGGGGGTATTCTGGTACAACGTCTTCAGCCGTATACCACTGGAACTCACGGCTATACGCGACCGAACACAGTTGTATAGCATCACCGACAGCGGCGCGGTCGAGAACATTTACACTCTGCAGTTGGCGAATATGGATAACGACATGCACACGTTTGACATTACTATCGAGGGTATAGAGGGGGCCAGCATAGTGGGAACTACCCGTCATACACTTAACGGCGGAGAAGTGCGCAGCATCAGCTTGCGAGTAAGTGTCGAACCGGGAGAACTTGACAGCCCCAGCACCGAGCTGGATTTCACTGCAGTCGCTACCGACAAGCCCTCCCTCAGTGCTACCACCGAGTCGCGCTTTATGAGGCCCATGTGATGAGGCCCGCCCTGCCCGGCGGAGACACCGAACCCTGGTTCCGCCAGTTCTGGCCGTGGTTTCTTATCCTGTTGCCCGCCAGCGTGGTAGTCGCCAGCTTCGTCACCATGTATATCGCCTACTATGGTGCGGATGATCTGGTGGTAGATGAGTACTACAAGGATGGGTTGGCGATAAATCGGCAGCTGGAGAAAAAACAACGCAGCACTGAACTGGGCATCAGCGCCAGTTTACATTTTTCCAATGATCACGTAACAGTGCGACTTGAGGGCCCGGTCGACGCGCAATCTCTGAGCCTGACGCTGTCTCATCCGCTGGAAGCTGATCGCGATTTTCCGGTGACTGTGAGCAGGATCTCCCCGGGCATTTACCAGGCTCCACTACCCGCCCCCATAGCACCCCGCTGGCTTTGGATACTAAGCCTGGAGCAAGAGGGTGGCTGGCGCCTGGACGGCATTATCCAACAACATGATATTGGCCATGCCGCTGCCGACTGACGGCAGTGCCAATACCGACGTCCAGGTCTGTTATCACTGCGGAGAGCAAGTCCCGGCGGGGGTGGATTTTGGCATTGTCATCGCCGACCAGTTTCGGCCGATGTGTTGCCCGGGTTGTCGCGCCGTTGCCGGACTGATCAGTGCCAGTGGTCTGGAAAACTTCTATCAGCAGCGCACCACCTACAATGACCGTCCTTCCGAACGCGACCCCGATGTCCTTGAACAGTACCTCATCTATGATGACCCGGCGCTGTCCACCACGTTTACCGAGACCAGCGCCGACGGCGAGGTGACAGCGAAACTGCTGCTAGGCGGTATATCCTGTGCCGCCTGTACCTGGCTGATAGAGCAAACCATGGGACGGCTACCCGGTGTCAGCAAGGCACTGGTCAACCTGCAACAGAACCGGCTGGACATTCGGTTTCAGCCCGACCGCATCAAACTCAGCGAAATATTCGCCCAGGTGGATGCTCTGGGTTATCGCGGAAGACCCTTCCATACCAGTACACAGCGACAACAGGTGGCCGACGAATATCGGCTGGAATTGCGGCGCCTGGCCGTGGCGGGCCTGGGCATGATGCAGGTGGGCATGTTTGCCGTGGCGCTGCACGCCGGTGATATCCAGGGAATCGAAAGTCAGTACCAGGGATTGTTGCGCTGGGTAAGTCTGCTGGTGGCCAGCTTCGTGGTGGTGTTTTCCTCGCGCCCATTTTTTATCACCGCCTGGCGCCACCTTAAGCAGGGCGCACTGGTGATGGATTTACCCGTCGCCCTGGCCATCGGTCTCGCCTGGCTGGCCAGTATCTGGGCAACGGTCACCGGTACCGGGCAGGTGTATTTTGACTCCGTGGTGATGTTCACATTCTTCCTGTTGCTGGGCCGCTTCCTCGAGCGTCGCGCCAGTCAACGCCATAACCTCAGCTGGTTTGATGCCCAGGAAACCCTACCCGATGCCGTTACCGCCCGACGTGAAAAGCAGTGGCTTGTCGTGCCCCGAATCCAGCTGAACGCCGGCGATATTGTGTTGGTCAGGGCAGGGGATACCGTGCCTGTAGATGCACAGGTAATCGCCGGTCAAAGCGCCGTACGGGAAGACACATTCAATGGTGAACACCTGCCCCGCACAGTCGCCCCCGGAGACACTATCTACGCGAGCACCTTGAACACTGAAACGGCGTTGGAAGCCCGTGTGCTGGGCAACTACCTCGAAAGCCGCCTAGCCGCACTGCAGCGCTCGGTAGAACAGGCCCAGGGCGAAAAACCTCGCCTCGCCCGCCTCGCCGACCGTATCGCCTCATGGTTCGTCGGTGCCGTGCTGCTGTTGACCGCAGTCACGGCAGTGGTCTGGAGCCAACTGGATCCCGATCAGGCGTTCTGGATTGCCCTGTCTGTTCTTGTCATCAGTTGTCCCTGTGCGCTGGCACTGGCCACACCGGCAGCCCTCACCAGTGCCGCCAGTGCACTGCGTGCAAACGGCGTCATCGTACGGGGCGAAAACGCGCTGGAGGCCCTGTCCCGCGCCACTCATCTCATTTTTGACAAAACCGGCACGCTCACAGAGGGCATCCTGGCGATCGCAGATGTGCACACACTGGGAGATTTCTCACGGGAGCAGGTATTGGCGACAGGCGCCGCCCTGCAGAAATATTCAAGCCATCCGGTGGGTACCGCGTTCGCCGCTATCGACCCCAGTCCCGGCCTGGAGAATGTGCGCTATCAGGTTGGCGCTGGCCTGGAGGCTAAACAGGGCAGTCACACCTTTCGCATGGGCAGCGAGCCCTTCTGCCGCGCTCTGGCGCCCACCCTGCCGCCACCACCTGCTGAACCGCTGTATTGGGTTGCCCTGTGTCGCGACGAAACACCACTGGCATGGATTGGCCTGGACGACCGCACCAGGCCCGAGGCGGCCGATGTTGTAGCCGCAGCACGAGATGCCGGACTGGCAGTGTCACTGCTGACCGGTGACAGCTCTGCCCAGGGTCCCCGACTCGCGAACACGCTGGGCATAACAGATGTAGCGACAGGGTTGGAGCCGCAGCAGAAAATGGCCCATGTCCAGGCTCTGCAGGCGGCCGGCGCCGTCGTTGTCATGGTAGGTGACGGGCTCAACGATGCGCCGGTACTCAGTCTGGCAGACGCCTCCTTCGCCGTACCCAGTGCCAGCGACCTGGCCCGCGCCCAGGCCGACTTCGTACTGGTTGGCGGCGACCTGCACTCTGTCACCAGCACCTGGCGTAAAGCCCGGCAGTGCCGCCGGGTCATCAACCAGAATTTTGCCTGGGCGTTGGCCTACAACGCCAGCGCCATTCCACTGGCAGCAATGGGCTTTGTGCCACCGTGGGCCGCCGCTATCGGTATGTCTGCCAGTTCTCTACTGGTAGTCGCCAATTCCCTGCGGTTAAATAGCAGTCCATGAGTTTCGTGAGCCCCCAGTCCCGTGGATAGCCTTTATCTCCTCATACCCATTGCACTGCTTTTTTGCGCAATTGCAATCAAGCTGCTGCTCTGGGCCATCGACAACGGCCAATACGAGGACCTGGACAAGGAGTCCTGGCGGATACTGGCGGATGACGAGACTCCGGCGACACCGGATGACACAAATTCAGACAATACCCAACCGCCAGCGGAGAAACCGTGACTGAGCTGGGTTATGCCAGCGCATTGGGTCTCGGCCTGGCCGGTGCGGGCCACTGCCTGGGCATGTGCGGCGGCATCGCGGCCGCACTGAGCCTGGGCGGCTCCGGCTCTCACACGGTGACCATCGCCTACCACGCGGGGCGAATCAGCAGCTATACCCTGCTGGGAGCTCTGCTGGGCCTGGCAGCCGGCAGCGTTGACATCACCGCATGGACCATCGGTCTGCGCTACATCGCCGGCCTGTTATTGATCGGTATGGGACTCTACGTGGCCGACTGGTGGCGCGGCATGGCCATGCTGGAGCGAGCCGGCGCAAAGCTCTGGCAGCCAGTGCAACGGTTCTCTTCCCGCTGGTTGCCGGTGCGCCACTGGCCCCAGGCTTATGCTCTCGGCCTCTGCTGGGGTTTGATGCCCTGTGGCCTCATCTACAGCGCCCTTGCCTGGTCTGCCACCGCCCAACATGCGCCCACCTCCGCACTGCTGATGTTCCTGTTCGGCCTCGGCACCCTCCCCGCCATGCTCGCCACCAGCTTTGGTGCCGAGAGCTTGCAGGCTTTCCTGCGCAAACGCGGCCTCAAGCTTTTCGTCGCCCTGCTCCTCATCGTCTCTGGTGCCTGGACCTTATACATTACCGCCTCCCACAGTGGGCATTCCGGCCACGCTGCTGGGCCGTCCGGGATGTCTGAACCGATGGATCATTCGCAGATGCATCACTAGATATGAGTCTGGAGATGCAAAGCCCGAAAGTTCAGACATCAAGGAACGGGGTCAATTCGGGTATAGGTTGTCGGGACACGCCGTAAATACATCCATGTAGGCTCGTTTCGGCCATCCATGGCCTCAGACGGTCCCGTCAACCTATACCCGATTTGACCCCTCCGCCAAGTTCTACGCAGCAGGTTTGATGATACCGGTGTGTGCAAACACCGGATGGGTCTAGCTGACAAGGAGGTGAGACACAAAAAAAAGACCCCGCTAGAAACTAGCGGGGCCAGGCACCAAGAGACCGTAGGTGAGCCGGTCAATCGGGTTAAAAGCGGTGGGCGATACCTATGTGATAAACAAAGGGATCGATCTGTGTCTTGAAGTGCACATTGCCAACGTCTGTTTTAACCGTGGCATTGGTATCGATCTCGATGTACCAGACCTCAAGACTGAGTGCCCAATCCTTGGCGAAAGGAATATCCACGCCAGCCTGGGCGGAAAGGCCAAATGAATTATCGAGATCGAGACTCTCCTGGGTAGAGCCCAGAATGGCATTGAGCGTTTCGTCCAATTGCTTGTCGGTTTTTTCATCAAAGAATATGGTGTAGTTCACACCCAACCCGAGGAAGGGCTGCCAACCACTTTTGCCGCCGCGCGGGTACCACTGGGCGGTGATGGTCGGGGGCAGGTGTTTGGTAGAGCCGGCATTAAGGTTTACGCCCTGGCCATGAAGTGTGATGTTGTGTTTGAAAGGTGTGGCTGTAAGCAGTTCGATGCCAACATGATCGGTCACCATATACATGGGGATAATGCCGAACTGGGTATCGTCATCTACCTCAGTATGAAGTGTAGGGACACCCGGCAGGTTGATCGGGCTGCTGTCGGAATCCGGGTCTACATTTACCGCTCCCAGGCGCAGCACAAAATCCCCTTTCTCATACGCCTGTGCCGTTAAGCTGCCGCCCAATAGGGCCGCCACCAGCGTCATCAATAACGCTTTTTTCATTCCATCACTCCTGTTTCGGGTTGGGCGGCGCAGCGGCGCTGCACCTTCTGGACGCTATAATATTGGGGGTGTGTATTGCTGGCATTGATGTCAATCAAGATCGCGCGAAAGCCGTCTTGGTACTTTTACACACAGCGCCGGTGGCGACTATTCCCAGGGATAATCGAGGTCGCGACCGCAGCCGTGGTAAATGCCATCGTCCAGGGTGACAATCACGCGGGCCGCAAAGGCTTCACCTGACATGGTGTCAGCACACGGCTCCTGAATAATCTCCACGTGCAGGTCGGCGGAGTCGGTGACAGCGTGATAACGCCTGACATTGTCCTGCGTCTGCACACCGGGGTTTGGTGTGGCGACGCGCCGCATACCATCGTCCCCCAGAAATAGCAGATGCCTGTCGTCCTGGATCTCCAGCGTCCAGCCGGGCTCGTTGCCCACAGCACGAAAGGCAACGCCTCTGCGCCGCGCGTCTTCCCAGGGCACACGTGCTGGCACCAGCACGCAATTGAGGTATTGCTGATGTCCTACTTCCAGAATCGCCTCATCACCTTTGCTCCAGAACTCGATATCACCCTCTACATACTTCGTACCCGAAGCACTGCGAACCTGGGATAAAATGACATAGCGATCGACCAGCCAGACGGCCATCTCACCGGGCCCCAGCCTGGCAGTGAACTCGTAGCCGTTGCAGTCGTACACCATGGTTTTGGCCAAGGGCCGTTCATCCGGAAGAAAATTTGTACCGGCTTCGGCCGCCTGTACAGAACCGCCTGCGCAAGCACACAGTATCAGACCAATAAGCAGAGGAAAAAATACGTAAGACATAATGAGTGATCTCCCCGGGGGTCGTCCCGGCTCAAGAACTTCAGGGCCCAGCGCTGCTGCCGTAGCGACGCAGTGCTGCGGCACGCCGCATATTGCTCACTGTCACAACAATCAACCCCAACCATACAAGACCAAAGGCGATGAATCGCACAGTATCGAACGGCTCGTCGAATACCCATATCGCCACCACCAGTTGTGCGGTCGGGCCGATATAGAACACCAGGCCCAATGCCGTCAGCGGCAGTATGCGACTGGCGGCAACGTACGCCATCAAGGGGACGGCGGTAAACGCGCCGGCACCCAGAAGAAACAGATCGACACGGATACCGTATAGTCCGAGACCGGCGCCGTCATGGTATACCAGCCAGGCCAATGCCAGAGGCGCCAGAATCGACATTTCAAGCAACAGTCCCTCCATCGACTCAACATGCACACCCTTGCGAATTGCGCCGTATAGCCCAAATGAAAGTGCCAGGCCCAGGGATACCAGGGGCAGGCCCCCGTAGTAGAGCAGTTGTAACAACACCGCGGCAACAGCGAAGGCGACGCCAATCTTCTGCGCACGATCGATTGATTCGCGAAACAGGGTAAGGCCTATCAATACATTTACCAGCGGTAGCAGAAAATAGCCCAGACTGGCCTCAGTGGCCCTGCCGTTAGTCACTGCCCACATAAAAAGGGCCCAGTTCATTGAACTGAACAAGGCCGCGCCAGCCATGACCGCGAGCGTTCGCGGTTGTCGGAACAGGGCCATGGCACGACCAAGACGACCGGAGCCGGCGACAAGAAGGCACAGCACCACAACCGGCAGAGACCACAGCACCCTATGTGCGACCAGATCCGCGGCTGACACCGGCTCGGTCTGCACCCAGTACAACGCGGCACCGCCCCATATCAGGTACGCTGTAACACCGAGCAGCGCCCCGCGTCTCTTGTCTTCCATCTCAATTAATGACTCTGGTTCAATGGTGCGGTAATTAAAGCACAGCGAGTGCAATCATGCGGACAGCCAGCAGGCTTACCAGCAGACGAAACCACTTGTGAAAATCCCGTTGCGGCACCAGGCGGCGCAACCGTGTGCCCAACCAGGAGCCCGCTATGCCCGCTATCACCATGCCGGTAAGCAACGGCCACCAGGGCGCATAACTGAAACCGATGGCAAAATAGGCAAATACTCGCAGGCCGTGATTGAGGGTCATGTATAGCGCGGTATTCACCACCAACCAGTCCCGCTCTTTATTGCGCTGCAATAATACGGCGGCTCCCAGCGGCCCGGTAGCACCGGCCAGCATGCCGAGGCCGGTCTGGAAAAAACCCAGCACACCCAGCGCCAGCTGACCACCACCACGCACCAACGGCAGCGGCAGCCAGGTGAAGACCAGAATGAACACGCCGATAAAGGCAGGTAACCACCGCTCATCCAGCACCTGGTATATCTCGGAGCCCAGCCAACTGCCTGCCAGTGCACCAATGATAAATGCCGGCACAATCGCAAGATCCAGGGAACGCCAGCCAAAGCCCGCCCGGGATGCATTACTGGCAAGCTGAGTCAGGGCATGCAGGGGCAGGATGGCGGATGTCGGCACCAACCCGGGCATCAGCGTCAGTAGCAGGACCCCGCCGCCCATGCCAACCACCGCGGTCAGGCACGATGTCGCCAGCACGACCGCCACAAGGATCAGTTCGGTCATGGTGGACCTCGGCTCACCCCATGGGGTAGCGAATGTCCCGGCAGACCTCATCTATCTTCGCCAGTATGGCTGGCTCCAGGGTGATGTCTGCCGCCGCCAGTATCTCCGGCATCTGCTCCGCCCGGGTGGCACCAACGATGGTAGACGCCACAAAGTCGTGCTGTTTGCTCCAGGCCGTAGCCATGGTTATCACGGACATACCGGCCTCTGCGGCTATTGCCTGGAATCGACGAGTGGACTCCAGGGTCTTGTCATTGACAAAACGCGCCGCCATTTTTTGCTGCCGCTCCCCGGCGCTAAGGTAAAAGCTAAAACGTGCGCCCTCGGGGCGGGCGCCGTCATTGTATTTACCGCTGAGTACGCCGCCCGCCAGAGGAGAATAGGGAATCAGACTGACCTGTTCCTTGCGGCAGGCCTGGGCCAGTTCATCCTCAAAGCGGCGGTTATTCAGGCTGAAATTATTCTGGATGGTTTCAAAACGCGCCAGACCGTGCAGCTCAGACGTCCACAGACTCTTGGTCAGGCCCCAGGTGGTCTCGTTACTACAGCCGAGAATACGTACCTTGCCCGAGCGCACCAGTTCATCCAGCGCCTCCAGGGTTTCTTCGTAGGGGAAGTCGGGATCGGGCCAGTGCGTCTGGTACAGGTCGATATAGTCTGTGTCCAGCCTCCTGAGGCTGCCCTCCACAGCGCGCACAATATGGTGCCGGTCGAGACCCGTCTTGCTTGCCCGCAGGGGAGCCGCAAGCCAGCCGTGGCTGGGGCCCGCTACCTTGGAGGCGAGAATAATCGAGTCGCGGTCTTTGGTTTTCAGCCAGCGGCCAACGATCTCCTCTGTGGCACCGACATATTTTGCATCCGGTGGCACCGGGTACATCTCTGCGGTGTCATAGAAATCGACTCCCGCGTCATAGGCCATATCCATTATACGAAAGGACTCAGCCTCGTCGCTTTGATTGCCGAACGTCATGGTTCCCATACAAATATCGGAAACCACGATTGCACTTCTGCCCAGTCGGTTTTTACGCATGCCCGCTCCTGTTGTGAGCCGGCGCTGCGCCAGCTTAGTTACTGATAAAATCCAGACAAGCCCGGTTGAACATGCCTTCGTGCTCAACCATTACCCAGTGCCCACACTCGCTGACCAGAATCAGACGCAGGTGCTGCACGTTGCGGGCCAGCGCCATGATACCGTTCTCCGGCATCATTTTCTCGTCCAGGCCCCAAAAACCCAATACCGGGCACTCGATTTCCCGCAGCCGCTCCGTCAGCACAGGTACCGACATGGTAGCCATGACATGGCCGTTCATGGTTGCCATAATTTGCATACGTTCGGCGACCAGTTCGTCAGTCGCGTATTTCGGGTTGTGCATCAGGCCGGTGGCAAACAGGTCTTTCATCACCGCCGGGGTCACCGGCTCGCCGGAACCAAATACCTTAAACACTTTCTGCATACCGGGCATTGCCTGGTAATCGGCCATTTCACTCAATCCACCGGGCGCCATTAACACCAGTTTTTCGATGCGCTGCGGATCATCCAGCGCAAGCCCCAGGGCAACGGCACCACCCAGAGAGTTGCCAATCAGTGTACAGCGCTCTACACCGGCGCAATCCAGCGTTTGCCTGATGCACTCCACAAAAAATGACAGCGGATGCTCAACATCCGTAGGCTTGTCAGAGAATCCGTAACCGATAAGATCGGGGATAATACAGCGGTACCCCGCCTCGACGAGGTAGGGATAGTTACCCTTGAAGTTGCTGTAGCCGCTGGCACCGGGACCCGACCCGTGCAGGTAGACCACGACTTCAGCCGTGGCCGGCCCCTCGTCCAGGTAGTGAATACGGTGACCATTCGCACAGTCGGCGTAATGCCCTTCCGGTAACAGTCCTTTCATTGCCATGGCAGCTCGCGCCCTCTCCAACTGAAATCAGATTGCAAAATCGACATTGTCTTCTCCGAACATCGTGCCACCCATATTGACGGCAAAGGGGATTGAGTGATTGGCAATGTGGGCCTGGCTCGCCAGGATGTCCAGGTGATAAGCCAACAACTCGCTGTCGAGACGAATGCCACCACTGCCCGCCGCCTTGAGCATACGGCCGGACAGCGCCAGACAGCGATCGGCGACTACTGCCGAGTCATAGCGGTAGCGCACGCGATCCTCTATCGCTATAGACTCGCCAGACCGGCAGCAGGCCATCATCGCGTCAAAGTTGCGGATCATGGTGAGTTTCATTTCCTCGATTGAGGACTTGGCCTCTGCAGCCAGCTGGCGTGCAAACGGATCGTTTTTCATTTTGACCGGACCCGCCTGACGGGTTTTGGCCACCTCGACAAACGCTGCAAGCGCGCCTTCACAAGCCCCCAGAGTAGCCGTACATACTGCACGCACAAAAACCTGCATAAAGGGCATGCGATAAAGCGGCGCAGTATTCACCGCATTGCCGGGGTTGTCACACAGAAAACCATCCAGGGACTTGTGGGTACGATGCTCAGGCACAAAGGCATCCTCCACGACAATATCGTGACTACCGGTACCCTGCAGCCCCACTACATCCCAGTTATCCACAATCGTGTAGTCGCTGACAGGCACCAGGAACGTACGGTAATTGGCCATATCGAACGGCGCCTCGGGGGTGGGCACAACAGCCCCCAGGAATGCCCATTCACAGTGTTGAGAGCCGCTGGAAAAGCTCCAGCGGCCACTCAGGCGGAACCCGCCCTCCACCACTTTCACTTTGCCAACCGGCGCGTAGGATGAGGAAATCAGTACCGCGGGATCCTCAGACCAGACATCCTGGGCGGCCCGGTCGTCAAACAGCGCCAGTTGCCAGTTGTGCACGGCGATTACACCGAGTATCCATGCGCTGGACGGGCAATACCTGGCCACCTCAAGCCCAACCGCATAGAATACTTGCGGGTCCATGGCGTAGCCCCCCCACTGCTCCGGCTGCAGAATTTTAAAAAATCCCGCTGTGTGAAAGTCGGCCACTGTTTCGTCGGGAACCCGCTTATTGGCCTTACAGGCAGCGGCACGAGCACGCAGTACGGGGCCCAGAGCGCCAGCAGCAGCGATCAATTCTTGTGCTCGGGGACTGCCCAGTCCGTATTGGTTCATGGCATCACCTGCTTGTATGTTCTGATGGATAGTCATTGCGATCTCCCGGCGGTTGGCTGACGGTTCCTATCTAAACGCTTCTATGAGTGCCCCCGCATCATCCATTTGGGGTACCCGGTTACGCAAACACTAGGACCCGGCACTGCTTCAAGCCCCTAACTCTGCCCTTTACCCGCTAAGGCGACTTATCTACTATCCATCGACCATACTGATAAGCAAGCCGTCGCGGGAAGACGACGTTGAAATAACGATGCCTGATTGCAAAAAATCATCCAGTACCCGCCCGCTGACAAGATACCTGTTTGCCTGCTGCCTGATCACCGGATTAATCGCCCTGCCGATCCAGATCGCAGCGGAAACTGCAGCTAGCCCTGTCGATTCCAGAAAAATGTACAGTAGTGAGGCACCGGCCTGGTTGAGCGCTGTGGGAAAGTTGCGAGTGCCGGGCAGCACTTACCGTGATGGACGCCGCGCTCATGTGCTGGAAGATTGCAGCGCCACACTGGTAACCGGCAAAGCAGGCAGAGCGGCGGATACAATTATCACGGCCTGGCATTGCCTGGCGAATTACACCGATCTCAGCAAGCCTATCGTATTCACCCTGGTGTCGGGAGTTCCGGAGGTAATGCGACGTGAGGCCTACCGACTCACTGACGGCGGCGGCATGCACGCCGACTGGGCGATTCTGCGGCTCAGGCTTCCCGTGGCCGCTGGCAAAGCCAATGCACTGCTGGTGCACCCCGGTCGGGCCGACCCCGTCAGAAGCATCACCATGGCGGGCTATTCGCGGGATGCGACGATGGGAGATTACGGCAACCGCCTGACTTTCGATGCGGCCTGTGTTATCACCGCCGAAGAACGGGGTATCAGTGACAGTAATTGCACGGCATATAAGGGGGCTTCAGGCGGCGCAGTGGTGCAGGTATCCGGCGCCGGCACGCCGCTGCTCAGTGGCGTCATATCAGAGGGTGACAGTGTCGGTTTGAGTACCTTCGTTCCAGTAGCTGTATTTCGCGGCGCGATAAATCAGCACCTGCGATAGCTATGGGGCACAGTGGCTTCTCAGCTGGCCGCCGTCTGTCGCTGCGGTGGTGACGCCCCGATATGCACTTCCCCCCGCGCCTCGGCGAGTTCAATCTGCTTCTGGCGCTCGCGAAAGTTCGTTATTTGTTCCGCCGTCAGGGTGTCGAAACACCGCGGGCAGCAAACACCCTTCTGGTATTGCTCTGATTGCTTGTCCTGCTCGGTGATGGGGTGCCGGCAGCCGTAGCACTGGTCATACTGCCCTTTTTCCAGGCGGTGATTCACCGCCACCCGATTGTCGAATACGAAGCACTCGCCCTCCCAGATACTTTCCTGCTCCGGCACCTCCTCCAAATACTTAAGTATCCCACCCTGCAGGTGATAGACCTCTTCGAAGCCCTCCTGCAGCATAAATGCAGAGGCTTTTTCACAGCGGATACCGCCAGTACAGAACATAGCGACCTTTTTATGCCTGGTGGGATCGAGGTGCTGGCGCACGTAAGCGGGAAATTCCCTGAAGGTTGTGGTCTCAGGGTCAACAGCACCGCGAAAGCTCCCGATCCCGCATTCGTAGTCGTTGCGAGTGTCCACCAATAACACTTCGGGATCGCTGACCAGTTCGTTCCAGTCCGTCGGTTTGACATAGGTACCCACCCGCTGATTCGGATCGATTCCCGCTATGCCCATGGTGACAATCTCCTTCTTCAGCTTGACCTTCATGCGGTAAAAAGGCATGTGATCATCCAGAGATTCCTTGTGCTCAAGATCCCCTAAACGCGGGTCTGCTCGCAGGTATGCGAGCACCGCGTCTATACCCTCCCGACTGGCGGCAATCGTGCCATTGATACCCTCATGAGCCAGCAGCAGGGTGCCGCGTGCATCTGCAGCCAGACAGGCGTCCAGCAGCGGTTCCCGCAATTCGTGGAAATCTTCCAGAGCGACAAATTTGTATAACGCGGCGACCACAACTTCTGGCATAACTACAGCTCCGCCTTGCTGCCGCCGAGACATTCCGGAGATTGCGGTGCCGCCTCCTGTCGGGCCTGCCATTCGCCCGCGGTGTAGGTATGCAGCGCGAGTGCGTGCACCGGCCCCGCAAGTTGGCTGGCCAGTGCCGCATAGACTTGCTGGTGCCGCGCGACCTTGCGCTGCCCCTCAAACCGCTCGCTTACCAGCACCACCTTGAAATGGGTCTCGGAATTTGCCGGTACGCTGTGCTGGTGACTCTCGTTGGCCACATCCAGATACTCAGGCGCAAAATCCTGTGCCAGTTGCAGCTCGATATCTTGCTGGACCGTCATCTGTTACTCCGATAAAAAAGGGACTCTATGCACCGCATATCAAAGGTGCCCGCAAATTATACCCGAGGCCACCCGGGCGGAACAGTCATCCAAACATCACCTGATCCGCTGCATTGACCGGAAACGGCGAGCACGACAGCCGTACACTTGCGCGCACAATCTACTGCCTGTCGCGACGACGCCGTTCCAGGCGAAATTGGCCAGGCGTCTTACCCGTCCATTTTTTGAACGAACGATGAAACGCACTGGGGTCCGTGAAACCCATCTGCATTGCCACCTCATTGATAGACAACTCGGCGCGATCCAGCCAGAGTATGGACGCTTCACATCGGGCCTCATCCTTCAGCTGCTGAAACGTCGTTCCCTCCCGCTTGAGCCGGCGGCGCAGTGTTGGAGCGGACACGCCAAGCGCGCTGCTAATGGTTTCAAAGCCGGGAAAACCGGCGCTGAAATCGCGCCCCATCATAGCTTTTACCTGTACTGACAGACTTTTGCCTGCCGGGTTGTTATCCATAATCAACAACTGATAGGGGGCCGTGCGCAAAAATTCTCTCAGTGAATGCTCCGTATGCACCACTGGCCAGGCGAGGCACGCACTGTCGAAATAGAGCAGATCGCTGGGCTGGGAAAAATAGATCGGGCAGGCAAACAGGCTCTGGTATTTTTCTACGCGTTCCGGCTCGGCACCACTGAAGTCGACCCGTTTCAATTCGATTGAACGACCACACAGCCAGCCAAAAAAGCGGTGCCACAAAGAGAGGCCGTAGGCGTCTGCCACGCCGACGCGGGGGGCGCCACTTGGAGCCTGCGTACGGTACCCCACCCTGGCGTACTGTTCGCTGAAATTGGCATAGAGCTGACTGTGCTCGTCGAAGAAAGTACGGTAGAACTCCGCGGTACGCTGAATCGCCTGGCCGAGATTGCGACAGGAGATAACGCAGTAGCACATCATCCTGAAAGCTCCGGGTGCCGTTGATTCACTGCCTGCCAGGCCAAAACTCTCGTCCTGCATCAGATGCAATACTTGCTGGTAGACACGGGTATATTGCATGGCACTGATTTCAGGCCGGTAGCCCGGGGACTTTTCGTCAAGCGGGTCAAAATCCAGCCCTGCGGTACTGAGGATTACCCTGAAATCATAGCCTCGATCCCCGGCCATTCGCAGTAACGTGTTAACAAAGCGTGTGGGAACACGATCACTCATAGAGCCCTGATCACCGGCACCAGCAAAGCCGCGCATGGTAGCAGATGTCATCCCCGAAGGTCACAAGTCGCTGAACCGCCTCATTCGCGCCCGTTCTCCGCCCCTCTCCTTCTAGTGCAAGACCAGCGGGACGATTTTCCGTATACTTCGCGCAATACACTCAGGGAGTTGCTGTATGGAAGCTCGCTACAATATCTATTATTCAGGGCAACTCCTCGAAGGAAAGGAATTACCCGTTGTACGCGCAAATATGGCGAAACTGTTCAATGCCGATGAGGCCACGCTCAATAAATTGTTCAGCGGCAAAGCACAGTTGGTAAAACGCAACTGTGACAAGTCCACCGCGCGTAAATACAAGCAAGCCATCGAAAACGCCGGCGGTATTCCGGTAATCAAAGCCGCTAACACGACCCCGGCGGCACCATCGGCACCACCCGCGGCCAAAGCAATGAGTGCCGCAGAAAGAATTGCCGCCCTGGCATCGGCTCCCGGCCCACTCTCACAGCCGCAACCCACAGAATCCCCAAAGAGCTCGGAAGTGCCTGATACGCAGGCCGGTGGCAGTATCGCGCTGGCACCGTCCGGCACCGAAGTGTTGCGCACCGAAGAACGTACCGCTCCTGCTGCAAGTACTGTAACCACACCGAACCTCGATCTGGACACCAGTGGTCAGCGCCTGTCAGAAACACCGCCAGCACCGCCTGCAGCGCCCGATACCAGCCATCTCAGCGAAGGTAGCGTGGGAGAATTGCTACCCACACTCCCCTCTTCCGCCCAGGCGCTGGATCCGGACACCAGCGGTATATCCCTGAGCCCCGACGGCACCGATTTCTCGGACTGTGCCGCGCCAGAGGCCAATGCGCCGAACCTCGACCTGTCCGGTATTGACCTGGCCCCCCCCGGTGCCGATGTAATAGAGCCCCAATACCGCAAAAAGCAGGACCCGCCGCCACCGGCCACAGATCACCTGGCGCTGGAGGACTGACAGATCACTCACGAGTCCCCGTTTCTGCTGCGCCGGCTGGCAGCGCTTATTTATGACCTCCTCCTGGTGCTGCCGCTGATCATGGTGTGCGTGATCATAGTCATGGGCGTTAGAACCCTGCTGGGGCTCGGCCCTGCTGACGATGGAACAGTGCAGCTCGACGCCAATTTGGTACGCCTTGTTGCACTTTTTACGGCGATGGTGTTTTTTGGCTGGTTTTGGCTCAAGAATGGCCAAACACTGGGTATGCAGGCCTGGCGTATCAAGCTGGTGGACTTTGACGGTGCCCAGCCTACAGCCGGACGCATTGCTATTCGCTGCCTGGGGGCGCCACTGTCCGCGGCCTGCCTCGGCCTGGGTTATCTCTGGTGCCTGTTCGACCGCAAGGGGCGCTACTGGCACGACTACCTGTCGGGGACAGAACTGGTGTTGCTGCCAAAGAAAAACAAATCACGAGACAAGAAAAAGTCCGCTTCACCCCCTGTAGAGGCCTGAATACCGCGTAAGCTCGCCGATGAATAACGCCTTTTGTATTCAGTTTGGCGCCCTATCGGCTTACACTAGACCGCTATCCAACTTCCCGGGGGAAAAGAATGACCACAATTAAGTTTACCGCTAAAAAAATCGACGATCCAAACTCGGGTCGGACCCAGTGCCTGATACTGCCGATATATCGCCGGAAAAAACTTTCCGCCGACGCCCAGAGTGTTAATAAATCGGCCAGCGGCTCTATCGCTGCGACTATCGCATTGGGGGATTTTACCGGAAAATCCGGTGAGAGCTGTCTGCTTCCGGGTGCAGGGGCCGCCAAGCGTATCCTGCTGGTGGGCTGCGGAGATCCGGCAAGTTTCGATAAGGCTGCCGCGCGCAAATTTGTGCAGACATTGGGCAAAGCCCTCAATGCCATTCACGCCAGCGACGCTGTATTGCACGCGGGCGACCTCAAAATAAAAGAGGGTAATACGGCCTGGCTACTCAACTGCCTCGCGCGCCAACTCACCTATGCCACCTACCGCTACACCGAAACAGTCAGCAAGCCAAAACCGGCAATGAAATTGTCACGCCTTGTGGTGAACACCGGTGATGCCAGATCGGTAAAAGCGGGCCAGAAGGCCCTGGACCAGGGCGCGGCAACAGGCCACGGTATCAATGAGGCGCGCAGGCTGGCAGACCTGCCCGGCAACATCTGCACGCCGGCCTACCTCGCAAAACAGGCGCGGAAACTGGCCGCAGAGAATACCAAGCTCAGCACAACCATCGTCGAGGAAAAGAAGATGCGCGAGCTGGGCATGGGCTCGTTGCTGTCTGTTACCGCGGGCACCGACCAGCCGGCGAAACTCATCGTAATGAACTACAAGGGCGGCAAGACCGGCGAAAGACCCTATGTTCTGGTGGGCAAGGGCATCACCTTCGACAGCGGCGGCATCTCTCTCAAGCCAGGCGCCAAGATGGACGAAATGAAATACGATATGGGTGGCGCAGCCAGCGTTTTCGGTACTATGCGCACCATCACTGAGCTGGGACTGCCATTGAACGTTGTCGGCATAGTTGCCGCCGCGGAAAATATGCCCAGCGGTGGTGCGACCAAGCCGGGTGACGTGGTAACCAGCATGTCCGGCAAAACTATTGAGGTATTGAATACTGACGCCGAAGGTCGCCTGGTACTGTGCGACGCCCTGACCTACGCCGGACGCTTTAAGCCGCAGGTAGTGATCGATATCGCCACGCTCACCGGTGCTTGCGTGGTGGCGCTGGGTGCTCATGCAACAGGCTTGTATGCCAACCAGGAAAAGCTCGCCGAGCAGCTGCTGGCTGCAGGTGTAGAAAGCCACGACCGCGCCTGGCAAATGCCGCTGTGGGATGATTACCAGAAGCAACTCGACAGTAACTTTGCCGACATCGCTAATATCGGCGGTGCTGGAGGCGGCAGTGTTACCGCCGCCTGTTTCCTGGCGCGTTTCGCCGAGGACTACCACTGGGCTCACCTGGACATCGCCGGTTCCGCCTGGGACAGCACACCCAAGGGTGCCACCGGACGCCCTGTCGGATTGCTGACGCAGTACCTGCTGGAGCGCGCCCACTGATGCCGCGCACCGCCCCGGCGGTTGCCCGCAAGTGACCCTGGTCGGATTTTATGTCGTGCAGGCCACGGCAGTGGAACAGCGCCTCCAGGTTGCCGTGCGACTGGCGGACAAGGCATTCCAGCGCGGCCACAGTATCTTTATCAACGCCGCCGACGAGGGTCAGGCCCACAAGCTGGACGAACTGCTATGGACCTACCGCCCCGCCAGCTTCCTGCCCCACGGTCTGCATGGGCAAGAACAGTCCGAACGCATAGCCATAGGCTGGGGCCAGGAACCGGTTGGCCATAACGACTTGCTGATCAACCTGCAGTTGGGCGTGCCGGCCTTTTTCAGTCGTTTCCGCCGGGTAGCCGAGGTGGTTACCCAGGACCCGGCGAGCCTGGATTCACAACGCCGCTCCTGGCGGTTCTACAAGGAACGCGGCTACCAGCTCGAAAAACACGACATTTAGCGTATAATCGCCGCCCTCTTACCCGATCGCACAAGCCTACGGACTGCCAGTAATGGAAAAAACCTTCCACCCCGCCGATATCGAATCCCGCTGGTACCAGGAGTGGGAGGAGCGTGGCTATTTCGCACCCCAGGGTGGCGAGCGCGCTTACAGCATCATGATCCCGCCACCGAACGTCACCGGCAGCCTGCATATGGGCCACGGGTTCCAGGAAGCCATCATGGACGCACTCATCCGCTACCATCGGATGAGTGGCTACAACACCCTGTGGCAGGCGGGCACTGATCACGCCGGCATCGCCACGCAAATGGTGGTCGAGCGCCAGCTGGAAGCACAGGGATTAAACCGACACGAACTGGGTCGGGAAAAGTTCGTGGAGAAGGTCTGGGAATGGAAGGAGGAGTCCGGCGGCACCATCACGCGTCAATTGCGCAGGCTGGGTTCATCCCTGGACTGGTCTCGTGAGCGCTTTACCATGGACCCCGGCCTCAGCAAAGCGGTGCAGGAAGTGTTTATCCAGCTCTATCGCGAGGGCCTGATCTATCGCGGCAAACGCCTGGTGAACTGGGACCCGGTACTGCACACCGCCATCTCCGATCTGGAAGTCGTGTCGGAAGAGGAGCAGGGTCACCTGTGGCATTTCGATTACCCCCTCGCCGGTGCCGAGGGCTTCGTCACCGTGGCCACAACCAGGCCGGAAACCATGCTCGGCGACACCGCGGTCGCGGTACACCCCGAAGACGAGCGCTACAAACACCTGATCGGCCGCAACGTGGAACTGCCCCTCACCGGGCGTGAAATTCCCGTGATTGCCGACGAATATGTAGACCGGGAGTTCGGCACCGGTGTGGTAAAAATCACCCCGGCACACGATTTCAATGACTACGAGATGGGACGACGACACGGCCTGCCCATGATCAACATCTTCAATGATGACGCCGCTATCAACAACGAGGCACCGGAAGCCTATCGGGGCATGGATCGCTTTGAGGCTCGTAAACAGATTATCGCTGACATGGACGGCCTGGGGCTGTTGGCGGCGGTCAAGGACCACACTCTGCGTGTTCCCCGCGGTGATCGCTCGGGTGTGGTGATCGAACCCTACCTGACAGACCAGTGGTACGTGGATGCCCGGGAACTGGCTAAACCCGCCATTGCCGCGGTGGAGAATGGCGATATCCAGTTCGTGCCCAAACAGTGGGAAAACACCTACTTTGCGTGGATGCGCGACATCCAGGACTGGTGCATCAGCCGCCAGCTCTGGTGGGGACATCGCATACCTGCCTGGTATGACGAAGCAGGCAACTTCTATGTCGGTGCCAGCGAGGCAGCTGTGCGCGCGGAGAATGACCTGGCGGAAGACGTCACATTGCGCCAGGACGAAGATGTACTGGACACCTGGTTTTCCTCGGCACTGTGGACTTTCTCTACCCTGGGCTGGCCGGAAGAAACACCCGAGCTCGCCACTTTCCACCCCAGCTCAGTGCTTGTTACCGGCTTTGACATTATTTTCTTCTGGGTTGCGCGAATGATTATGATGACCCTGCATTTTCGCAAGGAAGTGCCGTTTCACACCGTGTATGTGCACGGACTGGTACGCGATGGCGAAGGCCAGAAAATGTCCAAATCCAAGGGTAATGTGATCGACCCCATCGACCTGATTGATGGTATCGATCTGGAAAGCCTCGTTAGCAAACGCACCGCCGGCATGATGCAACCTCAGCTGGCAGCGAAAATTGAAAAAGCAACGCGCAAACAGTTTCCCGAGGGGCTGGGCGCCTATGGTACTGACGCACTGCGTTTTACCTATTACTCTCTTGCCTCTACCGGGCGTGATATCAAATTTGATATCGGCCGGATAGAGGGCTACCGGAATTTCTGTAACAAGATCTGGAACGCCGCACGTTACGTGCTGATGAACTGTGAAGGGCAGGACTGCGGCATCGGTAATGATGCAGCCATCGAATTAAGCCTCGCAGATCGCTGGATTAGTAGCAAACTGCAGGAAACCACGATGGAAGTCTCCCGCGCTGTAGCCAGCTATCGTTTTGATCTGGCGTCACAAGCCCTGTACGAATTCGTTTGGAACGAGTACTGCGACTGGTATCTCGAACTGTCCAAACCGGTCTTGTGGGATGACAACGCCTCCCCTGCCGCGAAGCGCGGTACACGGCAAACCCTGCTGCAAGTACTGGAGGCCATGCTGCGGCTACTGCATCCGTTTATGCCCTTTATTACAGAGGAAATCTGGCAAACGGTCGGGCCGCTCGCGGGTAAAACAGGCGCCACAATCATGTTGGAGCCCTACCCCGAGGCCGGGGAGAAAGGCGTGGACAGTGCTGCAAACGCAGATATAGAATGGCTGAAAGGCGTAATTGTAGGCATTCGCAACATACGCGGTGAGATGAATATTCCGCCGGGCAAGGAATTGCCAGTGCTGTTGCGCAACGGTGACCAGCGCGATCGCAAAAGACTGGATGAAAACGCGCAGTTCCTCAAAAAGCTGGCAAAACTTGCGGATATACGCTGGTTACCCGAGGGCGAGGAAGCGCCGATAGCCGCAACATCATTGGTAGGGGAAATGGAAATCCTGGTGCCCATGGCCGGCTTGATCGACCCGGCAGCGGAGTTGAAGCGTCTGACCAGGGAAATAGAGAAACTGGAGAAAGATATAGCACGTATCGAGGGCAAGTTGGGCAATGCTGCGTTTGTAGACAAAGCCCCGGCAGCCGTCGTAGCCAAGGAGAGGGAAAAGGTAGACGCGCAAAAACAGGCGCTGGCAACACTGCGATTACAAGAGCAACAAATAACACAGATGTAGCAACACTTCGGAAACACGGATTTCGAGTCTTCACCGTCCACTTTGGTCGGTGCAGCGCAATAAAAGCAAAATGAAAGTCCGAGGAAAGTGGTATGACAGATCGCGTAAGCGGCACAGTAAAGTGGTTCAACAACGCCAAGGGTTTTGGTTTCATTACCCGACAGGAAAGCGAGGATGACGTATTCGTACATTTTCGCTCCATACAGGGAGACGGCTATCGCACCCTCAATGAGGGGCAGGTTGTGGAATTCAAGCTGGTCGAAGGGCCCAAGGGACTGCAGGCCGAAGATGTTATGAAGCTCTAGGCCGGGAACTGTCTGGCACTGCCCCCCTAAACACCCGCATGCTCCCATTTAGTGCACTCGCTGGGGCGTGCGCCTTTGCAAGTTCTGTGCGAGAGGCGTGAAGGGCTTTCTCGTGCTGTATTTCACGCGTGAGCATACCTCTCAAGCTGAATGGTGCTAAAATTGCGCCGCATTCATGCCCCAACCATCCGGGCCCTACTGTCACGAGAGGAATTAAATGAGTCTTATTGTCAATATTGTTATCAGCTTCGCGGTTGCCGCCGTCGCTACCGCCATAACCACCTGGTATACCGGAAATAACCACGCGGCACTGCTTCTGTTTATCGCATTCTCCGGTGCCACTCTTGCCACCGCCCTACTGGTATCCCTTGCCTACGGCGGCAAGGCCGCTACGGCTCAGCACGGCAAGAGCAAAAGTCCCCGCGCCCAGAAGCCCGCCGGCAAGTCAGCACCGCGGGCCCCCGCCGGAGGCGGGTCCCGGGAGCAGGGGCAGGTAAAATGGTTCAACGTGTCCAAAGGGTTCGGCTTCATCACCAAGGACGATGGTGAAGAAATTTTCGTGCATTTTCGCGCCATTAGAGACGGTGGCCGCCGCGGCCTGAAAGACGGCCAGAGAGTGTCCTTTATCGTTGCTGAGAGCGACAAGGGACCCCAGGCGGAAGATGTGGAAGGTATCGATTAGCACATCCAGCAAGCAAACAGGACACTACATTGAGCAAACGCAAAGCGAGCACCCAGAGGCGTTTTCGGGGCACCATCATGCCCACCGCCTCCCACCCGGATATTCGCAGGGTAAAACGCGAGGGGAACTACCCTTCCATCCACGGCAACAAATTGTGGAAGTCCAGTTGTCTGGTAATAGATTACCTCAAGCAGAATCCGCCTGAGCACGCCGAATCCGTTATCGACGTAGGCTGCGGCTGGGGAGCCTCGGGAATCTGGTGTGCGCAGAAGCTGGGCTCCGACGTTACTTCCATGGATGCCGACCCGGATGTATTCCCCTTCCTGGAAGTTGCCGCCAATCTGAACGGTGTGGCCACCACGCCACTGGTGTCACGCTTTGAAAAATTGACCAAGCGGCAGCTGTCAAAATTTGACCTGCTTATCGCAGCGGACATTTGTTTCTGGGACGAACTGGTAGACCCGGTCTACAAAATGGTCAATCGAGCCATCAAAGCCGGTGTCAAACAGATTGTGATCGCAGACCCCGAGCGGCCTACTTTTCACGAGATGGCCGCTCGTTGTGTAGACAAGCACTGCGCCGAAATAATCGAGTGGGAAACCACGTCACCCATCAAGGCACACGGTGCCCTGCTGGTGGTGCACAACGCCTAGCCCCGCGCGCTGGCCGATCGATTAAACTAGTTCAGCACCTCGTAGTCCCGCAGCAAGTGCAATTCGGCCTCCGGCGCTCCATTAACGATACGCGGGCGGAAGCGGGTCTGGCCGAGGTAACGCCTCAGCCGGCCCGCTTTACCCGCGTGTTCACTGGACACCGCCGTGGCCTCAATATTGTCCGCCCTCCCGCGGGCCGTCACGTCATAGCGCACTTGCACTACGACAGGTGCCTCTCCCGGCGGCAGTTGCCGCGGCTGCCAGAACACACCGTTGGCGGGTAATTCAACTGGCTGCCCCAACAACTGCTCCAAAAGATCCGTCTGGCCTGCACTCTGCAGCACTTCCTCAACCTGCCCGTAGGCCGCCAGTGCTTCGGCCCGGCGATCATTCCACTGATTCCAGTCGGCCAGTTCGAGATAAGATGTGGCAAGCGCCTCAACCTGATCTGGCGGTGTACGCGCAATCAAATCTTCAAGTAGTTCCCGGCCATGAGCGAGTGCTCTGCGCTGAAAGAGTTCCAGGCGGTGCTTGTTGCCATCCTGCTCCTCACCCCAGGGAGCAGCAGCGATACGGCTACCGGACGCGATGCCGATTATGTCCTCATTGGGTTCATACAGATTTTCCAGCAAATAGAGGTTACGCACCTGACTGAAAACAAGATCCCGATAGCTGTCAGGGTCAGCCTCGGGATCAGCCCGTACTCCCTGTAGTATCTCTTCATTCAGTGTATAGAGTGCCAACAGCCGCTTTACTTCACGCTCATCAACCTCCAGCCGCAAGGCCTCGCGCTGCCATTGCAGATATTCCAGAGCAGCGCCCAGTCGTGCCGGGCTATAGGGCGGTTGCCCGTTGCCATAAAGTCGGAAATAGTAATCGTAGCGAGCATCCAGAGTCGCCATATCTCCCGTCATCCGATAGATCTCGAACAGTTCTTTGAGTATCGGCACCTGGCGCTCGCTATAGAGACCTTCATTGACTCTCAGCACATGCAGCGCCCGCTGGTAAACCTGCTGTGCCTGTTTGACGTCGCCCCCCTGTCGGTGCAGGCGTGCCAGATCAGCCAGAGGCTCGGCCAGTGAACTCGAATACGGGCCACCCTGGCTTTCCAGCAGGTGGAGCTCCTGTTCATAGCTTGCGCTGTCCTGCACCAATGAAGACTCAGGCCCGGCTATTTGCGGAGTCACCGCGCCGACCGCAGGCCGGTGCTCCCCCAGACGAATAAAGTACTCACCATAGGGTGTCGGCTCGCCCGCATGGGCCGCACACGACAGGCCCGCGCAGATGCAGAGAACAGCCACGAGAGAAAGCCGCCGGAACGGATTCCGCCGCGCTGACCAATTAATCAGATCACTGGGCATTTACTGACCACATTGTCTGGCGAAAAACCGTTATAAGGTGATATAACAGCCACCTGCCTGTCAAATCATGAAAGCGCCAACATGCCATGCACAGAAGCTTCCTGCAAGCGCCGCAGAGGTGCTGGACGGCAGACGGCGGCCATCCCGGCAAGACCAAACCAGCGGGATGCGCACAGGCCGCCCGTTCACCAGAATGTCGCCGGAGGCGAGTGGTAGGAATACATGAAACAACTGGGAATACTTGACGCAGCATTCATCAACCTCGAACAAACCAACACACCACAGCATATCGGTGGCCTGGGAATCTACGACCCGTCTACCGCCCCCGGTGGCTTTGTTCGCTTCAAGGATGTGATCTCCAGCTTCGAGCGACGCCTTGGCAAACTGCCACTGTTTCGCACCCGAATTGTGGCGGTACCCGGGGGCCTTGATCGGCCCTACTGGGTTAAAGACGCCAATTTTGACGTGGAGTTCCATTTACGCCATATCGCCTTGCCAGAGCCGGGTGACTGGCGCCAGCTGTGTATACAGGTCGCCCGCCTGCACTCGCGCCCACTCGACATGTCGCGGCCACTCTGGGAGGCCTATATTATCGAGGGGCTGGACAATATACCCAATGTGCCAGCGGGCTCTTTCGCCGTTTATACCAAAATGCATCATGCCCTTGTGGACGGTGCAGGCGGTTCCGCTTTTATAACCGCCCTGCACGACCTGCAAGCTAACCCGGTCACTGACAGTAGCGCGGCGGCGGAGAGCCCACGACTGGTGGACACCACTCCAAGTGTTGCAGAACTGCTCTCAAGGGCCTCGATAAACAGCGTTAAAAACACCGTGCAACTGCTGCGGGGCACCGCAAGGAACACACTGGCTATAGGTAAATACGCACTGGACATCAGCCGCAAACGCATACCGGCCCCTGACCTGTCCGCCCCGAAAACCATACTCAACCAGCGTGTCGGCCCACACCGCGTATTTGACGCGGCAGAATTTCCTCTCGCGGGCTTCAAACAAATCAAAAATGCTGCCCGGGTAACGCTTAACGATGTTGCCCTGGCTGTGATTGGAGGTGCCCTGCAGCGCTATCTCCAGAGCAGGGGAGAGGCGCCGGCAGAGGGCTCTCTGGCGGCCGCTATTCCGCTCAACATGCGCACGCGGCGTGAGGTGACGGACGACAACAATCAGGTGGGCTCAGTATTCGCCTCACTGCATACCGATATAAGCGACCCCCTGGAACGGTTGCAGGCAATACACGGGGCCACTGAAGAAGCCAAGGTAAGTGGTGAGGCAAGCCCCATGGTTGATGCGATGAAGCTGGCGGGCGTGTTTTCCCCCGTGCTCACCCAGGCCGCCGCAGGCTTCTGGGCACGCAATGAACTGTCCCGTTTTATGCCGATGAATATTTCCACTTGCATATCGAACGTGGCGGGTCCTGATTTTCCGCTCTACTGCGCTGGCGCCAGGATGGTCGATTACTATGGTCTTGGCGTACTCACACCGGGAATGGGTATTTTTCACCTGGTATTCAGCTACGCTGGCAAGGTCAGCCTGTCAGTTCTGGCAGACCGGGACATTATGCCTGACCCGGAGAACTATCACGATTTCCTGGTGGCGTCCTACACAGAGATCTACCTCGCGGTGGTGGGCGAGAATGTCAGTAGCAGGGAGGGCGTGGCCGGTAAAAGAGCACGCCCGGCGACCGCAGTAAGACCCCATAAAAAAACCCGCCAGAAGCGGGTTTAAAAATAACTCTGATGGACCTGGATGGTTGTCATTGCAGACGGTGCCTGGAGGCCACCGTCATGCCCGCGTGTAGGCGGGCTTGAACAAGAGTTGGTGAGACTTTACCTACCCTGCTGATATACATCTAATGTATTTATATTATAATGTTCATGAATTCTATTTATATCACAAAGTATGGAAACCAACGACCTCGCCAAGATCGATCTCAACTTATTGATTTCTTTGCAAATTTTGATACAGGAAAAAAGTGTCTCCAGAGCGGCTGAACGCCTGCATATTACCCAGCCCGCCATGAGTAAAACGCTCTCCCGCCTGCGACAACTGTTTGACGACCCCCTGTTTACGCGCAGTAGCCACGGTATGCGACCAACCCCCCGGACCCAGGAATTGGCACAGGAGCTGGATGGTGTTCTGGCGGGTATACACCACCTGGTCGCCGGTTCGCGCTTTGATCCCCACACCTTTATCGGCGAAGTCAGTCTGGCCCTGTCCGAATATATCGGACTCGCGCTGCTGCCGGACCTGGTGGCATCTCTGGAGATACAGGCGCCGCACTTAAGTGTTCGGGTGATCAGCCGAGCCGAAAATCAGCTGGAGCAACTGGCCCTGGGCGAGCTCGATTTTGCTATCCATGCGGAGCACAATCATTACGGCCCCGACTATCGGGTGGAAAAACTGGGCGCCAGTGCCACCACCTTATTCGCCCGGGAAAATCACCCACTCACCCGGGAGGCCATAACTGAGAAAAGTCTGGCGCGCTACCCGCTGATTCGTCTCTATGTTCCGGACCTGGAGCAGTTGGAGATACAACGAAATTCCGAGCTATACGCACTATTGCTGGAGAGCAGTCGTGGATCACTGGAAATATCCCACCTGTTAACCGCCCTGGAGGTCCTGCGCAGCACGAACCACATCATGCCGGCCCCAGCCTATATCCTGCAAAACGAAGGCGCTACACGGGGTATATGTGCCCTCCCCCCCGTAGCCAGCGGGCTACCTACGACCAACTACGCGCTGGTAGCGCACAAACGCACAGCTCACTCACCGCTGCACAACTGGTTGTGGAATGAGATCACGTGTACCATCCGCGACTTGCGTACGCCCCTGTCGCGGAAGATCCGCCAGCGGGTGGCGGCCGGTAGCGCCGACCAACTTTAGTCCTCTGCCCATATCACATTGGCAGGGAGCAACGAGCGAACAATACAGCATGAGCAAAAAAAAACGGCGCGAGATACCTCGTTTTGACACACCTATCATCGAAACTCACTGCCATCTGGATTATCTCGATGGCGAGGGCCTGGCTGATACCCTGGCGCAATCCGCTGCTGCGGGAATTGAACGCATCATCACTATCGCCGTATCACCATCGAACCTCAGCAGAGTCCTGGAGCTGACCAGGGAGGCTGCCAATATTTGGGGCACACAGGGTATCCATCCGCACGAGGCAGCAGCTTACGACGACCAGGTAGAAGCACTCATTCGCAAGCAGGCGTCCGACCCACGTATCCTGGCGATTGGTGAAATCGGCCTGGATTACCACTACGACCACGCTGATCGGGCGGTGCAGCGAACAGTATTCGAAGGGCAGTTACAGCTGGCAGTAGAACTCGACATGCCAGTGGTAATACATACCCGGGAAGCGGATGAAGATACCCGTGATATTTTGCGCGCATTCAGCCCACTGCTTAAACGCAAGGGTGTACTGCACAGTTTTACGTCGGGCCTGCCCCTGGCAGAGTACTGTCTGGGCGAGGGCTTCACGCTGGGGTTCAACGGTATCGCCACTTTTAACAGCGCAGACAACGTGCGCGCAGTGGTTAACGCAACACCAATAGAGCAAATCCTGCTGGAGACTGATGCGCCCTACCTCACGCCAGTTCCCTACCGCGGCAGGCCCAATGCACCCTTTTACCTGCCGCTGATTGCAGAGAAGATCGCCGAGGTAAAACAAATGGAAGTAGAGGCCCTGCTCGCACAGGTCTATCGCAACAGTATGGCGCAATTTTTCGGAGCCGCTTGATGGAATATATTATTGGACAGCGTTGGGTCAGCCACGCGGATGCACAGCTCGGCCTGGGTGTAGTGGTCGACTTCGAGGGCAGGCGCGTCACGCTGGCTTTTCCCGCCGTGGGCGAAGAGCGCACCTACGCCACCGAAAATGCCCCTCTGAGCCGCTTGCGCTTCAAGGTCGGGGACCGGATATCCACCATCGATGATGTAGAGCTGGTCGTCACAGGTGTGAGCGAACAACAGGGCCTGCTGGTATACACCGGCATAGATCACCACGAACAAGCGGCCGTCATCTCGGAGTTGGAGCTGGACGCGTTTGTCCAACTCACAACCCCGCAACAGCGCCTGCTCAACGGCCACTTTGACAAAAACAGTGATTTCGCACTGCGCGTAGCAACTTTCGGCCACTCCGATCGCCTGCAACGCTCTCCAGCCCGCGGCCTGATGGGCTCGCGTACCAGCTTGCTGCCTCACCAGGTGTACATTGCCAATGAAGTAGGTCAGCGACACGCTCCCAGAGTATTACTGGCGGACGAGGTCGGTCTTGGCAAGACCATAGAAGCCGGCATGATCATGCACCAGCAACTGCTTACCGGCAGAGCTTCTCGCGTGCTGGTACTGGTACCACCCAGCCTGCTACACCAGTGGCTGGTGGAGATGCTGCGACGATTCAACCTGCATTTTGCCTTGTTTGATGCTGACCGAATTGCCGAGATACCGGACGAGAATCCCTTCGAAAGCGAACAGCTGGTATTGTGCAGTCTCGACCTGTTCGAGTCGCGCCCCGATTTGCAGGCCCAGGCCACCGCAGCCACCTGGGATCTTGTGGCCGTGGATGAAGCTCACCACCTGCACTGGTCTCCCACGGCAGCTGGAGAGGACTACCTGTTTGTAGAAGCGCTTTCCCGGGCCAGTGCCGGCTTGCTGCTGTTGACTGCGACACCGGAACAAATTGGCCAGGCCAGCCACTTTGCCCGCCTGCGCCTGCTGGACCCGTCCCGCTTCCACGATCTGGAGAGCTTCCAGGCAGAAGAGCTGCAGTACCGGCAGCTCAGCGAGCTGGTCGAGCGCATCGAAGCGGGTGAGAGCCCCGGCGAACTCCCAGCCGGCCTTGATCCCGACCTCCCCGCAGAAACCCTGATCTCGCAGATTCTTGATCGCCATGGCACCGGCCGGGTGCTGTTCCGCAATACCCGTGCTGCAGTAGCCGGTTTTCCAGACCGCATACTGCACCGCTATCCTCTGACTGCACCTGATGAGTACAGTTTCGCCCAGGTTGAGCTCGAGGAGCGTCTCCATCCCGAGCAGCCCTACCTTGACGACAGCTGGCTGAGCTTCGATACCCGGGTGTCGTGGCTGGAGGGCACACTGAAGTCACTGCGACCCGCCAAGGTGTTAATCATATGCGCCCGCGCCGATACCGCAGTGGCGCTGGAACATCACCTGCAAATGCGGGCGGGGATTCGCTCTGCTGCTTTTTACGAAGGGCTTTCCATTATCGAGCGGGACCGCGCTGCCGCCTATTTCGCCGATGAAACAAACGGTGCGCAGACACTGGTGTGCTCGGAGATTGGTAGCGAGGGGCGTAACTTCCAGTTTGCCCACCACTTGATATTGTTCGACCTGCCTCTTAACCCTGATCTGTTGGAGCAACGTATAGGCCGACTGGACCGCATAGGGCAGATGTCCGACGTTGAAATTCACGTACCCTATCTCGAGAACACGGCCCAGGAAACCCTGCTGGACTGGTATGACCGGGGCATGAATTTGTTCACCGACAGCTGCTCCGCCGGTTACATGATTTTTGAAACCTTCCGTGACCAGCTACTACCACAGTTACAGAAACGCACTGCGGAATTTGAAGATCTGATTAACGCCACCGCAGAGTTTACCGCCCAGACCCGGCGGGAACTGCGAGAGGGGCGTGACCGCCTACTGGAACGCAACTCATGCCAACCTGAGGTCGCTGCAGCACTGATAGCCGAAATCAGCGTTACCGAAGAAGGCGATGTACTGGAGAAATACCTGGAAACCCTGTGTGAGGCATTTGGTGTAGATCAGGAATTTCACTCGGAACAGGCGCTCATTCTACGTCCGTCGGAGCACATGCTCACCGGACACTTTCCCCATTTACGGGAGGACGGCACAACCGTCACCTTCAGTCGCGAGAAGGCACTGGCGCGAGAGGATATGGAGTTCGCGAGTTGGGAACACCCCATGATGGTGGAAGCCATGGACATGGTGCACTCAACGGAGCTGGGCAATGCTGCAATAGGCACGATCAAGTTAAAAGGGGTTGCACCTGGCACCATGCTGCTGGAAGCTCTTTACACTATCAACTGTGTAGCACCTCGCGCGCTACAAGTAGAGCGCTTTCTGCCTCTTTCACCCATGCGGCTGCTGGTTGATGCCCGTGGCAAAGATCTCGCCGACCTCGTTCCCCACCCGCGCCTCAACGACCTGATTCAGAGTGTTAAAAAGCCCACGGCACTGGCCATCATCAAACAGGTGCACGAGGAAGTTGAGTCGAAGATGGCACTGGCGAAGACCAAGGCAGAGCAAAAGTTACACGGAATACTAGCCGGGGCAGAAGCCGCCATGCGCGAGGACCTTGGCGCAGAGCTTGCCAGACTGGAAGCCCTGCGTTTGGTCAACCCGTCCATCAGGCAAGAGGAACTGGAACACCTGCGGCATCGCATCGACGAATGCGCCATTCACATTGCGCACGCCAACCTACAGTTGCAGGCACTCAGGCTGGTTATCACCACCTGACAGAGCACTGTTCAGCCGCTGCTAACAGTCCAACAGCTGCCTCACGGTCGTAAGCATTCGTTGCAGATCGTGAGGCTCCGACAACCGGTGATCGCCTGCCTTCACCAACTGCACCTCAACATCGTTGGTGCTCAACTTCTCCGCCAGTTCGAGTGCCAATTGCCAGGGCACATCTTCATCGCACTGGCCCTGGATCAGCCTGACCGGCAACTCGAGCGGAATTTTCCCCGCCAGCAGCAGGTGCGTCTCACCCTCCTCCAACAAATACCGGGCGATGCGGTACGGCTCGCCATCGTCATAACAGTTGGGCAGATCGACATAGCCATGCTCAGCAAGAGCCACCCGCTGTGCCGTTGTCAGGCTCGCGTCCAGACGCTGGGAAAAGTCCGGCGCCGCAGCTAGCCCCAGCAGACCACACACTCTCTCTGGTCGTGCAAGCGCAACCAGCAACATCAGCCAGCCGCCCATGGAAGAGCCGACAATCAGTTGCTTACCCGATGTGACCTCATCCAGGACCGCGAGCGTATCGTCGCGCCAGCGACCGATACAGCCCTGCTCCACGTTACCGCTGGACTGACCATGCCCGAAATAGTCAAAACGGGTAAACTGCCGCCCCTCGTCTCTGGCCCACTGTTCCAACGCCAGCGCCTTGGTCCCCTGCATGTTGGAGTGGAAACCGGAACAAAAAAGAATTCCGGGTTCGCGGCCAGGCAAGTGCGTGTAGGCAATGGACGAACCGTCGGGCAACGTCAGGAATTCAGAGCAAGTCATGGTTCTAAAACTAACACAGCGCGGCTGAGGCAAAACCGCGCAGTATTACTCTGCGTGTGTCCGCAGGGTCAATCACGGCATCGATTTCCAGGTGTGCCGCTGCCTCCGTCGCCTTGCCAACCTCATACATGCGCGCCAGCAATTGCTGAAACAGGGCCTCGCGCTCGGCCGGCTCCGCCAATGCCTCCAGCTCTTTCCTGTAGCCCAGACGCACAGCCCCCTCCAAACCCATTCCGCCAAATTCCCCGGTGGGCCAGGAGGCAGAATACACCGGCCGCACAAAGCTGCCGCCGGCCATCGCCATGGCGCCGAGACCGTAGCCTTTGCGCAGAAATATCGTCACCACTGGTACAGTGAGACTGGCACCGGCGAGAAACAATGCCGACATACTGCGCACAGCTCCCTGGCGTTCACTGTCCGGTCCAACCATAAAGCCCGGCGTGTCGGTGAGCGAAAGCACCGGCAAGCCCAGGGCGTCACAAATTTTGAGAAAACGCGCCGCTTTCTCCGCTGCTTCCGAATCCACGGCTCCACCCAACTGCTGACAGTCGTTGGCAATGAGCGCCACTGGCATACCTTCAAGGCGGATAAAGCCGGTGATAATGCTGCGCCCGTAGATTCGCTGCAGCTCCAGGAACGACCCGGTATCGGCAATCGTTTCAATCACCCGTCGAACCTGATAAGCCCAGCGTCTGTCCTGTGGAATCGCGTCGCGCAAACTTTCCTGATCGGCAACCGTCCAGTCTGCAACCGGCCCCTGAAAATACGAAAGGAGTTGCTGTACCAGTGCTGTAGCGTGTGCCTCGTCTTCCGCGACGATATCCACCACGCCGTTCTTTTCCTGTACTTCAATCTGGCCAATGTCTGTGGGCTTGAATTTACCCAGACCACCGCCTTCTATCATCGCCGGACCGGCCATGCCTATCCAGGATGTCCGGGTGGCAATGGTAAAGTCCGCGCAGCCAAACAGCGCCGCGTTGCCGGCAAAGCAGTAACCATTGTTCACCGCGATGCGAACCACTTTCCCACTCAGTCCCGCCCAGGTACTGAAGGAGGCGACATCAAGGCCGGCCACCTGTGTCATGACATCGGTGTCCCCGGGGCGCCCACCACCACCTTCTGTATACATCACCAGTGGCAGCCGCAGTTGCTCCGCCAACTCACAGATTCGGTCCAGTTTTTTGTGGTGAAAATAGCCCTGCGTTCCCGCGAGTACGGAGTAATCATTAACGATTACCGCCGCACGGGCCCGGTCCGCGCCCACTCTCCTGGCGTTTATGGTACAGGTACCGGTGATAATCCCGTCGGCGGCGGTACTGGACTGGAGGTCTTCGTAATCTCTGCGGCTGCGCTGGGCAGCCACTGCTAGCTGGCCATATTCGAGAAATGAATGCTCGTCGACCAGGTCCTGTACATTCTCCCTGGCCGTACGATACCCCTTGCTGTGGCGTTTGGCTTTTGCCTCCGCGCGCTGTTCATCCAGCGTGCGGGACAAACGTTCCCGCCAGGCGGTCAACTCGGGCCGCTCGATATCAGACATTGGTCACTCCATTTACAGCATAACGGGACACTATAACGGAAAGTCCCGGCAGAAATCCTCCGGAACCAGAAGCCGTTTAGCGCCCCTGCCAGCGCGGTGCGCGCTTCTCCAGAAAAGAGGCTACCCCCTCCTTCGCGTCTGCACTGTTTATGCAGATATGCTGCAGCGTGGCTTCATAGGAAATGGAGTCTCCCACGGACTCCTCCATGGCGTTGTTCAGTGCCTGCTTGGCATAGCGCAAGGCGAGAGGTGACTTGGACGCCAGTTCATTGGCCCACGCCAGGGTTTGCTCCAGCAGTTCTGCAGCTGGCACGACCCGGTTGCACAGGCCCCAATCCAGGCACTTCTGGGCGCGGATTTTTTCGCCGGACACAATGACTTCATAGGCTCTTTGCCGCCCAAGAGTGCGCACCAGGTGCCAGGTAGCACCGCCATCCGGCACCAGGCCGATGGCTGTGAATGCCTGGTATATGTAGGCATCCTCCGCCATAACAACGAGGTCACAGTTCATTGCGAAGGCACTGCCTATACCCGCTGCTGCGCCGTTGACTGCGGCAATCCAGGGCATGGGCGCGCGGTTCATTTCCAGCAAAACAGGCTTGTACTCGCCGTTGAGCTGGTCTTCCACCCTGAAGTTCTCAGCATTTTCTGCCGATTCAGAGAGATCTGCACCGGCACAAAAGGCCCGGCCCACGCCAGTCAGCACTGCCACTCTCACCGCCGGGTCATCGTTAACTTCCCGCACGGCAAGTAGCAGCTCACTACGCAACTGCGCGTCGAAGGCGTTGAGACTGTCGGGGCGATTCAAGCTGACAACAGCCGTTTCACCTTGCCGTTCAATAAGAACGGTCTGGTATTTACTCATGTATTATCTCCTGCCTATTATTGTGTTCAGGCAATAGTGCCCGCTTGCTTCAGGCTCGCTATCTCGCTCTCGCCAAAGCCCATGGCCGCCAGTACCGTATCCGTGTCCTGCCCGTTTTGGGGGCCAGCGTGTTCCACACTCGAGGGAGTGCGACTGAATCGCGGCGCTGGTGCCGGCTGGGTAAGCCCGTCCACCTCGATATACGTGTTCCGTGCCACATTGGCCGGATGCGCGGGCGCATCCACGAACGACAGTACGGGGGCGAAACACACATCGGTACCCTGCATGATTTCACACCACTGGGCCTGGGACTTCTGCTTGAAAACCGCCGTCAACTTCTCTTTCATTTCAGGCCACAACGCGGCATTGTTCTGGTCGCCAAAATCCTCTTCGGCAAGCTCTGCGTGTTGCTTTAACAACGCGTAGAATTGCGGTTCTATGGAGCCAATGGATATGTACTCCCCATCTGAGCACTCGTAGGTATCGTAAAAATGCGCCCCGCCATCCAGTAGATTGGATTCACGCTGGGTAGCATCCCACATGCCCATTCCATGGAAACCGTGGAACATCCACATCAGCTGGGCTGCCCCATCCACCATGGCCGCATCGATGACCTGCCCCCTGCCGGAATTGGTGGCCTCCAGCAGTGCAGCCAATACACCATTGACCAACAACATACCGCCGCCACCCATATCCCCCACCAGATTCAGCGGCGGGACCGGTTTTTCGCCTTTGCGCCCCATGGCATAGAGTGCGCCGGTAATGGAGATGTAATTAATGTCGTGACCCGCAGCGCGGGAAAGAGGGCCTTCCTGGCCCCATCCGGTCATGCGGGCGAATACCAGTTTCGGATTGCGCGCCATACACACGTCCGGTCCGATACCCAGCTTTTCACACACACCCGGGCGGAACGGATCAATCAAAACATCGGCGTTCTCAAGCATACGCAGCAGGGTTTCTATCCCGCCACTATCCTTGAGATTGAGAATGACGGACTTTTTCCCGCGCGAGCTGACATCCTTCATCCCCTGGACACCCGCATTGCGATCGATACGGATCACCTCTGCGCCCATATCCGCCAGAATCATGCCGCCCATGGGGGCGGGCCCGATACCCGCCAGTTCAATTACGGTGTAGCCGTTAAGTGGCCCCATAGTGCTTTCTCCGTTTAGCGTGGTTGCATCCGAATAGCACCGTCCAGACGGATGCTCTCGCCGTTGACATAGTCATTCTCTGCGATAAATACCGACAAATGTGCTATTTCTGCAGGTTTACCCAGACGTGGTGGGTAGCATACGCTGGACTCCAGCGACTTGTATGCCTGCTCAGGCAAGCTTTCAAACAGCGGTGTATGGATCAAACCGGGTACGATGGTATTGACGCGAATACCGACACTTGCCAGATCGCGAGCCATTGGCAGGGTCATGCCAACCACACCACCCTTGGTAGCGGAATAGGCTACCTGGCCAACCTGCCCCTCATAGGCTGCAACCGACGCGGTGTTGATGATAACCCCGCGGCCACCATCGTCATTGAACGGGTCGTTCTTGGCCATTTGCTCGGCGGCGTAACGGGACACGTTAAAGGTTCCCACCAGATTGACATTGATCACCATCATGTATTGGTCCAGAGGGTGCACGCCTTTTTTACCGTAGGTTTTACAAGCGCTGCCAATCCCGGCGAAGTTATTACATACATGCAGCGCGCCAAATTTCTCCACCACGCCAGCGACTGCAGTCTTAACCGAATCCTCATCGGCCACGTTAACGTTCCAGAAAGCGACCTTATCGGCCCCCAGGGCTGCGATCACCTCATCGGCATTGGCCTTGTTCATATCGAAGATGGCCACGCGAGCTCCCTTCGCGACATAGGCTTCCACAGTGGCGCGACCAAGCCCTGATGCACCGCCGGTTACAATGGCTACTTTTCCTGCTAAATCCATGATTTTCTCCTCGTCTAGAAATTTCGGGTATTAAAGGGAACGTATGTATCTCCGAGGCAATCCCGGCTGATGATGATCTTCATCACTTCAGAGCTGCCTGCGTAGATGGTTGATATCTTGGCGTCGGTATACTGCCTGCTAATGGGGTACTCGTCCATATATCCATGACCTCCGTGCAGTTGCACACCGAGATCAGCGATCGCCACTTGTAACTCGCTGGTGACCAGCTTGGCCTTGGCGGCATCCACTGCAGTTAGCGCGCCCGCATTAAAGGACTTTACACATTGATCTACATATACCTGGGCCAGATCGAGTTCGGTGCGTTTTTCCGCGAGTTTGAACTGGGTGTTCTGGAACGCGGCCAAGGGCTTGCCAAACGCCTTTCGCTCCTTCACATAATCAGCCGTCAGGTCCCATGACACCTGTGCGGCAGACAGGTAACCGGAAGCACCGATCAGGCGCTCCTCCGCCAGCCCTTTCATCAGGTAGATAAATCCCTGCCCCGGTTCTCCCAGCACATTTGACTTAGGCACCTTAACATCGTTGAAAAACAATTCGGCAGTATCCTGCGCCTTCAAGCCCATTTTTTTCAGGTTGCGACCGCGCTCAAAACCCGCCATGCCACGCTCCAGAAGAAACAGGGTCATATGGTGGGGCTTGTCGGCGGGGCCTGTTTTTGCGGCTACAACGACGATATCGGCATTTATGCCATTTGATATAAACGTTTTGGAACCATTGAGTAACCAGTAGTCGTCGTGTTCAACAGCCTGGGAACGCATCCCGGCCAGATCACTTCCAGCGTCCGACTCGGTCATGGCAATTGCCAGTACTGCCTCACCGCTGATACACCGGGGGAGAAACCGCTGGCATTGCTCCTCAGTACCAAACCGGGTGATATACGGTCCAACCAAACGACTGTGTAAGGAGTTGTACCAGTCACCAACCCTGGCATAGGCTGTCTCTTCGATAATAATCTGTTCGAAACGGAAATCCGGGTCACCCAGACCACCGTACTTCTCTTCCGGCCACACCATCAAAAAACCCTGCTCTCCGGCCTTTTTGAAGGCTTCCCTACCGACTATTCCGGCCTCACGCCAGCTCTCCATATGTGGCACAATCTCGGCAGCGAGAAATTTGCGGTAGGCATCCCGGAACATCTGTTGCTCTTCCGTAAAATCTCGTTGCAACATAGTATTGTGCTCCACAGAACCGGCTTTAAATCGGCCCAGAAGTATGGGCGTCGACAGACAACAGAACAATGACCTGTGCCTACAGGAAAATTGACTTAAAATGACAGCCACTACAGGTGCTTACAACAGGGAGTTACATGGAACAGATTTACCCGGATAACTGGGCATTTATGTTTTTCGGTCTGATATTTTCCATCACTTGCGCGCAGATGCTGATTGTCTACGTGCTGGCGGACTCCAGCAAGCCTCCCGCCGGACTGGGGCTGTATACCGTGTATTTCATGGCTTCGCTGCTGGGCTGGATCGCTCAGACCTTACAGAAAAATACTGGCATCCAGATGGATGTCGATGTGCCATCAGTAATGATTATCCTCAACAGCTACATCCTGTTTCTAGCCGCCGGACAAAGGGCCAGCAATGTGCGCGGTCGCATCACCCTGGGCGCAATCTGCCTCTCCGCCTGCCTTTGCGAATTTTTCCTGCCACCAAAGCAAATGTTCGTTGTACAGAACGGCACCGTGGCCCTGTTCTTCACTGCGACCGGCCTGGTATGCGGTTGGCGCGGATGGCGAAGTCGCAATATCGGCGACGCCATAATCGCCTATGCGGCATCGACGATGGTTGTAAGCCTGCCAGTGGCGATTTACTATTTTCTGGGTGGACACGAACAAAAAGGTGAAGTCATCGCTTTTGGTGTGCACAGTGTCGCCTACGCACTGATCGCCATCGGCTTTCTGGCAAGCGTTGTTATAGAGTACCAGCAACACCTGTCCAATCTCGCCACACTGGATCCCCTGACCCGCCTGTTGAATCGCCGCGGTATGGAGGACGCACTGCAGATTAGCATGGCGCAGGCATCCCGCCGGGGGACGCCCACTTCCGCAATAATGGTGGATATAGACCACTTCCAGGGTGTTAACGACAGTTTTGGCCACGAGTTAGGCGACCACGTGCTCCGACAAGTCGCCGAAGTACTCAGTCGACTGTGCCGTTCCAGCGATGTGGTCGCGCGCACCGGCGGGGAGGAGTTTCTACTGATACTGCCGGAGACAGAGTTGGAAGCGGCCAGAATCCTGGCCGAACGGATTCGTGCGGCTATTGGCGAACGCCCTTTGCTGGTGGATTTCCAGCGCATTGGCATTACCGTAAGCCTGGGTGTCGCCTGTATGGCCGGCGGCGTGAACATGGATGAATTGTCACAGGAGGCGAACCGCGCTATGTACCTGGCAAAACGCGGAGGGCGCAACAGGGTCGCTTCGGTAGAACACAAGCCGGTCCACCTCACCACGGCAAGCAGTTAGCAACGGCATGCGTAATCTTTCGCTGTCCGTCCAGTTTGCCAGGGCGGTGCTGAAAAATACTGTCAATCACGGCCTGGATCCTATAGCGCTGCTACGCAAGAATCGCATATCGCCCCGGCTCCTGCTCGAGGATGATGCCCGTATCTCGGCGGAACGCTTCGCCGATCTGCAGGTGAGCACCATGCTGGCAATGCAGGATGAAAACCTGGGCTACACGGCGCATCGCACGCCCATTGGTAGCTGGTCAATGATGTGCCACGCGGTAATCGGAAGCGCCACCCTGGGCCAGGCCCTGAGCCGCTACTGTCGTTTCTATCAGCTGTTCGAATCCGGTTTCCGCCCCTCCCTGACAGTGACTGACGACATGACGAGTTTACACCTCGAAGAGCCGGATTCCGGCTTCCCCGCAGGTGCCTACTTCAGTGAGTTATTCCTGACCAACACCCAACGCTTTTGCAATTGGCTGGTGCAACAAGAGTTGCCACTGGTGGGGGTAAGCCTCAAATACCCCCCCGTCGCCAGGGAGGAGGAATATCGCCAGATTTTCATGGGCAATGCCGTCCAATTCAATCAGGATTTGGCGGCGCTCACATTTACATCCGCCCAGCTCGAGCAACCGCTTAAACAAAACGAGACGTCGCTGCGGCATTTTCTTCGGCACCCTGTGTTGCTCATGCTTACCCAGCATTTTGCCAGCGATAGCTGGACGGCCCGGGTCAGAGATCACCTCAGGCGCAACATGGAACAACTTCCCGAACTGGGCGAAGTGGCAAGACTGCTGGACATCCATCCCCAGACATTACGACGGCGCCTGGCTGCCGAGGGCACCAGTTTCAAAGATATCAAGAGTCGCCTGCGGCGCGACACAGCACTACACTTCCTTGGCAAGCAGGGAGTAAGTATCGAAGAGATCGCTCATCGCGCCGGTTTTTCCGAGTCGAGCGCATTTATACGCGCTTTCAAAGGCTGGACCGGGGTAACACCCTACGGCTACCGCAAAGGCCTCTAACAGTGCGACATAGCAGGCATGTGAACGTCCAGGGCAGTCGTGACTGCCCGGTAATCCCACCCGGATCGCTTTTTTTGGCTATAGTGACTGGCGTACAGACATAAAGGAATTCGCGTAGTGAAAAAATTTATCCGTATCCTGGGTATTTGTTACCTGGTCTATCTTGCGATTGTATTAGTGGTGATTACCCCTGCGCTCAATTTCCTTCCAGCCTGGGCGGTTGAAAAGTACCTGGGGCGAGAACTGCACAGCGAGTTCACCTATTTCAACCCGTTTACGCTGAGCCTTGAGGTGGGTAAAACCGAACTTCCTGAGCACGACGGAGACCGTTTTGTGGCTTTCGATGAGGCCACCATCAATGTGTCCACCGCGAGCCTCTGGAGCGGTGCCCTGGTATTCGACAAAATTAGTATTCAGCAGCTGTACGTCCATGTAAAAGAATTCGATGATGGCACTTTCAATTTCACCGATATGTTGCCTCCGGAAGACCCTACGGCACCGGAAAAAGAACCCGCCGCTATACCGGCGGTCACCATCGAGCTGTTGGATTTCAACTCGCAACAACTGGTTTACACCAATGCGACAAGGGAAAAATCGTCCAGCACACACCTCAATGACCTGACCATCAAGGTACAAGGGCTGTCCACAGTACTCGAAGAGGGTAAACCCTATCGCCTGGACGCCACCGGCGAGGATGGTGGACAGCTGCACTGGGAAGGCGTGGTGTCGATACCCGGTGAATACAGCGAGGGCAACCTGGCTCTCACTGACATTCAACTGATTCCCCTGTGGCGTTTCATTGAGCCCTCGGTAGCCTTCAGGCTCGAAGACGGCACCCTGAGCATTGCCGGTCAGTACAAAGTGAATTGGAGTGACACCTTCCAGTACCAGGTCGCAGGTGGCGAATTCAGGCTGGATCAGATAGATGTGAAAGCGAAATCCACGGAAGCATTAGCTGACACCTCAGTGGCGCTGGGCAGTCTTAAGCTGAGCGGCATAGAACTGGACAGTTTGCTACAGCATGTGGATGTTGAATCACTGGATATCGGGCAGCTCGGCATTTCCGGTTGGAGCGAGGGTGAGCAGGTCAGCCTGGTCGATCTATTCGCGGTGAACTTTCCCCAGGATGCTAGCAATTCTACCGCGCCTGCGGATGACAGCGCCGCCGCTGAACAAGCTGGCTGGACCGCCAGCCTGGGCACTTTCCAGCTGGCAAATTCCAGCCTGCGATGGCGTTCACAATACACCGACCCGGCGCAGTTGGAGGTCACTCCCATTGAATTCACTGCCCAAGCGATAAAGTGGCCGCTGGAGGGTGACACGGACTTGAAACTGGCTCTGACGATCAATGGCCAGACCTCAGCGTCTGCAGAAGGCAACCTGGACCTCGGGTCGGGTGTGGGCAGCCTGACTTACCAGCTCCAGGAACTGCCCCTGCCCTGGTTTAACCCCAACCTGCCGGCCGCACTGAAGGGCGAAATTACAGACGGAAAATTACAGCTTGAGGGGGAAATTACCCTTGCGGAGTTCACACCGGCAACGATTTCCATGGACGGCGCGGTTACCGGCTTTGCCGCTAAAGTCAGCCAGGCGGAAACATCACTGACCTCCTGGGAAACCGTGCGCTGGGAAAAACTGGCAATTGACATGCAAAAGCACAGCGTGGAGCTAGCAAAACTGTCGATCAACAATTATGTGGGGCGCCTACATATCAACGCGGATGGCTCCATCAATGCGTCCAAAGTGTGGCAAGCCGAAGTGGGAGAACAGGCCGAGGAAGTAAAAGAAGAACTGGCTGAAGGCGAACCCTGGGTGGTGAACCTGCCACTCATCCATATTACCGACAGTGAAATCGATTTCATGGATGAATCGCTGCCCATCCACTTCCGCACTGTTATTGGCGATCTCCACGGTGATATCAAAAACATCAGCACTGCGCCTGGGGTCAAGACCGCAGTCAATATCAAGGGTTCCGTCGATGGCTACGCCCCGGTATCACTGATTGGTAGCGCGCAACCCCTGCAACAACCGCCAGCGATAGATCTGGAGTTGACCTTTGCCGGCATTGATATGGCCTTGCTGTCGCCCTACTCTGGCACCTATGCAGGCTATGCCATCGAGCGGGGCGTTCTTAACCTCGACTTGAATTACGCTATGGAGGACAACCGCCTCAAGGGCAAGAACAAGATTGTTATCGAACAGATGAAGCTGGGTGAACAGGTCAAAAGCGATAAGGCGGTAGACCTGCCCCTCAAGCTGGCGCTGGCACTGTTGACCGACAGCAACGGCGTTATTGACATGGACATCCCCGTTAGTGGCAATGTAAACGACCCGGAATTCAGCGTTGGCAGTGTTGTCATGGGCGCCCTGGTGAACTTGATAACCAAGGCGGTGACATCACCCTTTACGCTGCTGGCAAGCCTGGTAGGCAGCGAGGAAGACTTGCAGCGCCTGAACTTCAAGTCCGGCTCGGCAGAACTGGGTGTGTCAGCGCGGGAAAAACTGGATAAGCTCAGTAAGGCCCTGGCCGAACGACCAGAGCTGAACCTGGTCATCAGCGGCAGGCTGCAGGTGGCAGCGGACCGCGAACGCCTGCAAACGAAGCGTTTGCAGGCCGAGCTGGTGGCGGCGGGCTTATCCGAACAGGAAGCATCCAGCAAAGGGGCTGCCTGGGAGCAGGCCGTTGTTGAGCGCTATCAGGCCCTCTCGCCGGGGGAGACCGAGCAGACAGTGCCCGAGCAATACAGGAAATTGGCCGCGGAGATTCCGATAGCGGACACCGACCTGCTGGCGTTGGCATCCGCACGAGCGATCGCTGTGAAAACCTATCTGGTCAATGATGCCGGACTCAGCCCGGAACGGGCGGCAATCTCGAAGAGCGATCTCAACACCAAAACCAACCTCTACAGCGGTGTTGAACTGGCAGTTGATCTCTAGCGTTCGACCCGACTAGTTCACGTAAGAGAGATCGCTGCCGCATATCCGGCAGCTGTAGCTTCCCACACCCTGCAGCACGCGATTGTGCCGAGTGGAAGATACCTCGTGTATGCGGCAAGCACAGCGGTAGGTGTGGGTACGCTGCTGGCGCTGGGGAATTCCTTCGAGATCCAGATCAAAAGTGACGCCCTGATCGGCCTCAAACACCTCCATCACCTCTTGCCACTGCGGCCCGTGAGGTTTGATACCGCGGGTGCCATACAATTCGTAGACGACAAAATGTGCAACTTCGTGAGGCACTGTATCGCTTAGATTTTCCTCGAAGTACTTGGCAAAAATCCAGGGGTTGTAACGAATCCAGCCGCGTCGGCCCACCAGTTTAAACATGCCTGCCGTGCGGCCCGGAAGGTCAAACAGTACAGGCACCTGACGGAAGCTGCGACCGAACGCATCCCGCGCCTGCTGCACGTATCCCTCGGTAGCGGCGACCACTTTTCGCTGCTTCAACGCCCCAATAGGCTCTACTAATACCAATCCATCCTCCCGTGCTCTTGCTTGCCACGCGCAGCATAACGTCCGCGGCGGCCGGCCTCAAATATTTCCGCTTCGGGCCCAGTTGCTGTACATTTGTGCGCTGTGCGGCAGACCGTCGTTTGAATCAGATAATTTGTTAATCGTTCAGACAAAAATCACTGCCCGCCGGGACATTAATTCAGCAGAAGACGACTCTATGACTACACAGCAACTCGACACAGCCGCCCTTGCCACCTATCTCGAGAAACATATCCCGGGATTCAGCGGGCCCCTCACGGCCGAAAAATTTGCCGGCGGCCAGTCCAATCCCACGTTCAAAATAACAGCGGGCGAAAATGCCTATGTATTGCGACGCAAACCACCAGGCGAGCTACTGAAGTCCGCTCATGCGGTAGATCGCGAGTTTCGTGTTATCAGTGCGCTGCAGGACACCGATGTACCCGTACCCCGCACCTATGTGCTGTGCGAAGACGAATCGGTAATCGGCTCCATGTTTTACGTGATGGAATACATGGACGGCCGGATTCTGTGGGACCCGGTCGTACCCGAGGCAAAGGATAATACCGAGCGCGCTGCCATCTATGACGCCATGAACGCGACCATGGCAGCACTGCATAGTGTCAACATTGAGGCAGTGGGCCTGGCAGACTACGGCCGACCCGGAAATTACTTCGAGCGGCAAGTAAACCGCTGGAGCAAACAATACCGCGCCTCGGAAACCCAGCATATCCCCGCGATGGAAAGCCTGCTGAAATGGTTGCCCGCCAATATGCCCGCCGACGACGGCGCAATCAGCCTGGTCCACGGCGACTACCGCCTGGACAATATGATGTTTCATGCCACAGAGCCACGTGTAATCGCCCTGCTCGACTGGGAGCTGTCCACACTGGGGCATCCATTGGCCGACCTGGCAAACCAGTGTATGGCCTGGATGCTGCCCCGTGAAGGCGGCCTGAAGGGCCTCGCAGGTGTTGATCGCGCCTCCCTGGGTATCCCCAGCGACGAGGAATACGTGGCCCGTTATTGTCAGCGAACGGGCCGCAAAAGCATCGAGAACTGGAATTTCTACCTGGTATTCTCGCTGTTTCGCCTGTCAGCTATTTGCCAGGGCATCGTGAAGCGCGCAGAGATTGGCACAGCATCCAGTGCGGAAGCGGATTCCCGGGGGGATGCGGTGATACCACTCGCGGAGATGGGTGCGTCCTTGATTGACTGAGGGACGTACCCGACCCTAAATGCGGCATTCTTTGATCGTTCTGTCTATCCGGGGCGGAATCTTGGCTGTCACTCACTGATAACCAAATGAAGTGTTTGCCAGTTTACCTATCGACCACCATCTTCAACCCAAGAGTTGAATGATTCTCCCGTTAGACCAGGATGCAGACTACTTTAGACGTATTGCCAGAAAGAGGTGTTGAAGCAACTATGGTTTCTCTGGACCGTAGAGGCCATGGATGGCCGACACGAGCCTACATGGATGTACTTACGGCGAGTCCCGAGAAGCCATAGTTGCTTCGGCGCCGGTATTCAAATAACCGGCCAAAATCAAATATTACTAAGCCGCTGCCCGAGATCCCCGCTCACCCTCCGAAGAAGATTTGCTCGCTTTCTTGGCAGCAGCAGTTTTCTTACCTGCATTGGACTTCTTACGCGCCGTGGCTTTTTTCGCCGGCTTCTTCGCGGCGGTACGATCTGCCTTGCTGGGAGGCGGACGACGGCGAGACGCTCGTGGGCGGTGTGCCTCTGCCACCTCGGGGCGCAGGTCGCCTGTTTCAAAGCGCGTCAGAATTTCTTCCATGGTTCGGCTGACCTTGGTGCAGATGCGGACGGCCTCCACACTCGCATAGGTGGAGTGTTCCCCGCCCTCCATCAGTTCGATCAAATCCTTCTCAGAGAGGTGCGAGAGGATTTTCGCAGGGTTATACCAGCGAAAACTGGGCACAATGTTTATGTCGCCGCTGTAATCCTGATCGATCAGGGTGTGGACGCTGTTCATCAGCATATTGAAGCGCGGCCAGTTATCACCTTCACGCTGCACCACACCGCGGTAAAAGTTTAACAGTTCACGGCCCATGCCCACGCCCAGACTGCCAAGTGCAGCGCCCAGCGCACTGCGGCTGCCCTCCTTTTTCAGGAACGGTATGGCAATGGGGTTAACCATGCTGACAATGTAATGGTTTGCACTGTAAAGGCGAGACAAGCGCTTTGCCGGCAGGTCGTCTGCGATTGATCCATCCACCCAGCGGCGGGTAGGCAAGTAGGGTTGGGCCTCCCCATGTACATTCCTGGCCATCAGCATCACAGGGGGAAACACGCCAGGAACAGCGCATGAAGCCATTACCGCAGAGCGCACAAACACATTTGGCGAGGTAATCGCATTGAGCAAGCGAGAGCGCTGGTGTGGCTCCGCAGGTGCCACAGTGATACTGATCTGACGGCCAGTCTTTTCGTACGCTTCCTGAAAGGTGAGATCTGACACCATGCGGCCGACGAGGGCATTCAGGTCACCCACATCAATCTGCGGATTGGCACCGAAGAACATACGGGACAACACATTGGCCTCCCGCTCTGCTTCAAAGTGCACATTGGATGGACTAAAAAACTGTTCCATCTCCTTATCTGTGTGAGTACCGAGCACACCTGCCACCAGCGCCCCTGCGCTTGAACCGGAGATCACCCGCGGCAACAGGCCCTGCTCAAGCAGCGTCTTGACCACACCCAGATGATAAAAACCCAGCACGCCACCCCCGCTCAGCATCAAGGCGGAACGGCCGAAGCAGATATTGGCACGGTAGAAAAAATCCAGTTTCTCCTGGGCGGGTATCAGGCTGTTGTCGAGCTCAGCCAGATATCGCAGGGATTCATCAATCTCATCGATGTACTGCTCTATCAATTTCTTGGTGCCAAATTTGGCCTTACGATAGAGAGTACTGCGCCCCATACCGCCTATATTGCCGTGAATACCCTCGTTCAGGGTAAACAACAGCCCATGGTGGTCATGGCGCGCCCGCAAACTGCGGATACGATCCAGACGCAATCGAATCTGGGCGTAGTCGTACTGACTGGTCTGATCTACTTCGCGCCAGCGCCTGGCTCCTGAAATCTCATCGTGCTCCACCGCAGCTTCGCGCCATTCGTCGTAGCTACGGCTCTTGCTCATCGTGCGTTCGAGCTTTTTGAGCTTGCGTGATTTACCTACCATGCGTCCCCCTGATCGATTGAGTCGAGGCCAGCATAATGCAAATTTCCGGAGAGTCCCAGCAGTTTGTAACCATGGGAAACAGTGTCATTTGATCAGAATCAAGATAGATAAAAACACTTTTTTTCTGCCGGGTAAGTGACAAGAGGCCACACAGCCGCAGGGTTATGACTGATCTTTATCCGGACCTGGCCCCTCATCGCTGCGGGTTCCCCCACGATACTCTTCAACAAGATGGCGTTTATAGAGCTTGCCATTATCCATGCGCGGCAGCTTGGCGTTGAAGTCCAGTGACCGGGGCATCTTTATGTGAGAAACACGCTCCCGCAGCCACTCCATAATTTCGATTGCCACTTCGTCAGTAGCATCTGCCCAGTTCATGGGCTCTACTACCGCTTTGACCTGTTCCCCGAATTCCTCATCGGGAATACCAAATACCGCCACGTCAGCGATTTTGCTGTGCGTTATCAACAGATTTTCAATTTCCTGCGGATAGATGTTTACCCCACCGCTGATGATCATAAAATTCTTGCGATCTGTCAGGTAAAGGAAACCGTCCTCGTCTACATAACCCACGTCACCTGTGGTCGCCCAACCCTTGTCATTGTAGGCTCCGGCGGTTTTCTCCGGCTCATTGTGATAGGTGAAACGCGCGGAGTCACCGCCAAAATAGACCGTGCCGATTTCGCCCGGCGGCAGCTCATTGCCGTCGTCGTCAACAATATGCAGCTCACCCACTACGGCAGGTCCCACCGACCCCTTGTGCGTGAGCCAGTTGGCAGAGTCGATAATGGTTACACCGATTCCTTCACTGGCCGCGTAGTATTCAACAATGACCTCACCCCACCACGCGATCATTTTCTCCTTGATCTCTATCGGACAGGGAGCCGCGGCGTGAATGGCAAATAGCATGGAACTGACATCGTAGCGCTCGCGCACTTCATCCGGCAGTTTCAGCATGCGAATAAACATTATCGGCACCCATTGGCTGTGGCTTACCCGATGCTCTTCAATAAGTTGCAGCGCACGCTCCGCCTCAAACTGTTCCATCACAACGATGGTGCCCCCCAAAGACGACACCATCAGGCAATAGTGCAAGGGGGCAGCGTGATACAATGGCGCGGGCGAGAGGTAGACCGTCTCTTCGCTGAAGCCGAAGGCCGCGCCCATGGTGCCAATCAACGGATGGGACGTATTGACATCTGTGTCCGTCGGCGGCAAAAAGACGCCCTTGGGCTGGCCAGTGGTTCCCGAGGAATACAGCATGGGAACACCATTGCTCTCGTCTTCAATAGGTGTGGTGGGCTGCAAGTCTATGGCCTCCTCCCAGGACTCGAAACCGGGCTTGATACCGTTGACCATGTAGAAATGGGCGAGTTGCCCGGGCGAACTCTTGATGATCTTCTCGGCCACCTCTGCCAGCGCCAGCGAGCCAACAAAGAGTTTGGCCTCACAGTTCTCCAGTATGTAGCTGGCCTCGGCCAGCTTGAGGTGAGTACTGATGGGGGTGAAAATAAGCCCTGAACGCTGGGCTGCCCACGCTATCTCAAGAAACTGGCGGGTATTCTCCAGCATCATCCCGATATGATCACCTGACTTCAGCCCGAGAGAACGAAATAGCTGCGCCCCCTGATTGGAGCGCTCATCCAACTCCCGAAACGTCACAATTTCGCCGGATTCACCCATGATAATGGCGGGTTTATGGGGGTATGTCTCGGCAATGATACTGGGGTGTGGCATGTGACGTTCCTTGCTATTAAGTCTGCTAAAAGGCCCACTATAGAGTCATAGTGTCGCCATTGACAATGCTGCCGACACTATCAGGTGGCTTCCTCGCGCCGGCGCATAACCCCCTGCTGGGCGCTGCTGGCCACAAGCCTGCCATCCCGGGTGTAGAAACTGCCCCGCGCCAGCCCTCGGCCGCCGCTGACCCGGTCTGTCTCCACCACATGCAACAGCCAGTCATCCACTCGAAAGTCTTCGTGAAACCAGAGTCCGTGATCAAGGCTTGCGACCTGCAAGCGTCGATCTTTAAACGTCCGCCCATGGGTAATCAGGCAAACATCCAACAGGAATGCGTCCGACATATAGGCGAGTAACGCTGCCTGTAAGCCACGTGTCTCCGGCACCGGGCCGGTGGTTTTCATCCACGCCTGCAACATCGGCTCTCGCGGTACAGTACTGGACCAATCCACCGGGTCCACAACCCGGATGTCGAGATCTTCACCTGTGGTAATCATAAAGCTCTCGTCCAGCAGCCCCGCCTCCAGGTGTAATTGACGCTCGTTGGGCAGAGATTCGGGCGACGGGGCCGAGGGCATCTCCGGCTGATAATCATCCCCGTATGAAGGTTGCTGGAAGGACATGGAGGATACCAGTATAGGCTTGTTGCGCTGCAGAGCTGTCACCCGACGGGAGCTGAAACTCAGGCCATCCCGGGCACGCTCAACCTCAAACACAATCGGTTCTTTTACATTGCCGGGGCGAAGGAAGTACGCGTGCTGGGAGTGAATCGCGCGATCGTCGGCCACCGTTGCCACCGCTGCGCTGACGGCCTGGGCAAGCACCTGGCCACCGTAGACCCGGAACCCTCCCGGGTGCATATTGTCACCAATAAAGCGGTCCACACCATCTGGTCGGGGGCTGACTACATCAATTAATTTTGAAAGCATGGTCTCTGCAAATTGCTGTGGGGCGGACATTATCCAGATTTGCCATTCTGTGCGAAACTATTTCCCTGATATATTCGTCAACCACACTGATTCAAGGATAATTGATGAGCGAACCAACCAGCCCCGGTGCACTGCGTGCAGCCATTCGCTCCGGCGCCCACAAAGGCAACACCTCCGGCCTGGCAGCCGGCTTTGTCCAGTGCAACATCGTGATACTGCCGGCGGACTGGGCCAACGATTTTCTGCGTTTCTGCCAGCTGAATCCGCGGCCATGCCCGTTAATTGCCACCGCCACCAGCCCCGGTGATTTCACGCTACCACCTTTGGGGGATATCGACATACGAACCGACGTGCCAAGCTACCGCGTGTTTCGCGGTGGCGAATTTGTCGAGGAAACAGGCGACATCACTGCCCTGTGGCGGGATGATCTGGTGAGCTTTGCACTGGGCTGTTCATTTTCTTTCGAGGAAGCGCTGCTGGCCGATGGGCTGGACGTGCGCAATATCACCGAGAAAGTGAATGTACCCATGTATCGTACCTCCATTGACTGCAAAGCTGCAGGGCCTTTCCAGGGCAAGATGGTCGTCAGTATGCGGCCATTCAAGGCCGCAGATGCGATTCGCGCGATCCAGATCTGTACCCGCTTCCCCGCCGTACACGGTGCCCCGGTGCATCTGGGCGACCCGGCACAGATCGGTATTGGCAACCTGGCACAACCGGACTACGGTGACCCGGTGACCATCGCAGAAGACGAACTGCCCGTGTTTTGGGCCTGTGGGGTCACACCCCAGGTTGCCCTGGAGGCCGCCAAACCTCCATTTGCCATCACTCACAGCCCTGGCTGTATGCTGGTCACCGATTTGCGCAATAGCCAACTGGCTGTGATGTAGAAACAGGAATACAGAATGTTACTTAACTGCGATCTCGGAGAGAGCTACGGCAGCTGGACCATGGGGCTGGACGCAGAGGTTATGCCGCACATCGATCAGGCAAACATTGCCTGTGGTTTCCACGGCGGCGACCCGGTTATCCTGCGCAAAACGCTGGCACTTGCCGCCGCACACAAGGTCAGCGTGGGAGCCCACCCGGCTTATCCGGATCTGGTGGGCTTTGGCCGACGCAGCATGAACCTGAGCGCCGAAGAGATTATCGCGGGCTTGCACTACCAGATGGCAGCCCTTGAAGGTATGGCATTGAGCCAGGGCCTGACAATCGACTACGTAAAGCCCCATGGCGCGCTGTACAACGATATGATGGCCAAAAAAGAAGTTCGGTCGGCGATCATGCGGGCCCTTGCAGAATTCCACCGGCCGCTGCCGCTGATGTTGCAGGCGACACCCGCAGCTGCAAAACACAGCGCTGAAGCCAAGACCCTTGGTTTAATAGTGTTGTTCGAAGCCTTTGCTGACCGCTGCTACGATGATGACGGTAGCCTCCTGTCACGGCGTAAACCCGGAGCGGTACATAACCGGGAACGCACGCTCGCCCAGGTCGCCCGACTGCAGTCGGAAGGTACTGTTATCACAGTCAGCGGCAAGGTATTGCCGCTAGAGGCGGATACACTCTGTGTCCACGGTGACAACATCGAAGGTGTTCAGGCGATCCAGGCTATTCGCGCCCTGGTAGACGGAAACTGATTCACAGTGGAATTGCATCCAGCCGGCGAAAACGCCCTGATACTGTATCTGGGACATGAGACCAGTCCGGAAGTGGCAGCCAGGGTGCACGCAGCGTGCACCGCTATAGAGTCCGCCCTCGGGCAAGATCTTATCGACCTGGTGCCCTCTTACGCCTCGGTGCTTGTTATCTACGACCCCCTGCAAACTGACCACCTCAGTGTTGGCCACCGATTGCGAATCGCACTGGCTGAGCTATCCGCTACGCCCGGCTCGGAGGGCAACACCGTGTCGCTGCCCGTCTACTATCATACTGAGGTAGGCGCCGATCTGGAGGCGCTGGCTGAACGCTCCAGCTTGTCTGTAGAGGATGTTATAGCGCTACACAGCAGCACGGAATATCGCGTGTACGCGATTGGTTTCGCCCCGGGCTTTGCCTACCTCGGGCAGGTAGACCAGCGTATCGCCGCGCCGCGCCTGGCTACCCCGCGGCAAAAAGTGCCCCGTGGTTCCGTAGCAATCGCCGATCGCCAGACAGCGGTGTACCCCGCTGTATCTCCAGGCGGCTGGAATCTAATCGGGCGCTGTCCCACGCGTATGTTTGACCCACAAGCCACACCCGTGATGCCGGTCACCGTCGGCGACAAGGTGCGCTTTGAGCCAATCAGTCGCGAGCGCTACCTGGCTCTGGGCGGAGAACTGGCATGAGCCTCGAAGTTATCCAGCCCGGTGTGCTCAGCTTGCTGCAGGATCGCGGGCGCTTCGGTGCGCATCGTATCGGTCTCACCAACGGTGGTCCGCTGGATCCGGAGGCCTTTAACTATTGCCAACGTCTGCTGGTAAACGATCCAACCAGCACGGCTATCGAAATGAGTTTCGGCGGGTGCCACTTTCGCGCGCATGTAGACACGTATATCTGTGTCACCGGTGCCAGCATGCCACTGACCATTAACGGGGTGGAGAAAGCCCTGTGGACAGTGCACCCGGTCGCTGCCGGAGACGAAATTCGACTGGAATTCGCCGTGGCCGGCTGCCGCAGCTATCTGGGTGTCGCTGGCGGGTTCTCTATCGAACCAAGTTTCGGCAGTACCGCTACAGTAATGAGGGAAAGTATCGGCGGCCTGGCAGGTGACAAGCTACAGGCAGGTGACCTGTTGCCCTGCAGTCAGAGCAGTGATCGCAAACACCTCCATCTACCGCAGGCGCAGCAACCACACTACCAGAACATGGTCACAGTGCGGGTGATTCCCGGCTACCAGCAAAGCCATTTCAGCCGCATCGAACAACGCCGGTTTTTTAGCCACGCTTACACCGTTTCAGATCGCTGCGATCGCATGGGCTACCGCCTCGAAGGCCCCCCCATCCATTGCGACATAGAGGGTATATTGTCCGAGGGTATTTGTTTCGGTGCCATCCAGATTCCCGCCGACGGACAGCCCATCGTGTTGCTGAATGATCGGCAAACCATAGGTGGCTACCCCAAGCTGGGTTCGGCCCTGTCCCTGGACGCTGCGCGGCTCGCACAACTGCGGCCCGGTGATACGGTCCACTTTGCGCCGATCAGCCTCTATGCTGCACACAATGCACTTAATCTCGAACACAACGTCATCACTCGCCAACCACTGGAGCAGTATCCTTGAACGAGCAAAACCTGAGTCTGTCGATAGAAAAACTGCTGGTGGCTCGCAACCTGCGCAATATGGAAGTTGCCAGGGCAGCCTTGCCGCCTGGATATTTCCTGCGCGCCGCGAGCGCTTTGCGCGACATTCGCGGCACCGTGATTATCGGCACCGGTTTTCCGGTATTGGAGACCTTCGAAACTGACGGCCCGGTTGGCGCTATCGCCCTGTATAACGCCCTGGAAGCACTGGGTGCCGAGCCCGTTATCGCCTGTGGCGCTCCGCTGTCTGACGCTATTACAGGGGACTTTCGCACGCTGACACTGACCGCCCGGGATCTCGGCACAGCCGAGGTGGACGCGGCCAAACACCTCGGGGAGTTCAAGCCCAGCGCGGTGGTTTCCATTGAGCGGCCGGGGCTCAGTGAAGACGGCCGCTACTACAATATGCGAGGCGAGGATATCACAGCGCGCTGCTCGTTCTTCGACCCCTACATTGCCCTTGCCGACTGTCCCACCATCGCCATTGGCGACGGCGGAAATGAGATCGGCATGGGTAATATCGCGGGCGCTATCGCCACGCTCGACATCCGGGCGGCAGTGACGCAGTGTGATGAACTACTGGTGGCAGATGTATCGAACTGGGGAGCTTACGGTCTTATTGCACTGCTGGCATATTGGTCAGGACGGGATTTGCTTGCAGAAATTTCACCACTGGGGATTCTCGAATACCTGTCCGCGCGAGACAGTGTCGACGGCGTCACCCGGGAAAATACCTTAACGGAAGATGGACTGGATGCGTCGGAAGGCATGACGCTGATAGAGGAATTGCGCGCTATTACCGGGTTCGGAGATCAACGACGCACGTCTTCGAAATAAGACGATCGGCTAACAACAGCGAGGAAAGCAGGATGAGCATGGTTTATCTCAACGGCGAATACATGCCGATGGCCGAAGCGAAAATATCGCCGATGGACAGAGGATTTTTGTTTGGTGATGGTATTTATGAAGTGGTGCCATCCTACGACGGTCGCCTCGTGGGTTTTGCACCGCATATGCAACGCATGCAGGATGGCCTCGATGCGCTGGAGATTCGCATCGAGGTGGATCATGCCGCCTGGCGGGACATCGCTGACCAACTCATCGCCCACAATGGCGCTGGCAACCTGGGCATCTACTTCCATGTGAGCCGTGGCGCCGATACCAAGCGCAGTCACGCCTACCCTGATGACATCACTCCGACAATTTATGCCTTCGGCTTTGAGATCCCACCGGCACCGGTAGCGGACAAATCCGCGGCAACCATCTATACGGTGGCCACCACAGAAGATTTACGCTGGCGCAGGTGTAATATCAAGTCCACCGCGCTACTGGGTAATGTGATGCACTACCAGCATGGCCACAGCCGGGGGCACAAGGAAACCATTCTCCACAACCAGCAGGGTGAGATCACCGAGGCCGCTGCCTGTAACGTATTCGTGGTGAAGCACGGCATCGTCGCCACACCCCAGCTCGACCACCAGAAGCTGCCGGGAATCACCCGGCTTATGGTTCTTGAAATTCTGCGCCGCGACGGCAGCATACCGATAGAGGAGCGGGTTGTTACCATGCGCGAGCTGGAGCAGGCAGATGAAGTGTGGCTGACCAGTTCCAGCAAAGAAATTGCGCCGGTGGTCGCAATCGATGGCAAGCCGGTTGGTGACGGCAAGGTGGGAGATGTCTGGCTGGCTGCCCAAACGCTTTACTCAGCCCACAAATTCGATTTCTGATGGCGAGACCTAACCAGGCTCGTCTCAACCTCGCTGCCCTGCGCAACAACCTCGGTCTGGCAAAGGCACTGGCACCCGACAGCAAGGTAATGGCGGTAGTGAAAGCCAACGCTTACGGTCACGGCGCACTGCTGGTGGCGAAAGCACTGGCGCCCCTGTCAGATGCCCTGGCCGTGGCCTGTATTGAGGAAGCGGTAGCTCTGCGCGATGGCGGTGTCGAGACACCTATTCTACTGCTACAGGGGGTTTTTGAAGCCGCTGAGCTGGAACTGGCAGCGCACTGCAATTTCTGGGTAATGGTAAATACCGATCAGCAATTGCACTGGCTGGAAGAAGCTTCAGTCAAGCGGCCGATCGGCTGCTGGTTGAAGATTGATACAGGCATGCATCGCCTTGGCATTACCCCGGAGCGCGCGGCGACCAGTTACCAGCGCCTGCGGGCATGTGAGCAAGTGCGAGAGGAAATCGTGCTGGCAACCCACTTTGCCTGTGCAGACGATGCGCAATCGGACCTTACCAGGCAGCAGCTGACGCAGTTCCGGCGTGCCTGCGAGAGGCTTTCGGGTGAACGCAGCGCCGCCAATTCTGCCGGCATACTGGCCTGGCCCGAATCACATTGTGACTGGATCCGCCCGGGCTATATGTTGTACGGCAACTCACCGATGGCAAGCGAACACCCCAATGCGCAGGGGCTGCAGCCGGTCATGACGCTTGTCTCTTCGGTCACTGCCCTGCGCCAACTGGCCCCCGGGGAAACAGTGGGCTACGGTGCAAGCTGGATTGCCCAGCGGCCCACACGTATTGCGACGGTTACCATCGGCTATGGTGATGGTTATCCCCGTCACGCAGCCGCCGGCACACCGGTGTTGATCAATGGTCAGCGCGCCCCGCTGGCGGGGCGGGTTTCTATGGATATGATCACTGTAGATGTTACCGACCTGCCCGCAGTCAGCATTGGCGATGAGGTCACCCTGTGGGGTGAAGGGCTGCCGATTAGCGAGGTTGCTCACTGCGCGGGCACCATCGGCTACGAACTCACCACCCGCATGCCGGCGCGCACCCCCCGAATAGTTACAGACGACTGAAAGAGCCGCCAGCAGGCTCCAGGGGATAGATGAAAACGCTGTCGATGACAACGCTGCGAGAATTGATGCGCCTGGCCACGCCCATGGTGGTATCCCAGGGTGCCTTTGCAGTCATGGTGTTCTGTGATCGCTGGTTTCTGTCCTTCCTGGACGCGACCCATATGGCTGCCGCCATGGGCGGTGGTGTCGCCTCATTCTTCTGCATATCGCTGTTTATGGGGGTCATCACCTACGCCAACGCCATCGTTGCCCAGTATTATGGCGCCGGCGAGTTGGAAAAATGTCCCCGCGTGGTAAGCCAGGGCCTGATCATTGCAGCGGCTTGTACACCGGCACTGGTGCTCATAGGCCTTTACGGTGACGATGCCTTCCATTTACTCGGTCACGAGCCCGCCCAGGTGGCATTGGAGAGCCTATACTTCCAGATACTGATGACAGTCAGTTTCTTCAGCCTGGTAAAAGCCTGCTTCGCTTCCTACTTCGCAGGACTGGGCCGCACGCGGGTAATCATGGTCGCGGATGTGCTTTCTGTTCTGCTGAATATACCGCTGTCATGGATGCTTATTTTCGGCAAATTCGGGCTGCCGCAATTGGGTATTGCTGGCGCTGCGTTGAGCACCGTTATTGCCAGCCTGTTCGGCCTGATGCTCTATCTTAAGTTTTATTTTTCTTCTGCCCATATGCGCCAGTTCCAGGTAGGAAAATCCTTCCGCCTGGACAGAGGCATTATGCGGCGCTACCTGCGCCTGGGCTTTCCCGCAGGTCTGGAAAGTTTTCTGAATATGGGAACCTTCAATATGTTCCTGCTGCTGTTCCAGTCCTACGGCGTGGTACAGGGTGCCGCCATGTCCATCGTGTTCAACTGGGACATGCTCAGTTTTGTACCCATGATCGGGCTCAGCATCTCTGTTATGAGTCTCATTGGCCGATTCGTGGGAATGCGCGATATGGACCGCACCAACCAGGTCATCTCCTCCGGCTTTATCCTGGCCCTGGGATACAGCGGTGTGCTGGTCGTATTGTTTATGCTCTTTCGGATGGAACTGGTCGATGTTTTCCGCACACCGGGCGAGGAATTTGCCGATATTCGCGACCTGGCTGGCAACATGATGTTCGGCTTATGCACCTATTTGCTCGCAGACGCCACTATCCAGATTGCCGGCGGTACTTTGCGCGGTGCCGGCGACACCCGGTGGGTAATGGCCACATCCATATTGCTGCACGCACTTATGCTGGCGGCCCAGTACTTTGTGATTGTCGTCTACGAACTGCCACCCATGGTGTCGTGGTGGGTATTTGTGGCAATGATTCTCCTGCTCGCGGCGGCTTATATAATCCGGCTGTTGGGGGGCCGTTGGCGTGAACCGGAACGGCTCGCCCGGGTTATGCGGGAATAGCAGCCGGCGCTGGCAGATAATCCCGGGTCAGCTCTTCCGACATTTCCCAGAGTCGAGCCGCCATCAGCTCATCGCGCATATGCACTGTATCGCCCGGGTCGGGATTGCAATCGACAAAGTAATAACCATTAACCCCCGCCAGAGCCGGGTTGCTGGCTACATAGGTCTGGGTCGCAGCGCCCTCCTCAACCGATTTCATAAACGTCCAGCCAAACAGCTTGCCACCCCAGCGCATATACCAGGGCATGTGCCTGCCCAGATTGGTGTTTATGACACCCGGATGCACACTGTTAGAGGTCGCGCTGGTGCCCGAGAGACGCTGTGCTAACTCCAATGAGCACAGGGCATTGGCAAGCTTTGAATGACCATAGGCGGTCCAGTCATCGTAGCCGCTGTCGCTGAAGTCCAGGTCATCGAACTGTATGCCGCTGTCGGGCGCCCGCCTGTGCGCCATGCTACTGAGAATGACAAAGCGCCCCTGCGGAGCCGCCATCACACTTTCCATTAGCTGGTTGATGAGAATAAAGTGACCCAGGTGATTGACGACAAACTGCTTTTCCATGCCGTAGACAAGTTCACGCTCCGGTAGCGCCATGATACCGGCATTACAGACGAGACCGTCCAGTGGCGTATTCATCGCGCGAATCATACTCGCGCAGTTAACTACCGACTCGAAATCAGCCAGATCCAGATACGCCGGAGTAGCATGCCCCTGCACACTGGAACAGGCTTTCTCGGCCTTTTCCATGGATCGGGCAATACCGATAACATGGGCGCCGCGCAGGGTGAGCACCCGCATGGTTTCGTAGCCAAGCCCGGAGTTGGCACCCGTAATCGCATAGGTCTTTCCCGCCAGATCAAGCCCTTCGGTAACCTGCTCCGCAGTAGAGTTTGAATCGAAAGCGCTAATGGGTGGTGTTTTACTGATGATCTGTGCCAGCACGGCGGGCGGCAGACAGGCTAGTATCGACAGTGTGCCCAGTTGTTGTACAAAGGTGCGACGATCAATATGTTGCATTAGCTTGCTCCTGTGGCGAAGCGATCAACCAACCTCGCTGGCAATATCCTGAATACGCTGCACCATGGCCTTCAGCCCGTTACCGCGGGTCGAAGAGAGGTGCTGCAACAAGTCGAGCTGCGCAAAATAGTGATCGATATCGAACTCTGCTATCTCGGCAGGTGTCTTGTTATTATAGGCTGCCAGTACAAGACCGAGCAGCCCTTTTACGATGAAGGCATCGCTGTCTACAATGAGTTGCAGCCTGCCGTCCTGCATTGCGGTATCTATCCACACCTGGCTCTGACACCCTCTTACAAGGCGCTCCTCGGTATGCAGAGATTCGGCCATGGGCGGCAAATCCTTGCCCAGGTCGATGATATATTTGTAGCGATCCTCCCAACTATCGAAAAAGCCGAGAGTGTCCAGAATATCGTCGGTGGAAATGCTGTTGCCGAAAGGGTTCTCCATGCTTGCAGTATCCGGCATCAGTAAAACATACCAGTTTCCAGCTGGGCTTCCTCCGACATCATTTCCCGATGCCACGGGGGATCGAACACCAGTTCGACGTTCACCTTACGCACATTCGGCACCTGGGCGACGCGGTATTCAACATCACCCACCAACACCGGACCCATGCCACAGCCTGGCGCAGTCAGGGTCATGCTTATATCAACCTGGCCAGCCGACTGATCGACCTTGACACTGTAGACTAGCCCCAGGTTTACCAGATCGACCGGAATTTCAGGATCGAAAACGGTGTGCAGGGCTTCCCACACCTGGGCCTCGTCTATCTTTCCGTCTGCGGGCACCGAAAATTCGAGACGGGTGGGCTCAAAACCCAGGGCATCCGCATCGGTTCCATCCACCCGTACCATATTGCCATTGTGAACAACCGTGTAATTTCCGCCCAGCGCCTGGGTAAGTGTGACAAAGGTATTCGCCGGTATCATCACCGGGTCGCCCACCGGCACCAGTCTGCCGGGGCAGTCGCGGCGGGTGGTCAGTATGGTTCGTTCCTGGGCACTCATGTTCTTACTCCACGCTGAAACTTTCGCCGCAACCGCATTCCGCCGTCACATTCGGGTTGTTGAACTTGAGCATGCGGTTGACACCTTCCCGGGCATAATCAATTTCCGTACCGCGCAAAAACGCCAGGGCTGCAGGTTCCAGATATAGCGTAATCCCGTTTGCCAGATTGACTGCAACATCGTCCTCGCCAACGGCGGATTCAACTTCATCCATCACATACTTGAAGCCGGTGCAGCCACTCTCGCGCACACTGATGCGCACGCCGGCCAGCCCCTTACTCTCCAGGCTGGCTCGAAAATGCTCGGCGGCAGCCGGGGTCACGGTTACCAATTCACTTTTCACATCAAATGTTTCAACAGTCATTTTTCACTTCCCTCAGGCAAACAGGCTTTTTGCCTTGTGAATGCCCTCGAACAAACGAGTGACATCGTCCTGCGTATTGTAAATCGAATAGGATGCCCGCACCGTACCCGGAATACCCAATCGCTCCATCAGTGGTTGCGCACAATGGTGCCCGGTGCGCACAGCAATTCCCTGCTGATCCAGCAACATGCCCACATCCGACGGATGGGTACCCTCAAGCAGAAAACTGAAGATACCCGCTGAATGGGCAGGGGTACCGATCCGCCTAAGGCCCTCTACCTCACCCGCCAGCTCTATTGAGCGATCCAGTAACGCAGCCTCGTGCGCCGCCGCTGCCTCACGATCAATAGTGCCCAGATAATCAATAGCCGCCGCCAGACCAATGGCACCAGCCATATTTGGGGTGCCCGCTTCAAATTTAAAGGGCAGCTGATTAAATGTGGTTTCGGGAAAACTGACCCGCTCTATCATTTCACCCCCGGCCATGAAGGGCGGCATGGCCTCCAGTAGCGACTCCCTGCCCCACAGCACGCCTATACCGGTAGGGCCAAATAGCTTGTGGCCGGACATCACGTAAAAATCGCAGCCGAGGGTAGACAAATTCACGGGCCAGTGCGCGACAGACTGGGCACCATCTACCAGCACCAGCGCGCCAACGGCCTTCGCACGGGAAATAATGTCAGTTAAAGGATTCACCGTGCCCAGCGCATTGGATACATGGTTAACTGCAACCAGCTTCACCCGTGAATCGAGCAGTGAGTCCAGCGCGTCCAGATCAATTTCACCGTTGTCTGTCACTGGAATTGGCACGACCTCAGCACCTGTGGCGGCCGCGACAAGCTGCCAGGGCACTATATTGGAGTGATGCTCAAGCCAGGAAACCAGAATGCGATCACCCGGCTGCAAATTGCTTCGCCCCCAACTGTAGGCAACCAGGTTAATACCCGCCGTGGTTCCGCTGGTCCAGATGACCTGTTCCGAGCGCGGACTACCGAGAAAAGTCGCCACCGTTTTCCTGGCCTGCTCAAAGGCCTGGGTAGCCCGGTCACTGAGCGTATGCACACCGCGGTGCACATTGGCATTGTCATGCCGGTAGAAATGACTAATCGCCTCTATGACACATTCGGGTTTCTGAGTGGTGGCGGCGTTATCGAGATAGACCAATGGATGGCCGTTAATCTGCTGCTCAAGAATCGGAAAATCCCGACGCACCTGATTGGCGTCAAAGCCCTGTGCGATGCTGACTGGTCGTGCGGTCATGAGACGTTTCCCAGCATGGCCGGATCCTGGGCAAAGCGTTGGGATAACAGTGCCTGCAGATAATCCCGCAATACCTCGCACTGGATACTGTCGATGACCTCATTGATAAAGCCCGTACTGAGCATCATCTGCGCATCTGCGCGCGATAAACCACGGCTGCGCAGATAGTGCAGGCTCATATCATCGAGCTGAGCAACCGTAGCACCGTGCGCACACTGGACGTCGTCGGCATAAATCTCCAGCTCCGGCTTGGTGTTTACCTCGGCCCTGTTGCTGGTGAGCAGATTCCGATTACTGAGTTCAGCCTTTGTCTTCTGGGCATCGGGGTGGATGTGAATACGGCCGTTAAAAACGGCGGTGGCTTCACCCCCGACGATGCCGCGAAATGTTTCACTGCTGGTACAGCTGGGCGCCCGGTGTTCCATACAGGTGTGGTAGTCGACGTGCTCGTTGCCACGGGGCAGGTATACGCCGTTGGCCTCGCAATGTGAGCCCTGGCCTATAAAATCTACCACCAGGTCTATGCGTTTGAGCACACTGCCCAGCGCCATGTGGAACGTGTTCAGGGTGGCGCGGGTATCCAGACGCGCATGCACCCTGCCAATGTGCAAGGCATCAGCTTCTTCCAGGTGCAGGCGATAGTGGTTGAGGCTGGCGTCAGTCTCCAGTAATAACTCTGTCACGCCGTTGGTAAAACTCTGCTGCTCGCCTCTGGCACCGGCGAAATGCTCAATCACCGAGGCGCTACTGGACTCACCGCAATGCACCAGCAGGCGCTGGTTGATACTGAAGGCCTCACTCTGGTTGCCACTGACCCAGACCACATGCAAAGGCCGCTCTATACGCGCGCGCGGTTCAATGTCGAGAAATACACCTTCCGCCATGGCGGCATCATTAAGTGCCGTAAACAACGGCTGATCGCTGCCCACTGCGGTACCGAGATAACGGCGAATCTGCTCTGCCTGAGTGGCATCAGCGTCGGCGAAGCGGACAATCGAAACACCGGCGGGAACATCGGAATCGGAATGCGCAGGGGAAAAATGGCCGTTGATAAACACCATGCGGTAGGCATCGAAGCGGGGCAAATCTATACCCGCGTCTGCCAGCACCACTGCGCCGTCGCCGGCCGCGGCATAAGCGGACTGCAGTGACTGGAGACTGGTATACCGCCACTGTTCAGTCTTGCGCGTGGGCATGGAGCTAGCTTCCCAGCGCACCCTGCCAGCCCGCATATAGTCCTGTAGCCACGGCGGAGCGATAGCCGCGGCCCGTTCCAGGGGCTGTTCCATAAAGTCCGGCATCAGGCGACCTCTTCCTCCAGCCACGCGTAGCCACGCGCTTCCAGTTCGAGCGCGAGTGCCTTGTCGCCCGAACGGACAATGCGTCCGCCAGCCAGAACATGCACGAAGTCAGGCTCGATAAAATCAAGCAGACGCTGGTAATGCGTTACCATGACAAAGGCCCGATCCGGGCTGCGCATGGAGTTAACTCCACGGGCAACCACCTGCAGAGCATCAATATCCAGGCCGCTGTCTGTCTCGTCGAGAATTCCCAGGGTCGGTTGCAGCAACATCATCTGCAGCAACTCATTGCGCTTCTTTTCGCCACCCGAAAAACCTTCGTTCACACCGCGCTTGAGAAACATCGGATCAAGATCGACCACCTTGCACGTTTCCCGCGCAGTCTTCATGAAACTTACGGCATCGATAGGCTTTTCCCCGCGCTGCTCCCGCTGGGCATCCACTGCCGCCTTGAGGAACTCCATATTGCTCACGCCGGGAATCTCCACCGGGTATTGAAAGGCCAGGAAAAGGCCCAGCCGCGCCCTCTCCTCAGTCTCCAGTGCAAACAAGTCCTGACCCAGGAAAGTGGCAGTACCCGCGGTAACGTTATATCCCGGCCTACCGGCCAATACATGCCCAAGCGTACTCTTGCCGGAGCCGTTGGGACCCATGATCGCGTGTACCTCGCCGGCGTTAACCGTGAGGTTCAAGCCCTTGAGTATGTCCGTGCCATCGACACTGGCGTGCAGATTTTCTACCTTGAGCATTAAGCTGTCTCTCCTTTATGTATATTGCAACAGGCTTGTGGCGCGCGCTAACCCACAGAGCCTTCCAGGCTCACTTCCAACAGCTTGCCCGCCTCCACCGCGAACTCCATCGGAAGTTCCTTGAATACTTCCTTGCAAAAGCCGTTCACTATCATCGACACCGCTTTCTCGGCATCCAGGCCCCGCTGCTGGCAGAGGTACAGCTGATCTTCACTAACCTTTGATGTAGTCGCCTCATGTTCAATAACGGCTGTCGGATTGCGGCTCTCTATATAGGGAAATGTGTGAGCTGCACAGCGATCGCCAATCAACAGTGAGTCGCACTGTGTGTAATTGCGGGCACCGTTGGCCTTCGGACTCATTCGCACCAGCCCCCGGTAAGCGTTGGAGCTGCGGCCCGCGGAAATACCTTTGGAAATAATGGTCGAACGGGTATTTTTGCCCAGATGTATCATCTTGGTACCGGTATCGGCCTGCTGAAAATTGTTGGTGAGCGCCACTGAGTAGAACTCACCGACACTGTTATCACCACGCAAGATACAACTGGGGTACTTCCAGGTGACCGCTGAACCGGTCTCTACCTGGGTCCAGGAGATCTTCGCATCGCGATGAGCAACACCACGCTTGGTCACAAAATTGTATATGCCGCCACGGCCTTCGGCATCTCCCGGATACCAGTTTTGCACAGTGGAATATTTGATCTGTGCACCGTCCAGCGCTACCAGTTCCACCACCGCTGCGTGGAGTTGGTTCTCGTCGCGCATGGGGGCGGTGCACCCTTCGAGGTAGCTCACGTGACTACCCTCGTCGGCGATGATGAGGGTGCGCTCAAACTGGCCGGTCTTGGCCTCGTTAATACGAAAATAGGTGGACAGCTCCATGGGGCAGCGCACACCCTTGGGGATGTAAACGAAAGAACCGTCGCTGAATACCGCGCTGTTGAGCGCTGCATAGTAATTATCTTTCCGGGGCACCACAGTGCCCAGGTATTTGCGCACCAGTTCCGGGTGCGAGTGTACTGCTTCAGAAATGGGGCAAAAAATAACGCCTGCTTCCGCGAGCTTGCCGCGGAATGTGGTCGCAACAGAGACAGAGTCAAAAACAGCGTCTACCGCTACACCGGCCAGCATTTCCTGCTCGTGCAGCGGAATGCCAAGTTTTTCATAGGTTGCCAGCAAGTCCGGATCGACTTCATCCAGACTCTTGGGCCCGTCTTTCATACTCTTGGGTGACGAAAAGTAGGAAATCTCGTCGAGATCAATCTTCGGATAGTGCACATGAGCCCAGGTGGGCTCGACCATTTTCTGCCAGCCCCTGTAGGCTTCGAGGCGCCACTCCAGCAGCCATTCCGGCTCCTTCTTGTTCCCGGAAATAAAGCGGATGACGTCTTCGTCCAGACCGGGCGGCAGTGTGTCCGACTCAATAGCCGAAACAAACCCCGCAGCATATTCACGCTGTATGGCCTGGTCGATGTGTTCCTGTGACATGTTGTATTACCTCTGACGTCCCACTGGTGCGACTCCGTCGCGGCGGGACTGACTACAAATTGCTTGTGGGTATCTGGCCGTTGCTACGCGCCGGCTCTACGTTGCGCAGTTCCTGCCTCAGAGAGACACTGCGAATATCCTGCCGCTCTACGAGGTCCCCCAGGGAGATGCTCTGCAGGAAATCCCTGACCTGGTCAGACAAATCCATCCACAGGTGGTGGGTCAGGCAGGTCTCCCCCTCCTGACAATCGCCGGCGCCACCGCAGCGGGTGGTATCCGTATCTTCATTAACAGCGGCTATCACTTCTGCCACGCTTATCGTACTGGCCTGACGGCCAAGGTGATAACCGCCGCCGGGGCCGCGAACGCTTCTCACCAGTTCCTGTCGACGCAACTGGGCAAAAAGTTGCTCCAGGTAGGAAAGGGATATACCCTGCCTGTCTGAAATACCCGCCAGTCGTATCGGAGCCTGCTCCTGATGAAGCGCCAAATCCAGCATGGCAGTCACGGCGTATCGGCCCTTTGTAGTCAATCGCATGAAAGTTTTCTCCGACTGGTTTTCATCGCCTTTACAAGACCAAAATTTTGTCATAACCAAGTAATTTAGTCAAGTTTATACCGCAGTAAATTAGTCAAGTATAGACAGGACTTTGCCATGCTCGTGCCCCGTCATTATCCGTGTTGCGCGGCAAAGGCATTTGGATCGCCATCGCTATTAAGCTAAGCTGCGTGGCTCGCTCAATTATAAGATTGCCACGAATGAACTGGATCCAAAGAATCACCGTATCCCTCACTTTCGCGCTACTGGCGGGGTGTAGCGTTTTTGAGTCAAAGACAGACGCAAATGCGTGTAATGTCGACGTAGCTGCAAGCTGCCCAGTGTGCCCTGGCGTAGAAACGCTGCAATGTCCCGAGCCGCGAGTAGTGGAAAAAATTGTCACGGTGACCCCGCCTTCGCCGGTAATCACGCCCCCACCCAAAGCCACTACTGCCGGAAAAATGAACCTGCCAATTGTGGGCGCTATAGAGTGGGCAACAGTGGAACCCGGCGACTTGCGCATGGAAGCCCGCATGGATACAGGCGCGGAATTCACATCTGTGCACGCAGAGGACATCCAGTTAGTAGAGAAGGACGGCAAAAAGTGGGTGCATTTTTCGCTGTTAAACCCCGCCACCAACACCAAAGTGCCAGTGGAGCGACGCCTGCGCAAAAAAGTAAGAATCAAACAAAGCGACAGCGAAAAACAAACCCGCTACGTGGTGGAAATGTGGATTACAGTTGGCAAAATACGTTCGCTGGTTGAGGTAACACTGTCCGACCGCGATCACATGGAGTACCCGCTGTTGATCGGGCGCAATATGCTCGTTGACACCATGATTGTAGATGTCAGCGACCGCCACAGGGCGAAATCGCCGAGCAAAGGTAATGCGCCGCTATGATGGCTTCCAGAACACGAATCGGCTTGATCGCGGGCGGCCTTTTTTTTCTCGGTGTCGGCCTGACACTGTACAAGGCTTTCGTTCTGGGTTTCCCATTGCTTCCGGGGGAATACCGCGAGGTCTGGACCATCGAGTCAAAAATCAACTTCAAGCCCACCAAGGGTCCGGTGCAGGTAGACCTTAAGCTACCGGGCAGCCTGGCCGGGTGGGTAATCCTGGAGGAACATTTCGCCTCGTCGGGCTTCGGCTTCACCGTGGTGGAAAATTCTGGTACGCGAGAGGCACGCTGGACCCGGCAGCAGCTAGTCGACTCGACAACGCTCTACTACAAATTGCAGGCCTACCGCCCAACCGATAGTGAACTGGATGACATGGCCCCACCAACCATAGAGAAACCCAGGTTGGAAAAAGACCAGTCCGCAGCGATGGAACGCCTGATCGGTGTGCTGCGCGAGCAGTCTTCGGATACCGCCAGCTTTGTCAGTTTACTGGCGACGGAATTTAATAAGGACAGCGATGCCCAGGACCGTGACGCACAATTTCTACTGGGCACTTTCGATGAGCCGGAAAAAGTCGTACTGCTCGCCGTTCTGGCCCACGCAGACATACCCGCCCAGGAAATACGGGGCATAAGACTGGAGGACGGACGGCGACGCCAGACCCTCAGTTCATTGATAGAATTTCACGACGGCGACCGCTGGCTGATTATCGACCCCGCAAGAGCCAGCATGGGCATGCCGGACAATTTTTTTGTCTGGCAGCGCGGAAACGGCGCCCTGCTGGGGGTAATCGGTGGCAGCGACTCCAGCCTTGAATTCGCTCTGGTCAGCAACCGGCTGCCCGCCAAGACCGTGACCAGCATGGAACAAATGGCCCACGCCTATGCCCTGCTGGATTTCTCTATTTATGCACTACCCGTTGAACAGCAAGGTGCCTTCAAAGGCCTGATGCTTATTCCTGTCGCGGCACTGGTGGTCGTCATTATGCGGCTTCTGGTCGGCCTTAAAACCTCCGGCACCTTTATGCCAATCCTGATTGCACTGGCCTTCCTGCAAACCACGCTCCTCACAGGACTGTCCCTATTCATTATTCTGGTGGGAGCGGGCCTGTGGATTCGCTCCTGGCTAAGCCATATGAACCTGTTGCTGGTCTCGCGAATCTCAGCGGTCATCATTGTAGTGATCTTCATGATGGCAACCACGGCTATTATCAGCTACAAATTCGGGCTGGACCGGGCACTGACGGTGACATTCTTCCCCACTATTATTCTTGCCTGGACCATTGAGCGGATGTCCATCCTGTGGGAAGAAGACGGCTGGAAGGAAGTACTCAAACAGGGCGGCGGCAGTTTGCTGGTGGCGATTCTCGCCTACATGGTAATGACCAACAGCCTGGTGGAACATCTGACTTTCAATTTCCCCGAATTGACGCTCAGCCTGCTGGCGGTGATTCTGCTGTTGGGGAAATACACGGGATACCGCCTCTCCGAGCTTTACCGCTTTAGCGATCTGGATAAGCCCACATGATCAAGCTGATTTCTCCGCGCAGGTTGCGGGAGCTTGGGATACTGGGCATGAATCGCCGCAATGTCGGCTTTATTGGCAAGTATAATCCGCGCAAGAACTACCGCCTTGTCGACGACAAGTTGCAGACGAAGGAAACTGCGCTGCGCCACAACATCCGGGTGCCAGAGCTGTACGCTGTCATCGAGTACCAGCATGAGATCGCCGCAGCAACCCGCAAGCTGGACAAACACGAGGGCTTCGTGATCAAGCCTGTTCAAGGCAGCGGCGGCAAGGGCATCCTGGTTATCATCGGGCGCGATGGCGAGTTCTTCCGGAAATCCAGCGGCACGCTTATAGATGCCGCCGAAGTGCGTCGCCACCTGTCCAACATTCTCGCCGGCCTCTACAGCCTGGGTGGCAGAAACGACAAGGCAATGGTCGAGGCCCTGATCCGCTTCGATCCCTACCTGGAAAAATACAGTTTCGAAGGGGTACCCGATGTGCGGGTTATCGCTTTCAAAGGTGTCCCGGTGATGGCCATGGTACGCTGCGCGACTCATGAGTCCGATGGCAAGGCGAACCTGCACCAGGGCGCTGTGGGCGTCGGTATAGACATCGCATCGGGCAAAGCAGTACGCGCCGTGCAGCACGGGCACCTGGTCACCAATCACCCTGATACCGGTGCCTGCTTTGCAGAGTTGCAAATTCCCCACTGGAGCCAGATCCTGGATCTTGCGTCGCGCTGTGTAGCCATGACCGGGCTCGGTTACCTGGGAGTGGATATTGTGCTCGATAAAGTGCGCGGGCCCATGTTACTTGAGCTCAATGCCCGCCCGGGCCTGGCCATTCAGGTCGCCAATATGGCGGGGCTGCGTCACCGGCTGGCGGTGGCTGAAACAATCGCTGCGCAAACCGACAGCCACGAGGAAAAAATAGCGCTCGCGAGACAGCATTTCGGTGTTGAGCACTAGAGCAAGCACCCATGGCGTGGGGAAACCGGCACTGATACCATAGGACTCTTACAAGCGCGAAGACCCCCCCTCTTGAAACGACTGATCATCCCCGGCATCCTCCTCGCTACAGTGCTCGCCCTGTTCCAATGGGGTAACCGTATTCTTGAAAGCACGCTGGATGCAAAGCTACCCGGACTGCTTAGCCGGGAACTGGGCATACAGGTCACGATCGAACCGGTGAAAACCTGGATTCCGAAACTCACGGTGCAGACACCCAGGCTGGTCATGGGGGACCCTGCGAACCCGGCATTGGTGGCCACTGCAGTCGACATTTCTCTCGACTGGTCCGATCTGCTGCGCGGCGAGATCCGTCTGCACCGGGGTGTCGGCTCAACGCTGATGGTAAACCCCTCGTTATGGCCAGGCAACGACGACCCCTGGCCCACCGACTACAGTTTTGTTGAACCCTACCTCCCAAACTACCTGGCCCTGGACAGCGTACGTTACGTGACCGCCGATGGTAGCAGCCACACATTTATTAAACCGCAGTGGCAACGCCAAACTCCTGCGGTCAAACTGCAATGGCAGGACAGCTGGAATGAACAGGGTGTTAGTTTAACTGGGGTATTGCACTCGCTGCCGGATCTACTGCAACTGAGTCGCCTGCAAGTTGAAGTCAGCGCCACTGCCACCGGTAAGGACAGTGACGAAATCACTGCGGAACTGGATCTGCAGCCGGACAGCAGCGCGGGGTATAAAGTCAATACAACTGTCACAGCAGCAGGCATGAAGGCGCAGCTCACTACTGGCAGTGATTCGGCCTGGGCTCTACCCACCCAGTCCAGTACCAGCATCAATGCCCTGGACCTCAAAAAACTTATCACACTGCTTGGTAATTTCCGCGGTCATGATACTGACAAAGCAACAGATGCCTGGCTGAAAACGCCTGTACCCAAACTCGACTGGCCGGAGCACAAGGGGCAGGTTGCTATTGCTGAAATTCGCTGGGAGCACGAGGTCGCTCTGCACAACAGCATCGACTTCAACACCGGCCCTGGCGGCATCGACATTCCGTCCATCGCCAGCAGCGGCCCCGGTGGTGTGCTCAAAGCCACTGCCAATATCGCCAGTTCAAGCAAAGGCTGGAAGGTAGAAGCCAATGCAAACATGACTGCCAAGCCCAGCGGGCAAGGCCTGGCAGCGGCCTACCTGGAATCCGACTGGCTGTGGCGCGAGGGCAACTCCACCATCCGGGGACAAGGCGAAACCTGGGACGCACTGCTGAACTCGCTAACAGGCGATGTCGCGCTCAAGTTAGAGCATAGAGGCGCGGCGAACACCCCGGTCAGTATCACCGCCAAGCTGGATAACCACCCTGGGGAACTGGCCCTTGAAAACCTGGAAATCAAACTCGCCGATGGCCGTATCTCCGGCTGGTTAAAACTGGCCGGCGACGGCCGCAAACGCCTCAGCGCTGATATCAAGGCCACCCAGGTAAAAGCCGACTTTCTGATTCCGGACTCCAACCCCAACGCACCGCCAGGCCTGCCGGTACCGGAGTTTCTCGAGCTAGTGCCGCAGATCGACCTGGATTTGCAGCTGGATATCAACGAACTCTCCGCGGGCGACATGATTCTCTCCAGCGCGACTTTCGCCATACTGCGCAGTCCAGACAATGGCAGTGCCAAGGTTCACGCAGAGCATGTCGGCAGAGGCACAATTGATCTGGACCTCACCGCCGCCATGTTTCCCGACAAACCCTCACAAGTGACCATGGATGCCACGCTTACTGGCGTCAACTTCGCGAGACTTTTTGAAGAATCGGCGGGTTTAGTAGACTCGCGCACATCCGGGACCATGAAATTCAGTAGCCAGGGTAAGGGCTTGAACCAGATTTTCAAGGCCATGCGGGGCACAGCCGACCTCGAACTTGAAATGCGACAGGACCACGACTGGCAGCGAGCAGCAAATCCGCAGGAGCTGGTGCACCTTTCCGGTGATGCCTCACTGGTGATAACCGGGACAAGAATTACCGGCCTGCAGATCACCGGTCTGGTCATGGATAATGTTGTGCAAAACCTGACCGGCAGTCTGTCAATGGTCGAAGGGCGCAAGCCCTGGCTGGAAGCCGATTTCACGTCCAGTCGGCTGGACCTCCCCAGTCTGCGAAATTTTCAGTCACAGGCCGCTATGCCTGCTAAGCCTGCTAAGCCTGCTAAGCCTGCTAAGCCTGCTAAGCCTGCTAAGCCTGCTAAGCCTGCCACGGAAGAAACAGACTCTGACCCTGTTCAGGCACTGAAAAACCTGGGCAACTCCAGAATAAGCCTGAAAGTTAAAGCCTTGAAACTGCAGAACACGACTCTTACCAATGCCGCTGCCCGGATTTCCACGGCCCCGGACAGTGTCACCATTGAGCAACTGGACTTTTCACTTGATCAGGGGCATCTCACCAGCAAGGGTGCGGTCAACTGGCAGAAAGACGAGGCGGCATTTTCACTGGATGCCCAAATCAAAGGCCTGGAAGTCGAAAAATTACTGACCGATCTACCCGACAGGGAAGCAATGCCGCTGTCAGGCAACATCAGGCTCAGCAGCTCGGGCAGTACCCTGGACAAAATGCTGGCCAGTCTGTCCGGGGACATCAGCCTGAGTACCCCTCTCAATACAGGCAGCGCTAAAAGCAGTGCCAGCGATAATCTCGCGCAAATCGAGATGTCGGCAAGCAGGACGATTAACGGTATGCGCGCAGAGATCCGGCGTTTTCAATGGGCGGGTACGAACCTGACGGGAAGTGTGCAGTATCATGAAACAACACCACCACTGGTGGAAATTGAAATCGGCGGTGGCGCTCTCTCTATTTCACCCTTTGAGGAAGAAGACCATACACAGCCGGCAAAAGACAAGAACAAGGAAGACGATACATCGACAATTGGCAGCACAGCGGAGGCCGGCGCCAGTATGTTGGGCGCAGCAGTAACCGCGCCGCTGAGAATTATTTTCGGGCCGAGAGAAGCCAAGCCGGGCAATAAACTGTTCAGTTCTACCCCCATGTCCTTTGACTGGATGAACAACAATCATCTGACTCTAAAGGGCAAGATAGACACCATCAGCAGTAACAGAGCCAGCGCCAGTAACGTTCAGTTTTCAGGCAAGCTGAGCGATGGCGATTTCACCATGGAGGCCAGCGCAGGCACGGTCAACAAGGGTAGCGGCTCAGTGAAGGTAAACCTGAACGCCGCAGAGGTGCCGGCAACCCTGGCACTTAACGGCAGTTTCAAAGACTTGCGCGGCAAGTTGATCAAAGCAGACATTCCCCGCAGCGGCAGCTTCAACCTGACCAGCCAGGGCCAGAGCCAGGCGGAACTGGCAGCGAATACCAACGGTACCGTGTACCTGGAGCTGGGAGCCGGCCCCATCGATTATAAAAATCTCACGCTTTTGACAGCTGATGTCGCCACCAGTGCTTTTCAGACGCTGATACCGGGAGCGGAAAAGAAACAGCCCGAGCTGGATTGCGCAGTAGTGCTGGCGGTATTCAAGGACGGTATTGGCACCACACCTTTTGGCTATGCCGCGCGCACGCAGGATGCCAACTTGATTGGCAAGGTGGATATCAATCTTAAAAAAGAACTACTGCACATGAGCTTCAGCTCAAGTAATCGAAAAGGGGTTGGTCTATCGGTGGGTAGTGTGTTTTCCAATACTGTCGAGATTGAAGGCCCCCTCACAAACCCCAGCGTCGTTCCCAATACCACCGGCCTGCTGTGGCGAGGTTGGGCAGCCGTAATGACTGGTGGGCTGTCAGTGCTGGGCGAAAGTGTGTTCAAACGCGTCCTGGCCAGTGACAACCCCTGCAAATCCGTGCAGCACCATATACACAAAAAGTTTTGCGGCACCCCTGAGGCAACCGGCGCATCACCAATGGTTTGCCCCACAACACCTGACCCAGAATAGCAGCGGTGCGCCGACGATCATTATCCATTAAAATGAACACTTCAAGCCCGGACAGAGACTCACTACCCTTGGCAGATGACACCCCAGACAGTTTACCCGATGGTACCCTGCTCGCTGCCATTGACCTGGGCAGTAATTCCTTTCACCTCATCATTGCCAAAGTAGAGCATGGGGAAATGCGCCCGGTAGAAGCACTGGCTGAAAAGGTACAGTTGGGTGCCGGCCTCGAAGACGAACATTTGTCACAAGAGGCCATAGATCGCGGGCTGGAATGCCTCGGTCGCTTCGCCGAGCTGCTTAAAAGTGTTGAGCCCGAACGCGTGCGAGCTGTTGGCACCAATGCGTTGCGCGTCGCTCGCAACCGGCAAGCGTTCACCCTGCCCGCCCGCCGTATCCTGGGCACCCGGGTTGATGTAATTTACGGCCGCGAGGAGGCTCGTCTGGTCTACCTGGGAGTCGCTCACACCCTGGCGGACGACGTGACTTCCAGGCTGGTAATCGATATCGGCGGAGGTAGTACCGAGCTAATCATCGGCCAGCGCTTCGAACCTCAACGCCTTGAAAGCCTGCAAATGGGCTGTGTGTCCTACGCCAGAACCTGCTTTGCTGGTGGCAAGATCACTAACGACAACTATCGTCAGGCCTACGAAAGTGCGCGCCTGCTGCTGGCCCCGATACGCCACGAGTACCACGCAAGGCACTGGCAGGATTGCGTGGGCTCATCGGGCACGTTGCGAGCCATCGACGCCCTTCTAACCCAGAACGGTTGGACTGAGGCAGGTATTGACCGGGGCGGCTTGCGCAAGCTCGAGGAAAGGCTACTGCAGTTTAAACATATGGATGACATTGAACTGGACGGCCTGGCCGCACAGCGACGCAATGTAATCCTGCCGGGGGTGGCTATCATCAGCGCCCTGTTCGATGTGCTGGGTATAGAGCATATGCGCACGTCCAGCGGCGCCCTTCGGGAAGGTGTAATCTACGACCTGATGGGGCGTCTCTCCCATGAGGATGTTCGCGAGCGCACCATCAACGCCCTCATGCAGCGCTATTCCGTGGATAAGGATACTGTGAGGATCGTGGAACGTCGCGCGCGGGTATTTTTTACCACGGCGCGGCAGGCCTGGCAGCTGGACACCCCTGACTGGGAGCTGCTGCGCTGGGCTGCTCACACGCACGAGATCGGGCGTGCAATTGCCCATAAAAATTTTAACCGCCATTCTGCCTACGTCTTGCGCAATGCTGATTTGCCGGGCTTTTCGCAGGAGGAGCAGGAACAACTCGCGGTTCTTGCACTCGGCCAGCGCGGCAAACCGGTCAGCGACCTTTATAAGGATATCGCTGATACGGAACTGGCCAAAATGCAGCGCCTGGTGGCCATTATGCGCCTCGCAGTGTGCTTCAAACACGTGGAAAAGCTAGAGCGTTTGCCCGATTTTACCCTGGAGGCGGGGTCGGACAGCCTGTCGCTCACCTTTCCACCTGACTGGTTGGAACAACACCCTCTCACCGCCCGTGAGCTCGCGGTGGAGCGGGAAGTGCTGGCAAAAATGGGGCTTGAACTACGCATCGATTAGCGGCTCATCGGGCTAGCCTCGCCTGCGAGCAGCGCCCATTTTCCTCTGATGAAGCGGTTAGCACTCCAATCCGACACTTGTGTGGTAATCCGTTTTTTTTGACCAGTCGAAGTTCGTCCCCGGCGACTCAGCCTGGCCGGAAAATAACTCGAAACCGCCATTTTTTTTGAATTTGCCACCTGTTTCCCCGATTTTTAGACGCCCAGTGCTCTAAACACCTGCCCAAAAAGACCCAGATCTGGCCCGCCAAAGCGTGAGTTACACCTTCTTTCCAATATAATTATGAAATAACACCCGCAAATCGTTATTTTCATTGGCTTTATTTTTTTCCTGTGTTAAAAAGTGTGACGTGAGTCCGGAAATGGCGGTAATTGGGGGCACCTCCATAATCGACCAACAATAACCGGGCCACAGGAAAAACCATAAAAGTGAAACAGCACCCTGCGAGGTAGTGGCACATGTACGTTACCGCAGAACACCTGAGAGACAATGTCATCAGGCCCACATTGAATTACCTGGGAAAATGGTCGCAGAGTAGTGAGAGCTTCCTGCTCAACGCAGCCATAGACGGCCCTGACCTGGGCTTGTTTTCTCCACGAAATGAGGGACTTGGGCTCTTCCATATCACGGCTGCCCAGCACCGTGACTTGTGGGATCGCTACCTGGCGTTCAACCCGGAGATGGCGAGCCGGGTGCGCGGACTGGCCAGCCAGAGAGCCTTCCTCAGCGACCCCGACAGTGAACTACAGACAAACCTCAGTTATTGCACAGCAATTGCATGGCTGCTCTACCAGCGCTCGGGGTTGGCCGCGACGGATACCTCGCCACAGGAACAGCGGGCTACTGCCTGAGTAACCCTTCACGGGCCCGCCCGGTCCCCTTTATCGCCTCCCACAGGTGAAGGTCTTCGGGACGGTCGATATCCGCCAGCGGCGGCAATTCTGACCACGCCAGCCCAACACCCTGCAGACGTTCGCGGGTAGCGGCCAACACCTTATCAGTGCCCCAGGCAATGCCCGCAAACATCTCTCTGCACGGCCGCCTGGCCCCAACCAGCACGTAACCACCGTCCAACGCCGGGCCCAGCACCACGTCTGAGCTATCCAGCGCAGCGAAAGCACCTTCCAGATGCGCCCGATCAATACCTGGGCAGTCACTGCCCACCAAAACCACACGCTCATAGCGGCGCAGGCCGTCCGCCAACGCATGGTGCATTCTCTCGCCGAGGTCAGTCCCTTGCTGGCGCGAGATAGCCGCCAGCCCTCGTTCTCGACAGTGTGCAAACAACGCGTGCTCCAGCGCCCCCTCCACCACCAACTCAACAGGGCCCAGGCCTGTGTGCAACAAGCTGTCAGTGGTCCACAGCACGAGTTCGCTGTGCAAATCACAGGCCTCGCTGGCACTGAGGTGAGGCATCATCCGGGTTTTAACCGCCCCCACTATTGGCTCCCGAGCAAACTGGAGCAACAGTGAACTGCCGGCATCAGCGGCCATAGTAGTACCGCCAGAGACGGCGGGGAGAAACACCCGCGAAATAAGCCAGCCGCAGCCCCCACATGGACAATACTGTGCGCACCACCCCGCGCTGTTCCCAGCGCCGGCTGGAGGTCACAACCGGTTCCGCAATCACCAGCGGGCGGGCCAACTGCCGCAAGCGCTTACAGTAGGCCACATCTTCCATCAAGGGTATGGGGTCAAAACCGCCAGTCTGTTCGAACACGGCCCGCTGCAGAAACAACATCTGGTCGCCGGTAGCTACGCGGGTCAACCGGGATCGCTGATTCATAAACCACTCGATCACGCGAAACACCGGTTTGGCACCATCCAGGCGGACCCGGGAAAAACCCCAAAGAGGCCCTGTGGCAACATACTCACGCAGGCGATCATCACTCACCTGAGGCAGGGAATCTGCGTGCAAAAAACACAGGTACTCAGCGTCGGTCGCACGGCCGCCGAGGTTCATCTGGCTGGCGCGGCCGGCCTCCCCCAACAGCAGCTGGGTACAAAGTGGCATGGCCTGAGCCACTGTTGCGTCCTGGCTGCCGCCATCAACCACAATCAATTCACTGCCGGGAAAACCAGCTCGCAAGCGTGTCAGCACAGTGACTATACGATCCTGCTCGTTCAACACGGGGATAATAAAGGCGATGTCAGACACGACTGCCAGCCACCCTGGGCCGGTACCACCCGGGAGAGTGGCAGAATACAGCGAGAAACGGACTCACGACTCCAGTGCGCCAGCACAACTGCTGCCCTGGCCAGCGGTGCAGCCGTAGCAATGTTCACCCGTGTAAATGGGGTTGCCGACCAATTCTGGGCCCGGGGGCAGGTTGGCAATATGGCGCCGCCTGTCGCTGGCCAGTATCGGCAGCTCCAGCATCTGGTTGAAATCACAGTCATAGACATATCCCTGCCAGTCGATACTGAGCAGGTGGCGACACATCACTGTATCCAGATTGGTCTGGCTGAAATTGTCCCGCAGCAGTTGCATGTAATCCACGTACTGCCCTTGCGCCAGCAACACGGCACCGAAACGGCTGATTGGCATATTAGTGATGGTTAACAATTCGTCGAACTGGATATCGTGGCGCCGCCCCAGCTCGCGCCGGTAATCTTCCTGCAGACCGGCCTGTGGCGGCGGCAGTACCGCCCCCACCGGGTTGTATACAAGATTGAAGCGCAAACCGGCCTCGCGGCCATAGCCCAGCTGGTTCAGCTGGCGGATGGCCCTGATACTCTCAGCGTAGACACCTTTGCCCCGCTGCTCTTCCACGTTGTCTTCGAGGTAGCAGGGTAATGATGCGCATATCTCTACCTGATGCTCGGCCAAAAACCCGGCGAGATCCTCCTGGCCGGGTTCGAACAATACCGTGAGATTACAACGGTCTATAACCTCCACACCCAGTGCCCTCGCCTCTCGCACCAGATAGCGAAAATGCGGGTTCAGTTCCGGTGCGCCGCCGGTGAGATCCAGCAAACCGATTTGCTCTCGCGCCAACAATGCCAGCACCTGCTCGATTGTTTCCAGCTCCATGGACTCGGTGCGATTCGGGCCGGCATTAACATGGCAATGCACACAGCTCATATTGCACAGGTAGCCCAGATTCACCTGCAGCGTGCGCAGTTCTCTGCGGGTAATGGGGGGAAAATCACTTTCCAGCAGTAGCGGCCGGGTATTCTGCATGGGCTTGATGCCGTTGTCTGGTTGGCGGTCTGGGGCCCGCATATCACCGTGTTAGTCGAACCGGTTTCAGTACTGCGCTGTGCGCTCCGCCGGGGTGAGAAGACTGTGAGTATCGCCCATCAGATACTGGAATACCACGTTATAGGACAGTACCGCCTGCACATACTCCCGCGTTTCCTTGTAGGGAATAGTGTCTACCCACACGTCCACAGGCACGGTCTTCCCGGCCTTGTTACGCCAGCGGTCAACGCGATGTGGGCCCGCGTTGTAGGCAGTGAGTGCAAACACCCGGTTGCCGCCAAACCGATCGAGCAGCTGGCGGTAGTAGGCGCTGCCCAGCAACACATTGTGCTCTACCTCGAACAAATCGGAGCTGGCCTGGCGCTTGCCCAGAGATGAAGCCACCTCGCGCCCGGTCGCGGGCATCAGTTGCATCAGGCCGCGGGCGCCCACCGGTGACCTGGCCTGGGGGTAGAACGCGCTCTCGCGCCGGGCAATGGCCATCAACTCGCTACTCGGCACGTTCTGAATCGATGCGTTGCGGCGGAAGGCATCCTGATAGGGCATGGGAAAGCGCACATCCAGTGCATCCCATGCCTTGGCCCGGGAGGCGGCGTCTATCGCCATACGATACCACCCCTGCGCAACCGCCAACTGCGCCAACTGTTCATTACGCCCCGGGTCTTCGCTGCCCTGCAGCAGGTAATACCACTCGGAATGTGCCAGGTCGTAGGACTCGTGGAAGTTGAGTTCACCGACCCGGCGCACCACCGGATTTTGCTGCAACTGGGTCGCGGTCACCGCATCAAGTACCTGTGTCTGGTGATTGAACGCGTAGGCTTTACCCAATCTGTCTGCCGCCAGAAAGCCATGGTAGCTACGTTCGCCCGCCAGCGCGGCAAACAGGGCGCTGGCAGACGCAGTATCGCCCTCCTCTTCCAGCAGTCGCGCCTGCCAATAGCGCCAGACATCCGCTGCCCGGCGCTCCTCCGATAGCAGCGGCAGTGTTTTCGCCATCACTGGCCAGTTCTGCTCAGCCAGTGCCCAACGCAGATATATTTCTACCAGCCTGTCGTCCTGCAGGCGAGTGAGTGCACCCGGCAACCAGGGCGACAACGCCTCTGCTCTGGCAAACAGGCCGTGCAGCGCGATGGCGCTCTCAACCTGACGCTGCTGTTCTGCGGTAAAAGTGAGTTCACCCTGGTACTGCTGCCAATATTGCAGGGCTTTAACGGGACTATAACGCGCCAGTAGTGCGAGACCGTGACTGGCTATATCGGCTGAATAGGGGCTGTTGGCAGGCAGGGTTTGCTGCCGTATTTTCTCCGGCTGCAGGTATACCGCCAGCAATTTGTCTGCCCAGGGGGCCAGTTCCGGGCTCGCCCGCTTGGCCACATACGTCATCAGGGACCGCTGGCGGGCATCAAAAGCCTTCAGCTGCCTTGACCAGACCACCTCATCGCTGAGCTGGCCGGCCTTCAGCCATGCGGTGAACAGCGGATCACACACCCTGGGGCGCGATTGACCGTAATCCCACAAACGCTCGGCACCTGCCCACGCGGTGTCAGTATCACCCGCCGCGAGTTTCGCTCGAAAGTAATAGCATTTCAGCTCAACACTGGAGGGTTCTTCCGGCTGCACCTGGAGAAAGTCATCCCAGCGCCGCTGCTGGCCTGCCTTGGAGAGATAACGCAAAGCGAAACGATTGGGCAGGGGCGATCCCGCCGTGTTGCTAATAAAACGCAGTGCGTCTGCGGGCCGCACCTTGTCGGCCTGGCCGGTCAACTCGAAGTAGTCCAGGTAAATCGACAGGGGGTACGCTTCCAGACCCGGACGCAGTGTCCGGTATTCTGTCCAGCGTCCCTTATCCACAGCCTCCCGGGCGTCGGAATACTGCTGGCGGGCATTGGCCAGATTCTCTGCAGCAGGCTGTGCAATGGCGATTGAGGCACTTGCAGCTGTCGCCAAAAACACTGCGGGAAGTAGCCCTGGAACCCGGAATCTCAAACTACGTTACCTCTTGTTATAGGAAAAAGCTGGCCGCATCGGCACAGTGGTGCCAACGCGCGGTAGAGTGATATGAGACCATCGGGAAAGCAATACTATCCGCACAGAAATAGAAAAAGCCTGCCCGCGGAGCACCGTCTCTGGCGCAGGCAGGCCCCGAGCTGCACATTGATCTGCTGCAAAGCGCTTTTGAGGGTTCCGATAACGCGGATTCGCTTGCTATACTCCCGCCCCTTCGCCCTCGTAGCTCAGCTGAATAGAGCACTCCCCTCCTAAGGGAGATGTCGCAGGTTTGAATCCTGCCGAGGGCGCCACTTCATAAAAACACGTCTAATCGCCTTTCTCCCCGGAAGTATCCGCCGGTGACACCATGGAGTGCATCCAGTACAACCGTACCTGGGCCATCCGGTAACCCAGGGCGACCACCGCCAGCACCAGCGCCAGGACCGACAAGGCAACAGGATTGTCCAACAGCCATAACACCAGCCCGAACAGGCAGAAACAGACTACCATCACAGTAGTAGCCAGGTAATCTCGCCAGGTCGCCGGCTCGACGTTGCGGAAAAAATAGTCGTTGTCAGGATCCTGCCTGGCCTGGCGCATGGTCAGATGGCTGCCATAGGTGGCGACAGTCATAACAACGGCCAGCAGCAGAAACCAGAGCCAGAGCATGGCTGGCCCCATCAGGTCGATAAGGGCGAACTCCAGCAGGCCGATCAGGAACGGAATCAACGTATCCTGCACCGAGGGCAACCAGGTAAAACGCAACACAAAGCTGACATAAAACACCCATATCAGCAGCATTCCCACTAGCATCACCGCCAGCTGCAACCAGCCTATGAGCGCCTCGGCGCCGCCCTCCCAGAGGAAGCCACTGTCTTCTATACGAGACCAGTACAACTCCAGCGCCAGCGCCTGAATCATACTCAAAATGGTGAGGATAATTGATGGCAGGAGTTCCTTCGCCCGTTCGATATTATGCTTCATACGGAGGTTTCCCAAAGTGGACACAATGCAATGTAGTTCGTTTCGGCGAGCATGCAAATCCCTTGTGACATTGCGACTGCCAGAAAGCTGAGTAGAATGGGGCGCTACCAAAATACAGGAACAGATTTTATGTCATCAAGATTGCAGGGGAAAGTGGCTGTCATCACCGGTGGTGCCAGCGGTATCGGAGAGGCCACGGTAAACAAATTCGTATCGGAAGGTGCCAGGGTGGTTATCGCCGATATGCAGGTGGCGCGCGGCGAAGCTCTCGCAGCGGCACACCCGGAGAACGCCGTGTTCATCCGCACTGACGTATGTATTGAAGAACAGGTCAAAGCAGCCATAGAACTGGCGGTCCAGAAATGGGGCAGGCTTGACTGCCTGTTCAATAACGCCGGCTTTGGCGGAGTCACCGGAGAAATACACGAAACGGATATGGGCGAACCCTACGAGCGAACTGTCGGTGCCATGCTTACCGGGCCGGTAATGGGTATGAAATACGCCGCACCCATTATGAAAAGCCAGGGCTTTGGCTCCATTATCACCACAGCCAGTATTGCCGGTACCGGTGGCGGCTACGGCCCCCATATTTATACCGCCGTAAAGGCCGCGGTAATCAACCTGAGCCGCTCAGTGGCGCAGGAGCTGGGCCCTTTCAAAGTTCGGGTTAACACAGTGTGTCCCGGACTGATCAATACTCCCATATTTGCCGGGCAGCTGGCACGGGAAGACGAGAGCACCGATTTCGTCACACCCCTGAAAGAAATGTCAGCCTTCGCGCAGCCCATAACCCGCGCCGGTCTATCGGAGGATATCGCCAACGCGGTGTGTTTTCTCGCCAGTGACGAATCCGACTTCATCACCGGCCATGCGCTGGTAGTCGACGGCGGCATGACCCTTGGGTCCTGGCGCCACCCGGACCTCGGCCCCGGCTTCGCAGAAACCATTGCGGACATCCTGGGCACAGGCGCCCCCTCAGATGTCGATATGGTCTATCACGCTGAAACGACCGAGCAGGCCGAAAAATGACTATCGCAACCGAACATTTTGACGTCATCATTATAGGGGCAGGTTTGGCGGGTATCGGCGCCGCAGTACACCTGCAAAAACACTGCCCCGGTAAACGCTACCTGATCCTCGAAGGTCGCGAGGCCATGGGCGGCACCTGGGATTTATTTCGCTATCCCGGAATACGGTCCGACAGCGACATGCACACTCTGGGTTACAACTTCAAACCGTGGATCGCTGAAAAATCTATCGCCGAGGGCCCGGCGATCCTGAGTTACATCCATGAAGCTGCCGAGGAAAACGGCGTATCGGAGCATATCCGTTACAAGCAGAAGGTAGTGAAGGCCAACTGGAGCCGGGAGCTGGCCCAGTGGACGCTGGATGCGGACAGTGGGGATTCTGCCGAGCCAGTCAAATTTACCTGTAATTTCCTGCTGACCTGCGCGGGCTACTACCGATACAGCGAAGGTCACACCCCCGAGTTTCCCGGGCGTGAGAGCTTCCGGGGCGAGATCCTGCATCCACAGCAGTGGCCCGAACAACTCGACTACAGCGGCAAGAAAGTCATCATCATCGGGTCTGGTGCCACCGCTGTCACGCTGGTACCCGCCATGGCGGAGCAGGCGGAGCATGTGGTGATGCTACAGCGCTCGCCATCGTACCTGGTAAGCCGGCCTTTCAGGGATTCCACTGCGAATTTTCTGCGCAAGGTATTGCCCGACAGCTGGGCATACGCCCTGACACGCTGGAAAAACACCCTGTTACAGCAGTTGATCTATCGCCGCAGCCGCTCCCATCCCGGGCAGGTGCGCGCGAAATTACTGGCGCGCGTACGCAAGGAACTGGGCCCGGATTATGATGTGGACACCCATTTCACACCCAACTACAACCCCTGGGACCAGCGCCTTTGCCTGGTGCCGGACAGCGACTTCTTCGGGGCGGTAAAAACGGGAGCGGCCTCAGTGGTCACCGATCACATAGAACGCTTTACCCCAGGCGGTATTCTGCTGAAAAGCGGCCGTGAACTGGAAGCCGATATCATCGTCACGGCCACGGGCCTGAACATGTCTCTTATGGGCGATATAGAATTCGGGGTGGACGGCGAAACCATAGATTTCGCAAAAACCTGGACCTACAAGGGTGTGATGTATAGCGGCGTTCCCAACCTGGTTAACACCTTTGGTTACATCAATGCGTCCTACACTCTGCGAGCTGATTTGACCGCGGAATATTTCTGCCGCCTGATCAACCGCTCGGATGAGTTGGGCAAAAAGCAGGTTACTCCCAGTCTGCGCCCGCAAGACCAGACGATGAAGGCCGAGCCCTGGATTACCGATTTCTCCTCCGGCTACATGGAACGGGTGATGCATATGTTCCCCAAACAGGGAGACCACACACCCTGGCTGAACCCGCAGGATTATTTCAAGGACAAAAAAATGTTTCGGGCCGAGCCCTTCGAGGACGATGCACTGGTATTCACCAATCCCTGACGCACAACCCTCTGATATCATTGCAGGGCACTACCCTAATTCGCAGCTTGAGAGAGGAAGCGTCAAATGCAAATCGGAATGATTGGTCTGGGTCGAATGGGCGCCAATATGGTGAGGCGGCTGATGCGCGATGGGCATGAATGCGTGGTGTATAACCACTCGACCCCAGCGATCGACGCACTGGCAGAAGAAGGCGCTGTCCCGGCGTACTCCCTGGCGGAGATGGTGACAAAGCTGCAGGCACCCCGGGCTATCTGGTTGATGATCCCGGCAGGTGTGGTAGACGCAAGTATAGAAGAGCTCCTGCCACTGCTGTCGGCCGGGGATACTGTCATCGATGGCGGGAACTCCTACTACATTGACGACATCCGCCGCTCGCGCCAGCTTGCTGAAAAAGGCCTTCACTATATCGACGTGGGGACCAGCGGCGGCGTGTGGGGGCTGGAACGGGGCTACTGCCAGATGATTGGCGGTGAAGCCGAGCCCGTGCAGCGCCTGCAATCGGTGTTTGCGTCTCTTGCACCTCCCGTGGATACGGCGCCCCCCACCCCTGATCGCAATAGGCCCGGCAGTACCGCCGAGCACGGCTACCTGCACTGTGGCGCTGCGGGCGCCGGGCATTTCGTGAAAATGATACACAACGGTATTGAGTATGGTCTGATGGCTGCCTTCTCCGAGGGCTTTAATATTCTGCGTAACGCCAATGTCGGCAGCGACAGCCAGGTGCACGATGCAGAGACCACACCCATGCGACATCCCGAGCACTATCAGTACGATTTCGACATAGGGGAAATCGCCGAACTGTGGCGCCGGGGCAGCGTGGTAAGCTCATGGCTACTGGACCTGACCGCCCATGCACTGCTTGAGGAACCGGAATTGGCATCCTTTTCCGGTCATGTTTCCGACTCCGGTGAGGGCCGCTGGACACTCAATGCCGCCATCGACGAATCGGTACCGGCGCCCGTGCTCAGCGCCGCACTCTACCAACGCTTTTCCTCCCGCGGGGAATCTGATTTCGCAGACCGCATACTGTCGGCTATGCGCAGCGAATTTGGCGGGCACAAAGAAAAAGTGTAAAAAGACCGGTTAACGCTGTCATATAGATTCGCCTCCCGGCACACTTATGAAATAAGCGGCAGCCGGGGTTAACTATGAGTGTTCACAACAAATCTGTGGCCAGGTACTTTCTTCTGGCAATCTTTGCCCTGGCGATCACGGCCTGCGGCGGAGGTGGCGGTGGCGGCGGTACCGGCACCACCGACAATGCGCCGCCATCGACCCCACCCCCGGCACCCATCCCCCCCGAGCCAGAGCCAATCGTATTCACACCCAACGAGGCTGCCAGATTTCTCAGTCAGGCCACCTTTGGGCCAAACGCTGCAGCGATAGACGCTTTGGTGGCCTCCGGACCTGAAGCCTGGTTCACGGATGAATTGCACAAGCCGCCAACGCTTCACCTCCAGGATGTGTTGTCGCACTTTCCAGCCGACGGCAGCTTCCTCGACGACCAAAACAACCGGCTACCCCAACTGGCATACACCGCATCGGATTCGTTCTGGAAAAAAGCCATCACGGCGGATGACCAACTGCGCCAACGTATGGCCTTTGCCCTGTCACAAATACTGGTTATCTCCGACCAGAGCGTTCTCGATATCGTGCCGCAAACAGTGGCGGCCTACATGGACGTATTGACCGAGGGAGCCTTCGGGAATTTTCGTGACCTGATCGAGAACGTTACCTACTCACCAGCGATGGCGGGGTACCTGACCTATCTACGCAACCAGAAAGCGGACCCCGATAGTGGGCGTGTGCCCGACGAAAACTATGCCCGCGAGCTCCTGCAACTGTTCACACTGGGCCTGATTGAGCTGAACCCGGACGGTACTCCCACACAGGGGCCGGACGGCGGCCCGATCGAGCTATTCGACAACAGTGATATTACCGGCCTCGCCAAAGTATTTACCGGCCTGAGTTTTAGCGGTGCGGGGTTTAATACGCCAATTTTGGAAATCCCCTACGAATCGTTTTATCAGCCTTTGAGTATGTTTAACGCCTATCACTCATTCGAGGAAAAATCCTTTCTCGGCACCACTATTCCCGCAGATACCGGCGGTATTCAAACGATTGAGCGGGCTCTGAATACGATTTTTGCGCATCCCAATGTAGGCCCTTTTCTCGCTCGCCAGTTAATTCAGCGCTTTGTAACAAGCGCCCCCTCTGCGGAGTATGTCGGCCGGGTGGCCGCCACGTTTAACACAGGCAGCTATACCCTCCCCGCCGGCGAAACTGTCGGCAGCGGCAAGCGCGGAGACCTGGGTGCCACGCTGGCAGCCATTCTGTTCGATACAGATGCTCGCGGGAAGAACTCTCAAACAAACCCTGAATTTGGCAAGTTACGCGAGCCAATAATCCGCTTTACCCACTGGGCCCGCGCCTTTGAAGTCAACAGTGCCGACCCGAGCAATGAGCGCCTGCTGCGCGACACCGGTAGCTCCGAGATTCTGGGTCAGCACCCCTATCGCTCACCCTCGGTATTCAATTTTTATCGCCCGGGCTATATCGCCCCGGGCACTGAGACCGGCGCGGCCGGATTGACGGCGCCAGAAATGCAGATTGCCAATGCGTCCACCGTAATGGGCTATCCCAATTTCCTGACAGTTTTTACGTTGGGCGTTTCTCCACAGGTCGACCCTGGAGCGGCCCGGGCGTTCAAGGCCAGCTACACCGCCGAAATGGCTGTGGCGGCGAACCCGCAGGCCCTGCTTGACCACCTGGACCTGCTATTGACTCACGGCACGTTGAGCGACGACACACGAGCCCGTATCACCGACGCGTTAGCTGTCGTTAATCCCGGCAGTGAAGCTGGCCTGCTGGGTAGAGCCCGGCTCGCTAGCGTCATGGTTATGACCTCACCCGAATACATCGTACTGCGCTGATTCTTTAATCCAGGACATCACCATGCAAACTCGAAGAAAATTTCTCAAACTCTCGGCTGCCACGCCAATTGCCCTGGCCGGAAGTTCGATGCTGGGTTCATTGGCCGGCATGAATGCACATGCCATGGATACCGACGGTTACAAGGCACTGGTCTGCGTATTTCTGTTTGGCGGTATGGACTGCCACGACACCGTATTGCCCTACGACCAGGCATCATACGACCAGTACGCAGCCATCAGATCCTCGCTGCTCCAGTCCTATGCTGCGCTGCCATCTGGCTCCAGCCGTAGCCGCGAAGCGCTCCTGCCACTGCCAACGACCTCGGCAATGTCTGCTGGGAGGCAGTTCGCTTTACCACCGCAGATGGGCGCCCTGCACAGCTTGTTCGGCGACGGCAAGGCCGCTATTGTCGGTAATGTCGGGCCGCTACTGCAACCCACCGACCGAACGGCTTTGCTGAACGGCAGTGGGCCGTTGCCCAAGCGCTTGTTCTCCCACAACGATCAACAATCCACGTGGATGTCCTTCGCTCCCGAGGGCTCGCAGCTGGGCTGGGGTGGACGTTTTGGCGATGTTGCCTTCAAAGCCGGTGCGAACATTAATAACATCTTCTCGCAGATTTCCCTCGCCGGTAATACCGTTTTTCTCTCAGGGGAACAAGTCGGCCCCTATCAGATTGGGGTCGACGGCGTACAGTCGATATACCTGCTCGACCGCTCTGGCAGCGTTGTCCCAGCGGCACTGGATCCGATCCTGAGAGACCACTTCAGTGCTGCGGGCTCTAACCGAAGTAATCTGTTTGAACGGGATTTTATCAATCTCAGCCAGACCTCTTTCGAGGCGAATAAGCTGCTGGATGCAGCGCTGCGTACTGCGCCTGACTTCGCCACGGGCTTTCCTAACGGCGCACTGGGCACTCAACTGGCTGCGGTGGCCAGAACTATCGCGGTACGGGAAACACTGGGTGCATCCAGGCAAGTCTTCTTCATCGGCCTGGGCGGCTTCGACACCCACTCTGCCCAGGCTGCGACACTACCTGCATTGCAACAGGATATCAGCGATTCCATCGCCGCTTTCTACGCCGCCACACAGGAAATGGGTATCGAAAATGATGTGACAACGTTTACCTCAGCGGATTTCGGTCGCACGCTAACGGTTAATGGTGATGGCACCGATCACGGCTGGGGCAGCCACCATTTTGTGGTGGGGGGCGCGGTAAAAGGCGGCCAAATTTACGGCGATATTCCACCCCCGACGTTGGCACATTCACAGGACGCGGGCAATGGCCGCCTTATTCCGACTGTATCGGTTGAACAGTTCGCTGCGCCACTGGGCTCATGGTACGGCCTCAACGAGGCTGAACTCAATCTGAGCCTGCCCGGCCTGGCCAACTTTTCGGACGGTGGGCTTGGCCTTTTCTGACACCGGGCACCTGGAGCAAGGGCGCGGCCACCCTGCCCGAAACCCAGTCCTGCAGAAGTATTTGCCCTGTCTTGATCAGTTATCACTGCCGCCGATCTCCCGCACGAACTCAGAGCGCGCGTTCGTATATCGCTCAACGGCTGCACTCATGGCCTCTAATGTTCTGGTAACCGATGTAACAGCCGCGTAATTGGCAACCCACACGGGTATCCAGCCTCCCGGGTCGCCATACACCTGGTAGGTCACCTCTACCCAGCCACTCTGCTGTGGCCGCAGTCGCCAAAATCCACCGAAATCCGGCACACGTACATACTCCGGCGCATGCGGGAGGTAGTCCGGGACATTAGTGATGGTTATCGTGATATCACCAGCTTCGTGCTGCTGGTAGTCAAAGCGCACTACTGTGTCACGATCCTCCATAGGCCAGGGTGCATCGATGATGCCGTAAACATAGGCTCTCGCGTAACCCTCTTCCTCCAGGATGCGCGCGCCTGCGCTGCGGTAAACCCACTGGTGGTTGTATTCGGCATCCTTCAATAGCGCCATCACGGCATTCAATGTGGTATTCAGCCGGATTCGGCCCCGGATCTCCTGCAGCTCGGAGCCAGAATACGCCCGGCGTTCAACCAGCAGACCATTCTGGTCCGCGGCCGTCTCCCAACTCACAGCCCGTGCAGGGGTAAAGAGCCCAAGGAACAAAAGCAGGCAGGCAGCCCGGCCCATACCCGTGCCACAAGGACCGATATCAGCCACGACTCGCATCTCGGGTGGCCCTCCAATATAATGTGTATTCGACCTGTTTAAGCCGGAGACCAGCCCCATGAGTAGCACAAGTAGATCGCTTTTCATTATATCACTTGTTGCAATGGCACTCGTTGTCAGCGCATGCACCAGCACGGATGCCAATAAGCAGCAAGTAGCCAATGCGGGAGTGGATAAGGATGGACTGCCTATATTGACCGAAGAGCAGAAAACGGATGGCATTATCTGCGTCCGCCAACCCGTCACGGGCAGCCGGATATCGAAAAAGTCCTGTAGCACGCCGGAACAGCGCGAACGCGCCCAGAGCGAGGCACAACGACAGGCACTGGATGTTCAGCGCACCTCGACCAGTCCGACCATTTCCGAGTAGTGACCACGCCACAAGGCAAATGAGCGTGTTTCGCCAGTAGCAAAGTCTTTAGGGGTGTAGCACACCCGCTTTGATGTGGACTGGTGGCCCAGCTGGATAACCTAGCTGGATAACAACCGTTGCAACCATTGCGAGATGTCCGCGATTTCCTCGGGGCACACAGTGTGCTCCGCCGGGTAGCTCTTGTATTCAACTGCATAACCCATGGTGACCAGTTTGTCCTGTGCCTCCCGCGCCAGGCGCTCAGGCACCATAGGATCGCGGCTTCCATGACAGATAAAAATCGGCAAATTCTTGTTCGCGCTGTTGGGTGTGATAGTGTCTTTACTGGCAAAATACGTCGACATAGACAACAAACCGGCCAGCGGTTGCATATAGGTAAGAGCAGCCTGATAAGCCACCGCCCCGCCCTGGGAAAAACCCGCGAGCACGATACGGTTACTGGGGATGCCACGGTCTATTTCGCGATCGATGAGACGACGGACCTGCTCAGCCGAGTCAATTAACTGTATTGTGTCGATCTTCCTATCGATGTCTATTTCGGTAATGTCATACCAGGCCGGCATCACAGCACCGCCATTGATGGTAATCGGTATTGACGGCGCATTGGGAAAGACAAAACGCACAGCCATGCTGGACGGCAGGCGCATCTCGGGCACCATGGGTACGAAATCATTACCGTCGGCACCCAGGCCATGCAGAAGTATCACCGTTGCGGTGGCGGGTGTTTTCGGTTCAATATCAATGCAGGATAAAAGCGACATGGTGTCTTTCTCGGTTGACCAAATAGGGTGCGGGCAAGTATATAGAGCCGGCAACAGATAAGGGCAACATTTTCTAACAGTGAAGAAGGATTTCAACGCTCATGGCCAGCCAATGCGTCTGCAACAGCCAAAAACTATTTGATGACTGCTGCGGCAGATTCCTCAACGGCAGCCAGCAGGCGAAAACTCCGGAGCAATTGATGCGCTCGCGCTACAGCGCCTACGCGCTTGGCAACCACGGTGAATATCTGCTGCGCACCTGGTTCCCCGCGACCGCGCGCGGCCTGACCGCCGAGAACCTCTCTCAACGCAGCTGCGAATGGCTGGGGTTGGAAATTATCGCCAAAGAGCAGAAAGGCGATCAGGGCCTTGTGGAATTTCGGGCTCATTACCGGGACGACCAGGGTGAAAAAACAGTCATGCAGGAGAAATCGGTGTTCCAGCGCATTGGCGGCCGCTGGCTTTACGTTGGAGGTGAAGTCAGTACATCCCCTGACTCCCTGCCGGGCAAATGAGCGAACACTACGATGTTGTAATACTTGGCGGTGGGGCAGCCGGCCTGATGTGCGCCCTGACAGCGAGCCAGCGCGGCCGGCGCGTGCTGGTGCTGGAGAAGGCAAATAAGATTGGCAAAAAGATTCTTATGTCGGGTGGCGGCCGCTGTAACTTCACCAATCTCGCGGTGGAAGCGGACAATTTCATCTGTTCCAATCCGCATTTCTGCAAATCTGCCTTAAGTCGCTACACGCAGTGGGATTTTATTGCGTTGGTAGAACGCCACGGTATCGAGTATGAGGAAAGAAAACATGGCCAGCTCTTCTGCCTGGACTCTGCCAGGGACATTCTGGACATGTTGCTGGCCGAGTGCGCGCTGGGCCAGGCGGATATCCTTACACACAGCGATGTCTCAGCGATTGACCAACAGAACAACGGGGCAGAGGAACATTCTCGCTACCGGCTGAGCTACAGTCGTGAGGGAAAACCCCACAAGGTCGATTGCACTTCCGTTGTGGTCGCCACCGGGGCGCTGTCCATCCCCACCCTGGGTGGCAGCGGCCGGGGCTATGAATTCGCCAGCCAATTCAACATACCGCTAAAACCCAGGCTGGCTGGGCTGGTGCCCTTTATGTTCAGCGATGCAACCCGGGATCTATGTGAACGGCTGGCAGGTGTGTCTCTGCCGGTTAGCGTCAGCTGTAATGGCACGGCATTTGACGAGAATATCCTGTTTACACACCGCGGGGTAAGTGGCCCGGCAATTCTACAGATATCAAACTACTGGCACCCGGGTGACGCTGTTTCTGTCAACCTGCTACCCGGTGTGGCTGCCGCCGCATGGCTATGCGAAACCAAGATACAGCAGGGCCGCCTTCGGCTGACAGCACTATTGGGTAAACACCTGCCAAAAGCCCTGGTGGAAGAATTACAGTCGCTGTGGTGGCCCGCCATGGCAGAGAAAAATCTGGGGGAGTTCAGCGACAAACAACTGGCGACAATAGGTGACCGCTTGAATAACTGGCAGCTCAAGCCCTCGGCAACGGAGGGTTATCGCACCGCAGAGGTCACTCTGGGTGGTGTCGACACCGACCATATAAGCTCGAAGACAATGGAAGCAAAAGGTCATCCCGGGCTATTTTTTATCGGCGAAGTAATGGACGTAACCGGCCACCTTGGGGGATTCAATTTCCAGTGGGCCTGGTCATCGGGGTATAGCGCGGGAACCCATGCGTAGCTATTTGTGAGCCGATAAGATTCGACAGTTCAACCGGCAGTTTTAGGTTTGGGAGCGGCTCGTTTCGGCTGGGCGTATCCCGCCATTCGCTTAGATTGGAGAGAGTTAATGTATCGGATTTTTTTCGTAACTTGTATTGCCTTCTCTGTTACGGCGCCGACAGCTTTTGCCGTAGACGAGGTCAAGTGCGATCACTATTATGAGATGGCAGAAAGAAAGGAAGCGACTATTTTGGTCTTCGGCCCTGACCTTGCGCAGCCAGCAAAAGACTATTTATACCAGGACCTCTTGGTTGACACGTCGCAATGCATATCACATTGCGGAGCTGAAAAGTTAGCCTACTGCAACGAGGTCGCCGAACAGATTGAGCGAGGGAATCTTACAGGCGCGAAGAAATAGAGGCGCTTCCCGGCCGTCAAAGGGTCGGGGATTAGAAAGATATGTACCCCAATGAAATATCGTCGGAAAACTCCTTATGACCGTTATGAGTAACTTTCCGGCATTTGCCCCAGTTCTAACGCAACCGGCACGTTTCCGCCGCATTGCGGCCCCGCAGAGCTTGCTAGAGGCATCGCCGCCACGGGCCTAGTAGTGCCGAGGCTGTGTGAAAACACCGCCGCCAAAATCCAAATTTGACATCGCTGCCTCATCTCGCGTGGTTTGTAGCGCAAGGGTCCGCACAGCGCAATATTTCCGGCCCTGAACCACCAGGATCGCTCCAGGGCGTTTCTGGGCGACTACATTGGCGCACATTAGCGGGTAACGGGGATTACCCGCTCATTCCCTCCAGTAAGGCCGGAACTCCCATAATTCTCATCACCCGCTTTATGTTGTAGGCAAGCACGTTCAAGCTCATTTCCGCGCCCACCCGATCCAGCGTTTTCATGCTGAAGTGCGTCGCACCCATCCAAGCCTTGAGTGTTCCATACGGATGTTCCACGGTGGCTCTTCGAATAGCCATGATGCCAGGAGTCTGATCAAGCCTGTTCTGCATGCGATCGAGAACATCTTCATGTTCCCAGCGCGATATCCGACGTTCTTTGCCCGTTGTGCATTGCGATTTGATGGGGCAGCGAACACAGGCAGAGCTCCAGTATTTGTAGATAACGATTCCCTTGTCTGTTGTTCTCATGCGCCGGATAGCCCGCTCCCCCGCGGGGCACTGATATTCATCATCCTCGGCGATGTAGTGGAAGTCTCTCTTTCCAAAAAGCCCTTTCGCCTGGTTACTGGATGTCTGCGACTTGGGAACATACGGCGTAATGCCAGATTTTTCGCAGGCGAGTATTTCTTCTCCTGTGTAGTACCCCCGATCTGCCAGGGCTGTCAGTGTCTCCTTGCCCATAGCATCCCGGGCTTGCTGCGCCATCCTGGACAACTGCCTCCTGTCGCTTCCTGTATTCGTGACATCGTGCGCCACGATCAGGTGGTTCTTTGCATCAACGGCAGTTTGAACGTTGTACCCAACGACCCCTGAGCTTTTGCTCTTTGTCCTCATGGATCGGGCATCGGGATCAGTGAGAGAAACCTGTGTATCGGAACTTTCTGCAAGCTGCTCGCCGATACGGTTATCATGCGCCATTTCCTGCTCTACGGCCCTGATCTTTTCCTTCAGATGTAGCTTTCTCTCCTCGGGTACTTGCGAGTCAGCGCGATCCGCACTCTCGAGTTCTTTGAAGTAATGTTTGATACTAGATTCGAGTTGCTCCAGGCGGCGCTTCACCTTAGTAGAAGAGAAATTCTTGTCGTAGTTATTCACGGCTTTGAACTTGCTGCCGTCTATCGCGACGACGTCGCCCGAAAATAACTCCAGACGACGGCAGAGATCGACAAACTCCCGGCAGACTCGCTTTATAGCCTTGCCGTTATCCTTGCGGAAATCGGCGATCGTTTTGAAATCAGGAGCGAGGCGACCCAGTAGCCACATCAACTCGACATTGCGTATGGCTTCTCGTTCCAAACGTCTCGACGACGGGATTCTGCTCAGATAACCATAAATATAGAGTTTCAGCATTGTTGCGGGATGGTAACCAGGTCTGCCGGTATCTGCGGGCAGGGTCTTGAAACCCAACTTACCCAGCTCCAGACGATCTACAAACACATCGACAACCCGCACTGGATTGTCTTCATTGATGTAGTCATCGAGGCATTCTGGCAGGAGGGTTGATTGCGTGCGACTGTCGCCTTGAATAAATCCGCTCATGAGCAATCACCAGATCAGAGGCTTGCTACTATTATACCGATGATGACGTTTTCACACAGCCTCTGCCATAAAGGGACATTTATTCAAGAGCACGACCTGATATATTCGTCCAGCTTTATGGTGACGCTGTTGCTCACGTTGGCGTCTAACCTTACAACTGCTTCACCGACCAAATGCTTCGCACACAATTTGTCGCGAACCTTGATTCCTCGGCTGGCTCTGAGTAGTAAGAGGCCAGAGATACTATGATCCAGCACCCATCGTTCGCATAATTTGGCTTCACACTTAATCGAGCCGATAGCTCCTTGCATTTCATCGGTATCCACGCGTTCCCAAGTTACTTCCTGCGCTCCCAGAGGGTTTCCTTCAGAATCAGTGGTGGTAATCATTGTTACAGGCTGAGTAGTGCACCCCGCGAGAAGAAAGATGATGACGAATACAAGACGCGACAATGCCGTTTCCCTAAATATGTGACAAATACCAATGGTCCGCTTTGAGTCGATTTGTGCCCCTTTGGCCTGAGCATATCTGACTGTGCGACCGGCACAAAGGTGCCAGAAGCGGAAGTTTACTCTCCGGCAATATGAAATGTTCTACACAGATTTTTTTTGATGACACTAACGTTTGTGCCACTTCATCTTTAAGCACTTTGCATTTAGGGGGTCCTTCAGTTCAGGGTTTAGGTCGCAATTGACCTCCCAACTTCCTGGTCTTTCCGGGTCATCTAGCCGATTCAATTTCCACTGAGCTATACGGTTCATATATTGTTCTTTAGTAATCTTCCGAGACTCAGGAGCCATACCAAGCTCCCAGAAACTAACCACGCAAAGCTGGCGATATTCACAAAGTTCAGTAGCCGCCTGCTCCATTACGTCAATACTCACTGGCTGAGTTCTGAGCTCAACACAAGGGGTAGTTGGGCTCCGATATGTGACCCGATAGGGTTCATTGACTTCCTCGTCCGAAAAAGCGTGCGCACTCATCAAAATAGCGATTGCTGCAAATGAGTAGGGTCGCCAGATCATTGATGCTTTCAGAGTAAACCTCTCAGCAAATAAGTGGAGACCAAGTGTCTCCTTTGAGTCGATTTGTGCCCCTTTGGCCTGAGTATATCTGACTGTGCGACCGGCACAAAGGTGCCAGGAGCGGCTGGTGGCGGCTCGTTACTCTACAAACTATCAGCGTATATCGAATCCTGATACTTCATTAACTAACCAAAGACCACGGGTACAAAAATATCCACGCCAACGCTAATATCAGCAACGCGAGTCGCGAGAATGGTGCCTCGCGATCCTTTAACCCCGCACCCGCATAATATATGTCCGCCTTCGAGAAATACCGATAACAAATAATCCAAGCGCCCCACCCGCCAACGATTGCTATCAGGACTGTTCCGAACTGAGGCCGATAAAGCAGGCCCAAGATGGAGACAACGATCGTATAGGTAATGGCACCCGCTATTGACAGCTGGTGCAAACTGTACTTTTTCGAAGTGTTTGGCCTGTCCATAGTATTGAGATTCCAATGCGTAGAAAGTCGCATTGCCTTAGCAAATCCTATATTTCATAAGTAGCTACTGAGTAAACATTTGACTTTGCAGCTTTGTCTGGCGGCCGTAAAAAGTCAGTAGTTGCTCAATTTACCTGGGTATATCCTAGCCTGGAACCGGCACAAAGCTGCCAATAACAGACATTAGCAAACCTTTTTCCTTTATGTAGAACAAGGTGATTCCCTTCAAGGGAGTACTCGGCTAGCTGCATGTCAGCTGTTATATCGCCGAGGTTTTCGCCATTGAGTGTCAGGCGTAATTCAGCCTCAAACCGCTCGCCATTATCGTGTCGTGATCGGCAACGGAATACACTCCCGTCTACTACTTTTCGATTGCAAATATCCTGACCAAAATCTTCACAAAGGTAGCCCCAGCGCGACCAGTGTAAGTCGGGCATGTTCACATGCCCGTCTCGCAGAAAAACAAAAAATACTCTGAAGACACCGGCAGAGTCGCGATAGATTATCTATCGTTCACTTCTCGGGCCCGATTTAATAAAGAAGGGCCAACGCTATACACAATGGATTGGCCCCATATCAAAAGAGTGTAGATAGCCTTGGTGAGATTACACAGCACCCTAGAACATCGCTCCGGCGGGCGTCTTTGACATTTTAGTGCCGGTAGTATGCCGGCACACTTTCAGTCGAAAAATCCACTTGCGGCGAATAACGGCTGATTGAACTGACAGCAACTATTCGGCTCGCAAGCAGCTCCTTCTGATCACTCACTTGGCATCAATGCCAATGCAGCAAAAGCTCACGCTGCTCTGCTGAGCTGCGTGCCAGTTGTTCTGCCAATTCAGCAAAACGCTCTTCTACCTGATCACGCCGTATCTTCAAGGTGGGTGTCATCACCCCGTTTTCAATGCTCCAGGGTTCCCGCGAGACAATAACGGCACCTATGCGGGCATGGCTCTCAATCTCGTCATTAATCTCGCGAATAGTCGCCAGAATAGAGTCCGCCACTTCCTGCTCTGGCACTTTCTGTGCTTCTTCCGTCAGTACCGCCACCATCACTGTCTTGGAAAAACCACGCCCCAGCAGGCACTGCTGCTCTGCGTGGGGGTTTTTGGCAAACAAGCCCTCGATGGGCGGCGGTGCGACAAACTTGCCCTGTATTGTCTTGAAGTAGTCCTTGACCCTGCCGGTGATAAAGATAAAACCATCGTCATCCATCCGGACTTTGTCGCCGGTATGCAGCCATCCGTCACGGATCAGTTCAGCGGTCTTGTCGTCCTGCAGATAATAGCCGGGCGTGCAACCATCGGCTTTAATGGCCAATTCTCCCTCTGCAGTAATTTTGCACTCCACCTCACCGATGGGCTTGCCAATGGAACCCACACGACGATGATCATGACTGGAGAGAATCACACCCATAGCCTCCGTCTGCCCAAACCCCTCCATCAGAGTCAGACCCAACTCACCCCACCAGTGGATCAGTGCCGGGGGTGTCGGCGCCGCTGCGGTGAGACAATATTGCACCTCGTTCAACCCCAGACCTTCCAGTACCAGCTGGCCTATTCCGGCCTTGTCCTGCGAAAGCGCGGCCTCCAGTGCATCTTTGCCGCCAAATTTGCCGATAACGGCCTGTTGAAACTGCTCCCAGATACGCGGAGGGCCGAAGAAAACATGGGGTCGGGCCCGCGGCAGGTCACGCGTTATCTTGTCCAGCGACTCGTTAAAGAAGATTTCACCGCCAAGTACAATCGATGAGAATTCCACGATCTGCCGCTCTGCGATATGGGACAGGGGCAAATACGAGAAATAACGTGGGCTTTCAGCCAGACCAAACATGTTGGTAAAGCGTCGGATTGGTATGAGGTTACTGCTATGCGTCTGGATCACCCCTTTTGGCATGCCAGTTGTGCCGGAAGTGAATACCAACGAGATCATATCATCGGGCTGGCACTGGTACGCCGGCGCCTGGCCAGCGTACTGTGCCAGCAAATCCTCCCACTTTTCATGGGGCTGCTCCAGTTCTACTCCCGGCAGAGTTACCAGCAGCACGTCCTTGGGCAGCACCGCGACAATCTGGTCCCAGTTACTGGTTTCCCCCACGAACACAACTTTGGCCTGGGTAAGTTCGAAGATGTACTCGGCCGTGGCCCCCGGCAAGGTGGTAAACATGCTCACGGTAACATTGCCCGAGGCGATAATGGCCAGGTCGGCCATCACCCAGTGCGCGCAATTGCGTGACAGCACCACCATCTTTTCGCCATGCCCGAAGCGTTGCTCCAGCATAGTGGCCACGGCAGAAATTTGCCCCTGGGCCTCGCCCCAGCTGTAATCGTCCGAGCCGTCCTCCCCCAGATCTCTCAGCCAGATTTTATCCGGGGTTTCGGCAGCTCTGGCGGCAACCAGTTCGGGTAGCGTATCTATTGTCATATTCTCGTTTCCTGCTTTAGTAGAATTATCCGGTCAAAATATCAGAATAGCGCAAAGAAAGCGCCTGGTGGCATCAATTTTCAAGAATCCGTTAGAGCAGCACCGAGAAAGCCGCGCACGCTCGAGGTAGCGAACAATCAGCCACCCAGGGCACTGAATTTCTGTTAGATTGTTTTCCTCGTGAAGAACCCCCGGGAGATTACTATATGGAATACCAAACCGTCGCTGATGCCAGAGACATGGGTGGGCTGCGCCTGGTACTGACTGCTGGTGTGCCAGCACCGTGGAGCGAATCGGCCAAAGCCGTTTTCAAAGTAAAAAATATTCCCTATGTGCCTGTGCTGCAAAAGGCCGCGGCGGCCAACGATGAGTTGGTGGCGTGGACCGGGCACCGAAACGCGCCAACCGCCATGTACCAGGACGAGCCCGCCGGGGTGACCTGGCTGGACATCCTGAACCTGGCAGAACGCCTGCAGCCGGAACCCTCACTGGTACCGGAAGATATCGAGAATCGTATATTGATGACCGGGCTGATGAACGAATTGGCAGGTGAAGGTGGCATGCTCTGGAGTACCCGGCAATTGATGTTTCAAACAATGGTCAATGCCATGGGTGAGGAAGCCGTTGTCGATACCCCGATGTTTCGCAACTACCGGTACAGCGCCGAAGCGGCCGCGTCAGCATGCGAAAAAGCCATCACAATATTGCGACGCTTTGAGCTGCAACTGCAACGTCAGACCGACGCCAATAGCCGCTATTTCATCGCAGACCGGCTGTCGGTTCTGGACCTCTATTGGGCATGCTTTTCCCAGACCCTGGCTCCACTGCCCCAGGAGGTCAATCCGATGCCGCAATCACTGCGAGTCACCTGGGGTTCCGCCGTGGACGTGATGGCTAAAGCGGGCTATACACCTGACGACTGCCTGTTTGAACACCGGGATTATATTTTCCGCGAGTATATCGGGCTGCCCCTGGATTTTTGATTTTCCTCTGTCTCGCGGTGACAAGCACGCGAATGCGCGCGCGGATCAACAGCTGCCGGAGTCAGTAATGTCACACACGGAGGCAGTATCTTCAGTCAGGGTGAGTGAATATACCTGGTTATCGGGCTGGGGCACGACCAGGTCATCGTAATTCACCGAGTCATCCGCATCCGTATTGCAGGCAAATGCCATGGTGTAATCTCCCGCCGGCAAAAACCCGAATACGTACTCCCAGTTTGCCGTGACTGCATTCAGTACCAAAGACGCCACTGCGACCGGTGGTACTACATTATCGGGAACCGCAGTGCTGCTGTTACTGGTGTAGACATCCCCGAGGCGCTCACTGGACTGTGGCGTGCCCTCATAGAGGTAGATTCTGTTGCCCGCAGCAGGATCGGTTTTCTCACTACAGGGCGCTACCGAGTCAAACAGACTGCTGTCGACACGCCCGGACAGGCTGGCAGCGGTGGCATTGTTTTCCAGCCGTATGCCGGTGGTGCTCATAGTAAAACGTGTGCCCGATGCCTCGGCCCGAAGTGACTGGGCGAGACTGAACTCCACCGTATACGCCTGATTCGATTTGGCAAAAGTCGTTCCCTGCAGGGTGAGAGCGCTGCCTGATACCATCAGCTCCCTGAGGGTGTCGTCCGATTGCTGGACATAGGAGCTATTTACATCACCCACAACAACCCCTATTTCAAGCTGGCTGTAGGTTCCAGACTCCAATTCCAGACCATCGATGACAATGAGCTGGTTGCGCCCCTGATACTGCAGCAGATCTACCTGAAAAGTATCTACTGACACCAGACCGAGCTGGGGAATGGTGAACTCATCGACAACCACATCGTCACTACCACTGCGGCGAAAGGTAAGGCTGTCGACTTCTATCACTACCTGCTTGAGATCCTCGGGTAGCGCATCGGAGAAGCCCAGCGTTAATACCGTGGTTCCCTTGTTGCGATCGTTGCTGCAATCGAAGCCACAGCTACAGCCTCCTGAAAGGAGTACCCCGATAGCCAGGAGCAGGCTAGCTGTGACCATCACCACATATTTTTTCATCGCTGACCAATCATCCTGTTTGTAACAAATACGCTGTTTAAAACCGGCACCACCCATTTGCATGGGCCGGATAATAATAACAGGGTACCACTGCTTCAGCTCACCGGCAGGCCCAACTTTTTCAGCGCCAGGGCAATCTCCTCGATAATCGCCGGGTCATCAATTGTCGCAGGCATTTTCCAGCTTTCACCGTCGGCAATACTGCGCATGGTACCCCGCAGTATTTTACCGGAACGGGTTTTTGGCAGGCGATCCACTACCACACACAGTTTGAACGCTGCCACTGGCCCAATCCGATCACGCACTTGCTGAATCGCCTCGGCCGTTATCTCGTCGACGTCGCGGGTCACGCCCGCGTTCAGCACCAGCAGGCCCAGCGGCAGCTGACCTTTCATGGCATCGGCAATACCAATCACCGCGCACTCCGCTACATCGGGATGATCTGCCAGTACTTCCTCCATGCCACCGGTGGAAAGTCGGTGACCCGCCACATTGATGACATCGTCGGTACGCGCCATAACAAAGACATAGCCGTTGTCGTCAATATAGCCGGCATCACCGGTTTCGTAGTATCCCGGAAAGTTGCTGAAGTAGGCCTGAACAAAGCGATCCTCGGCATTCCACAAGTTAGTGAAAGTACCGGGCGGCAGCGGCGACTTGATCACCAGCGCGCCGATCTCACCGGCGGGCACTGGCTCCCCATTGGCATCCAGCACACGCACATCGTAGCCGGGCACGGCACGGGCGGGAGACCCGGGTACAATGGGCAGTTGCTCGATCCCCAGACAGTTAGCGCAAATGGACCAACCCGTCTCGGTTTGCCACCAGTGGTCGATAACTGGCACCTGTAGCTTCGACCGGGCCCACTCCAGGGTATTTGGATCGCAACGCTCCCCGGCGAGAAACAGCGCCCGCAGCCCGGAAAGATCGTATTTTGCAAGGAATGTGCCTTCCGGATCTTCTTTCTTGATTGCCCGGAACGCCGTTGGGGCAGTGAACAGCACTTTCACATTGTGTTCTTCAATCACCCGCCAGAACGCACCCGGGTCGGGCGTACCCACCGGTTTGCCCTCGTATATGAGTGTGGTATTGCCATTAAAGAGGGGGCCGTAAACAATATAGGAATGGCCCACAACCCAGCCCACATCTGACGCGGCCCAGTACACCTCCCCCTGATGCACATTGTAGATATTTTTCATACTCCACTTGAGACTGACGATGCTGCCGCCGGTATCGCGTACAACGCCTTTGGGCAGGCCCGTAGTGCCGGAGGTATAGAGGACATACAGTGGATCATTGGCATTCACCGGCACACATTCGGCAGGCTCCGCCGTGGCCATGGCCTGCCCCCAATCCAGGTCGCGGCCCGCCAGCAGTGAAGCTGGCTGCATCGGTCGCTGTAAAATGATACAGCTTGCAGGCTTGTGCTCTGCCAACTCGATAGCGCCGTCCAGCAGGGGCTTGTACTCGACAATACGATTGGGTTCGACACCGCAGGATGCGGACACAATCACTGTAGGCCTGGCATCGTCTATTCGCACCGCCAGTTCATTGCTGGCAAACCCGCCAAAAACGACGGAGTGAACAGCGCCGATGCGGGCACAGGCGAGCATGGCAATCAGTGCTTCCGGGACCATCGGCATATAGATAATCACCCGGTCACCCTGCGCCACTCCCTGCGCTCGCAGAACACCCGCAAAACGCGACACTTCAGACTGTAACTCTGCGAAGGTGTAGCTGCGCTTGCTGTCGCTCACAGGGCTGTCGTAGATAACAGCAAGCTGCTCTCCCCTGCCCTCATCCACGTGAATATCCACGGCGTTATAACAGGCGTTGGTCACACCATCGGGGTACCAGCGGTAGAAAGGCGGGTTACTGTCGTCCAGTAAACGGGTCGGTGCCTGGTACCAATGGATATCATCCGCAGCGCGTTGCCACAGCTCACTGTCAATCATCTAGGGACTCCCTGGAGAAATAAAAATTAGTTTATCGCGAAGTGTTGCTCGGGGCACACTGTAGTGCCCCCCAACCACAGGCGAGCGAGCGGGGCTCAGCTCTTGAGCTTCATCATGAAATTGAACACTTTGGTTGCAAAGCCCTTGTAAGGTGGGCGCAGGAACTGCAGCGAGGAGAAACCTGCCTGATAAAAAACCGGACGCAGCTTGGAGAAAGTAACAAAGCCCTCGTAACCGTGGTAATGCCCCATACCACTGGGACCTACTCCACCAAAAGGAATATCGTGCTGGGCGACATGCATCAGAGCATCGTTCACACTCACCCCGCCGGACATGATGCGCTCGATATACATGTCCGCCAGTTTGGCATTATTGGTGAACGGGTACAGGGCCAAGGGGCGATCGTGGGCATTGACATACTCCACCACTTCCGCAGGATCCGTATAGGTGAGCACCATCAACAGCGGCCCGAACGTCTCCCTGTTACGTATAGTCATATCCGCAGTGGTATCCATTATGAGGTGCAGGGGAACCTTACGTTTTTCGACGTTCACCTCCTGCTCTCCATTCAGATTGATAACGGTGGCACCCTTGTCGCGCGCATCTTGCACCGTGTCCTGCAGGCGCTTGACCGATCTGTCATCGATAATGGCTGTGTAGTCTGTATGATTAATATCCGGGCAGTGTTTGGCCACATAGGCCTTTGCCTTGGCCACGAAATCATCGCGCTGGGACTCATGCACGAAGACATAGTCAACGTTGGTGCATATCTGTCCCGCGTTGAACTGCTTGACGAACATGATGCGGCCCACCGCTTTTTCCATGTCGTAGTCGGGGTCGATAACGGCCGGCGCTTTGCCGCCTAATTCCAGCACTACCGGGGTCAGGTTCTGTGCCGCGGCAGCCATGACCGAACGCCCGGTCTGACCGGAGCCGGTAAATACCAGCAGGTCGAACGGAATCTTCGAAAACTCGATGCCGACGCCGCCAACTTCCTCATAAAACTTCAGTTTGTCCTCAGGGAGATAATTGGGCGAAATCCGCATCAGCAGACGCGTCAGGTTGATGGAGTTTTCCGACATCTTCACCATCGCCCGGTTGCCCGCGGCGAACGCGGCAGCCAGAGGCATAAAACTGAGATTTATCGGGAAATTCCAGGGGACAATAATCCCTACCACCCCCAGGGGCTGAGGGATTACGCGGTTTTTCGCGCCAAAGAACATACTCATGTCCACATGCCGTTTTTGTACACGGGTCCATTTCTTCAAATTTTTAATGCAATCATTAATACCGTCGGTCACTGAGATAATTTCAGCAAACTGCGTCTCGTGGCGGGAGCGATTACTGTAGTCCTGGCTGATCGCGGTGATGATCTCCTCACGGTTCTCGTTAATCATCCGTTTCAGGTTTTCCAAATCCTGTTTGCGCTGATTGAGGTCCGGGTTCGGTGCGGCCAGATAGAGAGCTCGCTGTTGTTTGAAATGTGCGGTAAGTTCGGCTGCGGTATTGTTCAGGGGGCTTTCTTCTATCGCGGTCATTTGCAGGTCCTCACGTAATGTACTGTTTGGTTTCTTGGGGGAAGAGCCCCTTGCTTACAAGCATAGATCATTCCACGGCGGGAGCGTGCCCGTTCAGCGGGCCAGGCTCCGGTGGAGACCGGCATCAGCTGCCTGCATCTCCCCACTCAGGGCTACGTTTCTGCAAAAAAGCCAGACTACCTTCCGTTGACTCGGGTGAGACCAGGCCCCGCAGCATGGCATCGGTGGCGTAAGCGAAAGCCTCCTCCAGCGGCATATCTACCTGGCGGTAGAAAGTCTCCTTGCCGTAGCGAATGGCCTTGGCCGATTTGGCAGCAATTTTCGCTGCCAATGCCTCAACCTCCGGCAGCACCTGATCAGCTTGCACCACTTTATTTACCAGACCGAAGCGCAACGCATCCTCGGCGGGCATCAAATCGCCGGTCAAGGCCATTTCCATAGCGTGTTTGCGGTGTATATTGCGGCCAATCCCCACCAGAGGCGTGGTGCAGAATGTGCCGATATTAACCCCTGGCGTGCAAAACCTTGCGTCCGCACTGGCTACCGCTAGATCACAGGAGGACACAAGCTGGCAGCCCGCCGCCGTGGCTGTGCCCTGGACAGAGGCTATCACCGCCTTGGGTGAGTGCACGATGGCCATCATCATCCGTGCGCAATCCTCAAGAATGCCGCGTATGCGCAGCATTCTTTCATCCTTGGACTCGCCCTCTCGCCGCCCCATTTCCCGCAGATCATGCCCGGCTGAAAATACGGGGCCGCTACTTGCAATCACTACCACCCGCACAGCGGGATCCTCCGCCGCCGACCCCAGGGCGGTACTCAGGGCGGCAATCATCTGGCTAGACAGCGGATTGCGCTGAGCCGGGCGGTTAAGCGTCAGCCACAATACCGGCCCTTTAAGTTCACTCACTACATAGGGCGAGTCCGTGGTGGCTTGCGCTGCGGTTTCTGCGCGGTTGTCACTGGTTTGTCCCATAACAATTATTTCCCCTGTGTGGCGATACTCGCCGGCTGATACCAGATGGGTGAAGTATACGCTCGTTCCTGAATACTGGTAGCCAGTCCACCGGGAACGTCTATTCCCAGTTTCGCAGCATCGTATGTGCTCCAGCGAGGCGTTGGAATCTCCAGCACCCGCACATAGTAAAAAGCATACTGGCTGGCATCAAAGTCCGGGTCTTCCCACAGCGTCGCCAACTCGGCGGCACCGATGCTGTTGCTGTATGTGGCTTTTTTGACGTCGACCGTGTTGCCAATCGCAGGCAACTCACCCGCGGCATTTTTACTGCGCCTGCCACTCCAGGCCACATTGTATATTTTTTCCTGCTGGACACCCTTGCTGTCTACCCAGCCCTTAATGATTTGGATCCTGTCGAGATTGCCACTGTCTGGCGCCTTGTTTGCCCATACGACAAATGACGGCGCCTTATCGCTGGGCCCATTGAGTGTGCCCCCCATGGGTACACCTTTGGCATAGCCCCGGCTAACAAAATCTGCACCCGCTACGTCGTTGGCACCGTATTTCCAGCCACCGAAGAAACGCACCTTGATTTGCGGCCCGGTAGTACCGAAGGTCTCCCGCCGCAACATGGCGTCATAAATCGCTTCCCGGGTATTTTCCGCCGCCCATACACCGGCCAGACCACCGGAGCTGAACTCCCTCACCTGCTGCACCTGTGCCGGTGGCTGGCCCGTCACGCCCTCCAGGCGATGCGCCGGATTGTTCTCAAAGGCGAATTTCCCGGTGTAATTGTACTCCTCGTTGGAGGCGGCAGCGTTGTGGGTATCAGTATCCCCGATGAACCCATAGTGGAAGGGGTTTCCCATGCCCTTTGCCTGAAAGGACAGTCCGTCCAGCAGCGCCTGGCGTGCAAAACTGCCCTTGCGGTGGGTGGGCCTGAGGCTATCCGCAGAGAGCGTGTAATCCCACTGTTCAAAACCCGCGAACTCGTCATTAGGGGAAAGAGCGGGGTTGGTCTCGGACGTGCCCTTGATCTGGGTGATTTCGTATAGCGGTTCGTTCTCTGCGCGGGTGCGTATATACGCCTCGCTCAGTGGCTTGCCATCACGGGTTTGCAGGGAAAACATCTCGCCATCGCTGGCATTGCCGTTGTGAGGTATCGCCAGCAGGGTAGCGCCTTGTGTACGCAGTTCCCCCATCCAGGCCCAGAGGTGCTCGGGATCTGTAGAGTCCGTAGAGGAAAGTACCCGCTCAGGCAGGTTTTCTGAATTCTGGAACAGCACCACGCGATGAAGATTGCGCATATCCGGATTGGAAGACCATTCGAAAGCAGGAAAGGTCGTGAACTCCCCGGGGCGATAGTACTCGTCAGCAGTCGCAACAATGTCCTTCCAGACAGTTTTGTTCACCTGGGGATTATTCAGCGCCGGATCGGCCTTACCGGAGCTGAAATCACGCAGGACCTTGGCAAATGCCTGCATTCGGGTGTTCTGGTCTCTGGCTGTTATATCCGCCGCCATAGGAAGCTTACTCAATGGATTGCCCGGGTCTTCCATCAGCTTGAACACACCCAGCCACTCCGCGTGATCCGATACGGCGTAAAAATCCAGTGCTTGCTTGATTTGCAGGTCCGGCCCGCCGCCGCCACCGGGTATAGCCTTGCCCTGGGCCCATTGGTAGGCGTGGGCCGGGGATGTCAGGGTGCCGTTAGTATAGGCGTCAAAGGAGTAGCTGGTATGCACGTGTACAGCACCAAAATAGGCGTTGGTGGCAGTCTTCCCCGGCTCTGCGGCCCAGCAAGCGGCCAAAGGCAGCATCGTTGCGAGAAAGCCCGCCAGAACACGCTTTTTACCTGCCTTCATTTTCGCACTCCCCGATACATTAACGGCACAAAATCAGTGGGTTTGGACCGCACAAATCTTAGCATTTTAGTACGTCAATTGCCTGCTGCAAGTGTTATGACATAGCGCATGGCCAAAGTCGTCAGCTTGGCCTAAACTGGCCGTCACTTAAAAGGGAGCATACCGTATGTCCGACGCACGACCCATGTATACCGAAGACCAGGTGAAGCTTGACCCTTACAGCATTCCACTTGCAGAATTGAACGTCGCAAACCCTTTCCTGTTTGCTCACGATGCGCACTGGCCCTGGTTCAAGCGCCTGCGCGACGAAGCGCCGGTACACTACTGTGCCGAGAGCTTTTTCGGCCCCTACTGGTCGATTAGCGGGTATGACGAAATAATGACAGTGGATACGTCCCACGACGTGTTTTCCTCTGAACCCAATATTATTATCAGTGATCCGCTGGACGATTTCCCCCTGCCCATGTTCATAGCCATGGACAGGCCGAAACATGACGAGCAGCGTAAAGTCGTCGCACCGGTTACCGGCCCACAGAATCTGAAAAATTTCGAGCCCATCATCCGCGAACGTACCATTGATGTGCTGGATAAACTGCCACTGGGTGAATCGTTCAACTGGGTGGAAAAAGTATCCATTGAACTCACCACCCGCATGCTGGCTACGCTGTTTGACTTCCCCTTTGAGGAGCGGGCGAAGTTAACCTACTGGTCCGACATTACCACCGCCGTGCCGGGCATGGGGCTGATAGATTCCGATGATGAGCGCAAGGCCATTCTACTGGAGTGTCTGGAATACTTTACCGGCTTATGGAATGAGCGTGTCAATCAACCGCCCAAAGGCGATCTCATCTCCATGCTGGCACACGGCGAGGCCACAAAGAACATGAGTCCGGTTGAATATCTGGGCAACCTGATCCTGTTGATTGTCGGAGGCAATGACACTACCCGCAACACCATGAGCGCCAGCATATTCAACCTCTCGAAAAACCCCGACCAGTTCCGGCAGCTGGTAGCCAACCCGGAATTGATACCGAGCATGGTCGCCGAGACCGTGCGCTGGCAAACACCGCTGGCACATATGCGTCGCACGGCAAAGGTAGATACTGTGCTGGGCGGCAAGCAGATCAAGGCCGGGGACAAGGTGGTTATGTGGTACGTATCCGGCAATCGCGACGAGCGGGTATTTGAGCGCCCAGACGACTTCATTATCGACCGGCCGAATGTGCGTAAACACCTGGCTTTCGGCTTTGGCATCCACCGCTGCATGGGCAATCGTCTGGCAGAGTTGCAATTGCGCATATTGTGGGAGGAGATCCTCAAGCGCTTCGAGCGAATCGAAGTCGTTGGCGAGGTCGAGAGATCAATCTCGACCTTTGTGCACGGCTATACCGCACTGCCGGTCGTACTCCACCCACTGAAAAACTGACCGCGCGCTCTACGCCTCCACCAGGACACGCTGGATCTCGCGCGCGATCAGCCACAAGCGGTCCTGACCCCAGGCCCACACAACGGTGTTCCCCCGGGCATCCAGCAGTCGAAAAGTCGGCACTCCCCAGGAGCCAAAGGCATACATGGCCTGCCGATTCTCCTCCATGCGCGGCTGCCAGCCGGAATTATCGATCACCGCTTCGGCATCCCGCCAGGACAGGCCGGCGGCTTCCACGACCTGCTGCAAGCCCGCATCCCTGCTGGTATTCACACCGCGATAAAACGCCGCCCGCAAAAACTCACTGATCAAAGCAACATTCCGCCCCTGGCTTTCAGCCCAGCTGTACAATGAATAGCAACGCCTTACCGGCTCGCCTATGGGGTCATATATATTGCCAAAATCCAGCCCCAACGCCCGTGCTTCTCTGGCGGCATCCGCAAAAATATACAGTCCTTTCTCCCGGGTGGCCGGGACACCGCGCATCACCATGGGCAAAACAGGCCGCAATTCCAACCTGACCCCACTGCGCTCCGCGAGCTCCACCGCCTTGTCAAAAATCACAGCCGTGTAAGGGCTGCGCAAGGACGCATAGATTTCCAACGTCAAGCTGCCATTGGCCTGGTAGCTACCGGCGTCGATCTCAGGTCGCGGGAACAGGAGTTCATCGCTCTGGCCAAGGCCGAGTTCGCGCCAGCGACGCTCCAGATGGTAGAGCCTGTCCACGCCCCAGTACCACTGCCGACCGTAATAAAACATGGCACCCGAATAGTGCTTCAGCTCTGTGCGCCGGGCGGTGCCTGCTGCCAGCGCCTGCGCGGTCTGCTGCGGCGAGCTGCTGCCATACTGCTGCGCCAATGCCGCCAGCGCTGTCGCGTCACCGCCGACCAGCGCTTTACTGACGGCAACGGCGGCATCCGGGAAATCAGCTGCCACTACCGATGCGAGGATGCTATTGGCCTGCAATGACAGCTCCGCGGCCGGCGCCGATGCCCCGGCCGGGTACTCCAGGCCGTAATGGGGGGCGACCAGGCCGGCATCATAGCGGGCCAGCGCGGGCAGTAAATCCGGTTCCGGGAGGTTGGCTCCAGCCGGGCCCGATACCAGATGAGGGACAAGTTGCACGCCGTAGCGTGCCAGTAGCGGGCGCAGTGCCTGGGCCGCCAGGGAACTGTAGGGGTCATCCACCTGATGAAAATATTCCAGAGTATGGGGCTGACCCGACTTGATTCGCTCGCGTTCAGCCTTTTCCTCTAGCTTTTCGATCCGCCGGGGTTTCACCAGTGCGGTGAGGATTCGCGATGTGAGCCAGCGCAGCCAGCGGCTGGGATCCATGGTCGCTGCCCCACCCTGCTCCTTAAATTGCTCAGTCATGATCGAACTCACTGCATAAGTCACCGCCACAGCGATAGAGCACTCCGTGCGGGTAGGCTACCCAGGCAACTTCAGCGCCGCCACTACGTGAGACACGTATATTCAGGGCAGCACCACTAATGGCACCGCTGGGCGTTCCGTCCAATGTTATGCAGCCGCCTTCGTCCCGGCAATGCGCCACAGCGCCGGAGGAATAGCCAATATATATACCACCACCGTCCATCCGGGCCGCCTCCATAGCCGTAATCTCGCCATGGTCGCGGGCGAGTGCGCTCCTGATTACCGCATCGCGGCTGTTCTTGGTCACAGACGTTGCTGAAGCAGGCGCGTTCTGCGCACACGTGTTGGCACTGATCACTGCAAGTATCGAAAAAAGTAATGCGTAATGCATATTGGCTCCTACCACCCGGTAACACAGTGAAATATCTTACCATCCTTATGACCAGCGTGAGTCGTCTGCTATATTGACCCACATAATAAAGCTCACCACAGCCTGAAGGGCGAGGAGAACACTGCTACATGCGCGAAATACCACTGGAAAACGTACTGGATGCGGCTTACACCTGGGAGCGAGATTACCCTGACCGGGTTTATATGGTGCAGCCCGTGGGTAATGGCCAGATCATCCAATACACCTGGGCCGACACCCTCAATCAGGCGCGTCGGATGGCCGCCTACCTGCGATCTCTGAACTTGCCCGCCAACAGCCACATCGCTCTCATTTCAAAAAACTGCGCGCACTTTATTATCTGCGACCTCGCCATCTGGATGGCTGGCCACGCCACCATCGCACTATACCCCACTCTCAACGCCGCTACCGTCAGGTACATCCTCGATCACTCTGAATCCAGGCTATTATTTGTCGGAAAACTCGATGACTGGGACAAAATTCAGCCGGGGATACCCGAGGCCTTACCGTGTATCGCGCTGCCACTTGCACCCCAGACAGCTTATGCCGCCTGGGAAGATATAATCGCAGGCCATGCGCCAATCGCGGACAGCCCCTCGCCCCCCGCAGGGCAGCTTGCGCTGATGTGTTATACCTCTGGCAGTACCGGGCAGCCCAAAGGGGTGATGCACAGTTTTGGCTCTATTTCGGTTCCCGGACAACACTTCGGCAAGGAGATGGATATCACCTCATCGGACCGGGTGCTGTCTTACCTGCCACTCGCTCACGTGATGGAGCGGGCAGTGGTGGAATGCAGCTCTTTTTATTCGGGTATGCAAATCTTCTTTGCGGACAAGCTGGACACCTTCGCCGCGGACCTCAAGCGCGCAAAGCCCACAGTCTTCCTTTCGGTTCCCAGGCTGTGGCTCAAATTTCAATCGGGTGTATTCCAGAAATTTCCCGAAAAGAAGCTGGCCCGCCTGCTGAAAATACCCGTTATAGGCGGCATAGTGCGCAAAAAAGTACTGCGGGGCCTGGGGCTTGAGGAAGCCCGTATTACCGGCAGTGGTTCGGCACCCATACCGGCAGACCTTATCGATTGGTACGACAACCTGGGGCTGCACATAGTAGAGGGCTACGGCATGAGTGAGGATTTTTCCTACTCACATATGTCTACCCCGGAAAAGCGCAAACCCGGTTATGTTGGGGTGGCCTGGGATGATGTCGAAACCCGCATCAGCAAGACCGGCGAAATCCAGATCAAGTCACCCGGCAATATGCTGGGATACTACAAGGAACCGGAAATGACCGCCGCCTGCTACACCGACGACGGCTTCTTTAAAACAGGCGATCGGGGGGAATACTCTCCTGAGGGCCTGCTGCGTATAACTGGCCGGGTAAAAGAACTGTTCAAGACCAGCAAGGGCAAATATGTCGCGCCGGTACCGATTGAAAATCTGCTCAATTCACACAGCCATATAGAATTGTCCTGTGTGTCCGGCGTGGGTAGGCCCGCCTGTTATGCGGCAGTGCAAGTGGCGGAAGATTTGCTTCCCAGATTGGACGATCCGGACTTTCGGCAGGAGCTTGAAGCCGAACTGGAGCTCTTGCTGGACAAAGTAAACCGCCAGCTGGAGGGGTACGAAGAACTGCAGTTCCTGGCCGTGGTCAGGGACGAGTGGCAAATCGCCAACGACTTTCTCACGCCTACGCTGAAGATCAAACGCGAGGTTATAGAACAGGCCTATAGCGGACTGCTGGATGACTGGTATGAAACGGGGAAGAAAGTTGTCTGGCAATAGCCAATGGCTATATCAGGCGAGGACCCCCGGCCGACCACAGGACGTGCCGGGGGCGAACTACAGGTTCGAGTGACTAGCCTTCAAACGCCTTGACAGGGGCAGAGACACCTTCTGGTTTCGTGCCTTTCAGGTAAGCCAACATGGTATCGGCATCAGACACTTCAAAAGGATCGGTCGGGCAATTATCGCCGAAATCCGTTTCCACGAAAATCTTCTCTATTTTGCAATCGTCCACGAGCATGGAATAACGCCATGAGCGCATGCCGAAACCCACATTGGACTTATCAACCAGCATGCCCATCTTGCGCGTGAATTCGCCATTGCCGTCGGGAAGCAGGAAGATATTCTTGTTGTCCACGCTTTTTCCCCACTGGAACATGACGAAAGCATCATTTACGGAGACACAAACAATTTCGTCTACGCCCAGGGCTTTGAATTCTTCGTAAAGCTCATCGTAGCGCGGCAGATGGTTGGAAGAGCAAGTCGGGGTAAATGCTCCCGGTAAGGAGAAAACGACGACCTTTTTGCCAGCAAAAATATCCTCGGTGGTCTTGTCTTCCCAGCGATAGGGGTTACCGCCCTCTACAGACTCGTCACGTACGCGAGTCTTGAATGTCACCTGGGGCACACGTTCTACTACAGCCATGTCTAACTCCTTTGCATTAAGTTGTTGGATGTCGATACGCTGCAGTATTCACGAGGACTTCTGCAGCTCCATTGTCTCGACAGCGCATACATAATAGGACAAAATTATTCATATATAAAATAGTATTTTTGTATTGTATTATCCGCTTTAATCAATCAATAGAGGCGACTCCCAGGCCATGCAGAAACTACCCAGTGTTCGCCAGTTACAATATTTTATCGCGCTTGAGGAGTTGGGGCATTTCGGCCGGGCAGCCGAGGCTTCATTTGTATCCCAGTCAGCCTTCAGCACCGCCATTCAGGAGCTGGAGAGCACTCTTGGGGTACAGTTGGTAGAGCGTACCAATCGCAAGGTCACCATCAATACAGTGGGGCGGGAAGTGGCAGTACAGGCGCGACTTTGCCTCCGCGAATTACAGGATATGGGCCGACTCGCCCGTGAGAGAAACGCACCGCTGACCGGTAAGCTGATACTTGGCGTCATACCCACAATCGGCCCTTTCCTGCTGCCGCCACTGCTGAAAAAACTGCGCCGCAGCTTTCCAAAGTTACAGCTTTATCTGAAAGAGCAGCGCAGCGAGGAGTTATTGGCGGGGCTGCAGGCCGGCAATATTGATCTGCTGCTAATGGCCCTACCCTACCCCGTAAAGAACGTAGAGCAACAGGTACTTTTTCGCGACGGATTTCTACTGGCCTGTCGCAAGGGCACCAAACTGGTAGACCCCGAGCGCTTCAATATCAATCGATTAAACCCGGAAAGTGTTCTGTTACTGGAGGATGGTAACTGTCTGCGCGAACACGCGGTATCCGCCTGCAGCATAAGCGAGCTGGACAAGGTAAATCGCTTCGCAGCTGCCAGTCTGCATTCCCTGCTGGAGATGGTAGAGGGCGACCTGGGGGTGACCTTTGTGCCGGAAATGGCACAGGGCTCTGCACTGCTGAAGGGCACCAATATTGCTACCTACCCTGTCAAAAGTGGTGGTTATCGGGATATTGCTTTGATCTGGCGCAAAGGCAGTAATCACGGCGACTCCTACCGAACATTGGGTGACTTCATTCGCGATAATCACTAAGGCGTGGTTACATTTTCCCGCGATTGTAGGTTGTGGTTATATGGATCACTGTGCTCAGAACCAAACAGTAGTGGCCAACTGTTTCCAGCTTTGCTTTCATGGGGCTGTGCCTTGCGGCACCCCCCCGTTGTATTGCTTCGCTGTAAGCCTATACACGTTATGTTACAACAACGCCAATGGCCTTCTGCAAAGGGCAGGAGGCCCGCTATAACTGGCGCTAAACGGAGAAAGACTCTATGAGAAGACAGAAACGCGATATGAACTCCAGGGCACACGACCGGGGTTACCAGGCAGGCGTGAATGGTCGCAGTCTGGACACCTGCCCGCACACAGAAGAAGAGCACCGTCAGAATTGGCTGACAGGCTGGCGCGAAGGTCGCTGTGACCAGTGGGATGGTTTGACCGGCATCTCGGGAGTGCACAAAATCCGCGCGGTCTGAACTGCATCGAACGACTCAACCAGATTTACACATTTTTTCCAATCACCCCGCCGGGGAATTCCCCGGCGCAACGTCGATTATTTAGCCCCGGCCATACTGCTTTGAGCCAGATCGAGCAACTCCCGATTGGCCACGGCAAACATGGCAAAGTCGGGGGCCGGGCTGGCGTGTAGCTCTACCAGCATCTGCCGCCATCTGCGCACCAGACGAGTCTCTTTTTTCTCCCAAACATTAATGCATTTCAACAAATTGAGATCTTCAGACATATGTCGCAGGGCCCCGATCGCCAGGGTTCGCTGTTGCCACTCCAGGTCTTCCAGGTAGGTATCCCTGGCCAGCGCCTGCCATTCGTTTTCGATTTTTGTAGACAGGATCAACTCGCTGAACCAGTCCAGCTCCAGGCGCTCACCCATAAAGAAGTACACACCCGCCACCTCCATCAGCGGAGCGTCGGTGTCACCGGTTGCCTGGATAATACCCAACGCAGTGTAGGCATGATCTGCGGCCGCCACTGATTTCGCCAACTCCTCGTCAACCCCTTCACTGACGAAATGATCATAGAGCACCTCGAACCGGTCTGCCGCACGCCCACGCAGCATAGTGGGATAGGCTTCCCGCAATTGCTCCAGACCCTCGGCAAACCCGGCAATACAATCGGTTGGCGCTAGCTGGTGACGTCGATTGCGTAGAAACCATCGAGTGGCACGTTTTACCAGACGGATAACACTGAGCATCATCGCCATCTGTACTGCCGATGACACCTGATGGTCCAGCGCCTCGATTTGTTGCCACAGGTCCCGAACACCGTAGATTTCCATCGCCGAGATATACGCACGAGCAACGTCCGCGACCGCAGCTCCGGTCGCTGCTTGCTGTCGCTGAATGAAACTCATGCCCATGCGATTAACGATATCATTGGCCAGCTGTGTGGCCATGATCTCCCGATGCAAGCGGTGTTCGCGAATCTCATCGCTGTATTCAGCGACCAACCGGGGCGGGAAAGCCGATTCCACCGCCAGCGCCAGGAAAGGATCACTTTCCAGGTCAGAATCGATCAGCTGCTCCTTCAGTACCGCCTTACTGTAGGAAATCAGCACCGACAGCTCCGGCCGCGTCAGCGCCTGGCCCTGTAATTTACGCTCAAGTAACTCCTCGTCCGACGGCAGAAACTCCAGCTCCCTGCTCAGGCGGCCCGCCTCCTCGAAAGAACGGATAAAACGCTGATACTCGCCACCCCGCTCCACCGCCTGGAATTGCGCCATACTGATGGCCTGAACCTGACGATAATTATTGCGCAACACCAGGTCGGCCACACTGCCCGTCATTTCCACCAATAGCGCATTGCGGTGTTTTTCGGTCAGGTCGCCACGGGCGACCACCGAGTTGAGCAGAATCTTGATATTCACCTCGTGGTCAGAGCAGTCAACCCCCCCGGCATTGTCGATAAAGTCCGTATTGGAACGACCACCGGCAAGGCTATACTCCACTCTGGCCAGCTGGGTCATTCCCAGGTTACCCCCCTCGCCAACCACCTTGCAGCGCAACTCCCTGGCATCCACACGCAATCCGTCATTGGACTTGTCGCCCACGTCGGTATGGGACTCTGAACGCGCTTTAACATAGGTACCAATACCGCCATTCCACAATAGATCCACCTCGGCCCGCAAGATGTGGGAAATCAATTCGTTAGGCGGCAGATTATCCGCTTCGATATCGAAGCGGGTTTTCATCTCTGGTGAAATCAAAATGGATTTGGCCGACCTCAAAAAGACGCCACCCCCTGTGGCAATTAACTCGGCGTTATAGTCCCCCCAGCCAGATCGCGGCAGTTCGAACAGGCGCTGCCGCTCGGCAAAGCTGGCAGCCGCATCGGGTTCCGGATCAATGAATATGTGCATGTGGTTGAAAGCGGCAAGCAGGCGGATGTGTTCTGACAGCAACATGCCGTTGCCAAACACATCACCCGCCATATCCCCGATGCCCACAACGGTAAAGTCCGTGCTCTGCACATCGACTTCCATTTCCCGAAAATGGCGCTGCACCGAGACCCAGGCGCCGCGGGCAGTAATCCCCATTTTTTTATGGTCGTAGCCCGCGCTGCCACCGGAGGCAAATGCGTCTCCCAGCCAGAAATTATAGTCGGCAGAAATAGAGTTGGCGATATCGGAGAAACTTGCTGTGCCCTTGTCGGCGGCCACGACCAGATACGGATCCTCGTCGTCTTTTGCGACTACATGCCGCGGCCCAACGACGCCGTCCTCAGTGCGATTATCGGTGATATCCAGCAGGGCGCGTATGTACAGCTGGTAGCAGGCTATACCTTCCTGCTGGACCTCGTCCCTGCTCATATCGGGCCGCAACTGCCTGGCGACAAAACCGCCCTTGGCACCCACTGGAACGATGACAGCGTTCTTAACCTGTTGTGCCTTGACCAGACCCAACACCTCGGTGCGAAAATCTTCCGCCCGGTCAGACCAGCGCAGGCCACCGCGGGCAACTTTACCACCGCGCAAGTGCACCCCCTCCACCCGGGGTGAGTAGACGTAAATCTCATACAGCGGTACCGGCTTGGGTACGCCGGGGATATCGCCTGGTTTCAGCTTGAACGAAAAATACGCTTTGAGCGAACCGTCGTCTTCCTCCTGAAAGAAATTGGTACGCATGGTCGCTTTCATGACCAGCACAAACTGGCGAATAATCCTGTCTTCACCCAGATTCTGCACTTCTTCCAGCGAATCCAGGATGCGCTGCTCGACGGCCCGCTCCCGCTGGGCTCGCCAGTCCTCGTCGCCTTCGAACACGGGTGAGAACCGGGTGAGGAATAACTCGACGAGGCAACCTGTGAGCTGCAAATGATTGGCTAGTGTCTCGGCGATGTAATCCACACTGTAGGGGAAATGCACCTGCCGCAAGTAGCGCGCATAAGCGCGCAGCAACGCAATCTCTCGCCAGTTCAGACGGGTACCGATCAACAAGCGGTTAAAAGAATCGCTTTCCGCTTTACCAAACCATATACGCTGAAAAGCATCTTCAAACTCAATCTTCACCTCGTCCAGAACGATGTCGTGGGACAACGCGTAAATGAGCGTAAATTCCTGCACCCAATACACTTTTCCATCGCTGGCGCGCACACCGTACGGGCGCTCGGTCATGACCCGCAGACCGAGGTTTTCCAGAATTGGCAGCACGTCGGATAGCGGCAGGCTGTCCCCCGCGTGGTAGAAGCGCAGGCGCAACATCTCCCCGCCTTCCTCTACCCGCCGGTAAAGTGTCATACCCAGTTCCTCGCCCTTTTGCAGGCGCAGGATTTGCTTGATATCCAGCACGGCTACCCTGGGGTCGAAATCATCCCGGTAGCCGGGAGGAAAACCAGCCGCCAGTTCGCGGACATAGGCCTCACCTCCCTCCTCGCCAAACTCCTCGGTCAGACGAATCCTGAGACGGTCCTCCCAGGCCAGGGTGGCCTGAATAATCTGGTCCTCTATTTCACTGTCGTCGTAGTCAAGCGGCTTGTTTGGGTCAACCCGCAGCACAAAGTGGCAACGCACCAGGATGGACTCCGAGAAGTGGGTGGTGAACTCTGCCTCCTCGGCATTGAATGCGTCGCACAGTATCCGATCGATTTTCTCCCGCTGCTCGGTGGTGTAGCGGTCTCGTGGAATGTACACCATGCAATTTACGAATTTGCCGTGCACATCCTTGCGCACAAACAAACGGGTCTGGCGCCGCTCCTGGATACGGTTGACGGCCGTCACCGTGTCGTAAAGCTCCTGGATGCTGGACTGGAACAGCTCATCCCGCGGGAACAACTCAAGCACCCGCTTCAACTCTCGGCTCTCGTGGTCGGAGGAATCCAGGCTGGACTGCTCCATAACCTTTGCCACCTTGCGTCGCAGTATGGGTATGACTTCCGGGTTCATGGTATAGACTGAGGAGGTATAGAGTCCGATCACACGGTGCTGGCCGATGATCGCGCCAGCGTCATCGAACACCTTGACCTCAACGTAGTCAGGATACGTGAGCCGATGTACCCGCGAGCGCTGGCGGGACTTCGAGAAACTCAACTGGCGGCGCCGTAAATCATCTGACGACATATGCTCTATGTCGGCCAGCAAATCACCGGTACCCCGAGTGGCGCGGTGCCTGAGTAAGCCGAGACTTCGCTCCTCAACCACCGCCACCTGTTGGCCGGGGGCGCCCGCATTCTGTACTTCGAGGTACTCATAGCCAAGCACGGTCATATGTGCCTGCTGTAGCCAGTCGAGAAAGGCCGCGGCTTCTTCTCGAAGTTCAGGTTCGACACTGGTGCTGGCGCGCACTTGCGCCTCTGCTTCCTTCAGCCGCTGCCCCATGGCGGGAAAATCATCCACCACCACAGCAACTTCCTCGAGTATCTCTACCAGCGCCTGGCGCAACTCCTCCAGCTCCGCCGGGTCTGAATGCCTGCCGATTTCAAAATACAGCACCGCCTCTTCAGGTCGGCCTGCACAGGTTCCCTCGTCATCCGTAAGTACCGATGAAAGTTCGCCTGCCTCGCCCCGCATCACTGGCAGATTGGAGCTGGAAATACAGTGAATAGTCAAATTTCGCCGATTCAGCTCACCCCGTACCGACGCTGTGCAAAAGGGAATACCACGGCAGAGAACAGCCACTACCGTATTCTTACTCTCCCAGCCGTGACTCTGGATTTCAGGATTGAAAATACGGATTTTAGGTGTAGTATCCGGCCACGATCGCAGAAAGCGCAGCAGCCCGTACAGGCAGCCGTACAAGTTTTCCACTGACCGCTCGCGCATATCCTCTGCCGGAAAACGCCCGTAAAAGGCGTCACACAGATTGTGCAGGGATTCCCGGTCGGCTTCGTCTGCCCGACTGTCGATGCGCTGACCCAGTTCCACCAGCAGGCTTTTCTTGAGAGTATCCCAGATCATTCTATTTATTATCGCTCCATCAACCGGGCCCAGGGGGCCATATTATTCGATGCCTCTAGTCTAGCCCAATCCGCCATGCTTGTTGCCAACCGTCTGGAACTTTTATAGTGACGGCCAGTCATACAACGCGCACCGGTGAAGGAAATCGCCAAACTCAAGCAGAGACAGGGTAGCTGGGATACTATACCCGCCCTGTGCCTGTAAAGAGAATGTCGACCGGGCAAAGGGAATTTAAGGATATTGAACACCAGTAAACAGGAGCAACAGTGGCGAGCGCAGACGTTAGAGCACTTGAAGACTGGCTGAGCAGCCAGATTATCGGACAATCCCACCTGGTACAGAGACTGATTATTGCCGTACTGGCGAATGGTCACTTGCTGGTGGAGGGTGCGCCCGGGCTGGCCAAGACCCGCGCCATCAAGACCCTCGCAGATGGCGTCGAGGGCTCGTTCCATCGGATACAGTTTACGCCCGACCTGTTGCCCGGCGACGTGACAGGTACAGAAATATACCGCCCGCAGGAAGCCAACTTTCATTTTCAGAAAGGTCCCATTTTCCACAACATGGTGCTGGCAGACGAGGTCAATCGGGCACCCGCCAAGGTACAATCCGCTCTGCTGGAGGCGATGGCTGAGCGCCAGGTAAGTGTCGGTAGCCAAACCTACGATCTGCCAGAGCTATTTCTGGTTATGGCTACCCAGAATCCGATTGAACAGGAGGGAACCTACCCGTTACCGGAAGCACAACTCGACCGCTTCCTCATGCACGTTAGTGTGGACTACCCAGACGCCTCTGCCGAAACCGAGATCTTGCGCTTAACAAGGGCGGAAGCGAGCCGCGATAGCACCCCTGCCCCTCAACCCCTACGCCAGGAAACAATCTTTTCCGCCCGGCAGGAGTTGCTTGCCATGCATATGGCCAGCCCGGTGGAGCAGTACATCGTGCAGTTGGTGATCGCCAGCCGCAAACCGGAAGCCTACTCCAAAGAGCTGGCGGGCTGGATCGAATACGGCGGCAGCCCCCGTGCCACCATCGCGCTCGACCGCTGCGCCCGGGCACATGCCTGGCTGAAGGGGCAAGACTTCGTCAGCCCCGACGATGTGCAAGCCGTGGCGGCAGATGTGCTGCGCCATCGCCTTATTCTGACTTTTGAGGCCGAGGCCAACGGCATAACGCCTGACCAGGTTATTCGCGAACTGTTGGCTCTTGTTCCCGTAGGTTGACCATGCGACTGGCCGATGTAACCACCCCGGCCCGCGGTGCCTATGTGGCAATGGCGGATCTGATAGCGTTGCGATTTCCAGCGCGACAGTTGAGCCTGACGCGCAGGAAACGCGCGCTCAGTGTCCTCGCCGGGCCAAACAAATCCAATTTCCGCGGCCGCGGCATAGACTTCGAGGAAGTGCGCAGCTACCAGCCCGGCGACGACATACGCAGTATCGACTGGCGTGTCACTGCCCGCACCGGCAGCGCCCATACCAAATTGTTTCGGGAAGAACGAGAGCGCCCGGTGCTGGTGGCAGTAGACCAGCGCAGCAATATGTTCTTCGGCTCCACGCACTGCTTCAAGTCGGTACTGGCGGCACACGTGGCCAGCCTGCTGGCGTGGAGTGCACTGGATGCCGGCGACCGCGTGGGGGGCCTGGTATTCAATGATACCGGTCACCGGGAAATTCGCCCCCGGCGCAGTCGCAAAACAGTGCTCGCCCTGATTTCACAGATTGACGAATACAACCGCGCACTGCCGTCGGAGGCGCCCTCGACAATGCCGTTCGCAGAGGTTTTGTCCAACCTGCGACGAATAGCACGCCCGGGCAGCAGCCTGTTCATCGTGAGTGATTTTCGCGGCGCGGGTGACGAGCGCGCCAGAGAGCAACTGTTCCAATTGGCCCAGCATATAGAGATTACCGCCATTGCCTGCAGCGACCCACTTGAAGCGGAGTTGCCGCGGGCGGGACGTTATGCCGTAACTAATGGCAGCGCACGCAGCGAACTGGATACTGCAGAAAAAGGTCTGCGCAGCAGCTATCACGAACGCGCCCGTCAGCAGCGTGAACGACTGTCTACGGATTTTTTGAAACTCGGCATTCCCATGCTGCAAGCGAGCACCGGGCAGGCACCCTTTTCACTCCTGCAAACGTTTTACGGGGACCAGCGGCGGTGAACCCACAGGATCCCCTAGCTGCACTGCATCCATTGCGCGAACCGCTACCTGTTGGTTGGTGGCCGCCCGCCCCCGGCTGGTGGATACTGCTGGGTCTGCTGATTGTGGCGATAACTATTATTGCCTGGGTGCTACTACGGCGCCGCAAGGCACGAGCCTATCGCCGGAAGGCACTGGCCCAGCTGGAATTGTTGCGCACCCAGTATCATGATACCGGGGATGCCAATGCCTATCTCGCTGCAGCCAATGCGTTGTTGAAAAGTGCGGCACTAATAGCCTACCCACGGCGAACAGTCGCCGCCAGTAGCGGCTCCCGATGGCTGACATTTCTAAATCAGGGGCTGCCACCAGGTGACCAGTTTCCCGAAGAGTTTGTCAGCGGCGCCTATCGCAAAAGTGACATGGCGATCGATGTCGAGCAGTTGCACAGCTCTGCAGCCAGTTGGATCAAGCGCCATGAGGTGCACACATGATCGAATGGCTGTGGCCCTGGCTGTTTTTACTTGCGCCCCTGCCCTGGCTGGTGCGCCGACTGACTCCCCCCGCGCAAAGCCGTGAGCCGGCTTTGCGCGCGCCCTTCTTCGACGAATGGCAACAGATGAACACGCGCCAGGCTGATCCGACAAGCGTTGGCCGGCGGATACCTGCGGCCTCTCTCTGGCTTATCTGGCTGTTATTGCTGACAGCTGCAGCAAGGCCCACCTGGATTGGCGAACCTATAGAGCTGCCCAACAGTGGCCGCGACCTTATGCTGGCAGTGGATATCTCAGGTTCCATGCAGATGGAAGATATGCGGGTAGGCGATGCTGCAGCCACGCGAATCGAGGCAGTACGTCAGCTGGGTGCGGAATTTATTACCAGCCGCAAGGGCGATCGCCTGGGCCTGATACTGTTTGGCAGTAACGCCTACGTGCAATCGCCATTGAGTTTCGATACGGCAACCGTCAGGCGATTCCTGCTGGAAGCCCAGATAGGATTTGCCGGGCAGGATACAGCGATAGGTGATGCTATCGGTCTGGCGGTAAAAAGACTCAAGGAACGGCCGGCCGAAAGCCGGGTACTGATCCTGCTAACGGACGGTCAGGATACAGCCAGCTCGGTACAACCGCTGGAAGCCACGCAACTCGCCGCCAACCTCGGTATCCGTATCTACACCATTGGAATTGGTGCCGACCAGATGACATTGCCGGGTTTATTCGGGTCCAGCTTTGGCAGCCGCCAGGTCAACCCATCCGCAGAGCTTGACGAAGACACCTTGCAACAAATTGCGGACATCACCGGCGGCCAGTATTTCAGAGCCAGAAATCCCCGCGAACTGGCCGAAATTTATGGGGTTCTGGATGAACTTGAACCTGTAGAACAAGAGGTCGTGACTTACCGGCCCAGGCAAGCTCTCGGGTATCTCCCGCTGCTGTTGTCACTGCTGTTCAGTTTCGCGCTCGCCCTGCGGCACCTGTGGCGAGCGGGTGGCTGGCGTCGTTCCCAGACTGCGGAGAGCGCACAGTGATGGAACTGCACCTGATGCGGCCCGAATGGCTCTGGTGCCTGCTACCGGCGGCAGTACTCGCATTTTTACTGTGGCGTCACCGTGGCCGATCGGGTAGCTGGAACCAGGTCATTGCACCGGAGCTTCTGCCGTTTCTGGTAAGCCCGCAGGACGGCTCCCGTGGGCCCAACTTACTCCCCTTTGTGCTGCTGGGCTGGATTTTGGCCGCACTGGCAGCCAGCGGCCCAAGCTGGCAGAAATTGCCCCAGCCCATTCATCAGAAGCAAGATGCGCTGGTAGTGGTAATGGACTTGAGCTACTCCATGAACTCCGGTGACCTGGCGCCCTCAAGGCTGGATCGTGCCAGACAAAAAATGCTCGACTTGCTGGCTCAGCGCCAGGAGGGCCAAACGGGCCTGATCGCCTACGCAGGCGATACCCATATCGTCACCCCGCTGACCGACGACACTCCCACCATTGCCAACCTGCTGCCGGCACTCTCCCCCGAGATGATGCCGGTACCGGGAAGCGACCCGGTGGCTGCGATCGCGCAGGCTATCGAGCTACTACACTCGGCCGGTATACGCGACGGCAGAATATTGCTGGTGACCGACGGTATCAGTGAAGCAGATGCGCTGGCTATTGAGCGCGAAATGGAGAAGTCCGGTGCCAGCCTGTCTATCATGGGTGTCGGCACGGCAACCGGGGCGCCAATACCGCTACCCAAAGGTGGTTTCCTCAAGGATCGCGACGGCGCAATCGTTATGCCCGGCTTGATAGAAAAGCCCCTGCTCGACCTCGCTGCTGCCACTGGCGGGCGCTACCAGCCTATGCAGATTAACAATGCAGATCTCGATACCCTGCTCGCTGAACCAGCCATCAGCGCAGTGGAATCCACCATCGCCCTGGACCGCACCGCCGATACCTGGGAGGACCAGGGCTACCTGTTTGTTCTAGCTCTGCTGCCGTTAGCCCTGGCGCTGTTTCGCCGCGGCTGGATAGTGTGCCTGTTGCCCTTGCTGTTCATCGCCCAGCCCCAACCGGCGAGCGCCGATGTCTGGGACGATCTCTGGCTGACCCCCGACCAACAAGGTCAAAAAGCCTTGCAAGACGGTGACAGTGAAGTCGCTACAGAACTATTCGAAAACCCACTCTGGGCTGGCACCGCCGCTTACCACGGCAGTGACTACGAGACTGCTGCCAGCAAGTTTGCAGAGATCGAGGATGCCGATAGCTGGTATAACCGCGGTAACGCATTGGCACGGGCTGGCAAGTTGGAGGAGGCCATAGCAGCCTACAAGGAATCGCTGGCTCGCGAACCGGACCAGGACGACGCCAAAGAGAATCTCGCACTCCTGGAGCAGCTGAAAGAACAGCAGGAAAATCAGGACCAGCAGCAAGACCAGAACCAGGATCAGGATCAGGAACAAAACCAGGACCAGGACCAGAACCAGGAACAAAACCAGGACCAGAACCAGAACCAGAACCAGGAACAGGAACAGAACCAGGAACAGAGCCAGGACCAGAGCCAGGACCAGGACCAGGACCAGGACCAGGACCAGGACCAGGATCAGCAACAGCAGGGCCAGGAACCACAGGACGAACAGGATTCGGAAGAACCACAGCCCACACCGGCCGACGAGCAGGAGGGGGAAGAATCCGCCGAAGACGCTGCGCAACAGGCCGAACTCGATCCTGCGCAACAGGAGCTGGATCAGGCCATGGAGCAATGGCTGCGGAGGGTGCCCGATGACCCCTCGGGGTTACTGCGCGAAAAATTCCGCTACGAAAGCTACCAAAGGCAACAGCAGGGAGCCGGGAAAGACAATGAAACCTATTGGTAAGGCGCTCAAAGCCTTGTGTGTACTTGTGATGGCCGTCGCGGCCAGTGGCAGCCTTGCTGCCGTTAATGCCAGCCTCGACCGGCAGCACGCTGTCCAGGGCGACACCCTGCGATTGACGATCACTGCCACGGACGACGAGGATCTGGAGCAGTTGGATTTACGGCCATTGACCGCCGATTTTGAAATTTTGCAACGTTCCAATAGCAGCAAAACCAGCTACGTCAACGGCCAGTTTTCCAGTACCCGCGAAATACTGCTCGACATCACCCCCAGACGTGAGGGGAACCTGACCGTCCCGCCACTGCATGTGGGTCAGGATGTGACCAGCGCCTTACCCGTTGTCGTCGGCCCACCGCCAAAGGGGAGCGGCGGCGACCAGAATCTGATCTTTGAAGCCGAACTGGATCGCAGCTCGGTATACGTTCAGGGCCAGGTCATTCTCACACTCAGGCTGCAACAGGCGATCAACCTGGATGATAGAAGCATCACCGATCTACAACTGGATAATGCCTTCGTGAAACCTCTGGAACAAAACTCTTTCCAGCGCACCGTCAATGGCAGGCCCTGGCTGGTGCACGAGGTACGCTACGCCATTTTTCCGGAGCAGAGCGGCACGCTGGAGATCCCCGCTCAAACCTTCAGCGCGAGAGAGAGCTCGCCCCGGCGTAGCCTGTTTGATGCCAGGGGCAGTGGCCGCCAGCTGCGGCGCACCACTGCCCCCCTGACTATCGAGGTACTACCCCGCCCCGCCAGTTTTCCCGGTAGCGAGTGGCTGCCCGCCCGCGAAATCAGCCTGGAGGAATCATGGTCAACGGCGCCAGAGGAGCTGAAGGTGGGCGAATCCGCTACGCGCACTATCACCATTCGCGGAGACGGGCTGCAGGGTGCACAGCTGCCGCCGGTCATGTACCCCCCGGAGCCCGGCCTGAAATACTATCCCGACCAACCGGTTATCAGTGATCTTGAAACGGCTACAGGGCTTCTGGGCACCAGAGTGGACAGCGTGGCTGTGGTACCCACCAGGGCGGGCACAGCGCGGATACCTGAAATCCGCATTCCATGGTGGGATACCGAGACCGACACATTGCGCTATGCGGTACTGCCGGAGCGGCAACTGCAGGTTGCCGCTGGCGATTCACTGGCAACCGCACCGCTGCCTAGCCCCAGCCCTTCAACCACACCGCTGTTAATGCCCGATAGCGCAGTATCCATACCGCTTGTTGCCACTGACAATAGTCGAATATGGCAGGTGGTCGCAGCGGTTAACGGTGGCGGCTGGATACTCACCCTGCTGTATCTCGGCTGGACCCGGCGCGGCAGACCGAAAGGTGAAAAACGCACATTGCAAGACCCTCGGGAACAGACCGCCTTCAAGGTTCTGCTACAAGCCTGTGCCGACGGACAGGCATTACAGGCGCGCACTGCCCTCATAAACTGGGCGGCGGCAGTGGGCTCGCGCCCGGGACTGGCCTCAGTGGCAGAAGTGAGGACACTGTTCGAGGACCCCAGAATGAACGCTGCAATTGACGCACTGAATGCATCCCTGTACAGCAGCGCACAAGCCCCGTGGGATGGCGATGAGCTGGCCGCAAGCGCCAGGGAAATCAGGGCGCGGCAAGGCAAAACTTCTGGGCGGGAAGACTCGCCGCTGCAGCTGTACCCCCAGGGTGCTTGAGGCCAAGCACCTCCGATTCATCCACTACCCGGGAACCCAGGCCGGTGCACCGGGTCGTAGTTATATCGACAAGGAGAGTAAACGTGCATAAATGGCTGGCGCGCGCCGTGCTACTGACAGTATTTATCGCTGGCGGAATGATCGCTACGGCAGCGCAACCCCCCTCCTTTTACAACGGTTTTGACGTTGAAGGTGGCCTGATTGCCCCCAACCAGATAGACCACGGTGGACCTGGCCGAGACGGCATACCCGCACTGGATTATCCCGTATTCCTTGAAGGCGCGGCGCGAGACAGTGCGATTCAACCCGACGATCGCGTGATGGCTGTGAGTTACAACGGTGTCGCTAAAGCCTACCCCATCGAGATTCTTGACCACCACGAAATCGTCAACGACACCTTTGCCCTTACACCGCTCACTATTACCTTCTGCCCATTGTGCGGTACCGGCATGGTGTTCCTGGCAGAAGCTGCGGACAAAGTGCTCAACTTCGGTGTATCCGGCCTGATTTATAACAGCGACATGCTGCTTTATGATCGCAATACGAAGTCGCTGTGGTCACAGGTAATGAAAAAGGCGGTAACAGGCCCACTCAAGGGCACCGACCTGGTCCAGGTGCCGGCGCAATACACGACCTGGGCTGCATGGTCTACGCTACACCCCGATTCACTATTGCTATCAGATGACACTGGCTTCGAACGCGATTATGAAGCGTCACCCTACGCGGAATACCGGCGGCTACCGATGGTGATGTACTCCACCATGCACAGCGACTGGCGCTTGACTGCCAAGACCTGGGTGGTAGGCATAACCTCCCAGGATCAGGCACTGGCATTACCTTTCGAAGAACTGGACAAGCTGGACAAGCCGTTAACGGTGACTGTGGGCGATAAAACACTGGAAATCCGCTGGGATAAAATCGCCTCAGTAGCACAAGCATTTGGCCAGGATGGCAAAGAATACCCCGTCACGGCAAGCTACTGGTTTGCCTGGGTGGCGTTTCACCCCACTACTGCACTTTTCCCTTTTGCGGCGACGCATACCCCTGATTGACCTGCCCGCGTCACTACAGGTCGCTACGCGGCCTCTAGTTGGTGTTGCTCGCGTCCAGGGATTTGCTGACCACTTCAAACACATCCGGTGACAACCCAGGCAGGACCGCCAGACGTTCCAGTTCGGCGCACATCAATTGCTCCCGGCCGCGATAATTATGCCACCTCGTCAGTGGGTCAAGCACACGGGAGGCAAGTTGCGGATTAGCGCCGTCCAGCTGCGCGACCATATCGCTGAGGAAGCGGTAGCCCGCGCCATCCACGCGGTGAAACTGCACCGGGTTCTGATCGGCGAATACACCCACGAGGGAATAGACCTTGTTCGGATTACGGAGATCGAAGTCCGGGTGTGACAGCAGCCCCTGCACTCTGGCGAGAGTATCTCCCAGTGGCATCGCCGCCTGTACCGCGAACCACTGATTCATCACCAGTGCGTCGTGTTGCCACTCGCGGAGAAACTGCTGAAGCGCTTCCTCGCGCTCGACTTCGGTGGCGTAGAAGGCAATGGCACGCAGCGCAGCCAGGCGGTCAGTCATATTTTGCGCGGAGTTGAACTGGGCCGTCGCCAATGACGGTTCAAGGCCATGTGCGCAGGACAGAAGTTCGAGACAGACATTGCGCAAACTACGCGCAGCGATCTGCCCGGCATCCGGGGCATAGGGCTCTCCCGTGGCGAGACGCTGGTAACAGGTCAGCAACTCCTGGTGGCAGCTGCGGGCGATCTCGGCCTGCACCGCCCAGCGTGCATTGTGAATGGTATCGACATTTGCGCCCCCGGCATGGCTGGCAAGTTCTGCCAGATAGGCCTCGCCGGGGAGCGTCAGCATTGCAGCGACCATGGCGGCATCCAGAGACTCATCCGTCAGCAGACTGCGACAGGCTTCAACCAGCAAGGGATCCACTGCAGTTGCAGCACTTGCCTGTATCTGTTGCTCGACTTCCCCTATAACCTGAATCGCAAGAGACTGGGCGCTGTCCCAACGCACAAAACCATCGTCATCGCGACTCATCAATGCGCATAACTCGGGCCTGCCAAAATGGTAAGACAGCCGCACAGGTGCGGAAAATCCGCGCAACAAGGAGGGCACCGGTCGCTCCCGCACTTGCTCGAAAACAAAGCTCTGCAGCGGGCGATCTATCAACAGTACCCGGTGGGTATTGTCCGCTGTATCCCCATCCGGCTCTTCACCCTCCAGCCGCAGGGGCAGGTTGCCAGCGTCCCCCAACAGCCCCATCGCAAGTGGAATTACCATGGGGTCCTTCTCAGGCTGCCCGGGTGTCGCCGGACAGGACTGCGTCACGTGTAATGTGTAACGCTCGCTAGCGGGGTCATACTCATCATGCACAGCGAGTAGCGGGGTTCCCGCCTGGGAATACCAGCGCCGAAATTGAGCCAGGTCCACACCACTGGCGTCCTCCATCGCCAACACAAAATCTTCGCAGGTCACGGCCTGGCCATCGTGGCGGGAAAAATACAGGTCCGAGCCCTGCCGAAATGCCTCCGGGCCGAGTAATGTATGGATCATCCGAACGATTTCCGCGCCTTTCTCGTAAACGGTTAAAGTATAGAAATTGTTGATTTCGATAACTGACTCAGGCCGCACCGGGTGTGCCATGGGACCCGCGTCCTCGGCGAATTGGTCAGTGCGCATTACAGCGGCTTCTTTAATCCGCTTTACTGTAGGAGAACCCATATCGGCGGAAAATGTCGCGTCTCGAAAAACCGTAAACCCCTCTTTCAGACTGAGCTGAAACCAGTCCCGGCAGGTAACACGATTGCCACTCCAGTTGTGGAAATATTCGTGGGCCACTATCGCCTCCACCTTCTGGAAGCCGTTATCGGTGGTGGTCTGGGGGCTACAAAGAACGCAGGAACTGTTAAAAATATTCAGCCCCTTGTTCTCCATGGCACCCATATTAAAATCGTCTACGGCAACAATATTGAAAAGATCAAGATCGTATTCCCGCCCATACACATCCTCGTCCCAGCGCATGGCATGTTTGAGTGAACGCATGGCATGCCCACACTTACCCAAATCCTTTTCTTCTACATAAATACGCAGGCACACATCGCGGCCGCTGCAGGTAGTGAAGCGGTCTTCGGTATATTGCAGGTCTCCCGCCACCAGTGCGAACAGATAGGCAGGTTTGGAAAACGGGTCATGCCAGCTGGCCCGATGCCGCCCATTATCAAGCTCCTCGACGCCCATAAAGTTGCCATTGCTCAATAGCACCGGATAACGTCGTTTGTCTGCCTCTATTCTGACCGAAAACACAGACATGACATCCGGGCGATCGGGATAGTAGGTAATGCGCCGGAACCCATGCGCTTCGCACTGGGTGCAGAACATCGCCTGCGACTTGTACAAACCGTTCAGTGACGTGTTGTCCTGGGGCAAAATCCGGGTCGTGCACTGCAACTCAAAATTCTCCGGAACGTCGAGGATTTCCAGGCCATCTTCCGATACGGTGTAGCGCGCCGCCGGGAGGGGTTGGCCGTCCAGGCTGATTGATACCAGCTCCAGGCTCTCACCATTCAGTTGCAAGGGTTTGGCGCTGGCGCCATTGCGTCTGATACACAAACGCGCGTGTACCAGGGCATGATCCTCCCACAACTCAAAATCCAGTTCAGTCCGGTCTACCAGGTAAGCGGGTGGCTGGTAATCCCGGAGGTATATTGCGGCAGGTGTGGCATCTCTCATTGTGGTGCTACCCCTTTGTCAACGACAGCTGGTAGCCGCCGTACTTACGTATATTGATAACACCGGTATCAAAAATCAGATACTGCCCTTTAATGCCCAGCAGCGTACCGGACACCTCCGGTGTCTTGTCGAGGTTGAACGACTTAACTTTAGTAGGATATTCCAATACAGGATAGCTGATAATTGTGGGGGCATGTTGCTCGAGCACCGTGATTGCCTGCAGCCCGAAACGCGCCTGCAATTCATCAATTTCGACGGCACATTCAGCCAACAGCCTGATCCTTTGCTGCTCCAGGTCGCAGTGATCTGCGTCCCCCTTCAGCATGGCCTGCCAGTTGGTTTTGTCTGCAATATGATTCTTGAAAACGGTCTCTACCAGCCCGGAATGGAGACGCGTATCCACACGAAAAATGGGTTGGGCCTGGGTCGCACCCTGGTCCATCCAACGCGTCGGCACCTGGCTGCCACGGGTGATGCCCACTTTGATACCGGAAGTGTTGGCAAGATAGACTACATGATCGATCATACAGTTCTGCTCACCCCACTCGGGTTCGCGACACGTACCGGCAGCGTAGTGGCACTTCTCCGGGCTCATAATGCAGGTATCACACTGGGCCAGACGCTTGAAGCAGGGATAACAATAACCCTGATTAAAGCTCTTGGAGGTTTTGCGGGCACAGTGTATGCAGTTGATAACACCGTGATACTGCAGCCCCAGTGTCTGCCCCAGGTAAGCGTTTAGTGATACCTCATTATCGCCCAGCAACATGGTGTACTGAACCGGTTCAGCCAGTTCAGTTTTCATTTTGCGCGCATTGCCAGTCGCCAACACCTCAGTCAATCGTATCTCCTTTCCATTTAAGCGGGGTTTCAGGCGGATCATCACACACTCCCCCGGCCTTGTGACCCCTGTCGATAAAGCCCACTTGTTCACTCTCGGGCAAGTGCAACTTACCCCATGCGATCACCGCCTGCAGTGCCGCCTGACGCTGCTGCGGACTCACGGGCCGGCCATCAGGCCACTTGCCAATTTCCACCGCGCGTTTCAGGCTGCGATATATTTCGGGTGTCATATTCTCAATATGTTTAAGATAGTCCATCACGGGTCTCCAGTTAGGACTGAAGTTTCTGTAACTGTTGTACAAAATGCCAGGGTGTCAGTATTTTTTGTAATTCCTCGGCTGGCACCGGCTTACTGAACAAATACCCCTGCATCACATCGGCACCGTTGTTTATCAGGAAGCGGTATTGGGCCGCTGTTTCCACACCTTCGGCCACGATCCCCAGACCAAGACTCCTGGCCATGGCGATAATGGCCTTCACCAGTTTGGCACGGCTTTCATTGCTGTCGCAGCCGAGGATAAAGCTGCGGTCTATCCTCAGTTCATCCAGCGTGTAGTGGCTGAGGTAACCAAGCGGGGCAAAACTCGTACCGAAGTCATCCACAGACAGGAAAACACCAAGCTGCCTGAGATCCTTTAGCATCTCGCCCGCTGTCTGATCTTCATCCATCAGCAGATGCTCACTCAAACCCAGCTCAAGCCTGTTGGCAGGCAAGTCGTACTGTTGCAAAATTTCCTTCACTCGCTGGGGAAACGACCGCGTAAACTGAAAGGCAGACACGTTAATGGCAACCTTCGGTAAAGCCAGCTCGAGCGCATCAAACGCCTTCATCTGGCGACAGGCCTCGGCCATCACCCAGTCACCCAGCTCCGATATAACGCCAGTTTCTTCGGCGAGGGGAATAAATCGGGACGGTGGCACAGCGCCCAGATCCGGGTGCTGCCAGCGCAACAGTGCCTCCGCTCCGGCAACAGCTCCCGTGAGGGTATTCACCTGTGGCTGATAATGCAGCTCGAGCTCACCCCGCTCCACAGCCTTGCGCAAATCGGCTTCCAGCTTGAGGTGGCCCACCCCGCTGTCCTCCATATGCGCCGCGTAGAACAGAAATTTATCCCTGACTGAGGCCTTGGCATAATGCATGGCTATTCCAGCGGTTTTCAGTAACGCTTCGGCGGTGATGCCATCCACCGGCGCAGTCGCAACACCAATGCTGGGGCTCACCACAATTTCTTGCCCCTCCACCGTCATGGGCTTTTCCAGTGCCGCCAGTAGCCGCTCCGCTACAACACCTGCGGATGACACCCTGTCGAGCTGGTTAAGCACCACAGTAAACTCATCACCGCCCACACGGGATACTTCAATTTTCTGCCCGGTCTCGACGTAATGCCCGACAGAATCACTGCCCCTGACACCGACAACCAGCCGCTTTGCCACCTCAAGCAACACTTCATCACCGGCACTCTGGCCCAGTGAATCGTTAATTCGCTTGAAGTTGTCCAGATTAAGGAACAACAGCGCCAGGATATGACTGTTGCGCTCGTTCAAGGCCAGTAACAGGCCCAGTTGTTCGGTAAAAAGCCGCCGGTTAGGCAGAGCCGTCAGATTGTCATAGTAGGCGACGCGCTGCAGCCTGCTGCGGGTTTCGGTGATTTCTTCCGCAGCCTGGTTCAATTTCTCATCGCGCTCGGACAACTCGCTGGTATGCTCATCAACCTTTCTGCTCAGCAGCCGCTGGCCAGCATCGGTTTCTCTTCTAAGATTGGTGAAGCCACCCAGAACGTGGTTGAGCACATTGGCAATATCCCTGATATCGCCGCTGGCTTTTATCTCCAGCGGTTTTTCCAGTTTACCCGCAGCCACACTGTCTGCCAGTTGCGCCAGTTGGGACAAGTCCCTGGTGATGCGCCGGGTAGCCAGAGCAATCACCGCACAGCAAATCACCACCAGTAACAGACCACCGTACAGCAGGCTACTGACCGTGGGACGGATAGCCGACCACAATAGGCCGGACGATATTTCCAATTGCAGATAGCCTATAATCCGCAAACTGCGTTTTTCCTTTGGATCGAGCGGGGCCATAAAAAAATCATAGGCTTTAAGGCCCTGCCGCGCGGGGTTCACCGCGGTAAAGACCGGCACTGTCAGGTACAGCGGAGAATCACTATTGGCCCAGGCCGACCACAGGCTTGTCCCGATAGCTTGCATTTCAGGGTCAAATGCAGTCAGGCCGGTTTCACCTGCGGCCAAATCGCCGCGTACTATGTCAAAAGGCGGCTGCAATGCTACCGCGCCAGCCTGCTCCTCCCGCGACAACAATTCACCCAGGCCATCTCGCGCATTGGCAGATACTACTGCGGGTATCTCCAGAAACTCCGAGAGCAGCTTCTGTAAATCTGCGGCATCGCGCTGGTAAATGGCTACCTGTAAAGCCGGCCGCGACCTCAGGGTAGCCAGAGCCGTATCAACAGCCCGGTCGCGAACAATCTGATACTCCCGGTGAGCGGTAAAACCTGTCAACGCCAATACCAGAATTAATGCAGCTGTTGAAAACAGCACATTGATTCTAGCCGCCATTGTCATGCTTCTTCTCTTTTGGAAACCATACCGAACAAGGCACCCAGAACGGCACCGCATAACAGGCCACCCAGGTGTGCCGCATTGGCAATAGCGCCAAAGCCCAGGCTTTCTACCAGGCCCACCATGCACAATACCAGCCAGCCCACCATAAACAGCATGAGCGTTGGTGATGGCTGGATTCGCCAGGCTGGCTGCAGCAGGGGCGCTACCCAGGAAAACCCCAACAACCCGTATACAACACCGGACATACCGCCAAACAGGCCCGGGCCACCAAACGCAAACTGGCTGCCGTTGGATACCATGGCGATAACCAGGAACAATAGCAGCATATTCATATGCCCCATAACGCGCTCGACCTTGCCACCAAGCTCCCACAACCACAGGCTGTTAAATACGATGTGCAACCAGCCAAAGTGCAAAAAAGCCGGCGTAATCAAACGCCAGTACTGGCCCCCGATGCTGTCAAAAACAGGTTTGCCGTTAACTATCTCGAAAGGGGTGAAGGTGAGTAAGCCCAACCAGGCAATGGGCGCCTGCAAATAGACAATCAGAAAACCGACAATGCTACAAAGTATCAATACCGTGGTAACCGGTACAGCGGGCCAGCTGATGTTCGCCACCAGCGGCGGTGTCTTGCCCTGCCGCGCAAGTTGGATAGACACATCCCCCGCACGCCAGGCCCGGTATAATGCAGCGACTTCTGGCACTTGCACCGGATTCTGCACGGCTACAATTTGCTGACCGTTCTCCTCAAAAACGCGGTGTACAACACCTCGCTGCTGCAGCAACGCGATCAGGGGTAACAGGTCTTCTTCAACGCTGACGGTAAGAGCCGGGTGAAAATCTGTCATCAATTTACCAGCGCGTCGCCCCAGTGCAGTTTATCCCTGCAACTGGCAAAAAAGCTGTGCCCCACAGGGTGCAGCAGGGTCAGTCGGTGGCTCTTCTTGCTGAGGTGGACAGAGTCGCCGGGGCGCGCTGTCATATTGACCTGGCCATCACAGGTGACCGGCGGGTGAATGCGATTACGAGCCAGGATATCCAACCGGATCTGCGAATTCCCTTCCACTACAATCGGGCGGCTGCTCAGGGCATGCGGGAACATAGGAACCAGCACCATAGCGTCCAGTGTGGGATGCATTATCGGCCCGCCTCCCGAAAGCGAGTAGGCGGTGGAGCCGGTTGGGGTGGAGATAATCAGCCCGTCCGCCCGTTGCCGATACACAAAGCTGTCATTGATATACAGCTCAAACTCTATCATCTGGGCCGATGTGCCGGAGTTAACTACCACATCATTCAGTGCGTCCGCGCGGCCGACAACCTTGCCGCCGCGGCGCACCTCTGCATCCAACAGGAAACGGTGTTCTCGCTCGTAATGACCATCGAGAACAGCGGGCACCTGCGTGGAAATTTCGTCCGGAACAATATCGGTCAAAAACCCCAAACGGCCGCGATTGACACCCACCACCGGCGTATCGTATTTGGCAAGCGTTCGCGCAGCGCTTAACAAGCTGCCATCGCCGCCCACCACAATCACCAGATCGACGGATTGACCGATTTCGTCACAGCTGGCCAGACGGTGGCTGCTGTCTTCCACCAGTTCGCCGAGGCGATCTTCAAGTACCACCTCCAGCCCACGCTGCTCCAGCAGTGCCAGTAGTTCATGCACTACCTCGCGCAAGCCGGACTGTTTGCTGCGCCCGACCAGGCCGATTGTCTTGAAAGTTGCCCCCATTAGGCGCCTCCCCTCTGAAGGACTGGTATTATAACCACGAAACCCACTGAAAAGCGCAGCGATGTCTGGATTTCCCTACCTTACGCAGGCAGTACGAGATCTGGCCTGGACCTGCTTCTCTCCCGGCCTGCTGCACAGCTGGCAACTGGCTGACGACGGCCAGAATGTCACTGACTGCGGGCTTTCCCTGACAGCCGCCCGACGGCGCTGGCTGGCGCAACTGGACAATGAGCCCGGGCCATTACTTGAGGTTCTTGCACAAAAACCGGTGAAACGTTTAGGGCTCTACTTTGAACAGCTCTGGCATTTCTTCCTGGAGCAGGACCCAAACACCACCCTCGTCGCTCACAATCTGGCGGTACGTGACCAGGGACGCACGCTGGGGGAGTTCGACGTAATCTACTGGTGCCATACACGGCAGCGCCATTTCCACCTGGAACTGGCAGTCAAGTTCTATCTTGGCTGGCGGCAGCACACCAGCGTTGAACCGGCCAGCCAATGGCGGGAGTGGTTGGGCCCCAGCTCCCACGACAGGCTGGACCTGAAACTGGAGCAGCTACTACGGCGCCAGATACAACTGAGCGAGCAACCGCAGGCCCGCGTGCTGCTCGCGGAGCTGGGCATTGAGACCCTGGCGCGGGAAATAGCAATCAAGGGCTATTTATTTCAATCCTTAAGCGATCCCCTGCCCCCGCCCTTTGGCTACAATCTACAATGCCAACTGCAACACTGGATACCGGTGGACAAACTGGCGACGCAGCTCACAGAGCTCCAGCCAGAACGCTACCTGCTACTCACCAAACTTCGCTGGCTTTCCCCGGTACAGGAACATGACGAGGACGAAATTTTGAATCGTCCCGGGCTGGTGGAAAGACTACAATCACTTCTCGCATCCGGTCCGCGAGCGCGGCTGGTGGCGGGACTCAGCGCCACAGGCGTGGAAATATGCCGTTTTTTTGTCACCCCCAGCGACTGGCCTGCCGGCGCAAACGCGATCACCTCAAGGAAAAAACATGACCACAGCTAAATCGATACTGATTACAGGTGCCACCCGGGGCCTGGGGGAAAATCTCGCGCGTCAGTTTGCCGCCCGCGGTTATCGACTGGCTTTGACCGGCCGCAAACAGTCTGACCTCGATCGCCTCGGGGCGGAATTGGCTGACCAGGCAGAAGATATTGTGTTGGAAACGCTGGATGTATCGGATTTTGACGCCATAGCCGGGGTGATCGAACGTTGCGCCCAGCGCCTGGGCGGGCTGGACATTGTCGTCGTAAACGCCGGCGTAGCCACCAGTACACCGGTGGGCAAAGGCCATTTCGAGCAGATACGCCAGACCATCGATATCAACCTCACTGCCGCCATTGCCACCTGTGAAGCTGCGGTGGAGCTATTCCGCAAGCAGGGCCATGGCCAGGTAGTGGGTATTACATCGGTAGCAGCTGTACGCGGTACGCGGGGACAGGGGGTGTATTGCGCGACGAAAGCAGGCTTCGGCCGCTACCTTGAATCTATCCGCCTGGAAACCCGTCGCGATTCCATTGTGGTTACCGAATTGGCTCCGGGCTACATAGATACAGACCTCAATCGCGCAATCCCCAACCGGCCCTTCCTGGTTACCGCAGAAAAGGGCACCAGCATCATGGCAGACTTGATCGAGCGCAAGGTCAGCTTCCGCTACGTACCACCCTGGCCCTGGAGCCTGGTGGCGCAGGTACTGAAGTGGCTGCCCGACAGTATTATCGCAAAAATGTAGTTCTTCCCGGCCCTACTGCGCCAACCAGTCATAACCGCGGCGGCCCTGCAGGCCGCCGGTATGGATTGCCAGTAGCGCATCATTCCGGCAACCCTGCTCCGATGCCAGTCGCCGGTGAATAGCGTAGAGCATCTTGCCGGTGTACACCGGCTCCAGCGCAATACCCTGCACCCGCTCAAATTCCAGCATAAACGCGCGCAGCCCGGCGTTGGTCCGGGCAAACCCCCCACAGTGCCCATCGTGAATAATTCGCCACTGGGCGGACGATTCAACATTCAGGGACAGCAAGACGCCAGCCACCCGTTGCTCCAGGTCTGTAGCACCCTTTAAGGCAGAGATACCCGTTATCTCGTAACCACTACCCAGTGCCGCCACCAGGCCTGCCAGCGTGGTCCCGGTACCTACCGACACCGCCAATCGTCTAACTGATGGTGCGGCTGACACGATAAGATCCGCGATGGCCATACAGCCGCGAACACCCTCCGCATTTGCCCCGCCTTCGGGAATCAACAGGCAGGGCGCGAAGCGGCTGCGAATTGCGTTCAGATAGTGTTCATCAAAGCGCTGCCGATACTCTGTCCGCGACACTTTAACAATCTCCATCCCCCAGCCCCGAGCCTCCGTCAGCATGGGTGTTTCCGCCACGTTATCGTCGCCCCGGACGATACCCACTGTTTGCACGCCCTGCTCGAAACCCACCGCCGCCAGCGCGTGCAAATGGTTGGACCAGGCGCCGCCGAAAGACACCAGGCGATTGACGCCCAGGCGCCTCGCCTCGGCAAGATTGCCCATCAACTTAAAATGCTTGTTACCCGGCGCGAGACCGCCGATCTTGTCCAGCCGCAGCAACGAGACACTGTGCATGTTGACACCCATGACTGGCGCTTGTGTGAGCTGAGTTAGCACAGTTGGTTGCTTGTGATTTTCGTTGAAGCGGATCTGGAAACCAAGGTCAGGGGTTGAAGTGTATGAAGAGCGGCGCCAAACCGAACTGGGCCTGCCGGGACTCGCCGCGAGTACATCCATGTAGGCTCGTATCGGCCATCCATGGCCTCAACGGTCCCGGCAGGCCCAGTCCGCTTTGACGCCTCAGCGCAGTTCCAATTGCCGATTAGATTTTGGAAGGAGGTCCAGAGCGGTAGCAAAGGATTAAGTAACATTCGAAAAGAGCATTAGTCGTTTTTCATTCACTTGAGTTAGGTGTCAAATCGGGTATAGATTGGCGGGACCGTTGAGCGCATGGATGCGCGAAATGAGCCTACATGGACGTATTTACGGCGTGTCCCGACAGTCTATACCCGGTTCGACACCGACTGGCATGCCGGAACAAATACCATGACAAACAAGGGCACTCAGCCCAGCCCCACGTTGTTCTTAAGTAAAACCTGCTCCGCCCGATAACTGGACCGCACAAAAACCCCGGAGACCACTTCAAGAAAGCCCTTCTCAAGCCCCCACTGCCGATACTTCTCAAACTCATCCGGCGTAACCCAGCGATCGATGGGATAGTGGTGGGCCGTGGGCTGCAGATACTGACCCAGAGTGAGGATATCCACCTTAGCCGCGCGCAGATCGTCCATGGCCTCGACAATCTCGTCTTCGGTTTCACCAAGGCCCAGCATCAAACTGGTCTTGGTCAGCACGGCCGGGCGGTATTGCTTGGCGTGGGACAACACTGTCAGTGTCTGCTCGTAGCTTGCACGTGGGTCGCGCACCGGGTGTGTCAGGCGCCTGACCGTTTCGACATTCTGGGCAAAAACCTCAATACCGGAATCCATCACGGTCTCGACATCCTTCAGCACCCCAAGAAAATCGGGTGTGAGTGCCTCCACCGCAGTATCCGGATTTTCCTCTTTGACCCGCTGTACGCAGCGGGCGTAATGTCCGGCACCCCCATCGGGCAGGTCGTCGCGGTTGACCGAGGTGAGTACTACATATTTCAGATTCATCAATTGCACTGAGCGCGCGGTATTGTCGGGCTCGTCGAGATCCAGCCAGCCTTTCGGGTTACCGGTGTTGACAGCGCAGAAGCGGCAGGCGCGGGTACAGACATCGCCCATCAGCATGATAGTGGCGGTGCCGGAGCTCCAGCACTCGCTCATATTCGGGCATTTAGCCTCCTCACACACCGTGGCCAGCTTGTGCTCACGCACGATACCCTGGACCTTCTCGTAATTGGCGCCGCCCTGCACCCTGATGCGCAGCCAGTCGGGCTTGCGCAGGCGTGTGCCACCATCGCGGCCGGCCTTAACGCCGTCTTTGATGGCTGTAATCCCCTTTTCATTGATGAACTTCTCGCCGCTGGCGATGTGGACAACAGGGATGAGGTCAGTTTCTGGCATGCACTTGAAACCTGGCGCTGGGTTATTGGAAAGCCTATATTGTAACCTAAAGTCGATTCGCAGGCCTATCGAACCAATGGGCTGTCAATTGAGCGAGAACAAGGTGCTGGCAGGCCTGCTGGGCTAGCATCGGCCGATGCATCAGGAAGCCTGGACACTAAGAAAGATGACGACCAAGCTGAACCGGGGACCCGCCCGCGCAGATATTCTGCAGAGTCTCACAGGCCTGCTTCTGGTTATATTCATCTGGGGACATATGTTTTTCGAGTCCAGTATTCTGCTGGGCAAAGATGCGATGTACTGGGTGTCAAAGATGTTCGAGGGCGAGCATATTTTTGGCAAGCCATACCCGCTGCTGGTATCCGCTGTAGCTGCCGTTATTTTCGTGCTGATTGCCGTCCACGCCGTTCTCGCCCTGCGCAAGTTTCCCGGCAGCTACCGGCAATACCGTCAATTTCATCAACATATGGGCGCTATGCGCCATCCCGACACCACGCTGTGGTACCTGCAGGTGGTAACCGGCTTTGTGATGTTTTTTCTCGTCTCAGCACACCTCTTCGTGGTGATTCTACAGCCGGACAATATTGGCCCCTATGCATCATCTGATCGCATCTGGAGCGGCAACTTCTGGATTCTATACGCGCTGTTATTGATTACCGTCCACCTCCACGCGGGTGTGGGCATATATCGTCTGGCCATGAAATGGGGCCCCATTTCTGCTGTGGGTTCCCGTCGCACCCGGCGCCGGCTCAAGCTGGGCATGTGGGGAATAATAGTTTTTTTCCTGTGTCTGGGCACGGCAAGTCTGATCACCTATATGACCATCGGCCGCGATCACGCTGCCCATGCAGGCGAGCGCTACATACCTGCCAGTGCTATTGAAAAGAGGGAGAGCGAATAGCGTATGCAAACCATCGTCACAGACGTACTGGTGATAGGCGGCGGCCTGGCGGGTCAACGCGCAGCGATAGGTGCGAAACGCCGCGGGCAAGACGTCATAGTGCTGAGCCTGGTGCCGGCCAAGCGCTCCCACTCAGCGGCAGCCCAGGGCGGCATGCAGGCGAGCCTGGGTAATTGCCTCGGCGCTGCCGGTGACAACGAAGACATCCATTTTGCTGACACTGTTCGCGGCAGCGACTGGGGTGCAGATCAAGAGGTTGTGCGCATGTTCGCGCATACCGCCCCCAAAGCCATTCGTGAACTGGCCGCCTGGGGCGTGCCCTGGAACCGTGTCGCACGGGGCGACAGGGAAATTACCTCCGACGGAGTTAAAGAGACCATCTCGGAACCGGATGCGGCACATGGCCTGATCACCAGTCGTAACTTTGGTGGCACCGAAAAATGGCGTGCCTGCTATGTGTCTGACGGTACCGGCCACGCCATGCTGTATGCCATGAGCAACCAGGCGATTGCCGCCAACATCCCGGTACATGAACGTATGGAAGCGCTGGCGTTAATTCACGCCGACGGTCGCTGCCACGGAGCCATCGTGCGCAACTTGATGACAGGCGAACTATCGGCCTATATCGCCAGGGCCACATGCATCGCCACCGGCGGCTTTGGGCGCATATATCGGGTGTCCACCAACGCCATCATCAATGAGGGAATGGGCGCGGCCATCGCCCTGGAAACCGGCGTCGCCACCCTGGGCAACATGGAGGCTATCCAGTTTCATCCTACCGGCATCTTTCCCGCAGGTATCCTGGTCACCGAGGGCTGCCGCGGCGACGGCGGGCTATTGCTCGATGGCAATCAGCACCGCTTCATGCCGGATTACGAGCCCGAGAAAAAAGAATTGGCATCGCGGGATGTGGTATCGCGTCGCATGGAGGAACATATCGCCGCAGGACAGGCTGCTCACAGCCGTTTTGGCGAGCATTTGTGGCTGGATATTCGCCTGCTGGGAGCAGCTCACATTGACAACAAGCTGCGCGAAGTAAAAGAGATCTGTAAGTATTTCCTCGGAGTCGATCCAGTGCATGAGTTGATACCCGTACGCCCGGCTCAGCACTATTCCATGGGCGGCGTGCGCACAGACCACCGCGGCGAAAGCCCGCAACTGAGGGGCTTGTTCGCAGCAGGTGAAGCCGCTTGTTGGGATATGCACGGCTTCAACAGACTGGGTGGTAACTCGGTGGCGGAGACCGTGGTGGCGGGAATGATCGTAGGTGACGCGATGGCGGATTTTTGCGAATCCGCCGACGGCTCAGTCAACCTCTCCGGTGCGCTGATAGCCGAGTTTGCACAGCGCGAGCGCCAGCGTCTGGCTACCATCTGTGACAGCGTTGGTACAGAGAGCGCCTTCGAACTAACACGCTTGATGCAAGAGACCATGACGGCAAACGTGGGTATTTTCCGCCACGGCGACCGGCTCGAGCAAGCCGTTACAACGCTTGGCGAACTGCAGCGACGCGCGCGCAATATCGGCCTGCGCAGTGCCGCCCCGGGCGCCAACCCCGAACTGGTGACTGCCTACCGCTTGCAGCGCATGCTGAAACTCGCACAGTGTGTGGCCTACGGCGCCTTGCAGCGCACAGAGAGTCGCGGGGCTCACTACCGGGCCGACTATCCCCAGCGCGACGACCTCAACTGGATGCGCCGCACACTTGCCAGTTGGCCCGGGAGGGACCGGGAAATTCCAGAGCTGAAGTATGAAACCCTGGATGTAATGCGCATGGAGTTGCCGCCCGGCTGGCGCGGTTACGGCTCACGCGACTATATCGAACACCCGGATACCGCTGTGCGACAGCAACAGATCGACGGCATTCTCGGTGAAATCAAGAGTGCAGACCGCCGGGCCCGACAGCAGGCTTTGATGCCCTTCAAGCACTTGCTGCCAGCCCATCTGCGCCAGGACAACGAGCGCCTCGGGGAGGACACATGAAGCAAATCCCCTTGCGGAACGTTGCGCGCACCCTGCAGATACAAATCCTGCGGCACAACCCACAGGACCCGGCCAGTTCGCCCCGCATGCAGAGCTACAGCGTGGAAGAAGCCGACGCCATGACACTGTTTATCGCCCTCTCCGAAATTCGGGAGCGCCAGGACCCCTCGTTACAATTCGACTTTGTCTGTCGCGCCGGCATCTGCGGCAGCTGCGGCATGATTATCAACGGGAGACCGGGTCTCGCCTGTCGCACCCTGACCAAAGACTTGCCGGAAATCATTACGCTGGCGCCGCTGCCGGCGTTTGAACTTATTGGTGACCTTTCTGTGAATACCGGCAAGTGGATGCGCGGCATGTCCGAGCGACTGGAAACCTGGGTACACAGCAATAAGCTGGAGGAACTGAATATAGACGCCATGGAGCAAGCGATGGAGCCGGAGCTGGCCGAGCAGATATACGAGCTGGACCGCTGCATCGAATGCGGCTGCTGCGTTGCGGCCTGTGGCACTGCGCGCATGCGAGAAGACTTTGTCGGTGCCGTTGGTCTCAATCAGATTACGCGCTTCCGCCTGGACCCCAGAGACCAGCGAACAGACGCCGAGTTTTATGAACTGGTGGGCGATGAGTCCGGCGTTTTCGGCTGCATGACCCTGCTGGGTTGCGAGGACATGTGCCCCAAAGAGTTGCCGCTGGCCACACAAATCGCCTTTTTGCGCCGGCGCATGGCCTGCACAAGTTGATCAAGACACTACCCATGTGACGACGGTGGCTTTACTATTGGCACTGTCACTGCAAGGATTACCAGCGTATGTACGATATTGCCTCCACTGTCTCGCGCGTAGCCAATAACACCTACGGCCACACTCGCCGCATCATGCCAGAGCAGCCCTGGTGGGATACTCTGGAGAGCAGCTTCCACAAATTCCCCGATGACTTCGAACTGGATCTGCGCACGGAGCTCACCGTGGACGGCACCGCGGCGGCCGACTATCTACTGCGCACGGCAGGCGCCAGCCTGCTGGGGTCGCTGGCACTGCCGGCCAGTGTTGCACCGCGACAACTGCGGCGCGATATGAAGAATATTGACTTCTACCGCAAGCGCGCCAGTAGTGCCGACCCGACAAAGTTTTTCAAGAAGCCCAACTCCTCCCGGGTGGAAGTGAAATCATCCTCCGCTGGATTGTTCCGTTTCAAACCAGACGATGGCCGGTGCGAGCTGTTGAGTTTCGACAGCCCCTTCAAGACAGTGAACCCCGCACTGCGCAAAAGTTATCCCAAACAGCAGCGCAATATGCGCGCAGTGGCCCAGTACTGGCGCCACGACGATGGCCCGCGCCCCACTATCTGCGTAATCCACGGCTTTATGGCCGACCCCTACTGGCTTAACCGAAAGTTTTTTGCCCTGCCCTGGTTCTACCAGCAGGGCTATGACATCCTGCTCTATACCCTGCCTCATCACGGCAAACGCCAGGCACGAATGTCACCATTCAGTGGCCATGGCTTATTCGCCGGGGGCCTGTGCCATCTCAATGAATCCATGGCGCACGCGGTCCACGACTTTCGCATATTCATGGACTACCTGGAGTCTCGCGGCGTTGGCAAGATCGGCGTCACGGGTATTAGCCTGGGGGGCTACACATCGGCGCTGCTGGCAGCAGTAGAGGACCGCTTGCACTTTTCCATCCCGAATGTGCCGGTAGCCAGCCTGCCGGACCTGGTGCTGGAGTGGTTTCCCATGAATATGGCGATAAAAAGTCTGCTCAAACTCACCGGCACCAGCGTGCGGGAAGCCAGGCATATGTTGGCCGTGCACTCGCCCCTGACCTATCAGCCATTGATTCCCAAAGAGCGTTTAATGGTCATCGCCGGCGCAGGGGACAGACTGGCACCGCCTAAACACGCACGTTTGCTCTGGGACCACTGGGACCGCTGTCGTATTCACTGGTTTCCAGGCAACCATCTACTGCACCTGGACAAGGGGAAATATCTCAAAGAGATGGCCCGATTCCTGCGGGAAATAGATTTCGATAAGAACTGAGAAGCCGTGCAAAGCCTTCCCAGGAAGGCTTTCAGTACGCGCTTACAAGTGGATGCCGGCGAACGCTAGTCCAGCAAACGCGATATGGTTCGGGACACGGCTATTTTTCCCTCCTCGAAGAAAGCCTCGTGGTTTTCCTCAATTTTTGCCAGATCGTAGAGATAGTTCACCATAATACCCGCCGACTGCTCCCGGCCCTTCACAGAGAGATCAGCGCCCCCGTGCATTCGATGCAGGCGGGCTCCGTTGCCCAGATGAAAACGGGCTACAGGGTCCAGCGGGGCTCCCCGCGACTTTTCGCGCAGCAGATAATGCGCACACAGTTTGAGTAGTGCATCGTATACCGTGGCTTCCACTACCTTCCCCAACGGTTCCTTTACTCGCTGTATTAATTCCTCAGCTATCAAACCCTTAAGGTCGGCCCCCAATAACCAACGGCGAAAGCCCGGTACTGGCGAGAGCGTGACAAAGGTCTTCAGCGCGGGCATTTCCTTGGTCAGTTCCTCCACAACATTCTTGATGAGAAAGTTACCAAAGGAGATACCGGCCAGACCCGGATGGCAATTACTGATGGAATAAAACACCACCGTATTGAAGTGATCTGTGGGCGGGCTCTCACGCCCCTGCACCAATAGCGGCGCGAGATCGCCAGGCACATCTTCTGTGAGCGCTATCTCGACAAATACCAGTGGATCGTTGGCAAGTGCCGGGTGGAAAAATGCGAAGCAGCGGCGGTCTTCCCGCAAGCGACTGCGCAGGTCGTCCCAACCATTGATTTCATGTACCGCCTCATAATCGATTATCTTCTCCAGCACCATCGCCGGAGAAGACCAGTCTATACGCCGCAGTTCCAGGAAGCCCTTGTTGAACCAGGAGATAAACAGGTGCCGCAGATCGGAGTCGACGGCGCGGAGCTCAGGATGACTTTTCAACAGCGGCAGCAAGTGCCCGCGCATCGCTACCAGTGTGCGTGTTCCATCCGGCGCCATATTCAGCCGCCGAAACAGCTTCTGGCGCGGGGCTTCCACTGCGCGGGTAAGATCCCACAGGCTCTCCAGATCCGGGTGGTCGCGATAATGTTCAGCGGCTGCCACTATCACACTGCTGTCCACATCAAACTCTGTGACCATACTGGCAAAAAAAGCTTGTCGGGCGGAGGCCGGTAAATGTTGGTACCCGGCGATAATCTCACCCGCCAACGCGAGACCGGAAGCTTCTCCACGATGATCAAGCAATTCTCTGCACAGGTCTTCCAACGCCGCCGCAGAATTGGCGACCAGAGGCACACCGCGACGACGCCGGGCGAGAATCTCCCTGCCAGCTTCCATAACGGAACCCAGCGTTCGTCCCAGGGTAGTCATCGCGCCCGAGACGGGCTTATCCAGATCGTCAGGTAATTGTGATTGTTCCGGCATGTCGTCTTTCCTGAGCTCTATGCTTGTTTCGTTGGGTCTGGCCGACATGATAGTCGAACGTAATGTGTGACCACCAGTTTACAGAATTACCGGGCACGTTGCTCAATACAAGTAGCGCCTGTGATCGACAACACAACTCCCATAGCTTTGCCAAAATGCGAAAAGCGATACAAACATTTATCATCTGTGCCAAAATAGTCGGTTTACAAGTCCCTCGACAGTTAGTGCAATGGGGTCCAAATACTCTATGAAGAAATGGCAAATAGGGCTGGTAGCTTGTGTTCTGCTGATTATTTCTATCGGTATTTACGTACTGGTGCAAGTACGTTCACTGGATGTTGAGCGCCTCAGCGATGATTTGTTCGTACTGCGCGGCCTGGGCGGAAATACGGCAGTGTTGCGAACCGACGCCGGCACTGTGGTAGTGGACTCAATGACCTTGAAGATGCAGGGTGAGCTTATTCGAGAGAAGGCACGTGAGCTGACCGGCATGGACACCATCTTACTGATCAATACCCATTACCATCTCGATCACACTCACGGCAATGTGGCTTTTGCGCCAGGCACACGGGTATTGTCTACAGAACGAACACTGTCACATCTACACGCTCTGGACGCGGAGTTCTGGCAGGGTGATGCGGCAAGCCTGTTACCGACAGAAACTTTCACCGATCGCATGACACTTGAAGTGGGCGGTAAAACAATCGAATTAATCCATCCCGGAGCGGGCCACACAGACGGTGATCTGGTGGTGCTTTTTACTGACGAGGGTGTGCTGCACACCGGCGATCTGATGTGGAACCAGTACTATCCCAGTATTGACCTGGAAGCGGGGGGCAGCGTGCAGCAATGGGTAGCAAGTCTTGAAACCTTGTTGCGCCTGGATTTTACCCGGGTGATACCGGGCCACGGTGATACCACTGACCGAAACGGCATGCGCCAGTTCCTTGCCGTGATCGCCCAACTCGCGGAAATTGCGCGCAACGCAGCTGACAACGGAAGTAGCCTGGAGCAAACATTGCAAACCGATCTGTTGACGGCGGATGAAGGTTTCAAGCAACTCAGCATAATCATTCCCCTGCCTATAGACCGGGAATTTGTTATCACCCGGGCCTGGGAAGAAACCACCGGAAACTTCAAGCGGCTGAACTAGTTCCTCAAGAACACTGGCGCTCAACCCTCCCCCGGGCGAAAATGCCCACTGACTTTCACACCCCGGATCACTGTAATGGATAAATCCAGTAAAGACGCCAAACACAAGGCAGCCATGGAAAAACAGAAGACAAGCGTGGATGCGAGTATCGAAGCGGCCGACACCGAGCGCGGCGTGACAATCCTTCTTACGGGTGATGGCAAGGGTAAATCCAGCTCGGCGTTTGGCATGGTCATGCGGGCCCTGGGTTACGGCCAGAAAGTTGGTGTAGTTCAGTTTATCAAGGGCGTACAGTTATCGGGCGAAGAGATCTACCTGAAGAAGCATTGTCCCGAAGTGTCTTTCTACCAGATGGGGACGGGTTTCACCTGGGATACACAGGATCGCAGCGGCGATATCGCCGCCGCAGAGCGCACCTGGGCCGTGGCCAAACCGATGTTGCAAGACCCCAGTTTTGACCTGGTTGTGCTGGATGAACTCACCTATATGATCGCCTTCAAGTACCTGCCAGAGGAGGAGATCATCGAAGCTATCAGAAACAGCCCGCCCGGGCAGAGCGTGGTAGTGACCGGTCGCGGTGGCGGCAAGGCATTACAGGAAGTGATGGACACCGTATCCGAGGTCAAGGAAATCAAGCACGCCTATCGTGCAGGCATCAAGGCACGTAAGGGCGTGGACTATTAAGCAGGCGGGATACCACCGCCGGCGACGTTCCAGGCTACTACTGGCAATCCTCGCCATTGCTTTACCACTGTGCATTCTGCTGGGGCTTGCCAACGGTGCGGTCAGCCTTGATACGAAAGAAATCTTTTCGGGAATTAGCAATACCCTGACAGGTAGCGCACAAGACCAGGCGACTCTTATTGTCGGGCAGATCCGCCTGCCGCGGGTGTTACTCGCCGCGCTGATGGGCGCCATTCTCGGTATGAGCGGTGCCGCCATGCAGGGCCTGTTCCGCAATCCCCTTGCCGACCCCTCACTAATCGGTGTCACTGCCGGCGCCTCTCTGGGGGCCGCGTTAGTTATTGTGCTCGGTGGCAACTTGCTGCAGGGCTATACCGCCCTCACGGCTGTGTCCATCGGGGCCTTTGCCGGTGGCGCTGTCGCTGTAGTGTTCGTCTACCGACTTGCCACATCTTCCAACGGGACCTCTGTGGCCACCATGCTCCTGGCCGGCATCGCTATCACAGCCCTGGCGGGCGCGTTGGGCAGCCTGCTGGAGTTTTATGCGGACAACGCGATGCTGCGCCGTATATCGCTATGGAAAATGGGCGGTATGGACGGGGCAAACTATCCGCGCCTGTTAGTGGCGACAGTGGTGGGTACTGTGCTGCTCCTGACGCTGCCCCGCTACTCCTCCGCACTTAACGCCCTGCTGCTGGGGGAGTCGGAAGCCCGGCACCTGGGTGTAAACGTGGATTCAGCCAAGGTCGCTCTGATCACCTGGGTGGCCTTGGGTGTAGGCACCTCAGTTGCACTGGTCGGTACCATCGCCTTTGTGGGTCTGGTGGTACCGCACATCGTGCGCATGCTGGTGGGCCCGGATCACAAGGTATTACTGCCCGCCTCGGCGCTGGCCGGGGCAATACTGCTAGTGGTGGCAGATACCTTGTCCCGTGTCGTCATGGCCCCTACAGAGCTACCCGTAGGTATTATCACGGCTATCGTGGGCGTGCCGTTTTTTATCTCACTACTGCGTCAGCGCCACCACTACGGCATGCAATCGTGACGGTGCTGCAACTTGAGCGCGCCAGCGCAGCCCCCTGGGGGGCACCCTTACTTCAGGGGCTCAGCCTCGCACTTGAAGCCGGCCAGGTACTCGGGCTGGCGGGTCCCAATGGCGCGGGGAAATCGTCTCTGCTTAAGCTCATCGCGGGCGATATTCCCCTGACCAGCGGGAAACTGTTATTTGACGGCCGGGTACGCGAAGATTGGCCTCGGGAGAAACTGGCCCGCAGACTCGCCTATCTGCCACAGCTATCACTGCTGAACTTCCCCTACACGGTTGAGGAGGTGATCCGTCTCGGCAGAATGCCGCACGATACAGGCCAAACAAGAGATGGCGAAATTCTGCAACAAGCCATGGTTGCCACGGACACCACTGACCTGCGTCACAGATTGTATACACAGCTATCCGGTGGCGAGCGGCAGCGCGTGCAACTCGCCCGGGTGTTCAGTCAAATATGGGACACGGAAGAAGGCGGACTATTGATGCTGGACGAACCCACGACAGCCCTTGACCTGTCTCATCAGCAACTGATACTGGAGTCGGTCCAGAGCCTGGCCGCAAAAGGTTGCGCAGTAGTACTGGCCATTCACGACCTCAACCTGGTTGCCGGGCTCGCCGACAATGTCGCCATACTCCAATCCGGCAGTATCGCTGCCTGTGGTGCACCCAGTGAGATTTTTACTGAACAGTTATTTAGAGAGGTATTCGCAATTGACGTGGTCATTCAACAACATCCCAACCGTCCCCAACCACTGGTGATAAGCCGGTGACCGCGTGATGCAGTCGCTTCTATCCGCTCTTACTCTGGCAGCTCTCACGCTGTGTTCGCTGGCAACATTTGCCGAGCCTGTCAGTGTGGTGGATTTCAGTGGCCAAACAGTGACACTGCCGGCACCGGCAACACGCATAGTGGCTCTTGCACCACACAGTGTTGAAAACCTCTACAGCGCAGGTGCGGGAGACAAGTTAGTAGGTGTTATCAGTTCCAGCGACTTTCCCCCGGAAGCCCGACATATCCCACGAGTCGGAAGCTATGACGCCTATAGCATCGAAGCTATCGCGAAGGCACAACCGGATCTGATCATCATCTGGGGCTCAGGTAATGGCACACGCACCATGGCCAAACTGGAGATCCTCGAAATACCGGTTTTTGTCAGTGAGCCCAGGCAGTTGCAGGATATACCGCGAGATATTCGCGCTCTGGGAATACTGGCGGGCACTGAGTCCGCCAGTGAGGCAGAAGCACAACGCATTGAGCTACGGCTGGAGCAACTGCGCCAACGCTACAGTAAAAAAGAAACACTAAAGGTCATGTACGAAATCTGGAACGACCCCCTGCAAACCATTAACGGCGATCACCTGATTAGCCAGGTAATCTCGCTCTGTGGCGGGCACAATATATTCGCTGATGTGGGTACGCTTGCCCCCAGAATAAATATCGAATCTGTGTTGGCACTTGCACCCGAGGCCATTATTGCCAGCGGTCTGCGCGACACCCGCCCCGACTGGCTTGATGACTGGCAGCGCTACCCCACCTTGCCCGCCGTGCGCGACGGCGGCTTGTTCTTCGTCAACCCGGATTACCTGGAGCGCCCCACCGCGCGCGTCCTGCAGGGGGCACAGAGCCTGTGTGAGCAGCTGGATGGCTTGCGAAATTAACGACTGAAGCAGCTCTGCTCATACTCCTCGAAAGGGGTGCCGGCAGTTGGCTTTGCCTTTAGTGTAGACTGGCCGGGAAAAAGTAACGCCGTTCGGTTGCGGCACTTGGCTCATTTGAGCCAAAATCAACGTCCGATAATTATGAGGATTGAGAACATGACTAAATGGAAGCAATTTCGTCACCTGACAGTTGTCGCCGGACTGACACTCACGCTGTCGGGAGTTAGCACTATCGCACAGGCCCAGAAGACCGGCGACACTACCCGCGTTACTGTGGGCATTGTTGAGGGAAAACAACGGGTAGCCCTGAAATCAAATAGCGGCAGAAATGCCCTGCTTGGGGGTGCTCTGGGATGGGGTCTTGCGCGCAACAAGTCCAGCGCCACACAAGCTGCGGCGGCTTTGGGTGGAGCGGCTCTTGGCGGGGGCGGCACCGCCGCTTCCGAAGGCGACAATGCGGCCACGCAATACACTATCCGCACCAGTGCTGGAAGCGCCATTCAAGTGATCACAGACCAGTCGGAAATCCTGGTTGGTGATTGCGTGCTGGTTGAGGAAACCGGCAATAGCGCCAATGTTCGCCGCAAAGACCCGGCCATGTGCAAGACTGCCTCACAGGAAGTAAGGGCGCATGTTGATCCAGAACTGCAACACGACGCTTCGCAGTGCGAGGCAGCCAAGCAGCGCTTGTTTGCAGCAAAAACCACCCAGGAAGTTGAGGTGGCCAAGCAGGTTATGGAAATTTTGTGTAACGACTAGGTCTGGTAGTCCAGGCCTGATCTGACAACATCAGGCTCTGGCATCCCACCAGACATCGAAATAATCGATGGTCCGAACTCACTTCAAACGACTTACCGGGACAGCCCTTGCGCTGTGCAAATACCTGGCGGTCGCTGCCGCTGGCTGCGCCATCACCGCACTGGCCGCACTCGTCTATATTCTCGACAACCGCCCCGATCTGTCGGTATGGCACCTGGCGGACCTCGATGAAGAATTTACTACTCGCTCCGATGTAAAAAATTTCACCCAATACCTGGCTTTGGAAGACAGACTTTTTCAACAACTGGATGAACTGGTCTATGACCGGGTTCTCGTTGGTCCCAAAAACGCAACCAAGCGCTACAGCCGCGGCAGTCTTGCCGACCCCGAACGCTGGCCGGTCAACTGGAACAGGAGCTTTGAGCTTGACCAGGATGAGCCACGGGCAGGTGTAGTGCTGTTACATGGCTTATCTGATTCGCCCTATAGCATGCGCGCGCTGGGCCAAACCCTGCATCAGCAAGGCGCCGCAATACTGGGCTTGCGAATTCCCGGGCACGGCACAGCGCCCTCAGGCCTGGTTGAAACTCGCTGGCAGGACATGGCCGCTGCTGTGAGACTAGCTGTCCCACATATGCGCAGGAAGCTGGGCGATAAGCCACTATTTCTTGTCGGCTACTCCAACGGCGGCGCACTGGCGATGGAATATGTCCTTTCCACCTTGGACGATACGACACTGCCGCGAATCGCCGGTATCATTCTACTATCACCGGAAATTGGAATTTCCCCTGTCGCGGCATTTGCCGTCTGGCAAGGTCGTCTGGGCCATTTGCTGGGCATGGAAAAACTGGCCTGGAACGCACTGCTGCCGGAATATGACCCGTACAAATACGGCTCCTTCGCAGTCAATGCCGGTGATGTTGCCTACCGCATAACCCGGCGGATACAGCAACAGCTGACGGCACTGCAAAGCACTGGGAAGCTGGAGACATTGCCACCGATACTCGCCTTTCAATCCAGCGTCGATGCCACGGTGACAGCCTCTGCACTGGTCGCCCACCTGTTCGATCGTCTACCGGAAGCGAATCACGAGCTGGTTCTTTTCGACATCAACCGCAGAGCTGAAATTGGTACACTGCTGAAAGAAGACCCAAAAACAGTGTTCGAACCGCTGCTCAACAACCCACAACGCGACTATGATCTCACCGTGGTAAGCAATGAAAACTCGGAGAGTAACCGGGTTGTCGCGCGCACTGTACTCGATGGCGAGGTGAGTGCGTCTGCCACAACCTATCTTGGCAAGTGGCCGAAAGGGGTTTATTCACTTTCGCATGTGGCTCTGCCATTTTCGCCCTTCGACCCGGTGTACGGCGGGCCAGAGGCCGGTGACAGCCACGGCATTGCACTCGGAGACCTGACGCCCAGAGGTGAGCGCGGCGTTATCCGGGTACCCGGCAATGACATTTTGCGCCTTAGATGGAATCCGTTTTTCGATTATGTGCTATCGCGCTCAATTCAATTTACCGCTCTTGGTAATGAGTAACAGACCGGCAGCTACTGAATTTTAATGCCTTCAGTATTTTCGAGATTCAAATCACTCCAGGGATCACCCGTGAGCGCCCTTTCGTAGCCGTAATTAAACAGGGCGCGCATGTATACCGGGTCAAATACCTCATCACTACCTTCCTGCACTGCGCTAATGGGTATCCAGGTAATTTTAGCATCGATACCGTCTCTTTCTGCCATCGCTGCAATACGGTAGGCATCACCAATACCCTGTGTGCGAATCAGGGAGTCGACCGACCTGCCCGCAATCGCAGGTAGCGTCGCAGCCACGGCCTGGTACTCGGGCAGGATTCGCGAATTGCGTATAAGGTATGCTTCAGGCCTACCCTTGACATCCAGCCGCGCCATCACACTGCTCCAGTTCATGCCAGACGGGTAGAGGAAAATCTGTGAACTGGTGCCGCCATCTACATGCATTTCCGCGTAAGTAGTACCGTCCGGGGCGACTACATCAATGTATACCGGGGGGAATGCGCCGGGCACAGACGCCGAGGCTCGCAGGATATTGCGGATGAGGTCACCTGCACCGGGGCCGCCACGGTTCGCTATGCGCCCAATATTCCAGATCACCGGGCGACCGGCATCCAGATTGGTGGTTCCCACATACAGTCCCCTGCCACGGCGAAACTCCACCGCTATCTCTGCAATCAACTCATCGGTAACGTACTTGTTGATGACATTGGCCAGAGGTGCGCTGTCTGCGATGGAGTCACCCCGGAGGATGGCCCACAGAGACCGTCGGAGGAAAATTCGGGAAGATTTCATCGTGGTATAGACCTCTTCCAGCTGCGCATCATAGGCCGAGCCTAGATAGGCAAAAGGGGCAGCTAAAGCACCCGTGCTGATACCGGTAACCATAGTGAACTGCGGCCGCGTGCCGGTTTTAGTCCAGCCCACCAGCAGCCCGGCGCCGTAGGCTCCACTGGCACCTCCGCCTGAAATCGCCAGATAGTTGTGTTGCCGATGCATGATACCGCCGTAAGCTTTAGCAAGGGCCGCCTTTGGTTGGGTACCAACTAGCTGGGGCGATCTTTCATCGCCCCAAATACGGAGATCGCTCCTGCCGAGTACCGTTGCGTCGAGGTACACCTGTTCTGGCACAGCAGCCGGGCTGCGCGGAATCCCACTACAGGCGCTGGTCATTATCAGAACAAAAACTATGGCCGCAGTACCGCATCGAAAAGGCAGGCCGACAAAAGGCTTCCAATGCACTTTGTCCAAGAGCGAAGCTCCCTTTGTAATCACAATTCGTAGCCCCGGTTCCTGTGGATTTGCTGCTGCAACCTCGCCTGAGTTGTAATTTATATGCTACTTACCAAGCAGGCGGCGCCATCATTCTAGCGGAAAACAACGATGACACACTATTGGACAGAATGAAGTAACTTAGGCGCTGTGTACAGCGTGGGAGATATGGGGTTAGGAGCGCTTCAAAGTTCCTCTGGCGCGATACGCACATTGCTGCCCGCCATCGCTTCGGTGATGGTAATCTGACAAGCTAACCTGCTGGTGGGGGCGACATTGATCAACTCCTCCAGCAGCAGGCCCTCATCAAACTCCCGCGATAAAGCCTCCTGCGGCCAATTCTCGTCGAGAAATACATGACAGGTGGCACAAATACAACAGCCACCGCAGGACGCTTCAATACCCAGCCCCGCATCCCGCAGCGCATACATGAGGGGCTCTCCGGGTGTTGCATCTACCGTATGGCGGACACCTGCGCGATCGATAACATTGATCTCCGCCATAGTTGCTTCTCTCTTATTCCCTGAAAATAACGGGCAGGCTGTCGAGGCCGTAGTTCAGCAATCCGCCGGTTTGCCGCTTCGGTTTAGTGTCGCCCGGTTCCACGCTGGAAAAATGGTCCAGTAAACCGTTGAGTAATTTATCCGCTTCCATACGGGCTATGCGGGCCCCCATGCAGGAATGTATGCCGTGGCCAAAGGTCATGTGGCGGGCAATATTGGGCCGATTCATAATAAATTCATCAGGATTTTCAAACACCGCTGGATCGCGGTTGGCAGCGGCGTAGAAAAGCGCAACCCAGTCACCCTCCCGCACCTGTGTTTCTCCAACCAGACAATCACTGGTGGCAACCCGGAACAAACGCTGCGGCGGGCCATCACGCCTCAGACTTTCCTCAATGAAAGGACGCACCAGAGATCTGTCCTGCCGCAGTTGTTGATACAACTCCGGCTTCTCCAGGAAGGTCGCAACCAGATTACCGAGAAAATAGACCGTCGTTTCCGCACCTGCGACCACCAGCGTTATACAAAACCGTTTAACCTCCTCCGGTGTAAGCCGCTCCCCCTCAAACTCGGATTGGATAAACGCAGTCATCAGGTCGTCCCCAACCTCTTCTCCGCGCGCTATGGCAGCAATACGTTGGTCCACTGCGTCCGAATAGTATTGCGCGATCTCCATGTTACTTTGCTGTCTCTCCTCCATGGTGAAATCCGATGTCACCATGAAGGCACTGCTCCAGTTTCTCAGCCTGGGCCAGTCTTCGCCCGGCGTCCCAATAAGACGGGTGATGAACCGGGCGGGAAGTTCCACGGCATAGCTGTCCATAAACTCCACCTGGCCACCGCCTATCTTCGCAATCATGTCACTGACCGTTTGCTCCGCCCAGGGAGCTACATCCTCTTCCACTCGCTTGGGCATAAATGCCTTCTGTGCCAGGCCCCTGAGAAAGCGGTGCCTGGGGCGATCATGATTCACCAGCATCAGGGTCGGTGCAGAAGATTCTTCCTGCATCTGGTCTCTGGAGGAAAAGACATCGTGATTACGCACAATCTGCACCACATCCTCATAGCTCAAAAATACCCAGGCAGGGTGTGGCTGATCCTGGCCGGGAATGGTGCCGGGAGGGTAGTCCAGTAGGCCGAACTGGGGACTCTGGCTACGTAGCTGCTCGTAGTATGGGTAGGGGTTAGCTATGACCTGGGGCTCCGTCAGTTGCATCGCAGTGAAATCTGCGGGTACTGCGGTTATTGGCTCGATATTATTCACTGTAATTTCTCCTGCAGACAGATACCGCCGACACCGGCAATATTGAATTCAAAAAAACAATATCTTTTGGACACTATTTTGTCAAGACAGTATTTTGTTGTGCACAAGAAATGTTCAACGCAGTGTGCGGGCCCAGGACTCTACTCTACGGAAATGGTGTCTGGTGGTTTATTATGTCGGCACTCAAGGACAGCTGCGGTACAACAACTGATGAACAAAAATAGCACAGATCGGGAAGATACCCTGCGCAACACATCGCCACCGGACTTTCTCAGGCTCTTCTACCCCTTCCACTATCAGGTAGGCTCCACCATAGAAGCTGCTCTACGCGGCAAACAATTAAGCCAACACCAGACTGTTATTCTCTGGATTATTCACTCGGAAGGTGGCCAGACAAAGACCATGCGCCGCAAGGATATCGAGCTGCGAATAGGGTCCTGGTTCGACATTACCAGTTCCGCTATATCCAAGGCGCTGCGCAGTCTGGCCCGGGCCGAGATGCCCTATCTCGAAATCAGGGAAGATCCTCAATCTGGTAGAGAAAAGCTGGTCACCATGACAGTGGAGGGGCAGCGGCAAATCCAGGAAATGATCAATCGTTCCGAGGAGTTTATCGGCAAGATTGTCGAAGAGCTCACCGAGGAAGAGATCCGCGCCGGGCTGGTCTTTATGCGTCGGGTCAGCGAAATCGTGCCGACGCTGGTCAACGATTAACGCGATACTTGGATAGAGTGGCGCTTGACAGATTTTTATATCTGTAGGAATATATTTCCACAGGACATATTTTACTCTTTTCTACAAGTGGAGCCCCCCAATGTCTACCGACCCAGTTAGCGTCACCCAGGAATTGTTTGTTCGATTTGGCAACGGCGATGTTCCCGGCATTGTTGAGTTACTCGACGACAACGTACGCATACAGTTCTATGGACCACCCACTATCCCCTATGCCAACGAATATCACGGTCGCGCCGAGGCGCAACGATTTTTCGAAACGGTATTGGCCTCGGTGGAAATACACCAGTTCGAACCAGAGCAGTTTCTCTGCGATGGCAATATGGTCACGGTTACGGGGCAGCTACACCTGACAGCGCGCTCTACCGGAAAGGATATCCGGTCCGATTTTGCCCACATCATAACTGTGGAAAATGGCAAGTGGACGCGGTTCCGCGACTTCATGGATACAGCTAACGCGGCAGCAGCTTTTTCATAAATGGCTGTGCGGGAGCGAACCGCTGCTTTATACCTGAGGGTTAAGCGGCGGTTTGCGCCGCCACAAAATGCCCGATGCGTTCGGCATACGCTTGCACGGTTTCGGGCGCAAGATTCCACAGCGGTGGTGTGGGGCAGAGATGATCCGCGACAGCCCACAATGGCTCCAGTTTCTCACTCACTTCGTCCACCGGGCCGGCTGCCACAAATGTTTCAACCATCTCATCGGACACATGATGCTTGAAAGACGAAATGTCCCGATTTTGCTCCAATCCCGCCTGACAGGCGAGCGCCGCATCGAGATGGCCATTTGCTGCAAAGAAGGATTCGTACTGAACTGCACTGGCGTAGTACGCGATGGATGAACGCGCGTCGTCAATCGCTTCCGCCTTGTTGTCGTTGATCGCTACCCAGGGCCAGATACTGACCATGACGTCCTCGCGCTTTCTGCCGTGCTTTGCCAACTCATCGAGAAAAGAGGGCATCATCTGATTAACGGTCCAGTCGACGGACCACATTGGATGCCCCGTAACACCGTCCGCAATCTCGGCACTCAGGCGAACCATTTTTTCGCGCAAAGCCCCCAGTATTATGGGTATTTTCGGGCGGTAGGGGGGTGGCTGCTGAATCATGGCGTCGAAACTGGCTTTGAAGTAGGCACCATCGTAGGGCTGCAAACCCAGATGTGCCCCCGCTTCTATGTGTCGAATTGCCGCTACTGTATCCCGCAGATGCGTCAGGGGTTTGATTTTTGGCGTGCCAAAAATATCCTCGGTCCAGCTCGAAATGCTACTGCCGAGGCCGAGCACCAGACGACCTTCACAAATTCTGTCCAGGTCCAGCGCCGCCATGGCCGTATCCATGGGACTTCTGGCGGCAGCAATTGCAATACCCGTGCCCAGTTTCAGGCGGGTGGTGACAGTGCTGGCAGCGGCCAGCGGAACCAGCGGAAGGCCATATACCTGGGCTGCAAATACCCCCTCGAAGCCCAGTTGTTCATACAGTTGCGCAAGCGCCGTGAGTTCCGCTGCGGGAAGCACCGGCAGCATCGCCCAGAACTCACGCTTTTTGCCCACAGCATTTGTCTTTGTCACCGAATACTCCCGAAATTTCTTAACCCAGGCAGACCCGAAATCGAGTCGCTGAATGAACCCGCCCTATAACAGGGTCGGGTTGACGAGGCCGGTGCCGCCCTTTATGGCCAGCAGTTCATTGCAACCGTCGGCGATCATACAGGCGCGGGCATCTCGAACCAGTTTCTCCATCGGATACTCCCGGGTCATACCGTTGCCGCCAAAAATCTGCAGCGCCTCATTGGCCACTTCAAAGGCCAACTGCGTGACTGTTACCTTTGCCAACGCGGATGAATGCAGGCAAGCCCGACCGGAAGTCGCGTTGAACGTGGTTACCCTGTGCAAGGTCGCCCTGGCCATTTCGACCTTGCGGAAGATATGAAACAGGTTGTAGCGCACATGCTGGTGCTGGATTATCGGTACACCACCGGCCTTGCGCTCATGCGCATAGGCGAGGGCGTATTCGTAAGCCGCACGGGCACCGCCCATAATCATTGCGCCAACATGGGGGTTGGCTTCTGTCAGAGTTGCTGTAACGAACTCCCGATATTTATCGGGCCCGGCTATGACATGCGACAGCGGTACCTCTACGTTTTCAAAGAAGATCTCACCCTGGTTCAGACCACGCAAACCCATTTTCTCCAGTGGTTTACCCTTGGATACACCCTTGGCGTCCAGATCTACAATAAGAGCAATACCGGGGCCCGCCAAGCCATCCTGTTCAACGTGAGTATAGAGGACACAGACATCGGCATAGGTCGCACCGGAGACCCAGGAGGATTTCTGCCCATTGATAACAACCTTGTCACCTTCAATGCGCGCAATACAATTGGGCCGCCCGTAGCTTCCCTCAGTGGCAGATAGTTGCCCTGTGCTATCGAGCATGTCAGAGCCGTGGTCCGGTTCGGTAATGGCCCAACAACCCAACCGGCCATTGCAGTATTTTGCCATTTCCATATTGCCCGCCAGCAGTGAAAACATGGTGGGGAAATAATTCACCAGGATGGCGCCCGCCAGTCCCGGGCAGCCCCAGGACAACTCTTCGATCGCGATATTGAGTAGCCTGGCTCTCTCCAGAGGCTCCATCTCCTCCATCTCCACCAGATCCAGGCCCAGATCCTTGGACTTTTCCAACACCGTCCAGAGCTTTGATCCCGGCGCGATCATATCTTCTGCAGACAACTTGTCGAGCTCAGCAGCAACCGGCCGCATAACTTGCTCTGCAAATCTGTGCACATTGTCCTGAACTGCCCGTTCCATTTCAGACAGGGGTTCTTCCAGGCCGCACATCGGCAATTCAATAAACGTGTTCTGCACTTTACCGGTCAAGTCTATATGGTTGGTCATCACTGCTCTCCTCTGACACTTCCTGTTTGTATTTTAGTTCAGGTCTCGAAGATCTGCCGTTGTTTCGCTGTCACTTCGATCTACACGCTGGTGGATTCCCAGGTCAGATAGCCGCGTTGGGCCACTGCAGCGATCAGCTCACGAGCGCCAAATGCGGCCGCGGGAGAGATTGCGCCGGCACCGCGCTGGTCACCGTTGAGAATGCGTCTGCAGGCCTCGGCAGCAAACGCGGCCGTCTGCAGGTAGGGCGAGTTCCCGCGCAAGACCACACTGACAGATTCGGTATTGCCCCTGGCCTTACAACTGATGATGCTGCGGTTAACGTCGGGGTTTTCTCGCGGTGGTTCCTCGGAAACCAGCACGTTACCCATGGAATTAGTCTGCTGCTCCCTCGCCTCCCCTTCCAGGTGGCTGTATTTCGTCTCGTATTCCTGCACCATATCAATGACGGCACCCACCATCTCGGCATTGCGAAACGCCACCAGCACGCTGCAATTCTTCACCCGGGGGTCATCCTCATACCAGACGACTTCGCCACTACCGCCCCAGGGCAGCGCCTGCAACTGCATATGGAAATCCGGTATCGCCACCTGATAGGCTGTCGCGCGCGGCCAGGTTTCCAGGGTATTGTTTGCCAGGTAGAACTGATCGCCTATCAGCATGCGCATAAAAGACATGGTGGAAGCCACACTGGTGAAAGAATCTGCGAGATAAAGCATATCAAGCGAATCGACACCGGGGTGTTCCAGCGCTATTTCTGCAGCCAGCAAACCGCCTATCCACATCCAGGAGCAGGCGGGGATCAGCAATAAGCCCTTGGCCTCAAAATCTGCGCCGTAGGTGCGTTTGGCATGCAACATCCAATCCTGCTCGCCAGTGGTATCGAGGTAATGGCAACCGCTGTCCAGGGCCGCTTTTACCACCGGGGTGGCAAGCTGCATGAACGGGCCGACCACGTTGTAGACAATCTTCTTGCCCTTCAACAGCTCGCGAATAGCATCCTCATCATGATCTACCGCGACACACTCATAGTCGTGCCCCTTGAGTTCTGCGATACCTGCCATTTGCTCTTCCAGCCGCTGCTGATTACGACCTGCGGCAATAAAGGGAATCCCGGCCTCCGCCAGGTGCCAGGCGATCAGTTTTCCGGTGTAGCCACTGGCGCCGTATATCACTACTTCTGCGTTCATAGTATTTCCTCTGTGCTGATTTCAGTCATGTTGCGTAATCACCGCCTCGGGATGGTCGCGAAATAACTCGAGACAAAACCGTTCCTGTGGCTTCTCAGACGCCGTTTTAGGTATTTCTTCCAGAACCTGGATATAGCCCGGGACAAAATTGGCCTCCAGGTGTTCGCGGCAATGTCGAAATATATCCTGGGCATCCAGTATCTCGCCATGCGTGGGCACTATGGCAGCCACCACATCTTTCTCTCCGGGCACTCCGTTCGCAGCAGCAACCCCGTAAACAAATACATCATCTACCTGCGGATGCTCGGCTACCACCTTTTCCACAAATCCGGTATTGACGAAATCCCCATTGCGGCGGATACCCCCACCCATGCGGTAGTCAAAATAAAACCAGCCATCTGCGTCGGTGTGCCCGACATCGCCCATGCGCAACCAGCCATCCCGGGTCTTCTCCACCGAAGCGTCGGGATTCTTGAAATATTCTACCGGCGGGCAGCTGCCGTCCGAGTTGCGAAAAATAATTTCGCCCTGTTCACCGGGCGGACAGGGGCGATCGTTCTCATCGACAACGAGTGCCTCTTGCGTCGGCGGCGGCTTGCCAATACTGCCAACCGGACCTTGCCCCGGAGGATTGAAGGTCATACCGCCCTCTGCAGCACCGTAAAATTCAAAGATCTCTACACCGAAGCGGCGGGCAAAATCCTCCCATATCGCTGCCGGCATGCCTGCACTAAGCACCATTCTCACAGGATTATCACTGTCATCCGCGCGCTCGGGTTCACTGTAAATCGCGGTAGTCATACCGCCCAGTAGGTTGAAGAAGGTGCATCCGTAGCGGCGACAGATACCCCACAGCCTGGACTTGGTGAATTTACGGCTGATTACGCAGGGCAGACCCATTTTCAGCGCGTTGCCCATGGTGATCAGTTGAGCATTGGCATGGGTGAGCGATAAGCCTGTATACAGGCGGTCAGTGGACTCAAGACCCAGCAGTGGCCCTATCGAAGAGACGTTATCGAATCGGGTGTACGACGCTACAATCGCTTTGGGGTCACCGGTTGTGCCTGATGTGAACAGCATTTGCATCGGTTGTTGCGGGTCGGTCACTGCAACAGGCAGCGCTTCGCTAACCGGAGGCAGGTCAGATACCCACTTGAGGGGGACGGGCGATTCCGGGAGTTCGTCTAGCACACCAGTGCCTAACACCCAGAGCCATTCGATAGATGGCAGCTGTGGCAGCACCGCAAGTACCTGCGCCAGCGCGTAATCGGCCACCACCGCTCCACGACATTCGGAAAAGCCGAGCATAAAGGCCAGCTTTTCGCCACGGCTGCGGGGGTCAATTGGGACAAATACAGTCCCACAGACCGATGATGCCACCATCGTATCCACAAACTCAGGGTGGTTTTGCATCAACAGGGCGAAACGGTCACCCCCGGACATGCCCTCCTGAACAAGCCCGGCGGCCAGGCGCTGGCCATTGTCATAGAGGGCACGGTAATTGCGCGTTTCCTCTGCCAGCTCATTATTCTGGTCAACATGGACAAAGGTGAGCACATCAAAATCACTACCGCTGTCGGCCCAGTGCTCTATAAGGTTCGCAAAAATTGCTTGATCAGCCACGGTGAGACACCTCATTTCACCGCGTCAGCAGCGTCAAAGCGAGCGCTGCCGCATCATTGCCGATAAACCCTCCACCATTTTCCGCCAGGGCAACCTTTGCACCCTCCACCTGGCGGTCGCCCGCCTCACCGCGCAGTTGCTCAGTCAGTTCCACAATCTGGGCAAGGCCCGTCGCGCCAATTGGGTGCCCTTTGCGCATCAACCCACCGGAGGTATTTACCGGCACTTTGCCGCCGAGGCTGGAATGTCCCGCCTCAACGAATGCTCCGCCCTCACCGGGTTTGCACAAGCCCAGATACTCGTAGTACATAAGTTCTGACGGAGCAGAGGCATCGTGCAATTCCACACAATGCAATTCTGATGGGCCGATTCCCGCGCTCTCGTAGAGCTGGCGGGCGGAGCCGGCTGCAACACCTTCCTCACCGTCAGCGTAATCCCAGCCACTGGTCAACTGAGCAGCCTCGATCTTCACCATACGGCCCATGCCAAGTTCCCGGGCCTTGCGTTCACTGACCAACACAGCCGCCGCAGCACCGTCTCCAATCGGGGAGCACATGGGTAAGGTCAGCGGCCACGCTACCTCCCGCGCTCCCAGTACGTCTTCGATTGAAATCCTGTTACGAAACTGGGCTTTGGGATTCAGGCTGCCGTGGTAGGAGTTTTTGGCTGATACGGCAGCAAATTGCTCCCGCGTGGTGCCGTAGCGCTTCATATGGTCGATAGCCCACGCGGCGTAAATATCCATAAACAGCGAGCGCGAGGTGCCACTGCCTTCGGTATCGAGGTCAGCGCCACTGGCTTTGAGTCGTTGGCGGATTCCCGCCATCACCTCGTCCATGGATTCCACATCCACCGCGCCGGTGAAAACCGAGAACGTGCGCTGCTTATCCTCGTGATAGAGCTTCTCGCTGCCACAGGCCAGAACAACATCGTACAGCCCTGAGGTAATCATGGTCGCGGCTTGCTGGAAAGCCGTTGCCGCAGTGGCACAGGCGTTTTCTACGTTGACGACGGGTATGCCGCCAATACCCAGCGACCGCAAAACCATCTGACCGGGGACACACACCTGGCCGGTGATAACGGCGGCAGCGGCATTGCCCATGTAAGCGGCATTCACATCGCCGGTCGCCAGACCGGCATCCGCGAGGGCCGTGGTAATGGCCTCTCCCGCTAAAGATTTCAGTCCCCTGTTCAGGTGTTTTCCGAAGTCGGTCATGCCGACGCCGGCGATATAAGCATTTTGTCGCACTGAGAGTGGCTCCAAGGATTATTTATTATCGGGATCGAGCTGTTATTTTCTCAGGTTATCGAATGAACAGCTCTCGGAAGATGTTTACAGGCGACATTATGTTTGTTAATTTCCGACAGCATATAAAGGAGAAGAAGCTATAAAAACCCTGATTTTGCCGCCGGTCAAACCCATAGGCCGTTTACGCCACAGAGCCTATGGCCTGAAGCCTTTTATCGCCATCCTCAAAGAGGAGGGCCTGGATGCGTTACCGATACTGACTGATATCGGGATACCCCTTTCCGCGCTGGACGACCCGGATTACACCATGGACCGGGAGAAAGAACTCGCCTTTGTTGCCAGCGCTCTGGAAGCGCTGGACAGGCCGGGTTTGGGTTTACGCTGCGGGCCTCGTTATCACCTTTCGTTCTATGGCATGCTCGGACTGGCTGCCATGACCAGCGACAATCTGGCCGAAGCCTTCCGGGTTGTGTTCAAGTACCTGCCCATGACCTGGACCTACATGTACTGGTCTCTCTACACAGAGAATGGCGAGGCCGTTATTGAGTTGGAGCCGCACCAGGACATAGGTAAATGCCGCCCGTATATGGTTGAACGCAGTCTCGCTGCCGGCTATACCGTCGGCTGTGACGCGCTGGGATTTACCCTGCCGCTGACTGAGGTTAATGTGGCCCTGCCGGAACCGTCCCATGCACAACTGTATCGGGATACGTTTAATTGCCAGATTAATTTCAATGCCGACTCCAACAACTTCCGCTTTTCCGAGAGCTACCTGGAGACTCCCCTACTACAAACCGAATCGGAATCTGCGCGAATATTCGCGGCGCAATGTGAACAGATTTGTGCCAACCTCGTTGAACAGGGCAGCTTTTCAGAAGTGATCAGGCAGCACCTGCTGCAACTGCCGAACCAGATAGCCAGTCTGGAAAAAATCGCCGAGCGTTTACATATGACGCCGCGCACTATTCAGCGCAAGCTCGCGGCAGAAAAAACCAGCTACCTGGAATTGGTTGAAAACGTTCGGCACAATCTCGCCGCAGAGTATTTGAAGACCACCGGGCTGACCATGGAAGAAATCGCGGTGCGACTGGGCTACGCCGATGCGCCCTCATTCAGCCACGCCTTCAAGCGCTGGACAGGTATGGCTCCGGGCAGTATGCGCGAATCAAACGGTGGCCGAGCCAACGGGCGGGACCTTAGACCAGGTCCATCCGGCGCGCAATCTGTGTGAGGTTCACCCGGTTGTTGGCACCCACCTTGGCATAAAGATTTTTCATGTGAAACTTCACCGTGTTGTAAGACACGAACAGGCTGTCACCAATTTCGGCATTGGTTGACCCGCTGACCACCAGCCGCAGTATGTCGATTTCCCTTTTCGTCAGCTGATCAGTAATGGCCTGCGAGGGTATAGCATCTACGCCTGAATCTGTGGAGTAATCGGCCAGCTTGAGAACTTTCTGAACAAAAAGTAACACGGGCTTTTTATGGCTCATTTTAGCCGATTCACCGACTTCCATGAGTATCGCAAAACAGTTTTCTCCCTCTTCAATAAACAGTGAGATATAGCTTTCGGGGTAAGCCAGCTCTACCGCCTTGAGAAGTGATTGCCGTGCCTTGGGCGTGTCACCCATGGCCCTGTGCGCCAGGCCATTTAGAATCCATAACTTGATGCTCCGTCGCACCCACCCTCTGGACTCGGCCTGCTCAAGCGCCGGTGCAAGCGCTTTCAAGGCGTCTGCTGGATCCGCGCAGCAGATATTCATTCTCGCCCTGTGAATGACACTATCATCGCACCACTCTGCCAAATGTATGGAGCCTTCTGGAATGGCCAGCTCGCCCGCAACCTCACCTATGCCATCTATCAGTTTCGCCTCACTGCAGTTGCCATTGACCAGTGCAAGGCGAATTCGCTCCCGCCGCATCACTCTGACCACGCGAGGAAAACCTTCCACCAGACCATTTTTTTCGGCGGTATCGATGATATCTCCACAAACAATGCTCTCCCCTTCCGTCAGGAGACTGGCACGCGCCAGGGAGATATAAGCCGAAATGCGCCAGTCGAGCAACGAGGTCTGTGAAATCATCTCGATGGTGTCACGCAAGTGGCTTTCTGCTTCGTAGTAATTACCGGATTCGTAGAGAGCAAAGCCGTAAAGTGCGGAGATAGACGCCGTTGCGAAAGAACCCTGTATCTTTAACTCTGCATCGCTCAGCGCCGATCTCAGCTTTTCAATAGCCTGGGTAAGATGCCCCTCCTGTACCATTGCATAAGCGATCACGCTGATAGCATAGGCGCGACTGAATGCGGCTTCACCACGAGAACCCAAAGATTCCCCCAGCAGTGCCCACTCCCGTACCTCAGGCAGATTTCCAACCTGCAACTGGTGTATGGCTCGCAGGTTTGCCACCACGTTCATTTCAAAACATCGGAATTTGTCGAGGTCGACCAGGGTGAATTCGATTTTCTCTACACCCTGCGCGAGCCGGACAGGATCGTCACTGACAAAGCCCTGAGCCCATTGCAACAATTTGAGCGATGTCGAAAAGTCTCCAGGATCGCCGCCCTTTTTTTGCCAATACTGCTCCAGTGATTGCAGCGTCTGCCTCGCCCTGACCTGCTGCCCAAGAAACATCTGTGCCCAGATTCGTCGCCAGCAAACCATCGGGCGACGTCGAAAAACCGCATCGGGGATAAGGCGACAAAGTTGATCAACGGTCTGCAGTCTCGCGCCCCGAATCAGGTCGGGAATCCATTCATCAAGAATGTCAGCTGCCAGCTCATATTCCTCTGCCTCTACGGCATGACGCACTGCATCTTCCGGATACTCATTTTCATTGAACCAGGCGGATGCCACCCGATGAATGGACAGCACTTCCGCTGCATCCTCTGCCGCAAGCCGGGTTTTCAAATAGCGGGAAAAGACAGAGTGGTATTTGAACCAGTCCTGCTCAAAATCCATAGCGCTGGTGAATAGTCCTTCCGACACCAGTTCATGAAGTATTTTCCGTGAATCACTTTCCCCGGTAACAAGATCGCATAGCGGCGCACTGAGACGATTAAGCACGCTCGTTCGCAGTAAAAAACGCTGTCGGCCAGGCGACTGGTCCAACATAACGTTAAGCGCCAGGTAATCAGTTAACTCGTGCTCACAGCCTTTAACCCAGCGCAGCAAAGTATACCGATCCACCTTGCCGCCTTTGAGAGCCAGTTGTACCAGCTGCAGAACCGCAGGCCAACCGCCTGTTTGCTCACGAAACGCCTGTGCCTCAAGCTCTGTTACATCCAGGCCACGTGCGATAAGAAACTCCAACACTTCCGCGGTGTTAAAGCACAGCTGTTCAGGTTTAATCCATTTGATGCGTCCGCTGATCATCAACCGCCCTGTTACCAGGTCTGGGACAGATCGCGACCCGATGTAGAAGGTGATGTTCGGAGGGCTACGCTCAATAAGCGTATTCAGTAATGAAATATTGACGCTCTCATCGATGGATTGAAACTCATCGATAAATAACGCTACCGGTTTGTCCATGGTTTCAAAGAACCGCAGAATATTTTCTACTGCACTATTGCCCTGGGCAGGTCCCGGTACGGCACTCTTTCCCGTGAGTTCATCGGTAAAAGCGTTACTGGCCAGGTTTGTCAGCTGCGTGTTGAAGCGGCTTATATCATTATCGCCCTCGTCCAAAGTCAGCCAGCTAACAGCTGTACCGATTGCCCGGCATTGCTCCAGGACTTGCCGCATCAAAGTGCTTTTGCCGTGCCCGGCAGGCCCCTGTATGACCACAGCCGAATACTGGGAATCGGCAAGAATATCCGAGACAAGACGATGCCGCCAAATTGAAGTTGCGATCAATAGCGGTGGATGAAACTTGTAGCCCTTTGCCGAGGTCGGGACCTCGGGAATGGGAACACTGGCGTCCTTATCAAACATTATAATTATCCGTACAACTCATCGCCGGAGAAGCAGCATCAACCGTGCAGAGCCCCTGAGACGGGGCGACAGGTACGACCTCTTCCTGGCCACATATTAACGCTACTATCAGCTTATTACGACCACAGGACTGCAGCCGTTTAATGGCTCAACGAAGTTCCGCTAACATCTCGGCATCGTAGGGGCGCACATCCTCCCACTTGCCCTTGGACAGAAGTATTGGCAGGTCCGGATTGGCAATCAGCGCCCGACCGATTGCCACCAGGTCAAACTCATTGCGATCAAGCCGCTCTTCAAGACCGTGCAGGCCCGCGGCCCCAGCGGAGGTGGACATCAGATGACCAACCGATTCCAGCAGTTCTTCCTGAGTAGCGTGTTCGGAATCGGTAAAATCCTGCATCAGTTTTTCATAGCTGCCACTGCCATCAACAAAGTCCGTGTCGAGGCAGACGCTACCAACTGAAATCGCGGTTTTTCCTGTGATTTTTCTGGCCCAGCCCGCCAGATTAAGATCGGACCCCGGAAACTCCGGCTCCCAGAACCGGCGCGTGCTGGCGTGAAAAATATCAACACCAGCATTGGCCAGCGGCAACAGCACCTTCTCCAGTTCCTCAGGACTCTGTGCCAGTCGCGCAGAGTAGTCCTGTTGCTTCCACTGGGAAAATCGGAAACTGATCGGCACGGACGGCCCCACGGCGGCGCGCACCGCGCTGACAAGTTCCACGGGAAAACGGTTACGCGACTCCAGGTCACCCCCATAGGCATCACTGCGCTGATTACTACCCTCCCAGAGAAACTGGTCAACGAGATAGCCGTGGGCGCCATGAATTTCAATGCCGTCAAAGCCCAGTGTTGTTGCCAGTGCGGCAGCGCGTGCGAAAGAAGCGATCACCGCCTCGATGTCACTCTGGCTCATTTCCCGCCCTGACGGCACGCCGGGCATCAGTAGCCCGGATGGGCTGAGTGCCGGAAGCTCCGGCTGGGGTCCAACACCGGGCTTTCTGATAGCGCCGGTATGCCACAACTGGGTGAATATCTTGCCACCCGCAGCATGAACGGCATCCACCACCGCCTTCCAGGCCGTCGCAGCCTCTTCACCATACATGCCAGGAACATCCTCATAGGCAGTTGCGTGCGGCTCGTCAACAATGGTGGCCTCAGTAATGACCAGGCCTACTCCTCCCTCAACACGCCGGGCATAGTAGGCGGGCGCTTCTGGCGATGGTACGTAGCCGGGGGACAGATAGCGGGTCATCGGGGCCATGACAATGCGGCTTGGCAGTGACAGGGATGGCATCTCGAAGCTCGAGAAAATTCTGGCGCTCGCCTTTTTCATTGGAATCCTTTTTAGTCTCTTCTCGCCGAGTCGTTTCACGCCGAGTCGTTTCACACCGAGTCGTTTCTCGCCACCTGCAGCCAATCCAGTACGGATTCCGGAACTGCTGCCGCAGGAACGTTCAGGTAAACAAACGCCGGCCTTTCATCTGTTTTCCCCGGCCATTCATCCAGGGAAATTTTCGGGCAGCTGTTGTCCACGGCGCTGGCCGCCAGACAGAAGCTGACACCTTGCGCTGATCCGGGTTGATAGTCAGCGCTACAACCATCCAGCACCACCTGCCAGCGATAATGATCTGCCACATTCAGTACCGGCTGATAACGGGCGACCTCTTCGTCTGTAGACGGCCCGTCAACATCACGCAACAGTAAACCCGCGACTTCGCAAGCCGCGAAATTTCGCAGATAGTCCGCGACATACATGGAGGCCGATTCAGCATCGTCCCAACTGACCCCCGCTTCACTGAGCCCATGTGCCTGGCAATAAGCGATGGACATCCAGTATTTAGGAGACGGCAGGGCCAGCAGCAACGGTCGACCGGGATACAACCCGGCCAGCGCATCCACAATCTCGCGCAAATGCGCCCGGGATGCAGCATCTGCCAACAGCGTTCGCAAGGCGTAGCCCAGGCGTTTCTTTGCTGCCATGGCTTCTGCCAAAGCTGGCGAGCGCTGCAACCAGCTTTGATAAAAGCTCCCGAGTTCTATTACAAGAATGTCTGAATTCACCAGGCCCTGCAGTTGCCGGTGATAGGCAACCAGGGCACCCACATCATCCCAGGGCGGCTCACCGCCTCTGGCCAGCACGGCTTTACCGTAGTCCCACGCATCTATCCACAGTGGCGTGTGCTCTGTGCCAAGTTTTTCAAGATACTCTGTCAGCACTACCGACATTGCTGTGTACTCCTTCTGTTCTGTACCAGGCGCAGCATGGTTCTAACTGGTCGAACGGACATCCAGCTCTTTTTTCAGCTCCCGAATCTCCGCTTCCAGCTCTGTAATTTTCCTGTCCTTGGGATTGGAGATCATTACACCGGCACTACCGGCAGGTATTGTGTAGCGCGCGGCGCCAGGCGGAGACACGACCAACACACTGGCGTCGTCACCCCAGCTTCCCATATACGGAAGCTCCTCGGCTGGGCCATCGGTCACCCAGGTGCTGACAAACTCGTCGTAGGGAATGCCGCGGGCTATACGCGCTTTGCGCTCGCTCTCGCGCAGCTGCCTGGTCTCCTCCTCATCCAGCACAAGATTAGACTCATTGAACGCCACCTTATAGATGTCGCGTGCAACCTCCGGGCTCAGCAACTGGTTTTCGATATCTGTCATAACCATGGACGGATCGCGGTCCAGCACGTCACCGTAGCCGCCGCCTGCGCCCTGACAAATCATGTAGAGCTCGCCGGTGGCACAGGGTTCAAAATTCATACCCGCGTCCTGCACGATATAATCCCCACCGGGAATCTTCCTCTCGTTCATCAGTTTGACCATGTCAAACTCAAACTGTTCGGGGTTGTCCACGAGTGTCTCAAATATATTGATATTCTTGATTTTTGCCAACGGGTAAGCGGGGCAACCATAGCCCCCGAATAGCCCGACCGTTGCGGGATGCTTGCCGCCGCATTGCCCCGTCATAAAGCCGAAATCGGTACTGTTTCTGACCGTAACAATTTGTTCATAACCCTGGCCGGAACGGTATTTACCGAAGCCTACGCGGTCTTTGGTGATTTTCTGGGACACCAGCCGCACGTAGGGAAGCTCCTCTTCCGCAAGTTCCATTTCCCCGGTATCTGCCATGTAACCGAATACCGGTGACAGCGAGTGCTCGCCATCTTTGTTCTCACGCCCGCCCGTGCCATTACCATTGATATCGGCACAAAAATTTCCGGTAATCTCGTGGTGTTGTGTCAGTCCACCATATACCAGGGTCGCGGGTTGGTTATACGCGGGAGCATTCACCGCGGTGTACCGTTTCGGCATACAGTAGATCAGTTTTGCCATGGCCTGAGCGGGCATGGTGAACGCCTTGAACACGGATATGAGACTCATGGCGTTGGGTGCAATAGCCGAAGAGTTAATCATGGAATTGGGGTCTGCTTCAACTTCTACAGCGCTGAACACTGCCTGATTTTTCGGCAGATCTGGCCAGATATATATCAATAGACCGGTCATCAGACAGGTTTTGAAGGATGCCAGCACAGTGTTTATTGCGCGATTGCTCAGCTCCGGAGAAGCGCCGTGAAAACTCCAGATCATGCGCGAGCCATCCACCGTCACCTTCATCGGTATTTTCGCCATAACATGTTCGCGCAGGTCGCCGTCGAGGAAGGAAGTCACACGGGTAATACCGTCAGGAATTTCTTCTATTCGGCGTTTCACCTCGGCCTCGGTGTCCTCCAGCGTTTTTCGCAACATTCCCTGCAAGGCATCGGCGCCGAATTCGCGCAGTACAGCGCGTACGCGCTCCCGCAGCCGCAGTATGGCGTGAAGCTTCACTTTCATATCGGCTAATTGCAGCTTGGGGTCGCGGACAGAGTTTTGCAGAAAGTTCACCAGGTCACGGCGCAACTCGTCATTTTCCACCACCTTGAACGGGCACATCTTCAGCCCTTCATCGAACTTGGTCTCCGCAATTGACGGCATACCGCCCGGTTCAATGGCGCCATTCTCCCCTTCGTGAATCGTGGCAGATACCCAGCAGACCAGTTCGCCGTCCCAGAATACCGGCATGGCAAGACTCTGGTCTGTATTGTGCACCGCGCCATAGCTGGAATCGTTGTGAATGAAGGCGTCGCCCTCGTTAACCCCTACTGATTTCTCATCCATCCAGTACTTGTGAACAAACTTGATCGCATACTGGGCCACCGACGCGAACACCACGATACCTCGCGTACCGCATAAGGCCAGGTCGCCACAAGAGGTGGACACCGAGGTCACCAGGTCACCCCATTTCGCCCCCGGTGCTACACCCATCTGCTCCACCATGGTGTGAGACTCATCCAGTGCCGACTGAACGCGTCCACGCACAATATTGGCCAATTGGGTATCGAAGCCATCGGACAGGATGCGCTCCTCCGCTGACGTCCTGGGCGCCAGACTGTGATCGTTCATAATCTCGGGGTCGGGGCCATAGAACAGTTTGTTTTCGCTGACAAACTGGTCCAGTACCATTTGATCATCCGATGACAGGGTCTCTTGTACTTGACTGCTGGCCATGATCTATTCCTACCTATTTATTCGTGGGTTTTCGTCAATCGCATTGCTACTGGCTTTTGAAAAACCAGACAGCGCCGGAGTTAGAGGCATGGAAATTCCAGCCGGGTTCCACCAGGTAGGTGGTGTCCACCGTGGTAACCACGGCGGGGCCTTCAATATATGAGCCGGGGTGAAGCGCGGCATCATCGTATACCGGCGTCACAACCGCGCCGTCTGTACCGACGAAATGGCAATCACGCGAAGCCACTGACGCCACCGGCAGTCGCTCTGACAGGGGTTTAATGTCGGTAAAATCGACTTTTTCCAACTCCACATAGGAACTGACCCGGACGGTGTTAATCCTGACACCGGACTCCTCTGCCTGGCTGCCTTCGCCAAACCGTTCCCCATAACGTTTATGCAGCCGCTTGATGAGGGCAACAATGTCCTTCACATTATAAAATCGGGTGACATCCGACTCTACAGCGGTTTCCACTCGCTGGTTGCCGTAGCGCATGTCGAATTCCAGGCGGAAGCAAATGTGCTCGGAATTCAGCCCCTGGCGCAATAAATCCTGACGCCCGCGATTCTCAAGCTCTTCAATTTTCGCATTGAGCGTATCGAAATCAGTCAACAAGGTTTTAGTCACGGTGTGATACAGCACGGTATAAGTTGACTGCTCGTGAATATGCATCTGGTTTACGTTGCCGGCACCCAGAGCAGAGAATACAGAACTGAATGGTGGCGCCAGCACCCTGGTAACACCCAGGGCGTTGGCAATACCACAGCAGTGCAGTGGCCCGTTACCGCCATAGGCAAGCGTGGTAAATTCAGAAGGCTCGTAGCCTCTTGAGCGCAGCTCCGTGGCTATACCGTTCGCCATATTGGCATCGGCGGTTTGCTTGATGTACTTGCAGGTTTCGATGATGTCGAGGTCCAGGTCATCACATAACTCTTCCTCAATCGCAAACCGCGACCGGGCGGGGCTTAGCTTGATGCGCCCATTGGCGTAAAACCCTGGATCCAGGTAACCCAGTAGCAGATCGGCATCTGTAACAGTCGGTTGCATACCTCCGCGGTCGTAACAGGCAGGGCCGGGGTCTGAGCCGGCGCTTTCAGGACCTATTTTAATCGACTCATGCAATTGGTCGTAGGAGGCAATCGAACCACCGCCAGCACCCAGTGTGACCAGGTGTACCATAGGAACGCTGACCAGCCAACGGTCTATCACCGGGTTGAAGTCGTAATATTTCTCACCACCTTCAACAACAATACCAATATCAAAGCTGGTGCCACCCATATCGCTGGCGACAATATTGCCCAGCGACCCGCTGAACGATAGGTGCTCAGAGGCTGCAATACCTGACACTGGCCCGGAATGCACGGTTTGTAGTGCGTCGGTGGAATTGAGCTGCGCCATGCCGCCGGAGTTATGGGAAATGAGCATCGGCTTCATGTAGCCATTTTCACGCAAATAGGCTTCCAGGTTACCCAGCCCGTGGTACATCACCTGGTGCAGAAAACCATCGATAATGGTAGACATGGCGCGGGTGTACTCACCCTTACGACCCACCACCTGGTGAGATAACAGCAGCGGAATAGCTCCAAGCAAATAGGACGGATACTCCTGCAAGAATATTTCCCGCGTCCGCAATTCGTGCTCAGGGTTAACAACGCTGTTGGCATATAAAACCACAATGGTTTCGGCACCCTGGTCGACCAGGTATCGCAGCTTGTCGCGAAGATCATCTTCATCCAGAGGCATCAGGATATCGCCGTTGTAGGCCACCCGCTCTCTTACACCGCTAATAAGCGGTATGGGAACAATCGGATCGGGGCGCACGGCATTGGGAAGATCGCGCTGTTGCTCGAAGGGGATTCCTTCACCATAGCCGCGGCCCCGGGACAGAGGCACGGTACTATTGAACCCCTCTGTGATAATCAATCCGATTCTTGGCCCCTTGCGTTCGATCAACGCGTTGGTGCCTAGCGTCGTGGAGTAACGCACAGAATCAACGCCACCCAGTAGCGTGGCTTTATCAATGTCGAGATCGCCAATGGCGACATCCAGGGCATCATTAAAACCCTGTGACAGATTGTGGTGATTGGTGAGCGCTTTGGCACCTACGTTTACGCCATCCCACACAACGAAACAGTCGGTGAAAGTGCCACCAATATCGACGGATATACGTCTCATTATTCTTGTCTCTCCAGTCTGTTAGTGGTGGTGAGCAGAGCGCTCTCGCGCTGTATCGGGAATCTCCGGCCGCTCAGGTATATCGCCCCAGGAAGCCACTTTTTTCTTCAAGTCGACCAGGTTCAACTCGATATCATGTACCGGCTGGTGCCCTGGCACCGTGTATTCAACTTCCACCATGGTGCCGCAATGCGGACAGTAAAATTCCAACATGGCGGTATAGACAGGGTCCGGCGCGAAACTGTAGCTGTAGAGTTCCGGGTCTATCAGCGGTTTGTGAATCTCACTGGGATTGCGGTCGTGTACCAACAGACCGCGTTTATAGTTTTCGTGCGCAGAGATAAGCTCGTTGTCACAATTGCGACACTCCCACATTTCGGTATCGAGGTTAACGCGCAAGTACTCTGTGATATTCGCTTTCATTCGCTTCTCCTCACACTATTTTTTCAAGAATCAGATCGTTGTTTCCGGACACAGTCAGGCGCCACCCGGGATCAATAAGCCCGGTAAAGAATGCCTCTTCTATAATCACCGGACCTTCAGCCGTCACACCGGGGCTCTGGTCTTCCAGACGAATAACCGGCACATCCTGATAGCTACCGGCATCCACCATGACGCGACGGCTGCTGTGGACTCTGGCGTCCTGGCTAGTCTCATCACCCACCGGGCTGAAACTTAGTTGACTGATCTGTTTCCTGGCTTCATAGAGCAGTATTAATCTGTCATCTTCCTGCACGTCGCTGGGCAATACACTGGTCTCTGTAATCGGAAATACCCTTTCTTGATTGTTCCGCACACGAAGCAAGGACATTTCAACAATACAGTCTTGCAGATCCACTCCTTCAGCGAACATATCCTTTTGCGCGCGAGCACGGGTACTGCTTACAACGCGATGAAGAGCTTCATCGCTGTGTTCATCCAGGGTGAACTGGTAGACCTGTGACAGCGGCGAAAAGCCGATTCCGACTGCACTGAAAACAGCGCCAAGGCCGGGGATGATGACTCGCTTCGCACCCGTTGCATCTGCGATACGCGTGGCTGCCAGGGCACCCGCCCCGCCAAACCCTGCCAATGTCGTTTCGTCGTCGATGTCACTGTAGCTTTTCAGAGCCATAGCGATTTTGTTAACCCAGGCGTTGAACATCCGGATCAGTGCCTCGTTCAGTTCCAGGCCCAGCGGTTCAGCGATATTGGTCGTGATGGCCTGGGTGGCCCGCTCAGCATCAAGGCTGAACTCCCCGCCAAAATATGTGGCGGGGTCTAATACACCCAACAACAAAAATACATCGGTGATAGTGGCCCGCTTGCCGCCAAGACCAAAACAGGCAGGGCCAGGTGCGGCTCCAACGGATTCCGGCCCCACCGTAATGTCCTTGCCATCCGTGGCGATAACCGAACTGCCACCCACGCCTGCGCTGAAAATATTCGCCAGTGGAAAACTGACTTCCACACCTTCAATATGGCCGTGCCTGTCAGTGGTCAACGCGCCATCCACGACAACACCAATATCAGTGGTCGTGCCGCCCACATCATAGGAAAGCACTTTCTTGTAGCCGTAGTGCCCGGCCAGCGCCTTGACACCTTCCATACCACCACGCGGGCCCGAGCCATAGGATTTAAGCGCGGTAGTTTTGGCTACCCGCGCGGCCCCGCCGTCGTTGCGGAATATTAACAGCGGATTTCTCGTTTTATGCGCCTTCAGACGATGATCGGCGCTGTAGAGAAATCGCTCCATCCCGGGGTGCAGGAACGCATTCATCACCACAGACCAGGTACGTCTAGCGTAGTTCGGATCATCGGTCAGTTCACCTGCGGACAGCACGGGAACAACACCTAACAAGTGGGACGGAAATTTGCGACCAATAATGCCGCACAGCTTCGCCTCAATGCGTTTGAACTCGGGCAGATTGATCGACAGCAATATCCGGCTGGCACCCGACGTTGCCACGCGATTGACTGCGGCAACAATACCCGCCTCCATATCCGTATCGGAAAGGGACAGATCGATGGTGGCAACACGGTCAGCAATAAGGTCGGAAAATAGTGAACTCTGTTCGGCTGATTCGGTAAGCAGCGCGAGGTTGTCCTCGCTATCGACCAACAGCCCGAGTTGCGGGCCCTTGCGCTCCACCAGGGCGTTGGTACCCAAGGTGGTTGAATAACGGATGTAATCGGTGCTCTGGAGCAGCTGATCCACCTGCCCCTCGTCTCCATAGATGTCCCTGGCAAGCTTCTTCATCCCGTCAAAGAAGCACTTGCTCAAGTCAAACGGTGTGGTTAGGGCCTTGGTGTGATATATCGTTTCGCCGTCGAGGGCACAAAAATCTGTCAGTGTGCCGCCGTTGTCGATATTGATGAGCTTCCCCATGGGTTCTCTACCTCAAAATACTTGCAATAAACCGAATGAAACTGGCATGCAAGAAGACTATTTGAGAAGAGAGACCCGGACGCCACCCGGGCGGGTAGTTTTTAGCGACTATATGCCGGAACCGCCCATTTTACGGTTTCGTCAATTACATAGTGAGGCAGATCTTACCGAAGTGTTTCTGGGACTCCTGTAATTTGAAGGCGTCGGAAATATTTTCCAGCGCAAAGCTGGAATCGATAACAGGCCGGAAGCTGGCTGCTTCCAGGGCTCTTGTCATATCTCGCTGGTGATCGTGTGAACCCACGGTTATGCCCGCAATGGTGACGTTTTTCCACATAGCTTCAGAGGTTGGCACCTCACCGCCCCAGCCGGTCAATACACCGATCAGCGAAATATGCCCCCCGACCCGCGCTGCCGCGATAGACTGCGGTAGTGTCCCGGGACCGCCGACCTCCACAACCGCGTCAACCCCACGGCCTTGGGTAAGCTCAAGCACTTGCGCACCCCATTCGGGGGTTTCCCGATAATTGATAACATGGTCTGCACCCAGCTCCGTAAGCCTGTTGAGTTTCGCTTCCGAGGATGACGTCGATATAACCCGTGCACCCGCCGCCTTGGCCATTTGTAGCGCAAAGATAGATACACCACCTGTTCCCTGGGTGAGCACAGTAGTCCCTGGCCGGATGGCGTTTTCTACAAACAGCGCTCGCCACGCTGTGAGCGCGGCACAGGGCAGTGTTGCCGCCTCTTCAAACGTATAACCCCTGGGCATAGCGGTAAAAGCCGAGACGGGCATGCACACATACTCTGCGGCAAAGCCATCGATGTGGTCGCCGGGTACACCCAGGGTACGCTCGGCGGAAACGGGCCCACCGGGCCAGCCCGGGAAAAACGTCGACATGACCTTGTCACCCACCGCAAACGCGGTAACCCCTTCACCCAGGGCTGCGACTTCCCCCGCACCATCTGACATGGGGATGCGCCCATCGTCGACGGGCAACATACCCGCCACCACTGCGTAGTCGTGGTAATTGAGGGAACTCGCCCTGATTCGCACGAGAATTTCACCAAAGCCGGGCTGCGGCTGATCGCATTCCACCACCTTGAGGGAATCAAGCGTTGCGGGTTGAGGTACCTGTATTACTTTCATTACTGATCTCCGTTGAATTTAGCGCCAGAGCTGGCATCTGTGCCCTGCGCTATTCACAAAAGAGTTTGCGCAGGGCCTTCTTGTCTGTCTTGCCGACATTGGTCTTGGGGATTTGATCACGTATCTCGACCGACTTGGGAGTTTTCACGCCGCCCAGCTTTTCCCTGATACGGGCAATAAGTTCCTGCTCCGTGAGGCTATAGCCCTCTCGCAATACCACAACCGCTTTGATCGACTCGCCCCATTTGGCGTCCGGCACACCTATCACTGCGCACTCCAGTACTTCAGGCTGCGCCAGAATCGGGGTTTCGACCTCCGCACTGAACACGTTGAACCCACCCGTGATGATCATATCCTTCAGGCGGTCCACGATATACAGGTATCCATATTCGTCAAGGGTGCCGACATCGCCAGTGTGATGCCAGCCAAACTTTCTGGCGGCAGCCGTGTCTTCAGGCTTTTTATAATATCCGGGCGTAACAAGCGGGCCCCGAACACAAATTTCGCCACGTTCTCCCAACGGCAACTCAACACCGTTTTCATCCAGAATGGCAACCCGTGTCGGCGAGGTCACCTGGCCGCAGCTGGCAATGCGCTCAGGGTGTTTGCCGGCGATAGCCGCCGCCAACACGCTGGGGCTTAGCCACGATACCAGCATAGGTGACTCCGCCTGACCAAAGCACTGGCAAAGAACCGGACCGAACTGCTCCACTCCCTGCCGTAACTTGTCCGGCGATACCGGGGCGGCAGCGAGCAATAACTGGCGCAGGCTGGAGGTGTCGTAGTCGTTTTTGGCGGCCTCATCAAGCAAGCCGTAGTAGGCGGTGGGAGGCAGGAAAATGTGGGTGACCCGATGTTTCTCAATGGCGCGCAACACGGCAACTGCATCAAACTGCGGCAGCACAACCGTCTTACCTCCCACAGCTGCATAGATGTTGATAATCACCCCGGCGGCATGCGTAATTGGTGCAACCGCAAGATGTACAACACGCTCGGTTTGCTCGCCGATATAATGCCGCAGCCCCAGTTCAATCATTGTGCAAATGGCTCGATTGCTGATCTCAACGCCTTTGGAGGGCCCGGTTGTACCGCCGGTGGGCCAGCGCGAAAAGACAAAGTCCGGTGCACTGAAAGGGTCTGACCAGTCCGGCACCGAGGTAATATCTGAAGGCTGGTAAAACTCTGATAATGCCGGATAGCCGGTATCGCCTGAATCAATGCACACCGCCCCTTTGAGGTCTGGCAGCAGTGGTATGATTTTGTTAACGTCCTCAATCACTGACGAGTGAAAGAACAGCCACCGGGTATTAACGTACGCCATATATTCCGCATTTGACCCGGGAGCGTTGCGCACATTGACCGGCACCCACGCACCTCCGGCGCGATAAGTCGCGAGGATACACACCACCGCCGCCGGCTCGTTGGGCGAGAACACCGCGACAGAATCCCCCAGCGCAAAGCCTGCGTTGTAGAGGCTGCAAGCAATTGACCGGGTTTCCTGTTGTGCCTCACCAAAGGTATAACTGTGGCCGTTACCCTCGACAAATACCTGGTCCCGGGCGATCTGGACACCCCGGTCGAAATAATCTATAGGCCGCACATTTGCTCCTTTCTGGTTTCTAGTGTCTTTCGCTGGACGTCAGCAGGACGGACTGCATATCAAATATTGCCAAAATCCCCATGGCGGCCCTTGCCGTCCTTGAATCGGGTGGCACCCTCCAGGCCCTCAGCAGAGAGCATTGGCGAACTGTTTTCCCATTCCACCCTGAGGGCTTCTTCAACCGGAAGTCCATGCTGCAGGTAGACTGAGCGACGATCAGCTCGCATACAACCCTGGGGAAAGCGGGAAATTTCCAAAGCCATGGCCTCTGCTGCCTGCCGCGATTGCCCGTCGGGCACAACCTGTTCGCAGGCGCCTATTCGCAGGCATTCCTCGGCGGGCACCTTGCGCCCTGTAAGAATAATCTCAAGGGCTCGCCCCTGACCTACCAGCCGGGGCAAACGCACAGTCCCGCCGTCTATCAAGGGCACTCCCCAGCGTCGGCAATAAACGCCAGCATAGGCACTTTCCTCCATAATGCGAAGGTCGCACCACAACGCGAGTTCAAAACCGCCAGCCACCGCTGGCCCTGCTATCGCGGCAATAACAGGCTTGGACAATTGCAGTCTGCTGGGCCCCATAGGGCCCCGGGGTGCAGCACTGAGGTCATCGGGAAAATCCAACTCGCCAAGGGGTCTTTCTTTACCCTTCAGGCTACTCGCATACTTCAGGTCCCAACCGGCACAAAAAGCACCGCCTTCACCCCAGAAAACAGCCACCGCCGCATTGGGGTCTCTATCGAACTCCACAAAGGCGGCTACAAGTTCCTCCGCACTGCCTGGATCCATCGCATTGCGGGCCTCCGCGCGACTGTGAATAACCGTGGTAACTGCACCGTTTTTCTCTACTCTAACCGTCATATAGCATTCCTGTTTAAGTCGTGGATTTCCGTGACTCGGCAATCTGTGCCTCCAACTCGGCGATAGCCGCCCGCGCCTCATCCCCTTCCGGTATAGGCCGCCCCGAATCCCGCCACTCGACAGCCGACTTGAACCGGTTCGCCTGGGCGTGTCGCCGGAACCACATTCCCTCCGGGTTGTGCCGGGTAATACCGTCAAACATGGTGGCCATGGTCTGGCTCGCCATCAGCCCCATCCGTTCTACCGCTTCATTGACGATCATCTTCTGCATCATCAACATACCGGTAGGTACACTACCGATACGCGCGGCCAGTGCATCCACTGCCCCGGTAAGTGCCTCCGGTGCGACCGATTCACTCACCAGCCCCCAGTCAGCTGCCTTCACACCATCGATTAAATCACCGGTGAGTGTCATGCGCTTGGCACGCTCCGGCCCCAACCGATAAGTCCAGTGTGCCGTTGTGGGGCAGCCCCACACCCGCACCGGCATATAGCCTATGCGGGCAGTATCCTCCATGACCACCTGATCGCAGCACAGGGCGATATCAGAACCACCGGCAATGGCGTATTTGTGTACCCGTGCAATGGTGGGTTTATGGGAACGCCAGAGACTCATGAAATCGTCGGTGTAGCTACGCATAGTGCGATAATCCACCATAGGGTCCCAATGTTCCGACTCCTGTTTACAGGGGTGGTCTTCCATCCCTTCGGCAAACAGGCCGATGTCGTAGCCGGCGCAGAACGCGGGCCCTGCACCCTGTAGCACAATGACATGAATATCGTCACAGGCATTGGCAGCTTCTACTGCCCGGCGTATTTCTCCGGGTGTCTGAAAGGTTATTGCATTCAGTTTTTCCGGGCGATTAAAGGTAATACGAGCCACCCGTGGATTGTCCGGATCCTGGTTCAGGGTGAGCGTTTCCAGTTCCTCGTAAGGAATAAGTGGCGACCCTGCAAACGGGTCGGCGCCCAGATTTTGATTAGACTCGTCCATGATTTTTCCCCTGAGAATACTACTCCCATACTCGCCCGGCGCAGGGTCTGCCGCACCACCCCCGCGGGTAGTTTTCGGAGTAATTTCTCTGTACAACTGGCAGCGTCAAGGACACACCTTGCCCTGGCTATGGCATAATCAACACCGCACAATCGCCCCGGGGAGAAAACAGTGAGCATGGCTGAAAGAAGCGTTGGGCAGTTATCCGCCGCAGCGGAAGCTGCAGTAATTCGGCACGCCGCACAGGCAGGTTTATAATGTTCGATATCGGATTTGCCGAGATTGTCCTGATCGGGGTCGTAGGACTACTGGTTATTGGGCCTGAGAGGCTACCAGGCGCCATTCGAACGGGCTCTCAATGGCTGAGTCATTTCAAGCGTGGCTTCAATACGATGAAGCGGGAGATCGAGCACGAGCTGGAAATTGATTCTGTAAAAAATCAACTGAACAAGGCAAACGAGCAATTCAAAACCACCTCCCAGGAATTCAAGCAGAATCTGGGGAGCAGTTATGACAGCGATGACGTCCTCCAGGAAGATAACATCCCGGAAGATGACTTCCTCCCGGAAGATGACATCCCGGAAGAGCACGAAGAGCAACATCCGGTAGACCGTCCACCGCAACACAAAGCGGACTGAAAACCGCCTTGTGTTGTCTCAGGTTCCCAGACGTCTGAGCGCAGCCTGAGTGAGAAATCTGTCATACACCCCTTCTACATTCACCTGTGTCCGAAATCCACCAGCCACCTCCTGTACCTGCTCAAGACGCGTCATCCTGTTGGTTTGCACATCGTGCGCATGCACCCGCGTCCAGGACCAGTAGGGGTGTTTACCATCCATTACCCGCTTGTCGCCATCCTCATACAGGGAGAAAGCACCGTCAAAAGAACGGTACATTTCACCGCGGCGGTCGTAGCTCACCATACTGAGAGGTAACAGCGTCCTGGCATCAAACCAGACGCGCTTCTTGCTCACTGGTGCCCGCGGATACCCGGTCGGCTCTGCCTCTACCACGATCGCCTCGGGAACCAGTTCTACTTCGGTATCCCAGAAGGTATCACCATTCTGCCCTCCGTGAACGCTGTGCTCCCAGTTGGGATCATTCCCGTTCCAGTTACCGCTAACGGCTGCCAGTGCGGGACCGCGATGAACCGTGCGGTAATTGCCCCAGGTGAGAAATGGGTCGCCCGCCGCCCAGGCATCTGACAGATACAGGGTAGACCCGGGTATCAGCGGTTCGAAACGCTGGTTGGTGGGAAACCGCCTGACGCGTTTGAAGGCGGGAAGGTACCCGTACAGATCCGGGTATCGATTCTGGTCATAGTGCCAAATGTTAAGGTAGGAAGTACCCCTGATATCACTGGGTGTCAGAAACAACACCGACTGGTAGCGCAACTTGTCTTCATGCCCGGGCCAATACGGTTTTGGCTCCAGTACCAGTCGCCCCACCGGGCTCATCTCAATCCAGCAAGATTGGTAGTTATAGGCGATCTTGCCCTCCGGGTCGAGATCATATTCCTTGACCGCGTTAAGCGATACATCGTGACGCCCCCAGCTCATAGTAATTCCAGCAAAGATCTCCAGGGCGGATTTGGGGTCGGGGAAGGGGTTACCACCAATCCAGGGCTTTCCTTCCCGCGTGACCACGTTGCCATCAGCCGAAAACATTGCCTGCCCCTGGTTGCTCAAGGTGGCTTCTATGTATTCCCAGGGACTCAGTTTCATAATGTCTGTGGTGGTCGCCCGAACCTTAAGCACCCTCCCCATCTGGGAGATCTGCGTGTACTGAATTGGGTCGAGCAAATCCTTGACCAGCTCGACATTACCGGCATCAATCTGGTCGCCAACACCCAGCTTGCCGCCGGTATAGGCTTCCAGCGACAACAACTCGTCAGGGTAGGCGTCGGTTATACTTCCGCTTGCTGCAATAGTCGGCCACAACGGCGCCAGCACGCCGGTGGCCAGGACGCCACGGCCCATTTGCGCCAGGAAGTGTCGCCTGGAGTACTGTGAATCAAATTGTCTGATGTGCATGCGTGTTACTCCTTGTGCAGCGGGCAGCCCATGTCTCGAGTTAAGACCGCTAGAATCTGCTGCTGTTCCTTCTCTAAACGATGATTATACCATTGAATTGTGCGCTGCAGCGCACAGCCGCGAGTATCCGGCCCTTTTTCCACGGCCAGCAGTTGCAGGCGGCGTAAAGACACAGTTAGCCAACGGGGTGATCCCTCCGGTTCTGCTTCGGCAATATGGGCCAGCGCCCTCTCTGCCGCGAACGTATCTCCCATAAGCTCCGACTGCTCCGCCAGTTGCTGCCAGGCGTCACCTGAACCGGGAAACACCGCCAACATACTGTGTATTGCGTCCAGCGCCGCCTGATTCTGCCCGGTAGATCGCAGCGCATTGATAGACAACATCCAGACCTGCCGCTGAAGTTGTGGCCGGTCGGTCAGCGCAGGAAGCCATGATGTACTTAACACAGCGAGTTCTGCGTCGCGGCCTCGTGCATCAAATTCCCGTAGTAAAACAAACAGTTCGTGAGAAAAGGCAGGATCAGAGTTGTCGAATTGTTCACGCACGTACAGACCCAGGGCTTCCGGCCCCTGCAAGCGGTCTATCAGGCGCAGTCGCGACCATTCAAGAACCCTCCTCTGCGTGGGACTCAAGCCCGGATCTTGCGACAGCGTATCAATTCTACCCAGCACCTCATCGGGCTCTTTAGCCAGAACACTGCCCAGTTGTGCCGTCAGCACTTGCATTGCCAAAGTCTCACGCTGATCGCTGGATAGAGACTTAAGCAGCGCAAGAGCTTTAACCGCGGACGCCTCCACATCGGCCTGATTTGAACTGCTCGCAACCTGTTGAAAGCGCGCCACAGCCAACTCAAGTTCAACTGCAAGCACGTTGTCTTCCAGCCGAGAGTCAGTGGCAGCCAGGGTGAGGTGGCGGGCCTGTTTTACGGTGTCAGCCTCGACTCGTGCCAGCGCCAGGTGCGCACTTGCAATGTCCGGATCTGAACCGGCACTGGCGATATACTCTTCAGCGGCACTGCGCATCAGTGACGCACGCGTTGCCGAGGGATCGTCCTGATGCAGAGCTTCAGCGACTATAAACTGCAGTTTGATCAGCGGTGCCTGCAGTTCACCTGGAATGGCCTTCGCCTCACGCAACTCCTGAATCATTGCCATTGATTCTCGATTCAATCCGAGCTCGTAAAGCGCTACCGCGTAATGGTAGCTGAACACAGTGAGATCAAGGGGGAAGTTAACAGCATCTGAGGCAAGGAACTGCTGAAACTTTAATACTGTGGATTCGTATTGCTGAAAAGCATAGGCAAATTCCGCTTCCACGAGGTAGGCAATTGGACCGATTTCATAGCCCACGATTTCTTCCTGGTAACTCAGGATACGTGCAAATAAGCGATCATCGAGGAAACCCTGAGCGATGAGGTGACGCAGGTATTCCGCTGCTTCAAAGCCACCCGTATTCTCTTCACGTCTGCGCTCAAGAAGCAGGAAAGCCTTTTCTTCCAGCAGCCGCGCCCTGGCGGGAGTCAAAGGCTCATTATCTACTATCTCGATCGCGTCACTTCCCTCAAACTGCAAGGCCAGCAGCCCCAACTCAGTGTCCACAATTTGATGCAGCGGATTCTCAGGGTCCGGTTCCAGAGCACGCTTCAGCAGCAACAGCCGCTGCTTCATGGTTGTGGTGTCTTCCTGCAGCTGCGCTACATACGCCAAGCCCAACCAGCTGCCGTATACCAAACCGGGGTACAGTATTCGCAACGAAGAGGCCTGAAACCCGCGTTCTGCGCGGGATAGCGCGGTTACGCGCGTCTCCTTCTCGACCCCGTACTGCGCCAGTGACAGGTCCAGCCATGCCTGCCAATATCGCAGTGAGGCCAACGCACGGTTCAGGTCGTACCACAGCTCCGACCGGTACAGGTTCTCGAGTGCCGCCTCTTCTTCGTTCGTTGCGCGCTCGATATCCCGAATTGCTCCACGGCAATTACCATGCAGCTTCTCGCCAAGTTTTCGCCCATCCAACAAGCGAGCCGCGCCCGCTCCACTATCGCGCTGGGCGACAACCCAACCGCCAAAAGACACGGCCAGTTGCTGGCATTGCTCTGCGCCAAATGGGGTGGTTTCAATGCCCTTCAGCAATTGCTCGTAACTCACCGCAGGCTCGTCTGCGCATGCACCGGAAATGTTCAGCAACCAGATCAAGGCAGCGATGGGAAGAAATGCGTGAGGGTGTTGGAGCATCATCACAATGCCTCCATCAGCAAAGTCATTTCGGCAGAAAACTGGCCGCCCATGACCAGAAAGAGCAGCTGGCGCGCAACAACTACATCCCCGTCCATGGTAGCGGCCCGGCCATTGCCAGCTTCTGCAATCTCCTGGAATGGCAGCATGGGACTATCGCGATACAGCGCGCGGTTAACTGTTCTTCCCAATGACGCTTCAATTAGAGCAGGGTTTGAGTCATTGCTCACATCCAGAGTCGACACCTGCCCACCCTGTAACACCAGGTCACGGGTTAAGGCCAGCAACCGATCAAAACTGTTCTCATGAGGTGGCGCATCACCAATAATCACTACAACCCGTTTGGCGCCCGGGCGCCAGTTAGCCGAGGCAGCGACCTCCATGCCTGCTGTGACCGCCTCCTGCCAGCTACCCCCGTCTTTCGCTTCCAACGTAGACAAAAAACGTGACAACTTCACCAGGGAAAACGTCAGTGGTTGTGTGCGGGTGAGAAACTCCGGGTCATCGTAGTCTCGATAGGCCACGACACCGAATCGTGCAACAGGAACAAGTGAGCGCACCGAGTCCACGATATCAGCGATCCTGGTTCGCACTTCTGCAATCGCCCAATCCATTGAGCCCGTTGCGTCCACTACAAACATGACATCCAGTCCTGTTTCACGCAGCCCTTCGACATAGGCGGCGAAGCGGTTGCTGGACTGGCTCAGCCCCGTGCCTATACCCCTGCCAAAACCCGCTGTCCCCTCCCCTTCGGTGAAAGCAAGTGAATCCAGTGATGGTGGTGCCAGCAGCGATTCGGCCTTGCCACCAGCTGCGGCAACCATGGCCAAGTCCACTGCAGGTGGTGGCGGAAGTTCACTGGTACTGGCTACCAGCACCGCAGGCGGTTCAAACTCCAGTGGCTCCTCGAACAGGAGGCTCTCTTTTTCCGGTTCTTCAATCGGTGGGGCCGAGAGGGTTAGCTCGACACTTTGCTCCTCATCGGCGGCCTGCGTGAGCTTAAGATCACGACCCGCTTGCCACGAAATGAGCAAATGAACCAGCACAGAAAAAACGATCAGTAAGACCCAGGTTGCAACGTTATGCTTACCGATACCAGCGCTCATAGACCTTGGGTTGTCACCGATTACCGTCTTCGTTAATAGTGACGAGCGCAATCTTCTCAACTCCGTGATCGCGCATCAGGTCCATCAGTGGCAGTAGTGCACCGCTCAGGGCAGCGCCATCCACACGCAGGAGCACACGCTTGGGCAGGCTATTGCCCGGTGCTGCGAGCCACGTGAAAACTTGATCAAGGCGCATTTCCTGCTCTCCCATCACAATGGTGCCATCTCGGGCAAGAATCCATTCCGCAGGGGCGCCAAGTGAGACCCCGGCGCTTGAGGAGCGCGGGGGGATCACATCCTCCCGCACCAATTCAGAGATATTGCCCATGATAAGAAAAAACATCAGCAGCAGAAAAATGATGTTAATCATGGGGATAATTTTTTCATCAATGCGCTTTGTGCTTTGCACCGGCGCATCCAGTTTAATCATCCTGCTACTCCTCCAGGGCCAGTACTTGCAGATTCGTCAGGGCATGGCCCTGAAGAATATCCACAATACGTACCAACACCTGAAGAGGTAAATCGTCATGTGCGCGAACAAAAACCGGTGTGGCACTCTCGTATTTTTTCTGCTCGAGATATTCGTCGAGTGAGCTGGCTTGTAATGAACGCCCCTCCAGCCAGATACGCCCGTCGGCAAAAACCTGTAGCTCCATAACTTGTAGCGGCGAGTTTCCCGAATCATCTCGTTCCGGTGTGTTGAACACCAGTTCGCCGAATTGTAGGAAGTTACTTTCTAGAATAAAAAACAGCAACAGAATAAAAACAATATCAATAAGCGGCGTCAGGCTGATTCGACGAATTGTGGTACGAGATGTCTGCGGGAGTCGCATACCGCAGTTGTGTCAGTCGCTACTGCCCGGACTGCGATAAAGCCCGGCAGTGAACAAACGAGTCATCATGTCTTCTGTTCGCGAGCGTATCTTGTCGATTCGACCCTGAAGCCCTGCATGCACCAGAGCAAACGGAATGGCTACACAAAGCCCCACAGCCGTAGTTAGCAAAGCCTCCCAGATTCCTCCGGCGAGTTGCCCGGAATCTGCACTGGAACCCTGCTCGGCCAGCCCATGGAAAACATCGATAATGCCCAGCACTGTACCCAGTAAGCCCAATAGTGGCGCCAGATAGGCCACCTGCTCGAGAATACCGAGCAGTGAATTGAGTCGTACCAGAACACGCTGCGCCATACGGGTTAATTCGGCTTCAATTGCAGCGAGGTCACAGCCATCGACCGCAAGCCAATTCATACCGTTACTGATCATCGGCGCCAGTGGCGATTTACTGGCACCTGCAAGTGCTATAGCGTCGTCCTCCCCCTGGCACCAGCGCGTTACCGCATCATCAAGCTTATCTAGCGAGCGCCCGGAAAAGCCCCGCATCTGCAAGAGTTTGTAAAGTGTCACCGCTAGCGCTACTACTGACATAAAAAGGAGGACCAGTACCACTGGTCCCCCTAGTGTCAGCAGTGCCAGCCACTCTCCTAATTGTGGCGCCTGCTCCAACATAACTACCTAGAACTGGTAAGTCAGGCGGAAGGCAACCTCGTTGGCATAGTCGAAGGTGGTCAGCGTATTCTCGTTGTCACTCTTACCTCCAATGAAGTTGGCAAAGAGTTCTGCACTCCAGGCTTCACTAGGCTTCCAACGAACACCGGGCTGTATCAGGTAACCCCCTTTGGGATCCCACAACACCGCAAAGTCCGTACGCCATGCCAGGGTAGGAGAGGGCTGCTGTAATGCGAAGGAAATGGCATCAAATCCATCGCGGCCACCGGGACCTGTAGAATCTGCCGCCATTTTGGTAGTACCACCATAGCCACTGAGGTGCCGGCCGACCAAATCACTCTCGGACTTATGCATCCACTGCAGGACCATATACGTTGCAGGGAAACTGTTCGAAAAGCGCTGGTATTTTTCAAATACCAAGGAAGTGACCCACTCGTCCGCCTCTTTGTAATCCTGCGCAAGTTCAGGGTCGGTGAACAACTTGTTGGGCGTGTAGGTCGCTTCGAAGCGCACGATCAACTGATCAAAGAAGGAGTCGGGCTCGCTGAAGAACATATAGTTGGTACCGAAACCGATAATGTCCTCGCGATAATACCTGCGGTCGAGGTAGCCGCGCAGATTACCCAGACCACCCGCTTCCGGTGTCAAGAACGCATCCAGCACCTGAGAGGTGATCTGGTAGTTATTAACCTGGGTACCGGGAGGATATCCCAAGGCATCAAGAACCCCGTTGGTGAGCGTTTGGGCGGCGGGGAAATCATCAAACACCTGCTGCAGGTTGCCATTAAGCCGCGACCTGCCAGCGTAGTTCCACCACTCGTTGGAGCTATACACACCCTCTGTTGTGAACGGCTCAAATGGAGTCTGCGCCAACAAATCCCCTATGCCCGGGTCCGGAATACCGGCCTCGGTGAAGGGGTTAAAGCCGAGCGCATCCCAGCGAATGACGCCATTGGGGTCGCGGCGACTGGTGTACGTGAACTGCAAGCCCAGTTCGCCAATCTGGCCTCTAAAACGGGCGCCAAAGTTCCATTCATTGTCGACTTCGTTAAAGCCCTCTTTCTGACGCAGTACGAACTGTGTAGCAACAACGTTGTATGGAGTGTTTTCATCGGAATAAATGGTCGGCGCGAATTGCTGCGTCCAACCTTCAAGCTCCCAGCCATTATCAAACTGATAGCTGGCGCGAACACCCAGCGCAGGTACACGCTTGTCAGAGAATTCCTCCGAGGCCCAGTCAAGTGCCGAGTGACGACGGAGATCCAGACCATTCGGGGTATCCAGGACGCGGAAGAAATACGATTCGCCCCAGGCTATTTGTTGATTGCCCGCTCGCAACCAGAAGGCGCCTGAGTTGTAATCCAGGTAGAAAGCGGGGAGATCGACCATATAGTCTTTGCCACACACTTCCAGCGTAGTACCACAGTCGCCGCGAAGCGGTGTTTCAAAGTAGTTTGGATCATTCCCAAAGCTATCGTAGGTATCCCATGCATAAACAGCCCGAACTTTGGCCACAAACTTCAGTCTATCGCTGAATTTGGCATCAATATCGAGTTGGCCCCGAGTGATATTCAAATTCCAGTCATTGTCTTCATCAAAGGACTTGGGTCGTTCAACGGTAAATCCCAGGGAGTTAACAATCTCCTTACCGTTGTAGATGTTTCCGCCCTGATCCCAGTAGTTCTCTCTACCGCCTTCACTCAGGGAATAGGCTCCTTCTTGCCGAATAAAGCCGGACATGTCCCAGTCGGCAGCAAAGGCGGCCTGCGCTGAACACATCAGAGCCATGGTTCCGATACCCTGAATCGCAGTTGTTGCTCTTTTCTTGTATGTCATGGGTCTCTCCGATTTCTATTGTTATATATTTCTATTGTTACAGCTTGCTACGTCAATTCAATTCCAGCTTGATGATGCTTCCCTGGTTCCCGGCCAACAGAGCTGTTGTCGAAGAAGCACCGTCATCATCGACAACTACAAGACCTTGATACCACCCTGTATTCAGATCCCCACCTTCTATGAGATCCCAGGTAGACCCGCCATCGCTACTGTGCAGCATATTGCGAATCCCACTAATCAATACTTCGCCTTGCGCAGAGGACCATACGGTGAGCAGAATTCCGCCCGTAGGTGACTCTACTTCCGACCAGGTTGATCCGCCGTCTGAAGTACGGATAATTTTGCCTTCCTGTCCCACAGCGAAGCCAGAACCGTCGGCTGTCAGGCTGAGGCCAAACAACGACGCCTCGCCCTTGTGTGCCGTCTCCCATGTTACTCCCCCGTCGGGTGAGCGCACCACCAACTCAAACTCACCAACGAGAGTAACAACACCCGCTTCGTCAACCTGAACATCGTAAAGATGGGGTTCGACAAAATCATTGAGAATCGCTTCCCAATCCACGGGCACCAGCTCCCAGGTCAAGCCACCATCTTCGGAGCGCAAAATGGTACCAAAAGCACCTACCGCATAAGCGAGGCCACTGCTGTTACTGTCTACAGCCAACAGGCGTGCATCCGTTCCCGAATCTATCGCCTGGTAGGAGCCCTCGTTGGCACGAAAAATCGCGCCGCCCTGAGACACAATCAGATTGGGCCCAGAGCCGCAGCTAACGTCCAGCAAAGCAGTGTTGGCAAACGCCGGCATTTCCGTCCAGCTCAGGCCTCCGTCTGCGGTTTCGAGCACAAGCCCGGCACCGCCTACGGCAACTCCCTGCTGTCCATCAAGACACAAACCAAACAGTGCATCGTGGGCTGTCCCGCGATAGACCTGAACTGGTTCACTGACCGCCACAAGCGGCATCGCAAGACTACACGCAAGTAGTACGAGACTTATTGATCGTGGAGCCATCAATCAGCTACCCAAACGACGGATGGCTGGTACGGTCATATAGCGATCGTACAAATCATCCTGGTTATAGCCGGAGTAGAAGCCACCACGCACTTCTTCCGCCTGGAAGAAACGGCTCATACGATTGGTCTGAATGTCATGGGTGTGTACATGTGTCCAGGACCAGGCCGGGTACTCACCGTCCATTTTAACCGCATCACCCTGCTTATACTGGCTGAATGAGGGCTCGAATGATTTCCACAGCTCGCCACGTCTGTCGTAGGTGACATAAGAGCTGAACATCATGTTCCGAGTGTCAATCCATACCCGCTTTTTACTTACAGGTGCCCGGGGATACCCGGTAGGCTCAGCTTCGATAACAATCGTCTCAGGAATCAATTCCATGGTCTGATCAAAGAAGGTAAGGCCTTTCGGTCCACCGTGCACGCCCGGCTCATAGTTGGGGTTCTCACCCATCCAGTTATTCGAGATGCCACCTAACATAGGCTGGCGGCCGATGACCTTATAGTTACCCCAGGTCAACATGGGGTCACCCGCCGCCCATGCGTCGGAAAGGAATAGAGTTATGCCCGGAACCAAAGGCTCAAAGCGCTGACTGGATGGGAAGCGACGTACGCGCTTGAACGCTGGGATATAACCCATCAATTCAGGGAATTTGCGCTGATCGTAATCCCAGGTGTTGAGGAACGACGTGCCGCGAGAATCATTGGGATAGGTAAACCAGACGGACTGATAACGTAGCTTGTCTGTATGCCCCTCCCAGTAGGGATTGGCACCATTGTCATTGACCAGGCCCACAGTATTTTTCTCGGCCCAGCAGAAATCGTACTGGTACTGCTCAGAACCGTCGGGGCCAATATCCCAATCGCGTATGGCATATAAGTTGGAGTCGTGACGGCCCCAGCTCAGGGTAATGTTGGCAAAAGCCTCGAGGCCTGTTTGTGCATCGGGAAAGGGGTTGCCACCAATCCAGGGCTTACCGTCTTTCGTCCAAACGTTCCCGTCGGCATCCATCATCGCCTTGCCCGAGTTCCGGAGTGTGGCCTCGAGATACTCATGGGGATAGATTTTAGACACATCCGTTGTCGTCGGCGCGATCTTGACACGCCGCCCCATCTGGCTGATCTGGATATAGGCCACGGGGTCCAATAGGTCCTTGACGAGTTCGACATTGCTCGCGTCAACAAAGTCACCGGTCTTGACCTTGCCCTTGGTGTATGCGTCTATCGATAAAAGCTCTTCAGGATAGGCCTTGGTAATATCCCCCGCTTGCGCGATCAACGGCCAGAGAGGAGTAAGGACTCCGGCGGCCATTGTGCCTTTTGCTACACGGTCAAGAAAAAGTCTTCTGCTGTAGTTATGGTCGTACTTTTTGATGTGCATGCTAAGTCCTCCTAAAGAACATTGCGTTACTATTATTAATTAATGTAGCTTTCAGTTCTCATTCAATGCCCGCGGCTCAAGCGGGTTTAGCGGTTATATGCTCGGGGCTGTCCGGTACAGTGTACTCTGAAAGATCAACGCCCTCACCCACCAGCAAGTCCTTGAAGCCCAGGAACCGCGGCTTTATCAACCAGACCAGAAGTGGCACAACTATCAGCGCGATCACCATATTTATCAGCATCACCATAACTAATAGTAAACCCATATCTGCAAGGAACTTCAGACCCGACAAGAAGTACCATGGCAGGATTCCTATTAATACTATAGTCGCTGTGAAGAATATAGCCTTACCTGTTGTGGCAACGGCGTCATCTATCGCCTTGCCATAGTCGTTATATTCCTGGAACTCCTCGCATATGCGGCTAAGGAGGTAAATACCATAGTCAATTCCCACCCCGATGCCAATAGCCGCGATGGGCAAGGTGTTGACATCAAGGCCTATACCCATCTGCACCATGCAGGCACCCAGCAAAATGTTGGATAAGTTCACTGGAATCAACAACAAAATACCAGCTACGACTGAACGATACGCGTAGCTGCAGGTAACGAGGATTACAATATTCAGCAAGCCCAGAATGATCCACTGGTAGTAGTCTACCGTGTCATTAATTGACTGCTGTAAAGCGATGGTGCCTGTACCAAGACGAATGCGAAAATCGTCGTGCTCCAGACCAATCTGCTCCAGTGCAGCCCGGGTCTGCTCCAACGCCAGGTCTACCGTTTCCTGTTTGTTGTCCTTGTACCACAGGGACACAGTGGCATTCTGCTGCACGAAATCAGCAACATGCAGGAACGCCTTGGGACCAGTACCGACCATGACCGCACCAGCTGCAGCAGCTACCGCGGGTTGGTTACGATCCAGTGGTGCCCATTTCGGATGGCCACCGCTGAACAATCTGTTAGCTTCGGGCAGATAGTCACCAAAGGAAAGCGTCGCCACTGGCGGAACATCCTGCTTCTCCAGAATTCGCTGCAGTTCCAACATGGAAAACACGGTTTCAGCTTGCCGCGCGACACGGCTGGGGTTGTTGATGTCCTTGGCCTCAAAAACCACTTCCAGGGTATTCAATCCGGCGAAATGTTTATTGATTTCCGACACCGCAATATTGTATTCCGAGTCCTCCCACAGCAGGCTACTGCCCTCTACCGGGTTGCCGACCTTTAGCTGTACGACTTGCGAAATACCAAAGACAGTCAACGCGATGATGACAAATGTCGTTACCGGAGCTTGCTTACCGTGACTGAGTTTCGCTACACGCAGCAGGATCTTGCGGATACCGGTATGCCAGAAGCCGCCACCATGCTTGTCGATGCCGATAATTTGCGCGACATTTTTAGGCTCGGGTAGAAATGACAGTATCAACGGGGACAAGAAGACATTGGTGGGTATCAGTATCAACGCCCAGAAACCACAGAATACTGCAAATCTCTCCATTGCCGGTATCGGTGCTACCATGATGAGGAACAGGCCCACTGCATCGGTAACAATACCCAGCGTGCCCGGGGCCATCATTACGCCCAGCGATATTTCCGCCGCTTTCTTTTTATCACCGACCGCATGATAAACCTCGTAATACCGCTCGATAAACTGCACACAGTGACTGAATGATCGAGCAACCAGCAACAGCGGCACCACCATGATCAACGGCTCGATAGGGTCGCCCAACCAACCGACAAAACCAAAGCCCCAGATAGCAGCCACCACACTGGTGACCAGGGGTGTGACAACGCCGGCGATGTTAAACATGTAAATAATAAGGGATAACACCAAAGCGCCACCGGTGACGGCAAAGATACCGAGCATGGCCCGCTCGTGACTGTAAACCCAGCCTGTCAGCATGGGCTGGCCCGCTACATAAACCTCATGACCGGCGTCGCGCTCGCGCTCTGCCAAGGCCTGCACGTAGTCAAATATCTCGCCATAATCTATCAAGCGCTCAATGAAAGTCGCCTTGATCAGAGTCGCAGACTCATCCTGTGAGATAAGGAAGGCTCTGGCATTGGGCGCCTTATCAACGCGTGTTCGAAACTCCTCTATTTCTTCAGGGTTCGCCGGCGCGTGATCGCCCATCAATGGTTGGCTTTCGATACCGTAAGGGGTAGCTTCGGAATAGCGTGCCTTCTCAGTCGATATGGACAGAATCTGGTCATGGTCCACGCCGGGGGTCAGGTCGATATCACGGGTGATATCCCATACCTTCTGCAGCGTCTCGGGATTGTAGATATCGCCGTCTTTACGCTTCACCATTACCGTCAGGGTCAACGGGTTACCAAAATTGGGGTGATCCGTATAGGTTTGCACGAAAGGGTGACTTTTCGGCAACAGGTCAGAAAAAATTGTGCGGAGTTCCACATGTCTAAGGCCCGCGGCAAAGAAAAGCGTTATAGCCCCTATGACCAGCAATGACAGTGCTCGATGATGCAGCGTATAAAACGCCAGCCTGTACCGTAGTGTTTTCAGCGTGGACTCCTTATTTGATTATGATCGCCACGTAACTGACCGAAGCCAGCATGTAATTTAATTCACTGTTCTACCCAACTCACCTTGCGACAGTATACTTGGGCGTTTCGCCACTATGATGTCTACCGGCGACACTTTGTTTGTTAGTTTGCGACAGTATCCTTATAGCCCATAAACAGTAGACCGCAAGGCATGCCCCAGACTAAATGTTGCCAATCGATACTCTATTATGCGGACAGCACACACACCACCCAAACGGGTAGTTTTTAGCGTGTCAGCCAGCACGTCAAGAGGTCGTGCAGTTTTAGGAACGGCTCCGTTTTTCCATTTTATAGCGCGTTTCCATTTGACTGCATGAAGAAAGCTACTATAACTTGGACAAGCGTTCAACTTTTATTAGTCGACCGCCCACTTTTTTGTTATGGCTCGCCAGGAGTGGCGGGAGACTATGTGATAATCCGGATTGACTGTCACATCAGCTACGCTGAAAGCGGCAACGGGAACAGGATGCGACAAGCAAGAAAGCAGAAACTGATCGAAGTCAGATTGAGCAAGCCAAACAAGTTCGAAACCAGGAGAAAGAGCCTGGGAGAATCCACCCTGGCTACCATGGGCAAGAAAGGTTACGCACACACGAGTATGCGTGATATCGCCGCAGAAGCCGGCGTATCTCTGGGTACGCTGCATTACTATTTTGTCGACAAGTCAGAATTGCTTACTTACTGCGTCAAGTCCTTCAAGCGCGCATTTATACAGAAGGTAATTGCAGGGTGTGAAGCGGCGGGCACTTTCGACGAACTGGTAACCACGTTTTGCAACCTGTGCAGTGACTCGATGATTAGCGAATATCAAGAACACCGAGTATGGTTTGATATACGCTCACAGGCACTGTATGAAACACATTTCGTCCCACTGCGGATTGAAATTGAGCGTGAACTGGGCGTGATGTTTCGATCCTTCATCGCGGCGGCTGAAAAATACTCGGGCTACACCATCACCATGGAGACCGATGCGGTTGGATGGATGTTTGAAGGCCTTTTTGAGACTCAGCTGTTCAACTTTATACAGACCGGGGAGCCAGCCCAGGCCAAACAACAAATGGACCGCGATTTCCGCGATTTCCGCGATTTCTGTGCTCAGCTGTTTCCGGGCACTGCGGGCAACACTATATAGCAGTTTGCCCCTTAGGAAGCCAGCGCGTACACATCGTAGGCGGCCATAGGAACCGTCAGGTCGCCCTCGCCAATATTGATGCACTGCAACCTGTTCAGCCACAAGTAGTTCTCATGGCTGGTGGTGAAGCGGGGCGCCGCGTGGATGGGAAACCGGGTCACCGGATCACCATCGAGAAAGCGCTGATAGCCATCCTCCCCGAGATCCGCCACTCCCTGGTAGCTGGCGTAAATGAGCGCATCGTCGTGCGTTTTTATCGTCGCCCGCACATCCAGTAACGCTACACCATTAGGTCGAATAGTCAGCCAGTCCGCCCCAACGGGTAGAAACTGGCCCTGCAATTTCGGGCCAGTAATATCACCCCCAGTGACATAAATATTGACCCTCAACCCCTCCGGCGTGGGCCCGATTACTTCGAAGTCCGGGCTCAGGCTGGCTTGGTAGGAGCAAATATGTTCAAGCTTATAGGGGTACATGTTCTCACCTCATTGCATGTTGACGAGATAGCGGCCGACTACTGTCCCATTTTTCAATTTTTCCAGGGATTCAGGGACTTGCTCAAGCGAGATTTCTTCCACCAGCTCGCTCAGGTTGTCCAGCTTCCAGTCGCTTCCGAGCTTCTTCCAGGTGGCGTCCTTGCGCGCCCAGGGTTGCTCGACGCAGTCCACGCCCAGCAGATTGACATCCCTGATTATGAACGGCATGACCGTGGCAGGCAGTCCCGGAGAGGCCGCCAGACCACAACAGGACACAGACCCGCCATAATTAATTACGGTCAGAAGATTAGCCAGGTATTCACCGCCCAGAGCGTCAACCGCATGGGCAAAGCGCGGAGCCCCCAGGGGCGGTTTGATGTCCAGCAATTCTTGCCGGGCGAAAACCTCGCTGGCACCCAGCGAACGCAACATATCTGCAGACTCGGGTTTACCGGTGGCTGCAGCAACCTCGAAGCCCAGCTTTGCCAACAGCGAAATGGCAAACACCCCTACCCCGCCGGTTGCACCGGTCACCGCTACCAGCCCGTCCCCTGGCGCTGCTCCCATCTGCAGGAGCTTGTCCAGACAAAGGGCGCTGGTGAAACCCGCGGTGCCATAGCTCATGGCCTCTCTGGCGGATAAACCCGACGGCATCGGAATAACCCATTCAGCCGGAACACGGATGTACTGGCCCAGACCACCGGCAGTACTCATGCCCAGGTCGTAGCCTGTAACAATAACCTCATCACCCGGCTTGAATTGCGCGTTGCCGCACTCCTCAACCACACCGGCAGCATCAATACCAGGCTGGTGCGGAAAGTTCCGTGTAACACCAGGGTGCCCCTGAGTGGATAACATGTCCTTGTAGTTCAGCGAGGAATAGTTCACTCGCACCAGAACATCGCCTGCGGGCAGATCATCTGTATTGCGCTCTACAACCTGCGTCGTAAACTCATCTCCGTCCGACTTCGTTACCCATAGCGCCTGATAGTTCTTTGACATAGTGTTTGATCTCCTGGAAATAATTTGAATTCTGTCTATTTGCCTGACGGTAAAACCTACCTGGCGATATAACCGCCATCGATGACCAACTCAGACCCCGTCATATACTTGGATTCATCGGATGCGAGAAAAAGTACCCCATTGGCAATATCCAGCGGCTCGCCCATATGCCCCATGGGGATGTTGCCAACAATGCGAGAGGTGAACGCCTCACCATCAACCTCTGACATGGTTTCCACTGCCCCTGAGACCATGGCTGTATCTATAAACCCCGGGTGCACTGAATTGACCCGGATAGAATAATTCTCGGCACAGCAGTGCAGGGCAGCGGACTTGGTAAAGTTTCGGACACCCGCCTTGCTGGCATTGTAGGCAGCTACTTTCTGCTCGCCAATGATACCTTCTATCGACGATATATTGATGATGGAGCCGCTACCGCTTTTCATCACTTTTATGGCTTCCCGGGTACCCACGAACACGGCGTCCAGATTAATGCTGGTCGTTAGGCGCCAGTCTGCCAGTGTGGTGTCTTCCACGGTCCCTACCAGGGCGATACCTGCGTTGTTGACCAGGACATCCAGCTTGCCGAATCGCTCGACGATATCTGCGAGTATTTCCGTCCACCGTTTTTCATCGGTTACATCCTGGTGCAAGGCAATGGCGTCGCCGCCAATTGCCCCGGCGACACGCTGAGCAGCGCTTTCATTGATATCGCTAACGACAACCGTCGCACCCTCTTCCGCCAGGCGAATGCTCATCGCCTCACCCAAACCGCTGCCACCACCCGTGACCAGTGCTACTTTGCCCTGAACTCTCATGTATCTTCTCCGATTACGAATTATTTTTTAAAAAACTGTCCAGGTACGGGCCTCAGGCAGCCGTCATACCGCCATCGACGACAAATTCCGCCCCGGTGCAATAGGAGGACTCGCCGGATGCAAGAAAGCGCGTCATTCTCGCGATATCCTCCGGAACGCCGAGTGTTGCCAGCGGGATCATCTGTAAAATTGCTGCGTCGGCCTCCTCGAGGTCGGCTGCGAGGCCGATTTCCACAAAGTCCTTGGAGACCAACTTGCCCATATCGGTATCGATCACCCCCGGGTGTATAGAGTTGACCCGGATGCCGTAGCCCAGCCGCGCAAATTCCACCGCGGCGTGTTTGGTATAAAGGCGCACGGCCCCCTTGGTCGAGCCGTAAGCACTGTGGCCGGGGACACCTATCAGGCCCGCTACCGAAGACAGGTTGATAATGGAGCCGCCTTTGCCAGCCCTACCCCCGGGTTGCATGGCTTCTGCTGCGTACTTCATACCGAGAAAAATAGATTCGACATTAACCTGATGCACCCGCCTGACCGCCTCGAGAGTGTTGTTGACCAGCGTGCCCCCGATATACATCCCTGCGTTGTTTACCAGGATATCCAGGCCGCCGCACTGGTCGAGGGTCTGATCAACCGCCTGCTTCCACTGCTCCTCAACGGTTACATCCTGGGCGCCAAAAAAGGCCTTGCCGCCACTGGCACTGAGCGCCTTTGCCTGCTGTTCACAGCCATCAACATTGATATCAGTAAGCATTACAGTGGCGCCAGCGGCGGACAACTCACGCGCACATGCCGCGCCAATACCTGTTGCCGCACCCGTTACCAAAGCCACTTTTCCGCTCAAATCTGCGAAATTACCCATCGAATTGCCCTCATCGTTATTGTTAAGTTTTAGTGGCCGAGTGACACCACCCCGGTCGCACGAGCCTGGAGGACCGCACTTCCAAGAGGGGTTATTTCGGTGCTCAGCCGTATGAGTAAACTCGCCAAAGCTTACCTCATCGCCATCAACACAAAATGTCTATGCATGACTTTGTTATTGTTAATCTGCGACAGGATGGCAGTACCAGCCTGCCGCAGCGGGGGATATGCCCTCGCGTTCAGCCCGCGAGGCTACGTCGGGCTCAGGCGGACGCGCTGGGCCTGGCCTGAACACGCTCCATCCAGGCGACGATGTTCGTGTTTTCTTCGCGAACCGGCTGACCTACCTGGGAGAAGAATTCCATAAACGCGAACAACATGATGTCTGCCATGCTAAAGCGGCTGCCGCAAATAAAATCCCGGCCCTCCATCAGACCATCCAGCCAGGTGAGCCGCTCCTGGGCTATACCCTTGAGGTCGTCGGCCGCGTGCGGAATCAAGGTCATTCTGCCGCGAAAAATATCCTGGCCCTCGGCATAACGAAAGCCATTAGCCATAGGCTCCATGATGGCAATGTCAATTCGCCGGGCCCACATGCGTGTTTCCGCCCGCTCCTGCGGCGTTGTACCGATCAGACTCGTGGACCCCTGCAAATCATCAAGATACTCACAAATGGCCGTAATCTCGGTGATAGATGTTCCATCGTCCAGTACCAGGGCCGGTGATTGCCCAGCCGGGTTTACTTTCAGAAAGTCTTCCTGGCGATTTTCGCCAGCCATAATATCAACATCTACAGTTTCCACATCAACGCCGAGTTCACTCAAAAACATGCGTACGACTTTTGGGTTGGGGCCGACTGAATTATACAATTTCATAGTTTTTCCTGTCTCTTTTATAGGTGGGCATCAGCTTATACACAATGTTAGACCAAATGGCACCACCCTGCCGGGTAGGGCTTCACTTTTTTAAAGGGCGGGGGGATATACGTCGGGCTCAGCATGCTGACCATTGATTTCGCTAACTCCCCGCCCACCATTTATGGTGGTCAATTTTGCCTCCCACCGGCCTATACTGTACACCAGAATCCGCAAATAAAATGGTGAAAGTGTTATGCGCATAGGCATTATGGGCGATCCTTGGGATGCCAACCTGGCAATTCTGGAACAAGAAGTCAGTGTATTGCAGGCTGCGGGTGGCAGCACCTACTGGCTCACTCAAGTGTGGCGTTACGACGCACTGACGCTCATTCCGTGGCTGGCAATAAAAGCCCCGGATCTGGAATTTGCCAGTGGAGTCGTCGCCAGCTATCTGCGGCACCCTATGACTCTCGCCTCACAGGCGCTGACAACGAGCCTGCTCACCAAAGGTAAATTTACGCTCGGCCTCGGTTTGATGCACAAACCCCTTATCGAAAATATGTTTGAAATGTCTTACGAAAAACCCGCACGGCATATGCGTGAATACCTCGACATTCTCCTGCCACTACTGCAGCAGCAAGAGGTCGACGTGACTGGGCATACTGTCAGCTATCATGGCGGCATGGATGTTCCCGAAGCGCCGGCTTGCCCAGTACTTCTTGCCGCTATGGGGCCGCGAATGCTCAAACTGTGTGGCAGCCGCACTGACGGGGCGGTGCTATGGATGACCGGGCCCAAGACGATCAGCGGGCATATCTTGCCTGCCCTGCACCAGGCCGCAGACGCTGCAGGGCGCGCGCCTCCCCGTCTGGCCGCACTTATTCCGGTGTTCATCACTGATGACATACAGGCCGCGCGTAGCTTTTGCGCCGAAAAGTATGCCGTCTACAATGAGATGCCATCGTACCGGGAAATGCTCGACCGGGAAGGCCTCACAGGTCCCGAAGACTATTGCCTGATCGGTTCTGAAGAACAGGTTCGCGAGAGATTGGAGGCCTTTGCAAATGCCGGTGCAACCGATATAGGCCTACAGGTTAACGGCGAGGGCGACAGCCGAACAAGGACTCTTGAATTCATCGCGGCGCTGGCGCGAGAACGCGCCAAATAGTGATGCCGTCGGCTACGCCACGCCCTGAGAGTCAGCAGATTCTTGCCTCAGTATCGGCATTACCTGCTGCATGAAAAGCTCCAGACTGTTTTTCGCCCCAAGCTGGTCGATGCCACCAAACTTTACACAGATGTTCTGCTCGTATTCGCCGATAACCTCCTGCCGCTGGCGAACTCTCTCCAAAATTCTTTCAGGTGTTCCGTACAGATTGCATTCGATATAATCGTCCATCAGTACTTCGAAATCTTCGCGGCCGTAGAGGTCTGCCTCGTCGCCATAGGACTTGTATACTTTGCTGTTCTTAAAGTGATCGCCCGCGAGTTCGTAGTGGTCCATGACCGCGGCGAAATACCCCCCTATATGCGCTTTGGCGAGCTTTCTCGCTGCGTACGCATCTTCGTGGCACACCATAAAATCACACAGGCGTGGCGGTTTGGGCTCGTCGCTGTGATGCTTGCGGTATTCTTCGTTATATATATCGATAGACTGCTTCAGCTTTTCATCCGTTTTGTTTGAAAACAGAATCATTTGTGCCCCCAGGCGTGCGGCCTGCAAAACTGAATCCGGCGACATGGCTACCGCATAAAAACGGTTCTTCCAGGTCGAGATAGGCCGCGGGCGAATTTCGGCTCGCGATTGCTTGTAGAACGGGCCATCGCCTTCAATAAAACCGGATTCCAGCGCGGCGATCACCATATCGGCGGATTCATCGAATCTACCTCTGGATTCCTCCATATCGACCCCAAGGCCCTCATACTCGCGACGGGCAAGGCCGCGACCAACGCCGAAAATGGCACGACCATCACTAATGTGATCCAGAAAGGTCATTTTTTCGGCCACACGAACAGGATCGTTCCAGGGCAATATCACTGCCCCCGTCGCGAGGCGAATCGTGGAGGTGATACCAGCCATATAGGCCAGGAACTGGGTGTTGTCCGGGCATGCCGCGTAGTCTGCAAAATGATGCTCCACTGGCCATATTTCATCCATTCCGAGCGGTTCCGCCATACAGGCAATTTCGATCTCATTCTTCACGTGTTCCACATCTGGAATGCTGCTACCGTAGTTTTGGAACACCAACTGCAGTCCGATTTTTTTCATGTCATTTGTCCTTTGGGCGCGTTGCGCCAGTTTGAATTTGCACTTTTCCAGAAGGCTTCAGTCACCTGCTGCCGTTCCTCTTCAGCCGGATTGGAGGCAGTAAATTCTCACTGCGCCCTGTAGGCACCATCCACGGGCAGCGCCGTTCCATTTACAAAACCTGAACGATCAGAACTGAGCCAGATAACCGCTTCAGCCACCTCGGCCGGTGTGGCCAACCGCTTCATTGGGACTGCGGCAATAACGTCGGTCAATACATCGGGGGTCGTCTTCATAACATGGGATACCATGGGAGTCTCAACACCACCGGGGCAAACCGCATTGATACGTACGCCGCGCAAGGCACAGTCCAAAGCCGCGCTGTAAGTCAGCCCCAGAACGCCGAATTTGCTTGCGCAATAAGCGGCAATATTGGGCGAGCCGACCAGGCCCATCACCGATGACATATTGACAATCGATCCGCCGCCACTCTTTTCCATGGCGGGAATCTCGTATTTCATACACAGAAAAACGCTTCTCAGGTTGACCGCCAGCGTATTGTCAAACTCGGCGATATCGACTTCGTCCAGCGGTGCCAGTGCGCCGTCTATACCGGCGTTGTTAAAAGCACAATCCAGGCGGCCGTATCTGTCCAATGCAAATTGCACCATGTTCTGGACTTGCCCCGGATCAGACACATCGGTGGCAATAAACGTGGCCTCTGCACCCGTCTCACGCACTTTAGCGAGGGTTTGTTCTCCAGTCTCGGTATTGATGTCGGCCAGCACCAGAGTGGCGCCCTCACCAGCCATCGCGAGCGCCGTTCCCTCGCCGATCCCGGAACCGGCCCCGGTGAGAATGACCACTTTTTCGCCTAACATTGGCATCGCTTGTTTAGCTCCACTGTTGTCAAAGTCCCGACTGGGCCGGCTGTTTTTCGCCGGTGCGGCTATCATACGAAGACAGGTAGTGGGGAAAACCACCCGTTCTGGTAAAAATACGGCCACCCATCCAAGGGGGCGGCGGACTAAAAGGGTTATAAACGCAGCTGACGCGCCACATTCACGGCGGCGGTGCGGTTATCGACACCGAGCTTGGAATACAGGTTTTTCAGATGCCAGGCAATGGTATGAACGCTGACGTTCATTTCGCCAGCCAATTCCTTGTTTTTTTGCCCCTTGCCGAGAAGCCGCAACAGGGTGATTTCGCGCGGGGTCAGAGGCTCTATGCCCTTTAAATCAACTTCGAGGTCCGTCTCGGCGTGGCAGGAAACGGTTACCCCAAATTTCGCCTTCAGCAATTCTATATAACTTTGCTCAACAGGCTGATTACTTTTTCCCCCCTGGGGCCAACGTCGAAGAGATTCACGCAGAAGGTCCTGAACAATGGGGTCGGCATCCACGAACGTTTGCATAAATCCACCCGGAGCACCGAGCGCGACCGCCTCACTGATACGATTTGCCGCAGACCTTTGCTTCCCCAATTGCGCCAGGGCCCGCGCTTCCAGCAATAGCAGCGCCACGAGGTGAAGGTGCTGGCCCTGCTGCTTCGCCAGTATTGATTGACTACTTATCAGGCACAAAGCCTCTTCCGTTTTTTGCGTGGCCAACAGATACCGGCAGCAACCCAGGGCAACATAATAATTGATTTCGGACCAGCCCTCGGACTCAGCTTGCTGCCGGGCCAGGGATTTGAGGTCACGGTACACCACGGCTGCAGGCTCGAGGCTCTCCCGCGCAAGCAACAGACGAATTCGCTCACACAGCATGGCCGCTACCAGGCGGTCGTAGCGATCATGGCGACCCACAGCCTCCCCTTCCGCTAATAATTGCAGCGCCCTCTCCCCATCACCCTCTTTGACTGCCAGCCGAGCAGACACTTGATAAACGCAAATCAGCGGCTCTATAACCGACGACTCCTGCCGAACGATATCGCGATTCTTCAAGTGAGATGATGCGGAGGCAAAATCACCCCGCTCGTAGTCGATTTCTGCCAATAGCGCGCTGGGTACCGTAAAGGGAATCCAGTGATCCCCAAATTTTTGTCGGGCGATATTCTGTGCCAGTTGGTACTGCTCCCTGGCGCTATCGAAATTCCCCGCCAGGCGATATCCCAGGCCGCGAAAGATATGTGTATACACTACCGCGCGAAAATTTATATCCGGGCTTGAAATTTCCTGCTCCGCGGCAAGCCGATGGCCTTGATCGAACTTGCCCTCATACATAAGCGCGTAAACCAACGCCGTAATATAGGTGTCTCTAAAAAAACGCTGCTCCTCGGGAATGTCGATATCAGCGCTTACAGCGAGCCTGGCTATCTCGGAAGCATTGTCGCTCACCACTATAATGACACCCCGCAATGCCACAATATCGCTGTGAATTTTGGCAAGTGGCCCTTCGGCCAGGGCGCCGCTCCGCTCCAGCTCGGCAAGTCGTTCGCCAGCGTTCTCGAGGTAGCCATAAGCTTTAGCCACACTGCGCTTGAGAATCGCCACCCAGCCCAGGCCCAGTAATAAAAACGGCCGCGAGTCACGCAGCGCCTCAGGTAGCGCCAAAATCCAGTTTTCCAGCGTTGACAAGCGATTGCGGGAGAGCGCTTCCTGCAGATGAATCTCGATCGTGTCGGCGGCCTTGTCCCAGTCGCCAACTTTCACCATATGATTGATAGCTTCGCTGATCAGTTGATTACTGAGACACCATTCATAGGCTCTGCGGTGCACAGAAGTGAGGTCCTCCCTAAACTCGGTGGACAGTTTCGCCTGCAGAAAATCCCGGAAGATATGGTTATAACGATAGCATTCATGCTGCTTGTCGAGAGTGACCAGGAATAAATTCATCCTGCGCAATTCGGTCAGTACGGTAGCGCTCTCGCTTCCCTGAGTCACCACATCACAGAGTTGCGGAGTCAACACCTCCAGTATTGAAGTCTCGATAAGAAACTTCTGCAGAACGGGAGACAACCGGGCAAATATGTCATGCTCTATGTAATCGGAGAAGTCTCGCCCCTTACCAGAAAACCCGCGAATGTAGTCATCTATATCGGTATCCAAATCGATAGATAAAGCCGCTATCTGCAGGCCGTTAATCCAGCCATCAATACGTTCCAATAGCGCAATCACATGCTCACCGCTCAAATCGCGGGAGCAGGTTGCGGCAAGAATCCCGGCGGCTTCAGAATAACTCACGCGCAAATCGACGGCGGTGATCTCCAGCAGCCTCTTACGGGCGCGCATTCTGCTGAAAGCGGGAAAGGCCGTACGGCTTGCCAAAACCAACCGCAAGTTCCCCGGAGCACCTTCCAGGAGTTCTGACAAAATCGTCTTGAAATCGGCTGACTCAGCCCGGTGCAAGTCATCAAGGAAAAGCGTAATCGGCTGACCAGCCAGCAGCAGCTCGTTCATCAGTGTGGTGAGGATTACCGGGTAAGACACCCCCAGGCCGGCACCCAATAAAGACTGCGTCACACTGCCGACATTGCTCCCAAGACCCTGGATCGCCGCTGAGATGCCCGCCAGAAAATGGGCCGGATCCGCATCATCCTCACTCAGAGACAGCCAGGCCACCTGTGCCTGTTCCTGCTTTAAACTATCGTAGAACTGCACCAGCAGGCTGGTTTTGCCATATCCCGCCGGCGCAAGCACCAGCGCGTTCATGCCGGACTGCCGGGCCTGCTGCAGTAGCGCAGAGGCCTGCCTTTCGACCAGCTCGGTGGAATTCTGGGGCGGGCGCGTCCTGACGAGGCCTATTATTGATTGCTGGTTAAATGTTGCCATAGCTTTCAGTGTATCACTCTGGAGCCGGATACCCGGTCAAGCAAGCCTAGCCATCTCGCCCCACCGCTTCGCCACCACATATGGTGGGTATGACTTCTATTGATAACAATGGGGCGTGCCGCAATCGGCAGTTGAATAATGGTATTGTCAAAACTCACACCAGAGGAAACAATAATGATTGAACCCGTAAAAACCGAATACCTGATGACCCTGGAGGGCACCATCGGCGCCCCCGATCTGATCAATAATCTTATGGTTTTCAATGTCTTATCCGGTAGTGTCAAGGGGCCGAACATCGCTGGAGAGATGACATCCCCGTCCGGAGACTGGGCCAGGGTAATGCCCAATGGCAACTGGAAACTGGATGTGCGCTTCAACCTCATGCTGGACGACGGTCACCCCGCCTATGTCCACTACAATGGGGTGGTGTGCATGACCGAGGAGTTTCAGCAGCGCATTGCCGACGGCGGCACACTGCACGGCGACGAAATCTACTTTCGCAGCGCTCCCTATTTTGAAACCAATTCTGAGAAATACGATTTCCTCAATAATATCGTCTGTGTCGGCAAACTCCGCACCTTTGGTGGTGGCGCCGTTGTATATGACATTTTCAAGGTGCTCTAGCAATGGAGTTCACAGATATAGACCACACCGCCAGTGTGGAAAATGTGGCGGCAAACGGCGGCCCTGGTGACTGGAAAGGCGTAAACCCGTTTGACCCCAACTACCGCGACAACCCCTACCCGGGAATTAATGCGCTGCGCGTGAGTGACCCGGTTAATCTCACGCCGGTGAACACCTGGCGTATATCGCGTTTTGACGATATTGCCCATGTTCTGAAAAATGCCAAAACCAGTCAAACCCTTGCCAATGGTGTATCACCAGGTTTCGATCCACTGGACAAACGAGGTAGCTTCCTGGACTTCATGCTCAATAAAGATGGCGCAGAACACGCTCGTCTGCGGCAGATGGTCATACGCTCTCTGAACATGAAGACCGTACGAAAAATGGAAGGCGCGGTTGAGGACACGGTAAAAGAGGTGATGGACAAAGCCATTAAAAATGGCGGTATGGACATCGTAAAAAACCTGGCCATGGTCGTGCCCTCACGTATGGTGTGTACAATTCTGGGTGTACCACCGGAAGATCGGGAAATGTTCGACGATCTTACAGCCCTCCGGACCAACGCATTTTTCGGCCGTTTTCTACCCCCGGAAGTTCAGGCGCTCACGCGGCAGGCCGGCAGCGACATGGCAGACTACTTTGAGAAAATGGTAGCCGATAAGCGTGAGAATCTGGGAGACGACCTGGTCAGCCAACTGATTATTTCCGCCGATGAAGACGGCACCATCAGCGATTACGACCTGGTGGTACAGACCATCGGCCTGATCATCGCCGGCTTTGAAACCACTATCGGCCTGATAGGTAATGGCGTCAGGGCGCTCATTGAGCACCCCGATCAGTTGCAACTGCTGCGAGAGGATCCCTCTCTGGTAAACGCCGCGGTAGAGGAAGTATTGCGCTACGACACACCGATTCATTTTATCTGGCGAGTGCTGACCGAGCCCTTCGAGCTGGGCGGAAAGGTGCTGCCCAAAGACGCCGTACTCTGGTTACAGCTCGCCGCGGGCAATCACGACCCCCAGCGTTTCGCCAAGCCCGACGAATTCAACATCCTGCGCGAGAACAATGCCAACGAAGCGTTCGGCGGAGGCTCCCATTTTTGTCTGGGCAACCAGTTGGCTAGAATGGAGGCACGCCATGCCTTGCGGGCACTGTCCGAGTACACCCGCGATTTAGATATCGACACAGGCGATATCGAATGGTCACCTTCATTTTTCCGGGTCATGGCCCACTATCCTGTGACATTTAGCGCCGCAAAGACATAGCGTTATCCGCGTTGCATAAATGTCACGCAAGATCAGGGTTCCAACAGGCCACACTTCCCGGTTAGACTTCCCGGCCGTGGAAGAATGGGACTCTGCCAGCGACCGTTAAAGGGTGACTCGCCGGGGTCCTGTCTATCCAAGATGCCGTATAATCCAATGACACATTGGCTAACGTGAGGAAATCGATCAATGAAAAATACGCTATTTGACATGTCAGGCGAAACTGTCCTGATTACCGGTGGTGGCACCGGCCTGGGGAAACAGTTTGCCACGGTGCTGGCGGCGGCTCATGCTCGGGTGATTTTGTGTGCGCGTCGGGTCGATAAACTCGAGGAGACAGTGGCGCAAATCCGTGAGCAGGGTGGTGATGCCCACGCCGTCCCCATGGACGTAACCAGCGGTGAAAGCGTCGCCGAGGGATTTAAACAGTGTCTGGACATCGCGCCGGTAACCGTACTTGTTAATAACGCCGGCCTCGCGGGCGACTCCATGCTGCTCGACATGACTGAAGAACAATGGGACAGTGTTGTGAACACCAACCTGAAGGGTGCATGGCTGGTGGCACGCTCCGCAGCGCAACAGATGATAGACAACAACCGGTCCGGTTCCATCATCAATATTGCCTCTGTGCTTGCATCTTCTGTTCAAAAGGGCACGGCCGCCTATGCCGCGGCTAAATCGGGTGTTGTACACCTCACCCGGGCTATGGCCCTGGAATGGGCGCGATATGGCATCCGCGCCAATGCTATCGCACCCGGTTATTACCGGACCGACATGGCGGAAGAATATCTCGATTCCCCTGCCGGGCAACAACTGCTCAAGCGCATTCCGCAAAGGCGCCTTGGTGCCCCCTCCGAAATGGACGGCGTCATTCTGATGCTCGCCTCATCGGCCTCGGCCTATATGACCGGGTCTGTGGTGACCGTAGATGGTGGGCTCGGGCTTTCTGTCATTTGAGCTTTCAGCAGCTTGCCTAGTTGAAGCTGAGTTGCCAGGCAATCACGATTGAATCATTGAATGCCAACTGCGGCCCATCCAGGTTCTGCCTGAGCTCCTTGTTATATTCAATCGCCAGGCGGTTGCCCGCCGGCAGAGTGGCACTGATACCGAAGCCCACAGTGACCAGCTCCCCGGCCTGTAAAGCGGGGTCAGCCAGAGGGCTTAACATCGGGTTTAGTTCATCGTCTGCGCCATTGATGTTCCGCCACTTTTCATACGCTATTCTGGCGGACACAGCCACTCTTTGCTGCACCGGTTTTTGAACCCATAACTGGGTGAGATAGCGGTTACCCAATCGATAGTCATGGTCGTTCTTTCCCAACCGTATAACCGCCTGAGCCTGGGCTCCCCAGGAAAAATGCTCATATTGTGCTGCGTAGGTGATCCCCGGCATCAGATCGTAGGTGCCGGAACCAAGTTGCATACGATACGGTAGCCGCTGCGCCCCACTGCCATCCTCGTCTATGGAACCGGTAGGTATGCTAACCAGCACGTTGAGATGTACCCGTTGGCCAGCAGCATCATCGAGATTATGCAATACGCCAAATTTCAGATCGCCTATACCAGAACTTTTCATTGATGATGTGACCGGCATGGCTGCGCGTATCTGCTGCCCCATAGCACCTGGCAGTGTGTTGGCCATATTACCGGGCATAGACATCAGCATATCCATATCGTTTTTCAAGTATGACAACATCGCAAGCGCAGTGGTTGTATCGGAGGGCGCGTACATGACGCCAAACATGTCCATGTCCATGGTCATCTTTGTCGGTACCATCATATACGGCGAGCTTTCGAGAAGTTGTTCTGGAGGAATCGAGTCGTCACCATCGACCAGTTTGTTCATCTCCATCCGCATATGCCGGTAGGAGAACATTATCTCCCCCTTTTTATGTGTGTGGTCGCCCATTACCGAGATAGGCGCATGCGCATCCGGGCGCGAACTCTCCCAATCGTGCGGAAACACTGGAGATGAGATCAGGGCAGCGGTTGCGAGCATCGCAACAGTAGTCAAGTTCGACATAGCATATTTCTCGAAGTCTTTTTTAGGAAAGGGCGACACCCCTATGCGGCCTCGCCATTGGAAACTTACGCTAATTGCTATCCGATTTTTTTCGCTTCTTTCGTCGTGTCTTACTCTCCTCTGCAGGTGCCTTCCCCTGGAATACCTCGGAGTTAAATATGCCATAGCCAGATGCCAGGGACCTGGTCAGAAAGAAATCGGGGTTGCCGGGCTTGTCTTTCCAAACGTACCAGTCCGGCTGTTCAATCTCCTCATACTCGATGATAAAGACGGCACCGCCCGGCGCTTTTCCCGCGTTGCTTACGTGTGCTTCAATGTGGTCGTGATTGATCCACAGACCTGGGTTGTTCATTTCAATAATGACATCGATTCGTTCACCGGGCATCATCGGTACCACATCAGCATAGTAAGGCTCCGGTATTGGCAGCCCGTCTTTATGGGTGACCAGCATGTCGTGCCCGTGCGCATGGAAGGCTACGTGGCTGCTAACAGCGAAGAGTCTGAGCCTCAGGACATCACCTTTCTTCACGCGCAACGGCTCGGTGAGAGGAAAGGCCTTGCCGTTAATCGAGAAATAATCCATTGGGTCCTTCGGATGCCCTCCCTTCCCATACTCGTTAGCTACATCGGATTCCCAGCCGGAAAACATCAGAATGGCTTCCTTGGTCACATTGTTTACGATGGGATCAGGCTTCAGTGGATCGATGATAATGGGCCCCCACATACCGCGGGTGCCGACGTGCTCAGGAACATTGACGTGACAGTGATACCAGAGACTGCCCGGTTTTTCGGCAATAAATTGGTAGACATAACTATCCCCCGGTTCTATTGCCGGCTGGGTGATATCCGGGACGCCATCATTTTTCCAGTTATTGGTCATATACTGGCCATGCCAGTGGATGGTATGCGACAAGGTCGTATTGTTAGTCAATGTCACCTTCACCTCGTCACCCTGTCTGACATGAATCATCGGACCCGGTACTTGACCGTTATACGCCCAGACCTTGGTGATCAATCCCGGTGCGACCTCCAGCTCCACTTCCTCGATGGTCATCTCAAACTCTCGAAGAGTAGCGTGGACAGTCGCCGCAAACAGCATCAGGGCCACCAGGCAGGTCCTGCCAAAAATGTATACGGCTGTTCTCATCATCTTGCCTCCGTGCAACACAGCTGCCTGAGGTAAGCGACAAGGCGATGTATTTCATCGTCGCTCAAGTTTCCTTCCCATGCCGGCATGAGCACAGATTTGTTGACAGACTTTCCTCCAAATTTTACCGCTTTAAACAGCTCCTCATCTGTACGCGCCGACATTTCATCAGTGTCGGTGTGATCCCTGGGCGCGACATCCAGGTCGTAGGAGTTCACCCCGAAACCATCACCTTCCAGACCGTGACACTGGGAACAGTAGGCTTGATACAACTGCTTACCTGTGGGGCTGATTGCGCTCTCTGAATGGACGCTCTGTATACCAATCATGGAAACCAGCAACATGGCGTAAATCTCTATCCATGGCCTCTTCACTGTGTCTGCTCCTTAATCTGATTGAGATAATTCATTAGCTTGATAATTGCGGTGTCATTGAGACTCTTCGCCGGCATCAGCGTATGTGGATCCCAGGCCCGGGGATTAGCAATATAGGAAGCGATATACTCCGGCTGCAAACGGTTCATCGCGGTGTACAATTCAGGCCCGCTTACACCGCCAAAATCTGGTGTATCGCGGTGACAACCGGAACACCCCTTGAACTTGCGAAAGTCCTTTTTGGCCAACATCATGTTCACTTTCGCCGGGGTATAGCCAAAGTCCGGAGTGAGTTGCGGGTTGGGTTTAAGCGTCATCAAGTAGTCGCTAACGGCACCCGCTTGTGCAGCTTCCAGTGCAACATGCTTCTTCAGCAGTGCTTCGTCTACCTCATCTCCATCCTCGGTAACAACCACCGCGTTCGACCAGAAATCACCCCCGCTAGGAGTAATACGTGACGGGAACTGCAGCCAGTTCGTCAGCCAGGTCTGCTGATATTTCTGCCCCGAAAAATGCAGGGGCGGCCCCGCGCCATCAATTTTCCCCTGCATGGTAAGTGTTGCCGGTTCCGGAACCTCGAGAGAATGGCAGGCAGCGCACCTGGCGACTGCCAGTTGTTGTCCCTCACTCTGTTCCGCAGCATTGCCAAAAGTCGCACCTGCCATGATCATTCCGAGCAAGAGACTGGCGCGAACCCAAATTGTATTGAAACTACTCATAGTCACCTCAATGTCTTACCGAACCACCAGATTTCCGCCTCGCCCTTTGTCGGGGTCAGCGTCTTCATTATTGAGCAATACGGTGATGGCACCGTTCAAGGCGCGCTTCATAGCGTGATCGACAATTGCATTATTACTCGGTCGATCGTCCGGGCTTACCAGATCAACCGTGATCGCGTGTGCAGGCGGGATGTTGAAGGTCTGCATGCCGTAGCTGATATTCTTCGGGTTGCCATTGTCATACACGCGATCCCATATCCCTGCGATGGGGTGCAGCGCAACCGGGTCATTAATCTGGGCATTCACATAATAGAATCTAACGCGCTCTCCGGGTTTTGACTCGAGTGCCAGCGTTGCATTCTCATCGTGTACCGGATCGTAATGAAACATTTTTCCGTTAATCAGGGCGCCCTGCCAATCCTTGCCCCACTTGCGATCCTCGGCACTGGTACCCGCCTTGAACAAGTCGCCCTGTACGATGACATACTCGCGATCAGGCTTCGGATAGGCCTCGGAATAGCCCTCCCTGGGATCCACCAGAATGACGCCGTACATGCCACGCGATATATGTTCCGCCATGGATGACGCGCCGCAGTGGTACACAAATGCACCGGGGTATTTCGCCTCGAACTGGAATTTCCTGGTATCGCCCGGTTTTATCTCGGAAAACTCATCGAGCACATCCACAATCGCGGCGTGAAAGTCCATGGAGTGGCTGTTCTTGTTCGACTTATCGTTTATCAGCGTGAAATTGACAATGTCGCCCTGTTTCACCCGCACGACAGGCCCTGGCACCGTGCCGTTATAAGTCCACATTTTTTGTGTCGTGCCCTCGTTATCGACCGGAAGATCTACTTCCTGCACGACCATGTCGACGTTAACGACTTCCGCTTGCACTATCGGTGTAGACAATGTCGTGAGCGCCGCAAATGCGCTGATGGAAAAAAATGATGCCAATTGATGTACTCGAGTCATGGGAGCTCCTGGATGATTAGGGATCTGGTGGTCAAATAATGTGAGCGGCTGCGCTGTCAGCTTTTGTCAGAGGCTGATAGCGCAGGCAATCAATCTGCTTGTTTGGTGGTAATGCCATTGGCAGTTGTACCGGCGATCATCGGCACCGGCCGGATGCCTTTAATGGCGACAGAATCTCCAACCTCGAAACGGTGATTGGGTGACCTCAACCGGTGTACCTCGCCATCGTCCGTTTTGATCAGATAGGCATCGCCACTGACACCTGCGGCCTGTTGCACTTCACCGCCCAGCCAGGCACCCAAAATACCCCCCGCGATTGCTCCAATGGGACCTCCTGCAGCACCGCCAATTAACACGGCGGTCGACCCACCAATCATTTGACCACCCAGGTTATCCGCACGCTCGGCCACGACCTCTGCAGCACGCAACATGGGAGTGCACAGAAAAAGCATTAGCACGGCGGGAACAACGACTTTTCTATCTGACATACCATCCTCCTGGTGAGATGAATCGACGTGTAACACGCCGGACTTCTCTCTATATAGCGAGAACCGTGCCAGATTTTAAGTACTTGATTTAGTTATATTTATTTTATTTTGTTATCAAAATGATACCGCATAAACGCTGTCAATATGATTCCAAGAGTCATTTTGACAACGATTGTGTATGCCGTCGTATCAGCGGTGTCCGTCGCTCCGGTAACGGTGACCGGATGACTTCATCAGCGGTTACTTCATACCCAGGCGCTTTGCCAGGCGATGCAGATTTCCGCGATTAACACCCAGACTCGCTGCTGCTTGCGCCCAGTTATTGCTGTGCAGTTGCAGGCGTTCATTTATCAGCTGTACCTGAAAGCTGTTGAGCAGTTGAGACAGTGGGCGGAACTGTGTCCCCTGAGGGTGCATCGTGCCTTCTGGCACTGCGATTGCTTGTTCGGACGTCAGATTATCCAGGTCGCCTACTTGAATACTGGCAGGAGACGCCCCCTTGCGTGCGCCAACCCTGAGCAGGGCTCGACTTACGACGTGTTCCAGTTCGCGGACATTCCCCAACCAATTGTGGCGCTCAAGCGACTGCAAAGCCTGGGGTGAAAGTGTGACCCCCCTCAAACCAAACTTTAAAGACAGCGCTTCAATAAAATGGCCTGTCAGCAGCGGGATATCACCAATACGTTCCCGCAGCGATGGCACAAGAATAGGAAAAACACTCAAACGGTGGAAAAGATCCTGACGGAACCGCCCCTCCATCACCTCGTTTTTCAGATTGCGATTGGTTGCGGCCACCACACGAACGTCAACATGCAGTAGCGACTCTGACCCTACGGGCTGCACTTCACCGCTTTGTAATACCCGCAGAAGTTTGGCTTGTTGGCTGAGTGGCAACTCGCCAATCTCATCCAAAAACAGGGTGCCTTTATCGGCGAGTTCAAACTTGCCGCGGTGATCTGTCGTTGCACCGGTAAATGCGCCTTTTTTATGCCCAAACAATTCGCTTTCAGCGAGACTCTCGGAAAGCGTGGCACAATTCAAATAGACAATAGACTGGGCTGAGCGCGTGGAGTGTGTGTGGACTGCGCGCGCAACCAGTTCTTTGCCCACCCCCGTTTCGCCAGTGATCAATACGGTGAGGTCGGAGGCGGCAACCAGTTCAATTTCCCGGCGCAGTTCGTGCATCGCGTTGCTCTGTCCTACCATATCCTGATCGGCATGTAACAACACCTGTTCTATCAGGTTCTGATTCAACTCGTGCTCACGACTGGAGCTACGCTCAAGCACCGCGATATAATCCGCTGCCGACGCAGCGGCAGCCGCAAAAGCTGAAAAGGCCTGCACAAGATCGTCAGCGGTGGTTTCAAAGGCATTCGGTTGCAGGTCGTCAAATGTAATCGCTCCCCAAACCTTGCCTTGCACAGCCAGTCTCGCTCCCATGCAGGCATGCACGGGCAGGTCACCTTCCACTGATTCCAACAAGCCATCATAAGGGTCTGGCAATGTGCTATCGGCATCGAACCGCGTAATCCCCTCGGTATCAATAATTCTTGCTAATCGGGGGTGAGCGGATAACTGGAAACGCCGGCCCATGACCTCGCGCTTTAATCCCACGGCTGCCAGCGGGCGGAGGGATTTGTCTTCCAGCTTCAGGATTGCAGCGGCACCACAGGGAATCACCTCCAGCGTAGTTGACAGCAAGCGTTCGAAACGCTCCTCGGTCGAGAGGCTGGCGGCGAGGTCAATGGCCACATCAAAAAGTGCAGCAAGAGTCTTACGGTTTGTTATCATAAAGCATCAGTAGAGATCGTTGCGGCTATTGGGAGATGCCAACTCTGGGAAGCCTGAGTCCATCCCGTTTACTGGCCAGACAGTTCCGTGAGCAGAGAAGTTTGGTGACAACACCTCGGCCCCGATCACGCAACTCCCTGCACCCTACTCAGCGATTGGCTGGCAACACCCTTTGATGTATTTTATATGTATCTTTATATGATGCAACTAATATACTTCTTTACGAACGATGAGTCCCGGCTGTTTTTCCAAATGTACCCACGGGGCTGAATAAGGCCCGAATAACTGCACACACAAGCGATCCACGTACAGAGGTTGATGATGACTGACTACAAACGTCTCAAGAAGCCTGCCCATGTAAAGGAACACATTTGGCAGCAACACCTCCAATGGCTGGAGGTGGTAGGAAAGCAGGCACAGGAAAACTATAGTAAAATGCGCAAGCAGTCAGACGGCCGCAAGCGCACTGATGAAACGTAAACGAATGCGTCCCGCGGGACGAGCTCCCAGAGGGAAGGCGGAACAGGCTCTACTGTAGCTCCTGTCCTTCCAGCTGAGCCAATAATCGCCGCAGGGACCCGCACAGGCGATGAGTTGCATACTCGGGAAAGTCTTCTGCCGGATCAAAGGTGTCGGCAAAGCCCTCCTCTAGCCCGCACAGTAAATTCCTTATGTGCTCGATTGAGCATTCGGGCTCATCCATGGATTCGGCAAGCACCAGAACCCGATTCCATATGGGTGACTCGGGAGCCGGTGTGTTTTTCATGAGGTTTGCACCGCAACAACCTTGAGCTTCCGGATACCCCCGTTGGGCAAAGGCCATTCAATAACCTCATCAACCCGCAGCCCAATCAGCGCAGCGCCAACCGGCGCGAGAATGGAAATGCCATTCGAAAATCGGCCTACCTCATCCGGGTATACCAGAGTAACCGTGGAGCAAACCTCGGTCGCGAGATCGACAAAGCTTACCGTTGAATGCATGGTGACCACATCGTCGGGTAACATATCCTCGGGCACAATGGTGGCGGCATCCAGTTCGTCGAATAACAGGCTGCTCTCCTTCGTTTGGGCGTTGCGCAACAACGCATGAATACGATCGCGGTCTCGTTGACCGACAAGTACAGAACGTAGGGATGACATACCCCCTCCTCTCAAGAATTGATTTCAGAAAAAATGCTGTATTACTGGCGACTAAATCCGGACGGATTCAGTCGCCGACAGTGGGAATGGCGGAAAAACGACCCGACAGCAGCACGGGAATCAGTGCGGCAATGGATGAGCTTAAAGAGAAAGAAAACATACCTGAAGTATACACGGAGAAAAGTTTTGGGCAATCGCCCGCTACGGCCTGTTGAGCCAGCAGTCCGTTACCGTGGCTGGCGCTGTGGCCAGCGTCATGACCGCTCAGCCCGCAGTTGCCTCATTTCTTCAAAGGTTGCCGTCACATCTCGCAATACCGCCACAATACCCGTGAGTGCGCCATCCCGGCCGGTGACCGGGGCGACGGTAAACTGGATGGAGAGTTTCTGTCCCGCCTTGTTTACCGCAGGTACGGCCAGTAATTTATCTGCTTCGTAGCGCGACTTCCCCGTCGCCATCATTCGGTCGTAACCCTCCCAATGCCGGCCTCGAAGTCGTTCCGGAATAATAATATCCAGCGATTGCCCCAGGGCTTCGGCCTCGGAAAAACCAAAGATCCGCTGCGCTCCGCTGTTCCAGAACCGGATCAGACCATTGCTGTCCGAGTAAATGACTGCATCGGGTAGTCCCTTCAGCAACGCATCAGCGACACTGGCCAATACATCGTCGCCCGGAACCTCGGGCGCAGGCCCGGTTCCTTCAAGCCCCATATATGCTGGATCCACCTCATGCATGGCGCAAGGCGACGAGGCGAAGCCGGAGGCTTGCGAGTCGTCATCTCGGTTTTTTGTCATGTCGTCACCTCCCTGCATCGCGGCATTCCGCATAGCTACACGTTGCTAGCGGGCGCCACTCATAGATAACATGTATTCTATATGCGTTTTATGGAATTGACAATTGGGATCTCTGCATCTGAAAAGAACCCGGAATAATGACGTATGGTCATGCAGTTCAATCAATTTGGTCATTCACCAGCGCCACTGGTTAGCCGATAGTGGTAACCCTGCTTTCCAGGCCAGGGGGCCACGAATCATGACCTATCAACTTAGATACGATGACAGAGTAGTGGTAATAACCGGAGCCGGCGCTGGCCTCGGTCGGTCACACGCACTGGATTTTGCCCGTCGCGGCGCCAAGGTCGTGGTGAACGATCTCGGGGGCGGCCCCCACGGCGGCGGTAAAGGTAACTCACCCGCTGATCTGGTGGTTGCAGAGATTATCGCGTTCGGTGGTGAGGCCGTCGCCAACTATGACTCCGTGGAACAGGGCGAGTCCATTATAAGGTCAGCCCTGGATAACTACGACAGGGTCGACGTTGTCGTCAATAATGCCGGCATTCTCAGAGACAGCAGTTTCTCGAAAATGAGCGATGAGGACTGGGATTTGATCTACCGGGTCCACGCCCTGGGAACGTACAAAGTCACCAAGGCGGCCTGGCCCGTGATGCTCGACCAAGGATATGGTCGAATCGTCAACACCAGTTCCGGTGCCGGTCTATACGGCAACTTTGGCCAGGCGAATTATTCTTTCGCAAAACGCGGCATAATCGGTTTCACTAATACACTGGCGCTTGAGGGAGCCAGGAAGGGTATCAATGTGAATACTATCGCCCCTGTCGCCGGCTCCAGGCTCACCGAGACCATCTTACCTAAAGATGTTATCGAGGCACTGAAGCCCGAATTTGTCACACCACTTGTGGTAAAGCTCTGCTCAGAGCAGAGTGAGGAAAATGGTTCACTTTTTGAAGTGGGCGCCGGTTGGGTGTCGAAGTTGCGCTGGGAGCGCAGTAAAGGGGCCTTTTTTGACCCCAAAGCTGAACTGACTGCCGAGGCTATCGAGGATGCCTGGGGCCAGATTGCCAACTTCGACAACGCGGACCATCCAGCCAGCATCCAGGACACATTCACGCCGGTATTCGGCAACCTCGGGATAACAATGTAATTGGGAGATATACAATGAGTAATGCACTAGTCGTCGGCGTGGATATGGTGAAATTTACCAAGCCGGGAAAGCAAAAACCGTATCGCGAAATGGCGTCAACCGCCATCCGGGGCGCAGTGGCGGATGCCGGCATTGACCCATCATTGATCGAACAGGCCTACGGGGGTTATGTGTATGGCGATTCCACCTGTGCCCAGCACTGTCTCTACGACGCATTCATGACAGGCATTCCCGTTATCAACGTAAACAACAATTGCTCATCGGGCTCTACCGCTATTTTCCTGGCCCGCCAGGCGGTTGAAAACGGGGCCGTGGAGTGCGCACTCGCCTTCGGTTTCGAAGAAATGCAACCCGGCGCGCTGGGTTCACACTGGGATGATCGTGAATCACCGTTCGATAATTTCCTGGGCGTACTGGACCAGAAAAAATACCCCGACGGGCCGCTGGCGCTGCGTTGCTTTGGAGCTGCTGGCCATGAATACATGGAAAAGTACGGCGCCTCTGCCGATCTGTTTGCCAAAGTCGCGGTAAAGACCCGCAATCATGCCGCCCTGAATCCCGCGGCGCTATTCTCCAGCGAGCTGACTGTGGAGGACGTTATGTCGGCTCCGGTAGTCTACATGGATTATCTGACCAAACTGATGTGCTGCCCGCCCACCTGTGGGGCGGGTGCCGCTATCGTCTGCAGCGAGGCGTTCGCGCGCAAACACGGTATTACACAAGGGGTCGAGATTGTCGCCCAGGCCATGGCGACAGATACGCCGGCGACATGGGACAGCGCAATCAATCTCGTGGGCGCGGATATGACCAGACGCGCCGCAAACTCCGTCTTCGAACAAGCGGGCATTGGTGTGGAGGAGGTAGATGTGGTGGAGCTCCACGACTGCTTTACCGTCAACGAGGTTATCACCTATGAAGGTCTGGGCCTTTGCGAAGAAGGGCAAGCCACGGCTTTTGTCGAGGCCGGGGACAACACCCACGGTGGCAAGTTTGTGGTCAACCCCTCTGGTGGCCTGATGTCCAAGGGGCACCCCATTGGTGCCACTGGTCTGGCGCAGTGCTATGAACTGGTGAATCAGCTGCGGGGAACTGCCGACCAGCGACAAGTGCCTGGCGCCAGAATAGGACTACAGCATAATCTTGGCCTGGGCGGCGCAGTCGTTGTGACCATGTACAGGGGATAGTGATGTTAGACAGAAGTAAAATCGGACACACTTTCGCTCCCTTTACGGCGGAAGTAGAGAAAGGTCGCTTGAAGTTTTTCGCCAAGGCCATCGGCGAGACCAACCCCATCTACCTGGACGAGGAAATTGCCAGGAAGGCGGGGTACAGGTCCCTGCCCGCCCCTCCTACATTTACCAGTGTGCTGGACCAGGAGTCCACGGAGTTTCTGCCGGTGCTTAAACTGCTGGATATAGACATTGCAACGATTCTTCATGGCAACCAGGAGTTCGAATATTTCAGCCCGATATGTGCCGGTGATACTATTGCAGTAGAGTCCAGAATCGTCGATATGTTCGACAAAAAGGCAGGCGCACTGGAATTCGTCGTCATGCAAAGCACCTACACCAACCAGAATGGCCAACTCGCAGCCAGGGCAACCAGCACCCTGGTCGTGCGCAACACTTAGGAGGGCACACGATGTCAGCTATTGAAGCAGGGACGAGTATCCCACCGCTGGAACTGGCGCCTATCAGCCGCTATACCCTGGCACTCTACGCGGGCGCCTCCGGCGACCACAACCCCATTCACATAGATTCCGACTTCGCCAAGGCCGCAGGTATGCCCGACGTGTTCGCTCACGGTATGCTGTCGATGGCCTACCTGGGCAGAATGCTGACCAACTGGCAGCCCCAGGCACAACTGCGAAAATTCAGCAATCGGTTCGCCGCTATCACCCAGTTGCAGGATGTGATCACCTGCTCCGGTACCGTGGTGGAACTCATCGATCGGGACGGCGAAAGACTGGCTCGCTGCGAGATTCAGGCGGCAACGACCAATGGCGACAAAACCCTGGTCGGAGAGGCCCTGGTAGCCCTGTAACCGGGCGAGGAGTCACACCCATGACTGAAGAACTGGAACTGTTCAGAGAAAACGTTAAACGTTTTGTGGAAAACGAAATGGCGCCCAACTATGAGCAGTGGGAGCAACAGGGGATATTTCCGCGGGACCTATGGAAGTGCCTGGGCGCACAAGGCCTGCTGTGCGTCGATATTCCAGAAGTCTATGGCGGGTTTGGCGCCGACTTCGACTTTTCGATGATTGTGCTGGAGGAATTCAGTCGCGCCAACTACAGCGCAGTCGGTGGGCCAATGGCAGTCCATTCCGATATCGTCGCCCACTATCTGCTCAACCGGGGCAGTGAAGCCCAGAAGCAAAAATACCTGCCGGCCATGGTGTCCGGTGAGTGCGTGGGCGCCGTCGCCATGACGGAGCCAGGTGCCGGCAGTGACCTGCAGAGTCTGCGCACAAGTGCCAGGCGAGACGGCGACGACTACATCATCAATGGCTCCAAAACCTTCATCACCAACGGCCAACATTGCGACCTGGTAATCGTGGTGGCCCGCAGCAAGCTGGACGTTCCCGGAGCCCGGGGGACGACCCTGTTTCTGGTAGATGCGACCACGCCAGGTTTCAGCCGAGGCCGGAACCTTGAGAAGATTGGGCTACATGCCAGTGACACATCCGAACTGTTTTTTGAAGATGTGCGTGTACCTGCCAGTGCCATTCTTGGTGAACTCGACCAGGGCTTTGCGGTATTGATGGGCGAACTGCAGCGTGAACGCCTGTCACTGGCCGTGGGCGCGGTGGCCGCCGCCGAGGGTGTACTCGCTGAATGCGTGGCTTACGTAAAAGAGCGCCAGGCCTTCGGCAAGCCCGTTGCGGCGCTGCAAAACACGAAGTTCAAGTTGGCCGAAGTGGCCACCGATATCCGTGTGCACCGGGCATTCGTCGAGGAGTGTAAGCAGCTCATCACAGCGGGTGCACTGGACGTAGCCACTGCCAGTATGGCCAAGGTCTCCTGCACTGAAATGCAGGGTCGAGTGGCGGATACCTGTTTGCAGCTGTACGGCGGTTACGGCTATATGCGTGAATACGGTGTGTCACGCGCTTTTGTGGACGCCCGGGTTCAGCGCATTTATGGCGGCACCAGCGAAATAATGAAAGAATTGATCAGCCGCAGCGTGCTGGCCTGAACCGCGTAGCGACCAGGCATGCCAAGAACCACCACCCATTATCTGCGAGTTCTCACTGACCAGGCCAGACGCCTCGGTCTGGACACTACGCGGATTCTGCAGGAAAGCGGCATCGATCGGGCGCTTGCCAATACCGACAATAACTTCATAGAGAACGACTACCTCACAGCCCTGATCAAGCGCCTGTGGCGCGAATCAGGTGATGAGGGCCTCGGTTTCGATCCGCAGCCGTTGAAGTTGGGCACCTGGGCGGTGGTCTGCGAATATATGATCGCCGCAGAAACACTGGGGGAGCTACTGCGCAAGGGCCAACGATTGCTATCCTATATGGCGGCGGGCGCAGCAGGGATGGAAATTGAACATGCCGGCGATTCGGTGAATCTCTATCTGAATACCCGGGACTGCATAAGGGACCCTGACCACTTCATCACTGAATTTGTTGGCATCGTGTGGCACCGTTTTCCCGGCTGGGCGATCGACGAGAATATCCCCTTGCAGCGAGCATTTTTCGCGTATCCCGCGCCGCGCCATGCAGCCTTCTACGAGGAGTTGTTTCCCTGTGATATCGAGTTCGGAGCAGCGCGCTCTGGCTTCAGCTTCAGCCGTAATTACCTGAAAAAACCGATAGTGCGCAGCCAGGCTGAGGTTGAAGACTGGCTGCGCGACTCCCCCGCCAACCTGCTCTACCTGCCGGGGCGCGACACCAGTATCCAGGCGCAAATTCGCCTGATGCTGAATCGGGAGTTGAAGGACCGCCTGTCTTTTCCAGCGTTTGACAGTATCTGTCGCGACCTGGCGATGAGTACGGCAGTGGTGCGACGCCGCCTGGCCGAGGAAGGCACGTCCTACCAGCAGATCAAGGACACCGTGCGGCGGGATGTCGCGCTGCAGTTGCTGGCCATCCCCGAGATGCGCATCACGGACATCGCCGAACGCACAGGGTTTACCGACCCCGCCCCCTTTAGCCGGGCCTTCAAGAAATGGACCGGCATGAGCCCCGCCCAATACCGTGAGCAAGATGGGCGCGGCAGGGGCGACAAAGCGTTGTTACGTGACCCGCTCGTTTGAAGCCGCGGCATTCTTCACTGCTCTGGCGACATTGCGGGCCACACTCTTATCAAACACGCCCGGAATGATGTAGTCCGCTGACAAATTTTCATCGGGAATGGTTTCTGCGATGGCTCGTGCCGCAGCCATTTTCATGTCTTCCGTAATTGCCCTGGCATGGCAGTCCAGCGCACCGCGAAAAATCCCCGGAAAGCACAGCACGTTGTTCAGCTGATTGGGATAGTCACTTCTGCCGGTAGCCATCACGGCTATGTGAGGCCAGGCCGCCTCCGGCATAATTTCCGGTGTCGGGTTGCTCATGGCGAACACAATGGCATCCTTGTTCATGGTTTTCAGGTGCTCCACCGTCAGAATTCCCGGACCGGACAGCCCGACAAACAGGTCCGCACCCACCATGGCTTCACCCAGCGTGCCTTTGATATTGTCGGGATTGGTGATGTCGGCATAGGCCTGTTTTGCAGGATTCATGCCATCGCGCCCCCGGTAGAGAATGCCCGTGCGGTCCAGCCCGATAATATTGCTAATGCCGAGGTCCAGCATCATTTTGGTACAGGCGGTACCAGCGGCTCCTACTCCCGCAACCACGGCCTTGATATCCTCAGCGCGCTTGTTGGTCACTTTTAATGCGTTAATCAGCCCGGCGACCATCACCACAGCAGTGCCGTGCTGGTCATCGTGAAATACCGGGATGTCGAGTTCGGCCTGCAGGCGCTGCTCGATTTCAAAGCAGCGCGGGGCAGATATATCCTCAAGGTTAATGCCACCAAACCCGGGTGCGATGGCCTTCACCGTACGGATGATCTCCTCGGTATCCTTGGTGTCGAGGCAAATGGGAAAGCCGTCGACGTTGCCAAATTCCTTGAACAACATGGCCTTGCCCTCCATAACAGGCATGGCGGCCTCTGGGCCAATGTCACCCAGGCCCAACACGGCGGTACCATCACTGACGATGGCAACCGTATTTTTCTTGATGGTCAGATTATGCGCCTTCTGCACGTCATCGTGGATGGCCATACAAACACGCGCCACCCCCGGTGTGTAAGCCATGGAAAGATCGTCCCGGGATTTGATGGGGACCTTGCTGCAAACCTCAATCTTGCCGCCCAGGTGCATGACAAAAACGCGATCGGAGCTGTGCATGACCTTGACGCCGACAATTTTATTCAAGCCCGCGCTGATCGCTTTCGCCTGTTCAGCACCCGCGGTATCCACAGTGACATCACGAATAATAAATCCGTTCTCATAGCGGACAATGTCGATGGCTCCTATATTGCCGCCGGTTTCGCCGATGGAACCGACAACCCGTGCAAGAAGACCGGGTTGGTTTTCAATGCGCAATCGCAGAATGATCGAATTATGCGCACTGGTAGGGAATTCCGACATGCTTTAACTCCTCTGGGTATAGGTATGAGAATGTTTGATGTAGTGGGTAAAACTGGCGAACCGACCATATCGAACCGCAGACATTATAGATGGGATACCGATAACTTACCTCAGTCGATGCTTGCCTTGTGTCCGTCCCATCCCAAAAAGGCTCCGTTCTTGAAATTACCATAACGTTGCTTATAATAAGCGTAGCAATAATCTAGCCGGAAGCTCCTATGATTGATCAAGATACAGCCACTCGCATCAGCTTCGAGCTGCACGGTGCCGCGCGCCTTTGGCGCCGCAATTTTGACCGCCGCGCACGGGAGCACGACCTCAGCCGGGCACGCTGGCAGGTACTCTGGCTATTAAACCGCGAGGAAGGCCTGAAGCAGACTGAACTCGCTGATCGACTGGATGTGGCTCCCATTAGCCTCGGCCGGCAGCTGGACAATCTGGAGCAAGAGGGCCTGGTGGAACGCCGCCGCGATGCGGGCGACCGTCGCTGCTTTCGTATCTACCTGACCGACGCAGCCCAACCCGCTCTGAAAGTACTCAAGGCACTGTCGGAAAAATCCCGGGCAGAAGCGTTGGCAGGGCTGACACAAACCGAGATTGTGCAGTTACACAAGTTGCTGGGCCGCATCATGCAAAACCTGAGCGACGAGGAAGCTTGAATGAAAGAAACAACTAAAAAAGGCCTCAATCGCAAGCTCTGGGGTGGTGCCGGAGTGGCCGTTGCCCTGGCTGTGGCGGCCTGGTGCCTGTATGACGGCACCACCATTGATACCGAGAATGCCTACATCAAGGCAGACAAGCTGTCCCTGGCGGCGGAAGTGAGCGGCGTGGTAACCGAAGTAGCAGTGCACCCCAACCAGCGGGTAAAAGCCGGCGACCTGTTGGTTGCCCTGGATGACTATTCGTATCGGCTGGCAGTGACCGAGGCCGAGGCGCACCTGGCCCAGGTCAAGAACCAGTTACTGGCGAAGCGCGCCGACCACGCCGAGGCCGAGGCTGCGCTGGAGCAGGCCCGGCAGGACGCGGAATTTTACCTGCGCCAGCTACAGCGCAACGAGAAGATGGGCGCGATTGCCATTTCCGAGTCACAACTGGATGAATCGCACCAGTTACTTGATCAGGCTCGCTCACGCATTGCCATGACCGATCAGAAGCTTGCCAGCCTGGCAGCGGAAATGGGCGGCAGGCCCGGGGCCCCGGTGGAGGAGCAGGCCGATCTGAAAGTAGCCCAGGCGCAACTGGACAGGGCCCGCTACCAGCTCTCCCTCACCAGAATCGTAGCGCCCGTGGATGGCGTGGTATCCAACAGCGTGCCACAGGTGGGCGAACTGGCTCACAACGGTCTGGCGCTCATCAGTCTGTTGAGCAGCGAGCACCTGTGGGTAGAGGCCAACCTGAAAGAAACCCAACTGGCCAACATTCGACCCGGGCAACACGCCAGGGTTGAGGTGGACGCTTACCCCGGCAAGGAATGGACGGCGGAAGTGGATAGTCTGAGCCCCGCCAGCGGTTCCGAGTTCGCGCTAATTCCAGCCCAAAATGCCAGTGGCAACTGGGTGAAAGTTGTACAGCGGGTGCCGGTGCGCCTGCGCCTGCTGCCGGGCGATGGTAATCCGCTACTGCGTGCGGGCATGAGCGCCCAGGTGTGGATCGATATCAGCACGTCGGGCACAGTGACAGCAGACGCCGGTGTCGCTGGCCTGCACACAGAGCGGCCGATCGCGCTACAGCAGTAATGCAACAGAGCCGGGGCAAAGAGATATTGGTGACGGTCAGCATCATGCTGGCCACCATCATGCAGGTACTGGACACCACCATCGCCAACGTGGCCCTGCCCCATATGCAGGGCAGCCTCAGCGCCAGTATGGACCAGATTACCTGGGTACTCACGTCCTACATCGTCGCCTCCGCCATCATGACCCTGCCGGTGGGCTACCTCAGCCAGCGCTTTGGCAGGCGCAAACTGTTCCTGTGGTCAGTCGCCGGCTTCACCCTTTCCTCCATGTTCTGCGGCCAGGCGAACACACTGAATGAAATGATCTTCTGGCGCCTTGCCCAGGGGGTGTTCGGAGCTTCGTTGGCACCACTGTCTCAAGCGACCCTGCTGGACACCTATCCGCCCGCAAGGCACGCCAAGGCGATGAGCGTCTGGGGCATGGGGATCATGCTGGGCCCCATCCTGGGCCCTACCCTGGGCGGTTGGTTGACAGAGTTTTACTCCTGGCGCTGGGTGTTCTATGTGAATGTGCCAGTAGGCATCCTCTCGTTTATCGGTATTTATCTCTATGTACCCGATAACGAGACAGAAAAACGGACCTTCGATATTCGCGGCTTCGCCCTGTTGGCATTGGCGGTGGCTTCCCTGCAAATGCTACTGGACCGCGGGCAACACGTGGACTGGTTTGAAGCGCGGGAAATCCAGCTCTATGCAATAGGCTCAATCCTCGCGCTGTACCTGTTCATCATTCACAACCTCACCAGCGATCAGCATTTTCTCTCCCCCGCCCTGATGCGGGACCGCAATTTCGTTACCGGTACGGTGTTTATCTTTTTTATCGGCATCGTGCTTCTTGCCACCATGGCACTGCTGCCCACCTTCCTGCAGCAGTGGAAAGGTTATCCGGTGATGACCACCGGCATGGTGCTCATGCCCCGCGGTGTTGGCACTATGCTCACCATGTGGCTCGTGGCGCGGCTGATGCAGTTCATGGATGCGCGACTGCTGGTGTTGATCGGGCTCGGCCTGTTCAGTTTCTCACTGCACCTGATGGCGGGATTCAACCTGCAGGTCAGCCAGTGGGCATTGGTGTATACCGGTTTCATTCAGGGCCTGGGAATCGGTTTGCTGTTCATACCCGTTTCCATCCTGAGCTACGCCACCCTGGCGCCATCATTGCGCGGTGAGGGCACGGCCCTGTTCAGTCTGTCACGCAATCTGGGCAGCAGTGTGGGTGTATCTATCGTCATGGCCGCGCTCACCCGCAACATCTGGATCAATCAGCAGGACCTGGCTGCGCGCATGCAGATACCAGCGGACATGCTCTCGCCCCTTACCGGGACGCCGGAGGCGATGGCCATGCCAATAGCCATCATGCAGGAAGTGGCCCGGGGCGCGGCGGAGATCGCCTACATCAATAATTTTCAGCTGCTGACATGGATAACCCTGGCAGCGGCACCGCTGGTATTTCTCCTCTCCAAACCTGCGGTTGACGAATCGGCAACTCGGAAACAGCGCTAGACGCGCCGACTATTGCCATATAACCGGCATTACCAGGGGCACGGATTGCTGTCATGCGCAGACCTGGTCTACTCTGTAGGTGGTAAATATAAGAACTGTTAAAACCAAATTGTTGCGAGGCTGACAAAAACACATGAGCGATAAAAAACATCTCGCCGTTGAGGCGAATAAAAAGTCTATTCAGTACGCCATGGAGGGTAACAAGGCTGCATGGCTGGCACTCTACGCCGATGACGCCGTTGTCGCCGACCCTGTGGGGGTGTCGCCCATGGACCCCACCGGGAAGGGGCACCACGGCAAGGCGGCAATAGAGACATTCTGGGATACCATAATCGGCCCGGCAACGCTCAGCATAAAGGTGGATAAACGCTGGACCAGCGGTGAATACTGTTGCTGCGTGGCCCAGGTGGCGACTAGCGACATGGGGGATGGCAAGCACACCGACTGCGACATGCTTGCAGTCTACGAGGTCAACGAGGAAGGCCTGATCACCCGCATGCAGGCCCACTGGAACTTTGACGAGCTGATGGCACAGTTGGCCGGCTGAGGACGGCTATCGTCGCATGGTCCGCGCTTGTCTGAATAGGCCGCGGTGTTTCATTCCCCCAACTCGGGGATCACTTTTGCGTATTCGTCGATCATCGGCAGCGCCGCTTCGGGCTTGTCCCACAGGTCCATTGCAACGCCGATGGTCGCGCGCTGGATGCCCATGTCACGGTATTCCTTGAGCTTGTCCAGGTTGTGGGTATCCATGATCTGGATATTGATCTCAACGTCATCGGGATTGCGGCCTGCCCGTTTTACCTCTTCGCGAAAAGCCGCCGGGGTCTCTGGCACGTTGCCCATAGCCACGTCTACCGGGTACCAACCGTCTGCCCAGGCCGCAGCATGCTTGCGGCCCAGAGGACCCATGGCGCCGAGAAAAACCTTCGGCCCCCCCGGCTGCAGTGGCTTGGGATCGGCCCACACAGGGTCGAAGCTGATGTACTGCCCCTGATATCCTGCCTGCTCAGCACTCCAGAGAATGCGCGTGGCCTCCACCGTTTCACGCAGCACGGCATAACGTTTGTTAAACGGGTGCGGGCTGATGTTCTCGAACTCTTCCTGATTCCAACCCACCCCGGTGCCGATCATAAGGCGCCCGCAGGAAAGGCGATCCAGGGTAGCGATGGTCTTGGCCTGGGAAAAAATGTCCCGTTCCATCAGCAGCGCAATACCGGTACCCAGCCGCAGAGTCGTGGTGGCATTGGCCGCCGTCATCAACGACAGGTAGGGGTCCATCATCATTTTGTAAGGATCCGGCATCTCACCGCCTGCAGGATAAGGCGTGCTCTGGCAACAGGGTATGTGGCTGTGCTCGCCATACCACAGGGACTCGAAACCCCGCTCCTCCAGGGCCCTGGCCAATGCGGCCGGGTGCGGATCGTTGGGTGTGTTCATCGAACTGAAAGCGAGGTGCATGTGATTGTCTCCTTAGCTGCTGGTAGACTAACCCGGCGCAGCGCAATCAGCCAATCTCTCGCAGATTAAAGAGTTGGGTATTCCCGCCCCTGGCCACCACATTATCGGTGCGGGTTTTCTCCGTGGCGAAGCGCAGCAGGTAATGAGGCCCCCCCGCCTTGGGTCCGGTGCCTGATAGGCCCTGTCCGCCGAAGGGGTTTACCCCCACCACCGCACCGACCATGTTGCGGTTTATATAGGTATTGCCCACGTGCGTATTATTGAATACCTCCCGCGCAAAACCGTCTATACGACTGTGCACGCCCAATGTCAGGCCGTAGCCAGCGGCATTGATCTCCTCGATTACCTGCGGAAAATCCGGCACCGCATAGCGAATGATATGCAGCACAGGACCGAACACTTCCTCGGGCAACTGTGACAAGCGCTTTATCTCATACACTCGGGGCGCAAAGAAATAACCTTGCCTGTGCTGTGATCCCAGCTCACAACTGGCCAGCAGGGTAGCCTCCCTGTCCATTCTCAGTGCATGCTGCTCAAGCATATTGCGTGCGTCCCGGTCGATAACCGGACCTATATCGGTGGCTAGCGCAGCCGGGTCTCCCAGCGTCAGTTCGCGCATGGCACCACATAGCATCGCGATCACTGAATCCGCGATATCCTCCTGCAGGTACATCACCCGCAAGGCAGAACAGCGCTGCCCAGCACTCTGGAAGGCCGAAGTGATCACATCATCCACCACCTGTTCCGGCAGGGCGGTCGCGTCCACGACCATCACGTTAAGCCCGCCTGTTTCCGCAATAAGCGGAACTATGGGGCCCTCCCGTTCCGCCAACTGCCGGTTGATCCGATGCGCCGTGGCGATACTGCCGGTAAAGACCACACCGGCAATTCGCCGGTCACCCACCAATGCGCCACCTACTGTCGCACCATCACCCGGCAGAAGCTGAAGCACACCCGGTGGCACCCCCGCCTCCAGCATCAGGCTCACTGCACGGGCGGCGATTAGTGGCGTCTGTTCCGCCGGTTTCGCAATCACGCTATTGCCCGCCATCAACGCGGCGGCGACCTGCCCCGTAAATATTGCCAGCGGAAAGTTCCACGGGCTGATGCACAAAAACACGCCACGCCCGTGCAGGGACAGCTCGTTAATTTCACCGGTAGGGCCCGGCAGCGTGACAGGCGCGGCAAAACCCTGTCGCCCCTGCTGGGCGTAATAGCGGCAGAAGTCTACCGCCTCGCGCACTTCCGACAGGGCATCGTCGAGAGTGCGGCCCGCTTCGGCTACGATCAAAGCCATTAATTGCTCGCAGTGCTGCTCCAGTAACGCCGCCACCCGATCGAGACAGGCGGCGCGGACCTCACCTCCCGCCTTGTTCCAGCTGGGCTGCGCTGCCGATGCGAGCTGGAGCGCCGTTTCGATTGCTTTTGCATCGGCCTCGATGACATGGCCGACCACGACTTCCGTCACCGCGGGATTGCTTACCGCCAGCTTTTCGCCGGGGAACCAATCGCCGCCAACAATAGGCGCTGCCAGCACCGGTTTGGCGGTGGCCATCGCAACCTTGTCAGATAAATCCGCGACCGCTATCGGGTCGGACAAGTCCATACCCAGAGCATTCAGCCAGGGAAGCGGCGCGTCACGGTACAGCGCCCTGGGTGTGGGTATGCCGGAGTGACGCCTGTCCGGTTGCGCTAGCGCGTCCTCCCTCGGATCGCTCAGCAGTTTCTCAGGAGGCACCCGCCCATCCAGGAAGCGGTTGACGAAAGAGCTGTTGGCGCCGTTTTCCAGCAAGCGGCGCACCAGGTAGGGCAGCAGGTCCCGGTGGTTTCCCACCGGGGCGTAGACCCGCACTGAGACAGCGGGGTTGTTATCGAGCACCTCGTCATAGAGTAAATGGCCCATACCATGCAACCGCTGGAACTCAAAAGATTTGCTGCCGCTCGTCAGCTCCAGGATTAATGCCACAGTGTTGGCATTGTGGGTGGCGAATTGCGGGTAGATGGCATCCTGAGCCGCCAGCAGATGCTGGGCGCAGACCTGGTATGACAGGTCTGTATTGCATTTGCGGGTAAACACCGGGTAGTCCGTCAGACCCAACTCCTGGGCATGCTTGATCTCCCCATCCCAGTAAGCGCCCTTGACCAGGCGTACCATAAAACGACGGCCTGTGTGGCGCGCCAGTGCCGCCAGCCACTCCGCCACCAGATGAGCGCGCTTCTGGTAGGCCTGCAATACAAAACCCAGACCGTCCCAGCCGGCCAGCACCTCGTCACCGGCCAGGGCCGCAAAGATATCCAGCGACAGATCCAAGCGGTCGCATTCCTCGGCATCAATACTGAAGCCGATGCCACCCTCTTTTGCCATCATTGCCAGCACTCGCACCCGCGGCAACAACTCTACCATCACCCGTCGCTTCTGACGGAACTCATATCGCGGGTGCAGGGCCGACAACTTCACAGAGATACCGTTGGCTGCAATCACGGAATGGTTCCCCGCTGCGTGGCAGATAGTACGAATGGCCGTGGCGTAAGAATCAAAATAACGCTGGGCATCTATTTCGGTACGGGCACCCTCCCCCAGCATATCGAAGGAGAAGCGCGTACCGGGACGGTTGTGCTCCCTGCCTTTCTTCAGACCCTCTTCGATAGTCCTGCCAAGCACATACTGGCCGCCCATAATACGCATGGCCTGCAATACCGCCTGACGCACCACAGGCTCACCCAGAGAACTGATCAAGCGCCGCATCCAGGAACTGGTCCGGTCGGTGATATCGTGGTCGAGTTTTACCACGCGACCGGTGAGCATCAGCCCCCATACGGAGGCGTTCACAAACCGGGAAGCCGACTTCCCCTTGTGGGCACCCCAGTCCCCGGACTGGATCTTCTCGGCGATCAGTCTGTCTGCCGTTTCTTCATCCGGCACGCGCAGCAGAGCTTCGGCCAGGCACATGAGCGCAATGCCCTCCTTGTTCGACAAACCAAATTCCTGCAAAAATGCATCGAGAGTTCCGGCTTTATCACTCTTCTGGCGGCAACGCTGTACCAGGACAATGGACCGCTCGCGGATAGCATCCCGACGGCTCCTGGAAACGGAACTGGCCGCAAGAAGAGCGTCCACTACCACTTTTTCGTCTGCGCAGTAGATCTGACGGAGGCGCAACCGCAATGCATCCAGCAGATCTGTCGAACTGTTCATGCGCCATTCTCCTGAATAGTTCTGTTCGCTGTATTTTCTACACGCTCTGAGATATTAGGCTCTACGCTCCAACTTTGTATAGAATATACTCCAGCTATCGGCACCTTGGTGGAATAATAGTGAAGCTGGAAAAAAATCGCCCTGTTTGATCGCTCACACGACGAATACAAGAAAACGTTCCGGCTAACCGATGGTGACCTTAACAAGAACATCCTTGGCATCGAGGATGGTCCGGCGAGTTTTAGTGAAGGCCACGCCGGACGTTTGGGTGTGGTCCTATCTCAAATCAACCGAATATATAAAAGAATACCGGGACGATAGCCGAATCCTGGACTCGTCATCCTCCCATGCTAACGTAGCAAATAATTTGTAGTTTTGACGCCGAGGTCAAATTATATGAAATCACTCGTCACCAGTTTGCTTTTTTCGTTCCTCATCGTCACTACTACGGGTTGTGGCTCTTCCAACGGTGCCACGTCCGATGATGTAATTCTCTTTTCAACTGACTACGGTCTCGGGGTGATCAACGGGGCAACCAATGGACCCGATCGCCATGCGGCTGATGTGGACGATGCTTACGCAGTAACACTGGCGCTGCAAGGGCAGCTAGATATTCAAGGCATAGTCACCTCGTTCGGCAACGACAAGGCCCGACCCTCCCATGAGTCGGTACGTCGAGGTTTAAGCGTACTTGGCTTTGATAAAGACGTTATCCGGGTGGGTGCCGAGGGTTTTCTCGACGCCCTGCCTGTGCAGTTTGCGCCCGCCGGAGAAGAGCCAGCCGTATTTTGTATTAACGATGGTGTGCAGCTGATGCGGGATGTGCTGGATCGCAACCGCAGCGGCGTAGTGACATTGTTTGCCCTCGGCCCCTTCACAGACATCGCCTGCCTGCTACGTGCCTACCCGGACAGTTTTAATAAACTGAAACAGATTATTGGTCTGGTAGGTTCAGGCGACGGTACGCCTGTGCTGGAGGGTATTGATGTAGTCGATTTCAATTTTGCGATGGACCCGTCTGCACTGGGGCTGGTTATCCAGCAGGAGGCGGTGCCTTTCATTGCGCTTATGTTCGAAGCGTCACAGTTTGGCACACTGTCTAACAGTGTTATCGATACCTGGATCAACAGCGGCTCCGCCGAGCAACAGTACTATGGGCAGGCAACTGAACCGCATGCGGCGTACTGGGATGCCATCTTCACGGCGACTGATGGGCAGGCATTGTTCGATGCGCACACGGTATACTATTTTCTCAACCCGCAACTCTACACTTGTGCCGACCATATGGTTGCCACGGCCATTGTGGGTGGCTACCCGGATACCAGCGCCTCCACCACCAAGAACTTTTTCACGGTGACAGCCGGGTCCGTGACACCCCCGGATGGCGCGGTGGTGTATACCGGAACTGTGAGAGGATGCTCCGGATTTGCAGATAGCGACACCGTTAGCTCACTGGAAAACGCCGTACAGGATAGCGTTCAGCGTTACTGACAATCTGCTCGCCAGTTCAATCTAAAGCGTTTTGAGATATTCCAGCAGGTCCCACAGGGCGTCGGGATCTTCGCTCCAGTCGTAGCCACCGTTGTATACCAAGCCCGTATGCCCACTATTGCTATAGCCGTCTTTGCGTGTATCAAACAGCAAAGCCCGGTCTGTATCGACCGCCTTCTCCCAGACAAAACCGACATACTTCTGATCGTAACTGAAGTTGCCTCGATAAAAAGTTTCTGGACGATCACCGGTGAGCAAATGGTACAAGGTGGGCACAGAGCCATTGTGTAAGTATGGAGCGGATGCCCAGATACCATTCAGCGGCAATTGCGCGTAGGCACCGGGTGGATCCATAATCTCATCGTCGGGGTAAGGCGCGCCGTCACTTTGGTAACACTCGGGCTCCCCGACACAGGCTTCGCGCAGCTGGGCGATTAGCGCACTCTCGGCAAAATCGGTCAACACGATCGCGCGGTTGGGGGAAGTTCCCACTTCCACTGGATCGACGACCGCCGTATTCCCGGCAAAGTGGCATGTAGCACAGGCCTGCTGAAAAATAGCTTCACCGCGCATATAGAGATTCTCAGAGACATCAAACGGGTAAGGATAGGCCGGCAAACCGTCTGTGAACGGCGCGGCTGTCAGGGCATTATCCATATTGACGGCCTGAGGGTCACCGCCGCTCACCGTGAGTGAGGCGGCAATTTCACGGTAGTACAAATTCACAATGCCGAAATCCCATTGATAGCGATAGTGATCCGACATTTTCCACACTGAGGCAATATCCGCAGGCGCAGGCGCTGGCGGTAGCGCCTCCTCCAGGGTGGGGTCTGTGGTGGTATCCAGGCCGGCCGCAGACGCGCTGGATGCCGAGGAGAAAGAGAACACATCGATGGAGCCAGGCATGCCCGACAGCAAGGGCGGGTTCGGAACGTTGTAAGTGTATTGATCGACGGTGGATGCCAGGACGCTCTTGACCGCGTTTGCCGGAACGGAAATCTGCGACATAAAAAACTCGGTCAACAGCGTGCTCTTGTAGAGTTCGCGTTCCTTGATTTCCTGGTCCAGGTAGTCGGGGTCGAAGCCATAAAACCAGCCCAGTGGCTTCGCCTCTATCGCGGCCTGTATATTGGCCGCGGTGAAGGCCGAGTCGTTGATGGTGCTCTGGGTGGCCGCTGTAAACATAGTCTGTGGCGTCGGCGCACCGACCATTCGAATCAACTCACCGTCATTGTCGACTACACCGCCAGTGTGACAGCCCATGCAACTCAAGGTGACGTAGTTCACACTGGGATCAATACCGCCCGGTTCAGGCAGTGACAAGCCGAAACCCAGCGGCAGAAAACTGTCGGAGTCGAATGGGTCGGGCCCCAGGCCGAATCGGCTGAACTGCTCCTCTTCGGAGCCCCAATACTGAGGAAACAATTCTGGCAACAAGCGAAATATCAGCATCTGATAGCCAACAAAATTGCTCAGGTCGTGTTTGATTGCCAGCGGGGCAGTTCTGAAGGAATCGAATGCGGCCTGGTTTTCATTGAGGTAGGTGTTTAGCGCGTCCATCCGCAGACTGCGCTCCTCTTGCCACCAGGCGTAGTCATCGTTGTCGCCATTATTGTCGCTGCACGCCGCTGTAACAATAACTACTGCCATCAAAACTAACAACCTTCCCTTTACTTTCATAACCCCGTCCCCTGAAGTGAATATATAGGCGATATGGCAATCTCATAGGTAAAACACTACTGGCACCTCGTGTGCAGTAGCGCAATATCCAACCCCGGTAAAGAAGACCGCGAGTCAAGAAGCGCGGAGCCTACTACTCAATTACATTTGGAACCGCCCCGGCTCGTTTGGCATCAGCTTTACAATTTATATCGAATCGTGCCGAGCTCAAGTCCCTCCATGATACTTACCCGCGATAACCAAAACGATCTACTATTCACGACAAAAAACAATCCATACGCGCCAAACACCCACAACCAGCGATTATTGCGCTTACTATTGGTGAGGGCGAAGCTTTTTTACTAGAATGGCGGCGGTACATTGCTTTCCACACTCAGGCAGAAATATTTATGGGGCACGGCCAGCAGCACACTCACAACCATGAAAATTTGCAGGGCAAACGCCTGGGCATTTCCATTCTACTGAATGTGTTTATTACCCTGGCACAGGCAATCGGCGGCCTCTTATCGGGCAGTCTTTCGCTTCTGGCTGATGCTCTACACAATTTTAGCGATGTTATCGCTCTGCTTGTCAGCTATATCGCAGCCAGAATTGCACAACGGGACTATACGGCGTTGCAAACCTACGGTTACCGCCGTGCTGAGGTAATAGCCGCTATGCTGAATGCCGGCACACTCATTGGCATCTCAGTTTTCCTGGTAGTCGAAGCAGTGGAGCGACTAACGTCCTCGCCAGAGAAAATTTCACTATCATACGTAATTAGCCTGGCCCTGCTGAGCATCGCTGTAAATGGGGTGAGCGTGCTTCTACTAAAGTCTGAAGCAAGCGGCAGCATGAATATGCGTTCAGCCTACCTGCACCTGTTCTCAGACATGATTACCTCAGTCGCGGTTCTGGCCGGCGGACTGGCAATGTACTTTTTCCAGATATTTTGGCTCGATGGCGTGCTGTGTATCGCGATTGCTATTTACCTGGTGACATCATCCCTGAAACTGCTCCTTCAAACACTCAAAGTACTAATGCATTTCACCCCCGAACATATTGATCTTAAGGAAGTAAAGGCAGTACTTGAAGGTGAATTTGAAATTCTCAATGCACATCACATGCACATCTGGCAGCTCGACGACAGCGACATACACTTCGAGGTCCATATCGACTTTGAGTTAGACCTGACCTTAAGTCAGGTCACTACGGTCATTGCGAGTATGCAGACACTTCTACTCGAGCGTTTTTCAATCACTCACGCTACCATTCAGCCAGAGTATGACCTTATGGATGAGAAGCACCTGGTTATCGATGACAGGTCTCAACCAGGATAAAACTTCCGATAGATAAAGTTGACAGCTAGTACATTCCGATTGCCGCCCTTTGGCAGTCCAACACTTTGACACTGGTGTCAGAAAGTGTTGCAAAAACTGAGTTGAAACACTCCAACACGCTAGCAATCATTCAAGCGCTGGTGCAGACTTCGTCGGGTCGGGAGGCAGAGTCTGTAAAACACTCGTGTATCCAATGTTCAATTCACATCAGACCGGAGCATCGCAGGGGGAATACCCATTTTCTCTGCCTGTCATGTCGGCGATGTGCACGAGAATTTTTTGTAGGAGATATACGTGACCGATTACACGTGTTCGCTTAGCTGGCTGGCTACTTTGGTAAAAGTACTGCCCCTGTACAACATTGATCCGTACGAATTTTTGGATTCCTTTGGGATCAGGAAGTCCATGTTTCAAGCGCCTGACACCAGAATATCGTTAAGAATAACGACAAAGATTTTTGAAACGCTGGCACGAATGGAAAAGACCAGCACACTGGGGCTCACGATGGCGAAGTTCACGGAGCCTGCCGCTTTGGGTGCCCTCGGCATCGCCAGCATGTGCAGTACAAGCCTGCTTGATGCCTTCAAACGTCTGGAGCAATTTCAGACGACACTCACCGACATCACGAATTTCGAAGTATGTCTGGATGATGGACGATGTACCTTATCCATATCCACCAAAGCGAGCCACGCAGGAAGCTTCTACAGTCTCGATTGGAGCCTCGCCACCTTAATCCGATTTGCCCGCATACGCCTTGGCAAACATATCAACCCGTTGGCAATATATGTCGGGCGTTCAGTCAATCAGGAGGTTGCCGATACTTTCAACAAAATCGCCCGCTGCGAGGTCACGTTCAATAGCGATGGCTATGCGCTGTGTTTCGCAAGGTCTGTGGCGGAAGAGCCACTGCTAATCGTGCAGCAGCATATTCTCGATGACGCGGTCCTTGAATTAAAGCGTAAACAAAAATCCGTCTCGCGAAATGAATCGGATTTTCTAACCAGATTCCAGAGTAGCCTCACGTCGCGGCTTCCCTGCGGCGCGCCTAGCTTGAAATCTATTGCGTCAGACTTGCAGCAAAGCGAAAGAAGTTTACAGAGACATCTTTTGCGTGAGGGTAAATCGTTCAGAAATTTACTAAACGAACTGCGCAGAGAGCTTGCGATTGACTATCTGGATAAACAGTCGATGCCCATAACTGAAATTTCAGGATTGCTGGGATTCAGTAGCTCCAGCAGCTTTTCACGGTGGTTTCGCGGCATTTTCGGTGATTCGCCGCAAAATTACCAAAGACACTAGGCTGTTCAACTCGGTGCCGGCATCATACTGGCAAAGAACATTGCTATTGCCATCCCTGTAGAATAGGGTATTCGTGGATTTGGGCTTCCAGCAGCGCTTGGTGGCTTTATAGTTGCAGTGCTGGTGCTGTTCGCGACCTATATCACGCTGTTATTTGATGATGTATATGCGATGTGAGCCGTTCACATGCGTTCTACAACCTGCCGCTTACCGCGCACCGCCTCAGACATCGCGTTGATACCCTCACTATCAAAGGCATCTACACGTATGACGTCATACAGTGCAGTGAGAGCCTCCAGCAGAATCTCGCGGTCCTGTTCATCTACGATATTCTCTGTCACCGCCCAGTCCACCAGCTCTTCCCGTTGATGCCCCATCAGCAATGCGATGGCATCCACATCGTCGGGATCCTTTTGACGAATTTGATCATGCAGCCGCTCGCGCAGCTCTCGTGTTTCATTGGCCAGTCGATAGCTATGCAGCACCCGCCCCAGAGGATCATCCGCAACTTCATTGAAATAGGCACCCTGCACTATCCGGTCACGGGCGGGGCCATCGTCCACAATAGATTTGGCGACTTCTGCACCCAGCGAGTCATCGGGACGGCGCAAGCCAAGACTGCCCAACGGAAACACCAAAAGACGCAAAGGCCAGCGTAGAAAGGTGACCGGGAAATTATTGATCACTTCCACCATGTGCACCCTCAGTTCGTACAAACAGTTTTTCAAACACCATTCCACCAGTATCCGCTCAGTTTCTGGATACCCTTCCTCATGCCATTGCTTGATCACCGCAGAGGCATAATACAGTTGCGTCAAGCAGTCAGCCATATGCCCGGAGAGGCGCTGACGTGCCTTTAGGCCACCACCCACCGACAGCAGACTGGTATCCGTAAGCAGTGCATAGGCTGAGGAAAAACGGGACAGTTGTCTGTAATAAGGCCGCAGATCACCCTCGCCTGGGACTGACTCCAGTAAGCCGCTGGTGAGACCCAGCAGCAAACTGCGAAGAGCATTGCGGGCAGTATGAGCCATATGCCGGAAGATGACTGCGTCGAGACTGGCAACCGCTTGTTGATCATCTTCAATACCCGCCGCCTCGATCTCATCAACAATAAAGGGATGGCAGCGAATCGCTCCCTGGCCAAAAACCATCAGACTACGAGTTAGAATATTTGCACCTTCCACAGTGATGGCGATGGGTACCGCCTGGTAGGCCCTGGCCATGAAGTTTCGCGGGCCGGTAATCACACCCCGGCCGGCAACTACGTCCATGGCGTGATCGACCACAACTCGCATCAGATTGGTGTTGTGGTATTTCAGCAGTGCAGAGGGAACAGCCGGACGCACGCCGCGGTCAAGCATCGACGCGGTGAGCAGGCGTGCACAATCCATCATATAGCTGTAACCGGCAATGGGTTCCAGCGCCTCCTGCACCCCCTCAAACTGGCTGATAGAACGGCCAAATTGTTCTCGCACGCAGGAATAGGAGCCGGTGGCCAGGCAGGCGATTTTACCCGCGCCTGTCGCCAGGGCAGGCAGCGATATTGAACGGCCTATAGAGAGGCATTCCAGCAGCATGGTCCAGCCCTTGCCCAACATGGCCTGGCCGCCTATTACCTGCTCCATTGGAATAAATACGTCGTTGCCCCATGTCGGCCCGTTCATAAAAGCCGTATTCATAGGCAAGTGACGACTGCCACTGTGCACACCAGGAAGGTCGTGAGGAACCATCACGCAGGTAACCCCTATATTCTCCTGATCGCCCAGCAACCCTTCCGGATCATAGGCCTTGATCGCCAACCCGATAAGAGTGGCCACCGGGGCCAGTGTGATATAGCGCTTGTTCCAGGTGACTTTAAGTCCCAGCACCTGCTCACCTTGCCAGTCTCCCATGCACACAATACCCTTGTCGGGAATCGCTCCGGCATCGGAGCCGGCAACAGGAGAAGTGAGGGCAAAGCAGGGAATTTCTTCTCCACTGCAGAGGCGCGGCAGGTAGTGTGCCTTTTGCTCCTCGGTACCATATTCCATAAGCAGTTCACCGGGGCCCAGTGAATTGGGCACCATTGCCGTCACCGCTACCGACACACTGCGAGTTGACAGTTTCATGACGATCTCAGAGTGTGCCGTCTGGGAAAAGCCCTTGCCACCGTAATCCCTGGGGATGACCAGGCCAAAAAACCCCTGGTCTCGCATGAAGCTCCACACTTCCTGCGGAAGATCATACAACTCGTTGGTAATAGACCAGTCGTCGATCATTGCACACAGGTCCGTAACCGGGCCGTCAATAAACTCCCGCTCCTCTTCGGTGAGCCTGGTGTGGGGATACTGCAACAGGCATGACCAGTCGGGATGGCCCGAAAACAGCTCCCCGTCCCAATCGACGCTGCCTGACTTCAGGGCCTGGGCTTCCGTATCGGACAGCGTGGGCAACATGGCCCGCACCTGGCCCAATAGCGGGCGGCTCAGCCACTCACGGCGAAATTGGTTGGGTATGAGAAGAAACAGGCAAGCGGCAAACAATGCACTGCCCGAGATAAGTTCCCACAGGTTTCCACCACCCAGATAAACCCCGAAAACCAGTGCGACCAGAAGTACAGCAATCGCGCGACCGCCGCCAATACCCAGATAGAGAAGACCCAGAACCGCAATAGACAGAAAAAGAACGCTCATATTTTTCACCGTGACAGAAACCAGATTATGGAAGAGCAATGGCTGTAACTACCATGATCCTCCGTAACCCCAGTATAGAACACGGTTGGTTTTTGTACCGCTACATGCCAGACAGAAATAAACCGATAGATAAGGACCCTACTTCGGCCAGGACTGCCACCAAAAAGCACTGCAAAAACTCAGACTCGAGGTCACCCTTGCAGCACGGTGTCCAGGGCGGCGAGAGACACCAGGCCCCGCAGTCCCTCCGGCATATTTTCTATGATGAGTTTCTTGCCTGCGGCATGGGCAACGCGCAGCCAGGACAGTAACAGCGCCGTAGCCGCGCTATTACAGTGGCTTACACCGCTCAAATCCACGCGACACTCCGCCGGTGCCTCCTCGCGCAGCCAGGTCTCACCCTGCTGCTCCAGCGAAACCACACTGGCAAAATCCACTGTGCCGCGTACTCGCATGAAAGCCCCTTCAAACGAAAGCTGGGCTGCAGCATTCATTTTCCCGCACCGGCAGTCGTCTCCGTCGCGGAAGACTGTTCGTGAATCATGAGCTCGACCCAGTGATCCACCACGTAATCAACATCGCCCTTGTGGTTTTCCACCGCCTCGGCGAACTGACTGCGGTAGATTTGGCCAAGGTTGATGCCCTCGACAATGACATTGGATATCAACCAGCCTCCCTCCGTGACCTTGTGCACGCTGTACTGCACCAGATAGGTCTGGTTATTGCTGTCGCGGATGGTCTGCTTCAGACTGGCCCGGTCGTCGCTGTCGCTTCCGGTTTTAATCCGGGCTATATCGATACTTTCGCCCCCGGTACGAAGCAGTGCATCGGCATACTTGACCATCCAGACGCGCTTCAGCGCAATCTCAAAGCGAGCGATACGGTCGCGAAAGGCTGCACGCTCGGCATCGGTCTGCAGTGCTTTGTACGCTCTTGCACTGCCATAGGCGGCCATGACGCCGCGGGCGAAATACTGGATATCCATTACCTGGTCGAGCACAACCGAAACCTCCGCGTAATAGCGCTCCCGGTCTTCGCTCACGTAATCTCGGGCCGCCTTCGAGATATCCAGCAACTCGGCGGTGGCCTGCCTGAGCATTTCCTCGGGATCTGCCCGGGAAATAAGCTCTCCGGGACCGGCGGTAACGGCAGACGCCCCCGCAGCCAGCATCAGAGCGACAGCCGCACACAAAAAGACGTTTATCGCTGCGGCACTGATTTTCATACTTTTCTCCAGCCTAATCACTTTTTATCACTGAAATTCGTTACAAACTTGCCTATCAAATCCTCCAGGATCATAGCCGACTGGGTGTCCTTGATGATGTCACCCGCCTGCAGGATATCCGGCGCGCCACCCACCGCAATACTGACATACTGCTCGCCCAGCACACCGGCGGTCTTGATGGAGGCAATACTGTCTGTGGTGAGGTAATCAACATTACTGTCTATGGACATATCTACCACGGCACGAACAGAAATCGGGTCGATATGAATCGCAGTGACACGACCAACCGCGACGCCAGCCACCATCACCTTGGCCCTGGGAGTCAACCCTGCGACCGTATTGAACTGCGCGGACAATGGATAACTGTCCCGGCGCACGTCCTTAAAACTGAGCCCGCTGACCTGAAGAACAAGGAACGTGAGAGCGATAATGCCAAGCAGGATAAAGGCCCCAACGGTAATTTCAATGCTGCGCGACTGCATTTAGTCCACCCCAAACATGATTGCGGTCAAAAGAAAATCCATGGCCAGTACGGCCAGGGAAGAGTACACCACGGTACGGGTCGTGGCGGTGCTGATACCCTCGGGGGTGGGCTCTGCGTCGAAACCCTCGAACACCGCGATCCAGGTCACCACCACTCCGAAGGCAAAGGCCTTGATAACGCCGTTGAGCACGTCCTCGCGGAAATCGACGATGGCCTGCATGTTGCCCCAGAATGAGCCCGCGTCCACGCCAAGCCAACTGACCCCTACTCCTACAGCCCCCAGGATGGCGACCATGTTAAACACCTGGGCAAGTATCGGCATAGCGATGATCCCAGCCCACAAACGGGGCCTGGCCACCCGGCGTAAAGGGTCGACCCCTATCATTTCCATTGCAGCCAACTGCTCCGAGGCTTTCATCAGTCCTATCTCGGCAGTGATAGCGGAGCCGGCCCGACCAGCAAACAGCAGGGCTGCCACCACCGGCCCCAGTTCGCGCAACAGGGTGAGTGAAACAAACTGCCCCAGGGCAGACTCGGCGCCAAAACGAACAAGTACCGTGTAGCCCTGTAGTGCCAACACCATGCCGATTAGCGTCCCGGAGACGATGATGATAACCAGCGAATAAACGCCGATGAAATGCAACTGCCGAACCAGCAAGCCCGGCCCGTAACGCCAGTCGAGCGGCCCCCACATCGCCTGGCCCAATAATATACCCGCCCGGCCAAAAGTTGCCGCGACATCCAGGCCACGTCGCCCCAGGTTCTGTAGGAGCGCCAACATTTACTCCTCCTCCAACTGCAGGTCTTGACGGTAATCCGGTGCGGGATAGTGAAATGGCACCGGGCCATCGGGTAGGCCCTGCAGGAACTGGCGCAGCCGGGCATCCTCGCTGTTCATCACAGTATCCGGGGTACCCTGACCGATAACCTTGCCATCAGCCAGTACATACACGTAATCAGAAATCGCAATCGTCTCGGCGATATCGTGGGAAACGATAATACAGGTGCAACCCATGGCCCGATTGATGCGTCTGATCAAATCGCGCAATACCCCGGCAAAAATCGGATCCTGCCCCACGAAAGGTTCATCGTACATGATCAGTTCCGGGTCCAGAATGATAGCCCTTGCCAGTGCCGCCCGGCGCGCCATACCGCCGGAGAGCTCCGCCGGCATCAGGTCTCTGGCGCCACGCAAACCCACCGCATGTAACTTCATCAGCACAAGGTCATGGATCATACTTTCAGGCAGATCGGTATGCAGCCGCAGGGGAAATGCAACGTTTTCATACACTGACAGGTCTGTAAACAACGCGCCGGACTGAAACAGCATGCCTATCCGCTCGCGCATTACAAACAGCTCCTTACGGTGCAGGCGGGAGATATCGACCCCATCTATGCTGATTACCCCGCTGCTCGGTTGCAACTGACTCCCGATTAATCGCAACAGGGTTGTCTTACCGCAGCCGCTCGGCCCCAGGATGGCGGTGATCCCACCCCGGGGTATGTCGATATTAATGGAATCGAGAATCACTCGCTTATCGCGACTGAAACTCAGATTCCGTATTTCGATCCAGTTGGCAGGCATGGAGTATTAGATGTCACATTTGATGTGAAGTTCGAACAATCTGGGGGACCTGTGAAAATATTCATTACTTCGGTTGCAATAATAATGCAACAGAGCATAAGTTACGACGCCTGACGAGCCATTCACAGTGTTGACTCTTCTTCAAGCCAGACAATTTTTTTGTAATCGAAGTTGCTGTTGATGGTGGGTTTGACGACCTCAAAATAGGGCGATAAATCGAAATCCCGCGGCGTAAAGTGGCTGAAGTGCCTTGATTCAAGCATGACGTCATCACAATGTGTGGGTGAACGACCAAGACACACATGTACCTCTCTAGGGAGAATAGGATACTTGATCGAATGGAAAGCCTGAGCCACAAGTGTCGAGCAGATTGCCCGAGTCGGGTCACCGCTGCCAAATGCAATCAGGTGTCTACGATAATTTGCAGGCACCGGCGGGGTGGGCAGCAAGTAACGCATGAGGTCAATAACATTCCTGAGGTCATAGCGGTAACCCTCGCGCGCCAGGACAAATTCAATCGTCGCGCGCCGGTCGTCCTCGGAGAGCTTGATAGGTCGGCATATACGCAGGTTATAGCCTGTGTACTTGCTTAGTGGCACCCGGATCACACCTTCTACGAGATCCGCCTCAATCAGTTCACCGGCGCAGTCCTTCCCCGGTCCGGTATAGAAGCACACATGAGACCAGGTACTTTGCGTGAGATATTGAATCGCTGTACTGATGCGGCTCTTACCCTCGATCAACAGCAGGTCGCCAGGTTCAAGACTCCGGAGTAGTTGCTCAGGGTCGATTAAGGAAAACAAGTCATAGCTACGCCGGGGTTTGCTCAGAAACCTGGCGAGTATGGATCCCATCTTTTCAAGAACAATATTCATGCAACCTCAAACGACTGGTTGAACGTTGAAGGCAGATGCCAGCCACCTGGCCGAGGGGTTTGATTGGCGTCCGGGGCTACCAGCAGTCGCCCACCCGGAGTGCCATCAGCCATTTATCTGGCGTGGCCCAAGTCAATGTAATCGTGAGAGCCTACTATCACAAGTGCTGCGTATGCACCCCCAGCCCCCGCACCGGAACCAGCATCATGCTGTGGACGGCACTGTATCGCGCAGAGATGTGGGCTGCAGACCCAGGACACCTGCTTCTGGACCACAAACGACCTGATTTGACATCTGGCTTGCCTGCGCAATCATGCAATCATTCGAACCTCAGCTGCGAATCCAATTACTTCAGTGATTGGGTGATAAGTGCCAGCATATCCTCACCAAAGACTTCCATACCAAGATGGAAATGATCTCGAGAAGGGCTTATGGTTTCAGGAAGTTTGAGAATTATCGGGTGAGAGAGGTGGCCCACTGCGGGTGGCACGGAATAATCGATCGAGTGCAAATGAATGCCCATCCCCCGTTAAATAGGGTAGAGCCTAAAGGCATGCCCTGGAAACGAAAAAACCCCTATAAACATAGAGGTTTTATCAAATACAATGGCGGACCGGACGACAGTATAACTGGCTTTTATTGGCACTTCCTGACACAAACAAAATTCTATAACACACTGTTTTTATTGATTTATCTTTGCTGATGCCTCATATTGGCACGACTTGCAACAAAACGCATTTGTGTGGGTTTGTGTGGGTATACCGGTTCGACGGAGAACCCATCCGTAGAACCGCAACCCTACCCACACGGACTACCCACACAGGAGGAGTCATGGCCAAGCACCTGTTAAAAGCACTGGAAGTCAAAAACACCCAACCCGCCGAGAACGGCAAAAAGCGGTACTTAAAAGACGGCGGGGGATTGTTTCTTCAAGTGTCCCCATCCGGAGCGAAGTCATGGATATTTCGCCGCCGAGATTCCAGCGGCAAGGTGCCGGAGGTGGGGCTAGGTTCCTTCTCCGAGGTGGGGCTGGGCAAGGCCAGAGAGATCGCCGGAGAAATCTGGAAACTGACCAGCGCGGGGGTCACGACCAAGGTGGCGCGAGATACCGCCCTTGGGAATATGCAAATGGTAGTGATCGAGGAAGCCGGACTCCCTGATCCTAATTTGTTGACCTTCGAGAAGGCCGCAACAGAATTTATTGATTCCAAGATTGAACCCGAGGCCCGGAACGAAAAGCACGTCCAGCAATGGCGGCGGACTATCAAGCAATACGTCAATCCCCACATTGGCCACCTGCCCCTTGATGACATCGAACTAAGCCATGCCCTCGAAGTACTCCAGCCGATATGGAACACCAAAACCGAGACCGCCAAACGGACACGCCAGCGTTGCGAACGGGTTTTAGACTGGGGCCGGGTGATGGGGCACCGGACAACAGGGGAGAATCCGTTCCGGTGGAAAGGCTATCTCGACAACGTGCTGCCCTCCCCCAATAAGATCAAGAAGGTGAAGCACATGCCCAGTATGCCCCATGCTGAAGTGCCTGCCTTCCTGAAACGATTGCAGGACAAGCCGGGAATGGGAGCCAAGGCCCTGCACTTCGCCATCCTGTGTGCCAGTCGATCCGGTGAAGTCCGGGGCGCGACATGGTATGAGATCGACCTAGACAATGCCCTGTGGACAATCCCCGGCCCTCGGATGAAGGGCGGCAAGGAACACAAGGTGCCGTTGTCCGGTGCTGCGGTGGACCTGCTGAAGACCCTGCCGGATGATACCGAGGTGGTATTCCCTGCCCCGAGAAAAGGTAACGCGCTGTCAGATATGACGCTGACCAAGGTCATGCGCGATATGGAGATCAAGGGCGCGGTGGTCCACGGCTTCCGGTCCAGCTTCAAAGACTGGTGCCGCGAGAGTGGAAGCGCACGCTACAAAGACAAGGAAGGCAACCTTTTACCATTCGCAGATGAAATCTCGGAGCTGGCACTAGCTCACGTCAATAGTGACCAGACCCGCGCCGCCTATGCCCGGTCTGATCTGCTGGAGTTGCGGCGGGAACTAATGGAAGCATGGGCGGCATATCTGACACCGACTGAAGATGACGAAAAGGTGGTTCCGATTACTAAAGCATTGACAAACTAACCTGAAACCCCTTTATTTATAGACCCGATGCAATTGGTTGCACTGAAAACACTGTATTTATAGCATTTTGACGCTTGTAGGCACCACCTTAATTCGATATAGTGTCCCCAGCTACATGACGTAGCTCAACTCTAGGGATAGCCAAATCGTGAAATTCGTTCACGGCCAGCTATCCCGATTCCCAGAATCCACTTAGCTAATCGTGAACCTCGAAACTGGAGGTTTGCCATGACGCACCCTGAAATTGACCGCCTTGTCGGTATGCGTGATCTGCCTGAAATTACAGGCTATTCCCGCCGTTCTATTTATCGTCTGCTGGAAAGAGACGAGTTCCCACAACCCATCCGGATCAATTCCCGCTGCAATCGCTGGCGTCTGTCTGCTGTTATGCAGTGGATAGATGATCTCGAAAACAATGCGGCATAGGAGTAATGACGATGACTACTGAAATGGACCGAGAGAAAGAAGCGTTGCTGCGGGAGGGCGTTAAGTTGATGAAGGAGATCGACAAGCTGCAAGCGGATTACCGGCGTATGCGCAAGGAGAACCCCGAGATGCCGAAAATGCCATTTCTGGAATCATGAGGTGGACTACTGAGGCATAAAAAAACCCGGTGGGCAGGGGAACCGCACCGGGTTTGTATTGCGTTATCTGTAGGAGACTAACGATGAAGATTTTAGCGAATCACCGGCAGGGAAGCCAGAAAAACACTGTATATATAGCGTATTCCGTTGACGAACTAAACCTAGCCGAGGGTTTATGGTGGTTCCTGTATGGCGCGTTGATCGCGTGGGCGGTGCTGCTATGAGTGTTAAGGCTTGTAACTGGGCAGTGACACAGAGCCTGCCCCCTGCTGAGTTCGCCGTGCTGATGTTGTTGGCACATCGTGCGAACAAAGATTACCAGTGCTGGCCTAGTGCTGGTCACATAGCGAGGGCGATCAAGGTCAAGAAACCGTACGTGTACAAACTCTTGAAGAGGCTGGAGGCAGACGAGCTGATCAAGATTGATAATCGTGACCGCCCGAACGGATCACAGCAAAGCAATCTGTACACGATCAACGTCCCACCTGAACCTGAAACACAGCCGGACACAGCCGACGATTACGACGACGACTCGCCCGGCTGGGGAGATTAGCGAGTGTCCTATAGGACACAGGTTAGTTCCTATAGTACACAAGGTGATTCCTATAGGACGCAAGGTGCTTCCTATAGGACACAAAAAGTGTCCTATAGGTTACCCCTTGAAAGGGTTCTTAAAGATCAGTGAAAGATCAAAGAAAGGGTAAACCAGCAGACCCAAAAAAAGGGTCTGCCAACTAGACAAGATTTTCTAAAAATATCAGGAGAAGATTAACCCAGTAAAAGAGAAGAGTTCCGCGACATTTAGTTAATCAATTGGAATTGAAAACCTAGGAGAACAACATGAATACATTTGATTTTGAAGACGACATCCGCGCCAAGTTTATTGACGTTCCGCAGCCACCACGACCGAAGCAAATCACGCTATACCGGATGGGCTGCTTTCAGCGCAGATTCTGGCGGCTGTTCAGCCAACAGCAGCACCGAGGGAAAAATTATCTGGAAGCGAGAAGGATTGCGCACGCGAAGCTAGCACCGGAACTGCGGGGGCTGAGTGAAGAAAATAGGCAGCGTGTTTTGACCTCGATAGAACTATCCGAATAAATTTGTGTAGTCGCCCCCTAAGTCCGTTTGGAGGTTGTATGTTCTTCACATGGAACAGACAACTATCAAGCCGAATACCCGCGCAAGCATTGCACAGGATCAAACGGAAAAGGTAAGGCCCAGGTACCTGACAACTCAGCAATTGGCCAGCCTGTTACAGCAACATCCCTACGTCATTGGCAGGTCATACGGTGCGGCTGTCGTGGGTCGCAGGGCGAGTAGGCAGTCAAACAAGCTGTACTGCCCTGACAAGATCGCTGCGATTCTGTCTGAACAAAATGGGTTCGTCATCCCGACTCATGTTCTGTATGAATTACTCACCCCGGAAGAGGCGCTAAAACTTCTGGCGGAACTGGGAGTACAGCGTAGCAAATCATCGTTGGTTCATTGGCGGAACATCTCGGTAGGTCCTGCTGCGATTAAGATGGGAGGCAGATGCAGATACGTGGCGAGCCAAGTGAGAAGCTGGGGCGAACACCTCAAAACTAGTCCACGTCCACGACTACCACGTGGTGAGTCCCCTCAACAAGACAATGTAGCTGTGCCGCCACAGCGGAGCCCCCGTGGGCATCCCAGGAGCCGGGGCGAACGAGGGGGTAGCTTACTTTTCTCGCTCTCTTCCAAGGGGCATGAATGACCGTTGCTGAGGCTCTCATAGCTCACATTGAGGGGCACTTGCTGGTACCCACGGGAGGTATGGCGGGGCAACCCCTGAGGCTGTATCAGGCACAACGGGACTGGATCACCGGAACCTTCCAGCCTGGTATTGATGTCGGGATATTCTGCATTGGCCGGGGTAACGGCAAGACAACCCTAGTCGCTGCGATTGGTCATGCTGCTTTGGTGGGCGTGATTAATGACCAGCCCCGCCGCGAGGTGGTGATCGTTGCCAGAACCTTGGAGCAAGGCCGGACCTGTTATGACTACCTGTGTGCCCTGATCCAAGGGTTACCGGCTGGGGAGCAATTAGCGTACACCATACGCAAAGCCCCCCGGCTGGAAGTCACGTACAAGGATCAGGACGGCATAGAGCACACTGCACGCGTTGTGGCCAGTGATGGGCGGTCCGCACTGGGTGGCTCTCCTACTCTGGTGATCATGGATGAGCGCGGACACTGGCCCGGTGAAAAAGGTGATCTGTCCGAGAGTGTTCACATGACCGGTGCGTCAAAGCGTGGCGGTAAAGTTTTGATGATCAGCACGTCCGCCGATAACGACTTGCACACATTCTCCCAGTGGATAGACAACCCCCCGCCGGGAACCTATGTGCAGGAACACCGGGCGGACCCAAACCTACCGGTTGATGATGAGGCGGCGATTCTGGCGGCGAATCCGGGCTGTCTTGAGGGTGTGGGTGCCAGCCTAGAAACAATCCAGCGAGCTGCACAGCGAGCTATACAAAGGGGAGGCAGTGCGCTAACCCAGTTCCGCTGGCTGGTATTGAATCAGCGGGTGGCGGATGAGAACCGTTGCGTTGTTTTGACTACGGATGAATGGATGGCCTGTGAGGTCTCAGAACTGCCTGCACGGCAAGGTGCGGTGGTGATAGGTGTCGATGCTGGTGAATCCGTCTCAATGTCCGCAGCGGCTTACTACTGGCCAGAAACCGGACGCTTGGAAGTACACGCACATTTTCCGTCTGATCCTCCTCTGATGGAACGCGGCCAGAATGACAAAGTGGGTGACCGGTATCAGCGGATGGCAGAGCGCGGGGAGCTATCGCTGATCGGTCAAAAGACAGTGCCGGTTGCGTCATGGATCAAACAGGTTATAGCCCGTGTGCAGGGGCAACCGGTTCACGCGATTGTGTGCGACAAGTTCAAGGAATCTCAGTTACTGGAAGGCGTACAGCAAGCCGGGTACCGGGGACAGGTTATTTGGCGGCGGTTTGGTTTCTTCGATGGCAATGAAGACCTCGATAGATTCAGGACCGCTGCACTTGATAAAGAGATCAAGACCAGCCCCAGCCTATTGATGCGATCAGCGATTGCGGACTGTGTTGTCCAGCGTGATGACAACGGCAACAACCGGCTGGCCAAGGGTAGATCGCTGGGGCGAATAGATGCGGTTGCAGCGAGTGTCATTGCAGTCGCTGAAGGTAAACGACTCACAGCAAGACCAGCGGCAAAGGCCCCCCGTGTCCAGTGGGCGTAAAGCGTATTTCAGGCATAGCAAAAAGGTCACGTCTACAAAGCGTTGGAAGGCTTTAAGATGGGAGATATTGAAAAGAGATGGTTTTCAATGCAGGGAGTGCGGGAGCAAAACGTTTCTGCAAGTCGACCACATCCTACCTGTGAGAACACATCCACAATTAGCGTATGACCCTGAGAACCTTCAGGTTTTGTGCCGGTCGCACCACAGTTTTAAGACTCGAATTGAAATACACGGACCACTAAGCCCGGAGCGCGCAGCGTGGTACGACCTATTACAAACCATGAGGTAACACCATGTTGGAATCAGTAAAAATTCAAAAGCGCCAATCAGAGATCAGGCAGGAACTGTCTGTACTGGCTGGCAAGGAAACTCCCGATGAAAACGAACTGCGGTCTATGACTCAGTTAGATGGGGAATATTCATCAAATGAAATCCGTTACCGGGCAAGCCTGATCAGCGAAGATTCAGAACGCCGGGAAGCCGGTGAAGAACTGGAGACGCGGAGCGAAAAGGAATACGCAGAACTGGTTAACAACTTCGAGTTGCGGCAAGTCTGCCTCGCACTGGATGAAGGCCACCAGATCAGTGGGCAAACTCTCGAAGTGATCCAAGAGATGCGCCAGCAAGGTGGCTATCAAGGTATTCCGATCCCTCTGGCTGCACTTGAAACCCGCGCCGGTGAAACCGTAGCGAGTGGAACACCTGATCCAATGCAGACCCGCCCCATTATCGACCGACTGTTTCCCGGCAGTGTAGCCGCAAAAATGGGCGGCCAACTGATCAATATCACCAGCGGTCAAACCGAATGGCCGGTGGCCACGGGTGGCGCGGTTGTCGGCTGGGGTGCGTCTGAACTGGGTGATGTAGGTGCGGCTACTCAATACACCACGGTTGATAAAAGCCTGTCGCCTGACTACAACATGGGCGCACAGATGACCCTATCCCGTAAAGCCTTGAAGCAATCCGGGGCAGCACTGGAACAAGCCGTGCGCCGTGATCTTAATGCAGCGATTGCTACCGAGCTGGACCGCGTTGTGTTTCTCGGTGCGGGTTCGGCTGGTGAACCGCTGGGGATCGTAGCCGGTGCGGGAACGTACGGCTTTGACGTAAACGCTATAGCCGCTGCGGCAAGCTACAGTGCGTTCCGTGCTGCGGCTGTTGAATTCCTGACCCGCAATGCAGCAACCAGCTTCAAGGATATTCGATTGATGTTCCGCCACGAACTGATTAATACGCTGGACAGTGCGGTCATAGAAGTGGGTTCCGGTATTACCGAGTATGACTTTATTGCAAAACGCTTTGGTTCTGTCCTGACCACGGGTAACGCGCTGGCTGCACCAACTGGTTCTCCCTTGGCATCTTCTGCGGTCATGACTACTAGCACCGGAGGCGTTGCGCCTTTCTTCATTGGCATTTGGCGTGGTGTTGATCTGATACGCGATCAATTCACCAAAGCAGCAAGCGGGCAACTGGTTCTGACTGGACTTGTTACCGCAGATGTTACCGCCAGCCGTGCCGCACAAGTGGGCATCCTGACCGGGCTTGAGTAATGCTATACGGCGGGCTAGCGGGCCAGCTTGAAGTCCGCGCACGTAAGGGAGGTTCCCGCACAATCAGCGGGAGCTTTCCTTACAACTCAACTGCGACCCTAAGCGATGGTGGCAGAAATGGTGGAAGGCCAAAGAAGGAGCGATTCGCTCCCGGTGCGTTTTCTTATTCCATTGACGTATCTGAACTAGATATCAATCTGCTAGTGGGTCACGACTTCAATCGCGTACTGGCCTCTAGAAATGGTGGATCACTTGTGTTGCGTGACAGCAAAGAGGCGCTATTTTTCGAGGCGACATTACCAGCAGAAGTTGCGGAAACTACGCACGCAAAGGATGCACTAGCACTGCTAGGTGCTGGCCTGATACCGGGTATATCAATTGGGTTCCGGATTCCGCCTCCCTCTGCTGTAAAGGAGCCGGAGACCATCGAAGAGGAAGACCCAAGCCAAGGCCGTGCATTGATTCGCACGGTGCACCAAGCATTGCTGGCTGAGATCAGTCTTGTGACCCGACCCGCGTACGATGAAACAACCATCGAGGCACGATGCTGGCAACCAACTGCAAGGCTTCATACCAATCGAGTAAGTCCCAGGTTTCGCTGGAGGTGATAGTGGAAATTCAGATCGTAAAGTTCGAAGAGACCCTGCCGGGGACTTACCCGGAGTTAGTCGAATATGACGATGAAGGCGAAGCACTCGACCCCCTCGTGGTTGACCGGGCGCTGTGGGAACGGCTGGAAAGTTATATCGCGTATCGGTGGGGCACGAGGCAAGCGGTCTGGACCTGCAACGGCTGCGGAACATTTCAGCCGCACCTTGGACCAACTTCCAATCTGACAGTAGACGTGTGGGACTCCGATACTTTTACATGGTCGGCGGTGACCCCTGATCAATCACCGTTGGGTGGCTTTATCTTCAATGACAATCAGACGTATCGCATTACCGGAACGTTAGGGAGCACAGCCGAGGTGCCCCCGGCAGTGGTTGCGGCTTACAAGAGGTTGGAGGCTTACGTTACGGAAGCAAGTGCAGAGACTATCCCCGTGGGTGTTGCGTCTCATAGTCTGAAAATCGGTGATGGATACGCCGAAGAAATTAGCCGACATCCTAACTATCTTGCGCGAAGTATGCAGTACTCCGGTGCGGGTGACTTGTTGAGAAGTTACAGACGGATTTAATTATGTGGCCCTTCAAGAAAAAGGAAATTGAAACCAGAGCCAGCGGAACCGGGTACACGTCTGCAATCATGGCGGCAAGGGAAAGCTGGATCAGTGGCCAATCCGGGTTAGGTGAACTGACCGGCACGGTTCAAAGCTGCGTGAGCCTCTGGGAAAACGGCTTGAGCATTGCGGAAGTGAAAGGTACAGATTATCTCAGTCCTGCACTGCTGGGCATTGCTGCCCGGAGTCTTGCCCTGCGGGGTGAGGCTGTTTTTTACATAGCACCTGACTGGTTGATACCGTGCTCAGATTGGGATTTATCAACCCGTGGTGGGGTCCCTCGTGCGTATCGTCTGAGCATCCCGGAAGCTGGAGGCGGAACCACACAAACCGCCCTAGCTTCTGAAGTGTTACATGTCCGGACAGGTTCGGACGCGTCCGCCCCGTGGACAGGCACATCACCATTGACCAGAGCCAGCTTGACCGCTGATATGTTACACAGCCTTGAGACTGCCTTGTCTGAGGCTTACGAATACATGCCGCTGGGTACTCAAGTCCTGCCCTTCCCAGAATCCCCGGAGACTGATCTGGAAAAGCTGGGGCATGGATTCCGGGGGAAGCGTGGCAGAACATTGCTGCGTGAATCAGTGAACGTTCAAGCTGCGGGCGGTCCGGTTCCTCTGACGGACTGGAAGCCGCAAGACATGACGCCGGACCTATCCCGATCAATGAGTACTGAGAATCTGGCTGCGGCCCGTGACTCAATCCTGAGCGTGTTCGGAATTTTGCCTGCCCTGTTCAATCCGTCAACAACTGGCCCGATGGTGCGGGAAGCCCAGAGGCACCTTGCCCAGTGGCAGTTACAGCCGATAGCGAATTGTATTGCTGCGGAAGCCTCAGAGAAGCTAGACCAGCCTGTCACGCTGGACGTGATGCGACCGCTACAGGCATTTGACCAAGGTGGCAGGGCAAGGGCAGCGGGTGCTGTTGTTGAGCTACTGGCGAGAGCCAAGGAAGCTGGGATTAATCCGGATCAGGCGCTGGCTCTGGTGAATTGGAGTGGCGAACCAATAAAGAATAAGTGATATAGATCACTGGCAAATTGGCACTTTATTCAATATTCTGAATACCAAAATTCAAATAATTACAAATAGGTGGTAGTTCAGATGGGTTATATCAGCAAGAATTTGATGGGCGATGAAGAAATCATATACAGTGCCAAAATTCATTGGTTTATTTATATTCCGTCGCTATTTCTTCTGGTACTCGGGATAGGTCTTGTCAGTGCTGGCCTATCCGGAGATGGAGAATCAAATACCGGCATGAATGTATTGGGGGGCTTCATGGTTTTTTTGTCCCCATTTTCCTTTATTGGTGCGCTGATAACTCGGTCAACAACTGAACTTGGCATAACTACTAAGCGCGTTATAGCAAAAACCGGTTGGATTAGAAGACATACAGTTGAACTGAACCACTCAAAGGTCGAAAGCTTTAACGTAGATCAGGGCATTATCGGAAGAATCTTTGGATTTGGCACGGTTACGATCCAAGGAACGGGCGGTGGAAAAACGCCAATTAAGGGAATCGATTCGCCACTTAAATTCAGAAACGAAGCAGTCGAGATTATAGATAAGAAAAGTAATTAGGCTTGGTATACCCAGCAATCTGATTTGCTAACGTAAATTCGAAAGTTAGCGAACTAAGCTGAAGACTAGCCCCGATTTTATTTTGTGGGTACAAATGTGGGTAGCCTTACCCTATAAACCAAAAAACCCAAGTAAATCAATTACTTGGGCTTCGTGTATGGCGGACCGGACGGGACTCGAACCCGCGACCTCCGGCGTGACAGGCCGGCATTCTAACCAACTGAACTACCGGTCCGCATACTTTTACACGATAATGGTGGGTGATGACGGGATCGAACCGCCGACCCTCTGCTTGTAAGGCAGATGCTCTCCCAGCTGAGCTAATCACCC
>CAXBOW010000006.1:0-276734 GCA_963977485.1 uncultured Haliea sp.
CACATCTGTCTTCATTTGGTTGTTAAATATCTCCTGACCGCCAGGGGCAGGATACGATCTGGGGGGTTGCCCCTGACCGAGGAAGCGCATTATACGGATCGATCGACCCCCTGCAAGGGCTTTTGGATAAATATTTTAACCTTTTACCGGAACGATCAAATAGTGCTCAATTATGGGCCAGGGAAAAAGTGCCACGGAGCGCATCACCCCCCTGTGAGACTGCACCGAATCCGCTGACAATCGCTGAATGCTGGTCGGGAATTGCAGCGGTCATCGCCCGCTTCGAGTCATTGTTTTCGCCAGTTCAAAAACTGGGTGACAGGCCCGGAAGCCGCGTAGGCGAGGAATGCAAAAAGCAATATACGCGGCGGATCGACCGTCACCAGCCCGAAGACCAGAATCATACCAATCATAACGACAAAGGGTACCCGGCTTTTAAAATCGACGCTCTTGAAGCTGTAATAGGGAAAATTGGCGATCATCATGAAACCAACAACAGCTGTCAGTAACCCAACCAGAATCGCCAACTCATAGGGCAAAGCAGCGCCCACCCAGCCCGCATCGTGGCAAACCCAGACGGTACTGGCAATGACACTGGCGGCAGCCGGGCTGGCCAGCCCGGTAAAGTAGTTCTTGTCTGCAGTATCAATCTGCGTATTGAAACGCGCTAGACGCAGGGCGGCACAGGCAACATATATAAATGCCACACTCCAGCCGAACTTACCCAGATCTCCCAGCGCCCAGCTGAATACAACCAGCGCGGGCGCCACACCGAAAGACACCATATCTGACAGGCTGTCATATTCCGCACCGAACTTACTGGAGGTATTGGTCAGCCTGGCAACACGGCCATCGAGACCATCGAACAGCATGGCCACGAATATCGCCAGGGAAGCCGCTTCATAGTTTCCGCGCATGGCGGCGATAATTGCGTAGAAGCCGGCAAACAGAGCGCCGGTGGTAAACAGGTTGGGGAGAAGGAAAATGCCCTGGCGACGCACGGTCATGCCATCGACAGACTCTTCCTCCTCGTGCTCGTCGACCAGGCGATCCAGCCCGGGCGCGAGCCCACCCGGGACAGGCCCGGCTTTGTTGTCCTGTTCTTTCTGCTGCGGGGGGTTCTGCTCCCCTGCGCCCGAGTCTGGTTTATCCATACTACCCACCACAATGAAAATACCCGCTTATACTATCAAACCACCCCTGCGTAGGTCTGCCCCGCGACATCCCACAGAGATCTCACCAGCGGGCTCTGCAATCGCTGCTGCAGACTACAAAGGCCTATAGTAAGTGGCGGTAAGCCTTCCGGCAGGGGAATAGCGCTTACACTCGCGGCCATGCCACTGGCCTCTACCACCAACTCAGGCGCAATACCAATACCCAGCCCCAGGCTTACCATGGCGACAATCGCTTCATGCCCTGCCACCTGGGCGTAAACCCGGGGGCGGATTCTGCGGCCGCGCAACCAGATATCAAGAATCTCCTTGGTTATACCGCGCTCTGGCACGATAAAGGGGATACCTGCCCAGTCGAAACCAGCCGAGGCGGTATCCCCTAGCACCATTTGCTGGCGTACCGCGCAGTCTGCGGTTGGCACCCAGAGCTGAAGGGGCGACTCCAGTAAAGGCAGAAACTCCAGTCGCTGCGGCAATTGAACTGGTCGCCCACTGACCGCCACATCGTCCTGGCCATCCAGTACTCGACTGATGCCATCCGCCTGATCCCCCGTATGCATCATAATTTCCACGGATGGATGACTGGATCTAAAAGCCTCCAGAATGGGTGCCAAAACGCTGTAGGTGGCAGTCACCGAACAATAAAGACTGACCTCACCGGCCAGTTCTCCGTCGCTGCCGAGTTTACGCTGCAGTCGCTGCCACTCTCCGATAGCCCGGCGCGCGTACTCGCGAAACTCTCTCCCGGCTCCGGTCAGGCGAACACTGCGATTGTCACGTTCCAGCAATGGCTGGCCCAACTCGTCTTCCAGACGCTTTATCGTCCTGCTGACAGCAGACACACTCATGTGCAGCAGTTCGCCACTGCGGCTAAAGTTAAGCGTCTCTGATACAGAAAGAAAAACAGACAGTGCACGGGTATCCATGGGTCACCGTAGTTGCATATTTCGCAACACAGTATTACTTATATAGCGTTTTACGCAAGACTTGAATTCACGTATTGTGGCGGCCAACGACTCAAACCCACCCCTCGAGGAACACCAACATGGGACAAAATTACTTCAATACCCTACCCCTTCGCCTGCAGCTGCAGCAGCTGGGCAAATGTCGCTTTATGGACGGCTCGGAATTTGCGGACGGCGTCGACAAACTGAAAGGCAAGAAAATGGTCATCGTCGGTTGTGGTGCCCAGGGCCTGAACCAGGGGCTCAATCTGCGTGACAGCGGGCTGGACGTTTCCTACGCCCTGCGCGAAGGCGCGATAGCCGAAAAACGTCAGTCCTGGAAAAACGCCTCGGAAAACGGCTTTACTGTGGGCACCTATGAAGAACTAATTCCCAGTGCCGACATGGTGCTCAACCTGACACCGGATAAGCAACACACCAGCGTGGTTAATCAGATTATGCCACTGATGAAGAAAGATGCCTGCCTGTCCTATTCTCACGGTTTCAACATTGTCGAGGAAGGCATGAAAATCCGCGAGGACCTTACGGTGATCATGGTGGCACCCAAGTGCCCGGGTACCGAGGTACGCGAGGAGTACAAGCGCGGCTTCGGTGTGCCCACACTGATCGCGGTTCACACGGAAAATGACCCCAGAGGCGATGGCCTGGAACTGGCCAAGGCCTATGCAGCCGGCACCGGCGGACACCGCGCAGGCGTACTACAGTCTTCATTTATAGCCGAGGTGAAGTCTGACCTTATGGGCGAACAGACCATTCTCTGCGGCATGCTGCAAACCGGGGCTATTCTGTCCTTCGACAAAATGGTGGAAAAAGGCATCGAGCCCGGCTACGCCTCCAAACTGATTCAGTACGGCTGGGAAACGGTAACCGAAGGGCTGAAATACGGCGGCATCACCAACATGATGGATCGCCTGTCCAACCCGGCCAAGGTTCGCGCCTTCCATCTTGCACAGGAACTGAAAGACATCATGCGCCCGCTGTATGAGAAGCATCAGGACGACATCATGACAGGGTATTTTTCCAAAACCATGATGGAAGACTGGGCCAACGATGACGCCAACCTGCTCAAGTGGCGCGCCGCCACCGCGGAAACGGCATTTGAAAAAGCCACCAACACCTCTGCCGACATCGCCGAGCAGGAATACTACGACCACGGTATTCTGCTGGTTGCCATGATCAAGGCGGGTGTGGAGCTGGCCTTTGAAACCATGGTTTCGGCCGGCATCATCGATGAGTCCGCCTACTACGAATCGCTGCACGAGACGCCGCTGATCGCCAACACCATCGCACGCAAAAAACTGTATGAAATGAATGTGGTGATTTCCGATACCGCGGAGTACGGTTGCTATCTCTTCGATCACGCCTGTCGCCCACTGCTCGCCGACTTTATGAGCAAAATTGACACCGACGTTATCGGCCGCGGCATAGAAGGTGACAATGGGGTCGACAACGCTGAGTTGATTGCGGTAAATGAGGCTATTCGCTCACATCCGGTAGAGACTGTCGGCAAGACTTTGCGTGGCTACATGACCGCCATGAAACGGATCGTCTGAGCCGCTTAGGGATACTTTATGACTTCCTCGGCAAACGACGACCCGCAGGATACTGCCCCCGACCAGGACTGGGATCCCGGTCGCAGTGCGCAACTCTATGGCATAAATGCCTGGGGAGCCGGCTATTTCGATGTTTCCGATCGCGGTGACGTCCAGGTCAACGTCGAGGTCGAAGGCAAGCCGGTAAACGTCAGCGTGCCGGACATTGTGCGCGGAATGCACGAGCGCGGCCTGCACATGCCCGCCATATTGCGTATTCGCAACCTGCTCGATCAGCGAGTGGAGGTGCTCAATAAATCTTTCGCCAGAGCTATAGAAGAAGGCGGATACGGCAACTGCTACCGCGGCGTCTACCCCATAAAGGTGAACCAACAGTGCCATGTGGTAGAAGAAATAGCCGATTATGGGCGTCAGTACAATCACGGCTTTGAAGCGGGCAGCAAGGCTGAGCTGATCATCGCAATGGCACAGTTGCGTGAATCCGACGGCCTCATCATCTGCAACGGCTACAAGGACGCAGAGTTCATAGAACTTGGCCTGTATGCCAGACAAATGGGCATTCCCTGCTTTTTTGTGGTCGAAACCCTGTCGGAGTTGCCCATCATTATAGAGCGCAGCCGCGCCCTCAATATCGAGCCATTGATCGGGGTTCGAATCAAGACCACAGTGGCCGTCGACGGCTACTGGAGCCAGGATAGCGGTGATAGATCCATTTTCGGGCTGTCCACCACAAGCCTGATGCGCCTGGTTGAGCAGCTGCGCGAGGCCGGAATGTTACACTGCCTGCGCTTGCTCCACTGCCATTTGGGCTCGCAAATCCCCAATATCCGCAACGTCCGTAGCGGCGTACTGGAAGCCTGCCGGTTCTATGCTGGCCTGGTGCAGGAAGGCGCGCCTATGGGCTATCTGGATCTGGGTGGCGGCCTGGCGGTGGACTATGAAGGCGCCCGCACCAACAGTACTCACAGCATGAATTATCGCCTGGATGAGTACTGCGTGAATATCGTGGAAAGTATCCGCGAAACCCTTGATCCACTTGAGATTGACCATCCGGTGATTATCTCTGAGTCCGGCCGAGCAACGGTGGCCTATTCCTCTATGCTGCTTTTTAATATCCTCAATGTCAGCAGCAGCCGACCCACGGCCACAGCGGGCGCTCCGCCCGAAAATTGTGTCGAAACACTCAGAAACCTGCACGATATACAGGCCAGGCTTTCCGAGCAGAATTTTCAGGAGTGCTATAACGACGCCTTATTTTATCGCGATGAACTACGCGAATTATTTCACCACGGTCAGGCGAGTCTGCGCGAGCGAGCGCTGGGAGAAAGCATTTTTCTCGAAGTGTTACATCGCATTGCCGCCATGCTGCCAGGCCTCCAGCGCGTACCACCAGAGCTACAACACCTGGAGGAGCAGCTGTCGGATATTTACTACGGCAACTTCAGCCTGTTCCAGTCCCTCCCGGACATCTGGGCAATTGATCAGCTATTTCCCATCATGCCAATTCATCGTCTGGGAGAGAAGCCAGAGCGATCCGCGATACTGGCTGATCTGACCTGCGACTGCGACGGAAAGATTGACCGATTCTCCACCCCGGACGGTGAGCGCAATATACTGCCGCTACACCCCCTCATACCGGGTGAGGAATACTACCTCGGCGTGTTTCTGGTGGGTGCCTACCAGGAAACCCTGGGGGATCTGCACAATCTTTTTGGCGATACCAACGTGGTCAATGTCGCCATTAACGCGGACGGCAGCTTCGAGTTTGCGCGAGAATTTCACGGCGATAGCATTGCCGATGTACTGAGTTATGTCGAGTATGAGCCCAAGCAATTGCAGGAAAGTTTTCGCCTGGTGGCGGAAAAAGCGGTGCGCGATGGCAGAATCAGCGTTGCCCAGCGCAGCCAGATTGTCAATGCTTTCAAGGACAGCCTGCACGGTTATACTTACTTCGAAAACCACTAACGACTCATAACAAGCGGAGTAACTTGATGCCCAAGATAATGATTATCGGCGCCGGCGGCGTCGGCGCTGTAGTTACACACAAGTGCGCGCAATTACCCGAAGTATTCCCGGAGATAGTGCTCGCCAGCCGCACGCTGTCCAAGTGCCAGGCAATCGCGGACCAACTGAGCCGCCCCATTCAGACACGCCAGGTTGACGCCGACAACGTACCCGAGCTGGCCGCACTGCTGAAGCAAGAGCAGCCGGAGCTGGTTATCAATGTGGCGCTGCCATATCAGGATCTCACTATTATGGACGCCTGCCTCGAAGCCGGTGTGCATTACCTCGATACGGCCAATTACGAACCGCTGGATACAGCCAAGTTCGAATACAGCTGGCAGTGGGCCTACCAGGATCGCTTCCAGGAGGCGGGCCTCACCGCCCTGCTGGGCAGCGGCTTTGACCCTGGCGCGACCAATATGTTTACCGCCTACCTCGCCAAGCATTACTTTGATGAAATTCATGAACTGGACATTATCGATGTCAATGGCGGCGACCACGGCTACCCGTTTGCCACCAACTTCAATCCGGAAATCAATATTCGGGAGGTCAGCGCCGAGTGCAGGCACTGGGAGGACGGCCAGTTCGTCACCACACCCGCCATGTCAAAGATGGCCCGGTTTGATTGCCCCGAGAATGTAGGGGCCTTCAATATTTACAGGATGTACCACGAGGAGCTTGAGTCTCTGAGCAAGAACTTTCCCAGCCTGCGGCGCGCCCAGTTCTGGATGAGTTTCTCAGACAATTATCTCAAGCATCTCGAGGTATTGGAAAACGTCGGTATGACCGGCATAGAACCGATTGACTACCAGGGGCAACAGATTGTGCCCATCCAGTTCCTGGCCCGCCTGTTACCCGACCCCTCCAGTCTCGGGCCGCGCACCAAGGGTAAAACCTGCATCGGTTGTATCGTGCGCGGGCGCAAGGATGGCAAGGAACGGCTGATGTATCTTTACAATATCTGCGACCACCAGGCGTGCTACCAGGAAGTCCGGTCCCAGGCGATTTCCTATACTACTGGCGTCCCCGCCATGATTGGCGCAAAGATGATTGTAGAGGGCAAATGGCGGAAGCCCGGCGTGTGGAATATCGAGGAATGCGATCCGGATCCCTTTATGGCCGACATGAACCAGTACGGCCTGCCCTGGCAGGTCGTTGAACTGGACCCCGCCTTTGGGCTGGAAGTCGTCAAAGGCACGGACCTGTAACTGCCATGCAATTCACCGACTTCAGTAAGCTGGACCTGGACCGGCTACCCTCACCCTGCTTCGTGGTCGATGAGGTGGCCGTCGAGCGCAACCTGCGCATTCTGCGCCAGGTGGCCGACGCCAGCGGTGCCAAAGTACTCGCCGCCCTGAAGGCCTTTTCAATGTGGCGGCTGGCACCTCTGGTGGCGCGCTACCTGGATGGCAGTTGTGCCAGCGGCCTGCACGAGGCAAAGCTGGGCAGTGAATACTATGGCGGTGAAGTGCATGTCTTCAGTGCGGCCTACAGTGAGGCCAGCCTCAAGGAAATCCTGACGCTGGCAGACCATGTCGTGTTCAACAGCTGCAGCCAGTGGACACGCTTCCAACCCCTTATCGAAGCCGCCCGGTTGCAACGGCCACAATTGCAATTCGGCCTGCGTATTAACCCCGAACACTCCGAGGGCACTGTTCCGATTTACGACCCCTGCGCACCGGGCTCTCGCCTGGGTATTCCACTGTCACAGCTGGACGAGACGAAACTGGAGGGAATCAGCGGCCTGCACTTTCATACTCTGTGCGAGCAGGATTTTCCGCCATTGCAGCGCACCCTGGATGCGGTGGAGGAGAAATTCGGGCACCTGCTTACGCGGATGGATTGGGTCAACTTCGGTGGCGGGCACCATATCAGCCGGCCGGGCTATCAGCTGGATGAGCTGATAGCACGAATCCGGCAGTTCAGTGAAAAGTACCAGGTGCAGGTCTACCTGGAGCCGGGGGAAGCCGTCGCCATAGGCAGTGGAGTCCTGGTCGGGGAAGTGCTGGACCTGGCCTGGAACGGCATGAATCAGGCCATCCTGGACATCTCGGCCACCTGCCACATGCCGGACATCCTGGAGATGCCCTATCGGCCGGATATTCTGGGCGCGGGGGAAGCCGGAGAGTTGCCCGAGAGCTATCGATTGGGAGGGCTCACCTGCCTGGCGGGCGATGTGATAGGTGACTACAGCTTCGCCGAGCCCCTGCAGGTAGGCCAGCGTCTGGTGATTGGCGACATGGCCCACTACACCATGGTCAAAACCTCCACCTTTAACGGCACACAGTTGCCGGCGATTGCTGTCTGGAACTCACTCACCGACACCTTAGAGGTGGTGCGGGAATTTGACTATGGGGATTTCAAGAACCGCCTTTCCTGACAGATATTCAAGCGGTGCACCCTGCATCGGTGTACCGCTTGTTTCCTAAAGGCTGAGAACCTTCTCCCCACGGGAAATTCCGGCAACCCCTGATCGCACAACCTCCAGTATATCTGCATCGCCCATCGCGGCCACGAAGGAATCCAGCTTGTCACTGGTTCCGGCCAGCTGGATGGTATACACATTGGGGCCCACATCCACGATCTGACCGCGAAAGATATCCGTGGTGCGTTTGACCTCGTCCCGCAGTAAGCCTTGCGCCCGTACCTTTATCAACATCAGGTCGCGCTCTATGTGAGCACCCTCTGTCAGGTCCACCAGCTTGACCACATCCACCAGCTTATTGAGGTGCTTGGTAATCTGTTCTATCTGCCGGTCGTCGCCCATAGTCGTCAAGGTCAAGCGCGACAGAGTCGAGTCGTGTGTAGGCGCTACATTAAGTGTCTCGATGTTGTAGCCGCGCTGGGAGAACAACCCAACCACTCGGGACAATGCGCCGGGTTCGTTTTCCATCAACATAGAAATTATCCGCCGCATGTCAGGTCCTCTCATTTTTGCTAAGCCACATATCTTTCATCGAGCCATTGGGTGCAATATGCATGGGGTACACGTGCTCCATGGGATCGATGAAGATATCGAGGAATACCAGTTTGTCCTTCATGGCGAAGGCCTCTTCCATTTTTGTGTCGAGGTCAGCCAGGTTGTGTACCTCCATACCCACATGGCCATATGCCTCCATCAACTTGACGAAATCCGGCAGAGAGTCCTCATAGGTGCTCATCGCATAGCGCCCCTCGTACTGCATGTCCTGCCACTGCTTGACCATGCCCAGATAGTTGTTGCGCAGGTTGATAATCTTCACCGGGGTCTTGTATTGGGTACAGGTTGAGAGCTCCTGGATATTCATCTGGATGCTGCCCTCCCCGGTGACACAGGCCACGTTCATATCCGGAAACGCAAGTTGCACACCCAGTGCCGCCGGCAGACCGAAGCCCATGGTGCCCAGCCCGCCAGAGTTGATCCAGCGACGGGGCTTGTCGAAGCGATAATACTGGGCGGCGAACATCTGGTGCTGGCCGACATCAGAGGTGACGTAAGCGTTGCCGTCGGTTACCCGATAAAGGCTCTCGATAACCTGTTGCGGCATGATCATTTTGCTTTCGCTGTAACGTCGTCCGGTCCACAGGCCGTGGCTGCCACGCCAATCATCGATCTGCTGCCACCAGCGCTCCAGCGCCCCCTGATCAGGAAGATCCGTCTCCTTGTCACGAATTGCGGACGTCTGTTTGAGGAGCTCCTCCAGAACTGCCACTACAGGGCCAACGATGGGGATATCCGCCGGCACTGTTTTCGATATGGAGGCAGGATCGACATCGACGTGGATGATCTTGGCACCCGGGCAGAATTTGCTGACGGTGTTGGTAACGCGATCATCAAAGCGCGCGCCAATCGCCAGGATGACATCGCTGTGATGCATGGCCATATTGGCCTCATAAAAGCCGTGCATGCCCAACATACCGAGAAACTGTCGATCAGTTGCTGGAAAACCGCCCAGACCCATAAGCGTATTGGTCACCGGATAGTTCAATTCCCGGGCAAGGCGGGTTAACAAATCGCTGCCCTCTCCCTGCACAACGCCACCGCCCGCATAAATCACCGGGCGCTTGGCCGACATCAGTAATCTGGCCGCCTTCTTGATCTGGCCCGTATGGCCCCGCTGCGCCGGTGCATAAGAACGCATTTTCACCGAGCTGGGATAGTGGTATTCAAATTTCTCATCGGGACGCGTGAGATCTTTTGGAATGTCGATGACTACCGGGCCGGGACGGCCGGTGGCGGCGATATAAAATGCCTTTTTCATCATTATCGGAATATCCTCGGCGCACTTCACCATAAAGCTGTGCTTCACAATGGGCCGTGAGATACCGATCATGTCGGTTTCCTGGAAAGCGTCCTCACCGATCAGGTGGCTCTGCACCTGGCCAGACAGAACCACCATGGGAATGGAGTCCATATAAGCCGTGGCAATGCCAGTAATCGCATTGGTAGCACCGGGGCCGGAAGTAACCAGCACCACGCCGGGCTTGCCGGTGGCCCGGGCATAGCCGTCAGCCGCGTGAGTAGCCGCCTGCTCATGTCGAACAAGGATATGTGGCACCTTGCAGTCCTTGAACAAAGCGTCGTAAATATGCAAAACAGCGCCGCCGGGATAACCAAAGATGTACTCAACACCCTCGTCCTCCAGGGCACGGGCGATCATCTCGCCACCGGATAACAACTCCACAATAAATCTCCCATAATAAAACGCCCAGCGCGTAACCCTCGCTGGAACATTCTGATGTGGACGTTGCTGCGCAAAGACCCTGAACAGGCCTTCGATAGGCACGCCACCCCTTTCAAGCTAGATACACTGCCCGGGAATACACCCCCCGACCACGTTCCTTTGGGGGTAATACGATCACGAACACCTGTGTATCGGTCGCCCTGCGGGATAGCGCAGTGTCTGGCCCTCAACCTGACCTGTGAGGCTCAAGCTGAATACGGGACTTACAAACAGCTGTACCCGAATAATCGGATCGGAACAGTGGGCCAGAGATCGAGGGTACCCGACGTTAGCCGTTGCCATCTGCAAGACACCGCTATTGTTGGCGCGAAGCGCCCCAAAGTCAACTGCCCTGGGGTGACAGCGGGGCGCTGGCAATGGGTGCGCGCACGATTGCCTATGGGGGGCCAGTGGGGTACTTTAGGCAACAAGGGGTTATAACAAGCAGGAGTATGGGACGTGAAACGTGCAACACAGGCCTGCCTTTCAGCGACAGTATGGGTAGTTTTGTTTCTCACAGGCAGTGCAACATTTGCTGAAAGCACCTATTACCGCTGGCAAGATGCGCGGGGCAACCCGGTGCACAGCGATCGCCCCCCACCCGTCGGAACCCCCTACGAAGTCATCTCAAGTGGCTCCAACATGGTGCGCAAGGTTGATGCCGACGAGGGCGCGGTGCCCGCCACCACCCAGCCCACCGTGAGAAATAATTTTGAGCCGGTGGAATCGATAAAGACGCCGGTAAAAAAGAACGCCGAGCAGTGTAAAAGGGCTCGGGAAAATCTCGAAACGCTGGACACCAAGGTGCGCATACAGATACGCAACGACCAGGGGGAATTGCGCCCCCTGAACGAGGAAGAGAAGGAAATCCAGCGCAAGCAGGCTATAGACACCATCGCCGTGCACTGCGACTAGCGGGCCGACTAAGGCCCTTCAGCAACCCGCTAGCTTATCTTAGCCTCCGTCGATCTATCAGCTGTGGCTGAAAATCGTGTTATCACCCTCCATATCAACCTTAATGGTCTGCCCGGGCTCGAACTCACCCGACAGTATGCGCTGGGCCAACGGGTTTTCCAGCATCTGCTGGATAGCCCGCTTAAGCGGTCTCGCGCCGTATACCGGATCGTAACCGGCTGCGACCAGGTGATCCATAAAGGCCGGGCTGAGTTCCAACTTCAGTTCCCGCTCCGCAAGGCGCGCTTCCAGTGAATGCAACTGGATTTCAGCGATCCCGCGGATCTGGTCCCTCGCCAGCGGATGAAATACTACCGACTCATCGATCCGATTGATGAATTCTGGCCGGAAGTGACTGCCAACCACATTCATCACGGCAGACTTCATGGCCTCGTAGTTATCTTCTCCTGCCATCTCCTGAATCAGGTCCGATCCCAGGTTGGACGTCATGACCACCACGGTATTGCGGAAATCGACTGTCCTGCCCTGACCGTCAGTCAGGCGGCCATCTTCCAGTACCTGCAACAGGATATTAAAGACATCCGGGTGAGCCTTTTCGACCTCGTCCAACAGCAACAGGGAATAAGGCTTGCGACGCACAGCTTCCGTCAGATAGCCGCCCTCTTCATAGCCAACATAGCCGGGGGGCGCGCCTATCATCCGGGCCACGGAATGTTTCTCCATGAACTCTGACATATCGATGCGCACCATGGCGTCTTCACTGTCGAACAGAAAATCGGCCAGCGCCTTACACAATTCAGTCTTGCCGACGCCGGTAGGCCCCAAAAAGAGGAAGGAACCATTGGGCCGCTTGGGATCGGAAAGGCCCGCCCGCGAACGCCTTACAGCGTTGGACACGGCCACCACAGCCTCGTCCTGACCGACTACCCGCTTGTGCAGGGCCGACTCCATGCGCAACAGCTTGTCGCGGTCTCCCTCCATCATTTTGGACACGGGAATGCCGGTCCAGCGGGAGACCACTTCGGCTATCTCCTCTTCAGTAACCCTGTTCCGCAGCAACACAGGTTCTTTGCTCTCGGTTTGCTGAGCCAGTTCCAGTTGTTTTTCCAACTCTGGCATGCGGCCATACTGCAACTCTGACATGCGCGTGAGGTCGCCAGCTCGCCTGGCGGTCTCCAGATCCAGTTTCGCCTGCTCGAGATCGCTTTTAATCTGGGCGGCGCCCTGAACCGAAGCCTTCTCTGCTTTCCAGATCTCTTCGAGGTCGGAAAATTCTCGCTCAGCCTTGGAAATTTCATCGTTGAGTATCTCTACCTGCTTCTTGGCAGCAGGGTCTGAATCTTTCTTGACCGCCTCCCGCTCTATCTTGAGCTGGATCAGGCGCCGCTCAAGCTTGTCCATCACCTCCGGCTTGGAATCTATTTCCATACGGATGCGGCTGGCCGCCTCATCAACCAGGTCAATGGCCTTATCGGGGAGCTGGCGGTCGGTTATGTAGCGCTGGGACAGCTTGGCGGCTGCAATGATAGCGCTGTCGGTGATATCCACACCGTGGTGCACCTCATAGCGCTCTTTCAGTCCGCGCAGAATAGCAATGGTGTCCTCTTCATTGGGCTCGTCGACCAGCACCTTCTGGAAGCGGCGCTCCAGTGCGGCGTCCTTTTCCACGTACTGACGGTATTCATTCAGGGTGGTGGCACCAACACAATGCAACTCTCCACGGGCCAGCGCAGGCTTGAGCATATTGCCGGCATCCATGGACCCCTCTGCCTTCCCGGCACCAACCATGGTGTGCAATTCGTCGATAAACAGGATGACGCGTCCCTCCTGCTTGGAGAGCTCACTCAGCACTGCCTTCAAGCGTTCTTCAAAATCACCCCTGAATTTGGCTCCCGCCAACAGGGCTCCGAGGTCCAGGGACAGGATACGCTTATCCTTCAGACTCTCCGGCACTTCGCCGTTGATGATCCGCTGTGCGAGGCCTTCAATAATGGCGGTCTTGCCCACGCCAGGCTCACCAATCAATACGGGGTTATTCTTGGTACGGCGCTGGAGCACCTGAATAGTCCGGCGAATCTCGTCATCGCGCCCGATCACCGGGTCCAGTTTGCCCTGCTCTGCGCGTTCGGTGAGGTCTATGGTGTACTTGTCCAGTGCCTGCCGGGACTCCTCGGCCTCAGGGTTGTTGACGGCATCGCCACCCCGCAGCTGCTCAATCGCGCCCTGCAAAGCCAGCGCTGTCACACCGCTGGATTTCAATGCGTCTCCGGCTGAGCTCTTGCTCTCAAGCATCGCCAGCAATACCAGTTCGCTGGATATATAGGTATCGCCACCCTGCTGCGCGAGTTTATCCGTCACATTTAGAATTCGCCCGAGGTCATTGGACATGTGGACATCTCCACCCGTGCCGCTAACACTGGGCAGCGCTTCTATTGCGGATTTTACTTTCGTCGTGAGCGCGGAAATATCGGCCCCGGCTTTTTGTAACAAGGGCCGAGTCGCGCCGCCCTGCTGGTCAAGCAGCGCGCTCAATAGGTGCACCGGCTCTATAAAATTGTGATCTTTGCCCAGCGCTAATGATTGCGCATCGGCCAGCGCGAGCTGCAGCTGGTTAGTGAATTTGTCCATTCTCATTAGTGTATATCTCCTCATGACAACCCACCGTTGAGACGACGGGTTCGTTATCTGTGAAACTATAAATGGGGGCGCAATAGCCCTGTTTCAAGTGCGGACTTAAAGAGGATTTCTGAGGATGATATTGGCCATTCGCCCGGTGCGACCATCACGCCGATAGGAGAAAAACCGCGCGTCATCTGTGTAGGTACAGTAGTTGCCACCGAAGATGTTGCCACTTTCAAGGGCGCCCAGGCGCACTCTGGCAAGAGCATACAAGTCGGCGAGATAATATCCGTGCTTTTCCGGGTTTGGAACGAAGCTGGCATCAGTTGCAGATACCTGATCGCGATGGGCAGCGGCCAGAAATGCACTTCTTACCTCGGGACCCACTGCAAATGCTGCAGGCCCTATCGCCGGCCCCAACCAGGCCAGTAGATCGGCAGGATTGACGCCCATAGCGGCTACCGTATTCTCCAGCACACCCGCCAGCATACCCCGCCAACCGGCGTGGGCCGCGGCGACGACATCACCCGTCAGTGAACAGAACAGCACAGGCAGGCAATCAGCGGTCATCACCACGCAAGCCTGATCGCTATCCCGGCTCCAGCTGGCGTCAGCGCAAGGGCGACCGGCCCCTGCACCCGCCCTGACAACCTCGCTCCCATGCACCTGTTCCAGCCACTGCAGCCGGGTACCAGCGGGTAACCAGCGCGACAGGCTGGCACGATTGGCCGCCACCGCCCCGCTATCGTCACCGACGTGATCGGCCAGATTCAGGCTGGCATAGGGATCAGAGCTTGAGCCGCCATCGCGCAAGGTACTCAGGGCAATAATATTGGCCGGAGCGGGCCAGTCGGGCTCAATAAAGCTCATGTGACCGTGCCGGGTCTTCGCGCTCAAGAACATCCAGCAGGGCAATAATATCCGCGGGTAACGGGCATTCGAATCGCATCTGTTCTTCAGATTCCGGATGGATCAGGCCCAGTGCCTGGGCATGCAGCGCCTGCCGGGGAAAGCTTCTCAAGGCCTCTATTAGCTCACTGGAAGCCCCTTTGGGTATGCGCGGCCGGCCCCCGTACTGTGGGTCGCCCACCAACGGATACTTCCGGTGTGCCATATGTACCCGTATTTGATGGGTACGCCCTGTTTCCAGGGTGACAAGTATCCGTGTGTGGTGGCCGAATCGACGGCTCACACGGTAGTGTGTGATGGCCGATTTACCGCCGGCGGCCAGCACCGCCATCTTCTTGCGCTGCCGCGGATGACGGCCCATAGGGGCATCCACTGTGCCGCCTCCGGTCATCACCCCTATGCACACCGCGCAATATTCCCGCTTCACTGTCCGGGCCTGTAACTGGCCCACCAGATGATTGTGCGCCTCCAGACTGCGCGCAACGACCATAATGCCAGAGGTATCCATATCCAGTCGGTGTACGATGCCCGCCCTGGGCAGTTGCGCCAGATCTGGCGCATGCGCCAGCAGGGCATTCACCAGAGTCCCGTCGGCATGCCCCGCCGCCGGGTGTACGACCAGTCCCGCCGGCTTGTTCAGAACGATAATACTGGTGTCTTCATAAACAATATCCAGGTCGATGTCCTCGGCCTGCCAGGGAACCTCCTGCACCAGTTCCGCATCAATCACCAGGCGGTCGCCGTCGCTCACCTTATCCCGGGGCCTGCGCTTCTCGCCGTTGACAGACAACTCACCGCTCTTGATCCAGATCTGCAGGCGCGAGCGAGAATAGGTGGGGAACAACTGGGCAGCGGCCTGGTCCAGGCGCTCCCCGTTTAGCTCAACCGGAATGTCGGCAGAGAGTTCGATGGTTTCCTTCATATATTTCCTGTTTATGCACCCGGCTGGCTGTGGTTAAATATCGCCGCTGGTGTGTCTTGGGTAATGTTACCACGCCAGCCCACATTCCTATCTGGTGAGACCACTTGAAATACATTCTGATCATCTTCGTAAGCCTTGCTCTCTGGGGTTGCTCCAGCAATGATGAACTCCCCGAATTAGCCGATTCGGGGGAGCAGCAAATGTACGACCAGGCGCAGGAGTTCCTTTCGAATGAGAACTACAGCCAGGGCGTGCGAGCACTGCAATTACTGGAATCACGCTATCCATTCGGCAAATATGCCGAACAGGCCCAGCTTGAATTAATTTATGCGCACTACCAGGCCTACGAACACGAAGCGGCCGTTGAGGCCGCAGATCGGTTTATTCGCCTGCATCCACAGCACCCGAATGTTGACTACGCTTATTATATGAAAGGATTGGCCGCCTACACGGGCAACGAGGATATCTTCGATCGCTTCGTTTCCACCGATTCTTCCAAGCGCGACACGGCCCACGCCAAGGAGGCGTTCGCAGAATTCGCCCAATTGGTGGCACGCTTTCCGGCCAGCCCCTACTCAGCCGATGCGCGGGCAAGAATGATATCCCTGCGCAATTTGCTCGCGCGTCATGAAATAGGCGTGGCCAACTACTATTTTCGTCGCGGCGCCTACCTGGCGGCCACCAATCGCGGCGCCTATGTTGTAGAGAATTTTCAGCGCACCCCCGCAGTAGCTGACGGCCTTGCCGTGATGGCCCAGGGTTATATCCTGCTGGGATACAATGAGCTGGCAAAGGATACTATTGCCGTACTGGCGCTGAACTACCCGGAACATTATTCGCTGGACAAGAACGGTAAGTTCCAGAGCGTGTATACGCTGGATGGCCTACAGCGCTCCTGGATAAACAGGGCAAGCTTTGGTCTTTTCGACCCCCCGGAACCCCCGCAGTTTGACAATCGGCCCGATGTGTAGGCTTCGCGGAGCTGAGTTCTCACTGCCCGGGGCATAACTCCCCGCAATCCAACACCATCTCAATTGGGCTTGGCGCTGTCGGGCTCGATCACGATTGCGAAAACAACGCACGCTCTGATGACATGGGGCCTACCACAGCCGGGCGTTGTCAGCTTTCTTTACAAAACTGCCTTTTCACAATCGTTTATTACCGGTGAAGAATTTAACCTATTGATTATTATAGGTATTTACTTTTCAGGCACGATATTCGCTATTCTAAAAATGAACACCAACTATAATTTATAGCGGAGAACGACAAATGATTAGATCAACAATAGCGTCAGCTTCCTTTCTGGTAATGTCTGCCAGCGTCTATGCTGGAGACGCAAATCCAGCTCCATCTCTGGGTGACACGATGAGTATGCCTGCACTGGCCATAATCGGCGCCGTAGGCCTGATCGCGGGTATCAGATATCTACGTAACAGGCGTTCCTGATACAGGGGCTTCGTTTTTTCTCTGTTTACCCTGGCCGCCGGTTAAACCCGGCGGCGCTCCTTGCGTTAACAACATAAATGTCCCTCGATCTGCTGAACCAGTTTCAAGGCTGGTTATTTGCCGCGGTGGTGGTCGCCCTGGTTGCACTGGAGTGGCTGAGCCCCCTGCGCCGGCGACCTGACAAAATCTTCCCGCGCTGGCTCACGAATATTGGCCTGTATCTGCTCAGCGGTTACTGTTTGTTCCTTATTCTGCCTGCCGGGTTACTAACGGTCACACTCGACCAGCCGTCACGCGGGCTTGTGGCCACGGGCCTGTCTCCCTGGTTAACCATCCCCGCGACCGCCATCATCATTGACGCCTGGCGCTATTGGCAGCACCGCTGGTATCACCAAATTCCCCTGCTGTGGCGTGCCCATCTGGTCCACCACAGCGACACCCGGGTAGATGTCACCACTACTGAGCGGCATCACCCCCTGGAGGCTGTGGTGAGCCTGACAGCCACACTCGCACTGGCAATCCTGTTGGGCCTGCCCACAGTAGGCATTGCCGCCTACTATATCATCGCCATGGCGATTGGGCTGGTATCCCATGCCAATATCGACCTGCCGCTGGCCTTTGACCGGGCCCTGAGAATGGTGATTGTCACCCCGGCAGTACACGCCATTCACCATTCAGATCTTCCCGCCGAGACCGACTCAAACTATGGCGCCGTCCTCACCCTGTGGGACCGTCTGTTCAACACCTATACCCGGCCCAGCCAGGATCGAGATCTCCGGTTTGGGCTTGAATACTTCCGGGAAGCCTCAAGCGAAGGCTTCTGGCGCACGCTGTGGCAGCCGTTCATTTACAAGCCGCAACAGGCATACCGCAAGCGGGCGAGTGGAAAGCACACTGCCGCGGGCATACCCGCGCTGCTGGCCGCTTGTGCCGCGGGATTCGTCATCGTGACCCTGGCCCTGTGGCCCATCACCGCCAGCATGCTGAGCATGTGGGCCGAACGGGAGCCCTGGCAGTACGCCTTCCTGGTGCTGCCCGTGTTCGTGTACATGGTGGGTTGGGAATACCGCGACGAGTTGCTGCGAGAGACCAGCGTTCCCGGCTGGTCCGGCTTGTTGCTGGCCATTGCTGCTTGCGGTGTTGTCCTGGCGGGCGAAATACTCGTGGTTAACATCGGCAAACAAATCGGCCTGGTGCTGTTTTACCAGGCAATAATACTGTCCGCCTTGGGCAGCCGCGTCTACCTGAAGTACCTACCGCTATGGGCGCTACTGTTTCTGATGGTGCCCTATGAGGATGTGCTTATGCCCCTCCTGCGCGCCGGGACGCTGTGGTCGATAGAGGCTGCGAGCGCCGTTGCGAATCTGCCTTTCACCGCCAACGGCTATGCTGTTGAGGTGAGCGGTAATCACTACGTGATTGTGCCGGCGTGTGCCGGCATGACCTTTTTCACTCTCGCCATATTTCTGGGCTACAGTTTTGGCCTGATCGCCTTTCGGCGCTTTCTGCCCCTGTTGGGCTTTACACTTATGTGCGGCGCGGCTGCCGTAGTCGCCAACTTTTTTCGGGTCAACGCCATCATCGCCGCGGACCTGTGGCGGGGAACCCAGGTCGAACTCACCGATCACAGCCCCTATCGGTGGCTGGCTTTCACACTGATGCTTGCACTAATCATCTTGCTGGTATCGAAGCTGCAACCCAACAGGCCCGCCGCTCGGGCGAAAACACCCGGCAGGATGGTGACCGCCGCGCACTGGTGGGCGCCGGCCGCCACCGCCTCACTCAGTATGCTTGTGGCGTTGGGTGTATCAAGCTTGAACAACACTGTGTCCAGAGACTTAGACGGGATATCGCCCATTAGCATACCAGAGCAACTGGGGCTGTTACGGGCACAATCACCGGCTGGCCTCTGGCGGGAACGAGCAGGCCGCGACACCGCCTATAGCAGCACCCTCTACGCCAACGGCGCAAGCCAACAGAACGTAATAATCGAGATGGCCCTGTCTCCCGGGGCGAAACTCGACCCGGCACACATCGAGCCCGATGAGGAGCGGGAATGGAAGCGCACTCGCTTTGACATTCGCGATGCGTGCTACCACTCGCGATGCATCTCCTATCTACACACCATATGGAAACTCAGGGGCACTGAAGAAATTTACAACGTGTATTCAAGCTATGCCATCGACGGTGCATTAACAGCGTCTAAACTGGCTTTAAGACTTAACCGGGGCCTCACCAGGCTGTCTGGCGCAGCCGACCGGGCCCTTATCGTCACGATTGTATCTGATGATCCGATTGCCGACCCCAAACAAGTAGCGGAACAACTTATTAAGGTGAAAGATGGCCTGAAACCACCTGAATTTATTGTAGCCCGGTAGTCTCAACATGCCACACAGGTGCACTATCCGGGCCGCCCAGGTCAGGCAGCTGCTAGTCGCCGACGACCCAGCCTGAGGTAATGGGGTACCGCCGATCACGGCCAAAACCGCGGCGCGTGATGCGCACGCCAATAGGCGCCTGGCGGCGCTTGTATTCGTTAATGTCTACCAATCGCAGTACCCGGCGCACCTGCCCATCATCCATGCCCGAGGCGATGATATCCTGCGCGCTCCAGTCCTGTTCAACGTAGAGCTCCAGTATCCTGTCCAGCACGTCGTAAGGCGGCAGGCTGTCCTCGTCCTTCTGGTCTGGCGCCAGCTCTGCCGAGGGAGGCCGATCAATCACTCGCTGAGGTATGCAGGGACCGACTGTATTGCGATAGCGGCACAGCTCAAAAACCAGCGTTTTCGGCACGTCTTTAAGTACATCGAAGCCACCGGCCATATCGCCATACAGGGTAGAATAACCTACCGCCATCTCGCTTTTGTTGCCGGTGGTAAGCACCAGCGAGCCCTTTTTGTTGGAGATGGACATTAACAATACGCCGCGACAACGAGCCTGCAGGTTTTCCTCGGTAGTATCCGGTTGATAGCCGGCAAACTCACTTTTGAGGCTGGCCATAAAAGCCTCGTAGATCGATTCGATGGAAATAACCCTGTGATCGACACCGAGGGTTTTTGACTGCTGCGCAGCATCCTCCACACTCATTGACGAGGTGTAGCGAAACGGCATCATAATCGCTTCGACGCGGTCCGCCCCCAACGCATCGACCGCCACGGCCAGTGTCATAGCTGAGTCAATGCCACCAGAAAGGCCCAACACCACCCCCGGAAAACCATTTTTGTTTACATAGTCCCGCACACCCAGCACCAGGGTTTGCCAGGTTGCCGCCAACTCGTCCAGCGGTGGCGCGACGGAAAGCCCGGAAATCACCGGAACTTCATCACCGAACTGGGCCTTCAACCAATACTCTCCCTCCTCGAAGTTGGGCGCTGCAGCCACCACTTCACCCTGCGCCGAGACGGCAAAGGAACCACCATCAAACACCAACTCGTCCTGGCCGCCCACTTGATTGACGTAAACTATAGGAACAGCTGCTTCCCGCGCCCGTTTCGCCACCAATTCCCAGCGTTCTGCCCGTTTGCCACGATGGTAAGGTGACGAGTTAATGTTGATCAGCAATTGGGCGCCTGCGGCCGCAGCCTGCGCTGTGGGATACTCCTCCCAGATGTCTTCGCAGATGCTGAGGGCGACGCGAACACCGGCGATGTCCAGCAAGCAAGGCCCGTCGCCGGCACTGAAATAACGCTTTTCGTCGAAAACCTGGTAGTTCGGCAGTTCCTGCTTGCGGTATTCCCCGAGTATCGCGCCCTGGTGCAACACACCGGCGACATTGTAAAGCTGGCCATTTTCCCGGCGAGGGTAACCAATCACCGCGTAGACATCACCGCTAACCGCCGCGAGAATACGGTCCAGAGACTGCCCGACCCTGCGTTCAACACTTGGCCTGAGAAGAAGATCCTCCGGCGGGTAACCACTGAGTGTCAGCTCGGGAAATATCAGTACAGTAGTACCTTCTCTGCCCTGGACACGCGCGATGGTCTCTATAACCCTGGTGGTATTCCCGGTGAAATCCCCGACCAGCGTATTCATCTGTGCCATGAGAATATTGAGGGTAGTCATGGAGAGTCCCGAAACAAAAAAGCAGGGCGCTATTGTCCGGAAAAGTGTCCGCCATGACCAGCCCATTCTCGCGCGGCCACCACGCTGAAATCTTACCAATGCCTGTTACACTATTGCGGTCATTGCCCACAGCGCCCAGGAACATCGCCCTAAAGTGAACCACCCGGCCATACTCACACGCCCCATGCCCCACTCCCCGGGCAAACAGAACCTCGCGCTGTTCAGGATTTATGTCGCCTATCGCTCGCTGCTGTCCGTGGTTTTACTCATCATGCTGGTTAGCCCCAACACCCGCCAGCTGGTGGGTTCGCTTAACCCGACCCTGTACCTGACGGTGGCCCTTGCCTACCTGGCAACCAGTGTGCCGCTGGTCGGCTCCCTCTCTACCCGCTTGAACCAGAACCAGAAGATCCTGTTCCTCATTTTCCTGGTCGACATTGCAGCCATAGCGGTGCTCGCCGACTGCAGTGGCGGCATGACCAGCGGCCTGCCGATTCTGCTGGTAATAACTGCGGCGGCAAGCGCGGTATTGCTGACCAACCGGACTGTCGCGACACTCATTGCAGCACTGAGCGTCATAGCCCTGCTGATTGGCACCATACGTCTGATTTTGTACGACGTCCTGGGCTCCAACAGCCTCTTTCCGGCGGGTTTATTAGGTGCGCTGATTTTTGGCGTATCCATCATGGTGCAGGCCATCGCCGGCCGACTGGGTAGAGCGGAAGAGCTTGCCAGCAACCGGGCCAGTGACCTGTACAACCTGCAGCGTCTGAATGAGCAGATAGTGCAGCACATGGAAACGGGAATCTTGCTGGTCAATCACGACGGGGTTGTACGCGTGATGAACAAAGCGTCTACCAGCCTGTTGGCTCCCGAGCGCCCCGTCGCGGTAGAACAGGGTCGTCAACTGGCGGATTACAGTAGCGAACTGGCCTACCAGTTTGAGCACTGGAAAAACTCGGGGCAGCACCGGGCCAAGCCCTTCACCGTCATGGAGGGCGCACCTCCCGTAATCGCCCATTTCCGCGAACTGCAGCCTAATACCGGGGGCGAGGCTCTGGTATTTGTGGAGGATTACACCCCCGTTACTCAATACGCCCAATCTCTGAAACTCACCTCTCTGGGCCGCCTTACGGCCAGCATCGCCCATGAGATACGCAACCCCCTGGGAGCTATAAGCCACGCCGCCCAGCTACTGCAGGAGTCACCGGATTTATCCCCCGGCGACCAGAGAATGGCGGACATCATCCAGCACCACTGCGTGCGGGTAAACCAGATTGTTGAGAGTGTCATGCAGATTTCGCGGCGGGAACCCCCAAAGCCGGAATATATTATGCTCGCCGATTGGCTCAATGAATTTGTAGGCGGCTACCTCAAGGCGCTGAACCGCCCCAGTGATATCTCCATAGAGTGCGATTACCGCGAATTACTGGTGGAGTTCGATCCGGAGAACCTGCAGCGAGTGTTGGCAAACTTACTGGACAATGCGCTTCGTCACAGCGCCATGGCCACGGGCAGGGAAACAGCAAAAATTGTGGTGAGCCTGGATTTCACTGCCCACCAATGCCTGATTGACGTCATCGACAATGGTAGCGGTGTGCCACCCGCCGATCAGGCCAAGCTGTTTGAGCCATTCTATACCACGGTAGACGCGGGCAGTGGCATGGGACTTTATCTGTGCAAAGAACTGTGTGAGATCAATAATGCCGGGCTGCACTATCGGCCCACCAGCCACGGTGAGAGTTGTTTTCGCATTTCCCTGACCCAGCGTGCGCTGTAGTCCTGCAAGGAGATAGGCCGATGACCAAACAAAGTGTATTGATTGTAGATGACGAGCCGGATATACGGGAGTTGCTGGATATCACTCTCAGCCGAATGGGGCTGCGCACTTTTACCGCCGCCACACTGGGCGAAGCACAGGCCAGGGTTGCCGCGGAACAGCCCAACTTGTGCCTCACCGACATGCGCCTGCCAGACGGCAACGGCATCAGCCTGGTGGAGTATATTCAACACGAATTCCCGCATATCCCGGTTGCCATGATCACCGCCCACGGCAGTGTGGAGGCCGCTATCTCTGCCTTGAAAGCCGGCGCCTTTGATTTCATCAGTAAACCCATAGAACTGGATACTCTGCGCAAACTTGTTACCACGGCTCTACAGATGGAGGAGGATACCAGTAAGGCGGATGAGGCTATCGATCAGGACCTCATAGGTGCCTGCGAAGCCATCCAGCTGTTGCGTAAGCAGATTACCAAGCTGGCCCGCAGCCAGGCGCCGGTGCATATACACGGCGAGTCCGGCAGTGGTAAGGAGATAGTGGCCAGGCTTATGCACAATAATGGCCCCAGGGCCTCGGGTGCCTTTGTCGCCGTAAACTGTGGCGCCATTCCACCGGACTTGATGGAAAGCGAACTGTTTGGCCACACTAAAGGCGCCTTTACAGGAGCTAACCAGGACAAGATCGGGCTATTCCAGGCCGCAGCTGGGGGCACGTTGTTCCTGGATGAGGTGGCGGACCTGCCACTGGCCATGCAGGTCAAACTACTGCGTGCAATCCAGGAAAAGGCCATCCGCCCGGTGGGAGCCAATGAAGAGCAAGCTACCGATGTACGACTACTGAGCGCAACCCACAAAAACCTGGTGAGTGAAGTCGAGGCCGGCCGATTTCGCAATGACCTTTACTACCGGATCAATGTTATCGATGTATATGTACCTTGCCTGCGTGAGCGCAAGGAAGACATACCGGAACTTGCAGAGGGCTTACTACTTCGTATTGCCCGTGAAGAGGGGAGCGAAGATGAAGTGCCCGCACTGGATAAATCCGCCATCGCTGCCCTCTGTGCCTACAGTTTCCCCGGCAATGTCAGAGAACTTGAAAATATGCTGGAGCGCGCGCTTGCTCTGTCCGATGGGGCGACTATCACTGCAGACGACCTGCAATTCTCCAGCACTCCTGCCCGCAGCGGCACCGCGCCCTCCGAACACGATGAACCCAAAGAACGAACAGGCGATGCTGGACCTCTCGCGAAGCTGGATATTGAGTCAGCTCGCGGCAACCTGGAGGGCTACCTGGAGTCCATCGAGAAGGAAATCATCGGCAAAGCACTAGAAGAGAGCCGCTGGAACCGGACCGCAACCGCAAAGTTACTGGGGATCAGTTTTCGCAGCTTGCGCTACCGATTGAAGAAGCTGGGACTGGAGGACTAGATGCCCCCCACTGCCGGTTTATTCATTATATTTACCGGCCAGCCCGATGTGACGCGTACCATGCCTGCAGTAAATTTATAGCGCTATGCTCTCGAAAAACTGCTGGAACTGATAATCTGAAAACTGTTCTTTTCTGCGCTCTATACACTCTACGACGGATGTCGCCGTACCCCTGCTGTTATCAAATGTAAAAGCCTGTGCACCGGCGGCAGCCTTTGTTGCGAGCGCCCTGGTATCTGCCTGCACCAGCACTACACCCAGCTGCCCGCCGATGGTAACGACCTTACACGCGTATTCCCCGCTCGGCATGGCTGCCGCCGCCGGCAAACCGAACAAAACCAACAGCATCGCAGCAAGCTGACTGCGTCGGATCCATTTGAAAGAATTCATTTTAATCACCTCTATTCAAGTATCTTACCAGCACTCATCCTGCGCAGAGCCCTCTGCCGTTTTTTCCCCGGTCGACTTGAGTAAAAAACTGGTACAGAACACATCGTCATTCTGTATGCCACCGGCAACCGGTGTCGCCTTTAGTTGGTAACAGGTTTGTATAGGACAGTTGGGATCTTCAGGCTCAACATCAATAGTGTAATGGCGCTCGGCACTAAGCGCCGGGTCTGCACCAAAACCCAGTTTTACCATATCGTCAGTATAAATGGAGCGATCGAGCATAAATCGTTCCTGCCGGTTGGCCGCATCCAAAAGACCAGCTTTCGCATCTGCGCGTCGCCCCTTGTTCATACTGTTCTGGTAAGCGGGCAATGCAATGGCCATCAGGATTGCCACAATCACAATGACGATAACAATTTCGATCAAGGTAAACCCCGCGGACACGTCACGGGGGCCGGTGACCATGGAATCGTGCATTAATACTCTTCCCGAAACCAGTACGTTCCGCGTGGCCTTGGAAAACTTTCACCAAATAAAATCAGATCACCGCCACCTTCGCCACTGCCGGAGCCGGACCCGCCACAGTCTTTACAGCCCATAGGTGTAATACCACCGATTTGACCATCGCTACGAAAATGCGGGGTAATGGTATCAGGCAGAATATCTCCCAGGGCGAGCGTCAACCTCTCGGTGGTATCGTACAAATTAAGCACATACAGCTTTCCTGTACCCGGAATAGGCACGCATACATTGACCACCCCGGAGTCTGGGGTAAAAGTGGTCAAATAAACCCTGCCGCTCACAACGATCGAGCTAGCTAATGCTTTTTCACCGTTGCCCTGTAAATCAAGGCGCCAGCCGTTGGCCGCGGCAAGTGCGTTCTCAGCTGCTGTTTGCTCTTCAGTGTCGCCAAACTCTATGGTATTGGCGGTCACGTCATAGAGGTCGTTGGGGTCCAGGGGGAGCTGGCAGCGGAAATCGTTGCTGGGCGGTGTCGCACCACAGTCGGCAGTTGATGGCTCCGCTGTAAAATAGGGGTTTGTTGCCTGGTCCCTGAACATATAGAACTGATTATCCACTGCCATCAGGTTGGGATCATTCGCATCATCCATGTCGTTGGGGTTAGTACGATCACCGCTGCCAATCAGGATCGCGTCAAAGGCTTTCCCGGACTGTACGGTGCGCACTATATCCGGAGCATTAAAGAAGCGCCTGTCAGTCGCCCTGGTACCGCCATTGACTGATGCCACTTTGACTATACGCCAGGTCTCCTGGCTGGAATCCGGGAGCTCGTCACCGGGAAGATCGACGCGCCAGAGCTGCCCTCCTGTGTCGGCAAAATAAATTCTGTCGGTCAGGTTGTCACCATTACTGTCCAGCACAGTCACGCCAGCTGGAACCGAATGCAGCAGCTCGGCCTCCTGCATGTTAGTGGCCGAATTTGCCGCGGGAGTCACGCTCCACACCAGTGCTCCGGTGGCGGCATCGATGATAAATATACCCCGCCCGATGGCATCGGCCGTTGCCAGTCCAGGGGAATCTTTATTGGTGTCATACCCGGCCCCGAACACCAGTACCGGTTTGCGTACACCCTGGTTATCCTTGTACCCGGGAATTTTTGTTAACACGGGTACCGACCAGGTTTGGCCCAGCTCGGAAAAACCGATGCTGCTTGCGTCCTTGCGCCACAGCATGGCGGGACTGTCTGGGTTGGATATATCGAGGGCGTAAAGAATACGCCCGCCACGGCGCAGGCCAAAGTAGAGATAGGCCTTGTCGCCTTCTGTCGAGTCGATGGTGCCGTCCCTATCCACGTCCAGGGTATACACCACGGCCGGCGCATCGATACCGTAAGGGTGTTGGGAAGATACCGCATTCACGCGGCGGATATTCAACAACGGGGCCAGTTCCTTGGCAAAGAAAGCCCAGTCCTCCTGGCCATCGTCGTTGCTGAACATGTGCAGGAAGCCCGCATTGGTGCCCGCTACAATTCTCAAATCCGGATTCTCAGGCGTGAATGAGCCACGGGCACCGTAGTTCACTATCAGCGGTTTACTGTGCAGCATATCACCCAGTATCCAGGGGCGAGCGTCATCGGTCTGGTCATCCTTATCATCATCGAATAAATCGAAACCCCTGCCCCAGTCAATTGCCGCCTGGAAGTCCAACTGATTGCTGACACCAAAACCCAGATTATATAGATCGGCATCGCTGCCGTATCCGAAAGCGGCCGCCGTCATATTGGCGGCCTCGTATGTCTGTAGCGCCTCGCTTGTTCCCGTATTGCTGTAGATATTGCGAGTAGCCGGGTCGCGAGCCGCAAGGAGCGCACCCACTCCACCCTCCAGCACCGAGGGGCCATCCTGGGTCGTACTCCACTCGGTGGTCGCAGAAGCCTTGATCTCCCCGGTCGCGGGATCTATCGCCGCAACACCGTCTTTGTCCACGAATACGCCATCGCCGCTACTGAAATCGATATTGAGTCGTTTGATATTGCCAGGCCAGTCCGCCGTGGTTTCAGGTGTAAACATGGCGAAAAAAACTTCGTTGCGGCTCTCGGTACGGGTGAAGGTATCTACAGCAACCACTGGGGATGTGAAACTTGAGTCTTTCGATAGAATATCTCCGAGAAAACCCCGGAATGTATCTCCTAACTGCCTGGCGTTTTCGACTGTTGCATACTTCCCCTTGCCGTTGCGGGCTGTATCGCTCAGTAGCTGCTGGTCGGTGGCAAAACCAATGGTGTAGGTAATGCCGTGCTGATCGCCATTGGAACTGTCACCATCGAGGTCTGTCTGCGCCATATACTCGGCTATTTCCGGCAGGCAGTTTTTGCGATCGTCGCCGTGATCACTGGGATAGTCCTGGCAGGTTTTGCCCGTCAGGGCCTCTATCGCACTATTGGCGTCCAGATCAAAAGTCGGTCGCCCATCCGTCATCAGGATAATATAGGTGGACGCACATTCAGTTAGCGGAGAACTATAGGTGCCAATGGGGCTTTCTGCGAGGGTATCACGGGGGCGCGGATCATGCGGTAGACCGTTAAGCGGCGAGTTGGGATCCACCGCGGCGATGGGTGCTGCATTTCGTTCCATACCATACACCACCGGGTCTCCAGAGAGGTACCGGTAAGCTTCCATGGTGGTTTCACATAGAGGTGTCAGACCATCGGCAATAGTGCCGTTGATAATATTCGTATAGTTTTCGCGATCGCTACCTGGCCCCGAACTCATATTGGGGATAAGCCGCTGGACAACTCTGCCTCCATTATAATCGTCGGCGATATCGTTTCCGCTGTTTTCATTGAACAGCATCAGGCCAAAATCTATCTGTGTACTCGCCTCCACCAGATTGGAAACGACATTTTGCGCAATTTCCAGCCTTGTCTGGTCATCGCGCAGGGAGGTGTCGTGGTACCAGTTCATATAGTGAGCGCTAAAGAAAGTGTAGGAATCGCTACCCCAGGCAGGGGGATTATTCGAGTTAAGCCCATATTCCTGACCGTCAGTACTTGTGTTCTGAGGATAGCCATCAGCGATACCGGGGCCATTAGACGGCTCGCCAGTGAGTATATCCGCTGCACAATCAATATGCTGAGGATTGTGCGAGCCGACGGATAGCGCTGTCCAGCCGGCGCTGCCGCCCGGTATGTCAAAGCAGAGTTCGTTCCCATTGAACTCGAAACAAAATTGATCCATACCACCGGGAAACCAGCGGGCGGCTGCCCCCGCCGGAAAAAAACCATTGTTCTGCAGCGGCGTATACGAAGTCGCGCAGCGATTACTGCCAGTTACAAAGTAGTCATTCGAGTTGACCACAGGCGGCGCGCCATCGGTCGACCAGTACACGCGGTCACTGGGGTGGGTATTGGCATAGGTTGTTAATGTATTATCGTAAGGTGGGCGCTGGCCTTCAACAACTGTCGTCATACTGCCGGAATCATCAAAAATGATCAGCACCTGAGCGCGAGAATCTGCGACAGGCGTTGTCCGGTAAATCTCTGTGTCATCAGCGTAAACACCACCGCTTTGCAGCATTGCCGCAGCGGCTGCCACGATAAGCATGCGCGCTATGTTTTCCATTCCCTTGCTCACCATCATGTGAGTATCCTCCAAACCGTTCAATGTCACCCAATCCAGAATCCTGTCGCTGCCGCGAGACGATTACAGAGAGTCAGTGCCAATAATTTTTTTGATCACACCCAGTTCAAGCTTGGTACGCGCTTCCTTGGGAACCTCGTGTTCCGCATCTATTCGATAAAATTCGCAATCGTACACCGAGACGCTGGAGGCTGTTTCTGCGCTCTCCAGGGGACAGGTGGTAGCCGCGGTGGTCAGGAGGACCTCAGCGTCAACGGAATTGGGCCCGTCAGAGAGACTGCTAAGCGGATGCTCGTTGGGGTCAAATGCCGAGAATGGATCCGGCGTGTCATCTCCGTCAAAGGGGTCATCAGCTGTACCTGCAAGCGACAGGACGGCGATAACGCCAGCCTCAGCGGACTGAAAGGAGGCATATGCGTCCGCAAGATTGGCCGACATTTTCAAGCTGATGGAACTATTGCTGGCAGCGATCACACTGATAACCGTTACCACCAGCAAAAACAGCAGTGCTACCACGAGGGCGACACCCTGCTGCAAACCGCGCGCTTTACCTGCCTTCATACACCACCTCGTATCATCAATTTCACGTTGCGCAGCGAGACACTGACATGGCTGATCAGGCGGCGATAGTTGTCATCCATAGGTCCGACTGTATCCATAGGCTCGTTGGGATCACCACCCAACTGATAGGTTTTGCTATCCGTATACTGAAGGTCCCTGGTCGCACTCCTGATCAGCAAAAAAACCTCGATTGATACAACATCGTCCCAGGTTCCAGGGCCGGCAGGTGGCGGCTCACCATAGCTATCAACCTCGCCATCACCGCTGCTATCATAGCCAAACAAAAGCTGCATGTTCTCTACACCCTCGGCCAGGTCCTCTGTCTGGAACTCCATCGATGATGTACTTGAATTGTAGGCTAGTACCCGACGACTTAGATGGGGAGTATCATCCGTACTAAGGGGATCACGATCGCGAATATAGAAGACTTCATACTGGTATTCCCAGGCGGAGCCTCCGGGGACCTGCCCGCCGTTGATAATCGAAGGTGGGGTGGAGCCATCAAATAGAAGTCCGGTAATATTGTTGGTCATCACATATGTTCGACCATTATCCAGTGGTAAAGGCGTATTAATGGTGGCGCTGGGTGGATCATTAGGGTCGCGCACGCGGGGTCCAGCGGTATAGGGCCTTGCCACTACTCGCTTGATTACCAGAACATCCGTATTTTCCTTGCCATCCGTAATACAACCAAGCGCATCGTTGCCGTTATCCACCGTCGCCGCATAGACGAGCCTGCTTAGGCCGTAGGCATTCGCCGGAGAGTCGCAGTCATCCGCGATACTCGTTGCGGTTAAAGCGGGGGCCACATCGATTTTATTGGCGGGCAATTCGCCCAAAAAACCGATATGCCTCAGAGATTCCCCTACTATCTGTTCGGCAAATCGCGCACTCTCCGTCAGCGCGGCCACCTGCTCCACTTCCACATAAGAACGCTTTGAGGCAAGATATATTGATACTGCACCGGCAATCAGCATTAGCCCGAGCACCATGCCCACCATCAGTTCAACCAGCGAGAAACCGGACTGCCTAACAGCACTTCGCGATGCGACCATTATCAAAACTCCGCCTCATCGACCACATAAGTATTAGTCACGACCTTGCGGCGGAACTCATCCGTACCGACAGGAGCAGCGGGATCGGAAGAGTGCTCACACACATCTTCGCCGCTTTGCACCGCGTCATAGGACTTGTGCAAACCACGCCACTGTACAATCACTCTCAAGCGACCAGTCCTTGCCCGCCCTGGAGCAGGGGTAAAAATAATACAACCGCGAGGTTGAATCAGGCCCGCTGTATTGACACCATCGACCGTAGCACCTGCGCCCAGTAATGCTTGCTGCCAGGCCCAGAGATCATGAGCGGCCACGTCATCGGCATCACAAGTATCCGCTTTCTCCCGGCAATCCGGACTCGGTTCACTGATGGGGCTGACCCCCACCGCGCTACCTAAGCCAATATTGTAGGTGGCAATTCCACCCGGATTGACCCGGATACGCTCTACGATGGCATCCGCTATTGTCACCGCCCGGGTATGCTGTATGGCGAGGTGTTGTGAGGTTTTCGCCATGGCCTGCAGACTGACAATCCCCAGCAGGCCAACCGAGAGAATCACAAAGGCGATCAGGGCTTCAATAAGAGTAAAACCCCGCTGTGCGGCCGGCGTGCCGGGGTATCGTGTCGCAGCAAATTTCACGTAAGCTTCTCCATTCTCATGGGCAGGCGATTGCAGTGTCATTAGGGTCCAGGGCCAGAACCATGCCACCTGCAGTAACTTTCACGCCGCGCGCCTCATTTCGATCGTCACAAATCTTAAACGTGCCCTGCGAGCTTCGAGCTGCATATCCACGACTGTCAAACTGGACCGCGCCGCCGCTGTTGTAGCCGCCGCTGTAAGTGACACTCAGGCTATCTTCGTCGATGACCTTGGAAATAAATATCTGCTCATTAGGGTCACTCACCGTGCCGTTCGCATCGTCATCCAGAAAGGCGATAAACCCGGTATTCCAGTCACCTGCGACTGTACTGCAGCTTGCACCGTCCGTGCTCCGGCACAGGGTGACAAAGTTGCGCTGTGAAAGAGCTTCAGAGCGCGCGCCATTGAGCGCTGCCCGCATGGCGTATACATGCGACAACATCCGGTTGTCCTTGATAAGGTCGGAAAAGCCAGGAGCACTGATAACAATCAATACTGCCAGCACCAGCAATGCCACCATCATCTCTACCAGGGTGAACCCACCGTCCTTGCCTATGCTCATACCCAAGCCTTCCCGCCCCAGAAAATAACCCATCTACTTGTATACATTGAATAATACCCGAGTGCACTTTTTTGCGGCCTGCCTGCCGACAGCAGGTATTTTTGGTCGATAGGCGGTACCGGCAAGCTGCAAAATGTGACAGACCGCACAAAATCAAAAAAATTGTCTTTTAAGCCTGCTGGGAGGCTTTTTGGGGAACAAAAACGGGGAATTACTCGAAAAGTGGCACAGCTAAAGCACAGCGTTCAGCTGCCGATATGGGGAGAAGGTTACTGGATTACCAACAATCACCTGGAGATTGAGCACCACTTACTGATCGAATGCCAATGCGTGAGAGTGAGAATGTCATACAGGCCGAATCCGCAGACTGTCCGTTCAGGGGTTCCGCCTGCACACCGCTATAGCTTCCATCCTCCAGTTCAAGCCTGATTTGGTAGGCCGCTGAATGTCGACCCACACTGTCGGCCTGACCGTCGACATAGAAATTCTCTGACAGGCCAAGCTGAGCAAGCGTGGTTGCGTAACGCTTATGGTTAACAAAGTACTGCTCCTGCCGAGAGACCAGGTCCAACAGCGCCGCTCTGGCAGACGCCCGGGTGCTCTTGATCACCGCATACTCGTAACCCGGGAGGGCGACGAAAAACAGTATCCCCATGATCACCAGCGCAACCAGCATTTCAATCAAGGTAAAGCCAGCCCGAAACCGGACTATTGCAGGGTAGCCATGGAATTGTTTCTCGGGTCCGACCAGCGGTCTCCTAGACATCATCGACACCCTCTTCGCGCCAATAGGCTCGCCATCGGGCCCGCCCCGGTACGGATATCAACGCCCCACCCTCAAGGCCTCGCCCCGGTAGTAATACCCGATCACCGTAAGGCACAATATCGCCCTGCAAGCCCGGCCCAATATCCATGTGCCGGGCCGCCTCGTCCTCCTCTTCAAGGGTCAGCTTGCCGGCGGCAGACAGCGCAGGAGAGCCATCAGCCAGTCGCACCGCATACGCTCTGCTGCTTCCCTCCGAAGCAGCACAGGACTCAGCCTTACTAACATCACGAGGGATGTAACTGGTAAAAAAGACGCTACCACTGGAAACCAGAGGGGTTGATAAACCCTTTTCCCCGGGGGCCTGAAGCTCAAGCTTCCACCCCAGGGCCAGGTCCTCCGCCTCACACTGAGCCTCTTCAGCGGCAACGCAGGCTGAGGTGATATCGACAATACGCCCATGACTAAGGCTGGATGCGGCCGTGTCAAATTTTGTCCCCGCCGGTGTTCTGTCCTTTAACAGGTAGACAAAGTCCCGCACTCGAACATCCCGCGGGGCCGCACGGTTACCCGATGTGATGACTACGCCGGTATAGTCACCACTGCCGTCCCTGCTCTGGACAATATCCGGGGCGTGAAAAAAACGCCGGTCCGACTCACCGCTGCCGCCCAGGGCCGCCAGCCGGGACAGGTACCAGTTCGCAGCATCCGTCACACCGGACCCCTCGGGACGATAAACAGCCTCGGTAAAATCAATTCGCCAGATGTTGCCGCCACTGTCGCCAAAGTAACCCCGGTCATCCACGCCGTTGTGGTCCGAATCCATCAGGCTCACGGGTGACGGTATACTGTGTTCCAGACCCGCCACATAGTGCTGCTGATCTGCGGACAGCGGCGCTACCCCGCCGCCAGGGCCTACCGCCCGCCAGATAAGACTGCCATCGGCCGGGTTCACCACATAGATTGCATTGCCAATCGGGTCACTTCCCCCGCCCGCATCCTTGCCGCTACGGCCGCTCCCCACCCAGCCGCCGTTGTAACCGCCGGCAAAGACCAACACGGCTGACGGCACCGACTGCCCCAGGTCAAGATGGGCGACCCGTGGCGTTGAAAAAGTCAGTGCCAGTTGCTCGAACCCAGGGGTTCGATTGTCAATAGCCCACATATAGCGAGGCTTGTCAGGGTCCGTCATATCAAAGGCCAGCAGGCCTCTGCCACCACGACGCTGGCCGATAAACACCCACACCGAATCACCCTCTTCCGGATTCACAGTGCCATCGCGCGCGGTGTCTGTGAGCAGCGCCACAGCTTCTCCATCCAGACCATAGGGGCGTGCCGCCCCTGTTACCCGGTTTTGCGACAGCAGGAATTGCTGCCCCAGCATATTGCCAGGCAAAAATGCCCAGCTCTCCTGCCCGGACTCTGCACCTGATGGCCATGTATTGCGCACAACATGGAAAAGCCCGTCGTTAGTGCCGTAAAACAGCCGGATATCCGGATTGGCTTTAGTGTAGGACGAACCTGGCCGGGCACCATAGCTCACCGCAAGGGGGCGTGAATGCAAAGGGTCAGCCAATATCCAGCGACGCGACTCCCGCTTGTCGCCATCACCATCGGTATCAAAACCATCCTGCCCTCTGATCCAGTGCAGCAGGTCCAGCTTTTGTGCCTCGGTTTTTTGTCCATCGGGGTCGAGCAAGGGCCCAATAATCGTCGCGACTGCAGGGGTCGCATCCAGCGGGAGTAACTCGCCCGGATGGTGCGGGTCCAGCGTAAATATCTGGCGTGCACCGGGTTCGTCATTGCTGGCGCCGATGGTATTTGTCAGGAAGCCCCTGATCTGTTGTCCCGCTCCGCCGCGTGTAACCGAGCGGCCATCCCTGGCCGCGACTTCCTCTCGAAGAGGGTCAAAAACCAGCACATCATCACCATTCGGGTCTGTCCAAAAGGTGAGGGCTTCGGCAAGAATGCGTCCGTCCTCGCCGGATAGCGCCGGCCTGGGAGGCGTTACTAATGGCGCCTGTGCGACTATGCCAGGGGCGCCCAAACCCGGTTCGGAGATTTTCAGCTTTTTGATATTACCGGGCCAGTGGGGACCCGCCTCGGGCCGAAACAGTGCATAGTAGATATCCTGACCGAAACGGTTCTGGCCGCGACCATTTACCGGAGTGGAGCCCGCCACCAGCGTTCTACTTTCGCCAGCAACATCCGCAAACACGGATTCCAGCGCCGCTACCATGCCCGCCGGGGCAGCCAGGGAGTAGGCGCGGCCGCTACCCCCTGCAGCGGCCATCGTGTCGCTTGCAACTCCGGCAACCCCAGCAAAGAAGTAGCTCTGGACAGTTATCGCAGGTACCGGCACTCCACCTTCCGCTTCCGTTTCCGCAGAGGCAAGCCAGGCGATCAGGGCACGGTCTCCAGCTGCACCTGCCGCAAGGCCAAGACCAAGCCCACCTGCGGCAAGAGGTGCAGCTATCGCCTCGTGGGTATCCCTGTGGGAGGTGTCGACCTGAGCAAACTGCAAATTGACCATACGCACGCGCGGGCAGGACTCCCGGAGCCCAACAGGGCTGGCATAACGGGCAGCAGCAATATCATTTTTTGCCAAATCAAATGATGAGGACACAAGGATATCGGTGGCTGGCGAGAGCAGAGGTTCATCTGCTGTGCCGTCAGGCAGGGCCACCACCACATCGTTGGTTACCGCCCCCTCATTGGCATGATACAGGTTACCGCTACTGCGGCTGGCATAATCCCGGGTACCGAGGAATCCGTTGAAAACTGCCTGACCGCTCAGATAGCGAAACAGCTCGAAGTAGACATCGCGAATCTTGTAAGGGTGGCCCGACCAGGGCGCTGCCATCCACGGCGAGCGTCTGCCCGGGTCCGGCAGTGCCGCCAGCGCGACAAGAAACCCTTCCAACTCGCGGCGATCAGCGATATCCGTGAATCCCCTCAAAACATAAGCGCCCTGGCTACAACCACGCGGCGGGTCGACACCGAAATCCGGAGCGTATTGTGGCCCTGCCCCCGCACAATCGTCGGCGTGCGTTGCCATCAAGCCCACCTCTACACGCCTTCTTGCAGGCGTGTTGCGCAGCGCTGTACCCTGGCGGTCCAAAACCACCCGTAGCGCGGCGCGCACGACCTCGTAGCGGTCCACCGTCGAGCTGGACCAATACGCCTCAGCTAAAGACACTGCACTGTCCATCGGGCTCGCCTGCAAGACATCCGGTACGCCATCGCCGCTGCGATCAGGTATGCGCAACCCATTGCCACCGTCCCTCAAGCCAAACAGATCAAGCGTCACATACAATTCTTCACCCAAAATATCTCTGCATGCAATTGACGCGGCGTCAGGACAAATGACCTCCGCACCTTCCGTTCGCAGGTCCAGCGCAAACATTATCCGCGCCGGCCCATTTTCGAGGCCACCGGTATCTCGGTAGATGTCGATATCATCAGCCCAGAGCTGGCTTGCGAGCAGCCCGGCGAGGACACAGTACAATGCGGCAGTTAACACAATTTTCACGGAATACCTCCTCCAGCGCTGGCTGATTGCGACAGCCGGACCAATACCCCCTGAGCAAGCGCGGCCCGCCCACCGCCGTCAGCCGTGCCGTCATAAACCACCTGCACTTCGAATTTTGCGACCCGGTAATGGACAGTGCTGTTGGCAGCATCTTCTGTCAGCACCGGCATACGCCCTATTTCCGGTGCCAGTCGCTGTACCACAACCTCCAATTGGCCAGTCGCGGGCAACACACCCTGTGCCAGCGTCAGTGAGTGTGAGTCACAGCTCTCAGTAGCCGCGATCGCAGTACACATTTGATGGCCAGCCGCGACATCGGTGCGAAAATTGGCGGGCCGCGCAATGACCCCATCAATCGCCGCGAGAGCACGCTGCATTGCCGCTATTCTGGCCTCGTCGTTGCCCGCCATATGCAGCTGCAGCTGGTTTGTTCTCGCCACCGTGGTAGCGATAATTCCCATTACCAACAACACAAGTAATGACACCAGCAGTACCACACCCGCCTGTTGCCGACCGCAATAACAATGTGTCATGGCCTGAAACCGCCATTATTGCGAAGCAGAACGGTGGTTTGCATGAGCCGCCGGTAGTAGCCATCATTGCGCGCACTGACACGCGTGCTGCCGAGACTGTAGGCACGGGTATCGGTATAACCCGCTACAGGGTGCACGCTGCGTACCAACAGGTAGATGCGCGCCGCAACCGCTGCCTGCATATCCGCCAACGCAGGTGCTGCGTCAAAGCGATCGGCAAGCTGGTCACCGGTTTCATCGATGCCAAATTCCAGTTGTAGCTGCTCAATCCCTTCCACCAGGCACTCTGTAGGTGCCATACGATTTGATGAACGACCCGGGCGCTTGCGACACAACGCGGGAACACCATCCCCGCGGACTGCCGAATAGTCACGTAGAAAGAGCACCTGTGGCAGGTATTCCCACAAATCCCCTGACGCCGAAACAGCATCGCCACGCGCCAGCCGCGGCACCGCGTAGGGTCCCGCCTGCTCGAGATAGAGGTCATGGGGATCAGTACTGGCCAGGCGCACGCCGCCGGATAGGGTGGGGTAACTGGCAGTGCGTCGGATAACCAGTAGATCAGATCCCGGCTGGTGCCGGCCCGCTACCGGACAATCTGCCGGCAGGCTCCAACCGGCATTACCGGGCGCGCCGCTGGCGAGCACATTGTCCACATGCTCCAACGGGGTAGCGGTCAACATCATGTGATCAAAGCAGGCACTGCCGGACAGCGAAGAATGTAGTGTCGTACGTGGTAACAAGTTTGCGAGATAGCCGGCCATACTCAGCTCATAAGATAAGTAACGCAGGGCATGACGCCCGTTTTCCTGCATACGCGCGAGCTGTTCAGCCTCCAGATAGCTCTTCTTGCTGTGCAGCAACAGGTTCATGGACCCAAAAGACAGCACCACCCCGATCGCTATAGCCACCAGCAGTTCCACCAGAGTGAGGCCCGCGCTGGCTGCCATCGCCAGACGGGTTTCTTGCGCCGCGTCTATTCCGCGCCTATCCATGAGGTCATTCTCAGCCACTGCCGATCCATGTCATCTGACCCGTATAGACCGACTCCGCAGCTGATTTGCTGATTCTGTTCACCGACAGCACGGAATCCCTGCCAGGCAATATCCACGATCACCTCGCGGCCCTTCATTGTTATGCAAGCTGTCGGTCGGACCAGCCCGCCCTCCGAATTGCCGCTGCTGGCACCATCCAATGCCTGCTCCCAGTTCCAGAGATCCCATCCCTGTAACTGGGTGGGAGAACAGGGATTGGTACCACAGTCAGCCAGTGGTGCCGGTAAGTTCGAGCCATCAGCGCCGCCGATGTTTGCAACGGCATAGTCTGGCAGCGCAACACGGTTGACCCGCAGTCGCTCAAACAGATCCACCGCCAGAGCGGCAGCCTCTGTGCGCTGTATCGCCTCAAAGCCCATACGTTTAGCGGAAATCTGCAGGCTACCCAGGCCCAGCGCGCCAATAGAGAGCACTAAAAGGGAGATCGATACCTCGATAAGCCCGGCACCGATTTGACGCCAGGGCCTCAAAGCGAGCCCTCCGGGCACCGCTCTTCCATTTTCGCTGCCCGGGCACGGCCCACTGCATTCAATACCACCCGCCACGGCTCAAGGCCCGCCCGGTCCGGAGGACATAGCAGGAGAGACAGATTTCGGCGCGACGAACCATCCGGTAAATAGGTAATCAATTCGTCTATCGGTCGGGTGCCAGCCAGGTTCGTCAGGCTATACCCTGAAGGTATTGCTGCGAAGGCCCGGATGACCTGGTCTGATTCGGTGTTGATGATGCCGTCGCGATTGCGATTGGTGAATACGATCCAGCCATCGCTGAAGTCGCCGGCGCAAGCCGGGATACCCGAATCCGCCATCGGCGAGGGACAAAGGCTGACAGGCACGTTGCGTAACACGGCCTCACTGCGGGCCAGGTTAATAGCATCGAGCAAGCGCGTTGTTTCCGTGCGCAGGCGGCTACCCTGTATCAATCGCTGCATTGCCGGTGTTGCCATAGTGACGGTGACACCGAGGATCACCAGGGTGATCATAAGCTCAATGAGGGTCAGACCCCGGCAGCTGAATTTTCGTGACATCCTGTCCACAGCGCACCTCCTGCTGTGGAATGTAGACGCTGCTACAAGGGGAAACCACTAAGTGGCTGGACATGGTGGAAGTTGAGCGAAAGGGATGCTGCTGGGGGAACCCCGGAAGAACCTGACTACAGGTTTTTAACCTCTATACGCAGTTCTCGAGGCAGTGAAAAGGTAACATTCTCCGGGCGGCCCGATACCTCTATCGGTTCGGCCGCCCCTAGCGCACGCAGGCCGTCCAACACCTCCCGCACCAGTATTTCCGGTGCGGATGCGCCGGCCGTCACGCCGATCCGGGATTTACCCTCCAGCCAGCGCGGGTCGATGTCGTCCGCCCCATCCAACAGGTAGGCCTCCGCCCCCATCCGTTCGGCCAGTTCGCGCAGTCGATTGGAGTTGGAGCTGTTGGGTGAGCCGACAACCAGCATCAGATCACAGGTGCCGGCCAGCTGCTTGACCGCATCCTGGCGATTCTGGGTGGCGTAGCAAATATCATCCTTGCGCGGCCCCTTGATGTTCGGGAAGCGCTGGCGCAGGGCATCGATAACCTTTGCCGTATCATCCATGGACAGGGTGGTCTGGGTAACGTAGGACAGTTTGTCCGGGTTGCGAACCGCCAGCGAAGCCACTTGCTGCTCTTCTTCAATCAGGTAGATGTCACCGCCAGCGCGCCGGTCGTATTGCCCCATCGTACCCTCAACTTCCGGATGGCCGCAGTGTCCGATAAGCACGCATTCACGCCCCTCCTCACTGTATCGAGCAACCTCTATATGCACCTTGGTTACCAGAGGGCAAGTGGCGTCGAATACCTTCAGCGCGCGTCTGTCCGCCTCTCGTCGCACTGCCTGCGACACACCGTGAGCGCTGAAAATAACAATACAGCCGTCGGGCACTTCATCCAGTTCATCAACAAATTGCGCGCCCCGGGCACGCAGATCCTCCACCACAAATTTGTTATGTACTACTTCATGGCGAACATAAATTGGCGCGCCGAACACTTCCAGCGCACGGTTTACAATATCAATAGCGCGATCGACACCGGCACAGAAACCCCGCGGATTGGCAAGCCGTACATCCATCAGTGCAACTCCACCGGTTCCACCCGATGCACCAGCACGTCGAACAGGATATTGCGCCCGGCCAGCGGGTGGTTGAAATCGATGGTGACCTCGTCATCGTCGAAGGCGACAATGAGGCCGGGCAATTCGCCACCACTGGCATCGGCGAAGGAGTACACCACGCCGATCTCCAGACCGTTGTCGTCATCAAATTGCGAACGGGGCAGGTATTGCACATTATTGTCGTTTGGCTGACCAAAACCGTCCTCGGGCGGCACGGTGAACATCTGTCGTTGGCCAGCTGACATGCCAAACATCAAGCGCTCAAAACCGGGCAGCAGGCTGCCATCTCCCACGACGAACGCCACCGGCTCACCACCAAAATTGGAGTCCACCTCGGAGCCATCCTCCAGGCTAACGGAAAAATTCACATAGACCCGGGTACCCTCGCCGACGGGTACATTTACAACGGTCATTTCGTCTTGCTACCTCGTTCCGTATTTGTCTCGCTGCCAAAGAGACTGTCGAATATCATCATAGCCGCGCCAACGCTGATGGCGGAATCGGCAAGATTAAATGCAGGGAAATAACGCCCGGCATAATGCACCGATATAAAGTCCACCACATGTCCCAGTATAACCCGGTCCCAGACGTTGCCCAGGGCTCCGCCCAGAATCAGTGCCAGCGCCAGCGCCAGCAACTTCTGATTTCGTGGCAGCCGGAACAGCCATACCACCAGCACCAGGCTGATAAGCACCGCAACGGCGCTGAAAAAATAGCGCTGCCAACCACCCGCGTCGCTGAGAAAACTGAATGCAGCGCCAGTATTGTACTGCAATGTCAGGTTAAACCAGGAAAACACCTCTAGCGGCCGACCATAATCCAGCGCGCTCTCCGCCAAAAACTTGGTGTACTGGTCAAGCAAGACCACCAGCGCAGCGAGACCGTACCAACAGAGACTGAGCCAACCGTTACGCAAAGCGGCGCTGCTCGCCATCGCTGTACACATTACTGATACAACGGCCGCAAAGAGTGGGGTGATCCACCGCTTGCCCCACGTCGGGCCGCCGGTGCCAGCAGCGCTCACACTTCTCATATGAGGAAGCTCGCACCTGCAGGCGCAAGCCCGCCAGTTCGGTGCTAGCCGCCTCCTCCGTCGCCACTGCAAGTGGCTCCAGTGTTGCGGCCGAAGTAATCAGTACAAAACGCAGTTCGTCTTCCAGCTTGTTGAGTTGATCCAACAGGGCCGGTTCTGCATACAGGGTAATCTCCGCATCCAGCGATCCGCGCAGATGCCCTGCTGCCCGCTGTGCTTCCATCTCCTTGTTAACCGCTGTCCGCACCGCCATCATCTGGCGCCAGTAATCGCGCCCCATGGGTTCGCTGGCGGCAATTTCCTGCAGCCCCTGATACCACTCCACCAGAAATACCGACTCGGCGCGTTCGCCCGGCAGGTTTTCCCATATTTCCTCGGCGGTAAAGCTGAGGATGGGGGCCATCCAGCGCACCAGCGCTTCACCTATGTGGTACATGGCAGTCTGCGCCGACCGGCGAGCCTTGCTGTCTGCTTGCGTGGTGTACTGCCGGTCCTTGATAACATCCAGGTAAAAACCGCCGAGATCCAGAGCGCAGAAATTGTGCAGCTTCTGGTACACCTGATGAAACTGGTAGCTGTCATAAGCCTGCGCCAGCTCCTGTTGTAGTGCAGCCGCCCTATCCACCGCCCAGCGATCCAGTGACAGCATATCTGCGAACGGCAGTGCCTGCTCTGCCGGATCAAAACCGTTCAGGTTGGACAAAAGAAACCGCGCAGTGTTACGAATGCGCCGGTACGAATCGGCGGTGCGCTTGAATACCTCATCACTGACCACCATCTCACCGCGATAGTCGGTTGCCGCCACCCACAAACGCAGAATATCCGCGCCCAGGTCGTTCATCACTTTATTCGGCGGGATTACATTGCCGATGGACTTGGACATCTTGCGCCCGTCGCTGTCCACGGTGAAGCCATGGGTGAGAACGGCCTTATAAGGTGCCTCACCGTAGCAACTAATGCCAGTCAGCAGGGACGACTGGAACCAACCGCGGTGCTGGTCAGAGCCCTCCAGGTACATATCCGCTGGTGACTGCAGGCCATCGCGCTGGCGCAGCACGCAGGCGTGACTCACTCCGGAGTCAAACCACACATCCAGGGTGTCGGTTACCTTGTCGTAGTCGTCGGCATCCTCGCCCAGCAGTTCCGCCGGGTCGAGGTCAAACCAGGCATCTATACCCTCATGCTCCATACGTTGGGCGACCTGCTCCATCAGCTCCTGTGTCCGGGGGTGCAGTTCAGCAGTCACTTTATGCACAAACAAGGTGATAGGCGAGCCCCAGGTACGCTGGCGGGATATACACCAATCGGGATTGTTCACCAGCATGGCGTCGATACGGGCCTTGCCCCACTCGGGCACCCACTCGACCTGCTCGACCGCGGCCAGGGCCTGCGTCAATAGGCCGTTCTGGTGCATGCCGATAAACCACTGGGGAGTGGCGCGAAAAATGATGGGGGTCTTGTGCCGCCAGCAATGGGGATAAGAATGCTCGTACTGCTCCACATGCAGCAACACACCCCGCTGTTCGAGCAACTCAATGATCGCTGCATTCGCTTTCAGTACGTGCTGTCCGGCAAAAAACTCCGTGTCAGGCAGGTAGACACCGTTGCCTCCCACCGGATTGTAGACCTCAAGGCCATACTTCTGACCCACGACAAAGTCGTCCTGGCCATGAGCCGGGGCGGTATGAACAGCGCCGGTGCCGGCCTCAGTCGTCACGTGATCACCCAGTATCACGGGAACCTGGCGATCCAGAAAACAGTGTTGCAGCAGCTGGTTCTCCAGTGCCCGCCCCCGACAGCGGCCCAATACTTTTACAGTGGGCAGACCGTAGCGCTGAGCACAGCTTTCGGCCAGCGCCTCGGCAATCAGCAATGCTCTGCCCTGGCCTTCAAGTAACACGTAATCCAGTTCTGGGTTGAGGCTGACCGCCATATTGGCCGGCAGGGTCCATGGCGTCGTGGTCCAGATTGGCACCGCAATTTCGCCGTTATAATTGCTGCCACAGGCCGTGTTAAATGCCGCCGGATCTACCGCCGCAAAGGCGACATCAATGGCAGGGGAATGTTTGTCCTGATACTCAACCTCTGCCAGGGCCAGGGCGGAACCACAATCGGTGCACCAGTGCACCGGTTTGAAACCCTTGTGCAGATAGCCATTGTCGATTATGAGTGCCAGCGCGCGGACGATATTCGCTTCAAAAGCGAAGTCCATAGTCAGGTAAGGATTGAACCAGTCGCCGAATACACCCATCCGGATAAAATCTGCACGCTGACCATCGACCTGTTTGGCAGCATACTCGCGGCATTTCTGGCGAAACTCCCGGGCGGAAACCTTCACGCCGGGTTTGCCGACTTTCTTTTCAACATTCAATTCGATAGGCAGACCGTGGCAGTCCCAACCGGGCACGTAGGGTGCATCGAACCCCGCCAGGGTGCGAGATTTAACGATGATGTCCTTGAGCACCTTGTTGACCGCATGCCCCATATGCAGCTCGCCATTGGCGTAGGGCGGGCCATCGTGCAGGATAAACTTGGGACGCCCCGCGCTCGCCGCACGAATTTTCTCGTACAGCCCCATATCCTGCCACTGTTGCAGCCGTTTGGGCTCCCGCTGCGCCAGGCTGGCTTTCATTGGGAAGGCCGTCTTTGGCAAATTTAATGTGTCTTTGTAATCGCTCATATACTGTCTACTGGAAAACCTCAGTGCTGATCCAGCCAGGCCCTCGTATTTTCGATATCCCTGACTATGTTGTCCCTCAGCTCATCCACTGAGCCAAATTTCTGTTCATCCCGCAGTTTGTGCCTGAACGTCACCTCGATGTGCTGCCCGTAGAGTCTGACATCCTTGTCAAGCAGGTGGACTTCAAGGTTGGCCTTGATACTGTCATCCACCGTCGGGCGTACACCCACGTTGGCAACACCGGCTGCGTCGTGCAAGCCAGCGCCGCTGACTTTCACCACATATACACCTGATAGCGGCGCTCGTAATCTGTGTAACTCCAGGTTCGCAGTAGGGGTGCCCAGGGTTCTACCCAGCTGGCGCCCATAAACCACTTTCCCCGAGATACTGTAAGCTCGCCCCAATAAACGTTCGGCCTCGGCAAAATCAGCGCTTGCCAGTGCTTCCCGTATCCGGGTGCTGCTTACCCGCTCACCATCTATTGACAGTGTCGGCGTGGGCCTGGCTTCGTAGCCGTAGCGTGGGCCCTGCTGCTTGATAAATTCCAGGTCGCCCTCGCGGTCATTGCCAAAGCGGAAGTCATCTCCCAGCACCACGTAGCGCACTCCGAGCCCGGCGACAAAAATATCGTCCAGAAACTGCTGGGCTGACATGGCCCGTAAACTCTCATTAAACTGCACCCGCAGCAGGCGGTCCACGCCAAGTTCCCGCATGGCGAAAAACTTTTCCCTGAAGCTCATAATCCGTGCGGGTGCCTCGAGCGGCGCCAGATACTCTCGCGGCAGCGGCTCGAATACGATCACCAGCGATGGCACCTGAAGCTCACGCGACTGGTCCAGCAGGTGCCTGATCACCGCCTGATGACCCAGATGCACACCGTCAAAGGCGCCGATCGTTACCACGCAACCGCGGTGTCGGGGCCGCATATTGTGCAGGCCGCGAATCAATTCCATTCGATCAGGGGACACTCAGTTAACCCAAACATCGCAGTATATCGAATGTGGCGGCACTCGCCTATGTTTGCGCGAAGCCTGCAGGGGTAATAATACCCTCAGGATCAAAGAGCAGAAGGTGTTCGCAGATGTTTAAACCGCGTCCCCAGCAGCAGATGGACCAGCAGGTAGGTGCCAGCGCCGGCGGCACAGAGCAGCCCCAGCTCCCATGCGCGGTGTTGCCAGTCCCAGCCCAGCCACACAGATGTCTCGTGGTTTAGCCAGAGCAGTGTGGCAGTCATCCCCAGTGTCGACAGCCCCAGGCGCACAATATAGCGGCCCCAGCCGCCCAGGGCCTGGTATACGCCGTCCCGCAGCAAACCGCGCCACAGCAAACCCGCGTTCAGGAATGCCGCAACCGAAGTGGCCAGCGCCAGGCCCACATGACCGATGTTCCAGTAGTACATCAACGGCAGCACGAAGAGCAGGTTCAAGACCATATTAACCACCATCGCAATAATGCCGATTTTCACGGGAGTCGCGGTGTCCTTGCGCGCGTAATAGCCGGGCGCAAGCACCTTGACCAACATAAAGGCCACCAGACCCAGACTATAGGCTTGCAGGCTCAGAGAGGACATCCGTACATCTTCAGCCGTCAGCGCGCCGTACTGGAATAAGGTCACCAGTATCGGCTGCGCCAGCACCATCAGTGCTACCGCGGCCGGTACCCCAATCAACAATACCGAGCGCAGAGCCCAGTCCAGAGTCAGGCTGAATTGACCCTCCCGCTCCGCCGCTCGATGCGCTGACAAATTCGGCAATATGACGGTAGCAATGGCAATACCGAAAACACCCAGGGGCAATTCCGCCAGTCGGTCTGAATAGTACAGCCAGGAAACACTGCCTGTGGGCAGGAAAGACGCCAGCACCGTGTCCAGCAGCAGATTGATCTGGCTGACCGAAACGCCAAACAGGGCAGGCACCATCAGCTTCAGAATACGCCTGACACCCGGGTCGCGGGTATCCCAGATCGGTCGCGGCACCAGGTCCAGCCGGTACAGCGAAGGAAACTGGAACAGCAATTGGATAAAGCCTGCGAAAAACACACCCCAGGCAAGGGCAAATACCGGTTCCGCAAACCAGGGCGCCGCCACAGTGGCGGCGAAGATCATCGATAAATTGAGAAACACCGGTGTAAACGCGGGAACGGCAAAGCGACCGAAACTGTTCAGGATCGCCCCGCAGAAGCCGGTCATGGATATCAACAGCAGGTAGGGAAAGGTGATCCGGATCATCTCGGTAGTCAGCGCGTATTTCAGCGGTTGATCGAGGAAACCCGGGGCAAACAATGCCGCTACCAGCGGCGCGGCGACGATGGCTAGCGACGTAATCAATAGCAGGCTGCCACCCAACACGCCGGCCACACGGTTAATAAGCGCCCTCACAGCCTCGACGCTGCCATCCTGCTTGTAGTCTGCCAGTACCGGCACGAAGGCCTGGGAAAACGCGCCTTCGGCAAACAAGCGCCGCAGGAAGTTGGGAATTTTAAAGGCCACAAAAAAAGCGTCGGCATTGGCACTGGCGCCGACAAAGGCCGCTATGACCACGTCTCGCACCAGACCCAGCACCCTGGACAACATCGTCATGCTGCCCACCAGCGCGCTGGAGCGCAGCAAACCGTGTGACTTCACTTTCAGCGCGTCGGGAAGATCGTCGGGGTTACTGTCTGGCATGGTTGACGGCGCGGGCACAAAACAGCCTCAGCTCCAGCGCTCCCTCAGCCGTGCGCCATGTATGTGCAGCCACTGCAGCGCGATCAGGGTATGGCCGTTAGGTATTCGATTTTGCGCCAACAGTTCCAGCGCATCCACGCGGGTAACTGAATGTACCAGAATGTCCTCACCCTCTTCGGCCAGGCCGTAAATTCCACCCAGCGCTGCGCGGGATACCCTGCCGCAAAACAACCGCACCTGCTCGTTACAGGCCCCTGCACTGGGCAGCACGGTCGCTATCGGCTGCAACTCCGCCAATTCGCAGCCCGCCTCCTCCATGGCCTCGCGGTGAGCAACCTCCTCATCGCGTTCCCCGGGTTCCACCACACCGGCGATCAATTCCAGCATCCACGGGCTGTCATCGCCGCGTATCGCGCCCGGGCGGAACTGTTCTATCAGCACCAGTCGGTCTGTTACTGGATCGTAGGGCAATACCGCCACGGCATCACCGCGCTCGAACAACTCGCGCACCAGGGGTTCACTCCAGCCGCCACCAAAGCAGCGATGCTGCAGCGTTAGCCGCCGCACTTTAAAGTGCCCGGAAAATACCTCCTGATCCTCCAGGATACGCACGTCCTGCGCGCCGAAAGTCAGTTCCACACTCATCCGAAACGACCCGCCGTATACCAGTTCACATCCCGCGAATGCTTGTCTACCTGCTCAACGACGTCAAGGGTGAGGGCAAACAGGGCCATGCGCACCAACATACCGTTGTCCGTCTGGCGAAAGATCGCGAGGTTGGGGTTGTCATTGAGATCGTCATCCAACTCCCGGGCGTTGTCCCTGGAGTCCCTGGGCAGTGGATGCATGATCACCGTATTGGGCTCGCAGTGGTGGGTGTAAATACTCTGATTGAGCCGGTAGCGCCCGCGGTACAGGTCGGCTTCCTCCTGGCTGCTGAAGCGCTCCTCCTGAATGCGCGTGGAGTACACAATATCCACGTGCGAGATACTCGCTTCCAACGCATCGGACTCAATCACCTCAACACCCGCCTGACGCATCTCCTCCACTATTTCCCCTGGCATGCGTAATTCCCCCGGCGACACCAGAGTGACCTGCACCTGGTTGAACAGACACAGCAGCTTGCTGAGGGAATGTACGGTGCGGCCATAGCGGAGATCTCCCACCATGGCAATCCGCAACTGGTCGATACCGCGACCGCGCTCCGCCTGTTCGCTCTTGATGGTGTAGAGGTCTAACAGTGCCTGGCTGGGGTGCTCATTGCTGCCGTCACCACCGTTTATGACAGGAACCCGGCTGGCGGCTGCAAACTCCGCCACCGAACCCGCCACCGGATGGCGCATAGCTATCACGTCCGAGTATCCGCTCAGTACCCTTGCGGTGTCGTAGAGCGATTCACCCTTGGCAATGGCGGAGTTTTCGAAGCCGGTTGTCTCGCGGACTTCACCCCCCAGCAGGTTGAAGGCGCTACCAAAACTCACCCGCGTGCGGGTACTGGGTTCAAAAAACATGGACCCGAGGATCGCCCCGGCGAGCACCCTGGTAACTCGACGACGTCGGGCGTAGGGGCCCATCCTGTCAGCCACGGCAAAAATATGTTCAACATCACCGCGTTCAAACTGGTGGACTGAGAGGATATGGCTACCGGCAAACTGCACAGTGGTACTCTCCTGGTTTAGGGCAGTTGCTGGCCCAGATTCTTCGCAATATGCGAGGGACTCTTCGTATTATACGAGGGGGCCGCTTGCCTGCCCATGTGCGTATTACCCAATAAAACCCGATCGCGGCCTCAAGCGAGCAGGCTGTCACCGTAATCCTGCAACTGCTGCATCAGATTCTGCTGTGACTGGTCCAGCGTATTTGAAGCCAGTAACTGCTCAATCGTGGCCTGAAATTCCTCCATGCAGATACTGGCCCCACTGCCCGGCTCTGTCAGGCGCTGGAAGCGGTATTCTTCCCACTGTGCCTGTTCTTCGACAGATAAAGTCTCTGGGTAGTTTCTGGCGCGAAAGCGGAACAACATCTCCGGCAGGCGAGAATCCTCAAAGGGAAAACTGCTAGCTGCGAGTTCTTCGGGGCTGCAGGCGCGAACCTCTTCCATGGCCTTCTTGTCGTGCTCCGAGAAAAAGCCACCGCTGTAGAGCATGCGATCCGGATCAGTAACAGGCTCGAATTCTCGCCCGGCAAAAACCGCCTGTACCTTTTGCACAAATGACTTCGTGTCCAGATCACGGTAGCTGCGCAAAGCCGCAAGATGTTCACGACAGCGCTGCCCGCTAATACCCAGCCGCTCGGCCGTGGCCGGGTCGGCCATCTTTGCTGTTACCAATACCGGGCAGCGATTGATATGAACCGACTTTATACCGGGCCGCTCCACCCCCTCTGGCAAATCGGCTGTGCGGCTGAACAACAATTCGCTCAACTGCTGCGACTCCAGCTCAATCAGGGGTGCCGGGTCTGCACTGAGGTCGTAGCAAATAACCTCATTGCGATTGACGGGGTGCAGTGCCAGCGGGACGATCAATGCGATATTGTGACGCTGGGCGCCAAACATGCCGGAGACATGCAATACAGGTTTCATCCCCTCTATATCCAGCAGCGCCTGCACGGACCGCTTATCCCGATGCTTTAGCACATAATCGTAAAGACGTGGCTGCCGATCCCGCACAAGTCGCGCTATCGCGATGGTGGCATGCACATCGGACAGTGCATCGTGGGCCCCCTCATGCGCGATGTTATTGGCTGCGGTAAGGTGCTCCAGGCGAAAACTGGTCAGCCCGTCTTCTCGCACGGGCCATTCGATTCCCTCGGGCCGCAGCGCGTGAGCTGTGCGCACCAGATCGATAAGATCCCAACGGGAATTTCCGTTCTGCCACTCGCGGCCGTAGGGTTCGTAGAAATTGCGGTACAGGGTATAGCGAGTAATCTCGTCGTCGAAACGCAGCGAATTATAACCCACACCACAGGTACCAGGTTGGGCCAATTCGCGATGTATCGCGGCGATAAACTCACTCTCCGGTACGCCTTTTTCCAGCGCCAACTGGGGGCTGATGCCGGTCACCAGGCAGGCCTCTGGCTGCGGCAGGAAGTCGTTTGCCGGCCGCGCGTACAGCACCAGCGGCTCCCCTACAGGGTTCAGGTCTTTATCGGTGCGCAAGCCGGCAAACTGAACGGGCCTGTCGCGAGACGGATCTGCACCAAATGTCTCGTAGTCGTGCCAGTAAAACGTCTCAGACAACGGTAATGGCCTGTTCGGCTATTTTCTCGCGCCATATCTTTGGCCCTGTTTCGTGTACCGAGGTGCCCCGGCTATCCACAGCTACTGTGACGGGCATGTCTTTGACCTCAAACTCGTAAATAGCTTCCATCCCCAACTCCGGAAAAGCGACGACTTTCGCCGAGACAATTGCCTTTGATACCAGGTATGCGGCACCGCCTACGGCCATCAGGTACACGGCCTTGTGCTTGCGGATTGCCTCAATGCCCACAGGGCCGCGCTCCGCTTTACCAATCATTCCCAGCAGGCCGGTTTGCTCCAGAATGAAATCGGTGAACTTGTCCATGCGGGTGGCTGTTGTGGGACCCGCCGGCCCCATCACTTCGTCGCGCACCGGGTCTACCGGGCCCACGTAGTAAATAAAACGCCCCTTCAGGTCCACTTCCTTCGGCAAGCCTTCGCCATTCTCAATCAGTTCCTTCATCTTCTTGTGGGCGGCATCCCTACCCGTCAGCATTTTCCCCGACAGCAGCAAGGTGTCACCGGGTTGCCACTCGGCGGCATCGCTGGGGGTTACCGTATCGAGATTCACCCGCCGCACCCCGTCGTTCACTTCCTGGGTTATCTCGGGCCAGTCATTAATATCAGGCGGTGTTTGCAACGCGGGGCCGGAGCCATCGAGCACAAAATGGGCATGACGTGTGGCCGCACAATTGGGAATCATCGCCACCGGCAGCGACGCCGCATGGGTGGGGTAATCGAGAATCTTGACGTCCATCACGGTGGTCAGCCCGCCCAGTCCCTGGGCACCGATTCCCAGTTTATTCACGGCCTCCATGATTTCCAGCCGCAGTTCCTCCACCCGATTGGCAGGACCTCGCTCTCGCAGGTCGTGTATATCGATAGGTTCCATCAGCGATTCCTTCGCCATCACTGCCGCTTTCTCAGCCGTGCCGCCGATGCCGATGCCCAGCATGCCCGGCGGACACCAGCCCGCTCCCATGGTCGGTATCGTTTTAACCACCCAGTCGACAATGCTGTCAGAGGGGTTGAGCATAACCAGCTTGGATTTGTTCTCGGAGCCGCCGCCCTTGGCCGCCACCTGCACATCCACCGTGTCCCCTGCCACCACCTCCATATGAATTACCGCAGGTGTATTGTCTTTGGTGTTTCTGCGAGCACCAGCCGGGTCTTCCAGGATGGAGGCGCGCAGCACGTTATCAGGATGGGTATAGGCTCGCCGCACACCTTCATTCACCATGTCGGATACCGACATGGTGGCATCCCACTGCACATTCATCCCAATTTTTAGAAAGACCGTCACAATACCCGTATCCTGGCAAATAGGGCGGTGCCCCTCAGCGCACATCCGTGAATTAATCAGAATCTGCGCCATGGCATCCTTTGCCGCAGGATTTTGCTCACGTTTATAGGCCTCGAACACACCTTTAACAAAATCTACCGGGTGGTAGTAGGAGATAAACTGCAGGGCGTCGGCAATGCTATCGATAACATCGTCCTGGCGAATAACCGTCATGATGAATTCCTCTAATTCAGGGTGTGGTCTTGGATTGAGTACGCAAGGCTGACTGCAGCTCTACCAGGCTGGCATTAACCTGCTTGCGAAAGGCATTAATGGATTGAATCCACTCCTCGTTGCCCTGTACCCGCTTGTTCAGTTTGGCCAGGTCGAGATTGACCCGGCTAATGGAATCGGCCACCCGCTCCACCTCAGCCTGGTTCACCTTGCCACTGGCGATAATGCGCTCAAGGTCAGATGCGATGCGGTTTAATTTGGCAATATCGCCACTGGCGGCCTTGATCTGGCCCTGGGCAGTAGCGAGGCCAGACGCCGTGACATCCAGCTTCTTGCTCTGGCCGGCGCTGCTTTGTTCCAGCTTGGACAGCCGCTCACTGGCCTGTTTCCAGACATTGTCCCAGAGTTTGCGCACCTCCGAATCCAGCTCGCGGATTTTGGCCGCCTGCAACTCCGCATTCTGGTTCATGCCCTCATCGGTATCCGACAAGCGGGCCTCCAGATCACCGATGCGCCCGTCATAATCGACAAGCTTTTCTTCCGCCAGCGCCAACTGCCCCTGTAACTGCCAGGCCCAGGCGCAGGCCACCGCAGCAACAACTACTGCAAGGGTAAGCAGTATGCGCGTCAGAGGGCCGGTACCGCCGCCATTTGCCGGCGGTTTTTTCTGCGCTGCAGGCCGCTGCCCAGCGCCCCCCCCGGACCGTGATGGCGCCCGTGATGGGCCGCCTTCCCGACTGGGAACTATGGAGGGAATATGGTCGAGATCGTCGTCGGACATGTGCAATACACCTGTTGTAACCAGTGGCGCTGATTATACATATCGCGCCATAAAAAAGCCGGGACAATGCCCGGCTTTGTTATAGCTGATACCCGCTTACAGAAAGGCGAGCAAGCCCCAGATTACCGCTGTCAGAGCGATGCTACAGTGGATGACACCCTTGACGCTGGTCATCGGGCCGGTCTTGCCGACCACAGCATTGATTTCCAGCAAAACGATCAGCGCGATACAGGCGTAAAAACCGATACCGCCCGCGTCGGCAATAAACAGGTGCTTTGAACCCAGCATACCAAACAACATGGGACCAGACAGCAGGGTATTGGTGCGTGATGCCAGGCCAGCTTTCGCCGCCGATGACGGGCCATCCCCCTCTTTCATTCCCAGCACAACCTGCTGCTTGGGCCAGATAATCAGCCACACGTTCAGGAACATGAAGATACCTGCCAGAGCACCGACCCAGATAATGGGTTGGCCGCCGATGTCCATAGTCGCGCCGATGGCGTGCAACAGGTACAGGCCGCTCAGGAAAGTGAACATCGCGCCCCAGCGGAACCACCAGAGTGCGCGCGGTGCGAGTTTCTTCATAGCATCGGCCTTGGCGCTGGCCTCAGCTTCCTTGAAGTACTCGCCCTGAACAAAGTTGAAGTAGTACAGCAGGCCTATCCAGGTAATACCGAACAGGACGTGCGCCCATCTAAAAATGAATTCAAGAACCATCACCTACCCCCAATTATTGTGGTAAAACTTCCGCGGTCATTATACACCTTGGTAGCCAAGTTGGTATGCCACTGAAAACTTAGATAAGCCTTTGCTCGACAATAAAAAACCCGGCATATAGCCGGGTTCTTATAGTACAACAGGGCTTCTTACATCATGCCGCCCATGCCACCCATACCGCCCATGCCACCCATGTCCGGCATACCGCCGCCACCGCCAGCACCACCTTCTTCAGGCGCGTCAGCGATCATCACCTCAGTGGTGATCATCAGGCCGGCAACTGAACCGGCAGCCTGCAGGGCCACGCGAGTCACTTTGGCGGGGTCGAGAATACCCATTTCGAGCATATCGCCGTACTCACCGGTAGCCGCATTGTAGCCGTAGTTACCAGTACCGTCGGTCTTGATCTTGTTCAGCACAACCGAGGGCTCACCACCGGCATTGGCAACGATCTGCCGCAGCGGGTTTTCCATGGCACGCAGTGCAGCGGCAATACCGTGGTTCTGGTCTTCGTTATCACCCTTGAGGCCAGCGATAGCCGCAACAGCGCGCACCAGGGCGACACCGCCACCGGCAACCACGCCTTCTTCCACTGCAGCGCGGGTAGCGTGCAGAGCGTCTTCAACGCGGGCTTTTTTCTCTTTCATTTCGATCTCGGTGGCTGCGCCAACCTTGATCACTGCAACGCCGCCAGCCAGCTTGGCAACACGTTCCTGCAGCTTCTCGCGATCGTAATCGGAAGACGTGTTCTCGATCTGCACACGAATCTCGTTAACACGCGCCTTGATAGCGTCGTGGTCACCGGCACCATCGATAAGGGTTGTGTTGTCCTTGTCCATGGTAATGCGCTTGGCGCTGCCCAGGTGCTCAAGGGTAGCGGACTCAAGATCCATGCCCACTTCTTCGGAGATCACAGTACCACCGGTAAGGATGGCGATATCCTGCAGCATTGCCTTGCGACGATCACCAAAGCCTGGCGCCTTACATGCAGACACCTTCACAATGCCACGCATGTTGTTTACTACCAGAGTGGCCAGCGCTTCGCCTTCCACGTCTTCAGCAATGATTACCAGAGGCTTGGATGCCTTGGCAACCTGCTCCAGCAGGGGCAGCAATTCACGGATATTGGAGATTTTCTTGTCAACCAGCAGGATGAAGGGATCTTCCTGGTCGGCACTCATGCTCTCCTGGTTGTTGATGAAGTAGGGAGACAGGTAGCCGCGATCGAACTGCATACCTTCAACCACGTCCAGCTCATTTTCCAGGCCGGAACCTTCTTCAACAGTGATAACACCCTCTTTACCGACTTTACCCATAGCTTCGGCAATGATGTCACCAACCTGAGTATCGCTGTTGGCAGAAATGGTGCCTACCTGGGCGATAGCCTTGTTGTCTTCACAGGGAGTGGAAGCTTTCTGGATCTGCTCGACTGCAGCAGCGACGGCCTTATCGATGCCGCGCTTGAGATCCATCGGGTTCATGCCTGCAGCAACAGACTTCAGGCCTTCGTTAAGAATGGACTGGGCCAGTACTGTAGCGGTGGTAGTACCATCGCCGGCTTGATCAGACGCCTGGGAGGCCACTTCCTTGACCATCTGCGCGCCCATATTTTCAAACTTGTCTTCCAGCTCAATTTCCTTGGCTACGGATACACCGTCTTTTGTTACGGTGGGAGCGCCAAAGGACTTGTCCAGAATTGCGTTACGGCCCTTGGGCCCCAGTGTTGCTTTAACGGCGTCGGCGAGAACATTTACGCCTTTCAGCATACGCGACCGAGCCTTGTCGCCAAATAGTACTTCTTTAGCTGCCATGATCTATTTCCTCAAATTACAAATTCAATTTTATTCAAACGAAGGGGAGCGCCTTACTCTACGATGCCGTAGATCTCGCTTTCACCCATGATGATCAGCTCTTCGCCATCAACCTCGATGGTGTTGCCGCCGGCATACTGGCCGAATACAACCTTGTCACCGACTTTCACAGTCAACGGGCGCAGGTCGCCACTGTCCAATACCTTGCCTTCACCAACCGCCACGATCTCACCCTGATTGGGCTTCTCTTTGGCTGAACCGGGCAGCAAGATACCGCCAGCGGTGGTTTCTTCCTCTTCCTTGCGACGAACGACAACACGGTCGTACAACGGACGGATTTTCATCTGTATTACTCTCCTAGCAACAATTTTATGAATACCCTCGCGGGGCTAGCCTCAACTATTGGGGCGCTGCACAGCATTTCAAGCCCCAATTAGCACTCTTTTCAAGAGAGTGCTAATTCTAGTCGGGAGTGGGGAGGTGTCAAGCCGCGCCAAAATGGCGAGCCACCGCGTCGAAATACTAAACTTCTATTTTATTATCAATGTGTTACGAATTTTTCTCATCATCGACCCGGGTGTACTGGCCCTCGAGTGTCACATGGGCCTCCGAGTCGCGCTCGGGTACATAAGGCTGCGGCTGCGGGCCCATAATCCACAAGGCCAGGCGCCTGCGCAGGGGACCGATAACCACAATCAGGGCGGCAAAATCGGATATCAGGCCGGGGATCATCAATAACACGCCAGCCAGCCCCAGTGCCATGTCGTCCAGTAAGAGTTGCGGGCCCACCAGCTTGCCCTGCTGGCTTTCGCGCAGGCGCTCAAACATACCTCTCCCCTGGCGCTGCAGAATCGCCAGGCCGAGGAACAGGGTGAACAGCACATAGCCAATGACTGTCAGCGCGCTGGTTTCAATGCCAAGTTGTATCAGTGTGAACAGCTCCAGCCAGGGCAGAAGCATAATAAAAAAACGCATGGGAGCTCTCCGTTAGTCAAAGTATGGGGGCAGCGACATAATTTACAAGTGCAGTCCAGTGCTGCCGGGCTGTCCACCTTTGCCAGCCTGAGCCCCGGTGGTAGACTCGGCCACTTTCATAGAAGACGATTGAGTCAGGCTGCACTTAACATGGCCAGCACTCCCAAAGAGATCGACCAACGCATCTGGCAAGTGGTTATGCTAATCCCCCCCGGCACAGTAGCCACCTACGGTGATGTGGCGCGACAGGCGGGCCTGCCAGGCGCCGCCAGGCGGGTGGGGCGGGCGTTGCGAGGCCTGCCAGAGGATACCCGCATACCCTGGCATCGGGTTCTCAACGCCCAGGGCAAACTGGTCGTACCCGGTGGCGGCTCTGCCCAACAGCGACAAAGGCGTCGATTGGAGAGCGAGGGGGTTGTCTTTCGATCAGTCGATGGAATCAGCCTGCGCCAATATCGCTGGCAGCCGGGCGGGGGCCCGCAGTAGCCGAAGTGCGGCAGCGCTTTCCGACATATCATATAGCAACCCAGGGAAACCATTTTTTTGCTGAAAATACTTAAAAACAAAAGTAGCCAACCTACCCCACAGGGTTTGACTCCCAAGGCGTGGCAGCAAGTGAGCATTGAGGCCCCTGGCACGCTGACGCTTTACGGCGCGCAGAGCCGGGGTCATCTAAAGGTCACTCTGGTTAACAACTCAAGGTTCGCACTTGAAACCGGGCCGGGGATGGCGTTCGCCTTTTCCTTCAAGCTGCTTAACGCTGCGGGCGAAGTACTCAGTATTGAGTCGGTGCGCACTCCGCTGTCCGCCAACGTACCTGCTATGGGTAAACACAGCCAGAAGATCACTGTCATCATCCCGCAATTGCAAGAGGCGGGAGTCGCGGCAATCCGGGTCGGACTGCTCAAGGAGGGAGAGTACTGGGTTGAGACTCTCAACCCCCATCACCCCGCCACTGTGGAAGTTACACAAGCGGACGAAATGTCTGCCCTCGACACGAAGCTGGCAGTGGCCAGCCAGATCTGGGGTAAGGCCAGAGGCAATGGTATGCGTTGGCCATACGGCAGCATGATGGTTGCCCAGAACCACAAACTGCTTTATATACCGGTAGCCAAGTGCGCCTGTACCTCTCTGAAATCCATGATGGTGAGGCTAGCCGGGATCGACAGACCAGAGATCGCTGTTGAACTGGATGTTCACTTCGTAACTGACCGGTTCACCACCGGCGTACAGCTCAAGGACAAGACAATAGAGGATGCCCGCGAAATACTGGCCTCAGACGATTATTTCAAATTCAGCGTAATCCGCGATCCTTTCGAGCGGATCATCAGCGCGTACCTGGAAAAATTTGTCTACAAGCGCCACAGCCCACGCAACCTGATGCACACCCGGCCAGTCATCAGCGCGATACAGGGCAGTGCAGATATAGACCTGGACCGGGGTATCCGTTTTGATGAGTTTCTGACATTTATCCTGGATCAGGATCCCTTCGACCTGGACCCACACTGGCGCCCGCAGCATCTCTACTTACGTGGTGTAAAACACATAAGCAGGGTCTTTCGTCTGGAAAATATTGCGGCACTGGAACAGTACCTGCTCAGGGATAAAGGTATAGACATCAAACTGGGCCATAACAATAAAACAGGGAAGTCAGATATCCACTTGCAGCAGGCCAGCAGCCTGACGGCTTCCGAGCTGGACCGGGCCGGACCGATCAATCCTGATTCATTTCTCGCGACGGGCCTTGCCGACGCCATGCGGGAGTATTACCGTGAGGATTTTACGCTCTATGACTCTGCTGTTTGAAAATCCCAGAAATTTGCGTTTTTGCCAAAAGCATGGAGAAATTCTTTCGCGTCGGGTAGAACAGAACCCCGCACCATTTCCCTGGACCGCTCATCCCACACAATGGGTTTTACAAATGGCCTCCGCAGTCGCAGAGGCCGTAATAATCTTTCCTGTTGCTCCGGACTGAGCCTGGCAAGTTTAAAACCGGACCAGGGCTTACTGCGAATATAGCGCAGTATCCGGGTGTCATAATGTTTTGAACTACCCTTATTCAGTCGCAGCTCTTCCCTGATCTGAAACTCAGCATCTACCCCCAGATGATGAAAACACTTCTCCATTTCCCGCTGTGGCTGCCGGTTCAGATCCTCCAAAAACACCACCAGTATAGAATCCTTGCCAAAGGCGTTGATGTACTTTGATATGCGCTCGTAAAACATTGAGTCCTTGATCATCTGTGGAAACTGTTCAAGATTATCGGCTAGAGCATAAGGCGCATTCAGGCCGAATTTCACACCGCTGTGATGCATCTCCCGATAACTGGATTCGATACGCCGCAGCGGATTCCTGGCTATAAAGATGAATCGACAATTGGAATTGTTATCGCTAATTCTCGCAATGGATATGTCCTCCTTTTCGAAACCGGAGTAGTTCACGCTGCCCTCACCCAGCAGCTGCCCCGGTAGTGCAGGCGCAAAATGCTGGATATAATCGTCCTCCCGCGCCGGGAAATCGGTGGAGCTGAAATACCAGGGCTCCTTGAGCTCTGGAATATATATATCGGGGTGCTGGGCCAGCAGAGCGCACAGTGTTGTAGTGCCACATTTACTGAAACCCGGGACAAGAAAATCGATTTTAATCATAATGTCAGTTGCCACTCACAGTGAAGTTGGCGGTTAAAAAAAAGCAATTCTTCCTGGTAAATCACAGCCGCCAGAAGGAAGACGGCTTGCCAAAGTAGGCGAGAAATTTTTGGGCATCCGGCAGCACCAGCTCCCTCGCGATTGCCAAGGACCTGGCATCCCAGACCGACGCCTCACCGAACACCCGGCGCAGGCGCAGCCGCTTGAATACTTTGTCCTGCTGTTGCAGACGAATTTTTGCAATGCGAGAGCCAGACCACCTCATTTCGCGCAGGCGCCTCAGCAAGCGGGCATCGTAAAGCTTGGTCTCCCCCTTATTAAGGTGTAGCGGTTGCTCCAGTCTGAAGGCCGGGTCGACACCCAGATGACTGAAGCATTTCTCCAGCTCTACCTGGGGCTGGCTATTCAGGTCCTCCAGGAACAGTACCTGTATCGCGTCCGCACCGAAAGCCGCCAGGTATTTGGATATGCGTTCAAAAAAGAGTGAATCCCGTATTATCTGCGGAAAGGCTTCAAGACTTTCGAGCAAACTATAGGGGGCATTGATACCATATTTAGGACCACTATTGTGCATCTCCCGATAACTGGACTCAATACGATCCAGCGGATTCCTGACCATAAATATGAAACGGCAGTCAGGATTATTGTCATAAATTCGCCCTATCGAAACATCCTCATCCCTAAAAGTGCTGTAACTCTGGCTACCCTCGCCCAGGAGTTGGCCAGGCAGAGCGGGTAGAAAGTGAGCACGGTACCCTGGTGCGTCCCGGGAAAATCTCTCGGCACTAAAATACCAGGGCTCCTTTAGCGCGGGAATGAAAATGCCGGGATGCTGTGCCAGCAGAGCACACAGCGTGGTGGTACCACACTTGCTGAAACCCGGAACCAGAAAGTCGATCTTAAACATCAATCACAACCGCAGTCACCCCGGCTTGCGCGCAATAATTGCCTGGGACCTGGGCAGCAGCTGATTGAGCGCGTTCCTGATCAGATGGCCCCGAGGGTGACACTGGACCGCGTGCCACAGACGTGTCCAGTGATCAGGTATAGGGTGACTGTTATCCGCGGGCAGACCCGCACCGGGTTCGCAAGTCAGCCAGGATAATGGCCAGTAAATGCTTTCAAAGCAGCCCGCGAAACAATGACTTTCTATGCTTAGCCCCGCACCCAACACCAGGCGACGCAACGCGTCCGCTGTAAATATTCGAATATGGTTAGGCTCCTCGAAATACTGCGGTGGCGCCGTGGCGGCCATCAGTTGCTCGGATCGCGCGTCTGGCACGGTTATCAGGAGCGCCCCGCCGGGACGGGCAACGCGGATCAGTTCGCGCAAAAAAACTACAGGATCAGGAACATGTTCCAGCACCTCAGTACAGATTACCAGGTCACCGGAATTGTCCGCTAATGGAATCGGATTACAGTCAGACAGTATGGCGCGAAAAGCTCTTGCGGGAGATGCCGCAACCTTAGCGGTGGTGTGTTCAAGCGCAGCTTCGTCGCGATCAATGAAAAACACTTCTGCACCCTGCTTCGCACAAAACTTGCTATACACGCCCGCCCCGCAACCAACGTCTATAACGGTATCACTACTGGTAACGCGCAAGCCCGGGGCCAACTCTCCATCTACACCATTGAGCCAACCGTCCAGCCTCATATCCTGCCAGCCTGTTGGGCCCGCCCTGGGGCTGTCCTCCTCCTGCATAGTATTCACTAAACCTCTCCGCGCCCCCTTTTCACTGCCATCCTCCTCGCCACCTCGACGCCTCGACGCCGAAACGGGACCTCGATGAAGCGATAGTTCAACTCACTCATAACCAACAACAGAATCAGGGCCGTCGCCAAAAAAGAGTAAGTATACTGGGTATTGAACTTCGTGCCCGCGGGCTCCAGCCAGAACCAGATCTCCCGTGTCAGGAAATAGCTGGGTACATGGGTCAGGTACAGCGCATAGGATCGAGTTCCCGTCCATAGCAATAGCGTTTTAACCACGCCAGGTCGGGAATAATAGTTCTGGTCATATGAGGCGGCCAGCACCAGCAGCGCTGATATAAGGGCAATCAGGCCATAGCGGAATTCAATGATACGCAGCCCCTCGGAACCGACACAGGCCAGCGCAAGCAGCAGTAAGGTCAAAAATGCCAGGGCCCCCAGTGGATGAACCAGAAACTGCGGCTTGAAAAGTCGATAGGAGGGATGCTGTGCCCACAGCGCAATGAGTACTCCGAGGAATAAAGCATCGGTGCGAGTGAGTGCCAGCAGCGCTGTTTCCCGTGCTAAAAAAATCTGCAGAAGAACAAATGCACCCAGAACATAGGCCAGTTTTCGGTTGCACACGAAAACCAGCAGTGGGAGTAGCAGGTAAAATTGCTCCTCCAGTGACAGACTCCAATAAACAAAGGCGGCGCCAGGAAACTCCTTACCATACACATGGGCCACATGAAAATTGGCAATCTGCAGGAAAGCGGACAATACCGTCTCTACATTGTTAGGGACCGTTCCCCAGGCACCGGTGTTATTACAGAATACAGACGCCAGAAGAACCAGAGTCAACCAGGTCCATGCGGAGGGTATGAGGCGCCAGAATCGACGCGCCCAGAAAGCCAAGGTAATGCTGAAGTAGCTGTCTCTGGATTCTGCGCCGCGCAGTTTTGGGACGAGATCGCGGGCGATGACATAACCCGATATAGCAAAAAAAAGATCAACACCTGTCCAGCCGCCGAAATTGTCATAAAATAGTTTTAGTGCAGGCGTGCTCCAGTGAAACAAATTCAACTTCATGTGCTCAATAATGACCAGTATCACCGCGAACGCCCGCAGGATTTCTATATCATCTATGCGTTTCTTAGGTAGCTCTTTCTGCGCATCTGCCACGATTCAGTCCACCACCGCAGGCATTGCATGGCGTGTGCGAATGTACTGCCAGAGCAGACAGAGAACCATCAGACACGCGCCGCAAACAGTCACTGCGAGACCCAATCTGAAACTGGTTGGCTCGAACACAAAACTCAAAACGTGCTCTCCCTCTGGTACGAATACCGCCTTACCCAACACCTGAGCACTGTAGACAGGCGTTGGAATACCATCGAGGTACGCATTCCAACCGGGGTAGTTGGTATCACCGAGAAACATCCAGAATGCGCTATTTGCCTGAATTTCCAATTGATATCTATCCGATCGATCCTCTACCAAGCTCCAGGTCTGGTCGCCTTCTGCCGATGCAGATAAAGCCGCCGGTGGCACCCCGGCGTACTCGATGATCAAAACCTCGCTATCCAGCGCGACAACAGCATCAATGGCCTGTTCCAACGATTGCACGAACTTCGCGGAGCGGAACGCCTGAAACCTGGGTCTGGCGTAGGGATTCTCAACGATTCTGAGCGGAATATCAGGATCGTTATAGACTTCGGTAAAGTCTGGCAATGCAAAATACTCCCCAACCGCAATATACCGTACAGAAGCAAAGTCAATTAACCTGTATCCGAGATTCTTTTCTTTCCCTGGAGTCAGTTCTGCATCGATCAACGGGTCCGCAAAAGCTCGCCTCTGCAATCCCAGCGCAAGATTACCTGTTAGTGATGACACACCCCAAAGGGCGTTGGCTGCCGGTGTCACAGAGGCCAGCATCTTTTCTAAACCAGCGACAACCGCAGGCGATTTGGCGTGATGCAATGAATACATTCCGGCATTACTACGATCGATAACCTTGAAATCTTCCAGGTTATCAGCCTGCTCCAGCCATGCTACCGACGCGGGTTTCGATATCAGACTGGAGGCACCAAAGTCATAGGAATCAATCCGAAACAGTACAATCTCGGCACACAACAGGAGTACAGCAATAACCGGCAAAGACCCTTGATACCCCAGCAGCAGCGCCCCTCCGGATATAGCAAGCCAGGCCGCGGCAATGGCGTACTGCCCAATAAACACACCCTCTACATGCGCCACTACCAACACAAAAAGCCACAACACCACCCAGCATGTCAATAGTAGCCTGCTCTTAGCCCCCCAACGCTGGCGTGTTTTCCTGCTGACAGTCGCAGCCGCTGTATTCACGCGCGACAGCTGATCCAGGCTAAAAGCAGTCAACAAAGCAAACCCGGCCACCGCAACATACAAATAGATAAAACTCACCCGAAAACTATGGAGACCAGGAATGAGATGCAGGTCGTACAGAATTCTGAAAATCGGCGTACCCCCCACCCCAAACCCCAGCACAAGCAATGTAAACGTCGCCAGCAAATGGCCGTTTATTACCGGAGAACGCCGAAAGAATATAAGACTACTGAATACCAGACAAACCAACAGGCTCCCCACGCCGGGAAAATACCCCGGTGGAGAGCCTGCAATGGTGTCAGCATAGTGTTCTGGATTAGTAAATGTGTAAAGAAAACCCCGCAAGAATTCAACGGTCGTGGAATTGTCCAGAGGAAGTATCGCAACGCCGTCGTTGCGGTGCGATTCATTGGCCAGTTCCAGAAGCGGTAGCCATTGAACCGCCGAGAGTGCCACTGCTATGAGTATTGCAACTCCCAGACTGGCCGCCAGCCCAGTACGCCGCGACCAAAGCGCAGCTCGCGCCGGACGGCTAACGACCTGCACCAGCAGATAGATGGTCATATATATAACCACCCCATGTACCAGCTGGGGATAGCCGGACAGAACCATCAGGGCGACAGTAGTGCCAAAAAAGCAGGAGCTACGAAAATCCGCTCTCTTCAGCCAATTCATCATCGCCCAGAGAACCCATGGAATCCACGCCATGGTACTGCCTACAGCTAAATTACCGAACCCACCAATCCACAGTGCACTAAAGGCGAGTGCCAGGCTGGCAAAGGTGGATGCCAACCGTCCGCAATTTGCGGCACGACACATACCATAGGCCCCCATGCCGCCGAGCAGCATGCTCAGGAACTGATTGATATTGTAGGCCTGGATAGGCGGCAGCAGCCAGGCCAGCAGCAGGTGCAGGGGATTGGCAAAGCCCCCCTGTCCCTCTGCAAAAACAGGATGGCCACCATAAATGGAGGTCGTCCACAGCAAACCCTCATCACCCTGGATTGCTGACGCAAGCATATGCATCAAGGCAATACCCACCGATACACCTTCAGCATGAATCTGGGTTTTCTGTTGAAACAGCACTGGGAAGTAGAAGAGTACAGCCAGCAGAGCAATGAGCAGCGGCGGGAAAACCTTCACAAGGTTCCCGTTGAACCCGCCCGGCCCGTGGCCGATGTCCGGCATACCCCAAACCCTACCCAATTCGAAATCACTCCTGTGATTATGGCTCAGCGTCAAAGCAAACGAATATCCTTCCCCTCGCGGGAGAACACCACGTGCAATTCAACAGTGTAATTGGTGGCACACCTCGGATAGAATCCGTCTGGCATGAGATGCTCATGTTATTTTCGCCCGCGGCGCATCAATAATCCACCATTTTTACATGAGTGAAATGCTTTTGAAGGCAAGAAACAGCGATATCGAGCTGCTACGAGGAATTGCCGTCATTTACGTCGTTGTACATCATGCGTACAACAACCTTATTCCCTGGCGAACCCCCGAGTTGAACCTCATCTTCGGTTATTTCGGTGGGTGGTCCGGGGTGGACCTGTTCTTCGTAATATCCGGATTCGTGATCGCACGGAGTCTGTTGCCAAGCCTGGATGCCTGTGCCACACGCGAGCAATACTGGGTAACAAGCATCGCATTTTGGATACGACGCTACTGGCGATTACTACCTTCCGCCTGGTTCTGGATCGGAATAGTGTTGTTGTGCTGCCTATTTTTCAATTCATCCGGTGCATTTGGTAGTTTTAAAGCCAATTTTGAAGGCGGCTTAAGTGCAATGCTGCAGGTGGCAAACCTCCATCTTGCGGCAACGTTTGCCAGCCCGGGGGGAAATGGGGCCTTATTCCACATGTGGAGCCTGTCACTGGAGGAGCAATTTTATCTGCTGCTGCCTTTTCTCGTTTTGCTGTCTGGGCGCTGGCTTCCCTATGTTCTCGGTGCACTGGTCATGATGCAACTGATGTCCTCGCGCTCCGGGCTGTACGAGATGATGCTTCGTACTGACGGCATACTGATGGGTGTTATGTTGGCGCTATTTTCGCGAGCAAACCTCTACCACTTAATCGAGCCCAGCTGGCTAAACAGCATGCGGTTCGTGAAGCTCCCGCTGCTCGGCATGCTGTTTTTGTCCCTGGCGGTTATCGGTGGCAAAGGCGTCACTATAGTCAGTCACGCCGTAAGTATGATCACCGTAATTTCTGTGGCGCTGGTGTTCATCGCTTCCTATGACCGGGATTATCTGATGCGAAAAGGCTGGTTGAAGAACCTCTTCGTATGGATAGGCACAAGATCCTATGCGATCTATCTCATCCACATTCCGGCATTCTATATGTCGCGAGAGATATGGTTTCGGATCGGTAACCCCACCACCCCGAAATTCAACCCCGCCTATCTGGACCAGCTTGTCATCACGGCAGTTATTTTGATACTACTGTTAAGTGAACTGAATTATCGTTTCATTGAGCTACCACTGAGACTGAAAGGAAGGGATCTCTCAAGGCAATTTGAATCGAAGCATGCCGCCAACCGTAGCCCCCCGTAAACTCTACAATAGCGCGCAAGAAGCAGTCCCCGGTCTTTTAACACCATAAAGATGCCGACAGCTACAATTATTTTGGCAGCTTCGGCAACAAGCGGTGCTGCACATGGCGGGGTATATTCCCTATATCGTAATTGATAAATGAAATCAGAAAGTTCAGCCCAATCAATAACTGAATGCCGCTAATCATGACCATACCCGCGGTGGCGGGTACGCCAGTCTCTATACTGGCTGCCCACTTGACCATGCCATATCCTGCACCAGATAAAATAAGCGGCAGCGCCACAATCAGGCTGACGGACCCCATATTAAAGTCGCGCAAAAAATAACTGTAGAAAATACGTTTGAACAACCTGTTAAGGTACTTTCCAGGGAACGTCAGGGCTGTATCCACAATATTCAGGCTGCTGACTTCCTCTCCATAAAAGGCTTCCAGCGGAATGTCCTGAATTACAGCCCGCACCGTACCGAGACGAAACAACATGTCGCTTTCAAAAAAATAACGACGGTCCAGTTTTTCAAAAGGTAGCTGCCTCAAAATATTGCTGTGAATGGCCACCAGGCCATTGGTGGGATCCATGACGTCCCAGTAACCGGAAACCAGTTTGTTCACAAAGGAAAGCGCCGCATTGCCGAATATACGAGAAGCGGGCATCTGTGACAGGCTCTCCAGTTTGTAAAATCGGTTCCCTTTGGTGCAGTCTGCGAGCCCATCGATTATAGGGCTAACCAGAACAGGTATAAGCGCGGGATCATATTGGCCGTCACCGTCCAGTTTTACAACAATGTCGGCACCTCTTGCCATCGCAGCTGTAAACCCTGAGATGACGGCACCCCCCACTCCCTGGTTCTCATCGTGGAAAATAATTTCCAGGCGGGGGTCGGTGACTGATTCCGCCAATGACTTGCCGCTGTTTTCAGGACAACCGTCGTCGACCACGATAATAGAATCCACCCCGGGACCAATTTGCGAGACCAGTTGAATAACCTGCTCGCGTACTCGAAAACATGGGATGACCAATGCAATGTGAAACTCTCCGGGTGGGGTTTCTCTATGCACGATATCTACCCCCGTCTTTTAAACTAGGCCGCCGTTCGAGCATAAAATTCCAGTATGTGGTCATAAACTTTGTGATTCAGCATGCCATCGGGAAATACCAAACTGGTGGAGTATACATCGCCTTTTTGCAGGTGTTCACCAGTGCGCTCCACCAACTTTTCAAAGTGCTCATAAAACTGGTATTTTTTTCCATTCACTTCGAAAACTGCGTCAGCGGCTAGTTCATCCCAAAAATCCAGTTGGTAAAAGAGTTTTTCAGGCGATGACTCATCGTAATCGACATCAAACAGCTTACGGCCAGCAAGGGTAGCATTGGCTAGTGCGTTCCGGGCATAGCAGGCATCTCTGGAGGTATTGAACATCACGTGGGCATCGTTCGTCATCAATTGTTTAACAGATTTGAACGGGAGACCCAGCGCGGCTAAAAATTTTATGGGGTTGATCTGACGATAGACAATGGCCTTCTTTTTGTTTGCAATATTTCTCTGGGTAAGCGCATTCACCACAAGCAGTTCACTGCCCTCCTCGTAGAGTTGGCCCAAAATTCTGTCGATCACTTGCAAAGTATAGCCACAGGCAGCATTCAGAGTGCCTTCCTGGCACCATATATTGTGCTGCATATGCGCTATGCTATTGATAAAAACCAGTGAAAAGTCAGGCTGAAACTCCTTCTTGTAGTGAAGAAAAGTCGTCACAGAAACCAGGTCAAACAGTGAGAAAAGAAGGTGGCTTTTCAGCCCGAATTTCATCAACCCTCGCAGCGCAATTGGCGAGAGGGAAAGCAGGCGGATCAAGAGTCGCGGCCGAGACATCAAAAAGCCCAACAGCTTGGCCACGCCTGTCAGCAGTTGTGTCAGTGTGGTGTCCAGGTAATTAGTGGCGTAGTATCGGGGCAGCGCTAGCAGCCCGTTCAATTCCTCAGGAAAAGCCCGCTCAGAAAAGGTCCACGGGTCCGGTAGGAAAAACCTGCACTGTTCAGCCCGCCCCCTTGAGGCATTCATTGCTCCCCAAATTCCCGAGCTTATACCCCGCAAGGAAAGTTCCTCCCAGATCTGCGGGCGGGTCAACTTCGGAACGTCCCCCAGGTGCTTAACCCCATGATGGGATGAATCGGTGCCGGTGTGGATAGAGACCCACTGCACCCAGGGATCAAGTCCTTCTTTTTCCAACTTATCGGCAGTCCAGGTATCGCTGTGCGGGAGATTGAGTAATTTGCGAATATTGGGCAAGCTTACCTGGCTGCTGGCATAGGCAAAAAAAGCCGGGTCGAATTCATTCAGCGCAACTAGAACTAGCTTTTTCATGTCCCACGAAAATCCACGAGCTTTGTCTGTTATACAGCGCCACCCTGTTCCGGGTCCGCAAGCTGCCATTAGCCGCCAGCTTACTCCAATCCATGGTAAAATTACATTTACAGGCAGAAAAACACCCGCCTCTCGATCAACTCCGACATGCAGCCGGCTTACCGCCTGCGCCCGGGTATATAAACGTTGTCAGCTGTCGTATAGAATCATCGAGGTGAGGCACCCACTACCTTCAGGCCATAAGGGCAGCGGCCCTGGTGTCTACCGGGGATCATTGATTGCAAGCGGGGTAAAAACACATGACTACCATTCAGTTTGACCTGGTGATTTAGCGGTGCTCCTGTATATGGGGGCCGTCGCCTGTGTTCTTTGTACGGCTGTCGGACAGGTTTTGTTCAAAGCCGGCGCCAATGCGCTGAGCGATTCGGGCGGCTCCTTAGCCATTAGGACGGCGGCAATCCTGCTGACGGCATTTGCAGTGTATTTTTTTACCTCCCTGGGTTGGATGCTTTTGTTGCGGAAGGGCTCGCTGGGGCAACTTTATCCCGTAATGGCATTGTCATTTATCGTGGTTCCCGCCGCGAGCTACGTTTTTTTTGGCGAGCAGTTTTCCGCCAGATACTTTGCCGGAATTATCCTGATAATGTCTGGAGTGATCTTGTGCGTGAAATCCTGACCCTGCACTTAATGACCGTCTCACTCTGGCTGGCGGCGCCACGACGGAACTATCGTTTCATTGAGCTACCGCTGAGACTAAAAGCAAGAAAGATATCAATGCAATTTCTAAAGCGACAAAGCCAACTGCTGGAATAGAATGCTCGCAGCCTCAGTAGCCTCGAATAACGGGGTCACAATGAACGCTTGATACGCACGATTTGCGCGCGTACTGCCAATCGATAAGCGATATCAACGGGGTTTCGTCGCAACTATGCAATGAGTCCTCGGCAATAATTGATTGAGCGCTTCAGTGACGAGGCTACCACGAGGGTGGTTTTGTAAGCCCTTCCAGAGCATGGTCCAGTGATCGGGTATCGGGTGCGGGTTATCGAGCGCAAGGATTTCGTCAGTGTCGGAGGTCAGCCATGACAAGGCCATATACATACTCCAGAAAGAGCCAAAGTACTGCTCTCTCTGTATCTCCAGCCCGGAAGAGAGCAAAAGGGATTCGAGTTCACCTTTAGCAAATATGCGTATATGGTTGGGCTCCTGAAAATACCCACCGGGGGCAACCGCGCCTGCCAGTTCTTCAGAACGCGCATCCGGCACGGTCACCACCAGGCGCGCAGCGGGCTTCGCCACCCGGACTAGCTCAGCCAGGAACTGCCGGGGATCAGGTACGTGCTCTAGAACCTCAGTGCAGATGACCACGTCCCCGGTCGCCTCCGGCAACGGAATAGGGTCACAATCCGAGAGAATCGCCCTGTAGGCATGCGCAGGAGTGGCCATGATACTTTTCTCAGCGCCGGCCAGTATTTCAGCATCCCTATCAATAAACAACACCTCGGCACCTTGACGGGCACAGAAAAAGCTGTGCCTGCCATCACCACAACCCACATCGATGACAGTATCGGTTGAGCGAATCTTTACACCCCTGGCCAATTCTCCAGTGGCGGTGTTCCACCAGCCATCGTCCAATATGTCCCGATAGCCAACCATCGAGGGTTTAAGTCTCTTAGCTTGCTCCATTCTTCATCTGGCCCTTCTTGAAAATAGCGTTCCGGCATTTCGCTTCATGCCAGCCCCTGTATAATCGTCATTCCCGCGGTGAGAGTGCGAGTAATCCGCAGACTCCCTATCACATTCCACCCACATGCCACCAGCGGCGAGGCCTTGCGGTTTTGCGCAGAAACTTCCGCAAACGTTTCTCAACTTCCTGCGAACTATAGTGTTTCTCTACGACTGATCGCGAGGCTGCTGACATCAGGGCATAGCGTTTGGGCTCATCCAAAAGCACCGACGCACTGTCACAATAGGCCTGACGCAAGGAGTCCCAGTCAATCCTGTTTGAAAGCGTACGGTAACACTTCCGCGGATCATTGGGCCAGATATGCGGCTCGTGACTGGAGCTGACCACAAATGCATTGTCTGAATTGATATAGGTCTCCATTGCCGTGTGTTTCGGCGAAATCGCAGGCACCCCTTCAGCCATAAATTCCAGCAAGGGAAGACACTGGCCCTCTGCCGTCGAGGCGGTCACGAAGAAGTCTGTCACCGCCACCAGCGCCGCCAACTCATCGTCAGAGAGATAGCCGTGTATCGCGATCACCCGGCACTTGAATGGCGCAAGACTCGAAAATAAGAGGAATAGATCTCCGAGAAATGTAGAGCGATTATGGTGCGACATTTTCAAAATCAGTGTCTTGTCCGCCCGCTCTTTGAAAGCCCAGCAAAACGCAGTCACTATATCAAACCAGTTCTTGCGCCCGTCTGCCGGATTGAAAACCGACGCATAAACTGTGCCGCTAAGATCGAGCGTAGTCGCACTCTTCCGGGCGTCATTGTCACGCAGGCGGGGCACCTCAGTACTGGAATCCCCCGCTCCGGAGCGCCGTAGTGACATGCTACGCAGACCAAGCCCCAGTGTTCTGTGCTCCCGCGCGCCCTCCTCCGGTGCCGTGATGAGCCCCGTAAAGTAAATATTATCGACGGGCATATCCAAAGTAAGGTTGAGCCGGATCACTTCCAGTGCAGCAGGTAGTACGATATCGATGACCTGTGAGCCCACATTGGCCGACACTGTACGGCCCTGGTTAGCGCCATAGCCTACCAATTCAATCGCCAGCTCGACTTCGCCGACGATACTCCAGGGAAAATTTACACTGGGTCGAGCTGTCTTTGACCAGGAGCCCCAGCTCTCCTCAACGTAGAAACCCACCAGGTACGGCCCGGGGGTCTCTGAAGTGGAAAAAAAATCCCAATCGGCAGCATGCCCATCCCACAATAGTACACTTGTGCCAGAGCCATCTGCACTGGGCGCCCTGGCAGTCACACTCTCAAAATCTATATCGAGGGCTTCCGTATCGTAAATCGAAGCGGCGAGTGCAAGTGTTCGATGACCAGGCCCGCCAGCTTTTGTGGCCAACGGGTCCTGCCCATTACCGCCCGCCACGACTCTGGAGTCCACCGGCGCGGGAACAGTCTCTACCCGTGGACGCGATCCAACCTGATGCCTTATGATCCGAGTCGCGTAGTCTGAAATTGTGAGTACATAGCCTATCTCCTGGATCGCCAATACCCAGTTCTGCCAAGGGTCTTCGATATCCCAGGACTCGTTGGGAATATTGTCGAACTCCCAGGCCAACACGCATACCGTCGGACATTTCAATCCTCTGACTGTCCGGTTTGGGGGAGTGAAGGACAGGAACACCGAGGGTTCGCCAGTTATCGCTGCCTGCTCAAATAGAGCGTCAACTTCCAACTGCGGATCCTCTACGTGTACGACCTCCCCCAGACGCTCAAGTACCGGAAGATACTTTTTCAGAACGAAATAGTAACTGTACTCAGCCAGCCCCAGATTGCCTCCGACGGTCGCGGCGTTTGTCTCGGAATAAACTATGATACGCATAGCAGCATCACCCCTTATCACCAATACCATCGACAAAGGCCTGCAGGCGATCCCGGGCGACCGCCATTGAACAGTAGCCTCGCAAAGACTCTATAGCAGCGTTACACATACTGCGATAAACACGGGGGGAACGGCGGAAACATGCCTCGCTCTCAACAAAGGCGGCATGCAGGGTTTGCCAGTTAATTCTATGGCGGTAGGTGCGATACACCTGGCGCGGATCGTGGGGCCAACAGGTGAGTTCCGGGGATGATTCAACAATAAAGGCATTGGATTCATTGATATAGTCCAGCATGGCGGTATTACATGGCGCGATGGCTGGCACACCGGATGACATGAACTCCATCAGAGGAAGACACTGTCCTTCCCCTCGAGACGCGTTCACAATGTACTGACTGTGCAGAATCATCTGTTGATACTCGTCATCCGACAGATAACCGTGGATAAACACCACCCTGCACTTAAACGGATGCAGGCGCATATAAAACGTAAAAATATCCTCAAAGAAAATATTCAGGTTTTCATTGGCAATTTTCACCAGCAAGGTAGCACCCGGCTTATCCCGCAACGCGTATACAAATGCAGTGATAATGTCTTCCCAATTCTTGCGGCCGTCGTACGGATTGAGAATTGCAGTGTAGAGAATATCTTTATCCCCGCGCCGTTTCAGCGCGCGAAATGCTGATGCCAGGTTTTTCGACGTTTCTGGTTTGTGGCTGGCGGGAAGTCGGGTTAGTGTAATCCTGCTGATTCCCAGCCCTAACTGTCGCAAGTCTCCATCATTGCCACTGGGCCCACATGCAATATTATCGAGTCGCAGGAAATTAGTCGGACCTACCGCCGGCAATAGTATTTCATAACTCGCCTGATTGGCGTGGAGCTCCACGGTTTCGTGTACCCCCCCCAGCCGAACTGTAATTTCCCTGCCGTCATTGTGAACAAGGTGGAAGAGTTCAAGACGAACACCAAGGTCGCCAGCAACAGACTGCGGCAACATAATGGTTGAGCTGGACTTCGAGGTCCAGGCCCCCGGTTCCTCGGGCTTATGAAATCCTGTTAGCTCAAGTTCTCCCGCCGAAAAATCAAGCACTACCGGCTCATTCCTGGCTACTACAGGTTCCGCGCGACGCAGTACTATCGAGGCCAGACCAAAACCGATATCGCGCGGATCATCCATGCCTACCGCACGCCTGCTTACACCATCGAACGCCATGAAGTTCACAGCCGATGCCACCTGCATTCTGAGTACGTGAGTTTGCAGGCTATCGGTAAGCAGCAGATAAGAAATGCAGTCACCAAGCTCTATTCCCAGAGGTTCGCCAATATTGTGAGCGTACCCCCTGACAGTGATTTCAATTTCGATCTCGCCCTCAACGGCCTGCTCCAGCATTAGCCAGGGATAGCCGGATCGGGACCACACACCCCAGGGCTCTGCATCGTTGAAGCCCAACAGGGTAGGACCCGGCTCACCCCGGGCAAAAGAAAATACCAACGGCTCGCCATTCCAGCTGGCGGCCAGCGACCGGGCCCTCTCCCCCGCAGTGCCGCTCTTTGGTCGCACGGAGGTGTTGGTGATATCGTAGTGATTGCTGTCTATTACCTTACAATTCAGCGCCAATCCATCAAGGCCAACCGTGCTGTCAAGCTCCCGTTGTTGCCGAATAACTTCACAGGCATCCCACAAGGGTGCAGGGATTGTGGCAATGGGATAGTCCTGGCCCAGCTGTTCTCGCACGACATCTGCTGAAAAACTGGAATGTGTAATAGCCTGGCCAGTAGTGAGAAGGTCTTCTACCCAGTTGTCCTGCGGATAATTGAACGCCTCGTAGGGAATCGTGCTGTACTCCCAGGCAAAGACGGGTACCACTGGACACAAACTTGGGCCCAGTGCCTTGTCAGGCGGTGTGAAAGCAAAATAAATAACCTTATCAGTTTGCTGGTGACGAGCCACCAACTCATCATCTGGCGGCTCCGTCAGCACCTCGACCTCACCAATACCTGACAACAACGGTAGAAATCGCTGCATTACGAAGTAATAACTGTAGTCGGCAGTACCCAGGCTGGTCTCGATACTGTCACTGCTCAAGGGGCAATACACCAAAATTTTCATGACATCAATAACCCGGACATGGCTCGGGCAGAATCATCCCAGTCATAGCGCTGTATTTCCACTGTGGCTCGGCTCCTGAGCGCATCATACAGTTGCCTGTCGGTAGTCATTCGCAACAATGCATCACTAATTTCCAATTCCGATTCAGGCTCTACATAAAAGCCGGCGGAGCCTGCCACCTCTGCCATAGCCGAGTCCCTTGAAGTAATGACTGGTACACCCAGAGATAGCGCCTCGACGACCGGCAACCCGAACCCCTCGTACAACGACGGCATCAGCAACGCATGAGCTTCACTGTAAAGGCTGCGCAGACTGCGATCGTCAACCTTACCCAGTAACTCCACCCACTGCGTTATTTTCAGCTCGCCAACCAGACCTGGAATATCCTCTGAGCCCCAGCCGGTGCCGCCAACAATTTTAAGCGGCAAAGGCTGTGGAATTTCGTTGCAATAGCGCGCAAAAGCGCGCAGCAGTCGGGGCAGGTTCTTGCGAGGCTCCAGGGTGCCGACAAAAAGAAAATAGCTGCCCTGCCCCGCGCTAACCGCGCCCTCACTTGCCGCCACATCCGCGAGCATACTGGCACCGGGCACTACCGCCACCTTGTGGGCATATTGTGGGAAGTGGTGCTGCAGCCGTTGTCGGGTAAATTGTGAGACCACGGCTATAGTGTCGGCTCGCGCCAGCGCCCTGGGGGTAAAGAACTCTTCAATTTCCCTGCCTGGAAAACGCATTGTTTCACTGCTGTCCCTGAATACCAGGTCGTGGATAGTTACGGCGGCGCGGATGTCTGGTGGCAGCGCTACAGGCAACTGGTGCCGCGGCCCCCAGAACACTTCAACCCGGTCACGCCTGGCCCAGCGAGAGAAGAACAAATGCGCCAATTGTCCCGCCCGCAGTAAGGAAGGCAAACCTAGCACACGGTGATGCACATTAGGCAGATCGAACCCCGAGGTATCATAACGCTGATGGGAGTACAAAAACCATTCTCCACCGTGCTGGCACATGCGGGCAAGCAACTCCCGGGTATAACGGTAGATACCAGTGCCGGGGCTGCACAAAGGGCGTGCATCTACTGCAATACGCCGCTCAGACACTGGGCTGCTCCCACTCGAGAGAGTTCATTGTGGAAGCGCCTGTAGCGCTTCCACAACCCTGTCGGCTGTACGCCGCCAGGTGTAGCCGGCACTACGAGCCAGGCCCATCTCGCTGGCGGTGTGCCGCCAGCCCTCATCCTCCAGCGCCCGCTGAAGCGCAAAACGCATCGACTGAATGTCCTCCGGGTTCACCTCAAGCGCGCTGCCGGCACACAATTCCGGCAGGGCAGAACAATCGGCGCAGACAACCGGCACGCCACTACGCATCGCCTCCAGCACCGGTAGACCAAAACCCTCATAGAATGAAAAATAGGCAAATACAGCGGCTCCCGCATACAGTGCGTGTAAATCCTGCTCTGGCACATAGTCCAGATAAATCACCTCACCATTGCGCTGCAAACGGTTTATTTGCTCCATCAACGACGCGCTGTTCCAACCGTACGCGCCTGCGATGACCAGTGGAAACCGTTGTCGTAACGCAGGTGCAAGCTGTTGATAGGCTTGTAACAATCCCAACAGGTTTTTCCTCGGTTCCAGGGTACCCACACTTAGCAGGTAAGATCCGGGCCGCAGTCCGTATCTGGCCATCACAGCAGTCAGTTCAGCTGGTGTATGCGGACGAAACGCAGGGTCAACCCCCAATGGTGTAGCCGTAACCCGCTCCATCGGAAGGCCAAAGAGATCCACAAGTTCTTGGCGGACATACTCCGAATCGGTGACAAGATGGTCGGCCCGTTCAACTGAGTGGGCAATTTCCTCCTTCAGGTAATTGACCCGGTCCCGGGGATGGAACTCGGGAAAATGAAAGACGGACAGGTCATGCAATGTGACGACTGAAGTTCCCAAAACCGGCGGCACACTGAAATTCGGGGAGTAGTAAATGTGGTCAGAGTACTGACGCAAGCCTCGAGCAAGAGTATTCGCCTTGTGACGGCGGTAGGGACCGAGTAAAAGATCGTAGGGTAGCAATGGCTTCAACCACTGGCGAAAGCCGGTCGCAGGTACTGCGGGCATTACCGAATCTGGGTCAAAGCTCTGCTGCACCCCATCAGCGCGCAAAAAACTGACGCTGGTTACACCACTCGTCTCAGGCAGGTGCCGAGCCAGTTCCAGTGAGTATCTGCCAATGCCTGACAGTGGCGCCGTAACGGCTGTCACATCGAGCAGAATTTTCACTGACGGGTCTGGGCGCGGTACATCCACTCGAGCGTTTCCGCCAGCGGAATCTGCCGCAGCTTGCCGATAGTACCCGCGAGCTTTTCGCTTGACCCCACCAACCGCTTGACTTCATTTTTCCTGACAAAAGCGGGGTTGATATCAACATCAATAGTATAGCCGGCGAGGTCTGACAACATGGCAAGCACATCTTTAATAGAATAGGCATGCCCGGAACACACATTATAGATTTCCCCGGGAGTGCCACTATCAAGTAGTCGGCCGTAGGCTGCGGCAACCATTCTCACATCATTAAAATCGCGATAGACCTCGATATTGCCCAACTCAACCCTGGCGGCCCGCCGGGCAAAATGATCCACAAGTTTAGGCAGAAGAAACGAAGGAGATTGGCCGACACCGGTATAGTTGAAGGGCCGGGCGATGACGATGGGCATCGCCTCGCGCCACTGTCGCGACATCAACTCCATAGCGTATTTGCTCACGGCATAATCGTTTGCTGGCTGCGCCGGACAGGTTTCGTCCAGTGTCGGCACCCTAGCATTACCATAAACATTGGCACTACTGGCCAGCAACACCTTTTCGGGGGTTCTTTTACACGTAGCCAGAGCCGCCAGCAAGTTGCGCGTGCCGACAATGTTACTGCTGTAAATATCACTCACATCACCATGCGCCACAAACGCAATCGCCGCCAGGTGCACAACCAGGCGTGGTTGTATTTCGGCAACGGCAACACTGAGGCCCTGCATATCGCGCAGGTCGACAGAATAATGGTTGTCAGCGGCGGGCAATCCCTGCCCCAGGCCAAATACCTCATACCCCATGGCCTCCAGTTCACGGGACATATAACGCCCCGTAAAGCCCCCCAGCCCGGTGACTAACGCTCTACCAGTCATGGCTAAAAAGAGACCCCGCGCTCAACACGGGAAAGGTCGGCCTTCACCATCATGTCGCAGAGCTGCTCCAGGGTCACCACAGGCTCCCATCCCAACACTCGCTTCGCCTTGCCGGCATCGCCAATTAACAACTCCACCTCTGCCGGCCGGTAAAACTCCGGGTTTACAGCAACCAGCTCAGCACCAGTGCGCGTGCATATCCCTCGCTCGTTTTCTGCACTGCCCTGCCACTCAATTGACTTCCCCACGGCCTTGAATGCCATATCGACAAAGTCCCGCACGCTTTGCGTGCGATTGGTGGCCAGCACATAAGTGTCAGCCTCATCCTGCTGCAGCATGCGCCACATGCCCTCGACATAGTCACCTGCAAATCCCCAATCACGCCGGGCATCGAGGTTACCCAATTCCAGACGGTGCGATTGGCCTAACTCAATGCGGGCCACCGCGTCGGTAATCTTGCGTGTCACAAACTCGCGACCTCGCAGGGGCGACTCGTGATTGAAAAGAATACCGCTGCAGCCAAATATTCCATAGGACTCGCGGTAATTCACCGTCATCCAGTGGGCATACAGTTTTGCCACACCGTAGGGGCTGCGCGGGTAGAAAGGCGTACTTTCCGATTGCGGTACCGCCTGCACCAGGCCAAACATTTCAGAAGTAGATGCCTGGTAAAAGCGTATAGCAGGGTTAACAATGCGAATAGCTTCCAGTAAATGCACCGCACCCACACCGGTTATTTCGGCAGTGGTTACCGGCTGGTCGAAGGAGACCCCGACAAAACTCTGGGCAGCCAGGTTGAACACCTCCTCCGCGCCACTGCGCTCAAGCAGGCGAATAGCTGAACCGGCGTCGGTCAGATCGTAGTCCACCAGTTTCAGGTTTTCGTGCTCCAGTATCCCGACCTCAGCCAGACGCCAATGGTTGAGAGAACTGGTGCGCCGGGTAGCGCCCCATACGCGGTATCCCTTGTCCAGTAACAGCCGGGCTAGATAAGCCCCATCCTGGCCGGAAACTCCTGTAACAACAGCATTTTTCATGTCTCTCCCTGCTTAATTTTCTGCTATACAGGTTGCGACTGCAGTTTCAATCGCGTCCCGGAACAAGCGTGTATCGGTATCATTCTCGCACATCGAGGCAATGACATTGACAATTCCCCGGTCCAGCACCCGATAGGCAAGGCGGCGTTCAAGCAGCTGTTGTGCCAGGGTTACCAATTGCTCCGCATAGCGCTCTGCACAGTGCGCACTTCGCAGCTGTTCCCAGCCATTCAATCCCACCTCGCGGTAGCGGTCGGGGTCTGCCAATACACTTTCGAGCAAACCTCGCAGGTCCGCCGCTTCATTGGACACCGATATCTTGCAGACAGTCTGGTCGGGTAATTCACTGTACCAGCCCACATCGCTTACCAGCGTTGGTAGCGCCGCCGACCAATAGCGCAACTGGCTGGCGGAGGCTTCACCCATTGTGGGCCAGCGCAAGTTTATAGCGAAGTCGGATGAATGCAACGCCTCGTCGAGTTCGTCATCACTCACATACCCCCGGAACGTGATGTAGCGCCCCACCCCAAAGTGCTCGGCGTATTGCAACAATTGGCGGTTACTATTGATGTTACCAAACAGATCCAGACTGATCCGTTCCGGCGTGGCCAACTGGCCCCAGGCCTCCATAAATTCAACCAGGCGCCGGTTGGGCCCCACATGCCCACAGAATACGAAACGCAGGGGTCCGGAACGTTCCCCCCTTGCCACCCTGGGTGGTGGTGCAGCCGCCGGCAGGTTCAGATGGCGCAACGGCGTGCCGGCGGGGAGCTGACGCTGCAGCGCATCGAGCGCATACCGGGAGTGCACAACAACCCCCATCGCACTGGATACAAAAGGCTGAAACAAGGGGTAGTTGGACACCATCTCGTTATAATCGGTCACAGACTTTTCACTGCGATTAACCAGGGCCCGCACTTCGTCGCCGTACTGCCGGCACATAAGCTCTTTCCACAACTCCGGCTGCCCCAGCTGGTGTGAGAGGTGCCTGGCCAGGTCCACCATACTGAGATCGTGCAACACCACGATCCCGGGCTCTTCAAGCGAACGAAAGTATATGGGCAAGTGCAGGGGATTATTGCCGATATGGTAGATCGGCATGGGTGCAACACCGGGTTCGGGATTCGCCTCTCCCGCCTGCGGACGCCACCAGTCGGGTGGCGCGGTACCGTTACCATCACCTACCGCAACCACGTTTGCAAACTTTTCCAGGCTGGCTAGCAGCTGCGCGCTATAGCGGGCAATCTCGCTGGACTGTGCATCCAGCGGCGAAAACCAGCTGAGATTTATTCGCACAGCAGGCTCTCGACTATCTTTTCCCAGGACAGGTCGATCTCCTCAATACGCTTGCGCGCCGCCGCGCCCAGGCGCTCCGCCTCAGCGCGATCATTCCAGACCCGGCTGATGGCCAGGGCGATGGCCCGGGGGTCCGCCGGCAATACCAGACCATTCTTGTCCTGTTGCACAAATTCAGCTGCACCACCTGCATCTTCCAGGGTCAGCACGGCCTTGGATGACAACATCGCCTCTGGCGTGACATAGCCGTAGTCTTCGTCAACCGGCGTAAATATCACCATCAGGGCATTGGCGTAGAGATCGAACTTCTCCTCTTCGGATACACGGCCGCGCCATTCCACCTTGGAGCCAACCCCCAGCTCATCAGCACGTTTCTTCAGCTTCTCCAGGTAAAGAGGGCTGTCTGCCTCCCCGGCGAAAACCACTTTGACGGGTTCCGGAACATGTACAAGAGCCTCTATCACCAGCTCCTGTCGCTTAATGGGTGTGATGCGGCTGGGAAAGAAAAAATAGTCGCCGTAGCTGTCCACGCGAAATCGCTCCATTGAACGCGGCGGTGGGTACAACACGTCGGAACTTATATTATTGTACTGCTTCAATCGCCCGGTGACATTGCGGGAGATGGTGTATACCGCTTTGCATCCGTGGATAGCGGCCGTGTCTTCCCTGCGAATCATATCCCTCAGTGCCCGGCCGTCCGGCATTCCCGCAAGGTCTGAAAGATGGGAATCCCACAAGTCGTAGGCAGCACGATGTTGGTGCAGTATCCACAGCGACATGGCCGGATGAGGGATTAACCACATGGGAAATTTGAGCCCTATAACCCTGTCAATTGCTACACCATTGAAATTGCTGACATCCATCAGCTTGGTGGCCAGAATGGTATTGGTAAGCGTTTGCTGGGGATACCACTTGAAAGGCAGTGTCAGTATTTCCGCCCGGTGGCCCGCGATCGTTAACTGTGCCTGCAGATCTTCGGCCAACACCTCGGCCCCTCCGTAGCAAAAGGGGACTTGGGTGTTCAAAATTAATACATTCATGCGGCAACCAATCGGGTGAGACGGACTATGGGCTGAGGTGACGGATTATTTTTTCGAGATGCTCGTTTTGAAAATCCACGATCACCTGGCTCTTGTTATCCACATCGTTTTTCTGCATAGCAATCAAGCCCCTCAGCTGTTCGATATCACGTTGCATACGGGGCAGATACAACAGGGCCCGTAAATACCCCGGTACCAGGCCGAGCACTGGTATGCGGCACAGGCGCTCGATGGCAAAGGCTCGCAGCAACCCTTTCACCACCGTTTTTTGCTGCTTGCCCTCCGGGCCATAACGCAATCTGAACAGTATTTCCAAGCGCGTGGCCGCCCCGGTGTGAAGCAGTTGCAGCCGTGCATTGAGGCCCTCAATGTCAGCGTCGCGCTTGAGTAGAACCAGGTAAGCATTTTGCACAAACTGTCTGTCGTAATGCCCCAGCAATTCGCCCACCGACCACTGCTGCCGCTGATAATCCCGCCCTACAACGTCGGCGTTACCGCCAATCTGCAAGGGTTTGAATCGTGAACCTGCCAGCCGCACGGTGTCACTGCGCTCCTGGCGATTTTGTTCTATACGATGTTTGATGAGGGTCTCTATCCGATCGGCATGGTCAGTCATTCTGCGACTACCTCCTCAATATTGTCCGCTGTGCGATTGTAAAGCTTGAAGTCCCGGGCGTAGAAATCCCTAATTATCTCAAGTAACGCTTCATCCACCAGTTTATTACGCCATTGCACTGCATCCACAGGCAAATGGCCGGCAGGTGTGTCAGCATAACCCGCCCCTGCAACGGGTGCCGACGGAATTGCGCTTACCGTGATCTCCGGAAGATTGACCGATATCCCCCTGAGTCTGGTCAGGTCTTTCGCAAGCACTGGTAACTGGTCCGGGCGGTAGAAGCGGTCATAACTATCAGGCCAAGGCAGGAATCGAGCCTGGGGCCGCAACACACGGCTGTTGTAGTGATTGCTGACGCAGGCCTCGACAAATTGGCGAAAGGTGATTCCCAGTTCGTCATCAGGATCAGTTAAACCCTGGGTTTCCGCCAACAGCTGATGCAGCTGCGGCCACTGCGACAGACACTTTCGCATCTGCACAAAGTACAGCTGGTAAGCATCTATCAACCGGGTCAACGGCTCGTAGAGAATTGCGAATTTGTAATAGTCCCGGGATTGGGCAATCAAATTGATTTCGGCCTGACTGCGATCGTCCAATACCAGTCCTGTGGCAAATCGTTCCACTACTCCTTCAATTCCCAATGCCTGCATCTCTTTCCAGTGGGGAATCGCAGACAGCTCCAGCATCATATGGTTTACCGCCGGTTCCGCTGCCCCCGGTGTCGGCATATAGAGTAGCCTCTGCGGCTGTGCCACAATCATCCGGCTCAGTGGCCATATAAGTTTCTCCGGCCCTCGCAACGGCCACAGGTCTCGAACTTCCTCCAGACTACGTTCCCTGGGTATGGATTTGGCCGATGCGCGCGGCAGCTTGCGCAATCGCCTTCGCCGCTTATCAGCGTCCTTGAAGTTCAACCACAGACCCTGATGTTCAGTCTCCACCCAGTCAACCAGTCGCTGGTCTTCCTTGTTCAATTCACCAATAAGTTCCACCAATTCTTCATCCTGCAGAAAAGGCGTCAAATAATTGTCCCGGCTACGATTGAACTCTACCGGTGGTTCTTCAGGCCATCCCAGCAGAGCGCCCAATTCCCGGTGAAACTGGTCGTGGCTGCCCATCGTACCAATGACATGATCAAGTTTCCGCAGGCTTTTACGCACAGCTGCGAACGTGTTGCTGTGCCGGCTAAGATATTTGCACTGGAAGTTGGAAATTTCCTTGCGAAACGAGCGACAATGGCGGATTGAAAGGAGCATGGAATCCGGGTCAATTCCCTTATCGCGCATCATTTCCAGCACATCCGAACGTGTTTTCTGATCCCGCGCCAGGCGAGCAAAATCCGGGCGTGTGTAATAGCCAAACAGAGAAATAGCGCGTTCGACCGGGTCACGTAATATAGCGCAATAGAGCGGATCGAGGCGGCGCGGGTAGAAGGACAGTAGTTTATGCCCACCTACAACAAAGCGCTCGCCAACCTGGTCTCGTGGATAGCGCATTATGTTAGCGGGGCAGTCTTTGCCAAGCCAGAATATGTTCTCAACACCGTAGTGTTTCTGGAAAGCGCCGCGCTGACTGGTACCGGCAGTCTTGGGAATGTGTAGAAAAACGAGTTCGGGAGAGGACATTCAGGCGGACACGGCCGTGGCTGGCTTGGCGAGAATGCGACGATAGGCATCGGCATAACGTTCACCCATGCGAGCCCCGGTAAATAATTGCTCGTAGCGGCGCCGCGCATTAATACCCATGAGTCGGGCCTTTTCCGCCTGCTGATGTAGTTCATCCATCGCCTCGCGCAGAGCTGCGCTATTACCCGGCGGAACAACCAGGCCTGTTTCACCATGGATATTGACATGACTGGTACCCGAACCCACCTCCGCAGATATCAGTGGCCGTGCGCTCATCGCGCCCTCCAGCAAGGTCACCCCGAACGCTTCTGAACGCAGATAGGACGGAAATACCACCGCCCGGCACAGACGAAAGAGAGCCATTTTCTCACGGTCAGAAACAAACCCCGCAAAGATGACATTTTCCAGACCAAGACGCCTTGCCTGCCGACGTAGTTCGCGTTCCACCGGCCCACTACCAACGATAACTACCTTGTAGCTTGCGCCCTGCATTGCGTCCAGCAGAATATGCAGGCCTTTGTAGTAGCGCAGCACACCGACAAACAGGAAAAAGTCCTCCCCGTATCTCTCTTTGGCAGCAGTCAAATCGCGATTTTGTTCATGTATTGCCGGGTAGGAGGGCTCATCGAGGCCGATGGGGATGATTTCTACCTTATCGGTGTATTCGCTCAATACTTCACTGGTCGCAAAGTAATTTGGCGACGTGGCCACGATCATATCCATGGCACTCAGGTAGCGGCTCATCAGTGGTCGATACACTGATAACAGGAACTGCTGCCTGACAATATCCGAGTGATAAGTCAGAATTGCCGGCCGGTGCCGGCCCACCGTGAGATACATCATGTCGGAGAATGGCCAGGGGTAGTGGTAGTGAACAATATCAGCCCACTCCACTTCCTGCGCGAAACGCCGCATACCGGTAAGCGCGAATCCGCATGATGCAATTTCAAAGGTTTTGCGTACTCTGACCACCTCTGCCTCTACCCTGGGGAGAGTATGCGGAAACGGTTCATCACTAAGAGTAAACACCTTGCTGGTGACACCATGCTCCCGTGCCGCCAGGCAGATCTGCCGGATCACTTCCTCCAGCCCGCCCTGGGAATCCGGAAAATAGGTACGGTAAACGTGCAGCACTTTCATTTTTATTCTCTTGCCGGGCCTGAATTCCAGGGTGCCACCCACAACAGCAGCAGCATTCCGGGAATCGCGAGCATAGCGCAAATCAGGAAGAAATTTACCCAGCCGACATGATCTACGATTATCCCCGTACTGGCGTTTGCAAAAGTGCGCGGCACGGCCGCGAGCGCGGTAAAAAGCGCAAACTGTGTGGCGGCGTAGGTTCTACTGGTCTCCCGGGCAATAAACGCGGTGAATGCAGCAGTCCCCAGCCCCACTCCCAGGTACTCAAAGCCTATAACAACCGCGAGAAGCCACACGACTGGACCACTGCTGGCCAGTAATGCAAAACCTAAAATACTCACTACTTGCACTATGCCAAAAAGCCAAAGCGCTCTATTGATCCCCAGGCGAATCATCAGCAGCCCGCCGGCCAGGCCGCCGAAAATTGCCGGCCACAGCGCCGCATTCTTGGCGACCAGGCCGATCTGGGTCATGCTGAACCCCATATCGAGATAAAAGGGCGTGGCCAGCGCTGTGGCCATGTTGTCTCCCAGTTTGTAGAGAAACATAAACCCCAATACCAGCAGCACCCCGCTCCAGCCCCGCCGGGTAACGTATTCAGCAAACGGGTTCAGTATTGCCTCCCTGAGCCCAGTGCCCGTGGGGAGTTCCGAGATAGGCTCTGTGACTGCAAGCGTCATGATCACACCTACAGCCATAAATGATGCGGTGATCCAGAACACACTTGACCAGGGCAGAATATCCGCCAGAACAAGTGCCAGCGCGCCTGGTATCAGGCCGGAAATACGGTAGGCCTGCACATGGATAGCATTGCCCAACCCCAATTCCGCGTCGGGAAGTATCTCCCGCCGATAGGCGTCCACTGCCACGTCCTGGCTGGCACTGAAAAAGGCCACAGCCACAGCCAGCCAGGCGATCAACCAGGTAGACCGTGCCGGGTCAAATGCACCAAGAATGCCGATAGACAACAGCAGCGCCAACTGGCATATCAACATCCAGCCACGGCGGCGACCGAGAAAGGGCGGTATCCAGCGATCCATCAAAGGCGCCCAGGCAAACTTCCAGGCATAGGGGATACCCACCAGGGCAAACAAGCCAATCTCGGTCAGTGAGACGCCCCCGTCCTTTAACCAGGCGGGCACCAGCTGAATGAGCACGTAAAGCGGCATGCCTGAGGTGAAGCCGGTAAAGACACAGATCAGCATGCGCTTGTTGAGAATGGCTGAATATAAATCAGGTTGTAGGCGAGGCTTCAAGGTTGTATTGACCAATGCGGTAGTAAGATTCGGCGGCTAAGATCGGAAAGCCAACCCTGCTTGCTATGACCCCTCAGACGACTTCAGGCAAGCTGCCGGGCCGTGCGCCGACTATACCAGAGATTGGCACACAAACCTCCCATGCAAATGCGGGTTCAGGCCAGCCAGTCACTACAATCCCAACCAAGCCTTGCCTCCAGGGACTGAATCTCATATCGATAGACATCACTAAGATACCTCCTCTCGGTGGCACCAATAGTCGAGTTGTATTCCCGGGCAAAGACAAGTTGGGGCTCAATCGATCGAAAGCGATCCAACCCCAGGAAGTCACAAACCCGGTTCAATTGGCTTAGGGGCTCTGCTTTTAGTAACTCGCTTTTTATCGCAAGAACATTGTCACAGCCAAAGTAAAACCAAAGTCTTCTCAACTGCTCCAGATAAAAGCCCCTGTCAACATAGGAATATATGCGATGTTGGTGGGGAAGATCAGCGCGACTCCTTTCCTGCTCCGACACTATAGCGTCGAAAAACGCTAGCGTTTCATCACCTCTGGATGTCTCCATATTCCAGTGAGAATAAGCTCTCTCGATCGGATTCCTTAGGAGGACTACTATTTTGCAGCGCCTGTTATACTCCCAAATTCTTCGGGGACAGTCATACCAGTACATATAGACGGGCGTGGCCTCTCCGATTATTCGAGTAGATTCCGTGGGGCGAAAGAACGAATGGTATTGGTCATAATTTGGACCCTCTGGAGGAAAATAGACGTCATTGTCAAAATAATGGCACTCCTTTTCGTCCGCCATACAAATGCTTTCATGGCATCTCAAATAGGAATCCAGGGCAGTTGTCCCGCCTTTTTGCGTACCGCAGATCATGAAATCTACCTGCATGGGCCTACGGATATCGCCGGCAACGTCGGGACGGGAATCCGGATAATGCTCTTTCATTTTCGAATCCAGTAAATAGACCTCGGCCAACCGCCTATTGCAACAGATTGGTATATCACGAAAAATACATGATGGAGTGTTTTGATGCCAAGTTATTTTTAGTGGACGGCTGCATGTTCCATATGCAAACACACAACTCACATGGACAAACCACCCGCACGCAGCGTCAGCCGGGGAGCGCATGAAAAATTTTGTCTTTCACATTGGTTATCATAAGACAGCCACGACCTGGCTGCAGGGTTCCTATTTCAGCAAACATCCACAGATAAACCTGGCATCCAATTGCAATGAGCCCTGGCGCGATCCTTTGTTATCCATTCTTATAGGATCGACTATCCGATCATTTAGTGAAGCAGCTTGCGCCAGGGCTTTAATGGCGGTGAATATACCCGACAAACGGGTTAACCTGGTCAGCGCCGAAAGGCTCTCTGGCCATCCTTACTCCGGCGGCTACGACAGCTTTACCATAGCCAACAGGATTCATGCCTGCTCTCCAGACTCAAAAATTATCATAGTAGTGCGTAATCAGCTCGACATGATCAGGTCCATCTACAAGCAGCTGGTGAAGCAGGGCTATTTAGGTGAATTCAAAGATCTGGTAAAGGGTGAGAGTTGGAAAGGAACATCGTTTAAACCGGACTTTCTGAAGTATGATTTAATTGTCGGCAAATATTACGAATTGTTCGGCAGTGACCAGGTGATGGTCGCCACTTACGAGAGCATTCTAAGCGACAATCACCGTTTTATCAGTGCCTTGAATAAATTCCTCGGTGTCGACGAATTTCAGCTGGACAGATCTGAAGAAAAATTCAATGTTTCGCTGCCCGATCACGAGATCGCCGCCTACAGAATTGCAAACAAGTTCAAGACGAGCGAAATGAATCCATTCCCGGCATTTGTTTTAGGCGAAAGGCGTTTCAAGCTTCTTCATCGAAGCCTTTGCTGGTATTTCAAGATGAAGGAACCGCGCTTGTTCGAGGACAATATTTTACGAGAGCTGGCCGACTACTATCAGCAATCAAATCTCAATCTTGGCCAGCTGATTCGCGACCCATTAACGGGTTACCCATAAGGCAGCTACGATCGATTAACCCGGTGGCTATTCATTATAAGCCCACCCTCTCGTCCACTCTGTCTATTGAGATGCTTGTGTAGTCTCCGCCCGAATTCTAAGCGCCTTGCGATACAACGCCATGTCCACACTGTGATGTCGCTCTATAGCCGATATCAACTCGGGGGCCAGGGTAGACCTGTAGTTCGACCCTATTGGGCCAGAGTGCACCCACTCACCGGGAAGCGGACGGCCCAATATTTCCGTAGAAAAGCGCTGAATCTCTGTATCATAGCATTCACATATTCCTATAAAGTCGAAACGGGACAGTGAAAATCCCCACAAAAATTTGCTGTAGATATTTTGTATTTCCGGCTGGAAGCAAAAGGTCTCCAACGACCAACCTTCTTCCAGCATACGATAATACAGACTTCCGACACCTGGCGAGGTGCCACTATTCTTCCAGTGAAGATATAACCCCACCAGCCGCTCAACCGGGTCTCGCATCCAGGTTACAAAGCGCTTCCGAAACCGCGAGCTGATCAGCCTATACTTCAGTGGCAGAAAATGGCCGTGCAAACATGTATCCGTCTGTACCTCCGCGGCCAAACCAGGGAGACGGGCGCAATTCCCCAGTGCATCCACATTGCGTTGAAACGCGGATATACGCATGGGGCGATCCTCGTAGTCCCGGAGAAATTGCTCACCGAAATGGTGCTCTAACAACGCTTGGTAGCCAGCCACGTCCACGCCAGGAAAATGGACAGAGATTAGCAGCAGTGGAGCTCCATCTCGCTCTCGCCTGGAGAGCAAGTAGGTCGACAGTAGTTTTTTGGCCAGGCCACTGTGCTCTACAGTCTGCACCAGGTCCGAAGGCGGCAAGAATCGCCTAAGATAGCATGCCGCCTCCCTGCGCACAGCACTGAGAGAAGCGACTCCTCGCCGCACATCCGAGACAAGCAGTTGGTAGGCCTGCTTGTCGGCTGCCTGAATATACCTAGTGATAATGCGCGCTTCCGTATCAGTCAGCACAGGCTTAACCCAGGGAATAGTCTCATCCGGCACAGACTCAAGGAACAGCGCCCCATCGTCTCGCCCCATCAATCCCCTCGCGATCTCCTCGTTGCCCGCGCTTGAACGTTCCAGGATGCCCCTTCTCGCTGCAGGCGAAAGCAGCGATTGTGACGAGTAGACATTACTGGCATTAGCATCCGACTCAGCTGAGAACGCCAGTAAAAGTGAATTAAATTTGGATGATTTTGCAGGGTTCTCGAACAACTTATTCAGTTGCAGTTTGTAAGACATCGCCGCCGTTGAAAAGCGAGGATTCGGGTTGCCTGACGGTGTGACAAAACCCTCAAGTTTGTCGAGCCCAAAAACATGGTGCATAAAGTCCCGGCGTATATCAGCCTGGTAAAACTGCCCCTTCTCATAGGGCCTGACAATGATATTGTCCATGCCAAGCGCTGATATCCAGGGCTCTAGTATTCTCTGATAATCAAACTGTACGGGGCCGTTCTCCAGGACCCAATCAAGTTCGAGTAGCTGCGTGCCGGACTTCACCAACTGATTGTAGTTGGCCATAATCATATTATCCTGCCTTCTCAGGTAAAGAGTCACCGTCAGATCGAACCACTTATCAATCGCTTTACAGAACTCTATAACATCGTTTCTCGCGGCCCAGGCGATCAACTCCGACGATAACAGGATTGTATCCAGACCAGACTGCTCCAGCTTGGGCGCCCACTGGGCTACATCTTGAAACTTCCACTCATTCTCCAGATCAGGCGGAATATAGGGCGAGATGAGGTGGTGGGCATGGGACTGCATTGCATATTCTGGATACAAAATGCCCACCCGACGCAGCTCTCGCCTGTTTGCCCAAAAAAACTCCTGCAGCGCAGTGGTGCCTGTTTTACCCATTCCTATATGCAGAACAAGGTGCTTTTTCATTGGTCCGGCTCAGCCATAGCTTCGCGGTAGGCCTCATCGTGCCTGGCTGCCATTATGTGAGGGTCAAACTTGAGAGCGGCCGATTGCACACCCGATAGTATCTGCTGGTAAGCGCCGGGATCAGATGCCAGGTTCGCAATTTCCCGGGCGATCACCTCGATATTAATCGCCTCGCCATCCAGATCCACCAGTATACCGGCCCGCCCATCGGGGCCATCCAGCATATAGTGTATTTCGCCCAGATTACTTGCCAGCACCGGTCGGCCGGACTGAAGACATTCGATGATAACTAACGGAAAGCTCTCGCCACGGAATCTCGAGGGAAGAAAACCCAGATCGGATGTTGCGAAATAACCTCGAACGTTGCGCTGAAAACCTTCCAGGTGAATATATTCCGGCAGTTTCTGACGAATCAACCGCTCGTACTCGGGGCCATCTCCTACCAGAAAAAGGTGGATATCTTTACCGGAGATTTCTCGAGCTCTGCTTACAGCGGCTATGCCCTCCTCCCAGCCCTTATCGGCAAGTCCGCGACTGACCAGAGTAAGAGCAAACGCATCCCGAGGCACACCCAGAGTGTCGCGATCAATAGACTCTATTTCATCAGGATCCAGTGCGTTGTCGATTCGCACCAGCGAGGCGGCCTCTATCAGCTTGAACTTTCGCAACGAGGACAAATTCTTGTCAGCCACATAAATAAGTTTGGCACTGCGTTTCACCAACCGGGGAAGAATCGGTTTGAGATCATAGTCGTTTATGGTTTCGTACATCCCATGCAGGGTCACTATGGTTTTGCAGTTGCTGTCCTCGGGCAGCAGCTCCAGAATGGTGCTGTCCACCCAGGCATGATGGGAATGGATCAGGTCGATACCAAAATCGGCGACGATCCTCTCCAACTGCGTAAAGTCGGAGACAACTGGAATGTCCGGACGCAGATTTAGTCGAATGCCTTCGTTTCTCGGCTCGCGTGCACAGTCCAGATAGGTCAGATTGTATCCGTTGGCTTTCATGATATTGGCCAACTGCACCGGAAACGTCTCCCCTCCACCAGCACAGAAAGCATAAGACACCATTAGCAAATTGGGAGCGCGCATTTTGGTTACTGCGGCTATACGCTCGAGACTGTAGCAAGCCTCAAAGGCAGCCTCCGAATAGGATCGCCGGGTCTCCCGCCAGTGCGCGATCAGATTGGATCTTTGCTCTTCAAAAACCCGGTCATCCACCTTGTAATACTGTCGCACAGTCTTTGCGACTATCTCGTGCTCGGCATAAAACGTATCGCTTGAGTGGGATTGTACCGAGGTATTTTTCCCGTGCATCCGATAGAAATTACATGACTCTGGCGTATAGCCAAGTATGCCCCCCCGGATCAGGTGTAAGTAAAGTACCCAGTCACCACAGGTCTTCATTTGCCTCCACTGCGGATCCTGCAAGATTTCCAGCTTACGAGGATTCCGGAATACGGCGGAGCTTACGTTGGGAATGATATTTTTTATCGCGAATGCTTCAGCCACGATCTTGTGCGCGGTTTCCACGAATGGTTCGTTCCATCGCTGGTGATCTATGTCGTGCAGGTATTCATTGATTGACCAGACTTGCTCATCACCTGCACCGTTCATAAATACGGACCTGGCATAGGCGAGTTGGATGGCTTCGTTTTCAAAAAAGGGAACCAGCGTCTCCAGAAAATTTTCGGTACACCAGTCGTCGCTTTCGGCAATCCAGACTATGTCGCCCCGTGCTAGCGCGAGTCCCCGCTCCCACTGATGAAACACACCGCCGGAGTTTTGCTCATTGACAAGCAGCGTGGAGTTATCAGGATAGCGCTGATGGTATTGCGCCAGTATGGCTGCGCTGTCATCACTCGACGCGTCGTCGAGCATGATGACTTCAAAGTTTCGGTAAGTCTGGGAAAATATTGAGTCCAGCCTCAGCCGCAAGTAGGGTGCATGATTGAAATTGGGCACAATGACACTGACCAACGGGGCAAAATCATTGGCGGATTCATATTGTTGATAGAGCATGGGCGAAAGCAGGTCGCCATGTTCACTAAAGGTTTCGCGCCTTGCCCGGGATGGCAGAACTGTATTGATAAAGCGGAACAAGGGGCGCAATATTCGTCGGCCCATCCAGGCCAGTCTGGGATGTGTCACACTCATGCGGTGATACACAATAACTGACCGCAGCCGAAATCCGGCCAGGCCTTTCACTGTCCGCTCAAGCAGGGCTATCTGCAGCGACTTCAGACCGCGAATCGGCCTTGTCAGGCGCCAGGAAGTGGAGGCCTCTATTGCCTTCACTTTATCCACCAGGTAGAACCGTTCGTCGCTGGTCTCTTTGTACTCAGCAGAAATCCGTTCCAACTCGACCTGTTGGGCCTCCCGCTGTTGCTGCAGCGCGGCGTTGCCACTCTCGAGACTCCCAATCTGAGCCCGCAGGGGTGAAAGTACCAACTCATGCTCAGCGGCTATACGCCGGGCATTCAGGGCCAGTTCATCCGCCTGTCGCTCCAGTTCGCCAATGATGGCCGTGCTTCGCTCCAGTTCCAGGCGATCCCTGCGGCAACCGGTGCCCAGGCGAGACAATGCCGGCACCATCACACGATACATCGCTGCCGCCGTATCCGGCCTGCAGTAGACCTCAAGAGCGCGGTCAATGCCGGATGCCGCGACAACCCGATTACCTCCCAGCGCTTGCAATACCTCGTAGAACTCGAGCGCCTGGGGTAGTGCGACGGCTATCTCTTGCACTGCTGCCGGCAGGGTCTTGCTCCTGTGCAGGACACGGTCGACAAAATCCGCGCAAAAAACCCGCAAGCGTTCTCCGTCGGGTTTAAGCTGAAGGAAGACAGCAAGCCCTTCGAGCACCTCTTCCGGCCTCTGAAGTAAGTCATCGTAAGCAATCAGATAATTCCTGAGCAGCCTGGCCTGGGACAGCGCCTGCGCCATAAGGGAAAGCCATAGAGACGCACCCTCGGCCAGGTGCCTTCCGATTTCGTAAAACGCCGGGTTCGCGATAGTCCGGCTGCGTTGCGAGAGCGCAACCTCCACCGGATCCCGTACGACATGCAGGACATAAACCGCATCGTCGGTATAGCCACAATCGGCAAAGACCGGCATCCAGAAATCAAGTAGCTGGCACAACCGCGGATCCTTGATTGCTGCAGTTTGCACGCTGCCGAATATTGAATCGAACAGCCTGCAAGCCTGCACATGCCACTCACCCAAATCTGCACCGGCGATGGCCGCGGGACCATCGAATAAGGGGTTATCCCAGGCACCATCCAGATGAAGCAAAAGCCTGTCATTGAACGCCACTATATCTACATGCTCAAAAAAACCCTTGGCATTTTCGTCGTTGGCATACTGCTCCGGCAGGCACAGTTGCGCTCCCATGCACTCGAGCGCTGCCGCGCAAAGCGAGGTACCGGAACGGTGCGCGCCCAGCACCAGAATCAATTTTTTGGCTTCATGCATAGTGAAAGAGACTAGCCTCGGCCTGCAATACAGGTTGTTTGTTTAGTGTTACGGATAATTGAGCAAAAACGCCACCACCTGAATTCGAGGAGACAGGGCGTGCTGGATGCCAGGCCTTTCATCACGATAGCGGCGAGTGATTATACCTGCCGGAACTAGATTTTTTTTAAAAAAGTCGCGGCAATCATACCCAGATTGCCGAGAAGCGTCTGGGCATATATCCCCGAATTCCATACACCAAGAAGCCGTGGGATCAGTCCCTCGTTACGGGCGCTGGAGAACTGCTCAAGAACTTCAAGGTTATCCGGCGCCAGCAGTAGACGGCATTGTTGCAGAGTATTTACGTGGCGATCGTTCCATTCCCTGTTACGGCTTCGCAATACCATCCGCAGGCGGGCAACACGCTCCCGAAAACTCATATTGGAACCTATGAGGTTATGACCGTGCTGACGGTAGCTGATCGACGGCTCAGGGTCGTAAATAACAGTCCCACCAGCGCCTGCCACCAACAGATAAGTCCACCAGTCATGGCTTACCACATCAACTGGCCCCGCTGCCCTTAACAGCTCACGGGCAGCGTGATTGAACACCATGGTATTTCCCCCGCCAATATTTTGCACCAGCGCGTTGGCAAAACCGGGCGGCTTGCGGAACAAGGGAGAGTAGCCTACAGCTGCCCCTTGCTCGTCTATCAGACGGCTTCGAGAGCAGTACAGGGCCGGGGTTTCGGCTGGCAGTGAACAGAGCGCCGCAGTTGCCCTGCTCAACTTGTCCGCATCCCACAGGTCGTCCTGGTCTGCATAGGCGTAGGTCTCTGCACTAATATCACTGGCACAAACCAGGAAAAAAAAATTGGCTACGTAGCCCTGCCGGGGGCCGTGCCGTATCGAGAGTCGGTCTTCGCTCCAGCGAACTTGATAGTGTTTAAGTAACTCCAATGTACCATCACTTGACCCGTCATCAGATACATACAGGCGTACATCCGGCCCACGCTGTGCTGCTATTGATTCCAGCTGCGCCGCCAGAAACGCGTCGCCGTCGTATGTGCACAGCAGCACAGCCACCGAGGCAGTGGAAGCCACTGTCGACTGCCTATTGGGTGTCGCGGTACTTGGAAAAGAGCTTTTCCATTGCCTCCCCATCGATATAGGCGTCATTCGAAATATTGTATTGCGCGAGCCATTCTTTCATCGCCAGTTTCTTATACTCCAGCTCCAGGTCGGCAATGATCTGGGCCTTCACCTTATCAAAAGGCTCATAATGTTCCTCCTCAATCCCGTCCAGGCGGATGATATGAACACCGAATTGGGTTTGTACCAGCTCTGAATACTCACCGATTTCGCTAATTTCGAACAGACCCTCTGAATAAGGCCCGGCAACCTGCGTCTCACCTAGCTTCATCCACTTGTCAAACTTGCCATCTTTTTTCTTGGTACCAGGATCCTCAGAGTATTGCTGCACCATCTCCACAAAATCCGCACCGGCCCGCAATTGGTCTAGCACCGGCTGGGCTTTAGCCAGAGCGTCCTTCCGTGAACAAGCACCAGGAGCGCAGGCAAACAGGATATGAGACGATATGCGGCGCTCGGGAATACGAGCGTATTTTTCCTTCTCGGTTTCGTAACGCTCGGCCGCGAGTTCACTCATATCGGGGACCGCCAGGTTCTCGACCACCTGCTCGACAACGAATGATCGCTTGGCAGCCCGTATCATAAAAACATAGTCCCAGTAGGCCTGCGGGTCTTCCTCCGGGGTCAGTTTGTCTGCCTCCAGGGCGACCCGCTTATTGGCCAGGGCCACGTTGAGCAACTCCAGCCGGTCTCCCGTGTCAGAGGCAGCGGCTTTTTGCATCTGTGGCGTCCACCGTCCCACCATGTACTCCAGCTCATCATATGTGAGGCCTACACCCCCATCCTCTACAATGTTCTGGGCCTGTGCAATCGATGAGGCACCCAGGGCCAGGATACTGGTTATGAATATTGCCTTTAGTTTTGTCATGATTTGAAATTTCTCACGGTTCACACATAAAAAAACCGACACCCCGAAGGGTGTCGGCTATTCAGATAGCTAAAAAATCTAGCTTAGTTGCTTGAGTAGCTGTGCCCGACGATACGGCCATAGTTAGCGTCAGCATTCACACCAAAGTTACGCTGCCATGCAACGAAACCTACCAGCGGTACCGGGGTATCCGTCGCTACACAGAGAACGGGCATCGGGTTGGACTGAGTAGGTACGGCGTTCGCATTCGGCGAAGCCAGACCAGTGATGGAACAAATGGCCTGCTGAGTACCGGCCCACTGTGATACACCCATCTTAGCCCAACCAGCTTGCGCACCATCCGGCTGCTTTACGGTCAGAGAGGGCTGTGCACCCAGAACTGTAGAGGTACCCCAGCTGATCACGTTAACTTCCTGCCTCAGAGTGTCCTTGCTAACTTCATTCGGGGGCTGAGGAGAAACAACCAGATCACCCTCTTGAATCACGATGCCACGCTCTTCACGGTCAAAAACTGCGAAGGTCGCTGTCAACGGAATATCGCGGAAGTCACAGTTTGCACCAGTCAATGCCACGTAGTTATTCAGACCGGGCACACCACCAGTACACAGATCACCTGATGGATCTGAGTCGTTGGCATCGGCATAAATCCAGAGATTGGTCATGTTGTACTGGCCGGGTGTGGTAACTACCCAGTCGGTGTCAACAGTGAACATATCGGTGGTGTTGGCCGACCAGTTGTTGATCACGGCAACGCCGCCAATAGCACTACGCACGTCTTGATAAACAGGACGCTCGCCAGCACCGGCAACAGGGTCGACAAAAGTGCCGAATACCGCACCACCGTTCAAGTCCGGATAGTCAAAGCCCTGCAAGTCACCCTGGTTGATACCAAACTTCTGGTTGGTGATGGAGGGGCCAGTCATAAAGTTGGCAAGGTGTACCGCGTCATCGCCAAACTCGGTGCCAGTCGCGTCACTCTTGATAAAGTAGGACACTTTCAACACGTTTCCAGTGTCGGTGAACTTGCTTTGATTGAAGGTGCCGGGCACAGTCAGGTTGCGCTGATGCGAAGTCTCAGAGTCAATTACACCCCTGCGAGCCAAGTTGGCGCCGGTGCCATAGTCGCTGTTGTTGTCGCCCGGGAAGAAGTTATCTCTAACAAGATCACAACTCGCAGGAACGCCCGCCGGCTGAACGTGCAGAGCGGCTGCAGATATAGGCTGGGCGTTGCTAGCCGCACCCATACCGATAACCTCAATGTAACCCTCTTCCGCGCCTTCGCGGTAGATGTTCGGCATCAGGAAAGAACCGTCAGTCATGGCAGGAGCAGTACAGCTCGCGTCATTGCTGTAAAAACGGATATCGTCGCCATCAGCCTGAATGTAACCATTCCAGACGTCCCAGGGTGACATAATCACGTTAAAGTCGAGCGCGTCCATGGAATCTACAGCGCGACGCAGGCGGATCTTGATCACCTGAGTCTCGTTGCTGGTGTTAACAACAGAAACACCGGTTGAATAGCCTTCACGGACTGTGTAGTAAGGAACAATTGCCAGGTCGCCCAAGCCGCTGTTATCAGCTAACACCGCTTCTGCGTTGACAACTCCCGCGTAGCCAGCTGACACAGCAGCAACTGCTGAGGCAAGGGCCAGTGGTTTAAATACATTTTTCATAGTAAGGAGACTCCTAAAGTCTTTTTTGTTTCACAACTTAACGTTTTTTACGTTGCTAGCGCTATTATTGCTAGCTGCAGCCAGCTGTCAACCAGCCAAAGCATCTAATAGTTGGCACTAAACCACCATTCACCGTCTGTAAAAATCCATCTTTCACGCAGGTTACTGGGGATAGGGCCAACCGCTATGGACGCCGCGGAGGTTTGTTTGGTTGGCTTGGACATGACCCTCACCACCACACTTGCCACAGCTGCCCGGGCATCATAGTTAACAACTTCCACAGCTGTCAACTCCCACTCTACTGCGTAGGAAAATTTTTTTACATACAAGTGTTTAGGAAAGGAAGCTCGATAGAGCGGCGTGGTATATTCCCAGGCCTTTTCAAAGTCCCGGGCGGCGAGCGCCTGCCACCGCTCCGCCACCCGCAGTTCCAGCGCCGCCACCTCTGCTTCCGATAGCTCTTTGTTGTCTGTACAGCCTGCCACCAAGGCCATTGACACAATCAACCAGGCCCCGATGGCGGCGAGAGAAAAGCTGTGAAATGAACGCAACATACTGTGTTTATTGCCTTTTTTGGTCAAGGGCGGCGATTATACCGGAGCTGCCGAGCAACACAAGCGAATGAACTGAGCGCCGCACACTGCAGGCGTCGATGTCGCGGCAGGTCATTTTCCACGGAAACCGACCTGAGGCCGGAGCTGGCTTCGAGCGAACCAACGGCCAGACATCTAACTCCCGCCGGCAATTTCCCTTGCAGCGAGCTACCCGCATGGACCCGTCAGACCGCCGCAAGGCGTTGAATCCTGGTGCGAAAAAGTACCAGTATTTACCCCCGCAGCCATAGGCATCTCACTGTGACGGCAGCTCGATCAATTCCATATGCCGGATCTGGGAGCGCATCTGCTCGCTGACCTCACGCAGATCCTGCTCGTTGTAGAGGGCACGCGGAGTGATAATAACCAGCAGCTCGGTGCGCCGGTCTTCCTTGACAGTACTGCCAAAGAGAGGACCAATGACCGGCAAGGTGTGCAGGAACGGTATCCCGGATTCAGTACTGCTGGCATTTTCGCGAATCAACCCGCCCAGCACCACGGACTCATGGGAGCGCACGGCCACCCGGCTCATAATGGAGCGCTCATTAAACGAGCGCTGGCGGGTGGCAAGATCTATCTCGCCGACATCGGTAACCGACTGCTCGATCTGCATAGTGACCAGGCCGCCGGCGTTGACCGATGGGCGAACATTGAGCTGAACACCGGTATCTTTGTACTCGATAGACTGGATGGTATTACCACCATCAGTCTGCGTGGTCGATGACTGCACAGGCACCTGATCACCAACATGGATATAGGCATCGTGATTGTCCAGCACCATCACTGATGGCGTGGATATAACATTGAGCAACTTGTCTTCAGCCAGTGCCGTGAGCACCGCTTTGATGTCACCAGCGCTGTTAACGACAGAATAGGAAAATCCGGAGACACTGGGGAGACTCAACGCGCTGGAAGCTGCACCTGTCAGCAAACCGGTGCCGGTACGGTCGTCTCCTATCTCATTGCTGAAAGTCCACTCGAGACCGTATTGCAGGTTATCGGTAAGCGTAACCTCGATAATACTGGCCTCGATAATGATCTGCGTGGCCTCCTGGTCCAACTGCTCCAGCGCGGTTTTGATAATGCGGTATTGGATACCCGTGGAGTAAATCAACAGCGCATTGCTTTCCTCATCAGCCACAACCCGCACATCGGCCAACAGGGAGTTACTGCCGCCGGCCATTGCCACTGTAGAGATACCGCCGCTGGTGTCGCCACCGGAATTATTGGAACGCGGATTAAAATTGCCGCCGACAGCAGAGGATGATCCGATGCTTTCACGGTTCATGCCAGGTGCTACAGAGGCATCACTACCAAAGCCGCTGTTGGTGGAGGAGCCGGACTTTTGGCTCATATTGCCGGAATAAATACTGTTGAGCAGCGTTGCCAGACGTTCCGCGGTGGTGTTTTGTACCGGGTACACATACAAACGCATGTCGGCGTTGGAAACATAGGCATCATCCAGGCGCGTAATCCACTTCTGCACGATATCCAGGTAATGAGCCCGCGGGGTCACCACCAGGATACTGTTAAGCCGGGCAATGGGGATAACACGAATGAGCCGGGACCAGTCGCCACCCTGCTCTTCAGACCCCTCCCCGCTGGACAGCAAAGTAGAAATAGCCTGGTGAACCTCGTCCGCACTGCTGTTCTCCAGCGGAAAAATACCCACGGACATACCCGCCAGCAAGTCCACATCAAAGGTCTCCACCATTTCCAGCCAGCCATCCACCTGGGCCCGGGTGCCGGCCAGCATGAGCAGGTTACGGACGTTATCCACACGCACAAATGAGGCAGGCTCCGCCACCGGCTGCAGAATTTCAGCCATATTTGACGCGCTGATGTACTGCAACGGCACCACAATCGTACTGTAGCCAACACCTTTGTTACGCGGGTTGGACACGCCGGGAGAAATTTTGGCGCCATTCGCTGTACTGGTTACCAGGTAGCGGCCGTCACTGCCGCGGATAATGATGACATTGTTGGCCTTGAGCAGCGATTCCAGCACGGCAAACAGCTCGCCGCGAGGTATGGGGGTGCGGGTGCGCAGGGTAACCTCACCCTTGATAGGCTGGTCAACCACGTAATCCAGCTGCAGTATGTCACCCATAATGGCGTGCATGACCTCGCTGAGCGGGGCCTGCTCAAAGTTGATGCTGACATCCTCTCCCAGAAAGCGGATGGGCTCTTGCACCGCCGGCATGTTCACCTGGCGATTGTTGCCGCGGTAAAGAGTCGGGTCACTTTTCGTCTCCTCCTCCGCGTTGGACTCTGCGAGATCAGCAGCCGACGTTGCCAATGGCGCCGAGGCATCGACCTTTGGCCTGGCCTGGGCAGAGCCCGCTGTTGTCGAAGTGCCTGAACCCCCACCGCTATCGGTGGTGGCACAACTGGCAAGCAACAGCACCAGGGCAGCAGCTATCATTTTATTGCGCATCGAGTTTCCCGTTCGTCCCTTCTTTAGTCGTTATCTTCTTATTTCACGTCAAGTTCTTGTCATTGCCAAGCCAGCACCCGCCTTCGCTCAGGCACCAGTTTGGATGTGGGTTTGGCCTTTTTTCTACTACCGCAACGGCAGCGGGTTTACGTTCAAGGTTCATTACAGCTGCCGGTGTCGGCAGAGTATACTACCGAACGGGTCTGCCGCTATTGACTTCAGGCGCTTTCACTTGCGGTGTCGAGCTGAATATATTGCCCCGCTTAAGGGCCAGAACTTCACTTCGCTTGCCGTTAACCAATACAATTTCATCAGGCTTGATTGACTCCAGAGTCCAGCCCTCAAGGCTTTCCCCAACCAATATACGCCGCTTCCTGTCCTTGACCAACACAATGACCCCCGCACGCTCACCGCTGCCAAACACACCGACCAGCTTCACATCCTTCAACTTCCTGGCTTTATCCTTGGGCTTTGCAGGGGTTTCCACCGCACTGGCCGGCTGTCGACCAATCCAGAACAAGGGCCTGGCTACAATCTCGTTGCGCTCATCCACAGCGACGACCACCGGCTCGAGAACCCGGGGAATCTGCAGCGAATCCGCTGCGGGCCGAACCGGCGTCGGCCCGGTTGTTGCGGCCAGCTTGATTGCACCCAGGGCGAGCTGCAGGCACAGTAACGCCCCCAGCAGCAATACCACCAATTCTATGCGTCGCAAGGTACGCAGGGGGTCTTCGCTGACCCTGTAGCGCCGACCAATCGCTTGTAACCAGTTCACTGCGCGAACCTCAAAGACAGCAGCTGCAGGCTGGCCGTAAGCTGCTGCTGATCACCAGCCTCACCGCCTCGCGCCGAGCGCGCTGGGTACACGTCCATTGACTCCACCAGTACCAGTGGCAGATAGGCCGCAACACCTGCCAGTGCCTCATCGAGCGCAGGCAGAGTACCGCTCACAGTGAGCTTCACACTGATATAATCGAAGCTGCCCTCGGCCCGCACCGGCAGCACTTGGCTGTTGGTAACGGAAAGCCCGGCTTTACTGAAAATATCCCGCACCTGCGTCTGTAACTCGGCAGACACTGTAGCCTGCTCTTCCGATACGGGATATACCAACTCCAGCACTTGTGAATCTACAAGAACAGCCGCCTCGCGCAGCTGGTCTTCGTATTCGATCAGCCCCTGCAGCCGCGCAAGACGGGGCTTCATGCGATTAATCTCAGCCTGGGCACCCCCACGCACCTCCAGCAAGCTGAACATTACGTAGACATAAAGCAACGCCGGCAGTAGTAGAGTGAGGCCACAAATTCCCGCTGTGCGCTGATGAACCTTAAGCCAACTCATTCTGGCACCTGCTCGCAGACACGGATATCCAGGTAAAATTGCTCCTGACCATTCGATAACCTGCGGATGGGCTGAGGTGCCTTCACCCCCAAATAGCACGGTTCACTTGTGAACTCCTCCATAACCACCGCGGCATCTTCGGCTAAACCACGAAGGCGAATCTCCTTCCCGGCCATTGAAAAATTGCTGATTGAAGCGTCGTCACCCAGAAGGCGGGTCAGCCGGGCAATCTCAACATGGGGGTTGGGGTACGCTGCCACCACCGCATTGGCCGCCGCGATAGTCTCATTGGCCACCGCCAGCAGGCTCTTAAGCCTGGATGCCTCAGTGGCGGCTTCTTCAGTAACCTCTGCCACGCGCTCCAGATGCTGAAGTTCCGCGCTCTTGAACAACGTGGAAACACCAACCATCGCCAGCACTAATAGGCCTATTGCTGCAATAAGCGCCCCTGATTGCAGCAATCTGCGGCGATAACGGCGCTCACGCAGACCCTCACCAAAGCCCTGCACCACCACCATTATACCGTCAACGTCCACCCAGACTTCCTGTGCATGCGCGTCGTGGGAGTTATATTCCCGCCCCAGAAAAGCCATGGCGGCACTCGCGGAAACAATGGCGAGAGCAACACGGATAAATGACTCATCCCGGGCAACCACGCTCCAGCCCCAGCGAGTGTCGGCAGCTGCGAATGGGCTGCTGGACCTGACTTCCAGTTCAAGCAGGGAAGCTAGTTCGCCCTCAGCCTGCAGTGGTACGGGAATATGCTTGCAAAGTACAAGCTCTTGGGGAAACAGCACTGCCGTGCAATCAGAGTCGAGTGCGCCGTCACAAGCAGTTCCAGCCTGATAGCTGCTGACTCCGGCATCTGAATGTACCGTCACCACCTCGTCGAGTCGTTTTCGCACCGGGGAATCGTACGACCAGAGCATATCTCTCCAGGCGGCAGTCCAGTAGCCGCCCAGGTGGCGCATGTCATAGCCGAACAGTTCCCAATTTTGGCCTTTATCGAACTTCATATCAGGGTCTGCTCACGCTCTCTGAGTTGGCCCTGCTGTCACTGCCGGTTTGACCAGCCAGGCAGAAATCATCCACTGCGACGCATCCACAAACGCAATTGCTAGCGACGCCGGGGGAAAATACAGTGGCGACCCTCCGGGTTGATCCGGATAAAGCACTACTCTTCGTTGCTCGTCTCTCATTTGGAATAACCAAACCTCACTCCTCGCGCCTCACACGCGTTAGTTCTGGATCAACAGGGCCACCTCAGTGAGTGTGAAAAGACCCTAACTGTCTTCCATTAACACCCGCGGCGGCTCCGTCCGGGTAATATGCCAGGGCAACTCGGTAAGGGGGCTGGATTCGACAGATATCCAGCGCCGGCGCAACCAGAGTGTATCTCCGTAGCGCACGATAGCGTCAGCTCTGAAGCTACCGGTCAAGGAGCTGCCGCCACTGGCGCGACGGGATTTACTACCGGCGGCTCGCGGAAAGCCGGCAGCAGCACCGCCTTGTCGTGACCTCACGGCATCCGCCTTCTCGGGATTGACCTTTGACAGCACACTCAGCAGGGCATCCGGTGCCTGCGACCATTCCGTGCCACCCTTACCCGACTCTGAAACCACAATAAAGTCCCTGAGGGAATCGAGCAAGGTGCGGCTACTGCCGGGCACTCGCAAAAAATCCTCTATAGCAGCCAGCTCTAAAGCGTCACCACCATCCGGCCTGGCGGCGGTGCGCGACTGTACCATATTCTCCGCCAGCAACCTCGCCTGTTCCTCTGGCAACCCACCCGCCACCAGGAAGAGCGCGTAAAGTATTTCGGCCGATGCGCCATTGATATCAATCAGGCCCACAGCCGGCACCAGCGCCACAGTCACCTCGATACCGCCCAGCCGATAGCTGCGCACTGATGACTGCTTACTGTCAGTCATAGCATCCACCATCATCAACTGGATCGCACCGTCGCCCGCCGCTACCGCTTTAGCTCTGGCGACATGGAGCTGGGCCAGCTGGCTGTCTACCCTGGCCTGGGCAACAATACCGGCCACAAGAAGTGACATGCCCGCAATAAACCATACCACTATCGCCAGAGCCACACCCCGCTGGCGGGTACCGGGAAATCCGCCCCCGTGCAAAATGGCTATGGCGCACGGCATTACTGCGGCACCTGCATAATTAACTCTGGCCAGAAACGCCCCGCTGCCCGGATCTGTAATCGCACCCAGCCAGCCACGTCACCCCGGTGCCACTCTTGCCGCCATTCATCGCGGACACCCTCACGCCAGGAAATCTCGAATTCCTCCAGTTCACCCAACAGGGTACGCACCTGGGCATCACGCCAGTCCGTCGGTTGGCCCGACAGCAGGGGCTCCTGCCAGCGCAACACCAACAAATCGTCCTCCCGGGCAAGGCGCAGCAGATAGCTGCCGCCAAAACGTTCGCCGATAAGAATAGTCGAATTCCAGATCAGCGCATCCCGGGTCAATTCAAAGTAGGCGGACTCTCTGCTCAGACCTCCCAGGTTGAGACCGCCGGCATCCGCACTACCGGCCGCAGCGGACTCCATGGTGTCCCGCAGAAAACTGCTCACCGTGCGCACCTCGTCTACCCGTTCCGTCATGCGCTCAAGCGTAACCTGGGTATTTGCCAGGGTGCGCAGGCCGGTAATAGTGGCCAGCAGAACAAGGGACAGGATGCTCAGCGCAACCACAACTTCCACCAGACTGAAACCACCGCTGTCGGCCCGCCAGCCAGAGCTGGCCCCAAAGGCAGCGGCTGTCATAGCGCAACCCCTTCAACCACCGAATTCAGTACCACTTCCGGGCGCCGGCGACCATCCTGCCAGCTGACGGACACCTCGATATTGTGCAGGCTGGTGGACGCGAGAGCCGTGCGATCCAGGTCGATGCGGTGCGTTGCCACCTGCCACCTGAACCCACCTGCTGTTTCGCCACTGCGATTTACACCCTCAGCGGGCACCCGGGCATTGTCCGCCAACAGCGAGCGCGCCAGCTCTACGCCATAAGCGTATTTTTCATCCGCCCTGACATTGCGGGTGGCGCCGCTGGCGGCCTGGTAAAGCGCGCCGAGGGCAAGCCCCAGGATCGCCATCGCCACCATCATCTCCAACAACGAGAAACCGGACTCTCCGCGAGCTTGAGTTCTAACCGCAACTCTGGCCCGCCTGGAGGCCGGCAACTGCCTGCTAGTAGGCAACATAGGCTTCCTGACTCACGCGGCCTAACAGCCAGTCCACGGAAATTCTAACGCCGGACCCATCCTCTCTTTCCAGGTCGATACCACCACCAGTGGATCCGCCCTCAGGATAAAAGCGAATAACCCCCATGCTATTGCGGTTGAGTTCGCCGGCCGAATGCACGGTCACCTCAAAGCCTTCCGGCAGATGGGTCACTTCGCCGTTGCTACCAAGCTGATTACCGCGTGGGTCGACGGTGACATCCTGGACGCGACCCGAATTTATCGCCCGGTACCGGGCAGAGGCCAGCACGGTGATCACGTCACGCACGGCCTGGCGATACTGGATTGATTCATAAAAACGTGCGGAAGCGGGGACAGTCACCGCCAGCAGGAGGCCGACGATAGTGATCGCCACCAACATCTCCAACATGGTAAAGCCCCGAACCCGGCGGCAGCCCGATGGCTCAATAGACAAAACTGAAAACGTCACAAAACATCCGCGCCGGGAAAGCTGTGAGCCGTTTTACGGCTGCTAGTTCCAGTTGCCCACATCCGCGTCTTCACTCTCGCCGCCAGCCTGGCCGTCCTGACCATAGCTGTAAATATCGAACTCACCGTGGTCTCCGGGGTATTTGTAATGGTACTCGTACTTCCAGGGATCGAGTGGCACGTCGGACTTGAGGTAGGGTCCATTCCAGCCGGCTGCACTACCGGGCCGCGTCACCAGCGCCTCCAGGCCTTCTTCAGTAGTGGGGAAACGCCCGACATCCAGCTTGTACATCTCCAGCGTTTGCTCCAGGTCCTTGATCTGGATACCCGCGGTCTTGGTTTTTGCACCGCCCAGCTGGTTGAGCACCTTGGGGCCTACCAGGCTCATCAATAGCCCCAGGATCGCCAGCACCACCAGCAACTCCATCAGGGTAAATCCGCGCTGTCTCTCGACCTGGAAACATTCAGCTGTCATGGTGGTTTTACCGCGCTTAAACATCATAGTTCTGAATCCCTTACCTGTTACATTCATTCTGGCGGCGACTTCACACGGCCAGATCATTAACCGAAAGTATGCCCATCAGTATCGCAATAATAATGACAGCAATCATAAATCCCATACCCAGGATTAGCACCGGCTCCAGCAACGCCAGCCCGCGCTTAACGCCGGACTGCACGTGACCGTCGAACACCTTGGCCAATTCCAGCATCATCTGGCCAAGGCTGCCGGACTCTTCACCCACGCGAATCATCTGAATCACCATGGGGGTAAACATTTCTGTGTCCGCCAGTGCGTTCGACATGCGCTTGCCCGCCTTGACCGCCGGTGGCAGCACCTGCAGCGCATCCTTGATAACCCGATTGTTGACGGTATCAATGGCGATGGAGATCGCCTTCAGCAGGGACACGCCATTACCCAGCAGCGTGCCCACGGTGCGGGCAAATTTTGACACCTCAAATTCAAAAATAATCCCCCCCGCCAGCGGTATTTTTAACATGCGCTGATGCAGGCTGATTTTGCCGGCCTCTGTGGCCGCCCAGCGGCGCAGGTATACCACGACACCGCCGACCAGCAGCAGGATCAGCCAGCCATAGACCTTGATAAACTCGGCGGCGTCCACAACCAACCGCGTCAACAACGGCAGGGCTTCGCCCATATCCTCAAACAAGGTCTGGAACTGTGGCACCACAAAACCCAGCATTAGCACTATCGACAGCACCGACACCACCAGCAGAATGGCGGGATAGATCAGGGCGGAGACCACGCTGTCGCGATTGGCTTTGGCGCTTTCCAGATACTCCACCAGCCGGTCCAGCACGGCCGACAGCTGGCCGCTGGCCTCACCCGCACGCACCATGCTGATATAAAAGGTGCCGAACAACTCATCGTGGGGTTGCATGGCATGGCTCAGCGCCTTGCCTCCCTTTACCGCTGCCAGCAGCTCCGACAGCACCTGGTGCATCCGCGGCAGGGACGCCATATCGATCAGCACTTTCAGGGCCCGGTCCAGTGGCATCCCGGCTCGCAACAACACCGCCAGTTCGCTGGTCATGGACAGGATATCCTGGCGCCCCGGCGGCTTGCCCGCTGCGCGGCTTGCTGAGCTGTCGAGCTTGCCACCGGCTTCGAGTTTGAGCAGGGTGTATCCCTGCCCCCGCAGTTGCCGGGAGGCAAGCTCCAGGCCATCCGCCTCAATCACACCGCTCAGTGACTTGCCGTCGCGACCAATTGCCTTGTAACTGAAGTGGGCCATGCGTCAGGCTCAGGCCGACAGGCTTTCAGCTGCCGGGGCATCGACAGTGGCAGCGCCGGAGGGGGAGGACTCAGCCTCGCTCTGGTCCTGCGTAACCCGCAGCAGCTCTTCCATGGAACTGACACCTTGCACTACCTTGCGCAGCCCGTCCTCGTACAGAGTGACCATGCCCTGGCGTTTGGCGGCAACGTGCAGCAGGGTGGCATCGGCACCACTCAGGATCACCCGGTGCATTTCCTCGTCCAGCACAAACAACTCGTGAATACCCGTGCGCCCGGAATACCCCGTGTGGTTACACTCGGCACAGCCGCCCGCCTGGTAAAGCTGCAGCGAATCTTCTTTCACCCACCGGCGCAGGCCCGTTTGCTGTATATAGTCGCGCTCCACCTGGTGCGGCACCTTGCAGTGCTTGCACAACGTGCGCAGCAGGCGCTGGGCCAGCACGCCATTGACAGCCGAGGTAATGAGGTAGCGCTCGATTCCCATGTCTTCCAGGCGGGTGATAGCACTTGCCGCCGTATTGGTATGTAACGTGGACAACACGAGGTGGCCGGTGAGGGCGGACTGCACCCCGATCTGTGCCGTCTCGGTATCGCGCATTTCACCGATCATGATGATGTCCGGGTCCTGGCGCAAAATGGCGCGCAAGGCCCTGGCGAAGCTCAACTCGATCTGGTTTTGCACCTGAATCTGGTTCACGCCCTGCAGCTGGTACTCAACGGGATCTTCCACTGTGATAATTTTCAGGGACTCGGAATCCAGTGACGCCAGCGACGCATACAGCGTCGTCGTCTTACCCGAACCCGTGGGCCCGGTCACCAACAGCACGCCGTGGGGCCTGGCGAGCAGGTTCTGGTAGCGCTTGAGGGTGTCATCACTGAAGCCCATGGTCGACAGGGCGAGCTGGATGCTCTCGCGGTCCAGCACGCGCATGACAATGCTCTCGCCGTGTACGGTGGGGATTGTCGATACCCGCAGGTCGAGCTCATGGCCCTTCACCCGCAGCATGATGCGCCCATCCTGGGGCAGGCGCCTTTCCGCAATATTCATTTGCGACAGCAACTTGATACGCGAGGCAATGGCCGCAGCCAGATTTGCCGCGGGCGGGTCGGCATACTCCTGTAATACGCCATCCACACGGTAACGCAGCTGCAGCCCATCCTCAAAGGGCTCGATATGGATATCGGAAGCACCCATATCCACCGCCCGATGAATTAACTGGTTAACCAGGCGGATCACCGGTGCCTCGCTGGCCAGATCCTTCAGGTGCTCGATAAACTCATCGTCTGACTGGCCGCCAAACTGATCACCTTCGACGGCATCCGCACCCGCCTCCTGCTGTTCCTGCACATACAACTGCAGAGCTTTGTTGATGTCTGTTTCCAGACCCAGGGCAATACGCACCGGCTTGTCGAGTGCCAGCGCCAGCGCCTTGGCCAGAAAGGGGTCCTGCGGCATGGTTGCAGCGAATAGCGTCTCCTGCTCGGTATCGGCCACCGGCACCACCGCATTGCTGAGCAGGAAGTCCTGAGCGATGGCCTCCAGGCGTATAGGTGCCTCGGGGTAATCAGGTGACAGTTGTAAAGGAATGGAAAGCTGCGCAGCGAGGGCTGCAGCGACATCTGCCTCAGAGACGAGGCCGAGTTTGACCAGCACCTGGCCGAATACGCCGCCCATTTCCGCCTGGGCCATGAGCGTGCGCTCCACATCCCGATCGGAAAGCTTGCCCTGCTGTACCAGCAGTTCGCCAATTTTCTTCATGTTTCAACACATTCCTGGCCGATAGGGGCCAGCGGCTACTGCAGGCAGCATTCGCACGGCAATGCCATTATAACATAGCACTACGCCGAAACATGCTTCTGCACCGCGGGTTCCCCAGCGTTCTAATTGTCATACATCAGGCGTGCTGGCTGGAGCATGGCACGATTTCACCGGTCATATAGCCGGAGTAATCCGAGGCCAGGAACATCATCACGTTGGCGACTTCCCACACTTCCGCCGCGCGGCCGAATGCTTCTTTGGCAGCGAGTTCCTCCAATAATTCCATGGGAGTTGTCTTTTTCAGGAAATCGTGAAAAGCAATAGACGGCGACACAGCATTGATACGCACGCCAAAATCGGCGGCCTCCAGTGCTGAGCAGCGCGTCAGCGCCATCACCCCGGCCTTGGCGGCGGCGTAATGGCATTGCTCCTTCTGCGCGCGCCAACCCAGTACCGAGGCGTTGTTGACGATAACCCCGGCGCCTCGCGGCTGCATTTTGCGCAACATGGCACGGGTCATGCGCATGGTGCCGGTGAGTGTGATATCCAGTACCCGTGACCATTCCTCGTCCGGCATATCCACCAGCAGCCGGGTACCGCCCAGGCCGGCGTTATTGATCAATACATCCACACCATCCATTTGCTGCTCAGCGTCATCCACCAGCGCCTGCACATCGTCCTCAACCGTGACATTGGCGAGCCTGCCATAGACCGCCTCGAGACCCGTCGCTTGCCGCAGGCCGGCCACGGCTTTCTCCAGGCGCGCCTCGTGTATATCACTGATCGTAACCGCCCGGGCACCCTCCTCCGCTGCGCGCGTAGCCGCCGCAAAGCCGATACCAGCGCCAGCGGCAGCAGTAATCAACACCGATTTCCCGGCCAGTAAATTGTGCCCTTGCACATAGGGAGGTGGTTCTTTGAGGGCCATAATATTCTCCGTTAAATGTTTTTCAACGCGGTATCGTGCCGCCTGAAGCGCTTCGTCACTTCAAGGAGCCGCGGGGTTCCCGTGGCATGTTCAGGGCCCGCTCCGCAATAATATTGCGCTGAATCTGATTGGTGCCGCCGTAAATTGTATCGGCCCGGGTAAACAGGTACAGGGACTGCAAGCGGTTGAGCTGATACGGGGCACCATCAATTATTTCACTCTCGGGCCCCAGCACATCCATCGCCAGCTTGCCCAGGTTGCGGTGCCAGCTGGCCCAGTACAGTTTGTACATCATGGCCTCGGGCTTGAGGCTGCCGTCATCAGCACCACCGGAAAGCATACGCATGCTGTTGAAGCGCATAATCCGCAGACCCACGTGCGCATCGGCAATGCGTTGGCGTATCGCCGGGTCCTGCGCCGCGCCGTTTTCCCGCGCGATGCGCAACACCTCATCAAATTCGTTCTGGAACAACATCTGCTGCCCCAGCGTCGATACGCCGCGCTCGAAGCCCAGCAGCCCCATTGCCACGGTCCAGCCCTCACCCGGGGCACCGACGATATCGCTGGCGTCACAAGCCGCCTCGTCAAAGAAGACTTCGTTGAATTCACAGGTGCCTGTAAGTTGTTCTATCGGGCGCACGTCAATACCGGGCTGATCCATAGCCAACAGGAAAAAGCCCAGCCCCTTGTGACCGACGGAATCCGGGTCCGTGCGTGCAATCACAAAACAGTACTGTGACTCATGGGCCAGTGAGGTCCAGACCTTCTGGCCGGTTATGAGCCACTGGCCTCGCTCCTCGTCAAAACGGGCTCTGGTTTTTACATTGGCCAGGTCCGATCCCGCACTGGGTTCCGAGTAGCCCTGACACCATAAGTCCTCGCCGCGCAAGATGCCGGGCAGAAAGCGCAGCTTCTGCTGCTCGCTGCCGAAGGCGATCAGTGTGGGGCCTGCGAGCGTCTCACCAATATGCCCCATTCGCCCGGGCCCACCGGCGCGAGCGTACTCCTCGTTGAAAATGACCTGCTGTTCGATACTGGCGCCGCGGCCACCGTCCTCGCGCGGCCAGCCAAGGCCGGTCCAGCCGCCCTGGTACAAGGTACGCTCCCAGGCTTTGCGCTCTTCTACATAGCTGTGCTCATCGCCCGGGCCGCCGCGATAGCGGATCGCCTCGAATTCGCCACAAAGATTGTCCGCCAACCAACTGACCACCTCTGCCCGGAACTGTTCGTCCTGTTCACTGAAACTCAATTTCATACTGTCACCTGCGGGTCGAGCAAAAGCTGCGCCAGCCGCTCCCGGTGGTAGGCGCCATTGCCGAGCAAGGTCTCGGTCGATTTTGCCCGCTTGAAGTACAGTTGAATGTCGTACTCCGCGGTAAAACCCACACCGCCGTACAACTGAATGCCGCAGCCGGCATTAAAGAAGTAGGCATCGGAACAATAAGCCTTGGCGATACTTGCCGCCTCCGCTAGCTCGCTCGCCGGCAGCGCACCCGCCAGTGACTCATCGGCAATACAGGCCGCATAATACACCGCAGACCGACTGGCTTCGGCCCTGAGCATCATGTCTGCGGCCTTGTGTTTCACCGCCTGGTAGGAGGCAATCACCCGACCAAACTGCACCCGCTCCTGCAGGTAGGCCACGGTGCTGTCCAGCACCTGCTGCGCACCCCCCACCTGATCGGCGGCAACGGCAATGGTGGCGAGATCGATGATTTTTGCCAGTGCCGACCACCCCAGGCCGGACTCACCCATCAGAGCTTCTGCGGGCACAAAAACATCGTCGAGCACCAGCTGGGCCTGCTTGCGCGTCTGGTCCATTGTGGGTAGCCACTGCCGCTGTATTCCCGCAGTGTCAGCCGTTATCACAAAGAGGCTGATGCCCTCCTCCCCAACACTGTGGGGCGCCCTTGCCGCCACCACCAGCAACTGCGCCGTGTGGCCGTCGGGCACATAGCGGTAGCTGCCACTCAGGCGGTAACCATCAGCAACCGGCGTACAGACCGCAGTCACGGCGCTGGCATCCCAGCGTCCGTTGGTTCCGGTGTATGCCAGGGTGCCGGTTGTGCCCGTGGCCAGCTGTGGCAGATATCGTTTCTTCTGCTGTTCGCTACCCGCCACCAGCAAGGCGTTCGCGGCCAGGCACACCGAGGAAAAAAAGGGTGCGCACAGCAACCGCCGGCCCATTTGTTCCAGGGTGGCAACCAGCTCCACATAACCCAGCCCGAGACCGCCATAGGCCTCGGGTATATGCATGGCCTGCCAGCACATATCGTCGCAGATACGCTGCCACAAAGCGGCGTCATAGCCGCGCTCCGTCGCCATCGCATTGCGCACTTCCCTGGAGCAAGAAAACTCCGCCAGGAAAGTCTCCGCGGTGGCGCGGATCATCTCTTGTTCTTCGGTAAATCTGAATTCCATTAGCGCGACCGGGTTAATTTCACAAAGAGCCTAAAAATCAGCTGCCATATACTTTCTGCGCCGGCACCTCATCAGCCAGCAACTGTGCTATGGCCTCTTTCACTTCCGCCGGTTCCCAACGCGCACCCTTGTCGACACCTTCTGTAGTGCGCCAGCCGTCGGCAATGGAGATCTTGCCACCCTCCGCCTCAAACACCCTGCCGGTAACGTCCACAGACTCGGCGGACACCAACCACGCGACCAGCGAGGACACATTCTCGGGTGCCCAGTAATCGAATCTGCCGTCTTCCGGCGCCGCCATGCGCTGCGCCATTTCCGGCACCGCAGTGGTCATCCCGGTGCGCGCCGCCGGCGTCAGTGCATTGGCGGTAATACCGTAGCGCCGCAGTTCCGCCGCCTGATTCAAGGTCAACGCTGCAATTCCCGCCTTGGCCGCCGCGTAGTTCGACTGCCCCACGGAACCCTGCAAGCCGGCACCTGAGCTGGTATTGATAATCCTCGCGTCAACTGTAGCGCCTTCCTTGGAGCGACCCCGCCAGTAATGCACGGCGTGTGAACTGATACAAAAATGCCCTTTCAGGTGCACCGCCATAATCAGGTCCCAGTCTTCCTCCGTCATGGACGCGAACATGCGATCGCGATTGATACCGGCGTTGTTCACCACCGCATGCAATTCGCCAAAGCTGTCCAGTGCCTGTTTTACGGCATTCAGGCTGTCGTCGTAGTTAGTAATATCCGAGGTATTCACCACGGCCTTGCCGCCGGCCGCCGTGATCTCTTCTACCACTTTCGCCGCCGCAGCTTCGTTGATGTCATTCACCACAACACTGGCACCCTCACTCGCCAACACTCTTGCATGGGCAGCCCCAAGACCGCCGCCGGCACCGGTGATAATCACTACCCTGCCTTCACATATTCCGCTCATTGACTTAATCCTCTCAATTTCAGTTGCTGGCGATAATTCACAGTGCTGGGTCAGCTCCTGAATATTCGCACCGATCGCACGGACCAGTCGCTCTGGACACGCCGCAAGTACATCCATGTAGGCTCGTATCGGCCATCCATGGCCTCAACGGTCCAGCGCGACTGGTCCGTACACTCGGTACTACCACCGTTAACGCCATCAGGGCAAAAGCCTCAGTTTTATAGCCTTGGCCACAATGATCCATAACATGCCTCCCACAACAACAGAGCACAGCTTCTTGTCCTACTGCTTCGATCTTTAACATCCTCCGGACAGCACGAAGCTCGTCTCAAGTGCCCGGACTAACTGCCCGGGACCGTTGAGCGCATGGATGCGCGAACCGAGCCTACATGGACGTATTCACGGCGTGTCCCGGGCGGTTAGTCCGGGCACTTGAGACCGAACGCGCGCACGATCTAAAGACTCAAAAGACCTACAGCCGCTCAATCACTGTGACATTAGCCTGACCGCCACCCTCACACATGGTCTGCAAGCCATACCGCCCACCGGTCCGCTCCAACTCGTGCAACAAGGTCGTCATCAGCTTTGTGCCGGTGGCTCCCAAAGGATGCCCAAGCGCAATCGCACCGCCATTTACATTGATCTTTTCGTGGGGATAACCGGTGTCGATCAGCCAGGCCATGGGGACGGAAGCAAAAGCCTCGTTGATTTCCACCAGGTCCATATCTTCAAGTTTCATGCCCGAGCGCTTCATGGCATAGGCGGTGGCCGGGATGGGTGCAGTCAACATCCAGATCGGGTCGGCGCCGCGCACGCTCATGTGGGCAACGCGGGCCCGTGGTGTGAGGTTGTAGCGTTTCAGTGCCGCTTCGGACACGATAAGCATGGCGGATGAACCGTCGCAGGTCTGGCTGGATACACCGGCGGTGATAGTGCCGCCTTCAGCCAGTGGCTGCAGCTCGGCCATTTTTTCCAGCGAGGTATTGCGCGGTGTTTCGTCCATGGTGACGCCGTTGAGCGGGACAATTTCCTTGTCGAACCGACCCTCGGCGATAGCGCGCAGGGCACGGGTGTGGGATTCAAGTGCAAACGCTTCCATCTGCTCTCGAGAGATCTTCCATTTGTCGGCAATCATCTGGGCCGATTTAAATTGGGACACTTCTGTATCGCCGTAGCGTGCGCGCCAGCCCTGGCTGCCCGAGAAGGGGTCACTGAAGCCCAGCGGTTGGGCGGCAATCATGGCGGCAGAGATCGGTATTTTCGACATGGTTTGCACGCCGCCCGCTATCACCACATCGTTAACCCCAGCCATAACAGACTGTGCGGCAAAAGAGACGGCTTGCTGCGAGGAGCCACACTGGCGGTCGATGGTGGTGCCGGGCACTTCGTCAGACAGCCCGGCGGCCAGCCAACAGGTGCGGGCGATGTCACCGGCCAGCGGGCCGATGGCATCCAGGCAGCCGAACATCACATCGTCGTAATCCACTTCGGGAATACCGTTGCGATCCACCAGTGCACGCAGCACATGGGCACCCAGATCGGCGCCGTGTACTTCGGCCAGGCCGCCCCGGCGCTTGCCGGTGGGGCTGCGCACTGCATCTACAATATAGGCTTCTGCCATTTTTCTACTCCTCGATTGCTATAACGGATTGGATGCATACCAGGCTATGCAGGCGCGTTTACAAACGTCGCGCCGGCACCCAGTGCTGCACCGTCTGAAAAAATATAGTCGGCTATGCGCGCCTTGTGAAAAGCGCTATCGCCCCAGCTGTTAGCCAGTGCCCAGGCTTTTTTCATAAATATGTGCAGGTCGACTTCCCAGGTATAGCCCATGGCGCCATGCACCTGAATGCTGTTTTTCGCCGCCAGGTTTGCGGCCTCACAGGCCCCGAGCTTGGCCTGGGACACGGCACGGGAAGCGCAGGCTTCACCCTGAGCCAGACTGTAGGCCGCACGATGCACCGGCGCTCGCGCATATTCCAGGCGCACGGCAACATTGGCCATCAGGTGTTTCACTGCCTGGAAGGAACCAATGGCTTTACCGAACTGCTGGCGGTCGCCACTGTAGCTGACCGCCATATCCACCATGCGCTGGGCGAGGCCAAGGGCCTGGGCAGCACAGCCCAGTGCGCCACGGTCCAGCGCCGTCGCAGTCAAGGCATCCGTCTGGGCACCGGTAACCAGAGGCGATGTGCCGGACTTCATGGCAACGGCATAGAGACGGCGTGAGGGATCGACAGATTCATTGTGGCGCAGGTCTACCTGGGCCGGCGCCAGGGCATACCAGGCATCACCCTGCTGTAGCAGTAACAGGTCGGCCACATGGGCGTCCTCCACCAGCAAATTCTGCTGCAAACCCACGACGACCTTCGCGTCTCCGGCGGCAATACGCGGCAGCCACTCGGCGGCCAGTTCACCGCCCAATTGCCGCAGCAAGGGCACGGCCACCAGAGCCGTATGCACCAGCGGCTCCGGCAGTGCCACGTAACCGCACTCCTGTGCCAGCAGCACGAAATCCAGTTCGCTCATACCCAGACCACCGAACTCTTCCGGTACAGTCAGCCCCACCAGACCCAACTCCGTGAGTTGCTGCCACAGCGCCGGGTCACGGCCGTCTTCGCGCTCCCAACTGGCGCGGATACGGGTGGGTGTCACCTCGCCCGCGAGAAACTCCCGCACCGAGGACTGGAACAACAGCTGATCATCTGAAAACGTAAAATTCATGGCTACCTCGGCATCCCCAGCATTCTCTCGGCAATAATATTGCGCTGAATTTCGTTGGTGCCTGCATAGATCGGGCCGGACTGGGAAAACAGCCAGCCATCCAGCCAGTTGCCCACACCCGCCGCATCTGGTGCGTGTGGCAATAATTCCGCGCGTGCACCCAGTATGCTCATGGCTGTGGCATGCATGTTCTGGTCCAGCTCCGACCAGAAAATCTTGTTGGTGGAGGACTCCGCGCCAATCTTGCCACCCTGCCCCAGGCGGCAAGCCGTCTGGTAAGTCGCCAGGCAATAGCTTTCGGCATCCAGGTAGGCGCGAATCACTGCGTCTTTTACCCCGGGATCGCCCTCGGCAGACGCGCGATTGGCTTTGTAGAGTTCCACCAACCGCCGCGCAGTCTCCTGAAACCTGGCGGGCGAGCGCAACATCAGGCCCCGCTCGAAGCCCGCCGTGGCCATGGCGACCTGCCAGCCGGCGCCCTCGTCACCGAGGCGGTTTTCCACCGCCACTTCCACGTCGTCAAAAAACACCTCGGCAAAACCCGGCAGACCATCCAGCTGCGGGATGGGACGCACGGTAATCCCCGGCGTGTTGAGCGGCACCAGAATAAAGGTGAGACCACGGTGGCGCTCGGAATCCGGATCGGTTCGAAACATACCAAACAACCAGTCTGCCCAGACCGCCCGGGTGGACCATATTTTCTGGCCGTTGATGACATAGCGGTCACCTTTGAGATCGGCCCGGGCACGAATCGCTGCCATATCAGAACCCGCATTGGGTTCAGACCAACCCTGGGCCCATACCTCTTCACCACAGGCCATCTGCGGCAGAATCCGCGCCTGCTGTTCTGCGGTGCCATACTCCATTAGCGTGGGACCCAACAGGAAGATGCCGTTCTGGTTGACCCGTAGGGGCGCCCGCAGCCGGTAATACTCTTCCTCGAAGATCAGCCAGTCGATCAGGTCACAGCCGCGGCCACCAAATTCTTCCGGCCAGGTCACCATACCCCAGCGGCCCTCGTTGAGACGCGCCTCCCACTGCCGGTGCTGGGCAAAACCCTCTGCGGTATCAAAGGACTTCAGTGGCTGGCCCGGCACATTTGCCTCAAGCCATTGGCGCACCTCCGCCCGGAATGCCTGCTGTTTTGCTGTGTAAGCGAGATCCATGGCCGTATCAGTCCCCGAATTTCGCATCGCGTTTGCCGACAAAGGCAGCGCGGGTTTCCCGGGAATCCTCCAGGGTATAGGCCTCCAGGGTAAAGCCCTGCTCCCAGCGGTATTTGTCTTCCAGGTTGCCATCTTCGATACCGGTAAGCGCCTCCTTCGCCAACTTCACCATGGCGGGGGATTTCGCCGCTATTGTGGCGGCCATCTCCCGGGCGGCGGGCAGTAGTTCATCGAGGGGCAGCACACGCTCAACCGCACCCAGGCGATACGCCTCCTGTGCGTCGATAAACTCGCCGGTAAAATACATGTAGCGCACTTTCTGCAGCGGAAACATACGCTGCAAATGGGCACCGCCGCCCATCGCGCCGCGGTCTATCTCCGGCACGCCAAAGCGGGCACAGTCGGAGCAAAGAATAATGTCGGCGGCACCCGCCATGCCGATACCACCACCCAGCACAAAACTGTGCAGCGCGGCGATAACCGGTTTTGGGTTGCGATGGATAGCCCGAAACGTTTCGTAATTACCCTTGTTCACATCCACAATCCGGCCCGGTTCCGCCGCCAGCTCCTTAATATCGACACCGGCGCAAAACCCTTTGCCCGCTGCGCAAATAATGATGACCCGCACCTCCTCATTCGCGCCCAGTTCATCGATTTCACGGGCAATGGCAAACCAGCCGGCACTGTCAAAGGCGTTGACTGGCGGATGGTCCAGGGTCATCTCGGCGATGCCGTCGGTGATCCGGGTTCTAAAGGGCTTGGACATAATTTGGCTCCAGCGAATCAGTTGGCGAAGTCGCTCGACATTCGCACACTAGTTGGTATTCCCGGCGCGCTGCGCCAGTTGCCCCAGGCGCTGCTCTGCCTCGGCCACTATCGTGTTTATCAGCTCGGCACAGGTGGGTAGATCGTCGATAACCCCCGCCACCTGGCCACTTGGCAGTACACCCAGGGCCGGCTCACCGGCCACCATGGCTTTTTGGATGATCATCGGTGCGTTGGCAGACATAATCGTCTGGCTGGCAGTCATCTCACCATCACTGCCCATGGCTATGGCAGAGCGCAGCAAACCGAGCACGCTGGCACCGGTGTGCCGGCGAAAAGCCAGGCCGTTACGCAGTGCGATCCACAGCTTGCGCAAAGCACCTGAGCGCTCCATCTCCGCCAGCAACTCATTCATGATCATGCGCTGGGGCAAGCCATCCATAGCGCGGGATACGATAATTTCCCCCGGGTTGGTGCAATCCACATAACGTTGCAGAGTTGTTCGCGGCACCGGGCTCTCGGCAGTCATCAAAAACCGCGTACCCATGGCGATACCGTCCGCACCCCAGGCCAGCGCCGCCACCAGGCCTCGACCATCCTTGAAGCCCCCCGCGGCAACAACCGGCACCTTGTGACCCACCGCATCGACCACCTGAGGTATCAGCAGCGTGGTGGGAATAGCGCCGGTGTGACCGCCGCCCTCACCGCCCTGCACGGTCACAACATCGGCACCCAGTGCCACCGCTTTGATGGCATGTTTGGGCAATCCAACGGTGGGCATGCAGATTACCCCTGCGTCCTTCAGTCGACGGATAAATTCCGGCCCCGGTGAGCGCGAATAACTGACAGCGCGTACCCCGTGGCGAATAACCATATCGACAATGTCCGCTGCATTGGGCTGGTACATATGGAAGTTCACACCAAAGGGCTTATCCGTCAGCGCCTTTACCCGCAGCAGATCACGCTCCATTTCCGCCGGTGGAATCGTCGCGCCCGCAAGAAAGCCAAAACCGCCGGCGTTACAACTGCCGGCTACCAGATTCGGATCTGCCACCCACCCCATCGCCGTCTGCACAATGGGATATTGGCAGCCCAGCTTTGCTGTCAGGCGCGTTTGCAGCATGTCAGCCCTCGTCACCCGAGCGATCACCGGCCGGGTTGCCCTTGATCTGGTAGGCGCGCTGATTGTGCGGGTCCAGACCCGCAATAATCGCCAGTTGTTCCCCTGTGGGGGCAGCCGTGACTGGCACCTCGTCACCAAGCTCCAGTGCGAAGCCAGTGTTCTCACAAACCTGCTCCACAGAGATACCCGGATGCAAGGACACCAGTCGTGCGCGGTGATCGGCACCGCCAAAATCCATTACACACAGATCCGTCACCATCAGCCGGATATCAATGTCATCCAGGCTATGGCCTTTGGGCAGGCGCTGGGGGTTGTAGCCAATAGAGGATACAAAATCGCATTCACCCGCCACAAAAACGCGCTTGTTGTGCCCGGGTACAAAGAAGCTGTTGGGATGGGAAATGGAGTTACCCGGGAAACCCCGCGCGCCCAGCATCATCACCTTGGGCTGCTGATAGCTGCCGCCCAGAGCCGAGGTATTGGACTGGCCAAAACGGTCTATCTGGGTGGGCCCCAACATGGCGTGACGGCGGCGACTCCAGACATTGTCAAAGATGCGGGAAAAGCCCATCCAGGTCTCACTGGCCGGCACAAAATCATCACCGCGCGCACCCAACGGGTTGGGCTCACTCAGCAGAAACGCCTCCGAGTCGGTCATCATCAGGTCGGTGTTAAAGGTTTTCATGGCGAGACTGGCGGCGAGGCGCGGGATCACGCCAATACCGGTGGCCAGCACCTCACCGTCGTGGCGGAACGCTTCGGCGGCTGCCACGATGCACAGTTCCGCCAGGGTGTAGTCAGTTGCTGCGTTTGTCATTGCTGTAAATTCTCCGTGACGATCATTTCATGGCGACTCAGTAGGTGGGCAGGGCAATCGCGCGAATACTGTCCAGACCACCAACGTTCTGCTGATACTCCTGTTCGGAGCTGCCGAGGTACTGATCCGTGTAGGCTTTAAAGCCGCCTTCACCAAAGCCGCCTTCACCGGCACTGGCGGCATACGCCTTGAAGTGCGGCACGTCAAAACCGTACAGGGGACTGCAGGACGTTGGGTGGGCGCCACCCGGAATGTGCACGACACCGGTAGTAGCGGCCCGCTCCCAGAATACGAGGCGCGCCTGGGCAGGGTCATGAAAGTAATCGGTGGGCACCAGCTCATCGCAGGACACAAAAGTCTTGTTCGCGGCGCGCGCATACCAGTCGTCCATGTAGTGATCCGGACCGGCAATCTGGCAGACACCACGGGTATCCGCCCGGTCGACGTGAATCAGCGCGGCGTCCAGCTTCAGCGCCGGCATGGCCACCCACTCTTTATCGTCGTAGGGGCTATCGACCAGCTTGATATGCGGATTCTGCTTGATGATGTCGGTGCCCAGGCCGACCTCGGTCGGAATAAAGGGCAGCCCCCAGGCCGCGGCCCGTAATCCCAGCAAGAGCATACCCTCGTCTATCTCCATTACTTCCAGCTCACCGCTCTGCCTGGCCTGGCGAAAATAGGGTTCCAGCGGAATAAAATCCAGGGAAACAAAGGCGAACACCAGCTTCTTCACTTTGCCCGCCGCACAAAGCATGCCCACATCGGCCCCACCGTAGGACACGAGGGTCAGGTCTTTAAGGTCCGAACGCAGAATCTCCCGCACCAGTGCCATGGGCTTGCGCCGGGGACCCCAGCCGCCTATTCCCACCGTCATACCGTCCTGTAACTGTGCCACCACTTCCGCGGCGGTCATTTGCTTGTCCATTTAATTTCCCTGATTATTCAGCTGACTATCCGCGCCATGCGGTAATCATGTTTCACAAAATTCACCCCTAGGGTACTTTCGGTGCGGCGCACACCCTCTATCCCACTGATGCGGGTATGCACGAACTCCGCCAGGTGCTCGGTGTTGCGCACCATAGTGATCGCCAGAATATCGGAGCGACCCAGCATGACTCCGACAAAGCCCAGCTCGGGTATCTCCGCCAGTGCGCTGGCGACTGCGCGAGTGCGATCGCTGCGTTCCACCTCAACCCAGATATAGGCGAGCAGTGCATCGCCAAAGCGATCTATGTTGGTGACAGCGGTGAGGCGAATCAGCTTTTCCTCTTCCATCCGCTTGATACGTGCGCGCACCATACCCTCGGTCACCCCGAGCTCACCGGCAATCTGGCCGTTGCTCACCCTGGCGTCCCGGGACAGCTGCGCCACGATGGACTTGTCCACCTCATCCAGCCGACGGCGTGTCACTGTGGCAACTCCTCGTGAAAGGGTACCCAGTCGGGCTGGTTTTTCAGCACATCCAGTGCCAGTGCGGGGGTCAGCCGGCGCACTCCAGGCACATTGGCCAGGCGTTCGCCGATGAGGTTGTTCAGGGCGCGCTGATCTTCCGCCACTACCAAAATCTCTATGTCCTGCGCACCCACTACCACGTTCACCGAAAACACCTCCGGGAACGCGGCCAGATCGCGCGCCACCGCGTCAGGTGAGCGGCTCTCTACCTGCACACCGATGGCCAGCAACATGCTGAACCCCGCTGCCTCGATGTCGGTTACCGCCACCACGCGCATGGTGTTCGACTCTTCCAGCCGTCGCACCCGCGCTCGCACCGTGTTTTCCGTCACACCCAGTTCCCGCGCTATGGAGCGGTAGGGCATGCGGCCATCAGCGCGCAGCAGGTCGATAATCGCCTGATCGGTGTCGTCCAGCGTTATCGGCTTAGAAACCGTTGTGGCTGCCACCTTGTTCACGCGGACTGGCCCGCCGCCAACCGACGCAACTGGGTTTTCAGCACCTTGCCGCCTGCATTGAGCGGAAATTCCTGCAGGAAGCGCACCTGGCGCGGCACTTTATAATTGGCCATATTGCTGCGGCTCCAGTCGATCACAGCCGCCTCGTCCAACTCAACGCCCGGTGCCAGCACGATATAGGCCAGTGCCACCTCACCAAGACGCTCATCCGGCACCCCGATCACCGCCGCCCGGGCGATACCCGGCATGCTGCACAGGCTGTTCTCTATTTCCGCCGGGTAACAGTTGAAACCGCCGACGATAAACATGTCCTTGATGCGGTCGGTAATACGCACATAACCATCCGCATCCATCACACCTATGTCGCCGGTCTTCAGCCAGCCGTCGGCCGTGATGGCCCGGGCGGTCTCCTCGGGATCGTCCAGGTAGCCGCGCATCACATTGAAGCCACGGCACCAGATTTCTCCCGGCTCACCGGTGGCAACCTCGTTACCTGCCGTGTCCACACACTGGATTTCTACCCCATCCATGGCCCGCCCGGAGCTGTGGGAAATGCGCTCCGCGCTGTCATCGGCCCTGCAGATTGACACCACACCACAGGACTCGGTCAGCCCGTAGGCCGTCACTACCACCTCGAAGCCAAATTCTTCCCGCAGTTGCTCCACCAGTACCACCGGCACCGGGGCCGCGCCGGTGACCGCAAGCCGCAGGCTGGACAGGTCGTATTCCCGCCGCCGGGGATGAGCCAACAACGACTGGTAAATGGTGGGCGGGCCGGGAATCATGGAGATGCGTTCCCGGGAAATGAGCGCCAGCACCTCATCGAGATTAAAACTCTTCACCGGGAGCATGCGCGCACCCCGGATGATGGCCGCCAGCCAGCCGGCCTTGTAGCCGAAAGAGTGGAAAAAAGGATTGATAATCAAATAGTTATCGTCAGACCTGAGACCTACGGTAGCGCTCCAGGTCTCAAAGGTGCGAATGTTCTGTCCATGACAAGTCACCACTCCCTTGGGCGCGCCAGTGGTCCCCGAGGTGAACAGAATATCCAGGGTATCTTCGGGTGAGAGCTCGGCAACGCAGCGGGCAACGGCTTCCGCCGCGATGTTTTCCCCGGCCCGCAGGAATTCGTCCCAGCCGGTGCTACCGGCCAGCGTTCCAGACAGCAATACCACCTGTTCCAATGCGGGCAGATCATGGCCCTGCAGTTGCTCCGGGTAGTTAACACCGAGAAACTCATCGACGGTAAACAGCAGCCTGGCACCACTGGCCCGCAGAATATATGCAGCCTCGGCTCCCTTGAGGCGCGTATTAAGAGGCACGAGTACCCCACCGAGACTCTGGGCGCCGATTGCGGCGATAATCCACTGGTAAATATTGGGCGCCCAGATGGCTATCCGGTCGCCCTTTTTCAGACCCGCCGCCAAAAACGCCTGGGCAGATCGTATCCGCGCCGCGTCCAGGTCGGCATAGCTGAGCTGTACGTCGCCGTCAGTTATCGCCACCCGGTCGCCATAGACCGTGGCGGACTCTGCGACTAACTGGGGCAGCGTTCTGGCACGATACTCTTGTGTGGCACTACCAGTAGGGACATCTGCGGACATAGCCTGGGCCTGGATCGCAATATCAGGTGACTGAGCGACCCATCCTAGGCAGTTAGCTCACAGCTGGCAACATGTATTCGTAATTTATTATCTATTTATTTACGAATATACTTAGTCACACCGGCCAAGCAAACCGGTAATCAGCAAAAAGGCGCTATTCCGCGAAAACGTAATCCTTGAACATTCCCCGCAATGTCACCTTTTGCAGCTTGCCGGTAGCCGTGTGCGGCAACTCGTCCACGAACTCAACGGCCTCAGGTGTCCACCACTTGGCAATTTTTCCGTCGAACCAGGCCAGCATCTCCTCTGCAGTGAGATCCTCGCCCTCGGCATGGCGCACAACGATCAACAGCGGCCGCTCACTCCACTTCGGATGGAAGTGCCCGATCACGGCGGCCTCGGCCACCTTGGGATGGTCCGTGGCGACGTTTTCCACTTCGATAGAGGAAATCCACTCGCCACCGGACTTGATAACATCCTTGGTACGGTCTGTGATCGCCATAAATCCTTGCGGGTCTATAGTTGCCACATCACCGGTCTCAAACCAGCCGTCCTCTGAATGAGAGTCGGAGCCCTCGTGCTTGAAGTAACTGGAGCAGACCCAGGGGCCCCGCACTTTAAGCGACCCGAAGGCGACACCATCCCAGGGTTGCTCTTCGCCCTCATCGTTTTCGATCTTCATCTCCACGCCGAAGATCGGGCGCCCCGCTTTCAAGCGGACTTTCGCAAAGCGCTCTTCACCGTATTCTTCGCGAGCGGCAGTGCAGGTGTTAACGCTGCCCAGCGGGCTCATTTCAGTCATCCCCCAACCCACACGGGATTCCACACCGTAGGTATCGAAGTCCTCCATGACCGACAACGGACAGGCGGCGCCCCCCACGATAATACGATCGAGAGAATCCACCCGCATGCCGGATTTCTTCAGATAGGCCAACAGGCCAAGCCACACCGTGGGCACACCGGCAGAGAGGGTGACCCCCTCCGCATTAATCAGTTCTGCCAGAGTGGCACCGTCGCCCATTTTGCTACCGGGGAATACCAGCTTGGCTCCCACCATGGGGCAGCCATAGGGCAGACCCCAGGCGTTTACATGAAACATCGGCACGATGGGTAACACGACATCGCGCTGCGACAGGCCGAGAGCGTCCGGCATCAGTGTGGCGAAAGCATGGAGCATGGTGGAGCGGTGAGAGTACAGCACCCCCTTGGGGTTGCCGGTAGTGCCAGAGGTATAGCACAGGGCGCAGGCCGAATTCTCTTCCACTTCAGGCCACTGGAATTCCTCTGCGCCGGCCGCCACCAGGCTTTCATAGCACAACACATTAGGCAGGCTGGTGCTGGGCATTTGCTCTTCGCTGGTGAGTACAACCCAACCCTTTACTCCGGGGCAATCGGGCGCAATGGTTTCCACCAGTGGAAGGAAATCCGGATCGACAAACACGTACTGGTCTTCGGCGTGGTTAATGATGTACGTCACCTGCTCCGGGAACAGCCGGGGGTTGATGGTGTGGCACACATAACCGCTGCAGGCCACCGCGTAATACGTTTCGAAATGCCGGTAGTCGTTCCAGGCGAGAGTGGCAATACGGTCGCCCTCGGTAAGCCCCCATGCTGCCATGGTATTGGCCAGCTTGCGCACCCGTACAAAGGCATCCCGGTAGGTATAGCGATGGCGCGGGTTATCCCCGGTCACCGATACGATTTCGGAATCGCCGTTCACCTTATCCGCATGCTCCATAATTGAAGTTACGGACAGCGGCATGCTCATCATCAGCCCATTCATCGATATATCCTCCCTGTTATAAATATTATTGTCGTGCGCCCATCAGGCGGCACGATTATTACGAATTTTTCCCTGCCGAAGTAAGGACAACGTCAGGCCACTGTCCTGTCGCCAGCGCAATGCCAGCAGAGATCGAAGGTCGCCGGACTTTCCCTGCCACAGTGACTGCAACGCCAGTCTTCCTCCAGGATCTCGGCCCGGGCCTGGGCCAGCAACAGGGCTGCCCGCTCGTAATCCCGGTCCCGCAGTACCCAAAGCTCAGGCCAAACGTCAATAGGCGCTAATTCGCCCATTGCACCGGCCGCGTATTCATTGCGTATTACGCACTTGATACCGGCCAGCTCCACAGTACTGCGCGCCTGCGCGACCACTATACTGCTGGGATGAGTATGGACCAGTTTCAAATCTGCAGCATTTCCCAGCTGTCATCAGCCGCATGGTGCAGCGCACGATCTTCCTGCTGCAATTTGATGAGGTGGGCACTCAGTGACAATTTTGCCATCTTGTGGAGGCTGGTGTCGACATCGTCATAGACAACTTTGACCAGCGTCTCCAACGGCGCCCGCCCCATGTGTTGTAAACTACTGATGACCTTGCTCTCCCGCTTGAGGCGGTGATTTACCAGCCATTCCACGATTGCCCTGGGATCTTCCATCACCTCGCCGTGACCGGGGGCGATAAACTTGAGCGGGTAGCGCAACAGCAACTGCAGTGACTCTATATACGCCTTCATATCACCACTGGGGGGCACTATCACCACCGTCGAACCGTTCATGATGTGATCGCCGGCAAACAACATCTGTTCTTCCTCGAGGAAAAAACAGAAGTGATTACTGACATGGCCAGGAGTATGCACAGCGCGCAGGGTGAACTCCGGTGTCTCCAGCACATGGTCATGCTGCAGGTCCGAGCCGGGGGCAAAGGTATCGTCCTGGAACATGTCATCGGCCGGCAGTGCCCCGATAACCTCGGCGCCGGTGGCCTCTGCAATCGCCTGCCAGGCGGGGGAGTGATCGGGGTGGGTGTGGGTACAGACTATCCAGCGAATTTTGTCCCCCGCAGTTTCGAGGATCGCATCAATATGTGCCGGGATGGCGGGCCCCGGGTCCAGCACCGCGACATTCTCGTCACCCAGCAGATAGGTATTGGTACCGGGCCCGGTCATCACTCCCGGATTCGGTGCCACCAGACGTCGCACTCGCTGATTAAGGCGAAAGGGTACATCGTGCTCTAACATCTGCTCAGACCATGTTGGCAATGGTGACGTGGGGATTCACGTCGGCGTCGTAGTCCACACCGTCTACCTCGAAACCGAACAACTGCAGAAACTCGCGCTTGTAGCCGGCAAAGTCAGAAAGCTGACGCAGGGTGTCGGTATTTATCTGTTCCCATAGCTCACCCACGGCGGCCTGTATTTCCGGGTCCAGCTCCTTGCGATCTGCTCGCAGGCGGCCCTCATCGTCGTAGTAGGGATTCTTACCGTACAGGGAGTCCCGGAACAGGCCGTCTATCTGTTCGATGCAGCCCTCGTGAATACCGCGCTCCTTCATCACCTTGAATAACAGGGCGAGATAAATAGGCATGGCCGGGATGGCAGCACTGGCCTGGGTGACCACGGCCTTAAGCACAGACACCCTGGCATCACCGCCCTTTGCAGCAAGGCGCTGGCGAATATCGATGACGCGCTTATCCAGATCTTTTTTGGCCGCACCAATGGTGCCGTGCCAGTAGATATCCCAGGTCAATTTTTCGCCGATATACGTGTACGCGGTCGTTTTCGCGCCTTCCGCCAACACTCCGGCCTCGTCCAACTGGTCTATCCACATCTGCCAATCCTCTCCCCCCATGACGGCCACGGTGTTGTCAATCTCCTCCTGCGTGGCGGCTTCGAGATGAAAGTCCTGTACCTGCTCCTTGTCGGTGTTAACGCCTTTCTGGGTAGCGGCCCCACCAATTGGCTTGAGGGTGGAGTTGTACACCACACCGCTAACGGGGTGCTGGCGACGGGGTGAGGCAAGGCTGTAGACCACCAGATCTACCTGCCCGAGATCAGCCTTGATCGTGTCGATAGTTTTCTGCTTGACCTCATCGCTGAAAGCATCGCCATTGATGCTTTTTGCGTACAGGCCATCGGCCTCGGCAAACTTGTGAAACGCGGCACTGTTATACCAACCCGCCGTGCCCGGTTTGGTTTCGCTACCCTCTTTCTCAAAGAAAATACCCAGGGTGGATGCGCCCGCCCCGAAGGCTGCCGTTATACGCGAAGCCAGGCCATAACCTGTGGAGGCGCCGATCACCAGTACCCGCTTCGGGCCATCGGCAATCGGGCCGCGAGACCGCACATACTCCATCTGGTGTTTGACATTGGCCTCACAACCAACCGGGTGAGTGGTAATGCAAAGAAATCCGCGAACGCGTGGCTTGATAATCATGGGCTCGTTATTCCTGGAAGAACTGAAAAGACTGGCAAGTCTAGCATAACGCCACCGCAGCACGACAACTGGCCGCCTTGTGTTCAGCGCTCACTTCGCGTTCAATACCAGCCCCATGAAATCAGCCCATAAGACATTGCCGGATTCGCCACTGCGCCTGGCCACACCCGCCGCTTGGACCGAAGCTGTAATGGCAGATTTCGACAGCTTCCTGCTCGATCACGCCGCAGCCGAGAAGAAGGCCTCGGGCATGGCCATTTCCATGCTCTCGCATTACCCCGACCGGGTTGAACTGGTGGCGGCCATGGCAGATCTGGCGGTGGAAGAACTGACGCACTACCGCGAAGTGGTCAAGTGGATACACCGCCGGGGTTTGCTGACAGTCGCCGACAGAAAAGACCACTACGTGCTGGCTTTGCGCGATACCATCCGCAAAGGGCGTGAAGTGTATCTGCTGGATCGCCTGCTGACGGCGAGCGTTATCGAGGCGCGCGGCGCAGAGCGATTCGCCCTGGTGGCACAGGCACTGCCCGCGGGCGCACTGAAAAAATTCTACCAATCTATCGCGCGCTCTGAGGAGCGTCATTACGAACTGTTCCTCGAGCTGGCTGGCAAGTATCTGGATGCCGGGGCCATTACAGCGCGCTGGGACGAACTGCTGAATATAGAGGCGGCCATTGTCGCCGCGCTGCCAATACAGGCCGCGCTGCACTGATGAGTGTCCGCAGCTGATGCCGGGCGGGCTTGCCTCCCAACGCTACTTGCAGCGGCACATCGAACCGGGCCTGGATGACTGCAGCTACCCAGCCGGCTACTGGCACAATGTATTGGTCATTCCCGCCTACGCGGAAGCCCCCGAACTGCTGCAGCGATTGGCCAGCGTGCCGACCGGGACCGGCAGAACGCTGCTTATCCTGGTACTGAACCGGCCGGATACCGATCTCAATCCAAACACCAATGCAACATTGCGGGAGGCCTGCCATGCGCTGCCAGCTGACAGCGCAGCGACAGCAACACCGGCACTGCGCAGACTGAACGAGCACACGGATCTTTATCTCCACGACCTCGACGCACTCACCGGACCCACTCCCGCAGCACAAGGGGTGGGTCTGGCGCGCAAGACCGGATGTGACCTGGCCTTTCGCTGGATAATGCAGGGGGCGATCGCTGGCCCCTGGATCAACAGTGGAGATGCCGATGCCGAGTTTCCAACAGACTATTTCCGGCAACTGAACACACTGCCAGAAGAGACTGTGGCAGCCATTTATCCGTTCCGGCATATACCCGGGCCAGATGAAAGCTGCAACACGGCCACTGCATTGTACGAATTGCGCCTGCATCACTATCGGCTGGGGCTGGAATATGCCGCCTCTCCTTATGCATTACACACGCTGGGCAGCTGTCTCGCCTTCAAGGCGGATCAGTACGCACAGGTACGCGGCTTTCCAAAACGCGCCGGCGGCGAGGACTTTTACCTGCTTAACAAACTCGCAAAACTCGGACCAATAGAAAAGCTCAGCGGGCGTTGTATAGACCTGCAGTCGCGCTACTCCCAGCGCGCGCCCTTTGGCACCGGCCCGGCGGTAGCTGCGATCAGTGGCGCCGATCACCCGCTGCAACAGCCGCTCTACTACCACCCCGCATGTTTCGAAGCGCTGCGCAGCCTGCTAATAACAATCCCTGCGCTACAATCGGATACGGATCAGCACGCGCTGAGGGAAAAACTTAAGGGGTGTGGCCTCGAAACACACCTCTTGTCAGCCACCATCAGCAGCGCCCACTCACTGGGACTGGAGCAGGCGCTACAGCACTGCAGGCAGCACGGAAAAACGGCTGAGCGATTTCTACGCCATTTTCACCAGTGGTTCGACGCCTTTCGCACCTTGAAGTTTGTCCACGGGATACGCGATGCGGGCTGGCCCGTACAGAACCTGTCGCAGCTACCAGGGCTGATACCGAAGCTGTGGCCTGTGGCCGACGCTGTTTTGGAACCTGAAGCACTGCAAACTGCGGTCATGCAGCACTGGGGCTGGACAAGTCAATCAACCTCCCCTGTGCCGGTGCCACCGGAATAGGGCGACAAGGAACGGCTCACGCCATCGGCAATGGGGGCGCCACTGTCGCGCTCGGCCACCGCCTGCTTGAAACCGACCTCCTCAGCCCGCTGCTTGAACCAGACACCCTCAGGCGTGTGGCGGGTAATACCATCAAACAGTGTGGCAAACATCTGGGTATTGTTAAGGCCCATATTTTCATAGGCCTGATTGATCATCATTTTCTGCATCATGAGCTGGTTCTTGGGCACCCCGGCCATGCGTTGCGCCAGTGTCTCCACTCGCTTGTCCAGCTGCACCAGCGGCACCGACTCCAGCACAAGGCCAAGCGCGACCGCCTCCTTTCCCCCCACCAGGTCACCGGTGAGCAACATGCGCTTGGCTTTCTCCGCGCCCAGCCGATAAACCCACATCGCGGTGGTAGGGCACCCCCATACCCGGGCTGGCGGGTAACCGATCACGGCCTCATCCGCCATCACCACCAGATCACAGCACAGGGCGATATCACTGCCCCCGGCCACAGCCGGCCCGTGTACACGCGCTATCGTCGGCTTGTAGCTGCGCCACAGTGACATGAAGTCCTCGGTGTTCTGACGCATACCGAAATAGTCTGCCATGGGGTCCCAGCTGCCGCTGTCCTGCGCGCCCGCCCCCAGTTGCGAACCGGGCTGTTCGCCCTGTTTTTCTGCGAAATCCACCAGGTCATAACCGCTACAAAAGCCCTTACCCGCGCCGGTGAGAACAATGGCGTGAATAGCGTCGTCCCTGTTGGCCCGCGCGACCGCATGGGCGATTTCCCCCGGCATGCCGAGAGAAATCGCATTCATGCGATGGGGACGATCGAGCGTAATGGTGGCAACACGCCCGACGCAGGCGTAGCTGATGCTATGGTAATTCACGAGACAGCCCTCCCGGGCTAGTGCCCGTAATTTGGCAGGTTGGTGATCCAGACGCTCTGGTAAGGCTGCAACTCCAATACCTGCACACTCTTTTCAAAGACTATATCACCCATCAGGTCGTGCCAGTGCTCCGTGTCGGTGATATTGATATCCGACAGCGCCAGTGGCTGAACATCTGGGCTGATATTGCTGACGCAAAACACCGACTGGCGTCGATCGATGCTCTGTCGCCAGTAGCCGAACAGCGCGGTACCAAGATGCAGGGTAAATTGCGTGGCATTGGGATGAAACGCCGCCTGCTGGCGGCGGATCGTCAGCAGCTGTTTGAGCTGCGCGAACACCCTGCGGTGAACTGACCCCTCGTCGGCCAGACTTGCTTCGAGGATGTCACTGTCCCACTGATGACGGTTAATGGCCCGGTAGTGGCCGCTGTTCTCCACCCGCTCATAGTCGTTGCGCGTTGCCAACAGGCTGTGCAGGTAGATACCGGGGATACCTTCCAGGCCAAACATAATAGCGTGGGCACACAGGAATCGCTCCAGCCCATAGTCATCAGCCCCGGCGATAGTGCCCTGCAGGGCATCAAACAGTGAGATATTAATCTCATAGGGTTTGCGCTGACCGTCTTCCAGTGCGCGATAGGATACGTGTCCGCCGAAAGATTCCATGGTGGCGATAAGCGTTGCCAGCTCGTCGTCTGACAAAAGCCCTTCCGCCGGCCGCAGACCAATGCCGTCATGGGAGGCAATGAAATTGAAATAGGCCGTGCCATTCTGGGCGGGGGGCATGCTCATCAGCCAGCGTTTCAGATAGCTGCAATCTCCGCTCACCAGCGTATTCACCAACAATGGTGGCAAAGAAAAATTGTAGACGCAGTGGGCCTCATTGGCGTTGCCAAAGTAGGACAGATTTTCCCGGTTGGGAATATTGGTCTCGGTAAAAACCAGCGCGTCCTCACTGGCATGCTCTGTCAGGGTGCGCAACAGGCGCACCAGCTCGTGGGTCTCTTCAAGGTTGAGGCAGTTGGTACCCGGTATCTTCCACAGGAAAGCCACGGCATCGAGGCGAAAAATGCGCACGCCCTCATCCAGGTACAGGCGCAGAATGGACACAAACTGCTTGAGGACTTCCGGGTTGCGAAAATCCAGATCGACCTGGTCATGGCTGAACGTGCACCAGACATATTGCGTGCCGCTGGACGTCTCCACTTCCCGCAACAACGGCGAGGTGCGCGGGCGCACTACCTCACTGAGATCATCTTCCAGTGACGCGGTAAAAAAGTAGTCCGCCCCCGGAGACACTCCCTGCAAGAAGTTCTGAAACCACAGACTTCGGCTGGAGCAATGATTGATCACCAGATCGGCCATCAAATCATAGTCGGCGGAAATGTCCCGCACCAATGACCAGTCTCCCAGAGCCTCGTTAACACTGGAGTAGTCCAGCACGGCGAAGCCATCATCGGAACTCCAGGGGTAAAAGGGCAATATATGTACGCCGCTGAGCAGGCCTTCGCAGTGGCTGTCGAGAAAGTGCTTCAGCGTGGCGAGGGGTTTTTCACCCGGGCGCAGAATGCTGTCGCCGTAGGTAATTACCAGCGCATCGCGCTCACTCCAGCGGTTGACGTGGCTGGCCGCCAGTTGTGTCTCCGGCACCAGGCGCATAAGCGTCAGCAACTCTTCGGCCAGGCCGCCAAGTTCTGCCCCCAGCGGGTTGGCGTGGTAAATCATGTCCAGATGATGTTGCACCCGCTCACCCAACTGCATCGACTCTCGCACTTTCTGCAGCACGCCGGCTAGTCCCGGCCCACACCAAACTCCGCCTGGTCTGCCTCTACTGCGTCACGCAACTGCTCAAGCACATCCGGTATCGCGCTGATTACCCGGTTCCAGCTCGGAATAAATGGCCGTTCCATCGGGCGATCGAGAAACGCTTCCCCGGCTTTCATAATATTCTCTGCGAACAACTCCACCGCTTTCTCTTCACTGTGTATATCGAGGGAGAGTCCATTCATAAGCGCATCATTGTGGTAGGTTTCGACAAAATCCAGGGCAATGCGGTAGTAGGTCGCTTTTAACGAACGAAAGGCCTCGGTGTTGAATGTCACACCGCGTGTGGCCAACTTGCGAAACAGGGCTTTGGCAATATCGATGGACATTTTTGACAGACCCGCCTCATCATTGTCAGGCGACAGTTGCTGATGTTTGTGATCATAGTTATCGGCAATATCCGCCTGGCACAAACGATTGTTGGCGTAGTTGCGGTACATCTCGGACAGCACGCCGATCTCTAGGCCCCAGTCACTGGGGATCAGAATATCGTTGAGCACGTCCCTGCGAAAAGAAAACTCGCCCGCCAATGGATAACGAAAGCTGTCCATGTAATCCAGGTATTCCATATCGCCCACGGTCTTCTTCAGCGCCCGCAGCAAGGGGGTGACGAGCAGGCGGCTGACGCGGCCGTTGATCTTGCCGTCGGCCACGCGGGCGTAATAGCCTTTGCAGAACTCGTAGTTAAAGCGGGGGTGAGCAACGGGATAGATCAGCCGCGCCAGCAGGGAGCGATCATAGGTCACGATATCGCAGTCGTGCAAAGCAATGGACTCGCAGTTTCCCGATGCCAGGGTATAGCCCATGCAATACCAGACATTGCGTCCCTTGCCCAACTCCCGCGGTGCCAGGTCCAGCGCCTGTAGCTGCTGGTCCAGTGCCTGCAGGCGAGGGCCATCATTCCACAGTATGCTGTGCGGTTGCGGTAAACGGCCAAAAAACGCCAGCGCCTGCTGGTACTGCTGTTGGTCTGCCCGATCGAGGCCGATAACAATCTGAGACAGGTAAGGGACTTTAACCAGCTCATCTATAATCGCCGGCAGAGCCTCTCCTTCCAGTTCGGAAAACAGGGAGGGCAGGATAAGCCCCATCGGGCGCTGCCGGGAGAACTGCAGCAACTCGCGCTCCATTTCCTCCACTGGCCGCTGAGCCAGATTGTGCAGTGTGGTTATTATGCCGTTCTGGTGAAAATCTGCCATCAAATGTCCCTCAATACCTTGTCAATGCCGGTTCATCCCGGACAACCACTGCGCGACCCCTTCGGCCCAGCCAGCGGGGCCGAAATCCCGACTGCGAATAATTCCATCGCGGCGCTGCAGAGGCGGAAAATCATGCACTGGCGAACGCACCAGCAACGCCCATTCAGTCACTTCCAGCATGGCGCAATCATTGCCGCTGTCGCCGATAGCGAGATCGTGACACACACGCTGCCCCGTGGCCTGCTGGTACGCTGCTCTGAGCCAGGCCACTGCCCTGCCCTTGTCACAATCGCCCGAAACACCGAGAAACCGCCCGCCCTGCAGCACGGATGCTCCCCGGGCCTGCAACGCGCTGATAAATGCCTGTCGCCGCTGTGCGCTGCCCAGCCACTGCACCGGTTCGCTGTAATCCCGCTGATTCGCCAGCGCGGCTTTATCAGCGGGCAGCCTGGTCATACGTGAGATACCGGCGGTTCCCGCGCGATAGAAGTAATCAAACTCCGCGTCGAATTCACTCATCAACTCACGCAACAGCGACAGCCAGTGCGACCGCGGCCTGGACAATTCATAAACCCAGTAGCCCTCGCGCTCAGTGGTGCCTGCGGGTTGCGATGCGAAATACCCCTGGGGAATGAACACCGCCGCGCCGTTCTCAACTATAAAAGGATGCGTGTTCCCCAGCTGCTGCCGCAATTGCTCGATCTCTACCCGGGTCTTGCTGCTGGCGGGAATCAGCGGGATCGCCAACCGCTCCAGACCGCGCAGTTGCGGCATGGCGTCAATGAAACTGTAATTGTGATGATCGAGCAGCGAGCCATCGAGGTCGCTGAAAACCAGATGCAAAGCGTCTGCCGAATCGCTCACGGGGCCACCGCCCGCTGGGGTCGGCTGGACACAATTTTGCGCTTCTCATCGAGCGTATACAGGTAATCGACGACATCCGGCAGCGTTGCAAGGCAGTGCTGGGTGAGGCGTTGGTAAAACTGGACAAAGCGGGCCAGCTGCTGATCAGTCATCACACCATCCTGCTCCCCCTGCGTTGCCCTGGCCAGCTTGCGCTCCTGTTCGAGGCGCCAGCGATAAACACAATCAAAAGAAGGGGCCGCCAGCATGACCCATTTGTCCACGCGCTCATACAGCGGCAGGAAATCCTGCTGCAAGGCATGGTTGGCATAGCTGCGCCAGGACCCATCCGGGTCTTCCTCGCGTTCCAGTCGATTAACCGGTTGCCGCAAGGCTGCAACCGTCTCCGGCCGCGCACCCAGACACCAACCCTCAAGCAGCACCACATCAACCCTGCCTTCAAACTCGTCCCAACGCGACCGAAGTCGGCGATCATCCCTGGCCTTGTCAAACCTGGGTACAGACACTGCCACTGTCCTTGCGGGCGCTAATAACGCATCCAGTGTGGTATTCAGTAAAGCCATATCGTGGGTGCCGGGCACGCCCCGCGTGGCCAGAAGCGGATGTACTGAAAGGGCCAACTCCCGGCGCTCTGCGCGAGTCAGATAAAAGTCATCGAGAGAAAGTGCGATGGCGCGAACACCTTGCTGAGCCTGTAAATGGGCACAAAGCCAGGCGCAGAGTGTGGTTTTACCGGAGCCCTGACTACCGTTAACTGCCACCAGCAAGGGCCGACCGGCATGAACGCCGCGCGCACCATTAAAGTGCGCCCGCAGGGCGGTGGCCAGCGGTTCGAACCAATATTGTGCATAGCGCAGATAAACAGCATCCAGCCGATGCCGGTCTAAAAAAGCTTTCTGCCACGCTGGTGCGTTATCAGGCATCGACGCCTCCACCACACATAAGCCCCCTCTGGGATAAGAGGTAATGGTACAGCAGTATCCGTGCCAACCCTGCGGCCACCGCCGCAGATGACTACATTATCAGCTGGCGCAGGTCGCCCAACAAGGCCACCAGCTGGGACATAAACCGACCGCCATCTCCGCCGTTAATCACACGGTGATCGTAGGACAGCGTAAGCGGCAGCATTTTGCGCGGCGCAAACGCATTACCGTCCCAAACCGGCTTGATCGTTGCCCTGGACACACCCAGAATGCCAACTTCCGGTGCATTAACAATAGGCGTAAACCCGGTACCGCCAATATTGCCCAGGCTGGAGATGGTAAAGCAACCGCCTTGCATATCACTGGGACTGAGCTTGCGATCGCGGGCCTTGGCCGCCATAGCCAGCACTTCTTCTGCCAGTTCCCAGATGGTTTTTTTGTCCACATCCCGAATAACCGGCACCATCAAACCGGCGGGGGTATCCACCGCCATCCCGATGTGCGTGTATTGCTTGTAAACCAGTTGCTCTCCTTCCGCCGCCAGAGAACTGGCGAACTTCGGGTTATCACGCAGTGCCACAGCGCAGGCCTTGAGAATAAACGGCATGGGGGTCAGGCGCGTATCACGCCGCTCTGCCTCGGCCTTGAGCCCGGCGCGGAACTCCTCCAGCGCCGTGATATCGGCCTCATCAAACTGCGTAACGTGGGGCACATTGAGCCAACTGCGCTGCATATTGGCTGCCGTGAGCTTGTCCAGCCTACCGCGTTTGGTGACTTCAACCGGGCCAAATTTCGCAAAATCCACTTCCGGTATTGCCGGAATGCCGCTGCCGCTGGTCACCGCGGCGGGCTTGCCACTGAGCGCTTTATGCACAAATTTCTGCAGATCTTCCTTGAGCACCCGCCCTCGTGGGCCCGAGCCGGATACCTGCTCCAGTGTCACCCCAAACTCCCTGGCAAGTTTGCGTACAGCCGGGCCCGCGTACACACCACTGCTCTCTCCACCGCCTGCCTCTTCCGTGGCACCCACGGCCGGAGGCGTTGCCTGGGCTGCTTCGATAACCGGGGCTGACACTGTTTTCGCAGTTGGAGTCGTGGACTCTGCCGTGGGTTCCGCTACCGGTGTTGGCGCAGCAGCGCCTTTCAGTATCAGCAGTTTATCGCCCTGCGCCACTGAATCGCCGGCTTTCACCAATAGCTCCAGCACCTCCCCTGCCAGAGGTGACGGCACCTCCATGGAGGCCTTGTCCGACTCCAGCACCACAAGCGAGTCGCCTTCAGCCACGGTATCGCCCGCGGCTACGCAGATTTCAATCAATTCTACCGCTTCATCGGTGCCAATATCCGGAACGCTAACGGTCTGGTCAGCAGCTGCCTCTGGTGCCGCCGGCGTCTCGGCAACGGCCGGTTGTTGTGATGGTGCTTTCTCCTGTTCTTCTGGCTCAGGCTTGGCTTCTGCTTCTGCTTCAGCTTCAACTTCTGTCCCTGACTCAGCCTCTGCTTCGGACCCTGCCGCCACGTCTACCATCACTACCGGTGCCCCCTCGGCCAACTCCTGCCCCTCTGTCACCAGCACTTCCACCACTGTACCGGCGAGAGTGGATGGAATTTCCATGGACGCCTTATCTGACTCCAGCACTATCAGGCCCTGGTCAACGACCACCTCGTCACCCACTGCAACCAGCACCTCAATCACTTCAGCGCCTTCGGCACCGCCTATATCGGGAACCGTTACCTGTTGTTTTGACATCTTATTATCCTCAAGCTGACAGGGGGTCGATTTTGTCTGCTGAAATCCCCAGCGAGCGCATCGCCTGCGACACCTGCGCGCGCTCAAACAGACCATCATCAGCCAGTGCGGTCAGCGCGGCAATCACAATATACTCCCGGCTGACCTCGAAGAACTCGCGCAGTTTTTCCCGGGTATCCGAGCGACCGAAGCCATCGGTGCCAAGTGTGACGTAGCGCCCCGGGATAAATTCGCGCAACTGGTCTGTATAGGCCTTGATATAATCAGTGGCCACGATTACCGGCCCCTCACTCCCTTCCAGTTGCCGGGTGATGTAGGGCACGCGCGCCTCCTCCTCGGGGTGCAGCATATTCCAGCGCAGCACTGCCTTTCCCTCTCGCTGTAACTGATTGACACTTGTGAGGCTCCAGATATCTGCCGATACCTGGTAATCCTTGGCCAGGATGTCAGCCGCGGCTTCCACTTCCCGCAGAATGGTCCCCGCCCCCATTAACTGTATACGCAGCCCTTTTTTGCCAGCCCCGCGCCGCAAGGGGTACATGCCCTGGATAATGCCTTCCTCCACGCCCTCAGGCATGGCGGGTTGCACGTAATTCTCGTTCATGGTGGTGATGTAATAAAAATGGTTCTCGCCTTCCTGAAACATACTGCGCAGGCCATCCTGAATAATCACCGCCAGTTCATATGCGTAGGCAGGGTCGTAGCTCACACAATTTGGGATGGTGGACGCCAGCAGGTGGCTGTGCCCATCCTGGTGTTGCAGGCCCTCGCCATTCAGCGTGGTGCGCCCCGCAGTAGCGCCGATCAGGAACCCGCGAGCCTGGCTGTCACCGGCGGCCCAGGCCAGATCACCAATGCGCTGGAAGCCAAACATGGAGTAGAAAATATAAAACGGCACCATCGGGTAGGCGCTTGTACTATAGGATGTTGCCGCTGCCAGCCACGCAGAAAAAGCGCCCGCCTCGTTGATACCCTCTTCGAGAATCTGCCCCTTTATATCCTCCTTGTAGAACATGATCTGGCCGGAATCGTGAGGCGTATAGCGCTGCCCCACGGATGAGTAAATGCCCAACTGCCGGAACATTCCCTCCATCCCGAAGGTGCGCGCCTCGTCCGGCACGATGGGTACCACCCGCTCACCCATGCTCTTATTTTTAATCAGCGTGGACAGCAGGCGCACGAAAGCCATGGTAGTAGAGACCGCACGCTTGCCACTGCTTTTGAGCTGACTTTCAAACGCCGACAAGGGCGGCACTTCCAAGGATTCCACCTGGCTGCGCCGGGTGGGTATCGCACCGCCCAGCGCCTCGCGGCGCTGCTTCATATAGCGCAATTCCGGGCTGTCAGGTGCGGGACGATAATAGGGCACATGTTTCAGTTCGGCATCGGAGATGGGAATCGCAAAGCGATCGCGAAAAGCTTTCAGGCTCTCCACGTCGAGCTTCTTGAGGGAGTGGGTTTCGTTATTGGCCTCCCCCGCTTCGCCGGTGCCGTAACCCTTGACTGTCATCGCCAGGATAACCGTTGGCCGGACGTGCTCTTCCGCTGCGGCTGCATAGGCGGCGTACACCTTGTAGGGATCGTGACCGCCCCTGTTCAGGTACATGATGTCATCGTCTGACAGGTCCGCAACCAGTTCCAACAATTCCGGATACTTGCCAAAGAAATGCTCGCGGGTGTAGGCGCCGCCATTGTACTTGTAGTTCTGCAACTCGCCGTCGCAGACTTCGTCCATACGCTTCTGTAACAGGCCGGTCTTGTCCCGCTCCAGTAGCGGATCCCACTTGCGACCCCAAATGACCTTGATGACATGCCAACCGGCACCCCGGAATACACCCTCGAGTTCCTGGATGATCTTGCCATTGCCCCGCACCGGCCCGTCCAGGCGCTGCAGATTGCAGTTGATGACAAAATGCAGATTGCCCAGCTTCTCACGGCCCGCCAGGGAAATGGCACCCAATGACTCCGGCTCGTCACATTCACCGTCCCCCATAAAACACCAGACGTTGCGATCACCCTGGTCGAGCAGACCGCGACTGTGCTGGTACTTCATAACATGCGCCTGGTAAATCGCCTGTATAGGCCCCAAACCCATGGAGACCGTGGGAAATTGCCAGTAGTCCGGCATCAGCCACGGATGCGGGTAGGAAGACAGGCCACCGCCGTCGACTTCCCGGCGAAATTTATCGAGCTGTTCCTCGTCAAAGCGGCCTTCAAGGTAAGAACGCGCGTACATACCCGGCGCGCTGTGGCCCTGGTAGAACACCAGGTCACCGGGGTGCCCCCCCTCGGTGCCACGGAAGAAATGATTAAAGCCCACATCATATAGCGTGGCGCTGGAGGAGAAACTGGAAATGTGCCCACCCAGTCCCTCGTCGTTATCGTTGGCGCGCATCACCATGGCCAGCGCGTTCCAACGCACCAGCGAGCGGATGCGGCGCTCCATAAACAGGTCACCCGGCATCATCTTTTCTTCTGCCGGGGCGATACTGTTCGAAAACGGCGTAGTGATGGCAGGGGGAAGATTGAGACGGCGCTCTTTGGCATGCTTGGTGAGCTCTGCAAGCAGAAAGGCGGCGCGTTCGGGGCTACTGTGTTTTGCCACCTCGTCCAGAGCGTCCAGCCATTCCCTGGTTTCGATCGGATCCATATCTTCAGTCATACCCGTCATCTCTCTTATCTGTCAGCAGGCAAGGTGCACTGACCTATTTATTAAGTTTCATAATAGAACCGTAAATGTTTATCTGCGCATTTTGTGGCGCGCAAACGGTCAAAACACACCTGCCGAAAGGCCAAAAATAAAAGCGCAGCCCGGGAACTGTACATTAATCCACCAGACATTAAAAGATTGGTTCTATTTTAGAACTATAAATAAAGAAGTTTGCTTATCGATGGGAACATACCCGGGCAACGCTGCAGCGGCCCAGAGATAGGCGCGCCTGCAGCAATCGAAGCTGACTGGAATCAGTCTATGAGGTAGCTCGAATGGCCCTGCTTTATCGCGTCCGCCGAGTCAAAATGCTGATAGTCTCCCTCGGGAAAGGTCTTCCAGCGGCCCGGGGCCACCACTTGCAGCGAGTGCGCCTGCTCAACAAACACCCGTTGATAATATGCCGCCCATTGATCCAGACTGAAAGATTTCACGGCATCCGCCATTTGTTTGCGCCCGTCGAAATCGAACTGGCTGGTTGCAATTGATTGCCAGTAAAAATCTGCCCGCTCCCACAAATTTTTGTCCGGGCGAAGAATGTCGCTCAACAAAGCGGCCTTATGACGCGCAAACTGCTGCTCGTCCAGCTCTGCCGGTACAGCCTTCATAAACGTACTCATGGCGCTTGCCACCTTACCCGCGTCTGCCACGGGCGACTGGATCAACAGAACAAGGCCGGGCACCTGCAGTTGCGGCCAGTCGAATGCGCTCGCCACATACCCCAGTTGCTGCTCGGTACGCAACTGCTGGAAAAAACCCGATTTGATAATTTGTGCAGTGAGTGCAGTCGCTGCGCGGTCATGCCATTCATCGGCATCGCCCTGTAAATACCACGCGACCACCGAATCATCGTGCGGTACATCAACTTGATATTGCAGCGACTCGCCCGCCGCCAACCTGAGTACTCGCAGATCAGGGAGCGCGGCGGCAGGTATGGCAGGAATGAGCCGCGCGAGCATGGCAGAGACCTGCTCGGCATAGGGTTCCTCATAGTTGCCGTAGATCATCACTTCCGCCGATGCGCCGAACCAGAAGCTGCGTGCGTAATCCTCTACGGCCTGCATATCCAGCTGTTCGAGTTCTGCGATCAGTGCCTGTTCGCCCCATTCGCCATAGAGCAGCGCCTCACGCAGATCATTCATCACCTGACCAGAGGGACGCCCTGCCACACTGTTTTCCAGGGCGCGGATCATATCCTTGCGGATATCGTCGAAGCGTTGGGCGTTAAAGGCCGGCTCGGCAACCACGGCAAACAACTCCTCAAGCAACAGGGCCTGCTTATCGTTATAACCCGTCACACGCAGGCTGATGCCCTGGGCATGTTTGTAAAAATTGAAATTCAGGCCCGCAAGCATCGCGGGATAGGCGTACTCGTTAACGTCGTCTTTCAGCACTGCGGTATACAGCACCGCTGATGCCGTTTGCCTCGCACTCTGCCCCACTTCCGGGGAGCGGAAGTTGATATAGGTCGCGCCCTTGGGTACGCGGAACTCATCGTCCTGCATAAACCATATTGTCTGGCGTGCCTCCTCCAGGGCGACAACAGGGTGCCCAGGCAGCTTTTCTGGCAGCGGCGCCAACGCGACATCCTCGGCGATAAATTCATTTACCTGCGGCAGGTGAAACGGCTCGGGTTCAGCAGGTGGCTGCCAGGCAGCCAATTGTTCGTCGGTAAGCGTTTGTCGTGAATAGGGCGTATCGTAAAAAGGCGACACAGCATCCGTATCAACACTCTGGTCCGTAAGGGTAACCAGAACATTGCTCGCGGTAATTTTTTGCAGCAGGCCGTTGATCATAACCTGGTCGTAACGGTCCATGAGGTAGGGACCACGCAGCACATCCTGCGGTGCGTAATCGTGCATTCCTGATGAAACCTGGCTCACATAGCTGATCGGAGACGCTTCCTGCTTGAAGCGGAAACTGAGATTTGCCAGACGTGCCTGCTCGTCATAAAGCCATTCCTGGGCACCTTCCTTACGCAGCATATCCGTATAGGCGAAGAACAGTTGCAACACCCGCTGGTATTCCTGCACCCCTTTTTCAGTAAGTGAAATACTCACGCTGAACAATTCACCGCCAGGCCAGTTCAGACCGGTGCCCGCTGACAAGCCCTCGGCCAGGCCCTCTGCTTTTAGCTGCGATAGCAGACTACCCTCGCCCTCGTGCCCCACCAGATTCCCAAGATAGGACACCGGTTTTGCGTCATAGGCCTTATGGTAGTCGGGAATGGGAAATGCCAGGTCCAGTTGCCGCAATGTCGCCTGTGGTTTCACCTGGACCAACATAGGGAGGCTGTCCGGATTGAACAGGGGAGTGGCAATATCCTCCTGCTTACGATTCGTATTGGGCACGGCGCTAAACAGTGGCACTACCATGGCTTCAAGTTCATCGAGCGACTCGGTACCCAGCACGACAAGGCGCATGACATTGGCAGAGTAATGCGCTTTATAAAAACTTATCAGCTCTCCGCGCGCACTGGAATCTGGCCGGTCGGCCAGGGTATCGAGGGAGCCCACGGTAAACTGGCTATACGGGTGTTTGGGGTTCATTACAGTTTGCAGAACATCCAGGCCTCTGCGAGAGTCGCTCTTCAATCCCATCTGGTACTCGGCTTCTACCGCATTTTTCTCGCGCTCCACATAGGCCTCGTCGAAGCGGGGAGCGATAAAGAATTGGGCAAAACGATCCAGGGCCTCGGGTAAATAGGCTGCGTTGACATCAAAAAAATAATTGGTGTTCGCAAAGCTGGTGTAAGCATTACGAGAGCCGCCATGCTCGGTAATGTATTCCTCATACTCCGCCGGGTCCGGATATTTGTCGGTTCCCAAAAACAGCATATGTTCCAGGAAGTGGGCGAGCCCACCACGCCCCTCAGGGTTATCGCCGCTGCCCACGTTGATGTCCAGGGACGCCGCCGCCTTGATGGTCTTGGGGTCGGAGATCAACAAGACCTCCATCTCATTGGGCAACGTCACCAGCCGGTACTGGTAATCGTCATTGGGGCTTTTGACAGGTTGCTTCAGCCCGGGGGCAACTGATGCGCAGCCAACAAAGATCAGGGCAAAAACGATACCTGACAGGGCATTGGGTCCCTGCCGTTTGAAAAAAGCGAGCATTGCTTACTCCATATGGGGTTGCGTTGTGGTGGCTTCGACTATTTCCGTCTGTGCCGTGGGCCACGAATTAATAATGGCTTTGATCATGGTAGCCAGCGGGATGGCGAAGAATACCCCCCATAAGCCCCAGATACCGCCAAAAAACAGTACTGCCATAAGAATGGCGACAGGGTGCAGGTTAACTGCCTCGGAGAAGAGCAGTGGCACCAGCACGTTGCCGTCCAGAGCCTGAATGAACAAATAGACCGCACAGAGCGTATAAAATTCACTGCCCATACCCCATTGGAAAAACCCCACCATAACAACCGGCAGGGTCACCAGGGCAGCACCGATATAGGGAATGATCACTGAAAGGCCCACCGCCAGCGCCAGCAGGGCAGCGTAACTGAGCCCCAGGTAGATGAAGGCAACATAGCTGACAGCCCCCACAATAAGAATTTCCAGCACTTTGCCCCGCGCGTAATTGGCAAACTGCATGTTCATTTCACCCCATATCTGGCGTAGCAAGGGGCGCTCACGGGGCAGGAAGCTGGCCGCCCAATCCAGCAATAGCTGCTTGTCCTTCAAAAAGAAGAATACCAGCATGGGAATCAGGACCATGTAGATCAGCACTGTAAACAGGCCGGGGATGGAGGCCACCGAGCGGGTTAGCAGCGCCTGGCCAAGTGCGGCAATCTCCACTTTGGCCAGGGCGGTAAGTTCGTTGAGTTGTGCCGCTGACACCAATTCCGGATAGCGGGCCGGCAACACGCCGAGAAACTGACGACCCTGCTCCAACATGCGCGGCATTTCCCCAGCGAGGCTTGCCAACTGACGCCAGGCGAGTGGCAACACACCCAGGGTGATCGCGAAAAAACCGCCGATAAACACAATATAGGCGACGGACACTCCCAGCCACGGGGGCACACCGCGGCTCTCCAGCCCGGTGGAAATACCTTCCATCAAAAAGGCCAATACCAGAGCAGCGAGCACCGGCGCAATAATATCGCCAATCGTCATCAGCAAAGCCACACCAATGGTCAGCAGTACCAGAAGAAGAACGGATTCCTCTTCAAACAGGTAGCGCTTGTACCATTTGTTGAAAATATCGAGCATAACGCCTTCCCCTCAGGGCTTTTCCACTTTTTGCAGCAGGTACCGGTAGACACCATCGGACTCGTCACTGGCCAGTAACAGGTGGCCGGACTGTTCTGCGAATACCTTGAAATCGCGCACAGACCCCTGGTCTGTTGCGAACACTTGCAACTGCTGTCCGGCAGTCATCGCATTTATTGCCCGCTTGGCCTGCAACAGGGGCATGGGACAAACAAGCCCCCGGGCATCGAGCTCCAACGGACCTTTCTTACTCATAAAACTGCAGCTCCGCGCAAAGGCGGCACAGTATAGCTATTCAGCTACCCATTATGAACTTTGATCCAGAGAATTACTCTAATTACACAATGAACAAACAGTTTGTCCTCCCACTGTTCCCCTGGCGTACAATGACGCCTTCTCTTAGGGCTTGGTTTTGGTGATACATTCCAGTGTTTAACTCCTGGCGAACAATACTTCCGGCGCGAAATTCGGCAATAGCACTGCTGCTATCCATGATATTGGCTGCAGGCAACCCCGTGGGGGCCCAGGAGCTCAAGCTGCCCAATCTGGGCGAGTCCAGCACCAGCATGTTTTCCGCCGAATTCGAGTACCAGTTGGGCAGGGCCTGGCTGCGCATTTTCCGCAGTCAGGTGCCCACAGTGGACGACCCGCTGCTGCACGATTACCTGGAGCATCTTATCTATCTGCTGGTCACCCACAGTCAGCTCGAGGATCGGCGGGTAGAAGTGGTGATTGTCGACAGCCCCGAAATCAACGCGTTTGCCGTTCCGGGTGGTGTCATCGGCATCAACAATGGCCTGCTGATGTATGCCCAGACAGAGGATGAGCTGGTTACTGTGCTGTCGCATGAGATAGCACACCTGAGTCAGCGACACTTTTCCCGCGGCGTGGAATTCCAGCAAAAAAACCAATCTCTGGCCCTGGCCGCAATGCTCGCCAGTTTCGTGCTCATGGCTACCGTGGGGGGGGATGCCGGTATGGCCGGCCTGGCCGCCACCCAGGCCGCCGCCCAGGACTCAGCCCTGCGCTATAGCCGGACCAACGAGCAGGAAGCTGACCGCGTGGGTATGCAGACGCTGGTGGCCGCGGGCTTTGACCCGCAGGCCGCGCCCAGCATGTTCGAGCGTATGATGCAGGCCTCTCGCTACTCCAGCAGTGAGCGCATCCCGGAATTTCTGCGCACTCACCCCCTGTCCGAAAACCGCATTGCCGACACCCGCAATCGGGCGAGACAGTATCCAAAGAAGGAACCAACGATTTCCCTGGACTACCAGTTGATGCGCGCTCGTGTCGCCAATGAACTGGCGATATCACCCGAGGAGGCGGTGCAGAAATTTCGCGGCGAACTGGAGGGTACGCCGCGCTCTGTTGAAGCGACCACCTACGGGCTGGTGCTGGCGCTAACCGCGGCTGGAAAACCGGATGAGGCGGCACTGGAACTGGATGGTATCTGGTCGAAAAACCCGGAGAGAATCGAATATATTATCGCCGATGCCGAAATAGACATGGCGCGCAACAAACCGGATAACGCGGTAAAGGCGCTGGCACGTCGTCTCAAACTCAGCCCGGGAAACCACGCTCTTACGATGACCTACGCCAGAGCGTTAATGATGAATGAGCAACCGCATATTGCAGAGCAAGTGCTGCAGGCACAGAGCAAGCTCAATCCCAACGATCCCGGCCTCTGGTACCTGCTGGCGGAAGTTCAGGGGCTGTCGGGAGATATTATCGGGCTGCACCAATCGAGAGCAGAATACTTCATTCTGAACGGCAACCTGGACCAGGCGCAAACACAGCTCAACTACGCCCTCAAACTGACCCGGAGTGATTTCCTGACCAGTGCGAAGATCAATCAGCGGCTGGTTGATATTTCGGAGATGCGCGCAGCACTGGACGGCTGACGAAGCGCGGCGCTATTTTCAGGCGTTGCCCTGTACGGCCAACTGCATATTCGCGGCAAAATCCAGCATCCTGCGCAGGGGCACCATGGCTTGCTCGCCTACCACCGGGTCCACAAAAATTTCATTGTCGTTCCTGTCAAAGGCGCCGGCGAGACTCTCCAGATCATTCATCGCCATCCAGGGGCAGTTGGCACAACTGCGACAGGCTGCACCGTTACCGGCGGTGGGCGCAATAATGAACTCCTTGTCCGGTGCCTGCTGTTGCAGCTTGTAGAAGATGCCCTGGTCCGTGGCAACAATGAACTGTTGATTGTCCATTTCCACAGCTGCGCGAATGATCTGGGTGGTAGAACCCACCCTGTCGGCCAGTTCCAGAACTGCCCTGGGAGACTCCGGGTGCACCAGTACCGCGGCCCCGGGATACACTTTCTTCAGATCCGCAATGCCCCGGGCCTTAAACTCCTCGTGCACAATGCAGGCGCCATCCCACATCAGGATGTCAGCACCCGATTGTCGCCGTACATAGTCGCCCAGATGACGATCCGGGGCCCAGATGATTTTCTCTCCCTGGTCCGCCAGGTGCTCCGCGACGGCCAATGCAATACTGGATGTGACCACCCAGTCTGCCCGGGCTTTTACTGCCGCTGAGGTATTGGCATAAACCACCACCTTACGTTCGGGGTGCTGGTCGCAAAACGCCGAAAACTCGTCCACCGGGCAGCCCAGATCCAGTGAGCAGGTTGCCTCCAGCGTGGGCATCAATACGCGCTTGTTAGGCGTGAGGATTTTCGCTGTTTCGCCCATGAACTTAACACCGGCCACAATCAGTGTATCGGCGGGATGGTCGTGGCCGAAACGGGCCATTTCCAGCGAGTCGGAAACACAACCACCGGTTTCTTCCGCCAGGGCCTGGATCTCCGGGGAGGTATAGTAGTGCGCAACAATAACGGCATTCTCTTTTATCAGCCGCGCCTTCACCTGCTCCCGCAGCGCCGCTTCCTGCGCCGGGTTCATCTGCTTTTGTTCCTCTTTATCCAGATGGTACTGCACCTGCTGGCGGATAATTTCCAGTTTGTCGGAGGCTAAACTCATAGAGATTCTGTCAGGAAGAAAAAAACGGACGGAAAGTCTACCATAGAACGAAAATGCAGTACGTCTATCGCTGCCACCGCGCTATGCTGGTAATTTTCAATAAACAATTACTAGAATTCCATTGAATTATTCCGTATAACCTTATGTTATATAAAGAATAAAGCACCACCACCAAGTCCTGCGCCGAAAAAGTTACGTCGCAGGGGTGTCAGTGGTGTCATCCGGTTGAGCAGCCAGGGCGATTGCGTGGATCAGCACACAGTACTTATTATCTCCGAACACAAGACGGATCACCTGATTCTGTCCGCTTGCCTGGAGCGCGCGGCACCCACCCGATTTCGGCTTGCCTCGGCAAACCTTATGCGCCGCCCATTGGAAGCTCTGCTGGACCCATCGATAGATGCTGTGATCATGGCCAACAGCCCGGAGACGGAGTACCTGCTGCGCCTGGCCCAGAAAAACAACGCCACCGCTCCCATTATTTTGCTGCTGGACGAAGTAACCGAAAAAATCAGCGCGCAACTGCGTGAGTACGGTGCCCAGGATTACCTGGTGCGCGGGCAGCTACAAGATCAACTGGTACACCGCATCCTCGATTACAGCATTCAGTTAAAAGAGGCACGGGACCAGATCCTGCAGCTCTCCAACCGTGATGCCCTCACCGGCGCCCTCAATCGTGCCGGCTTCCGCGCACACCTTGAGCGCGCCATGAATCGCTCGGAGCGCTACGGCTTTAACACTGCGCTTCTGTATATCAATGTCGACCAGTTCGCCAATGTGAACGATAACTACGGCGAGGCCGACGGCGATCTGATGATCAAAACCATCTCCCGCCGCCTCGGCAACAAGATGCGCAGCACTGATAGTATTGCGCGCCTGGGTGGGGACGAGTTTGCTGTAGTACTGGAAGACGTTAATTCCTCTGCCGATGTGGAGCTGATCGCGGAAAAGATGCTCCACTCGATCTCGGCCCCGATGATACTGAGCGAGCAGCAGGTCTCGGTGGAAGCCAGCATCGGCGCCGCTATCTTTCCGGAGGATGGCAACGAGTTTTCCGACCTGGTGGATAATGCACGCAGTGCCATGCAGCAGGCCAAGAGTGTTGAGGGCGGCAAGTTTGTGCGCTACTCCGAGCAGCTACTGTTTGACGTGGCGGGCGGCAACTCACTGGCTGCCGAACTGCGCAATGCCGTGCGCAAAAACCAGTTTGAGCTGCACTATCAACCGAGGATTAACCTCAGCGACGGCCAACTGGTGGGGCTTGAGGCTTTGCTGCGCTGGAACCACCCCGAGCGCGGGTTGCTTTGTCCGGGTGAATTCCTGTCGGCCTGCGAAGACATGGGCCTGATGAAGACTATCGGCTACCAGGTAATACAACACGCCTGCTCAGCGATCATCTGGCTTGGCGAACAGGGTATGCAGGACGTGGATGTTGCGGTCAACATCTCGTTCTCGCAAATCCAGGACAATCGCTTTCTCGATATCGTGCAGGACATTGTGACCCGCAGTGGCGCCGACGCCTCGCGGCTGGAGTTCGAGCTGACCGAGTCGACCATACTCAAGAGCCCGGGAGCCATCAAGGAGCGCATGGATGTGTTGCGCCAGCTGGGGATTTCCTTTTCCCTGGATGATTTTGGCACCGGCTTTTCGCAACTGTCTCACCTGACCGAGTTACCCATTACAGCGCTCAAAATTGACCAGTGCTTCGTGCGGGACCTGCCGCGCAACCCGCACCAGGAAGCCGTATGCACCATGATTATCGAAATGGCCCACCGCCTCGGCATGCTGGTGATCGCCGAGGGCGCTGAGACTCATGAGCAGGTTGAGTTTCTGCGCGAGCACAATTGCCAACAGGTGCAGGGCTTTTACTACAGCCCGGCCATACCGCTGCAGCAACTGCCCCGCTTCGTGCAGGAGCAACGCTTCAAACGACGTGACCGGATGTTTTCCTGAAGTACCCACTCCGCTGCTGACCCCAGGCATGAAACGACCTTAGAAGACCACTCTGTTGCGCCCTGCCTTCTTCGCGCGATACAACATTTTGTCTGCATTCATTACCACCGCATCAGGCTTTGAAAAGTCTGCGCTGCGCTCCGCTACACCGGCACTGATTGTGACCGCCACCTGGCGACTGCCCAGCCGCGTAGCGCCGCGCTTACGGGCACCGACACGAGAGCGAACAGGCCTCACTGTGCGATCGCGAATGGACATACGGTAATCGGCGATCTGCTCGCGAACGCGCTCCAGCTCTGCGGCTGCTTCCTCCGCAGACCTGCGCGGAAAAATCACACAGAACTCTTCACCGCCATAGCGGTAGGCCGTGCCTCCGGCACCCACGCGGCTTATTTGGGAAGAAACCATCCGCAACACCTCGTCTCCCACGTCGTGGCCGTGCTTGTCATTGAATTTCTTGAAATGGTCCACATCAAGCATAGCAATGCAGTAGCGGCGGCCAAGCCTGCCCAGCCGTTCGGCAAGTGCACGGCGGCCAAGCAGGCCCGTCAGTTCATCTCGATAGGCCATAGCATGCGTGCTGCGCATCAGCCCCCAGACAAGGCAAAGCCCCGCTGCGACACTCATCACAACCGAGATGTCCTGCAGATAAAATAGCCCGAGAATCAGAAAAAGTGCGGCCAGTACTCCCAGCAATGTCGCCTCAGTCTCCTCGTTGCGCAGCACCACGAGCGCAATGCCGACCGAGAACACCAAGGCCGCCAGCAGTGTCGCGCCATAGGACAGTACATAGCCTTCTGAGGGCCGCGCCCGGTAGTATTGCTCCGCGGCCACACTGGCCTCGGGCAACCAGACCGCCAACTTGCCACAGGCGAACGCCAGCAAGACAAACAACACTGAAACAATTAAACCCTGCTTGTTCCATATACCCGTCTCAGGAACGAGCATCAGGAACATACAGAGCAGAGGAAGACCCAAGCTAACAGTGAGATAGAGACGCCCGGCCTCTGCCTGCGACAGACTGACTTGCAGGCGAGATTGTACCAGCCAATAAAAAACACCTAGCGCAATGGTGGCCAACATCAACCGGCAACGATTGAACTGGTAGGCGAGGAACAGGGCAACAGCACAAAGAAGATAAGGCAGATAATTCAGCACAACACGCGTGTCAGCTCCCAGGCTGTCAGTAAAATCGCGCAACCAGAATGACGCACCAATCAACACGAAGGGCGCTAACAGCCTTAACAATGCGGCCGGATAAATTCGCATGGCGCGCCCGATGTTTCCCCTATAATTATTATGCGGTTACCATATGCACTAACTACTGCTTACCGCTTCGAAACCCGCATTCGCACTAGGCGGGAGGTTCCAGTGATGATAGCCTACAACTACTACAAGAAGCATTACTCCGGCCATGAATGTCTAATAACGAAAAGCCACGCCATCGCGCGAAAATCCTGGTCAGCGATGATGACCAGAACGTGCGATTATTAACCCGTCAATGCCTGGAAGCAGAAGGTATGATCGTGGTGGAAGCCACAGATGGGTTGGAAACGCTGGACGTTTTTGTGCGCGAGCGGCCCGACCTCGTATTTCTCGACGTAGAAATGCCGGGAATGACCGGGTTGGAAGTATGTGAACGCATTCGCCAATTACCCCAGGGCGAATCTATTCCCATCATGATTGTCACCGGGTCTGACGACCGCAAATCAATTGACGCCGGCTTCCAGGCCGGGGCCACACAATACAAGACGAAGCCGGTCAACTGGTCACTGTTGGGGCGCGACGTACAATACATGCTGCGCGCCAGCAATGCCTTTAATGCCCTGAAACGCCAGGAAGATCGTCTGCGATATCTGGCTTACTACGACCCTCTTACCAGCCTGCCAAACCGCCGCAGCTTCAATGAACAATTGACGCGCATACTGAAACGCAGCCAACGCCGCAACTCCAACGCCGCCCTGCTCTTTATCGATCTGGATCACTTCAAGCGCATCAACGACTCCATCGGTCACGGCCGTGGTGACCGATTGCTGGTGGAAATAGCCAAACGTCTCACCTCCGAGCTGCGCGAAGATGACGCGATCAACTACTTCTCCGAACAAAATGCTGAAGAGGACGAAGAGCACGGCACAGGTAGCACCGAAATTGCACGCCTGGGAGGCGATGAGTTCACGGTGGTGTTGTCCGACGTGGAGGATACCCGGCATGTGGAACTGGTAGCGAAGCGGATCCTCGCCTCCCTTTCCGAGCCCATTGCCCTGCAATCGCATAACCCGGTAGTAACGCCCAGCATAGGCATAGCAATTTTTCCCCACGACGGCGTGGACCCGGACACCCTCGTTCGCAACGCCGATACTGCCATGTACGTGGCCAAGGCCGAGGGGCGGGCCTGCTACCGCTTTTACGACGAGGAAATGAACTCGCAGGCAGTTGAGCAGTTGAAGATGGAAGAGGACCTTCGCAACGCGCTGCGCAATCAGGAACTGGAACTGCGATATCAGCCCCAGATAGATACGTCCACCGGGGAAGTGGTCAGCATGGAGGCGCTGGTGCGATGGAAGCACCCCGACCGCGGAATGGTGTCTCCCCATGAGTTCATTCCAGTTGCAGAGCGCACCGGCCAGATTATCGAACTAGGCGAGTGGGTGATGGGCGAGGTAGCCAGGCACTGCCGGTACTGGGATTCGCTCGGCATCAAGCGCTTCAGAATCTGCGTGAACATATCGCCACTGCAGTTCAATCAGGCTGACCTGACCGAGTGGATTGCCAGCTTCCTGAAACGATCCAACCTCGAGCCGGAGCGGCTGGAACTGGAACTGACAGAAAGCGCGATTATGACTGACGCAAAAACCAATATCGCCAAATTGCGCGAGCTGAAAGCACTGGGACTACAACTGGCCGTTGACGACTTCGGCACGGGATACTCGTCACTCAGCTACCTCAAACGTTTCCCTATTGACACCCTGAAGATTGACCAGAGCTTCGTGGCAGACCTGGTCAGCCAGGACGGCGCGGCAATCGTGGATGCTATTATCGCCCTGGCAAAAACGCTTAATTTGCGAGTAGTCGCAGAGGGCATCGAAGACGAGTACCAGCTCTCGTACCTGGTGGCCCGCGAGTGTGATCTCCTGCAGGGTTACTACTTTTCCAGACCGATCTACCCGGAAGACGTTCCCGACATGCTAAAACGCATTTTCACCTGGGAAATGTACGGTTCTCATACCAAAAGTATCGGCTGAAACACGCCCCGATGAGATACGGAAAATCAATTGCCCTGTTAATGGCGGGTTTGACACTATTTTCCCGTGAGACTCTTGCCCTGGAGACGACCGAAACGCCAATACCCCTAGAGGTATTCCTTCAGGGCAGTTCCTCCCCGGAATTAAAGGCGCTGGTAGAAGAACAGGGCGGCACGGTAACCCATAACCTGCATCTGATCGACGCGGTCGGTGCAGAGCTGACGCGCGAGCAACTGGACCTTGTTCTGCAATCGCCCAAGGTCGGCCGCTTTTTTGACGATCTGTCAGTGGCAGGGGGGCCGTCGGAGGAGCCCGTGGACGGCGAGAATAGCTGTGATATCGGCGGATCGCTGCAGCTGGACATCCAGGGCGCCACTGTCAGCTGGGCGCTGTTTAACAAACGGGCAGATCCAGCCAGCCTTGAGCGACTCGACCTGACCTGGCCTGAGACGTTGGGCGGAGTCAGATCTATCAGACTCGGCAATACCGCACTGAACCCACAGCTCTACCAGAATGCCTCCGCGGGTACCGTCAGCCTTGAGTTTGACGCCTCCGCGCACCACTCGGCGCCGACACTGGTCGGCACCCAGAAGCTGACAATAGCTTTTGAGTCGGCCGCCGCCGGGCCACTCAGGCAGCGAGATTTTGAATTCACGGCGGAATTTGCCGGCGACTGCACGCTGGAGCTGATACCCGGCTACGACGACAACCATGAGAACTTCCACTACAACACTGTGGTCGGCGTGGATGCACTGCAACGCAACGGCATCACCGGCCGCGGTGTCACCGTTGCAGTGATCGATTCCGGCCTGTGGGACGACCCTGCCCTGATCAATGACACCAATGGTATACCCCGCGTGCTGGCGCGATACGATGCAATCAGCAATTCCGAGACCGAGGGTGTGTTTGACGCCAGCGGGCACGGCACACACATGACCAGCGTAATAGCCCATAACGGCGCTACCACCAAAGCAGGCAAGCCTACCGGGGCCTTCAAGGGTGTGGCTCCCGACGTAAACCTCGTGTCGGTCAAAGCGTTTGACGTGGAGGGCCAGGGCGACTTCCTGGACATCGTACGCGCCATCCAGTGGGTGGTGGACAACCGTGAAACCTACAATATCCGGGTGCTCAACCTCTCCTTCGCGGCCAGGCCCAGGTGGCACTACTGGCTGGATCCGATCAACCAGGCACTGATGCACGCCTGGGCCAGCGGGATAACCGTGGTCGCCGCCGCCGGAAACGAGGGGCCGGAGCCAATGACCATAGGCTCCCCGGGCAACCTTCCATTTATTATAACCGTGGGCGCCGTAACGGACTCCTGGACACCCGCAGATAAAGACGATGACTACATTCCCGACTTTTCCTCGCGCGGGCCCACTCCCAGCGGCCATATAAAACCAGATATCGTCGCCCCCGGGGGCCACATAACCGGCCTGACGCGACCCGGCTCCAGCCTGACGCGGGACCACCCCGAGTACCTGCTAAGTACCGGGGAACTGGTAATGACGGGTTCCTCCCAGGCGACCGCTCTGGTCTCCGGCATAGCCGCACTGCTGCTGCAGCTGGAGCCCGATTTAAGCCCCGACGACATCAAGTGTAAACTGACAACTAGCGCGGAACCCGCGATCAATCGTGATGGCCTGCTGGCATACAGCCCGCTACAACAAGGGCACGGCTACGTGAGTGCCACCCGCGCGGTAACCCTCGGAGAGAGGGGTTGTGGTAATGCCGACATGGATATCGCAGTGGAGATGAGCGGCACCGGGCACTCCCAGGGACCCGCTATAGTCGATGACAACGGCGCCCCCAGCCTGCCCGGCCTGGCAGAAATGCTTTCCCCAGAACCGGCAGCAAAGGGTTTCAGCGATACCCGCAAGTGGGGAGCCAAAGCTCACGTCGAAAGACTCGACTTAATACCCCGGCCCCCTGGCCTTCCTCCAAATAACACTTCATCGCTATTTGACTGGATGAATGTATACCAGCTGGAGCGACAGAAAATAGAAAATCTCTCCCGGCCGCCGTCTCAGTAACACCCCCGGCATCCCCACAGCCTCGTCTGTCAAACCAAATACTGATGCCCCTTACGGGTCAATCAACCAGTTCACACTTTCTCTACATTTCTACTATATTAAATTGACTTAAGGGGTTCAGCCCCCTGGTAGCAACGCCTCCCTGGCGGACTCTTTTCCCCGGCTACCCCAAAAAGGTTATATGCACCCCTTCTACTAGGCACTAATCACCAGTATAAATAAGTCAAGCACTCAGGGAAGAAGTTGTGAACGTGATCTCAGATTGGGCTTTCGATAGCGGAACCAGATCACATATTGAGCAAAAAATGAACAAAACGAAGGTGGGCGCAGACATGAAAAAGATCAAAACTCTCGGTTACGCAGGTATGGGCAGCATCGCAATTGCCCTGATGACACCCTCCATAAGCTTTGCAGACGCAGGTCAGTCAGCTAGCGCAAATGGAACCAGCTCTCACAGCCTGGTACACAGGGTTAGCCATTCACTGGCGGGCAGCGAGAGCTACACCACCTCCCAGAGCGGTTATAAGTGGGGCAACAAGGCGGAGCAGCCAGAATCCAACGCCAAGTGGGCTGCATCAACCAGCACCCGCAGCGGCTACAAGTGGGGCGATTCAGCTGCCTCCGAACCAGAAACACAATCTTTTGCAGGAACATCCGCTTATGAGTGGGGTGTGCGGAATTTTTCTGAGCAGTCTGGGTACAAATGGGGCCTAAGGAGCATTGCTGACCAGACCGGCTACAAGTGGGGCCTCAGGAACATTGCTGACCAGACCGGCTACAAGTGGGGTCTCAGAAACATTGCTGACCAGACCGGCTACAAATGGGGCCTCAGGAACATTGCTGACCAGACCGGCTACAAGTGGGGTCTCAGAAACATTGCTGACCAGACCGGCTACAAATGGGGTCTCAGGAACATTGCTGACCAGACCGGCTACAAGTGGGGTCTCAGGAACATTGCCGACCAAACCGGCTACAAGTGGGGCCTCAGAAATATTGCTGACCAGACCGGCTACAAATGGGGCCTCAGAAACATTGCTGACCAGACCGGCTACAAATGGGGTCTCAGGAACTATGCACAGCAGACTGGTCATAAATCGGAGCTTTGAATTCGCCAGCATGAGCTAGCGCAAGTCCATCGGTATTTATCAGAGCAAATAGTCTAAACAAGCATCGAAGTGTAGGGGAATATCTTACTGCCTACCTTTCGGTGCTTTTTTATTCCCCATGTATATATGCAAAAGTCCATAATTCCAATTGGTTTCAAATATCTAATTACTTTAGACTCATACGATTAACAATAACTGTAGTACCCCTACCGTATGAGGTCACCTGCACTAGCTCTAGCTCTCGCCTTAGTGATATCGATCCCAGGGATTGTTAACAGCGCGGAAATTTCGCCCACCACCGTAATAGACTTCCAGCCCGAAGCGATATCAAGAAACCTAACTCAACAGACCGTAATCCAGGTTTTCCAAGATTCGCGCGGTGTGGTCTGGATTCTCACTCAGGAAGGGTTGAACAGGTACAACGGGTTTGAACTAGAAAATTTCAAATATTCTTCGACACACCCCAACTCCATTTCTTCTAATTTCGGCACGAGAATAGCGGAAGACTCGCAAGGCTTTCTTTGGATCGCAACCCTAGGTGGGGGATTGAACAGGTATGATCCGGCTGAGAATACCTTCTCTGCTTTGTATACTAGTGAGACCGCCAGCAAATCGCCATTATCAAACGACATTCATACTGTATTCAGTGATCGTAACGGCACGCTGTGGCTCGGGTACCTGAACGCACTTAGTTCGTTCGATCCGAAAAGTGGTGAATTTCGACACGTCTTATCCGGCAACGAAAGCTTGCCACCATTAGGCATTGTTAGCCGGTTTGATCAGACATCCGACGGTACTATCTGGGTAGCGACTCAAGCAGGACTCTTGGAAATTGACCCAAATTCGTTTCAGCCATCCCTGCACCAACATCAAAAAGAAAACGCGCGCTCTCTATTTTCAAACAATTTGACCGTTGTCCTAGCAGACAAAAAAGACAGATTATGGGTTGTATCCAGGGACAAGGGTATTGGCGTAATTGACACCGGACCGGGATTCACACTTCGGTTCGAACACAAAGCCTCTGACTTCAACTCCCTTTCGTCAAATATAATCTATGACGCATTTGAAGATGACGAGGGAGGAATCTGGATTGGAACGCACGAAGGACTGGACCTTTTTGTGCCCTCCGAGAACAACTTTAGACGATTTACACGGCAAAACACTGGCCTACCTTCCAACGTCATAAGCAGCATTTATCAAACGCGAGAGGGCAAGTATTGGATTGGGACCTACTTCGGACTGGCTTCAGGCATGCCCACTATTTTTGCCAAAATAGATGATATATATGGTCAACTCTCTAGCAATTCGGTTAATGCCTTCTCCGAGACGGAGGATGGTAGTCTATGGGTTGGAACTGACGATGGCCTTAATCGTCTCAGGCTTGGAGAACAAACCTTCGACTGGATCAACGAGTCGACCTATCCCAGCATATCCAGTCCAGATGTAATGAGCTTACTCGCAGCGGGCAACACACTGTGGATCGGCACATTCAATGGAGGCCTCAACAGATTAGATGTTGAAACAAACCAGAGTACCGTCTTCAAACACAACGAATTGAATCCAAATTCTATTGGAGCAAACGGTGTGACATCTCTTCTACTTACAGAGGAGAGTCAGCTATTAGTGGGCACGTTCGGAGGCGGGTTAAGTATTTACAGGGAAGACTTAAATGACTTTGAAACACTCACTAACATCCCGGGCGACCCGACCAGCTTAAGTAATAACAACGTTATAGCTTTGTTCCAAGATTCTCTTGGACTCATCTGGGTTGGCACAGAACGGGGCCTTAATCGATTTGACGCTGCATCCAGAAAATTTGATCGATATTTCGCTGACAGTAGCAACGTCAACGGTATCTCAAGCGACATGGTTTGGACTTTTTATGAAGATGCAGAACAACGGCTTTGGCTAGGAACAAGCGGCGGCAGTCTCAATCGATGGGACGAATCAGATCGCGCTTCCGGTAAGGCAAACTTCCATCATTACGCTGAAAGTATATCTCTGCCAAGCTCTAACGTATACGGCATTCAAAGTGATGCTACTGACTTACTCTGGTTGTCCCACAATCGGGGTATAACAAGCCTAAATCCTGACACTCTCGAAACGCACCAATACGGGGTTAGGGACGGACTACAAGATTCTGAGTTCAACATGGGGGCGGCTTTTAAAGATAGCGGCGGAACAATATACTTTGGCGGCAACCGAGGGTTCAACATAATACCGAAACAAGGCGTGAAATCCGAATATGTGACTCCAGAAGTGTCGATATCCGATATACGCATAATGAATCAGAGTAAGAGATTTGGGGTGCCATACGATGACCTGAAAGTACTGGAGCTTGGATACCAAGACCGGATGCTATCTGTCGATTTCTTCGCATCTGATTACTCCAACCCTCAATTAATTCAGTACGCCTACAAACTTGAAGGAATCAACCCTGACTGGGTAATTTCCCCTGAAGCTCATATCGCCTCATTTACAACGCTACCTCCTGGAAAATACGACCTAAAACTAGCCGCAGCGAGTCCAAACGGGGCCTGGAATTGGGAGGCGATGTCCTTACCTATCGTAGTAAACCCACCACCCTGGAAAAGCCCTATTGCCTACACTATCTACGGAATAGCAATCGCTTGCGCTATTGCACTTTTGATTACGAGACAAAACAAAATTGCAGCGCAAGCGCTAGAACGACAAAAAGAGTTGGAAACAAAGGTTAGTGAGCGCACAGCAGATCTACAGGAAGCCCGCCAATTTGCGGAAGAGGCCAACATGGCAAAGTCGAACTTTCTCGCTACCATGAGTCATGAAATTCGCACTCCGATGCACGGAATGATCGGCATGACCGAGCTACTCCTCCATACCAGCTTGAACGAACAGCAACGCAGATTTGCAGAAGCTGCGCATAACAGTGGCGAGTCACTACTAAATTTAATCAATGCGATACTGGATTTTTCAAAAATCGAAGCAGCAAAGGTTGAAATAGAAACTATCGATTTTTGTCCAATTGAACTAATGGATGAAATTTGCTACCTGCAAGGAGAGCCATCACATCGCAAAGGAATATCGCTTATTAGTATCTGTGAGGAAGGTGTGCCAGCACGACTGGAAGGCGATCCTACAAAAATACGACAAGTAGTTATGAATCTTGTTAGCAATGCCATCAAATTCACACACGATGGCCGGATAACTGTGAAGACGTCCTCTGTGCCGGACGCTCACAATGATAGTAAAGCCATGCTATCGATATCCGTTAAAGATACAGGAATTGGCATGAATGCCGAGACACAGGAACGCGTATTTGAGGCATTCACACAAGCTGATACCAGCACCACAAGACAATATGGCGGAACTGGATTGGGGCTTGCAATCTCTAAACAATATGTGGAAATGATGAACGGAGTCATTACCGTGGATTCTGCTGTCGAGCAAGGAACTAACATCACAGTAACTCTACCTCTAACACTGGCAAATGATTTCGCCTTACCAACACGGCAGCTGAGAGGCGCTACGGTAAAATTGCTATGTGATGATGACGGTACTTTCGCCATGGTCCAATCGCACCTGGCAAGGATGGGCGCCAAGACTATTCAATTAACAAATGCAAAGGAGTTAACAAGCCCTCTTCCTTCTGGAGAGTACATGATTATTGATTACGAGTTCATGGCGTCACACCCTGGCACTATCCCTATAGTCAGCCAAGTTTCAAATAGTAAAGTAATTGTACTAACCCCGCTTACCATTCCCTCGGACTTACCGCAGCTCGAAAAGTGGCGCTATGTGACAAAACCGATCACACTTTCATCGCTCTATGAGGTAATTTCCGAATATATCTCAAGTGAAGGTGCCGATTCAGTTGTAGCTGAAAAATCCAAGAATGACTCTAATATAGACAAAGATCGGATACTTGTTGCTGAGGATGTTGAAACAAATCAAAAGATAGTTACTGAAATGTTGCAACTGCTAAATTTCGAAGTAGATATAGCAGAAAACGGCAAGGATGCAATTAGTAAATTCCAATCAAATAGATATTCTCTTATTTTTATGGACTGCCAAATGCCAGTCATGGACGGTTTTGCAGCCACACGCGGAATTAGAAATATTGAACTTGAAAGTAAATCGACTCCAATTCCAATCATAGCTCTTACTGCCGGAACAGGTAAAGAAGACAAGGACCAATGTAACGCGGCTGGCATGGATGGATACTTAACAAAGCCATTTTCGATTTCTGAATTGAGCGACGCAATTCGTCAGTTTGATGAAAGGATTGCAAGTCAGCGCGACACAAAAAATACGATGCCATCTGTGTGCATCCCCAATGACCCTACTGATTTAAGTGACGCAGTTTCGACAGATGGTGACTCGGAGATCTTCAATATTCGAGCAATCAATAACATTCGGGAAGTCGAACAACAGACAGGAAAGCTGCTACTCCCGAGTATTTTGGAGGGTTTTACAAACCAGATGCAAGAGAAGTTAGACGAGATCTCTGACCACTTCTCGGAACGAGACTCCGAAAAACTCTACCGTACCGCGCATGCTATAAAGTCAATGAGCGCAAATATAGGCGCGGAAAAAGTCCGCATGATTAGTGCCAAAATCGAGGCCGCAGGAAAACTAGGCCAGATTGCAGATGATGATATGCCTCTCGCTTCACTAAACAGTGCTTTTAGTGAATTTGTCGAGGAATTTCAATCAAGGTTCATAGAGCAATAGACTTGTGCATTTCCGCCAAGAGTCAGACCAAAAAAATGATTACTAGTTTCCACCTAAAACCCCAGCACATATCTCTATTTCAAGTAGCCCTAGTAAGCTTAAAAATTACTGGCTTTCGCCAATTGGTCAACTAGTATTGAGTAAGGCACACACAAAAGTTAGGGAAGGGTTTCCTAATTGCTCCCAGTTAAACCCCCATCGCACCCATTTCAGTTCCGAGCGCTTTTAGTACTATTGCTTGCGGCACATTCGTTGGGAGTCACTGCAAAGTCAGAATATACAATAAGACAATGGCCTCTTAGTCAAAATCTTAGTCAACAGACAATACTGAGCATGGTACACGCCGCAGATGGCAGGCTGTGGATTGCAACTCTCTCGGGAATCGACAGATTTGATGGAACTAGCTTCACAAAATATAGACCGCATAAAGTCGATGGTAGGCACATAGCCAGTTCAAATATCGTATGTATTCTACAATCTTCGGACGGGCGTATTTTTGTGGCAACCAAAGATGCTGGCTTACTGGTATTCGATGAAGAATCCGATAGATTTGTATCTTTGCCATCGGACGAATGGGCCTCTGACGCGAACAGTCGTATATCGTCTGCATTTTCTGATCAAGAAGGTAATTTCTGGATAGGCTACGAATCGGGTAACGTCCTTCGCTATTCACCTTCATTTAGTAAAATTTCAGATACCAAACTGTCAATAGACAACTTAGTAATGGACTTTACGCAAGACATTCATGGCAATGTCTATATAGCTTCGACCTCCGGCGAAATATACGTTAGAACGAATGGTGAAGAACATTTCGAACGCCTAATTTTGGATAGCACCTGCAGCGACATTAATTCTTCTTTAGAGGAGATATCGGCTATATCAGATAATTTTCTTTGGCTTGGAACCAGCGGCTACGGCTTTCTCAAACTTAACGTTCAGTTGGGAAATTGTGTTCCGGTAGAATATCAAGACAGCAATGGTAACGACATAAAGATAGCTCATATTCATGACATTTACGTAGATTCGATATCCGAGACTACGTGGGTAGGTAGTGATCAAGGTCTATATCAAATAGATAAGGCAAAAAATATCTCCATCTTGACTTCCGATAACTCCAGCCTTACAAACAATGAGATTGCATCCATTGAAAGTTACGGCGATGGTGTTTTATGGGTAGGCACGTACCGCGGATTGAATTATCTTGTACCAACCGTATTTGAATCGTACGACGAAAGTTCTGATGAACTATTAAGATCTGTTGTTGCCATTGATAGCGCCAAATGGATTGGAAACGTTATTGCGACTTACAATGGACTCTTCGTTTTCGATACTGCTACAGAACAACACTACGACATAACGGAGTTGTGGCCGGAATGGAACCTACAAAACAACCAAGTTATGTCATTGAGTGTAACACCTGAAGGCATGTGGATTGGATATCGGTCGGCCGGTGTAGAGTTTCTATCGAATAATAAGAGTCGCGAAGTCCGAACCTGGCGTGCGGAAGTAACAAACGGTCTTTCTTCAGACGCAGTAAGCTCAGTACTCACTACCGATGACGAAAAAGTTGTGGTCGGAACTTATGGAGGCGGAATCAACATATTATCTGCTCATCGCAAAACGGAATTTCATGCTATCGGAAATAACCATGTAATTATGCTTTATCAAACAACCGATCAGACGATATGGGTCGGCACTGAGTCAGGCCTCTACACGTTTGACCTCAAAAGCGGAATCGCCGAGGAGATTCAATTCAACGACATTCAATTCGGCAGCCAGACCAAACCAATTGTCTGGGACATGGTAGAAAGCAACGACGGGGTTCTTTGGTTTGCAACCATGCACCACGGACTTTACCTCTGGGATATCGAAAAAGATACGACGAAGCCATCCCCTCTCCTTCCTTTTAGAAATACTTTTAGCACTGTCTACTCTTTAGTGCTCGACGATCTAGGTCACATCTGGTGCTCCACTGATTCAGGATTAGTCCGAATTGATCTCACTACAAAACAAGCTAGAGTATTTTCTCGACAGCATGGCTTGCAATTGACAGAATTTGACTATGGCATCGCTCACAAGGACGATAATGGATATTTGTATTTTGGCGGTAGTGAGGGCTATACGCGATTCAGCCCATCAACTCTTGATGGATCCCAAAAACGGCCGAAAATGCAAGTTACTAAACTTACAATTCCGGATGCCGTGATACAGACAAGTTCTTTTCTACAGAAAATCACATCCATCCAACTAACCCACAAAGACTACTTCGTACAATTCGACTTCAGCGTGCTGGACTTTCTCGACCCGGATAAGAACGAGTATCGGTATATGCTTGATGGATTTGATCCGGACTGGATAGAGAACGGCAATCGAAATTCTGCAACCTACACCAGCCTTCCGGCAGGAAGCTATACGCTGCTGATTCAGGGGGCGAACTCGGCGGGGGTATGGAATCGCGAGGGGCTGTCGATTGCCGTTGAGGTACTGCCGCCGCCATGGGAAACATGGTGGGCGTATTGCGGTTATGCTCTGTTGTTACTTTTCTTCGGCTGGTTGGGTAGGCGTGCCTACGACAGTTATGTTGTGGAGAGGCGAGCCAGGGTGTTGGCTCTGGAGATGATTGCTTCGGAGAACCGGGCAGATGACGAGATGCAGGAGCAGTTGGAGATTCACGATGACCTGGTGAGAGCGGTCTACAGGCACAGTGTGTCCACCCTGAACCTGGTTAGTGAAGTAATCAGCATCAAGGGCTCCTGGCTGAGTGGAGAGGACGCACGCGAAGTAACAGACGGGAATATCAAGCGCGTTACAGCACTGGCACAGTTGGAGGACTGTCTCTATTCCCAGAACGAGCTCCTGCTGGCAGATATGAAAAAATTCACCGATATCATTCTCTCCAGACTGCTGGAGGATTCGCCTGTCCTTGAAGAAATGGTTACCACAATAAATGAAGTATCCTCCCGCCCCTTCCCCTTCGAGCTGGCTTCCCCGTTGGCTATCGCAATGTACGAGTTGCTGGAGAACGCCCTACAGCATGCCTTCGATGGTCCCGGGCCCCACTACGTCCACGTCACTCTCGCGCGTTGCCCCTCTGCACAGAATGGATCAGACTGTCGTCTTACAATTGAAGATAACGGCACCGGTATACCTGCGAATATCGACCCGCTATCTGCGCAAACTTCCGGCTTGGCAGTTGTGTCTTCCATGGTACAAAGGCTCTCCGGTCAGGTCAGCTACACGCTCACAAAAGGCACGCTCGTCACGATTACCTTCCACTGCCCCGATATCTGAAAAATATAGAACCCCGAATCACGCCGGGCGCTGGAAACCGCTGCGGAACGAGTGATACATTGTGCGAATTGCCACCCCATCAACGGATAAGCTCACGTGCTTGAGACAATTACATTTTGATAGAGAGATTTGAAAAGCGCCTACATGTTTTTGGCAGCTCCTGTCATTTGCTCCTTGCTGGTAGCACAACTGATGGCGCGCAAATACTTGAACTGGCTGAGGCCGAACTCGCGCGGCTGGAAACCAAATTCGCCTCTTCTGTTAACGAGAGCATCATCGACAACATCAACCAGTCGGCGGGCACAGGGGCTTTTACCCCACTGGATGCAGAATCCCGCAGCTTGTTTACTTACGTCACCGCCCTGTGGGACCAGAGCCGCCATCTCTTCGACCCCACTGCCTGTGTGCTACTGGATTGCTACAACGCCCAGGGAAAGCTGCGCGCTACTGACCAACAGTTGCAGGGAATGCTCAAGCTGGTGGGCTGGCCGGCACTTGAAGTCGGCGCTGAGGGTGCGCGCCTGCCTGTACAGGGCATGGCAATCAATCTCGACAATTGCGTCCGCCCCTACGCCATAGATTCAGTGCGCAAACTCCTTATCAAGGAGGGCGTTTCCCACGCGCTCATCGAGATGGACCAGGATGCAGCCAGCATTGGCAAGCAGTCGGACGGAGCAAACTGGCTTGTTGGCCTGCGCCACCCCCACGGAGTTCGAACCGCAATCGCACGCTTAAAACTCAACAACAGCGGTTTCGCAATGCGGGGTAATTTCGAGCATCGGGTGATGATTGGAGGTGAAAACTTCAGTCGCGCATTAAGTCCGGTGGACGCACAGCCGGTGCCGGGCCTATTGAGTGTCGCCGTCATTGCAGAGAATTGCCTGACGGCTTGTAGCGCGGCCAGCATAGCGCGCCTCAAGACCGAACAGGCGGGCCTGAAGTGGCTGGAAAAACTCGGCCTGCCCTGGGTGGCCGTCGATCGCAAGCTTGACTGTCACGGGCCGCTCGCGCCGGGCTGATAACTGTTGTTCATTTGCCGCTGAAACGGGGTTGACGCTTGTCCCGCTGTGCCGCAATGCCTTCCTTAAAGTCCTCGGAGCCCGCACACAAAGAAGCCATTTCCTGAATCTGCTCCTCGTCGACCTGGCCCTCAAGAACCTGGCTAATCGTATTTTTCATCGCCTTGATTGCCAGAGGGGCAAGGCCGGCGATTTTCACTGCCAGCTCGTCTGTCGCCGCCGCAAAACGACTGGGTAGCACCAGGTAATCCAGAAAGCCTGTTTCCAGCATCAAACGTGTATCAAACTCTTCTGCCGCCAGCAGCATGCGGCGGGCCACACTCACACCCAGGGCCTGCACCAGGCGCTGTACGCCACTTGATGGATAGCAGATACCGATCGCGGCGGCGGGAACCCGCATGCGGCTGCCTTCTATGCCAAGGCGAAAATCACAACTGAGGGCCAGTTCCACCCCCGCGCCGAAGACATTGCCATTCAATGCACAAACAGTGGGTATTGGCAGCGCGGCCAACTGGGCTGTAGTGGCACGGAAACAGTCGCTGCCGATTTCCCCGGCACCCAACTCCTGTAGTGACGCCCCGGCACAAAAGGTCTTGTCACCGGCGCCAGTAAGCACCAACACCCGCACCTGCCGGTCGGTTGCAACAGTGGCCAGGCGTTCCTGCATGGCCACCAGTTGCTCCCGCCCCAATGCGTTGTGGCGCTGGGGGATATTGAGTGTCATGCGGCCGACATGGCCTTCACGACTGTACAGGACGGTATCTGACATCATCTAGCTCCAAACAATTGACCGCAAAGTGTGGCACAGCCGCGCAATCGCCGCCACCCGGATAACACCCGGGTGGACACACTCCAGCGGTGCCACGATACTGTAGGCACACTGGAGACTTAACTATGACCAAACGCTGCGCCTGGTGCGGTGACGACCCGCTGTACATCGATTATCACGACACAGAGTGGGGTGTGCCCAGCCGCGACGATGCCCACTTGTTCGAGATGCTGGTACTGGAAGGCGCCCAGGCAGGCCTGGCCTGGATTACTGTGCTGCGAAAACGCGAGGGCTATCGCGAGCTCTTTGACGGCTTCGATGCAGAGCGGATTGCCCGCTATACAGACCGCAAGCTCGACAAGCTGCTGCTGGATCCTCGCATCATCCGCAACCGACTGAAGGTGTACGGCACGCGCAAGAATGCACAGGCCTTTCTTAAAGTGCAGGAGCAGGTCGGCAGTTTTTCAGAGTACATATGGGGCTTCGTCGATCATCGGGCCACCCAGAACCGCTGGGGAGCGATGAAAGAACTTCCCGCTACTACAGAGATTTCTAATGCACTCAGCAAAGATCTGAAAAAACGCGGCTTTACCTTTGTTGGATCAACTATCATGTACGCGTATATGCAGGCCACCGGCATGGTCAATGACCATACAACGGACTGCTTCCGCTACCGGGAATGCAAAAAAATGAACACCGTAAAACGCCGCTAGCCCCTACCCAAAACCAACCACTGCTCTAACGGAGCCCTCCTTGCCCGCCCCGGAAAATACACAGACATCACCCACCATCCATGGCGTGTGGCGCCTGGCCTGGCCCACCATCATCTCCAACCTGTTGTTCACCACGGTGGGCTTCATGCACATCAAAATTGTGTCGGGGCTGGGCACCAGTGCTGTAGCTGCAGTAACCACCGGTCATCGGGTGTTTTTCCTGGTACAGGCCATTCTGATGGGCGTCTCGGTTGCTGCCACAGCGCTTATAGCGCGCAGTTGGGGGGCCGGCGACCGGCGTCAGGCGGAGGTCGTTAACTGGACATCCATGGTGCTCTCCCTGGCACTGGCGGCTCTGGTGAGCATTCCGATCCTGTTGCAGCCCGAAGCCATTGCAGGCCTGTTTGGCCTGGACAGGCAAACAACGCGGTCTGCTGCGGGTTTCATTTTCTGGTTGGGTGTATTCAATGTGGTCTCTGCCGCCAATATCATGCTTTCAACGGGTCTCCGAGCAACCGGCAACGTCATTACACCCCTGTGGTTTCTATTTTTCAGCTCGGTCTTCAACGTCATCTTCGGCTACGCACTTGCTTTTGGCCTGGGGCCGCTGCCCCGGTTTGGGGTCGCTGGAGTAGCCCTGGGTGGCAGCACCGCCTCTATGATTGTGACCGTCGTTTTTGTCACGCTTTGGTGGCGAGGCCATTTCAACCTGAAGGCGCTGAAACTACCGCGCATAGACCGGGCCGTGGCTCGCAAACTGGTCAGCATTGGTACGCCGGCCATATTGGAGCAGGGTCTGGTGCAACTGGGTTTCCTGGTTTTCTTTGGCATTGTTGCCCGCTACGGCACCGAAGCTTACGCCGCCTATGGTATCGGCATAAGCCTGGTTTCCTTTTCTATCGTCGTTGGCTTTGGCTTTGGCATTGCTGCCGCCACGCTGGTGGGGCAGCAATTGGGCGCCGGCCGCCCCGACCTGGCGATAGCGGCGGGGTGGCGATCTCTAAGGCTGGCGTTACTGGCGATGGGCAGCCTGGCCTTTGTCCAGGTTTGGTATGCCAACGAGTTGGCGAGCTTCATGATCAAAGACCCGGAGGTCATCCATCTGACGGTGGCCTTTATTTATATGCTGGCGGCTGCTTTACCGATGATGGCCTGCGATCTCACCCTGGCAGGGGCCCTGCGAGGCGCAGGTGACACTCGCTTCCCGCTGAAATCGACGGTTTGCGGCATGGTTTTTGGCCGCCTCCTTCCCGCCACACTGTTTTTATCACTGGATTTCTCGGTGTACTGGATCTTCAGCGTGATGATTCTGGACTACAGCATCAAGGCTTTCATGCTGGTGAGGCGCTACCGTTCCTGCAAGTGGTTAACCGTAGATAATGCAACTATAAGCGGGCCAAATACCACGCCACTATAGACAGCGACAAAAAAAATACTTAAAGTTCTAATCTTAGAATAGCCGGTAGGTCTCCACTTGCCAGCACATCAATACCCCCGCTAATCACAGAGCTTTTTTTGGTATGCCCGAGGACTACCCGCCCACTACTGGCACACCGGCTTCGCCTTTCAATCGCACGGTGCAGCACGATGCCAAGCGGCTGGCCATCCTGTCTCAGGCCGCCCGACTGTTCAACTATAAAGGCTCACGCGCTACCACGCTCAAGGACATTGCGGAAAACCTGGGGCTTACCAAAACCAGTCTTTACTACTACGTAAAAACCAAGGAAGAGCTCATCTACCAGTGCTATATGGCGGCACTGGAGTTCCATCACAGCAATCTCGACCTGATGGAAAAGCGCCACAGCACGCCCCTGGACCGCCTGGGTGGCTATTTTCAACTGTATTTCGAAAACTGGCTTGCGGCGGTAGAGGGCCGCGGTCCACATGTGGCGGCGCTACTGGAGATCGCATCGTTAAAGGGTACTCACCGCACCGAGGTAGAGGCCCAGTACATCGCCATGTTCAAACGCCTGCGCCAATACCTGCGCGACGGCATCGCCGATGGATCCTTGCGGCCGGTCGAGCCCACTGCCACTACCAGAGCGCTGCTGGGTTCAGTTGACTGGGTTTTTTCCTGGCTGCACAAAATACCGACGGAAAAGGTCAATGAGACCGCACAGCAAGCCATAGATATTCTCACCCATGGCTTATACGCAGGTAGAAAAGAGTATCCCACGAGCGCGGTAGACCAGGTTGAGCCCAGTGATTTCCCGCTGGAGGGTTTCAACCGCGAGCAGCAGAATCGTTTGAAACAGGATGCCTTTTACAAAGCCGGCACCTGGCTATTCAACAAGCAGGGATTCGACGGCACCTCGCTGGATGAAATTGCGGAACAGTTGCACGTTTCGAAAGGGGCGTTCTACTACCATATTCGCAACAAGGAAGACCTGCTGTTCAACTGCTACAGCCGCTCACTGGACATCGTCGAAAACATTTACCGTCAGGCCCGTGACAGCGACGACAGCGGGCTGGAAAAAGTGGAGCAAACCTTCCGTCGAATTTTCTATTTCCAGAATTCCAACGATGGCCCGCTGATTCGCTACAATTCCATTACTGCACTACCGATGGAGCGCCGGCGTGCGATACTCGAGCGCACGGATGCAAACAACGCCTGCTTTGGCAACTTCCTGCGACAGGGAATAAGCGACGGCAGTGTGCGCGAGGTAGACCCTTTCGTAGCACAGAACCTTATTGCCGGCGCCGTAAACGCGTCTATGGAGCTGTCCCTGTGGCGCAAGATCGACAATGTCGATGCCGCCGCCATCGATTATTTCGATATCTTTCTTAATGGCCTCGTAAAACGGCGCTAGCCCCCTCACAAGCAGTATCTACGGAGAAGTACTTTGCCCACTATTCTGGAAAAGTTACTCAATTACCTTGAGGTCGAACCAGTCGACAAGTACCTGTTTATCGGCAAAAGCCCCAAGCGCCCCGCGCGCATATTCGGTGGCCAGGTACTCGCGCAGTCACTGAATGCGTCTATCCGGACAGTGCCCGAAGACCGCGTGGCTCATTCGATGCACGGCTATTTCCTAAGGCCGGGAGACCCTTCGAAGCAAATAGTCTACGAGGTGGACCCGATCAGGGATGGCGGGAGCTTTACTACCCGCCGGGTGGTCGCCAAACAGGACGGCCGTGCCATCTTTAACACCGCCGTGTCATTTCAGGCTGTCGAGGAAGGCCTGTCGCACCAGAGTACCATGCCGGAAGTGCCACCGCCGGAGTCACTGAAATCGGAGCAGAAGGAGCTGAGGGCGCTGCTAAAAAAGAACCCGGACGCAATGCCCTTCCCGGTAGACGGCCCCATCGAACGCCGCAGAGTGCTCCCGCGCGACCGCGCCAATCCGCAGCCGCAAGAACCCGTGGAACATATCTGGTTTCGCATCAAGGGCAATCTCGGTAATGACTTCCGCCGCCACCAGACCATGCTCGCGTATATCTCGGACTTTGGCCTGCTGGGCACAGCGCTATACCCACATCCGATCGGAGCAAACAGTAGTCGCCTACAGGCGGCCAGCCTGGACCACGCGCTGTGGTTTCACCGCCCTTTCAGGCTGGACGACTATTTTCTCTACTCTATGGACAGCCCGAACAGCGCCGCCGGTCGCGGTTTCAGTCGCGGCAGTTTTTATACGAGAGAGGGCCTGCTGATCGCTTCATCCGCGCAGGAAGCACTGATAAGAGTGCGCGACGACTAATTGACCACGGTCTTCATCTGCGCGCCCAGCGCCACCAGCTCCAGACCATTCTCGCCATTGCGCAAATGGGTAATAGAGCCGTTATCGGGCCAACAACACAGCGTGGCATCTGCCGCCTGAATTTGCCCAACCACGGCATTGATAACCAGAAAGTGGGTAAAAATAACGGTGCTTGTCTGTAGCGTCAGCAATTCCTGGCGCGGCCTGTCGCGCCAGGCATGCAAGCTCTCGGGCTGCTCATCCCAGCTCTGCTGCATGAACTGCCGCAGCCAGGTCTGGCGTTCCGCCAGCGGAACCGGTGCCTGAATTTCACGAAAGGCCTCGTTCACCTGCACGCTTAAGCCCAATTCATCAGCCAGCGGAACAGCTGTTTCCAGTGTGCGAGCCATCGGACTGCTGACCAGCACTGGCTCCTTGCCCGCCAACAATTGCAGCAACGTCTGCGCCGCACTGCGTGCCTGCACATGGCCAAGTTCTGACAAGCCGGGATCGGGTGATTGCCCCCAACTCGCTGCGGCCTCGCCATGCCTTACCAGGAAGATATCTGTCACCCGGGCCTGACCTCAGCGGTAGCTGACCAGGTTCTCGGACGTCTTTGCGCCGAGTACCTGCAGATAGGAGCGGTCATTGAAATACGACAGAGACGTTTTCTTACCGCTGTAGAAAACCTGTGTCACCGAGCAGTTAAAGATCGGCTCGTAAAATTGGTAGGTCTGTTCACCGGAAAGGCCCAGCACCTGGGCCACAATAGTGGCAATGGTACCGCCGGAGGTAAATATACCGACGGTCTTACCGCTGCCCTGTTCGGTCATGACATTCTGCAATGCGTTTGCTACGGCGGTGGAATAGTCTGTCCAGCTGCGAATGCGCGGCTCATCACACTGCGGGGATACCCAGTGGTTGAATACCGCATCGATAATCTTCTGGTAGTCCTTGCTTGAACTCATACCCCCGTCTACCAGCTCACGCAACTGCGGGCGGGTTTTCACCAGTTCCGGCAGCAAGTGTTTCACCTGCTCGTCATTATCAATTTCATTGAAGCGGGGGTCTATCTGGTGCTCCACCGTACCCAACTGGCTGGCGAGCGCGAGTTGTGCCGTCTCGCGCTGGCGCAGCAGATCGCCACTGTAGGCCGCATCCAGCGCGATACCCTGATCACGCAGGTACTCGCCCAGCACAGTAGCCTGGCGTTCCCCCAGCGGTGAGAGCTTGTCGTAATCGTCGGCGCCAAATGATGCCTGACCGTGTCTGAACAGATAGATTGTTGCCATTATGCGGTTTCCGGAAGAGTCTGCTGGCCGCGATCAAAGCGCAGCTTGCGTCGGTAGGGGAAGAAATCCTCGATGTAGCCGCTGCGAATGCGCTCCTGCAGGTGCTGCCAGAAGCTCGCCTCGTAGAGGTCGCTGTGCAGCCGGTCAAAAACCTTGCGCGCCCGCTGGTTGCCGGAGAAGAACAAGCGAAATTCCTCCGGGAAAATATCGTTGGGCGCCACCGAGTACCAGGGCTGGCTGGACATTTCCTCCTCCTCATTGCGCGGCGCCGGTATGGTGCGAAAGTTGCAATCCACCAGAGGAACAATTTCATCGTAGTCGTAAAACACCACGCGGCCGTGGCGGGTGACACCGAAATTTTTCAATAGCATGTCGCCGGGAAATATATTGGCCGAGGCGAGTTGCTTGATGGCATTGCCGTACTCATCCATCACATCCAGCACCTGCTCGTCGGTGGCGTCCTGCAGGTACAGGTTGAGCGGCGTCATCCGGCGCTCGACGTATACGTGCTTGATGACCAGGGCCTTGCCGTGCTCTTCTATCATGGAGGGCGCAACCTTGTGCAGCTCCTCCATCAGCTCATCGGAGAATCGCTCGCGTGAAAACGCCAGGTTGTTGAACTCCTGCGTATCGGCCATGCGCCCCGCCCTGTCGGCCCGCTTTACCAGCCGGTACTTGGCCTTGACCTGTTCCCGGGTCATATCCTTGGGCGGCGTGAACCGGTCCTTGATAATCTTGAACACAAAATCATAGGAGGGCATAGTAAACACGGACATAACCATGCCCTTGATTCCCGGTGCGATCATAAACTTATCAGAGGTGCTCTCCATATGCCGGTACGCGCAGCGATGGTAATACGTCTTACCGTGCTTGTTGTAACCCATGGAACTGTAAATTTCCGAAATGGGTTTGGCCGGCATCAGCTGCTGCAGGAACAACACATACTGTGACGGGATGCTGGCATCCACCAGAAAATACGAGCGGGTGAAGCTGAACAGCACGCTGACCTTATCGGCACCGAATAAGACCGTGTCGACATAAACCGCGCCGGCCTCGTTGTGCAGAATGGGCAGCACGAAGGGCATGGAGTCGCGCCCCGCTACAATTCGCCCGACAATATAAGCGCCCTTATTGCGATAAAAATGGTGTTCCAGCACCTGGAATTCCACGCCGCCCCGGCCAAGGTCAAAGCGCGGCTGCAGATACTTCTCCACCACCGCCACGATGTTGCGTATATCCCTGACCTGGTCCTCATAGGGAATGGCAAACGCATAATCGGTGAGCAAGCGCTGCAACAGGGCTGGCAGCGAGTCGGTCAGCGGATAGCGGTTGAATACTCGGCTCACATCCGCCGGTGGCATATCACCGTGGGGCGAGAACACAAAAACATACTCATTGCGGATTTTGCGGTGCTTGAACACCGCCCCGTATACCGAATTAAAGAAAGTCTCGGCTATCTCATAATTGTTGTGGCCGGTAATCAGCGTGGAATAGGCGTCGCGCGCCTCGCGCCAGAACTGCAGGTCGTGCAGATACTTGCCTGCAATCAGCTCTACATACTGATTAACACGGGAAGTGTGAGCCTTGTAGAGGTCGATGCGCTGGGCGGAGGCCTGCTGTATACCGTGCCAGTCGGCATTTTCAAACCAGGATTTTGCCGCCAGGGTAATATTCTGGAACTCGGCAAAATACGATTCAAACCCATTGAGTACGGTGCGCGCGAACCGCTCTCTTCTCTCCACGGTACGGCGTAGCCTCGCGCTATGGTTTCTGTGTCTGTGGCATACCGAAGCGGGCACGCAGTTTGCGCATGCCGCCCAGCCAGCGATCGTAGTCCGCGGACTTGCGCTGCCGGTATTGCTCGACTTCCTTGTGCGGCAGTATCAGGAACTGCTCGCCCGCCAACCCGGCCACAACTTCATCGGCAACCTGTTCTGGTGTGAGAATGCCATCCACCCCCGCAGTGCCGCCTTTGCCGTCGGGCGCGCCATCAATCATGCGGGTAGCAACTGCCTGCGGGCACAGCACAGACACGACGATACCATCATCACCGTGTGTTATCGCCAGCGACTCGGCGAAGCCGATAGCGGCATGTTTGGTCGTGGAGTAGGCGGCATCACCCACCTGGTTCAGCAGGCCGGCGGCGGAAGCCGTGTTGAGAAAATACCCTTTGCCCCGTTCCAGCATGCCGGGCAGGCAAGCCCTGGCGGCGTAGACATGGGACATCACGTGTATTTCCCACATGGCCTGCCAGGCGCTATTGGGCGCAGAGGTGGCCCACCAGGGTTCACCGTCCATAGCAATGATGCCGGCGTTGCTGCAGAACAGGTCTATAGCGCCATAGCGCTCTTCTACCTCGGACACCATCGCCTGTAACTGCGCCTCGTCGCGCACATCCACGGCGTAAGCGTCGCCGTCGATCGCAGCGGCAACCGCTTTTGCACTGTTCTCTTCCAGGTCTGCAACAATAACCTTGCGGGCGCCACCCTGATGGAAGCGCTCACACAGGGCCTTGCCGATGCCGTTGCCACCGCCGGTAACGATGATGACTTTATCGGCTATATCCATTACAGCAGTTCCTTCGCGAGCAGCTCGAGAACCGTCGGGTCTTGCACGTTCAACATCATGGTGCCCACTTCGCCGCGCTTGCCGGCCTCTTTCCAGGGCGCCAGGCGCTCCGCTATGCGGCCCGCCGAGCCGATCAGACCGACCTCGTCCAGTAGTTCATTGGGTACCAGTGCTTCCGCTTCGGCTTTTTTGCCAGACAGATAGAGGTCCTGGATGCGATGAGCCACATCGCCATAACCCAGACGGGTAGTGTAATCGGTGTAGAAGTTCTTGCCCTTGGCGCCCATGCCGCCAATATACAGGGCCAGCCAGGGCCGCAGGGCGTCATAGGCGGCATCGAGATCATCGTTCAGCATCACCATAACAAAGGGTGCGACGTCGAAATTAGCGAGGGACTTGCCGTTGCCTGCCTTGGCGAACCCCTTGTCCAGGTGCTCTCCCAGTACCGAGTATTTGTTCGGGTCCATCCACACCGGGAATACGCCGTCTGCCACTTCTGCGGCACAGCGCAGGCCAGCCGGGGTGATGGAGGCGGTGTAAATCGGAATATCCGGATTGCCCTGCAAAATGGATTTCAGCGGCTTGCCCAGGCCCGTCGTGCCCGGGCCCTTGACCGGCAACTGGTACACCTGGCCATCGAATTCCACCGGCCCTTCACGCGCCATAATCTTGCGCATGATCTGGATGTACTCTCTCGTTCGGGTTACCGGCTTACCGTAGGGAACCCCGTGCCAGCCCTCAACTACCTGTGGGCCCGAGGCACCCAGGCCGACGATAAACCGCCCGCCGGACAACTGGTCCAGAGACATGGATGTCATGGCACACATGGCCGGGCTGCGCGCCGGCATCTGCATGATGGCCGTTCCGACCTTGATCTTGGTAGTTTGCGCCAGCACCCAGGCAGCCGCGGTGACGGCATCGTTCCCATAGGCCTCGGCAGTCCAGACCGAATCGTAACCCATGGCTTCGGCCTGTTTGATCAGGTCTATGGGAATGTGTATTTGCTTACCGGAATAGCCCAGCAAAAAGCCCAGTTTCATAGTGATACTCCAAAAGAGGTGAAGGCGTGTCTGTATTGTGCCTAGTTATACCGCAAGGCATTGAATTGTGCCTGATGATAATCACCATTACCAAAGGTGGTGTTGATCATCATCAGCCGCTTGGCAAAATGCCCGATATCCAGCTCGTCTGTTAAACCCATACCGCCATGCAGCTGAATGGCCTCGCCGTATATCAGCTTGCCGGCGCGGTCCACCATCACCTTGAGCGCGTGCACTGCGGTGGCGGCATCTTCTTCTTCATCGGTGAGAGCGCACACTGCCCGGTACAGCAGGGACTTGGTCTGCTCATAGGCCATAAAGGTATCAACCATGCGGTGTTGCAGGGCCTGGAAGCTGCCGATGGCCACACCGAACTGCTTGCGTGTCTTGGTGTACTCCAGGGTCTTGCTGTTCAATTGCTCCATAATGCCCAGCGCTTCTGCTGCCAGCGCCATATTGGCCTCAACGACAACAGACTCAATAAGCTTGAAGCCCCCGTCCAGCTCACCTACCAGGTTGCCGCCGGGCACAGCCACGTCTTGCAGCGTGAGGTTTGCCACCCGCTGGCCGTCCATCATGCGGTAGCTGATTTTCTCCAGCCCCGCTGCATCCATGGGCAGCAGGAACAGACTGATACCACTCTCGTCGCACTGCTCGCCGCTGGTGCGGGCGGACACAATAACGTGGTCGGCGTTACTGCCGTTAAACACCACAACTTTTTCGCCGTTCAGAACATAGCCGTCACCTTTGGCCGTGGCAGTGGTCTTCACATCTGCCATGGCATAGCGGCTCTGGCGTTCAAGATAGGCGAACGCGCCGAGACAGCTGCCGTCTATAATTTTCGGGATATACTCCCCTTGCAGCTCAGCGTTGCCCCCTTCCTGCAACAAACCGCCAAACAGCAGTACCGTCGCCAGGTAGGGTTCAAGCACCAGGCCCTTGCCCAGTTGCTCCATTACCAGCATCACATCTACCGCACCGCCGCCGAAGCCACCGTGTTCTTCGGCAAAGGGAATCGACAGCCAGCCCAACTCGGCAAAAGTGCCCCAGACTTCCCTGCTTATGCCCTCTTCCGAAGCCGCAATACCCTGCCGCCCGTCGAAGCTGTAATCGTCCTGAATAAAGCGCGCGACACTGTCGCGCACCATGATTTGTTCTTCAGTGAAATCAAAATTCATTTGGCTAACCTCTATACATCAGCTGACAGGGCCCTACAGGCCGAGTACAGCCTTGGCGATAATATTCTTTTGCACTTCGTTGGAACCGCCGTACACCGTCGCGGCGCGCCCGTACATAAATGCCTGACGGGCCTTGCTGCCGAACTCGTGCCCGAGCTGGTCCGCGCTCAGGTCATTGGGCAGCACACCCTGGTAATAGGCAGCCACTTCCATTAACAGCAACTGCACGGCCTGCTGCAGTTCAGTACCCTTGATCTTGAGCAGGGAAGATTCGGCGCCGGGGGCACCGCCTGAGGCAACGCTTGCCAACACCCGCAACTCGGTAAATTCCAGCGCCATCAATTCAATATCGATGTCAGACAAACGCGCCTGGAAAGCCGGGTCTGCCGACAGCGGCGCACCGCCACCGACTTCCTGTGCGGCATAATCTCTGACCTGCGCCAGCTTGCGCTTGGTGTCGGCAACTTCGGCAATAGAGGTGCGCTCGTGAGCCAGCAGGGCTTTGGCATAGGTCCAGCCCTTGTCCTGCTCGCCTATACGGTTGGCCATCGGCACTCGTACGTCGTTGAACTCGACTTCGTTGAGGCTGTGATGGTTATCGATCGATACGATGGGGTTTACCTTGATGCCAGGCGACTTCATGTCGATCAATAGAAAGGTAATGCCCTGCTGTTTCTTGCCCTCGCTGTTGGTGCGCACCAGGCAGAAAATCCAGTCGGCAAACTGGGCGTAGGTGGTCCAGATTTTGGCGCCGGTGACAATATAGTCATCGCCATCCACCACTGCTTTGGTTTTCAGGGACGCGAGATCGGAACCGGAACCGGGCTCGGAATAGCCCTGGCACCACCATTCGTCGCTGGCCAGAATAGACGGCAGAAAGCGCTTCTTCTGCTCCTCGGTGCCAAAGGTGTACAGCACCGGCGCTACCATCTTGAGGCCGAACGGGACCGTGTCGCGCACGCCAGCGGCCGCCCGCTCGCTGTCGTAGATGAACTGCTGGGTGGCATTCCAGCCGGTGCCACCGTATTCAACCGGCCAGTTGGGGGCGACCCAACCCTTGTCGTGCAGGCGCTTCTGCCAGTCGATTACGGCCTGCTTGAAAACTTGCGGCTCGCTGCTGGCCAACCTGGCCTGCAGTTCCTCGTCATATGCCTGGGCGATAAAGGCGCGCACTTCGTCGCGAAACGCCAGGTCCTCGGGGGTAAAGCTCGTATCCACGGTGGTACCTCTCCTGTGCCTGCTAAATTTGACCTCAGAGTATGTTTTTCATTTTGAGGGCATGTACCTTAGCGATTCCGGGACCACAAAACAAGAATTTTGGGCCCCGTTGCGAGCCCGTGAATGGGCCGGTATCTGGTGTTAGTGCAGCAGGCTGTAGAGCTTGCGCTGGTACTCGGCGGCCAGCGGATCGCCCTTGCCCAGGCTGGCAATGGTGTCCAGCAGCAGTTTTTTGGTGCCGCCGTCTGCGTGGTTGAAGTCCCGCTGCAGAATTTCGACCAGGTTTTCCAACGCTTCCCGGAACTGGCCGCTGTTGGTGTATTGCACAGCCAACTGATGGCGCACGTCCAGATCATCGGGGTTGGCAGCCAATTGCTGCTCCAATGCGTCTATTTCAGGGGATTTTGCCGCCTCGCGCTTGATCTCAAGCTGGGCGCGCAGTTGCTCCCAGGCGGCGTCCTGGTCGGCCAGGCGTACACCGGCCAATATGGTTTCGGCCTCATCCAGGCGCAGGCTTTCGATCAGGCAGCGGGCATAGGCGAGAGTAATATCGTGGCGCTGCCCGGAATCTTCCCATGCCTGGCGCAGGGGTGACAGAGCACCGGCAAAGTCGCCGTCGTCCATGGCCTCCTGGGCCATTTGCAACAGGCCATCCCAGGGCTTGGGCAGGTACTTCTCCAGCATCTGGCGCACCTGGGTTTCGGGCTGGGCGCCGGCAAAACCGTCCACCGGCTGCCCATCCTTGATAACCATGACCGTGGGCAGGCTGCGCACACCGAACTGCTGGGCAATGCCCTGCTGTTCATCGGCATTCACCTTGGCCAGCAGGAAGGCGCCCTGATATTCGTCGGCGATCTTTTCCAGCAGGGGCATTAATACCTTGCAGGGTTCGCACCAGTCGGCCCAGAAATCCACCACCACCGGGCGGGTGTGCGATTCCTCAATTAGAAGTTGTGCCGCATTGGTCTCGTCAATATTAACGATGTGATTGCTCATGTCACGCTCCTAGCCCAGCTTATTGAGGCCCAGTACATCCTGCATGTTATACAAGCCGGCATCCCGCCCGGCCAACCAGCCCGCCGCGCGCACTGCGCCCCGGGCAAAAGACATCCGGCTTGACGCCTTGTGGGTAATCTCCACGCGCTCGCCCTCGGCGGCGAAAGTGACAGTGTGGTCGCCCACAATGTCGCCGGCACGCACGGTGGCAAAGCCGATGGTCTCGCGCGAACGCGCTCCTGTCTGCCCTTCCCGGCCGTATACCGCCACCTTGTCGAGGTCTCGCCCCAGGGCGTCTGCCACTACCCGGCCCATGCTCAGGGCCGTGCCGGAGGGGGCATCTATCTTGTGCCGGTGGTGTGCCTCGTAGACTTCAATATCCACCTCATCGCCCAGCACCCTGGCCGCCATGTCCAGCAGCTGGAAACACAGGTTCACCCCGGTGCTGAAGTTGGAGGCCTTGCAGATGGCCACCTTGCCGGCGGCTTTTTCAATCTCGGCCTGCTGCTCCGGCGTGAACCCGGTGGTACCGATCACCATCGCGACATTATTCTGCGCGCACTCGGCCACGTTCGCGACGGTGGCCGCGGGCACGGTGAAATCAATCAGTACGTCTATTTTGTCGATTACTGGCGCCAACGCCGCCACTACCGGCACGCCGTTGCGCCCGTGACCCGACAGCTCGCCGGAGTCTGCGCCGATGAAGGTGCTGTGCGGTTGCTCTATGGCCGCCGCCAGCTCCAGCTCACCGCCGGACAAGGCGATCGCCTCGATCAGGGTTCGCCCCATACGCCCGGCAGCGCCGGTGATACCGATTCTGGTAGTCATATTTTCAAATCGTCGAAGAAACTTTTCACACCCTCGAACCAGCTGTTCTGGCGCGGGGACTGGGCGTGCCCACCCTCACCCAGGCTCTCCTGGAACTGCTCCAGCAGGGCTTTTTGTTTCTTGTTCAACTTCACCGGTGTCTCTACAACCGCGCGGCACAGCAGGTCGCCCACACCGCCGCCACGCACTGGCTTGACGCCTTTGCCTCGCAGGCGGAACAGCTTGCCGGTCTGGGTTTCAGGCGGAATCTTGAGTTTTACGCGACCGTCGAGGGTAGGCACCTCGAGCTCACCACCCAGCGCCGCGGCGACGAAGGTAATGGGCACCTCGCAGTACAGGTTCTTGCCATCGCGCTCAAAAATATTGTGCGCCCGAACTGACATCTGCACGAACAGATCACCGGGCGGCCCGCCGTCTGGCCCGGCCTCGCCTTCACCGGTAAGCCGGATACGGTCGCCGGTATCCACGCCTGGCGGCACCTTGACCGAGAGCTTGCGGGTTTTCTCAACCCGGCCCTGGCCGTGACAGGCAGTACAGGGGTCGCTGATGGATTTGCCGCGACCGCGACAGGTGGGGCAGGTTTGCTGCACCTGAAACACGCCCTGCTGCATACGCACCTGGCCGGCACCACCACAGGTGCCGCAGGTGACCGGCGAGCTGCCTTTTTTGGCACCGGAACCATCGCACTTTTCGCAGACGCTGAGGCTGGGAACACGGATCTCCACCGTGGCGCCCTTGACCGCATCTTCCAGGGAAATATCCAGCGTGTAGCGCAGATCTGAACCACGCTGCGGCCCGCCGCGACCGCGGCCACCCCCACCGAAGATATCGCCGAACACGTCGCCAAAGATATCGCTGAAATTGCCGCCACCGCCGCCAAAGCCGCCGCCCCCGCCACCCATGCTGGGGTCTACCCCGGCGTGGCCGAAACGGTCGTAAGCCGCGCGTTTTTCCTCGCTCATCAAGATGTCGTAGGCCTCTGTGGCCTCCTTGAACTTGTGGTCGGCATCGGGGTCATCGGGGTTACGATCCGGGTGATACTTCATCGCCACCCGGCGGTAAGCCTTCTTGATATCTTTTTCGTCGGTGTTTTTATCAACACCGAGCACTTCGTAATAGTCGCGCTTTGACATAAATCCCTACGGCTGATTATCCGCTTTTCTCAAATGACTACGCGGGCTCTGGTGGCCCGCGTTGTCATGGTACAGAAGTGTGTCGGAGGTAAAACCTCCCCCGCTTACTTCTTGTCGTCGTTTACTTCCTCAAACTCCGCGTCCATCACATCCTCGCCTGCCGGATCAGCCTGCTCTGCAGAAGGCTCCGCTCCGGCGTTCTCGGCCTCAGCGGCCTGGGCAGTGTACATCTTCTGTGCCACAGGACTGGTGGTCTCGGTGAGCTTGGCAGATGCCGCATCCACCGCGTCTTTGTCGTCGGCCTTGAGCGCGGCTTCCGCATCGGTGATAGCTGCTTCAATAGCGGCCTTTTCCTCGTCGGTGGCGTGCTCTCCGGCTTCTTCCAGAGTCTTGCGCGCGGCGTGAACCAGCCCGTCCAGTGTGTTGCGCGAGGTAATCAGATCGGCAAACTTGGCATCCGCCTCGGCATTGAGCTCGGCGTCAGCTACCATTTTCTCGATATCCTCTTCCGACAGACCACCGGAGGCGGTAATACGGATGGACTGCTCCTTGCCCGTTGCCTTGTCCTTGGCAGACACGTGCAGGATACCGTTGGCGTCCAGGTCGAAGGTCACTTCAATCTGGGGCATGCCGCGGGGCGCGGGCGGAATATCCGCCAGGTCGAAACGGCCCAGTGACTTGTTGCCAGTGGCTTGCTTGCGCTCACCCTGTACCACGTGAATGGTCACGGCAGTCTGGTTGTCGTCCGCGGTGGAGAATATCTGCGACTTCTTGGTGGGGATAGTCGTGTTCTTCTCGATCAGCGGAGTGGCCACACCACCCATGGTCTCGATACCCAGAGTCAGCGGAGTCACGTCCAGCAGCAATACGTCTTTTACATCACCGGCCAGTACCGCACCCTGAATAGAGGCGCCAATGGCAACCGCTTCGTCCGGGTTCACATCCTTGCGCGGATCCTTACCGAAGAAGTCAGCAACTTTCTTCTGCACCATGGGCATACGGGTCTGTCCGCCCACCAGAATAATGTCGTCGATATCACTGGGGCTCAGGCTCGCATCCTTCAGCGCCATTTTCAGCGGCTCCATGGTGCGGTTAACCAGCTCTTCAACCAGTGACTCCAGCTTGGCGCGAGACAGCTTCACCACCAGGTGCTTGGGCCCGGAGGCGTCGGCAGTAATATACGGCAGGTTCACTTCCGTCTGCTGTGAGCTGGACAGCTCGATCTTGGCCTTTTCTGCCGCTTCCTTCAGGCGCTGCAGGGCCAACGGATCCTTGCTCAGGTCTATGCCGCTCTCTTTCTTGAACTCGGCCGCCAAATACTCGATGAGACGCATGTCAAAGTCTTCACCACCGAGGAACGTGTCGCCGTTGGTAGAGAGCACTTCAAACTGGTGCTCGCCGTCCACTTCTGCGATCTCGATGATAGAGATGTCGAAGGTACCGCCGCCGAGGTCATACACCGCGATAGTGTGGTCGCCCTTGGACTTGTCCATGCCATAGGCCAACGCAGCCGCGGTGGGCTCGTTGATAATACGCTTGACCTCAAGGCCCGCGATCTTACCGGCGTCCTTGGTAGCCTGACGCTGGGAGTCGTTGAAGTAGGCAGGCACCGTGATAACCGCTTCGGTAACCGGCTCACCGAGGAACTCCTCAGCCGTCTTCTTCATTTTACGCAGCACTTCTGCCGACACCTGGGGCGGCGCCATTTTCTCGTCGCGAGCCTGCACCCAGGCATCGCCATTGTCCGCTTCAACGATCTTGTAGGGGACCATCTTAATATCTTTCTGAACCACGTCGTCCTTGAACTTGCGACCGATCAGGCGCTTCACCGCGAACAGGGTGTTGTGCGGGTTGGTCACAGCCTGACGCTTGGCGCTCTGACCTACCAGGATCTCGCCTTCTTCGGTATAACCGACGATAGACGGTGTGGTGCGATCGCCCTCGGCGTTTTCAATAACCCGTGGCTTGCCGCCATCCATTACCGATACGCAGGAGTTGGTGGTTCCCAGGTCAATTCCTATAATCTTGCCCATGTGTAGTCTCCAGTTTTCAAGGCAGGCACGGCCTGCCACTTAATTTACGATGTTCTATATATTGGCCCGACTCGGTGAAATTCAAGAGTTCGGAGCCATAATTCTTTGCCCGGCACTGACCGGACAGGGGCTCAGCTGCCGGCCTTGCTCACCATCACCATGGCGGGGCGCAGCAGGCGGCCGTTCAAGGTATAGCCCTTTTGCATCACGGCTATAACCGAGTTTGGCTCTACTTCATTGTTTTCCACCATGCTCATAGCCTGGTGCAGATTGGGGTCAAAGGGCTCGCCCTGGGGATCGATCGCCTCAACATTGAACTTTTTCAGGGCGTCGAGGAAGCTTTTGAGCGTCAGCTCCACACCCTCGGTAATCGGTTTTACGCCTTCATCCTCCTGGCCCGCGGTGGCCTCCAGAGTGCGCTCCAGATTGTCCACAACCGCCAGTAATTCCTTGGCAAACTGCTCCAGGGCGAATTTCCGCGCCTTTTCGACATCCTGCTCGGCACGCCGTTTGACGTTCTGGGCATCTGCCTGGGCCCGCAAGGCGGTATCCCTGGCGCTGGCGGCCTCTTCCGCCAACCGCGCAATAATCTGTTCCGAGGAGAGCTCTTCCTGCGGCGCATCGGCCGCTACCGTCTCTTCCTGAGGGGTGTTGTCGCCCTCACGTTGTGCCTCATCCCGCTCGTTCTGAGGTTGTTCCTGCTTCTGATCGGACACGCCCGCCCTCCATCTATTTGGCTGTTGCTGGTCACAAAAATGCACGCGCTCCGGTTGAACTGGAGACGCGTGCACCGTTCACAAGGCAGACATGGGGGCAAGCCCCGGCTAATTCAAGATAAAAAAGGTGGGAAAATCAGCTTCTGAGGGCGGAACTGAGCATTCTGGCGGTCACATCAACAATGGGTATAACCCGCTCGTAGGCCATGCGGGTGGGGCCGATCACCCCCAGCACACCCAGCATGCGCTCGCCGTCGTTGTAGGGTGCGGTGATCACGCTGTAATTGCCGAACACCTTGTAGCCCGCCTCCTCGCCGATAAAGATCTGGATACCCGGGGCCCGGCTGCAGCGCTCCAACAGGTGCAGCAGGTCTTTTTTCTTCTCAAAGGCGCTGAACAGGCCCTGCAGTTGCAGCAATTCCTCGGCGGTGGCATTACCCACCAGCCGGGACTCGCCCACAACCACGCACTCTTCCTCGTCGGTTTCCCGCTCCAGCGCCTGGTTGGCAAGGTCCAGCGAGGCCTGCAGGTAGTTGTCGATGCGGCTGCGTGCCTCGCGCATTTCTCCCAGAATCTGCTCCTGTACCAGGTGCAGTGGCCGGCCGGCGAAACGCTGGTTGATCATCGCAGCCGCCTCGCGCAGTTCCTCTTCGGTAAAGGGGCGCTGGGTGTAAATGATGCGGTTTTGTACTTCGCGCTCATTGATGACCAGTATCGCCAGCACACGATCACCCGACAGCGGCAGGAATTCCACCTGGCGCAGCTGGTTGGCCTCCTGCCGGGGCACCGTGACCAGCCCCGCCTGGGCGGTGATGCTGGACAGCAGGGCGGAGGCCGTTTGCACCAGCTCAGTGGAGGATTTATCCGGGTTCAGCTCGGCACGCATGCGGGAGATAGATTCGCTGTCCAGCGGCTGCATCTGCAGCAGGCTGTCTACGAACAGGCGATAGCCCTGTGCCGTGGGCACCCGTCCGGCGGAGGTGTGTGGCGAATGCAGATAGCCCTTGTCTTCCAGGTCGGACATGACGTTGCGGATAGTGGCGGCACTGACCGTCAGCCCGGCCTCCTCCAACAGGGTTCTGGAACCCACGGGTTGACCGTCGCGTATATGTCGCTCCACCAACGTTTTGAGTAATACCCGGGCTCGTTCCGAAATATCTGCCACTGACTGTCCCGCTGCGTCTGTTACTGCATCGGTTTTATCACAGCGGCTGGCAATTACAAAGCGCCGGATCAAAGAAGCTATTTATGCGCCCCCGTATCTGCGGTATAAATGCTGAAACTCGCAGGCCGCCAACATGCTCACCCACATCAGTATCAGCAACTACACCATCGTCTCGGAACTGGAGATCGATTTCGTCGACGGCATGACCGTCATCACCGGTGAGACCGGGGCCGGCAAATCCATCATGCTGGATGCCCTGGGCCTGTGCCTGGGGGACCGGGCCGACCCCAAAGCCGTGCGCCACGGCTTTGACAAGGCAGAGATTGTGGCCGGGTTTGATGTCAGCGCCATCCCCCGGGCCCGGGCCTGGCTGCAGGAACGCGACCTGGATGCCGGCGAGGAGTGCCTGCTGCGGCGGCTGGTAACCACCGAGGGGCGCAGCCGGGCCTATATCAACGGCTCCACCTCCACCCTGCAGGATTGCGCCGAGTTGGGCGCACTGCTGATCGACATCCACAACCAGCACGAACACCAGTCGCTGCTGCGCAAACCGGTACAGCGCGCTTTGCTGGACGCCTATGCCGGCCACCTGAAACTCTCCGCCGAGGTGGAACAGGTCGCCTCTGATTGGCTGCGCGGCCAGCGCGAGCTGGAGCTGCTCACCAGCACCCGTGACGAGCAAACCGCCCGCGCCCAACTGCTGGCCTACCAGGTGGACGAACTGGATGAGCTGGACCTGAAAGAGGGCGAGCTGGGCACCCTGGAGCAGGAACTGAAACTGCTGGCCAACGCGGAACAGATCCTGAAAAGCTCACACCTGGCGCTGGAATTGTGCGAGGAACACGAAAGCGGCACCCGCAAGGCCCTGCAACTGCTGAGCAGCGACGACCAGGCCACCGCAGCAGCAGCCAATGCCCGGGAATTGCTGGACTCCGCCGCCATCGCCCTCAGCGAGGCCGGCAGCGAGGTGCAACGCCATATCGACAGCGTGGAAATAGACCCGGCGCGGCTGGAAGAAGTGGAGCTACGCCTCACCCACATCTATGACGTGGCGCGCAAACACCGCGTAATGCCGGAGGCCGTGGGTGAATTGCACCAGCGCCTGCGCGAGGAGCTGGGGGAACTGGCAGACGGCGGCCAGCGCATCGAACAACTCACCACAGAGCTGACAGAGCTTCTGACGCGCTACAAAACCGGTGCTGTCAAACTCGGCAAGCAACGGCGCAAGGCCGCCACCAAACTGGTGAAGGAAGCCTCCAAAGTACTGGATTCCCTGGCGATGGCCCAGTGCCAGCTGGAGATAGCGCTGACAGCCCGCGCCGGCACAGCGCCCCATCCGCACGGCGCCGAGGACGTTGAATTCCTCATCAGTACCAACCCTGGGGCGCCCACCCAGCCGCTGGGCAAGATTGCCTCCGGCGGCGAGTTGTCGCGTATCAGCCTGGCGATACAGGTGGTAACCGCCAGCAGCGGCACCGTGCCCAGCATGGTGTTCGATGAAGTGGATGTGGGTATTGGCGGCGCGGTGGCGGAGGTGGTGGGCAAACTGCTGCGCACCCTCGCGGAGCGCGCCCAGGTGCTGTGTGTTACCCACCTGCCACAGGTGGCCGCTCAGGGTGAACAGCACCTGCGGGTGAGCAAGCGCACGGAGGCAAAGTCAGTACATACCGGCATGGAACAACTACAGGAGGAAGACAAGGTGCTGGAGATTGCGCGCATGCTGGGAGGGGTGAAAATTACCGAGCAAACCCTGGCCCACGCCAGGGAAATGCTGGAAAACTAGCGCTTAGCTGTCTTCGCCCTTCTTGCGCACGTATAACACCAGCGAGTGCTCCATCAGATCATAGCCGTGCTCTGCGGCGATTTCGCGCTGGCGCTTTTCGATGATGGGGTCGGTGAACTCGATAACATCGCCCGATGTGACACACACCATATGATCGTGATGTTCGCCCTTGGCCAGCTCAAATACCGAGTGCCCGGTTTCAAAATTGTGGCGATCCACCAGGCCGGCACCTTCAAACTGGGTTAGCACCCGGTACACTGTGGCCAGCCCCACTTCCTCACCGGCGGCGCGCAGGGCAAGATACACATCCTCTGCGCTCAGGTGCTGTGAACCCTCTTCGGAAGACTCAAGGATTTGCAAAATTTTCAAGCGCGGCAGGGTAACTTTCAGACCGGCTTTACGCAGTTCCTGGTTTTCATCAGACATGGTGTTCGGGTACCTCGTCACCTTTGTGACCTTCAGTGTTGCATTCAACGGGTTGCGAAGGGTTCTCTGCGCGGTCCAGTAGCGGTATCATGCCACCCCGGTTCCACAAGTGGAAGTTTTAAGCCATGCGCCAACACTCGCGCCTCATTTTTGCCCTCCTGCTCACGCTTGGCCTCAGCGCCTGCAGCTTTGTGGGGTTTCCCGGTGTCTACAAGATCGACGTGGAACAGGGCAACATCGTCACCCCGGAAATGGTGGGCCAGCTGAAGCCGGGCATGAGCCGCCGCCAGGTGCGCTTTATTCTGGGCACGCCACTGCTGGAAGACCCCTTCAACCAGAGCCGCTGGGATTACCCCTACGTGAAACGCAATGGCCAGAAGGTGCTGAGTGAATCAAAATTGATGGTGTATTTCGACGGCGACAGCCTGATGAAATACGACAGCGATATTGAGGAAGAAGACCTGCCCGCCGAACTGGACTCGGAACAGCCCGAGGGCTAGCCACCCGGCTTAAGCGCGGCGCTCTTTAGCCCGCGCTGCACGCGCCTTGCGCACTTCCTTGGGGTCGGCGATCAGCGGCCGATAGATTTCCACCCGCTCACCCGCCTGCAATACCTGCTGCGGTGACACTACCGCGCCAAAAATGCCGAACTTGGCGTTTTCCAGGTCGATGCCCTCAAATTTCTCGGTAATACCCGATTGCGCGGCAGCTTCCATCACCGTGGTGCCGGGGGCAACCTGCAGTGCCAATATGGCCTGTTTATGCGGCAGGGCGTAGGCAACCTCCACCCCGATAGTATCGCTTTCGCTCATAGCCTCCCCCTACAGTTGCAACCAGGCCGCCACAATAATAATGACGATGGCAGGCGGCGCAATATACCGCATCAGGCGTTGCCACAGCGAGAAAAACACATCTCTCTCCCGGTCCAGCTCACGCCGCAGAATCTCCGGGCGCAGCCGCCAGCCCACCAGCACCGTTGTTAACAGGGCCACCAGCGGCAACATATAGTTGGCGGTAAATGCATCCAGCAGCCGGAACAGGCTGCCATTGGCCAGGTGCTCGCCCAGCTCGCCAGGTGCAAACGACAGGGCCACCAGAACTGACAGCAACCACACCAGCAGGCCCACAATCAGGGCGGCGATAAAACGCCTGATTCGCAGCCGCTGCATCAGCACGCCCACTATCGGCTCCATAATGGCCACCACCGAACCCAGCGCCACCAGCACCACCAGCCCAAAGAACAGGGTGCCGAACAGCTCCCCCAGCATGATATTGCCAAAGGCATAGGGCAGGCTGACAAACATCAGGCCGGGGCCCATGGAGGGCTCCATATTGTTGGCAAACACAATCGGGAAGATCGCCAGGCCGGCCATCAGGGCAATAGCGGTATCAAACACCCCCACCGCCATCACCGAGCGCCCGATGGGCAACTGACTGGGGGCATAGGCGCCATAGCTGATGCCCGTACCCACACCAACACCCAGGGTAAACAGCGCCTGACCCAGCGCCGCCAGCATGGAGTGCCAGGTGAAATCGATAGGCTTGATAGAGAACATGAACTGCTTGGTGGCGGGAATGTCGCCGGCGTCGAAGCCGAATTTCACCAGCGCCGCCAACAGCGCGAACAGGCAGGGCACGGACAGCCACACCAGCATGCCCAGGCCGCGACGAATGCCCATGATCATCACCCCCACGGCGGGCAGCAGAAACAGGGTCTGCCAGTAGATCATCTGCAGTACATCATCCAGCAGCAACTGGAACTGGTCTGCCACCACCTGTGCGCTGGCCGCGGCAAACAGGCCGGTGTGGGTAGACCAGGCGTAGGCCAGTGCCCAGCCCGCTACCACTACATAATAAGAAAGAATGAGCAGCCCGGTGACACAGGCCAGCACACCGAGCAACATCCAGCCCCGGGACAGCAGGGAGCGGTCCGCCGCCCAGCGCAGTGCCTCCACCGGGCTGCCGCGGCCGTGGCTGCCGATAATCACCTCGCCGATCATCACCGGAATGGCCACTACAAACAGGCAAAACAGGTAGGCCAGCACAAACAGCCCGCCGCCATTCTCGCCAACAAGATAGGAAAAACGCCACAGATTACCCAGCCCCACCGCCGAGGCAGACAGGGCAAGCACAAAGGTCGTGCGGCTCTGCCAGCCTCCCAGCTCGCCCCGCTGGGCCACGCTCACCATAAAAAAGCCAAAATTATCATGCGCTTAGAGTGCCCCAAGCCGCGAATAGTGAAAAGGGAAAGATTCACGTTTCACCCCGCGATCACACCCGTATAATGCGCGCCATGACGAAGAAAAAGCCAAAGAATTCAAGCAACACCATCGCCAGGAACAAGCGCGCCAGCTTTGACTACCAGCTGCTGGACACTTACGAGGCCGGCGTGGTGCTGTCTGGCTGGGAAGTAAAGAGCCTGCGCATGGGCAAGGCCGACATCGGCGACACCTACGTGCTGATCAAAGACGGCGAGGCTTTTCTGCTGGGCGCCATGATCACCCCGCTGGATACCGCCTCTACCCATTTCGTGACCGACCCCACCCGCACCCGCAAACTGCTGCTGCACAAAAAGGAGCTGGCCAAGATTCTGGCGGCCACCTCACAAAAAGGCCTCACCTGTGTGTGCACCCAGCTGTTCTGGAAGGGCCACCTGGTGAAAGCACGCATCGCCCTGGCCCAGGGTAAGAAGGATTACGACAAGCGCGACACCGAGAAAGATCGGGACTGGAACCGCCAGAAACAGCGTATTGTCAGGGATAACGTCAAACAGTAAGGCAGCTGCGAATTAAGGCACGAAAGCTTAGGCCGACTCGGTCTAAGAAGCCCCTTGCAGACAGACCCGATCGCACCCATATTAATAGTGTGCCAAGCGGGTGGCTCTGCAGCTGGGTTACAGGCCCGGACCAACCATCAGAGGGGCACAGGGTATACGGTTTAATACCGCAACACTCTCCCATGTAGGAGAGCGCCGGCCGAGGGGTAAGCGCGCAACGCCGCCCCCGGCTATGGCTTACGACCCAAAGGCCGCAATTACAGGGCAATAACGCCATGTGACTGCGGCTTTCCTATGGCAGCCCTTTCTAACTACCCTTTCCAATAACGAATTGAACTTCCCTGCACAATAAGTGTCTATTAATCAGGTAAGTTACGTTATAATACCCGGTCACAACGGGGGCGATTTGGATTCGACGACGGTAACAAACCCTGAGGTGCATGCCGTGATGGTAGCCAATCACGTTAATCCAAAGCTGCAAACTATTAGTTGCCAATGACGACAACTACGGTGCACAACTCGCTGCGTAAGCAGCCTGTTTAACACCTCTAGTGGCTTCGGCCCTAGCGGTCTTTAGCAAGGTTCCAGCCCCGCGCTACTGACTGTCATATAGAACTGGATCGCTGTGAAACTCGCCCGGGGTGGATCTGCTAAAACTTAACCGGGATCGCCAATTACGTCCTGCCCGTTGGGCTGTATGAGGCTAAATTAATTAACGGAAACTAAGCATGTAGAGCCGAAGGCAGAGTACTGGCGGACGCGGGTTCAATTCCCGCCGCCTCCACCAAAAATGAAGAAGGGTCGCCTTAGGGCGACCCTTTTTCGTTTTTGGCCGAACGGCAGCGGTGGGAATTGATCTCGCGCCCAAAGGGCGCGGGTGGCCGACAGGATGTCGGTCTGTCGCGAAGGCCATGGATGGCCGAGAGCGGCGCAATTCCCACTACCCCCACGAATTCAAGACAATCTAGCATCACCCAACATCACGAGGAACCCACTAAAGCCCTGTAATTCATGGCTTTTTCGTGTCAACCTTATGCCACGACTACCTACCCGCCAGGGAAGTACTCGCCGGTTGATATGACGCTGGGCGAATATCCTTGACCGCTTTGAACTTAACCAAAAAGACCGCTTATGCGCCGTTTGTTGAATCCACGATCCGTTCAGGCCCTAAAACAGCCCATTTTGTTTGTGGCAACAGTTATCACCCTGACGGCTACAGGCTGTTCTGATGGGGACTCCTCGTCAAAGCCTGACGCAGTTGATGCATACGCATACAGCATGCTGGCGCCAGGGCAGAATGGCAGCACGATTATTTACGCCCGCATCGTTTTGGACGCGCCGAGTCAAGCTTGCCCGACACTGACGGGCAGTGATGATTCGACGCTGACAACCCTTCTACGCCCCATGTATCCACAAGGCGTGACCAGCTCAGCCAGCTTTCCCGTCACTGTTTGCGAAGCGGTGATGGCCGAGGGTGTCTCGTACAGCGCTTTCAACAACACGCTGAATATCAATGCTGTCACGCTCGCCGCATCCATGGTGCAGGTATATGGTGATTCGGGATGTGAAACCTCCGATTGCCCGGGTGTAACGCCATCAAGTCAGTTTCAGGCGCTCGCAAACCTGGGTGCCGAGCAATCGCCGGACCTTATTCTGCATATGGGGGATTACAATTACCGCGGCACATCGGGCGCCATTACCGGCAGTACGTACGCCTATGATGCCGGTGATGGTGGTTTTGGTGGCGAAACCTGCGGCTTGCAAGAGACCTATTACAGCCAAAGTGCGCAGAACAGCCCCAGACCAGACAGTTGGCCAAACTGGCAGGCCGACTTTTTCGATGCTGCACAAAATCTGTTGCCGAAAGCGCCCTGGGTATTCGCCCGCGGCAACCACGAACTTTGTAGCCGCGCAGGGCCAGGTTGGTTCTATTTTATGGGCCCGGGTTCGTCCTTGCCTGGAGCGGGTCAAGCGCAAATGCAATGCCCGGACCAGGGTGACCTGAACGCCCCACCGGCAACAGCAGAACCCCATATCACTATGATTCCGCCTTATATGCTGTCACTGGGTACTGTCGATGTATGGGTTATGGATACGGCCAATGCCTGCGATGCGCTAGCCACCAATGCCCTCACTGCACAGTACCAGGCGCAGTATGAGCAGCTTGCCAACACGGCAAAAAACGTCACCTGGATTATGAGCCACAGGCCAATTTGGGGCTTTACGGCGCCCGGCGAACCAACAGTGAACCAGATGCTGCAAACGGCGTTGACCAATTCAAAAGAGGGTGAATTACCGCCCCAGATACAATTGTCGCTGGCCGGCCATATGCATATTTTCGAATCACTGAGTTTCCTGCAAAACAGTACACGCCCGCCGCAGCTGGTGATCGGCAATAGTGGTGTGAGCCTGAATGATCAACCACAAAACGGCGACTTTACCGATACAGTTGATGGGCAACAGGCCTCCGGCAATGCCATGCAGGCGTTTGGTTTTCTATCTATGTCGGTTGGCAGCGGTGCATGGAGTGGCGAGATACGAGGCACGACAGATACCGTCCTACTGAACTGCGACAGCGGCAATATCGTCAATGGGCAGCGGCTTTGTCTGGCGGCACCTGGCGACTAGCACAATACCCGCCCTTACTGGATTTAGTTCGATATAACGATAGACTACTACGCGCCTCCCACAGTGCGTACTTCTTAAAAGGGCTCTGAGCCCTTATTCCGGTATTGTCGTTCGTGATAAAGTGAGAATATGGTGATGAGAGTTTATGAAGTGACATATTGCCATGATCATCGTGATATAGACTGTCGCAGTCTGGAGGAAGAGCGTGAGTTCGTCGGGAGATTTGATGACACGCCTTTTTGTGGTCAGTCCCTTAAGGAGCACTGGGGGCCACTCCACATGGTATCCCCCGAGGATGAGGCGAACCCACTAACGGACTTTGTGTTTATTGGGGTGGGGGCATTCGCTTTCTCCACCACACTTTTACCGACCGTAACCCCGCTGCTAGAAGATTTTGGAGAGCTACTGCCACTGACGATAAATGATAGGGACTTTTGTGTTTTCAACATCACGAATATTCAAGACATCATAGACCATTCAAATGCTGATTTTCGGTATGCTAGTGATGGTAGAATTATGGGCATTGTAACTGCGGCTGTGTGCATCGGCAGTTTGACAAGAAATCAGTTCTTTAAGCTGCCGCTCACTTCAACCAGCAGTTATCTCGCTGAAGATTCATCAAAGGGAGATAGCTTTCGGGAACTGTATGAGGAGCATGGATTTACAGGACTGCGATTTAAAGAAATAGCGACTTCTCTGTAACCATTATTTTTCAGTTGACGCCGCCACTACTGCAAAAGCAGAAACTCTCTATGCCACGCAAGAAATCGTTTCTGACCACTCGAGAACGGTCCAACATTGGTATCGCCATTCATAGGTATTTTCATTTTCACTAGCGAGTCTGGGTGGGCCACCTCCGAAATTAGCAGCCGTCCATTGTCTTCAAAACTAATAAAGCCCCTGTCGAAGAGATGATCAACCGTAGGCGTTAGCAGAAAACCGTTCTCTGGATCTAATCGCTCATTATTTGTGCAATCTCGCCATGGTTTCGTATGGCTCGCTATCAGGTGGTTTGGCCTATCGACACCCGTCAACCGGCAAGCCCTCTCGACTGAGAGTAACCTATCGCGAAATTTGCCTTGGCCTCGACGGGCAAGCACTAGGGCAACTTTCTCCGTCTCATCGATAGTGACATCCGCTTTTATTCCCTTCTCCACGCTGTCTTCCCAAATGACTAGATTCTCTAAGGAAATATCTCGGCCCTGCTCCATTATGTAGTTCCCCCGCACCAAATCTACTACCCACCCATCTAGCAGATGAGCCAGCGCCAACGACAAATCCTTTGAAATACTAAAGAGATAGCTCTCATTGGCATGACCTGTGCTGCTCTTTAATGGAGAATATTTCGCGGGCAAAAAGGGGCGCAAATTTTCAATGTAATCGATAGATCTAACTGGGCTGGCAAGCTCCTTATAATCCACATCTACCCGCCAGCCTGCGTCGGACCAGTAGTGGCCAGCGGTACCAAATTCAGAGGGCTTAGGATATTCATAGCAATAGGATTTCACTACCCCAACGGCCTTGAGTAGTGCATTTGCGTATGAAAAAACGATATCCCCCGGAATGAGCTTACGCATAAGGTCATAGGGGCGTATGTGATTACCGGCAGAGTTAAGCTTAGGAGACCACATATAGCCGCCCGGTATCTCGTAACTGTAGGTTTGCTTTTGGTTAACCCACCAGTAATTCATCAATGACTCTCATAATGCGAAGTACAACAGTACCGCGTAATACAAATATATCAAATCACTGCCCATCCCGCCCCAACAACCCCTCAACCACCATCCCATAATCACAATCCTCCCCCCGCCAGTTCGTCACGGCCGTCTCATAATCAACCTTGGGCGCAATAGCCCTCAACGCCCCCCGAGACGTCTCCGCGGAGACGTCTGGAAACTGCGGGAACACGCTGCTTTCGATTTCCCTGCCAGATGGGGTGGTGAATACCAGCTCCTGCCCGGCCGTCGTTTTCACCGCCCTTATCGAAAAACCACCACCATGCAACTGCCTGTGATGATACCGGCACAGGGTTACCAGATTATCCAGGCTGGTCTCGCCGCCATCCGCCCAGTGCCGGATGTGGTGTGCGTCTACATAGCGTGATTCACAGCAGCCGGGGAAGCGGCAGGTTTTGTCTCGCAGGCTCAGGGCGCGGCCGATATTGCTGGGCACGGTGCGGGTTTTGCGGCCTATGTTGAGCACGGTGCCCTGCTCGTCTTCCAGCACGGTTATCAGGCTGGTATCACAGGCCAGGCGCTTGGCGGTATTGGGGGACATCCAGTGCTTGTCGCCCATGTGGCAGTGCTCGTGGCAGGGTCCGGGTTTGCTGTGGTGTTGTCGCAGGGTGTTGATGTCTACGTGCAGTAGCAGTTGGCAGCGTTCACTGCCTTTCAAACCCTGTAATGTCGTTGCCTGATCGGCAGATGCCAGAAAGTGCTCCGCTATGCTGACCAGTGCGTCCGCCCGGGTGTGTTCCAGCAGATCCTGAAAAAGCGTCTCCGCGGAGACGTTTTGTTCCTTGTCTTTGTCTTTGTCTTTAGCTTTCAGTGCTTCCTGCCTTTCCTCCTGCACGGGGTTGGCCACGGCCTCGATGGCCTTGATCACTAATGCACCCGCTTCCGGTGGCAGCTTGGCGTGAATAACCCACATGCCGTCCTGGTCCTGGTAATAGGCCAGCTTGCGCTCGTTGTGCTGCTCGCTTTCTGCCTCGTCGGCGTTCTTTGTTTGTACGCTGCGGTATTTTGCTACCGCCTTTTCTACATGGCTGGCGGTGCCATATTGTGCAATGGTCAGCAGGAAGTCTTCATTCTCCGGGGTGGCAACGCGGGTCATGGCGCGCACTTTGGAATAGCTGATCTCTCCGGCGGCAAACGCGGCGTCTATCATGGGCAGGCTTTCCAGGCTGTGGGCCACTCGCACCTTTTCTCGTCCGGCGCCCAGGGCGATGCCGCATTTCCAGTTCAGCCAGTGGGCACAGGAGCGCACCGTACCGCCACGGCTCCAGCCCTCGCGCCTGTCAAACTCTGCGATCATTTTGAGCAGGCGGTGGTTGGCTGCGTTGATCTGCCCGGCGAGCAGGGTGATTTCTCGGGCCAGGGATTCGTTGTCGTCGATTAATATGGGGAGCGGGGGGAAGGCGAGATTGGTCATGGCTGCGGCCTCTTTTATACTGTATGCATATACAGTATATTTTACTTCTGGGTTGTGCGGCCGACAAGCGTTTTGTGCTGTTATTATAGGCTATTTCGGTGAAAATGCGGTTCGCAAAAAATCAGGGGGCACTCTGCTTCCCCTAGGCAGCCACCGTCCAGCGGCTATACTGCCGCATAACTATTGGAGGCACACATAATAGCCATGCTGGGACTTACCCCTACTCCTAACCTGACACACCGCGAAGTCGAGACTCACTGGGTGGCGGCGTGATTGAGGAGCGCATCTACCCTACCTACAAGATCGCCACGCTGAATCAGGTGCTGGTGCAGCAGGGGGTGTCGCCCTCGCGCTTGCTGGAGGATACCGGGCTGCAGCCGGACGAGATTCTGTCCAACAGCACGCGCATTTCAACGCAGCAGCTCACGCAAATTTATCGCAACGCCGTGGCCATTACCCAGGATTCCGCCATTGGCCTGCAGGTGGGACAGCGGTTGGGTATGACCAATTACGGCATTTACGGCTACGCGCTGATTTCCAGCGCGACCCTGCGCGAGGCCCTGCTCTTTTCCATCAAGTATCATCAGATGGCCACCCCCACCGTGCGCATGTCCCTGCTGGATGAGCCGGATGAAGATCACGCGGCCTTCCGCTTCCAGGACCTGATGCGTATCGACACGCTCTACAGCTTCAATATTGAGCTGCAGTTCAGCCTGGTGTTTTCCCTGTTCAAAGACATGGTGGGCAGCGACTTTCGCTACAGTGAGGTTCACGCCACTTTTCCCGAGCCGAAGCACACCGCTGCCTATCGCGAGATTTTTGAGTGCCCCGCCTGTTTCAGGCAGGAGCACAACGAGGTGCGCTTTGCCAAGGCGTGGCTGGACACCCCGCTGGTCAAAGCCAACCCGATTACGGCGGCCACCGCCCGCGAGCTGTGTGACCAGATTCTGCTGGAGATGCAAACCCGCGAGGGCGTGGCGCAGGAGGTGTACCGGGTGATTACCGAAGACCTCAGGCACTTCAATAAAATTGAGGCGGTGGCCGAGCGCTTGAATATGTCCTCGCGCACCCTGCGGCGCAGGCTTGCCCTGCAGGACAAAACCTACCAGCAGATTCTCACCGAGGTGCGCAAGCAGCTGGCCATCCAGTTTTTGCGCAATTCCAAGTTCAGCTCAGAGGAAATAGCCGACCGCCTGGGCTTTACCGATGCCGCCAATTTTCGCCACGCATTCAAGAAGTGGACCGGGAAAAACACCAGCGAGTACCGCTAGTGGCCCGAATAAACCTCGCCTTGTCCTCAAATAACCTCGTTGAGTGCCAGGCAGATTGATTACACTCTCAGCACACTGGCACCAATACCAATAAACAAAGTCCTTGTGGAGGGGCGCAATGGCGTTCACATTTTCTACCTCAACGCGTGAAATACTGGAACAGGTTGTTCGCGGGCCGCGCTATCGCGAGCTGGCGCGCATACCCCTCATTCCACCTGCGGAAATTCTGCTCATGGTGGCGGTGTTCGGCGGGCTGTATTTCTCTACCCTGATGTACCTGCAGGGCCACCTGCCCGTGTGGGCCACCATCGCCATCAACGGCGTGCTTATCTATGTCTCCTTCACTCCGCTACACGATGCCACCCACCGCACGGTTTCCAGCAACCGTTTCGTCAACGATCTACTGGGTACCATTTCCTGCCTGGTGTTGTTACCCGGCATTACCACCGGTATTTACCGCTACTTGCATCTTGAGCACCACCGCTTTGCCGGCAACCCCGAAAAAGACCCGGACGAAATTTTTGTCGTCACTCCCCTGCCGCGGGGCTTCTTCCTGCTGGCCTGCCCGGATATCGTCTGGACAATCTGGTACCTGCGCCACTGGCAGTCGCGGTCAAAGGCAGAGCGACTGGAGTTCTGTTGCAGCATATCGTTCTATGTGGCGGTGCATGTGGTGTTTCTTACCTCGCCCTACGCCATGACGTTTTTCCTGTGCTGGATGATTCCCCAGCGCATCGGGCTTACGCTGGTGCTGTATTTTTTCGCCCGCATACAGCACCCGGAGAACGTGCAGTGGGAGTCGGCGCCTTTCCAGACCACAGTGCAAATACGCTGCAACCCGTTTACCAGAGTGCTGATGCTGGGTCAGGCCGTCCACTGCGTACACCATTTACTCCCCTCCATACCCTACTATCGCTACCACCGCGCCTGGCAGGCCGGCCGCCACCTGTTTGAGCCGCAGAATATACCCGAGCGCGGGCTGTTCCGCCCCGCTGCCAACATCACCCTGCCCGGGCAGGTGGCCAATCGCAGAATACCGGTAAAGGTGATGTCGGTGACGGCAGTGGCCGACGATATCAACGCCTATGAATTGCAGGTGCTGCCGGGCACCGATGCCCTGCCCGCCTTCAGTGCCGGCGCGCACATCGACGTGGTGCTGGCAGATGATTTAGTGCGGCAGTATTCCCTGTGCAATGCCCCCGCCGACAGCGGACGCTACGTGATCGCCGTCAAACGCGAGCAGGATGGCCGGGGCGGTTCTCGCACCATTCACACGACACTGCAGCAGGGCAGCCAGCTGACCATCAGCGAGCCGCGCAATAACTTCCCCCTGAATACCGATGCCAGCGACTATGTGCTCGTTGGCGGCGGCATTGGTGCCACACCCATCCTCAGCATGGCCCATACACTGTGGCAGGCGGGCAAACCTTTCTCGCTGCACCTGTGCGCCGCCGATGACAGCAGGCTGCCCTTCGGGGCGTCCCTGCAGGCGCTGCCCTTTGCCGAGCGCATCACCGTGCATCTGGGTATTCGGCGCAATGCGCAGGCCTTCTCGGCGGCGGATGTGCTCGGGCCCTATGCTCAGGGCAAGGAGCTGTATATCTGCGGGCCCGATGCCTTTATGGGCCAGCTCACCGCTGCCGGGCGCGATAACGGCTGGCCCGACACCGCCATGTTTTCCGAGAACTTCAAACCCCGCGAACAAAGCGCGGCCGCAAACGCGTGCTTTGAAGTGGAACTGGCCCGCTCGGGCAAGGTGCTGCAGGTGGGGGAAGACGAATACCTGCTGGATGTGCTGAACAGGGCGAAAGCCGGTGTGCCCTGCTCCTGTACACAGGGCATCTGCGGCTCCTGTATCACGCCGGTGTTGTCAGGGGATATCGATCATCGCGACGCCGTGTTGACGGATGCCGAGCGCAAGGAAGGCAGGAAGATGTGCGTTTGTGTGAGCCGCGCAACAGCGGGGCGGCTGGTGCTGGATATCTGATGCTTTTAGCTAATTGCTAAAACCCAGCTCCGCCGCAATCTGGTCTATTTCTGCCAGCTCCTGCTCGCTCACATCGCCATCGGCGGCGGCCACTGCATGCAGTGCCTGAATGAAGTGCGTTTTCTGTTCTGCGGTAAAACGCGGCCCGGCACCCTCTTCCGGCGCGGTGCGGCAACGTACCTGGGACATCGCCATTTCCATTACCAGGTCTACTTCCACCGCCTCCAGGTCTGACTGCTCTACCAGAATGCGCCTGATGGTCTCCCGCTCCTGGTCATCCATATTGTCGTCGGCCATTGCTACCCGGGTCAGGGCCTGGGAGAACGCCGACATGTAGTGGGCGGCATCCGGGTCGTGGCGGTTGAGCAGCTTCAGCATCTGACTGGTCTGGGACGCCACGGCGGCACTCATGGATTGTATCTCGCCGTCTTCCAGATGCAGTATGCGGTCCGCCACATCGAGTATGCGGTTGTCGTGGGTCACCATCACCACACTGGCGCCCTGCTCGCGGCACAGTTCCTGTATCAGGTTGACCACATTGCGGCCCGACTCTTTATCGAGGGAGGCCGTGGGTTCATCCGCCAGTATCATTTTGGGGGCATTGGCCAGGGCCCGGGCAATACCCACCCGCTGCTTCTGGCCGCCGGAGAGGGCGTCGGGGTATTTGTCGATATGGTCCGCCAGGCCCACACGGTCCAACACCTCTTCGATGCGTGTTCGCGCTTTTGCGCCGCTGGGGCCACCGCCCAGTGACAGTGACATGGAGATATTTTGCGCCACAGTCAGGTAATCCAGCAGGTTGTGCTGCTGGAAGATGAAGCCGATATTGCGTCGGGTCTTCATCCGCGCGCGCTGCGAGGCCTTGCTCAATTCGTCACCGAATATCCTGATACTGCCGGCCTGCATGGCGCGCAATGCGCCTATCAGCGTGATCAGCGTTGTTTTGCCGGAGCCGGAGGGCCCGGTGAGGATAACAATCTCGCCTGTCTCTATACTCAGGCTGACATCGCGTAGCACGTGGTGCCGGCTGAGGCCGGAATCGTATTCGTAACTCACACCCTCAATGACAATGGGCGATGTCTCGCTGTCCATGCTCAGAACACCTCCGCCGGGTCTGCCGAGCGCAGCTTGCGCATGGCCAGCAGCGCGGAAATAGCACACATGAACACCGTCAGTGCCAGTACCATCACGCCGCGCTCAGTGGTCATAATAACGGGCAGGTTGGTGGCTTCCCGCGCCTGTGTGTACACCAGCAGGGTGCAGAAATAGCCGGGAATAAAGCCCAGCACTGCCAGAATTACCGCCTCTGCCAGCACCAGTCGCGAGAGGAAAAAATTCGAATAGCCTATGGCTTTCATGGTGGCGTATTCGCGCAGGTGATCCTGCACATCTGAAAACAATATCTGGTAGACAACAATAAGACCGACCGCCAGGCCCATCGCCACCCCCAGGCCGAACACATAGCCGATGGGTGTGTTGTTGCTCCAGTAATCCACCTCATGCTGAATAAATTCGTCGCGGGTCAGCACCAGTACATCACCGGGAATGCCCGCCACAATGCGATCGCGCACCTGTGCGCTGTCGGTCCCCTCATCCAACTGCACCAGGCCCAGCTCTATGCGCGAGGCCGCGCGGTCGGAAAAAATACGGCGAAAATTGAGGTCGCTGGTAATGATACTGCCGTCAATACCGAAGGACGTTCCGAGATCGTACAGCCCGACAACTTTGATATCACGGCCATTGATCTCGGTGGTCACCTTGCCGGTCTCAGCCAGCAGCGCCGGAATGGGGCCGAACTCCTGGCGCGACAGGCGATCGAACAGCACCCGGTCAGGCATGCGCAGCTGGTCTACCAGTGCGCGCTCCCCGGCCAGGGCAAAGCCGCTGGCCATTGGGTCGTAGCCCATCACATAGATATTGCGGGTTTGCAGCGGGTTCTCCGGGTTGCGCCATTCGGCGATACCGATATACACCGGCGTCACCGAGTCAACGCCATCGAAGCCCAACGCCTGGTACAGGCGGCTGCGCGGAAAACCCGGTGGGTTCACCAGATAGGTGGTTTTGGGGCTGATCACCGCCAGGTCGTAGCCCAGCGCCGTGTGCCAGCGCACCGAGCTGTCATACAGCGCCTGCTGAAAACCCAGCTGGACAAAAACGAGTACCACCGCGAAGGCGACACCCAACACTGCGGCCAGCAGGCGCAGCTTCTGATGGCTTATCTGCAGCCAGGCAATACGTGCGGGGCCGAGTTTCAAGGCGTTATTTCCACCTCAACCTGCAGGTTTGTGAGCTGGCTCACCGCACCCGGCTCATCCAGCAGAATATGCACCTCGATCACCCGCGCGTCGGCCTGGGCTACCGGGTCCATTCCCAGCACGTCCATGCGCCCGACTTTCAGGCCGATACTCTCCACTGTTCCCGTTTGTGGCCCGGGCAAAGCGGGGCTGTTAATCTGTGCCTTCTGGCCCGGCTTCACGTGAATGATGTCGGTTTCATACACTTCAGCCACCGCATACATGGTCTCGGTCTGGCCTATTTCAACCACACCCTCCACACCCACTCGCTCCCCCGGCTGTGTGTGCACGTAGAGTATTTGGCCGTTTCTGGGTGCCACCACTGTGGATAGCGCCAGCATGGCATCGGCGGCAGCCACTGCGGCCTGGGCGGCCTTTACGTTGAGCTCCAGGTCTTCCACTTTGGCGGCGGCGGAGGCAATGGCCTTCGACAGCCTGTGCTCCCGGGCCAGTTTCTTTTTCGCGTTATCCAGCTCCGCCTCAAGGCGCACCTTGTCAGCGCGGCGCACAGCATAGGTATCGAGGATTGCTATCAACTGGCCCTCCTCAACCCGGTCACCGGCTTTCACTTTCATCTCCATGATGACCGAGCCAATGCCAGAGGGCCCGGCGAGGCGCAGCACCCCGCCGGCGGGTTCTATCCGGCCCAGCGAGCTGATCACCCGCGGCTGAACCTGGGCCTGGGCAGGTGCGGAAACAATGGATACTGAAAAAAATGAGAGGGAAAGAATGAGCCCCGAGAACAGAACAGCACTTGCTTGCATCCAATAATCTCTTGTTGTTGTTTTGATTAATGCGAGTGACTTTATTCTACAGTGCTTTCAATCGCTCGCTCCACAAATGTAGCAGAGGATAACGGTTCCCGCCTCGAAAGCTTTTTAATCCCCTGTGCTTGGCCTAAACTGTGCGCCCACTCCCGCTGCCACGGACACAGCATGACGGACATAGCCCAACCCACCGCCGCTGGCAAGCCTGAGCTTGTCGCCTTCGCCGATTGCGAGCTGATCCCCATCAACAGCTCAATGATGCTGGTAATCAACCGCGCCAATGGCAACCAGCAGGTCGTTGCACCACAAGTGATCGATGGGCTGACGACCTGCACCAACTTCGCTACGGTGGAGACACACGCAGCGCACCTGGCCAGCACCCGCGCGGAACTCAACGGCAAGGAAGACATGGCGGCCGATGCCCTTAACAACCTCAAGTCTGCCGGCATGCTGCTGGACGCAGACGATATCTGCGCGCGCCTGGCGCAACCGGCACCGAAGCAGCTGGCCCCCACCCGCGTGTTCGTTATCACCTGCGACAGGCCCGCGGCAGTGGGGCGCCTGCTGGATTCAATACTGCGCAGCGGCCAGCTGAGCCAGCACAATGCGCTGTTTCTTATCGACGACTCGCGCAATCCCGACAACCGCGCTGCCAACCGCGAGGCCGTGGTGCAGTTCAATCTGCGCAGCCCCAGAGACATGTTCTATATCGGCGAAGAGGCACAGGCAGACCTGCTATCCGGTCTGATCGAAAAGTTGCCAGAGCATGCAGAGGGTATTCGCTTTTTACTTGATCGCGCCCTGTGGGAAGGCAAAAAAACCTTCGGCCGCTCACGCACGCTGAGCCTGCTGTTTTCCGTTGGTTACCGCGCGCTGGTCATGGACGACGACATTCTGTGCCAGGCCGTACTGCCCCCGATCACACAGCAGGGCATTGGAATTGGCAGCGGCGGCATGCGCCAGGCCACCTTCTATGAAAATCCCGAGGCCCTGTTGAGCAGCGGCGCAGCGGCAGGCTTTGATCCTCTCAGCGGGCACGCCAGCCTGCTCGGCAGCACCCTGTCCACCGCCCTGCACACACTCAACAAGGGGCCGCTGCAGGGGCCGCAGCTGCAACAGGTGAATGCCGGCCTCGCCAATGTACTCGAGGCCGATGCCCCGGTGCTGGTCACCCAGTGCGGGTCACTGGGCGACCCCGGTACCGGCACTCACTGGGTGCAGCAACTCGGCGCAGCCTCAGTGCAGCGGCTGATCAATGCCCCCCATGGGCTGAAAAACGCCCTTGAGAACAGGCTCAGCTGGCTGGGCAGTGGCCGGCCCAACGTGTTTAAAATGCCCTTTATGTCGCAGCTTACCGGCCTCGACAACAGTCAACTGCTGCCCCCTTACTTTCCTGCTTATCGCGGCGAAGACACCCTGTTCGGAGCCATGCTGGTTGCCATGCATCACGACTCGGTCGCGCTGGAATACCCCTGGAGTGTCCCTCACCTGCCGCTGGAGACAAGGCCCACCAGTATCGATGAGCCGGTGGCTGGCAGTGGCGGGGCTATATCGTTACTGGCCCGCTACCTCACCCGGAATATCGATTACCGGGACGGCACCAGTGCCGCCCACAATATGCAGACCATCGCCCGGGACGCCCTGCGCATGGCCGCCCGTTCCGATGAGGACCTGGCGTTGGACTATCGTTCGGAACTCGCCCGGGGCCAGGCCGAGAAGGTTCATATAATGATGGCCAAATACGAGGAGGCGCAAAAAATGCCCTCACCGGAATGGCAGGGCTATATCAAACGCGGGCTTGAAGAAGTACAGCAAGCCCTGGTCACACCGCAGCAGCCAACCGGCATTCAGGGTATCCCCGAGGGCCTGACAGAAGCGGCACTGCTGCAGGAATTCAGAGATCTGGCCACAGGCTTTGCGGCTGCATTGAATGGCTGGGTTGAGATGCGCGAAGTAGCATCCACCCTGGCAGACGACATGATCGCCGCCAGAACGATTTACCCACTTTAGCCAACGGATTTATGGTACTTCTTTGAAATGACACTGGCATTTATTGCAATTCTCTTTGGTCTCGCACTGCTGGTGTGGAGCGCAGACCTGTTCGTAGAGGGGTCTGCGTCCGTCGCCCGGCATTTTGGCATGCCGCCTTTGCTGATCGGCATGGTGGTAGTGGGCTTTGGCACCTCAGCGCCAGAGATGGTGGTGTCGGCACTGGCGGCCCTGCACGGCAACCCCGGCATCGCACTGGGCAACGCCTATGGTTCAAACATCACCAACATCGCTCTGGTCTTGGGTGTTACCGCCCTGATCAATCCGATTACCGTGCACTCCCAGGTGCTGCGCAAGGAATTACCTATTCTCGCCGTAATCACCGCGCTGGCGGCCTGGCAGGTGCGGGACGGTGCAATCACTCGCGTTGACGCATGGATACTGCTGGGCACGTTTTTGGCGTTTATGGGCTGGACCATACGCCAGGGGATGCGTGAAAAATCGGACCACCTCGCGGTGGAGATCGAACACGAGATGGAAAACAAGGGCATGCCCATAGGCCGCGCCTGTCTCTGGCTGGTGATAGGGCTTGCCCTGTTGATCGGGAGTTCCCGCTTGCTGGTATGGGGCGCTGTGGATATCGCTCATGCATTCGGCGTCAGTGACCTGGTGATCGGGCTGACCGTGATCGCGATCGGCACCTCGCTGCCGGAGCTGGCGTCATCCATCATCGCTACGCGCAAGGGTGAACACGATATTGCGCTGGGCAACATCATCGGGTCGAATATGTTCAATACCCTGGCGGTGGTGGGTATAGCAGGGAGTATTTCGCCCATGTCGGTCGGCCCGGACGTGCTGACCCGGGACATCCTGGTGATGTCTGTACTCACGTTCTCAATATTTATTATCGGCATCGGCCGTTCCGGCCGGCCGGGGCGAATCAATCGACTGGAGGGTGCGGGCCTGTTGGCGTGTTATGTAGGGTACACCGTTTACCTGATCACCACGGTGTTCATGCAGTAAGCGGGGCGTGCTGCCCGCCCCGGGGCCGGGGCGGGCAATCTGCGGGTTCTAGCTGTCTTTCTTCATGGCTTCCATTTTGTCAGCCGCGTCATCCATGGCGTCGTCGGCCTTGTCACCAGCGTCATCCATCATGTCGCCGGCACTGTCGGCCGCATCAGACGCTTTATCCTTGGCAGAATCCATCATGTCGCCGGCACTGTCGGCTGCATCAGAGGCAGTGTCTTTGACAGAGTCCATGGCGCTGCTGGCCTTGTCGGACGCGTCATCAGCCATCGCACGCATGCTGTCACCAGCATCGTCTGCCATATCGCCCATGGAATCGACAGCGTCGCCAGTCGCATCCGCGGTCGCTTCCATTGCATCACCGGCCTTGTCGGCAACGTCTGAAGCGGTTTCTTTTACTGCATCAGTAGCCTTTTGCATTGACTCCTTTGTGCTTTCCATAGACTCCTCACTGCAACCACCCAGTACAGCAGCGAAGCAGAGAGCCCCCAATGTAACCGTCAATTTTTTGTAATCCATTGCTATCTCCCAAAATGTATTTCAGTATTTTAATAGTCGCGACATGCCGTTGGATCCCGTCAGAGCATGCCCGCTGGGCAGTACTGTACCACGATTGGCCCACCGGGCATCATTCCGTGCTGGCTACAACCGCAGGCGTGGGCTATCTTAGGGATACCAATAAAATAAAGGGCAGGATTATGCTTCAGGAATTCAAGAAATTTGCCATGCGTGGCAATGTAGTGGACATGGCCGTAGGTATTATCATCGGTGGTGCATTCGGTACTATCGTCAAAAGCCTGGTGTCCGACGTTATCATGCCGCCGATAGGCTTAATGCTGGGTGGTGTCGATTTTTCCGACCTGTTTGTTACGCTTCAGGAAGGTGCTACCGCAGGGCCCTACGCCACCCTGGCCGGTGCACAGGAAGCCGGTGCCGTGGTGATCAGCTACGGCCTGTTCATGAATTCGGTTATCAGCTTTATTATTGTCGCCTTTGCGGTGTTTCTGCTGATCAAGAGCCTCAACAAATTGCAAACCGAAGAGGAAGCCGAGCCGGAAGAAGTCACAACCAAAGAATGCCCCAAGTGCTTCAGCAGCATCCCGATAAAGGCCACCCGGTGCCCTAACTGCACCTCTGAGCTGGGCTGAGGCTAAACAGCCCGGCTATTGCGGGCCGGGCCTGGCTGCGCTGGCCTCCGCGGCCAGCCGCTCATACTCTGCGCACTCCGGGCTTTTGGCACTGCCCGGGTCCTGCATTTGTTCGCAGTCCAGCGCCACCATGCTGCGCAGGCACCTCACGGCGGGCTGGTACAACTTGTGATCAGTGGGCACCGACTGTACCTGGCTGCGCATATTGGCACACATATTATCCAGCATCGGGCCCATCATCTCCCGCATCTCGTCTGTCAGGTCCTGTTGGGCCACCTGTTCCAGGGCACAGCTCTTGACCGAATCACACATGGCCTGGGCGGCATCCGCGAGTTCGTCCGCCCGGGTATAACTGCTGGCCATAATTGTCAGTAGCACCGGTAGTATCACTCTGCTTGTCATCACGTTGGCTGTCCTCATCGACGTCGGGATTGCGGCCAGCATAACCGCTATAGCGCGTAATTTCAGCTCAAAACACACCGACAATCTGGCAGAATGGGCCTACCAGTGGGGGAACACAACATGCCTGAAAACGATTCAGATCAAACAGAAATGCAATTGCAGGAACTGCAGGAGCGCGGTTACACCCTGATACCCGACTTCCTTTCCCGCGGCCAGCTGCAACAAGTGAGCGCGCTGTACGATGACATGCTGGGCAGCCATCGGGGGCGCAATAATTTTGAAGGCAACCGCACCGAGCGTATCTATACGCTGGTGGCGCGCCACAGGATCTTCCAGGACATAGCGGAGGATGCCCGCATAATGGCACTGTGCGATGCGCTGTTCATGCCCAACTACCTGTTAACAGCCAGCCAGGCTATCGTCATCAGCCCGGGGGAAACACCCCAGCCCTGGCACACTGACGATTCCTTCTACCCCATTCCCCGGCCGCGCCCCATGATCAGCCTGTCCACCATAGTGGCGGTGGAGGATTTCACCGGGGAGAACGGTGGCACCGAGATTATTCCCGGCAGCCATCGCTGGAGCGACAGTCAAATCGCCGGGGATTACCACGGTGGCGATACGGAAACCGATCCGGAATTCGCAAAGCACTTGCAGGGCCTGGCTGTGCCCGTGACCATGCCCGCGGGCAGCGCACTGGTATTCGCCGGCACCCTGCTACACCGCGGTGGGGCCAATAACAGTAAAGGAACGCGCCGGGCATTTTCCAACCAGTACTGCCAGCCCTGGGCCAGGCCGCAGGAGAACTTCTTCCTGGCAATTCCTCCGGCAGAAGTGGCGGCAATGTCACCCCGTGTGCAATCCTTGCTGGGCTACTCAATTCATCCGCCGTTCATGGGACAGGTCACCGCCTCCCATCCACTGAAAGTGCTGCAGCCCGGTTTCGTGCCGCCGGCTTTTCGGAAATAGATCGGTAAAAGCAGCGCCGGAACAGGCTGTGAACTTTTCACAAACTGGATTCCTGGATTGACCTGAAGTGTGCAAAGCGGCACCATTGCACAGTGCCTGAGGGCACCCTCTTTGTTTTTAACTCGCAAGTGAACACCATGACAATGCAACTCACACGCACACTCCAACAGGCTTGGATGTATACCCGCCACGGCTCGAAGCCGGTGGCGATTGTACGCCTTTGCAGCCTGGACAAGGGTGGCGTGGTTTGAGGATGCTATAGAGTAGAAACACTTTAAAAAAAGGCCTCCGAGAACCCAGATTCCGGAGGCCTTTTTCGTTTTTATCAGAACAGTTCTCCGCATTCAGGGTTCCCGGCCAAGTAGGGACGAGAACCGTGGACAGGTCATTGCAAAATAACATTCGTACCATCTACCTGATGGGCTTCTTTTCGAGCTTCCTGGTAGTACTGCCCGTATTCGTGCCGCTGTTGCAGGGCCACGGGCTGTCCATGAGCCAGGTACTGCAGACACAAGCGCTGTTTGCGCTGACCATTGCGCTGTTCGAAGTGCCCTCGGGTTACTTCGCGGATCTGTACGGGCGTCGGCTGGCTATCCTGATAGGCGCGGGCCTCAACGCGGTGGGTTTTATGTCGCTGCTGTGGGCGGACAGCTTCCTCGATTTCGTGGTGTACGAGGTCATCCTGGGGGTGGGTTTCAGCCTTATCTCCGGCACCGATCTGGCGCTGCTGTATGACACCGAGGTGTACCTGCAGTCCAGGGCACAGCCCGGTGGCGCCGGGGCGGGTAAATCCGTCAGCCGCTTGATTTCAGTAGAAGCGGCGGCATCCGGGCTTGCCGGTGTTGCCGCCAGCCTGCTGCTGTTGTGGTCCATGGATGGCGTCATCCTGATGCAGGTTGTCGCCGGTGTGGTACCGCTGGTACTGGCCGTGTTGCTGGTAGAAGTACCCAGGGTGCAGAACGAGGCCAACCACCGCGATAATATGCGGCAGATTGTCGAGTTGCTGCTGTTCAGCAAGCCCGTTGTTTTCTGGACGGCCTTTGCTATCTCGGTATTTGGCCTGCTGGCTATCTACGTATTCTGGATCTACCAGAAGTACTGGGAGCTGCAGGGTGTGCCGCTGGAGGCGTTCGGGTACATCTGGGCGGGCTTTGCGCTGGCCGTGAGTGTTTCTGCACGGTTCACCGCGGGGCTGGAAAAACGCCTGGGCACCCGTGGCCTGTTGATACTGATTGCGATCATGCCGCTGCTGGGCCTGCTGGGCATGGCACTGGGTGGCGGCTGGATGGGTGTGGCTTTCGGGCTTCTTATCCAGCTGTCCCGCGGCATCAGCATGAGCCTGTTTTACGAGGCGCTGAACAGCCGGGTACCGGGTGATTTCCGGGCCACGGTGAACTCGCTGGTAAGCCTGGGGGTGCGGGCGATCTTTATCGTCACCGGGCCCGTGCTGGGCTATGCCCTGGACAGCCTCGGTATGCAGACCACACTGCTGATACTGCTGCTGGTGTTCACCCCGCTGATGGCGCTGGTAGTGGTGCCCCTGTTGCTGCGCATCCAGCGTGAACAGGTGCCGGCAGAACCCGGTGCGGCAGCGGCGGGCTAAGTCGAGTAAACTGGGCAGCCGGAGGAACAGCCCATGCTCGAGCGCGGCACTGCGTTTGCCATAAGCGCCCCGTCAGTTTTTGACGGGGCGCAATTTTTGCCCGATCACTGCGTCATTATCCGGGATGGATTAGTGGCGCAGCTCTTGCCTACATCCCAATGTCCCAACACCGTGGAACAGCTGGCGCTGACCGCAGGCATACTCGCGCCCGGCCTGATTGACCTGCAGGTTAATGGCGGCGGCGATGTGCTGTTCAACAACTCGCCCTGCGAAGAAACCCTGGCCACCATGCTGCATGCGCATCGTGCCACCGGCACCACAGCCTTCATGCCAACCGTGATCAGCGACACCCCCGAGATACAGCTACAGGCTGTGGCCGCGGTGCGCGCGGCAATCGCCGACGGCAATACGGGCGTTCTCGGCGTTCACCTGGAAGGCCCCTATTTTGCCGTGTCAAAGCGCGGTGCCCACAGCGCACAAATGATCAGGCCGGCAACCGCTGAGGACATCGACTGGCTGTGTTCACTACAGGATATCCCGGTCATTGTGACACTGGCACCGGAGGTTACTGCGGTGGCACACATCCGCCGCCTCAGCGACAGCGGCATTCAGGTGTGCGCCGGCCACAGCAGCGCCACGTACGCACAAATGCAAACGGCGCTGACTGCCGGGCTTGCAGGTGTCACCCATTTGTTTAACGCCATGAGCCCGCTGACATCGCGGGAGCCCGGCGTGACAGGCGCGGCGCTGGAAAACGATTCACTGTGGGCGGGCATTATCGCCGACGGGCACCATGTACACCCCGCCAGTATTCGCCTGGCTCAACGCAGCAAGCCGGCGGGCAAACTGGTACTGGTCAGCGACGCCATGGCGACAGTGGGTGGCAGCCGGGGGCAGTTCTTACTGTACGGCGAAACTATCCGCGAATGCGATGGCAGGCTAATTAACGAGGCGGGGGTGCTGGCGGGCAGTGCGATCGGCATGATCGACGCGGTGCGTTACATGGCGCAGGCGGTGGGCATAGCCCTGGAGGAATGCCTGCGCATGGCGTCCCTGTATCCCGCCGCTATTCTGGGCATGGATGATCGCCTGGGACGCATTGGCAAGGGGTATCGCGCAGACCTGGTGCACTTCGATGGCAATTTCGCTGTACACAACACCTGGGTGGCGGGACAACACCTTAGCCATCGGTAATAGAGCCCACCCCGCAGTCAGGGCAACCAGCGCTTGATCAGCGTGTGCACATCCACCCGCGACTTCACCCGGCTCGCCAGCAAAAACATGCCCCCGAGTTTGCGGTGAAAATACATGGCATCGGTGGGCGGCGCCCGCCAGAAGTCGCGGTAGTCGGCCACTTCCTGTGCCAGCGCCGACATGCGCTTTGACATATCCGAGCGGGCAAAGTCGTACACCCCCTCGTGTCGCAATGGCTCCAGCGCCAGCAGGAACAACTCCAGCACCAGGGCGCGGTACTCGCTGTCCTCGTCGCCCATGGCATAACCGATACGCTCTGCAGCGGCCACCAGTTTGCCCTCGTCCTCGGTCATGGCGGCGGCCAGCAGCTTGCGATAATTATTCACAAAGCCGGCCTTGAAGCGGCGGGTGGCGCCAAAATCCAGCAACACGATTTCGCCGCTGCCGGCGCGGTACTGATAGTTGGCGAAGTTGGGGTCGGTCTGCACCATGCGCAGCTCGAACAGCTCCATGAACATCAGTTCGACCAACGCCGTCATTACCCTGTCCCGCTCTTTTTGCGGTAAATCCACGATGGTTTCTATGGGGTCGCCACTGACATAGGTCATCGCCAACACGGTCTGGTGCGTCAGCTCCGGTAACACTTCCGGCACCAGAAAACGTTCGTCATCCCGCAGCAGGTCGCCGAAGGCCTGCAGGAATTTGGCTTCCTTATGATAATCCGCCTCGTCCTTGAGCTGGCGCTTGGCGTCGGTGAGCAGGGGCTGGATATCCAGCCCCGCCGGCAACAAGCCGGATATCCGCAACAGGGTAGCGATATTGTCCACGTCGCTGTCGATACTGGAGGCCACCCCGGGATACTGCACCTTGAGCACAATCTCACGACCGTCCGGCGCCACTGTTCTGTGCACCTGGCCAATAGAGGCCGCGGCCAGGGGCTTCATTTCGAAGCCATAGAATAATTCCTCCCAGTCTGGCCCGTAGGCATCCAGCATCACCTTGCGCAGTTGCTGGGTGGGCATATATCTCGCGTCGGAACGCAGCCGGGCAAGAATGTCAGCCAACTCCCGGGGCAGAAAATCACCGGTATCCATGGAGAGGATCTGCCCGACCTTCATGGCGGCACCCCGCATGGTAGCGAGCTGGTCTGCCACGCGCCGCGCGTTGGCCGGTGTCAGCAGCATGTCCCGCGCCCGCAGACGCTTGCCCGCCCGCAACTGGCGCGTGCCCTCTGCCAGCATGCCCCCGGCCACACCGCCGGCCATGCGTGCCACACGCGCAAGTCGGCCCACCCGCGAGGTCGGTATAGCCTTCTGCCTGTCGTCCTTGTCTTTTTTATTTCCGGCCATGGGTCTCTCTATCGCGCCAGCGCGCTATATGGGCAGCAACCATCTCATAGCCATTGAATTCAGCCTCCAGCACGGTGATAAAGGTGAACACACCGGTAAGCTTGCGGGCGATCAGGGCGAACTCCCGGGTGGGTGGCGTGAAGTGACGGCTGGCGGCCGACTGGGCGCCGCGCTTACCGGCCCGGTGCATCAGGCGCGACCCGGCCCAGCGGTACTCGCCGTTGGCATTGAGGTAGTCAGCCGGAAGTTGTTCCGGTGGGCGCAAGGGTTCCAGCAGTTGCATACAGAAGTCAGCAAACAGCTGCCGCGCCTCCTCGCCCGCACCTTCCCTGAGACAACCCAGGCCGACCAGGCTGTCGCCCAGCAGGCTGACATCCTGGCGCAGGCCCGCGTCGATAACATTGCGTAGGTGATAGAGGAAATCGTCACTGCAGTCGAGAATCGAACCAAAATCCAGTAATACCAGTTCGTCCCGGGCATGCGTCTTGCGCCGGTCATCCAGTGTCAGCAGGTAGTTGCCGAAATTGGGGTCGCTCTGCAGGCAGCCCCATTCGTACAACTCGTAGAAAAACAATTCAAGCATGCCTATCGCCAGGGCATTGCGACGCTCCAGCGACAAGGCCGCTACCGGCGGGGCTGTTACGGATAAACCGTGCATGTATTCCAGCGCCAGCACCGTATCAGTGCAGTAACGCGAATACAGTCGCGGCACACGGTAGCTGACAGGGCCACTGTCCAGATCGCTGACCAGTTCCGCCATGCGCTCGGTGAGCCTCGCCTCACGCGGATAGTCAATTTCATTGTGCAGGTGAGTGCGCATGGACTCCAGCCAATCATCCAGGTCGCGACCTGCGGGTAACCAGCGCGCGAGCACCAGCATGCGTACAACCGCGTCGAAATCGGAATCAATAACGTCAGCCAGCCCCGGGTATTGCACTTTGAGACAGATTTGCTCACCGCTGGCACGCACAGTCGCCACGTGTACCTGGGCAAGCGATGCCGCCGCCAGGGCCTGCTGTTCGATATCCAGTTCAGCGTAACGGTCGCCGAGGCTTTCGCGCAATACCGGCTCCACCGCTTCCCAGGCCATCGGTTCCGTGTTGTCGCCCAGATCGTGCATGGCTTCTGCCAGCACCGGCGGCAGGAAGTGTTCCCCGAAGAGCGCCATCAACTGGCCGATCTTCACATAGGTACCTTTCATCTTCCCCAGCTCACGCACAAAACGTCGTGCTTCCCGGCGCGCGAACTCCGAGTCATTATCACCGGCTTTATGGCCTTTGAGTTTCTGCATTGCGCTGTCCACGGCCAGCGCCCCCCCTGCCCGGAGACCGGCCAGGGAGACGGAGAAACCGCGGGAAATGGCTCGGCGCTTGAGATTAGCTGGCTTTTTGCTCATGCAAGGTGTACATCAAATGTCGGGGCGCCAAGTATATACGATGGGCCTGTACAGGGGGACCAGAATGGCTTTACAAATCGGGTGGACTTCACTGACCCCGGAAATTGGGCTAGGCTGGCCGCGTGATAAATCAATGGATTCTCGTAAGATCCCTGCAGCGGTGACCAGCTCGTGAACAGCAACAAGGCCTCCGGCCTACCCACTATCCACCCACTCTGGCAGCTGGCCTTTCGCGCCGGATTCCTGGCAGCCGCTACCTTTGCAGTGTTCGCCATGGGCCGCTGGTTATGCTGGATGCTCTGGCCGCAAAGCTGGCAGGCGAGTATTTCTCCCAACTGGTGGCACGCCCATGAAATGATTTTTGGCTTTGCCATGCCGGTCATCGCGGGCTTTCTGCTGACCGCCGTCGCCACCTGGACAAGCCTGCCGGGCACTCGCGGCTGGCGCCTGCAACTGCTGTTCGGCCTGTGGCTGCTGGCGCGCCTGCTGCTCTGGCTGGCGCCGCAATGGAGCACGCTGGCATGGTTCGCCGAGACGCTGTTTATCCTGTTCATTGCATTCGAGCTGGGCCAGCGCGTCTGGGCCCGGCGGCAATGGCGCAACATGTTGTTCCTGCCTGTACTGCTGATTCTGATGCTGCTTAACTCGGCCAGCTACCTGTACATTGAGCAACCGCTGCTGGCCACCCGTTTACACTACGGCGCGGTGTGGATGATAAGCGTATTTATCGTGATCATCGGCGGCAGGGTTATACCGGTGTTCACCGGCAATCGCCTGGGTCTCAAGATTGCGCCGCTGCCGGCCTGGCTGGAATACCTGGCAATTGGCAGCGTTATCGCTATCGGGCTGGTCACGGCCCTGGTGCCGCGAGAGGCACCCGCCGGCTGGCTGACAGCCCTGTGCCTGGCAACCGGTTGCCTGCACCTGTACCGGCTGTGGCACTGGCAGGGCTGGAAAACAGGCGCTGTGCCGCTGTTGTGGTCCATGCACATCAGTTACGCCTGTATACCCCTCGCGCTGCTGGGTCTGGCACTCGCGGGGATAGACCCGGTCGCGGGTAAAAATATTATCCATCTGCTGGCAATTGGCGCCATCGGCGGCATGATACTCGCGATGATGTCCCGGGTGTCCCTGGGCCACACCGGTCGCCCACTCGACGTACCGCGTTTTATGGCGATAGCCTTCGCCCTGATATTTCTCGCCGCGGTGATCCGCGCGGCAGTTCCCATCGTCGCCGCCAGCCTGACGCTGCTGTCCTGGCGCGTTTCTGCGCTGTTGTGGGTTGTCGCCTTCAGTCTTTTCCTTTATCACTATCTGCCGATGCTCACCCGCCCTCGAGCCGATGGCAAACCTGGCTGACAGGCCATACAGGTAACACTGACACTATGATTGATGTAAAAATGTGGGGCCGCGCCCTGGCCCAGATGCCCAAGCTCTCCGAGCACGAATGGCAGGCGCTGGACCCGGTGGCCAAATGGCTGATCGCCTGCCGGGCGTCGGTTCTGTTTATGACCTTCACCGCCTCCGCCCTGGGGGCGTTGATGGCGTGGCGCGCCGGCGCTTTTCAGTTGGACCTGTGGCTGGCGACGGTGCTGGGGCTGGTATTCGCCCACGCCACCAATAACCTGCTCAATGACTACACCGATTCCCGCCGCGGCATCGACAAAGACAACTATTACCGCAACCAGTACGGTGTACATGTGCTGGAAGACAAGTTGATGAGCGAGCGCCAGTTCTGGGGCTACGTGGGTGTCACCGCCGGCATCGCTCTGCTGCTGGGCAGCTGGCTGGTATTTCAGCGCAGCGGCCTCACCCTGGACCTGATGCTGGCCGGTGCCTTCTTCGTACTGTTCTATACCTGGCCGCTAAAATATTACGGCCTGGGGGAACCCGCGGTATTGCTGGTGTGGGGCCCGCTGATGGTAGGCGGCAGCTTCTATGTGCTGGCGGGCCAGTGGAGCTGGGATGTGACCTGGCTCAGCCTGGTATTTGCCCTCGGGCCCACCACGGTACTGTTTGGCAAACACACCGACAAACTGGAGCTGGATCGGGCCAAGGGCGTGAATACACTGCCGGTTATTCTCGGCGAACAGTGGTCGCGGTACTGCGTAATGGCCATGATCGCCGGCCAATACCTGTTGAGCATCGGGCTGGTTGTCACCGGCAGCTTCGGCTGGCCGCTGCTGCTGGTGCTGATCAACCTGCCCAGGCTACCGGCTCTTTTCAGGGTATTCTCCAAGCCCAAACCTGGTGCAGCACCTGCGGATTATCCTGCCGACGTGTGGCCCCTGTGGTTCTCCGCTCAGGCCTTTCGGCACACGCGGCATTTCACCTCTCTGTTTCTGCTGGGCGTAATCCTCGATACCCTGCTATTCTAAACTTGATACAGATCAACGAGAACCAAGGCCGGGCCCGCAAGGCGTTGGCATTGGTGATCCCCTGACTAATACTGACCCAATGGAGCTTTATGCTTCCGTCGGGTCTCAAGGTACGGAGCAACAATAAAAATGGCTGGAATCCAGCGAAAATTCGGTCTTCTGTGCTGCCTGTTGATACTTGCGGGCGGAGCCGCGCTCGCCCATGCAGCGCGAACCGAACGCCAGTGCCTCACCTGCCATGAGGACGATGCACCCATTCACGCCATCGCCAACACCGTACACGGCTCGCTGGCAGGCGGCGGTAACGACAGTTGTATCGCCTGCCACGGCGCCAGCATCGAGCACAAACAAAAAGCCGCAAGGAACGCACCGGATGTCAGCTTCGGGCCGGACCGCCCTTCAGACCCAGCCGTGCGCAACGCGAGCTGCCAGACCTGCCACGACAATAACGACCAGATGCTGTGGGTAGGCAGCGAGCACGAGCAGGAAAACCTCAGCTGTGACAGCTGCCATACCGCACACGAGCAACAAGACCTGGTGCTGGAAAAGCAGGAATCGAACAAGATCTGCACCGACTGCCACGCCCGCGTGCGCTCTGAATTGCACCTGCCATCGCGTCACCCGATCGCCGAAGGCAAGACGGCCTGCACCGACTGCCACAATCCCCACGGCGGTATTGGTCACGCCTCGCTGCGAGAGGTTTCGGTCAACGACAATTGCTTCAGTTGCCATGCGGACAAACGCGGCCCCTTCCTGTGGGAACATCCCCCCGCTGCAGAGGACTGTGCGCTGTGCCACAAGCCCCACGGCTCAGTTAATGAACCCCTGCTGACCGCGCGCGGACCAGCGCTGTGCCAGCAGTGCCATGCCACGGCTTTCCACCCTAGCCAGCCCTACGGCAGCGAGGGCTTAAGCTCGGGTAGTGCAAACCAGAACATGTTGGGCAAGAACTGCCTCAACTGCCACAGCCAAATTCACGGTTCCAACCATCCGTCGGGAGCGCGCTTGACACGATGAAGAGCATGAACCGCTTTCATTTCAACGTGGGCATGGCCAGCAGCCTGGTTATGGCGGCCTGCGGCGCCGTGGCCCAGGACACTGAAACCTATACGCCACTGGGCTTGCAGAATCGTCCGCCGCTGAAAACCGCCTGGCAGGCCGATACCAATGCGATTGCGCAGCTCGGTGTGGGCTATACCAGCGAAGACAACTTCATGTTCGGTGAATACAACGGCCTCAACAAGGAGGGCGCCAACGCCATCGGCAACCTGCAGTGGCAGGACTTCAATCGCGGTGACAACTACCTGCAAGGCTACGTATCCAATATCGGGCTGGACACGCGGGAGGGCGAACTGACCTGGGGCCGGGCCGGGAAATTTTCCCTGACCGCAGGCTATGATTCACAGATACAGGCCAGCAATGACAACGGGCGCACACCGTTCAGTGGCGGCTCACAGCTGAAACTCCCCGACGATTGGGTCAGCGGTCTCACGACGTCTGACTGGACCGAGCTCAACCAATCGCTGCACGGCTTCGACCAGGAATTACAGCGCGAGCGGGTTTATGTAGACGTCGAGTCGCAGCTGAACGAGCACTGGAGTTTCACCACCGGCCTGTCCTACGAAGAGAAAAATGGCAACAGCGATGTCGGCGGTGGCATTTATATCGACGGCAGCTCCGCCGATGCCGTATTGCTGAACCAGCCCATCGATTATCGCACCACCGAGGCCAATGTCGGCCTGAGCTACAGTGACCGCCAGCTCAACCTCGCGGGCCAGATAAGCTACTCTGACTTTGACAACCAGGATGACGAACTCACCTGGCAGAACCCCTACAGCTCCTACGGCCCCAGTGTTCGCTACCCGGACGGTAGCGGTGGCCTGGGGCTGGCGCCCGACAACGACCAGGTGGGCGGGCGACTGACCGGCCAGTATCTCTTTTCTGCCAGAACCCGCCTGCAAGTGGATGGTAGCTACGCCGTGGCCTCACAGAACCAGAATTACCTGAATTACAGTGTCAACCCGGCGCTGGCGGTAGACGTTCCGGTGCCACAGAATAACTACGACGGCGAGGTGGAAAACAGCACCTTCAACACCCGCCTGCTGCTGAACCCCATGCGCAAGCTGAACGCGGAGCTGTTCTACAAATACCGCAACCGCGACTACGACGCGGATCGCAACGGCTACCAGTATATTCGCGGCGACGGCTCCAACCAGCCCGGCAGCGATTTCACCGTATACAACACCAATCACGACTACCGCAGTGAGACCGCAGGCTTCGAAGTGGGATACCGCCTGCCCTGGCGCAGCAAGCTGAGTTTCGAGTACGCCTACGAGGAACAGACCCGGGAAAATGCGGCAGTCGAAAAAACCGAGGAAGATCAGTACACCCTGTCCTACCGCATTCAGCCCTGGCCGATCTTTACCGCAAGGCTGGAAGTTGCATACGCTGACCGCGCGGCCGACACTTATGAGTGGGCACAATCCTATTACGCCCTGCTTGATACCGGGCTCATTAATGCCACCCCGGATAACGAGCGCTACACCGAACACCCGGAGCTTATGCAGTTTTACCTGGCCAACCGGGAGCAGTGGAAAACCAGTGCCGACCTGACCCTGCTGCCCACGGACCAGTGGAATCTGAACCTTAACCTGCAATGGCGGGATGACGATTACGACGAAAGCGAACTGGGGCTGACCAGCGCCCAGTGGTATCGCAGCTTTTTCAGCGCCAGCTACGTGGCCAGTGATACTTTCTCCGCCAGCCTGTATGCGGGTTACGACTATTACAAAACAGAACAAAGCAGCCGCGCATTCCGCGGCGGCCCGGAAAAAAATGCCTTCGCCGTCTACCCGCCCCTGCCGCAAGCCAGCGACCCCACCCGCAACTGGGGCAGCGATGGCGAGGACACCAGCATCACGGTCGGCGCAAACATGCAGTGGCAACTGTCTGCCAACCTGGAAGTGACGCTTGACTACAGTTACGTGGATACCCAGGCAGAACAGGATCTCAGTACCAACCCTGTCAGCGGCCTGGCGGCCAGTGACCTGCCGTCGGTCGATACCCGCCTGCACCATATTCAGGCCAGTGGTATATGGAAGATGCAGGACAACCTGTTCTTGCAACTCGACTACCAATACTACCGCTATACGAGTAACGACTGGGCCTGGAACGGGGTACAGCCGGATACCATCGGAAAAGTGCTGACCTTCGGGCAGGGCAATCCGGACGAACGAATCAACTATGTGGGCGCATCAGTGATTTATCACTGGGAATAACACCCGGGAGACTAGAACCATGCTTATAAACACACGCAACTGGATTATGGCCGGCATGCTCGGCCTGCTCGTCGCCTGTGGTGGCGGCGGCGGTGGCAACAGCGCTCCGGGTGTGGAACCGGGGCCGCCGCCTCCCGACCAGCCAATACCGCCGGAACCCATTCCGCCGACACCCTCGGCCAACCCCTATGCCGAGCAGGCGGTACTGAACGCCTTTATCACCAGTGCAGCGCTGAACGGCAACAACCAGCCGGTGATCGAATTTCAGCTGAGCGACGTAAACAACGTGGCGATCACGGACCTGGTCGTCGACGATGTGCGTTTTGTCGTGTCAAAATTGGAGACCAGCCCGCTGGGCAATATGACCGGCAGCTGGCAGTCCTACATAAACGTGATAGCCGAGCCACAGGTGGGCACAGGCACCGAGCCGGAACTGCAGGCCACTTACGAACGCGAAGGGGTATTCAGCAACAACGGTGACGGCACCTATACCTACCAGTATGCCATCAGCCTTACCGACCTGCCCCAGGACATTCTGGACCAGGCAGCGGTGCAGGGACTCGATCTGTCCTACAACGCCAACCTGACCCACCGGGTGGCCATCCAGTTTGATGGTGCCCCCGGTAAAGCCAACCCCGATTACGACTGGGTGCCCCAGACCGGTGCTACCAACGGCATTTTCAACATGGATATCGCCGCGACCGCCAACTGCAACCGCTGTCACGATCCGCTCGCGATCCACGGCGGTGGCCGCCAGGAGGTCAAGTACTGCGTGGCCTGCCACAACCCCGGCACGGTTGACCCCGACAGTACCAACACCCTGGACTTGAAGGTGATGATCCACAAGATCCACCGTGGCGCCAACCTGCCCAGCGTGCAGGCGGGTGAGCCCTATGTCATTTATGGTTTCCGCAACGGCGAACACGATTACTCTGACGTGCACTTCCCCCAGGACATTCGCAACTGCGTGAACTGCCATGCGGGCAGCGCCACAGGCACAGGCCTGACCTACCCGGATGGCTCGGACTATGAAGTGACCCTCACCTCTCAGGGCGACAACTGGTCGGTCTATGCCACCCAGGCTGCCTGCGGCAGCTGCCACGATGCGGTGGATTTCTCCAGGCACGCGGGCGGCCAGACGGATGACACCAACTGTGCCAGCTGTCACTCACAGGGCGGTATCGCAGGCAGCATCCAGAGCAGCCACAAGATACTGACGAACGAGGCCCGCCAGCGATTTGCGGCCGAGATTATAGATGTGACGCAGACCATGCCCGGCGAATTCCCGCAGGTGCAGTACAAGGTGTTCGACCCGACCAACGGCAATGCCGCCTATGACCTGATGAGCGACCCGGTGTGGACTGCCGGTGGTGGAGCCAGCCGTCTGGCCATCGATCTGGCCTGGGATACCACCGACTATACTAACAGCGGCAATGAGCAACAGGAGGCCAGCGCCGTCAGTCTCGACGCACTCACCGGCACCCCGGTGGGGGATGGCAGTTACCTGATCACCTCACCCGTTGCGATTCCCGATGGCAGCGAACGGCCCTTTATAGCCGCCAATGGCAGTGGTGTCGCCGGCCTGGAGGGCCATCCCGCGGTCAATATCGGCAGCGCGGAGGAGCCCGACGAGCAGCGCATATCGTTCACTAACGTGAATGCGTTTTTCAGCATCAATGAAGCCGATGGCCAGGCTGTGCCGCGCCGCAGCTCCGTCGAGCTGGACAACTGTCTGGGCTGTCACCAGACACTGAGCTTGCACGGCAACAACCGCACCGACAACGTGCAGGTCTGCGTGGCCTGCCACAACCCCCGCAATACGGACCGCGAGGTACGTGAGGAACTGGCCGCAGCAGGGCGCATACCTCCTCCCACCGATGGCAAGAGCGAGGAGTCCATCGACTTCAAGACCATGGTCCACGGTATTCACGCCGCAGGCATGCGTGAAAACCCGCTACAGATCGTCGGCTTCGGCGGCTTCAGCGTTCATGTATACGACGAGGAGGAAGTTCAATACCCCGGCAGACTGTCCAATTGCCTGGGCTGCCATACGGATAGCGGCTTCACTCTGCCGTTGCCCGCCGGTGTACTCGCTACCACCACCAGTACGGGGGAGAATCACGAAAGCCCCGTCGACGATACGGTAACCTCTCCGGTGACTGCGGTATGTGCCAGCTGTCACGATGGCGGTGAATCCGCATCGCACATGGTGTTCTTCGGCGGCAATTTCGACACCAGCCAGCAGGCAATTAACGACGGCGAAGTGGTGGAACAGTGCGTGACCTGCCACGGCGTGGGCAAGCCACAAGATGTCAGCCTGATGCACAACGTGGGCGGTTAGTTTTCCGATCGCCCCGCCACTACCCCCGCATTACGCGGGGGTTTTTTTTGCCCGCTTGGCATCGCGCGCAGGCATCCGTATATTGGCCCCATGAAATACATCGGCAGCCCTAATTTTGATCACGGCCAGTCGCCCAAGGTGGGAGTGCTACTCACCAATCTGGGCACACCCGACGCGCCTGAAAAAAAACCCTTGAGAAAATACCTGAAGCAGTTTCTGTGGGACCCGCGGGTGGTGGAGATTCCCCGCCCCGCGTGGTGGCTCATTCTCAATGGAATTATCCTGTGGCTGCGCCCCAGCCGATCCGCCGCGGCCTACCGTAAAATCTGGACGGAGCGCGGCTCTCCGCTGATGTTCCACACGCGCGACCAGGCAGACTCGGTGCGGTCACTGTTGCAGGAACGCCATGGAGACAAACTGGTTGTTGACTTTGCCATGCGCTACGGCACCCCGGATATTGCCGGTGCAGTACAGCGTCTGGTTGATCAAGGTGTACGCAAACTACTGATATTACCGCTCTATCCGCAGTATAGCGGTGCGACCACCGGTTCGACTTTCGACGCACTGGCGGCGGATTTTACCCAGCGGCGGTGGCTGCCCGAGTTGCGTTTTGTCAATCAGTACCACGACCACCCGGCCTATATCCAGGCGCTGGCCGAGAGCATCAGGCTCTATCGAGCACAGCACGGCAGCGCCGACAAACTGCTGTTCTCTTATCATGGGGAACCGCGGCGCTATCTGGATCAGGGTGACCCCTACCACTGTCAGTGCTACAAGACCACACGGCTGGTGGCTGACCATCTGGGGCTACAGGAATCGGAGTACATTACGACGTTCCAGTCGCGCTTCGGTAAGGCCGAGTGGTTAAAGCCCTACACCGACGCGACACTGAAGGCGATGCCGGCACAGGGCATAAAGTCTGTGCAGGTGGTGTGCCCGGGCTTTGCCGCAGACTGCCTTGAGACCATAGAAGAAATCGGCGAGGAAAACCGCGATTACTTCATGGAGGCGGGTGGCACACAATTTGATTACATTCCCTGCCTGAACAGTGAGCCCGGCCACATTGCTGCACTATGCGCCATTCTGGAACAACAGCTGGCCGGATGGCTCGATGACCGGCCGGACGAATCCAGCGACACCAAAGCGCGGGCGCTTGCCCTGGGCGCGACACACTAGAGGTAATGGCTGTGCGATATACGGTGATAAAAGGCACGCTACTATTATGGCTGTTGCTTGCGGCGGCGGTATCGGCAAAGCCGCCCCCGGATGCTGTGTGGATAGACGTCAGAACCCCGGGGGAGTACGCGACGGGGCATTTGCCCCAGGCCGAGCTGATTCCCTTCGACAGCATCGGCGTCGGTGTGGCCAAACTGGGCTCGGCAAAAGACACGCCCATCTACCTCTATTGCGCAGTAGGCGGCCGTGCGGAAAAAGCAAAACGGAGTCTGCAGGCGCTGGGGTACAGCAATGTCACCAACGCCGGCGGCCTGGAAAGCGCCAGAGAGATGGCGGGAGCCGTGTCGCCCTGAGTGTTACCTCAGGCCTTGAGCACTTCCGCAGCGGAAACGTAGGGCAATCCGAGGTCGTCTGCGACAGCCTTGTAGGTCAGCTGGCCCCTGTGGATATTCAGCCCGGCGCACAGGTGCGCATCCTCCAGCAGGGCCTTGCGATAGCCCTTGTTGGCCAGACTGAGAGTGAAGGGCAAGGTCGCATTGTTGAGCGCGAATGTTGAGGTTCTCGCCACCGCACCGGGCATATTAGCCACACAATAGTGCACCACACCCTCTTCCACGTAGGTGGGGTCTGCGTGCGTGGTGGCGTGACTGGTTTCGAAACAGCCCCCCTGATCGATCGCCACATCCACCAGCACAGAACCCGGCTTCATGGTTGCCAGCATCGCCCGATCCACCAGTTTGGGCGCTGCAGCCCCGGGCACCAGCACAGCGCCCACCAGCAGATCGGCGCTGGCGACATAGCGCGTCAGCGCCTCGCGGGTGGAGTACACGGTGTTGAGCATGCAGCCAAACTGGAAGTCCAGTTCTTTCAGGCGCTGCAGTGACTTGTCCAGCACCGTCACATGGGCTTCCATACCCATGGCCATACGCACCGCATTGGTTCCCACCACACCGCCGCCAATGACCACGACACGGGCCGCCTCTACGCCGGGTACACCACCCAGCAACATGCCGGACCCGCCCTGTTCTTTCTCAAGACAATGGGCGCCTGCCTGGATGGACATGCGACCCGCCACCTCACTCATGGGCGATAACAAGGGCAGCGTATTGTTGGGGCCGGTGACCGTCTCATAGGCAATGGCGATGCAGCCGGAGTCCAGCAGTGCATGGGTCTGACCCGGATCGGGGGCGAGGTGCAGGTAGGTAAAGAGCACCTGGCCCTCACGCAACATACGGCACTCCTCGGGCTGGGGCTCTTTGACCTTTACCACCATCTCCGCCCGCTCGAAAACTTCGGCGGCGGTGGCGACCACTTCCGCCCCGGCCTCCCGGTACATATCGTCGGTGAGACCAATGCCCTCTCCGGCACCGCTTTGCACCAGTACCTGGTGACCGTTGTGCACCAGTTCCAGCACACTGCCGGTAGTCAGGCCAACACGGTATTCATGGGTTTTTATTTCTTTAGGTACACCTAGCAGCATCGGGGCAGTCTCCAGGAAGGACGGGGTAGTCGATTTTTAATGCGCTAATTATAGAGATTTCCAGGAAGACAGATTTCTATATTTTTACCATTTAATAGTTAATTTAACTTTATATTGATAATATTTACGTTAAATCATCTGGTATAGAACATTTTTGATAGATGAATAGCCTTAATAGAATTGACAGGAATATTCTCCGTGAACTGCAACAGGACGGGCGCCTGAGCTACGCGGAGCTGGCACGACGGGTGGGCCTCACCACCACCCCCTGCATGGAGCGCGTGCGGCGACTGGAACGCGACGGTGTTATCACCGGGTTCAGCGCACTGGTTAATCCCGGCGCTGTCGGGGCCGCGCTGCTGGTGTTCGTGCAGATTCGCCTGTCGCGTACCTCCCAGGATAACTTTGCCGGGTTCAAGGCAGCTGCCTCCAACTTGCCGGAGGTACAGGAATGCTATCTGGTATCGGGGGATTTCGACTACCTGATCAAGGCCAGGGTGGCCGACATGGCAGCCTATCGGGAATTCCTGGGGGAGACGCTATTGGGGTTGCCGGGAGTGCAGGCATCCACCAGTTATGTGGTGATGGAGACGGTTAAGGAAACCCTTTGCGTGCAGATACGGTGACGGAAGTCACTAGAGCCAACGGCGAACACGCTGGCAGTAGTCCGGATATTCTTCGGGGAACAGCGCGCGCAGCATCTGCTCCTCAGGGCGAATAAAGCGGAAATCTACAATCAGGGCAAACGCCACCGGCACCAGCAGCGCGGGGACCACGCCCACGGTGAGGGCACAGCCCAACAACACCGCAGCCATCCCCAGGTACATGGGGTTGCGCGTGTAGCGATAAATGCCCGTGGTCACCAGACTGCTGACCTTTCTGAAAGGAATAACATCCGTACCGGCGCGCACGAACAGCCCGTTGGCCGTCACCAGTAACAATAGCCCCAGCACGATCACCACACCGCCCAGCACCTGGAAGAACAGACTGGTGAAGCGGATCATCGGGTACATTTCATTGAGTGCAAATACACTGATGAGCCCCAACAACAACCAGACCGGCGGATAGATAACACGCTTTACCACATTGACCTCCCTGGGATCAGTACCCTACTGGTGTAAGTTGCCGGGTTCCAGCATCCCGATGCCATAGGCCAGCCCTATCCCCAGCAGAAATGCCAGGGTCAGGACGATGCGATCGTGGCTGTGAAAATGCACTTCGGGCAGCAGGTCGCTGAGGGCGATACAGATAAAAGCCCCCGCGGAAAAGGCCAGGGCAGCCGCCACCAGATAATCCCCACCATCCCCCAGCAAGTGCACACCAAAGAAAAACAACAGCGCCCCCAGCGGGCACATCAGGGCAAACAGCAGGTTGTAGGTCGCCCGGGCGCTGCGACTCCAGCCACCGGCCGCCATAATCGTGGTGATGGACATGGCATCCAATGGCTTGTGCAGCAGGATCGCCAGAAAGACACCCACACCGGCGATACCGGCGGCTCCCTGTGCGATTTCACCCTGCATAACAGCCCCCAATGCCACACCGTCAATGAGGGTATGAACCCCCAGGCCCAGCGCAATACCAACCCAGCTCAACCTGTTCACCGGGGCGGCGGTACCGTGCCCATGACTATGGACCTGACCGTGCGGGTGATCGTGCAAATCCTCTTCTTCGTGGCTGAAATCGTGTTGATGGAAATGAAAAGTGCGCAGCAACAGGAACATGGTGATAAGCCCCAGCATCAGCCACCTGACCGAGGTATCCGTCGCGCCGGCACCGCCCAGCAGGCCTATGCTATGGGGCAACAGGTGGAAGAAGGCCACCCCCAGCATCAGCCCGGACACCAGGCTCATGGCCGCCTGGGTGCGGGTGTGCGTCATCTTCACCCAGTTGGGCAGCAGCCCCCCCGCCAGCGAGAAGCCAGCGATAGCTATGCAATAGAGAACGAGGAGTAAAATTGGCGAAAGCGTCATGCTAAGTTCTTGTCGAGGGTATCGAAGGTCGGCGATTATCCCACAGTCGCACGGTCTTGTAATTCATACCGGCACCCGGGCGCCTTATGCTTGCCATTGACACTCATACTAATGGCTAATAGTTTGGCTCAATGTTATCGAGGGTACCTCATGTCGCTTTACCAACCCATCGCCTCCACGGACAGCCACCGGCACCTGCAACTGCGCAGCCCGGTTACCCTCGAACCAACAGGGGAACTGGTGTGCGCCAATGCTGACGAAGTCGCGGCCGCCATCCGCAAGGCGCGCGCGGCGCAGCCCGCCTGGGCCGCCACCAGCCTGCGCGAGCGCAGCGCCATAATAAAAAGAGCATTGCAAATCGTGCTGGACAGCCAGGACGAGATTATCGACACCGTGATCTCGGAAACCGGAAAAGCGCGCACAGACGCCATGAGCATGGAGATCTTTTCTGTTGCGGACTCCCTGTGTTATTACGCCAAAAACGTCGAAAAATTTCTCAAGCCACGCAACCGCCGTGTGCACGGACTGCTGGGCATCCTCAAGCAGCTGAAGATTGTGTATAAACCGCTGGGGGTGGTCGGCCTGATCACGCCCTGGAATGCCCCTTTTGTGCTGGTTATGAACCAGGCCGTGCAAGCGGTTCTCGCGGGCAACACCGTGGTGGCGAAAGGCTCTGAAGTCACACCCTTCTCCGCGCGACTGGCGGAAACCATTCTCACCAAAGCAGGGCTGCCCGATGGCGTACTGCAGGTACTGCTGGGTGACGGTGAGACCGGCGCCGCCATTGTACGTGGCGGTGTCGACAAGATATCTTTTACCGGCAGCGTGGCAACCGGGCGCAAGATAGCAGAGGCCTGCGCCAGCCAGCTTATTCCCTGCACGCTGGAATTAGGGGGTAATGACGCCATGGTGGTGTGTGCCGATGCAGACCTGGACCGCGCCGCCGACGGCGCCTGGCTGGGTTCGTGCATGAACACGGGCCACTACTGTTGCGGCACGGAAAGAATCTACGTGGTGGCCGAGGTGTACGACGAATTCCTGCGCCTGGTAATGACAAAGGGTAAGAACCTGCGCCAGGGCCAGCAGCACGGCTGGGAGGAGGACGTGGGCGCCGTTTTCTGGGATCGGCAACTGACCATCATCGAATCCCATGTGGAGGACGCACGCGCCAAAGGTGCAAATATTCTCATGGGAGGCAGGCGCAACCCGTCACTGGCGGGGCTGTACTATGAACCCACGGTGATTACCGACGTGGACAACAGCATGGACATCATGCTGCACGAGACCTTCGGCCCCATCATGTGTATCCAGAAAGTGGCCAGCGAAGCCGAGGCGATTGCCCTTGCCAACGATTCCGAGTTCGGACTCAACGGCAATGTCTGGACCCGTGACAAGGCCAGGGGCTACCGCCTGGCCGCCGCGCTGCACACCGGCTCCTGCAGCGTGAACGACATGGCAGTGAGCTACGGTATTCCGGCGGCCCCCTTCGGCGGCCGCAAGAATTCGGGCCTGGGCCAGGTCAACGGCAAGAAGGGTATGCGCGGGTACTGCCACGAAATGCCCATCGTCATCGACCGCTTCGGCGGCAAGCTCCAGAACGCTTACCCCTACAGCACCAAAAATGCCCAGGGGATGAAAAAGCTGATGGATTTCCTCTGGGTAAAGACGCCGATTGGCCGCTGGCTGAGTTAGTGAACTCCGTCTAAACCAGCACCAGGTTGTCGCGGTGGATGAGCTCCTCATCCCGCAGGTAACCCAGCACACCTTCTATCTCGCCTGAGGCAAGACCCATGATGCGGCGTGTTTCTGTGGCACTGTAGTTGACCAGCCCTCTGGCGATCTCGCGGCCGTTGCTGTCCCGGCAGGACACCATCTCACCCAGGGTGAAGTCGCCCTGCACTGCCCGCACCCCAACCGCCAGCAGGCTGCGGCCGGACTCGCGCAATACCCGCACTGCGCCGTCGTCCAATTCCAGGCTGCCCTGGCTCTGGACCATGCCAGCTAACCACTGTTTGCGGGCATTCTCGGGCAGTTTACCCGTGCGCAGCCAGGTGCCGACATTGGCGCCCGATGTGACCGTGGCGACAACATCTGCCACGCGACCACTGGCAATAATGGTTTCCGTGCCGGAGCGCGCAGCCAGGCGAGCGGCGCGCAGCTTGGTTACCATGCCGCCGCGGCCGAGGGCGCCGCCCTCGCCTGCCATGCCATCCAGTTGCGGGTCGTGCACGTCGCAACTCTGCAACAATTCAGCGTCCGGGTTGCGGCGCGGATCTTCCCGGTACATGCCCTGCTGGTCTGTCAGAAGCAGCAACGCATCGGCGTCGATCAGGTTCGCCACCAGGGCAGCCAGGGTATCGTTGTCGCCAAACCGGATTTCATCGGTCACAACCGTGTCGTTTTCGTTTACCACCGGCACCACACCCAGCTGCAGCAGGGTACTGAGGGTGCCGCGCGCGTTGAGGTAGCGATCCCTGGCAATGACATCGTCATGGACCAGCAGTATCTGGGCAGTAGCAACACCGTGCTGTTTGAAGGCGTTCTCGTAACTCTGCACCAGTACCGACTGCCCCACCGCAGCGGCGGCCTGCAGCTTGTGCAGAAGATGCGGACGGGAGGTCCAGCCCAGCCTGACAATGCCGGCGGCAACCGCGCCGCTGGACACCAGCACGACTTCACAGCCGCTGTTTCTCAGGCGTACCAGTTGTTCCACCAGCCCGGCAATGAAGTTCTCGTTAAGACCGCGACCATCATCTGTCAGCAGGGCACTGCCCACCTTCACCACCCAGCGCCTGGCCTCGGCTATTTCCCCGCGATCAGCCATGGGCCAGCCGGGCTGCGTTAGGGTACATATTCCACCTCAACATCATAATCGTCGTCGTCATCGTCTTCGTCATCGGCTCCATGCAACGGGCGCCCGCGCAGTCGCTCTCGATACTCCTCCACCCGCGCCCTCGCCTCTGCCTGCATGGCAAGCTGTATCTGTTGTTCAGCCTCTGCCTGCTCGGGGTCCTCCGCCTCGACGGCGCGACGCTCTTCCAGATACACCATCATTTCCCCACACAGTGGCCCGGTTCCCTCCCCTGTGATCGCCGATATTTCGTATACCGGCCCCTGCCAATCGAGGGCGTCGAGCAGCGCCTTACGGCGGGCGGCAAAGGTTTCCGCGTCCAGCAGGTCACGCTTGTTGAGCACCAGCCAGCGCTCCCGTGCAGCAAGTGTGGGGCTGAAACGCTGCAGTTCACGCACAATAGCCAGCGCCGCCTCTGCGGGCTCGCTGCCGTCAAAGGGCGCCATATCGACCAGATGCAGAAGAATACGGTTGCGCGTGAGATGTTTCAAAAAGCGAATACCCAGGCCCGCGCCGTCGGATGCACCCTCGATCAGCCCGGGGATATCCGCCACCACAAAACTCCGGTGCGCCTCGACCTTCACCACCCCCAGGTTGGGTACAAGGGTAGTGAACGGATAATCCGCCACCTTCGGCGTGGCAGATGATACCGCCCGGATAAAGGTCGACTTCCCCGCATTCGGCAAGCCCAGCAGGCCCACATCCGCAAGCACTTTCAGCTCCAGCTTGAGATCGCGCTGCTCGCCTTCACTGCCCGGACTGGTCTGGCGCGGCGCGCGGTTGGTGCTCGATTTAAACCGGGTATTGCCCAGGCCGTGAAAGCCGCCCTGGGCCACCACCAGCAGCTGGCCGGGCTCGGACAAATCCCCCAGCATCTCGCCGGTGTCTTCATCGAATACACTGGTGCCCACAGGCACCTTCAGTATCAGGTCGTCGCCGCCCTTGCCGGTCTTGTTCTGCCCCCGCCCCGACTCCCCGTTCTCCGCCCGATAGGCTTTCTGGAACCGGAAGTCCACCATGGTGTTCAGGTTGATATCAGCTTCCAATATCACGCTGCCGCCGTCCCCACCATCACCGCCGTCGGGGCCGCCGCGCGGTATATATTTCTCCCGCCGGAAACTGAGGCAACCTTTGCCGCCATTGCCGGCGAAAACCTTGATACTTGCCTCATCTACAAATTTCATCGTTGTTCCATTGTGTTGCTACTAGTGATCGAACACATCGAGCAGAGTTCTCAGTATATCCAATTTTTTTGTGGCGTTTTCCAGCTCTCAGCAATGCCGATTTCTTGCCTTACTCAGCTGCAACCACCCCGGGGTCGTGACTGCCACCCGTCACGGGCATGCAGTACAGGTCTCCCGGACTCGCCGTGAACCCATCCATGGGGGCTCGTTTCGCGCGTCCATGCGCTCAACGGCCCGGGAAACCTGTACTGCATACCCGCGACTCCTAGTGCGGTGCTGCCAAATCTAGTCATGTCATTGGAACAGGCAAAGACCTCCGCCCTTCTTCCAATTGGATTCTCGATGGCCGAGGTGATTGGCCACACGAGAGGTGCTATTGCAGAGTCGTCCTGTCTGGACCGTTGAGCGCATGGACGCGCGAAACGAGCCTACATGGATGTATTCACGGCGAGTCCAGACAGGACGACTCTGCGATAGTGCCTCGTTTGAGCAGCTCACACCCGATCAAACCCAACCGGGAACCAAAGAAAGAACCGGCAAAAAAAAGCCCCGTCAGTGACGAGGCTTTGCGTTTGCCGGCTGGAAAGCCGAGTCTCAGGCGCTCACCACCTGGACGAACTTGCGGCTTTTCGGGCCTCTGACCACGAACTCAACCTTGCCGCCTGAAGTAGCGAACAAGGTGTGATCCTTGCCGATACCCACGTTTTCACCGGGGTGAAAGCGTGTTCCGCGCTGGCGCACGATGATGCTGCCTGCGCTGACTGTTTCGCCGCCGAAGCGCTTGACGCCGAGGCGTTTGCTTTCGGAATCGCGCCCGTTCCGGGTACTACCACCAGCTTTCTTGTGTGCCATTGTTCAAACCCTCCTGTTACGCCGTAATACCGGTGATTTTGACTTCGGTAAACCACTGTCTGTGGCCCGTTTCCCTACGGTAGTGCTTGCGGCGATTAAACTTGATAATCTTGATCTTCTTGTGACGACCATGGGCGACCACCTCGGCGGTTACCTTGCTGCCGGCTACCATGGGGGTGCCGATTTTGATTTCGTCACCGCCGCCAACCATCAATACCTTGTCGAATTCGACGGTATCGCCAGTCGCGACTTCAATTTTTTCCAGTTTCAGGGTTTCGCCTTCCACCACACGGTGTTGTTTACCACCGGATTCGATTACTGCGTACATAGTATGCTCCGTTGAGTTAGCCTGCTCGCATTCAAAAAAACCCTTACAAATCAAGGGGGCAGAGACAGGCACTAACAGTTGATTAACTCTGGCCGGTGTTACGCGTGGGCGCTACAGGGGACAGAGGGCGGCGATTTTACTCAAATCAGCCCGCCACAGCAAGGGTTACTTTTTGCATAAAAACAACAGCTTATGATCAGCCTTATGGGGCTGGCGCTGCTCGCTTGACAGGCCGCCGATGGCACCCTAGCATGCCCGGGCACTTTCTAGCCCTTCCGGATCATGCAGCATATACGCGCTACCGTAGCCACAGAATTTGACCTGGTCAACCAGCTCATAGTGGAGCAGCTTCACTCTGATGTACCCATGGTGGAAAACGTGGGGCACTACATCGTCGACGCTGGCGGCAAGCGTCTGCGGCCGCTACTGGTACTGCTCTGTGCTTCGGCCCTGGGGAACTGCGGCCCGGATCAAGTCAAGTTTGCAGCCATCGTCGAGTTTATCCACACCGCCACCCTGTTACACGACGACGTGGTGGACATCTCCAGCCTGCGCCGCGGGCGGCCTACAGCCAATGCCGAGTTTGGCAACGCGCCCTCGGTGCTGGTGGGCGACTTTCTCTACAGCCGCGCCTTTCAAATAATGGTGAAGCTGGGAAACCTGGACATCCTCGACCATATGGCCAGCACCACCAATACCATTGCCGAGGGCGAGGTACTGCAGCTCGCCAGGGCCGGGCATGCAGATACCACAGAGGCACAGTACCTCGACGTCATCTCCCGCAAAACCGCCATTTTGTTCGCCGCCGCCTGCTATGGCGCAGCGACGCTCAACGGCAAAGATCTGGAAATGCGCCAGGCTATGCACGCGTTTGGCCTGAATCTCGGCATCGCCTTCCAGATGGTCGACGATGCACTCGACTACGAGGGTGATCCGGCGACCATGGGCAAGAACGTGGGGGATGACCTTACCGAGGGCAAAACAACCCTGCCCCTCATCCACGCCATGCGCGAGGGTACAGAGGCAGAGCAGACCCTGATTCGCAACGCCATCACCGCCAAGAGTGCCGAGCGCATAGACGACATCGTCAGCGCAGTAAAACGCTGTGGCTCACTGGATTACACCCACGCACAGGCGAGACATTATCACGACCTGGCCCTGGCGCAGTTGCAGTCTCTGCCCGCCAGCGAGTCGCGGGCCGCGCTGGAACGCGTCACTCATCTGTCGATTGATCGCGATCATTGATTCCCCGCTAAAAAGATTCTGCTCCAAGCCCGTCATTGCACCCACCTCCGAGCATTCCTATACTCAGTAACTTCACCCTCCGCGCCCAGGCAAGGTCCAGCGATGACAACACGCCCACTCCTGTCCGAACTCGCCGGCTACGGCGAATTACAGGCCATGGCCGAGGATCTCAAAGCCGCGTCTGTAGAGCAGCTATTTGCAGATGATTCAGAGCGTGCCGACCGCTTCACTCTGGCAGCGGCGGGGCTGCGTCTGGATTATTCCAAGCACCTGCTGACACCGCAAACCCTGACCAACCTGCTGGCTTTAGCAGATAACGCGGGGCTGCAGGCAGATATCACCGCGCTACTCAGCGGGCAGCACGTCAATACCACCGAAGACAGGCCGGCGCTGCACACTTTATTGCGTGCCTCGCACAGCACCGGTCTTAAAGACAAATTTGAGGAGGTGAAGGCCGCCCGGAAACTGATGCAGTCGTGGTCGGAACGCATCAACAGTGGCACCTGGAAAGGCTTTAACGACACCAGCATTACCGATGTGGTTAACATTGGCATTGGTGGCTCCGATCTGGGGCCACGGCTGGTCACCGAGGCGCTCAGGCCCTTCCACGGCAACATCGCCTGCCACTACGTGGCCAATGTGGACCCCGCCGACCTGCAGGATTGCCTGCTGGAACTGGCACCGGAATCAACACTGTTTATTGTCTGCTCAAAATCCTTTCGCACCGAGGAAACCCTGACCAACAGCCTCGCAGCCAGAGACTGGCTACTCACCGCCGGCGCCACAGAGGCGGGGCTGGCCAAACACTTCATTGCAGTCACCTCCAATCTGCCGGCCGCTGACGAGTTTGGTATCCCGGCAGAAAATTGTCTGCCCATGTGGGATTGGGTAGGCGGGCGCTACTCGGTGTGGTCCGCGATTGGCCTCAGTTGCGCGATCGCCGTCGGCTGGCAGCGCTTCACCGAATTCCTGGCTGGCGCTGAGGCCATGGATGAGCACTTTCATATCAGCGATCCCGCCACGAACATGCCGTTAATAATGGGCTTGCTGGAACTGTGGTATAGCAATTTTATGGGCGCCGGCAATCACGTGGTGCTGCCCTACGACAACGGCCTGCGGCAGCTGCCTGCATTTCTTCAGCAACTTACCATGGAGAGCAATGGCAAGCGGGTCAGTGCCGAGGGCAGCCCACTGCCTTACACTACAGGAACCGTTCTGTGGGGCTCCGCCGGCACCATGGGACAGCATTCCTTTCATCAGTTGCTGCATCAGGGCACCCTATTGTGCCCGGCAGACTTCGTGCTGCCGCTGACCACGCACACGGGTATGCACGAACAGCACCGCCAGCTGGTGGCGAACGGTCTGGCCCAGAGCCGCACCCTGATGGTGGGGCGCTCATTGAACACGGCGCGCAGCGTGCTGCTGGAACGGGGCCTGAGTGAACGCGAAGCAGACCGGCTGGCACCTCACCTCGCCATGCCCGGCAATCGTCCCAACAGTGTGATCACCATGGTGTCAGTAAACCCCGGGACACTGGGCGCCCTGCTGGCGCTGTATGAGCACCGCACTTTTTGCAGTGCCCGCCTCTGGGGCATCAATCCTTTTGATCAATGGGGGGTGGAACTGGGCAAGGAGATCGGCGTGGAAATTCTCGGCCGAATGTCGGGCGACGGTGGAGGACCGGCGATGGACGCAGCCACCGAGCGCCTGATGACCGAGTGGCGAGACGCCCAGAGCTAGCCGTCGATCAGTGCCAGCAATTCGCTGGTTTTCGCCTGCATCAGTGCCTTGTCGCCGCGACTCTCAACATTCAGACGCACTACAGGTTCGGTGTTGGACATGCGCAGATTAAAACGCCACTGCCCCAGCACCATGCTGAGCCCATCGACATGCTCTATCGATTCGGCCTGAGCCGAGTAGGTGGCTTCAACCCGCGCCAGCACCTCCGCCGGGTTTTCTATCGTACGATTGATCTCACCGCTACAGGGATAGGCCGCCACCCGTTTGGCCACCAGCGTGGATAGACCCTGGCCCGCCACACTGACCAGGCCGGTTACCAGCAGCCAGGGAATCATGCCGCTGTCGCAGTAGGCAAAGTCGCGAAAATAATGGTGGGCGCTCATCTCACCGCCGTACACGGCGTTTTCCAGGCGCATGCGCTCCTTGATAAAGGCGTGGCCGGTTTTACTTTGCACCGCCTCACCGCCGTGGGACTCAACAATATCGATGGTGTTCCACACCAGGCGCGGATCGTGCACCACTTTGGCGGGACCCTGTTTCAGCAGGAAAGCCTCGGCCAGCAGACCCACCACATAGTAGCCCTCGATAAAGTCGCCGTGTTCATCAAAGAAAAAGCAGCGGTCGAAGTCTCCGTCCCACCCCAGCCCCATGTCAGCGCCGTGCTTGCGCACCGCCTCGATCGCGGCCACCCGATTTTCCGGAACCAGCGGATTGGGCACGCCATTGGGAAAGTTGCCATCGGGCTCGTGGTGTAGCTTGATAAATTCAAACGGCAGGTGGGGCTCCAACAAGTCCACCACTCTGCCGGCGCCGCCATTGCCTGCATCCACCACTATTTTCAGCGGTTTCAGAGAGGACAAATCTACATAGGACAACAGATGCTCTATATAGGCTGCGGAGGTATCGAGACTGTGCAATTGTCCGGGGCTCGCCGCCGGCTCGAATTCATCCCGCTCAGCCATGGCCTGGATATCGAACAGGCCCGTATCGCCGGAAATGGGTTTCGAGTCCTCGCGCACAAACTTCATGCCGTTGTAATCCTTGGGATTATGGCTGGCGGTCACCACAATACCGCCATCCATGCCCGCGTGAGAGGTGGCGAAATAAATCTCCTCTGTGCCACAAAGACCTATGTCATAGACGTCTACTCCCTGCTCCAGCAGGCCCTGCACCAGCGCCGCCTTGATCGCCTCACTGGTGAGCCGGATGTCGTGCCCCACCACCACCTGGCGCGGCCGGATCACCTCGGCGTAGGCTCGGCCGATACGGCGGGCGATATCCTCGTTCAGTTGGTCGGGAACACGCCCGCGAACATCATAGGCCTTGAAACAGGTAATTTTCTTCACCGCCGACCTCCTCAGTCTTTGCCGTAGTAGTTTTCATAGACAAAGTTGGTGGCCTCGACAAAACCCGGCACGCTGCCGCAATCGAATCGGCGACCCTGGAATTTGTAGGCCATGACACAGCCCCGTTTTGCCTGTATTTGCAGGGCGTCTGTCAGCTGGATTTCGCCGTTGGCACCGGGGGGCGTTTCGCGAATAATATCGAAAATATCCGGTGTCAGAATATAGCGCCCGATTATGGCGAGATTGGAAGGGGCATCCTCGGGATCGGGCTTCTCTACCATTTCATCCACGCGATAGATGCCATCCCGCAGGCTTTCACCGGCGATCACACCGTACTTGTTGACCTCATCAGCCGGCACTTCCTGTATGGCCACGATCGAGCAGCGGAACTGCTTGTACAGTTCCGCCATCTGGGCGAGCACACCGGGGCCATCGTTCAGGCATAAATCGTCCGACAGCAACACGCCGAAAGGCTCATTGCCAATAAGTGATTGGCCAGTGAGAATGGCGTGGCCCAGGCCCTTCATCTCGCGCTGGCGCACCATGGTGAATACACCCCTGTCCAGCACGCTGCGGATGCTCTGCAGGTAATTTTCCTTACCACTGCCCGAGATCTGGTGCTCGAGTTCATAGCTGATATCAAAATGATCGGCGATGGCACGTTTGCCACGGCCGGTCACCATGGCGCAGGTGGTCATGCCCGCGGCAATGGCTTCCTCCACACCGTATTGCACCAGAGGCTTGTTGACGATAGGCAGCATCTCTTTGGGCATGCTCTTGGTTGCCGGCAAAAACCGGGTGCCATAACCCGCTACAGGGAACAGGCATTTTTTGATAGACATATAATCTCCGTGTAAAACCGGGCCTACTTGCCCCGACCGTAAATATCTTCGTAGCGCACAATATCGTCCTCGCCAAGATAGGCGCCAGACTGCACTTCTATAAGTTCCAGCGGAATACGCCCGGGGTTCGCCAGGCGATGTTTGTGGCCCAGGGGAATATAGGTGGACTCATCTTCCGCCAGCATGAATACCTTGTCTTCACAGGTGACTTCCGCCGTTCCGTGCACAACAATCCAGTGCTCGGCGCGATGGTGATGCATTTGCAGCGACAGGGTCTGGCCCGGGTTGACGACTATTCGCTTTACCTGAAAACGTATCGACATCACCAGGGACTCATATGAACCCCAGGGGCGGTATACCCGCCGGTGCTGCGACACTTCCGGACGATTCTGATCTTTCAGGCGGTTCACGATACGCTTGACGTCCTGCACCCGGGAACGGTCTGCCACCAGCACAGCGTCGGCGGTTTCAACCACCACTAGATTGTCCACACCAATGGCAGCCAACAGGCGGGAATCACTGCGAAAATAGCTGTCAGAGCAGTTATCCAGCATGACATCGCCCTTGCATACGTTGCCGTCAGTGTCGCGCTCTGCCACGTCCCACAGGGCGGACCAGGCACCCACATCACTCCAACCGCAATCCAGCGCCACCACGCCACCGGCGGCGGTCTTTTCCATTACCGCGTAGTCAATACTGTCGCTGGGGCACTGCAAAAATGCCTCCGGGTCCGGGCGCACAAAATCCATGTCGGTGCTGGCACCTTCCATGGCCTGCCGACAGCAGTCGAGAATTCGCGGTGCGTGCTCACCCAATTGCTCCAGGTACGCAGCCGCACTGAGCAGAAACATTCCGCTGTTCCAAAGGTGCGTGCCGCCCGCGACATAGGCCTCGGCTGTGGCGGCATCCGGCTTCTCCACGAAGCGTTCGAGATTGTAGAGATCTGTATCGAGCGCGGTGCCGCACTTGATATAGCCGTAACCGGTTTCCGGGCTGGAAGGAACCACGCCGAAGGTCATCAGGCGGCCCTGCTGGGCCAGGGGCAGGGCTCTGGCAACTGCCGCTGCAAATGCTTCCACATCCTTAATCAGGTGATCCGCCGGTAATACCAGTAATAGCGCCTGCGGGTCAGTTGCCAGCGCCTGTATCGCAGCCAGCGCCACGGCCGGGGCTGTGTTGCGCCCCTGTGGCTCGAGAATCAATGCACCTGCCTTGATATTTACCTGCCGCAGCTGTTCAGCAACCATGAAGCGATGCTCTTCGTTACACACCACTACCGGGGCGGCCTCTTCCATGCCCGAGGTACGCTGCAGGGTCTCCTGGAGCATGGATAACTCGCCAGCCAAAGGCAGGAACTGTTTGGGGTGAGTCTCTCTTGAGACCGGCCACAGGCGGCTACCGACGCCACCGGAGAGAAGAACAGGTGTAAGCATGCGATTCCTGTGTCACCGGCCAAGGGCGCGGTGAGAATAGTGTGAGCAAGCCCGGCATAATCAGCCGGGAGGTATTACCGGACTCATGGTAGCGGATGGCAAAAGGCTTTGCTACCGAACCGCGCGGCAACCTTCCACTGCTGTGAACACCGTCAAAGAATGGGTATTGCACTGGACTTGTGTGCATCAACTATTAAAATGGTGAAGCTCTCCGGAGCGCCGCCCAGAATCCAGCGACAATGCCGTCGCCAGTCAGAATGCAGCGGCACACATTTCAAGCCAACACTGGATACTCTATGACAGCGAAAAGTGCCTTTAACAAGGACGAATTGATAAGCTGCGGCAACGGCGAATTGTTCGGCCCGGGTAATGCACAGTTGCCCACCGATAATATGTTGATGGTTGATCGTATCACCCACATCAGTTCCGAGGGCGGCAAGAACGGCAAGGGGGAGATTATTGCCGAGCTCGACATCAACCCTGAGCTCTGGTTTTTCCAATGCCACTTCCCGGGCGACCCTGTTATGCCGGGTTGTCTCGGCCTGGATGCGCTGTGGCAGCTGGTGGGGTTCTTCCTGGGCTGGCGCGGCAACCCGGGCCGTGGCCGCGCCCTGGGCTGTGGTGAAGTCAAGTTCAGCGGGCAGGTTTTACCCTCGGCAAATAAAGTGGTCTACAACATCAATATACGCCGGGTCATTGAGCGCAAACTGGTGATGGGCATTGCCGACGGCACTGTCTCTGTGGACGGTAAGGAAATCTACCACGCGTCAGACCTGCGGGTCGGGCTGTTCACTTCAACGGAGAGTTTCTAATACCATGGGCAGACGAGTAGTTATTACCGGGTTGGGGATTGTTTCCTGCCTGGGCAACGACGCGGAGACGGTAACCCACTCATTGTACGAGGGCCGCTCCGGAATTTCCCTGCGCCAGGAACAGGTGGATGTCGGTATGCGCTCCCACGTGGCGGGCGCACCCGATATCGACATCCCCGCCCTGGTCGATCGCAAACAGTTGCGGTTTATGGGAGACGCTGCCGCTTATGCCTATATAGCCATGCAGCAGGCAATCGATGACTCCGGCCTGAAAGAAGCCGACATTTCGAACCCTCGCACCGGTATTATTGCCGGTTCCGGTGGCGCCTCTGCCTCGATGCAGGTTGAAGCTGCCGACATCCTGCGCGAGCGCGGCATTCGCAGGGTCGGCCCCTATCGTGTCACGCAGACCATGGGCAGCACCGTCTCTGCCTGCCTGGCTACTCCTTTCAAAATCAAGGGAGTGAACTACTCTATCTCCTCCGCCTGCTCCACCAGTGCGCATTGTATCGGCAACGCCATGGAGCAGATTCAGCTGGGTAAGCAGGACATCGTCTTTGCCGGTGGTGGAGAAGAATTGCACTGGGCCTTGAGCTGCCTGTTTGACGCTATGGGCGCCCTGTCAACCAAATACAACGACACCCCCCAGAAAGCGTCCAGGGCCTACGATGCCAACCGCGACGGCTTCGTTATTGCAGGCGGCGGCGGCATGCTGGTAGTGGAAGAGCTGGAGCACGCACAAAAACGCGGTGCCAAAATATATGCGGAGCTGGTGGGCTACGGCGCCACCTCCGACGGCTATGACATGGTCGCCCCCTCGGGCGAGGGTGCAGTGCGCTGCATGCAACAGGCCCTGGCGACAGTGACAGGGCCGGTGGATTACATCAATGCGCATGGCACCAGCACGCCTACAGGCGATATTCAGGAGCTGAAAGCCGTGCGCACCGCATACGAAGACAGGGACCATATTCCGGTGGTTGGCTCGACAAAATCACTGTCGGGCCACTCCCTGGGTGCGGCGGGGGTGCAGGAAGCTATTTACTCACTGCTGATGCAACAAAAGGGATTTATCGCGGCCTCTGCCAATATAGAGACTCTGGACCCGGAAGCGGAGGGGCTGCCGATTGCATTGCAGCGTCACGACGACGTTGATCTGCAACGCGTCATGTCCAACAGCTTCGGTTTCGGTGGCACCAACGCCTCCCTGGTGTTTCAGAAGTTCGTCGACTGAGAGTTCGGGCTCAAGCCAACAGATCGAGCAGCAGCACTCGCACCCGATCGCCCACTGCCACAACGGTATCGGGCGGTATAACGGCCAGCGCGTTGCTGTGGCTCACTGAACTGAGCACCCCGGAACTCTGGTTGGGAAAACGGCCCGCCTGCAGGCCACCCGGCCCTTCGACCAGGGTAACCCGCTGATAATCCTGCCGCTTACCCGGCTTTTCCACCGCAAACATCGCCGCGGCCTCCAGCTGGGGGTTGGCGGGCTCTGTAACCCCCTGCAGTTGCAATAAAAACGGGCGAGCCACCAGGCAGAAAGTGACGAAGACTGAGCTCGGGTTACCCGGCAGGCCAATAAACGGCGTTTCGCCAATACGCCCGAACGCGAGGGGTTTGCCCGGTTTTATGGCCAGCCGCCATAAAGCCAGCTGGCCCAGGCGCTCCACCTGAGCCTTGACATGATCTTCTTCACCTACCGATACACCACCGGAGGTGATAACGCAGTCGGCCCTGGCGGCCGCGTCGGACAAGGCCCTGGCCGTAGCCTCTGCATCGTCCGCAACAATACCGCCGTCAATGACGTTCATGCCCAGCGACTTCAGCAGGCCCGCCAGGGTATAGCGGTTCGAGTTATAGAGTTGGCCGCTGCCCAAGTCGCCGGAGCCCGGCTCCACCAACTCATCGCCGGTGGAGAGTATGGCAATGGTCAACGGGCGATAGACCTTCACGGCAGCACGCCCCACCGACGCGATCAACCCCATATCCTGCGGCCGCAAAACCCGCCCCCTGCCCAGTACGCTGGCGCCGGGCGCAATGTCTTGACCTCGAGGGCGAATATTCTGACCGCGCGTTACCGGCGCCAAGATGGTCACCATGCCATTCTTTTCGCGGCAGTCCTCCTGCATCACCACCGTATCGGCACCCGCGGGAACGGTGGCGCCGGTGAATATGCGTGCTGCGGTGCCCGGTGCCAGCGGTTTTCCGCCAGAGGGTCCGGCCGCAATTCGCTGGCTGATACGCAGTGGCCCGCCACTATCCTCCGCCCTGAGTGCATAGCCATCCATGGCGCTGTTATCGTCCCAGGGCACGGCTATACTGGCAACAATATCCTCGGCCAGTACAGCGCCCAGGGCATCAATCAGTGCAATTTCTACAACAGGCTGGTTTGGAGTAGCGCTTGCCAGCACCTGAGCCAGGGCATCCTCCAGCGACAGCAGTGGTCTCAAATCTCCCGGTCCCGCACATCCAGCACTCCCACAAAGTTACAGGGCCGATGGCTGCTGTCCAGTTGCTCACGAATAATGCCATTCCAGGCGGTTTTGCAGGCACCTGTGGAGCCCGGCATGCAAAATATGACGGTGTTGTTGGCAAAACCGGCAACCGCGCGGGACTGGATGGTGGAGGAGCCAATTTCGGTATGGGACAGGGCCCTGAAAATCTCCCCAAAACCATCGATATCCTTGTCAAACAGCGGCCGCACAGCTTCGGGGGTTGAGTCTCGGCCAGAAAAACCGGTACCACCGGTGATCAACACGGCATCTACCCGCCCGTCGGCGATCCAGTTGGAAAGAATCGCCCTGATCTGGTAAATATCATCCACCACTATCGCCCTGTCAGCGGCACCGTGCCCCGCTGCCGCCAGCGCCTCGAGCAGGTACTGACCCGAGGTGTCGGTGTCTTCTGTACGGGTATCCGATACTGTCAGCACCGCTATGGCTAGTGGGCGTGCGTTCTCATCCGTCGCTTTGGCCATGATCGCCCCTTATTCCTGGTTTTTCTGGTGTGCGTAATACTGCTGGACAGTGGCCGCAATGGTGCTTCTCCAGGTGGCCTGTTTGATGGCAAAGGTATTGCGTATCTTGCCGCAATTCAGTGCGCGATTAAGTGGCGCCAGGCCCTCGGGCTGGCGCTGCAATTGAACCGCCGCCGAACTGAAATGGGAGAACTGTGAGGCCGAAGCCAGCAGCGCCTCGGCGAACTCGTAGTGAGTCGCCGTATCCGAGCTGCTGTAGTGATAAATTCCATTGGCCTGCAAGCCGGTACTCAGTTGGTCCAGCAGCGCTGACAGCACCCGGGCGCCGTCATCGGCGGCTACCGGACAACCTCGCAGGTTGTTGTCCATCACCAGGCTCCCTCCCTGTTCGCGCATTTCGCCCAGCATCTGGGTGATGAGATTGGTACCCTCAAAAGAAAATACCGGCCCGAGGCGCAGTATCAGATGCCGCTCACAGGCGTCGCGCACCAGTTGCTCAGCGTTTGCCAGCAAAGCGCCAAGCCCGGTCTCGTTGTCGGGATAATCTTCTTCGGTATAGGGACGGTCCAGCTGCCCGGAAAACACGCGGGAATTGGAGATATACAGATAGGTCATACCAATGCGCTGGCAGGCTTTTGCCACCCAGTGACAGCGCTTCAGATCGAGCTCCTGTAACTGGTCAATACCGTCAGCCGCTGCCGATATACGGGTATCTACCACCACCTCACACTTCGCCCTGACCACCGCCTTTTTAGCCTGCCGCTCACTCTTCCAGCGACAGGAGGCGCGCGTTAGCAGCACGGACTCGTGGCGCCCCAGGCGCAACAGCAGCTTGACCAGTGAGTGGCCAAGAGGAGTGTCCGATCCGAGAATGAGTACGCGCACAGGCCTTATACCATTGCCGTCAAAGCTGTCGCCCGATAATCAACCGCAACTCTTCAAAACGGAATGTCATCGTCGAAGTCACCGAAATCGGCCGGTTGCGAGCTCGCTGCCGGGGCGGCGGCAGGGGCTGTTTGTGGAGCTGCCTGTGGGGCAGCTCGCTGGGTATTACTCGCCGGAGCATAGTCTCCGCCGGAACCCGTGTTACGGCTGTCGAGCATCTGCATCTCGTTGGCGAGAACCTCTGTGGTGTAGTGATCAACACCGGCCTTATCCTGCCATTTGCGAGTCTGCAACCTGCCTTCCACATACACCTTCGAGCCCTTTTTCAGGTACTCGCCGGCTATCTGTCCGAGGCGAAAATTGCCTCGATCGCGGAAAACGACACGATGCCATTCGGTTTTTTCCTGCATCTGGCCGGTTTGTTTATCCTTCCAGGTCTCGCTGGTGGCAATACTGGCATTGGTAACGGCACCGCCGTCCGGGAAAAAACGCGTTTCCGGGTCATTGCCCAGATTACCCACCAGGATGACTTTGTTGACGCCCCGTGAAGCCATAGGAATTCCTCAAAATTGTGTTCGATATTGAAGTCTGAATGAACCGTGAACTATAGCAATCCCACCACCCAATTGCGACAGCGTCATCGTCCAGTATCCATCATTTGAGATGCCTACCGGGCCCCGGAAACGCTCTCCGACTCCGGCATCAGGTTGCGACCGGCAGCCAGCATTATCAACAACCACAGCGCAGCCAGGGCCGCACAAAGGCCCACCAGATAAACCTGCCCGAAATGCTGCATCACCCAGCCGCCCCCGGCGCCGCCGGCAAACGTTCCGAGAAATTGACAGGTGGAGTAGATACCCAGGGCCGTTCCCTTGCCGCCGGGAAAGACCGTCTTGCTGACCAGGGAGGGCAGTGTCGCCTCCAGGTAATTAAACCCCACAAAGAACAACCACATACCGAAGAAAAATAGCAACGAACCCGTCGCCAGCCCGAGTACGCAGACCGCAACACAGAGCAACGCGATGCCGCTCAGGAACATTTCGCGAGGGCGGCCGCCGCGCTCAGCCATGGCCATCATGGGTACCATGCCAGCGATGGACAACAGCAGAACCGGCAGATAGACCTGCCAGTGCTGTGCCCGACCTACGCCCGCCAGTTGTTCCAGAGCCCCCGGTACCACCATAAAACAGGCCATGAGAATAAAGTGCAGGCTGAAAACACCAAAATTCAGCCGCGCCAGCGCCGGATCCCGCAGGGCAACGCGAAACAGGTCTGGCTTCGCGCCTACTTCGCTGTGGTCTATGCCTGTGGTTGCCGGTGTCGGCACCAGTAACAGGACGATGACAATCCCGCCCAGGGCCAGCACCGCCGTTAACCAGAATACTGCAGACAGGCCACCCACTGCTGCGATGGCAGGCCCCAGAACCAGGGCAACAGCAAAGGACAGGCCGATACTCATCCCCACCACCGCCATGGCCTTGGTGCGCTGCTCGGTACTGGTGAGATCCGCCACCAGCGCCATCACCGTGGCGGCGATAGCACCGGCACCCTGCAGCGCCCGCCCCAGCACAATACCCCAGAGGCTCTCCGCCACCGCCGCCAGCACGCTGCCCGCGGCAAACACCAGCAAGCCGCCAATAATGACCGGTTTGCGCCCCACCTGGTCGGACAGCCAGCCCAACGGGACCTGCAGTAACGCCTGACTCAGGCCATAAACGCCCAGCGCAAGACCTATCATTCCAGGGCTTGAGCCCGGGAGATCGGCGGCGTAAAGCGCAAGCAACGGCAGGACCATAAAAAGGCCCAGCATACGAAAGCTGTAAAGCAGCGCCAGGGAGCTTACGGTTCGCCGCTCCAGCGCCGTCATGGGGTGTTCAGTAATCACGGGAGTTTAAACTTCGAAATAACGACAGTTAATAGTATCAGTTTCACAGACGCCAGCACATCCACAGCCTTGATTTGTTCGTATAGATCAGTATGTTTTTGCAGCGCAATGAGCGAGGGCCTATACTGTCGGGTTTGCAGTAAAGAGCCAACTATGGACACAATTCAAGTACGCGGGGCACGCACCCACAACCTGAAAAATATCGATCTGGATATTCCCAGGGACAAGCTGGTGGTCATCACCGGCCTGTCCGGCTCCGGCAAGTCTTCCCTCGCTTTCGATACACTTTACGCGGAGGGCCAGCGCCGCTACGTGGAGTCACTTTCCACCTACGCGAGGCAATTCCTGTCGTTGATGGAAAAGCCCGATATGGATCATATCGAGGGCCTTTCACCGGCCATCTCCATCGAGCAGAAGTCAACATCTCACAATCCGCGCTCGACGGTGGGCACCATTACCGAGATCTATGACTACCTGCGCCTGCTGTTTGCCCGGGTGGGCGAGCCGCGCTGTCCCGACCACGGTCTCAACCTGCAGGCCCAGACTGTCAGCCAGATGGTAGACACTGTGCTGGCTTTACCCGAGGGCAGCAAGTTAATGCTGCTGGCCCCGGTGGTGCGCGACCGCAAGGGCGAGCACCTGCACGTGTTCGAGGAATTGCGGGCCGGCGGCTTTGTCCGCGCGCGGGTAAACGGCATTGTCGTCGACCTGGACGACCTGCCCGAACTGGATAAGAAAAAGAAACATCGGATAGATGTGGTGGTAGACCGCTTCAAGGTTCGTGAGGACCTGGGCATCCGCCTGGCGGAATCCTTCGAAACCGCACTTGCGCTCACCGACGGCCTCGCCTCGATCAATTACATGGATGATGACGGCGAGGACATCAGCTTCTCCGCCCGATTTGCCTGCCCGGAATGCGGCCACAGCATCGACGAGCTGGAACCCCGGCTATTCTCCTTTAACAATCCCGCCGGCGCCTGCGCCAGCTGCGACGGCCTTGGTGTGCGCCAGTACTTTGATGCCGAGCGTATTGTCCTGCACCCGGAGGCCAGCCTTGCAGAGGGCGCGATTCGCGGCTGGGACCGACGCAACGTCTACTACTTCCATATGCTGACATCGTTGGCAGAGCATTACGATTTCGATATCGATACTCCCTTCGAGGAGCTCGACAAGAAACACCGTCAGGTGATCCTGTACGGCAGTGGCAAACAGGAAATCGCCTTTTCCTATGTTAACGACCGCGGCGATGTTTTCAAACGCACCCACTCTTTCGAGGGCATTATTCCCAACATGGAGCGCCGTTACCGCGACACCGACTCCAGCTCGGTAAGAGAAGAACTGGCAAAGTTCCTCGCCACCCACCCCTGCCCCGATTGCGAGGGGACCCGCCTGCGGCGCGACGCCAGGCATGTATTTGTGGACGAACGCACGCTGCCCAGCATTACCGGCATGCCGGTAGGCGAGGCCGAGCTGTATTTTGGGCAACTTCAGCTCGAGGGGCGCAAAGGCGAAATCGCCAACAAGATTCTCAAGGAGCTGCGGGCGCGCTACCGCTTTCTAGTGGACGTGGGCCTCAACTACCTGACCCTGAACCGCAGCGCCGAGACCCTGTCCGGGGGGGAGGCACAGCGCATCCGCCTGGCATCACAGATTGGCGCGGGGCTTGTCGGTGTGATGTATATTCTGGACGAACCCTCCATAGGCCTGCACCAGCGCGACAATGAACGCCTGCTCGCCACCCTCACTCATCTGCGCGACCTGGGCAATACAGTCCTGGTTGTGGAGCACGACGAGGATGCCATTCGCAGTGCCGACCATATTATTGATATTGGCCCCGGGGCGGGTGTGCACGGTGGCCGGGTTGTGGCACAGGGCAAGCTGAAGGATATCCTGAACTCTAAAGACTCACTTACCGGCGCCTACCTCTCCGGCAAGCGCAAGATCGATATTCCGGCCACGCGCACCGCCCGCGATCCCGAGCACCAGCTGGTACTCACCGGCGCTACCGGCAACAACCTGCAGGCGGTAACACTGGAGGTCCCCATCGGCCTGCTCACGTGCATTACGGGGGTTTCCGGCTCGGGCAAATCCACTCTTATCAATGGCACGCTCTACCCTATCGCTGCTACCGAACTCAATGGCGCGACAACCCTGACCCCGGCACCACACGAGTCCATTACCGGCATGGACCAGGTCGATAAGTGTATAGACATAGACCAGAGCCCCATCGGCCGCACGCCGCGTTCCAACCCCGCCACCTACACCGGAATCTTCACCCCTGTCAGAGAGCTGTTCGCCGGCACACAGGAGGCGAGATCACGGGGCTACAAGGCGGGGCGATTCAGTTTCAACGTCAAAGGAGGCCGCTGTGAAGCCTGCCAGGGCGACGGGGTAACCAAGGTGGAGATGCACTTTCTCCCGGACATTTACGTACCCTGCGATGTCTGCAAGGGTAAGCGCTACAATCGGGAGACGCTGGAGATACGCTACAAGGGCAAGAACATACACGAAGTGCTGGATATGACAGTCGAGGATGCCCTGGTGTTCTTCACCCCGGTGCCCTCCATCGCCCGCAAACTCCAGACCCTCATGGACGTGGGCTTGACCTATATTCGCCTGGGTCAGGCGGCCACCACCCTATCCGGCGGCGAGGCACAGCGGGTCAAACTGTCCAAGGAACTGTCAAAACGGGATACCGGCAAGACCCTGTATATCCTGGACGAACCCACCACAGGCCTGCATTTCGAGGACATCAAGCAATTACTGGCTGTCTTGCACCGCCTGCGCGACCACGGCAATACCATCGTGATTATTGAGCACAATCTCGATGTTATTAAAACCGCGGACTGGGTAGTAGACCTGGGGCCTGAAGGCGGCAGCGGCGGCGGCCAGATTATCGCCACGGGCACACCTGAAGACGTGGCCCGTTCGAAAAAATCCTTTACCGGGAAATTTCTTGCACCGATCCTGAAACAACGCAAGACAGGCAAGCGGGCCGCCTAGAAACAGCGGCCTGACGAGCGCCCTCAGGGCCGGCCGGCACCGGCTGCTGGCGCCCTGACCGTTTCTATTTTGCCAGTGCGCTCCACGGACACGATTTCAGAATGACTGGAGCTGGCCGTCACCATGTGCAGGTCGCGGCCATCTGCCCCCCCCAACATACAGGCGTAACAATTATCACTGGTCTCGACGACCTGTAACACGTCTCCCCCGGCGGCAACCAACACACATTCCGGGGCAATGGCGTTCGCCACCCAGACATTGCCATCGGCATCCAGGCAGATACCATCCGGGGCCCGGCCCGACATTTCCGCCCACACTCGCCGGTTGGACAGGCTGCCATCCGCCGCTATATCAAAAGCAGTAAGCCGCATCGCCAGGGTTTCGGCAATAATCATGGTTTTGCCGTCCGGGGTAATCACGGTGCCATTGGGAAAGTGCATATCGGCTGATGCCAGATGCACACTGCCATCGGGGTCCACCCGCACCAGGTTGGTGGTGGGGTGATCGGCGATCACGTCTTCTACTTCCCGCGTTGCCAGTTCGGCGTCCAGATCGAACCCGAAGTTGCCCACCCAGGCCCGGCCCGCGTCGTCCACCACCATATCGTTACACAGGTGCTTCGCCAGCCCCGACAAATCCGCATGCTCTACAAATCTATCCCCTTCCTGGCGCAATACTTTCAACAGTTTCATGGACACTACCAACAGGCGACCATCCGGCAACCAACCGAGGCCGGAGGGCTGGTCGTCAAAACGATGCTCTATCCGCACCTCGCCCTCGCTACTTACAGATTTGACTGCCTGGTCGTAGAAATCGCTGAACCACAGCCGACCGTCATGCCAACGGGGGCCTTCGCCGAAGTGGAGGCCTTCTGTGAGTATTTTTGTGTCGGTCATCGATATTTGCTCCTTGCCAGTTTGAATAGGTAACCATTCGACAAAGTCAGTATACAGGTTTGGTGATTTTACGACCCGCCACGGCTCTTTCCGATTGGCTAAATTGATTTTTCTGGACAGTCCTACCCATGCTCAAATGATGCGAATAGAGTAAGGGAAACCTAGCTCGGTGTCAGGCAGGGATCCGGGTGTGTCCTGGCGGAACATAAAAGGCCAGCGCCGAAGGAGTGGCGGGAGACAGCGAAGCGCTTTAAGGCTCCCAACCGACTGAGGGTACCCCGAAGGGGCGCGGCCGTGCAGCCAGGACACACCCGGATTCCTGCCGGATTGAAACAGCAGCGGTCTACATCCACCAGCCCATACTTTCTAACAAAAAGACACAAAAAAGCCGGGCAACGCCCGGCTCAATGTAAATCAGATACCAACTACAGGATTTTAATCCTCGTCGGTCTCTTCTACTTCAACCTGCGGCCTATCGACCAGCTCGACGTAGGCCATGGGGGCCTTGTCACCGGTGCGCAAACCACATTTGAGGATGCGGATATAGCCACCCGGACGTTCCTGGTAACGCGGACCCAGCTCATTGAAGAGCTTGCCAACCGCTTCCTTGCTGCGGGTGCGGTCAAACGCCAGACGGCGATTTGCCACGCTGTCGTTCTTGGCCAGGGTAATCAGGGGTTCTGCGTAGCCACGCAGCTCCTTTGCCTTGGGCAATGTGGTTTTAATCAGCTCGTGCTCCAGCAGGGAGACGGCCATATTGCGAAACATGGCCTTGCGGTGGGAGCTGTTTCTGTTTAGTTGACGTCCACTATGACGATGACGCATTTTTCCAGTCCTATACTTTCTGTGCTATGTGAGCACTGATTAGTGTGATGCGGGTTGTGTTAAATACTGAGAACCCGATCGTCGTTTTTGAGGCTCGCAGGCGGCCAGTTGTCCAGGCGCATGCCCAGAGATAAACCGCGTGAGGCCAATACATCCTTTATTTCTGTCAGCGACTTCTTGCCCAGGTTCGGGGTCTTGAGCAGCTCGACTTCTGTGCGCTGCACGAGGTCGCCGATGTAGTAAATATTTTCTGCCTTGAGACAGTTGGCCGAACGAACAGTAAGCTCCAGGTCGTCGACAGGGCGCAGCAGAATCGGGTCTACCTCGTCCTCTTCGACGACTGACTCAGACTCGCTCTCGCTCTCCAGGTCCACAAACACGGCCAGCTGCTGCTGCAGGATGGTAGCGGCGCGGCGGATAGCCTCTTCCGGATCAATAGTGCCATTGGTCTCGAGATCCAGTACCAGCTTGTCCAGGTCAGTACGCTGCTCTACGCGAGCGGCTTCTACCACGTAGGATACACGGTGTACCGGGGAGAAGGTTGCGTCCAGCTGCAGGCGGCCAATAGAGCGGGTTTCTTCTTCGGGATTCTCGCGAGAGTCAGCCGGAGAGTAACCACGGCCACGGGCCACGGTGAGCTTCATGTTAATCTCGGACTTGCCGTTGAGGTGGCATATCACGTGATCGGGGTTACGCACTTCAATATCGTGGTCTACCTGAATGTCAGAAGCAGTAACCACGCCTGTACCCTTTTTGCTCAGGGTCAGTTCTGCTTCTTCCTTGCCATTCATCACCAGGGCAACGCCCTTGAGATTAAGCAGAATTTCAATAACGTCTTCCTGCACGCCTTCTATTGCACTGTACTCATGCAATACGCCGTCGATCTCTACCTCGGTTATTGCGCAACCGGGCATGGAGGACAGCAGAATGCGACGCAAAGCGTTGCCCAGAGTGTGGCCGAAACCACGCTCCAACGGCTCCAGGGTAACCTGGGCGCGGGTGTTGTTCTTTTCATCAACCTTGATGACACGGGGTGTCAAAAACTCGTTCACTGCACTCTGCATTGGGGCACCTGTATTGTAGGTTAGTCCTTCAGTGGATTACTTGGAGTAAAGTTCGACGATCAGATTCTCATTGATCTCTGAAGAGAGATCCTGACGATCGGGTACTGACTTGAACACCCCTTCCAACTTCTCGTTGTTCATTTCAATCCACTCGGGTTCGCCACGTTGCGCCGCAAGCGCCATGGCAGACTGCACACGAAGCTGCTTTTTCGCTTTTTCACGCAGGGAAACCACATCGCCAGCTTTGACCTGGTAGGAGGCAATATTCACCGCCACACCATTGACGAGTATCGACTTGTGAGCCACCAACTGACGGGATTCCGAACGAGTCGAGCCAAAACCCATGCGATAAACCACATTGTCCAACCGGCTTTCCAACAGTTGCAGCAAGTTTTCACCTGTTGCTCCTTTCAGCCGCGCCGCTTCCTTGTAATAATTGCGAAACTGCTTTTCCAGTACACCGTATATACGGCGAACTTTTTGCTTTTCGCGTAGCTGTACACCGTAGTCAGACAGGCGGCCACGACGGGCACCATGCTGGCCAGGAGCAGCCTCTGCTTTACACTTGCTTTCCAGCGAACGCACTCCACTCTTCAGGAACAGGTCGGTTCCTTCACGACGGGCGAGCTTGCATTTGGGTCCAATATATCGAGCCATGTCTATTCTTCCTGTGGGCGCTTACTTTGGGTTAGACGCGACGTTTCTTGGGGGGACGACAGCCGTTGTGAGGAATCGGCGTTACGTCGGTAATATTGCTGATCTTGTAGCCGCATGTATTCAGCGCACGAACCGCTGACTCTCGACCCGGACCCGGTCCTTTTACCTGGACGTCCAGGTTCTGCAGGCCGTATTCTTTGGCCGCCTCGCCTGCGCGCTCCGCCGCTACCTGTGCCGCAAATGGTGTGCTCTTGCGCGAACCACGAAAACCCGAACCACCGGAAGTCGCCCAGCTCAGAGTATTCCCCTGCCTGTCTGTTATGGTGATAATCGTGTTATTGAAAGATGCGTGGATATGGGCTATTCCATCCACTACAGTCTTGGTAATTTTCTTACGAGTGCCTTTGGCACCTGGCTTGGCCATAATCTACTTCCTGCTTTAATATCAACACTGCACTAGGGTGCAGCTACACTAAAAACGGATTCGCTGTAAGTAAAAGCTTACTTACGAATCGGCTTGCGCGGACCTTTACGGGTACGTGCATTGGTCTTGGTACGCTGACCGCGCAGAGGCAAGCCCCGACGGTGGCGCAGGCCCCGGTTACAACCCAGATCCATGAGGCGCTTGATGTTCATGGAAACTTCCCGTCGAAGATCACCTTCTACGGTCATTTCCGTCAACTTTCCACGCAGCGACTCTATCTCAGACTCAGACAGATCACCGATTTTGGCATTTTCAGCCACACCTGTATCAGCACACAGGCGGCGAGCCTGACTACGGCCAACGCCGTAGATGTAAGTCAAAGAGATAACAGCATGCTTGTTATCTGGTATGTTGACGCCGGCAATACGAGCCATCCATCTTTCTCCAATCGTTTATCGTCGCTTTCGTTGCGAACTTTGCACCGCGCTGGTGAGCTTTCTAAGTTTTCACCGGGTCCCGGACAAAAGGCGCCGCATTCTAGCGATATCGTTACTAAAAATCAACTGCCGGATTCTATCCCTGGCGCTGCTTGTGGCGCGGGTCGGAATTACAGATCACACGCACCACACCACCACGGCGTACTACCTTGCAATTTCTGCAAATTCTTTTGACCGATGCACGTACTTTCATGACTACCTCTCAGTTTACCTAGCCCAGTTGGCCTACCGACTCATTCGCTACTAACGAACCCGACCGGAGCCCCCATAGGTTTTCAAATTAGCTTTTTTCATCACCGAATCGTACTGGTGAGACATCAGGTGACTCTGCACCTGGGCCATAAAATCCATTACCACAACAACCACGATCAACAACGAGGTCCCACCCAGATAAAAGGGTACGTTCCACATGACGACCAGAAACTGCGGCATCAGACAAACCAGTGCGATATACGCGGCCCCAAACACTGTCAGTCGTGTCAGCACACCATCAATATAGTTGGCGGTCTGCTGCCCTGGGCGAATACCGGGTACAAACGCGCCGGACCGCTTCAGGTTGTCAGCTACTTCCACCGGGTTAAACATCAACGCGGTGTAGAAGAAGCAGAAAAATACTATGAACACCGTGAATAACAGGATGTTCAGCGGCTGGCCGGGACCAATGGCAACCGCCAGGTCCTGCAGCCAATCTGCCGAGCCCGAAGACCCGAACCACTGGGCTATGGACGCCGGAAACAACAATATGCTGCTGGCAAAAATCGCGGGTATAACACCTGCCATATTGACCTTCAGGGGCAGATGCGAACTCTGCGCCTGGTACATTTTCCGCCCCTGCTGTCGCTTGGCGTAATTCACTGTGATGCGGCGCTGCCCGCGCTCAATGAACACGATCATGTAAATTACCGCGACGGCGAGCGTCAGAATAAGCAACAGAACCAGTATGTTCAGCTCGCCCTGACGAGCCTGCTCAAGCGACTGGCCTATAGCCGATGGCAAACCCGCGACAATACCGGCAAAAATCAACAGGGAAATCCCGTTACCCACGCCCTTCTCGGTAATCTGCTCACCAAGCCACATCATGAATACAGCCCCTGTTACCAGGGAGGTGATCGCAATCACGAAAAACAAAGGTGATGCATCGTAGGACATGCCCTGATTGGCCATACCCACAGTCATCCCAGTGGCCTGGACGATAGCCAGTAGCACGGTCAGGTAGCGTGTATATTGGCTGATCTTGCGCCGCCCTGATTCGCCCTCTTTCTTCAACTGCTCCAGTTGCGGTGTCACCGCAGACATCAGCTGCATGATAATCGATGCCGAGATGTAGGGCATGATACCAAGCGCCAGAATGCTCATACGCTCCAGCGCACCGCCGGAGAACATGTTAGCCAGGCCAAGAATTGTTCCCTGGTTCTGGTTGAACAGCGCGGCGAGCTGGTTGGGGTCGATACCCGGTACAGGAATATGAGTTCCTATCCGGTAAACGACTATAGCCAGTAAAACAAAGCGCAGGCGAGCAAAGAGCTCGCCAAGACCGGCTTTATTACCTGACGAAGGCAGCTGTGGGGGTGTGGCCATCTAGTCCTCTACTTTCCCGCCGGCTTTCTCGATGGCCTCTCGAGCACCCTTGGTGACCGTGATCCCCTTGAGGTTTACGGCCTTGCCCAGTTCACCTGACAGGAACACGCGTACCCGTGCAATATTGTCATTGATCAGGTCGGCATTTTTCAATGTCTCCAGATCAACAACGTCGCCTTCCACAGCATTGAGCTCGCTGAGGCGAATCTGTGCGGTAGTCCGCGAGATGCGCGACGAAAAGCCGTACTTGGGCAGACGCTTTTGCAAGGGCATCTGGCCGCCTTCAAAACCGGGTCTGATGCTGCCGCCTGAACGCGCCTTCTGGCCTTTGTGACCACGGCCCGCCGTTTTACCCGTGCCACTACCGATGCCGCGACCGACGCGCTTGGCGTCTTTCTTGGATCCCGGCGCCGGGCTCAGGGTGTTAAGTCGCATTACTTCTGACATGATTTAATCCTCAACCTTTACGAGGTAATGTACGGCGTTGATCATGCCACGAACCGATGGAGTGTCTTCCACCTCAACGGTGTGGCCGATTCGACGCAAACCCAGACCCGCAACACACGCCCTGTGATTTTTCAGGCGCCCGTGGGAACTCTTGATCTGCGTTACCTTGATTGTTGCTTTAGCCATGACGAGCAAATCCAATAATTAGTTCAGAATCTCTTCTACAGTTTTGCCACGCTTGGCGGCAACTTCATCCGGCGCACACATGTCACGCAGACCATTGAATGTCGCGCGTACCACGTTTACCGGGTTGGTAGAGCCGTAACACTTTGCCAGAACGTTGTGTACACCTGCTATTTCCAATACGGCACGCATCGCACCACCGGCGATTACGCCAGTACCTTCTGATGCCGGCTGCATGTATACCCTGGAAGCACCGTGAGACGCTTTAACCGGGTACTGGATAGTGCCCTCATTGAGCTCCACCTGGATCATGTTCCGACGAGCAGCTTCCATCGCCTTCTGGATCGCAACTGGCACTTCACGCGCCTTGCCGCGACCGAAGCCGACCTTACCTTTACCATCGCCAACAACAGTCAGAGCTGTGAAACCGAAGATACGGCCACCTTTGACCACCTTGGCTACACGGTTGACCTGGACCAGCTTCTCCTGAAGGTCACCTTCTTGCTGCTGCTTTTTCTGATCGTTAAAAGCCATATCTATAACCCTAGAAATTCAGTCCAGATTCACGAGCTGCATCGGCCAGTGCCTTGACGCGCCCATGATACTTGTAGCCACCGCGATCAAACGCCACGGCATCAACGCCTGCATCCTTTGCTCGCTGCGCAACCAATTTACCTACAGCGGCAGCCGCATCGACATTACCTGTCTTGCCGCCACGCAGGTCACTGTCCAACGTCGAGGCACTCGCGAGCACCTTATCTCCGGCCGGCGAGATAATCTGCGCATAAATATGCCGGGGCGTACGGTGAACGCTAAGGCGGTTAACACCCAGGTCACGCATTCTGGCGCGTGCGCGCCTGGCACGACGCAACCTTGAATCATTCTTTACACTCATCTCAGATTACCTACTTTTTCTTGGCTTCTTTGCGACGAACATACTCGTCGGCGTAGCGAATACCTTTACCCTTGTAAGGCTCCGGCGGACGGAAACTGCGGATCTCAGCAGCTACCTGGCCAACCGATTGCTTGTCGACGCCGCTGACCACAATCTCGGTCTGGGTCGGCGTTTCTGCAGTGACACCCTTGGGCAATTTGTAATCAACAGGATGGGACAGCCCCACTGTAAGGTTGACGGTGTCACCGCCAGCCTTGGCGCGATAACCAACACCATTGAGAACCAATTTCTTCTGCCAGCCTTCGCTGACACCCTTGACCATATTGTTCAGCAGGGCGCGTGTAGTCCCGGCCATAGCCTTGAACTTATCGCTGTCATAGCCGATGGTCAGAACCTTGTCATCCTGGCTTACCTGAACACCCTCAACTACAGATAGTTGAAGCGTACCCTTACTACCCTTGACGGTAAGTGCCTGGCCATCGACCTTGACCTCGACGCCGTTGGGCAGCTCTACCGGACTGTTTGCGACTCTAGACATTTCAAATGCTCTTTAAATCAAAAATACTATTAAAAGACGGTGCACAATACTTCACCGCCGACGCCAGCAGCGCGCGCCGCACGATCCGACATGACACCTCTGGAAGTCGAAATAATTGCAACTCCCAGGCCAGCACGGACTGACGGTAACTCATCCTTGGCACTGTAACGGCGCAAACCCGGACGGCTAATCCGATCAATTTCCGCGATAACCGGCTTGCCCTGATAGTACTTCAACGCTATGGACATACGGGGTTTGCCACTCTCATTTGAAAGCGAAAAATCCTCGACATAGCCCTCGTCCTTCAAGACAGCAGCTACAGCCGCTTTCAGCTTGGAGCCAGGCATTTCAACGCTGGTCTTGCCAGCCATCTGTGCGTTGCGTATACGGGTCAGCATATCTGACAGTGGATCTTGCATACTCATAATCTAATTCTCTCCGTAAACCGACTGGTTACTTACCAGCTGGCCTTAACCAGGCCGGGCACATCACCGCGCATAGCGGCTTCACGCAACTTGTTTCTACACAGACCAAATTTCCGATAAACGCCATGGGGGCGACCCGTCACCTGACAACGGCGGCGACCTCGCACCGGGCTGGCGTCGCGCGGTAGCTTCTGCAATGCGACTTGCGCGTCCCACTTCTCCTCGTCCGAGGCTTTGGTGTCGCTAATAATCGCCTTCAGTTCAGCACGCTTGGTCGCGTACTTTGCCACTATGCGAGCGCGCTTTTTCTCGCGCATTACCATGGAAGTTTTAGCCATTTATAAAGCCTCTTAAGCTTTCAGGGGGAAGTTAAAAGCGCGCAGTAGTGCACGACCTTCATCATCCGTACGAGCGGAGGTGGTAATGGTGATATCCATACCGCGCAAGGCGTCCACCTGGTCATAATCAATTTCAGGGAAAATAATTTGTTCGGTTACGCCCATCGCAAAATTGCCGCGGCCGTCAAAGGACTTCGGGCTGATACCCCTGAAATCACGAATACGCGGAATCGCGATGCTGATAAGACGATCGAGAAACTCATACATACGCTCGGAACGCAGAGTCACCTTACAGCCGATAGGCCAGCCGTCACGTACCTTGAAGCCTGCAATCGATTTGCGAGCCTTGGTAACCACAACTTTCTGGCCAGATATCTTCTCCATATCGGCGACGGCGTTCTCTAAAACTTTCTTGTCGCCCAGCGCCTCACCCACACCCATGTTGAGTGTGATCTTGGTGATGCGAGGTACTTGCATCACATTTTCCAGACCCAACTCTTCTTTGAGGCGGGGAGCGATATCGCTCTTGTACTTGTCTTTCAACGTTGCCATGTCTAATTCCTGATAACCCGATCAGCCCAAGTGGACTTAAGAATCAATTGCCTCGCCACTGGATTTGAAGACCCTCAGCTTGCGATCTCCCTCCACCTTAAAACCTACACGATCAGCCTTGCTGCTGGTGGGGTTGAATATCGCCACATTGGAGCCCTGTATAGGGGCTTCCTTTTCGACGATGCCACCCGCAACCCCTGCCTGGGGGTTGGGCTTGGTGTGCTTCTTAATCATGTTAATGCCACCAACAATAAGCTTATTGTTGTCCAGCACCTGGCGAACCTTCCCGCGCTTACCCTTGTCCTTACCGGCCAGGATAATCACTTCGTCATCGCGCTTGATCTTCAACATTTCCTTTCCTCTACCTGCTGGCCGGCCTAGATGACTTCCGGGGCCAGAGAAATAATTTTCATGAACTTCTCACCGCGCAATTCGCGCGTTACCGGGCCGAATATGCGAGTACCGAGGGGTGCCTGCTGCGCATTGAGCAGCACCGCGGCATTGTCATCGAACTTGATCATGGAACCATCAGGGCGACGAACACCTTTCCTGGTACGCACAACAACCGCAGTCAGAACCTGACCTTTTTTTACCTTGCCGCGCGGAATTGCTTCCTTCACGGACACCTTGATCAGGTCTCCGACGCGAGCATAACGACGCTTGGATCCGCCCAGCACCTTAATGCACATCACTCGACGGGCACCGCTGTTATCGGCTACTTCCAAATACGACTGTGTCTGAATCATCTTCTACTCCAAACTGCGATCAATACCGCTATGCCCGCACTTATATCTGAGCGGCGCTCTCTACCACTTCCAGCAGCTTCCAGGTTTTACTCTTGGAAATCGGCCGGGTCTCCGCAACAGTGACTGTATCGCCGATGCCGCACTGGTTATTCTCGTCATGGGCGTGAATCCTGGAAGAGCGAGTGATGTACTTACCGTACACCGGGTGCTTGACCCTACGCTCGAGCAAGACGGTTATCGTCTTGTCCATCTTGTTGCTGACTACCTTGCCTGTCACAACCCGTGTACGCTTCTCTGCACCTGACATGCTCAATTACCCGCCTTTTCGTTGAGTACAGTCTTCACGCGAGCTATATCGCGCTGGTTCTGTTTCAGCAAATGAGTCTGCCCCAACTGACCAGTTGATTTTTGCATGCGCAATTTGAACTGGTCTTCACGCAGGGTGAGCAGTTCCTTGTTCAGGTCCTCAGGGGACTTTTCACGCAATTCACTCGCTTTCATCACATCACCGACCGTTTTACAAATGTTGTGGCTAGTGGAATCTTGGCTGACGCCAGCGCAAATGCTTCCCGCGCCATTTCCTCGGACACTCCCTGCACTTCATACAGCACTTTGCCGGGCGTAACCTGGGCTACCCAATATTCAACATTACCCTTACCTTTACCCTGACGAACTTCCAACGGCTTACCGGTGATAGGCTTGTCGGGGAAAACTCGAATCCAAATTTTTCCGCCACGCTTGATGTGACGCGTCATGGCGCGACGAGCAGCCTCTATCTGGCGTGCAGTAAGGCGCCCGCGCCCCACAGCCTTCAGGCCGTACTCACCGAAACTCACTTTACTACCGCGATTAGCCAGGCCGCGATTGCGACCTTTCATCATCTTGCGGAATTTTGTACGCTTTGGTTGAAGCATCTGCGTAACCCTTAATTAGTTGCTTTCTTCTTGGCGCCGTCAGGGTTGCTTTCGCCACCGATAACTTCACCTTTGAAAATCCACACTTTCACACCCAGGATGCCGTATGTCGTGGCAGCCTCGTAGGTGGCGTAATCAATATCAGCCCGCAGAGTGTGCAGTGGAACACGGCCTTCGCGGTACCACTCTGAGCGAGCAATTTCAGCACCACCCAGACGACCACCAATCTGAACCTTCACACCCTCAGCACCCTGACGCATGGCGTTCTGTACGACACGCTTCATGGCGCGACGAAACATTACACGGCGCTCGAGTTGCTGCGCTACATTCTGAGCCACCAACTTGGCGTCGAGATCCGGCTTGCGAATCTCTTCGATGTTAATGTGCACAGGAACACCCATTTTCTCGGTGAGCTTCTTGCGCAAACTGTCGACATCTTCACCTTTCTTGCCGATAACAATACCCGGCCTGGCAGTGTGAATGGTGATGCGTGCAGTTTGTGCGGGGCGCTCGATAACTACCCGACTCACAGAGGCGTTCTCAAGCGCCTTCTCGATATACGCGCGAACCTCCATGTCGTTAATCAACTGACTGGAGTAGTTCTTGCTATCGGCGTACCAGATCGAATTGTGATCTTTTACGATACCTAACCGAATGCCGATCGGATGTACTTTCTGACCCATGTGGTCTTCTCCTAAACTTACTACGCTTCGCCGTCTGCAACTTTCACGGTGATATGACAGCTGCGCTTTAAAATGCGATCTGCGCGACCCTTGGCACGGGGACGCAGGCGCTTCATAGTCCTACCTTCATCGACAAAAATGCTGGATATTTTCAATTCATCCACATCCGCACCTTCATTGTTCTCAGCATTGGCAATCGCGGAGTCAAGAATCTTCTTGACGATATGCGCCGCCTTCTTGGGGCTGAACTCCAGCAGGCTCAAGGCCTCCTCTACAGGCTTACCGCGAACCTGGTCAGCAACAAGCCTGACCTTCTGCGCAGATATTTGTGCCCCTGTTAACTTTGCTGCAACTTCCATTTCTTCAACCTCGCTACAGGAAAGCGCTTAGCGCTTAACCTTTTTGTCCACGATATGGCCCCTGAACGTGCGAGTCGCCGCAAATTCTCCCAGCTTATGGCCCACCATGTCCTCGTTCACCAGAACCGGCACATGCTGGCGGCCATTGTGTACTGCGATAGTCAGGCCAACCATATCCGGCGAGACCATAGAGCGGCGCGACCAGGTTTTGATCGGACGACGATCGTTGCTCTCAATCGCGGTTTCTACTTTCTTCATCAGGTGAAGGTCTATAAAAGGACCTTTCTTCAGTGAACGCGGCACAATCTAATCCTCTAATCTCTGGGTCTGCTGACCGAATTTACTTCTTACCACGACGACGTATGATCAAGTTATTGGTACGCTTGTTCTTTCGTGTCTTGTAGCCTTTGGTGGGGGTACCCCATGGGCTGACCGGATGACGCCCACCCGAAGTACGCCCCTCACCACCACCATGCGGGTGATCGACCGGGTTCATGGCAACACCACGAACCGTGGGACGAACACCGCGCCAGCGTGCGGCACCGGCTTTACCCAGTTTGCGCAGGCTGTGCTCGGAATTGGATACCTCGCCCAGCGTGGCGCGACAATCTGACAATACTTTCCGCATCTCACCTGAACGCAGGCGTAATGTTGCGTACTGACCTTCGCGAGCCACTACCTGTACAGCAGCGCCGGCAGAACGGGCAATCTGTGCGCCCTTGCCAGGCTTCAGCTCTATACAGTGCACCGTCGAACCAACCGGGATGTTGCGCAAGGGCAGGCAGTTACCGCTCTTGATCGGCGCCGCGGAGCCTGACTGCAGCACGTCACCGGCCTGCACACCCTTGGGAGCAATAATGTAGCGACGCTCACCGTCGGCAAACAGCATCAACGCGATGTGCGCAGTGCGATTGGGATCGTATTCAATACGCTCAACCGTAGCCGGGATGCCATCCTTGGTCCGCTTAAAATCAATTATGCGGTAATGCTGCTTGTGTCCACCACCAATATGCCTGGTAGTAATTCGGCCGTTATTGTTGCGGCCACCATTCCTGCTCTGTGGTTCCAGCAGCGGCTTGTAAGGTGCACCCTTGTGCAGACCTTCACTGACGACACGAACAACGTGTCGACGACCGGGTGAAGTGGGCTTGCTAGTTAAAACTGCCATTTCGAAGCTACTCCTTAATCAACCGACGCAAAGTCGATGTCCTGACCCTGCTCTAGGCGAACGTATGCCTTTTTCCAGGTCGACCTGGTACTGAATCCATGCTTGTTACGCTTGACCTTGCCCTTAACCCGCAGAGTACTGACCTTGTTCACATTAACCTTGAACAATTGCTCTACCGCCTTCTTGATCTCAAGCTTGGTAGCATCGAGAGCCACCTTGAAAACGTAATGGTTGTTCAGGTCAGCAGCAATCGCCGCCTTCTCGGAAACGTGCGGGCTTTGCAACACCTGAAATACGCGTTCCTGGTTCATCCCAACATCTCCTCAAACTTCTTCACCGCATCCACAGTGATCATCACTTTCTCGTGACCAATCAAACTGACCGGATCGATGCCATCAACATCGCGCACGTCAACCTTATGCAGGTTGCGAGCAGCGAGATACAGGTTCTCATCCAGCTCGGCAGACACTATCAATACACTGTCGAGACCGTATTCGCCCAATTGTTGAACCAGCAATTTGGTCTTGGGCGCTTCCAGATCCAGGCTCTCTACAACCACCAGTCGATCCTGGCGAGCCAGCTCGGACAAGATAGAGCGCAGTGCTGCACGATACATCTTGCGGTTCACTTTCTTACTGTGATCCTGCGGCTGCGCTGCGAACGTAACACCACCACTACGCCAAATTGGCGACCGGATAGTACCCGCACGGGCGCGACCTGTGCCCTTCTGACGCCATGGCTTCTTACCGCCACCGGCAACTGCAGCGCGGTTCTTCTGCGCCCTGGTGCCCTGACGGGCGCCAGCCATATAAGCAGTGACTACCTGGTGAACCAGGTCTTCATTGTATTCGCGAGCAAAGGCAACATCTGAAACGGACACTGTGCCCGCTGCGGTGTTACCCGGCTTTGATACACTTAATTCCACGCTAGAGACCCCCTAACCTTATGCCTTGACCGTGGGGCGTACGACAACGTCCCCACCGGGTGCGCCTGGTACTGCGCCCTTAATGAGCAGCAAATTGCGCTCAGCATCTACACGGACAATCTCAAGCCCCGTCGTGGTGACGTTTCTCGCCCCCATGTGGCCCGCCATCTTCTTGCCCTTGAACACGCGGCCAGGTGTCTGGTTCTGGCCGATTGAGCCCGGCGCACGATGCGACAGCGAGTTACCGTGAGTGGCGTCCTGCATCTGGAAGTTCCAGCGCTTGACACCGCCCTGGAACCCCTTACCTTTGGACCGGCCCGCCACATCGACAATCTGACCTGCCGTGAAGCGCTCGACAGTCAGCTCAGCGCCAACCTCCGGAGCCTCATCAGCTTCCGCCAGACGGAATTCCCACAAACCAGTGCCTGCCTCAACACCCGCTTTCGCGAAGTGCCCGGCTTCGGACTTGCTTACTCTTGAGGCCTTGCGGCTGCCCGCAGTAACCTGAATTGCACGATAACCATCGCTATCGAGCTCTTTGATCTGAGTAACGCGGTTTGGAGATACCTCCACTACGGTTACTGGAATGGATACGCCGTCTTCGGTAAAAACACGAGTCATACCGGACTTGCGGCCGACTAAACCAATAGTCATCTTTCTAACCTCTCAGTGTACGGGGCTTACCCTCTATGGCCGCCCCGGAATTCAAACCCTGCGGGGCGTTACACACCCACGGCACCCGCCGCGGGCAGGTCTTGCTGCACTACTTTTTGTAGTTAACCAAGACTAATCTGTACTTCAACACCTGCTGCCAGGTCTAACTTCATCAGGGCGTCAACAGTTTTTTCCGTTGGCTCCACGATGTCGAGCAGACGCTTGTGGGTACGAATTTCGTACTGGTCACGTGCATCCTTATTTACGTGCGGGGACGTCAGCACTGTAAATCGCTCCTTCCGCGTAGGAAGGGGGATCGGACCTTTGACCTGGGCACCTGTGCGGCGCGCTGTCTCAACTATCTCCTGAGTAGACGAATCTATCAGGCGGTGATCGAACGCCTTAAGGCGAATTCGAATGCGTTGACTCTGCATCAGATCTAACTCCAGTCAATAAAAAACCAGGAACCCGCCGTGGAGTCCCCTGAAAAATGGAACGCGAATTCTAATGACCACACCCCACCCTGTCAAGCGGGGTTTAGGATTAATTAGTGACTAATGCGACCGCTAATGCTTATAACCTTCGGTTCCCAATTATTTTCACCGTTATAGCATTTGCGCATAAAATGTCATGATTGGCCGCAGCGCCATGAAGGCGCCGCGGAGCAGGTGGCTAGCGCCGAGTGGTTATATGCAAGTTGCCAGGATTAATCTGCGCATTTCACGCAGCGGGTAGCCTCGGGAACGATCTCCAGGCGCGCCTGCCCGATCTTTGCGCCACATTTCTCGCAAATGCCATAACTGCCGTCAGCTATGCGTTCCAGGGCGGCGGTGACGCCACGGATCGACTGGGCGGTTTCATTACCAATGGCATCGAGTACCTCGTCATTTTCCCGCTCCTGGGCCTGCTCGGCGGAATCACCCGAGTGCTCGCTGGTCACATCCCTCTTAATACTGACCAACCTTTCCTGCAATGCTGCGAGGCGCCGCTCCAGCTCTTCCTTCAATGATTGATGCTCCATCATCGGTCAGGCCGCCGCTGTCAGCATGCGATAGAGCTCGTCCTTGAGTCTCACACGCCTGATTTTGGCCTCCTCTTCGGTATGCGTGGCAACTGGCGTTACCTCATTCTCCATATTCTCAATATCCCGTGTCAGCACATGATAGGCATCAAACAGGCTCCTGAAGTGAGGGTCATTCACCTTCAGTGTGTGGATGCGATCCTTCAGTTCGGGCAGCTCATGCACCAGGTCGTGATGTTCAACAGACATAATTCTTCCTTCAAGTAATGGGACACAGTGTATTTTGAGTATAATTGATCTCCGCCACAAGTCCGTGACCCATATCATTATTGACCACCACCCCGGCGATTAATTGCTTGACGAATACCGGCCCAGCTCAGAAGATGCGCTTTGCATGTCAGTCATCACTACAGGTAGTCACACTATGGTGCAGCAAGAAAATACTCACTCCGTCCTGATGGGCTATCTGCTATGGATTTTCGGATTCATGGGCGCCCACCGCTTCTATTACGGTAAGCAGATTTCCGGGGTCATCTGGTTTTGCACCCTGGGGCTGCTCTTTGTCGGCTGGATTGTCGACCTGTTCCTGATACCCTCAATGGAACGTGAAGCCGAGCGTCGTTTCGTCCCCGGCCCCGTCGACTACAACATCACCTGGATCTTACTGACATTTCTCGGGTGGCTGGGCATTCACCGGCTGTACATGGGCAAGTTCTTTACCGGCATCCTATACATGCTGACCGGCGGCCTGTTCTTTATCGGCATCCTCTATGACTTCCTGACGCTTAACGAGCAGTTGTCTGACGTTAACAGCGGATACTAGATGCCGCCTGCCGTTTTGGCGCGCAAATTGAAGACATAAAAAAGCCCGACATATTGCCGGGCTCTTCATTGATCCTGAAGCTTAGAGCTACTCGAAGATCTTGGCTACCACGCCCGCGCCAACAGTACGGCCGCCTTCACGGATCGCAAAACGCAGACCGTCTTCCATCGCAATCGGGGCAATCAACGTCACCACCATCTGGATGTTGTCACCCGGCATGACCATTTCAACGCCTTCCGGAAGCTCACAAGCACCCGTCACGTCCGTTGTACGGAAGTAAAACTGTGGGCGATAGCCCTTGAAGAACGGCGTATGACGGCCACCCTCATCTTTCGACAGAATGTAGACCTCTGCCTCAAACTTGGTGTGTGGCTTAACAGAACCCGGCTTCGCCAGTACCTGACCACGCTCAACGTCCTCACGCTTGGTGCCACGCAACAGAACACCCACATTCTCACCCGCACGACCTTCGTCGAGCAGCTTGCGGAACATCTCAACACCGGTACAGGTGGTCTTCTGGGTGTCGCGGATACCGATAATCTCGATTTCCTCGCCCACCTTCACAATGCCACGCTCAACACGGCCAGTTACCACCGTACCGCGACCTGAGATAGAGAACACGTCCTCTACCGGCATCAGGAAAGCGCCATCTATCGCACGCTCAGGCTCGGGAATGTAGCTGTCCAAAGTCTCAAGCAGTGTCTTAACAGCCGTGGTGCCCAGCTCGTGCTCGTCTTCGCCATTCAGCGCCATCAGCGCTGAACCACAGATGATCGGTGTGTCGTCGCCCGGGAATTCATACTGGTCCAGCAGCTCACGCAGCTCCATCTCAACCAGTTCCTTCATCTCCTCGTATTCCTCGGAGTTGGCACCGCCACAATCTTCTGCCAGCAGGTCAGCCTTGTTCAGGAAGACCACGATGTACGGTACACCCACCTGACGCGACAGCAGAATGTGCTCGCGGGTCTGGGGCATGGGGCCGTCTGTGGCGCCACATACCAGGATCGCGCCGTCCATCTGCGCGGCACCGGTGATCATGTTCTTCACGTAATCGGCGTGTCCCGGGCAGTCTACGTGTGCGTAGTGACGCGCCGGTGTGTCGTATTCAACGTGCGAGGTCGCAATGGTGATGCCCCGCTCGCGCTCTTCCGGTGCATTGTCGATGCCATCAAAGGCCACCGCTGCACCGCCCCAGACTTCAGCGCACACACGTGTCAGCGCCGCTGTCAGCGTCGTCTTGCCATGGTCAACGTGCCCAATGGTACCCACATTGACGTGGGGCTTGTTACGTTCAAACTTTTCCTTTGCCACTTTCAATCACCTCTAAATGGGTTAATTAATGTTACTTGGTCTGGTTCTTGGAAATAATATCGTCAGCGACATTCTTCGGCGCTTCAGAATACTTCGAAAATTCCATGGTGTAGGTCGCACGCCCCTGGGTTGCTGAGCGCAGATCTGTGGAATAGCCAAACATCTCTGCCAGCGGAACCTCTGCATCGATGACCTTGCCCATGGCATTTTCATTCATACCAAGAATCAGGCCGCGACGTCGGTTGAGATCGCCTACCACATCACCCATGTTTTCTTCCGGAGTGACCACTTCCACCTTCATGATAGGCTCGAGCAGCACGGCACCGCCTTCCTGGGCCAGTTTCTTGGTCGCCATGGACGCAGCGATCTTGAACGCCATTTCGTTGGAGTCAACATCGTGGAAGGACCCGTCGAACAGGGTTGCCTTCAGGCCAAGCAGGGGGTAACCCGCCAGCACACCATTTTTCATCTGCTCCTCGATACCCTTCTGTACCGCGGGGACGTATTCCCGGGGAACCGTGCCGCCAACAACCTCGTTGACAAACTCAAGGCCATCCGCACCGGCCTCTTCCGAGGGCTCAAAGCGCACCCAGACGTGACCGTACTGGCCGCGACCACCCGATTGGCGAACAAACTTGCCTTCGATCTCGGAGGTATTGCGAATGGCTTCGCGATAGGCCACTTGAGGCTTACCGATATTGGCTTCAACACTAAACTCGCGACGCATGCGATCAACCAGGATATCCAGGTGCAGCTCACCCATTCCCGAGATAATCGTCTGACCTGTTTCCTCGTCAGTTTTAACCCGGAATGAGGGGTCTTCCTGGGCCAGCTTGCCAAGGGCGATACCCATTTTCTCCTGGTCGGGCTTGGACTTGGGCTCTACCGCTACCGATATAACCGGCTCCGGAAACTCCATGCGCTCCAGTACGATCGGCTTGTCGATGTCACACAGCGTATCGCCGGTAGTAACGTCTTTCAGACCTACCGCAGCGGCGATGTCACCTGCCAGAACTTCCTTAATCTCTTCGCGACTGTTGGCGTGCATCTGCACCATTCGGCCAACACGCTCTTTCTTTTCCCGTACCGAGTTGTACACCGCTGTGCCACTCTGGAGAGCACCGGAATACACCCGGAAGAAAGTCAGGGTACCCACGAACGGGTCTGTAGCAATTTTGAATGCAAGAGCAGCGAAAGGCGCCGTGTCACTTGCCTCCCGGGTTGCCGGAGTACGATCTGCATCCAACAGGGTGCCGTCAATCGCCTTCACTTCTGCCGGCGAAGGCATGTAGTCGATGACAGCATCCAGCATTGCCTGAACGCCCTTGTTCTTAAATGCCGAACCGCCGAGTACCGGCACAATCTCATTGGCCAGGGTACGAAGACGTATGCCCTTCTTGATCTCCGCCTCTGTAAGCTCGACACCCTCAAGATACTTGTCCATAAACTCTTCAGTGGCTTCGGCGGCAGCTTCAATCACCAGCTCGCGCATCTCCTGCACTTCGTCAACCATATCGGCAGGCACTTCAGCGTATTCGAAAGTCATGCCCTGATCGGCTTCGTTCCACAAAATCGCCTTGTTCTTAACCAGGTCTATTACGCCTCTGAAGTCTTCCTCAGAGCCGATAGTCATCTGCAGCGGCACAGGAACAGCACCCAGCCGATCCTTCAGCTGACCGACAACCTTGCGGAAATCCGCGCCTGCACGATCCATCTTATTGACGAATACCATACGTGGCACTTCGTACTTATTGGCCTGGCGCCACACAGTTTCTGTCTGTGGCTGCACACCAGAAGTACCGCACAGAACCACGACAGCACCATCGAGCACACGCAGGGAGCGCTCCACTTCAATAGTGAAGTCCACGTGCCCGGGTGTGTCGATAATGTTGATGCGATGATCTTCAAATTGCGCATCCATACCCTTCCAGAAACAGGTTGTTGCAGCAGAGGTGATAGTAATACCACGCTCCTGCTCCTGCTCCATCCAGTCCATGGTGGCCGCACCGTCGTGAACCTCACCAATCTTGTGAGACAGTCCGGTATAGAAAAGAACGCGTTCAGTGGTGGTGGTTTTACCCGCGTCCACATGAGCGCAAATACCAATATTGCGATATCGGCTAATAGGTGTCTTACGTGCCACGATTAAATCCCCAATGACAGGTTGCAGGGCAACCGGTTAAAAACGGTAGTGCGAGAATGCCTTGTTGGCTTCAGCCATACGATGAACATCTTCACGCTTCTTCACGGCATTACCTTTGCCCTGTGAAGCGTCGATAATTTCACCCGCCAGGCGCTGACGCATGGACTTTTCACCACGGTTACGGGAGTACTCCACCAGCCAGCGCATGGACAGCGCTATACGGCGGGAGGGACGCACTTCAACCGGAACCTGGTAGGTAGCACCACCCACACGGCGTGATTTTACTTCCACCATAGGTGCAATATTTTCCAAAGCCTCGTCAAAAGCCTCGATTGGATCCTTGTTCAGACGCTCCCGAACAATTTCCAGGGCACCGTAAACAATAGTTTCGGCGACTGATTTCTTACCACTGACCATCACGTGGTTCATGAATTTTGCCAGCGTTACATTGCCGAACTTGGGATCCGGCAGTACTTCGCGTTTGGCGACTACTCGTCTTCTTGGCATGGTTTTGCCCTTCTCTCTTCAGGTTGATCCGAACACCTTCCTGCCACAAATGCGGGGGAGGCAGGGGTTCGGCCTTACTTACATCGTTAAGCCTGGTTGCGCTTTTAAGCTCGCTTACTTGGGACGCTTGGCACCGTACTTGGAGCGACCGTTACGACGGTCGGAAACTCCTGAGGTATCAAGGCTGCCACGTACGGTGTGATAACGAACACCGGGCAAGTCCTTTACACGACCGCCGCGAATCAAAACCACACTGTGCTCCTGCAGGTTGTGACCTTCACCACCGATATACGAGGAAACCTCATAACCGTTGGTCAGGCGTACCCTGCAAACCTTACGCAGTGCGGAGTTTGGCTTCTTTGGCGTAGTCGTATAAACGCGAGTACACACACCACGGCGCTGCGGACAGGCCTGCAGGGCGGGGACATCGCTCTTTTCTACTTTGCGCTTCCTGGGCGTACGAACCAATTGGTTGATCGTTGCCATCCAGTTAAAACTCCAGATTAAATCGTTTAGTTTTATGGCCTTATGGCCACCTCTCAGCCGAAATCGACAGCTTCACCCGAATCAGAGAAACAGGACGTGCAAAACCATCCCCCGGAAAAGAGGAGGCGGCATTCTATAGACGCGGCTGGTGAGAGTCAACCCGTGAAGTGCGCTCAATCACAACGGGGGCTGACTTGCACTCCCTGCATAAAAAAAGGGGCGGCAGATGTCGCCATCTGCCGCCCCTTGTCGCAGGGGCTGGAAGCGCCCTCAGCTGTCGGCTTGCAACGCCTCTGTCAGTGCCGCTTCGATTTCCTGAGCGGAGACAGTGACCTCGGACTTGCTCTCTTTGGCACGCTTGCGCTCGGCGTGGTATGCCAGACCGGTACCCGCGGGTATCAGACGACCAACCACCACGTTTTCCTTCAGCCCGCGCAGGTAATCGCGCTTGCCGGTGACCGCTGCCTCGGTAAGTACCCGGGTGGTCTCCTGGAAGGAGGCTGCCGAGATAAAACTCTCGGTGGCCAGTGAAGCCTTGGTAATACCCAGCAGCTCTCGCGCGCCGGTGGCGGTTACCAGACCCTCTTTCTGCAGGCGTTCGTTCTCCTCCAGCAAAGTGGTGTACTCGACCTGCTCGCCCTTGATCAGGTTGGAATCGCCGGAAGAGCTGATCACAACCTTGCGCAGCATCTGGCGAACAATCACCTCGATGTGCTTGTCGTTGATCTTCACACCCTGCAGGCGGTAAACCTCCTGGATCTCATTGACAATGTACTTGGCCAGCTCCTCAATGCCCTTGAGGCGCAAAATGTCGTGAGGGCTGGGGGGGCCTTCAGATACAACCTCCCCTTTCTCCACGTATTCACCCTCGAACACTGACATATTCCGCCACTTGGCGATCAACGCCTCATAGTGGTCAGAGCCATCCGGCAAACTGCTGGCATCGGTGGGTGTAATGACCAGGCGACGCTTGCCCTTGGTTTCCTTGCCAAAGCTCACAGTACCGGAGATTTCCGCCAGGATGGCAGGTTCCTTCGGCTTGCGCGCCTCAAACAGATCGGCAACCCGTGGCAGACCACCGGTAATATCCCGAGTCTTGGAGCCTTCCTGCGGGATACGTGCGATAACATCGCCCGCTTCAACCTTGACACCATCTTCCAGACTGACCAGTGCGGACGCCGGCAGGAAGTAGTGTGCCGGCACAGTGGTACCCGCCAGACACAGTTGCTTGCCGTTGCCGTCCACCAGGCTCACCGCCGGGCGAATGTCTTTACCGGCGACAGGACGTTCACCCGGATCCATCACCGAGATGCTGGACAAGCCAGTCAGCTCATCGGTCTGGCGCCGAATGGTAATACCCTCTTCCATACCGCTGAACTTCACCGTACCCGCCACTTCCGTCACGATGGGGTGAGTGTGGGGATCCCAGTTCGCCACCACGTCTCCGGCGGAGACCTTGGCGTGGTCACCCACTTTGATCAAGGCGCCGTAAGGCAGCTTGTAACGCTCACGCTCACGACCCCGTGGGTCCAGCAGTGACAGCTCACCCGAGCGCGATACCGCAACCAGGAAGCCGTCTTTCTTGCGCTCGACAAACTTCAGGTTGTGCAGCCGCACAGTACCGTCATTCATCACCTGGATGTTGTCCCTGGCAGTTGCCCTGGATGCCGCACCACCAATGTGGAAGGTACGCATGGTCAGCTGTGTGCCGGGCTCACCAATGGACTGGGCTGCTACCACACCGATAGCCTCGCCCATATTTACCCGGTGTCCCCTGGCCAGATCGCGGCCGTAACAGGTGCTACAGATACCGTGGCGAGTCTCACAGGTGATAGGAGAGCGCACCTGAATTTCGTCAATGCCCAACTCCTCCAGGCGCTTGATCCAAAGCTCATCCAGCATGGTACCGGCGACAATCGCAATCTCTTCTTCACTGCCGGGACGAATCACGTCCCTGGCCACGATTCGGCCAAGCACTCGATCACCCAGAGATTCGATGATGTCGCCACCTTCGATTACGGGTGTCATCAGCAGCCCCTCGTCGGTGCCACAATCGACCTCGGTGACTACCAGATCCTGCGCCACATCGACCAGGCGGCGAGTCAGGTAACCGGAGTTGGCCGTTTTCAGTGCCGTATCAGCAAGGCCCTTACGCGCGCCGTGAGTCGAGATAAAGTACTGCAATACGTTGAGACCTTCACGGAAGTTCGCCGTAATAGGCGTCTCGATGATAGAGCCGTCCGGTTTGGCCATCAGGCCACGCATACCCGCGAGCTGACGAATCTGTGCGGGGGAGCCCCGGGCACCGGAGTCAGCGTAGATATACACCGAGTTAAAGGAAGCCTGCTCCTCTTCCTCGCCGTCCCGGTTGATCACAGTCTCCTTCGAAAGACCTTCCATCATGGCCTTGGACACCAGGTCGTTGGCGCGGGACCAGATATCGATCACCTTGTTGTATTTCTCACCCTGGGTTACCAGACCGGCGGCATACTGCTGCTCGATTTCCTTCACCTCGGCGTCGGCATGGGCGATAAGCTCTGCCTTGGCTTCCGGGATTTCAAAATCGTTTACGCCGATAGAGGAGCCGGAACGGGTGGAGTACTCATAGCCTGTGTACATCAGCTGGTCGGCAAATATCACAGTGGCTTTCAGACCCACGGCGCGGTAGCAGCGGTTTATGATCCGTGAGATCGCCTTCTTGGCCATATCCTGGTTGACCATTTCAAAAGCAATACCCTTGGGCACGATCTCCCAAAGCAGGGCGCGACCCACGGTGGTGTCGGCTATAAAAGTGCTTGCCAGACTCTCACCTTCGTCGGTGTTTATCACCTCGTCGACGCGAACCTTGACCCTGGCCTGCAGATGCACATGGCCGCCAAAGTAGGCACGGTGTACTTCCGAGACATTGGCAAATACACGCCCTTCGCCCTTGGCATTAACCCGCTCACGAGTCATGTAATACAGACCGAGCACCACGTCCTGGGAAGGTACGATGATGGGCTCGCCATTGGCGGGTGACAGGATGTTGTTGGTGGACATCATCAGGGCGCGCGCTTCCAGCTGCGCCTCGATAGTCAGCGGTACGTGCACCGCCATCTGGTCACCGTCAAAGTCAGCGTTATAGGCCGCACAGACCAGCGGGTGCAGCTGTATGGCCTTACCCTCGATCAGTACCGGTTCAAACGCCTGGATACCGAGACGGTGGAGTGTGGGTGCACGGTTCAACAGCACCGGGTGCTCGCGGATTACCTCGGCGAGGATATCCCACACTTCCGGCGGCTCACGCTCTACCATTTTCTTGGCTGCCTTGATAGTGGTGGCGAGGCCACGCGCTTCAAGTTTGCCAAAGATGAACGGCTTGAACAGTTCCAGAGCCATTTTCTTGGGCAGGCCACACTGATGCAGACGCAGGGTGGGGCCAACCACGATCACGGAACGACCGGAGTAGTCCACGCGCTTGCCCAGCAGGTTCTGGCGGAAACGGCCCTGCTTGCCCTTGATCATATCGGCCAGGGACTTGAGCGGACGCTTGTTAGAGCCAGTAATTGCACGGCCGCGACGACCGTTGTCCAGCAGTGCGTCTACAGACTCCTGCAGCATACGCTTTTCGTTGCGCACGATGATATCCGGTGCGTTCAGGTCCAACAGACGCTTGAGGCGATTGTTGCGGTTGATCACCCGACGGTACAGGTCGTTCAAGTCGGAAGTGGCGAAGCGACCACCGTCCAGTGGTACCAGCGGACGCAGATCTGGTGGCAGAACCGGCAACACTTTCAGTACCATCCACTCCGGCTTGTTACCGGAGCCGGCAAAGGCTTCCATCAGCTTCAGGCGCTTGGACAACTTCTTGATCTTGGTTTCGGAATTGGTCGCGGGAATCTCTTCGCGCAAAGTAGCAATTTCCTCTTCCAGGTCAAGCTGCACCATGAGGTCCTGAATTGCCTCGGCACCCATCTTGGCGGAAAACTCGTCACCAAACTCTTCCATCGCCTCGTAATACTGCTCATCCGATAGCAACTGGCCCTGTTCAAGGGTAGTCATACCGGGCTCAGTGACCACATAGGATTCGAAATACAGTACCCGCTCGATATCCCGCAGGGTCATGTCCAGCAACAGGCCGATACGCGAGGGCAGCGACTTGAGGAACCAGATATGCGCTACCGGGCTGGCCAGTTCGACGTGACCCATACGCTCCCGACGCACTTTGGCAAGCGCCACTTCGACACCACACTTTTCACAGATGACACCGCGATGCTTGAGCCGCTTGTATTTTCCACACAGGCATTCGTAATCCTTCACCGGGCCAAAGATCTTGGCGCAGAACAGTCCATCCCGCTCCGGCTTAAAGGTTCTATAGTTGATCGTCTCCGGCTTTTTCACTTCGCCGAACGACCAGGAGCGAATCATCTCCGGCGACGCCAGGCCGATACGAATGGCGTCAAATTCTTCTGTTTGTCCCTGGGACTTCAATAAATTGAGTAAGTCTTTCAAGGCCTTTCCTCCGCGAGGTTATTGCTACCAGGTTGAGCGGCGCACCGCGCCGCTGTCACCCCTGAGTCCAATGTTACGTCTGTTATTCGCTCTCGAGTTCCATGTCGATACCGAGAGAACGTATCTCTTTGACCAACACATTGAAGGACTCGGGCATACCCGGCTCCATTCGATGATCACCATCGACAATGTTTTTATACATCTTGGTCCGTCCAGCCACGTCGTCAGACTTGACCGTCAACATTTCCTGCAGGGTGTAAGCCGCACCGTAAGCTTCCAGTGCCCAGACCTCCATCTCACCGAAACGCTGGCCGCCAAACTGCGCCTTGCCGCCCAGCGGCTGCTGGGTAACGAGGCTATAGGAACCGGTTGAACGCGCGTGCATCTTGTCGTCCACCAGGTGGTTCAGCTTCAGCATGTACATGTAACCAACGGTCACCGGGCGGTCGAATGCCTCGCCAGTACGTCCGTCGTACAGCGTGAACTGGCCACTTTCCGGCATATCTGCCAACTTCAGCAGTTCCTTGATAGAGTCCTCAGCAGCACCATCAAATACCGGTGTTGCCATGGGTACGCCACCCACCAGGTTGCCTGCCAACTCTACGATGTCCTCGTCGCTGAGTGACTTCAGATCCTCGCTGCGACCGGCGCCATTGTTGTAGATGCTGTCGAGGAACTTGCGAATCTCAGCGACCTTCTTCTGCTCCTTGATCATGGCATCTATCTTGTCGCCAAGCCCTTTCGCAGCCATACCCAGGTGGGTTTCGAGAATCTGCCCCACGTTCATCCGAGAAGGCACGCCCAGCGGGTTGAGCACGATATCCACCGGCTCGCCATTCTGGTCGTAAGGCATATCCTCAACCGGCATGATGACCGAGATAACACCCTTGTTACCGTGCCGTCCCGCCATCTTGTCACCGGGCTGGATGCGACGTTTGATAGCCAGGTACACCTTGACGATCTTCAGTACGCCGGGTGCGAGGTCATCACCGCTCTGCAGCTTGCGTTTCTTGTCCTCGAAGCGCTCTTCCAGCAGCTTGCTCTGCGCTTCAAGCTGGCGCTGGGCAGAAGCCAGGGATTCGTTCAGCTCCGCGTCGGCGAGTTTGATCTTGAACCACTGATCGCGCTCCATCTCAGCAAGTACCGCAGCTGTAAGCTCGGTACCTTTTGCAAGGCCTGCACCGCTAACGGTCTTGTTACCGCTCAGCAGGTTTTCCAGACGGGCAAAAGTCGCCTCTTCGAAGATACGGTACTCCTCTTTCAGATCCTTGCGGTAATCGTCCAGCTGATACTTCTCGATTTGCAGGGCGCGAGTGTCCTTCTCGAGGCCGTCGCGGGTAAATACCTGCACATCGATAACCGTACCTTTTGTGCTGGTGGGCACACGCAGCGACGTATCTTTCACGTCGGACGCTTTCTCACCAAAGATGGCACGCAGAAGCTTTTCCTCCGGGGTCAGCTGGGTTTCACCCTTGGGTGTCACCTTGCCTACCAGGATATCGCCGGCATCCACCTCGGCACCGATATACACAATGCCCGACTCGTCCAGCTTGCCCAGTGCACTTTCGCCCACGTTGGGAATGTCGCCGGTAATCTCCTCAGAGCCCAGCTTGGTATCCCGGGCAATACAGGTCAGTTCCTGTATATGGATAGTAGTGAAACGATCTTCCTTCACCACCCGCTCGGATACCAGGATCGAGTCCTCAAAGTTGTAGCCATTCCAGGGCATAAACGCGATGCGCATATTCTGGCCAAGGGCCAGCTCACCCATATCGATGGAGGGGCCGTCGGCAAGAATATCACCGCGGCTGATCACTGCACCCTGGCGCACGATGGGACGCTGATTAATACAGGTGTTCTGGTTGGAACGCGTGTACTTGGTAAGGTTGTAGATATCAACAGGTGCTTCGTCCACACCTACATCCGCCTCATTTACCCGCACCACGATGCGGCTGGCATCTACTGAATCGACCACGCCGGAGCGATGGGCAACCACACAGACACCGGAATCGGCAGCAACATAACGCTCCATGCCGGTACCCACCAGCGGCTTGTCGCTAACCAGCGTTGGTACCGCCTGGCGCTGCATGTTGGAGCCCATAAGAGCGCGGTTAGCGTCATCGTGCTCCAGGAAGGGGATAAGGGCCGCAGCCACCGACACCACCTGCTTCGGTGAAACGTCCATAAAATCCACCCGCTCGGGCGGCATGACGGTAAATTCGTTCATGTGCCGAACAGCGATGAGGTCATCGACGAACTGCATCTTCTTGTCCAGGGTCGCGGAGGCCTGGGCAATAACATGCTGCGACTCGTTGATCGCGGACAGATATTCGATCTCGTCGGTCACCTTACCATTCACAACCTTGCGGTAAGGGCTTTCCAGAAAACCGTACTCATTGGTTCGGGCATAGGTTGCCAGGGAGTTGATCAAACCGATGTTCGGGCCTTCCGGCGTCTCAATAGGACATACCCGACCGTAGTGAGTCGGATGTACGTCCCGCACTTCGAAACCCGCGCGTTCACGGGTCAGGCCGCCCGGCCCGAGCGCTGAAACGCGACGCTTGTGCGTAACTTCCGACAACGGGTTGTTCTGGTCCATAAACTGCGACAGCTGGCTGGAACCAAAAAACTCCTTAACCGCGGCCGAAACTGGCTTGGCATTGATCAAATCCTGCGGCATCAGGCCTTCGCTTTCAGCCATGGACAGGCGTTCCTTCACGGCACGCTCCACCCGAACCAGGCCCACTCGGAACTGGTTCTCGGCCATCTCGCCAACCGAGCGCACACGCCGGTTACCCAGGTGGTCGATATCATCGACCATGCCGCGACCGTTGCGGATTTCCACCAGGGTGCGCAGTACGTCGACAATATCTTCCTTGTCGAGCACACCTCCGCCCAGTACCGCCTCGCGGCCCAGACGGCGGTTGAACTTCATACGCCCTACCGCAGACAGATCGTAGCGATCAGCTGAGAAGAACAGGTTCTGGAACAAATTCTCGGCGGACTCCTTGGTAGGCGGCTCACCGGGACGCATCATGCGATAGATTTCCACCAACGCTTCAAGCTCGTTGCGGGTGGAATCCTGACGCAGGGTATGCGAAATAAACGGACCGCAGTCCAGTTCATTGGTGTACAGGGTCTCAATCACATCGACCCCGGCTTCAGCCAACTGGGCCAGGATTTCCTCGGTAATCTCGCTGTTGCACTCTACCAGGACTTCACCGGTTTTTTTATCGACAACATTCTTGGCCAAAGCACGCCCATGGACATATTCTGGCGGAATTTCCAGGTGTGTGATCTTGGCTTCTTCCAACTCGCGTATATGGCGAGCGGTAACACGGCGCCCTTCTTCTACTACGACTTTCTTGCCAGCCTTGATGTCAAAAGCCGCCACGTCACCACGCAGACGCTCGGGGATCAGCGTCATCGTGTAAACACCCTTCTTATCTACCTTGAAGGTGTTGAAGTCGTAGAACATGTCGAGGATTTCTTCTGCCTCATAACCCAGGGCACGCAGCAGGATAGTCGCAGGCAGTTTCCGGCGGCGATCGATTCGCACGTACACGAGATCCTTGGGATCAAACTCGAAGTCCAGCCAGGAACCACGGTAGGGTATCACCCGGGCCGAGTACAACAGCTTGCCAGAAGAGTGGGTCTTGCCCTTATCGTGGTCAAAGAACACACCCGGAGAACGGTGCAGCTGGGAGACGATAACCCGCTCAGTACCATTCACAACAAAGGTACCGTTTTCGGTCATCAGGGGAATTTCCCCCATGTACACTTCCTGCTCCTTGATGTCCTTGATGGTCTTGTTGGACGAGTCCTTGTCATAAATGATAAGACGAACCTTAACCCGCAGGGAGCAGGAATAAGTCACGCCTCTCAGCTGACACTCGTTGACATCAAACACCGGGGTACCCAGGTTGTAATCCACGTACTCCAGCGCAGCATTGCCGCTGTAGCTTACAATCGGGAAAACAGACTTAAAGGCAGCGTGCAGACCGTAGTCGCCACGCTCGTCAAGGGAAACCCCTTGCTGGGTAAATTTCCTGTAGGAATCCAATTGGATCGCAAGCAGGTAAGGCACATCCATTACCTTCGGCAACATGCCGAAATCCTTGCGAATACGTTTTTTCTCAGTGTACGAGTATGCCATCAGTACTCCCCAGCGTGATTAGCTTTCAACCGCCCCTTGGGGCGATCCACTAGCTCCGGGTTGGAGCTATAAACAGGCGGCAGCGACAACACGCGCCGACCCTGAAATCTGTGCTTCATTGAAGCGGGAAAAGGCCGGCGGGCAAACGCCCACCAGCCTTGACCTTGTTCAGCCGAAGCCGAACAATTTTTCAGCTTACTTGAGCTCGGCAGCGCCGCCGGCCTCTTCCAACTGTTTCTTGACGTCTTCTGCTTCTTCCTTGGTAGCGCCTTCCTTGATAGCGGAAGGAGCGCCGTCAACCAGACCCTTGGCTTCTTTCAAGCCCAGGCCGGTTACTGCGCGAACAACCTTGATCACGTTTACTTTCTTCTCGCCAGCGGCGGTCAGAATAACGTCGAACTCGGTCTGCTCTTCAGCAGCTGCGCCAGCGTCGCCGCCAGCAGCTGCAGGTGCAGCGGCAACAGCCGCGGCTGCAGTTACGCCAAACTTCTCTTCCATTGCGCTGATGAGCTCAACGATGTCCATTACGCTCATATCAGCAATTGCATTTAAAATATCGTCTTTAGACAGAGCCATGACTCTTATCTCCTATTTAGCTAATGAAATATCCACTGCGGTGGCTTACGCCGCCGCCTCTTTCTGATCGCGTACTGCTGCGAGTGTGCGAGCCAGTTTTCCAGGTACTTCGTTCATTGTTTGAACCAGCTTGGTCACCGGCGCGTTCATAACACTCATCAACATCGAGAGTGCCTGATCACGCGTGGGCAACTTAGCGAGAACATCCAACTGATCTGCACCCAGTATCTGGCCGCTTACCGCCAGTGCTTTCACTTCGAAGTTTTTATTCTCCTTGGCGAAGTCCTTAAAGAGTCGAGCCGCGGCGCCTGGATCTTCCATCGAAAATCCAAACAGGGAGGGGCCGGCCAGAGTGCTGCTTACACACTCGTAATCGGTACCTTCCAAAGCCCGCTTGGCCAGGGTGTTCCGCACTACACGGAGGGTCACCTGGTTTTCACGAGCATCTTTACGCAGGGCTGTCATCCCACCCACAGTTACGCCACGTGCATCGGCGATAACCAGGGAAAGGGCACTGGTGGCAGTCTCGTTAACCTCAGCTACGATCGCTTTCTTGTCTTCGAGTCCAATTGCCACTGGAATTACTCCTGGATTGCTAAGTTGAGTACCTTCAAAACTATGCAGGTACTGCTTGTGTGGTGAACAAATCCACCATCTGCGTAGGCTTTGATGTCGCCCGTGAACTTTCACCCCGGGTTCGTCGCTATTAAGCCACCTTCGATAAACCACATCGTTGCTGGCGCCTACGGTCTTTGATGGCCTTCAGTTCAAAGCTAAATAGGGTTTAACACCCGCCTTCTCCAAAGACCTCAAAGTGGACCGGTTTGAGCCAGAAAGCTCTCCCCGATCTACAAAACTCCCCGTCCCTGGGAAGCCTTGAGGAACCGCCCCTTGTGGGGGCGTTTCTATCAACTTGCCAACGAGCCCTGATCGATGGTGACACCTGGGCCCATGGTGGTACTGAGCGTAATCTTCTTCAGGTATATACCCTTGGCGGCAGCCGGCTTGCCCTTTACCAGGTCAGCCAGAACCGCTTCAAGATTGCCGCGAATGGCATCGAGCTCAAAATTGATCTTGCCTATGCCGCCATGAATAATACCGTTCTTGTCGGTACGGAAACGGATCTGACCCGCTTTCGCGTTCTTTACGGCCGTCTCTACATCCGGAGTCACAGTACCGGTCTTGGGGTTTGGCATCAGGCCGCGAGGCCCCAGCACCTGACCCAACTGGCCGACAACACGCATGGCATCCGGTGAAGCGATGACGACATCAAAGTCCATCATGCCACCCTTGACCTGTTCGGCCAGGTCTTCCATACCTACCAGGTCAGCACCTGCGGCCTTGGCCTTTTCAGCGGCCTCGCCCTGGGTAAATACCGCTACGCGAACTTCACTACCGGTACCAAAAGGCAGTGTAGTGGCACCGCGAACACCCTGATCGGATTTACGCGCGTCGATACCGAGGTTCACCGCCAATTCAACCGTTTCGTTGAACTTCACAGTGGAGAATTCCTTCAGCAGATCTACCGCTTCAGCCAGGGGGTAAGCCCTTGTAGGGTCAACCTTCTCTTTAAATGCACGTACACGCTTGGATAATCTGGCCATTAGTTCACCCCCTCAACTTCGATACCGGCGGACCGGGCACTGCCAGCGATGGTGCGCACTGCTGCATCCATATCTGCGGCCGTCAGGTCGGGCCACTTCTGGGTAGCAACATCTTCCAACTGAGCCCGCGTTACCTTGCCAACTTTTTTCGTGTTGGGGGTGGCAGAGCCCTTTTTAATCTTGGCAATTTTTTGCAGCAGCACAGATGCCGGCGGCGTTTTCTTGATGAACGTAAATGAGCGGTCACTGTAAACCGTAATGACCACTGGAATCGGCAGACCGGGCTCTGTGCCCTGGGTCTCGGCGTTAAACGCCTTACAGAATTCCATGATATTGACACCATGCTGACCCAACGCCGGACCCACGGGGGGGCTGGGGTTGGCTTGGCCAGCCTTTACCTGCAGCTTAATATAAGCTTGGACTTTCTTAGCCATAACGACTCTCCCGGGTGCAAACGCCTTTGTATCGTGTCAGCCTTAGCTGAAATATACGCGGGCTCCCCGCTTGGTTAAATTTACGGGCCAGAGCCCGCCTTCTTCAGGGGACAAGCCCCACTTTCACAAAAACAGGGCCTATCCCCTACCGATCAGGCTTTCTCCACCTGACCAAACTCCAGTTCGACCGGAGTGGAACGACCAAAAATCAGCACTGCCACATTCAGGCGGCTTTTCTCGTAATTGACATCCTCTACAACGCCGTTGAAATCGTTGAAGGGACCGTCAATAACCCGAACCATCTCACCCGGCTCGAATAAGGTCTTGGGCCGCGGCGCTTCGACACCGTCCTCAACCCGCTGCAATATCGCAGCCGCTTCCGCCTCGGTAATCGGTGCAGGCGCATCCGCCTTGCCGCCGATAAAGCCCAATACACGGGGAGTTTCCTTTACCAGGTGCCAGGTCTCATCAGCGAGCTCCATCTGCACCAGCACATAGCCGGGGAAAAACTTGCGCTCGCTGCGGCGCTTCTGGCCACCACGCATTTCCACAACTTCCTCGGTAGGCACCAGAATCTCGCCGAAACGGTCCTCCATCTTGTGCATCTCGATACGCTCTCTCAAGGAGATCGCCACCTTCTTTTCATAACCTGAATAAGCGTGTACGACGTACCAACGCATTGCCATCAGCTAACCCTTATCTCGTGTTGTTAAGCTATCGCCATTGAAACAAGCCAGCCCAGGAAGGAGTCCAACCCCCACAGGAACAGCGCCACTACCACCACTACCGCCACAACTATCATGGTGGTCTGTACTGTTTCCTGCCGGGTGGGCCAGACTACCTTGCGAATTTCTGTACGCGAGCCTTTCACCAAGGTCCAGAAAGCCTCGCCCTTCGCAGTTTGCAGAGCAACCAATCCAGCAACAGCAGCCAGCACGAGAATACCCAGCACCCGGTACAGCAAGGACTGATCGGCATAATAACTATTGCCGACCACCGCCACTGCCACCAGGGCAAACACGATAATCCACTTTACTGCGTCGAATCGGCTGGCAGTTGGTTCCACACTCATTAACACTATCCCTTAGATAAAGAAGACACCCCCAACGGGTGCCATCCCCTGCCATAAATGGCAGGCCAGGAGGGAATCGAACCCCCAACCTGCGGTTTTGGAGACCGCT
>CAXBOW010000007.1:0-213182 GCA_963977485.1 uncultured Haliea sp.
AACGACTGGTGCGCATCGCGCAATACCACATCCGTTATTCCCAGCGGGCGGTTGTACTCGTGCATTAGTAGAATCTCTTGTGGTGGTCTACGGATTTTTTCTGCGGTGCTGGTGTACGCCGGCGGTGATTAAGGCAACAAGTTGCTCTTTGGGGATGATGTCAGCTCCGACGATAGATCGAGGCTCCCCGGCTGCATTGGTCTCGGCGAAGTGACGGGTAATCAGGGCAGACATCACCACTGTCACCAGCACCAAAAGGGCAAGAAAAGCTACCACAGTACACATGCCATAAGTCATGAGTTCCATACCTTGCGTTATGATCTTGCCATGCATTGCGTCTGGTCACCCGGCTGAGAACATATTTGAGGATTGCTCGAATGATTCCAGCAAGGAGGTTATTCTATCAAGGCCTGTCTGGTGAGACTGGTAGTTAACTGGAATGGGAAAAGACGAGGCGCCACAGGCTAATACCAGAGAGGGAAACCCGGCAACCCCAAGTTTACGACTCAGCGCGAAATTCTCCTCGAGAGTTGTTTGGATGTCTGTGCTAGCCAGATGTTCAGTAAATTGGCTAACGTTCAAGCCGAGTTCCCCGGCAAGAGAAACCAGTGTGCTGTTATCCGATGGATTCCTGGCATGGAGATAGTAGGCTCTCTGGATGGCGTCAATCATCTCCAGTTCTGCCTGCTGTTTTGCCGCAGCCAGTACTGCGCGGCAAGCAGGGTATGTGGAACGACGGGGCTGACAGCGCGTCCAGAAGTCAAAATTGAACTCAGCGCCCGTTTTTCGCGAGATTATCTCCCAATAGCCCGCTATCGTTCTTTGCTGCTCTAACGGCATGGGTACTTCAGAGTCCGGGGCGAGTCCGCCGACGACATTTATCACGGTGACTGTACCGGATAAAGCCTCGCGCATTTGATCCCAGCTGCGGCGAAAACCCCAGCACCAGCTGCACATAGGATCGTGAATATAGTAGAGGACAGCTTTAGTCTTTTCGGTCATTTGGTTTCAGTTCAATCCTATAGTGTTGTGTTGATAAATTTTGTCGCGGTAAAAACGCACGAAGTGCGATCTCAGGCCGGGTGCATATTTAGAAATTGTTCATTTGCCCGCTTTGTGAGCCAAAACTAAACCGCCAACGTCAATCTTACCCACACTTGCGACATATGATGGTGTAGCAGGGAAGGGGGCAGCAGCGATGCAATCAATTTGATTTTCCTGATAGGCCTCAGGCTAGCACGATTCAATGTTGGATAAATCCAAATAAGCTGACCAGGAGTCCTGTTGTGTCCCGGGCCTGACTTTCAGGATTAACGACGTCTCGAAAAACAAGGATATTTTCAAGTTATGAGATTGAAAGTAAAATATACACAGAAAGTAGTAAAACTCGCTGAAACCCAAAAGCGCGATGAAATTCGTTTTAGAGACAGTGGTGCTTTCGATGCTCTGGCGCCTCACGGGTGTTTTTTTCATTGCGGTCTATTATCGTTTTAGGCTCCGTGAGTCATCTTGCCATGCGCTTCGGTTGAGTTATATACTGGATCATCAGTTATGGAACTGACTATCTAATCGGCTAAATCGCCCCGTTTTTTTTACCAATATTCGATGAATCGGAAAAATTGCTATGCGCTGGGCCGATATCGGGCAACAGGTATGTTCTGTCTCCAGATCCCTCTCCGTTGTTGGAGATAAATGGACCCTGCTTATTATCCGCAGTGCATTTCTTGGTGCTCGTAGATTTACTGATTTCGAGGCTGAGACGGGCATCACCCGACACCGCTTGTCTGATCGACTAAACAAGTTGGTGCAGGAGGAGTTTTTAGAGAAAATAGAGTACCAAAAAGTTCCGCTACGCTATGAATACCGTCTTACTGCCAGCGGAACGGAGCTTTATCCCATCGTCATGTCGCTGGTTAAGTGGGGTGATAAATGGAAGGTCGAGAAAGATGGAAAACCTATGGAGTACATCCACAATAAGTGCGGTAGCAAAATCATGCCTTTATTGACCTGTCCGGAATGTTCGGAGGAGATTGAACCTCACGATATGACAGTGGTGGCAGGTCCTGGCATTAAAGCTGCAATTGGTAGAGAGCGGCTGGAGTTTCTGGATCGTTTTCTAAAAGACGACGCCAATTTTGCCTCTTAGCTGTCAGATTGCCAGAGAAACCTATCTGGCTACTACCGCCTGCCGTCAGCGAACAAATAAATAATTGAGTCGCCGCCATTTTGGGGTATATTTTCCCTACAAAGCTCGATTTCCTCTTCTTGAATTCGCATAACAGCCAACTAAACGGGATCATCATTGATGAAAGCATTCTGCACACTGTTTCTGGGGCTTCTGCTATGTAATCCCGCTTTATCGAGTGAGCCGACTGTGGCCCGCCTGGATCTAACCCAGTCCTGGGTTGGGTTGGTCGCCCTCATGGTGTTTTTTGCTGCTTATGTTCTCGTCATTCTGGAAGAGAAGCTGAATCTTCGAAAATCCAAGCCCATGCTGCTGGCGGCGGCGCTGGTCTGGACGGTGATTGCAATAGCATACAACCAGCACGATATGCCGTTTGCGGTAGAGCATGGTATTCGCCATGATTTCCTCGAGTACGCAGAGCTTTTTTTCTTCCTGTTGGTAGCGATGACCTATATCAACTCCATGCTGGAGCGGGGAGTATTCGACGAACTGCGTTTTTGGCTTGTGCACAAGGGCTTCAGTTATCGTTCACTCTTCTGGTTGACGGGCATCCTGGCCTTTTTCATCTCGCCGATAGCGGATAATCTGACCACTGCACTGATATTGTGCGCGGTGGTTATGGCGGTTGGGCAGGGGCAGCCGAAGTTTGTGGCCATATCCTGTACAAGCATAGTCGTGGGCGCAAACGCAGGGGGCGCCTTTAGCCCTTTCGGGGACATTACGACGCTGATGGTTTGGCAGCAGGGCGTCGTGCAATTCTGGGATTTCTTTCAGCTTTTTGTACCGTCGGTTGTAAACTTTGTCGTTCCGGCGCTAATCATGCAACTGGCACTGCCCGCCGGCAAACCGGCGCCCATGAGTGCTAACGAAAACGGCGATCGCCTCAAGTTTGGCGGCATCACGATTGTAGTGCTGTTTCTACTAACCATAGGTACGGCAGTTTGCTTCCACAACTTCCTGCATATACCCCCGGCGTTTGGCATGATGGCTGGCCTGGCCTACCTGAAATTCTACGGGTACTATCTGCGACTCAAATCCAAGGAGTGGCTACGCTCCAACGAATATCCCCCGGCTGCTGTTGAAGACCCCTATGACTTCGATGTCTTCGACAAGATAGCCCATGCAGAGTGGGACACTCTGTTTTTCTTCTATGGCGTAATTCTCACTGTAGGCGGGCTAGGGTTTATTGGCTACCTGGGCAGTGTTTCGGAAATTATATACGGCCAGCTGGGGCCCACTAATGCCAATATACTGGTGGGTGTTCTGTCGGCGGTAGTGGACAATATTCCGGTGATGTTTGCGGTTCTCACGATGGACCCTCAAATGGATACTTCACAGTGGTTGCTGGTCACCCTGACGGCCGGTGTAGGTGGCAGCCTGCTCTCCATCGGCTCCGCTGCCGGTGTGGCGCTAATGGGGCAAGCTCGCGGTCAGTATACGTTTTTCAGCCATCTTAAATGGACGCCGGTTATTGCCCTTGGTTACGGGGCGAGTATTTGGGTTCACTTGCTTATCAATGGTTGATCGGGGTCAAAAGCCTTTTACTAAGGATAAAAATTCTGGGTCCGATAACAATGCCGAAATTAGTTTCTGTACGCACAACCTGCAGATAGGCTAACGGCAAGAATTATAAGCAAATTGAAAGGGGTGGGCGTATACACTCCATGGGTAGTATTTTTGAGGAACGATTAGAGAGCGCGGTAGCCTGCTACGCGCGTTTATCATCGAAGAGCCCGATGATCGGGTCGTTGTTAGGATTATCATCTGTTGCCAGGCCAAAAAAATTGGTCCAGTCCGCAACCCCCGCACGATAGATGTACAAGCCAACGTTATATCTCCAGAGTGGCGGTGTGGAACCATCCACTACCGGGCCGCCGCCATAGGTCTCCAGTGTACCGTCAACAGAGAAGCTTGGGGTCCAGGTTGTGCCGGCGCCGCCGCGGATGGTAATTCGCTCGCCAAACGAGCCAAAGGTCTGTAAGTTTTCGTTCCCTGCGTGGCCTTGCTGGTACATTTTGACAGTACCGTCAGCAAGATTGACGATTGATCTGGAGGTGCCAATAGCTCCCTGTTCCATCGTTTTGGTTGTGGCACCGTTAACTTCAATGCCGTCTATTATATTTTGGTCCACCGCGACTCTAAGTGCGGGCCGTACAAAATAGTTGCTGCCAACGGTAACTGGTACGGCGTGAGCGGGGTTGATGGCGGCTGCCGATGTAAATATTACAGCGGCTGTCACTACGGATCTGAGCAATGCTCTACACATATTCTGACTCCAGTTGTTAGTTTGGTTTTCGGTGGCGGTTGTCCATTTATCGCTCCGCCGTTCGGTTTAAAATTGTAAAGATTTGAGTACACATTGACGTGGCCTCGACCGATTAGCACTGCTCGGCTCGGAATAAGACGCGCAAGCGGCATACCATTTCCCAAAAAACCCCCAACTATCAATGAAGTGTCATTTTTGTCTGGTGACAAAGATCGACTGTCTGTAAAAAATATTGACGCTGAATGCAAATAAAACGTATGTATATTAATGACTTATGACTAGGTATGTGTGCTCATGAAAAGCGGTTGTTGGGCTGATTTATATCTGCTCATGGGTTCTCGTCCAGTACTCGATTGTTGCGCTGTATTGTTTTAAATACCGGTTTTGATGACACTGCCTTATCGAAAAAAAAGGGCATGGTGGCGCGGTAAAAACTATTGCTGATTTTTCCCGATTCCGCTGAAGAGAGATCATGTGCATAATGATTATTCAGTCGCGGTGAACTCGCCGCCTGTTGCATCCAATTAATCTTTGGTTAGTGAGTATATGTGCTTAGATGAAAGAGTTTGCCTCACACACGGGAGATCAGCCAGGCCAGTGTTGAGAGCAGAGCAGTCGCTAAATGACGCAACTTAGAACCTTCTCACACCTCAGCCTACTCCTTGCGGCCCTATTATTAGCGCCGGCGGCACATTCGATGTCCGATCCACTAAGCATGTCCTACTATTACGACGAAGACGCCGCATTGAGCTTTAACGAGTTTATTGCGAGGGTAGAGGCCGGCGCAGTGTATGAGCGCTTTGACGCTGCAGTGAAGCCTTTGGGTCGTGGGGATCACTGGGTTGTTCTGATGCTGGAACGCCGCCAAACGACTAAGCCAAATGAGTGGATACTCGAAATCCAATTTCCCAATATAGACCGCGTAGAGGCATTGGTTGTTTATGACAACGGCGTGCGTGAGCATTTCCTGATCGGGGATGAGGTTGCCTTTTCGCAGTGGCCAATCAGCTATAGGCAGCCTTCCATTCCCCTGAGCTACCTGGGGAGCAATGACGCAGCCGTATATTTCAAAATATCCAGTGAGACACCGCTAATTTTCCCCCTGAAAATCATCACTTTTGCGGAACAGGAAAGTATCCAAAAGAAAGAGCACTTTTTGTACGGCGCCTTCTATGGGGCCATTTTTATTCTGGTGCTCTACAACGCCGGAATCTATTTTTCCCTGAGAGACAGAAGCTATCGTTACTACATTTTGTACATTCTGTCCTTTTCGGTGGTGCAGGCGAGTACCACTGGAATGGGTCAGCAGTATTTGTGGCCAGATTATGATAATGCGACGACCCGCATAGCCCTGTTCGCGATTATCCTTACGAATTATTTCATCGTACATTTTGTCATTAACTTTCTCGACGTGAGCCTATATCGGCCCGCCCTGGAAAGAAAACTGCGGTGGCTTGCGAGGATCGTCTTGCTCGTCACGCCAATATTGCTACTGCCGAATTATGCTTATACCCAGTTTTTTATTCACGGGCTCAATTCCGTGAGCATGCTGGCGGTTGTTATTACTACTTTGTTATTGCTTGGCTACAATCGGCGGCCTGCGTTATACCTGTTGTTCAGTTACTCCGTGTTGTTTAGTGCGATTATTTTTGCCACTTTGTTCCAGGCAAATCTGATAAGACACTATGTCTATATCGATTACAGTATGTCGATAGCAATACTGATTGAGGCGGTTATTCTCTCAATTGGACTGTCAGAAAAAATTGCACGACTGCGTATTGATAGCGAGAACTCAGAGAGGGAACGCCGTATCGCTCAGGAGGAGCTGTCGCAGCAACTGATTCAAACCCGGGAGCATGAGCGAGCAGAAATGAGCAAGATATTGCACGATAGTATCAGTCACGATTTGATTGTTGTGCGCAACAAAATTGGCCAGATGAGTACCGAGTTCAGGCGATCGTTTTCATCAATGGATGACGAGGCAGCTGCAATAGATTCACTGCTCAACAAGACCATCAGTGAGATCCGCAACTTGTCACACCTGTCGCACCCACAGATAGTTAAACATCTTGGGCTCGAGGCTGCGCTAAAAGCCCTGTTGAAAAATTCCTTCGATTCGACTGTTTCATCGATCCTCTATATTGAAGATGTTCCTCTCAGCTATGACGTTCAACTGTTTCTATATCGGGCTGTACAGGAGTCTATAACCAACGTAATCAAACATGCTCAGGCCAGCGAATACTTGGTTCGTTTACAGAAAATTCCGGGGAAAAAAAGCGTGCGGCTGGTTATTAGAGATGACGGCAGCGGTTTCGATGCACCCCCCCAGGATTGGGGTTTTGGCCTGAGAACTCTGAATGAGCACTGTAAACTGGTCTCGGGTGAGTTCAGAATTGAATCTATGCCGGGTGAAGGAACTACATTGATTATCGAGTTACCCATAACTTTTGGAGAGCAATTTGATGGCTAGTACACTGCTGCTTGTTGACGATCACCCCCTGTTTCGCAGAGGCGTAAGAGAGCTCGTGACCAAACAATGTGCTATCTACGATCGAGTTGTTGAAGCGGACAATGGGCGCGAGGCTTTGGACCTGATTGGTCGGCTCGCGCCCGAATGCGTCATGCTGGACATCGCCATGCCGGAGATCGACGGTCTCCATACGCTGGAGATAATCAGGAAACAGTTTCCGCAGACCCTGTGTATCATGTTCAGCATGTATGATAATCCGGAATTTGTGGTTCGCGCGCGCAGCAGGGGCGCGCACGGTTACATACTTAAAACTGACCCGGACCACACTATACTGGAGTGTCTTCAACGCGTTGCTGGTGGTGACCACTATGTGAGTGCCACACTCGGTCACCAGTTGGACATGCAGTTGCCCGAAGTCGAGATTAATCGCGATGATCTGCAGCGACTGAGCAAGCGGGAGCGGGAGATACTAACCCTCATCGCCAGGAACCTGACCAGCAAGGAGGCCGCACAGCAGTTGTGTGTGAGTCTGCGCACCATTCAAAACCACAGGGCGAATATCTGCAAGAAGCTGCGCATCACCGGATCTAACGCTTTACTTAAAATCGCCATTGAGAACCAGGCGTGGCTGTGATGGGGCGTTTGCAAATATTCAGGGCGCTGGTGTGCAGGCCAGAATGCCCGGTTCCAACGCTGGCCGCATGTTGTCCAGGATGGTTTGCTGTGCGGTCGTTGTAAGTTGTCGCAGGAAACTGAGTACCGCTACGTTTTGTTTCAGCGCCTGCTGCTCCGCGGCGTTTAAACCTGACAGACCGCTGCCGTGAATGACGATGTGATTTACTTTCTGACCGAACTCGGATTGATAGAACATCACATTCTCTGCAAGTAACTCACTGGGTGTCTGTGCCAGCAAGGCATCGAAAATAGGCTGTTGCAGTAAGTCATGAGCGCCACGCATGATGCACTGGCGCTCTTCTTCTCCCCAACCCTCAACATCCTGTAAGGGCGGTAGCAGGGCATTGCGTTCGTAGCTCGCTATCGTTCGATCAATATCCATAAGCTGGTATAGCTCCACCAGCATATGGCGCTTAACTTCTGGCGATGCGCGGTCCTCAAACGTATGCGCCCCGGTGCTGAAGATCGTGCATCCTGCAACAATAATCCAAAGAGATATTTTCATCGCGCCCTCGACCAAGAATGTCACCCCGCATGGGTGTCCACTTGCGGATGTGAGATGAGAACGTTGAGTATAGAAAGTATATAGGGGGAGTGTCGACCAGATTGCCCGGAACTGTAAACTATTTGCCCGGTATGATCTGTAAACCATGTGTCTGGTACAGACCCAAAAAAAATGGCCCGCCTGGCAGGATTCGAACCTGCGACCAATGGCTTCGGAAGCCACTACTCTATCCAGCTGAGCTACAGGCGGTTTGGGGACGCGAATAATACCTGTCCTGTTCGGTTGAGTCCACGCCAACAGTGGCCCAATTCTGTGGCAAACTGACGGCCGTATAACGGAGTGGGGCACGGGCAAGTCCATGGAAAACCTGGAAACATGGCAGCTGGCAACCATCGGGGTACTGTTTGTCTGGAGCGGCTTTGTGCGCTCCGGCCTGGGTTTTGGTGGGGCGGTGTTAACCTTGCCTTTCCTGCTGATGATCTACAACGCGCCGCTGGTATTCCTGCCGATTATTGCTATTCACCTGCTGTTTTTCTCCTTTATCACGGTGCTGCAGTCGAATCTCAAGGCGCGCCGCGCCGGGGTCTCCGAGACGAGGGGGGCGGTGAACTGGGCTTTTCTTCGCTACGCCTTTCTACTGATGATTATTCCCAAACTGATTGGGGTGGCGGGGGTGATCACCCTGCCGGCCAATGTCGTCAGCAGCTTTATCTTTGTGGTGGTGTCGGTGTATGCCGTGAGCTACATCCTCGACCGGCCCTTCAAGAGCAATAATAACTGGCTGGATGCCATATTCATGACTGTGGGCGGCTATGTCAGCGGCACTTCGCTGATCGCGGCACCCCTGGTGGTGCCCGTGGCTGCCAGCCGGGTTGAACACTACCAGCTGCGCGATACGCTGTTTGTACTCTGGTTTGTGCTGGTGGCCCTTAAACTGGCGGCATTTGTGTGGACGGGGGTGGATTTGCAGTGGCGCCATCAGCTCTGGTTGCTGCCCTGTGTGACAGTGGGCCACCTGCTGGGTCTGCGCTTTCATGAATATACGCTGAGTGCCGATACCCGGGTCTTTTACCGAGTGCTGGGCTTTGGCCTGCTGGCGGTCAGTGTGGCGGGGCTTGCGCGATATCTCTACTAGAACGGCGGGAAGGAGGCCAGTATCCGCTCTGCCGCCGCGTTGTATTTGTCCTGGTCGTGAGACGGTTCGCCCTTCAGGCGGGACTGCACTTCGCTGCGCCATACCGACCTTTTCAGTTCGGGGGAGATCATGTCGACAATAAAGGTGCCCTCGACGTAATTCTTTACCGATACCTCTGTCTGGGTGCAATTCCAGCAGTTATACATGCTGTAGCGGTTGTAACCGCCCCAGCGGGAGTAGCCCATATTCATGCCCATGGTAGGAGTCTGGTAGGTGCGAACATCGGTTTTATCATTGAGTATCAGCGTCCAGCTGATCAACAGATCGGCCTCCGAGGCATCCTTCTCGTCCAGTATGACAAAGCCCTTGTTGCGAAATGCAGTCTCCAGTGCCGTATCGATGCGCTCTCGCTCCATATCGCTCAGCGAAACCGGGTTGTTACCGCCCACCATGCCCGACTCATCGTAAAAGGCGAGCTTCTTTACATCCATAAAATTGTAGTCTGACTTATAGTCCACCGTGGGGGTGGGTGGGGTGCTGGCACAGGCCGCGATCAGGGCGATGGCTGCAAACGAGAACAGCGCGCGCAGGGTGTTTCGTGGTGTGTGTGTCATGCAGCTCTCCAGCTATGGGGTGACGTCAATTGACGTCATCTGCGTATTGTATCCTTTCGAGTCCTCATTGCGCCAATCGTTCCCCGGTAAGACAGGGCTCCTGTACAGCCTGTAGCTGCGACACGTGTTCGCGCGGGGCCAGCGCCCACCGGGCCAGGTCTGCATCCCGTTGTTGCTGCCAGGCGCGATAGGCGGGCGGGAGTGCGTCAAACAGTATTTCCTCCAGGCCTGCGATAGCGGGCAGCAATTCATGGTAGCGGCGATTGAGCTGTGCCGCCCGGGGTTGAGTGCCCGCCACGAAGAACTTGCGAATGACATTGTTGAGGATGTCAGCGGAAGCTGGCCGCAGGGGAGGGGAGCAAAGCGGGCCTTGCTCCATGCGCCGGGCTAGCATGTGGTTGGCAGCCTCGAGCGCGCCGGCTTGAATGGCCAGCGCCTGACGCAGGGCGCCGCCGTCACCGGCCAGAATCTCTGACAGCAGTAACTCAAAAACCAGGTTGTCAGCAGTGAAATCGCCGCTCAGCCAGCGCCGTGTGTGATCGTTTATCTGCCGTAGGCCGGTAATAACAGCGCTGCTGGTATTTGCCGGGTAGCTGCCCGGCTGGGCGGGAGCTTTCCAGAACTGGCGGTATTCCTCGCCTCCCAGGGTGGCGTTGAATATCAGCGCCGGAAGTTGGTCGCGCTTCTGTATCCAGGCTTTTTCCAGCGTGGCGGCCAATGCCGGCTCGCCCTGTTCACGCTGGTAGGCAATGCAGGCGGGTGCCAGCCGCAGGTACTCAAGCGCCAGCAGCAGGCGCTGTGAGTCCCGCGCCAGGCGCCCCAGGCTGCTATTGCGCTTGCCGACAGTCACCTGCAGCTCACAGCCGCTGAGCGCCAAAAAATCCAGCACATCGATAGCACTGCCGGAGATGTCCAGCTGTAGCTCCCGCACAGCCGGTAGCGGCGCAATCGGTGGCGCCTCTATAGCGGGCGCTTCTACCGATAGGGCGACAGACAGCCGCTGCAGATACAACTCGAAAGCGCCGTTCGGGTTGCCTCCGGTACAAGCCGTCAGGGCAAGCACAGCAAGCGCTCCGGTGAAACGCACCACCTGCGCGATACTGGGTAGAAGTGGGTGTTGCTGTGACTGAATTGGACTCTGTGCGGGCATTGTGCAGTTATAACGCAACCGGGCCGGGGTTACGCCATCATTTCATGATCTGGCCCCATGCAAGGCAGCGGTGATATTGACTACACTTCGGTATGTGTATCTGTGGAGGCGGGATGATGTGGAAACGGGTAGCGGTATGCGTGTTTGCTCTGTGCACGGCGGGTATGGCGGCGGCGCAGGAGATCGATGCGGCCGAGATAATCCGCAAGGCCATGGATCATTACCGCGGCCTGACGTCCTATTCGGAAATGACTATGATCATCCACCGCCCCGATTGGGAGCGCTCAATGACAATGCGCGCCTGGACACAGGGTGATAAACGAACGCTGGTGCGGGTGGTAGAGCCGAAAAAAGACGCGGGCAACGGCACCCTCTCGGTGGATGGCAATATGTGGACTTACACACCGAAGATCAACCGGGTGATCAAGATACCCTCTTCGATGATGAGCCAGAGCTGGATGGGCAGCGATTTTTCCAACAAGGATGTGAGCAAAGACACCAATATCATCGACCAGTATGACCATACGCTGCTGGACCAATATGCCCAGAATGGCTTCCAGGTCTATGTGATCCAGTCTATCCCCCACGAGGAGGCCGCAGTTGTCTGGGGCAAGGAAGTTCTCACGGTGCGCGACGACTGGGTATTGCTGAAACAGGAATTCTGGGATCAGGACGGGGAACTGGTGAAAACCCTCGAAGCCCGGGAGATCGCCCCTATGGGCGGGCGCAACGTGGCCACGGTGATGCGTATGGCCAAGCGGGATAACCCGCAGGAGTGGACCGAGTTGCGCACGGCGGCGGCGCAATTTGATGTAGCCTTACCGGCCAGTCAGTTCACCCTTTCCAACCTGAGAAACCCGCGAGAGTGAGCGTTACCTGGGTTCTGGCCTGGCGCAATTTGTGGCGCCATCGCCGGCGCACCTGGCTGACGGTGGGCGCGATGGTGTTTTGCAATACCCTGCTGGTGTTCCTGGTGTCACTGCAGTTGGGCGTCTACCAGATGATGATCGATGGCAGCCTCGCCGCTTATACCGGGCATATCCAGATACAGCAGCAGGGCTATCTCGATGATCAGTACATTTATCAGAGCGTACCAGAGGTCGCCGGGCTGGCAGCACAGGTGCGCGCCGAGTTGGGTGTGGAGACAGTCGCCGCCAGGGCCGAGGCCTTCGCCCTGGCCTCCAGCGCTGAACGCTCCTTCGGGATATTGCTGACCGGCGTGCAGCCGGCCTATGAACCCGGTGTGTCCACTTTTCCCGGCAAGCTGCGAGAGGGTCGTTACCTGGCCGGTGATAACGCGCAAGAGATCGTGATCGGCACGGTGCTGGCCGAGAACCTCAAGGTGGGGGTGGGTGATGAATTGACCTTTCTCGGCAGTGGCCGGGACGGTTCTTTCGCGGCGGCCATTGCCACTGTGGTGGGTATTCTCGATACCGGTCTGGAGGAAGTTGACCGCAGCATGGCCCAGGTGCCGCTGGGCTGGTTTCAGCAGGTGTTCAGCATGGGAAATCAGGGCCACAGTGTGGTCATCAGGTTGCCCTCACTGGAAGCTGTGCCAGCGGCCACTATCGCACTGCGTGAACAGCTGCAGGGTCGCGATGGCCTGACTGTACTGGACTGGGACGCGCTGATGCCCGGCCTGCGCCAGGCGATTGCCTCTGACATGGCGGGTGCCTGGTTTCAGTACGGCATTCTGGTGGTGCTGGTGGCGTTCAGTGTGCTGAACACGCAGTTGATGTCTGTGCTTGAGCGCACACGCGAATTTGGCGTGATGCTGGCATTGGGCCTGCGGCCCCAGCGGTTGGCCCGCCTGGTGGGTATGGAAACCTTGCTGCTGGCAATTCTGGGCCTGGTGCTCGGCATGCTGGGCGGAGGCCTGCTCAGCTGGTATCTGAGCTATGCTGGTTTCTCCTACCCGGGTATGGAGGAAATGGCAGCCCGCTTCATGCTGCCGGATCGTATGTATCCCGAGGTCAGCCTGCTCTCCCTGTCGGTGGGTCCACTGGCCGTTTTTGTCGGTGCCATGCTGGCCGCGCTATACCCGGCCCTGCGTCTGCTCCGGCTGCAGCCAGTAGCCGCCATGAGGGCAGTCTGATGGCCGTTCCCCTGGCTGCCATTACCACACTCGCCTGGCGCAATCTGTGGCGCAATTATCGCCGCACGCTGATTATGCTGCTGGCGATTGCTCTCGGTGTGTGGGCCATGATTTTTATGTCCGCTCTGATGCGCGGCATGACCGACCAGATGGTGCGCAACGGTCTCAACACCCTGCCGGGTGAAGTCCAGATTCACCACCTCAATTATCGGCGCGACCCCAGTGTGGTTAACAGCATGGCGCCGCCCGAGGGGGCGCTGCTGGACGTGCTTGAGCGGCCTCCGGTGGTTGCCTGGGCTGGCCGGGTGCGAGTGCCGGCAGTTATCAGCAGCGAGCGCGGTAGCCGCAGTGTACTCCTGCTGGGAGTCGACCCTGCGGCGGAAGAAGCCCTGGGCTCGCTGCCGGCGGAAATACTGGAAGGCCGTATGCTCGAGGGCGTGGATGACCGCGGTCTGGTCATCGGCGCGAGTCTGGCCAGGCGGCTGGAGACAGAGCTGGGCAAGCGGGTGGTGATCATGTCACAGGACCCGGACAACAATGTGGTGGATCGCGGTGCGCGGGTAGTGGGCATTTACCGCGCGCGTCTGCAGGGCAGCGAGGACCGCTTTGTTTATGCCGGCCGGGCCGTGTTGCAGGAGATGCTGGGGATCGGTGAGCAACTCTCTGAAATAGCGCTCACAGGGGATGATTATCGTCACGTGGATGATTGGTATCCGCAGATAGTGGCTGCCGCTGGCAGCGAGCTGGAAGTGATGTCCTGGACACAGCTCGATGGCTTTCTCAGCTCCATGTTGGCGACCCAGGACGGTTTTACGCTGGTGTTCATGATAGTGGTGTTCCTCGTGCTGTCTTTTGGCCTGGTGAATACGCTGGTAATGGCGGTGTTTGAGCGGGTGCGTGAAATCGGCCTGATGCAGGCTCTGGGGATGCGGCCCGGCCTGATCCTGGGCCAGATTCTGCTGGAAAGTCTCTACCTGCTATGCCTGGGGCTGGCACTGGGCAACCTGCTGGCACTGGCCACCATCTTGCCACTGGCATCGGGGATAGATATTTCCGGTGTGGCCGAGGGTATGGAGATGATGGGCATGGGCACCACCCTGTACCCGGCCCTGTACTTACAGGACATGCTGATGTCCACCGCCGTTGTCGTCGTTCTGGGGTTACTGGCCAGCCTCGCACCCGCCTGGCGAGCCTCCAGGCTGGACCCGGTGGCGGCGCTGAACAAGACCTGACTTTTTCGTGACTTATCCCGATATGGACGCACAACATGAGTGATATTGCCTGCCGCAATCTGTGCAAGACCTTCCACCAGGGCGAGGAGGTTATTACCGCCCTGGATCACGTCAGCCTCGATATCGCTGAGGGCTCATTTGTCTGTCTGTCAGGGCCCTCCGGCTCCGGTAAAACAACACTGCTGAATGCACTTGGGGGGCTGGACACACCCGACAGTGGCGAGATCACCGTGGGTGACCAGCGGCTGGACCATTTGTCCCGTGGTGAGTTGGCCGACTTGCGCCTCAACAATATCGGCTTTGTCTTCCAGGCCTACAACCTGATCCCGGTACTGTCAGCCCGGGAAAACGTGGAATTCATTATGCAAGTGCAGGGCATGCCGGCCCGGCAGTGTCGGAAACTCGCCACGGAAATACTCGCGGAAGTGGGCCTGGCGGGCATGGAGGGGCGGCGCCCCGCAGAATTATCCGGCGGTCAGCAACAGCGCGTGGCTGTGGCCAGAGCCATAGCCACCAGGCCCGCGCTGGTGTTGGCGGATGAGCCCACGGCCAACCTGGACAGCCGCAGTGCGGCCCAGTTAATGGACCTGTTCGTCGCCCTGAACCGGGACAGAGGCGTGACCTTTATACTGTCTACCCACGATGCCAGAGTCATGGTCTATGCCCGGCGGCTTATCAGCATGCGCGACGGCAAGCTGGTCTCCGACGAGGTGCAACAACCCGGCACGATGGCGATCTGAATGCGCCCCTGGCCGTCACTTCTAGTGTCGCTGCTGGTGCTCGTGTCTCCTGTCTTGTTGGCTGAATCGACGGTTCCAGGCTTTGACGGCGGCCATGTGAAGTTGCGCTGGCAGGGCAGCCGTTATCCCGGTGACAGTGCCTATCGAGCGATATTCGGGGAATACGCCAACGATGAGTACGCGGATCTGCGCCTGAAATTCAGCGGTAGTCAGCAGCGTTTAAGCTTTCAGGCCGATTATCAGGCCATTGCCCAGTGGGGTGACAGCCTCGACTTTCCGACCGACTCCGCCGGCCTGTTCCTGCTGCCGCCAGGGCTGCCCAATGACGACAGGCGCTGGTGGGACCTGACCGATACCCTCGCCGACAACAATTCCCGCGCGATGGTGCAGCGGTTTGACCGTCTTAATGTGGGCTACAACGGCGACAAGACAGTGCTGCGTTTTGGGCGTCAGGCGGTGAGCTGGGGCAATGGGCTGATATACAACCCGGTGGATTTTTTCAATCCCTTCAATCCGACGGCAGTGGATACCGAGTACAAGCTGGGAGAAGACATGTTTTATGCCCAGCACCTGCTGGATGACGGCAGTGATTGGCAGGCGGTTTTTGTGCAGCGTCGGGACCCGCAGGGCAAGGTCACTGGCGAAGCGAGCTCAACCGCGCTCAAATACCACGGTTTCGGCCTTGAAACGGAGTACGACCTGCTACTGGCAGAGAACTTTAATGAGTTTATCGTCGGTGTCGGGGGGGTGACCAATCTCGGCGAGGCGGTACTGCGAGGTGACATTACCCTGACGGATGCGCAGGACGGTTGGGTCACCAATCTGGTGGTAAACTGGTCGTGGTCATGGATGCTGGCCGGCCACAATGCCAGTGTTGTCCTGGAGTATTTCTATAACGGTTTTGGGCTGGCAGAGGATGATTATACACCCGCAAACATTGTCGCGGACGCAGACCTTGCCAGGCGTCTGGAGCGCGGTGAACTCTATACCATTGGCCGTCACAATATTGCCGGCTCTTTGCTGGTTGAATTGGCGCCGCTGCTCAATGTCACGACAAACCTGTTTGCCAATGCACAGGACGGTTCCGCCCTGGCACAGGTGGTATTGCAGTGGGACCTGGCCCAGAACTGGCAGCTACTGGCAGCGGCCACCGCGCCAGTGGGGTCCAAAGGTACAGAGTACGGCGGTATTGAAGCGGGCCTTGAGGACCTTACTCTGGCGGTGGGGCCAACCGCGCTGGTGCAACTGGCCTGGTATTTCTAGAGTATTTTGCTGCTCCGTTCAGTCGTTAAAGGCCCAATTCCACCTTGGCACTTTCATACCAGGCCAGCAGGTGCTTGCAGTCTTCCGGTATCGTCTGCTTTACCCAGCCCATAAACTCTACGCTTACCAGCAGGTCAATATCCGCGAAGGTAAAATTATCTCCCGCCAGCCAGCGGCGGTCCGATAGTTCACTGTTGAGCTTTGGCAGCAGATGCGCCAGCTGAAGTTTGCCGCGTTCGACCAGCTCAGGGATCTGGGGTACGTCCAGTGGCCCGGGCAGGGCGCGGTTCTCGAAGGCGGCAGAGCGGTTGCGCAACATCCCCGCAACCGCTGAGGTCATGGTGGCGAACAGATGATGGTCCCAGCTGATAACCTGGGCCTTCTCCTTGGCTGTTGAACCCAGCAGGGGCTTGGCCGGGTACAGGGCTTCCAGGTAGACGCAGATACCGATGACTTCCGTGAGTATGGTGCCGTCATCCAGCAGCAGCGCGGGTACCGAACACTCGGGGTTGATCTGGCGATACGCTTCGCCCAGTTGTTCTGCCTGGCCGAGATCAACCTGTTGAGTGTCCAGCTCAATACCCTTGTATTTCATGAACAGGGTCAGGCGACGCGGGTTGGGTGCGGGGTCGTAGGTATACAATTTCATCGGCTTGCTGCCCTTTGGTTTTTTCAAGTAGCGCTGATGTTATGTGGAATCGCAGTATTCCGCCAGCCCCTCCCGGTGGTGGACGCTCTGGTAAGCTCGGAATGGGCACTTTATACGCCGCACGACAGTAGCTATAATGCGCGCCTGATCAATAGAGGACTGCATTGTGATAACTCGAATAGTTTTTTGTGTTTTGGCCCTGGGCCTGGGTGTTAGCGCCCTGGCGGTAGATCTCACCGAGGCCCAGCGCGCTGAAATAGAGGAGCGTATCAAGCCTGTGGGTGAGAGCTGCCTGGCAGGCGACAGCAGCTGCGGCGGTGCGGTGGCATCCGCCAGCGCTGGCCCGCGCTCCGGCGAAGAGGTTTACAACGCAGCCTGCATGGCCTGCCATGCCACTGGCGCGGCCGGTGCACCCATGCTGGGTGACGTTGCTGCATGGGCTCCCCGCATCGCCAAAGGCATGGATGCACTGTATCTCTCCGGGATCAATGGTGTCGCCGGTACCGGCATGATCGCCAAGGGCGGCTGTATGAACTGCTCTGACGAAGAGGTCATCGCCGCCGTCGACTACATGGTCGCCGGCAGCCAGTAGTCAAATGACTTATTTGTAGCCCGGCGGCGGGCAAAAGGCGCGGTGATGCTGTTCCAGCATGGCCGCGACAGCCAGCGCCGTTTTGTCTTCCAGATAGTCAGCTACTACCTGAACTCCGATGGGTAAACCGCCACGGCTCAGCCCAACGGGCGCGGCTGTGACCGGTAGTAGGGCGTTCAGGGTCAGTCCGGCCCAACCCAGGACATCGAAGTAGGGGCGTACTTCCCCATTTACTTGCAGTGCGCGGGCGCCCATGTCCGGGGTGTGGTCGTGCGGAAAGGCCGGCACATTTGCGCAGGGGCATAGCAACACGTCGTAATCAGAGAAAAACGCCGCCCAGGCGGCGCGGATGTGCTGACGCTTTTCGATCTGCCGCAACCACTCCCGGTGGCTGCTGGCGATGCCGCGGGCCTGCAGGGTGGGCATACTGACATCAGCCGGGTTGGCACTGGCCGCCACCTCTTTCATCATCTCGAATACTTCATCCGGCATGGCAGCGCCGATGGCCGCCATTAAAGTGAAAGCATAGTTCTGGCGGTTCTTCTCCGGGTCCACGTTCGGGCGCGCATTGCGATCGACCTGGGCTCCGGCGGCCTCAAGCGAATCTGCGGCAGCCTCTATAGCCGCCTTAATATCGGCATCTACCGGGCAGAAAGCGTCGTCTGACCACACAGCCACCCGCAGTTTTCGCGGGTCCGTGGTGCGCGCCAGCGGAAGCTCCAGTCGGTAGGCCTTGGCATCCTCTGGACTGGGTGCTACCAGAATGTCGAGTGCGCGCTCCAGGTCTGCCGGGCAGGTACCAATGGGCCCCACCACGGAAAGGTCGGTCCCCGACAGGTTGTGTTCTCCGGGCGGCAGGTGGCCACGCTGGGACACAATACCGAAGCTGGGTTTGTGGCCATATACGCCGTTAAAGTGGCTGGGGGTGCGAATGGAGCCACCTATGTCGCTACCCAGTTCCAGTGGCGTCAGGCCGGCCGCAACCGCTGCCGCCGCGCCGCCTGAAGAGCCCCCGCAGGTGCGCTCCACATTCCAGGGATTGTTGGTTACGCCGTATACATCGTTATAGGATTGCAGGTCGGCGCTGATATAAGGCACGTTGGTTTTACCAAATACAATGGCGCCGGCGTCGATATAGCGCTGTACGCTGAGCGCGTTGCTATCGGGAATATTGTCGGCGCATTCCGGGATGCCACCCACTGTGACAATGCCACTGGTATTCAGGGCATCCTTTATGGTGAGTGGCACACCGTGCAGCGGGCCCCAGCTCTCGCCGTTTTTTGCTGCCTGGTCAGCGGCATCAGCGCGAGCGCGAGCGCGTTCGGTATCCAGTGCCACTACAGCGTTCAGAGTGGGGTTGAATTGCTCTATTCTGGCGAGGAAAAATTCCAATACCTCGCGTGAGCTGAGGGTTTGCGCCTTGATCGCGTCGGCGAGATTGAATGCGCTGGTGTACAAAATATCCATATAGTGCCTTCCTGTTGGTCGGTGGTGTGGGTTTGCCTACAGCATTTTTTTCAGGGCATCCAGCAGCTCGTTGGGCGCTTCCGTCATCAGGGTGTGCCCCGCACCCTTGAGCACGGAAACCTGCGGGTCTGGCAGGGCATCCAGCAGTGGGCCTGCTCCCCGTAGTGGTGTGAGTCTGTCGCCTTCGCCCATTACAACACGCACGGGGCAACGAATTTTGGCGGCCCTCTCCAGGCCGTGCTGGTAGTTGTTACAGGCCTGCATGTCCGCAGATAGCACTCCCGGTGCCGAGCGTTCGAACAGGCGCAGGGTGCTTCCCACCATCCACATACCGGGATTGCTGTTGCCGCCATAGAGATGCCGTTTGCTGTAGCCGTACTCTGTGAGCATGTTAAAAGCAGCGGGATCGTTTTCAGCGGCAGCGTCCAGAATGGCATCGGACACCGGCATCGGTGCCGTGGTACCCACCAGTGCAATAGCGCGTACCCTGCTGCTGTGGCGGGCGGCGCAATCGAGAGCCACCAGGCTGCCCAGGCTGTGCCCGACAATGGCGGCCTGCTCAATGGCCAGTTCATCCAGCACGGCGATTACCCAGTCGCTCATTTCCTCTATTGACGCTTTAGGCTGCCCCGTGGAGCGCCCGTGCCCCGGCAGATCCAGTGCAATCACATTGCGGCCATGGCGCGCGAAGTGGCGTGCAAACAAGGTCCATACTGTGTGGTCCATGCCGGAGCCATGCACAAACACAATGCTCTCCTTGTCGGCTGCAATGTCGCGACTGTTGGTATAGCAATAGACGCTGTTCCCCTCGACTGTCAGTTTCATCGCGTTGCTCCCACGGCTTTCTCCGCCGCGCGCAGACCCTGCTTCAGGTCGGCAATCAGGTCGCCGACCTGCTCTACCCCGACGGAAAGTCGGATAGTGCCGGCGGATATACCGCCGGCCTTCAGGGCCGCTTCATCCATACGGTGATGGGTGGTGCTGGCTGGGTGTATGACCAGTGATTTGGCGTCGCCCACGTTGGCCAGATGTGAAAACAGGCTGAGGGCATCGACAAAGGCAATACCCGCCTCGCGCCCGCCCTTGAGCTCGAAGCTGAACACGGCACCGCAGCCCCTGGGTAATAGCTTGGCCGCCAGTGCCCGATCGGGGTGGCCCTCCAGTTCCGGGTAGGCTACAGCGTCCACCGCAGCATGTTGCTGCAGGAACTGTACAACCTCGCGGGTGTTGTCGACATGGCGCTGCATGCGCAGCCCAAGCGTTTCAATCCCCTGCAATATATGGAATGCCGTGGTCGGGCTCATGCAGGCACCAAAGTCCCGCAGGCCCTCCTTGCGTGCCCGCACGATAAATGCGGCGGGGCCGAATTCTTCTGTAAAAACCAGATTGTGAAAGCCGGCGTAGGGCTCGCTCAGGGTGGGGAATTTGCCCGATGCATCCCAGTCGAATTTGCCGCCGTCCACCAGCAACCCCCCGATGACGATTCCGTGACCGCTGAGGAACTTGGTGGCGGAGTGCACGATCAGGTCCGCACCCCATTCCAGCGGCTGCATGAGGTAGGGCGTGGTAAAGGTGGAATCGACCATCAGGGGAAGACCGGCTTCATGGGCGATGGCCGAGACGGCGGGAATGTCCAGGACATCCAGCCCCGGGTTGCCTACGGTCTCGGCAAACACCAGCCGGGTATTGTCTTTTATTGCGGCGCGAAACGCCTCCGGATCTCGGGTGTCCACAAAGGTGGTTTCGATACCGAACCGCGGCAGGGTATAGGCCAGCAAATTGTGGGTGCCACCATAAAGCGCACTGGCGGCAACAATATGGGACCCGGCCCCCATCAGGGTGGTAATAGCCAGATGCAATGCTGCTTGCCCGCTGGCTGTGGCGATGGCACCCACAGCGCCTTCGAGTGCGGCAATTCGCTCCTCCAAAACGGCGTTGGTGGGATTACTCAGGCGCGAATAAACATGCCCTGTGCGCTCGAGATTGAACAGCGAGGCGGCGTAATCCGAATCGGGAAATGTAAACGAGGCGGTCTGGTATATGGGGGTGGCGCGCGCACCGGTTGTCGGGTCGGGCTGGGCGCCGGCATGCAGGGCGAGGGTGTCGAGCCCTGCATATTTAGGTCCGGTCATGCTGTACTCCTTATAGTCGTGAGTGGCGCATTATATGCTGAACCCGCCCAGTTTGGTTTCCAGGTATTCCTCTAATCCTTCCCGCGCGCCCTCGCGGCCCAGGCCGCTTTCCTTCATGCCGCCGAAGGGTGCTGCTGCGCTGGTGGGGTTGATGTCGTTGATACCGATGATTCCGAACTGCAGCGCCTCGAATGCGCGCATCGCGCGCGACAGGTTCTGTGTGTAAACATAGGCGGCCAGCCCATAGCTGGTGTCATTGGCCATGGCGATGACATCGTCATCATCGTCGAAGGCAATCACCGGGGCGACCGGGCCAAAAGTTTCCTCCCGGTAGATGAGCATATCTGATGTGATATTACTGAGCAGGGTGGGCGCATAAAAATGGCCTTTGTCCAGCCCATTCTCCAGCAAGCGGCCACCGCCCGTGTGGAGGGTCGCTCCCTGTGTCACTGCGTCCTTAACCTGCCGGTCAACCTTGTCCACAGCAGCCTGGCTCACCAGGGGGCCAATGGCATTGACGGGATCCATGCCGTCGCCGGCGCGCATTTTGTCTATACGTTCCTGCAGGGTTTCCAGAAAAGGCGCCAACATGGAGCGTTGCACAAAAATGCGGTTGGGGCTGATGCAGGCCTGCCCGGTATTGAGGAACTTCACCAGAGACACGCCCTTGGCGGCATGAACCGGGTTGGCGTCATCGAACACGATGAAAGGCGCGTGCCCACCCAATTCCATGGAGACGCGCTTGAGCTGTATAGCGGCGGCCTGCGCCAGCTTTTTGCCAACAGCAGTGGAGCCGGTAAAGGTGAGTTTTTTGACCAGGGGGTTGCTGCAAAACTCGTCTCCAATGGGGGCGGGGTCAGCGGCGGTCACCAGATTCACAACCCCCGGGGGAAAGCCCACTTCGTGCAGTATTTCGAACACGGCCACTGCACATAATGGTGTGGCTTCGGCCGGTTTGAGCACCACCGTGCAACCCGCCGCCAGGGCCGGTGCCAGTTTGCGCGTAAGCATGGATATGGGGTAGTTCCAGGGGGTAACCGCGGCTACCACGCCCACCGCGCTTTTGTGTACCAGAAAGCGTTGGTCGCTGCGGGCTGAAGGAATGGTCTCACCGTAGATGCGCTTGGCCTCCTCGGCGAACCAGAGCAGAAAATCGGCGGCGTATTTAACCTCGTTCAGAGCGGCTTTAAGTGGCTTGCCCTGCTCTCGGGTCATTAGTTCTGCCAGTGCCGGCCGGCGCTCCATCATCAGCTGGTGGGCACGGTACAGCAGGCCCGAACGCTCGTATGCCGTGAGGGCGGCCCACCCGGCCTGTGCCGCGGCTGCCGCATCAATTGCCATACGCGCATCGTTGCGCTGCCCGTCCTGGGCTCGCCCGATCTCCTCGCCATTGGCCGGGTTGAGCACGGGGAAGCTTTGAGGGCACTGTATCCATTCGCCGTTGATGTACATATCATTTTCCTTGGTGTGGTTACGATTGCTCGGTTACGGTTGGGGCTCTGTTCACCAGGGTAGTTTGTCGATATCGACGTTGCCGCCAGTGAGTACGACGGCCACGCGTTTGCCCGCGAAGCGCCGGGGATTGTCCAGAATAACCGCCAGCCCGACGGCTGCAGAGGGTTCTACTACCAGTTTCATGTGGGTCCAGATCAAGCGCATGGCGCGGATGATGGTGTTGTCTTCACTGCTCAGGATATCCGCCACGTGATCGCGGATCAGACTGAAGTTGATTTCCCCGAGAGCTGTGCGCAGACCATCCGCCACGGTATCGGGGGCGGTCTGAGGCTGCCTAACCCCCGTCTTCAAGCTGTGAAGCGCATCGTCTGCCCCTGCGGGCTCGGCCCCTATCACGAGGGTTGTTGGCATTAACGCTTTGCTGGCAACTGCACAGCCGGCCAGCAGGCCGCCACCCCCGACAGGGGTTATGAGAAAGTCGGGTGCTGGTCGTAATTGTTCGGCAATCTCCAAAGCGGTCGTTCCCTGGCCGGCGATAACGTCGGTGTGGTCGTAGGGGGGAATGAAGCTGGCACCGGTGCTGGCGCATACGGCCTCCAGTTCGTTCTCCCGTGCTGCCTGGGTGGATTCGCAAAACGTAATCTCTCCACCGTAGGCGCGCACGGCCACTACTTTGCTCGCCGGTGCGTTCTGGGGCATGACGATGTAGGCGGGTATGCCAAAATGGCTGGCGGCCAGTGCCAGGGCAGCGGCATGGTTGCCCGAGGAATGTGTGGCAACCCCTCTGGCTCGCGCGGCGGGAGTCAATAGCAGCACAGCATTGTGAGCACCTCTGGCCTTGAAGGCACCGACCTTCTGCAGGTTCTCGCATTTGAAATGGATGTCGCAGCCGGTTAACGCGTTTATCAACTGGCTTGAAAGCACCGGTGTGCGATGAATATAGGGCGCGATCCGCAGAGCTGCGGCGCGTATATCCTCGATGGTAACGGGGTAGCTCATCATCCTGTGTCAGGCCGACTTGAGGCCACCCAGCCAACCCAGTAGGCGGCGCAGCAGGGCTACGATCTTCGCTTCGTCTACTTCGTCCCTGTGCAGGGTCACGGCGTGATACTCCATTGAGGTAATTGAGCCAAACAGCAGCTCGGCGTTGATTTCAGGGTCCTTGCGATTGAAGATCCGGCACAGGGTGATCAGTGGTTCGATCTGCTTTTCGCGCTGCCGCACGCCAAGCTTGTGAATCTCCGGAGACAGCCTGGCTTCATTGAACAATATCTGTTCCAGCGCGAGTCTCTCTGGGTTGTGGATAATCTGGTTATAGACGTGCCTACCGGTCATGATAGCCATCTCATGGCATATTTTTTCCCGCGTTTCACGCTTGCGTAATTCACTTCGTGTGAACGAACCCAGGTATTTGTAAGCGGCCTCCAGTGCATTCTCCAGGTCTGGCTGACTGGCATCACAAAATTGCTGGAAAGCCTCCTTCATCATTTGTTCGATGTCGGTGAAGTAGTATGTGGTTAGCGACAAATGCACATCTGCCTCTGCTGCCACAGAGCGATGCGTCACAGCGCGTACCCCGTCCCGGCAGATGACTTTCAGAGTGGCATTGAGAATCTTGCGACGGGTTTGCTCGCCTTTTTCCCGGCGTGTCCCCGAGCTGACCCGCTTTTTTTTAGCCGTTACCACCGCAGCAGCGGGTTCGGGTACACGGACACTGTTCATGCTGGCGGTGCTACTGTGGCGGGCATTCGCATTGCCGAAGCCTGTTGTCTCTTCTGGAACAGAGCATTATAGCGGGACAAAGCGGTAATATGTGTGGATTGATATCAATAGCCGGTTATTCGCCAGCCCTGTGGCAGCGGCGCAGTTGAATATATTGCCCAGGTGGCTTTAACCAAAGAGGTTTTTCAGGCCGGCCAGGGTTTCCTGGCCCCGCTCCTCATTGGCCTCTTCGCTATCGGTCCCTCCACCCTGCCACTGCAGGTCGTCCTGGGGAAGTTCGGCGATGAAGCGGCTGGCCTCGCAGTTGATTGTCTCGCCAAACTGGCGCCGTTTCAGCGCCAGGGTCATTACCAGCGTTTCCCGGGCTCTGGTAATCCCTACGTAGGCGAGGCGTCGCTCCTCCGCAATATTGTCTTCCTCGATACTAACCCGGTGAGGCAGCAGGTTCTCTTCCATGCCAATAATATAGACGTGGGGGAACTCCAGACCCTTGGCCGCATGCAAAGTCATCAGCTGTACAGTGTCGGGGCCGGTGTCTTCCTCATCCTGCTGTTCCAACAGGTCCCGCAGTACCAGACGGGATATCGCCTCATCCAGCGGCACCTGTTCGCTAGCCATGACGCGCGCCAGCGAATCCACCAGAAAATCCACGTTGGCCATACGGCGTTCGGCGACATCCTCGCTGGAGCTGAGCTGTAACAACCAGTCCTCATAATCCATGTCTCGAATCATCTGGCGTATGCCGTCGACACCCGATTCACCCTGGCACCGGCTGCGCACAGTGGACATCCAGCTGCGAAATTCGCGCAGCCGCTTCAGGCCCGCCTCGGGAATGCTGTCTGGCCCGATGCGAGAGCATGCCTGGCTCAGGCTGCAGCGTTGAGTGTTGGCAAAGTTGCCCAGGGCTTCCAGCGTTGATGCCCCCAACTTACGCCTTGGCACGTTAGCAATGCGCAGGAACGCATTGTCATCGTTCTCGTTCAACACCAGTCTCAGGTAGGCCATGATGTCCTTCACTTCGTTGCGGGCGAAGAATGAAGTGCCGCCACTGAGGTGATACGGCACCTGCTGTTGTTGCAGGGCCACCTCAATGAGTCGTGACTGATGATTGCCGCGATACAGCACCGCGTAGTCACCAAAGCGGGTGCGCTTACGCAGCTTGTGATCGAGGATTTCAGCCGCCACCTGGTCGGCCTCATGCTGTTCGCTGGTGCAACGGATCACGCGCAGAGGCTCGCCGTAACCCAGTTCGCACCACAATTGCTTTTCAAACACGTGACTGTTGTTGGCGATCAGGGTATTGGCGGCTTTGAGGATGCGGGCGGTTGAGCGGTAATTTTGCTCCAGCATGACGATTTTCAGTTGCGGATAGTCCTCCTGCAGCAGGCCCAGATTTTCCGGTTTGGCGCCGCGCCAGGCGTAAATTGACTGATCGTCATCGCCCACCACTGTAAGCTGGCCGCGCAGTCCTACCAGCTGTTTTACCAGCAGGTACTGGCTGGTGTTGGTGTCCTGATATTCGTCCACCAGCAGATAGTGCAGCTGGTTCTGCCATTTCTCCAGTATATCGGGATGGTGTTCAAACAGGATGGTGGGTAGCAGAATCAGGTCGTCGAAATCGAGCGCGTTGTAGGCTCGCAGTGCCCGCTTATAGCGCAGGTAGGCCTGGGCGCATAGCATATCCGCCGGGCTACTGGCGTCGGCCAGAGCCTGCTCCGGCAGAACCCGATCGTTTTTCCAGTTGGAAATACGCTGGGCGATGGTATTGGCCTGGTCACCTTCCGCGCCGTGTTCCTGGATAAGCAGGTCGCGTATCAGTGTGCGAGTGTCCTCGCCATCAAAGATGGAAAAGCCGGGCTTGAGCTCCAGTATTTTGCGTTCACTGCGTATGATTTTCAGCCCCAACTGGTGAAAGGTACTGACCGTGAGACCCTCGGCAATGCCCTTGCCCAACAACTTCCCCACCCGCTCCTTCATTTCCCGGGCCGCCTTATTAGTAAAAGTGACGGCGGCGATGTGGTTGGCGTTAATGCCACAGGTTTCGACCAGATAGGCGATCTTGCGTGTGATCACGCTGGTCTTACCGCTGCCGGCACCGGCGAGAACCAGCAGTGGGCCGTCGATATAGCGTACAGCTTCGCGCTGGCGTGGATTGAGTTGGGACACTAGTTGCGCATCACCTTGGCCACGGAACTTGCGGTGGCAGTCAATAATCCATCGGAGTTATAGACCCGGCCTTCCAGAAAGGCTGTTTTGTAGCCGAGCTTGGTGACGCTGCCCTCGACCCGCAATTGACCTGCCCTGGTAGGCTCCAGATACATAGTCTTGATTTCAAGAGACGCTATATTAGAGACACTATCGCTGCTGGCGAAAGCCGCGTGGGTCATGGCGATATCCAGTATGGTTGTTATAAAGCCACCCTGAACGACATCGATTGAGTGGCAGAAGTCCCGGCTTATGTCGAATGCCATAACGCAGGTTCCGGTGGCTGGATTTGCATGGGTAAACCGGCCGCCCAGTCTTTTCAGGAAGTCCGGTGCATTACTCTGGAATCGTTCCAGCAACTGTTGTTCGTCCAACGGTTTTTGCTCCTGTATTTTAGTCGGTAGGGGAAAAAAAAAGACCAACAATATATGTTGGTCTTTTTTGTGAGCTTGACCCGCATGCGCCCTCGCTGGGCGCAGGAGTTTAGCAGAGCTTAGCGCACGCCGCTGCGAGCCATGCCTTTGGGGGTGAAGAACTTGTCGCCCACGCCGCCACTGCCATTCTTGAAGCGGCCCGGGATGGGTTTGCCGTTCAGGTTGTAGATGTTCTGCAGCAGGTCGTATGCTCCGTAGGAAGAAAAGAAGCCCGTGTTGCGACCGTACTGTACGGCGGGGTAGATGTACTGCAGACGCCACAGATTGCCACGACCATCATACATGTCGCCGGCTACGGCTACCCAGTCATCCTCGTCGATGTAGAAAGTTCGGCGGCTATACAAATGACGCTGACCTTCTTTCAGTGTGGAATCTACCACCCATACCCGGCGCTTTTCCCAGCGGATAACACCGGGATCGAGAAATTTCGGCCCCAGGGCATCTTCCAGTTTGGTCTCGAACACGAATTCGTTGTTGTTCGCCGGTATATACATCTCCTTCTTGCCAACCAGCTTCCAGTTGAAGCGCTCTGGTGAGCCGTTGTAGACAAAGGAGTCGTCGTAAGTGGTGGTGCCGGCAACGCCAGGGTTAGGCGTGTCGAAAGAGACTGCGGGTGCCAGGCGAACCCGGCGCTGGCCGGTCAGATACTGCCAAGCCTTGCGACCTTTACCTGCGGTGTAGTCTGCTCCGGGCTCGTGTACCAGCAGGATTTCCCCGGCCCGACGGGCGGGTGCATTGTAGTCGATACGCAGCATTGTCCAGATTTCGTCACCAACCGGTTGGTCAGGCTTTCTGAACATGGGGTACACAGAAACAGAGTGCGCGCTGGTAGCGAGAATGGGCTTGCCGCTGGAATCGACATAATAAGTGTCGTAATCCTGGTTTATGTCGCCAGAGAAGCGAATCATATGATTCCAGATGGCCTCGAGGCCAGACTGGGGCATGGGAAACGGCAGGCCGGGGTAGTTACCCTCGATTTTCTGTCCGTCGGCCACCAGGGTTGCCCCTGTCGCATTCTTTTCGGTGTTGGCGTAGTACCAGTCGGGGCGCGTGGAGACACGGTGGGTTGGATACACCTGCATTTCCCAGCCATCGTCAGCGTATTTCTCAAACATGCCTATGGTGCCAGCGGTCAGGTTCTCTTTATATTCCTGCCAGTTGCTACCGTTGATAATGAGAATGGGCTCCTCATCCGGATACATGTCAACGTAGTTGCTTGAACCTGCTTCGTAGGCCGCTGGAATTGGCGGGCCTGCGGGATCCCATGCGGGGATGCTGCCATCCTCATTCCCGGCCATTTCGGCGCCCATTGGGGTAAGAGTCTTGCCCAGCTGCGCGGCGAGCTCCGGAGAGACTCCTGCCATCGCACCGCTGGCGACGAATGACCCTAGTAGCAGGGCGGCTTTAATACTGTTCTGCATGGTGATTGGTACTCCTTAGCTGATTATTTTATTCACCTGATTATAGGGTAGTGCAACAGGATTAGGAAAGCCATATGAAATAGTTGGCGCGCCTAGCGCACTCCGCCTCGCGACAGGCCCTGGGGCGTAAAGTATTTATCCCCCTGTTCCACGCCGTTCTTGAATCTGCCAGGGATTGTCTTGCCGTTGAGATTATAGATGTTCTGCAGTAGGTCGTAGGCCCCGTATGCTGAGCCAAATCCTGCCTTGCGATCATACATTTGGCCACCATACAGATACTGCAGTCGCCACAACTCGCCCCGGCCGTCATACATATCACTGGCCACGGCACCCCAGCTGTCCTCATCCAGATAAAAGGTGCGACGGCTGTACAGGTGCCGCTGGCCTTCTTTGAGGGTGGAATCAACCACCCAGACACGGTGTTTTTCCCAGCGTATGAACTCAGGTTTCAGAAACTTCGGCCCCAGCGCATCTTCCAGTTGTGTTTCGAAAACAAAGCGGTAGTTGGAGGCGGGAATAATCATTTCCTGCTTGCCTACCAGTTGCCAGTTGTAGCGTTCGGGAGAGCCGTTGTAAATGGAGGCATCATCGTAAGTAGAGGTGCCGGCCACGCCGGGGTTGGGGGTGTCGAACGACACCGCTGGTGCCAGGCGTGTACGACGCTGGCCTGTCAGGTATTGCCAGGCCTTGCGGCCCTTGCCCGCGGTGTAGTCAGCGCCGGGTTCATGTACCAGGAGAATCTCCCCCGCCCTGCGGGCCGGTGCCTCGTAGTTGATTCTGAGCATGGTCCAGGACTTGTCTCCCACCAGTTCATCCGGTGTCTTGAACATCGGGAAGACCGAAGTGGAATAGGCCGAAGTGGCGAGAACGGACTCGCCGGATGAGTCGACGTAGTAAGTATCGTAGGTCTGGGTGGCATCGGTCGCATAGCGAATCATATGGTTCCAGATTGCTTCCAGCCCGGACTGGGGAATAGGAAAGGGTACACCGGGGTAACTGCCGGCTATTTGCTGCCCATCCGCTACCAGTGTCGCGCCGGTGGCATTTTTGAAAGTGTTGGCGTAATACCAGTCGGGCCGGGAGCCGCTGCGGTGGCTGGGGTAGACATGCATCTCCCAGCCGTCCTTGCCGTATTTCTCGAACATGGCCTGAGTGCCCGGTGTCAGTAGGCTGGCATAATCCTTCCAGTTGCTTTCATTGATGGTATAAAGCGGCTTTTCCTCGGGGTAGGGGTCAACATAGTTGTCTGAGCCCGGCACGAAGTTGGCAGGTATGGGCGGGCCACTGGGGCCCCAGGGGGGAATGCTGCCGTCGGCATTGCCCGCCTGCTCAGCACCTACAGGTGTCAGGGATTTGCCAAGCTGAGCCGCCTGTTCGGGGGAAACTGCGGCCCCGGCATTGCCAGTGGTGAGACTGGCAAATAAGAGCGTGATATTAAGAGCTGTGCGCATGATGATCGATATCCAATGTATTTATAATTTTGTCCAGCGAAAAGCAGAGTAGAGCATCAAATCGGAATATGCCACCTGCCCATTTCTGCTTCGCTTTCGATTCTTGAAAGGCAGTGGCTGGTGTTTTGCGGCGCGGCTGCGACCAGTCTGCCGGCCTACTGCAAGGGCAGGTCGGTGCTGCGGTAGGCCAACGCCTCGCCGATATGTGCCTCACCTACTGCCTCGCTGCCCTCCAGGTCTGCAATCGTGCGCGCCACACGCAAGGTGCGATGTAGAGCCCGCCCGGATAGTGTCATACGCTTCGCGGCAGACTCCAGCTGGCTTCTGCTGCGTTTTTCCAGTGCGCATATCCGCGTCACCTGGTCGGGTGGGATCTGTGCGTTGGCGCAACCCTGGCGCTGTTCCTGCAGGGTTCTGCTGGCGCAGACCCGGGCGCGGACGTCGCTGGAGGGCTCGCCGTGGTCACCGCCGTCCAGCAGGTCAGCGGGCGGCAGCCGGTTTACAGCCACGTACAGGTCTATGCGGTCCAGCAGGGGCCCTGATATGCGTGCGCCGTAGCGCTTTATTTGCTCCGGAGTACAGCGGCAGGGGCGTTCCTGGTCCCCAAGAAATCCGCAGGGACAAGGGTTCATGGCGGCAACCAGCTGAAACCGCGCCGGGAAACGTGTCCGGTGCTGCGCCCGGGATAATGTGATTTCTCCTGACTCCAGGGGTTCGCGCAGTACCTCCAGACTGTGCCGGTTGAATTCAGCCAGTTCATCGAGGAACAAAACGCCGCCGTGGGCCAGCGATATTTCACCCGGGCGCGGCCTGCTTCCGCCGCCAGCCAGGGAGGTGGCGCTGGCAGTGTGGTGCGGGGCGCGAAATGGTCGCTGTAGGTAGGCACTGGTGCTATGGGGGTCATAGAAATTCTGCAGTGTCAGCAAGGTAAGTGCTTCCTCCGCGCTGGGTGGCGGAAGAATACCCGGGAGACGGCTGGCGAGCAGTGTTTTTCCTGTTCCCGGCGGCCCGAACAGCAGCAGGTTGTGATTGCCAGCGGCGGCAATTTCCAGCGCGCGGCGGGCGCCTTGTTGGCCGACAACGTCTCTGAGGTCGGGGTAGACGCCAACACCGGCCGGGGGTTCAGCCACGCTGTAACAGATGGGGCGGCTGCTGTTCAGGTGGGCGCAAAGCGTGAGCAGGTCAACCGCCGCGACAACCTTGCTGCCCGGTGCGAGTGCCGCCAGGGGGGCGCTGTCAGAAGGCAGTACCAGGCAGCGGCCGTTTTCGCCGCTGGCCGTTGCTGCGGGAATGGCACCGGGTACTGCGCGCAGACAGCCATCCAGGGCGAGCTCGCCCAGAAATTCGTGTTGCGTTAGCAGGTCTCGCGGTACCTGCCCGGAGGCGGTGAGAATGCCCAACGCGATGGGAAGATCGAACCTGCCCCCCTCCTTGGGCAGATCTGCGGGGGCAAGATTGACGGTAATGCGCCGATCGGGAAAAGTGAAATGCGAGTTGATGATGGCGCTGCGAACGCGGTCTTTGCTTTCGCGCACCGCCGTTTCCGGCAGCCCTACTATGTGAAAAGCAGGCAAGCCATTGGACAGGTGGGTCTCCACCCGCACCAGCGGTGCCACCATGCCGGACAACGCCCTGCTGTATACCACTGACAATTCCATCGCTCATCCTTGAGCTCTATACCTCAACGGCAGGTACGACGTGCCGAGTTTTCAGCTGTCTCCGGCGAGTGTTTCCAGTTCTTTGGTCAACTCTTCCAGCTCTGCTTCCAGGGCCACCACTTTGGCGCGTGTCCGCGCCAGAATTTCCGCCTGGGCGTCGAACTCCTCCCGGCTGACCACGTCCAGCTTCGCCAGGGCGGATTGCGCGAGTGCCCTGACACCCTTGTCGACTTCGCCCTTGATACCGCTGGAGCTGACCAGCTCGTTAACGTGTTGTATCACTTCCCAGGGGGGTGGGGGTTTCAGAGCCATAGGTGCCTTCATTGTTCGCTTTGTTCGAGAGTTGCCGAGTTTAGAGGAAATCGCGAACCGGGCACAGCTCGCTTCAGTGCGCCATTTTGGCTCAAGGCACCAAATTGGTGCGTCGCGCGTGCCCCAGAACGGGGTTTTGGGGGGTCGAAAATGGGTGAAAAATTCTTCAACACCTTGTTTTGGAACGAATTAACTTGGCTTGGCACACACTATGCAAATTCAGCGTACCAGAATTGGTATCGCGTAAAGAATGTGCCGCTAGCGGTATTTCGCCATGCATATTCTGAACTTTTGAGACAAACCATGGAGAGAGTAAACATGCTTAAACAAAAATTTCTCAGTGCAGCCGTTGCCACCGCCCTGCTCGCGGGCGCTGGAGTATCCCAGGCGCAGGAAAAAGATGATATGGACGTGGCCTCAGGGGACGGTTTTGAGATCAGCGGCAATGTTGCGCTGACCAATGATTACCGCTTCCGGGGTATTTCGCAGTCTGATGAATCGGCGGCGATCCAGGGCGGCTTCGACGTGGAGTTTTCCCCCGGCTTTTACATCGGTACCTGGGGCTCTTCTGTCGATTTTGACAGCAATGATGGCTACGACGGCAGCCTGGAACTGGATTATTACGCCGGCTGGTCCAGCGCCATCGGTGACACCGACTTCGGTATTGACGTGGGTTACATCTACTACGACTACCCGGGTGATAACGGCGACGATGGCGACTACGAAGAGTTTTATGTAGCGGGCTCCTGGCGAGACCTTTCCATCGGAGTGAACTACTCGGATGACTACTACGGTGGGACCGGCAAGTTTTTCTATTACGCCGCGGACTATAGCTTCACGCTGGTGGAAAACCTGAGTCTGGGCCTGCATGTAGGTTACAACGACTTTGATGAAACCGGATTCCTCTCTAACGACGAGGATTCCTATACCGACTACTCGGTCTCTCTAACCTACTCCGTAGCGGGTGTTGATCTCTCTGTCGCCTATGTGGGTACAGATCTGGACGAGGACGACGTCTTTGGCACCGACTGGGCAGACGATACCGCGGTTTTCACTATTTCCAAAAGCATGTAATCGCAATCGGGCACAGTGAGCCGACCAGTGATCTGGCCGGCTCCTCTTCAGGAGAAAACTATGAAATTAATCACGGCTATTGTTAAGCCATTCAAACTGGATGACGTGCGCGAAGCGCTATCGGAAATCGGGGTGCAGGGCATCACGGTTACCGAGGTCAAGGGTTTTGGTCGTCAGAAGGGTCATACCGAGTTGTATCGCGGTGCGGAGTATGTGGTCGACTTCCTGCCCAAGGTGAAGATCGAAGTGGCGGTGGCTGACGATGTAGTTGAGCAAACCATCGAAGCCGTCACCAAAGCGGCCAACACCGGCAAGATCGGTGACGGCAAGGTTTTCGTAACCGCGCTGGAGCAGGTGATACGTATTCGTACCGGCGAGACCGGCGAAGACGCTATCTAACCCACGACACTGTTATTAGAGAGTACTCCCATGGAAAACAGCATCTTTGAACTACAGTACGCCCTGGACACATTTTATTTCTTGATCTGTGGCGCGCTGGTTATGTGGATGGCGGCAGGCTTCGCAATGCTCGAAGCTGGCCTTGTCCGCGCCAAGAACACAACTGAAATTTTGTTAAAAAACGTGGCCCTGTACGCGGTGGCCTGCACCATGTACATGGTTTGTGGCTATATGATTATGTATGGCGGTGACGCGTTCCTTTCCACCATCACCGGTGACGGTGTAACCGGTATGGAGGACCCTGCCACCTACGCGCCCTCGGCAGATTTCTTCTTTCAGGTGGTGTTTGTTGCCACGGCTATGTCCATTGTATCGGGCGCGGTCGCTGAACGCATGAAGCTCTGGGCATTCCTCGCTTTTGCCGTTGTTATGACCGGCTTTATCTATCCGATGGAAGGGTCCTGGACCTGGGGTGGAAACGCGGTGTTTGGCATGTATACACTCGGTGACCTGGGCTTTTCCGATTTTGCAGGCTCCGGTATTGTGCACATGGCTGGCGCAGCCGCTGCCCTCGCAGGTGTCCTGCTGCTGGGTGCCCGCAAAGGCAAGTACAGCGCCAGCGGCCAGATCAATGCGATTCCCGGTGCCAACCTGCCGTTGGCCACACTGGGCACCTTCGTTTTGTGGCTGGGCTGGTTCGGATTCAACGGCGGCTCGGTGCTGGCTACCGCCAGTGTTGAAAGTGCAAACGCGGTTGCCGTGGTTTTTATGAACACCAACGCAGCGGCGGCCGGTGGCCTTATCGGCGCACTGATTGTTGCTCGCATCATGTTTGGCAAGGCCGACCTGACCATGGCGCTTAACGGCGCACTCGCCGGGCTGGTGGCTATTACCGCCGAGCCTTCCACACCTACTGCGCTACAGGCAACCCTGTTTGGTGCAATCGGTGGTGTGCTGGTGGTGTTCTCCATTCTCACCCTGGACAAGTTGAAGATTGATGATCCGGTGGGTGCGATCTCCGTTCACGGTGTGGTCGGTTTCCTCGGCCTGATGCTGGTGCCCATCACCAACCCTCTTACAGAGGACGGCGGTTCGTCTTTCAGCGGCCAGTTAATAGGTGCTGTCACCATCTTTGTCTGGGTATTTGTTGCCAGCCTGGTGGTCTGGGGCGTTCTCAAGGCGGTCATGGGTATACGTGTCAGCGAAGAGGAGGAGTACGAGGGAGTGGATCTGTCCGAGTGTGGGATGGAAGCCTATCCGGAGTTCACCAAATCTGCCTGATTTGAGTTGCGGGCGCATTTAACGATGCGTACTTTTTGGGGCCTTCGGGCCCCTTTTTTATGTGCCGGATAAAGGCGGCGACCTGGTCGGGGCTTGAGTGCAGCCCTTGCCATTTCAGCCCGGAGTACCATAATAGCGGTTCTTAATCACAGGGAGCCGCTCCGGGATGAAACTCATTACTGCCATAATCAAGCCGTTCAGGATGGACGATGTACGCGCCGCCTTGTCCGATATCGGTGTGCAAGGCATAACTGCCACCGAGGTAAAGGGTTTTGGTCGACAGAAAGGGCACACGGAATTGTACCGCGGTGCGGAGTATGTGGTGGACTTCCTGCCCAAGCTCAAGCTTGAAATTGCACTTGCCGATGATGTGGTAGAGCAAACTATTGAGGCCATTATCAAAGCCGCGAGCACCGGTAAAATCGGCGACGGCAAGATTTTTGTAACACAACTGGAACAGGTTATTCGCATTCGCACCGGGGAAACCGGAGAAAACGCTATCTAGTTTAGCGGGTCAGTGGTCTGAGCGAGCAATCTCTGCGATCGCTTCCGGCAGTTGCGCCAGTCGCGTAATCTCCCGGGTGGCGCGCGGAGTATCGGGCCAGGTCTTGTCCCGGGAGTTCATCCATACTGTGTGCATGCCAACTTCCCTGGCGCCAAGTATGTCGTGCTCCGGGTCATCGCCCACATGAATGACATTGTGTGCGGCAACACCCGTGCGTTGCAGCGCTGCATGAAACATATCCGGGTGGGGTTTACTGGCACCGATCTCCTGCGCAAGGTAGGCGAAATCAAAGTAATCACCGGCGTCGGTCTTGTACACGTCAGCGTTGCCATTGGTTAGCGCGCCCAGCGTGTAGTCGCTGGCAAGTGCCTCAAGCACTGTCAGGGCCTCCTCGTAGAGTTCGACTCGCTGGCGCTGCTCCAGAAACACCGCAAACGCCTGTTCGGCGCCGCTGCGCGCTTCCTCCTCACCGTACCCGGCCGCCAACTGTAACTCGTACAGCATCTGGACGCGTATCTTGCTGACATGGTGCAGCAGATGGGGGTGGCGCCGCCACACCGATTTCTTGAATTCCCACAGTCCCTCGTGATCATAAGTGTCTATTGCACCCGGACGGTGTTGTTGCAACCAGTTTTGTTGCGCCTGTTCTGCCCGGAGCAGGGCGGGCTCAACATCCCACAGGGTATTGTCCAGATCGAATGTGATTACCTTGATATCCACGAAAATCCTGTCCGGAGAGCGCCTGGGCTCTCTCAGCTTTTGTCGCGCTTTTTTGCGCGGGGGTGGGCGGCATCATACACCTTGGCCAGGTGCTGAAAGTCCAGGTGGGTGTAAATCTGCGTGGTAGAGATGTTGGCGTGCCCCAACAGTTCCTGTACCGCCCGCAGGTCGCCGCTGGATTCCAGCATGTGGCTGGCAAAGGAGTGCCGCAGCATGTGTGGGTGTACATCCTGATGCATACCGGCTTTGCGCCCCTGCAATTTCAGCCTGGCCTGGATGCTGCGCACACTGATGCGCTGGCCCTTGTTGCTGGTAAACAGTGCCGTGCTTGAGTCGGTGTCAGCTGCCACTTCCGGCCTGGCCTGGAGCCAGTGCCGGATGGCTTCCAGTGCTACTCCGCCAACCGGAACCGTGCGGGTTTTGTTGCCCTTGCCTGTGACTGTGACCAGCTGTGATTGCAAGTCTATATCGACGGTATTGATGGCTGCGAGTTCTGCCAGACGCAAGCCGGAGGAGTAAAAAAGCTCGGCTATGGCGCGGTCTCTTAGCGCTATCAGGGAGTCTTCCTCAAACGAAAGAAACTTGTTTACCTGATCAGCATCCAGCGTTTTCGGGAGCTTTCGCGGTTTTCGTGGCGCCTGCACGCTCGCGGCGGGATTGCGCGGCCGGCCCTCTTCGCGGCCCAGATAATTAAAGAATGAGCGCGCCGCAGACAGGCTGCGCTGGATACTGCTGCCCGCCAGGCCGCGGCGGTGCAGTTGGCTGGCCCATTGCCGGATGTCGGCTTCCACCAGCTCCAATGCGCTGCTTTTACCCTGTTCCCGGCCCCAGCCGTGCAGGGACAGCAGGTCTCTTTTGTAATTGGAGAGCGTGTGGGGCGAGAGTTGACGCACATCCCGCAAGTAAACCAGGAAGCGCTCAATGGCACGCGCCAGTTCATTGGCTGGCGCCGCGGTTCCCTGCTGCGCCGAAGTTGTCACGAGGGTATCAGGACCCCGTACCGGTCATGCGCGGCAGCAGACGCAGCACAACGTCCGCGATATGCGACAGAAACAGGGTGCCCATATCGCTGCTAAAGCGATTGGCATCCGAGCTGCCGATGGCGATCAGGCCGAGCTGTGCGCCATCGTTTAGCGGTACAACAGCCGCCGAGCCGCCCTGATGAAATTTGTGGGTATTACCGTCTTTGGCGAATAGATAGCTGAATTCTTCCCTGCGCAGGGCACCGCAAACCGCCTTTTGTCCACTGAGCAATGCGCCGATATTGGCCTGGGCCAGCTCGGCGGTTTCAACGCGGTAGTTTTTTTCGTCGGTGTTGTCACCAAACAGAATCATGGTGGCAAACTCGAGTTCAAACCCTGTTCGCATGGATTCTGAAAACGCGCGGTAAAGCTCTGCGATAGAATCGGCTTCCAGCAGTTTAATCACCAGCGCCCGGGTTTGCTCAAATAGCTTGTCGTTGTCCCTGGCGTGCGCGGTAAGGTCGTTCAACCGGTGACGAATATCCACATTGCGCTCGCGCAATACGCTCACCTGTTTTTCCACCAGTGACACGGCGCTGCCGGAGGCGTGGGATACATGCAAATGGTCCAGTAGATCGGGGTTGCGCTGCAGGAAGTCGCCATTATCCTTGAGGAACTCTCGCACGGCGTCATCACTGAGTTGCACCGATGCTGTATCGCCCGTTCCTGTAACGCGGCTGGTTTCGCGCGCCGCTGACGCGGCGCTCGCTTTATCCTTGCCAACTGACATAGTACGTGTCGTCCCCTGGTCTGCTGTGCCGCAGGTGCTGCGACCTCAGATTCTTATGCTGCCCTCGAACACCACTGCGGTGGGCCCGGTCATTATCACGGGCTGACCACTGCCTGCCCAGGATATTGAAAGCTTACCCCCCGGCAGCTCCACTGTCACTAAATCGCGCAGCCAGCCCCGTGATATACCATATACCACCGCAGCGCAGGCCCCGGTGCCACAGGCCAGGGTTTCACCCACACCGCGCTCGAATACCCGCAGCTTTATGCAATGATCCGAAACAATTTCCATAAAGCCCGCATTGGTCTTCTGCGGGAAATCCGGGTGGGCTTCTATCAGCGGGCCCAGTTGCGTGACCGGAGCGTCATCCACGCTATCTACCCTGAGTACCGCATGGGGGTTACCCATGGAAATAGCACCTATCTCCAGCGTGTCGCCCTGTACTGTCAGCGGATAGCTTTGCGCGCGCTCACTTGCCGCGAAGGGTATGGCTGCGGGCTCGAATTCTGGCGGCCCCATGTTTACTTCCACATCGTGACGGCTTTTGACCCGCAGCTCGATGATGCCCGAGCTGGTTTCCAGTGTGAGGACCCGTTTGGTGGTGAGCTTCTTTTCTCGCACGAAACGCGCGAAACAGCGCGCACCGTTGCCGCACTGCTCTGCCTCGCTGCCATCGGCGTTATAAATGCGATAAAGGAAATCCGTTGTCGGGCTGGTAGGAGCTTCTACCACCAGGATCTGGTCGCAACCCACGCCCAGGTGCCGGTCGGCGATCAGGCGCACATCCCGCGGTCGCAGCTTATAGCGCTGGCTGATCAGGTCTATGACCACGAAATCATTGCCGGCGCCGTGCATTTTGGTGAACTTGAGAAGCATTGACTAATCCGCCAGACACCGTTCGGTGCGCATGATATCAGCAATTGACTCGCGCTCACGCACCAGCTGTGCCACGTCCCCGTCTACCATCACTTCCGGCGCGCGGCCACGGCTGTTGTAGTTTGAGCTCATGGTAAAGCCGTAGGCCCCTGCACCAAAAATGGCCAGCAGGTCACCCTGTGACAGGCAGAGCTCACGGTCCTTGCCGAGGAAGTCCCCGGTCTCACAGACCGGCCCGACAATATCCCAGCTTGTCCTGTAACCCTTGTCATTGTGCTCGACCGGCTGGATATCCAGCCAGGCCTGGTAGAGCGCGGGCCGTAGCATATCGTTCATGGCGGCATCCACCAGGGCAAAATTGTGCACGGGGGTCGGCTTGAGATATTCGACCCGGGTGACCAGCAGGCCGGCGTTGGCGGCGATGGACCGGCCGGGTTCAAACAGCAGCTGTAGTTTGCGTGATCCCAATTCCCGCCTGATCGCGGCAATGTAATCGGCAATAGAGGGCGGTGTTTCATCCTTGTAGCGCACACCCAGGCCGCCGCCGAGATCCAGGTGCCTGATGGTAATCCCCGTCTCTGCCAGTGCATCCACCAATGTGAGGAGCCGACGCAGAGCGTCAAGGAAGGGGGCGATCTCGGTGAGTTGCGAACCTATATGGCAATCCAGACCCACCACTCTTATATGGCTTAGCTCGGCAGCTCGCCGGTAGACGGACAATGCCTCCTCGGCGCTGACACCAAATTTATTCTCGCGCAGACCGGTGGAGATATAGGGGTGGGTCTTGGCGTCGACGTCCGGGTTGACGCGCACTGACACGGGCGCCACCGAGCCCAACTCCCCGGCAACCCGGTTCAATACTTCCAGTTCTGCAGCGGATTCCAGGTTGAAGCAGTGGATGCCCAACTCCAGTGCCCTGGCCATTTCCTGCGGTTTTTTTGCCACACCGGAAAAAACGATTTTGGCGGGGTCGCCGCCAGCGGCCAGCACGCGCTCCAGTTCACCCAGGGAGACGATGTCGAAACCCGCACCCTGGCGCGCCAATACATTCAATACCGCCAGATTGGAGTTGGCCTTTACCGCGTAGCAAACCAGGTGGTCACAGTCAGCGAGCGCACGCTGATACTCGCTGTAAGCGGCTTCCAGTGCTGCACGTGAGTAGATATAGCAGGGGGTGCCGTGGGCGGCGGTGATATCGCTCACTGCGACGTCTTCGGCGTACAGTTTGCCATCCCGGTAGGGAAAATAGTCCATGTGGGGTGATCTCGTCAGGGCGTGATGCCGGGTTCCGAGCCGGTCGGCTGCGGTGTCGGCGTGTCGCTACCGGGTTCATATAGGGGCCCCATCTGTCCGCAGCCACCCAGCAATAGTGCGGCGACGATGGCAAGTATGGCAAATGTGTTGTGCATGAGCCCGGTTCCAGTTGGCAAAGCGGGAGATTATACCGCCCGAGGGGGTCTGTTAGTACCGGCTGATTGTGTGCAGGGCGGGCATTATTTCGCAACATCGGCCTCATCAATCAATCTATGTGGATAAGGTACGGGTGCCCGACAGAGGTAGAGGGTGATTTGGTGTGTGCACAACACTAGTTAGCTGCGCTGGCAGCCCGTATCATTGGGGACACCTGATATCAGTAGCCGGAGTAAGAGGTTTGAATAAATTCCGCAGTTTAATGCTGCTTTCGCTCGCGCTGTACGCCACGAACTCGGGAGCCTACGAGCCGCTTTACGTTAAAAACCTCAGCCCGGTGACGGGCCTGCTCGGGCTGCCGTCCCAGCGGTATGCCGGCACTGAGAGTAAGGGTGAGCTGGGGGTCGCTTTACACAGTAGCGTTGCCAATAACTACGTTCTTGATCAGACCAGCCGGGAGTATCTTAATTTCGACGGTGAGACTCTGCGTTTTGCTCTCGACCTGCGCTATGGCCTGGCGCCGAACTGGGATTTGCAGCTGGAAATACCCTGGCTGGAGCAGAGCGGCGGTCATCTTGATCGCGCAATAGACGACTGGCACGACCTCTGGGGCATGTCCGATGGCGGCCGCTCCAGGGTGCCCAGGAATCTGCTGAATTATCAGTACTCCTCCTCATTTGCCCGGGGGTTCCAGTTTGACGATGACAGCTCGGGCCTCGGTGACATTACCGTGGCGCTGAATTACGCCTTTTTTCGCGACGAAGATTCAGTGGCAGCACTGGCTCTGGGTTATAAATTCGGTGTCGGGGATGAGGACAAGTTTCTCGGTAGTGGTGCAGATGATCAGTTTGTGGCGCTGCGTTTTTCAGGTGACCACCTGTCCAGCCTGCCGCTTCGCTGGCACGGCCAGCTTGGATATCTGCGCGCCGGCGACAGTGATTTGCTGGCTGGCATACAGGAACAGAACCTCTGGTTTGCCGGGCTGAGTCTCGATTGGGTAGTGGCTGAAAACTGGTCGCTGCTGGCGCAGGTGGACAGTAATGCGGCACCCACTGACAGCGGCCTGACCGCGCTGGGGGACACTGCTGTCACCTTGTCGGGGGGCGTTCGCTGGCGCTTCGCCCCGCGTTGGTCGGTGGACACGAATATCGTGGAGGATATTGGCGTGGAAACCGCCTCAGACGTGACTTTCCAGCTGAGCCTCCGCTACGGCGGGGATTGATTGGCCCCGGCTTGAGGTCCTGGTCTAGCGATTATCAAGCCGCTGGGCGGCGCGGGTTGCTGCTGCGGCCACCTGCTTGGGCGCAGTGCCCCCGAGATGGTCGCGTGCGGCGACAGACCCCTCCAGCGTAAGCACTTCGAATACATCTTCGCGGATATCCGCACAGAAACCCTGTAGGGTCACCAGTGTCATTTCAGACAGATCTTTGCCTGTGGCCACACCGTGGGCAACCGCTTTGCCGACCACCTCATGGGCATCCCGGAAGGGCAGCCCCTGACGAACAAGATAGTCCGCCAGGTCAGTGGCGGTGGCAAAACCCTTGCGGGCTGATTCGCGCATGGGTCCGGTTTGCGGCCGGATAGCCGGCACCATATCGGCAAAGGCCCGCAGGCAGTCCAATACGGTATCAATTGTGTCAAACAGCGGCTCCTTGTCCTCCTGGTTGTCCTTGTTGTAGGCCAGCGGCTGGCTTTTCATCAGGGTCAGCAGGGCCACCAGATTGCCATTAACCCGGCCCACTTTACCGCGCACCAGCTCGGGCACATCCGGGTTCTTCTTCTGGGGCATGATGGACGAACCGGTGCAGAATCGATCCGGCAACTCTATAAAGCTGAATTGAGCGGATGCCCACAGCACCAGCTCCTCTGACATTCGCGACAGGTGGGTCAATAGCATTGCCCCGAAAGAGCAGAACTCGATGGCGAAATCCCGATCGGATACCGAATCCAGGGAATTTTCCGTAGGTCTGTCGAAGCCCAGGGCGGCCGCGGTGCTGGCCCGGTCAATGGGGTAGGTTGTGCCCGCCAGTGCAGCGGCACCCAGCGGAGACTGGTTGAGGCGTGCGCGGCAATCCTGCAAGCGGCCGAAATCGCGTTCCAGCATTTCGTTCCAGGCCAGCAAATGGTGGCCAAAGGTTACCGGTTGCGCGGTTTGCAGGTGCGTAAAGCCGGGCATGATGGTGTCGGTATTCTGTGCGGCCAGCCCTATGGTGCCCCGTTGCAGTCGCGTAAGCTCGAGCGCAATCACATCGATGGCTGCCCGCAGATGCAGGCGAATGTCAGTGGCCACCTGGTCATTGCGGGAGCGCCCGGTGTGCAGTTTCTTGCCAGTGACGCCGATAATCTCGGTCAGTCGCGCCTCTATATTCATGTGGACATCTTCCAGCTCCACTGACCAGTTAAAACTGCCGCTGTTAATCTCTTCCTGCACCTGCGAAAGCCCCTGGCGGATGGCATCGAGTTCTTCCGTGGTAAGCACGCCTGCCGCACACAACATGTCGGCATGGGCTAGCGAGCCGGCGATATCCTCTGCCGCCATACGTTGGTCGAAGCTGACTGATGCTGTAAAGCGCTGCACAAAGCTGTCAGTGGGTTCGGTAAAACGCCCGCCCCAGAGCTTGCTGGTGTCCTGCTGATTGCTCATTCCCGATTAATTCCTGCTGTTAGGTTCGAAGGTGTTGGCACACGGTGATGTTTGCACTTGTCGGCGCCAGTCAAGGGTGCAAGTATACCAGCTATAACAGGGGAGAATGGAGTATGGAACCAGCACCGGGGCAGGTGGCGCCGCCGGGAGAGGATATCGCCTCCGGCGAGTTTATCCTGCCCGACCTGTGTGCAGCGCGTACGGTGTTCACCATGGTCTTGCTGGTGGAGCTGGTGGTGTTGGTGTACACACTCAGTACCAGTTCGCTGCCGGAATTCAACTGGGATACGCTGGCTATCTGCTCTCTTTTTGTACAGTGGGTGGTGTTGCTCAGCGCCGCGATATTGTGCGGTCTGCGCCGGCCGCTCAGTGGGCTCAGCCTGCCTCTGGTGAGCGCCTGCTGCCTGCTGGTGGTGCTGGCGATTACAGCGCTTAGCAGCGCCTTTGGCTGGCGCCTGTTCCCGGTTTTTAACAGTGGCAGCAGTGAATTGTGGTGGGTTCTGCGCAATCTCCTGGTGGCCGCAGTGCTGACTGGCATCGCCATGCGCTATTTCTATTTGCAGCATCAATTACTGGTGCAGAAACAACTGGAATTGCGCTCCAGGCTCGATTCATTGCGGTCAAAAATCCGGCCTCACTTCCTGTTTAATACCCTCAACAGCATCGCCAGCCTGATTGTCTCCCGCCCGGAGGAGGCTGAGCGCGCCGTCGAGGATTTGTCCGAGCTGCTGCGGGTCAGTTTGCAGGAAAATCAGCGCCCCACACTGGTGGCAGATGAGCAGCGTCTGTGTGAGCTATACCTTGCTATTGAGCAAATGCGACTGGGGGACAGGCTGCAGGTAGAGTGGGAGGTGGACCCGAAGGTTCGCGAAAAGCCCATGCCCAGCTTGATATTACAGCCGTTGGTGGAGAATGCGGTTTACCACGGTGTGGCGCAGATGGAGGGGGGCGGCAAGATCCATGTCAGCGTAAAGCAGGCGGGGAATGTATTGCGGGTAGTGGTTGAAAACCCGGCACCGGAAAAACCAGCTCGCTCTGGAGGGCACAAGATAGCGCTGGAAAATATCCGCCAGCGCTTGCAGGTGTTGTACGGTGGCCAGGGCCGTTTGCTGATTGTGCATGCCAATGGGCTGTTCAGGGTTGAACTGAGCTATCCCTTGTGGGAGTAGTGTGTAGAGGGGGCGAGGTGTGAAGATTCTGGTAGTTGATGACGAGGCATTGGCGCGTGAGCGATTGCTGCGCCTGTTGGAAAAGTCGCATCCTGGCACCCGGTGCTGGCAGGCGAGTAATGGCGAGCAAGCCCTGGCGCTGGTGCGCATGCACAGTCCGGACCTACTGTTGCTGGATGTCCGTATGCCGGGAATGAGCGGCATCGAGCTGGCCACCAAACTGGAAACCGAGGAGCAGCCGCCTGCGGTAATTTTTTGCACCGCCTATGATGAATACGCTCTGGAGGCCCTGCAGCACCAGGCGGCTGCCTATCTGTTAAAACCCGTAAGGGAGCGTGATCTGACGCGGGCGCTGGCCACGGCGGGTCGACTCAACCGGGTGCAACTGGCGGCATTGGCTGAACTGGGTGATGCTGATGCTGATGCAGGAGCGGTGCCGACCGAGCGCGGTCTGCTTGCCAGTCAGACCCATCGCGGTGTCGAAACCATGCCGGTGGCGGATGTTCGCTGCCTGCTGGCCGAGCAAAAATATGTCACGGCCCATAGCCCCTCCGGTGAGTTGCTAATCCCCGACACACTGAAGGAGCTGGAGCGTGAATTTGGTCAGCGCTTTTTGCGGGTGCATCGCAACGCGCTGGTTGCGGTAGCTCATGTCGTGCGTCTGGAGCGCGATGAACAGGGGCCCTGGTATGTTGTACTCAACGATGTTTCCCAGAAGCCAATGGTCAGCCGCCGACATTTGGCGGAGGTCAAGCAACGGCTGGTTGCAGGCTGAACAAGCCCGCAGGTTGCCCGGTCGCAGCCTGCAGGGCGGGCTGTTATTATGCCGGTCCTCGAAACCGGACAGGATATTAGTATGCTCTCCAGATTGGTCATCGCTACCAGGGAAAGCCCTCTGGCCCTGTGGCAGGCCGAGTACGTTCGATCCACATTGGAAACGGCGCATCCCGGGCTCAAGGTAGAGTTGCTGGGAATGACCTCCCGTGGCGACCAGCTGCTTGACGTACCGCTGGCAAAGGTAGGTGGCAAGGGCCTGTTTGTAAAAGAACTGGAGACGGCGTTGCTCGATGGCACAGCCGATATCGCCGTGCATTCCATGAAAGATGTACCGATGGATTTCCCCCCGGGCCTCGGCCTGGGTGTGATTTGCGAGCGTGAGGACCCCTCGGATGCCTTTGTCAGCAACCGTTTTAAGGCGCTGGATGATCTGCCCGTCGGCAGTGTGGTGGGAACCTCAAGCCTGCGCCGCGAATGCCAGTTGCGCGAGCGACGACCGGACCTGAAAGTGACGTTTTTGCGCGGCAACGTCAATACACGCCTGCGGAAACTGGATGAGGGGGAGTACGACGCGATCATCCTGGCCAGCGCGGGCCTGGTGAGGCTGGGGTTCGCCTCGCGCATTGCCCATTCGATTGCCTTTGATCATTCATTGCCGGCAGGCGGTCAGGGTGCCGTGGGGGTCGAATTGCGCACCGCTGACCCGGATGTGCTCGGGCTATTGCAGGTTTTACACCATGAACCCACTGCACAACGTGTCACTGCCGAGCGCGCCATGAACCTGCGCTTGCAGGGCGGTTGTCAGGTGCCTATTGCCGGCTTCGCGGAGCATGTGGCGGACGGCACACGTCTGCGCTTGCGCGGCCTGGTGGGGAAGCCCGATGGCTCGCTTATTCTGCGAGCGCAAGCCGAGGCCGCTGTCGCCGAGGCGCAGCAACTGGGCGAGAGGGTGGCGGATCAGCTGCTGGCGCAGGGTGCTGCGGATATCCTGGCTGCGGTCTATGGCGCGCAGCATTAATATTCTGGTCACCCGCCCGGCGGGGCAGGCGGAGGAACTGTGCACCGCAATCAGGGCAATGGGGTTTGCCGCGCATTGCCTGCCAATGCTGCAGATATTGCCGCTGGAGAAACTTGCTCCGGAACAGCGCAATCAAGTACTGAACCTCGATCACTACCAGCATCTGATATTTGTCAGTGCCAATGCCGTCCGATACGGCATGGCCTGCATCGAATCCTGCTGGCCACAACTCCCTGTCGGACTGGAGTGGTACGCCGTGGGCGCTGGTACAGCGCGCCTGTTGTCGGCCTTTGGTGTGAGCGCTCACACACCGGGCTCGGCTATGACCAGTGAGGGTTTACTGGCGCTGCCACAGTTGCAACAGGTGCAGGGCGCGCGCGTATTGGTGGTAAAGGGAGAGGGCGGACGCCAGGCGCTGGCTGAGGAGCTGAGCTGCCGTGGTGCGCGGGTTGATGAGTTGGCCTGCTATCGTCGCGCCGCGCCCGAATTGGCCCTCGGAGAGCTGCCCCTCAAGCTGGCGCAGTGGGGCATTGGCGTGGTGATGATCAGCAGTGGAGAGGGCCTTGGCAACATGCTGGCATTGCTTCGTTCGGCAGAAACCACTAACTTTAGTTATATCACCTTGGTGGTACCCTCGCCGAGGGTTGCTGAAATGGCCCGTGCGGCAGGATTTGAGCAAGTGATTGTGGCGGAAAATGCCTCGGATAGCGCAATGTTGCGCGCCTTGGCAGCATGGCAAACCAGCGCTGGAGAATAACGAGTGAGTGATCAGCAAGACAAGAACACTGAACAGCTGGCACAGGAGACCGCAGCGGCCGGAGAATCCCTGGCAGTCCCAGCCGCTGATGCGGAGGTGTCTGCCAAAGCTGCACCGACGGCTCCACGCACCGCTGCCACTGCGAAAAAAAGCGCTGGAGGAGGATCCTCGGCGCCGGGTTGGATCGCGCTGTTGCTGGTCCTGGCCCTGGCGGGCGGGCTGGCGTGGTTGCTGCGTGAACAACAGCGCAACGACGCCGGCATTGCTGCTCGCGTGCAGGCGCTGGAGACCACAGCCGGTGCTGAGGTGAGCCAGAGCGATCTCAGTGAACTCGATAAGCGCTGGCAGAGCCAGCTGGGCACTGCGCTGGATCCTCTCAAGGCCAGTACCGGGGAACTTGGCCAGCAGTCCGGGCAATTGAAGCAATCGCTGGACACCTTGCAACAACAGTTGTCGGCGCAGCGGGCGGAGCTGGACCGCTACAGCACCAATGACCGCGATGACTGGTTGTTGGCGGAGGCGCAGTATCTGCTGCGAATGGCCAACCAGCGCCTGATCATGGCGAACGATGTGAAGGCGGCGCAGGCCCTGTTGAGCAGCGCGGACGCAATCCTGCTTGAACTGGACGATGTGCGCCTGCACGAGGTGCGCGCAGCGGTCGCCTCGGACCTGGCAGCGGTGCGGGCAGTGCCCAGGGTCGATGTTGAGGGGATATACCTGCGCCTGGCCGCGTTGGTAGAGCAGGCGGGTAAATTAGTGATTTTCCAGTTGCCGAAACAGGCGGCGGGCCCGGAGCAACAGCCCGCCGACACCTGGCAGGCGCGTATGCGCCAGGGCTACGAAGCGGCGCTGACCAAGTTGTCCGACTACATTATCATCCGCCGCCGCGATGTTCCCATGCAGGCCCTGATGGATCCCCAGTGGGAAGGGTTGGTGCGACAAAACCTGCGCATGTTGCTGGAGCAGGCCCAGGTGTCGCTGCTGTCGGGGAACGAGACCCTGTATCGCGAGAGTTTGAAGCGGGCCCAGCACTGGGTGGGGGAGTTTTTTGAATCTGACGAGGCCGCCGCCAGGGCCATGGCTAGAGAGATTACGCAGTTGACTGATATGAATGTCGCTACCCGCCTGCCCGATATTTCGAACTCGGTGCAGGCGCTGGACGCTGTGATGAAACAGCGTTTGCAGTCCGGAGGCGCAAAGTAAGCCATGCGCAGGATATTTACCCTGATCCTCATCGCGCTCCTGCTGGGCGTTGGTGTGGTGGCAATTATTGAAACCGACCCCGGCTATCTGTTACTGGCCTATGGGGATTACACACTGGAATCCAGTCTCTGGGTGGGCCTGGTGTTGCTGTTTTTATTCACGCTGTTGCTCTACGTCTTTATCGCGTTACTGCGCAGGCTGGTGGGTGGGCAGAAGTCACTTTCGGGCTGGATGGATGCACGCAGGCACAGGCAGGCCACGCGCCTGACCAATCGCGGGCTGGTTCACTATATCGAGGGCAACTGGTCAAAAGCGCGTAGTGAGCTACTGCGCGGTGCTCGCAACAATGAGGTTCCCCTGGTGAACTACCTGTTGGCGGCGCGCGCCAGCGCGCGGTTGAATGAGCCGGATCAAATCGAGCAGCATTTGCTTGCGGCTGCAGATTCCAACGCGGCAGCGGATACCGCAGTGGCACTGGCCAGGGCGGAAATACAGGTGCAGGCGGGGCAATATCAACAGGCCATAAACACGCTGCAGGATGCCAGGCGCAGTCCGGGGCGATACCCCCAGGCATTGTCACTTCTGCAACGGGCGTATACGGGGCTGGGTGACAGCGCCGGATTGGCGGAGCTGTTACCGCAGCTGAAAAAATACCGGGTGATCAACACAGACGAACAAACCGCACTGGAGCAGGATGTCTACGGCGGGATGTTGCGCAGTGCGGGCGCCGGCGGTGATGCCAGCCTGGATCGTGTCAGCGAGACCTGGCACAAACTGCCCGCTGCAGTGCGCGCGGACCCGGAAATGATCCGGGGCTATATCAGTTTACTGGTGTCATTGGGCGGCGATGCAGAGGCCGAGAAAGCCATTGTGCGCGAGCTCAAGAAACGTTGGGATTCAACGCTGGTCCGCTTGTACGGGTTTGTAACAGCTGCGGATGTCCGGCGTCAGTTGGCTCATGCCGAGAGCTGGTTGGCAGATCACCCCGAGGACGCTCAGTTATTCCTGTGCCTGGGGCGGCTGGCGGCGCGCGACAAGCTGTGGGGCAAGTCGCGGGATTATTTTGAGAAAAGCTATCGCCTGCAACGCAGCGCCGAAACCTGTGCTGAACTTGGCAGACTGCTGGATGGCCTGGGCGAATCGAAGGTGGCTGCGGCCTATTATCGCGAGGGTTTATTGTTGCAGGAAGCCCGGCTTCCCAGCCTGCCCAAGCCAGAAAAAATGGTCCCCGACCAGCACTTGCTGACGCGCAGTTGAGTCAGGCCGGGTAGTCGGGGCCGGGCGGAATACCCAGCTGATCCCACATGTCATCGACCCGCTGTTTGACCTCGGCGTCCATGGCGATAGGCCGTCCCCATTCCCGCTCTGTTTCACCGGGCCATTTGTTGGTGGCGTCGAAGCCGACTTTTGAGCCGAGGCCTGCCACTGGTGAGGCAAAATCCAGATAGTCGATGGGCGTGTTGTCTATAAAAACGCTGTCGCGCCTGGGGTCCATGCGGGTGGTCATTGCCCATATCACATCTTTCCAGTCCCGGGCGTTCACGTCTTCATCGGTAACAATGATGAATTTGGTATACATAAACTGGCGCAGAAAGGACCACACGCCCAGCATGATGCGTTTCGCGTGACCGGGATACTCCTTGCGCATGGTCACCACCGCCATGCGATACGAACAGCCCTCCGGCGGCAGGTAGAAATCAACAATTTCCGGGAACTGCTTCTTCAGCAGGGGCACGAACACCTCGTTCAGTGCTACTCCCAGTACTGCCGGTTCATCCGGCGGCCGGCCGGTGTAGGTACTGTGATAAATCGGCGACTCCCGGTGGGTGATAGCCTCCACGGTAAATACGGGAAAGCGCTCCACCTCGTTATAGTATCCGGTATGGTCACCGAAGGGCCCTTCGTCAGCCAGTTCTCCCGGCTCGAGGTAGCCCTCGAGAATATATTCCGCAGTCGCCGGTATGGTCAGCCCGTGCTCGCGACACAATGGGGTAAAACACTCTCCCAGCTCGGTCTTGCTGCCGCGTAGCAAGCCGGCAAATGCGTACTCTGAAATACTGTCGGGAATAGGTGTGACCGCGGCCAGCGTGGTGGCGGGGTCGGCGCCAAGGGCGATCGCAACGGGGTAGCGTTTACCGGGGTGTTGCAGTTGCCAGTCGCGGTAATCAAGGGCACCACCGCGATGTGACAGCCAGCGCATGATCAGTTTATTGCGACCAATCAGCTGCATGCGATAGATGCCGAGATTCAGTCGTTCCTTGTTGGGGCCGCGAGTGATAACCAGGGGCCATGTTACCAGCGGTGCGGCATCGCCAGGCCAGCAGGTCTGTATCGGCAACTGGTATAGATCGACGTCGGTGCCTTCAATAGCGTGGTACTGGCAGGGCGGATTACGCACCATTTTAGGACCCATGTGCAGCACCTGCTTGAGTACCGGGGCCTTGTCCCATGCATCGCGCAAATTCTTGGGGGGATCTGGTTGACGCAGGTAGGCCAGCAGTTCACCGATATCGCGCAGCGCGGATACGTCCTCCTCGCCCATACCCAGCGCTACCCGGCGCTCGGTACCGAACAGGTTTACCAGTACGGGGGTGTTATAGCCTTTGGGGTTTTCGAACAGCAGTGCCGGGCCACCCTGGCGCAGGGTGCGATCGGCGATCTCGGTCATTTCCAGTACCGGGTCCACTTCTGTTTTGATGCGAACCAGTTCGCCCCGCTGTTCCAGCGCGGCAATAAAGTCCCGGAGATCTGTATATTTCACCTGCGTTATTCGTCCATGCTGGGATCAGTATGGTGAAGGACAGTACACGTTGAGCAGGGCGCACGCAATCGTGCGCCCGGTGTGAGCCGTGGCGCTATTTGCGCTTCATGGATTTGAAGAACTCGGCGTTGGTCTTGGTGTCCTTGAGCTTGTCGGAGAGAAACTCGATAGCCGCGAGGTCTTCCATGCCGTGCAACAGCTTGCGCAGTATCCACATCCGCTGTAACTCGTCGTCGGCGGTGAGCAATTCCTCTCGGCGGGTACCCGAGCGGCGAATATTAATCGCGGGGTAGACGCGCTTCTCAGCCACTTTGCGATCGAGATGGAGTTCCATGTTACCGGTGCCCTTGAACTCTTCGTAGATCACCTCGTCCATTTTCGAGCCGGTATCAACCAGTGCGGTGGCAATAATTGACAGGCTGCCGCCTTCCTCGATGTTCCGCGCAGCGCCGAAAAAGCGCTTGGGCCGCTCCAGTGCATGGGCATCCACACCACCGGTCAACACCTTGCCGGAGCTTGGGATAACCGTGTTAAATGCGCGCGCGAGGCGGGTAATAGAGTCGAGCAGGATAATAACGTCTTTTTTGTGTTCTACCAGCCGTTTGGCTTTTTCGATAACCATGTCGGCGACCTGCACGTGGCGTGAGGGTGGTTCGTCAAAGGTGGACGCCACTACCTCGGCGCCGCGAATGCCCACCGAACGCTGCATTTCCGTCACCTCTTCCGGACGCTCATCGATCAGCAGAACGATAATGTAGCACTCGGGGTTGTTGGTGATGATCGCCTGCGCAATATTCTGCATCATGATGGTCTTGCCGGCCTTGGGTGGTGCGACCAGCAGGCCGCGCACGCCTTTGCCCAGGGGTGCAACCAGGTCAATGATTCGGCCGGTAAGATCTTCCGTGCTGCCGTTGCCGGTTTCCAGTGTCAGGCGCTCGTCCGGGAACAGGGGGGTGAGGTTTTCGAACAGAATTTTGTGCTTGGAATTTTCCGGCTTGTTAAAGTTGATCTCGCTGACCTTGAGCAGGGCAAAGTAACGCTCGCTGTCCTTCGGTGGTCGGATCTTGCCTGAGATTGAGTCGCCGGTGCGCAGGTTGAAGCGCCGTATCTGACTGGGAGATACGTAGATGTCATCGGGTCCTGCCAGGTATGAACTATCGGAGGAGCGCAGGAAGCCAAAGCCGTCCTGTAGGATTTCCAGTACACCATCGCCGGAAATGTCTTCGCCGCTTTTGGCGTGGCGTTTCAGGATCGCAAAAATAATGTCCTGTTTGCGCGAGCGCGCCATGTTATCCAGGCCCATTTCTTTGGCAATATCGATGAGGTCCTGAGTGGATTTGGTTTTGAGGTCGGTAAGATTCATAGAAGAAGTAGCTGTGTAGTTAAGAGGGGGGTTGATTAGACGTATAGGTATGGGTACATGCTGGCGGCGCCAGCGCACGGTGCATAAAAAATATTTTGGATGATGAGTTATTATTGGTGCACGGGGCTGTGCAACGAAAGAGAAGGTAGCATGCCCCGTAGGTGTCGTCTACTGCTTTTTTGGGCTTTAAATACTATTGATTGAGGGGCTGGGCCCGGCGTGAACCGGGCCTCAAAAGCGCTAAACCACTTCCTCGATAAAGGCAGTGAGCTGGGTCTTGGACAGTGCGCCCACCTTGGTGGCTTCAGCATTGCCGCCCTTGAACATGATCAGCGTGGGAATGCCGCGGATGCCGAACTTGGGGGGAATGTCGGGGTTGGCGTCCACGTCCACTTTGCAGATTTTCAATTTGCCAGTGTACTCAGAAGCCAGTTCATCCAGCACCGGGGCTATCATTTTGCAGGGCCCGCACCACTCTGCCCAGAAGTCTACGAGCACAGGAATGTCTGAGTTGAGTACTTCTGCGTCAAATGTGGCATCGCTGACGTGTACGATTTGGTCGCTCATGGTGTTCTCCGCGTGATCGCCGGACGATATGTCCGTGTTTCGAGGGGGCAATCATACCACCGGAATTTTGCTGGGCAACCGGCTGGGTAGAGTATTTCGGAATGCTCATATATCCGGGTGTCATATCTTTGTGTGACTAACAACGGCCTGTTCTTTAGTCTCCCACCACTCCGGCTGTACTTGTCTCTCCAGACTCTGCAGTGCAAACCAAAATGGCTTTTGTTGGCTGCACGATGGAGCGCAGGGGGTGGCGTACCTTCTTCCAGGGCCGTGAGAGGCCAGGGCGGCCGAACACGAGCGCACATGGATGTGCTTGTAGCGTGTCCTGGAAGAAGGTACGCCACCCCCTGTGCGTCCTTGGAACAGAATGATTAGCCATCTTGGTGAACCTCGCCACAGTGGTCTTGTCACACGGGTAAGAGTAATCTCCCTCAGAACCCCCCAAAAAGCTAAGAAAACACAGGTGAAAACACAGTGTCGATCAAAAAAATTGTAGTCATTGCGGTCATAGCCGCCGCCATTGCCTCTTGGTTCTACTTCGACCTCGGCAACTACCTCCAGCTGGATACGCTGAAGCAAAGCATGGGTGATCTGCGGGCCTGGTACGCGGAAAATCCATTGCTGGCCGGGCTTTTGTACTTTGCTTTGTACGTGGGAGTAACCGCCTTGTCGGTGCCCGGGGCTGCGATTATGACGCTGGCTGGCGGTGCTCTGTTCGGGTTCTGGTATGCCCTGTTTCTGGTGTCATTTGCCAGCAGCATCGGCGCGACACTGGCGTTTCTGGTGTCACGATTGTTGCTGCGGGACTGGGTGCAGGAAAAGTTTGGCCGACAGTTGCGCGCCTTTAATGCCGGTTTTGAGAAGGATGGTGCCTTTTACCTGTTTTCGCTGCGGCTGGTGCCGATATTTCCTTTCTTTGTGATCAACCTGCTCATGGGTTTGTTGCCTATCAAGGCCTGGCGCTACTACTGGGTGTCCCAATTGGGCATGCTGCCGGCGACAGCGGCCTATGTGAATGCGGGAACTCAATTGGGGGAGTTGGAATCGGCAGCCGGCATTATTTCACCGGGCTTGCTGCTCTCTTTTGTATTGCTGGCGGTCTTCCCCCTGATCGCAAAGTGGCTGTTAGGCTATATCCAGGCTCGCCGCGTGCTCGCGCCCTATACCCGTCCCCGCAGCTTCGATACCAATGTGGTAGTGATCGGGGCCGGTTCAGCGGGACTGGTAGCTGCACTGATTGCCGCCACTGTGAAGGCAAAAGTCACGCTGATAGAGCGCCACAAGATGGGCGGCGACTGCCTCAATACGGGTTGCGTGCCCAGCAAGGCGCTGATTCGTTCAGCCCGGATAGCTGACTACGCCCGACGGGCAGAAGAGTTTGGTCTGGAGCCCATGGCGGTAAATGTGAACTTCCGGCAGGTGATGGAGCGAGTGCAGGCGGTAATAAAAACGATAGAGCCACATGACTCCGTGGAGCGCTTCACCTCGCTGGGTGTCGACTGTGTGCAGGGTGACGCCCGTATCGTATCGCCCTGGGAGGTAGAGGTGGGCGGGCGCAGGATTACCGCCCGCAATATTATTCTCGCCAGCGGCGCCCGTCCCCGGGTGCCGGATATCCCAGGGCTGGAAGCTCTCGATTACCTTACTTCGGATACCGTCTGGGAAATAAGGGAGTTACCCAAACGTCTGCTGGTGCTGGGTGGAGGCCCCATCGGCTGTGAATTGGCGCAGGCCTTTGCCCGTCTCGGCAGCCAGGTGATGCTGGTGACCCACGCCGACCGTATCCAGCCGAGGGAGGACACTGAAGTATCTGCACTGGTGCTGGATAGACTGGCGTCACAGGGTATGGCCGTGCACACCCGCTACGAGGCGCAGGCTTTCCGAGCGGACGGCGACAGCGGGCGGGCGGTATTCAAAACGCCCGAGGGAGAACAGGAGCTGGCGTTTGATCGGGTGTTACTGGCGGTGGGGCGCCATGCCAATGTGGAGAATATGGGGTTGGAGGAGCTGGGTATACCGCTCACTGCAGCCGGCACGGTTGCCGTGGACGAATACCTGCGGACCCGCATACCCACTATTTTCGGTTGCGGCGACGTTGCCGGCCCCTATCTGTTCACACATATGGCCAGCCACCAGGCCTGGTTCGCAACGGTTAACGCCCTGTTCGGCCGTTTCCGTAAGTTCAAGGTCGACTATTCGATAGTACCCTGGGCGACGTTTACCGACCCTGAAGTTGCCCGGGTGGGGCTCAATGAACAGGAGGCCAGGGAGCAGGACATCACTTATGAGCTTACCCGTTACGACATTGATGACCTGGACCGCGCCATAGCCGATGGCGAAGCCCATGGCTTCGTCAAGGTGCTGACGGCTCCGGGCAGCGACCGCATACTGGGAGCCACCATCGTCGGCTATCACGCCGCCGAATTACTGGCGGAGTTTGTGCTGGCGATGAAGCACGGTATCGGCCTGAACAAAATTCTGGCGACCATTCATATCTACCCCACCCTGGGTGAGAGCAACAAATTCCTTGCCAGCGAGTGGCGCAAGGCCCGCAAACCAGAGCGTCTGCTGGGTTGGGTGGAGCGCTACCACAACTGGACCCGGAGTTAGCCACTTGTGGCGGATGACTGGTCGGTCTACATCCTGCAGTGTGCAGATGGCACGCTTTACACTGGCATTGCCCGCGACCTCAATAGACGCCTGCGCCAGCACAATGGCGAGCTGGTCGGTGGCCCCAGATATACGCGAGGCCGGCGGCCGGTAAAACTGCTCTGGTGTGACACAGCCATTGACCGCAGTGTGGCGCAACAGCGAGAGGCCGCCATCAAGAGTCTGAGTAGAAGTGCCAAGTTGCATTTGATCGAGAAATGAATGACGTAGGGTGTGCATTGATTCGCGAGCGGGAGGGTAGGTGTCGAATCGGGTATAGATTGACGGGACCGTTGAGGCCATGGATGGGCCGGTCCGCGCTCGGGAACCGAGCCTACATGGATGTATTCACGTCGTGTCCCGACGATCTTTACCCGGTTTGGCACCGGGCTAAGTGTCTGGCGCGACACTGTTCTGCCTCTGGAGATTCTCAGCCGTTAGCCAACTCCTCCAGCGCCTCCTGCTGCTCCAGCCAGGACTCCTCCAACTCCGTGGCCCGCACTTTAAGTTCGGCCTCTTTCTGCATCAGCGCCGCAAGATCCCGTTTGCGCCCCTCAGTATAAAGATCGGTGTCACTCAGCCGCGTTTGCACCTCCGCCTGTTCCGCCTCTATTGCGCTCATCTCTTTTTCAGTTTTATCAATACGCTTCTGTAACGGCCGCAGCTTCTCTCGCTGGGCGGCGGCGCTCTGGCGCTTTTCCTTGCGGGAACTGTCCGCTGCTGGCGGCTCACTGCGGTCTACCTGGCGGTAACTGGACAGAATCCAGCGTTCATAGCCCTCCAGGTCCTCGGCGTAGGTCTCAACCCGGCCATCGTGCACCAGCAGTAATTCGTCGACAGTGTTGCGCAGCAGGTGGCGGTCGTGGCTCACCAGAATCAGGGCTCCCTCGTAGGCTTGCAGAGCGATTTCCAGGGCGTGGCGCATATCCAGGTCCAGGTGGTTTGTCGGTTCATCCAGCACCAGCAAATTGGGCCGTTGCCATACCACCATGGCCAGCGCCAGGCGGGCCTTCTCACCGCCGGAAAAAGGGGCGATCTCGCTGGTGGCCGCATCGCCGCGGAAATTGAACCCGCCCAGAAAATTGAGGATGTCCTGTTCGCGGGCGTTCGGGCTCAACCGCTGCAGGTGTAAAATAGCGCTGGCCTGCAAGTCCAGGGATTCCAGTTGCTGCTGGTCAAAATAGCCGATATTGCAATGCTCACCGGTTACCCGCTCGCCCGCCAGCAGAGGCAAGTCGCCCACCAGACTCTTCAGCAGGGTGGATTTACCGGCACCATTTTTCCCTAGCAGTCCGTAGCGACTGCCGGGGCGCAAATGCAACTCCACAGAGGTCAGCACCGGCTGTTTACCATAGCCCAGGCTGGCTCCGTCAAGGCGCACCACCGGATCAGAGTTGCGTTCCGGCGCAGAAAAACTGAAGTCAAAGGGAGAGTCGATATGGGCCGGCGCCAGTGACTGCATGCGCTCCAGTTCTTTCAGTCGACTCTGGGCCTGCCTTGCCTTGGTGGCTTTGTAGCGGAAGCGCCTGACGAAGTCGTCGATCTCGGCTATACGCCGCTGCTGCTTTTCGAAGCTCGCCTGCTGGTTGGCCAGCCGTTCCGCGCGCTGGCGTTCGAATTCGGAGTAGTTCCCTTTATAGGCATTCAGTTGTTGGTGTTCAATGTGCAGGATGCGTTCGCAGGTGGCGTCGATGAAATCCCGGTCATGGGAGATCATCAGCAGGGTGCCGGGATATTGCTGCAGCCATTGCTGCAACCAAAGCGTGGCGTCCAGATCGAGGTGGTTAGTGGGTTCGTCCAGTAACAACACGTCCGACGGTGTCATCAGTGCCCGCGCGAGATTGAGCCGAATACGCCAGCCCCCGGAAAAATCAGTGACCGGGCGTTGGTGGGCATCCGCGGCAAAACCCAGGCCCTGCAACAGGCGCTCCGATCGTCGCTCCGCGCTGTAGCCATCAATTTCTTCAAGCTTGCCGTGAATCGGCGCCGCCGCGTCGAACTGACCGGCAGCTTCAAGACGCTGTAGCTCGTCTCGCAGGCGAGCCAGTACACTGTCGCCGCGCCAGATATACTCTCCTGCGGGCATTTGCGTCGCATGTACTTCCTGTGCCATGTGCGCGATGCGCAGCCTTGACATACCCTCAATGTTGCCGGTATCTGCTGTCAGCTCCCCCAGCAACAGGGAAAACAGGCTGGATTTTCCGCAGCCGTTGGCGCCGATCATAGCCAGGCGCTGCCCGGGTTGGATCGTCACATTGGCGTCCTGTAGCAATAGCTTGCTGCCGCGGCGCAGGCCGATGTCGCGTAATATAATCATGAGGACGCGAATTCTACTCGCAGTCACCCCATGCGGCTAGCTACCCGGGTGTGGTTTTGCCACGGTTCAGCGGGGTGGCGTATAGGGGTGCCGGGTAGTAATATGTGCCGCCATTGCGAAACTATTGCACCCCCAGTGCTGTCAAATCACGCGCTGTTCGATGCCAGATTGGCGGCGGGCCCGTTTATTCCGGGGGGTTAGGGCTCGCATTGAAACGTTTTTTCGCGATACTCCCTGTTCATACAATTGGAAGGAAAATATGAAGAAGTATGCATTGCCGCTTGCTCTGGTTGGCGCTGTCGCCCTGCAAGCCTGTAACCAACAAACAGCCGAAACCCCGACTGTGGCCGCTCCCGCTGAAACGGCTGCGCCGCAACTGGAAACCACTTCACAGCGCCTGAGCTACGGCATTGCCTTCACTTTGGGCCAACGCATGGCTTCTGACAGTGTTCCCATGGATGTCGACGCGTTTTCCGCAGGCTTGCGCGATGCGCTCGAGGGCGGCGAACCGCTGCTGACCCAGGAAGAGATCGCCGCCGAGATGCAGGCCTACCAGGAGCAGGCAGCCGCCGAGCAACAGGTAGCGCAGGCAGCAGTGTCCGAGGCAAACCTGGCCGCCGCAACCGCGTTCCTGGCTGAAAATGCTGCCCGTGAGGGTGTGACTGTGACTGACTCAGGCCTGCAGTATGAAGTTGTCGAAGCGGGTGATGGCCCCATGCCTGGGCCCGAGGATACCGTTGAAGTACATTATCGTGGCACGCTGGTGGATGGAACTGAGTTTGATTCCTCCTATGGCCGCGGTGAGACAGTCACCTTCGGTGTAGGCCAGGTGATTCCAGGCTGGACCGAGGCTTTACAGCTGATGCCGGTTGGCTCCACTTACAAGCTGGTTATTCCGCCCGAGCTGGGCTACGGTGCCGGCGGTGCAGGTCAGGCCATCGGCCCCAATGCCGCGCTGGTGTTTGACGTGGAGTTGATCTCCATACCAAGTCAGGCAGAAGCAGAAGCTGAGGACTAGGACGCCCTGGGCGCCTGGTTCTTTCCCAGGCGTCGATGTCTGTTGTGAAGGCCGGCAATAAGCCGGTCTTCCAGCACAAAACGCGATTCCAGAACTTCCCCGAGTGAGGAAAGGTCGCGCTGTACTGTCTCGGGGAATACCTCCCCACCCCCGTATTTTTCCTCGTAGGCCATGATGACCTCCGTGGTATCGCCTATGGCGGGCATTAGCTGTCGCGCCAGTGCGCTACTGCCGTCAGCGAAACTCTCTGCCTCATTTAGTAGCTCGTTAAACACCTCGAAGTGCCCCGCTGACACGTAATCCACGAGCAGGCCACACAGCGCATGCTGGTAAGCGGTGAGTTTTGTGGCTTCCAGTGTTACCTCCAGTGCGACCGCTATCTGGGTATAGTTGCCCAAAAGTTCACGACGTTCCCGCAGCCATCGGGTGAGCAGGTCTTCCACCGCGGCAAATTGCTGATTGGGGTCACTGTTCCTGTGCGGCATTGCGTGCTTCCTGCGAAGTAACTGTTGGGTCATCTAACTATATGGTTGCTGGCACAGCCCGGCAAGGCTCATGGCGCTTTTCGAAAAAGCTGCCACAGACAGACCAGGGTCACCCCGCTCGCCATGATGAGTGTTTGTTCCGGGATGGTCAGTCCGAGGAAGGTCCACACGGTCTCGGCGCAGTTGCCGTCGCCCATCAGGACCAGGTTGAGGGTTTCGCTAAAGGGTAGTGTCTCCAGCATGTATTCCAGGCTGGGGCCACAGGCGGGGACCTCCTCCGGTGGAAGGTGCTGGAGCCAGACGTGCCGTACCGCGATAGCGCCGCCACCAATGGCAGCCAGCGCGCAAAGCGAGGCGTAGATCTTCTGGCCCCACCGCGGTGGATTGTGCAGCGCTGCAAGTAGCGCGATACCGCCCCACATGACAACGAAAACCCGCTGGGTCATGCACAGCGGGCAGGGCGCAAGGCCCAGAATTTCTTCCAGGTAGACACGGGCAAACAACATGGCGAGCAATGCGGTAATCGCCAAGCCTAAAAATACCAATCGAGGAGAGAGGGTTTGCAGCATTCCAGTAGTCCTTAATATCCCGCCTGCTGGCGGTTTGGGGGGCTAAGTTAGGGTCTTTTTCGGTAGAGCGCAATATTCGATGGCACTTCGGGTAAATGGTTCAATCACCCCGGTGTCTGCGAGTAACCCCGGACGCTGCCATCCCTGAATTGTTGTGCCGTGTGGTGAACACTTGTAGCTCCGGGTAGAAACCGAGAAAGGCCTGCTCCAGCAGACCCCGCACGGGCGCCAGATCAGCGCCGACATCAGTCAGTGGGTTGCCGCGACGAAAGCGCTGGCCAATGCTGGCGGCGCTTGCGGGTATGGTTTCCCAGTCCAGGTAAAGGCTCAGTATGTCGTGTTCGAGCATGCGTGCGAGCATTCTGCGAGCGCCGGCGCTGAGGTCCTGTTCGTGCGACTGAAGAGCGCGGTAAATACCCGAGTTGAACTCCTGTAGTGGTATGTCGCTGTAATCGTCCCAGTGTTTGCTCAGATAATGATCGAAACTCAGGTCGATCAGAATGCCGGCATAGCGGCGCAGATGGGGCGGGAATTCCCGCCGCAGCTGCACCACCAGGGGGTGGTTGTCGGTGTAGGCGTCTATGGCGCGGTGCAGTCGCACGCCCTGCGCAATGGGGTCAGGCAGGTCGCTGCCAAGGTAGCCCTTGTAGTAGTCACCCTCGAGGCCGCCGGCTACCAGGCCTTCATCGGGCCAGGCCAGATGAAAGTGGGCGAGGAAGTTCAAGGGGCGTGAATCGCAGCGATGATCACGGTCAGGGCCTCCCCGGGAGCTGTTTAAAGCTCCCGGTATTGGGCAAAATAACTCTCAAGGTATTCGCTGAAGCTGATGTTGTCTGCCTGCTCCACTTCATGTTGCGCCGCGAGGGAGCGCCTGCTTTCTTCCTCGAACTCCGACTGTATTTCCGGGCTGAGCTTGCGGCTGCGAAAATAATCAGCCCAGTGCTCACTGTAGGACATGGCGAGGCGGAAAAACGGCAGATCCTTTTCTTTCATCTCTCGCAGTACCCTTGCCGAAGGGGTCAATTCCGGATCGGAGATTTTTGCCTGCTGTTGTTGCAGGCTCTCGGTGTATTGCGTTGATTCGTTCGCGGTATCCAGCAGCTCAGCCACAGGTTGCATGGCGGTAAACAGCTCTGTAGCGCATTCGGTCATGGGTCGCTCACCAGTCGCTGTTTGCAGCATCAGTCCCGGCAGTCTGCCGCGATTCACCACGGCTTTCAGATTGGCGGCCTGGGTGACCTGTTCCGCATTATTGCAGGCGGGGCTATCTTCCAGCAGGCAGTACAGCAGGAACGTATCGAGAAAACGCATTTGTCCGGCGTCTATCCCCACTGCAGAGAAGGGACTGACGTCAACACAGCGGACTTCAATGTACTCGATCCCGCGCCGGCGCAGGGCGGTGAGAGGTGTCTCGCCGGAGCGCGTTACACGCTTGGGCCGGATCGGGCTGTAGAACTCGTTCTCGATCTGCAACAGGCTATCGCTCAGCTGCTGGTAGTCGCCATCCTGCCCCCGGGGAATATTTCTGTACTCCGGATGGGGTCGCAGAATCGCGCTGCGCAGGGTTTCCACGTAGTTATCCAGCGAGTTGTAGCAGATATTCAGGCCCTTCTGGGCCGAGCTGTTGTAGCCCAGGTCGCCCATACGCAGAGCTGTGCCGTAAGGCAGGTGCATGCTGCGGCCCTGCTCGTCAAAGGGCTGCAGACCCGCATCACCACGGCCCCTCAGGAAACTTGCGCACACCGCGGGTGAGGCGCCAAACAGGTAAATCAGCAGCCAGGAATGGCGGCGGAAATTGCGAATAAGGCCCAGGTAGCCGGTGCTGATGTAGTCGCAGATATCTCCTGGGCTGCCGGCTTTATTCCAGGCCTGTTGCCAATAGCTGTCCGGCATGGAAAAATTATAGTGAATTCCGGCAATCGCTTGCATCAGGCGGCCATAGCGATGCCCCAAACCCAGCCGGTAGACGGTTTTCATCTTCGCGACGTTGGAACTGCCATAACGAGCGACCGGTATGCCTTCGTCACCGCTTACAATGCAGGGCATGCTCGCACACCACAGCATGTCGTCTCCCAGTTGCTGGTAGGCGAAGCTGTGAACGTTTTCCAGCGTATCCAGAGTTTCTTCCACGTCAGTGCTCACCGCGGTAATGAACTCTAACAGGGCCTCGGAGTAGTCGGTGGTAATAGAGGAATGTGTCAGCGGGGAGCCCATACCTTTTGGGTGCGGAGTCTGGGCCAGCTTGCCGTCAGGTGTTATTCGCAGACTCTCTTTTTCGAGGCCGCGCCTGATGGTTTTTAATATGGCGAGGGAGTCTGGGTCGGCCAGATCCTGCAGTTGAGATTGCAAATGGGAGGGCAAGCGTAGCTCCTTGTGTCCATGGCGGGTAACGGGGGCGGTCCGATGGGTCCTTTTAGCGCCCGCGCCAATCAGCGGGCACCAAGTGTATATTCCCCTACCGGCGGAGTACAGGTGCCACCGCACGATGACGCAGCGTGCTCAGGCCAGCTTGTAACCGCGCAAATCCGTGCCTTGCAGCCCTGTCGATGGCATCGTGCCGTGGCATCCAGGACGGCGGCGCCTATGGTGGACCCTGTGAATCGCTAAAAAGTAGCCCCGATGCCAGGGTCAACGCAAATAGTGTTATCGGTCGCTATAATGATAAAGTATCAGGTCTGAAGAGACGTTGGATCGGCTGGGATGGCCGGACGATTTCTTCGGTAACGTGAAATAGATAACCGGGGCCGCGAGCCTGCGCGCCCGAATTACCCAGGGGACTCCCAGTGAGAATTACCGAATGGCTTAAAATCCTGTCAACCGAAGGCGGTTCTGATCTTTACCTGAGCACAGGTGCGCCACCCTGTGCCAAATTTGAGGGGGAACTCAAGCCGATAGCAAGTGAGCTGATGAAGCCGGGTGAGATCAGGGTTATTGCCAACGAGATTATGGATGCCACCCAGCGCGCCGAGTTCGAGCAGGAACTGGAGATGAACCTGGCGATATCTGTTTCCGGCTTTGGCCGGTTCAGGGTCAATATATTCGTACAGCGAAATGAAGTGGGTATCGTAGCCCGTAATATCGTGGCTGATATTCCCAGCTGGCAGTCACTGCGGCTGCCACCCATCCTGCCTGAGGTGGTGATGGCCAAGCGTGGACTGGTGCTTTTTGTGGGTGCGACCGGGTCGGGTAAGTCAACCTCGCTGGCGGCACTTATCGATTACCGCAACAGCAATAGCAGCGGCCATATTGTGACCATCGAGGATCCGGTGGAATATGTGCACACGCATAAGAAATCCATTATTAACCAGCGTGAGGTGGGGGTGGATACCCGCAGTTGGCACAACGCGCTGAAGAACACCCTGCGCCAGGCGCCGGACGTGATTCTGATTGGAGAGATTCGCGACCGGGAGACGATGGAGCACGCGATTGCCTTTGCTGAAACAGGTCACCTGTGTATCTCCACCTTGCACGCCAACAACGCGAATCAGGCGCTGGACCGTATCATCAACTTTTTCCCCGAGGAGCGACGTCAGCAACTGCTGATGGACCTGTCATTGAATATCAAGGCCTTTGTTTCCCAGCGCCTGGTTCCCACTGTGGACGGCAAGCGCTGCGCGGCCATCGAGATATTGCTGGGCACGCCATTAATTGCGGAGCTCATCCTGCGTGGCGAAATCGATGGCGTGAAGGAAGTGATGAAAAAGTCCGAGAACTCCGGTATGAAGACCTTCGACACGGCGCTGTTCGAGCTGTATCAGGAGGGGTTGATATCGGAAGAAGAGGCAGTGCGAAACTCCGATTCAGCCAACAATGTGCGCTTGAAAATCAAGTTCGCCAAGGAAGGTGAAGGCGCTGGCGCAGCTCCGGCTGCAGGGGGCCTCAGTCTCACCACCATGGACGATTAGAATTCCCTGTAACCCGGGCGGGTGTGTGTCCGTTAGCGCAGAACCCGACGGCAAGAGCCGGTATAGCGGGATCAGGCTGCCGCTGCGACACCAGCTTTCGCAGCGAATATGGTAAAGAAAAATATTGTTACGTCTATTTCAGTTATTCAGCTTCCAGATGATCAGCCCTATGAGATAAACCCACAGGCCAATCAGCAAAGTCACGCGAAGCTTGCCTGATTTTACCGGTTTAGCCTGACTTTTAGCCTTGGCCAAATTGAATGACCCGCAGGCCAGACAGGAGCCATCCTGGTTGCACTTTTTTCCGCGATAGCTGCAGTCTTTGCACGTGTAATTCATGAAAAAATTCTCAACTCGCCACCCATTCCAATCGCGAATTTTTGCAAGTTACAATTCGATTAGCGACTTGCCCTAGCGTGTGCTTTTAAGTAGTTGGTCGACAATGCGCTCAAGTTGCTTAAGGTTATTGCATTCGGCGCTAAAATGACAAGCGCTCTGGTAGCGCAACATTTCCGAGTCGCCGCTGCCCCATACCCTGCGGGACTCCGGGTTGAGCCATATCACCTGACGAGCGCGCTGGTAGATACTTTGCATGATCTCAAGCTTCGGGTCGCCATTGTTGTTGCGTGCGTCCCCAAGCATGATAACCGTGGTGTTGCTGTTAATATCATTCAGCGCCAGTTTGGCAAAATCCTGCAGGCTGCTGCCGTAGTCGGTGGCGCCGCCGTACTTCCAGTTCACCAGCTCTATCGCCTTTTCTACCGGGTAGTCGTCAAAATAGGTGCTCACCTCTCCCAGGTGGCTGGAGAAGGCAAAACTGCGCACCTTTGGCAGTACGTCCTGGAGGCTGTAGAGAAATAGCAGCAGGAACTTGGCGTACGCCGCCACCGAGCCGCTAACATCACACACCGCCAGTATCTGCGGCTTTTCCTTGCGGGTCTGGCGCCAGTAGGTGTTGAACATTACACCATCGTTGGGAATGCCTTTGCGCATGGTCTTTGCCATGTTCAGCTGGCCTCGCTTCAGCTGCCTGCGTTTGTGAGAGTGGCGGCTGGCGAGTCTCCTGGCCATCTTGCGAACCAGTTCATGCACTTTGTGCAGATACATATGTTCGATATTGTTGAGCCGGGTTTTGGTCAACACATCGTCCATGAACTGTCGGGTCTTGCCCTCGGCATGAAGCAGATATTCGCGCTCGACATAGTCGCGAACCTGCTCGCGCAAAATGTCCCGATACCGTTGCAGGTCAACCAGGGCCGGGCTTTGTTGCCGCTCCAGCTCTATCACCGCCGCCCGCAATTGCTCCTCGCCCATCGCATCGAGAATTTTGCGGGTAAACTGGCCTTTCTGGGTAAACATTTGTATCTGTCGCAAGCCGACCTGTTCTGCCGCACGACCAATGGCCACGGTCAATTCGTTGCGATCATTGTTGACCAGGCTTTGCATCAGTGCCGAGTCCATCAGTGCCTGTACACCGGCATCTTGCTCAGCAGCGGCGGTCAGCGGTGAGAGCTCAGAAGATTCCCCACTTTGATCCGCTGTGTCATCCGTTGCCTCCGGCGACTCTTCCGCATCCTCCGGAATGTCCTCATCGTTGGATTTGGTTTCAGAGAAGTCTGACAGACGCTGATAAAAGTAACGATCAAAGCAGGAGAGGAATACTGCCTCCTCCTCAGGCGTTTTGGCCAGAGTCATGGCCAGCCCATCGCGGAGCACATTGCGGTCGCTATAGCCCAGGGTAGTGGCGACGGTCATTGCATCCAGCGTCTCCGCAGGAGACACGCGCACATCGTGCGTGCGCAGAACCTGGATAAAATTGACAAGATTTGATTGCATGTTGTTAACCGAAGAGCATTCTGTCTTTACTTTATAACAGATGTCGAATCTATAGTGACTGATGCCCCGGATGGGCAATGATTTCCGGGTGGTCTTTTGCCAGCTGCTTTAGCATGGACAGGCTTGCGGCACTCTGGGGAATGTCCAGGGAGAAGGAGCCTGGCTCCACGCCATTCTCCCAGCCCCATTTGGTGTGGGTGGCATCGCCGATCAGCAGCTGTGGCCCGGTGGTGCTGCGCACCAGGTAGGCGGTGGCGCCCGGCGTGTGTCCCGGTGTGTGTATTGCCCATAGCGAGCCATCGCCAAATACATCGATAAGGCCTTCGTCATCAAACTGCCACTCCTGCAGTTTGCTGACATTTGCCAGCAGGCGATCGGTTGTGCCCTGGCTGGCGATATTCAGCATGCTGCTCGCTGTCGTTTCGCCGGGGCCGGAATACACGGGCACATTCGACGGAAGGTCCGTCAGGCCCATAATATGGTCCAGGTGTATGTGGGTCAGAAAGACACCGTCAACGCCATTCAGCTGAGCTACCAGGTCGGCCGTAGTGAGTTTTACATCCAGTGCAGGGATATTCATCGCCATGCTGACCACCGTCGAAATGTCGTCATTGTTTGCCGCATCGACAAATTTTACCGACATACCAGAGTCCACCAGGAATGTGCCGAACCGGGGGTGGCGCAGGCTGTAAACATAAATCTGTATCGGCTCTTCCCTGTCTTCCAAACCCGCCGCTACAGCCTTTGGGTGATCCAGATTCAGTAGTCCGGACAGCGATATCGCCCAGTTGGCGGCCAGGTGTTTTTCGAACACGATGGGCCCGGGCTCGTCGATCAGCGCCTGCATCGTCGCCATGGTGGCGGGGTTACCCAGTGCAGCGGGTTGCGTGCCAATGTTGCTGGCTTGACAGCCTGCCAGCAACATTGCCGAAAGCAACACCAGTGCGAGTAGTGTGGTAGACGATTTCATTGGCAGTCAGTCTCTAGGCGGGTAGCAAGGTTCTCAATTCCGCTTCGGCGGCTTCTATGTCATCCTCGAACTTGAGAAGGACATTGAGAGAGGAACGCACCAGTTCTTCGTCCAGCTGGTCGGCGTGCAGCAGTAGCAGGCTGCGGGCCCAGTCTATGGTTTCCGAAATAGCGGGAGATTTTTTCAGGTCCAGTTGGCGCAGGGAATGCACGAACTCCACCAGCTGATGTCGCAGTTGTGAATCCACGTCCGGCACCCGGCTGCGTACGATGCGTTCTTCCAGTTCGACTGTCGGAAACGGAATATACAAGTGCAGGCAGCGGCGCTTGAGTGCGTCGGAGATATCCCGCGTGTTATTGCTGGTGAGAAAGACCATGGGAGAGGTGCGGGCCTTTATCGTGCCGATCTCCGGAATGGAAATCTGATAGTCCGACAGGATCTCCAACAGCAGGGATTCAAACTCGTAGTCCGATTTGTCGATTTCATCGATGAGCAAAACGGCACCCCTCTCCTGCTGCATTGCTTTCAGCAGGGGGCGCGGCTCCAGAAAGTCTTCCGAGTAGAAAATATCGCCGAACTGGTGCAGCCGCTCAACCGACTCCGCCAGGCCCTTTGCACCCTTTAACAGATCACCGAGCTTTTCTTTCAATACTTGTGTGTAGAGCAGCTGTTTGCCGTATTTCCACTCATACAGTGCCTTGGCTTCATCCAGGCCCTCGTAACACTGCAGGCGAATGAGCGGCAGATCCAGCAGCTGAGCAGTCGTTTTTGCCAGCTCGGTCTTGCCCACACCGGGGGGGCCCTCCACCAGTATCGGTTTGCGCAGCTGGAAGGCGAGAAATACAGCCGTGGCTATCTTCGGGCTGCAAATGTAACCGAAGGATTCAAAGCCCTGCTCGATCTCCTCGATAGAGGCCAATTGGGGAAAATCGTCTAATTGCACCGGGGTTCCTCGGGTAACGGCGGGCTATTGTACACTAAGCGATGCACGGCCTGGCGAAGCGGCATTAGCCGCCAGTCATATTCATAAACCGGACGATCTCGGGTTCATTGTTGTTATCGAAATGGTGGCGCTCGGGCTTGAGTGCCATGGCCTCTACAATCGCCGTTTTCAGGGAACCCAGCGTGTAGTGCGGGTCGCGCAGCACCGCGCGCAGGTCCACTGAGTGCTCGTTGCCCAGGCAGAGCAACAGCCGGCCCTCGGCAGTGACTCGCACGCGGTTGCACAGGTGGCAGAAATTATTGCTGTGGGGGGAAATGAAGCCAACCCGTGTGCTGCTTCCCGGCACGCTGTAATAGCGCGCCGGGCCATCGCTTGCGCCGGGTTCACCCAGCGAATGCATGCTGTAACGCTGGCTTATGATCTCGTGCAGTTCTTCGCTACTGCAAAAACTCAGCGCCCGATTGTGCTCCACAATATGGCCCAGCGGCATCTCCTCTATGAAGGCAATATCAATACCGCGGCGGTAGGCGTAGTCCACCAGGTCCAGCACTTCATCCTCATTGCGGCCCTTCAGAATGACCGCATTGATTTTTATTCCCTCGAAGCCGGTAGCGATAGCGGTTTCTATACCCGCCAGGACCTGGTCCAGATTGCCGTGTCGCGTGAGCTGGCGGAAGCGGCGGGGCTGCAGGCTGTCAAGGCTGACGTTAATGCGCCGAACGCCATAACTACGAAGGTCTGCAGCCATTCGTTGCAACTGGGAGCCGTTGGTAGTGAGCACCAGTTGCTCAAGCCCCGGTAGCTGGCCGAGGCGCTTTACCAGGGTCAGCACATTGCTGCGAATAAGCGGTTCGCCGCCGGTGAGGCGAATCTTGCCAACCCCCAGCTCGGAAAAAGCCCGTGCCACGTCAAAAAGCTCTTCCAGAGTGAGTACCTGTGGTTTTGGCACGAAGGTCATCTCTTCTGCCATGCAATACACGCAACGAAAATCACAGCGGTCGGTTACCGACAGGCGAACGTAGTCAACGCGGCGCCCGAAGCGATCGATTAATGTGGGGGAAGGTTTCTTCATGGTGCCCGGGAGTGTAGTCGTTATCTCTTATGGACTCTAGTTTACGGGCAGCGGTTTGCCCTGCGGGGTTTACAGTATCCGCCGGGTGGGACAGGATGTAGCCCACCAGGGGGTGCTGCCGGCATGAAGCCGGCGGACAAAACAATAAAAGGTGTTGATACTATGCCGGCAGTGCGTGAACTGGCCCTGTGGTTGGGGCCGGTGGCAGCTTTGCTGACTGCAGCGGCGCTGCAGGCGGGTGGCTACGGTACGAATATGGCCGTGGTTGGCTTTGTGGCCATGCTGTGTGTGCTGTGGTGGGTGTTTGAGCCCATACCTATCCCGGTGACGTCGCTGCTACCACTGGCGGTGCTGCCACTGCTGGGAGTGCTTACCCCTGCAGAGGTGGGTCAGGCCTACGGCTCGCCTCTTATCCTGTTGTTGCTGGGCGGATTCCTGTTGTCCAAGGCGATGGAGCATTCCGGTGCCCACAGGCGAATCGCCATGGCCATGGTGCGTCTGTTTGGTGCCAGCAGCGGGCGGAGACTGGTGCTGGGCTTTATGGCCGCTTCAGCCGTCTTGAGTATGTGGATTTCCAACACGGCTACCACCCTGATGCTGTTACCGGTCGCACTGGCGGTGCTGGATGCGACAAAACACAAGGCGGAGCTGGCGGTGCCGCTGTTACTGGGTATTGCCTACGCTGCCAGTGTGGGTGGGCTGGGAACACCCATCGGCACGCCTCCCAATCTTATTTTTATGCAGGTTTACGAGCAGACCACGGGTGAGGTGATCAGCTTTACCCAGTGGATGGGATGGGCCCTGCCGGTGGTGATATTAATGATACCGGCGATGGCCTTTATCCTGACCCGCAACCTCAAGGGCAGCATCGCTGTGCAACTGCCGGGAGTGGGCTGTTGGCGCACGGAGGAGCGGCGGGTGATGCTGGTTTTCGGGCTGACAGCGCTGGCCTGGATCACCCGGGGCGAGCCCTTTGGTGGTTGGTCCTCCTGGTTGGGGCTGCCCCAGGCCAACGATGCCTCCGTGGCACTGCTGGCGGTAGTGATAATGTTCATTGTGCCCGATGGCAAAGGTGAGCGATTACTGACCTGGGAGCGTGCTGTGACTATCCCCTGGGGGGTGCTGCTGCTATTTTCCGGTGGCATCTGCCTGGCCAAAGGCTTTGTCAGCTCCGGACTGAGTGAGTTGATGGGGCAGTGGCTCTCGGACATGACCGCTATCCCGACCTTCGCCCTGATCGTTATTGTCTGCCTGTCTGTCAGCCTGATGACAGAGACCACATCCAATACCGCCAGTACCACGCTTCTTATGCCGGTGCTGGCGGCCGCCGCGCTGGCTGCGGGAATTGCCCCGGAGCTGATTATGGTGCCCGCCGCCATGAGCGCCAGTTGTGCCTTCATGTTACCGGTGGCTACCGCGCCGAATTCCGTGGTGTATGGCAGCGGCCTGGTAAGTACGGCGCGGATGGCCCGGGAGGGAGTTTTCCTGAATTTGCTGGCAGTCGCAGTCATCAGTAGTGTTTGCTATGTATTGCTGGCCTGAGTTGTACGGCCTTTGCGCCCGGCCTGGCTTTGGCTATCCAGTTCACGCCCGATCGGAGGGGCTGATATGCATTTAAAAAGATGTTACACACTGGTTCTGCTGCAGGCTGCGCTGGCCTTGTGGTGCGGCTCCGCTTCAGCCGGGGCATCCTGTGTGACCGCCGCTGTGAACGTTGCTGTATCCCCGGCCCAGGCCTGGGCGATACTCAGTGATTTTAGCGTCGCCCATCTGTATGTGCCGGATCTTACGCGAACTGAAATTATATCGGCCCAATCGCAGGGCGTGGGGGCACATCGCCGGGTTTACCAGGGGGAAGATGACTATCTGGAGGAAACCATTATCGAGTGGCGTGACGGCCAGGGATTTATTATCAAGCTGCACAATGGTGAGGAGGTCATGGCGCCGTTCACGCGTGCACAGTTCAGTTATTCTCTCCAGGCTGCGCCGGCGGGTGGAACTACAGTTGAACTGTCGATGATCGCCCAGATGCCCTGGGGCAAGTTTGGCGAAACGCTGGGCGACTGGTTTGTCACCCCCGCAATTGAGGGCACTCTCGTGCAGGTTGCTGCGGGCCTGAAAAGTTTTTACGAAAGCGGCCAGCCTGCCACGGACGAGGATCGCGAACGGCTGGCAGAGCAGGTATCTGTGGTGGTGGATGGGCCCGCTTGCGAGGTATTCCGCTAGCGCAACACATCCATTGCTTTGCGCTAGCTGTTCAGCAGTCTACAGCAGGGCCATCATGGTCTCGGCAGAGCTCACATCAACACCGGCGCCGGGCTCAACATTGAGATGAGTTACGGTGCCATCGTCGACAATCATGGCGAAACGCTGGCTGCGCGTCCCGAGGCCAAAACCCCTGCCATCCAGTTCAAGGCCCAGCGCAGCGGTGAAATCACCGTTGCCGTCGGCCAGCATCAACAATTCTTCCGCGTTTTGGGCCTGGCCCCATGCGCCCATGACAAACGCGTCATTAACGGACATGCAGGCAATAGTGTCGACGCCTTTGGCCTTGATTTTGTCGGCGTTGACGACATAGCCGGGCAAGTGTGTGACGCTACAACCCGGGGTAAATGCCCCGGGTACGGCAAACATCAGTACTTTCTTGCCAGCGAAAATATCATTGGTGCTGATATCGGTGGGACCTTTTTCGCCCATGGTTTTCAGGGTACAGGTGGGGATCTTGTCGCCGGTCTTGATGGTCATGTTACGCTCCTTGGTTTCAGGTGACAGAGAATAATAGCAGATGAGCGGCATGTTGCACTGCCCCTTGTGCGAGGGGCAGACAATGGAGCCTTTTCACGAGGATAAACGACGCCCGTACCTGCGTTGTTGTCGCTGTGCCCTGGTGTTTGTGCCGCCGCTTCATTATATCGAGCGGGCGGCGGAACGGGCCGAATACGACTTGCATCGCAATGAAGTTGACGACCCGGGTTACCGGACATTCTTGTCGCGGCTGGCCCTGCCGCTGCTGGCGCGCCTGGCGCCGGGCTCCAGCGGCCTGGACTTCGGCTGTGGCCCCGGGCCGGCGCTGGCAGCGATGCTGCGTGAGGCCGGGCACGAGGTGAGCCTGTACGACATCTTTTATCAAGCTGATGCCGATGTATTCGACAGGACGTACGATTTTGTCTGTGCCACGGAGGTTGTGGAGCACCTGCATCACCCGGGCACTGAACTGGGGCGGCTGTGGGCCCTGCTAAATACCGGGGGAGTATTGGCGATAATGACCAAGCTGGTGCGCGACAGGGAGGCTTTTGCAACTTGGCACTACAAGAATGATCCTACTCATGTGTGTTTTTTCAGCGAGCAGACCTGGCGCTGGTGGGCGCGGGAGCAGGGCGCTCAGTTGGAGCTGATCGGCGCCGACGTCATACTGCTGCGGAAGCGCTAGGACGCTTCTGCCTGCTCCAGCAAGGTGGTGTAAATATTTTCACAATCGCGGTAGAAGCTCATTTCCTGGTCTCCCAGGTAGGGGGCCACCATGGTCATCAACTGCAGTACACCCTGGTGAATAGTCACTTCCGGGGGCCTGCCATCGTGCAGTAACTGATCGTAATTGAACCAGAAGGTGAGAGCGAGGGTCATGTTATCAACCAGGCCCAGGAGTTGCTGGTCGCGGGCATCAATGATGTCCTGTTGCAGCAGGTTCTGGCAGATGGCGAACAGGGCGGCGCGTTTCAGCTGGATCAATCGCTTGAATCCCTTTCTGATGTCGGGATAGCGCTGCAATATGTCGTCGAGGTTGTAGTACAGAAACCGGTATTGGTACATCTCTTCCATCACCACGTAGAGGTAATACCAGTTATCCTCTACCTGGCCCTGTTCCGCATCCAGAGGCTTTTCTATAGGGGCGGTAAGTGTGCTGCCCAGGGCCAGTTCGTACTGCTGGAACAGCTCCGCGATAATCTGGTCCTTGCCCTTGAAGTGGTAATAGAGGTTGCCGGGGCTGATGTCCAGTACATTGGCAATATCGATGGTGGTGGTGTGCGCCTCTCCTTCCAGATTAAATAGTTCCAGGCTGGTATCGAGAATTCGGTCCCTCGTTTTCATGCAGGGCTCCGCTGAGGTATTTCCGCATTGATCAAGTGTGCCCTCCGACAGCTATCAGGCTTTTTTGCCGCGCACCGCCGGTTTTTTTCTACTGTGGGCCTTGGTCGGTGTCTTGCGAACAGCGGCTTTTTTAGCAGCGGCCTTTTTGGTGGGGGCGCTCTCTTTTGCCCCCTGCTCTGCCAGTGTTCTGGCCAGTTTATCGACCTTGCGGCTGAGTTGATCCACTTTTTTCTGCAGGGCGGTAATGTCTTCTATGCGGGCGGGGCGCTGCATGTGGAAGTTTTCCCTGACCCGGCTGATGCGTTGCTCTACCGAGCTTTTGGCCGCGTTGCCGGCTTCCAGGGCCTGGCGCGCATCCTCCTCCAGGGCACTGCCAGCCTTGACCAGGTCGCGAAATAGTTTGGGCGGTTCCATCGCGCGTTCCAGGCGTCCCTGGGCCTCGTCTACGGCCTTGCCATAGGCACCGACTCCCGCCAACCAGATATTTTTGGCTATTTCACCGGCCTTGTCTGAAACCTTGCTCTTTTCATCGCTCATAACATTAGCCCTCGGGAAGCGCTCAGGTTTGGGTGCGCTGCACTTGACTCACCATTAAACCAGATTAGCGTGCAAAAAAAAGGGCCACATAGTGGCCCCGAAAAAGTTCCCCGAAAATGGGGAGTGTGCTCCTGGATGGGATACGCTTACGCGGCAGCCTTGAAACCTACGGTTTGTTTCAGTTCAGCAAAACGCGCCTTAACTTTTTTCAACTGCTTGTCCAGCTTTTTGCGGTCAGTCAGGCTGTCCAGCTCCAGCTTGGGCAGTTCGATGTCCTTGAGAGCGACTTTGGCGTCTTTCTCAACTTTCTGGCCGCGCTTGACCAGCTCTTTGTAGAGCTTGTCAGCTTTCTTGCGACGATCTTCCATCTGATCCTGCATGCTGTTGAACTGCTCCTGGGCCTGGTCAAACGCCTTGCCATAGAAGCCGAGGCTGGCCAGGAATGCCTTGCGGCTTGCTTCCTGAGCTTTAGATGCAAATTCAGGAGCGGCCTTCTTCTTGGCAGCAGTCTTGCGTGCTGCGGGCTTACGCTTGGCATAAGGCTTGCGCTTGGTGACGGGCTTACGCTTGGCAGCAGTTTTAGGTGCAGTAGTAACGTTTGTTTCTTCGGCCATGATTCAACTCCTTGCTAGTGATATTTACTGGGGTGTGGCCACCAGTTGCAGTGAATAATAGGGAAATAAATTAGAATAAACATACTAGAAATCAGGCTATTACTGCCGCTGGTATCACGCGTCGAGTGAAGGTTGTGGTTAATGCAGAACCGGCTGCGCGCCATCGGGCCCCAACAGGTCCTGCAGGTCCTCGCGAAAGTGGCGGTACTGCTGATTGCAGAATTCGCAGTCCATGGTAACGGAACCCAGTTCGGTCAGCAGTGTTTCCAGCTCGGACGGGGCGATGGCAGAAAGCGCACGCAGGGTGCGTTCCCGCGAACAGCTGCAGTGAAATTGTACCTGGGTAGGTGCGAACAGCCGCAGTGGTTCCTCGTGGTACAGCCGATAAAGCAGCTCCTCGGTCTGCAGTTCCAGCAGTTCACTGGAGTGTAAGGTGGCGGCCAGAGCGCAGACGTGTTCCCACTGCTGTTCGCGCTCCTGCGGGTCGGTGGTAATTTGCGCGGGGAGTTGCTGCAACAGCAGGCCGCTGGCGCGGTTACCGTCTGCCGCCAGCCACAACCGGGTTCCCAGTTGTTCCGATTGTTGGAAATAGGCATCCAGGCTGTGTGCCAGTGAATCTCCCGCCAGCGGGACAATACCCTGATAGCGCTTGCCCTGGGCCGGGTCCACAGTAATCGCCAGGGAGCCGTCGCCCAGCAACTGATCAAAATGGCTGGCTGTGGCCAGGTCTGCACCGCGGGCAATCCCCCGGACTTCCCCGCCGCTGGTACACTCTGCCATCAGCAGCGGAATCTGACCCTGGGAGCGAGCTTGAAGTATCAGCTTGCCATCGAATTTCAGAGTGCTGCGCAGCAGCACGGCAGCCGCCAGTAACTCTCCGAGCTGTTGGCTGACACCCGGTGCATACTGGTGAATCGCGAGGATATCGCCGAAGGCTGCGTCAAGTTGCACGCTCTCCCCGCGTATATCAGCCTGCTCGAAAAGGAAGCGGCGTGCCTGGTCGCTCGTGGCAGCAATTGTTGGTTTGTCTTGAGTGTCATCCATAGGGCGCTATTGTAAGCGAATTAATGTGCCCTTGGCTGCATGGCTGAACCGTTGCGCCTGCCGGCGCGTACCAAGGGGCGAGAATTCAAAGTAGAGTATTGGCATCTTTTTTCGTCACTGCGCTGCTCTGGCACCAGTGTTCACTTATCAGGAGACAAGCCATGAGATTCAGTTACCAGGTCGGTATGTGCGAACCCAGTCACTACCTGCCTCTGGCCCGGGCCGCCGAGGCGGCGGGCTTCCACGGTATCAGCGTGCCGGACAGTATCTGTTACCCGCAGGAAGCCAGCTCCAAATACCCCTACAACAAAGATGGCAGCCGGGAATTTCTGGAGAGCGTGCCCTTCGTGGAAAGCCTGATCTCGGTTGCCGCGATGGCGGCCGTTACCGAAACAATCGAATTCGCAACCTTTGTGTATAAGTTTGCCGTGCGCCAGGCTCCGGTGGTGGCAAAGCAGGTACAGGGTATCCAGGTGCTCTCGGGAAACCGCTTTGTCTTTGGCGTTGGCATCAGTCCCTGGCAAGAGGATTTTGCCATATGCGACGTACCCTGGGAAAAACGCGGCCTGCGCCTGGACGAACAAATAGAAATATTTCGTGGTCTGGAAACAGGGAAATTCTTTGGCTACGAGGGCGAGATACATCACATGCCCGCCAACAAAATGAACCCGGTACCCACCCGGCCTACCCCCATCCTGATTGGCGGTCACGCCGAACCTGCCCTGAAGCGGGCCGCACGAATCGGCGATGGCTGGATGTGCGCAGGCGCCGACATGGCCCAGCTGACCAGCTATATCAAACGCATCAAGCAGTTGCGCGATGAGTACGGCACCGCTGACAAACCCTTCCGGATATACACCACCGGCCAGGATGCGTTTACCAAAGAGGGCATTGCCGCGCTGGAAGAGATAGGCATCACCGATGTCATCATCGGCTTTCGCAATGTCTACGAGATGGAGGCGGACAAGCCACTGGCAGAAAAGATTGCCATGCTGGAATGGTATGCGGGGGAGTTTATTCGCGCTTGATGTGGTGGATCATTGGTGGGTCTCGTGAACGGTGGGTTTGACGCAGCGCCTGGTTGTGGTGAAAGTCAGGAGTGGATAGAAATTTGGCAATAGTGCTTCCGGTAGTCCATGTTCTATACTCCAGACAAAGAATCAGAAAGGAACTCACATGGCCGGATTCAGGCTGACCAAGCCCTACACCATGTCAAAAGAAGAAGTCCGCGAAGCAGCCCAGGGTCTTGCCAAAGAGCTGGAGCGGGATCACGGTGTACGCTCGCGCTGGGAAGGAGACTCTGTACACATTAAGGGCGCTGGCGTGAATGGCCAGCTGTCCTTTCACGATGGGCAGATCGATGTGAATGTGAAGTTAGGGCTATTGGCCTCAATGTTCGAGCCGGTATTGCGCAGTGAGGTGCAGCGCTACCTCGATACACATGTGAGCTGAATCAGCCAAGCACCGTGGCGCCCCGCAGGGGATCACTGCCGGCCAACACTTCCGCCATTTCCTCTGCCAGCGCTTTACTGTGCTCAATGCATTGTTCCCAATACCGCACCCGCTCGGTATGTTCGAGCCGACTGAAATCCGCCCTGTCAGGGATTTTGCCGAAGGGCAACCCGGCAGTGAATTCCTGTCCGGGGCACAGCAACACCAGCTTATCCACACCATGAATAGCCAACTTGCGCCAGGGCAGAAACTTGTCGAACCATCCGGGCACCACATCGGCACTGAAATGCGGGTAGAGAATCAGACCCTCGCCGCGGTACTGGCCCAGGTCGAAATGATAATCGATGATACCGCCGTCCCAGTACTGTCCAGGGGGAGCACCGACAATGTCGCGCTCCCCGGTGAGCAGGAAGGGGATGGCCCCGCTGGCGTGTAGCGACGCGCATACATTGTCTGCCCGCAGGCCAACGTACTGGGTGTTGAAGTCTTGCAGCGCCAGTTCCGGCCTGGGTTGGGGGCCAGAGTGGAATACCACTCGCTGAAACAGCTGGTTCAACAATCGCCGGCTGAGAGCATTACCCAGAGCGGCAGCGCCCATACCACTGGCCAGCAAGGGTGTTGATGAGGCTGCTGTCGGCCCGCGGCCCCGCGCAGTGACAATATGGCTGTGGATACGAGGATGATTTGCCAGTGTGCTTGCGCCGCTCTCACCCAACACCTGCTGCAGAATGCCAAGGCTGACCTCGCTGATCTCGGCAGCGGTAGGCTTGCTCGCATAGTGCTGGTGCAGGTAACCCGCTTCGAGCCTGTCGATAGCGGCCACCGGGTCCGGCATGGCCAGGCAGGCGTGTCGCCAGGAGCCGATGGAGGAGCCCAGCGCGGATACAGGGCGTTGGCCACGCGGCAGAAAATCGCCGAACAGAAGTCGATCCAGATGCCCAAGGATAAACCACTTGGGGCCGCCGGAAGCACCCAGTAACAGGCTGAACAGGTCTGCGGACCAGCCCTCCTTGCTTATTTGCCGGGCGGCCTCGCGGCCCAGGTAGATGGAGAGCGCTCTATTGGCCATGCCGTACGTCGGCAGGTGAGCGCCCCGTCCACTTCTGGTAGGCGCGACGGAAGTTCGATGCGTCGTTAAAGCCGATCAGGTAGGCGATGCTGGACAGCGGCAAGCGGGAGTTCTGCAAGTAGCGTGTGGCTTGCTCTGCCCGCACCTGATCCAGCAATTCCTGGTAGGAGCGGTTCTCTCTCGCCAGCCGCCTGCGGTAGGTTCGCGGGCTGAGATTGAGTAATTTGGCGGTCTGGGGCATCTGCGGATACTGCCCTTCCAGCTTGCGCATCAGGCGCAGTGTTAACTCTGCAACCGAGGCCTCCTCCTCGAGGTCGGCCAGCAAGCGCGCGCATTCATTTTCGTACAGGCTGCGCAGGGCCGGATTTGAGGAGGGCAGTGGCGTCTGCAAAAGGTCTCGGTGAAAGCCTATACGACCGCTTACGGAGTCAAACCGTATGTCCTGGCCGAAGACTTCGAAATAGCGGGCGGAATGGGCGGGCTCCGGGTAGGGGACTTCGAGGTGCAGCTGCAAATCGCTGCGATTGAGCAGGCCGCGCAAGGTATTCAGTATGGCACCGCAGATCAGCTCGTAGCCAAAATCCAGCGGAGTTTCCGCGAGGCTGCTGACGGTGGTCAGTACGCAGTAATCGTCCACTATTTCGTATTCGATGTGCAGCGCGGGTGCCAGCAGATGGTAATACGTGAGGAACAGATCTATTACCTGGCCCAGGTCGCGGCAGGTCATGAATGCCTGCCCTAATACGGCGTGGGCACTGAGGTTGAGTCGCAAGCCGAGATTAAGCCCCAGCGCCGGGTCGCCGGTCAGCCGCAGGGCGTTGGCGACTACCATGGCAAAATCCCGATCACTCACCCTCGCACCAATACTGGATATGCCGGTGCTGGCGAGGTTGGTGCCCGCCAGCAGTGAGGCCCGATCGCAGCCCTGACTTTCCGCCATGTCTATGAGGATAAGAATGTATTGTGCTGGTGTGCTGGTTGTAGACATTGTGCTATTTGGCCACAAATGACCTGAAATTGACAATACTTTACCTTGTTGCCGATGCTCTCATCTTTCATAGTCAGTAGCGGATGTATAACAAAGGAGCCTTTCCAATGAAAGTAGAGTGGACCAAAGATGCCCCCCGCAAGATTCAGAAATTTGCCGGTGCCGATTACCCCCGGGAAAACCCGGATCTGGAAGATTTGCTGACCAGTGACGATGTCGATCATATAGCGGAGATATTCCAGACACCGCTCAGTGGCTCGTATAACTGGGATTACAAGGTGCAGGATGATCGCATCAAGAAACTTTACGACCTGGGTAAACAGCTCAACTGGGACCCGGAGATGGACATCAACTGGGATCGTCCCTGGCCCGAAGAGAATGCTATGCCGGAGATGATGAACCTTCATGAGTACGAGCCCTACCTGGCGATGGACGAGGACACCAAAAAGGAGTTCTGGCTGCATATGAACTCCTGGAGCCTGTCCCAGTTCCTGCATGGTGAGCAGGGTGCCCTGCTGGTCGCCTCACAATTGTGCTCCTGTGCGCCAACCCTCAACGCGAAACTCTACGCTGCGTCCCAGACGTTTGATGAGGCGCGCCATGTTGAGGTGTTTAACAAATACCTGCAGCAGCGTGTTGGGATGATGTACCCCATCAACACCTACCTGAAGAGCATCATCGATAAAATCCTTACCGATGAGCGCTGGGACATGAAGTTTATCGGCATGCAGATTGTTATCGAGGGCCTGGCCCTGTCGGCGTTCAATACCACCCGTGAAACAACCCCTGACCCGGTGTTGAAAGATGTTGTCTATCTGGTTACGCGGGATGAGGCGCGCCACGTTACCTTCGGTGTAAATTATCTGGAAGAATTCGTCAAAACACTGACCGATGAAGAGCGGGAAGAGCGTGCACTGTTTGCCTACGAGGCCTGTGTGGTCAGCCGTGAGCGGCTGGTGGCCACGGACGTCTTCCGGCACTTTGGCTGGGATGTGGAAGAAGCTCGCAAGCAGGTTCTGGAAGGCTTTGTCATGTCTACCTTCCGTAACCTGCTGTTCCAGCGTGTGATACCCAACCTCAATCGAATTGGTTTGCTGACCGATAAGATCCGGCCCAAGTTTGAAGAGCTGGGTATTCTCGATTACGAGAGTCTCGCCACCGACGGCGATATCGACTGGTCCGCCCTTGAGCGCCCGCTGGACACCGATGAGGCGCAGTCGCATGAGCAGAGTATGCTTGCAGCATTTGCAGCAGAGCATGAGAAACAAGAGGCAGCAGACACAAGCAATGCGGCCTAGGAGCTGTAAATAGCCGGAAGTAATCGGCGAAAAAAAAGCCGGCTGAGAAGCCGGCTTTTTTTTGTTTTGGCAGATTGGCGCGTTATGCAGCCAGCGCTTTTACCTGGGTGTTCAGGCGGCTTTTGTGCCGTGATGCCTTGTTTTTGTGAATAATACCTTTGTCGGCCATGCGGTCTATGATGGGCACCGCTGTGTCGTAAGCCGCTTTTGCCGCCGCCGCATCACCAGTGCCGATTGCTACGTTTACTTTCTTGATCATGGTGCGAACCACGGAACGCAGGCTGGCGTTGTGATTGCGGCGCTTTTCGGACTGCCGTGCGCGCTTTTTTGCCTGTGCTGAATTTGCCACTGTTAAGTACCTCGATAGGGGGTCGAAAATCAGGAGGCGAGATTATTCACATTCGTGTATCCCTTGTCAACTGGCAGACTGGGATATACTAATGGCTATTAGTCAGTAACACCCCTTATTATTTGAGAGAGTCATGCGCCATGGGAACGCCTTTAGCTGCCAGTGAGCAAAATCCGACCACAGCCCAGCGCATTCTCGATGCCGCCGAAGATCTCTTTGCCGAGAAGGGGTACAGCGCCACCTCTCTGGGAGACGTGGCGGACCGTGTAGGCATTCGCTCGCCCAGTCTTTATAACCATTTCAGGAATAAAGAAGCCCTCTACGAGGCCGTTCTGGACCGGTTATTGGTGGATTTTTCGGCGCCCATGGAGGAGCTGGGGAAGGCGCCCGTGACGCAAGACCGGATATTCCACTGGCTGGAAACTATCGTGCGCCAGCATCACGCCAACCCGAATCTGGCGCGCCTGTTACAACACGCTGCGCTGTCGGGTGGGCCGCACACCAACGAGCTGATCGATCGCCTGTTTCGGCCTATGTTCCAGCCAGATGCGACCATCAGCGGGGGTGCTATCCCCTTGATTCAGGGCACTGGTCTGCAGCCATGGGCGGTGATGGCCTTCAACAATCTGGTAATGTCCTATGTCACCATGGCGCCCATGTACCGGGATTTACTGGGCCAGGACCCCTTCAGCGAGTCCGCGCTTGAGAACCAGCTGAATCTCATCAAAACACTGCTCAGGGCAGTAATTGAATATCAGGGCGAGTAGAATGTGCGGCCTTCAACTGGCACTCCATTAAAGGCGTTATAAACACTATGCTGATATCTGATGCGGTCCACATCTGGCGCGAACCCGATGGCGATTACCATATAGAGTGGCAGGTGACAGAGCCTGGCACCGAGGTCACGGTGGAGCCGCTTGAGGCGGAAGGTCAGTTACAGCTTCACTATCGGCCAGAATCTGCGCCGGGTGCGCGCCTGGTGGGGCTGCCTCCCGCGCGCCGACATTTCTTTCGCCTGCGGGATCAGCACGGTACCGAGGTGCTGGCGACGGAGCGCAGGTTGGGCATGGAAGGTGCCCCCAATTTCAGGGACTTTGGTGGCTACCGCACGGCGGCAGGGCAGCAGGTGAAATGGGGCTACCTGTTTCGCTCCGGCCAACTGTCCAGTCTCAGTGCGCAGGATGTTGAACTGCTGGCCAGTCTTGAGCTGGATATGGTGTTTGATTTTCGTCGAACTGAAGAGCAGGAAAGCGACATGAGTCGGCTGCCTAGCCAGCCCCGTCCCCGGGTGGTCAGCGTGCCTATTATTCCCGGCAGTAACTCGCGCTTCTTCGAGCAGGCGGGTCAGCAGTCGGACAAGCCCGAAGCGATGTTTGACTTCATGTTGGAGATTAACCGGGACTTCGCCGGGCCCCAGGCGGAGACTTACAGCCGCATGTTCAGCGAGATTCTCGCGGTGCCCAACGCCCGCTTTCTCGTGCACTGTGCGGCCGGCAAGGACCGTACCGGCTTCGCCGCAGCGATCATGCTGCTGGCATTGGGTGTGCCCCGGGATGTGGTGATGCGGGACTATCTGTTGACAGCGCGCTTCTTCAGGCCGGAGCAGGAACTGGGCAGACTGCGCGTCAAGTACGCGCTGGAACACATGGTTGCGGAAGCCATAATGCCGATGCTGGAAGTGCATGAAGACTATCTGGCAGGTGCCCTGGCATATATTGACCAGAACTTCGGTTCTGTGGAGGAGTACCTGGCCCAGGCGTTGGGGGTTGGCGCCCCCGAGCTGGCGGAGTTGCGTGCGCGCTACCTGGAGTGAGTGCCGGTCAGGCGTTATTGAGAGGGTGCCGGGGTGTCAGGCATCCATGCAGGCAGTTTTCGCCGCACTGATCTGTTTTTTGTCGCAGCTCAGGGAGCTGATTTCGCCGACTGACCCAACACACCATTTGCGGCGGCCCTCCCAGGCCGTCAGCGACACGGCCCTGCCATCATTGCACTGCACGGTAAACTGGGCATAGGGGCGACCATCCTCGGTTTCCGCGTTGCTATTGAAGACGATACTGGTCGGGCGGGCAGCCAGGCTGCCCGCTGAGAGTACTAGCAGCGCCAGGGCTGCGGTAACGTTTTGCGCCGTGGTCATGGCAATTCCTCACACAAGCTACAGGTAGCGGCAAGGCGGGTCTTCCCACCTCAGCGTGTATTATATGCCTGTTATACCCGCTGAATGTGTTACAGATGTGTAACTATTTGGGAATATTTGTAACGAGGGTGATATTGAGGCCTGAACATGCCAACAACTAACGGATTAATAAAAATATAATCTGCCATGGCCGGGCTGCGCCGGCCATGCTTATGCCAGCCAGATCAATAGCCAGCCGATGGCAGCCAGTAGCAGCGCCTGTCCGGCCTTATCCAGGCGGGCCAGCCCGTACAGGTAGGACAAAGGCGGTAACAACAGAGTGCACAGACCCCAGGCATAGTCTTCCTTCCAGGACTCTATTAGCAGTACGACCCAACTGGCCAGCAGGGCTGCTACACCAAACGTCATCATCGAGGCGGTTGTTGCGTCCATTTTTTTCCTCCGGTACATGATAGGCAAAAAGTGCGACGGGATAGTCTTCGCGCCGCACTCGCGGCAGCAGGTTAGCAGAAAGCCATGTCGGCGTCAGCGCTGACGATGGCGTTTATAGGCCGATGCAGGGGCACATAAAGGTCTGCGGATGACGGCGGCTCGGAATTTGGGTATCGTGAGCCGCTTTCCAGTTGAGGATACCCGCTTGGACGACCCATTTGCCGATATCCGGCCCTATCGCGACAATGAAGTGGCCGGGGTGCTGGCGCGTTTACTCGACGATCGGGAATTCCTGGATACCATGGCCAGCTTCCGGTTCGGCGCGCTCGCTCGCTTCGCGCCGGCACTGGTGAGGCCGCTGGTGCGCAATCGGCTGGCTCGGGAGGTGGCAGGTGTTGCCGACGTTGGCGCCGTGCAGACTGTCATCAAACGCTACATGGACCGGATGATCGAGCATGCCACCGGTGGTTTCAGTGTATCCGGGTTGGAGGGTCTGGACGCGGACCGACCCTACCTGTACATCAGTAATCACCGCGACATTGCCATGGACCCGGCGTTCATCAATTACGCCTTACACAGGGCAAATTATCAGACCGTGCGTATCGCGATAGGTGATAATTTGCTCACCAAACCCTGGGTGTCAGATCTCATGCGCTTGAACAAGAGCTTTATTGTCAAGCGCTCGGTCAGCGGTCCGCGGGAACTATTGGCAGCTTCAAAAAACCTGGCAAACTATATACAACACTCGCTGCTCGAAGAGCATGTCCCGGTGTGGATTGCCCAGCGGGAGGGACGCGCCAAGGACGGGGTGGATCGCACGGAGCCGGTGGTCATCAAAATGCTGTCCATGAGCCGCCACAAAGCCACCCAGGAATTTGCAGACCATATCGAGAGCCTGACTATTGTGCCCGTGGCAATTTCCTACGAGCTTGACCCCTGTGATGCCCTCAAGGCCAACGAGCTGTACCAGCGGTCCAGTCAGGGTAGCTACCAGAAGGGCGCCCAGGAAGACGTGGCATCGATCGGCCGGGGTATCGCGGGTGACAAGGGTCGCGTCCATGTGGCCTTCGGTACACCGCTGGGTGGTGGTCTCACCACGCCGGAAGCCGTTGCCACCGAGATCGACCGACAGGTAATTTCCAGTTACTGCCTGCACCCCACCAATATTTATGCCTACGAAATGCTGAACCCGGATGCCGCTGCACTGCCGGCAACGTTTACTGTTGAGCCCGGCGATTGCAGCCGGGAACAATTTGAACGGCGGATTGGCGCGATGCCGGAGGAGCATCGGCCATTTGCGCTGGCGATTTATGCCAATGCGATCGTGAGTAAGCTGGCGCTGATAACGGGCTCACCCACGTCTTGCTGAACGAAGATCTCAAGGCCAGCATTCGGCAGGCCTACAGCGCCATCATTGCCGGCAAGTCGTTGACTCCCCGCTGGGGTCAGCGACAAATGATAGCCGAAATCGCCAATACCCTCGGGCGTATCCCACAGCCCGGTGAGCCCTTGTCGAAGCTGCCCGCCGTCTGCGTGATCGAGGCTGGCACCGGCACGGGTAAGACTATCGCCTATGCGGTGGCGGCGATTCCTGTTGCCAGGGCATTAAACAAACGGCTGGTGGTCGCTACCGCCACCATCGCCCTGCAAGAGCAGTTCGTCAACAAGGATCTTCCTGACATCCGCCGCCACAGCGGGCTGGATTTCAGCTTTGCGCTGGCCAAGGGCCGGCGGCGTTATGTCTGTCTTTCCAAGCTTGATAGAGTCTTTGGCCAGGGGCAGGGCGCTGGGGACTTATTGCCACTGTACCCGGAGGATATGGGCCAGCCGGTCACCGCTGACGCACTGCCGGTCTATACCGCTATGATCGATGCCCTCGGCAAAGGCCAGTGGGACGGTGATCGCGACAACTGGCCCGAAAATATTGCCGAGGACGTCTGGTACGGTGTTACCACAGACCACAGTCAGTGCAGCGGGCGGCGCTGCCCTAATATAGGCCAGTGCAGCTTTTTTCAGGCGCGGGATGCGCTGCAGAGTGCGGACATTATTGTCACTAATCACGATCTGACATTGTCCGACCTGGCGCTGGGTGGAGGCGCTATTTTATCGGCACCAGAAGACAGCATCTACGTATTTGACGAAGGTCACCACCTGCCGGACAAGGCCCTGTCACATTTTTCCAGCTTTTGCCGATTGCACACTACAGTCCAGTGGTTACAGGAAAGCCGCAAACTGCTGGCGCAGGCGGCACCCGTACTGGCGCCGCTTGATGCGCTGCGGCGACCCTTACAGCGCCTGCCCCAGATGATGGACGAGACGGCGGCTAGCCTGCAGGTGGCGGAGCAGACTGTGGCGGCATTGTTTGAGGACTTTGAGGTCGATGAGCGCCGCGATGACCAGCAGATGCGGCTGGAGCATGGCCTGGTGCCGCCCAGCCTGATTCCTATTGCGACCACGCTCGCCGGCCAGTTTCAGCAGCTCACCCAGGATCTGGCGCGAATGGAGGCCCTGCTGGAGGAGGCGCTGGAGGACGATTTTGCGTCGCTGGATAAAGCCACTATAGAAACCTGGCATATTAACCTGGGTGGCCTGTTGGGCCGTGCCGAGGGCGCCCTTGGCCTGTGGCAGGAGTATGCCGTGACTGGCGAGGGCGAAGTGCCACCCAAGGCACGCTGGATTATCCATCTCAACAGCAATGGCCAGTTCGACTTTGATTTGCGCTGCAGTCCGATATTGGCGGCGGATATTCTGCAGGAGTACCTCTGGTCCAGGGCAGCGGGTGTTATCGTTACCTCTGCGACCATGACAGCGCTTAACTCTTTTGAGCGTTTCATTTTGCACTCCGGTGCGCCGCGTGAGGCCAACTACAAAATAGTGGCCAGCCCCTTTGATTACAGCAGGGCAGTATTCAGCGTGCCGGCGATGGACTGTGACCCGGGGGATGTGCAGGGGCACACCCAGACCCTGGTAGATCAGTTGCCGCAATTACTGGACGCCTCCGAGGGCAGCCTGGTGTTGTTTTCCTCCCGCCGCCAGATGCTGGAGGTATTTCAGGGGGTGGATGCCCGCTTGCGCGAGCGCACCCTGATGCAGGGGGATTACAGCAAGCAGGAAATACTGAAGCGCCATCGGGAAGCGATTGACCAGGGTGGTGGCTCTGTCATATTCGGGCTGGCCAGTTTCGCCGAGGGTGTGGATCTTCCGGGGAAGTACTGCAGCCATGTGGTGATAGCGAAAATCCCCTTCGCTGTACCTGACAGTCCACTGGAGGCCGCGCTGGCAGAATGGGTGGAAGCCCAGGGCCGCAACGCCTTTATGGAAATCAGTGTGCCCGACGCCGCACTGCGTTTGGTGCAGGCCAGTGGTCGCCTGTTGCGCACTGAGCAGGATACCGGTCGTGTCACACTGATGGACAGGCGAGTGCTCACCCGGCGCTATGGCCGCGCCATACTCGACTCGCTGCCGCCATTTCGGCGCGAGCTGGCGGATACCTGAGTGGATTCAGAGAGGGGCAATATGCATACCGCCATAGCGGCATTGTTGATCGATATCGAGGCACAGCTGCGCACGCTGGATCTGTGGGACAAGGTGCCACCACCGCCGGCGGCGCTGGCATCTACCGAACCCTTCAGTGTCGACACGCTGACGCTGCCCCAGTGGCTGCAGTTTATCTTCTTACCGACGATATACGGCTTGCTGGAGCAGGGCGAGACCCTGCCCGGGCGCTGCGGTATCGCGCCCATGGCAGAAGAGTATTTCCGGGGTATGGGGCTGGCCAGTGCGCCGCTGGAGACGGCGCTGTCGGAGATGGACCAGTTATTGTCGGGGGAGGGTGACGGGCAGTAAGCCTGCCCGCTTGTTTGCCGCTAGACCCGCTCAATGACCGTGGTTATACCCTGGCCCAGGCCGATGCACATGGTGGATACGCCCAGGGTGAGGTCGCGGTCCTGCATCACAGTGAGCAGTGAGCCGGTGATGCGCGTACCGGAACAGCCGAAGGGGTGTCCCAGGGCGATGGCGCCGCCGTGTACATTCACCTTGTCTTCCATATCGTCCAGCAGCCCCAGGTCCTTCATTACAGGCAGGGCCTGGGCAGCGAAGGCCTCGTTCAGTTCGACCATCTCGATATCCTTTATGGTCAGGCCCAGCTTCTTCAATGCCTTTTTGGTGGAGGGTACCGGACCGTAGCCCATGATTGAGGGGTCAACACCGGCCAGCGTCATGGCCTTGATCCGTGCGATGGGTTTCAGACCCAGCGCCTGGGCTTTTTCCGCAGACATCACCAGCATGGCAGAGGCGCCATCGGAAATCTGCGACGAGGTACCAGCCGTGACTGTGCCGCCCTGGGGGTTGAAAGCCGGTGGCAGGGAAGCGAGGCCCTCCAGTGTGGTTTCCGGGCGGATGGTCTCGTCGTGCTCCACCAGCGTCAGGGCACCGTTTTGATCGTGCCCTTCAATGGGGATGATCTCGCGCGCAAACTTGCCTTCGATTGTTGCCTTGTGGGCCAGCTGGTGAGAGCGCAGGCCGAGTTTGTCCTGCGCCTCGCGGCTAATGCCGTGCATCATGGCCAGGTACTCCGCGGTCATGCCCATCATGCCAGCCGCCTTGGCCACGTTAAGGCCCATACGCGGGTTCGGATCTATGCTTTCCATCATTGGCAGGTGGCCCAGGTGTTCAACACCGCCCACCAGGTACACATCACCCACGTCAGCCATTATGTTGGCAGCCGCGGTATGCAGCGCCGACATGGATGAACCGCACAAGCGGTTCACTGTCTGGCCGGGAATAGTAAAGGGCAGTTGCGCTGCCAGGATCAGTGCCCTGCCGAGGTTCATGCCCTGTTCGCCGCGCTGTAGCACGCAGCCCCAGATCAGGTCGTCAATCTCCACTGGATCAAGCGCGGTGTTGCGGGCCAGCAGCCCCTTGATGACACCTACCGACAGGTCGTCGGCGCGCACATTGCGAAAGCAACCATTCTTGGAACGCCCCATGGCACTGCGGGCGTAATCAACTATCACTGCGTCTCTTGGATTCAAACTCACAGTATTTCTCCTTTGTTCGCCCCTTCTGTTAAAGAAGGCTTAGTAGTAGGTTTCGCCAGCATCGAGTTTAGCCTGCATGCCTTCGGTTAATTCGTAGGTCTTGCCGAGGTGGGCGAACTTTTTGGACGCTTCGGCGATATGGGCCAGCCCCACCGTGTCCATCCAGCGGAAAATACCGCCACGGAACGGTGGGAAGCCAATGCCGTACAGCAGGGCCAGGTCCGCTTCCGCAGGTGTACCCACGATGCCGTCTTCGAGACAGCGCGCCATTTCGGTCGCCATGGGCAGCATCATGCGGGCGATGATATCCTCGCGGTCGAACTCCACACGTTCGGCAGTAACAGGGGCGATCAATTTGTAGGTCTCCTCTGACACGGTCTTCTTCGGCTTGCCACGCTTGTCGGGGATATACTCATAAAAGCCCTTGCCGTTCTTCTGGCCGTAGCGCTCGTTCTCGAACATCACTTCGGTGGCAGTTTTGAAATCCAGAGTCATGCGATCCGGGAAGCCCTCGGCCATCACCTCGCCGGCGTGAGCGCCGGTATCGATGCCCACCACGTCGAGCAGGTAGGCGGGACCCATGGGCCAACCCCAGCGCTCCATAACCTTGTCTATAGCCTGGAAGTCAGCGCCATCGCGCACCAGCTTGGAGAAGCCGTCAAAGTAGGGAAACAGCACGCGGTTTACCAGGAACCCGGGGCAGTCTTTTACCACCACCGCCTTCTTGCCCATGCGGTTGGCGTAGGCCACGGTCTGGGCAATAGCCTCGTCGGAGCTCTTCTCACCGCGGATCACTTCAACCAGGGGCATGGCATGTACCGGATTGAAGAAGTGCATACCGCAGAAATTTTCCGGGCGTTGCAGTGCCTCTGCAAGGTAGGTGATGGATATTGTAGAGGTGTTCGAGGCGAGAATGGCGTCCTCGCGAATGTGCTTCTCGGTTTCCGCCAGCACAGCGTGCTTCACCTTGGGGTTCTCTACCACTGCCTCAACGACGATGTCGACACTGTCGAAACCCTCGTAACTCAGGGTGGGGTCGATATTGTTCAATACCTCGCCCATCTTTTCCGGGCTCAGACGGCCGCGTGCCACCCGCTTGGCCAGTAGCTTGTTGGCTTCGTTCAGGCCCAGGTCCAGCCCCGCTTGGGCGATGTCCTTCATCTTTATGGGGACACCTTTGAGGGAAGACTGGTAGGCAATGCCGCCCCCCATGATGCCGGCACCCAGCACGGCAGCGCGCTCAATTTTCTTGCTGGCTTTCTTTTCCCAGTTGCGGGCTTTCTTGGCGAGCAGCTGGTCGGCGAGGAATACGCCCACCAGGGCTGCGGCGACCGGGGTGGTTGCCAGTTCGGCGAAACCGTCAGCTTCCACATCCAGAGCGTCTTCCAGGCTCATGCCGCGGGCTTTCTCTATGACATCCACAACCTTGACCGGTGCGGGGTAATTCTTGCCAGCCTGGCCGGCGACCATCGACTTGATGGTGAAGAAGGCCATCATCGCTTCAGTATCATTCAGCGGCAGTGGGCTGCTCTTGGCTTTGCGTCGGCTGTGAAAATCCAGCTTGCCTTCAACGCCGCCTCGCAGTGTTGTCAGGGCGATATCTCGCAGCTGCTCTGGAGCGGCTACCGCGTCCACTGCACCGGCCTTGAGAGCGTCGGCGGCGCGCTTGTCGGCGCCGGTGGCAATCCACATGACCGCTTCATCTACACCCAGAATGCGGGGCAGTCGCACAGTGCCACCCCAGCCGGGTAAAATGCCAAGCTTGGTTTCCGGCAGGCCGATAACCGCCGCAGTGCTCATCACCCGGAAATCACAGGCGAGGCAGATCTCAAGGCCGCCACCCATGGCGGCACCGTTGATGGCGACACAACTGGGGTAGGGCAGATTCTGCAGACGGTTGAAATTGGCGTTATTGGTAGCGGTGAAGGGCTTGATATCTTCTTTACTGGAGCCGAACAGGCTGGTGAACTCGGTAATGTCGGCGCCCACGATGAACACGGGTTTGCCGCTGGTGACCAGCAGGCCCTTGATGCCGGATTCGGCTTCCAGCGCGTCCAGTGCTGCGGTCAGGCTGGTGACGGTCTGTTGGTCGAATTTGTTGACGGATTCGCTCTGCGAATCGAAATTCAATTCGGCGAGGTCGCCGTCCAGGCGTTTCACCGAGAGTGAGTCACTCTGATAGATCATGTCGATGTCCTGTAAATGTCAGGTTCTGGTGGGAGGGATTCGCCTCGGGGCGCGCTGACTCTGACAGCGTGATCCCCGACGGGGCGGGTATTGTAGCGGGCCAGGCGGCTGGTGGGAAATAAAAGTTTACAGTGACAACATGGGGTCGAAGGGTTAACCCACCGCTTAGCAAGGCTGCGTGAGTGCCCACTGTACAGTGCTGCTGAAAACACCTTTGCTCGTGTTTCAGACATCTCCAACGGTTCAACAGTCTGGTGCGGTGCAGACTGATTAATGGCGTACCCTATGCTATATTCTTCAGGCAATGAAATACCTGACTACATTCTTCAGCAGGGCTGCTCTGCCTCTGTGTTTGGTGCTCTCTGCCTGTGGCGGCGGTGGCGGCGGCTCATCCGGTGCTAACACTACCAACGACGTCGGCTCGGACAATGTGAGTGAGGCTCCCGCTGTCTCCTGGTACAGCACAGCAAAACCGCTATTTGATCGCTATTGCGTCGCATGCCATACCGGTGGTGGGCTGGCGCCATTTCCGTTGGAAACGCACGGTCAGGTGGTGGCGAAACGCTCTGCGATGATTTATGTGTTGGAGAGCGGCACCATGCCGCCTCAGGGCTATGCCGGGCTACAATCCAGTGAGACCAGCGTATTGCTGGCGTGGTTGAACGATGGGGCTCCCCTGGGCGATCCGTCGCAAGAGCCCCAGCGGCAGTTGGCGGGAAACTTCAGCTACCACGGTGACGCCAGAGCGATCATTGAGGAAAAATGCGTCACCTGTCATGAGGAGGGCGGCATCGCACCCTTCCCGCTGGACAGCTATGAAAAAGTAAAAGCTGTTAAAGCCGCCGCCGCTTTTGCGATAGGGAATGGCAGTATGCCGCCCTGGCACCCCACTGAAGGTTATACGAATTTCGTTGCCAGCCGAGCGCTGACGCCGGAGCAGGAATACGTGCTGCTGAACTGGTTGCAGGGGGATATGCCCGAGGGTGATCCCGCCAACTATGAGGCGCCACCAGCCAAAAACGATAAGGGCGCGAATGAATACAATCTGCGCCTGCCATTACCCCAGGCCTATACCCCCACGCTGCGTCCGGACGACCACCGCTGTTTCCCGATAGAGTGGCCGCTGGATGAATTTGCCTATGTCACCAATGTTGACGTGATTCCCGATCAGGTGGACGAGGTCCACCATGTGATTGTTTCAATAGCAGAGCCAGAAGATGCTGCGAGCTATTACGCTGCCGATGGTGAAGATGGCCGACCCGGCTGGCATTGCCTGGGTATGGGCGGTATCAGTGGTTCGCCTCTGCCGCGCCAGATTGGTGGCTGGGTGCCGGGCGCTGGCCGAGAGCCGCCACCGGAAGGCACGGGTATTGGGGTCAAGCCGGGCTCGGTAATGGTTGTGCAGATGCATTACAACACGCTGGTGGCCGAGCCTAAACCCGACAAATCGATGATTCTCGTGGAGACGGCTGCAGAGGTCGAGCGGCCCTCCAGCTCCAGCCTGATCACAGATCCCTCCTGGCTGGCTCCCGGCGGTATGCCTATCGCCGCCGGTGACCCCAATGCCCGCCATGAGGTGACGCTGCCAACCAACATCCTTGCCCTCGTGCGGGGTGAGCCAGCCGGCATTGGCATCGAGGATCCCTGGGTTATGCACGCCGGCTTTATCCATATGCACACCCGGGGTACCACCGGGCGGCTCACCCTGTTGCGCAAGAATGGCACGCAACAGGTGATGCTCGATATTCGTGATTGGGATTTCAACTGGCAGAGCACCTACGGTTTTGAGCGGGAGTTGCTGATGGAGCCGGGTGACCGTATCAAGCTGGAATGTACCTGGGACAATACCCAGGCCAACCAGGATATCGTCAACGGCGTACAGCAAACGCCGCAGTATATTGAATGGGGTGACGGCACCGGCGATGAAATGTGCCTGTATTCCATTCTGATGACGGAGCCGAAAGAGGGCTACGATTACAGCTATTCCCCCACGGTATATATCGAGGCGCCGACCTACCGCCAGCAGTTTGCGGTCGGTGAGTTGGTGCCGCTGAAGCTGTTGTTCAACAATTTTACCCTGCACGACCCGGGCGAGCACGACCACGATAATGCCGCATTGCACAGCGATTCCGGTCACATGGGCGAGGGCGATGATCATAGCCAGGTGTACAGCGGGCACTACCATGTATACCTCGACTCAAATGATGATGCCGATGAACACCTGACCGCCTGGGACAGCAGCTATTTCTTCCAGTTGCCCGAGGATGTCGAGCCCGGTATTCACACTCTCCGGGTGAGCCTGCGCGGTGGCGATCATCATGCACTGGGTATTGAGCAGGAGGTGAAGATTCAGGTCAGCGGCGCTGCTGTCACTGCAAGCAGCAGCCTGGTAGACGTGAATGCCTGGAGCGAACAGCAAGCCGGAGCAGACAGCTTCCCCGGACACCGCCCCGCCGACACCGCTTGCCCGGATAACAGCTGGTACAACGAAGACGGCGCGTTGGAAGTGGAAACGGGCTATTGTCGCTACCTGTCGCTGGCCCAGCCCAGTCTTGCCGGTGTGAAAACGGGTGATTCGCTACATCTGGTGTTGTGGCACGCCGACCTGGCCTTTGAAGAGCCGGCAACCGCACATGTCGCGATCACGCTCGCTGGCGAGCGGGTGTGGGAGCAGAATATTTCCATTCCGGCACAAGCCAATATCTACGACCTGCGCATACCAGTAGATTTTGACGCGCCTGTCGGCAGTGAAGTTGAGTTCCACCTGCACAACCACGGCTATAACAGCTGGACACTGCTGGGGCTGGAGGTCGAGCGCTGAACACCCTGCTGAGACTGTGGGCGCTGTGTTTGCTCGGGCTGTTCGCCTTGCCTGCTGCTGCCGGCGTACAAGTGGGGCAGAGTGCGCCGCCAATATCCCTGCCCCTGATAGCTATCGATACACCCGAGTTGCTCACACTGGATTCCCTGCGGGGCAAGGTGGTTTACCTGGACTTCTGGGCATCATGGTGTGGCCCTTGCCGGGTGTCTTTCCCCCAGCTCGAAGCACTGCGTGAGGAACTGGGCCCGCGGGGCTTTGAGGTGTTGGCGGTAAATGTCGATGAGTTCGAGCCGGATGCACTGCGTTTTCTCGAAGACGTAAGCGTGACCTACCCGGTAGTGCGCGACGGCGACGGAGTAACCCCCGCTATCTATGGCATTCTCGGTATGCCCACCGGTTACCTCATCGATCGTGCAGGTACCATCCGGCTGATCCATCAGGGCTACCGCAAGAGCGACGGCGCTGCGCTGCGCGAAGAAATCATTGAATTGCTGGGAGAATGAGCACAGTGAAGCCACTGACCTACCTGATTGTAATGCTGTGCCTGTGTGCCTGCGAAACGGTCCAGCCCTGGGAGCGAGGCACGCTGGCGAAACCTGAAATGCAGTGGCAAACAGACCCGATGGAAATCAGCCTGCAAGCGCAAATTAACGCCAGTAAGGAAGCGTCTTCCGGTGGCATGGGCGCGGCCGGTGGCGGCTGTGGCTGTAACTGATGGCCATTCGCCCCGCTGAGAAACACTCAGCGCTGCTGGCCCTGACCTCCAGCGCGCTGCTACTACCCGCCTATCAGGCGGCGCGCGCTGATGCGCCGCCGGAGTTTGTCGAACTGGGCGTGCGTTACAGCAAATATGAGGAAGACAATACCCAGGGCAGTAAAACTTTTGGTGGCAGTAGTCAGCGCTATGAAGTTGATGCCGCGCAGTTCCACCTGCTCGCTCCCGTGGCCGATAACTGGGCAGTGGCGGTTGACGTGCAGTGGGAAGATATGAGTGGCGCCTCGCCCTGGTTCGTGGGTGAGAGTCTGGACGGTGGGCCCAAGGTGATCATGAGTGGTGCCAGCATCGAGGATACGCGTACTGAAGTGAGCGTCACCACGCGCTACTACTACGAGCGCGGCAATGCCGGCTTGAACTATGTCCGCTCGGACGAGGACGATTACGATTCCAATGCCGTGGCTGTCGATGGTTCCTTTAACAGCGCCGATGGCATGACCACCTACAGCGCGGCGATCAGCTATTCTGATGACAATATCGAGCCTACCCAGGGCTCAGTGCCCACCAATACTCTGAAGGCAGACAAGGACATCAGCTCGGTATTTCTGGGCGTGAGCCGGATTGTCAGCAAGAACGCCATTGTGCGCTTCGGTCTGTCGTATACATACCGCGACGGCTTTCTCACGGACCCTTACAAGTTTCATGACAAGCGCCCCGGTGAACGCAATGAGTGGGCGGTAAACACCGGCTACCGGCAGTATTTTCCGTGGCCCAACGGTGCCCTGCAGGCGGATTACCGCTACTTCGATGATGACTGGGGTGTGGCTTCTCACACGCTGAACCTGGCCTGGCACCAGAATCTTGGGCACAGCACCCAGGTGATTCCATTCCTGCGATATTACAGTCAGGGTGAAGCTGATTTTTTCGCCAATATCGCGGATCTCGACCAACGCTATTTTGCCGATGACTACCGGCTGTCTTCTTTCGGTGCAGTTTCTGCCGGCCTGCGGGTGCGGTATGAAATGGGTAACTGGGCGATAACCGCCGTGGGCGAACGCTACGAAACAGATAAGAGTTGGGGGGTTTACAGCGGCGAGGAATCCCCGGCCCTGGTCGATTACTGGCGCTACTCCTTTGGCCTGGATTACATCTTTAAATAAGGCGCACGACAATCGTGGCCGTTTCTCACTATGATCACTGTTTCCGCGCCTTGGGAGGACCTTGCCGTGTGCGCTTCGATTGCGATGACGCGGCAGTAGCGCACGCCGTTGTCGTGGCGGTCGAAACCGAGCTTGGGCGGCTTGAGAAAAAGTACAGCCGTTACCTGCCAGAGTCCCTCACCAGTCAGATCAATGCGGCTGCCGGCGCTACTGCGGTCGCTATCGATGAGGAAACCGCGGGCCTGTTGGGCTTTGCCCAAACCCTCTGGCAGGAGAGCGACGGCCTGTTCGACCTGACTGCCGGGGTGCTGCGTCGCGCCTGGAATTTCAAATCCGGACAACTGCCGGCACAATCAAGCATCGATGAATTGCTGCCCCGTGTGGGCTGGCACCGGGTAGAGTGGGGCAGGGAATCTATCCACCTGCCGCTGCCCGGAATGGAAATCGACTTTGGTGGCTGCGTAAAAGAATACGCCAGTGACTGTGCGGCTGCCGTTCTCGCTCACAATGGTATCGAACGCGGCCTGGTGGATTTGGCGGGCGACATGGCGGTGGTCGGCGCCGGCTCGGTGGCAGAGCCCTGGTCGGTGGGTATCAGTCACCCGCGGCGACAGGGTGCGGCAATTGCCCATATCAGTTTGACCGAAGGCGGGCTTGCCAGCAGCGGTGACTACGAGCGTTGCCTGATGATAGAGGGGAAGCGCTACGGGCACATACTCAATCCGATGACAGGCTGGCCGGTGCAGGGTCTGGTGGCTGTGAGCCTGACGGCGCAACAGTGCCTGGTTGCCGGGGGTAGCGCCACCATCGCCATGCTGAAACCGGAGGCCGAGGCACTGGCCTGGCTGGCGGAGCTGGGACTGCCCTGGTTCGCGGTAGACTCGACCCTGACCTGTCATGGTGAATTGGCGACCGACTGACCCAGCGAGATATCGGACTTTTGCACAGTTGGCAGCCTCGCTTTTGAGGACTACGATTTGCCACAACAGCGGTCACAGCGAAGCCGGGCCCGTGTCACTCTTTTCCGAACTCAAACGCCGAAACGTCCTGCGAGTGGGGGTGGCCTATACCGCTTTGTCCTGGTTGCTCATCCAGATTGCTGGCACCATTTTCCCGGTGTTCGGTCTCGGCGACGACCCCACGCGAATTGTGGTCATCGTGTTGGCCATCGGTTTATTTCCCACATTGATTTTTACCTGGGTGTTCCAGCTAACACCGGACGGACTAAAAAAGGAGGCCGACGCTGATACTGCGCAGGCACTGGATCCTATCGCCCGGAAAAAACTGGACCGTGTCATTATCCTGGTTATGGCTCTGGCACTGGCGTATTTCGCCGTTGACAAGTTTGTGTTCGAACAACAAAGAGAGGCCGTGGCGCGGCAGCAGGCAGCCCTGCTCCTGCGGCAAGCGCGGGAGGAGGCTCGCAACCAGGCGCTGAAGGAATCTTACGGCGAGAAATCACTGGCAGTGCTGGCCTTCCAGGACATGTCGCAAAACAGTGATCAGGCGTATCTGGCCGATGGGGTCGCGGAGGAGATGCTCAACCTGCTGGCCAGGGTTGAGGGCTTGCGGGTCATCTCGCGGTCATCGTCATTCTCTTATAAGGGCAAGCCCGCCACCCTGGCCCAGATCGCCCGGGAGTTGGATGTGGCGTATGTTCTCGAGGGGTCGGTCCGGCGGTTCGGTAATCGGGTCCGCATTACTGCACAGCTTATCGATGCCCGCAGCGATACCCATCTGTGGTCACAATCCTATGACCGCGCGCTGGATGATATTTTTGCCATTCAGGACGAGATCGCGGCAGCGGTAGTAGCGCAACTCAGGATCACATTGCTCGGTGAGATGCCTACGGTTGAAGTCGTCGAGCCTAGGGCCTATGCCCTGCTGCTTCAGGCGCGTTACCTGGCGCGCCAGGGCACTCCCCGCGGGTACACAGAGTCCATTGAGCTCTATCGGCAGGCACTCGCCCTGCAACCCGGCTTTGTTGCCGCCTGGACCGGACTGGCCACCAACTACAGTAACCAGGCCAACAAAAGTCTGCGGCCTGCTGAACAGGGCTATGCCCTGGCCCGTGCAGCGGCACAGCAGGCGTTGGTGATCAATCCCGATTATGCTCCCGCTCTGGCCCAGCTAGGCTGGATTGCGATGGTGTACGACACAGACATGCACAAGGCTGCAGGGTATCTGGAACGGGCGCTGGAGCTGGACCCGACCAATCTCGGCATCATTGGTAACGCCGCCAGTTTGCTGTATGCGCTGGGCCGCACGGGTGACTCCATACAGCTGGACGAGTACGTCGTGTCACACGACCCTGTCAATCCGACCGGTCACAGCAACCTGGCGGAGGGTTATCTGGCTGCCGGACGCTGGGACGCAGCCATTGCTGCCTATCAGGCCGCACTCCGCCTCAGCCCCGCCAGGATCGCCGCCCAATATTTTATTGGTACTGCCCAGCTGTGCAAAGGCGATCCGGCCGCCGCGCTCCTGGCTTTTGAGCAGGAGGCGTTTGAAGTACTGCGACTGCTGGGGTTAATGATGGCCTACCATGCACTTGGCAGCGATGCATTGTCCGACTCGATACTGGCCCAGCTGATCGAGAAGTACGAGCGCGATGCAGCCTACAACATCGCTTATGTTCTGGCCTATCGTGGAGAGCCCGACCGGGCGTTTGAATGGCTGGACAGAGCAGTGGCCAACATGGATCCTGGCCTGGCGGATATCGTCGGCGAACCCCTGTTTGCCCGTATTCACGGTGACGCCCGTTGGCTGCCGTTTCTGGAGTCAATCGGCAAGGCGCCACATCAACTGGAGTCGATCCGGTTCGAAGTGAGATCGAGTATGCTCCGGCCCCGTGCAGGCCTTGAAAGCGGGGTTGACCAACTTGGCCAGCAGTGACAATTCGCTGACCATTCCAGATACCGGCCTGAATTGTGATTCGTTCTATATTGTGTGGCAGTAGGAAACAATCCACGTGACCACTGGAGATGTGAACTCGATGCTCAGCGCATTAAGAACAAAAAGTCTCAGGAACCACACTCTCAGACTGGGTGTGCTGTCCGCTTTGTCGGTTCAATCACAGATGTCGTATGCTGATCAGGTGGCGCTGGAAGAAATTGTTGTTACGGCCACGCGGCGCAGCGAATCTGTGCTGGATGTGCCCTACAACATATCGGTGCTTAACGGAGCCGACCTGAGAAATGCGGGTGTCCTGGATTTTTCCGACCTCATGAATGCCATTCCAGGAGTGGCGGGTACCGACCTGGGAAGCCGCGGCGACATCAATAACAACCTCATCTTGCGCGGGATTAATGCGACTGATGCCAGTGCCAGTGCGGTGGCAACGAATCAAGCGGCTGCTCTGATATCGACCTATCTTAATGAAACCCCGGTGTTCTTCAACGTACGTCTGCGCGATGTTGACCGGGTAGAGGTACTGCGTGGACCGCAGGGCACGCTTTACGGTTCCGGTGCGGTGGGTGGTACCTTGAAAATTCTTTTCAACAAGCCGAATTTGGAGGATACCAGCCTGACTCTTGCGGGCGGCTACGGCAACAACAACGAATCCAGCGATGACAACTATAACGGTAGTGCTGTATTCAATATTCCCCTGACCAGCACCACGGCCCTGCGCGGTTTCGCTGGTTACGATCGGCAGGGAGGGGTGGTGGACAACACACAGTTATTCGTCCGCGGCCCTGACGGTAATATTGCCTTTGAAACACCCGGAGACATAAACAGTGCGCCTTTGACGAAGGTCAAGAAAGATACCGATGACGCAGATATTTACTATACGCGTCTGTCATTGCTGTGGGCGCCATCTGAAGATACACAGGCCACGCTTGCCTATCATTATCAGGACAGCAAGTACGGACATTCAACACAGCGTAATCTGAACACCTCCAAAGAATCCTGGGAGGATGAGGTAACGATTCTCGAACCGCTGGACCGCGAGGTCAATATCTCCAGCCTGGAGATTGAGCACGATTTTGGCTTCGCCTCCTTTACCTCTTCTACCTCCTACAGTGAGAACGAGGCCCACTGGCACCGGGATAGTACGGATTTTTATCGCACACTGAGCGCTTACTATTACAACTATCCACGACTGTCTGCACCGGATGATGCGGACACCAAACTCGAATCCTTCGCGCAGGAACTCCGCCTTGTTTCCCAGGGCGACGGCGATTGGGATTGGGTGCTGGGCGCCTATTACAACGAGCAGGATTCCGATTACAGTAATCCAAACGTGATCCCGGGCTTTGCCGAGTGGACGGAAGATCCGGAGGCCAGGGATGCTATCTACGGACTGACCGCCCAGGAGTACCTCGGCTATCCCACATACGCAGATTTCATCGAGTTTTATCTGGGGGGTATACGCCCCTCTGCTAACAACAACCTGGCCTTTACAGTCGACCAGAATACAAACTTTAAGGACTTTGCCGTCTTTGGTGAAATAAGCTACCACCTGACTGACAAGTGGCAGGTCACCGCAGGAGGTCGGCAGTTCTGGCAGGATTTCAGCAATCACCTGCGCCAAACGATTCCGTACTGCGGGCCGGCCTGCTCGGACGATGGCGTCAATCCCGAAGGCCTGACCGTAGCCAGCAGTACTGACAGTTTTGATGATGCTATATTCAAAGCCAACACGTCCTATGAGATTAACGACGATACCAGTACCTATCTCACTTGGTCAGAAGGATTCCGCAGAGGCGGGGTAAATGCACTGCCACAGGCAGGTCCTTTTTACGACCCGACCGTCTCTTCCTATTACGATCCCGATACCGCGACAAACACAGAGCTGGGAATAAAAGGTTATATGTGGGAGCGTCGGCTGAGCTATACCCTCGCCCTGTACCACATAAAGTGGGAGGATTTGCAGCTTGATACATTTACCGCGGCGGGCTTTCAGGCGGTTTTCAATAGCGGGGATGCTACCAGTCAGGGGGTTGAATTGGAGCTGACTGCACAACTGACAGATCGCCTCACAGCCAGCTTTGGCTACAGTTATACCGATGCCGAGCTTGATCAGGATGTAAATACTGAGTCAGTCGCGTTTGATAAGGGAGACAAGCTACCGAATGTGCCAGAGAATCAGGCAACGCTATCTGTCAGTTATCTGATTCCTTCGGTGTGGCAAAGCCTGGACCTTAGCTTCAATGTCCAGGGTAGTTATCGGGACTCGGTTTATACCAGTATGAATGCGAGTACCGACAATTACATCGAACTGGATGAGTACACCTTGTGGAATGCCACCGTTTCCCTCATAGGTGAACGCTGGCGAGCGGGTTTTTTTGCCAAGAATATTGGTAATGAAGAGGCCATGGGCGGCGCGGCAGTCAGAAACGCCAACCGCAATCCCAGTGGCCCGCTATCCAGTGAACTGGGTCGTCGCGGTTTTGTTGGGCGGCCAAGAGAAATAGGAATAAATTTCGAATACCGGTTTGGGGATTGAATCCCGATCCCGGTTTCCGCTCGCCGGGCTGTCGGCTGGTCGAAGTTCCTCCAGAAATACTGGTCCGAGAGATATCCGATGCTACACTTTGAGCCCTGTTTCAGCAGTTCATTTTGTGGGTGACACTATTACTCGAGATCCGTCCGATATTGATCTATCCGCCGAGATAAGACGTGTTTGGCAACTGATGAGTGCCAAGCAACCCTCGGCAGCCATTCTGGCTTGCCAGAAGCTGAATGCGCAATACCCCCACTGTGCAGACGGCTGGCATGCGGCCAGCCATCTTGCGCTGAAATTACGGAACTCAGCCAAGGCTCTGGACTATATTGAAAAAGCGATAGCACTGCAGCCAGACAAGCCGGTCTGGCAGCTGCAGAAGATTCTGTGCTTGCGTGAATTGGGCAACGATTCGGACGCCTGTGCATTGGCGCAGGGTCTGGCCGAAGTGCGTATGCCTGCAGCGCATTACTACACCACTCTGGGAGCCATTTTGACGCACTTCCAGCTGTATGCGCAGGCATTGCGCGTATACGAAAAGGCGGCGAACCTGGAGCCGGGGAAGGGGGTTCATCACTTCAACAAGGCGGCGATACAACGGTTTCTTGGTAGAATCGCCGACGCCGAGCATTCATGTGGGCGCGCAATCGCGCAAAATCCGCATGACTATGAGGCGTATGTGATGCGCAGTGATCTGCGTCAACAGACCATTGAAAACAATCATGTGAGTGAGTTGCAGCAGCTGTTGTCCGCAGGGATAAGCGACCGTGCGGGCAGGGCAAAGATTCTATTTTCTCTGGCCAAGGAATATGAGGATCTGGGTGAGTATGAAAAATCTTTTTCCAGCCTCAGGCAGGGCGCTGATCTGAGGCGCAGTCATATGCGCTATAAAGTAGAGACCGATATCGGGGTTATTGACGAGATTGTTAAGCAATTTTCTGCGGAGCATTTTAGTCAACAATATACAGGCTGCGAAAGTAATGAGCCTTTCTTTGTGATAGGTCTGCCGCGCACCGGCACCACGCTTGTAGAGCGAATTATCAGCAGTCACAGTGATGTAAAAAGTGCTGGCGAGCTGAATAATTTTGCGCAGCAGCTAACGCTACTTATCGGGAAAGAAAGCGCGGCTGGAAACCTGTCCCGCCACGATTTGGTGGCGGCGTCGGCGAGAATCAACTTTGCGGATCTGGGACAGGCGTATCTGGACAGCACGCGACCGCTATCCGGAGGTACCGCACACTTTATCGACAAGCTCCCTCTGAATTTTCTTTACGCAGGGCTGATAAGCCGGGCTCTGCCAAGAGCGAAAATTATTCACTTAACCCGGCATCCCCTGGCTACCTGCTATGCCATTTACAAGCGACTTTTCAAAAACGCTTATCCCTACTCCTACGATCTTACCGAGATCGGCCGCTACTACATCGCCTATCGCAGACTTATGGCCCACTGGAACACCGTAATGCCCGGGAAAATATGCACTGTGCAATATGAGAACCTGATTAGCGACACTGAAACAGAAGTACAGTCGCTACTGCAGTTTTTGGAACTGCCGTGGCAGAATAACTGTCTGCGATTCCATGAAAATGAGGTCGCATCCACCACGGCGAGTGCGGTTCAGGTCAGGCAGCCCATTTACCAGTCTTCCATGAGGCAGTGGCAGAACTATCGCAGCCAACTGCAACCACTTATAGAGATACTGGAGGACGCTGGGGTGTCTACCCGGTGATTATTCGACAGCCCTGAGAGCGAGCCTGCGCTACAAGTCGGCCAATCTCGGAAAATATTTCCCGACCTCCAATAGCTCTATAATATTGCCGAATGGGTCGCGACAGTACAAGGCGAGTTCTTCGGACATTGAGGGAATTTCCTGAACTCGCATGGGCGGGTTCATGATACTGCCGCCCAGTTGCAGTAGTCGCTCAACGGCTTCTTCGACGTTATCAACCTCGAACGCCAGATGCCGTATACCAAAGTCATTGGCACCGCGTTGGGCAGGTTCACCCCGGGGCTCCGGCGAGCTGTACTGCCACAGCTCCAGGTAACAGTTTGCACCTTTCATCACATACCCCTGGGCGGCGGAATCCTGCAGACCGATAGTATAGTCTGCCATTTCTGTACCCACCGGCCATTCGAGCTTATCGAGTAGCTCAAAACCGAACATCCCGGCATAGAATTCCCGCGCCTGCTCCAGGTTGGGTACAGATACTGCGATGTGACTTAGTCCTAGTGCCATGATGTTATTACTCGTTGTCAGTGCGAAAAATCCACGTGCGCACAAGCTGTGCCAGGCATACACGCTACACCCGTTCATTCGATTGCAAGAATAGCAGGTCTGCCCGCGCCGGCTAGACCGATTCTGGCCGAAACCCTATCATGGGTGGTCAGTTTTGTGGGAAGAATCAGCCTTGTGTAAGAGCTTGCCTACGCCTTGGCCAATACCGATATTCTATTGGCCAGTTTTATCTACATCTCGAAACCGCGTGGTGCTAGAGTGATTTTCCTCATTCTACCGGAGACGATGTAAATGCAATTGCCCACACAAAAGCAGCCCGTAGCACTCACCGACCTCGCACCCTGTGATTCATTCGGAGAGCCGATGGGCGCGCTGCCAAAACAAACCTATAAAGCGTTCCATGCGACGGAAGGGTATGAGATGGGCACCTGGGAATGCGAGCCTGGAAAGCTGCGCCTGGAGATCCAGCTCACAGAGTTTTGCCACCTGATCAAGGGGCACTGGATTCTGACCTCGGATGAGGGCGAGATCACCGAATTGCGGCCGGGGGACAGTTTTGTATTTCCAAAAGGCTGGAAGGGTGTGAGCGACGTGGTGGATACCGTGCGCAAGGTCTATACATTTATTTTTTGAATATTCCGGACAGGTTGAAAAAGCATGACGACTTCTCCTCGAGATCCTCGATACGACATTCTTTTCGAGCAGGTAAAGATTGGCCCGGTTACAGCAAAGAACAGGTTTTACCAGACCCCGCAGTGCGCTGGGATGGGCGACACGCTGATCAATGGTCAGGCGAAACACCGGGAGATGAAGGCCGAGGGCGGCTGGGCGGTGGTCAACACCGAGGTTAATCAGGCGCACTTCTCAAGTAGCCTGAGTTACCCCTGTATGCACTTGTGGGACGATAGCGATATCCCGATGATGGCCAAGGTAGTGGACTCGATTCACAAACACGGTGCACTGGCGGGTACAGAAATTGGTCACATGGGTTCCGCTACAGCCAACCTGCTTAGCCGGGAGCCGCCGATTGCGCCCTCCTCGGTACCCGTTTCCCAGCTCTATCCGGTGCAGGCTCGCACCATGGATAAATCCGATATCCTCGATCTTTTGAGGTGGCAGACCAAGGCCGCAAGGCGTGCGCAGCAGGCAGGTGTAGACATTATTTACGCGGACGCCTCGGGAATTGATGGGCCCCCGCTCTCATTTGTTTCCCGGCGCCTGAATCATCGCACCGACGAGTACGGTGGCAGTGTCGAGAATCGCATACGTTTGTTGCGCCAGTACGTTGAGGCCACCCGGGAAGGTGCCGGGCCCAATTGCGCTGTGGCTATGCGCCTGTGTATCGACGAGCTCATGGGTGCTGACGGTATTACTGTGGAGGAGGAAGGCCTGGCGATTATAGAGTCCATGGGAGAATTGGTTGACCTCTGGGACATCAATGTCAGCGATTGGGAAAATGACTCGATAGTCTCTCGCTTCGGCAAGGAGGGGTCGCAGGAGCGCTTTGCTGCTTTTGTAAAAGAGCGTACCAGCAAGCCGGTTGTAGGTGTTGGTCGATATACTTCGCCGGACACCATGGCCAGCGTGATCAGGCGCGGTGTGCAGGATTTTATCGGTGCCGCCCGCCCGTCGATAGCCGACCCGTTTCTGCCGAAAAAAATTGAAGAGGGGCGGTTGGAAGATATCCGTGAATGTATCGGCTGCAATATATGTGCTACCGGTTTCGTGCTTAACGCGCCCTCCCGTTGCACGCAAAACCCGACGGTGGGTGACGAGTGGCGGCGAGACTGGCACCCGGAGAAGATCGCGAAAAAAACCAGCGAGGACCGGGTGCTGATCGTTGGCGCTGGCCCTGCCGGCCTGGAATGCGCACATGCTCTGGCCCGGCGTGGCTACGCGATCACCCTGACTGAAGCCGGGACGGAACTGGGTGGTCGTGTCAGGCTCGAGGCGGGTCTGCCAGGTCTCGCGGAGTGGATTCGGGTTCGGGATTATCGCGAGTACCATTTGCGACGAATGATCAACGTGGATATTTACCCTGGCAACAAAATGCTGGCCGAGCATATTCTGGAGTTTGGTAACGAACAGGTTGTCATTGCCACGGGGGCGTCCTGGCGCAAGGATGGCTTCGGTCGTGCGCACCATGAGCCAGTACCAGGTAGTGAGCTTCCACATGTGATCACCCCGGACCAGATCATGGCCGGTCAGGACATCGCCGATGGCCCGGTGCTGGTGTTTGATGATGACCACTACTACATGGGGAATATCATTGCTGAAAAGCTGCGCAAGAATGGCCACGAAGTAACGATTGCCACTCCGAGTAGCGAATTGTCCTATTTCACTTATATCACCCAGGAGCATCGCAATACGATCAAGCGGGTATACGAGCTGGGCATCACCGTGCTGACGCATCACGCAATTGCCCAGATTACCGCAGATTCCGTTTCCCTGGCCCATATCTACAGCCAGCAGCTACAGACCATCCAATGTAGTACCGTGGTAATGGTCACTCACAGAGATCCGAATGATAGCCTCTATCATGATCTGATGGCCGACCAGGGCCGCTTACAAGAAGCCGGCATAGCTGTAGTAAAGCGCATTGGCGATTGCCTTTCACCGAGCACAATTGCCGCGGCTGTGTGGGACGGACATCGCTTTGCACGCGAATGTAATGAGGACATTGATCGCGATGTGCCAAACTTCAGGCGTGAGCAAGTACAGCCGGAAATTTTCAGCTGAGATATTTATTTTCTAAACAGGCGATCGCAGCAGGGGGTTCGATGTGAAGCTGGGTCTTCAGCACGTCGGCATTCTCACCGCGGATATGGCGGCGAGCATCGATTTTTACGTGGGATGTATGGGAATGCGGGTCGTCGCATGCAGCGCCCAGGGTGGCGACGACAATCGCGTTTATCTGTGGGATGGCAATCCCGCCTGTAAGGTCTTGCTGTTACTGGCGGGGCCGCCGTTTACCGGCTGGCTGCAACAGGATTTCTCCAGTGCAGGGCCGGGCATGTACGCTCTATCTTTTGTCACCCATGACATTCAGGCCAGTGAGCAATTTTTGCGGTCGGCAGGTGTTGAGTCGTTGACGGGCCCCGATAGCGGTGCTGGACCAGGCGGGATATCCTTTCGGGATCCGGCGGGTGTGCATATTCAATTGCGTGATAGTGCGGATGCTATAGCGTTGCCGCAGGCGGTGCCAGGGGATTGCGTGGCGCCCGGGTATAGCCTTAGTCACCTGTGTCACACTTCGCTGGACGCCAGTCCCCACACTGCGTTCTATCGCAACATAATGGGGCTCGAAACCCTGCGTGAACTGCCCAATGAGGGCATGATATTTCTTGGGGACCCGTTGAGCATGGAAGTGCCGGGACGATACGTGTGTCCGCTGGAACTGATAGCGGCACCCGGACTGTGGCAATTGGAAAAGGATTTTCTAAAACGCCGGGGCGCAGGTCTACAATGGATTTGTTTCAGCACTGATAGTGTCGCGGCCGCGCATGCCCGGCTGACGGAGAGACGAGTACCGTGCACTCTGGGGCCGACACAGTATGGCGATACCGAGATTGCTTTCTATCGGGACCCCAGCGGGGTCGATATCGAAGTTCTATTGCCGCACCCGTCAGCTTGACTGGGCTTGGTACTGAGTTTCGTCTGCGATACACACCACCGCGATAGGGCTGCGGGGCGATGAAGACAGCTCAGTGAGACTTTTTCCGGAAGTAGTCCGCCAGGATATCGCCGCCTTTTGCCGCGTCCACAGAGCTTACTGCGCCAAAGAACAGTGAAAAAAGTTCGCTTTTAGACGAGATGTCCAGTTTTTGGTAAATATTGGCGCGATGAACATTAACCGTTCCCGGCCTTATAGAGAGCCGTTCTGCGATAGCTCTGGCCTGGTATCCTTTAAGCATGGCCTGCACCACCTCGCGTTCGCGTTGTGTCAGTACACTGCTGCCGAATTCGTGCAGAATCGATTCCACCTGCTTGTGCAGACTCTGGCGCAGGGAATGGTTGCTGCACAGTTTGCTCTCCAGGTCGTGCCAGTGTCGCTCAACCAGCGGCCGCAGGAATGGGTAGAGATCTTCCAATAGGCGTGTTACCGAAGCTTCAAACGGGGGGCTTCCCTGGTTGCGCCCCAGGGATAAGTGCAGGCTGACAGCTTTCGATACGGGGATAATATAACCGAGTTCGTCCCAGTTTCCCCAGTCCTGGATGTAGTTCCAATAGGGTTTTATCCTGTCCTCGGTGGCGCTGCTTGAAATGTCTTCAAAACGGGCAAACCCGGTGAATCCTTGCGAATGGTATAAAGCATAAAACGGATCGAGCAGGTAGAGGCCATTACAATAGCGGGTAAGATTCTGATCGTGACTGGCTATTGACGAGTGTACGGGTGTCGGTATCGCAGAGCGCTGGAAAGTCAGTATGGTAAAGTCCGATACTTGGCAGTAGTCCTCGAAAAACTCCTGCAGAACGACCGGGAAATCCGACAGCCCGCAGGTACTGATGAATACCCCGAGGCGGCGAAGCAATTCCTTTTGCGAGATTGGATGCTCTGTGAGGTCCGGGCTCAGCTTGACAGTTCCTGGTCGAGTTCGCGCCATATCTGTTGCACCCACGCCTTGATCTTCAGGGCCTCGTGCCATCGATCCGACAATTCGTAGCCCCGCGCATCTGTTATAGCATAATTGGGTGGGCCCAGTTCGCAGAGAAACACCAGGGTCGCATCCTCGGCATTGCGTTGGCGCCACAGCCGCATTCCAGTTTTCCACCAGGCCTTGAATAAGTCTACCCACTCCCTGTGCTGCGGGAAGTCGATCTGTATCTGGATTTGTTCGCGACTTGCAACACGGCCCTGGAAACAGTCTGATCGTGTAAGAATACGCTGTATATAATCCCTGTCCCTGTCGCAAAGAGGTAGCTCAAATTCGCGATCCACCACGAAGTGTGACAGGTCGGCACACAGGCGTAGCTCCGGTACTGCCGCGATAATTTGCAGTGTGAAGTGTAGGTCGTTCAACATGCTGTTGCGATGGGTTTCAAGCATCAGGGGAATATGCATGACGCTCGCCTCGGCCATCCAGCGCCTGATAATTGGTATCGCATCGCGGTAGTCGATGGGCATAAGCTCGCCGATCACATTTACCTGCCGCGCATTGTAGGAGGCAGCTGCGTCCAGTAGCGGTTGCAGCTCATCGGCAGTGTGTGGGAATGCATTGAACATGCAGCCCAGATTATGCTCGTCGAACAAGTGCCGCGTGGGCTCGTAGCCAGGGAGGTCCGCGAGACCGGGGTCCAGGCACACTCCGTCGTAGCCGGCACCGGCTATCATGTTGAATGCTTCCTCAGGGCTTCGCTCTGGTAAATCCGGGTGGCGTTGCTCCATGGCCCAGAGCGATTGGTACACTTGCAGTTTTTGCATTTAGCGCCTCGTATTGCTGCCAATCGTTAGAAAGGTGTCAGAAAAGAAGCGGCGTTTCCGCCGCTGACCAGCGCCCGCTGTGCGGCGTGCAGGAAGTTATGACCAGATACATTGAGCAGCGCGGGGTCGTCGAATGCTATCCGCCCGCATCTATTACGGTGGTAAAGGATGAGTTGGGGCTTGAGTGGAATGATTTTTTCCGCACTATCGCCGACCAGTTCCCGATGGACACGTGGCAGGTTAAACCAGGGGGTAGTGGGTTTCGCATGGTGGGCATTGTGGTAGCAAAAATTCAGCACCAGCAAGTTGAGCGCTGGGTAGCGGTGGGAAATAAAGTTGGAAAAAGTGTGCTCCTGTTCCCAATTGCGATCGCCCTTGTGCTCGGAGAGCACGCCGCCAAACAAATTGGTGTGGTAGGCGTAATCGTGTTGCAGGGAATCCATAAAGCGCAGCACGATTATCATGCCCATATAGGCGATTGCATAGAGAATAGCGACCCCGGGGTACGCAACCAGCAGCCACAGATAGAGGCCGCCTCGAAGCAGGATGATTGCGATGTTGTGCCGACGCTGATTGCGGCGCTGGGGGATGATGAAGGAAGTAAAAATCAGGATAAAGTGCATGATCAGATCGTGCGCGGGAATATACATCCACTCCAGCCACTTGGTTATTCTGAGCGTTCTGGGGTGGCTTTGGAAAAACGCCATATAGTCAAACCAGACAACGTCATCGTTATCCACGTGATGACGGAAGTGTTTATAGCGAATGTCCTCGTAAGTACCGTAGCTTGTTCCGCAAACCCACATCAGAAGACTGCCGAGGATTGCATTATCCCTGTTTTCTCTGAAAATTGTATTGTGTGCACATTCGTGGAGCAGATACGCGGCAATGACCATACTGTGCGCCAGTAGGAGCGTGGCGATTGCATTTACCGACCATTGTTCACTAAACAATCCAGCGATACCCACGGTGTAAGTCAGGGTGACATAGAGCAACGCGCCGCCGTGATAAATCCATCCGTCCGGGTGCTGGAACAGGACGTTCTGCGAACTGCTTGAAATTTTTGTCATGTAAGACAGATCCTGTGCGAACTCGCTTCCCGCTAGTGTTGCCAGCTTGTATCGGTGGGCCCTGGCCGTCACTGTTGCGTGGAGGGTGCGGGTTTCAGCGGTAGGCCGCCGCGAGAGCAATGATCTCGCGGGGTTCATCCTGGGTCTATAGAGGTTTTTATATAGGCAGCCACTAGCGGGTCCGGCCTCTACCGGTTACCTGGAACTGTGGAAAATCAGGTGCCGAGGTTCGCGAGCTTTACAGAGTGTTGGGCGCGGTCGTACTTCAATGACACTGGTATCAGAATAATAAGGTTAACTATTACAACAAGGGTGGCAAATAAACCCAGGTGGAAGTAACTGAAATTCTCGATGATATGCCCTCCCAAAGAGGCACTTATGCCAGAGCCTATCAGCACGGTACCCCCGGCCATCGCCGCCACGCGGCCCGCTCGATCGACCAGTGCACACAGCCCAAAAATATAGGGGATAACGAAATATACGGTAAAACCGAGCAGGCACTGTAATACCCAATAGCTCGCCGGTGCCGGCTGGGACACAATTGCTATGCTGGCGCCGGCTCTGACTACCAGCGCAATTGTCAATGGCAGCGTACGTCCATACCGCGTGTTCAGCGAGGCGGCAACGAGCCCACCCATCAACCCGGCCACCGACGCCACAGTCAGTGCAAACCCCACTTGCTCTGAGCTCATGCCAATTGAATGACCGATGCCTTCGGAAAAATAGAAAATGGCTCCATCCCCGACGTTCAGTATAAGCATGGCTATGACCAGCACGACCACCGCTTTTCTATCTGCAGTCCATGGCGGTGGCGCGGTTCTTCTGTCCGATTTCTCAACGGCGGCCCTGGTTTTGACGGAGCTTGGCAGCAATGCCAGGAAAGGGGCAACCACCAGAATGTTAAGAACGATAAAGGTAAAGCCACCCCGGTAGCCAAAACCGGCCGTCGCCATAGGAATCAGCAGCAGGCCAGCGCTCGATACCACCGCACCTATGACTACGATAAACGCAAAAATCTTGTCGGGGTCGTGGGTGCGGGAAGCAGCTGCTGAGCCCACAGAGTAGACTATCCCGGCACCGAGGCCGGATACTATGCGGCTGATGCCCATGAGTACAACCTGGCCCGGTACGACAAACAGAGAATACATATTGGCGAGCAGGCAAATCGACACCCCAAGAAAGGCGAGTTTGCGCAGCGAGGCCTTGTTTAACCATGGGATGACCAGGTAAGCGGCTGCGGCGATGGCCAGCAGCTCTACTGTAATGAGCGTACCAGAGGTGCCTTCCGGCACACCAAAGCCACCGTCATCGACAGATCTGGACAGAGCTCCGATGATGAAGGGTGACAGTATGCTCATTACTATGCCGACGACGTGCGCTGCCGACGCTGACATGAGCAGACGAAAATCTGTAGCACTGAGTTTAGTCAATGAGAGCTCCCTGTACGGAAGAACATACTATCGGTATACAGCGGGAGTCCATAAGCGTTGCTGGCCAGTTCTTTGTCAGTGTTGGCCAGGACTGAATGCAGCTTGGCCACGCTGGACTTACTCCGGGTGCCCGCCCCCGCCCATAATACCCGCTCTGTTTATTGACTGGACTGGCAGTATGGAAGGTGTTTTAGCGGGAAAAGTTGCCGTGGTGACCGGCTGTGGGAGGCCCGGCGGCATGGGCGAAGCGATTGCCATTGAGTTGGCACGGCAGGGCGCAGACGTGACGGTGACAGACATTTGCTTGCCACCGGCGCCGGATATTGGCCAGCAGAGGCATCAGCAGTCGCAGCGTCATGGCACTCACAGCTTCCTGGAGGAGGTAGCGGAGCAGATAGTCGCGCTCGGCCGACGGCCGCTGGTGCTGCGCGCCGATATCAGCGATTTGAAGCAGGTACAATTGATGATCGATGAAACCGTTGCCAGCCTCGGAGGGGTGGACATTCTGGTGAATTGTGCGGCCACCACGGTTGGCACAGGGCCCTTTCTGGATATCGAGGAAACGGCCTGGGACCTGACCTTCGCTGTTAACACCAAGGGCCCTTTTTACACTATGCGATCGTCCATACCCTATATGCTGCAGCGCGGCGGTGGCCGAATTGTAAATATACTCACGGGGCTGGAAACGGGCGGCGCAGGCTACGGCGCTTACATGGCCAGCAAGGCCGCTCTGGCCTCATTAAGCCGCATTGTTGCCTACGAGTATGCCTCCCGGCACATTCTCATTAACACTGTTAGCCCCGGCTGGATTACCACCAGTATGGGCAGGGAGGAGCACGCCTGGATCGCCGAACAATACGGACTGTCGTCAGATACGGTGCTGGAGACCGTGTGCGACAGCATACCCCGCGGGCGCGATGGCAGGGCCCAGGACGTGGCCGATGCGGTAGCCTTTCTCTGTTCGCCGGCCAGCGATTATCTGGTGGCCCAGAATATTGAGGTGGACGGCGGCTACTACCGAGGTACAGATGCCGTAGAGGCCGCGTTATCTGCGCGCAGCAAGTAGGTGTCTCAGAGGCCTGCGAACCGTGGTTCAGTGGCCATGGTTGCCGGCACTCAGCTTGCTTCCGGCATAAAGGTTTCTGCCATACCAAGGCTCATTCCGGCCTGACCACCGCCGTCCACTACAAGAGCGTGTCCGGTGATATAGCCGCAGTCGTTTGAGCTGAGAAAGTGCACTGCGGCGGCAATTTCCCCGGGCAGGCCATTGCGTTTGAGTGGCGACAATTTTCTCGAAAGGTCGACGATATATTGCACATCATCCTCTGCTGCCATGGGTGTATCGATGACGCCGGGGCAGATCGTGTTGACCCGAATACCCCTGGGGCCGTATTCCAATGCGGCAGTGCGTGACAGGTTAACAACTGCCGCCTTGGCAGCGTTATACGCACCCAGCATGTAGGTACCCTTCAGGCCCGCCACAGAGGCGATATTGACTATACAGCCACCTTCTCGCATGACCCGGGAGGCCGCCTGCATACCATAGAATGTGGTCATGCAGTTGAGTCGGAAGTCGAACAGCATTTCGTGTTCGCCTATATCATCTATGGTGCCCGGTGGGGTGCCGCCGCCAACGCAATTTACCAGGATATCAAGGCGACCATGACGTTTGGCGCTTTCTTCCACGACCTGAGCAAACGCTTGCTGATTGCTTGCATCAAGCTGGACATATTCGCCACCCAGCTCGGCGGCCTGCTCTGTGCCATCCTGTAAATCCGCGATAATTACGCTGGCGCCGGCCGCTGCCAGACGGCTTGCAGATGCCAGGCCAATACCCGAGGCCCCACCTGTAATGATTGCGACTTTGTCCCGAAGATTGAACATAAACTCACCCTGTTGGTTGGCAATTGACTGCGGTAAGTATATTTGCAAGCGGGCGCTAATGCTGGCCAATGCCTTGTCATTGCTGGCCAATGAACAGGGCGTTAACCCGCGTGAGATTTACGCGCCAACGTGCGGTATTCCAGCGGGGTCATATCGGCGAAAGCTTTGAATGTGCGGTGGAAGTTGGCCGCCTCAGAGAAGTTGAGAAAATAGGCGATTTCTTTTACTGACATCTGCGAATCGGCGAGATAGTCCATGGCCAGTTTTACCCTGAGTTCATCGGAAATCTGTTTTAGCGTTGTTCCCTCGTTGGACAGGCGCCGCCGCAGTGTTCGATAACTCATGTGGAGTTTGCTCGCCACTTCCAGTGGGTCGGTCGCTTGTTCCGGTTGACTGATCAGCAGGCGTTTTACCCGGGTGGTAATGGAATTGGAGTCGGCAATGCTGCCGAGTATGGATTGACAGCGCTGCTCGCAAATCTCGGAAGCCACCTCATTGGCCGTCACAATCGGTTGCTCCAGTCGCGCTCTGGGGAAAAATATCTCTGTGCGACTTTCTCCATAATAGACGGGGCACATGAGCTGCTGCTCGATATACTCCGCATAGTCCGGTCGGGTGGCTGAGAAATTTACTCTGATCAGATTGCTGGATTGATGCTCCGTGCGGATAGTGTTGGAGTTACTCCACTGTGCTACCGCTTCCTCAATATCGAAGCGGTGTAGGGCCGGTGATTTCAAGTGATCCGAGGCGATGGAAATAATAGCGCTGTCACCCTCTATCCGGAAACTTTCAGAAAACCCGGCTCCCGAACCTACCAGGCGTTGGTATTTGAAATAGATATCCAGGCCGTGCCCAACCGTAGGACTGCTCATTATCGCGTATCCCAGAACGCCGTAGTCGGCAGCCGTGAACTTGTGGCCAGTCTTGAAGCCAAAGGCCGGAATCGATACCGTTTCGAGCGCGAGTGCCAGGAAATTGTAATAGTCCCCGGTGCCAATCTCGCCATCTTTTCGATCGAACATGGCCACCGGTATCTTCGCTGTTTCGGCAACTGACTTGAGGCAATAGCCGTGAGCGATCGCCACTTCCTGCATGCGCATCAACTGCGTGCTGGGTAGTGCCTGGGATTTTACAACTAGCCCCTCACCTTTTTTCATTATTGCAGTGTAATGGGTTCATATCTTGTTGGCCAAAAACGATACCTGCGGATGGCGGTACTGTCAATTATGGCCGGATGTCGATTATCGCCCTGTTTTCCGGCACACACTGTGTGGTTTGCCGGGCCGCGCCAGATTGGCCAGATACGATATCAATCAGGCCAGAATTACTATCGCTAAACCGGAGGTCAGCTTTTAACCTCGAATGCTTATTTGTTTAGCTGGAGATTGCTATGCAGCAACTTAGTGACTCGCTGAGTATGCGCGAGGGTTGCTTGTTTATCGAGGAGTGCGAGGTGACGGCACTGGCACGGGAGTTCGGTACGCCGCTCTTTGTCATCTCCGAAACGCATTTGCGCCGGAATCTGCGCCGCTATAAGACCGCCTTCGAGCAGTGCTGGCCGGAGGGGCGGGTGCGCATCCTGCCAGCTTTCAAGGCCAGCCCGCTGCTGGCGGTCAGGCAAATTCTTACCGAGGAAGGTTGTGGTTGTGACGTGTTTGGTCATGGCGAGTTGGAGGGAGCCCTGCGCGGAGAGGTAGCGCCGGCAGACATTTCTGTTAATGGCTCGATTAAAGACAGAAAAATTATTCGTCGGGCTGTAGACATTGGCTCGCGAATTGTTCTGGACAGCCCCCGCGAGCTTGAGCTCTGCCAGCAGGAGGCCGCAGACCTTGGGAAAACGGCTAGAGTAATGTTTCGCATAAAGCCATTTATGGCCGATTTGGATACCGTGTCCGACTTCAATCCGGCCTTGGAAATTCGCGATCTGACTCAGAGAATCAAGTACGGCATTCCCACCTCCGAAGCCCTGGAAATGGCCGGCCGGATTAACGCAATGCCAAACATCGAGCCTATTGGTATTCATGTGCACATGGGGCGCCACAGTAAGAAAGAGGAAGTCTGGCGCGCCTGGGTGCGACACTGCATTTTGCTCACGGCGCAGCTCAGTGAACTGATGGGCGGATGGCGTCCGGACGAAATTGATTTCGGCGGCGGCTTTCCGAGCTTTCCCGATAGAGATCCCGATGTCATGGTGACCGGATATGACGCCCCCACCCTGGAACAGTACGCCGGAATTATTACCTCAACCTTGCGCGATACATTGGCGGAGGTGGGTTTTGACGCGGCCGGAATCCTGATTGAGGTTGAGCCGGGTCGGGGCATCCACAGCGATACGGGAATTCATCTGACGACGGTGAAAAACGTTAAGGAAGAGACGGAAAATTTACGGCGCAAATGGGTGGAAATTGACACCTCCGAGGTGTTTCTCGGTATTTCCGGGTTCAATGAGACGCCACCTTTCGATTTTGTTTTTACCAGCAAGGGCCGGCTGAAAAACAGTGTGGTTACCGACATTGTCGGCATGACTTGTAATGCTGAATTATTGTTCCATCAGGTGGACACACCGCCGCTGGAGCCGGGTGATGTGATGGCCTTTTTGAATACCGGGTCGTATATCGAGACTATGGCGGCTAATTTTAACGCGCTACCGCGCCCGGGCACAGTGCTGGTTTGCGGCGAGCATGCGCAGATGATCAAGCGGCATGAGACAATAGAGGAGGTTTTCGCACGGGACATCCTGCGTTCCCGGCCCGCGATTCCCGGGGACTAGGGGCTGCGTAACGGGGCGTTGGACAGGGCGATGGGCCAGTGTGGCCGATTCGGTATTTCGATCCGGAGAGACGTTCGGACACCGCCGAAAGCCGTGGGAAACCAGCTTCGCCTGAATGTATCTATCAGTAACGGAGACAGCAACAATGTTAGACGCAAAGCACCTGCACCGCTTTGATTCGCCCACGGATAAGGGTATCGATGCGTTGATACTGCGCCAGCGGGAGGGTTGCCCGCTGGACCAACCCTTTCACACTGACGCGAGTATCTTTGAGCGCGACGTCGAACGCATCGGCCTGCGGCAGTGGTTGTTTGTAGACCATGCCTCCCGTATATCCGACCCCGGCGACTACCTGACGTTCGAGGCGTTTGGTGAGTCCATTATCGTGCTGCGGACGGAACGGGGAGAGATCAATGCCTTTTATAACGTGTGCCGCCACCGGGGCTCCCGAATTTGTCTTGAAGAGCAGGGCAGGGTCAGCAAGCTGACCTGCCCTTACCATGCCTGGTCATGGAATCTCGAAGGCGAACTGACCAGAGCGCGCCTCATGGCAGAGGATTTTGACGGCACAAAACACGGTTTGCATCGCTGCCATGTGGAGCTGGTCGAAGGGCTTGTATTCGTCAATCTCTCCGAGGAGGCGCCGCCTTCATTCAGTGCCGCAGGGGCGGCGTACCGGGAGTTTTTACACCCTCACGGTCTGGCAGATACCAAAGTCGCCCACGTAGAGGATTACCCGACGCAAGCCAACTGGAAGCTTGTGCTGGAGAATTTTCTGGAGTGCTATCACTGCCCCGGTGCACACCCGGAGTTTACCGCGGGCAATTCGCAAGTCTGGCTGTGGGGATACGCCACCGAGGGCAAGCTTCGTGAGTTCGATGAGTTCCAGTCGGATTGGATGCAACGCTGTGAGTCGTTGGGGCATAAAAGCGGGAGTGCTTCTGAGAGAAGCCGCAGCAACTCGATACTGAATTATGGGATAGGCCGTCAGGGCATTCATCCCGGCTACGAAACAATGAGCGAAGGCGGTCGCCCTGTGGCGCCGTTGATGGGCGAATTCACCGAATATGATGGCGGTGAAACCGTTGGTATGATCAGCCCTTTCTTTGCCATAAGTGCCTGCAATGATTACGCCGTTGCAATTCGCTTTTTACCCCGTGATGCGCACAACACCGACGTGCGTCTCACCTGGTTGGTACGGGGTGATGCCGTCGAGGGTGAGGACTACGACCCCGAAGCAGTAAAGTGGATGTGGCATGTCACGCTGGAGCAGGATACGAAATTGGCCGAGGACAATATGCGCGGTGTCGTGTCTCGCCGTTATGAGCCCGGCCAGTACGCAACAGTGGAGGGTGATACCGATAATTTTGTTCGCTGGTATCTGGCTCAGATAAGCTGAATTCCCGGTAAGTTACTACTGTCTGAACAAGGTGAAAATGGTATTATTTTTGCCAGCCCTCCCCGGGGGCGTTCAGCCAATTCGTAGTGGGAGGATTCACCGATGTCGGAGCCATCAGACACCGCGCCGTATGCACTACAGGTGCCAGGGCTGGAAGCGTCGGTCTACATGTATGTTCACACCCAGACCGACGTGCATGTCTCCGCCTCAATCGCCGCCAGGGGCATCTGGGAACCCCAGGAAACCCGGTTCTTGCTCGATACGTTGCGGCCGGGCGATGTGTTCGTCGATGTCGGTGCCAACATAGGCTACTTTTCTCTGCTGGCATCATCGCGGGTGGGCAGCTCTGGTGCGGTGCTCGCGTTTGAACCTGAGGTCGCCAACTACGCTCTACTGGAGGCGAACTGCCGCCTCAATCACTGTGACAATACACGCTGCTTCCAGGTTGCCCTGGGCGAGCAGAATGCGGGCGGCACCCTGTACCTCAATGAACTCAACCTGGGCGATCACTCGCTCTACCCGGGGGAGAGCAATAGACAAGCGCAGGACATCCGTATCGTCAATGGCTCGAAACTTATTGGCGCCACGCACCCTCGCGTAAATTGCATCAAAATTGATACCCAAGGCGCGGAGTGCGATGTGCTCAAAGGCCTGCAGGAATTGATTGCCGCCAGTGCATCGGACCTAATTATGGTGATCGAATTCTCGCCGCTGCATCTGAGAAATGCGGGAACCAGCGGGCGTGTGTTGTTGGATCTCCTGTCTGACTACGACTGGAGAATGTACCTGATGGACGCGGAAGCCGACGGATTGTTACCGGTGACCGCACAGCAGGTTCGCTCGCTGAACGACATCACAGAGCAGAACCCGAACTCCGAGGGCTTTTTCAATTTAATCGTCGCCGGGCGCTCAATAGAAGACAACGCCGCCATCCACTTCGTCCGCGATTGGGGTATGTTCGACAGCCCACTGGAATACTATCTGCTGGGCCACCGCTTGCTTGCCTGGGACGGAAGTGAGCGTGCTTCGGCGGGTCTTGAAAGCAACCTCTATATGCCTGCGGGCTGGGCGTTTCCTGAGGACTGGGGGCGCTGGTCCCTGGGTAAGCGCTCTTGCCTGAAGTTTGTCCCCGCGCCGGCACTGGCGGCGCTGGTGGCGCCGGTGCTGCATATTCGCGGCCGATACTTTGGTCCTGCCGAGGCTACTGAAATTCTTCTCAACGGGGTAAGCCTGGGTAAGCACCTATTGACCGACGCCCGTGTCACTCTGCCAGCAGGCAGCCTGCGGGGAGATTACACGGTCATAGAGCTGCACCACGAAAGCCCGCTGCGGCCGGCGGATGTCAGTGATAGCGAAGACCTGCGTGAAATCAAGTTTGGCCTGGAGCTTATCGCCATCGTCGGCAATGCTTCACTGCCGACAGACTCCGGGTAGGTGAAACTGGAGGGGCATGTCGGCAATCGACTTAGCGCCGTTGAACCGCCCCTGCACCGGGGCATTGCGTGCAAATCCCACGAGGCAAAACTGCACTGGCTACACCTGTCGCGGTTGCGAAACGGACTTGAGGTGACTTTGGTCCCGGAGGGTCACACTGTACAGCGCATGGCAGCCGTACTATTGTGTGATGCCGCTGCGGATAGCTGAGTATTCAATGGCGTTGATGGGCACCGCCAGCAGGAGAATGTAATCAATATGAAATTTGGCAGGTCTTGATTTGGATGCATTGGAGCTATACCTCATGCAGGTGGCGCTGTTCTCGGCGATTCCATTCTATCTGGCAACACTTTCGTCTTCTCTAAGACTGGTCTTCTTCTCTATTTACATTTCTCTGCTGCTCTTTCTGGGTGGTCTTTTTGGCGCGGTGGCGTCCTACCCGATTGCTGGAAACATCATTATTCCCGGCGGCAGTATCGCCTATGCCGGCCTTTTTATGGCCACCATGATGCTGGTGCTGCTGGAAAACCGGATCGGTGTGGTCAGACAGTTGATTCGCCTGGTCATTACGGTCGACGTATTCAAGCTGCTGTTTTTCGCCGCACTCTCCTTAGCGGTGGGCTCGGGAGCGGACGTCAACTCCCTGGCTGTCTCTTCGGGCATATTTTCCACCTCGATAAAAGTGGTTATCGTCGGCGGGTTGTTGATTATAGGCGAGATGCTGTTCCTGCTTTTTATTTTTGAAAAAGTAAAGAAGCACATGGCGTCGCCGTTGCCGCTGGCGGTCATCTTCAGCCTGTGTTTCTGTGGAGTGCTCCTTACAGACGGGGTACTTTTTTCATTGATCATGGAAATGTCCGAGCCCAACCTGGCCGGGAAAGTTATTGCGGGTGTTCAGATTAAGGGAATACTCGCACTGTCTTTCCTGCCCTCCATGTTTCTTTTCATGGTGCTGTTTCGCGAAAAAATTCGCTACTTTGCCGAAGCACCCCTGGTGCTGGTGGATATTTTGCGCGCTGACGAGGAGGAGCTAAGGCAGGAAATCAAGCGGCAACAGTTGTCCCTGGAGCGTCGCGAGCGGCTGTTCCTGCAGATGGCCGAGAGCATCGACGATGTCTTTTTCATTCTGGATGAGAAACTGACGATCACCTACTGGAACAAATCATCCGAGGTGTTGGGCTATAGTGCCGAACAGGTAGTGGGTCAACCTTTCGCGGACATTTTCCCATACAAACGCAGCTCCAAAGAATTGGGGATGTACAAAGCGGCGCTGCGTGATCAACACAGCCAGATATTTGAGACGCGCTATTTTGTCAACGGCAAATGGCTGACCTACGAAGTATCTGCTACGCCGCGCAACCAGGGCGTGTCGGTCATCGGGCGGGACATCACGCAGCGGCTACTGCTGGAAAACGGCTTGCGCGAAGCGCAGAAAATGGAGGCGCTGGGCACCCTGGCCGGTGGCATAGCCCACGACCTGAACAACATCCTCAACATCATCAATGGTTATACCGAATTGAGTTTGCTCAAGACGCCAGCTGACTCTGATGTCAGTGGCTACTTGCAAAATATCAGCAAGGTCAAAGACCGCGCCGCGGCCCTGGTGCGGCAGATTCTGTCCTTCAGTCGCATGGACAACGCGCGTTTTGAGCTGCTGGACCCTGCAGCGGCGGCAAATGAAACCGTGGAGATGTTGCGAGCGATGTTGCCAGCGCAGGTTGAATTCAGTGTTGTCGTGCCGGACGATTGCGGTTGGATACGTGCCGACAAGACCCAGCTCAACCAGGTGTTGATGAATCTGGTGACCAATGGCTACCATGCGATGGAGGGGGTCGGCGGCGTCTTGCGGCTGGAGATTGAGCAAGTCGCGGTGAGTGACAGCCCCCTTGCCGGGGTGGCCAGGCTGCCGGACCAGCTCCCGGATCGTTGTCTTAAAATCAGCGTATCGGATACCGGCCAGGGGATTTCCCCTGAGCTCCTGCCGCGAATTTTCGATCCTTTTTTCACTACCAAGGGGGTTGGCCAGGGCACTGGTCTCGGCCTGGCGGTGGTACAGGGGATCGTCAAGCGCCATTTTGGAGAAATCAGGGTCACCTCTTCGCAGGGGGTAGGCAGCGAGTTTACGCTGTATTTCCCGCTGGTAGAGCCGGAGGTGGAACTCAAGGATGACGTTGAGGCGCCTGATCTGAATTACCAGGCCAGTAACGCCCATTTATTGATAGTTGAGGACGAGCCCGGAATCCGGGAATTGTACGCGACGTTTCTCGAGTCATTGGGTTACACGCTGAGCCTGTGCGCTGACGGCAGGGAGGCGCTGGACACCTTCCAAAAGAATCCGGATGGGTTTCAATTGGTATTCACCGATCTGGATATGCCGAATATGAATGGCGAGCAGCTGATACAGGAGTTGCGGCGTATGCGGCCAGAGCTGCCGATTGTGTTGGCAACCGGCATGGCTGCCATGCTCAGCCCCGAGGAGGCGGCCGACCTGGGTGTGCGGCACTATCTGATCAAGCCGGTAAAATTGAACGATATTCTTGCGGCGATCGAGAGTGCCCTGGGCAAGAGCGACACTGGCAGGGAGGTAGCGGGGACAAGCTAGGGTTTTCCGTGTGGCAGGTCAGGTCCGCGACCGCAGACAAGGCTGCTCTCGCGGGCGGTGTGGCAGGGCCAGCTCAGTGAATAATACGATCCGGGTGAACCTCAGCTTCCAGATCCGGGGCCTTGTCGATAGCAGCGGATTCCTGCTGCTTCATATAGGTGCGCAGGCGCCCCACCACACTGGTCATCACATCAATCGTCTGGCTGATCTGATCCAGCGCCATCAAGATCGTTTCCGTATCTGTCTGACTCTTGCCACTGTTGCTCATGTCCACGCTCTCGATTGTTCTTGTTGATGTGGGCTTGCAGCGACCCGGAGGCCGCCAAGGGTAATTATCAGTCTCCCCAGTTCAGGGCGCCGCCGGTCTGATATTCGATGACCCGGGTCTCAAAGAAGTTTTTCTCCTTGCGCAGGTCCATAATTTCCGACATCCAGGGGAAGGGGTTCTGCGTATTGGGGTATTGCTCTGGCAGACCCAGCTGGGACAGCCGGCGGTTGGCGATAAAATGCAGGTACTCTTCCATCATGGCGGCGTTCATGCCGAGCACTCCCCTGGGCATGGTGTCGCGGGCGTATTCGATTTCCAGCTGGGTGCCCTCCAGTATCATCTGGATGGCTTCCTGCTTGAACGCCTCGGTCCACAGGTGAGGGTTTTCCAGCTTGATCTGGTTGATCACGTCGATGCCGAAGTTCAGGTGCATGGACTCATCCCGCAGGATGTATTGGAACTGCTCCGCCACCCCGGTCATCTTGTTGCGGCGGCCCATGGACAGGATCTGGGTGAACCCACAGTAGAAGAAGATGCCCTCGGTGACCGCGTAGAAGCCGATCAGGTTGCGCAGCAGGGTCTGGTCTGCCTCGTGGGTGCCGGTATTGAATGTCGGGTCGCTCAGTTCATGAGTATGGCTGATGCTCCAGGCGGCTTTTTTGGCCACTGAGGGCACTTCCCGATACATGTTGAAAACCTCGCCCTCGTCCATGCCCAGAGACTCGATGCAGTACTGGTAGGCGTGGGTGTGGATGGCCTCTTCAAAGGCCTGGCGCAGAATATACTGGCGGCATTCGGGGTTGGTAATCAGCCGATAGATAGCCAGCACCAGATTATTGGCTACCAGGGAATCGGCAGTGGAAAAGTAACCCAGGTTGCGCATGACAATGCGGCGCTCGTCCTCGGTGAGGCCGTCCTTGCTACGCCAGGTGGAGACGTCCGCCGTCATGTTGATTTCCTGGGGCATCCAGTGATTGGCGCAGCCGTCGATGTACTTCTGCCAGGCCCAGTCATACTTGAAGGGCACCAACTGGTTGAGGTCGGCGCGGCAGTTGATCATGGCCTTCTCGTCCACGGATACCCGGGCGGCGCCCATTTCAAGCTCTTCCAGCCCTGCGGCGACATCCAGCTGCTCCAGTGCCTCGCTGGCTTTCGCTATATTCTCCTCCAGGCCCACCGGCGGTTGCTGGCTGGCGCCGGCCGCTGGTTCCGCGGCCACGGGGGTAGTGACCGCTGCCGGCTCGGGAGCCGGGGCTGGTTCATCGCGCTGCTCGGGTACTAATGGGGCAGCGGCCCCCGCGGTTGCGGATTCCTTGGTGTTGTAATCATCCCAATTCAACATGTTGTGCTTTTCCCCTGGCTTCTATTTATTTGTTCAGTAATGGCTGTATGTGGCCTGCCAGCGCTTCGTGCTACTGGCACGCCTCGCAGTCAGGATCATCCAGAGAACAGGCTGCCGGTACGGGTGCCGGGGCCGCCTCTCTCGACACGGCGTTCAGCTGGCCGGTGTCAATGGTGGACTTCTCGGTGCCTGTAGCGGCGAGCGAACGCAGGTAGTAAGTGGTTTTCAGGCCGCTGTACCAGGCCATACGGTAAGTGATGTCCAACTTCTTGCCGTTGGCGTTGTTGATATACAGGTTCAGTGACTGGGCCTGGTCAATCCACTTCTGCCGGCGGCTGGCGGATTCCACCAACCAGCGCGGCTCTACCTCGAAAGCGGTGGCATAAATAGCCTTGATCTCAGCCGGAATGCGGTCGATGGCCTGCACACTACCGTCGTAGTACTTGAGGTCGTTGACCATTACCTGGTCCCACAGGCCGCCGGCTTTCAAGTCCTTGACCAGATAGGGGTTGACCACGGTGAACTCACCGGACAAGTTCGATTTAACGTACAGGTTCTGGTAGGTCGGCTCGATCGACTGCGACACACCGGTGATATTGGCGATGGTAGCGGTGGGTGCAATAGCCATGACATTGGAGTTGCGCATGCCCTGGGCTTTCACTGTTTCGCGCAAGCCTGGCCAGTCCAGCGACTGGCTGCGGTCGACCTTGATATAGTCTGCACCGCGGTGCTCTATCAGGATGTCCAGCGAGTCGATGGGGAACACGCCCTGGCTCCACAGCGAGCCCGGGTAGCTTGCGTAGGCGCCGCGCTCACTTGCCAGCTCACTGGATGCTTCAATAGCGTAGTAGCTGATAGCCTCCATGGAGCGGTCGGCGAATGTCACGGCATCTTCCGAGCCATAGGCGATATGTTGCCTGTACAGTGCGTCCTGGAAGCCCATCAGGCCTAGCCCTACCGGGCGGTGCAGCATGTTGGAGTTCTTCGCCTGGGGTACAGAGTAGTAGTTAATGTCTATCACGTTGTCCAGCATGCGCACGGCAGTGCGTACGGTGCGGCGCAGCTTGTCCAGGTTCAGGCCGTTTTCGTCTATGTGCTGGGGCAGGTTGACTGAACCCAGGTTGCACACGGCGATCTCGTCCTTATTGGTATTCAAAGTAATTTCGGTGCAGAGGTTGGAGGAGTGCACCACCCCCACGTGCTGCTGTGGTGAGCGCAGGTTGCAGGGATCCTTGAAGGTCATCCAGGGATGGCCGGTTTCAAATAGCATGCCCAGCATCTTGCGCCACAGGTTGCCGGCCTTGACGGTCTTGAACAATTTCATTTCGCCGTTGCGTGCCATCGCCTCGTACTGTTCGTAACGGGCTTCAAAGGCTTTGCCATAGAGGTCGTGCAGGTCGGGCACGTCGTTGGGGGAAAACAGTGTCCACTCGCCATCATCGAAGACCCGCTTCATAAACAGGTCGGGTATCCAGTTGGCGGTGTTCATGTCGTGGGTGCGGCGGCGGTCGTCGCCGGTGTTTTTACGCAGTTCCACGAACTCCTCGATGTCCAGATGCCAGGTTTCCAGGTAGGAGCAGACCGCGCCCTTGCGCTTGCCGCCCTGATTGACTGCCACCGCGGTATCGTTGACCACTTTCAGGAAAGGCACTACACCCTGTGATTTACCGTTGGTGCCCTTGATGTAGGCGCCCAGCGCCCGTACCGGCGTCCAGTCGTTGCCCAGTCCGCCGGCAAACTTGGAGAGCATGGCGTTGTCCTGGATGGCGCCGTATATGCCGTGCAGGTCGTCCGGTACCGTGGTGAGGTAACAGGAGGACAATTGCGGCCGCAGGGTGCCGGCGTTAAACAGCGTGGGTGTGGAGCTCATATAATCAAAAGATGACAGCAGTTGGTAGAACTCGATAGCCCGGGCATTCTTGTCGTCTTCCTCGGTGGCGAGACCCATAGCCACGCGCATAAAGAAGATCTGGGGCAGCTCGATACGCACGTCATCGCTGTGGATAAAATAGCGGTCGTAGAGGGTCTGCAGACCCAGGTAGGTAAACTGCAGGTCGCGCTCGGGCAGCAGGGCCTGGCCCAGACGTTCCAGATCGAAGTCCTTGAGATTGGGTGCCAGCAGCTCCAACTCCACGCCTTTTTCGACGTATGCGGGCAGGGCGCGTGCGTACAGCGTGGTCATATCGGCCTGGGTGGGGTTGGTGGCCACACCAAGAAAATTCAGGGACTCGGCGCGCAGATTGTCACACAACAGGCGGGCCGCCACGTAGCTGTAGTTGGGCTCCTGTTCGATCATGGTGCGGGCCGTGATGACCAGCGAGATACTCAGCTCGGCGGCGGTTACACCGTCGTACAGGTTTTTCAGGGCCTCGTCGAGAATGGCGGTTTCGCTGACATCCGCCAGGTCGAAGCAGGCTTCGCTAACTATGGTGTGGATGCGGTCCAGGTCCAGTGGCGCCCTGCTGCCGTCTAGCTGGATTACATTGATATTCCCCGCCGCGGCCTGGGTGGCGGGAGACAGTGCCTGCTTCGCTGCGCGTTTGCGGGACTGCTCCTCGCGATAGATCACATAATCCCGGGCTATCTTGTGCTCTCCGGCTCGCATCAGGGAGAGTTCTACCTGATCCTGCACGTCCTCGATGTGAATGGTGCCGCCAGAGGGCATGCGACGCTGAAAAGTCGCGGTGACCTGCTCCGTCAAGCGAGCCACAGTTTCGTGGATACGACTCGATGCTGCGGCGGTGCCACCTTCAACGGCGAGGAACGCCTTGGTGATGGCCACGGAAATTTTACTCAGTTCAAACGGCACCACGGTGCCATTGCGCTTGATGACGCGCAGTTGCCCGGGGGCTGTTGCCGTGACGCCGGCATTTGCGGCTGATGTTTCACGGGCTGGTGTGGCGGTGACGCTGCCTGGTGTACTGGTTTCTGTTTGCATTGTTGCTCCGCTGTCCTGGCGTAAAGCCTTATTGTTGTAGGTTTACCACTGGTTTGAACCGGTTACTTCACAGCTTTTGCCCCGGCCAGACTAAGGCAACCTGGAAGGCTTGGGAGCCCGGCTGTCTCTTTCTGGCAACCCGCAGCTGCTGCAGGCATGATCTGTTGACGTTTGCAGTTCGCTATTGCCAGTGCCGTTACTACGGTCATCCATAGCGTTGATGGCATCGCATCGGCCTCATCGTTTCTGATCATTGGCTAGTTGATCATTGACCGATCATTTTTTGGCCGCAATACCCAACATATAGGGGTGAATGGCTGGTTTGCATACAAGATAAAGCGCTAGGGGACACAATGCAAGAGAACGATACTGGGTTTATTCTGTGGATAACTTGTGCATATATCGCTGTGTCTGTGGCCACTAACCGTGCAGCCCGCAAGGGGCGTACACTGACCGCTTCTGACAGGGTGACATGACCGGCATAGGCAGCCGTTATGATTTCTTTTTTATAAAAACAGAGTTGTATATCGCTATCGGCTATTTAAGCATCGCCGGGGCAGCGGTGGACGAAGAGCGCACCGAAAAGGTGCGCCCGGTTCAGGAGTTGGCCAGCAGTAGGGCTTCCATCAATGCCTTTTGGGCGTGCAGGCGGTTTTCAGCCTCTTCCCATATCACCGTGGAAGGGGCATCCATCAGTTCAGCGCTGATCTCCTCGCCGCGGTGGGCGGGCAGGCAATGCATATAGAGTGCGTCAGTGGCGGCGCGGCTCATCAGCTCGGCGTTCACCTGGTAGCTGGCAAGCGCCTTCGCGCGCTTCAGTTGCTCTTCTTCCTGACCCATGGACGCCCACACATCGGTAACCACCAGGTCGGCGCCACTCGCCGCCAGCAGCGGGTCGTGCTCTATCCTCACGCGATCGGCATTGTCCGCTAGCAGGCTGGCACTGGGTTCAAATCCGGGGGGGCAGGCGATACGCAGCTCGAAATCAAACTGCCTCGCGGCGTTGATATAAGACTGACACATATTGTTGCCATCACCCACCCAGCACACGCTTTTGCCGGCGATGCTACCGCGCTGTTCCACCCAGGTCTGCATGTCAGCCAACAGCTGACAGGGGTGATAGTCATCAGTCAGGCCGTTGATAACGGGCACGCTGGAACAGGCTGCGAAGCGCTCTATGATGTCGTGGCCGAAGGTGCGAATCATCACGATATCGACCATGGAGGAGATAACCCTGGCGCTGTCCTCTATGGGTTCGCCCCTGCCCAGCTGCGTGTCCTGCGGTGACAGGAACATGGCGTGGCCACCCAGTTGCGTCATTCCCGCCTCGAAAGAGACCCGGGTGCGGGTGGATGACTTGGCGAAGACCATGGCCAGAACTTTGCCTGGAAAGATGCGGTGGTCAGTCCCCGCTTTATGCGCCTGCTTTAATTCAATGGCGCGCCTGATCAACTGCTCCAGTTCTGCGGGGCTGAAATCAAGTAATGTGAGGAAATGCCTTCTGTCAGACATGGTCGGGTCCGTATAACAGTGGGTGTGAAGCGGCTATGCCGCCTCGCGAATGAGTTGGGCGAGGCCGTCGGCAAGCGCCCGGGCCTCAGACTCTGTGATGATCAGCGGTGGCAGCAGGCGCATGGTATTGCCATCGGTCATGTTAATTAACAAGCCGCTGTCCAGTGCGCGTTGAGCCAGGTCGCTACAGGGCTTTTTCAACTGGATACCCAGCATCAGCCCCCGCCCCCGGATATCGGCAATGTTGTCTGCAGCGGCGCTATCCGCGAGCAGGCCCTTGGTAATAATCTCGCCCATTGCGGTGGCGTGTGCGGCCAGCTTGTCCTCGGTGATGGTCTTCACCACAGCCAGCGCTGTCGCACAGGCCAGCGGATTGCCGCCATAGGTGGAGCCGTGCTGGCCTGCGCCCAATACACTGGCGGCGGCGCCCCTGGCAAGACAGACACCTATCGGCACGCCGTTGCCCAGGCCCTTGGCAGTGGTGACCACGTCTGGTAGAACGCCCATGGCCTGATAGGCGAAGTAACTGCCGGTGCGGCCGTTGCCGGTCTGCACCTCGTCCAGCATTAGCAGCCACTCGTGTTCGTCACAAATTGCGCGCACTGCCTGCAGATAGTCGGCGCTGAGAGGGTTTACCCCACTCTCGCCCTGAATGGGCTCTGCCAGTACGGCGACAACACCGGGGTTGTGCGCGGCAATCTGGCGCAGGGCTTGCACATCGTTGCGCGGCGCGCGAATAAAACCCGTAACCAGCGGCTCAAAACCCGCCTGGATCTTGCGATTGCCGGTGGCACTGAGAGTGGCTAATGTGCGGCCGTGAAACGCACCCTCCAGAACGATAATGGCGGGCTTGTCGATCTTGCGCTGGTGGCCGTAAAGGCGCGCCAGCTTGATCGCCGCCTCGTTGGCCTCGGCACCGGAGTTGCCAAAGAAGCAGTTGTCCATGTCACCGATCCGGGTGAGTACTTCCGCCAGTTGTTCCTGGGGCTCGATACGGTACAGGTTTGACGTGTGAATCAGTTTCTCTGCCTGCGCCTGAATTGCCGCGAGAACCGCCGGGTGGGCGTGCCCCAGGCCGTTCACGGCGATGCCTGCAATGGCGTCGAAGTAGCGCTTACCATCGGTGTCGTACAGGTATACACCTTTACCGTGACTAAAGGTCACAGGCAATCTCGTGTAGGTCTGCATCAGTGCCGACATGGGTTTCTCTCTCCTGGCCTGCCGCAAAAGCGGCCGACTATAAACGCAAAAAGGCAGCGGGAGCTGCCTCGGAAGCGGCAACTATAGCGCCATCACCAAAACTTGGCAATCCAGCGGAACCTACGGGCCGGAAATGTGGTCTGATAGGGAGAGCTTAACGTGAGAATAGGGTAGAATATTGCCCCTGGCATGACAGGCACAGATGGTCGAAGCGAATGAATACAGGACAGCAAATGGACATTATCGAGACAATCAAAGAGCAAATCGAGAGCAACACTATATTGCTCTACATGAAGGGATCTCCCAATCAGCCCCAGTGTGGGTTTTCTTCCCGCACCGTACAGGCCCTGATGGCCTGTGGTGAGCGCTTTGCCTACGTGGACATCCTGACCAATCCGGATATTCGCACCAATCTACCCAAATACGCCAACTGGCCCACCTTTCCCCAGCTGTGGGTCGGCGGCGAACTGGTCGGTGGCTGCGATATCATTACCGAGATGTTCGAAAATGGCGAGCTGCAGACCCTGATTAAGGATGCGGTGGCTTCCCAGCCTGCCACCGAGGCCTGAGCCTCCCGGATGACCTGCGCCGGTGGGCTACACCACCGGCGGTTGTTTGGCCCGGGCCTTGATACAGCGTTAGAGCCCTAACCCCTCCCTGAGTTTTTTCAGTTCCGCCAACTGGCTTTCTTGTGACAGTGGCTTGCTCTGGCGATGCTCCAGTTTTTCCCGCGCCGGCATGGCAAGGTTTTCCCCCCGCAGTACCCGGGCGCAGTAGGCCTGGTAGTGGTCGCGAAACACCGGCCAGCTAATGCGCTCAGTGTTGTTGGCGAGGAAGTACCAGTCACTGTCTCTGCCGGCAAGATAGACCGCGGGGTGGCTCCAGGCCTGTGCGGCACGAGGAGCGGGCGCCCGGCAGGCCTCCAGGTAGGCATCGCGACTGGCGGGTAGGCCCAGGTCCGAGAGGCCCTGGTGGCAGCACTCCAGCATCCGGTTGAGGGTGGGCAGGTACTCGCTGTTTTCTATGGCGTGTTTGGCGCCTTTCAGAATCTGTTCCACGGGGTAGTCTGACAGTGCATCCAGCCACAGCTTTTTAATCTGCTTGAGTTGCTCGGCATCGGGGAAAGCCGCGTAGTACTGGTTGTGATAGTTCAACCGGAACAGGGCGAAAACCTGGTTGATCGCCTCTATCCGGGTTTCCGTGGCGGGCTCTCGCTCTGCCCTAGTCGGCCCAGGAGGTGTCGGTGAGGTCATCCTGGAGGCTTCTATCTCTTGTGCGACCTGTTGGATTAGATCCCTGCTGTCCGGCATGTTGATGTCCTGCTTTTTCTAGCTGATGGCGTTTGGCCCAGTGATATTTCGCGTGTTGCAGGAACTTGCTGTTCCACGACGTGTGGGTCTGGTTGCTGTCACGCCAGTATACGATGAACTCGGCCAGCAATGACTGGGCGAACTCGATATCGATATGCGACATGCGAAGAATATCGAACACGTCCTCCGTGGGCTGCCAATTCTCTGCAATGCGTTTTGGCTCGGTACTGTGCTCCAGGCTTGAGCTGTATTTTGCCCACTGGATACGGATGTGCTGGATAAATTTTGAATTCAACTCTTTCGGGGCGGCGCCGCGCTCGCGCCAGTAGAGAATGAACTCGGGTATCGCCTCTTCTATAAAGTCCTGAGCAATACCGCCGCGTTCCATAATTTCCATGGCGTCCAGGCTGGGCCGCCAGCTGTTGTCCAGCTTGGCGCTAGCGGGGGCGCGAAACGATTCCGCCTGGGCCTGCTGTTGGTGGCGCCAGTTGCTGATGACATGCTGGCGAAATTTGTTTTCCCAGGCGTGACTGGTCTCGCCGCGTTCGCGCCAGTAATAGATGAAATCTTCCAGTTGGTCCAGGGCAAACTGGCGGGGTATGCTGTGGTTCAAGGCCAGCAGTTGCAGCAGATCTTCACTGGGATTCCAGTGCAGCGGCAACAGCCCGGCGCTGCGCCGGTGTGGGCTGGGGGCGGGTTGTGCGGCTGGGGCTGTTTCGGTGACCTGAGCCCTGTGTACTTTTTCGTTGATGGCGAATACCAGTCTGACACTCTCGCGCAACGGCGGCGAACTCACCAACAGCACGCCCTTGTCCACCAGGCTGCGGCTGATACGCTGCAGATCTTCCGCGGTCCAAAAGGGCAAAGTGTGTAGCAGGAACGCGCGCTCCACGCTCAACCAGGCGCGGCCCTCCCGGATCTCGGGCTGCTGATGGTCGAACAGCGCCCGCAAGTGCTGCAGCAAAATAGCTTCGCCCAGGCCGATAGTGGCCGCCAGGCCCGGTGAAAAGACGAGCTGGCGTTCGGGGACCAGGGATGATTCCGACATGGGTGTTCCGGCGTGACAAGATCGCACTAGGATACCGACCTTGCGCCGCTACTCATAGACAGGCGTCGGATTTTTTCGATAGGGTGACGCCCTGTCTTCACATTATGGGACGAGTATCGAATGGCCAAGCAAAAAACCGCTTTCGTGTGCAATGATTGTGGCTCGGATTACGCCAAGTGGCAGGGCCAGTGCAATGATTGTGGTGCCTGGAATACCCTGTCGGAGATTCGCCTTGGGCCTGCTGCCGGCAAAGGCGGGGGGCGCGCTGGCGGGGGTGCCAGTGCCAACCGCGCAGGCTTTGCCGGGGCGCTTGCCGGGGCGCAGGTGCTCGCGGATATCGACCTGTCCGACCTGCCCCGGTTCTCCTCTGGCGTGGGTGAGTTTGACCGCGTATTGGGGGGCGGGCTGGTGCCGGGCTCGGCTATTCTGGTGGGGGGTAACCCGGGAGCGGGTAAGAGCACCTTGCTGTTGCAGACCATGTGCCACCTCGCGGCGACTATGGACGCTCTGTATATCACCGGTGAGGAATCCCTGCAGCAGGTTGCCATGCGCGCCAACAGGTTGGGGCTGCCCACGGACCGCCTGCGTATGATGTCCGAGACCAATGCGGAGACCATCGTCGCTGCGCTGGAAGAATTCAAGCCCCGGGTGGTGGTAGTGGATTCAATACAGGTGGTACACACCGCAGAAATAGCCTCGGCCCCGGGCAGCGTGTCCCAGGTGCGCGAGTGTGCCGCCTACCTGACCCGCTTTGCCAAGCAGACAGGCACAGTGCTGATTCTGGTGGGGCACGTTACCAAGGATGGTTCTCTGGCGGGCCCCAAGGTGCTGGAGCATATGATCGACTGCTCCATTTTGCTTGAAGGCACTGATGATTCCCGCTTTCGCACCCTGCGCGGCCAGAAGAACCGCTTTGGGGCGGTGAATGAGCTGGGCGTATTCGCTATGACTGACAGCGGCATGCGCGAGGTTAAAAACCCCTCCGCCATTTTCCTGGATCGCAGCACCGAGCCCGCCTCAGGCAGCGTGGTGATGGTGGTGTGGGAGGGCACCCGCCCGCTGCTGGTGGAGATTCAAGCCCTGGTGGATGACAGTGCCCTGGGCAATCCCCGGCGCGTCGCGGTAGGCCTGGAGCAGAATCGCCTCGCCATGTTGCTGGCGGTGCTGCACCGCCACGGCGGCCTGCAGGTGGGTGATCAGGACGTGTTCGCCAATGTCGTCGGCGGGGTGAAGGTGCTGGAAACCAGTGCCGACCTGGCGCTGCTCCTCGCCATCGTCTCGAGCTACCGCGACCGGGTTTTGCCCCGTGACATGGTGGTGTTCGGCGAGGTCGGCCTTTCCGGTGAGATCCGCCCGGTTCCCAGTGGTCAGGAGCGCCTGTCAGAGGCCGCGAAACACGGGTTCAAACGCGCCATCGTGCCAAAGGGGAATGCACCCAAGGGTAAAATTCCGGGCATGCAGGTGATTGCGGTTGCCAAGCTTTCTGAGGCGCTCGACGCGTTGGATTGAAGATTCATGCCGCAAGCTCTTCCGGCGCCGGAAAAGGGTCACTCCAGCCGACTAAGCTCTTGCTCAAGCGTAGCGATATCCATATGCGCTTCGAGCAGCTGGCGCAGGGGCTCGATGTTTTCGCGGTCAACGTGTTGCACCGCGAAACCCAGGCGGCCGGATTCCACGTGCTGCAGGTAGGCGTGCAGTTCCAGCTCGGAGTCTTCGTCAGTGCGCTCGCCGGACGTGTGGATGATAAGAGTAAAGGGCTCGTTGTACTGTGCATCCCACAGGTCGGGCTGGTCGGTGGTGGCACCTGACAGGGACAGGTCAATCAGGCGCTGTGGCCACATACTGCCGCCCTGATGAACGTCCACTGGCAGGTTGAGCTCGACGCGGGTGAACTGCCTCCGCTCGGTAGAGGTTTCGGTCATGTTGGCCCTCAAACTATGATTATTCTGCGCAAACTATAACGCCGCACTGCGGCTAATGCGATAGCTAAATCGTGATTTAAGCAGAATGTGCGGCGCCTCCACAGCTACTTGAGCTTGCGGTATTTCAAGCGCTGGGGTTGGTCTGCCGCGGCTCCCAGCCGCGCCTTCCTGTCCTCCTCGTAGTCGGCGAAGTTCCCCTCGTGGAACACCACGCCGCCGTCGTCTTCATAGGCGAGAATATGGGTGGCGATGCGATCGAGAAACCAGCGATCATGAGAGATAACCAGGGCGGCTCCCGGGAAAGCCAGCAGTGCCTCTTCCAGGGCACGCAGGGTCTCAACATCGAGATCGTTGGTGGGTTCATCCAGCAGCAGTACATTGGCGCCCTGTTTCAGGAGTTTGGCCAGGTGTAGCCGGTTGCGTTCGCCGCCGGACAGGTCCTTGACGAACTTTTGCTGGTCGGCCCCCTTGAAATTGAAGCGGCCGAGGTAGGCACGGGAGCTCACTTCGTAGCTGCCAATACGAATATTCTCGAGCTCGTCTGACACCTCCTGCCACACGGTTTTACTGCCATCGAGATCGTCGCGTGACTGGTCTACATACCCCAACTGCACGGTTTCGCCGACGACTACCTCGCCGCCATCCGGCTGTTCGATATCCATGAGGATTCTGAACAGCGTGGATTTTCCCATGCCGTTGGCGCCGATGATGCCGACAATGCTGCCTTTGGGTACGGTAAAGCTCAAATGTTCGAACAGTACGCGGTCGCCATAGGTTTTACGCAGGTCCCTGACCTCGATTACCTTGTCCCCCAGACGTGCACCCGGGGGAATATAGATTTCATTGGTCTCGTTGCGGCTTTGAAAGTCCTGTGACTGCAATTCCTCAAAGCGCTGCAGGCGCGCCTTGCTCTTGGCCTGTCGGCCCTTGGGGTTGGAGCGCACCCATTCCAGCTCGGCCTTGATGGCATGCTGGTGAGAAGCCTCCTGGCGTTTTTCCTGGGCCAGTCGCTGATCCTTGGCTTCCAACCAGTCGGAATAATTACCCTCGTAGGGGATGCCGCGACCCCGGTCCAGTTCCAGAATCCAGCCCGCGGCGTTGTCGAGGAAATAACGGTCGTGGGTGATAGCCACCACGGTGCCCGGGAAGTCGTGTAAAAAACGCTCCAGCCAGGCCACGCTTTCAGCGTCCAGGTGGTTGGTGGGCTCGTCCAGCAGGATCATGTCGGGAGCGGACAACAGCAGGCGGCACAGCGCAACCCGGCGCAGCTCCCCGCCGGATAGGGTAGCTACATTTGCATCCCATGGCGGCAGACGCAAAGCGTCGGCGGCCACCTCCAGCTTGTGGTCAAGATTGTGCGCGTCGGTGGCCTCGATAATATCCTCAAGCCGCGCCTGTTCCTTGGCCAGGGCGTCAAAATCTGCATCCGGCTCGGCGTAGTCCGAGTACACCTTCTGCAAACCCGCCAGCGCATCCACGGCTTCCTGCAAACCCTCTTCGACATTGCCGCGTACGTCCTTGTCCGGATTCAGCTGCGGCTCCTGCGGCAGATAGCCGATCTTGATACCCGGCTGGGGCCGCGCCTCCCCGAGAATATCGGTATCCAACCCCGCCATGATCCGCAGCAAAGTAGATTTGCCCGACCCGTTCAAGCCCAGTACGCCAATCTTGGCGCCGGGAAAGAATGACAGCGAAATATTTTCCAGAATGGTTTTCTTGGGCGGCACAACCTTGCCAACCCGATTCATGGTGTATACGTACTGGGCCATTTTTTACTCACGAAGGGTAAACAACAAGTCGCGGATTTTAGCAGAACAATAAGTAGAAAGGTGCCTGTTCTGACGGGGCACACTTTGAGTCTCGGGTGTATTAGCTGCAACCACGCAACCCGTGGATGCCGATATCCCCAGAGGGCGTGGGGTTCCAACCGAACGGGGATATCGGCATCCATGGGTTGCTACTGTCGGTTCAGGACGACAGGAATCGAAGCTCTCATGGTTGGTAGCAGTCCGCGACGGTCTATGCCCCCGGCGGGCGTGGGGTTCCAACCAAAGGGGGCATAGACCGTCGTGGGCTGCGGGGAGAGCAGTGAAACTTCGCTCGGGCAACCATCATTCGGTTAAAGCGTTTTCTGCAAAATTCGCAAAGTGGAACTTGATTGGCAGCCGGATACCTCGAACGAGATAGCACTAAACTACTTCGCTTCAATCAATCCGACTGACATCCACCGAGACTTCCAAGCGCGGCGCCGCCCCACCCCCAAAAATAACCCCTTTAACCGGCGTAACATCAATATAGTCCCGTCCAAACGCCGTAACGATATGCTGGATACCCGCCCGGGTATTATTGGTAGGGTCGAACTCCACCCAGCCCTCATCCGGACAGAAATACGCCAGCCAGGCGTGTGTGGCATCGGCGCCAACCAGTTTTGTCTCACCCGGCTTGGGCAGCGTCTCAATATAACCCGAGACATACTTGGCCGGGATACCCATGGAGCGCAGGCAGCCCACCTGCAAATGGGCGAAGTCCTGGCAGACGCCGCGTTTGTGTTGCAGCACTTCAGCCAGTGGTGTGGCGATGGTAGTGAAACCGGGGTCATAGGTGAATTCGGTGAAAATGCGGGTGGTCAGGTTGTTCACACAGGACTTCAGGGAACGGTCGGCGTGGAATGAGGGGCGTGCATAGTCCGCCAGCTGCTCACTGCATTCGATCATGGGGGAATTGAGCAGGAATTCACGAGCCTCAATACTGGCGCGAGTGGCGTTAGCCGATAGGTATCTCAATGCCTCAGCGTAGGTCGCACCCAGGTCCAGATTCATTTCCCGATGATTGTCATTGATCTGGATTTCGCTGTCGGCGGTGATGATGAGCTCGGTGTGGGGCTTTTGAATCTCGAAGTGGAAGGCCTTGTTGCCGAAATAATCGTTGCGCTTATGGGTGACCGCCGGTGTGGGTGACACCGTGATTCGATTTTTCAGGCAGCGCTGGCGGTCGGTATCCCGCGGCACGACGTTAGCCAGGTTGTAGCAGTGGCTGACCCGGCTGGCGTATTTGTAATGGGTGGAATGGCGAACACGAAAGCGCATTATTGTTCAGCCAAAACGTAGTTGCTGACCAGTTGCTGTGCATCGGCGCGGTGGTCGAAATGTTTGTCGCTGATCAGCGTGCTGAAATCGAGCAGCAACTTGTCCAACTGCTGCAGCAACTGGACCATTTCTTCGCGCTGGCCGTTGCCGGCTTCCAGCAATTGCGGCAGGCGGGTCAGCTTCAAGCTCGTTATTGCCGCCAGCAGCGCCCGCTCCTCCTCGGGCAGCTCGCCATCGCGGGAATCGGTTCCCGGCAATTCAGCCAGGTGAGCCTGCAATTGCTCCAGCTGAAATAGCAGCGAGCGGGGGTTGGTTGGGTCCAGCATCACCAGCTCGATGCCCAGCTCGACACCTGTGCGTTGTCGCCGCCGCCGCCGGTAGGTGATCAACACCTCCATTGCTGTCAGCAGCGCCGTCAACAGTATGGCCTGGTCTGCCTCCCCCAGCGCGGGAGTAATCAGGGTTCTGAGAGTGGTGATGATTTGCTGGGCGCGCTCAACCCGCTTGCCCAGTTCCATAAAGCGCCAGCCCACGTCGCGAACCATGCTTTCCTGCATCAAGCCGGAAAGGGCTATCAGCCCGGTTACCAGTGGGTCCAGCGCTTCTTCCGGCGCAGAGGCCAGCCCGCCGGCCAGAGCTACGTCCAGGCAGTCGAGTTCGTCATGAAGGTCATTGATGACCCGCATGGTGTCGGTGGACAGCAGCTCTTTGGATTCTTCTGCACTGGCGAGCATGGCGTTGAGGGTGGATTTGACACTGCCTGTGCGGCTGCCATCTTTTATGATTAGCAGCAGCTCCTCATCCGGCTGGGCAAGCAGTTCGGGCCTTGCGTTGACGAACCCGGGCTGGGTTGCGGTGGCTGCAGTGATAGACTGTAGCAGAATCTTCCTGGCCGCGGCGCTGATGGGCTCCTCGCCATTGAGCAGAACGAACACAGTGCGCAGCAGCCTCAGCGCGGCCTCCGCGCGCTCGGCGTAGCGGCCCATCCAATAAAGGTTTTCTACCACCCGGCTGGGCAGGCTTATCAGCCCCCCTTCCAGATTTGTGCGTAGGGCGTCCGGGGCGTCTTCGGTGTCGATGAAGCGTTCCGGTTCCGTAGCGGTTACCCAGGTGTCTTTACTGGGGCTACCCGATTGCATGCTTATTACACCGCCGCCGGGGCTGTCGCCTATACGGGTCAAGCCACCTGGCATCACCATATAGGAATTGTCGGTAGCGACTGAAAAGGTGCGCAGCAAGGCCGGCCTGGGCTCCAGCGCACCGGCTGAAAATGCCGGAATATGGGGTTTTTCGAGCCGCTCCTGCGCAACGAACTGGTAGGGCTTGTGGTGCAGCTTTGTCAGCAACTGCGCCTGTTGCTCCGGGCTCAGGTCGCCACCCCAGACACTGTTCATGCCACTGCCGCGATAGATCGGTTTAATGATCAGTTGCTTGATATTCGCTGTGGCAAAAGCCAGGTCGTCGGCATCGCCACACCAGTAGGTCTTGACCGAGGGCAGACGCGGCTCTCGCCCCAGCAGGCTTTTGCTGATTGCGGGCAGGTATTTGAGCAGTGCGGGGTTTTCAAGTACCCCGGAGCCCAGGGGATTGGCAATCACCAGTCTGCCGCTTCGCACGACTTCCAACAGGCCGGGCACTCCGATTCGTGAATCGCTGCGCAGCTCCACCGGGTCACACAGTTCATCGTCCACCCGGCGCAACAGCACATCTACCCGGGTCAGCCCGTCCAGTGACTTCATCCAGAGAAAGCCGTTGCGTACCAATAGATCGCCACTTTGTACCAGAGGCAGCCCCATGTGGTTCGCCAGGTAGGCGTGTTCAAAACGGGATTCGTTCATGCCTCCCGGGGTCAGCAAGGCGATGCAGGGGAGCTCATCATTGGGCGAAAGTGAACCCAGTTTCTGGCGCAGACGCTGGTAGAAACTGGCGATACGGTGTACGTGGCTTTCGCGGTACATGCTGGGAAACACCCGCGACATGACCGTGCGGTTTTCCAGTACGTAACCGGCCCCGCTGGGGGCCTGGGTGCGGTCCGACAGTACACACATACTGCCGTTGGCGAGGCGCACCATGTCCGTTGCGTGCAGGATGAGTTCGTGCTCTCCCGGCATTTTCAGGCCCTGACAGGCTCGCAGGAACCCGCCGTGAGAGAACAGCGCCTCAGGGGGCAGGATGCCGTGGCGCAGCAGGGTGCGCGGCCCATAAAAGTCGCGCAACATCAGGTTGAACAGCTCTGCCCGCTCCAAGAGCCCCGCCTCGATATCTGCCCAGTCTTCGCTGCCGATAACGTGGGGTACCGGGTCCAGTTCCCAGCTGATGCCGGCACTGTCCTGCTGGCTGATATTGTAGGTGGCGCCATCGTCACGCAGTATGCGGCGCGCCTTTTCTTCCCGTTCACGCAACATTTCCGGGCCGAGATCGCGCAGACTGTCCAGCAGATACTGCCACTGGGGTTTGAGGCTGCCATCAGCTTCCCGCGTGTCGTCAAGCAAGCCCGGCAGTGCCTGGTATTGCAGTGGCCTGACCGGCTGAAACTGGGTCTGGACCTGGCTCAGTGCCGGTGAGTTACGGGCGTTGGACAAGGAGGCTTCCTGTTTGTGACAGTGTCGAGCTGGGTGTGCTGATGCACTCAGGCCCCACCAAAGCGCGCTAGTATAGCCGCATTACAGCCCTCGGGAACAGCCGTGGTAAATCCCGTCGGGGCGGCCCTCAGGGCCGCCTTGGGTTGCGCATATCCAGCATGTACGGGTATTCGCCCGGTGATTCCTCGGGCGGTGGCTCCATTGGCCGGGGCAATGTCTCGTTGGGAAAGAACTCCCGCAGAGCGCTGACTTCCGGTTGCGGAATAAAGGGCCCCTGTGTATGGCTCACCGTCTCGAAACGATTGATGCGCCGGGATTCTGCTTCCATGGAGTTGATCGGGAAGGATTCATAACTGCGCCCGCCGGGGTGGGCGACGTGATAGGTGCAGCCGCCAATGGAGCGTCCGTTCCAGGTATCTATGAGATCAAAGGTCAGTGGCACATGCACACCGATCATCGGGTGTAGCGCCGAGGGTGGCGCCCAGGCGCGGTAGCGTACGCCCCCGACGAACTCTCCATGCCTGCCCGTGGCGCGCATGGGCACCCTGCGGCCGTTACAGGCCAGTACGTAGCGCCCCTCGACCAGGCCTGTGGCACGCAATTGCAGGCGTTCCACCGAAGAGTCAACATAGCGGGAAGTGCCAAAGCTGGTGGTTTCCTCACCCAGTACATGCCAGGGCTCTACCGCCCAACGCAATTCCAGTTCGATGTCATCCAGTTGCACCCGGCCATAGTGCGGGAAGCGGAATTCCTCGAAAGGTGCCAGCCATTCCATGTCGAAGGCGTATCCGTGGGCCTGCAGGTCCTCCACCACGGATTTCATGTCCTGCCATATATAGTGAGGCAGCATGAAGCGATCGTGCAGCTCGGTGCCCCAGCGTACCAGGGGTTTGTGGTAGGGCTCTTTCCAGAAGCGCGCGACCAGGGCGCGCAGCAATAGCGCCTGCACCAGAGCCATGCGGCTGTGGGGGGGCATTTCAAAACCGCGAAACTCCAGAATGCCCAGCCGACCGGTGGCGCTGTTGGGGGAATACAGTTTGTCGATGCAGAATTCGGCGCGGTGGGTGTTGCCGGTGACATCGATTAGCAGGTTGCGCAGCAGGCGGTCTACCAGCCAGGGCTGTGGAACCTCGCCGTCCGACATTTGCGAGAAGGCCACTTCCAACTCGTACAGCATCTCATCCCGCCCTTCATCGACCCGCGGTGCCTGACTGGTGGGCCCGATAAACATACCGGAAAACAGATAGGAGAGGCTGGGGTGGTGCTGCCAGAAGGTGATCAGGCTGCGCAACAGGTCCGGGCGGCGCAGCAGCGGGCTGTCCGCGGGGGTGGCGCCACCCAGGGTGATGTGGTTGCCGCCGCCGGTGCCGGTGTGGCGCCCGTCGAGCATGAATTTCTCCGTGGACAGCCGGGACAGGCGCGCCTCCTCATAGAGCGCCGTGGTGTTGGCAACCAGTTCATCCCAGTTGTTGGCGGGGTGAACGTTGACTTCGATAACCCCGGGGTCCGGCGTCACCAGTAACTTCTGCAGGCGCGGGTCCCGGGGGGGTTCATAGCCTTCTATGATTATCGGTGTTTGCAGGGAGGCCGCCGTGTCCTCAATAGCGGCAATTAGCTCAACATAATCCTCAAGGTATTCCAGCGGTGGAATGAAGGCGTGCAAGCGGCCACCGCGCACCTCCAGGCATAGTGCGTGGCGGACCACAGCCTCGTAGTCGTCCTCATCAGGCAGTTCGTCATCGGCTGCCTCGCCATCGTGACCAAACTGTATTTCTGAGCGGGGGGCGAGTTCGTCCCGCGGTTCGAACGGGTCGCGCTGTATCGGTATAAGGTCGGCTTTTCTGGCCAGCTCGGGCAGGTCGTTGAGCGGCAGGCGCAGCCCCATTGGAGAGTCGCCGGGAATGAGGGTAATGCGCTCGCGTTTCATGGGCCAGAGGCTGCTGCGCCAGCGTTTGCCGTCTTCCACCACTGGCCACCCCGTGCTGCGACTGAGGGGGATGACCACCCCGGCGGGTACGTTAAAGCCGCGCTCTATCAGTCTGGCCAGCCGTCGGCGGTCCAGGCTGCCCTTGAGCTTTTGTGCGAGTATATCCAGATTTTTTGGCAGGTTTTGCTCCTGCATCAGGTAGTACAGGCCGTCCTCGAAGGCGGGTTGGCAGCAGCGCCGGGGCAACGCCATCAGGTCGCATAGGTGGCGGCCGAACTTTTGTACGGTTGTAATATCGTGACCGTAATCCTTGTCCACTCTGGCGAGCAGGGCGGGGTTGTTCCACAGCGGCTCACCGTCCTTGCGCCAGAATACGCCCAGCGCCCAGCGCGGGACCTCTTCCCCCGGGTACCATTTGCCCTGGCCATAATGCAGCAGACCGTTGGGCGCGAAGTGATCACGCAGGCGCAACAGCAGGGATTTTGCCAGGCTAAGTTTGTCCTTGCCCAGTGCGCCGGTATTCCACTGTTCCGACTCCATATCATCTATGGACACAAAAGTGGGTTCACCGCCCATGGTCAGGCGCACATCGTTTTGCTCAAACTCACGGTCAACTGCGTGCCCCAGGGCGAGTATCTGTTGCCACTGCTCTTCGCTGTAGGGCTTGGTGACCCGCGGGTCTTCGAGCACGCGCTCTACCGTATTGCTGAAATCGAACTCCACCTCGCATTCGTCGGTGGCGCCGACGATGGGTGCGGCAGATACCGGGTTGGGAGTGCAGGCAAGGGGAATGTGGCCCTCACTGGCAAACAGACCCGAGGTGGGGTCCAGGCCCACCCAGCCGGCACCGGGAAGATAGACCTCGCACCAGGCGTGCAGGTCGGTGAAATCCTCCGCCGCGCCGGAGGGCCCGTCCAGCGATTTCTCATCGGGTTTGAGCTGCACCAGATAGCCGGAGACAAAGCGGGATGCCAGGCCCAGGTGGCGCAGCAACTGCGCCAGTAGCCATGCGGTATCCCGGCAGGAGCCCTTTGCTCTTTCAAGGGTTTCCTCCGGTGTTTGTATGCCGGGCTCCAGCCTCAGCAGGTATTCGATCTCACCCTGCACTTGCTGGTTCAGGGTGACCAGGAAGTCATTGATGGTCTGCTTTTCGAGGTTGATCTCGGCCAGAAATGCATCGAATTTTGGGCCGTGCTCCAACTTTTCCAGGTAGGGCCGCAACTCACCCTCAAGCTGGGCGGTATATTGGAAGGGGTAGCTTTCGGCATATTCCTCCACAAAGAAGTCGAAGGGGTTGATGGTGGTCATATCGGCAATGACTTCCACGTCCACTTCGAACTCGGTGCACTTTTCCGGGAATACCAGCCGCGCCAGGTAATTGCCAAAGGCATCCTGCTGCCAGTTGATGAAATGCCCCTCCGGTTTGACCTTCAGGCTGTAGCTGTGAATTGGTGTGCGCGAATGGGCGGCGGGGCGCAGACGCACCGTGTGTGGCGACATGCTGACTGGCCGGTCGAACTGGTAGGAGGTGCGATGGTTAATTGCAACGCGAATTGTCATGTTTCCGATACCGTTTTTGGCCTTGGCGGCCGTGAATGTGTCTTAAGCCTCGATGGGCATAAACCAGCTGGTGCTGATCATGCTCCCCAGTGTGTTCAACTCCAACTGGAATCTATCGATAAACCGGTGCAAATCTTCTCTCTCGGCTTTTTCAGGGTTAAACCGGGAAAGGCTGCGCCTGGCGCGATCGAGAATTTTAAGTGCCTCAGTATTATTTTTCAGTGGCCCCAGCTCCCGGCGGATGCCGTCCAGGCAAAACTTGACCGAGCGCGGGAGAGAGCTATCCCGGAAAACGAACTCCACCACGGAGTTGACCTCTACCAGTGGGCCGATAGTTCTGCGATAAGTACCCATGGCAGAGAGTGATTGCAGCAGGCTGGCCCAGATCAACGGGTCCACTGCCTCGTTGAGCCGTTCATTGCCCAACAGGGCACCGGCACCCACATCGATCACCCGGGTGGTCATGTCGGCTCGTTCCAGCAAGTGGCCCAGCTTGATAAAGCGGTAGGCGTGGTCGCGGCACAGGGTTGTCAGCAGCAGGCCACTAATCATCTGGCAGCGGGTAATAACCTGTTCCAGGAAGTGGTGGCGGTTGCGCCTCCCAATAGATACCGCGGCGTACTCCTGGGAGTACAGGTATAGCTCGTTCACATGCTCCCAGACCTCCTCGGGCAGTACATCCCGGGTAGTGCGCACGTTCTCCCGCGCCGCCTTGATGCAGAACGCTATGCTACCGGGGTTCTCCAGGTCGGCTATCAGGAATTTCAGTACATTCTGCTCATTGCAGACACGCCTCTCGCCAAACTGGGGTGCGCCGTCAAGGATGTGCACCAGAATGTCCCAACCGGGCTCTGAGCCGGCGGGAATGTCCATAACCATGTGGGTGTAGGCTTGAGTGAGCCGCGCCGTATCTTCTGCCCGCTCCAGATAGCGGGCCATCCAGTACAAGCGTTCAGCCACACGGGAAAGCATCATCATTTCTTTTTGCCCTCTACGATCCAGGTGTCTTTGCTGCCGCCGCCCTGGGAAGAATTGACCACCAGTGACCCTTCCTCCAGCGCTACCCGGGTCAATCCACCCGGCGTAACCCAGGTGTCTTTGCCATGGAGTATGAACGGCCTCAGGTCCAGGTGCCGGGGTTGCACTGTATCATCGATGCAGGTGGGCGCGGTGGAGAGTGCGAGGGTCGGCTGGGCGATGTAATTTCGTGGGTTTTTCTCTATCAGCCTGGCAAATTCGGCGCGCTTGGCGGGGCTTGCGTGAGGGCCCACCATCAGGCCGTATCCACCGGATTCATTGGCGGGTTTCACCACCAGCTTATCGAGGTTTGCCAGTACGTAGTCCCGGTCCACCTCATTCATACACAGATAGGTCTTGACGCTGGCGAGGCCGGGCTCTTCGCCGAGATAGTAGCGAATCATCTCCGGCACGAAAGCGTAAAGTACCTTGTCGTCAGCTACCCCGCTGCCGGGCGCATTGGCTATGGCGACATTGCCGCGTTTCCAGGCGCGCATCATCCCGGCTACACCCAGCGTTGAATCCTCGCGGAATGCCTCCGGGTCGAGGAAATCGTCATCGATGCGCCGGTACACCACGTCCACCCGCTCCGGGCCGTCCACGGTGCGCATATAGAGGCATTCATCTTCTGCCACAAACAGATCGGAGCCCTCCACTAACTCAGCGCCCATACCCTGCGCAAGATAGGCGTGTTCGAAGTAGGCAGAGTTGAATATACCGGGCGTGAGTACTGCGATGCAGGGTCGTTTCTGCTCTCTGGGTGACAGCGCCGCCAGGGTGCTGTACAGGCGGGAGGGGTAGTCATCCACGGGCAGTATGCTGTGGTTCTCGAACAGCTCCGGCAGCACTCGCTTGGTGATTTCCCGGTTTTCCAGCATGTAGGATACGCCGGAGGGCACCCGCAGATTGTCTTCCAGCACGTAAAAACGGCCATCCCGGTCACGCACCAGATCGATGCCGCAGATATGTGCCCATGCACCATATCGGGGCGATACACCAGCGCACTGGGCTTTGTAGTTGCCGGAGTCGAGAACGATATCAGCGGGCAGCAGGCCATCGGCGAGTATTTTCTGCTTGTTGTAAATGTCATCGATGAAACAGTTCAGTGCACGGCTGCGCTGGGCCAGCCCGCGGCTGACTTTTTGCCACTCCCTGGCCGTGATGATGCGCGGGATGATGTCGAAGGGCCAGGCCCGGTCGATATTCTTGCCTTCGCTGTAAATAGTGAACGATATGCCCATCTCGCGGATTGCCAGCTCCGCAGCGGCCCTGCGCGCGGCCATTTCCTCTGTGGACAAGCCCTGCAGCATTTTCACGGCATTGCGCGTCGCGACACGTGGCCGGCCTGTGTCGGTGATCAGTTCGTCAAAGAATTCGCCGTGCTGTTTGTTGTTGTAGCGCTTCCAGCTATTGTCCATATGTCTTGTAACCTGCCTTGAGAAGTACGCCGAACATGCAATCGCCGCGCCAATAACGCTCTGCGGCATGACGCAGTGTCATGGGCTCAGCTTGACATTAATGAGCTTACATCGCCAGATGCGATGGGCTCAGACGGCGCTGTTGGGAAAAACCCCCGAAACACGGCAGTTTGACGCAGGGGCGCTAATACTCTTATCGGGAGCGGATGTTTGGGGTAGAATGCGCCGCTTTCCATGCAGGGGGTGAAGCCAGCGGCCCCCAGACTCAGCCAGGGGGCCACCATGTTCAACAAAAACATGACCATCAAGGGGTTCGATGACGAGATATTCTCCGCCATCGAGGAAGAGGAGCGGCGGCAGGAAGAGCATATCGAGCTCATCGCCTCCGAGAACTACACCAGCCCCCGTGTACTTGCGGCGCAAGGCACGGTGCTGACCAACAAATACGCAGAGGGCTATCCCGGCAAGCGCTATTACGGCGGCTGTGAGTATGTGGACAAGGCCGAGTCACTGGCTATCGAGCGTGCCAAGGCCCTGTTCGGCGCAGCCTACGCCAATGTTCAGCCCCACTCGGGTTCTCAGGCGAATTCGGCGGTATACCTGGCCCTTTGCGAGCCCGGCGATACGGTGTTGGGCATGAGTCTGGCGGATGGCGGGCACCTGACGCACGGCGCCAGTGTCAATTTTTCCGGCAAGATCTACCACGCTGTTCAATATGGCCTTGATAACGTTACCGGAGAGGTGGACTACGAACAGGTTGAAGCGCTGGCGCTGGAGCACAAGCCGAAAATGATTGTGGCCGGTTTTTCCGCTTACTCCCGCATCATGGACTGGGCCCGGTTTCGCGCTATTGCGGATAAGGTTGGCGCCTATCTGATGGTCGATATGGCGCATGTGGCCGGGCTGGTCGCCGCTGGAGTCTACCCCAACCCTGTGCCCTACGCCGATGTGGTCACATCCACTACCCACAAGACCCTGCGCGGCCCTCGTGGTGGCCTAATACTGGCCCGCGCCAACGAGGCGCTGGAGAAAAAATTCAACTCCGCCGTGTTCCCGGGCGGGCAGGGCGGCCCGCTGATGCACGTGATAGCGGCAAAGGCGGTAAGCTTCAAGGAGGCCGCCAGTCCCGAATTTGTTACCTACCAGAAGCAGGTGGTGGCCAATGCCCGGGCCATGGCGGCGACGTTCCTGCAGCGCGGCTTCAATATCGTGTCAGGCGGTACCGACAACCACCTGATGCTCGTTGACCTGATTGGCAAGGAGTACACGGGCAAGGACGCTGACGCGGCCCTGGGCAGTGCCAATATCACGGTTAACAAAAATGCGGTGCCAAATGACCCGCGCTCACCTTTTGTCACATCTGGTCTGCGAGTCGGAACACCTGCGATTACCACCCGCGGCTTTGGCGAGGCGGAAACGGTGCAGCTCACGGACTGGATGTGCGACGTGCTGGAGTCCCTGGATAGCGAAGACTCCGACCAGGTGATTGCCTCGGTCAAGGCCAAAGTGCTGGAAATCTGTGCCCGCTTCCCGGTTTATGGCGATTAGACAGGCGCTATACTAGGGTTCACTGCTGCAGATGGGTTCCCTGAGGCGGGGCAGGTCCAGAATCGTCAGTTCGCGCTTGTTCAGCGTGATAATGCCGTTTTTTTCCAGCCGGGACAGCTCCCGACAGACCGTTTCCAGGGTAATTCCCAGGTAGTTGCCGATATCGGTGCGTGACATGGGCAGACGCAATTCCATACCCGGTTCACCGCGCCTGGCGGCCCGTGTCGATACGCTCATAATGAAAGCTGCAATACGCTTCCGAGCAGGGCGTTTGTGCAGAAACTGGGCCGCCAGTTCGTGGTCCTCCACCATCCGCTGGCTCATCAGGTGCAACAGGCGTGACTGTAAATCCGGAATTTTGCGGCACAGGTCTTCCAGTTCATCGAAGGGGATTTCACAGACCAGAGTGTCCTCCAGCGCCCTGGCAGTGCTGCGATAGAAATTGGTGTCAATTCCCGAGAAGCCGAATATTTCCCCGGGAAGGTGACAACCGGTAATCCGTGTCCACCCGTCCTCGTGGGTGGTATAGGTTTTGACGCTGCCGGTCAGTATCGCGTAAATAGAGGTGAAGTTTTCGTTTTGCTCGTAAAGCGTATCACCGCTTTCCAGTGTGCGGCGGATCTCGATGATGTCTTCCAGTGAATCCAGGTGATGCGGATCCAGAGCTGCGGGCAGGCACATCGCCCGCATACGGCAGGTATCACAGGAAAGATGGAATTCGTGTGAACACAACAAATCCGAGCCAATTAGCTCCGCAACCACCTTATGATGCAGCATCACCTATATCCGTAACCGTTTTTTTCGTTGTTGGTTCTGGTTCACAGTGTCGGGATCATTATGTATGAACTAAAACTCGCTGTCATGGGAATCGCAATGGATACACGCATCATGACTCAGCGCGCCAGCAATGGCAGCGCTGGACCGGGGAATTATGATAATCTTCAGCCACTTAGAATAACGGGGTAGAGCCATGCACTGTCCATTTTGTGGCGCAGAAGACACCAAGGTCATTGATTCGCGACTGGTTGCCGAGGGGGACCAGGTGCGGCGTCGGCGCGAATGCCTGAGCTGCGCGGAACGCTATACCACCTACGAAATGGCCGAGCTGGTAATGCCCAGAGTGATAAAACAAAACGGCAACCGCGAGCCATTTGATGAAAATAAACTGCGCTCCGGCTTTTTGCGGGCACTGGAGAAGCGCCCCGTATCCATGGAGCGCATAGAGGCTGTGATCAACCATATCAAGCACGAGTTGCGGGCGACGGGGGAGCGCGAGGTGAAGTCCCTGGTGCTGGGCGAGCTGGTAATGGACCAGTTGAAGCAGCTGGACCAGGTTGCCTATGTCCGTTTTGCCTCGGTGTACCGCAGTTTTCAGGATATTTCCGAGTTTCGCGACGCTATTGAGCGGCTGGAAGCTGAACCGGCGCTAACCACCGGTGAGTAAGCCGGCTGACCCTGCCGTGGACCCCGTTACTGATACCCGAATGATGGCGCGCGCCCTGCAGTTGGCGCGGCGCGGCCAATACTCGGCCATGCCAAATCCCCATGTAGGCTGTGTGCTGGTGCGTGATGGACAGGTGATAGGTGAGGGTTTTACCCAGCCTGTGTGGGGCAATCATGCCGAAATTGAGGCCTTGACGGCCGCCGGGGATGCGCGCGGCGCAGTTGCATATGTCACCCTGGAACCCTGTAGTCATCACGGAAAAACCGGGCCCTGCGCTGAAGCCCTTATACAGGCTGGGGTTGCGCGTGTGGTGGCGGCCATGCCAGACCCCAATCCTGAGGTGGCCGGGCGGGGGCTGGAATTGTTGCGCGCGGCAGACATTGCCGTGGATTGTGGCCTGCTGGAGACGGAGGCGCGCCAGCTGATTCCCGGTTTTATCGCTCGCATGACGCGCGGCCGGGGTCGTGTCCGGGCCAAGCTGGCCATGTCTCTGGATGGTCGCACCGCCATGGCTTCGGGTGAGAGCCAGTGGATTACCGGTGCCGCCGCGCGCAGGGATGTTCAGCGCATTCGCGCGGCCAGCTGCGCCATCGTCACCGGCGTGGGAACCGTACTGGCGGATGATTGTGCACTGACCGTGCGGGCAGAGGAATTGGGTTTTACCCGGTCACGAGCCCAGGTGGCTGCGGCACGCCAACCCCTGCGGGTTGTGCTCGACTCCTCACTGCAGACGCCGCCTCAAGCGAGGGTACTGGGCGATGGTGGCCCTACACTGCTTTGCCATCGCAACGGCACGCAGCCCTCTGCGGGGCTGGCAACAGGCCGGGCCGAATTGCTCGCTTTGCCGGGGGATGAGAAGGGCTTGGATCTGCACGCATTGATGGCGGAGCTGAGCACGCGGCAATGCAATGAAATTCTGGTAGAATCTGGCCCCCGTTTGGCCGGCGCCCTGCTGCAGGCAGGTTTGTTGGATGAGTTAATCGTATATATGGCGCCCGCCCTGCTGGGCGATTGTGCAAGACCCCTGCTCAGCCTGCCGTTGCAACACATGGCGGAAAAGGTACAACTGAGAATCGAGGACGTGCGCAAAGTTGGCGAGGATTGGCGCTTTACGGCAAAGCCGGTCTGAGCGGTGCGCGCAGCGCACCGGCACTAGAGGAGCATTATGTTCACAGGAATTATCCAGGCCGTGGGCACGGTGGCGGCGATGCAGCCGACCGGCGGTGACCTGCGCTTGCGTATCCACACCGGCCAGTTGTCCCTGGATGATGTGGCTCTGGGTGACAGCATCTGCACCAATGGCGTCTGCCTTACTGTGATCGAACTGCCGGGTGACGGCTACTGGGCCGATGTTTCCGTGGAGACACTGGATTTCACCACGCTTGGCGCCTTGCAGCGGGGCTCTCGGGTCAACCTGGAGAAAGCCCTGACACCTGCCAGCCGATTGGGTGGCCATATAGTGAGTGGCCACGTGGACGGCGTTGGGGAAATCGTGGGACTGCAGGAAGACGCTCGCTCCATTCGGGTAGAGGTTAGTGCGCCCGCTGAATTGGCCAAATATATTGCCCATAAAGGAAGTATTTGCATTGATGGTACCAGCCTGACCGTGAATACAGTGGCGGGTAACAGGTTTGAGCTCAACATCATTCCCCAGACCATGGCGGAGACCATTTTTGGTGAATACCGCTCGGGCAGTCGGGTCAATCTGGAGGTAGATGTCATCGCACGCTACCTGGAGCGGCTGGTGCTGGGCGATACTGCGGCTGACCCCAATGTGACTGCAGGACTGTCGCTAGAAACGCTCGCCGAAAATGGCTTTCTGCGCGGCTGAGCTCACTCAATGGAACAGGGATACATCTTGAATACCGTAGACGAACTGATTAGTGATATCCGCCAGGGCAATATGGTTGTGCTGCTGGATGATGACGCCGATAGCAATAATGAAGGTGTGGTCATGGTGGCCGCCGAGCACTGCGATGCCGGGCATGTGAATTTCATGGCCCGCCAGGCCCGGGGCCTGGTCTGTCTCACCTTGACTGAAGAGCGCTGCCGGCAGCTAAACCTGCCGCTTATGGTGGACGAGGGGCTGGGGGAAAAAGCGCACTTCACTCTTTCGATTGAGGCCACCGAGGGCATTGATACGGGGATTTCCGCTGCAGATCGCGCGCGCACTGTGCAGGCGGCAGTAGCGCCCTTTGCCACCCCCCAGGACATTGTTCAGCCCGGTCATATCTTCCCTCTTGCAGCGGTGCCGGGTGGCGTACTGACCCGTGCAGGCCATACTGAGGCGGCGTCGGATTACGCGCGCCTGGCGGGTTTGCTGCCGGCAGCCGTTATCACCGATATTCTCACTCCTGAGGGAATGGTAGCTGACGGTCCGGCTCTGCGCGCTTTTGCCGAAAAACATAAGCTCAAGATCGGCACCATTGCCGACCTGATCCATTTTCGTCTGGTCAATGAGCGCACCATCCGTCGCATTCGCGAGGGTGTAATCCAGACCGAGTACGGGGAGTTCCAGCTGACGGCCTATCGCGATCAGACAGCGGGGGAAGTGCATCTGGCTCTGTCCCGGGGGGATATCGTAGCGGAGCAGCCAACCCTGGTGCGGGTTCATGTGCAATCCGCCTTGCGCGACCTGGTTACCAGTCAGGTTGCGGGGCAGCCAAGCTGGAATATGGCTAATTGCCTCAGGACTGTGGCCGAGAACGGGCGCGGTGTGATTGTGCTGCTGGCAAGGGCCGAGAGCCCCGAGCAGCTGCTGGCGAGTATCGACATGGCGCTGGGGGAAGCCCCGGCCGCGGCAACAGTTACCCCCGACAGCTATACCACTGTAGGGCTGGGTTCGCAGATTCTGAAGGATCTGGGCGTGGGAAAAATCCACCTGATGGGCGCGCCGATCAAGTACAATGCGATTTCCGGCTTCGGCCTGGAAGTAATGGACTTCGTGGCGCCAGACCAGTGAGCTATCTGGCAGCGGGCCAGGAAAGTTAGCGAAAGAGAAAGGAAAGGACAATGACCGATATGAAGACGATCGAGGGCGATTTTACCAGCGGCAAGGGCAAGTACGCCCTGGTGGTGGGGCGCTGGAATAGCTTCGTCGTGGAACACCTGCTGGAAGGGGCAATCGATACCCTGCGCCGGCACGGTGTGGATGACAAACAAATCACCATACTGCGCGCCCCCGGTGCGTTTGAGATTCCATTGGTGTGCAAAAAGGTCGCTGCCAAAGGGGACGCGGATGCCATAATCGCGCTGGGTGCTGTCATTCGCGGTGGTACACCGCATTTCGAATATGTTGCCGGCGAGTGCACCAAGGGCATCGCGCAGGTCAGTATGGACAGTGGCGTGCCTATTTCCTTTGGCGTGTTGACGGTCGATTCTATCGAGCAGGCAGTGGAGCGTTCCGGCACCAAGGCGGGTAACAAGGGCGCTGAAGCCGCCTTGTCCGCGATTGAAATGGTCAGCCTGCTGGGCAAGATCAGCTAAGTGAGCACTCCCGTTCGCAATACGCTGGCCGCCGAGCGCCGTAAGGCCCGACACTACGGTATGCAGGCCCTGTATCAGTGGCATATGGCGGGCGCCTCCCTGTCGGATATCGAAGCGGAGTTTCGCGCTGATTACGATTTCAGCCATGTCGACCTGGAGTATTTTCAGGCTCTGTTGCACGGAGTCCCCGCCTGTGTCGATGAGCTGGAAGCAACGTTTGAGCCCCTGCTTGATCGCAAACTGACAGACCTGGACCCGATAGAGCGCACTCTGCTGCGTATGGGCACCTTCGAGCTGGCCCAGCGCCAGGACGTTCCCTACAAGGTGGTCATCAACGAGGCGGTTGCGCTGACCAGGAAGTTTGGTGCCACCGACGGTCACAAGTACATAAATGGTGTGCTGGACAAGGTCGCCAGGGTATTGCGCAAGGTCGAAATCGACGCGGCATCCTGATGCCCGTCTCCGAATTTACCCTTATCTACCGCTATTTTTCCGCCCTTGGGCGCGGCGATGCCGTGGAGCTTTCGGTGGGCGACGATTGCGCGATTCTTCGCCTGGCAGCTGGCGAGCGGTTGGCGACCTCAGTGGATACCATGGTGGAGGGGGTACATTTTCCGACTGACACCTTTCCGGAAGATATCGGTTTTCGGGCGGTCTCAGCGGCGGCGAGTGATCTTGCGGCCATGGGCGCCCGGCCCATCGGCATGACCTTGGCGCTTACCCTGCCGGAGGCCGATGAGTTGTGGTTACACACTTTCAGCCAGGGAATTGCCGCCGCCAGCACAGAGTTTCAGCTACCCCTGGTTGGCGGGGATACCACCCGCGGGCCCCTGACTATTACAGTGCAGGTGCTGGGTGCGCTGCCATCGGGAGAGGCATTATTGCGCAGCAACGCCCGCGTTGGTGATGGCGTTTATGTGTCCGGCACGCTGGGGGATGCGGCCGCAGCACTGGCAATCCTCGCCGGTGAATGGCAGCCGTCACCCGAGCACAGTGAATTCCTGCTGGACCGCTTCAATCGGCCCCGGGCAAGGCTTGATCTCGGGGTCAAACTGCTGGGTAGCGCCAACGCTGCTATTGATATATCCGATGGCCTGCTCGCAGACGCGCAGCATATCGCGGCCGCCAGTGGTGTGAAGCTCTGCATCGATCCTCAGCGGCTGCCCTTGTCACTGGCATTGCTGTCTCATCCCAGCATCGACCAGGCGCGCCAGTGGGCGCTCACGGGGGGTGATGATTATGAGCTGTGTTTTTGTCTGCCCGCCGGGGAAGATGTGCCGACAGGGTGTACCCTCATAGGTGAAGTGGAGGTTGGTAGTGGGGTGCTCTGCGGCAACGAACCTTACACGGTATCTGGCTACCAGCATTTCTGAAGGGGAACAGTATGAGTCAAGGGCTTAAAGCCGGCACCTCAGCAGTAAGGAAACCAAGACCGTTTCATCGCCCTGTGCAGTTTCTGGCTTTCGGATTTGGCAGCGGCCTTTCTCCCTGGGCGCCGGGTACGGCCGGTACTATTGTGGCTGTCCCCCTCTATTTGCTCATCGCGGACTGGGGCCTGCCAGGGTACAGCGCTGTTGTGCTGCTTGCTGCCCTGGCGGGCATCTGGATTTGCGGCGCTGCCAGTCGCGAACTCAATGTACACGACCACCCGGGAATCGTGTGGGATGAATTTGTCGGTTACTGGATTACCCTGTGGGCGATGCCTGTGGACTGGATTTGGATGCTGGCTGGCTTTATTGTTTTTCGTATTCTGGATATCGCTAAACCCTGGCCTATCGGGCATTTGGACAAAAAGGTGGGCGGTGGTTTTGGCATCATGATTGATGACGTTCTTGCCGGTGTGATGGCCTGCGCAACCTTGCATCTTGCGCTGTGGTTTCTGTAGTGTTCACAGGTGGGGATTTGGCTCGTACCCGTATAGGCCTCCTGTTTTCGCTACTGTTTATGTTGATCACGGCGACAGCCTGGGCAGCCGCGTCACGAGTTGAAGTTGAAGCACTTTTCACCAATGCAGCTGTACTGAAGATTGACGGTGAACGAAAGATGCTGAAAGCCGGCCAATCCTATAAGGGAGTGACCCTGTTGGCCGCACACTCGCGCACCGCAACGCTGGAGGTAGATGGTGAGACTGTGGAGCTTGGCACATCCCGCCGGATAGGCACCCAGTATGAGACCACGAAGTCCCAGGTGGTCGATATCCCCCGCGATGCCATGTTGCAATATCAGACCAGCGCGAGCATCAATGGCCGCACAGTCCAGGTTCTGGTGGACACCGGGGCCAACGTGGTTGCGCTGAACTCGCGCCACGCCCAGTCTCTGGGGGTCGATTACAGCGCCGGTACACCGGGTCGTGTGCAGACAGCGAGTGGGTTGGTCAACGCGTGGGTTGTCACCCTGCAGTCAGTCGACGTAGGCGGTATCCGGGTGGACAATGTGCAAGCCTCTGTCGTGGAAGGCGATTACCCCAGCACCATTTTGCTGGGGATGACCTACCTCCGGCATGTCACAATGCAGGAAGTGGATGGGGTGTTGTCACTGTCCAGGGCCTGGCAGTAGGTTCCGGTCTACTCGCACCCGGCATATTAAAGCGGTAGAATGTCCCGCCCTTTCAGCCGGATGTCCAGATTGACAACACGCTACGTAGAATCTTCACGTCTCCCCACCCAGTGGGGCGAATTCGATTTGCACGGCTTCGAGGACCCCGCATCCAACAAGGAGCACATCGTGCTCACAATGGGCGATGTCGGGAGTGGTGAGCCGGTGCTTGCCCGGGTGCACTCTGAGTGCCTCACCGGTGACGCGCTGTTCAGTATGCGCTGCGATTGCGGCAACCAGCTGCAGGCGGCCCTGCAAGCCATTGCTACAGAGGGCCGTGGCGCTTTGTTCTATTTGCGACAGGAGGGCCGGGGTATAGGCCTTCTCAACAAGATCAAGGCCTACAAATTGCAGGATGAGGGTGCCGATACAGTAGAGGCCAATGAACAGCTGGGTTTCGGGGCCGACATGCGCGATTACAGCATGTTGGTCCCCATGTTCAGACACCTGCACATCACCGCTGTACGCTTAATGACCAACAACCCCCGCAAGGTGGCGGCGCTGGAGGAGGCTGGGATTGAGGTGGTAGAGCGTATCGCTCTGCATACTGACCGCAATCCCCACAACGAGAAGTACCTGACCACCAAGGCCGGGAAGCTGGGGCATTTGTTTGAGAGCAGAAGTTAAGGGGCTACCGATCCCGCTCTACGATATATCTCGCCAGGTCTCGCAGATGGTTGGCTGACTCGCCGAATCCGGTTAGTGCCTCCAGTGCCTCGCCCAGCAGTCGCCGCGCCTCGTCTTTGGCGCCCTCAAGCCCCATCAGTTTTACGTAAGTAGGTTTATCGGCCTCAACATCCTTGCCCTGGGTCTTGCCCAGCGTCGCTGTGTCACCTTCAACGTCGAGAATGTCATCTACCACCTGGAAGGCGAGGCCGATCTTTGTGCCGTAGGTATCCAGGGCAGTGAGTTGTTTGCCAGTTGCGTGGCCCGCAATTCCTCCCATAGCCAATGCCGCGCGGATCAGGGCCCCGGTCTTGAGCGCGTGCATCTGCCGCAGTTGTTCCAGCCCGAGGCTGGTGCCGACAGAGGCGATATCCATGGCCTGCCCACCCACCATGCCCTGTAGCCCGGATGCCCTGGCCAGAGATTTTATTATCTCAACACGCTGCAAATCACTGAACCCTTGCGCGTTTGCGATGAGTTCAAATGCACGGGCCTGCAGGCCGTCACCAACCAGTATGGCGGTTGGTTCATCGTAGGCTTTATGGCAGCTGGGTTGACCCCGGCGCAGGTCATCATCGTCCATGGCCGGTAGGTCGTCATGGACCAGCGAGTAGCTGTGGATCAATTCCATGGAGCAGGCGATATCGTCCAGACCCTCAGCGCCACCGGAGGGTTGAAGTGCATCGTAAGCAGCATACACAAGAACAGCGCGAATACGTTTGCCGCCGTTGGTCAGGGCACCACTGCTAGCTTCAGCGATCCGGGTCAGTTCCGGTAAGCCGGCGGTATCCGCGGCAGTGTGCGCCACAACTACGCCGGCTAAAGCAGCATTAACCCTAATCCGTTTGGACTGAACATAGTCGGAAAAGGCACTGGTCATTCCGCACTCTCGTCCTGAAATAGCTTCTCTACTGGCTCGCCGTCTTGCTCGATTAGTGCGGTTACCCGCTGTTCGGCATCCTCCAATTCCTTCTGTGCCTTGCGGATCAGCTTGAGTCCGGTTTCAAATGCCGCCAGTGAATCGGCCACGGAGAGCTGTTCTTCGTCGAGTTTGTCGACGGTGCTTTCAAGCTGAGAGAGAGTTGCTTCCAGGTTGAGTTTGTCTTTCTTTGCCATGGGAAATTGCCCGTGTTGGTTGATATACCCAGTTTCGTATTTTTCTTCACTGGGCGGGAATTATATCGAAATTCTCTTTCCGTCGGGCGATCGCTGGACATTTTAAGTGTGTCGCCCAAAGGAAAGTGGAGAACATTATCGTGGACGAAATCACCAGTATGGTACATTTTGGGACGTCCAAACCAATTCACTTCAGTGCAGGGCGAGTCACTATGATTAATAGAGGAACTGCTTGATGAAAAGGTATCTGGTCACCGGAGGTGCTGGTTTTTTGGGCTCTCATCTTTGCGACAGGTTAATCAGGGACGGTGCGGACGTCCTGTGTGTGGATAATTATTTTACCGGATCGAAGGAGAATATCGCGCATCTCATCCCGAACCCTTGTTTCGAAGCTCTCCGCCACGATGTGACTTTCCCGCTGTACGTCGAGGTGGACAATATTTATAACCTGGCCTGCCCTGCCAGCCCCGTGCACTACCAGCACGATCCAGTGCAAACGACCAAGACAAGTGTACATGGGGCTATCAACATGTTGGGTTTGGCCAAGCGGGTGGGTGCCCGAATATTTCAGGCTTCGACCAGTGAGGTATATGGTGATCCGGAGGTTCACCCTCAAAACGAGGGGTACTGGGGCAAGGTCAACCCGATAGGTCCTCGCTCATGCTATGACGAGGGTAAACGCTGTGCTGAAACGCTTTTTTTTGACTACTTCCGTCAGCACGGTCTGGATATCAAGGTGGCCCGTATTTTTAATACTTACGGTCCGAGGATGCACCCCAGCGATGGTCGGGTGGTGAGTAATTTTGTGGTTCAGGCGCTAAGGGGTGAAGACATCACAATCTTTGGCGATGGCCAGCAAACACGATCTTTTTGCTACGTTGATGACCTGATTAATGCGTTTGTGGCGCTAATGGACACTGAACGAGGATTCACGGGGCCGGTAAATATGGGAAATCCGCGGGAATTCACCATGCTGGAGTTGGCCGAAACAGTATTGCGCCTTGTTGGCGGGAAATCCAGGATCTCGTTTCATCCCCTACCCGTGGATGACCCCAGGCAGCGAAAACCTGATATTGAGCTCGCACGGGAAAAGCTGGGCTGGGAGCCGAAAGTGATGCTTGAAGATGGGTTGCAGGAAACCATTGCTTATTTCAGAAAGAAGCTAGACAGCCTGGAGGTGAAGAGCTGATGGCTTGCATATTGTCTGGCAGTTGATTCCAGACCGAATTGGTTTTATTTGCTATGTCCGTCGCCTTGCTTTGTTTTTTTAGGATGCTGGTAAGTTAAGGGCTGGAACGGGGGGGTATATTGATTCTTTCTCTGCGAGAGTGCCGCGATCTGATGCGATGAAAGTGCAGAAAACCGAGAGTAATAGCTGGTGAAGCTGTCTAAAGTTCGGGTTATTATGGCGGCGTCAAGGCGAGATGTAATGGATACCGTGAACAATAGATTGCAACGATGAATGGATAGCTCAGAAAAACGTATTTTACTGATCACGAGAAACCTGCCACCACTGGTCGGCGGAATGGAAAATCTGCTGCTACACTGCACGAGAACGCTGGATTCCCAGCACTTGCTTACAGTTATAGGCCCCAGAGGCTGTTCAGCCTATCTGAATAAATCCATCGATGTTCACGAGGTGCCCAGCGGCCTGGTTGGGTTCGTTTTAATGGCGCCGTTTTACGCCATAGGGTGTATTGGGCGGAAGCGGTTTGACCTGGTTTTTGGTGGCAGCGGTCTTGCCGCGCCGGTGTGCTGGCTGGTCGGTAAGCTTTCCCGTGCTACTACTGCCTGCTATGTACACGGCTTGGATGTGGTCGTAGACAACTGGCTTTATCAAACCGTATTCGTTCGCTGTTTGCGCCGGCTGGATTTTATAGTCGTAAACAGCAGTAATACCCGGCGCCTTTGTGCCCAGGCAGGTATTGCGCCAAACACAGTCACTATTATTTATCCCGGATGCGATGTTCCGGCTGAGATCAACCGCGCCGCTGCTCGGGATGTTTTGCGAATCAGTTATGCGGTCGACAGCGATTTTTGCATGCTGTTTGTGGGCAGGGTCGCTCCCAGAAAAGGTTTACTTAAATTTATGCGAAACGCTTTTCCCGAGCTTCTGAGGCGCCGCCCTGACACGATGCTGGTGATTGCCGGTGATAGCCCTGAGGAGAGTCTGGCTCATCGGGGTGACGAATTAGCTAAGGTGGTGCAGGAAGTGGAAAATAACGGCTGGAGCGATCGTGTTCGGTTCCTTGGCAAGGTCGACGACGCTGCGTTATCCCAGTGTTACGCTGCTGCCGACTGCCTGCTCTTTCCCCTGGTGCCGGTACAGGGAGATGTTGAGGGGTTCGGCATGGTAGCTATCGAGGCTGCTGCCCATGGCACGCCAACTGTAGCGTTTGCAGAAGGTGGCGTTGGTGATGCAGTAAGAGACGGAGAAAGTGGCCTGCTGGTACCATCGGGAGACTACGGCGCTATGGTTGATGCGCTCTTGTCAGTGGCGAATATCGCGAACTCCGTGTCGGCGTGTAGAGAGCATGCACTGCGGTTTAGCTGGGATGTATTTGATGAAAAATTTGGCTCCACAATAAGCAACGCTAAGAGCGCTAGAAGACGACCTGGCTAGACAAGGGCCTTGTGAAGGTCTGCTACTATATGCAGTATCAGGCCTGCTGTCGCTTTACCAGACCGGGGTCTTAAAGCTCTTTAACTAACGCACCAAAACGGTTTGCCGAGGACTCCCATCCATCGGGCAGAGCGCTGGAGTTTTCGGGGTTGTCCAGTAGGGCATCCATTTTGTTGGCCATGTCTGCCACGTCGCCGACCTTGGCCAGTAGCCGGGAATTGTTTCCTAGTATCCAGCGAGCAGGTGCCGTATCACTTGCAAGAACGGGCCTTCCGCAGGCGAGCGCCTCATACACCTTTACCGGGTAGCTATAATTTCCAAATGCGGAGTCTTTGTTGGCGCAGGCCAGTAGGTCACAACTGTTCAGCAGATCTGGCATCAATTCATCTGCGACATAACCCAATTGATGAAGGCGAGTCGCAGGGAAATCCGTCTCTACTTTGCTGCGGCCGCTGAGCACAAGGTCGAAGTCGTCTCTTCGCGCCCCCAGTAGTTCAAGGGCACTAAGGAAAATATCAAAACCTCGCGAGCTATCTGCTGTTCCGAGATAGCCAATAAGCTTACGTTGAAGCGGTAGCTTTAGCGTGGGTCGTGACTCATCAGCCTTCTTGGGGTGGAATAGAGGGTCTGCGGCCATCGGGACGACGCAGTGGCGTGCCTGCCTATTTGAGTGCCGCAGTAATTCCAGCAATTGGGGTCCTGCTGCCGTGAGACCGTGTGCCTTACCCAGTGCTCGGCGCCAAAGCCAGTGCAAAGGTTTTGCATGCGGTAGGTAGGCCTCATAATTGTCGTATGCATCGATCACCAGCTTGGCATTGGCGGCGGCAGCTGCGGAAGCTGCCACGATACCAAGCCACGTATCTGAGAGCCCAACCACTACATCGGGCTGGATATTACGGCTCAGCTGGCGAGCCCAGTGATTGAACCCGGGAAAGTTTGGTGACATTCTCCGCGAGTAGATTGTCATACCGTCCCGTTCCGTAATGAACTGCGGTTCCGCCTCGTAACTACCCAGTACAAGGTGGACCTCTATACCCGCTCGTGCCAGCAATCGGGGGATATGATAAAAGCGGCCATAGGGTCGGGTGAATAGATCTCGGTTCTGAGGACGCCTTTTGCTTAAAAATAGCAACTTCACTGCAATACTCCAGGGCCAGGATATGCCTTGCCTTTATCGACTATTGGCATTGGTAGAGAATATCAGAACTATAGGGTAAAAATGGGAATACTGTCGCCGGGTGGCCTGGATTGGCAGATTCTATCTGTAGTTCTATGGTATGTTATTTTCCGGATGGATCGGGGCCGTAATTGCTGGATAACAGCAGCTACGAGTGGGTCTGAAAGCGGGGGATTATCTCTAGGATATGGATGGTAGACGATTTTTGCGGGAGATGCTTCCCCCTGCTTTATACCGACGACTAGCGGCCTGCATTCCGCGCGGGGGTACCCTTTCTGGCCCTTTCCAAAGTTGGTCTGAAGCAACCCTGCATTCCGGAGGATATTGTAGCGCTATTATCCTCGAGAAGGTTGAAGCTGCCGCCAAGCAGGTGCTCGCCGGAAGCGCCGCCTATGAAAGAGACTCTGTCCTGTTTTCGACCCTTGAGTACAATTATCCTCTGCTTGCTTTACTGTTGCTAGCAGCCAATGAGCATCAAGGCAAATTGTCCCTGGTGGACTTTGGCGGTTCTCTGGGGAGTACTTACTTCCAGAATCGCAGCTTCCTGAGCTCGTTAAATGCGCTGAGCTGGAATATTGTAGAGCAGGATGAATTTGTCATTCGGGGAAAGCAGCTTTTCGAAAATGAAGAATTGCATTTCTACGATTCGCTCGCAGATTGTCTGCGACAACACAGCCCCCAGGTGCTTTTGCTGTGCAGCGTACTTCAATACCTGGAACGCCCCTACCAATTGCTTGAACAGATTATGGACGGTGATATTTCCTACCTTTTTGTGGAGCGGACCCCTTTTTCCATCGGGGAGGTGGAGTCAGTAGTTGTGCAAAAAGTCCCTGAAAAGATATATAAGGCCAGCTATCCTTCCTGGATATTTGATTATGGCAAAATGATCAAGCTGCTCAGCAGGGAGTTTGAGCCGGTCAACACCGTGGACGCTCCTGAAGGGGTGGTCGGTTCGGGCAGGACTGCCGCCTGCTACAAGACTATCCTGTTGAAGCGCAAGAGCACGGTATGATATCGGTTAAAGGCATCATTGCCAGGCTACAATTTGGTAAGAGTTTATTGGGAGTTTTTGTCGATCCCTTTTATCTCGCGCGCCGCGGCCTTATCGGATTGATTGGAAAATATAGCAGCCATGTAGGCGGTAAAACGTTGGATATAGGCTGCGGTAGTAAGCCGTACCGGCACCTCTTTAACGTGAGCTCCTATACTGGCATTGAAGTAACACAGGACAAAAAGGGCACGGACAGACCGGACTGCTATTATGACGGTAAAAACTTCCCATTCGCCGCCGCAAGCTTTGATTCAGCTGTATGCAGCCAGGTCCTGGAGCACGTATTTACGCCCGAGGAATTTTTGCGCGAAATACACCGAGTATTGGTGGATGGAGGCACGATACTGATTACGGTTCCTTTCGTCTGGCCCGAACATGAGCAACCCTTTGACTGCGCACGTTATTCCTCATTCGGCCTGACTCACATATTGGCAGAAAGCGGTTTCGAGGTGATGGCTGAGGACAAAAGCCCGGGTGGTCTAGGGGTGACATTTCAGCTGGCGAATGCATATATCCAAGATGTGTGCAGTCCCGCCCCGCGATTTTTTCGAGTGATCATATTTGCCGTTTTGATGGTTCCAATCACTATTCTCGGTGTGCTGTGCGAATTGTTATTGCCGGCGAGCGATTCGCTGTATCTGGATAATATAGTCGTCGCAAGGAAAAAAGGCGTGGCCAATGTATAGCTTTGATCAATTCAATGGGAAGAAGGTGCTGATTACCGGCGGCCTTGGTTTCATCGGTTCTAATCTGGCTGCTCGCCTGGTGGCGCTGGGGGCGCAAGTGACACTGGTTGATGCACTGATTCCCGAATATGGCGGAAACTTGTTCAATATACATAGTATTAGTGATGAGCTCTCTGTCACCATCTGCGATGTAAGAGAGTCGGTAAGCATGCGCAATGCAATTCAAGGAAAAGATTACCTTTTCAACCTGGCCGGACAGACCAGTCATATGGATTCCATGGAGGACCCGCAGGCAGATCTTGAAATAAATTGTGCGGCCCAGTTGGCAATACTTGAATCGTGTCGCAACTATAATTCGGATATCAAAATAGTATTCGCCAGCACCAGGCAAATATATGGCAGGCCACAGTATCTACCGGTCGATGAAAAGCATCTGGTGCAGCCCGTCGACGTTAACGGAATTAACAAAGCAGCTGGCGAGAGTTATCACATTCTCTATAACAATGTATACGGTATCAGAGCATGTGCGCTGCGTTTGACTAATACCTACGGGCCGGGGATGCGAATCCGGGATGCACGGCAGACATTTCTCGGAATCTGGGTAAAACTGATTCTCCAGAGTGAGCCTATTGAGGTCTGGGGTGGGCATCAGCTGCGTGATTTCAATTATGTTGACGATGTAGTTGACGCGATGTTGTTGAGCTCGATACATGAGGATGCTTACGGTCAGGTTCTGAACCTTGGCGACGATACTCGAATCAGCCTGGAAGAGTTGGCGAGTTTGGTTGTCGAGCTTAATGGTGGCGGTGAGTATTTGGTCCGCGAATTTCCGCCAGAGCGCAAGAAGATTGATATAGGTGATTATTATTCCGATTGGAAGAAAATCAATTCGATGCTGGGCTGGGCGCCGCGGGTGTCGCTGCGCGATGGGCTCGCAAGAACACTGGAATATTACCGCGATAATCTGGGGCATTACCTGTGAGCCAGTCCGGTTCGAGTGAGCCGATCAAGCAGGTAGATCCGCTCGCCAGCTATATCGAGCTGCGGAGTGAGATTGATGCTGCGATTCAGAGAGTGCTTGCCAGTGGCTGGTACATTCTCGGCGAGGAGGTAAGCCAGTTTGAGATAGAGCTGGCCTCCTCGCTAGGGGTGCGTTCGTGCCTCGGGGTGGGCAGTGGCACCGAGGCTCTACAGTTGGGCTTGTGGTCGCTCGGGATTGGCGCGGGTGATGTCGTGCTATGTCCATCGCATACAGCTGTAGCAACAGTGGCTGCGGTTGAGCTCGCAGGGGCGAGGCCGCTATTAGTCGATATTGATCCTCAATCTTATACGATTGATCCCGACAAACTGGAGCAAACGATTAAAGGACTTCGGTCTTCTGGCACTCTGAAAGCTATTGTCGCAGTGCACCTCTACGGCCATCCCGCAGCGATGTCTTCGATATTGGAAATTGCCAATCGTTATGGCTTGAAGGTTATAGAGGATTGCGCGCAGGCACAGGGAGCGCAGTACCAAGGGCGCCCGGTGGGCTCGCTTGGAGACATCGGCGCATTTAGCTTCTATCCAACAAAGAACCTGGGCGCCTTGGGAGACGGAGGCGCTTTGGCCATCCGTGATGAAAAGGTCGCTGAGCGGGCTGCAGCCTTAAGGCAGTATGGTTGGCGCGAGCGTTTTATCAGCAGCGAAACCGGCATGAACAGTCGGTTGGATGAGATTCAGGCGGCCGTTTTGCGAGTGAAGTTGCTGCATCTTGAGAGGCAGAATGCACGTCGCCGAAAAATCGCTTCAATATACTCTGCGCAACTGGAGGAGCGACATTTACATCTCCCGATTATCCGATCTGAAGTTGATCATGTCTTTCATCAATACGTGGTGAAAACCCCGGGTCGGGATCAACTCATGGCGCACATGCAGAAATCTGCAATAGGGGTTGCTGTGCACTACCCGGTGCCGGTGCATCTTCAACCAGCGTATCGTGGGCGTCTGGAGCTCGGGGCCGGAGGAATGGAGCATACCGAATATGCCTGCTCAAGTATTCTTAGCCTGCCCATGTATCCACAGCTGTCTGATGAGCAGGTCGAGTTCGTTTGCGCTGCTATCAATAGCTGGCAGGATATTGTGGCTTTCTGATGTACTATTTTTGTACATATTTCGATAGTAACTTTCTTGTCACAGGTCTGTCGCTCTATCGCTCCCTGCAGGAGCAGTGTCCTCGCTTCAAACTCTGGGTATTGTGTCTGGACGATGAGTGCTTTGATGTTCTGTCCAGTGGTGACTACCCCAATCTGGTGGCTGTGCAGCTAAGCGATCTCGAAAGCAGCGATCTCCAGCTTGCAGAAGCACGAAAAAATCGTAGCCTTATCGAATACTATTTTACCTGCACAGCATCCTTTTCCCTGTACCTGTTACGCCATTTTAAAGAAATTGACCTGATCACTTATCTGGATGCTGATCTTTATTTTTTCTCCGATCCTGCCCCTGTTTACGAGGAATTGATGGGCAGCTCAATTGGCATCATTGAACACCGGTTTCCGGAGTCGATGAAGAAGCTGGAACGCTATGGGGTATATAATGTTGGCTGGGTATCGTTCCGACGGGATGAAGCTGGCCTGGCTTGCCTCGAGTTGTGGCGCGAGCAGTGTATCGACTGGTGTTATGACCGCCTGGAAGCGGGCCGGTTCGCCGACCAGAAATATCTGGATAGTTGGCCCCACCTTTTTGATGCGGTCCGGGTAATTCAACACAAAGGAGCGAACCTCGCCCCCTGGAATGTAGCTCGCTATACTGTGGGTGAGAAGTGCGATTTGGTGACAGTGGATGACCAGCCACTGATATTTTTCCATTTTCACGGCTTGAAGAAGGTCAGCGGGCTGCCACTGTACAACACTGGCCTGGGTGATAACCGGGCCGTTCTCAATTCCACGTTACGCAATGGTGTTTATCGTCACTACCTGGCCGCAAAACTTAAGGTCAGTCAGGAGTTTGCGGCCAGCGACTACGCAGTTCCGACTCAGGGAAGTGTTCGGACGTTTGTGAATGATCTTTGGAAGAACCCCTCCATGCGGTCATTTTCCAAAGTTCTGATAGCCATTTATAGCTTGTTTATCTGTCGGGCCTATCTCATCTTCAGGGCCTAGGCCCCAACAGTTCAGATAGACGACGCTTGACCTCTGTGGGTTTAATGACTGATGTACTTGAATAACACCCTCTGGTTAATCGCCGAACGCATTATTCGCTTAGTGATACTGCTACTGGTAGGTGTCTATCTGGCACGCTATCTCGGCCCGGAAACATTTGGACGCTTGAGCTACCTGATTAGCTTTGTCGGACTGTTTGGCGCTGTTTCAACCCTGGGCCTTGATGGCCTTGTCGTACAACTGCTGGTCCGCCAACCAGATAGGGCCAATGATGTTATTGGCACCGCCTTCTTCCTCAAACTGCTTGGCGCCACCGTGGTATTGCTTGCAGTTATTATCAGTGCCAACGTATTCGACAACAGTCGAGACGCCATCATCCTGATGATGATTATCAGCTCAGCGTTTTTCTTCGATGCATTTAATGTTATAGACCTGTTCTTCCAATCCAAAGTTAAGTCTGTCTATCCAGCCATTGCCAGGCTTGTGCAGGCATTTTTCGCCGCAAGTCTTAAGATATACATGATTTACATCCAGGCAGATATGAGTGTATTCGTCATTCTTATTGTGGTGGATGCTCTACTATTGGCGTTGGTTTACGTGGCAGCCTATAGAATATGCTCGCTGTCGCTGACTGACTGGCGCTGGAATGGCACGATTGCGCGATCACTACTGCATCAGTCACGATTTTTGATCTTTGCGGATATCATCATCTCGATCTACGTCAAGATCGACAAGGTTATGCTCAAGGAAATGCTGGATGAGCGGGCTGTTGGGCTTTATACCTCCGCCACCGCTCTTAGCGAGGCCTGGTATTTTGTGCCAATGGCCATCTGCTCCTCGGTGTATCCTATGCTGATTGCGGCCAAAGAGCAGGGCGAAGACGTTTTTCAGCTCAAGCTACAGCAGCTTTATAACTTGATGGTATGGGTCGCACTTGCCATAGCCATCCCGGTAAGCCTGCTTGGCAAACAGATAATCGAGCTGATCTATGGGGAGGCATTCATCAGTGCTGGGCAAGTATTAACAATTCACATCTGGAGCGGCGTCTTTGTTTTCCTGGGTGTGGCGAGCGGTAAATGGCTGCTAATAGAGTCCAGGTTTCGTGTAATTTCGACTCGGGCCCTTGCGGGCCTGACGAGTAATGTAGCGCTAAATTACCTGTTCATTCCGAGCTATGGCATTGTCGGCGCCGCCTATGCAACCCTTATTTCACAGTCAATTAATGCCCTATGGTATGATCTTGTCGAACGAGACTGCCGGCAAACCTTTTGGATTAAAATCAAAGCGCTCCTGTTATTGGACCGCTCCGTGTTTAAGTTTGGGAAACAATAACGTGATGTTTTCGACGGAACAGATTTCAGAGCATTTGGAAACTCTCCGGGCTGATGGCTTTATAGAGATCGAGCAGGGATTTACAGAAGCGGAACTGGCGGCGGTTAATAGTATAATCGAACGTCCTCTCAATCAGCTAACAATCAACGGCACCCGTGGCTATGTACAGCAGTCCAACATTCGCTATTTATTCCAGACTTTTACTTGGGGTAAACCGATTATTGATCTTTATACCAAAAAAAGTGTTATCGATCTGGCCGCCGCTTACTCCGGTGAAGATGTGCATATCTCAAACCATCGTATCTATCGATCCTACCCCTCCAGAAGGAAAGTTATGCACTGGCATGTCGATAATAAAATCGACACCTTTGATCCAGATAAGCGCCAGTTTATTACTCATCAGGCCCCCATCGATAAGGGCCTGATTATGATTGCTTACTTGTCCGATGTTCACGAGGGCGGCACCCAGATGATTAAGGCAAGTCATAAGTGGGGCAAGTTCGACAAAGAGTCCTGGAGCGAGGCCGAGATTAACGCCAATGACGGAGAGATTGTGACCTTTAACAATCGTAAAGCGGGTACCGTCTTACTCTACGATTATCGAGTGATACATCGTGCTCAGCCCTACAAATATCGGCCTTTGAGAACATCGCTCTTTGCTCAGTACTCCCCCACCGCTATGCCTGTTGGTGAACCCATTTACCTGAGTTCCCAGGATATCAATTTACTCACTGACCTCCAAAAGCGAGTGCTCAATTTTGGCGCTTCTCCCAGTACCGAAAACTGGCCCATCGGAAGTAAGCTACAAAATGCACTCGACTTCTGCCGGTATTTTTTCCGAGAATAAACTTTTGATCTATCTGACGGACCCAACGTCGCATCAAAGCGGCGGCCAAATGGCCAACATCGGCGACCAGATTATCAAGGATGCGATTGTTGACAATATTGTTCCCGACGGGGTCAGTCCTAATTGGCTGCCACTGGATGTGGCACAGATTCCCGGGAGCCCAAATGATAAAACTAAACTGGTGCTGGCTGGCGCCAACGTTATATCCAATAATCCCTTTATCAACAAAAATGCCTGGCGGCCTCGTTTAAGAGATTACAAAAAAATTGATAGCGTTTGCCTGTTTGGTGTGGGTTGGTGGAAATACCAGTCTGCTCCCAATCGCCTGACTCAATCTTTTTATCATCGATTTCTCGCCTCGTTACCCGTATTGCATAGTGTTCGCGATTCATATTCTGAGCAGATGTTACGTCAGTGTGGTATTGATAATGTGCTTAATACTGGGTGTCCGACTATGTGGAAACTCCCGGACCTGATGCGGTTTGACAACGGCAAAGCGAGCGGCGTGGTATTTACCCTAACGGATTATGCAAAAAACCCTGAAATGGACAAGTGGTTAATAGAGTATTTATTGGCCGAATATCCGCAAGTATATTTTTTTCCGCAGGGCATTGGCGATGTGGCTTACCTGAACCAACTACGTCCCAGGGGAATGGAATCCATTCAAACCATTGCCGCTACTCTTGAGGCCTACAACGATCTACTTGATACTACCGTTGTTGATTACGTGGGGGTACGGTTGCATGGTGGAATTAGAGCTATGCAAAAGGGGCGGCGTGCAATAGTAGTATCCGTGGATAATCGAGCGGAATCTATCGCCAAGGATACCGGCTTGTTGGCTGCGGCTCGCGATGAGTTGCCGGAACAATTACCACCATTGGTAAGTCAGCAATTTACAGTCGAGCTGACTCTTAACCGAGAGAATATTCAGCAGTTTATGGTCAATTTCAGGGCTAATTTCAATTTGGCGCGGCTTATCTAGAGGGTGCAAGGCCTGTTTTTCGGTGATTCCATCCGCGTATCAGGGTTGCGATTTTGGTATGTTGCAAGGTTTCTGAAGTAGCCAAATGTGGGGCGTGGCCCACTTCAGGTAGTGTGCTACAAATTTTGCTATTCGCCATTTCAACGAGCCCTCCCGCAGCATGTAACTGATCTCAAATTTGTCAGGTTGCGAGATTACCTGGGGCGAGTAATCTACCAATAAGAACTTGTCGCAAAGGGATTTCAGTGACCAGTATCCCAGGTGTTTTTCGTGGTAAAACCTTCCTCTGCCGCATGCCCTCATATAAAGATGTGCAAGGGGTCTTGGAAGCACTGATAGAAGTGGCAGTTTGTAGTGCGGTTCCATAAGCATTACGCGATTATTTCCAGAAAAATAGCAGAACCCTCCTGGTCTAAGCACTCGGTAGATCTCGTCAAACATTCGGCTGGCGTCCGGAACGTGCTCGTACACATGGGAGCAGACCACGACGTCCACGCTGTTATCTGGCTGCTCCAGAGCCATAGCGTCTCCGATTTTGAAGGACAAATTCGGCTTCTTGAAGTTGTCGTTGGCAAAAGACACCGCGGGTTTGTCGATATCGATGCCTGCCACGTTCTGAAAGTGATCCGCCAGATAATTATCGATGATGCCGCTGGAGCTACCGACATCCAACAGACACAAATCATCGAGGCTTTCGCGTTGCAGAAAATCCTGACAGACTCTCACGAGGGTCAGAGCTTTTTTTTGGCGAGCCTCACTGTCGAATACGGATGGTTTTATTGAAGAGTAGTTGTGCTGGTAAGCTCGTGTCACTAGGTGGTACTACCAATTCCGACTGGGGTCTTTATCTCCATCGCTAATGTTGAGGCAATATTTTCCGAAGGAAATGCCTGTTTTATGCTGCTTAATATCCCCTCACCCGTCAGCCCAGCCCAATTGAGCTGTTCAGAGTGGTCGCCGTGATCCAGAAATTCATCTGGTAGCCCGAGATGGAGTAGGCCAGTTTTGAATCTTTGGCTTGTTAGAAACTCGCCCACCAGGGAGCCGGCACCGCCAGCGATTGCGTTTTCCTCAACGGTTATCAGAAACTCGTGCTGAGTGGCGAGTTCCGCCACCATATTCTCGTCGAGCGGTTTGACCCAGCGCATGTCCACCACTGTTGCATTCAGCTCTTTTCCCGCAACCATCGCCTGCTTCAGCAAGGTACCAAAACACAATATCGCCAGCCGCTTTCCACGACGTACCTCCACTGCCTTACCGATCTCCAGCAAAGTTAATTCGTTGGAAATAATGGCCCCTGGCCCAGTGCCCCTGGGGTAGCGTATCGCCGCCGGGCCATTGTGTTGGTATGCCGTATTAAGCATCTGCCGACACTCATTCTCGTCTGAAGGTGCCCCAACCACCATATTGGGAATGCACCGCAGGTAACTAAGGTCAAACGCGCCATGGTGAGTCGGCCCGTCCTGGCCGACAAGGCCTGCCCGATCAATGGCGAAGGTCACGTCGAGGTTCTGCAGCGCCACATCGTGTATCAGTTGGTCGTAGCCGCGTTGTAAAAAGGTGGAATAAATTGCCACAACTGGTTTGAGACCGTCGCAGGCCATGCCCGCCGCCAGGGTTATGGCGTGTTGCTCGGCAATGGCCACGTCGTAATAACGGTCCTTGAAACGCCTGGCAAACTCCACCATACCCGAGCCTTCACACATGGCAGGAGTGATCCCGATCAGGCGTGGGTCCTGCGCCGCCATGTCGCACAGCCAACGGCCGAAGACTTCCTGGTATTTGGGTAACCGGGGCGTTGCAGGTGGTGGTGTTGCCGAGGAGGGCGCGGCGAGCTGTGGCCCTTTGGGTTTGACCTCAATTTTATTAATCGCATGGTAGCCCACCGGGTCTGCCTCCGCCGGCGCAAAACCTTTCCCCTTCATGGTGCGGATATGGAGGAACTGCGGGCCTTCCAGCTCCTTCATGTTTTCCAGAGTTTGGATCAGGCCGGGCAAGTCGTGACCATCCAGCGGGCCGATATAGTGGAAGCCCAACTCCTCGAACATGGTGCCAGGCGCTACCATGCCTTTCATGTGTTCTTCGGTGCGTTTTGCCAGTTCCCAGGCGGGGCGTATTTTCTCCAGGACCTTTTTAGAGCCCTCGCGCATGGCGATATAGGTTTTGCTGGCCCAGATCTTGGCGAAATAGGTCGCCAGACCGCCCCTGTTGTGACCGATGGACATCTGGTTGTCGTTGAGTACCACCAGCATATTGGGCCGCTCGTGCCCGGCGTGTGCAAGTGCTTCAAAAGCCATACCACCGGTGATGGCGCCATCACCAATCACGGCGATCACCTTGCGATCTATGCCCTGGTGTTTGGCGGCCAGGGCCATGCCCATTGCCGCGGAAATGCTGGTTGAGGAATGTCCTACGCCAAAAGTGTCATATTCACTCTCGCTGCGTTTGGGAAAGCCTGAGAGGCCTCCCGCGTGACGCATGCTGTGCATTTGCCGCATTCGGCCGGTCAGAATTTTGTGTGGATACGTCTGGTGGCCGACGTCCCAAACGATTCTGTCCTCGGGTGTGTTATAGATGTAGTGCAGGGCCACGGTGAGTTCGACCACGCCCAGCCCAGCCCCGAAGTGGCCGCCGGATTGCCCTACGCTATAGAGCAGGAAGCTGCGTAACTCTGCTGTCAGCTGCTTCAGCTCGACCATGGTTAACATGCGCAGGGACGCCCCCTGATCGATCGTGTCCAGCAGAGGTGTGGCAGGTGGTAAAACGGGGATATCCGAGAGCATGGGCGCGATTCTAGCGCATTATGAGCAAAAAGTAGCGCATTAGCGCGTGCTGTTTGAGGCGTACGGCTCCTGCTCGTCTTGCGTCAGCAGGCTCTGGAGCAGTAGTGAGAGTCGAACATAACCCTGCTCGTTCAGATTAATCCCATCTATGCGGAAAAAGTCCGGGTTGGGTTTGCCATTGCTTCTGGCAAGCAGGGTATTGGGGTCCAGTACTTCAACCTGGTCATTTTCAAGGCCCCATTGTTGCAACAACCGGGTTGCCTTCTCGATTTTGGCGTAGTCCTCCGGGTGCAGCGGTGTTTTGATTGGGGCAAAAATTAAATACTGCCTCGGAATCTCGAAGGACTCGTCCAGGGTCACCAGTTTGCGGATGGCTGTCACCAGTTCCTCTGCAGACTTGTTGTCACGCACATGAAACTCGCTGTTGCCCGGCAGTACCACCAGAGTACTTGGCTGATAGTAGCCGATGAGCTCTGCATAATAGTGTGTAATATCGTTGATAGTGGCATCGCCAAGCGGGCGCATAACGACGGGTTTTGGGCTCAAAAGGTCACCCAGTCCCTTCCAGAGTTTTACGCGTCGGCCACCGACAACAAGCACTGACGTATCCGGTATTTCTATCAGGACATCGGCTTTTGCATAGGCACGGACTTCTGCCGCCCACGCCTCAGGTGATGCGTCCATGGTCGCCAGCAACTCCTGTGACGCCAAATAAGTTAGATGGATGATGGGGATAAGCAGTAGAACAGCGCAAAAAGTGCGAATAGCCTTCCATGAATACATGCCTCGCGCCCCGGTTATTTCAATGGTACAAGTGTGTAGTAAAAGTCTCTGGGTGGCAACGGACCGCCCTGTGATGCCGTTCTCAGCTTTGGCTCTTAAGCTTATGTTTCGGCCCACTTGCGTGTAGGATTCGCAGATGATCTATCAGCGCCACATACCCCGGGAAGAACTTTTTGTTGCCCAGCTGGAAACGCTGATGCAAAACGGCCGCGTGGCAACACTTGGCGCGCACCTGATCGGTATGATCGCAACAGTCCTGTTGTTCTGGCAGTATCTCCCGCTGTCAATAACTCTGCTTTGGGCGGCAGCCTTCACAATATTACTGCTGCTGCGCTCGTTGCAAATGAGTAACGCCCTGGTAGAGCGCTTGTACCAGACGCGCCCCCGCCGCGTGTATTGGCAGCTCATTATTGGCACGGCAGTGACAGGCGCGATCTGGTCCGCCATCTACATTTATGCTGCGACCCGCGTTCCTATTACCGTGCAATACATGTTGTTGCTGATTATCGTGATGATTACCGCGTTTTCGGTGGGATATTCTGTGGTAATCCGGGAGTACTTCATTGTCTATGTTTTTGCCTCATTATGGCCTATTGCATGGTGGAGTCTGGTGCATTATTGGGACCAGTCCTACAACCTCCTGATCGGCCTTTTGATGTTGGCTTTTTGCGCTTTGCTGGTGTCTGTTAGCGACCAGGTCTATAAGTCTTTTCGCAATATGATTGCGCTCAATTGGGAGCGTGAAACCATGGCCCAGGAGCTGGGGGACCTCACCACCTCATTGCGGGACCGCAACCGGCAACTGCGGGATGCGCGGCGCCAGCTTACGGACCTGGCCAATGTGGACGAACTGACCGGGCTGGGAAATCGCCGCCTGATCAATAAAGTCTTGCGGGACGAAATCAACCGGGCTCGCCGTAGCAGTACCAACCTTGCCGTCATTCTGCTGGATGTGGACTATTTCAAGAATTACAACGATAACTACGGCCATCCCGCCGGTGATGCTGTGCTGAAACGTCTCGCAGACTTAATGCAGCGGGCAACCAGCCGCGCCGGTGAAATCGTCGGGCGTTATGGTGGTGAGGAGTTTATTCTGGTATTGCCCGGTGCCACTGTCCAATCGGCGGTGCGCACAGCCGAGCGCCTGAAGGACCTGGTGAACTCTGAGGGCATCGCCCATGAGAAGTCAAATATCGGCGGTATTATTACCGTGAGCCAGGGTGTGGTCAGTATGATGCCGGGTACCGAGCTGACAGCTGCGGACATTATCAAGCGGGCCGATAACGCGCTTTACAAGGCCAAGCACGAGGGCCGCAACAGGATTTGCATCCATTGATGCCTCAGGCTGAGCCGTCCTTGAAGCGGTGAATCTGGCGGCGCTGTTTCTTGTTCGGGCGATGTGCCGGGCGATCGATCATACCTCCAGCGGCCTTGCGGGCTGCTGATTCGGCCTCGCGTTTGGCGATGCTGGCATCAGTTTCTGCATAGAGCTGCTGGGCTTCAGCAGCGCCGCGACGCTGGTCACTGAGGGCCAGCACCTCGATCACGCGCTCATCCCATCCCTGGCGTATCTGCAGAATGTCCCCCGTGGCGATTTCGCGGGACACTTTTACCCGCTGGCCGCCCAGATGCACTTTCCCGCCCTCGATGGCCGCCTTCGCCAGGCTGCGTGTCTTGAAAAACCTCGCCGCCCACAGCCACTTGTCCAGCCGCAGTTTTTCCATAGTTTGGCCCGATTCAGGCATTGTCAGGCACCCCCGGCATAATCTCGTCGAAATGGTGGATGCCGGGAAAGCGGGTGCTGAGACGCTTCTCGCTCTGGCTGTCCGGCTGTAGCAGTGTAAGCAGGTGGGCGATACCGTATTCCTGTGCCGAGTCCAGCACTCGCTCGGTATCGTCAATCAACAGTGTTCGGGCCGGGTTAAACGGATGTAGTGCCTGCAGTTTGTGCCAGAAAGCCTGGTCTTCTTTGGGCGCTTTAAGGTCGTGGGATACCACTACGCGGTCGAACCAGCCGGTGATATCGATGTTGGCCATCTTGAGCTCCAGGGTTTTGCGATGGGCATTGGTCACCATGACCACGTCGCGGTGGCTGGCATGCAGTTGGGTCAGAAACTCGATAGCGAAGGGGCGCACCCGGATCATGTGCTGTATTTCCTGCTTGAGCGCGGGAATGTCCATTTCCAATTGCTCTGACCAGTGGTCCAGGCAATACCACTGCAGAGTGCCCTCGCCACTGTGGAAGATGGCTTGCAGAAAGGCCGCAGACTCTGTCTCGCTGATCTGGTGCTTGGCGGCGTAAAGCTTTGGCAGATGATCCAGCCAGAAGTGGTTGTCAAAGTGCAGGTCCAGCAGCGTGCCGTCCATGTCCAGCAGTACGGTGTCTATTGCATCCCACTCGATCATTTTGCCAACCTCTGGTAGAGGCGTGATTATGCCCTTTTTTAGTCGTCACGCCAGGGCCATGTATGGCGATGTTATAATGGGCGGCATTCATATGGGAGGAAGGTGTGCAGCAATTACCTGATCTGGTACCGCCATTACTTGAGCTGTGCAGTGAAGCCGGCGAGCTTATCTGCAAGCATTATCACGCCCCCGGGGCCACGGCTTTCGAGGCCAAGGACGACCAGTCGCCCCTCACTCTGGCCGATACCGAATCCCACGCTGCGCTGCAGGCGGGCCTGCAGGGCATGCAGCCCCGTTTACCCGTATTGTCAGAGGAATCTGCACCGGAGGCCCTGGTGGGGCGACTCGGCTGGAGCGAGTACTGGCTGGTAGACCCGCTTGACGGGACGAAGGAGTTCCTCGCGGAAACCGGGGAGTTCACGGTGAATATTGCTCTGATACGACAACACCGGCCGGTACTTGGCATACTCTACCTGCCACTGGAACGGGTCGCCTATGTCGGTATCCCCGGGCAGGGCGCATGCAGCTATGAACTGCGGGGCACGGGCGAATGGTGTCGGCAGGCACTGACGGCCAGAGCGCTGGGGTCGGCCGGGAAATTGACGGTTTTGGCCAGTCGCCGCCACCGCAACAACAAGCTGGATGAGTGCCTGCAGTGGCTGCGTGAGCACTGGGGTCCGATTGCGCGGCAGGACGCCGGCAGCGCCCTTAAATTCTGCCAGCTGGCCCGCGGTGATGGTGATTTCTATCCGCGTTTTTCGCCCTGCTGCGAATGGGATACAGCGGCGGGCCAGGCGCTGCTGGAAGCCGTGGGCGGGGCCGTGCTGGGCATGGATGGTAAGCCGCTGCGCTATAATTGCGGTGAATCCCTGCTCAGCCCTCACTTCTTTGCCATCGCTGATGCCGGCCACGCGCTGTGGCGCGACTTGCTTGATGAACAGCGGTTTTAACAGCGCTTTCCAGGCCGAGAGTGCTTGTACATGTCTTCCCTGTGGGTATAGAGTTGCACTCTGATTGCAACAGCGGCGGTAATACAGTCACGGCATGAGCGATTTAACCTACAACAGCGCCAGTTCGGGCGCGGATGCAGCCAATGAGCCGCTCACACCAGCTATGCGTTTGCTTCAGCTGCAAACCAGGCACCGCGTGCTTGATTCAAAGATCGCCGAGCTCTATGGCTATCCCTACCAGAACCAGATTCTCTTGCAGCGGCTCAAAAAGGAAAAATTGCGCCTGAAAGACGCTATCGAGCGGCTCAAGGACGAGATGATTCCAGACCTTAACGCCTAGAGCGTACGCTAGAACCCCATTCCCGCCTGGCGGTCCTCCAGTGACCCTTCCAGTTGCAGCAGCTTACGTTTCATATCCAGCCCTCCGGCAAAGCCGGTGAGCGAGCCATCACTGCCGATAACCCGATGGCAGGGCACCACGATAGGCAGCGGGTTGCGGCCATTGGCGGCACCGACAGCCCGCACCGCTTTTGGCCTGCCGATAGCGCGTGCGATGTCCGCATAACTCCGCACGGCACCCCAGGGTATGGCAGACAGAGCGCTCCATACCAGGCGTTGGAAGTCGGTACCGCGGGGTGCCAGTGGCAGGTCGAAGGATGTGCGTTGGCCGGCAAAGTACTCCTGCAACTGCCTGGCGCTGCTCTTCAGCACGGGATCGGTAATGCAGCTGTCGTCGCCTGCGTCGCTGTGCTGGTGCGCGAATTCGATTGCGGCCAGATGTGATCCGGTAGACAACAAACGCAGGCGGCCAATGGGTGTGTCCAGCAATTGATAGTTCATGGTCTATAAACTCCTCCAGAGTAAATTGGCGGCATAGGAACGCCAGGGACGCCAGCTCAGGGCTTGCTCCTGCAGCTTCCCTTCTTTGTTATTGCTAAGTTCCCGCCAGGCGTTTTCCAGGCCGAGATCCCGCGTGGGGAATGCATCCGGGTCGCCGGCTCCGCGCATGGCCACCATGGCGAGGGTCCAGGGCCCCACACCCCTGGTGGCGGCAAGTGCTGTAAGGTCTAATGTGTCTTCGCGCCCGCCGTATTGGTCGCACAACTGGCGCAGTGTCTCGCGCCGTCGCCCCGGCATCGGGAAATGGCTGTCGTCCAGGGCCGACAGGGCGCTGGCTGAGGGAAATACCTTGTGATCGGGGTCGACACTGGTGGCGGCCGCGAGGCGGCCACAAATACTGCGCGCCGCTACCGTGCTGACTTGCTGACCGATAATGGCGCGCATGGCGGACTCGTAAAATGACCAGCTGCCAGGTGCCCTGATGCCCGGGTATGCTCGCAGCAGGGGGGCCAGAGACGGATCCCGGCCCAGTGTTTCGGCTATCGCCCCGGGGTTGGCGTCCAGATCAAACATTCGTCTGACGCTGGCGACCACTGGCATGAGCAGGCTGTGGTCTTCGGTGTGCAGTTCCAGTTCCAGCGCATCGCGGCCGGGCACTGGCCGCACAGCAATGGTGGCAGGGCACCCTGCCAGAAATACCTTGCGGTGATAGCCGGAATCGTCAACTGCTTCTACCCCCGCCACCGCGTGTCGGGAGAAAAAGTTCAGCACGCCGGTCCAGTCGTATGGAGGCCGGTACTGTAGTTGCAACCGTATGCCGCCGCCAGCGATGACCCGCCCGGGCCGGCGGCGCAAGTCACCCGGTGTTTGCCTGAATTGCGCTTTGATGGCGCTATTAAAGCGGCGTACGCTGCCAAAGCCAGCGGCGAAAGCGATATCCGTCACGGTCATCGGAGTTTCTGCCAGCAACTTTCTGGCAAATAACAGGCGTTGGTTAAGGGCGATGGCCTGCGGCGAGACACCCAGTTCACGTTCAAATAACTTGCGTAGATAGCGCTCACCGATTCCCAGCCGTTCCGCCAGCTGTGCGAGGGTTCCCGTATTGAGTGCACCGAGCTGAATCAGTTGCAGCGCTCTCTGGACAGTAGTGGCGGTGCCCTGCCAGGCGGGGCTGCTGGGCGCGGATTCCGGCCGGCACCGCAGACAGGGTCGGTAACCATCCCTGGCGGCCTCGGCGGAGCTGCGATAATAGCTGACATTTTTTTCCGCAGGGGGGCGCGCCGGACAGATGGGGCGGCAATAGATTCCGGTAGTGCGTACTGCGAGAAAAAATTCACCGTCAAAGCGCGGGTCCCTGGACAGCCGGGCCTGGCGACAGATATCAGGATTGGGTAAGGCGGCCGGATCCGGACTGGCCGGTGTGTCGGTATCGGGGCTGATAGTGGCTGAATTCATGCTCACAATATAGCCCTCGACCCCGGCGACGACTAGCCAAAATCGGCCCTGTATGCTGCTTTCCGGGGCAAGTTGCCGCGCAAGCCAGTCACCCCCTGGCTGCGAAGTTGATCTGCAAGACTCAATCCGAGGTGTAGAGTAATCGCGGCTCGAGACTGGCTGAACCGCTGCCATTGTCCACGTAGATTATACCGCCCACGATGCTCACGCTTAACTGCACAGTGCGATCCAGTAGTGCTGCGACCCCCTCTATCTCAGGCCAGTTAAATTGCCAGGCGCGGAAGTGCGGAAGTGCGGTGACGGCCTCTTCGTTCAGCTTCCACCAGGTGTCGCTGCTCTTGCTAAATATGTAAAGGCTGACCAACCGTGCCCGCCCGCAAGCCTTGCGCAGGCGCAGGTGCTCAGGCTGGCCCAGTTCTATCCAGTGTTCGATTTCGCCGCTGTCGCTGTGCAGCCAGATGTCCGGTTCATCCGCAGTGGAAAGGCCGCGGGTAAACTCCAGGCCCCGGCCGGCATTTAGACAGTAGGCCATCAGGCGCGCCGTCAGTCGCTCCAGAGTTTCCGAGGGGTGACGCGCCAGCGTCAGGGCCAGACTCTCGTAGCGGTTGTTGTCGCTATCGGCCAGCTCGATCTGGGCTTTATAAATCGTGGGCTTTAATGCCATGTCGGTCAGTTATTCCTGTAAGGGCGCCTCTGATGATTCCCGGCCTGGTGGGGTCGATACCCAGCTGCCCGGCTGTGTATATCAGAGCCTGAGGGGTGGCCATTATAGCTAGTGTATGTGTATAAGCTATCCATCACCGCCCGGTGGGCTTGTTGATATGCCACCGAGCGGTCCAAGCATTTGAGCTGGGGACTGTTTCCTTGGCCACAACCGTATTTAGTGCCCCGTGCATTGGTATGCTGGCCGTCCAGGCAGCCATACCAGCCACTATTTCGGGAGCCCCAACTTGAGTAATGAGCCCTATATTCTGATAACCGCCGATACCCATGCCGGTGGCAGCCACGCCCAGTACCGGGAGTATCTCGAGCCGCGGTGGCGGGAGGTCTTCGATGAGTGGCGCGGCGGTTACCGCAACCCCTCACAGCAGCACTACGGCGACAGAAAGCTGCGCAACTGGGACTTCGACATTCGCAGCCGGGACCAGAATAGCCAGGGTGTGGTGGGCGAGGTGGTTTACCCGAACACGGTGCCGCCTTTCTTTGCCAAAAGTATTGTTACCAGCCAACCGCCGCGTCCGGAGAACTATGAGCGGGCACTGGCCGGCATTCGCGCTCACAATCGCTGGCTTAAGGATTTTTGCGACGAGGACCCGCACCGCCGCGCGGGAGTGGGGTTGATACTGCCCAATAATATCGATGAGGCAATCAAGGACGTGCAGTGGATTGCCGAGGCGGGTTTGCGCGGAGGTGTTCTGTTACCGCTGGTTCCGGAAGACTGTACCTGGCTGAAGCCACTTTACCATCCGGACTGGGAGCCATTGTACGCGGCCATCCAGGACTGTGATCTGGTGATGAACCAGCATTCCGGCCAGGGTCTTCCGGACTATGGCAGCGGGCCGGTGGCAGAAGCCCTGTGGATGTCGGAAGTCCCCTTTTACTGTAAGCGGGGCTACAGTCATCTGTTACTGAGCGGTGTATTCGAACGCTATCCCCGACTTCGTTATATTCTCACGGAGTCTGGTTGCTCCTGGGCTCCCGAGCTGTTGCGTAGCCTTGATCGCATCCATGAGGGTTTCAGCGCCGGGGCCATTGGCGAGATGGACTACTCGAACTTGCAGTGGGTTCTGCGTGAGCCGCCGAGCTTTTATGCCCGTCGCAATTGCTATTACGGGGCCAGTTTTCCGAGCTTCGCTGAGCTGGGCGGCGGCGAACACGTGGATGTTGAGCAGATATGCTGGGGTAATGACTACCCGCATTTCGAGGGGACGTTTCCGTATAACCTGGAATCCCTGCAGCTCACTTTCCCGGGTATTCCAGAGCGCGAGAGACGCATGATTCTTGGCGAAAATGCAGCGCGGTTATATAACTTCGATCTGGATAAATTGCGCCCGCTGGCCAGGCAATTCGGGCCTACGCCACAGCAGTTGGACACGCCGCTGTTGGACGTTCCTGCCGACAGCGGTTGTTACCTGTTTGCTGATGAGCGCAGGGCCAGAAGTGCCAGTAGCACTGGAATGTGAGACTTAATTAGTGGACTAGCCCCGGGAATTTGCCAGCACCAGGGCGGAACTGGTAATCACCAGCAGGTCTATGCTCAGGCGAATAATTTGCAGTGTGGCGGGTGCGCCGCCCGGAACAACATTGAGCAACACGGTGGCTGCCGCCAGCGGAATCACAATGGCCACAAACAGGGCAAAGCGCGATTGCCCCAGCAGACCGATTCCGATAATGATGTAAACCACACCAACGAATGCTCCCGTGAGTGTGTCGGCGTTCAGATCGCGAAACCACAGCAGTGCAACCTGCCCCACACCCGATGTCGTGATCAGTATGGCTGCAAGTACCCGCAGCCGGGAGTAATGTACGCTTGTTGTCACCTGATCCCCTGGTGGTTCCACTGGCGGTGGTTGTCAGCTTAGCTCAGGCAGATTTCAGGTCCAGTGCAGCGGCTGCCCTGGAGCCGTTGGGCCGCTTGAGCACTGCCGAGATGCGATTGCCCGCGCGAATCAGAGCCGGCAAATCAAGGCCGGTTGTGATGCCCAGGCCGTTTAGCATGTAAACGACATCCTCTGTAGCCACATTGCCGGACGCACCCTTCGCATAGGGGCAGCCACCCAGTCCTGCCACCGATGAATCCACTGTAGCGATGCCCATTTGCAGGGCTACCAGTATGTTGCTGAGAGCCTGGCCGTAAGTGTCGTGGCAGTGCACCGCCAACTGCTGCGGTTTAAACCGGGTGAGCAGGGTGTCCAGCAGGCGCTGCATGCTGCCGGCAGTGCCCGTGCCTATGGTGTCACCCAGAGATACCTCGTAACAGCCCAGGGCCAGCAACTCGTCGCAGACAGTGGCCACCGCCTGTGGCGCAATTTCTCCCTCGTAGGGGCAACCCAGTACGCAGGACACATAACCCCGCACGGCAATATTCTGCTCCTTCGCCGCGGCCATGACTTCGCTAAAGCGTTTCAGGCTATCGGCGATACTGCAGTTGATGTTTTTCTGTGAGAACGACTCTGAGGCTGCGGCAAATATCGCCACCTCATCCGCACCCGCTGCCACCGCTCGTTCAAAACCCTGCAGGTTGGGGGTGAGCGCAGCGTATCGTACTCCCTCGCGCCGGGAGATGCCGGCAAACACTGCCGCGCTGTCGGCCATTTGTGGAATCCATTTCGGGTTCACGAAACTGCCAGCCTCGATCATTGTGTGACCGGCGGTGGCAAGATCGTCGATCAGTTGCAACTTTGCCGTCAGCGGAATGGTACTGGGCTCGTTTTGCAGCCCATCCCGGGGACCAACCTCAACCAACTGTACTTTTGGGGGCAGTGTCATTTGTCGTCACCGGCTGCGCTGTCGGGGCTGAAGTCCAGCAGTTCGGCGCCGCCGTCAACCAGGTCGCCGGGTTGATAATAGAACGCGTTGACGGTGCCCGCGGATGGTGCCCGTATGGTGTGCTCCATCTTCATGGCTTCCATCACCAGCAGAGGTGTGTTGGCCTCAACCGCGGAGCCCACTTCCCCCAATAGGGCGACAATCGTGCCGTTCATTGGCGCGGCCAGATTCGCGTCTGCGCCGGTGGCATCGGACTCGCCAAGGTCGGGAAGAACCTCGCGGAAGTGACAGGCTCCCCCGGCCAGATAAAGTGTAAAGCCGTCCTTCACGCTGGCCAGGGTGCCGCGCTGGCGGTGACCCTCCACCTCAATTTGCAAGCTGTCGCCCAGCAGTTCGCCGTGTAGTTGCACCTCGCGCCCGGCTGCACGCACGATATAGAGCGCACCGCGCTGCTCCACTTCCACCGCGTGATCCTGCTGGTGGCAGTGCAGGATGAGTCGATGGGCGTGGGGCTCATTCAGGCGCCAGGCATTGCCCGTCTGCCATGGCGACCACGGGTCTACCCAGGAGCTGGCGCTGCCATTTTGTTGCTTGTGCAGCAGCAGTGCGAGAGCCGCCAGCGGCAGCTCGCGCTCCAGGTCCTGGGGACGCTGGTGAAAAATCAGTTCGCTGTGCTTTTCGATAAAGCCGGTATCCAGTTCGGCCTCCCGGAAGGGCCGGCTGGTGGCAAGATTGTATAGAAAATCCAGGTTGGTCACGGTACCGCCAATGCGGTACGCCGACAGGGCAGTTGCCAGTCGTTGCAGTGCGCGCTCCCTGGATTCATCCCAGACAATGAGTTTGGCGATCATCGGGTCGTAGTACACGCTGACTTCATCGCCCTGGCGTACACCGGTATCCACTCGCACATGCCGGCTTTCTTCCGGTGGCTGCAGATAGCCCAGAGTGCCGGTAACGGGTAAAAAGTCGTTGTCGGGGTCTTCCGCGTACACCCTCGCCTCGAAGGCGTGGCCGCGTATCTGTACCTGATCCTGCGTCAGCGGTAGCGGCTCTCCCGCGGCGACCAGCAGCTGCCATTGCACGAGATCCTGGCCGGTGATCATTTCTGTCACCGGGTGCTCAACCTGCAAACGGGTGTTCATTTCCATGAAGTAGAAACTGCCGTCCTCATCCAGCAGGAACTCCACCGTACCCGCCCCGCGATAATCGATGGCCTGCGCCGCCGTCACAGCGGTATTGCCCATTTCCTTGCGCAGTTCTTCGGTCATGCCGGGCGCTGGTGCTTCTTCTATAACCTTCTGGTGCCGGCGCTGTACCGAGCAATCCCGCTCAGCCAGGTACACGCCATTTCCCGCGTTATCGCAAAAAACCTGCAGCTCTACATGACGCGGCTTGGTCAGGTACTTTTCCACCAGCATGGTGTCATCACCAAAGCTGGACAGGGACTCCCGCTTGGCCGCGGCCAGTGCCTCGTCAAATTCACCGCCAGACCAGACCTGGCGCATACCCTTGCCGCCGCCACCTGCGGTGGCCTTGAGCAATACGGGGTAGCCCATCTCTTCCGCGGATGCTCGCAGAATAGCCGGATCCTGATCGTCCCCGTGATAGCCGGGCACCAGCGGCACACCGGCCTTCTCCATAATGCGTTTGGCAGCCGATTTGGAGCCCATGGCCTCAATGGCCGCCGTCGGCGGGCCGATAAACACCACGCCTTTTTCTGCACAGGCCCGTGCGAACCCCGCATTTTCAGACAGAAAGCCATAACCCGGGTGCACAGCCTGTGCGCCGGTGGCCAATGCGGCCGCCAGAATCCGGTCCCCCAGCAGATAGGACTCCCGGGCCGGGGCGGCACCGATATGAATGGCCTCATCGGCCATTTGCACATGCAGTGACTCGCGATCCGCGTCGGAATACACCGCAACCGTGGCAATACCCAAGCGCCGGGCCGTCTTGATAACGCGGCAGGCGATCTCGCCGCGATTGGCAATCAGAATTTTATCGAACATGTGCATCTCTCATCGTCGTGTCAATCTCAGGTCCGGCTCCCGAAAGGGGGAGCATGGACCGTCTGAGGCCATGGATGGCCCGGTCCGCGTTCGGGAAACGAGCCTACATGGATGTACTTGCGGCGTGTCCAGGCACCCCCTTTCGGGAACCGGACCGCGAACGGAGCCGCAGGTACCTATAGATCAATTGTTCACAATCACATCCTGAACACGCCAAACTTCGTATCTTCAATAGGCGCATTAAGCGTCGCCGAGATCGACAGGCCCAACACCATCCGCGTATCCGCCGGGTCAATAACGCCATCGTCCCACAGACGTGCCGAGGCGTAGTAGGGATGACCCTGCTTCTCATACAGATCGAGAATTGGCTGTTTGAACGCTTTCTCCTCTTCCGGCGTCATCGCCTTGTCATCCCGCGACAACACATCCTGCCGCACTGTCGCCAGCACGCCGGCTGCCTGCTCGCCGCCCATCACCGAAATACGGGCATTGGGCCACATGAACATCAGGCGAGGCTCATAGGCGCGACCGCACATGGCGTAGTTGCCCGCACCAAATGAGCCGCCGATGATTACCGTGAACTTGGGTACATTGGCACAGGCCACGGCGTGCACCATCTTTGCGCCGTGGCGCGCGATACCGCCGGCCTCATACTGCTTGCCGACCATAAAGCCGGTGATGTTCTGCAGGAATACCAGAGGTGTCTTGCGCTGGGCACACAGTTCGACGAAGTGAGCACCCTTGACGGCGGACTCGCCGAACAGGATACCGTTGTTGGCAATAATGCCTACCGGGTAGCCGTGAATGCGCGCGAAACCACAGACCAGGGTCTCCCCGTAGAGCGCTTTGAATTCATCAAAATCGGAACCGTCGACGATGCGCGCGATGATTTCCCGAATATCAAAGGGCTGCTTTTTGTCTGAGGGAATAACGCCGTAGATATCCTCTACCGGGTAAAGGGGCTCAACCGGTTCCTTCAGGTCCATGGATACCGGCTTTACACGGTTTGTGCGCGCGACTGCGCGGCGCACAAGTTGCAGCGCGTGGTGATCGTTATTGGCGTAGTGATCGGTCACACCCGAGGTGCGACAGTGCACATCTGCGCCCCCCAGTTCCTCCGCGCTGACGATTTCGCCGGTGGCGGCTTTCACCAGTGGCGGCCCACCGAGAAAAATCGTGCCCTGATTCTTCACAATAATGGACTCGTCCGCCATGGCGGGAAGGTAAGCGCCGCCCGCTGTGCAGGAGCCGAGCACGGCAGCGATCTGGGGAATGCCCATGGAGGACATGCGCGCCTGGTTGTAAAAGGCATGACCAAAGTGCTCGCGGTCGGGAAATACCTCGTCCTGCAGTGGCAGGAAGGCGCCACCGGAGTCCACCAGGTAGATACAGGGCAGGTGGTTTTCCTGGGCTATGGTCTGGGCTCGACCCTGCTTCTTGACAGTCAGGGGGTAGTAGGTGCCGCCTTTCACGGTGGCATCATTAACGAAAATCATGCATTCCTGGCCGGCAATCCGGCCGATGCCGGTGATAATGCCCGCACCCGGAACCTCGTCCTCGTAGACCTTGTAAGCCGCCAGCTGGGACAGTTCCAGAAAGGGCGAGCCGGGGTCCAGAACGGCATTCAGACGGTCTCTTGGCAATAATTTGCCGCGGGAGACATGGCGCTCCTGGGCTTTGGCGCCGCCGCCCTGGCGAACCTGGTCGACCAGTTTGCGCAGGTCGTCCACCTGGGCCTGCATGTCTTCGCGGTTCGCGTTGAAGGTCGCGTCGCGGGTGTTGATGCGTGACTGAATGACGCTCATATAATGTTACCTATGCAGTTGCGTTGAACAGTTCGCGGCCGATTAGCATGCGCCGAACTTCTGACGTGCCTGCACCTATCTCGTACAGCTTGGCATCGCGCAGCAAACGGCCCGCGTTCGACTCGTTGGTATAACCGAAGCCACCCATGGCCTGGATGGCCTGCAGGCCCATCTGGGTTGCTTTCTCGGCGGTGAACAGGATTACGGCGGCGCAGTCCTGGCGGGTTTCCTCGCCCCGATCACAGGCGCCCGCCACCGCGTACAGATAGGCGCGTGAGGCATTCAGGTCGGCATACATATCTGCCAGTTTACCCTGCATTAACTGGAATTCTCCTATGCTCTGGCCGAACTGCTTGCGGTCGTGCAGGTAGGGGAGTACCTCGTCAATGCAGGCCTGCATGATGCCAACTGGCCCGCCGGATAAAACCGTGCGCTCGTAGTCCAGCCCGGACATGAGGATACGTACACCGTCCCCCTCATTTCTCATCACGTTCTCTGCCGGCACTTCCACATCTTCAAATACCAGCTCGCAAGTGTTGGAGCCGCGCATGCCCAGCTTGTCGAGCTTCGGTGAGCGCGAGAAACCGGGGTAGTCACGCTCTACAAGGAATGCCGTGATGCCCTTAGACCCGCCACTCGTGTCAGTTTTCGCGTAAATAACGTACACATCCGCATCCGGACCATTGGTAATCCACATCTTGGTGCCATTGAGAATATATTTATCGCCCTCTTTGCGGGCATTGAGCTTCATGCTGACCACGTCGGAGCCGGCGTTGGCCTCTGACATGGCCAGTGCCCCCACATGCTCGCCACTGCACAGTTTGGGCAGATACTTTTGTTTCTGTGCCTCATTGCCATTTTTGCGAATCTGGTTCAGACACAGATTGCTCATGGCGCCATAGGACAGGCCCACTGAGGCAGACTCACGGCTGATCTCCTCCATAACAATGGAGTGCGCGAGATAGCCCATACCGCTGCCCCCGTACTCCTCTTCGACGGTAATGCCCAACAGGCCCATATCGCCAAATTTGCGCCACAGGTCAGCCGGGAACTCGTTGTCCCTGTCAATCTGCGCCGCCCGGGGTGCGATTTCCTTCTGGCACATCTGGTATACCGCGTCGCGCAGCATGTCTATCTCTTCACCCAGGCCAAAGTTCAGAGTGGGGTATCCGGTATTCATAGTGTGTTCCCGTTAGTCATTGTCAGGTTTGTTGGTGTTTGGATTGGGCGGTTGCTCGCCGGCCAGTGATGCCTCGCACAGCCCCTGAACTTCTGCCAGGCCCGCCAGCATCTCGTCAATGTCCCGTTTCTGTTGCAACAGCTGCTCACGCCGGCTTTTTACGTTATCTATCAGTGAGTGTAGTTGCTCTGCGTTGTTGTGCTCGGGGTCGTACATGTCGATAAACTCGACACATTCCTGCAGCGTCATGCCGATGCGTTTGCCGCGCAGTATCAGTTTGATACGCACCCGGTCGGCATTGGTATAAAGCCGTTTCTGGCCTTCCCGCAGCGGGGTTACCAGGCCTTTTTCTTCATAGAAGCGGATGGTCCGGGTGGTTACCCCGAACTCTTTGGCCAGCTGCGAGATGGTGTGGGTCTTGCCGGGCACTGTCTTTGTTTTCTCCGGGTTTTTAGTTCGTGGCGGTGAATATATCCCAAGCTTACGTTAACGTAAACGTTAATTTGTGTATTTTGTGAATCTGATTTTGGTTTGTTCCAATGGGAGCCTGCTGTGCCCGGGGTTCCCAGACCGATCGTGAAAAGAAAACCTAAAAACCTGCAAACGCTTGATGGAAGGTCGCGGTCCGGTTAGTCCCCCCGAATCAGTCAGGCCGTGCTTGGCGGAACAAAAAAATCCGGGGCTGTCGGCGAGCACTGTTCGAGTCCCAATTTTTTGCGCAGCAAAAAATGGTCGAGTTGCGCAGCAGCCGGATTTTTTTGTGGAGCCACGGCCGATTCGGGGGGGCTAACCGGACCGTGACCGCTTTCATATAGCCAAGATTTGGGAGCTTAAGGCTTCAAATGCTGTGCCACAGGTATGAAGCCGGAACAGCAGTGACAATTACGTTCTATTGCGCGTCCAGCAGCTGCCGAAGCCTATGCTCCACCAAGGGAAGCCGATCATTGCCGAAGTACATATCGTCGTGGTTGATATAGATGGTGGGGGAGCCGAAGCCGCCGCGCGCTATGACCTCGTCGGTATTTTGTCGCAGCAGATCCTTGTAGGCGGGTGCGGTGATGGCATTGAAAAATGCCTCAGTGTCCAGTCCCGCCTGCTGGCAAATGTCCAGCAGCACTGCGTCGCTGGCGATATCTGCATTGACGCCGCCCCAGTAGGCTTCGAAAACGGCTTTGGAATAGGGGATTAGCAGGCCCTGTTCCTCGGCGAAGAAGGCGCCGCGCATGGCTTTTACGGCACTGATGGGGTGTCCCGGGGGCCAGACTGCCGTGACCCCGCAGAGCGCGGCCCAGTCGCCGAGGTCTTTCAGGTAATAGGTCATTTTTCGTTTGTTTTCCGGGTTTGTGAACATCTCTGCCCGGTTGGTGTAGACCTGCTTGTTTACCGTGTTGAAGACCCCGCCCACCAGAAACGGGCGCCAGCGGACGGGTAAATTGAGCTCTTTTGCCAGCGGCAGCATTCGGGTGAAGGCGAAATAGGTCCAGGGGCTGGAACAGTCGTAGAAGAACTCGATTTCGATGGGATTGGACATGGGCTTGCCCCGTGATTATTTCTGCGCAGAGCTTAGCACACGGCCTCGGGGCTTCGGGTATAATGCCGCTTTTGTCGAGAGTAGAGCGATCTAGTGATGGATGTCGATCAGTACATGGATGAGTTGGGCCGGGCAGCGCGCGCCGCCTCGCGCCGTGTTGCTGCGTCCGCGACAGCGGTGCGCAACCATGCGCTGCTTGCCACCCGGGATGCGCTGGACAGCAGTCGTGCGCAACTTATGGCTGCCAACGCCGAGGATCTTGCCCGGGGCGAGGCAAACGGCCTGGCTGCGCCGCTGATGGACCGCCTTGAGCTGACACCGGCGCGTATTGACGCCATGCTGGAGGGCTTGCGCCAGGTTGCCGATTTGTCTGATCCGGTGGGCGCCATAACCGATATGAATATGATGCCCAGCGGTATTCAGGTGGGCAAGATGCGGGTGCCCCTGGGAGTGATCGGTATTATTTATGAGTCCCGGCCCAATGTCACCGTTGAGGCTGCCAGCCTCTGCCTCAAATCGGGGAACGCCACCATTTTGCGCGGCGGCTCCGAGGCCTTGTCTTCTAATGCAGCTATCGCCCGTTGCCTGGTACAGGGCTTGCGTGCTGCCGGGCTGCCAGAGACAGCGGTACAGGTGGTTAACACGGCGGACCGGGCGGCGGTTGGGCGCATGATTACCATGCCCGAGTACGTGGATGTGATTGTGCCGCGTGGGGGCAAAGGCCTGATTGAGCGCATCAGTGCAGATTCCCGGGTGCCGGTGATAAAACACCTGGATGGGGTCTGCCATGTCTATATTGACGACGGCGCCGACAGCGAGATGGCAATCAATATTGCGATTAATGCCAAAACCCAGCGCTACGGTACCTGCAACACCATGGAAACGCTGCTGCTGGCGGAATCAACGGCGGCTGATTTGCTGCCTCGCCTGGCGGCTGAGTACGCTGAAAAAGGTGTGGAATTACGCGGTTGCGAAAAGACGTTGGCGATTCTTCCTGGCATTACCGCGGCAACGGAGCAGGACTGGCGCGAGGAATACCTCGGGCCTATCCTGGCGGTGCGCGTGGTGCAAGACCTCAATGAGGCCATCGACCACATCAACACCTACAGTTCGCTGCACACCGACAGCATTGTTACCCGCGACCACGGCCGGGCCATGCGATTCCTGCGCGAGGTGGACTCCGCCTCGGTGATGGTCAATGCCTCCACCCGCTTCGCCGACGGTTTCGAGTACGGGCTGGGTGCCGAGATCGGCATCTCGACGGACAAGTTGCACGCCCGGGGCCCGGTTGGGCTGGAGGGCCTCACCTCCCAGAAATACGTGGTATTTGGCGAGGGGCAGGTCCGCACTTGAGTGATACAAACGCACCACCGGGCCCGGTAGGGGTTTTCGGTGGAACCTTTGATCCGGTGCACTACGGCCACCTGCGTTCGGCGCTGGAATTGGTGGAACGTCTTCAGCTACAGCAGTTGCGTCTGATGCCCTGTGCTGTGCCGCCCCACCGTGACATGCCCACATGCAGTGCGGATCATCGGGCCGCTATGGTGGAACTGGCAGTCGCAGGGGAGCCTCGGCTCGCTTGTGACAGCCGTGAGCTGCAGCGTCAGGGCACCTCCTATACTATCGACAGCCTGATGGAGTTGCGGCGGGAGCTGGGCGAGGAGCGCGGTCTCTGTCTGGTAATGGGTTGTGACGCGGTACTGGCGATTACCAGCTGGCATCGCTGGCAGGAATTGCTGAACTGGGCTCATGTGGTGGTTATCGCTCGCCCCGGCTGGCAGCTCCCCGAGGTGGGGGAGGTCGCTGACTGGATACAGCAGCATCGGCTGGATAGCCCCGGACAGCTGGGCGGGCAGCCCTGTGGCGGTGTTCTGGTAGAGGAATTGCGGCCTCTGGCGATCTCTTCCACGGAGATACGCCGCCTGCTGGCCACAGGTCATTCCGCACGCTACCTGTTACCGCAGGCGGTACTGGATTATATTGAGTCGCATAGTCTCTACCAGTGAAGAGGTATTTTATGAATCGAAGTTTTAAACAATGAGCAAACTGAATGGATGCTGAAGCACAGAAGAAGATTGTCGTTGATGCGCTGGAGAACCTCAAAGCCGTCAATGTCGTAACCCTTGATGTCAGGGGCCTTACCGATGTTATGGATTTCCTGATCATCGCCAGCGGTACCTCCAATCGGCATGTAAAATCGCTGGCGGACAATGTCTGCATGGAGGCCAAGCGCCAGGAATTGCGTCCGCTGGGGGTTGAAGGTGAAGATGCCGGCGAATGGGTGCTGGTGGATTTTGGCGATGTGGTCGTCCATGTCATGCTGCCCGCAACGCGGGATTTTTACGATCTGGAGCGCCTCTGGGTTAACACCGAATCACCGGCCTGATGCGGATAAGCATTGTGGCAGTGGGCACTAAAATGCCCGCGTGGGTGAGTCAGGCGGTGGAGGACTACAGCCGCCGCTTGCCCCGGGAGCTCAATCTGCAGTGGCGGGAAATTCCACTGGCCAGGCGAGTGCGCGACAGCAAGCCGGAACAGTTGCGTGAGCGCGAGGGCGAGCAGATTCTCAAGGCTATCCCTGCCGCCGACCGGGCCATAGCGCTGGATGTGGAGGGAAAACGTATTTCTACTGCACAGCTGGCGCAGCAACTGGAGTCCTGGCAAATGTCTGCTGCCAACTACAGCCTGATGATAGGCGGGCCTGACGGGCTGTCCAGTGCATGCCTTGGCAGGGCGGATATGCGCTGGTCTCTCAGCGATCTTACCTTGCCACACCCCCTCGTAAGGGTTTTATTAACCGAACAACTGTACCGGGCTTGGACAATCACTGTGAACCACCCGTATCATCGCGAATAGTTTTCTTGACAGTCCTCAGGGCCGGGCTTAGATGCCAAACCATATCCAGCTGAAGGATTCGCACCGCGAAACCCGGATCAACAACGCCCGTACTGTCACCGCCGTCCTGTTGGTTCTCGGCCTGCTGGGTGTCATCCTCGCACGCTATTACACTCTGCAGGTGACCGAGTATGAGGTGTATCGCACGCAGTCCGAGCGCAACAGGGTTCAGCTGCAACCGCTGCCGCCCAAGCGGGGTTTGATTTACGACCGCAACGGTGAATTGCTGGCGGATAATCGCCCCAGTTATATGTTGTCTATTGTGCGCGAACAGGTGGTGGATCTTGACGCTACCCTGGCCGAACTGGGGACGATGCTTCCCATCAGTGAGGCTGACCTGGAGAATTTTCGCAAGAAACTCCAGCGCCGCCGCCCTTACGAGGCGGTACCCCTGCGATTTCGTCTCACTGAACAGGAGCGTGCGCAATTGGCCGTTAATCGCTACCGTTTTCCGGGTGTGGTGGTGGATGCGCAGCTGCTGCGCTATTACCCCCATGGCGAGCTGTTCTCGCATGCCATTGGTTACGTGGGGCGCATCAATGAAGAGGAAGTGCTATATCTGGACGAATCGGACTACCGCGGTACTTTTCATGTGGGCAAGGTTGGGGTGGAAAAGTACTACGAAGACATCCTCCACGGTGAAGTCGGCTACCAGAACGTAGAGACCAACGCTCACGGCCGGGTATTACGTGTGTTGGAACGGTTTGATCCCAAGCCAGGCGCGGATCTGGTGTTGAATCTGGATATCCGCGTACAGCGATCGGCGTTAGAGGCTCTGGGCGATCAGCGCGGTGCTGTGGTGGCCATAGATCCGCTGACCGGGGGTGTATTGGCCTTGGTATCCACGCCTGGCTTTGACACCAACCTCTTTGTGAATGGTATCAGCACCGTCGATTACAGTGCCCTGCGGGATTCTCTCGATGTGCCACTGTTTAACCGCGCGATACAGGGCCAGTATCCGCCGGGCTCGACGATCAAGCCTTTCATGGCAATGGCGGGGCTCGAGTCCGGGCTGGTAACCCCTGAGACTACAGTGCCGGATCCCGGTTGGTACAGCCTGCCGGGGGATTCGCGCAAGTACCGCGACTGGATTTTGCGAATCCGGGGCACCGGTCACGCGCCCAGGGTAGACATGAAAATGGCGATCGCCGAGTCCTGTGACGTCTATTTTTATGATCTCGCGCGGCGCCTCACCATCGATCGCATGTACGATTATCTCAAACCTTTCGGACTGGGCGAGCGCACTGGCATCGACACCACCAACGAGCGACGGGGTGTACTGCCCTCCACCCGCTGGAAGCGCGACGCCATGGGGCAGACCTGGTACCCGGGGGAAACCATCAGCGCCGGTATTGGCCAGGGCTACATGCTTACGTCACCTATGCAATTGGCGGTTGCCACCAGCGTTCTGGCCAGCAAGGGGGTGCGCAGGACACCTCGATTGCTTCACAGCATAGACGGCGAGCTCGTTCCCGCTCCGCTGCTGGACCCCATTGTTGTCCCGGAGGAGTACTGGGATGCAGTGTACGAGGGCATGGTGGAAGTGGTGCATGGCAAGCGCGGTACCGCCAAAGCACTGGCAAAAGGCATTGAATATCAGATGGCAGGCAAGACCGGTACCGCCCAGGTGATCGGTATTGCCCAGGGTGCGGTTTACAAAGAGGAAGAGGTCGCGGAGCGCCACCGGCATCACGGCTTGTTTATCGCCTTTGCCCCGGTCGAGGCACCCACTATTGCGGTGGCAATCATTGTGGAAAATGGCGGCGGTAGTTCTGCCGCCTATCCCATTGCCCGCGCCGTGATCGATACCTGGCTGCTCGGTGGGGCCGGCTGATGGCAGATTATCTGCGCCAGATGCCACATCAGGGCTCCGCCGATCTGGCCAACCGGCCCAGTGCCATCAGTCGTTTTCATATCGATATTCCGCTGTTGGTATTATTGTTGGCCCTTACTGCCTACGGACTCGTCGTGTTGTACAGCGGCTCTGGCAAGGACATGGGTGCCGTAGTTCGCCAGGGGCGTTACTTCCTGCTGGCTTACGCCATCATGTTTGTTGTGGCCCAGCTCAGCATGGCGCGGATTATGCGCTGGGCGCCCTGGCTATACGCGGCGGGGTTGGCAACACTGGTTGCTGTAATGCTGGTTGGCGTGGGCGCCAAAGGCGCCCAGCGCTGGCTCTCTCTGGGTGGTTTTCGCTTCCAGCCCTCAGAGATCATGAAGCTGGTCCTGCCGCTGACAGTAGCCTGGTATCTGGCAGATCGCACGCTGCCGCCCCGCTTCCTGCATATCCTTGCAGTCCTGGTGCTGATCGGTCTGCCGGCGGCACTGATCCTGCAACAGCCGGATCTGGGCACCGCTCTACTGATTGCCGCCAGCGGCCTGTTTGTGCTTTTTATGGCGGGGATGGGCTGGCGCTACATATTCGGGGCGGTAGTACTGGCAGTTGCCTCTGCCTGGCCCGCCTGGATGTTTGTACTAAAGGACTACCAGAAACAGCGGATTCTCACTATGTTGGATCCAGAAAGTGACAAGTTGGGCGCCGGGTGGAATATTATCCAGTCCAAGACAGCCATCGGCTCTGGCGGTTGGGAGGGCAAGGGCTGGATGAACGGCACGCAGTCGCACCTGGATTTCCTTCCAGAGAGCCACACGGATTTTATCATTGCAGTGATGTCCGAGGAGTTTGGCCTGCGCGGTGTGCTGGTGCTGCTGGGTATTTATTTGCTGATTCTGCTACGCGGCTTCTGGATCGGTGTACGTGCCCAATCCAGTTTTGGCAGAATGATGGCTGGAAGCCTCACGTTGACGTTTTTTGTATACATATTTGTTAATATGGGCATGGTTGCCGGTCTGCTTCCGGTGGTGGGTGTGCCCCTGCCTCTGGTGAGTGCCGGTGGGACGTCGGTAGTCACGCTGATGGCGGGTTTTGGCATCCTGATGGCGATCAGTACCGAAAAATCCACGGGGCCCCGGTGATGGCATTTTGACTGTCGCCAATAGCCTAATTTTTTCTCTATCCATTGATGAGTATTAGAGTATGTCGGTACGCCTGAAAGTCGCCTTTGTGGTGACCTGCCTGTGGAGCACCTTGTCCTGCGCTGCAGATAATTATTCCACCCATCCGGCAACTATAGAGCTGGTCGACGAACTGGTGGCCGAGCAGGAGTTCGATCGGGAGCAGTTGCTGCTGTTATTCGCCAGCGCCCAGCGCCAGGAGAGCATCCTCAAGGCGATCGCCCGGCCAGCTGAGAAAAGCAAGCCCTGGTACGAGTACCGGGAGATATTTCTCAACGACAAACGGCTGGAGCAGGGCGTGGAGTTTTACGAGGAGCACCGTGCCACACTGGAGCAGGCGGAGCGGGAAACCGGCGTTCCCGCTGAAATCATTGTCGCCATTATCGGGGTCGAGACCTATTATGGACGGGTCGCGGGCAGCTATCGCGTGATTGACGCTTTATCAACCCTGGCGTTCGACTACCCCCCGCGCTCCGAATTTTTTTCGTCCGAACTGAAGAGCTACCTTATTCTCACCCGCCAGCAGGGTTTTGACCCCCTTGCGCTAAAGGGCTCCTATGCTGGCGCCATGGGTTATGGCCAGTTCATGCCCAGCAGCTTCCTCGCCTACGCCGTGGACTACGATGGCGACGAGGTGGCGGACATCTGGAACAATCCGGTTGACGCCATAGGGTCAGTGGCCAACTATTTCAAGGCACATGGCTGGCGCAAAGGCGAGACCGTGGTCGTGGGCGCGACCGTGGAAGGTGATGTGCCAGAAGACTGGTTCGTGCACGGCAGGAAAAACTTGCGACCGGAGCATACCGTGGCGCAGTTCGCCAGTGTCGGTGTGGAGGCGATCCGGGAGGTAGACCCTGCAGCCCTTGCCAGCGCGATGAAATTCGAACTCAAAAATGGCCACGAATACTGGTTGGGTCTGCATAATTTTTACGTCATCACGCGCTACAACCACAGTGCCATGTACGCCATGTCGGTGTATGAACTCAGCCGCCAGATTGGCTCACGGATGGTTGATTGATGTCGCATCCGCTCGTCATCCTGCTGGGCGCCGTGGCGCTGGTAGTTGTCGCCTGCACCAGTACGCCAAAAAAAGCGCCCGAATCAGGTGAGCCGATTGTTAAGGACAGCCCCTCCCGTTATCAGCAAGCCAGGGATGGTGCGCCACCGCTGCCCATAGATCCGGCCGATGTGAAAGACGCGGTTCCCCGGCCAGACCCGATCCTGTCAGTGGGTAATGCCACTCCCTATACCATTAATGGCGTTGAATATGAGGTGCTGGACGACTACAAGTCCTACAAAATGCGCGGCACGGCTTCCTGGTATGGCTCCAAATTTCACGGCCACAAGACCTCCAATGGTGAAATCTATGACCTCTACCAGGCCAGCGCTGCTCACAAAACCTTGCCCATACCCTGTTTTGCCCGTGTCACCAACCTGGACAATGGCGAAAGCATCATTGTCCGGGTAAACGACCGGGGTCCCTTCCACTCCGACCGCGTAATTGACCTGTCCTACGGCGCTGCGGTCAAGCTGGGCTATATGGAGGCGGGTACAGCCCGGGTGGAAGTCGAGGTTGTAGAGGTGATTGGCGTTGATGACCGCCGCGACTCCGTCGCCGGTGATTATCGCTATCTGCAACTGGGTGCCTACAGCACTGAGGGCTCTGCGCTGCGCCTGCAGGACAGGCTGCAGGCTCTGCTGGACCCCCCGGTATTTGTCAGTGAAGTGCAGTCCGGTGAAAACCTGCTGTACCGGGTGCGGATTGGCCCTATGAGCGATGCCATCGAGCTGGAGTCTGTGCAGAAACAGCTGCGATTGGCGGGTTATGACGGTGGGCAACCTTTGCCCTGAACACTACCGGCGCAGTCTGTAGTGCAGTGTCATTTCTTTCGCTAACCCCGCTCATGCGTTAACATGCGCAGCTTCCAGTATTCCCCACGGCACCCTGTTTCCATGACAAAACGACTGTTTATCTCTCTTCTCGCCGTTATCGCCCTGAGCGCCACTGCACAGGACCTGGTGCCTTCGCCGCCCCAGATCGAGGCGACCGCCTACATCCTGGTGGATGCGACCAGCGGGGCGGTGCTGGCTGAGCACAACGCGGATATGCCGCTGCCCCCGGCCAGCCTCACCAAGATGATGACAGCCTACGTACTGGCCTCAGAGGTGGAGGCTGGGCGCATTAGCCAGGACGATATGGTGGTGGTTAGTGAGAACGCTTGGTCGCAGAACCCGGTGTTTGCCGGGTCCTCCCTGATGTGGATCGAGCCGGGCAAGGATGTGAGTATTGAGGATCTGGAGCGGGGCATTGTCATTTCTTCGGGAAATGATGCGACGGTTGCCGTGGCAGAACATATTGCCGGCAGCGAAGCGGTTTTTTCCGAGATGATGAATACCCAGGCCCAGGCGTTGGGGATGAAAGACTCCTACTTTGTAAACTCCCATGGCCTGCCAGACCCTAACCATGTGGTCACCGCGCGTGATCTGGCGACTCTGGCCGGGGCGATGATCCGGGACTTTCCCGGCCACTATGCCATTTACAAGGAACCTGAGTTTACCTATAACAACATCAGGCAATACAACCGCAACAGCTTGCTGGGGGAAGACCCCTCGGTGGATGGCTTAAAGACCGGCCATACCAAGGAGGCGGGCTACTGCCTGGTCGCCTCAGCCGAGCGCCGGGGCATGCGCCTTATTTCTGTTGTTATGGGAACCAAGAGCACCAAGGCACGCAAGAACGAGACTCGCAGCCTGCTCAACTACGGCTTCCGCTTCTTCGAGACGGTTGAAGTGTTTGGGCCCAGGCAGGAGCTGGAAAACCCGCGGGTATGGAAAGGGCAGCAGGACACGGTCGCGGTGGGCCTGGCTGATGCGACGACACTGACGTTGCCTCGCGGTAAGTCAAAGAGCCTGATTACTACGGTGGTGCTTGAACCACAACTCGTCGCACCTCTGGCTGTGGGCGATCCGGTGGGCACCCTGACCCTCAGCATAGACGGGCATACGGTTTTCGAGTCGCCCGTTGTCGCGCTGGTGGCGGTTGAGCCCGGTGGCTTCATTTCCCGGCTGTGGGACTCTATCCTGATGTGGTTCGCGAGCCTGTTTGCAACCTGATGTGAGGAGGGCTACGTGTGGAGCAGGAACCGCCTAAAATAGAATTTCCCTGTGATTACCCGATAAAGGTGCTGGCGAGTACAGCGGAAGACCTGCACGAGGCCATCTTTGACGTTTTCGAGCAGCATGCCCCCGGTTTTGATCGCACTACCGTGACGGCCCGCGCCTCCAGTAAAGGCACTTTTACATCACTCACCATTACTATCACTGCCACCGGCCCAGATCAGCTGGAGGCCCTGCACCAGGGTTTGCGGGCCACCGGCCGGGTGAAGATGGTCATTTAATGGCTGTTGCCGACGTATTGCAGCGGCAGCTGGGTGTGGTGGACTATCAGCCCACCTTGCAGGCCATGAAGGATCTTACCAATACCCGCGGTCCCGAGGACCCGGATCAGTTGTGGCTGTTGCAGCATCCGCGGGTGTTTACCCAGGGCCAGGCCGGCAAGGCTGAACATGTGCTGGCTCCCGGGGATATACCAGTGATTCAGGTCGACCGTGGTGGTCAAGTCACCTATCACGGCCCAGGGCAGTGGGTACTTTACCTGATGATCGATCTGCGGCGGCGCTCCTGGGGGGTGAGAGATCTGGTGAATACGATAGAGCGCAGCATTGTCCTGTTACTGGCCGAATATGGCATTGACGCGGCAGCTGAGCCAAAGGCTCCGGGGGTGTATGTGGCCGGCGCGAAAATTGCCTCTTTGGGCCTGCGTGTGCGCCGCGGCTGCAGTTATCACGGCCTGTCTGTCAATGTTGATATGGATCTGGAACCTTTTGGGCGCATTAACCCCTGTGGTTACCAGGGGCTGGAGGTGACTTCCATGGCCCGCCTGCTACCCGCCGGTACCGTGGATGTAGATGCGGTGGGCCGCCGGCTGATAAGCATCGTGGCACAGCAGGTTGCACCTGGCTGAATGCCCTTGTGCGGGACCTTGCGCTATCGACGCACCGGCCGCTTCTGTAATTTCCGCTGCAAGGTACGGCGATGCATTCCCAGGGCCCGGGCAGTTGCGGATATGTTGCCGTCGTGGGACTGCAGTACTCGCTGTATGTGCTCCCATTGGAGCCGGTCTACCGAGATGGGGTCAATGGGGATAGCCGTTTCACCCTGTGTGACAGCCTGGCCTTCAAAGGCGGTGAGCACTTCCTCTATGGTGGCCGGCTTGCAGAGATAATTGGTTGCGCCCGCCCGTGTCGCCTCCACTGCGGTAACGATACTGGAGTAACCGGTTAGCACCACCAGTTTGGCATCGGGAACCTGTTTCAGTAGGTGCGGCAATATGACCAGGCCGGAGGTGCCTGGCATGTTGAGATCCAGCAAAATATGGCTGGGCCTGAAATCAGCGCAATCTGCCAGCGCGCTTTCGGCATTGGCACAGCTGTGGGTCATGAATCCACGGCGCTTGAATCCTCTTGCCATAACGCCTGTGAATGTCGGGTCATCGTCAACCAGCAATATGCTCTTTTGCAGCTCAGTCATTTGTTCGCTTCCGCACCAATGGCAGGTACATCCTCGCCTCGGTTCCTCCGCCGGTGGCGTTGAGAAGCTCGATGCGGCCGTCATAACGCTCCACTGTGGCGTGGCTAAGTAGCAGCCCGATGCCCAGGCCGTGGTGACTGGCCCGGACTATAGGCTTCCCCATATCTTTGAGCAATTCGCTGCCGATACCCGGCCCCCAGTCGCGGATGGCAAGGAGGGCTTCGTGTTCATCCCAGCTGAAATTCACTGAAACCCGTTCCGAGCCGCTGTCGGCGGCGTTATTCAGCAGGTTTTCCACGGCCTGACACAGGGTCGAGTCATACTCGATGTCGGGCCCGGGTCCCCCGGCAGCAGACTTGATCTCGTAAACAACGCTGGGCCGCCGGACTGACCACCGCTCCACAGTCTGTCGTACAAATACTTCCAGCGGCTGTGTCAGGGTTTGCTGGACGGAGCTGAACTCGGCGGTGCGGGTAAGTCCATTGAGGGTCGATTTGCATTGGGCCAACTGTTGCTGCAGCAGCTCGCAGTCTTCTCTGGCCTGTGGGCCCAGGTTGTCATCCTGCAGCATTTCATCAACCAATACTGTCATGGTGGCCATGGGGGTGGCCAGTTCGTGGGCGGTACCGGCGGCCAGGCTGGCCACGGCCATAATCTGGTCATCGCGCAGCCGGTCTTCCCGCTGCGCCACTTCCCTGGCATCCCGCTGGCGTAGTATTGCGGCCATGCGCACGACAAAATAGGTAATCAAGCCGGCGCTGAAGAGAAAGTTAAACCACATGCCAAGAATGTGTACGTTACTGCTATTTCCGTGCCCCATCTGCGCGTGTGGCGTAAACAGGGGAAAGGGCCGGTAGTAGTAAAGCAGGGCGCTGTAGGCCAGCAGGGAGGTGCCTGCCACCAACCAGGTATTGCGCCAGGGCAGTACGGCGGCGGCAATTACCAGCGGCACAATGTAGTAGGAGACAAACGGGTTGTTTGCCCCGCCGGTGTAGTACATGAGCACCGTCCAGCCGATGACATCTATCAGCAACTGCGCCAGAAACTCATGGTCGGTAACAGGCCACTGCTGGCTGCAGCGCCAGAGGCTGAGGCCGGTGATTGACACTAGCACTGCCAGGCTGACGGTAACCCCCCACAGGCTCTCGGTCGTGCGGCTGACCCACAGCACATAGGCCAGTACTCCCGCCTGACCCAGCAGCGCAATACTGCGTATAAATAACAGGCTGCGCAGGTTGTCCAGGGACGGATTGTAGGTGGAGTAAAATTGTTTCGACGGCGTGTTCACCCCTGCATTATACGGACACTTACGCGGCGGTGGCAGGGTCAGGATGCCGCAGGCAGAGGCGGTGGGGCCGCGGCCGGGAAACCTGCGCGCAGTGGGGAAAGGGCGTATAATTCGCGCTTTTTCACCGGGATGATTCATGCCAGACCTCGCCAAGCAGATCGCCGCGCGCCGCACCTTCGCCATAATCTCTCACCCTGATGCCACCCAGCCTTTCAACGCTTAAAACCACCTTTCATTGCACACCACAATTACATCTCTACGTACTGAATTTAAAGGCTTTTTGTCTTTTTCTCGTTTCTTTGCTTTTCAATGATGTTCAAGCGTAACCTCGGAAAGTGTGTACAAACTTGAGTACAAATTCCGTTTTAGAGGCCTTTGGCGAAAATTCCATGACACAAATCTGGCTGTAGGCCTTGTGGTTACTGGGTTTGATGAAGAAAGTACCTATTGCTTTTGGTACTTTGGTTTCGGCATTACAAAAGCGGATTAAATGCGATCATCTCTAGTTTTTGTTTGTAAGTTTTTGAATTTAAAGGGGGCATCATTGTTGTTTTTGATGTGTCATCGTTACGAGTGTACAAACAGTGTGTACAAATTTTTCTCGTAGGGCGTGTTGCTTGCAATTCATGACACAAACCGCCTTGTAGCCCATGTTATTCATAGGTTTGAGCCAATAAGTACCTCTGCGGATGGGGCTTGATATTTTATCGCTTGGGTTAATAGCTGGGCGGGTTTAATAAATGGCAATTATACGGCGTTATGCGCCGTAAATAGAAATAATGGTAAACTTCCCTTTGTTGTGTTAGTTTATTAAAACTAGGTTTTACGGCGATATGCGCCGCGAAATCCTAAAGAGATAAACTAGAAGAAGGGTTTGGTGTTTAGAAATGGTTAGTCATTCCCAGCGTGAAACGGTGAAAGAGTCATATAAGCAATCTCTTAAAACACTTTTGCCTTATGGCATGTTAGCTACAAAGAAGTGGCTTGCAGAGCAAGGCTTGAGTGCTCATGCGTTAGATAATGCTGTCAAAACCGATACGTTGTTGCTACTAGCTACAGGTGTTTACAGTCAGTATTCCAGAGCAGTCACTTGGGAAGGCGTAGTAGCTTCAATGCAGCGTATGATGGAAAATAGTGTCGATGAACAACTTCCGTCTACCGTGGTCGGTGGATTGTCAGCATTGTCCATATCTGGTTTGTCGCAATATTTATCATTAGGAAGTACGCCTCATATTCATTTATATGCAATGAAAAAGCTTCCTTCCTGGCTTGCGAGACTGTCATTGCCAATTAAGTTCGAAGGACATAGTACAAGTAAACTGTGGCCTGATAGCTTATCCCAAGATATAGCGTTCGTTAAAAAGCATGAATGGGGAGAACAATTACCACCTGTATATTTTTCATGTCCGGAAAAAGCCATATTGGAAGTGTTGATGGATTTGCCTGAAAGTGTGTCATTTGAACATGCCGATGAGCTAATGCAGGGGTTGGTGAACTTATCTCCAAGAAAGCTTGATGCGCTCTTAAAGGAGTGTAAAAGCGTAAAGGTCAAACGCTTATTCTTTTGGTTTGCAAAACGTCAAGCTTATCCTTGGTTTGATAAGTTAAATGTAGAAAATTACGACTTAGGTTCAGGTAAGCGTGTTGTTGCTAAAGGTGGGAAGCTGGATACAGAGTATCTGATAACCGTACCTCAGCATATGGCGTTAGCAAGTAAAGGATAAGTTCAGCGATGGATAGAAATAGTATTTATTACAAACAAGTACAGCTTTTGATACAGGTATTGCCTTTCGTTGCCAAACAGCAATGCTTTGCCCTCAAAGGTGGTACAGCAATCAATTTATTTGTCAGAGACTTTCCTCGTTTATCGGTCGATATTGATTTGGTGTATCTGCCAATGAAGAGCCGTGATGATGCCTTGCAGGAAATTTGCGATGCACTTGATGCTATTAGCTCAGATTTAAAAATAGCATTTAAAGACATCGAGCTAACGGAAGCCTATCGCTCAAAACGCGATGCTCTAAGGTTGATCGTTGCTCGCAACGGTGTGCAGATCAAAGTCGAGCTATCACCTGTATTGCGCGGTACTGTTTATGAACCAAAGTTGATGGAAGTATGCGCAGCTGTAGAAGACGAATTTGGCTATGTTGAAATACCTGTTGTTGATCTAGCTGATTTGTATGCAGGAAAGATATGTGCAGCATTAGATAGACAGCATCCAAGAGACTTATTTGATGTGAAGTGGCTTTTGGAGAATGAAGGCCTAACGGATGAAATTCGTAAAGCATTACTCGCTTATTTATCAAGCCATAATCGGCCAATGGCTGAGTTACTCAGTCCGCAATTTAAGGATATTACTGCCACCTATGAAGGTGAATTTACCAACATGGCCGAGACGGATGTTCCGTTGGTGGAGCTGGAAGCCGTAAGGATGCGCCTAGTAGACCTCATTCACCAAGGTCTGACCGATAGTGAAAAGTCTTTTTTGCTATCCTTTAAAAATCGAGAGCCTGATTGGTCTCTACTCGGCTTAGATGGAGTCAGTGAGCTTCCTGCCATTAAATGGAAACAAATCAATTTAGCAAAAATGCCGAATGACAAACATACACAAGCCCTAGCAAAGTTGAAAGATGTTCTCGGTGTTTGATGTCAAAAATACAGGCATTTATGCTGGGCTGATCTTCTGAACAAATCATGCATCTTTCTGACCATCAACAAATGATGAATCAGGCGATGATAGCTTTACATTGATTTTCAGGAGAATGCAGATGACAGCAGTAGCGCACCAGGTAACCCCTTTTCTAACATCTTACGAAGTGATGGCTCGTTACCACATTAGCTATACGACGCTCTGGCGAAGAATAAAAGATGGCAGCTTGCCGCAACCTCGTATCAACCGAAATACACGAAACAAGCTGTGGCACATTGAAGATTTGGAGGAGTATGAGAAGAAAGAGGACTGAGCCTCTTTCTTTTATTTTATTGTCCGAAACGCCAGTTGAATGGAAAGCCTGTCGGCTCAATGATGGTCTCTAGTTGTTGATACCAAACGTCGTAAGCATGACGCATTTCATCCAGGTACTGATATTGGTTGTAGATAGCATCCAACCCTTTTTTGCTGTGGCCAATCATCAACTCGGCAACTTCTTGCGTCGTGATGGCAGACATTCGCGTTCGCATCGTTCTTCGAAGATCATGCATAGACCAGTGTTCCATCTCAATACCAAGCGACCTGCGAGCCCAGATTTTCACATTGTTAGGAATAGTGGTATCAAAGCCATTTGTGGCAAGTTCTTCTTGCCCGTTAGCGGGAAACAAGTAAGTTGATTTACTCATCTGCATCGCCAGTTCAATCAGCTCGATAGCTGGTTTGATTAATGGCCGCATGATCGGCGCTCCAATTTTCTCACCTTGTTTGCGGATCTCTATGGGCACTGTCCACATTGCAGATTGCAAGTCAAAGTGATGCTTTTCAGCTTGAATGAGTTCGCCCTTGCGCCCTCCCAATAAGAGAAGCAGTTTTATGTAGATGCGATTCTTCTCAGTGATTTTTGACTCATGCAAATAGCGCCAAAGTATCCTGATCTCGTTGTCATTTAGCACCCGAGTTCGTTTGCCTTTCTTACCGCCAACCTTTTTTGCTGTGATCCCAGCGGCAGCGTTAATTTCCAAAATTTGTTCATCAATCAGCCAGTCATAAAACTTGTGCAGCACAGACACCAGACGTTCTGTGTTTGAAGGGGACGACTCCGAAACCTCACGAAGACAGTTTCGCAAGGACAATTCATTGATGTCAGTTAATGGGTACTTGCCAAGTCGGGGCAGCAAATATATTTCACTGCTGCGTTTTTGGTAGTGCCACGTTTTCTCCTTTAGCCCTTGCTTACCGGCAGAGTCTATCCAGTCTCGAAAAATCGATTCGAAGCTTTGATTGGCAGAATACTTGGCCCGTTCCTGCTGTAGGTAGAGCTTGGGGTTTCTGCCCTGGTCGAGTACCGCCCTTAACCTATCCAGCTCATTCCTAGCTTCAGCAAGCTTCATAAGTGGGTAAGTACCAATGTCTACCCGCTGTTGCTTGCCATCGAAACGATAACGAAACTGAAAAACAATTTTGCCCTTGGGCGATACCCGAGCACTTAGCCCATCTCGGTCGGCTTTTACTACGGTTTCTTTTGCTTCTTTATTTAACCTGGCATCGAGCCAGCTAACTGATAACGCCATGTTATAAGCCCAGCCCTAGTTTTGATTTTAATGATTGTTTACGTGATTCTGCTTTGGGTTCTGGCGCTGTACTCATAGAAGTCACTTCACCATCTGGTGCAAAGCCATCCACCGGTACAGATGTCGTGGATAGATTGGGTTGGCTCATGTGAATTAACCCAAAGGTGGCCAGCATCCGCAGACGCTCAGCGCGTTCCCGTGGTGGCGTCTTTTCCAATTCTTTGAGTAGTTCTGGGTGGCTCCCTGGGGGAATGTTGACGACGACTCTCATAATCACGCCCCATAAAACCAGAAGCCTCGGACGTTCGCCAAAACAGACTGTTCCGGCACGATGATCTTGCTTCGTGAAAAAATCTCCTTGGCCGCTTCCTTATAAGCCATGGCTCCACCTCCGGCGATCAATACCAAGTCCGCATTGATGCTTTCGTCACGCATGGATTGGCGCATGGCTGTAAGAGCAACAGGCGCTACCTTTTTCATGGCAGCATTCAGATAAGGTGAAATATCGACTTTTTCTCCAAATAGCAGCACCTGCAAGTCGCCGGTTCTCATGGCTTTTTCAAGTCGATCCATTCCGACTTTGGCACCGTGATCTTCCGAAATCAGCTTATCAATGGTTTCCAGTAGCACGGACATTGCCTGAAGACTGGTTCCTGATGAGCTGTAGCGAATTTCTCCGGCCTCAAGGGCAACCCAGTCAACAGAAAAGAAGCCGGGATCGATTACGACGACACGACCTTCTTCAATCAAGCTCAGATCACCACCTGTTTGAACCAGATCCATATAGGCACCGGCAGGCTGCGGCAGCACTTTGACGTCATGAACGGTGATGCTGCGCTTTGGTGTCACTTGATGGACACCTTTTAAACGCTGCACAAGGTCAGACTTGCGTTGTGGTTCATGAAACTGGGAAACCGGTAATCCAGTGACAACCAAATCGATGGATTCTGTTTCAGCCATTAACAAGGCGGCATGAAAAAGCGCCTTATAGGTTTTTGTGGTCGGATATTCCGGGTGAAGCTCTCGTTCCCAGCCTTGAAGGCGTCCAGCAGGCACACCAGCGGCCCAACGCTCATTATCGACAAACACATACAAACAAGTTTCATCATCGCCTCCACCGATACGCTCCGGCATACGATCCGCAGGACCGGCACCCGCAGGCAGAATAATGGTTTTCGGTTCACTGCCTGATTGGCCAATTGCCAGCTTCAGGTTTGAGTAACCGATATCTACGCCTAGTACAAACATACTTATCTCCTGTGCACTCAAAGTGCTCTAACGGTTTTCAATCAACCGCACTGGTCACGCTTGGGCTTTTCCAAGTGCTCTGGCGGTTCACTCAAATGTCATTATCAGGATTCGGCGCACTGGCGGTGGGCAGAAAGGTGACAAATCCTTTCATCTATCTGCCTATTGCATTTTCGCAAAAGTATGAGAATAGGCTCTGTTTGGCGGCGGATAACCTAGCCAAAAAAATCGAGACGCCAAACGTTGTTTGCATTCTGGCCTGAACTTGCCAAACGGTTTGTATTTTCATGGCAATACGTCTTTTTAGGCGTTTTTAAGTGAAATCGGCCTGTATCCCTTGTCAGGTATGGGATTGCGCGAGTTGATTTATATCGAGACGCCAAACAGTGATTGTTACGGCAGTTTTACGTTTGGCGTTTCGATCCAAAAGCCAAACGGATAGTGGTTTTGGCTTTTGGGGTTAATTGGATGGGGAAATTGGTTTGGTAGAAATCGTCAATGAACAATGGAAAGCAGAGGTATCAGATTTACTTCAGCAAGAAACGGACAGGCTAAAAGCACTGGCACGAACTGAAGTTGATGACTTTTGGGTTACCCATTACAAGGTTCGCGAGAATGCGCCCTTTAAAGATTGGGGGCTGCTTGGTGTCCGTATCAGAGACTTTAAGTATGGCTTTGGCATTGAGTGGTACATCAACAGTTTTCACGGTCAACGAGGCAAACGCGTGGTCTTTAGCAAGGGGCTGCGTATTTCAAAGACGAAGCTGAGATACGCATTTTTGGACTGCCAAGGTTTGGCCAAAGAATGGGAGCTAGCGCTGGCCATGGAGAAAGAAGAATTCTTCAGTGATATTCGACGCCAGGTTGATAAGCTCAACATGTTGCGTCGCAAAGTGAATGCCTATTGAGTTAACTGCGCTATTTCACTCGCGGTAACTGGTCTGTTTGTTGCCTGCTAAGAAAGGGGTTAAATACATCCTTCTGGACGATGAGGAGAGCGACGACATGTTGGTAGAAATGAACGTCTCACCACAGGCACGCAAGAAAAATCCTAACCTACCTGAAAAATGGCAAGTCAGAGCCGTTACATATCAAGTACAAGGTAAGCACAAAACCGTGTTTACGTCTTTGCCGAGGGAAGAGTACGACGGAGAATTGGTCGCTGAGCTTTACCATGAGAGATGGTAAATTGAGTTGGGGTATCGAGACATAAAAAGTTCGATGCAACACAACGCTTTAGTACTGAGGAGTAAGACGGTGGAGCTTGTCTATCAAGAACTATGGGGGGCTTTTACTTGGTTATAACTTGGTGAGACGAGAGGCCAGTCAAGCGACAGTAGAGCATGGTCGAATGCCCAATGAAATCAGTTTTAAGTACGCTTGTCAGTTTATCGCGAGTCAACAAAGGTCATGTGCAAAGAGGTGTCTCCCGGTAATACGGCAAAGCGTCTAAAAAGTCTGCGAGGAGACTTATCCATCCTTTTTATAGACAAACGCCCTAAGCCAAATAGGCCTAGGGCGGTAAAAATATCAAAGACCCGATATCCAGTTAATCGCAAGGCAGCTCCGCTTAAGTGAACTACATTGCAGCAAAAAGCTGGGTTTTATCGATACTCTGACACATGAACATGTGTTCATGTAAAGGATTTTATGACGATTTCTTCCACGGTATCGGCATGTTCAAAATAATGCGCTTGACCTTCCCACGATGGTAAGCCTTAAGGTTGTTCTTTATCTGAACATAACGATGAGAAATACATCATGAGCATTCAAAAAAAACAGCATTCTAATGATGGTGAAACTCAAGTCAGTTTGCCCATTGAGGGAATGACTTGTGCAAGCTGCGTTGGACGAGTTGAAGCCGCTCTGGCTAAGGTTGAAGGTGTACAAAGCGTAAGCGTTAACCTTGCAACTGAGCGTGCAGATATCCGCCTAAATACATTAGTTAATCGTATGGCGTTGGTTGAAGCAGTTGAAAAGGTCGGCTATGAGGTTCCCCAAGCTTCTGTAGAGTTATCAGTTCAGGGCATGACATGTGCATCATGCGTAGGGCGTGTCGAAAAGTCGCTCCGAGCGGTTAAAGGTGTAAAAGAAGCCACTGTTAATTTAGCGACTGAAAGAGCCACTGTTCGTGGAACCGCTGGAGCTGATGACCTCATAACTGCTATCGAAAAAATCGGTTATGAAGCCAGCCTGGTTGATAACCAAAGCCAGAATAATGATGATACTGCAGAAAAAAAAGATATTGAAAAGGCTGCGTTGAAGAAAGATTTATTTTTGGCGACTGTACTTGCGTTACCAGTATTTATTCTGGAAATGGGGTCGCATGTGATACCGGGAATGCATCAATGGATAATGGATACCATTGGGCTCCAGGAAAGCTGGTATCTCCAGTTTGTGTTAACATTGCTGGTGCTGGCTATTCCGGGACGGCGCTTTTACGTGAAAGGTTTTCCCGCGTTATTAAGACTTGGCCCAGACATGAACTCTCTCGTCTCCGTCGGGACTCTCGCTGCATTCGGTTATTCAATGGTTGCGACCTTTGCTCCGGGTCTTCTGCCTCAAGGTACCGTCAATGTGTATTACGAAGCAGCTGCGGTAATCGTCGCTCTTATTCTTTTAGGACGATTCATGGAGGCGCGGGCTAAAGGTCGAACGTCTGAGGCTATCAAGCGTTTGGTTGGATTGCAGGCCAAAGAGGCGCATGTGCTGCGTAACGGTATTGTCATCGATATTCCCATCAGCGATGTAGCCCTTGATGACATTGTCGAAGTTCGACCAGGTGAGCGGGTACCGGTTGATGGTGAGGTGAGCGAAGGAACAAGTTTTGTCGATGAATCGATGATAACGGGGGAGCCTATCCCCGTCGAGAAAGTTCCCGGAAGCTTAATGGTTGGCGGGACTGTTAACCAGAAAGGAGCATTGAGGTTGCGTGCAACAGCCGTTGGTGGTCAGACGATGCTGTCACAAATAATCAGAATGGTAGAGCAAGCCCAGGGCTCTAAACTACCCATACAAGCTGTGGTCGATAAGGTGACATTATGGTTTGTTCCTGTGGTGATGCTGGCAGCGTTGTTAACTTTCCTTGCCTGGTTAACATTTGGGCCATCACCGGCCCTGTCTTTCGCACTGGTTAATGCCGTGGCTGTGTTGATCATTGCCTGCCCATGTGCAATGGGATTGGCTACCCCAACCTCTATCATGGTAGGTACTGGCCGTGGTGCAGAAATGGGGATCTTGTTCCGTAAGGGAGAAGCTCTGCAGTTGCTTAAAGATGCCAAGGTCGTTGCTGTAGACAAAACTGGCACTTTGACTGAGGGACGCCCAGTAATGACAGATCTGGAGTTGGCTGAAGGGTTTGAGCTTGACTTAGTATTAGCAAAAGTTGCCGCTGTTGAATCACGTTCGGAACATCCTATTGCCCGCGCTATCGTTGAGGCCGCTCTAGGAAAAGAGATATCACTGCCGGTGTTGACTGAGTTTGATTCAATTACTGGGATGGGCGTCAGGGCTACCGTAGACGGAGAGCGCGTAGAGATTGGGGCTGATCGATTTATGCGTGAGTTAGGCTTGGACATCGAATATTTTTCAAAGACTGCGATACGCCTTGGAAACGAAGGGAAATCTCCACTCTATGTTGCTATCGATGGACGTCTGGCAGCCATTATCGCAGTCGCTGACCCTATTAAATCAAGTACGCCGATTGCCATAAATGCATTGCACCAACTGGGGCTCAAAGTCGCAATGATTACAGGTGACAATGCCAATACAGCAAATGCGATAGCGAGACAGCTGGGTATTGATGAAGTGGTTGCCGAAGTGTTGCCAGAAGGGAAAGTTGAAGCAGTTCGTCGGTTGAAGGAGTCTTACGGTAAGGTCGCTTATGTTGGTGATGGCATTAATGATGCCCCAGCTTTAGCTGTGGCAGATATTGGGCTTGCAATTGGTACAGGTACCGATATAGCGGTGGAATCTGCTGATGTTGTCTTAATGTCCGGCAACCTACAGGGTGTGCCTAATGCTATTGGATTGTCTAAGGCAACAATAGGTAACATCAGGCAAAATCTTTTTTGGGCGTTTGGATATAATGCCGCATTGATCCCTGTAGCAGCAGGCTTGCTGTACCCTGCCTATGGATTGCTGCTTTCGCCAATCTTTGCTGCAGGCGCGATGGCGCTATCCAGTGTATTTGTTCTGGGCAACGCACTTCGTTTGCGTCGGTTCCAGACTCCGCTGGCAGAAGACTCTGAGCACTAGTAGACGGAGAGCGCGTAGAGATTGGGGCTGATCGATTTATGCGTGAGTTAGGCTTGGACATCGAATATTTTTCAAAGACTGCGATACGCCTTGGAAACGAAGGGAAATCTCCACTCTATGTTGCTATCGATGGACGTCTGGCAGCCATTATCGCAGTCGCTGACCCTATTAAATCAAGTACGCCGATTGCCATAAATGCATTGCACCAACTGGGGCTCAAAGTCGCAATGATTACAGGTGACAATGCCAATACAGCAAATGCGATAGCGAGACAGCTGGGTATTGATGAAGTGGTTGCCGAAGTGTTGCCAGAAGGGAAAGTTGAAGCAGTTCGTCGGTTGAAGGAGTCTTACGGTAAGGTCGCTTATGTTGGTGATGGCATTAATGATGCCCCAGCTTTAGCTGTGGCAGATATTGGGCTTGCAATTGGTACAGGTACCGATATAGCGGTGGAATCTGCTGATGTTGTCTTAATGTCCGGCAACCTACAGGGTGTGCCTAATGCTATTGGATTGTCTAAGGCAACAATAGGTAACATCAGGCAAAATCTTTTTTGGGCGTTTGGATATAATGCCGCATTGATCCCTGTAGCAGCAGGCTTGCTGTACCCTGCCTATGGATTGCTGCTTTCGCCAATCTTTGCTGCAGGCGCGATGGCGCTATCCAGTGTATTTGTTCTGGGCAACGCACTTCGTTTGCGTCGGTTCCAGACTCCGCTGGCAGAAGACTCTGAGCACTAAGATAAAGGGGAGTTATGAACATTGGTAAAGCATCGAACGAATCAGGAATCTTCGCAAAGATGATTCGCTATTACGAGCAAATTGGTCTGATTCCTGCTATAGGTCGTACCGAAGCAGGCTACCGTGATTATGCACCCAATGATGTCCACCGTCTGATTTTTATCCGCAGTGCGCGTGACCTTGGTTTTTCTCTTGAATAGATAGCCGATTTGCTCAAGTTATGGAATGACAAATCTCGCCAGAGCGCCGATGTTAAACGTCTGGCACAAGAGCATATGGATGATTTAGAGCGACGTATGGAAAATATGCAACGAATGGCATATACACTCAGAGCTCTGTTCAAAAGCTGTGCTGGGGATGAGCGATTTGAATGCCCAATACCAGACATTAATGACCGCTGATGCTAAAAGCCATCCCGGTAAGAGAGAAGGGGCGGTGCAACGTAGTTCTCGTGGTAACGAAATGGAAAAAGCCCGACCCCTTATTTTAAGGGCATGATGGCGTAGCACAAAGCTGTATGGGCTAGTGTTACGCCATCAGTCTAATCAACTTATAAGCGCACACCACTAATGCACCCCCCCCAAGTGGTCAGTTGGTACGGTTAAAGGAAGATCACCATTCTCTTCATCAGCAGTCAATTTCTGTACTATCCCGCATTCGTCCACGCTCCGGTCTGAGCTGCAATAGCCATTAAGTTCTTTTAGTTGTGTTTCCAGGGCTAATAGCTCTTTAATACGATGCTGAACATGCGTGAGATGGGCACTGATTATTGCATCAATGGGGCCACAGTCTTTACCGCGATTATTAATTGCCAGTAGCAATGCACGTATTTCCTCATGAGTCATATCAAGAGAGCGGCAGCGTCGGATAAATAACAACTTTTCCAGATGAGTATTGTTGTAACAGCGGTAGTTATTTTCAATATCTCTTAATGGAGCTTGAAGTAATCCTTTTTTCTCATAGTACCGAATAGTTTCCACCGGACAACCCGCCTTACGGGCCAATTCACCAATTTTCATGCATCCCCCCTTATGCACTTGACCCTGTAGTTAGATCAGGGTCTTTAATAGTCAGTATAGTTAGCAGATGAGGAAATGAAAATGAGTGGTGGTGTAAAAAATAGCAAAACCCCTGCAGGAGACGAAGCGGCTAGTTGCTGTGAAACGTTCAATTTAGGGACAGGACTCCGGGTTAAGAATACTGGTGAATCACATAAAGCAAATGATCATGCACATGATCAGAAGGCTCATAATCACAATAAATGCAGTGATGACCATTCCCATGAAGGCCATAATCATGATGCCCATAGTCATGGCGGCGAAGGGCATTCGCATGATGAGCATAATCATAAGGGATGTAACCATGATCATGCCGCGCAAGAGCATTCTCATGAAGGCCACGATCACGGCCATGAGGGGGATTGTTGCTCCGCGGCTCCAGAACAATTGAGTAGCCTGGGGGGCTCGCAGGTTGTGGCTGGTGGATTACGGACAGAAATTCGCATTATGCAGATGGATTGTCCTGTTGAAGAAAATCTTATCAAAAAGAAACTGGGTGGAATGAGCTCTGTTAAAGAGCTTGATTTCAACCTGATGCAGCGTGTTTTGACTGTAACTCATACACCGGATTCGCTTGAAGCGATCATGGCTGCAATTCGCTCGTTGGGATTCGAGCCAGAAGTTTCGGATAATACTAGCGGCAAGAAAAATACCCAGGAGAAAAAAAAGCCCTGGTGGCCATTAGCTCTGGCTGGCGTAGCTGCTCTTGCAGCCGAAGTGATGCACTGGGCTGATATGCCTGACTGGCTCGAAGCTGGGTTGGCTTTGATAGCAGTGCTTTCTTGTGGTCTGACAACCTACCAAAAAGGTTGGATTTCGATTCGCAATGGCAACTTGAATATCAATGCACTAATGAGTATTGCCGTTACTGGGGCTTTGGTCCTTGGGCAGTGGCCAGAAGCGGCGATGGTTATGGTGTTATTCACCATTGCTGAACTAATAGAAGCCAAATCACTCGATAGAGCCAGAAATGCAATAGGTTCACTGATGAACCTGACTCCTGAAACTGCAATGGTCCAACAAGCTGATGGAACATGGCAGGAAGTTGACGCCAGTAGCGTACAACCGGGCAGTATTGTTAGGGTAAAACCAGGTGAACGAATTGGTCTCGACGGAGAAATCGTCAAAGGTCAAACCACCATTAACCAGGCTCCAATTACAGGTGAAAGTATGCCTGTCGATAAAATCGCGGGCGATACAGTATTTGCTGGAACAATAAATCAGTCAGGCTCTTTTGAATATAAAGTCACTGCAGCTGCAAATAATACAACCCTTGCGCGAATCATTCATGCTGTTGAGCAGGCGCAAGGTGCCAAAGCAGCTACACAACGTTTTGTTGACCGCTTTTCCCAGATTTATACCCCAGTCGTTATGGGTATTGCTGTTGCGGTTGCTGTATTGCCACCATTGTTTGGGGCAGGAACATGGCAGGAGTGGATCTATAAAGCTTTAGTTATGCTTGTCATAGCGTGTCCATGTGCCCTGGTTATTTCTACGCCAGTAACGATTGTCAGTGGACTTACTGCAGCTGCTCGCAAAGGGATTCTCATTAAAGGCGGTGTTTATCTTGAGCAGGGACGTAAGCTAAAAGCCCTTGCGCTGGATAAAACAGGAACTATTACCCATGGGAAACCAGTACAAACCGACGTAATGGTATTCAATGGATGGAGCGAGCGTGAAGTTCGTACTACTGCAGCTAGTCTCGCTAGTTACTCTGATCACCCTGTTTCACTGGCAATTGTGAATGCTTCTGCTGATTTGAAAAAGCAGGATGTTGACAGCTTTGAAGCGATTGTTGGGCGAGGTGTGCATGGCGTAATTACAGGTAAGGATTTTTACCTTGGAAACCTGCGTTTGACAGAAGAACACTTTAATTGTCCATCAGAGATTAAAGCAACAGTACAAAGGCTGGAAAGCCAGGGTAAAACAGTTATTTTACTCAATGATGGTAAGCAAGTGCTTGGGCTGTTCGCTGTTGCTGATACTGTTAAAAACAGCAGTCGTGAAGCGATTGAACAACTTCATGAACTTGGCGTTAAAACTATTATGCTGACTGGTGATAACCCACATACAGCTAAAGCAATCGCATCTCAGGTTGGAATTGATGAGGCTCGAGGGAATCAATTGCCAGAAGATAAACATCGTGCAGTTGAAGAGCATTCACGGATTGGAATCACTGGGATGGTTGGTGATGGTATCAATGATGCACCGGCTCTGGCTGCAGCTGATATCGGTTTTGCTATGGGAGCAATGGGTACTGATACGGCGATTGAAACTGCAGATGTAGCTTTAATGGATGATGACCTGCGTAAAATACCAGCCTTTGTGAAATTGTCCCGACAAACGTACAGCTTACTTGTACAAAATATCAGCCTCGCTCTAGGTATTAAAGCCGTATTCCTTGTACTCACGCTCATGGGAATGGGAACCATGTGGATGGCTGTATTTGCTGATGTTGGTGCCAGTCTTCTGGTTGTGGCAAATGGCCTGAGATTATTACGAAAATAAAGAGTTGGGTCTCTGAGTTCTTCATGGACGACAGACTCAGAGACCGTATTCTGGTTTGAACATATTTATCGAATATGGTTTGAGGGGGAGCGGATGGACACCAAAAAATATTCTGAAAGTGTTGTCGAAGATATTGTACAGTGGGTTGAATGTTCATTGAATAAAACCTTGCCAGTAGAAATCATTGCTGAAAAATCTGGTTATTCACGATGGCATTTTCAACGTTTATTTAAACAGGCGACCGGCATTGCGCGGGGTGAATATGTTCGCTCTCGTCGATTATCCTGCGCTGCCATCGATCTGAAACTAACTTCCAGAACAGTTCTGGACATTGCTCTTCAGTATGGTTTTGATTCGCAACAAACTTTCACGAGAGCTTTCAAAAACAAGTTTCATCTTCCTCCCGGTCGGTACCGTAAGCAAGGGAGTTGGGATTTATCAGCGCTGTGTCCATCTTTACTTTCAGACGATGAGGAGAGATATGCCAATGTTAGTTAATGACCCCGTATTGATTCCTATGATAGAAGAGCTGGCTGATAAATATAATAAAATGCAGGATTTTTTAATCGATGATGAACCTTGTATTGATATCGTACGGTCGGTGTATGAGTTGGAGTGCACCGTTAGCGAATTCAAAAAAAGAATTATACTTCAACATATTTCCTATTGCCATTCAGATGAATGTGATGACCCTGACCTGCATGTGGCCCTAATTGACAATATAAAAAATATACTTGACTATCTTGAATAATTTTACAAGAAGGGGGTTAGGTTTTCTTAAAACCATTTGTGTTTTGGATGAATAAATATTTTTAATTCACTGATTTCCATATGGTCTCAACCATAAGGAATATGATGGTAACTAACTCGGGTCAGTCAGTGCGACTCGTGCAAGATGCTTCATGTGTATATCGTATAAAAGCTTGACCCTATATCAACTTTAGGGTTTTTAATGGAACCAAGTCGAGAGTAGCGAGGACGATGAACAGGGCAATAGGGGGAATCATTAATGGAGCCTTGTTGCAGACGTTCTGCCTAGTCGCTAGAGCAAATAGAGGTCTCCATGATCAAGCAAAAAACTATCAAGAATATTGTTGAGTTAAACGGTATTGGCTTGCATAGCGGTAAAACCGTTAACATGAAAATCATGCCTGCTGGTGCCAATAGTGGCATACGGTTCCGTAGAACAGATGTAACTCCTGTTGTTGATATTCAGCTCCGTGCCGATCAGATTCATGACACTATGCTGGCAACAAGCATTATCAACCCTCAGGGAGTTCGAGTTTCAACAATCGAACATTTCCTCTCTGCGGTGTCCAGCATGGGACTTGATAACCTCTTGGTGGAGCTCGATGCTCCAGAACTTCCCATTCTCGATGGGAGTGCCAGAGGATTCATATATTCAATAATGCACGCTGGTTTGATAGAGCAGTGTGCGCTAAAAAAATATCTGCTGATAAAAAAAACGGTTTCCGTAAAAGATGGCGACAAATGGGCTCTTTTGCATCCAGACTCTAAGTTCTCGATCGATTTTATGATTGATTTTAAGCATCCCTTGATTTCTGCTGAGACCAATAGATTAAATATTGAAGTGTCGAAAGAAAACTATATTGGCGAGATTGCTGATGCCAGAACTTTTGGATTTGTTCGTGATGTAGAACTTCTACAACAAAAAGGTCTTGGGTTAGGGGCAAGTTTGAATAATGCGATAGGTCTTGATGAATATAGCGTTCTGAACCCGGAAGGTCTGCGATTTAACAACGAACTTGTGCGACATAAAACACTGGATGCGATTGGAGACCTCTTCGTATCAGGCCATAATATTATTGGCGCCTACCATGCTTATAAGTCAGGTCATGCATTAAATAATAAGTTGATGCTTGCGTTGTTGAATGATGTCGAATCATGGGAATTAGTGAGTGTTGGCGAATATAAAAATGATTCCACTAGAGATAGCATTCTTTCTAAACCCAAAGAAGAGTGTTTTGAGTCATTAAGTATGTGGTCATAAGGGAGATGAGTATTTTCGTCACATCTGGTTTCTTATACAGCTTATCTTGATGATCTTTTTTCTTGACCTTACCGCCACAGGAAGGTTTAGGCTGGATATCGACTCAATATTGATGAGCCAGACGGTAACCGTATCACTACGTATGCAAGGTAAGAGCGCCGGAAACGACGTCATTTGAAACTGGATCTGGTATCAACAGAATACATTTTGGGAGGTAAGGATGAACATTGGTGATGCTGCCCGGTTATCCGGAGTTTCCGCAAAAATGATCCGCTATTATGAAGAGGCGGGATTAATACCGGAAGTAGCCAGAACTGCAGCCGGGTATCGGATGTTCCGCGATATTGATGTGTACAAATTACATTTTATACGCCGATGTCGGGAATTAGGTTTCTCTCTGGCACAAACAGGGGAACTTCTCTGTCTGTGGGGGAACCATTCGCGCCAGAGTGCTGATGTAAAAAAATTAGTCGAGTCACACATCAACGAGTTGACGCGAAAAATTCAAGAATTTCAGCGTATGGCATCAATACTTACAACGCTTTCTGATTGCTGTGCAGGGGATGATAAGCCTGAATGCCCTATTTTGAGTGCACTGTATCTTGCAGATGTTAACGGTTTACAAAAATCAGACTCTGGTCCTGAAATTTCTTAGCCGCAATCCATAGATGACAGTAATTTCAACTGAAATTACGCCTACAAAACAAGATGACATTAATTGGGTTAGTAACTCTTGGGTAAAAAGAAATCAATGTGGTTTTTAAAGAATATTAACTGTTTTTAGTAGTGAGGTTTCCAATGTCAGATATTATTC
>CAXBOW010000008.1:0-212040 GCA_963977485.1 uncultured Haliea sp.
GCTGCGGCAGCCGCGACAAGGGACCAGAACAAAGCCCGGATTAAAGCTGATAACGACCACAGGGACCAGAACGATCCCCGAGTAAAGAGGGCTACAGAAAGCTAGTACTTGGCCGGCAACCGGGTATTGATGATGATGTGGCGCCCCTCGAAGCGGATGTACTCACCGATGGTGAGATCCTTGAGGATGCGCGCGACCATCTCGCGGGACGCGCCAACACGGTCGGCGATATCCTGCTGTGTCAGCTTTTCGGGGATGTACAGGGTGCCGTCTCCGCGCTCTTCGGACAAATCCATCAGCACATTGGCGACGCGGCCGTAGACATCCTGAAGTGCCAGGCTTTTAACGTCAGCGGTCAGCTTGCGCACCCGTTGGGACAGATTGCGAATCAGCTTGCGGCCGATGCCGGGGTGTTCATCGAGAACGCGGTTGAAATCTTCCTTGTAGATAATGCAAAAAGTGGATTTTTCGACAGTGCGCACTGAAGCGGAGCGCGCCGAATCATCCAACAGCGCCAATTCACCGAAGTAATCGCCGGCGCCCTGGGTGTTCATGATGAATTCCTTGCCATTCTTATCACTGCAATACACTTTCACCTTGCCACTTTCGATGACAAACAGTGAATCAGCGGGATCATTCTCGTGAATCACCACGGTATTTTTGGGGAAAGAACGGCTGGTACTACTGCTTTCCAGTGCCGCGAGCTCTTCGGGTGAAAGACCCTGAAATATTTCGACCTTTTGCAACATTATAGAATCCGTCCCATTAAAAGCAGTGCGCACTGACATACTGGCATTAATAGTAACCCAAAGTTTTGTTAAAACGCACCCATGAGATCAAATTTGGCGCGGTCTGTCACAGCGATAGCCAAACTTAGGCCGCGACAGCGTTTCCACAGCACCGCCCTCCTCGTTATACTCCGGGCTGGCAGCAATATCCCGGAATTTCACCAAAGAGGTAGAGACAAGCTGTGGCAAATGGCCCCGCAAGCCCCACACCAGCCGTCTGGAGCGACCTACTGCTGCGTTCAATAGCTGAGCTGAGGGAGCTGTTTTCCGGCTGCCGAGACAGACTTGCCGCGGAATCCGTCACCGACTTTGACCACCTGTTCGAGGGCGGCAGGCGGCTGACAACAATGCTGGCCGAGACAGAATCAACGACCAATCGCCACGACCTGATGAATGTGCTGGCCGCGATCCGTGGCTATGCCGAGCTGCTGGCCGAAGACCTGGGGGGCGAGTTCGCCGATATCAGAGAGGCGCTTACCCGGCTGTTACATGCAGTTCACGCCGCCAATAGCGACGACAGCACCACTTCCGAGGCGGGTACCCAGCGTGCGATTACCTCTGACCCCGGTTATATCCTGGCGGTAGACGACTTGCAGGAAAACAGGGAGTTGGTGGCGCGCTACCTGTCCCGTAGCGGCCATATCGTGGTCACTGCGGCCAGCGGGCAGGAGGCGCTGGCCACACTGGCAGAAGCCGATGTTGACGTGGTATTGCTGGACCTGGTTATGCCCGATATGGACGGCCGCGAGGTACTGCGACGTATCAAAGAGCATCCGGAATGGCGGGCCACCCCGGTTATCGTGATATCCGGCAGCCAGGATATGGACGGCATCATCGAGTGCATCGAAGCGGGGGCGGACGACTACCTGTTCAAGCCATTCAATCCAGTGCTGCTGCAGGCGCGCATCAAGGCGGGAATAGAGCGCAAACGCTGGCATGATCGCGAAGAACAATACCGGCAACAGCTGGAACGCAACGAGAAATTTATACGCGCGACCTTTGGCCGCTATTTATCCGACGAGATTGTCACCGACATCCTGGAGCGCCCCGAGGGCCTGGAACTGGGCGGTGACCTGCGGCGAGTGACCATCCTGATGTCTGACATTCGCGCTTTCACCACCATCAGCGAGCACCTGGCTCCGGCACAGGTTGTCACCCTGCTCAACCGCTACCTGGGCGCCATGACCGATATCATCATGGAACATCAGGGCACGATTGATGAATTTATCGGCGATGCCATCCTGGCAGTGTTTGGCGCGCCGCAGCACCGCGACGACGACGCCGACCGCGCCGTCAATTGTGCGCTTGCCATGCAGTCTGCCATGGAGGCTATCAACGCCCAGAACCGGGCCGAAGGCCTGCCGGAGATTCTCACCGGTATCGCCCTCAACACCGGTGATGTCATCGCTGGCAATATTGGCTCCGAGCGGCGCAGCAAGTACGGTTTCGTGGGGCACCCGATGAATGTCACCTCACGTATAGAGGACAGGACAGCCGGCGGCGAAATCCTCGCCTCGGACAGCACTGTCTGCAGCCTCAACGGTGACTTCGGTATCGGTGCCAGCCAGGAGATTAATGTTAAGGGAATCGATCAATCCATTCTGGTCCACCAGATTCTCGGAGAATCCACATGATCCCTGACGCGATGGGCAGCCCGGCGCGGCGACGAGGATTAGGGCTATGACAGCTGCGCGTCCAGTACTGTTGGTGGAAGATAACGAGCTGAACCGCGATATGCTTGCACGGCGCCTGAAACGCGCCGGGTTTGAGGTGCTTACGGCCTGTGACGGGCAACAGGCCCTGGATCTCATGATCAGCGAGTTACCCGCCGTGGTGCTGATGGACATGAGCCTGCCGGTGCTGGACGGCTGGACTGCGTGCCGTATGGCGCGCCAGGATGATCGTATCAAGCATATTCCCATCATCGCCCTCACCGCACATGCGCTGGAGGAAGACCGCATCAAGGCAATGGATGCAGGTTGCGATGACTACGCCACCAAACCGGTCGATTTCCCGGAACTGCTGGACAAGATCAAGACGCTCGCGGAACAAGGTGCTCTGCGCTAAATGAGTTTACGCCGCCGACTCACCCTCTCACTCGTTACCATACTGATTCTGTACGCGGTCAATGTTGGCACCCACTTCTGGGGCAGCTACGCACGTAACGAAAGTATGATCGCCTATCGAAACTCTGTCACCGCGGCCCAATTATCCACCGAGGTCGAACAGCTGCTGAACGACCAGCGCCAACAGATCCTGGTACTGTCCACGCTGCGCGAGACCACAGAGGATCAACTCGATGGCGAGGAACTGATACAGGCCGAAGGGCAGCTTGAGGATATCGGCAACAAGATCGCCATGCTCGGCAAATTGAGCCACGAGGTGACGCAGGCGCATTACCAGAAGCTTCAGCAGAGCAGCGCCACCCTGCTGGCCGGCTGGCTGGACTTTTATCGTCACTACAACGACCCGGATTACAAGGCCGACATGGACGACCCGCTGCCCTACCTGGAAGCCAGTCAGCATCTGAAAGAACTGGAACAGCGCCAGGCCTTCATCGCGGTTCAGCGCGCCAACATCATTGATCGCACCATCGCCCTTACCGATCGCATTACGGTTATCGGGTTTTTCGCTTCCATTCTACTCACGGCGACCCTGGGATTTTTCCTGGTGCGCTACACCAACAGATCACTGAAGCGCCTGAAAACCGGCACCCAGAAAATTGGCAGTGGTGACCTCGATTACCGCATAGAGAACATCGACGATTCAGGCGAACTGGGAGATCTGGCCGAGGCCTTCAACGACATGTCTGACAAACTGCGCAACGCCATGGAACTGGTCAGCAGTGCCCGTGATTCCGCCGATGAAGCAAACGCCGCAAAAAGCATGTTCCTGGCCAACGTCAGCCATGAACTGCGCACGCCCTTGAACGGCATCATCGGCTACAGCGAAATGTTGCACGACGAGCTGGCAGATGATCAACAGGTTGATCGCGGCCAGTTCCAGCGCGACCTGGAAAAAATCACCCTGTCGGGCCGGCAGTTGCTGGCCTTGATAAACGATATCCTCGACCTGTCGAAAATAGAAACCGGCAAGATGGGCCTGCACAAGGAGGACTTCAATCCCGGCGAGATTCTGCACCAGGCCTGCGATTCATTGGCGCCACTATTGCGCGATAACGCTAATGAGCTGGTGGTAACCGACTTCGGTGAGCTGCCCTGCATGCACAGCGACGCCGCCAAATTCAGGCAAATCTTTACCAATCTACTCAGTAATGCCAGCAAGTTTACTCACGGCGGAGCCATTACTGTCAGCGCCAGGGTATTGGAGGCGGCGGGGCAACAATCCCAGCACGACCATCTGGAGATCACCGTTCAGGATACCGGTATCGGTATGACCCCCGCCCAGCAGGGCAGGATCTTCGACGCCTTTGTGCAGGCCGAGGCGTCCACCAGCGCCAGTTATGGCGGCACCGGCCTGGGCCTGGCCATTTGTCGGGACTACTGTGAATTGATGGGCGGGACGATACGGGTAAAAAGCAACCCCGGGAAGGGCTCTACGTTTACGGTGCTGTTACCTATTGACTCAGCGTCAGGTCACGCAGCCGCTTGAGGGCCTCCTCGCGCTTTTTAAGGTTTTCCTGCAAGCTGGCATTACTTGTTTTGAGCTTGTTTATCTCGTCCTGCAGCTCCAGAAAATTGATCAGCGACTGACGCATCAAACGCGTGTACTCATGCACCTTGAGTTCCTTGGCGTTCTGATTGCGCAAGACGCTGAAAGCACTGCGAGCCACCTGTGGATTATAAAAGGAACTGCGTGGCAGCATCTGCACGTAGGTGATGGCTATGCCAGACTCCAATTGCGCCCGGGGCGATGATTCCAGCCGTTGGTAACGCAGGAAATACTCCATCGCGTCCCCGTAATCACCGTTCAGTAGCGCCCGGTAGCCCTTTTCCAGGAAAGTATAATCAGCGGCTTCCGGCGGAGTGCAATCGCAACTGGCCTGCTGCGGTAAATTAAGTTTCAGTTCGGGCACTTTCGCAGACTGGGTTTCTGCAGGTGTCGCGGCCGCAGGCTCAGCAGATACGCTGGTCTGTACAGGCGCGGTGCTGCACGCCTGTAACAATAATGTCAGGGCAAAAGGTACGGCTACCAGTCTGTGCGGAAGCATCAGGGGGCGGGTCTCATATCGCGGTAGTACTGCCAGTTTAGCCCAGTTATCCCGGGGCGAGAAGCGCCCACGGCTACTCCGGTCTCATATGTGGGAACAGGAGCACATCGCGAATCGAAGGTGAGTCCGTCAGCAGCATCACCAGGCGATCAATGCCTATACCTTCCCCGGCAGTGGGAGGCATGCCGTACTCCAGAGCGCGAATATAATCCTGGTCGTAGTGCATCGCCTCCTCATCGCCGGCGTCTTTCTCGGCAACCTGATCGAGAAACCGCTGGGCCTGGTCCTCGGCATCGTTGAGCTCGGAAAAGCCGTTGGCCAGTTCCCGTCCACCAACGAAAAACTCGAAACGGTCCGTCACGAACGCATCATTATCACTGCGCCGGGCCAGGGGGGACACCTCGGTTGGATACGCCGTGATGAACGTGGGTTCATCCAGTAAATGCTCGACCGTCTTTTCAAAAATCTCGATTTGCACCTTGCCCAGCCCCCAGCTGTCCTTGAGGGGAATGCCCAGCCCCTTGGCGATATCACGGGCAGACGCTTCATCTGTCAGTTGCGCCGCGCTGATATCCTCATTGTAGGCCAGGATGGAATCGAACACGGAGATACGCCTGAAGGGTTTGGAAAAATCGTAGCTGGAACCCTGGTACTCCACCGTCGTACTGCCCAGTACTTTTTCGGTCAATTTGCGCAGCATATCTTCAGTGAGATCCATCGCCTCACGGTAGTCAGCATACGCCCAGTAATACTCCAACATGGTGAACTCGGGATTGTGCCGCGTGGAGAGCCCCTCGTTGCGGAAACTGCGGTTGATCTCAAATACCCGCTCAAAACCGCCTACCACCAGCCTCTTGAGGTACAGCTCCGGCGCGATGCGCAGGTACATGTCCTGATCCAGGGCGTTGTGGTGCGTGACAAAAGGTTTAGCCGCCGCGCCCCCGGGGATCACCTGCATCATGGGTGTCTCCACTTCCATAAAACCCGCCGCGCTCATGTAATCACGAATAAAGCTGATAATTTCCGAGCGGGTGCGAAAAACATCCCGCGACTCGGCATTGACGATCAGATCCACATAGCGCTGCCGGTACCGCAGCTCCTGGTCCGACAGACCGTGGTATTTGTCGGGCAACGGCCGCAATGCCTTGGTCAACAGGCGCGCCTCCCGCATATTGATGTACAGATCACCCTTCCCGGACTTGTTAATGGGCCCGGTGGCAGCGACGATATCGCCCAGATCCCAGCTCTTTATTGCCGCCAGAGTGTCCTCATCCAGTCCTTTGCGATCAATGTAGAGCTGAATCTGGGCCGCGCTATCCTGAATCAGCAGAAAGGCGCCGCGATTGCGAATCAGCCGTCCGGCCACGGAGTAAACCTTGTCGGCCTGCTCCAGATCTTCCTTGGAAGAATCGCCGTATTCCCGCTGCAGTTCATCCGCCATGGCAGTGCGGCGAAAGTCGTTGGGAAAGGCATTGCCCTGCTCCCGCAACTGCGCCAGCTTGCCACGCCGTTCAGCGATGAGTTTGTTCTCTTCCTGGGGGTCCTGATGCTGCTCGCTCATGTAATGTCTCGCTTACAGCCCGCTCTTCAGCGAGGCCTCTATAAACTGGTCTATGCCGCCGTCCAACACGGCCTGGGTGTTGCTCGTTTCCACATTGGTGCGCAAGTCCTTGATGCGGGACTGATCCAGCACATAGGAACGGATCTGGCTGCCCCAGCCGATATCCGCCTTGCCGTCTTCCATCGCCTGCTTTTCCACATTGCGCTTCTGGATTTCCAGCTCGTACAGCTTCGCCCGCAACAGTTTCATGGCGTTGTCCCGGTTCTGGTGCTGGGAACGCTCAGTCTGGCACTGCACTACCACACCGCTGGGGTTGTGGGTGATACGCACCGCGGAATCGGTCTTGTTAACGTGCTGGCCACCGGCGCCACTGGCCCTGTAGGTATCTGTTCGCAAATCCGCGGGGTTGATATCGATCTCGATATTGTCGTCGATCTCCGGTGAAACAAACACCGAGGCAAATGAGGTATGGCGACGATTGCCGGAATCAAAAGGCGATTTGCGTACCAGGCGATGCACGCCCGTTTCGGTGCGCAGCCAGCCAAAGGCATATTCGCCTTCAAAGTGGATGGTGGCGCTTTTGATACCCGCCACGTCTCCGGCAGAAACTTCAATCAGTGAGGTTTTGAAATCGTGGGCCTCACCCCAGCGCAGGTACATGCGCAGCAGTATCTCAGCCCAATCCTGAGCCTCGGTGCCACCGGAGCCGGACTGGATGTCCAGGTAGGCGCTGTTAATGTCCATCTCGCCGCTGAACATGCGACGAAACTCCATTTGCTCCAGTAAGGCCACCAGACCGGCGATTTCCTTTTCGACTTCGGCGACGGTCTCCTCGTCATCCTCTGCGGCGGCCAGTTCCAGCAGGTCACTGGCATCGACGGAGCCGGAATCCAGCTTGTCTATGGTGTGAACCACCCCCTCCAGGGCTGAACGTTCACGCCCCAGGTCCTGGGCGCGATCGGGGTCCTCCCACACGCTGGGCTCTCCCAGCTCGAGTTCTACTTCAGCGAGGCGCTCCTTGCTGTGGTCGTAGTCAAAGATACCCCCTAAGCACGTCGGTACGGGCCTCGATGTCTTTCAGTGTTTGTACCAGCGGGTTAATCTCGAGCATGGGGCGAACCAGTTACCTTCAAGGGCGCGCATCTTAACAATATTGCGGCTGGATTTGAATTGTGATTGCGGATAGTTCGGTGACGTCACTTACCCTGGTTCCGGGCACATGACCCGCAACCCGTGCCTTTCGATATCCCCGTTCGGTTGGAACCCCACGCCCTCTGGGGATATCGAAAGGCACGGGTTGCTACCTTTGGGCTACGCAGACTGGATTCGCGGCGTACTCACAGGTAGCCATCCGCGAACGTCTGCGCCACCAATCGCGCTACGCAAACCGTATTCGCAGCGTACTCAGGGGTAGCCGTGCGCGACTGTCTTTGCCGCCAGAGGGCGTGGGGTTCCAACCCAAGGGGGCAAAGACAGTCGCGCACGGCGGCGGGCTAATTAACAATTCACTTACACCATCAAAACTGATTCAAAACAGCACCAATAAGCATGATCTGGGGAACGGTTATCAGAGGCAAAAACAGCGCAATCTTCCAGGATTTGGTGGTATCGCGGATGGACATGACCTCGGTGTAGTCGGTTGCCACGCCGGCCATCAGGAAGGTGAAGCTGTTGCCCGGGGCGGCTGCCCTGTTCATCAGGTCAGCGGCGATGGGCGTGGAACCCTCTGAACAGACCTCTATGACGGTGGTGGCCAGCAGGGTGAGCCAGAGGCCCCCCATGGTGGCGCCAAACCAGGTGGCGAATGCGTCCTCGGGCATAAAAGCCCGAATAAGGCCCGCCAGTATCAGGCCGAACATGGACCAGCGGATGACGATCCTGGCGCCGGCGAATCCCTCGCGCAGAATTTCCAGACTACCCGCTGCGGAAAAAGTGATGGTCTGACGGAATTCCCGCCACAATACCCGCAGCGGTCGAGCCTCCCCGAGTTCGGCCTGGAAGGGATTGGCCGGCAAGTCACCGCGGCGCACCAGGGCATCGAAGATCAGGCCCGTGATAATACCGATAATCAGGGATATCAGGATGAATAACAGGGTCCAGCTGACGCCTATAAGACCAAACAGGATCAGGGTCAGGGAGAAGGAGTTCCAGGGGCTGGCCAGCAGGAAGGCCATCACCTGGCCGACACTGGCGCCGCGTTCGTACAGTTTCATGCCCACAGCCAGGATGCCGTGGCTGCACAAGTCGAGGAAGACGCCCGCCAGTGTGGCGCGAAACATACCCCGCAGGCCACCGTCGCGGCCCAACATGCCCATTACCAGGTCCCGCGGTACCCGGCCGATGATACCGACGAATATCACACCGATAACGATGCCCCACCACATCTGGTTGAACAGTTCGACAATGCCGCCGGTGAAAATTCCGATAAAAGATTCATGGTCGTGCGGCATGAAGAAGGCGCCGACCGGATAGGCCACCGCGACAACAAGCACACAAATCCAGAGAAAGTAGTCGCGCTGTACCGGTGTTTCACAACAGCTGTCTTGCGCTGCGCTGGTATCATCATGGCAACCCGGTGCGCTCGCCGCGGGGGCCGCACAACAATCGTGGGAAGCGGCGCCTTCGGGCACCATCTGCTCTTCTTTCACAGCTCAGCTCCCTTCAGAGCCGAGGCCTCACAGTGGCTCATCGCTCCACCGCCGCAAGGTCTTCGAGAATCGCACATTCCGGCCCTTCATCGCCCCGGCAGCGGCTCGCCATTTCCAGCAGTTGTTTCTGCATGGCCACCAGTTGCGCTATACGCGCCTGCAATTTCCGGCTCTTTTCCATCACCAGATCCCGGGCATGCCCACTCTGACGTTCCGGATTGCGCGACAGTTCCAGCAGTTGCTTGCTTTCGTCCAGGTCGAAACCGACTTCCCGTGCATGCGCCAGAAAACGCAGTTCCTTCACGCCTTTCTGGTCATACTGCCGATATCCGTTGTCGCCACGGCTCGCCGGTGCGATCAATGCGATTTCTTCGTAATAGCGGATGGTTTTGGCACTCAACCCGCTTTCTTTCGCTGCTTCCGAGATGTTCATAAGCACCTCCTGTTACTGTATGGCGCTAATGTAAACCTTACAGTGGCTGGAAGGTCAAGCAGGTTTTTCTGGCCAATTCCAAGTTTGAGTTACTGCCTCGAAATATGGCACTGCTTCAAACGCACCGGTCAGCCGGGCGGTCCTGCCTGGACACGCCGTGAATACGTCCATGTAGGCTCGGTTCGCGCATCCATGCGCTCAACGGTCCAGCCAGGACCGCCCGGCTACCCTGTGCTTGCATCGAGCATATGAGCGGATAGAAAAGCACGAAAAATTAGTTGTGATCATTAGCGGAACACCATATGCCGTTTGCAGAGTCCGCGAATTATCCAGCCAAACAAATATGAGCATCCCAAGATCTTGCTGGCCTTTTGAAAACCAGCTCGATCTCATTGCGCGTTGGGCGGTGGATATGGCATGCCTGGACCGTTGAGCGCATGGATGCGCGATACGAGCCTACATGGATGTACTTGCGGCGTGTCCAGACATGCCATATCCACCGACCAACGCAGGCACATGAAACCAACGCGTTACTAAAACTCACCAAATCACGCAGGAATAATGTGCTCCACAACCAGCTGTACCGAGCGCTGTCCGCGAAATTCGTTAACGTCGAGCCGATAAGCAATCTCGGCATGCTCGATGGTGGGGTCCGGCCAGATATCGAGATCGACGTTGAACGCGATGGCGTCGAGTAGCACCGAACCGTTGGCGGGAAAGAGTGTCATTTTCAGGTGTTTTTCGCCGACCAGCCGCTGGCTGACGAGTTGGAAGATGCCGTCGAAGATGGGTTCGGGGAAGTGCTGACCCCAGGGGCCGGCGAAGCGCAGGGCGGTTGCCAGGTCCAGCTGGAATTCGTCCTCAGCCAACTCGCCATCGGAATCAATCACCGCCTGTAGCTCGACATCGGCGGCGTGACGCTGCACCTCTGCGACGAAGGCAGTGGCAAAGCGCGGGTAGTCTTGCTGCGCCAGACTGAGGCCGGCGGCCATGGCGTGGCCACCGAATTTGCTTATCAGACCCGGGTGGCGCACGGCTACGGCGTCGAGGATGTCGCGAATATGAATGCCGGGAATGGAACGGGCGGAGCCCTTTATCTGGCCGGCATCGCCGTCGGCGAAAGCGATGGTGGGGCGATGCAGCCTATCCTTGATGCGGGAGGCCAGAATGCCGATAACACCCTGGTGCCAGCCGGGTTGGTACAGGGTCATGGCGACCGGAGGATCACCCTCCTCTGCCAGTTCCAGCCCGGCCAGCTCCCGCAGGGCTTCCGCCTGCATATCGCCCTCGATAATCCGGCGATCCTGGTTGAGCTGGTGCAGTTGCATCGCCAGAGTCGCCGCCCTGCCGGGGTCTTCGCTGAGCAGGCATTCGATGCCGATGGACATATCATCCAGCCGGCCGGCGGCGTTGATTCTGGGGCCAACGGCGAAACCAAGGTCCGACGCCACCACCGAGCGAGAGTCCCTGGACGCGACTTCCAGCAGGGCGCGAATGCCCGGGCGGGCCAGACCGGCCTGGATGCGCGCCAAGCCGGCGGCCACCAGGATGCGGTTGTTGTGATCCAGCGGGACAACATCGGCGACGGTGCCCAGTGCTACGAGGTCTGTGTAATGCGCCAGATTGGGTTCCGGTCGCTGCTCGAACCAGCCGCGCTTGCGCAGCTCCGCCCTGAGGGTGAGCATCACGTAGAAAATGACACCTACACCCGCAAGGTTTTTACTGGGGAAGCCGCAGTCCGGCTGATTGGGATTGACGATTACATCGGCCTCTGGCAATTCGCGGCCGGCCAGGTGGTGGTCGGTGATGAGAGTGGTAATGCCGCATTCCCTGGCCGCTGCGACACCGTCAATACTGGAGATGCCGTTGTCCACGGTGATGATCAGGTCGGGTTGCCGGGTGGCCGCCAGTTCAACAATTTCCGGGGTGAGCCCGTAGCCATAATCGAAGCGGTTGGGCACCAGATAATCCACGTGTTGGGCACCAAATTGCCTGAGGACCGACAATGCCAGTGCCGTGCTGGTGGCGCCATCGGCGTCAAAATCGCCCACGATCAGGAGTTTGAGATTCGCCGCAATCGCATCGGCCAGTAGCGTGGCCGCGCGGTCTGCATTGTGCAGTTGAGCCGGGGGCAACAGCCGTGCCAGCCCCAGATCAAGTTCCTCCGCGCCGGCACCACGCGACGCGTAAACCCGCGCCAGCAGAGGGTGAATTCTGTCATCGCGCAGCGTCTTATCGGAGTTGATCGGACGCCGGCGAATCAGTTTCTGCACAGGGGTCAGGCGCTGATGCTGTTTGCCATATAGGCCTGCACCGCCTTGAGGTCGTTCGGCAGAACTTCGAAGCGCTCCGGGCGCTCGAACAAATCCTTCAGGTGCAGTGGTAACTCTACCGTTTGCTCCAGTCCTGCGGCTTTTATCGCATCGGGGAATTTGGCGGGGTGTGCTGTTGCCAGAGTCACCACGGGTACCGAGGCGGGCACATCCGCAGCCAGCGCTGCTGCGACACCGATAGCGCTGTGCGGATCGAGCAGGTATTCACACTCACGCCAGGTGCTGGCAATCTGCTCGCAGGTAGCCGCCTCCGATACGCAATGGCTGCTGAACAACTCCCGGGCTCTGCTCATAGCCGTTTCGCTGAAACTGATATCACCCTTGTCAAAGCGCTGCATCAGGTCGGCGAGGGCAGCGCCGTCGCGATCGTAGAGGTCGAACAACAGACGCTCAAAATTGCTGGACACGCTGATATCCATACTCGGAGACATCGTGTGTATCAGCGGCTGGCGTCCGTAGGTACTGGAGGTCATCACTCGATGCAGCACGTCATTGGTATTGGTGGCAATAATCAGGCGCTCTATCGGCAAGCCCATTTGACGAGCGAGATAGCCGGCAAAAATATCGCCGAAATTTCCGGTGGGTACTGAAAACGCTATGGGGCGATGCGGTGCACCCAGCGCTACCGCGGCATAAAAGTAATACACAATCTGGGCCATGATGCGCGCCCAGTTGATGGAATTTACCGCCACCAGACTGCGGTCGGCAGGCAGGAAGCTGCGATCGCCAAAACTGGCCTTGACCATGGCCTGGCAGTCGTCAAAGTTACCGTCCACTGCGAGGTTGTGGATCGTGTCGCCCTGTACGGTAGTCATCTGTTTACGCTGCACATCCGACACCCGGTTGTGGGGGTGCAGAATATAGATATCAATATTCTTGCAGCGCTTGCAGCCCTCAATAGCGGCGGAGCCGGTGTCGCCTGAGGTAGCGCCCATAATCACCACTTTCTGGTGTTTGCGCTCCAGCACATAATCCAGCAGACGCCCCAGCAACTGCAGGGCAAAATCCTTGAACGCCAGCGTTGGGCCGTGAAACAGTTCCAGCACCCACTGATTGGCTGCGAGCTGCACCATGGGCGCTACTGCGGTGTGGCGAAACTCGGTATAGGTCTCGTCGATGATCGCCTTGAGATCCGCTGCGGGGATGCAGTCATCCACAAAGGGACTGATTATTTTCAGCGCCAGCTGCGGGTAATCCAGTGACGCCATGGCCGCAATGTCTTCGGGACTGAAGCTGGGTAGCGTCTCCGGCACATACAGGCCACCATCGGCGGCCAGGCCGGTAAGCAATACCTGCTCGAAATTCAGTGCCGGTGCTTGTCCTCGGGTGCTGATGTATTTCATCGTTATCCGTCCAATTCTTCCACCCGGATACGGGTGACTTTACCTGCAATGGAATCCAGCGCTTCGATATCTGCTACCGCTTTGTCCACGTTACCCTGAATCGCCTTGTTGGTTACCACGATAAGTTGCACACGGGTTTCACCCTCTGCGGGTGCCTTCTGGATCAGCGCCTCTATGCTAATGCCCTGCTCGCTGAAGATACTCGCCACCTGCGACAGGACCCCGGGCTTGTCAACCACCTCCATGCGCAGATACCAGGGCGTGACTACACGGTCCATCGGCACAACAGGAAGGTCGCGCAGAGTGCTGCGGGCAAAACCCAGTGGCGGCACCCGGCAGGTCTGGCCCACTCCGAGGTCGCGGGCGAGGTCCACCAGATCAGACACCACCGCAGAGGCTGTTGGTGCCGCTCCCGCGCCTGCGCCATAGTAAAGCGTGGAACCGACCGCATCCCCCTCTACGAGAATCGCATTTTTGACGCCATCAACATCCGCCAGCAGTAAATCATTCGGTATCAGGGTGGGGTGAACGCGCAACTCCACACCGTCGCCATTTTGCTTGGCGATACCCAGGTGCTTGATGACGTAACCCAGTTCCTGGGCCAGTTCCACATCCCGGGTGGTGAGCTGGGTAATACCCTCGGTGTAAACAGACTCGAACTGCAGAGGAATACCAAAGGCGATGGAGGCCAGAATAACCAGCTTGTGGGCCGCGTCTATACCCTCGATATCAAAAGTGGGATCTGCCTCGGCATAACCCAACGCCTGCGCGTCAGCCAATACATCGGCAAACTCGCGGCCGCGGTCGCGCATCTCGGTCAGGATGAAATTGCCGGTACCATTGATAATGCCGGCCAGCCACTCGATACGGTTGCCCGCAAGCCCCTCGCGCAACGCCTTGATGATGGGGATGCCACCGGCCACTGCGGCCTCGAAACGCACCTCTACACCATGCTCATCGGCCAGGGCAAAAATTTCATTGCCGAATTCGGCTATCAACGCCTTGTTGGCCGTCACCACGTGCTTGCCACTGCGAATGGCGGTTTCCACCAGCTCCCTGGCCACCGTGGTGCCGCCGATAAGTTCCACCAGAATATCCACATCCGGGTCCCGGGCAACGTCAAATATATCGCGGCTGACGCGGGCATCGCCCAACTCGCAGCCGTGATTATCATGGCGAACACCCACGTGAACAACGTGCAGCGGCGCCTGTGCGCGAGCGGCAATAATCCCGGCGTTGTCCTGCAACACACGGAAGGTTCCACAGCCCACAGTGCCCAGGCCGCAAATGCCGATAGTGATTGGTTTAGTACTCATAGGTTCCGTCTACTTGTCACGTTCGTTACCGCTGCGCCCTTCAGGCAAAGCCGTCGTTCTTGATCATCCGTTTGATACTGCGAATCGCCTGCCGCGTGCGGTGCTCATTCTCGATAAGACCAAAGCGTACAAAACCTTCACCGAACTCGCCAAAGCCGATGCCGGGAGACACGGCCACCTTGGCCTCCGTGAGCAATTTCTTGCTGAACTCAATAGAGCCCATCTCGCGATAATATTCGGGGATTTTCGCCCACACAAACATGGTTGCCTTGGGGAGCCGCACTGGCCAACCTGCGGCATTCAGGCCACTGCAAAGCACGTCGCGGCGCGACTGATACATGGCGCAGATTTCCTTGACGCAACTCTGGTCGCCTTCCAGCGCCGCAATCGCTGCAACCTGTATGGGCGTAAACATACCGTAATCGAGGTAGGACTTGATCCGCGCGAGCGCACCTACCAGAGTCTCGTTGCCACAACAGAAGCCGACACGCCAACCGGGCATATTGTAGCTTTTTGACATGCTGTAGAACTCAACTGCTACTTCCTTCGCACCCTCCACCTGCAGTATTGACGGTGCGACGTAACCGTCGTAACAAAGATCCGCGTATGCCAGGTCCTGCACTACCCAGATGGAGTGCTCCCGGGCAATAGCGATAACCCGCTCATAGAATTCCAGCTCCACACAGTCGGCAGTGGGGTTTGAGGGGAAGTTCAATACCAGCATTTTGGGCCGCGGCCAGCTGGTATGGATCGCCTTCTCAAGCTCCACAAAAAATTCGTTTTCATCCGCACCCATGGGCACATGACGAATATCCGCACCGGATATCACAAAACCATAGGGATGAATGGGATAGGACGGGTTGGGTACCAGTATGGCATCGCCCGGGCCGGTAGTCGCCAGCGCCAGATGAGCAAGCCCCTCTTTGGAGCCCAGGGTAACAATAGCTTCCGTGGCGGGATCAAGGTCTACGTCAAAGCGTTGCTTGTACCAACCGCAGATGGCGCGCCGCAGCCGCGGAATACCCTTGGACTGGGAATAGCGGTGGGTATCGCCACGGCGCGCCGTCTCCACCATCTTGTCGACGATGTGGTCCGGCGTCGGCTGATCCGGGTTGCCCATGCCAAAGTCAATAATATCCTCGCCGGCCGCCCGTGCCTGCTGCTTCAGTTCGCCGATAATATTGAAAACATAGGGTGGCAAGCGCTCGATGCGCTGAAACTTTTCGTCCACGACTTAAAACTCTGCTTAGGCCCTCAAGGGCGGTGATGATGAAAAAGGGGTGAAACAGTACTGAGTCAGCCCCATGCTGTCAACGCAGCAGGGGGCCTGGGGAGATAATACTCTGAAGGCTCTGCCGGGGCTCAGTTCAGCCCCATGGTCACCATGAGATCATCCGCTGATTGATAGCCCGGAATCAGGGTGCCGTCGTCGGTAATCAAGGCGGGCGTGCCCTGTACACCGAGTTGCTGCCCCAGCGCGTACTGTGAAGCTACCGGATTGCCTTCGCACACCTTTTCCGGTACCGACTGCTTACTCTGCAGCTTGGTCATAATGGTCTGCCGATCGCTGGCGCACCAGGCGGTGACCATCTGGTTGTAGCCGGGAGAACCGATGCCAGAACGGGGATAGGCGAGATAGCGCACTTCGATCCCACGCTTGTTGAGTTCCGGCACCTCTTTGTGCAACTTCTGGCAGTAAAAACAGGTGGTATCAGTAAAAACCGTGATATGCCCCTTGGGCTCTCCCTGGGGAGCAAAAATGATCATGTCCTTCTCATCCACCTTTGCCAGCGCCTCCAGACGCTCACCATCACGCCGTTTGGCGGTGAGGTTGGTATAGCCTGCCTCATCTACCGAATACAGGTCACCAAGAATCATGTACTCGCCGCTGGCATTGGCATACACCACCGGGCCCGTGGTGTACTCCACGGCATACAGCCCGGGAATGGGGCTCTCTTCCACTTTGCCCACTTCCAGGCCCATCTGGGGGTTGGCCAGCACAGTTCGCAGCTGATCGACTATCGCCTTGTCGACGGCCTGGCCTGCAACCGCCAATGAAGTAAACGCGGTCATCACTAACACCGTGGCTGTGCGCAAAATCGGGTAAATCATTCTGTTTCCTCTAGTTTTACGGGCGCATAACACCCTTGTTAGCCAAACCGGACAATACCCGATCTGGTGTACCTTGGAACCGCGACCATCGCTTTAGTTCCTCACCCCCGTGGGTGGTGCTGGGCGTGCAATTCCTGCATGCGCTGCTTGGCCACATGCGTGTAAATCTGGGTGGTGCTGAGGTCACTGTGGCCGAGCAGCAATTGCACCACACGTAAATCCGCACCGTGATTGAGCAAATGGGTTGCAAAGGCATGACGCAAAGTGTGTGGCGACAGCTCGCTGCGGATATCTGCCCGCCGGGCGTAGATTTTAATACGATACCAGAAGGTCTGGCGAGTCATTTGACGCCCGCGACGGCTGGGAAACATCTCATCGCAGGGCAGACCCTTGAGTAATTCGGCCCGCGGGCCCGCCATATACCGCTGCAGCCACAGCTGTGCCTCCTCCCCCATAGGCACCAGTCTCTCCTTGCTGCCCTTGCCGAAAACCCGCACCACTCCCTGATTCAGGCTTACCTGCGTCAATTGCAGACTGGTTAGCTCCGTCACTCGCAGGCCACAGGCATAAAGCAGTTCCAGCATGGTGCGATCGCGAAATTCCAGCGCAATATCCAGATCGGGCGCCTGCAGCAGCTTGTCGACGTCCTTTTCCGACAGGGACTTGGGCAGGGGCCGGCCGAGCTTGGGGCTATCCACATCGAGGGTGGGATCAACCGTCAGCCTGCCCTCGCGCAAAAGATAATGATAAAAACCCCGGGCACAGGACATAAAACGGGCGGTGGTGCGTGGCGATTGCCCCTGCTCCAGGCGCGCCCCCAGATACGCCTGCAGCGATGAGCGGTCAGCCCCGGTGATGCTGCTTTCCCTGTTCTTCATCAGCCATTGATTAAATTGCTTGAGGTCGCGCCGGTACGACGAAAGGCTGTTGTCGCTAAGCCCCTTTTCCATCCACATGGCGTCGATGTAGCGTTCGATTTCGGGATGTTCGGGGAGGTCACTTGGCATGCCGGTACACTATCACGAACACGTCCTGGACAAGAAAAATTGATCGCATAGCATCAGAGACTGTGACGTTCCATTCCGGTCGAGAGCGGGGGTTACCTCGCTCCATGGCTGCGGCCCTCCGGGCTTCCCTCAGTTGGCCTGGAGCCTTAAAGCGCTACGCTGTCTCCAGTCCGCCTTCGGCGTGCGCCTTTAATATTCCGCGAGGCAACCCCCGCCCTCAACCGCAGAAATTTCAAGCCATAGAGAGTCTAAAACACCGCTAATTTCCTGCAGGATTGCTTTTCACGCGCGATCGAAGGCAGGGGTTCGGGTATGTCCTGGCGGAATATTAAAGGACAGCGCCGAAGGAGTGGCGGGAGACAGCGAAGCGCTTTAAGGCTCCCAACCGACTGAGGGCACCCCGGAGGGGCGCGGCCATGGAGCCAGGACATACCCGAACCCGTGCCGACAATGGAACAGGAACGCCCTTGCATCTTCCCCGGCAGTACACGGAAATGGAACAGCACATCACCCGACACCATGCCACCCATAAAAAAGCGGCCACCAGGGCCGCTTTTGGAATCTACTACTGTAAACCGGGTGTTACAGCTTTTCCTTGATGCGTGCAGCACGGCCGCTCAGCTCGCGCAAGTAATAGAGCTTGGCCTGACGCACGTCGCCGCGACGCTTGACAGCTATGCTCTCAACCAGCGGGCTGTAGGTTTGGAAAGTACGCTCAACGCCCACACCGTGGGAGATCTTGCGGACAGTGAAAGCGGAGTTCAGGGCGCGATTGCGCTTGCGGATGCAAACACCTTCGAAAGCCTGCAGACGCTCACGATCACCTTCCTTTACCTTCACCTGAACGACCACGGTATCACCGGGGCTGAACTCAGCCAGTTCTTTTTCCATCTGCTCAGCTTCGATCTGAGAAATAACCTTATTGGTGCTCATGGTGCGCTCCTGTTGGATTTTGTTCGTAGCTTCACAGCTATCTGTCTGTTGATAATGTGCGTTCGCGGATATAGTCCGCCAACAACTTTTCTTCCTCGGGCGACATCGCCCTGCCTTGCAGCAAGTCCGGGCGTCGCTCCTGCGTTCTACCCAGTGCCTGCTTCAGGCGCCAGCGGCGAATCGCTTCGTGATTCCCGCTGAGTAATACATCCGGTACCTTGCTGCCCTGGTACACCTCCGGACGGGTGTAGTGCGGGCAATCCAGCAAGCCGTCGACGAAGGAGTCCTCCTGCGCCGACAGTGCGTGCCCGAGTACCCCGGGCAGCTGCCGTGTTACTGCATCGATCACGACCATGGCGGCCAGTTCGCCGCCGCTCAGTACGTAATCACCGATCGACAATTCTTCGTCTACCTCGGCTTCCAGCAGGCGTTCATCAACGCCTTCATAACGACCGGCAATCAATACTACGCCGGGCTTCAGGGCCAATTCCACGGCCTTGCTGTGGCCGAAGCGAGTGCCCTGGGGTGACAGGTAGATCACTTTCGCGTTCTCTCCTGCCGCCTCCCGCGCAGCGGCTATAGCCTGCTGCAGTGGGTCTATCATCATCAACATGCCGGGGCCGCCGCCGTAGGGCCGGTCGTCCACCGTGCGATGCCTGTCCGCCGTGTAATCGCGCGGATTGAAGTGGCTCAATGCCACCAGGCCCTGTTTGACCGCCCGGCCTGTGACTCCGTGGTCACTCACCGCGGCAAACATCTCGGGGAACAGGCTCACCAGTGCTATCTGCATCGTGCCCCGCTACTCCCTGTATTCTGCCACTGCTTCCTCAATCCTCGAGAAACCAGTTCACCTCTATCACCGCCTCGGCCAGGTCCACTCTTGTGACCACATCTCCGGGCAAGTAGGGAATCAACCGCTCCCTGTCATCAATACTGCCCTCTGAGGGCTTCACCACCAGGACGTCGTTGGCCCCGGTTTCGAGCAGGTACTCTACCGAGCCCAGTAACACGCGTTCGTCACTGGCCTCATCGCTCTGGTCGTGACACCAGACCTGCAGCCCCTGTAACTGGCTCCAGTAGTAATCGCCCTCTTCGAGGTCCGGCAGGCTACCCGCCTGCACCGCGACTTCAAGTCCGCGATAGGACTCCGCCAGGTTGCGATCATCCACACCGGCGATATGCACCACCAGGCCTTTGCCCTGCGCCCGCCCGTCATCAAATTCGATGGGTTCTACACCGCCTTTGCGCTGCAACACCCATTTCCCGAACCCGAGAAAGTTCTCTTTGGGCTCAGTATAGGAATGGATTTTCACCCACCCCTTGACGCCATAACAGCCGGTAATCTTACCAACTATCAACAAATCAGCTTTCGAGGGATCAGTCATCAAACCCCCGGACGCCTGATTCAGGCGGCAGCCGCAGAATCCTTGACCAGCTTGGCCACACGCTCAGACAGCTGGGCACCCTGGCTCTGCCAGTAGGCCACACGCTCGGCGTCAATACGCAGGCGCTCTTCCTGGCCACGGGCAACCGGGTTGAAGAAACCCACTCGCTCAATGAACCGGCCATTGCGCGCATTGCGGTTGTCGGAGACGGTAAGGTGATAAAACGGGCGCTTCTTGGAACCACCACGGGCAAGACGAATTGTTACCATTTTGCGTAATTTCCTGACATTTAGAGGGGATTTGCTGCTAAATCGCACCATCACCCACGACAAAACCCGGCACCTGGGCCGGAAAGGTGGCGTATCATACGGAAAATAGGGCTGGTTTGAAACCCCTGGGAGACGGAATTTTTAGTGTATTCCGACCCTTATGGGGATTAACGGAACGGCATACCACCGGGAGGCCCACCCATGCCGCCGGGACCACCCGGGCCGCCCATGCCACCGAGGCCGCGCATCATTTTCTCCATGCCACCGCCTTTCATTTTTTTCATCATCTTCTGCATCTGCTTGTGCTGCTTCAGCAGGCGATTGAGATCTTGTACCTGAAGGCCTGAACCCTGGGTGATGCGGCGTTTGCGGGAGCCCTGGATGAGCTCGGGGTTGCGACGCTCTTTCGGGGTCATGGAGTTGATCAGTGCCTCCATGCGGGCAAACTGCTTCACATCGAGATTCTGCTGGGCCATCTGGGCGATATTGCCCATGCCGGGCAGCTTGTCCAGCATGCTGGTAATCCCGCCCATATTGTTCATCTGCTGCAGTTGGTCGCGAAAATCCTCCAGGTCAAATTTCTGCCCTTTCTTGACCTTGCGCGCCAGTCTCTCAGCTTTTTTCTTGTCTACCTTCTGCTCCACCTCCTCGATCAGCGACATGACATCGCCCATGCCGAGGATACGGGACGCCATCCGGTCCGGATGGAAGGGATCCAGGGCAGCGGTTTTCTCCCCCACCCCGAGGAACTTGATCGGCTTACCGGTTATAGCCCGCACGGACAGCGCCGCACCGCCGCGGGTATCGGCGTCGACCTTGGTCAGGATGACACCGGTGAGGGGCAGTGCCTGGTCGAATGCCCTGGCAGTTTTGGCCGCATCCTGCCCTGTCATCGCATCTACCACGAACAGGGTTTCAACGGGTTCGGCAACCCGGTGCAACTCGGCAATTTCCGCCATCATGGCTTCGTCGATGGCCAGGCGGCCGGCGGTATCGACAATCAACACATCACTGAACTGAATCCTGGCGTGGTCAATAGCCCCACGCACGATATCGGTGGGCTTCTGGCTTATGTCACTGGCAAAGAAATCCGCTCCGACTTCCGCCGCCAGCGTTTCCAACTGCTTGATAGCCGCCGGGCGGTAGATGTCGGCGCTCACCACCGTCACTTTTTTCTTGTCCCGCTCCTTCAGCAGCTTGGCCAGCTTGGCCACAGAAGTTGTCTTACCCGCGCCCTGCAGGCCCGCCATGAGAATAACCGCCGGTGGCTTGGTGGCCAGATTCAGGCCTTCATTGGCCGCCCCCATCACCTCCTCAAGCTCGTTCTGAACGATTTTGAGGAAAGCCTGGCCCGGGCTCAGGCTCTTCATTACTTCCTGGCCCAGCGCGCGCTGCTTGATGGCCTCGACGAAATCCTTTACTACGGGCAGCGCGACGTCAGCCTCCAACAGGGCCATACGCACTTCACGCAGTGTCTCCTGGATGTTTTCGTCACTTAACCGGGCCTTGCCGGAAATGCCACGCAAACTCTGGGAAAGTCGATCACTCAAGCTCTCAAACATGGAAAATCTCTCGGATAAAATCGTCGCTATTGCTTAGATGGGGACAAATGGGTACAAAGGGCCGAAGTATACGTTACCCAGGGCCAACTCCCAAGCCGATGCAAGCCACCATTCTCGCCCCACTCGCCGCGCTGTTCTATCTGGCAGCCACGGCGCTGCAGCTATTGCATATTCTGCAGCACCGCCAGCAGGTCAACCGCGCCTTTATCGCCCTGTCCGTGGCGGCCATGCTGTGCCATGCCGGTGTGGTCTGGGCGGGCATTTTTACCGGTAGCGGAGTGGAACTTGGCTTCTATAAAGTCTCCGCGCTGATTTTCCTGGTCATCAACCTGGTCTGTATCGCCGCACTGTCCCGGCGCCCGCTACAAAACCTGTTGGTCGCCCTGTTTCCCCTGTCGGCGCTGGCGGTGTTAGTGTCCAGTTACGCCCCGGAAACAGCCCCTATCCGCACCGATATGCCCGCCGGCATTTTGCTGCATATCGGCAGTTCCATTCTCGCCTACGCCGTGCTGACACTGGCCGCAGCCCAGTCAGCACTGCTGGCCGTACAGGATCACCAGTTGAAGCACCGCCACACTCGCGGCCTGGTTCAGATATTGCCGCCACTGCAGTTAATGGAGACCATGCTGTTCGAGCTGCTGTGGGTAGGAGAGATCCTGCTGACGGTTGCAATACTCTCCGGTTTTGTTTTCCTCGATGACATCTTCGCGCAGCATCTGGTACACAAAACTGTTCTCACCCTGGGTTCCTGGCTACTGCTGGCTGTGCTGCTGTGGGGGCACTATCGGCTGGGCTGGCGCAGCACGACGGCGGTACGGCTCACCCTGTCCGGCTTCGGCCTGCTGGTGCTGGCCTTTTTCGGCTCGAAACTGGTGCTGGAACTGATACTGCAATAGCGCAGAATTGGCGGCGGAGAGTTCTTGCCCTACTGCGGGTTTTTCTTCAAGATAGGCGGCCAACGAATACCAAAGGTTTACACCTGCATTGAACGACGCCCCGCTCGGCCTACTTTTCTCAGTTCTTGCTGCGCTCATTTTTCTTTCCGCCTTCTTCTCCAGCTCGGAAACCGGCATGATGTCGCTCAATCGCTATCGATTGAAGCACCTGCAGAAAAACAATCACCACGGTGCCATTCGCGCCGGCAAATTGCTGGCGCGCCCGGATCGGCTTATCGGCCTGATCCTGATCGGCAACAACCTGGTCAATATACTTGCCTCCGCGATCGCGACAGTCATCGCCATCCGCCTGTGGGGTGATGCCGGCATTCTCATTGCGACAGTGGCGCTGACCCTGGTGGTGCTGATCTTCGCCGAAATAACACCCAAGACAATAGCCGCACTGCATCCTGAGGGTGTCGCCTTTCCCGCCAGCCTGGTTCTGCTGCCGCTGTTGAAAGTGATGTATCCCCTGGTGTGGCTGGTAGGCAGGGTTACCAACGGCTTGCTGAGACTACTCGGCGTAGACCCCGAGGGGACCGCTAGCGACCATTTGTCCAAGGAAGAACTGCGCACGATCGTGTCGGAAAGCGGGGCGATGATTCCCGCCAAACGGCGCAACATGATGCTCAACCTGCTCGCCCTGGAAGAGGTGTCGGTGAACGACATCATGGTGCCCAGAAGCGAGGTCTACGGTATAGACCTTGATGACAGCGACGACGAGATATTGCGCTGCATCCAGACCAGTTCCCATACCCGCGTGCCGGTGTGGCGCGATGACATCAACAAAATCGCGGGTGTGCTGCATCTTCGCAATATCAGCAAAGTGATCGACAGACAGGGCCTTGACCGCGCCGCCCTGGAACGCGAGGTCGAACCACCCTACTTCATTCCGGAAAGCACACCACTGAATACGCAACTGGTGAATTTTCAGAAACACAAACATCGCCTGGCAGTCGTGGTTGACGAATACGGCGAGGTGATGGGGCTGGTGGCGCTGGAAGACATTCTGGAAGAGATCGTGGGCGAGTTCACTTCAAACCTGAGCGAGGCCACCGGCAGCATCTTCCCCCAGCGTGACGGTACCCACATCATCTCCGGCACCGCCAACATCCGCGAGATCAACAAGGCGCTGCACTGGGACCTGCCAAAAGACGGACCGAAAACGCTCAGCGGCCTGATTCTGGAAAACCTTGAATCGTTCCCGGACGCCAACGCAGGCCTCGCCATAGGCCGCTACCGTCTGGAAATACTGGAACTGGAGGGCAATGTGGTGCGCTCGGTGCGGGTGCGCATAGTCGGTGATCCACCGGTCGTAATACCCGTCCTGAATTAGTCATAACCCGGTATCAGTTCGGCCGCTTGTTGTCGGTTGCCTCGCGGCGCTCGTCCGCACGCCGGAGAATGTCCCGCTTTTTCTGTGCGTCAACCATCATCCAGTCGGCTATCTCACTGGCGCTGCGAAAACAGCCCTGACAGATCTCATCCTCGTCGAGATGGCAGACCGATATACAGGGCGACTTGGGCTCCGGCTCACTCATTCCTGTTCCAGTAAGCCCTCGTTGAAATGCTTTGCATTACCCATGTAATGATCGGCATTGTGCATGAGCGCGAGCTGCTGCTGCTCTGACAATTGCGTTTTTATCTTCGCCGGCGAACCCAGCACCAGAGAACCATCGGGAATCTCCATGCCCTCGGTCACCAGTGCATTGGCACCAATCAGGCACCCTTTGCCAACTTTTGCGCCATTGAGCACCACAGCGTTAATACCCACCAGGGAACCGTCGCCAATGGTACAGCCGTGCAACATGGCGTTGTGACCCACAGTCACGTTTTTGCCCACCACCATGGGGAAGCCCGGGTCGGCATGCAGGACGGTGCCGTCCTGGATATTGCTGCCTGCTCCGACTTCGATGCGCTCAGCATCACCGCGCAAAACGCAGGAAAACCATACGCTGCTATTTTCGTGCAGTGTCACATTACCGATTACCGCGGCGTTCGGAGCAATGAAGTGCCCTCCGCCCACCAGGTTGACATGCTTTCCATCCAGGCTGTATTTCATGGTGCTTTCTTCCAGTCTCTGTGTAATTCGAGGCCAGCATCGTAAGCCACGTTGGCCAACTGTGCCAGTACGGTGGCGGTCACTCCCCATATATTGTCACTGCCCACCTGGTAGTGCGGGACCATACGGGTCCGAGTGCCATCGGACATAGGCTCCAGGCGGAAAATGCTCCGGTCTGCAAAAACCTCCAGCGGTGATAAAAACACACTGTCGAACTCGCCCGGGTCTACCACCATATCCAGACTATCAGGCACCCTCGCCACACAGGGGTAAACCTCGAAACCGGTGCGGGTGAGCAGTGGTGTCAGTTCACCCAGGCGGTGCACCAGCCCCTCTTCCAGCCCCACTTCTTCCATCGCCTCACGCAGGGCAGTTACCCAGGGCGTGTCATCCTCAGGTTCGCGCTTGCCACCGGGAAATGCCACCTCGCCGGGGTGCAAGGGCAAATGCATGGCCCTGCGCCCCAGTATGACCCGGGGCGAGCTTTCGGCTGTGAGGGCTACCAGCACGGCTGCTTCGCGGCGCTGCCCCGAGGGGCCGTCCCAGGCCTGGTCAGCCAGAGGCAGTTCACTCTCAAGCCGCCCGAATAAAGTGTGATGTGATGGCATCAGCGCGGCAGCTCCGTGACCATCTCCAGCACATGCCAGGCGGGCTCTTCGTAGGGATGGGCTGCTTTCAAGGCATTCACCACAGCTGTAATGAGACTCGCCTCGCAAACCATTTCAACCCGATATTCACTCACCTTTTCAATTTCACCAGGCTTACCCAGCGCGGGGTTGCTGCCCGCCAACGGCCGAAACTGCCCCTGGCCTTCCACCTGCCAGCAGCAGTGGTCGTAATTGCCGATACGGCCCGCGCCCGCTGCGAACACCGCTGTTTTAACCGCCTCCAGCGATGAACCGGGAACATAAAAACACAGGGTATACATTAAACGCCCCGCGCCTGCTGCCTATAAAAGTCCGCGGCGAAGTCATCCAGGCGGTGCGCGCTTATCGCCTCGCGAATGCCAGCCATGTGGTGCTGGTAGTAATGCAGGTTGTGGATAGTGTTCAACTGGGAGCCGAGAATTTCATTGCACTTGTCCAGATGATGTAAATAGGCACGGCTGAAGTTCTCGCAGGTGTAGCAAGCGCACTCGTCATCCAGCGGGCCAGTATCTGTCTTGTGCCGGTTGTTGCGTAGCTTCAATACGCCGCGAGAGGTAAAGATATTGCCGTTGCGGGCATTGCGGGTTGGCATCACACAGTCGAACATATCAATGCCCCGGCGCACCCCCTCCAGCAGGTCTGCCGGTGTGCCCACTCCCATCAGGTAGCGCGGCTTGTCCGCGGGTAATTGCTCTCGCATCGCATCCAGTACCAGCAGCATCTCGTCCTTGGGCTCACCCACCGACAGGCCACCGATGGCATAGCCGTCGAAACCGATCGCTTCCAGCCCCGCCAGGGACTCGTTGCGCAGCTGCGGGTACATGCCGCCCTGCACAATACCGAACAGGGCTGCGGTGTTATCGCCGTGGGCCGCCTTGCTGCGGGCCGCCCAGCGCAGGGACAGCTCCATGGAAGCCCGGGCCTCTGCCTCGGTTGCCGGATAGGGTGTGCACTCATCGAAAATCATCACGATATCGGCCCCCAGGCTGCGCTGAATGGCCATGGACGTCTCCGGGTCCAGAAACACTTTTGCGCCATCCACAGGCGATTGGAACTTCACCCCCTCCTCGGAAATCTTGCGCATATCACCCAGGCTGAACACCTGAAAGCCACCGGAATCCGTGAGAATGGGGCCATCCCACCCCATAAAATCGTGCAGATCACCGTGCTGCTCAATAATATCAGTGCCTGGCCGCAGCCATAAGTGGAAGGTGTTGCCGAGGATAATCTCGGCGCCAATGGCGCGGATATCTCTTGGCAGCATGCCCTTCACCGTGCCGTAGGTGCCCACTGGCATAAATGCCGGGGTTTCCACCGTGCCCCGGGGGAACACCAGTCGCCCGCGCCTGGCGCCCGCGTCAGTGTCCAAATGCTCAAATTGCATACGGCAGGACTGACTCACGGCGTTTCCCTTACAGTTTCTTTGGCAGTAATGAACATGGCATCGCCATAGCTGAAAAAGCGGTATTCCTCGGCAATAGCCTCAGCATAGGCGGCCATTATAGGCTCTCTACCGGCAAAGGCACTCACCAGCATCAACAGGGTGGACTCCGGCAAATGAAAATTGGTCAACATCGCATCCACACAGCGAAAGCGGTATCCGGGGTAAATGAAAATACTGGTATCGCCCTGAAAAGGTTGCAGGGTCTGCCCCGTTTTATCAGACGCCTCCTCTGCAGCTACACTGGCAGTCTCCAATGAGCGCACCGCCGTGGTTCCCACCGCTACAACCCGCCCACCCCGGGCCCGGGTTTCCCGCACGGCAGCGCAAACCGTCTCATCAACTTCTACATATTCGGCGTGCATTACGTGGTCTTCGATGCGCTCGGCACGCACAGGCTGGAACGTACCCGCACCCACATGGAGCGTCACTGTCTCGCGGCGTACGCCTTTTTCATCGAGGAGACGAAGCATCTCGTCACTGAAGTGCAGGCCCGCGGTGGGCGCTGCCACGGCGCCTGCTTTTTCGGCATACACCGTCTGGTAGCGTTCCCGGTCAGCCAATTGATCAGCGCGCTCGATATAGGGCGGCAATGGCATATGGCCCACGTCTTCGAGGATGTCAGTGAGGGCGGGCCCTCCCTCTGATGATATGTAAAAGAGCGCCCCGTCGCGCCCAGTGACCGACAGCCGATAGGGCCCCGGCGCCTCGCCCTCGCTGGCACAGAGGTCGATAGTGGTACCGGCTTTGGGAGATTTGCTGGCGCGAATATGGGCTACTGCCCGATGGCTGCCAACGATACGCTCGACAAGGATTTCCACCTTGCCGCCGCTCGCTTTGCGACCCCACAGACGCGCCGGAATGACCCGGGTATTATTGAACACGAGCAGATCGTCGGGGCCGAGAAAATTGAGAAGGTCGGCAAATGTGTGATGACTGATCTCCCCCGATGCGCCATCGAGATGCAGCAGACGGCTTGCACCGCGCTCCGGCAGGGGGTGTTGGGCGATCAGGCCCGGTGGCAGTTCATAAGTAAAATCGGTACGTTGCATAGTGGGTCGTTGCGGCTATTTCGCAGAGTAATACCGGCACATTCGCTCAGGTAAAGAAAAGCCGGCCAGGGGCCGGCTGCGCTAACCGCAATGCGGCTTACTTGTCTTCGTCCTCGGCAGCAGCTTCTTCAGCGGCCGGTTCTTCAGTGGCAGTCTCTTCCTCTGCAGCCTCTTCCGCCGGTGCTTCTTCAGCTACAGGCTCTTCGGGCTTTGCAGGTGCAGCGGTCTTAACCAGCCCCTCTTCCACGAGGATGCGCACTTTTTCGTCGCCGTTGACCGCCTGCTTGCGTGAATCTTCTACCGCGTAGCGCTTGTCTCCGCGCAGATAGATGCTGTATTCCTCAGTTTTCTTAACCAGTTTCATGGCCATGCTCTTTTCTCCTTGGGTACTCAGATCGCGTGTCCCGCCAGGGGGCGAATAGTGAATTTTGGGCCCTGAATGGGCCGGCGCGCAGTGTACAGGCAAAGTGAGAGCGGGTTAAGGAATAATTATTGATGTTTCAGGGTCTGTTGCTATAATCGCGCGCTCTCCAACGGCGTGACCTTCCTCGCCTACCCCCTCTATGCCGGAGTGGTGAAATTGGTAGACACAGGGGATTCAAAATCCCCCGCCCTTAAAAGCGTGCCGGTTCGAGTCCGGCCTCCGGTACCATTACCTTCAAGATTTGCTAAGGCTTCTGCAGCGCGTGCCGGCCGAGGCGTCGGACCGTCGAGTCCGGCCTCCGGTACCAATATCTGCAAGTTTGATCAAGGCTCCCACAGCGCGTGCCGGCCGAGGCGTCGGACCGTCGAGTCCGGCCTCCGGTACCAATATCTGCAAGTTTGATGGCGGATGACTAATATCGAAGCGCATAATATATCGAGCCCAGCCCCTCATAGAGTACAGACCGCGAGATCAATAGAGCACTCGCAGACGGCAACCAATCATATAGGGTGAACCGGGAACCGCTATCTGAGTGCGCAGGAATATCCATCGGTGCAGCCGTCACTGTAAAACCGGTTTTTTCAAAAATGCGAAGCGCGCGGCTCATGTGCAGAGAGTGGGTTACCAGAATGATATTGTCGGCCGGCAGAATCGAACGCAAATTCAGTGCGTTTTCAGCGGTGTTCAGGCTGGTGGTTTCGATCCAGCTTACAGGTTGGTTAAACTCGTCCTCGAGAACGCGGGCCATCAGACCACCAAGGGGTTCAGAAGTTGACACCCTACCCCGCCCGCCTGTCACAGCAATGGGCAAGTCAAGTTCTCGACCCAACCTGGCACTGTAACGTATACGTTCGAGTGTATCTGCTCCCACGGTATCCCCACCGTATTCAGGGGAACTCGAATTACGCTTGCCACCCAGAACCACAATCACCTCACCGGAAACAGGTGAATTCGTATCGAGAGCCGGGTAATGTTCGACCGACACAAGTAACAACCCTGCGACTATCGGCAACGATAATAGCCAGAGCGCCGCGAAGCTAATCGCAACAACGGAGTTACCCAGGCGTGGCCACTTAATGCGCAAACCCAGTCCAGCGACGATCGCAAAAAAATTCAAACCGGGTGGCAGCATGAGTGCTTTAACGATATAGCCTAAAAAAAGTTCCAACCGGATTACCTCTCGGGAACAGGCGCCTTGCACAGCACGATCTCAACGGACGAGAGAAATGGCGAAGAACGAATCCGGATAGATCGAAAAATACAGTGCTCATAAATAGTGAACGAGTATATATGTTCTGGACAATGCCCGTCAGATCCACGTTACAGGTCGCAGCTGAAAACCTATGTCTACGCGCACTTCAATCAGATACTATCCTATCGCCCGCCCAGCTGTGCGCGGCGACCAAAAACTGTCAAATCTCACAGAGATGGAAATGGGTTATGCAATTTTTCGCGCCAATATTGTTGTTAATAGTACTGCTGCCAGCGCCGGCACTGAGCGCGGGTTCTGGCTCCTGCGAGACCTCGTTGAAAGGAGGTATCTCCTGCGGCGGTGAGTACAAATCCTGCGAAACCACCTACGAGGGTGGTGTCTCCTGCGGTGGGGAATCCAGTTCCTGCAAAACGACCTACAGGGGTGGCGTCTCCTGTGGCGGCAAGGCCAGATCCTGCGAAACCACCTATGACGGCGGTGTCTCCTGCGGCGGCGAGTCTACTGCCTGCGAAAGCACGGTAAACGGCGGTGTTTCCTGCGGCGGCAAGGCCAGATCCTGCCAAACCACAATTGCGGGAGGTGTCTCCTGCGGTGGCGAGTCCAGTGCCTGCGAAACCACAATGAAGGGCGGTGTCTCCTGCGGCGGTAAATCCAGATCCTGTATAACCACATATGAAGGCGGGGTGTCCTGCGGCGGATTGGCTACTGAATGCGAAATTTCTCCCGAGGGAACTGCCGCTTGCGGCGGTCTTGCCAACCGATGCATTGAGACGGAACAGGGTTTTGTTGCTTGCGGCGGCCTGGCAACTGGCTGTATCACATCCATTACCGGCCGGGTTGCCTGCGGTGGCGATATACGTAGTCGTCAAGCATACCCTCCCGATATGGCCGTCTGGCCCATGTTCCGCTCACTGCCACCAAAATACGCAGAAGATTGAATTTTACGAGCGCCATGCACGCTGGATTCGTAGACCCACGTTAACCATGCGGAATCACCACGTCTGCAGCTGGCAATAGCGCCCGGTATCGACGCGCCAGCTCCGTTTTGGCGTCTTCGTCACCGTGTACGATCCGAATCTGCCCCGGTTTAACCCGCATACGCTGGACAAAAGCCAGCAGGTTGTTCTGGTCGGCGTGCGCCGAGTAGCCGCTGATAGTGTGTACACCCGCCTTGATGTCATAGCGTTGGCCATCCAGATTCACCCAGCCCCCTTTCGGGCCATGGGCCTGAATATCCCTCCCCGGTGTGCCAGCGGCCTGGTAGCCGATAAAAAGAATATCCGTGCGGGCGTCCTCAATCAGCGCCTTGAGGTAATTGACCATGCGCCCGCCAGCACACATACCGCTTGCCGCTATAACGATACAGGGGTGGCCACGGCTTTTGATGTAATTCACCGCGGTCTGGTGCTGTGCATGGCTGCCCACGGTGTACAGTTGCTCAAAACTGAGGGGGTGGCGACCACCTCTCACCCGGCCGAGGGCCTCGTTATCCCAGTGTTTCTTAAGCTGGCGATATACCGTGGTAAAACCGGCGGCCAGTGGGGAGTCCACAATTATCTCGAGATCGCGCCAGCTATGGTTTCCCGCCCTGGCATCAGCGTAGCGGTGAATAAGCCCCTCGAGTTCGTACAATATTTCCTGCGTCCGGCCGATACTGAAAGCCGGAATTAACACGGCACCGTTATCCACCAGCGCCCGTTCTATGACACTCTTGAGCTGCAAGCTGCGCTCGCGTCGCCCCTGGTGCAATCGGTCTCCATAGGTACTTTCAATTACCAGTGTATCGGCCCTGTACGGTGAGCGCGGGGCGGGTAACAGCGGCGCATGCGGCGCGCCCAGATCGCCGGAGAACACCACGCGATGCTGTTCTCCGGGAGTGTCGGCAGCCCGGGACTTGACGTCGCATTCCACGTAGGCCGACCCCAGAATATGGCCCGCCGGCTGGAATTTGATATCGATAGTGCCACCCCCGTCTGTCACCGTGCGATACCAGCGTCGGTAAGGCACTGCCACGATACGCGATGCAATCACTTTGACCAGACGCTCAACCTTACGCCGGTCCCGCGTGATACCGATTTTCACAGCGTCCTCCAGAACCAGGGGCAAGAGACTGGCCGAGGGCTCGGTACACACAATTGGCCCCTTGAACCCGGCGGCGAACAACCAGGGGATTCGCCCTACGTGGTCGATGTGTACATGCGACACCACCAGCGTTTGAATATGGGAAATAGGGAAATCGATGGCGAGCTGGTCGGCTCCTGCACCAGTGCCGGAGGTTTCTGCCCCCTGAAACAATCCACAGTCGAGCAGCATCCCCGGGCCATCAATCAGGCGCAACTCATGGCAGGAACCGGTAACGCCATTGACCGCACCGTGATGAGAAATCTCGAAAAATGGCGCCATTCCACATCCCCCGCAACTACCCGTTTTGTCCTTTAAGAGCGAGGCAATCAGCCACATCACCAGGACACCGTGTTATCTGCAGTCTAGCAGCCCGCAGAATTCAGGCATCACCGATAAAGCAGCACTCGTTGAAAACCGTATAAGCTGCCGGAATATCTGTAGTTTTCTCCACTCTTTTGTTGGAAACCCGTTAAAACCCGCCTAGATTCGAACGAGGCCACGGGAAAAGTGCGCCATCATTGACGACTGGGGTAGGACAGGGTGAAAAAATTCGACATCACCTTCAGGGGAGAAGTACTTCCTCGGCATGACCCGGAGCAGGTGAAAGCCGGCTTTGTAGAGCTGTTCAAAATCCGGGACAGCGGCATGCTCGACGAGATTTTTTCCGGGGAGACCGTGGTATTGCGCAGCAACCTGGATCGCAAGGCCGCCGCCGAGTACTACGTGAAAGTCAACCAGCTCGGGGCTGTGATAGAACTGGTTACGTCGAAAACCCGCTATAAAGATCATGAAGACGGCTCGGCGAATGCTGAGGCCGGGCACGATTTCCCACGCCGCATTGCCTCCGGCTCATTGAAGCAGGTTAACGTGAATGACGACACCCTGCCAAAACAACCCGGAGTCATTGATCGCAGCTGGCCCATAAGCTCTGCACGGATAAAACAGGCCGACCCGCGGGCAGAGACACAAAACAGCAACGAAAACAGTGCCAAAGTCACGGTGTTGAAGCCCAGGGATGCGCAGAAGCAGACGGCTGTATTGCGAGACCAGCAAGTACAGAAAGAACTTGCGGCCACGCGGGAGGCGGAAGAAGCCATCGCCGCAGCCGCCGAGAAAAACCGGCTGGCGGGCCTGGAACACGCCCGCCAATTGCAGGAGCGTGCGGCCAGGGCGAAACAGGAAGCTGCCGAGGCTTCCCGAGCACAGCAGCACGCAGCCGAAACTGAAAAGGCAAAACTCAAAGCTGAAGCAGAACGCGCCAGAAGGCTACAGGAAACTGAGGCAAGGGCGAAGGCGCTGGTGGCAGAGGAGCGCCGTCTTGCAGAGAGCGCGGCCCGCCGCAAAGCTCTGGCCCGGAAGATTGAGGAAGTCACCCAGCAGGAACTGTCCAACTTGCAGACCAAGGGGCTGGAGATACAGAAAAACGCTGAGACCCGTCTCAGCGATATTGAGCGGGCATTGGTAGCGGCGGGAACTGCCGCAGAACACGAAATGGCCAAATTGAAGGAACGCGCACTGAAAGCTGGCGACAAGGCAGAACAGGAGCTACGCCGCCTGGAACGACTCGAAAAAGATACCCGGCTGAACAGCCACGGTGACATAGCGCGCTTGCAGGAACTGCAGCAGCAGAGCAGCGAAAACGCCAGGGAGCAATTGGCGAGAATCAAGGCCGAGGAGGAGGCACTCAATACCAGCGCGAAGGAAGAGATCACCGGGCTGGAAAAAAACGCGCGGGAAACGCGTCGCAAGGCGGCCGAGGAAATTAATCGGCTGGAACAGATGATTGCCGAGATACAAAGACAGGCAGAAAATGACATTGATAGCCTGGAAAAACGCATCAATGACGCTAGCATCCGGGCCGAAAAGGCCAACGAAGAGCTGGAGATGCAGCGCAAGGAGACAGAGCAAACTGCGCAGAAGGAAGCGGCGACCATTGACGAACAGCTGCAGCAACGGAGCCGCAGCGCCGAGGATCGGCTTGCCGAAATTGAGAAAATGAAAGCCGAGGCAACAGAGGCCGGAGAGGAAGAGCAGGCGAGACTGGCGGCACAGAAGCGCGACGCCGACCAGCAGGCTGCACATACGATAGCCGACCTGCAACAGGCCATGACTGACACCCGGAATGCCGCTGTGAAAGAACTTGAGCACCTGCAGGCATTGGAAAGCCAAGCCCTGTGCAAGCAGGTAGAGCAACTCGCCAAACTGAGAATCTGACACTTTTAGTGCCCTGCCGGGTGTCATAGCCCCGCTCATCCGGGCCGGCAGGCCACCGGGAAAGTCATTTGTGGTTTGCCGTGAGCGAGTTACAATCCCCCCGTTTTCCGCAAGCCCTCAAGCTAGTCATTCATGTCTTTCTGGCGCCCCAGATCCGTATTGCAGCTCGTGCTGGTCGGTTTTTTTACCGCACTGGCCCCCCTGTGTCTGGCCATCCTGTTCACCATACACACGCTGGAAGACCTGGCGGCCAATACCCGGGAAGTCACCCGGCACGTCATCTACGTCACCCGCCTCGGCCATGACATAGAGGGTGAATTACTGCAATTGGAACGGCACACCCGCCAATACCAGACCCTGTTTGACACAGAACTCGCGATGCTGGCCCAGCGGGAACGGGCACAGTTATTGCAGCGCCTGGAGGACCTGCAGACGCAAGTGACTGATCACGGCGCGGATGCACTGGCACTGGAGGAGTTGCTACAGGGGCTGGATCTGGCACCCGCAGAGCCACCCTCTGTAACGGAAGAAGCAGCAGATCCAGCTGTTGCTGCAAAGGCACTTGATCAGACTTTCGCGGTTATCAGCGACCACCGCAGGGGCCTGCAGCAGTGGCTGCAAAGCTGGGTGGACGCCCTGCAGGATGATAGCGCTGCCAGAGCCGATACGGTGATCGACGCCCTGTTTGTGCAGTTGGCCTTTCTCGCGATAGCGACCCTGGCATTATTGCTGTTGTTTACCTACTGGATTAACAAGCCCGTTCAGGAGCTTTCCAAGGAGATACTCAAGTTAGGCACCGCGGGTTTGGGCCACACCATCCGCATATCGGGCCCGCAAGAGCTGGCAGAGCTCGGCCGCCAACTCGATTGGCTACGCCAGCGCCTGCAGGATACAGAGCAGCAAAAGCAACAGTTCCAGCGCCATATCTCCCACGAACTTAAAACGCCGCTCGCCAGTTTGCGAGAAGGCACAGACTTGCTGGCGGAACAGGTCACCGGGCACTTGTCCCAGCAACAGCAGCAGGTGGTGGAAATCGTCCGCCGCAACGCTATCGAGCTGCAGCGATTAATCGAAAACCTGGTGGATTACAACGAACTGCCGCAGCAAGAGCTCGTATTCGAGGACATAAACCTGGAAAAACTCTGGGAGGAGGTTCTGGCGAACTACCGTCTTACCATCGACCAAAAGAGTCTGAACCTCAGCTTCCGCGGCGATGTGGCATACTGGTTTGCAGATCGGCACAAACTGAAAACCACGCTGGATAATCTGGTGTCTAATGCCGTCAACTATGCTCCCGAGGGTGGCGATGTCGATGTTGTCTGGTGGCGCGAAGCTGCTAATCTCATAATGGAAATCGCCAATTCCGGTGAGGCCATACCCAAAGAGGACCACTCTCGCGTGTTTGAACCTTTCTATCAAAGCACGGCAAAGCGCACCGGCCCGATCAAAGGGTCGGGCATTGGGCTCAGTGTGGCGCGGGAATGCATTGAATCGCAAGGGGGTACGCTCGAGTTGGTGTCCCACGATACCTATCCCGTTTGTTTCAGGCTGTTATGTCCCGCGCATTAATCGGCGTAACCGGCCTCCTGGCGTGCCTGGCGCTTGCGGCGTGTACAACACCCGCACCGGTGATCATCGCGCCAGTGGAGTCGGCCGCAAAGTCACCACTGATTCTTCCGGTGCAGCGCTGGCTGCGCTGGCAGGAGGCCGTGTCCACCATGAGCGCAGAACAACTCAGTACTGCGCTTGAAGGTACTGCTGAGCCCAGCAACCCCGACCAACTGTTCTACTATGGGCTGCTCAGGCAACAGTCGGATGCCTACGACAGCTGGGTAAGAGCGCGCGATATATTCCGGCAGCTGACAGCAAATGAAGACCTTAGTAGTGGGCAACGACGACTGGCTGTGTTGCTGGAGCGCTATAATCAGAGCCGGATCAACTGGTATCAAAGCCGCGACGAATTGCGTCTTCAGTACGAAGAACTTGAAGTTAAAGTTGCAGATTTGCAGGCACAAAACCAATTGCTGACACAAAAGATCAAAGCCATCACCGATCTGGAAGCAACAATCAGCACCCGGATGGAGGAATAGGCAGATGCAGGATCGCCTGTTGCTGGTAGACGACGACACCAACCTGTTAAAGCTGCTGGGCATACGGCTGGAAGCGGAGGGCTTTGCCATTCAGTCCGCCGCCTCCGCTGCAGAGGCCCTGCAACTGCTGCGCAACCACCCGGTGGACCTGGTGCTCACGGATTTACGCATGGAAGGGCAAAGCGGGCTGGATCTCTTCGCCCAGGTGCGCCACTTCTATCCGGGCCTTCCCGTCATCATCATGTCGGCCCAGGGCACCATTCCCGAGGCCGTGTCGGCCACGCAGATGGGCGTGTTCGAGTTCCTCACCAAACCGGTAGACAAGACCGTACTGTTGAGCACAATTCGCGCGGCGCTGGAGCAGTCCGGCGCGACCCAGGCGGAGATATTCGAGGACTGGCGCGAGCACGTGGTCACCCGCAGCCCGGTGATGGAGCGCATACTCAACCAGGTGAGACAGGTTGCCGGATCGGACGTGAGCGTTTTGATCACCGGGGCAAGTGGCACCGGCAAGGAGTTACTGGCCCGGGCCCTGCACGCGGCCGACGTGGAACGCAAGGGTGCAATGGTGGCGGTCAACTGCGGTGCGCTGCCTGAACAACTGCTCGAATCCGAGTTATTCGGCCACGTTAAAGGTGCGTTTACCGGCGCGGTGAACGAACACCCGGGCCTTTTCCGTGCCGCCCATGGCGGCACCCTGTTTCTGGATGAGATCGGCGATATGCCACTGCCGGTGCAGGTGAAGCTGCTGCGAGCACTGCAGGAGCGCCGCATTCGCGCGGTGGGGAGCACCACCAGCGAATCTGTGGACGTACGCATAATATCCGCCACCAATCGTGATCTGGAGCGGGAAATGCGCGAGGGCCTGTTCCGGGAGGATCTGTTCTATCGCTTGAATGTCGTTAACCTCCATCTGCCGTCACTGGCAGAACGGCGCGAGGATATTGCCCTGCTGGCCAGCCATTTCCTGCGCTCCACTGGCGCCCACCAGATGGCCAAAGTGACCAGCTTCGCTCCTGCCGCCATGGATATACTGATACAGGCGCCGTGGCCAGGCAATGTGCGCCAGCTGCAAAATGTGGTGGAACGCACGGCGGCGCTGTCAACCACCCCAGTCATTACCGAGACATTGGTGCGGGAAGCCCTGACTGTTGAAGACCAGTATCTGCCCTCCCTCACCCAGGCCAGACAGCAGTTTGAACACGATTACCTGGTGAAAGTTTTGCGCCTGACCAGCGGGTCAGTGGCGGAAGCGGCGCTGCTGGCACAACGCAATCGCACGGATTTCTACAAACTACTGAAACGCCACAGCATCAACCCCGAGATGTTCAAAGGGGCCTAGCTACTGTTGTCGCCAAATAGCGACACTCTATCTCCATGTTTTTATTAGGTTTTTCGACGTATGAATAAAAAGTGTCGGGAATTGCATACAAAACAGGACAAAACACCGGTAATATTTTACAATTTTGTGAACTGGTTCACATTCTTGATTTGTATCTAGCTGTTTTTTATAAAAATTATGTTTTCCGGCGCGATTATTGTATGGGTATTTCTGCCCTCAACCTCACCCGCAGGTTGGAAAATCAGCCTTATCAAAGGATTTTGCGATGCCGATAGAGTTTGAGTTATGCCAGGATCCACAGTTGCTGGAGCAGTACTACCAGTTGCGCCAAAAGTGTTTTCGGCAAGAACTCAAATTACCGGACTTCGACGGTAGTGAAGACGAACGAGACAGGGAGGGCCAGATACTCATAGCTCGCATCGGCGATCGTTGCGTGGGTGGCGCCCGCATAGTGCCCGACAGCACAATGCAATACCAGATCAACGAGATGGCTCTCGCCTCGGAGGCATGCTGTATGTGGGAGCGTTTTGTCTTCGACCCCGTGGTGCGAACAGTACAAATGATACGCGATTTCTGTGCAGAGCTGATCGATGCATCACGCCAATTCGGTTACGACTACGCGCTGGTGCTCAGTTCCAGGAGAAATGCACGTTTCTATCGCCAGTGCCACAGTGCATTGGGGGTGGAGTTTGATATTCATTGCCGGATGCCCGACGCCGCCCAGGGCGTGTTTGCAGGCCTGGAGCACTACCTTTCCATATCGAAGCTTTCACAGGCCAATGCGGTGCGAATTGCTGCCTAGGCTGACAGCAAAACTCTTTACCTTCTACAGCCGCCAGGGTCTGCCACCTACCCAAAAACCGGAGTGCCAGTTTGCCGGTTGTACAAATCGCATACTGACATTTTACCTATACCGCTGCTGGGAATACCCACACTAAATTCCTATACTTGCCTCTCGAGCAACCACCACAGGAATCGTCCAGCATGGACGGCCCACTGCGCTTCCAGCTTATCCACATTGACGTAGCCCGCAACGCTACTGATGATTTTAATCCCTTCCACGACAAGAACCGATGGCAGCGAGTGGCGGGGAATCCCTTCCCAGGCCCTATCGTCCTCGGCTTTCAATTAGAGTGCCTGATTGAAGATCAGCTGCGGCAATATCGTGCCCAGCGAGATGAGAGCAGGCTGCTGGTGGAAAATGAGCTGCATTACAGTAACTATGAATTCAAGTTTGTTAATGCCGTAGTACCGGGGCAACAGATTGAGGTGGTGATTAAAGACTCCCAGCTCAGGGCCCGCGAAAACACGACCTTGAGCAATCGTGTCAGTTTGAAAGCAGACGGCAAGCTGGCAGTGGCTGGATACAAACGCGAGTCAAGGGCACCATTGTCACCTGCAGCAATTGAAAACCTGGAAACCCTGGGGGATTTAAACAAGGTACCAGACCGGAGCTTTCTCCCGGGTACCGACATTTTCCTCAAGCGAAAATACCTCACAACCAGCAACGCTAAAAACTTTTTATCGGGTTCGCTGGTGGAGCAATCACTCTATATTGATGAACTGGCAGATCAGGTAGGCTTTCCTGACATGTTCCCCTGCGCATTACTGTCGTGTGCGCTGCTAGAAAGAGCCCGTGAACAAGGCCACGACTTCGAACTTAAACCGATGGTATACCGGTCGCACAGTTTGAGTGTTGACCGGCGGTGCCTTGTGGGCGCGCGCAGTAACAATAGCCTGCATCTGCTCAGCCGCCACGCCGACCCGGCTGCACAGACACCTGTATACGATTGTTTCGGGATTATTGGCAGTGATAAGCTATTGTTCACTGCAAGGATTGACCTGATGCCACTCGCTGGTACATCACCCTGAGATCCGGTTCGGGTGCCGCCGACCAGGCACCGCAGGAGCGCTGGCTGCACTCGCACCCCCTCGCACTGTCAGAATAATTTACACGCTGGCCTGACGCTCTGTGATCTACCTCACAAATACCACACCGGTTGTATCAGCTTTTTTTACACCCGGTAAACAACACTTGTACCGGGTCTTATAAAATTAATACAACTATATGTTTTTTATACAATTATTCGATACTGGCATGCTCTATGCTTTTATTCTTATCAAGAACACCAGCTGACGTTAAATATTTCTCGGAGCGATAATCTTGAAAACAAAACTATTTGCACTCATTTCAACATGGCTTCTTGCAGGCACAGTGCATGCAGGGCTGATTCTGGACACCCCCATATTGGGCGGCGCGCTACTGGTAGTCGAAGATGGCCACGTGCAAGCACAGTTTCTTGGCAGCGATGCAGGTTACTTCAATACCCTCTACCTGGACACAAGCTCAGACTGGGGAACCGGAAAGGTATTCGACAAAAATTCCGGAATTAATTCAATTGTTGACCTGGGCTATTTCGAGGCCGGCACCGAGCTATTATTCCGATTGTATGTGAGCAATACCGGACTAAATTTCTTCAGCGGCGACCCGACACGCAATTCGGATAACCTGGCCCATGCCCAGGCGATTACCAGTGCTCTGGGTACGACCTACATTACACTGGTCGGATTCGAGGATCTGCTGGGCGGCGGTGATCAGGATTACAATGACTTTATGTTCTCACTGACCAATGTGATAGACCCGCCACCAGGCGCGGCGGTACCTGTACCGGTACCTCCGGTGTTGTTTCTGCTGGTCACAGGTCTTGCCGGACTGCTGGTGACACGACGCCAGCAACAAGCGGATGCTGCTTGATTTCACCGCCACACTCCCCCCCATAAATTCAAGCCTCGCTCAGCCTGGGAGGTTCAATTCACCTGGGTTACTCAGGTTTCTCGCCGGGACCTGATGGGGCCCGGTTGGGATCTCCATCCTGATCGACCTGACCTTCTATTCTGGCGGCACTTTCGCTACCTAACCGCGGATCCGACTGATTGGGGTTATAGGCCAACTGGCCGCCGTCCTGCGGATACATATGGACGCCGGAGAGCGTCACGTAGGCCGGCTGGGTGCTTTTCGGGGTAAGAAAGCCCATCAGCCAGACACTGAACACAGCCAGCCCTAGAGCCGCACCCAGAGTGGCACCCAGCAATAGCAGGTAATCCGGACCGATGCGCTGACTTACAGAGCGCGGCCTGTCGATAACCGAGACCTGGGGGTATTTCTCCACCTGTCGCACTTCCACCTGAACCTGCCTGGCCTGGACATCGCGGTTTATCTGCTCAAGGCTCGCCAGATCCTCCGCCAGCGCCTGGTGAGTGGCATAGATAGTATTGAACCGGGTAACTTCCTGTTTGTGGTCATCGAGCTGGCGCTGCAAGTCTGCCGCTGTCTGTTGGGCTGCAGCGTGAGCCTGGCTGGCATTCGCCAACTCCATCTGCATGCCCTGGCTCAGCGCCCGGGCCAGTGCCGCCTCCAGCTCGCCAATACGCTCGGGTATCGCGCGGAGTCGCGGGTCTTTTTGAATATATTCAGAGGTATAGCGTTTGGTCAGCTCAAAGTACTCCGCCTGCAACTGACGCAATTCCATGTGCAGGCCATCAACAGCGCTGCGCTCGTCCTGGGGGACAACTTGAGCACCTTGCGCAACTGCCTGCCGCAGGGTATCCAGGTAGGCCCTGGATTTTGCCTCTTCCTCAATAGCGTTGTTCAAGGCCTGATTAAGGCCATCCAGTCTGGCGAGCACAGCGTTCTCCTGACGCTCCATCGAGATAATTTCATGCTCCTGGCGAAACTGCGACAGCGCCGCCCTCGCCTGCTCCAGCCTCACCTCCAGGCCACTGAGCTCACCCTGGACCATCTGCAGCGTCTGTTGTTTGCCCTCCTCGATATCTTCAGCCCTGATTGCCAGGTAAACATCGATCCAGTTATTTACCAGCACAGGCAGCAATTGATCGTCGGATCCCTGCGCGTACATTTCCACCAGATTGGTCTCGGGAACAGACTCCACCTGCAGCAAACTGCGCAGCTCAATCACCGGGATATTGATTGCCTCTTGCTCACTGAGTAAGGCCGCCAGCCGGCCGGTAATCTCGCCGCCAAGCAGGATTTTGCGCTGGATGGCCACACCCTGGATATCCTCTTCGGATATTTGCGCATCTATAGCGCTGGGGGCACTCATCAGCACGGTGGCACTGCTTCGATATACTGCAGGTTGCAAGGCGGTATAGATCAGGCCAATAACACACACCAGGCAGAACACCACCAGAAACAGCCGCGCCCTGCCCGACCGATGCCAGGGCTCCGCTGGTACTTGCGAGGCGTAGCGATCAAACCGGGGCATGGATTCAATTCGAGGGTTTGTGTCCATACGTCTAGATGCAGTCCATTTAAAGGGGTTACAACAATAATACGCGCTATAGGGACAGCCAACAGCTGAATAAGCGGGAAAATACGAGGAACATCCCCGGAGACTACAACGCGGCAGCCCTGAACAAGCTGTCTCCGGCCCATATCGTGTTTTGCGTAGCAATCCAATATACTCAATCACGCGCTTATAATTTCTGACACCGACCCATCGACCTTGTTGTCACAAAATGAATGTTGAAGAAATCCCCATCGTATTCAAATGCCAGGACAGCCGTCTGCTGGGGATTCTTCACAAACCAGAGAACCCCGGCCGCCGTGGCGTAGTGATTGTGGTGGGCGGGCCACAAACCCGCGTAGGCAGCCACCGGCAATTCGTACTGCTGGCGCGATTTCTTGCAGAGCGCGGCATACCTGTATTCAGATTTGATTGCCGGGGCATGGGCGACAGCGATGGCAGCCGGCGCAGCTTCGATCAAATCCACGACGATATAGAGTCTGCGATTGATGAGTTCCAAAACCTCACGGATATTCGCAATGTCGTACTGTGGGGTTTGTGCGATGGCGCCACTGCCGCCTCATTTTATGCACATAAAGACATCAGGGTTAAAAACATCGTGCTGGTAAACCCCTGGGTGCGCACCGATACCGGGGAAGCGAGGGCTTCAATTCGGCATCACTACCTGAAACGGGTATTCAGCCGGGATCTTTGGAGCAAAATCAGGAACGGGCAGTTCAGTTATCGCAGCTCGATCAGCTCATTTTTTTGGGTGGCTAAAACGGCCATATTGGGAAACAGCGCAAACAGAAAAAAACCTGGCCACCTTCCAGAAAGAATGGCCAAAGGGATAGCGCAGTTTACTGGCGGCACATTGATTATTCTCAGTGGACAGGACCTCACGGCGAAGGAGTTCAGCAGCACTATCCGCTCCTCAGGCGAATGGCGCTCACTGTTTAAGCAAAAAGATATCAGTAAGCGTGAAATTCCGGAAGCTGATCACACCTTTTCCAGGTCAGTATGGCGAGAGCAGGTGGAACACTGGACACTGGACTGGTTAAAAGGAGACTTACGGTAGCACTCAGCCATCGATGCCATGCCAAATAGCAGCCAAAATTCCAATAAGACATTACTGATTGCTGCCGCTGTGGTGCTATTTATGCTGGTGGGTGCCAGCCTGGATCGCAAGCTTGAAATACTACCGAAGCTGAAGCAGCTGTTTGTTCCGGACACCGTAATTGCACCCCTGCAAATCGACTCCGACCCCAATTTGCAGAACTTCTCCCGGCTGCCTCTAACCGCCGAGGCTACCACAGACAGCTTTTCGCAGTGGCAGGAAAATACCCGTCAGCTGATTATCAAGACCGCCGGATCAGACCTTTTGCCAAAGGCTGATGTCGTTCCACAATTCAGGGTATTGAGCGAAGAAACCTTAGCCAATGGCATTGTACGGCAGCTCATTGCTTTCAAGTCCTTTGATCAATCTGAGATTCCGGCTTACCTCCATCTGCCACCGGGGCAGCAAAAGCTCCCTGCAATCCTGGTAATACCTGGCCATGTAAGGGAGAGCGAGTCTGGCATAGAGCAGACGGCACTGCTGGACGATTCCTATCAGCACGCGGCGGCCAGAAGACTGGCCGAACAGGGTTTTGTTACACTGACCCCTGAGCTTAGAGGGTTTGGCTATCTTGGGGCGCCTTACAACACTGAGCACAGCATTGTTGCCTATAACGCCCTGCTCGAAGGCACGTCCTATAAGTGGCTGGCACTGAAAGACATCGCTTATGCCATGCGGTTATTGCGACAACTTGACCGGGTGGATGAGCAGAGAACCGGTGTTACCGGCGCATCTTATGGCGGCGAATTGGCTGTTAACTACGGCGCCCTCGATACTGATGTTAAAGCCGTAGTGTTCCAATCTTACGGCGGCTCTGTTGGCATAAAGTCGGCGATAACCGGTAGCAAAAACAGCCAGCCGCACTATTGCCATATCCTGCCCAGGGTTGACCGAATGGTATCTCTGGAGCAATGGCTTTGGCTGCTGGCACCACGCCCCACGCTGGGTGTGAGAGGCGACAGCGACCGTCTGTTCAAGGATGACGTGATCTCGATTTACCAGCAGGGTTGGGAACTGGCAGGGGAAGGGACAAGGCCGCTGTTTATTTCCGCAGAGGGTGGACACGAGTACTTCGTCGATCCTGCAGTAGCGTTTTTCAGGGAAGCGCTTTGATCCCCATGAGAGTTTCGTGCACACGAGCGGAGAACCAGTACTCCTGTTCACCATTCGGGCACGACTATAAAAATGGGTAGCGCGGACACATCCAACATACTCATGATAGCGTTCCATTATCCACCCTATGGATCAAGTAGCGGCCTGCGACGGACGCACTGTTTTTCAAGATTTCTGCCTGAGCACGATTGGCAACCATTCATACTTACTGCCGACCCCCGGGCTTACGATACCGTCAAGACAGAGCATGCCCGCCCAACTGTCGAGGGCGAAGGCGCAGTAGTGACTCGCGCATTTGCCCTGGACAGCATCAGACACCTTGGCTTCAGGGGTAAATACCCCGGGTTTCTCGCACTGCCGGACAGATGGGTCAGCTGGTTTCCTGCAGCAGTAATAAAAGGCCTGGCTATCATCAGAAAGCAGGATGTACGGGTGATATGGAGCACTTACCCTATAGCGACGGCGCACCTCATCGGGCTGTGTCTCTGCAGGTTTAGCGGTGTGCCCTGGGTCGCCGACTTCAGGGACCCGATGATTGACGAGGTGCATCCCACCGGCAGCATGAAGCGTAAAGTTTTCCGCTACATTGAGAAGAAAACCCTGACCCATGCAGCAGGTGCCTGCTTCACCACGCCGGGCGCCCTGAAACTTTACCAGGACCGCTATCCACAACTCGATTCATCGCGCTGGATCTGTATTGAAAATGGGTATGATGAAGGCGATTTTGACAGTGTAGCTGCGCCCGCCAGCGGTCAGGTGGCAGCCAAGAGCCATCCGCGCCCGCCGATAACACTGGTCCATAGCGGCACGCTTTACCCCCTGGAACGCGATCCCAGTTGCTTTTTTTCTGTCCTGGCACAACTTAAAGCAACAGGGGAAATATCGAAGGGGAATTTACGCATAATTTTGCGAGCAACCGGTCACGACAACTTCATTAATAATGCGCTCAAACATCACCAGATAGAAGACATCGTCTCTGTTGAGCAGGATTTGGAATATTCACAGGCCTTGCAGGAAATGTGTGCCGCTGATGGGCTGCTCCTCTTTCAGGCCGCCAATTGCAACCAGCAGATACCGGCAAAGCTCTATGAATATCTGCGCTCAGCAAGGCCCCTGCTGGCGTTAACCGACCCCAATGGGGACACTGCGAAGCTGATCGAGCGGGAAAACGCGGGAATTGTCGCAGACCTGCATTCCGAAGAATCGGCACTGCAGGGATTGAAACGTCTCATCGGTGTTATACATGAAAATGAATTCAAGCCCGTTTCACAGCAACGAGTCCGTCACTACAGCCGCCAGCAACAGGCGGGGGAGTTGGCAGATTTTCTCAATCAGATTGTGAGTACACAGTAAGTTAACAGGTTGCCCAGTTCTATGAAGATACTCTTTCTATCACAACGTTTCCTCTTCCCCGCGGATACCGGCGGCAAGATCAGGACCGGAAATATACTCAGGGAATTGAGCAAGAAAGCTGAGCTGACTGTTATCAGTAATGTTGAGTCACCCAGAGATGACGAATATATTCACCAAATGGACGCGCTGTGCAGCCGATTCATTCCGGTGCCATGGAAAGAAATGGAGCGTTACACCCTGAGCTTTTATATCAAGCTGGCATTCCAGTCATTATCGAAATATCCCATATCGGTTTTGAATGACTATTCGAAAGCCCTTGAAGCGGCGCTGATGAAAGAACTATCGGCAACCGACTACGACCTGGTGATTTGTGATTTCCTGCAATCAACACTCAACTTTCGCGATGTAACAGGCATCCCCCGTCTTCTCTTTCAGCACAATGTTGAAGCGCAGATTACCGAGCGACACCTGGATAAAGCCAGTAACGTTTTTGCGAAACTGTTCTGGGGCTTGCAGCACAAACGCATGCTCCGGCACGAGGGAGAGATGTGTCGCGATTTCGAAGGGACCATCGCAGTGTCTGAAGAAGACAAGGGGCTGATGGAGCGTTGGTATAATACCCGGCGGGTTCACACTATTCCGACAGGAGTGGATACCGACTTTTTCAAGCCGACGGCAGATACCGAGACCAAGAAACAACTGGTGTTTACCGGCTCCATGGACTGGTTGCCCAATGACGACGCGATAGCCTGGTTTCTGGATGAGATTTTCCCCGGTATCCAGCAGCAGGAACCGGGCACAACGCTGACAATCGTTGGCAGAAAGCCCACTCCCAGAATTGAGAAACTGGTCAATGGCCGTGAGGACATTACCCTGACCGGCTGGGTTGATGATACCCGGCCATTTATTGCCCAAAGCGCTGTGTATATTGTGCCCATCAGAATCGGCGGAGGCACACGAATGAAAATATATGAAGCCCTGTCTATGGGCAAGGCACTGGTGTCCACCACAATAGGAGCCGAGGGCTTACCACTGGAAAGTGGCGAGCATATTCTGCGGGCAGACAGCGCAGCGGATTTCAGGGATTGTGTTGTCACACTCCTGCGGGATGAAGCGCTGAGGGAACAGATGGGCAAGGCCGCACGCGATTACGTCTGTGAGCATTATCGCTGGGAGAAGGTCGCCGACCGATTCCTGGAGGTCTGTGAAACCGTGTCGTCTATTGAGAGACAGACCTCTCACTTTGGGCCATAAACCGACGATGTTGATACGAATTCCCCGCGATTAAAGATAAAATGGTCCTATCCTGTCTGTATTGCGTTTGCCCCGGCAGACTTTCATGCGAGAAATCCGATGATATATGTACTGTATAGTCTTGCGATTGTTGTGCCTGTACTTTTGCTTGTCTTCATTGCCAAAAAAATTGCCAGCAGGCGAAAAACCCCCTTACGCCATTTCGTCGGTTTACAGTAAAGACCAAACACGCCAGGCAGTATGTCATCGGTAAAGACCTCTCGGTTCAGACAATCCCCTGGGAAGAACCCAATCGCGCCGACACCCCACCATTGCACATTGGCGGCAGTGGAGAGCGCTTCTCAACCCTGACTGGTGTGTGGTGGTTGGATGAACAGAGACTTGTAGTTAACCACCGCAGCGGCCTACGGTTAGCTCTGTTTGATTTAAGCCAGGATAACCCCAGGGTAAGTGAGACAGAAACTGGTCATTTGAGTGATGATGTCACCGCGAAAAAGCTTGCCGAAAATGAATGGGAAATTGCCGTCTCAGGATGCTGGGCCTCGGCTTACTCACTATTCTCCCTGTCAGATAAACGCGGGGATGGCGGTCCGGTGGCATTCTCCCTGAAAGAAACCTGTGCGCATACGTCAAAAGATTTCAGTCACGGCGTAGGCTACGATAGCGAAGGCCGTCTTTGCCTGGGTTTCCACACTGGAGAAAATCCTCGCATAGAAATTGGTAATGACACCTACAAATTGCCTGCCCCCTGGGGAACACGTGATTTATGCTTCGATCTACCAACAAATAGCCATTACGCCGTGGCTGTTTCTGTGAACCCACGTCGCTCATCGTATAAAGATGTGATGACCACTATCTGGGTTCTGAAAAAAGATACTACGGAATGGTATATTCTTTGCGCTCTCGAAAATATCCACTCGGATAGCTGTGACGTATACGATGGGCGCATATGGGTACCTGACCAGTTGGGTGACCGCGTACTTGGGTTGAATATACGAACAGGCGCTATCGAGATTATCTTAACGGGCGAATCATTTGATTTTCCCCATGGGCTCTCGGTCAGCAAAGGTGGGAAATTGGCCATTGTGAATTACGGAAGTAGCGCAATGAACATTATCGATATAGAGAATATATAGCTGGCCCGGCATCATTGGGCCTGCATAATTTGTACTAATGATTCATCCCTTTACTTTGTCATATTCCATTATTCTGTATTTGTGCCCTTGCAACATCGGCCTACTAACAAAGCCATTCCCGTTCGTTAGCTCCGTATAAACGACGTGGTCGGCCAGCTTACACTGCAGCAACGCTTTCCAGTCTTTGGCGATTTTCTTCTCTGCGTTTCTATAAGTGTCATCCAAATATATTGCATATTCTTCCTGTATAAATCCGGAATCCATCAGGAATGGAATGGCCCGACTACGGGCGCTCACATGGTCATGTGTTGAAGGTGCGTCTATGATTATGCAATCAAATCGAAAACTGTTTTTCACAAAAAGTTCGCTCAGCACGTCTTCCTGATACCAACCACAATCAGATGCTTCGTCTATGTCGCTATGGCAAAATCGAACAATATCTTCACAACCCAGTTTCTTGAGATATCCTCCTATCGTATTCTGCCAATCAGGGTTTTCGTCGATAGATACGATTTCCAGCTCAAGCCCTAAATCTTTGGCAACCTTCGCGATATATACTGTTGAAACACCAGTTCCTAGTTCCAGAATTACTCGTCTGTTGTTTATTACAATTTCATTGATGACATGCAGTAGCGCCACCGGAGACATTGAATAGCTGGATTTTGGAACGAAGCCTACTTCTATTTTTGCGAGTTCCAGACTCGCCTGTATATCATTGAGCTTCAGTCGATTTTCCATTACGGCTAAGTGCAATTTCTGGAACCGCGTATTGAAAAACTCTACTGCTTTAGCGATCATCCAAACCATCCCTTCCTTGCGACTCAAACTCAGCCTTAAATTACCCGCAAAAAACAAAAGTGTATGTATCGAAAGGTAGCCGATAGAACGCAAGGGAAGTCTACGCTGTCTAGGCTACACTGTTCCGCCTACTCGATTTCCATTGCATTGCCCTGCCGAATTGCACCGCAATCTGCATTAGCAGGCGGACAGAGCGATATCGATTACCTGTCAAAGCAAAGTACAGGGACGTGGCTAGCTGCCGCGCAGTTTTAGTAGAGATAAACCTTGGGTAACCGAATAGTGTACGAAAATTCCCGGAAAAAGCCGCTACTCCCGTGGCCTCCATTCCACGCCCGATTCGATAGTACCTTTTCAAAATACTCGACAGCTTCATTTGTCCCGGCTTTACTATATGCCTGACCAATGCAGACGGTACGTACTGCATGGCATAACCGGCTTGCTCGATTCTTAGCAAATACTCTGTTTCACTTCCAGCAACATAAGCACTCGAACCATTAGGACCAATAGAGGTATTAAACTCAAATTCATCTACCAGCGACTGACGGACCATGAAGTTTGGGCCTTTAACTTCAACCGCCTTAATGGGGCCTGGGGGGCGATTGGCGGGTGTCCCGGCAAAGGCAGCACCGTCAAGACCTAGCTGTTCAAGCCAACATTTTGGTTTATTCATCCAATAATGGCGAACTTGACCTGCAAAAACCGAAGCATGTGGCTGCTCTTGCGCAGCCTGTTCGTAGCGAATCAGCCAGTCGGGGTTAGGGATGATATCGTCATCTGAGAAAACCATTAAATCGCCCTTTGCCACCGCGACACCACAGGAAACGGCAAAGTTCTTTCCTTGTCTCTTCTCCTCTACAAAGACTATTGGTAGCCTCTCGGCATAGTCCAGAATTATATCGGCACTATCGTCCGAAGAAGCATTATCTACAAAGATAAATTCACAACCGCTATGAGGCAGTTGCAACTGACACAACGACTCCAGCATTAAGGGCAAAGTAGCTGCGCCGTTGTAAGTGGCTACGATCACTGAGATCACTTCTCGAACCTCACTCAAAAATAATTTCTTAGCCAGGGAATCATAGAGGGCGGCAACGTCACGGTTTCCTCTTATTACAAAAGCAGTAACGCAATCTGGACTCTGATCATGATACATATCCGGCGACTTGCATTGCCAATGCCGGGAGACAGAACTGTGCGTTGGTTCTCATCATATGGATGCCCCCGCTGATCAGAGTGTTCAAAAATTGCCCAAGCCCTCACCACCACGGGTGAATGAATTGACGGGGCAACTATCGCGCATCGTTACAGTAAACTGGCCGTTTTCTACTCGTATTCCGATATTGAGAGATAGACCTCTCATTTTGGGCCTTAAACCGACGATGTTGATACGAATTCCCCTCGATTGCAGATAAAATAGGCAAAGTACTGGCCGTTGTAGAGGGCGTCCCCCATGTGTTGAAAAACACCCACTGGGGGCATTTCACCGATTTAGTAAGGCAGACCGAATGAACATCAGCATGTTTGGATTGGGTTACGTGGGGGCGGTATCCGCCGGAATTCTCGCCGCGGAGGGTCATACGATCGTGGGTGTAGACCCCAACCAGGTCAAGGTTGACCTGATCAACGATGGGAGTACCCCCATCATCGAAAAGGATATCGGCGATATCATTTCAAACGCGGTAAGAGATAAGCGGCTTAGTGCAACTACTGATGTGGCGAAAGCCGTTTCTGAAACAGAGATGTCTATGATCTGTGTTGGCACACCAAGCCAACCCAATGGCAGCCTGGACCTGAAATATGTCCTACGCGTGTGCGAGGAGATAGGTACCGCCATCAAGGCGAAGTCGGAATTTCATGTGGTGGTGGCACGCAGCACCATGCTACCTGGCACTATGCGAGACATCGTTATTCCTACCTTGGAAAGTTTTTCGGGTAAGAAAGCAGGCGTGGATTTTGGCGTTTGCAATAACCCTGAGTTCCTGCGCGAAGGCACTGCGGTTCATGACTTCTACCATCCACCCAAAACCGTTATTGGGGAAACAGATGTCAGGAGTGGCGACAAACTAGCCAGCATTTATGCCGACCTGGATGCGCCCATGGTGCGCACAGACGTAGAAACAGCCGAGATGGTGAAGTATACGGATAATGTCTGGCACGCACTGAAGGTAGGGTTTGCCAATGAAATTGGCAATATCTGTAAAGCTACCGGAATCGATGGCCACGCGGTTATGGATATTTTCTGCAAGGACACCAAACTCAACCTTTCGCCGTGTTACATGAAACCCGGTTTTGCCTTCGGTGGTTCATGCCTGCCAAAAGACGTACGGGCACTGACATACAAAGCCAGGGCGATGGACGTAGAGGTACCCATTCTCAATGCCATACTGCCCAGCAATCAGCGCCAGATTGAAAAAGGCCTGAATATGATCACTGAGAAAGGCAAAAAGAAAATCGGCATACTCGGCTTTTCATTCAAGGCGGGTACCGATGACCTGAGGGAGAGCCCAATAGTTGAGGTGATCGAACGTCTTATTGGAAAAGGTTATGACATCAAAATCTATGACCGGAATGTAAACATCGCCAGTCTCGTTGGCGCCAACAAAGACTTCATTATGAATCAGATTCCTCATATCTCCGGGTTGATGTCGAAGACAATGGATGAGGTAATGGAACATGCCGAAGTAGTTGTTATCGGTAACGGCGCTGAAGAGTTCAGGACTGTAGTTAAGGATATCCGGCAAGGCCAGGAGATTATTGATCTGGTGCGGATTTCGACTGAAAGGCCGGACGCGCAAGCCTATGAGGGGATTTGTTGGTAAAAGGGGCAGTGCACACCATTGAAATAATTGCGCAATACCGTATCCGAGAATTAGTCCATGAGGCAGTTGCAAAACCGTAAGGCATTTCAACCAGAGATACAAGGCTTGCGCGCCCTTGCCGTCCTTCTGGTCATCTATTATCACAGTGGACTCCCAGGGTTGCCTGGGGGATACATCGGCGTTGACGTATTCTTTGTAATTTCCGGTTACCTAATTACGGGGCTATTATTGAATGAAGTGGATAAACATGGATCCATTTCACTTCCACGATTCTATGCGCGACGTTTTCGAAGATTGCTTCCAGCCGCCGCACTAGTGCTTTTGGTAACGACTGCAGTAGCCTGGTTGGTATATTCACCACTTGCCATTAAGCAATACTCTTCTTCGGCTTTTGCAACAGCGATATACGTGAGCAATTTATGGTTTGCCAGCCTTACCACCGACTATCTTGCTGAAAATACCGACGCCAACCCGCTGCTACATACCTGGTCATTAGGCGTTGAAGAACAGTTCTATATAGTATGGCCATTGTTGATACTGTTGCTAGCACGATCAGTTTCCGGAAACAGCCTCCATAGGCGCATGCAAATTACCTTCTTCGTAATCTTCGCAGCCTCCCTTTTGGGCTCAATAGCCCTAACACGCATAAACCAGCCCTGGGCATTTTTCGGTTCCCCTACCAGAGCATGGGAGTTTGCTGCCGGTGCAATGGTTACTCTCTGGTTCTACAATAACCGACAGCTCAATAAGCATATTGCTACAATTGTTGGCTGGTCAGGTCTCGGCTGCATATTAGTCAGCGCAGTATTCTATACCCGATCAACTCTATTTCCTGGACTTGCGGCAATACTTCCTGTTCTTGGAACGACACTAATCATCGCTTCCATCCATACTGCTCAAAAGCAAAATTTGCGAAAGACACTTTCAATGTCAGCCATGCAGCAGATTGGCAACATGTCTTATTCCCTTTATCTTTGGCACTGGCCAGTATTTGTGTATTGGCACTCAGGTTCAAATAAGATTACTACGGTAGACACATTTTTAAGTATCGCACTGGTGTTCTTACTCTCGTGGTTAACGCTAAGGCTGCTGGAAGACCCAATTCGTTTTAACAGAAGGCTATCTGAGAAAACTGCAAATTCGTTGATAATGGGGCTCGGCCTAACTATTACTTGCGCGCTAATGGCCCTGGGAGTAAGGGCTATTTCAGCGGCCAATCTGGAACAACCAGTACAGAAACGCATTCTGGCTGCAAAATACGATCAGCCCATAATTTATGATAATGGTTGTCATTTGAACTTTGCGTCCACGGAACCGATGATCTGCTATTTTGGGGACCCTGTCGGAGAAAAACTAGTTGTCCTGTTTGGAGACTCTCATGCCGCACAATGGTTTCCAGCCCTCGAGAGCATCGCGCTGAAGCGAAACTGGCGTCTACTACCCATGACCAAATCAGGCTGTCCTTCGGTAACACACGAACCTTTCAATAGAAAAGTAGGCCGTGCCTACACCGAGTGCACAGAATGGCGAAATAATGTTGTTGCTTTGATCAGAACACACAAGCCCCACCTGACTATACTCTCAAACTCCAACCGATATTTGAACGACCCGGGTCTAGACGAGGGGAGAGAGTGGCAGTCGGGTCTCAATTTAACGCTCGAACAAATATCCGACGTTAGCAATAATGTCGTGATCCTAGGTGACACACCATCACTAACCCGAGATGCACCCGACTGTCTGTCCCATTCTTTTTGGCGAGGGATCGATCCTTATGAACATTGTAGTTTTTCAGTGAGAAATCGTAACCAAGACCCTATATTCTCTGCCGAAACTGCCAGTGCTAAAAAATATCAAAACGCCGAAATTGTTGATATGACGGAAGCTATTTGCAATAAACCAAGATGCGCGGTTTATGAAAATGGAATAGTCAAATACTCTGACAGTCATCACTTAACAGGACACTTTAGTCAAACGCTGTCAAAAGAACTAGACAGTAGGCTGAGAGAAATTGAATCAAGAGACTAGTTGTCTCATATATAGTAGAAAAGCTAGCACAATTAGGACAACCAGTGGTGGAAGTATTTAAAAAACTACACTTCCTCCAACCCGGAAACGCTAATGGCAAAGGTTCATAATTTATGAAAATAAGGATGTTTATCAGCTCGGTTATAATGTTGGCGGGTACCCTCTTTTATGCCCAGGCGGAGTTGTTAAAGGAAAGTCTGAACTCCATGGCGGCAGCGCCTACAGGTAAGTTCGACGCACGATTTGCAGACTTGCTACAGAGCCCTAACCTCCACGCCTATGCAGCGCTCAATACGGCCGAAGAGATAAATAGCCTTTGTAGACCCTGTGCTAATAAAGGTCTGTCGAATCCCCATATTTCGTACGACCCTTTACAAGGTGCGGCTAGGGTTGTTACTGACCAAGCCGGCATTCACTCTAAATGGCAGCTCAGGAAATATTTTCCAGCGATTAACAGGAAAAACGCGGAGAAAGTCTCATTCCAGTGGGAGGCAAAATTTGATGAAGGCTATCTATCGACGGGGAGACTGCAAACTTACAAGGCATTTCAGCTTACAAGTACAAATGAAAATCTAATGTTTGAGTTTCAAGCCCAGTTTTCAAAAGTCGACCCAAAAACAATTGCATTACCAACTCTGAGGATATATTTTCCAACAAAATATTCAGAGCTTGACGACAATACGCCCGTTTCCTTTCCAGGGCCTTACATTTCACCAAAAACTAAGAAACCTATAGATAATTGGCAACCAGGCGGCCAAACCGCGGCCGCAAGAACGATGCTTCCTCTTCCACTTAAAGCTCACATGAATCCCGATTATTTCTCACCATTTCTAATCCGGGTAAATCAGTGGGTGCGCTATACCGCCGAGTTTACTTTTACGAATGGAGAGTTTCGGGTAAAAGTGTGGCTAAGCGACGAAAGCACGCCCCCAACCTTGGTTCATGCATCAAAAAATGATTCTTCCAAGGGGCTACTTTTAAGCGACAATCCTGACAAATCGATGACCTTTCAAAACTGGTGGCTTGAAATGAATTCTTCGCAAGATGGGCCATTACCAGGCCCCGCTACAGTTTGGGTAAAGAATTTTGTTGTTTATAAAAATGCTTCCATACCTCTCTGATGCAACACAAATGTTTTGGCTCTTACACGGCGGCAAAGTACTTATCAAACTCTACTTATCAATCGATAACCGACAAGCCGTCAGGAAGTAAGAAAAAGCTATCCTTTAGGCCGCCATCGGCAAGGAAGAAGTAACAGGTGACTTCTAAAAGGTACATAGTCAAACGTGCGTTGTTGATCTCATTTTTGGAGCGCTACGGTATCACCAGTCTACAGCTGTTGTCAGCAATCATTCTGGCCAGGCTGCTGACACCCGAAGATATTGGTATCTACACTGTAGGTGTCGCAGTCATTGGAGTCGCCCATATGATTCGTGATTTCGGTGTCGGGCAGTACCTACTGCAGGAAAAGAATCTGACGTCCCAAAAAGTTGCCTCCGCACTCGGGTTAACTATGACTTTCGCGTGGATACTCGGCGGCATACTTTTCTTTAGTGCTCCATATATTGCGATGTACTATCAAGAGCCAGCCGTGGAAGAAGTGCTTTTTGTTGTCTCGTTAAACTTCTTGATTATCCCCCTCGGTGCCATGGCACCTGCACTACTTAGACGCTCCATGAGTTTCGGCACTATATTCAAGATAAATGTCACGGCTGCTACAGTAGGCGCATTGGTATCCATCACACTGGCATTTCTAGATTTCGGCTTCATGAGTATGGCCTGGGCAACTGTAGCCAACGTGGCAGTAAGCGCACTTATGTCACAGGTGTATCTACCAAAAAAATATCGGACAATGCCCTCGTTGTACAACGTAAAGCCAATACTTAGTTTCGGCGGCCATGTGGTAGGGGCCAATCTCGTCGGTGAAGTCAATTCCAGCGCTCTTGATCTGGTAGTCGGCAAATATCTCGGATTTTCGTCCCTTGGTTTTTTGAGTCGCGGTCAGGGCTATATCAAGATGTATTCGAATATTATTGAAAAAGCCACTGCACCAGTCATCTCGGCACATATGGCGAGAATTTATCGAGAGGGGGAAAGCATTAATGATGCCTATACCGCTGTGATAAATTACGTAACCCTTATCAGCTGGTTCTCACTGGGATTTATGGGCTTTATGGCTGCTCATATCATCCGCATTCTATATGGTGATCAATGGGATATGGCCGTGCCGCTTGCTTCATTGCTCTGCCTGATTGCCTGTATAAACATTCCGAATTCACTGGGCGGAAGACTACTGGTATCAACCGGGCGCGCGAAAATCAATTTTTGGATAACCATAATTTCTTCCGTTTTTAGAATATCTTTAATCTTGCTATTCGTAAGCTACGGGCTTGAAACCATTTTGCTAAGCCTGATGGCTTTGAGTATTTTTCGTCTCTTTATAGTACAGGGTATTATTTGGACAATTTTCAGTCTGGATAAAAAACGATTTATCCAAATTCTAATAAAGAACATTATCATCGTTTTCGTGTCACTTGTTTTGCCCTTGTATTTCTGGGTAAGTACTAACACGCTGCCTCAGCCAATGATAATGTGGGCACAGTTAATCGGCGCAGCCGTTGTCAGTGTCTTGATCGCAATAATTCTGGTATACCTGACAAAACATCCGTTTAGTATTGAAATAACACAAGCCATAAACTTCGGAGTAAATAAATTGCATATGGCACGAAAAAAAGATCTGCCTCCGAGGGAGTAGTGCTTGTGCAACGAGATTTTCTGACATACGAGTAAGCTATCTTGCTAACGCCACCCACTCCGATAACATGCGTATATTTTGTTCGATCTTGTCGATTATTCTTTACAAATTTCTGTTGTGTGTCTAAAAAAACATACTACCTATAACTCAGTGGAGATATTATCTAATATAAATCTGAGACTTCATTTATTTACTGTGCTTTCTAGTTTCGAAAATCCAACCCCTGATAAATTGGATTTGCCATTTAGCTATAAACACATCGCCCTCACGACCCATTATTGAAGCGCGTATCAATTTAAGATACTGCTCCAACAATGACCTTATTTTCCACCTTGGCAGCCCGAAAATCTGTGGGACTACCGCTTTCTGTTTCTGCAACGCTTGGCTTGCGTTTCCTCGACCAAAACGGAATGCCCGGCTAATTATCCATTCTTTCTCCAGCTGATTGGGCCGAATAATGTGGGCGACTCGTGCTGCAGGTACAAAATATGCTTTAAAGCCGCTTCTCTCCAGGCGTTTGGTAAACTCTGTTTCACTGCCCATAATGTATTGACCTTCTCCCGGACCGACATCCTCCCGAAATCGATGCCCGTCTGCGAAAACAGAGTTTCGCACCATCATATTGGGCCCCCATATTAAATCCGCGCCAATAGGGCCTTGTGGTATCTTTTCGTCAGTAAGAGCATAAGTCGATCCAAGCGGAACATTGTCAAGTAACCACTTGGGAACCGGGGCTGGCCAGTCAGGAAATATAGCACCTCCAAAAATATCATACTCTTTCAGGCGCTCTCCATAGTCCTGCATTGTCTCCACCCAATCAGGCTGGGGGATAATGTCATCATCAGTAAGTATGGTTAAATCACCGCTAATTAATTCCACACCCTGATTCAGGGCCTTGTTTTTTCCCCGTTCACTGCAAACTATATATTTGACATTCAACTGTGACTCGAAAGACCTTACAACGTCACCTGTGTCGTCACTGCTCCCGTTATCAACAACTATCAGTTCGAAGTCCCTATATGTTTGTGCCACAAGCGCGGGAAGCATTCGACTTAAGGTTTCTGCACCATTAAAAGTGGCAAGTAGTATAGATATCATCTAGCTAATCTTTGTGTAGGCTTGACGAATTGATAAAGCACTCATTAGTTACTCCTTTACCAGCTTTAACGCTAAAGCAAACCCTGCCAACACATTTTTCCATGCAAGGCGGCCAGCAGGATTCCAGTATATGGCGAGCAGAGCATTAGTTATCACCGCCGCAGGTCTACCTTTTTCTCTATAGTAATAGCTATCGCTCAGGTAGCCTTTCGAAATCTTGTGCCTCAATCGCTTCCTGTAGGCTGAGAAAGATGGATCACGATAAAACATTTTATACAGTGCAATTTTCCAAATGCCATTTGCTTTATCTTCGTGAGTGAGACTGTCAACCCTAATTCTATACTTTGCCACGGGGTAGGGCACGAAAGCGAAAGGCGCTTTTGAAAAGGCCAGCTTAAGCCAAAGAAAGGTATCTTCTGCCTTTACTAAAGAGGTGGAAAAACCGCCCAAGCTACGGCACAGATCCCTTTTTATCATTACCACCAATGTGTTTGCAGGCATATAATCATCAAATAAATTATTAACTGGAGATTTTCTTAATATTATGGCCTTTGTTTCAATAGCTTCGCTAATAGTAGGATAGCTTTGCAGTTTGTCTGCAAAATACCCATTGCCTTTTAATGGCGCTGGAGGGTACCACTTGTAAAAGTCAGCGCTCATCCACTGCAATTGTGGGTGAGCTTTCGCTATCGCCAACCGTTTGGCAACACATCCTTCTATAAAGACATCATCGGAGTCCAAAAAAAGTAACCATTCCCCCCGGGCTTGACTAATGCCACAATTCCGTGCGGCTCCAGCGCCCTTAATCCCTGTGTCATTCAGAATAACATTCACACTAGGCCAAGATGTTTTGTAGCACTCCAGAAGTTGTAGCGTATGGTCATCATCACTTTGGTCATCAACTATGATTACCTCTCCATGAATACCGTCCAGCTCTGCCAATGCACTTTGAACCGACTCGTCCAGATACTCGCCAGTATTCCAAACCGGAATAATAATACTTACAGCTAATGTTGACTCTGTATTCAGAGCGCGGCACTCCATTTAGTTTGAAATATGCGATTTTTCTACTTCTATCTACTCAGTAACTTCTTCAAAGTATATTATAGATACACCAAGCGTGGCTTGGGTAGATTTTATTCAAGGCCCTATTTACAGTGCATGAAAATCTTGCGCGTTTTTTAACCGGTCTCGATGCTTCATTCGCTCCAGGGTGATTTACTCCGAAACTGGAACAACTAATTTTGAAATACCGGTTGGGCGATCAACTAAGAATGTTCCTTAACCATTGCTATCCAAGTTCACCGCTTGATTTCTCCAGTATTATGCAAATGTAGTTAATGGTATTTGCCGAAATTCGTCAAATATTCTTGTGTTGATGTGAAGAATCGTAAGCGGTATTTAAGCCACGGGGTGGCGATTTATACGCTGAGGTGTTTCGGGTCAATATTCCCAAACAGCAGAGCCTCTAAGTCTTCCACCGATGTTGTTATGGGTAGATAAATGCAGAGATAGCGAAGGTAGGCGTAGGGGTCCAGCCCGCAGGCTTTGGCAGTCTCTATTAGTGAGTACAGGTTGGCACTCGCCGTCACCCTCGGGCTATGGAGTACCACGCTGGAGATATCGGTCGGTCGTCACAAGCTATTTGAAAAGCTGAAACTGCGGGCTAACAAGAAACGAAGCAGCGCGATTCAAAGAAGATGGGGACTGTCACTATCATCTGGGTTACATAGCGGCGGCTTGGACTGATTTAACGAAATTATGACACGCGAGCCAAACATGTGATTGTAATTCACAGAAAAAATCTACGTACCACACATCTATTTATTTTATTCGCCCCCAAGCTCGGACGCGCGCCCCTTTATCACACCTCCCATTAGAAAGAATTTTTTTCCAATCCCGTTTGCCAAAATAGTATCCACTTTTAACTCTTCAAAGCACTGCTCATATCTTGCGATTACCTCTGTTTCGTTATGAAAATGTCTGACGTGTGAAGCAGATGGAAAGTTTGGCACCGTGCCAAAGAAGTGCGTACCCGGCTTAATACGCCGCAAGATCTCGATATCACCTTCCACATGCTCCAGAAATTCCGTAGACAACACGGCATCATAATCAACTTTCTCGAGCAAATTCGTTTCGAATGCATCTTCAACGCTGAACGAATATTCGGGACACACTAATTGCGCTTGCTCTAAACGCTTTGTACTAAAATCGAAACCGTGGTAATTTTCAATTCCCCGATCTCGAAGTAAGCAAGCTAACTGACCCGAACCACACCCGACTTCAAGTACTGAACTCACCCCTAAATGTAGCATTCTATCAACAATTACTGTCCACAAAAAATAATAGTCTGACGATGAATAATGAACTTTCCATTTCGTATTTTCATCAAACGTAGAATCGTACCAGTCTGCGCCCTTTTCCCCAGATAAGACCTGGGCATTACCTACTCGCACCTTTTTGCGCTTCGCTAATTTGAGTACGTCTAAAAGAATTGGCGGCGTGATCAATTTAACAACGTGTTTAAACTTGAGGTTCATAGACTCTCCAATTGTTGCCAAGGCAAGTCACGTGATGAATGAGTCTTTTCCCAGCGAAAACCTGGACTACACAGAAACATTTTTTGGTTCGCCTTTATTCCATTCAGGATAGTATCGATCCATTTCTGCACTACAAAATGAACTAAACACTTCCCACTTCTCGTCAGACCAGCTAGACCAATGCTCGGGCATTTTTTCGGGTCTGGAACTGTTTAACTTGAGATCATCTATTTTTACATATTTCGAAACGCACAAAAATTGCTGTATGTAATTGTAGGATTCAGGCAAGTCTTCCAATCTAACCATGCACCAGTCCTGCAGTGATAGATTTTCTACAGAGTCTCGGATAGTTGAATTGACAAATGACCAATACCAACAGTTTCGCGCAAACGGCGAAAGCCCGGCCCACTCTTCACTGGACATTTGGCCGCAACGACTTCCATCCAAACGATACCTTTTCCACATTGCCGGCATAAAGTCGTCCATAAAGCTTGATTCGGTTTCATGGCAGCCAAACCAACCTCTAGAAAATCCTGAGCTCACAACATCTCTTCCATCTCTTACTAACCACACAAACTTGCACAAAGGCATTATTTTTTTAATCAACGGAATAAGATTGAAAGTATTCTGATCAGATTCACCGGAAATCCGTCCCGCGTATGTCGCGGCTTCGCAGTAAATCGATGACAACTCCCGAATAGCTTGCTCCTCTGACAATTCGCCATGAGCATAGTCACCAGATATTCTAATAAGCTGGCGCCTGGGTTCGTGCAGGCACTGAATTTCGTCATTCTTTGACAGAGCAGAGGCTACTGATGTGCTCCCTGATCGCCCGGTAGTGGCAATGAAGAATAGATTTCTGCCAAGTTCATTGCCGTGTGGTAATGATATATTTTGGTTGGCAACATTGGGTTTCACAACTCGTGGTTGACCAATTTTTTTTAGATCATGACCATTGGACAATACGGATACGGCGGGTTTAACTACCACGCCACTACCTACACTTTCATCTAAGAAAACGTTATCCATTATAACAGCCCCACCTCCAATACGTACTCCAGGGGCAATTGAGACATTGGAACCTAATGTTACTCCAGGACCTAGAGAGACCGGAGAACATCTAATAGTTTCTTTGGGCGACCCATCAGAGTCAGCTCCTTCAATATATCTTGTGCTTATAATAGCATTTCTGCCAATAATGCAGTTATCTCCTATTGTTAGTCCACCTTCAGATAAAAACACCGACTCGCCTTTGATCTCAACATTGTTGCCAATAGCGAGCATTCTGGGCTGACTGATATACAGCGGAGTAGCCAGGTGGACATTAGCACCACACGATTGCATCGCGGCGCGACTCTCTTCCAACTGCCGATTCAATTTGAAACGGTTTCTTTCCTTGAGCTTTCGTTCAATGAAGCCGACTAGTGAATAAAAACTATTATCCAGAAAAGTCTCGAGAAACTGTCGTATTATTCTCATGTGCTAATTCCAATCTCCTATCCGGAATGCAATTTGGAATGCCAGCAACCAGTGCCAACCCCTTGTTACGAGGTGAGCTTGCAAGCGGCCCTGAGATCAGGGCCACATAAAGTCCTATTTTATGCGACTGTATATATTCTGGAAAACTTCAAGAAAAGATTGATACACTCACTTAATTATAGCAGCTCGAAAAGCCCTCACTGTCTTATACATTTCCATTGCTCCGCCCTGCCACATTGCACGGCGACCTGCATTAACACACGAACAGCCTGATATTTATTACCTGTCAAGACATGATAAAACGACCTAAATAATTGGAGCGCCAGTTTCCTATATAGAAACCTCGGATAGCCCCAGATAGTTTTTAGATCGCCGTGAAACGTAGTTACTCCAGTAGCCTCTATTCCCCGACCTATTCGATAGTATCGCTTCAAAATCGCCCCTAACATCATCTGGTCAGGGCGCACGATGTGCTTTATCTTTGCCTCTGGAATGAACTGCATTGTGTAATTAGCTGACTCAACCCGAAGCAGAAACTCCGTCTCACTGCCAGCTGCGTAGGCACCAGAACTGGTCGGGCCGATGGCAGTGTTGAATTCAAAGTCTTTGAACAAAGGCGCACGAATGAGAAAATTCGCGCCCTTGATGGCTACTGCCTGAATCGGACCGGCTGTCCGGCGCTCAGGTGTGCCGGCAAAGGCCAGACCGTCACGTGCCAGCTGTTCAAGCCAACTGGCGGGCGTTTTCATCCAGTGATGACGAACCTGACCCGCAAAAACACAAACATCGGACTGCTTCTCTGCTGCATATTCATAGTGAACAAGCCATTCGGGATCAGGTATAACGTCGTCATCGGTAAATAGAATCAAATCTCCCCTGGCGGCGGCTACTCCCGTCGATACCGCGAAGTTTTTACCCTGCCGCTCTTCCCTCAATAGAGTTAACGGTAACCTATCTGCATAGCGCCGTATTAGATCAGCACTGCCATCAGTCGAAGCATTATCTACAAAAATGAACTCACGACCGGCAGAGGGCTTGCGTACTTGGCATAGAGCTTCGAGCATTAATGGCAAGGTAAGCTCACCGTTATACGTTGCTACGATTACTGAAATCATTGCACTAACCCACTTATACTGGATACTTCCAGATATTGGAATATCACGCGCAACACTGAAAACGCTAATGCTGTGCTGCAGTTTCTAAGAGCAGGAGACTAAGCTATATGCACAACCAACGATTATCGCCTGAATTCAAATACCACTCGCAAAAGCTTTCCTGAAACGTGATGCCGCAGCTTTCTGGATCTCTATCCACGTATAAGGGCGAGTTCTTTGAGAAATACCGCTAATAGATGAAACCTGTATTGTCTCTTTGGCCATCAAATCTATGCTGCTGTCGCCGTAGTTTGTCACAGCAAGATGATTCTCGCTTACATCTATGCCATGTGGGAACCTAAACCCCGTGATCTCACCTAGTACTCGTATTCGCTTTTCCGTCAACTTAAAAACAACTACGCGATCGCCATACTGATCCGTTATATAAAATTTTTTCTCGTTACTATCATAACAGATAGCATCAAAAGCAGCTGGCCTGAAGAACCACTTGTCGAGAATTTTATACTGTGATCTTGGTTGATCATATTCGATATGTAGAATTCCGCTGGCGTAGGTAGGTTTCTTGTCTTGCGACGGAGATCTTACTGCAAACGCGGCAACAAGTTGTCTTTCGTTCACAATCACCATATCCTTTATATGATAAGGCATCTTTAAAGTAGAGATAACCCTTTCAGTATCAGTATCAATAAAAATCAGATAGTTCTTGTTGGTTGACAAGCAAACAGTACCGTTGCCGCAAAAGCGTGCCCCGTGGCAATTTCCAAGGTTTTGTGATGGACTCAAATCCTTAAAAAACCTTATTTCCTCATTTTCCAAATAGTAGAGTGTTGCAGAGCCTGCATCAAAATTGCTGGTCAGGATTAAATTGCTGCCATTGAAATCTATAAGATCAGTTATAGTTGGCTTACCCTCGTATACTGATTCAATGGAATGCTTGACAGTATATGTTTCATTAGCAGCATCGACCGATATCGAGAATAATCTTTCGCCAACCAGATGAGTTGCAGCCAAGTGGCTTTCATTCGTGAAACAAACGCCAGTCATAGTTGCGAGTCGTTTTCTGCTCCCGACGAAGCGAATATCTTTCTTTGCTCGATCAGGCTGTTGTATTGTTATTTTCACCGTCTTGACCTGTATTGATTTTATAGAGTACTATTTTTTGAACCTATTTAATTCACTCATCTAGGCTTGAACAGACGTGCATCTACTCTGCACTCAATACAATTGGTTTCTAGATTGATCACATACTTCAGCTTTCACCGATAGCCTTTCTTTCACGAGTCTATCCAGCACGACCAATGACGCCAGAGCCCATATCTGTACTTCGGCCCTGAAATAATTAGAAAACAAACCTGCCACTGCTATTACCATCAATGCGGAACCAAAAGCCGCACGGTACATGGCAAGTGATTCCGGCATTTGGCTATCATTCATCTTGTTGAGCCTGGACAATGTTTTGAATACCCACACAAACAAGCCCAGGTAAATCAACATGCCGGGGAGACCCTGTTCTCCGAGAATCGCCATAAAAGTACTATGGGATGATCGGCTTCCCTTAATGGCACCCATATCCGGATTTGCGCTCACCGCTGGCGCAAGGTAGTACGGGCTGTAGTACTGGAATGCCCTGTGCCCGGCGCCAAAAGGATGATCTTTGAACATTTCCCACTCGGCTTGCATAAAAATTAGCCGCGAGCTCGCGCTACTATCCCTCTCTTCTGAGTCTGCGGTAATCGAGGCTATTCGATCCCAAAATTGCTGGTGGGCCAGAAGCGAGAATAGAACTAATCCTAGAATGACGTAGACCTTGAATTCCTTGGATTTTGATCTAGGCCTGAGACGCCAAAGTGCAAGCCCGCCTCCGAGCAAACCTAAAAAAGCTCCTCGACTAAGAGTTAGAATAATACCGTTAAGAATGAGTGGAACCAAAAAGAAAGTAATTGTACGGATGCGATTTTCTGCCGCCAGAATCAACGCAGCGGCATACATAATGCCTGTACTGAGGTGAGTTCCCAATCGATTGGCCTCGTCGATTCCAGGGCCACCAACGCCATCCAGCTTCCCGCCTCCGGCATTATAAGCCTCCCACCCCAAATAGCAGCATCCCACTACGTGCGCAAACGTAAATCCAGCCAGTTTTTTCTCATCATCTATGATGGAATAAATTAGGTAAAACAGAACTACATATTTAGTAAAGAGAATTGTCCCTTCCAGATGATCGTCTAAACCGGACGCCCAAAGACACTGAACCCACATCCAACCGGCATAGGCTATAAGCAATTTTGCGGGCGTATTGGCGTACCAAGGGGCACGTTCTGCATTCCTGTCCTTATGCATCAGAGTACTCAACAATACGACAATTGCCGTCAACAGTGCCCAACGCCACTCCGGTATCTCATCTCCCCACCACCGAGCAGGCGGGTGTACATAGAACACTGCGATATAGGTATACAGCCCCCAAATAGGTCCCCTAGTAAAAGACAGGATCATACCTAAAAACACCAGGAACAAAAACGCGATCGCGGATAAAAACAACTAGATGCTCCCTATGTTTGTCATACAATTGGACAAGCCAACATATTTTGCCAGAGTTTCCGCTTCCCGCTCTTCTTTTGTATATTTTTTGATTACAGTTTGTCTCGCATTCTGCCCCATCTTCAGCCGGAGTTGTCTGTCTTTGACCAGTTTACCTAGGGCTTTACCAAGTTGCTCCGAACTACCCCTGTGAATCAGGTAGCCCTCGACACCATCACGAACCATCGACGGAAAATCACCAACTTCCGTTACTACGGAAGGCAACCCGCTAGCCATTGCTTCCAGTTGTGCATATGGAAACCCCTCGTTATCTGAGCACATTACAAAGATATCCAGCTCCGACATAAATTGTGCAACATCCTCCTGATGCCCAGCGAGTTCTGCGACATCATTCAATTCATACTGCGCAATTAGTGCCTGCAGCTTTACTGACTCCGGGCCTTCGCCAGCTATCTTGATTCGAAACTTTATTCCATTTTTCTTCAGGTGAACCGCGGCACCCAAAAGTACGTCGAAACGTTTCTGAACCACCAGGCTGCCACAACCACCAATAACTGGAATAGCATTCTCTCGTTGATTATTCTGACTAAACTTGTTGGTGTCCACTCCATTCGGTATGTATGTAAAGAAACCCTCTTTAAGCTTTAACAACTGCGAAATTCTCTTGGCATGGAATTCACTTACACTCAAAGCCTCATCGAACAGGCGAAGAAACCTTCTCCGCTCCTTTAGTCCTTCGCGCCAGGAACCAAACGGATACAGCATTGATAAGCGATTGGCAGGCAGGTTCTCTGACTTAATAGCCAAGTGCATGGTGAACAGTTTCTTGCAGCCAATTCTTTTGAATTGTTGAGACAATAGTAAGGTATCTCTGACGCTTTTGGCAGCTACCTCACAATCGATAATGGTAGGCCGAAACTCATGAACTATCTGATCCAATACGCCTGCGGCTTCTATAGCACTCTTTGAATCGAACGGTATATTGGCCAATTGCGCTCCACTATGTTTAAGCACCTCGCAAAATTCACCAATTTCTTCATGTAGCTCCAATCCTACGAGTACTTCAAATCCGTTTGTGCAAAGCAGCTGCACCAGGTTCTCCAGATATTTATGCGCTCCTCCATAGCGTGAAACATATCTTCCGATGATAAATGCCCTATGCATTATTTTCCCCTACGCAAAATGTAGTTATACGAATTTTTTGTGAACTAATTGATCCCAAATATGCAGTCCAGGAACTCAGAAATTGTTCCATGTTTTTTTGGCGCACTTTGCCTCCAACCTAATGTAATGATCTGTTTAGTGTATTAGTAATCTCTTCCTCAAGGATATGGGCTAATTGTTTAGTATACAGAAAGCTCAAGTGATGGCGGTCCGTTAGACGTACTATGCCTCCAGCATACGATTCGCAAAAATCCTGTTTACAATGTTGCGCTGTAAGATCAGCCAGCTTTACGCGGTCGTGAGACTCGAAAACCGATTGTGCGGCGCGATAGACAGCATCCGAATTTTCAATCTCATGTATATCAAAGCGGCACATGGTGGGAGACAATTTGCTAGTACCGGCTGCCCGCGAGAGACATATGGGTATATCAATAGGAAACTGCGGATTATCCCGCAAAAGCAGTACCCGCGTATCTAAATCATAAAGGATATTTGAGAGTTCGGCGTATCCAGCTTGCCAATCTTCAAAATTTGATTTCCGATAACCTCCATTCTCTGCGATGGTATACCCTGGCCAATGCGTTACGAAGACCAGGTCAGGAGATATGTCTATTAGTCTTGTTAACGCGGCAGTTCTCCAGATACTGCATTCTCCGTAATGTCTTCCAATCTTTGAAATATACGGTTCTATTACCGCTGGCGGACAGGCGTCCTTTATTAAAGAGGTTATTCGCCAGCCATGATCTTTCCCCATTTCGCTTATAACAGGCAGCCACTGCATCGCTTTCGAATCTCCGATGACAACAATCTCCACTTCGCCTCCAAGGGCGCCAAGTGTACATTCAACCAATTTACTTGATTCCAATTCCGAGCTGCATCCCTTTGTCTCTTTGCTGCCGAAGCTGGTTGCGTCAATTTCCATTTGTCCCGGAGAAAGAAGTGCTGATTTCGAGTATAGGTAAACTGAAAACGCCGCCACTGAACCGGCAATAATCAAGCCACCACCAAACAGTAGCGAGGCGGAAATGGACTTGATAGCCGGGTGTTGCCGCCATTGTGTCTCGACGAAGTGAAACGAGAGTATTGAAAGTATAAACGTGGTTACGAGTGCGAAGAGCACTTCAGGGGGGCCCAATAAACCAAATTCTATTTTTGAAAATACGATTACCGGCCAGTGCCATAAATAGAGGGAATAGGAAAGAGCACCAATGTATTGCAGAGGCCTCAATGCTAAGAGGCTGGTTATATAGTTGCGGTGCTTACCCTGTCCGGCCCATATCACCAGACAGGTACCTAATGTAGGTGGAACAGCCCACAAGGCCTGTGAGTCAAAATTCGGGCCAATCAATATGGCGGTCCCAACAATCAGTAACAGGCCAGCCACTCCTGCCAGTATGGATTGACGGGCCTTCAGCGGTACTGGAAGAAAATACAAAAGAGCACCGCAGCCAAACTGCCAGGCTCTGGTAGGCATACTGAAAAAAGCTATTGGTTGATTCCTGGTATAAAGAATGAAGAAAAGCAGCAGGGATGAAAGCGAAACCAGAAGTAGTCCCCACTTCCAGACAGCCCGTTTCGACGAGACAAGAAATATTATCGATAACAGCGCGGGCCAAATAAAATAGAACTGCTCCTCCACTCCCAGGGACCATGTATGCAGGAGAGCGTTGTTTTCTATGTTAGAACCAAAGTAGTCGGCTGCTTCAAAAATGAACCAGATATTGCTGGAAAAAAGAGAGGTAAATAATGCTGTTTTGCCGAGCTCCTTATTTTCCAGGGGAGATAACAACCACATGGAAGCCAGTAGCGTGACAACGAGTACAAGCGCAGCGACCGGTAGTAAGCGCCGGGCCCGGCGCGCATAAAAGCGGCCAAACTGGATGCGCCCCTCCTTCGCCAACTCCCGAAACAAAAGACCACTAATCAAAAAACCGGAAATGACAAAGAAAACATCAACACCGATATAGCCACCACTGAGCAGTGGCAGGTCAACATGAAAGACGATGACCAGTATTACAGCCAATGCTCTCAAACCCTGTATATCGGGTCTGTAGCCTAATGATGGCCAGGCACGGCTATTGTCAGCAGAATTATCCATATTTTGCGATTTTGACTCATGACCGAGACGTGGGTATCTTATCAGGCAATGGTACCCTGACTCGATTTATCAATATACAGCCGACGGATGAAGTCCTGAGAGGCTCATCACATAAAAGGTACTAACTGCCTAAAATATATAGATTTTTTGCGCCAATCCAGAAATGAGTCCGGTATTCCGAAGCAGTTTTAAACTCAAGCATCGCCTGGCGTTATGGGCAATAAGCTGCCCCAGTGGGGGCTAACGCCCACGCCACCGCAAGCGCGGTCGGAATTTGTCAGCCACTGAGAATCACTGCCTTGTGCCCCCAGAGTTTAACACCCTGTATACCTCCTCTGGAGACAGCGTAATTCCCGCGTACTCTGAAAAGAAATAGTCGATATAGTTGGCAATTTTGGCTAGGAAGTCAGCCAAATCCTCACTGTTTTTGACGTAAGGCGTACAGCCCGGCCTGACGGTCGGGCTGTGAAAGCTAAGGGTAAGCACTTTGCAGCCCTTGTTAACCAGAAAGTCCGACAGCGCAATCATTTCATCCAGTGTATAACCTTCAGGAGATAGCCGTATGCGCTCAACGGCGCCTAACCTGGAGAGAATCCCGGGCATTCTCATTTTCATAAACGCTGGCCTGGTGGCCATTTCATACACCGACCTGGACGCATCCCCGAGATACCCCACATAACCACCTGTGCAGGGAATGCTGAGCAACGAGGACTCCGATCCGAACATAAAGGGTTTATTGCCATACCGGCTGAAATCCGGGCCGCCCTCACCAGCGTAGTTGAAACTCGGTGTTGGGCTGAGATCTATGGTTAAACCCAGGGACTCAAGCGTACGGGCCGTGTTTTGACCAATACCATATCGCCCTGCTTTGTAGACCGTTGGTCGACAAGCAAAAACCTCTTCCATTTGATCGACCAAAATTGACAACTTTTTGTGCTCCAGCGCCTCAGGTAGATTGCCCGGAAAGCTGTTGAAAGGGATTACCTCCTCCTCGTGAGGTGGATTAACCCAGGGGTGAAGGTGCGCGCCTACCGAGCATTGCCCCTTTTGGTAGAATTCCTTCATGGGTGCCACGCCATCCGGCTGGCTTACAATCGGGTAATCCATCACATAACAGGGCACTACAGATCGTGCATTGAAGATGTCCTGTACCTTGTAGATATCCTGCATTGCAGCCACGCTGGTTGCCGCCCGCGAGTGCGAGTAGGACCAATCGAACTCCTCCTCGGTATCGATAACCACCAGTAATACAGGTGCATCTAACCTTGATTCATCGGCATATGTGATGTCGCCATACAATTGATTCTCAGGTGACATCATCATTCGTTTATTCCGTTCGCGCCGTGGTGATGGGTGACCTTATGAAAAATCGCCTTTTGCCCAACTGAAGTCGCATCCCAGCTAAAACTCTCGGCATATGTTCTGACAGCAGCCCTATCGGGTAAATTGGAAAGCAGCTGCTTTATCTGGTTCGCAATGGCCGAGGAGGTTCGCTCCGGAACCAACAAACCGGCATCCGAATCACCTATCACTTCACTGGTGCCGCCAACGTCCGTCGCCACTACCGGAGTACCACAGGCCATCGACTCCAACAGCACATTGGCCCACCCTTCCCTACTGGACGCCAATACCATGACATCCGCCATACTGTAGTAGTAGGCGAGTTCACCCTGTGGCTGGTTGCCAACAAAATGTACGCGATCACCCAGGGACAGGTCTGCAACCAGCGATTTCAGCTTTTGTTCCTCAGGACCAGCTCCGACCAGAACCAGCACGGTATCGGGCACCTCCAGTAACGCTCTAATCGTAAGATCATGCCCCTTCAGCTCTGCCAGGCGGCCTACCGAGACGATTACATTCCCCTTGAGATTTAATTCCCGCCTGACCCTGTCCCGATCAACTGGGCGAAAGCGTTCCAGGTCCACGCCATTTCTCAATACCGTGGTTTCTGGCTCGGTAATGCCCAATTTCAGTAAATCCTGCTTCAAGGCATCGCAAACGGTTACCAGTGCTGCGGCAGAGGGCAGCAGTTTCCGGGTAAGCCAGCGTGGAAATGCATAGCCAAGATGCAGTGCTATATCGCTGCCTCTGCCCGTTACCACCACGGGCACCTTCAACCACTTCCCCAGCAGCACTGCGGCAAGACCATCGGGATAAACGAAGTGGGCGTCAATAACATCGAATTTGTAGCCTTGCCGCCGAATTTTCAGCAACCGCGGCAAAGACCACAAGGCCATCAGAAATGGCGCCAGGTTCATGCCGATTTTGGGGATTACCGGGTACTTTGGGTGATCCACCGTCACCCCGGCCCTTTCCTCCGAAGACCCAACCCTGGCAAACAGCCCATACTCGCCAAACACAGAATGCTTGAAAGGAAACCAGGGAACCGGCGCTACCACTCTGGCCTCGATATCCCCGCTATTAATCAGCTGTAGCAAGCGCTGCTCTACAAAGGGCGCGTGCCCCGGTTGGGCGCTGTTGGGGTAGAGGGTTGAGAACAGCAGAACCTTCATGGGTGCTAGGCGCTCCTGGCCAGAAAGGCGTCGAACATCAGCAGTGACCAGATATGCGGGCTGAAGTCACTAACACCTGACTGATGGCGCTTAACCATGGATTCCAGAAATGTCTGATTGAAAAAACCCGTACCTGCCAGACGCTCACCCAGCAGGGAATCCTGAACCCGCTGTTTCAAAGGCCCCCGGAACCAACTGGCCAGTGGCACCGCAAACCCCATTTTTGATCGGTAGAGAATATCCTTCGACAGGTGCGGTTCCAGCGCTTTCTTCAAAATGTGTTTACCCGACGCACCTTTCAGCTTTAACTCCGGCGGCAAACCGGATATCCACTCCACCAGCTTGTGATCAAGCAAGGGCACCCGAACTTCCAGAGAGTGAGCCATACTGGCGCGATCAACCTTGGTAAGGATGTCGCCGGGTAGATACGTTTTAAAATCCAGATACTGCACCAGGGATAAAGGGTGGTCCGTGGGTGAGCGCTGGGCGTGCTTACGCAGCACTTCAGAGCCGCGATAACCCTGCAACTCCGACTGCAAACCGGGGCTGAACATGTTCTGCCGTTGTTCATCGGTAAATATGGAAATGGTGTGGAAATAGGCGTCTACCGAGTCTCGGGCCATGCCCTGAAACGTGCTCTTGGCACGAAACATCCTGGGTGCCCAATCCGCTTTCGGATACACTTTTCCGGCGAAGCCAAACAACGGCTTACGTATCGAGTGGGGCAACAGGCCGCGGATACGCTCTTCATTCATGTGCCAGCGGTAGCGGCGATAGCCCGCCAGGTTTTCATCGCCGCCGTCGCCCGACAGGGCCACGGTGACATTTTTCCGGGCGAGTTCGCATACCCGGTAGGTCGGCATGGCGGAGCTGTCTGCATAGGGCTCATCGTAAAGGCCCGCCAACTGATCAATCAGGTCAAAGTCATCCGGGTCTACCTGCCCTACCCGGTGATTGGTATGGTATTGCGATGCCACCTGGGCGGCGTAAGCCGATTCATTGTATTTGGGGTCGCCAAAGGAAATAGAGAAGGTATTCACCGGGTCCTTTGAAATGCCGCTCATCAATGCGACTACCGCACTGGAATCCACCCCGCCGGACAGGAATGCCCCCAGTGGCACCTCCGCTATCAGGCGAATATCCACTGCCTCCTTAAAGCGGGCCATGAGCTCTTCTTTAATGTCCTCTTCGCTGACAACCGCCAGCGAAGACGTGGAAAAGGGTAGATCCCAATATTGATGCGGCTCGGAGCGCTCGCCCCGCCTGACTGTCAGAGCATAACCCGGGGCGAGCTTACTGGCACTGCGATAGATTGTTCTGGGCTCCGGAATGTAGCCGTAGGAAAAGTAATCTTCGATCGCCAGCGGGTCCAGCGCCTTGTCCAGCCCGGGGTGCTCCTGCAACGCCTTGAGTTCCGAGCCGAAAATCAGGTAGCCGTCGGGCAGGTAACTGTAGAAAAGGGGTTTAATGCCCAGCCGGTCCCGCGCCAGGAAAAGTGACTGTCTGTTTCTGTCCCACAGCGCAAAGGCAAACATACCGCGAAAGCGTTCGACGCACTTTTCGCCCCATTCCTCCCAGGCGTGCACAATCACTTCCGTATCACAATGGGTGCGAAACTGGTGCCCACAAGCCTTCAGCTCTTCCGATAGCTCGGGGAAGTTATAGATCTCGCCGTTATAGACCACAACTACGCTGTGATCTTCGTTATACAGTGGCTGCTGGCCCGCTGACAGATCGATAATCGAAAGCCGGCGATGCCCGAGACCCACCCCGTCCTCAACGTGCACGCCGCCTTCATCCGGCCCACGATGGAACTGTGATTGATTCATCCGGTGCAGCAGATCAGCATCAATTGCCCTTCCACCTCGGGTGTCAAATATGCCTACAAAGCCGCACATACGTCCTGATACCTATCCTTTTGAGTGCTACAACAACCCGCGGTACACCCGGGAATAATCACTGACCATTTTATCAATGCTGAACCTGGATTCAGCTATAAGACGAGACTTTCGCCCGTGTTTGTGACGCAACTCACTGGACTGCAGGTAAATCCATATCGCCGTGGCGAGCGCCTGGCTGTCAGCGGCGGGAACAAGCATTGCATTCTCGCCCTCCTCCAGCAATTCCGCGTTGCCTCCCACCCGGGTGGCAACAACAGGCAAGCCGGTAGCCATGGCTTCCAGAATGGTATTCGATATGCCTTCAGCTCGCGACGGTAAGACAAAAATATCACAATTTGTGAGCAGCCCCGCTATGTCATTACTGTGGCCCGGTAACCATACCCTGTCAGAAAGGCCATTTTCTTCCAGCCTTTCGGCAACCTGCTGAAACAGTGCGCCATCACCGACCATCGCCAGCCGGACCGTGTTCCTCGTCTCAGGATGCCTGGCTACCCCCTGTATGAAGGCATCCACCAGGTTCAGCGGGTCCTTCACTTGCTCCATCCGGCCCACGTAGCCAATAACAATGTCGCCAGTGCCAAATAGCTGCTCCGGCCTCCGGTACCCGCCCCCAGGCGGTTTGAACCTGGTTATGTCCACGCCATTGCATATTCGGCTAATTCGCCCGGGCGCCACACCCACACGATTTCGCAGGTAATCATCAATTTCTACAGACAGTGGTATAAACATCTGGATAAACGGTTTCAGCAATTTCCTCAGCAACACATACTTCGGGTTACTCCCTCCCAGGTCGTGCATATCCCAGCCGTGCTCACCGTGTACTCGCCCGCGAACCCCCGCCAACAACGCCAGGAATTGAGTTTCTATAGTCGCCAGGTTTCTCGTATGCACGATATCGGGGCGCAGCCGTCTCAACACTCGCCACATGTTCCAATACCAGATCGGATCCTTACCCGGCTTTTTGTGCAGGGCAATAATTTCCACGCCATCCCGCTGGATGCGCTGCGCAAAATCATCAAAATCCGTGAGGCATATAACCGCATGCCTGAATTGATCAGCGGGTAGCCGGTTGATCAAATTGACGAGACCGTTTTCCAGGCCCCCCATGCGCAGAGCGTTTACCACGTGAACGATCAAGGGCGGTTGTGGCGTCATGTGGTCCTCAATTCGGTCCCGTGCTGAACGGCTAAAGGGCGCTGCTTACGGCAGGTATTTAACAATACGGGGACCGAGGAGATTAGCCACCGGTATTGGCAGTTTCTTCCACATTTCGATGGCCCTGGCATACTTACTATTCTGGGGGTCCAGTTTCGGTGCCTCCTTTCCCGCTGGCGCCCAGTTATACCAGTACAACTGGTGCGGCTCGGAGCCCCACTGCTTTTTGAACCGATAAGTGCTGGCATCCTTGGAGCTGCGACCGAAATCGAAGCGTTTGGCGCCCTGTTCAATACTGAACTTCAGAACTTCCCAATAGAGCAGCATGTTCACGCCAAAGCGGTTAGCTTCGCGCAGGCTGGATGCCCAGGGTATCTCCATCTGGCTACCGTGCCGTATCAGAAAGGCCGCGGCCACGGGTTTCTCGTTGAGATAGACAATCACCAGGTGGGTTTCAGCGGGAAACGCTTGCAGAATATTGCGAAACCAGGACTTCCCGTATACCGGCGTGCCAAGATCCCGCATATTGTGGGCAAACACGCGATAAAAGTCGTCCAGCAATTCCACCTGCCCCACTTTCGCCACCGCCCCTTCTTTTCCCGGCCGCTTGATTTGCGCTCTCCGTTTAGAGCCGAGTTCCTTCCACAGCAATTCCGGGTCGTCCGGCAAATCCATCAACATCGTAATCTTATGCTGGTCACAGTCCCAGGGCGTGCTGGCCTCCGCACTCTCCCTGAGCAGGATATGCGAAAGGCTTTTGCTATTCCCCAGTTGCTCACAATACCCCAACAGCGCATCACGGGCAGAATCATCGTCAGCCAGAATACCGCCGTAGTTAACAAACGGCAGTGAGAGCGCATAATGCCCGAATAACCGGCTTTTCAACTCAAACAGTGGAAGAGCCCCAACCAGCTCATTGTCTGAATTCAACGCTTGCAGGTAATGATGGGCATGCCCAAAGCTGGAAGAGACCACCCGCTGCCACTCCCAGCGATAATAGAGATGCTCAGAGCGCACACGGGTGAACGCATCCCAGGCCTCGGGGCTGTCACAAACGGATACCTGATAGGGGGTTTTCACCTCGTCATTTTGAATCATTTGGACCCGCTGCCAACAGTCATAGCCAACGCTGCTTCAATCTCAGGTAACGCAGCCTCCAGAAACCCGGTTAACGCTTCTTCAGCGTGCTCATCGCCCTGTTTAGTAGAGACCGCAACAACGATTTTTGCACTGCCTTGATCGCTGAAACCAACGGTCTCAATAATCTCGTAGAGCTTCGCCACATAGGGGCTTGCCGTGTAGTGGTCGCCAACCCGATACCATGAGTAGGTCAGTAGCTGTCGCCCCTCTCCAGATAACACCGTTTCGGTTACTCGAAGAGTGCCGTTCTGTAACTCAAGGTCTGTGGTTTTCTGCTCGATCTGGCGCCATGATTCAAGATCCTTATCGAGAATACGATTGCTGTAGCTGACCATCTCTACCCCCTGCCGTTGGTCAAGATACTGACCGACTGACAGGCTGTAAAAACGCTGCCCCTCCTGGAAATATTGGTGGGTAGCTCTATCTGCACCGTACATCAGTGGCTTCCACACCCAGAAAGCGTCAGCACTTTCCTGCCACCGTGATTCCATGCCTGAAACAGACAGCACTTGGTCGGGTATCGGTATGTCTCTTGCCGCCATGACCATTGCCGCTGCCGGGAACACCATGACAATAAGGGCAGCCAACCCGACAACGGTGTTTTGCCAGGTAGTCCCAGCGCCACTGTAATCCTGCTGTGCTTTCGCCACCAGTTGCGCATCCGCCGTGGGCTCCGGGTCCTTGAATTTGCCACCAACCCAGAACAACAGCAGCATCACCAGCCCGAAAAAGACCCAGCCGTATACCAGGTGGTCGACACCGGTTGCGATAGTCATATCGCTCATATGCCCTAACATCACAATGATATAAGCCCTGAGGCCGTTGGCGATAATTGGCACAATGATAGAAAACGCGATAAATACCAGGCGTTTACCCAGCGACTGGTAGGTGAGGTAGGCAAAAAAACAACCCAGGGTAACCGACGCAATCAGGTAACGGATGCCGCTACACGCTTTTACTACCGACCAATTACCGCTTGGCAGGGAAAAATAGAGTCCCTCCCGATAAACGGGTATTCCGGTTAACTTGATCAGTTCGACGGTAAACGATGCCGTAAACTCCATCATAGGAGCCACGAGATCTTCCCCTACCGGAACCGCGAAAAAAAGGTAAGCCAAAGGAAAAAGCAAGCGTCTTGCGGCCTGGGTACCGATAGTGACCCATACACCTGATATCAATAAACCAATCAGGGCAAACTGTTGAACAACCTGGACATTAGCCAAACTGCCTACGAACCAGGAAAGCCCTGCGGCTGCCACGGCCAGGAGAGCCAACGGGCTTGCGCTGGGGGTTATTTCCTGAAGCTGGGCTCGCCGCTCCCAGATCATCCATAAGGTTATCGGTAAAATCAGAAAACCGTGGGCAAAAGTCTCAAGATTCCACCAGGTGCTGACCATGGACCAGGTGGTTTGATGATATACAACCAGGACAAAAACGGAGAAAAGCGAGGCCACAAGGGCCCTGTTTCGCCAGGCTGCTGCTACTGCAAAATCATTATTGCTACTCAATGGGTCACCGCCACCAGTTCATCGGCCATTTGATTCAGGTAAACCTCAATGTTGTCATATCCGGGCTGTAAATCCTGCCCATTCCTTGCGAGATCACTACCGTACTCGTGTTCGAATGCGTCGGACAAGCCGTCATTATCCTGGTCTCGCCCACCGTTTCCATGTAGGTAGAGATTGTTATCATCCGGACGTTCGAATTTCCACCTACCAGCCCTGTCGACCACTTCAGAGGCCAACCGTTTGTCCGTGTTATCTCGTGGCATCGCACCAAAGTGCGCCAGTACCTGTTCCAGGTTCTCGACACTGTCTTGCGTAGTAATGGCGGGGATCTCCTCCACTCGATGATGAAGCTGATTTAGCACACCCTTTTTTGGTCCCAGCTTTCCAGCACCCACACCCATGATCAGATAGTCAGGACTCTCAGTTGTCGCTCGGGAACTGTACACGGGCAGTGCCCTGCCGCGACCAATACCCTGGTCGGGACCCTCCATCTCTTTGGCGTTATGCCCCGTACCAGCCGCCACAATATTATCCCGAACATAGAGCGAAAAATTATTGCTCCCGGTTACGGGAGGGCGCGGCTTTTGTGAGCTTGAGTCACCGTGAGTGTTGGCACCGGGAATATAATAATTTCCAATGACATTTCCTCGTCCATTCCGAGCGTCAAAGTCAGAGGGATATTTACGATAGTTGTACACTACGTTATTGGAAAACTCGATTAACATCCCCGGTTTACAGGTCTTCTGTGCCCAGGGCATCCTTGAATAGCCGTGGGTATATAAGTTGTGGTGAAAAGATACCCTATCAACTCCTGTACGCAAAAGATTGGGCTCGCCGTGGTAGGGCTCCTTGCTACTACCACTACGCATCGCATCCCCCATGTGGCTCCACTGCACCGTGATGTCATGGGCATTGTCCACAATATCAATCGCACCGTCCTTGAAAGCGGATATAGACACATGGTCAATTACGATATTGCTTGAATTGATCACTGTAATCGCATCGCCTTTTGACGCAGACTCCCGGTGACGAATATGACGTATGACTACATCACTGACGTTCTCTATGACAAGAGCATTACCTTCAAACGAAATCCCGCCAGTCGCGGTTTGCCCGGCTATGTAGCTACTTGAAGGGATGAGTGCTTTTCTTTTCAACTGTATGGTTCCAGATACGTCAAACAGCAAGTAACCACCACCGGCGGCCTTAATCTTATCCAGGCAATAGCGGAACTGGCCCGGTTTCAGATACTTCACGGCCTGAGAAGCATTCTCGTCGTCCAGGCGTGTCACTCGGCAGATACCCTTCCCCCGGGCATGGAGAGTATCGGCCCCAAAGCCCTCAGCACCGGGAAATGCCGGCAACGCGCTTAGCACCTGGGAATTCAACGTTATAAGCACGGCGATCGGTAGAAGACCGTATCTTTTCAGCGAATGAGCGAACCGAGTGACCAACATTAGTTACTATCTATACCTCATAGCGGCGATACTAAGTTCATAAATAGGCTTCATGCCAAATTTGGAAACTCAGCAAAGCAAGCAATTGGTCAGTGTGGTCCTCGCGCATGGAAAAGTGGTCGTTCAAATACCCCGACACAACTTCATGATCAAAAATACCCTGGGCTTTCAAATGCGACTCGCTGAGTAAATCCAACACCATTTCCTTCAGGTCCTCACGCATCCACGATCCAATGGGGGCACCAAACCCCTTTTTCTTCTGCGAGAAAACGTAATCCGGAATGTGCCCTCTGAATGCCTGCTTTTGAATGTGTCGCAGCGAGAAGCCATTCAGTTTCATGGAATCCGGTACGCGAGCGGCAAATTCGACTACCCGATGATCAAGATAGGGAACCCTCGCTTCAAGCGACACCGCCATGGACATTTTGTCGGTGAGCATCAGCAATTGCTCAGGCAACGAGGTTTTCAGATCAAAATGCAGAAGCCTATCGAGATCGTTGTCAGAATCACATTCGTCAAAATAGCGCTGATGAAAATCAGCAACTTCTGAGTAGTCGGCACTCAGTACTGATCTTGAGTTATCGCCGAATACGCTGGTATAGGCCGCGTATTGCTGTGGAGGAGCCAGGTCACTGTTTTTCAGGTAGGCCTTAGCCAATCGAACCATATTCAGCAAGCGATTATTTCTGTCGGATGGAAAAGCGTTAAAGACTTTCTTCAATATTCCATTTCTAATAGGGGCAGGTATCCGCTTAAACAGCTTGTCGATGCGCACATTCAGGTATCGCCGGTAACCCCCGAAAAGCTCATCGCCACCCACCCCGGACAATATTACTGTGGAGCTTTCCCGGGCAAGCTTGGAGACCAGATAGGTCATTATAAATGAAGAATCGGCCACCGGTTCGTCCAGCGCGGCGATAAGCTCAGGAAACAACTTTGAAGCATCAGGCCTCACCAATATCTCATGGTGGTTGGTGTGATAGTCCCGGGCAAACCTGCCCGCAGCATCCAACTCATTATGGTTCTCAAAACCGGAGCCAAAGCCGATTGAGTAAGTGTTGGTATTGGTGCTGCCCAGCTCCCGCATTAAGTGCACTATAGAGCTCGAGTCGATTCCTCCACTCAGAAACGCGCCAAGAGGCACATCAGCAACCATCTGATACTTCACCGCGCTCTTCATCAGATCGTAAAGCTCCCCTGTTAACTGCTCTTCAGGGGCGGTGAACTTGTCTGCGTAGGAAACATCCCAGTATTTTTCTATGGATATTTTTCCGTCCTGCAGCGACATAAAATGAGCCGGCGGGAGCTTGTAAATATTCTTGAACATGGTGTGGGGCGCTGGCGTGAAGCCGTATTTGAAATAGGCTGCCAGGCCTTGATGATCGAGCTCTGGATTGATGCCGGGCACCGATAGTATGGATTTAATTTCTGACGCAAATACGACCTGCTGATCATCCATGTAGTAGTAGAGTGGCTTGATTCCGATGCGATCTCGGGCTATCAATAGCCTGTTCTCTAACCCATCCCAAATGGCCAGCCCAAACATGCCGTTGAGATGCTGCAGGAAGTCGATTCCATATTGTTGATAGGCGTTTAATACAACTTCCGTATCTGAGTTTGTCCGGAACGTGTGCCCCTGTTTCGCCAACTCAGGCCGAATATCACGAAAATTGTATACCTCCCCGTTAAAAACGATCACTTTCTGATCATCTGGAGACATGATAGGTTGATGCCCACCCTCGAGATCGATAATGCTCAGCCGACGCATTGCGAGGCCCACATTCTTTGAGCAGTAAATTCCCTGATCATTGGGGCCCCGATGGATGATCTTGTCGATCATCCCCTGCAGGTGGTTTTCACCTACATAACGAGCACTGTCCCTATAATATATGCCGGCTATGCCACACATTCCTGCACTGTCCTTTCAATTACTATCGTTGGCCCTGATTGTCGCCACGCACATGATCCCAGGTAATATGTCTCACACCTTTTGCATTGTCCAGAATCCCCAGAATCGCGGAAAAATTGACAAAGTAAAAGTAATAGCAAAGATAGACAAGCCTGGGCATCTCCGCGCCGCGTCGATCAAAATAGGACCCCACTAGTGCCACGATCAAAGAGCCGATAAGGCCCAAAAATACGGCCGGATACACTATCCCCTGGCTGCAAAAACTCAGTATTCCAGAGCTTATAGTGGCGGTAAGTAAAAACGCCACAGCAAGCCAGCGAATCACCTTATGTGAATAAAGTTCAAAGAGGAACCGCCCATGCGCTGGAAAGCTGAACCGTGACACATTCTTTCTAAATGCCCGCCAACTTCGGTTTACAATCCGTCGCTTCCTTTTAAATTCTTTCTCAAATTCCTCTGCAGTATCCTCGTAGCAAATAGCCTTCGGATTGAATAGCCCCAGGTAACCGGCCGCGACTATCTGCAAAGGGTTTACAAAGTCGTTGATATCATCGGCGTCCAGTTCCCAAAAGAGGTGCCGGCGAATAGCGTAAATGGCGCCGTCTCCGCCAACGACGGAATAGAAACCCGATTCCCATTCCTTCAATTTGAGTTCAAGGTTCCAATAGAGGTCCTCACTCTGGTTAGCACCCGATTGATGATCCTTGTTATACAAGGCTGCACCTACCACATACCCTACTTTTTCTTCTTTGAAGCTCTTCACCAACTCCTTGAGTGCATTCTCCTGGTACATGGCATTGGCATCTGAAAATACCAACAAGTCACTATCGGCCTTCGCGATTCCGGCATTCAGGCCCATGGTTTTGCCCAGACGCTGCTCCTGCCGATGAAGCACTATTCTGCTATCCCTTTGGCTCCATGCCGCCACTATTGCATCGGTATTGTCATCACTGGCATCGGAGATGACCATAATTTTGAGTCGTGTTTCCGGGTAGTGCATCTCCGTAGCATTCTGCAATTTCGCGTTCAAAACGTCTTCCTCATTGAACGCCGATATAATGAAAGTCACCGACGGCCAGTCTTCAGAGTATTCTTCGAAGTTCCTCTTCGTTGGAAAGTATCTGGCCAAAACTGCGATGAGAGGCGGGTAGATCAGATGAGGATAGATGACCAGGAATAGCGAGGCCCAGAATATGGTCGTTAGTAGCATCATCACTTCTTGTCAGGTAAGTAGCACTAAAGAGTCAGGGTACACCTGATGCGCAATGGATGACTACTGCAACCACCGCCAAATCTGCTTTTGGCCTTGTTTATTGAGATTCAGTTCCCATTTCTTAACTTATCCAGGCAAAGAGCACTGCGCCAGGAGGGAATCTCATTGGGCTCCTGAAACGCCATTTAATTTTTGAGTGCTATAGCAGGGTTAGATTCGAGCAGTGCATGGGCAAGTTCGTCCAGGTAGATCTCGATATTATCCAAATTCTCGTTCAAATCGTGACCAATCGGACCTATATCTCCTCCCGCCCGCTTCTCAAAATCGTCCGACATACCGTCAAAGTCCGAGTCAATGATAAGGCCAACTGTGTACCGGTTTTCGTCAAAGGGCTTAATGTACTTCCACCTGCCCCAACGGGATTGGAATTCCTTAACCAGACGGTTATCGGTATTGTCGCGAGGTAATGCTCCAAACGACTGCAAAACACTTCTCATATTTGTCTTTGCTGGATCAGTTTTGATTTGAGGAACTGCAGCGACACGGTGCTCTAGTGGGACGAATGGAACGACCTTTTCGACTATCTTCCCCGCAGCTGAGGCTACCATTCGCCCTTCCGGTTGCGACTGATCCTTGCGGACACCCGTGACATGACCTGGCCGCCCAAAATCAATTTGTTTACCATATTTATCGGTAAAGTTGGAGCCATCATGCCCGTCGCCGTCTTCCATGAAATTGTCATGCAAGAACAGCCTCATGCCATTTTCAACAAGAATGGGCGGTCGTGCTCCAGCGCCCAGACTTTTATGAAGCAGTACATTTTTACCTTTGGCTCCAATAGGACTAACGGAGCTATCTGAGTGCGTATTACGGCCGGGTACATAGTAATTCCCTATGACATTCCCAAGACCTTCATATGCTGCAAATCGAGACGGATACTTACCGTAGTTGTAAATAACGTTATTCGAAAATTCGATTAGAAATCCAGGATAAGCAACATTATGACTCACTAACGGCATTCGTGTGTGGCCATGAGTATAGAAGTTATGATGCAACGATATGCGATTTACGTCAGTGCGCAATAAGTTGGGTTGCCCGTGATAACGCTCATCTTTAAAACCGCTAAAAATCGCATCGCCCATGTGGCTCCACTGAATTGTCACGTCACTTGAGCCATCGACTATATCCACCGCTCCGTCTTTAAAGAAACTCACAGAGACGTGATCGATAACAATATTATGAGCATTACTGACCGTGAAGGCGTCTCCCTTATTTGCCGCCTCCCGGTGTCGCAAATGGCGCACCACTACATTCTCTGCATTCTCGATAACAATGGCTGCTCCCTCGAGGGCTATGCCGCCAGGCGAGGTCTGCCCTGCTATATAGGTATTGGATGGAATAAACGCTGGCCGTTTTAAGTTTATCGTTCCCGAGATGGCAAAAATTATGTAGCTGCCTCCAGACTCTTTCGCCCTGCCAAGGCAATAGCGAAAGCTCCCTTGCACCAGCTGTTTGGCTTCTTGTACTTGATCTGTGTCCTCCAAATTATCCACCACACAAACACCCGTACCCCGTGCATGCGAAGTATTCGCGCCAAACCCTTCCGCTCCCTCAAAAGCAGGGATAGCTATAACAGGACGTGAAATATACAAACAGCTAAGGAGAATAATAAAGGCGAATACGAATCTCGGGAACTCATCAGAGTGGCGAAAAGAGTACATAAGAACTCCTTTTTGAAAAGGGCATTCACACCACTTTCTACTTGATGTAATGTTGGCACATATCTCGATCTGTCACCGTTTCCTTGTACGCACCATGTAAAAACCCCAAATCGCGATTAAAGTAAACGGAGCAATCCATTTAAGCAAATAGGCAGCCTGCTCGATTTTACAGGCCCGGCCAAACCGTGCTTCCGGCCCCCCATACTTAATCCCGTTATTTTCAGAACCATAAAGCCTTGCCATATTGTTTTCTACAATAGCCGGACTCCAATAGTACGGTATGACTGACGCCGGATTCTTTTCGGCGGCATTTAGGTCAAATGGCACGACTCCGCCATAATCCGGATCCAGCATATGCCAGGTTCCATCGTCACTCTTTGCCGTGGCGATTGCATGACCCCCAAGACTGATGAACCCGGTTTCGATGTTGTTTCTGGAAAGATAATCAACCAACGCCAATGACTGTTGGCCACACCGCCCGGTCCCTCTTTCAAGTGCCTTACGGTAACTACAAAACTCATAATCCATGTAAGTATCGGGCTTTACGTAGCTCAGCGCATAGAGAATAAAATTTTCCCACACCGGGACTCTCATGCGGTAATAATCGAGCCCTTTCTGCTCTACATCCTCTCTGGGAATATGGGCAATACCCTGATGAAAGATTTTTGTCGCTTCATTCAGGAATAGTTCCTTTTCGCTGCTGCGCTCGGCGAGATTTTGCAAGCGACGAAACGACTCACCCGAGCTTAAGGTCCCACTGCGCGCGAAATCTGCGTAATCCTCCCCAATCTCAGGGGACCTCAGCGGCATAAACAGACCCCAGAGATTAATGATCAACAGCATCACACCGCCAACGCCAGCAGCATACAGAAGTACTGAAGCTATACGTTTCATCAAATTTTCATCGCTTCTGGTATTCCCGCCAACTCACACTATTCCTATGATCTACAAAAGCCTGTCCACAAGGTCTTTGGCTTTCTTCAAGTAAGGTGCATCCGGGTTCAAATTCAAATATCCGGAACTAAAATCTACAGTCTTGTCGACCAAATTAAACTTCAATTTACTGGTAAGAGGTATGTCGGTATTGGATTTCCCCCTGGGTAGGTCATAGCCCCATTTATGCATAAATGGTCCATAGTTTCGCAACACGGAATCCATAATGGCGTCAGGATAGTACTCCCGATAATCAAGTGCATCCTTGCCCGCGGTCGGATTGATGTGAGGCAAAGGCCTATGGAAGTCGAGCCCCATCAGATCAAGTACTCTTCGATAGTCTTGTTGCAGGTTTTCAAACTTGATCACGAAATCAAAATACTGGCTCCCCAACAGAAACCAATTGTTGTAAGTGCGGTTGAAAAAACGCAATAGAAACTCATCAAATGTTCTGTTTTCGTCGTGGACAAAAGTGAAGTGCTTAAGATGCTCAGAGGTAACGTGTCCGCCATTCTTCAACAACTGCTGAGGGTTTGTATACTGCCCTTTATGATTGGATTTGTACTTGAAATATTGCGTTACCATATAATCCAGTGGATTCCGTACGGTAGCGAACTTGAAGTATTTTCTTTCGTCCGCACTTGCCTGAGCCATAAATTGACTAATGTTGGCATGCTTCCTGAGTATCTGCTCCCCTTCGTATAGAGATATCAGCTCACTACTGATGGAGTGTGACCCCGTATGGGGGACCTCTATAAAGACGAACTGGTGAGCATGACTAATAATCATGTAGTTCTTCCCAACCAATATTTATCCATCAACTGGCAACCAAACAAAAAAGTTATCCCCTCAGGGTATGAGTAACCCGGCCAAAGCCGGTACTGCTATCTTACCAAAGTGTGTACCAGGTCCCATTTTGTCCTTTGTTTTTACAAAAGGGGGGCCATATTCTGAACACTCCAGCGCGAACGCGGTTTTAGGAACCTGGTCACCCCTGCCAAAAACCGGTACCAGATCAGCGGTAGTACTTTTCAATAGTCATATTCAAGCAGGTTTGGCTGACATGGTGCTTTATGCCACGAAATGGTCGAGCAATATTTGCCATCTTCAGAGTCAATATTTCTTGTGCAGCAACTGTCACTTGTTGCGCTTCCGCCTTATCCAGATATTGAAACGCAATTGGTATTGGCGGAGAGAGCAGTTGAATGAGTGTTTTGGGTAGCATTTTCAAGGATGCGTAAAGCTCTATGTAAAAAAGTAACTCACTCAAGCCCAGCGGCTCCAAAGCGATTGAGTCTATATCTGCCAATATCAAGCGGTTACCCCCAAAACACAAATTCTCTCTGAGATCACCTTTTAAGCCCAGACTCAAAGGAAAGCCATTATCAAGAAGCACTTCGATTTGAGGTGTGCTTACCACCGAATTACGGATAGTTCTCAGAAACCCAAAATCCTCTCTAATGGCATAGCATTTGTGGAAGAATTGGTTGGCTAAATAGAGGTTGTTAAAGGTGAGGCGGCTTGCCAATGGCAGGTTGGGTAAATACTCCATCTGCACCTGATAGGCCTCAAGGTCAACATCATATGGCCTGGGGCAATCAAGTATTTCATTAAACCGTTCATGAAAGAACTGCAGTGCAGCATATATGTATTCAGTATTGGAAGTCAGGCTCTCTACAGGGTGCCCGCTGTAGCGTTTGGAAATATACCGTGAGCCATCAGTTTCTTCGTGCAGTTCCACGCACTTATATTCGTTTTTCTTTAAAACTCTATTCATAGTAGCTAATCAGCGTGGCCCTTGCGCAAGAAAAACCAGCTAGCGAGGCCAGCTGTTAACTGGCCAAATTGGAAATGGCAGTTCTAATTCGGCTATAGATATTTTCAAACTCGTCTTCACTGCCGCCATAAGGGTCAGTAATTTCCAGCGGGCCGGAATCAAGCAGATAACCCAACAAATGCACTTTCGATTTTGCCCCGGGGAAGTGGTTGGAAAATGCAAGCTGGTTTTTCTCATCAAAGACAAAAATCAAATCAGCCTGGGCAACATCGTCGGCAGAAATAGTGCTCGATCGGTGGGCCGAAAGATCGATAGCAAATTTCCCTGCAGCCACTATTGCTGTTTCGGGTGACTGCCTGCAATCCACCTGATGAAAACCAGAGGAGTAAAACCGGCCTTTACTCCCTAATTGCTGGATTCCGCACTGCTCTGCAAAAGGACTCCTGCAGATATTGCCATAGCATACGAACAGTACAGAATTGGCGTCGTTGAACTGGCTCTTTATTCTCTTGGCCATATGCCTGCGAACCGGTGCCATGGACAATACTGTCGTTTTGACATACCTGGTGATTTTTTCAAATATGAGCGCCAGTATGCCCTTCAGCTCGCCTACAGCCGGCGACATGTCATCAAGCGAAAAGCTATCAATGTGTTCCCTCATGGTCACCACGTTGATGAACTCACTGGCAACCTTGTTCAAGGGCACCGTCGTAGAAAGGTGTTTTTTCTGCAGGCGCGCCCTGATGTTGTCACTCATCCAGTACAGGTCACGAAGTAAGTTCCTGCTGTAGATATTGCTGCGATAGATCTGAGGAAAATCCCTGCGATTTTCACACAGGTACTGATAGAGGTAGAGGGGAAAATCAGCTCCTGCGGCTACGGCAAGGGGGAGAGAGCCCCAGAATCGCGCATTGATCTCGATAAACACCCATTTTTGAGTGTCCGGATTGAGCTTGTACTCAACCATTGCCACGCCGCTATAGTTCAAGGCTTTCAGAAATCGCTCGGTGGCATCCAGCAGGCCAGGGTCCAGTGGCACGCTTTTTCGGTAGGAGCTAGCGCCGCCCTCAATTGGCTCATGAACACGAAGGTGCTGAAAAGCAAACAGGATCACTCCCTGATCAGCCAACACCTCAATACCGGCACCAATACCGGAAAAATTTTCCTGAAGTAATGCCAGCTCCCAGCTGCTGTTTGCTGCCAGGAACTTTTGGAACTCCTGTTCCGAGCCTATATGATGGACTTCCCTACGGTTGTCGAGGTCATCCGTTGTAAATGAGGATGGCGGCTTGATCACAACAGGGTAAGCAAACCCATCGGGTAAAGCAGAACTTTCGGAGGTGACAGAAATTTGCGCCTGCATAGGCACTGGGATACCCAACTCCTCTGCGAGCTCTGAACTGGCTATCTTGTCCATTGCCAACTCGAAAACACGATCTTCGAGCGCATATACCGGGCACTGCCTCAGCAGGGTCAGCTTGTGAAGCTGAACAGGGATGACGGATTCGTCATTTGTCGGGATGATCAGTTCAAATTGGTGTTGCTTAATGAGCACCAATATCACTTCCAACCAGAGGTCCGGATTGTCAGAATAATTGGGAATGTCGTGATATTGGGCAACATACCTGGATCGCAGCGCCAGGTCATCAGCAGGGCACATGCCCACATGCACAGCCAGGCCGGCCCTGCCCAATGATCTTATAGTCGTCAGGAACGCCCGTATATCGCGCCCGAGCACAAGAACGGCCTTACTGTTTACTGCTGACTCGTAACTTGTATTCATGTAAGACAATTGGTGCTGATTTTGTAAGCGGCCGAATAGGTTCTTGTAACTGATAACTGGGTCACAACTTGCAGGGAAGAACCCACGCTTCTCCACCGAAAAGTATCACCCCTCGACCGAGAGATAAAGATATAGGTTATCCTAGCATAGAAATTATCGTAGAGTATGTTCCAGTTTAATAATAGACGCCAGGTGTATGAAACGCGTATTAATTCTTGCTTACTACTTTCCTCCAATTGCGGCCAGCGGCTCGCTCAGACCGGTGGGTTTCAGCCGCCATCTCGGCGAATATGGGTACCTTCCCCATATCGTGAGTACCGACCTGCACGACGTCCATCCACCCGTGGCAATAGATCAATCCCTGACCCGCTTGATTCCCGAGGTACTCGAGGTAGACCGGCTCAAACATACGAATTACTTGAAGGAACTGCTGGCTCTCCGGGAGACTATGAGGCGCTGGCTGCCTGTCACCCGCCCAGCTGTAAAACAATCGCTGTCTAAACCGCAGATTGGCACCGATGATGCCGCAACGGCCGACGAGGATGGACCTTTCACTCGACTGAAGTCAGAATTTCTCAACCAGATATTCCTTTTTCCCGATCACCAAAAGCCCTGGATATCTGCCGTGCTGAATCATGTGAAGAGTCTGCCCAGGGAAAAACGTCCAGAGCTGGTATATGCCACAGCAAACCCCTGGTCTGCGCTCGTAGCGGGCCAGAAGGTCGCCGATTACCTGGGCATCCCCTTTGTCGCTGATTTCCGAGATCCCTGGACCCGCAACCCAAAGCCAGCTGAATCGGACAGACTGGCAAAAAAGGCCCAGAAGCTGGAGCGGGAAATCGTGAGCCGCGCTAACCGGGTTATCGCGAACACCGAAGAATTGAGGATGGCGTTCGTTGAGGATTATCCAGAGTTTGCCACCAAATTTGTATCCATTACCAATGGGTTCAATGACATTCTGCTGCAACAGGACGAGACGGAGAAGGCAGCCGTAAAGAAGCAGGCAGCTACCGAACTCTGCCATTTTGGATCTGTGTATGAACTTCGGAAACCGCTACAATTACTGCAATCCGTGGACCAGCTATTGACGGAGGGCGCTCTTGTACCAGGCGATCTTAAAATTCGATTCATTGGTAACTGGTTGGTCGAGAGCCCCGATTGCAACCGCCTGGTGGAAGAGCTCGAGGCCAAGGGCCTGGTAACGCGAGAACCACCTCTAAGCCACGAAAATTACCTGACAGAGATGCGACAGGCGGATAATCTACTAATTCTACAGCAGGATTTCCCACTACAGATACCGGGCAAAATCTATGAGTACATTTCGTCCGGAAGGCCGCTCGTTGTGGTGGGCGGGGAAGGCGCAACCGCAAACCTGATACAACGGCACAGCCTGGGAGCTGCTTTTCCCAATAGGGTCGATGATCTAAAAGTGCACCTTATCGAGCTTGTCAGGAATGGCAATGAGTTTAAGGCAGTAGATATTTCTCAGATTGATAATTTCAATTACAGTGCGCTTACCGCGAAACTGGCCGATGTGTTTGATCAGCTGGTATAGCCATTTTTCGCAGAAGAATGCGCTACACGGAGTGTACTACAGCTGCTTCAAGGCAAATAACCAGGGCATTTGACGTTATGCGTAATACACTGATTTTTGTACTTTCATACCTCGTAATATCAAGCGCCTCGGCAGAATTGGTGTTGCGCAGTTTTGAGACAGGGGACCTGAAGGAGGAACACTGGCAGATCGACCAGTATAAGGGCTGTAAGATCGACCACTCGACGGAACAGGCAAGAAGTAGGAAACAGTCGATCAAGTTTACGGCAGAGCCTGGCACTCGATGCGAAATACTTCCAAAATTTGGCAGTCCGTTTCTGTGGTGGCTTTTCCATGAACCATTCAATGAGGAGCGGTGGTATGGCTTCAGCCTTTTTCTGCCGGAACAATCTGAATTTTCCCCAAAGAATGAGGTTGTTGCCCAGTGGCACAGCTCCAGGGACAGAATTTTTGGCGAAAAAGGGGGGCGAGGTCCGCCACTGGCACTGCGTATACGGCATGGCAACTGGAGAATCACTTACGGTTCAGATAGCGATTTTCTGAGCAAACCAGGGGCCAAGGCAATTTGGCCACTGTGGGAGAGAAAAGTTGAAACCGGTGTCTGGGTAGACTGGCTTTTCAAGGTTCGTTGGTCTTATGCGGACGATGGATATATTGAGATCTGGAAAGACGGAGAGCAGATCGTGAAGTACAATGGACCTAATGCCTACAACGATCTCAGGGGCGTCTACCTGAAATTGGGCTCATATCACCCAAGAGTCAACCGGGTTATTTATTTTGATGATATTCGCCTGGGGGATGATGAAGAATCTTTCGAATCCATGCTCCGGGAACAAACTCAACCCAGTGACTGACGCCTAAAGCAAATACTATGAATTGCGAAGCAGAGATTATCGGTATACTTATTTCCATTCTCAATATAGAAGGAGATAGAGCATCAATTACGTCTGACACACGGCTATTAGGCGCCTTACCCGAATTTGACTCGATGGCTGTAGTCGCGCTCATCGAAGCTCTGGAAGATCACTTCGGCTTTATCGCCAACGATGACGAAATGACAGAGAGTACGTTTCTAAGTGTGGGCCATCTCGTGCAATATGTAGAAGGCAAATTGGCACAGTGAAAGACTGCGATCTCGAAACCGCCTTTCTGCAGGGCCCAAACGGCCCACTCTTTTGTTTGACATTTTTACCTGCCAACCGGCAAAAGCAATGCACCCAGGTAATTATCCATGTACCGCCTTTCGCCGAAGAAATGAATAAAAGTCGGCCAATGGTATCCGCTCAGGCTAAACAAATGGCTAGCATGGGGTATCCCGTGGTGCTGTTTGATCTGTTCGGCACAGGTGACAGCAGTGGCCAGTTCGAAGAAGCCAGTTGGGAAAGCTGGATAAGGGATTTACAATTTGTTTGCGAATGGGCACAAGCAAATTTCAGTGTTGATAAGCTTATTCTCTGGGGATTGCGGGCCGGGTGCTTGTTAGCCAGCGCTTGTGTACAGCGCGATACTCATAAAGTCTCCAGGTTAATATTTTGGCAACCCGTTGTTTCTGGCGAAAGAGTTCTCACCCAGTTCAGGCGCCTGGACCAACTCTCTTTGTCAGTGAAACCGCCGGGGCTGGGGGACAGTACCGCTGCTCCAGAGATTGCCGGTTACAGGTTAAACAGTGAATTGATTGCAGAGCTATCAGAGGCTGATCTTGGCAGCTGTCGTATACCACCCGGCGTGCAACTCGACTGGCTGGAAGTAACGGCATTGGAAGTTCTGAAGTTGGGGCGTACCTCAGAACAGGCCCTGCAGACGCTTCGAGAAGCGCCTCACCCTACTATATGTACCGGAGTGGTGAGGGGGGACCCGTTCTGGTTTACGCAGGAAGTGTCTATGGTGCCGGCACTACTGGAAGAAACACTGAATTTGCTGGGTAGTCCCGACCGAGAAGAATTGTCTGTTAATAATTGATGCCTGTTCCCGGCACATTGCACTGGAGCAAATAAATCAAAAAAAATAACGCCATAAACTTCAGTGTAGCCCGCTCCTGGGAAAATCTGCCCACATCCGCTTTGTCACTACTGGAAACCAGTGAAAGTTTCTCACCATTTTCTGGGGCAACCTGGTTTGAGCTGTTTTCCCGAACTGTCGCCTCGGACCAGGGGGAAATTCGTTGGTTGATATTGCAGAACGAGCGCAGCACCCTCCTCCTGCTTCCCATGCTCGAGTGTCGTGATAGCGGCATCAGAATTCTGAAAAGCCTCAGCAATTATTATACCCCTTACTTCGACTGTATAAGTGCAGGGCAGGATCAGCGGCAGTTACTTGCAATATTGTTTGAACAGGCCAGCGATTTTCTCAAACAGTACGATAAAATTGAAATATGCCCGCTAACACCTGCAGTGCGAGATAGATTCAAAATGGCGCTGCAAAATAGCGCTTTTTTTACCAGATCGTATATTTATTCTTATAACTGGCGATACCAGAAGATCACCACTTTTACAGAATATTGGTCCACCATCAACAGCCGCCTCAAACACACCGTAAAGCGCAAGGGAAAAAAAATCGCCGTGGCAGGCGACATTGAATACAGTATTGTTCGAGATGAAAACGTAATGGATGCCCTGGCGGACTATCACGCATTGTACTCGAAGAGCTGGAAAGCTGCCGAGTCGCACCCACAGTTCATAGATGGATTAGTGCAAAATTGCAGCGAAAATGGCACATTACGCCTTGGTTTTATCCATAAAAATGGCGCTCCTATTGCCACCCAGATCTGGCTGGTTGCCAATGGCAATGCATACATTTACAAACTCGCCTACGATCCAGCTTACTCCAAATACTCTGTAGGTACCTTGTTGTCGCGGCACCTGTTCGAAGCAATTATTACCGATGACAAGGTTCATACCATCGACTACCTGACAGGTGATGACAATTACAAGGCTGACTGGATGAACAGTCGCCGTGAATTATATCGTCTGGAATGTTACAACCTGAAAACGGTCAGAGGCCTGCTTTGTGCAGCACGAAGTTTGGCCGGAGCCATATACAAAAGGCTAGTCGGGTCCTGATAAGCTCACATCTTCCAGAAAAATTTCATCCATACGCCCCCAGCGGAAATCCGTCAGCAGACGCTCCAGACGCCCGTACGTGCGATGCAAGTTGAGATAGTGTCGAAAGCGGGTTTTTATACCCAGCCCTTCAGGCCGGGGCTGCTCCGGATCGATCTCCCAGGGATGAAAATAGAAAATGCCGGGCTGCCCTTCTCTCTGGTTAACTCTGTTCAAGGCCCAGCGGGAAAAAGCGTAGGGAAACAAGCGAAACCAGCCACCACCTCCGCAGTTGAGATTGCGACCAGCCAGTGCCACGGTGGTAATAGGCACCTCCAGCAGCTTGCCGTCTATGGCCTGAAACGCGAAGCGTGGGGCGTCGGGAATACCATAATGATCATGTCGGATGGGAACGATACTGGAACTGTATCGATACCCGGCCTCAGCCAATTCGTTCCAGGCCCAGGATTCGTTGGTCCCCAGCGAGTAACTGGCCGCACGGTAGCCCTTCACCGACTGGCCACTGATGTCCTCAAGTAACTTACGCGTGCGTGTTACATCCTCGCGAAACTCCTGGGGAGTCTGAACACTGACCCGGATATGCTGCCAGCCGTGGCTTGCCAGTTCATGTCCGTTTTGGACGATCCTCCGCACCAGATCCGGATAGCGCTCGGCGATCCAGCCCAGGGTAAAGAAAGTGCCGTGTACCTGATGAGCATCAAACAGTTCGAGAATCCGGTCGGTGTTGGCCTCTACCCGACATGCGTGGCTATCCCAGAGCTCCCGGCTGAGGTAGGGCTCAAAGGCCGACACCTGGAAGTAATCTTCCACGTCTACTGTCATGGCGTTGATCGTGGAGGAAGCTGCCGGCTGTCCGGGAGTTTTATCCATCATGCGCGACCCACTACCCACTTATTGACGACCTCTACAATCCGTTGTGCCGCATTACCGTCCCACAACTCAGGCACCCTACCTAGCTTGCCCCCCGCCGATATTACATCACCATAACAGGCTAAAATTTTGTCTGTATCGGTGCCAACAACAGTATTTGTTCCCTGCTCCACCGTAATCGGCCGCTCGGTACTTTCACGTAGAGTTATGCAGGGTACACCCAGGGCGGTGGTCTCCTCCTGGATACCCCCGGAATCAGTCAATACAACGCGCGCCTCCCGCATAAGACCCAGCATCTCCAGGTAGCCCTGGGGTGGCAGAGTTTTAATGGCGAAACTGCCCAGCAAGTCATTCAGGCCCGCGTCGGCGACCCGCGCCAATGTCCGAGGATGGACCGGAAACAACAGCGGTGTGCGTTCGCTGATCTGGCCCAGCACCTTCAGCAGGCGCTCCAATACCGCGGGATCATCCACATTGGAGGGCCGATGTAAGGTCACCAGCCCGTAACCCTCAGGCCCGGGCAAACCGCCGCCAGCACCCGCGATGGTCTCCGCAGCCGGCACCGCGTGCTCCAGATTGAACAGCAAGGTGTCGATCATCACGTTGCCGACAAAATGCACCTTATCCCGGGCAATACCCTCCCGGGCCAGATTCTCCTCTGCCCCGGCTTCGGTCGTGAAAAGCAAATCTGATAGCTGATCGGTGAGAATTCGATTGATCTCCTCGGGCATTTGCCGATCACCACTGCGCAGGCCGGCCTCCACATGGATCACCGGAATGCCTTTCTTGACAGCTACGAGGGCACAGGCGATGGTGGAGTTAACATCCCCCACCACCAACACCGCTGCCGGAGTTGTTTCATCAAGCACCGGCTCGAACCGCTTCATGATTTCGGCGGTCTGCTGGGCGTGGCTACCCGAGCCTACTTCCAGGTCAATGTCGGGCTGGGGAATATGCAATTGATCAAAAAAAGCGTGTTTCATGGCCACGTCGTAATGCTGGCCGGTATGCAAAAGGCGGGCTGACAAACGGGATTCGCGATTGGAGAAGGCCCGCATAATAGGGGCGATTTTCATAAAATTAGGTCTGGCGCCAACTACACAGAGTATGTGCCCAGCGTGATGTGCTACCGGCATCTTGCCTACCCCTATAAATCTATATTGAGATCCAGGGTAATCCGGTTCTCCGTGTATTCATCGAATCCGTTATTGGAACTACGGTCAGTGTAGACGTAATTTGCGCCCAGATTCATACGCTGGCCCAGCCTTCTGTTCAATCCCAATGAACCGGACCAGGTTTCAGACTTACGAGCAATGCTGCCTGTCTGGCCCTTGGGCTCCTGTTCATTCCAGTTCACACGTGCATTAAGCGATATATCCTGGAATATGGTACGGCTGGCGACGACTGTAATGCCCCTGAAAGTGGATTCGCTAACCCCCAGAGTCGTACTACCGCTCTGCCTTGTCTGTTCCGACTGGAACGCGCTGACACCGAAGTCCGTCCGCCTGCCCTGAAAGGTATAGCCCAGGGTGAAGCGCTCATCCAGAATAGGACTATCGCTCAGGGTTGTTACACCCGGATCAACGCCAGGCGGCGGGAAATCCGGATTGCCGGCCGGCGAGTCGTCCAGCGTGCGAATATTTCGGTCATAAGTGAGGGTCTTGGCGTAATTCGCGTTGAATGCACTGCGCTTGTGGCTATACCTGATGGCAAATCGCGGGCTGTCACCGTAAAAGCGGTGGCCGGTACCGGCGTCCACCGTGGTACGCGAATTCGGAGTCCAGCGCACGCCGACGTCCCAGTAGCTGCCATCGATATCGTCACGGGTGGAAACAAAATCGTTCCACTCGTTGCCATAAAAGCCGTTCAGCTGCCAGGCGCGGGTAAACTGGTAGCCCTGGTTTACCTGGGCGGACTTCAACTCACTGTCATTATTATTGACCGCGTCATCGACGGGTAGACTCGAGTCGGAGTAACTCACCTTTGAATAATCGCCCTGCAGTCCCCATATATACTTTGAGGTGCCGGGCACACCGCCGATAAGCGCTTGCGCACTCTCCTGACTACTGTCACGAACCGCGTCTGTGCTGTTGTACTGGTCATTCCAGGTATACCGCAGGGTCGCCTCTGCCACGTCCTTGAACCGGCGGGAAATATAGGGGCTTACGCTGTAACTGTAGGTGGTATTTGTGTTGCCGGTGCGGTCAAGAGAATCTCCGCCGCCGCTGACGAAGGGCGAAACCTGATTCTGGGTGATATTGGCGCCACCGTCAATATAAAACCAGTTTTCTACGAGGATGGCATCTGCGCTTCCACTGAGCCGGGGAGCAAACTGCTCCCGGTTGCCATTGCTGCCGCCCGAACAACCCTGGTCTTTCAGCTTGCTGTCAGTCAGGGTATTGAACTCTACCGAGCCGCTGAGATTCATATTCGCACGGGCGCCATTGGCAGATATGTTCCCTGCGGGTGTTATCAGCCCTACCCACTGATCCTGCGTGTTGTCTGCAGAGAGACACACGTTGTCCGTATAAGTAACACCGGTTTTCACACTTGCACTATTGGTCCATTCAGCTGCATGCGTTGGCGCTGCAATAGCGGCAATTGCAATGCAGGAGTATCCAAACGTGCCAAGTTTTTGCATTTTCAATACGCCTGTGACATCAGTTGGCCTTCGCCCCGGCGTCAGCTTGCCGCTTGCTGCCCTCTCCATAGCCATAGCCATAGCCATAGCCATACCCATATCCGTATCCGTACCTTGAACTCAAGCCAAACAGATTGCTACGGCGGCTGTGGGCCTTATTAAGCACCATACCGATGACTTTATCGCCACCAATATGCTCCAGTGCCTCGGTCACCGCTTCACTAGGGGTCTGATCAGTACTGACAACGAAAACTATCTGTCCCATAAAACTCGCGAGAACACTCGCCTCCGATGTCATTAGCAGCGGCGGGGAATCAAAAACAATTACCCGGTCGGGGTATCGGTTGGACAGTTCCAGCATTAACTGGTGCATACTCTGGCTGGCTAACAGCTCTGTGGATCTCTCATTGACTGCCCCGGTGGGGAGAATACGCAAGTTCTCAATATTGGTGGGAATGATCACATCAGGCGGCGTGACACCCTTGTCCTCCAGGAGATCGATAAGGCCGAGGCTATCTACGGGCACACCCAATAAATTGCCCGCCGAGGCCTTGACCACATCGGCATCCACAAAGAGTACTGTCTTATCCTGTTCCATCGCGATACTAATGGCCAGGTTAACCGCCGTAAACGTTTTGCCATCGCCCTGCAGCGCACTGGTCACCATAACCAGGTTGGGGTGAGTAACTGCCGCTGCCGTGGCACCATCAATATTCCGCAGCAGAGGACGTTTGATTGCGCGGAATTCCTCTGCGATTCGACTGCGAGGTGCGATAGGCGTAACCATACCCTTGGAAGCCAACAGCTCAAATGGCAGTTTCAGCTTTGCTTTCGCCGACGGGACTGCCCTGGATGCCGCTGCCGGCCCAACCGCGGCAGACAATTTCCCGGGGGCACCCTGCTCTCGACGAGGGGCTTCCCGCTGTACACCGTTGGCAGAAGCAACACTTTCAGCAACTACTTTTTCCACGGTATCCGAGGCGGGAACTACCGGTGTAGCAGGCTGCTCAGTAGCGGCCTGTTTACGCTCCAGCTTTTCAACAGCCTTTTCTATTGTGCTCATGATATCCCCATAGTGAGGCGCTGCCGCCTGCTATTTTTCACACGCGTGCCAGCATCAATGCCTGCCCGATATTCAAGCCAACAAAGGCGAACACCAGTACAGCCATCAAGGATGAAAAGGCAACCAACCCCCAGTTCTCGCGCTTTTTTTCCTCGGGAGTGGGTATCATTGTGATCGTTCCCAGCAACGGCAGGCCGGTCAGCCTTACCAGGGACTGCTGATCAACAACCACGGGCTTGATGAAAGACATCAGCAACGCCAGTGCAGCGCCCGCCCCTAGAGCCATGATCAAAACCATGCTGTTCAGTAGCAGTTTATCCGGCTCGCTGGGCTTAGAGGGAACAAACGGTGGATCAATGACCCGGAAGGTAACATCCCCGGCTGTCTGCTCCACGTCCTCACCCAGCCGCATCGATTCACGGCGCGACAGCAATTGATTGTGCTTACCCGCGATGATCTGATAGTCCCTGTCCAGTTGTTTCAGTTCCGCCTCGATCAACGGCACGTTATTCACCTGTTCATCAAGCGTAGTAACGCGATCCTCGTACTCGGCGACTCGCACCCGCAATTGAGCGACATTGGCTTCACTTTCAGCCAGCATGGCTCGAATACCCTGATAAACCGGGCTCGCGGACAACTCAGCATATGCTCCGCTATTGTCTACACCACTGCCCAGCTCTAGCATGGCCTGTTTTTCCGCCTCAAGATCCGCGATAAGAGCGCGAATCTGCCGAACTTCCGGGTGGAGGTCAGTGTATTTGGCAAGCAGCATATCCGCCTGAGCCTGTAAGGCCTGGATTCTCGCGTCGAATGGGGAACCGCCGCCGAAAAGCAGTATTGGCTCCTCCCCGTCAACCTGGCGTTGCAATTCACTGCGGCGGTTTTCCGCCTCGCGCAACTCCAACTGTGCCGCCTCAAGTACCTGCTTGGCCTGCTGAAGCCGGGAATAATAGCTTCCCTGTGAACCTGGCAGGGAGCCAGCATACCGCTGCTTGAATGCTGCCAGCCGGGATTCAGCCTCAGCCAGCCTACCCTCATACTCCGCTATCTGCTGGTCAAGAAAATCCTGCGCTTCGGAGCTGTCATCCCGTTTGCCACTGAGCCCACCCTCAATAAAAACCGTGATGAGTGCCTGGGTAATGCGCTTTGCTGTTTCTCTCGACTTGTCTACAACCTTAATCGTGTAAACATTTCCTCGCTCAGCTCTCAACGATATGGAATCCCTGAGACCAGACAGGAGAGATTCTTTCTGCAGATCAGTCTGCACTTCCAGATCAAGGTCTGTCATCCGCATAACCTTTTCCAGATTGGGACGACTGAGAAGCGTGCGACTCATCATGGACACACGCTGACTGATATTCGGCTGTATGGTAAGGCCCTGCAGTAGTGGCCCCAATACGTTATTGGTGTCTACGTAGAGCCTTGCAGACCCCACATACTTTTCCGGAATCTGCTCCACAAACAACCAACCACCCAGTGCGACAAGCCAGACAATGACCAGAGCCATCCAGCGAAAACGCCAGATGCCCCAGACATAGCTGAGAATTTGTGCGATGGTTTCCTGCATATTATTGCCTCCCTGACCCGCAGGAATTTTCTGCCTAGAACCAGGACTCGGTGATGATCACAATATCGCCGGGCATAAGGTTGAGATTGGCGCCTATATCGCCGTCCTTGAGCAGATCATCCAGGCGCAAGCCGTAGCTATTGAACGTGTTATTTTCAGTGCGAATCAACACGGATTGATTACCCGCAGCGAATTCAGTCATGCCGCCAACATCAATCATCAGATCAAGAAGCGTCATGTGCTTCCTGTAGGGTACGTTGCGGGGCGAGGTCGCCTCGCCAACCACCCGCACCTGCTGGTCTGGTACACCCACAAAGCCATTGACGATAACACTTACCACCGGGTGCTTGACGTATTCGGCATAAGCCGCCTCAATCTCCCTGCCCAACTGGGTGGACGTTTTGCCGCTCGCCTCTATATCCTCCACCAGACGCGTGGTGAACTTGCCATCCGGCCGGACAATAGCGCCGGCAGAAAGCTCCTCGTTACCCCATATAAATATCTCCATGGTGTCGCCCGGCCCAATCAGGTAGGTGTAATCCTGATCCGGAAAGCGCTGGTCACTGGGAACTTCGGGCAACGACCCTCCACACCCTGTAAACAGCATGGGCATGGCCATCGCCGATAAAATTACGGCAATTCGCGGAAATGTTCTTGAAACGGCATTCATCATCTTATTCTCCCAGTAACGGGTAAAGTTCCCTATTTCAGGCAGTCTATCATGCAGTTGCAGACAGGCTCCAGCCACTCACCAACGTTGTGATAAGAATCACAATATAGTATCTATTCCAACCAAAAGAGCCACCAGGCCCGCCGCCGCCAGCGCGGCAAACAGGGTGATCCAGGCTTCAATGCTTATAAAACTCCTCGCCTCTCGAACCCCGCCCGACAAGCCTGTATTCGAAGAACCCGCTGGTAAAACTTGCTCTTCGGGAAGCTCACGCCTGACAGCCGCAAGAGGCTCGATATCGGCCGTCGGTGGGGTTTCTGCCTCCGACAAATCTTCCTGATGTGCAACTTCGCCCTCCGACGACTCGTTCAAATCGGCAGAATCCGGGAAAACAGCAGGCTCATAGTCTGCTTCTTTAGCGCTTTCCGCTACCATTCGTTCACTGGTTGCCGGGAGCAGCCCCTCCTCAGCAAGCGGCGACTCGTAACTATCCTCGGCAAAAAACAGCTCATCGTTAAGCATGTTCCGGGTGGAAAGCTGCTCTTCCTGGAGTTCCTCCACCACGGTACGGGCGTCCGCCACACCAATCTGATGGCGTTGTTCCACAAATGTATGCAAGAACAGGCGGCTACAGATCAGGTTAATACGGCGCGGCACCCCCTGGCTGAACTGATAGATAATGGGAAAGACCGGCAGACTTATCGCTGGATCATTCTGCCAACCCACCACATGCAGGCGGTGCTCCACATAGGCCCGGGTCTCGTCCTCCTTCAGTGCCCGCAGATTGCTGGTGGCGATAATGCGCTGATGAACCTGCTCCAGCGCCGGGTCGTGGATCAGCTCGCGAAGCTCGGGTTGGCCCAACAGGAATATCTGCAACAGCGGGCTGCCATCCAATTGGAGGTTGGTTAACAGGCGCAATTCCTCCATGGCCATGTGCGTCAGGTCCTGGGCCTCATCGACAATCAGCAGGGCGCGGCCTCCAGCCCGGTGCAGGGACAGGAAACGGGCATTGAGTTGCTGCAAAACCTGGGACTTGTCTGCCGCCTCAGTGGTAATGCCGAAAGCAAAGGCAACCATGCGCAGCAGGTCGTCCGCTGCCAGCTGAGTGCTCACCAGGTTGGCCACCGCCACATTCTCATCTGCCAGTGACTCTACCAAATCACCTATAAGGGTGGTCTTACCGGTGCCGGGCTGGCCGGTGACCATGACAAAGCCTTCCGCGCGCATAAAAGCATAGGCCATGTACGCCTTGGCCTTGGCATACTGCTCATGGTTATAGCAGAACCGGTGATCCGGGCTCAGGCGAAACGGCTCGGCGGTCAGATTGAAAAAGTGTTCGTACATCCAGTGGAGGCCCGCTCAGGAGTATAAAGAGAGCATACAGGCTCCCTTTTTCATATCAAACCGCATCAGAGGCATACATTTCAAAGGAGCAAAGCGCTAACTGTGCACAAGATCGCATAAATGACCCCCAAAACACCGGAAATCGGGCCATAAGCTGGATTAGTTGGCATAATCAACCCGATTCATGCAGCACCACAAAGCGGTACTAATCAGGGGATAATTCGGGATGTACGAGACATTTTACGGTTTGCGCGAGGAGCCTTTTCGCCTCAGCCCGGACTCCCGCCTGTGTTTTATGCATCCGAGCTATAAGAAAGCGAAAGCCTATATGCAGTACGCACTGCAACGCCGGGAGGGTTTTGTCATGGTGACTGGCCGGCCCGGCACCGGCAAAACAACTTTGATCAACGATCTCACCACCCAGCTCAGCAGTCAGGGCAACCTCCATGCGGCGCTGACCTCCACCCAGATTCAGGCGGACGACCTGCTGCGCCTGGCCGTGCTGAAGTTTGGGCTGAACGGTGATACCGAGCACAAAGCGGAGTTGATTCACCGTCTGGAAACTTTCCTCTATCGGCTGCACCGGGAGGGACGCCGCCCGCTGCTGATTATCGATGAGGCCCAGGATCTGGCGCAAAATGCGCTGGAAGAGCTGCGCCTGCTGACCAACCTGCAAAAGGACAACCAGCCCCTGTTACAGATTTTCCTGGTAGGCCAGGAAGAGTTGCGCCAGACCGTGTTACTGCCGGGGCTGGAGCAACTGCACCAACGCATTGTGGCCGCCTGCCACCTGAAACCGCTCACACCGGAGTCTACCGAAGAATATATCAAGCACCGCCTTGGACGGGTTGGCTGGCAAAATGACCCTGTTTTGGCAGACGAAATCTACCAGCCAATACATAGCGCCAGCCTGGGCATTCCACGCATCGTAAACCAGATATGCAGCCGTCTGATGCTGCATGGAATGGTGGAAGAGAAGCACCAGCTGGGCCTGGACGATATCAGGGAGGTAATAGACAGCCTGCATGAGGAACAGCTACTTCCGATGCCGGTTACTCAACAGTTCGCTTAATTACTGCCGGGCTGATGCCAGCCTTGGCGTAGCCACCCGGCAGGGGTCATCGCCGCTATAATCGCCAGACGCTGAGGGCCTCTGTCTGCAACTTTTCGCGGCTGATCACGGACTTAATGTCTATCAGGGTGCCATCAGCAGCCAACATTCCAGCCAGTTCGCTAACCTCCAGGGCCAGATATTGCGCATGTGGGACCGCTAGGATAACGGCGTTACACTCCACCAGTTCGTCCCAGGCTATCATGTTGATGCCGTATTCCCGCACGGCCTCTTCCGGGTCTGCCAGGGGGTCGTGCACAAGCACGTTGCAGCAGTACTCCTGCAGCTCCGAGACAATATCCACGACCCGTGAATTGCGCAGATCAGGGCAGTTCTCTTTAAATGTCAGACCAAGAATCGCCACCTTGGCGCCGTTGACACTGTGCCCATGGTGCACCAGTCGCTTGACTGTTTGCTCTGCGATGAACTTGCCCATGTTGTCGTTAGTCTTGCGCCCTGCCAGTATGATCTGCGGGTGGTGCCCAACGGCCTCGGCCTTATAGGTCAGGTAATACGGGTCTACGCCGATACAATGGCCTCCCACCAGCCCTGGCCTGAATGGCAGGAAATTCCACTTGGTCCCCGCCGCTTCCAGCACGTCCAGCGTGTCGATACCCAGCCGGTTGAAGATCATTGCCAGTTCATTCATCAGTGCAATATTCAAATCGCGCTGGGTATTCTCTATCACCTTGGCGGCCTCGGCGACCTTCACGCTCGCCGCGCGATGTACCCCGGCTGTCACCACCTCGCTATACAGGGCCGCGACCCGATCCAGGGTTTCCGCGGTATCACCCGATACCACTTTGACGATGGTCTCCAGGCGATGCTCCTTGTCGCCCGGATTGATGCGCTCCGGTGAATAGCCCACGTAAAATCCGCCTTTGGCTGAATCGGCATTGCGACCGCTCCAGGGTAGGCCTGAATGCTCTTCCAGGATTGGCACACAGACCTCCTCTGTGCAGCCCGGGTAGACGGTGGACTCAAAAATAACAATCGCGCCGGGGCTCAAATGTGCCCCGACAGTACGGCAAGCCCCTTCCAGAGGGCTCAGATCAGGGCGCCTGGCCGCATCGATGGGAGTGGGTACAACCACGATAATAATATCTGCGTCAGCAATATCACTGGCCTCACTGGTGTATTCCAGCAGAGCTGCCCCGGCCAGCTGGGCGGGCGACACCTCACCACTGGGATCCCGGCCTGACCGATACTGGGCCAGCTTTTGTTCATTCAGGTCGAAACCGATGGTTCTGCGCTTACTGCCAAAGGCCACTGCCAGTGGCAGGCCGACATACCCCAGCCCCACTATCGCTATTGTCGATGTACTATCCATACTTTTCCCCCGACTCCCCAACTTCGAGACGCGCACTTTATTATGTGCTGCGCTTCTCACTAATTTTCAGGCAACATTTACACTCAAGCGGCCAGAGTATAGTGTCTGAATATAGTGTGAACCACCAGTGTCACCGCCTAACGTGAACTCAAACACGCTTTGATGGACTGTTAAAAGGAATACATAGCGACAATGCCCGCCAATATCGGCTTATACAGTTACGGCTTCGCACTGGTGGCCTACGCGTTATTGAGCGTTCTGATCTTCTCTACACGCAAAAGAAGAGAACTCGAGGGGCTGTTACTTGCCGCCACACTTGTAACCGCCATCTGGGCGGGCACCGTTGCGCTCTCCACACTGCTCACCTACCCGCTCATTGGGCTGATGCAAATAACCGAGTGGGCGCGGAATGCCATCTGGTGTTTCGTGCTGTTGCGACTGCTTGGCTTACGGCTGGAGGGAACCAACCACGTATTGACCGGCAAGCGCTGGATTACCTGGTTTGTAGTCGGGTTTACCATTGCATTGGGCGCGCTGTTCGCCACCCCCGTACTGTCTGGCATGCTGTCACTGCCGGAAGACCTCTTTCAGGATCTGCCATTTCTGGCGTGGCTGGCGATGGCAGTGCTTGGCCTGATGCTACTCGAACAGCTTTATCGTAACAGCAGCGAAAGCGAACGCTGGTCCGTCAAACACCTCTGCCTGGGCCTGGGCTTACTGTTCGCCTATGATTTCTTTATGTATGCAGAGGCCCTGCTATTCCGCCAACTTGACGCTGCCGCCTGGCAAGCCAGGGGGCTTGTAGCAGCTGTGGGAACCTTGTTTCTGGCCATTGGCATTGGGCGCTACAGCCGCGAGAAGAGCCGGCAGAATCTTTACCTTTCGCGCCATGTAGTCTTTCACAGCGTTACCTTGCTCGCTGCTGGCATTTACCTTCTGTCTATGGCGCTCGTGGGCTACTTCATCCGCTACCTCGGCGGCACCTGGGGTGGAGTACTGCAAATCGCCTTCCTGAGTGCCTCCGGTGTGCTGTTACTGGCCCTGCTATTCTCGGGACAAATCCGTGCCCGTACCCGAGTTTGGCTCAGCAAGAATTTCTTCAGCTACAAGTACGACTACCGCACTGAATGGTTGCAGTTCACCAAAACTCTGGCGGAAGGCAGCGACGATATTCCCGAAAATATCGTGCGAGCGATGGCATATCTGACCAAGAGTCCCGGCGGCCTGCTGTGGAGCAGAACCGTCGAGGGGCAGTTCCGCCTCGCCTGCAACTGGGCAATGGCCGAACCCGCGCCCGGCAATCAACTAGGCGCTCTGCCCGCCTGGCTTGAACGGTCTGAATGGATTATCGACATGCAGGAATGGCGCAAGTCACCGCATATTTACGAAAACCTGGAGCTGCCGAAATTACTTGAAGAAATGCCACAGGCCTGGCTGATCATCCCCATGCTTTTCGGTGAACAGCTACAGGGCATCCTGCTGCTTCGGGAGTCAGACCTCCATCCCGATATCAACTGGGAGGACAGGGATTTATTAAAAGTGGCGGGACGCCAGGCCGCCAGTCACCTGGCCCAGTACGAGGCCAACCAGGCACTGGTGGAATCGCGCCAGTTCGAGGCCTTCAACCGCCTGTCGGCGTATGTGATTCACGACCTGAAAAACATTCTGGCACAGCAATCACTCATCGTCTCCAATGCAGAACGCCACCGCGATAACCCCGCTTTTATCGATGATGTCATCAGTACGGTGCGGAACTCGGTGGAACGCATGACGCGCCTGATGGAGCAAATGCGCAATGGTGTTCGGGGCACTGAGGCCCAGCGTGTAGACCTTGGTGCATTGCTGCAGGAAGTGGTCACTGAGCGACAAAATAGCCTGCCAGTGCCATGCCTGCATGACTTGCCGCCCAGGGCGCTATTCGTTGAGGCTGACCGGGATCTGCTGGCGACGGTGTTTGCCCATATTATCCAGAATGCACAGGAAGCCAGCAGCAGGAATGGCAAGGTAGACGTAAAGCTGCAGGTTCAAGGCGAACAGGCTGTCGTTGAGATAGAAGACACGGGCATCGGCATGGACGAGGTCTTCCTGCGGAATCGCCTCTTCAAGCCCTTCGACTCCACGAAGGGCCTGACCGGCATGGGCATCGGTGCCTTCGAAAGCAGGGAATTTGTGCGCCGCCTGGGGGGTGAAATACAGGTAACCAGCACCCCCGGGGCGGGTTCACTTTTTCGCATCGTGTTACCCTGCGCACCCGCAGACAAAGACACAGCATCAAACATGGAAAATAAGGAAACCGTAGGTGGCTAAAACAAAAAAATACCTCCTGGTAGTAGAAGATGACAAGGGGTTACAAAGTCAGTTGCGCTGGGCCTTCGAAGATTTCGAAGTGGTGATTAGCGGCGACAGGGAAGACGCCATCGCGCAGCTGCGCCGGGTTGAGCCTGGAGTTGTGCTGTTGGACCTGGGCCTGCCGCCAGACCCCGGCGGTGTCACCGAGGGCCTGGCCACTCTGCAGGAGATACTTTCACTGACACCGGAAACCAAAATTATCGTGGTGACCGGTGATAACGACCGCGCCAATGCGGTGAAAGCCATAGCGCTTGGTGCCTACGACTTCTACCAGAAGCCCGCAGACCCGGAAATCCTGGGCTTGATCGTAGAGCGCGCCTATCGCGTGTACGAACTGGAGTTGGAGAACCGTCGGCTGCAGCAACACCAAAAAGAATCCCCACTATCGGGCATTATCGCCGCCAGTCCCAAAATGCTGGAAGTCTGTCGCACAGTAGAGAAAGTGGCACCCACTGACATCACCACCCTGCTGCTGGGTGCCAGTGGCACGGGCAAGGAACGGTTTGCCCAGGCATTGCACGAGTTGAGTGGGCGGGCAAAAAACAAAATCGTGGCAATCAACTGCGCCGCCATCCCCGACACACTGCTGGAAAGTGAACTGTTCGGCTACGAGAAAGGCGCTTTCACCGGCGCTACCCAACAGACTATCGGCAAGATCGAATACGCCGACGGAGGCACCCTGTTTCTGGATGAGATTGGTGACCTGCCGATGGAGTTGCAGGCCAAACTGCTGCGCTTCCTACAGGAACGGGTGGTCGAAAGATTGGGAGGACGCAAGGAAATTCCCGTGGACGTTCGCATAATATGCGCCACCCACCAGAAGCTGGAGGAGCATATTAAAGACGGGCGGTTCCGGGAGGATCTGTACTACAGAATCAGCGAAATCACGATTAATATACCCCCGTTAAGGGAGCGTGAGGGCGATGCGATAGTGATCGCCAAGGCCTTTCTGGACAGATACTGCAAGGAACTGAAACGCCCGGTAAAAGCCTTCGACCAGGACGCAATACTGGCTATAGCCGAATATGAATGGCCGGGGAATGTGCGGGAACTGGAGAGCCGAATCAAACGCGCCACGATTATGGCGGATGGCAACTATATTACAACGGCAGATCTGGAATTGCCGATGCCGGAGTCGCTTGCGGCGGGAAAACAGCCCCTGAATCTGAGGCAGGTTCGGGAGGACGCGGAGCAAAGCGCTATCAAGCAAGCGTTAACCGCCGCGGAGAACAATATTACGGATGCGGCCAACGCGCTGGGCATCACGCGCCCAACGCTGTACGGCATGATAGAAAAATATGGCTTAAAACCCTGAAACGTATTGTGGCAAATAAGCCTATCGCAACGCTATTTCAGCTCCTCCAGGCGCAGCCGCGCATCTTGCGACCCGGCGAACTCTGAATTCGACGCGAGTGCGGCACGAAACTCCTTTTCAGCGGCGTCCGTCCTGCCCAATGCCATCAGGGTAACACCCAGGTGGTAACGTATTTCCGGGTTGCTGGAATCCATGGCATAGGCGCTGCGAAAATACGGCAGGGCCTCCTCATAGCGTTTTTTCTGCACCAGAATCCAACCAACCGTATCGAGTAAACTGGGGGAATTTTTTTCACCGCTATCAAGACCTTTAAGCGCTGTGGACAGGGCTTTATCAAGATCTTCAGGCGCATAAATATTTGCCAGATTATTGAGTATTGCAGGGTTATTCTCAAAGCCCGGCATGTTGAGCAGGCGCTCATAATACTCCGCCGCTCGCTGCGACTTACCCTGGTACATATAGCTATCGGCAAGTAACAGGACAGCCCAATCCGGTATCGAAGCCTCCTCAAGGTTTGTTTCCAGAAGCCCGGTAAACGCTTCACTGCCAACACCTTGCATACCCAACCGATAAAGCTGGATAAGGGCTGCACGATTATTACGATCAAGTGTATAAGCCTTCAGGAAGCTCTGCTGTGCCTCCACCGGCCTGGCTTGTGCCAGATCTATCTCGCCCTGAAGGAATGACAATTCGGAACTTTCTCCGTATTCGGCCTGTAAATCGGTGACGGCCTGCGCCGCCTCCCGGGGCCGACCTTCCGCCAACGACAAACGAGCGAGATCCTGTCGCACAGCGGCGGACAGCATATCCTGTTCAAGTGCTTTCTCCAGACTGCGCCGGGCACCTGGCAGGTTGTTGGAGCGAACCTGCAAAGCGGCCAGTTCTCGCAGCAGTTGCGGGCGGTCCTCCCACAAAGAATACAGTTTATACAGTTGTCGCTGCGCTGCTTCGTTCTCCTGCAGTTCCAGGTAAACTTTTGCGAGGTCTAATATATAGTTCGTGTTCAGCGGATCGAGCTTGGTTAATTGCAAGGCGACAGGTAGTGCCTCCCGCCATTCGCCCGTCTGGCGGTAGATGTCCAATTGCAGCTCTGCGGGCAATACAGAGCTACGCTGATACGAATACACTTTCTGGCTCCAGTCTATCGCTTTCTGGTAATCGCCCTGCTCAAACATGATACGCGCCAGCAACATAATGGACTTTACATGATTGGGCCGGTCAGCCAGAATTCCCTTGAGAATGGTGCTTGCTTGCTCGGGCTCTCCAGTTAGCTTGAACAGCATGGCCTGGTTGAATCGAGCCCGGGGGTCAGTGCCATCAAGCAATAGCGCTTTATCTATATGCACCCTCGCCTCGTCCCAATCGCCGAGCCGAAGCTGAACTGCCGCACTGAAATTTTGCACCCTGAGGTCATCCGGATAAGCTGCCACCAGTTTCCCGGCACTTCGCTGCGCGCGCTCCAGCCTATTCAGGTCCAGCTCGAGGGCGCCGCGCAGCAGACTGTAGCTAATCGGCTCCTGTTCGCCATAATCGCGCCCATTTAACAAAGCCAGTGCCGAGGTCAGTTGGCCCTGAGCTTTCAACAGCTCAGCTTCAAGCATTGTCACATAGGCATTATCACCAGTTGCCTCGCGGGTTTCCTCCAGCAATTCCTGGGCTGCGAAGGTATTTTTTTCCTGTATATAGAAATAGATTAATTGCAGTGTGAGCCCGAAATCGTTAACAAGATACTCTCTGTGACTGGACAGCAATTGGGTGGCTGGCCGGATATCGCCATTGCGGATATAGAGGTTTACCAGCATCCGGATCGCCGCCAGGTCACCCTCATTTCGGGAAAGATAGGAATTGAACAGGGTTATCGCGCTGGCGTCACTACCGCGCACATAATCGGCAGTGGCCCGAATGAACAGCATACTGTCGCCGGTGGCAAATGCTTCCTCCAGCTTGGACAAACGGTTACTAAGATTGTCCAGCATTTCCTTGCTGACTGCATTATCGTCCTGCCCCATCAGTAAAACAGCGCTCAAAAGTGTGGCGGCGGGGTCGTCTGGTGATTGTTCCAGAATTAAATCGAGGTAGTGCTTTATTTCCGCCTGATTGCCGAGCTGCATATGGGCCCTGGCGAGACTGCGCAGAATCTTCGGGTCACTGCTGTCCAGTTCGTAGGCCCGGTTGAAACGCTGCAGTGCGAGTGGGTAATCTTCATTATAAAAAGCCAGCTCGCCACTGAGTAGCCAGGTTTTCTCATTGTTGGGTTCGAGCAGCAGGGCCTTGTCGACCAGTTCCCGGGCGTTACCAGCCAGGCCAGCACGCAAGTAAACTACCGCTAGTGTATTAAGCGCGCGCACATCGTCGGGAAACATGCCGGCGGCCTTCTCAAATTCGGCCAGGGCCAGATCCTGCTGACCCTTGATGAGATAGCCCTCGCCCTTGAGCAGAGCCCACTCGAACTGACTGGCAGGGGTAAAGCTGTCGTATACCTTCTCAAGGTCAAACAATTCGTCAGTTTTTTTCTGCAGTACCAGTGTCTTGCCGTATATCGGCAACACCAGGTTGATATCGGCGCCCAGCATCAGCGCCTCGCCCGATTCCTTTTCTGCGCTGAATACATCTCCCATGTTGAAATACACATTGGCGAGCAGAATGCGCGAGGACAGGTGGTCGGGGTTTACCTGAAGTGCATTTTTCAGGTGAATATAGGCCGCTGGAAAGTCTCGCTCCTGAACTGCCGCAACCGCCTTTTCGTAGTTCTCGTCGTCTTCCTGCGCCGTGGCTACCGGCGATACTGTGAACAGTAAACTGCTCAATAAAAATGCACAAATCGCTAAGTTACGCAAACGGATATCCCCTCAAGAAACACATTGTGGGGCACTATGACCGTGCCACCTCTTCGGGGAAATTATAAAGCAAACGGGCACAAAAAAAGCGAAATGTCTCCATTTCGCTTTTCCGATCACACTTCTGTAAAAGAAGCGCGGTTAATACCTATACCGGGGCTGGCACCGGACGCTTTTTTCGGCGACTGCCACCGAGGGCTGCAACACCCAACAAGAAGAGCGCTGCGGTTCCCGGTACGGGCACTTCACCACCCTCATCAAAGGAGATACCCTCACGGGTCTTCACGCCTTTGAGCTTAAAGCCGTTTGAAGCCGAGAAAATCCCCTGATCGCCACTATTAAACGCCGGGTTAAATACGCTGACTAACCAGGTTTTGGAAAGCACATCGCTGGGCGCGCTAAAGTAACCGGTACCCATGTTGTTGTAATTGCCCACTACACCCCAGTCGCCACTGACAATACCCGCCCACGTATCAGTATTGGAGAAGCCAGTAACCGAGCCTGTGCCATTGGCAACGTTTGGATTGGTCGTCGGCTTGTAGGCCAACAGGGAGATATCCACCTTATTGGATGGTCCGCTGCTTTGCTTGGCCCAGCTTATGCCGATATCGGTGATATTGACTGCCTCGTCGAAGGACAGGAGCACTGCTTCGTAGTTTTTGTCTTCGTCGTCATAACCTATGTTGTCGTGATTTCCATTGTGGCACTTACCGGCATAAATGTGGTCGCCATTACAGATCTTATCCTGATAGCTATCAATCGAGTGATCCGGAGAACTGGCACTTATCCCTTCGATCCGGTTGTCCGTACCCACACCCGAATCATAGTCATCAAAAGCCGTGGTTTGCAGAGTCTTGCCATTACCAGTATCTGACCAGCCCGTTGCAACGAGATCGAAGCCGCCGCCAGCGCCGCGAGTCATCGAAATCTCGTTGCCATATGACCGCCACCCGGGTGATACGTCGTCACCCCCTTGCGACCCGCCGTTATTGTCAACCTTGCCGAAGTATGCCCAGGTAACAGGATCGGTCCACTCCACTGCGGACATGGCAGGCACTGCAAATAACAGCCCACATGTAAACGCACTAGCCACCGCAAATTTATTAACGACCATTTTTTTCACCCTCTTTCCTATTACCCGCCTGCTCAAACTGCAGGCTGTACAGTACGCCTCTCATACCAGCGAACCTAACTCTATGTGTAACTATGTAGCAAATACCACTCCAAAAAACTATAAATACTTTAGTATCAGTAACTTATAAAAACAAATGGATCTCAATGCCTAAGCCGTATGGAGCAACTGTAAAGTTATCTGACACTTGATACCCCTTTTCGATAACCGACATTATATGCCATCAATCATAGGCCAGCCTCACTCACACCCAACTTCGCTCCGTAAAACGTGAAACACATCACATTCACCTCGGCCAAACAATTGCTTCGGCACAAAGAATCGCTGGTGTTTCTCCAGCCACTACTTACAATGCCGTTAGCCACCATTTGTTTCTGATGATGCAAAAAACTACACTGATTTCTTGCAACCAACCAGGAACCCGTAAATGACCGCCCAACCAGTATCCTACGCTGAATTATTTTTGACGTACTTTGACGTTGCATTAGCCAAATCCGCGTCCCAACTGGACGATGTGGGCCTGATTCGCTACCGGGTGTATTGTGACGAGTTTGGTTATGAACCAAAAGAGAACTTTCCCGATGGAATGGAGAGGGATCAATTTGACGCCAACGCCCTGCATTGCCTGGTGACTCACAAGGCCACCAACACCCCCGCAGGCTGTGTACGGGTGGTCAAAGCGTCAGGAGAGAACCCGCTACCATTCGAGAAATATTGCATAGACAGCCTGGATAACGACTTTTTTGAGCGCAATCCGATGCCCCGAGACAGCATGTGTGAGGTTTCCCGCCTGGCGGTCGATGGCATGTTCCGCCGCCGCTCGGGTGAGCAGGCCACACGGTTTGGCGGTGTGCATATCACAGAGCTCTCCCAGCGAGAAAAACGTACATTTCCGGTTATCGCGGTCTCCTGCTTCCTGGCGGCAAATATTATGGCTGACAGGGCTGGTCGCACTAATCTCTTTGCGATGATGGAACCCTTTTTGCCAAGGCTGCTCAAGCGTTCAGGTATTCACTTCACCAAGGTGGGTCAGGATATCGACTACCATGGGCTGAGGGCACCCTACTTTGTCACCACCACGGCGGTGAAGGAAAACGTGGTATCCGAACTTGCTGAGTTATATGCGGCGATTGAGGCTCTGTTCGAGACGACAAAAACACAAGATTGATATCAGACTTGTAAAACCCCTAATAAGAGGCCGTGCTAATGTTTGACTACTCTGAGGCTTTCTCTCGCAACCTGGGTTGGCTGACGGAAAAGGAGCAGAATTTACTTAGAGGTAAACGCATTGCCATCGCAGGCCTGGGCGGAGTGGGCGGGAGTCACCTGCTGACACTTTGCCGCCTTGGGATAGGGAAGTTCCATATCTCTGATATGGATCACTTTGAAATCGGTAATTTCAATCGCCAGGCCGGCGCTTTCCTGAGCACTGTGGGGCAGCCCAAGGTAGACGTACTCGCCCGCATGGCCAGGGATATAAACCCGGAGCTCGAACTACAGACTTTCGAGGCGGGAATCACCCTGGAGAACATGGATGCCTTCCTGGAGGGTGTCGATCTCTATGTCGACAGCCTGGACTTCTTCGAACTCGACATTCGGCGCGCGATGTTCGCCGCTTGTGCCGAGCGGGGAATACCTGCCCTGACCGCCGCCCCGGTCGGCATGGGCGTAGCCTTCCTCAATTTCATGCCCGGAAAGATGACCTTTGAAGAGTATTTCCGGCTTGAGGGCGCATCCCAGGAGGAACAATTCGTCCGATTTATGGTGGGCCTCACACCCGCCATGCTGCAGCTGGGTTACCTGGTGGACAAGGAACGGGCGGATTTCAAGGCCCGCAAAGCGCCCTCAACCCCCATGGGCTGTGAATTATGCGCGGGGGTGGCCGCCACAAACGCGCTAAAAATACTGTGTGGCCGGGGTCGGGTGCTAAGCGCGCCCAGAGGACTGCATTTTGATGCCTATCGCAACAAGTTCTCCAGAACGTGGCGCCCGGGGGGGAACAGGAACCCGGTGCAACTTGCTGCCATCTGGCTGGCCAGGAAATTTGTGCTGGATTGATCCCGGAGACGCAGCTTTCACTGCTCGCAGCTCTCACTTCGAAATATCTCGAGCTGTTACGCGGTTGCTGTGGGAATGCCAGCTGTAGTTGCGAGAAAAGGCAGAAAAGCCCCTCCAATATGAAAAACCCTCAAAGGGTTTGAGCGTTTCTGCTCAAACCCTTTGAGGGGGTCAGTTTGTTGAAACTTTCCGCTTCTTAGGCAGCAAGCTTCTTGTTACGCCGTACCATGCCACCCAGCCCTAACAAGCCAAGGCCAAACAGCGCAAGTGTACCCGGCAACGGAACAGCCCGGTCGAATACGATAGAGCCATCGTGATCCGAATCAACTGTGAACAGGCACTGTTGATCTACTGTACACGCTGTCTGCACCACGTTGTCAGTGTTGGCATCAATACTGGTGTTGATCCTCAGCAGTTGAGCAACCAGATCATTGAAGTCCGTCCCGTCCTGGAAGTACCAGAAATTGTCGAGTGCGGTCGTGACTTCAAAATCCAGTTTAAAACTCCCTGTGAGGTAATTACCAGCCAAATCAAATCTAGAATCACCTGTGCCACCAAGGAGGTTTATCGAAAGCACCAGTGTTCCATCGGTAAAGCCCGAATTGTCAGCGGTTCCCAGACTGGCAACGTCGGGCTGAAAGCCTACCCCATTACCAAAGTTGTAGGTGACGCTGTCATTGTAGTAAAAGTCAATGACTCCGCCCGAATACCCTTGAGTCACGTTAGAACCAGTTGCGTCGCCGATCAGGGACGTCACTACACCTGAGATATTTGTCCAGTGCGCGGTCAGCTGACCGTTATTACCGCTGCCGACGCCTTCATTATCAAACGTATTGGCAGAGGGACTACCGCCCGGCGCGGCTAAGCCCGAAACCATGAAAGCATCACCGGCATCGTTGAAGGCGTCACCTACACCAAACCCGCCGCCATTACTATCGAACTGAGTTGTGGTCGTATCAGCGAATAAGCTCCACTGGGATAACAACCCAGTGTAAGTATCTGCGTCCGCAGGCGTGCCCGTACCGCCAGCTGCACCAATATCGTTATAGAAGTTCTCGGCCATTGCAACTGACCCTACTGATGCCAGAACGACCGCTGCTGCTATCTTAGAAAGTTTATGTTTCATGGTTGCTCTCCTGAAAAAAAACAAAATTCTTACTGCACAAATTATAATGCAATGACCGGGCCAACTCGGAAATAAAACTTCTATCTTGTTGATATACAATGATTTATCAAAATACGACTCACCGCGACAATACGGCCAACAGGACCATTTGTAAAATTTTCTGACACTTGCCAGCATGGCTGACGAACATCAAAGGGCCTAAAGTGCAATATAAGGCAGCCACCCTTATCTGGCATGCAAACAGACCGAATGGTGACCGTGTTCTCATAAACAACAGAGATCGTATTGTCGACACTATTTCCTTGATGCATCATGAGCCTCGATTCCACTCATACCAGGCGGGTACCTTTTTTGAAGAATTTTTCGAGTGTAACCAGGCTTCTCAAGCCACTAACCATTGCGACAACGCTAATGCTCGCCGCCTGCAGCTCCGGGGATTCACCCGAATCCCAGCTGGAGAAGGCCCGCGTCTACTATGAGGCTGGCGAGCTGAAATCCGCCACTATTGAACTCAAGAGCCTGCTGCAGACCGCTCCGAACAACGCCGAGGCCCGCCTGCTATTGGGCCGGACAGCATACCAGCAAGGAGATATGCGGGATGCCGAGTTCCAACTAACAAAGGCAAGCAGGCTGGGGCTTGACAGCACGTCGGTGGTGCCCATGCTAGCAAAAGTGCTATTAGCGCTAAATTCTTATGAACAGTTGAGGGCAATTTCGCTGCAGGATCTGGATCAGGAGGCGCAGGCAAGTGTGCTGGCTTCCCAGGGCCTGGCCGAGCTGCAACAGGGCAATAAGACCGAGGGGCAAATACTGATCTCTAAAGCTTTCGAGCTCGCACCCGAGTCCCACTACGTGGCGGTTGCGATGAGTCGAATGCTCCTGGATCAATCAGAACCGGACTACGATGGCGCGCGATCAATGCTCGACTCAGTAGTCGTCGCCGACCCCGGTGATGCCAATGCCTGGAGTGCGCTGGCGAAATTGGAAGTGCAAGAGCAACAGCTCGAAGCCGCCGAACAGGCCTATAACAAGGCGATTGAGGGAACAGCGAACAACTCGGCCGACATGCTGAGGCGGACAATGACAAGAATCCAGCTGAAAAAGTATGACCTGGCGCAAAAAGATATCGACATACTCATAAAACGCCTCCCTAACAGTCCGTCCGTTTACTATGCCCAGGGCCTGATCCATATGCACACGGGTAACTTTCCGGATGCCCTCAGCGCTTTCGAAATAGCACTATGGGACGATGATAACTTTCCGCAAGCCCTGTTATATAGCGGCATGATCAACCTGCAGGAAGGTAATTTTAACCAGGCAGAGGCCATGGCCAATGGATATCTCGCCAAAAATATCGACGATGTCGCCGGGAGAAAACTGCTGGCGGCGACCAAGTTGAGACAGGGCCTCTTTCTGGAAGCCGAGCAGGCCATTCGACCGGCAGTTGAGGGTGGTTCGCCGGACCTCCAAGCCCTGAACATGTTGGCCCGTTCGCTGGCAGCCCAGGGCAAGTCAGATGAGTACATCGAGGTAATGACCCAAATTGTTAGCATAGATCCGGACTCCGCCAGCGCCCAGGCCCGGCTGGGGTTGGGACTGATAACAAGCGGTGCACGCGAAGGTGGGCTGGAACACCTGGAAAAATCACTGGAACTCGACCCCGAGCTGCAACAGGCTGACGTTCTGACAGTCCTTACCTATTTGCAGGAAAAAAAGTTTCCCGAGGCGATCAGGGCGAGCAGAGATTACAAACGCCGTAATCCTGGAACGGTGTCGCCCTACATTCTTGCAGGCAGGGTTTACCTTGAAGCGGGCGAGCCGGATGCAGCAGTCGACGAGTTCGAGTCCGCCCGCGAAATCGACCCGGGTAATCCGGGTGCATGTCTTAGCCTCGCAGCCATTGCGTTGCAAAACAAGGATATAGCCAGGGCCAGAGCCTATTTCGCAGAGATACTTGAGCATTATGAAAATCACCTGCCTACGCTGATGCAACTGTCCGCGATGGAAGGTCTGGAGGGCAATGAACCGCTAATGCTTGAACTGCTGGAACGGGCTATCAAAGCTCACCCTGGTGAGGCTGAGCCCCGGTTGGTGATGGCCCGCTATTATCTGGCACACGGCAAGGGGTTTGATGCAGAGAACTTGCTCAATGAAATTTCTGAGGAACAAAAAAAGCAGGCCAACGTGCTGGAAGTGACTGCACTGACCCAGATGGTGAATAACAATTACCCCGAAGCACGAACGACATTGGAAACATTGTTGCGGCTTACGCCAAACGCAGCAAATGTACATCACCAGTTGGCAGACGTATATGCTGGACTGGGAATGAGTGACGACGCGCAAGCTGAGCTCGAAAGGGCCGTGGAGCTGTCTCCGAACGATTTCTATATTCGCCTGGCCAATGCTCGCTGGTCACTGCAAGCCGGCGATACAGACCGTTTCAACGACCATCTGGAGGCGCTCAAGACCATGCAGCCCGAGCACCCGGCTGTAATGGAGCTGGAGTATGTTGCCGCCAAGAAAAATGGTGATAAAGAGCGTGAACTGGCGCTCTCCCAGTCTCTGCTTGAAGTAGCACCAGGCACCCGGAATATGCTGAGAGTGGCTCAAAGGAAGTGGAGCAGCGGTGATCGCCAGGGCTCTCTGGAGGTTCAGGAACAATGGCAGCGGGAGCACCCCGAGGATATTGCGTCCTATCTCCCGCTAGCCGTCAGCTACGGTCTAGAGGGCAGAACCGGTGAAGCCGCAGCAACCTACAAAAAAATGCTCGCAAAGGACGCAGATAATGTAATTGCTCTCAATAACCTGGCCTGGCTACTGCGTGAGGAACAACCCGAGGAAGCACTTGAGTTCGCGCGCAAAGCCGAAAAATTAAGACCTGAATCGTATTCTGTGATCGATACCCTGGCCATGGTCCAGCTGGCTAATGGCAAGACGAAGGAGGCCAGAAAAGCGATGGATCGAGTATTGAGAAGTGATCCCTCAAACCCTACCTACCGCTATCATTCCATACTGGTTGTCGCAGCAGAAGGCGATAAAAACAAGGCAGGCCAGCAACTCGAAGCGTTACTGGCCGAAACGGCCAATTTCCCCGAAAAACCAGAAGCAGTTATTTTCCTGGAGCAATTGAAAGAATAGTGTAATAACTATCGAAATAAATTGTCTAATCCCATCCCTGGCCGCAAAATCAGCGTACTTAATTTGCTAACTGATAATTGCCACGGGATGTGAGACCAGTCACGATGCTTGAACGCTATGCTTTTAGCCGCAACCGCTAAGCTACGATGATCAAGCCGATTGTTGTCTGTGCGGTATTGGTGTCGATAATTGTTATCGCGGCCAGCTTCGTGCCCTCCATTCAATCCGACACTCGCCCCAACGCTTTTCTCGAGGCAGACAACCCTGCCCTGATATATCGTGAGAAGGTCCGCGACCAGTTTGGCCTCAGTGATCCGCTGATTATTGCCCTCGTTGATCATAGCCAGGCGGGTGTTTTCAATCCACAGAGTCTTGCCCTCCTCGCCATGTTGAGTGAAGAGATCAGTGAACTGGCCAATATCGACGATGCGCGTGTTATGAGCCTGGCGTCGGAAAAAAGCATTGTAGCCAGCGAAGAAGGCATGGATATCGCCGGCTTTCTCGATGAGTTGCCAGAAAACCAGGCTCAGGCTGACAAGATCAAGGGGCTAGTGTTCGAGTTTCCGATTTTGATCGGGAATCTGGTTTCGAAGGACGGACACATTACCTTGATTGTTGCCGAGTTGCTGGACGAGGACCAGATGGAGGCGACTTACGACCAGGTGAAAGCCATCGCCGATCGGGTATCAGCTGCAGGAAAAGTAGAAGTTCACGTCGCCGGAGAGGGGGCGATTGCAGGTTATCTGTCCCAGTACATTGAACTTGACTCAAAACGACTGAACCCGCTGGCATGGGCCGTCATTATGCTCATTCTGTACCTGACGTATCGCCGGGTTGGCCCGCCGTTAATCGCCAATGTCATCATAGCTGCCTCGGTGCTCATCCCCCTGGGCATTATGGCGGCTGCAGGCATACCCTTTTACATGATCACCAGTGCGCTGCCGGTCATTCTTATAGGTATTTCAGTAGCTGATACCATCCACATATACAGCCACTATTTTGAGTTGCAGGCCAAGCAGCCAGATGCGGCGATACCGGATCTCGTCGCCACGACCATGCGGGAAATGTGGCGCCCAATCACACTCACTACCCTGACGACCATGGCAGGTTTTCTCGGCCTGTACTTTTCCGCGACAATGCCACCATTTAAATATTTTGGCCTGTTCGCCGCCATAGGCGTCTTCATCGCCTGGATATACTCCCTCACTCTCTTGCCCGCGCTGATGTTATTGACCAAACCCCGAGTCAGCCCGGCTTACCTGAAACAGGAGCATAGCTGGTGGAAGGGATCTTACTGGTTCGGTCGCGCCATGCAGACACTGGGTCGGCTCACCCAGGCATTCCCGATGCCGTTTATGATAGCGGGCCTGCTAATCGTGGTCCTGGGCACCGTTGCCGCCAGTCGAATTCTTGTGGATGAGGAGCCCATCACGATTTTCGACCCTGATGAGCCTCTGTATCAGGCCGACAGGATCATGAATGAACACCTGGCCGGCACCAATGCGCTGGATGTGGTGGTCGAAGCCAGCGAAACTGACGGCCTGCTAAAGCCTGAAAACCTGGCGCGCATTGAGGCGCTGCAGGAATATGCCGGCAGCCTGCCTCACGTTGGCGGCTCCACCTCCATCGTGGACTATCTCAAGCAAATGAACCGGGCCATACACGGCGGAGCCGCGGCGGATTACAAGTTACCGGAAAGCGAGGAACTTGCCGCCCAATATTTCCTGATCTACTCAGCCACGAGTGATTCAAGCGACTTCGAAGAGGAAATAGATTATGACTACCAGATCGCAAATGTGCGGCTCAATTTGAATACCGGCAGTTTCTATAAATTCGCGCCGGTGGTAGAACAATTGCAAGCCTATATAGATGAAGAGTTCAACACGCCGGATTTGAATGCAACACTTAGCGGCAGGGTGAACTTGAACTACCACTGGATCGGAGAGATCGGACGCAGCCACTTCGCTGGGCTGGCTTTTGCGCTGGTACTAATCTGGGCAGTATCCACACTGTTGTTCCGCTCTGCCCTGGCGGGGGTCTACACGCTGGTTCCGGTGGCAGGGGCTATCCTGCTGGTATACGCCGCAATGGTGCTGATGGGGCTACGGTTGGGCGTAGGCACGTCCATGTTTGCCGCGGTGGCGCTGGGACTGGGCGTTGATTTTTCCATTCATACGATCGAAAGATTCAGAGTGATTTATGCCGCAGAAGACGGCGATTGGACCCGCACTTTTGATCAATTTTATCTTACTACCGGGCGTGCGCTCTTAACCAATTTTCTTGCCATCGCCTGTGGTTTTGGCGTGTTGATATCAAGTAAAGTGTCATCACTCAACAACTTTGGCTCCATGATTGTGATTGCGATATCCACCAGTTTTCTATTTAGTGTTACGCTGCTGCCGGCCATGATCCGCTCTTTCAGCCCGGCATTTATTACTGGCTATGTTGCCACTCCGGCACGCAGGTCGATGCACTGGCGCAGTACATTTATAGTGACCGGCGTATTGGTAGTGGCCTGGCTACTGTGGTCCCAGTCGGCGGCCGCGCAGGATCCCCCAAGTGGCGCATCAGAAGCCACCTCAGAAAATGCACTATTTACGCCGTTATCGGCCGATGAACTGGTCGCGCGAGTAAACGCAGTGAATGACGGCGAGTTTGTCACCCGCAAGCTCAGCATGCAGTTGATTGACCGGCGAAGCAAAATGCGGGAGCGGGACACCGTCGTTTATAGAAAATACTATGGGCAGGAAATGCGTACCATTGTGTTCTACCTGTCCCCAGCGAATGTGCGCAATACGTCTTTTCTTACCTGGGACTACCCCGATGTCGATCTGGATGATGATCAGTGGCTGTACCTACCGGCCCTGCGCAAGGTCAGGCGAATATCCTCGGCTGATCGGGGCGATTATTTCATGGGCACCGATTTTACCTACGAAGATGTAAAGCTCGATGGCAAGCTGGCGAAGAACGACTACAATTTCGAAGTATTGCAAGTACCGGCAGACAGGACAGACGGATTTTACAGCCTGTCTGCCGTGCCGCGCGATGACGAAACAGCCCGGGAACTAGGCTATTCACACATAACGTTTGTTATAGATCCCTCGAGTTGGCTGGTGATACAAGGCGAATTTAGCGACATTAAGGGAAATCCACTGAAAACCCTCAACGTGACTGAATACGCACAGGTAGACAACATCTGGAGCCGGCAGCGCATCGAAGTGAACAACCACAAAACAGGGCATAGCACCATATTCACTTTCCGCGAAATCGACTACCAGACGCCTGTGGAGGATGCTCTATTCAGCAAGTTGGCCATGAAGCGTGGCGCGCCATGACTCATGACTTGCGTCTTTGCCTCACGGCTCTGCTCGCGCTGGCGACTACGTGTATGGCTTCATCTTCGGCGCAATCAGCACAGATTAAGAATATTCGCGTTGGCCACCACAGCGATCAGACCCGGCTTGTATTCGATGTATCCGCACCGGTACAGTATTCCGTTCAGACGATCACGAATCCGCCTCAAGTCGTCATTGAGATTGCCGCGGTAGATTCCACCAGGCCCCGGCAGCCTGAACTGGCAGGAACCCCGATCAACTCGATGAAAATGGTAACCACTGAGGGCGGGGGCCTTCGTGTTGAATTGCCGTTGTCTGCACAAGCAACCGTCCGAAGCTTTGTGCTTCTCCCGGAGCAGGATCGCGGCGATCGACTGGTGATAGATATTTTCCCGGGTGCCTCGAAAACTGTTGAACAAGCCGGTATTTCAGCCACTGTCGCCGCGGCAACTGTCTCCCCTGCAGCAACACAACACGCCCAGAGGCCATCTCGCGTTGCATCTGCCGGGACTTCGCCCCGTGAAGCACTGTCCAAATCCGCATCGCAGACTCACGATAATAGTGGCGCACAATTCAGCTTCAGCGGCACCTGGGAGCAAGAGTGGGCCTACCAGACTAAAAACACTGGAAACCAAAAATTCGAGGCCCTGGTAAAACCACGGATGGATGTGGATTTCTCTTCAGGTGCGCATATGGTGGCCATCGGCCGTATCAGGTTGGACGCCGTGGGTGATCTGGGTCCATTTGAAAATCGTCCCGATAACTACTCCGATATCAACGGTCCATTCTACAATGACGAATACGCTGAAATATCGCTGCGGGAGCTGTACCTCGATACGCAGTGGGCAGGCGCCTACTGGCGGCTTGGTAAGCAGCAGGTTGTGTGGGGCCAAGCGGATGGCATCAAGGTTCTGGACGTCGTGAACCCACAAAGCTTCAGGGAATTTATTCTGGACGATTTTGACGATTCCCGAATTCCCTTGTGGATGGTCAACGCTGAAATACCGTTAGATACTGGTAGCTTGCAGCTATTGTGGATCCCGGATACAACCTATCACGAGCTGGCTGAGGCCGGAACACCGTATTTCCTGACCTCGCCCAAATGGGTGCCACAACCCGCACCCGGTCAAAGCGTAAAAGTAGCTTCCACTGATAAACCGGACAATATGCTGAATGACAGCGACGCCGGTGTGCGTTATTCGACGTTCCTCGGCGGCTGGGACATCACCCTGAACTACCTGTACCACTATCAGGATTATCCAGTACTGTATCAGCAGGAGAAAGCCGGGAATGTGTTACAGATTGACCCTGTCTATAAACGCAACAACCTGTTCGGTACCACACTGAGCAATGCCTTCGACAGTGTCACTCTTCGCACGGAGATCGCATATAGTACTGATGTGTACCATATCAGCCAATCACCCGCCCAGCGCGGCGTTCGCAATTCGGATGAAATCGGCTCGGTAATCGGCCTGGACTGGCAGTACAGCGGGGACGGGTTGTTAAGTACCCAATGGTTTTACAGTTACATCCCGGATTACAATCAGGATATCGTGCGCGGCAAAAGCGAGAACATGGCCAGTCTGCTGCTGCAACAAAACTTTGCCAATGAAGCCTGGCAACTACGAATGCTGGCAATCTACTCTTTGGATGATGAAGACAGTCTGTTAGAGCTCAAACTCAAATACTGGCTGTTGGGCAATCTCGAGGTCTGGTTAGGTGGCGATTTTTTCCACGGCACCCAAAGCGGTAACTTTGGCCAATTTGATCAGCAGAGCCGGGCACTGATCGGGTTCGAGTACGGCTTCTAACACCCATAGAAACGCCGAGTATCAGTCACTCGAAAACCTGCCTTATAAACCCGCTGATGGCTGGCCTCAGCATATCTAGAACCACATCAAAACCCGCTTTATTACCGTAGTACGGATCGGGAATATCCACCGAATTTTCCTCGTCATTCCATGCAGTTATCAGCGAAATCCTGCTCGCCAGGTGATCAGGGCAATGCGCCAGCAACCACTGCTCGTTGCGCTTGTCCATCGCAAGAATATAATCAAATCGTAAGAAGTCCTGCTCCGTTGCCTGACGGGCTCGGGCCTTGCGCAGATCTATTCCCACGGACTTACAAACATCCAGAGCCCTCAAATCGGCATTTCGGCCTCTTTGGCCAACACCAGTACCAGCAGAGTCCACCCGAACCTTACGCTGCAGACCGAGTTTCACCAACTCGGAACGCAACACCCCCTCAGCCATGGGAGAACGGCAGATATTGGCGCTGCAAACCATGAGCACGGACGTTTTCGGTTGGCTGAAAAACCACATTACAGTTCCCCTTAGGGGCGGGTCACACAGGTATGGATGGGCATTGTTTCACTCTCCCTGTTTAACGGGCGCGGCCCTGCCATGGCGGTTTTTCACCCGCAGTTCAGCCAGGCCAGCTGCCAGGAAAAAATAGAATAGCCAGCTGACCCGGGCGGCGTCCAGCGGGCTCCCGTAAAAGCCAAACAGGCAAATGCCCAGCACTCCCGTGGTGTAGGCAGGCAACAGGGAATCGTGGGAGTGCTGCTGAAAATTTCTGTATACCAACAAAGCTACCAATGCCAGGAACAGACCGAGCCCCAACCAGCCATTCTCAAACCACAGCTGCAGGTAGATGTTCCCGATACGCCAGGACTGGTGGGCATGGTCGTCATACGGAAGCCAGTAATCCAGGCCCTGCTTGAACGAACTGTTACGCAGCACATTGAAGCCGTCGGCAGAGAGATCAATGGCGTCAATTTGCACTATCTTGCCCGGCGTCTCATAGTGCAATGTCATCACTGTAGGCCAGCGCCGCAGGCTGCCTAGCTCGCCTACTTTGTACGAGTTAATCTCCACCGTGTACTGTTCAAAAGCATCCCCGGTTGCCTCGAACGGCAGTGTGCCCTGTTCACAATGGGGCTTGAAATTGCCGCTAAACACCAGGTTTCGTTCGCACAGCCAAATTGCCAGACTACCGGCCTCCTCCGCACGCAGGTAAACATTTACCACGTAATTGGCATAAGGTTCGATAGGTACCCGCTGACCAAAGGTCAGGTTTCGGCTACCCACCAGTCGCAGCACATCGCGGTTATGCACACTGGTGACGCTGAAACTGCCTATATCTTCCGCATACTGAGGATGTCGTCCAAGATAGTCCCCGGGAAAACTGCCAATACCGTTGCCGAACAAGCCGCGCCATATTCCACCCCCGGAACTGGCGATAACATTGTCCCAATGGCTTTCCCGGGGTTCCGTGTCGCCGGCCACCCGCTTGTTGATCTGGTAACCGCCGAAGGCAAACGCCACGGCCAGGATACCGACAGCTACCGCTTTGGTGGTATCCACCGGTGGAACGGTCAATTCCATGCCGTTTTTACGCCGGGAATTTAAAGTGAAAAAAGCGTAAAGCATCAAGGCGATAGTAAAAGCGGCGTAGGCGGCCCCGGTAAAACCCACCAGCGTGACGTAGGCGAGGGTAAGCACGCCCAGGGCACCCAGCACTCGAAGCCATACCGCACTGCCGTAGGTGGCAGCATAGAGCGCGGCGGGCAATAGCAATAACACAACGCCGTCAAAGGCTTTACCACCCGTGTGCATTGCCGAGAAAATACCGGTCACCCGATAGGCAGAGGACAGGCCCAGGAAGGAGGACAGCCAGTCGCCCCAGGCACCATCCAGGATGACCCCCAGGGTTCCCCTCTCCCACAACACAATCAAGCCCAACAGCAGGGCAGCGATAGACAAACCGGCAACCAGAACGTTAACGCTGCGGCGTTTGTCCACCGCCATCAGGAAACCCCACATGGGCACCAGTGCCACCCCCCACACCATGCCCTTGAGCATCTTGTAAGCGTACTCGCTGGTGTAATAGGGATTTTCGAAGCCGGTTCCCGGCGGCAGCACAAAGTACCTCCAGCCAGAAGAACCCAGGGCGATCACCAGCAGATAACAAAAGAGTACGATAATAGCGGGGCGCGGTTTGAACACCGAGTATCGATAGCGCCCATACAACAGGCCGGAGGCCAGGGTTACCAGAAATACCAGATCCAATTCGTTGTAAGCAAAGCGCCCGGTAAATGGCGTGATGTCCATGCCAACGGTAGCCAGCGGCAGCACCACCAGCCAGAGCCGCGGCAGAATCAGCAGCAGGAACAAATAAATGGCCGCCAGCGGTAGCAGCCAGAAGCTCAACCAGGGAAATTCAAAAAAGGGCGGCAGCGCCAACACAAGAATCACCAAACCGGCCAGCAACATCACTATCCTCGCTGTGGAGGGAGTAGCCGCGGATGTGCGCCTCGGATGCTTGCCGGCGCTTGCGCCATTCGCGTGAACGGTCATGGTGCTGCCACAGATACTTGTTGCAACAGCGCCTTGATATGGCGACCAGGAATCGCATAGCTTATACCCGAAGGCCGCTCCAGCATCGACTCCTTACTCTCCTTCACAAGGACACTGTTCAGCACGCCCACCACCCGCCCGGTAAAAGGTTCGTACACCGGGCTGCCGCTGTTTCCCGGATAGGCTGTGGCATCAAGCTGGAATGCGTCAAAGAGATTGCGCAAGTGCTGCAGCTGTACCGCACTGAGGTTACGGGCGTTTTCCATGGGCCTGGCTATCGGCGTTATTGCAGCAACGATACCACGGTGGGTGACCGGATACAGGCCAAGCACAATACCGATGGGATAACCGGTAAAAGCCACTTCCTGACCCTCGCGAACCCCATCAGAATCGCCCAGCTCCAGAGCGGGTAGTGGCTCTCCCTGAATTTCCAACAATGCCAAATCGTGTAAAACATCGGTGGATACCACCCTCGCCGTGTGGGCTTTCGCCTTCGATCCACGACCGGAGAAGACGGCAAGAGTCTCGTTATTTTCTTTGTCCAGCTCGCCCGAAATCACATGCGCATTGGTCACAACCTGCAGGCCATCACCCACCACAAAGCCAGTGCCAAAGTAACTTACAGTGTCGCCCTTGCGATTTGGCTGGCGCGGCGGGTACGCGGTGCCTATGGCCACTATACTGGGGCGCACCCTGTCGATGACATCCGGCAGGGTGGCAGCGCTCGCTATCGGTAGCAGCAACAGCGTCAGCACGGCGACTATCGAGCTTTGCATAACCCTCCCCACCCCGTGCGACAGTTCACAGTTTAACCCTTTCCACATTGTGGCTGTCTCCGATGGCCCACACAATTACTTAATATGGCCGAATTTAACAGCTACACTGGCCCCTTCGCCAATAATTATCCTGAAACTGTCGAGCTGCGCACTAACCCATGTCGGACCTGATCCACCAGTTCATTTCTCAGCGGGCGACCACCACGCCCGACGCAACTGCACTGCTGTTCAGGGAGGAGTCGCTGAGCTACGGCAAACTGCAGTCCGAAGTTACCGCGGCGGCAGCGGGCTTGCTCGCCCTGGGCCTCGGTCCCGGGGAGCGCGTGGCGATCTATCTGCCGAAGCAGCCGGAAACGGTATTCGGCATTTTCGGAGCGGCCGCCGCCGGCGGTAGCTTCGTACCTATCAACCCCCTGCTCAAACCTCTACAGGTTGCCTACATCCTGGCCGATTGTAATGTGCAGGTACTGATAACTTCGAGCGAGCGTCTCCAGTTATTGAAAGATGTGCTGGGAGATTGCCCCGGCCTTAAGACCGTTGTGGTGGTTGAAAAGGATGCTCCGGTGATGGGGCCGGGCTTTCGACAGTCGCTGCGGGGATACACCTCCTTTACCGCAATTGAGCGGAATGCTGCCCCCCACCGACGAATAGATACCGACATGGTCGCTATCCTCTATACCTCCGGCAGCAGCGGTAAACCCAAGGGCGTCGTGTTGTCTCACCGCAATATGGTGGCGGGTGCTCGCAGTGTGGCGAGTTATCTGGGCAATGCGCCAGAGGATCGAATACTGGCCGTGTTGCCGCTGAGTTTCGATGCGGGCCTCAGCCAACTGACGACGGCATTCTCTGTGGGAGCATCGGCTGTACTTATGGATTACCTGCTGCCGCGAGACGTTATCAGGGCCGTTGGTCGTTATCGTGTAACCGGATTGGGGGCGGTGCCAACCCTGTGGAATCAACTGGTTGGACTGGACTGGCCTGACGCAGCGGTCGAGACCCTGCGTTACATTAGCAATACCGGTGGCACCATGCCGGTTGCCACCACCCGGGCACTGCAAAAAGTACTGCCATATACCGATATTTTCCTGATGTACGGCCTGACCGAGGCCTTCCGCTCCACCTATCTGCCGCCTGACCAGGTGGCCACCCGCCCGGAGTCCATAGGTAAGGCCATCCCCAACGCGGAGATCTTCGTGGTAAACGAGGCGGGGCAGCAGTGCAAAGCGGGAGAGCCGGGGGAATTGGTGCACCGGGGGGCGCTGGTCGCCATGGGTTACTGGAACGACCCGGTTAACACTGCGGAGCGCTTCAAGCCCGCGCCCACTCAGCCGCCAGAAATACCCACTGTCGAGCTGGCAGTGTGGTCTGGTGACCAGGTGATGAAAGACGAGCAGGGCTACCTGTATTTCATCAGCCGCAAGGACGATATGATCAAGACCTCTGGTTACCGGGTGAGTCCGACCGAGGTGGAAGAAGTGGTCTACAAATCAGGCCTGGTGGCAGGGGTCGCAGCACTGGGCCTGCCACACGCAGCCCTTGGCGAAGCCGTGGTGCTGGTTGCGAGCCACCAACCAGACGCGCAAGCGCCGGAGCAACTGCGGGAAGAGCTGCTGGCCCACTGCCGCAGGGAGCTGCCGAATTTCATGGTGCCACTGGACGTCATCGTGCGGGACATTCTGCCCCACAACCAGAATGGCAAGATCGACCGGCGGGCGCTGGTAGATGAATATCGAACTCTTTTTCAGGATGAATCCACTTGAACATTCCGTCGGGCCCAGGACCGAAGCCCAGGCACGCCGCCATGGAACAGTTTTCAGTTGTGGACAATTGTCTGCAAATTGCTGGTCGCTCGCTTACTGAGCTTGCTAAAACCGTGGGGAGCACGCCCTTTTATGCCTACGACAAGTCGATTATCAGCGCCCAGGTGGAGTACCTGCGAAGAACCCTGCCTGGGGATTTACAGCTACATTACGCCATAAAGGCCAACCCGATGCCGGCGGTAATTGAGTACCTGTCAGGTATCACGGACGGCCTCGACGTGGCGTCCGCACGGGAGCTCGCAGCGGCGCTGGCAACGGGCACACACCCTCGCAATATCAGTTTTGCCGGGCCGGGCAAATCCAGGACCGACCTGCAGGCGGCGGTTGCTGCCGGGGTGATCATCAACATGGAGTCAGAACGCGAGATGGCGCGTATCGCTGAATTGGCGAGCGAGAGTAACTGCCGTCCTCGTGTCGCGATCCGGGTAAATCCCGATTTTGAGTTAAAAACCGCGGGCATGAAAATGGGCGGAGGGTCCCAACCTTTCGGCGTGGATGCCGAGCAGGTGCCCGCCATGTTAGCTCAGCTGGGCACGTTGCCGCTGGAGTTTATGGGCTTTCATATTTTCAGCGGCTCGCAAAACCTCCGGCCCGAGGCGATTATAGAAGCCCAGTCCAGGACCTTCGAGCTGGCGTTCCGGCTGGCAGATTCGGCGCCCTCGCCGGTGCAGTGGCTGAACATTGGCGGCGGTCTGGGTGTGCCCTATTTCCCCGGAGATCAACGCATCGAGCTGGCGGCGATTGCCGACAACCTGGCTTCGCTTTTGAAAGAGGCTGACAGACACTTGCCGGGCGCAGAAATCGTCATGGAACTGGGCCGCTATCTGGTCGCGGAGGCCGGTATCTACGTGTGTGAAATAGTGGATAAAAAAGTCTCCCGCGGGGAAACCTTTCTCATTACCAACGGCGGCCTGCACCACCACCTGGCCGCCTCGGGCAATTTTGGCCAGGTGATACGCAAAAACTATCCGGTGTGTATTGGCAATCGCGTAACTTCAGACAGCCCGGAGACTGTCAGCGTAGTTGGCCCACTGTGCACGCCTCTGGATATACTGGCGAATAAGATGGAGCTGGCGCCCGCGCATGTGGGTGACCTGGTGGTGGTTTTCCAGTCCGGCGCCTACGGCTACTCCGCCAGCCCGCGTGATTTCCTGGGGCATCCCCACCCGGTTGAGATATTGCTCTAAGCGATATTTGGCAAGATTTGTGCCGGGAGCTTCACTGATCAGCGCAAAACACGATCAAGATCAACCTTCAGATCATAAATCACAGGGCACTGACAAGAAACTACATTAAGTAGGAAGCTTATCTGATTGTTTTTCTTGTTACTGGGACTCAAATTTAGTAGCGTGCGCGAGCGATCAACGGGCGGCGCCAAGCTCCCACACTTTCCGGCAGCCCACAATCTCGCCCTCAAACCCTGCCAGTCTTGAGAACTGGCTCACATCTCGGCGAAGAATCTCGGCAAACATCGCAAGCCGGTGCTACTTTAAATACTGGATTAACGCTGATCGAAATTGATGGCAAACGGCCCAATCTGATGCGTATCCACTTGCTGCTATTGAGATTAACCCGAAACAAGAAGAAGTAGCTCACGCCGCGAAGTGATAACAGGATTTACTTCACGGTCGAGCGGGGCTTTCCACCCCCAAAGCAAAAGGATTTCATAATGGCCACGGTCAGGATATTCAATCACCACATGCATTCATCGTTCTACTGGTTGCTCATGGTAGATGCGATTCTGTTCGTGGTGGCTTTCTATGCAGGCACTTACCTGTACTTCCTCCAGGACCCCGGCGGTTTTCAGGATTACCTGGGGCAGATTCCCGCCCGGGCAACACTCTTTGCTGCGGTCACTGTGCTCTGTCTGGCGGCCATGGGGCTGTATGAACCCCGCATGCGAGAAGGCACCTCGGGCGTCCTGCTACGCACCATTGGAGGCTTCGTCGCAGCTACCCTGGTTATGACCGCCATTTTCTACCTGTTGCCGGAACTGCATTTGTGGCGGGGCATTTATTTCTATACCGCAGTGACAGCATTTACAGTAAACCTGATCAGCCGTTCAGCTTTTACGGCCCTGACCCACAGGGAAGAATTCAAGAGCCGGGTGCTGGTCTACGGCTCCGGCCAGGCTGCCAGCACCATCACCAGCTCCATGCGCCGCCGCGCAGACCGCCAGGGCTTCACCATTGTTGGCTTCGTCAGAGTTGGCGGAGAAGAGACCAAGATCAAGAACGAGCGGATAATCAACCTGCGCCAGTCGCTGGCCGAATACACGCGCCAGACTGAAATTGACCAGGTGGTTATTGCCCTGGATGACAAGCGCGACAGCCTACCCATGGAGGAGCTTTTCAACTGCCGTCTTAACGGGGTTGACGTACACGACCTGGTCAACTTCTTCGAACGCGAAGCGGGTAAGATACTGGTGGATTTCGCCACCCCGGGCTGGATGGCATTCACCGACGGCTTCAAGTGCAGCCCTGCCTCCAAGATGGCGAAGCGTTGGTTCGACATAGCTGCCAGCTTCACTCTGTTGATGTTCTCCTGGCCGATCATGTTACTGGCCGCTATCGCAATCTGGATTGAAGATGGACCGGGCGCCCCGGTATTTTTCCGTCAAAACCGGGTGGGGCTGAACGGCAAGACGTTTGAGGTGCTGAAATTCCGCAGCATGAGCGTTGACGCCGAAGGCGATGGCAAGGCCCGTTGGGCCACACAAAACGATAGCCGCGTGACCAGGGTGGGCAATTTTATTCGCCGCACTCGCATTGACGAACTGCCCCAGATTCTCAACGTGCTGGCAGGCGACATGGCGTTCATCGGGCCACGGCCAGAGCGGCCTGAATTCGTTAAAGAACTGGCGGAGCGTATCCCTTACTACAACGCCAGGCATTGTGTAAAACCGGGGATCACAGGCTGGGCACAGTTATGCTATCCCTACGGTTCCTCCGAGAACGATGCCCGCCAAAAGCTGCAGTTCGATCTCTACTATGTGAAGAACCACAGCCTGTTTCTGGACTTCATGATCTGCTTGACCACCGTGGAAGTGGTTCTGTTCGGCAAGGGTGCGCGCTAAAACACCCCTGCCACAGAGCTCGCACCACCCTCAATTAACCCCCGGCCACCTTCAGCGTCGGGGTGACCCAAAAGTGTCAGTAAATTTTACGTTTGCCTGTTGTTGCCACCTGGTGGGCGCGGTAATATTCCCTCAATCGCCTATATAATCGAGCGACTATAAAATAGGCGCGGTTCTTGCTTACTTATTATAATAAACCGCAAAAGCACACCGGTGGGCAACCATAACAGATGGAAATACTTCTAATCGTTCTGGGAATACTTGGATTTGGCGCTATTGTCATCGCCGCCTACGTGTTCACTGTTGCGGCACGAAACTACGTTTCGGATGATAGCCAGGTAGCCCACAGAGAACCCACGGCAAAGCTCAGGACGGGCTTTGTCATGCGTGACCCCAAAGACCGGCGCCGCAACGCACCGGCGGAATTCCCATTGACCGTGAACAGCGTTTTAATATCCCGGGATCGGCGGGAGCTGCCGGATCGCAGGGCAGCTGCCTAAAAAAGCGGTACCGCCCGCTCAGGCAAGTTCAGCTGCCTGCGTCGCCAAGAGCTCTCCTGACCACTGCCTGTTCTATTTACGGCTAAATACTTTTCGCCGTGAGTGTTCCATCAATGCCCACAATATATTGCTGGAACTGACCTGCCCCACCAGCTTTCCGCCATCTATAACCGGTCGGCGGCGCTGCCGGCTGTCCAGCATAGACTGCGCGACTTCCACAATACTGTCTCCTGGCTGACAAGATGTGATATCGGAACACATCACATCGCGCACCAGAGCGTGCTCGGGATCTCCTTCATTGTAGATAGCGGTGAGCACACCTTTTATGCAGTCCAGCTCAGAAAGAATACCAACGACTCCTCCCCCCTCATCGGTAACAGTGAGACCGGTTAATTTGTATTCCGTAATTATCTCAATCGCTTCAACCAGATTGGCATCTGGCCGCACAGTGAGGGGCTTGTGGTGCATACAGTGGCTGATTATTGTGGGTTGCGGCATATCAGAGAGCTCCGGGGTGCATAGGCATTGGGGCAGACGACATTATTGTGCCTGCCCCTTAACCAGTCATATTAGCAAAGACCGCCTCATCGGGGGAGACGGCGTGCGCAGTTTGCATCGAGGCGAGTGTCTGCGCACTTCGCCAGCCAGACAATTGCGGATCCCGGGCTTGAGGTGGCCCGCACTTATCGTTAGGCTGCACCGTCAATTATTTTATCCTCTTAAGGGCGTGAATATGCCACGGCTTTACCGCCGGGTTTGTCTAGCTGTTGCCGTTCTGGCCGGGCCCTGTCCGGGCCAGGCTACGGCTGCCGAGAAGGCGGACATCACACCCCCTACTGTATGGTCGGCCGAACTCGGGATAGGTGTTGAATACGACAGCAATGTCTCCGTACAGGAGGTTGATGCCACCTCCAACCAGGGCGACTACGCGATGACGCTGGACGCGGGACTGGCGGTGAAGAAACAGTTATCGAAAACAGTTAAAGCTGCTCTCACCTACGATTTTAGTCAGACTATTTACGAAAAATTTTCCCAGGTAGATCGCCAGACAAATATATTCGGCGCGGACATCGGCGTGGATCTTGGCAACGCAGACCCGGCACTTTCGGTGTACTACATCAGTTCCAGGTTGGACGGCTCACAATTCCTCGATCTGACCCGCATATCGCCCTCTGTATCCGGGTTCCTCTCGCAAAAGTGGTTTGGCAGGGGTGCCTATGTTTATTCAGACAAAACAATCCACAATCGTAAGGGGCGTAACGCGAATACCAATGCCGGTGAACTTGACGCTTACTACTTCCTGCGTGGGCTGCGGCAATATTTCAATTTCGGTTATCGTTATCGGCACGAAGATGCTAAAGCCGATCAGTACGACTACCATTCCAACAGCGTGAAGCTGAGGTTTATCCAGCGTTTCGAGCTATTTTCACGGCTGGCAAAGCTGGAGCTGGCCTTGCGATACGAGAACAGAAAGTACACATCGGACACGCCCAGCATAGGCGAAAAACGCCACGACAAGCGCAACCGCTTGCGTATGGATTTCGAAATTCCAGTATTCGGGCCTGGGGTTATCCAGTTTTTCGCCGGCTATGCCGACTATGAATCCAACTACGATCCCGCCGTCTATGATCAGACGCTGGTAGGCACGCGATTCATCTACAGCTGGTAACCGGGCGCGCAGTAAGCGGGAAGCCTCATCGCTGAGCCAGGCTCGCTCCCGCAGTCAGGAACTCGCCGGGCGCAGTAGACCAAAGCCGTAAATACTGTCTCTTCCGGGAGGACCCAGGTCTTCGGCCGTACGGCAGAGTAACTCCAGGGCATTCTCACCGGGCTGCAGCAGTCGCAGTCGCGCGACAGCAGTTGCGGCAAAGGGTACCGCAAAAGAGGTGCCTGAGGAGGAAGCATAACCGCCGCCGGATTTTGCATGGCGCAGCGCGACACCCGGTGCTGCAATATCCAGGTAATCCCCCCGGTTGGCCAGACGGAAGATCTGCCCCTTGGAATCCACGGCGGTGACGGCCACCACGGATGCATAGGCTGCGGGGTACATGGGCTCTGCTACCGGCCCGCCATTACCCGCCGCTGCCAGAATGATCACATTGCTCTGCGACGCTTTCTCCAGGGCCGATTCAAGCAGGCGGTTGGGGGGGCCTGCCAGGCTGATGTTAATGACATCCACACCAGAGGAGATCAACCAGTCCAGAGCGCGCACGAGGCTGACTGTACTCGCAATGTCGCCGCGCTCAGAGTCCTGCTCAAATACACCAGCTGCATATACCTCCGCGTTCGGCGCAATGCCAACATAATCCGCGCTGTTGCCCGCGATAATTGAGGCGATTGCCGTGCCGTGAAATTCCGGTATCTTCGCCCCGGATGAGGTAAATGCACGGCTCTCGATACGGGCATGTTGCAGAGCGGGGTGCGAGACATCCACCTGGCTGTCGATCATACCGATACGCAGCGACATCAGTTCGGTATCCGGCGGGAATTCGATGGCATTGCGCGGCATCATGCCGTCACCGGACTGTTCCGCCAACTCTTCGCCAGCAGTATAGATGTGATTGAGATCCACCTCGGCGCGATCGCTGCCGACAATGTCTATTACGCCCTGGCGTACACTGGTGATATCAAAGCTGGAGGGGGCAGCCACTTCAGCAAGGCGCAGGCCGAGCCCGGGAAGTTCTGTCACGGTCTCAAACAAATAGCCCTCGTCAGCCAGCTCCTCAAACACCTCCGGAGCCGCCATAACCAACCAATGGTCCTTGTGAATTCGGTCCTCATCCATCTCGATTCTTTCGAGGATGTCATCGATCCCCTCTTCGATACGATCTTCGATGGCAGCGCTCACCTGAATTTCTACTGCACTTTCCACTTCGGATTCAGCACTGGCCTCGACCGACTCTTCAATACTCACCTCCACCAACTCTTCAGCACTGGCCTCGACCGACTCTTCAACACTGGCCTCCACCAACTCTTCAGCACTGGCCTCCACCGACTCTTCAACACTGGCCTCCACCAATTCTTCAGTACTGGCCTCTACCGACTCTTCAACACTGGCTTCCACCAACTCTTCAGTACTGGCCTCCACCGACTCTTCAACACCGGCCTCTACCGACTCTTCAACACTGGCTTCCACCGATTCTTCAGCACTGACTGCCAGCTCCTCTTCGACCGCGTCCTCCAGAGATTGCTCTACATCCTCAGAAACGCTGTCGACAATGTTGTCCTCTACAGAGTCCTGTACAGACTCCTCTACGATGCCTTCGATAGCGTCTTCAACATCCTGTTCAATCTCGTCTTCTATTTCGCCTTCGAGAGTGACGTCGAGATCGTCAGTGACACCCTGCTCCACCTCCTCCGCTATCGCCTCCTGCAGCCCGTCGTCCACCCGATCCTGAACGCTGTCTTCAATGGCCCGTTCGGCGACGTTGTCTAGAGCACCACTGAGAGCCGGCTGGGCGTGAGCGGCAGGCACGAGCAGAACAAGTGACAAGCTCAACAGCGCGCCGCCCAATATAGCGGGCAGGTCGCACACGCCCACCAGCCCGAATGCAGTAATTTTTTTACTTTTCAGAATGTTAGATGTAATCATAGCAATTGGACCCAGTTGGCGTAATGCGCCAGACCTTGATAGGTTAACGGCCAGCTTCAAGAAAAATTCCCCCGGATGGAATAGAATCCACCCCTGAAACGTCACACACAATAGCAGGAAAAGAATGTCGATGCTCAGCGATTTACAGCGCGAAGCACTGCTGGCTGAGCTGGGAGGACTGCGCAAGTTTTCCATCTCGCTCACGGGCACAGTGGCCGACGGTGACGATTTGTTACAAGCCACAATAGAGCGCGTGCTGGAGAAAGGTATGCCCGAGGACGCCCACGTAGCGAAGTGGGCCTATCGCGTATGCAAAAACGCCTGGATCGACGAAATACGGTCCCGCGATGTAAGACAGAAATATCCTCAGCTAGTAATTGACGAGGACGATAACTCACCTTCTGCGGAGCAATCTGCGGCTGAGCAACGAGAACTGGGAATAGTAAGTGCTGCATTGGCTGAATTGGCCGTTGAGCAGCGCCTGGCACTGACCCTTGTGGCCATAGACGGCAGAACCTATGCCGAGGCCGCAGAGATACTGGATGTGCCGATTGGAACGATAATGAGCCGTATCGCCCGAGCCAGGCGCAACCTGGTAGAGCAGCTCGGCCTGCGAAACAAAGACTGAGATGACTATGCACGTGACAGAACAGGATTACGAACTCCTTTCACAGTACCTCGATGGGGAACTGTCGCCAGTAGAGACAAGCCAGCTTGAGCAGCGCTTGACTGCAGAGCTCGGCTTGCAGGCCTGCCTGACAGAGCTGCAAACTTTACAGGGCCGTTTACAGAACATTTACAGTGACGCCGCAGTGGGTCCTGTGCCCGCGAATATCTCTGCACTGCTACAGGATTCTCCGGCGCGGACCGTCCCACTTCCCCAGCGCCGAGTGGCCATCTGGGGCTTAGCCCTGGCAGCCTCTCTGGTCGTCGCCGTGGCGGCAACCCAACTCGCCCAGCAAAACCAGCAACCCGACATGAACTCCGCACTCTCCGTTGCACTGGATAACAGCCCCTCCCGCAGCAGTGGTTGGGAAACATTGTCGGACGGCCGCCGTGTCCGGCCCATACTCAGTTTTCAGGGCACGTCTGGAGCCTGGTGCCGCGAGTACCTGCTGACCGACGGCAATGCAGACTGGCACGGCGTGGCTTGCCGGAACGACGGCACATGGGCCACTGCAGTTCTCGCCAGCACCAAAATTATGGCCATCACAACTGAGTACCGCCCCGCCGGTGCTGGTGATTCCGATGCAATTGCCGCCTTTATCGATGAAAATGCAGCAGACATCCCGTTGGACGCGCGTCAGGAAGCTGAGTTAATCGCCAGAAGCTGGCAATAAACCGTCGCACAAACTGTTTTTGAACGGGGATCCTGTGCGCATTTTTTGGCGTATTGGGGGAAAGGAGAAACAGGGCCTATCGCCTCATGTTGACGGTAGGCCCTGGGGTTCAGTGCAGAGGGCTAGCGGTCCCTGCTCTGTGAGGCGTGTTCGGGCGGGGGCTGAAAAAAATGCAGATTAACCTGCACAGCAGGTTTCGCCCCGTTCCGATCAAAAAAAATGAGGTGGGTAGCGCGGGCCGCCTGGTCTCTTCCGTATGCGAGAGACTCTATGCACCCAAGGCCCTTCACTACCTCCTCAAGCGGTTTCACTCCACTTTCATTCCGGTAACGTTTCAGCTGGACCTTTTATTCCTTAAAACTACGAAGTATTTTTTTAATTTTTTCAGCCACCCAATGGACCAGCTATCACCAGCACTGACGCCAGTTGGCGATGCGCTAAATTCGCTGCTATCGCTGCCATTTCCACGTAGACTCCGCTGATGCAGCACGGAAATTTCAACCCGGAGCCCGACAGCCGGGTAAACTGGAAGATAATCAAGCACTTAGTGCCATACTTGTTGGAATCACGTTACCGCGTGGGGCTGGCGCTGGGCTTTTTGCTACTGGCCAAAGGGGCGATTTTGATTATCCCCTTCCTGCTGAAACACCTGGTGGACTCACTCGATGGCCAGTCAGTACAAACCCTGGCGAGCGGCCTGTTACTGGGCCTGGTGCTGGCCTACGGTGCCGCCCGCTTCTCCAATGTCCTTTTCGCCGAGCTGCGAGACACGGTATTCGGCCGCGTAACCGAGCGCGCCATGCGGCGCATAGGCCTGCAGGTGTTTCGTCATGTCCACGCACTGGACCTGGATTTCCACCTCAATCGCCGCACTGGCGCGTTGGCCCGTGATATAGAGCGCGGGACCACAGGCATCAGCTTCCTGATGCGCTTCTTTGTCTTCAACATCGCCCCTACCCTGCTGGAAATCGCCATGGTTGTGGGCATTCTTCTCTATAACTACAGCGTGAATTACGCGCTCATTACCCTGGTCTCCGTCCTGGCCTACGGGCTCTTTTCGCTGCGAGCGACCGAGTGGCGCACACAGTTTGTGCGGGAGATGAACGCGGCAGATTCCGCCAGTAATACCCGGGCGCTGGACAGCTTGCTGAACTTCGAAACCGTCAAGTACTTCGGCAACGAGGATTTTGAGGCGGCCCGCTACGATACCGAGCTGGAAAAATGGGAGATGGCACGCCGCCGGAACCGGCTCTCACTGTTCGGCCTGAACGGTGGCCAGGCGCTGATCATCGCACTGGCACAAACCAGTATGATCGGCCTCGCAGCCTGGCAGGTGCGCGCAGGCGATATTACCCTGGGCGACTTCATCCTGATCAACCAGTTTATGATACAACTATTCCTGCCGCTGGGATTCCTCGGGTTTGTGTTCCGGGAGATCAAGGGCTCCATGGCAAATATTGAAAAGATGTTTGAGTTACTGGCCCTCACCCCAAAGGTGGTCAATGCTGCGGGGGCCAAAGAGCTCCAAATGCAGGGCGGGCATATTGTTTTTGAAAATGTGGTATTCGGCTACTCGCCGGATCGAACAATTCTCAAGGATGTGAGTTTTACCATCAAGCCACGGGAAAAGGTGGCCGTTGTGGGTGCCAGTGGCGCGGGGAAATCCACTCTGGTAAAGCTGCTGTTTCGCTTTTACGACCCGCGCAGCGGCCGTATTCTTATCGACGGGCAGGACATTGGGCAAGTCAGCCAGGCTTCCCTGCGCAGGGCAATCGGCATTGTGCCCCAGGATACGGTGCTGTTTAACGATAGCATTTTCGAGAATGTGCGCTACGGTAACCCACTGGCCTCGGATGAAGAGGTTGAGGAGGCCATAACACTGGCTCACCTGGACGACTTTATCCGCGCACTGCCCACGGGCAGGGACACCATGGTGGGAGAGCGCGGCCTGAAGCTGTCCGGTGGTGAGAAGCAGCGGGTTTCTATCGCCCGCACCATTCTCAAGCGGCCCCCCATACTGGTGTTTGATGAGGCAACGTCGTCGCTCGACAGCAAGACTGAGCGGGGCATCCTGGCCGCCCTTGGGGAGATCGCCCACGACCACACCAGCCTCGTTATTGCCCACAGGCTCTCCACTATTGTCGATGCAGACAGAATCGTGGTGCTACATATGGGGGAAATTGTGGAGAGCGGCACCCACGAGGAATTGCTGGCCAAAGGTGGGCAGTACGCCGAGCTCTGGCAGGCGCAACAAAAGCGTGAGTCTATTGCGTAGCTGGCACCACCTCTTCCTGATCAAACTGAACTGGCACAAACAGCGCCTGATGATAGCTAACAATGTCGGGTTCGTCGCTGCTGCGATACCAGGTGGGTGTTAGGGTAGAACCCCACACGGCTGTCACCCCGGGGCCATAGGGTGACAGCGGCAGAACAACGCGCCACTTCTTGCGGCCTGTCATCACACACAGTGCTTCCACACCGTCCTTGCTCTCGATTGTCGTTTCACCGTCAGCGCTACAAAGACGCCGGGCTTCGCCGCCATCCGTTCCTACGTAGCGCAAATCGAGTTCGACAGGTACCCTCTCTCCATCCTTTTTGACGTAAAGGTAGTCACCATCCCGGCGCGACTTTTCCAAGCGGATACTGACGGCACTGGCACCGCTTACCGGGTTGACCTGCAGGCTCAACATCACAGCCGGCGCCTTGCCCCCACCCAGCCGGGCACTGTTGGTACAGGCGAGCATGTTGTTGCCAAACTGCAGCGGGAAATTCGCCGTGGCCAGCAACTGGGTTTCATCCAGCGCATCATCAACAGTGTGCAGTTTAAGACCCTCCGCTGGCCCCAGCGCCGTACGACAGCCTTCACTGAGATACATTGCCCTGCCTGATTTATAGTCTTCCTCGCTGCGATAAAACGTGATGGTCAGTTCACCCGCGGTATTTTTGCCCAGCTTCATCAACAAGTGGCTGAGCGGGTTGCCGTGGCTGCGGCGACAGACAGCGCGATCCTCGCCGGGCGGGCATTCATTTGGATTGAGATCATCGCCGGGGTCAATTGTCATTGCGGTATCAAAGCCACCGTAATATGGGCCGAGATAGGGAGTCACCCGATCCTCATCACGGCAACCGCCCAGCGCTGTCAACAATACCAAAGCCAGTAGTCTGATCATGCCTTTCTCCTTCAACACGCGCTATCGCGCCGCAAAATGTCACAGGGACAGAATATGACGCCTGCTAATGAGAGGCAATTCACAGCTAGATCAGTTGTCGCTCTTTACACTAGCCCTCAGTCAGGCCCCTCTGCTAGTGTACGCAAAGGCTCGATCCAAGCGGGAACCCGCTTTGATTCCGCCATCACTTCACTACCGGATATGCTACTGACTATGGAAAATTTTTTGAGATTGACCGGCATTGCAAAGGCGATCGCTTTGACCGCGCTAGTTTTGACTCTAATCGCCTGTGGCGCGGGCAAAACAGCAGAGGAACATGTCGCCAAAGCTAACGAATACATAGCAAACTCCAATTTCAAGTCTGCCATTATTGAGCTCAAAAATGCCTTAAAGCTCGACGGCCAATCCGCCGAGGCGCGCTATTTGTTGGGTATCACCTACCTCGAATCCGGGGACATGGCATCAGCACAGAAAGAATTGCAGAGAGCTCAGGAACTGGGTTGGTCGAGTGAAAATTTGAGTCTAGCACTGGCTAAAACGCTGCTGGCGCAGGGCGAATATGCGCAAGTACGGGATATCAGCAGTCGCGGACTGGCGCCGGAGAACGAGGCGACGCTGCTCGCCCTCAAGGCGCAGGCCGCCATGGCCCTGGGGGACAGCTGGGACGCCGAGGACTTGATCGAGAGAGCCCTTTCTAAAGCACCTGATTCTGTCGAAGCACTCCTGGCCAAGGCGCGCATCCAGGCAAATCAGAATGACCTGGACGGTGCCGAGGCGACCCTGGAACAAACGATAGCCCTGGCGCCAGAAGAGGGCCGGGCCTGGAGTTTACGCGGTGACATACTGACCAGCAGGCAGGACTTCACCGCAGCGCTTGAGGCCTACAACCAGGCCATAACGCTTGAAACGAATAACTTCAAAGATCTGTTTAAACGAGCGACTCTCAACCTCCAACTTGGCAATTTTGAAAAAGCGCAGGCCGATACCACAACCCTATTGGCAAAAGCTCCTCAACACCCGGCGCCAAATTACCTGCAGGGGCTATTGCACTACCAGGCCGGCAAATACGAAGACGCGATCACCGCGCTCTCAGTGTCCGAGCCTGCGTTCCAGCAATTTCCGCTCGGTTTGTACTTCCTGGCAAGCGCACAATTGGTGCAGGGACGCGTCGACCAGGCTGCGGGACTGGCGAGCCGTTTTCATAATATGCTGCCCAACAATATCCAGGGGCGCAAACTGCTGGCAGCCATGCGCCTGCAACAGGGCAAAAACGCTGCTGTACAAGCGTTATTACGGCCTGTGCTGGACGATAACCCGGACGACGTGGAAGCACTTAACCTGACCGCCAACGCCCTGTTACGGGAGGGCAAGACCAACGAGGGGATTGACCTTCTCTCCAGGGTTGCCGCCCTGCAACCGGACTCGCCTGTGGCGCAGCTTAGACTGGGTGCCGGCCTGCTTATCAGTGGTGAAGGGGATGCCGCCACGCAGCGCATGGAAACTGCGTTGGAGTTGAACCCGGAATTCCAACAAGCTGACATTCTTTTGGTACTCAACTTTCTGCGCCAAAAAGACTTTCCCGCCGCTGTGGAGGCGGCGCAAGCCTACCAGCGCCGCAATCCGACCAGCGTTAGACCCTATAACCTACTGGGCAGGGTTTATCTCGACGCGGGACAGCCCGAGGACGCGAGGGCAGAATTCCAACGCGCCCTCGCGCTGGACAGCGCCGATATAGCCGCCAACCACAGCCTTGCTCAGATGGCGGTGAACGATAACGACCTGGCGGCCGCCAGAGCGTATTACGAAACGGCATTGAAGGACCACCAGGACTCCATGTTCACGCTTGTCCAACTGGCGATGCTGGATATGCGCGAAAGCGATGAAACCGCTATGCTCGCTCATCTGGAACGCGCTGCAGAGGTCGCCCCGTCTGCCCTGCAGCCCCGTGTACTGCTGGCCCGCTTTTACCTTGGTAAGGGCAAGCCGGAACAGGTTGCTCCACTATTCACCAACCTCGACGAGCAACAACAACAGTCGCCTGAGGTACTCAGGTTGATGGCAGTGGCACAACTTTCGAGCAAGGATTCAAGCGCGGCGCAGTTCACCCTGGAGCAATTGCTGGAGGCCACACCAGACAACGCAGAAATACGCCATATGATGGCCATGGCTGCCGCCGGCAACGGCGATAACACAAAGGCCCGCGCGGAACTGGAGCAAGCGATCGCCCTGGATGACACCTACGTGCCATCTCGCATAGCGCTCGCAAGAATCGCCCTGGCGACAGGCTCGATACCGGATTTTGAAAAGCACATGGACAAGCTAGTTGAACTGGCTCCTGACAATCCCGACGTGCTGATTCTACAGGCTGCTGCCGCACAGGAACGCGGCGACACAGCGGTCGCTCTGGCGTTCGTGGAGAAAGCGTTTGAGCTCGCCCCCTCCCCGGGAACGCTGGTGGCGTTAGCTACCTATCAGGAGAGCGCGGGTGACCACGCGGGTGCGATGAAGCGCTTCGACGGCTGGCTGGATCAGCACCCGCAGGACATCCCGGTACGCATGGCATACGCCAATGCCCTGCAGGTAGCCGGCAATTTCGATGCCGCCGGGGAACAATACGCACAAGTACTTGAAGACAAGCCGGACAACGCGATTGCCCTGAACAACCAGGCGTGGATTCTCAGGAAAACAAAACCCAAACAGGCGCTGATCTATGCCCGCTCTGCAGCCGATCTCGCGCCGGACTCCCCCGAGGTACTGGATACACTCGCCGTGGTAGAGTATCTCAACGGAGACTTTGCAAAAGCGAGGCGCAGTATAGGGCGTGCGCTGAAGGCCAGCCCGAATCATCCCTCTATGCTGTATCACAGCGCCATGATCGCTGCCGCTCTCAATGATACCGCCGGAGCGCGGGCGACACTGCAGCAACTGCTGGCAACAGAAAGCGATTTTCCCGAGGCCTCAGAAGCCCAGGCCCTGTTGACGCGACTAAGTGAATAAAGACACTACGCCGGTGGCATCCTACCTCAGGGGGCTGCCCCGGCCCGCAAGGACCAATCACTACTCAACAGTTCCTCGACACGTCGCGCCCGGGCATCGCCTATAGACTCTTGCAAAGAAAATGGCTTTTTGGGGTCTCCGGCAGGGCGTTTGTGGAGACCGCGCACATGCAAAATCCTGGGCGCACCGTGAGCTTCAGGCCATATCTGCAGCACTTCCAGCCACAAGGTGTTGTATTCGCTGCCGATGGGGCAATACCGCAGGTCGCTCTGGTATAGCAATCGGCGGAAGCTGGGTTGATCTATTTTCGATTTGCTTGCGCGCACATCATCTTCCCAGACTTGCGCAAATGTGCGCAGCCGTGCCGAGGCGCGCACCACCAGAAGCCCGGTATTGATGGGAGGTACACAGCGTGGCACTACCGAGTCGACGCCGATCATATTTACCACGCGGCTTTTCGCCTCGACACCGGCGATGTCATATTCATCCAACACCTGGAAGAGGTCGGAAATATCAGCGACCACGATCATATCGGCATCCATAACAACCGTACGCTCGAATCGAGTTTCGCGGATAGCGCGCATTTTGGGGCGAAACCAGTCGTCATCAAGTGCATGAATCTGGTCGAACACGGTATCGCGGATGGGCTGGTCAGTGAATAAATCGATAATGCAGTGGGGCATGATCTGGCGCATCGTCCGCGCGGCGCGCCTGGCAAGTCGGGTATATTGTTTGCCGGTGGTTGCAAACACAAACCCCCGGCTTCCCGGGACAATCGACACTGGGGATTGATCACTGTACATACAGTTAACCCGGTATTGATATTGCATAGGCTGACAATATCAGCCCTGGATTTTTATTAGAAATTGGTCGGGACGGCAGGATTTGAACCTGCGACCACTTGACCCCCAGTCAAGTGCGCTACCAGGCTGCGCTACGCCCCGAAAAGATTTCGCCGGCTCGGCGAGGGCGGCATTATACTCAATACCGCCAATGATACAAAGGCTAATTCGCCGGCTGCAGGGCCTTCAACAGTTCTTCAAGTTCCTGGATCGTTTCCTTGATAACGGCCTTTATCTCTTTGGAAAGACCGCCTTCACCGCCCTCATCAGTCATGCGCTGGCGGGCGCCGCCGATGGTATAACCCTGGTCGTATAACAGGCTGCGAATCTGGCGAATGGTCAACACGTCTGCGCGCTGGTAGTAGCGGCGGTTGCCGCGGCGCTTAACGGGTTTGAGTTGTGGAAATTCCTGCTCCCAGTACCGCAATACGTGGGGCTTTACGGCGCACAGTTCGCTGACTTCACCTATGGTGAAATAGCGCTTACCGGGTATAACGGGCAATTCATTATTGTGGCTCGGTTCCAGCATATTCTTCTACTCGGGCTTTGAGCTTCTGGCCTGGGCGAAAGGTGACCACCCTGCGGGCGGATATGGGGATCTCCTCTCCTGTTTTGGGATTGCGGCCAGGGCGCTGGCTTTTGTCGCGCAGGTCAAAATTGCCAAATCCAGACAGTTTCACCTGCTCATTGTTTTCAAGGCATCCGCGGATTTCCTCGAAAAACAGCTCCACAATTTCCTTGGCCTCCCGTTTGTTGAGACCAAGCTCTTCAAACAGGCGTTCAGCCATTTCAGATTTTGTCAGAGCGCCCATCTTCCCATTACCTAGTTCCGAAGCTCGGCTTTAAAGTTTTTTTGTAGCGAATCAACAACTTGATTCACTGCCAGATTGACATCTTCATCGCTAAGAGTGCGCGAATGGTCGCGGAATGTCAAACCCAACGCCAGGCTTTTCCTTTTAGGATCAATACCTTTGCCTTCATAGACATCAAAAAGCCTTAAGTCCGTCAGGTAACTGCCCGCCACAGCTCGGACATTTTGCATAAGATCCGCTGATGGCACTGACTTGTCGACAATCACCGCCAAATCCCGACGAACTTCGGGAAACCTGGAAAGCTCGGTGAAACTGGGAACAAGCCCCGCCAATACCGCTTCCAGGTCGACCTCACAGACATACAGTGGCGCCGCAAGGTCCAACTCCGCCTGCACTGTGGGGTGCATCGCACCCAGGTAGCCAACAGACTCTCCCTTTCTGCTTATGCCCGCAGTCTGGCCCGGATGCAGCGCTGCCACCGTTGCGGCCTCAAATTGCAGTGAACCCGGGTCGCGGCCCAGCGCGAATATACTCTCCACGTCACCTTTCATATCGAAGAAGTCCAGCCCCTGGCTGTCAACGGCCCAGGACTCACCAAAGCGCTGCCCTGTGGCCACCATCGCCAGAGTTGGCACCTGGCGCAGGCCATTCTCCCCCGGCACAAAGCGCAGGCCGGTTTCAAACAGCCGTGTGCGCGGTTGTTGCCTATTGATATTACGTATCACGGCACCCACAAGCCCGGGCAACAGACTGGTGCGCATCACCGCCATATCGGCGGAGATAGGGTTAGCCAGCGCTACCGGTGTTACTTCCGGCTCGAACAAATGCTGAAGTTTCGGGTCGACAAAACTGTAGGTGATAGCTTCCTGGTAACCACGGGCACTGAGATGGCGGCGCAACTGACGCACAGAAAGACGGGTTTCGGGCCTGGCCGGCATCACCAGATTCGCATGAATATGCGTCGCGGGAAGCCGGTTGTAGCCATACACACGAGCGAGTTCTTCCAGCAGATCTGCCTCAATCTGCATATCAAAGCGCCAACTGGGGATACTGCAGGTCCAGCCCTCTGCTGAGGTGCTTACCCCCAAACCCAGGCCCGACAGAATGCGCTCCACCTCGGCGGCCGGGAGTTCCATCCCCAGCATTTTATCGATGCGCCCTGCCCTCAACGTTACCGGCGGCCGCTCTGGCAGATGCTCTGCGGAGACCGCCTCTTCAATGGGACCCGCCTCACCGCCAACAATGTCCAGCAACAATTGGCTGGCACGTTCCATGGCCCGTCGTTGCAGCTCGAAATCTACGCCGCGCTCAAAACGGTGCGACGACTCCGTGTGCAAACCGTAGGACCGGGCGATACCCGCCAGCAGGTCCGGCGTAAAAAATGCGGCTTCCAGCAGTATATTGGTAGTGCTGGCGTTCACTGCCGAGGCTTCCCCGCCCATAATGCCGGCCATAGCCACCGGCGCCGAGTGGTCGGCAATCACCAGCGTGTGCGACTTGAGTTCCACCGTCTGACCGTCCAGCAGTTCCAGCGATTCGCCGGTGCCTGCTTCACGCACCACAATGCCGCCTTGCAAGCGGTCGCAGTCGAAGGCGTGCATGGGCTGACCCAATTCGAGCAGGACATAGTTAGTCACATCCACAACTGCATCGATACTGCGAATGCCGCAGCGACGCAGTTTTTCCTGCAGCCACAATGGGCTTGGGCGAGACACATCCACACCTTTGATGACACGGCACAGATAGCGCGGACAGCGTTCAGCCGCCTGCAAATCGACGGGGAATACGGCATCTATTGTCGCCGCTGCATTGGCCAAAGGCGGTGCTGTCACCGGCAGACTGTTCAACAGGCCGACCTCCCGCGCGATACCTGCCATACTCAGACAGTCGGCGCGGTTGGGTGTAAGGCCTATCTCAATAACTTTGTCGTCAAGAGCAAGGTAGTCTCGCAGGTCAGCGCCCAATGGGGCATCGGCTGCCAGTTCCATCAGACCATCACTGTTCTCGGACAGACCAAGCTCCTGCCCGGCACACAGCATTCCCTGGGATTCCACGCCGCGGAGTTTGGCGGCCTTTATCTTGAAATCACCAGGAAGCACGGCCCCCAACCGGGCCAACGGTGCCATCAGTCCAGCCCGCGCATTCGGTGCGCCACAGACGATCTGCACAGTTTCATTGCCGGTTTCCACCTGACAAACCCGCAGCTTGTCTGCGTCCGGATGCGGATCTGCGCTGACAATTCTCGCCACCACAACGCCACTAAATGAACCCGCAACGGGCTCGATAGCCTCCACTTCCAGACCGGCCATAGTGATCTGGTGAGCCAACTCCTCGCTCGTCAACACGGGATCAACCCACTCGCGCAACCATTGTTCGCTAATTTTCACTTTATATACTCCGGAAGTCCGCTAGAACTGCTCAAGAAAACGCAGGTCATTATCAAAGAACAGGCGCAGATCGTTGACGCCGTAACGCAACATGGCAAGGCGTTCTACCCCCATACCGAAGGCAAAACCGGTATATTTTTCCGGGTCTATACCCGATGATTCGAATACGCTGGGGTGCACCATGCCGCAGCCGAGAATCTCGATCCAGCCGGTATTACTGCAGACGCGACAACCGTCACCACCACAGTTCACGCACTGGATATCCACCTCTGCCGAGGGCTCGGTAAAGGGAAAGTAGGAAGGCCGAAACCGCACCGCCAGCTCATCCCGCTCGAAGAACACCCGCAGAAAGTCTTCTATCAACCCTTTCAAGTCGGCAAAACTGGAATGTTCATCTACCAGCAACCCCTCCACCTGGTGGAACATGGGGGTATGGGTAAGGTCGGAGTCACAGCGGTACACCCGCCCCGGACAAATAATCCGCAGCGGCGGCGCCTGGCTCTCCATTACGCGCACCTGCACCGGCGAGGTGTGTGTGCGCAGTACTGTGTGCTCGTCTACATAGAATGTATCGTGCATGGCACGAGCCGGGTGGTGCTCGGGAATATTGAGCGCGCCAAAGTTGTGGTAGTCGTCCTCTATCTCCGGCCCCTCTACTACTTCAAAGCCTATGGCGGTAAAAAAGTCCTCCATACGCTCCATGGTCCGCGTTACCGGGTGAATGCCCCCGGTACTCTGGCCGCGGCCCGGCAGTGTGACGTCGATTGTCTCCCGCGCCAGCTTCGCTTCCACCGCAGCTGTTTCCAGCGCCTTTTTGCGCGAGCCTATCAGTTCCTGCAGTGCCTGCTTGACCACATTGATCTTGGCGCCAGCGGCGGGACGCTCTTCGGCAGACAGCTTCCCCAGGCCTTTCAGCAGCGCTGTAAACTGCCCTTTCTTACCCAGGTATTCGACCCGCAGCTGTTCCAGCGCAGCACCGTCATCAGCTGCCGCAATTGCGGCTTTAGCTTCATTGGCGAGTTGTTCGAGGTTTTCCATTTCGTTTGGTCTCGATTTTTGTTCAACAATACTTCGGTTGTGTACATGAAGCGCCGCCACAGCTAGCAGGAGTAGTGTTGCGAGACTCGCCGTAAATACGTCCATGTAGGCTCGTATCGGCCATCCATGGCCTCAACGGTCTCGCAACACTACTCCTGCTACCCGCGGCTACCTCAGTGCCTCGAAAAAGTGGTTTGCTTTTTCATAGCCGGGTGAAAGCCGGTGGGTAGCACAGAGGATACTGGAGGTATTTCCTGGACCGCGAGAGGCCATGGATGGCCCGGTCCGGGTTCGGGAACACGAGCGCACATGGATGTGCTTGTAGCGTGTCCAGGAAATACCTTCCGCATAATCTGGGCGACGGGACTGAGGCATATATGGCCAACCGAACCCGCCAAAATAAAAAAAGGGAAAGAGCACTGCCCTTTCCCTTGATGTCTTACATGTAGCCAGCGAACCTCCTGGGAGGTGGGTGGGCTTAGGCCAGTGCTGCCTTCGCTTGCTCCACAACCGCGCCAAAAGCCGGCTTGTCATGCACTGCCAGATCGGCCAAGACGCGCCGATCAAGAGAGATGTCGGCTTTCTTCAAGCCATTGATCAAGCGGCTGTAGCTCAGGCCATTGGCACGAGACTGGGCATTGATACGCGTGATCCACAGGGCGCGAAACTGACGCTTGCGCTGACGGCGGTCACGGTATGCATACTGGCCAGCCTTGGTAACGGCTTGCTTGGCAACACGAAAAATACGGCTGCGGGCGCCATAGTAACCCTTGGCCTGTTTCAAAATCTTCTTGTGACGGCGATGTGCCACCACTCCACGTTTTACGCGGGGCATAGTCTTCTCCTATCTCTTAATGGGTAACCGTTAGCTCGCCCGCATCATGCGGTCAATAAGCACCTTGTCGTTTTTGTGGATCATTGAAGTTCCACGCAACTGACGCTTTCGCTTGGTTGTCATCTTGGTCAGGATGTGACTCTTGTGAGCGCTTTTACGCTTGTATCCGCCGGCAGTTTTCTTAAACCGCTTGGCAGCCCCACTGTGAATTTTTGCTTTTGCCATAATCAAATACTCCGCATTCGATTGCTAATAATATGAAGAATCAAGGGCATTCACAGGCCACTAGTTCTTCTTCTTGGGTGCGATAACCATAGTCAGTTGCCGGCCTTCCATTTTCGGGAATTGCTCGACTGAACCCAACTCGGCCAGATCAGCTTCTACTCGCTTGAGTAGCTCCATGCCAATTTCCTGGTGAGCCATTTCACGACCGCGAAACCGCAGCGTTACTTTGGCCTTATCGCCGTTTTCAAGGAAACGTGCCAGGTTGCGTAGTTTTACCTGGTAGTCCCCATCCTCCGTCCCTGGACGAAACTTCATTTCTTTAACTTGTGTACGCTTTTGCTTCTTCTTCTGGGCAGACTTCTGTTTCTTCGCCTCAAAGACGTGCTTACCGTAGTCCATCACCTTGCAAACAGGTGGATCAGAATCTGCGATCAAAACCAGGTCCATGGTTGCAGCTTCAGCCGCTGCGATCGCTTCACTCAGAGGTACTACGCCTACCTGTTCACCCTCGGCTCCAACAAGACGAACCGGGTCAGCTGTAATTTGGTCGTTAATGATCGCCTTTTTGCTGGCGCCCTTGCCCATTTCTTTCTTAATACTAGTTCTCCAATGAAATACGGCCGCGGCGCGCCACATCTTCGGTAAGGAGCGCGCCAAGCGCATCGAGATCCATCGATCCCAGATCCTCACCGTGACGGGTACGCACGGCCACAGTACCGGATTCAGACTCTTTATCACCCACCACTAACAGATACGGGATGCGCTGAATCGTGTGCTCGCGGATTTTAAAGCCGATCTTTTCATTTCTCAAGTCCGAGATGACCCGAAAGCCCTTGTTTTTTAAGGAATCTTCCACATTTGTGGCATATTTGCCCTGTTTGTCCGTGATATTGAGCACAACGGCCTGTGTTGGCGCCAACCACGTGGGGAAAACCCCTTCGAAATGTTCGATCAGAATTCCGATGAATCGCTCAAAAGATCCCAGGATCGCGCGGTGCAACATTACCGGTACCTGGCGACTGCCATCCTCCGCCACATACTGGGCGCCCAGCCGTCCGGGCATGGAGAAATCCACCTGGATAGTGCCCAACTGCCAGACCCGACCGATGCAGTCTTTCAGCGAGAACTCGATCTTGGGACCATAAAAAGCCCCCTCTCCCGGCAGCTCCTGCCAGGGCAATTCCTGCGCATCCAGGGCGTCGGCCAGGGCTTTCTCTGCCCGGTCCCAATCATCATCCGACCCCACTCGCTGTTCCGGGCGGGTGGACAGCCGGTATATGACCTCGGTGAAGCCAAAATCCTCGTAGACCGCGTGCAGGAAGTCTATAAAGGACGACACCTCCGGCTGAATCTGTTCTTCCGTACAGAATATATGGGCATCGTCCTGCACAAAACCGCGCACCCGCATAATACCGTGCAGGGAGCCGGAGGGCTCATTGCGGTGGCAGGAGCCGAATTCCGCCAGCCGCAGGGGCAGGTCCCGGTAGGATTTAAGGCCCTGATTAAACACCTGCACATGGCAGGGGCAGTTCATGGGCTTGACCGCATACTCCCGGTCTTCGGTCTTCAGCATAAACATGTCATCACCGAATTTTTCGGCGTGCCCGGAGCGCTCCCACAGGGACATATCCACTACCTGGGGTGTCCGTATCTCCTGATAACCATGCGCCTGCTGCGCAAGGCGCATGTATTGCTCGATAGTCTGATAAATGCTCCAGCCCGCAGGGTGCCAGAACACCATTCCCGGCGCCTCTTCCTGGGTGTGAAACAGGTCCAGCTTCTTGCCGATTTTGCGGTGGTCGCGCTTTTCCGCCTCCGCGATGCGTGTCAGATACTGCTTGAGCTGCTTTTTGTTCGCCCATGCAGTGCCGTATACGCGCTGCAGCATTTCGTTCTTCGAATCCCCGCGCCAGTAGGCACCGGCCACCTTGGTCAGCTTGAAGGCCTTGAGTTTGCCCGTACTGGGCACATGAGGGCCACGACACAGGTCCATCCAGGGGCCCTGCCGATAAATGCTGATCTCATCTCCGGAGGGCAAATCCTCAATAATCTGGACCTTGTAGTGCTCGCCCATGTTGCGAAACAGTTCGATCGCTTTCTCGCGGCTAACCACCATGCGCTCTACCGCCAGGTCATCCGCCACCAGTTCTTCCATGCGCTTTTCAATTTTCTCCAGATCTTCTGGCGTAAAACTGTGCCCGGTGGCGAAATCGTAGTAAAAGCCGTCCTCGATCACCGGCCCGATAGTGACCTGCACCCCCGGGAATAACTCCTGGGTGGCCATGGCCAACAGGTGGGCGGTTGAATGACGAATAACTTCCAGCCCCGCGTCATCGCGCTCGGTGATAATCGCGAGTGTCGCGTCCTGCTCAATGGTATACGAGGTGTCCACTTCGCGGCCGTCAACCACACCGGCCAGGGCGGCCTTGGCCAGGCCCGGGCCGATATCGGCGGCAACTTCGTGAACTGAGACTGGTTTGTCGAACGGGCGCTGACTGCCGTCCGGCAGAGTAATAACAGGCATGTGTCCTTCCTTTCTTCAGTGGCGACCCCTACCAAAGGCCGCGTGATCGACTCTAAAACGTAAAGCTAACGCCGATTAGGGCATTTTATGCCGGTTACGGAGATCAATACCCACGCAAATGGTTCCCGGTCCGGCGAGGGGCGCAATAGTGCCTCATCCGGCAATAAAGTTAAAGTGGGCTTCTTCACATCGCCGGCAATTGCGGGACGGCGCAAGGCTGAGCCTTCCCGGGAAGGCTCGAGCGATCTTAGTGCAGCACCCGCATCCTGGGATCCAGCGGGACCGGTTCACAGCCCTCACTGATAATCGTGTACTTGTAGAACACGTCTGGTCCACCGGGATACTGTTGCGGCGTACGGGCATTGATTTTTGCGGACCGGGCTATCCCCTTGTGCGACACGATCGGCTTGCCATCGACAAAAGGATCAAAATAGATCGCGAATTCGATGGCGGGATCAAATTCAGCGGCATCCCCCACACCCCTGTAAGCTCGCCACTCAATCTTGTCACCGCTGGAGGCCTTAAACTCAGGCGCCGCCTTATTGACACTGGACGGACAGCCCTTGGCATCAAAAAAGGTCTTGATCTCAACCGTCGCAGCTCTAGTGTCCGGCGCCTCGCTCTCATTCCAGCTTGGGTGCTGACTACAGGCTGACAGAGACAGCGAAGTCGCCAGGCCCACAACAGCCGCACGACAAGCAAATTTCACGAAATTTTTCATACGAATCCCTCCATTACCAATATCCCCCGCGTATTCAGCGCGCGGGCGTCTCTTGCCCCGTCAGTGCCTGAAACTCCGGCAGCTCCACCAGGGCTGACAGCCCGGGGTCAGCAGCCAGTAATTGCCTGGGATACCCCAGATCCACTGCCCGTGACAGGTCTCTAACACTGGCAGCTATCTGCCCAAGACTCGCGCGTGCCAGTGCCAAACTATAGTAGACATACATGCTGTCGCTCGCCAATGTCTCAACTCTCGCTATCAGCGCTGTTGCGCTTGCGGATTCGTTCAGCCTGGCGTGGTAGTGTGCTGTGAGCGCCAGAATCTCGGCATCTTCAGGGTTGACCCGCAACATCTCTCCGGTCAATCCGATCGCCCTGTGATAGCTGGCACTGGCCTCTTCGGCTCTGCCGCCTGCGGCGAGATAAGCGTCACCCAGGTTTCCCCAAAGCTCAAAATCCTCTGGCGATAAGTCGAGGGCCTTGCGGTACATTTCGGCCGCATCCTCAAAACGTCCGAGATAGAAATAGCTGGTACCCGTATTCGAGTAGCCTATCGCCGTAGGGGATAGCGCCAGGGATTTTTGCAAGACTGCAGCTGCCCGTTCAAAATCACCCAGCTGAAACCATGCCGCGCCCAGCGCGCTGGTAATAGCAGCGTTATCGGGCGCCAGTTCCTTCGCTCTGGAGTAGTGTGAAATCGCCTCTACCGGCTGCCCGTTCATGAAAAGGAAATTTCCCATGCGAAAACGGCCCTGCCAGTTGCCGGGGTACAGATCGATAACGCGCTGATACGCCAGCCTTGCCTGCTCATTCATTTGCCGAACCTCAAAACTCTGCGCCAGGCCGAGGTCCGCCCCGATCAGTTGGGGAGAAATGCTCAGGGCGGCTTCAAACTGTTCGGTGGCGCGCTCGCCCTGACCGGACCGGATGTAGAGATTTCCCAGGGCCACATAAACATCGCTGGCCTTGCTGTCCAGTGTCAGCGCTTGCCGGCAATTTCGCTCCGCGGCATCAAACAGGTCCGTATCGCGATTCAGCGTAAAGTAATCCAGATAGGCATCGCACAGCCCAGCGTAGGCAGCCGCAAAATTGGCATCCTCGGTAATCGCCGCGTCCAAAAGACTCACCGCAGTTTCAATGCTCTCCGGCGTACTACCATCGCGCAACAAATCCCTGGCCCTCAGATATAACTGGTAGGCCACAATGTTGTCGGTGAGGTGTGCAGTCAGCCTGGAGCCCTGTTCGGGTGTCAAAATGACCTGAAGCGCAGTGACCACACGTCGAGCAATATCGTCCTGTATACTGAATATATCTTCAATTTTGCGATCGTAGGTCTCTGACCATAGATGATAACCGGACCTCGCGTCGATCAATTGTGCTGTAACCCGCACCTCCTGCGCACCGGCCCTGATACTCCCTTCGAGCACATACCGCACGTCGAGAGCATGCGCAATTTCCCGCAGGTCGATGTCACGATTCCTGAATTGAAACGACGAAGTGCGTGCAGCTACTTTCAGCTCTTCGACTTTCGCCAGCAGGTTCAAAATCTCCTCGGCAAGGCCATCACCAAAATACCCGTATTCCAGACTGCCCCCCATATTGACGAACGGTAATACAGCGACCGATTTATCCGTCAGTTTCGCATTGGACACTGCTCCCTGATCTGGTTCACTACCCTCTACTACCTGTGACTCTCCCGGTAAAAAACGATCGAAGTAAAAGAAGCCCACGGTGAGCACCAACCCGAAAATCAGGACAAATTCCAGCAGCCGCAACGTCGACAGCGGCTTGGCCGGCTCTGGCTCAAGGGGTTCGGCAACATGCAGCCCACCGGACAGATCGAAAAACCACGACAGAGCAATAACAACGGGAAAGCCGATGGTGGCGACTACAAGAACCCTGGTGACAGCGCGGTCGGACCAGCCAAGGAGGGGAAAGACGATATCGGCAACCTGTAACAAGCCCCAGGCGCCAGCGGCATAGATCGCAGCCGTGCGCGGCACACCGCGGCGTTTAAGTTCCGCCAGAAAACCCTGCAGGACCATATTTCCCCCGCTGATATGACGCCAGATCGATTTTGGCAGACCCTCAGCATGTTTAACAGTGTAGTCGCCCTCAGGCCATACAGGGCGCCCCATCACTGTCGACTTGCCGGCAGCATTGCTCTGAGTTACAGCAGCGGCTCGATGCTAAGCCTACTCCGTCAGCTGTTCGACCAACTTGTCAATCACCTGCTGCCGCGCCGTCGTTTTGCGCCATACCAGTCCTATGGTTCGAACCGGCGCAGGGCTTGTGAACGGCACATAGCAAATACCTGCCTCATTATCCTGCACGGCAATGTTCGGCATAAAGGTGATACCTGAACCCGCCTTAACCATCTGGCGCAGCGTTTCCAGACCCGTTGCCCGAAAGTCCTGCTCTTCCCCAATGCCATTGTTCCCGCAAATTTCAAGTGCCTGGTCGCGCAGGCAGTGGCCCTCTTCCAGCAGCAGCAGGCGGTGATTCTTCAGTTCTCTCTGGTCCACGCTTTGCTGCCTGGCCAGGGGATGCTCCGGTGGCACCGCTAACAAAAATTCGTCGTCAAACAGTCGTCGGCTGACCAGGTAATCGTCGCGCACGGGCAGCGCGAGTAAGGCCGCATCAATATCACCCTGCCTGAGTTTCTCAATGAGTATTGCGGTTTTCTCCTCGATCAGGATAAGCCGAAGATCAGGCAGTGATTGTTTAACCTTGGGCACAAGGCTGGGAAAGATGTAGGTGGAAAGCGTGGGAAACGCGCCCAGGCGAAAACTACCAGACAGGGGATCATGGCTGCTTTTGGCGACCTCGTGGATGGTGTCAACTTCACGCAGAATGCGCCGGGCCGAACGCGCTACCTGCTCGCCGATATCGGTGAGCATCACCCGGCGATTCGTGCGCTCCAGCAGTGTGACACCCAATTCTTGCTCAAGCTTTTTGATCTGCCCGCTGAGCGTGGGCTGACTTACACAGCACTGTTCCGCCGCACGGCCGAAGTGCTGTAACTCCACAACCGCCAAAAAATATCGTAAGTCCCTGATATTCATAACTTTGTTGTCCCGATTAGGTAATCCCTATCACTGGCATCGAATCAAACGATTATATCTTTGTATTTCCTATCGTTACATTCTGATCAACAGGATACAACGATAGTTAATTGCTGCCTGTGCAGCGAACTTCGACCGGAGAAATACCATGAAAAAACGCAACGCGATCATGTCCACCGCTGTAGCGGGGGTGCTGGCACTGACTATGGCACCACTTACCGCCTTTGGCGACACCTCAACCACGAGCACAAAGCCCGCAGGCGCTATGGGTAGCGGCAACGGCGCAGACGGTCAGCCGAGGAGCAACCAGTTCTGGTGGCCCGACCAGCTCAATCTGTCTGCACTGCGTGACCACGACGTGCGCTCTAACCCCCTGGGTGAAGACTTCAACTATGCGCAGGCTTTCAGCACGCTGGACCTGGATGCCGTCAAGCAGGATATCGACAAGCTGCTGACCACGTCCCAGGACTGGTGGCCTGCCGACTACGGCAACTACGGGCCGTTTTTTATCCGTATGGCCTGGCATAGCGCGGGCACCTACCGCACGCTGGATGGGCGCGGTGGCGCCGAAGGCGGCCAGCAGCGATTCGACCCACTGAACAGTTGGCCAGACAATGGCAACCTCGACAAAGCACGCCGCTTGCTGTGGCCGGTGAAACAGAAGTACGGTGCGGCCCTGTCCTGGAGCGACCTGATGATTCTGGCGGGTACCGTGGCGCTGGAGAACATGGGTTTTGAGACCTATGGCTTTGCCGGTGGCCGCGCAGACGACTGGGAACCCGACATTGTATATTGGGGGCCGGAAGTGAAAATGCTGGCCAGTGATCGCGTCGAGAAAGACGGCGAACTGCAGCGCCCACTGGGTGCAACGCATATGGGCCTTATTTACGTGAACCCGGAAGGCCCCATGGGCAAGCCCGACCCGATAGGTTCGGCCAAAAACATTCGTGTTGCTTTCGGTCGCATGGCAATGAATGACGAGGAGACGGTGGCCTTGATCGCCGGCGGTCACACCTTCGGTAAAATGCACGGCGCACGCAAGCCTGCTGACTGCATGGGACCGGAGCCCGCTGCGGCCGGCATCGAAGAACAGGGCCTGGGCTGGAAGAACCGCTGCGGCGATGGCAACGCCGAGAACACCATCACAAGTGGCCTGGAAGGCGCGTGGACACAGGCACCTACACAGTGGACAACGCTGTATCTGCAAAACCTGCTGAACCTTGAGTGGCAGCAGACCCGCAGCCCGGCCGGCGCGATTCAGTGGGTTCCCACCGACGAGTCCATGAATAACGCCGTGCCGGATGCACACGTGGCCGGCAAGTTCCACGCGCCGGTGATGACCACCGCCGATCTGGCACTGAAGTTCGACCCACAGTACAAAGCCATCGCGGAACGCTTCCTCGCCAACCCGCAAGAGTACCAGTTGGCCTTTGCCAAAGCGTGGTACAAGCTGACACATCGCGACATGGGCCCGAGCATTCGCTACCTGGGCAATGCTGTGCCGGGCGAAGAGTTAATCTGGCAGGATCCGATCCCCACCGCGGATTACAAACTGGTCGATACCAAAGACGTCAAAGCGCTGAAGAAAGATATTCTTGCTTCGGGCTTAACCGTACCCGAACTGGTACGCACCGCATGGGCATCTGCCGCCAGCTTCCGCAGCGGCGATATGCGTGGCGGGGCCAACGGCGCACGCATTGCACTTGCACCGCAGAAAGACTGGGAAGCGAACAACCCGGAAGAGCTCGCCCGGGTGTTGGCCAAACTGGCGGACATCCAGCAAAACTTCAACAGCTCAAGTGGCAGCAAGATCTCAATGGCTGACCTGATTGTGCTGGGCGGGGCCGCTGCCATTGAACAGGCGGCAAAAGCAGGCGGCACAGCGGTAGAGGTACCGTTCACTCCGGGTCGGGGCGATGCAAGTCAGGCACAAACCGATGTTGCATCGTTTGCGCTGCTGGAGCCCAGGGCTGACGGCTTCCGCAACTACTTCGATGTTGAGCAGAGCTTCCGTTCACCAACAGAGATGTTGATCGACAAGGCCGACCAGCTGAACCTGACGGTACCCGAAATGACGGTTCTGGTCGGCGGTATGCGCTCACTGGACGCCAACACGGGCGGTGCGAGCCACGGTATTCTCACCGACAAGCCGGGAACGCTCACCAACGATTTCTTTGTCAATTTGCTGGATATGTCTACCCGCTGGCAAAAGGCCGAGGAAGTTGGCGTCTATGAGGGAGTGGATCGCGCATCGGGCACAGTGGAGTACACAGCAACGACAGTTGACCTGATCTTCGGCTCCAACTCCGAGCTGCGTGCTGTCGCAGAGGTGTATGCCTACGACGATGCACAGCAACGCTTCGTAAAAGACTTTGTTGCGGCGTGGACCAAGGTGATGCAACTCGATCGCTTTGACTTGCAATACGGCGGCTAAGCACCGTAACAAGTGGTTGCGGTAGCCAGTGGCGCCGCAACCACTTCTATCCCTTCTCGCGGCAACCGCGATATTCTTCAGCCCGCTTTAGTCTTCGCTGCACCCGATTTGCGACGCACTTTCCTCTTACCCGCTGCCGCAGATGCTTTTGTCGCGGCCTTGCGAACAGGCTTGCGCCGCGCTTTCGGCTTCGGCTTCGGCTTCGGCTTCGGCTTCGGCTTCGGCTTCACATGACTTGAGCGTTTTGCCAGCCATTCCACAGACTCTGCCCACACAGCACTCTGCGCTTTGCTGCCGATAATCACACCCATGTGCCCGCCAGGAGCAAGCCGAAATTCCTTGTCCTTCGAGGCGACAATATCCACAATTTTTTCGGCAATATCGGCCGGTACCAGAATGTCGGTCTTGCCGGCGAAGGCCAACAGGTTGGACTCGATGGCATCCAGTTCGGCAATATGGTCGCCGACCTCTACCCTGCCCTTGGCAAACTGATTCTCTCCGGCCACTTTCACCGCCATATCCTGTAACACCCCGCCGGGGTACAACAGCATATTGTTCAGATAGTCCGCCGTGGTGGAATACGACTTCACGTACTCCCGGTCACTCAGGCCGGTGACCAGATCCCAGTAGGTGGTGACACTGCCCACCGGGTCGGTCAATTTGAATACCAGCGTGGTCAGCCAGGGCGGCATCGCAAGGCGCGCCGGGTCCAGAGCCTTGAGCCGCAAGTTGGTGTAATTACTGACCAGTTTGGCCGGTCCGTCGAGGTTCAGTGCTGCCCCGGCAAGGCCGGCGATAGCGCCGCGACCGCTTTCCAGATCGATAGGGCTGGCCACGGTAATAATGTTGCGAATACGCGGGTCCTGCACCTGCCCCTGGTGCAGCAGTATGAGCAGACCACCCATACACCAGCCCATCATCGATACTTCCTCACTACCGGAATGCGCGCGTACTTTTTCCAGCGCCGTACCCAGCATGGTGTAGGAATAATCCTTCAGGTTGAGGTGGGCGTGCTCTTTTTTCGGCTTACCCCAGTCCACCAGATAGGTTTTGAAGCCACAGGCTGCCATGAAGCGCACCAGGCTGCGCTGGGGCATCAGGTCAAAGGTCTCCGTACTAACCCCTAGCGGCGGCACCAATACCAATGGTATGTCGTGCTGGTGACGCTCGATGGGTTTGGTGCTGCCATCGACCAGTTCAATTTCCGACTCTTCAGGCAGACCGTAGTAGCGCACCGCCATCAGGTCACCGTCGTGCACCAGCTCAAACCATGTGCGACCTGACTGAATCAGTGTGTCGCGCTTGAATACCCAGTCGACACCATTGGCGGCCGCTTTTGCCAGGCGCTGATTCAGCGCCAGGCCGCTGCTAACTGCCATCTTTGCAAAGTCGTTCATGCCGCGTTCTCCGCTCGCACTAATTGCTCCAGCTCGCTCAACGCCAGACCCAGATAAACCGCCAATCGCTGCAGATGGGGCAAGGTGTCACGCGCGCCAGTGAAACCGATGTTCAGCGTGCCGGCGTAATTTACGCAATCTATACTCAGGGCCACATGCTGCAATAGCTGGCTGATCGGGTATATGGCGTCCAGCCTCGCTCCCTCCCAGTACATGGGGGAATCACTGCCGTGGGTATTGGAAACTTTCAGGTTAAACAGCGGCGGCACAAACTGGCCCACCCCGGGCAACTGGCTGGCAAAAAGCGGCGCGGCGCGCAATAATACATAGGGTGTTACAGCCTCTTCCGGCAGGGAGAGCCTGTCCTCTCGCACCGCCTGCATGGACTCCCTGATGGCCGCGAGTCTGGCCAGCGGATCACCTATATGCGTGCCGAGTTCCACCCGTATCCCGGCAATTGCATTGGCGGCATTGTGACTGCCCCGCTCCTTGAGCGACACCGGCAGCAGTGCCACCAGCGACTCATCAGGCAGGGCGTTGTACTCCTTGAAAAAACGTCGCAGGGAGGTGCCGCAGAGATAGGTAAGCAGTTCATTTACGGTACAGGAAGCCGAATCTGCCAGTCGCTCGATACGTGCCTGCTCAATCTGCTGGGTGGCAAAGCGGCGCTGCTGGTTGATATTACGGTTGAGTGTTGATCGAGGTGCGCTGCTGGGCAACAGAAAGCCACGCGCTTTTTTCGGCGAGATCGCCGCCCTTAAAAGGCCCGCTCCGGCCCGACCGATGGACGTCAGTGCCGCCATCGCTCCGCCCTCCTCTGCGTCGTCTGCTGATTCTGCATTGGGCAAAGGCTGTGCCCACATTGGCAGGGCATTGCGGCTTCTGGCGCTATCAGACAGCATCGACAGTACAGTGGGCACACAGTCGAGAAAGCTCACCAATGCGTGGTGAATCTTGACATAAAAAGCGAAGCGATCGCGTTCCAAACCCTCGATCAAGTGGAATTCCCACAGGGGCCGGTTCCTGTCCAGCGCCGGGCTGTGGAGACGCGACACCATGACGCCCAATTCGCGCTCCCCTCCCGGTTCCGGCAGAGCGGAGTGCTGAAAATGGTAGTTGAGATCAACATCGCGAACGCCCACCATCCGCTGTATCACGCCGCCCACACCATCGCCTGACAAGCGGTAGTTCCAGGGCTCGCAACAGGCCTTGTGTTCACGCATGGAAGCCGCCAGATGACCCAGGTAGTCCGGGGCGGCATTGCGCGGTTTCTGGAAAATCGCCAGCACCCCAACATGCATGGGCGTATCCGCCGACTCCAGTAATAGCCATGCGGCGTCTACCGGTTTTAGTAGCTTGGATTTCATCACTGCGGCCCAACGTATTTTTACAGACTGAAAATTATAGCAGGGTTCACAGATCACAGCGGCTCGCTCACAAGGCGTAAACCGCTTCTGCGGCAGCCACCACGGGCAGGGCAGCGACAACGTAGCGCAGCGGGCCATTGGCCAGCAGGGCATCGAAGGGGTAACAGGTCACGAGCAGCAACATCTCCCGGGAGTCATCCGGCAGCAGGGACTGTACTCGCGTGTCAGCCACGGTAGTGTTATGCACGCGGTAGCGACGCCAACTGCCGTCAGGCAATTGCAGTTCGAGTCGCGAACCGGGCTGTAGATACTGCAGGAATTCGAAATGGGTATCACGATGCCCGCCGATGACAGCCAGCCCCCTGCCGCCAAGCATGGCGGAGGCCTGGGCATGTCCCGGACCAAATGCCAGGGCATTTCCCGAGTCTCCCGCCAGCACCGGCAGATCAATACCAACCGCAGGCACCCTTAGCCGCGCCACAGGCCAGGTATCTGCCCATGGCCAGGGCTTCACCGGTTCACCGGCGTTTTGCAGCGACTCAGCCCAGGCTTGCTCAATAAGCACCGGCGCCAGCCAGGCTTTCGCCTTGATCAATCCGGCCGCTGCCAACTGCTGCAGCCCTGCCAGCACCAGCAACAGCATCAACAGCTGCCGCCAGCCCTCACTTCGCCTTAGTTGCAACATGGTCCAGCTCGGGCTGTCGCAGCAGCCGCAGCAGTGTGGCGGCGAACAGCAGCAACATGCCGAACCAGAGCTTTGCGGGTCCGGTTGTCGCCGTGCGTGGGTAGGCGAAAGCCTGTGCTGTCTGGCCCCTTGGCCGGGTATTGGGCACCGCTACGGAATCGGCTCGCTCCCCGGGTGGCAGTGACACAACTTCTTCCACCGCAACGAAACTGGTGTAAGGGCTCAGCAGTTGATGCCGCAACGCTATCGGCAGCACCTCTGCGCGCACAGCTTGCTCACTTTTCCCTCGCACCTTCTGGTCCAGCAGGCCAGTGATTTTCTGTCGTGCCCACAGGGTGGCCACGCCTTTATGTCGACTTGCGCTCTGCGGGTCTGCGCCCGCCGAAAGTTGCAGGGACTGGTGCCAGCTTTGGCCGCCTATCTCCCCCGTTACTGTCACCTCCCCCTGTGGCGCTTCTGCACCAAAACTGACAGCCACCAACAGCGGCTCGCCCAGGTACAGGTCTGGCAGTCGGTTCGGCCAGGCCTCCACCGCTGCGGGCCAGGTCGTGTGCAAATCTACCGCAGCCGGTTGCGACAATTGTGTGAACAGTGCGGCCATTTTGGACCCCACCTCGTCCAGTGCGCCAATATGGGTGTGGCTGCCCCGCCCGAAACGCGCCGCCTCCCGCATGAACCAGCTATTGGGAGCAGAGCCTATGCCCACGGTAAATAAACGGCTGCGTCCCAGGCGCGTACTGATCTCTTCAAACAGTGCAAGCTCGTTACCCACCGCCCCGTCGGTGATAAAAATCACCTGCCGCAGCGGCAGCTGTTCCTGCAAAGCGTCTATTGCACCGGGGGGATCGAGCGCAGCGCGCAACGCAGGTAGTATTTCAGTACCGCCATTGGCTTGCAGCGAGCGCACAAATTCCCGCGCCTGCTGCACATGATGTTGGCTTGCTGGCATCGGCTTGCGGTACAAGGCACGGTAGTTAGAGTTGAACTCTATGATGTTGAAGCGATCCTCCGGCCGCAGTTCCTGCAGCGCGCGGGCAACACTGTCCCGCGCCTGCGCAATGGCAACCCCGCCCATGGAACCCGAGGTATCCACCACAAAGACAATTTCACGGGCCGGTGGTGCCTGTGCCCGCTGGGCTGCGGGTGGCAGCACCATCAACAGGCCAAAGTACTCCCCCGCCACCTCCTCGGTAAACAGTGCGGCGGTGGGTGCAGAACCAATTACCGGTTGCCAGTTGAGAACAAAGTCCCGGTCCATCTCCGTCACACCATTAGCCAGCTTGATGTCGTAGACTCCCGCGCGGCGCGCCAGGGCGATGTCGTGGTAAGGCGCCTCCACCCGGGCCAGGGGCATACCCATGTCCAGCCGCACACTGATCTCCAGCGGATTAAGCGGCGCAATGTCGTCACCCTCCTGTGGCCATTGCAGGGGAGAAATACTGGCCGCGTCAGGCACCTGGTCGGTGGCGACTGCCCAGCCGAGATAGGGGTTAACAGCCAGTGCTTCCGGCTCATTGTGCACTGGGGTCGGGTCGGTTGCGCGACCCGGCATGTAGCGGGGTGTCAGGGTGGTCGGAAACCGCAGGGAAAACGCGCCGTGAGTAAACGCCACCTGCTGCACGTACTCCAGCCGCACAGTGATGCTCTCACCGGCGCCGATATTGGCCACACGATTGGTAAACAGGTTGGGCCGCTGTTGTTCCACCAGGCTGGCTTTCTTACCGGCAGCTTTGGCCGCACGATAGATTTTTTTCGCCTCGGATTTTTCACGTATTTTTCCCACGATCCGGCGCTCACCAATCACCATCTCCATATAGCGCACGGCGGCATTGTCCGGTAAAGGAAAGGCGTACACCCCTTCCAGTGCCCTGCCCGTATCGTTGCGAAAAGTTTGCTCTACCGAGACCGTGGCGATCATGCCACTGATATCAAAATGCGCCTTACTGGCCTGTAGAACAGCCGGGGTATAGCGCCCGGGTACTGCGCCCTGCAGCAGCATGTGCCCGCTTGCCAAACCGTTCAGGCCAACACCGTCCTCCTCGCCCGGAGTCATTGCGTGTCCGGGGGTCACCCACAGCAGCAGCAGTACAAGCGCCGCCGCCACAAGACTCGGTAATACACGAAAAGCCAGCCACAGGGACAGGCCCCCCAGCCGGGATCTGTCCCGGGTTACCAGATAATAAAGGTGATCATAGTGTGTCATGGGTTCTCTCCCGCAGTTGGATACCGCCTATTAGGCGTGGGAGATCTGGCAACAAAGCAGCGCAATAGTGTCTTTTTGCGGTGCAATAATGGCGAATTGTGGCAGGCGCTTGTGGAGCGGGCCGATATTTGAAAATATGGGTAGATCGACAATCAGACAGCGGGTTAATCGCAACGCATGCCGCATCACATTGCTATCGTGGAAGATGAAGCGACTATCGCCGCCAACTATCGCGACACCCTGCAACGCCAGGGCTTTCAAGTGTCACTGTACAGCGACCGCAAAACCGCCAGTAGCGCCTTTGGTCGCAGACTGCCGGACCTGGCCATCATCGATGTCGGCCTTGGGGATGAAATAGAAGGCGGCTACGAACTGTGTCGTGACCTGCGCAGCCGCGCCCCGGAGCTACCTATTGTATTCCTCACCGCACGGGACTCGGAACTGGATATTATCTCCGGGCTGCGCCTGGGGGCGGATGACTATCTCACCAAAGACATCAGCCAGGCGCATATGCTTGCTCGCATCGTCGCCCTGTTTCGCCGGGTGCGGGCGCTGCGCAACCCGGTACAAGAAGAGCATGTTATAGAGCGCGGACAACTCAGCCTGAACCTGGAACGCATGAACATCCAGTGGCGGGACCAGCCAGTTGACCTGACAGTCACCGAGTTCTGGATCGTACACGCCCTGGCGCGGCACCCCGGTCATGTAAAGAACCGACCGCAGTTAATGGAGTCGGCTAACGTGGTACTGGATGACAACACCATCACCTCCCATATCAAACGCATCCGGCGCAAATTTCAGGCGGTTGATGCTGATTTCGCTGCCATAGAAACGGCCTACGGTGTCGGCTATCGCTGGACGGGACTTTAACTTGCCGGGAACTCTGCCGTGACCCTGCGGCGGCAACTGCTGCTGGTCAGTCTGCTGTTGCTCTCATTGCCCTGGGCGGGCTGCCAGTTTATCCGGGAGATGGAAGGCGCACTGCGACACGGCCAGGAACAATCGCTTAATGCCACGGCCACCGCAGTGGCGGCGGTGCTGGGGGAGCGGGAAGAACTGTTATATCCCAACCCCCTGCGGCGGGTGGCACCCGCGGACACCTATAAGCCCATATACGCACATCCCGCAGAACAAGTGCTTATCATCGACGGCTATAGCGACGGCTGGGAAGAGATCGGCAGCGCCCGGCTCAGCAGTGAACCGGGCCGCGCGCCCCTGGCCCTGAATTACCGGGCCGCCACCCGCAACGATATGCTCTACCTCATGCTGCAGGTGGAAGACTCAGAGGTGGTATTTCATAATCCCGGCCAATCTCCGGAGCCCAATGGTGACCGCCTGGTTTTGCGCACCTGGCGTAATGGAGCACGCCAGGAATATATCATCGCCACCGCCGCCCCGGGAAGTGTCCGCGCCTACCCGCTTGGCCCGCTGCAACCGGGCTTTGACGCCGGCCGAATTAAAGGTTACTGGCAGGATAGCGCCGGTGGCTACAGCCTGGAGTTGGAAGTACCGTTGGCCTATACAGGTGGGCGACTGGGTTTCTACCTGGTCAATGCAGGTCACCGCCCCGGGGGCAGGCTTGAAACCCTGGGAAACATCGACCCGCTGGACACGCGCGCCCCCCCCTGGCTCATCTACAATTCCATTGCGCTACAGCAGACCCTCGCGCCTTTCAGCAACGGGGGTAACCACCTGCAGGTGGTGGATAAGGACAACTGGCTGATTGCAGACGTACCCGCCACGCGCAATCACCAGGAGAGTAGTGACAGAACCTTCTGGCTGCTGCGCCTGCTCTATCGCAGCATACTGTCACGGGACAAACTTGAAGCACCTCCCAACAGCGGCGAAACAGGGCGGGCAACGGGTGGCGAAATCGAATCGGCGCTGGCCGGTATCAGTGCCAACTACCGCTACGAGGATCCCAATTACTCCAGCCGCACCGTGCTGTCTGCCGCGGTGCCCATCGTGTACGACGGGGGTGTTATAGGCGCAGTAGTTGCGCGCCAGAGTGGCGAAGAGTACCTGTCCTTGACCGACCAGGCTTTCAGCCGTTTGCTGGGCTATAGCTTGCTGGCGCTCTGCGCGGGTGCCCTCGGGCTGCTGGGCTACGCCAGCTTGCTATCCTGGCGAATCGGCAATTTGAGTCAGGCGGCGCGCGACGCGATAGGTGAGGATGGGGCCACCTTGTCATCCTTTCCTCGCAGCACAATTCAGGATGAAATTGGCGAGCTGTCCCGACACTACGCCGACCTGTTGGACCAATTGCGCGAATATAACGATTATCTGCGCACACTCAGCCGCAAGCTGTCTCACGAGCTGCGCACACCCATTGCGGTTATTCAAACCTCGCTGGAAAACCTTGAACAGTCAGCGCCGGCCTCACAGCAGAAAGATGTCTATCTGGCGCGCGCCCGTGAGGGCCTGACACGCCTCAACAGTATTTTAACAGCCATGAGCGAGGCCAATCGGCTGGAGGAGAGTATTCGCAGCAACCACCCCAGACCGATGGACCTGAAACCGCTACTGGAAGAGGTTTTCGCGGCTTACGTCAGTGTGTACCCGGACCATGAACTGATACTGGACACGCCCGCAGAAGAGGCCTGGATTTCGGCTGTGCCGGAACTGGTTGTACAGGCACTGGACAAGCTGATGGATAACGCCGCCTCCTTCTGCCCGGCGGGAGGGAAAATAGGCCTCCGCCTGGCCCGCGCTGCAGGGTCCTGGGAACTCAGCGTATGTAATGAGGGTCCGCCACTGCCGCGGGAATTACAGGAGCGATTGTTCGACCCGATGATTTCCCTGCGGCAGCGTGAATCGGAGGCGGTTCACCTCGGCCTGGGCCTGCATATTGTGCGACTGATCGCCGAATTTCTGCGGGGAGTGGCGCGGGCGGAAAACCTGCCGGATAACAGCGGGGTGCGCATCACGCTGCAGCTGCCTGCCGACAGTGTTCCGGCACAGACACTCACACCATAAATGCGAGCTGCTTGACCTCCGCAATCTGATCGCGCAATGAGGCCGCCTCTTCGAACTCCAGGTTTTTGGCGTGTTCGTGCATCTGGCCCTCCAGCTGTTTCAATTTGCGTGCCAGCGCCGCGGGAGACAGCTTGGCGAGGTCTGCGCTATAGCTGAGGCGTGATTCAGCAACCTGTTTCGCCTTGGTCTTGCCCCGCGTCGGCATGCGTCTGGCGCCTTCCATAATGTCCTGGACTGACTTGATCACACCGACAGGTGTAATGCCGTGCGCCTTGTTGTGGGCCAGCTGCTTGTTGCGACGGCGCTCAGTCTCCGCCATGGCCCGCTCCATGGAACCGGTAATCCTGTCGCCGTACAGAATGGCCCTGCCGTTCAGGTTACGGGCCGCCCGGCCGATGGTCTGAATCAATGAGCGCTCGGAACGCAGGAAGCCCTCTTTATCGGCATCGAGAATCGCCACCAAAGACACCTCCGGCATATCGAGGCCCTCGCGCAACAGGTTAATACCTACCAGTACATCGAACACACCCAGCCTGAGATCGCGGATAATCTCCACCCGCTCTACGGTTTCAATATCCGAGTGCAGGTAGCGTACCTTGACACCGCTGTCGGACAGGTATTCCGTCAAATCCTCAGACATGCGCTTGGTGAGCGTGGTGACCAGCACCCGCTCGCCGCGCTCCACGGTAAAGTGAATCTCCTTCAACAGGTCATCCACCTGCGTGGTAGCTGGCCGCACCTCGATTGGTGGGTCTATCAGCCCGGTGGGCCGCACCACCTGCTCCACCGTGCGCCCGGCGTGTTCTTTCTCATAGGGCCCCGGTGTTGCAGATACAAAGATTGCCTGGGGCACCAGGAGCTCCCACTCCTCGAACCGCAGCGGTCTGTTATCCAGTGCAGAGGGCAGGCGAAAACCGAATTCCACCAGTGTCTCCTTGCGGGAGCGGTCGCCCTTGTACATGGCGCCAATCTGCGGAATGGTGGCGTGGGACTCGTCAACGATAACCAGCGCATTCTTCGGCAGGTATTCAAACAGGGTGGGCGGCGGATCACCCGGTGCCCGTCCGGAGAGGTAGCGCGAGTAGTTCTCGATGCCATTGCAATAACCCAGTTCGCGAATCATTTCCACGTCGTAGCGGGTGCGCTGCTCAAGACGCTGGGCTTCAACCAGTTTCTGGTTTTCCTTCAGCTGCGGCACTCGCTCGGCCAGTTCCTGCTCAATATGCTCCACCGCGCCCAGCATCACCTCCCGCGAGGTGACATAATGGCTTTTCGGGAAAATGGTAATCCTGGGCACCTTGGCTTCTACCACACCGGTCAGTGGATCAAACATACTGATGCTCTCGATCTCCTCGTCGAACAATTCCACCCGCACCGCGTCGCGTTCGGAATCGGCGGGAAAGATATCGATGACGTCACCGCGCACGCGATAGGTGCCGCGCTGAAAGTCCACATCGTTGCGGGTGTACTGCAACTCGGCAAGCTGGCGCAGGATGTGGCGCTGGTCGATAAACTCTCCCCGGGAGAGGTGTATGACCATTTTGAAATAGGAATCGGGATCACCCAGACCGTAGATGGCTGACACTGTCGCCACCACCAGACAATCCTCTCGCTCCAGCAAGGCCTTGGTGGCGGAGAGCCGCATCTGCTCAATATGCTCGTTTACTGAGGCATCTTTCTCAATATAGGTGTCAGAAGACGGTACGTAAGCCTCGGGTTGGTAGTAATCGTAGTAGGAGACGAAATACTCCACCGCATTATTGGGGAAGAACTCCTTGAACTCTCCGTACAACTGCGCCGCCAGTGTCTTGTTATGGGCCATCACTATGGTGGGGCGCTGCAGCTGTTCAACCACATTCGCTATGGTAAAGGTTTTGCCTGAGCCGGTGACACCCAGCAGGGTCTGGGAGGCCAGGCCGGCCCGAATCCCCTCCACCAATTGGGCGATGGCCTGGGGCTGATCGCCCGCGGGTTGGAAGGAAGACACTACCTTGAATGGTCTGGACACGAATCTACCCGTCACCTGGCTCGAATAAGCCGACCATTATGGTTCACACGGCTGCGAATTGCAGCCCGCAGACCCAACACGGTGATAGCTGCCCCCGGAATCGCCCCCGACGGCGTCAATTCTGGCCACCGCCAGGCGCCCACGCAATAATGCAGAAATAGCGGTTGACCCGCCCCGCCGCCATCATTAATATACGCGACCTTCGGTTAACGCCATTCCGCCTTAGCTCAGTTGGTAGAGCAATTGACTGTTAATCAATGGGTCGCTGGTTCGAGCCCAGCAGGCGGAGCCATATGCCAGAAATATTAAAGGGCTGCAGAAATGCAGCCCTTTTTTATTGGTTTTTTTTCCGGATTGACAGCCCACCTATGTTAAATCCAAATAAAATCATGGGAAGTCATGTTAAAAACATCTCTTAAACTGGCGCTAGGCCTTGCGGGCGCTGTTGAACTGGTCGGCTGCGGAAACAGCACAGGGACAGGCACAACTCAAGATACCGCTAGCAATGGTGCTACACACACGGTATTCACACCCTCATTCACCAATGATGGTGGTGGTACCTGTGGCCAGGGCTCACCACAGATTAGTGGCAATTCAGTCACCTTATCGACTGTGTTGGCTGGCTCTGATGCCGGAAGAGTGGTGTCGGATAAAGGCTATAAAAATATCTCTCAGATTTCCGCCACTGTTGATATCTCGGAAGTCACTCAAAATTATGTAAACGCAACGTTTTACATGGTGTCAAACCCTGAAAATCCATCGCTGCAGCCCAAGGGGGGCGACTACTGTGATGCCGGCGGAAACAATGCATCCTGGAATTGTCGCGAGATTGATTTCCTGGAAACAAACGGCAACAAGATAACTCAAACAACGTTGCATTTAGGGGATGACGCCAATAACACTCAACGATATGAATATGCTTTTGCGGAGACAGCAGATACCGCTGGCTTCAACTATTCAGCAATGCCAGCTTCGGTTGACAATGCCGATTACGGCAACCCATTTGGAACTCTGCCAAATGGGCTCCATAGTATGGTGAGTCTCATTGATCTTACCAAGCCCTTTGATGTGGTAGCCACCTTTACCTATGGCGATGTACCTGCAATGGCGGTGACCTACTCTCAGGCTGGCAACAGTGTGGAGGTGTATAACAGCGCCTCCGGTGGTGGCGCCCAGGGGTCCAGTACGGCCATGCCAATGAGCGACTTAGCGACTAGTATGGCTAATGGCTATTGGCTGAATATCTCTTTATGGCAGGGTTACAGCCCTACCGTTGATTTTGTACCCTGGTGGAATAACTCCGAATCCTGGGGTGGGTTATGTGGCGTCACTAACACCTACACGATTTCAGATATTCAAGTGACCGCTGAGAGTGAGCTCTAGAAAATAGGCCGCAGGGCTCAATACGCGCCTAGAAGCACAGGACATCGGGGTTTCTATTCCAGGACATCTGTTCCCACTGCGGCGTCACTTACCTGTTACGACTCGCGATGCAAGCGCGCATATTCACGCTTCTTTCGTCGATTTGTTACCGGCAAGACTGGCAAGTCTCAGAAAGCTGTTTCAGCGCCATAAAGCGTTTCGTGGAGCTTACTGAGGCGGGACAACAGCTCAGCCTCTGAACGGGCGGACACATTCAAGTGGCCGAGCTTGCGGCGGGGTGCGGGCATTTTATTGTAGCGATGCATGCGCACATCAGGGTCGCGCAAATCACCCGGCCCGGCACCTTCAGTACTGCCCAGAATATTGATCATTCCCGCATGATGGCGCAGCCGTGTCGCGCCCAGGGGCATACCCAGGATCGCCCGCAGATGATTCTCGAACTGGCTGGTCATATCATCCTGCATGGTCCAGTGCCCGCTGTTGTGGACTCTTGGCGCCAACTCATTGACCAGCAGGCCGTCATCCACCACAAAAAACTCAGCCGCCATCACGCCAATATAACCGAGGTGATCCATGATAGTGCGCAGGTAACTTGTGGCGGTCTGCTGCAGTCGTGCAGGAACCTGGCGAGCAGGTGCAATCGAGGCGAGCAGAATGCCGTCGCGATGGTGGTTTTCAGTCAGGGGATAGGCCACAAAACCGCTATCACCTGATCGTGCGGCGACAATGGATACCTCGCATTTGAAATCAACAAACTTCTCAATCAGCCAGTGTCCACGTTCATGCGCCTGGCAGAAGCGATTGACATCAGCGGGGGCATGCAAGCGCCACTGCAGTTTCCCGTCGTAGCCTGACTCACAGGCTTTTATCACCAGCGGTAGCCCCAGGGCGGCAACCGCGGCCCGCACTTCGTCTGTATGGGTGACGATACGATAAGGAGCGCAGGGAATATGTAGTGCCTGCAGCATCGCTCTTTCAAGGCTGCGGTTCTGCCCGACAAGAACGCCCTCGGGAGATGGTGCCACCGGACACAGTGTGGTCAGCTCGCGCAGCAATGCCACATCGATGGCTTCGCGCTCTACCGTGATTATCGAAGGCTGACCCAGGGCGGCGTATAGATTGGGCGTATCGTCGCCGGGGGACCAATACACCACCTTGCCCAGCGCAGCCACACAGGCGGTATCTTCCCCCTCCAGCGCGACGAAGCTGCACACGACATCCAGACGAGCGGCGGCCTGCGCCATCATACGTGCCAACTGACCGCAGCCCAGAATGGCAATTTTCACCGGGTCACCTCCTCTGCCACTGCTGCAGTGTGCGCCGCGCGCCACTTGGCAAGACGTTTGCCAAGGGCCGGATCAGACAAGGCCAGCACCTGCGCAGCGAGTAAGCCGGCGTTAAATGCCCCCGGTTCGCCAATCGCCTGGGTAGCTACGGCAACACCACGCGGCATCTGCACAATCGAGAGCAGAGAATCCATTCCGTTTAATGCCGCACTTTTAACAGGGACCGCCATTACCGGCAGCAGGGTCATCGCCGCCACCATGCCTGGCAAATGTGCCGCCCCGCCGGCGCCGGCAATAATGACTTGCAGGCCTCTTGCCTCCACGTCGGCGGCGTATTCATAAAGCCGGTTTGGCGTGCGATGAGCAGAAACAATTTTTACCTCATACGCAATGCCCAGTTCCTCGACTACTGCCGCCGCAAACTTTAAAGTTGGCCAGTCGGATTGCGACCCCATAATGATACTGACCCGCGGGCTGGCTTGCTCTTTGCTGTTGACCATGGATTGAAGTACTCCTTAGGTGAGGGGTTTGAAATAGGTGATGACAGCGATATACAAGGGAATACCGACCAGCACATTGAAGGGAAAAGTAATTCCCAGCGAGGCCGCGATCGAAAGACTGTGATTGGCATTGGGCAGCGCCGATTGCATCACCGCCGGAACCGCAATATAGGAGGCGCTGGCGCCAAGTACCGCCAGCAGGATTACACCCCCGACAGAGAAGCCGATGAACTCTCCCAACAGCGCACCCAGAGTGGCACCAATCAACGGCATCAATACGGCGAAGGCCGTTACAAAGGATGCATTGAGGCGAATTTCCGCTAGCCGACTCGCGGCAACAACACCCAGTTGCAGCAGGAACAGTGCCAGCAGACCGTGAAACATCCCTCCAAACAGGGGCATCACGCTGTCAGCTTCCGGGCCAGCCAGGTAGCCAATCAGCAGGGCGCCAGACATCAGTACGATACCCTGATTGCAGAAAATCTCGTGCAACAGTTCGCGATAGTTATAACCGGAGCCTTTCCCCGTGCCCCTGGCCAGGGCGAGCCCGACAACAATAGCCGGCATCTCCAGCAGCACCACAAACAGCGGAAAGTAGGCCTCGTAACGTATATTGAAAGCCTCCAGCATGGCCACTGCCACAGCGTAGGTTCCCACGCTGACTGAACCGTAATGGGCGGCGATAGAGGCGGCGTCGTCTTTAACCAATTGGCCCACCTTGAGCAGCAGGGGAAATGCCAGCAGCGGCAGCACTATGCCCAGCGCCACCACCGCCAGCGCTTGCCAGATGACTTCACTGCTACCGTGAGCGGCCAGCGCCACACCACCTTTCAGTCCAATTGCCACCAGCAGGAAAAGAGTGAGGCTCTGGTATAAGGCAGGAGGAAACTTGAGGTCTGCCTTTATCAGTGCGGCCAAAGCGCCCAAAAGAAAGAAAGCGGGCACAACGTCAAAGTGCATAGCCGGATCTACCCCTGTTGTGCGTGGTCGTGGCTGGCGCTATCAACATAAGCCAGGGCCATCGGTCGTGACGATGCTCCCAGGCTGGATACACATGTGACAGCGAGTATCCCCAGTGCAACTGTGAACAGGCCCCAGCCAGTGATGCCACTGCTTGCGAGTGCCGCGCCAAGTGCGGCAAGGGCGAGACCGGTTATCGCGCTAAACATAAGAGGAACTGAATTCATGAGCATCTCCCTGTGATAATGAGCATGTGAAAAAAAGCGGCTGGAGTGCCGCTTCTCTCCATGGGGGGAAGAATGCCTCAACAATAATTTAGATTAAAATAGATATTTTCTATTATTAATATAGATTAATATCTATATAATTTTTTTAAACAAAATGGCTCTGTAAAATAGGCTTCAACTGAGCTTTATATTGTTGTTTTAACTATATATTTTTTATTTTTTCCGAGCTTGATACTGCTCGACTCATCGCAGTAAGATATGCAGCTATTACTACTATTCGAATGTTAATAACAAATTCTTAGAATACTATCTATGTCAAAACGCTCGCGCTTACACGCACAGATCGGCACCCTGCGCCAACTGGAGATCCTGTTGGCGGTACAGGACCAGGGCAGCGTTGGGCGCGCCGCCGAGCATTTACATCTGACACAACCCACCGTGTCCATGCAAATGAAAAAGCTGGCCGATGCCATAGGAATGCCTCTCTACGAGCAACGCGGCGGCAAACGGGAATTTACCGATGCCGGGCAAGCCCTGGCCACAACTGCCAGAGAGGTACTGGAAAGTTTCGCTCAGCTGGACATGCAGCTATCCGACTTGCGCGGCCTCAAAGCAGGGACGCTGCGCCTGGCAGTGGTATCCACTTCCAAGTATTTTATCCCCCACCTGCTGGGGCCGTTCTGCAGTCGCTACCCGGATGTGGATATTCATTTCAAGGTGGGCAATCGCCAGCAGATTATTCGCCGGCTGGAACAAGGTAAGGACGATTTGTACGTCTTCAGTCACCCGCCAGATGATATCGACGTGGAAATCACCGATTTCCTGCCAAACCCGCTGGTAGCTATCGCGCCCGAGGGCCACCCCCTCAGTCGCCAGAAGCGGGTAGAACTGGCTGATCTGGCGCGGTACCCGTTTTTGATGCGAGAGCAGGGATCGGGCACCCGCTTCGCGATCGAGAACCACCTGCGCCAGCACGGTGTTGCGATGAATGTGCGTATGACGATAGAGAGCAATGAAGCCATAAAGCACTCTGTGATGTCGGGGCTGGGTATTTCTATACTGTCCGCCCACACTCTCACCTTTGGCGGTAGCGCCGGGCTCGCCGAAATCAAGGTCAGGCAATTGCCGATAGAATCCCACTGGTTCCTGGTGCGCCCGAACCAGAAGCGGCTTTCTCTTATCGCAGATACCTTCAGGCACTACCTGCAGACCGAGGGACAAGAAAGCGTTTTGGCGGAGTTGCGGGCGAAATTCGGACGCTTGGCATGAGAGGATAATTGGGGGCACATTTATTCAGGCGCCTCCCTGCACCCTCCACGGCAAGGTTGAACCCGTGGGTGCCGAGCTCCTCCGATTTCCACAGAGTAGATCCTTTCCGGACTTTCACTGCCTGAGCGAAATGGGCGGCAAGCTTCACATATGCCGCCAGATATCCATAAAAAATGGCAGCAACGAGGATGTTCTGTCTGTTATGCTACACCCGCTTTTCCTCTCCGGAACAGCATGCGGGTGTAGTTCAATGGTAGAACGGCAGCTTCCCAAGCTGCACACGGGAGTTCGATTCTCCTCACCCGCTCCATATTGAACACCATACGGAGCAAACACCGTGAAAATCCTCTATTTTAAACTCAGGGCCGTGCTGGTTACATTCTTGATGCGATTGCTGCCGCGCAATCCCCCGATTGTCTTCAAGGGCCCAGGCTCGGCACTGACTCTGTGTGAACAGGTGGCCGTCTTGGGCTACAAAAAAGTTGTTGTGGTAACCGACGACTTTCTCGGCAGCTCAGGCATTCTCGACGGCATCAAGGCGAAGCTGACAGAACAGCAGGTCGAGTTCGCGGTGTTCGATGGCGTGCAACCGGACCCGGCCTTCGACCAGGTGCAACAGGGCGAGGCGGTGATCAGGGCGGAGCACGGCGAAGCGGTTATTGCCGTGGGCGGTGGCTCGGTACTCGATGCCGCTAAAATGATGGCGATGCTGAACACCAATCCCGGAACGCTTGAAAGCTTCGAGGGCATTCAGAAATGCAAGCGGCCCGGCCTGCCCCTGTTTGCCATCCCCACCACCGCCGGTACCGGTTCAGAAATCACGCTGGCGGCGGTGATTACCGACCCGATCTCTCACCGGAAAATTCCCATAGTCGACAGCAAGATGATCCCGGGATACATCGCGCTCGATGCCGAAATCATGAAAGGCATGCCACCGGGAATAACTGCCGCGACTGGCATGGACGCCCTCACCCACGCGGTGGAGTCCTACCTGTCGAAAGCCTCCAACAGCTCTACAGAGGAGCATGCGCTGGCAGCAGTACGCTTGATTTTCAAATACCAGCTGCGAGCCTTCAACGAGGGCAGCGATATGGAAGCGAGAGACGGCATGGCACTCGCGGCATTTTATGCCGGTGCAGCTTTCACCAAAACCTCGGTGGGTTATGTCCACGGTATCGCCCACCAGTTGGGCCGTGTTTGCGGTACACCCCATGGCAATGCCAATGCCATGGTGTTGCCCGAGGTACTGGCAGCTTACGGCGACTGTGTGCACCAGCGGCTGGCAGATATCGCCCTGGTGGCCGGTATCGGTGAAACCGGGGACGGCCCGGCAGCCCTGGCCGGTAAGTTAATACAGGCCATTATCGATCTAAGAAGCGCCATGGGTCTGCCGCTACAACCCAAGGATCTCAAGCCGGGCGATATACCCGGCATCGTGGATGAGGCCATTGCCGAGGCCGGCTCCCTCTACCCGGTTCCTCGCTATATGTCGGAAGCCGAGCTAACCACTATTGTTAACGGCTTGCGCGCGGCCTGATCCGCGCGATAATGCTGCCTTCAGATAAAGTTTCTGGCAAAGAAATATAAGGGAACGCGTACATGGCCACAGAATTCAACTCAGTGAGCTTCATAGGGCGCTGGCTATTTGCGCTGGTGCTGGTGCTTGGCAGCTACAACCCCACAGAATGGTGCTACTTCAGTTGGGCAACAGCCGAGACCACCAGTTTCGGCCCCATAGTGGCCATCGTTGGTATAGTGCTGCTCATCGGTTGGATTATTTTCCTGCGCGCCACGTTTATGTCCATGGGTTGGCTGGGTATTACTCTCGGTGCAGCCCTGTTTGGCTGTATCGTCTGGGCGATGGTGGATCAGGGTTGGCTGACACTGGACTCGGAAGGCACCATTGCCTGGGTTGTACTGGTCATACTGTCGCTGATTCTGGCGGCGGGCATGTCCTGGTCACATATCCGGCGGCGTATGTCCGGCCAGTTCGACGTAGACGAAAAAGACGATTAAATCCGCACTCAAAATTACATTAAGCGGCTGTCCAGTTGATGTCGCACCTTGTGAAACTCTGCCCCGATCACTTCGCGTAGCACTCGCAGCCTCGCACTGAGGCGCAAGTCTTTATGGGTTAATACCCACATGTCTGACTGGTGGACGATGGTAGCCCCGGGGACGCGCACTATATCCGGCTCGGCAAATGCCAGAAAACACGGCATATAAGCCATACCCATTTTGTAACGCAGAGCGTCCGCGACCAGTTTAATATCTGCAATCGCATGACGCACCGGTTGCTGCGGAAAGTCCGTGTCCGCCAGCCACTCTTCTTTCTGGTCAATGGGGCGTTTGCCTATCCAGGACAGGTGTGACACATCCTCAGGATTATCCGGGTTCAGTAAATCCTTGTGAACATAGGCGGAGGCGGTCAACGCTCCCACGTGGCGGCCAATCAAATACTCCGGAGGTTTCACCTTACCCGGCAACAAACGCACGGCAATATCCGCCTCCCTGCGACTGAGATCTGCCGTGTCCAGACTTGAAGTCAACTCCAGGTCGATACCGGGATACTGTTCGCAGAAACGTGCAAGACGGCCAACGAGGAAGCCCAGGCTACCTGCCGGTGGCAATGCCAGCCGGATACGGCCTTCCAGCTCCTGATCGCCGCCAGTAATTTTGCGCTCCACCCCCAGCACCAGTTCTTCCACGTGCTCGGCGGTGGGCAAGACCTGTTCACCGGCTGCTGTCATGCGGTAGCCATCCGGTGTGCGATCGAACAGATGCGCCTTCAGTTTGTGCTCCATATCATCCAGGCGCCGGGTGATAGTTGAATTGCTGACCCCCAGCTCCTGAGCTGCGCCGCGGGCCGAACCCTTGCGGCTAAGGGCCAGAAATACTTTCAGGTCATCCCAATCCATGCAGCTGCACTAGGCGTAAAACGCGGCAAAGGTATCGATAAATTCTTTTAGCATGTCACCGGGCAAGTCATTCACACCCGCAGCCGCCTTACGGCCACCCCCTGTGGGAAACTTCATGCAAAGCTCGTCCGCACCGGTTTTGTTATTCAGCGGGGCACGCACCGAAACAAGGTAGCAACCGTTGGCCTTCTCGGTCAGTACCGCATGCGCGCGGGCTGGGTCCCCGTTAGCGAGGTCATTGCTGTACACGCCGCTTACACGGCGTGCCCAGGCCTCGTTCGGCATCATGAATACGGCTACAGCAGCGTCGCGATATTCCGGCTTGAGAGACTCGGCGGTGCCCATGTCCTGTTGGTAACCCTGCTCCAGTTTCTGAAAATCCTCGCGCCCACCCGACATGAAATCTACCGGGCTGGCGTAGGCGCTCACTTTGCGAAAAAGCTCCGCGGGTTCGAAATGCAAATCTGCGAGATTCGAGCCGTAGCCATTGTAGTTGATATAAATTCCCAGATTCTCCAACTGCTGAAGCTTGTCGTCATCAAGATCCAGCGGCCTGGCGATACGCCGGGCACTCTCTTTGAGGTTATCACCAAAGGCTCCAACGACAGCCCATTCACGAAATGCGCCATTGAGATGCTCGTTCACCAGGATGCTGGTACATACGTCCGGCGCAGTATTGATAATCGCCTGCAACTTGTCACTCTCGGGAATATCCCCGGCAAAGTGATGGTCGCAGTAAAACACCTCGGCCCCGGCTGCAAGTGCACGCTGTAAACCGTCCCGATTTTTATCCAGTGACACATCCAGTACCGTGACCCGAGAGCCTTCAGTTGCATGCACCCTGTCCAGCAGATTGATATCCCGCTTCACACCTGTGACAAGCTCCGCCTCACGAGGTTCAGCGTTGCGCAATTGCGTCAGCGCACAGATGCCGTCAGCATCACCATTAAAGACGTCAAAATGAATCATGTGGGTTCCTTGGCTTGAGTTGTTCAGAACGTGGATATGCGAGGAGGTAGAATCAGGGCTTGTCGGGAAAAAGTTCTTTTACGTTTGATGCTAACGCGGGCACTGCCGTGGCTGGTTGCAACAATGGCGACCCCTGTTTCTTCCAGAGGTGATCATAGCGTACCTCGTGATCGCCAAAGCCGCACACGGCCCCATTGAGCACAGAGGTGATAGCAACGCAATCCATGGCGTCACAGTAGCGTTTCAGATCCTGCAGCATTTTGTACATATTGCTGTAGGAAATACACTCTTCCTCGGCGCGCATGATCATGGGGTGACCCGTGCCGGTCACATTACTTCCTAGCAAAAGCTCTTCGTGCAGCTTCTCACCGGGCCGCAGGCCGATAAACTCGATATCGATGTGTTCGCCAACGTGGGTATCGTGATCCATCTCGTAGCCACTCAGGCGAATCATTCGCTTGGCCAGGTCGACAATCCGCACAGGTTCGCCCATGTCGAGCACGAAAACATCTCCGCCTGTTCCCATAGCGCTGGCCTGCAGCACCAGTTGGGCCGCCTCGGCGATACTCATAAAATAGCGTGATACTTCCGGGTGCGTAACCGTGACGGGACCGCCATTGGCTATCTGTTCATGAAACAGCGGCACGACGGACCCGGAAGAACCCAGTACATTGCCAAATCGCACCATACAGAAACGCGTGGTGGTATCCTGTTGCGCAAGGCCCTGAAGAATCAGTTCTGCAAAGCGCTTGGATGCTCCCATAATATTGGTGGGGCGCACAGCCTTGTCTGTGGAAACCAGTACGAACGTCTCCACACCAGCCTTGCGTGCCGCGTCGGCGGCATACCAGGTACCAAACACGTTGTTGGCAACCCCTTCGGCAATATTGTGTTCCACCATGGGCACGTGTTTATAGGCCGCTGCGTGGTACACGGACTGCACGCTGAAGCTGCGATAAATACTTTCCAGTCGGCGAGGATCCTGCACAGATCCTAACAGGGCAACGAGTTCAAGCTCTCGCCCGGACTTGGCCATCAGATCCCGCAGCTCGCGTTCGATGTTATACAGGGCGTACTCAGAGCTATCCAGCAATACCAGTTCCCGCGGGCCCGACAAAAGAATCTGCCGGCAAAGCTCTGACCCGATAGACCCTCCCGCACCTGTCACCATTACCACCTTGTCGGTGATACAGCGATCAATCAACTCGGGATGGGGAGGCACTGCTTCCCTGCCAAGCAGGTCATCAAGGCTGATATCCTGAATCTGGTTCACACTCGCCTGACCAGAGACCAGCTCATTGATTCTGGGCACTGTGCGCACGTATACGGGCAACCCTACCAACGAATTGATTATTTCCTTGCGACGTTCAGGTGATGCCGAAGGTATGGCCAACAGCACTTGGGTAATATCGTGCTGCGCTACCAGTTGCTCCAGCTCTCGCGGTTGAGCCACATACAAGCCGTTGATAACCGAGCGCTGCATATTGCTGTCGTCATCGACAAAAGCCACCACCCGATACTGATCACCCTGGTGAAGAGCCGTCAGCAACTGCCGGCCAGATTCACCGGCACCATAGATAATGACATTCTCGGAAAGCGAACGCAGCTTGGCCTGGTAATAGGCCCGCACCGCCAGCCGGGTACCGCCTATGCCCAGCAATGCCAGAGCGAAATAGATAAACGGCATGGAGCGCGGAACAGCGGCCTGGCTGAAAAAAACGGTGGCACCGAGAATCATGGTGGAATAGCTGACGGCGGTGAGCACCGCCCAGATTGCCTGCTGGCCCATGAAGCGGATAACCGCACGATAGAGACCCAGCCGCAGGAATACGATAGCACTGAGCACCACCGTGAGCGCCGCACAGCTGTACTCTACCGGACCGAGACTGAACTCCATATGGCCATAACGGAAAGCCACCGCCAGCCACATGGCGGCAGAGACAAACACCATGTCCAGTGCCAGCAGGCAGGCTTGTTTAATATTCCGGGGTAACTGGATCAACTTTTCGAGGGCGTCTCGCAAACTCCCGATCAGGCCGGAAAAAGAACGTGACGTAAAATTGCCAACACGTTTCAGCAAGTCTCCTCCCGATAAACTGGTTGCGGTAGTGGGCGCACTGAACTTGTTTTTGCAACGCCTGAAGATACTGAATATTACGCTAGTGGCCCCGTTTTCGCCATGCCAAGGAGCAGCGGAAGATATGCCAAAATTACCAATAAAAAAGCATAGCTTGAATCAACTTCCGCGATCCAGGCCAGGGGTAGCAACCAGGCGCAGAAGATGGCAACCAATAGCAGGTCCACTTTCAGGTGAGAACCCCAGCGTCTGCTCAGGCGCTGGTAGGCGTGCAGGCGATGCGCCTGGGTGAAAGGCTGACGGTGCGCCACACGCCACAGCAAGGTCCAACTGGCATCGGTTATGAACAGCGCGAGCAATATCAGCCAGGTGGCCCATCCCGGCCCGCCTTGTGACCCTCCTGACAAAGCCAGAGCCGCTAACAGGAAACCGGTGGGAATACTGCCCGCATCGCCCATGAACAAACGTGCTGGCGGCCAGTTCCACACCAGAAACCCGAGCTGGCTGGCGGCCAGCAGCAAGCAAAATACCGCGTAGTCGGGAGCGTCGCCCCGTGCCGCCAAAAAAGCCGCTGCCGCGCAGGCCAACAGACACTGAGTCGCCGCAATACCATCGATTCCGTCCATAAAATTATATAGATTCACCAGCCACAACATCGCCAAAGCGGCTGAGACCAGTAGCAGTGAGGACACCACCGCGTTATCGGTCGCGGACAGCGGAAAAATCAGCAGCACTGCGGCAAGACATGCAAGGCCGTAACTACCAAAACGCAATCGCACAGACAGCGACCACAAATCATCGGCAATACCCAACAACATCAATGCCAGCGCAATTCCCGCGAGCTGCAGGTATAACACGGGCCATGGGCCCAACCAGCCGTCAGCGAGTAGCAGACCGAGATAAAAGGCAAGCAGCATGGGAGCACCACCGCCGTGTGGTGTTGGCAACAAGTGAGAACTACGCGCATTGGGTGTATCCATTATCTGCCAACGGCGAGCCAGCCACAGGTAAACACCGCAGAACAGAATCGACACGAGCACCGTGACAACCAGAATCACCGTCACCGGGTGGGCGCCTCCGCTGCCATGATTCCCCTGGCCAGATCTTTCAGGCGGTAGCGCGGCCGCCAGGATGTGGCTTTCAGCACTGCGCGATTGCTGTACAGCTCGATACCAAAAAGCTTGTCCCAGGTGGCTTCGTGCGACCGGCCGGGCCGACAATCCAGCAGCGCGGCAGCCAGGCGCCAAACCGAAGTGGGCAGCCAGGCTGCACCAACACCCTTGCCCGCCGCCCGCCGTAACTGGTCGTAGACAAACCGTGTGCTGTAGTGCTGACCATCGGTAACAATCCAGGTTTGTATGGGTTGCACAGGCTCCCGGGCTACAATGCAGAGCAGATCTACAAGGTCAGCCACGGCTACCATGGAACGCGCGCCATACGCGGGGGGCCGGGGCAGTCCGGCCGCCACACCCTTTGCCAGCAACGCCAGGTTACCTTTAGCCGAGCCGCCGTAGACCAGAGCCGGGCGCAAAATAACCACCGCCATTGGATCATCCGCAAACTCAGCCTGCAAGGCCTGCTCTGCCCGCCATTTCGACAGGCCATAGGCGTCAGTTGGCGGTGTACACTCCTGCTCTGACCGCTCGCCCGAACTGGTGGAGGGACCCATCGCCTTGGTACTGCTAAGAAAAATAAAACGTGCCACACCCGCCGCCGAGCACTGCCGGGCAAGCTGCAAAGTCGCGTTCTCGTTAAGCGCGGTATAGGCCGCCTGCGCTGCCTGCTGATGTGCGATACCGGCCAGGTGGAAGACCACATCAACACCCTGCAAGGACTCACTGCCGGGCATGGTATGAGAAAGATCCAGGGCCATTGTGGGCGCTCCACCCGGAAGCATTGCGCCACGTCTGCTCAGGGCGACAACAGTATCGCCACTTTCAAGCAGCCGCTGACAAAGATGGCGCCCGATAAATCCGGTCGCTCCACTAACAAGACATTTCACGTGATCGAATCACTGTTCAAAATAAAGGGGGCAAATGCCCCCTCATGATACGGATGCGGCTGCCTTATTCCAGTGTAATTCTCGCCCGATTCTGATCGAGCGTCGACTTGCCAATACCTTTGACATCGGCGAGTTCATCCACCGATGAGAAAGGCCCGTACGCCTCGCGATAGCGCACTATTTCCTGTGCCCGGGCGTTACCAACGCCTTTGAGTGCTGAAGCTATTGAGACGGCATCTGCCTTGTTAATGTTAACCGCCGCCACAGTGGGCGGTGGAGCTTTGTCCTGTGCGAAAGCCGTGCCGGTGGTTCCGGGTAATACCCCCGTTACCAGTGCCAGCACCACAGCCAGGGCGGCGACTGCGGGCAGCCCCCGGGTTGAAAAAATGCGCCCGGCCAACAGCGTAAGCCGGGAGTAACTGTGCAAGATTGTTGAGTAGGTCATAGTGTCATCTCCATTTGACGTGCTGCATCCATGCAGGCATCCGTACCGCGAAGAAGTCTAGCACCGCTGGGCGGAGCAGCCAGCGACCTGGCCGTATTTGATATTACGCTGTCAGCTCGGCGTGAACCCGGTGCAACGCCGCCAGTGGGTCAGCCGCCGCAGTAATTGAACGCCCAATGACCAGGTAGTCGGAACCCAGTGCCACGGCATCGGCCGGGGTTACCACCCGGCGTTGATCACCCGCGGCATCGCCGGACAGGCGAATTCCCGGCGTCACCAGACAGAACCCGGCACCTCTGGCCGCGCGCAACGCCTCAGCCTCCAGCGCGGAACAGACAACACCATCGAGCCCACAGTTTGCCGCCAGCGCGGCCAGCCGCTGAACTCTCTCGGCCGCAGTCTCGTGGTAACCGAGCTCAGCGAGATCGGCATCGGACATGCTGGTCAGCACCGTCACGCCAATCAACAGGGGCTTGTGCTTAAGCCTCGCCAGTTCCGCCACGGCCGCCTCCATCATCCTGCGCCCACCACTGGCATGAACATTCACCATCCACACTCCCAACTCCGCTGCCGCACGCACGGCGGCGGCTACGGTGTTGGGTATATCGTGAAACTTGAGATCCAGAAAAACCTCAAAACCCTGCTGCTGCAACTTTTCTACCAGCGCCGGACCGCTGCGGGTAAACAGCTCTTTGCCTACCTTTAGCCGACACAGGTCAGGTGAAAGTTGCGCAACCAATTCCAGCGCCGGTTGCGCCGACGGGAAATCCAGGGCAACAATTACAGGTGTTTTCATACTTGCTCCATCGGGAAATGTTGGCCAGCGCTACACTGAGCCGGGGCCGTCTATCGCTTTAATACTGCCCCAGCGCTTGCAGCCCGGGCAGTGCCAATGCAAATGCTTGCCGGCAAAGCCGCAATGGCCACAGCGATAGGCCGGCCTGGTGGCCACCAGGCGCTGACTCAGGGTCTGCAGCAACGCAATATCCGGGTACGACGGAGTGTCTTCTGCACTGCGCTGTAGACCAATCAACTGCGCCAGGCCCTGCAGGGAAGGGTAATCCACAAGCTGCTCCGCCAGAAACTCGCCAGCGGCCAAATCGCCCTCTACGCGGCCGATATCCTCCGCGACAGCTGCCACCAGCGCGGGTGTGGGCCGCGCTGCAAGGCACTCCAGCAGATATACGCGGAACGACTCGCTATCGTCCAGAGCGACATAACAGTTCCGCAGTAGCTCAATTGTTTCCGGCAGGTAATCGGGATCCTGCACTCGCACTCGCCGCAAAGAACGGGCCGCCTGTAGATAACGGCCCGCGTCCCACTCCACCTGCGCCAACAGCATGGACGCGCGCGCACTGCACTTGTCGCGGGACAGAGCTTCCTGCAACAGACTGCGTGCCGCATCGAGGTCGCCGCCGAGGCGTTCTTCCTCTGCAAGTTCGCAGCCGTAGTGTGCCAGCCGCTGTGCAATCCTTTGACCCCGACCGTGGTGTGATTCGCTCGTGGCACCTTTACGCGCCAATTTTCGTGGTAATAACGGTTTGGCAGCCTCTATAGCACGCCGCCAGTCGCGTTCTATTTCGTAGATTTCCAACAGATGTCTGCGACCGGCCTGGCTCTGCCCGGGAAAATCCCGGATCAGTTCCAACAACAGTTCTTCTGCCCGGTCCAGAAGACCAGCACTGGTGTAGTCCCGCGCCAATTCCAGCTGTGCCTGGGCGGCATCCCTTGCGGGCAAGCCGGTACGCGCAAGTAGCTCCTGATGAATTCGCACTGCCCCGTCCACTTCACCGCGTTTACGCAGTTGGACGCCAAGGGCTATTCGTGCCTGGGTGTTTCCGCCATCGGCAGACAGACTGCCTACCAGAGAATCAATTGCGGTATCTGCAGAGTGCGTCCGGCCCTGCTGTTCGCTGGAAAAATAACTGGTTGCTGCACCCGTGCTGCGGGCGTATCGCCCAAGCGTCCAGCCAATGGCTATAGCGGCAAAGAATAAACCAAAGAAAATAAGGTCAGTCACTGACCTTTATATCCGTGCCCCGCACCTTTTCCTGTGCCAATTCAGTGCGGGTGCGAGCCAACTGCCGCCGCGAAGAGGCCAGGGCCGCTCTGGAACGCAGCATATACACCGAAGAAACCAGCAGCCCTGCAATGCCACCCAGGGCAAAAGCACCCAACACCCAAAGCGCCAGACTGCGAGGCGAAAATGTGTATATCAGCAGGTCCAGCGGTACCGCCTGCGTGTTCTGTAAGGCAAACAAAACCCCCAGACCCACGCCAGCCAGCAAAATAAGAATATATAAAAGTGTACGCAGCTTTTTCATGGTGACACCGGATTAATAATTGACGGTGGGTTCGTTCTGCCCCTTTGCCTTTGCGGCTCGCCGCTGTTGCCTGGGGGAAAACTCACAGCCCCATTTGCAGCCCGAGGTTCACCCGCTCGCGCAATTCCTTTCCAGGTTTGAAATGGGGTACATACTTGCCGGTAAGCTCAACAGAGTCACCGGTCTTGGGGTTGCGGCCGCGCCGCGGCGATCGAAAATGCAGTGAGAAGCTACCAAAGCCACGTATTTCAATACGTTCGCCCGTGGATAATGCCTGGGACATATGTTCCAGTACGGTCTTCACGGCTAGCTCTACATCCTTGGATGACAGCTGGCTCTGCCTAGCCGCGATGGCTTCTATCAATTCGCTTTTTGTCATCGTGCCTCCTTTCGCAGAGGTTTTATTATCGGTCATTACCTTTGGATTGGTATTGTCACCCGAGAGGTTTATTTTCGCAAGTTGTTATTTTTTAACGGAAAAGTGGAGGTGGATCCGGCGTTGATTGCCGCCACCGAGCTGGGCGTAACCCTTCCCGGACCCGCTACAAGCACATCCATGTGTGCTTGTAGCGGGTCCCGACAGGAGGTACACAATGGCCGTCGCGCGTGGACAGAACAACAACTGCACTTTGACCACCATAATGGAAACCACCGGCGAGACTCACCCACCCACTTCAATATTTGGGCTCGACCAGAACTCTTGGGCAAAAAAAAGGCCCGCCGAAGCGAGCACTATTTAGCAACCCGGGCCGCGAGGCCCGGGATGTCAGATTACTTCTCAGCCATCTGCGCCTTGATCAGGTCGCCGATAGTACCCGGGGAGGCAGATTCAACTTCCTGCTCCTTGAGTGACTTCACAGCGTCCTGCTCATCTTCATAGTCCTTGGCCTTGATAGACAGACCCAGGCCGCGGTTCTTGCGATCCACAGAGATGATTTTGGCTTCAACGCTGTCGCCTACCTTGTACAGGGCACGGGCATCGTCAACCTTGTCACGGCTGATGTCGGAGGCTTTGAGTACGCCTTCCACTTCTTCCGCCAGCTTGATAACTACCGACTTGGCATCGACTTCAGTAACTTCACCGGTCACGATAGAACCGCGATCGTTTTCAGCCACGTAGTTGCCGAAGGGGTCGTCTTCCAGCTGCTTGATACCCAGCGAAATACGCTCGCGCTCGGGATCGATTGACAGGATGACGGTTTCGATCTCGTCGCCCTTCTTGTAGTTGCGTACCGCTTCTTCACCCACTTCGTTCCAGCTGATATCGGACAGGTGTACCAGGCCATCGATGTTGCCTTCCAGGCCGATGAAGATACCGAAGTCAGTGATGGACTTGATATTGCCGGAGATCTTGGCGCCTTTCGCATAAGTACCTGCGAATGCATCCCAGGGATTCTGTTGGCACTGCTTGATACCCAGTGAAATGCGGCGACGCTCCTCGTCGATATCCAGAACCATCACCTCTACCTCGTCGCCCAGCTGGACAATTTTGGAGGGGTGTACGTTCTTGTTGGTCCAATCCATCTCGGATACGTGAACCAGGCCTTCCACCCCTTCTTCCAGCTCGGCAAAACAGCCGTAGTCGGTCAGGTTGGTAATGCGCGCCTTCACGCGGCTGCCCTCGGGATAGCGACCGGTAATGGCAACCCATGGATCTTCACCCAGTTGCTTGAGGCCCAATGATACGCGGTTGCGCTCGCGGTCAAACTTGAGGATCTTGACGTCGATTTCCTGGCCGACTTCCACGATCTCGGAAGGATGCTTGATGCGCTTCCAGGCCATGTCGGTAATGTGCAGCAGGCCGTCGACACCGCCGAGGTCCACGAAAGCACCGTAATCGGTAAGGTTCTTGACCACACCTTTGACGGACATGCCTTCTTGCAGTGACTCCAGCAGAGCATCGCGCTCGACGCTGTTGGCTTCTTCCATCACAGCGCGACGTGAAACCACCACGTTGTTGCGCTTTTGATCCAGCTTGATGACCTTGAATTCCAGTTCCTTGCCTTCCAGGTGCAGCGTGTCGCGCACCGGACGCACATCCACCAGAGAGCCTGGCAAAAATGCGCGAATAGTATTGATGTCGACGGTAAAGCCACCCTTGACCTTGCCGTTGATAATGCCTTTGACCATCTCGTCCGCCTCGTGGGCTGCTTCGAGATCTTTCCACGCTTCGGCACGTTTGGCCTTCTCACGGGACAGCTTGGTTTCGCCGAAACCGTCTTCAACGGTTTCCAGTGCAACCTGCACTTCGTCACCGATGGTTAAGCTGCACTCGCCGCTGGCGTCGAGAAACTGTTCACGAGGGATAACACCTTCGGACTTCAAGCCCGCATGAACGGTGACCCACTCGTTATCTATGTCGATAACTACACCCGTGACGATCGCACCGGGTTTCATATCAACTGTTTTCAAACTCTCTTCAAATAGTTCGGCGAAAGATTCGCTCATTGCACATTACCTGTAGAAAATGATCGGCAGTTACCCACCTCTAACCGCGCCTCCAGCCGGCCCGGGCCATCCATAGTTATCTGCCGCCCAACACCCTGACTGGATTCAGCGCAGGTGACAGATTATTGCCATATAAAGGAAATTCGGCGTTTATCGCAACGCGTTCAGGCCTTTTTCCGTCACCTTTTGCATTACCTGATCAAATACAGCTTCGATCGGAGTGGCAGTGCTGTCGATAACGATGGCGTCTTCCGCAGGCACCAGGGGGGACACATCGCGGTTACTGTCGCGTTCGTCCCGTTCCTCTATGTCCTTCAGAAGGCGCGGGAGACTAACATTTTCCCCCTTTGCGATCAACTGCTTATAGCGCCGCTCCGCTCGCTCACGGGCACTGGCCGTGAGGAAAATCTTGAGGTCAGCGCAGGGAAAAACCGCTGTGCCCATATCGCGGCCGTCCGCAACCAGTCCGGGGGGCTGGCGGAATTCACGCTGCCGCGCCAGCAGTGCCTCGCGTACAGACGGAATGGTCGCCACGGTGGAGGCGCCGCGCCCCCCCTCCTCGGTGCGTATATCGCGGCTGACATCGCGCCCCTTGTAGGCCACGAGAAATTCACCGCTGGCGGCCGTGGTGAAACTGACATCCAGGTGGCGTGCGATCTCGGTGACACCCGAATGATCATCCCAGCTAACACCTTCAATCAGGCAGGCCTGGCCGGTGACACGATAGAGGGCACCACTGTCGAGAAAGTGCCAGCCCAGGGTATCGGCCAGCATATGGCTGATAGTGCCCTTGCCGGCACCACTGGGGCCATCCACGGTAATAACCGGTATGTCGGCCATCATTCAGGCCGTCATCGTTGAGATTTGCAGTCCAAGACCGCGCGCCAGCGCGTCGAAACCGGGAAAGGAGGTGGCCACATGATCGCAATCCAGCACGCGAATTTCCCCCTCGGCCCGCAACGCGGCAATGGCAAAGGACATGGCGATGCGATGATCGTGGAAAGTACGGATAACGCCACCTCCCAGCGTGCCGCCTTCTATAATGATACCGTCGTCCAGCACCTCGTTAACGATCCCCAGCGTGGTCAGCCCTTCAGCCATGGCAGCAATCCGGTCGCTCTCCTTTACTCGCAATTCCTCGGCGCCACGCAATACCGTACGCCCCTCAGCACAAGCAGCGGCGATAAACAGCGCGGGGAATTCATCGATTGCCAGCGGCACCTGATCCTCGGGAATCTCTATGCCTTTAAGTGGCGCGTAACGAACACGGATATCGGCCACCGGCTCACCACCCACCTCACGCTGCTTGCGCAGGGTGATATCTGCCCCCATCAACTGGAGAATATTGATCACGCCGATGCGGGTAGGATTGATGCCGACATGGGTTAGCAGTAAGTCGGAGCCGGGGGCGATACTGGCCGCAACCAGGAAAAATGCGGCAGAGGAAATATCCGCCGGCACATCGATCTCTGCGGCCCTGAGACTGCCGCCCCCCTGCAGCGAGATGACACCGCCCTCTGCTTGCACGTCATAGCCAAAACCTCGCAACATACGCTCGGTATGATCTCGCGTGGGTGCAGGCTCAGTCACGGAAGTTGTGCCGCTGGCAAACAGCCCCGCCAGCAGCACACAGGACTTCACCTGTGCGCTGGCCATGGGCAGATCGTAATGAATCCCGGTCAGCGCCCGCCCGCCACTGATTCTCAACGGCGGACGACCGCCTTCGGCGCTTCCGATCTTTGCTCCCATCAGTGCCAGCGGCTCGGTTACCCGACCCATCGGCCGGCCGCAGAGAGACTCATCGCCGGTAAGCTCAGAGTCAAAAGGCTGTCCGGCCAACAAGCCCGAAAGCAGCCTGATACTGGTGCCTGAATTGCCCAGGTCCAGAGGCTGATCAGGTTCTTGCAATCCGTGCATTCCCACGCCGTGAATAATCACCAGCCCTTCTTCTGGGCCCTCAATTCTCACTCCCATGGCGCGGAATGCCGCCACCGTTGCCAACGCATCCTCGCCCTCGAGAAACCCACTGACCCGGGTACGGCCCTCGGCCAGCGCGCCCAACATGATAGAGCGATGAGAAATGGATTTGTCGCCGGGGATGCGCGCCTCACCGGTAACTTCACCACCGGGCAGTAATTTGAATTCCATACGGTTTCCTTAGCTCTGCTTGCCCTGGTCGCGTCCCGCCAGGATGGCAGCGAATGCGTCCCTGGCGGTTTTGGCTCGGGTAAAGGTCGTGTACAACTGCTCGCCGTCACTATCGGCCACCGCCCCGCGGAGCTGCGCGAGCTGGGCACTGAACATATCGATAGCGTCCAGCAGTGCCGGCTTGTTGGCAATCGCAATGTCCCGCCACATCGCCGGATCACTGGAGGCAATACGGGTGAAATCCCGAAACCCGCCAGCCGCAAAGCGGAAGATATCCTCGCTTCCGGGGGACTTCGCCAGGGCGTCAACCAACGCGTAAGCCAACAGGTGTGGCAGGTGGCTGGTAGCTGCCAAAACGGTGTCATGCTCGGCCACCGCCATATCCACCACCTCGGCTCCGGTACTTACCCACATGCTGCGAATGAGCTCCACCGCCGCCGGGTCGTTGGCTTCATCGGGGGTGAGTATCACCCTGTGATTAACAAAAAGTTCCGCGCTGGAGGCGTCCACGCCACTTTGTTCCGACCCGGCTATAGGGTGAGCCAGCACCAGCTGCGGCGGCATCTGTCCCACGGCATCGATGGCGGCATCGCGCAGGTTGCCCTTGACGCTCGCCACGTCGGTGATAATCGGCGTGTTCTCCCTGCCAGCCAGCCGCGGCAGGATATCGCGCAACATATCTGCAGCGATCAGCGTGGGCGCACACAGCACCAGTATATCGGCCTGATCGATGGCCTCGTCCAGATCCAGGGTAAAATCGTCGATTACACCCAGCTCGACACCGCGTTTGAGGGAGGGCTCCCGGTGGCCGTAACCTACGAACCGTTTGCTGAATCCACTTTGGCGCAATGCCCTGGCGAGAGAACCGCCAATCAAGCCCAGGCCCAGAATGACTACCGTATCCGCAGAATAACTCACGTCTAGAGAACGGCTCTGGGATAGGACCCCAGGGGCTTCAACAGAATGGACTGCTCTTCCAGTTCCTTGACAATGGCAGCAATATTCGGATCCTGCACATGCCCTTCGAACTCGATAAAAAACACGTAAGCCCATTTCTCGGTGCGCGACGGGCGTGTATCTATTCTGGTCAGGCTCACGCCGCCCCTGCGGAAGGGGTCCAGCAAAGCAAAGAGGGCACCGGGTTTATTGCGGCTGGACACGATTATCGAGGTCTTGTCCTGGCCACTGGGTGGCACCTCCTCGCGCCCGATCACCAGGAAGCGCGTGGTATTGTCCTGGTAATCCTCGATGTGGCTGGCGATGGTTTGCAGTTGATAAAGCTCCGCCGCCATTTCACCCGCAACCGCCGCCAGCCCGGGAGTACTGGCTGCCATCCGCGCCGCCTCACCGTTGCTGCTGACCGCCTCACGCTCAATATTGGGATAGTGACGATCCAGCCAGTTGCGACACTGGGCCAGCGCCTGCTGGTGAGCGCAAATACGGGTTATCTCCCCCTCACCTGTCCCTGGCGCAGTAAGCAGGTGATGTGAGATGCGTATCTCTACCTCACCTGAAATCTTCAACGGCGAGTCCATGAAGTTGTCCAACGTATGACTGACCATGCCCTCGGTGGAATTTTCCACGGGCACTACGCCGTAGTTGCACGCGCCCGACTCTACTTCTGCATACACCGAGTCGATGGTTGCCTGTGGCACACAGATAGCCGCATGGCCGAAGTGCTTGATGGACGCTTCCTGGGTGAAGGTTCCCTCAGGTCCGAGATAAGCCACTTGCAAAGGCCGCTCCAGGGCGAGGCAAGCAGACATAATCTCGCGAAAAACATGGGCCACAGTTTCACCGGTCAGTGGGCCGGTGTTGCGCTCCATAATGCGACGCAAGACCTGTGATTCACGCTCCGGCCGGTAGTAAACCACCTCGGCCTCAGGCTCCCCCTGGGCGCGGGCGGCCTCTGCATCTTCAAGTTTGATAGCCGCTACACGCTGGGCACACCGCGCCCGGCTGCTGATAAGCGCCTGTATCTCCTGGTCGATGGCGTCAATATCCGCCCTGACCTGATCGAGACCCCGTTTATCTTCCGAATCAGCCATAAACTGGGGCCCTAGGCCTTGCGTTGTTCGAAGTCCCGCATGAAGGCGATCAGGGCGTCCACAGCCTCTTCGCTCACTGCGTTATACAGGCTGGCACGCATACCGCCCACTGAGCGATGGCCCTTGAGGTTTAGCAGGCCCGAGGCCTCTGATTCTTGCAAAAACAGTTTGTCCAGCGCGTCGTCTGCGAGTGTGAAAGGCACGTTCATCAGCGATCGGCTTGGCAGTTCTACCGGGTTTGCATAGAAGTCACTGCCGTCGATAGCAGCATACAGCTTCTCTGCTTTGCGCCGGTTAATGGCCTCCATTGCCGTCAGACCTCCCAGCCCCTGCAACCAGTCAAAAACCAGGCCTGCCAGATAGATGGCGAAGGTAGGGGGGGTGTTGTACATGGACTCATTATCCGCGGCCACTTTCCAGTCGAGCATGGTGGGGCAGCGGGCTCCCGCGCGACCCAACAGGTCGCGACGCACGATGGCTATCGTCAGGCCTGCCGGGCCAATATTCTTCTGTGCGCCGGCGTAGATCACGCCGAAGTCCTCGACGTTTATCGGCCGCGACAAAATCGTGGAAGACATATCTGCAACCAGCGGCACCTGCACCTGCGGCGTCCAGAAATACTCGACCCCGCCGATGGTCTCATTCGGCGTGTAGTGCAGGTAAGCGGCATCGCTGCTGAGCTGCCAGCTATCCTGTGGTGGGATGGTCGAAAAGTTGGTGTCTTCCGATGATGCCGCCACATTGACGTCGGCAAAACGCTTGCCCTCAGCGATAGCCTTCTTCGACCACTGCCCGGTATTGACGTAGTCTGCCCTGCCCTTCTCAGCGATCAAATTCAGGGGCACCGAGGCAAACTGGGTACTGGCACCACCCTGCAGAAACAGCACGGCATAGTCGCTGGAAATACCCAGCAAATCACGCAGGGTCTGTTCAGCGTGTGTTGTCACTCCCACGACTTCGGGGCTGCGGTGACTCATCTCCATCAGAGACATGCCCTTGCCGTGCCACTCCAGCATATCGTCTCTGGCGATTTCCAGTACCACCTGCGGCAGGGCTGCCGGCCCCGCGCAAAAATTATAACTACGGCTCATCTACTTCGTTTCCTTGGTTTCAGATGGAGACGTGGCGCCTATTCGTCGGCCCCGTTGTCTCCGGATTCATTTTCATCACCCGTGGTAGCCTGAGTGTCTGCCGCCGGCGCCTCCTGGCTGTCCGTCAGCAGCAGCTCGGCATCCGGTGCCGGCTCGTCGATACGCTCTACACCCACCAGCACCTCCGCTTCCTTGGTACGGATAACCCGCACACCCTGCGTGTTACGGCCGAGAACAGACACTTCGTCGGTACGGGTGCGCACCATGGTCCCCTGATTGGAAATCAGCATCAGCTCATCGCCTTCAAAGACCTGCACCGCGCCAACCAGCTTACCGTTACGCTTACTGGTAGACATGGCGATTACGCCCTTGTTGCCTCGGCCCTTGCGGGGAAACTCGGTCATTTCCGTACGCTTGCCATAACCATTCTCACTGACACTGAGCACCTTGCCGTCAGCTTGCGGAATAATCAGGGAAATCATGCTGTGCCCCTCGGCCAGGCGAATACCGCGCACCCCTCTGGCGGTGCGGCCCATGGCGCGAACATCTGCTTCGGCAAAGCGCGCGGCCTTACCCTCGCTGCTGAACAGCATCACATCGCAGCTGCCGTCGGTAATAGCAGTGCCTACCAGCACATCATCGTCATCCAGCTCGAGCGCGCGAAGGCCCACGCTGCGCTGACGCGCGAAATCCGTAAGCGCCGTCTTCTTTACGGTACCCTTGGCGGTGGCCATAAAAATATAATGGCCCTCGGTGTATTCGTTTACCGGCAGGATGGACGTTACGCGTTCGCCCTCCTCCAGCGGCAACAGGTTGACCATCGGACGGCCACGGGAATTGCGCCCCGCCAGCGGGATATGGAAGACCTTAAGCCAATACACCTTGCCCAGATTGGAAAAACACAAAATAGTGGCATGCGTGCTGGCGATCAGCAGGTGCTCGACGAAGTCCTCATCCTTCACCGCCGTGGCAGACTTGCCCATTCCACCCCGTCGCTGGGCCTGGTAATCAGACAGGGGCTGTGTCTTGGCATAACCGCCGTGGGAAATGGTGACCACCCGATCTTCTTCGGTTATCAGATCTTCAACCGTGAGGTCGTGCTGGGAAGCGGTGATTTCCGTGCGCCTTTCATCGCCAAACTCGGTAACAATTTCTTCCAGCTCTTCTCGAATCACCAGCTTGAGGCGGTCTGAATCCGACAGAATTTCCAGATAGTCTGCTATTTCACGCAGCTTCTCCTGATATTCGTTCAACAGCTTCTCGTGTTCCAGGCCGGTCAAACGGTGCAAACGCAGATCCAGGATCGCCTGGGCCTGGGCCGGTGACAGGTAATACTGGCCTTCGCGCAGCCCGTAATGCGGATCCAGTTCATCGGGACGACAGGCCTCGGGCCCCGCGCGCTCCAGCATGCCGATCACTTCGCCCGGCGTCCAGGCTGCGGCCAGCAGCTTCTCTTTCGCTTCTGCAGAGCTCGGGGACGCCTTGATCAAGGCTATCACCGGGTCGATATTTGACAGGGCGATGGCCAGGCCTTCGAGCAGGTGGCCGCGTTCCCGCGCCTTGCGCAGCAGGTACACCGTTCGCCGTGTAACGACTTCCCGACGGTGACGGATAAACGCTTCGATAATTTGCTTCAGGTTGAGCGTGCGCGGCTGTCCATCCACCAGCGCCACCATATTGATACCAAACACCGATTGCAGGCCCGTCTGTGCGTACAGGTTGTTCAGCACCACATCGCCGATTTCGCCACGACGCAACTCGATGACAACCCGCAGACCGTCCTTGTCCGACTCGTCCCGCAGCTCGGTAATACCCTCTATTTTCTTTTCTTTTACCAGCTCCGCGATGCGCTCAATCAGCCGTGCCTTGTTCAGCTGGTAAGGCAACTCGTGGATGATGATAATGTCCTTGCCGCGCTTGTCGTCATGGATAACTTCCGCCCGGGCGCGCACATAGATGCGCCCACGACCGGTGCGATAGGCCTGAATAATGCCCGCGCGGCCATTGATAATTGCAGCGGTGGGGAAGTCCGGGCCGGGAATATATTCCATCAGCTCGTCTACGGTCAGCTCCGGGTCCCTCATCAGGGCCAGGCAACCGCTGACCACCTCGGTCAGGTTGTGGGGTGGGATATTGGTGGCCATGCCCACGGCGATACCGGCGGAACCGTTAATCAGCAGATTGGGGACCCGGGTGGGCAATACGTGGGGGATTCTTTCAGTGCCGTCGTAGTTATCGACGAAATCAACCGTCTCTTTATCAAGATCCGCCAGCAGCGCATGGGAAATTTTGCGCATACGTATCTCGGTGTACCGCATCGCCGCCGCGGAATCGCCATCGATGGAGCCAAAGTTGCCCTGCCCGTCCACCAGCATGTAGCGCATGGAGAAGGGCTGGGCCATGCGCACGATGGTGTCATACACCGCCGAATCGCCATGGGGATGGTATTTACCGATGACATCACCCACCACGCGGGCCGACTTCTTGTAACCCTTGTTCCAGTCGTTGCTGAGTTCATTCATGGCGTGCAGCACACGCCTGTGAACCGGTTTTAGTCCATCGCGCACGTCTGGCAGCGCCCGCCCTACGATCACGCTCATGGCATAATCCAGGTACGACTGCTTGAGTTCGTCCTCGATACTAACGGGAAGAATTTCTTTGGCTACTTCACCCATGTAAAACGGATTCCTTGACTGCTGGCGGAGGGCTTTATTATTACCACGACCGGACACTTGAAACGCGCTGCTTTGAACACCGGATAAACGGTTTTGCTCGCCCCAAATGCAAACCCGGGATTATACGGAATTTACCGCCATATCACCATAAATTTGCAGTATTTCGACGCTATTCGCGTAGCGCGACAGAATTTCCGGTTATACTTCGCAGCTCACTCGCCACTTGCCAGACTACGCCACCGTAGAACGGGCATTTTGGTGATTAATTAGCCAGTTTCAGACCCATTTCCAGAGCAGGAAATACCGTCACATGGACCCGCACTCGCAAATCGCTGACATCCTGATCCATCCCGACTACATAGTGCCGATTATTCCGCATGGCGTGGTGCTGGAAAACCACAGTATTGCCATCACCGGCAACCGTATCAGTGCCCTGCTGCCGCGCGCTGAGGCGGTTGGCGTGCAGGCCAGGGAGGTACTGGATCTACCGGGGCACGCACTGCTGCCCGGCCTGATAAACAGCCACGGTCACGCCGCCATGAGTCTGCTGCGGGGGTTCGCTGACGACCAGGCGCTAATGCCCTGGCTGGAGCAGCATATATGGCCAGCGGAGGCTGCCAATGTCAGCGCCGGGTTTGTGCGAGACGGAGTGGAACTGGCGATCGCCGAAATGCTCCGTTCCGGCACAACCACCTTCAGTGACATGTACTTCTTCCCCGATGTCTGCGCAGAGACCGCCCAGCGCACAGGCATGCGCTGCCAGATCACATTTCCCATTTTCGATTTTCCCACTGTATGGGCACGGGATGCCGACGAATACATCAGCAAGGGACTCGCCCTGCGAGATGACGTGAAACACAGCGAGCTGGTGACCGTGTGCTTTGGTCCTCACGCCACCTATACCGTGTCAGAACCCAACCTGGTGAAAGTGGCGACACTCGCCGCCGAACTCGACGTGGCGATACATATTCACTTGCACGAGACCAGCGGCGAGGTACTGCTGGCCGTAGAACAAACCGGCGAGCGGCCGCTGGATACGCTGCACCGCCTGGGCTTGCTGGGCCCGCGCACCCAGTGTGTCCATATGACACAACTGGAGGAGCAGGACATTGCACTGCTGGCCGCTACCGGTGCCCACGTTGTGCACTGCCCCGAGTCCGGCATGAAGCTGGCCTCCGGTACCTGCCCGGTGGAACGCCTGCTGAACAGTGGCGTCAATGTGGCGCTGGGCACCGACGGTGCTGCCAGCAACAACGACCTGAACATGTTTGGCGAAATGCAAACCGCAGCGCTGCTGGCAAAACTGGACAATCAGGACGCCGCCTCGGTGCCCGCTGCCACCGCCCTGGCGATGGCGACCATCAACGGCGCAAAAGCGCTGGGCCTGGAAGACCAGATCGGCAGCCTGGAGACAGGTAAACTGGCGGATATGATTGCGGTGGATCTCAGTCAACCCGAGACACAGCCACTGTACAACCCTATTTCACAGCTGGTATACGCCTGCAATGGCAGCCAGGTGAACCACAGCTGGATAGGCGGTGTGCAGGTAATGAAGCAGCGCCAACCAACGCACATCGACCTCGACGCCCTCGCTGTTCGAATCCGCGCATGGCGCGATCGCATCTACCAACAGGACAATAGCCCCACATGACAGATACGCTGAACGTCGACCCGCAGGAAATTGCCAAGTTCGAGGCGCTGGCTTCACGCTGGTGGGATCGCGATGGCGAATTCCGTCCGCTGCACGAGATCAACCCTCTGCGTGCCAACTATATTGACGAGCACTCCCCGGTCGCGGGACTGCGGCTGGTGGATGTGGGCTGCGGCGGCGGCATTCTGGCAGAGGCCATGGCTCAGCGCGGAGCGAGTGTCACGGGGATAGATATGGGTGAGGCGCCGCTTTCGGTGGCGAAGTTGCACCGGTTGGAATCCGGCGTCGATGTCACCTACCTGCATTCCACCGCCGAGGAACTGGCCGAAAAAGAAGCCGGCGCATTCGATGTGGTGTGCTGTCTTGAAATGCTGGAGCATGTGCCGGACCCCGGTTCCGTGATAAGCGCCTGCGCCGCCATGGCAAAAAAAGGCGGGAGCCTGTACTTTTCCACCATCAACCGCAACCCGAAGGCCTTTGTGTTCGCCATTGTCGGCGCCGAGCACATTCTCAAACTGTTACCCGCCGGCACTCACGACTATGACAAGTTTATCAAGCCCTCGGAGATGGCCGCGTGGATTCGCGATGCGGGCCTGGTGGTAGAGGGCATGACGGGGCTTACCTACAACCCCCTGACCAGACATTATCGGCTCAATGAACGGGATGTCAGCGTGAACTACATGGTGCGCGCGGTTAAACCGGCGTGATGCGGCCACCGGAGTCACTGCGGGCAGTTATTTTCGACCTCGATGGCACACTGGTCGACACCGCCGCCGAGTTCGTCATCGTTGTACAAGCCATGCGGGCAGAGCACGGGCGCGAGCCAATGGACCCCGAACGCATTCGCGCCTCGGTTTCTAACGGCGCACGCTGCCTGGTAACACTGGGCCTGGATCTGCCAGAGGAGGCCCTGGAGTTTGAGACACAACGCCTGCGCCTGCTGGAACTCTACAGCGAGGTACTGGGCACTGCGGCCAAACCCTACCCCGGCATCACTGAATTATTGGCAGAGCTGGAGCAGCGCGGGATCAGCTGGGGTATTGCCACCAATAAGCCCCGGTATTTAACCGAGCCCCTGCTGGAACGCCTGGACATCAGACCGCCCGCCGGCAGCGTAGTCTGCCCTGACGATGTCAGCGAGCGCAAGCCACACCCCGAGTCTCTGCTGCGCAACTGCCGGGAGCTACACTGCAGTCCGGAGCAGGCCATCTACGTGGGTGATCACCTGCGGGACATCGAGGCGGGTAGCCGGGCGGGCATGCACACAATCGCTGCGGTGTACGGTTATATCGAGCCGGGCGATGACCCCTACACCTGGGGCGCTGACCGACATGTTGAAAAGAGCACCGAATTGCGCGACATGATCCTCGGCTAGCTTGAATGACGTTGCTTTCCCTGGCTTCGCGCGAACGTCCCGCGCGCCATAAATCTCGATGTTTCCGTTTGGTTGGAACCCCACGCCCTCTGGAGATATCGAGGGCCACGACTTGCTACCATCGGGCAAGAATTAGCGAAGTCAGAGCAGACAACAGGGGTAGCAGTCCCCGACTGGCTTTGCTCCCTGAGGGCGTGGGGTTCCAACCAAAGGGGGCAAAGCCAGTCGGGGACTGCGGCGAGATAATGTCCATTCTCCTGAGTTTGTCATTCTGGCCAATGCAGTGATCTACTGAACAACAAAAGGATGTTGAAATGACAGCAAGCACACCACAGGCTTACCAGGCGGCTCCTGATCTTCTAAAGGGGAAAACCCTTCTCGTCACCGGCGCCGGAGACGGTATCGGTCGCGCCGCTTCAATGAGTTACGCCGCCCACGGCGCCACAGTGATTCTGCTGGGCCGCACAGAAAGCAAACTGGAACAGGTGTACGACGAAATCGAAGCCGCGGGAGGACCCCGGCCCGGGCTGGCCGTACTGGACCTGGCCACCGCAACGGAGGAAAACGTTGCCATTCTTGCGCAGGGGCTGGCAGAGGAATTTCCCCACCTTGACGGACTGCTGCACAACGCCAGTATTCTGGGTGAGCGGCGGCCCATAGAGAGCGCCGGCTACAGTGCGTGGCTGGAGGTGATGCAGGTTAACGTCAATGCCCAGTTCCTGTTAACACGAGCGCTATTACCGCAATTGCAAGCGGCGCCGTCTGCCTCGATTATCTTTACCTCCTCGGGGGTGGGACGCACGGGCAGGGCCTACTGGGGTGCTTACGCCGTATCAAAATTTGCTACCGAGGGTTTTATGCAGGTATTGGCAGGCGAGTTAATGAATACTTCAAAGGTGCGGGTAAACAGTCTCAACCCGGGGGCGACCAATACCACTATGCGAAGGACGGCCTTCCCGGGGGAACAGCCCACGGATAATCCGTCACCGGACGCTATAATGGCGACCTATCTTTATTTGATGGGAGATGACAGCACAGGAGTTACCGGCCAGGCACTCAATGCACAGTAACGCTTAAGAGCGCTATCGCTTACGCCGGGGTGCGCCGGTTTTCACGCTGCCTTTTCTGGTCGCGCCCTTTTGCACGACACCACGACCCTTGCGTTTGCCAAACTGACGCTCCATCACTTCCTTTTCCTTGAGCGTTGTGCGCTTGACGTCCTTCATGGGCAGGTCGGCCATACGGTAGAGACTTTTGATCTCGGCGGTTTCCATTTCCGCCCACTGTCCCTGCTTGACCCGCGACGGGATAAACACTTCGCCATAGCGGACGCGCTTGAGGCGGGATACCGTGAGCCCCTGGGACTCCCACAGACGCCGGACTTCACGGTTTCGGCCTTCCATCAGCACCACGTAGAACCAGTGGTTAATGCCCTCGCCGCCAGCATCGGTTATATCGGTAAACCGTGCCATGCCGTCCTCCAGCATCACACCTTCAACCATGCGGTGCAGCATCTCCATTTCGACCTTGCCCATCACCCGCACCATGTATTCGCGCTCGATGTTGGAGGAGGGATGCATCAACGCGTTGGCCAGATCACCATCAGTGGTGAAGAGCAGCAGACCAGAGGTATTGAAATCCAGGCGACCGATGGAAATCCAGCGGCCCGATTTGAGCTTTGGCAGACGATCAAACACGCTGCGGCGCCCCTCGGGGTCCTTGCGGGAACACACTTCACCGGTGGGCTTGTGATACAGAATGCAACGGGTTTGTACTGCTGGAGCCGCATCGAGGGTGCGGCCGTCGACTGCGATGCGAGCGCGTTCATCGACGCGGTCACCCAGTGTGGCAGCTTTGCCGTCTACGGCGACACGCCCCTGCTCTATCCAGCGCTCCATTTCCCGACGCGAACCGAGACCGGCGCGGGCAAGCACTTTTTGTAATTTCTCACCGGCTTTGGTGACTGCTGCTGTGGGGCTGTCCCCAGGACTGGATTTTTCATTCATAGGAGTGATCAGCTGCGATTGTCTGGGCCGGCAACTGCCGGGTCGGCGTTGTCGGCTTCGACATCACTTGCAACGTCTTCGTCGAGGGTGGCCGGGGCGCCTTCATTCACAAGTTCTGCCGCCGTCACCGCCAGATCCATTGCGGTGGTCTCCCCGCCGGTTGCCGCCAGTTCGTCACCCTCTTCCGGCGGCTCTACACCCTGCTCAACGGGCGCGCTGACATGGTCAGTGCCGCCCACCACGGTCAGGCCAGGCCCACTCTCCGGGACAGCATCGTCACTTTCTGCCTCTGTTGCGGGGTCACTGAAGCCCAGCTCTGCATTGAGCGTCTCGAGATCGCGAATATCCGCCAGCGCAGGCAGCTGGTCCAGGGTCTTCAGGCTGAAATAATCCAGAAACTGGCGGGTGGTGGCATACATGGCGGGCCGACCCGGCACATCGCGGTGCCCGACCACACGAATCCACTCACGCTCGTGCAGTGTCTTGATGATATTGGAGCTGACGGCAACGCCGCGAATTTCCTCGATCTCGCCCCGGGTAATCGGCTGGCGGTAGGCCACCAATGCCAGTGTTTCCAGCAGCGCACGGGAATATTTCTGTGGGCGTTCCTGCCACAAACGGGCCACCCAGGGGCTGAGGCTCTGGCGCACCTGGAAGCGAAAGCCACTCGCTACTTCCTGCAATTCGAATCCGCGCCCGTCACAGTGCGCCGCAACCTCTTCCAGCGCGCTGCGAATAGTCGCATTGTCAGGCCGCTCATTGTCTTCGAAGAGCTCGCCCAGCTGCGCAACGGTCAGGGGCTTGCCAGCGGCCAGCAATGCTCCCTCGATAATCTGTACCAGGCCTATTTCCGACATTACGTTCTCTATTACTCCACTCTGGCTTTGACATGGATGGGGCCGAAGTTCTCGGTCTGCACGATTTCGACGAGTGATTCCTTGATCAGCTCCATGATCGCCAGGAAGGTCACAACCACACCCAGACGACCCTCCTTGGCCGAGAACAGTGCGACAAAGGGGACAAACTGCTGGCCGGACAGACGCTCCAGCACCTGCGACATACGCTCACGCGTCGACAGGGCCTCGCGCTGAATATGGTGGCTCTCGAACATGTCGGCCCGACGCAATACTTCACCCAGGGCAACCAGCAATTCCCGCATATCCACATCGGGTTCCGGGCGCGCCCGGTTCAGCTCCGGCGGATGGGCACTGCCCACCCAGGTATCGCGTTCGATGCGGGGCATCTCCTCGATGTCTTCCGCCACCTTCTTGAAACGCTCATACTCCTGCAGGCGACGGATAAGTTGCGCCCGTGGATCTTCCTCATCTTCTTCCAACTCGCTGGAGCGCGGTAGCAGCATGCGCGACTTTATCTCCGCCAGCATGGCTGCCATCAGCAGATACTCCGCCGCCAGCTCGAACTGCATGGCATCCATCAACTCCACGTAGCGCATGTACTGCTCAGTGATTTTCGAGACATCAATCTCTAGGATATCGAGGTTCTGGCGCTTGATCAGGTATAGCAACAGATCCAACGGCCCCTCGAAGGCCTCGAGAAAAACCTCCAGCGCCTGGGGCGGAATGTAGAGATCCTTGGGCAGCTCAGTCATTGCCTTGCCCATTACGACGGCAAACGGCATTTCGCCCTGCTCAGGCCGCAGCAGGTTCACTGCAGGTACGTCACCGGTAGGCGGGGGCTGCGTGTGCTCGGCGGCGGGTGTGGAGGGGTTTTCCGGTGTGGGTTTGTTGCCTGACACGGGCCTACCTGTCGTTATGGAAAGCCGGCGTATTCTGCGGCCGGCGGGCTGACTGCCAGTATACCCCTTTAATCCTCAAAAGGCGCGGTATCTCCCTTGCCCACCCGCAATACCATGGGCACCTCGTCAGCCAGGTCGATCACGGTGGTGGGCTCCATGCCACAATAGCCACCGTCTATTACGAGGTCCACCTCATGCTGCAGGGTGTCGCGGATATCATAGGGATCTATCATGGGGTATTCCTCGCCCGGCATGATCAGGGTCACGCTCATCATGGGCTCGCCGAGATCCTCCAGTAATGCCGCGGCAATCCGGTTATCCGGTACGCGCAAGCCCACTGTTTTCCGTTTCGGGTGCATCAGCCGACGCGGGACTTCGGAGGTTGCCTTGAGGATAAAGGTGTAGGGCCCCGGCGTGCAGTGACGCAGCAGGCGATAGACCGAATTGTTGACCTTGGCGTAGGTGGCGATCTCGGAAAGGTCCCTGCACATCAGGGTGAAATTATGCCGATCGTCCAGCTTGCGGATACGCCGAATCCGGTCCAGGGCGTTCTTGTCGCCGCTGTGGCAACCCAGGGCATAGGCAGAATCCGTTGGATAAACCACCACTCCGCCGTCACGAATAATATCCGCCGCGCTGCGAATGAGCCTGGCCTGTGGATTGTCCGGATGAATCTGGTAAAACTGGCTCAAGATATCTCGCTCCCAGTGGTTGTTCCTACAGGGCCAGACCATCGCTCCCAGACCCCGGGCAAACCCTCCAGATCAGGCAGCGCGACACCTGGCTGTGGACTATAGGGACCGTCCCTGTGGTAGTCCGAACCCACGGACACTTCCAGGGAGAATTCGGCCGCAAGTCGCCGCAGCTGCGCGAATTGGTCCCGTGTCTGGTGGCCGCTGGAGACCTCTATCCCCGTGCCACTGGCGGCGATGAAGTCCATCACCAGCCGCCGTAACTTCATACGCGTAAACTTGTATTTCAACGGGTGGGCGATTACGGCCACTCCGTCCGCTGCAGTAATCCAGCTCACTACCTGTGCCAATTCCGGCCAGAACGCTTTGACATCGCCGGTTTTTCCCTGCCCCAGGTATTTATCAAAAGCCTGACTGTGGTCTGTCACATGCCCCTGGGCCACCATCCATGCGGCAAAGTGCGGCCTACCCAGCTGGCTGCTTCCCGCCTCATTCAGGGCGCCCTCCAACGCACCGGCAAAACCCAAGGCCTCCAGCCGGTGCCCTATTTTCTTGCCGCGCTCTATGCGCGCAGTATTGAGCATCGCCAATCCCTCGCGCATTGCGCTGTGATCGCAGTCCATCCCCAATCCAAGAATATGAATTGTGGCGCCAGACCAGCGACAGGAGAATTCCACCCCCGGGATCAATTGCGGCGTTTCAGCCCGGGGTTGCTCCAGTTCCAGCGCTTTGGTGGCCGCCAGATAACCGGCCACTGTGTCGTGGTCGGTGATTGCCAGCATCCCAACCCCACGCTCGCGGGCCAGCGCCATAAGATCGCTGGGACTGAGGGCGCCATCGGAGGCGGTGGTATGGGTATGGAAGTCAATCAACACAATCTTTACACTTGATGCCCCGGCCACCATGATGGCGTCGGCACAATCCGAGAGAAAAACCTATGTTAACAGCCGTAGTACAGGGGAATCCATGAAGCAAATTGCCGAATTCCTCCCTATCGCATTGTTCTTCATCGTGTATCAGCTCAAGGGAACCTCCATTGAACTGGCAGGCTGGGAGTACACATTCGATGGCATCTTCTCTGCCACGGCGGTGTTGATGATCGCAACAGTCACACAGGTGGTGCTTACCTACGCGTTTACACGCACGCTGGAAAAACGCCTGCTGTGGCTACTGCTGGCGGTCCTGGTGTTTGGTGGCGCCACCCTCATATTCCGCAACCAGATGTTTATCCAGTGGAAACCTACTATCTTTAACTGGGCGCTGGCGCTGGCTTTCGGCGCGTCGCAATTTATCGGCGACAAAAACCTGATGGAGCGGACGCTGGGCAGCCAGATACACCTGCCCAAACCCGTGTGGGGCAAGCTCAACCTGTTATGGGTCAGCAACTTCATTATCGTCGGCGGCCTCAACCTGTGGGTGGCCTACGGCTTCAGCGAGGACACCTGGGTCAGCTACAAGCTCTACTCGGCAATTGGCTTTACCCTGCTATTGACTATCCTCACTGCCCTGTTGATCAGCCCGCACCTCAAGGATGAGCAGCTGGCGAAAAAATAACCGGGGAACGGCGTGGCTCGCTAGAGGAACCAGGAGCCACCGTCTACCATATGGGTTTGGCCGGTCACAAAAGCACTGTTATCGGAAGCGAGATAGATAATAGTGCCGGTGAGGTCGGGGGTCTCCAGATTTCGCGGTATAACCTGCCCCGCGGCGATCACCTTTTTGGCTTTTTCGAGTTTTTCACCGAAAAAATCCGCTGTGCCCTCAGTCATAACCGCCGAGGGCGCCACGGCATTTACCCTGATTCCGTCCGCGCCCAGTTCCCGTGCCATCCCCCGCGTCATACCAATAACCGCCGCTTTTGACGCCACGTAATCGAGGCCGTAGGGCAGTCCGTAAACGGCCGCCAGTGATGAAATATTGATGATGGAGCCGCCACCCCCGTCCCGCATGGGCTGCACGACTGCCTTGCAACTTTGCCAAAGGCCCTTGACGTTGATATTCATCACCGCATCCCACTGTGCTTCGTCCAGATGCTCGAAGCGAGCACCCTTCAGGCCAGCATAAAGGGCCGCGTTGTTAACCAGCACATCGATGCGACCGAAGGCCGCTACGGCGCACTCAGCCATCTCTGTGCAACTGGCCATGCTGGATATATCTGTCACTGCCGCCGCAGCGCGACCACCGGCTGCCGTTATAGCCGCAACAGTGTCATCACATGAATTGATATCACAGGCGAGAACAGCTGCACCTTCCCGCGCCATCGCCTCTGCATAGGCGCGCCCCAGACCCCGCGCGGCACCGGTGACAATGGCTACTTTCCCTTCAAGTTGCGACACGACATTACCCCTCAAAAAAACGAGGGGCTAAGTTAGCACAGGCAACGGGAGCACGAAATGCCAGCGCCTGTTTAGACCGCTGGCACAGCAACCCTGATTCAGTTGGCGGCAGCAGCGAGAATTGCGTTCAGTGTGGGGCTGGGGCGCATAACCTTCTTCACGGTATTTCTATCGGCGTGGTAGTACCCGCCCAGTTGTGCGGGTTGACCCTGCGCAGCGGCAAGCTCCTCTATGATTTGCGCTTCATTCTCCGCCAGCGCCTTTGCCAGCGGTGCAAATCGGGTAGCCAGTTCAGCATCATCTGACTGTTGGGCAAGCCCCTGCGCCCAATACATACCCAGGTAGAAGTGGCTGCCGCGGTTATCCAGTTCGCCGGTCTTGCGGGAGGGCGATTTATTGTTCTCCAGCAATAAACCCGTGGCGGCATCAAGCGTCTTTGCAAGCAGTGTTGCCCGCTCATTATTGTGCTTGATCCCCAGATCCTCCAGAGACACCGCGAGCGCCAGGAATTCGCCGAGGGAATCCCAGCGCAGGTGATTCTCTTCCTCCACCTGCTGCACGTGCTTGGGCGCCGAACCGCCGGCGCCAGTTTCATACATACCGCCACCCGCGAGCAGCGGCACGATGGATAGCATTTTGGCCGAAGTACCCAGCTCCATAATGGGGAACAGGTCAGTCAAATAGTCCCGCAGCACATTGCCGGTCACGGATATGGTGTCGCGGCCCCGTATCATGCGCTCCATGCTGCGCCGAATGGCTTCAACATAGGTCATGATGCGGATATCAAGGCCCTCTGTATCGTAATCCTGCAAATAGGTATTAACCTTTTTGATCAGTTCGATGTCGTGTGGACGATTGCGATCCAGCCAGAAAATCGCCGGCGTATCAGACTGGCGTGCGCGTATAACGGCCAGGCGGACCCAATCGCGCACCGCTTCGTCTCTGGTCTGACAGGCGCGCCAGATATCACCCTGTTCCACTTCGTGCTCGATAAGAACAGTGCCGTCGGCCTTGACGATACGCATAATTCCGTCGGCTTCCAGTTCAAAGGTCTTGTCGTGCGAGCCATATTCTTCGGCCTTCTTCGCCATCAGACCAACATTTGGCACGGTGCCCATGGTCTTGGGGTCGAAGGCTCCGTTGGTTTTACAGAAATTGATCATTTCCTGGTAGATGGTGGAATAGGTGCTTTCGGGCATCACAGCCTTGATGTCTTTCGCCTTGCCATCGGGGCCCCACATTTTACCGCCATTACGGATCATGGCCGGCATTGAGGCATCGACAATTACATCGCTGGGCACATGCAGATTGGTAATCCCTTTCACAGAATCCACCATTGCCAATTCGGGCCGATGCTCATAGCAGTCGTGAATATCCTGCATGATGTCCTCGCGCTGCGATCGTGGCAGGGTCTCTATTTTTTCGTAAACACTGCTCAGACCGTTGTTGGGATTAACTCCCAGCTCGTCAAACAACTCAGCATGTTTGTCGAAAACTTCCCTGTAAAAAACCGTCACCGCATGTCCGAATACTATCGGGTGCGAAACTTTCATCATGGTCGCTTTCACGTGCAGAGACCACATCACACCGGAGTCCTTGGCATCGTTCAGCGTCTTCTCAAAAAACGCCCTGAGCGCGCCAATGCTCATATACATGCCGTCAATAATCTCCCCCGCCTCGAGATGAAGCTCCTTTTTGACGCTAACAGTCCCGTCCCCGGCGACAAACTCAATCCGAACATCGGTCGCTTCATCCACTGTTGCGGACTTTTCGTGGGAGTAGAAATCACCGCCACGCATGTAATCTGCGTGGGTACGCGACGCCATACTCCACTCGCCCATGGAGTGAGGGAACTTGCGTACGAACGCTTTTACTGCAGCGGGCGCACGCCGGTCAGAATTACCCTCGCGCAATACCGGATTGACAGCACTGCCAAGTATCCTGCTGTACCGCGCGTGTATGGCTTCCTCTGCCTCACCCGTTGGCGCCTCGGGAAAATCGGGAATCGGGTACCCCTTGGCCTGCAACTCGCTGATACATTCCCGCAGCTGGGGCACCGATGCGCTGATATTGGGCAATTTAATAATATTGGCGTTGGGGTCCTGGGTAAGTTCGCCCAGAAAAGTCAGGCCATCTGCAACTTGCTGCTCTGCAACAAGGTGGTCAGCAAAGGCGGACAGTACCCGCCCCGCTAACGATATATCCGTTATCTTGACGTCTACACCCGCCGCAGTGGTAAAGCTGCGAACTATTGGCATGAGCGAACAAGTCGCGAGCGACGGTGCCTCGTCGGTGAGTGTGTAGTAAATAGTCTGGTCTGCCGTAGCCATCAATAATCTCCCTGCTGAGGACAGGCAGTATAGGGGGGGAACCAGCATGCGGCCATACCTATGTGACATCGTGGCAGCTGCACACAACTGATCTGGCTGGCGCCGGCAAGAGCTTCATGGCAAGCTACGCGCCTGTCCTCTGGGAGCAAACCATGTACTACGCAATTTTTTGTGAAGATGTCGAGAACAGCCTGTCTCAGCGCCAGGTCGCCCGTCCGGCGCACCTGTTGCGATTACAGGATCTCGCCGATCAGGGCCGCCTACTGGCGGCCGGGCCACATCCCGCACTGGACACCGCCGACCCCGGCGAGGCCGGCTTCACCGGTAGCCTGATCATCGCTGAATTCGACAGTCTGGAGGCGGCCACTGCATGGGCTGATTCCGACCCCTACGTAGAAGCGGGGGTATTCAAGCGCGTTACAGTGAAGCCCTATAAGCTAGTACTCCCCTGAACTTAAATTCCGGTGCAATCGAGGGTACACTACGCACCCCGATTCAAGCTTACTATCAGTCAGGTACCCGTTTTGCGAATAGCCCAGCCGCTTTTTCTGCTTTTAGTGTTTTTTCTCAGTACTGCGCACACCCAGGTCATGGCCGAGGACGTGCGCTATATCAGCGATAAACAATACATTCCTGTACGCAGGGGTGCCGGCAATGAGTTCCGTATTATCCACCGCGGACTACCCACAGGGACCCGTCTTACTGTTTCCAACATCTCTGAGAATGGTGAATGGGCTGAAATTACCACGGATAGCGGCACCACTGGCTGGATACGTGCACAATACCTGATGAAGACCGCGCCCGCGCAACAACGACTCAACGATGTTATGCGAAAAGCCGAACAGGCCGGCGGGCTCACAGAGGCCTTGCAGCAGGAACTCTCCAACTTGAAAACCGAGCGAGAAGAGTTAACAGAAACACTGGACGACAGAGCGCTGCAACTGGCATCGATCACGGATGAACTGACACAGTTGAAGCAGATTTCCGGCAAGGCACTGCAACTGGATGCGGACAATCGCCGCCTGGTGGTCGACAGCGAGCAGTTGCGCTCCCAACTGGATATGCTGGAGGCCGAAAATCAGCGCCTGCATGACAAAGTAGACAGCGAAGATTTTCTCAACGGTGCGCTGGCAGTATTGCTGGGCGTCATCATCACACTTGTCGTTCCCCGCCTGTGGCCAAAACGCCGCAAGAGTTCGAGCTGGGCATAGGAGACCTGTCGACATGTTGAAATACCTTATTATCTGCTGCTCATTGCTACTGACTCCTGCCGCAATGGCCCAGCAAAACGCTGTGCCGAACCCCCAGGTTGTCATCAAAACCAGCGAAGGGGACATTACGCTGCGATTGTTTCGTGACAAGGCCCCACTCACCGTTGACAACTTTCTCGCCTATGTTGATGCCGGGTTTTACAATGGCACGGTATTTCACCGTGTCATTCCCGATTTCATGATTCAGGGTGGTGGCATGCTGCCGGACATGACCGAGAAGCCCACCGACGAGCCGGTGAAAAACGAGTCAAATAATCGACTCCACAATACCCGCGGTACCGTCGCCATGGCCCGCACCAATGACCCGGATTCTGCCACCGCGCAATTTTTCATCAATCAGCGCAGTAATCTTCAGCTCGACTGGAGCCCGGGTGGTGACGGCTACACCGTTTTCGGCGAAGTTATACTGGGCATGAACATCGTCGACTTTATCGCCACGGCGCCCACCGGTACGGTGGCCATGTTCAGCAATGTACCCCTGCAACCGATCATTATTAATGAGATCGTTCGCGCCAACGCACTATGATTGCGCTGAGCGTCAATCTGAATAAAATTGCGTTGATCCGCAATTCCCGCGACACCACCAACCCCAGCGTGACCGAGCACGCACGCATGTGCATCGCAGCGGGGGCCGACGGCATCACCGTTCACCCCCGCCCCGACCAGCGCCATATTCGCGCACAGGACTGTTTCGACCTGGCAGGCATGCTGGAGGTAGAATTCAATATTGAGGGTAACCCCATGGCGGGCGGGCGCAGCAGTGATCGCCCCGGTGTGGGGGATTACCCCGGATTTATGGAGCTGGTGAGAGAGATTCGTCCCGCGCAATGCACCCTCGTGCCTGATGGGGACAATCAGCTTACCTCGGATCACGGTTTTGACCTGAGGCGCGATGGCGACACTGTCGCGCCACTGGTGGCGGAGCTAAAATCTCTGGGGATTCGCACTAGCCTTTTTATGGACCCGGAGCCGGAACAAATTCGCCTGGCGGCACGAGTGGGTGCTGACCGTATCGAGCTGTATACAGAATCTTACGCCAGGGCCTTCAGTACCGGCGACAAGCTGGAGCAAGTGCTAAGGCAATTTATCGAGGCGGCGGAAGTCGCTGGCGAGGAAGGCCTGGGCGTGAATGCTGGCCACGATCTGGACCTCCACAATTTGCCCCGTTTCACCGCGGTACCCGGCTTGCTGGAAGTGTCTATCGGCCACGCATTGACAGTGGACGCCATTCGACTGGGCCTGGACAAGGCGATTGCGGCATACCTGCGGGCGCTGGGTAAATAACGCCGCTTCGATGGACCGCCTACCAGCCGCCGCCAACTGCTTTGTAAAGCGCAATCAACTCAAAATCCAGTTGTGCCTCACTGGCGGCCAGCTGATCCTGTAGCTGGAACAGGTCGCGCTGCATGGTCATCACATTGTTGTAACCCGTCAAACCCGTATCGTACTGGATCATCGCCAGCCGCACCCCTTCCAGGGTCGCCGCCGTTGCGCGGCGCAGGGCCGCGAGTTTATCGTGCTCGTTGTTGTAGGCCACCAGGGCACTCTCAACCTCGGCAAGGGCCTGGAGTACCGACTGTCGATATTCCAACAGACGCGTCTCTGTCAGTTCCTTCTGCAGCTCAATATTGCTGCGCACTCTGCCGCCGTCGAAGATATTCCAGCTAACAGGCAGCGATGCACCCCACATCTCGCTATTACTGCTGAACAGGTCGTTTACCGAACGCGATTGCAGGCCGACAAAACCACTGAGAGTAAAGCTGGGATACAATGCGGCGGTGGCCACACCCACCTGTGCTGTCTGGGCCGCGAGGCGACGCTCAGCTGCCCGTACATCGGGCCGCTGGCGCACGACATCCACCGGCAAACCCAGGGTTATGCGCCCGACAGGCCGGGGAATAGCCGCGTGGCTGGCAAACTCACCCTGCAGGCTGCCGGCGTTTTCTCCAAGCAATACCGCGAGGCGGTAGAGTGCCTGGTTTTTAGCCGTCTCCAGATCGGGCAGCGCCGCCTCGGTCATGCCAAGGGTTGCATTGGCCTGAACCACATCCAGCTGTGAACTCAGGCCGGTATCGTAGCGCTCCTGCGCCAGACCCAGGGCATCTTTTTGCACGGCAATGTTTTGCGTCGCGTAGTCAACGCGACGCTGCATTTCACGCACCTCTATGTAGGTCATGGCCACCTCGGCAAAAAGTGTCACCATGATATCCCGTTCGGTTTCCACGGTACTCTCGTACTGTGCCTGGGAAGATTCAATGGAGCGGCGTACACGACCGAAAAGATCAATCTCCCAACTGGCGTCCAGGCCTATCTCATACAGGTTCTGTGCATCAAAGCCGTTTTTCGGCGCCACCTGGGCAAGCCAGCCGTCGTCACTCTGTCGGGTTCTGGAGGTTTGACCGGTACCATCGACAGATGGCAGTCGCTCGCCACGGGTAATCGCCAGGCTGGTGCGGGCCGCGCTCACTCTGGAGGCTGCGGTTTGCAAATCCAGGTTGCCGAGCCGCGCGCGGTCAATCAAGGCATTGAGGATGGGGTCATCAAAAACAGTCCACCAGGTCTGCAGTGTCGCATCGGGACCCTGCTGCACCTGGTGCACAATTCGCATATGCCAGGCATCAGGTACTGCAAGCTCCGGCTCGACGTAATCAGGGCCAACGGCGGCACAACCGGAAAGCGCCAAGCCAATCATCGGCGCAAGCGCGTTTCGGCACTTATGTCTGAAATCCGTGAACATTGAATACATGCCCTAGAACGGGTTAAACAGGTAGTTCAGGAAACTCTCAGACTGAATTTCAATCTGGCGCAACAGCTTGAGAAAGTCTGCGCAATCCTTGCTGTAGATCGCCACTATCGCGCGGGCGCCAAAGCGCAGCGGATAGGCGGGATCGGCCTCCGTCATCTTCAGGCGCACGAAAAATTCCATGCCGGGATGCACTTGCTGTTCCTGTGGCAAGATGCCGCTGGGCACACCCTGGGCGGCGCCATTTGCCCATACCACGCTGACCACCTCGGCATCAAATACCTTGCCGGGATACATGGCCAATGCAACTTCGGCCTTATCGCCGGGAGCCACTCTCTGAATGCCGTTCTGCAGGGTTTTAGCAACAATCCAGTGCTCTTCCGAGCTGATAAAGGACATCACCGGTGTTTTCAAACGGATATAGCCACCGGAATGCAGTTGCATATTAGAGACATAGCCATCCGTTGGCGCCAACACCGTGGTATTGGCCAGCTCGTAACGGGCCTGGTTCAAGGACGCCAGGACCTCTGCCACCGCCGCTGGCTGATTGTCCACATTGGAGTCCAGCGCCAGTTGCGCAGACTCACGGGCCGCTTCAGCTGAGATCAACTCTGCCTTCAGCGCCGCCACTTTCTGGCGCACGCTCTCCAGCCGGTACTTCGACGCCGCTCCGCCGCCGGCGGCATCTTTCACCTGCTGGTACATAATCTCTTCAATTTCCAGGTCTGCCCCCACCTTCTGCACCTGGGCAGTGGCCTGTACCAGTTGTTGCGCAAGTTCTGCCACATGGGTATCCGCAGCCGCCAGTTGGGCGGTATGCAAGGCCACCTTGCTCTGCTTTTCTGTCGGGTCCATTTGAAATAGCGGATCACCCTTTTTGATGGGTACGTTGGGCCTGGCATAGACCTCCGCAACTCTGCCCCCCCACTCAGGCGCAATGGGCACCACGTAAGTCTGCACGAAAGCACTTTTGCTGTAAGGCGCAAACTGACCCAGGGCCAGCACTTCTGTAAGCAGGGCACCTATCCAGACGCCGAACACCACGAACTTCCAGAAGAGATTGAAGCGCAGCAGTTTGTAGTCGAAAAATACCAGCCGAACCAGGAAAAAATACGCGATGGTAATCAGGAGTTCCATCAGTTCTCCCCGCCTTCGGATACGGGGGCCGGCACAGGGTCTTTTTCGGGTGGATCTTTCTTGGCTGCAGGATCATAGAGGGTGCCGATCACCGCACCAGAATAGGACCAGACAAGGGCAAGCATCCACAACGGGAATATCAACAGGCCCATCAGGGAAGTGGCCTCAATGGCATCTTTCTGCGGGTGACCCCGAGCCTCGGCAACCTTACCCGGGTAGGTGTGAATCTTGACGATACCCAGAATAATTGTGACGACAGAAAAGAAGATCAGAAAGAGAGAAATTATTGCTATTTTTTCCATGGACACGCAGCCGAGCACTGAGAATCGACAACGTTATCACGCGCCCGAATGTGAACACAACCGCCTGCCCTGATACGGGCTGCAGAAGCGCAGCTCCTCGATGTCGAGCAACTGGGCCGTGACTACAGCCCTGTTGCCAGCACCAACTCGCCGTCACGTACCGGAATCTCAGAGCCCGGGTCGTGATCCATGCGCACCTCTGCAGTTTTATCGCCCAGGCGATACTGTACGTCGTAGCCAACCGTTCGCTCACTGACCTCCGTCACGGTTTCACAGCGGCGTTCGCTGGCCTGGTAGGTATCGCTCTTCTGCATGCTGTCCTGAATTCTGTTCCCCGCGACGCCACCCACCACCGCGCCGGCTATCTTGGCACCGGTATTCTTACCGCCGCCCCCTATGACATCACCGGCCAAGCCTCCCGCCACAGCGCCCAGCACACTGCCAGCAATCTTGTGCTCATCCTTTACCGGTGCCTGCTTCGTCACGGTGACGTCCCTGCACTCCTCCCGTGGCGTTTTTACGCTCTCCGTAACAGCGGTCACAGACAGCACTTCGGCAAACTCCGATTCCGACATCATCTTGTAACCGGCAATACTGCCAACGGCAGTAGCCGCGACTACCCCCAGCACAATTCCTGTAAGCATGGATTTGTTCATGACCAATCTCCTGGATAGGGGTTATTTTTAAAAATAAATGTGGAGCTGCGCTGTTTCCAGGCCACCGGACTCAGGACATGCTTGCGCACATCAGGTTGATGACGATCATATAGAGGCTACGAGCTTACTCAACCGCCGTGAGGGATCACAAATACCGGAAAAGGAAGGGAATAAAACAATATCAGCCACTCACCAGGCTTATCATCACACCCGCGGCGACAGCCGAACCGATCACCCCGGCGA
>CAXBOW010000009.1:0-210953 GCA_963977485.1 uncultured Haliea sp.
CAGCCGCTTATGCTCAAAGTGGCTAAATCCAACGCTTTTACCGGCCGGACCTCTTCAAGGAGCCCCTCGGGGTTCCTGTTTTTTTACTTCAATAACTTTAACGTTGATTCTTTTTTAGCCCCGAGTACGCTTGAAAATACTTAGTCGCTGCTCACAGCAGCACATAAGTAGCAGGAGTGTCCTGCACATTTCCCCATCGGGTTTCGACCCCTTGGGGAAGAAGCCTGCATGGGATTAATTGACGTTAAGGAGATTAACCATGTCCAAGTATCTGAATGTGTTTGTACAGGAGCAGTTCGAGTCAGGTGGTGAGACCAAAAGCAACTACACGAAAGTGGGTGTTGCGTTTCCTCACGACAAGGGCGGCGGATTCAACCTCAAGATCACTGACGGCATTTCGGTGTCCGGTGACCTGGTGGTGTTCCCGCCCAAGCCGGAGGAGAACAGCTAGGCTTCACTGAAACCCCCGGATTAACACTCTGGGGGTTTCTTTAGAGTAATTCGCCGCAAGGCATCACCCCGATGGGATATTTCCCGTCGGGCGTATCTCATCTTTTTTTTCAATAACCAAGTGAGATACGACCATGGATGCATTGAACTTTGATTCAAAGGACGAGGTGATTGCAGCTGCAATCCGGTTTGTGGAAGAAAAAGCGACCTACACATCCGTCACGCTCGACAGTGCCCGGGAATCGATGGATCTCCTGCGCTTGCGCATTGGCGATAAAGAGCATGAGGTCTTTTGTGTGCTCTACCTCAACTCCCAGCATCAGCTGATCGAGGTGGAGGAGCTTTTTAGGGGAACCATTGACGGCGCCGCCGTCTACCCCAGGGAAATCGCCAAAGGCTGTCTTCGGACCAATGCCGCGGCGTGTATCCTGGGCCACAACCACCCGTCCGGGACAACAGAACCCAGTACGGCGGATAAACGCATCACAGAGCGGGTTACCAGCGCGCTCGGTTTATTGGACATTCGTGTCCTGGACCACGTGATCGTGTCTACGGACGGCGCCCTGTCGTTTGCACAAGAAGGCCTGATGTAGATAGTGAGCGCAGTGCTTCGCCCCAAGGAACCTCGCGGTTCCTTTTTTTTCACACGAGAAACGTCCGATGGACAACGTCGATCCCGAGCACCCGCTCGCGTTCTAGGCATTGGGTCATGATTGCATGATGACTGGGAGGCAACGATGGAGAAGACCTGCAGACAAAAAAAAACACGTCGCTAAGGAGGACCGCTTTGACGCGTCATGTCTTTTCTTGCGGTCGGGCACCGCGTCCCTGTCTCCCAGACAGCAACACAGGCTATGACCGGGCCAGACGCCGGGGCCTTGTCGGGGCCATTGGGCTTTCGACGAAGTGGCTATCATCCGTGTTCCATGGGGAGTACCCGGTAGTGGAGCCCGAAGGCCCCGCTGTGGATTAAAACTGCTCGGGTACCCAGGTGATGCGCGGATCGTCCCGACTCTCGGGTTTTTCCCGAAACCGCTCGTCAAGGCTCTCTACGATTGCGCCCTTTTTGGCATCACTATGCCAGTCAGACCATGCAGTTCCGAATACCGGCGTGAATTGCTCAAACAGCTGCCCCTTGTTCAGACGAGCGAAGTAGTTCTCCTTGGTCGGCCGCCAGTAATCAGCAAATGCCACATCGAGCTGCTCGATCAGGGTATCTTGATCGGCGGAGCTACCGCGCACCCCAATGTTGAGGCTCAGTGACGTACAGAAGGCCACTAACTTATCCTTGGCGCGCTTGTTCAGTTTCCGGAATGCGCTAAAGCGTTCGCCCTCTGATTTTATCGCGAGCCACTCCAGCGGCAGGGCAGCCCGGGCCTTCTCGATTTCCTCAAACGCCCTCCCCTGTGCGGTATCGTCCAGCTTGGTTTTGGATTCGACCACATCGAATTGGGCGCTGAGCAAGCTTTGCCCCAACCAGCGCTCACCCGACAGTAACTGCATGCACAGCGTGTAGTGGAGTACATCCGCAGCGGCGGCAGGGTCACGCAACAAATTGGCCTTCACAATCTGCTGCCGGTAGGCGCCCAGATCATCCAATAGCGCCTGAGACAAACCTGCTACCGGTTTTTCGGCGGCCTGCCCGCCCTCCCCGTCGTCGGTACTTACCCCCGGCTCCTGCTGCCCGGGCTTGGGTATATCCTTGCGGTTGGCGAGGCCTGCGATCACTTCGAGTTTGCCGGCATGGTTGAAGGTTACGATGCAACCGCTGTACGCCTGCTGCGCTTGCGTGAAGCTGAGGTAGGTATCCCGTTCTTCTTCGAGGACCTCGGCTTTTTCTCTGGCCGACTCGATGGCTTGATCAAAGGCCTCTTCATCCTCAAAGCCCTCGGCCAACTGATCATCGTAGTAGAGGTCTTCCCAGGCCATGATCTGTTTGTCCAGTGCTGCGATCGCGTTAGCCAGCTTTTGGGGTACGCCGATGTGCTCGGCATACAACTGCACCAGACCTTCGCTGGCCTCCTGTCGCTCCAGTGAGGTCTTGGTCCACATCCACCCCGGTTGCTCTTTTTCCAGCTTTTTGCGCGCCCGTTCCAGCTTGGCCTGCGCCAGTTCACACACCAGCGCGGTGTCACTGAGATAGACCGTTTTTTCAAACAAGTCACCGGAGATCGCCCCACCCGTTTTCAGGTAAGCGGCCTTACCGACAAAAGCGCCTATTCCCCGACTGGCATCGACCGCCTCCCCGAGCAACCAGCTCTTGATCGCGCCTGGCCAGGTTCTGCCCTGCAGTTCTTTGTAACAGGCCAGTTGCCGCTCGTGATCGTCACACACCGTGAACGCCATGATGGCTTCCAGATTGAGACTCCCCTTGCGGTATTCATCCAGCAGTTGCGGTGCCACCTGTCCCAGCTTCAAGCGTTTTTCTACCATCTTGCGAGTGACGCCGAAGGCCGCTGCCACATCCTCAAGACCCGCGCCCTCCCCCACCATGTTGGCAAATGCCACAAATTCATCGGCTGGGTGCATGGCTTCATGCTGTACATTTTCCGCCAGTGAAATTTCGGTGATTTGGTCCGGGTCAGTTTTTACCAGACAGGGCACCGGGTAGTCCTGCGGTATATGCTCGTCCTTGGCCAGCGCCTGCAAGGCGCGTAAGCGCCGCCCTCCGGCGATCACCTCGAACCGCTCCTGCTTACCGGGCACCACCACCAGATTTTGGAGAATGCCCTGTCTGGAAATGCTGGCCATTAAGCGCTTATGAGCGGCCTTGTCGGGCGCGACCACGCGCACGTTGTGAGCTGACACGGTCAATTGTGACAGTGCGATATTGGAAGTAGTCATAGTGTTATCTCGCTGTTCAATGGATTGGGCTGTTAACCCCCATCCCTCTGGGGGCGAAGACCCCAAACAGCGAGCGATAGCGAGCAGCATCTGGCTTGGCCGTGTCCGGGCAGGGGGAACCGCCCGACCTGCAGCGCAGGGATCGAAGAGAACGCAGTGAAGGTGGGGGGATGCCTGGACTAAGGCCGAACGGGTGCTAATCTGCCCCATCCCCAGAGGGACGGATTTCTTATGTGTAGAAAAGACATGGTGTACCCCTGCAGCGTCAGGGGGACATGTCAGACGCTATGGGCGGCAAAGGTGGCCATATGACTTGGCCAGCGTTCGTACACTGAAAGGGAATCAGTGCGTATGAGAGGCGAGCTTGCCGTTGCTGTCTTTGCTGACAACACCCTTGGTCGGCTTGGATTTGAATCCCTGCACTCTGGCGATGGCTCTAGCCTGGGCGCCGGTCTCCCTCGCGTGCAATCTCAGCGATTCTTGTTCGGATATTGTCAACATCCGGGGAGTTGAGGAGGTATCGTGCTTCACTTTCTGTAAGAAGCTCGAAACCGTATCCGAATACCTCACGCCACCAGTCTTCAAGGGTTTCATGTTTGGCTCTCAGGGCCTTCAGTGTGTTTACTGTAACGGCGATTGTAGCAGATCGCTTCTGCCCGTCAGCGACACCATACCAATGACATTGCCGCCGTTCACCTCGATGTGACCCCGGATATTGGCCCTGGCCGACGAAGTCATCGATGATCAGGTAGTTCTCACCGCGGATTACATCACCGGCGAACAAGGGCGGTGTCGCTAATCTGTGGTAACCATCCGAGCCAGTGTGGCTCACCCGGTTGGCCTGCAGGATGTCGTAGTTAACCCGCAGGTCAAAATCTCCGTACAGTGTCTCGGCGAGCGCCGTGGGTATGACATTCACCGAATTGGATTCCACCGCGTGGACAGGAACAATCAGTGGATCCCGACGCTTGATGAGCATGCCGATCTTGCGCTTGACGCCCCGGCGGTTAATGAGATCTCGAACCATCGCCATACCGGCGGCAATGTCTCCGCTTTTAGCTGCGGCGTAATGCTCGTGGTGCTTGGTCAGGGTTTCGCTGGCCAGAATGGCCACTGCTGAAGTATCGCCCCAAGGGGTACGGTGAGGTTGACTGTCGGCGGCGAGTAATTTCATGGCGGTGCTCAGTGTACCCAAGTCGCGGATACGATCCAATGTTCCGCTTGATCTAGCGATGGAGCAACCGGTTTTGCGCCCGGGATACGCAGGGCGGGTCCCACCGGGATGCAGCGAACGCGGAACCCGCAGAAGCCCGCCCAGGCGCCCTGCCCGGCTCCCCCCTCACGCCAGAGTGTTTGCACTTACTAACCCCGAAAGGCAATAAAGCAGGCTAACCTCCCCCCCCTATACAGCCGATTGGTCAGCACACTGCTGGAATAAACCAATTCTTCTCTGGTAAGCGTTCCTCGAGGAACGCATAATAGCAATATGCCTCAGCCTAGCCGATCCAGTAACGACACACGACGAAACCGGTTAATCAGACTGCTGGCCCCAGCCATGCACAATATCGACCGAAACCAGATCCGGCGGGCGCCTTACGGCGTGTACCCCGAGATTCCCGAGGCGCAACAGCAGGCCCTGATCGAACACGCCCTGGAACTGGGCGGGCCCCCAGGACGCGTCATCGCCCGCACCATACCCACCACCACCGAGAGCCATACGGTGGAAGTCCTGTTCGGCTGGGAACGCCTGGAAGCCTTTACCCATAAGGACGTCTATCCACACGCCCCCACCCTCCCCCTGGGGCTTATTGACTGTAATGCTGCCGATGCAGCCTTTTATGCCATTGAATACGCGGCCCTGGACCAAAAAGCCGCGGGTCTGGTGACCTCCCCCCTCCTCTACGCCACCGCCGCCCAGACCGCCATAGACCACTTCAGCCGACCGGAGGCGCCCTGGAGTATCCAGGAGACCGCCAACGCCCTGTGTATTGCCCGCCCCACCCTGTCCAACCGACTCAGGTTACTCAGAGGTCTGCAGCCCAAAACCCGCGAACTGCTACAGCAGGGTCTGGTCAAACCACAATTCGCTAAACACCTTCTGGCCGAACGCTCCCCCACCCGACAGGAACACCTGGCCACCCGGGTCGCCAGAGGCAAAATGTCGACACGCGTGTTGTACAGGCTGGTTCACCCGGGTTATGAACCCCCCAAAACCATCGCCAGCCCACGCGGACGCAAGCATGACCGGCTGGGCAATATCGGCGCCATGGAACGCGCCCTGGCGGAACGCTTCGGATCCCCTACCACGATTACCCTGGATAATGATCAGCAAAAAGGGATGGTGGAACTGGACTACCACAGCCTGTCCGAACTGAACGGCCTACTCCAACACCTCCAGGACACCATCCAGACCGATACTCTGGTGCGGGGTACCCTCTCCCTGAAAGTCGACAACGCCCGAGAGGCTAATGCGCTCCTGTTAGAACTGGGTTCCAATACCGATCCCGAGCTGGACTAAACGGCCTACCCCAAAGATGATACCCACTGGAGCCGATAAACCGGTGGAAAAGCCTGTGTACCGCATTCGTAAATAACAACGCGGTACACGTAATTAATGACCACCAAGTCGTAATTAACAATAGCCAGATCGTAATCAAAGTATGAAAAACGAATAATAAACCTTTATAATCAATAGGTTACGAGGACACATATAGAATATTCCATATACAATACTTATACCTTATCTGTATTAATACTGAGATATTGGTCTGTCATTCGTAATTAAAGTATTCATCATCAGTAAACCAGTACTCCCCCACACGCAAACAAGACCCGGTTAACAAGGGCCATGCGAAAGCCCCCTCCTCTGGTGACCACCTTCGCCCTCAAGCAACGCACATGAGGAAAGCCGGCACACAACAGCCCCGACCGGCGCCGAGCCCCCCACACCGCATAGCGCCGCAGAGGCGCTCTCTCGAGACCGCCCTCCCCCCCGCTATGCAAATGTCAGATGCTTGAATAAGTGAATGGCTTTAGCGCATTCGCTACGAATACACACGCTACCCGAAACCTTAGTGCGCTTTCCCCTGGGCAGGCACCGGCCTCTCCAGCAGCACCGGCTGACTTTGACCAATACCCACATAGGGATCGGCAATATCCCGGGTGATGTGGATATGGGTATCGGTAATGCGCAGGATATAGCCAAACACATTGATCGAGGCATTGACCACCTGGTGCCCCCCCTGCGCTCGCGTGGGCTGAGAGATCACCAGCATGTTGAACTGGATCTGCGTAATCACCTCATCCAACAGCAAGGACTCGACGTAGTCGACAAAATTCAGCACCACCGTATTGAACCGCTTGATGTGTTCCCGAAACGCTATGCCGGGAGAAATCTCTTTCCAGGCCCGCAGGTGATCAATGGTCTTGGAATTGACGTTCTGCCCCAGGCGCCGTTTCGCCCACAGGTGGATACGCAAAAAATACGCTTCGTTATAACGCAGCGCATTCGGCGACAGCTTGAAAAAATCCCGACCGTATTTGATCAGGCTGTCGTTGATGGTCGGCGGCAAGGTAAAAGTCATGAACGCGGTCTTGTTCACCTTTGCGGTCTTCTGGTAAATCCCAAAATTGCCCAGGGCCTGAAAGGCCTGTTCCGCCCGTTCAAAACCGTAGCGCTCCATCACTTGCTGCGGCAGCGCCGCCAATTCAATGTTGGTCGAGGCCAGACGTTCAAAGGAGGCCAGTGCCGTTTGGGTATTCCCCCCGGACGTGGACAGCCCCATCACATTCAACACGTCACTGACCTTGATCGTCCAGGCGCCGCCGTCGCGCACGGTGATCGGCACCCCTTCAGTCTGCACCAGTTCGGCTAGATAGGTAATCAGGCCGATATAAAACCGCAAATCATCGGCCTTGCACACCGGCCGCTTGGCCAAGGGCCGCAGGGTCACCGGCACATCCTGGCCATACCAATCCACGGTCACACTGAACGGTTCGTATAGCAGCTTGCGGGAGACGGGCAGGGCGCTGAACAACACCGTGCAAAACAGGTTGTCGACAAAGAAGGGTGTCTCATCCCGCAAAATGGCGGAAAATAACTCTGTGGAAAACGAATGGATCTCATGATTGTCGGGGAGGGTAGGGATCCTGTCAGCCGGGGGCGCCAGCACCTGGGCCAGATCATTCAGGCCACTGAGCTCGGGGAGAATCAACCGGTACAACGAGACCGGTCGGCGACAGCCCTCGAAGCGGACCATGTGGTGCTCTGCCACCCCGGCGGACACCAGCACTTTGAGCCGGTTGCGAATGGCCGCCGGTTTAAAGCCGATGTAATCGGCAATCTCCTGGATGCTCGCACGCTCACCGTCGGTGCGGCCACTGAGGGCGATAAAGGACAGGATCTTACGGTGGGTCTCATCCAGCGCCGGCATCAACCGGATAATCTGTTGCACCATCTCGCCGGTAATACCGTGAAAGTTATCGTAAAAGGGCGGAGCAGCTGTGGTCATATCCATCGGGCCTGTTGTCGCGGAGACACTTGCCAAAAATATCTGTAAACTATTGATAAATAAGGAATAAATAGAAAACCATATTCCTGTTTTATTCCTTTTTACTCCCTCGGGGTCGTCATCGTGCCCGTGGGAGTCTATAGTGATTCAATTAAATTGACTTTTTAAGTGAATCAATTATATCCTTAGTGCACAATAATCGCTAACGCCGGCAAAAGGCAACAAGACAGGGTAGGGGATATGAAAGTTGTAGTGGTCGCCAATGCCAAGGGCGGGGTGGGGAAAACCACGCTGGCGATCAATCTCGCCATTCGCGCCGCCTGCGGCGAAATCCCGGAACTCGATCCGAACAAGAATATCCTGATCTGCGATATGGACGCGCAGCAAAATACCTCCCAGACCCTGCTGCAGATGGAAAAGGCCGGGGCCAACGATTACCTGTTGCCGCCGCTGCACCCGGATTATAACCCGGAGGAGGATTTTGATTGGGACGGGCGCTGCTCCTCCACCGATATTTATTACGACCGCGATGTGGTCCCGTACCCCACGGTGTTTTCCCGCCTCGATGTCCTGCCCGCCAACGGCGATCACCTGGAACTGTTTCAGAACCTCACGAAAAACGTGCAGGACGGCAATCTGCTGGACCAGATCTGCGACCACTTCCGGAAATTCGTGGAATCCCCCGACGTCGCCCAGGAATACGACATGATCGTGTTTGATACGCCGCCGGGGAAAAACTTCATCACCATCCCGGTGTTTCGGGCCGCGACCGATGTGCTGATGCCCTTCAAGCCCGAGGGCTTTTCGGTCGAAGGCCTGGCCAAGATGAAAGCCTCCATTGAGCGGGAAAACGAGTACCGGGACACACCGGTTAAAATTTGCGGCATGGTGCCGAACCTGGTCAAACACAACAACAAGCACCGCGATACCCTGTTTGGCCTGGGACACAACACGGAAGTCTCGCCGCTGCTGTGGGATACTCCGCTGCATGACCGGGTCGCCTTTGTGCTGGATAACATGCCCCTGAGTGAAACCAATTTTCGGTACGCGGACCTGAAGGCGGAGGAAGAAATGACAGCCCTGCTCAGCCGCTTCCGCACCGAGGTGTTCGGCACCGACACCACACTGAAAGCGGCAGGCTAAACCATGGCCCTCAAAAAACGCCGCAGAGTCAGCCCCGGCCCCGACGTCGAAGAATCGGGGGCGAAAACCGCCACCCTGGACACCCGCCGATCCGCCGGGGATATCCAGGCACAGCTCAACGACCGCCTGGCGACCCACGTCAGCAACAGCGCTGAAAATGTGCGTCTGGAAAAGCTCGCCCTGGCGAAGATCTCACCCGACCCGGACAATGAGCGCACCTGGTATATCAACCAGGGCACCATCAATATTCTGTCCAAGGCGTTTCAGGCGATCTGGGGTCAGGGCGCCAAGTCGCCGGACCTGCCCGAGGCAGAACTGCACCGCTGCCTGGACCAGGCGGCGCGCTACGCGCGATCCCTCAGTGTCGAGCTACCGCCGGTCGCCGATGTGACCGAGACGGTGCAGGAGATCTGGGACTTTGCGGTACACCTGAAAACCGAACCCCTGTTGCAGCCCTTTGCGGTCAGGCTGGGGCGGGGCGGCAAATACCAGGTGGTGTTTGGCAACCGCCGGTTTATTGCCTCCTGCATTGCGCACGGTGATACCCACGAGATCGAATGTCTCAACTACCTGGCTGAGCCCACCTTTCCCGCTGCCAAACGCTTTGTGGAAAACAACCAGCGCGCCGACTTGCCGCTGCAGGCCAAGGTGGCGGATTTCAAAAAGGCGGTCACGGAAATCCGCCAGCACGCCCCCAATAAAGTCAGCAACGTGGAACTGGCCAACAAGCTGGGGGTAGGGCGCAACCTGGTCCAAAAGCTGGAAAAGATTGGCAGCTGCAGCGAGGTCAATTTGTTGATGGCCACCGGCCAGATCCGCAGCGTGGAATTCGCCTACAAAATGGCCGTGCTGGAAGGCGCGGACAAACCCCTGTTTAAAGTCGCCTGCAAGGTGATCGCCGAGAAAGGCGAGCCGGCAGGGGATTTCAATACCTTCAAAGCCAACCTCGCCAGCCAGGCCCCCCAAAAGCCGATCAGGAAAACGGCCGGTCGCCCGGCCAAAATCAAGTTCCCGGCGGTCGCCGAACCCCGCGTGATCCAGCGCCTGTTCGCCCCCGAGGTACTGGACAAACCCCAGTGGCAGGCCATCGACTGGACCGACACCGGCAAGCCCAACATGGAGCGCATCGAGAAGCTGATCAAAACGACACTGGCCGCCCTGGTGAAGGACATGGATCCCGGTGCGTAAGTTCAAAAAGGCCCAGCGCCTGCCGCACGACTGGGCACTGCTCGCCCTCCAACTCCGCAAGTTTCAGCGATCGTCCTCCCAGCCTGAAAAATCCGCGCACGCACAGCAGACCCTGGACCAGCTCACTCACCTGCTGGATGAATACGGGGATGAACTCAGAGACGCCATCGCCATCGTGAGCCAGGCAGGAGGCGACGTGAACACCACCCGCGCCCAGCAGATCACGCAATATCACCGCAATCGTATCGGCAAGCTGGAAAAGACCCTCAATCAGATTGATGACGCACTGGCCGAGTCGCCCGATAGCGCAACCGCCGACCCGTTAAACCTGGCCGAACTCCACAGCCAGCGCAAGGACCTGGCATACCAACTCAAGGACCACGACCAAAAAGTCGACCGGCGCGGCCACGGTGTGCATCTGGCCCGTATGCGTCGCAAGCACCGATAACGCCAGACCGGGCATGGATGTCAGAAAGGTCGCGTCCTGGATCCGAAAAGCAACACCCGCGCCACCGCACAATCGCTCTTCCCGCCACACGGCAACCCGGGCGCGAGAACTGAACCACGCACTAGCCGAGCTGTGGCAGGCCGAGGGCACGCATGACAAAGCGGCCTTCAACACCCACATCGTCCCGATCTACACCACACTGCTCACCGCGCTCCAGCAGCACAACACGACAGAACAGGCCGAACAGGCCCTCCTGGACCTGCTAAAGCACACCACGGCGGCCTGCCACTACCGCTGGACGCTACGTTTACCTATGAAACGCCCCGGCAGTGATTACCGCAAATATGAAATCATCTATACCTATGCACTGTTGACTGCCATGGCGGTAGGCCGCTTGCGTGAGGTAGCCGGCCCAGGCAGCGCACCAATCACTCAGCTGGCAGCCAGGATACTGCCAGAGTCTGGGCTGACCAGGCTGCAAAGGGACGCCATCGTTTGGGACGACTGGCTGGGTTACTTTGAGGCGGCAGAGCGGGGCGGGCTCTATGCCGTGTCCCACCGCAGCCAGTTAGGCAAGCCGCCGAACACAGAGCAGGGCGCAAACACAGAAACCGCTCCCAGGCAGGCACCGGCGCGGGCTGCGCCGCGGGGTTCCGGCAAGGCCATGTTAGCTGCCATTCGCAGTGCCCTGGAGGCCGGCACCCTTGCCTACAACGGACCTGACGATCCGGTGCAGGTGGATAGGGAAGGGCGAACCTACCTGGTACACCCGACGATCCTGGAGTGGTGCAAGGCAACATTGCAACTCGACGACGACACCAAGCGCCTGGAAAACCGCTTCGCGCGGCTGAAAATCTTTACGCGTTCCGCCAGGGGGCATGTGTTGTACCGCGGCAGATGGCGCGCTCAAGACGCCTATAGCCAGGGGTACCTGGTGGAGAATGCGGCCGTTTTGTGGCGGGACAAGGCGCCGCAAGGGCACTTTGTCATCGAGAACATCAGCCCAAAGCGCTGAGCAGGCGCGCTCCCGCAACGGCCCTTCGAGCGCTGCCTGTGACGGCAGACTGTAACGACGCAATAGGTCACCTTTGGGCCCAACGACATTGTAGGGCACCTTTGGGTGCGGCAGTGAATAGAGCCCTCATACAATCTACCGACGTAATAGGTCACCTCTCATTGCAGCGACCAAGAGGGGCACTGTTTAGGACACGTCCTGGCGTCACTACCGGGAGCGGTACGATCCCAAACAGGGTAGTGACGCCAGTGATCTGGCGTGGCCGAGCCCCGACCCGCGGGGCCCGGCGGGCGTGACAGCGCCCGACAACGTCGTGACGTAGACATTATGCCTGACGATGGTTCAAGAACTTTAACGTTGACCGGCAAAAAACCGCCACCCTAAAATGACCGGGCTAAGTGGCTACTGACAGTAGCATCTGGCGGCAGAAATGCGCCGCACAACGGCGGGCGCTAACGCGCTGTGCTGCGGGGTTATTCTGCACATACCGCTGGGGATTCTCCAGCACATGATCAGGCGCGAAAGCACCGGATCTTGTCGGCTCCGCCGACGCAAACCCAACGGGTTGAAGCGTTCACCCACTGGGTGAGCACTTCTGCCTTCAATCAACCGATGGCCAAGAAGAGGAGGGGTAGACGTCACAGACCGATCGGCGCTGCACCGAAAAACGCAGCAAAACCGCTGGCCAGGGCATTGCCCAGACCGCTATGAGGTATCCGCATCCCCTCAGGGAAGGTGCCTCTGCCTGGAGAGACCAGGCATTAAAAAACGCTTTCTGCTCGTATCCTGCCTGCCAGGACCACTGTTCGCTACGGCTGCTGTGAGAGCAAGAAAACTAACCGAACGGTGGTGGTACTCACAATAAATCCGGTCGGGCAGCGGAGAATCACCTGAGATACCGGCGCTGTAGCGATGGCCAGCCGGACTCTGCCGGGTGGGGAGTGGGGTGTGCGAGATCTCAATTACGGACTGAAACGGTTGGTCTTTGACAATCGAAACAGTGGCTCGCACTCGACCCGGGCGGCCAGGCAACACATTCTCCAGCAGGCGGCGAATACCCTGCACGATCTGGGCTACCGCAAACTCAAACCCGAGGGATTCAAGCCCAAGCATGTCGATGCCCTGGTAGGGTACTGGCAGTCTCAGGGGTTATCGGCAGGCACCGTTAAAAATCGGCTCTCACACCTGCGTTGGTGGGCGAAGATGATTGGCAAGCCGGCCATCATCGCCCGGGACAACGATCACTATCAGGTGGCGCGCCGGGTGTACGTGACCGGCGAGGACAAGGCGCGCGATCTGGATGCCCGGCGGCTCAACAACGTCTCGGACCCCTACACGCGCATGTCGCTGCGACTGCAGCTGGCCTTCGGGTTACGGCGGGAGGAGGCCATTAAATTCAGCCCGCACTTTGCTGATAAGGGCGACAATATTGTCCTGAAAGCGAGCTGGACGAAAGGGGGTAGGGCGCGGGACATCCCTGTCCGTACTGAGCAGCAGCGACAGCTCCTGGACGAGGTACATCGCTTTGCGGGCCGCGGTGCACTGATCCCGGCGAATAAAAACTACGTGCAACAACTGCGCACCTACGAGCGCAATACGGTCAAGGTCGGGTTGAATAAAAACCACGGATTGCGCCACGGCTACGCGCAGGCCCGATATGCACAATTGACCGGCTGGCCCTGCCCGGCGGCCGGTGGCCCTGAACGTAAACACCTGACGGCAGCGCAGCGGGCAATCGATACACTCGCCAGACAGACCCTTTCGCGAGAGCTCGGGCACGCCAGGCTGTCGATCGCCGCCGTGTATTTAGGCGGGTGAGGTCCAGCCAACCAGGCGCTGGCCTTTTCGAGCAACTTGGTCAATAATGTCTAATATTATGAACAATTAAGCACTATATTGCATAGTACATAAGACAATTTATGAAGTCACCCTCGACCAGTACGCTCCCGAGAGCCGCCCGTAACGCCCTGATTAAGCTGGGTGGGGACATTGCCGTTGCCCGCAAGAAGCGCCGTATTTCGACCGTCTCCATGGCGGAGCGCGCCTTTATCAGTCGGGGGACGCTGTACAAACTCGAAAAAGGCGACCCGTCCGTTTCAATGGGCATCTATGCCACCGTGCTCGCGCTGCTGGGGCTGGTCGACGGGCTGGGCAATTTAGCCGATCGGGGTACCGATACCCTGGGGCTGGATATAGACGAGGACCGGTTGCCGCAAAAAGTACAGCCTGTGAACCGAAAAAGGCAGGGCTCATGACCGATACCCTCGAAATCTACCTCGATCAGGCCGGGAAACCAACATTGGTTGGTCGGTGCCGTTATGTCGCCAAGCGGCGTGGCCAGAGTTCAGTGTTTGAATACGCGGACGAATGGCGGGATAACCCGCAGGCCTTTGCGCTCGACCCGGCCAACCTGCCGTTGGGCGGTGGGCCGGTATACACCACGTCAGACACTTCAGCATTGCCCGGGGCATTGCGCGATACGGCACCTGACCGGTGGGGTCAGCAGCTCATCAAACGCGCATTTCGCAAGGCGGGTGAGGCGCGGGCCCTATCCGAAATCGACTACCTGTTGGCGATCACCGATCAAACGCGCATCGGTGCGCTGCGCTACAAGCGTGAAAACGAAGACAGCTTTGATCATGACATTGGCCCCTACCGCGTCCCGCCGCTGATTCGCTTGCCAGCGCTGATGAATGCCGCGGATGCCGTTCAGACGAATACCGAAACAGCAGACGATTTAAAACTGCTGTTGAATGAAGGCTCGCCGCTGGGTGGCGCTCGCCCAAAATCCTCCGTCATAGACAATGATGGCACCTTGTCCATCGCCAAATTCCCGAAGCCGGATGATGATCGCAGCATCCCGCACGGCGAGGTGCTGGCCATGACACTCGCGGGCAGGGCAGGCCTGAATGTGTCGGCGGCGCGCCTGGAGGATGTGGCAGGGCGAGCAGTGGCCCTGATCACACGATTTGACCGGCGGGGCGACCAGCGCATTCCGTTTTTATCGGCCATGAGCTTACTGGGCCTGAATGATGGCGACGAGGCCACCTATACGGACATTGCTGAATGCATCCGCATGTACTCCAGTGAACCGGTGGCGGATTTGCATGAACTATGGCGGCGGGTAGTCTTTGGTGTTTTGATCGGCAACCTCGACGACCATTTGCGTAATCACGGTTTCTTGTACGACAGGGCCGGCCAATGGCGGCTGTCCCCGGCCTACGATCTGAATCCTGTGCCAGAGATGGAGAAGGCGCGCGAGCTGGCGACCTGGATATCCGAGGAGGGACCGGATGCTGACCTGGACATCGCTCGACGAGCAGCGCCGTATTTTGCGCTAAAAGACCACCAGGCCGAAGCCATCATCACGCAAGTCTCCGCGGCCCTGAAAGGTTGGCAAAACACGGCGCGTCAACAGGGCATGAGCGCAGCCGATATTGCCCTTTACGCGACCGCCATACAAAGCGATTGATCGATACCGCACAACCTTTTGTACGTCGCCGCTTAATCGAACGCCCCGGTCCCCTTAGAACACGGACATCCCGCGTAAGAACCCTTTGTCGAACACCACCTAAGCGTACAGACGAATCTGCGATACCCCGTAATAAGCGACCGTTCATAGGCACATTGCGGCCCTTCAGGTGGTGAGATATGCTCAGCGTCAATAGGCCGCTGTTTACTCAAACTAGACGCTCACCAATCGGGAAGAGTGACGAAAATGGAGATCAAATCGTTATTCGCACTGTGCGTGTTTCTAGCTGGATTGTCGCTTGCCCAAGCCCTTGAACCACTGGAAGTTGTTCTTACCTCCGAAGACTCAACGATATCGGCTCAAATTCAAGAAGGTGGTGTCTTTGAGGGTAGTAATGATACACACGAAGAGACCTTAGAATTCTCAGGTAAAGTAAAGGAAGAGGGTGCAAGGTATCGAGTAAAGATTACAGTCACTAGGAGGGTCAAATCCAGCGGCTCCACCTCCAACATGCAGTCCGAATTCACAGTGGACGTTGCGGAGCCAAAGAATATACGTATTGCCCAAGAGAAACGGCTTGGCTTTACATTGTTGAAGTCGGGCAAGAGATAACAAGTCAGATTTAGGAATAGCTTGTCTCCTGCACTGGCATCGCGAAAGACCGGCCGCTGGCACATCCGGGCCTGTTGAAGTGGCGGCCCTGGCGGGCTCTGAGGGGTCGCTAACAGGCGATGAGCGGACCATGGGTATGTGAAACGCTGTCCGGCACAAAATTATTCTTTATAGCGGCCGTTCGATGCACATCAAATCCGGTCAGGATTACGGCTCCTTCTGTAGTGTTATACGCGCGGCTGGAATAGATAGGAGATTGATATGAAAAATATTTGTTCTGTGCTGAAACCTACAACAATGGCCCCGGTGTTATATAGGTCGGTCTATTGTTGTAGCTGTTAGGTGCCTGGAATGGCTAACGTGCTCGCTGGTAGATTATTCGCTAGTCACTACCAGATTATGATATGCGATAGTTTAGATCGCTCCATAAGCGATGGAGAAAATTGGGATGATGAAAAGGTAGCCCTAGGGTTTGCTGGTGGCTTAAGTTGTAGGCTGATCGGAACGGAAGCGGACTTAAATGACCATTGGGTCGAGTTACTTGAATCTGAGCATCCCCCCAACATAGAGGAATGGCAGAGAATTACGTGCGTTTCGTTTCACTCTGAGACAGGTCTCTTGTTACTAATGTCTGTCATTGATGATGAGCCACTCCTACAAATGAGTATCGGTAAGGGACATTTCTCGGTTTATGTTGCGGCGAATAATCTTGGAGTAGATCAATTAAGTCTACAGGAGGAGAAAGAGCTTGAAGATGAGGAACTCGCTAAGAGAAAAGATCTTGAATGGTATCGGGTGTTTGTTGTTTCCGGAATTCCGAGCCAGGAGGGGAGAATCCGGGATGTATAAATCATGCCAAGCGGCACTTAACAAGTGCGGGTTACGGACGGCTTACAGCCGCCGCAACCACAGGCGTTAAGGTAAACCAATGAGACCGACCTATAATCGTAAAACGTCTCCAAAAGTGATCGGCGGCCATGTTCAGCGAAAGAATAATCATACGCCAACTGCTAGTGAAGGTTACGTGGTGGACCGAGTGCGTCCAGGGAAAGGGTTCAAGCATGTATTGACCAAGAAAGATATTCACGACTTTACAGACCTAATTCCTGATTGGTGCGATATTTCCGAAGGAATTGAATCCGTAATATTGGATACAGGTGATGAATATGCTGATGGTTACTACAAGCACTACAATCGGGAAGGCACTGGTGCAATTTGGCTTTCAGCTTGGCCATCTGATTTGTGGATAACTTTCAACAAGGAGTATTTTGAGGAGCACGAATGGCTTCTACAAGAGTTGGGTGTTCCTATTGAAGAAGAAAAAGATGAGTTTATTTGTCATTTTGTGCCCTCTACTGCCAAGGCATTTATGTTGTTGCATGTATTTCTTCATGAACTAGGTCATCATGTCGACAAATTACGAAGTCGGAAGAAGAACATAATGCGAGGTGGCGAGGCTTTTGCAGAGCAATATGCAAACGAACGGTTTAGGGAGTTGTTTCCTAGCTATGCATCCAAATTCGGGCAGCCTTAACAAGTCAGGGCAGCAAGGGCGCTTCGCGTCAGTAATGACCGGCCGTTCGTGGCACAACCCGGCCCGTCTAGAACGTTCCCCGAGCTGGCTCTGACAGGCCGCTATGCGGCGGAAACGTGCCGGATGCGTTAGACTGGGGCGAACTGCCGCTGATTACTCTTTACGGCCCGTGATGAAAATCGGTCAGCCCGTTTTTTTTGAGATAAATTGACTTGTTTGTAAAGTGTGAGAAGCCTACCCATGACTATGGCGCAGACAGAAAAATACAATCTTGCTAGGAGGCTCGTCGACTTGACCATGAAGGACTCTTATCCTGGGCGGCGTAGAGATAAAGCGTCAGAGGGTACGAGTGAGGTTAAACAGCGGTCAAACGATAAGTTTATGAGGCTCTGGGCGGATATCTATGCCAAGCACTATTCAGATGAGCAGCTTACGGCACTTGTGGAATTTTACGGAAGTGATATCGGCATATCCATTGTAAATGCAAAGCCGACGCTAACGGCTGAATTTGAAAGTAGAATCTCTGAGCTGAATACTAGTTCGTTTACCCCAGCGCACGGCGATACCAAATCGTCATCATTTGGTATACGCAGCGTAACGAGAAAGGATGAAGATTCCTGATAGATCATCGATGCAACTTCAACATCCGGTGGCCGCAGTTGGCACCAACCGGCCCGTCACGTAGGGAGATTTGCTTTTTTGAAACGGGTTACTATTGAGGCGCGAATTCATGGCAGACAGTTATTTACGCTTATGTATTCTTCTCTGCGTATTAGGTCAGTTTGGCTGCACCACGATTTCCTCAGTGAATAAAGACCAGCATGTACTTTCTTCCGAGGAGAATTTCCTAGGCTATGCCACCTACACTGCACGCGATATGGATATTCCCGGTTTCCATATACAAACTAGGCGGCGCGCCAGATTTGAGTTGGATGAAATCGGCGTGTTTTTCCCAGCAACTTATAGACCGAGTAACAGTTTCGAGCTGGCTAGTTTCGACTCTGTAATCGCAGAAATACATACTGAGTCAGGTGGAATAGTCCTGCTAGATTTAGCTCCGCAGATGAGTGAAGACCACGGTTTTCTATACCTAACTGCTTCCCCAGAGGATGTGGCAAATTTGTATATTCACATCTTCTATAGTTGGTTTACCTACGATCACGGCGCAGATTATAAGGTTACTATTTACAGGTTCGACGAACTGACGGTGCAAGACACCGTGAACTATGATATTCCCGTGTATCAATAAGCGGCCGCACTTGGCACAACCCGGCCCGTCTAGAACGTTCCCCGAGCTGGCTCTGACAGGCCGCTATGCGGCGGAAACGTGCCGGATGCGTTAGACTGGGGCGAACTGCCGCTGATTACTCTTAAGGGACATTTCCATGAAAACCCGGATTCCGTTTTTCAATAGACTTAGTCTCTATATTTAGCTGTTATGAGTCCTCGTGACGTGCGATACATCGAAGTTTCCTGGATTCATGAATTTCGCGATGAGCCTATCCGGCTGGTATCGGAGCTGGATCCGGAGTCCTTCGAATCTAGAAAGCTAGAATTTTTCCGAGACGGGTCGGTGGGCTTTGCTTCTCACGACGTACATTCTGGAGGCACTGAGCTCGGGACATGCGAAATACCTCCGCTCTCCAAGATCAATTCAAGTGGGGAGTTTAGCAGTAAAGAAATCTCAAAGGCGGAGTTCGAAATGCTATGGTACAAATATGCTAAATCGGACTCATAACAAGGGCAGGCAGTGCGCTCCCTACGGTCGCCGGACGCGCGTACCGCGCGCCCGCTGCTGCAGGCGTTATAAGCCTAGGCAAGTATGGAAGAATCGATAAGGCATCTGTACTCACTGCTTTGTTCTAGTGAGTACAGCAAAGTTTACTGGTTAACCTCAGGCAACAGGCTGTCCGTCGAGGAAATGGGACGCGCTATCTCTGAGTACGGAGATGAGTTAATCCCATACCCTGAGGAAATCCAGCTCGATGTAATAGAAATTTTAAATACATCACCAAAGGCATGGAGTGTAACTGCTCCGGTTTACACTCAAAATGAGGGCCTGTCAGACCTATCAATTGAGTTAACCGCAACTGAAAACAGCAAGGGTAGCTATGTTTTGTCGCTCGATGATATTCGCGTCCTCTAGTCGGCTTATAACAATCGTAGCAAAGGCGACGCAAAAAACGCGCGCTTTCTACGGGCGTTAACTGCTCAGCCATGAACATCGAAGATATACGAAGACTGATCGAGACTGAATTGGAATCGTACACTTACGATGAGCCCGAACCAGGAGCTATATTTGGTAATGCATGGAGCGAAGATAAGATACTGTCTTTTATCCCAAAACTAAGGAACGCATTAGTCACCCCCTATCGCCAGTTATTCCGATTATTAGAAAATGGGGAGCACATGAATACCGAAGTATTTGAAGAATACTGGGTTATCGCGAAGGATAAAGGGTACGTCCAGTTTTACGACCCGATACAAAACGAATACGGTCTCGGCACAGAGAGCACGGATGGTGAGTATGTTTCAATTGGTGTTCGTGGTGATTTGGTCGGCGTGTACTGTGCCATGTGAAGCAGTTAACAAGTCAAGCCACACGGACGTCAAAACCGCTGCGCGGTTTCGCCGCCGGTGCTTGTGGCGTTAAATAGCAATCATGAATAAACTGATAATCATCACTTTCATATTTCTTGGTATATTTTTTACAGTCCTAGCTGGTTGCGAGGGTGTATATATTGGGCTGTTTGCCACAGCTGAAGAATTAAGTGAATATCCATGGGGAACGGAGTTTGGATGGCCTTACCGAAATAAAACCAACTACATGCTTTCCGGGCTATTCATGTCCTTTTTGTCATGGTTGCCGTTACTGGCCTATGTGCTCACAAAACATTTAGCGAGCAAAGGCAATCCGACGCGAAAAGACGCGCGGTTGCTTTGATCGTTACTGACCGGCAGTTCATGGCACCTTGTTGCCCGTCGGAAGCTGAGATACCATCATGCCTGACAGGCACAAAATTACTCATAAGGGACCTTTGTGAAAATCCCGGTTTCACTTTTTCTACGGGACTGTTTTCGTCTTTGCGGCAGCTATACATCCTTATGAGATTGGCCGCCATTCTGCTGCTAACGCTCACTTTATCGTCCTGTTCGGAGAGTGAATCTGAGCAGGCAGCAAGAGCTGACAAGTTCGTAAGAATGGCAGTTATTCCAGCTCTCAAGAGCATGAACGCCGAAAGTCTGGACAGTGTTAGTTGTGACGAAAAGGGCATAAAGTCGATCACAGCTGATTCGCAAGATATCCAGAATTATCTCGAGACAGTGGGGTACATGATGGATCAAGAAAAGATTCTCGTGGCGTCAGATTTTGTCGAAGTGCTCGAGCCTGGGTACAGCTATGTTGCTACCTACAAAATAACCGGCGAATTTTCTACCGGGAGAAACTCTATCGGACTTGGGCTACTTGATTTAGATTCAGGTTGGTGTCTAGCAACACTTGGGCGATGGTCAGATGTATAGCAGGGCTCGGCACGGTCGCATAGCACATTGCTCTTGACCATTTCCGCAGCGTTGCAAACCGTCTGCTTATGGCAGAGGCTGTGTGAAAACGCCGCTGCCAACACAGGTTCACCTCCTCCACCTTCCGCAGGGAGCTTTCCACCGCAATATTGCTCACAATCCTAAACTGGAAGTCCAGATGCTGCCTTGATCGCTCTGGAGCCCCTGTGGGCGGTTATACTGGCGCGAGCCTAGAGATAACGGGGATTACCCGCTCATCCCTTCCAACAAAGGCTGAACGCCCATGATCTTGAGCACACGTTTTATGTTGTAGGCGAGTACCTGCAAACTCATTTCGGTGCTCACTCGTTCCATTGTTTTCATAGTGAAGTGCGTCGCACCCATCCACGCCTTGAGGGTGCCATATGGGTGTTCTACCGTCGCTCTTCGCGTTGCCATAACATCGGGATTTTCATCCAGTCGGTTCTGCATGTCATCTAGAACGTCTTCATGCTCCCAGCGTGATATGCGTCGTTCCTTTCCCGTTGTGCATTGCGATTTGATGGGACACTCCCCGCAAGTGGAGCACCAGTACCGATAGATGATTTCGTCTCTAACCGATGTTTTCGTTCGTCGTGTCGCACGCTCCCCCGCCGGACACAGGTATTCATCATCCTCCGCAATGTAGATGAAATCCCTCTTCCCAAAGAGTCCTTTAGCCTGGTTACCGGAGGTCTGTGTCTTGGGAACATAAGGCGTGATTCCCGCTTGTTCGCAAGCCAATATCTCTTCGCCCTTGTAATACCCTCGATCAGCCAGGGCCGTCAGCGTCTCTTTGCCCATCGCTTCTTTAGCCTGCTTTGCCATTCGGGACAATTGACTCCGGTCACTGCCGGTGTTGGTGACGTCATGGGCCACGATCAGATGATTCTCTGCATCAACAGCGGTTTGTACGTTGTAGCCAACAACGCCCGAGCTTTTGCTCTTTGTCCGCATGGATCGAGCATCAGGGTCTGTGAGGGAAACCTGAGTCTCTGAGCTTTCTGCTAGCTGCTCGCCGATACGGTTTACACGCGCCATCTCCTGCTCGACAGCCTTGATCTTCTCTTTCAGATGGACTTTTCTCTGCTCGGGTACCTGCGAGTCAGCGCGGTCTGCACTTTCAAGTTCTTTGAAGTAGTGTTTGATGCTGGATTCCAGTTGCTCCAGGCGGCGCTTCACCTTGGTGGATGAAAAATTCTTGTCATAGTGATTTACGGCTTTGAACTTGCTGCCGTCGATTGCGACGACTTCGCCAGAGAATAATTCGAGTCGACGACAAAGATCGACGAACTCCCGGCAGACTTTCTTTATGGCCTTGCCATTATCTTTGCGGAAGTCAGCGATCGTTTTGAAGTCTGGGGCAAGGCGACCGAGTAACCACATTAGCTCCACATTGCGTGCAGCTTCTCGCTCCAACCGTCTTGAAGACGGAATTCTGCTTAGATAGCCATAAATGTAGAGCTTTAGCATCGTCGCAGGATGATAGCCAGGTCGGCCGGTATCTGCGGGAAGGACCTTGAAACCCAACTTGTCCAGCTCAAGACGATCTACAAATACATCGACGACCCGAACAGGGTTATCTTCATCGATGAAATCGTCAAGGCATTCTGGCAGAAGGGTTGTTTGCGTACGGCTCTGGCTTTGGATAAATCTGCTCATCGGCATCACCGGATTAATGGCTTGCTGCCATTATACCGATGATGGCGTTTTCACACAGCCTCGGCACAACCCGGTCCGTTGTGAGGGTTCCCAGAGCGGGTTCTGACAGGCCGCAAACCGGCGGAAACGTGCCGGATGCGTTAGACTGTGGCCAAGGTCGCAAATTTACTCGTTGCGGTCGTTGATTCTGTGGGAAAAACGCAAAAGATGAAGCTAATGGAAGTGCCAAAAATTGCTTTTTTTGTGCTGAGCCTATTTGCTGCCATCCATCAAAACGCTGCACTTGCTCAGGAACCCACCCAACCCGACCCAGAGGGCTTTATCGAGCGTTATATCGACTTGGAAAACGAATACAGTCACTGTGCAAATGATTCGGATTGCGCCTTACTCACCGATACACCCTGTTTCAATCCTTGCGGAGCAACGGCTGTGAATCCCGAGATAATTGACCAGCTGATACAGCTACACGACGCGTACGGGGAAACCCGTGGAGCATGCTCGGCAGCTGCTGCATGCCCTCCTGGCGACACCCCTAGCGCGATATGTGCTAATGGCGAATGCCAGGTGATCTGGCAATAGGGATCACGGTCTGCTTTTGGAGCAGCTCGGACTTAGGTGGATTTTAGAGGCAGGTAGCAAGCTATGCAAGACATGGCAGAGATGATTAAACAACTGCGAATCCGGTCGGGAGCCAGCCTGTTAGAATGCAGGAAAGCTTTGATAGTTTCGAACGGAGATATGGAGCTAGCGTTGACCGAGCTACGAGGAAAGGGCGATGAACCTCCCGAACCTGAGCCCGAAGTCGTGGATTGAAACTACTGTAGTGGCCGCTCCTGGCACATTGCGGCCCCCAGCGGCTGGCATATGCTCAACAGCGACAGGCCGCTGTTAGAGGTCCGCTCAGTATTTCGACCTAGTGCATTTAGCTCCGGCTGCGAATGGATGGGCTGATGGGTAATGGGGATCTAGGGCACGAACATAAACAATAAAGGCACACAGCCCGACGAGGACGAGTAACCAGCGTTTAGAAACCGCATGATCGGGCTGAAAATGATCGTACAGTTGGTCGCCTAAATGCTTCGTGCCGGATGTGCTCTACAGTCACCGTGTGACCGCCGGTGACAAAGTCTGCCTGGCTGACCTTACAATGTGAACTGCATCCACAGCGGCCGATGATCGGATATGTAATACTTGGCACAGCTCCGCCAGTAGCCGGGCGCATTGTCATCGAAGATATTGGAAAATATCGCACCATCAAAATCGAAGACGCCTTCTTTGACGATTTTTGTCATCAAACCCGGTGCTACCGCGATCTGATCGTAATCTGAACTATTGGAGACATTGGTGGGTATCCGGGTGCTGTGGGGGGGCAGCTTCAGCCCCCTGTCTGTTAGCGCCTCAAACACCGGATCGCCAGGTACGGCCTCGGGCAGGTTGAAGTCGCCCACGGCCAGGATATTTTTAGTCCAGGCATGCTTGTCGCCCCGGCGCAGGTCGCACCACCGGGCGATGGCATAGGCCTCCAGTTGCCTTCGCTCCATGGACGTTTTTCGCGCCGCGCTGCTGTCCTGGGGGCCGAACAGGAGATGACAGTTCGCCAGCAGCAGCGGGGTATCCTCTACGGTGAAGCTGGCCAGATACGGGTTGCGGTTGAAGCCGGTAAACTTGCGGCTAATGCCCGGCAGTTTTACATACCTCCGGTCGCTGTCGACGATGGCCACTTCCCCAATTTTGGGACCCAATGTTACTCTGCGGCTGTCGTAGACATAGGCGCTGCGTTCATCATTTCCCGCCCGGTCGCTGAATAGCCAGCGAAAATGCTCCGGTAAGAGTTGGGTCACTGCCAGGAAATCCGCCAGGTTATCGGCCACCTCCTGTACTGCCACCAGTTCAAACCAGGAGAGGATCTCGGCGATCACGCGGTGGTCACAGTGCCTGCGTTTGTGGACACCCAGATTGGCGATATTCCACGTAGCGATAAGTACATGGCCTGCCTGCCCGACTGCGGGAATGTTTCTGCTCTTGGCGGGATCCGCCGGCACCGCATCCCGATAGGTCCGCAGATGGGCGATTTCCGTGGCCGCCTGATAGCTGTGTTCGGGCTTGGGTCGTGTCAATGCTCTCATGATCGTGGCCTCGGGGCCTCCGGCACAGGGAATCAGACATCAAGTATAGCCAGCACAAGACGGTTTCGTCGCGATGTGGTTGGAACGCCCAGCAGCGTATCTACCTCTCCATCCCGAAAATGCTGACACTACACGCCGAACCTTCTCTTTGCACCAGCAAAGCTGAGGGTGTCCGGACGTGTCCGGACATGTCCAAGCCTCTACGCTCTAAGGGAGCGAGTCGGGTACTTTCCGTGTCCGGAGAAGTAAACAAACCTCTTTAGCGACAATTCGTCGCAATTAGGTGCTTTTTCTTACGCGGTTTCCCTACCGCCAAAGTTGGCACGTTCCCTGCTCTAAGCAAATACACCAAATAACCAATAAGACCAGGCAGTCGATCTTTGGGGGATTAGAGACGGTGAACATTCAGGATGTCATCACGTATTTCCGCGGCCCTGCCTGTGCGGCCCGGGCACTTGATACAACGCCACAGAACATCAGCGGGTGGATCGCCGAGGGTGTGATCCCCCGCGGTAGACAATACGAAATTCAGGTGAAGTCCCAGGGGGCGTTAGTGGCCGAGTCCTGGGACCCGGCGCGGAACTACCAGGGCATCAAACCATGAGATCGCGGACGTTGGGGACATTGATGCTGATGATGATCGCCGCCGCTGTTCGGGCGGGGTCCATCGCCACCACCGTCACGCCGCATTCGGTGGCGCACACACAGCAGCAGGCGGCCGAAGAGGCCAGCGCCCGCTGGGGACTGACGTCTCAGGAATGGACGGCCTACGAGCGGATCATGCGGCATCGCCGCGGCGTCTGGAGCCCCGGGCTGGATCCCATCACGGCCCTGGGTGTCAGCGCGGACACAACCGCTGAGCGCGACCGCTTTGCCGAATTGTATGTGCGCACAGAGTTTGAACGCACCCGCAAGGAACTGGCTTTCCAACTCTCCGTCGATCGCGCCTGGGCCCGTCTGTATCCGGACGCGCCGCGACTGAGCCCCCAGCCCGTCATCGCAAGCACCGATGATACAGCGCAGCGCTATGCCCTGATCGTCACACCGGACTGCACCGAATGTGAGGGTGTGATTGCCCGGCGCCTGGCGGGGATGCTGACAGAGGCAGCGGAAGGGGTCGACATCCACGTGGTGGGCACCACAGGTGATGACGCGACGCTGAGGGCGTGGATCGCAGGTCAGCCCGCGCTATTGCGTGCACTGAACGCCGGTAAGGCGACCGTAAACCATGGCGGCCAATTTGAGGACCTGGCGAGCTTTCCGGCCATTTACCGCAAGACCGGGGAGGGCCAGTGGATAAGAGAGCTGTAGCCCTGGTGTCGGTACTGTCAACGAGCCCGGTGACACTGAGTGCGGTGGAGCCGATGTATGTCGAGGTCGCCGAGTATGTCGGTGTCCCCGCGCCCATTCTCTATGCCATGTCTCTGGCGGAATCGGGCCAATACAACAACGGGCGGATGAGTCCCTGGCCCTGGACGCTCAACGTCGCCGGCACCGCCCAGCGATTCGATGATCGCCAGTCCATGTTCGACGGTTTGATGGCCGCCCTGGGCACCGGCGAGCTGATGATCGACGTCGGGCCGATGCAGCTGAACTGGTACTGGCAGTTTGATGTGATGGGTTCCCCCTGGCGTGTTACGGATCCGCGGGTGAACATCAAAATCGCCGCCATGATTCTCAGATCTCACTACCAGTTCCGTCGGGACTGGTGGGACGCGGTCGGGCGCTATCACCGGCCCGCGGAAAGCGCCAAAGACCGAATGATTGCGGAGAAATACCGCCAGCGCGTCCGGCATTTCTTTAACCAATTACCGCCAGTCGATGAGCAACCCCATGCGAACTAGCGGACTCTCGAGCCTGATGCTGGTCGCGCTCAGTATGAACGTCCAGTCGGCGTCTCTGGCAGTACAGCGTCAGCCCATCGTGGTGTTTGAGGGGCGCAGCACGATCCTGGCAGCGCCGTACTACACGCGATTGCAAAAAGGTCCGCGCACAGCCCGAGACTCGGCGATGCCTGAGGGCATCGGTGTTCGGCCCCTGGCAAACCAGCTGCCTCTAACCCCCACCCAGCTCAGCCCCGGGCGACCCAATATGCAAACCGTGCCAGGCTTGGTCACAGCGCTGTTTGTAATGGGCATGGACGCGGCATCGCTGACCTGGTTCAGCCGCTCGGCAGAGGGTCTGGCCGCGATGGGCGCACGGGGTGTGGTGGTGCAAGCCACCCGACGCAGTGACTGGTTGGCCCTCAAAACGCAGGCCCGAGAGGCGGGCATCGATCTCATGCTGCTGCACGGTGACTCGCTGGCGCTGGGCTACGGCATCCGCACCTACCCGATGGTGCTGGTGAGTCCCGAACAGGCAGCGCAGGGCACCCATGAGTAACCAGCCCATTGAAGCCCTGTTGCGACCACCGGTGGAGTTCGCCTCCGTGGTGACCAATGCCTCACTGGGCATCATTGCCGTCAATGCGCCCCAAGTCCTGATGATGCCCGGTGGTGTGGGGTATGCCGTGGGTGCTGTCTTTCTGGCGCGTGCTGCCTGGTTGGCGACCCGCTGCGTCAAGCTCAAGCGATACCAACGAGGCTTGCATGTCCTCCCTCGATATGAAATCAACCCACGAGACATCAAGGGGAATTTGCAGGAACTGTTTTTGGGCAAAGGCTTTGAATGGCGCGCGCAACACACCCAGCGCCGGGCGGACCTGGATCGTCCCGAATACGCCCACGTCCAAACCACGGGACCCCTCTATCGCGCCGTGCGGAACGTCATCGAGGGTGTCGGCAATGCCCTGGGGCAGTGGGCGGTCGCGCCGCTTAATAGCCAGTCCCTCCTGAATCCCTTTCCACCGCGGCCCTATGTCGAGGGCAATCCGGCGCTGCATGCCGTCGGCCTCTATGAAAAAGAACAGCAGATCACCCTGCGCCAGTCCGAGCGGGTGGCCCACACCTTCGTGGTGGGAACGACCCGGGTCGGCAAGACCCGCCTGCTGGAGGTGATGGCTACCCAGGACATTCACAACGGCGACGTGGTGATTGTCTTTGACCCCAAGGGGGATGGGGACCTGTTGGCCCGCCTGTACACCGAAGCGAAGCGCGCGGGCAGGGAAGGGCTTTTTCAGGTCTTTCATTTGGGATTTCCCGCGCAGTCGGTGAGCTATAACCCGGTGGGCTCCTATTCACGCATCACCGAGGTGGCCACCCGCATCGCCGGGCAGTTGCCCAACGAGGGCAATTCGGCCGCCTTCCGGGAATTCGCCTGGCGCTACGTCAACGTTATTGCCAAGGCCCTGGATGATCTGTCCGAACCGATCAGTTATCAGAACCTGCTGGATGCGGGCTCGGATATTGATCAGCTGCTCACGCGCTACCTGGCCCATGTAGCGAACGCGCGGGGACTGGAAAACTGGGAGGCGCAGGTCACCGCACTGGTCAACAGTGACACGCGAATGCCCGCGCAACTCAAAGGCCGGGATCGACGGGCCTGGGCCAGCCTAGTGTGTTACCGCAAAACGCAGATGGAGAGCCAGACCGCCAACTCGCTCATCAAAACCTTCGAGCACGATAAGAGCCACTTCGACAAACTGGTCGCCAGCCTGTTCCCCTTGCTGGAAAAACTGACCTCCGGCCCGGCCGCGCAGCTGCTGTCACCCACCGAGGCCGATCAACCGGCGAGTCATCGCCTGAACTGGGGTCAGGTCATCAAGCGCGGTGGGATTGTCTATGTCGGCCTGGATGCCTTGTCCGATCCCGATGTGGCCAGCGCCGTGGGCAACGCCATGTTTGCCGATCTCACCTCCGTGGCGGGCAGCCTCTATAAGGAAAGCCAATCCGGTGCGGCCATGCCCCGGATCTCCGTCCACGCCGATGAGTTCAACGAACTGGTAGGGCGCGAGTTTGTGCCCCTGGCCAACAAGGCCGGTGGCGCCGGTTTTCAGCTGACGGCCTACACGCAAACCCTGTCGGACATCGTCGCGCGATTTGACTCGCAGGCGCGGGCCGGCCAGGTCGTCGGCAACCTCGGCACGTTGATCATGCTGCGTGTGAAGGAGCAAGCGACGGCGGAGCTGCTGACTTCGCGGCTCAAAGAGGTGGAAATCAATCACCTGATGCTGGAAAGCGGGACCACCGACAGCTCCAACCCGGACACGGATATTCATTTTGTCTCCAACACCCGCCAGCGGATCACCAGCCAGCGGGTACCCATGATCCATACCGGGGATCTCGACGCCTTACCCAAGGGTCATGCCTTCGCCCTATTGGCCGGCCGGCTCTACAAGCTGCGCCTGCCCCTGTTCGATGACGACAAGGAGTTGCCCACCGGCCTGCAGAGCATGGTCGACAGCATGAAGGGCGACTACGTTAGTGCCAGTAACGGGGATTGGGCGCGCACCAGTCCCATCGTGGCCTGGTTACCGGCATGACGGAACGCCAGCAAAAACACCGCCGCTCGGACAAACCGGTCATCCATGAGCGGGGCACCGTCTCAAAAACCCTGGGTCTCGTCGGCGCGCTGGTGTCAGCGGTATTGCTGGCCGTTGGCCTCTCGGTCCTGATCGAGTGTGTGGGGATATCCCTGTCCTGGTGGCCGGTGAACCATGCGCGCGTGTTATTGGTGACCGAACGCGCCTATATCGAAGCCATCGACCAGTACCCGATGACGGCGCTCTCGCCGCAGGCCCTGTCCGATAGCGCGGCGCAGGCCGTGGATGGGTTTTGGCGCGCACTGTGGTCCACCCACCCGCTCAACACCTATGGGGTGGCGGCCCTCAACACCGTCAAACTGGTGTTGTTGCGGATGGCGATCTGCCTGTTCGTACTGCCGGGATTTCTATTGGTGGCCCTGGTGGCGTTTTATGACGGCCTGGTGGCGCGGGATATCCGCAAATACACCGGGGGACATGAAAGTTCCTACGTCTTCCATAAAGCCAAGCGCTGGATTGTCCCGAGCCTGCTGCTCACGATCTCTCTCTACCTGATGTTGCCGTTCTCCCTGCCGCCGGTGGTGATTTTCGCGCCGTCCATGCTGTTGACGGGCCTGATGATTTACGTGGCCACCAGCCGCTTCAAAAAGTTTTTGTAAGGAATCGGCCATGCCACTGATGAATACAGAACAGAACACCGCCTTCAGTGCCGCTAACACGGGTGTGGGTGTCAGCGCTGAGGCGGTGGGTGTGGTGGTGATATCGGTCGGCATCGTGCTGATGCTGACCTGGTGTTCCTGGGTTGCGATCGGCAGCTACCGGGGACTTCGTAATCCAGGTGCCTCGGTACCGGATGCCGCCGGCAAAGTCGTCCGCGCGGTTTTTGTTGTGACGGTGGTCATTGCCGTCATGGCTCTTTAAAACAGTCATATAAAGGATACGCATTATGTACCAGGACATCGCCGCAACACCTGCCAAACAGGACGCAACAAACACAACAAACACAACAAACACCAATGAAACCCCGGACCCGGGAATCGTCCGGATGCACTCGCTGGCGCCACTGTGGCACAACGGGGTCGCGCTGGTGACGGGCCTCATTGTTACCGGTGGCCAGGCCATGGCCGCGCTGCCGACCACCGCACCGCCGAGTCGGGGCTCGACCGCCGGCGGCTACATCCAAATGATGCAGGATTATTCCTATGACATCTTTCTCTTTTTGGGATTGGCGGTGGCCACCCTGGCGTTCTTTGTGGTGAGCAAAAACACCATCGGCGCCTATGGGGAGGTGCAGGACGGGAAGGGCACCTGGGGACAACTGGGTGTGAACTTTGGGGCCGGGGTACTGCTGTTGGTGTTTGTGGTGTTTCTGCTCACCGAAGCCGCCGCGATTCTTTAAAAGACCGTGCTCGCCCGCCGTGATGTCGAGTTTATCCCGGACCGGCTCAATGAAGAGCCGGTGGTGTTCCTGTCGATGACCAATTCCGAAATCAAGCTGTCGCTGATGCTGTTTTTTGTGCTGTGGACACCTGTGTGTCTGATCGTCGGGCTGGTCATCGGCAAAACCCTGCTGTCGCTGGCCTGCGTGGCGGGCATGGTGTTTTTGAGCCTATGGCTGGCGGGCAAGCGCATCCGGATTCTGAAGCGCGGCAAGCCCAAGCAGTATCACATGATGGCCCTCAGCGCCTGGCTGCAAGACCGGGGTCTCGCCCGCAAGGTGCTCATACGGGAGAGCCGTACCTGGGACATACAACGCTGGAGGACGAAGTGAGCCGTTACGACAACCTGGTGCATACCAAGGACTTGATGATCCGATTATTGCTGGGCGCGGTGTTGGTGCTGGCATTGCTATTGGGCCTGGCCCTGGTGGGGTGGGCGCGGGCGCCCAGCGCCATCACCCTGCATTACCCGCCCGATTTGAGTACGGGTGCCGAGCAGCAATTAGGCGAGATGCCCAAGGCCAATATCTACAGTTTTGCGTTCTACATCTTTCAGCAACTCAATCGCTGGCCCAATGACGGCCAGGACGATTACTACGCGCGCATTCATACCCTCAAACACTACCTGACACCGGCCTGTTACGAGGAACGCCTGGGCGACCATCGTGCCAGAGACCGCAATAACGAGCTGGCGGGACGCTCCCGGGCGGTCTGGGAGATCCCCGGCCGGGGCTTTAGCGAAACGCGGGTGCGAGCAACATCCAATGACAGCTGGGTCGTGGGACTGGACCTGCATGTGCAGGAAACCTACCGCGGCGAGCGGGTGAAGGATCGCCTCATCCACTTCCCCATCCGTGTGGTGAGCTATGAGGTGGACCCTGAACTCAACCCCTGGGGCCTGGCCCTGGATTGCTACGCCACCAAGCCGCGATTGATCGACGTGGCGGAAGACAATGAAGAGGACAACAACACATGATGTTTTTCAGACTTTTTCCCGCGACCCTTATCCTGTCCCTCCTAACCGGGGTCACCAGTGCGGCCACGGTGGTGTGGCACAAGACACCCCTAAAAATCGAGCTGGTGGTCGGTGTTGAGCAGATGGTGGTGCTGCCACGCGACGGCGCCGTCGGCCTGCCGGCAGAGCTGTCCAACCCCAACATCTTTCGGACCCTGGTCACCGGCGGCACGGCCTATTGGACGGCTCTGGAGCCGTTTGAGAACAAACGCATCAAGGTGCGCCTGGACAGCGGGGAATTTATTCTTTTCGATGTCAGCGCGCGGACCGAAAAAGCCCCGCCTGCGGCTATGGAGACAGTACAGATCGTACTGTCGAGTGATTCAGAGGCCACCGGAGATCGCGTAGGGCAGGGTGGGGGACCGGCGCGAGCGAGCGTATTCGAACTGATCCGCTACGCCGCCCAGGCGCAGTATTCCCCCGCCCGCCTGGTGGCGCCGGTGCCAGGCATCCGACCGGTCCCGGTGGGGCTGTCGGGTAATTTAACGCAGCTCTATGACCAGGGCCGGCATCGCGGATTGATCGTGCTGCCCCATAAGGCCTGGGCCGTCGATGGCCTGTATGTCACCAGCTTTATCGTCACCAACGAGCACAGCCACCCGATCACCCTGGACAACCGCAAGGTGCACCACGCGCCGGGTGCACAGCGCTCGGGTGTCGCCCCGCACTTTGTGGCCAGTGCGTTTTTCGATACGGCGCTGTCGCCAAGGGATACCTCAAAAAATCGCACCACACTCTTTGTCGTGACCGACCAGCCGATTCGCACCGTGATTCGGGGGATCTAAGTATGGGACACAACAAAGTCGTACAGTTCGGTGCCGTGTTCTTATTGCTGGCCGCAATACTCGTGGCTATCAAAACCTGCGAGGGCGATACCACGAAGCCAGACAACCCCATCGAGGTGGGTGGCGGTGCATTGAGCGCAGAAGCTCTGGCGGGACTCGGTATAGAGGGGGACACCGAAAAAGACATTGTGGCCACGCTGATCGGCGAGGTCCGCGACATGAAAGAGGGCATGAGTTTACTGCGGCAGGACAACACCGCACTGCGTGCTGATAACGCCGAGCTCAAAAAGATGGAGCAGACCCTGGGCCGGCGGCTGCACACTGAGCTGACGGAGGCCGAAGAGAACGTGGTGGCGCAGTCCACGGCGGAATATGAGGACATGATGCGCCGGTTGGAGGAGGCCGAACGCACCCTGGCGCGCACGCAAGCCGCCCAACGACGTGCGACCCCGTCCGCTGGACAAGGGGTGGATGCGATGGAGACCGTGTGGGTAGAGCCTCTGGGTAACGAGGCGGACAGTGAAGGCGGCTTACTCGATAACCTGAATCTGGCACAGCGCGGCTTCAGGAACACCATGGCCCTTGATAAATTGCCAGGCGTGGCGGGTCGCGGCGCAGCGCAGGCACCGCCGGTGCCGTACTACACCATTCCCCGCAACGCGACCCTGGTCGCCTCCACGGCGATGACTGCGCTGGTGGGGCGGGTCCCCATCGGCGGGCAGGTCACCGATCCCTATAGCTTCAAGGTGATCATTGGTCGGGAAAACCTGATGGCCAACGGCATCGAACTCCCCGAGGTGGCCTATTCCATTGCCAGCGGCAAGGCGGTGGGCGACTGGACGCTGGGCTGTGTGCGCGGTGACTTGTACTCCATCACCTTCGTGTTTGAGGACGGCACGATCCGGACCGTGCCGAAGGCAGAGGATATCTACGAGGGTACCGCCAGTGCGCGCGATGTAAAAATCGGGGAACTGTCCGATGCCTTCGGTAACCCCTGTGTGGTCGGCCAGCGTATTTCCAATGCCTACACTTATCTCGCCCAACGCATGGGTGTGGTATCGGTCTCGGCTGCTGCAGAAGCCGCTGCAGCCAGCCAGACCACGCAAATCACCTCGGTCGATGGCAGCGGGACCGGCGTCACGACCGTGGTCGACGGGTCTACCTCAGACTACATCCTCGGCAAAACCATCGCCGATGGGTCCATGGAGGTCGCGCGTTGGCTGGATGAGCGCCAGGCCCAGCAGTTTGATGCAATCTACGTACAACCCGGCGCCGAGGTGAGCATGCACATTACCGAGCAGATCAATATTGACTATGACCCGAACGGCCGCAAGACCAACTACGGGGCCCTCGCCTTAGGAGGTTATCGTGAACTGGATTAATGCAAAAACTCGGGTGATCTTGGTCACAGCAACCGGCCTATTGGCCGGCTGCGCCAGCCAGGACACCATTTTGCCGCCCTCGGAAACGCCGATGATCGACATTTACCGCGAGGCGATGAACGAGGTCAGTGTCTCGGGCGCGCCCACCGTCAATCCTGAGGCGATCTGCGCCAGCCTGCAGCTGGAAGAATCGGGTGCAGACTGCCGCAAAAAGCTGACCGCCTACCAGGATGCGGTCTACCGGCAGATCGACGCAGCCGAACCGCCCAAAAACCTCGACTATGTGGCGTACACACGCACCAGCCAATCGGAGCTGGATAACCTGTTCCCTCGGCTAAACAACCCGGATGTGGTGATCTATGTCTATCCGCATCTGGCGACCCGAACACGGGCGCCGATTCCCGGTTATACCACGGTCATTCCACTGTATGACCGTGTGGAGTACCGCCTGCCCGGCGAGTCGATATTGCCCACGCCTCTAAAAGGCGATGCGCCGTGACGGCGCGAGAGCCGATCGCAGAGACCGCCACCGCGGTAACGCCCGCCGTCAAGAAGCGCCCGTTGCCCCGGCGACAGGCGCACCGCGGCTATCAGCGCGAGCGCTCCTTTATCGATTTTTTGCCCTGGGTGGAATACCTCGACGATCACCAGGCGGTGTTGTTGGAAGACGGGCGCTCGGTGGGCGCCGTGTTCGAGATCAGCCCCATCGGGACCGCCGGGCGCACGCAGGAGCACCTGGCCTCAGTGCGCGACACCCTGGAAGAAGCCCTGCAGGATTCGTTTGAGGAATACGATCACGCGCCCTGGGTGATCCAGACCTACACCTTTGACGATGACAATCTCGAGGGCATGGCCAAAAAGATTCGCGCCTATGCAACGGCGGAGGCGGGGCAAACCGACTACAGCCGCCGCTATTTTGAGGTGCTGGAGGCGCACTTTGCCGGGATCACACGCGAGGGCGGTCTTTTTGTGGATGAGACCGTCACGCAAACACCCTGGGGTGGCTCCCGCCGCCGCAACGTCCTGGTGATCTATCGCAAGTTGGCCAGCACCAAAAACAAACGGGCGCGGCAGGAGGAGGGGGATCTGGATGCCGCGCTGGTGAACCTCAATGAAGTCCTCGAGAAATTCAGCCACGCGCTCAAACCCTCCGGTGCAAAGCTGCACAGGCTATCCGGGGAGGCCTTTCATGATTGGCTGCTGGATTTTTTTAATCCCGAGGTGTTGGGTGGTGACCGCAAGGCGTTTTTGAGAGCCGCGAAGACGCAGGCCGATTCGCTGCCCTACGGTGACCAGTTTGCCGAGAGTCTTTTTTATGATCATCCGCGCAGTGATGTCGATCACGGTTGCTGGTGGTTCGGTGACAGTGCCCTGCGTTGCCTCTCCATCGACGGTATACGGCGCCGCCCGGCGGTGGGGCATGTCACCGGCGAAACGAAACGCGGGGATGCCACCAATGCGATGATGGATATGCTGCCGCCGGGCAGTGTGTTTGTCAGCACCATCGTGGTGATTCCCCAGGATACGCTGGATATCCATATCGATGCCATTGATGCCGCGGCGATCGGGGATAACAGTGAGTCCGTCCAGGTCCGCAAGGACTGCGACAAGGCGCGGGAGATACTGGGCCTGCGCCACAAGATGTATCGCGCCCAGTACGCGGTCTATTTGAGAGCCAACACCCTCCGGCAGCTGGATGAACACACCAATGCGGTGCGATCGCGGCTGCTCAACTACGGATTTAGGGCCATCGCCCCCCGCGATGACTTTACCGCACTGGATGCGGCTATTCGCAACCTGCCCATGGTCTACGATGCAGATCGAGACGCCCGGGAGGGCTGGCGGGGTGCCCAGCTCACGGTGGTCCAGCACATCGCAAACCTGTCGTGTTTCTTTGGGCGCAGCACCGGGACCGGCCACCCCGGTGTGGTCATGTTCAATCGCGGCGGCGAACCCGTGTTTTTTGATCCGCTGAACGCGCAGGACCGTCAGAAAAACGCGCACATGCTTATTTTGGGGCCGTCCGGGGCGGGCAAATCCGCCACCCTGGTCAGTATGCTGGCCCATGTCATGGCCGTTCACCGGCCGCGGCTGTTTATTATCGAGGCCGGCAACAGTTTTGGTTTGTTGGGGGACTGGTTTGCCGCCACCGGTTTGTCGGTCAATCGCGTGGCCCTCAAACCCGGCAGCGGGGTGTCACTGTCACCCTTTGGGGATGCTCACGAGGTCCTGGATGAACGGCCAGTCTTTGACCCCGACGATCAGACCGATGAGGATGATTCGAGGGACATCATGGGCGAGATGGAGATTGTTGCGCAGCTGATGATCACCGGCGGCGAGACGCGCGAAGCTGCGCGCATGACCCGCTCCGATCGCCGCGTGATCCGCGATGCGATTTTGAGTGCGGCGGCCACCACGGCAAAACAGGATCGACCGACGCTGACCCAAGATGTGCGCGACGCGTTTTATGGGATGTCCCGCAGCCGCGACTACGAAGGCGATACCCGCAAACGCATCCGGGAGATGGGGGATGCCATTGGCCTGTTCTGTGATGGCTTTGCCGGGGAGCTGTTCAATAACACCGGCACGGCCTGGGGCGAGGCGGATGTCACCATTATTGATCTGGCCACCTTCGCCCGGGAGGGCTATGAGGCGCACCTGGCCATTTCTGTGGTGAGCTGCCTCAACATGATTAACAACATCGCCGAACGCGACCAGTTCGGGTCCCGGGAAATCGTGGTGACGATTGATGAGGCCCACATCATCACCACCAATCCCCTGCTGGCACCGTTTCTGGTCAAGATTGTCAAGATGTGGCGCAAGCTGGGCGCCTGGCTGTGGTCCGCAACCCAGAATATGGAGGACTACCCGGATGCGGCCAAAAAGATGCTGAACATGGTGGAGTGGTGGCTGTGCCTGGTCATGCCCAAGGAAGAGGTGGAGGCCATTGCCCGGTTCCGCCATGTCGACGAGGCCCAGCGGGATATGCTGTTGTCCGCCAGCAAGTCCCCGGGCAAATACACCGAAGGGGCGGTGCTGTCCGAGGCGATGGAAACCCTCTGTCGCAATGTACCCCCCTCCTTGATGCTCGCCCTGGCCCAGACGGAAAAGCACGAAAAAGCCCACCGTATGGCCCTTATGCGCGAGCGGGGAATAACGGAGATCGAGGCGGCGATGCACGTGGCCCACGAGATCGATGTGGCGCGAGGCATCCGCCGTGCGGACTAGCTCGTTCTACAAAACAAGCGGCTGTCAGGTGCTGGCACTGCTGTGTGGCATCACAGTATCCGCCGTGGCCCAGGAGGCACCCGAATCCGTCTGGGTGTTTACGACGCAGCGACTCCCCGCACTGCAGCGGTTGGACCTGGCCACCGAGGTGTTTGTCTTGGACACCATTGAAAAGCCCCTCAAAAACTTGTCCTTTCAAAACCCGAAAAATGAGACAGCGGCGCGCCAGCACGCCATGGCGGTGATTCGTTCTTCCGAGGGGCAAGCCGTCCTGGCGCAGCTCAAAACGCATGCTCAGGCAGTGGCGATCGCCTGGCAATCGGGGATTGCGAAGCTCCCGGCGGTTCTTATAGATGGAAACTATGTGGTGTACGGCGAGTATGACGTGCAGGTCGCCATCGATCGCATTACGCGGTTTCGTCATGGGCAGTAGCATGAAAGCCGTCTGCCTGGGCCTAGCGGTAACGTTCGCAATGCAAGCAATGAACACCGAGGCGGATACGGCAACCATTTCTTCCAGCGCCATCGCCTCGGCAGGTCTGGATCTGGCCTGCATGGATTACCAGGTGGTGGGGGGCTGCCTCTGGATGACCTGCACGATCGTGGGCTGTGAGTTTGATTTTTCCATCCGGGTCAGTCATCGCATTCCCGAAGCGGTGGTCAACGCCTACCCGATCCTCGGAAAAAGCCCCTGGCCAGAATCCCAGGGTGCGGTGTCACCGACGGCCTTTGCCCAGGAGGGCGGCGCCAGTGATGAGGGCGGCGCCCAAATCCGAGAACAGGCGCTCAAATTCAAGAACACCGAGGTGTTTGGTAGCCCGGCGACCTGGGCCTATCACGCGGCGGCTGCCGCAGGCGGTTTTCCAATGTGCACACCGCTGACCTGGCCGATGGCGCCGTACTTTATCAGTACCCTGGATCCGAACTGGCGTGATCCCACGGTAGAAACGCCCTGGACCCTGGCCAACCTTCTTAGCGGTGTGAGTGCTGGTGTGTCGCGCTTTGCCGGCCTGTACCCCCGGATCGGCTTTGTGAAACAAGGGCACGATTACAAGGCCTCGCTGGTGGGCGCAAAGCGGGCAGCCCACATCGTGCGCCAGCACTGGCAGCCGCATGTCTACTCGCCGCTGGATGCGGGGTATGTGCCCAGGCAGGGGCAGTGGCCTCCCACTCAAAATACGGATTTTTTATGGCAGCAGCTGGTGCCGTCAGTCATGTCCTGCCGCAACCTGCCGGACATCGATGACACCGTCAGTCTGATTGATCCCTACAGAACTCGCGTCAACGCGGTCAATGGTAACGCCTGGCAGCTGTGGCGTAGCTATTCCTGTTGTGAACAGGAAGGGGCGGTCCTGGTGTGGAGTTACTAGTGAAGAAGCGTATGCAGAACAGAACACACATCCCCTTAGTCGCCTTGCTCATAGGGAGTCTCGTTACCGCGTGGCCCGCGGCTGCACTGGATGATGAGTTTTATTATTTGTTGGGTGGTGGCGAGCCGGTCTCCCGGGCAGCCAGTAACCGGGATACCACCGTGGTGCTGGGCGGCGGGGTCGAGTGGAATACCGACCTCATGTGCGGCAACTTCGATATGAGCCTGTCGGTGGAAGAACAGCTCAAGGGCCTCAAGGGCTCGTTCTCCGATCTGATGGCAGGCGTGATCAATGCGGCGACGGGGGCTGTGGCCTCCCTGCCGGCCCTGATTATCCAAAAGGTGAATCCAGCGCTGTACGATCTTTTACAAAACGGCATCCTGCAGGCCTCGGAAGAATTCCATGTTGCCCAAACCTCCTGCGAAGACATTGTGGGCATCATGGACGATGCCATTTCAAACAATGCCTGGGAAAGCGTTTCCCGAGGGGGCTATTGGTCCGGTCGATCCACCGCCGGTGCGGAAATACTCAACACACGCACGATGGCAGACACCGACGGCATCGACGCTGGGGTGGTCTGGATCGAGGGTGGCATGCGCGGCGGTCGTGGCCAGGCCCCGATTGAAATCGTCGGAGATACCGCCAAGGCCGGCTATAACCAGCTGCTCAAACGAAACCCGGGCAACAGCACCAGCATGGTCAGTGATTGCACGGGCGCGCCCATTTGTGAGCAGTGGCAGAATCCGCAGGCCTTCGCTACCTGGCTGATCGACGTGGTCGGTGAGAAGAAAATCCGCACCTGTGAAGCCTGCGACAAGATCGATACCAAGGCCGGTATGGGGTTGCCCCACCAGCTGGATATTGAGGCTGAGCAGATCGAAATCGATTTGCAGACACTGGTGGCAAACAACGCAGCGCCCACAGCCGATGAGCTTGAAGCGGTTTCCGGGGGCCCCGGCATGCTCATCAGCCGCCGCGTCATTGAGGCACTGCGCGAGGAGAACGCGTACGAACGCGATGTGCTGATGACTCGGCTCGCTGCAGAAATGGCCCTTGCGCGCACTATGGAGCGGGCCATGATCGCCAGAAGAGCCCTGCTATCGGGTATGCGAGAGCCGAACATCGCCAATCTCACTATCGCCCAGGACGAACTGTCCCCATTCCTTGCGGACCTTGAGCAGGAAATCGAGAACCTGTTGTTCGAGATGGAGGTCCGCGAGCGCGTTGCCAGCAATACCGCGGTCCAGCTGCTGATGCGCAATCGAGTCAGGAGCACCGTCCCGATAGTCGAGACGCCGCCGGCCAGCAATCTCGAAGATGGAGCGTCGGTGAACCCATGATCCGACCCCTGAAAACGACAGGACGCTGGCTGCTATCTACGCTGCTGGGCTTTGTCGCCCTCACGCTGTTGGCGTGGTGGTTAGGGGCCGACCCTCTGACGCCAGGCGATTGGAGTGGCACGGCCAATGAGACCATCAAACCCTGGCGCTTTTTATTGATGCTGGGGCGCTGGGTCCTGTGGTGCCTCTTGTGGCTGCGCTGGACATGGACGGGTGAATGCCTCTTTAGCGGCGACACGGAAAAAGCTGTCGCGCAACGAGACCAATGGCAGTCCATGCGTCACCGTTTATTGGGCGGTATCGCATTCGTCGAACTGACCATCTTGTTCAGTCATCTGGCGGGAGTCTGACCATGGGTGTCTCCAGTTATTTTGAGTTTGTGACCACGCTGTTTTCCTGGATCTTATACAAGGGGATCTGGGCCGTGTTGGTGGATACCGGCATCGTTTTTATACCGATCATTACCATGGTGGTGGGCAATATACTCACCAGCCACAAGGCCGGGGACGATGAAGGCAGCGCGGCCATCCAATCCCTCAAGAAAATCGAGGCAGATTTCTTTGCCATGTTGGGTGTGATCGTCTTCGCCGCGATTCCGGTGTTGGATGTCGAGCTGGACGAGATGCGCTACGTCAAACCCGCGCTGCGCTGTGGCACGACGGTGGCCACGATCCCGGGGAACAACACCGAGACCACCTACGATAGAACCCTGGCGGCGATAGCGGGCGAAACCGGGTCGATTCCGATCTGGTGGGCGGCCGTTCATACGCTCAGTAAGTCTGTGACGGCCGCCGCCATCGCCAGTATCCCCTGTGCCCCGGACTTGTCTTCGGTGGAATACCAACTGGCGGAGGATATTATTGATGATCCCGGGCTCAGACAAGAGCTCGCTGAATTTACCGACGATTGCTACAGGCGGTCAAAATCCCGCCTGATGCGATCGGACACCAGTACCCTAAGTACCTCGCAGCTTGAGGATACGAATTGGCTGGGGTCAGAGCACTTCCGCACCACAGGGGGGTATTACGACCGGTACTACGCCCAGCATCCGCAAGCGCTGTTCCCCTTCGATGCGGCCAGGGACGCGGGATTCGATACCGATGCCCTCGCCGGGGGTCACCCGGTCTGCAATGAATGGTGGGGCGATGCCGCTAAGGGCGTACGCCGAAAGGTCCTGGATTCCCTTGATCCCGATCTCCTGAACGGGATGGTCTATGACGCAGATAACCTCATTGATGCCTCCACAGACGCGACGCCCAGCGTAACGGAGCGGGAAGACATCTTGCTGAGGAAGTACCTGGCCGTCACTCGGGCAAGGGAAAGCCTTACAGTCAACTTACCCATGTCCACCGGCTACCAGGTGACCGCTACAGACAATGCGCTGGATAATATCAACAACGGGACCTGGTCCGAACAGCTCTTCGGTCGACTCTCCATGGGCACCAGCTTTGTTCAGGATGTGGGACGCACCGCGATGGTGGGATTAGGTGCAGCCATTAAGGCCCCGGAAGCCATCGGCGAGGGCTTTATGATCCGCCAGGGGATCAGCCTGTTCCAGGCACTGATCCTGATGATCATGGTTATCGTGTTGCCGTTTTTGATGATCTTCAGTCAGTACCGGCTATCTACGCTGATGACGCTCACCATCATCTACTTCGGGCTGCACTTCATGTCTTTCCTGTGGGCCATCGCCTACTGGCTCGACAACCAGGTAATGGCTCTCATGACGGAAGGCGGAAGATTCGGCGTCTTCGAACCCATAGCCAATCCCGTGCAGAGCGGCATTATTCTCTGGGTACAGCGATTCCTCTATCTCATATTCCCGATGATGTTTCTGACCGCACTCGGATGGGCTGGAATATCAACTGGAGCAGCTGTACAGCAGATAAGTAGCTTTGGTTCGACGGTCGGACAGCCTGGGCAGGCCGGAGGAACAGCGGTTAAAGCAGTGGCGACGAAAGGGAAAGCTTGATGCTACCAGTTATTCCAGCCAAACGACTTGGCTTCGTCGCCATCGACTTCCCTGGGTTCATAGGAGGGCTGCTGATTATCACTAGACACGTCTGCAGCCATAGCGGAGAACAAAATCGCTCCAACTGTTCCGCACAACGCTCCCAGGCCGCGAAGCACAAGCTTAAGTACGTTGAGAAGGCCACGGCCAGCTCGGGCAATCAATTGTTTTTGGGCCATTGTCCTGCTCCCGATTCGAGCTATTCATTTAGGATTATAGCACGAAACGGGGAAAGTCAGCTGGACCTGCTACGTAGCCGGAGTGTAAGGAATACGTGCATGCAAATTGTTGCACAGCCTGAGACCTCGGTGCTGGGAACCCGTGAGCAAAAATGATCGAAGACAGGTTTTGGGTAGGCGGACAAGTGCTGGTAGGGTAAGAGTGCTGGGCCATTCTGCAAATGAGTCAATGGGTTTCATTATTGGGAGAGACCGATGCAAACGACGACACTGATGCTGGATCTGAAGGACCACGAAATCAACGCTCTGCTGGCGATATGCCGGTCCGATAATCGTGGTGCTCTTGCTCAGCTTTGCGAGTCTCAGGAGCAGGCGTCATCCCTGATATCCGCACTAGATGAAATAGCCTGGCAACTGGCCAGCTCCGGTCACGAGGGCGCGATAGAAACCCTGTCCCAATGGGCCGTGGGTTGACCCCAATAGGGATGTTGATTGTTAGCAAAGGAGAGCAACGATGTTGATACTGAGCAGAAGGACCGGTGAAAGCCTGATGGTCGGAGATGATGTGGTCATCACTGTTTTAGATGTCAAAGGCGATCAGGTCCGCCTGGGCGTGACGGCACCACCGGCAACCGCAGTACACCGCGAAGAGATCTACAGGAAGGTCACTGCAGAACCCCCCGGGCGGTTCAGGCCCCCGAAACAACGAGGTGTCGATGCGCGTATTCATCGCTGAAAAGCCCTCCCTCGCCCGCGCCATCGCGGCCGTTTTACCGGGTCCTCAGCAACGCCACAAGACGTATATCCAGTCTGGAGAGGCTAACGTTGTGGTCTGGTGTGCTGGCCACATCCTGACGCCTTTTATGCCGGAGGATTATGATCCGCGCTATCAGCGCTGGGAGGTGGCGGATCTTCCGATCATCCCCTCGGACTGGAAGCTGAAGGTCGAAGCGCGGACCAAGGACTTGTATCAGACCATCAACAAGTTCGTCCGCCAGGCCACGCTGATCATCCATGCCGGCGATCCTGACCGGGAAGGGCAACTGCTGGTGGATGAAGTCCTGGAACACATCGGTATCCACGCACCCGTCAAGCGCTTGCTGATCAGCGATCTCAACGCAGCCGCGGTAAAGCGAGCATTGGGCAAACTGGAAGGCAATGACACATATTCGGGGCTACGAGACGCCGCCCTGGGGCGCAGCCGCGCTGACTGGCTGTATGGCTTGAATCTGACACGGCTCTATACGGTAAAGGGCCGCTCGAGTGGCCACTCAGGCGTGTTGAGTGTAGGGCGCGTACAGACCCCGGTGTTGGGACTGGTGGTTCGCCGGGATCGGGAGATCGAGGCCTTCGTCAGCAAGCCGTTCTATGAGCTGACTGCGGAGCTGGCAGCCGAGAAAGGCACATTTACCGCAAAATGGATTCCCTCGGAGCGACATGAAACGGCCCTGGATGATGAAAGGCGGATCATCGATCGTAAAGTGGTCGAGCAATTGGCGCAGGCTCTGCAGGGGTTGCCCGGGTCAATTGACAGCGTCAAGACGCAGCATAAGCGCGAGCCACCACCGCTTCCATTCTCGCTGCCTGAACTGCAAAAAGTGGCTAGTAAGGGGAGGGGGCTATCGCCCAAGAAGACCTTGGCCGTGGCCCAGTCTTTGTATGAGAAACACCAGGTCTTGACGTATCCACGTTCTGACTGCGCCTATCTGCCGGTCGATCATTGGGGAGAGGGCGGGGTGGTGCGCGATGCGGTTGTGCAGTCAGTGGGCAACCAGCACGCGCTGTACCCACTGACTGAAAAGGTCAACCTGGTCCATCGTGGCCGGTGCTGGAATGATGACAAGGTCACGGCACACCATGCCATTATTCCGACGTCCAAGTGGGTACCCCTCGAAAAGCTGTCCGCCGATGAACGTTGGGTCTATGAAGTGGTAGCGCACCGGTACCTATTGCAGTTTTGTGCCGACAGGGAGTACGACCAGACCGATGTGGTTGCGAAACTCGAGACGAATGAAGGTATTGAGCAATTCAAGGCCCGCGGCCGGATAGACACGGAGCTAGGCTGGCGGCAGCACAGCCATCTTCATATGAAGAAGAACAGGGACGAGGAAAAGACAGCCGATCAGGAGAGCGTGACCTTACTGCCCCCACTGCGGCAAGGTGAAGCCATTCGATGCGACAGTACTCAGGTACACGAAAAGCAGACCACACCGCCGAAGCATTTTACGGACGCCACGCTGCTAGATGCGATGACCAGTATTGCCCGGTACGTTCAGGACCCTGAGATCAAGAAGGTCCTGCGAGACACCGATGGTCTGGGTACACCGGCCACGCAAGCCGGCATCATCGACCTCTTGTTCAAGCGAGCTTACCTGGAAAAAGAACGCAAGCTGGTCAAATCCACTGCCCTGGGGCGGGAGATGATCGACACCCTGCCTGAAGCTGTCGGCTTACCGGACATGACCGCCCATTGGGAGATGCAGCTGGCACGCATCGCGGAGAACACTGCCGATCTAATCTCTTTCCTTACCAGCGTTACCGACGAAGTGACGGATATCACGGCCAGTGCAAAGGCACAGGGGGAAATCACGTTCTCGCCATCGGCCAGCACAGCGAAGACAGTACCAAAGAAGAACAAGGCAAGTCAGACCTACCCCTGTCCGGGCGAGGCCTGTGGAGGTCGGCTGCGACGGATCAAGGGCAAGAAGGGCTTCTTTTGGGGATGTTCGAATTATGGCCAAGGATGCAGAGAAACACGGCCAGATTCTCGGGGTAAGCCAGGTAAGACTAAAGCGACGAGTCCAGCGGACAGAGCATCGAAACAAAAAGTTGTTGCAGTTGGTAAAACCTGTCCCGACTGCAAGAAGGGCAAGATCCAACTGCGATCATTGAAGTCCGGCACGAATGCGGGGAAGCCGTTTCATGGGTGCTCGACATTCCCGACGTGTCGTTATTTTGCGTGGCCTGCTGAAACAACCGATGAGGTGTCAGCGTAAAGCCGGAATTGCTAGAAATATCCCCGTGGCCCGCACAGGGGATAGAGGGGCACATCGTGGGGCTATCGATATTTCTATTGCGATGGCCGCGCGGAATTCCTTGAGGAGGAGCGAACCACGCTCCGGGAGATTGAAGCCCGCTGGGGACATTACTTTCGTTAGCCATAGCAGACGAATCGACGCTCGATAGCCGCAATCAACAGTCGGTTTGCTCAGGTGAAAGCCTTTTACATATGCGCCCCCTTGCTGCAATAGTCAGGCTGTGGATTGTAGTCGCGCAGTCAGTCTCACCAAGACGCCTCCCTTATATTTTGGTACTCTCTATTTTAGGAAAACAGGGGTCTTTTTCTAAAATATGAGGTGCCTATACGGTGTCGCAAGCTATTGAAAGTAAAATTCTTTCTAGGATATATGGGCGCGGTAGGGGTTGGGCCTTTACCAAGACTGATTTTGTCACTGAATTTGGTGAGGCCAACGTACATCAAGCCCTCTCCAGCTTAACCCAATCCGGTCGGATTCGACGTGTCAGCCGTGGCGTTTATGATTACCCACGTTACAGTGAACTTCTAGCTAGCGAATTAAGCCCGGATCTAGATCAAGTGGCCAGGGCGCTGGCGCGCAAATTCAATTGGCGGATTCAACCCTCAGGTGATGCGGCACTGAACCTGTTGGGTCTTTCAACCCAGGTACCCGGTCGTTGGGTATATCTCACGGATGGACCAGGCCGAGAGTATGTAATCGGCAGCAACGTGCTGGCATTTAGGCAATCCGCTTTAAAAGAAGTGGGTTTCAAATACCCGGAAAGTGGGCTAGTGGTGCACGCGCTCAAGGCCCTCGGACGGGACCGGGTGGATCAGGCTGTTATCGAAAAGATTCGCGGCCAACTCTCGACCAAAGACTGTGAGCGAATTCCGAGAGATACCCGTTCGGTTACCGGATGGGTATACGAAACGATCAAACAAATCTGTCAGGGTGAGTCATAGTGGAGCGGATTGTCAGACTCTCCAGCCAAGAGCGACGCGATCTGTTTGCTGAAACAGCTGCCCGGCGATCAACCACCCCAGCGGTGATCGAGAAAGACTTCTGGGTGACGCGCACATTAGCCCGCTTATTTCAGGATGAACGCCTGGCTCAGGTCCTGATGTTTAAGGGTGGGACCAGCCTATCCAAGGTATACCGCGTCATTGAGCGATTCTCCGAAGATATTGACCTGGTATTGGATTGGAATGTGTTAACTGAGGAAGATCCATTAGCAGTGCGGTCCAGTAACCAGCAAGCCCGCTTTAACAAAAAAATGCTGGAAAATGCACAGCGTTATATCAGTGATGACCTGTTCGGTCAGATCCAGACCGCACTCGGAGAGATTGTTCAGTGCGTGATCGACGATACAGACCCGTACGTGGTCAATATTCATTACCCAGCCGCATTTCCCGATAACTACTTGCGCCCAGAAATACGTCTGGAAATCGGTCCGTTGGCCTCATGGTTACCTCATGAGGATCATCTGATTCGCAGTTATGCCGCAGAAGAGTTCCCCGGTGTATTTCAGCAGGCTGCATGCCAGGTGAAAGTCATTGGCGCAGAGCGCACCTTCTGGGAGAAGGTCACCATACTGCATCACGAAGCCCACCGCCCCGCGAACAATCCACAGCCCAGTCGCTATTCCCGTCATTACTACGATCTTGCCAAATTGGCCCAGACGCCGATTAAAGAAAGAGCGCTACGAAACTTAACGTTGCTGGATAGTGTTGTGGCTTTCAAGCAAAAGTTCTACCCCAGAGCTTGGGCAAAGTATGAGCTGGCACGCCCCGGCACTTTGAAATTGATGCCGACGAACCAAGTGCTGGCCTCTGTCAAAGATGACTACCGTGGCATGGCCAACATGATCTTTGGCCACAAACCGATGTTTTCTGAGGTCTTATTGGTGCTTGAATATCTTGAAGCAGAGATTAATGACCACTGACTTGCTGGATCGACTCACTTATCGCTGACACATTCTCAAGACGGAAAATGACAGATACTGGCTGAAGCATTCGACAACACAAGCGGAAAAAACAAAGGGCGGCGGTAAACCAAAATCTGCGCAATAATGTATTTAGGATTACAGCAATAATTATGAATCAAGAGTTGGGTTGGTGAGTTGTACACAGAAGTACCCAAACAACATCTGGACTTTTACGGTCGCCACTTTCAAACGGGTGCAATTTTTCAAAAAATGCACCGCTTCTCCATATACTGTTGCAATAATGCTCGATTACGCACTGGCGTAGTGTCTACTGAAAATCAGTGGTTTACGGATTGCGGAAACCTGTTGCGATCTAAAATCATTTGGCAACTCCATTACTAAAACCGGAGGACCTATGATTATTGGATATGCGCGAATTTCAAAAGTAGAGGAGCAGGACACTGCCGCACAGCTCCAAGCGCTCAAAACCGCCGGAGCAGAACGGATTTTCGAGGAAACTGCCTCTGGTGGCCGCTGGGATCGGCCAGAACTGCACAGGGCGCTGGACTTTCTGAGGGAAGGTGACGTTCTTGCGGTGTGGAAGCTGGACCGCCTGTCCCGGTCGTTGAAGGACCTGCTGTCTATTATGGATAAGATCGAAGACAAGGGCGCGGATTTCAATAGCCTGACGGAAGCTATCGATACCACAACACCGGCAGGGCGGATGATGATGCAAATGGTCGGATGCTTTGCCGAGTTTGAACGCCAAATGATTCGTGAACGCACACTGGCAGGGCATGGAACATGCCAGGGCGAGGGGCGTAAAGCTGGGGCGGCGGCCGAAGCTTACGTCAATGCAACGAGCCGAAGTGATTGAGATGGTCAGTAGTGGAAGGAAGACGGCGGCCGAAACAGCCAGAATTTTCAATGTCCACCCCTCCACGGTATGCCGCCTACTCGCAGCGGCATCGTGTGAACTGTCCTAGAGTTGCGCTATCACCGTCATTGGCACGAACAGCCTCATCGGGTCGTCGGTGAAGGGCTTGAACAGGTCGAAGTATTGATAGAACGCCAGTGCGTCTTCATCCAAAACATCGAGAATCAATCCCATTGCCGGCAGTCCACGCTCTGTCAGAGTGACACTCTGACGGAGTGCGGACACCAGCGTTTTCTCCCCAAGGCGTTGTCCCTGGAAATGCCGATCTACTGCTAGCCTGGCCAGTAATACCACAGGAACCGGGTAACCAGGCAAACGGTCATTTGTGGGAATTTCATCCCTTGTCACGGTGCAGGAAGCCAGTGTGTAGTAAGCAGCAACCGGCGTTTTCTGCCCCGTCACCGGCTTGTCGCGGGGTAGCACCCAGGTCATGCTGAGCTTCAGTTCCATATTCTTGGCGGCGAAACGAGCCAGATATGTATTCATATCTGGCTTGCCGCAATCAAAGGCTTTTACATCGAAGTGTGAGGGGTTGAGGGCAACAAACTCCTGCTGGATTGCCAATCAGAAGCCCTCTTCATCGAGCCGCTTGGCGGCTTCCAGAATACGGGGGCTGGGCGTTGCAGTTTCATCCATGCAGGCTGCCATGAAGTCATCGAACTGCTGATTGGTCAGGTCAATGGTGGTCTGTTGTTTGAGAATTTCGGGTGCATTTTCACGGATGAGGTGAGTAACGAAATCTGTGAGAGATGCATAGCCGGCCGCCGCAGATGCCCGTTCAGCCAATTGCTTGGTGTCGGAATCTACTCTCATATCGAGACGCTCAGTGCGTGTTGCTGTACCCATGTCTTACTCCTAGTGATTATCCGCCATAGAGTTTTGTATATCGTACGGCAAATTGCCGTACATTGAAACGGTGTGGAGTGTTTTTTATACACATTGTTAACCCAGCTGCCAAATGGGGGCGTCTGTGATGCTATCTAATTGATATATAACGGGTTTTATGCAGCAGGAAGTAATTCCACAAATATTATATGGAGATAGGTTGAAATGCCACAGATAGACCCCATATATGGGGGTTATACGAGTACACCTATACTATAAAGTGTGGCTGCTTGGGAATATAACAGCGCCGAAAGGGGGATGACCATGGCCAATAAAAAGGTAACCAGTAAGAAATCTGCATCGGCAGCTTCAAAGACCCTGAAGAGCAAGTCAACTGGGTCAAAGTCCAAGTCTGCTGCAGGCAGTGCACTCTCGCAAAGAAAAGCGCCCAAGAAGCAAACTTCCAGGCCTGCTGCCAAAGCCGCATCCAAGACATTGCGTGATGGCCGTACCAGCAAAGCATCGAAATCTGCCGCTGGTAGTGCGTTGGCTCAAAAAGGAAGGAAAAAATAGCTCAAGCAGAGATTGGTTTGATAAAGGCGCATTGGAGTGAGTGTAGAGACTGTTTTTGTCAGTTCTGTGGTTCGTGGATTTGAAGCTGAGCGCCAAGCCGCCAGAGAGGCGATATCACTGTTGGATTTGCGGCCGGTAATGTGTGAAGACTTCGGTGCGCGCCCATATTCTTCTGAACTGGCATGTATCTCTGAGGCTGAAAAAAGTGACGCTTATGTACTGCTCATGGGCAATGAATATGGGTTTGAGACTGACGAGGGTATCTCCGTCACTCAGGCCGAATTTCGAGCAGCGCAGCGATCACATAGACCAATCTTGGCCTTCGTACAGGACACTGACTATTCGGGCAAACAGGCAGAATTCAAGCGAGAGGTTGAATCATACCAGGGAGGATTGTTCCGCGACTCGTTCAGCAACACCGCTGAGCTTAAAGATGGCATCACGCGATCATTGAACCGCCTTAAGTCTAAGGACCAGGCAATTTCACCCGAACAGTTCGAACATGATGTACGAGAGGCATTGGTTCAGCTAAAGGACGACTGGGCCCACAATGACGATCCTAAACTGATACTGGCGTTTAAACCCCAACCCGAGCGCCGCGTAAATCTGACGGTCATCGAATCTTCAATTGATGATCTATTTGTAAAAGCGTGTCGGCTTGGATATTGCCAGATGCGCGATGGCTACGAATCTATTAGCGGTGCTGATTGGGCTGGTATTAAATCTGGCCCAAGCAAAGTGGCCCACTTTTCAGACGGTCTGGTGGTGTTGACTAACCACTCGGCTCCCGAGACCGTTGGGCTCTTTGCCGGAAATTTTCTGCCACCAGAAATTTTGTCCGAGCGGGCCCTTTCGTTTCTAGAGCTGATAGATGATGCTTCCGGATTTGCGCACCTAGCGCTCAGAAATATGGAAAACGGGTATGTGGCAAAACATCCAGGCGGCGACAGTTTAAGCATGCGGATGTGGGGCAGCGGGGAAAATGAGGTCGGCTTTAGTAACCTGTTTGTTCCCCTTTCTCCTGGAGAGTATTCGGGGTGGGTCGATTGGTGCATAGGCAAACTTCGGCGTACTTACCCCTATGAAAATAACTAAAACATGGGTCTGATGTGAGATCTACCGAGGAATATATCACCCCTGGTTCTAGGGGCTTTGAAACTGACCCAATTGGATACAGTGCACTCGCTTGGCAGAAGTGGGGAATGGCTCAGACAATTGCAGGTTTTCATGTAGACATCACGCGCCCCCCCACCCATCGAGACCTCAAATCCCCGATACTGTGGTTGAGCCAGGCTCATGCATTATCGGAGGCGGCCGCGAATGTCGTAAGAAATGATCCAAACCTTGATCACTTTTCGATATATACAAAGGGCGTGTGCCACAGCCAGTACCATGCGGTTGCATTAATGCTCGTCGGACTGAGCCTAGAAACAGGTCTGAAGGCCATGATGATTATTCGAGACGGTATCGATTCATATATCGAAGCCGAAAAGCAGCGAAGACATCACCGGCTTCATGAACTCGCAGAGTTTGTCCCTGGTCTTTCGGATAAGGACTTAGGCATTCTTGAGGCGTTAACACATTTCATCTACTGGGCTGGGAAATATCCCGATCCTGGTTCAGGCCGAGAAAATGACGCTGTGGATGTATTTGAAATATCTGAGCGATATGAGATAACGGCCAAAGATCTCTTTTCCCTTAGCGCCCGTATACTGAATCATGCGGAAACCTTGTTAGCATAATGACTGTATCCCGCAGGCCGCACGTGCCAAGTCACGAGTCATCATCTGCACATTTTTCCGAGTCAGAATTGACATGGAACTGGATGTCGAAAACTTTCTGATCCGTTCCATCGACCACGCAGCTGGCTACCTTCAGCTCGGCATCGGGTAGAGTTTCCTCAAGTCTCTGAAGAAAATTCTTTGCGACATATGCGGCCATCGCTGGCGTGACTTTTGTCCCTGGAACATTGACGTTCATTCTTCCATCTCGATCAAAATTCTCGTGAGAATCACGGAACTGATATTTCACAACCATAGTCATAATTGCCCCTGCCTGTTTCGCTTCGTCGTAATGCCGCTGTGAAAGCGCGTCGTCGAACATAGCTGCCGCTGCTTGATGTGATATCGACATCGCAATTTGTATTGAAAGTAAACACAAAGCTTCCGCTGCAGTCTGTTCATGAGGTTGCCATGCGTCGCTACGTTTGACATTGCCATGAAAATAGAATCCCCGCTTATCAACGAGGTGTTCGATTACTTCTTCGACGCTGGGTGAACCGGACAGCAGTCGTTCAGTATCGGAGGTTTGATGTTTCCTCGGCGACATGGGCTCATCTAGCGTTTTTATAACAATTGACCTGAACTCCGAACTTGAATTCAGCGCCTCTTTAAGCTGATTTTTCTTGAACTTTCCTTCCCCATACAAGGACTCGATCAGCAGAAATGAATACCGAAAAGAATCAATGTATCTCTTTCTCAGCATAGCGCTGCGCGCAGCGTTGAGAAGTGTAGCCTCAAACTCAGGCGCTTCTCCGGATTCTGCGGCCATTAGTGCCCGAGTAAGATAGTCGTAGGTAAGACGCAGCGGCGGAGGCTCTCTCTTGGTGCTGAAAGCTTTTACCTGAATCTCCTTTTCTTCGGCCTCTGTCTCTCCTTCGTATTTGATATCGACATCGTCGATAAGAATTTCAATTTCGAAATAGCACTGAAGATAGACAAAAGCCTTTTCCAGTTGCATTAGAGCGAAGGGGAGCAATGAATCACGGGCTGTTATCGACATCTTTACGTCGCCAGTTTTGTGTTGCTCAAGTCTTGGAGACAAGTCGACAGATTTGCCTGTAAATGTAATTTCAAAGGCAGTTGCTGTCCCGTTATCGGAGATAACCTCAAGCTGCCCGTCCATGATAGAAATGGGCCAATGGTCTTGAAGTTGTATTGGCTCTTTGATTTTAACGAGGTATCGAATTCGCATATTCTGTAGCCATGAATACCGAGGACATCAGCGACCACCTGTCAAAAGTACGCAAGGATTACTTTTAGGTGTGAGAATAGTGGTTTGTTGTTTTCCACGCGTGACGCTGACACGAAAATTATGACGCGATTGATCATTGATTTCATCGCGATCATTTCCGCGAACAATTCGATCAAAATTCGCCATAATTTTCCCCCTTACCATACGCGGCCATCCTTCAAATATTATGACTTCATCAAACTGCTTCCCTTTGGCCTTGTGCATATTCATCACAACTACACCATTCTCGGGTTTAGCGTTGGTGGAAAAATGCTCTTGCACGAAAGCCTGGCGGATAGTTGAGAGAGCGTTAACATACGCTCCGCAGTCTCGCCAATCCTGCGAAAGTCCTCGCCTCAACTGGGTGCCTCGGTCAAGAAGTCGCAGGTTACGAACTTCATGTGCTAATCCCTTCAACCGAGGGCAGGAGCCGTCTTCGAGGTTTCTTCGAATAGCCTGCCAGTCCTTGTCGGGATCACCGGTGAGAGCAACCGAGCGCGCGTCCTCATAAACAGCTAGAATTGCGACAAGGATACTATTCTTTCTGATTTCTTTGCCTTCTGCCTTACGGGTTAGCCATTCATCGTATGCTTTCTGAAGGTTTCCAGCTTCTTTTAGATCACCTTGAGTAGGCGTATTACCACCCTTGCCATGAAAATAGTTTCGAAGTAGATCTATGAACTGTTTGAAGTGGAGTCCATCTGTATCAGGCTGCAGCAAGAAAGCGACCAATTCGGCACCAAGCATCGCGGCCTCCAATTCAACAAGTGCAATATGGCGGATCATAGGCATACCTGCAGGAGGTTCTCGAAAGGCGTCCGATACGAGGCGCGTCATCTTTTTCGTTGGAACTAGGATCGCGAGCGTCCAATCATCTCGACCACTATCAACGAGACGCTTGCGGGCGTTATAGGTGGTTGTAACAAGGCCAGAAAAAGCCTGACCAGCATTCGACGGGTAGGTTAGTATATTAATACCGTTATAGGCCTCTTCTCGAAATTTGCCCTTTAGAATGTCGTTGCCAAAGGCTGCGATATCAGTGCCTGCGCTACGATGATTGTCTGTACTAAGGTTCATCTCGGTGTGTTCAAATTCTTTTCTGAAGTGATTAAGGCGCTCGGGGTCCGCACCGATCCAATCATAGATGCGCTGCTCTGGATCAGCGAGGGAAACTAAAGTGCATTTCTGGCCCAATGCTTGAACAACACGCCACTGCTCGGCGCTGGTATCCTGAAACTCATCAAGAATGATGGTCGGATACATCGTGGCAACTAGCTGTCGAATACGATCGCTGGCATGAAGAATATCACCAACGTACGGCGCGAAAAGATCAAAGCAGATTTGCCCCTCTTCTTGAGCGAGTCTGGCCCGTTTCTCATTCTCCTCGTCTGCCCTTTGTTGTATCTGAGCTTCGGTAAGCTTCGCATCAGCAGCGTAGCTACTACGAATTGCTGAAAGTGAAATTGCTTCTGCAGGGGGAGAGAGAATAGAAAGCCGCCTTGGCAGACCAGTCAAGTATCCATGTGCTCTAAGGATGCGCCAGAAAAACGAATGATACGTCTCGACATCAATGTGACGTTTCTGGTCGCGGGGTATTTTTTGTTCGTACTCAATGGCTTCGACGACGCGTGAGACAGTCGCTCGAGCAAAACTAAGGAACAATACCTTTTGGCCAGCGCGCAGGTCGTTCTCAACGATCTGCGCGGCCTTAAGAATAGATACAGTCGTCTTACCTGAGCCCGGCCCCCCTGTAACGAGAAGGTGCCCGGTGCTATCCATTACATCTTTTTGACGATCAGTGAGTTGCACCTGCTTCTACTCCAGGCTTGACGATAACTACATCTGCTGGCACAGGAGCACCGGCTTCAGCCAGAGCCTCTCCAGCATTAGGAGGCGCGCAAAAACTCATCAGCGAGATGCAGGCATCCCGAAGCCATTCCGGAATTTCATCAACTGAACACTGCGCAAGAAAATCAGAAATGCCCCAGTTCGCCTTTTTCCCATCAAAATATTCGCTAAGTGCCGCAGACGCAGTATCTTCAGGGTTGGGATATTTGGCGGCCAAATGGGGAGGCCAGTCGATGATTTTGATGAAGCGTTTCAGAGCTTTTTCAGTTGTATTTTTCAGAACAAGCTCTTCGAACCCCTTTTCATCGTGCATAAGCATCAGATCAACCTGAGCCTCGATTAGGGCTTGATTTGCATCGTCTTGTAGATCGCATATAGCGAAGGTCCGCTTACCCAGCTCACTATAGAGCTTTGCCATATCTGGAATGTTCGTTTCGCCGCCTGCATCAATAGTGCAAATGCCGAGAGCCTCCAATGACGAATAAGTGTTGGGGTCGAGTTCCGCAAGACGCCGACAAACGACAGGAAAAGCCGAAGTTTCTGTCGAACCTTCGGCGATCAAGATTCGACGCGCTAACAACCCCTCACAAAATCGAGTGCGAAACTCTTGTCGATAGCGTTTCGGCTTCACACTTTCCGGCAGCGCTATTGTACGTTGATTAAGCACTCCGTCGGAGTTGCGGCCCAAGACAACTGTCTCTTCCAGCGCAAATTCCTCAAGAACGTACGGTGAGTGGGATGTAAAAAGCGCCTGGGAAGCCAGTTTGCGAACTTCATGAATAATCCGCTTCTGAGCATATGGTGGAATCGCAGTCTCAGGCTCCTCCATCGCGAAAATTACGTTCTGCTTGTCTTCAGCAATTTGGGAGAGCATCGCGAGAACGAGCATATTGATTGTTCCTGTACCCTGCCGGAAAAAAGGGGCCGCATGTGCGCCCTCGCCAGTGGCTATGAAGGCAGTGATAACTTTCCGTAGATTTTCGCGGGTGAGATTGGAAACTTTCAGGTGAGGCTCTATGCCCCACTCTTTGGGAACATATTTCTTCAGGGCGGAATTGATGCTTTCCAACACTCCCGTGATTCCCAAAGCGGGATCGCTCGCAACTGAATAATCAGCCAGCGTGCTGATAGTATCTTCCCACATCTGAGGCCTGACTTCTTTCAGGCGTAAGATGATATCAAGTAAACTGCCACGTTCCAGGCTGAGAGCTCGAGAGCCAGTACGCAAGGAGCGCAGATAGAGGAATCCACATATCTGCTTATCCCGCTTTGTAAATGTAACACCAGTGTCAGCCTCAGAAAGGCTTCGGCTGTAGTAGGTGTTACCCTCGAAGTCATCCTCTTCTGGGTCGTACCAGCCAAGGAAAGTTACGCGTAGCGCCTCTGCAATGTGGGCGTCATCGACACCGGTAGGGTTGGGTTCATCATAGAATGTGTCGTTCTTAGAGTCCCAAAATTCTATATAGTCACCGAATCTTGCCATCTGCTCATCACGGAGGTCGATAATTGTCACTTCGATCTCTAAACGTGGGGCATCTACCTGTTCTGGCTCTCCAGGGTTTTCCTCAGCGGGATTATACCCTTCTTCTGGTGCAGCAGCTACGCCATTGTTGTTTTGAATTCCAGCGGCTGGAGTGATGTACCTGCCTTGAAAAAAATCATGTTCATCAATTGGCGGCCGTCGATTAAGTCGATCGGGGCCGAGTACGAGATCAATTGATTCCAGGACTGTGGTTTTTCCCGTGTTGTTGTCGCCGATCAGAACAACGTGGTTAGGTAGCAGTAATGTGGCCGATTTAATGCCCCGAAAATTTTGAATATTTACTCGTGATATTTTCACGATGAGGCCCCCCAAAATACTGCTTAACTAGCTCGACCACATTTAGTACGCGAGCAATTTGGATCATTTTTTACACTATCGTAGGAATACGTCAAAATACGACGCAACAATCAAGCGAACAACTTTCATTCGCCGCAGACGGCCCAAAATACCAAGCTCTAGTACCGGTGCTGATGCCACTCATTATGCCACTTATGATCTTCAGCATGTTGATAGATTGCAGTAGTCTCAAGATTCTCTTGTCGAGCTGAGGCCTGGATATACTTGATTCCTATACCGGAATCATCACCATGTGTGACAGCCGTATGCCTAAACCAATGGCAAGAAGCCTTTCTGAGTTTTCTAGCATCTATGGGCGATTGGCGCTCGATTTTTTCACCGGGCGCATTACCAGTCTCTTTGACCAGTCGATACGCCATGTTGTCGGAAACCCCTCTACCTCCCTTGATACTGCGAAATATCGGCGGTGTGCCATCTTCAGCAGGTAGGTCATGCCGACCCAGAAATTGGCAGTACCGCATCAGGGAGTCAAGCATCCCACCATTTACGGGCACTATAGTGCGTTTACCTCCCTTACCCTCAACCAACCACCACTATTTCCCTCCAAATTCTCTGAAGCTGTTCATTGAATGGTTAGCCACCTCAGAAACTCGAGGTGCCAGTAAATAGAGGAAGTGGAACAGGAAACGCGTGCGTTCGAAGTGCTCGACTTCCCGCCGAGATTCTTGGGGGAGGGCGGCGATATACACCTTCAGATACTTCCATGTTTCCTGATCGAGAACCGTTCCTGGGCGATGGTTTCATCGGTTTGTGGTGTCAACGTCTTGTTCCTTTCCTACTGCGAAAATCTCGATATAGAGATTCAATGCCTTATAAATTCATGATTACAGAAATAACCATGAATTACTTAGTCCATCAGAATCTGTGTCGAAAAAGTGGAGCTTGGGGAATAATTGTTTGGCTCTGGTTTTCGAAGATAGCCACGCTTGCTTTTGTGGATGGCGCCGAGTATCAACCGTAGTTCAAGGTATAGATGAATTTGTATGGCAGGGCAGCATAAAAGAGGGTGTTGTCATACATTGATTGATAGACACCACTTTTCTGACCAGATAGGCTGATAGTCTGACATAGGGTCGAGTTTCCTGGAGCCTCCGCGTTGAGCGAATTTGACCCAGCTTTCGGTAGCCGGATGTTGAATCTTTATGTGTTCATCAAAAAGATATCCGACTCTGACCTTGTCTATTCCAGTTCCTGCTCTAGCTACGGCCTCGCTAATTTGGTCGACGTAGTGAGGCGCGTACTCCTCAAATACGCGCAAGACGTTTTTCATCCCGCCAGACCATTCCGGGTGCCTCAGTATGTCTAGAAATGTCTGTCCGATCGTTGCTACTCTAATAGACAAATCTGGAGCTAAAATTTGTATTCCTGCCTCCTTGGGCGTGAAGCGATGGACCTGGACCTTACCCACTCTATCCAGCTTCACGCGAGTAAGTCGTGGAAGGTTGTTTGCCAAGTAGGCTTCTAAGTCGAATTGTAAGTCTTGGCGCATCGCTTGTAGAGCTGCTTGTCTCCAGGCTCCGGGGTTTAGTGAGGTAAGGTAGAGTTGCTTCAATTTTGGTTTGGCAAATCCATGATATTCCAAGGCGGTATGATGCGAGATATAGGAGAAAGGGTCGGCCGTGCAGGCAATCTCTATTTCGTTTGTGGCCCTAGCTTCCGTGATACCTAATGTGTGCTTTGGAAACCCTCGGTTCTTGCTAAGCGTTTCTTCAGAGAGAAGGTGCCTAAGAATGCGGTTATAAGCAGCCCGGTCGGCAGAAGCTTTTTTTAGTGAAAGAGCTTCGCCTTGGTATTTTTTATTACGGTATAACTCATGAACCTTTCGACCGAGCTCGTATTCAGTTATGAGCCCGCTTGATCGGCTTTTGAGCATCTTACGGAGTGCTTCGATAATGTTCATTATTATTGCAAATAATTAACTAGGCGTATATGTCCTTAGGACATATACGCCTAGTTAATTAAGATGTCAATGTTATGCACGTATCGACTTATGAGGCAAATTGCATTTCGTTTTCGCTTGGCATACAATCCACGTCCTGAGGACGTGGATTGTATGCCAAGCTATCACCTTTTTGAATTCGGCCTGTCCCCAAGCCTATGAATACAGCCTAGGAACCTCTTCCCAGGTCCATTTTATTCAAGCCTACATCGCTATATATTTGGTACACTTCTTTTCAGGAATAAATAGTATTTTACCTGAAATATATGGTGCCCTATAAATGCCACAACCAGTTGATAATAAAATACTTTCTAGGATCTATGGGAGAGGTAGGGGTTGGGCTTTTACCAAAACGGATTTCGTAACCGAGTTTGGTGAAACCAATGTCCACAAAGCCCTTTCTAACCTGACAAAGTCAGGAAAGATTCGCCGTGTTCTCCGTGGGGTCTATGATTATCCGCGCTACAGTGATCTTTTGAATGTGCAGTTGGCGCCAGATTTAGATCAGGTAGCTAGGGCCCTAGCACGCAAATTTAACTGGCGTATTCAGCCCTCGGGTGATGCCGCGCTTAATCTGCTGGGCCTTTCGACGCAGGTCCCAGGTCGGTGGGTCTACCTATCGGATGGCCCTGATCGTGAATATGCGGTGGGTAATAACGGTTTGGCCTTTAAGAAGACGGCGTTGAAGGATGCGGGATTTAAATATCCGGAAAGTGGGCTAGTAGTTCAGGGATTGAAAGCACTAGGCCGTGACAGAGTGGATTCGACTGTCATTGAAAAAATCCAGGACCAGCTCTCAGATAATGACTGCCGGCGTATAATGAAAGACACTCGGTCAGTTACGGGCTGGGTATACGAAGCCATCAAGCAAATTTGCCGGGGTAGCTCTTAGTGGATGGAGTAGCAAGACTCAGCGCTCCGGAGAGGCAGGAGCTGTTTTCTGAAACGGCGAGCCGTCGATCAACTACTCCGGCAATAATCGAGAAGGACTTCTGGGTGACGCACACACTGGGATGTTTATTTCGAGAGAAGCAGCTCGCTCAGATTTTGATGTTCAAAGGCGGGACGAGTCTCTCCAAAGTGTACGATGTCATTGAGCGGTTTTCTGAGGATATAGACCTGATACTGGATTGGAGCGTACTAAGTGACGAAGATCCTTTTTCTGAAAGATCGGGGACTAAGCAAGATAAATTCAATAAAGCACTGAATGTGCGCGCCGAGCAATATATAGGAGATGAACTGCTAGGCTCTATCCAGTCTGCGATAGGGGAGGGCAGTCAATGCGTGCTCGATGAAAAAACCCCATATGTAATCAATGTTAATTACCCCGCTGCATTTGCCGATGACTACCTGCGCCCAGAAATTCGTCTCGAGATTGGCCCTCTTGCCGCATGGCAGCCCCATGAAGAACATGCAATCAGAAGCTATGCAGCAGAAACTTTCCCTGATCTATTTGGCCAGCCTGACTGCGAGGTGAACGTTATTGCGGCGGAGAGGACTTTTTGGGAAAAGGCCACGATTTTGCATCATGAAGTCCATAGGCCGAAAGGAAGCCCACAGCCAAGTAGGTACTCACGCCACTATTATGACCTCTCCAGATTGGCCCACACGAAGATAAAAGATAGGGCGCTACAGGACCTGGAATTACTGGAGAATGTTGTTGCCTTTAAGAAAAAGTTCTATCCACGGGGCTGGGCAAGATATGACTTAGCACGCCCAGGTGAACTGAAGCTTGTGCCGACTGGCCATGTGCTGACTAGTGTAGAGAAAGACTATGTTGCTATGGGCAATATGATTTTTGGCAACAAACCGTCTTTTGATGAAGTTATATCGAGCCTTGAGGTGCTTGAACAAGAGATTAATTCTCTTGGGTGTTAAATTGCATATCGAAATGGATAGGGAATAGGTATGTGGTCAGACAATGAAACTGATGAGGATCTGCTTGGGTTCTCTCTCCATGCGGATCTGATTGGCGAGATAGTAACAGACCCGGAGATGTTGCCAGTGACGATTGGTCTTTTCGGTGACTGGGGTGGCGGAAAATCCAGCATTCTGAAAATAATCGAACGAAACTTGTTGGACAACCCTGATTTCGCAGTTATCTATTTTAACAGCTGGGTATTTGAAGGGTACGAAGATGCGAAGGCGGCAATTCTCACCTCTCTTTTAACGGAACTTTTGGAGCAGAGAACGTGGACAGAGGTTGTCCAGGATGAAGTACGCTCTCTTTTGAAGAGAGTCCGTTGGATGAAGGTCTTAAAATCAGGTACGTCGGCGGGATTGGCATACTTGACAGCAAATCCGTTACTCCTCGCCGGTATCGAAAACCCTCTGGGTACTGACCCAGCTGATGAGCCCAGCGACAACGTCGAGTCAGCGGCTAACCCCCCTAAAGTAGGCGATTTTCTAGAAAATATCGAAGAAACGGTACTCAACGTACGTTCATTTCGAGAAGATTTTCAGGGGCTTATCGAAAAGACGAAGCTCAAGGCGCTTGTCATACTAATTGACGATCTCGATAGGTGCTCTCCAGAACGTGTAATCGAAAACCTTGAGGCTGTGAAGTTGTTTTTGAATGTTGAGAGTACCGCTTTTGTAGTAGCAACCGACCGCCGAATCGTGGAGAACGCAATTCGCATTCGCTATTCCAACGTGTTCTCCGGAGATCGTGCAAAGTCTCTTGAGCAGGAATCACTTGTCACGGATTACCTGGAAAAATTGATTCAAGTGCCCTATACGCTTCCTAAACTGGCACCACACGAAGTACGATCCTATATGGCCCTGCTGTTTTTGAAGAAACATCTAGATTCTAAAAAATTTGACGAGGTACTCGGAAAGTATACTGAGTTTTTGGCAGAGGAACGCTATAGCTCTTTTCCTCTTGGCGATACGCTCGATTCACTGCAAGAAGGAAGTGCCAAAGTAGAGCTGACGGAGTGTGTCAGATTAGTGGAAGCTTGTTCTGACGCGATCACTGATGGCTTAAAGGGAAACCCGAGGCAAATAAAACGTTTTCTCAATGCCTATTGGCTCAGAAAAAAACTCGGAGGCATAGCGCATCTTCGACACGTTAAGGATCACATATTGATAAAACTCATGGTCCTTGAGTATATCAGCGAAGATCGATTTGAAGAGCTCTACAACCTACACCGAAACAGCGAAGATGGGTCGGTAGGAGTTCTTACAGAGTTGGAACTGGCGAGTAACCCAGATGAAATCGAAGAGAGTCTCATGGGGTGGGGAACACCGAGAATCTGGAAATGGATTAAGTCCGAACCGATGTTGTCGGGTGCCGACCTTCGCGACTATTTTTGGCTCTCGAGGAGTTCTATTACTGATACGCTATCCGGCGTAAAACTGCTAAGCCAAGCCATGCGCCTAAGCGTAGATTCGCTGCTCTCTAGCTCACAGACTCGTCAGAACAAAGTACAGTTTTTCCTCTCGCTCTCTGAGGATGAACAGTCTGGAGTCATTGCAATGGTAGCGAAGAAGGCAATGCAAGACCCCGACGACAAAAATCCACTAGATTCCTTAGTTGATCTGGCGCTGGACGGGTCGGAGCTGGCGGCAAGTGCATTCAGGTCCTGTGTGATTAAAATTGGTGCAGGAAACCTTAAACCCGGACTTGGTATCAAATTGCGTAATTTGAAGTCACTTTCCGGGTCTCGCACAGGAGAAATACTAAAGGAAGTGGTGGAAGAGTTGAAAGCATCAGACACTAGGATAGCGCGCGCACTTGAGAAAAATAGCAAAAAGTAGCGAGGATAAGCGTGGGAACTTCGAAAGCTTACGATAGCCCTAGGTGGCCGGGCGTCAACGATAAGGTTGGGTCCGCAGCCGCAGACGGGCCGCTGACGTCTGGTAAAACGACGCGCGCCTTGAGCGCATTTTCGGCGGCCTACAAAAAATACATCAATACTACGTCCGGTGGATCAGTCAGCAACGCGCCTACAAGGTCTAGCCCTGGGGAAAGGACACAGGGCAGACGAGGAGGTGGAGGAGGCGCCACCGCGCGAGCTCGTGCAGCAACAACTGGGGCCCGTCTTGGTGGGTTTCTGGCAGATGTATCCAGCTCGGGATTAAATCAATCCCTTGAAAGGTTGGGGCTGAGTGATTTCGAAGGCATGCCGTTAGAGGAAGTACTGGATGCGGTCCTAGATAGACTTTGTGAGGATGGGGGTCTACTCGATGACTCCGCGCTTACAGAGGCCATGGCAAGAACGCTGGATGAATTTGGTGAAAGGGCGGAGACGGTAGAGGAGTTCGACGAGTTGTTAAGTAGCCGTGAAGTCGGCATAGAAAGCTACCTACAAATCTATTTCTCTCATGTGCTCGCCGTGAACTTCGAGCAGAAGGAAGGCGCATTCGTGAGAGGAAAAATCTCTCAGAAGCAGTGTGATGGGTTCTTCAAGCAGGCCCGAGAGCTCATAAGGGCACTTGTGGTCGATGAGCTTGCCCAGGAAAGAGATCTAGCGTCTATTGACTGGAGAAGCGCTGAGGCGATATCGATCGCAGATTCCATCAACCAGGAAGTATTGGACATACTTATTGCCGATGATTGAGATAACAGTAACAACTCACGTTGAGAACCCTTACCACTCCGGCGCAGGTATATACCTTAATATTGCCGGGCAGGCCCCCGTAAAGCTCTCATTCAACATAAAGGACTACGCGCGTATTGGGGGACCTTTCGATACAAAGGCAGCTGAATTTGCCTATTTTTGCGCGATAATATATGGCTGTGATCGTCTAGTTGAGCGTAATACAGGTGATGGTGACCGCTGGACACGCGAGATTGCCGTCAAGATCCCGGTAGGGAACCCTGCGAATTGGGAAGCTTGTTTAGAGACAACTGAGAAGATGTTGGAATTTTTGACTGGCGACATTTGGCGTCTCACATTTTTACCTGAATCCCAACCGCTGTTCGGCTCACTTTTTCGGAAAACGCGGCAAAATTTCCGAATGAAATACACTGCGAAGGGTAGTGCAGTGTCTCTCTTTTCCGGAGGGCTGGACTCTTTGGTGGGGATGATTGATTGGTTAGAGAAAAATCCTGAACAATCGCTACTTCTCGCCTCCTCATATGATGCCGACGCGGAGAACGCTCGGGATGATCAAAATCGCCTACTACCCTACCTGGGGGCCAATTACCCCACTAGATTGTCGCGGTTTGTAGGGAGGTCTGGTCTTAGCTCGAAGGGAGCTGATCTTAATTTTCGGAGCCGGTCACTGACGTTTTTGGGAAATGCCGTGTTGGCAGCATCCTTCCTAGACGAGGGAACCCCAATCCTGATACCCGAAAACGGCGCGATTGCACTGAATTTCCCACTGGCAGCCTCCAGAAGTGGCTCATTTAGTACCCGAACTGTTCACCCATACTTTATCTCTCAGTTCAATAAGTTGCTAACAGAGCTTGGCTTCACTTCTTTAGTACACAACCCCTATGAATTCAAAACTAAAGGAGAAGTGGTGAAGCAATGTCTAAATCAATCGCTGCTTCAGAGCGTTTATATGGAATCCGTGTCTTGCGGGAAACGCGGGTTTACCAAGGTCAATTGGCATGACCGAATGCAGCGGGCCTGTGGGCATTGCATCCCCTGTATTTTTCGCCAAGCGGCCGTAGCTTTTGCAAATCTTGAGGAGGAGAGTTACGGATGTAATGTTGCAAATCGCCAAGAATGGGGTAGATCAAATTTGCTTGAGCCAACTAAAGATGTTCAGACAGTAATCGACTTTTTACGAGCAGATATTGACCCTAAAACAATCTGGACAAAAATGAGGTCCAATGGGCATCTCGATATCGAGCGAAAGGACGACTATGTAGATCTGATCATTCGCCTAAGATCAGAGCTGGCTGGTTGGCTAAATGACAAAGGTCTCTTGTGAGTATGTCTCTCCATGATTGATACACACTGCCATATTGATATGTACGACGACCCGATAAATTTGGCAACGAAGATGGAAGCCAACAAAACCGAGTGTGTCGCGGTGACAATGCTGCCTAGCCACTATATACAAGGTGTTCCACATCTAGCGCGATTTCACAGTCTACATCCATCTCTGGGCATGCATCCCCTCCGAGTTATGGAGGGTAAAAATGAGATTGATACGTTCATTGCCTTAGCGAAGAACACCGAGTTCATTGGTGAAATTGGACTGGACTTCTCTCGTGAGGGCGCACCGACTAAGAAGGTTCAGCTTGCCGTCCTCAAGGAAATAGTCGAATCGATAAAGGTTGGGAAGTTCGTCACGGTCCATAGTCGTGATTCTGCAGCTGATCTACTACAGTTATTGGAGGATCATCAAGTTGGGCCCGTATGTTTCCATTACTTCACGGCGGGAATCTCGGCAGCTAAAGATGCCATTAGTTCGGGGCACTACTTATCGTTTAATCGTCGGATGCTGAAAGGAAAGCACAAGGAACTTCTCGCGGTTGCACCAATGGACAGGGTGCTGGTGGAATCAGATGGTCCGTATCTTACGAAGTCACCCGTGACAGCGATCATGGATACTTATGAGATGATTGCCGGACACTGGGAACTTCCTATAGAACAGGTGATTTCGGTGATTGCGAAAAACTTTTCCCAATGTAGAACCAACCTATAAGGCTAGACGGGGTTCCCGTACTTCTGGAGATATGGAATGGACAAGGATGAATTGGCAGAGATGGTAGCGGTTACCGCGCAAGCGCTTTCCGAACCGATAGACTTCGACTCACTTCTAGAACAAGGGCTATTGGAAAAAAGAGGAAGGTCCTACTATGTTCCCGACATCGGGGCACTGCCAGAGAATGTGGCTAAGCGGATAAATAGCACCACAACGACAAAAAATGGCATTCGAGTGACGTTCAGTAAAGAGCGAAAGTCCACGATCAAATTGGCTGCTCAGTTGAAACATCATATTGAGTAGTGCTAGGTAAAGCCTGGATTAGGGCGATTGGCCACAACTCGCGACTAACCAGCGTCCGCACCGCCCTTCGGGTCGTGCGCGTTTCTCACACCAATAGATATCGGATTTTCATGAGTAGTATTGATAAGAAAACGCTAAAGAGTTTGGCAGGCATCGAGTATCACGGCAGTTCGGGGACGACCATGCACTGCCTGCAGGCTATCACTCGATTGATTCATTTTGGCGACGTAATCGAAGATGCCTGGTTACTCACAGCAAGGAGTAACGAGTTTGGAGAGCATTGTTTTTTGCTAAACATGGCGTGTGGTGACCCTGTCGCTATCAAGTCCGGGTTTTCCTCAGGCTATGGAGGGGAGGGACCTAGAGGATTATCTACCGCCATCGAAATTTTCAAGATGCATGAAATCGATCTCCAGGAGTATGAGGTCGACCGAGCAATAATTGAGCGAATTGACTGCTCATGCCTCACTACTGCTGACCTAGAGAATATTCGGTGCTCCAAAAAAGTACACGCAACGAAAACCGTGGATTATCTTTGGGAATGGAATAGCAAAGATTCCTTTGGTCCAAATAGACGGGAGCAGCTTTATCCAGCAACCGTCAATTTCGGATTGTTGGACGAGCGAATTTTCGACCTTGGTTTGTCGTTGTTTGAGAACCCAGACAACGCCATTAGCACCGCCTTCAGAAGACTGGAAGATACCCTAAGAGAGAGGACGGGTTTGAATACTGAAAACAGTGGGCAGCGATTGGTCACTCGGGTTTTTGAGGGAAAGGACTCGGCACTGCATTGGGATGATGAGAATCCTGGCGAGCATGGTGGAAAGGCCGGTCTTTTCAAAGCAGTGTTTTTGGCATTTCGAAATCCGAGAGCGCATAGAGAGCTTAGGAAGACTGATCGAGAAGCGCTTAGAGAATTCATGTTGATAAATGAACTCTTTTGTCTTGAGGCTATCTCGATAGATAGACCAAAGGATATGACAACAGAGGCTTCAATAGAGTAAGTAGTAGTTGTAATGGTCGAAATCCGACCAGTTGGTTCAAAGTCAACTAGCTGACAAAATTAAGCCCCTCAGTACTTATGGCTTTGCCACGCGTGATGCCAAAGTGCATCTTCCGCGTGCTGATATATAGCAGTAGTTTCCAGCTTGTCGTGACGAGCAGAGCGGTTCAGGTATTTGAGTCCGATACCGGCATCGTCACCGTGTGTGACGGCGGTGTGCCGAAACCAATGAGTTGACGCATTCCTGAGTCTGACTGCCTTAAGTGGCGAAGATATTTCCAGTTCATCGGCAGCGTGGGCTACCGTGGTTTTAACCAAGCGATAAATCATGTTGGCCGAAATTCCCCTGTTCCCCTTTAGACTTCGAAGCAGGGGAGATGCATCGTTTTCAGCTGGCAGATCATCTAATTTCAAAAATCGCCGGTACCGTATCAACGCATCCAACATCTCGTCATTTATCGGCACCTTCCCTCGCTTTTGGCCTTTACCCAGCACGAACCACCACCAGTGGCCGCGGTACTCTCGGAAGCTGTTCATGGGATGATTGGCGAGTTCCGATACCCGGGGGGCAAGTAAATAGAGACCGTGGAACAGAAAACGCAGGCGCTCGTAGTGTTCGATATTCCGCGGCGTATCCTGGGGGAGGGCGTCAATAAAAGCCTTGAGGTACTCCCAGGTCTCACGATCCAAAAAGCGCTCCTGCGAGATCGCTTCCCCGGTCCCCGGTTTCAACGTCCGATTGCGGCGCCGGATCAATGAGAGCGGATTTCCCCGCAAATAGCCCGCATCGACCAGGTAGGAGAGCAGGGCATTGACGACTATTAGTGCCTGCCGCTGGCTACTGGTGCTGAGTGGTCCCTGGAACGGCCTCCACGCGAGCGAGTAGCGCGGCGCACGACCGCCACACCAATAAGCCGCCGGCTGCGGATCCGCCAGGAACGTCTGGTACGCGTGAAAATCTTCTCTGGTTAGCCCAGAGAGAGGTTTATGGCGCTGCTTTACCGACCAGAGCAACAATCGCTCGGCCTCTTTCCGGTAGCTACGTAGCGTTTGGGGTGAGTCGGCAAATTCCGCCAACCAACACTCGATCGCTTGCCAGTCATTTTTGGCTTGGATCTGACATCTCTGCTGGGGTTCTCGATTCTGTCCCTGGGACCCGTCAAGTGTCCGGGGGAGAGCCGCCAGTCCATCCAAGGGCACGGGGCGATCGCTAATAACGGCCAAATCCACGGTTATGGGTCTCCTACTGCTAGATCGACGATACTAGTAGAGTAGTAGAAAAAAATTCATGATTATAGGGTTAATCATGAATATAAAAGAAAAATAGACCATAAAGTAAGGTAGACGATACACATTACACCTTACATTTTGTATGATCGGGGTGTTACAGAATTTTTATGTTAAATACGGCGGGCATTTGGGATAGATCTAAGTTTCCTGCAGCCCACTTGGAGGAGGGGATGTCATGGCCCAAAAGATCGCCACAGTGAGTACTGTCTTTGCTGCATGCGACCGACTAGAGGCAGCCAATGAACGTTGGAATCGGGAAGACGTGCGTAATGCGGTTGGCGGCGGCGGGTATGTTGTCATCGACCCCCTCATCAAGGCTTGGCGCGAGCTCAAGCCGCTCCGAGAGGCCGCACCGACCACTCCGGCTGAGTTGCTACACCAGGTCGCTACTACCCTCGAGTCTCACATCAACGAGTTTACGGCGGAGTCCGAGTCACGGTTATCAGAGAGCCAGCAGGTGTTCGATGCCACCGTCTCCGAGCTGTCTGAAAAGCTGGTGAGCCTGGAAAGTGCCCTGGAAGAAAATGATGCGAGCCTGATGGCCACCGAGGCCTCCAATGTAGAGTTGGTTGAACAACTGGCGCAAGTACAGGAGGAGCTCAGGCAGGCCAAAACTGAGAATACACGCCTGGTGACCGAAAACGATGCTCTCAACGGACAAGTAACGCGAATGGAGAAGGAGCATAACGCGGCGGTAAATTCGCTACAGGCTGAGCATCGAGAATTGATTCAACAGCATGCCCAAGAGCGGACTCGCATCAGCGACGAGCATGCGAAAGCTCTGGCTAACCAGCGCAAGGAACTGACTGAGGTGGCTGAGCAAGCAGAGAATCGATTGATGATGCTCTTGGACCAGGGGCGTCAGGAATCCAAGGCGGCCATGGTCAAGTTGTCCGGTGATCTGGAAGAGATGACACAAAAGTCCCAATCGAATAGGGAGGCGGTCATAGCCCTTGAGAGCACGGTAAAAGCTCTCACGGGACAGAACGAAAAACTCGAGTCCGATCTTGCTGTCCAGGAAGAAAACAGTTCAGAGCTCCAGGCGCATCTGGAAGAGCGGAGTAATAAGGCCGATTCGATAGAGCGCGAATTCAATGCCTATAAAGAGGAGCACAGGTTGAGTGGCGATCTCAGTGCATTGCAGGCAGCAGTGTCAGGTCTTCAGGCTCAATTGAGTGATCGTGAGATTGACGTGAAGAAATAGTTGGCAGTCATCGCAGCTACCCGGTCACTACCCCAAATCACAATGCCCCACAGATTTCGGTGCTCTCAATGGGTATCACATGTTTAGGAAGCTGATAGCGCTGTACAGCGAAAACCCATCGCAGGGCAGGCTACTATTGGTAATGCTGGCGACTTTTTTGGTCATCTACTTCTTGCCCGCAGGCAACGCCCGATTTGACAACGCCGTGCTGGAAGCCATTCGCCTGACGCACTGGTATGCCCAGGAGCATGTCATACTGTGCCTTCTTCCAGCATTCATCATCGCGGGCGCAATGGCGCTATATATCAGCCAGATCTCGATAAGAGGAATCCGAAAGCTGTCTAATGTTCGTTCAGATCCTCAAGCCGCTGCATGAACTCTTCGCGATCTATATCTCCGCGTGCATAGCGCTCACGCAGGATATCGGCCGGTGTTTTGTGTGCCGGCAGAGACATGTCCGGCTCTCGCCTCGCAGTACCCGCAGACAGCCAGCGCACCATGGCGATGACGCCCGAAATAGCGAGCACCCAGAACAGGATCATGAATACCCAGCCCAATCCATGAGGCATGCTGAAGAATGGAAAACAATTGTGGTCATACATAGTCGACTCCTACAACCTGTAGTTAATCTCAACGCAGCAGACCGGCGACCACCGATCTGCCGTGTTTGTCTTGGGACTACCTCATTTACTCAAATCCTCAAGCCGTTGCAGGTACTCCTCCCGATCGATTTCACCGCGGGCATAGCGATCACGGAGAATTTCGATGGCTGTTTTCCCAGCAGGGGCCGCGCGCGGCTCCTGCCGCCCATCCGGGGTCGTGGTGGTCTGTGGGTCCGCCGCGTGTGTCTCTAGATAAGCCGTTAGCGTACGCACTTCATCGTCCGTCGGTGCCTTGATGTTCATTGGGTTGTTGCCATTGCTCATCCACTGCATGCGCATATTCATGCGCTCTACCGTCGCCGGCCAACCTGACGCACTGTGCTGAGTGGGGCTGGGTAGGCTATGGCACTGGGTACAGTATTGCGTCAAGAGCTTCGCACCGGCTGCATTCGGTTCCGGCAATTCTGCCGGACCGACAGCGGACGGCATGCTGCCCATCATGCCGCCACAACGGCCTTCCCAGCTTCCGCCACACATACCTTGCGCCAATTTCTGACCGGATGGCGTAGCCGACTTGAACTCCTGTGCCTTGAAGGCATTTTCGTCGGCGGCAAGTGCCGGCACAGTCACCAGCGACACGACTAGCGCCGTCGCAACATTTCCTAGATAACAATCGTATTGTTTTTTCATGAGATAATTCCTTGAGTTTCGATAAAAGCAGTTTTCATTGGAGTGCAGTGATTACCCGGCCAAGACTTTCTCGCACCTCCTGGACCAGTTGGTGCGCGGCCCGGATATCAACCAGGTCAAGGACGGCCGCCGCGCCCATAAAATCCACATGAACCGTGCCACTGTCTTCCAACCTGATCGCCACGCCTACCGCAGCCAACAACAGGCCCAAATACAATCCATAGTTGCTTCATCGCCATATCCTCGGTTCGCGCTCGGGTGTAGCCATGTAAAACATGCGCTATCCGATCTGCTTGGGGCGAGCACCCACCTGCATATAGCGGACAGCCGGAGGTGTCGCACGCGTTACGCCGGAGCGCACTCGTGCAATGCGGAATCAGGCGATGGGAGGGTGGAGCGGAGGAGGTATCAGCAGAGAGGAATAAGAAAAGCGGTGGACACCACCGGTAGTGATGGCGGTTATGTGGACGTCCGGAACATCGCCTCTCATCGGCGCAAGTTGGCTGACCCAGGCAAGACACCAGTCATCGCAGTTGAGGTCGGCGTTCGCGGGATCGGCTGTGGGTTGACCGTCGACTATTAGAGACAAGACACCTGCTTGGCTAGGTTCGGTGAACGCACATTCGTCTACTGCCCACGCGATGTTCAGTGTGAGTAGCGAAGCAATGAGCAGCGATGCAGTTAACCGAGTCATAATATGTGCGATGTTGTCCCCTTTGTAGTGGATTTGCAAGCATGTAAACATGCTACTGGTCCACACGGTGGTTTGTCCTTCTGTTGTATATAGACATATATATTGGCATTACGGATGTGTAGAACTTTGCGGTTAATAGGCGACCGAAACACATGCCGATAGAGTAGCGCTTTGATACCGCTCAGATTCGTGCCGTGGATTGATTGGCCCCAGATGGAGCCAAAATCAACAGGAAATGCCGTTTTTTCGACTTCATCTTTCAACGCTCCAGTCTCTGCGATAATTCGAGATCCACTCGCGTTTCTGAGTCTCTCCCGCAGGAGTAACTTCCAGCCAGTTGTAATCTTCAAGCCATCTTGACTCTATAGCCACTATAGGGCTTACAATTGCGATCAATTATCATTAGCGCGCTTAAATGTGAGATCTCCAAGATGCTCGATTGCTGGAAACTGCCGTTGCTGCCACGCCTGAAACGAGTACCTCTGAATGCCATCGCGCTTCTGATGCTACTGTCACTTTGGCTCTTTGCCGAGGTGAGTGAGGCTGAGACAACAGGCAGCGCCGCTGAGCTTCGGCAACTGGCTCAACTGGCTGAATATATTGGCGTTGATTACGCCGAGGCGGTGAAAGACGGTCAGGTGAGCAATGATAACGAATATCGGGAGATGATCGAATTTTCGCAACTGCTTGTAGAAAAGAGCTCGCTAAGTACCACGGATGACTCCGAAGCTTTGGCGGTTCAGGCTCAGGCATTACAGAAGGCGATCCACAACAAGGCAAGCGTTGAGAGGGTTCGTCAATTGAGTGCCAGTCTGCGTGGTACCTTGCTGGGCCTGATGCCAGAATTAACACTGCCGGATCGCCTGCTGCCTGAGGATACTGTCCAACCTTTATTTGAAACTCACTGTGCGGTTTGCCATGGCAGATCCGGTCTTGGTGATGGGGCACTGGCAGCGCAACTCGATCCAGCTCCCACGGACTTTAGCGACAAACCGCGGGCGCTGAACCGATCAATTCTGGGGCTGTACGATGCTATTACCAACGGGATCGACGACACTGCTATGCCTGCTTTCAAGCATCTGACGGAGCGGGAGCGCTGGTCGCTGGCATTCAATGTGGGCGGATTGGCTTTTCAGGCCAGCCCTCCGCCAACGAGCAAGGATTTCAGTATTAATTTGCAACAACTGATCAATCACCACCCGGCACAGCTGGCGTCTGGTCACACTGATTTGACAAAGCAGGCGGTCGAGTGGCTTCGGGCCAACCCTGAACGTCTCTTCAGGCCGACACAAAACCCGCTGATCATCACTCGTGAGCGATTGATGTCGGCACAAAATGCTCATCTGCAGGGCGATTATGCTGCAGCGAGTGAGCTGGCTGTCAGCGCCTATCTGGATGGTTTTGAACTGATTGAAAATAATTTGGATGCACAGGACAAGGCGCTTCGCCAAGCCATCGAGGCGAACATGATGACACTGCGCCGATTATTGAAAGAGCCGCAGTCCGGCGGTGACCTGGACACCCTCATTGCTGAGACCTTGAAACTCCTGGATGACGCGGAGCGATTACTCGCCGTGTCCACGCTGTCCAGTGGGACCTTGTTTACCGCCAGTCTGGTCATTTTGCTCAGGGAAGGTTTGGAGGCATTGTTAGTCGTCATCGCCTTGACCACAGTCTTGATTCGTACAGAGCGCCGCGATGCGCTCCGCTACGTGCACCTGGGCTGGATCGCGGCGCTGTTGGCTGGCGGCGCCACCTGGGCCGCGGCCCAGTCGCTGATCAACATCAGCGGCGCCAGTCGCGAAGTGATGGAAGGCTTTGCCGCGTTGCTGGCAGCACTGGTGCTGCTGTATGTCGGGATCTGGATGCACAGTAAAACCCATGCGGCTCATTGGCAGGCCTACATTCAGCGGAACATCAGCGCGCGATTGAAGTCTGGCACATTGTGGGGGCTGGCAGCACTGGCATTTGTAGCCGTCTATCGGGAAGTGTTTGAAACGGTGTTATTCTATCAATCGCTATTAACGCAGGCAGGGTCAGCGCAATATTCCTTCGTGGCGGGTGGTTTTGTAGTCGGGGGTTTGCTGCTGGCCTTGCTGGCCTGGGTGTTGATTCGTTATTCGGTCAAACTGCCTATTGCCAAATTCTTTTCCACCACTACCTATTTGCTGCTGGGCCTGGCCTTCATCTTGATGGGGAAGGCCGTCTCGGCGCTGCAGGAGGCAGCTATCATTGGTATAGCGCCGCTGCCTGTCAGCTTTGAGTGGGACTGGATCGGTGTCAAATCCACCTGGCAAGGCGTGCTGGCGCAGCTATCAGTACTGCTGGTTTTTCTGGTATTCATCGCGCTGTCGCGAAAACAGCAGCAGACATCTCTGTGAATCGCTAACCGGCGATACCAACATCCCTACGATACCGTTGCTAACTCTCATTAGACGACAACGTTTGCAAGATGCCGCACTGCTCAACCGTTCGCTGGTTTGAGCAGTGGCCACGCAACGCTTTTAGTTGCTCGCTTAATTGGGTCAGTTCGCGAATCCGCGCCTCAACCTGTTGAATGTGTGTCTCCATCATGCGATTTACCTCATCACACTGAGCACTTGGAGAGCGTTTTAATGCCAATAACTGGCGGATCTCCGACAAACTGAGGTCCAGACCGCGACAGAGTTTGATAAATAACAGTTGCTCTGCGGAAGCCTCGTCGTAAAGGCGAAAATTGCCTTCACTTCGCTGGATCGAAGGCAGCAATTTTTCTTTTTCATAGTATCGGATGGCTTGTACCGAGCAGCCTGTCAGTTTTGCCAGATCACCGATTTTCATGGCGTGGTTCATCCTTCCTCTTGACTCTATAGTGACTATAGAGTTTAGACTGCAAACCGTGGGCAGAACAAGAGGTGTTTGTGACAGATCAATGTGACACTTGCGGTGAAAGCAATGCGGAGGGGCCGCTTCAGCAGGCGTCCGACAACGGCGACTTTCCCCCGGGCGGTTTTGTCAGCGAGTATGATGTCCCCAAGATGGACTGCGCCTCAGAGGAGGGGCTGATTCGTATGGCACTGGATGCTGTGGAACCACAAGTTGTTCTGCAGTTTGATACCCCCAATCGTAAGGTGCGCGTCTTTCATGGTGATAACGCAGACATCATCGAACAGCGGATGCACTCAGTGGGCTTGGGCGCCAGACGCGAGAGAACCGCTCCGGTGTCCGGCGGTGAGATTATTCGGGCCCAGGAGACCGCACAGGGAGAGGCAGAGAAGGAAACCGGCGTTCTCAAGTGGCTGTTAGCGATAAACGGCATTATGTTTGTGGTGGAGATCGTGGTTGGCTGGTGGGCACAATCCACGGGCCTGATTGCAGATTCTCTGGACATGTTTGCCGATGCTGCCGTCTATGGCGTCGCGCTCTATGCAGTCGGCCACAGCGCTCGGATGAAACTGCGCGCAGCGCATTACTCCGGATGGTTACAAGTGATTCTGGCTCTTGGTGCCTTGAGCGAGGTGGTACGGCGTTTTGTGTTCGGCAGTGATCCACACTCCAGCTTGATGATGAGCTTCGGCCTGGTTGCCCTGGTGGCCAACATTCTTTGCCTGCTACTCATTGCCAGGCATCGGGAGGGCGGAGCGCATATGAGAGCCAGTTGGATTTTCTCAGCCAATGATGTGATAGCCAATCTGGGGGTCATTCTTGCCGGTGTCCTGGTCGCCTGGAGCGGATCACGTTATCCGGATTTGGTCATAGGGTTCATTATCGCCGGGATTGTTTTGAACGGTGCACGCCGGATTTTGCAACTTAAATCCTGAAGAAGAGAGTGCGATGAAAGCTACCAACACGCCAACCTATATTCCGGCTTTAAAATATCACGTCTTAACACGCTATTACGACAGGGTGGTTGCCCTGACTACGCGAGAAAGACGATTCAAACGCGCACTGCTAGACCAGGCCACCCCACTCGCGGGACAACACCTACTCGATATCGGATGCGGGACAGGCACATTGGCCCGAATGTTTGCCAAGCGAGAGGCGTCACTGACGATCAGCGGCCTGGATGCTGATCCAGGCGCGCTCGAACAAGCCAAAACCAAGCTTGCCATGGTGGACGAGCGCGTGAGCTTACTGCAGGGATTCGCGCAGGACATGCCTTTTGAAACAGCGACGTTTGATCTTGCGGTGTCGAGTTTGTTTTTTCACCACCTTAATCGGCGACAGAAACTGGACTCATTGAGAGAGATCCGTCGTGTCCTCAAACCCGGAGGACGACTGCACATTGCCGACTGGGGTAAACCGTCATCGCTAGTTCAACGAGCGTTGTTTTTGGTGGTGCAATGTCTTGACGGCTTTGAATCAACCCAGGACAGTGTGGAGGACCTGCTCCCCATCTTGCTCGAACAGGCAGGTTTTGTTGATGTCGCGAGAGGCACCTGGGTACCAACAATTTTAGGTACTATCCGATTGATTCAAGCAAGGGTGAGCTAAAGCTGTAGGACGAAGTTATGCGGCCCCGGCTCTCGGGTTCTGGGAAATGGGTCGAAAATATGGCGTAGTACCGTCGTTACATTGTATGATCCATGCAGCGTCTGTGTTATTGTTTCTGAGTCAACGAACTGTTAAACGAATGATCTGCAATAAAACCAATGCTTAAATTTCGCCGTGCGATAGCCATATTTATTTTGGCCCTGCTTACCTGCCAGTCGGTGATGGCGGGCCTCGGTGAGCATTTCGCAGCTTTCTCGGACGGTGAGATAGAGAGTGCACTACTCTCCAATACCACAGGACACCTTGCCGACAGCCAATCCGATCATGGAAAACCCGGCACGGTTGATCTGGTTGACACTAACTGCTGTCATGCCCACGGCCACTGCCACGTATTGGCTTTAGGCTGTCAGATTAGTTCTGTGCCTTCACCCTACGGGCGGAGCTTCGTTTCGTCTCATTCCTTCTCCTATAAATTTCAGTACCTTGATCCACTCCTAAGACCCCCTGCCAGCGCCTGATCTCGCCATTTTCTGGCGAATAAGCGCGCTCTACTGCGTAAATTCTGATCCTGATGTTCCTCGGGATATAGCGTATTTCCTAGTGAAATTCGTGTTTCCACACTGGATTTAGCGGTAGTTGCGTTGTTTTGAGCCTGTGTTTCGCCTCGGCGATCCAGGCAGAGACAGGTCGACCTAAACCAGGGGTTAACAGAATGCATCAATCCATCTGCGGGATCCAAATCCGCAAACTCGATCGGTACCGGTCGTCGATACACACTTTAATCGGGTGTCTTTTTACAGCCGTGTTGGCATTGCCGGCAAACGCCGCTGAAACCAGCGATACAACAATGACACTGGGTTCGGCGATACAACTCGCGCTGTCTCAAAATCCAGACCTCCAGGTGTATCGCTTCAGGGAAATCGGCCTACAGGGTTTGGCACAAACCGCCGATCTGCGGCCACAATTTGATCTGAGTGCAGAGGCTGAAAACATTGGCGGTACGGACGATTTTAGCGGCGCCGATAGTGCGGAGTTTACTTTGGCCTTATCGTCGGTCATCGAATTGGGCGGCAAGCGAGAAGCTCGAGTCGCCGCCGTCAACGCACAACGCTACTTGATCGATGGAGAGCGCCAGGCGCGAGCCCTCGATTTATTGGGGGAAGTGACGCGTCGTTATGTGGACGTGGTGGCTACCCAGGCGCGTCTGGATCTTGCGGTCAGTAGCAGGTCGCTCGCGCAAGACGTTATTCAATCGGTGGAACGTCGCACCCGCGCCGGTGCTGCGCCGGAGGCCGAGCTGCTGCGAGCGCGCGCACAGTTGGCCCAGGCCGAGATTGTAGTGACCGAGGCGCAGAACCGCTTACGAGCCTCGCGGCTGTCACTCTCGGTGTTGTGGGGTGTGCCAGAACCGGATTTCGTACGGGTGGCTGGTGATTTGCAGACGTTGGGTAACGTCGGTGACTTCGACGCGCTGTTCCAGCGTGCAATCCAGAATCCCGCTATCGAAATCTTCGCCAGCGAGGAGCGCTTGCGCGAGGCGGAATTCCAACTCGCCAAAACACAGTCCAGCACTGATATTGGCTGGTCTGTGGGTGTCCGGCAATTCCAGGACACGGACGATACTGCTCTGGTCGCGGGCTTGAGCATTCCCTTATTTAGCGCAAAGCGAAATGCCGGTGCAATCCAGTCTGCACGCGCCTCGTGGGATGAAGTCTCTGCCCGACGTGAATCAGCGCTGCTGAATTTGCGCGCGAGTCTTTTTGACGCCTACCAACAGCGCAAGCTGGGGGTAGAAACCGCCAACTCTCTTCGAGTGGAGGTCATTCCCACATTGACACTCGCGCTGCAGCAAACGCAGACAGCCTACGAGAACGGCCGCTATGGCTACCAGGAGTGGGCCGCTGCACGGCAGGAATTAATCTCGGCGGAATATGCCCTGATCGCAGCAGCCTCCTCCGCACTCCAAAGCGGCGCCACGATCGAGCAATTGACCTCTGAACCCCTATTACCTTCGCTGGAACGCGGTTCCAATGAGACTGAGCAGGAATCTGACCAATGAAAACACTTACACGATACTGCACCACGTTCTGGCTGCACTTGATCATATTAACAACGTCGCTGAGTTGCATAACTTCGCCTGCCTATGGCGAATCGGCAGGCTCAAGTCCGTTATACCACCTCGTGCCGCGTTGGCTGACGCTACTCATTTTGGTCATCACACTGGTGTGGGTAGTAAACCCTGCCCACGGCGAGTCTCCTGGGTCAGACAGTTATGAGCAGGAAGAGGCTCACAGCGAGGAGGGCCATATCGCTCTCACGCCAGAACAAATCAAACATGCTGGCATAGCCATTGAACGCGTCGCTTCCGCGAGTATCCGGGAGACCTTGCCGTTGTACGGGCAGATCGTACCCAATGCCGAGCGCGAGCATACCGTCTCAGCGCGTTTCCCGGGGGTCATCAAAAACGTGGCAAAACAAATCGGTGATGCGGTGCAAGAGGGCGAAACGTTGGCAGCGGTGGAAAGCAACGAGAGTCTGAAATCCTACCCGGTGCTCGCTTCGCTGAGTGGCGTTGTCACCCAACGCAACGCCAATGTCGGCGAGCAGACCGGTGACAGAGCGTTGTTTGTGATCGGGGACTACTCCACGGTCTGGGTCGATCTGTCGGTCTTTCCCGCGGATCTTTCCAAAGTCCGTGTGGGGCAGTCAGTAAGAATAGTCAATCGAGACCCGTCTATCACTGGTGAAGGAAGGATCATCACTGTTTTGCCCGTGGGCAGCAGTACCAACCAGACGACCACGGCAAGAGTCTTGCTGGACAACCCGGATCACCGGTGGGTCCCCGGTCATTTTGTCACCGCTGAAGTGGTGCTGTCAGAAACGGAGGTGCCTACGGCCATTCGGGATGAGGCCATCCAGATTGTCGAGGAGCAACCTGTAGTTTTTGTAGAGGGTGACGAAGGCTTCGAGGCGCGGCCCGTAACCCTGGGCCGTAGCGATGGGCAAGTCAGTGAGGTGCTAAAGGGGTTACAAGTTGGCGAGGCCTATGTCTCGACGAACAGTTTCACGCTCAAGTCTGAGCTTGGTAAGGAGGACGCTGAACATGGGCACTGACATTCTTCAACCTAATAGTCTCCCCTTGGTCACTCAATCGGCGTCGCCGCATCACGTGTGCGGCCTAATGTCAGGCAGCAGGTTTTTATTATGATCGATGCACTTATTCAATTTTCCATCGCCCGCCGCTGGCTGATCATCTTTCTGGTCGCGGCGGTGGCGGCGGTGGGTGTCTGGAACTACCAGAACCTGCCCATCGACGCGGTCCCGGACATCACCAATGTGCAGGTCCAGATCAATACTGAGGCACCCGGTTACTCGCCGCTGGAAGTTGAGCAGCGGATAACCTATCTGGTGGAGCTGGCCATCACCGGATTGCCCTATGTCGAAGAAACCCGTTCCATCTCCCGCTACGCATTATCCCAGGTCACTGTTGTTTTTGAAAAGGGCACCGACATTTATTTTGCCCGCAATCTCATCAACGAGCGTTTGCAGCAAGCCAAAAGTGAGATGCCATCAGGTATTGAGCCCGTTATGGGGCCGGTCGCCACAGGGCTGGGTGAAATATTTCACTATGCGGTGAAAGCCGAGCCCGACGCAAGACAGGAAAACGGCGAAGCCTATGACGCGACTGCCCTGCGCACCCTGCAGGACTGGGTCATTCGGCCGCAACTTCGACTGGTGCCGGGTGTGACCGAAATCAACACTATCGGCGGCTATGAGAAAGAATTTCACATCACGCCGGATCCGGCAGGGCTATTGGCGTACGGTCTGACGTTTGATGACCTGGTGGAGGCACTGCCCAAAAATAATGCCAACGTCGGAGCGGGCTATATAGAGAAAAACGGTGAGCAATACCTGATTCGGGCGCCAGGCCAGGTGGCCGATATTGCCGAGATAGAACGCGTCATTGTTGCATATCGGGATTACGTACCGGTAACCATAGCCGATGTCGCCCAGGTGGGGTTCGGTAAGCAATTGCGCACCGGTGCCGCCACGCTCGACGGCCAGGAAACTGTCCTGGGCACGGCGGTGATGTTATTGGGCGCCAACAGCCGCACCGTCTCAGAGGCGGTGGCTGAGAAACTGTCAGAGATCAACAAAACGTTGCCCGAGGGTGTTACCGCCGAGCCGGTGTACAACCGCACGGTGCTGGTGGACAAAACCATTTCCACGGTGCAGACCAACCTTCTCGAAGGCGCCGTCCTGGTGGTTGTCGTGCTGCTGGTGATGCTTGGCAATGTTCGCGCTGCACTGCTTACGGCGATGGTCATACCCCTGTCCATGCTTATGTTGATCTCCGGCATGGTAGAGACGAAAGTCAGCGCCAACCTGATGAGTTTGGGCGCGCTGGATTTCGGCCTGATCGTCGACGGCGCAGTCATCATCGTTGAAAATTGTATCCTGCGGCTCGCAGAGCGCCAGCATCATCTCGGTCGTATCCTGAAACTCGATGAACGGTTGCAGACAGCGTTCACGGCCACCAGAGAAGTGTTCACACCCAGTTTGATCAGCGTGCTGGTGGTGATTCTTGTCAACCTGCCGATTCTGGCCCTGACGGGCGTAGAGGGCAAAATGTTCACGCCCATGGCCATGGCCGTGATTATGGCGTTGGTCTCGGCGTTAATCCTCTCACTCACGTTTGTCCCCGCGGCTGTCGCGCTGCTGCTGACCGGGCGCATTGAGGAAAAGGACAATGCCATTGTTCGCACAGCCAAGACGTTGTATCTGCCGACACTGTCGGCTGCACTTCGATTCCGGCTTCCGGTATTCCTCGGCGCGGTGCTGTTTGTGCTCGGCTGTGGCTGGTTGGCTACGCGTATGGGCGCCGAGTTCATTCCCAACCTAGATGAAGGCGATGTAGCGATTCAAGCGTTGCGTATTCCGGGCACGAGCCTTACCCAGTCTCTTGAGATGCAGTTCCAGCTTGAGCGCGCAATTCTCGAGCTGCCCGAGGTCAAAACCTACTTTTCGAGGGTAGGGACCGCTGAAGTCGCCAGCGATCCCATGGGTCCGAATATCTCTGATGGCTATGTGATGCTCAAGGACCACGAGGAGTGGCCGGACCCGGACAAGTCCAAGGCACAGTTGCTGGAGGAGATCGGCGAGAAGCTGGCGCTGTTGCCCGGTAATGCATTTGAAATCAGCCAGCCCATTCAGCTGCGTTTCAATGAACTGATCTCCGGTGTGCGCTCCGACCTTGGCGTTAAGGTGTTTGGTGACGACCTGGGACAATTGCTGCGTTCTGGCAATGAAATCGCCGAGGTCATTAATAGCATTGAGGGGGCAGAGGGGGTCAAGGTCGAACAGGTGTCGGGCCTGCCTATACTCTCTGTTGAAGCGGATCGGCCCGCACTGTATCGCTACGGTCTTAACGTCGCTGATGTGCAGGATGTGCTCGCCGCCGCCACCGGCGGCGAGGATGCGGGCTTGGTGTTCGAGGGTGATCGACGATTTGCGATCGTGGTGCGGCTACCCGAACAGTTGCGCAGTGATCTCAGAACATTGGAGCGCCTCCCGGTTCCACTACCCCAAGGGGGCTATGTGACACTTGGCGAGGTGGCGAAGGTGAAGCTGGCACCGGGTGCCAACCAGATTTCGCGAGAAAATGGCAAGCGTCGCCTGGTGGTGAGTGCCAATGTCCGGGGCCGGGATCTGGCAGGTTTTGTCGCTGAAGTTCAGCAGAAGGTAGATGAACAGGTCAAAATCCCACCCGGCTACTGGTTGAGCTACGGCGGCACCTTCGAGCAGCTCGAATCGGCGACCGAGCGGCTCACCCTGTTGGTGCCCGTAACACTGGTGATGATCTTTGCACTGCTGATGATGACGTTTGGTTCGGCGAAGGACGCTGCACTGGTGTTCAGCGGCGTACCGCTGGCGCTGACAGGCGGGATAATCTCGCTGTGGTTACGCGATATTCCCCTGTCGATCACAGCGGGGGTTGGTTTTATTACTCTTTGCGGCGTATCGGTTCTGACAGGCGTGATGATGGTGTCGGCGTTCAGGGACGGGCTAGCGAATGGCAAGGATATTGACGCCTCAATTCGAGACGGCGCACTGCTGCGGTTACGGCCTATCCTGATGGTCGCATTAGTGGCAGCGTTGGGCTTTTTACCGATGGCGCTCAACACGAGTACGGGAGCCGAAGTTCAACGCCCGCTCGCGACCGTGGTTATTGGTGGGATTATATCTTCTACCCTGTTGACGCTCATTGTGCTTCCAGGGCTTTATCGGATGGCCTATCGAAAGCCAAGAGCAGTAACCGAGAATGCAGAAGTGACTGCTTTGCCGGAGATATAAACTCGTGACACCGGAGGGAGTCATTTCCAGTATCAGGCCGCGAGATGCGCAGCTAGAGCGGCCTATCAATAGCAGAGGAAACAGCAATGAAACAAATCAAGGCGTTTGTACACCATATCCGTTCGGCGGCTGTAGTGGATGCACTGCGTGATGCGGGTGTAACGAATATCACCCTGCTTGATGTCAAGGGCACATTAAAGCCCTTGTCGGAGTCCGAACAGGCGTACTCGACCGAGGTCGGCGTGGTGATCATCTCTGAGGTGCGCGTTTCACTTGTATGCGACGACGCTGATGTCGCGCGGATAGCAGACACTATCCGTAGGGCAGGGCGTATCGGGGAGGGGATCTCCGGTTGGGTCTACGTGAGTCCAGTAGAGCAGGCCCTGCCCATCGGAGGGCCCGACTATTGATTACTCACGGAAAAAAATTGAGGTAATAACCATGCAGCGCAAAACAGACGACCCCCGATCGATACATTTTCACGCGAATCGCATTCACCGCACCAACGGCCTCTGGTATTTTGAAACACGGGAGGGAGATAACGTTGGCCCATTCTACTCTAAAGAAGAGGCTGGCAGAGAGCTTTCTCGATTTATAGCTGAAGCCGGATCAGAGATGTCAGATCAAAATTCGATCCCATAAAGGAGGGGAAATGCTCAATCTACAGACATACTTTGATTTATCCGTCCTAAAAGTGAAAGTAGCGAAAACCGATATGCATGATCACAGACTCTATCACGAGCTCTTCATCTACGCAGATGGATTTGGCGTGTTGACCAAGAGCTCTGAAATAAACCATCGCCGTACAGTAGTGCATACTGCCATGAGCACCTAACATCCTTTGAGGCCATCATATGTCCCACGACCATGGAATAGACCCTGAACAAGGAGATAAACGCGTCGGCGTCGCGATTGTCGCAAATTTGATTCTGACCGTTGCGCAAGTGATCGGCGGTATACTGGCGGGCAGTCTCGCGCTGATTGCTGACGCGCTACACAACTTCTCCGATGTCGCTTCCCTCGTGATCGCCTTTGGAGCACGCAAGATTGCCCGGCGGCCGGCCGATGTGCGCATGACGTTTGGGTACGGCCGAGTCGAGATCGTGGCTGCTCTCATTAATTACACGACGCTGATTGTGATAGGGCTCTATCTGATCTACGAGGGTGGGATGCGTTTCATTGACCCGCCAGAGGTAAAAGGTTGGCTCGTTGTGATTTTGGGCAGTGTAGCGCTTGCTGTCGATACCCTTACGGCGTTGCTCACTTACTCAATGCAAAAGGGCAGCGTGAATATTCGCGCCCTGTTTCTTCACAACCTGTCAGACGCGCTCGCTTCAGTCGCTGTAATCGTGGGCGGCTCGCTGATCCTCCTCTACGATCTGCGTTGGGTCGATCCGCTCATTACGATTCTAATCGCTGCGTATATCCTCTATCTTGCGTTTACCGAAATAGGTGGAGTAATCCACACTCTGATGTTGGGTAGTCCACCAGAAATCGATACCGATACCGTGATAGATGCAGTCGTTAATGTGGATGGTGTCACGGAAGTTCATCACGTGCATTTCTGGCAAATGGGTGAGCATCAGGCGGCACTGGATACTCACGTGGTTGTTGACTGTAACCGCTGGGACGATCTCGAAGAGATCAAGCTGGCGATTAAGGCCCGCCTCGAGAACGAGTTTGGCATCCGCCATTCCACATTGGAGTTTGAACGGTCGGACCGTATGCACCAGGATGCAGAAAAATACGGCCACGGGTAGTTGAAAAGGAGGAAACCATGTTCAAGACCGTTGAATTTGGAGCCGAGAGTGTTATTGGTCTGCGTTGAGAATCTGAGGTTCAGTTGATGACGGTTCTATTTTTTACCATTTCGATAGTTGCGGGCTTCACTTTGCTGGCACTGTCGCTCGCATCGCTGTGACGACCACGAATCAGGTTCTGGCCACCCTCCGGTATCGATACCTGGCAGTACAGAGTGTTCTGGTGGCTTTTCCGCATCTTTTTTGTTGGGGTTCTGTTGGTATGTATCCTGGATTTTGGCGCCATCGGCAGCCAAGGTGCTGTTCAACTCGTTGCTGGAATTTCATTGGCAATAACAGGATTTGGCTCAGCTTTCTATGTGACATTCCTACTCGGCTGGCGAGATGCTCATGGCGAAGCCAACGGCCTCACTACCAGCGGCTGGTACGGATGGAGCCGAAACCCGATCTATGTTGTATCGATCGTAGGTATAGTGGGATTGGGCTTGCTGGTGCATTTCTGGCTTACGTACTGCCTCTTGTTGATATGGGCTGCTTTCTATATCGCTGCACCCTATCTTGAAGAACCCTGGCTTGAACAACAGTACGGCGACGCGTATCGAGAGTACAAGTCAAAAGTACCGCGCTTTATAGGGAAGTGGGGCAATGAAACATAGCCTCCAAGCTACTTCAATGGCAACATCACCTGTTCGCCTATTGCCTCCATGGGTAATTTTCCAATGAGAAAAACGTTAATTGTCTAGTTCTAGTAAATGAAGACCTACGAGTTTGAAATATCGAGTGAACTCAACGCAATACCATCTCTGTTGTGGGACGCTGCCGTAACACCTGCTAGTATAAATCGAGAATTCCGACCGGTACTACGTATGACGTTTCCGAATGGCACGCGCAGGATCACCGAACCGCTGTTAATAAATCAAACAAAATTCAGGAGCTGGCTGCTACTATTCGGTGTACTACCGATCGAGTATGACGATTTAGCCTTTTCCGAGGTAGTTGAAGGCCAAATGTTCCACGAAAAGTCATCAATGTTCTTTGTGCGAACTTGGGAGCATATTCGCCGCATTACACCAGTAGAGTGTGGAAGCAGGCTAACTGATACAATTCGATTCGAACCAAAAGTTCGCATTTCTGGTACAGCGCAGTTGAAATTGTTTAAGCTCGTATTCAAGCTACGTCACATGAACTTGCTTAAAACGTATGGCAAGCTCATCGCTATCGAGACTGCAACAACGGACAGTGCCCAACCGCCGACAACGCCACCATGACACAGGACACCTGGCTCATACTGCTGCACCAACTGCTGTTTCAGGGCATGTTCTTCGCCAAGAACATTCTGCTGGAGCGCAGGCTCGGTCAGCCAATCCGGGGCTTCAACCCGGAGGCCAACCTATCCATTGCGTTTTTCGCGCTTTTCATCTGCGTTGCACTCTGGTTGTCCCTGAGCCTCGATACATATCGAATCACCGGTCTGCCAAGCGGCCTGACGCAGGCCATCGCCGGACTGTTCTTGCTTGCGAATCTGGGTATCGCCGCCGCGTCACTGAAGGACCTTGGCGACTCTTGGCGTGTGGGAGTTATTGAGGAGCAGGAAACCGAACTGATCGAGCAAGGCGTTTACCGCTTCAGCAGGAATCCCTATTTCCTCGCCTACCTGCTGATGTTCGCCGCTTACACGATACTTTTGCAAAGTTTTTTCCTACTGGTGCTGTCTGTAATCGGTTTCGGTTTGGTGCACAGAATGATCCTTCGGGAAGAACGGTACCTTGCGGGTAAGCATGCCGCCGATTACGAGCGTTACCGGCAGCGTGTGCCACGGTATCTCGGGTAGCCCAGTCACTCATCAAGGCGGTTTGCTCTATCTTGCCGCGAAAGTACCTTGATTGAGGCTACCTCAAATAGGATCGTAACAAGGACACCACCTGGTCTAATTCTTCGTTACGCTGACGTGCGCTTATCGAATCGCTCCCCAGATGTTCACGCAAGTGGCCCTCCAATACTTCTGCCATCAGTCCGTTGACTGCACCGCGAATAGCCGCAATCTGCTGAAGTATTGCCGCGCACTCCGCTTCCTGTTCGAGGGCATTCTCCAGCCCGCTTGCCTGCCCTCTGATTCTGCGAATACGTGCCAGCAGCTTTTTCTTGTCCTTAATGGTATGTGGCATGAACCTCACCTTCGGTTGTTATTTAGTATACTGGGGTATAGTATAAACCTTTTAGGTTCAGGAAGCGAATACATGAAAATTAGCAACGCCGCAGAGGAATGGCGCCACTCACACGTATTTGATGAGGGCAATCCGCTGGGAGAACGCAACACTCGGTGGGCCGTCGGTTTGACAGCCGTGATGATGGTGGCCGAGATCGCCGGAGGCTGGATATACAACTCCATGGCTCTGCTGGCCGACGGCTGGCATATGAGTTCCCACACGCTGGCTCTAGGACTTTCCGTGTTGGCGTACGCGGCAGCCCGGCGTTATGCTCGTGACAGCCGCTTTGCCTTCGGTACCTGGAAGATTGAAGTATTGGGCGGATATACCAGCGCCATATTCCTCGTAGGCGTAGCAGCTTTGATGCTCTACCAATCCGTAGAGCGCCTAATCGCGCCCACACCAATCCAGTATGATCAAGCCATTGTCATTGCCGGGGTAGGACTGATGGTGAATCTCGCATGTGCCTGGCTGCTAAAAGGTGGGCACGCGCATCACCATGGCCATGGAGGTCACGATCACGGCGAAGGGCATCATCACGATCTGAATTTGCGTTCCGCCTATTTGCATGTACTAACCGATGCGGCTACATCGGTTCTCGCGATAGTCGCATTGTTCGGGGGTAAGGTCTGGGGCGCCAATTGGCTTGATCCGGTAATGGGAATTGTCGGTGCCGGCCTGGTGTCTATCTGGGCGTACGGATTGCTGCGCGATACAGGGCGGGTATTGCTTGATGCGGAGATGGATGCACCCGTCGTAGAGGAAATCCGCGAAGTTATCGAGGCCTGTCCGGTTGAGGCAGTCATAACCGATCTTCATGTTTGGCGCGTCGGCAAAGGAAAATATGCTTGCATACTCTCCCTGCTGGCGACAGGGACCACTGAGCCAGACTACGTCAGGCGGTTACTCAGCATTCACGAGGAATTGGTCCATATTACGGTCGAAGTGAATGTTCTGGGCGACATGTCCGGTCGCGTAGCACAGGTTTAAACTATCAGGCTATATGGGAGCTGCATAGCCCCCATATAGCAGATCATTCTCCACGGCGCTATTTTGTTTCGAAAGACTATCAGGCTTCTTGGCCCGTGCTTTGGGAACGGTTTACTTTATGGACTCTACCCGATGTTGCCTTCTGTATGCCGTGCACCATCCTGTAAAGCGCCGGCAGTACAAGTAGTGTGAGCAGTGTCGAGGAGATGATGCCGCCGATGACCACGGTCGCCAGCGGCCGCTGAACCTCGGAGCCAATACCGGTGTTGAGGGCCATAGGTACAAATCCCAACGAGGCGACAAGGGCCGTCATCAGCACTGGGCGCAATCGCGTTAGTGCACCCTCAACGATAGCATCATCCAGCGAATGTCCGTGCTGCCGCAGATCGCGAATAAAGGCGACCATGACCAAGCCGTTGAGTACCGCTATTCCCGAAAGCGCTATGAAACCGACGGCAGCGGAAATCGAAAACGGAATTTCGCGCAACATCAGGGCGAGAACACCTCCCGTCAAGGCCAACGGCACACCTGAGAAGATGATGCCGGCATCACGAAAGCTGCCCAGGGCCATTACCAGCAAACCGATGATCAGTACTAGCGTTACGGGTACGACAATACTGAGGCGATTAGCGGCTGATTGGAGATTCTGATAGGTGCCGCCGTATTCAACCCAGTAACCGGCAGGGATATCTACCTGCTGTGCCACGGTCTCCTGCACTTCATTGACAAACGAACCGAGGTCGCGTCCCCTGACATTAGCGGCGACCACCACGCGGCGTTTGCCATTTTCGCGATTGACCTGATTGTAGCCATTCACGAGCTCCGTGGTGGCCAGCTCACCCAGTGGCACAAAACCTCCTTCCGAGAGCGGCACGGGCAAGCTCTGCAATCGATCCGGGTTGGAGCGCAATTGTTCCGCCAGGCGCACCACCACGTCGATGCGCTGGTCTCCCTCGTAAAGTTGCCCCGCCACAGTACCGCCCAGCGCCGTGGCCGCGAGGTTCTGTAGCTCGGACAGCGACACACCGTACCGTGCCAGGGCCTCTCTATTCGGCAGAATAGTCAGTACTGGTAACCCCGTAGCCTGCTCGACGGCCACATCGGCGGCACCCGGTACCTGATTCACCGCGTTCTCGATGGCGTCACCCAGTTCGATGAGGGTATCGAAGTCATCGCCAAACACCTTGACTGAAAGCTCCGCGCGAACACCGGCGATCAGTTCATTGAATCGCATCTGAATGGGTTGCAGAAATTCGTAGCGATTGCCGGGTATAGGAGTGACTTTCTCTTCAAGTTCCCGCACCACCTGAGCTTTCGGCTTATCGGGATCGGGCCATTGTTTGCGAGGTTTGAGGATGATGAAGTTGTCGGCCACGCTGGGGGGCACTGCGTCGGTCGCGACCTCCGCGGTACCTATCTTGGCGAAGACGCGCTCTACCTCTGGAAGTTCCCTAATCCTGGCTTCCAACTGTTCCTGTAGCTGTACGGCCTGCGTCAGCGAGGTTCCTGGGATGCGCAGGGCATGCATCGCTATATCGCCCTCATCGAGGTTGGGTACAAACTCGGTACCCAGTCGGGTCGCAAGCCAACCGCAGACCAGGACGAGTAATACAGCAATCCCAACTACCAACCCGCGAAACCGCAATGAGAAGAGCAACAGCGGCCGGTAAAGGTGAAGTGCCCCGTTGACGATAATATTTTCTTTCTCCTTGACCGGTTTCCTGAAGAGCAGCGCGACGCCCGCAGGCACAAAGGTTACTGACAAAATCATCGCACTGATGAGCGCTATGACTACTGTGATCGCCATGGGATGGAACATCTTTCCTTCAACCCCTGACAGAGCGAATATGGGCAGATACACGGCAGTAATGATAAAGACGCCGAACAATGCCGGTCGAATCACTTCGTTGGTAGCGTCGAAGACGATCTCCAGGCGTTCTCTCAAGGGCAGAGATTTTTCACCTGCCTGGCTTAGGCGTCGCAGACAGTTTTCTACGATGATAACTGCGCCGTCGACGATCAGGCCGAAATCCAGCGCACCCAGGCTCATCAGGTTGGCACTTACGCGGGTCTGCACCATACCGGATATCGTCATCAGCATAGCGATTGGAATCACGGCAGCGGTGAGCAGGGCGGCTCGAATATTCCCCAGGAAAAGCAACAGCACGACGATCACCAGAATCGCACCTTCCACGAGGTTTGTGCGCACTGTCGCCAGTGTTTTATCAACCAGGGCGGTTCGGTCGTAGACTGCCGTGGCCACTATCCCCGGCGGCAAGCTGGTGTTGACCTCTTGCAGTTTTTCCGCAACAGCATTGGCTACCTCCCGGCTGTTTTCACCGATCAGCATAAAGACAGTGCTCATTACCACCTCATGGCCATCCTGCGTGGCAGCTCCTGAGCGCAATTCAAGCCCAGGACCTACCTCCGCGACGTCACGCACCCGTATAGGGATGCCTTTGGTTTCGCGGACCACGATTGCCCCAAGGTCGTCGATATTTCCAGCTTGTCCGGGCAGGCGCATGAGCCATTGAGATCCGTTGTGCTCGATGAAGCCTGCCCCCTGGTTGGCGTTGTTCGCCTCCAACGCCCGCACCACATCTTCAACGGTAAGTCCCTGGGCCAGCAATTTCGCTGGCTCAGGAGCAACCAGCACTTCCTTCTTGAAACCGCCGATCGGATTAACCTCGACCACGCCGGGGACCCGTAGTAGCTGTGGCCGGATGATCCAGTCGTGAACCGAGCGCAGGTCAGTGGGCGTCACCACAGACCCATCGGGATTGAGAGCGCCCGGCTCTGCGTCCACTGTGAACATAAAAATTTCACCCAGGCCGGTGGCAATCGGGCCCATCGCTGGCTCAAGTGATTGCGGCAGTTCTGCCTTGGCCGCATTCATGCGCTCGGCTACTTGCTGCCGAGCGAAATAAATATCGGTACCCTCCTCAAACACCACGGTAATCTGCGACAGGCTGTAGCGTGACACGGAACGGGTGTACGCAAGGCGGGGAATTCCCGCCATGGCATTTTCCAGTGGAAACGTCACCCGCTGTTCGACCTCTAAAGGCGTATAGCCGGGTGCCTCAGTATTGACTGTGACCTGGACATTGGTGATATCCGGTACGGCATCAATGGGAAGTCGTGTGAAGTTCCAAGCACCCAGACCAACCAGCAGCAGCACAGCGAACAACACCAGCCCGGGTCGAGACAGAGAAAGCTTGATAATATTTGCTAACATGGGAGGGCCTCAATGATCGTGTGATGCGCCAGACTTTTCGATGTCGGCTTTCAGAAGATAACTGTTGGAGGTGACATAGCGCGTTCCGGGTGCAATTCCGCCGAGGACTTCGACCCGCTCGCCGTCCTGTCGCCCGAGCTCGAGCATCCGCACTTCATACTGATTGCCGATCTGCGCAAAAACGACAGTGAAATCGCGAAAAGCCTGGAGCCCCGTTCGCATTACCGCTAGGGGCACTGAGTATTCAGCCACCCGGATGTCAGCTGTCACGAACATACCGGGCACCCAATCGCCGTTTGGGTTGTCCAGCACAACACGCGCCGTGACGGATTGATTCGGCTGAGTTGTACTATTGATCCAGCTAATGACACCCTGCTGTTCCAGTGCTGATCCCGAGGCGGTCACGTGTGAGGGTGCACCTGTGGCAACCCGGGTGCGATCCTGCGGAAAGATCGCGAGATCGGCCCACACGCTACTGGTATCCAGAATGGTAAACAGCACCCGCCCATCCGTTTGCTCGCCGGGATGGGCGTTCCGCTCAGTGATAACACCTGCAATTGGCGCGGCAATCTGAAAGCGAGACAAGCTCTCGTTACTTTCAACCGATGCGAGGTTTTGTCCCTGGGTCACACGATTCCCCACTGACACTGCGACCGATTCCACCACGCCGTCAAAGCGGGCCGTCACGCGTCGCACACGCTCAGCATTCGGGACAATCTGGCCATAAACCGAGACGGTATCGTGGATGGTCGCGGGGCCAGCCAATTCGGTTTCCAGTCCAAACGCCGCCGCAATATCCGGGTCGATACTGGTACGCCCTTCAAAATTGTCGTATTCCCAGTGGTGTGATTTATCTCCGTGACGGGCATCGATGGTCACTACAAAGGAGTGTGGCTCGTAAATCTCCGTGTCACCCTGCAGGAAGTCATCCTTTGGTTCGAAGTTGATCTCGTCCTTCACTCCGCCCAGGCGGGTCAACGTTATGGTCAAATCCACCTCGCCGGGCGGTACTGGCACACCATCTTCTGTGATCCATGTATGAAACTCCGGCGGCACCCCAGTCTCGAAAATGGTAAGCTCCAGCGCGAAGCCTCCGTCTACCAACAAGCGGCCGCCGTGCGGTCCCTTCGAGACTTCCGCAGCAGCGGTCTCGCTGTGTGGACTTTGATCATGTTGTGCGTGATCGTTGTGCCCCGGGGAAGAGCCGCCACAGGCAACGAGGCCAAGAACCAGCGCAATCGGCGCAATACTTTTCAATATATTCGTCATAAAAAACCTCATGGATTCAGGACCGCAGACGGCATCGCCACCCCGGTCAATCGTTCTATTTCAATCAAGCGCTGATGTGCCTCGATAGCGGCGTCCAGAACATCTGCGCGCGTCGCTATGAGCTCTGTCTGTAACACCTGCAATTCGTAATAGCTGTAGCGGCCCGCGACAAAGGCGCGTTGTGTTTCTGAAACGGCCTTTTCCAGGCGTGGGAGCACCTCTTCCCGTAACGCTCTGGACCGATGCAGGCTGTGTTGCAGCGCCTCGTAAACGTCAAAAAGCTGTGTCTCAATCTGTAGTCGGGTAGCCACGCGATCTGCCTCTGCCCGATGCAGGTTAGCCCGTGCTTCAGTAACCCGGCCCTGGTTGCGATTTGAGCTTGTCAACGGAATGACAACACCGGCCACGAATGCGTTATCGTTAGTGAGTTCCAGGCGGCGGATGCCGGCATTGAAACGCCAGTCGGGTTTTGCTTGAGCCTCGGCTGAACGTAGTTCCGCTTCACGCAACCGACTCTGGCTGAGATAGGCGGAGAGATTGGGATTCCGATCCACTTCATCCAGCAGCCGTGTAAAACTCCCGGGTGACGGCAGTTGTTGAGGATCGCCTACAACCTTGGTGAAGTCGGCTTGCGATTCACCCCACTGCGCAGCCAGCCAGCGTCTGGCTGTCTTGAGTTCGTGGCTGATATCCTCCGCTGCTAGACGCACGCGTGCCAGTTCCGCCTCTGCCCTTGCGAGATCGGCGGTGGGCGCCAGAGCTGCGTTCGCTCGTTTACGCACGGTTGCGACTGTCTGCTCAGCAAGTGCGGTCGCCTCATGCGCCAGGCGCAAGCGTTCCTGGTATCTGAGATTTTCCAGAAACAGGTAAGTGGTGCGGGCAATGGCATCAAGGCGATGAATCTCGCTCTGCGCTTCCAGAGCTGAAACACCGGCGCGAGCGGCGTTTACATACAGTTCACGTTTCCCACGTTCCAGTACCCAGCCCAGGCTTAACGTGCTTTCCGCGCCATCGAACGCCTCATAGTCGCCAGAGCCCAATGCGTTTTCCACCATCAACCCCAACTCGGGGCTGGGCGTGACCTGCGCTTGCGCCAGGCGGCCCTGTTGAGCCTCGATCTGGTAGCCGAATGCGACCAGCTCAGGATTGCTTGCCAGCGTCCTGTCGATAGCATCTTCCAGGCGAATACTGCCGGTCGAAGCAGCTGCCGTAATTTGAGTGATAGAAAGAAGGCTGAGCGCTATCAGCCCACACCACGCTCTGGCGCGGTGAGTAAGTAAACCCCACATAGATGTTTTCCCCACGTCGGTACGACGCGATTATTAATTGCGCAATGCCATGAGCCGCAACGAGTGCTCGTGGCGCGAGGGACAGGATTTAGTGGGTTTGGGGTGGTGCGCGCAGAGGAGGTCGCCAGTGGCCCTGGCGGCAAAGCCTACCAACCTGGGTTGGGGGTATCCAAATTCGCCGCTGCAACCAGCCTCGGACTACCAGCAGAATGGCGCAGAACAGGATTAATGGGATCAGTTTGGACCAGGTAGCACCGAGTTGTTCCAGAAGCTGGACATCGATTTCGGCATTGTGCGAGTGGCCGGATGAAACGTCATGATGGAGGTGGGTGCCATGCAATCCAGCAGTCTCACCGGAAGTATCGACATGCAGATGCAGACCGCTCATCTGCATGACTAGCAGGCAGAAGGACACAAAGAGGATGAGAGAGCGGATGTGAATTTGCATTCGGCAAACATAGCGGAATGCCGGAGTCATGTCACCTGATATGTTTTACCTACTGTCAACACGGTTGAGTTGATAGCCCCATTCATTTTCTGCATATGTCGCGCTCATTATGATAGGTTATTGGCCGCTGCATGGCGCGCTCTGCTAGCGCCTCGAACGATTCGTCAATGTCCATCAGAGCCGTCCTTGGATGCATTGGTATACATTAGGCATGAAATCATTCCTGGGTTTTGCTCCACTCACGCCGATTGATAGCGTAGCCGCTGACCTTTCCTGCAAACGGAAGTGCCAACATGCCGGGGAGCAGGGAGACCTGTTTGGGTTCACGGTATTGGTGAATGCCAATAGTCATATCCGCATGACCATCACGAGGTTGATCGATATAGGTTCCGAACAATCGATCCCATAGGGATAGGTTAAAACCAAAATTGCTGTTGGCCTCGTTGTCCTCAATCGAATGATGCACCCGGTGCATATCGGGCGTAACAACAAGCAGCCGCAGTACACGGTCAACTCCCCGGGGCAACCCCACATTGCCGTGGTTGAACATCGCCATACCACTCAGCACTACCTCGAAGATGACGACCCCAACCGCGGGTGCACCCAGTACCAGGATGGCGCAGAATTTGATGAGCATGGACAGCACAATTTCTAATGGGTGGAAGCGCGATCCGGTGGTGACGTCGTAGTCCAGATCAGCGTGGTGGACCCTGTGCACGCGCCATAGGGTCGGCACGGCGTGCACCAGCACGTGTTGGAAATAGATTACGAGGTCCAGTGCGACGACCGAGAGAACAATGGCAAGCGGGTAAGAAATGCGGAAATAATTGAGTAGCCCCCAGCCATTAGTGTTAGCAAATATGGCCACTCCCACGGCAGCGGCTGGGAATAGCAATCTAAGGATAAGTGTATTTAGAAACACCAGCCCCAGATTGTTAGTCCATCGCATCATTTTTGAAACGGCCAAGGAGCGCCGTGGGGCCAATAGTTCCCAGAGAGCCATTAAGCCAAAGACACCGAAATAGAAGGCGAGCCGTATACCTATTTCGTTGTGGGTAATCATTGCCGAAAGCGTCATGAGAAATTCAGTTTACTTCATATTCAAGTAGAGGCTTGAATACACTACCGTCTCCCATGTTTGTATTCAAGTCTCTACTTGAATAATATGGGCATCAAACTTCTCTACTGGATAGCGTCGTGAGTGAGTTCAAAAAGGCTCTGTTTGGGCAGTTCGCCAAAATTGCCAAGGCGGTGAGCAGTGGCAACCGGCTGGAAATGCTCGAGTTTCTGGCGCAGTGTGAGTATTCGGTAGAGGATCTTGCCAAGCTGATGGAGTTAAGTGTGGCCAACACCTCACAGCATTTGCAGCAATTGCGACAGGCCGATCTGGTAACAGCGCGCAAATCAGGCCAGCACGTCTTCTATCGCGTCAATGGAGAAGATGTGATCGAACTGGTTCACAGTCTGAGAACTGTGGCTCAACGGCATCTGGCTGAGGTGGACCAGTTAGTCAACTCCTATCTCACCGCTCAAGATAGTCTGGAACCGATTACCCGGGGAGAGTTGCTGCAGCGCGCGCAAGAGGGCTCCGTCCTGGTACTGGACGTTCGACCATCTGCTGAATATAGGGCGGGCCATTTACCGGGAGCCATCAATATCTCCCTGGCTGACCTCAAAAAGCATCTCGCCGACTTCGATCAGGAACAGGAAATCGTTGCCTACTGTCGAGGTCCCTACTGTGTGCTCGCGTTCGAGGCCGTGAAATTGCTGCGTGGTAAAAAGTTTAGGGCCAGGCGCTTACAGGACGGGTATCCGGAGTGGAAGGGCGCCGGATTGCCGGTAGAATGCGATGTGTATCCTGGGTCGTGATACATACTGATTACTGCAAAGTATAGGCGATAACAGAGTCGCCTAATTTCGTGCCGAGCTTACCGTGCCCCCCGGCGCAAATGACCACATACTGAGGCTCATCTTCACCCAGCTGATAGGTCATGGGGGTAGCCTGCCCGCCGGCCGGCAGCCTGGCTTGCCATAATTCATCACCGGTGTCTGTGTCAAAGGCGCGCAGGTAGTTATCCATTGCCGCGGCAATAAAGGTCACTCCGCTAGCTGTGGTGAGAGGGCCGCCCATGCTCGGTGTTCCCCATTTTTTGCTCCAGGCAAGTGGCGTCAAGTCGCGAATCGTGCCAAGGGTGCTCTCCCAGACGATCAGTCCGGTGCGGGTGCTGACGGCCACCAAGGTCCCCCAGGGCGGCTTGACCAGCGGGACGCCCAGGCCAGAAAACAGCGGTTCGCGATGTAATCCGTAGGGTGTGCCGAGTTGGGGTGAGCGCTCTACATAACCGCCAGGCGCTTGTTCGCGATCATATTGTTCACGTGGCAGCAAGGTCACCACGAAGGGTGCCCGTGAGGTATTGAGGATGACCAGTTCCCGCGCGGGATCAAAGCTAAGGCTTCCCCAGTTGGTGCCTCCCGCAATACCGGGATACTGGATCGAACCCCGCAGACTTGGAGGGGTAAAGATACCTTCCGAGCGGTATTGGGCTATCCTCCCGGCGGCGAAAAACCGGTCTATGGGAGTGAGGCCCCAAGCGTCATCGCGAGACAGGCCCTGTGGCACCAGCGGCGGGGTGATGACCGGAAAAGGCTGGGTGGGCCAACTGTGTTCCCCGGGGACGTCCGACTGGGGTACCGGGCGTTCTTCTACCGGAAAGATCGGCTCACCCGTGTCGCGATGCAGGAAGAACAAGTGGCCCATCTTGGTGGCTTGGGCGACTGCGGGGATTCTCTGGTTATCCCGGGTGACCTCGACCAGTACCGGTTGGGCGGACACATCGTAGTCCCACAGGTCATGATGGACGGTCTGGAAATGCCAAACCACGTCTCCCGTCTCGACAGCGAGTGCGACCACAGAATTCGCGTATAGATTACTGCCCAGACGCTCACCGCCGTAGTAATCGGGACTGGGACTGCCGGTGGGGATAAATACCAGACCCCGTTCCGGGTCCGCTGATAGGGGCGCCCAGGCGTTGGCGGCGCCAGTGATCCGAGCCTGACCAGGGTCCCACTCCGGCCAATTGGCGCGAGTCTCAGAGCGAGGAATTGGGTCCCAGGACCAGTGGAGCGCACCTGAACGTGCATCGAAAGCCCTTACAATTCCATATTCCGAGCGAACGCGTCGGTTATCCCCGATTGCCGAGCCGATAATGACGGTATCGTTGACAACGGCGGGAGGGGAGGTCACTGAATACATCCCGGGCTCCACTGTCCCTACGCCATCGGTAAGATTGATTTCACCGTCATCACCGAATGACCTTACGCGTTTTCCTGTAGAAATATCTAATGCAACCAGTCGGCCATCGATAGTGCCCATGAATAAGCGCTGCTCACCGCTTACCTGGTCGCGCCAGTAGGAAACCCCTCGGGAAGTGAACTCCGCATATAGCTCGGACTCGGTGTCGATGTCGGGATCAAACGCCCACACTTCCTCGCCGGTTTTCGCATTCAGGGCGATAACACGATTAGAAGGCGTACTGAGGTACAACACGCCATCGATCAGTAGCGGGGTAGCCTGGAAGGTAGCCCGCCCGGCCTGCTTTTTGCCGGTGTAATCCTCTCCAGTGCGGTATGTCCACGCCGGTTTGAGCAAGTGTATGTTGTCCCGGGTGATCTGGGTTGCCTGCGAATGGCGCCCTCCGCCACTATCATTGCCATAGGCCTGCCATCGAGAAGCGGCAAGGGGTTCAGAACCCAGAGACACCTGGTGAGCGAACAACCCAACTAACAGCAGGGTAGTAAGCAAGGAGCGGCTATTGAGTTTTGTGATCATGGGCTTCTCCGTCTGAATGCGCAGGATGTGCGTCGCGCATATTCTTGTTAGGCCAACAGGCTGCGACTTAAAAGGTGAACAAGGGTGTTTTCCACTTCCTCCTGGTTGTGTGGCTCCGGGTGCGGGTCCCAATGCATGTGGACTGCCCAGAGAACGCAGGTCTCGAGAATATAGCGGGCGCTTATTGTGATATCGGGTACTTTGGCGTAATGCCCGTTCTGGATCCTGTGCACAATGAACGGCTCCAGTAACGATGTGATTCCACCCCGGCCGGCCTCGTGCCACAAACCCGCCAGCTCCGGATGATCAATTGCGGAAACATCCACCAATTTGATGGCCCAGCGGTTGGCGTTGAGTAGCCTGTAGAGCCTGCGAATAACCTCTTCCAGTTCTGCCCTCGCGTTGGTCACCCGTTTGTTCGCGAGGACTGATATCAGTTCGAGCAAGTCGGGTTGGGTGGTCAGGCGCTCACTCACATAGCGACTTGTTGCGCCTTCAGCCGGCGTAGGCACCGGCAACACCGGTGGTGGCTCGAAGGATTGCGGGTTATCGGCGTAGCGCAGTGCCAAGTCAAACAGGGCGGCTTTACTTTCTACACACAGGTAAACCGCCCCTTTGGAGATACCCGCCCTGGCTGCAATATCCCCCATCTGGGTCCGCGCATAACCCTGCGAGCTAATGAAAACCTCGGCTGCACAGCGCAGCAGGTCGACCAGTCTGTTTTCGGGGCGAACTCGTGACACGGATGTATTATAACTGACTAGGTCGGTCATTTAAAGGAAAATTGTGGCGGTGGTTTGCTTGGACGCTCTGGGTCATCGAGGTATTAAAATATAAAGCGCCGATTTACGTATTTCGGTGTGACTTAGGTAGGGCGATCACGCTCGCGGAGCTGCTCCACCAGGTGGCGACCACACTGGAATCGCATATCAACAGCTTTACCAAGGAAGCCGAATCGCAGCAGTCGGAAAGCCAGCAGATATTTGACACAACGGTTTCAGAGCTATCAGAACGGCTGGCAGCCATGGAAAAAGCGCTCGAGGAGAAAGAGTCTGCCTTGGACTCTCTGCAGGCCGATCGGTCCGACCTAGCGGAACAGTTGGAAGCGGTTCAGCAATCACTTACGGAGTCCAACGCAAGCAACGCCCAGCTTGTGGCCGAGAATGACGGGTTCCGCAGACAGATTACCCGTATGGCGTCAGAGCACAAAGAATCGATCCAGATCTTGCAGGCGGAAGCCAAGGAGCAGGCCCGGGAGAGCGCCCGCGAACGGAAACGGCTAAGCGATGAGCACTCTACCGCACTGGCTAGTCAACGGAAGGAACTGACCGAGGCCGCGGAGCACACCGAAAACCGGCTGATGATGCTTCTGGATCAAGAGCGCCAGGCTGCAAAGGAATCTGCGGCGCAACTAAGGGGCCAGCTGGTCAAGGTGAGCGACAAGTCAGAGCCTAATCGTGATAGGGCGGTCGAGTTGGAAGCAACTGTTCGTCAAATGGCAGGATACAACGACAGTTTGGAATCTGAGCTTGCCAAAGAAGCCAGCAGGTCTGCGGAGTTATCAGTAGCCCTCGAGGAACAGAAGTCGGACAGAGAGTCCCTGCAACGCGAGTTTGATGCCTATAAGGACGAGTACAAGATCAGTGGTGATCTGCATGCACTTCAGTCAGCCGTCACGGCGCTTCAGGACAAGCTGGAACAAAGAAAGGATCAATAGGCGCGGGCGGCTACTGCACCTTTTCGGCGGTTTGGGCTAAAATAGCCATGTGTGCCCGTCGAGTGATGCCCTTACCAATACCGGCGCCTGAGACTAAGTTACACTGATGGCCATTACTAATCATTTGATTGGACAATATAGCCCCCGACGAGCGGTGCATGCCAACTAAAAGGGAGAGGGCGGACTTAATGGATACACGACTTTATTTTGTCTTGGGCGATCTGGTGAGCAATATACTTGTGGGCTTGTTGATTGGCTGGCTGTGCAGCTTGATCGTCGGTGCGGGCTGGAATATGTTTTTCACCATGTTATTGACCATGTTCATCGGGATGGTGGCAGGCACTGTGATGTGGTTTCCCCTGGGAATACTATTTGGTGCCATGGAGGTGATGTTGCCACTCATGTTCAGCGGTATGCTCAGTGGTATGGTCGTGGGTATGTGGGCCACAATGATGCCCCTGGGCGGCTACGAAGCGGTAGCCATTGGGGGTGCCTGCGGGTTGATAGGGATTCTGGGTATCTGGATTTTGAACTACTCCCTGCGCGGCATTCGCTCTTACGAGACAAAGGGTTGAATCATGGATACGTATACACAGGCGAAGTGGGATAAGGCCGCCCCCACCTTTGATTTGATGACAGGCAAGGGTACCGAAAATCGGTGGCGGCCCTTCAAGGAAGAGCTGTTCAAAAATATGGAAGGGCAAATTCTTTTTCTTGCCCTGGGTACCGGCCTGGATATAGAAACTTTCCCCCCTGGCAAGGCCATTACCGCTATCGACATCAGTCCTAGAATGTTGGAAATTGCTGAGCCGCGCATCGCCTCATATGCTGGCAAACTCACTGCCCATGTAATGGATGTACACTCTCTGGAATTCGAGGAAAATAGCTTCGACCAGGTATTTACGTCCTGCACGTTCTGTTCAGTACCCAACCCAGTTGAAGGGCTGCGCTCCCTGAGGCGAGTGTTAAGACCGGGTGGCGAGCTCTTTATGTTTGAGCATACTGGCTCCAAGCACTACCCGTTCAAGATCATGATGGATGTAATGACTCAATTGACGCGTAAGTTCGGGCCCGAGATGAATCGCACTACAATCGACAACGTTCTGGTAGCCGGCTATGAACTCAGGGAAGTGAACAACCTTTTCCTGGATGTGGTGAAAACCATAAAGGCGGTAAATCCGGCTTGATTCACGCCCTTCAGTCACTAGGGAATTTGCGAAGTAACCCCTTCGCGCGCGTGTGAACCAGCAAGTTTTCTTACTTTACTTGCCTTAACCAGTCGCCATGTCTTCAATCCCAAGCAGTGGCAATACACGATAAGTCGATTACGTTTAGTGTTAACGCTGTTTCGCTGCGTCACACGCCCGGAAGGGCATAACGTGAAACAGTTTGCGCGCAGACCCCTACGAGACTTTTTTGGGACCATGTCTGGACTGCCGTGCTGTCAGCCCGGGCATCCGCCGACTTCACTGCCTTCGATCGAAATGAACTACAAGTTTGAATCCTCCTCATTCAGAGACTCAAAAACGTTCAGATAGTAGCGGATGAGTAATCGTGGGGTATGCAATAAATAGCTCGAATGAAAAGTTAATTACGGGTCGAGCTGAAATGGGGGAGAGGAGGGCACATTGACCCGCAGAGTGTCATTTCGCCCCCTACCGGAACTGACCTCTGGAAGCGCGCAAGGTTGCCTGTAGAAGGCGATGTGCCTCCCTAGCCGATGCGACATTCCTAGAATTCTTACCGGAGATTGCACATGAGTAATGATGTTGTAATAGAAGCTTGGACCACCGGCCTATTCGAAAAATATTTGCGCTTTAAATATTCGTTTATCGGAGGCTACACCTCTACTAGTGAAGAGGCGTTAAAAAGACACGAGTACGGGGGGGGCTTTTGGCTAGATGCTACAGCGGTCGAGTTGTGTAGCCCCCATGATTAGTTTCCACGTCATAGTCATCACTAACCTTCTGGACCCTTATCGAAGCTGCGTTTGCGGCTCGTTCAAGCCTGTCGCTCAGGTCACTACACGGGACTTCCCCGACACGGTTCATTGCGGACGGAACATCCCTCATCAGTTGCCGAAAAATTTCCTGATGCCTGGCTTCGTGTTCTGTTAGCCCAACCTGATACCGCATCCATCTCCCTCTCAGGTCTTCAGGCTTATCTTCCAAGTTAGCCACTTGTGGCAGGGCTGTCTCGAATTCAAAGTCAATCTCGCCAGAAACGACCCGGCAGTTGGTCTCGTGGGCATCGGCTACGTAGTTGTAGTGGTAGGAATAGCTCCATTTGGCCTGGCCATATACCCCACTATCCGAGTCGGAATGGATGCCACCTGGAGAAGCACTTCCATGTATTCCCATCATTCTTTGCACCGTACTCATACTCTGCACTCCCTGCACTCCCTGCACTCCCTGCACTCCCTGCACTCCCTGCATTCCGGGCATGCCCTGCATTTCCCAGATGGCATGCATTTCCTGCATTCCTCGCTTCCACTGGACCGTAGTGTCACCCTCAACCAGATAATTCACCGTCAGCTGATTGGATCTGACCTCCCATATCGAATCTGGCTGTGGGGTCACGATGCTATTTTTGAGGAAAACTGGATTCATCGTAAACACATTATCGATGCCCAGAAACGCCATCAGGACGGGATAATGCGGAAAGGTCGTCGTCGACAAGTTACATGGAGAACTGTATCCACCACAGAACCCGCCTTGCTTTTTCTCCCAGCCGCCAAATTCGTAGCCAGGCATGGGGATTGCAGTAAACATCTCTAGGAAATACTTGTGGTCAACATCTATGCGACACACTTCACCGGAAGCGCACCCGTACAGACCTGTAGAGGACACGACTGAGCCGCCCTCGGGAACTGATATTTCTATTTTACATCCGGTGAGAACATAAGCGGCTGATAACAGAACTAGCAATTTCCGCTTCTTCATAATCTATCTCCATTCGCAGTCAACGCTTGTAGTCATAATCTGTGTATCAAGTGTATGTCTTAAAATAAGAAAAAGGGATGAAGCGGTCTCGAGCAAGACATTGGCTTCGAAAAACAACCCTAACCTGCTAAGAATATCACGCATATGTAATGGCTTTTGTGTCATAGATCAATGGATCAGTCTGCGCGGCTCCTGGCTGCCAGGGCGTGCAATCCGGCAGCTGAAGTTGACAGCTGAGCGCGATCTCGGAACTAATTAGTCACATTTTCGGCAGACACAGCCATGCCTTCTTCCAGTCGCAAAGTTTATGTATTCGATTTTATTAGTAGGTGTCTATGAATCTAGAGATAGCAGAGCAGCACAAGTCTCTTTTCTGCCAGATTAGTAAGACGGACGGCTTCTAGGTGTCAATGTCTTCTGAATATATGGAGATAAGCTATTCGATTTCGCTTAGGTGCCGGGTGATCAAACCATTGTGGTTATTGTGCTTTTTCTAGGTCCGCTGTCCTTCATTGTGGAAGAAGTACTACTTTTTGATGTGCTTGTTTCTGTAATGCGCCGATTCCCGCCGCTATGGCAAAGTGATCAACGGGACTGAAGTCGTCAGAGTAATGATTGCCATCTACTATGAGTTCTATCGTATGGGAGATGGATTCCTAACTGAGCCGGGCTCGGAGGCTTGCGCGACGCGAGCTACGCTGACGTCTTTCATTACAATTTTGTAATGTATGGGTCATCACGAAGTCATTTGCGATGAGATAGTCTGCCATCAGGGCTAGTTCTGTCATCTTGATATTCACACGCTGTTCTGCATGGGGCTAGTGATCTAACAAAATGACTGGTAACGCTACCGCGGGAGTCAAACGCCATTTTTATACGCGGATCACTGCCACTCGGGGAGATAGGCATTTTTTTGACTTGAACAGCTAGTCCACAAATAGTTTGAGAGCTGCTCCTTACAGATTGGGTATTTGTCATGAATTCTAGAATAGCCATCGATATTGGCAGATCATTGCTGGCCGTGATGTCCCCCCGGCTGCGAAAATCCACGCCCACAAAATTACGTCATCAAGCAGCCAGAATGGCTAAACTCTGGTGAAAAATCTTCTCGACCCTGGCGTTAAAGTAATCTGTGCCCATTTTCGTCACTCTTTACCTTGCTTAGTGTTCGATGTGGAGAGGCGATTCTGGCATCACAGTAGTCGAATCTGACTGTATGGGGCTAGATTTATGACGACAGATATTTTCAGAACCGTATTTTATTGAGGACATTAAGCATGGAATGGAAAACTAGAAACCTGGTGCATGTATTTTCAGCTCTAATCATTATATTCTTGGTTGGTTGCAATGATAATCAACCCGATCTCAGCGGAGATGACGGCGCTAAGCTCGTTCATATGGATGTATTCAAGCAGCCCTCCTGTAAATGCTGTGGAAAATGGGTAGATCATGTAGAAGAGGCGGGGTTTCAAGTAAAGACAAAAGATCGACTGAATCTTAATGCTATCAAGAACGAGTTCGGAATTGCACCCCGTTATCAATCTTGTCATACCGGGGTCGCAGAGGGCTATGTGTTCGAAGGCCATATTCCTGCTCCATTGATTCATAGGTTTCTCACTGAAAAGCCTGCCGACGCAATCGGGCTGTCAGTGCCCGGTATGCCTGTAGGCAGTCCTGGTATGGAGATGGGCGAACGATATGATAGCTACGATGTTTTGGTATTGAAGAGTGATGGTAGTAGCGAAGTCTACGCTCATGTCGATGGGCCGAGTATGGCAGAAAAGGCATCTTCGACAGTGACTGAGTAAAGGAGATTGTAATGTCAAAATGTTCAGCCGCCTCAATCTCGCGACGTCAATTTGTCACTGGCGTAGTGGCGGGAAGCACCCTTTATAGCTTGGGTTCCTCATGGCGAGCAGCCGCCCAGCCCGGTACATCTCTGTCGCTGATACCCGAGCTAAGTGGCATTGAATTCGACCTCGATATTGGCTACCAGCCGGTGAATTTCACTGGCCGAGAGCGCCTTGCTACAGCAATCAATGGTTCCGTCCCGGGGCCCACATTGCGTTGGCGTGAGGGCGGCAGGGTGACGCTGCGCGTAAAGAACCACCTGGCTCATGACAGTTCCATCCACTGGCATGGCATTATTCTGCCCACAGGGATGGATGGCGTTCCCGGCCTCAGCTTCGATGGAATAAAGCCCGGCGAATCATTTGAGTACCAGTTTGACGTCAATCAGAGTGGAACATATTGGTACCACAGCCATTCCGGCTTCCAGGAGCAGACAGGCGTATATGGCGCCATTGTCATCGATCCCCGTGATCAAGATCCTGTAGCGTATGATCGACAGTATGTCGTGCAGCTGTCAGATTGGTCAGATGAGAAACCGGAACATATCTACTCAACACTGAAAAAACAGAGTGATTACTACAACTTTCGCGAAAGAACCGCTGGAGACCTTTGGGAGGAAATTAAGGAGAACGGTGTAGCTCAAACCTGGAACGCGAGAAAGATGTGGAACGAAATGCGTATGAGCGACCGGGATATCTCAGATGTTACCGGGTACACCTACACATACCTCATCAATGGCGTAACGCCGGAAGACGGTTGGATTGGCCTTTTCAAGCGCGGTGAAAAAGTTCGCCTGCGCTTTATTAACAGTGCCGCAATGACGATATTCGATGTGCGGATGCCAGGTTTGAAGATGACAGTAGTGGCCGCCGATGGCCAGAACATCGATCCCGTTACGGTGGATGAATTCCGCATTGCCGTCGCTGAAACCTATGATGTGGTTGTTGAGCCTCATGACGACAGTGCCTATACAATATTTGCTCAGTCGATAGATCGAAGCGGCTACGCTCGCGGGACGTTAACACCTGACGCGAATTTGATCGCTGCCGTGCCTGCAATGGATCCGGCCCCAATTCTTGGGCATCGGGACATGGGTATGGGCATGGATCATTCCATGCATGATATGGGAAGTATGGGCGCAGGCGCCGCTTCTGCGTCCCAGATGGGGGCTATGAATCATAGCCAGCATTCCGGGATGGAATCCATGGACCACTCTCAGCACACCGGAATGGAACTTGTCAATGAGAACGAGACCTCTGATCCAACTACCACCCTGGGTAAGGCAGGATTCGGTAGCAACCTTCCAATAGTTCATGCGCCCACCGAGTATGGCCCCAACGTGGATATGCGAGCAGAGGCTCCCCAAGATGGGCTGGATGACCCCGGTATTGGATTGCGAGATCACCAAAAGATGTATGGCAGGCGAGTACTGACTTATCGTGATATTTGCAATTACTACCCGACTTCAGATCCCCGCGAGCCCAGTCGGGAAATTGAGATACACCTGACAGGCAACATGCACCGCTATATGTGGTCGATGAATGGAATTAAGTTCGCAGACGCGGAGCCGGTACAACTGACGTTCGGTGAAAGAGTCCGGGTTACCTTGGTCAATGACACCATGATGACTCATCCCATCCACCTTCACGGAATGTGGAGTGAGCTGGAAACCGGCGATCCGCAGTACATTCCCCGAAAGCACACGATAATTGTCCAACCGGGGTCAAAGATCAGCTATTTGGTGACTGCCGACGCGGAAGGCCGGTGGGCTTACCACTGCCATCTTTTGTATCACATGCCGGGTATGTTTCGGGAGGTGCGCGTCACCAGGGGAGGTAAGGTGTGATGCACACCCACACAGCTCTGGACTCGACTATCACAACCCTTTATCGCATAGCCGGGTTAGCCAGCGGAGTCAGCCAAAGTATCTTTTGCAGCTTTGTAGTGCCGGTAGCGTTCGCCAGTTCAGCCCATGCCATGGGTGGAGATGACCCTATCTTGACCATGGTTAAAATTGACCAGCTGGAGTGGCGAGATACCAACGGCCCCGACCCTATCTATACTCAGGGCGAAGCCTGGATTGGTCAAGATTTGAACAAACTCTGGTTCAAGGGCGAATACGAACGTAGGGATGGCTCTACCGAGGAGGCCGAGCTACAGGCCTTGTACAGCAGGGGCATATCACCCTTCTGGAATGTACAGGTGGGTATACGTGAAGACTTTAAACCGGAGCCCAGTCGCTCCTGGATCGCATTCGGCTTTGAGGGCCTTGCGCCTTACTGGTTTGAGCTGGATGCAGCGCTATTCGTCGGAGAATCAGGCCGAACCGGATTTCGCCTGGAAGCTGAGTATGAAATCCTATTTACGCAACGATTGATTCTCTCACCTGAGCTGGAGGTAAATGCCTACGGTAAAAACGATCTTGATACAGGAACGGGTTCCGGATTATCAGATACAGAGATTGGGTTGCGTCTACGCTACGAGATACGCAGGGAGTTTGCCCCGTATATTGGTATCAATTGGCACAAAAAGTATGGCAATACGTCAGATTACGCGCGGGAGGAGGGGGAGAGCGTCAGTGATACGTCACTTGTTATCGGAGTACGCGCCTGGTTTTAGCAAGCCATGCAGCCAGTTGGTGAACCGTCTTTGGAGAACTAGATGCTGCTTTACGTGGTAAGGCAATTACGACTGGATCTAGGCCGTACACTCATGAGAGGCGGGGCTGTAGCAGCGGTTGTGGCGGTAATATTGTTATTGGAAGGCGTTTACGCTGGCCAGCTCGATCAGCTTCGCAGTAATGTGATTAAAAGGGGAGCTGACCTGATCGTGGTTCAGGCCGGCGTTTCAGATATGATCGCGGTGCGGTCAATACTCCCCCAGTTTGCCCGCCAGGATGTCGAGGCGGTGGAGGGCGTTACAAGCGCTGCTCCCCTTGCAAGTATCGCCCTGATTTACGAGCAAGGGGGGCAGCGTACTCCCATTTCACTGTTCGTCTATGACACTGACGGCGGCCCTACAAACCTGGTCGCCGGACACCCCATCTCTAATGATCGGGAGATCATTATCGACCAGTCTCTGGCCCGAAAATACAGGCTCGAACCGGGTGATCCCTTTGAGTTGTCGGATTTTGAATTTCGTATCGCCGGAATCTCGCAGGGGGATGCAGCGTACTTTACCTCCTTTGGTTTTGTCCTATTCGACGACCTCTTGGACTTCTACTTTGAATCCGATCTTGCCGATGACATTAGTACGTTTCCCATGTTGAGCTTCCTATTGGTCAAGCTTGGAAAGTACCAGAAACAGGATGTTGTCGCTGAGCGTATAGAGGAAGCTGTACCCAGCGCAGATGTCTTCCTCCCGGAGGCGCTTGCAGACCGGGACGCTGCCTTGGGGAGAATTACCTTGGGGCCTATTTTCGGGATGATGATTGGTGTCGCTTATATCGTAGGACTGCTTGTGACCGGCATTATTATGTTTGCGGCGATCAATGGCCGGCGCCATAGTCTAGGTGTTTTAAAGGCGCTCGGCTTTTCTAATGGTTATCTTCTGCGTGTAGTCATACTGGAAGCGCTGTTGCTGGCATCCCTGGCGATACCTGTCGGTACCCTATTGGCAATATTACTGGCCATGCTTATCCAGGCGCTTGCCCCCTTGTATCTTATTTTGCCGACCGAAACGATTCCACTGATAAGGACATCGCTCGCCTGCTGGGTCTTTGCGATCGCAGGTTCGCTTTTGCCAGTGTATATGATCTACAAACTGGACCCTGGAATGGTTTTCAGGAGTTGATGATGCTGCGCTGGATGATAAAGAGTCTGTTGCTAGAGCCCTTGACGCTGATCGTAGCGATCGCTTCGGCGGCCAGTGCCTTTCTCCTGATCATGATTTTTGAGGGAGTTTTTGCTGGCGAATCCGAACAGATCGTCGCATATGTACGTAATGTGAAAGCGGATGTTTGGGTGATGCAACGTGGCGTCTCCAATATGCACATGGCAACGTCTTACGTGCCGGACTGGAAAGTACGGGAGGTAGCCGATCTCCCGGGGGTTGAAGATGTAGAAGCCATTCTCTACCTCAATACTGTCGTCGAAGCCGGCGATCAACGATGGTTCTCCTATGTTGTAGGCCTTGATGTACCGTCCAGGTACGCTGGCCCCTGGGCAATGGCCAGGGGCACAGCTCAGCCGGGGTTAGGTGAAGTAGTTGTGCCAGAAGCTTTCTCGCACATGGCCGGCCTCGACATCGGCGACATGCTACGGATAACGGACCACGAACTCACTATCGTGGGATTATCTGAAGGAACGTTCTCCATGGCGAACTCGGTGATCTTCGTCAATAAGATCGATCTGGAGGACATAATGACCTCTTTTGATATAGCGAGCTTTATGCTGGTAAAGGCAGAGCCAGGCGTCACGCCAGAAAGCCTCGCCCAGACCATTGAGCGAGACGTGGAAAAGTTGCACGCATTGCCCGCCCGCCAGTTTTTGGCAAATGACAAGCTCATGGCTATGCAAATGGGCACCGAAACAATCGCATTGATGACTTTTATAGGTGGAGCATTGGCCGTTTTACTGGTTGCGTTCACCATCTACTCACAAGTGGCGCGGCAACGTCGGGAGCTGGCGGTCGCAAAGGCTCTAGGAGTTACCAACCTCGACCTTTACGCCAGCGTACTGTTTCAGGCGATAGCCATTACCCTGGCCAGTGTTGCCGTTGCAACGATTGTCGCCTTTGCTCTTATGCCTGTACTGACACACCTTATCCCGGCTGTCACCATGAAGTTGACAGTGGCGTCAGTAGCCAAAATTACGGGCGTCGGTGTGTTTGTAGCGATTGCGGCAGCACTTCTGCCAGCCCGGCAGATCGCGCGGCTTGATCCTGTATCGGCTTTTCATACCTGAGAGAATTTCTGCCATGAAGAAGACCACTGTCCTACAAGCAGAGCACCTGGTAAAAACCTTTGGTACCGGTCATACCGAAGTGCGTGCGGTAGATGATGTGTCGCTGAGTTTGGCAAAAGGCGAAATGGTACTGGTCATGGGTCCCTCCGGATCAGGCAAGACCACTATGCTCTCCATTTTGGGCGGCCTACTGCGTCCGACTTCAGGGCGAGTGGTCATTAACGAAACTGATATTACCGCCCTGGATGAGTCCCAATTGCCCCATATCCGCGCCCGCAGCGTTGGTTTTGTCTTTCAGGCATTCAATTTACTGGATGCGCTTACCGTTGAGGAGAATATTCTTTTTCCGGCACAGTTGCTTCCTGGTGGTATGAAACAGGCATCCGAGAGAGCCGCACAGTTGATTGAGCGCTTAAACCTTGGGCCACGCCGCAAAGCACTCCCGCAAACTCTATCGGGTGGAGAGAAGCAGCGGGTGGCAATCGCTCGAGCACTGATTAATGAACCTCCGCTGATTATGGCTGATGAGCCCACGGGAAATCTCGATTCAGCCAGCGGGCAGGAGGTGATGATGATCCTGCACGATATCGCCAGGGATGAGGGGCGGTCGATCATATTGGTGACACACGATCCGCGAGTCGAGGACGTTGCTGATCGTATCCTGTGGTTGGAAGATGGCGGATTGCGTGATCGTAAGACCGATGAGCATTCGTGGGTCCGCGACCCGGTATGTGGAATGCGAGTCGACGAGTGGACAGCGGAAATCACCACTACATATCAGGATCACCGATACGTATTTTGTGCGCAACGCTGCCTGGAGCGCTTTGAGGCTGAGCCAGAACGCTACGCTCAGGCGTTCGAGTCTGGAGCTAAACTCTCTGAAGAAAGCCAGGAGGCGGAGCAATGAAGCGCCATATAGTAGGGAGTCTTCTTTTCCTGGCGCTTTTACACGGCCCAATACTTGCGCAAGAGAGCGAGGCACCAGAAACCAAAGGCCTGGCAATAGCCCAAGAGGCCTCAAGGCGAAACGAGGGATATGGTGATACGACCGTTAATCTCACAATGGAGCTGAGGTCCTCAGACGGCAGGACTCGTCAGCGAGTACTAACCTGGCAGATGTTAGAGGTCGTTGATCCGACCGAGGGAGACAAATCACTAACTACATTTCATGAGCCCCGGGATATCGCTGGGACAGGCTTTCTCAGTTATACACACATTCGCAAGGCGGATGATCAATGGCTTTACTTGCCGTCTTTGAAACGCGTAAAACGTATTTCCTCGGCAAATAAATCCAGCTCGTTTGTTGGAAGTGAATTCGCGTATGAGGATCTTCTTTCTGATGAAGTGGAAAAATTTACTTACCGCTGGTTGAGAGATGAGCCCTGCGAGGACAGCATATGCTTCGTAGTGGGAAGGAAACCGGCTTACAAAGACTCTGGATATGGCCGGGAGATTGTCTGGATCGACCAGGACTATTATCGAATTATCAAGACGGAATTTTACAACCTCAAGGATGAACTTGAGAAAACACTCACTCTCGAAGATTATCGGCTATACAAGGACAAGTTCTGGCGGGCACATGTGCTGCGCATGGATAATATCCAAACTGGGAAAGCCACAGTACTGACGTTCGATACCTACGATTTCCAGACTGGTCTCACCGAGCAAACTTTCAGTCCAGAGGCGCTCAAGCGTATTCGTTGACATGAAAGCGGTAACTGCCACATGCGCACGCCGCGTGATCGCCATGATGGCATTTGCTAGTGTTTGCAGTGCACAGGAGGTCGACCTTGCCGGGTATGCGGGGTTTGAGCCCAGGATATTCCTTGAAAAGCCCGCCTATCAGCAGCATCCAAAGCACGGCCTTTCGCCCTCGGCGATGATTTCACCAGAGTTTCGCTACACTTGGAATGGGGCCAGTGATCGAATCACAGTTATTCCCTTCTATCGCTATGACGCCGATGATGAGAATCGTACTCACTGGGACATTCGGGAAGCCAACTGGCAGCATTTCGCAGATCCGTGGACGCTACTGGTTGGTTTGGGAAAAGTCTTCTGGGGTGTCGCTGAGTCCCGGCATCTTGTCGATATCATTAACCAAACTGACCTGGTGGAAAACATCGATTTGGAGGAAAAGCTAGGCCAACCCATGATCCACCTGGAATGGTGGAGCGATAAAGGCACATTGGGATTCTTCGTGTTGCCCGGATTTCGGGAGAGAACCTTTCCAGCCAATGATGGACGCCTGCGGGGGCCGCTGCCGATCTCTAACAACGGTGCGGTGTACGATTCTGGAGCCGGCGACAAGCGGGTGGATCTTGCACTGCGCTGGTTCAACTCCGTAGACAGTTGGGATATCGGTCTATCTGGATTCTATGGAAACGGTCGAGAACCCCGGCTTGTCGTGCAGGCAGGGGAGTCAGGGGGCTTTGTTCTTGTTCCTCATTATGATGTGATTAGCCAGATTGGCGCAGATATACAGTACACACGGGAGGCTTGGCTCTGGAAGCTGGAAGTTATTGGGCGCTCGGGTCAAGGTAAGGACTTTGGCGCTATGGTGGGCGGTACCGAATACACATTCTTTGGTATTCGGGACTCGAACATAGATATAGGCGTTCTGGCAGAGTATCTCTATGATGCGCGGGATGAGGATGCGCCTCCAACATCCCTGGATGATGACATATTTGTTGGCGCCCGATTTTCCCTGAATGATCTGGACGGCACAAATATCCTGGCTGGTCTCATTGTCGATACGGGCAGTGGAGAAACCATCGGAGTTATCGAGGCGGAGAGGCGTGTGGGCGAGCGTTGGAAACTGGAATTTGAACTTCGCCTGTTAACAAATATTGCTGAGGACGACCGCCTCTACGGTATCGAAAGGGATAGTTATGTTACTTTGCGAGCAGACTGGTTTTTCTGACAGCTACCGTGTGGTCAGTGCTTTTTTTATGCAGGGGCGGACAGCGGCAGGCTAATAGTAAATTCAGTTTTTCGTTGCTCAGAAGTGACCCCAATCTGTCCCCCATGAATATCGACAATAGAGCGAACTATAGCGAGCCCCAATCCCGCTCTCCCTCCGCTGCTGCCGCGCTGACGCGAAGGATCAACACGGTAGAATCGATCAAAGACCCTCGGAAGGAGTTCGGGTGGAATATCATCACCCTGATTTTCAATGGTGATCTGGGCGTGCTTTCCGTCAGTACCGGGGTACATCAGCATTTCATCCGGATTTTGACGGCAGGGCCGGCGAAAAAACCCCTGAAATTTCAGGCTGTTATAAATCGACTATTTTGAATCTCCTTTATATTCAATGTTCCAATACACTGTTTTAAAGGTGTTTCTCGAATAGTCGATTTCAAGCCGCCTGGTGCTTTCCTTTACGCGGTGTGCTGAACAGGCGGTCTCGATAAGGCCCAATGTGAAAGGCAAACACTCCGCGAAAATTGATATGCTCGAAGCGGACTGGCGTAATGTGTTTGATCATGTCTGTGCCGATTTTCTCGGGCTCCTTGCATTGCCATTCCTTGAGTACACGGTCCATATGGTGCGTATTCCATGCCATGGTGATATTGGTAAGGAGAGCCAGGGCACCGGAAGTAGCAGCCAGTTCCTCAGGCCGCCGACCACGCTTGGGTACGGGACGACCATGATGGATAGCCCGCTGTAATGCGTGAACGGATTCGCCGTGCCCGAGGATGCGAAGTACTTCCCGCCTGAACTCTGGCTTGGCCAGGTAGTCGCACAGGTAGCTGGTCAGGGCCAATTTACCCAGGGCGACGCCAGCACCATGCAGGGGTTCTCCTTGGGCCGCGGCACCGTAACGGCGAAGCGCCATAGTCGCAGAACACCAGCCAAATTGAATAGAGGCTGCCAGCCTGGCGAGTTCATCCCAGTCCCGCTCAATGGCTTTCAACGATACAGTCGGACCTATGATGGACCTGAGGGATTTTGGTATCTCAACACCGCGGGGAACAAACAGCTTCTGATACTTCAATTTTCGTAGACGCGGATAGAGGTCCAGCCCAAGCACCTTCGACAGGCCTGACGCAAAATGCGTATGGCCTTTGGTATCCACGGCAACCGCTTCGATTTTTGAGCCGGGTGAGCGAATCGCGCCCTCGATGGCCGGTCCTGCTTCCCGTTCGTTCAGGACAATGGGCTGATCATAGCTGATACCCCATTGGTCCAGTACGTGCACATAACTACCTACCGAGGGTGTCCGCCGTCGTGGATCCTGCCGTGCCTGCCACAGATGCCGGGACACCTCGAGGGCAATCATATCCGAGGAGGCAAAAGAGCCATTCCCCCAGTGATTCACGATGTCATGTCGACGAAGGAACTCCAGTACCACGCTGTTGGCTTTCTGTAACGCGCCTTCTTCTTCCAGGAGCTGCATAGCTTGTTGAATATCTTTGATCGGCAAACCCGGAATCATCAAGGCGACCCGGGCAGCACTCAACTCGCTGCCCTGGGCAATCAGGGCGCCATACAGTGCCAACAGGTTGCGTTCACTTGTTGGTGGACGTCCCAATAGCTGCCAGCTGAATCGGGTCTGACTGTCCAACTCCAGCAGGAGATTGGGGAATTGAATCGACCCAATCTCATTGAACCAGGCTATGGACGTCTTGCGGGTGCCGGCCGGTCGGGATTCGCGCACAATTTTCGGGATATAGATGCCATCATCGACAATCTCTATTTCGAGGTCCCGAACCGCCTGATCCAGCGCGTTCAGCCCCGTTTGAACCTGCGCTTTCAATTTATCCAGGAACTTCGTCGGTGACTGTGGAAGGCCGAGAGCTTTGAAATATTTGCCACGATTCTTCTGCCACTCATCAAGTGGCATTAACATGGACTCACGGCTGCGATAGCCGAAACTGTAGTCGACGGAAATGGCGCTATTCTTCAAACCCCGGCGGAGTCCATGCAGGGTGGCGGCTTCAAATGCCCGAAGTGCACGTTGCCGGTTATCCGAATCCTGTACCAACGACTCCCAGCGACCGGGGACTGGGATATCTAAGGTCTCTGGCAGTTCCTTCTCACCCGTCTCATAAAGTTCGCGCAGTGCATTCAGGGCACGCAAACTGGGATGATCGGTATTCGCATCAAAGTCGAGCGCGAGAAGACGGCGCAGTAACGGTCGGATATTGGGTTCTTCCGAGAGGGCCTCGCGGGTCAGTACGGCCCGCGGTGGCGGTTTGTGTTCCACAATTGAATCGACCAGAGCACAGGCCGCATGTCGGGCCTGGCGATCATTCATATCGGGATCATGCAGGGTACGATGAATGGCTCCCAGTGTGACCCAGTCACCCTGCGATTTCTCGTATTGCTTCCGCTCGGCAACCTGCTTTGCGTTTGACCACAGCTCGCTGATGCGTTTCTCCACCTGCAAAAGGGCAGCATCCACCAGGTCCATCAGGGTCACACGGAGAAAGCAGGTCAGCTCGAGTGTGCGCCTGGCCGGAGAGAGTGATCGGAACCGCTGCGGGAATCGGCGGCGCATACGGGAGGCATAGAAACGCTGCCGTTCGAGAGGGAAGGGGAGGGAGTAGCGGTGGACCTCCAGTGCTTGCAGGGCTTCGATTTTGTCGAACAGTTCGCGAAGATTACTTGGAGACCGTTTACCAGGCGGCGTCTTCAGCCAATCGATCAGCTGAACTTCATAGCGGGGTTGCACCTCATACAATGCACCGAGCCATTGCGCGCATAGCGGTTCGGGAACGACCTTGAGGACTTCCTGGTACAACGTATACTCCGCTTCCACCAGAATCCGTGCGGAAAGTTCTTTCAAATTACGCTTGCTCGGAATAACGATGCGCTGATCGAAGAGCCAGCGCCGGGCAAATTCGATGAGGGCATCGACCTCACCCGTCGAGCGCGCCTGTTGCTTTAACCGGGTGGTGAGTACACGCCGGCGGCCAGAAGTCAGCGGCGAAAAACCCAGTCTCGCCATAGCCCATTGCTGGTGATCGTAGCGTGTGCGTTTCCGCCGGTAGAGCGCCCGCACTGAAGCGATGGTCGGTATATCGATCTCGAGTTGCCTGCCCACATGGGAAAGCAATTCCGTGGGGAGGATGCGTACGCCGTCGAGTGGACAACCGGTCATCCGCAGGAAACAGAGCTGCAAGGCCACACCGAGTCGGTTGACGCCGCGAAAACGGGTGCAAATCTCCTCGCGCTCCTCAAGCTCTAGCGTGAAGAAATGATCGATCTCCCAGCTGGATAGGCGGGGGAGGGTGCGTATGCCGAGGTAGGGGGTTTGCCAGTGGGGAACCATTGCGAGCCTCCGTCACCATTTGTCCTGTGGGACAAATCATTATGGCCCTTCCGGTGTTTAGAGGCGTGAAAAGGTAGAAAAGAGCGCTATCTCGAAATGACTTTAAGAAAGTGAATTGGTCACTTGATAGTATTGGAAAACTGAAAAGTGGTCGCTGTATGGTGTTGATTCTAATACTGTTTTTTGACCGGCCCTGCCGTCAAAATCCGGGTGGAATGTTAGTGGACCCCAATTCGATCTCGATCGTTGTATGATCGAGGTTAAACTTATCCAATGCAGCTGATGCTCGCTTTAATTTTCCTATGAGTCTCGTTAGCTATAGACACCCTGCATTGCGGTACCCTCGAATTTGAGATAATACAAAGCTGCCTTGCAGCAGACGTGTTGATGGCCAAGGCTGCGAGGTTTTTAACCAGGTGAGGTTTTTGACCACACGGGAAGGAGGAATAAAAGTGACTTCGTTTGGCGTATACGGATTGAATCTTCATGAACAGATGCCATTGGACAAAGTATTTAAAAACCCGGTTGTTGAAAAAGGACAAGCAATCAATCCCGAACGCCCCATTGATGACATGGAGCCTAGCCACATCTTTGATCAACGAAGTCGGCGATATCAGGCTGAAAAAGCGTATAGAGCTGTCGATCAGTTACCCGAAAGTCCTGCGGTTCTGATAGCTGAACAAGTGATGACTTCGCCAGTATTGACCTTGACGCCTGATACAAGCATTGCCGAAGCATTGGTGCAATTTCAGTCAAATGGATTTCGTCATGTCCCGGTTGTCTCCTCGGAGGAGCGGCTGGTAGGAATCGTTTCGGATAGAGATATATTGAGATACTTGGCCGGTTTGACAGAAAGTTACCAACGACAGATTTCGTATAACAGTGATGCGCGGATTGAGCAGTTAATGACTCAGCCGGTGCTTGCGGCAAACGTCGACACCGATGTGCGGTACATAGCCCGTCTTTTTGTAGAACGGCGTATCGGGGCGATGCCGGTTGCAAAAGAGGGGCAGTTAATGGGCATTGTTACCCGAAGTGATGTGCTGGGTGCGGTAATGCGTCATTATACATTGGAGTTGTGGGCATAGTTAGTGGACGTGTAAATGCTACCCGACGTTACCGCAGCTTTGGCAATTGCACCTGAAAATCTCCCAAAAGCCTGAATACCATCGGGCCATTGAGCACACACGTTGCTAGTTTATTCGCCAAACCACTTGATAAATGTAGTGGTGTCATTCCCAAGAGAAACTGGCGGAGGAACTACCACGCCGCCGGCGATGCGAAGGCCAAGAGCACGCGAATACAAATATACGAAGAGATATATGCGCTAAACTATGAGACGGTAAGTGACATCGTGCCCAGGCTACCTGTTTCCTTGGCGAGGTTTACAGCCGATACTGAGCCATCCGACGCCAGAGGAATTTGAACTCCAATCGGCTTTACAGGCGGTCAATTATCGCTGGTACTCGATAACTCTTCCAGAGTACTCACTCTAAATACAGGATCACTTTTTGGGGCAAAGAAATCAACTGAAGAGTTCACATTTATGCATCTAGAATCGGCATCGAAAAGAATGAACAAGTATTGTCTCTGTAAGACATTAGATCGCAGTGCACTTGAGCAACAGCTGAGTCTCTATATCGATCAAAAAATGCTCGCCGAAAGACCACATCTCTTTTCTGATACCGCATATTACATTTCAGTACAGGATGTCAGGGATATGGAGGAGATTATTTCAACTATTGAAAATGTGATTGATATGGAATCTTTCAAAAATGCAGTAAGAACTTCTGCGCCACCGATAGCTTCAACCAATTTTGGGCCCAAGGGTGTGCTGATGGGATACGACTTCCATCTGACTGATGACGGGCCCAAGCTTATCGAGATCAACACGAATGCGGGTGGGGCTTACTTAAATTTTGCACTAGCAAAGGCACAGGTTTCGTGTTGTGAAGGCATACAGGAAATTGTGAATCTGGATAGATTGGAGCAAACCTTATTCGAGATGTTTTTTGAAGAATGGACCTTACAACGAGGTGAATTACCCTTGCATACTATTGCAATAGTAGATGATAAACCTCAAGAGCAGTATCTGTATCCTGAGTTTCTTCTTTTCGCAGAGCTTTTTCAAAAGCATGAAATCCAATGTGTGATTGTTGATCCTTCAGAGTTGACTTCAGAAGGTGGTATTCTCATGGCTGGTGAAAGGAAGATTGATCTCATTTACAACAGATCGACAGACTTTTACTTCGAAAATGAACGCAACTCCGCAATTAAGAATGCCTATCTACAAGGGATTACAGTTGTGACTCCAAACCCTGCCCATCATGCTCTCTTTGCGAACAAATATAATCTTACAATATTGTCTGATAGTCTGGCTCTTAGCGCGCTTCAAGTTGATGCTGGGGCCATATCAACTCTAGTAAAGGGGATTCCCCGTACTATTCCGGTAACCTCTGAGAACAGGAATCATCTGTGGCAGCAGAGAAAAAGGAACTTCTTCAAACCTGTGGCAGGATACGGAAGTAAAGCTACGTACAGGGGAGACAAAATTACCTTAAAGGTCTGGGATGAAATCGCTCAAAGTGACTACGTTGCTCAAGAGATTGCAAGCCCAGGGGTGAGAATTGTACAAGTTGATGATGAGCAGAAAGATCTTAAAATGGATATCAGAGTTTACACGTATAGGGGTAGAACACTTTTGCTGACTTCACGACTCTATCAAGGCCAAACAACAAACTTTAGAACGCAAGGGGGAGTGTTCAGAATTCTGTGTCACAGTAATTCCTCGTTAATCATCTGATCACAGATCCAATACGCCATCAAGCCGTCCCTCAAAGAAGATGGCCAGCTGGGACAGCGCGATGTTCCAGCCCTGGATCGGCATCGTCCATTTCTTGCTGGCATTTTGAACACCCAGATAAAGCAGTTTCAGCAGGCTATCCTCGTTCGGGAAGCCGCCCTTGGTTTTGGTCAGCTTCCGGAACTGGCGGTGGACAGCTTCTATAGAATTCGTCGTATAAATCACCCGGCGGATCTCTGGCGGGTATTTGAAATAGGCTGACAGGTTGTCCCACTTCGTTCGCCAGGACTTGATCACTATGGGGTAGAGGTTTCCCCAGCGGGCCTCCAGTTCGTCCAGGGCCTGCTCAGCAGCGTCTTTGGACGTGGCCCGGTAGACTCGCTTCAGATCAACCATGAACGCCTTCTGATTCTTTGAGGCAACGTATTTCAGCGAGTTGCGAACCTGGTGGACGATGCAGAGTTGAACCTCGGTATTTGGGTAGATTGTAGCGATGGCATCTGGGAAACCAGTCAGGCCATCCACACTGGCGATCAAGATATCTTCGACGCCGCGGTTATTGAGGTCTGTCAGGACAGAGAGCCAGAAGTTGGCACCCTCGCTCTCGGACAGGTAGAGCCCGAGAATTTCTTTCTTGCCCTCGAGATTGACGGCCAAAACTGTGTACACGGCCTTGCTTTTGTAGCGCCCGTTGTCCTTGACCTTGTAGTGGATGGCGTCGAGCCAGACGAAAGGGTACAGGCTCTCCAGAGGGCGCTGCTGCCACTCCCTGACCTCAGCTATGATCTTGTCTGTGATGGCGCTCAGCGTAGCTGTAGAGACCTTGATGCCATACAGGTCCTCGACTTGAGTGGCGATATCTCGGTAGCTCATGCCCAGGCCGTACATAGACAGGATTTTGGCCTCGATCTCGTCATTGACGGAAGTCTGGTGTTTCTTGATCAGCTGCGGCTCAAAATTACCAGCTCGATCGCGGGGCGTTTCAAGCTCGAAGGGGCCAGCAGTGCTTTTGACCGTCTTCTTTGTCTTGCCGTTCTTACGGTTGGGGACAACATCCTGGGCCAGATGGGAATCCAGCTCTGCCTCCAGGGCCGCCTCGGTGAGTTTCTTGATCAGCGGAGTCAGGACGCCGTCCTTCCCGGTGATCGCTTTGCCTGATTGCAGGGCCTTCAGGGCTTCGTCAAAATCGAACTCGTCGCTCATAGGTCAATCCTCTCATATAGAGACTAGTGGATTGACACAGAATTTCTAACGCACCCACGCAAGGTGGTGGTTTCGCTCCGGTCTTTCTCATTTAGGCTTTCTTGGCCCAAATATGGCACTGAAACTAATACACTCAACGAAAAATGCATCGCAATAATACCGAGTAAAAATCAATCGCCATCGTGATTGTGATTGTGACTAAATCCAATGCTCCGGCAGCAGGCCATACCCATCAGATTGTGTCGTCGCGTTCTTCCCACCAGCTGTGCCACACTGGTGCATCGCGCCCTTCCTCTCGTTTTGTAGGTTGCCCTACTATTGTGGTCGAACCTTAACTACATGTAGCCTGTTGTCTAACGGAAAATCACAATAGCGCCTGATTGCTGTCCAGTTGATGACAGTTGTATTACAAATATGTAATCCATGCGCAATCTTTTTTGCTGCGTCGTACGCTTAATCTGAAAACTGGAGACTCAAATCAAACCCTACAATTACTTGCACCAGAATAATCCTGATTGAGAATCTGACATGCGGCTTCTTGTCATTGAGGATGAAGTAAGGACGGGTAATTACTTGCATAATTTGGGAATTATTACTGCGGAGTCAGGCCTGATTTTGATTGCTGTAACCTCAGGAATATTCGTGGGGAGCATCCGGTATCAGCAGCGCCCCAACTACTTTATATAGAGCGATTTCCGCCGCGTGATAGTTTCTAAATCCTCAGGTATCTCTGGCATTTAGTGTCGCTCAGTTTTTGAAACTCGTAACGCTATACAGTCACTGAACCTATTTTCTCAATATCAGTATCACGCCTTCGGAAAAGAATCTGGTCACGCTCGTTGAAATAGCTCCCAGGATCGATCTGATGGGACTGTCATTATGGACGGTTTTGTTTAATCACCTGGACGGTCAATGACCTGGCGCAGGCAAACGGCAGGTTGAGGGCGAAGCTGACAAACGTTTCACTTCGCAAAACTGATAGAGGAGCGGGTCATTCTGGCTCCTCTATCCACTCCACGCGCCGCTAGCGGCAAGCTGAATTTTTTATTGTTCATTCTTTGTATAGCATCAATTGGTACAAATGAGAATGATAAGCATTTACATTAGTATATCAGAAGCAATACAATTAGGACTCAACCGTTCGCCGGTTAATCGAGGCAATGGACTGCATCGGCAATGCCGATCAACAACTACAAATCGGAGAGTCTATGCAAAAGAGAATTATAGCAGCCACTGTGGTGAGCCTGCTGGGAGGGAGTGCCACGTTCGCCAATAATCACGAGATTGAGGAAGTGTTGATCGTTGGTTCGAGCGAAGATGCCCGCGTGCTGGCCGGGTCCGGTTCGGTTATCGATAGCGCGCAGATGATGATTGAGGCGACGGGTGACATAAACCAGTTGCTGAAAACGGTACCTGGCGTGTACATCATGGAAGAAGATGGCTATGGCCTGCGTCCCAATATTGGTATTCGCGGCGCAACCTCGGAGCGGTCCGCCCGCATCACTTTGATGGAGGACGGTGTGTTGATAGCGCCGGCACCTTACTCGAATCCCGAGGCTTATTACTTTCCCACCACCTTGCGGATGAATTCGATCGAGGTGCTCAAGGGGGCGCCGCTGCTGCGCTATGGGCCGCAGACCACTGGCGGGGTGATTAATCTAGTATCCACGCCGATTCCCGAAGAGAATGCCGGTCAATTGAACCTGTCCTATGGTCAGTATAATGAGATGGGCATGCTGGCCAGCTATGGTGTACGCAATGGTGATTTTGGCGCGTTAGTAGAAACCGCCCAGCGCCGCAGTGACGGCTTCAAGGACATCGACCGCTCCAGTGCCAATACCGGCTTCGACATCGAGGACTACCTCGTGAAGCTGGGGTGGCAGGGCGAACGGCAGAGCATGCTGTTGAAAGCCCAGTATTCCAAGGAAAATTCTGATCAAACATACTTGGGACTGACCGATCAAGATTTTGATCGCGACGCCGATCGGCTCTACGGCCTGTCGCAAATCGACAAGATGGAAAACGACCACGAGGGTTACAACCTTACCTATCGTCTTGCCCTGACCGAGAAGGTGAGCATGACCGCCACTGGCTATTACAACAGTTTTTCCCGTGACTGGTTCAAGCTGGATGGGGGCGGAGCACTGGTCACGGCCGCTAATGAAGGAGATGTATATGCCGAAGGCGTGCTGGATGGTAACGAGGATATCGAGGGGCTGCGCTACAAACATAACGACCGCCACTACGATTCCTACGGGCTCGACCTCAACTTCGATGTAGATCTGGGTGCACACCAGATAGCGGTGGGTGTGCGGCCCCACGAAGATAAGATGGATCGCTTCCAGCCCATCGAGTTATACGATCAAATCGGCGGGGAACTGGTGTACGTGTCCACCAAGCGGCCCGTCGACAGTGACAATCGCAAGGAATCTGCCAAGGCGCTGAGTTATTGGGCAGTGGACAGCTGGCAGGTTTCCGATGCGCTGGCAGTCAACTTGGCCCTGCGTTACGAGGATATCCAGTCGGAACGACAGGAATATGCGGACCCGGGGCGCCTTGAATTGAAAAGCAACCGCAGCAACAAGACCGACCAGTGGCTGCCCGGTGCATCATTCACCTACGATCTGACCGACCACTGGCAGGTGCTCGCCGGTATTCACAAGGGATTCTCGCCCTTGGGTGGTGGTGCCAAGGAAAATGAAGACCCGGAGACCAGCACCAACTGGGAGGCGGGTTTGCGCTATCATGGCCGCTGGTTTGTAGAGGCAATCGGCTTCTACAGCGATTTCGACGATAAGACAGAGTACTGCTCCAACGCCAGCCCCTGCAGTAACGGCGAGACATCCGGCTCGCTTAACACCGGCAAAGCGAAGATCGCCGGACTGGAGTTGCAGGTAGGCAGTAGCATGGCATTGGGTAGTTTCACGGTCCCGCTGGAGGTGATGTACACCTACACCGATGCCACAATTAGCCAAGACAACGTCTTTACTGGCTTCAATGACGGCGACCGGTTGGCAGCTGTGCCGGATAATACCTTCAGCCTCCGACTGGGGCTGGAATCGAGTATCGGTTGGAATAACTATGCGGTCGCCAAATACATTGACAGCATGTGTATCCGGGTAGGATGCAACAACAACGGTGATCCCTATGAGAATACGGAAGAGTCTTTCGTATTGGATTACATAAGCCGCTATACACTCACAGACAGGTCTGTGGTCTATCTGAAAGTGGAAAACCTGATGGATGAGCAAGCCATTGTGGCGCGCCAGCCTGACGGGGCGCGCCCCAACAAACCCCGCACAGCCTCGGTGGGTGTGGAGTGGCGCTTTTGATAACAGTCGTTCCCCATCGATGCATGACAATGATTATACGACTGCAAATCTTGCCGTACACTACCCAAATTCAGGGCGGGTGATGGTTGTGCCTTTTATTTCTATGATTCCGTTAATTGTCCGTGGTCCGGTTATGTATTGATTGATAGTCGAGTCGAATTCGGCTGAAGGAGGAAATCATGGCAAATGGAGCGATAACGGGGCAGCGAAAATGTGTGTTTTGCCATATGAGAACGGACCAACGTTATCTTCGATTACACGTTTGTGAAATATGCAGAGATCAGTTGTACGATTTCTTATGGGTCTCTGGTGTACAGGGCGTCGTGAGCCTGATTTTCTCTTTGGGACCCTTATTCTTCCTGGTGGAGGAGGTGTTGCTTTTCGGGGTGCTTATTTTCGTTAAGCATCGGTTTCCCCCGCCCTGGCAGGACAACCATTCGGGTTAGAGTGCTCAAATAGCGTTCTCGCATCGCGTAGCCGGAACAGTCTTGTCCTGACATAGAGCATCAATCTGACAAGTTCCATTACAATATTGTAATGTTTGAGTCATCACTTAGTAATCGGTCACGCGCTAGTCTCTCTATCAAGTCGAAATTACGCAGCCCGTGTGTTTCCCCGGGTGGCGTCGTATACAAAAAAGTGGAGGAGTTCAATGTGTTAAATCGAACGGCACGAATCGTAGCAGGGCTTTCAGCAGTATTTGCTTTTATCCTGGTCGTGGCATGTACGGAAAAACCGCAGGCCCCGGTTGACACCAGTAATGCCAAGATCATTCAGATGGAGGTATTCAAGCAAGCCTCCTGCGGTTGCTGCGGTAAATGGATAGATCATATTGAAGGCGCCGGTTTTGAGGTCAAGGCGAGAAATCGCCAGAACCTGAATGCGATCAAAAAAGAATTCGGTATCCAGCCTCGCTATCAGTCCTGCCATACGGGAGTGGTTGACGGCTACATCTTTGAAGGCCACATTCCCGCCTCGCTGGTTGAACGGTTCCTTGAGGAAAAACCGGGAGACGCCATCGGATTAGCAGTCCCTGGCATGCCGGTGGGCAGTCCAGGAATGGAAATGGAAGAGCGCTTTGATAGCTACGATGTACTCCTTCTGAAGAGCGACGGCAGTAGCGAAGTTTATGCTCATATCGATGGCCCGGGCTGGACAGACCAGGCCTCCTCAGCTCCGCCTCAATAGGCTATCAGGAGAGAACCATGAGCAAGGCGATATATCCGGCACTTTCCCGGCGAAAATTTGTGACCGGCGTGGTGGCGGGAAGCGCGCTATACGGCCTCGGAACATCCTGGAGTGTTGCTTCCAGCTCACCGGGGAGCCCTTCACACGCCCCCCAATTGAGCGGAACGAGTTTCGATCTCGATATCGGTTACCAGCCGGTAAAGTTTACGGGTAAAGCGCGCATTGCCACTGCCATCAATGGCTCTGTGCCGGGGCCGATATTGCGGTGGCGGGAGGGTGAACGTGTCACCCTGAAGGTGAAGAATCATCTGGCCCATGACAGTTCAATCCACTGGCACGGGATTATCTTGCCCACCGATATGGATGGGGTGCCCGGCCTTAGCTTTGCTGGCATCAAGCCCGGAGAGTCCTTCACATACCAGTTTGATGTCAACCAGAGCGGCACTTATTGGTACCACAGCCACTCCGGTTTTCAGGAACAGACGGGCATGTACGGCGCCATTGTCATCGATCCCCGTGACCAGGATCCGGTCGCCTATGACCGTGAATATGTCGTGCAACTCTCTGACTGGTCAGACGAGGAGCCGAACAATATCTACGCCAAGCTGAAAAAGCAGAGCGATTACTACAATTTTCGCGAGCGGACGGCAGGCGATCTCTGGGATGAGATCAGACAAAAAGGAGTCGCCCAGACCTGGAATGAGCGCAAAATGTGGAATGAAATGCGCATGAGTGACCGGGATATTTCGGATGTTACCGGGTACACCTACACATTCCTGATGAATGGTGTGACGCCTGAGCAGGGATGGCTGGGTCTGTTCAAGCGCAATGAAAAAGTGCGCCTTCGCTTCATCAATAGTGCCGCGATGACCATCTTCGACATTCGCATTCCCGGGCTGAAAATGACCGTGGTCGCCTCCGACGGACAAAACATTGATCCGGTGACGGTGGACGAATTTCGCATTGGCGTTGCAGAAACCTATGACGTCATCGTCGAACCCCACGACGACACCGCCTATACAGTATTCGCGCAATCCATGGATCGTACCGGCTACGCCAGAGGGACACTCACGCCCGATGCCACTTGGGTAGCTGAAGTGCCTGAGATGGATGTGGCGCCTATTCTCGGACATCGCGATATGGGCATGAGTATGGACATGGGCCATGGAATGCAAGGAATGCACGATATGGCGGGGATGGGGGGAGACTCATCGACCGGCATGAGTGGTATGGATCATAGTCAGCATAAGGGCATGCAGGGCATGCAGGGCATGGAGGGTATGGCCCAGCCTCAACACTCCGGCATGCACGTTGTGAACCAGAATGAGACTTCCGATACATCAACCGCGCTGGGCCGGGCTGGCTTCGGTAGTACGCTGCCAATTGTCCATGCACCGACCGAGTACGGTGCCAACGTGGATATGCGAGCGGATGCCCCGCTAAACGGACTCGATGACCCTGGCATTGGCCTGCGAAATCACAAGGCGGTTCTTGGTCGAAAAGTCCTGACCTACCGGGACATCTGCAATTATTACCCCACCGCCGATCCGCGCGAGCCGAGTCGCGAAATTGAGTTGCACCTTACGGGCAATATGAACCGTTATATGTGGTCTATAAACGGCATCAAGTTTGCCGACGCCGACGCCATCCAGCTGAAATATGGCGAGCGAGTGCGAATTACCCTGATCAACGACACCATGATGACCCATCCCATTCACCTGCACGGTATGTGGAGTGAACTCGAGACGGAAGATCCGAAGTACATCCCTCGCAAGCACACGATTATTGTCCAACCCGGCTCCAAAATCAGTTACCTGGTGACGGCTGATGCAATGGGCCGTTGGGCCTACCACTGTCACCTGATTTACCACATGCCAGGCATGTTTCGAGAGGTGCGTGTTACCAAGGGGGGGCTTGCCTGATGAACGCAAAAATCTACGATCTCGGGGTGGGCCACGCATGCATCTGGGCTGCCAGGCGCTGTTCTAAAGTGACCCAGCCTCTATTGTGGGCTGCTGTGCTTAACGCCGTCTCCATCGGTCTGGTACAGGCAATGGAAAGCGATGACCCGACCCTGATCATGCTCAAGGCCGATCAGTTGGAGTGGCGTGTGAACGATGGCCCCGACGCAGCATACTTCGAGGGTGAAGGTTGGATTGGAAAGGACCTGAACAAAATCTGGTTCAAGAGCGAGGTCGAGCAAATTGACGGTTCAACCGAGGAGGCTGAGCTGCAAGCTCTGTACAGCCGAGCTGTTGCGCCCTTCTGGGATGCCCAGGTAGGTGTTCGGGAAGACTTCAAACCAGAGCCGAGTCGTTCCTGGCTGGCACTGGGGTTTCAGGGTTTGGCGCCTTACTGGTTTGAAACGAACACAGCGTTGTTCATCGGGGAGTCGGGCAGGACTGCTTTTCGGCTGGAGGCGGAATATGAGCTTCTGTTTACCCAGCGGCTGATCCTTTCCCCCGAACTTGAGATCAACGCCTACGGTAAGAACGACGAGGCTACGGGCACCGGGTCGGGACTGGCAGATGCGCAATTCGGAATACGCCTGCGTTATGAAATACGGCGGGAGTTTGCGCCCTATATTGGCGTCAACTGGTACAAAAAATACGGCAATACGGCCGATTACGCGAGGGATGAGGGCGAAGGCGTGAGTGATACCTCTGTGGTCATCGGTATTCGTGCGTGGTTCTAGCACAATTTGGAGATTATTATGAAGATTGATGCAATGAAAATGGGTATATCAGTCGCTATAGCATTTGCCGTCGTCTGGACAGTATGCAGTTTTATGGTATGGGCCTTACCTGCTTCGATGATGAATATGACAGGGCACATGGTTCATATGGATTTGTCGGGCGTGGCGTGGAATATGTCGATAGGCAGTGCGTTTCTTGGTCTTATAGCATGGTCCTTGGCGGCAGGCCTGACTGCATGGGTTGTGGTGGCGACGTACAACAAACTAACTTGACTGGGGCGTAATGACGAGTAAATACATCTTCTAGAGCTCAGTCTACCGGCGTGGATTTGGCTTGGTTCGAGTCTCCAATAGTAAAGCAGCTATAGCATTGTGCAGATAGCAGTCGGAGTAAGAGGAATCGAGGGTTCAGGAAATATATGGAGAATAATCAAGACAGAGCATCGCATTATAGCGAAGACAGTCTGACTCTATTCGGCGCTGTCGCCCTCGGAACCGGCGTGATGATTGGGGCGGGAATTTTCGCACTCACGGGTCAAATGGCCGAAATGACCGGCGCACTATTTCCGTTTGCATTTTTATCTGCTGCGATTGTCGTGTCCTTCAGCGCATATTCCTATGTCAAGCTGTCCAATGCGTATCCTTCCGCCGGCGGCGTCGCAATGTACCTTAAAAAGGCCTATGGAGACACATTGCCAACCGCATTTTATGCATTGCTAATGTACTTTTCTATGGTGATTGCACAGAGTTTTCTGGCAAGGACATTTGGCTCCTATACTCTTCAGTTATTCAATATCAGCGATTCCAGCGTACTGGTGCCCATCCTTGGAATTTCGGTACTCATATTTGCGTTTCTTATAAATCTCTCGGCCAATCGACTTATCGAGGGTGTGGCATCGGTTCTGGGGATAATCAAAATCGGCGGCATTCTCATCTTTGGGCTGGTTGGAATTGTGGTTGCGGACAAAAGCGAAATCCTGCTGTCTGGTGGCCAGTCTGACAACACCATTCAGGGGTTCATTGGCGCCACAGCTCTGGGTATTCTTGCCTTCAAGGGTTTTACCACGATTACCAACAGCGGGTCCGAACTGAAAGATCCTCACCGCAATGTGGGCCGATCCATTGTCATCTCTATCTTGCTTTGCATTGTCATCTACGCTCTGGTCGGTTTTGCCGTCTCCAGTAACCTGTCGCTCGAAGAAATAGTCAAAACTCGCAATTACTCTCTGGCTGCGGCCGCTCGACCCGCCATGGGCGATTACGGTCTCTGGTTTACCGTTATTCTGGCCATGCTCGCGACGGCCGGTGGGATTATCGCCAGCATATTTGCAGTGTCACGCATGCTGGCCATGTTGACCGAGATGAAGCTGGTTCCACATAGCCACTTTGGTATGCCTGGCAGTGTTCAAAAACACACGCTGGTTTATACGATCCTTCTCGGTCTTTTGCTTACGGCATTCTTTGATCTCTCGCGAATCGCAGCGCTGGGAATTATCTTTTATCTGATAATGGACCTCGCTATTCACTGGGGTGTACTACGCCACCTTTACAGGAATCTGGGGGCTCAACGCGCGATTGTAGCTATCGCAATTGTCCTTGATCTGGTTGTGCTGACGGGTTTCGTCTCGATCAAGCTAGTCGGCGATCCGCTGGTCGTCGGTGTTGCTGGTGTGGTAATGCTGGCTATTTTACTGAGCGAAGCGTTGTTTTTGCGGCGTAATCCCATCACCTCCGAACATGACAATCACTGATAGTCATGTCAACAGATTGGATTGTCGTGCAATACCGAAAGGACCGAGCATGGAGGCCTGTTGTGCCTGACCTGTGTGTCACGCGCCGCTTGTAGTACAGGCGGTAACATTAACTGGGCGAGTTAGATGGGCCGCTCATGGAGAGGAAGCGATCGCTCCTGGAACCGGCTATGGAGGAGGTGAATGCTCCGATACGTGGTACGCCAGTTACGACTCGATTTGAGTCATACCCTCATGCGAGGTGGCGCAATCGCGGCGGTTGTCGCGGTGATCCTGCTGCTGGAGGGCGTTTACATGGGCCAGCTGGTGCAATTGCGCAATACCGTGATGAACCGGGGGGGCGATTTGATTGTGGCCCAGGCTGGCGTGTCCAATATGATTGCAACCCGCTCGATACTTCCCCAGTTTGCGCGGCGGGATGTGGAGGCGGTGGCGGGTGTTGCCAGCACGGCTCCACTGGCAAGTATTGCGCTGATATACGAACAGGGCGAGCGGCGCACGCCCATTTCACTGTTTGTCTATGACACCGAGGGTGGGCCCAAACATCTGGTCGCGGGTCGTCCTATCAGGGAAGACCGGGAAATCATCATCGACCGGTCGATTGCAGAAAAATACAACCTCAAACCTGGCGATCCATTTCCGCTGTCCGACTTCGAGTTTCGGATAGCCGGTATCTCGGAGGGCGCTGCTGCCTATTTTACTCCGTTTGGATTTGTCCTCTTCGACGATCTGCTGGATTTCTACTTTGAGTCCGAGTTGGCCGAGGATCTCAGTACCTTTCCCATGCTGAGCTTTCTATTAGTCGAATTAGAGGAGCGGGAAAACGGGGCCGCCGTCGCCCAGCGGATTGAGGAAGCGGTACCCAGCGCCGATGTCTTCGAGCCCAGCGCGCTTGCAGAGGGGGACGCTGCCCTGGGGAAAATCACCCTCGGTCCCATTTTCGGCATGATGATAGCGGTCTCTTACATAATCGGGCTGTTGGTAACGGCTATCATTATGTTTGCGGCCATCAATGGGCGTCGGCACAATCTTGGCGTCCTGAAGGCACTGGGGTTCTCCAATAGTTACCTGTTGCGGGTGGTGCTGATAGAGGCGCTATTACTGACGGCTCTGGCAATACCCGTGGGCATAGTGTTGGCGATACTCATTGCACTGTTCATCCAAAACATTGCCCCGCTGTACCTTATTCTGCCGACTGAAACGGTCCCCCTCATAAAGACTGCGCTGGCGTGCCTGCTGTTCGCCATAGTAGGTTCACTACTGCCGGTGCGTATGATCTTCAAGCTGGACCCTGCCATGGTTTTCAGGAGTTGATGATGTTGCGGTGGATGATCAAGAGCCTCTTTCTCGAGCCCCTGACCCTGCTCGTCGCGATTGCATCAGCGGCGAGCGCATTCCTGTTGATCATAATGTTTGAAGGTATTTTCGCCGGCGAATCTGAGCAGATCGTCGCCTATGTGCGTAACGTCAAAGCGGATGTATGGGTTATGCAGCGTGGCGTGTCCAATATGCACATGGCCACGTCGTATCTGCCAGACTGGAAGGTCAGGCAGGTCAGTGAGCTGCCTGGTGTGGCGGGCGTAGAGTCCATTTTGTATCTCAATACAGTGGTGGAGGTGGCCGACCAGCGTTGGTTCTCCTATGTGGTAGGGCTCGATGTGCCTTCTGAGTACGCCGGACCCTGGGCCATGGCGGAGGGCAGCGATCAGCCGGCTCCCGGCGAGGTGGTTGTGCCTGAAGTTTTCGCCCATATGGCCCAGTTGGGGATAGGCGGTACGCTGCGGGTGACTGATCGGGAATTTACCATCGTGGGCCTTTCCAAAGGTACATTCTCCATGGCGAACTCGGTCATATTCGTCAACAAAGTCGATCTTGAGGACATTATGTCTTCCTTCGATATCACCAGCTTTATGTTGGTAAAGGTGGAGCCAGACGCTACCCCGGAGCAAGTCGCGGCTAGCATCGAGGGCACAGTGGAGCATGTCAGTGCACTCCCTGCCAGCCAGTTTCTTGAAAACGATAAGCGCCTCGCCATGCAAATGGGCACGGAAACCATTGCCCTTATGACGTTTATCGGCGGCGCATTGGCCGTGTTGCTGGTCGCTTTCACGATCTATTCGCAGGTGGCGCGTCAACGTCGGGAGTTGGCGGTAGTCAAGGCACTGGGGGTCACCAACCGCGTCCTTTACATGAGTGTGATTGTGCAGGCTATCGGAATTACCTTGGCCAGTGTGGCGGTTGCCACGATGATTGCGATGGCATTGTTGCCTGCTCTATCAAACCTCATCCCGGCTGTCACCATGATCCTGACACTGGCTTCGGTAGCGAAAATCACGATCCTGGGCTTGTTGGTGGCGATTGTAGCTGCCTATTTGCCAGCAAGGCAGGTAGCAAGCCTTGACCCTGCATCGGCATTCCAGACATGAGAGATAAGCGGTTATGAAAGAAAAAGTAGTACTGCTAGCGGAGAACCTGGTCAAAACATTTGGCAGTGGACACACTGAGGTGCGAGCGGTTGACGATGTCTCGTTATCACTCGAGGCAGGGGAACTGGTCCTGGTCATGGGGCCCTCCGGGTCCGGCAAAACGACCCTCCTGTCAATTCTGGGGGGCTTGTTGCGTCCCAGCTCCGGGCGAGTTCTTATCGACGGCTCAGATATTTCGGCCATGGACGAATCGCAGTTGCCCATGATACGGGCCAGGAGTGTCGGCTTCATTTTCCAGGGGTTCAATCTATTGGACGCATTGACAGTGGAGGAGAATATTCTGTTTCCTGCGCGTTTAATCAAAGGAGGCTATGGTGATGCTTCAAGGCGAGCCGGTGAGTTGATAGAGCGCCTGAAACTGGGCCCACGGCGCAATGCGCTGCCGCGTACCTTGTCCGGAGGGGAAAAACAACGGGTGGCGATCGCGCGTGCGCTGATCAATAAACCACCCTTGATTCTTGCCGATGAGCCCACCGGGAACCTCGATTCCGTGAGCGGCCAGGAGGTGTTGATGATTCTCCACGATATCGCCAAAGATGAGGGCCGCTCAATCATTCTGGTAACGCATGATCCCCGGGTAGAAGACGTAGCCGACCGTATATTGTGGCTTGAAGACGGTGGCCTGCGAGACCGCAAGGCTGAAAAACATTCGTGGGTGCGTGACCCGGTGTGCGGAATGCGGGTGGACGAATGGACAGCGGAAATAAGCACAAGTCACGAGGGGCAGAGCTATTATTTTTGTGCACAGCGTTGCCTGGAACGGTTTGAAGAAGAGCCGCAGCGATATCTTCGGGCCATTCCGAGCAACCCGGATGGGGCCGCATCGAGTGGAGAGAGAATCTCATGAAACAATTCACCTGGATTTTTGCTTCGATCTTCATACTATTTCCGATCTCAGCTCCGGCTCAGAATAATACGCAGCTAACACCCGAGGGCAGCGGCCTGGCAATAGCACAGGAGGCATCGCGCCGAAATGAGGGGTATGGCGACACCACGGTAAAGCTGGTCATGGAGTTGCGGTCTGTTGATGGCAGGACTCGCGAGCGCGCGCTGACGTGGAAAACACTGGAAGCCGTTCAACCGGGAGAAGGCGACAAGTCCCTAACCGTTTTTCATGAACCACGGGATATCGCTGGCACTGGCTTTCTCAGTCACACTCACGTCTCCGGTGAGGACGATCAGTGGCTGTACCTGCCATCCCTGAAACGGGTAAAGCGTATAGCATCGACCAATAAGTCTGGCTCCTTCGTGGGAAGTGAATTTTCCTATGAGGACCTATTGTCTGATGAAGTGGAAAAATTTACTTACCGCTGGCTCAGGGACGAACCCTGTGGAGCGTGGGAGTGCTTTGTGGTGGAACGGGAGCCGGTCTACGACAACTCCGGTTACCACCGACAGATAATCTGGATAGATAAGGCTGAATACAGAATTCACAAAACGGAGTTCTACAACCTGGACGACAAACTGGAAAAGACCCTCACTGTTGATGAATACCGTCAGTATCTGGACCGATTCTGGCGAGCGCATGTGCTACTTATGGAGAGTATCCAAACCGGGAAATCAACCCAACTCGTGTTTGATACCTACGACTTTCAAGCCGGTTTGACCGAACAAGACTTTAGTCCCGATACGCTTAAGCGTATTCGATAATCTGGCGAAAATGACCGCCAAGAGCCTTCTAGTTGCCGCGATTATGCTGGCCTTGCCTGGCATGGGCCACTCGCAGGAAGGTGATTTCGCCGGCTACGCAGCTTTCGAGCCGAGGCTATTTTTTGATAACCCGGCGTATCAGCAGAATCCGAAACAGGGCTTTTCTCCATCCGCAGTGATCTCTCCGGAGTTTCGCTACACATGGAGGGAGGACAGTAACCGCATCACGGTCATTCCGTTCTATAGAATTGATGCAGATGACGAGAATCGTACTCACTGGGACCTCCGCGAAGCCAATTGGCAGCATTTTGACGGGCCCTGGACCTGGCTGGTGGGTGTGGGAAAGGTATTTTGGGGCGTGGCTGAATCCCGACATCTTGTCGATATAGTTAATCAAACTGACCTGGTTGAGGATATCGACCAGGAGGAAAAGCTGGGTCAGCCAATGATCCATGTTGAACATTGGAGCGAGAGCGGGTCACTGGGAATATTATTGTTACCCGGTTTTCGGGAACGGACCTTTCCCGCTAATGATGCACGCCTGCGGGGACCACTACCGATAGCCAACAATGATGCCGTGTACGAGTCTGGGGCCGGCGATCAGCGGGTCGATGCCGCGTTGCGTTGGAAGACATCCATTGATAACTGGGACGTCGGCCTGTCCGGCTTTTATGGCACCGGCCGCGAACCCCGTTTTGTGCCGGGAGCGAGTGCTTCCGGTGAGCTAATTCTCACCCCACACTATGATGTTATCACCCAGTTGGGTGTGGATGCCCAATACACGGAGGAGGCCTGGCTATGGAAGCTCGAAGTAATTGGTCGCACCGGCCAGGGCGATGATTTTGCTGCGCTGGTAGCTGGAGTAGAGTACACCTTTTTTGGTGTGCAGGGGTCAAATGCCGATTTTGGCGTTCTAGCGGAATATCTCTATGATGCGCGTGACGAAACGGCGCCGCCCACATCGCTGGATGACGATATATTCCTGGGCCTTAGATTTACGCTCAACGACCCGGATGACACCAATATTCTCGCGGGTGCCATTGTGGATCCGAACGATGGCGAGACGATTGCATTGATAGAGGCCCAACGCCGATTAGGCGAGCGTTGGACGCTCGAACTTGAACTGCGGATGCTGGCGAATATACCAGAGCAGGGTCGATTATACGGTATCGAAAAGGATAGCTACTTAACCTTGCGTGGGAGCTGGTACTTCTAGGGATACACTGATCAATTCGCATAATGGGTTATAATAGACGCAGTTAACAAGGTTGGGACGTTCACAATACACTTCGGGAGTCATTCGAGCTTCCGCTCCCAGAAAGCGGCTTTGACGCCAGGGCTAAGCGCAATTTCTTTTGCACAATTGCAAAATCTGTCAAAGGGATGACCAGAAATTACTAAAGTGTAATTTGTGCGTAATCAGACTGACGGTTGGGATGTAGTAGATTGCTGATAGCTAAAGAAGATTGGATAGCCAAAAGCGAGATAGAGAGGCTGGTGATTAAGACATTCCTTGACGATATACCGTGACCGGCGTCCACCGAGATATGCCGCGCCGTCTCGTCGTGGCTGACCAGGGAGCTGTGGTGGGGGGATGAGTGCTCATGGCCCGCAAAGTCTGGCTCTTTGCAGATGGTGATCGCCATGTATAAGTAATATTTCGCCGAACGGACACACATTCGATAGTGAGAGATTCAATTATTGCTCGAATCATAGACTGTCTGTATTGAAGGCGTAAATTGACAGCACCTATCTGGTTCAACAGTTTATAGAAAGGCGGAAAATGTGGATATCACATTAGTTATTATTTTGGTTGCTATTGCACTGATCATTTTTTATGTGATTGCGATATTCAATAACCTGGTTACGCTGAAGAATCGTTACCAAAACGCCTTTGCTCAAATCGAGGTGCAACTAAAGCGACGATACGACCTGATACCCAATCTTATCGAGACCGCGAAGGGTTATATCAAGCATGAACGTGAAACCCTTGAGGCCGTGGTTGAGGCGCGCAATTCGGCAAACACTATGTTGTCAACGGCGGCGGCCGATCCGGGCGATGCCGAGGCGATAAGAGGCCTGAGTGGCGCGGAGGGCAAACTGGCCGGCGCCCTGATGAACTTTAATATGGTGATGGAGGCCTATCCGGATCTCAAGGCCAATCAGAACATGATGCAGTTCAGTGAAGAACTTATCTCCACCGAGAACAAGGTGTCATTTTCCCGTCAGGCTTTTAATGATCAGGTAATGGCCTACAATACCTATAAGCAAACGTTCCCGCCGGTGTTCTTTGCGGCACGCTTTGGTCACACGCAGGATGCGACCCTGCTGGAGTTTGAAGATACGGTGGCCATACAGGCTGCACCAGAAGTTTCATTCTAATCACTGCGGTTTATTCCAAAGGTCGAAAATGAATTTCTTTGAATCACAAGACCGTGTGCGTAAACATACGTTCCAGCTGGTCTTGCTGTTTGGTCTGGCGGTAGTCACATTGATTATCATGGTCAACCTCCTGGTCATGGTGGTGTTCGGTTATATCAACAGTCAACAATTGCAAGACGGCGGGACACTGCTTCAGAAAATGGATTGGCAGACCTTCGCCGCTGTTAGCGCCGGTGTCGGTGTGGTGGTGTTGGCAGGGAGTCTCTACAAGATTATGGTCCTGTCGGCGGGTGGCAGGGTGGTTGCTGAATCGCTGGGTGGAAAATTGATCCCGCAAAATTCCAAAGATCGGAAGCAACGCAAATTGTTGAATGTGGTGGAGGAAATGGCCATCGCCTCCGGCATACCGGCACCGCCGGTTTATCTGCTCGCCGATGAACAGGGTATTAATGCGTTTGCGGCCGGGTTCTCGCCACGCGATGCCGTCATCGGGGTGACCCAGGGGACGATCGATCATCTAAGTCGTGAGCAACTGCAAGGTGTTATTGCCCATGAGTTCAGCCATATCTTTAATGGCGATATGCGGCTCAACATCCGTTTGATCGGCGTGCTGAATGGCATCCTGATTCTCGGCATTATTGGCTACTATCTGTTGTATTCCGCTTCTTTTTCGCGGCGCGGAGGCAGTAGCGGTAAAAACGCGGGCGGAATACTGGCGTTGGCGATCGGACTGATGGTCATCGGCTTTGCCGGCACCTTTTTCGGTGGTCTGATCAAGGCGGCGGTGAGTCGGCAGCGAGAATACCTGGCGGATGCCTCGGCGGTTCAGTTTACCCGCAACCCGGACGGGATCGCGGGCGCATTGAAGAAAATCGGCGGACTCGAGTTTGGTTCCAAGGTAGAAAACCCCGGCGCGCCCGAAGTCAGCCATGCCTTTTTCGCCCAGGGTGTTTCGGGCGTTATGCAAGCCTGGTCCGCCACGCACCCGCCGCTGGCAAAGCGCATCCTGCGCATCGATCCTCATTGGGACGGTGAATTTGCCGCTTCCGACAAGCTAGACCAAACCGAGTCACCCCGGGACGGCGGCCTGGGTCACGAGGAAAAGACCAACATAAAGGAAAACATGGCGCGCGAAGCGCTTGCCAAAAATCTTGCCACTGTTGTTACCGGTGCCGCCATGGCCGATGTCGCGAATGCGATTGATCAAATCGGTAATCCGAAACCGGAAACAATCAAACATGCCCGCTCGCTGATAGCAGAATTGCCCACCACTATTGTCGAGGCTGCCCGTGAACCTTATGGCGCCCGCGCCGTTATTTATTCGCTGGTACTGGATAAGGGACCGGAGATTCGCGACAGGCAACTGGCGTATTTGCAGTCTCATGCCGATGCGGATGTCCTGGTGTTAACGCACAAACTTGTGCCGTCGATGGATGGGCTGGATATCAAACACCGCTTGCCACTGATGGATATCGCCATACCGGCACTTAAACAGTTATCACGCGAGCAGTACCAGGTCTTCAGAGACAACCTGGTTGCGTTGATTGAAATGGATTCCAGGGTCGATCTGTTGGAATGGACCTTACAAAAAATCCTGTTTAATCATCTTGATGGACAATTCCTCAAGCTGGCGCACACAAAAACGCGCTATTCCCATGTTGGCCAGCTCAAGCAGGAAATTGCGTTGATCCTCTCGGTACTGGCCTATGCCGGTCAACAGGATAACAATGCTATCGAGGAAGCGTTTACCGCTGCAACAAAAATGCTGGAAATCAGTGGGCTTCAATTAGTGGCAGAAAATGCAATCAGTTTTGCAGAGCTGGATCTTTCTCTGGAAAAACTGGAAGGGCTGCAACCTTTGGCCAAGCCACAACTACTGAAGGCCTGTGCCGCCAGCGTCCTACAGGACCAAAAAATATCTTCTGCTGAAGTTGAATTATTACGTGCTTTTTCGGATGTCCTCGGGTGCCCCATGCCGCCGTTGATCCTATAGCGTTGCACACGCTCTCACCACGTCACAGTTCGGATGATATAGTTAAAATGAAAAACGCCGCTTGCTGTAATGTAACGAGATGCTAGACCTGCGCCAGGTAAGCGTGCTGCAAACCCCTTTGAATAACCAGTGTGCCGTAGTGGTGCTTCTCGTGTGTGATTAAAGCTCACAAAAAGCACCGCAGAGATTATGTCAGGGTTGCTTGCATTTTTTAGGCTCGGTTATCATTGGGGCTAACATATGGAAGCTTGCAAAAACCCTGTGACGGGACGTCTAAAGCACTGTTGAATTTGCTCGATAGGTTTTGGAATGCTATAAGCCCGGTTAACTCCACAACACTGTCATCATCAAAGAACCGCTTTAACCGTGCCATCAGCTCGTCGGTTACTTGCTGGTCAGAAAATGTGACAGCCTCCGTGTATTCAAGAGCCACCTTTTCTTTCTCATCGAAGAGATCGCTGTTCCCCCAGTGCTCCACGTTCGCAACCTTTTCTAATGAACCTGTTCGCTTAGCCAGAGTGGAAGAGTTGATATCAACACAAAAATGACACCAATTAATTTGTGACACTCGAACTGTAACGAGAGAACGTAATACAGGGTCCAGTGGCGAGCTTTTTCTGTCCAGGGCGCCATAAAGAATGGCTACCGATGCAAATAATTTTGGAACTCTACCCCAAAGTAAGCCAGGCTGGAGGACTGCTCCGTACTTTCCTTTTTGTTTCCAAAAAAAAGGGCGTATAAACCACGGGTATTCATTTGGATTTTTTATCGAAACGCGCATGATGCCGCCTTGCACAGCATTGGGACACTCTGATTAATTCGCATAATGGGCCATAATAGCCGCAGCCAATAACAACGGTAAATATCCATGATTCACCTATCCTTTGTAGCACTACTTTTGGGAGGCTACAGGTAACCGTATCTGGAACACCGTTCGGCGATCCTGAGAAGTAGCGCCAATTGAGCCGCCATGAATATCGATGATAGAGCTCACAATGGCCAAGCCCAGCCCCGCGCTGCCCTCGCGACCTCCGCTGGCGGCACTTTGGCGCGAAGCGTCAACGCGATGAAATCGGTCGAATACTTTTGGCAAGTGCTCGGCAGGAATTTCGTCACCGATATTTTCAATAGAGATCAGTACGAATTGCTTATCGGCGGCGAGGTGAGCCTGAATGCTCGTTCCAGGGTCGGCGTGGCGTACGGCATTCGTAAGAAGATTCGTTAAGGCCCGCCGCAGCATGGCGCGGTCACCCCTCATTGGAGGGCATGTACCCTGTACCGTTAGCGTGATGTCGCGTTCTTCCGCCCAGGCGCCTAGATAATCGAAAAGCGCCAGCAGCTCAGCCCGGGCATCGATCTTTTCGAAGCTTGGCCGCAGCGTTCCATTATCGCTCTGCGCGAGCCATAGCATGTCATTGATCATCCTGGCCATGCGCTCGTACTCCTCCAGATTGGAGTACATAATTTCGCGATATTCCGCAGAGTCTCGCTCCTTGCTCAATGCGACTTGCACCTGTGTGGTTAGGTTGGTGATCGGTGTGCGCAACTCGTGGGCTATGTCTGCGGAGAAGTTGGCCAGCTTCTGAAAGGATTCTTCCATGCGGCCGATCAGCTTGTTGAACGACGTAACCAACTCCACAAGATCTGCTGGCACGGTTTCCGGTGTTAACCGCAAATTGAGATTTTCAGTCGTTATCGCGCTCATCTCTTCGCTGATGGCGTGTAAAGGTTTGTGGGCGAAGCGGACCGCATACCACGCTGTTAAAAGGATAAGCATGCTTGCGCAACTGAGCATAAACCAGAGTTTTAGCCGAAATTTGTGCATGAATTTGAGATGAAAGTCCATCGATGAGGCTACCGCAAATTTGTACCCCGGTATTGTCGTTTTACCTACAGTCGAAACCGCAATGACCGTGCCCCGATAAGTCGATTCTCCCTCAGTCCACTGGTAGATATCAGACAGACGAATTTGATCTTTTGGTCCTACCGCATCCGTCAGATAGGACAGTGTCGGGCCGGGCGTCGAAAATACAGTCTGTCCCAGATCATCATAGACCGCGTAGTAGACGCCATGGTGTCCCACGACCGCATGTTCCAGGCGACTCTGGATATCCGTGCCAGGTGCCTGAGGATCATCGCCTCTCACGGCCCGTAGAACCGACATGGCTACAACATTCAGCTCGTCAGCATCCTGCTCGAGGAAATGACGGTCGATTGAGCTCTGAACAATGACACCTAACATCAGAACGCAGGAAAGAAAGGTAAGCCCTACCAGGGCGGTGACTCGGACGCCGAGGGATGCCCGCTGCATCCAGGAGAAACTAATCTTCACTCATTATGTCCAGTTGATATCCCATGCCTCGCACGGTATGAATCAACTTCGGCATGTAGGGCTCGTCAATTTTAACGCGCAATCGTCTTATCGCAACATCGATAACATTGGTGTCACTGTCGAAATTCATATCCCATACCTGGGAGGCAATCAGGGAGCGAGGTAAAACCTCTCCCTGCCTCCTGACGAGTAACTCTAGTAGCGAGAACTCCCTGTTCGTGAGGTTAATTCGCTTTCCGCTTCGAGTGACCCGTCGCCTGGGAAGATCCAGAACCAAATCGGCTATCTCCAGATGCTCAACTGCCGCAGCGGGAAGTCCCCGCCGCAGCAAAGTACGCACCCTCGCGAGCAGCTCTGCGAACGCGAATGGCTTAACCAGGTAATCATCGGCACCCAGTTCCAACCCTTTAACCCGGTCATCCACACTGTCACGCGCTGTCAAAAACAATACGGGAGTCGTGTGGTTCGCTTCCCTGAGCGATTTTACGATACGCCAGCCATCAACGTCAGGAAGCATGACATCCAGAATTACTAGATCGAAAGTCTCGGTCATCGCCAGATGATGGCCATCTAGTCCATTGCGCGCCAGATCCACCTGAAAACCAGCTTCAGTTAGTCCCTTGTGCAAGTAATCGCCTGTTTTTGTTTCGTCTTCTATAACAAGAAGCCGCATGGCAGAGTCTCCAATGGAAGAACCCAGACAAGACCCGTTTAGTGGCCTGAGTGGAGTTTGTGGCCTTCAGCCTAAGCTAATGACCCTGTCAAAAAGATTGCGCAAAGATTACATAATTGTAATGCGGCTGTCATCCGCCGGAAAGTCACCGCGGGTTAATGTGAAGTACCAGCTAAGTACTGGTGTCGGTTCTCAGGCTTTAACGAGATCTGACAAGCGACTCAACCACTTAACTAAAGGCAGGACACCATGTACACACAAATATTCAGAGCACTCTTCGCAACGGCATTCGTGTTTTCAGCGCTTTCAGCGAATGCGCACGATCCCAGTGAGCACGCTGGGGCAGCGGAAATGCCGGACTGTGCAGCAATGCATCAAGCAGGCAGTGAGGGAATGGACATGAAAATGGACATGAAAATGGATATGAACGATCCGGTCGCGCAAGCCATGATGAAAAAATGTATGGCCTCCATGCACAAGGACGGCACAGTCATGGAGCCGAACTCGATGGAGAACTCATCAGGCGGTGACGCACACCCTGAGTCAGGTAATAGTCATGATGATCATGAGGAATAGTAATTACGGTTGCGACAAGCGATGAAACTGTTACCGGGAGCATTGCTTTTTCTGGCGGTAACTGCGGCCTCTGGCGTTGGCTTTCTATACTCCGGCACCTATCCAATGGGAGCTGATACCCCGCACTACAATTTGACGTACTGGGCGCTTGAGACACTGCGGGAAAACTCAGTAGAGAAGGCCTCACGCGCCCTGGTACTGCCGGATCTGTCATCGCCAGACCTGATTTTGGCTGGCGGCGCAGATTACAACGATATGTGTGCAGGTTGTCATTTGAAGCCTGGCAAGGCCGACAGCGATATGAGTATTGGATTGTATCCGCAGCCGCCCAATTTGACGATTCCGCCCTATCTACATGTGGTCGACGAAAACAGCGAGAAAGCTTCCCGGTTGGCTAGAAAGCAGTTTTGGGTCATCAAGCACGGCATCAAGGCCTCGGGAATGCCAGCCTGGGGAAAGACGCACGATGATCAGCGCATATGGGCCATGGTGGCATTTCTACAGCAACTACCCCGATTGGATCCCGCTCAATACCAAATACTGACCGCCCGGGGTAATACAGAGGAAGCGCATCACTGAATAGAGCGCCTTTACGAATCGAAGAGGCGGCCAGGCCTCTATCGACAAACTACTGATACTGACAATTGTGGATACGAGATAGCAGATGAACGACGCAACATGCCATGAAAGTGACGCCGAAAAAGCAAAGGACAGCAAACAAGTAGCGCCTGCTGCCGGTGGTGAACAGCAGTTCACCATAGAGGGCGCAAGCTGCGCCAGCTGTGTCACAAAGATTGAAACCGCGATAAAGCGGGTTCCGGGCGTGGGTAGTGCCGAGATGAATTTCGCTCAAGGGACTGCAACCGTATCCGGAACTGCCGATAGCGCAGCGGTCATTGCGGCGGTTGAAAAGGCCGGGTATAGCGCCAAGCCTAATCACGCATTGTCAGAGAATGATGCGCTGGAGGAAAAAGAAGAAGCCGAGTTGGTGTACTACAAGCGTCTCATGCGAGAGATGACAATCGCCCTGACTCTGGGCGTTCCCCTGATGATTTACAGTATCTTCGCGGGGGAAATGACAGTCTCTACCGATTCCGAGCGCTTGGCCTGGTTGATCGTTGGCCTGCTGACCCTGGGTGTAATGGTGTTCTCCGGCAAACATTTTTATGTCGGAGCCTGGCAGTCTTTTAAACACCACTCGGCCAATATGGACACACTAATAGCGCTAGGCACTGGTACCGCCTGGATTTACTCGATGATCGTGGTCTTTGTCCCTCATCTCGTGCCCGACATGGCGCGTCACGTCTATTTCGAAGCCACCGCCATGATCATAGGGCTGATCAATCTCGGCCTTGCCCTTGAACTCAAGGCGCGGGGAAGGACATCTGAAGCGATCAAGCGCCTTATCGGGCTACAAGCAAAAACTGCTCGGGTGACTAGAGACGGCCAGGAGCTGGACATCGCCATCGAACAGGTTCTTCTCGATGATATCGTGCGGGTGCGTCCCGGGGAGAAGATCCCGGTCGATGGTCAGGTCGTTGAGGGACACACGTCAATTGACGAATCCATGTTAACGGGCGAGCCAATGCCGGTGGAGAAAGCCGTAGGAGATGAGGTAGTTACCGGCACGCTGAACAAGACCGGCTCGATACTTTTTAAGGCAACAAGAGTAGGTAAGGACACCGCGCTGGCACAAATCATCAATATGGTTAAACGTGCGCAGAATTCCAAGCCACCTATTGGCCGCATGGCGGACATCATTTCAGGGTATTTCGTACCCGTTGTGATGATAGTCGCCGTGGTGAGCGCCTTGGTCTGGCTCAACTTCGGTCCTGAGCCGGCACTGGCGTATGCGATCGTATCTGCTACCACGGTACTGATCATAGCCTGCCCCTGTGCCCTGGGGCTTGCTACTCCGATGTCGGTGATGGTGGGTGTCGGCAAAGCGGCGGAGGCAGGCGTCCTGATTCGCAACGGTGAGGCGCTGCAAACGGCTTCCAAAATTACCGCCATGATTCTCGATAAAACCGGAACGATTACTCTCGGCGCGCCAAAAGTCACTGACATTGTTTTAGCCGGGGGCGATAGCGAAGAGAGCGTGTTGCAAATAGCAGCGAGTCTGGAAGCGGGTTCTGAGCATCCACTGGCAATGGCAATAGTAGAGTCTGCCATGGAACGAGGACTATCGCAGGAGAAAGTATCCAACTTCGGGGCGATTGCCGGTCATGGTGTTGAGGCCCTTCTGGGAGACAAACATCTGCTATTAGGTAACGAAAAGCTCATGGCGGAGAAGGGGATTTCAGTTGAATCGGTTCGCGAGAAGGCGCAGAAGCTTGCGGCAGAAGCCAAAACACCGATGTATTTTGCCGTGAACGGTACTCTGGCAGCTGTGATCGCGGTAGCGGACCCCATTAAGGACGATTCAATTGCCGCTATAAAGCGGCTCCAGCATGCCGGTATTCGTGTGGTGATGCTGACCGGCGACAACCGGGCTACTGCCCAGGCGGTAGCCGATAAGGTGGGCATAAACGAATTTTTCGCGGAAGTACTGCCCGAGCAAAAGGCAGACAAAGTCACTGAACTGCAAATGCAGGGTGAGATTGTCGGCATGACCGGCGATGGCATTAATGACGCACCGGCCCTGGCTCTGGCCAACGTGGGTTTCGCAATTGGAACCGGAACGGACGTGGCTATAGAGAGTGCGGACATTACCTTGATGCGGGGTTCTCTGCACGGCCTTGCCGACGCCATCGCCGTAAGCCGGGCTACCCTGCGCAACATCAAACAAAACCTGTTTGGAGCGTTTATCTACAACGTGGCGGGCGTGCCGTTTGCAGCCGGCGTTTTATACCCATTTTTTGGACTATTACTAAGCCCGGTAATTGCCGGTGCCGCGATGGCATTCTCGTCTTTGACCGTCGTCACCAATGCGAACCGGCTGCGGTTGTTCAAGGCACAAGAACACTAGAGGAGACCCGAAACAATGTTGCTGACAAATCTCATAGGCGTTGCCCTGATAGCGCTGATTGTCTGGTGGTTCTGGTTATACAAGCCGGCCGAAGCTGCGCTGAATGGTGCGAGCTCGCCCATTATTGTGGAAAGCGGCACCTATCAGCCGGCGCGAATCCGATTGCCCGCTGGGCAGGCAGCCGAATTGCGTTTTATGCGCAGGGATGCTTCCCCCTGTTCGGAGATCGTGCTGATACCCGCGCTGGAGATTAGCGAAAGTTTACCCCTTAACAAGACCAAGATTATCCGCATTCCTGCTATGGAAAAAGGTGAATACGAATTTCATTGCCAGATGCAGATGTATCGCGGCGTTCTACACGTCGAATGAGGTGAAGTATGGCGTTCAAGCTGGTAACGGCGATATTTGACAAGTTGCGACTGGAAGCGGTGGAAGCTGCATTGGTGAAGCATGGCGTCAAGGGCTTTACCGTACATGCGGTAAGAGGGCGCGGTGCCTATTTTGACGCCTACAACCGGGACCACTTGACGACGCATATTCGCCTGTTGACCTATACCAGTGAAAAGAATGCCAGAGCCGTGGCGCAGGTCATCATGGATGCGGCCCATGCAGGTATTGATAACGAGGGACTCGTCCAGATTACGCCCGTTGATGAAGTGTACTGGATACACACCCGACAATGCTGTGACGAAAGTGATTTCGATTTTTGTGAGGTGCACAATGACTAAGAAACCGTCCTTCTGGACAACTTCCCAGGGCGTGGCATCGGTCTTTCTAATTGGTGCAGTCAGCTACTTTTTATTGATGGAGCATCGGGCCCATCTGTTCTATTTTCTGCCATTTCTCATTCTTTTGTTATGTCCTGTGATGCATATCTTTATGCATAAAGGGCACGGTCACGGCGGGCATGAGGGCAACGAGAGCGAAGAGGGTGCCATTCGCCAACACCTGAACTCGGGCGAGAATGAGGCCTACAGGCGAGGAATTGAAGAGGGACGTAGACAGTCAGGGAACGACAAGCCATCTGCGGATAGGAGGCAATAAGTGATGCACGACAACTCCGCCTACGGGTTATGGACACTGGTAATACTCAACTCTGCGGTTTTTATATTTTTTGCATTCAGTTTTGTAAAGCCCAAAACTAAACAGGATTGGCGAAGCCTGAGCGCGTTCTCGGCGTTTATTGTCGCACTATTCACAGAGATGTACGGCTATCCGCTGACCATCTATTTTCTATCCGGGTGGTTGGCCAGGAAGTATCCGGGCGTCGATTTTCTGGCGCACGATAATGGCCATTTACTACATACTCTCTTGGGGTTTGAGGGCAATGCACATTTTGACCCACTGCATGTCGCCAGCAATATCGTCATCATTCTCGGGTTCTTTCTTCTATCTGCGGCTTGGCGCGTTCTGCATACAGCGCAGAAAACGAGGTCACTAGCTACGGCAGGGTGGTACGCCCGCTGCCGGCACCCGCAATACCTGGCTTTTATTCTAATCATGTTCGGCTTTCTGTTGCAGTGGCCGACCATCCCCACGCTCGTGATGTTTCCCATCCTGGTCATCGTCTACATCCGACTCGCGAAACGTGAGGAGGAAATGGCCATCGCCGAGTTTGGTGACGAATATCGGCATTACATGGCCATTACTCCCGCGTGGATCCCAAGCTTCGTAAAGACTCCCCAATCCACACCAGGAACGGATGAAAGTGGGTAGGCGGTAAAGCAACTATCAAATATTTTATGAGGTACAGATCATGAAAAAATCAGAACACCGGCTGGGCGTATCAGAGACCAACCTTGTGGATAGGCACCTAAAATTGGTTGATGTGGATACACAGTGTATTGCATTGGCCATTTCAGAGATTGACGAAATCTATGGCATTGATGAGGTCTCATTCGACGAAAGGTCAGAAGTGCTTAATGTCGCCTACGATGCGTCGAGAACCTGTATAGATTGCATCGAGGACATTCTTGTGAAGCACCGCGTCGAAGTCAGTCATGACTGGTGGACTCGATTCAAGGAAGGGCACTACCGATTTGTCGACCAGAACGTGAAGGACAATGCGGAGCATGTGCCCTTTAGCTGTCACAAAATTCCGCCACATAAGTAGTTACATGTTGTATGTCAATGAGCTTTCACCATGAGTGCCCGGCCGGACTCGGCCGTGCGTTCCACGCATTCACTACATTCGCTGGCGCAATTATGAAGATTTCCTTTTCATTGAAGATATTTTTTTCGTACTCAATGCTGGTGCTCCTGCTGAGCATGAATGCCTGGTCACAGGCTTATGCGCAAGATGTGAACATCCTTGAGCTTCAGGACGCGCGGTTACGCGCATTGTCCAGCAATCCCGGTCTAGCCGAGATGCAGGAGCGATATGAGGCATTGACACATATTGCGCCGCAGGTGGGCTCGCTACCGGATCCCGTGGTCAGCCTTAACGCGATGAATTTCCCCATAGATTCATTTGACGTCAACCAGGAACCCATGACCCAGGTTCAGTTAGGTGTCAGTCAGATGTTCCCTTTCCCGGGAAAGCTCGGGCTGAGAGAGGATATTGCGCTGTTTGAAGCGGAAGCGGCCCTCAATTCAGTCGATGAAATGCGGCTGAATCTGGATATGAATGTCACCGTAACGTGGTGGGAGATCTATTTCCTCGATCGTTCACTGGAAACGGTTTTGAGAAATCAGGCCTTGTTTCGCCAGTTTGTAACCATAGCGCAAACAAAATACGAGGTGGGTAATGGCCTGCAACAAGACGTGCTGCTTGCGCAATTGGAGCTGTCAAAGCTTCTTGATACCGAAATTCAACTGAAATCCATGCGAGAGAGGCGCCTGATTCGATTGAACGTCCTTATGGATGTATCACCGGATATGCCAGCTCTTCTTCCGGTTATGATGCCGAAGTTTTCTGGCGTTATCGCCAAGGAACCGACGCTTTACCAACGTGCGCTTGAAACACGGCCGCTACTGAAGCAGGAGCAGGCGTCGATTGATGCGTCCAAATCCAGATTGGCCCTGGCCAAAAAGGACTACTACCCAGACTTCAAGTTAGGTGCCCTGTACGGCAACCGGGAGGAAGACGATTTCGGTCGATCACGCAAGGATTTTCTCTCTGTGATGTTGAGTGTCAACATTCCTCTATATGCGGGAACCAAACAATCAGAAGCGGTACAGCAACGATCCCGGGAGCTTGCGAGAAACAGATACTCCCTGGTTGACCAGCGCAATTTGGTCTTGTCGTCGATATCGAATTCAGTCACCGAACTTGACCAGGCAACCGAGCAACTCTACCTGTTTGGGGAGGGAATCCTGCCTCAGGCGAGGCAGACCGTTGAATCGATGCTCGCGGGCTACCAGGTCAACGAGGTGGATTTTTTGAACCTGGTAAGAAGCCAGGTCACATTGCTTAACTACGAATTACAGTATTGGAAAGCGTTTACTGAAATCAATCAATCGGTGGCGCGGCTCTCAGCCGCCGTCGGCGAGGAGAATATCTATGAATAAGGGAACGCTACTGGCTTGCGCACTTAGCCTGGTAATAGGTGGGGGGCTCGTATATTTCCTTATCCCGCCGCAGGATGTTCCGAATACGGGAGGCACCAGTGAGGATAAGAAACCCCTATTTTACAGAAATGCCATGAACCCTCAGGTGACATCCCCCGTTCCCACAAAAGATTCGATGGGAATGGATTACGTACCGGTGTATGCGGACGACGGAGACAGTGACGTTGCAGGCACGGTTACAATCAACCCGGTTGTTCAAAACAACATTGGATTACGCACCGATATTGCAACACGCGAAATCTTGTCGCGCACGATTCGTACCGTGGGCAGGGTCGACTACGACGAGGAGAAAATGTTTCGTCTGCATCCCAAGGTCGACGGCTGGATAAAGGACATTCGGGTAGACAAAACGGGACAACCGGTCCAGGCGGATGAAGTCCTTTTGGAGATTTACTCCCCCAAGCTGGTCTCTACACAGCAGGAATACCTCCTGGCGCTCCAAAACTATGAGTCACTGAAAGACAACCAGATCGAAGACATACGAAGGGGCGCCATTGCACTGGCGAGCAGCTCCAGGGAGCGGCTCAGCCTGCTCGATGTACCGGAACACCAGATCAAAGCGTTGGAGGAGTCGGGCACGGTCACGGAAACGCTCCATATCCATTCCCCGGTGGCCGGTACGGTATTACATATCGGTGCCAGGCAGGGTCAATACGTTACGCCTGGATCCGAGCTCTACCAGATCGCTGATTTGAGTACGGTGTGGGTTTATGCCGATATCTACGAGTACGAATTACCCTGGGTGAATGAGGGCGATCTTGTTGAAATGACTTTGACCAGTCTCCCGGGGCAGGTATTGACCGGTACGGTGTCCTATATCTTTCCCTATGCAGAGTCGCAGACGCGTACCACGAAGGTCCGCATCATTTTTGAAAACCCCAAAATGGTGCTGAGACCGGAAATGTTCGCGGATATCACCATCAGGTCAAAGGACACCGCTAAAGTTGTGGTCGTACCCGCGGAGGCGATTATTCGGTCAGGGGACTACAACCAGATATTTGTTATGAAGGAAGAGGGCGTATTCGAACCGCGCCGAGTTGTACTGGGTGTTGAATCGGGGGGCAAGATTGCGGTACTTGAGGGCATTCAACCGGGAGAGGAGGTCGTCGTCTCGGCTCAGTTCATGATTGATTCAGAGTCGTCGCTGCGTGAAGCCACGGCCAAAATGACTCAAATGGAACAACCCGATAGCCCAGAACATGACCAGGATCATACGCCGGAATTGCCGGCAGATGCGCAGAACGCCAACTCAGGCGAGGGCGCCGCTACTGGGCATGAGGGGGATCACTAAATGATCAAGGCCATTATCGACGCATCCATAAAGGATCGGCTACTCGTTCTGCTGGCAATGACGGCCCTCGCTGCTATGGGTCTATTCTCTTATCTCAACGCCCCCCTGGACGCCATTCCGGATCTATCAGATGTCCAGGTCATTGTCCTGACCAAACACCCTGGCCAAGCGCCCCAGGTCGTGGAGGATCAGCTCACCTATCCGCTCACCACAGCAATGCTGGCGGTTCCAAAGACGAAGGTTGTTCGAGGATATTCATTCTTTGGCCTGTCATTTGTCTACATCATCTTTGAAGACGACGTGGATATGTATTGGGCGCGCTCCCGGGTACTTGAAGCCATTAACTATATCAGCGGACGATTGCCAGAGGGCATCACGCCCACGCTCGGGCCTGATGCCACCGGGGTGGGTTGGGTCTATGAGTATGCACTCGTTGATCGAACGGGGAAGCACGATCTTTCAGATCTTCGGTCTATTCAGGATTGGTATCTGCGATATCCGCTACAGACAGTCAATGGCGTGGCGGAAGTCGCCTCCGTAGGCGGATTTGTCAAGCAGTACCAAATCGAAGTCGATCCCAATGCGCTGCTCAGATACAACATACCGCTGGATAAAGTAAAACACGCTGTGAAGCAATCAAACAATGATGTGGGCGGCCGTTTGATTGAATTGGCTGAAACAGAATACATGGTAAGAGCGCGGGGATACCTTCGCGGGGTAGACGATATCAATTCTATACCCGTCGGTGTCGACCAATCCGGGACCCCCATTCGGATTCAGGATATAGCGAATGTCAAAATCGGCCCTGAAATCCGGCGTGGACTGGTCGAACTGAACGGGGAAGGGGAGGTGGCCGGCGGCGTTGTGATTATGCGTTTTGGCGAAAACGCGCTTGCCACTATCCAGGGCGTCAGAGCGAAACTTGAAGAGTTGAAAAAGGGTTTGCCCGAAGGCGTCGAAATCGTAACGGTCTATGATCGCGGTGATCTTATCGAAAGAGCCGTTGACGGTTTGAACACCTCCTTGATGCAAGAGCTGGTTATTGTCAGTCTCGTTGTCGTCCTGTTTCTGTTACACGTACGCTCCGCCATGGTGGCCATCATAACCTTGCCACTCGGGATCCTTATGGCCTTTATTGTGATGCGATTCCAGGGTCTGAACGCCAATATCATGTCCCTGGGAGGCATCGCGATTACCATCGGAACGATGGTGGATGGTGCCATTGTGATGGTGGAGAATGGTCACAAGCATCTTGCCCAGGCGGCTAAGGAGAAGGGGGATTCACTAACGGACTCGGAACGTTGGGACACCATCGGCCGGTCCTCTCGAGAGGTGGGTCCCGCGCTATTCTTTTCCCTGCTGGTAATAACCGTCTCATTCTTGCCCATTTTCACCATGCAGGCGCAAGAGGGGAGGCTGTTCAGCCCCCTCGCGTTTACGGCCACGTATGCCATGGGCGCCGCGGCCATATTGTCAATCACACTCGTACCGGTGATGATGGGCTATTTTCTCAAAGGGAAAATCGTTTCTGAACATGCTAACCCCGTTAACCGGTTTATGCATGCGATACACACGCCAACACTGACTCTTTTCATGAAATATCGATGGATCACCATAGTGTGTGCCGTGGTGATCCTGGTAGTTACCGCGTATCCGTATAGCCGTCTGGGCAGCGAGTTTATGCCACCACTGGATGAAGGCGATATTCTCTATATGCCCACCGCATTTCCCGGTATCTCGATCACCAAAGCAAAGGAATTGCTACAGCAGACAGATCGGATTCTCCTCACGTTTCCCGAAGTTCATCATGTCTTCGGCAAGGTCGGTCGCGCCCAGACAGCGACTGATGCGGCGCCGCTGTCCATGTTCGAAACCACCGTTCGACTTAAGCCGAAGGACAAATGGCCTGATCCCGATAAGACGACCAAAGAACTCATGAATGAGATGGATAAGGCCATTGTGATCCCGGGATTTGCCAACGCGTGGACAATGCCCATTAAGACACGCATCGACATGCTGTCTACGGGCATCAAGACCCCCGTAGGGATTAAGGTCTCCGGGCCTGACTTGGCGACACTGCAAAAGATCTCGAAAAGCATTGAGCAGGCAATGAAGACGCTACCGGATACGCTGTCCGCGTTTGGCGATAGAGCAGTGGGTGGCTACTACCTGGACTTCGACATCAACCGAGACGCGGCGGCGCGCTACGGATTAACCGTCGGTGCGGTACAGGATGTTATTGAGAGTGCGGTCGGCGGGATGAACGTGACTGAGACGGTTGAAGGTCTTGAGCGATATCCGGTGAATATCCGCTATCCACGAGGCCTCAGAGGCGATCTGGAAAACCTGGAGCGGGTGCTGATCCCAACACCAACGGGTGTTCAGATCCCACTGGCGATGGTAGCGGATCTCGTATATTCCCGGGGTGCACCGGTGATCAAATCGGAGGACGCTCGACCGAACGCATGGATTTACGTCGATATCTCAAGTTCAGATATTGGAGGGTTTGTGCGGCAAGCGAAGGAAGTGCTTGAGAACCAGGTCGATATCCCACCGGGATATACCGTTACTTGGTCAGGTCAATTTGAGTATATGGAGCGTGCAGAGGCACGTCTGAGAATCGTGGCGCCGGTCACGCTACTGCTGATTTTTCTGCTCCTGTACCTCAATTTCAGAAACTTGTCAGCGCCACTCGTAGTCATGCTATCGATACCTTTCGGCTTGATAGGCGGAATCTGGTTCATCTATTTCAATGAGTACAACATGTCAGTCGCCGTCGCAGTGGGGTTTATCGCCCTGGCGGGGATGGGAGCTGAAATCGGCGTACTTGTTCTTAGTTTTATCGATGAAGAAATTGCGGAGCTACGGAAAAGCAACCCGGGTCAGCTCAGTACTGATCACATCAAGAACGCGGCACTTTCAGCGACATCACGGCGTGTACGACCCGTGGTGATGACCGCCGTATCCACCATGGCGGGCCTGGTCCCCATCATGCTCAGCTCCGGCAGTGGGGCCGATGTCACACACAGAATTGCAGCGCCGATGCTGGGCGGAATGGTAACCGTCCTAGTGCTGAGTTTACTGGTTCTGCCTGTGATCTACAGCGTTGTATTGCAGTGGAATGAACGAGGAAAATCAGTGCCCTAATTGACCGAATGTCAAATTAGAACAAGAACGGTGGTGCGTCATAACGGGGGTCGACAAGCTCCAAGAGTCGCACGCTATTGCTATGACCGAGTCCATCAGCAGGGATTCTATGGAGTAAAATTTATGTTCAAAACACTTATTAGATATTTTGTCATTGTTTCAGTTGCGGGATTTATTGCCGCTTGTTCAAGTGCTTCGCTTTACCACAATTACATGATGAGAGGGCAGGTCATGCATGTCGAAGGGGATAAGGTTGTGGTGTGTATCGGGAGCGAAGACGGCGCAAAACCTGGAATGGTCCTCGACGTGTTCAAGGTGGAATACAGTGGTTCAATGACGGATGGTACGGATAACTATAGCAAGGAGGCGGTCGGAGAAATTCAAATTGATTCAGTCATTGACGAGCACTTTGCGCGTGGTTTTATCGTTGAAGGCACTATTGAGGCGAACAATGTGGCAGAATTGCGCGGCGAGTAAATTGAGCATCGCATCAACGGTTTATCCTGAGACACGATTTCCCTGGATTGGCCGTCTTTTTGGCGATGACTTGTGTCGAATACGGGCAGCTAAAATTTACTGGCCCCAGCCATACAGGAATCTGGCGATAGAAAAAAGCCCATCCCGCGATTAGCGGGCTGGGCAAAAGGGACTAAAGGAATTGCTTTGTACTACTTACTTCACTCCTGGGAGTAATAGTCCCCGAGTTGATGCTGAATCGCCTCAGCATCCGATACGGCATTGACTACCAATGGCCAGGCGGTAGGTTGGAGCCCGCCAGCGTATTTTTTGAGGTCAGTCATTATTTTAACTGACTCGTTGTAAATGGGTTGTGTTTGGGCTTTGTCAGCCCCACTTTCAAGTGACTCTGACAGCTCTCTCGTCACACTCATGAAATGCCGCACATGATAGCGGAACTCGAGATGACCACTTGAGTCGGTGCTCATGCTCCCAGTGTATTTCGGCGATGCACGACACTCGGTGTTTAGCTTTCGTGATGCCGAATACAGTTGATCAGATAGTTTTAGGGCTGCCTGGCCGTCCCACGGTTTGGTTTCTGCACTGAATGCAGGCATCATGACGAAGAAAAGTAGTGCAATGCAGTAGTGGATGGTTTTGCTATTTGAATTGATCATTGAAGCCTCCTGACTGATGCTCAGTCAATGGTTAAATAGTGAGCGCATCCTGGGTTCAGAACGCGATTCATTTTGAATCTCGGAATCATAGATTCTTCATTTCACGGTGATCGTGAATTGGATCCTTCTTTTTCTCTGGTTCGCACTGATCACTTTCGGGGTTAGTGGAATCGGTATCTGTTACTTCATCGGAAACGTCCATATCACTTTTGGGAGTGCATTTTTCAGTCGGCGTCTTCTTGCTTGAAGCCGAGCTTGGAATGTGAGTCTTTGTTGCTTGATGATCGTGGGAGCCGGGCTCCGCATGCAGCGAAGTAGCGGCGCCGGACATCAAGCCCAGAATGGCTATCGTTGAAACCAGTACATTTGTCTTCATGGTAATTACCTTACCTAACTTAGTTTGTTGTGCTGGCAATGCCGCCAGATCGAAGGAACTGTGTATGTGACAGAGCATAGCAATCGGCACCTGTCAATTGCATGACGCTTAAATTACAAATATGTAATCATATAGACGCCTTTCCGTTAGCTAGATATCGAAAGTCTCGTTCGGAGATTCGAAGTCTTCCTGCTTTGCAAATGCACACATCCCAGGAGCCCTAATTTGGGTGAACGGACCTCCTAGGCTAGGGCGTGCAATTCCTGCAGAAAGTGCCGCTAAGAAATTTCAACTATTTCAATGACATAAGTTTAAACAACCCCGATTTCCCTTTATAAATCAATACGGTGATGCTAATTTGCAAAATAGCGCGGACGTTAACCCTTTCGAGCTCCGCTGTTTTGGCTCATTTTCGGAGGCGGAGAAGCAGGCTATCCAATCCCGCCGGCGTCATCTGAACCAGCTCGGTGCCGCACTGCATCTGGGCTTCATAAAGATGAGCGGCCGGGCACTCGCTGCTTTCGACATGGTTCCTCGACTATTTCTGGCGCATCTTGGACAAGAGCTTGAAATACCGGTCCCGAGGCTCACTTCACTGCGAGCCCTGTATCGCCACCGTCGCACCTTGTATGAGCATCAACGCTGGGCAGCTGATGTTCTGGGATTCCGGAACCTGATCGAGCGCCAACGGCGAGTACTTACGGGCCTGATCAAAAAAGAATCCTACAAGGCGCTGACTCGGGCGCAGCTGATGACCTTCGCCCGGTGTTGGTGTTATGAGCATAAATTGCTCATACCCGGTGATCGTGCGCTTGATGATCTCGTTCGCAAAGCTACTCAGCAAGCAGAACAAGATCTATTGGATGAGATCAAAGAAACAATCCCGGAATCGGTGAGGCCGGACTGGCTTTTCGCCCTGGGCTCAAATCACTCCAAGGACTGCGGTGTCCTGGAGTGGCTGCAGGGTGACCCCGGCAAATCTTCGCGTGCAACATTAAACTGGCAATTGGCATATCTCGACTATCTGAAAGGGCTTTCCGTTCATGAGTACCCACTCGATATGTTGCGCCTGGAGCACCAGAAGCAACTGGCGCAACGTATTCGAAGAAGGCGGCCAGCGCGCTGGCAAACGCTAAAGGAACCCCGAAGAACATTGGACTCTGTCTGCTTTCTGCGCGTCTCGTTGCTGCAAAAAACCGACGAGCTGATCTCGATGATCGAGCGGGAGACACTCAAGCTGCGCCGGGACACTATCGAGCAGGCGAAATCAGCGCATGCAAAGATAGGAGTATCGCTCAGGGAAAAGATTAAGAATCTACACACCTATGCCCAGGCACCGGGACGCACTTTGACGGAGGTCCGCCAGGCGATCGCCGAACTACAACCGGATGCCAGTATACCCCGCTTCACCAGCCAGGCTGCCGAAGTGCGATACCACATGACAGACTCGGCACATCGAGTCCGACGCTTTCTAAATGCATTACTCTGTCTGGAGTTTGAGGGACCACGCGGACATCGGTTGATCGCTGCCATCTCGAATCTAAGGACGCTCTATGACACACGTGCCCGGCACTTACCCCAGTCCATCGACGGCACGTTTTCACCGATATGGTCCGCCACCATTGAGGGCCCTGACCGGTCTCGGGCCCGACGTGGCTTCGAGACCGCTATTCTGTTTGAGTTGAGAAAGGCGCTGCGCAACGGCTCGATGTGGGTGCCACACAGTATGTCCTATCGCCACCGTGAGCAGCTACTGATTACCTCCCGGCAGTGGCGGCAGGGCAAGAAACGCTACTACGCCCACCTGAATTTCCCGCTGATCCCGAGCGGTATGTGGTCCGTTGCAAGCAACGGCTCGATGAAGGACTGGAGCAGGTTGCGGAGGCGGTCCTCTCAAACCATATTGACATTGAAAAAGACCAACTGGTGATGGAGGCACTGGAAGCGGAGACCGTATCACCGGACCTGGAGCCGACACGCGATGCGATCTTCGAGGAAATTGGTGCCGTACAGTTTCCTGAATTGATGATGGAAGTCGATAGCCATACACGATTCAGTTCCGCATTGCTGGGGCACGAACCGTCTCCATGGGAGGAGCTGCTTGCGGTCTACGCAGCCTTGCTGGCCCGCGGCACCGATATGAGTCCCACAGATATGGCTTTGATGATCCCACAGATCAGCACTCTGGCCATCTCAGATCGTATGGCTTTACTGGAGAACAGCGCCGCCTTGCGCCTGGCCAATGACGGTTGCGTTGCCTTCACGCTCCGACATCCGATTACCCGAACCTGGGGGGAGGGCACCATGGTATCGGCGGACTCAATGAGTTTGGAGGCCACGCGCCACCTCTTTAGCGCCAGGCAGGATCCCCGACGGGGACGAGAAACTATCGGCATCTATGCGCACAAGCTGGATCAATGGCCGCTGATCTATGATCAACCCATCGTACTCATACGGCGCCAGTCAGGGACCGCCATCGAAGGAATGTTACGCCAGCGCACCGGTGAGGCGCTGGAGCGAATTGCCGTCGATACCCACGGCTTCACCTTTTTTGGTATGGGACTTTCAAAGGGCCTCGGATTTGACTTGTGTCCACGACTCAGAGGTATAAAGCGACAACTGCCCGTACCGCGGGGGACGCGGGTGCCGGACATCCTTGAACCCGTTGTCACTCGCGACGTCTCTATGGTTAACATCCGCGCCGGTTGGGATGGTTTTGTTCGACTGGTGGCGTCGGTAGATGCTGGCACACTGTCGGTAGTATTGGCGCTCGATCGTTTCGGGTCGGAGTCACGAGCGGATCCGATCCACAAGTGCGGCAGTGTCATGGGTCAGCTGCTCCTTACACTCTTTCTCTGTGACTTTGTGAGTAAGGACGAATTTCGACGAGAGCTACTGCGGATTCTTGATCGTGGGGAATCAACGCATCGCCTGTTGCGTGCAAGTTATGCCGGGAACATACCGGCTCACCGTGGCCGGCGACCAGAAGAATTGATCGCTATCTCCGGATCGTTGACCTTGCTGAGTAACATTACTATCGCCTGGATGACTCTCCACATGCAGCACGTCATTAATCGGTGGAAGAAGGAGGCGGGGCGACACATCGATCCAGAACTCCTAAGGCATATCGGCCCTGCACGATCAGAAGGTGTGAATTTCCGGGGCAAGCTGGATTTCCCGGTGCATCAATATCAAGACCGTTTGCTGTCCAATAGGGCGAGAAATCTGGGGCAGGCCATCCTGTGACAGGGCAGGGCGGCCGCCACTGTTTTACAAACTACATTAACAATGGGCAGAAACTCACTGAGAGGAATGAAATAGTCGTGATTTCCAATTCCTATCTCTGTGATTCTAAAAGGATTCCTTAGCGGCACTTTCTGCAGGAATTGCACGCCCTAGCCTACTAATACTGAGTCTGCTGGTACTGCCGGTAATTTGTAGCGTTGTAGTGCAGAGAGATGAACGAGGAAAAGCAGTGCCTTAATTGATTGGGTGTCAGATTAAAACAAGAACTGTGGTGCGTAACTACCGGGGTCAACAAGCCCCAAAAGCCGCCCGCAATTTCTATGACCGAGTCCCTTCGCAGGGATTCTATGGAGTAATATCTATGTTCAAAACACTATTTAAACTTTTTGTCATTGTTTCAGTTGCGGGATTTATTGCCGCTTGTTCAAGTGCCCCGCTTTATCACAACTACATGATGAGTGGGCAGGTCGTGTATGTCGAAGGCGATAAGGTTGTGGTGTGTATCGGGAGCGAAGATGGAGCAAAAACCGGAATGGTCCTCGACGTGTTCAAGGTGGAATACAGTGGTTCAATGACGGATGGCACGGATAACTATAGCAAAAATGCGGTCGGAGAAATTCAAATTGATTCAATCATTGACGAACACTTTGCCCGTGGTTTTATCGGCAAAGGCAAAGGCAAAGGCAAAGGCAAAGGCAAAGGCAAAGGCAAAGGCAAAGTCGAGTCGAGTCGAGTCGAGTCGAGCAATGTGGCAGAATTGCGCGGCGAGTAAATTGAGCACCGCATAAACGGTTTATCCTGAGACACGATTTCCCTGGATTGGCCGTCTTTTTGGCGATGACTTGTGTCGAATACGGGCAGCTAAAATTTACTGGCCCCAGCCATACAGGAATCTGGCGATAGAAAAAAGCCCATCCCGCGATTAGCGGGCTGGGCAAAAGGGACTAAAGGAATTGCTTTGTACTACTTACTTCACTCCTGGGAGTAATAGTCCCCGAGTTGATGCTGAATCGCCTCAGCATCCGATACGGCATTGACTACCAATGGCCAGGCGGTAGGTTGGAGCCCGCCAGCGTATTTTTTGAGGTCAGTCATTATTTTAACTGACTCGTTGTAAATGGGTTGTGTTTGGGCTTTGTCAGCCCCACTTTCAAGTGACTCTGACAGCTCTCTCGTCACACTCATGAAATGCCGCACATGATAGCGAAATCCGAGATGACTACTTGAGGAGGTGCTCATGCTCCCAGTGTATTTCGGCGATTGACGGCACTCGACGTTTAGCTTTCGTGATGCCGAATACAGTTGATCAGATAGTTTTAGGGCCGCCTGGCCGTCCCATGGTTTCATTTCCGCACTGAATGCAGGCATCATTACGAAGAAAAGTAGTGCAATGCAGTAGGGGATGGTTTTGCTAATTGAATTACTCATTAAAGCCTCCTGACTGATGCTCCGTCAATGGTTAGGTAGCAAGTGCATCCTGATTTGAGAACGCGATTCATTTTGAATCTCGGAATCATAGATTCTTCATGTCACGGTGATCGTGAATTGGATCCTTCTTTTTCTCTGGTTCGCACTTATCACTTTCGGGGTTAGTAGAATTGGCATCTGTTACTTCATCGGAATCGTCCATATCACCTTTGGGGGTGCATTTTTCAGTCGGCGTCTTCTTGCTTGAAGCCGAACTTGGAATATGAGTCTTTGTTGCTTGATGATCGTGGGAGCCGGGCTCCGCATGCAGCGAAGTAGCGGCGCCGGACATCAAGCCCAGAATGGCTATCGTTGAAACCAGTACATTTGTCTTCATGGTAAACACCTATTTCCTAAGGATTTTTGAGAATGTCAGTTGGTTATTGCACCTAACGTACTAAATAATAGCAGCGCGACTCTGTCCTTGACATTACGATAGAATTACAAAGATGTAATCTAATTGACGTCTTTTCGTCAGCAAGATATTGAAAGTCTCGTTCGGAGATCGGCAGTCCTCCTGCTTTGCTTCTGGATACATCCCGGGATGTTCAAGTTTAAGTGGAGGAATCTCCTTGGGGTCATCGGCGTTTTCTAGAATATGGTCGCAAAGCGTAGGAACTCGAAACATTCGATGGAAACGGTCCGCACTAAAAAAAGCGATAATTGTATGGTGGATGCTCAACGGATTACGCGTTTGTCCCAAAATGACAACGGGCAAGTCCCTCATTACCAAGATGTCATGCCGCGGTCATTGGAGTGAAAGACTGTAACTGTTAGTGTTGCAAAATCGCGTGTTATTGAAGTTACTACTGCATTCTACCAATGTTGCAAAATGGACGATGGATCAGGAGTCACTAACCAATACCCTAATCTTATGGACTGGGCGCTGGTGCTCGTACTGTTATCTGGCGCTATTTGATCTGCCCGAACAGCTGACACAGGAGGTTTCATTTAGTCATTGCGCAGTCAAATCGCGCTTGGCTCCCCTGTATAGCTGGAGTTTGGCATATTCTGCCAGGTGCCGTTGTTGCTAATGGTCCACTCGAATCTCAAAAATCTAGGGTCAAATAGTGACATAATCGACTTGATAAAGTAGAGGAACATCTAGGGAACAGTAATAACGAACTGCTACAAAGTCAGTTGTGGCCGCGCTCGGTAAGCGCTAACAGTTGGCGGTAGTCGCTGCAACCCGGGCACTACCTCATCACCCAATGTGCGAAGGAGTCGGGCGATCATCGAAATCACGATCAGGTCTAAATGGTCTACTATCTGGAGCCGTTTTTTTGGAACTGGCCGATCAGAGGAGCAAGTATGGACTCCGGTCTAACCCGATACCGGGGTATCTTGAGTATAGTGGGTGACATCGTCAACCTGCGTATTGCCGATGCCCAGGCCATGAGCACCCCGCCCAGAAACAGAGATCTGGCTATTATCGAGCAGGACGGGGAGCGATTTTCTCTGGCCCAGATAATCAGCCTGGCTGAGGATAAGGTGTCTCTACAGGTGTTCGCTGGCACCAAAGGGCTAGGTAATGGTGCCTCTGTGCGTTTTCTCGGCGAGACCATGCAGGCCATTTATTCGGAGAATATCTTCGGCCGAATATTCAATGGTTCCGCTCAGCCGATTGACGGTGGCCCCAAACTCACCCACGAACCAAAGGTGCAAATCAATGGGCCAACGGTCAATCCCACCGCCCGGGTTCTGGCGTCTCGCATGATCCGTACCGATGTGCCGATGATTGATATATTTAACTGCCTGGTGGAAAGCCAGAAGATTCCCATCTTCTCAGTGGCAGGAGAGCCCTACAACAAATTCCTTGCCCGGATCGGTGTTCAGGCTGACGCGGACGTGGTGATCTTCGGTGGCCTGGGCCTGATCTTTGACGACTATTACAGCTTTAAACTGGCATTTGAGGATGCGGGCATGATGTCACGAACGGTGATGTTCGTGAACCTCGCCTCAGATCCGGTTGTAGAGCGCCTGATGGTGCCGGACCTTGCCCTGGCGGTCGCTGAGAAACTGGCTGCAGAAGAAGGCAAACGCGTACTGGTGCTGCTAACAGATATGACCGCCTATGCCGATGCCATGAAAGAAATCGGTATTTCCATGGAACGTATCCCGTCAAACCGAGGCTACATGGGTGACCTCTACTCGCAGCTGGCCCGGCGTTATGAAAAGGCCTGCGATTTCAAAGGCGCCGGTTCGGTTACGATCCTGTCGGTGACCACGATGCCCGGCGGTGACGTCACCCATCCTGTACCCGACAATACCGGCTATATTACTGAAGGTCAGTTCTATTTACACAACGGAGTGCTCGATCCCTTTGGCTCGCTGTCACGACTCAAGCAACATGTGATTGGCAAGGAAACCCGTGAGGATCACGGGCAGATTATGAATACCATGATTCACTATTACTCGGAAGGCGTGGAGGCCGAACAGAAGCAAGCAATGGCATTCGATCTCAACGAGTTCGATGAAAAGCTTTTAGAGTTCAGTAGAGCTTTTCGTGAACAATTCATGCACCTTGACGTGTCCATGAAACTGGAAGATGGATTGGATGCCTGCTGGAATTTGCTATCCCGGTGTTTTGACAAGGATGAGGTGATTATCAAGAAAGAACTCAAAACCAAGTATTGGACGGAATCGCATGGCCAAGATAGCACTAAATAAGAGTGTCCTGAGCCGCGAAAAGCAGCGCAAAACCGCCTATGAGCGCTACTTGCCGTCTCTTGAGCTCAAGCAGAAACAGCTTCTGGCGGAATGCAAAAAGGCACAGCGGCAGTTGGCGCAGCATCGGTCTGAAATTGATTCCACGCAGACGTCTGTGTACCAGAAGCTACCCATGCTGGCCAATGAAAGCATGGACCTTGCTGGCCTGGTAACGGTGGACAATGTGCGAATCGAAGAGGAGAACCTGATGGGCACCCATCTGCCGACCCTTGGCCATGCCGATTATCATGTCACGGCGTATGGCTTCCTGGCCAGGCCGCACTGGTTCGACGAGTTGGCCTCCTCACTGCAGGTGGTATTGAAGCTGAAGCTTGAAGAACAGATCTTGGTCGCCAGGGTGCGGCGCCTGCAAAAGGCGGCCCAGTCTATCACCCAACGGGTAAACCTGTTTTCGAAAGTGTTGATCCCCGAGTCAACCGACAACATCAAACGCATTAGTCTCTTTCTCTCGGACCAGGAGCGGGCAAGTGTGGTCCGTTCAAAACTAGCCAAGCGCAAGAAAAACGCGGAGGCTGGGGCTCAATGAGTATTGCCAGTCAGGTGGAGCTGACCCTGGTTGGCGATGCGGACCACAAGCAGGGTATTCTGCAAGACCTGCAGAAGCTGGGCGCGGTGCATCTGGTGCCACTCAAGGCGGCGCCTCCCGAATCGGGTCCCGACGCGGCCGACGATGTACGCGAGGCGTTCTACTACCTGTCTTCGTCCCCGGTAAAACGTCGCTCCCAGCGGCCAAGCCACGAGCATCCGCTGAATGAGGTGGTGCTAGAAATCCTCGATAATAAGTACCAGCGTCAAGACGTGGTTGACCGCATTGAAATAATTCGTCAGCGCCAGCGTGCTCTCGTACCCTGGGGAGACTTCGAGTTTCCAGAACTGGAAGAGATTGACAACGTACGTCTTTGGTTTTATCAGGTGCATCTGGCCAAGCGAGTGTTATTAGAGAAGGTTAAACTGCCCTGGCAGATCATGCACAGCGACCAACGCTTCCATTACCTTGCAGTATTGTCACAGGAGGAGCCAGGTGAAGAAGATATACCCTTTCACCGATCCCATACCGGAGCACTGTCACAGTCACAACTGACCGCATCGCGCGAAGAAGCGCTTGTTCATCTCGAAGACCTGGATGCAGAACGCGAGTCTTTGACCCGCTGGATTCTGCCCTTACATGACGCGATCGACCAGAGTCTGGATCAGCGTGCACTGTCGCTGGCCAATGCACAGGTGCTGGAAGCGAAGCCGATCTTTGTATTACAAGGCTGGATTTCCGAGGACGCCCTCCCCGCCCTGTCTGAATGGATCAATACCGTACCTGCCGCCTATCGACTGCGCGAACCCACTGCCGATGACAATCCACCGACTCTGTTGCGAAATGGGGATCTCACCGGTGGTGGACAGGAAGCGGTGGCCTTCTTCCAGCTCCCCGGCTATCGTTCCTGGGATCCCTCTGTGGTGATATTCTTCTCCTTCTCCGTGTTTTTTGGCATGATTCTCGCGGACGCGGGTTACGCCCTGCTGCTGGCTGTACCACTGCTCGCCAAGTGGAAAAAGATGTCGACCCCCGGCAGCGTTGCCATTCGACTGCGCAATATGGCAGCTGGAATGATCGGCTGTGCCGTCGCCTACGGGGTACTGGTGGGGAGTTACTTTGGAGTGAGTCCCGCTGAGGGCTCTGTGCTGGCGGCGCTCGATTTATTGGATATGAACGATTTCACCACCATGATGAAGATTTCAATCGGTGTCGGCGTGATCCACCTGGTGATCGCGCACTCGATGGTCATGTGGGTCAATCGCCACTCGCGGCTGGCACTGGCTTCGCTGGGCTGGATCGTCGGAATCGCTGGCAGTTTTATGCTGTGGCTGGACTATATGTCCGCCGAGGGATTCGAATTAACCCGCAGCCCATTTTTCTGGTGCTTACCAATATGGCTGCTACTGACACTGACCTGCTCCAGCGATAGGCCAATCCATTCGGCCAGGGATGTACTGCTGCAGCTGGTCGACGGGGTGGGTGGTGTGATGGGTCTGACCAAGGCGTTTGGCGACATCCTCAGTTACATGCGGCTGTTCGCTTTGGGATTGGCGGGCGCGTCGCTGGCGGCGACTTTCAACGAACTGGCAGTGGCTGCGCGTGACTCCGTCTCTGTTGGCGGGTTCCTGCTATTTGCGCTGATCATCGTCTTTGGGCACGGGCTCAACCTGGTGTTGGCTATTATGAGCGGCGTCATTCATGGCCTGCGCTTGAACCTGATGGAATTCTACAATTGGGGTATTCAGGGAGAGGGATACCCATTCAAGGCGTTCGCCAAGAGAGGAGATTCGAAATGGAACCACTAATGATCGCGTTGGGCTGGATCGGTATTTTTGCGCCGACCGCGCTGGGTGCAATCGGCAGTGCCTACGGCTGTGCCGTGGCTGGTGCGGCTGCCGCCGGTGCCATGCTGGATACGGATAGTGGTTACGGCAAATTCATCGGCCTGGCGGCGATGCCTTCAACAGGGGTCATTTACGGCATCGTCATCATGTTCACCCTCAAGCGGGAGGTTTTGGTGGAAAATGCGGGTGGCCTGTTCGGGGTGGGATTGCTCACGGGGCTGGCCCTGATGTATAGCGCAATGTACCAGGGCCAGGCACTGATCGCCGCGATCAATGCATCGAAAAACAAACCGGAAATATTCGGGCTAAGTATTGCACCTGCCGCCATAGTTGAGGGTTTCGCTGTTTTTGCCTTCGTGTTTGCTTTGGTATTGGCCGGCGACATCCCCGCCTGAATGGGAGTAGCTCATGTCAGAAGAAGCTGAAAGCCCGTTTGCGTCCCGTGGTGTCCAGGAACTCATTGACCGGATACGGGAGAAGGGGGTCAGTGCCGGCAAGGAGGAGAGCACCCGCATTGTGCAGGACGCGGAGCAACGTGCAAAATGGATTCTGGAGCAGGCCAACGAACAGGCTGATGAAATTCGAGCCAGAGCCGAGCAAGAAGCCGAGTTCACGCGCAACGCCGGAAATGAATCACTCAGGCTGGCTTTTCGCGACATTCATGCCAAGCTTCGGGATGAGCTATCTCAGCAGTTCGCACAGCAACTGCAGAAGCTGATTGTGCTAGAGCTGCAAGACCCGGAAACCCTGAAGAAACTACTGATGAGCGCCGCCGCCAGCTCGAGGTTGCCGGATGAGGAGATGACCATCGTGTTGCCCGAGCAGGCTGTGGGACTCGAAGGGCTGCGTCAAGATCCTGAGGCGCTGCAACACGGCCCACTGATTGAACTGGTGTCAGCAACGGCAAAGGAGCTGTTCCGCAGCGGCGTTACTGTTGCAACAGGGGGTCACGGCCGTGCCGGTATGCACGTACTGCTGCGCGATGGGGAGGTGACAGTAGACCTCAGTGAGCAAGCGCTTTCAGACCTGCTCCTGGCGCACATGCAACCGCGCTTCCGTGCAATTCTGGAAGGGCTGGTTTGTTAGGAGAAGAGTGTGGCGCGCCAATATATTGATCTGCTCTCCTCGCTGCCGTACCTGGCTAACCCTTTCGTGCATCGGCGGCCACCGATCAGTGAAGTGCAGTTGCAACGAAGACTTAACATGCTGGAGGACGGGGACAGAAAAACCGTGACAAATCTGGCGCGCATCGTCTACTGGGGACGCCTGGAGTTGAACGATTCTGACGAGGTAATTGTGCGCGAAGCACAACGTCTGACTCAGAATATTCGCCCACCGGACATGCGCGAATGGCTGTTCTGGCGTATGGACTTCCGCACGGTGGTGGCCGCGCTGCGACGTCGTCACGCGGGCCAGGACGCCCCCGCTGCCAATACGCTCTGGGGCTTTGGTAACCATGTACGCCAGATAGAACGCAACTGGAGTCATCCCAGTTTCCATCTGGAGAGTCGATATCCCTGGCTGGAGGAGGCCCGAGTTCTGCTGGACGCCGGTGACACCTTTGGCCTTGAGCGCTTGTTGCTGTCTGCAGTATGGGGTTACTTCAGCCGGCAGGTGCCAGATGAGCCGTTCAGTTTATCCGCCGTCTGGCAGTACCTGATAAAGTGGGACCTGGTGGAACGCTGGTGCAGTTATGACACAGAGCAAGCCAAAATACGTTTTGATGAAATCGTGAACTCGGGTCTAAAGCAGCCCTTGCAGGAACTGAGAAAAATCGCATGAATGATATCAGGGCCACCGCCAGGGTAGTCGCCGTCAGCGACGACGTAATCACCGTGGAGTCTATTGTGACGGCCAAGAACACTAAACCTCTGGTGAAAAACGAGGTGGTGTACATCTACCCTGCGGCAACCGCCTTCAACGAAAAGCTCAAGGCAGAGGTGCTTAGAGTTCGCGGGCGCCGAGCCGACGTGCAGGTCTATGAGGACACGGCTGGCGTCGCGGTGGGTGATCCCGTGGAACAGAGCGGCGAATTACTGTCGGTGGAACTTGGGCCAGGACTGCTGCGCCAGGTATACGATGGCTTGCAAAACCCACTACATCGGCTCGAGATCATGAACGGCAAGTTCCTGCAGCGCGGCTCTGTGGCGCCAGCCCTGGATCGTACTGAAAAATGGCGTTTTGATGCCCTGGCACGCGTGGGTGACAAAGTGCGCCCTGGACACACCATCGGCACTGTCCAGGAGGGCCGCTATGGGCACAAAATCATGGTGCCATTCCTGCTCAGTGGCGAGTTTACCGTAGACTGGATTCAGGGGGGCACGTTTGACGTCGACACAGTGATAGCCCGCCTGAAGAGCGAGACGGACCAGTTGCATGATGTGCGCATGGTGCAGCGCTGGCCGGTAAGAAAACCGTTGCCACTGGCACTAATCCGCGATCGCATTAACGAGCGGCTGTACCCGACACAACCGTTGGTTACCACACTGCGCTTGATTGACACCTTCTTCCCCATTGCCAAGGGTGGCACCGGCTGCATTCCCGGACCTTTCGGGGCGGGAAAGACCGTACTGCAGAACCTGATTTCCCGCTATTCCGATGTGGATATCGTGATCGTGGTGGCCTGCGGTGAGCGAGCGGGAGAAGTGGTGGAGACCATCACAGAGTTCCCCCATCTGCAGGACCCCCGCACCGGCGGAACCCTGATGGATCGCACCATCATTATCTGCAATACCTCCTCCATGCCAGTGGCGGCGCGGGAAGCCTCCATCTATACCGGCGTGACCATAGGGGAGTACTACCGGCAAATGGGCTACGCCGTGCTGCTGATTGCCGATTCAACCTCGCGCTGGGCGCAGGCTATGCGAGAGACATCGGGACGGCTTGAGGAGATCCCGGGCGAAGAGGCTTTCCCTGCGTATCTTGAATCGAACATCCGCAACCTGTACGAGCGGGCTGGCGTGATTCGCACCCATGATGGCAGCATCGGCTCCCTGACCATGATTGGCACTGTCTCTCCGGCCGGCGGTAACTTTGAGGAGCCAGTGACGCAGGCCACCCTGAACACCGTGAAGACATTTCTCGGACTCAACTCTGAGCGTGCCTACAAGCGCTTCTACCCAGCGGTAGATCCTCTGCAGTCGTGGAGCCGTTATCCCGAGCAACTGACCCCGTGGTTCAATGAAAACATGGGGACACAGTGGCTTGTGGATGTTGCCCGAGCCAATGTCCTGTTGCGCAGGGGGGAGGAGATCGCTCGCATGATGCAAGTAACGGGTGAAGAGGGCGTCACTCAGGACGACTTCGTCATTCAGCAGAAATCGATGCTCGTAGACATGGTCTACCTCCAGCAGGATGCCTTCGATTCAGTTGATGTATCGACGGGTATTGAGCGCCAAAAACAGAGTTTTGGGCTGATCACTCGAATTATCGATACAGAGCTGTCCTTCCCGGACAAGGCCATGGCCCGGCGCTGGTTTTCCCGTATGACCGACGCCTTCAAAAACTTGAATTATGCCGAAATGGACAGCGATCCACACGAGGAGGTCTCACAGCAGATCGAATCTCTGCTACAAGAATCAGCCCGGGCTGGAACGGAGTGAGGGGGCCCCGTTCATAGCACAGCGGCGTTGGAATATTGAATTGACGAAATTTTGCGGGAGCTAGAAAAAAGAAATGAGGAAAATCGATCGAAACTGGCAAACCCAGGCAACGAGTGCTGAAGATGCAGTTAAACATATCAAAAGTGGTATGAAAGTCTTCGTTCATGGGGCCGCGGCGACCCCCACTCCGCTGCTTAACGCACTATGTCGCCGCCCGGATCTGGAAAACGTCAATCTGTATCACCTTCATCTGGCGGGGAGTATCTCTTTTGTCGACCTTGCAAATCAGAGCGGCCTGTTTTCCATTTCCCTGTTCACCGGTCCTGCTATGCGCAAACCTATACAAGAAGGGCGCGCTGACTTCATGCCCATTTTTCTGTCTGATATCCCAGGGTTATTTACCTCTGGTCGGGTGCAACTGGACGTCGCGTTGGTGCAACTTTCCCCACCTGATCGCCAGGGGTTTTGCACTCTGGGCACGTCGGTGGACACGGCTAAGCCAGCGGCCGATTCGGCACGAATGGTAATCGCGGAGATAAACGAACAAATGCCACGAACCCATGGCAACACGGTTGTAAGATTCGATGAGATAACCGCCTTTATCCACACCGATCGTCCGCTTATTGAGCATTCGGAAACTCCCGAACAGGAGGCCGAAGGGCGTATCGGTGAGATTATAGCCGAATTGGTTGAGGATGGATCGACACTGCAAATGGGAATAGGCGCCATTCCAGGTGCTGTGCTGAGCCGTCTACATGACAAGCGTGATTTGGGTATTCACACGGAGATGTTCTCCGATCGTGTTATAGATTTGGTCGACGAGGGGGTCATCAACAACCGTCTTAAGAAGATACACCCGAATCGAATAACCACAAGCTTCGTGAGCGGTACTAAACGCTTATTCGATTTCGTGCACGATAGTCCGATTGTCGAGTTTCATCCCTGCGACCAGACAAACGATACCGCCCTTATCAGAAAAAACGACAAGGTTGTGGCGATTAATTCAGCACTGGAGATCGATCTGACAGGACAGGTGTGCGCTGATTCGCTGGGCCACCACATCTATTCAGGTATCGGCGGACAAATGGACTTTATCCGCGCTGCTGCATTATCTAAAGGTGGCAAGCCGATAATCGCAATGCCATCCACAGCGGCCGGGGGGACTCTCTCGAGGATTGTTGTTGAGCTAAAGCCTGGCGCAGGTGTAGTGACAACTCGAGGACATGTTCACTGGGTGGTGACCGAATATGGAGCTGTGAATCTCCACGGCATGACGTTACGGGAGCGTGGCCAGGCTCTGATCTCCATTGCCCACCCCGATTTCCGAAACGAACTCCGCAAGGCACTCCGCGAGATAAGGCATTTCGTGATCGGCTGATAAGTTCAGTCAGCGGCACGGTTGTGCTTTCTGAAGATCAGATTGGTACTAAATCATGGCAAAACCGGGGTGTGTAAGACCCCCCAGAGTGGCAAATCGCGCGACCATGATCCAATAGTTTAGCTTTCAACAAGGTTGGGACATTAAAAATAAATACATACACTTCGGAAATCATTCGACTTTCCGAGCGTGCCAGAAAACGGCTTTGCAGCCACGGCTGAGCGCTATTGTTTTCAATCCATAATTGCAATATCTGTCAAATGGATGGCCAGAAATTACTAAAGTGTAATTCCTGCGTAATCAGACTGAAGGTTGGTATGTGGTAGATTGCTGCCACTGCGATTTATCCGGAGAAAAACCATATCATGGAGGCACTATGTTCAGATGTGGTAATGCGCGTACTGCCCAATCTTGAGCATGAAGTCAGAAAAATTCAAAGTCGAATTTGTCGGCACACTGAATTGTGGGCATTGTTGTTGCGCTACACTCAGGCGCTAATCACCTCAATGGCGTAAACAGCTGTGTGCAACGCAGACGCCACCACAGGATGGAGTAGTAGCTTGTATAACAACCTCCAATCGGGCCTATACGAAAGCAACAGCTAATACTTGATCGCGGCTAAGTGTGACAGCGTACAGACATGCATTCCCTCCTCATGCACGCTGGGACTGATAGTCGGCGTGGGTATAGTGGCAGAAATGTTACATAAAAACCCTGGACGCCATTGCACTTTGCAGACGCATATCAACAGTGGAGGATGATCAAGACCGCAAACCATGTCAACAACATCATTGTGCCTTACGCAATGACACAAAACGAGACTGCCATGACTTACGCAACTACAAATCCATACACGGGAGAGCTAGTGAAGACGTTCCCTGACGCCACTGACACTGAAATTACTCAGGCGATAGAGGATGCTAACAAGGCGTTCCTGTCATGGAAGAAAACCTCGTTCGCCGAGCGTGCCAAGATCATGCAGCAAGCTGCCAATCTGCTGCGCAGGGACATTGACGCCTACGCCAAGCTACTGACCCTCGAAATGGGCAAGGTGACTGCGGAGGCAAAGGCGGAAGTCGAATTGTCCGCTGACATCTTTGAGTATTACGCCAAAAAGGCCGAGCAGCTGCTTGCGCCAGAGAAGTTGCCAGTAGCCGATCTGGCCGAAGGTGACGCGGTGCTCGTTCATGACCCCGTCGGCGTATTGCTTGCCGTCGAGCCATGGAACTTCCCGTATTATCAAGTCGCGCGCATCATTGCGCCGCAACTGTCCGCCGGCAACACGATGTTACTCAAGCACGCCGGCATTGTTCCCCAGTGTGCCGCAGCATGTGAGAAGCTCATGCTGGATGCGGGCCTGCCGAAAGGCGCTTTCAAGAATCTTTATGCGGCGCATTCGCAGACCGAGCTGATCATCAATCATCCGTTGGTGCGTGGCGTTGCACTGACCGGTTCTGAGGCGGCTGGCGCGATGATCGCTTCCTTGGCTGGCAAGGCCCTTAAGAAATCGACACTAGAGCTCGGCGGCGCGGACGCATTCGTGGTCTTGGCCGATGCTGACCTCGAGAAGACTGTCAAGTGGGGGGTCTTCGGGCGTCACTGGAACGGTGGGCAAGTCTGCGTATCTTCCAAACGCATGATCGTCGATGAGAAAATATACGATGAGTTTCTCACGCGATACACCGCCGGCGTCGCCGATCTGCAGGCGGGCGACCCGTTCGATTCGGCGACCACGTTGGCTCCGCTGTCATCACAAAGTGCTGCTGACGATCTGAAGGACTTGATTCGCCAAGCTGTTGCCTACGGGGCGACGGCGACCGAAGTCGGTCCCAAGGTTCCCGATCAGGGCGCTTTCGTACAGCCGACGATTCTGACCGATGTTCACGACGACAACCCGGCTCGCTATTGGGAATTTTTCGGGCCTGTTTCTATGCTGTTCCGCGCGAAGGATGAAAAGGACGCCGTGCGGATTGCCAATGACTCTCCGTTTGGATTGGGTGGGTCGGTATTTACATCCAATCCGCGACATGGTGCGGAAGTAGCGCAGGAGATTTCCACTGGCATGGTGTTTGTAAACCATCCGACGATGGTGAAAGCCGATCTGCCGTTCGGTGGTATTCGCAACTCTGGGTATGGCCGCGAACTGCTGGGCCTCGGGATCAAGGAATTTATCAACCACAAGCTTATTGATGTTGTCGACATTGATGCACCGTTTTAACGGCGCGGTAGGGACAAGATACATCAAGTATCAACAAATCTAATTCGAAGGAACTGTTATGGACAAGAAAATGCAAGCGGCAGTTGTTGAGAAGTTTGGGCAGCCTTTGGTCCTGTGCGAATGGGATATCCCCTCGCTAAATGCAGGACAAATTTTGGTCAAGACGGAAGCCTGCGGCGTATGTCACACTGATCTCCATGCCGCCAATGGCGACTGGCCCCTGAAACCATCGCTTCCCTTCATTCCCGGCCACGAGGGTATTGGATTGGTTGTCGCGATCGGTGCAGGAGTGACGACGGTCAAGGAGGGTGATCGAGTCGGCGTGCCCTGGCTTTACTCTGCCTGTGGCCATTGCGAGCATTGCTTGTCGGCTTGGGAGACGGTCTGTGGCGAAGCCGAGTTCGGAGGCTATACCAAGAACGGCGGATTCGCAGAATACATTGTCGCCGATCCCAATTACGTCGCGCACATTCCTGCGGGCCTGTCCGCCCAGCATGCTGCTCCAATTATCTGTGCAGGAATTACGACCTACAAGGGAATCAAGGAAACGGAGACGAAACCCGGGGAATGGGTCGGTATCTCGGGAGTGGGAGGTCTCGGACATCTCGCCATTCAGTATGCCAAAGCAATGGGCCTTCAAGTTTGTGCAATCGACATTGATGACGGCAAACTCGCTCATGCCAAACGCCTGGGCGCCGATGCCGTTGTTAATGCCAATAATGGTGATCCAATAGTTGCAGTGAAGGAGGTGACCAGTGGTGGCGCACATGGCGTGTTGATTACAGCGCCTTCGCTTCCTGCATTCAATCAGGGCATTGGGATGACCCGCAAGCGTGGTACCTGCGTCTTAGTTGGTCTGCCGCCTGGCGAGTTTCCGACCCCGCTCTTTGATGTCGTAGCCAATTGCATCACCATCCGCGGTTCCTTCGTTGGCACGCGTCAGGATATGGCAGAAGCGCTCGCCTTTGCGGCCGAAGGCAAAGTCGAGGCGGATATCGAGCTAGTGACCCTCGCATCGATCAATGAAATCCTTACAAGACTTGATCGCGGTGAGGTGCCATCTCGTGTTGTTATAGATTTCACGAACTAGCTGATACCAAACACGGCGGCGCGAGCGACGTTGTCGCGAGGCCCAGTTGTTTCAGTAAGAAGTTCATCTTGGGCGTGATCGTTATTTAGCGACTGCGCGCCTGCTGATGAGTCCGCAACGCCCGGTGCAGCTCAACATGGCAGGCAAGGCCCATCCCGCAGACCAGACGGGCCACGCCCTGAGTCGGCATGCGCTGCAAGGTGTTATCAGATATCCGATGCAATAATTTGGGAAAAGGTGAGAGATATGGGTACAACATTAATCGTCATTCTGGTTGCTATTGCGCTGATCGTTTTTTATGTGATCGCAATATTCAATAAACTGGTAACGTTGAAGAATCGTTACCAAAACGCCTTTGCTCAAATCGAGGTGCAATTAAAGCGACGATACGACCTGATACCCAATCTTATCGAGACTGCGAAGGGTTATATCAAGCATGAACGTGAAACCCTTGAGGCCGTGGTTGAGGCGCGCAATTCGGCTAACAATATGCTGTCAACGGCGGCCGCCGATCCGGGCAATGCCGAGGCGATAAAAGGCCTGAGTGGCGCCGAAGGCAAACTGGCCGGAGCCTTAATGAACTTTAATGTAGTGATGGAGGCCTATCCGGATCTCAAGGCCAATCAGAACATGATGCAGTTAAGTGAAGAACTCATCTCCACCGAGAATAAGGTATCTTTTTCACGGCAGGCCTTTAACGACCAGGTAATGGCCTACAATACCTATAAGCAAACGTTCCCGCCGGTGTTCTTTGCGGCACGCTTTGGTCACACGCAGGATGCGACCCTGCTGGAGTTTGAAGATACGGTGGCCATACAGGCTGCACCAGAAGTTTCATTCTAATCACTGCGGTTTATTCCAAAGGTCGAAAATGAATTTCTTTGAATCACAAGACCGTGTGCGTAAACATACGTTCCAGCTGGTCTTGCTGTTTGGTCTGGCGGTAGTCACATTGATTATCATGGTCAATCTCATGGTCATGGTGGCGTTTGGTTACATCAACAGTCAACAATTGCAAGACGGCGCGACACTGCTCCAGCAAATAGATTGGCAGACCTTCGCCGCTGTCAGCGCCGGTGTCGGTGTGGTGGTGCTGGCGGGCAGTCTCTACAAGATCATGGCCCTGTCGGCGGGTGGCAAGGTGGTTGCTGAATCGCTGGGTGGAAAATTGATCCCGCAAAATACTAAAGAGCTGAAGCAACGTAAATTGTTGAATGTGGTGGAGGAAATGGCCATCGCCTCCGGCATACCGGCACCGCCGGTTTATCTGCTCGCCGATGAACAGGGTATTAATGCGTTTGCGGCCGGGTTCTCGCCACGCGATGCCGTCATCGGGGTGACCCAGGGGACGATCGATCATCTAAGTCGTGAGCAACTGCAAGGTGTTATTGCCCATGAGTTCAGCCATATCTTTAATGGCGATATGCGGCTCAACATCCGTTTGATCGGCGTGCTGAATGGCATCCTGATTCTCGGCATTATTGGCTACTATCTGTTGTATTCTGCTTCTTTTTCGCAGCGCGGACGCAGTAGCGGTAAAAACGCAGGCGGAATACTGGCGTTGGCGATCGGGCTGATGGTCATCGGCTTTACCGGTACCTTTTTCGGTGGCCTCATCAAGGCCGCGGTGAGTCGGCAGCGGGAATACCTGGCGGATGCTTCGGCGGTTCAGTTTACGCGCAACCCGGACGGGATCGCGGGGGCATTGAAGCGAATCGGCGGACTCGAGTTTGGTTCCAAGATAGAGAACCCCGGCGCCCCCGAAGTCAGCCATGCCTTTTTCGCCCAGGGTGTTTCGGGCGTTATGCAAGCCTGGTCCGCCACGCACCCGCCGCTGGCAAAGCGCATCCTGCGCATCGATCCTCATTGGGACGGTGAATTTGCCGCTTCCGACAAGCTAGACCAAACCGAGTCACCCCGGGACGGCGGCCTGGGTCACGAGGAAAAGACCAACATAAAGGAAAACATGGCGCGCGAAGCGCTTGCCAAAAATCTTGCCACTGTTGTTACCGGTGCCGCCATGGCCGATGTCGCGAATGCGATTGATCAAATCGGTAATCCGAAACCGGAAACAATCAAACATGCCCGCTCGCTGATAGCAGAATTGCCCACCACTATTGTCGAGGCTGCCCGTGAACCTTATGGCGCCCGCGCCGTTATTTATTCGCTGGTACTGGATAAGGGACCGGAGATTCGCGACAGGCAACTGGCGTATTTGCAGTCTCATGCCGATGCGGATGTCCTGGTGTTAACGCACAAACTTGTGCCGTCGATGGATGGGCTGGATATTAAATACCGCTTGCCACTGATTGATATTGCCATACCGGCACTTAAACAGTTATCACTCGATCAGTACCAGGCCTTCAAAGGCAACCTGGTCGCATTGATTGAAATGGATTCCAGGGTCGATCTGTTGGAATGGACCTTACAGAAAATTCTGTTTAACCATCTCGATGGACATTTCTTCAAGCTGGCGCACACAAAAACGCGCTATTCCCATGTGGGCCAGCTCAAGCAGGAAATTGCGTTGATCCTCTCGGCACTGGCACATGCCGGCCAACAGGATAACAATGCCGTCGAGGAAGCGTTTACCGCCGCGACCAAAATACTGGACATCAGAGGGCTTCAATTGGTGGCAAAAAATGCAATCAGTTTTTCAGAACTGGATCTTTCCCTGGAAAAACTGGAAAGGCTGAAACCTTTGGCCAAGCCACATCTACTGAAGGCCTGTGCCGCCAGCGTCCTACAGGACCAGAAAATATCTCCTGTTGAAGTCGAATTATTGAGTGCTTTTTCGGATGTCCTCGGGTGCCCCATGCCGCCGTTAATCCTGTAATGTTGCACACGCTCTCACCGTGTCACGGTCCGTGATGATATTGAAACATTTATGAGTAGGCTCACATCTCTAAACAAGGGAGTTATTTATCTGGGATTCAAGATTAACAGACGGGATGGGTTCGGTGCCGGTGGTGGCGGACAAATGTATGAGTGCGCCGGCATGCTGGATATTGCATTGAAAGAACGAGGTATGCTGGACAATTTCGAGGTTCACTAGCTTTCGGCGAATATCGATCCTGATGCGACCGGCGCGATTATAGAGCGGATGCGTAAATGGGGAATCATTTTTGGCAACGATTACGAACCGGCGAAAGTCTTCGCGGTCGGAATGTTCGCTTAAGACGGTACGTTTTGGCAGGCGAATTTGGTCTTGTATTCACCGGGAATATCCGGTTCCAGGCCTGTTCAAGAGTCCTGTCTTGCTGTTCCCGCCAGTGGGCAAATCCATGTAAACAAATACGGGCAGGTAAATGGGTTGAGTTAGATCTTCGCCGTTTGGGATTCCGCCGGCCATGAGAATCTACCGGCATAGGTGGAATGTGGCATTGAAATTTGACCCACTATAAGGGTCATTTTTGCATGTATAACTCCAGCCAGGCTCTGATCTCCATTGCCCACCCCGATTTTCGAATCGAACTCCGCAAGGCGCTCCGCAAGATACGGCATTTCGTGATCGGCTGATAAGTATATTCAGCGGCACGGTTGTGCCTTCTGAAGATCAGATCGGTACTCAATCATTGCAAAACCGGGGTGCGTAAAACCCGAAGGTAGAAAATCACGCGGCCATTACCCAGTAGATTGACCTCTACAATGTCGGGTTTTTCATAATACACTTCCGAGATCTTTCACCTTCTGAGCCTGTCAGAAGACGGCTTTGCGGCGCCGGCAGAGCTCTAACCTTTTCGATCCAAAATTGTAAATTCTGTCAAATAGATGACGTGAAACTACGAAATTGTAATTCCGGCATCATCAGGCGGACAGTTGGCATGTAGTAGACTTTGCATAACGAAAGAAGATTGGGTAGCCAAAGGAGAGTTAGAGCAGTTAGTTGACTGGCGACACCTCGTGACCCGCGTCTACCGACAACATGGCCCGGCGTCTGGCGGTGGATCACCCGGGAGCTGTAGTGAGATGCCGTAGTGTCAACGGCACTTATAGGTTGGCTCTTTTCGGGTGGTGATTGCCCTGTGTGAGCGATCTTTCGTCGGGCTGGCACACATTCGATAATCAGAGCTTCAAATTTTTTCAAATCTTAGACCGTGTGTTACGTTAATTTAACCAGAACAGAGAGTAAGGAGTATTTATGAATTCACTTAAGAAAGCCTCCACAGTTGAGACGAATTCCGAAAGGAAAGCCACTGGTAAAAAAGCTCAACCGGAGAGTCTCGACTTGAAGAGCGAAAAAGCTACACCACAGGGACAGGCTCTTACAAAGATTTCAGAGGAGCAACGAATCGACATGATCAGGGATGCCGCATACTTCTGTGCAGAGCAGCACGGATTTCAGTGTGATCGGTCACTAGACGACTGGCTTAAGGCGGAAGCTGACATTGACAGCCAGATATCAGCACTCAGCGACGGCTAGATACAGTACCGGGTGATACCGGAATGGAGTGTCCGGGAATGCTCCGAATAAAACCGATATCAGTAAGCGGTGTTATCAACGCCCGGTGAGCGACGGGCAATATACTGCCGCCAGGGAGCAGGGATGAGTATGCGCAATGGAAGCTGCCTGAAACAGGGCATTGTTATTGAGGCACGGACATTCTACCTCGTTAAAAACTACGATCAATATTGCAGTGAGGTGCCTGATGGTCTGGGAAAGCAGCGCGGCACCAGCGATTATCCTGAGAGTGTCGTGCTTGTCAGCGGCCCAGTGGTGCCAGGCTCGGAGATGTTGTGCGAAAACGGCTTCAGCGCAGGGAGGCTGTATCGGCCGGTAAGGGCCTTGCTGGGAACGCTACAGGTGATCCAGTGAACGGCCAATCCCATCTCAGTGAGGTGATGTACAGCCTGTTGCACAGCGATGTGGACGGTGTCGACGCCGTGGCCGAGCTGGCTCTGAACCTGCGTACATCGTGGAATCACGCCACCGATCAGATTTGGCGGCAGCTGGATTCGGACCTGTGGGAGGCCACCCAGAATCCCTGGGTTGTGCTGCAGACCGTTTCACGCGAAAAGCTGCAGCGTTGTTTGGCGGACTCAGCCTTTCGCGAATATGTCGACGACCAACTGCAAGCCTGGCGTGACGCAGAAAATGCGCCCGCCTGGTTCCAGGAAACCCATCCACAATCAACGCTGAACTGTATCGCCTATTTCAGCATGGAGTTTATGCTGAGCGAAGCTCTGCCTATTTACTCGGGAGGATTGGGTAATGTGGCCGGGGATCAACTCAAGGCGGCCAGCGACCTGGGTGTGCCAGTTGTTGGCGTGGGGCTACTCTACCAACAAGGCTATTTTCGTCAGATGATCGACCAGGACGGTGCGCAACAGGTCCTTTACCCCTATAACGATCCCGGACAACTGCCAGTAATCCCGTTGCGTCTAGAAAATGGCGAATGGTTGCGGTTCAAAATCGACCTGCCTGGCCACCCGATCTGGTTGCGTACTTGGCAGGTGAAAGTTGGTCGGGTCACACTTTACCTGCTTGATAGCAATGATGCGGCAAATTATCCCCCTTACCGGGGGATCACCAGCGAGCTTTATGGTGGCGGCGCGGACTTGCGCCTGCTGCAGGAAATCGTCCTTGGTATAGGCGGTTGGCGCATGCTCACAGCGCTCGGTATTGAGCCGGATGTCTGTCATCTGAATGAGGGGCATGCGGCGCTCGCTGTGCTGGAGCGCGCTCGCGGTTACATGCAGACCACAGGGCTGTCTTTCGAGGCTGCACTGGCCGTCACCCGGGCGGGGAATCTGTTCACCACCCATACTGCGGTGGCCGCCGGCTTTGACCGGTTCGAGCCGGCCCGCGTCGAACACCGCCTGGAGGGATACGCCAGGACCCAGCTGGAAATTACTTCCGGCGACCTGTTGGCACTGGGCCGGTTGAACCCTGATGACGCCTCAGAGCCTTTCAACATGGCCTACCTGGCGATCCGCGGGAGTGGGGCCGTGAATGGTGTGAGCCGACTGCACGGCGAGGTGAGCCGGCAGCTGTTTGCGCCGTTGTTTCCCCGCTGGCCTGCAGACGAAGTCCCCATCGGGCATGTGACCAATGGCGTGCATATGCCGACCTGGGAATCGGCCGAGGCGGACGCGCTTTGGACTGAGGCCTGTTGTAAGGACCGCTGGCTGGTGCCGACGGAAACACTGGAGCATAACATTAGGCGTGTCTCCGACGTTCGTCTCTGGCAAGTTCGTACGGCTGCCAGCGCCGCGCTGCTTGAGTATGCCCGCGACCGATTGTCCCGGCAACTGGCCGACTCCGGTGTCTCGCCCGAGGAGCAGGAGGGGGCGAAGCATACCTGTGATTGCAATACCTTGACCTTAGGTTTCGCACGCCGTTTCGCCACCTACAAGCGACCGGATCTGCTGCTCCATGATCCGGAGCGTCTGCTGCGCCTGCTGACTAATCCGCAACGTCCGGTACAGATCATCATGGCGGGCAAGGCTCATCCTGCGGACGAAGCAGGACAGGCGCTGATTCAGCAGTGGATGAATTTCATCCGGCGGCCCGAAGCGCGCTCGCGTGTGATTTTTCTCAGTGACTACGACATGCATTTGGCCCAGCACTTGGTGCAGGGCGTCGATATCTGGCTCAATACACCTCGTCGGCCGTGGGAGGCCTGCGGTACCAGCGGCATGAAGGTGCTAGTCAACGGCGGTATCAACCTGTCGGTCCTGGATGGGTGGTGGGCGGAAGCCTATACTCCGGACGTGGGGTGGGCATTGGGGGATGGACAGGAACACGGTGATGACCCGAGCCGTGACGCGCTCGAGGCTGAGGCACTCTACGGCCTGCTCGAGCGCGAAGTGATTCCCGAATTCTATACTCGAGACGAGTACGGAATCCCCATAGCCTGGGTGGCGCGGATGCGGGAAAGCATGGCGCGCCTGGCTCCACATTTTTCGACCAACCGCACGGTACGCGAATATACCGAGCGATATTACCTCCCAGCGGCGTCGGCCTTGAAAGAACGAAGTGCCGGGGGAGGTGCGGTAGGCTTACAGATGGTGGAATGGCGCCACACGCTGCAGCAGAAATGGAATGCATTACGCTTCGGTGAAGTTAAGATTGAGACCGCAAACAACACGCACATATTCGAGATTCAGGTATATCTCGATGGAATTGACCCGAACGCAGTACGTGTCGAGCTCTATGCTGACACAGGAGGAGAGAATGCTGCAGAGCGTCAGGAGATGACGCGCGTACGGCAGCTGGTGGGCGCGGAGAATGGCTTTGCTTACCGTGCAGAGTTGCCAGCGACCCGTGTGGCGGCGGACTACACGGCGCGTGTCGTACCATACCGGGATGACGTGGCGATACCACTGGAACATGATCATGTCCTATGGCAATCGTGATTTTATGCTGGAATGGTAATCGCAGCGCGGTGGTGCCATGACACACAGCGTGTGCACCACCCTGGGACGGCCATTTCCCCTGGGTGCCTGGACTGTGGGCAGCGGCGTAAATTTTGCCCTGTTCAGCCGCCACGCTGACGGTGTAACTCTGTTGATTTACGCTGATGCCACTGCGGCGCAGCCCTCGCAGTCCATCGTTCTGAGCCAGCCCCTTCACCGTTTCGGCGACATCTGGCACATCTGGGTCAACGGTATCGCGCCGGGGGTCGCTTATGCCTATAGGGTGAATGGCCCTTACGACGCGCAACAGGGCCTGCGTTACAATGCGCAGCGTGTCGTCGTCGATCCTTATGCTATGGCACTGACCGGTGTTTCTTCCTGGGATTTTGTCCGTGCTCGTGGCTACGATTCTGCTGCTTCGAAGGGCGACGCCCGTGCTGCAACCGACGATAATGAGGGCCATACCGCGCGCGGTCTGATTGTCGATAGCGATTTCGATTGGGAGGGGGACCGGCCTCTCAAACACGCCTGGTCGCAGACTATTCTCTATGAGATCCACGTGCGGGGATTTACTGCTCATTCCTCCTCGGCTGTGCAATGCCCTGGTACCTATCGGGGTCTGATTGAAAAGATTCCGTATCTGCAGGAACTGGGCATCACCGCAGTGGAGCTACTGCCGGTGCATGAATTCAACCAGAACGAACTGGTCAGAAGTGACCCGGCGGCCGGTGGGCGGCTGCGCAACTACTGGGGCTACAACACAGTCGGCTTTTTCGCCCCCAAAGAGACCTACGCCACGCAGGTGGGGCAGCAGGTGGCCGAGTTCAAGGAATTGGTGCGCGCCCTGCACCGAGGGGGTATCGAGGTCATTCTGGATGTCGTCTTCAACCACACTGCCGAAGGAGATGAGTATGGCCCCACGCTGAGCTTCCGCGGAATAGACAACCCCATCTACTACTTACTGGAAGATCACCCAAGCCAATACAAAAATTACACGGGTTGCGGCAATACGTTCAACTGCAATCACCCGGTCGTGCGGGATTTAGTTCTGGATTGCTTGCGCTACTGGGTTACCGAGATGCACGTAGACGGATTTCGCTTTGACCTCGCCTCAGTATTGGGACGTGATGAGGCAGGCAATCTCGCCTACAACCCTCCGCTGCTGGAACGCATTGCCGAAGATCCAATCTTGCGTGATGTCAAGCTCATTGCTGAGGCCTGGGATGCGGGTGGCGCCTGGCAGGTGGGGAATTTTGCCGGGCAACGCTGGTCGGAGTGGAACTGCCATTTCCGCGATCAGGTACGTCGTTTCTGGCGTGGTGACCCCGGGATGCGTGGCGAGCTGGCCCGACGCTTATGCGGTAGCGACGATCTCTATCAGTCGAACGGTAAGCAGCCGCTCAACAGCATCAATTTCATCACCTGCCATGATGGTTTCACGCTCAACGACCTGGTGAGCTACACGGCGAAACGCAACGAGGCAAATGCCGAGGACAACCGCGATGGCAGCGATGCCAACTGGAGTGCCAATTATGGCATCGAGGGCGAAACGGATGACCCACGGATAAATACCTTACGGCTGCGTCAGCTCAAGAACTTCATCGCCACGCTCATGCTCTCGCGTGGTATCCCGATGCTGCTTGGCGGCGACGAATTTGGTCGTAGCCAACGCGGTAACAACAATGCCTATTGTCAGGATAATGAGCTGTCGTGGTATGACTGGGCTCTGACGCAGAGCAATGGTGAATTGCTGCGCTTCTGCCGCGAACTGATCGCCCTGCGCAAACGACACCCGGTGCTTAGTGCCGAGTATTTCTATACTGAGAAAGACATTACCTGGTTTGATCTGGAAGGTGCGGAGCCTGACTGGCGTAGTGAAGCTCGCAGCCTGGGCTGCTTGCTTCATGATGAGCAGCAGGAAGATACGCAGTTGTGCCTACTGTTCAACGCCGAGCCGCATCCTGTGGAGTTTTCTCTTCCGTGTGACAGGGTAGGCAGAGACTGGCGCATAGCGGTGGATACGGGCAGGATTACCCCTGACGATGCGCCGGGTACAGATAATTATCTGCAGCTGGATGGAAGATCGACGCTGCGATTGATAGAAAATTCTTTGTGTGTACTGATACGGAATTGACGATGGGGTGCTCGCTCGCCTTGCGCTATTTTTGTGACTATGGAAAAGTAAAGTTTAGTGACAATGTCTTGAGTTTGGCAGGCGTAATCCATCAACAGCGAAAGCATTATCACTATTTGAAATACGGGAGATTAATATGAACATCAATAGATTAGTTATTAGTACGTCTTTGTTAGTGGGCTTTGCGGGTACTGCCACTGATTCGAAGCGAGGCATTACGGCGACTGACCTAAAAGTAACTAATCAGGTGAGACGAGGACACAATGGGATGAAACGTTACATCTCTGTCGGAATCATAGCGATTTTATTGGCTTTCGTTTCCTATACATATGCCGATGCTACGCTTAGTAGTGAGCAAGACGCCTTGAATCAAAAAATAGCGGAAATGGAGGCACTTGTTACAGCCATGGAGGTAGAGTCTGATGGTTGGAAACTTCGATCCAGCATGCAGGAGCATGCCAAAATTATGGAAGAAAGCGCTCGTTTGGCATCGGAGATGGCTGAGGCTGCATATGGCGATGGGGTTGAGTGCCCGGAACTAACGGAGAGTCGGGAAGAGATTAGGATTTTCGATGATCCTGACAGTATTCGTAATTCACAATATCGGTTATTGGTTGTGCTATTGCGGCATGTAATTTATCGGCAGAACATCATCATGGAAAAAGCAGGTATCTTTAAGTGATCCAACCAAACTTTTAGTCAATGGTCCTGCCGATCCGGGATGATGACCGGTATTTTACTCGGTTCGGACACCGCTCCCTCCTTCCCCTTAGCAATTTATCCACTTCAGGAAATGGCTTTCTTACGGATTGAGCAATTTATCGGCCTGCGTTAGCGTTTTCTTGAGCTGTACCAATATATTGTCAACGCTTTCCATGTAGTCGAACTTGTACTTACTCATATCATCCTTGATATGGGGATAATCGTTTGCCATCAGGTTTCTTATCGCCAAAATTTTATTTTCTACCGTGTTGAGCTGATCTCGTAGATTCTGCATTTTTTCAGACTCAGACTCAGACTCAGACTCAGATTGAGATTGATCAAAATTTTTCTGTCGTTCGGCAATTGTTCGATCGTATTTATGGATATCTTCGACCGGGTTGCTTGCCGAATGGGCTGTGGCGATCGCGGGTAGCAAGGCTAGGCTCACTAGCGTGGGCTTCAAAAGGAATTTTAGTAGCTGCAAGTCTGTCTCCGGGCAATGTCTGTTTGTTATGGAGTGAATAGAAATAGGGGCGATCCATAGCGGTATGAATGAAGAATTTATAGTGTATCAGGGTATTTGAATTTGGCGCCAAGTCAGTGTCCATGCTCCTCCGAAATTTCGTCGCGTGCGGAGACTATCTGGTATTCGTCAGACGAAAGCTCGGGTAGATGCTTGAGAAAGGCTACCATATTCCAGATTCGTTCATCGTCATGTCCGGGCCCCCAGGCGGGCATGCCTGAGGCTTTGATGCCATGTTTGATTATCCAGAATTGGCGTTGCAGAGCATAATTACTCTTATCGTGATTGCCATGGCCATGATCGTTTCCGTCCAGCGACAGATTGGGCGGAGAGGGATATAGCCCCAATGTAAAATCGCTTTGCGTATTACCGGGTTTCAGGTGGCAACCGGCGCACATATCATTGTAGTCGGCACCACCTTTGAGCAGACGGTCGGATGAGTCCAGATCCCTGGGGACCTCGATATCGCTAGCCGCCTGTGCGATTGAGCGCTCGCGCAGAGTTTCCAGCACCCAGTATGTCAGGGAGTTATGCGGAACATCGGCTCCCATCGGGTAGAGCCCTGAATAAAGAAAGGCCAGGCCGCCTAAGATGACTATGCTGGCAGTAATCAGTAGGCATTTACCGCAGGACAGAACTTTATTTTCTACCACAACATACCCTCGCAATTTTACCTTGGGCGGAATCGCATTATCTAGCTTGTCTCGGCGCTATCAATGATGGTTATCGGTAGATCCATCGTCATTGGTGTGCCCCTCGCTTTCGCCATCTTCATGGCCTGTATCATGGACCGTTTCATCATTATCGGGCATCCCCTTCATGCCGTGCATCCCCTTCAGGCATTTCTGCATCATGGCCTGTGTGACAGGATCATTTATATCCATTTTATTTTGATCCATATTTTTCATGGTCGCGCAATCTGGCGCGTCAGCATCTTTCATATGTTCCTTGGGGTCATGGGCCTGAACTGACAGGGCGAATACCAGTGATGAGATCGCAGTGACGCGAGGAAGTATTTTGGTGTTCATATGAATGTTCCTTGTTGGTAAATTGGGTGTTGCCTTTATTACCCGCCTTTTGCCAAAGCCGCGTAGCAGCTAGAAAACCGCCAACTGCCGCTCCTTGTACAAAGCGATGGCGACTCAAAGGTTCTGCTTGTTCAGGTAGCCAGTGGGTCATGGACAGGTATCTCAAGATGAGGTCATTGAGGCTTTAACACTCTAGCGGTTCGGACGTGTCGCTAGCATGACCCAAAGATGACAATATATTAATCTCAGGGTCACCTTATTGTCGGAGAGCCCTGTCTACACTTACCCCTAGAACGTGTAGTGCCGAGGAACGGGGCGACGCGACTGTGCAATATTTAGTGGTCGAAGACGAAATCAACGCGGTAATTCGCATATTTGGCAAGCAGATTGGAGGGCCCCATCTAGCTGAATGCCTGGGAAAAAGTTGACTATTTGTCTCTTCATTTACGGAATATACCGGGAGAAAATGCATGGATAGGGAAGCGGATGACCAGATGAAGGCACACTTTCACGCGGATCGAACTTTTCGCGTGAATGATGTTTGGTATTATCTGACGAGGGGAGGTCGAAATGTTGGTCCATTCGCAACCAGAGAACTGGCAATAAAAGACTTGGCTCGATATGTAGCTCAAATTGAGCTTGCTGCTGATCCAAAGTCGTGCAACGGTTAAGTGGGAATTTAGAGTGACAGAGCGGCTGGAGTATTGATTTGCATATTTGTTCCACCAGGTTTGCAAGAGCAATATGCCGTGGGCATAAAGATAAGCTGCAGGGCGTGTCAGAAGCTGTGTGGCAGTCCACTACGCGCATTATGAGACAATAGGCCTATAGCCGAAGCGTTCGATATTGAGAATGCCCCGAAGAAGCTGAAATTCGGCAAAACGATCACTGGCAAGTGACTCACCGTGGTCTTGATCACCAATATCCTGATCCGCTCGGACTGCAAAAATGAAAATGGAAAAGTATGAAAATGACAATTAGAATCAAGCGGGATTTGTTTGTGGCCTTTCTGAGCTTACTGTTAGCGGGCCTGTCAGGCTGTGCTAGCCTGCACGATGGAGAAGGTATGGAGCATGAACCAGGTGAGTCAGGGATAATACACAGGCACTGAGTGTGGATATACGCCAGTTCATGGAGTTTTTTACCCCGGGATTTGGAGTGAACCATGGTAGTAGATATTTGGTGATCCAGATGTTGATCGCGCCATCACTAGTGATGGCGCGATAAGCTCTGCGAAACGAGAAGGGTAGAAGACGAAAAGTTACGAAACTGTAATTCTGCCGTCATCAGGCGGGATGTTGCTGTGTAGTAAACTATACTGAGTTAAAAAGGAAGCATACGAACCCATGCTTAGAAATTTGTTCTCTGCTGTCGTTGTTATTTTTCTGCTGAGCTGACTGCGGTGCAAGTACTGGTTTTCAATAGTGGTAGTTCCTCGCTTAAGTTCGGGATTTTTGACGCTGAGGATGAGATGACTGAGATTCATCGCGGTGCCGTTACTGAATTTGGGCTGGCAGCGAAGATGGATTGGACTGACGGCAACGAACATGGGCAACGGCGCTTTGCCACGCACAATCACGCCGACGCTGCACACGCTATTCTGGCGCAACTCGACCACCAGGGACTGCTTAAAAGCATCATGCTGGTCGGCCACCGGATTGTTCACGGTGGAGATCGTTATGACGCCCCCATCAGTATCACAGATGCGGTGCTCAAAGAGCTCGAAGGACTAAGTATGCTCGCGCCCTTACATAACCCACCGGCGTTAATGGTACTGAATGTGTGCCGCGCTAAGTTTAAAACCTTACCCATGGTGGCGGTGTTCGATACAGCATATTTCCATACACTGCCCGATTATGTAAGCACGTACGCCTTGCCGCGAACGTGGTCGACAGAGCCGCATCCAATTCGACGTTACGGGTTTCATGGGATAGCACACCGTTACATGGTTGAACGGTTCTATGCGATCAGCGGTTCTGATGAGTATTCCAGTCGTGTTATCAGCCTGCAATTGGGCCAAGGTTGCTCGATGGCTGCTGTGCGCGGGCGACAACCGCTGGAGACCAGCATGGGGTTTACCCCCCTTGAGGGGCTTATCATGGCGACCCGGCCGGGGGACGTTGACGCTGGTGTACTGTTGCATCTTATCGGTGGTGGCAAGATCACCGCACGTGAACTACGTGACGGCTTGAATGAACAGTCTGGTTTGCTTGGACTTTCGGGAATCAGTAGTGATATGAAGGCGTTGCTTACGTTGGAGGCGCAGGGCCATCCCGGAGCGGCGCTGGCGGTGCAGGCATTTTGTCATCGCGCTCGCAAATATCTTGGCGCCTATCTTGCTGTGCTTGGCAGTGCTGATGCGATCATTTTTGGCGGCGGCATGGGTGAGCGGGCGAGCGAGATTCGAGCCCGCATCTGTGCAGGTATGGAGTGGTGTGGTCTGGTAGTCGACCTGGAGGCCAATGAAGCGGCCGTGGGTGTGGAGGGCCGAATTACTGCGCAGAGTTCTCCCATCCAGGCATATGTTATACCGGTTGACGAGGAATTATTGATTGCGCAAGACGCCATCGACCATCTGCGCAATGAGCATATTGGAGGTGACAATGACAGAGCAAATTAGGGGCAACGATATTATTGAAACGGAGATCGGGCTCGGATCGCTCTCCACTGAAGAGCTGCAGGCGATAGACGCATACTGGCGAGCTGCCAATTACCTGTCAGTGGGTCAAATTTATCTGCTTGACAACCCGTTGCTTCGAGAGCCCTTGTCGATAAATCACGTCAAGCCCCGGTTGCTCGGTCATTGGGGGACAACACCGGGACTCAATTTTATCTATGCGCATCTCAATCGCATCATCAAACACTACGATTTAAACATGATTTATGTCGCGGGTCCTGGTCACGGTGGCCCTGGGCTGGTAGCGAACACGTATCTGGAAGGCACTTACAGCGAAGTCTATCCAAACCTCCCACAGAATGCCCTGGGCATGCAGCGTTTGTTTAGACAGTTCTCCTTTCCCGGTGGTGTGCCAAGCCATGTCGCACCCGAAACCCCGGGATCCATTCATGAAGGTGGCGAGCTTGGCTACTCGCTCTCTCACGCCTATGGTGCGGTGTTCGACAACCCAGACCTGATCGCCGCCTGCGTGGTCGGCGACGGTGAGGCCGAGACCGGCCCGCTTGCCACCGCCTGGCACTCCAACAAGTTTCTCAATCCCGCCGACGATGGCGCCGTCCTGCCAATATTGCACCTGAACGGGTACAAGATCGCCAACCCGACAGTGTTGGCGCGCATCAGTCACGAGGAACTTGAGAGTCTCTTTGTTGGATATGGCTATCAGCCATACTTCGTGGAGGGCTCAGATCCGTTAACCATGCACCAACGTATGGCGGCTGTGCTGGATACGGTGGCTGCGGAGATCCAGACTATCCAGCACAACGCACGTTATAAGGGCGTTACCCAACGTCCTCGCTGGCCGATGATCATCTTACGCACACCCAAGGGCTGGACCGGTCCGAAGGAAGTCGATGGGAAGAAAACTGAGAATTCCTGGCGCTCACACCAGGTGCCATTCGGTGACCTGGTAGATAATCCGGAACACATGAAATTGCTTCAGCAGTGGATGTTGAGCTATCGGCCGGACGAATTGTTCGATGTGAACGGTACACTTCTGCCTGAATTGGCTGCACTGGCGCCAAAGGGCATGCGGCGCATGGGTGCCAACCCCCACACCAACGGGGGACTACTGCTCAAGGACTTGATACTGCCCGATTTTCGCGAGTACGCGCTGGACGTGGCGAAACCTGGCGACTCCCGTGGTGAAGCGACGCGGGTCATGGGGACCTATCTGCGTGATGTGATGAAGCTCAATCTGGAGGCGCGGAATTTCCGGGTGATGGGTCCGGATGAAACCCAGTCTAATCGTCTGGGGGCGCTATTTGAGGTCACCGATCGCGCGTGGATCGCCGATCGATTGCCTGAAGACGACCACCTTGCCCCCGATGGCCGAGTCATGGAAATTCTTTCCGAACACACCTGTCAGGGGTGGCTCGAAGGGTATCTGCTCACGGGCCGCCACGGGATGTTTTCCTGTTACGAAGCCTTCATCCATATCGTTACTTCGATGTTCAACCAACACGCGAAGTGGCTTAAAGTAACGAGTAAGGAAATACCCTGGCGCAGGCCGATTGCATCGCTGAACTATCTACTGACCTCTCATGTCTGGCGCCAGGACCATAACGGATTCTCGCATCAGGATCCCGGATTTATCGATCACGTTGTGAATAAGAAAGCGGATGTCATTCGTATCTATTTGCCGCCCGATGCCAACACTCTGTTGTGCGTGACTGACTGTTGTTTGCGTTCGCGCAATTTGGTCAATGTCATCGTTGCTGGAAAACAGTCCCAATCCCAGTGGCTCGATATGGACGCAGCAATAAAACACTGCGCCGCCGGGATCGGTATTTGGGCCTGGGCGAGCAACGATAAGGGCGGCGAACCTGACGTGGTGATGGCCTGTGCCGGCGACGTTCCAACTATGGAAACTCTGGCTGCCGTTGCGCTGTTACGACAATACCGTTCCGATTTGAAAGTCAGAGTGGTCAATGTGGTGGACCTTATGACGCTGCAACCACAGAGTGAGCATCCTCATGGGCTGGCTGATAAAGAATTTGACAGCCTATTTCCACCAGACACGCCGGTAATTTTCGCCTACCACGGCTATCCTTGGCTTATTCATCGGCTAACCTATCGCCGCATGTGTCACCATCATCTACATGTCCGGGGTTACAAGGAAGAAGGAACCACCACTACACCCTTTGACATGGCGGTTCGTAACGATCTCGACCGCTTTCATTTGGTGGCTGACGTGCTCGACCGGGTTCCCACCGTGGGCGCGGAAGCCGCGTACATCAAACAAATTATGCGCGACAAACTGATCGAACATAAACACTATATCGAGCAGAATGGACAAGATATGCCAGAAATTCTCGATTGGAAATGGGATTGTGATGCAGGCGATATGGGTGACTCATGACCGACCGATTCGGTATAGCCGGGAAGAAAACAATAAACAATGAGCTGGCATAACCCGGTGGCTGTGTGTTCAGCTATATAGGCGAGCACATAACACAATTTGGCGTGCTCCCCGAAGGTGGATCATTGGGATAGCGTGAATACGAAGTCTCGCCCACATGGCGGTTTAAAAGGTACCGCTACAGATCAGGAACGTTGGTAAGCCTCTGGCGGCTTTACGCTTCGCCATCTGAATCGTCACAGCAAACCTTCCAGGTCCATAGTCGACCCATCGCCAAAAACGTAAATGACGCAGTCCATGTGATCAAAAGAAACCCATTAAGCGCTTCCATCGCGGTGATAAACCGAATATGTCCCTCAGGGAAGATATCACCCAGACCCAGTGAAGTGTAAATTACTCCTGAATAGTACAGATAGCTCATTGGTTCTGTCAGATTTGCCCCCCTGAAGATACCCAACTCGAGTTCAGCGACCGACCAATAATAAGCTGCAGCATAAAAGCCAATTTCAATGATATGAGCGAAAAACAATACTATGACAACCACCAAGACCTGAGCTTCAGGCTTTAACTTCAACGTAGGCGCAAATGCGCCAAGCCATAGCAGCACCCGGTAATGGAATATAAAACTCGACACTACAAGAAAAAACGCCAAACTAATTGTCATCAACATATTGCACCTATCTATATTTGAACTGGGAAATTGAGAAGACCAATTGTATGGATTTCAAATCCAAGTACGGATAAAGCCGTGTTCGTCGGTGGTCCATACTATGGAACGAAATGCAGCATGCTGAATAATTGGGGTCCTACTTGGATTTTGTGGCATCCAGTATTTGTGCGTCGTGAACACGCTATAAGTATGGGTCATAGCAGGTGATAGGCGAGAGTGATTGCCAGTGCCAAAAAGCTCAGTAACTGAATAAAAAACAGGACAAATCGTACTGTCACTACAGAATTTGACTGTCTCATCGTGACGTGAACTGTTGACTGGCAAACGCGGGCCACGAGAACGGCAGCTGACAGGCCATTGACTGTGTTGCTCGATAAGCCACTGGCATAAATAGCGAAGACTATAGCCCCGAATACGGGCAAATTTTCTACACAGTTTGCGTGGGCTCTCATGGCGCGCAGGTACCAATCGCTTCCTGTTACGACGTCAGCTCGGAACTCCCCGATTTCAGTTCTGCCGGTCAATATTCTGCTCCAGCGGTACACGCCAACCGTACCCAGTAGAAGTACAATAGTCCAGACTGAAAACCCCAACAGCATCCAAACCGGAAATATCATGTGTAAGCCCTCGCAATTTCGTGATTATTCGTGCGCCACGACACCTTGTCTGTCTGACAAAACCAGAATCAGCTCGTTGTGGACGCAATGAGTGAATTGAAGAAGGTAGGCTATTCAAATCGCATATCGATTCTAAAGTAGATAGCTCCTCCAATTTTCGCCTACAGCGATGTACAACGACGCATATTAGAAACCTCTTAACTCAACGGCGTGCAGTACTCGCTGAACCGCAAGTTCGTAGGCGGCCGTCCGAAAATCTACCCCTGAAGCCTCCGCCAACTGCTGAACGTCGGTGAAAGTGCGGAACATTCTGTCCTCCAATTGTGTAAATACGGCCTCTCTTTTCCACGAGAGGCGTTGCGTGTTTTGGACCCATTCAAAATAGGAAGCAATCACACCGCCGGCATTGGCAAGAATGTCTGGAATGATAGTTACGCTCCGTTCCTGTAGCTTGGCGCTCGCCATGTGTGTCAGGGGCATGTTCGCCGCTTCCACGATCAACCGTGCCCGAATGCCTGCCTCATTGGCACAATTGATGGTGCCTTCAAGCGCCGCGGGGATCAATACATCACAGGGCAGACAGAGTAAAGATGCATTTGAAATTTGCTCCGCGCCGTCAAACCCCTGTATTTTGCTGTTTACCCGAACATACTTATACAACGCCTCAACGTCTATGCCTTTGGCATTATATAAACCACAATACATATCCGAAACGGCAATAATACTTGCACCCATAGCCTGTAGGCGAAGTGCCGCGAAAGAGCCGACATTGCCAAAACCCTGAATCACAATCTCAGCACCATCCATCGGTATTTGCAAATAGTCACAGGCCATTGTTGTAATAGAAGCGACACCATAACCTGTCGCTTCCAGTCGCCCATCCAGCCCGCCGAGCTCGATTGGCTTTCCCGTCACTATACCCGGTGTGTAGCCATTGGACTTGCTGTACTCATCAAATATCCAGGCCATGACCTGTGGGTTAGTGTTAACATCCGGGGCGGGTATATCCTCGTTTACACCAAAAACAGGTGTCATTTTTTGTGTAAATCTGCGTGTTAGCACTTCTAGTTCATGTTCATGAAGCTCAGTGGGATCTATTGCAATCCCACCCTTGGCGCCGCCGAAGGGAATATCGACGAGGGCAGTTTTCCAGGTCATCAATTGCGCCAGTGCCCTGATCTCTTCAAGTTGAACATCGGGGTGGAAACGTAGTCCGCCCTTAAAAGGGCCTCGCGCTTGGTTGTGCTGCACCCGGTAGCCCGTAAATGTGCGAAGTGTTTGCTTGTCTCCATCATAGATTCTGATGGGAATTTGCACAGATACCTCGCGAAAGGACTGCAAGAGTAATTGTTGTTGTGCGCTGTTCAGATTCAAGCGCCGCATAGCCCTTTCAAGAAAAACTGCCTGATTGTCGTGGCAGCAGCAGCTGGTGTCTTCCATTGTCTCTGCACTAATCATTGATGTATTTCTCCTTGTTCTTGTTGTTCCGGTAGCCGGAGTTCCTCGCCCACCCTTGTTGGGTTGGCATGCTTCAATTTATTCAGTCTTGTTTGCCAACGCCGGTGAGTGTCGCCAAATCCGTGAAATGTCACGGGCTCAGCCCTACTTGTCTGATGCTCCACAACGTTGAGCGCGTACATCAAGGACCACTTGCCTTTTTGGCTGCCCGACCGCGCCACAAATAGAATATGGCAGGCAGCACCAGCAGGGTCAAAATGACCGCACTCGCCATACCACCCACCATGGGTGCTGCGATACGACTCATTACTTCAGAGCCGGTACCCGTACCGTATAGTATCGGTAGCAGCCCAAAGATAATCGCCGCTGCGGTCATCATGACAGGTCGAACGCGCAATCCCGCACCTTCCATCACGGCGTTGGCGACCTGCTCACGCGAGGGCTCCACAGTCTGTTCCACAAGTCGCCGGTAAGCCTGGTTGAGGTACACCAACATTATCACGCTGATTTCAACAGCTACCCCTGCCAGGGCAATAAACCCGACCCCTACCGCAATGGAGAAATTGAAATCCTCCAGGTACATCAGCCAGATACTGCCGACCAGCGCGAAGGGGAGGGTGCCCATAAGGATCGCGACTTCAACGAAGTTACGGAAGTTCATGTACAACAAAAAAGCGATAATGGCCAGAGTCAGTGGCACGACATACATCAGCCGAGCTTTGGCTCGTTCCATGTATTCATACTGTCCTGACCATATGATTGAGTAACCCGGAGGTAGCTCCACCTGTGCCTGAACGACCTCCTGAGCTTGTGCGACATAACTACCAATATCGACATTTTCAATGTCAACATAGGTCCAGCCATTAAGTCGGGCGTTTTCACTTTTTATGCTAGGAGGGCCGTCCTCTACATAGACACTGGCCACATCGCCCAGTGCGATGCGCTGCCCTGAAGCAGTTATAATCGGCAACAGGGCAAGTTGTTCTGGCGAGTCTCGAGAGGATTGGGGGTATCGCAAATTGATGGGGTATCGCTCCAATCCTTCAATGGTTTGGGCTACATTCATACCACCAATTGCGGTTGCTACAACCTGCTGCACATCAGCGATGTTCAGTCCAAAGCGGGCGGCTCTTTCCCGGTCAATATCGACCTTGATATAGCGTCCACCGGCGACCCGCTCTGAGTACACTGACGCGGTACCCGGCACATCCTGTAGTATCGTCTCCAGTTGCTGGCCAATCTGCTGAATTTTCTCCAATTTGGGACCGGCAACCTTTATGCCTACTGGCGTTTTTATACCCGTTGCCAGCATATCGATTCGGGTTTTTATGGGCATTACCCATGCGTTAGTGAGTCCTGGCAGTTTCACCAATGTATCGAGTTCTTTCTTGAGATTTTCAGTGGTCATTCCCTCTCGCCATTCTTCCTTCGGTTTGAGCTGGATGAAGGTTTCGATCATCGTAAGTGGAGCCGGGTCCGTTGCAGTGTCGGCACGTCCGATCTTTCCGAACACTGACTCTACTTCCGGTATGGTCGCGATCAACTTATCAGTGTTTTGCAAAATCCTACGGGCTTCCCCAATCGAAATCCCCGGATAGGTTGTTGGCATGTACATCAGATCACCCTCATCCAGCGGCGGGATGAATTCGCTTCCAATTTCTTCTAACGGCCAGAGGCTACTCGCCAGCACTAAAACCGCGAGCACCAAGACGGTTTTGGGAAATCGTAGAACCTGCTTTAATACTGGCACATATGCTCCAATCAGCATTCGATTGATGGGGTTCTTGTGCTCGGGCAGGATCTTGCCACGGATGAAATAGCCCATTAGCACCGGGACAAGGGTTATCGACAGGGCGGCAGCAGCCCCCATCGCGTACGTTTTGGTGAACGCGAGCGGGGAAAACATACGACCTTCCTGAGCTTCCAGGGTGAATACAGGAACAAAGCTTACGGTAATGATCAACAAACTAAAAAATAGTGCGGGGCCGATTTCTGCCGCCGAATCGGCCACGATACTCCAGCGGTTCTCCGCGGTGATTTCGGTTTTTTCCAAATGTTTGTGCATATTTTCTATCATCACGATGGCACCATCGATCATAGCGCCTATGGCAATGGCGATGCCTCCCAGGGACATGATATTGGCGTTCATACCCTGTAGATGCATTACGATAAATGCCGTTAGAATGCCCACTGGCAGACTGATGATAGCCACCAAGGAGGATCGCACATGAAAGAGAAAGACCATGCAGACCAGTGCTACCACGACAAATTCTTCAAGTAGTTTGTGCCACAGGTTTTCTACCGCACGCTCGATCAAACCGGAGCGGTCATAGACCGTTACGATTTCGACACCTTCGGGTAAGCCTTTTTTGAGCTGCTCCAGTTTGGCCTTGACGCCATCAATCGTTTTTTGCGCGTTTTCGCCGAACCGCATTATCACGATGCCACCTACCGTTTCACCCTCACCGTTCAATTCTGCAATGCCACGCCGCATTTGCGGTCCGAGGCCTATCTCAGCAACATCCTTTAACAGTAATGGAGTGCCGCTGCTGTTGACCCCCAGGGGTATATTCCCAAGGTCCTGCTCACTCTGGATATAGCCGGATGCCCTCACCATATACTCCGCTTCAGCCATTTCCACGACCGATGCACCAATTTCCTGATTGCCACGTGTGATGGCCGTCTGAATATGACTCAACGGTATGCCGAAGGCCCTGAGTTTGTCCGGGTCCACCATTACCTGATATTGTTTGACCATGCCGCCGAGCGCCGATACTTCTGAGACCCCAGCTACAGTCTGCAATTCGTATTTTAAGAACCAGTCCTGCAAACTACGAAGCTGACTGATATCTAACTTTCCACTCCTGTCGATCAACGCATAGAGATAGACCCAGCCTACACCCGTTGCATCCGGTCCGAGTTGCGGCCGGGCGTTATCGGGAAGGGAAGGCGCGACCTGGCTTAAATACTCCAGGACGCGACTGCGGGCCCAATATAGATCCGTCTTCTCATCAAAAATGATGTACACAAAGGAGTCACCGAAAAAGGAATAGCCCCGCACAGTCACCGCGCCCGGGACGGACAACATCGCTGTGGTCAGAGGATAGGTGACCTGGTCCTCCACGACTTGTGGTGCCTGGCCGGGGTAGTTGGTCTTGATGATGACCTGGACATCCGATAGATCGGGAATGGCGTCCACGGGAGTATTGATAACTGAGAATATGCCTGCACCGACCAGCACGAATGTGGCCAGTAGGACGAAAAAGCGGTTGCTGACAGACCAGCGGATGATGCCTTCAATCATGGCCGTGCTCCCGGGGAGATGGTGTGTCCTCCTTTTCCGCTGTCTCTAATCGGATTTTGCTGATCACATTTTGTCCGTTGGGTAGTTGGGTGATCTCCATATATAGTGCCTGGCCCTGCTGGAGTGACTCGAACTCCACGTCATCAGCGACAACAAAATCCATGGTCATCGCCGGCCAGTTCCAGTCAGCGATCGCTTCGTGGCTAACGCTGACCATCCGGTGACCTGGCATCAGACCGAGAATCTTCGCAGTGGTCCATGCAGACGTCGGTTTGCCTTCCTCCATCGATTCGTCTTCTTCGGCGGGCAGCATGCGTTGGAAATCTGAAGTCTTACTTGATTCCGAATCAAGCAGGAACTGCGCGGACGTGACCACCGAGTCGCCTGCCTTTACGCCGTCTAGAATCTCGGCATGGATGTCCCCAATCCTGCCCATCGTTACCGCCACCGACTTAAATCTGCCCTCTCCCAGTGCCAGTACCACTCTTTGCTGCTGTCCGGTCCTAATAATGGCTTCGCGAGGAACAATGAGAGTTTCAGCGCCATCCGTAGGATGTAGGACCACTTGGACAAACATATTGGGTCGTAAGGCAGTGTCTGCGTTGGCAAACCTTAGCCGGACCCTGAGGGTTCTGGTCTTCTCGTTGAGTGAGGGGTATATGTAGTCGACCCTACCTTGCCACTCTCTCCCGGGTTGGTAATCCAGCGTCATAGTAACCGGCATACCAACCTCGACTAATGCGACCTGGCGCTCGAATACCTCGGCTTCCACCCACACCTCGTCCAACACACCGATAGACATGAGCGTTGTACCCGGCTTTACGAAAAAGCCCTCACGTATATTAAGGTTGTCTACAAAACCTCCCTGGGGTGCATAAAAGGTGACTGTCTGGCTGACTTCACGGGTCTTTACCAGATCACGTATAAACTCCTGCGGCAGTTGCAGCGCAATCAACCTCTCTTTGGCCGCGCGGGTTAAAACCTGGCTCTTTCGATTCAGCGCCAGCAGGAGCTCCTCCTGGGCGTTTACCAACTCCGGCGAGTAAAGCTCATATAACGCCTGCCCCATCTCAACCGGGTCTCCTGCCGCCTTGACAAAGAGGTTCTCCACCCACCCCTCGACGCGAGGATGAATATGTACGAGGCGATCCTCGTCGAATTGCACATAACCAACTGTGCGAATCGAGACATGCATCGGGGCCCTGGTGACTTCCGCCTCTCTGACTCCCAGGTTGTTGACTACCTCCGGAGCTATTCTCACGGTGCCCGGACCGGCGTCGGTGGCATCACCTGCATCTGCGTACACGGGAATCAAATCCATGCCCATGGGCGACTTACCTGGCTTGTCCCGCTTGTAATCAGGATTCATTGGTGCCACCCAGTACAGCGGCTCGTTCTCAGCTACATCCGGTATCCCTGTATCGTGTGACACGGACGTTTCCACCAGACTGAGGACCACCAGCGCCCCGAGTACGGCGCCGCCCAAGGCGACAAGAGTCCATCCGATCAGATTTGTTCTGAACGTTGTCATTCCGATTCTCCCGATACCTTAAACACGGCTATTGGTAAAAAAGTAGTTAAGCCGGCTGATCGCTTTGAGCCGATCAACCTCAATATCCAATGCATCAATTTTGGCGTTCAATTCCGCTATACGGGCGCGAACCACCTCTGCAAAATCGCCGTCGTCGTTGGTGTAAGCTGTCAGCGACGCTTCAGCCTGCGTGGCCATCTCCGCCAGTAACCGGGTCCGGTACAACTCGCGACGCTCATCAAGGCGGTGAAGGCGAGCACGCTGGGCGTCGAACGCAGCGATCATGCTGCGCAGTAACAGTGCTTTTTCGGTCCTGACCGCCTCGGTTGTGGCAATGGCAGACTGCACCTGTTTGTCTTGTCTTTTGGCCGTGAAAAATGGAAGATCAAGGGCGATCCCTACTGACAGAAAATCGGACCTGTTCTGACCGGAAGGAGAGTTGTCGCGGTAGCCATAGCCCGCGTTAATACGCCACTCAGGCTTGTAGCTTTGCTCTGCGAGGGCGACTCCGGTATCGGTGGCGTCTATCTTTTTATCAATATTCAGAATGGCGGGGTGATCAGCCAAATGAGATGCAAGCAATTGAGGAGTGGCGGGTTGGGCGGCTTCGACCAATTCCGGATGTTGTAGTGAGATTATAGGAAGCGTCTTTGATAGATCCAGGCTAGTTGAATACCCTGATAACCGGCCCGGGACGAATTTTGCCGCGACCGGGCCAATCCACTCCAAAAGTTTAGCTTCCTCCGTCTCCTTGCGTTCACGCAGTATGGTCAGCCGGTCATCGAGTCGTGTCAGTTCCAGTTGCGCACGCACGAGATCCTGCTGTCGGGTTGTTCCCAGTGTAGAGGCGTAACTGGATCGTGCTACATCCACAAGGTGCTCAAATAAATCTCGATCATCCTCAATCAGTTGAATGCTCCGATTTGCGCGAAATGATTCCAGCCAAAGCTCAGCAACGTTGACAGCCACCTTGGCGCGACGATCATCACGCTGATAGGGGTATTGTGAACTCATCACGGATAATTGCTTTTGCCTCAAAGCGAGACTGTCCCCTCGAGGCAATATCTGTGTGATCCCGGCTTTGAACTGGGTCATCGGCTCTTCATCAAATTCGAAGGAGTTAGTGGGGACGTTGACAAAGCCCGCATTAACAACCGGATCTGGCAGGGTGCCAGCGGCTATGCTATCTGCCTCTATTGCCTGTTGTTGGTACTGATTACCTTCAATCCAGGGGTCGATTTGCTGCGCAACTATGATGGCATCTTCGAGTTCTATGCTCGCGTGCAATGGTATAGCGATCAACGGGACTATGGCCCCTAACCACAGGCACTTCAGGGGCAACGATCGGATTCCCCCTATCCTTTTTCCCAGTTGAATCATCTATACCTATCCTTCTTGCAAAATCTTCATCTTCGGTATTTGTGTACTTCTCGAAAACAAGCCGAATAAGCTTGGACACGGGTTTGGACTCAGGATCCAAAAGATCAGATGCGCCCGCGAGGTAGTGCCAGTGCATCCCGGTATCAACTATTGTCTCGAGGGCCGTCGGAAAGCCGCTGGCCAGTTGAATGATGAGCCCTCTCTGGAATAACGATTCTTCTAATCCGTTTTGCTACAAGGCCCCGGTAGTTGTCGAAGAGGAACCCCATTCACTGTATCGATAATTTGTCTTTTAAAGATCCAAGGTAGCAATCGACTTCTGTCACCGGGATGACCATCAAATTACAATTACGTAATAGTGCGCTAATGCAACGGAACATCTGATGGATTGGCGTGGTGAATAAACTCTACGGAAATCGATTTCGTCCAGCCAGATTACCCGACGACTTTATAGAATACACTTACCGAAATGAGCGTATATTAATCGCGTAGACAGGGATTGATATCCCTCGTGCGAGTCGCCCCGTGGGTATGGATTTGCCACGGCCTGTGGATGCTGATCACTTCATAACAGATATTCCTGCCCATGAGTCAGATCAGGCAGTATGCAGGAATAGTATACTTTGGCCGGTTTTGGGGGCCACCTCCTGGCTCAGCTTTGTCCTATTGTAGAAACAGATATCGGCATTCACCCCAACAACATACTTTTGGTTGCCTTTGTGTGCCAGGCTTATATTGGGGTCACACACGCGGTGGGCGTTGTTCTTAATGGACCTTGGGTGTCGATGACCCTGATACTGGCGATCGTGTCCACATCGACCCCAGTGCCGCATTTTCCGTATTTATGGATTCTCTAGCCCGAGTTTACCGTCCAACCTGCATTATTTTCGGTCGCTTCACTGAAATAGAAAATCCTCGTCCCGTTTTGCACGAAATACCTGCCTATGCCAATGTATGAGATAGATTGAATAAGTGCTAACTGGAGTGAGTTCACTAGATGCACTCGATTGCTCTGGTTAGTGTTCGCACCCCTCGAGTTTATGAGAAAAAGGATCATTGTCTTCGGTTGGTTCCTCACGGGGGATGATGGTTATCAACTCGTCTGGAAACTACGGCTGCCTGGATGAATCTATTCACTTGATACGCAAATATCGTACGAAGGTTCCAGTATTCGATGATCATAGATGAAAAGATGACAACACGAATGGCCATCATTACAAGGATGTAATCACGACGTCATCAGTATGACAGGGAATACTCCTTAAGGTAGTGCAATGTGTATTTGACCCGCCGCAGCGGTTTGCTGTCGTGACCGAATCATCCGTGGGTTGGCGGACGGCGGCCCCGAGTTGCGCGATCGCTTTAAAGTTTGCCATCTACACATATGTTTTAGTTGATCCGCTTCCATCGCGGTCATAGTTTTCGAACATGGCTAAACAAGGCGTACCTGTTGGATAGCGGCGGTTGACCTGGCCCAAATATTTGCACGGGAGGTTTCATGAAAAATTTGCGCGGTAAAATCGCATTGGCACCCGTCATAGCGATGGTAGGGCTGAGTCTGCCGGTTTCCGCTGTTGCTGACGTGTCGCTCGAAACCCTGAAAACACAGGTCGAACAACTACGGAAACAGCTGGAAATTGTCCAGGAACAGCTAAAAGAACAAGAACAACGATCTGCCACAAAGGAGGATGTACAGCAACTGGAGAAAGAAGTGGTACAGGCTTCTGAATGGTTGTCGCCCAATACCATTGTCCATTTGGCTGGTTACGGTGATGTTGGTTATTCCAAGTCTTACGGTAATGACGACAATGGCGATTTCCGGGTGGGAACATTTGCGCCAATCTTTCATTTTCAATATCGCGACTTAGTCATGCTGGAAGCTGAGCTGGAAATTGATGTTGAGGACGATGGCGAGACCAATACTGCATTGGAGTACATGACCATTGACCTCTTTATGAATGACTACGCGGCATTTGTCGCCGGCAAATTCCTCAGCCCGATAGGTCAGTTCAGGCAGAACCTTCACCCGTCCTGGATCAACAAGATGGCCTCGGCACCACCGGGTTTTGGACATGATGGCGCAGCCCCCGTGTCCGATATCGGTTTTCAGGTTCGTGGGGGTCTTCCAGCAATCGGTGGCATCAGAAGCAACTATGCTTTTTTCGTCTCCAATGGACCGACCCTCAATTCGGAAGATGGCGAACTTGAGGGAATAGATGCTGAAGGTTTTAACGAAGACGCCGATGGTGACAAGGTATTCGGAGGTCGATTAGCCATTCTACCGATACCCAGTCTCGAAATTGGCCTGTCCGGCGCCACCGGTAAAGCCGCAGTCAACAACGATGACGGGGAGTCGATAAGCATCAATTTGGAGGGTGAACGTGACTACGATGTTTACGGCGCCGACTTCAGCTATCAATTGATGTCATTGAATGTGGACTGGTTACAAGGAATGGGTTTTCGTGGAGAGTATGTTAGGTCAAAAGTTGGCTCAACGGACAAAGGCGAGGCCGCATCGGCAGGTGCGAGTTGGAGCACCTGGTATACACAAGCTGCCTACCGTATTCCCTCAACAAATTTTGAAGCCGTAGTGCGTTATACCGATTTTGATTCTGCCGTAGAAAGTGGCGATCAGAAACAATGGGCTTGGGGTCTTAACTACCTGTTCTCAAGCAATGTCATTGCCAAATTGAACTATGAGTTAAATGACGGAAAGGAAACTGATTCGGCAGCAAACAATAACCGTTTACTGTTCCAGCTCGCCTATGGCTTCTAGGGGGATCGAATGAAATATATCAATCGCAAATCAATGAAAACGATGGTCTCCGTAGCTGTAGGTATTATGTTAAGCGGTGCACTGTCTACATCTGTTAAGGCATTCGATTATCCTGAGCCCGGAGATTTCGCACTTGGTGCAAAGCAGTGGGCAGATAGCTGTACCCGCTGCCACAATCTGCGCGGACCCAATGAACTGCGCGATGACCAGTGGATCACTACCATGTTTCACATGCGCGTACGAGCCGGGCTCACAGGAGAGGAAACGCGAAACATCCTTACATTCATTCAGGCATCCAATAACAGCCTGCCAAGCAGCCCCCTTATGAATACATCCGATACCGCTGCTAGTAAAAAGAGCAGCTACTCGGGTAAGGAAATCTACGACCAGACATGTATTGCCTGTCATGGGCCTCGCGGTAAAGGTGCGATACCGGGAGTCCCCGACCTCTCCGACAAGAGTGGGCGGCTTTCTCAGCCCTACGATGTATTGCTCACTAACGTTATCAGAGGTTTGCAGAGTCCGGGGTCAACAATGGCTATGCCTCCCAAAGGGGGGAATCCCAACCTTTCGGAAGCGGATATCCGGGCTGTTATTGATTACCTGCAGTCAAGCATTGGATCCCAATAAATGGCGCTCGTCAAAGAAGTGTCTGGGAGCGATTGAGGTGCCATTTACTGAACTTGCATACAGACTCTGAAAGCCAAAATGACTTTCCAGGAACATTCAGTGTGGCCATGTTGTCTTACTAATACGGAGGCCGCTAAATGGGGAGACAGTTATTTGGTTCAAATAGTCGCTTTGGTTTTCGGGAGGACTCGCCTGAGATGAGTAAAAATATTTTTGAGGATCGGAGAAAGCAGCCGGATAGGCGAAGTAGAAAACGGCCCGACGGCATCCTCCTCCATCGGCAACTGATATCGGACAGGAGAAGGGCACGAGACGGGCGATCTACACGTTATTGGTGGCTTCAAGCAAATTACGTATCATGTAACAGTTTAGATTCGGATTAGGTTGTTGAATGAATAGGCAGAGTGGACCGGTGCTGTTATCTTCGTTTCGATGCCAACATCATCGTGCGGAGCATTGATGCGCATTTCAGAAGAACCCAAATATGTTCCAGCATTGAGTGCTAATTGGCTGACTCCCTATTATGATGCCATCGTGGCTGCGACCACACGAGAACACACGTTCAAGCATGCTCTGATCGCGCAGGCTCGTATCGGAGCAGGACAGGAGATTCTCGATCTCGCCAGTGGTACAGGAACACTCGCTATATGGCTGAAGCAGGCAGAGCCTAGCGCACGCGTAACTGGTGTTGATGGCGATCAGGCGATCCTGGCTATCGCTAGGCGAAAGACACTCAAAGCCAATGTCACGGTACAGTTCGATCATGCGCTATCCAATAATCTACCGTATCCCGACGCGTATTTTGACCGCATCGTATCGAGCCTGTTTTTCCACCATCTGACCTGGGAGAATAAGCAGCGCACCGCCCTGGAATTGTTTCGTATTGCGAAGCCTGGAGCAGAAGTACATATTGCCGACTGGGGTTTTCCAGATAACGCCCTAATGCGTTATCTATTTCTATCGATCCAGCTTCTCGATGGTTTCGATAACACCAAGGATAATGTTTCCGGAAGACTCGTTGAGTTGTTTGAAAGTGCCAATTTTAGAGAAGTAGTGCAAACACAAACGTTCAGCACGATATTCGGAACAATGGCGCTCTACAAAGCGGTCAAACAAGTCTAGCGACTCAAACACAGATTACCCGAAATTGGCTGTCAGTGATGTTCGGCGCTGATCCCGATTGGCACCGTAGCCGTCACATTGGTCTATACGACATTACACACGCCAACTTCGCCGATATTCAACGGCGTGATGAGGTACTGCGCAAAGCCTGCCAGGTATAAGGTACAGGAGGCTATAGATACCTTATGACAGCACGTTCCGCCGATGTCGATTTTGGGTTCCTCCACTGCAATAACCTGATATCTGTGTATGTGCACCGTAGGTACTGTGACTGGGATACTAAAAGGCGCTTCATGGAATTATCACAACGCTGGCTTTATTAATCATTTCTGTACCAGGGCACTATTCGGCACGTTCGCGCGTTCTGCGATAGAACTCTAGTCCTCCATGGCACCGGTCTGACAATCACTCGATTCCCAAATGGCAACGGCTTCATTGATATGCTCCTCTAGCTCCTGGAGCACTGTGGCACGCGCTCTAACCGAAGCAAGTCGCTGTTTAATCAAGGATTTAATAGGGTAGGTTGGTACTACGCCTTGGTCAACGTTCACAAGGATCGATTTGATATCGCCGATGGTCAAACCGAGTGCCTGTACTTTGCGGATAAAAATTAGGCGGGGGACATTTGATTCGGTAAAGCACATGTAGCCATTCTCAGGATTGTGGTTGCACTGTATCAGGCCAGAGCGCGCATAGTATCGAATGGTTTCGGTTGTCTCTCCAGACCTTAGAGCCAATGCAGTTACCTGCAAAGTGCCGGTGCGTTTTTTCGCTTTGTTAGGCATGACGGCTCACTCTGGCTGCATGATGTTTACTAAAGAGATTCCAGATCCTTCCATCTTCAACCAACTTCGGCCCACAAAGAAAGGCAAAATCCATTCGTATTGCGTTGCCCTCAAAGCCACACGTCTACTCACATAAGATTCGAAGACTCCACATATTGGACACTACGGTATTTACATAAAAAGCTTGTATTGATCTGCATGTGCCATTAATGGGCCTACGGAGTGCTTCCCCGTATTGTAGTTAGGATTGTCCAAAACTCTCACCGAATCTGATTTCAATCGATAGGACCGGCTGGGGCTGTCATCTCTGATCGAAAGTTGTCATGCCTGCCTGAAGACCACCTTCCCCGAAAAGGGTTATACAGACGGTATTATCAAGTATAGCGCCCGAACTCTGACATCACTGTGACAGGCACATTACAACTGAGTAATGTAGCCCTCGACGTAAGCGTCGCAAATAAACGGATTGCAAGAGCACCCGTCTGTGTCCACGCAGCCCCTGCACATAATCGGAATCGAGGCAGTACCTACAATGACGATGAGTGATCTCAGTTCTGTCGCGAACTCTGAGAAAGCCCATCGTACAGTATTACCCAGACAACACTAGCCTGTGGCGCCAAGTTCATAAAATTGCTCCTAAGCTGGCAGCGAACTTTTGCCTTGGCTCTTTTCAGCATCCTCCACAGTTCAATCCCTGCCATCGTGGCACGCGACGACCAGAATGATTTGAAACCCAGCATGGGCCGAATTATTCCCACCCTGATGGCGAAAAGGACGCGCTCTTGCATGGCTTCACCATCTTTCGCGTGCTCAGGCACCCGTGGTGCTTGTCAATCTCGGCATGGAGTACGCTGTCGATGCACGGCCCGTGATGTGAAGGATATTCCCGGTTCGCGAGGCACCGCAAGCTTTTTGATCGCTGGCCTGTGGCGGCTATCTGGGCAAGATCGTGGTGGCGCGCCACGTAGGGAAAACGGCATTAATAGATTAATTCACCTCTTCAGAAAATCCGGAGATTGGTATTGGCTTTTCGTGGCTCAGCCCGCCTCGCTATCCACAACCCTCGTTAGACAAGCGACTTCAATTCATTGTTGAAATTCTTACCTGGCAAATCAGATGCCGGCCAACCATTGCGGCATATTAGCCAATGCTGCCTTTAAAGCGCATGCGCCCCGGTTTGGGCTACACTTCCCCTATGGAGTACAAGTTCTCACGCATGCACGGCGGGCATTGTTTACCGGGTGGTGAGCACCCTGGAAAGTTGAATCAGTGAAACTCCATTTCTCCCATGCTCCACACTGTATTTAAGGAGAGGAATCATGTCTTTACGCATTAACGATCAAGCACCTAATTTTCAGGCAGAGACTACCCGGGGTCGGATAGATTTTCATGATTGGATCGGGGAAAGCTGGGCCGTATTGTTTTCCCATCCAAAAGACTTTACCCCTGTCTGTACTACGGAACTGGGCTATATGGCCATGATTCAACCTCAGTTTGAGAAAAGAAATACGAAAATCATCGGTCTTAGTATTGACCCGTTGGAAGATCATGAACAGTGGCTTCGGGATGTTGAAGAGGTCAGCGATACCACTGTCAACTATCCAGTTATTGCCGATACGGACCTGAAGGTAGCGAAGCTCTACAACATGTTTGCTGCCGATGAATCTGGCTCTGCTGAAGGTCGAACCGCTATGACCAATGCAACGGTTCGCTCAGTGTTTATTATCGGGCCTGATAAGAATATAAAACTTATGATCATCTATCCAATGACCACTGGACGCAACTTTGACGAAATTTTGAGAGTGCTCGACTCAATGCAGCTGACGGCCAAACACAAGGTTGCAACCCCCGTAAACTGGTCTCCAGGTCAGGATGTGATAATCGTCCCAGCTGTTTCCAATGAGGAGGCTGAGAAAATTTATCCCGATGGTTGGGAAACAGTTAAGCCCTACCTACGCAAGGTTAAACAACCCGGAGGATGATTCATGCCCAATTCCGGCATAGGAGCCTCGTGCTCAGCGAACACGCGCCTGCCTTGCCCACGGTTGATAAAGTTTATCCCTTCCACGGGTATAGGGGAAAGTTTGCATCGTTCAACGGTGTCCGGGATCTTTTCTATCCTTGATTTTAACGGTCTCGATAGCCATTTACGCAGCACGTAAAGGGGATTGGTGATGAAACAACTAGCATTGGGTGCCCAGGGATTGCTTGTTTCCAAACTGGGACTAGGTTGCATGGGCATGTCAGAGTTTTACGGCCCCAGAGATGAAAAGAGAAACCTCGCTACGTTAAACAAAGCGCTGGATCTTGGCATTAATTTCTGGGACACCTCGGACATGTATGGCCCTCACACCAATGAACAACTGCTAGGGAAAATCCTGGCTGAGCGCAGGGAAGAAGTTCTGATCGCAACGAAATTCGGGATAACTCGCGATCCAGAGAGTGGTATGGGGCTGAATAGCCGCCCGGAGTACGTCAAGGCGGCGTGTGAGGCATCGCTCCAAAGGCTCGGAGTCGATGTGATAGATCTTTATTATCAACACCGGGTTGATCCAGCTGTGCCCATAGAGGATACCGTTGGGGCCATGGCTGATCTGGTTGCTGAAGGTAAGGTCAGGTACCTCGGCCTCTCCGAGGCATCGCCGGAGCAGATCCGTCGCGCGCATAGCACAGCACCTATCACCGCATTGCAAACGGAATATTCCCTGTGGTCGCGCGAAGTTGAAAAAGAGATATTGCCGACCACCCGGGACCTGGGAATCGGGTTCGTGGCCTATAGTCCACTCGGCAGAGGATTTCTGACCGGTAGCATCGCCTCCCGAGAGGACCTCGATTCCGATGACTATCGCCTGAACAGTCCCCGCTTCAGCGACGACAACCTGGAGAGGAATCTGGGCCTGGCAGAACATGTCATCGAGCTAGCGGCAGCAAAGCACGTCACGCCAGCACAGTTGGCGCTGGGCTGGGTGCTCACCCGAGCAGAGCATATTGCAGCCATTCCCGGCACCACGCGCGTCCGGCACCTCGAGGACAATGTCCGCGCACTGGAAATCCACTTCAGCGCAGAAGAATTGGAAGCTCTGGATAACTGGTTCCCGGTGGGTGTTGCCGCAGGGTCAAGGTATTAGCCAAGACCAAGTTCATACAACAAGTGATCGGCCTTCTGGCAATTTTCCTTAAGATGCATCCGCCCAAGCGTGATTTGTTACCTCCCTTTTCGCTCTCTTTCTCTATTTAATATAACAATGATTATTGGTATTCCCTGGCCGGCAACATTCCAGACTGCAGAATTTTGTGCCGCAAAACTTTCGGGCTGTAAAAAATCACGAGAAAACTAAAGCCAGTCGTCTGCATCCTGCCGCCCGATGATAGCCATGATCTCGACCACTTCGTCGACGATACGATAGTACACGCTTTCTGAGCCGCACACGCTGCGCCGGTAGCCTTCGCGTATATTATCCGCAGGATGTAAATGGGGTTGCTCTGCGAGTTGCTCGAAATGGTCAAAAAATGTAGCGTAGTATTCGTCTGCTGCCGCCATACCCCAACGCTCAAGGCCATAGAACCATATGCGTTCTAGATCGGCTTTAGCTGCTGGGGCGAGCCTATAGCTTCCCATCTTGCCGCGCTTTTTCTTTGAAACCGTCGAGCATTTCTTGGGGCGTCTCTTTGACCCACCCCTGTTGTTCAACGGATAGCTCGGCCGCAATCAGTTTGGCGCGGAGGGCGTCAACCTCGTTCATGCGTAACTGTTTTTCCCGCAAGGCTTCTCGGATCAGTTCGCTGTCCGTGCCGTAGTTGCCCGTCTCCATCTGCGCCTGTATCCAGGATTCTTGTTGGTCGGTTACGGTAATGCTTTTTTTCACCATTGCCATCTGATGCTCTCCAATAAGAAAGAATAAGTACTACTTTATCCTACTACCAGTCGAAGTTTTTGGAAAGGACATGGTGCTGCGGAAATAGCCTTAGTTATTTAACATATATGAACACCAATCTGTGTCATCCATGTGCTAGCTCTTCGATGCAACATAGGGTACATGTATTGACTGGTGGACCCGATCAAACAAGTTACCTCAATTGACAATATCGTCTACAGGGAAATCGATCCCCGAAATGTAGAGTTTGACTGATTCTTTATCGATTTTTACTCGATTTGTCACTGTCACGACGCTACATCCGTTGTATGGAAATAGGTTTATTGTTTGAATTCGAAAGCAGCAGGCCGCCATAAGTGTTCGTAGTAATCCGCGACTATTACCTGACTCATATTCTCAAATGCCCTGCTGGTTGTGGAGCGGCTCCTTCTTCGGTTGCCAGCGCTTCCAAATCAACTCCCTGGAGAAGCATCACCGCCTTATACGCGTCCAGTAGCTGGTCGTGCATGCCATTTAGATCGTCCAACATGACCGCGCAACCTTGGTCTGAATTCCGCCGTAGATTGTGCTGCAAGTAAAACGAATGCGCTAATTTATTTCGTACCTTTAAAGCTTGATCAAGAAGTATTGCGAGCTGACTAATTCCCGTCTCCTTTTTTCCCAATTTATTTATCAATTGGCCCAGCGTGTGCTTATTGATTTTATTGTAGATCTCGGTTGCTTTCTCAGGATTTGGGTTCACGATTAAATCTGTCTCAATCGCTGAGTTCTTGAAGAGCATGGTACCTAGCTCCGTCTCCAACAGTTGGGCAGCTTCCGAGACTTCACCATACTTTCTGTATACATCATCCAAAGTTGGCATTCTTCCCCTATCCTATAGCTCTTTGGCCTAGTACCTGAGGAAAGTACATCCGGCACGAGGCGTTCCTGGTGCTCCAGTTGTTAAGGATTACCCTTATATATCTTTCTTGCTTCTGTCGCACCATCCAATCGCCTATGTACGAGTGATATCGTTGATAGAATATCTAGGGCGTCTTGTTCGTCCATATTCCATACAGCTTTTGGCGTATGGGCTGTAGTATTTCTGAACGTGCCGAAAATACCTTTTATTAGGTTCATAAACCCCTTTTGTTCACTTTTCTCGCTCTCTGTTTGTAACGTGTTGAGAGCAAGATGTGGAACTTTATTGGTAAAGCTGAAAGCCTCGTCAACAAGTACTGCGCCATCCGTTGTTAAGCCTGTTTTGTTACGAATTTTTTCTGCGACACTCTTACTGGCCTCAAATACCGAGTGAAAGTAATTATCCGCGACTAGCTCTTCTCGACAAAACAGATATATGTCTGGATGAACCTTTCTAAGGGCTAGACTTTCTTTGAGTTTACTGGCTCTTGCTGCAGCTTCGGATATGGTCTTGGTTTTTGTAGTATTTCTCACGATCCCGTCGTCGCCCAGTTCCATTCCCTCGAAGCTCAGCGCGAGGTTCAATTTGGAACGTCTATCACTAAACCATTCCAAACTATCGTAGTGTCGAGAGGGCTTCATGCCGTGCTGAATAAAGGCTACGAGATTGTTCCCGCATTGGTCTTCTGCCTGCTTTTGAACCAACGCATCATAAATTCTTCGCCACTTTGTTGAATTGAGTTTCGGATCTTCGATCCCGCACTCCGATAATAAAGTCGTTATTTCGGAACCGGTAAAGCCTTTTTGGGTGTCGCCAAGTATCATTGAAAGGGACTCGATAGTTCCTAGGGAAAGCTTTTCAACTGACATACGTCCTCCATCGCGCGCCCCAATCATTGAGTGTGTCGATTAAGACTATTTCTGGATCTGACTGGAGTGCCCGTTCATTGGGATACCCTCGAGCATACCTGTATGAAAAGGCTACAGGTCATTTCGTCCCGCCACCTGAAGTACTGTATATGCATCCACTACTGTGGCATCGTACCGGAAGCGCAATTTCATCGCCACATGAGAGGTACCAAGATTTGGATAAACTAGAGCTATCGCCTACGATCGGTATTTTCAGCCTCCTAGATCTAGAAAAACAGCCCGGGTTTCGACAAGGAATTCAGCTCTCTGATGATTTGAAAAAGACTGCAAAAGTTGTCGAGGCTTACCGCATTGGTCCTGATCCAATTCATTGTGGCCTAACGTGTAATAGGCCTCACAATCGAGGTTACTTAATAAGCCTGATAGATGGCAGCCATACGAACGTTGGAATTGATTGTGGTCAAGCCCACTTCGGAGCATCCGATTTCGAGGGGCAAGTGAAGGCGTTGAAGGAAGTCGAAAGATCCAACTATCAAAAGTCGCAAATCAACAAGTTGCTAGATGACATACCAAATTTCCGGAAACAGGCTCATGATCTTTGGCACAAAGCGGGTCCAGTGAACAATGCACTTCATAACTTTAGAGAACTATATCCTCCCAGTTTGGTTGAAGACCTAAGGAATCGTTCGACCCGGAGACAATCATCAGTTCATGTGACAAAGCGAAAGGGGGAAAAGGAAAAGTCTAGCGTTGATGAGTTAGCAATAGATAGCCAGGGACAATCCCGACAGCGGAGTGAGAGCGAGTTCGTGCAAGAATATGTCGGTGAGCTGCGAGGACTTGCGACATTCACGCAAAAACCACGGACTTGCTTAAAACTAGTTCAGGAAATGATGGAGCACGTAGAGCAAACCAGCTCCCATAGTCTCTCTCCTGCACTTCTTGCCAAGTTCGCCAAGTTTCATGAGAACATTACTAAAAAGCTCTCCGAGACCATTTCTCTTCTTGAGCAATCCGAGCTTTTTTTTAACGAGAAGAATTTTCAGTTATTCAAATTTATGGCCGAAGGGCAGTATCTGCCAGACCTGGAAAGGATTGAGTGGAATTTTGACCAAAACAGTGGCCGAAAACTGAGCTTCGGTCAGTTAAAAAGGAAGAGACAGCGACTGGCCGGTTGAGCCAAACCTTGGATGTTCACGGTCTTAGTTGTAGTGGTGCTGGCAAAGCTGATTATCCGGGCAATGCCTTGATCCAGTTCTTGCGGTAGTACTCCGAGCGGCCACGTTCCTTCTCCAGTGCCGTTTTCAGGCGGGCATTTTCCTTCCGAACATCTCCCAGGTCCTTCTTCAATTTGCCGATTTTATTTCTAAGAAGAGCCTCAACATGCTTGGATTCGTCGGCAGTCCGGTTCGGTACCGTGACGCCGTCCACGGTGGCAGAACTGGCCCTGGAGGCCTCCCGAGCAGCTTCGATGGCTTCCCGGAAGTTGTTGTAAAGGTAGGGGCGACCCACCCCGGCCAGGGTCGCTACCGCCTTGAAGGTAACGATTTCACTGCAATCCTTGAGCTCTGCAAGGGCATTTTCGACCGCGCGGCGCTTTTTGAGACTGCGTTCCGCTCGTGCCTTGGCCAGTCCAGCCGTCTTTTCACTCATCCGTCAGTCCAGATTTACGGGCATTTGACTGCGTACCGCGGTAACACTCTTCGTCAGTGACTGCCACTATGATGGAGTGGAGCGATTCAGCAACTTCTTTATTCTTGCGAATACGCCGAGCCGTGATATCTGCCAGACGCTCTCGGCCAGACTCCCTATATGATTGAATGTCCTCGGATTGTTCCTCGATCAGCTTGCTGACTTGGTCGACCTCCACCTCAAAGAATTTAAGGTCTCTGGCATCAGCGCGGAAGTATTTGCAGGTGTAACAGGCGTTGGCATGTTCACACCAGTCGCCGATCTGGGCTGGCATAGCGCAGGCGCCACCACAGACGCGGGTGGCACGCAGCTGGTCCTTTTTCACAAGCAGATCCCCGATCTTCTCGTCCACCCGGCCCTGGATGTCAAAGAACCGGCCGCTGCCTTTTTCCATTAACGCCTTTTTCTTCAGCTCAAGCCGATTGTTGACGTAGACGGTCGCCATATCGGGGCTGCTGTGGCCCAACTCCATCATGATCGACAGAATGTCGTAGCCCTCCGCTGCCATATTCGTGCCCTTGGTATGACGCAGTGCGTGCCAGGAGAAACGCAGGACTTTCCCTTTTTCGTCACGGATATCTCGGCCCACGCAGAGGTTCTTAAGCGACTCGAGCGTGTATCGGCGGTCAAGGTAGGATTCCTGAGTACCGGTGAAGTAGGGGAAGAGATATTTCGTGGCCTTGCCGTGCTTTTTGATCACGCGCTCCCGTTGCTCCTCGATAATCGCGATGAGATAGCCGTGGTTTTTGTCTGCTTTGGCCAAGGGCTTGGTGTTGTACCGGCGCACCTTGTTCTGCCAGAAGGTGAGCAGCATAAATTGGTCGTCGTCTGTGTCGGGTTTCAGGCAGTCGAAGAGCAGGGCATGTCCGTCTTCGGCGCGCATGCCCGTACCCAGAATCAGGGTAAAGATGGCAGGTATTGGGGCGGGTGATTCGTGCAGATGATGGACAATGGCATTGATCACTTCCTGGGAATAGGATCGACCCGCACTTTCCTGATTGTGACCGATTCGCCCTGTTCCCAGCGCATATTGACCATTCTTTATCTTGCGCGAGTGTCGCCGATCAATGCTCAGGGCAGGCCATAGTCCCGGGTACACCTTGGCAGCGGTATTGAGCATCGCCACAGCATCCGTCCACCAATTTTTCCCCTTCAGTGACTTCTCGTTACCCCAGGCGATAAAGTCATCCTCTATCAAGTGCTCGGTGAAGCAGAGTGGGTCTGGGAGATCGAACTTCTCGCACGTAAAGTCGCGCAAGTAGTGGAAGCGTTTGAAGTAACCCGGTACGGTGCCTGGTGCCAGATCCCCATCACTGATTTTCATGAGCACATGCGAGCGCACCGCGTCGCGCAACCACTTTGGGTAAAGGTACAGATTGAGATAGTCATCGCGAATCCGTTGCCGGTCTTTGAAGCGCACATCATCTTCTGAGTACAGGTCATTCAGGTAGATGATGTTGCGGGCATGTAAGGGTTGGAATTGTTCCCGTTGCTTGATAACGGATTTCTGGATGTCGCCGGCGACAGTCAGCCGTGGTGAACGGTGGAAGGTCTCAGACAGTTCACCATCAACCACCAATTCCCGCTTCAGCAAGGCATAGGTCCCGGCGTACGCCTCAAACAGGTCGAGGAATTCGGCGTTGTGAAGCTTTTTCCCGGGGGCATTTGGCGTCGGGTAAGTAAATTCAGGGCTGGGAATGGCTGCCAGACACCTCACACTGAAGTGACGCGCTATATCTGCCCAGCAATCGTTGAACCATGTCATTGACATAATACGCCGCTCGACAATGGAGCGAGAGTTTTTGCGAGGATCGGATAGCAGTCGGGCCCAGTACAACTTCAGCTCTAGTTTGGGTAATGTGGGCAGGCGCCCAAAGGGCAGGGGCGATTTGGGGCCCACGTGCTCATTAATGAACTGCGGATGCGACAGCACCAGGTCCCGGTTCCAGGTATCCTCTGACAGCAGGGCAGGGGAGTAGGCCACTAGGCTTTCTTCCAGTCGCTTTTGGTAGATATTGTCGGCATCAGCATCATAGGCGAGTGTCAGATCCATCGTGCGGCCCCCTCATTTAGCAGTTTCGCCTGGTTGAACTCTTCGAGGCGTTTCTGCACGCTCTTGGGCCCTGTCAGATGGAGTTTGCGCACTTCCTTGCTGAACAGGTGGCGGTAAAAGTCGACAGTTGTCTGCGGGCTGGCATGCCCCAATCGATCAGCCACCTGAATCAGGTTGTAGCCGTCCGCAATGGCCTCGCTCGCATGGGTATGCCGGAACATGTGCCAGTTAAAGAACACGCCGGATCTTTTGGATAAGGCCTCACACAGGTTCTGCGCGTAACTGCGGCTCATGGCTCGGCCTATCCTGCCGCCTTTGACGTTGCAGAACACATACGATGTACCGGATTCGAAGCACGGGGCATATTCCTCGCTCATGACATAGTCTTCATACATATTGGTGACATAGGGCATCACAGGAAGCCCACGGGTTTTGGCACCCTTGGCCCGGGCACGGTTTTCGTTGTCGGGGCGCGGTACGATCCAGATCACATGCTCCTCGATGTCGACATCGGTATGCCGTAGTCCCAGAACCTCGCCAAGACGCATCCCGGTGTTGTACAGCACGGTTATCAGGAAGGCGTCACGCATCAAGTGGCAGTGTTGAATCAAGGTCAGTACGTCCCCCGGTTTGAGCCTTCTCTCTATGATCTTTTTCTGTGCTCGTCCCAGATCGCCGCTCAAGTAGCGATCTTTCTGGCGCACAGAACGACGCTGGTTGATGTGTTCGAGGAATGGCTGATAGCTGTTCAGGCCACCATGGCGATTCGATGTCGGGCTGCGGCCAAACCGCAGGCCATCCACACCGGCCAGATACCGATACAGGGATTTGACCGCCAAGTGGATCTGATTTTTCTGGGCGGCCGATAATCGGTATCGGTGACTTCGATCAAAAACCATGATGCCCATCTGTGCACCGGGTTCGTTCAATGCCAGTGGCAACCACTGCAGGAATCGGTCGTAATCACTGACCGTAATCTCAGCGATCGGCTTACCAACAGCTGTCAGGTAAGTTCCCAGGCGGGCCACATGGCGGGCATAGGCTTCAATGGTATTCGGTGAGAAATGCAATTCTTCCAGATGAACGATCCAGTCCCGCAGTACGGTGACCGGTTCATCATCCTCAACAATGGTCCAGGACAGTTGATTATCGACGTGGCGAATTCTCACCAGTTCCATGGCTCCCAGAACATAACGGGACGAGATCTTGCGTTCATGCCACTTAACCCGTTG
>CAXBOW010000010.1:0-210060 GCA_963977485.1 uncultured Haliea sp.
TCGCCGGGGTGATCGGTTCGGCTGTCGCCGCGGGTGTGATGATAAGCCTGGTGAGCAGCTAAACCAATTCGGGCGAAACTAAGGCCGCTTACCTTTGCGCCAATCTCTATACTTGTCCAGCAGTGTCTTATATTTAAGATCTTTAAACTCGCCCGCATCCAGAAAGACCTTGTCACATTGAGGACAGACTTCCAACCAGATATGCGGCTGATCCGGGGCGGATACTTTGTCCATTTTTACCCGACACTCAGGGCACTCAATATCGTCAACAGAATCGTACCTCGCACCGGTGGTTTCATAACCTATATCCAGTACGGCCTCCGCCAACCAAACGTTCTTTCCCTGCTCTATCGCGTCGTGGGTACAAAATATTCCAAAACAACCAGAGCATCGTTCAACCTTAACATTCTTGAAAACTTTTTTTTCCAATAATCGACTGCACTTGGGGCATTCCATATTACTTACCTTTTTAGTAGGTTTTCCGGGGTCCATCCACACTCGCTTCTTGCTGACTGGAGTGTGAGGGTACTTCACGGTTCTCGACTCGACTTCGATGATCGCTGACAGATTTTCGACATCTGTATCCCAAATTTCTCCCTCCGTTTCGGATTCTCTATAACCCGTTTTTTCCGCATGAGTCCCACTGTGCCACGCCCTGCTGGAGATGCAAAATGACGCCTGAATGTCTTACCATTTCTTTTGGGTGAACTTCAGAAACGAAAGAATTCCAGCCAATTGCTCTGGAATTCTCATCTTGGTTAGATCATTGGAAAAGCGAGTGGATCAAAACTGATAGGTAAGCCGGACACCCACTTCGTCTGCCCACTCAATAGTCTGCATGATATCCTTATTGCCGCCATCGCTATGAAAATAGTTAACAAATGCATCGACAGTAAAACTCGAATCCGGTTTCCATCGAATAGCCGGCTGCACAAAAACACCACCTTCAATATCATAGAGTATGGACATGTCAAAGCGCCACTCCAGCGTCGGAGATGGCTGTTGCACCGCAAATGCTACCGCATTAAAACTGTTTATTCCCTTGGCTTGTCCATTGTTGTCGCTGCCGTCCACAAGCCGCCCGAACATATCGGACTCTGACTTATACATGTACTCAAACACCATGAACGTAGCTGGGAAACTTGCGCTGAAACGTTGGTATTTCTCAAATACGACAGATGCGACATACTCGTCTCTCTCGACAAAATCGCGGGTCAAATCCACCCCGGAAAACTCTTTGTCCGGGGTATATGACATTTCAAAACGCATAACCAACTGGTCGAGTAAACTGTCTGGCTCAGCAAAAAAGAGATAGTTCATACCCCAGCCGAAAATGTTTTCTCGAGCATATTCACGGGTAAGATGGCCACGCAACGGACCGAGGCCTCCGGCACCACCATCAAAGAATGAATCAAGCTCATATTCCGCACACGCCCTTTCGTTAGCTTTCCCCGGAAACCCCAGAGCTGCGCAATTACCCGTGGGATCACCCGTAATCGGAAATGCCCCCAAAGCCTGTGCTGCAGGAAACTCGTTTACCAGAGCATCAATAGCCTTGACACCGTCGACCCTGGAGCCACCGGCATAGGGAAACCACTCCCCGGCGGAGTAGACACCCTCAGGCGACATTTCGAAGGCTGTCTGTGACAATAACTCCCCCAGTTGTCGTAAGTTTGGGTCGTCACTATCGGCGAATGGATCAATGTTCGACTCTCTCCAACCCACGGCACCATCTGGATTACGCCTGTTCACTGCGAAAAATTGCAATCCTAGATCGTCAATTTGAGCTTTCAATCGTAAACCGAAATTCCAATCGTTATCGACTTCATTAAAACCTTCTCTCTGATGGAGTACAAACTGGGACGCCACTACGTTGTAGGGAGTATTTTCGTTAGGTATTATCGACGGATTAAACATTTGAGCAAAACCTTCGAGTTCCCATTCTTCAGTCAGCCTGTAGCTACCCCGGACTGCGGGAGAGGCGATCCGCTCATCCGCATACTCCTCTGATGCGTAGTCAATAAAACTGTGGCGGCGAAGATCCAGGCCGTTCGCTACATCAGCTACGCGGAAAAACAATGCTTCTCCCCAAGCTATTTGCTGATTACCGATTCTTAGCCAAAGGCCCGCGTCGTTATAGTCGAGATAAGCGGCGGGAAGATCCAGCATGTAATCTTTGCCGCAGACTTCCAGCCTGGTACCACAGTCTCCAAAGAAAGGTGTTTCCATGTAACTGGGGGAGCCGAAATCGTTGTACGCTGCCCCGTACTCAAAGTAACCGCGCGCTCTGATAAAACCACTCCAGCTATCCGATATAGCTATCGATATGTCTATTTCCGCACGCGTCGCCATGAGGTTCCAATCATTATCCTCGCCGAAGTCGTTGGGCCGAAGAAGCACATCATTAGAAACGTTGCTATCAACCCCCTTACCGTTGAATGTATTGCCCTGTTGATTCCAAATATTCTCATCCGATGTGATCTTGTACGCCGCCTCTTGACGCACCTGCCCCGACACATCGAAATTTAACTCTGCTATAGCTACTGAACCGAAACCCATTAAGGATCCAAATACACAAGCGTTTGTTATTTTTCTCTTAACTCTCATATTCATGGCAATTTCCCCTATCCCATTCCGGGACAAATAGTTATTCCAATATCTCAATAATTTCGCCGTAATTTCCTGCGGCGAATACCTTCGCATATGCAACGTCCGCGACATCATTTTGAGTGTGTACAGATGGTGATTGGTGGACTAACGCCTCGGCGACCCCTGCATACCAGCCCGTAGCAATGCTATCGCTCACCAGACTCTTCCAGGTATTACCATCGTCGTGGCTGCGTAGCATGGTTCGAATACCCGTTATGAGCACTTCACCTTGATAGCTCGACCACACACCCAGCAGATTTCCAGAATTGTTGGCTTCGATGGATACCCAGCTTCTCCCACCATCTTCGGTACGAATAATTTCACCATCCTGGCCAACGGCATAGCCGAGGCTACGATCGGCAAAATGTATCGCGAAAAGTGAAGCATGCTCTTTCCGCACTGCCTGCCAGCTATCTCCAGAGTTCTCAGACCGAAGCACGAGTCCAAACTCACCAACCAATGTGACTACCCCTGCGTTGGAGACAGCCACATCATAGATATGGGGCTCCTGAAAATCTTGAATGATGGCCTCCCAATCGAGAGGCAACAAAGTCCAGGTTGCACCGCTGTCCCTGGTACGTAGCACGGTTCCAAAACCACCAGTAGCAAAACCAAGTCCCGAATCCGACATAGCTACTGAAAGTAAGCGCGCATCGGTACCAGAATCAACCTGGTTCCAACCTCCACTCTCTTCGACATAGATTCGACCTTCCTGCCCGACAATGACGCTACCGCTCTCCCTACAGGCAACACCTAGCATCGCTATAGAGTCACTGGTTACGGAAATCGGCGTCCAATGCTCGCCGCCGTCAAGCGACTGAAGAACCACACTGTTATTCCCGACAACTAACCCCTTCTCACCACGAAAACATATGTCATAAAACGAATCCTGTTTTATGCCCTTGTAAACCTGGGATATCGGCTCTGCTTGAACACATAATGACAAAGTCAAAATCAGCCAAGCGATGGCTTTCTTCCCGACAAACTGGTTACGCGGAATAAACCTTATATATTTCATGCACTTTCCTACTTTCATGAGAGGGGCATGCTTCTGCAATCTGCACCCGTCGATTATTAGATCTAGCGGCCCAGGCGCTGCAGGGCCTGCGTAGTAAGATATCTGTCATAGATTTCAGTACCGCCGTTGTATTCCGACCTTTGCCCGCCACGAAGTTCTTCGACCTGGCAAAGACGGGACATACGGTTTGTCTGTACATCATGCGAGTGCACTGAACCCCAGGACCATGCCGGATGTTCCCGATCCATTACCCGAACGTCACCGTCTACCATTTGAGAGTAAGTAGGCTCATGGCTTTTCCACAACTGCCCACGACGGTCAAAGGTGACGTAGGAGATGAAAGCTCCGTTGCGCATATCTATCGCGAAACGTTTTTTGCCAACTGGTGAACGTGGATACCCGGTCGGTTCGGCCTCAACTATCACGCAGTCAGGACACATCTCCATGTAGGTATCGAAGAAAGTTATGTCTTTTGGTCCACCGTGTAGTGGCGGTGTCCAGTTTTTATTCTCCGCGCGGAAATTCCCGGATTGCGCGCCCAACATTGGACCCCGACCTACTATTTTGTAATTGCCCCAGGTCAACATGGGATCTCCAGTGCCCCAGCCATCCGAAAGGAACATTGTCATTCCAGGTACCATTGGCTCAAAACGCTGATTTGTTGGAAACCGACGTACTCGCTTGAACGCTGGAAGATACCCGTACAAATCAGGAAACTTCGTTTGGTCGTAGTACCAGGTATTCAGAAAGGAGGTACCCTTTGAGTCATTTGGATAGGTAAATATCACACCCATATAGCGCAGCTTGTCTTGAAACGTTTTGCCGTCCATATAGGGGCTGTTGCCGGTGGCAACGAGACCTGAGGTATTCATTTCAACCCAAAGCAAGTCGTATTCGTATTCCAGGTTTCCGTCCGCTCCGATATCCTGGTCCGCAATCCCGTATACGGATTGGTCGTGACGCCCCCAACTCAGGGTTATATTGGCTGCGAGTTCCTCTGCGGTATTTGCGTCAGGGAACGGATTACCTCCTATCCAACGATTACCATCCCTGGTAGTAACGTTGCCTGTCGCGTCAAACATACCCTGCCCCTGATTCCGAAGCGTCGCTTCCAAATATTCGTGCGGGAACATTTTGGTCACATCTCGAGTTGTGTCGACGATGTTGATCCTACGTCCTTGTTGCGAAACTTCGATGTAGGCTATTGGGTCAAGCATATCTTTCACATACTCAACATTGTCCGCGGTTATTACATCGCCTACACTGATCTTCCCTTTGGTATAGGCCTCGATCGAAAGAAGCTCCTCAGGATACGCTTTGTCAATCTCTGCTGAATTTCCGATAATCGGCCATAGCGGCGATAAGACGCCTGCTGTAATAACCCCTTTTGAAACACTTTGCATGAAGTGTCTGCGACTGTAATTGAAATCATATTTCCTAATATGCATAGCTCTAACCCTCAGTAACAAAACTCACAATAACGAATCAACACATAGCCACTAAAGCTCTATGCGAAAGCCTCGTCACCCGATGCATAGTCGGAGAGATCGACACCCTCTCCCACCAACAAATCTTCTGAACCTATAAATTTCGGCTTAATTAGCCAGACGAGTAGCGGCACCACAATCAACGCTATAACCATGTTGATAAGCATGACCATGACCAACAGTATCCCCATGTCTGCAAGGAACTTGAGGCCGGAAAGGAAGTACCAGGGTAAGATTCCGAGCAACACTATCGAGGCGGTAAAGAATATTGCTTTACCGGTCGTTGCAACCGCAGCAAGAATTCCTAGACCGTAATCCTTATGCTCCTGGTACTCCTCGCAAATTCGACTGAGAAGATAAATGCCGTAATCTATTCCGATCCCGATGCCGATTGCTGCGATTGGTAGCGTATTTACATCGAGGCCAATTCCCATCCAGACCATAACGCTAGCAAGAAATATATTGGACATGTTGACCGGAATCATCAGCACTATGCCGGCTACGATAGACTTGTACGCGAAGCTACAAGTCACCAGTATCACGACGTTCAGAGCAAAAAGAATAATCCATTGATATTTATCGACAGTATCGTTAATGGATTGCTGTAAAGCGATAGTTCCGGTTCCCAATCGCACGCGGAATGCGTCATGATCGGCACCGACAACTGCAATCGCTTCTCGGGCTCGCGCAAGCGCCTCATCGACAGTTTCCTGCTTATTGTCTTTGTACCACAGCGAAACCGTAGCATTCTGTTGCACGAAGTCCGTGACATGTGAAAATGCTTTTGGACTAGTACCAAAGAGTACTGCTCCACCCGCAGCACCAACGGCAGCATTTGAATGATCAAGTGGCGCCCACTTTGGATGGCCACCACTGAAAAGACGATTTGCCTCAGGTAGGTAATCTGCGAACGACAGATCCGCCACAGGCGGTGTTTCCCCAGCCTCCAGTAATCTCTGAAGTTGATTCATGGTAAAGATGGTGTCTGCCTGCCTGGCAACACGATCAGGATTTTCCGGATCTTTTGCTTCAAAAACTATTTCGAGGGTATTCAGGCCTGGAAAGTGTTCATTTATCTCACCAACCGCAACATTGTACTCGGAGTCATCCCATAACAGGTTACTGCCCTCTACGGGGTTACCTATCTTAATCCCCAGCGCCGTGTACAGGCTGAATGCGAACAGCACCACAACGACTGTAGTGGTGACTCTCGCGTTGCGCCCATAAGTGATCCTTGCCAACTTCTGCAAGGCGTGCTTGATTCCTGCATGTAAAGGCGAGTGTTCGCCGTCAAGCCCAATAATTTTGTTAACGTTCTTTGGCGCCGGAAGATAAGACAGCAAGAGGGGAGCCAAAATGACACTAGCCGGGATCAGCGCAAGCGCCCAAAAGCCGCAAAACAGGGCGAATCGTTCCATGGCAGGTATTGGGGCCAGAGCAATCAGGAAGAGCCCTGCCGCGTCTGTCAAGATACCCAGTGTGCCGGGAGCCATCATCACGCCTAGAGCGATTTCAGCGGATTTCTTCTTATCTTGAACGTGATAATAGATTTCGTAATAGCGCTCAATAAACTGAACGCCATGACTAAATGAGCGAGCCACAAGCAAAAGCGGCACGACCATAATTAGCGGTTCTATCGGTTGCTTCAACCAACCTACAAAGCCAAAGCCCCAAATACCTGCAACTACGGCCGTAACCAAAGGCACCACGACACCTGCTACATTACGCATATACAGAACCAGCGAGATCAGTAGAGCAGCGGCTGTAATGCCGAAGATGCCAAGCATCTGCAATTCGTAACGATAGACCCACCCAGTTAGTATTGGTTGACCAGCGACGTGAACCTCGTGATTCTCGTCCCGCGCACTTTCGACCAGTGCCTGTATGTACTCAAAGGCCACGCCATAATCCAATAAGCGCTCGATAAACGTCGCCGTAATCAGGGTGGACGTTTCATCATGGGAGATAAGAAAGTTACGGGAATTTGGCGACTTATCTACATTGTTGCGAAAAGCAGCCAGCTCCTCTTCGGTCGCGGGAGCATGGTCACCCATAAGTGGTTGTGACTCTATCCCAAAAGGGGTCGCCTCCGAGTAGCGCGCCTTCTCCGTTGCTATAGACAAAACCTGGTCATGATCCACCGCGGGGGTTAAATCCAGATCGCGAGTCATATTCCACACTTTTGCCAGTGTTTCCGAATTGTATATATCGCCATCTTTTCGTTTTAGCATCACCGTTACAGTCAGAGGATTGCCAAAGTTGGGATGATCCTGGTAAGTCTTCACATAGGGATGCGTACTTGGGAGAAGGTCGCTAAATACGGTCTTGAGTTCAACATGCCGCAAACCAGCCGCAAAAAAAACTGTGATCGCAAACAAAACGATAAGCGACAAACCGCGCTTTGCCATAACAAAACTTGAAATTCTGGATCTTATTGTCTTCAACTCGAACACTCCGCACTCGACTGCATATCATTCGACTTTGCTTTTTGGGGGCACAGAGAAACCCAATGCGCCACAAATACAAGCGAACATTCTTATTCGATCAACTATTTTTTTCGCAGAAATGACGCGAAAAAGGGCAGTAGTCTTCTTGTACCTCTGCCCTCCCTGCCCGGGTTACCCGGGATTTCGAACTATCGACATATTTTTCAAATAATCGAGATAGGCATCTTCACCGAGCACACCACCCCCACAGCCACTACTATTCCAACCGCCGTATGGCACACCGTGAACGAGGATATTGTGTCCATTGATCCAGTTATTACCTGCTGACAGACTCTCAGCTACACGATCTGCCTTTTCGCCGTCGTTTGTCCAAACACTGTTCGCCAAGCCATAATCAGACTCGTTTACTATCCCAATGGCCTGAGCCTCATCCTTGAACGGTATTGCAAAGGCTGCCGGCCCGAATATTTCTTCCTGCGCGCAAACATTCCGAGTCTCTCCAGTCATTATCGACGGCTTTACGTAATAGCCATCTGGATGTGCACCGACTTGAGCGGCGCCGCCTGCCAGTATTGCGCTACCACCCTGGTGTAAGCCTTGCTCCCAGTATCCAACAATACGATCCCGCTGTTTTACGTTAACCACGGGGCCAATATCCGTATCGGAATCTGCACCATAGCCCACCTTCAGCGCACTCAGACGATCTACCGCTCGCGACATAAAGCGATCAAATATACTCTCGTGAACCAACCACCGTGTGGCCGTGCAGCAAACCTGGCCAGCATTCATAACAATCGCGTCGCACAGCGAATCAACAACATGATCAACATCGACATCGTCGAAGACTACTGCGGCGCCTTTACCGCCCAGTTCCAGTTTTACCGGCACCAGATTTTCTCCGCACTGCCTTGCGACCACGCGACCGGTAGCAGTAGAGCCGGTAAACGCCATTCTCTTTATCCTCGGGTGTCCAGCTAAAGCAGCACCAGCAGTGTGCCCAAAACCGGTCACCACGTTGATCACGCCTGGAGGGAAGCCGGCCTCTTCCGCCAACTTGGCCAGGTAGAGCGTTGACAATGACGTATCTTCGGCAGGCTTAATAACAACTGTGTTACCCGCTGCCAGTGCTGGCGCAATGCCCCAAATCGCAAGCAGAAAAGGGAAATTCCAGGGTATGATGAACCCACACGGACCATAGGGTTGACCAACAGTTCTCGCTTGCATTTCCGTAAGGGGTAGGGCGTTGCGTGTTTTCGTAGAGAGTGCCAAATCGGCATAGTAGCGGAACGTTTGCGCACCAAATGGGATATCAAATTCAGCCGCCTGGGCTCTTGGCTTACCGCTATCGAGCGATTCAATCTGCGACAATATTTCGGCATTCTTCTCGATCAAATCAGCTAAACCGTGAAGCAGTTTAGCGCGCTCTTGAGTCGTTAAAGTAGCCCAACCGGGGGCTACAAATGCGGCCTCAGCAGCTGAAACTGCCAGCTCTACATCGGTCTCGTCACCGGCGTATACAGAGGAAATATGTTTTCCAGTACCGGGATCTTGTACCGCGAATGTCTCACCCTTCCGACTAGATTCCCAATCTCCTCCAATGTACATTTCCAATACTTCTGTGTCTAAAAACGTATTGACTGCTGCGTCCAACATTTGATTTTCCTCAGGTAGTTCATTCGTCCAGGCGATCGCATCGCCCTGGAATATATATGCCTATTATCGAATGGATGTCTGAAAGATACGTCACACCCCAGCTTCCGAGGAGGTGCATATTTATAGTATTCTCAATCCAGCCGTTAGTTATCCTATAAAAAATATAGCTTCATTTAGTTGGCTTGAATTCAACTGTTTTTTGCACTACGTTTCTTATGTTTTTTATATTACACCCTCTTGTGTAATTGGCAAGCATCTATTTTGAGAATTGATCATTTACCCGCAGGATTTTTTTTGTCACCAAAACGACAGTATGTATTAATCGCAGGATTCGCCCAAAAAAGCTGGGTTTTACACACGATTTGACACTATGAAAAAAACCCATGAAAGGTTAGTAGTGATTTATCGCCGACTACATTTCCACTTTGGTCCGCTGTTCATCTGCGGTTAATTTGGAAATAATTTGGCACCAGAACGTTCGTTAGACTTGATAGCGAACTCAAACACTATAAAAGGCTCAATCGAAGGTCATGGGTACTACACCGCTTCCGATTTCAGCAACAGCCTCACGCTATTGCGCTGCATTCGCCTATCGATTAACTTTTATTCCGCATTGTCTACTATTAGATTCTGCCAACAGGTCTGAATTGCTTGCAGACCATTTTTTTATTACCCTATTCTGCGTCTTGTAGGAGCATCGAGTTCCGAAATCTATCATTGGCGAAAAGAAAATTGTCTATGGCTTCTAGACCTGTGTGGTGAGACCGATAATCCACTGGAATAGAAAATAATTTTTCCCCTATTTTCAGTATCAAGGAGGGAAACCCATAAACATTGAGCTCATTGCGCAACGTCAAATTCCGCTCCAGCGCAGCCTGTATCTCCGGACTTGCCAGATCCGCAGTGAATTGCTCCACATTCAAGCCCAGCTCCAGAGCAAGCCTGGTAAGCGTTGTGTCATTGGACGGATTCATCGCCCTGAGGTAGTAAGCCCGCTGGATAGCGTAAATCATTTCATTCTCTGCCTGCTGCTTGTGTGCCGCGAGTACAGCACGGCAGGCGGGGTAGGTGGATCGACGTGGTTTACAGCGCGTCCAGAAATCGAAGTTGAACTCAGCGTTTGTTTCTTGTGCTATTTTTTCCCAATATCCAGCGATTGTCTTCTGCTGTGCTATCGGCATGGGTGTGTCAGAATCGGGGGAGAGTCCTCCAACGACGTTAACGACAGACAAAGACCGAGGCAGCTCGTACTGCATTTTCTCCCAACTACGTCGATACCCCCAGCACCAGCTACACATCGGGTCATGAACATAGTAGAGAATAGAAGAAGCTTTACCATCCATTTTCACTGAAGTCCTATTTCACTAATTTCTGTGGAGGTAATTCATTCATCAGTGTAGTGCCATTGAGTGAACGGCCTTCTGAGATAGCGATCCCAGAAGGTCTAATTGCTCGCCACGCCATATTTTAGTGGCGATAGCACCGTTATCTGTCGACAAATTCCAGTCCCTGGATAAGCACTGGCGCCCGGATACCTGTTACGAGAAGAGCGTAGCAATTATGCAAACACACCAGAAAACCTTTTTGGCCTCGTAAGCTGAAACTTAGCAGAGCGCCCTGTACTTATTGGACAGCATAGGTTAATGAACCAAATCCCGGGGCAAATTTAACCCGGGTTTTGAGGAAATGACTTTACGCCATCCGGCAAAACAACACCCGGCAGCTTGCTTGCTGTCCAGATATGAACTGCTTGAGAAATGTCCACTGGTGTATCGAGTGCGCCCACTCGAACTTTAAGACTTTCTTCATTTTCCTTATTTCCGTGCCAAATCCGTGTACCGCAGTTTTCACAGAAGTAAACGTCCTGAAGGTTTCCGCTATCTGCTGTTCGAGTCCACTTCTTGAGTTTACCAGCGGTAAGCTCTACATCATCACTTGGCACAATCATCGCCATACCAAAAGCCGAGGCAGATTGTTTCTGACAACTTGTGCAATGGCACACAACCAGCTTGGTACTGGTTGGTTTGATTTCATAGCGAACCTGACCACAATTGCAGCCGCCCGTTAAGGTTTCGTCTGACATAATATTTCCCCGTTTTACTCATTTTCATTGGGATACGGAATGAGCCCCGCATCCATTGGTTGCGCGTAACCGCGCTGGAAACCCGGACGCTCAGCAAGCTGTAGATACCAGCGCTTAACATTCGGGAATTGATTAAGGCATACACGGTGATATACAAAGCGCGCGACCCAAGGCCAGGTCGCAAAATCAACGATGCTAAGCGAATCGACGATAAACTCTCTATTAGCAAGCTGCTTGTCCAACACTCTATACAATTGGAGAACCTGATCGTGGTAGCGCTTTTCTGAATACTCAGATACTCCAGGGTTGTAATGCAAGAAGTGATGGGCCTGGCCAGCTGTAGGACCAAATCCACTCATTTGCCACATCAACCACTGCATCATCTCAAAGTAATCGCGGCTGCCCAAAGCAGGCATAAATTTACCGGTCTTGTGCGCCAGGTATAGCAAAATAGCCCCAGATTCAAATATTGCCCTACCCTCATCCAGAATCACCGGGATTTTGTTGCTTGGGCTTATCTTTAGAAAATCAGGTGCGAATTGCTCTTCCCTGGTGATATCGATGGCAATGCTCTCATAGAGAAGCCCCATCTCTTCCAATGCGATCGAAATTTTTCGACCATTGGGTGTGGTCCAGGAATATAGCGTTATCATCTAAACTCTCTCTGTAGTACCTACGGTATTAAGCTGACTGAATAATTGTCTCTTTGCATAAGAGACTCATACTAGCGAAAGGGCATTTCGCGACAAAAATATTTCTAATCTAAAAATTTTGCTATCAAGCGGACTGACGTAAAGCCATAACTGAAGACCAGGTGGAAACACAATACGGTACAAAAAAAGTGAACCCGAACCTCAGCCAGTCGTCGAAACTCATCGCGATGTAAACGATCTTTTCGCCGTAGTTAATACAACCGATAATTGGACCAACGACAAACGCAACAATTACGGCTCTACGGGTAACATCCTTTCGGCTGGCAAGCGCGAAGAAGTCTTTAAGAACCTTTTTACTCAATATAGGTAAAGTGAATAACGCGTTTCGCACAATATCTTTTCCGCTCATTTTTTCCACTAGATCTGTTTTTAGGTAGGCCAATCCGGCACCAAAAACCAGCCATCCTTTTTTCTCGGATGTGTCTAATTTTCGCCCCAATAATTAGGTTTTATGGCACAACATGACTTTCGACACGTAATTTTTCGTTTAGATAGACGGCGATATGGTCACCTGGCTTAACGCGATGAATACCAAGATTGGTACCGGCTAGGACAATATTGCCTGGCTTCAGCTCAAGATCATGGTCAACCAGCTTCTCAGCAATCCACTCTAGGGATCCGTCTGGTCCGTTGGCAAAACACCATGGACTACCCTCCTCTATAGAATTCCCGTTAATTTCCAGTTTGAGATTTGCGCACTCAGCGCCGCTCTGATCGGTAATTTCATCGGGCATCACAATACCCGCATTGAAACAATTGTTTGCTACCAGCTCCTGAAGAGTGTTCGTTTCCCCGCGGAACTCGAAATTGTGAAGCTCAATGATTGGGAAGACTGATTCAACCTGAAGGTCGTGGCCGACTCTAATTGCCATTTCGGCCTCAATGGCCAGGTTATAGAAATTGCTAGACTTCAATTTGCACGCGTATTCCTGCATTTCTTCTTCATACAAAAAGCCCATAACAGGGCCACGGATCCCAAAGGCTGCATAAATACCAGGACTGGTACAACCGATTTTGTAGCCAATCGGATGGTCGCCACCGCTCCTGCGTAATTCAGAGAGCTTTATTGATACACGATAAGCGTCGCTCAGCGCGATCGCCCTACAGTCCTTATCGCCGAAAAACGTGCCAGGCTGGCAATTGCGGTAGTCGCCTAACTGTCTCTTGGCGAGATCATCAGTCCAATCGTAAGTCATTTCTTTACCCAAACCTCTTGTCGAAAACATTTCGCCGTGGCTGCCGTTTATGCAGGACTGCTTAAGAAATCAGTCAGTAACGAATTGAATATTTCGGGCTGTTCATCCGGCACCCAATGCCCGCACTCAGGAATGACCACACCGCGAACATTTTCTGCTAATGCTGACATTCCCTTCTGGACAATGTCCCCCAGGAACGCCGCGCCGCCTATTGCCAGAACAGGCATTTTCAAGGGAATTTTGGCGGATTCTCGATTGTGTTCCGCATCCAAGAAATGCGTCCGGTAGTAATCAAGCGCCCGCATTCCGCCTGGAGCAGCATAAGTTCGCTCGTATTCATCAAGATCTTCTTGTGATATCGCGTTAGGGTTATAGGCAAAGTTATTGTGAAACCATTGAAGATACATACGTTCTCGACCTTGAATCAACACCTCAGGCAAATCGGGCGCATCATGAAAAGCAAGGTGCCATACTTTGCGACCCATTCCGTCTGTCACAAATGGAGCCTGCATGCTGTCTTCATATCCAAAGCCGGGAATAATCATCTCTACGATGGCCAGCTTTTGAACGAAATCAGGATGTGCCGCTGCGAAAGCGTATGCGACAGCGGCGCCAAAATCGTGCCCGACCAGATAGATTTTCTTTAGCCCCAGGTGCTGAACCAACTGCCAGATATCCTCTGCCATCGTCTTCTTGTCGTAGCCATCGCGTGGCTTTTCTGAATCACCAATACCCCGCATATCCGGCGCTACAACGAAGTAGTTTTCTGCAAGCGCTGGAATAACATCTCGCTTCCACTCATACCAAGACTGAGAAAAACCATGGAGCAACACTACGGCTTCCTTATCTCTGGACCCGCTGGTTACATAATGCAGCAGGACATCGTTCACTCGCTGTCTATGATGCTCTATTTCCGTCTTATTTTTTTCACTCGACACAACTGTTTACCTCTCGCTATTTTTAACGCCGAAATGACTGGCACTAATCGGTTTGTTACTGCAAGATCATTCCGCCATCTACCTGCACGCATTGACCCGTCATATAGTCAGAGTCCGATGAAGCCATAAAAGCCGCTATCCCCGCCGAATCTTCTGGAGTAGACACGCGTCTAAGCAATATATCTTCGCTGAACTCCTGCATTCCTTGCCCTACTTCCTCTGTCCTACCAGCCTCTATCATTTGAAGATCCAGCTTTCTCCATAGCTCGGTAGCGACTATTCCAGGACAGAAACCGTTTACCGTAATGTTGTGCTCTGCAAACTCTCTGGCACCGGATTGGGTCAAAGCAACTACAGCGAATTTACTCGCGCTATAATGGGACACCAGAGCAAAGCCCTGCTTACCCGCAACCGAAGCTGTATTTACAATTTTTCCGCCGCCTCCCTGTGAGATGAATTGCTTGGCAGCTTCCTGCATTCCCATCAACACACCGAGACCGTTGATCTGCATCACGCTATTCCAGTCATCTTCAGTTACATCAAGAAACGGCTTAAGACGAGCAACACCCGCGTTATTGAACATGACGTCCAGACGGCCATATCTTTCGACCACTTTTTCTATAGCCGCAATAATGTCTGCTCGCTCGTTGACATTGCACTCGACAGCCATAGCAGAGCCTGCACCCCCCTCCGCTGTAAGCTCTGCCAGAGTTGCCTGCGACGCCTCCATATCAATATCCGCTATACAGACACTGGCCCCCTCAGAGACCAAACGCTTCGCAATAGCCTTGCCAATACCCATCGCTCCACCAGTAATAATGCATACCTTATCTTTAAGTCTCATTTGCCATCCTCCTAATTATTGCTGTTGTTCTTTTGTAATTACTGTATTCGCTGTTGCACCAGGAAATTCAAGAATTTTCCATGACATTAGCTTGTTCATACATCGCCCATACGTAATTACTAGTCGACTCATGTCTTAGATGCCGGAAATCCACGTTATCGGGATGTTCCCAAAATTTGATGACATCTTCCTTGGTCTGGTAGGTCGCAATAACACACCATCGCTGACCACCACCAATAGTAGATTCCGGCATAATCATAGGGTGCTGATCTGTAAGTCGCCCCATAACGACAAGATCTCCGCCGAGCTCTTTAACTATCGGGCCAGCTATTTTCATGTAACTCCGATACAGGTCTGCGTCTTCGAGGTCGAACAAATTCAATGCATAGAACACAAAATCACCTTCCTACTTTTTATGAAGTTGCTGTTAATATTATATGGACAACTTATAAACTCTCTTCCGATATGGCCAACTCAATACAAGCGAAATACTCATAAACGGCTTACAATAGAGAGTCTCGGTCGATCACTACAGTTGAGTGATTAAAGGCTATCACGATAGAATGGACGATAAATCCGGAATACCTGACTAGGAATCCTATAATGCGCCAAGATCGGCTTTCAGGATTAATGAATCACTTTGACCTTACCGTTGATTTCAACTTGCACAACTCTTCGGAGAACAAAGTTAATGTGCTTGTAATTGGCTGGAAAAACACCTCCTTGCCCAAACGCATAATACTTTCACTAGCCGAACCGTTAAGTGAGCAGCTTAAGCAACCGGATATCGACGAACAGATCTTCGTTAGCGGATTTGCAGATTGGGGTGGATATGAAAACCCTTTTGTAGCCTCCCTTGATGACCTTATCGAATTGGATATACCAGCAACAGGTGAGCTCAACCTGCTCGCAAGTCTTCTAATTGAAGAGCATACGAGCCAACGTTGCGGCTCTTTTTCGGTTCTTAATCGGCTTGCCGAAATTCTTATTGTTCTTATCCTCAGGACTCAACTTGAGAAAGGAAGCACAAGCGTTGGGCTAATAGGCGGCCTTTCTGACTCGAGAATAAGCAGAGCTATCGTTTCTATGCATGAAGACCCCGGGCATAGTTGGAGTAACACAGAGCTGGCTTCAGTCTCTGGACTATCTCTCAGCCGGTTCTACGATATTTTCAGTGATCGCGTGGGCAAATCGCCTATGGCTTATTTGCGCTCCTATCGACTCACCCTGGCAACAAATGATATTGAAAAGGGCACGGGCCTGAAGATAGTTGCCCGTCGCTATGGCTACGGATCAGGGGAGGCACTTTGTCGAGCCTTGAAAAAGAACGCAGATTCTAAGCCGCAAGAACTACAGCCACTGAAAAAGCAGCCAATTTTTCAAACTCAATAGGACGGTTAATAACTGAGATTCCAGTTCGCTTCCGGTAACCGGTAGTATTGTAAAAGTTGCTTGCCTGCGTAATTTTTTAAGAACTCAACTATAGCTTTTGCAACGTTAACGAAGCTCCTGCAATGAAACTTCTACAAAGCTGGTGATCGCCTTATCGGTAATGCCAGATCGCGACATGTTGCTCACCCCTACAAAAACACCGATAAAAAAATCGGCCAACGAAGCAGGAGACATGGTGGATGTAATCTCACCCCGGCTAACACCTCTCTTGATGCACTTGAGGAAGCCTTTTCTCAGCCTTTCAAAGTAGTTTTTTACCAAAAGATCAACCTGCGTAGATGCCAGGCGTGTGTCCTGTGCTGACAAGAAAAGCAAGCAACCACTACTACAATCTTTATCCGCCATATCCTCAGCCAACTGCAGCACGACGCTTTCAATTTCAGGCTTGCCCGCACCACGCGCTTCCAGTGGTTCAACATAATTCCGTATTGAATCTAATTGGAACTTTTCCACCGCCCTGATAAGCAACCCATGCTTGTCGCCAAAGGTATTGTAAAGGCTCTTTCGGCCAACCCCTGTGACAAGTTCCAATTTTTCCAGAGAGGCACCGCTGGGCCCATCTTCTATGAAAGCCTTGATTGCATTATCTACAACACGCGTCTCATCAAAATTTCGTGGTCTAGCCATGATCGAGAGATTACCTGGATAATAAATTAATTTGTGTAGAATGGTAGCAGACTTTTCTCCTATAGGGAAATTGGTAACAGCTATGCCAATCAGTCTGGCATTTCAATAGGAATATCTATTATATAATGAAGAGCTCTCACCAAGAATTCGGGAGAGCCCTCACCGTTGTCGTGAGCATGTTCGTCAGGGAACGGTCACTTCGCCATCATTTTGTCGAATTTTTCCTGCCAGGCCCCACCCGTATATTCTCTGGTTGGGGTACGGAAGGAGATAATTGGGTCAGATATCCACAATATCGCCATCTTCATAGAGTTCTGACGACCAGAATGTATCGCCGCATATTCGTCTGACACCATCATGTCGAAAAACGTCCTACGGTTTGGATAATGGACCAGTAGCATATAGTCCCAATCGCCGATCCCACCGGCAACAAGTTCGCCAAACTTACCGGCGTACACAGGCTCCATACCCACAGCACCCCAGCCAGAGATCACACCGTAGGCGTACTCAAGATACTCATCCAAAAGCTCTTCGGAGTCAGTTTTTAATTTGAGCAAATTCAGAACGACGATTGGGCCGCTGTCGAGCTCCTCATCGCTCTCGGGGCGCAATTTTTCTATAGTGTAATTTGGGTTTACATTCGTTTTCATAGTCGTTTCCTTTTTAGAGTTAGTAACAGGTTTCAAACGAGGAAGCGTGGTGGCCACACCTCCACAGCTTCCTTCTAGGACGTCTCCCGAAGAAAACGCAGTATATGTTTGGTAGTTTCTTCCGGCTGTTCCAATTGAACCCAGTGAGCCGCATTGGGAACGACCTCGATAAACCTCAAGTCTTCAAATGCATTCCTAAATCCTTCCTCCCAACCGGGCTGAAATTCAGGCACATCGTCATTTTCCCCATACAGAAATGCAGCTGGTTGAGAAAACTTCTTGCCGTCTAACTGCGGCGCCAGTGCTCGATGCTGGAGTAGGTTACGGTAATAGTTATTGGGTCCGCGAAAGCCCCCCTCTATGAATTGCGCAAGGTTGTATTCAAATTCTTCCTCGCTAATACACTTGGGCAACTCACTGGTTTTGGGAAGAAAGTCGATAATATTGGCATCTCGTCCATATTCGAATTGCTTCATGAAGCTCAGGTTTGGAGCGTCGTTGGACAAACAGTAATAGACTTTCTGAAGGAATTCGCGCGCGTTGGCATCCATAAACGTATCGGCGACTTCAGGATCCTGTAAATAGCGCATAAACCAAAATTTATCGTCTGCACCCGGCGGGTCTATGATAGTTTCGTCTGGATACCAAAAAGGTACAGATAAACCCATTACTGCAGTACATGTATCTTCATTCAGCAGCGCAGTATTCCACGCAACAATGCAGCCCCAATCGTGCCCAACAAGCTGAAAAGTGTCGTGCCCCAACGCTTTAGCCAGAGCCGGAATATCACTCGTGAGCTTGAGAATATTGTATTCGTCAACTTCCTCGGGCTTGCTACTGCCGCCATAGCCCCTCATGTCGGGCACCGCAACACGGTAACCCGCGGCAACCAATGGATCTATTTGATTGCGCCAGAAATTCCAACCTTGCGGCCAGCCGTGCAACAGAATAACCAATGGCCCGTCGCCCTCGACAACAGTACGTAAAACGATGCCATTTACCGGTACGTCCTGGAATTTTCTTTCTTCATGCATAACCGTCTATTCCTCGCTTATATAGTTTTTCGATGAGCTATACTGCATATTTTTCAACTGCATTTTCGTTCCACACAATCCCGCTGCCATATCGATCACTGATAACCGCAGACCCCGAATGTATTTCGACAGGAAACTCAAGCAACGGGCTTGCCCAATCCACGTACTCCAACCAGTGCCGCGTTGGAGCCACTGACATGAGGTGCGAACTAAATTCCGGAAAGAGGTGGTTAGAGATAGGGACATCATGAGAATGAGCTATTGCGGAGGCCCGCATCCATCCTGTAACGCCGCCTATTTGTTGTATATCAGGCATAAAGAAATCGGCAGCTCCTGCCGCGATAGCTCTTTGAAGCTCGAAGACGCTACACAAATATTCACCAATTTGAACAGGCGTCTCTGTAGCACGAGTAATTTCGGCGACACCAAGGTAATTGTCGTGTCTTACAGGATCCTCGATCCAATAGAGACCCTCATCGTCCAATGCCTTACAGCGGCGCATCGCCTCTTCCATATTGAGAGACTGGTTAAAATCACACATCAGCGCTACATTATCGGGGAGGTTCTTACGCACTAATCGAACTGCACGCAGGTCTTCAGAAAAATCCTTCCTGCCAAGGCGTATTTTAATACCGCTAAAATCTCGCGAATCAAGCAGGTCGTCCAGTTGGACCAACAGCGCCTCGGGCTTATCAATCCATAGCCCACAGCTGTTGTATGCCCTGACCGGCGCAGCGTCCCCTCCCAGCAACTTCGCTAACGGTAACTCCTGGGCCTTACCAACCGCGTCCCATGCAGCCATATCAATTCCGGAGAGGGCCTGTCCTAGCATACCGCGGGTATCCGATAAAGCGAATCGCTGTCGTAATTTTTCGTTAAGCGCAACAGGCTCAAGCGGCTCGCCAACAACCACCCCGGCGAGCGCCACAACACAAGCGTGTGTTGCCTCAAGCATTAAAGGTGACAAGGCAAATATGTAACTACTCCCGACTATGCCCCTGTCTGTTTCAATATCGATAATGACAATTGGCGCCTCTGAAATAACACCACTGGCGGTTATGGGAGGGCGATTAATCGGCACTCTTACTGCTCGTGCATTCAGCTTACGTATTTTCAAAAACCCGGTCCTTTTTCTATTTATGACCCAAGCTATCGGTCTTTAACTACGCCATCAATAAAAGCGCATTTGACAAGAAAATTAAATTTACACCACATTGTGTATAATGGTCAACAGCATTTGTAGCGGTAGTTGTAGAAATATCAAGAGACATTACCTCGATTTACGGTTAACTCGGTTGATAGCAAGGCTAGAGACATGTTTACGCACATTTTGTACTTATCCGCATCGGTGCTCGCTATTTATTTCACGCGCCAATCTCGATCTGCAATAGCGGCTGTAAGTCAGGCAGGAACTATTTGGCACAATATTCGTTACGTATACCTGCTATCTCAATACACACGCAAATCTGACAAGCAATTTACTCTAGGTAGCCAAAACGAGAAAAAACCCCAATGAGCAATTTTGATTTAGACCTACTCAATACCGAATATACTGCAGCCGCAAATAACCCAATGGCATTACTACGTCAGTTAAGGGCTATTGTTGGCAATAGAAATATCGTCACCAGGCCGTCAGCAAAAGAACGATACACGACGGGATTTCGCAGTGGTTTTGGCGACGTATTAGCGGTGCTAAAACCCGGATCTCTATTAGCTTTTTGGCGCTTGGTAAACATCTGCGTCACCAATGATGTAATTATTATAGTGCAAGCTGCAAATACTGGCCTAACCGGCGGCTCAACACCCAATGGAGACTACGATCGCCCTGTCATCCTGATCAATACCATGCACATGAGCAAGATCCACCTCATAGATAACGGTAGGCAAGTAATATGCCTCCCCGGCACAACACTATATGCTTTAGAGAAAGCGTTGAGTCCACTAGGGCGCGAACCGCATTCCGTGATCGGCTCATCATGTATAGGCGCATCGGTTATGGGCGGCGTATGTAACAATTCTGGTGGCTCCCTCGTTCAACGGGGCCCCGCATATACAGAACTGGCACTCTACGCCCGCGTTGAGTCAGACGGAGTGCTACACCTGACCAACCATCTTGGCGTACGTCTGGGCGACAACCCTGAAGCAATTCTACAGAATCTTGAAAACGGTGAATTCTCTGATCTCGATATTGACCTGGCACCCAAAAGAGCGGGCTCTGATGACCACTATTCCAAACATGTCAGAAAAATCGACGAAGCGACGCCCGCTCGCTTTAACGCAGACCCGTCTCGTCTTTTCGAAGCCTCAGGGAGCGCGGGAAAAGTCGTCCTTATGGCGGTCCGGCTGGATACATTTCCAGCTGAGCGCAATACTCGTACTTTCTACATAGGAACCAACGACCCTGATGAGTTAGGCAGTTTGCGCCGCGACATTTTGGGTAGTGATCTACCGCTTCCTATCGCAGGAGAATATATGCATCGAGAAGCGTTTGACATGGCCGCAGCTTACGGCAAGGACACGTTCCTGGCGATCAGGTACCTGGGGACAGATAGACTGCCTCTATTTTTTTCCTGTAAAGCGCGTATCGACGCACTGGTAAAGAGATTGCCTCTTATTCCCAACAACATCAGTGACCACCTGCTTCAGTTAACAGCAAAGCTGTTTCCACCTCATTTACCCTCAACGATGATGGACTATCGCGATCGCTACACGCACCATCTAATGCTCAAGGTTTCCGCGGAGGCTATCGACGAAACACGCTCACTCATAACCAGCAAATTTCCTACACACCAGGGCAGCTTCTTTGAATGCACTGAGAAAGAAGCAAGCGCCGCATTTCTTCATCGTTTTGCCACCGCGGGTGCAGCAATACGATACCGCGCAATCCACCACACAGAAGTCGAAGACATTGTTGCACTGGATATCGCACTCAGACGCGATGACAAGGACTGGCTCGAGAAGCTACCAGCCGACATAAAGTGCAACATTGTCAGTCAACTCTACTACGGACATTTTCTGTGCCATGTATTCCATCAGGACTATATAGTCGCCAAAGGTACAGACCTCGTTGAGCTGAAAAATGCGATGCTTGAAATTCTGGATGCGCGGGGCGCCGAGTATCCCGCTGAACACAATGTCGGTCATCACTATCACGCAAAACCAGAATTATTGGAGCACTATCAGGGGCTCGATCCCACCAATACCTTTAATCCCGGGGTGGGCATCACAACCCGCAGTAAAAATTGGGCCACGCCTGAGAATGACAAGACAAGTGCGCAGAAGATTGGCACCTAGGGATCACTCATAAGTTACCTCGCGCGAAGAGAGGTATGTAGGCACTAGCACCACTGGGTGCCAACCAACCTCAAACAGGCCCGAGATTCTCCTTACGCCACTTCAGCGGTGAGCTGCCTGTCCAGTTACTGAATGCCCGGGTGAACGCGGCCGGTTCTGAGTAACCCAGACGCTCTGAGATTTCCGTAACGGCGAGGCTGCGGTCGCGCAGAAAGTTTTCAGCGCGCTCCTGTTGTACCTGCGCCAGCAACTGAGCATAAGAGGTATTTTCCGCAGCCAGCGCTCTGGTAAGGCTGCGCTCGGCCATACCAAGCTGTTTGGCGATCTCGCCACGACGCAGGGGCGGAGTGTAGGCCCACAACCAGCGCGTTACCCGCTCGCCGATACCAATATCCTCCGCCAGCATCAGCGACAGTTTTTTGGCGATGGATACATAGGAGCGATACACCAGGGGGTTCGCGCGAGGCAGCGGTGTATCGTCGAAGGCCGCGGGAAATGCGAGACAGGCCTCTTCCCTGGAAAAATATACCGGGCATGGCAGCTCATCACTAACCTCTGCCCAGTCAGCCGGTTCCGGGAACGGGAACGTGATATAGCGCGGCGGCTGGTTCGTGGCAACGATGTCCGCGATGTTGCACATGGAGGTGACCAGATCGAGAACGGTGCAATACTCCATCAGCCTGTCAATGTCTTGCGCCGAGGCATCCCGTATCAATGGTCGCTGCATGGAAAAAGAGAAAAGCGACGCATCGGGCTGCCGCCGCACGACCATGCGGCAATGGCCCCCGCTCAATTGCGGATAGGTCAGGCAGATCTTGAGCGCCTCGATGGTCGTCGCTGCATGCTGCATGGCCATACCCAGCACACCGAGATTTTCGATGCCCATTTTTTCGCGCGCACCAAACAGCGCCCGCGCAGGAGAGCACGCTCCCAGCTGTCTGGCCAGGGCCACGCAGATCAACAACTCCTGATCCAGTGAGATAGGAAAGTCCGGTTCTTCCAGCGCCCGGGCCGGCAAACCGGCATCGGTGAAAATCTTCAGGGCGCCGCTGTCGTTCACATTCAGCAAGACGAGCTGGCTCAGCACACCGGTGACAGTGCGCTGAGCTGTGGCCAGGTTGCCACTGGCAATAACGCGGGAATCACTTTCCATAGATTGCTCATTTGCGCAACATTGGCCCAAATTATCAAAAAATAGGCCCGGTCTGCAATGTTCCTGCAAGAGCGACCCCATTAGGCTATACCTCATTGATAACGAAACTCAACAGAGGCGAACACCATGACTGACGTTGCGAAGCTCCATTCCGAAGTATCAACAGGCACAGAGCACGTGGATGTACTGATCGTAGGTGCCGGCATTTCCGGTATCGGCGCCGCTCACCACCTGAGCGAGAAGTGCCCCGGGAAGAGCTATGTCCTGCTGGAGAGTAAAGAGTCTTTTGGCGGCACCTGGCGTCAGCACACCTATCCCGGCATTCGCTCAGACAGTGACCTGTACACGTTTGGATACGGCTTCAAGCCCTGGACGGGCCAGCCTATAGCCGGCGGCGGTGCGATTCTCGACTACCTCGAAGAAACCATCGAAGAGGATCACACCGAGCAACATATCCGCTACCAGCATGAAGTGTTGAGCGCGTCCTGGTCTAGCGCTGACCAGCACTGGATTCTCGAAGCCAGACGCAAGGATACCGGCGAAACCGTTCACTTTACTGCCAACTACCTGTGGATGTGCCAGGGCTATTATCGTCACTCAGAGGGTTATACCCCCCAGTGGGACGGCATGGCTGACTTCAAGGGGCACATCGTGCACCCGCAAACCTGGCCTGAAGACCTGGACTACAAGGGCAAGCGGGTTGTGGTAATCGGTTCCGGTGCTACGGCAGCTACCCTGATCCCGAGCATGGCAGATGACTGCTCGCACATTACCATGTTGCAGCGTTCGCCCACGTATTTCTGGACCGGGGAAAATCGCAATGAGCTGGCGGACCAATTACGCGAGCTGGAAGTACCCGAGGAGTGGGTTCACGACATCGTGCGCCGCAGCATCCTCAAGCAGGCCAAGGATGTACAATACCTCTCGGCGTCTGATCCTGAACTGGTCAAAGAGGAACTGTTCAAGGTCATTCGCGAGTACCTCGGCGAAGACTTCGACATGGGCCACTTCACTCCCAGCTACCGCCCCTGGCAACAGCGCCTGGCTTATGTGCCAGACGGTGATCTGTTCGAGGGAATCAAGTCCGGCAAGGTCAGCGTGGTGACAGATAACATCGACAGGTTTACCGAGGACGGCATTCTCACCACGTCTGGTGAATTACTCGAGGCAGATATCATTATTACTGCTACAGGTTTCAACCTCAGCGTAATGGGCGATATTGCCTTCGACGTCGATGGTAAGCCGGTCGATTTCGGCAACACCTATACCTACCGCGGCCTGATGAACTCCGGTGTACCCAACATGTCCTTTATGTTTGGCTACCTGCGCACCAGCTGGACCATGCGTGTAGACCTGGTTTGCGACTTCGTATGTCGTCTGCTGAATCATATGGACGAAATCGGTGCGACCGTGTGTACACCGACGCTGCGCGAGGAGGATAAGGGCATGGCTACTTTACCCTGGATATCCGAAGAAGAGTTCAACCCCGGTTACATGCAGCGCGGCAAGCACCTGATGCCCAAACAGGGTGACCGCGAGCCCTGGGCGTTCAGCCCTGACTACTACACCGAGAAGGACCAGTTGCCATTGGTGGATCTGGACGATAGCGCGCTGGCATACCAGGGCCCATCACGCTCTGAGGCCGTTGCCTGAAGCACAGGGGGCACGGCTCTGGAGCCTATTCACCGGCCTCCAGGGCTGCTATCAGACGCCGTGCCTCGTACTGTGAAAGTACCGCGAACAAAATCATCCAATGGCACGGCATCGGGCTCCAGTGTCCAACCCGAGGGCAGCGGCCCCACGACACTGCCAGAGGCTACAACAAGCCGCTATAGTCTGCCTGCAGCTGATCGAAACTCATACTGGAGATAAAGCGCGAAAAACTCATCCAGCTGGCGAGGCCCCGCATATCGGCGAAATGCGGCGGCAGGAATTTTGGTGCCACAACCACCCCCTCCTCCATCAGCATGCGGAATGTTTTGACATCCTCAAGTGTGACCTTGCCACAAAACAGTACCGGCAAGCTGTCCAGCTTGCCCTCACTCATCGCCAGGCGCACAAAGTTGTAGGTCTGCACAAAACCCCGCATGTACGCGAGGTCTTTGGTGAAAGGCCTACCCGTCGGTGTACTACCGCGAAAAATCCTGACGGCCAGAGAATAACTGTCGTCGTCCGGCAGGCTATTTCCCCGCAAATAGTCAAACACCTCAATGAAATTGGCACCTTCCTCGGCCAGGGTAGTGGCCCGAACGCGATTGACAAGCCGATACAGGCGCGATGGACTTGACCGCAGCGTGAGTATCTCGGTCAGCACTGCCAGTCCCTCCTGAGTGACAGTGGCTGACGGCGGCCCCTTGCTGAGGAAGGTGCACCATGGCTGGGCCATGCCATTGAGCGTTGTGCCAAGATGCACCCAACCCTCGTGCACCTCGAGGACATCGATATCCAGGTGGTTAAACCGGGCATCGCTGCGAATCTTCAGGTAATCAGAACCGGCTGCAGCGTCGGCGGTCATCTGGTCGTTTAGCAGCACTCGAATACCAGCATCCGGAAATACGGATAGCAGTCGCTCATTGAGCATTTCTACCGCTCGATCAGCACTTATGGTTTTCTCGGGTTCGAGCATGGACTTGTTCTGCAGCAGGTTTGTCAGGGTACTTTCCATGGTGGTACCCAGATCCGCCAGGGTCGGGTCGCCGGCATGGAAAACATCTGTTGCGGAGCCATACAGCTCCTCTGAATATGCCCCGAAATCGGGTGTTCCCCGGGCTTCCAACATGCGAATCACCGTCTGGTACTCGCGGCAGATACGCCGCATGATTGTCGCCAGGGGATTCATCTGGCCCAGCTTACGGGAAATATCACGTTCGATCTGGTGAAACTGATCCCGCGCAGCGGCAGGCTCAAACTCAAGGGGATTCTTATATTGATAATACGCTGCATCAATCTCGGGCAGGCGCTTGCAGTCGCTGGCAAAAAAATCCCGGCGTACAGAGCTTCCCCATTTCACGGCATCCAGCACGCGTATCGGCCGCTGGGCCTCAACAATACGATCTGACAGCTCTCGCACCAGCTCAAGATATCGCGCATTATTTACCGGCATGAACAGTCTCCATCATTACCCTCATTTACCCTGTGGGCATCTACTGCGGGTCAAAAATCATCGACGCCAGAATCTGTCACTGACCCCGGTTTCCTACAGCTCCAGCAGGCGGCCTGATATACAGTATTAGAACACAGAATATGCCCTATACGTTCGATGAAACAGGCTGTGAATATGCAAGCGGTCTATGGGCTGAATACGGATAGAGAACTGATATACCTCCCGCATCGAGAGACCTGCTCCAGCCGCGGGCGCTGCCCCAATGGACAGCCAAAACTGGCCTATTGCGGCCAGGGGGAAATACACCGCCACAAATCCCGCTTTCTCTGGCGAACCATTACCGCTAAAGTGGCTACAAAAAGGGACAGCTGCATACCCATGCTCCAGGACCATAAATCCTCTGGCCAGGCGGCCCGCGACAAGCATGCGGGTACCGAGCAAGCCAGTTTCGTCGCCCGCCATGAATGGACGCTGGTCGGACTACTGGCAGCCCTGGCTTTTATATTGGGCTGCGTCGGCTTCGCAAAAACCATGACACTGGAAGCACAGGGTGGCCCCTCAACCTGGTGGGATGTGGTGTATGCCGCCTTCCGCATGTTCATTTTTGAAGCGCCGGAATCAACTGCAGGCTGGCCTGTGTATCTTCAGGTCGCGCGGGCACTGGCCCCCATGGTCGTGCTTTATACCGCTGCCAAGGCGGTGTGGAATGTAATTGAAGAGCAAGTGGCCCTGTACGCACTGCTGTTCCACAAACGCCGGTTTGTGGTGGTCTGCGGCATCGGGGAAACCGGTTTTCGTATCGCCCGGGACTACTGCCTCAACTCCAGTAAACGGGTGGTCGTTATCGACAATGACCCGCTTAACCCTCTGGCTGCCGAGCTGCGCAACTACGGTGCCATACAGATTTGCGGCAACGCCATGGACCCACTGGTGCTGCTGAAATCGCGGGTGATCTATGCCAAGGAACTATTCCTGTGCACCAGCGATGACAAGGCGAATATCGCCATAGCTAAAAACGCGGAGCGACTGACACGCCGGCTAAAAAATAGTGAAGTCACGAGCCTGGAAACAATAGCGAGCCGACTGGAGCCAGCAATAGGCGGTGAACCACCGGATGTCTCACTGCGCTGCTTCCTGTGCGTGGACTCGCCCGATATTTATGAGGTTTTCAGCGTACACAGCTTCTTTGAAATCAACAGTTCTCGCTTTGCGATTCGCCTTTTTAACCGGCGCGAAACCATCGCCCGCAATATCTTCAGAGTGTGTGCTCCCGACCTGTATTACCGACCCGCCGGCCGCGCTAACGAACCCATGCATATTCTTTTTATCGGCTTTCAGGCACTTGTGCGGGAAATGATTTTGCAGACCGCCCTGACCGCCCACTACACTGACTTTCGGCTGCCCAAAGTCACCGTTCTGTGCGAGGCCCGTGATGCCGACAGAATTGAGCGATTCCTGCATCGCTATCCCCACCTGGAAAATACCGTAGAGCTGAATTTCGTACATGCCGACCCGATGACGATCACCCCCAGCCGTTGGCACGAGATGCAAACCTCAACCCAGTTCGATGTGTGCTATGTGTCGCTGCGCGAAGATGTTGAAGGGATACTGTCCGCCAGACGGCTCAACCGGCTGCGCCGGCACAGCAAGCTGCGCCCGCTGAACTTTGTCGTCTGCCTGAACCAACAGAATTTTTTAGCTGAAATTATCGACGACGACTTTCAAGCTATCAGCATGGACAAGCTTGGCCTGCCGGAATATGAGCCCATTGAGTACTTCGAATGTCTCGATGAAACCGTCTCCATCGATGTGGTGGTCAATGAAGCACTGGATGTACTCGCCCGCACCCTGCACAACGCCTACCTGAACACTCAACTGGCAAACGGCGCCACCCTGAGAAGCAATGCCTCGTTAATACCCTGGTCAGAACTGCCCGCCCACAAGAAGAAAGCCAACCAGCATGCTGCGGCGCACATGGACATCAAACTGCGCATTGCCAATTGCACTGCAACAGACCTGGCGGCAAAGGAACCGGAGGCTGTCTTCCCCCCCGACGACCTGATGATGGAATTGCTGGCCCAGTTGGAACATCGACGCTGGATGGCGGATAAATATCTCGCGGGCTATAGCTACGGCGAAGTCCGGGATGAGGACAGAATGCTGCACCCGGATCTTGTGCCATGGGAAGAACTGACCGAGGAAGACAAGGAAAAAGACCGGGACAATATTCGTCAGATTCCGCACTTGCTGAGGCTACAGGACCAGAAAATCTGCCAAATGTATGTGAGCATCGATACACCAACGCGAGTGCCAAACCCGTTTTAGGCCACAATCGGCGATGACCACGGCGCCGCGCAGAATTGACCGATCGAGTCTTCCAATAGCGCGCTATCACCGTAGAATGCATGCTACATGACCAACGCCATCATTTACCTTGACCCCAACAGTGGCCTCAACCTCCAGAGCCAGATCCGCCAGAAACTGGTGGAGGCCATTCTCAAGGGAACATTTCCTGCCGGGCACCGCCTGCCCTCTTCGCGCAAACTGGCGCAGCAACTGGAGGTCGCGCGCAATACGGTGGTGTTTGCCTACCAGCAGCTGATTGATGAAGGCTACCTGATAGCGCGCGAGCGCAGCGGCCTGTACATCAACGAAAAAATTCTGGAGCACCGGGTAGGTTTCGAGGGGAAACTCCCCAGCCCCAGACCCGCAAGCCCGTTCTGGCGCAACCGCCTGAAGACCTGCGTTCCTCTGGAGCGGGAATTCGCCTGCCCACCGAACTGGCAGCAATATCCCTACCCCTTTATAGAAGGGCAGTTTGACCAGTCGCTGTACCCGGTGAAGGAGTGGCGCGAGGCTAATCGCCTCGCGCTGGGAGTGCGGGACATCAACGAATGGGCCGGCGAGACAGGGGATATCGATGACCCCATGCTGGTAAATGAGATTCGCAGTAAGATTCTCCCCAGGCGAGGCATACAGGCCACACCAGACGAAATTCTGATTACCGTCGGTACGCAGCAGGCCCTGCACCTCGTCGTTGAGTTACTGGTGGACTCCACTGTGTCGGTGGCCATGGAAGAACCGGGATATCCGGGCATGCGGCGCCTGCTGGAGCGGCGCGGGGCACCGCTGGTTTATCAGCCACTGGACGCAGAGGGGCTGGTCGTCGACGAGCGACTGGACCAGTGCCGGTTGGTTTATGTCACTCCCAGCCACCAGGCCCCCACTGCCGTCACCATGTCAATGGAGCGGCGAGAGTCACTGCTGGACAAGGCTCACAATCAGGATCTCATTATCATTGAGGACGACTTCGATTCAGAGAGTAACTATCTGGGCAACCCGCACCCCGCTCTCAAGAGTATCGACACGGCAGACCGCGTCATTTACATGTCCTGCCTGTCAAAAGTGTTGTCGCCGGGTTTGCGCCTGGGTTTTATGGTTGCGCCACCGGAGATTATCGAGGCGGCGCGCTACCTGCGCAGACTGACAGTGCGGCATCCGCCTCTGAACAACCAGCGCACCGCTGCCTACTTTTTGTCGCTGGGCCACTACGACACGTTCCTGATGCACTTGCACGAGACCTTCCGGGAGCGCTGGATCGCCCTGCGCAGGGCGCTCAATTACTATCTGTTACACCATGTGGTAATGACACCTGCCCAGGGCGGCTCCTCCTTCTGGGTGCGTGGGCCTAGCGATCTGGACGCCGCCTTCGTCGTCAAGGAAGCGGCCCGGCGCGGCGTATTGATTGAACCGGTAGAGGATTACTACGCCACCTCCAATGTCCCTGAAAACTGTTTCCGCATGGGCATTACCAGCATTCCACACGACCGTATCCGCGAGGGTGTGCTGCAGCTGCGGGATCTGTTTTACGACCTGACGGCCAACAAGACGGAAAACTTTGCCGGGGCCCAGGGCAGGCATGTGACCGGACCCGAGCTGTACGAGACTATTGCGGACAGCACCATGTTGTCGCTGATTGCCTATGGCGACCCCTGTACCATCGAACTGCGCGCGGACGGCACCATGCTCGGCAAGGCAGGCCATGCAGATGAGGACGTCGATACCGGTAGCTGGTGGATTAAAGGCGACAAATGGTGTCGACAATGGTCACGCTGGGCCTGGGGTGAAGCCTTCGAATACCATATTGTTATGGACGGCGAAACCATCAAATTGTTTGACGAAGAGGGTCGCCTGATCGAGCGCGCCATCCTGAAGAAGCACAGGACAACCCCCCCCACTCCTGATCTGGCCTAATACAGCCACCCCAACTGGCTCTATGGTCAAACGGCTGGATTACTTACAGTAAAAACTACTGCGGCACTAATACCAACTATAACGCCATGCTTTAAGGGGCGCGAATGAATCACTTTGCCATTGCTGGCCTGCAACTTGCAGTGTCGGATCAGGACAACCGATACCTGATCCAGTCCCAGGTGGAGAAAACCAAACGCAGCTTTCCCTGGGTCGACATGATCGTAGTGGGAGAGCTGGCAAGTTTTGGGTCGAAAAGCAGCAACGCGGAAAGCCTGCCGGGGAAAACCGAAAGCTTTTACCGTGACCTGGCGCGCGAGCAGGGGGTCTGGCTGATTCCCGGCTCCATTTATGAGAAGGACGGCGATCGCATCTACAATACCGCCCTTGTGATCAACCCGGACGGTGAGTTGGTCGCGCGCTACCGCAAGCAGTTTCCGTTCTACCCCTACGAAAAAGGCATAAGCGCTGGCAACGAAAGCGGCGTGTTCGACGTGCCTGGCGTAGGGCGTTTCGGCCTGTCCATCTGTTATGACCAGTGGTTCCCGGAAACCACTCGCCAACTCGCCTGGATGGGGGCTGGTGTCGTGCTGTGCCCCACTATGACCAATACTATTGATCGCGAACTGGAACTGACCATCGCCCGCGCAAACGCGGTTATGAACCAGTGCTATTTCTTTAATATTAACGTTGCCGGCACTCTCGGTAACGGGCGCTCCATCGTGGTGGCACCCGACGGCTCAATCCTGCATGAGGCGGGTGCTGAAACCGAGATCATACCGGTAGAAGTGGATATGGCACTACTTAACAGAGTGCGCGAGCGCGGCACCATGGGGTTGGGGCAGGTACTGAAAAGCTTTCGGGACAGCGAGATTGAATTTCCCGCGTACGCGAGGGGACAACGGCGATCCGAAGCACTGGAAACACTGGGTGAACTGGTGATGCCGGCCGCGCAAGATAAAGGCGACAGCTGAAACTGGCCTAATAGAGAGATGGAAACTGGCACTACGAGTGTTGGTCTCACTCTTATAAGTTGGATATCAGGCAAACCGCCAGCGCGACATCGGCACAAGCACAATAACGAATCGATACGGTCAAACTCTGGGGAAACAGAATGAAAACAGCAATAGCATTCAGAAGAAAAACCTTGTCCGTGGCGGTCGCCGCGAGCAGCGCTTTCATGCTTTACGGCAATTCGGCCCTGGCACAACAAACCAATAAGCTCGAAGAAGTGATAGTTACTGCTACTTCGCGACGGGTTGCCATTGAGGATATTCCCTACAATATCTCGGCGATGCAGGGTTCCGAGCTGGTAGACCAGCAGATCAATGACCAGGCGGAACTGCTGCGCGCCATGTCAGGTGTCTCAGTGGTTGATCGCGGCTTTCGCAACTCGGGCACCGTGAACAGCATCATTATCCGTGGTATCAACGTCGACAACGGCCTCAACGGCGATATCGCGCTAAATGCTGTTCCCACTGTGGCGACCTACGTAGACAACACGCCGGTATACGCAAATTTTGTACTCAAGGATCTGGAGAGGGTAGAGGTATTGCGGGGCCCGCAGGGCACGCTTTACGGCTCCGGCTCAATCGGTGGCACCGTGCGCTATATCACCAACAAGCCACATACGGAGAAGTTCGAAGGTGAATTGAAGGCCGATTACAGTCAGACCGACGGTTCCAGCGGCGACAACTACGACCTTTACGCCATGGCAAACATCCCCATCACTGACACCCTCGCAGTGCGCGGTTTTATCGATCGCATAGATAATGACGGTGTGATCGATTATGTGAACGCTTATCAGCTGAACAGTTTTGGTGAGCCCATGATTGCCGATGGCGACAACTGCATAGACCCTCGCCAGGCGAGCGATGAGCAGGTGCTGAATAATGGCGCCTGCTACAAGAATGAGAAAGACGCGGATGACGTGAAAATTGACATGGTGCGACTGGCCGCCAAGTGGGACCCCGCTGAATCCCTCAGTGTGCTGGCCAGCTATCAGTACCAGAAGGATAAGGTAGGTTCCCGCAGAGCCACCACCCTGGGCAACAACAATCAACCGGTGGATGGCACCTACTTCGAGTATGACGACCATGAAAGCGGGCAGGTATTACTGGAGCCCTCCAAAAGAGAGGTGGATCTCTACGCGCTGGATGTCGCCTGGGACCTGGGCTTCGCCACCCTGACCTCCAACACCTCATACTATAAAACCGACGGTAGTGGTAACAGTGACAACGGCGGCCTGTGGGTCAGTGGCGGCGAGGAAGACCCCGCAGCGAGCCGCGACTGGATTGATTCATTCGGCTACGCGGGCTGGCCCCGGCCTGCACAGCGTGCCGAGCGCGGATACGATACCAAAACCTGGGTGCAGGAATTCCGGTTGGTCTCCAATGAAACGGTCAACAATATCGATTGGCTGGCGGGCCTGTTCTACCTTGACGAAGACCAGCACGTGTATCAGGACAGCTGGAATCCGGGCATGAATGTGTTCAACGAAAGCTGCCGCGCCACCGGTTCAGCAGTATGTGACAACTTCTGGCCGCGTTTCTATGACGGCCTGACGGAGCGGGATTTTGAATACAAACGCGACGTAACAGTGACCGATGCCGCCCTTTACGGTGAGCTGACCTATCATTTCACAGAGCAGTTCCGGGTGACCGGCGGCTTCCGCTGGTTTAACGTTGAGTCGACCAACGACACCATCATGGGCTTCCCACTGGTTGTGGGCTGGACCTCAGGCAAGGTGCCCAGCTCTGATGGATCAGACGACGACATACTCGGCAAAATAAACGTGTCCTACGATTTCAGCGATAACACCATGGTTTACAGCACCTGGTCACAGGGCTACCGCCGCGGCGGTTACAATGCGATTCCCAGCCTGGAAAACGGCGACAACTTTGGCGAGCCAAACGCAGAGAATATTCGCAGCTATGACTCCGACAACGCCAACAACTACGAGATCGGCGTGAAGGGACGAAACGACTACATGGCCTACACGGTGTCGGCGTTTTACGTGGACTGGCAGGATCCACAGCTGAATGCCACTTCCGACTGGTACGGATTCTATCTGGCCTCAAATGGCGATGAGGCCTCCAGCAAAGGTATAGAGCTGGAGGTGAATGGCTACATCACTGATGCACTGCGCTACCGGCTGGGTTATACCTATGTCAAAGCTGAACTGGAGAAAGATTTCCTCAGCGCCCAGTCCGGCGATGTGATTGCACCCAAGGGTTCCACCCTGCCGGGCACACCAGAGAACGTACTCAGTTTCTCTATTGACCACACCTTCAGGGTGGGTGAAGACGCTGACCTGGTCAGCAGGGTGGGCGGTTACTATCAGTCGGACTCGGAAAACTATATCGACAACGACTCGCGGCAGAATGAAAAACTGGACGGTTTCTGGCTGTGGAATGCGTCAGCCAGCCTGCTGATGGACGAGTGGCGCATGGTCGTGTACGGCAAGAATCTGGGCAACGAAGACGGTGTCACCGGCGCCTTCCCCAGTTCCTACTGGAGTTATGACACCGGCGTCTTCGAGTCCTGGTACGGCAATGGCAACCGGCAGATGATCACCCAGCCGCGCACCCTGGGTGTCTCACTCAGTTACACCTTCTAGGGCGCGGTATCTACAAGTCGGGGAAGCGCAAGACAACGGGCCATTAGGCCCGTTTTTCTGCACCCACCAGGCCTGTGCTACCCTGCCCCCATGTCGAGATACCCCAAGGCAATCGCTTGAGAGCACACTCAAATATGCCCGAAAAAACTCTCGAGGATACGATCTGGCAACTGGTCGACCAGAATCAGATCAAACAGGCCGTCGCCGCCTGCCAGCAGCTCAACCAGCAGTACCCTGAGTACGCCTCCGGCTGGCACAGCACCAGCCAGCTCGCGCTGCGCCTGAACAACCCAACCATGGCGCTGCAAGCCATCAATCGCGCCGTGAACCTGCAACCAGAGCACAGCGGCTGGCTGCTGCAACAGGCCAATTGCCTGATGCGCCTGGGCCGTGGCCGTGAGGCCAGGCCGCTGGTGACATCCCTGGCGGAAGATGAGATGGCAAGCGGCTGGCAGTGCGCCAGTCTGGCTCTGCTGCTGTCGCGGCTGGAACTGCAGGAAGAGGCAGCCCACCAGTACAGCCGCGCCATCGCTTTGGAACCCGATTCCGCTGAGCATTATTACAACCTGGCCACAGTACAACGATTTCTGGGTGATTTTGATGCAAGCGAAACCAATCTCACCCGTGCAATAGCCCTCAACCCGAAGGAGTTTGAAGCCTATAGTCTGCGTTCACAACTGCGCCAACAGACGCCGGAGCACAACCATGTGGCGGAGCTGGAAGCACTGCTGAAAAACGGTGTAGGCGAGCCCAGGGGCGAGGTCAGAATTCTCCACGCACTGGCAAAGGAGCTGGAGGACCTGGCACAGCCGCAGCGATCCTTCGCCTATCTCAAAAGTGGCGCCGACCTTCGCCGCCGCCTGATGCGCTATGAGGTGGCAAGCGATATACAAACCATGGAAGCGATCCAGCAGCACTATGGGCCGGCACAGTTTGATCGCGGCATCCAGGGGTATGATAACGACGAAGCAATTTTTATTCTGGGCATGCCTCGCACCGGCTCAACGTTAGTGGAACGCATTATAGGCAGTCATTCCGATGTACACGCCGCGGGTGAGCTGAACAATTTTGCTATTGAGTTGACGCGGCTGGCCGGTCAGCCGGGGCTCGCCAGGGAAGAGCTGGTCGCGCGTACAACTCAGGTTGACTTCACTACGCTGGGGCAAAACTATATTGAGTCCACCCGCCCGGCAACCAGTTTTAAACCGCGTTTTATCGATAAGATGCCTCTCAATTTTCTTTACGCCGGCCTGATTCACCTGGCGCTGCCGCGAGCGCGCCTGATTCACCTTGAGCGGCACCCGCTGGATACTTGCTACGCCATTTACAAGACCCTGTTCCAGGACGCCTACCCTTTTTCCTACAAGCTCGAAGAACTGGGCCGGTACTATGTTGCCTATCACCGCCTTATGCAGCACTGGCGGGCGGTCATGCCCGGTGTTATACGCACTGTCCGCTATGAGCATGTGGTGCAGGACACAGAGACACAGAGCCGCCCCCTGCTGGAGGCCTGTGGCCTGCCCTGGCAGCAGCAATGCCTGCGTTTCTATGACAACCCCCAGTCTTCCACCACGGCCAGCGCTACCCAGGTCAGGATGCCGGTTTATAGCTCATCCCTTGACCGATGGCGCGAGTACCGTGAACAACTCCAACCCCTGATAAACATTCTGGACGCCGCTGGAATAGCAGTGCATGAATAACTGGCGCGTCTTCACGCTTGCTCTGCCGCTGTGGTTAGTCGCCAACGGTGTAACCGGGGCGGATGAATCGCGCCGCACACTGGATGCAGCCACACTGCTGGGTTCTGGCGCGATGAGACAGGCAGTGCCCATGGCGGCATTTACACCTGGTCCCGGGGCAGGCGCAGCCGGGCAGCAGCTACAGGGCCTTATTGACATTTTTCCGGCCGCAAAAGTCGATGGCTTTCGCGTGCTGCGAGACGACCTGGGGTACGCCTCTGATTCAACAAGCCTGGTCACCCAGCTGCCAGCTTTCAGCTTTACCTTTGTCCAGCAGGGCGACCAATTGATCCCGGCTACACGAGGGGTCGTCACAGGCGACCACCCGCACTGGGAATGGCTGCTGGAGCCGGGGCTGGTATGGCAGGAAGCTGGCGACAGGGGCTATAGCCGCGTCGCCCTGCCTTTCAGTCTGGTGCAGCGTGGCGAAAACTGTACCCATAATGGCGTAATGAGTTTCCTCTTTAAATCCGATGGCAGCGTGTCCCGGGTGGCCCTGCAGGTTGCCAGCGAGACCTGCCTGTACTTCAAGTTTGACCTCTGGACCCTGACCCGCGCCCGCTTCACTCCGGGCCCGGTGGCCGATGCAGAAACCCTGGTGGCAAACTACGCGGTAGAAGTTGCCAACCGCCTGCCTGTGCGTCCCATTGAGGATCTGGCCGCGGACTGGCCGGGGGCCAACCCGGCACAGTTTGGCGCAGCCAATGTCATCAGCCCGGACGACATGACGGTCTACGGATTCCTGATCGGCGGCGTCAATTACCTGGGTGGCTGCCAGACACGGCAGGGTCGCTACCCTTTTTGCGAGGTGCTGGACCTGCCCTCCTATTCACTGGCCAAAAGTCTGGTCGCGGGCCTGGGCCTGATGCGGCTGGAGCAACTCTACCCCGGGGCGGCCAAGGCCCGCATCGCCGACTATGTGCCTGAATGTGCAGCCAGCGGCACATGGCACGGCGTCACTTTTGAACACGCGCTGGATATGGCCACTGGCAACTACAGCTCAGCTGATTACGACGATGATGAGACGGCCGGCGACAAGGCCTCCGGGTTTTTCGACCCGGTCAACCACAGCGGGAAAATTTCCTTCGCCTGCGGCCACTACCCCCATCACACAGCGCCGGGACAACAGTGGGTGTATCACACCAGCGACACCTATGTGCTGGGTACAGCAATGAACGGCTTCCTCACTGAGCGCAGAGGCATGCGCAGCGACTTGCTCGATGACCTGCTGCTGCCCTGGTGGCGCTCCCTCTCGCTCAGCCCCACCAGTGCGGTGAGCCGCCGCAGCTACGACGAGCAGGCGCAGGCGTTTACCGGGTATGGGCTCACGCTGCATGTGGACGACATCGCCAAGCTTGCCGACCTTGCCAACAGCGAAGTCATTCGCCAGCAGGTGGACAGCGCGTTACTGAATGGCGCAATGCAACGCAACTCGGATGACCCCGGCCTGCCCGCCATGGCTGGCCGCTACTACTACAACAATGGTTTCTGGGCCTACCCGGGAGTTACCGGCACCGGCTGTACCAGCCCGATAAACCTGCCCTTCATGCTGGGGTATGGGGGCATCAACGTGGTGTTGTTGCCCAACAACACCGTTTACTACTATTTCAGCGACAGCGGCCAGTTCAGCTGGCTGGACGCCGCCCGCGAGTCCGACCGGATCATCCCCTTTTGCAGCCAGGACAAGGAACAAACTGATGACTGACAGCGCAACGAATTCAGCGCCCCCCCGGGCTGGCAGCAGCTGGCCTGTTGCCGCACCAAACGGCGAAATCGCGCGTATTCTGCTGGCCTTCCTGGCCACGGCCGGGCTGTTCTACGTCAATATCATGCCGGCGCTGGTTGACGGCCTGATTGAGGGCATGGGTTACAGCAACCGGCAAGCGGGCTTCGTCGGATCCGCCAATGTTTATGGTGCCGCCCTGGGCGCACTCTCCGCCGTGTTTTTCGTGAAGCGGGTGCCATGGAAGCTTGTTTCGCGCTGCCTGTTATTGGGACTGGTCATCGCCGACATACTGTCGATATTCGTGCGTAATCCGGACTTGCTAACCGGGCTGCGTTTTTTACACGGCTGTATGGGCGGTATGCTGGTGGGGGTGGGGTTTGCCGTTATTTCCCGTACAGAACAGGCGGATCGCACTTTTGGCTACCTGCTGACGGTACAATTCGGCCTGGGCGGGCTCGGCCTGATGTACCTGCCGTCGTTGGTGCCGGAGTTTGGTACCGCGGCGTTATTCCTGGCGCTGATCGCCTTCAGCACCGTGACCTTCATGATGCTACCTTTCCTGTCGGACTACCCGCCACGGGTTCACTCAAATGCACACCACTCCAGCGCAAGTGGCGTCAATCGCAAAATGCTGGTGCTGGCACTGTTGGCGACCTTCCTGTTCCAGGCCGCAAACATGGGCGTCTATGCCTACATCATTGGCATGGGTCGCAGCGCCGGGCTGGATATGGGGTTCATCAGCTCCACGCTCGGAGTCGCGGCCTGGATAGCCATAGCCGGTTCAGTGCTGGTGATTCTGATTTCGACCCGCTACGGGCGCCTGTTCCCGGTAAGCCTGGCCATGATACTCACCCTGGCCGGCACCTGGATTCTGCATTACAGCGAAATCAAATCCATGTACTGGCTGGCCAACGTTGGTGTCGGCATTACCTGGGCATTCATTATCTCTTACCTGCTTGGCATGTGTTCTGACTTCGATCAGACCGGGCAGACCGCCGCGCTGGGGGGCTTTGCCTCCAAGATGGGGCTCGCCAGCGGTCCTTTTGTGGCCGCACTGGTAGTCGGCGAGGACAACTACGGCCTGCTGGTCAATCTGGCCATCATCGCGCTGGTGCTGTGCCTGCTGGTATTTGTGGCTCCCGCCGCACTGCTGGATGGAAAAAGGCAGGCAATAACACAAAAGTAAAATGGAAATTCTGCAAGGATGCCGTTAAGGTCGGGGAAATCAGGGACCGGCATCTCAATGAACGGCTCAAGGCGGCAAGACCCGGTCCAGCAGTGGCAGCCGCCGATACGGTCAGGAACACCATTATGATAAAAAATTTCGATCACGTGACGATAGTCGTAACAGACGTCGATCGCGCAAAAGAATTCTTCCAGTTGCTCGGGTTTGAGGAAGATAAATTTGTGGTGATTTCCGGCGATACTTTCTCCGGGTATATGGGAATCGAAAACATTGAAGCAGAGCACCACACCCTGGTATTGGCGGGCTCCTCGCCGCGCTGCGAGATCCAGCTGCTTAAATTTCTCAACGCGGAGCCGACCCCCAATCCAAATATCGAGATGTTAAATACGGTTGGCTTCAACCACATTTGCTTCGCCGTTGATGACGTGGAGCAGGAGCTTAAAAAACTCATCGCCGCCGGTTATGAAACGAGAAACGAGGTTATGAATTTCCACGATCGCAAACTTGTGTTTCTTCGCGGCCCCGAAGGCGTCACGATAGAGCTCGCAGAATGGCATGACACCGCTGGGTAATTCTCCTGTCATTACTCACAAGGCAGACGCTGCCATTCGACAGTACTCCATAAAATAGAGACAAAAATGGCAAACACACAAGCTCAGACCCCCTCCCCCCTGGGCATTATGAAGCGGGAGCGGGGACTGATAGCAGGTTTGCTAACACTGGCAGTATTTCTGCTATTTGGTGGTGAATGGCTGTCGTCCATGTCGGGCGGGGCAATGCCAATTATCATGTTCTGCTGGCTGTTCCCGGTAATGCTCTGGCTCTCCTTTGGCGTGGTTCATCACGCCGATGGACTGGCCATCAAGTTGGGGGAACCCTATGGCACCTTGATACTGACCCTGTCGGTAATCAGTATTGAAGTGGTGATGATCTCGGCCGCGATACTCGCAGGCGCCCAGTCTTCCGAGCTTGGGCGCGATATGATGTTCGCGGTGTTGATGATCGTCCTCAACGGCCTGGTCGGCCTCTCTTTACTGTGTGGTGGGCTGCGGCACCTGGAGCAGGTGTATAATCTTCAGGGCGCTAACACCTTCCTGATTGTCCTGATTCCGCTGGCGATTCTCAGCCTGATTCTCCCCAATTTCACTGAGTCCAGCGCTGCGGGAACCTACTCAACCGGACAGATGATATTTGCGATACTGGCCTCAGCCGGACTGTATGTGGCTTTCCTTGTCGCCCAGACTTTACGCCATCGGGGGTTTTTTACGGACCCCGAAGAGGCCCAGGCAGACGATCACGGCGACTTTGAGCTTGGCTCTGTAGGTTTTCACGCGTTCTTTCTGGTCGCCAACATGCTGCCAATCGTATTCCTGTCCAAAAGCATGGCGAAGCTTATCGACTATCAGATCGCCGCATTCGCCGCACCGGTAGCGCTGGGAGGGGTAATCATTGCAGTGCTTGTGTTGGCGCCGGAGGGCCTGGCGGCACTCAAATCAGCCCTCAACAATCGGCTGCAGCGCTCTATCAATATTTGCCTGGGGTCAGCTCTTGCCACCATCGGCATGACAGTGCCAGCTATTTTGCTGATCGGCCTGGCAACCGGAAACAAGGTTACCCTCGGCCTGGGGCCGGTCGACTCGATACTGCTGATGACGACCATACTGGTATCGCTGGTGACATTTTCCAGTGTGAGAACCAGCATCACGCACGGCATTGTTCACCTGGTTCTCTTCGTCGCTTACATTGTTATGGTATTTGATTGATCACGCCCCATAAAATAACTGAATGTGACGGCGCATGGCATTAGCCGGCTTTGAATTTAACTGGCTGGGGCTGCCAGACAAGCATCGCCTGATATCTCAGGCTATGCTGTTTCAGTTCTCGCAAACCGAGAAGTTCTCTTCTGAACAACTTGCCCAGCTTCAGTTGGCAAGCTTAAAGACTCTCATGCAGCACTGCATTGATCACGTGCCCTACTACCAAAACGAACGTTATTTCCCCGTGGACAGCTGGGATGACTGGCAGAGTCTTCCCCTGTTGCAGCGCAAAGCGATACAGCAAAACGCCGATGCATTGCACGCGATAGTTGATTTGCGGTCACGGGACGGAAGAACGGCTAAAAAGCGCACATCGGGTTCAACAGGACGGCCGCTGGAGGTCACAGTAACAGAGCGGGCGCAGGTGTACTGGAGCGCCAATACCGTGCGCGACCACCTGTGGCAGCAACGGGATTTCTCCCGCCACCTCGCGGTAATCAAATATACGGGGCATGAGGGTCTTGAGCCGCCAGGGAAAACATCTCAACGCTGGGGTAGCAGCACCGGACTGCTGTTCGCCACAGGTCAGGCCAGCACTGTCAGCAGTTCAACGGATGTAGAGGCCCAGTTGCGCTGGCTGCAGGAACTGCAGCCGGGTTATCTGGTGACCTACCCCTCACTGCTGCAGGCCCTGGCCAGGAGCAACCTCGCCTCTGACCAGCCGCTGCAACTGGGCGGGATAAGCACCATGGGCGAAACCCTGAGCCCGGAGACTCGCAGGCTGGCACAAGAGGCATTCGGTGGCAGGGTGGCCGATATCTACAGCTGCCAGGAACTGGGTTACATGGCATTGCAGTGCCCGCGTTATGACCACTACCACCTGATGGCGGAAAGCTGCCTGGTGGAGATTCTCGATGAAGACAATCGGGCCTGCCGCCCGGGGGAAATGGGGCGCGTGGTGGTCACCCACCTTCACAATCATGTCATGCCGCTCATTCGTTATGAGATAGGCGACTACGCCATTGCCGGGGGCAGCTGTGACTGCGGCATCACACTGCCGGTGGTGGAACGCATTATTGGTCGCAGTCGCAACCTGGTCTCATACCCCGACGGCAGGAGAAGCTGGCCGCTGACGAACTCTATGGCAATGATGGATGTGCTGCCACACGCACAATTTCAGGTGGTGCAGAAAAGCATGGACACATTACTGCTGAGGATTGGCGCGGATACACCCGTGGCAGAAGCTACCCTGGGTGAGCTCACCAGCATCCTCCACAAGGCGATTGGTTTCCCGTTTAACATGGTATACGAACAAGTCGACTGTATTCCTCGCAGTGCCAGCGGAAAATTCGACGAGTTTCTGTCGGAGATAGCGCCGGATTGATGCCCTCACCACAGGTCATCTACCAGCCCGGTCTACCGGGCCAGTAATTGAGTGAGTGCGGTATCGACCTTTTGCTCCGAGTGTTCCCAGTTAAAGTCGGCGTACTTTTGTTGCAGTTGGCGGGCGTTCTGTCGAAATTGCGGCCGCTCCTGCAGTTGGCGGATATCCGCTGCAAATGTTTTCTGGTTGTAAGGGGCTGTGATACCGACACCGGCCCTGTCGAGTTGCAGTGCTGTCAGCAGTTGCTCCTGCTGGGTTGGCACGCACAATTGAGGCACACCGTTCAGAACACACTGTATCGCAGTAGTATGACCACCGTGATGAACAACAAATCGCGCTTCGCGACTCACTGTTTCAATATTGACCGGCTCGCGGCTGAACCGAATGCGGCCCTGGGTCTCCGCCCGCCTCTGCACGTCCTCCGGAATGTCGCGACTATAGACCAACAGATTCAAGCCGGTGGCACAGAGCTCGGCCAATAGCCTGCCTACCGCGGGGAAGTTCTGGAGATAGCAGAATACCTTATCGCCAGCGCCCTCGGGCCACCGTGGTTGTGCGGCGGCAAAGGAAGGTTGTGCCCCCAGATATACCCCGCCATCGCGCGCGCCAAACTGGTCAAGCGCCGGCAATGTGGCGCAAAAAGTATGGTCAGCCTGGCGATAGATCTCCGCCAGGTCGTCAAATAGCGGTGCGCCGGCGAGTTTGCAGCCCTGGTTGAGCACACCCAACAAGCGCTGGTCGTTAAGGCGCAGTGTCGCCATTGTTGCCGCTTCGCGACGGGTGGTAATAAAAGGCGCGAATACTCCCTCAACGAGCGTTGTGGGCGGATTGCAAAAACCGTTTCCCACCACGATCTTGCCGAAGGCGTAATCGTGACTGGCGATTAGCGCACCCGGGCTGTGCTCATAAAAAACAAGGTCGGGCCGGGTAGCATCAAAAATCTGGCGCCATGCGGCGATACGCAAAGCCAGCTCGCCTTCCCCGGAAAAGCAAAAGTCCTCCAGCGTGTGAGCATAGGACAGGCATTGCGGTGTAGGCCGGGGATTACCCGGTAGACGAAAGGGCGCCTGGAAACAGTCGAAACGCAAATCCCCAAGAACGCCGCCGGCAAACCTCAGGTCGCGCAGCGCCACACTGACAGTATGCCCCCGCCGGGCTGCCACCTGCGCCAGGGACCGTATCAGCGCCAGGTGCCCGAGGTTGCCTCCCATCTCCCAGGTGAAAAGGATGTTTGCCATAGCCGCTATAAAACCCCCTACAACATCGACAGGCCTGCCGCAAATATAAAGAATAATTGTGGTGCGAAAATTGCATAAATCTTTCGAAGCCTCACTGGCCCTTGAGCTGGATATGTGGCCTGCAAATGCGCTGTCCGGCAGTTTATCCGACCCGCGCCCAGAGTATAGCTTTAGAGGATAGTTTTATAGTATCAATAACTTAGGAGAGAGCTTTGAGTATATTGCTCGCGCGACATACTCCCAGCCCCGGGATTGGCCGGTGAGCCCTGGCCACGATGCCAAGCCTTGCTCTCTTTTTGAAATGTAAAATTTTCTGACAACAAATAAAGCGCCTACTGAGAGCGCTGCGGTTCAGGGATGATTGAATTGGCTATGGATAACAATTACACGAGGCACAGGCAATGAAAAAAAATACAATAATTGGCACCGCACTGAGAGCACCCTTTTCGCAAAAGCGCGGATTGAAATCTCCCACCGGGCTCGTTTTTCTGGCGAGCTTGTCACTGTATGTCGCCAGTGCCCATTCGCAGCTTGCGGTGGGCGTGGCGGATGAGGCGGTGGCGTTGCCCGATAATCCACCCGGTCTGGATTTTGATTTACGCTGCGAAGACGGCCCCAATAATTGTCCGCTGAGTGGCGATTCCGTCTTTATCCCCGACGCAAACAAATATCTGGAGTTTGAGGCGTATAACTATCAGCCCACTTGCTACAGCCCTATTGTAACCAACACCACCGAGGGCGTCGGGGTCGACTGCTCGAGTGGTAGCTCCTCGGATGGCATGGAAGATGATGAGTCTCTGGGTATTTACGTCCTTGATTCACAGGGGGAATTACAGAGCTCTGCACCCATGACTGGCATTTATCTCAACGGCCTGGAAAATAGAGACGACGATGGCTGTTATTCGGTGACCAATGGCCGGGTCATTGTCCAGTATGACGGAGACGAGGGCGGCGAGGGTGCTACCTTCTCCTGGTCAGCGGACAGTAGCGATGACATTACAGAGTTTGAATGCGATGTAGAAAATCCACACGCCATATTCGTGGGTTTCGACGACACGCTGGATGTACGCTCCATGGAAATCGTGGTCGACAACTACACCTCTACCCCCGCAGGGAATGGTGTTTTTCTCGCCGGTATGGATCTGGTTATCGAACAGAGCAATAACGTCAATCAGCAATGTTTTGATGATGGTGAAGGCACCTGTGAAATCGTGCTCGTTCCCGCGGGCGGGCCGGTAGTCGGTAATGACCTGAGGACGCTTATCAGAGACACCTCCCTGGAGGGGAATGTCGCGATCCTGGACGGATTCCCCGTGCGGGTCCGCGACGACAGAGCGCATTGCCAGAAAGACGCAGGCGGTTCCTTTGACCTGGATGACGGCGATATCAACGATGTATTGATTTTCAACGGTGTCAATCTGTACAACGTCAATGGCGTCGACAGCGTGCCACTGGAACTGGTTGTTTCCGATAACAGCCCCGGCACCAACAACTGGTTCACCGTGTCTGCCAAGGGCTGCGGTGTGCCGCGGGCCACCTGGGATGGGGCTGTGGTGTCCCGCAGCGCATCCGACTGGAGCCCTTACATCGATATAGTCGCGATTGAATCGGATATCGACCCGGTGGCCAGTATTCTGGAGTTCGAGGCGTCCGGTCTCGACGGTAGCGACTATCAGTGCGAGTCCAACCCCAATAACGTCAGCCTTAACCAGCCGTTCTTTGAGATTAATGCCCGCGACGATGAGATCAAATACCTGACTGGCACCTCAACGGCGCCCGGCATCATCAATGAAATTGGCCGGGATATTATGACGGGCTGTGGCTCCAAGCGCAGTGTGTCCAGGCGCTTCTCATTTCTCGCCTGGAACCTGATTCACGCGCCTCAGGTTAATCTGCAGGAAGAGATTGGTGCAGAAATTCAGACGCTGATCGATGCCGCAACCCGGACCGCGAGCTGTGTAACCCCGACCTTCTATTACCAACAGCTGGCAGCCTACCCCTTATATGCCCAACGGTATTACAATTACGGCGTGCTCTTCTCGGCATCCAATCAGGCGCGCTCTGAGCTGTTCTTCCAGCAGGCGGCGGTATTGCTGGAGCAGTTCGAAGGCCGCTTGCAGCTTCCTGGCGTGAGCGATGGATTACAGAACTGTTACGCAACCGGAGTCAAACTGGACACAATCAAGAACACTGCGGTCGACCCGGTAGCCCCGGGGGACAAGCCCCTGAATGCCTTCGGCGATCTGGTGTCGCAAGCAAAGCACTTGTCCTATGAGATCAGGGCTTTTATCAATATCCTATCCAACGACTAGGGGCCGCTGCTCACACACGGCCTGAACGTTTGAGCCGGGGCTTGCCCCGGCTTTTCTTTATCCGCTGCGGCAGCTACAGTGGTGCGCAATGAGCAGCGAGTTCAAATACAAGGCCTTTATCAGCTACGCCCACGCGGACGAAAAGTGGGCGCGCTGGCTGCACCGGTCACTGGAAGCCTATAAGCCACCCAAACACCTCGTTGGCACTGTCACCGAGATGGGCGAGGTGCCGGAAAAACTGGCACCGATTTTTCGCGACCGGGAAGAGCTCGCCAGCTCCACAGATCTCGGGGCGGACCTGACCGCGGCGCTGGAGGCCTCTGCCTGCCAGATTGTGATCTGCTCGATGGCCTCGGCTCGCTCCCATTGGGTCAACGAGGAAATTCTCGCCTTCAAGCGCCTGGGCCGCTCGAAACGAATCTTCAGCCTGATTGTTGAGGGCGAACCCTACGCCAGTGGCTCACCAGAGTCGGAGCGCTTCGAGTGTTTTCCCGAGGCACTGCGATACCAATTGGGTGAAGACGGTGAGCTTTCGGATGTGCCCGCCGAGCCCATCGCTGCGGATGCCAGGCCCGGCAAGGATGGCAAAAATCACGCCAAGGTCAAGTTGCTGGCCGGGATGCTGGGGGTCGGCTTCGACGAGTTGCGCCAGCGCGAGCTGCAGCGCCGACATCGGCGTATGGCTATCATCACCGGTGCCGCCATAGCGGGAATGGTTGTGGCCATTGGCCTCGCCACCACTGCCCTTATTGCCCGCAACGAGGCAGACCGGCAACGGCTGCGGGCGCAGCAGGAAGCAGAAACCGCACGCCGCACAGCGCAGTTCATGATTGGCCTCTTCGAGGTATCAGACCCGGGGGAGTCGCGCGGCAAAACCATCACCGCCAGGGAGATTCTGGTTAAAGGTGCCGATCGCATTGAGCTTGAATTGGAGGGAGAACCGGCCATTCAGGCCTCGCTGATGAGCACCATGGGCCAGGTATTTACCGGACTGGGCCTCTACGGCGATGCCTCCGGCCTGCTGGAGAAGTCTCTGGAACGGCGGCGTGGGCTGGCAGCGGAAGATTCCGCAGGTATTAACGAAAGCCTGCACAGCCTGGCCAACGTCAAGGTGCTGCAGGCCGAATACTCCGACGCCGAGGCCTTGTATTTAGAGGCTATAGAGCGGCTGAAGAAGCAGGGCAACCAGCAGGCTATAGTTGACAACCTTGCCGGCCTTGCCGAGTTGTATTTCCAGACAGGTCAGTATGAGGAAGCGGAACCTATATTGCGCCAGGTTTTGGAGGAGCGGCAACGTTTGTTGAAACCCGATGACCCAGCGGTAGCCGAGGCCCTTGAGGAGCTCGGTTTGAACATGTTTGACCAGGGTCGCTATGAAGAGTCGGCGGTCATATTGCGCGATGCCCTGGCCCGGCGCACCCGCAGCCTGGGCCGCGAACCGCACCCGGATGTCTCGGAAAACCTCAGCAACCTGGGCATGGTGGTTAACCTGCTGGGCCGTTATGAAGAGACCGAGTCGCTGTATGAGCAGGCACTGGCGATGGACCGACAGCTGTACGGTGAGCAACACCCCGCCATCGCCACCGATTTAAACAATCTTGCCGGGCTATACCTGGACAACAATGATCTGAAGAAGGCCGACGCATTGTACCGGCAGGCATTGGCGATGCAGGTGACACTGCTGGGGGAGGCGCACCCGGAAGTAGCGCGAGTCTGGAATAACCTGGCCTATGTGCACTACTACGACGGCGATCTTCCGATGGCCAAGAGTGACATGCTGAAAAGCATCGCCATCTGGCAGCAAACTCATGGCGAGGAACACCCGGAGGTTGCCGGTAGCCTGAGTACGCTTGGCCGCTGGCTGGCCGAGGCGGGTGAACTGCAGGAAGCCGAGCAAGTACTGCGCAAGGCCCTGGCGCAGCAGGAAAAACTACTTGAGCCAGATCACGAGAGTACGGCACTTACCCGCATGGCCCTGGCAGATCTATTGATACAGGAGGGTCAGTCGGAGGAGGCATTAGTACAAGCGCAATCAGCAGAACTGTCTCTGCGACGGACCCTCGGAGATGAACACTGGTTTACCGCAATGGCCCTGAGCGTGCACGGTGCAGCTCTGGGCGCCGGGGGTCGAAATGCAGAAGCGGAGCCCATGTTACTGGCAGCGTATCGGCAGCTGGATGCGGATGAAGGAGCCGTGCCCGTGGCGCTGGAGCAGGCTCTGATGCGCCTGGTCCGATACTATGAAGCCAATCAGAACACCGCCAAGACCAGTGAATACCTGGCCCTGTATCAGCGGCAGTTTGGTGACTAATTCAATTCGAGCTGAAAATCGAAAGGGATCAACCCTCGTGGCAGTTGATGCTCAGGATGGCAAGGGGGCGCGAGACGAGCTCATTTGCCGGCCACCCATAGCTATAGCTAACAACCCCAGCGCCAGCAGCAGCAATGTGCCCGGAGCGGGAACTTCGCCGTCGGGGGATGGAATTACATTGGTGAAAGCAACTACTTCACCAGTAAAAAGATATCGCACTTCTGCATAATGCCCGTTTTGTGTTCCACCGCTACTTGAATCCATTTGGAGAACAAAGGCCTCATTTGCAAACGGGTCAAGGTTGTCGATGTACAGGCTCTCAACTATTCCTGTTGTGATGTCATAGAGAAATATCAATAGTGGGTCCGGCAACAAGGGGGCCCAATTTATCTGCATTGGGTCTGTGCTCGAGGTGTAAACAGCGGAAAAGCTGGCGAGTTCGCTGCCTTCCAGTAGACCGTCGCCCTCAGCACCCGCCAAGCCCTCAAAATTCAGCACCAACGTACCGCCAGTAGGCGTGAGGTTATCCATAGTCACCATGATCGCGCTGGCATTCCCACTGAACAAAAACAAAGCAGCCAATACAGCACTGCAACTCATCCATCGAACACGTTTCAAATATGTCATAACCGTCTTCCATTTAATTGAGAGGTAAAGTCAAACCGGTTCCGAAGCAGCTGCAAGAAGCAAGCCATTAACAAAAAATACCTATAAATCAGTTGATTACTGAATTTTTCAGGAGACGGCACAGGCAACAGTGTAAAAAAAGCTGACGGCTGGTAAACCCGCCCTGAGACAGCGAAGCTGACGGCGATGGGCCCACCCAGGCGCGGTACTACCCCGGCCCTATAACCGGATCCTGCGACGGCGGCGGCTCTGCCGGTGACTCCCTGGGTGGCTCTCTCAGGTGAGCGGAACTGAGATTGGAAAAATTTACCAGCTTATCCATCAGCCTGCGTGAATAGGTAACGAAATTGGATAGTGCTCCCACGTCCCGACGGTCAGGTTGTGGCAACAGTGTTAGTAATTCCCGGTTGGATTTTTCCAGGCTGCGGCGAAGTAGCCTTACCTCTTCTGTGATCTCGGCCGGCATCCCCTTTGACACGGCTTTGTTGATGCCGTCAAACAATGCCAGTGTGTCACTGGACAGCTCCCGCAACAGCAGCAGTACATCACCACCAAGCTCCACATATTCCCTGTTCATCGCTTTCTTGCCATTAAACAGATCACTGATGGAGTCGTGAATCTGAAAAAGATAGTCGTACTGGGTGATTAACCGCAACAGCTTCCTTGATTCACTCTCGTCGGTGACATGCAGCACAGCCTTGGAAAAAAAACTGATATATTCCTGCTCGAGAAAACTGAAGTATTCGATGCGCCTGGCGCTGGCGTCAAATACGTCGCGGTAATTGGTCTCTATACTGAGCGTCACCTGGTTATAATTTTCCTGCAGGAACTCGAGCAGGCCGCCCTGGTTTTCATGTAGTTGAAGCTCCAGCTCCGAAAAACTCGTCTGTGAATTTAACGAGGGGATTTCAAGGCGTTTGAAATCCATCTTCCCCTCGCCCAGCATCAGGTCAATCAGACGGGTAAACGGGTTCAGAAAAACGACAAACACCAGTGCCGTTGCCAGGTTGAATGCCAGGTGAAGATTTGCAAGGGCGATGGCGGGGTCCGACTGCAGTTGATTCAAGCGATCACCAAATAGCAGAAAAGCTGGCAGAAAGAGTAGTACCCCGCAGAGGTTGAAGAGCAGGTGACTCATCGCAGTTTTCTTTGCCGCAAGATCCATTTTGAAAATAGTGATCATGACGGTAGCCGTGGTACCCACATTAGCGCCCATGAGAATAGGCACGGCGTTCTCAAGACTGATCATGCCTTGCTGCGCCAGAATGATCACCAGCCCGGTCGTCACAGAACTGGACTGTACAAGCGCTGTAAACACGCAGCCAACAAGAATGGCAATCAGTGGATTGTGCGGGCGACTCAGGTAATCAACAAACTCGGGGGCCTGCTGCAAGGGTTGTAGTGCGCTGGAGATCAGATTGAGACTGAAAAAAACAAAACCAATATAAAAAATGGATTTACCGAATATCGCCAGGCGCGAGCGCACCAGAGTGAGCAAAAAACCCGCGACTATCAACATTGGGGCAAAGGCTGTCAGCTTGAAGGCTACCAGCTGCGCGGTAACAGTGGTTCCCACATTTGCGCCAAAAATAATACTGACACTGCTTTTGAATGAGAGCACGCCGGCATTTACCAAACTTACAGCTATGACCGAAGTGGCAGAACTGGACTGGATAACGGCCGTTACCAGGGCCCCGATCAGGAGCCCAATCAGGGGGATGCTGGTTGCTTTCGCCAGGAATTTCCGAAAGCGCTGCCCGGACACCTGTTGGATTTCGCTCGAAAAATTTTCAAGACCGAAAACAAACAAAATAATGGCGGTAACACCAGCCAGAACAATCTGAAACGCTTCCATAAATATGTGACCCGGCAGAACATTAAAAAGCAAATATCGCTATGCAGACTCTCTATACCATAAATCGGCTGCTGGTATCCTTGAGCGGAAACAAGGTGAGATTATCAAACCTTCATCGCCAGGGAGTCCCTCGCTTCCCTCGCTTCCCTCGCCAGCTCCTCTCGAACGTCGGGGTGAGCGATACATACACAACGACTAAGTGCTGGCTGATTCTAAAGTGTAGATACAACTTTCTCGGCAATCGCCAGACAGGCCGTCAGGCCCGGAGACTCAATACCGTGCAGACTGACAAAGCCGCTGAACCCGTGTGCCTGCTCTGTGACAATCGCGAAATCGCCATCGGGCTCTCCCCTGCCTACCACTTTCGGCCGGATTCCAGTATAACCCGGCTGCAGTTTATCCACGTCCAGTTCGGGGTAGTAAGTTCTCACGGCACGAGCAAAATCGTCCTTTACGCTATCGTCAAACGTGTAATCTACCCGCTCAACCCAACGAACATCCGGACCGAACCGCACCTGTCCTGCCATATCCAGTGTGGCATGAACACCGAGGCCGCCCTCCCCGGGCAGGGGATAAATCAAACGCTGAAAGGGGGTTTTTGCCGAGTACGAGTAGTAATGACCCTTGGCATAGTATTGCGCCGGGATGCCTTCCGCCTTTCCCGGCTCAGCCAGCGCCAGCCAGGTATCCCTGGCGAACAGACCAGAAGCGTTGACCAGCACACCACAACAGAGTCTTGCAGGAGCGTCACCGCCGGTGACCACCAGGTGGTCTCCACTACGCGCGAGTTGGCCGCTCTCCACCGGGGTGGAGAACGCAATTACCCCGCCGGCAGCCTCAAAATCGCCCTGCAGCGACACCATCAACTGGTGGCTATCGACGATTCCCGTCGATGGGGAAAACAGTCCAACATGGCCCCGGACACTGGGTTCCATCGCCGCAATGTCATCGGCAGTTGTATACACGAGGTCGGTTACACCGCAGTTGCGGGCTCTCTCAGCTATGGCATCAAGGTGTGCATGCTTCTCTGCACTGGCAGCGACGATAAGCTTTCCACAGCGGGCATGGGGTAGATTGTGTTGCGCCAGGTAATCATAAAGCAGGGCTCTACCGCGAACACACAACTCGGCTTTCACCGACCCCGGCGGATAATAAATGCCTGCGTGAACCACTTCGGAATTGCGACCAGACGTCTCGCTGCCGATCTGCAGGCCCCTCTCGAGCACGACAGTCTCCAACCCCTTCCGGGCGAGCGCACGCGCAATGGCCAGGCCTACCACGCCAGCCCCGATTACCACAGCGTCAGTACGAAAATCCATAAGTTTATTGAGTGCCGCGCTGCCCGGCCACCCGCCGCCGTGCCAACACGAGAAAAATCGCTGTAGATATACCCGAAGCGGCAAAAATCATACACATCACCATGACCTGATAGCGTGCCGCCACCAGGGGTGAAACACCGGACAGGATCTGCCCGGTCATCATGCCCGGCAGGGAGACCAGGCCAACCGCCAGCAGGGAGTTGATTACCGGGATCATGGCCGCCTGATACGCTGTCATTCTTGCCTCTGCCCAGGCCTGGCCGTGGTTCAGTTCAGCGAACAGGCGCTCGGCAGCGAGACTAACCGCAGTCATGGCGCTGGCAAATACCATGCCCGCCAGGGGAATCATGTAACGGGGCAGGTACCAGGGCTCCATTTGCAGCACCAGCTGGGTAATCAGCGCCAGGGTCAGGCCGCCGCCAACTGTTATCGCGAGCACTGAGGCCAGCAGCAGCTGCCAACGCTGCCCTTTGACTGTCCCCAGGGCGATCCAGCTCGATGCCAGCAACATGATGGCCAACACCAACAGGATGAGCCAACCGCTGTGCGCGCCAAAAATCCACGCCAGCGCATAGCCGATCAGTAAGAGCTGCACCAGCATTCGCCCCAGGGCATACAGGACATTGCCGGTACCGAAAGACCAGCGGAAAAGAATGGCCAGAGTGATGACAACGGGCACAAAGGCCAGTGCAAGCTGCCACAGGGAGAGCGTTATAACCGGGTTTGCCATCAGCTTGCGCCCCCGGTCGGCTGCTCAAATGGCTGCAAGCTTCGCCTTTACTTCATCGCCAAGCAGGGGCAGAACGTCAAGGGCTGCGAGGTTTTCTTCCAGTTGTTCCACCCTGGATGCACCCAGGATCACGGTGGACACATTCGGGTTCAGCAGGCACCAGGCAATTGCCAGTTTTGATGGTGTGGTACCCAGCTCCTCGGCTATGGGAATAAACCGCGCCACTCTCTGCATGCGCTGTTGCCCCCGCTCCGACTCAACCATGTGCTTTTTCAGCCACTCATACCCTTGCAGGGACGCCCTGGAGCCTGCGGGAATGCCTTTAAGGTATTTTCCCGTCAGCGCGCCGGACGCCAGTGGCGACCAGGTCGTGGTGCCCATTCTGTACTTCTCAAAAATCGGCGCGTACTCCACTTCGAAGCGCTGCCTGTCCAGCAGGTTGTACTGGGGTTGTTCCATGGTTGGTGGTGTCAGGGTGTTTTGTGCGGCAAATTCATGTGCCTCGATAATGTCAGCGGCGCTCCACTCCGAGGTGCCCCAGTACAACACTTTGCCCTGCGTAATAAGGTTGTGCATGGCCCAGACAGTTTCGCCAATGGGGGTATCGGGGTCCGGGCGATGACAAAAATACAGGTCCAGATAGTCGACCTGCAAGCGCTGCAAGGCCTGGTGACAGGCCTCTGTTACATGCTTTCTCGAAAGCCCCATTTGGGTAGGACCCGGATTGCCGGTAGCTCCAAAAAACACCTTGGATGACACGCAATAGCTGTCTCTGGGCCTGGCCAGCGACTTGAGCGCTTTACCCATTACCACTTCGGAGAGCCCGGCCTCGTAGCCTTCGGCATTGTCGAAGAAATTAATGCCTGCATCAAAACAGGTACCAAACATTCTTTCGGCCAGGCCGGCATCCACCTGTTTGTTGAAAGTCACCCAGGAGCCGAAAGATAACTCTGAAAGTTTAAGGCCCGAACCACCAAGACGCCGATATTCCATACGTACATTCCCCCTATCACGAATTCAGGTAACTTCGCCGGCTGCGGCGCATCAGCTGCCTGAGTTTACAGGGAAACTATCCGGCAGGTGAAATTAGTCCTACACTTGATCCTCGCTGCGACCCTTATTTAGAAATAACTCAACAACCCGGGAGACACCTATGGCACTGGAACAGGATATAACACCACTCAATAGCGAATTGATGGACAGCCTTGCTGTCAGCACACAAATGGACTGGATAAACTACGAACCTGGTGCGGCGATGAAAATTCTGTGGACCGGCGCCGAGTCCGGCCGCTGGGCGGTACTGTTCAAGTGGGACAAGGGCTATGCGGCGGGCCAACACAAACATTTGAGCGCCGCCTACACTTTTATTTTAAAGGGCCGGTTACAGGTGCGGGACAGCGTATTGAACCCCGGCGACTTCGTCTACGAGCCCAATGGCATGATTCACGGTAAAACCACCGCTCTTGAAGACACCGAATATTTCTTTATGTGCGATGGCCCGGTGCTTTTCTTTGACGACAACGGTTTTAACGGCTACCTGGGCTGGGAAGAACTGGAGCGCTTGCGCGAGTCAGCGCAGGCCTAGCCACGGTGAGTTAGATGATCTCCAGGACACTCTGCGTTTCATCCCGGATTGTCATCTCACTGCACCGCAGATTGTGCCTGAATAAACCTGCCAGCAGGTCGAAATCCTGGGCTATTCATCCAATTGCGCCAACCAGGACGCAATAGCTTCGCCTATGAGATCGGCACTATCTTCCTGAACATAGTGAAGGCCGGGAACCGTAACTTCTGTGACTGCCGGCCATGACCGCACAAAATCTTCTACCGGCCCCGTAATCAGTACCCCGGGATCGGCGTTGACAAAAAGTTTAGGCAGCTCAGACTGGGCGAGCCATTGCCCATAGTCCTTTACTATCTGCACAACATCGGCCGGCTCGCCGGCGATAGGAAGCTGGCGCGGCCAGGTCAGGGTCGGCCGCCTGTCCTCTCCGGGCTCCAGATAGGGCCGCCTGTATTCCGCCATTTCAGCCTCGCTCAGATCGCGCAAAACCATCTCCGGCAACACCCCCTCGATAAACAGGTTTTGCTGCAGAATCATCTGCTCACCTGCTGGCGAACGGAAGCCCTGGAAGGTCTCTACCGCACTCTCCACAAAGGCACTCCAATCTGGTATCGGCGCAACAATGGCCTCCATAAATGCGATACCCCTGACAGCGTCCGGATTCATCTGCGCCCAATGGAAACCCAGACCGGAGCCCCAGTCATGTACCACCAGGATCACCTTTGTATTCACTCCCAGTGACTCCAGCAGGGCAAACAGGTAATTGCGATGCTCAATATAGGTATAACTCTGCGCATTGCTGTTATCGAGCTTTTCGGAATCTCCCATGCCGATAAGATCCGGCGCAATCAAACGTCCCTTCCCCTCCAGATGGGGCATTATATTGCGCCATAAAAAAGAGGAGGTGGGGTTGCCGTGCAAAAACACGATGGGATCGCCCTCTCCTTCATCGATATAGGCCATACGCTTACCGAGAACGTCTATGTACTGCTTCGTGTAACGGGATTGTTCTGTAGAGTACGCCATTGTTATATCCTCAAATCGGGTGAGCAGAGCACTCAAACCCATACGGTTGCTGACAATTTATGGACTAAGTACTCACCTGTAATAGAGTTATTACCCCGAGTCAAGCCTCACACACTCTCGCCAATGATAAAAAATAACACAGGCCAAGAAAATGCCCGGCTCTAGCTGTAGAATGCGGCTTCCCTGATTGGACCGGAAATCATGACTGACAAACACAACACAGCGGACGCCACCCCCCCTGGTAAGACTCGCAGATGGCTTTGGCTATTGCTGGTCTGCCTTGTTGTTGTGGCAGTGCTCGGTGGACTGAAATATGTCCAGGTTACCAGGGCTATTGCTTTTGGGAACTCATTTCCGGAAAGGTCAGAAACAGTGACCGCAGTAATAGCAACGCCGGTAAGCTGGCAGCAGCGCTATCGAACCATTGGCGAAGTGCGCGCAACACGATATGTCGAGCTGCGCACGGAAGTAGACGGCAAGATCTCGGAAATAGGTTTTATCGGCGGAAGCCCGGTAGTAGCGGGGCAGACCCTGCTGGTATTGGACAGCAGCGAGGAACGTGCGCAATTACAAGCGACCCGCGCGCAACTGCAACTCGCCCAGCTGCAGCTTAAAAGAATCGCCCAGTTACGCGCCAGTAAGCTGGCCAGCGAGAACGAAAACGACAGCGCCAAAGCCGACAAGGACATACTGGAGGCCAATGTAGCGTCACTACAGGCGAGAATTGACAAAAAGTCACTGTCGGCGCCATTTGATGCTCAAACCGGGCTTCACAGCCTCCAGGTTGGGCAATATCTTCCCGCCAACGCGATTATCACAGAGCTGACAGGGGGCCAGGGAGAACTCTGGATTGATTTCAACTTGCCCCAGGGAAAAGCCTCACTTGCTATCGGTGACCCGGTTCAGGTCTCCAGCCGCAGCCTGAGCGGAGTACACCTGACCGCCACTGTGATTTCTGCGGAGGCCAGCCTCGATCTCCAGTCTCGCAGCCGCGGTTACCGCGCCCTGCTCACCGACCCACCGGAGGCAATACGGCCCGGCTCGGTGGTCGATGTGGAAGTGGCTACCGGCAGCCTGGAGGGGATTTTTCGCTTACCCTCCACCGCAGTAAGGCGCAACAGTTTTGGTGCCTATGTCTACGTGCTGGAGGCAGCTGAGCCAGGAGGCATAGCCGAGTTTCGGGCCGTGCGCAGGCAGGTGACGATAGGGCCTGGCGACGGCGAAGAAATCATCGTCACAGGCGGAGTCGAGCCGGGCGAGCGAATTGCTGCCATCGGGGCTTTCAAACTGACGGATGGCCTTCCGACCCATGTTGCAGAAAAGCAGCAGGCCGTCGAGCCTGAACCTTCTCCAGATACCCAGGGAGAGCTGCCAACTGAGTCAGGCCAATGAAGGCATCGATAGGTAAGCCCAATATTTTTGACGCCTTCGTAACGAGGCCATTGCTGGCCGTGGTGATCTCTTTCACTCTGGTGCTACTGGGAGTGAGGGCGGCAATTGACATGCCCGTACTCGAGTTTCCCGAGATCGAAAGCTCCGCGCTGATCATCACTACCCCCTACACAGGCGCCTCAGCGGAAACCGTTCAGGGCTTTGTCACAGACCCCATTGAGCGCGCCGTCTCCACCGTGCCGGGAGTCGACTACGTTGATTCCAGCACAACCGCTGGCAGGAGCGTGGTGACCGCCTGGTTGAAGCTCAATGAATCCAGCACCCTGGCACTGGCGGAGCTGAACACACGGCTGGGCCAGATTCGGTTCGAGCTACCCGAGGGCGCGGAAGATCCTGCAGTCGCGGTCGAACGGGCCGACGCCAGCAATGCAATATTTTACCTGGACGTTGAAATGGGCGGGCGCTCCCGGGCGGAGACAACTGACTACCTCTCGCGTTACGTGGTGCCCGTTATCTCTTCCATTCCGGGTGTCCAGAGTGTTCCGTTACCAGGGGGAGCTGCTCCCGCCATGCGGGTCTGGCTGGACCCGTTGCGAATGAACTATTTCAATGTGAATGCACAGCAGGTTCGTCAGGCGCTCGCAAGCAACAATGTCATAGCGCCCATCGGCCGCATAGAGAATCAGCAGCTGCGCATAAACCTGCAAACAAGCTCGACGCTGAAAACCAAAGAAGATTTCGAACAATTGGTTATCGCCAACGTCGATAACGCCATTGTCCGGATCAGCGACGTGGCCCGCCTGGAGCTCGGCGAGGTCGAGTCGGACCAGATAGCACGGCTAAGCCAGCGCGATACCATCTATCTCGCCGTCTACGGCCTGCCCGGTTCAAACGAGCTGGACATTGGCAACCAACTTTACGTGGTGCTCGATGAAATCAACGCCACCCTTCCCGACGGCATGCGTATTGAAATCGGCTTTGACGGCACACTGTATATGCGCGATGCGCTAAAGGAGATTTTTATTACCCTGGCAGAAACAGTCCTGCTGGTGGGTATTGTGGTGTTATTGTTTATGGGCTCGATACGCAGTGCACTGGTACCGCTGATCACTATTCCGATTTCACTGCTTGGCGCCATGTCGCTAATGATGGCGATGGGCTTTTCATTCAACCTGCTGACGGTACTGGCGATTGTGCTATCGGTTGGCCTGGTTGTCGACGACGCAATTGTTGTGGTGGAAAACGTAGCCCGTTTTATGCGCGAGGGCATGAGCAGGCGCCAGGCGGCGCTCGCCAGCTCGCGTCAGCTAATGACCCCCATCATCGGCATGACCGTCACGCTGGCAGCAGTCTATATTCCCATAGGCTTTCTGTCCGGCTTGACCGGCGTACTGATCAGGGAGTTCGCTTTTACGCTTGCGGTGGCTGTGCTTATCAGCGGTGTTGTCGCCTTGACACTGTCTCCCATTATGAGCGCGTATGTCAGCCCGCCCCGCGGCGCCGAGGGCAGAATGACGCACTGGGTGAATTCACGCTTCGATGCACTGCGCAGCCGGTATGAATCATTGCTTGAGCGCAGCCTCCTGTGGACACCGCAGTTGCTGACCTTTGGCCTTTTCTTTGCGCTGCTGGCGATACCCTTTTTGCTGATGTCCCAGCAGGAGCTGGCCCCGATCGAAGATGAAAGTGCGATTTTCGTCATCTCAAGCGCCCCCCCCGAGGCATCATTGGCCTATACCGAAAAACATATGCACGATGTTGTGGACATCATGAACGGCCTGGATGACGCCACATTTATGTGGCAGATTCTTAATCCAAATGGCTCATTTGGCGGCCAGGAATTTACCGACCCTGCGGAGCGCAGTATGACCCCCATGGAGATGCTGCCTTCGACATATGCCCAACTTGTGACAGTACCCGGACTACAGGCATTCCCTAACTTGTTCCCCTCGCTACCCAGTGCCGGGCAGTTTTCTGTAGAAATGGTTGTTACGGCGCCCGCCTCTGCGCAGGAAATGCAGCCCTATGCCGACCAACTTCTACAGGCTGCATACGACACCGGGCTTTTCCTGTTCGTAGACACCGACCTGAAAATAGATTTTCCGCAGGCACACTTCGAGCTGGATCGCGATCGTATTGCCGACCTTGGAATGACGGTTGATGATGTCAGCCAGCAACTTTCCACGTATCTCTCTGGCGACTATGTCAACCGATTTGACCTGGACGGCAAAGCCTATCGCGTCATTCCGATGCTTGAAGACGGAGACAGGCTGGATGTGAACTCTGTTCAGCAAATTCAGCTGCAAACCCCCTCCGGGGCCCTGGTGCCCTTCTCTTCTCTGGCGACACTTGAGGAGACCGTGGGACCTCGCGTATTAACGAAATTTCAGCAGCGTAACTCCTTCACCATCTTTGCCGGCATGATTCCCGTGTTTACCAAAGAGCAGGGGCTGAAGGCGATTGAGGACGCTGCCGCTGAAATATTACCCGACGGCTATCTGGTGGATTATGCCGGTGAATCGCGCCAGATCCGCCAGGAAGGCAATACCTTGCTGGGCGCACTCGGTTTCGCGTTGGCATTTGTCTTTCTGGTACTGGTCGTGTTGTTCAACAGCCTGCGAGATCCCCTGGTAGTGTTGCTGGGCTGTGTGCCGCTGGCCTTGTCCGGTGCGCTGATGTTCACCTTTCTTGGCTGGACCACGGTCAACATATACTCACAGATTGGCTTTATTACCCTGGTCGGCCTGGTGGCGAAAAACGGTATTTTGATTGTTGAGTTCGCCAATCACCTGCAGCAGCAAGGCATGAGTAAACTCGAGGCCATTACTCACGGCGCGAGTGTACGGTTGCGCCCGGTTCTGATGACAACCGGTGCTACCGTTGTCGGGCACTTCCCCCTGGTGCTGGTGACTGGCGCTGGAGCTGAGGCGCGAAACAGTATTGGCATCATCCTTGTTGCCGGCATGCTCATAGGCACACTGTTCACGCTGTTTATTCTTCCCAGTGTTTACCTGCTGCTCGCCTCTGAGCACAGTCAGGACGAGATGGACGAGAGGCTCGTAGCAAGCTGATTAAGCAGGGTGGCGGCCTCAGGCAGCGCCTGACAAAGGTCGCCCCAACTCTCTGGGTAACATCCCTCGCCCCTTCTGATCTACCTGAAAAATGATTTGCTGCATGTCCCGATGGTTCAGATGAAGATGGCACTGGGACTGAAAGTAGCGCTGGATTGATCCCGAGGTAATTACAGGCACTACCGGCCTGCCTTTGTTCTCCACTTTCCAGCCGGGTAATACCAGAATTGGCTGAACGGGAACGTCGAAGCCGGTTACGTCAGACAACCATCGCGCAGCCAAATCCGCCTGGTATGCGACTTTCTGCAACACCTGTTTATCCTCCCAGCCAGGAAAATTCAACACACCGTTTTCATAAGTTACCTGGTGCAGTTTTCGGTCACTATCAGGCGTGTCCTGGTGCTTTGAATGCCCATTGGTCTCCACCGCAAACACCCCACTCTGGCCTATCACTATATGGTCAATATTGAAGTTTTCCATTTGTACATCATGGAATACACGGTATCCGTCCAACATAAGCTGGTCCAACTCCTGGCCCACTGCCAGCTCGCATTCGTAGGCGAGTCGCAGAGCACGAATCCGCGCAAAGCGTTTCATCAACTTCCATATCACATACCCAACCCACAGACACCAGGTGGCAAAAGCCCATACAAACAGGCCCACCGACAATTCATCACCCGCCAACAGCTTAGACTTTATGTGAATGTAAACAACGATAGGCGTAATGGCGGCAATCACGACTTCAAACAGGTTAAAGCCCACCTCCAATTGCTCAGCGCCGAGTTTACGGCCAAGTCCAGCCCCCGGAGGCCTTGCCAGTGATGCGGTCAGTGGATTCAAAAAAGCGCTATGTCGTCTTTTGGCAAATAGAAGCGCAGCCACGGCGAGTAAAATCGGCAGAATCATCAACCCTGCTGGAATCAAATGCATCATCGAATCGCCGTCCCTTCCGTTGGTGACTAAACTCTGAAAAAACACCTTGTCCTGGAATATAGCAAGTTGCAGGCCAGTTTTTAGAGGATGGTGTGATTTTTATCTCTTGTTGCTTGATAGCCCACAGATTTGCGAAGAATCGTAAGTACGAAAATACCCTGAAAGGCCTTTTTTCACGGACTTTGCGCACTACACAAAACCTTGCTTTACAAGTTATGCAAACCGCTAGATTTGCCGCTAAGGAAAGTGCTGTATGTCCGGGGCAGGCTCGATCAGGGCTGCCGGTCAGGCTGCCGAAATACGCAGAATGTTAGGAAGCGACAAAAAATGTCACCCCATACATTCCCGATTGGCGGGGAGCGTGCTTGCTGAAAACTTATCGCTATTGTGCAAAAAAACGCTCTGCCACACTGTTCCAGGTCAGAGCAATTCACGACAGCTTTCTAAATACGGGCCCGAATCAACGGCAGGTGCTGCCGCCCCACAAATACCTCATCGCCCAGCCTGAACACAGGACCACCGAGATAGCCGGCAGCGGCGATCCCTTCTCCTGATTTGTCCTCTTGCAGGTTGATACCGTATTGGTCAAGTGCCGAGGCAACCGCCTTTGCGGCCGCATCTCCAGCAACAAGCCCCTCCGTATAGCGATTGCGGTCAAGGTCGCGATTGTCTTTGCGGTAACGACGATGCCGGGCGCCACGGCTCTGGTCATTCACATCGTCCCGGATGATAGCTTCCCTGCTGGGGAGAGCAAACCAGTTTACGGTCAGGCCAAGGTCTTCGGCCATACCCAGAACCCGCGGTATGATCAAAACCGTTTCCGGATCATCCAGGCCGATGACCACATCAAGGCTCTTGGCAGACGTTTTCTCTACCACACTGTCCGGCTGTAATTCGTACTCGATATCCGGAGCCGGGCCGTGAGCGCCAGCCAGCTGCCAGCGAATACGCGGCAGATGCTCTCGGCCGAAGTATTTTTCGTCGCCAATAACATAGGTTGGCACACCGAAAATACCCTGATCAAAGGCGGCCTCCTGTATCTCCCGATTGCGCTGCCCACCCTCACCACCGGCGAAGGTTTTGAACCCGGCAAGCTGCGCGCCGGCGTTTGCCAGCACCTGCTCGATCGTATCAACGTTTTCCACGTCCAGCTCCCTTCTCCAGAAAGGAACATAAATGCCATCTATATAGCGCTGAAGGATTTCTTCTCCCTGCGCTTTCGCCCACAACATGCCTGCGGCGGCCAGGTCGGTGTCCCATATTTTCACTGTGCCACGAATGGTCATGCCGTACAGATTGGCATAGCGACGGCAGTCATAATAGGCGTACTTGACTCCAGACCACTGGTCCTCGCTGCGAGAGGCCTCGGCCACGCCACCCGACTTATCCAGTTTGGCACTACCCAGGTAGCTGGGGATGTCCAGCACAAAGGGACGCCAGTCAATAGTTATACCCAATTCCCGGCCCAACCGGCGGGTTGGCTCAATCGCCAGATAAGCGTAAGGGCTTTTGAAATCGATATAGGCGATTAGAGTGTTATCCATCGGAACGCCTTATCGTATCAACATTGGCACTGGCATCGCGCCTGCTTAATAAACCATGCGAAAAAAAATGGGCGAACTTCATTCCGGGCTGTCGATCTTTGCCGCGTGCCGCCTGCGCCTTTTTTTTCTTACCGAGGAGACCCACTGCCAGAGCAGGCCCCCGGGTGCCTCGACACCTGTGCGTATATACCTCAGCACGTTGTAATCATAAGCCACCCAGTTCATGAACATCCGCGCACTGTGCTGGCCACAAATCAGAATTTCGTCGTCTACCTGTAATTCCAGGGCCGGGTCTGGCAGCAAAATACATTCTTCCCCCCGCTTAAGTAACAGTGGAAACGCCGGCAATTCATCTTCCCGCTTGCGAGGATCGCGACAGAGGTTGCCAAGCCTCACGAGTTTCTGCATGGCCAGGCTATCGTGGATTGCAGGACACTCTTCTGGATTGACACGATAGGCCCACGCATCCAGGGGATGCCCCCCCACCACGGCACTGATGCGAAGCAACAGTTCTCGCGCCCACTGATCGTCCTCCTTTTGCAGCAGTTCGAGAAAATCCATCAGCAAGGGTGTGCTTATGCGAATGAAAATTTCGTCTGCAGTAATCCTCACTGGTTCCATAATAAGATTGACGTTGGCAGCGCGAAACATGGGCTTGTTGGCCGACAAATTCTGCCTGGCTACCGTGATGATGCCTGGCTTCACATTCCTGGCAGTAATGATGATAGACAAATTGTCGGCGTCGTCGGGTGTACCAGCGACAATACCGGTCGCATTCTCGATGTCGGCCTTTAACAAGGTTTCCTCTTCTGTGCCAACCCCGAGGATAGTCCCCACCGGAGCGCCACGCTGCGATGGGTCTATCTCAATGAAAGTCACAGGGATATCGTACTCCTTAAACTTCCGATCAATCGCCCTGCCAAAACGGCCATATCCACACACCACCCAGCGGCCACTGGTATTCTGGTGAGGGGAGGCAAGTACATTGTGATGGGGATTAAAAATCAGGTCGCTGATAATGTGTTTGTAGGGCTGCTTTATCGACTTGACCAGGTGCTCCGCAAACGTTTCAAACGGATCAATGATGCAATCAGTGCCAAAGGAGGCCAGGTTCGCAGTAGTTCCCGCCGACTCGGATCGGCTTATCACAGGCCGTTCCGGATTCACCAGTTTACTGTCGATGGAAACAGCCAGGTTGGTGTGATCATCGTTCGTCAGGGCGATAACGCCAATACAATTCGCTCGCCGGATGCCAGCGATGTTCAATGTATCCGGATCTGCCGCGTCCGCGCAGAGGCCGGGAACTGCCAGACCAAGCTCATGGGCATCGAGTTCATCGATAGCACTTTGCGAGGCATCGAGAACGACGGCCTTTATACCATGCTCATCCAACCGATCTATCAGTCTCTTACCGGTGTAGCCATAACCGCAAACCAGGTAAAAAGGCTCCTGAATACCCCGGACACGGCGTGCGAAGGTGTTGCGTTTCATCAGGCGAATGAAGCTGTGATCCTGAAACAACGAGAAAATTTTGCCGATGCTGTAAAGCCAACCGATCACCGTGGCGTAGATCATGATGATCGTCCAGGCTCGCTGGCCAGCGGTGAAGGGGTAGGGAATTTCGCCGAAACCGATGGTAGAACCCATAAAGCTGACAAAATAAAACGCATGGAAAAAGTCCATACGCCAGGGGTTGCCCTGGTCATCTACGCCGGGGATTAAAACGAAGCCCAGTACGGACACTGAATAAACGACGATAATGGTAATGATGGGTGTACGCAGGCGTCTCAACAATAAGTAGAAGACATGTCCCATGGTAGCGTTTCTTATCGCTGTGTAATCAGTGCCGCACCATCATGGTTTCCAGAATCAGTAAAACGACAGAGGTAATATTGGACAATAACGCGCCTGCCGACAGCGACACAATACTGGCCATCATCGCCGCATCCAGCCCCATATCTGAAAAGTTAACCGCGTAACCCCACACCACTGCCGCCATAATCAACTGCAAGTCTGCCACCAGGCTTGTGGCAAGCAACACGGCCCCCACATGGGTGCGATCACCGAATTTCATCACTGTGGCAATCAGGCTCACCACCAGCGCGGCATAAAGCTCGTACACATTGTGATGTTCAACGTTATCGATATCACCCAGCACGAAACCGAAGTTAAACGTGAGCGCAAGCAGGATAAAAAAAGCAAAGACAACCTTTTCGGTATTCATACAACACGCCCCCGGGGGATTGGAATCACCTTCTGGGTCGATAGTAGGTATCAGGCCCGTAGCCGTCAACCAGCGTCAGGCAATCACAACGGTTGATTTAATCCGCTCAGCGACCAGGCACGATCTTACCAGAGAATATTCCGCTCACGCTCCAGGACCGTGCGTATACCCCCTATCTGGTACGCACCCTAGCGTCTGACCAATGATGAATTACCTCGTGCTCGTGGGGTATCGGCGCTGGTTTAGCCGCCGGGCTCCAGCTCCATCAGGGCGGCCAACTGTCGCCGCAGGCGCTGATTTTCATTGCGCAGCCGCTGTAAATCCTCTATGAGATCCATAGCCAGGGCAACAGCCGGCCAATCCAGTTCCAAATCACGCTGCAGGCGACAGGCGCGCTGCATCAGTGCGACCATTTGCGGCTCAAAAAGCCACTGATTGGGCTGCTCGCCCCGTGGTTCGACAATCCCGCAATCAACAATGGTTACAATCGTCTCAGCGCTCAAACGGACGCTCCGGGTGACCTCCGTCAGGGTCAGGTAAGAACCAGTTTCACTCATCCCGTTTTCCCCCAAATTTCGCGCGGCTTAAAGGTGGATTGCTCAGACAGCTGCCGCCACAGCGCCCGTTCTTTTTCACTGCTGGATTCCGGCAAGACGATGCGCAAAACCAGATACAAATCACCGCGTTTACCGCTCTTGCCCAGGCCCTTGCCCTTGATTCGCATACGCTTGCCGTTCTGGCTGTTGGCGGGAACCGTAACGCTAACGGCACCATCCAGTGTCGGCACCTGCATTTTGCATCCGAGCGCGGCCTCCCAGGGTGCCAGCGGTACCGTGATTGTCAGCGACGACCCGTCGACCAGGTACATGGGATGGGGTGCAAACTTGATCTGTAAGTAAAGATCGCCAGCGGGAGCGTCGCCGATACCGGGGGCCCCTTGCCCCTTGAGTCGAATGCGCTCGCCCTCAATCACCCCTGCAGGAATTTTTACGTTCAGTGTGCGCTTCTGCCTGACGAGGTGGCCCTGCTCGTCAAAAGCGGGGACCTCATAGGTGATGGTATGGGATTTTCCCTTCAGGGAATCCTCGAGGAATATTGCCATGGACAGTTCAATATCCTCACCCCGGTGAACAAACTGCTGGCGCGAATAACCTTGCCCCGAACCATGCCCGGACTGCCCGAACACCTGTTCGAAAAAGTCTGAGAACCCACCCTGGAAATCCCCTGGGTCTGACTGGAATCCGCCCGGCTGCCAGCCTGGCGGCGGTTCAAAAGAGCCCGCCTCACCGCGCTGGCGCAACATATCGTACTCGGCCCGCTTGTCCTTGTCCTTGAGTACCTCGTAGGCTTCGGACACCTCCTTGAACTGGTGCTCTGCATTCTCTTCGCTACTGACATCGGGATGGTATTTGCGCGCCAGACGTCTATAAGCCGCCTTGATTGCTTTGGCATCTGCGTCAGCATTTACGCCTAGCGTTTGATAGTAATCCTTGAATTCCATGGCCAAGCCTACATTCCTCCCTGAGACAAACACGCAGAGACAGGATAGATGCAATATGCCTTATTTTCCATATTAGATTCACCGGGGCAGCATGCCCCATATGGGTGGATTTTCCTGCTATCCTGTTAAAACAGCATCTGTAACTGAAATCTCTATATCAACTTCGCCAGACATCTACTTTCAGGACGCCAACCTATGCGACAACTTTCCGGGCTCGACGCCTCTTTTCTCTATCTCGAAACCGCCAATGCCCCCATGCATATATCCAGCCTGGCGATCTACGATCAGGCCACTGCTCCAGGCGGTAAGGTGCGCTTCAAGGACATTATTGAAAACACCACCAACCGAATCAAGCGCTTGCCTATTCTCTCGCGCCATTTGCTGACTGTACCCCTGGGCCTCGATCACCCCTACTGGGTATCGGATGGCAGCTTCGATCCGGAATTTCATATTCGCCATATCGCGCTGCCGGCCCCGGGCGATTGGCGGCAGCTTTGCATCCAGGTGGCACGGGTGCACGCCAGACCCCTGGACCGCAGTCGTCCACTGTGGGAAATGTATGTTATCGAGGGGCTGGATAACGTGGAGGGCTACCCGCCCGGTTGTTTCGCTCTGTTTACCAAAATGCACCATGCCGCTGTTGACGGCGCCTCTGGAATGGAAATCACTGCGGCACTGCATGACCTCAGCCCGGAAGTTCATACAGAGGCGGAGCCCTATCCGGTTGAAGTCACCCGCAACCCGGGCACGCTCGAACTGGTAGTGCGCTCGCAGCTCAACAACCTGCGTCAGCCCTTTCGCATAATATCCCTGGCGCGCAATACCGTACCGGGATTTGCCAAGGCCTATGCTCGCCTGCGCAAGGGTGAGTTGCACGGAATCCCGGATGTCCCGCGCACCCGTTTCAACGACAAAGTCTCCGCCCACCGGGTGTTCGACGCAGCCCGCTTTCAACTGAGCGATATCAAGGCTATAAAAAATGCCGTACCCGGCGCGACCGTCAATGATGTCGCTATTACCCTGTGCGGCGGCGGCCTGCGGCGCTACCTGGAATCCAAGAATGAACTGCCGGATGCCAGCCTGGTCGCCATGGCTCCAATCAATGTGCGCGATCCCGCCGAGAAGGGCACAGCCGGCAACGTGGTGTCCGCAATGGCGGTAATGCTGCGCACTGATATCAAGAATCCTGCGGAACGGTTGGCGGCAGTACACGAACATGCCCGGGACGCAAAGGAATTGGCCAATGCCATTGGCGCCAAGTCCATGACGGATTACACGCAGTTCATACCGAGCACCCTCACCGCCCAGGCGGCGCGACTGGCCAGTCGTTGGAACCTGGCAAATCAGATTAAACCGATATACAACTGCGTGATCACCAACGTCCCGGGGCCACAGGTTCCGCTGTACAACACCGGAGCGAAAATGCTCTCCAATCTCGGCACCGGACCGGTGCTGGATAGCGTTGGCCTGTTTCATGTTATCAGCAGCTACTGCGGTGAATTCACCATATCAATCACTTGCTGTCGCGAGCTTATGCCCGACCCCGACTTCTATCGTCAGTGCCTGCAGGATAGCTTCGATGAGCTACTGGCCGCCACGGTAGGGAGCAAGCCCGCGCCCCGCAAGACGAGAGCGACTGCTCCCAAGGCAAAAGCGAAGCCGCAACGAAAGGCCACCGCCAAACCCGCTGCGGCCCGCAAAAAAACGCCTGCAAAAAAGGTCGGGGTGAAAAGTGCAGCGCGACCGAAAAGCGTAGCGAAGAAAAAAGCGGTTGCACCCAAACGCAGGGCAACAAGCTAAGCGACACCGGGTAGACGCCCCACGCGAGGATACACGCATGAATAGCACACTCCAGGCGCTGATGACGGGACTGCTGGTTGCCGGAACCGCGCCACTGTATGCGGGCGGGCCCACTCAGTTGTACTGGGGCGACACGCACCTGCATACCTCTTACTCTTTCGATGCATTCCTGAACCTCAATGATTCCGCCGACCCGGACACGGCTTATCGTTGGGCGCGAGGGTTGCCGGTAATCCACCCCTATACTGAAGCGCGGGTACAGATTGACACACCGCTGGATTTTCTGGTGGTATCCGACCACGCCGAGGCCATGGGTGTGCTGCGGGCTATTGTGAATGAACACGAGGAATTCGGCGCGATTTCCGGTTGGGACGCGGTTGTACGCTGGGCGTCCGTGGCCACCATACGGCTAGCTATGTGGGCAGGCTATGGCTCGGTGGTGTTCAAGGACCTGCTGCCTGTGAGGCTCGACAACTGGGGCTCCGACCCGGTTACAGACCCTGGGAACACGCCTATCGATAACTCGCTTGGAGATATTTCCCCCACGGTAATCACCAGCTGGGGCGAAATCATCGACGCTGCGGAAAGAAACAATGAACCCGGCAACTTTACCGCTCTGTTGGGCTGGGAGTGGAGCTCCATTCCCGCTGGCGCCAATCTGCACCGGGTGGTTGTCACAGCCAACGGGCGCGACAAGGCGGCGCAATACATGCCCTTTGGATCGGACCAGAGCCAGTATCCCCAGGATCTCTGGGCGTGGCTGGACGCAACTGCACAAAGCACCGACAGCGAGTTTATCGCGATTCCTCACAACTCGAATATTTCCAAAGGCTATATGTTTGACGAGACCACACTGCGTGGCGAGCCCATGGACGCAGAGTATATCCAGACGCGTCGGCGCTGGGAGCCGGTGGTTGAAATAACCCAGCTGAAGGGTGATTCAGAGACTCACCCCAGCCTTTCGCCGGAGGACGCTTTTGCTGACTTTGAACCCTTTGAGTTTTACCTGCAGCAGGACTGGCAACCCTATCGCGCTGCAATAGGCGATTTCATTCGGCCGGCCCTGGGCCGGGGCCTGCAGATCGGCCAGGCGCTGGGCGATAACCCGTACCAATTCGGCGTAATCGGCTCCACCGATGCTCACACCGGGCTGTCCAGCTCCGAAGAAGGCAACTTCTGGGGCAAGATGGCGTACGATTCCGTGCCTGCTAACAAGCGCGGCGATTCGCTTGGTGGTGTGAAGGCAACGGGCTGGGATATGGCGGCTGCGGGTATGGCCGCCGTCTGGGCCAAAGAGAACACCCGTCAAAGCATATTTGATGCACTGCAGCGGCGCGAGGTGTACGCCACCACCGGGCCGCGGATCGCGCTGCGGCTGTTTGCCGGCTGGAATTTCATTCCCCGGGATTCCGAATCTCCGGACCTCGCCACCCTGGGTTACGCCGGCGGTGTGCCGATGGGCGGTGAGATAAGCGGCCCCGGAACAACAGGCGGCGGGATCAGGTTGTTGATCAGTGCACTGAAAGACCCGAAGGGGGCCAACCTGGATCGCGTGCAAGTGATCAAGGGCTGGGTCGATGCCCAGGGCAACAGCCGGGAAAAAATCTTTGACGTTGCCTGGTCCCCAGAGCGCCTGCCAGCAGCAGACGGCTCCCTGCCGCCTGTCGGCAACACGGTAAATGCAGAGACCGCCGCCTATACCAACAACATTGGCGCCGCCCAGCTGGCCACTGTGTGGGAAGACCCGGCCTTCGATCCCGCCCAGAGTGCGTTTTACTACGTCAGAGTATTACAGATTCCCACGCCCCGGCACTCGCTTTACGATGCCGTAGCACTGAGAACCCGTCCACCTGCAGAGTATCCCGCCAGCATCCAGGAGCGGGCTTACAGCTCTCCGATCTGGTACATACCGTGACACCGCAGAAACGGACTAGTCACGCCTGACACCTCGGGACTCTCTCTGAATGGTTTTGTAGTAGCGGCCGCGCTTTTTTTCTGCCGCCCTGCGTTCCGCCAGTGAGGCCGTATTCAATGCCTGTTCGCGTGCGAGCTTGCAGTAATTCAGGTACCGCCTCTCCTCCAGTTCACCCGCGTCAATCGCAGTGCGCACTGCGCAGCCGGGCTCCGAGTTATGCGCACAGTCACCGAACCGACAGTTCCTCGCCAGCTCCTCGATGTCGGCAAAGGTTGTCGCAACACCCTGTTCACAATCGGCCAGCTGCAACTCCCGCATCCCCGGTGTATCGAGAATCATCGCTCCGCCTGACATCGCTATCAACGAGCGTCGGGTGGTGGTGTGTTTGCCCTTGGCATCACTTTCCCGAATGACGCCAGTGGATTGCCTATCCTGTCCCAACAGTGTGTTGGCGAGAGTAGACTTACCGGCACCGGATGATCCCAACAGAACCACCGTTTTACCGGGCCGGCACCAGGGTCGCAACACGTCGGCGCCACCATCCGCAAGATTGTTCACAAGCTCCACGCACAGCATGCTGTCCAGCTTTTGCACCTCTGCCCGATATGCCTCGGGGTCGCGACACAGGTCCGACTTCGATAACACAATGACCGGTTCGGCATCTGCATTGTTGACCACACTCAGGTAGCGCTCGATACGATTGAGGTTAAAGTCATCGTTCAGCGAACACACAATCAACGCGACATCTACATTAGCCGCCAGCAATTGCTCTTGCGCTATTGCGCCTGCCGCCCTGCGACGAAAACAGCTCTTGCGCTCAAGTGCGCGCAGAAAAGTTCCACCCCCGTCCAGCAATACCCAGTCACCCACTGTCAAAGCCGGCATGGAGTGAACTACCGGGAGGCTTGCATGGCCCGATGCTGTGGCCACCTCTATTGCCGATCTGTGTTGCTCAACGACCCGGGCCGGGGCCAGTTCCTGCCACTCGTCCAGCGATAGTTGTTGTTGAAAAAACGGTTGCCAACCCAGGTTGGCCAATGACAATTCATTGCTCACAGTAAACCCCTGGCACACATGCGCCATTAGTAAGAATTTGGGGGCTCATTGCCCCGGCTTAACACCGGGCGAGGAAATGCAGGGGTGGCCGAAGCCGAGGTTTAACCCTGTAAGTGTGCCCGGTTAGGCTTTATTACAATCATCTTGTGACCTCCTAACCGTTTGGGGGAATAACGTTAGCACCATAGTCCCGGCCTCTGGCGCTGTCAACTGCGCGGCGAAAACCAAGGGCGAAGATAAAATCTGGTGCTGAAATATGTTTTGATCGGAAAAGCCGGGGACCTAGCTCGACAGGTAATCCTGCTTGCGCTGATTGAGGCTGGTTACCGCCTCATCCATTACGGCGGCGTCGTACTCACGCAGCCCACCCAGGACCATGCGTTTTTTACCCCGCCCCACGACAAGGCCCGCCTCTACCAGGTTGAAGGTAAACTGGACCTCACCGCGCTTGCCATCGATAGCCAGTTCATTTTTTTCCTCCACCAGTACCGGTTGCTCGATATCCAGCCGGTCCAGGTCAATGACCATGCTCTCGTAGAAGACCATGGGGCGTGCGATATTGATCATCACATTCTGCTCTGCCAGAAGGGGCACCAGAATGTGGGGGAAAGAGTGGCCGGAAAATTCAACATAGGCATGGGTAAGATTGTCTATAAGTTTATCCTCTCTGCTGTTTCCCCCGGCTCGCCGGATAGAGAGGTACTTTTTACCCGCCGCGTCATCCATTGCGAGCTCTTCTGCGGGCTCAGGAAGTACCAGCTGCGAGCTGTCGTCTACCATGCCGGTAAACTTGAATTCCATATGCTGACTGAGCCCGTAGCGTGCGATGATTACCGCAAACAACAAATCCCCGGGCACACAAAACCGACGAGAATCGGGATCGTGGATTGGATTAAAATCGTCCGCCACCTGCTTGGCAAAGTTACTGCCCTGCTCACGCGTGAAACTGATTTTGCCGTTGCTAACGGTATAGTACTGGTCAATGAGCATAGTCGAATAATAAGTGCGGGAAATGACTGAGGCTGCAGTTTACCATCAAAGCAGATCGAGAAAACGGTAATAGAGCATACCCAGGGCAAGCATCTGGCTGCCCAGGGCGCGCTGGAAGGGAAAGCGCGGGTGACGAACACGCTGGAACAGGTCCAGTTTCTCCAGGTTGCCAGCTATTGCCTCCGCCAGAATCTCGCCGGTGGCATGCGTCATGTTCACCCCGTGACCCGAATAACCCAGGGCGTAATAAACATTGTCCTGCCAACGACCTATAACCGGCACTCGATTAACCACAATACCAATGTTTCCGCCCCACTCGTAATCGATACGTTTACCCCGCAGCTGCGGAAATATACGGTGCATGCGTGGCTCAATGCTGGAGCGAATACTCTTCGGCTCACGCCCGGAATAATTGCAACGCCCACCAAACAACATGCGCCTGTCGGCAGACAACCGAAAGTAGTCCAGCACATAGTTGGGGTCGCAAAAGGCCATATCCAGTGGATTGATGTCAGCGACTTCAGCTTCACTGAGCGGCTCGGTGGCGATGATATAGCTGCCAGCCGGGAACACCTGTCCCGGCAGCCTGGCGGTTTCCAGTTGCTGGTAGGCATTGCCCGCCAACAACACCGTGTTAGCCCTGACCCGGCCCCTGGCCGTGAGGACACTGGGCCGTGAGCCGTGCTCTATCGCCAGCACCTCACTGTTCTCAAACAACTGTACGCCCAGATTCAGAGCGGCCCGGGCCTCACCCAGGCACAGATTCAGCGGGTGCAGATGTCCGCTGCGATTGTTGATGAGGCCGCCAATATAGGCATCGCTGCCTATAACGGAGTGCATATCCGACGCGGCAACCATTCGCACCGAATCGGCGAAACCCCGGCGCTGTAATTCGCTGTGGTAGTCTTCAAACTGGCGCATGTGTCGCGGCTTTAAGGCCACGTCCATGTAGCCGTATTTCAAATCGCAATCAATTGCATATTTCGCCACGCGTTCGGCAATAATATTATTGCCTAGCCAACCGATATCCCATACCAGGTCGGACACCTCCTCACCCAGCTGACGCAATATCTCATCTTCTCCGCTGAAACCACCGATAAACTGCCCGCCATTGCGACCGGAGGCGCCCCAACCGATGCGATGCTGTTCCAGCACGACTACTGAATAACCGCGTTCAGCCAAACTGAGAGCGGTGGCGATTCCGGTAAAACCGCCGCCACAAATACAGATATCTGTGTCGATATCACCCTGCAGGGAGGGGAAGTCGCCAACAATATTTCGCGTTGCAGCGTAGTAGGACTCAGGGTAGTTTTGCGCAGTCACAAGCTGGCACTCCAGGCAGTTTTGCTATCGACACTTGAGCTGGCCAGCAGTCTGGGGGAACACATTTGAGGCGTGTCGTGCGGCCAATCAAACTGTAGAATTCCAGCAGAAAAATCATCCGCCGCAATACAGCAAATGGCCAACCGATATTCATCAAAGGGTTGCAGCAGGCCAAACCAGGCCTGGCCGTCCACAGGCGATGTCAGCGCAGTAATAGAGCCGGGGGTACCCTCACCGGCAAGGCCGACAGATTCCCTCAGGTCAAAACTGGTGGCTTCCAACTCTCGCCCCAGAGATCCCCCGGTGGCCTTGATGGCGGCTTCCTTGAGGGTCCAGTAATCGTAAAACCGGTCAATCTTTGGAGCGCCTGCGCAGGCGCGCATCTGAAGCATTTCTGTAGCGGAAAAAAAGCGTTGGGCCAGTTTTTCAACATCCCGCCGGGGGTCACAATATTCGAGATCGACACCTACGGCGGCACCTGCACTGATCGCCATGACCAACCGATCGCGGCAGTTGCTGAGATTGAAAGCTAAAGACAAATGCGGGGATGACAGCGCCGGTTTCCCGTGGGGACCTTTGGCGAAGTTGAGATCTGTCGGCGCTACCCCGGCATAACGCGACAACACTTCGCGCTGGAAAGGTTCACTGCCGGCAACCAGCTCGCGACGGCAGAACCACAGATGCAATTCCCCCTCGCCCGGCGCCAGCATGGCATCAGAAGCGCTGGATTTTTTTGCCGATAATTCGGTCACGCACTTTCCAGAAGAGGCTCACGGGGTTTACCACCACAATAAAAACCCGGCGCAACGCGCCCTCGGGGCAATTGATTGCGCGTACTGCGTGCCAGGCGTGGTCAGTACGCAACATCAGTGAGCTGTAATTGCCTATGGATTTGCACTCAATCGCCGCATCGAACTCATCGAAGCCGGGGGCGGAGTTGTAATCCAGACGACCGCCATCGTCCAAAACCAGGGTGGAACCACCCCAGGCAGGATCCCAGTCGTCGGTAGAATTAAAATAGAACAGGTGAGAGCCGTGCTCACGGCGCGCGTCGCAATGGGGAGACACATCGCAACCGGAGGGTGTGTAATGCCAATGAAAACGGAACTCCACCTTTTTGGCACCCAGTAATCGCGCTATCTGGTCGCGGTAGGCATCACTGCGCATCTCGGCGATAAAATCCTGCCAGGGTTGCGGCACCGGCATACCTGGCTCGTATTCCAGGGAGTAGCGATCGTGCGGTGCCTGCCCGGCCCGACGCTCATAGCCAAAGTTATGCTTAAACAGTTCAATAGGTGGCATATTAGCCAACAAATCCTGGAAGCCCTCTGCCGTCAGCACTCCCTCAGGATTGTAGTATGGATAGGGTTTGACCTTGAGGAAGTCTCCGCGATCCAGTGTGCTCAATTTCGTGATATCAATGTATTTCATGCTGCTTTTTTTCCTAATGCCGGCGTGCGAGCCAACACCTCGAAAGCATCGTGACGCACGTGGTTTTTACTGATCTCGTCCCGCACCAGTTGTTCGGTCACATGGCCGTTGTCCAGGCACTCGCGCAACAGGCCAAAGAAAAATGCCTCCTGCTGTTTGTCAGGATGTTCGTGGTAACGGCCCAGCAATCCGTACTCGCCAAACACATTGGCCCGCAGCCTGTTGAGAGAGGCCAGCAAAGGCTTGTCTTTAAACTTGTCAGCCGGTGTGTAATCTACCGGCAGGCCCGTTTTCCAGGGTTGGGTGCGACGTTTGGTGTTGTGCAACAGCCGGGTATTGTCGTCGAGATGATCGAAGTCGTTCCAGCAGTCTTCCAGGTAGCCGATTGTGGCCGGATCCTCGTAAGCCAGAACCATCCATTCCTTGTAGTCTTTTTCCGAGCTGAACAACTGGCCGAACTCCGCCTCCGCATCCCAGTGCCGCAGCTTCTCGCAGTCAAGCAGCATAACGCTGGTAGCCACCTGGTAACCTTTTTCGGACTTGCCTGAGCGGTGCCGCCCCATCACCGCAGAGCCACCCATATCCCGATCCAGCAGTTCATACACATCCCCCACTGCGAATACATCCGGATCGGTCACTACTGCCCGGCCCTGCCAGTTCATCAGTTTGGGAGGCAGAAAGCGCAACGGCGTAAAGGACTGCAGGTCGTCCATATGCCAGACGCGGGTTGTGCCGCCGCGCAGAAAACTCTGCCCTTCCCGCGCCGCCAGATAGGGAAAGTCACGTGTATGGATAAAGCGAACGTCAAATTTGTCGGCATTTGCCGAGTTGCGACGGAACGAGTATTCGGCAACCAGGGCACCCAACCACTGCCGCTCGTTGGTATGAATGAACACGCATTTATCCATGATGGTCTAGGCCCCTTGCTCCGCGGCGGTATAGCCGAAAGCCGGTATCAGACGCGAATCTACCATCGCGTTCAGCTCTGCTACTTGATCGTCGTCAAAATAATCGCGGTAGCCACCGACCTTGGCCTTGCGCACCTTGAACGTATTGGGGTCATTGACATCTTTTGCCTGCACCCTGCTGCCACTGCGCCAGAAATAGTTTTCCTGCTCCTTTTTACGCAGGTTTTCCACCGACGCGAATTCCGCAGTGTCTTTCAGAAATTCCGCGTTGGCTTGCAAGCCGAGAAATTCAACGATGCGGCCCATTTCGTTTTCGGGGTTTGTGCGCAGATCTTCGTAGCGCACCACCAGCAGGTTTTCTATTTTTGGCAGCTCACGCGCCCAGTTGTTCATAAATTCAATAATATGGGACAAACCCTGATTCTCGTCCTTCACAAAGTCATATACCGAGATGTTTGCCTCATGTTCTGGGTATTTGTTCATGGCCTTCTTTTCCGGGCGCATGCGATACTTCCACTGAAAGAACTGCGACACCGCAACATCTATGGGGTTGCGCACCAGTAACACCGTTTTCTTGTTGTAGAAGTCCTTCTTGGAGTCCACATTGCCAGTGTAACCGCGCAGATAGTTGTCATGGGTGAAGAAGATTTTGGGAATGTCGCTGTTCAAGCGGGTGTAATTGTCAAAGCCCATCAGGATATTGTCCGGCAGCTTGTAGACCAGCTGGTAATACCGCGAGATCATCACTCTCACCCAGGTACGCCCGCTTTTGCCATAGGATGCAAAGATGTATTGGCAACGGTTATACTTCCAGAACTCCTCGCGGCCACGGCGCCAGCGCTCCAATTCGTGCGCCTTGGCCTCTGGCAGAAATACGCAAATCGCGCGTACCAGCCACTTGGTCAGTCGCTTGATGATCATGTGCATGGTGGACCTCGATCCCCGAGCGGGGCAAATGAAGTGGCGAAGGTTATAGGATGATCGGGCCATTCTCAAGATTGTGTGGTATTTTTAACGGCATTCGACCGACCTTCGCAAGTATCTGAAAACTATGGATTTCAATGCAATTCAGCGGTTCCTGCTGAACCGGGGAATGGTGTACTTTTACACCGTCTTCATCGCCGGCTACTTCCTGCTGCCGATGGCGCCGGGACACCGGCGCCTATACTACATCCTGGTGCTACCCGCTGTGCTGATGCTGTGGCGTGAGCTGGCGAACTTTTATCGCGGCAACGCGCTCTGTGGGCTGCTACTGCTATACGCGGCCTATATGATGACAAGCCTGCTGTGGACGGAAGATTTCCAACCCCAGGCGGCACTGGAGGCGGTCGGCTACACCCTGAGCGTTCTCACATTCTGTTTTATCAGCGGCTATTTGTGGGTAGAAAAGGCTTCCCTCATGGACCGACTGGCGCACCGCGCCACCTGGCTGGCAGCAGCGGCAGCACTGGTGTCGATTGTCGCCTGGTATATCGCGAACCCATTCCCGCTGTCACGGCTGGAACCTCTGGGCGTAATGCACCACCAGAACAAGGCGGCTTCAGCCTACGGCGTTTTCCTGGTGTTGAGCATGCACTATGTGTTTACTGAGCGCGGCCGCGAAAACCGTCTTGCTTACTACTCACTTGCCGCTATCCTGCTCAGCCTTGTGGTCTTTACCCAGTCGCGTACTGCCCTGGCAGGGGTTAGCGTGGGCCTGCTAATCCTGCTGGGTTATCGCGCACTGGCAATAGCAGGGGTTGGAGTGGCAGCTGTGTGGGCCCTGATGTCCGCAAACTCTCAACTATGGGAGCATCGGGTGGGCGATTACTCCTTCCGTCCGGGTATATGGGAGCAAGTACTGGAAAATATGCAGGGCCACTGGTGGCTCGGCCATGGCTACCTGACAAATCCGCGGGTAAACGCCTATGACCAGGTCTTCAACCATGCTCATAACAGCTATCTGGCGACGCTGCGCGACGGCGGCCTGGTGGGGTTGGCGCTGCTGACAGCTATACTGGCGGTAGCACTACACTGGGCCTGGGGCCTGTATCGACAACGCGGGGAGCGGATTTACCTCGCGCTAATCCTGTATGGAATGACATCTGTCGCAATGGACTATGACCGGCTGCTGGTGCATCCAAAGGAAATATGGCTGTTTTTTTGGCTGCCGGTGGCGCTTATCATGGCTGTACATCCGGTACGACACCTGCCGGCAACCATCCGCTACCCGGGGCACAAGCAATGAGAACACTGTCCGTAGAACCCCTGTGCCGCAGCCTGGCGCTATTCACAGTCCTGGCTAGCTCACAGGTCGCGGCTGGTGAAACCGGCAAGGTGCTGCCCCTTCCTGACTGGAAGGTGCTGGAATACGAACAAAAAGCATTCTTTATGACCGCGAAGTCGCGTGTTGAAATTGACGTCGATGAAGACAACAGCGAGCATTGGCAGCTGACAGCCAACAGTTCGGTCGCCAGCAATTCCGAGGAGGTGAGGCTGGATCTGACAGCGGCAGATGGCTGGGCTCTGTATCGAGCGCGCCTGAGCAAGGGCAAAGAGCAACGCTACAAAACGTACAACTTCCTGCCAGAGCACATTGAGAGGGTGCGGCGTAACCCACCGCCCAAGACAGAATTGCCGCCCAGTGAGTGGCCGGTAAGCAGTCGCAAGGACATCGCCTACCCACAGGAAGCCGCGGGCAAAGTAGTCACAGATGCCTATGCGCTGCTGCTACTGGCGGGCCGGTTCCAGGCCTCCGGAGCAGAGGCGGCAGAGGTCATAGTCAACACGGAATTCAATTTCTACCTGGTACGCATGACCCCCGGCGGCGACCAGCCCGGTATCAAGGTAAATTACCGGCTGGATAACAGCAAAACCGCGGTCACCGGCACACGCAGTGCAGCAGCCGTGGCACTGGCAATCAGCCCGGTGGGGGATCAGCTCGAGAAATATGATTTCAGCCTGATGGGGCTTAACGGCGACATCATCATACTTTTTGACGAAGAAAACGGTCTACCACTACAGTTGCGCGGCAGCGCGCCGCGTATCGGCGCTACCGAGATCAATCTCAAGAGCGTCACACTGCGGAATCCCGCTCTGTGACAGCTGCAACATGCCCGGTAGGATTGATCAGCAATCCAGCCAGCGGGCACAACCGGGATCAGTTTGAGCGCATCTACACAAGAATCGCCAGCTGCCCCGGGATACACCATGTGGTCACCCACAGTGCAGCTGATGTCAGGCCTGCGCTAGCCGAACTGGCGAACCGCCAGATCGGCGTCCTCGCGATCAATGGCGGTGACGGCACCGCCGCGAATATCCTCGGCGAGATGCTCGAATCCGAACTTTTCGCCACCCCGCCCCTGATCGTCTTGTTGCCCGGCGGCACGGCTAATATGAACGCCGGTGATATCGGGGTCAGCGGCTCGCTATTGAATGCCACCGAGCGCTTTTGTCGCTGGTGCGAGGGCGAGCGGCAGACAAAGGGGCTGCTGGCACAACGCGCGCTGATGCGCGTGATGATTGCCGGCGAGCAAAAACCCCACTACGGCATGTTTCTGGGAGGCGGCGCCGTTATCCAGGGCACCGAATACGCCCATGCCGAAGTCCATGCCCGCGGCCTGAGGGATGACTTCAGCCTGGCCTTGACGACCTTGCGCACAGTGTGGGGGCTGGTGCGCAACGATCCGGACTTCAATCGCCATGTCACCATTAAACTGGCGCTGGATGAAGGCGAGACTGCGACCCATGACACCCTGATTCTCGCCGTCAGCACCCTGCAACGACTGGCCTTTGGCATGCGCCCATTCTGGGGTACTGGTGCAGGCAGAGTTCGGGTTACACTCTTTGAACAGGGCTGCAGTCGCTTCATCCGCACCTTTGTTTCCATAATTCGCGGCCGCCCTAACCGCCATGCGGTTCCTGAATCGGGTTATATCAGTCACAATGCCGACGGGATCCGCCTGCACCTGGACGGCAAACTCAACCTGGATGGAGAAATCCTGGTGACAAAAGGCCAAGTCGATATCAGCGCCAGCCCCTACCTGGATTTTCTCAAACTGTGAGCGATTATCCCGCAGTTCCAGGCCCGGACGCCGCTGAAGACCCCGCCCTCCGACTGCTTCTGGAGCAGCTGCAGGCGCGCCATCACAATGCCATTTACGCCATACTGCTATACGGCTCATGCCTGCGCACCGGCGACATCTACGAGGGTCTGCTGGACCTTTACCTGGTCTGCTCCAGCTACCGCGCTGCCTACCGTCGCCCCATGCTGGCGGCCACCAACTGGTTGCTGCCACCCAATGTTTTCTATGCCGAAGTGAAGCACAACGGGAAAACCCTGCGCGGCAAGATTACCCTGATATCCCTGCACGATTTTCAGCGCGGTTGCTCCAGAGCATGGTTTCAATCCTATATCTGGGGCAGGTTCTCCCAACCCACCCGTATTCTGTACAGTCGCGATCAGCAAACCCGTGAGCTGATGGAAAGCAGCCTGCTGCGCGCAGCTCGCACACTGCTGCACAATAGCCTACCGGTTTTGCCAGAACAGGGTACGGTCACCGGCCTGTGGGAGCAGGCACTGGGGCTGAGTTATTCAACGGAATTGCGCACTGAACGCCCGGGGAGGTCTATTGAACTGGTCCAGTCCTCCCGCGAGTTCTACTCAGTCGTCACCAGGCACCACGCCCCCTCGCTTGGCTTCGGCTTTACGGTGTATGATGATGGCGGCGAATTGAGCTACCGCAGCGAGGTGGCCGCGGCCCAGCGTCGGTCAACGCAGTTGGCGTGGTCGCTGCGCCAGGTTCAAGGAAAACTGCTCTCAGTCACGCGGTTGGTGAAAGCATTGTTTACGTTCGAGGGGGGACTGGATTATATCGCGTGGAAACTGGAACGGCACTCCGGAGAGAGCGTTGTCATTCCCGACAAGGTCAGGCGGGCACCACTCATCTATATGTGGGGTTACTTCTGGAATCTCTATCGCCGCGGTGTTTTTAAGTAACACATGACCAACACTTCCACCCCCACCCCTCTGGTCGCCATTTGCGTCTGCACGCACAACCGCGCCGAAGTACTCAAACGGCTGCTGCTTACCCTGCGCGACATAGAGCTTGGCGACTATGACCCGGGCCGGGTCGAGCTGATAGTTATCGACAACAACCCTAACTCTGCCACCCGCGATATCTGCGAACTAACCGGCCGCAGCCTTAGCATCAAAGTCCATTACACGACTGAGCCGGAGCCCGGTATCACCCACGCGCGCAATCGGGCGGTAGCGGTAGCACTGGAGCACGGTGCTCAATTCCTCGCGTTTATTGATGACGATGATGTGCCGCTCGCAGACTGGTTGCTGCGCTTGTTACAGCAACAGCAGGCCACCGGCGCCGATCTCGTGTTCGGCAGTTGGGTGCTGGATGAAGAGATGCCGGACTGGGCACGGGAATCGGGCATTTTTCGCTCCCCCACCAAGACAAAACAGGACAAAAAGGGCGGGCGCTACGGCCTGCCGGACTGCGCCTCAACCTGTAACCTGCTGGTCGGCAGGGATATTTTACTGCGAGTGGGCAAGGTGGGGCCCGTCTTTTCCCATGCCTTCTGCAATAGTGGCGGAGAGGACAAGGACTTTTTCATCCGCGCTCACAATATGGGAGCAAGCCTTGCCTCAGCAGAAAATTCGATTATTCACAGGGTTCACGGACCGGAGCGCTACAGCGCCCGGGGCCTGATGCGTCGCGGCTTCAAGAACGGCTGTTCGCAGGTCAATATGGCGCGTTATCACGGCGATGGAAAGCGCCGCCTGAAATTGCTTACTGCCGCCCTGGCAAAAATGCTTATCTCATTGATTATAATGCCTTTTTCTATACTTTCGAAAGCCACTTTCATGCACAGCCTTTACCGTGTCGCCAAGGCCGCGGGAGTGCTCTATACCACCGTCACCGGGCGCAGTATCAAGTACTATTCACACTGAATTCTGACCGCCTCAAATGGCAAAAAAGGGCCTCTTCCATTATAGTTGCCCGGTGTAAAACGGACCCCGCTACTCTATGAAAGCCTGCGTATTTATCCAGACGAACCACAAGCAAATCACCGGCGCCATCGTGGCGCAGCACGCCCTGCGCCGCTATTCGAGCAACAACGACAAGTTCGATGTGCAACTAATCGACAGCCGCGACTATCCGATGTTTGCCGCACACGAGGGCCAGGACTACCTGCGCGATGGCGTCAAACGCGAGTGGCTGAATGACGATCTGCAATCTTTCACTCCAACCCGCTTCATGCCGCCAAAGCTTATGGGTTATGAGGGCCGAGCCGTTGTTATCGACCCGGACATCTTTGCCGTCGCTGACATATGGGAGCTGCTGAGTCGCGACATGAAGGGCAAGGCCATCATGTGCCGGATGCGCTCCGGCCCCAAGGGCCTCGTAGACCGCTGCATGGCCAGCAGCGTGATGCTGCTGGACTGCGCCAAACTGCAACACTGGGACGCAGAGCGTAGTTTCGAGGCCATGTTTGATTTCACCCAGGACTACCAGCCCTGGATTTGCCTGAGAGAGGAAGACCGCAGCACTATCGACTTCTTTGAGCCCGAGTGGAACGACTTCGATAAGTTCACCACTGCCACCAAGATGCTGCACACCACTCGCCGCAAAACCCAACCCTGGAAAACCGGCCTGCCCACTGACTGGCGCCCCGCAGAGCGCTTTCGGCTGTTCCCGCCGGTGGCATGGGTAATGCGCGCCCGACGCAAGCTGTTTGGCGAGTACGCCTTTCTCGGCAACTACAAACAGCACCCGGACCAGAACCAGGAAGATTTTTTCTTTGGCCTGCTAAAAGAATGCCTGGCCAACGGCAGTATTACGGAAGAATTCCTGCGCAACGAGATGGCGCTAAACCACGTGCGGCACGACGCCCTGGAAGTTCTGGAACGCACACCCGCACTACCGCCGGCGCCCATACACCCCCTCAGCGCCCTGTCACAAGCTGCCTGACGGCGGCAGCTGTCCGCCTTAACTCATCCTGCGCCGGTGAGCCGCCGCCTACTGCGGCGGCAGTCGGTGCACATATTGCGTCCGCTGCGGCGGTAATGCCCTCCGCATCGAGCCAGCTCGCAATACCGCTATTCACCATTTGCTCCTGTATCCTGCCGATATCCCGACGCATACGCACCGGACCCCAGCGCATGGCGAAGCGGTGGCTCAGGGGTTTATAGCGATAGCTGTGCAACAACTGCCACCAGGGCCTCCCCGGGTCTCCCACATCGAATATATACAGGGGCCGGCCCATGGCCGCGGCCTCACCCAGCATGGACATGGATTCCCCGGTAACCACGAACGCATCAGCCAGCGCCAACAAACCGCGGTAGGGGTTGTCTCCACCTTGGCACCAACGATAACAATAGGATGCCGGCCTCAAGGCAGCCTCGGCGGCATCCCCCGCCGCAACCGGTGTGCGCGGACTATCCGTTAGCAGCACCGACCCACCACAAGCCACGGCCAGCTGGCTGGACAACTCGCCCAGACACTTACCTTTCTCCGCGGTGAGCACGAAGCGGCCACTGTCTCCCCCCACCAACACGGCGATCCAGGGGCGCGGTAGCGCCTCGATATGCGTGCGCAAATTCTCGCCGGCCGCCGACATGTCCTCGCGGGCCAAACGGTGTAAGGGCAGACTGTTGTGCAGGATATTCTCCTGCTGTGGCAGGAAGTACTGAGGTGTTGTCACAATCAGGTCCCAGGCAGCCAATGGTGCCCAGGGGCGCCCCATGTGTACCAGTCTGGTGCGGCCTCTCGACTGCTGTTTTATCCACTGCGCGACCTGCTCATTGCGCCGGCCAGCGCTGATAACAAGGTCAGGCCAGGGAGGCTTGATCGCAGCAGCGGACGCACGTTCGATGCCTGCCAGGGAAGGCCTGCGCCATAGGTGAGTCAGCAGCTCCCAGGGCTGAGCCAGTATCCGTTTTTCCCGATAGCCATAGCCCAGCTCATCTGCTAGAGCCAGCACCTGGGTATTATCGCCGGCTTTTTTGCCGAGCAAACACCAAACATCGACCCCTGCCTCGCTCAATTTCTCTCCAAAATATTGCCAAACCCTGTCGTTTATCGAGAGTCCAGTCAGGTATAAAATGCATATCCAGCATACCCCAAGGGAAGTCTCCGTTGAAACCAACTGTTTTCATCCACACCAATCACAAGCAGAAACTGGGCGCATTGGTGAGCCGCTACTCCCTGCAAAAAAACTCTGCCTATGCTGATCGTTTCGACGTTAAATTTATCGAGGTGAAGGACTATCCCTGCATGGCGCAACGCGAGGGCAAACTTTACTCGCGGGACGGCGAAATGCGGCCCTGGCTCAACAACGACCTGCAATCTTTCACCCCCCTGCGCTTCGCCCCGCCACAACTGATGAATTATGAGGGACGGGCGGTGGTAATTGACCCGGACGTATTTGCGCTGGGTGATATCTGGGAGCTGCTGAATCGGGACATGCAAGGCAAGGCCATCCTGTGCCGGCCCAAATCCGGTCGCAAGGGGCGCAAGGGCGCCTGGGCCAGCAGCGTTATGCTACTGGACTGCGCGCAACTCAAGCACTGGAAATTTGAAGAAAATTTTGCCGAAATGTTCGAACCCGTCAAGCGGGATTACATGGATTGGGTGTCACTGAAGCTCGAGGACCGCGCCACCATCGGGCCGCTGGAAAACGAATGGAACGATTTCGACACCATGACAGAACAGACCAAGCTGCTGCACAACACCAAGCGTAAAACCCAACCCTGGAAAACCGGCCTGAAGGTGGATTATCGCCCCGCTGACACATTCCAACTATTCCCCCCCCGCCACTGGCTGCGTCGCGCCCGCCGTGCTCTGTTCGGCGAGTACAAGTTCGCCGGCACCTATGACGCACACCCCGATCCCGCGCAGGAGCTGTTTTTCTTTCGGCTGGTCAAAGGCTGCCTCGAGGAAGGCGCCATCACTGAGGCTCAGCTGCGCGACGAGATCGATCAGGGGCATCTGCGCGAGGATGCCTTCGAGCTGGTTCGCGCTGCCTAGTGACTTTTAATCGAGAGTCTATGGGTTTATTGCGGCTCCAATCGCGGCGGAGGGCGGGGGTTACCTCGCTCCATGGCTGCGGCCCTCCGGGCTTCCCTCAGTTGGCCTGGAGCCTTAAAGCGCTACGCTGTCTCCAGTCCGCCTTCGGCGTGCGCCTTTAATATTCCGCGAGGCAACCCCCGCCCTCCCCCGCAGAATGCTCAAGACAAAAAGCTACACTGGCCTCGCAGCTATATTGGCAGTTGCAGTTGCAGTTGCAGTTGCAGTTGCATTTTAGATGCACGATGTGAGGCAGGGGTTCGGGTATGTCCTGGCGGAATGTCAAAGGCCAGCGCCGAAGGAGTGGAAGGAGACAGCGAAGCGCTTCAAGGCTCCTGACCGACTGAGGGTACCCCGGAGGGGCGCGGCCATGGAGCCAGGACATACCCGAATCCCTGGCGACAATGGAACGAGAACCCACTATATTTGAGCTAATTCGCGTGGCTTGGATATACTACTGCGACTCAGCTGTACCGAAACAACGGATCGAGCTCCGCCGCCACTCTGGCATCGATGGCGGCGACTTCCTCGTCGGTGAAGTAATCGCGGTAGCCGCCGACTTTGGCGCGGCGGACTTTGTAGCTATCGGGGTTGTCCTTGTCGCGGGGCATCATGCGGCCGCCGGCAAAGCGAAACTGTTTCTTGCTCTCCATCTTCTTCATATTTTCATAGGAAGAATATTCCACGGCCGCCTCAACGTGTTCGTCCGAGGCATCGACCTGCATGAAGCCCAGAAGCCGCCTGAGCTCTTCACTGGTGTTGCTGCGCAAATCCTCGTAGCGCAGCAGATGGAAGGCTTCAACCTTGCCCTCCTCTTTCGCCCACAGGTTAAGGTAATCAAACACGGCCTTCATGCCGCCACCGTTATCGCCCATCACAAAATCGAACAGGCTGATATCGCTGCCCTGGGGTGGGTAATTGTTGATGGCGATCTTGGAGGGCTTGATACGGAATTTCCACTGGAAAAATTGCGACACGGCCACATCTCGGGGATCCCGCGCCAGCAGTACCACACGCTTGCCGTAAAACGGCTGCTTGGATTCAAAATCGCCAGTGAAATCCTTGATGTAGTTATCGTGGGTAAAGAAAATCTTTGGCACCAACTTATTCAGGTTGTGGAAATTGTCGAAGCCGAGGATCGCATTCTCTGGCAGCTTGTACATCACCCGGAACAGGTGGGAGATCATCACCCGCAGCCAGGTGCGCCCGCTCTTGCCAAACGACACGACAACGATGTCGGCCTGCTGCAATTTACCGTGTTGCTCGACACCGCGAAGCTTGCGTTCGGCTTTGAGAATAACGGCCTCTGACTCACCGCGCATACGCCAGTGAAGCCACTTGCGCGAGAGCTTCTTGCGAGCGGTCTGTAAGCCCTGCCTCAGGTTCTGGATAGCGAGATTCATGCCTGTTCTCCACCGTAGCCGAATATCGGGTCCAGCTCTGCCACCATGGCATCGAGTTGCGCACACTGCTCGTCAGTGAAATAGTCGCGGTAGCCACCCACCTTCGCCTTGCGTACCTTAAAGGATTGCGGGTTATCCTTGTCACCGGGCTTCACCCTGGCGCCGCTGCCCTTGAAAAACTTTTCCTGTTCCATTTTCTTCATATTGTCGTACGCGGCAAATTCCACCGCTTCGCGCACCTGCTCATCACTTACGGCGGTGCCGGTAAATTCCATGATGCTGGACAATACAGCAGCGGGCTCTTTACGCATGTCCTCGTAACGCACAATCAGCACGTCTTTGAGCTCGGGTATAGCCCTGGCCCAGCCGTTGAAGTAATCCACGATACGCGGCACACCCGCATCCTTGTCGAGCACAAAATCCCAGACACTGATATCCGCCCCATGAGGCGGATAATCGTTGATGAACTTCTTGTTGGGGCGCATGCGGAACTGCCATTGGAAAAACTGGGATACCGCCACATCGCGAGGGTCGCGGACCTGCAGCACGATACGCTTACCACGGAAATGTTCTTTAGATTCCCAGTTACCCGTGTAGTCCCGCAGATAATTATTGTGGGTAAAAAATACCGCTGGCAGTTGCGGGTCCTGCTTCTTCAGATTGTCAAAGTCGAGCAGCTCGTGGGCGTCGAGGCCGCCCTTGAGTTGGTAGGCGCGGGACAACATCACCCGCAACCAGGTGCGGCCGGATTTGCCCCAGCTCATCAGCACCCAATCGCTTTTCTCAAGCTTTTTGAATTCCTCTCGGCCACGCAACCAGCGCTCTATCTTCTTGCGGCGCGAAGACGGCAGCCAGAAGCAAAGCAGCATTATAAAGTGGCGAACTACGGCTCGTGCAGTGTCGGCCATGGGCGCGAAATCCTCGCGGGCTTGAGACGTGTAAAGGCGGGGCATCTTACAGCAAAACAGCTGTTACCGCACCCGAGTGCAATACTTGATTTACCGCACTATTGCCGAGATTCCAGCGGTGGTCTCCTTGCCGGGTCCGCGACCGACATACTAGAATGCGCCGATGCCCATGATCAACCTCAACGCGGTCCGAGCGGCCGAACTGCATACGGAACCATTCGATTACATGGTGGTGCCGGACTTCGTCAGCCCCGAGCTGCTGGCCCGGGTCAATGCAGATTACCCCGCCATCGACACTGCCGCCAACCACAACCTGGACCACCTTCAGTATGGCCCGGAGTTCGCCACGCTGATGGCAGAGATGCGCGCGCCGGCATTTGCCACAGAACTGGGCAAACGGTTTGATATGGATCTGGCCTCACTGCCAACTACCGTCACCGTACGCAAATTCTGCGAGCGCACGGACGGCAATATTCACACCGACCACAAGAGCAAAGTGCTCACCGTGCTGGTGTACTTCAATGAGCGCTGGGACAGCGAGGACGGTCAGCTGCGAATGCTGCGTTCCAAGGGCGACATTGAGGATTACGCTGCCCAGGTGCCACCACTGGGCGGCACCATGCTGGCATTTCGTCGCACTGACCACTCCTGGCACGGCCACACCCGTTTCGTCGGGGAGCGCCGCATGGTGCAGCTCAACTACCTGGACGAAAGCCCACTGGCCGTCGCGGCACAGCGTATCAGTCGCTTCGGCACCCACTTCATGAAGAACGTGTTGCGGATACGCTAGTATTTCTGGTCAGGGCGCGAACAAAGCTTCAATACGCTTTATAACCACACCCACATCATCCGGTAGCTGTACCGCGTCCCGCCGAAAGCGCTGCCCCGACCAGACCGCCAGCCCCTGATCCACCAGCATGCGGTGAAACGCGCGAAAATCCCGGGTAGCACACAGTATCTTCAACACATCAACATAGTACAGGCCCCGGGCAACTCGATGCCGCAGCCTATCTCCAAGCGACTCGAGGCGCGGGTTAAACAACCAGTGTGCGAGAGAACGCCGCAACTGATCAGCCCCCCCCAGCCAGCCCGTCGGCAGGGGAAAAATCGCCAGTGGTTTATGCAGATAGATCACCTCCACCATCATTGACACACTGTCGCCGGTGACAATAAAGCCATCGGCGCTGCCCAATAGCGCCCGGTAGGGATTGTCTGGGGAACCGGCCGCCCACTCGAAAAAGACGGCCTGGGGTGGAAGATCTTGTCGCAGCACCTCGATCACTTCCGCTGTGGTGCGCCGACTGGTGGTCACGTAGGGCGTACCGCCAAGCTCATCGACAACCCAGTGCGCGGTGGCGACCAGGTCATCGGCCACCTGGCGGTTCATAACAAAGGGATTGGTCTTGCCGCCGATCAACATGGCTATCAGCGGCTTGTCGAGCTTGTCGAATCGCGACCGCCAGGCCTCTGCCTCTGTCGCCACATCCTCCTCACTGATGCGCATCAGTGGCAGTGTGGTGGGCAAAAAGTTATCCATGGGCGGCATCTGGTTCTCTGCACTGGCGATCACCAGAGAGAAGTCCAGCATGTGGCCCGAGGGCTTGCCCACCAGCACAATTTTCGTGCGATTACCGGATTGCTTGCGAATCCACAGGGCCACCATGGAGGGCCGTCTGCCCACAGTGAGAATAAGGTCGGGCCAGGGGGCTTCGATAGCATCGGACTGTGCCGGGTCTATGTGATCCAGTGAGGGGCGGTAGCGCGGCTTGCCGAGAACCCATTGCGGCAGCATATGCACATATTTGTGCTCCACCGGCCAGGGCAGCGCGTCGACAATGGTCTCTACCTGCCCGTTGTCGCCCTGCTTATCGCTGAGTATGACCCAGGTGAGCGGCTGCACTCACGCCTCGTCCTGGCAATAGCCCAGCTCGGGGAGTATGTTGTCGCGCACCAGCGCTTCAAGTTCAGCCACCTGCTCAGGTGGAAAATCTTCTCGGTAACCGCCGACTTTACCGCGCCGCACCTTGAAGGTGCTGGGATCATTGGCGTTCACCAACTTCATACCGCCCTGGCTGAAAGTACCGCTGGTCTCCAGCTTCTGCAGATTATCGAAGGAACCCCACTCCACTGCAGCGCGAACCTCTTGCTCTGTAAATTTCTCGCCCATCAGGTCGAGAATCTTCTGCAGTGTGGGCACCGGCTCCGTGCGCAATTCCTCGTACTTGACCAGCATGCCCTTCTCCAGGTCCTGCACATTGCGCGCCCAGGTATTCTGGTACTCAATCAGGAAGGGCAGGCCGATATCTGAATAGCGCACAAATTCCCACATCTGCACCGTGCGCCGATCAATGGGGTGCTCAATAGAATGGTTGATCAGCTCCTGCTTGGCCCGCGACTGGCGCTTGGTAAACTGGTGATACCAGGACACCGCAATGTCGATAGGGTTGCGTGCGAGAAACATCACAGGCTTGTGCCGCAGTGGATTGTCAGGCGCGCCAACCGCCAACAGCTTGCCCACCTCTCCCTCATAACTGTAGCAGCCGTTGGTGGCTGCCAGTCGGGGGATTTCGGGAATCTTGCGGGCAAACTCATCCGTGTTTATCAGCTTTGATTCGGGCAGGTTATAACGCAACTGGTAAAGCCGGGAGATCATCACCTTGAGCCAGGTATTCCCGCTCTTGGGGTGACCGATAATCAGAAAATTGGCCGCGTGCGCCTTGGCCAGCTCCAGCTCCGCCAGGTACTTACGGCGCAGCGCCACCCGGGTATTCGCAGGCAGTGGTTCGGTCGGAATAAGAATTAACGCCTTCTTGACGCCGTCACTGAGGTTAAACATGTGCGGATTCTCGCAGGCAGTGGAAACGGGCTGTTCACAAAGCGTGCAATTATGGGGCAAGCCAGCCAAAATGACCAGACGGCCACCGCTTGAGGTACAATGGCCACCACCTCTTACAGGACCAACACCAGTTGATCATCGACCGCCATATCAGTATGGAAATCCTGCGTCCTTTCGTCATAGGGTTGGGTCTGCTGGTGCTGGTATTTATCGGATTTTCCGCCGCAAAACAATTGTCGGCAGCCGCAGCAGGACAGCTTGAAATGCTAACAGCATTCAAGCTGGTGGGGCTGAATACACTGGTGACCCTCGAAATCCTGATGCCCTCCGCGTTCTTTTTTTCGGTGCTGGCGGCTGTGGGTCGCCTTTACCGGGATTCCGAAATGAGCGCCCTCTACGCCGCTGGCGTCAGTCGCGCGCGTATTCTCGAGGCGGTGCTCAAGCTGGCACTGGTGGTTGCACTTATTACGGGAACCATTTCGATTCTGGGGCGGCCCTGGGCCTTCCGCACCAGCTATGATCTGGAATCCCGGGCAGCGGCCAAGTTTGATTTAAAGAAAATGGCCACCGGCGAGTTCGTCAACATGAGCGGCAGCGACTACATTTTTATCGCCGACGACCTGGACCTGGACCGCGGCCGGCACAAGGGTGTTTTCCTGCAGAAGGACTACGAGAAGGTGGGGCGCTCGGAGATTATTGTCGCAGAGGCAGCGGAATTGCCCGTGCTCAACCCGGGCCAGGCCATGCAAGCCGAGTTTTTCAATGGCTACAACTACCTGCTGGACCAGAGAAGAAAGCAGGACATTACCCTGAAATTCAAAAACCTCATTGTCAGGCTGGATAACCAGGACGCCCAGGAACAGTATCGGCGCAAGGCTGAAACCACACTCAATCTTGCACAATCGGATGAGCCCAAGGATATCGCTGAGTTCCAGTGGCGAGTCACCACGCCGGTGGCCACCATATTACTGGCGCTGATGGCCGTGCCGCTGGCGCGCTCGGCACCCCGGGAATCGCGTATGCGCAATGTGCTGATCGCGGTGGGAATCTACATCGGGCTGTTTGCCATGACCAGCGTGGTGCGCACCGGCATAGAGCAGGGTCGGCTGGGAGAATTCCCCGGGCTCTGGGGCGCCTATCTGCTGGAAATTATTCTGCTGGCGGTACTGGTCAGTCAGCCCTGGATGAAGCGACGATGATTCTGGAGCGCTACATTGCCAGTAATCTGATCAAGGGGTGGCTACTGGTGCTGCTGGTGTTGGCGGCGGTGTTCGGCCTTATCAGCTTCATCACTGAGCTGGAACGCACCCGGTTTGGCTACGACGCCATGGCAGTGGGCCGCTATACCCTTTACACCCTACCTCATCAGCTGGTGAGCCTGGCCCCGGTGATCGCACTGCTGGGCAGCATCGTGGCGCTCGCCAACCTCGATCGCCTCAACGAACTCACCATCATCAGCTGTACCGGCTTTTCCCGGTCGAGGCTGCTGCTGGCAATTGGTCTACCCACCGCCATGATGATGGTATTCCTGTGGGTTTGCATGGAGTACATCACGCCTGTTTTGCAGCAATCCGCAGAAGCCGAACGCCACGCACTGCGCTATCGCAATGAGGTTCGTATTCCGGACGGCGGGGTCTGGTCTAAAAACGGCAATCGCTACATCCACCTGGACAAGATGTTGAAGGGTGGTATTCCCGGTGACATCGACTTATTTGAATTCGATGAATCGGGCAGGCTCACCCGGGCGCTGCACGCCAAGACAGCACTGGTAAGCAAGGATCGCACCTGGCTATTTCAGAATGTGCGGGAAAAGCTGCTGGTGAAAAACAACCTGGTCACCCGCCGCTACGCGGAGCTGGAAATTGGCAATCTGTGGTCGCCTGCAGAGCTGCCTACACTCACCCTGAACAGTGACAGCATGCGGCTGTCAGTGCTTGGCAGCTACAGCCGGTACCGCGCTGACAACGGCCAGCCCAACGCGAAATATCGCAGTACCTTCTGGCAAAAATTGCTAATGCCACTGACTGTTGGTGCAATGGTACTGCTGGCAACGCCTATCAGTGCAAACCTGGGCGCGAAGCGCAATCGCAGCTTTGGCCTCGATATTGCCATGGGTGCCCTGGTGGGTATTCTGTTCTACCTGGGCACACAGATCATTTTTGCCCTGGGCCAGCTACTCAACCTGAATATACCGTTGGTGGCGCTGGCACCCACACTGCTGATATTACTATGCGCGCTGTTCATGTTGCGCCGGATGCACTGGTAGCTCCTTGAAAAACGCAGTTTCGCTATTCATTCCTCACGCTGCCGGAGTCACTGCAACATGGGCCTGATGCTGAATTTTTTCCGCGCCTACCCTTCACAAACCGTATTGATGCTGCTGGCGTTACTGCTGTCCGGGCTCGCGGAAGGCATAGGGCTGTCGGCGCTGCTACCCATGGTCAATATCGCCCTGGGGTCGGAGGCCACAGCGATGCTGGCCGGTGTGGCGCCCCAGAGCAGTAACGATTTCGAACAGGCCGTCCTGGATGTCCTGGCCTATGTTGGCATTGCGCCCACCCTTGGCAACATGCTGCTGATCATGGTGTCGGGGCTGGCGATGAAGAGCGCTTTTCTGTTGGTCGCCCAACGCCAGGTAGGTTACACCGCTGCCCAGGTCGGCACCGACCTGCGCCTGCAGATGCTGCAAGCAGTGCTGCGCAGCAAATGGGAATACTTTCTGCACCAGCCCGTCGGCAAGCTTACCAACGCCCTGGCTACCGAGGCGCAGCGTTCATCGACGGCGTTCGTCAATGGTGCCACTGCCATCACTTTCCTGATTCAGGCGCTGGTTTATGGTGCGGTGGCGTTCGCGATTTCCTGGCGGGCCTCGCTGGCAGCTATCGTTGCCGGCGTAGTGGTCATCGGCCTGTCCCACTTTCTGGTCAGGCTGACCCGCCGCGCAGGCAAACGCCAGACCAATGTCATGTCATCACTGATGGCAAACCTGACAGACACGCTGCAGTCGGTAAAGCCACTCAAGGCCATGGCGCGAGAACACCTGGCAGATCAGGTACTGGCCCACGATACCAATCAACTGAACAAGGCGCTGCGACGCCAGGTGCTCTACGCCGCCATTCTCGACTCGGCACAAGAGCTCATGTTTGCCGGGTTTATCTGTCTAGGTGTGTGGGTGGCGATAGAAAAGTTTTCTATCGATCTGGCCATGGTGATGGTGTTGGTGGTTGCCCTGGGTCGGGCATTTTCCTTCTTCGGTAAGGTGCAGAAGCAGAGCCAGAAACTGGCGCAGGGCGAGAGTGCCTACTGGGCGATTATGGAGTCTATTAACGGTGCCACTGCGGCGGAGGAAAAGCTTGACGGAGGCGCTGAACCCCATTTTGAAAAAGGGCTGGAGTTCCGCGATGTAACATTTTCCTACGATAGCCAGCACCCGGTGTTCAAGGGGCTGAACCTGGACATCAAAGCAGGGGCGCTGACTACCCTGGTGGGCCCCTCCGGTTCCGGTAAGACCACCATCATTGATTTGTGCATCGGCCTGCTGCAACCGGAGGCGGGCACGGTGTTGCTGGATGGCGTGGCGCTGCCGGATGTGGATATCAAAAAGTGGCGCAGCCTGATCGGCTATGTGCCCCAGGACACCTTACTACTGCATGACAGCATTTTGCACAATGTCACGCTGGGAGACCCGCAGTTGTCAGAGGAAGACGCGGAAGAGGCGCTGCGCGCAGCGGGCGCACTGGATTTCGTAACACGCCTGCCCCAGGGCCTTGAAACCATTGTCGGTGAGCGCGGAGGCAAGCTGTCGGGGGGCCAACGGCAGCGTATCGTCATCGCCAGAGCGCTGATTAACAAACCCCGCCTACTGATTCTCGATGAAGCCACCAGTGCCCTCGATCCGGAAAGCGAGGAAGTGGTGCGCCAGACCATGGAAACACTTAAAGGCCGCCTGACTATTCTCGCTATTTCACACAACCGTGCGCTGGTGCAGGCGGCGGATTACGTCTACCAGATGAATGCCGGCACCGCCAAGCTACTGGATGAGGCGAGCCAGTCAGATCTGGCTAAATAGGCCCTGTACTGCCGCCACCGCGCGCTGCATATCCGACTCTGCCGGCAGCACCGAGGCACCGGATTCCTCCTCCAGCCAGAACGCGCGACTGCTGGCGCGCAACTGCTGGTGTACCAGGGTTATATCGCGGCTCAGAGGCTGCCAAAACCAACGCATCAGCAAGCCGTATAGTCTGGCAGTCAACCGGGAATCCACGGCAACATCACTGCGGCCCCGCATCCCACCGAGATCAAAAATCTGTACCGGCCGGCCAGTGGCACAGGCTTCGGACAGCATGGCTATACTGTCACCCGTCACCACCAATCGATCGGCGAGCGCCAGCATACCGAAATAGGGGTTGGCCGCATCATTGGGCTGCCAGCGATAAAAGTAATTGGGGACATCAATGCCAGCCTGCAGAGCCTCGATGGCCTCGTCGCTGGTGCGGGAACTGGTGGACACCAGCAGTGAGCCACCGCTCTGGCGCGCCAGGGTAGACGCCTGGCGCGCCAGACGGGACGCGGCTAGCGGACCCAGCGTAAAGGGCCCGCTGTGGCCACCGGCGATGACGGCTATTCGCGGCCGTGGCAGGTAATCAAACGTTTCAGCCCACTCTTCTCGCGCTGCTGCGAGCCGCTGCGGGGTAACGCTGTGCAGGGTGAGCATATTGTTGAGGACGTTCGCCCGCCTCGGCACCCGGTACTGTGGCGTGGTAACCACCAGGTCGAAACCCTGCAGCGGCCCCCAGGGGCGCCCAACATGCACATAACGGGTCAGCCCACCCGATTGGGCGCGGATCCAGCGACAAACCGGTTCGTTGCGCACCCCACTGGAAATCACCAGGTCAGGCCAGGGCGGCTCCAGCGTGGCCGCGGATTCGGCGGTAATACCGCGCAAACTGGTCAGCCCCAGCGCATGCGGTAACACAACGTGTTTGCGGTAGCTGAGACGCTTGGTTTCGCAAGGCCAGCCGAGAGCGTCCACCAGAGCACGAACCTGGCTTTGCTCCCCAGCCCGGTAGGCGTCGATCAACCAAATGATAGGTACTCTATCCATACGATATTACCGGGTTCAGTCAGTCCAGAAGGGCGCTAGGCAGTCAATATCATATGGACAGAGTACTAGCATTACCATTTTTCCATGGGTATAGTTCGAGCCTTCGAAATCTAGCGACTTACCTTGGGTGGCGCAAGGGTAGAGACGAAATGACTGATTACCAAGAATACCTGGGTTTCCTGTACAGCGCCCTGGCCTCACAGAATAAAAAAAATATTGAACTGACAGAATCCACTCATCTGGTAGCGGATATTGGCCTGAGCTCACTGGAGGTCATGGAGTTTATCGAGAAAATCGAAGACCACTTCGACATCTCAATTCCCCTTAACATACTGCCCGACGTCAATACCATCGGTGAGCTGGCGAAAAAAGTCCAGGAACTCAACCCTTAAATCCCGGTCCTACTGCTGCAATCACCTGGTAACTTAATGCCAGGCGACTGAAGCACTAGTACACACGAAAAGCACTACACTTTTAGCACACTCAGGCACTAAGCTTGCATTCACCAGTACTACAGGGCTGATTCATGCTGTTTGACAAATTCAAGACCATGGCCGATTTCCAGGCCGAACTCGCCGCGCGAGACGTTGTTCCCTTTGGCGCCGTGACTGAAAAAATCCTGTCGCCCACCGAGGGTATTGTCGAGGGACACAAGGTCATTCTCGCCGGCACCAATAACTACATGGGCCTGGCCTTTGACCCGCGCTGTATTGCCGCCTCCCAGGCTGCCGCCGCCCAATGGGGGACCGGCACTACCGGCTCGCGGCTGGCGAACGGTTCCTTTGCCGAACACGAGGCACTGGAAAAGGAAATCGCTGAATTCTACGGTGTCGACCACGCCATCGTCTTTTCCACCGGCTATGCCGCCACCATGGGTATGTGTTCTACCCTCGCCGGCCCGGGTGATGTCATTCTGCTGGACGCGGACAGTCACGCCAGTATTTACGCCGGGGTACAACTCAGCGGGGCGGATATCATCCGCTACAAGCACAACGACCCGGAAGACCTCGCCAAGCGTATGCGCCGTCTCGGCGACCGCGCTGGCCAGGCCCTGATTATCGCCGAGGGCATTTACTCAATGCTGGGCGATGTCGCACCGCTGCAGGAAATTGCCGCGGTAAAGCGCGAGTATGGCGGCTACCTGCTGGTGGACGAGGCACACTCCATGGGCGTACTGGGCGACAGCGGTCGCGGTGCGGCCCAGGCCGCGGGAGTTGAAGCGGACGTGGATTTCACCGTGGGCACATTCAGTAAAAGCCTGGGCTCCATAGGCGGCTTCTGCGTCAGCCGGCACGCGGAGCTGGAAGCTATCCGCTTCTGTATCAAAGCCTATATTTTCACCGCCTCATCGTCGCCTTCAGTCATCGCCTCCACCCGCGAATCGCTGCGCATTATTGTCAGCGAGCCTGAGCGGCGCCAGCAGGTGTGGGACAATGCCACGCATCTCTACGATGGCCTGAAGGCGTTGGGGCTGCCTGTTGGCCCCACCGCCAGCCCGGTAGTGGCAGTTGAAATGGTGGACCGCTCCCGCACCATCGATTGTTGGAAAGCACTGATGGAAGCCGGTGTTTACGTTAACCTGGTGATTCCGCCAGCCTCACCTTCCTCCAACTTCCTGCTGCGAAACAGTGTCAGTGCAGCGCACTCAAGCGAGCAGATCGACACCATAATCAACGCCTATGCTGGCCTTAAAAAGGCCGGGATGTTCGAACCGGTCAAGGCGGCCTGATGGAAAAGATTATTATCACCGGCAATGGTCCGCTGCGCGGCGAAGTCAGTGTAGCTGGTGCAAAAAATGCGGCGCTACCAATCATAGCGGCATCACTGCTCAGCGCGGAGCCATTGACGATCAGCAATGTTCCAGGTGTGCGCGATATCGACACAGCCCTGACACTCCTGACACTGTTGGGCTGCGTGGTTGATCGCAACGGTACCGATCTCACCATCGATACCAGCAAGGTGCATTCTGTGTACGCGCCCTACGAACTGGTCAAGACAATGCGCGGCGCTATCCTTCTGCTGGGGCCTCTGCTGAGCCGTTTCGGCGAGGCCGATGTGTCCCTGCCCGGCGGTTGCGCCATCGGCTCACGCCCGGTGAACGAGCACATAACAGGCCTGCAGGCGCTGGGTGCCGAGATCCAGATCGAATCCGGGTATATCAAGGCCAAAGCGAAACGCCTGCGCGGCGCGCATTTCACCTTCGACATACCCTCGGTAACAGCCACAGAAAACCTGTTAATGGCCGCCAGCCTGGCAGAGGGCACCACAGTGCTGGAAAACTGTGCGTTGGAGCCCGAGGTGGGCGATCTGGCGCGGCTGTTGATCGAGATGGGTGCAAAGATCAGTGGAATCGGTACCGGCACACTCACCATAGAGGGTGTGGAAACACTGCACGGCGCCCGGCACAGAGTGCCGCCGGACCGTATCGAGACCGGCACATTCCTCACCGCTGCCGCCGCTACCCGCGGCAATATCCGGGTGCTGGATACCGACCCGAATTTCCTCCACCACGTGCTGGGCAAACTGGAACAGGCGGGTGCCAATATAGCGCTGGGGCCGGACTGGATTCAGCTGGACACCGGCGGCAAGCGCTGCAAGGCGGTACATATCAATACCGCACCCTACCCGGCATTTCCCACGGATATGCAGGCCCAGTTCATGGCCCTCAATGCACTGGCGGAGGGGTCGGCCACCGTGGTCGAGAATATTTTTGAAAACCGATTCATGCACGTGGCAGAGCTGCAACGCATGGGCGCAAATATCGAGTTGCAGGGGCACACAGCGATTGTTCACGGGCGGGAGCGCTTGCAGGGTGCTCCGGTTATGGCCACAGACCTGCGCGCATCGGCGTCGCTGATTATTGCCGCGCTCGCCGCCGACGGCGAAACCAGCATCGATCGTGTCTATCACCTCGACCGTGGCTACGCCAATATCGACAGCAAGCTGGCTGATCTGGGCGCGAATATACAGCGCGTCCAGGAGTAGATCATGCAACCCGGCCGGAACGGCAACTAGTGCAACACTTCGCACAGCTATCCGACCCCCATTTAAGCTCACTTGAGGGTGTCCGTCCGGGCGACCTGCTCAGCAAGCGCTTTCTGGGTTACCTGTCCTGGAGTCGCCGCCGACGCTTCGAGCACCGGCCGGAAGTTCTCGCCGCACTGCAGCGTGACCTGCAGCAGTTCGACCTGGACCAACTGCTGGTGACCGGCGACCTCACCCACGTGGGGCTGCCCCAGGAGTTTCAACAGGCCCTAACCTGGCTAAAGGAGCTTGGCGAACCCCGCGATGTGGCCGTCATCGCCGGCAATCACGACGCCTCCGTTGCGACCCCCTGGCAGGACACGTTTGCACTGTGGCGTGATTACATGGCAGCAGACACCCCGAATGACCCACCCGACAGCCTCGCAACAATGTACCCCGGCCTGCGTGAGCGTGGAAATATCGCCTTCATCGGCCTTAACACCGCCTGCCCTAAACCGCCTTTTATGGCCTCCGGCACAGTCGGGGCAGAACAGTTGAGACAATTGCCTGCGCTGTTGGATACCGCTCGGGCCAAAGATCAGTTCCGCGTGATATACCTGCACCACTCGCCTCTTCCCGGCAAGGATAAATGGCGCAAACGCCTGACAGATGCCGCGGAGGTGCAGGCCGTCATATGCAATCACGGTGCCGAACTGGTATTGAATGGACACGGCCACCGTCACCACTATGACGAACTGCAAACAACGCACGGCATGGCACCTGTAATCGCAATACCCTCCGCTTCTGCCCTGGGATTGCACGGTGGCAATGTAGCGAGCTACAACTGCTATGGCGTCGAAAGAACTGCAACAGGTTGGTGCCTTGCAGTGAACACGCGCGATTACCAGCCAGATACGGGTGAATTCACCGCTGGTAAATCACACACTGTGGACCTGCAGCGACACGCATAGCATTGCTGTCTGCTAAAAATGCTGCGGGAAAGACGTTTGCGCCCACTGCGCTGGGCTCACAGCGCGTTAACAGACCGAACAGGATCAGGCGTTTTCTCTAGCCGCCTTCGCCAGAGAGCCCTTCACCAACACCAGGTCGGCGACCGAGTCTACATCGATAGCCGCATTGGCGTAGGGCAGTATCACCGCGCGCATACGCAGGCCCAGCCGCTTGCTCAGTTTGGCCAGAGCCTCCTCCAGTGATAACAATCCCAGCCGGTAGCGGATAACCGCCCACCAGCCCAGCAGGCCAATCACCACCAGCGGCTTCTTGCGCTGTTGCTCGATGCGGCGCCAGAAGCGCGCGGCACGACGACCCTCAGGTGTTATGAAGGCAAACAGGTTGCAGCCACAGAAATCGCCATCACTGAAACGCAGCACCGTTTTGCGAATTCCCGGATAAGCTTCCAGCACCAGCGCGTGAGGTGCCAAACCCACGGTAACATCCACATCGTCCGCCATGCTCTGGCGGCCAAAAGCGTCGACAATTTCAGCGGTGAGCAGTGGATGATCTGCGGTGGTCAGCAACACCGACTCTTCCGGCGCCAGCGACTCCATCGCTTCAAATGCACTTGTGCTGGGGCTGATGCCGGGTTCCGCCCAGATCACTTCACCGCTCTTAACCCAATCTGCCAGCGGCTTATCCTTGGCCACCTCACTCGCCTCGGGGCCGGACATGGTAATTTTGTTCACCACCCGGGATTCCCGCAGTGCATTCAGCACCCGGCGCACCATGGGCATACCGTCGAGGTCAATCATGGCCTTGGCACCGACCTTGGAATGGTTGATGAGTGAGTCCGCCTTGGTTCTATCGCCCGCTAAAACGATAGCGGTCATCTGGTACTGTTCGGGATTCAGGTGCATAAGTCTCGCTATTGTTATCTAAAGAGCTTTTTCGTATACGCGATAGCGCTTATACGCCTCGCCCCCGATGGTTTCAATGATATTGCGCATACCGGCGTTATCCTCAAGGATCCAGCCCATCTCAACATCTTTCACACCACGGGCGTGTAACTGCTTGCGCACAGCATCGATCACCATGAACGCAAGCGTGGGCCCAAGCCGAGAGTGCTGAAAGCTCTGGCGAACGCCCATTAGAGGGATTCGGGCTGTTTTGGGGTGGCGCACCTTTAGGCGCCATAACAATTTGGCCCAACCAAAAGGCAGCAATTTACCCTTGAGATCGCGGGTGGCCTCATTGAGGTTTGGCAGGGCCACGATAAAGGCTACCGGTTCACCGTCATACTCGGCGATCTGGATGTAGTCATCGGGCATGAGCATGGCAAGGGTTTTGACAGTGTCCTCCCACTCCGCGGGTGCCAGCGGCACAAAACCCCAGTTGTTTTGCCAGGCATCGTTAAAGACATCCAGCATAATCGCTGCGTCCTCGGCCAATTGCTTGCGGCGCACAGGGCGCACCGTCACCCGACCCGACACCCGGTCGGCCAGCTTGGTCATTACCCGCGGTGCCTCAAAATCCGGCCGGATGCGGTAGGCCAACAGATCCTTCGCCGGCAGGTAGCCCTGGCCCTCAATGCGGGGGCCGTAATACGGGCGCGCATGCCCCATGAGCACAAAGGGAGGTGTGCTGAAGCCGTCAACCAGCAGCCCCACTTCCTCGTTGAAATGCAGATTGACCGGCCCGCGCACCCGCTGCATCCCCTCGCTACGCAGCCAACTGGCTGCTGCATCCAACAGCGCGGCGAACACAGCGGGATCGTCCTCGGACTCCAACATGCCGAAATACCCGACCCCGTCAGCGTGCTGACGCAAGTGCATTTCGTCGATCTGGGCAGTGATACAGCCCACTACCACGCCGCCCCTGAAGGCCAGCCATGCACGCCAGCGGGCGTGCTCGAAGAAATGATTTTTTGCTGAAAGACGCTCGCGTTGCTGGAAGTTCAGGGGGGCAACCCAGGCGGGATCATCGGCATATAACCGGTGCGGCAAAGCCAGGAACTGCCGCCATTGGGCCCGCTCAGTCACCACTTCAAGTGTTATGGCTGAATCCCCGGTCACGGCTATCTGTCCCCTGTCTGGCACCTTACAGGTGCAAAGTGAGGAGTATACAGCCGAAACTGTTGATTGAAAAACGAATTGGAGAAAAAGGCTGAAATAACATACACTTGCGCGCAAACCACCGGGGGCCTGATGCGCGAATTTCCGCACTATTACGCAAGGCTGATTGGTATTATTACCTATGAGCCGGAAGCGCGAAAATGCTAAAGTTGCCGCGTGTTTGGTAACCAGCCCAGGTTGCCGATAAGTAGGGGCACAGGCGAAGCAGGAAACACAACGCCAGCCCGCACAACCCACAGGTTTATCGGATCTGAGCTTGAATCCTCAACCATTCCGAGGATGAGGCTATTGAACCATTTTGAACCAGCAGCGTCAGACAGGCTGCCCTAATTGAGGAAATTCCATTGTCATCTCTCGAATTCAACTCCACGCCGACAAAACACTCACTGACCTTTCGTGCCGCAGATTTCACCACACTGACCGAAGCTCTGGACTACGCAGCCCAGGGTGAAACCGGTGCCAACTTTTACACTGGTCGTGGCGGTCTCTACAGCGCACTGCCCTACCGCGAGCTGCGAGTGCAAGCCATTGCGCTGGCCGGCAAGTTACTGGGGCTGGACCTTGAACCCGGCAGCCGGGTTGCCCTGGTTGCCGAAACCACACCCGAGTTCCTGAAATTCTTCTATGCCTGCCAGTACGCCGGCCTGATCCCGGTTGCCCTGCCTGCCTCTATCAAGGTTGGTGCACACCAGGCCTACGTGGCCCAGCTGCAGCGCCTGCTGGAAGCCAGCGATGCGGCGATTGGCGTGGCTTCAGAGGGGTATTTGTCGTTCCTGCAGGAAGCCAGCGAAGGTCTGGCAATGCGCAAGGTAGATACCCCCGAGTCATTCCAGGCCCTGCCTGCAAGCGAGCAGGCACTACCCGCAGTCAACCCCGACGATATTTCCTATATCCAATACACCTCCGGCAGCACGCGCTTCCCGCGCGGTGTTGTAATCAAGCACAAAACCGCCCTGTCCAACCTTCAGGGTATTATTGGCCCCGGTCTGGAAATGAACGGCGACGACCGCATGATGTCCTGGCTGCCGTTCTACCACGATATGGGCCTGGTGGGCTTTATGCTGGTACCCATGGCCGCACAGGTGTCCATCGACTACCTTGATACCCGCGAGTTCGCCATGCGTCCGCGACAGTGGCTTGAACTTATGACCAAGTCAAAAGCGACCATCTCCTTCGCGCCATCTTTTGGCTACGATTTGTGCGCCCGCCGCGTGCGCCCGGGCGACCTCGGCAACTACGACCTCAGCAATTGGCGCGTGGCAGGCATCGGTGCCGAAATGATCCGCCCCGAAACCCTGGACTACTTCGCGGAGTTGCTGGAGCCCTGCGGTTTCGACCGCCGCGCCTTCCTGGCCTGCTACGGCATGGCCGAGTGTACACTCGGGATCAGCTTTTCACCCCTGTGGACAGGTTTCACCACCCACCATATCGACAGCGACCACCTGTCTGACCATCACCGTGCTGTGTTACTGAACGAAAACGACAAGCGTGGCCGCGGTCGCCATTTTGTCAATTGCGGCATCCCCCTGCCGGGCTTCGAAGTGCAGATTCGCGATGGTGACGAGACGGTGCTGGACGACTGGCACAGCGGTGTAATTCACCTGCGCGGCCCCAGCGTGATGTCCGGTTATTTCAACCTGCCGGAAGAATCCAGTCACGCACTGGACGCGGATGGCTGGTTGAATACCGGTGATATCGGTTACCAGGTTGACGGTGTGCTGACCATTACCGGTCGCAAGAAAGACCTGATCATCATCCACGGCCGCAACATCTGGCCACAGGATCTCGAGCACATCGCCGAGGCAGAGCCTGAAGTGCGCTCCGGTGACTCAGTGGCCTTCTCCATTCCGGACCATGAAGGCGAGGAAATGTGTGTGCTGCTGGTACAGTGCCGCGAGACCGACCCCAAAAAACGCCACAACCTGGTGCGGCGCCTCAGCGCCCTGATGCGCCTTGAAATGAGCCTCGACTGCTACGTCGAGCTCGTACCACCCCGTTCACTTCCGAAAACTTCATCCGGCAAGCTGTCCCGCGCCAAGGCGCGACTCGACTTCATTGCCACCCACGAAGATGACAATCTCAATGCGGTAACTGAAGAGTTCCGCCAGAGGGTTGCATCAGCCTGATCCCCAACGGCAGCCTGATTGCGGTAACTGGCGCAACCGGGTTTATCGGCTCCGTGCTTTGCGCGGAGCTACTGCAACGGGGTTACCGGGTACGGGCACTGATCCGTAATCCGGACAAGGCAGGGGAATTGTCCGACCTTGGCGTCACATTGATACAGGGCGACCTGGACGATACCGCTGCGCTAAAATCATTGGTAGCGGACACCACCGCAGTAATTCATGCCGCTGGCGCAGTCAGAGGCAGTTGCCAACAGGACTTCGACCGTATTAACGTCGCAGGCACCGGCAGGCTACTGGCTGCGATAGAAACACTTTCCCAACCACCGCGCCTGTTGCTGCTGTCGTCTCTGACGGCACGCGAGGCCGAGTTGTCCTGGTATGCCAGCAGCAAGTATCGCAGTGAAGAGTTGTTACAGTCCCATTCCGGTATTGACTGGTTGATACTGCGCCCGCCGGCGGTATATGGCCCCGGCGACAAGGAAATGCTGCCGGTTTTCCAGGCCATGTCACGGGGTATTGCTCCCGTACCGGGGAAAACTACCGCGCGTATTTCCCTGATCCACGTGAACGACCTGGTCACTGCGGCGATCACCTGCCTCGAATCAAATGCTACCCGGCACCAGACTCTGACCCTCTGCGATGGCCGGGAAAACGGTTACAACTGGCGCGACATGGCAGACGTTGCCGGCATTGTGTGGGGGCGTAAGGTCCGACTGTGGCAGGTGCCACCATGGTTGCTGGACTGTGTTGCCTGGATCAATGTACAAAGCGCACGGCTCACCGGCCGCGCGCCCATGCTAACGCCGCCAAAGCTCAGGGAACTGCGGCATTCCGACTGGGTTGTGGGCAATGAAGCAATCGCCAAAATGACCTCCTGGCAGCCCGAAATCGGCCTGCAAAAAGGCCTTGAAATGCTGCGCAAAGCGGAAATATGACAGCTAATTCCGGCCCATTCGCAAAGGCCGCCTGAGGTATAATGTCCGGCTCATATACACACAATTCTTACCGGGTAGATAAGGTCCTTGGCTGAATTTATTGTTGGCAATTCACTGCGCAAGCTGGCGCGGGAGCACAAGTTCCTGCAGCGGCTTCTATGGCGCCTGGATTACCTGCTGGTGTCGCTTGTTGCCTGGCTTGCACGGCGCCTGCCCATCGACACTGCCTCGCGTTTCGGCAGCACCGTGGGTGCCTGGATCGGGCCAAAAATGAAGGGAAAAACTGCCATTTACCGCGCCAATCTCGCGCTGGCCTTCCCCGAGCTGGACAATTCTGAACTGGATACCCTGGTAAAAGAAGCCTGGGGGCAGGCAGGCCGTGTTCTTGGAGAGTACCCGCATCTGGAAACTATTCTGAAAGACAGCGATCGCCTGCAGATCGAAATTCGTGAGCCTGTTGTCACCTACAGCGACCCGAGCAAACCCTGTGTTATTGTTACCGCCCACCAGAGCAACTGGGAAGTGGTGTGCTCCGCTATGGCGAAGATGGGCATTCCCAATGCCAGCCTCTACTCGCCGCCAACAAACCCCTTGCTCGACCGCATTTTGTTGGAATCACGCCAGGCCCTCAACTGCAAGCTGCTACCCCGTGACAACAGCGCCCGGCTATTGATGAGAGCCCTCAGGGAAGGGCGCACGGCAGCGATGGTAATGGACCGGCGAGTGGACGATGGCAAGCCGATCCGGTTTTTTGGCCACGACAAGACATCTACTATTCTTCCAGCCAAGCTCGCCCTTAAAAACAACTGCGAGCTGGTACCCGTGCAGGTCGTGCGCCTGCAGGACGCAAATTACCGCGTCATTTTTCATGCCCCGGTGCGACCCAGTAACCCGGAGGCCAGCGCTACGGATCAGGCAACAGACATGATCCAGCAGGTTCACACGCAATTTGAAGACTGGATTCGCCAGCACCCCGCCCACTGGTTTTGCTCCAAGCGCCTGTGGCCGAAGGACACTGTAGCTCATCAATCGGAGGTTAACGGCCGTGACGCCGAAATCGATTCCTATGCAGCCTGAAAAACAACACCAGTCCATTCGCCTGTTCGAGAACGACTTACTCGAACGCCTGTCCCACGTGCACCCCATCACGCCGCTGCTGATGTGGGGCCCCTTTGCCGGCTGGCTTATCTGGCGCAGCTTTGCCGTTTACCAGCTGCCGGTTCTGCCCGTGCTCGCCATTGGTGTTGCAGGTATCGCCACCTGGACTCTTACGGAATACTGGCTGCACCGATTCCTGTTTCATTACCCCGCGAAGAGCAAGTTCGGCAAGTGGCTGGTATTCCTGTTTCACGGCAATCATCACGATGACCCGAAAGACAAAACCCGGCTGGTAATGCCCCCGGCGGGCGCCATTCCCATCATGCTGGCCCTCTATCTCATATTTGGCCTATTTATACCCCAGCCTTGGATTCAGCCTTTCTGTGCCTTTTTTATTATCGGCTACCTGATATACGACTATATCCACTATTCGACACATCATTTCCCCATGCGTAACGGAGTGGCCAAGTACCTCAAGCATTATCACCTGAAGCACCATTACTCCGGGGAAGGTGGTCGCTACGGCGTCAGCTCACCCTTTTGGGACAAGGTATTCGGAACACAGCCCGCCCCGAAGTGAGCTGAAGGCGTGCCCCAATTTTATCTGATACCCAAGAAACTGGCGCGCAAAGCGCCGTTTCTGGTGACCATTACCCAGTGGATTGAGGCACGAACGTTCGCCTTCATTTTCTGGTTTATGCGGTGGCTGTCACTGGAGCAGGCCAGCCGTATGTCGGCATTCTTCTTTGGCCTGATTGGGCCCCACTCCGACAAGGCCGATAAGGCCAGGGCCAATCTCGCGATTGCCTTCCCCGATGCCAGCGAAGAGTGGCGCGAGCGCACCACCCGGCAGATATTCCGTTATCTGGGGGTTTCTGTCGCCGAACTGATAAAGATGGGAGACATCTGGGAACAGCGGCAACAACGCCTGGAGTGGGACATCGCCCCCGGGGCCGCAGAAGTGATTGAGCGCAAGGGCGCCATCATGTTTGTAAGCGCTCACATCGGTGCCTGGCAGCTGACTAACTTGTTGTCTCTTGAGTACGACCTCACCATCAGCACTATTTATGCGCCTGAATCCAATGAAACGCTGCGGAGAATGATGCTGGAGCTACGAGAATCCTTTGGCGTTAAACTGATTTCCTCGGAAGCCGGAGTAAGGCCCCTGATGAAGGAGTTGGCCGCTGGGAACAGCGTCGGCATGGCCATGGACACACGCCTGGATACCGGCAAGCTCATGCCGTATTTTGGTCGAGACGCACTTACCAACACCACGGCAGCGCGTCTGGCGCTGCGCACAGGCGCTGCGCTACTGCCCATTCGCTGCGTACGCCTGCCCGGTAACCGATACCGGATTTGCGTGCACGACCCCATTGTCAGCAAACAACCGGATGCGCCCATTGATGAGCAGGCCGCTAAGCTGACCGTGCAAATCAACCGCTATTTCGAGGAATGGATCAAGGAGTACCCGGAACAGTGGATTTGCCTTAAACGGCGTTGGCCCAAGGCACACAAGCTCTAGCGGTAGCCGGCTTCACGGACTTCTGGCTCACTCTCATCCACGGCAGGGCCTGGCCAGAACAGTTCGGGCAGACAGCTCTTCTCCAGGTAGGCAACCGTATCCATCGGCAGGGTATCGCGGTAACGGGTCAGCACGCCGTGATCAATGCCCGTGGTGGCGGCGAAAGAAGAGTTACTGCGGCTGGCCTCACCGCCCTGGGTGTATTCCAGTGCCGCCGGAGAAAACTCGATTCCCGCGAACTCGCAAACGCGCCGCATGGTGGGCTCGGTATTGGTTACCAACTCCTCAAAGCGCACACGCAAGGCAGGACCAAAGGTCTCGGCGAACTCGCCAATTTCCTGCCAGTACCGATTCTGGCGCTGACAAAAGCGGCCGAGGTTCAGCGTGGGATTGCGCACCAGCTTGGAACTCAGGTGAGCACGCGGGTCCCGCACCAGGAATATTCCGCGCACGTCATAGCTGCGGGCCAGCAGGCTGCCTACCCGGGTCAGGTCATTGTTGTTGGTTTGCAGGGCACAGAATATAACCCTGAGGCGCCCATCTCCGGGCACATGCCCCAGAGCTACCGCCAGCGCCTCGACATGATTGCGCACCAGACTGTCGAGACTACCGCGCTCATGATTCTCGCTGATGTACCGGTAGTAGGCGTCAAGATTCAGTGAGTCTTCTGTGCCAAATACTTCGGTACCATGACCGGCATTAATACGCTCCAGGTGCCCGTCTTTTTGCAGTTTGCGAAAAAAACCGGGGGCACCTGCTCGGGTGCTGAGCATACCGCGCAATCGCAGCAGCGGGTGCCGCGACAGGTGGCGCACAAAATAATCTTCGTCCGGCGGCAACAGCAATTGCGGGTGATGGTCCAGAAGCCCGCGCAGCAAGTGGTTGCCGCCCCTGGGAGGCGCCCCGAGAACAAGTAACGGTGGCTTACTGGAAGATGGCACTAGTACATCAGGCGCTCTTTATCCGTCACCAGTTCGGCGCCGGTTAGCAGGCGACGGAATTTTTTCACCGCCATACGCAGTGGCCTGTGTTCTTCGAAGACCACGATGAATACCTTGCGGAAATGATTTTCCGGACAGTTGATACGCCGCACCCCGTGCCAGGAGTTGCCTCGCCGTCCAAAAATAAGGCTGCGGTTATCCCGGGTATCGGCCGGGTACTCGGCGACAAAGTCATCGAAGCCCGGGGCGCTGTCAGCGCTGATACGGCCATCGTCATCGAGAATAACGGTCTCACCACCCCAGTCCCAATGCCAGTCATCAAGGGTGTTGAGGTAAAAAATCTGAGACCCGATTTTGCCCTTGGAGTCGCAGTGTGGAGAAACCTCCCCCCCATCCGGGGTAAAATGCCAATGAAAACGAAAACGAACGTGGCTGACACCCAGCATTTTGCAGACAAACTTGCGGTAGGTATCACTGCGCAGTTCGGCAATAAGCTGATCCCACGCCGCCGGCAGTTCCATGCCGTCTTCATAGTCCAGTACATAGCGGTCGTGGCTCGCCTGGCCGTGTTTGCGCTGCTTGCCAAAAAATGCGCGAAAGCGCGATATATCCGGTGTCGTCGCCAACAGCTCGGGGTAGCGTTCGTCGCGTATAAAGTGCTGTGGGTTAACCCAGGGAAAAGGTTGCCGCGCAGCAAACTCTGCCGGGTCAATGGCATCTAAAACAGCAGTATTCAAGAAAGTCGGGCTGGAAATGGCCATCTTGTACCGGTTCGGTTAAAAGGAAAATTATACGACTGCTATCCCCTCGTGGACAGTGACAATTTAATACGTTCCCCCGCACATGACTGACTCCCCCTCAGTCTGCAGAGCACCAATGCGGTGCGATGCGTTTCCGCTCCAGCTCAGGTAAAATCTGCAGTTACACCTAAAGGAAGCAAATCCCGTGAAACTCTCTACCTTCGGTAGCAAATTCACCGGTGAGTCCGGCATTGTCGAGTTAATGGACGATCTCAGCAGTGCCCTTAGCGACAATCCCGACATGATCTTCATGGGCGGCGGTAATCCCGCTCGACTACCGGAAGTCGAAGCGGTATTTCAGCAGCGCCTGGAGGCCATTCTCGCCGACTCCGCTCAGCGCCACAGGCTGTTCGGTGTATATCAGTCTCCGCAGGGAGACCGGGACTTTCGACACCAGCTAGCCAGTTTCCTCAACCGCCAGTTCGGCTGGGAGCTCAGTGCGGCAAATATCTCCGTCAGCAACGGCAGCCAGTCGGCTTTTTTTGTGCTGTACAACATGTTCGCCGGGCTTATGCCCGACGGCGGGCGCCGCTCAATCCACCTGCCCCTGGCGCCGGAATACATAGGTTATGGCGATATCGGCCTGTCGGAGAACTTCTTCACCGCCACCCGCCCAAGTATCGAGCTACTGGGGGATCACCTGTTCAAATACCACGTGGATTTTTCTCACCTGGAAAAAGTCGAGGATATCGGAGCCCTGTGCGTGTCGCGCCCAACCAATCCGACAGGCAATGTGCTCACCGATGAGGAGATGAACCACCTGGACAGCATCGCCCGCGCCCGGGACATCCCGCTGATTATCGACGGCGCCTATGGGCTGCCCTTCCCGGGGATACTGTTTACCGAGGCGCAGCCACAGTGGAACGACAACACCATTCTGAGCCTCAGCCTGTCGAAGCTGGGGCTGCCGGGTGCACGCACAGGTATTGTGGTCGCCCGGGAAGACATCATTCGCGCTTTCACCAATGCCAATACCATTGTCAGTCTCGCCTCCGGAAGCCTTGGTCCGGCACTGGCCAGTGCCTTGTTCAAAAGTGGCGAGATCCTCTCCCTCAGCCGCGACTATATAACGCCGTATTACCGCGAGCGTTCACAACAAACGGTGCAATGGTTCCGTGAAGAACTGGGCGACCTGCCCTACCATATACACAAACCCGAGGGAGCCATCTTCCTGTGGTTGTGGTTTGAGGGACTGCCAATCACCAGCCAGGAACTCTACCAGCGCATTAAGCAGCGCGGTGCACTGGTGGTGCCCGGCCAAAACTTTTTTGTAGGGATTGAAGAGGACTGGCCTCACAAGCACGAGTGCCTGCGGGTATCCTACGCCCAAAACTCCGAGGCAGTACGCCGCGGGGTGACCATCATCGCCGAAGAAGTGGCGCTCGCCTACAAGACGGCCTAAAGGCCCGATAAAGAGGATTTCGTATGACCCGTAACAAAACCCTGCTAATTGTTGCACCGATAGCCCTGGTGATTCTGCTGGTGTTGCTGTTGCCACTGTTCCTCGACAAGGACAAGATCCTCGAACTGGCAACCGCCACAGTCAAGGAAAAAACCGGTGCCACACTCGTGGTGGCAGGCCCTGTGGACTTGTCGCTCTTTCCGCGGATTGGCATCTCGCTGGAAGAGGTGAGCCTCACCCTGCCGGAGGAAAGCGAACCCGGTTTGCGGGTCCGTTCGCTGGAGCTTGGCCTGCGCTTGATGCCCCTGCTCTCCGGGCAGGTCGAAATACAGGCGCTGCGCCTGGATGGTTTGAACAGCCGGATACCAGCCAGCCCAAAAGAGCCTACTGTAAACACCAGTGAAATGACCGACGAGCAACTGGACGCGTACTACAAAAAACGTCGCCTATTGCAGGCAGAGGCAGGGGCGGCAGCGTCCGGAAATGCGTTGGCATTACCACTGGCCTTGAATGTCAAAGTGCTGGAGGTTACCAATTCACAAGTGGAACTGCTGAGCGCAGATGACGTGCCCCCCACTATTATTGAGATTGAACGCTTTGCAGCGCAGGACCTCAACCTGGAGGCTCGCCCGATAAACCTGCAGGCGAAAATCCAGATCGCCGGAAAACAGCCGGTGGTAGTGGAACTGGACGGTAGCCTGCGGTTCGACGAAGAGCAGCAGCTTGCGCTGCTGGATAAGATGGAAATAACAGTCTCCGGTGTAACCGCAAGCGCCATGACACTGAAAACCGAAGGGAAAGTTGATATCAGCGGGCAGGTCGCCGAGTTACAACTGGCGCTGCAAATGGGCGATGCGAAAGGCGAGGGCACAGTGCGTTATGCCTCTTTTGAAAGCCCTCTTATCGATACGGCTCTACACTTCAACCTTTTGGATCCGGCGCTGCTGGCTATCGCCGGGCCAGAGGCCGCGGCCGCACCCGGGCCTGAAGCCACCGGGGGCGATGATCCTCTGCCACTGGAAGCACTGCGCGCCATAGATACTCGCGCGGCGCTCACCATCGACAAAGTGGTATTGGACGCCCATACCATCAACGCGCTGCAAGTCGAATTGCGGGCAGTGGATGGCGTGATTCGCATTAAATCACTCACCGGTGAGGTGCATGGTGGCCAGCTGGCGCTGAAGGCGACGCTTAACGGCAAACACAACACTGCCACCCTCAACACAAGCGGCCAACTTACTGGTCTGGATATTGCGCAAGCACTGGCGGCGACGCAAGTGGACCCTGTAGCGACAGGAGTCGCAAGTCTGGACTGGAAGTTGTCGAGCCGGGGGCGCACCCAAAATGAACTATTGGGCGCACTCACAGGGCCCATCAAGCTGACCACCGAGGCAATGGTGCTGCAAAACATCGGCATCGAGAATATGCTCTGCCAGGCTGTGGCCCTGACCAACCAGGAAGCCCTGACCGCGACGTTCCCGACCAGCACAAGTTTCACCACCCTGGGCGCGGACATACAATTGGCTGATGGTCTGGCGAAACTGCAGCCACTTAAGGCAGAACTGGCGCATATTACCCTGAAAGGAAACGGCGACTACAATTTGCTCAGCAGTGACTTCGATGTGACGTTCAAAGCCAGCCTTTCACCCGAGTTGGAAACTGTGGACAGGGCCTGCCGGGTAAGCAAGCGGCTTACAGCAATCGATTGGCCCGTTGATTGCAAGGGCAATGCCAACGGCGAACCATCCGACTGGTGCAAGGTGGACACACAGGAAATTCTCGAGGATATGACCAAAAACGAAGCCCAGCGCCAAATTAAGAAGAATGCTGGCAAGCTGCTGGACAAGTTGTTCAACTAGGGCTAGTTCAGCACCTTATAGCCGCGACCGCGCAGGCAGCGTTTTACCACCTGGACCTCATCCTGCTCGCCCTGGCTGGCGCCCTTGGCCCCACCGCCGATGGCGCCAACCCCGGCTGCCTGGCCGGCATTACCGGTAACCGCCCCGATCAGGCCACCAAGTACGGCTCCGGAGGCGGCGCCCTTGGCGACCTTCTTGCCGGTTTGTACCTCGGTGGCGTAACTGCGGCACTCCGCCAGATCCTGATCGTAGCGGGACATGTCCACGCCCTGTTTGTCGATGATGATTTCATCGGTGGTAGTACAGGCAGCCAGCAGCGCCACAATGGGTATCAAGCCCAGACAGGGTCTCATGATGGTTCCTCCAGCCACCGTCGTGGCCATAATTCATACAGTCATAAAGGCTACCATGCCCGGACACAAATTTCCCCGGACAGGGGTTTACTCTATGTAAAGAAAAGTAAACGCCACAATGTTTCGACAGTCCCCTGTTTCGAAAGTGCCCTGGCGCGCATCCTGCAAGGACGGCAACCACGCCAAAGTACACAATATCGAGGTGATGGGCAGTCATATGGGTTTGAATCCAAATGCAGTAGTTCGGTACTGGCTGGCCAAAAAGCTCGCACAAATTCAATAAACGCCGCCAACCGGCTATAGTATCCGGCCGTGCGGGGCGAACCCCTGCAGCATTCGACAACTCGCTAAACCACTGGAACCTGCTATGGCTTACAATTCCCTGCGCTACGAAGTAGCCGATAATATTCTTACGCTCACGCTGAACCGCCCGGAACACCTCAATTCCTTTACCGTCGAGATGGCCAACGAGTTAATCGAAGCTATCAATCGCGCCAGCGATGATGACGAAGTACGGGCCATTGTGGTCACCGGGGAGGGCCGGGCTTTTTGCGCTGGTATGGACCTGACAAGCGCCGGTAATGTGTTCGGGCTGGACGAAGACCTCGAACCCACGATGGACGACATGCACACTCGCCTGGACGACCCGCAGATGATCGCCAGCGTACGCGACACCGGCGGCCGGGTGACCCTGGCAATGTATGACTGCAAGAAACCGATCATCGCTGCAATCAATGGCGCAGCCGTGGGTATAGGCGCCACGATGACTTGTGCCATGGATATTCGTCTCGCATCGGAACACGCACGCATTGGTTTTGTATTCAACAAAATCGGTATCACCCCGGAGGCCTGTTCAACCTGGTTCCTGCCTCGCATAGTGGGCATGTCACTGGCCCTGGAGTGGTGCTATACCGGGGACATCCTGAAACCGGAAGAAGCCCTGGCTGGCGGTTTTGTGAAAGCGGTGTTGCCCGCCGACAAATTGCTGGAAGAGGCCTACCGCATCGCCGGCCGTATTGCCCAGCACAGCCCGGTCGCTATCGCGCTGACGCGCCAGATGATGTACCGCAATGCCGCCCAGTCACACCCGGTCGAGGCACACCGGGTGGATTCACTGGCTATTTTCTACGCCAGTCAGAAAAGCGGTAAGGAAGGCGTCGCCTCTTTCCTGGAAAAACGCGCACCGGAGTTTACTGACACCACATCCTCCGATATGCCTTCTTTTTACCCCTGGTGGGAGGAATAGGGAACCGAGACGACACATGGCTAGCAAAATTCGGCATTTCGCACTACTGCTCACAGCAGTGCTCGGCAGCTCCCACACCCTCTTACTTTCGGCACAGGAAGAGAAGGCGGCAGCCGTGACTACTGCTATCACCCGGGAACAGGACATTCAACGCGTGCTGAACCTGACCGGAACGGTGACCGCGGCCCAGGCCGCTCGCCTCTCAGTGGCGACCAGCGGGCTGGTTACCGCCATGTATGTGGACGCCGGCAGCAAGGTGAAAGCCGGTGATTTGTTACTGGAACTCGACCCGGAACTGGCGCAACTGCAACTGGACAGTGCGAAAGCACAGGTCGAGCAGGTGGGTTCTGCCCTCAAGGATGCCCGGCGCAGGCTGGAGGAAGCGCAGCGTTTAATACCCCAGCGCAGCATTGCCGAAAGCGTGGTGCGGGATATTGAGGCCGAAGTTGCCAGCGATCAAGCTGCCCTGCACCAGGCCGAGGCGGATGCCGGTTATCGGCAAGGCATTTTGCAGCGCCACCAATTGCGGGCGCCCTTCGCCGGCGTGGTGAGTTCCAAGCTCACCGAGACAGGAGAATGGATCAATCCAGGGCAAGCCGTGTTTGATCTTGTTGCCGTGGATGATGTGCGCCTCGATTTTCCCGTATCAGAAGATTATCTGGCGGAAATTCGCACGGATACCCCAGTGACGTTCAGCCTGAACGCCAATCCCGGCCAGTCCTATCCCGGCCGGGTAGCGACTGTCGTACCGGTGACAGACCCCGGCGCCAGGACCTTTCTGCTGCGAGTACTGGCCCAAAACCCCGCACAGAAAATGTTGCCAGGCATGTCCGTGCGGGCCTCTCTGAAACTTGCCACTGGCCGCCGTGGGCTGGTCGTGCCGCGCGATGCCATTATTCGCTTTCCCGATGGCCGTGTGGTGGTGTGGGTTATCGATTCCGGCGAGGGCGGCCCAACTGCTCGCGAACAACCGGTGTCCATGGGCCTGGCGTTCGATTCCCTGGTAGAAATTCGAGACGGCCTGGCTGCCGGCGCGATGGTGGTGACCACAGGCAACGAGACACTGCAGAATGGCCAGCGCGTCGCTCTCCCAGCGGCAAAAGCAAAAGAGTAAACCCATGTTCGAACGCATCATCCGGAACGGCACCCCACTGACAGTAATCGTGCTGATCGTCTGCGTGTTGGGAATTGTGGCTGCGCTGCGAATCCCGGTGCAAATGATTCCAGACCTGGATGTGCGCACTATCAGTGTGCGCACAAGCTGGCCGGGTACCACGCCTCAGGACGTGGAGAAAGAGATACTCATCGAGCAGGAAGATTACTTGCGCAACCTGCCAAACCTGTCGCGTATCACCGCTACCGCTCGCAGCGGATCCGCCGAGATAGAACTCGAATTCCCATTCGGCACCGATGTAACCGACATGATGATCAGGGTAAACAACGCCCTCAGCCAGGTGCCCTCCTACCCCGAAAATGTCGACGAGCCAAGAATCTACGCCAATTCCTTTTCCGGCAATGCATTCATGTTTTTCAGCGCGGTTGCCCTGCCGGGTAACCCGCGGCAACTCGACATGAACATGACACAGGACTTTTTCGAAGATAACGTGAAACCACGCCTGGCGGGGGTGCCGGGGGTCTCGGAGATTATTATTTTCGGTGGCTCTGAACGCCAGGTGCAAATACTGGTGGACCCTGCCCGGCTGGCCCAACGCGGGCTTTCACTGCTGGATATTCGCGCGGCTATCCGCAGCCGCAACATCGACCGCTCCGGTGGCACCATCGACTCCGGCAAGCGGCAATACCTGCTGCGCACCATCGGGCGCTTCGACAAAATCGATGACGTACAGGAGCTGATCCTGGCACGACGGGGTGACACCGTGATTCGCCTATCAGACGTGGCCGATGTAAGGCTCAGCCACTTTGAGCAGCAGGCGCTCTCCCGCTTCAATGGCTCTCCCAATATTTTTATTATGGTACGGCGCGAGCCGGGGTCCAATGTTATTGATATCAAGCGACTGATGCTCGACGAGGTGGCCGCCGTGAACCGTGAACTACTGCAGCCTGCCGGGATGGAGATCAAAGCGGTTGCAGATGACGTAACCTACGTCGAGGCGTCGGTGCGCAATGTCTGGCAGAACCTGATACTGGGCGCACTGCTCGCAACGGCTGTCATGTACTTGTTCCTGCGGTCGCTCAAGGCCACCTTTATCGGCGTGATCGGCATACCCATCTGCATCATCGTCGCGTTTCTCGGCCTGTTGATTGCAGGCAGGACTATCAACGTAATCTCGCTCGCCGGCATTGCCTTTGCCATCGGTATGACGCTGGATAACAGTATCGTGGTGCTGGAGAGCATCGAGCTGGAGCGCCGGCGCGGGGCCGACAGATTCACTGCCGCACTCAATGGCGTGAAGCAGGTATGGCCAGCGGTATTTGCTTCCACCATGACCACTATCCTGGTATTTATTCCCGTTGCCTTCGTCGCGCAGGAAGCGGGCCAGCTCTACTCCGATGTAGCCATCGCGATATCCGCCGCGATTCTCGCATCGATGCTGGCGGCCATCTCAATTGTTCCCGCCGCTGCGGCGAGGCTGGACTTTGCCGGCGCAAGCAGAGCCGCCGACAGTGCGGCCCCCCCGCCAGGGGAGGGATCTCACGGCATTCGGGAAAATACACTAGGCTTCGCACGCGCCGTCATCGCCACACCTGCGCGCCGGTATACGTGTATTGGCGTAACCGCGCTGCTGAGCGTGGCGATTATCTGGCTGCTGACACCCGCTGCGGAATACCTGCCAGAAGGCGAGGAGCCCAAGGTTTTCGCCGTTATGAACGCCCCGCCGGGCTACAACCTTGAGGCCATGGAGAAACTGGGCGCTGAGATTGATACCTGGTTTCTGGCCCATGTGGATGCTGATCCCACAGATTTTGACAGCGGCAAAACCGACGTACCGCCTATTCGCTACCTGAACCTCTACCTGGATGCCACGCGGATTCGAATCATTTCTGAACCCCTGCGGCCGGGCGATATAGACGCACTAATGGATGCCCTCACCCGCAAATACCGGGAGTATCCCGGCATGCGCGCATTCGCCGCGCGCGGCTCGATCATTAGTAGCAACGATGGCGGAACCCGCAGCATCAACCTGGATATCGCCGGGCCCGACCTTGCCACCATTTACGATGTGGCGCTGGCCGCCTACCGGCGCGCCGGGGAGGTTTTCGACAACCCCCGCATCCAGAGTCAGCCCAGTTCACTCAGCCTGGCGCAGCCCATGGTCGAGGTGCATCCGCGATGGGAGCGTGCGGCGGAGCTGGGCATGACAGCTGAAAGCCTGGGCTTCACCGTGGCCGCGCTCACCGATGGCAGCTTTGTGGATGAATTCTTTCTGGAAGACGACAAAATCGACATCTATCTGTATAGCGATGTAGGCCAGAATGCCACCCTGGACACCCTGGCCCAGTTGCCGCTGTTTACGCCCACAGGGGAGGTGCTTCCGCTGGGAGTGGTAGCCGACATCGAGGAGACTGTCAGCAGCAGTATGGTGCGGCGGGTAAACGGCAGGCGCACAGTAACGCTCAATATAATACCGCCGCGCAGTATCCCACTGGAGACCGGTGTGGCGCGGGTGCAAACAGAGGTTGTGGGCTACCTGCGCGACCAGGGCCAGATACCTGCGGATGTTAAAGTGGCGATCTCCGGTGCTGCAGACCAGCTGGACGCCACGCGAGAATCGCTGTTGGGGAATTACCTGGTAGCACTGCTGATTATCTACCTGCTGATGGTAGCCATCTTCAACCACTGGGGATATCCGCTGCTTATCATGACCTCCATACCCCTGGGCATAGCCGGTGGCATCGTCGGGCTATGGATTCTCAATGGCGTGGGAGGCCTGCTACCCCTGATCGGGCTCAACGCAATTGTTCAGCCCTTCGACATGATCTCCATGCTGGGTTTTCTGATCCTGATGGGAACAGTGGTTAACAACCCCATACTGATTGTTCACCGGGCGGTGCAGAATATGGACGAGCAGCGGATGACACCGCTGGATGCCGTAAACGAAGCCGTGGCTGCTCGCCTGCGCCCTATTGCCATGTCCACCATCACCACCCTGTGCGGCCTTGCGCCGCTGGTTTTGATTCCCGGCGCAGGCACCGAGCTGTATCGGGGTGTGGGTGCTATCGTGATGTTTGGCATTATCGGCGCGGCCCTGGTCACACTGACCATGCTGCCGGCGTTGACCGTGGTTGTACTCAGCCTGCGCAAGACGGCAACACCCTGATCGCAGGCTTTACACATACCCACCATTAAAGTTGGCTCAGCGTTGCTGGGTAGCTCGCCTTGCCAGATCTGCTGGCAGGCGCTTCGCGGCCATAAAAAACAGCAGAATTGCCGGTGCCCCCAGCATCCCTACAGTCAACATGGCGTAGCGCAGGTTATCGGCACCGAAATACCCCGCATAGAAATCGCTTAGCAGGCCGACTGTCAGGGGGCCCAGGCCGAGGCCTATCAGGTTTAGCACCAGGAACAGAACCGCCGAGGTCAACGCCCGCATGGCGGGGGGAACCAGTGTGTGGGAAATCGCCAGACAGGGCCCCAGGTAGGTATTGATCATGATCGTGGTCAAAAACATAAAGCCAATAACCGCAACCGTGTTTTCCAGCAGCAGATAGGGAAACCCCAGTGGCAACGCCAGGGTGCTTGCCATCGCGGGCAACCACAGATACCAGCGCTTGTCCTTCACCCCGAATCGATCTGCCAGAAAACCGCCGAGAAAAGTGCCGATCAGGCCGCCGCCACCACCAAAAATGGCCAGCACGATACCCACCTCACCCACGGTAAAGCCGTGATTGCGCATCAGGAAGGAAGGCGCAAAGTTACCATTGCCATAGCCGACGAAGGCAGCCAAACCGCAACCTCCCGCCAGCAGCCAGAATGAGCTGAAAGACGACAGTACTTTGATAGTCTCACGCATGGTGGGCTTATAGGCCGCCTCTGCATCACTCTCCCAGCGACCGCGCTGTGGCTCCTTCACCGTCAGCACGAATACAAGCGCAAACAGTACCCCGGGAATACCCACCGCCATAAACGCCACCCGCCAGCCAAACGCCTGGCTGACCAGCCCGCCAATGACAAACCCCAGGAGAATGCCCAGGTGCACGCCAGTGGAATAGATGGCAAGGGCTGTGCCGCGCTTGTGTGGGGGGTAGTAGTCGCTGATCATGGAGTGTGCAGGCGGACTGCCTCCCGCCTCACCGATGCCCACCCCGATTCTTGCGAGCAATAGCTGTGTGTAATTTTGAGCCAGCCCGGAAAGCGCAGTCATCCCACTCCATACAGTGAGCGCTGCAGCAATAATATTGCGCCGGTTGCTGCGGTCTGCCCAATAGGCAATGGGTATTCCCGCTGTGATATACACCAGGGCAAAGGAAAAGCCACTTAACAGGCCCAGTTGGGCGTCTGAGAGGCCCATTTCTAGCTTGATTGGCTCCTGCAGAATCACCAGGATCTGGCGGTCTACAAAATTGAAGGCGTAAACCAGGGTCAACATAAACAGGCCGTAGCCGGTGACGCGTGCGCTTAAATCGGCACCCTTTGGAGTGAGCTCGCTTGGCATTAGAGTTTCCCGCAGCGGAGGGTTTTTATTCTGGTGTGATGGCAGAGTAGCACAGGGGCGCGCAGAGCCAACTAGCAGAGGTGAGGTGTCTAAATTTATCGACCGCAGACCGCCCACTCATCGTCCTTGAGATATGAAATCAAGCTTCCAGACCCCCTCTACCCGGAAATCACGAGAAAAATTACCTTTATTGTGAACCAGTCGACGTCCCTGCCCTCCAAGCATATTCAATAAGCGCCCGGCAGCATCTATGCTTGAAGCAGGCTGAGGCTTTATACACACAGAACGGCAGACAAGCATTTACCAGAGCGGGGTTGTCATGCAACAACAACATTCCAATGCCACGGGGGTTTACGGCAAAGCCGAACCTGGCGCATTTAAAGCAGCAGTAACAGCTAGTGGCCAATCGGCTATTAACCCGGTGCTGCTTGCGAGACTTGATACGGGGCTATTCAAATGCCTGCGGAAACTGGGCACACCGAGACAGCGCATCTGCTCTGCTCTGTGCCTGAGTTACGCCGAATACGATGAGATTGTGGAGCTGCTTCACACTACCCGGTAAGTTTCATCACCAGGCACCGAAAATCAGGCATCGTCGGCTAAACGTAAAAAAGCAGCGGACGACGAAGCCGGCCGCTGCTTTTGTTTGGTATGTGTTACAGCCTAGATAGGAACCACTTTATTTGCACATGGACCTTTTTGACCTTGGCCAACTTCAAATTCAACGGCCTGACCATCATTCAATGTTGCGTATCCTCCTCCTGCTTGAATTTCTGAATGATGAACAAACAAATCTTTACCGCCGTCTTCAGGCGTAATAAAACCGAAACCTTTATCGGCGTTGAACCATTTAACAGTACCTTTACTCATTTTCTTTACTCATGATAGTTGGTGAACAATGAAAATTATATTCGAATTCACCAGTTCGAATATAAAGCGGAAATTCTAAATAATGACACCAGAAGCTTTAAGCTGCAGTGCGCAGTATCCAACAGCCTGTAGCCTGTTGTGCGGCAGATTCAGCATATGAACGGGTTCTCCCGTGGGAATCCAGATATATGGAAATTGACCATATAGCGCAAAACGTACATATATACCATATTTGTCGGGTCAATGCCTAAGCCGATTAATGTCGCTAATCAGCGACATAACACTAACCTAGTACCTGGGGATTGTGCTGCCATAAGAAATAATTGAGGGCAGATGCAAAACTGACCCAAAATAAGTACGGAATGAGCAGAGCGCCCGCGAGTGGACGCACGCGCCAGAAGGAGACGAGGGTAGCAACAATAAGAACCCAAAGAAACACGATGTCTGCAAATGCCAGCGCACCGAGGTGCCAGGCAAAGAAGAGCCAGCTCCACAGGGCGTTCAACAGCAGTTGGCCCAGAAAAAACGACAGCGCGATACGATTGGCACGGAACCCTCCGTCGCGCCATACCAGCCATGCGGCAATAGCCATCAAGGCGTACAGCACGGTCCAAACTGGCCCGAAAAGCGAAGGCGGTGGAGCCCAGGAAGGCTGGGCTAGTTGGCCGTAGAATGACCTGGCCTGGATTGACGCCACGGCTCCCACAGCGGAAGCGGCAAAGCTTATAAATAGCCAACCCATAAGCCCCAGGATTTGTTTCAGCTTTGACTGTGACACCATACAAATTACCGTTTTTTGCCCAGAACCAGTGTAGCTATTGTAAATGACTGTAAAAAAACCTGTTTTGTTCGAATATATAGAAATATGAGCCTATGGCCGTGCCCAGCAGCAGAAGCACTTCTGGAAAGAAAGAGTGCGATACTGCTTGTGGCCTAATAGAAGGAACAACGACAAGAAAGATATCTACCAGCAAGTTGTCGGCTCAATGAATACACTATATCGAGAGCTTTACTCAGGCTGCGATTTTGACCAAAAAAACGGACACACACTCACTCTAACTGGACTTGTGGGCCTGTTTCACAGATCCAGATTTCTGGTTAAAACATCTGCGGATGTAATGATTCGTTTCGTCCGATAAAGCTCAGGATGCTTTTCTTCATCTGCGTACCCTACAGGTTCTCCGGCACCGGTGTTTACAAACCAGGAATTTTCCTGCGTACGATCACCCAGTAGCTTCTTAAATTCGGTAGGTTTAATACCCAGCGCTTTAGCTGCCGCATTGTAAGTACAGCGAGTCTTAACCTCGTTCAGGTAGTTTCGTATGATATTAATTTTATCCAGCATTAAAAAGTAGTTCCTAGAAGGTTAACGCCTGAGTTCAGCTGCATTTGAGGCGGCGCGCATTTTTTGCGCTAGAAAAAAATGGTAACGGACCACTGTCCGCTGCAACAATTTGTTATCAACGACCCGATGGCCGGGATTATTCTTACAGACATCTGTCATCGACTCAATTTCTCTGAATTCCCTGACAATGCTCACATTTTACACTATAAACTCACCATTTACGGTCTAAGTCCGCCGCATAAGAGCGAATTGCCCTCTCATATTCGACTATTTCCGGCAATTCTACAGTGTCCGCCAACAGCGTGAGCAAGAGCTCCATGCCTCGTTTGTACTGGCCCTGATTATACAAACACATCGCGTAGAAGGGTAAAACGGCTTTGGAATCCGGATATTTGACGACCAATTCATCGAAGTATCTCAATGCTTCACCATAGCGACCCAGGCTGCGAAGCGTGCTGGCAAGCCCAAACAGCGCTTCAAAATGATCTGGCTCTAACAACTGACCGCTCAGTGATAATTCATAGTGAGGAACTGCCTCAAGTTCCAGGCCTTCGTTGTCGTATGACCAGGCCATATGCAGATGCGCCACTGACGACACGTCCGGGTCATTCAGGATCTGACGCAATAAAGCGCGAGACCCGGAGAATTGGCCTGCGCGCCGCAGCTCGATGGCTTCATTAATTATTGGGTTCATGGCCTTACAAGCTCAGTAGGCTGGGGGCGACTACAGGGGGCGAACGAAAATATCCCATTTTTTCTATTCAAAACAATACTTTACGAAGTCTTCTTGTGTATTCGGGAAGCCAGCTCGCCCCGCAAGCTCCCAGGGACGCTCACAACGCTCTGAGCGCGCGCACCAGGAATACCCCGCCGAGCCAATACACCCATATTGATCTTTGTCTGAACCTACAGCACCCTTTCTTTCGAGCTTTTCAGTGTCCGACGAGACGCAACCAGCTAGCTGGAAGGACACAACGAAAACCGCCAAATACGTCTTCTTCACTAAAGGACCTCTAACGGGTTGATCGCCTGAATAGCTCATTTAGAAAATATTATTGATTGTATACGTTATTCTAGCGGCCCCATGAGCTTACTGGGCTGGCCTAATCCTCGGCGCCTTGTTAAGTGTCGATTTCATCAACAATGTTACCCCAATAGTAGGGCTGAATTTGCCCAAGCGTTTTTGCCTGCCAGCGCTTGTCACTATCTGGATCAGGAACAGCTACCTCAACAGACATACCCCACAACGCCAGCCGCTCCTGACAGAGACCACATGGCGTGAGTATTAGAAACGGATCTTCTGGTGATGCTCGAGAAACGCAAACAGTAGCAGTTACTTTTAGATTCAGCCGGTTGGCCTCACAATAGGCGCCGGTTTCATGGCACAGATTGGCTATTTCGTTGTGAGTGTCAAAGCAAACACTGGTAAGGATTTGGCTGTCTTCGGTATAAACAGCCGCCGCGCCAGCGTAGCCCGAAGGAAAACGGCTAAGGGCTTGCAACACCGCCGCATCCACGAGTTTCTGGTCAAGCTTCATCGTAAGACACTTAACATTGAACTAACCGGCTCCTTTGAAGAAACTGTACTTAGCACCAGCCTGCGCTTCCTTGCCACGGGCTATAGTATGCATATGCGGATGATGACCTTCCTGTTTCTTAAAAGATGAACGACTCCGGGGATAAGCCTCGTACACCATTGTAGATTATGGCCACAATATTTGCTCTTTAATGTCCCAGAGGGCTCCCCCCATTGTTGCGACTATTACGGGAAAGGACTGTTCATAAAACCGCATAACACTTCCATCAGCCGGCGCGCAGGATTCGGCGCCCTGCGTACCAAAGTGAAAGAACCGAGTTATTGTCTTACCTGTATCTACTCGTTTTCGTCGTGAACTGATACGGATAACTGGCCCGCCGAACCAATCGCAACATTAAATATGATGGGCCGACAACACACCTGACAATCTTCAATATGCTCCTGGCCCGCGTCTTCAATATCTATTAGCACCTCAATAGATTCACCACAATACGGACAACTCACGTTTTCCTGATCCAGTAAGTCCATTCTCTTATAATCCACGGCGATTTTTCAGGACACCACGCTCACGGGAAAGGTGCGCCGTCTGGCGTAAGGAGCGGAACGAGGTGCAGGGTTTTTTCAGCAAACAGGGCATAAAGCGTCGCGCTCAAAGAGGCCGGAGGGTTGCGAACAGCGGCCTGCCCCCAATACTTCGCCTGTCATCATAGTGCGCGCTCGCTTTCCTTTTCTCGCTAAAAGCTCATGTGGCAGTTGAGGAATCTTCTTGCCATTCTGCGGTTTCAGCGAAGAGCTCCTCCCAGATAGATTTTCCAAGGGCGTCGTAGGAAAGCATCGCGTCGTAAACCTTTCGGCGAAGGGAGGTATCTACGAAGGGTTCAGGTAATAGCGGATCATGGGTAAGTACACTTACAACAGAGGACCCGATCTCGTGTACCTCACGGGCGGCGGCTTCTAGTGGCCTCGACTCAAGTGTCGACTCGCTCTCCGCCATTGCAGCAAGAGCAGAGTGATAACTGGTTTCGAGCGCATTCCTGTCCCAAAGGGCTGGAAAGTCGTCAGATTGCTGATGGATGAGCTCTACAGCTCGGAATACAACCGAGCCATCGCCAAGCCCCAGCTTTACCAATTCATCCCTCAGGGCCACGGTAGAGAGCGTCAAATTGCTGGGTCGCACCCAGAGTCCAGTTTCAAGCTCTGCAAAACCGCAAAGCATAAAGGCGCGATTGCGCCGCCGCAGCGCTTGTCTATCACTTCTGCCAAGATGGGCTACATGCACGACAACCCACTCTCCTGTCCAGTCCCCCAGTCGCTCATTTTGTATTTGCCAGGCGCGTGAGGCCTCGTAAAGTGTCTCGCCTTGATCGCTGATGCCATACCACCCGCGCTCCAGGGAAGACAGTACCCCGTCGTTAACCAGGCGATTGGCGGCCATCCTGACCGCCGACTCCTCGATCCCAAATACACCTGCCCCGACGATCAACTTTGAGATCGGTAGTGTCGCATCATCCAGCGCGCCAAAGAGTGAAAGTACGAGCTGCTTGGCCGACATAGGTGTCTTCAGTGCCGCCTGAAAAGAATCTGGTGCTCTATTTTTCATTTGACATATATAACGTTATTTGACATAAAGTGACATGTTAAGTGATATACTACACAATGAATAGCTCAAGTTTTCCTAGCTTAGGCTCCCCGACAGGGAAGGGCTAGCGATTCCAGCAGAGGAAAACTTTACCCGCGCCGATAGAAACTCCCATGAAACGGTAAATTGTCCAATTATGTCCGAAAAACTGATACTACATCATTACGGGATATCACCATTTTCTGAAAAAATTCGGCTGATTTTCGGTCTGAAAAACCTTGAATGGAACTCGGTCATTATTCCTGAAGTTATGCCGAAACCAAGCTTCACACCACTCACTGGTGGAAACAGGCGAACTCCGGCCCTGCAGATTGGAGCCGATATCTATTGTGATACACGCTTGATAGTACAAATCCTCGAAGAGCGATATCCGCACCCCAGCGTCTATGGAAAATACTCGCCAGGGATGTCAAACGCCATTATGACCTGGGCAGAAGACCAGTTTTTTTGGCCCGGGGCACGCTACATCACTGGAATAAATGCCGATCATGTCGACAAATCACTGCACTCCGACAGAGCAGCAATGCGCGGCAACAAACCCCCAGACTTGGAGCGAGTTAAAAAAGCAGCACATCGTAACCTACCGGAAATGCTGATTCAGTTTGAGTGGGTCCAGGATGTGCTATCGCGAACACAGGCGTACATGCTGGGCGACGAGGTCAGTCTAGCCGACCTGGCGGTCTATCACGGCATTTGGTTTCTTGGCGTTATGAAAATAAATGCGCTTAGCCTGATCGAACCATATCCTGCGATTTTGCCCTGGATGAAACGAGTTGAACAACTTGGCCATGGAATTGTGAATGAATTCTCCGCCGAGGAAGCCATCAAGATCGCAAAAAGCGCGGAACCAGCGCCGCTACGCGAATCGATCATCGATAGTGTTGCCCCTCCCCTGGGCAGCCAGGTAACGGTGCAACCACTCGACTACGGCTCAGACCCTGTTCAAGGCGAGTTGGTTTATTTAGGACGCAATCATGTAACCCTGCGAAGAGAAACAGGTAGCGAGCTTGGCAGTATGGCAGTCCACTTTCCGCGCATGCAGTACATGCTAAAAGCTGTTCGTTTAGGGCATCAAACACCTGGGTGAATTTTGGATCCGAACATCGCACAACGCTCCACTCACGACGTTTCTCTTAACAGCGCACCTGCAATAATTATTTGACGGACCTGGTTAGTGCCCGCAGCGATTTCCATCGCTTTGCCACTGCGATAGAGGCGATTAACTTCAGTTTCTTTCATAAAACCCATGCCACCATGTATCTGTACTGCCTGATCCAGAATACGCATACTAGCGCGCCCTGCATGCAGTAATGCCGCGGCCGTTCGTTTGTGAATCTCTCCACGCCCGCCCTCGCCGCTTTCGATCTCCAATATTTCGCGACCGATCTGATAGCTAAGCGCTCGCATGGTTTCGACATCGGTAAACATGTCGGCAAGCATTGCCTGGATCATTTGAAACTCTCCGATGGTCTTGCCAAATTGCTTGCGGGTAGTGGCGTATTCGACAGCCAGATCAAGCGCTCGTTGAGCCATACCCAGACAATAGAAACATCCGATTGCGCGCTCTATGTCGAGGCCACTCATCACGATTCCGACCCCGTTATTTTCTTCACCAACCAGATTGCAGGCCGGTACCCGGCACTCGTCTAACACCAGCTCGCCTGTCGGGCTGCCTCGCCAGCCCATCTTGTCGAGCTTTTGTGCAACAGAGAAGCCGGGGAAGCCTTTCTCGACGATAAATGCAGAAATGCCGCGTTGTCCAAGTGTCTTATCGGTTTTTGCGTAGACCAACAACACCTCGGCCACCGGGCCATTGGTAATAAATAGCTTACGTCCATTGAGGATATACTCATCCCCGTCGCGCCGGGCAACAGTGGCCATGCTGCCGAGCGCATCCGAACCGGCGCCGGGTTCTGTCAGCCCCAACGCGCCTATCGCTTCGCCTCTGCAGAAACGCGGGAGATATTCTTCTTTTTGAGCCGCTGAGCAGTTGCGGACCAGATTGTTAATGCAGAGATTCTCGCTGCTCATATAGCTTGCACAGAGTGAGTGATTCCAATATGAAATTGCTTCGAGCACGAAACATTGGGCTAGTATATCTAACTCCGCTCCGCCGTACTGGGCGGGGACAGTGATTCCCAATAGGCCGTGTTGATGCAGCTCTCGATACGCCGCGTCAGGGAACCAATCGTCCCGATCCATTTTTTCAGATAGTGGATACAGCTTGTCGCGAGCGATGCGATAAGCACTATCGAAAATACTTTGATATTCGGTATCAAATCCGAAGGAAGCTAAATCTGGCGTACTCATAATTTTTAGTACCTGATTACCCGACGTCCGGAATGACGGATTCTGGCTTTAATGCCGCATCCCCAATCCCACCAAAGGCCGTCCAACCTCCGTCAACCGGTATCACCGCGCCCGTCACGAACGAAGCCAGATCAGAAAGCAAGAATACAACGACGTTTGCGATTTCCTCCGGCCGGCCCAGTCGACCCATCGGGGTTCCCTTAGTCAATGCCGAAACGTCCGCCTTTCCGTCATTTACAAGATCTTGCGACATCCGTGTATCTACAAACCCCGGCGCTACCGCATTGACCCTCAGGTTGTAGCGAACCAGTTCGCACGCCATAGTTTGAGTCATCATGACGACAGCCGCCTTGGACACACTGTAGGCATTTGCAGCGGGTATGGCGCGCAACCCCGCGACGGAGGAGACGTTCACAATGGCACCGCCTGGCTGCATTGCGGATGCGGCAGCTTTGGATAGTAGGAAGACACTTTGTAAATTCACATCCATTACGCGCTGCCAATTGGCAAGTGTTTGCTGCTTGAGGCCGACTGCCCGCTCTATCATTCCCGCATTGTTGACCAGCCCATCCAGACCGCCCAAAGCTTCGGTGGCGTGCTCGATTAAACGTTTTACCTCTTGTTCTACTGAAACATCAGCGCCGATACCAGCGCTGGCACCAATCTGTGCTGCAGTACGGGACGCTTGTTCTTGCTCAAGGTCATTAACAACAACTTTAGCGCCACAAGCTATCAAGCGCTCGGCTATTGAACGACCAATGCCTCGCGCAGCACCTGTGACCAATACCCGCTTGCCGGCCAGCTTGATTTGCATCGCATCGCTCATAAGGACATTGCTCCATCACACAAAAGCAGCACAACTGCGCTAACTATTGACGTCAACAATAGTTCGACCACGTATTTCACCAGCGAGAATCCTCGGAGCCAGCGCGAGCACTTCTGATAACGCAACTTCATTTGTTGTGCTTTCGAGTTTTTCAAGGTCGAGATCCGAGGCGAGGCGCGTCCAGGCCTGTTCGCGTACAGAAAAGGGTTGCATCACGCTATCGACACCCGACAAGGTGATATCTCGCAGAATGAAAGGGAATAAGTTAGCTGGCAGGTCAACACCTTGAGCAAGCCCGGTGGCCGCGACGGCACCACCGTAACGTATACCCGCCAGCACATTAACCAGAGTCTCGCTTCCCACCGTATCGACGGCGCCTTGCCAGCGTTCTTCCTGCATGGGGTTTGTATTTTTCGCACTGAGTGTGTTGCGATCAATGATCTCACCAGCACCCAGGGCTTTCAGGTATTTGGCTTCCGAAATGCGCCCAGTTGAAGCGACCACTTCATACCCTAGCTTGTTCAAAATCGCTATTGCAATGCTGCCCACGCCACCGCTTGCACCGGTGACAAGAACGGGGCCGCCATCGGGTACGACCCCAAGTGATTCAAGCCGTAACACACAAAGCATGGCAGTATAACCAGCAGTGCCGATAGCCATGGCCTGGCGCGTGGTGAAGGCATCCGGCAGCTTTACTAACCAGTCGGGGGAAACCCGTGCACGCTGACTATATCCGCCCCAGTGTCGCTCGGAAAGCCCCCATCCATTGACCACTACTTTATCGCTGGCGCTCCATCGTGCATCGGCACTCTCGAGAACAGTGCCTGCTAGATCGATACCCGGAACCATAGGAAATGATGTGATAACCGGCGCGCTCCCGGTAAGGGCGAGACCATCCTTGTAATTCAGAGTCGAGAAATCAACCTTCACCAGAACCTCTCGGTTCGGCAGGTCTGAGTCCGAAAGCTCTTTAACTTCTGCGGTCAATTTACCGTTATCTTCTGTTACTACAATTGCTTTAAACATGCTGTAGATTCCTGCTGAGTATGTGTGTGATGCGCAAAGTTTTAGCTCATTTCTGCATAGGACGCCGCACCGTGCACAACTGGGATGTCGGGGCGGTCTTCAGGAGATCCAATGCAGCGTTTCAAAACGTTCACGTAACCTTTTTCGATCGCATAGGGATGGTCTTCGTAGAAACCACGGTCACGCAAAAGGCGATGAAGTTTGGGTAACTTGTGACCGGATATGCCAGCAAGTACATGGTGCTCACAATGGAAATTTACAAAATTTGGGGCGATGAACAGGCGCTCTATAGGGTTAGCAAGTGTTGTTCGTGTATTACACCGCGGATCATCGTCAATGAGCTGTGCAACAGCCCCATGCTCTGCCATCACACGAATACGCATAACAGCCGGATAAATGAAAATGAACCCCACCCACCACAGGCTGTAGGCCCAGATGGAACCCGCGGCGGCCAGTAAGGCAATCAATACCGCGTGAGAAATCATGAAAGGCACGCGTTTCTTCAATGTGGAGGACTTGATCAGATAGAGCAGATCCCGAACGCCCGTCTGCCCAGTCAGATCGCGAGTAAACTTACGGCGCATGCTCGCGGCCGAGGTTGGGTAGCCTTGCACAAAAGGGATATCGGGGTCGGCTGTGGTGCCCGCATACCTGTGATGTTTCAAATGCCCTGTTTTGTAGCCGTCGTAGTCACCAAGGCTCGGTCCGGCAAGCAGCCAGCGCGCAACAGGGCGGTTAAGGCGTCGTGTCTTAAACAGGCTCATATGCGCAGCATCGTGGTTCAGCACCGCGAGGCCGAGGATGCGCCCACCTTGAATCATCGCGCCTAACAGGAAAGTCAAAGGATTGGGCCATATGATAAAGATACCAAAACCAAGCGCGATCAGTGCGTAGTTGGCAACTATTCGCCATACGGCAATCGCATCCGACCGGGCGCGGAGGGAGCGTAGTTCGCCATGACTCAGGAATTGCAATACTTTCATCTCGAAAGAACCTAACGTTATTTTGCATTAGATGTGATAATACGTTATGTTTCGAAAATGTCAAAACGGCTAATCGCAGTTCAGCTCGTACAAACAGTGCACTGCTCGATCAACTATCTGGTTAACGATAGAATTTTTCGCTACAAAGCTGGAAACAATAATTGGGCCAGATCGATAGGCCAGGAGGATTGAATATCATGCCGAAAATTACGTTTGTTGCTCACGACGGCGAGCAATTCACTATAGAGGCCAAAAGTGGGTTGTCACTGATGGAAAACGCGCTTAACAACTCAGTCACGGGGATCGACGCTGATTGCGGCGGTGCCTGTGCCTGTGGAACCTGCCATGTATTTGTGGAAGCGACCTGGCTGGCGGCCACCGGGGAAGCTGATGCTATGGAGGAAGCCATGCTGGGGATGCGGCCGGATCGGACTGAGGTCTCCCGGCTCAGTTGCCAGATAGAGGTTACTGATGCCCTGGATGGCATGGTCGTTAACTTACCCGAATTTCAGATGTAGCGGAGAGCAGCTATGAATAAGACAACACAACTGCCCGAGCCCTGGGCAAGCCCGTTTCAAGATATTGATTACTCAAGCCCACTGTTGTTTCAGCAAGACGTGTGGCGCCCATATTTTGAGCGTCTGCGCCAACAGTCGCCGGTGCATTATCAGGAAAACAGCGCATTTGGTCCCTTCTGGTCAATCACCCGGTTTGACGACATCGTTGAAATTGAGCGAAATTGGCAAGTCTTCTCATCCTCCCCAACCATTGCCATTGGTGAGTTCAAACTTGAAGAAGGTGCGGAAGATATTCCCACGTTTATCGCTATGGATCCGCCGCTCCACGATGTGCAAAGGAAAGCGGTTCAGCCGGTGGTTGCGCCAAAAAATCTGGTCGAGATGGAAACCCTCATAAGGAGTCGTGTTGGAGAGATGCTCGACGCACTACCGGTCGGAGAAACATTCGATTGGGTTGAGCGGGTATCGATTAACCTTACCACTCAAATGCTTGCCATATTGTTTGAGTTTCCCTTCGAGGATCGCCACAAACTTACCTATTGGTCGGATATGACGACAGCGTCCCCGGAAATTGCGGGTGGCGACGCGGATCAAGCCGAGCGTACCGCAGCTTTACACGAATGCTTGCAAACGTTCACGCGCATATGGCGCGAACGCGAAGGTACTGACGGCGGAATGGACCTTATTAGACTGTTACAACGAGATCCAAATACTGCGGGCCTCGTTAACTCTCCGCTGGAATACCTCGGCACCCTGCTATTACTTATCGTAGGTGGTAACGATACGACGCGAAATTCGATTACCGGAGGGGTTGTCGCGCTGAACAAGTATCCAGAGGAATATGCCAAATTGCGCGCCGATACCCGTTTGATCCCGTCTATGGTTTCTGAAATTGTGCGGTGGCAAACGCCATTGAGTCACATGCGCCGGACGGCCACCCGGGATTACGTTTTTCAAGGTCAGAAAATTCAACGTGGCGACAAGGTAGTGCTGTGGTATATCTCCGGAAACAGAGATGAGTCTGTTATCGAGCGCGCCGATGACTTCATCATCGACCGCAGCAATCCACGGCATCATCTTGCCTTTGGTTTTGGCATTCACCGCTGCATGGGAAATCGTCTTGCAGAGATGCAACTGCGCGTGTTGTGGGAAGAAATCATGAGGCGTTTCAGTTTCGTTGAAGCTGTCGGGGAGCCGGAGAGACTCCGATCAAATTTTGTACATGGCTATACATCCCTTTCAGTGAGACTGCACAAATAACTACCTGCTCACCGCGACTGGAAAAAAACCTGATGACTTTGCGAATCTGCAGCAAATGTCAGAGCCCTTACTCTTACCTCGCTCATTAGTTAGCCTGGAGGCTTGCTCAAGGGGCGAACGTTGATACGGAGTTCTTGCCTTACACTCTGCAGATCTCGAGCGCCCTCTGCAACACCGTACTCAACGAAAAAGGAAATAGACACAATAGGTACGCGTAAAGAGTTAAGGGAGACATGGCGTTCGACGTACCAAAGTGAAGGAACCGTGTTATTGGCTTACCTGTATCTACTCGTTTTCATCGCGAACCGATACGGATAACTGGCCTGCCGAACCGATCGCAACACTAAATATGATGGGACGACAACACACCTGACAATCTTCAATATCTATTAGCACCTCAATAGATTCACCACAATACGGACAACTCACGCTTTCCTGATCCAGTAAGTCCATTCTCTTATAATCCACGACGATTTTTCAGGACGACACGCTCACGGGAAAGGTGCGCCGTCTGGCGTAAGGAGCGGAATGAGGTGCAGGGTTTTTTGATGTGATGGTTATGCATTTACTCAGTTGACCTGACAGTTTTACGTGACCCCGGAAATTCATCGTATTGTGGCAGCCCATCAATTATTTCATACCACGGTGATTTTGAAACAACAAAGAAATGCCCCTCGACCGTATTGGATGGGGATTGGTCCAGGCCACCCAAAGGAAAACCAATTTTGTCTGGCTCTTCGTCGTATAGGCTAATTAGGCTAGAGCCGCAAATGGAACAAAATGTTTTTGATGTAGTAGGCGAGGAATAGAATTTCGATAGTAAATCCTCTCCTTTGAGCCACTTGAACTGGCTCTTCTTTACGGTTGACCTGGTACGAAAAGCTGCCCCATGCCAGCGCCGGCAACGAGAGCAATGACAATTGTAAATCGGGCCTATTTCACCAGTGATTTCATATTCGATACCCTCACAAAGACATCTACCTGTTAGCTTTTGCACCTCACTCTCCTTGATGGTTGATGCCTGCGCCGGTTAGCCCAACTCACTCATTGGATTAATATGCTGTTTTAATCGGGTGAATTCACGTCGCGCTTGATTGCATTGTTAGCTGAATTGCCGACATAGTAGAGTGCCAATTATTCCGAAGAGCATAATCACCGTCGGATAAAAAGAAAGTGTAAAGCCGAGGGCTCTTGATGGCGCCCCTTTCTTATAACCTGTGAAAAATAATATGCGACCTAGCCCAAAAGCCAGGGCAGCGAGCGGGACTGTCGAAAGAAAAGTAGCTGGCATGACCGCTGACCAGGCCCAATATACTGGTAATGCCAGTAGAGTCTGTTCGACAGTGTTCTGTAAAAGCGACTGTAGTACCCTGGACTCTTCTGAGCCACCAGACAGGCCTCCGCCATCAATATCTTCGGGGGTAAAAAAACGATGCTTCGCCAAGCGGCCAACAGCAATGGCTAGAAATAATGCTGGAATTATACAGCTCAAAGCTACGACATTGAGCTTGCCGGTTAAGCTGAGAGACTCCTGATAGCCGAACGGATTGAGGTAAGAGCCAAAACCTACAATACCAAGAGCAGTGCACATTCCGAGTATCATTCCTTTTAATACGCCATACTGTTTCTCAGTTAGTTGCATATGCTCTCCGTGTCTTGTGGCAGTTTACGACTAAGGAACCGGCGGCGAAGCCGTCCGGCTGCCTTACTTATGCTGCGGACTCGGCACTAGCATCCCAACCAGGAAAAACGAGTACCGCTGGATGGCACTTTAGGGCTCTTGCAAGCACTTTTGCGCGCTCTACACCAAGATTGACTCGCTCCCTTTCAATTGCGGAAATTGTGGACTGGGGGATACCTGCAATTTCTGCAAGTTGATTTTGGCTGAGCTCTTGTAACTCGCGCATTATCCGAACTGACTCGCCTGAAGATAGACGGACACGGGGTTTTGCTCTTCGAAATTCGCTCATTAGGGCTTTCTCCTGTAATCGTGGGCGGTGACTTCGACTACGTAAACTTTTAGCTGATCTCCCTGGATCTGGTATATCACCCGATACTGTTGATTGAGTCGAGAGGATCGAAAACCTTTCCACTCTCCTCGAAGCGCCTCATCTCGGAACCCTTGAATTAACTTTAGCCCAGCAGGCCCCGATATTTCTACGATATCTTTCCACTTTTCGTAGCGCTTCTGTATTTCCAAAGGCGTCTTGGTGAGTTGCCTCTCGAGCCGCCGATGTTCGTAGATAGACCACATATCTTAAAGAGTATATATACTATATTAGGTATGTCAACACGCTGACAGCATAACGCCGCCGGCAAGGGCGAGCGGAACACAGTGTAATGAGTCCAGCGCACAAAGTGCGCGATGTGCCCGGCCTTGTAATCTGACGATACTATCGTCCATACTTCTCTTTGATCTCCGCCATTTTCTGATTATATATGGCCTCCATTTTGGCGTTGCAATAGCCCCGCTGATTGTCGAACAAATCTCCACGCGAAATTTGTTCATAACGGCCATCGGGGTATATGTATTGAAACGTATATTCCGAGACCCATTCCCACCTATTTTTAGAGTCATTAAAATTAAAATCGGTGCCCTTAGCCCAGCGTGCGTAGTCTTGGCCACTGCCATCCAGATTGGAAAAACCACAATAGAAGTACTCATCGGCGGAAAGCACTATGGAATTTATACATATTAGGGAAATGAAGAGAAATGAATGAAAATTCATGTCTGTAGACCTCTTCTATCATAAGCTTAACGCCTCAAGCTGGGGCGCCGGTTACGGCGTCCCGGTGCGAAGCGCCCTTGCTGCCTTGACTTGTTACGGAGCCGACCTCAGCTTGGATAGATGTAGTCATTACTTCTCCGTAGCTCTGTTTCGATCTTTTGCGCCTGTTCCCTGCTAGAACATGCTAGACATCTATACTCGATCTTTGCGAGGTTTGTTGTTACATACTTGACTTTAGCAGAGTTATTCCTAGTTCCTGCACCTAAGGGTCTTGAAAGGAGGCTAGTTGTGCGATGTGCGCAGTTCTTTCCTATGCCTACCAGAACAAGCTCGCGAGTGTCACTTCGACGGAGCTCATAAATTCCTGGACCAAAGGGTGCATGGATGAAATCTCCCTTCTTTGGATCGGGGAACATGCGCCATTTGGACCATCGATTCTGGCTCATGGATTAGGCTCCGTAACGCTTCAAGCACCGGCGGCGAAACCGCGCAGCGGTTTTGACGTCCGTGTGGCTTGACTTGTTACGTGTTAGTTGAATATGCCGCAATTTGAAGTCGCCACATTTAGCCATCCACCAGAAATAGCTTCTTGCGTTTCTATAACTGTTGCTTCACCAATTACGATGACACATTCTCCCCGTTCCAATGTATATAACTTGGGTGCATCCTTACTGGGCATTGCTCGCATCCGTTGTTTAGACTGAACTATCAGTTTGTCGCCATAGTGTATTGTATCGATCGTGGCTAGTTCCCCTAGCTCGGACGTATCTCGACCGAGCAATAATAGCTGCCCGTCGTTAGTCTTTTCGTTGTTGGGACTAATTTCATAGTAGGCAAAACCCTGGAGCCCTCTATTGCTTGCAATATAGGCTTCGAACAGGGGTAAAACTGATTTAGGAAAGAGAAGTGTAAGTATGCCAAACAGAACTACTACGCCACCCCCAACCTTTGCAAAAGCATCGAACGTCTCAATCAACAATTTAATGTAATGTATCACTTTCAGTTATCTCACGGTATATGAATGCCGAAGACACGTAACGCTTCAAGCTGAGGCGCCGGTAACGGCGTCCTGCGCCGAAGGCGCCTTGCAGCCTTGACTTGTTATGTGCTTTCACGGCACCACCCTGGAACGTGTTCACCGGAAATAGTTCTGCAACTCCAGTTTAGTTCCGGGCCATTCATTTTGGGGGCAAACTCAATATCAATTTCATTGATGGGGTCTACAATCCTAATTCTCCCATCAGAATCTACTTTAGCCTCAGCGCTCGTAAGTGCGCACTCGTGAACTAAGTCCTCTGGTACTGGCTGCCCCGATCGAAGATGTCTCTCAACGGGAGCCCTCAGAACAGCAGCACAAACTACGACATCCTGCATGGCTAGGGTTTCAGACGACGGGTCATAATAGTCAGGCGTAACTAGGCCTATCACCATTAGACAAAGGATAACGGCAGCGACTCCGAACAGCGCCCTGTTCACTTAATACTCCGGCACATAACGCCTACGGCAGCGGGCGCGCGGTACGCGCGTCCGGCGACCGAAGGGAGCGCACTGCCCGTACTTGTTATAGAGACGACGCATACTCAGATACCGAATTCAGTTGGTATTGCACAGGATATTTTCCATAGCAATCACTATCTTCTTCCGAGTCACAACTGTATGCCACCCAAATCGATCCAGTGCCATAAACTGGGTCGAATGCAGCAACTATCACTGGCTCAGTGGACTCTGGTGAATAGTGCATCGCATTGATTGTGATCTCATCGCCATTCGAATCTAGCAATGCGAAACCAGCCGAGTATGCTTTCCATATTTTGTCAATTCTCTGAGGAAAGCGCATTGTCACCATTAGGAGCGGCCCATCCGGTTCAATCTTAATCTGAAACCCTAAATCTGTCGCCAGCTTTTTGGTCAGTGTCACCGGGGTAGGAGGAGCACTGCCACCAGAACTCATACAAATTGAGACTAGCACTAATGTGAGAAGTACACGCACGATACTAGTCTCTATAACGCTTACCGCTGCGGCGCGGAAACCGCGCAGCGGTTTTTGCGTCCGGCCCCGTAGGGGCGAACAGCCGGTACTTGTTAAGTGGCGTCTGCTTCACTTTCCAGCTCCCGACATTTTTTGAGTAATGCTGTCACTTTCTCCCGTCCTTTAGAGTTTAGGCAGCATGGGTCAATCTTCCCGACCTCCATATAGTCGGAGTCCTTGCACCAAACTTTTCCCATCTCGTTGCGAACCAGCTCCAATTTGGGGTTCTTAATCTTTACGCTGATAAAGTAATCCCACTCACCACTCTCTAGCTCTCCATTTAACAGACCCTCGAGTATGTCTGCCACAGCCTTTGGATGCCAAACAACGGGGCGAGCGTTCCAGAAGAGAAAAGCTGCAATTCCACAAATTGATGCAACCACTACAATGGTGGCGGTCATGAGCTAGCCATTTAACAGCTAAGTATATAGACCGGTCTATATAACCCCGAGGCCCTGTTTGTAGAATATATGAGCCGTCGCATTTCAGAAAAATCTCCCAAAAACAATCAGTTACACTAACTTACCGTGGGTTGCCCTGGAACAATAGCCCGCCAGCCCACAATAATCGATCACATTTTCTCTCGTTGTACGGTACCAGCATCCTTCCATTTTTCGTTTTAAATCAACTGACTGGACGCGTAAACCACCCGGAAGCGCCTCGGGGTCCTCTGAAAAAAGGGTCGCCTGGGGCGCCTACTGGCGCCTAAACTCACTGGGTGTAATGCCATTCCACGATTTGAACGCCGCCGAAAACGAGGAGGGATCGCCATAACCCAGCAGCAGGGCGATTTCGATAATACTCAGGCTTTTGTCCTCCAGGTACTTTGCCGCGAGGTCCGACTTTACGCGCTGCAGCAATTGCTGAAAATTGTTGTCGCGGTCTTTCAGGCGACGCTGCAGTGTTCTGCGCGACACATTCAAATCGCTGGCAACGCTATCGATAGAGCAGCTGCCCGCGGGAAGCTGCCGCCTGATTGCAGTATGCAGGCTTAGGGAAAACGGGTCGGCAGCTGATGCATCATTGCTAAAATAGGCCGAGAACTCCTCCACAGCAGCATCATGAAACCGCGTACTCACATGTAGCTGCGGGTTGTCCAGCAGCTGCCAGTCATAATACAGGGCACTAACGGGTTGATCGAAATACAGGGGAGCGCGGAAGGTGTGCTGTAACACAGTCAGGTCGTTCGGCCTGGGGTAGGTGAAATCTACCCGCTCCGGTCTTACCGGCAACAGGCAGTAGCCATCCATCTCCAGGGCCGTGGCTGACAACAGGCCATCCGTTACGATGCAGCGAACCGGGTCGGGCGCTCTCTCCGGGTGCCACTCCAGCGCAAAATGTTCACGGTGCCGGGCAATTCTTATGGAGCCTACATCTCCCAGCAAGCTGGAAACACTGGGTAGCATATTGAGCCAGTCACGCAGGGTCTGGCTTGCGGACGCCAGATAGAGAAACAGGTGGGCGCTCTCCATATAAGACACCCTGCCGCTCAGTAGGCCAAAATCCGGGTTGCGGGTATGTTCCAGAAACTGCTCATGCAGGCGGTAATAGGTTGCCACGGGTAGCAGGGCATCGGGTACCGTCAGTAGCGTTATATCAAGTTCGGCACTCCGCGCGATCCGCTCGGGGCTTGCCCCCAACGCTGCCGCCAGGTCCATAAAGCCCTTCAGCGCCCTGGCGTATACCACCCCTCCGCCATTTGCTATTTCCGCACTCTGTGCCCCCACTCTGCAAAGCTCCCATATCACCGCTACAGCAGTAGCCTAGCATGGTGCTTCCAACAGCGCCTATGGTCACCCGGTTCTGTATTACTTGGGGTGTCGCGCGAGGGTACTCGCAGTACAAAAACCGTGCCCCCTCAGGTGGCACCTTCGCCGTAGTGGTTGGCGTCATTTCCCGTGTGCCTTGCAGCCCTACTCAGTATGATTGCCTGTCTCGAATGGAACAGGCAGGAACTGACAGATGACTGACAAGGTTTTGCGAATCGGTGGTGCCAGCGGCTTCTGGGGCGACGCGGCCCGGGCCACGCCGCAATTGCTCAACACCAGGGAGCTGGACTACATCGTCTATGACTACCTGGCAGAGATCACCATGTCCATCATGGCTCGCGCCCGCTCCCGCGATGAGAGCAAGGGCTATGCCCTGGATTTCGTGGAAGCTGCAATGAAACCCAACCTGGCAACCATTGCCGAACGCGGCATCAAGGTGATATCCAACGCCGGCGGAGTCAACCCCCAGGCCTGCGCCGAGGCATTGCGCGCAGTAATAGCAGAGCAGGGATTGGCGCTGACCGTAGCCTGTATTGTAGGCGATGACCTTTTGGAGGATGCGCAGGAACTGCAGGCCGCCGAAATCAGCGAAATGTTTTCCGGCGAGGCGTTCCCCGCCGTAGACAAGCTGCAAAGCATTAACGCCTATCTAGGCGCCTTTCCCATCGCCAAAGCCCTCCACAGCGGCGCAGACATCGTAGTAACCGGCCGCTGTGTAGATAGCGCCGTCACCCTCGGTGCCTGCATCCACGCCTTTGGCTGGGGTCGGGACGACCTGAATCAATTGGCCATGGGTTCACTGGCAGGCCATATCCTGGAGTGTGGCCCCCAGGCCACCGGTGGCAACTTCACCGATTGGGAACAGGTGCAGGACATGGCAAATATAGGCTATCCCATCGCCGAAATATCGGCGGATGGCAGCTTTATCTGCACCAAGCCCGCGGGCACCGGCGGCCTGGTAAACGTGGGCACTGTCGCCGAACAGATGCTGTATGAGATTGGCGACCCCCAGGCCTACATGCTGCCGGATGTGGTCTGTGATTTTTCAACCGCTACCCTTGAGCAGGTGGGTGACAACCGGGTGAAGGTCGCTGGTGCCACCGGTCGCCCCGCCCCCGACACCTACAAGGTCAGCGCGACTTATGCCGACCAGTTTCGCGGCGGCACCTATATGACTTTCTATGGCATCGATGCCGACAGAAAGGCCAGGGCATTGGGAGAAGCGGTATTCGAGGCCGCGCGCACCGTATTCAAGGCACATGGCCTGGCCGACTTCAGCGAAACCAGCATCGAGCTTATCGGGGCCGAGAGCCAGTTTGGCAAGTTTGCAGAAATCAAAAGCAGCCGGGAAGTCGCCATGAAGTTAGCCGCCAAACACCCGGATGCCATAGGCATAGGCATTCTATTGAAGGAGGCGGTGGGCCTTGGGCTTGCCACCCCGCCGGGCCTGTCCGGCTTTGCCGGGGGCCGGCCCAAGCCTTCCCCGGTGGTGCGCCTGTTTTCCTTTACCATTCCCAAAAACAAGGTTGCCGTTCGTATTCTCATAAATGCCGACGAACTGGCCTGTAATGAAGCGTATGGCGAGGCCTTCGATGTCGCCGCCATTGCCCGCGTTCCGGCCCCGGTAGTAGCAAACGAGGGAGACACAGTGGAGGTTCCACTGGTGGCGCTGGCGTGGGGCCGCAGCGGCGACAAGGGAAACAAGGCGAATGTCGGAATTATCGCGCGCAAGGCCGAGTACCTGCCCCACATATACAGCGCGCTTACCGAGGCCGTGGTCAGCGAGCGATTCGCCCACTTCCTGGCCGACACCAGCGCCGGTAATGTTGAGCGCTTCCTGCTGCCCGGCTCCAACGCTATCAACTTCCTGCTGCACAATGCCCTCGGAGGCGGCGGTGTGGCAAGCCTGCGCAACGACGCCCAGGGCAAGGGCTATGCCCAGTTGTTGCTCTGCTGCACGGTACCGATTCCGGCGACGATGGCGGAGGGCCTGGTATGACCGTTTTCAATTCCAAGGTGAATCCCAATTCCGAGGTTTTCCAGAAAAACCGCGCGGAAATGCTCGCTCATATTGAGCACCTGCAAGCACTGAATGCCCGCGGGGCGATGATTTCGGAAAAGCGCAAGCCGCGCTTTGAGGCGCGCAACCAGCTGACACCCCGGGAGCGGCTGGCGCGCCTGCTGGACCCGGGTATGCCCTTTTTGGCCGTGGGCAATATTGCCGGTTACCTGCTGGACAACAGCGACCCGGAAAAATCCATACCCGGCGGCACAGTGATTGCCGGCATCGGCTTTATCAGCGGCGTACGCTGCATGGTGGTAGTAGATGACAGTGGCATTCAGGCGGGCTCCCTCACTACCTCCGGCGCCTACCGCATTCTCCGCGCAGAGGAAATAGCCCTGGAGCAGAAGCTGCCCTTTGTGCACCTGGTGGAAAGTGCTGGCGGCGACCTGCTCAACTACACGGTTGAAGGCTTTTCCAACGGTGGCGCTCTTTTTGGCAACCTGGCAAAACTGAGCAAAGCGGGTATACCGGTAATATCGATACTGCATGGCTCATCCACTGCCGGGGGAGCCTACATGCCCGGTCTCAGCGACTATGTAATCGGGGTAAAAAGTAATGGTCGCGCGTTTTTAGCGGGCCCGCCCCTGCTCAAGGCAGCCACTGGCGAAATCGCCACAGAGGAAGAACTGGGCGGTGCAGAAATGCACGCGTCTGTTTCCGGGCTGGTCGAATATCTTGCAGAAAACGATGGCCAGGCGGTGCAGATGTGTCGCGAATTATTGCACAGGCTGCAATGGAACAAGGATTGCGCAACACCCACGCGGCGCTCCTATCGCGAACCTCTCTACGATACCGATGAACTGGCCGGCATTATTCCCTGCGACTACCGCAATCCCTACGATATGCGCGAACTGGTGGCCAGAATTGTAGACGGCTCAGACTTCATGGAGTTCAAGCCGCGCTACGGCGCCGCCACCGTGTGTATTCAGGCCGACATCTTCGGTTTGCCCTGCGGCATTATCGGCAACAACGGCCCGATTGACCCACAGGGCGCAACAAAAGCCGCGCAATTTTTGCAGTTGTGCGACCAGGCCAATATACCGATGCTGTTCCTGCAAAATACCACCGGTTACATCGTGGGCACGAAGTCTGAGCACGCGGGCATGATCAAGCACGGCTCGAAAATGATCCAGGCAGTACGCAACCTTGAGGTTCCGCGCATCACCTTCATGACAGGTGCCAGCTTCGGGGCTGGCAACTACGGTATGTGTGGCCGCGCCTACCAGCCGGATTTCCTCTACACCTTTCCCAATGCTCGCACCGGCGTAATGGGCGGCGAACAGGCGGCAAAGACCATGTCCATGGTCGCCAGGGGTAAGGCGGCCGCTACCGGCCAGGCCGCCGATGAAGATGCCCTGGCAAAACAAGAAGCCTACCTGGCTAACATTTTCGACAGCCAGTCCGACGCTTTTTATACCTCGGGCCACCTGATGGACGACGGCATGATTGACCCCCGCGAGGCTCGCAAAACATTGGGCTTTCTGCTGGAAACCGTGTGGGAAACCCGCCACCGCATCGTGCGCCCCAACAGCTTCGGCATAGCGAGGATGTAATGGAGATACAATCATGACAACACTTCCCGAAACATCGTTCCTCATACTGGAGCCGCAAGGCAGCGTACTGAGTATCTGGCTTAACCGGCCAGAAGCAAAGAACGCGCTCTCGGCAGAAATGGTCGATGAGCTGGCCGCCGTACTGGATGCAATACGCGACGACCGCAACCTGCGAACCCTCATATTACGTGGCAAGGGCGGCTTTTTTTGCGCCGGTGGCGACATCAAGGGTTTTAAATCCGGGATGCAAGGTGGCGCGCCCTCAGAAGAAGACGTGGCCCGCGGCAACCGCAGCTTCGGTGACCTGATGATCAAACTGAACGAACAGCCACAGGTGGTCATTATCCTGGTTGAAGGCGCAGCAATTGGCGGCGGCCTGGGGCTGGCTTGTGTGGGCGATATAACCATCGTCACTCGCGACACCCGCTTCCGCCTCAGTGAAACCAGCCTGGGCATACCACCTGCGCAAATTGCTCCCTTTGTCACTGAACGCGTTGGCCTCACCCAGGCCCGGCGGCTCATGTTGACTGGCGCCCGGTTCAAGGGCCAGGAGGCCGTGCAGTATGGCATCGGTCACATTCTCGCCGAGGACACGGCCGACATGGAGACAAAGTGTGCCGAAGTACTGCAACAGATAGCGCTGTGTGCGCCGGGTGCGAACGCGGTGACCAAGAGTATTGTCTTTGAAACCACACGCCGGCCACGTGCGGAAGCGCTGGATTTTGCCTCCCGTGGGTTTGCCTCCTGCATGTTAAGTGATGAAGGCCGAGAGGGCGTGGCTGCCTTTGTAGAGAAACGCAAACCCAGCTGGGCTGCAGAATGAGCACTTTACACAGGACACCGAACTAAATGACACGATTTACCAGCATACTGGTGGCGAATCGCGGCGAGATCGCCTGCCGCGTCATACGCACAGCCAAGGCCCAGGGTTATCGCACCGTCGCGGTGTATTCCGAGGCCGACGCGAGCGCACCACATGTGCAGATGGCAGACGAGGCTATCTGTATCGGGCCTGGCCCGGTCAACGAATCTTACCTGGTGCAGGACAATATCCTGCAGGCAGCCAAAGCCAGTGGCGCCGGTGCTATTCACCCCGGCTACGGCTTTCTCAGTGAAAACGCCGGCTTTGCCCGGGCCTGTGAAGAGGCCGGCCTGAGCTTTATCGGCCCCAGCCCCGAGGCGATTCACCAGATGGGCAATAAGGCCGAGGCCAAACGGCTTATGATTGCCGCCGGCGTACCCTGCGTGCCAGGTTATGAGGGTGAAGACCAAAGTGATGAGGTGATGCTGGCGGAAGGCGCCCGCATCGGCCCGCCGCTGATGGTCAAAGCCTCAGCCGGCGGTGGTGGCCGCGGCATGCGTCTGGTACACGACATCAAGGAACTGGCCAACGCCATCAAGCTGGCACGAGCGGAAGCTGAGTCGGCCTTTGGTTCCGGCGAGCTGATACTGGAAAAAGCCATTATCCGGCCGCGGCATGTGGAATTGCAGGTGTTCGCAGACAGCCACGGCAACACCGTACACCTGGGCGAGCGCGACTGCTCGGTGCAGCGCCGCCACCAGAAAGTGGTAGAGGAAGCCCCCTGCCCGGTGATGACGGAAAGCCTGCGAGCCGAAATGGGTGCTGCCGCCGTAGCGGCGGCGAAGAGCATAGCTTACCGCGGTGCGGGCACCGTGGAATTCCTGCTGGATGAAAGCGGCAAATTCTACTTTCTTGAGATGAATACGCGCCTGCAGGTGGAGCACCCGGTCACAGAGCTGATAACCGGCAGGGACCTGGTGGCACTGCAACTACAGGTTGCCCAGGGCGAACCCCTCGGCTTCAGCCAGGAAGATGTCACCCTGGAAGGCCACGCCATCGAGGTAAGGCTGTATACCGAGGATCCCGCCCAGGATTTTCTGCCCACCTCCGGCCCGGTAGATCTGTGGTCGCCCCCTGCAGGTGCCGGTGTTCGCGTGGACAGTGGCATTGCCAGCGGCCAGGACATATCTCCCTTTTACGACCCGATGGTAGCCAAGATTATCGCCAGCGGGCCCAGCAGGGAGATCGCCCGGCTGCGTCTGATTGAGGCGCTGCAGGAAACCGTGCTATTCGGGCCCCGCCACAATCGGGATTTTCTGGTCGCCTGCCTGCAGAAGGAGTGCTTTGCCAAGGGCGAAGCGACCACGGCGTTTATCGCCGAGCAGTTTGCCGAGGGCGAGATTGCCAGCCCTGCGCCGGGCTTCGTTGATAGTGCAGTGGCCGCAGTGATTGAACTGAGCCTGGATCATCGGGCCGTTTATAACAGCAGCGTGCTGGTGGCTGAGCAACTGCGGGACTGGTCCAATGCCAGCCCGCTTATTTCCCGCAAGCGCTATCAACACGGCGAGGTACTCCACGATCTGGCGGTTACGCCCCTGGGCAGTGGCCGCTATCAGGTCTTTGATGCCAGCGAATCCTGTATTGTCGATCTGCTGTCGGTTGCGAGCAGCACGGCGCATATCAGGATTGACGGGGTGCAGCACAGCGCGCGCTTCCACACCCCGGAGCCGGGCAAACTGTACCTGTCCATCGACGGCCGGGCCGCGGAGTATCGCGACCTGATTCGCCTGGATGGCGCCCAGCAACAGACGAGTGGCGGCGGCAGGGTGAGCGCACCCATGCACGGCCTGCTACTGGAAGTGCGCGCCGCCCCGGGTGACGCGGTTACCGAAGGCCAGACACTTGCGATACTGGAGGCCATGAAGATGCACTACGAGATAGTGGCGGAAGCCTCTGGCACCGTGCTTGAAGTAATGGCGCAAGCCGGTTTGCAGGTAGCGGCAGACGATGTGCTGATGGAGATCGAGGTTAGCGAACAGGAGTAAGCCTGCAGCGATAAAGCGCTGACAAGTGAAACGCTGTGACCGGCATCGGCGGGCGCCCGGATGGTAACGGCGTTATAATTCAGCTGGCCGGGCACAATACCAAACATAGTTTTGTCACCACCCTGCAAATCAATAGCCAATAAGGCGGGGGATCTTCCATACTACTGAGCTGTAGTAGAGTCTAAATCGCTGGTCGGGATGGGTATGCTGGAACTTTCCAGTCAGTGCCTCGCCCCGCCCTGTCGCCGATCCAAAATGGAGCCGCACGCCAATGAAATTCAGTCGTGCCATAAACCGAATGGCCGTTGACACCTCCACAGTGTGGGGCGTGCACGACAAAGCACTTACGCGGAAGGCGGCGGGCGAAGACATCATTCTTTTTTCGATCGGCGATCCAGACCTGCCCACCCTGGACATCACTGTCGATCACGCCATTGCCAGCCTCAGGGCCGGGCGCACTCACTACTCCCCCGGTGCAGGTGAAATCCCCCTGCGACAGGCTGTGGCCGACATCGAAACCAAATCCAGTGGCAGCACCACCAGCATAGACCAGATCGTGATTCACCCCGGCGGCACCAACGCCATATTCACCACGCTGTCCTGCTTCCTCAACGAGGGGGACGAGATCGTCATTCCCTCGCCCATGTACGTCGGCTACCAGGGGCTGCTGGCGGCAATAGGCGCCAGCGTTGTTCAGGTGCCGCTGAATGCGGGTGACAATTTCTCGCTGGACGTGGCAGTGGTGAAAAAGGCCTTTACCGCCGCCACCCGGGTGCTGTTCCTGAATACCCCGGGCAACCCCGGCGGCAATATCATCGATGAAGCACAATTGCGCGAGCTCGCCGCATTCTGCCTCGAACGCGGTGTCTGGATTGTGTGCGACGAGGTCTATTCGATGATCACTTTTGGCACCAAACACGTGTCACTGCTGAAAGCAGCCCAGTCCCTTGAGAACGTGGTGGTCGTCGACGCCCTGTCAAAATCCCACTCCATGACCGGTTGGCGCATGGGCTGGACGGTTTCTTCAGAAGACACCGCGCGGCGAATACTCGACTTCGCCTCCGGCACCATATTCGGGTGCTGTCAGTTCGTACAGGACGCCGCCGCGTTCGCCCTGCAGAATGACGAGGAGTATATGCGGGCCATTGCCGACGAGTACCGGGTTCGTCGCGACTACGCGCTGGAGCGCATACAGCGGATCGCGGGCCTACGCGCTAACCAGCCAAAGGCCGGCATGTTTATTATGCTCGATGTGTCCCAGCTCGCGGATGACGGCCTGGCATTTGCAGAGGGCCTGCTGCAACACAGCGGGGTTTCAGTACTACCCGGCATTGCCTTTGGCGAGACCAGCCGCCGGTTTGTGCGCCTGTCACTGACGCATCCGGTGCACATCATGAGCAAGGCCTTTGATCGAATAGAACGCTACACCGTGTCATTGCAACAGGTGCCATCGTGAAGACCTGTGGCGAAGTGCTTGTCAGCTTACTGCAGTCTTATGGTGTCGACACCGTGTTCGGTATTCCCGGTGTGCACACGGTAGAGCTTTACCGCGGCCTCCCGGCCACCAGCATTCGCCATATCACACCGCGCCACGAACAGGGTGCAGGTTTTATGGCCGACGGCTATGCCCGGGCCAGCGGCAGGCCCGGTGTTTGTCTTATCATCTCCGGCCCGGGCATGACCAACATCGCCACCGCGATGGGCCAGGCCCTCGCCGACTCCATTCCCATGCTGGTAATCTCCTCGGTCAATCGCAGCTATCAACTCGGGCTGGGCGAAGGGCGTCTGCACGAGATGCCACACCAGAGTCGCACCATTGCCGGAGTGTCCGTTTTCAGTCACACCCTGCTGCGTGCGGATGAACTACCGCAGGTGCTGGCACGGGCGTTTACCGTGTTCGCCAGCGAACGGCCCGGGCCGGTCCACATAGAAATTCCACTCGATGTCATCACCGCTGCTGCCGACCACCTGGACACAACACCCTTCGCCCTGCCTGAGCCCCCCGGGCCCGCGCCGACAGGTATAGCGAGGGCAGCCGAAGCGCTGGCGCAGTCACAACGCCCGCTTATCGCCGTTGGCGGCGGCTGCGTGAACGCCGCAAGTGAGCTAATCGCCCTTGCCGAGGCACTGGGCGCACCGGTAGTCAACACCGTCAATGCCAAGGGCGTTATACCTTATAGTCACCCCCTGGCGGTGGGGGGCTCCGGCTCCAGTGCGGAAATACGCCGGGAATTCGAACAGGCGGATGTGGTGCTGGCGGTAGGCACTGAATTCAGCGAAACCGATTACGACTTTTTCTTTTCCGGACCCGTGACTATCGGCGGCACATTGCTGCGGGTTGATATCGATCCACGCCAACTAAGCCGCAACGTCAGGGCGGACATTGCCATACAAAGCGACGCGAAACTGGCGCTGCAAGCTATCAACACCACTCTGGATTCAGCACATCACAAGTCCAAAAGTGGGGCACAACGCGCCTCCGTCCTGCGCGCAGCCCTGACCGGCGCTCGCGACAAGCGTTATGAAGCGTTTTTCACTACCCTGCGGGAAGCTTTGCCGGACGTCATTATCGCCGGGGATTCAACGCAGCCGACGTATTACGCGTGGCTGCACTATGAAACGGAGAAGGCGCGCCGCTATTTTCATTCCGCCAGCGGCTTCGGCACACTGGGCTACGCCATACCCGCCGCGATCGGCGCCAAGCTGGCGCAGCCTCATCTCCCTGTGGTCGGGCTGATAGGCGATGGCGCCTCCCAGTTTACGATCGGCGAGCTCGCCAGCGCAGTTGAGGTTGGCCTCCCGGTGATATTCATCATCTGGAACAACAGCGGATACGGTGAGATCAAGCGGTTTATGGAGGACGGAGACATCGCCCGCATCGGGGTGGACATTTTCACACCGGACTTCATTGGCCTGGGGCGCGCCTTCGGTTGTGAAGCCGTCGCTGTAAAAAACCTGGCCGAGCTCAGCGCGGAGTTGCTTGCCGCGAACGGGCGGCAGCTGCCAACCCTGATTGAAATTACCCAAAGCGATTTTGTAGATGGCTACCCGATGCCCTGACAAGCAACAACGGGGCCGGGCCCTGCCCTACATGAGGCCCTACGTCTCGCGACAAAACTGGGCAATATGGGCGGCGGTGTCCCGGCTGATCTCGGGGCAGGCACTGGCAAAAACCTCTATGCCGTGAGTGGTACCCATCAGCTGCCGACACCGCGCCGAAACACCGGCACGCAGCAGGCTGCGGTAAAATTCAACACCCTCATCGCGCAGCGGATCACATTCATTAACACTTATCACAGTGGGCACCAGGCCTTTGAGTTCATCCTCGGTAGCAAAGCTGGGCCATGCCAAAGGGTTGCCCTCCTCGAAAGCTTCAATGCCGTAGGCCATGGCGCCGCGATTGTTGTGCAGGTCCAGCAGAATACCGTTGTTTTCGATCGATGAGGGAAACCTCTCCTGGGGCCAGGCACCTGCGATATAGGGGCACATGGCGTAGAGGCCGCGTATAAGGCCCAGATCACCGTCCCGCTTAAGCTTCAGGCCCGTTGCCAGAGTCAGGTTTCCACCCCCACTCTCCCCCGCCACGATGATATGGGCCGGATCGATGTTCAGGTCTGCGGCCTGACTGGCCAGCCATTTGAGGCCGGACACACAATCATTCAATCCCGCAGGGAAAGGAGCCACTTCCGGTGTCGATGAGGGCGTCAGGCAATTGCGAAAATCCACCATCGCAACCGCGACCCCCTGGGCGGCGATAATCTTGCCCCAGGCGCGGTACATGCCCAAAAAACAACTCATCGATTGCATACCACCACCGTGGATGTAGTACACGCAGGGGAGAACTTCTGCCGACTCGGGCCGAATGAACTGAACCTTGATGCTGTTATTGTCAGGGCTGGAAGTAAATTCATGGGTGGTGATCGCCAGACCGGCAGACGGCGCCACCTGCTCTGAATCGATACTGTCAAACATGGCCTCCATCAATGTTCGCTGGGCGACGGCCTGGGGGGCATTCGCCTCATCCAGGGCCTGTTGTCGCGATTCGACATCGGCAATTGCCAGCGCTGGCATCATACCGAAAATTGCCTTGATTCGAGGGTCTATACGAGGGTCGCTGTTGATTTTGCTCATGTGAAGCTCCGCTGAAAAGATTGCGCTATCTTAAAGGGCCTTGCGCCAATGGGCTATGGCCTGGGTACCAGGCAATTGGAATTCCCATGTAATTGCACTTAATGCCACTTGTGCTTTACTTTGCGTATGGGGAGTGGATGATCTCTGGCGCAGGTTATAGGGATAAATAACACATCATGACATATCAACAAAATAACAGGCGTAAGCATCCCCGTTTCAGTGTAGAGAAATCAATCTACCTCGAGGTAGTTAGCCGCGGCAGCCGCTCAGAGGCAGATAACACCATCTTTCGATGTAACACCCTGGACGTCTCGGAGGCCGGTCTGCGCATCTGGGTTCAGGAATCAGTTGCACATGGCAGCGCTGTCAATATTGCAGTGCCAGCAGATGAATGGAAGGAAAACCTTGAGTTGGTCGGCAAAGTCATGTGGTCCAGGGCAGCGGAGGATAAACCCGGTTACTGGATTGGTCTCGAACTGGAAGACACTAGCCATGAAAATATGGAACGATGGTTCAGGGTTGTACAGCAATTGAAGCAATGACCGCATACCACCATAATAACCGTTTACGACCTTGTGCAATCCCATAAACGGATAGATGGAGAGGAAAGTGGCCCTTTCAGACCTGCGAGATACCCTGGCCCTGGAACGAACGCGCCTGGCAAACGAACGCACCTTTCTTGCCTACGTTCGCACAGCGCTGTCCCTGCTCGCCGGAGGCGCTGTGCTATTCCAGTTCTTTTCCGCTCACCCCCCCTACCTGGCTGTCGCCTGGCTACTGATTGCCAGTGGTGGCGCTCTACTACTGCTGGGCCTGTTTCGATTTTTGCACGTAAGGGCCCACCTGAACGCAGGCACCAGAGAAAGCTGAATAAGGAAAAATACATGCACGACATTCCGGAGGGATTTGAACCGATTTTCAGAACCAGCCCCTACCTTGATTTGATCGGGCCGATCTATAACAAGAAAACAGAGCAGGGGCTGATTATAGGCTTGCGGGTCGATGAAAAGCACTGCAACGCTCGGAACTCAATGCACGGCGGTGTGTTCAGCACTCTCGCCGACATCGCTCTTGGCTACAACGCCAGTTTTTTCAGCGGGGAACCGACACCGATGGTAACGGCCAGTCTTAGCATCGACTATGCTGGATCTGCACAGCTCGGGGATTGGGTGGAAATAACGACAGATGTGCAGAAAGTTGGCAAAAGTATGGCTTTTGCCAACTGCTATTTCACCGTCGGCGACAAACGTATCGTCAGGGCCAGTGGTGTATTTGGCGTTATGAAAACCTGACGCCTTTCCCGGCGAAGCTATCAGCCCAGCAACAGGCTCGCCAGGCGTTTGCGGTGGTGCTGGGCATCGCCGTATTGTTGCTGGCTCCACTGGGCCCGGCGAATGTACAGCTGGGCGTCGCACTCGTAGGTGAAACCCATGCCGCCGTGAAATTGCACGGCGCGATCACCGGCATACAGCAGCGTTTCTGTGGCGTGAGCCTTGGCCATACGGCAGGCAATTTCAGCATCCGCATCCAGGGCTCCCTCGCCCACCAGTGTCGCCGCGTGATAAATAAATGAGCGCCCGGAATCCACCGCCGTCAGAATATCCACCGTGGGATGCTTGAGTGCCTGGTAGGAGCCGATCAACTTGCCAAATTGCTTGCGCGTTTTCAGGTACTCCACCACTGTATCCAGACAACTGGCTGCACTGCCGGTGGCCTCCGCGGCAGTCAGCAATGCGCCGAGCAATTGCACATCGCGCAGCGCTGTAACCACCGCCTCACCTGTTACCAGATTGCCTGCGGCAACCTGCACACCAGTAAAATCCACGGTCGCACTGCGCTTGGTCTGATCGATTAACGTATTGGGCGCTATAGCGCCCGCCGACAACTGCTCTGCACGCACAACAGCCAGCGCGGGCTCGCCCTCGTGCTTGACCAGCACCGCAAACAAGCGCGCCACCTCCGCGTCGGACACAAACTTTTTCTGGCCCTGCAACACGCCACCCGCAGTCATACTGCAGGCAATGCCGGTATCGCCCCAATCGGCATTTTCCAACAGGGCAACCGCTGCTGTTGTGCCCGAGGCAATCTCAGACAACACACTCTCAAAACGGTTTTCACCACCAGCCCGGAGTATAAACTGCCCTGCCAGTGTGTTGCTGATAAGGGGTGTACCCAGCATCGCCTTGCCCATGGCCTCTACAACCGGCACCACCGTAGCAACACCCATTCCCGAGCCGCCACAGGATTCCGGCAACGCAATACCAGCCCAACCCAGGGCTACCATCTCGTCCCAAAGCGCAGCGTCGAAGCCGCTGTCTGTTTCAAGTTGCGCACGTACCACCGAAATAGGTGACTTATCGCGGCAGAACTCGCGGGCCACATCCAGCAACATGGCTTGCTCTTCACTGAACGAGAGCGTGGTGTTTCCTATAACTGACATGACTTAATCCCTTATTTCGGCAGGCCGAGAATGTGTTCGGCGACAATATTTGCCTGCACCTGACTGGTACCACCACCAATGGTTGCCGAAAAACTGTTGAAATAGGCGCGTTGCCAGAAACCACCCTGTCTCGCCTCATCGTCGCCGACATAGAGTCCGCCGGCGGCCCCCTGCAGGTTTATTGCGAACTGGCGCATACGACGGGTCATCTCCGTGGTGCGCAATTTGTTCGACAGCGGCAGCGAGCCGGGGTAATCCGAGGTCAACGGTGCAATACGCGCACGCCGGTCGCCGAGGGCGATGGCTTTCTCTTCCATGATCATCCTCACCAACTGGTCGCGCATCACCGGGTCCTTCAGCACTGGCTCACCGTCACGCGTTACGTCGTGTAATTCCTCGATCATATCGTCGATGGTCACACGCACCATCATCAGGCCACCGGCGGCTCCAGCTTCTGCGCCGCGCTCGTATTGCAGGGTCTGCATCGCTATCTTCCAACCCTGCCCCTCCTCTCCCATCAGGCAGTCGGCGGGAATACGGGCATCGGTGAAGAAGGTCTCGGTGAAGCCGTACTCACCGGTAATCTTGCGGATGGGCCGCGTTTCAATTCCGGGTACATCCATGGGCGAGAGGAAGTAAGACAAGCCATCATACTTGCGAGCCGTGTCGGTATTGGTTCGCGCCAGCAGAATCATGTATTGGGCAAAGTTGCCCATGGTGGTCCAGATCTTCTGGCCGTTAAGCACGTATTCGTCACCGTCGCGCACGGCGCGGGTCTGGGCGTTGCCCAGGTCAGAGCCGTGATCGGGCTCGGAAAAGCCCTGGCACCAGATATCGTCGGCGCTGAGTATGCGTTTCAGATAGCGGGCTTTTTCTGCTTCAGTTCCGATATCGATAATGAGGGGGCCGGCCCAGCCGAGGCCGATCACATTGAAGCAAATAGGCACCGCATGCCGGCGCATCTCCTGGTCGACGACGGCCTGATACGCCCGCTCTACACCGCCACCACCATATTCTTTTGGCCAGGCCATACCCAGATAACCGGCAGACCACACCTTGTGCTGCCATTCCCGCAGGAATTCCAGCTGGCGTTCATCGCCCACTTCCATAAAAGTCTGGGGCAGCAGAAAACCCGGATCAGCGGGCTGGTTGTCCTTCATCCAGGCGGATACCTGGCTGCGAAAATCTTTCAGTTCCTGTTCTGTAGCACTCATGCCTCTTTTCCCCTAAACGCCGTACTGGCGTGCAGCCAGATCCCGCATAATTTCCTCTGAACCGCCGCCGATGGCATTAACCCGCACCTCACGGTAGATACGCTCTACCCGGTTGCCCCGCATATAGCCTATGCCTCCCAGTATCTGCATGGCTTCCCGGGCACAAAACTCCATGGTTTCGCTGGCCTGTACTTTTAGCAGTGCAATGTCTCCCGGGTTGGCATTGCCCGCCTCGATAGACTCATAGCAGACCCGGATATACGCCTGGGTGGCGTTCAGCTTTTGTTTCATCTGTGCGATCTTGTGACGGATAACCTGATGGTCAGCCAGCCGCTTGCCGAAGGTTTTGCGCTCCCGCGCCCAATTAACGGCTTCTTCAAGGCAAACCCGACCCAGTGCTTCCATAGCGGCCGCCATAAACATGCGCTCGCTGTTGAAGTTGGTCATGATAACCAGGAACCCCTTGTTTTCCTCGCCCAGCAGATTACCCACCGGCACCCGCACATTATCAAAGTACAGGGTGGCTGTGTCGGATGCCCACCAGCCCTGCTTCTTGTCCAGTTGGGTGCGGCTGAAACCCTCCGCATCAGTAGGAATCAGCAGCATTGAAACTCCGCCTGCGCCGGGACCACCGGTGCGTACCGCAGTAGACACCCAGTTTGCGCGCATACCGCCGGTGATGAAGGTTTTGGAGCCATTGACCACGTAGTGATCACCGTCCAGTACGGCAGTAGTCGCGAGCTGCGCCACATCTGATCCACCCCCGGGCTCGGTGATGCCCAGGGCAATATGTTTCTCCCCCGCCAGTACCGGCGGCGCCACCATTTCCTTCAAGGCCTGGCTGCCCCAGTTGAGCACCGGCGGCAGGCCAATACCGTGGACCATCAAACTGGCGGGAATACCGCCCACACCAATTCGCGACATCTCTTCATTGGCGATCCAATGGTGCCAGGAATCAATCCCTTCTTTGGTACCGCCAAATTCTTCAGGGTAGCCCAGGCCCAACAGTCCCACCGCAGCCGCTTTGGGCCACAGCTCTATCGGAATATGACCCGCCTCGTCCCAGTCTTCCGCAAAAGGCATGATTTCGGTATCGATAAACCGACGCAAATGGGTGCGCCATTCCTCGTGTTCCGGACGGATATTGGGATTGGGCAGGCGCGCACTGTCGAAGTCCAGTGACATGGACGTATTCCCCGTAGTTGGATTCAGAAAAGACCAAGGATTGTAATGCCACAGCGGTGCAATGACACCGGCTTTGGTGCCAAAGTCTGGGGAAAAGGCGACAGAAGCAAGACCTGAGCCTAAGCTGCCTATGGCTTCCAAGCAGCCGTCCCGCTTGCGAGGTTCACGCTTTTTTGCAGGTAATGACCAGGGCCTCCAGCGATAAGTTGGCCCCCAGCTCCTTTTGCAGGGCATCGTAGTACTCGGGAATGGAGCCGACAAAACTGGCCGATTGATCCGTCACGTTCTGCCGCCCTCTGTCACGCGGGCCTGTACAGTCGGTATTCCACGCCGAGATCCGGGGCAATACGGCCCTGCCCGACAAAAAATGTTTTATTTAACCAGGCGTAGCGCTCATCGCCAGTTTCAAATCGTGGATTGGTGTAAAAGTACTGGTCGCTGAAGTCTGTCTCACCGCCGTTTGCCAATGCATCCTGAACAGTCTCATTCACGTCCAGCAGCCCCACATACTGCAGATACAGAAGCGCACCATCGTGGGTCTCAATCTGCAGGCGCACATCGAGACGAAGATATCCGTCGGGGCCCAGCAACGCCCATTCACCACCCCCGAGAATTTTCCCCCTCAGCCGATCGCCAGTGAACTCACCGCCTGTCACGTCGTAATACATGCGCGTGCCAACAGGGCCTTCACCAATCGGCAAGGGCGGCCTGAGCCCGGCTATGAATGAACATTCCTGGATTAGATTCATCTCGTTTTTTGTGGACATGTATTTCTTCCTTGCAGTCATAGTGACGGGTGGACCTCAAGCATAGCCGATATCACGCCGCTCGCAGGGCACGCCCCAGTTGCCGGGTTCCCAGCGCCTCGGTAAAATCGCCTTCCTGCCAAACCGGCTCCCCGCGAATCAGCACCTGACTGACCACTCCGTCGGAGCGGCTCAGCAGCTGCTTGTGCTCAAACAACTCGCGATAAGTGAATTCCCGCGATTCGTTGTCATCCCATTGGCTCAGCGCCTCCGGGTCTATCAATACGATATCGGCCTGGGCGCCAATCTCCAGGCTGCCCACATCCAGGCCGAAGAAAGCGGCGGGTTCACGGGTGAGGCGCTTCACCATGGTGCTCACGGTTTGCAGGGACTCCTGTTGGGCGAGTTTTAGTGACATCAGGTTGCCATCGAAGAACGCCATATTGGTGATGTGTGCCCCGGAGTCATTGAATCCCGGCAATGTATTGCGGTCCAGTAACAGGGGCAGCACGCCCTCTTTATTGACATTGGCCACATCCACCCAGAAGCGGAAGCCTTTATCGTAGGTGCGCATGAGATGCAGCATGAATTCTGCATCATCGAGGATGGGCCGGGGAAAGGTTTCGAAAGATTCGCGCTCCGCATCGGAGCGCGCGCTCTCACTATGGCCACGCTGGAAGCGCTCCAGTCTATCGTAGACTTGTTGCATGTTCTCGCCTTCCCACTCGGGTACCGGGGCGCCGTCGAAAACCATGCGATTCAGCTCCCGCACTACCAGAATATCCGGCAAACCCATGCGGGCCTTGAAGTGGGCCAAATTACGCCCGTGACGGCCGTAGTGCCAGTCCCGACGAAATTCAGCGACAAACTGTGGATCATCGAGTAGCGCGCGCCGGCCCTCAACATCGTCGTATTCTTTCGCAATCAACTTGCTGGTGGACTCCAGCTCCTCGAACAGCGGGCTGACGATGCCATCTGACCAGATCCGGAAGTTGGTGCCCAGCGCCTGGAAATGAATATTTCCCTTCAGCAGCCCGCTGTTGGCCAGTGCGGCGAAACCGAGAAAGGCCCGGCTGGCATTGGGCGCGAGCGCAAAACGCACGGCAGACAGGGCCGAGGTCTTCAGGGTCTTGCCGAACAAGCGACCACTGGTGAGGAGAAAATAGAGAAAGGCCTTGGCCCGGTTCTCGAGGATAGGCGTGGTCTGCCAGACCCGGCCTCTGTCCCGCACCACCTTGAGCAGGCGTTTCATTTCGCCGAAGCTCGCAAATTGCGTGGGGATGCGCTTATCGGTATGGGGCTGGTTGGCAAGATAGTGAAAAGGCAGGCCATCGGTACTCATTCCCAGATAGCCCTGATCCATAGCCTGGCCCAGCAGCACCTCCATCTGCGTCAGTTCCGCTTCCGTGGGCTCGCGGCTTATGCTTTCCTGCAAGCCCATGACTTCTATTCTCAGCATGGAGTGAGGTAAGAAAACCCCGATATTGGGGCCCAGGGGGATATCTGCGAAGTGGTCCATGTAGGCACCGGTGTCGCTCCAACTTACGGCGTTAACGCATTTTTGCAGCACCGTTTTGGGGATGTTCTCCACGCGAGTGAAGCAGTCGACAATAGGGTTTTGCTCACCCTCAACCTGCTGACCGAAACAAGTGCCGAGACTGCAATTACCGACGACCACGGTGGTGGTGCCATGGCGCACCACTTCCGGCAGGCCCGGCTCCAGGTCAACCTCAAGATCCAGGTGGGTGTGGATATCCAGCAGGCCGGGCATCAGCCACTTGCCCTCCCCTTCAATCACCCGGCCTGCCTGGGACGCAGGTAAAGCATGGCCCCTGGCGGCGATCAGGCCATTCTTCAAGGCAATGTCTTCCCGCCGCGGTGCCTCCCCGCTGCCATCGAAAACCAGCGCGTTTCGAATCAGTGTATCCCAGGCCAGATCGGTCATTGTCCGTATCCTCTAAAAACAGTGTGCTGCAGCGTAGCAAGCCGCAGTGTTGAAAATCCAGTTCATCAGCTAGCGCAGAGAACATTTAGCGCGAATTTTTTAAGTCCGGAACACCTCATGTCTCGTATTCATTGCTGAATCTGCTTATGCTGGAAAGGACTTAGTGTGGAGCAAACGATGATATACATGAACAAGATTTTTGCCATTATCACTGTGCTGCTGGTGGCGCATACAGTCTCTGCGGAAACTGCATCACCCGATGCCGAGACTCAGCAAATCATCGAGGAGTTGGGCCTGTATGAAAGTGACACAGCCATACGCGACAATCCCAACTGGAACCCGCAACGTATAGTCGTGAGCCTGCCCGCCGGTTATGCCCAGCGGATGCCCGGGCTCGAAGCGCAGCTGCGCAAGAATGCTGGCACCGCAACACTGGTAATTGACACCTCGGAAACCATGGTGCCCAGCGCCGAGGTGTTGGCGGGCGCTGACGCTATAATCAGCCTGTGCACCCAGGCAACCATAAACAACGCCTCACCTCGCCTGTTGTGGCTGCACAGCTATACCGCGGGTGTGGACGGGTGCGCTGACCTCACCCCGGCGCAAATTGAGGACAGGGTGTTCACCAACAGCAAACGTCTGATGGGGCCGGCCATCGCTGAACACAGCATGGCGATGCTGCTGTCACTCGCATCAGACCTGCCGGCCTACCACGCTGCCCAGTCAGACAGCCGCTGGGACCGCTCTCCGGCGAGCCGTGCGAGCTTTGGCGAACTGCAGGGCAAAACCCTGCTGGTTGTGGGCCTGGGCGGGATAGGCACAGAAATCGCCTGGCGGGCCCACGGGCTGGGAATGAAGGTCATCGCCACACGCAACTCATCGCGTGAGGGGCCAGATTTTGTCGAATATGTGGGCCTGCCCGGTGAGCTGTCAGAACTGGCTGCCAGGGCCGATGTCATCGTCAATGCACTACCGCTGACCAGCTCGACCACCGGCATCTTTAATGACGCATTTTTTGATAAAGCCAAGGCCGGTGCGATCTTCATAAGTGTTGGTCGCGGCGGCAGCACAGTAACCGCCGACCTGATCGCAGCACTGGAATCCGGCGAGCTCTACGGTGCCGGGCTCGATGTTACAGACCCGGAACCACTGCCAGCAGACAGCCCGCTGTGGGGTATGAGCAATGTGATAATCACGCCCCATGTATCTGCAGTCAGTGCCGACAGTATGAAACGCGTGGCCGCCATCGCAGCAGAGAACCTGCGCCGCTACGTGGACGGCGGGCGCCTGCTGAATATCGTCAACATGAAAGCGGGCTATTGAAGCCATGACCGCCATCCCCTTCGACAACAGCTACGCACGGCTACCAGAGCGGCTTTTTTCACACCGGGCGCCCACAGCTGTGATAAATCCGGGGCCGATCCGGGTCAACCACGAACTCGCATGCCTGCTGGGTATAGACCCGGCCTGGCTTGAATCTCCCGAGGGCACATCAATACTGGCGGGCAATATCCTGGCGCCGGGCAGCGAACCGATTGCAACGGTGTATGCCGGCCATCAGTTCGGCAGCTACAACCCCCAATTGGGCGACGGCCGGGCGATACTGCTGGGCGAGGTGCTGGGCACCGATGGTATTCGCTATGACATTCAGCTGAAGGGTTCCGGCCCTACGCCCTACTCACGCGGCGGCGATGGCCGCGCACCGCTGGGGGCGGTATTGCGCGAATATATCGTAAGCGAGGCCATGCACACCCTGGGCCTGCCTACCACCCGGGCGCTGGCGGCGGTAAGCACCGGCGAAAAGTTAACCCGCGAATCCTTCCTGCCCGGCGCGGTATTGGCGAGGGTGGCCCAGAGCCACATCCGCATTGGCACTTTTCAGTTTTTTGCCGCAAGCAAGGATACCGAGGCGCTGACGCTGTTGACCGATTACGTGCTGGCCAGGCATTACCCGGATGCACTGGAGGCGAAGAACCGGCCACTGGCGCTACTGCAGCAGGTGGTCAGTGCACAGGCATCCCTTATTGCCGGCTGGCAGCTACTGGGGTTTATCCACGGCGTGATGAACACCGATAATATGTTGCTGTCCGGGGAAACCATCGATTACGGCCCCTGCGCATTCATGGATGAATTCAACCCGGAGAAGGTGTACAGCTCCATTGATCACGGCGGCCGCTACGCCTACCGCAACCAACCCGGCATTGCCCACTGGAATCTGGCAGCCCTGGCACAGGCACTACTTCCCATATTGCACACGGATCAGGAGCAGGCCGTGGCCCTGGCGCAAACGGCAGTAGACACCTTCCCGGGAGAGTTTCTGCAGGCGCATTCTGCCGGTATGGCCCGCAAGCTGGGCCTGACAAGCCTCAGCGAAGAGGACGCCACTCTGGCGGAAGAGCTGCTGCAACTGATGACAGAGGAAAAAAGCGACTTTACCCTGGCATTCCGGCGGCTGGCGGACCACGCGGCAGAGAACGCCTCGGGGGATGGCACTGTGGCGAAACTGTTCGAGTTCAGCGACGCCTTCGTGCCCTGGCTGGCGCGCTGGCGCAAGCGGCTGGCCGAGGAGACGGCATCACCCGAGCAGCGCCGACATGATATGTATGCCGCTAACCCTGTTTTCATTCCCCGCAACCACCTGGTGGAAGAGGCGCTGCGCGCGGCCACGGAGGACGGAGACTATAGCCCCTTCAATACTCTGGTAGACGTGCTTGCGCAGCCCTTCAGCTTTAAACCTGAGCTGGCCCGCTTCGCCACGCCACCGCGGCCGGAACAGGAAGTCCGGCAGACCTTCTGCGGCACCTGAGGGAATTCAGCTTGAAGTCACCTTCAGCTTCTGGCCTGGCTGTATGTAACCTTTGGGGGATATCCCATTCCAGGCTACCAACTGCTGCTGGGACACTTTGAAACGCCGGGCAATACTCCAGAGGGAGTCCCCTCTTTGAATAACATACACACCGGATTGTGAGGCCCGGGCTGTGGTCGCTGCGACCGCGGATGTTGTCGGCACTGTGCCAGGCAGGATAAGTGTCTTGCCAGCTCGAATGCCGGTATTACGCATGCCATTGAGTGCCATCAATTTTGACACCGAGGTGCCATAACGCCTGGCGATGGTGGACAGGGAATCTCCCGACACAATGCGGTGCTGCAGGTCGGGTTGCTGATAGCCGTAGCGGGCCGTGTTTGGCATTGCAGCGAGAAGCGCTTCCAGGGGCTGCTTCAGGTGGCCCACGGGCACGCGAATGGTATATCCACGGGGTATATATTTCTCGCCGCTCCAGACCGTATCGCGCAGTGCCGGATTGTGCTGCCGGAGATCGTCTATGCCAATACCCACCCAATTCGACAGTGCATCTGCAGGTATGTAATCGCTTACTACGCTCACCTCATAGCTGGTGGGAACGTGCATACTCAGAGGCCCAAAATAGCGCTCCGCATGCTGGTCCACCTCCATTGCCGCGAGGAAGGACGCGTAGAAATTACGCGAGGCAAAACCAAAAGCCGGGCCTTTATAGGACTGCACTATTGCACCAATATCCGTGCTACCTAACTGCTTCGCTGCACGCAGAACGCCACCCGTCCCGTGGTTGTAACTGGTCAGCGCCAGCGGCCAGGTACCGGTCAGGGCATAGTTACGTTTCAGCAGTTTCGCTGCACCCTCGGTCGCCGCGAAGGGGTCCATGCGCTCGTCCACCACGTGGTCCACGCGCATAAAGTCACGCGCCGTCCGGGGCATGAACTGCCACATGCCCGCGGCCGCCACTTTGGAATACGCAGAGGGGTTGAAAGACGATTCCACATGGGGCAATACCTCCAGTTCCGGTGGCAGTTCATTCGCCGCCAGCACACTGCGTATGTACGGCTTCCACTGACCGGATCGGACCAGCCCCTCCATAAAACGATTCGACTGCCCCAACTGGAAGCGCACATTGTGCGCCGCTGTCTGGAAGGTTGTTGACGAGGTATTGTCCGGCCATGCAGCGAGCGCTCTAGCCTCAAGCGCCGTGAGATTGCTGCGTTTGCCTTTAGCCAGCGCCGTCAACGCCTTGACGTAAAGGAATTTTGCGTTAGTCACCAGGCTGCCGCGATGACTGTTGCTGGCATACGCCGGCAGTTCCAGCGTCTCGTACACCACCGACATATCCACCGCGTCGTGAATATAGCCCTGATTAGTGGTGACTTCCGTATAGACCTTAATCCAGAAACCCACAGCAGGCTCCAGGGCCTCGGGCTTGGGGAAATTCGCCGCACCCGCCTGGAGACAAGAAAAAAGCAGTACTAAACAAAGGACTTTTTTCAAGCTGTTCACTTTTCCATTTTTTGCTGATACTTTTGTAATTTATAGCAGAACCACGATCCCAAGTAACGCAAAGAGTCCGCTTAAGCTCAAAAAGCCATAAACCGCTTATTACGCCCGGCGAGCAACCCCGCAACTGAACCAGTATACTTGCACGGCGGCGCAGCACCCGCCGCCACAAAGAAACCGCCACCTTGGACAACGTATTTATGGGTAACACCCTCCCGGGCGAACACGCGCCGAAGGCGATGGGCAATGGTGGCTTCCTGCGTGAACTCATGCGAGCCCTGCTGGCCTTGGTCGCCAGTGCAGCGTTACTGATAACCGGCTATATCGTCTTATCATCGGGTGCAGTTCCCGGGCGTGGCGGCAACGACAGTACAGCACCGATCCCGCCGAGAATTGTTACCGGCAGCGAGCTGAGTCTACGCTACGGTGACGGGGCGCGAGGCCCCGACGAGAGCTTTACAGTGACGGACCTGGCGCAAGATGGCCGTGCCATTATTACGCGCAACCTCAGCCTGAATGCCCAGGACTATCCATTTCTCCAGGTTGCGCTGGCCGGCGCCCATCCCGGAGAATCGGTCTATTTCATATGGAAAACTGCGAACAACCCGCTGGCGCTATCCAATGCACTCCTGAACTGGAATGGTGATAAACCCACCACCTACCACCTTGCCAAAAACCCGGAATGGCAGGGGCGCATCACTGAGATCGGTTTCGATATTTATGGTGATATGCGCGGTCAGCCCGTGGTCATATCCGGCTTGTCGTTTTTGCCCGCTAACTGGCGTCATACGCTGTCGGCTATTTGGTCGGAATGGACTGCCTACCGGGGATGGACACAGAGATCGATCAACTTTCTGCTCGGCACCCCCAAGAATCCCATACTGTCGCCCACGCTGGCGATGGCCAGCTGGAGTGGACTCGCACTGCTGTTATTGCTGGCCAGCTACCTGGTCACGCGACGCAACAGCACGGTAGCTTGTCTCGCGGCAATAGCTATTCCCTGGATTTCACTCGACCTGCTCTGGCAGGCGAATATTTCCACCCAACTGGAGGACACAAAGACTCTTTTCGCCGGCCGCACCCAGCATGAAAAGCACCTGGCCGGCACGGACCGGGAGCTCTACTCATACGCCCACTATCTGAAGAGCGAGATACTGCCGGCAGCGGGCGCAAAAAGAATCTTCCTGCTGCACGACCTGGACGACGAGACCTACCCCAGGCTCAAGGCACAGTACTTTCTGCTTCCGCACAATATTTACAATTATGGCCGTCTCCCGAACAAGAAGAAGGCCCGCCAAGGCGACTACATCCTCGTGCTTGGCAAGATTGCAGGCCTGGACTACGATCCTCAGAAAAGAAGGCTAACCTGGGGGGGTAAGTCACTCCGCGTAAAGCTGATAGACACGCACTCTGAAGGCCAGCTCTACAAAGTAGTAGCGAGGAAAAAACGTGCCTGAATCGATCTCGTTAGCCGGCGCGATCAGCTCGCTACTGCTACCCTGGGCACTGGGAGCGGTCTGGGTTTTCTGGCTGTTGCGGCTATCGGGCCGCTGGAATGCCTTCCTCATCGCCGGCTACGGCTATCTTGTAGGTATTTTCCTGACCACACTGTTAATGCGTAGCTGGCATATTCTCGGCCTTCCGCTGCATTACTGGAGCATGGCCGCAGTGATGCTGGTGATGATTTTACTGGGAATACTGGCCCTGCGCATGCAGGCAGTACCCCACAGGAACACGACACGCTCGCCACCTCTGGAAAAGTGGCAGCTTGCGCTAACCGCTTTTTTCCTGCTGCTGATAGTTTCTCGCTACACCACGGTAGCCCAGGAAATGTATTTGCGCCCGCTCTTTCCATGGGACGCCTGGATGAACTGGGCACCCAAAGCCATTGTCTGGTTTCATCACAATGACATCGTGCCCTGGGTCAGCGGCAGTGACTGGTTGGATGCGCCCGCGAGAGCCATGAACTACACCGCGGGCGCCTCCAGGGCCTGGCTGTATCCCGAACTGATTCCACTGATACAGCTGTGGGGCATGCTGGGAGCAGGTGTCAGCGACCACGGCGTAATTTACCTGCCCTGGCTGGGAGCCGCCGCAGCCCTTGGGTTGGTGCTTTACGGCCAGCTGCGACAATCAGGCGCAACTATTCTCGTGGCGACAATGGCGACCTATGTCCTTTTGAACCTACCCTTTGTCAACGTGTATGTCGCTTTGCCGGGCTACGCGGATCTGTGGGTCGCATCTATCTTCGGCTGTGCCGCACTGGCACTGCATGAATGGGGAGTGAACCGCCGCTGGCCCTATGGGCTGCTGGCACTGTTACTTGCCATTATGTGCACCCAGGCGAAGATTCCCGGTCTGATTTTGGGCGGGATAATCCTGGTTGTTTACCTGACGTCGATTTTCAGGCCCGGCAAAAAACTGGCCCTCGGCTTGCTCGCAACGCTTATCATCAGCAGTGTCTATATCGCGACCTTCGGTTTGGACTTTTCTATCCCCGGCATTGGCCGCCTGGCGATTTCCACGGAGGGCATTGTGCTGCCCTATGTAGGGTATTATGAGCTGTCTTACCACCCGGTACACAACGCGATAATCAATACCCTCTTTCTGATGCTGAACTGGAATATGCTTTGGTATCTACTTGTATTGATGGCAATAACCTGTCTTTTTGAGCGCCAGCTGTTCAATCCCCGCTCACTGGAACTACGCGTTCTGGCCCTGACCCTGATTTTTATATTTTTTGTGTATTATTTCACCAATCGGTACAAGTTCGCCCTGGACTACACGCAAGTCAACAGGGCATTGATATATACTGTCCCCATTGTTGTTTTCTATCTTTTTCAGAGCTTTGGCCAGTGGCGGCTTTCGAAGGGGTCTAAATAGCCCGAATTCCCTGGTGATATAGCCAAATCGAATCTCATGAAATAACCCATAATTTGATGAATAAAAGGCCTTTTTGCATTAAGGTCAGCGCTGTAATCATCCGAAAAATGGCAAACCTGTTGAAAGGCAGGGACGCAAAGTCTACGGCCTAAGGGGCAAAAGCCCTAGGGCAGCGTGATTCCCGGGATCAAAAAATGAAAAATGTAACATTCAAGCTAAAGCACACACTTTTATCCGTCATATCTTTCGGGATTATTGTGGCCCAGAGCGCTTTAGCCAGCTCCGGTCCACAATATCCCGCCGAATACGTCTCAGAGTCCATAGAATGTACTGTGATGGAGGTTGCCACACAGTTTGAGTCGGGCTCTCATGCCGCCGAATTTCACTGCGCGGAAGAAGCGGGGGAAGCGGGAAGCGTCGGAGGCCGAATATTCAAACTGGAAGGTCTGCCTACCGAATTTGAAGATAAATACCGCGGCAAGCTCAATTCTATCAAGGAGCGGCTTGCAGCGTTCAAGGCAAGAACCAGGTCCGGGTACCGAAACCAACAATCAGACGATGCAACATCGCTCTCGCGCAAGGCAAGAAAGGCGATGAGGGCAACACTGAGGGCGAGCAAGCTCTATCGCTCGCAGGACACGCTCATCCTCACGGAGGGCACAGAGTGGTCCATGACAGAGGACGCACAGAGCATCAATGAAGCCAACGCAGAGACGGAAAATGCAGGCGTCACGGCGGAAGCAATCTCTGTGGTCAACGAAAGCAATGTACTCATTCTGCATATCACTGCGCTTGATGCGGCAACCTCTGCAAGCCCCTCGGAACTGAGCGATTCCGTATTCGGTACCTTCGGAGACGCGGTCAATCTCGCCTCTCAATACGACGCCTGCTCCTACGGCAAGAAAACCTTCGTGCCGGCGGAAGGGGACAATATCGTCGATGGTGTTGCTCAAATCACTATCGATATCAATGCGGGCGGTGCGAGCCGCGGCGATGTCCAGAATGCTGCCACCAGTGCGGCTACTGCCCTGTTGGGTAATTTGTCGAGCCAGTTTGACCACGTGATGTATGCCGTCCCTGCGGGCACCACCGACAACTGGATCGCCTACGGCTACTTCAACTACTACCAAACCGTATACAACAATGACTGGGTCACCAAAGTCAGTGCCCAGATGCATGAAGTTGGCCACAACCTGTATTTGCAACACTCGAGCGAGGGCAGCAGCAGCTACGGTGACCAACAGGGCATGATGGGCTATTCCTACAGCCAGGACGATGGGCCAGTAATGTGCTTCAACGCCGCCAAGAGCTCCCAGCTATCCTGGTATAGCGACAAAGAAGTAGAGGTCAACCAATCCTGGAGCGGCAAAGTGATAGGTCTCGCGGACTATGATGCGGCCTCCTCCGATCAGCAAGTGATTCTCAAAGGTGAGGGCGCTGACAATAGCTTCATCTATGTCACGTATAACAGAAAGGCAGGCATCAACAGCGGCACCAAAGAAGCTGGTGACCTGGTTACCATCGTCCGGGGTGCAAACAGGCAAACCTCCAGCCTGCTGGCCAAGCTGGCCGCCGGTGGCAACTACACACTTGCTGATTTCTGGGGTCCCGGTGAAGACTTTACCCTCACGGTGGATGAAATAGGAACGGACTTTAATAACGTGCAGTATGCCCAGGTCAGCATTGGCAACGGCGAGGAGCCAGCTGTCTACGCATTGGTTGTCAATAACGGCAGTGGGGACGGGAATTACAGCTCCGGCGACGTTACCGGCATCGCGGCTAACACAGCTCCCTCTGGTCAGGAATTCGACCGCTGGGTCGTCAATTCAGGCGGCGCTGCCATCGCAAACGTCAATGCGGCCTCCACCACACTCACCATGGCATCGAACGACGCCACGGTAACAGCGACGTACAAAGACCAGCCCGCTGTCACCTACACACTCACCGTTACCAGTGGCAGCGGAGACGGTAGTTACGTCAGTGGCGCGGTCGCCGCAATATCCGCCAACTCAGCACCTTCAGGTCAGATATTCGATCGCTGGACCGTCGTGTCCGGAGGCGCAAGCATTGCCAATGCCAATGCGGCATCCACCACATTGACTATGCCGGCTAACGCCGCCACGGTAAGGGCAACCTACAAAAACCTCCCCGCGGCATCAAGCTATACGCTGACGGTAAACAGTGGCAACGGGGACGGCAGCTACGTGAGCGATGCAGCCGTTAATATCAGGGCTAACACACCTCCATCGGGCCAGCAGTTTGACCGCTGGGTGGTGAACTCTGGCGGCGCAACCATCAGCAACGTCAATGCAGCATCTACCACATTGATCATGCCGTCGAATGCCGCGACAGTTACCGCAACTTACGCGGATCAGCCAGCGGCAACCTACCCTCTGACAGTTAACAACGGTAGCGGCGATGGCAGTTATGCCAGCGGAGCAGTGACAGGTATCAATGCAGATGCGGCCCCCTCGGGCCAGACATTCAATCGTTGGGTTGTGGATTCCGGCAGCGCAGTTATCGCCAACATCAATGCCGCATCCACCACGTTGACCATGGGCTCAACTGCCGCAACTGTGTCAGCGCAATATAAAGAGATAGCGGCGAACGAGCCAAAGGCTGAACAGGGTGTGGTGACCGGGGTTTCGTCCTCCTCCTGGACAACTGTGAACCTGAGCAACTCCTACTCATCCATGGTCGTGGTAGCCACGCCCAATTACGCAATCGACTCAGTGCCTGCTGTAACCAGGATCCGTAACGCCTCCGGGTCGAGCTTCCAGGTCAAGATGTCCGTGGCAGCCGCCGGCACGATTAGTAACGTAGCAGTGCACTATCTGGTGGTAGAAGAGGGTGTTTACGAATCACCCAGGATGGAGGCCAGGAAAGTTGTTAGCAACGACACAAATGGCAATAGTGGGTGGGGCCGCGTAAAAATGGAGCCGTTTTACTACGCCAATTCCTATAACAAGCCCGTCGTTCTGGGTCAGGTCATGACACACAATGATGCTGATTTCAGCATTTTCTTTGCATCCAGAGGGTCAAGAAAGGCATCTCCTACGGCCGCTTCCTGCTATGTCGGCAAACACGTTGCTGAAGACCCGGACACGACGAGAAGCAACGAAACCCTCGGTGTGATCGTTATTGAAAAAGGCTCCGGCATTCTTGGCGGCGTCCGTTATAGCGCCGCGCTTGGTCCCAAGACTGTTGCCGGCGTGGGCAACTCCCCCGCCTATGCCTATCCGACCCGTGGTATCTCAAACCCGGCTAATGCAATTTTATCCACGGCAACCATGAAAGGCGCTAATGGCGGCTGGCCTATTCTCTACGGTAATAATCCGGTCTCAGCAGCTGGCATCAATACCGCCGTAGATGAAGACACCTTGAAAGATTCGGAGCGGGTCCACGGCCTGGAAAAACTGTCCTATATCGTCTTTGATAGCCAGTAGGGAACACATTTTATGCCCCAGCCTATACCCGTTAGTGTTCGGGCTTCGGCTGGCTACAATGGTGTCTACCAAGACATGAAATATGACCATCAAAGGCGGCGACTGCTATGAAGAGGGTAATGTTATTCACTTTCTGTCTGGGCCTGTTCGCGACGCAAATTGTCGCAAATCCGGTTATCGCAGGCGGTGCACAAGATGCACAAGACCTGGACGACAACTTGCACCATGGCACAGAGTTGGCTGAGGCCGTATATATTGGTGGAGCCATCGAGTGCACAGTGGTGGAAGTAGCCACACAGTATGAATCCGCAAGCTTTAGTGCCGAATTTCAATGCGTGGCGGAACCCGGTGACGCAGCCGGCCTGCAGCCTGGGTTTTACGAGTTGAGCGGGTTGCCCGTGGATTTCAAGCAAAAATTTCGCGGAGAGCTGAAGTCTGGCGAGGCAAAACTCGAGGCCCGCAATATCTACCGCTTACAGCATAAACTGATATTTACCACAGATACTGTCTGGTCGCTCACTCAGATCTCGGGGGAGTAACAACCCTCCAGCCGATCACGCTTACTTCCCGGCAGGTAGCGCACTCAGTTCCACCACTTGCTGGTGCGTTTTGGAATAATTTCTCGACACTCCATCCCAGACAGCCCTGGCAGTAATCGACAAGTATTTCGTCCTTTCGTGCTTTCTATAATGTCGGGCACTCAGAAAAAACTTGGGTATCTTGACGAGCAACACCAGCGGGTAACAAAAACCAGACGCGACCCGGTACATCTCGAGGCCATTCCGAAAGGTGTAATACGCCTTCCACAGGGGATGATATACCGCCTGCTGATTAATTAGGGTCTGGCAATCATGGCTGAATGCTATCATCGGCACAAACAAGTGCCTGAACCCCGCCTTGCGAGCCTCCAACACGTAAATTATGTCATCGGCATAAATGAAAAACTCACTGCGGGGCAGGCCAAGTGCACGACTGCGAATCAAGGACAATCGAACAAAACAACCCACGAAGGAGGAACTGTCGATCTCAACCGGGGTACTCGACTGATAGTCCTCATTGTCGATATGAAAACCGTGCCTGCCCTTGAACGCCGTGTGGAAGAGTTCTTTGAAATGCCAGAATGGATTCCGGCTGGGCCGGTTCATCTCACTAATTCGCCCATCGGGTAAATACACTGCAGCGGCCAAACTTCCGACATCCTCGGGTATCTCCAACGCGTCAAAGATGCCAACGATATCGTTTTCAGGATGGGCGTCGTCGTCGAAACACACCAACCAGTCAGCCTCCGGTAGTTGCTCAGCCGCATAGCGAAACCCAAGGTGAAACCCACCGGCGCCACCCCCGTTGTATGCACTGTGGATCACCTCGAGGTTTTCCTGCTCGAGTTCGTCCAGCCAGGCACTGGTACCATCCGTGGAACAGTTATCGACGACGATTACCTTATAGAAGCCCCTGCTGAAGGTGTGACTGAGCGCAAGTTTAAGCTTCTCAAGACGATTAAACGTTACGATGACAGCGACCAGTTTGCCATTCATAGCAGCTACACGGGAGCGACAAAGAATGCTGGTGCGGATTGGCCGGATTTTCTGAGCGACTGAAATTGCTCCGCAGCACTCAGGGCCTCTGCTACCGTGACGTCCATATCCAGATAACGATAAGTGCCCAGCCGACCTACAAAAGACACGTTTTTCTCGAGATTGGCCAATTCAACATAGCGCTTGAGCAGCTCTTGCTCTTCCATCAACCGAATCGGGTAATAGGGGATATCGCCCTCCCCGCACTCCCGGCTGTACTCGGCAAAACAAATAGTTTTGCTGTGCTCCTCCCAGGGCGAGAAGTACTTGTGCTCGGCGATACGCGTATAAGGCACTGTCTCATCCCCATAATTCATCACAGCACAGCCCTGGAAGTCGCCCTCTCCCCGAATTTCCTTGAAATCCAGTGTCCTGTACCCTAAACGACCCAGATAAAAATCGAAATAGCCATCAATTGGCCCGCTGTAGAAAACGTGGTCAAAGGTGGCCGACTGGTCTCTGCGAAAAAATGCGCCCAGTTGCAATTCTATATTGCTATGGTCCAGTATATTTTCAACTATGCCGGTGTAGCCATCCTTCGGCATACCCTGGTACTTGTGAAAGAAATAGTTGTCATCGTAATTGAACCGCACCGGTAACCGCTTGAGAATACTCGCGGGCAATTTCGTCGGTGAGCAGCCCCACTGCTTTTGCGTATAGCCTTTGAAGAACGCCTCGTACAATGCCGGGCCCACGAATCTCAGCGCCTGTTCCTCAAACGTCTGGGGGTCTTCTATGGTGAGGTCCGCCTGTGAGTCTATGAACTGCTTGGCCTCGGTCGGGGACATCGTCTTACCGAAGTACTGGTTGATAGTGTGCAGATTTATCGGCAACAAGAAAACCTGGCCCTCTGTGGTGGTTTTTACCCTGTTGGTATAAGGCATAAACTGCGCAAAACGATTCAGGTACTCCCAGACACGCTCATTGTCCGTGTGAAAAATGTGCGGGCCGTATTTATGAACCAGGACACCCGACTCGAGATCCCGCTCTGTATGGCAATTACCCGCCACATGCGATCTACTGTCGAAAACATGGCATTGGTAGCCGGATTCAGCCAACTCCCTGGCCAGCACGGCGCCCGAAAAACCAGCGCCTACAATCGCGATATTATTCATAGATACTCCCTGACGATGACCTGTCTGGCTGCGCGGAAAAGCGGACAATTATCAATGACTTCCCTGCGGAAGTCGAGTTTACAGGCGAGGTGGCGCTAGTTCAGTGAGTCGTAACTAGCGGTTATATCAACGAACATCAGGCGCATCATACTCTATACCCAGTTGCGTCAGATTTTGGAAATCCAGTTTATAAATCTCGCGCACCAGAGCAATACTCTTGTCATCATAAAAATACTGATGAGGTGGAATATTTTCCTTGTCGAAATCAGCGATTTTCATGCTCCCCGCACCGACCACAGCAGCTTTTGGAATGCCATAGTTGGTTTGGTTCGCCACCGGGACGTGGGTAAGATCGGCGCCTATGGCTTCACTTACGGCTTTTAGCCCATCGGCGAGCTGCTCGAGCTTGATTACCCGATCAAATGAGAAGCCAGCGCGCGTGAACCCGCGATAATTCTCTGAAAACTGTGGTGTAAAGTGGTGCTTATCAACGGCGTTAAATTCTTTGTCGTCTACCAGAAATTCCAGGAACTCATTAAACGTTGTCCAGCCCGCATTTTGTAGCCTGCTCTCAATGATATATTTATTTACAAAACCACTGACCAGTCGACTGTATGGATTCCTGACCACGGCAAAGATCTTATAGTCCGCATATAATTCGGGCTGGTCCCACTCAACCTGCGTAAACTTTGTATTGCCATAACCAATGGCCTTATATACCGGCTCGCCAAGGTCCGCAGGGCGAATGCCGTGAACATCCAGATACCAACGTTTCACACTGGAGCAACCACACTTTGCAGACCAGCCCATCAGGAACTTGTATTTTGGACTCACCAGAAAAAACAAACCTATCTACCTCTTATGCCATCAATCCAACCGTTTGCGAGTGATTTGACGATCTCGAGACTCGGTTTATCGATTACAGCAGTGATGGACAATTTAGCCAGATTGAGAAAAAACAGAAAATTGGTGAAAGCGCTCGCGCGGCCTACATAGCCAGTAGCAAACACCTCTCGCTTCAAGCGGAATGTGTTTCTGATCATGTAATAGCAGCGCATTTTGGTGGTGGCGCCATAGCCGTAAATCTTCTTGTAAAATACGGCGTCTCTGACATAGATGACATTGGTATAAAACGATGCCTTGATACCAAATACCGTGTCGTCGTGATAAATGAAGTAGGCCGGGTCTGGTGGCGATACCTTTTCGAGAATATTTCTGCTGACCAACATTCCCTCAAAGCAAGTGACATTCACGGAGCACCAGGGCTTTCCATTCTCAAAGGAGGCGTTTTTCAAATCGACCAGGCGTGCAGTAGCAAAATCAAAGTATTGCTCCCAGTACTGTACCTCGTTGTTCTCGGTAAATATTTTCGTGGAATTAAGACACTCCGAAATATTCGTATATTTCAGCAGCACCTCAAGACAATCCGCCGCTGGCTCAACGTCATCGTCCATCGTCCAAATCCAGTCGTAGCCACCCTCCAGTGCGAGCCGCATACCGTGAGAAAATCCTCCCGCCCCGCCGGTGTTCTCCGGTAATCTGCAATACTCCACCACGGAGTTTTCCAGAATACCGGATTCTCGCAGCTGCTCCTGCGTACCATCCGTGGAGGCATTATCTATAATGAGGATTCGATCCAGTTCACGAGTCTGGTTCAGTAACCCGCGAAGAGTTTCCAGCAGTAATTCCTTTCGATTGAACGTGACGACAACCGCAGCTATATTCATTTACTGGTTACTTTTCGCAATATCTTGATGAGCCACATATTCTTTACTTTTTCTATGATTTGCCCTATCCGCCACAAATCCCCACCGATTCGATGGAAATAGTCGCCGTAGGCCATTAGCTGTCCTGAGCTCAGCTTTCCCTGCTGGAGATCATTCCGCATATGCTTATTGACGATAAGTGCCCGGTAGAATATGTGTGCGTCCTTGCCTGCGGTAACCGTATTGCTATATCGCGGTGGCGAATTGGTTCGAATATGGTAGTTCGCCAAATTCTCCTTGAGCACAATCACATCATACTTGAACAGAAACCGGATATTAAACTCCCAATCGCCAATCACCGGCAGAGCCTCGTCGTACATCCCTATTTCGTCGAGAACCGCCCGTTCATACAAAAACGATATCGGCATAAATTTATTGATTTCTGTTATCTGCGGTAGCGACACAGCCACAAGATGTGAATCAAAGTCCTGCCGGCGCTCTTCTTTCACCACGCTTCCTTCCATGGACTCGAAAATCTGGGTGGTATGGGCGGTTACACCTCTGACACTGGGTATTTGACAGTTCGTCAGCTCCTGGAGGCAGCGCTCAATAAAGGTGGGCTCCCAACTGTCATCATCGTCGTGAATAGTGATGTACTGCCCGCTCGATGCCTTGAGCCCGGCATTGGAGGCGGCCTCCATCCCGGTTGAGGTCTGGTGGTGGACCACTTTGATTCGTCCCTGATAGTGCTCCCGATAATGTTCCACCAATTCATCGACTGGAGCCGGATCACCCCCGTCATTTACAATCACATGCTCCCAGCGGGAGTGGGTCTGGTGCAAAACGCTTTCGATTGCCCTTTTTAGCAGCAACGCCCGGTCTTTCGTGCGGGTAACAACGGTTACAATACTGTCGCTGGTCATACTAAACCCTGTTTGGTCATAGTTCTTTCTCTCAAGGATAAACCCATCTAGCTCGGGTAGAAGGCAGGTTACAGATGCTAATAGTTCCGGCGCCCTATCAGAAACTATTTTGGCGAGGGCCAAAATACCGTGATATCATCTTGCGGCAGGTAAAAACGCCTCAACACAGCCCGGATTTACGTCCGCTTTCCGTTATGGGTTACCGTAATTCTAATTCCATGAAATTTCTGGGGCGATTATACACATTTTTTCAGGCCGCTCCGATTGCATTGGAAGAGCCAGTTGTCATCATACATTCGCCTTTTAAAACCGGTACTACCACCATTGGCAACGCACTGGTGATGCTGGGGGTTGGCGCTGAAGATCACGGCTACCACCGAAATCTAAACATCGGTTATAAAGAGCAAATGAACGAGGCAAACCGCCTGGCGCTTGAATCAAGATCATTCAATCGCTTCAAACGCGTCCATGGAAAGCGCGTTTTGCTGCTTCTTTCAGATTTGGCAGAACAGGTAAAAGACTACCGCATATTTGGCGACGTGCCCTTCGGTCATCTCAGAATGCACCCCTTCACCAAAAAACTGCTGATGCCTGCCGCAAAGTTTATTTGGGTGGACAGGGATGAGGTCGCGTGGCTGGAGAGCGCGAGGCGATGGCACCTCTCCCACCCCGATATCTACCCCGGCTTTGACGAACGCTGGAGCAACGACCCTGAACGTGAAAAGAGGAAGCTGATTAAGCTGCGTGATGACGGGTTCCGCGAATTTGCCAGATTGCAGAAACGCTTCCCCGACGACTGCCTGGTACTGTCACTGGAGAAAGACGCCAATTGGGACAAGTTATGTGATTTTCTTGGTAAGGATATCCCCGACGCGCCCTTCCCCGTGTTAAACACCTCCCGATGAATACAATGCGCTAGCCCGATGACTGACCTCACGCCCGATCAGCCAGATTTTCAAAAATCGCTGCGCGAGTTGAAAACATCGTGTGGCAAATACCTCTATCGACTTGAAGCAAATACCTTCGTTCTAGAGCCCCTAAAATTGATGTATATGGACACCCCAAAAACAGCGGGAACCAGCATCAAAACCAGACTTGCGGAACTCTCCGGCGGTACCACGACCTTTGATGATAGTTACTCAAGGGAGACGGCGCAGGAAATGTTCATCCATGATCGCGAGTTAAATCCACTCAAAGCCGTTACAGATTTCTCAAACGAAACCCAGGGCGAAATCCTGTTTTCTCATGAGTGGACAAGGGTCTGCGTTGTCAGGAACCCCTTTACGCGACTGTTCAGTGCGTGGTTTTCAAAGGTGCTGTTGCGCCAACCCGGCTATCTGCAACGTCTGCCGGGCTATCAAATAGCCAACACATTTGCTTCCAGGGAGGAGATATATCTTGCATTCGAAAGCTTTGTCCGTCATTTGCAGGAGCATGGCGTTGATTCAGACCCACATTGGGACCAGCAGCACCGTCTGCTATTCGGCGAGCAGCTCTCCTGGACAAAAGTTTTCACGTACGAAAATTTGGAGACAGAGTTACTACAGGAGTCCGGTCTATTTGGCTGCGACGAATTTCGAATCGGCAGTCTAAATCTTTCAGGTATGGCGCCGGACTGGAACACCGTAAGCGAATCCTGCAAAAGCAATATTGCCGAACTCTATGAGGCCGACTTCGATATTTATGGCTATCCCACCAGTGCACCGGAGACCCATTCCCCAACGGAGCTATTGCCGGTGTACGTAAACGCTGTGATAGGGCGCAACCGGCGCTTGACTCAGTTATTCGAACGGGATGACGAAAAGTATCAGGAAATCATCCAGCTTAAAGCTGAGCTTGAGCGCAACTATTCCGAGCGAAACACCTTGCACAGCAACCTGCTAAAGGCACGGGAAGAAAGCGAATTGTTGAGACAACAACTGGAGCAGGCAACTGAGCAAAACCAGAGGATTAAGGAACAGAACGTAGAACTGGGTGGCGAACTGGAGAGTGTGATAAACAGCAACAGTTGGAGGCTTACCGCCCCCCTGCGTAAGTTAAGGGATATGTTCCGGAAAACTCCCGTATGAAGAGTTTACCGCTTCAATGAAGGCGATTGTTCATATTGGTACGGCGAAGACCGGGTCGACAACTATCCAGATTTTTCTGCACAGAAACCGGGAGGCATTACGTCGGCAGGGAATCGCATTCCTCAGGTCGCCGGGGCTCCGCAATCACCGCAAGCTGGCTGCGTACAGCATGGAAGACAGCCACATCGACAACTACATCATTCAGCAGGGCCTGGTTAAGGCCAGTGATCGCCAGGCATGGAAGAATAATTTCGCGAGTGATTTCGAACTGGAGTTGGCAGAGCTGCCGGACAACATCCATACCGTGCTGATATCGTCCGAACATTTACAGTCACGCTTGATACAACCTAGAGAAATTGAGAATCTGCAAAAATTCCTGTCACTCCATTTCTCAGACATACAAATAGTTGTCTACCTCAGAAGACAAGATCAGGTTATGGTCAGCCTTCACAGCACCAAGCTTATCAGCGGTGGCGTGCCCGAGGATATCTTCGCCGACCTCGACTCAGAAGATCGCGAATACCGTGACTATGCAAAGCTGTTTAACAAATGGGCTTCAATATTTGGCAAGGAAAATATTTCCGTTCGCCTGTTTGAAGAAGGCGCCCTGTGCGGCGGCTCGCTGTTGGAAGATTTTGCCGCTTATGCACATATTGAGACACTCGGGGATTTTTTTGTTCCGCCAAAATTGAACGAGAAATTATCGCGCCATGCCCAATTCCACCTGCAAAGACTCAATCGAAAATACCCCAGATTCGGGCGTTATCGGCGTAGCTCCCTAAACACATTGAATGATCTCACACGCCGGGAGGTGGTGAGAAAGCTGGGAGCCTTTAATAAAGGCGAGCCGCTATTACCTACCCGTGCAGAAGCAGAGAAATTCTATAGCCACTTCAGAGAGTCAAACAATCAACTTGCACGATTGGTTTTCGGTCGCGACCAGCTTTTCCGAGAAGATTTTTCGATCTATCCAAAGACCATAGAACCGTCTCGCCCAAGCTCGGAGGAAATTGCTGACTTTGACAATATGGCCAGACAAATCAGGAGAGATATTTTTCGCGAGAGGCTATCTACAAGCGCAGCGGCCAAGTGGTGGCGAGGGGTTCGGGGAAAGCCCAAAACGCTCTACCTGCATATTGGGTCACATAAAACAGGGACCACCTCCATCCAGCGCGCCCTGGTAAGTCACAAGCAATATTTGGCCGAACATAACATAGCGGTATTTCACGCTAACCCTAACGGCAAGCTTAGAGCGATAGGAAACGTACATCCCTGGATACGACGGGAAGCCAGCGAGAACCAGGAGATCGGCGTACTCAATGGCTTTGTGTCAGCGTTGTCCGCTATTAAAGGGAATGCGGTAATGTCATCAGAAATATTTTCCTTTTTTCTGGACAAGGACAGTATCGATCACCTGGTAGGTCAGCTACAGCAATGTTTCGAGCACATAAAAGTCATTGTTTACCTGCGCCGACAGGACAAACATGCTGTTTCCCACCACCAGCAGGGAGGCCGCAACAACACGACATATACATCCAAGTTGTATGGACACCATCCCGCCGCCCTACCAGAGTACAAACCCGAACTCGACGACTACCTTGACTACAACCAACGCCTGGGTCTGTGGGGTGACGCTGTGGGCGACAATAATGTCATCATCCGGGTGTTTGAGCCGGATCATTTATATAATGAAAATGCCGTCGATGATTTTTTTCACGTGCTGGGGCTCGCCACGCAACACGAGGTGCCATGGGAAAATAAATCCAAGGGATTTGTCGCAACCAAAGTCGGGCACTTGATGAACCAGGAGGGCTTGCCTTTCAATCTCGCCAAAACACTTGCCGATCATCTCGACGACAAAGGTAAGCTGGTACCAGCAAGATCCGACGCAATGGCGTTTTATCAGCATTACCAACACAGTAATAGCATGCTGAACAAGCGCTTCCAAATCTCATCGGTAGACACTATTTTTGATGATGATTTTTCCATGTACCCGGAAATAGCGGCTGACCGTTGGTGCGAAGCTTCTGCAAATTTAGCAATAAAGAATCTCCTGTCTGCGATAATTGCCACACCAAGCATTACACCAGAGCAACTGAGTCTACTGGAACAAGGCGCCCATAAGCTCTCCGGAATAGATAATGTATTATCCCGGCGACTGCTGGAGCTGACGGAGAGATATACAAATTCAGAAATTGGGCAACACGCAGAGAGCGATCGGCACTTGAACATAAACCAGGATCACTCCGAACCTGAATCATAAAAGCGTGGCGAAGCATCGATGAACAACGGAATAACCCTGCATGAGTAAACGCCTGATCCTCCATATAGGTGGCCACAAAACTGGCTCCACTTCGATACAAAAAGCACTCTATTTGAACCGGGATAGTCTTCGGGAACAGGGATACAAGCTGTTCACCCTATCGCCCGAGGGTGGCGACAACCAGGACGGAAAACCGGCGCTGTGGATCAGGCCCATCACGGAAAGTCCCAACCGCAGTTTGGGAGCACATATTGAAGAGGGACTCGCAGCAGCGCTGGGCTCGATGCATGGGTCTGTTATTTTTTCCCAGGAGAATCTGTCCTGGGTATTCGCCAAAGATGAACTGCTCGCATTCAGGTCTAAGCTGAAAGAGTCTTTCGACCAGATAACGGTAATCGCCTACCTTCGCCGCCAGGACCAGTTAGCTATCTCACACCACCAGGAGGGAAGCAAAAACTATTACGCAATATCATCGAGATATTATGGAGACAGTGAAAAAGCGCTACCACCCTATCAGGAACATTTTGACCTGTATCTCGACTATCACAAAAGACTTGGTATGTGGGCAGACGTTTTTGGTGATGATAATCTGATTCTTCGGCTGTTCGAAAGGGACCGGATGAAGAATGGCGATTCCGTTCAGGATTTTGGCAATGCCCTTGGCTTGGTACTCACAGGGAAGACCTTGCGGCAGAATGAGTCGCGCGGTTTCGAATTGACCAAGGTAGGTCATCTAATGACCCAGGTGAAAGTGCCGATACGGCTGCGGAAGTTCATAAAAAGTTATCTGGATAATTCCGGTAAACTTTTGCCGTCAAGAACAGAGGCACAGAACTTCTTCGCACTGTTTAGCACCAGCAATCAATTGCTAAACCGCCGCTTCAAAATTTCCGACCGGGACGATGTGTTTTCTGATGACTTCTCTATGTATTGCGAGTCACCGCAAGACGAGTGGTCTGAGCAAACGGCTAATTTGGCTTTGTCCCATATACTGCGCGCGGCCAGTGAGGCGAATTTGCTCTGCAAAAATGATGCTGAATTGATTTTGGAATGCTCCCGGTCACTTGAGAGCAGCGACCCCCAATTGGCGAATGAGTTGCGTAAAATTACGCGACGTCAACGGCGGGAAAAAGATCAGGGTCGCAAGCGCGGCGGCACCCCGACGCAAACTCACGGCACATCATAAATGCCTGTGGAGCGGCCCACCAATCCGGGTTCTTTGCTTGTCGCAGCAGCAAGTGGTAGAGCTTGAGGGTATGGTCAGAATGAAGAGAGATCCCGATTCAATTATTCTACAGTTTGACGAGGTGTCTCTGAACTACCCTGCGGATAAAGGCAGCTTTGATCGCGGAGTACACCATGTACTCAAGTCGGTATCTCTGAAGGTTTTTGAAGGCGAGACCCTTGGTATCATAGGCCGCAATGGCGTCGGCAAAACCAGTATTTTGAGAGTTATGGCAGGAATTCTCGCCCCCACTTCCGGAAATGTGTTGCTCAAGAAGGGTAAATCGTCCGCGCTACTCACCCTTGGGCTGGGGTTTCGAGCCGATCTTTCAGGGCGCGATAACGCACTTCTGGCCGCCATGTTGCAGGGGTCATCGAGGCGACAGGCGGTATCCTACCTGGAAGAAATAAAGGAATTTTCCGCCCTCGGTGACTCCTTCGAAGAGCCCGTCAAAACATACTCCTCCGGCATGAGGGCACGCCTCGGGTTCACAACCGCTCTGATGACGCGTGTGGATATTCTCCTGATAGACGAGGTGCTCTCTGTGGGCGATGCGGAGTTCAGAAAAAAAGCACGCGATGCGCTGAAAGAACAGATTCAGGGCGAACAAACAGTGGTGTTTGTCTCCCACTCTGGCCCCCAGGTCCGCCAGCTCTGTGATCGGGTAATATGGCTCGATGAGGGCGAAATAATGGCGAAAGGCAAACCCCGAAGGGTATTGAAGGCTTACAATAATCACGGTAGGCGCGACTTACCGAAGTAAGCCGCACACCGATCAGTGCCCGGTAGTTACCGGGTGGAAGCTAGGCCCTGGCATCACCGGCAAAGGGAGAAGCCGGCTTTTACTTTGCGTCACCCTGCTTTTTCCGGTTCTGCTTTAACTTTTTTGCCTGCGCCTTCTGCTCGTCGTTCAGCACATTGCGCATATCCTTTCTGGAGCCACCTTCGTCGCGGATCTGCTGCATTTCTGCTACTTGTTCATCCGTGAGCTGCAGGCGTTTCTGCATTTGACCCAGCTGCTCATCTGTCGTGGCTGACTTGTCATCCCCGGCCAGAGCGGCCAGCGGCGCGCTCATCACTGCTAACAATACCAAGCTCATACCGTACTTCATACAATACTCCTTCAGAGTAAAAAAGCCTTCTTCAAAACCAGACCCAGGGCGGAATGCCTTACGTCTGATAAAGCCCTATTAAGATACCGCAATGGCAAAAAGGTTCCGATGCATTCGAGGACGCTGGACAGCAGGCTCGCCCTATCAATAGGCGTGCGGATGCACCAGTCCTTTAAAAATTGTCAGGATAATGATCTTCAAGTCCAGCCACAGCGACCAGTTGTCAACGTAGTAGAGGTCGTATTCGATCCTCTTTTTCAGGTCGGTGTCGCCACGCCAGCCATTGATTTGCGCCCAACCCGTGATACCCCCCTTTACCATATGCTTTTGCATGTAGCTGGGCACTTCATCCCGGAATTTTTCCACAAATACCGGCCGCTCCGGGCGCGGCCCTACAATCGACATATCACCCTTCAGTACATTCCAAAACTGGGGTAGCTCATCGAGGGAGGTGCGCCGGAGAAAAGCACCCACAGGGGTAGCGCGACCCTGGTCACGAGCTGCCCAGACCGGGCCGGTGGCTGCTTCGGCATCGATGGGCATGGTCCTGAACTTGTACATGGAAAAACGCCTGCCATTCCAGCTCAGCCGCTCCTGCGAATAGAAAATAGGCCCGTCACTGCTTGCCTTTATCAGTAGGCATATCAATGCCAGCAGGGGGCTGGTGAACAGCAGGATTGCCACCGCAAGACACTTGTCCTCAATGGCCTTAATCCAGCGATTCAGGCCATCCATAGGGGTAACAGAAAGATTGATCACCGGCATTCCGGAGATGGTACTCATCGAGTGGTTGATAAGGTGAAACCCGAAAAGATCTGGAATCAGCCTTATATCACACATCGAATCTTTCAATTCCGAGAGAATTTGCTCAATTGAATCGGCCTGTTTCAGCGACATGGCAATCCACACCTGATCGACCTGGTTTTCCCGAAGAAACGCCGGCGCCTCGGATATGCTGCCCAGAACTGGCACCAGGTCAGACTCCTCCTTTTTGTCATCCGTAAAATAGGCCTTGATATTGAAGCCCGAATCGACGGAGTCGACGATACGCTCGAGAACCTGATCACCGACCTCGTTCGAGCCAATAATCACAACATGCCGAAGATTAAAACCTTTGCCGCGCATGACTCTGAGAAAGCTTCTGAGACTCAGGCGCTGAAGAAAAAGCAGGACAAACCCCCCCGCGTACCAGATAAGAAGCCAGGCCCGGGAGAAATCTGCCGTCGTTTTGGTTATCGCTGCCAGAAAAATCAGTACCGCAAATACGATATTCCAGGCGACGAATATGGAAGTGAGTTCCGCGGTAAATTCTTCCCCACGCCAGGTGCGGTAGAGCCCGGCCAGTTGGAATATCGACAGGAACACAACCACGGCCAAAGTGATGGCAACTTCATAATCGGCCCGAACTGTCTGGAAGCCAAACACGACCCAATGGGCGGCGAGGCATGCCGCCATAAAGACGCAAAGATCGAATAGACGGGACACCCAGGAAAGAAGTAATGAATGCTCCCGCAAAAAACCTGGCGAGTACATAGCCTACGCTGGACCTTCAGCCGGAATACAGCCTGTGTTCACTATAAAAAACCCAATAAGCTTCAGAGGCGCATTCAATGCATCATAAACAATGTTCAGGAATTTTCCTCCATCAGCCAACTGTTCAACTGCTCCAGATCACTGGCATCAATCGTTCCGCTCTCCCGTTTCAAGGTAAGCCAGGATACCAGGTAGTTGTATAACGCTTCCTGGTAGTCCCGTTCTGCCCTCGTCCTGAAGTGCAGTGCCGCCAGCACGTCCGCAGTTTTGACGGTGCCATAACTGAAGCTCTTGCTCATCGCCTCATAGGATTTGGTAGCGGATTTGACACTTAATGCCGCTGAATCGATGCGCTTGCGGTTGGAACGGGTATTCAGCCAGGCGCCCCGTATCAGCTTCAGGACCTCCCGTCTCGCCGCCTCTTCTTCCTCCCGTGCAATATAATATTGTGACCAGGCTTCGCGCACGCGGGCAGACGTGGAACCACCGGAGAACAGCGGCAGGTTAATATCAACGCCAATGTACCCGCTGTCACGCTGCTGCGATACCTGATTGTCATAGCCAACATCGGAGCGCTGGGCGCTCAGGATCAGGTCGAAGGTCGGGTAATGGCCCCCCTTCTGCTCTTCCACCGCCTCCAGCGCAACCTTTACTGCCTCGCGTTTACTATCCAGCAAGGGGTTGTTACTCATCGACAGGCTAGTCCAGTAATCCACCGTGTTGTCCAGCGACGGCAGAGTGAAGTCCTTGTCTATTGGCGCGAGCTCGCCCACGGGCGCGCCAGTTAGCGCAGACAGTTCCTCCCGCGCCAGGGCTGCCAGGTTTTCTGCTTCAATAAGTTGAGTGCGCACCATATCCGTGCGCGCCTGTGTCTCCAGGTAGTCAGTCACGGGCACCAGGTTGCGCTCGTACAGGGCCTCGGTTTCTCTCAGTTGCTGCCCTACCAGCGCCTCCTCATCCCTGAGCAGGGCCACGCCGCCGTCGGCCAGCAACACCTGGAAATAGCGGTCGGATACGTCTACCAGCAACATGCCCATCACATCGAGCAATTCTGCCTCGCGCTGGGCGACAAGTTTTTCAGCCTTCGCTCGATTCGAGAGCGTACGCCAGTTGAACAGGGTCTGTCGCACCTGCACAACATAACGCTCACCGTCATAGGATTGGTCCGGCTCATCGGAATCGTACTTCACGTCGTTGTCCGAAAGCTGGGCCGCCACACTGGCCTGCGGCAGCAACGCGCCGAAGGCACTATCCTCCTGCGCCTTCCCCACTTCGACTCTGTACTGCGAAATCTTTACCCTGGGGTCCGCCGCCAGTGCCTGGGCGTAAACGTCATACAGGGTGTCGGGCTGCGCCACCGAAGTCGCAGTGTAAAACATGAGCAAAAATAGAGCCAGAAGCTGAAACCGCACTGTCTAATCCTCGATCAGCGAGCGGGCGAAAACATTTCTCGCTGGTTTGACAAGGTACTGGAACAGCGTTCTCTCACCGGTTTTAAGCAGCACTTCGGCCGGCATCCCGGGGACCAGTATAAGATTACCCAGTTTTTCCCTGCCCTGCTCAGTGACCTCCACCCTGGCGAGGTAATAGGGTTGCCCGGTCTGTGGATCCTCCAGGCGATCGGCCGATATTTTTGTTAGCACACCCTTGATAGTCGGTGTGGTCGCGTTATTAAAGGCACTGAACCTGATGGTTGCTTCTGTGCCAACGTTGACGCGGTCGATATCCATGGGTGACACCCTCGCATCGATAATCAGTTCCGCCATTTCCGGCACGATATCAAGTAAGGGCTCACCGGGTCTGATCACACCACCGATGGTGTGTGTATTCATGCCGAGCACTATCCCGGCTTCCGGCGCAGTGATTTCCGTTCTCGCCAGACGATAACGTATTGTGGAGATTCGTTCCGCCAGGTCGTAAACCTTGGCCTGTGCAGTCGCCAGCATGTCCACTACTTCTGTAGTGAAGCGGTTGTTGAGCTGCAAAATCTCCAGCTTGGTCTCCTCGATCTGGACTTCAGACTGCGCAATAGCCGCCCGGTGTTCAGCTACTTCACCTACAAATCGCGATCTATTCCGCTGCAGCTCACGTAGCCTCTGCTTGTCTACAAAGCCTTCCGACAACAGCTCAGCAAGGTCATTCACTTCCTCGGTATAGGACTTCACGATTTCACTTTTGCTCTCGATCTGAGCCTCGAGACCCTTTATACGCGACCGCTGTTGGGCGATGCGCTGCTCCAGTACATCGATCTCGCCCAGGCGGTCCTTGCGGCGGGCCAGGAATATCTGCTCTTCGTTTTTCATCGCCTCCAGCGCGCGACTGTCCGCAACATCCAGCTCAGCGGCAAATTCGATTTCGGCAAGACCATCCCGCTCCGCAGTCAGACGATTTTCCATGGCAGTAGCCGTGAAGTACTGCCCCACCAGAACACCCAGTTCAGCATTCGCCTGGGTTGCATCCAGCACCAGCAATGTCTGCCCCTGCTGTACCATCTCGCCATCCGTTACGAGAATCTCACTGACAATACCCCCTTCAAGGTGTTGAATTGTCTTGCGGTGACCTTTGACGGTAACCACCCCGGGCGCCAGCGCAGCGCTGTCTAGCGGCGCAAGCATCGCCCAGATACCGAAACCGCCAAACACCACGGCCAATATCAAGATGCCAATACGGCGCGGCTTAAGGTCGGATGTCTCCAGAGTGAACTCGGCATCGGGTGCAGCCGGTAGAGCGAGTGGTAGTTGCATGGGTTTAACTCTGGCCGACTTGAGCGGGCTTGTCGGGCCGACCACGACCCGCGGGCAACTGCTGGCCGCTCTGGGATTGATTTCTCATGGCCTGTATTTTCGCCAGCACCTCGTCTCTTGCGCCAAATGCCACTACCTGCCCATCCTTCATTACCATCAGTTTGTCTACCACGGAAAGCAGGCTCATGCTGTGGGTAATCACCACCAGCGTGCTGCCTTTCTGCTTACAGGAATTAATTGCCGCCCTCAGAGCGTGCTCACCCTGGTCATCCAGGTTCGAATTGGGCTCGTCGAGGACGATAAGAGAAGGGTTGCCGTACAGTGCCCTGGCAAGGCCAATCCGCTGACGCTGCCCGCCCGACAAGACACCGCCGCTCTGGCCGATCAAGGTGTCATAGCCCTCTGGCAGGTGCAATATCATATCGTGTACTCCGGCATCCCGGGCTGCCTGCACGACCATCTCGGCATCGACATCACCGAAACGGGCGATATTCTCGCTGATACTGCCGTCGAACAGCTCTATATCCTGTGGCAGATAACCGATATACGGCCCCAGTTCCTCACGCTCATAGGAACTCGACTCGGCACCATCGATGCGCATAGAACCTGCCGCCGTGGGCCAGATTCCGAGAATACTGCGGGCCAGTGTCGACTTACCCGCTGCGCTGGGTCCGATAACCCCAACGGCATCCCCGGCCTGAATTTTAAAATTTATACCTTTGAGTACTGCAGCTTTAGCGCCAGGTGGCGCCACGACGGCATTCTCCGCAGTCACTTCGCCTTTGGGTGCGGGCAGGGACATGGCGGACGAGCCCTCAGGTATAGCGTCCAGCAAAGTATTGAGTTGGTGATACTGCGCGCGGGCGGAGACGAAGCCCTTCCAGGCGCCAATCATCTGGTCGATGGGACTCAGCGCCCTGCCCAGCAGAACCGACCCGGCGATCATCAAACCGGGTGTAATCTGCTGCTGTATCACCAGGTAAGCGCCCATACCCAGTACCAGCGACTGAACGGTGAGTCTGAATGTTTTCGAAAAAGAGGTGAAAGCCCCACCCCTGTCGCTGGCTATCGCTTGCCAGTATTGCACTTTGCGGTGTTTTTCCTCCCAGCGGGAGCGAAACTTTCCGAGCATGCCCATGGATTCGATGACTTCAGCGTTGCGCAGATTGGTGGCAGTCGTCGTTGTCGCTTCAACATTGTGCGTGGTGGCTTCCGCCAGCGGTTTGCTAGTAAACACCTCGTTGGCAATAGCTACTGCCGCCAGTATGATCGCGGCAACCAGGCCGATCATGCCTATCCAGGGGTGAAACATAAACATCACCAACAAATAGATAGGCAGCCAGGGCGCATCAAAAAACGCAAAGATGGAGTTACCAGTGAGAAAACTTTTCACCCCGTTGAGGTCCTGCAGAGGCTGGGTATTGGCCCTGGCGCCGCCAGTCAGCAACGCGCGCTTGAAGCTCACGTTGTACAACCGGCCACCTAACAGTGAGTCTATGCGGGTTCCCACACGCACCAGAATTCGCGACCTGACCCACTCCAGCCCGCCCATGGTAGCCATCAGAAACAACATAATGACAGTGAGAACGATAAGCGTGGAGCCGCTGCCTGTGGCCACAACCCGATCATAAAGCTGTAACATATAGAAGGTGGGCACCAGCATCAGCAGATTGATGAACAGGCTAAATACACCGACGTATACAAAGGATTTCCGACAGTTCAGCAGGACCTTTTGCAGGTCTGTTTTTTCTTCAATTTTCACAGTTTAATTTCTGCCCGGTGCACCGGCGGTCCCTGATATTCGAGGCGGGGCATTCTACCAGAATGGCCACTTAAAGTCGCAATAAACGGCACTAGCACAGCGGCTCAGTAGAACCGAATTTTTGCAGCACCTTGTCAATTATCCCGGTCGTGGAGACACCATCTGTATGCGGTGCGTATTCCACGGAGATACCACGCTTTAGCAGTACCGGCTCCAACCGGGCCCAGCGTTCACTACCCTGCCAACTGCCGCCCGATACCACATGCTGAATATTCCATGCCTCGATCCAATCAGCTGCCGCAGCGGTCATTTCTGTCGACGTGGGTGCCAGCTCGGCCTCCGCGACAAAACCAAACCCGCGCACGATCTCAAGCCTCTGTTCCTGAGGTATCAGGGGTTCACGCCCCTTTACCCTGGCGGCCATGTGATCGAGCGTGACGGCAACCACGAGACGACTACCCCGTGTGCTCACAAATTGAAGGTAGCGCAAATGGCCCACGTGAAAAAGATCAAACACACCTATGGCGAGAACTCGCTCAGCCTTCATCGGACTGTGTTGCGGCCTGTGTGAACAGGTTCTGGATATGGTTGGCTATGGGGTCCAGAGGATCCTTTGCCAGGATCTGGGCGACATAGGCAAGGCCTTTTTCCCGACTACCTCCAGACAAACGATCAGCCAGGCGATTATACGCATAGCTCCTGACTACATCAGGATATCCCACCAGGTGGTGTCCGGATATCGTGGTATCGAAACCTGTGTCTGGCGTTCGCCAGTCACCGTATAACTCCGAAAGGAAACTGTCTGGGTCTTCAGGACGCCAGAATTGAACCCCAAGCCACTCGTCACGCACCAACGCATACTGAGACTGTCTGGTGCGCCTGCACTGCTCATCCGGCAGGCCGGGTACGCGCCAGACGCATTGTACCTGGCCGTCATCGTGGTATTCGTGGTGACTGATATCCACCACAAGTCTGGTTTCACGATGCACGAAGGAATGGAAATTGGAATAATTCATCTCGTTGAATACTGCTGCGAATGCCGGTGCCTCAGACATAAGCTGAAACGCCCGCGCCCAGTCGGCGCCCGGGGGCAGCATAATGTCGATATCCTTGTCATGGGAGAGGAACTTACCTTCGCGCCACCATCCAAGCAGGGTTCCTGCTGTTGGAAAGGCTTGCAAGTCGTGCCTCTCAAGCAATGCTATCGCATCCCGCAAGGCAGCTATAGGGGCTTCTGGTGCTACCTGGGACAAGCGCGCAGGGCGAGGCTCTATAGTGGGAATCCCTCGCGTGACACAATCGAGGATGAGTTCCGAAAAACACACCATGGCGAGCGAGTAGCGCGCGGATTGCTGATAGATACAACCCTGCTTGTAACGCCACAATCGCTTTAGCGCCGGTTTCCAGGGCCATTGCTGAACCTGCACGAGTATGCGCTGGGCACGCTCGAAATCGCGAGTGGCTGTACAGCAATCCAGCAGGCGCTGCCACAGGTCTGCGTGCATATGCTCCCTCTTGGCCGCCTGCAGGTAGTGGGCCTTGGCATCGTGCAGTCGCCCCATGGACTGCAAAATCCGCCCTCGGAAGTAGGGTGCCCTGAAACCCTCGGGCTCGGCCTCGCTAAGCCGTTTCGACCAGTCGCTGGCTCCGCCGGTATTCCCCTGACCCAACTCCAGTGTTATCAGGGCGGTATACATACTGGCAGCTATCGGGACATCCGTTGCCTTCTCGGCCACAGGTACCAGTAACACCACGGCCTCCGCCTCCCTGGACTGTGTCTGCATCGCAGTCACCCAGCGCGACAAAGATTGCAGATCCGCCGGGTTGCGCTGCCATTGCTCGAATTCAGGCTCAACAGCCATAGTATTGGCTCTCACGATTAAAAGACTAAAATTTGAAAACGAAAAAAGCCACCCCGGTTACCCGACGTGGCTTATTACTAGGGCACTAGACCCCTGTGGGGGTAATCATGCCCTGATTGAGTGGAAGTGTTATACCACTGCCAGGATGAAGTCCCCTTCAGCCATGGATGCGAGACCCGTCATATCGATCTGGAGGTCAAGTCCGTTCAGGGCATCGTCACCATCGTTCATCCAAAGAACGCCGATGTCAGCCTGGAACACCAATTGACCCACAACTCCCGGAGTCAGCATACCCTGTGCCTGACCAAAGCTCTCTGCATTGCCAAGGAAAACGTTGGTCACTTCCCCTATGCCGGACACATCAACCTTGTCAGTACCAGAAACGAAGTCGTCGATTTCATCGACAGATGCGTTACCACCACGTGACTCGTCGAAGCTGTCATAGTGGAAGGTATCGGCACCGTCACCACCACTGAGCAGGTCAGAACCTTCACCACCCCAGATCAGGTCGATGCCTGTTCCGCCGTCAACGGTATCATCACCAGCATCACCGAAGAGTTCGTCAGCGCCGTCACCACCGTCGATGTCGTCGTCGCCATCGCCACCTTCTACCCAGTCATCGTCAGCGCCGGCTACAACGGTATCGTTGCCAACCCCTGCGTCCACCACGTCTATACCAGCGCCAGTGTCGATGTCGTCAGCGCCGTCACCGGACTCAACTGTGTCGTCACCGAGGCCGGTTTCAATCACATCGTCGCCGTTGCCGGTCAGGATTTCGTCGTTGCCTTCGCCGGAGATCAGGTCGACGCTACCGCCGTCTGCCTCAAGTGTTCCATCGAAGAAGAAATCGCCTGCAGCTATCGCGGGATCGATCTGGGCTACCAGACCTGAGGCATCGACCACCAGGGTCTCGCCAGCGCCAATGGTACCATCGTCGGTGGCGATATCGGCGCTGTCGTCAATACTGTCTTCATTCCTGAGTACAGTAATTTTCTCAAAGCCGGATACACCGGCCAGATCTGACATCAGACCGTCAGCCGTCATGATCAACTCATCATTAGTGCTGAGACCACCCGTAAGCGTGTCGTTGTTAAACGCGTCTACATCACCACGGATAATCAGAGTTCCGTTGGCGTTGGTTACTGCTGATGCATCGACAACGTCATCGGACCCGTCAAAAATATCAACCGTCAGGGTTCTTGAGTAACCCGAGCCGAGGGTAATCATGTCGTTCAAGCCAGAGGTAACAACCGTATCCGGGCCGTTCTCGTTCGCGATGTCGTTGAATGTCAGGTTATTGCTGCCATTTGACAGCTCCAGCACTTCAATATTCGACCAGTTAAAGAAGAAATCGTCGAGTTGCGTACCCAGGCTACTACCGGCTTCAACCGTATCGATACCGCTACCGCCGTTGATGGTGTCGAAGCTGTCGAGTTCGCCCGCGTCAAACCTTGCGAAGTCGTTGCCCGCGCCCAAATCGATATTGTCGTTTTCAGCACCAGAGTTAACGAAGTCGTTACCATCGCCAGTGTCGATCACGTCGTCCTGGTCGCCAGTCTCTACGTAGTCACTACCGGCTCCAGTCGACACATCGTAGGAGGTATCATCGTCCCAGCCGTATACGAAATCATTGCCGATACCGGTGGTAACCGTTATAGCATCCGCGACATCGGACATCTCCAGATACACGCCTCCCGTTACAGCATCGGCATCGATATTGGCCAGGTTTTCGGCTTCAATATCTTCCATGCTTATATCGGTGTTGCCTGCCAGATTGACTTCAACAAGATCCTCGTCGCCATAAAAGTAGTCGCCGCCCAGCCCTACATTCGGCGTGGTAAGAGGGTTCCCGTCCATGTCTGCCGTTACCACATTGAGCGTGCCAACGTCATAGAGTTCGAAATATTCGAAGTTGTGGGAACCAAGCGCGTCAAAGTTGAAGTTTAGCATGCCGCCCGGGACTTCGAGATCCATCTCGAGATAACTGTTGCTTGAACCCATCATATTAACGGTCACGTCGTCGACGAGATTCGCTAACTCGTAATACTCAGTTACTGAGTTTTCCATAATGTAGTTGACAACACCTGCGGCGTTCGCGCCGGTGCTGGCGCCGTCGAACGAGACGGAACCGCTGCCTTCAGACCATGAGATGTTTTCAAGAGTACCGGGGTTAACAACGCTGAATTCGCCAGCGTCGTTTATCACCTCGAGGTTATCAGCAGACAGAGTGTCGTTGCCGCCACCGAAGTTGATGAAGTCGGAGGAAATAAGCCCGCGACTGCCAACATCAAGCGTATCGTTACCGGCGCCAAGCTTGACAAGGGCCGAAAAGGGGCCGCTTACATAGTCAATATCGACGAAGTCATCACCCGCTGCAGTCGTGATATCAAAGTGGTTGCCATTGGCGTAAATCTCGTCGTCACCCGTTCCAGTGAGAATAGTGGCGGTATCTTCGATGTCGTTGCCAATGGTGACGAAAAGGCGGTTGTCGCCGTTGCCCGCGGTGATGTTCGCGCCGTCTTCCGCAAAGATAGTCAGGTAGTCGTCGCGGTTGCCCATGAATACATCTGCAAACCCGCCAACATTCACGTCGCCCTGGTTGTTACCACCGCCAAACCTCAGCTCGGCATTACCGCCGATGTCACCTGTTATGTAATCGCCGCCACCGCCGGTTTTAACGGTTGCATCGCCATACACATTAATGTCTGCGTAGTCGTTGCCTTTGCCGAGGCCGGCAATCAGGGTTTGGGCCATCTCTATGTATACGCCATCCCCACCATTGCCGGTCTTCACGTCAACCGTACCACTGGCGTAAACTGAGGCGTAATCGCCATTTTTGCCGGTGTTAACGGTCACATCATCAAAGTTATATAGCGAAATATAGTCGAAGCCCGCGCCGGTTTCTGCCACCACATCGCTGTTGCCGTAATCGCCAAACAAATAGACTTCATCGTTACCCGTGCTGGACACAAAAGTGACCGGGTCGTCGTTGCTGTAACCGTTACCGTTGCCCATAGAGCCGCGGAAGTCGAAATCGCCAGCGAAATCGGACGCGTCCACGGAGTCCAAATAATGGGAGAAAAAGCTGGCCTCTTCTGCGCCCGACTCTGCCGACATGATCATGCCATAATCGCCGTATTCAGACAGTTCCAGCCAGGGTGCATCGCCGGTCACTACTACATGTTCCATGCCTTGAACCGCGAAGCCGACCTCGGAGCCCGCGCCATTGGCGATAAAATGGCCGGTTTCAACATCATCACCCGAGTCAAGGTTGATGTTCACATCAACATTGGCGCCGTCAACCCAGAAGTCCATCTCGTCATTGTCGCCGGAGTGGACAGAGTCAAGAAAATCGGCGCTGAAATCTGCGGCACTGCCACCGGGGCCACCGATGAAGGAGAAGTCGCCAGCACTGCCAATATTGAATATTTCGGTATCGCCTGTTGTGTTGTACAACACCCAGTTAGGCACATCACCCCAGTTGATGGTGTTGATGCTGAAGCCATCCCCAGTGGTAAAATTGCGAATCTCTACCGCATTGATGTCTTCCACGGAAGCACCGGCGAAATCAATTTCTTCCCCGGTAGCCGTAAGGCGCAGCGTGCCCCCACTGTTGATAATATCCGAAGGGTTAAAGGTATCGAGGCCACCCGCGCCGCCGTCAGTGAGTTCACCGACGATCAGGTCGTTGGGGCCGCCATCAACGACATCCGACCCGGTTGTCAGGTCGATTTCGTTATCGTAATTGGTGCTTGGTGTTTCGTAGTCAGACATGCTAGGAGTTCTCCATAATTTTAAAATACTGCTGTATACAGATCCAGATTCGAATTCGTGATGCCCCCGACGGGTTCGTCAACCCGTGTTTCGCAGCGCTTCCTAAAGCACCGCCGCTACCAGTCACGGAACCGGTGGCGGAATCTATCTTTTAATGCTGAGCCAGTTTTTATCAAGGGTGATGACTCTGTCAAACCCTTTTTTTTGCCTGCAAGAGCAAAACTCACAAATGTGACCCGGATCACAACCCTTCAGCAGCTTTCCACTACCCGTGACCAGTTGTTCACATCGTTCAGCTGGGGGCGATAGTAGCATAGTTTTACAAACATTCAACGACCACTTAAATACTTAATATTCAAGCATATACACGCGTGACATCGAGAGTTAGATCAGATTTGCCCGGTGTTGACACCAAAAGCCGCTGAAAAGTATCAGGCCGGCGGGCTGACACCTGCCACCTGACAACAGCTGTCGTGGTAAAAATACCAAAACGTGCTCAGGGTATCTGCTATTCTGCCGCCGTCATTTCAGGCCCACCCGGAACAGACAGAGCCAACCCCATGATTCAGCTACCCTATGGTCCGCGACAGCGCTTCCGCAGGCACCACGATGACATCAACATCATCGGCCGCACCGATGCCAGACTTGCGCCGTTACTGGCCCAGTTTCGCCTCAACCGGGGCGATCCTACATCCTTCTATATAGAGCCTGAGGAAAAAGCATCAGATCCGCCGCAGTTCCCCTATGGCATGAAGACACCGGGCTGCCATCGCCTGCGCAAATGCCCCGGCTGGTTTAACCTGGAAATACCGATTGATAGCAGCCGCTTGATAGCAGGCTGGAACACTGTGGACATCGACATTGTCGGCCGAGATGGCACATCGCACCACACCAGCGCCGAATTTTGTTGGGACCCCAGGCCTCCCCAACTCCCTCTTGACCTCACTAATCTGCGGGAGTTCGACTCCATTCAAGGGCTGGGCCAGGCCGTGAACGGTATGTTTGAGCTCGACGTCGACAGCAACGTGATCCGTGCCGCCAAACCCGTGGGGCCGGACATCCTGCTACTGCTTGGGCCTCCCACTCGCAGTCAGGAAGCCACCTACCGTGTCCAGTTTGGTTCACCCTCTGGCACATGGCTGGGGCTCAGTGACTTTTTCGTCGGGCATGTAGAGCAATCGGCCGAGCTCGGTATCAAACCTGGCTACAGTACCAATGGCCTTGCCACCCTGGGCCGTGATGGCGGCGCTCACGTCTGGATCGCCTGGGGCGACAACCTGATAGGCAGCAACAAAAGCTGGATTGTCCAGACCCGGCCCGGGCTGAAAAAGTTTCCCATACAGCCCGGGCGCAAATACCGGGTGCGCCACCAGGTCCGGGTCACTGATGCCCTCAACAGTTGCCGGTTCCGTATCTGGCCCGAAGGAGAGGCCGAGCCTTCAACCTGGCTGTGCAAAATAAACAACGCTGCCATTCCCGCCCACCTGCCGCGCAACCACCTTGCGAGCTTTGGCCTGTTCCAGTATTTTGGCTCCCCCACCGAATGGTCAGACATTCGGTTACAGTCCCTGGAAGTGGAATAACATGAAAGTAGGCATCCTCGCCGGCGGCCTGGGTACGCGTTTGGCCGAAGAAACAGAAGTGAAACCCAAGCCCATGGTGGAAATTGGCGGTCAACCCTTGCTGTGGCACATCATGATGCACTACGCCGCCTACGGATTTGACGAATTTGTAATTGCCCTGGGCTATAAAGGCGAGTACATCAAGCGCTGGATGCGGGAGTACGCTTCCCTCCACAGCGATATGACGGTGCGCACGGGCACAGGCGAGGTGATTCTACACGACCGCAGCGGCCACGACTGGCATGTCGACCTGGTGGACACCGGGCAGGAGACTGCCACCGGTGGACGCATTAAACAACTCGCCCCCTGGGTAGGGCAGGGCACCTTCATGCTGACCTGGGGTGACGGTGTCGCCAATGTGGACATCGATAAGCTGCTGGTCTTCCACCGCAGCCACGGCAAGCTGGCAACCATGACCGCGGTGCGCCCTCCGGCCCGCTTCGGTCACCTGGAATTGGAAGGCGACCGCATTTCACAGTTTAATGAGAAGCCCCAAACCAGCGAAGGCTGGATTAACGGGGCTTTTTTTGTGTTGGAGCCGGCGGTTTTTGACTACATCGAGGGCGACGCAAGCCAATGGGAGCGCGAGCCCCTGGAGCGCCTGGCCGCAGACGGCCAGCTCATGGCATACCGCCATGAATCATTCTGGCAGTGCATGGACACGGTGCGCGACAAGAAGCTGCTGGAACGGCTGTGGCGGGAAGGTAACCCCCCCTGGAAGACCTGGAACTGACATGCGCGTACTGCTGACCGGCAGCAGCGGCTACATTGGCTGCGTGTTGGCACCCATGTTACAAGCGCGTGGTCACGAGGTGGTCGGCCTGGATACCGGGTATTTTGAGGGCAGCCGGTTTAGTGACGCACTGCCCGAGCTGAAGGTTCTTAACAAAGACATCCGCGACGTCAAGGCAGCCGACGTGGCCGGCTTCGAGGCCATTGTTCATCTGGCCGCTCTCTCCAACGACCCGCTGGGCGATTATCGACCAACACTGACAGAGCAGATCAACTCGTCGGCCGCCATCGCCCTGGCGCGGCTGTCGAAGGCAGGCGGGGTATCACGCTTCCTGTTCGCCTCTTCCTGCAGCAATTACGGCGCCGCAGGCAATAACTTCCTGGACGAAAATGCCTCACCCTGCCCTGTCACGCCCTATGGGGTGTCCAAAGTCACGGTGGAAACAGCGCTACGTCACCTGGCCGATAGCGATTTTTCCCCGACATACCTGCGGGCATCCACCGCGTATGGAGCATCGCCAATGCTGCGCTTCGATCTGGTGATCAACAACCTCACCGCCTGGGCATATACCACCGGCCGTATCCACCTGAAAAGCGACGGTACCGCCTGGCGGCCGGTGGTTCACGTGGAGGACATTGCCCGCGCTTACATAGCCGCGTTGGAAGCACCCCGTGAAGCGGTACACGACCGCGCCTTCAACGTTGGCTCAAGCAGTGAGAATTACCGCGTGGTCGAACTGGCCGAGCTGGTAGCCGAAGTGGTGCCCGATTGTCGTATCGAATATGCGGCGGACGCGGGGCCGGACCGGCGCTGCTACCGGGTCGACTGCAATCGCATCGCACTGGAGCTGCACGATTTCAAGCCCCAGTGGCATGCCCGCCGGGGCATAGAACAGCTGTACGACCTATACCAACGGGTTGGCCTGACGCTGGCGGATTTCGAGGGAGAGCGTTTCATGCGTATCGCTCACCTCAAGCGACTGGTAAGCGACGGCCGGCTGAATGAAGACCTGCGCTGGCGCGCGCCGGCGGTGGCCTGACATGGCGCGAATCGATACCTGCCGCAGTTGCGATCAGGGGGAGCTACAGGCGGTATTGAACCTCGGCAGCACACCTCTTGCCGATCGCTTCCCCAGTCGGCAACAGCTGACTGAACCCGAGCCCCGGTTCCCACTGGAGCTGGTGTTCTGCGGCGGCTGTTCGCTGCTGCAAATTACTGAGACGGTCGCGCCGGAGGTGCTTTTCTGCGACGCGTACCCCTACTACTCCTCGATTTCGCCGCAACTGCTGCGGCACGCCAGAGACAACGCACTGGAGCTTATCGAGGCGCGGGGTCTCGACAGCGATAGCCTGGTAGTGGAACTGGCCAGCAACGATGGCTACCTGTTGCGCAACTACCTGGAACAGGGAATCAAGGTGCTGGGTATAGACCCGGCCCGGGGTCCAGCCCAGGCCGCCGCAGAACTGGGCGTTAATACCCTGCCCACTTTTTTCAGCAGGGAACTGGCGGAGGATCTCGCTGCCCGCGGAACCCGGGCAGACGTCATCCACGCCAACAATGTGCTGGCCCACGTGGCGGACCTCAATGGCTTCGTATCAGGCATTGCCAGCGTGCTCGACCAGGCCGGGGTTGCGGTGATGGAAGTACCCTATGCGCAGACCCTTATCGAACACTGCGAATTCGACACCATCTACCATGAGCACCTGTGCTACTTCTCCGCGACCGCGCTGGACAGGCTGTTCCGGCGTCACCAGCTCTACATAAATGATATTCGCGAACTAACGATTCACGGTGGCTCACTGCGTCTTTATATAGAGAAAAACGATCGTCAGTCAGCGGCAGTGCAACAGCTGCTCACACAGGAGGCCCGGGACTGGGCCTACAAAATAGAACACTATCGGGACTTCGCCCAGCGCTCAGACTTACTCGGCAATGCGCTGCTCACGCTGCTGCGTAAATTGCGCGGGGAGGGGAAGCGCATTGCCGCTTACGGCGCGGCGGCAAAAGGTAGCACTCTTCTCAACAGCCTGGGCATAGGCCCCGACCTGGTGGACTACGTTGTTGATCGCAGTCACCACAAACAGGGGCTGCACATGCCGGGCCAGCACCAGCCGATCTACCCGCCGGACAAACTGCTGGAATCGCCGCCCGATTACCTGTTGCTGCTGGCCTGGAACTTTGCCGATGAAATTCGCACCCAGCAGCACGCCTACGAGGCGGGTGGGGGGCGCTTTATCGTGCCTGTTCCCTACCCCCGGATTCTGGAGCCATTGAGCCGTGCCTGATACCAGTGGACACCCCTGCCCTTGCTGCCACGCAAGAGCAATGGCGATTTTCCACGAACTGGCCGCTGTTCCGGCAAACAGTTGCATTCTGGTGCCCTCCCGACAAGAAGCACGCGACTATCCAGGGGGAGCGATTCAACTGGCTTTTTGCCGGGGCTGCGGCTTTATCTCCAACCTCGCCTTTGAGCCCGATCTCGCCGAATATTCCGGCCGCTACGAAGAAACCCAGAGCTACTCCGCCACGTTCAAGCACTTTCACCGGGAGCTGGCTCAGCGGCTTGTAGAACGCTACCAACTACGCGGCAAGAAAATAGTGGAGATTGGTTGTGGCAAAGGCGAGTTTCTACAGCTCATGTGCGAGCTGGGCGACAATCACGGGGTCGGCTTTGACCCGGGCGTACAGCCAGACCGTATTGAAAGCTCCGCGTCTGGCCGCATGCAATTCATCGCTGACTTTTACTCGGAGAAATACCTCGAACAGCAGGCCGATTTCATCGTCTGCAAGATGACGCTGGAGCATATCCCCAACGCTGCCAGCTTCATCGCCACGGTGCGCCGTGCGATCGGCGACAGGGTGGGCACCACGGTATTCTTCCAGGTGCCGGATGCTACCCGTATCCTGCGAGAATGTGCCTTCGAGGATATCTACTACGAGCACTGCTCGTATTTCTCCCCCGGTTCGCTGGCTCGCCTGTTCAGATCAAACGGCTTCGAAGTATTGGACCTGGCGGTGGAATACGGCGGCCAGTACCTTACCCTGGAAGCGCGAGCGGTTGCGGAAACTACCAGCCGCCAGCCACTACCGCTGGAAGATGACCTGCCGCAGCTCGCTTCTCTGGTGAGCGATTTTCCGCAACGCCTGCAAAACAAGCGACGACATTGGGCCAGCCGCCTGGGCGGGCTCGCCGGCAGGGGCCAGAGGACAGTGATATGGGGCGCGGCCTCGAAGGCGGTTGCCATGCTAAGCACTGTAAGCGAAGCCGAATTCATCAGCTACGGTGTGGACATCAACCCGCACAAACACGGGTATTTTCTGCCGGGGTCGGGATTACCGATAGTCGGCCCGGAGTTTCTGCGGGAATACGCGCCCGAAATGGTAGTGATAATGAACCCCCTGTATCGACAGGAGATCGAACGTGATCTGCAACAGCTCGGCTTGACCCCCGAGCTTGTGACACTGTGAGTAAGCCGCAGTGAGCGAGAGTCCGACTCTGCCCTGCCCCGCCTGTCAATCACAGCAGGTGCAGCACTGCGCCCAGCTGCGACAGGTTCCAATCTACTGCAATATTCTTTACCACAATCAGTCGGACGCCCTGGCAGCACCGCTGGGAGACATAGACCTGTGTTTCTGCCAGCACTGTGGCCACCTCTACAACAGCAGCTTTGATCCCGGGCTTATCGATTATTCCGGCGAGTATGAGAACTCCCTGCATTATTCTGATCGCTTCGACCAGTATGCGCGCTCCCTGGCGACACAATTGCTGGCACGACACAATCTGCGACACAAAACTGTAATCGAGATCGCCTGTGGCAGTGGCGACTTTCTGCGACTGCTGTGCACCCTGGGCAACAACCGGGGAATCGGCTTTGACCCCAGCCAGGCCTCACGCCATTCGGGCGACAGGCCTGACGGGGAACCGATCTTTATTCGGGATTACTACTCTCGCCAGTACCGGCACTATAAGGCAGACCTTATCTGTTGCCGCCATGCGCTGGAGCATATGCCGGAACCCGCCGATTTCCTGCAAGAACTGCGCGAAACTATCGGCTACACTGCAGGCGACACTGCGACCGGCCTGTATTTCGAGGTCCCGAACGCGCTCTTCACGCTGCAGGACCTGGGTATCTGGGACCTTATTTACGAGCACTGCGGCTATTTTACCGAGCATTCCTTGCGCACAGTCTTCGAGCGCAGCGGATTTCTCGTGGAACAGGTAGACACCGGGTTTGGCGGGCAGTTTCTCGGCATGCACGCAGCCCCACGCAACACCGCTGCGGCGCCCGGTAACGCCGTAAGCTCAAACCGAAAAAACCCGCCCACCGCCGCATTAACTGCCCTGGTGAACACCTTCGAAAGCCACTACACGTCTAAAGTAGCGGGCTGGTCCGAAACCCTTCGGGAGCTGCACCGCGAAGGGAAAAAAATCGCACTGTGGGGCGCCGGCTCCAAGGGTGTGAGCTTCAGCAATACCCTGAAGACAGGGCGCGAAATCGGTTGCCTGATCGACCTTAACCCCCGCAAACAGGGGCGCTATATACCTGGCACGGGTCACCAGGTCCGGGCTCCCGAAAGTCTCGTAGAGTACCGGCCGGACGTTGTTATCGTGATGAATCCGCTCTATACACAGGAGATCCGGGAGCGCCTTGCAGCGATGGACCTGCGGCCTCGCATCATTGAAGATATCTCTCCACCCCAAAGGAACAGTTCATGACAGCAAGCGGCACCACCACCAACCCTATAGTCTCTGTCTGTGTACCGGTACGCAATGAACAAAAGTACATTGCCAATACCCTGGATACTATCCGGTCGCAGACCCACGAGGATTTCGAGGTGTTAATTTTTGACAACTGCTCGACGGATGACACTGTGGAAATCTGCCGCAACTATTGTGAATCTGACGGCCGCTTCAGGCTTTTCCAGAACCAGTTCAATGTCGGCCAGATTTACAACTTCAATCGCTGCCTCGCACCCGCTGCCGGGGAATTCATTGCCATCCGCAGCGGCAATGACCCGATGCAACCGGACTACCTGAAGAAAACCCTGGCACTGCTGCGTGACGATCCGGGCATGGGGCTGGTATACAGCAGAAATCTACAGATAGACGCCAGCGGCGAGACCCTGGAAAAACAATATCTCGACGCCAGCTATTTTGAAACCAGCAGCGACGAGCCAGTGGCGGCGGCAGCGACAGTCATGAAACGTTTTTTTCACCCGGCGTCTTTCTTCGGTGTCTACCGCAAGAGCCTGCTTGATCGCCTGCAACCCCTTCGACATATTTTTGGCAGCGATAAAATCTTTGTCTGTGAAGCCTCGCTGTACAGCTCTATCGGTTGTGTACAGGAGGTATTATCTTTCGAGCGCAGGCACCAACGACAGGCATCTCTGGAAGATATATTTTCAGAAGACGCCGTCTACGAGCTACCACAGCAATCCATTTATGCAAGCTACGAGGGTATCACGCCTATCGCCGACATGATCTGGGGCTTTGCCGTGATGATCAGCCGGGCAGCAATCGACAACAACGCCAAAGCCCGCTTGTGTCAGATCAGCCACGCTGTGCTCGGAAACCACTACAGCGACAATCTGAAAAAGGAGAAGCAGCGGGTGTTGGGCATATTTGCAAACAACAGGGAGTTGTTCACTAACGAGGCCACTAACCGTATTCTGAACCTCAATCGCCACAACTATCTTGAGTGTGTAAAACGAATCCAGTTTACTTTTCCACAGGATCACCAGCTCAGCACAGTGTCCAAAGCGATAGCAGGTTTGCTATAAATGAATGTGCTCTTTATTCACCAGAATTTTCCCGCCCAGTTTAAAAACCTCGGCCCTGCTCTCGCCTCACAACCGGGAAACCGCGTCATCGCTCTGACCTCGCGAACCAATTTGCCCGCGTCATTGCAGGGCATCGAAGTGCGTCGCTACAAGACAGAAAGGCACTCCACCAAGGGTTTACACCCCTGGGTGACTGACCTGGAGACGAAAACCATACGCGCCGAAGCCTGCTTTCGTGCGGCACTTGCGTTATCAGCTGAGGGGTTCGAGCCGGATATCATTATTGCGCACCCGGGCTGGGGGGAGAGCCTCTTCCTGAAAGAGGTTTGGCCACAGGCCAAATTGGGTATCTACTGCGAATTTTTCTATCAGGCGAGCGGTGCTGATACCAATTTTGATCCCGAATTCCCCGAATCCGACCCCAGCGGTACACCCTGTCGCCTGCGCATGCGCAATATCAACAACCTGCTTCATTTTGACATCGCCGATGCGGCATTGGCACCCACGCATTGGCAGGCCAGTACGTTCCCGCAGCCCTTCCGCGACAAGATATCGGTCATCCACGATGGCATAGACACCGACCGCCTGGCCCCCTCCAAAGACGTCTGGATTAAAATTGGCGGCTCACTGAAGCTCACCCGGGAAGATGAAATCATTACCTTCGTCAACCGCAATCTCGAGCCGCTGCGTGGTTGTCACATTTTCATGCGGGCGCTGCCGGAGCTGCTGCGCCGCCGCCCCAATGCCCGCGTGATTATCGTTGGCGGCGACGAGGGGAGTTATGGCGCTCCCAGAGCAGATGGCAAAAGCTGGAAACAACATTTCCAGCAAGAGTTGCGAACCAAGACTCCCGCCGAGGCCAGGGCTCGCGTACATTTTGTGGGCAATCTGGCCTACGCCGACTTTATTCGAGTGCTGCAGTTATCCACCGTCCATATTTACCTGACCTACCCCTTTGTTCTCAGCTGGAGCCTGCTGGAAGCGATGAGCGTGGGTTGTGCCGTGGTGGCCAGCGACACCAGTCCCCTGCAGGAGGTGATCACAGACAAGGAGAACGGCCGTCTGGTCAATTTTTTCGACTCAGAGCAGCTGACCGAAGAAGTCATCAGCCTGCTGGAGGACCCCGCTGAACGGCAACGGCTGGGCGCGAACGCGCGACAGTTTGCGATCGAACATTACGACCTGCAGACCGTCTGCCTGCCGCAGCAACTGGCATGGGTGACACAGCTGAGCGCGAGCTGACCCGGGCGTTTTTGCGGTTTTTCCGGGAACGTTAGCTGCCCGCATTTAACGGCGAATGAGCCCCGGTGACAGCCCCGGCACTTAGACTCGGCCGGCGCAAAGCCGTATACTTGCGCGCAGATTTTCACCCCCGCCACCACCCGAAACGAGCACAAAAATTTGAGCACAGAATTTCTTGGCAAAACTCTCTCCGGGCCCTTCACTATACCCTCGGGCATCGTCACTACAGCTGTTCCTATCATCCAGCACATATTCGACCACATGCCAGAGGTGGGGGTAGTCACTACCAAAAGTATCGGCCTTAAACCACGCCTGGGTAACCGCGAACCGGTTCTCAGCCAGTACGCACCGGGCTGCTTCGTCAACGCTGTTGGCTTGACAAATCCGGGAGCCGAAAAGTCCGCCGAGCTGATGGCGCAATTACAGATACCTCATGATCGCTTCCTTCTCACCTCGATTTTCGGCGGCAGCATCGAGGAGTTTGTCGCGGTGGCAAAAATCCTGGCGCCCGTGTCAGACGGGCTGGAGCTCAATCTTTCCTGCCCCCACGCCAGTGGTTATGGCATGGCCATGGGCCAGGACCCGGAGCTGGTACGGGAGATTACCGCTGCCGTAAAGGCCGTGGTGGATATTCCTGTTATTCCCAAGCTCACCCCTAATACCCCCAACATCGCCGAGATCGCCCTCGCCGCTATTGCCGGCGGCGCCGATGGCCTCTGTGCCATCAATACGGTCGGGCCCGGCTACACCTCTGCCCATGGCCATCCGGTGTTGAGCAATGGCAACGGCGGTATTTCCGGCAAGGGTATACTGCCCATCGGGCTGAAATGTGTGCGGGAGATTGCCGCCGTGACGGGGCTACCAATCATCGGCTGTGGCGGTGTAAGCAGCGCGGATGATGTAAGGGCTTACTTTCACGCAGGCGCAGCAATCGTAGGAGTTGGCTCTGCGCTTATAGGCCACACGACAGAAGAGTCAGCGGCCTATTTTCGCGCGCTCGCCAGCGACCTGGCACGCGACCGCAACCTCGCTGAAACCCATATCCGCTACGACATCGACATGCATTTTGAACCGGTCACTCTGGTTGAAAACCACCGCGTGTGCGAGGACATCTGCATTTTGACCTTTGACCGCAAGGTCAATATTCAGGCGGGAGAATTCATATTCCTGTGGATTCCCGGCCTTGGCGAGAAGCCTTTTTCCGCTCTTACCGACGACCCGTTCTCGCTGGTTGTAATTGACGTTGGCATCTTCACCCACGCGCTGATGGATCTGGCACCCGGCACCGCAGCCTATGTTCGCGGGCCACACGGTATTCCGGTAGACCCGCCGGAAAATGCAAAAATTATGGCCGTGGCCGGCGGCACCGGCCTGGCAGCGGTCTACCAGGTAGCGAGAGACTTTGGCAACGCGGAGGTCTTTGCGGGAGCCCGCACGGCGGAGCGTCTCTACTTCCTCGACGAGTGTAAAAAAATCGCCGAGGTACACGTGGCCACCGACGACGGCAGCGCCGGTTTCCACGGCGTGATTACAGAGTTGTTGCGGGAGCGGCTGCAGGCCATGTCCGAGGCGGAGCGTGAACAACTGGTATTTTACAACTGCGGCCCGGAACCCATGGTGCACGCTGCGGCGGCAGTGGAGCGGGAGTTTTGCCGCGATGAGCAGATATTCAATTCGGTCGACTACCTGACAAAATGCGGTGTGGGTATCTGCGGCGCCTGTGCCAGCCCCGACGGCCGCCGTCTTTGCGTTGACGGCCCCTTTCTGCAGGCCGTATAACCGTCCACAGCCCATCGCTCAGGGCCAGTATCAGCGAAATTCCCGGGCAGCCCAATCCATAAACGCCTGGTTGGCAACCGAGATACTGCGCCCGCTGCGCTTGGCGAGAGACATCTTCACATTGATGCGCGGCAGAATGGGAACCCCAACAATTCCGCGCTCCTGCTCCGCGACAATCTTCAGGCCCACGGTGGTACCCAGATCCTGTTTTACCAGGCTCAGCAACAGCGGCAGGAAGTTGGTCTGCATCCTGTAGACCGGGGCGACACCCTGCTCCTCACACAGTTGATCCAGCGTACTGCGAATAAAATAGCCGCTCTCGTACACCACCATTGGGGTCTGGTGCAGATCCTGAATGCGGATATGGCGGCGCCCGGACCACGCGTGCCCGGCAGCCATGCAAACAACCATTTGCTCATTTACCAGCGGCACCAATTCCAGGCGAGAATCACTACCCGGCCCATCTGAGGTGGTGACACCCACCTCGATCTCGTCCGCCAGCAGCATTTCCTCAACCCGAGCCGTACCGGCCTGGGTCACAGAAGCCTGCAAGCCGGGATGCTCTTTGAGAAAGCCGCTCAGCATGTCCGGTAGGAAGTAGGTTGCCAACATCGATGGGCAGGCAATACTCAGCTGACCCTGCAATAGCCCCCGCATGGCACTATTGGAATCCTTCAGTTCGGCAACCTGCTGCAGTATTGCCTCGGCCCGCAGCAACAGGTTTTCGCCTTCCGCGGTCAGGCGCACCTGTCGGCCACTGCGGTCCAGCAGCCTCACCTCCAGTTCCTCTTCCAGTTTCCGTATGGCAATGCTGACCGCAGGCTGCGCCATGTGGAGGCTCAGCGCCGCCTGGCTGAAGTTTTTCTGCAGCGCCACCTGCACGAATATCTCGAGTTTTCGCAAATCCACTAGTGTGATCTCCATCTATATAAACTATTTATATATTTCATATATAACATATATTTTATCAATGTAATTTCTTCTGCTATTTTCCTATGTCATATCAATCAATTCAGAGGGGTTTACACATGGCAACTGGAAAGAGCTGGCAGACATTGAATTGGCAGGATCCGTTCCTGCTGGACCAACAACTGACAGACGAGCAGCGCATGGTGCGCGACAGCGCTCGCCAGTACGCACAGAACAAGTTGCAGCCCAGGGTGCAGCAGGCTTTTCGCCGCGAGGAAACGGATATCGGCATTTTTCGCGAAATGGGTGAACTGGGCCTGCTTGGCTCCACCATCGACGGCTATGGCTGTCCGGGTGTGGACTACATTTCCTATGGCCTGGTCGCGCGGGAAGTAGAGCGCGTGGACTCCGGCTACCGCTCCATGATGAGCGTGCAGTCCTCTCTGGTCATGTACCCCATATACGCCTATGGCACCGAGGCCCAGCGCGAGAAATACCTGCCAAAGCTGGCCACCGGTGAATGGATTGGTTGCTTCGGCCTGACCGAGCCAGATCACGGCTCCGACCCGGGCAGTATGGTCTCCCGGGCAAAGAGCGTTGACGGCGGCTACCGCATCAGTGGCGCCAAGATGTGGATTACCAACAGCCCCATCGCCGATGTGTTCGTGGTGTGGGCCAAGACCGATGACGGCAAGATTCGCGGCTTCGTTCTCGAAAAAGGCATGGAGGGTCTCAGCGCCCCGAAGATCGAGGGCAAACTGGCCTTGCGAGCATCGGTAACCGGTGAAATCGTAATGGATGAAGTATTCGTCAGCGAAGAGCAGTTGCTGCCCAATGTGCACGGCCTGAAAGGCCCCTTCGGCTGCCTCAACAACGCCCGCTACGGCATCGCCTGGGGCGCACTGGGTGCCGCAGAGGCGTGCTGGCACGCGGCGCGCGACTACACTATGGAGCGCAAGCAGTTCGGGCGGCCCCTGGCCGCCAACCAGTTGGTGCAACTCAAGCTGGCCGATATGCAAACCGAAATCAGCCTGGCACTGCAGGGCTGTCACCGCGCCGGGGTACTGATGGATACCGGACAAATCGCGCCGGAATTGATTTCCCTGATCAAACGCAATTCCTGTGGCAAGTCACTGGCTATCGCACGCCAGGCCCGGGATATGCTGGGCGGCAACGGCATTTCCGACGAGTACCCGGTGATGCGGCACATGGTGAACCTGGAGGTGGTAAATACCTACGAGGGCACCCACGATGTACACGCACTGATTCTCGGTCGCACCCAGACTGATATACCGGCGTTCTAGCCGGTGGGCGCCCTCTCCCACCTCAAGATACTCGATCTGTCGCGGGTACTGGCGGGCCCCTGGGCCAGCCAGATCCTCGCCGACCTGGGTGCGGAAGTGATCAAGATCGAGCGCCCGGGAGCGGGGGATGACACCCGCAGCTGGGGCCCTCCCTTTATGCCTGACCAGGCCGGGGAGCCCACCGCCGAGTCTGCCTATTTTCTGTCGACCAATCGCGGTAAGAAATCCGTTTGTGTGGATATCAAATCCCCCGAGGGGCAGGCGACCTTAAGGGCTCTGGCGGCAGACTGCGATGTGCTTATCGAAAACTTCAAAGCGGGTGACACCGCGCGCTACGGCCTGGGCTACGAGGACGTGGCGGCTATCAACCCGGCACTGGTGTATTGCTCAATCACCGGCTTTGGCCAGACCGGCCCGCTGCGGGAACGGCCCGGCTATGATTTCATGATACAGGCGATGGCGGGCCTGATGAGTATTACCGGGCAACCCGATGGCGCCGAGGGCGCCGGGCCGCAAAAAGTGGGTGTGGCAGTCAGCGATATTATGACCGGGCTCTACGCCACTATTGGTATTCTCGCCGCCCTGGCCGAGCGCGACCGCTCCGGACTCGGCCAGCACGTGGACATGGCCCTGTTTGACGTCACGGTGGCAACGCTGGCCAACCAGGCCAGCAACTACCTGGTGGGTGGCATAAACCCGACACGCTTCGGCAATGCCCACCCGAACGTCGTGCCCTACCAGAGCTTTGTGGTAAAAGACGGCCATCTGGTGGTCGCCGTGGGTAACGACAGCCAGTACCGGCGCTTTGTCGAGGTGTTGGGCAGCCCTGAACTGGCCGACGATCCCCGGTTCCTTACCAATGGCGACCGGGTGCGCAATCGGGACGCGCTGATACCGCTGTTACAGGGCAAGATGCTGGAACGGGGCAAAGACGAGTGGCTGGCGCTGCTGGAGGCCGCAAAAATACCCGTGGGGCTTATCAATTCTATCGCCGAGGCATTAGCGCTGCCACAGGTCGCCGCCCGTGAAATGTGCGTCACTGTTCCCCACCCGCAGAATCCCGGGCTATCCCTGGTGGGCAACCCCATCAAGCTGTCGCGAACTCCGGTGGAGTATCAAAGCGCACCACCCACACTGGGGCAGCATACGGAGCAGGTGTTGTCCGGCCTGGACACATAACCGCTACTGCACGCCTGAACCCGTTTGCAACAAGGTGGACTGGTGGCTTTGGTGAGTTGATTGAATTGTGTAGATTGGTAGGACCAGGCTCTAACGAATAGAAGTTGTACCCAATTGATATTTAACACTATTAAATCTCTAAACTAAAAATATACCCCCATAAATACCCCCTAATGTGCACTATCGGTCCCCACGAAACCTGGTTGAGACACTCAAAATATGCCTCATACAGTTCCATGCAGCCAAAAGTGACACACAAAAACACACACTAAGGTTGATTGGCTTCTAGTTCGCAGTGTCTCATAATCCTCACCTATGGCTGATCTCGCATTCTGTAATCACGAAGTACTCAAATGGGCCCGCACGCGCCTAGGGTATTCTCTGGAAGATGCAGCGAAAAAGTTGCAGATTAACAACCCTGAAAAGCTGCGACTTGCGGAGGAGGGTGAGGCAAATATAACTCTCAACCAGTTACATAACGCATCTAAGAGATATGGCCTGCCAACTGCGTACTTCTATCTTCCAGAAATTCCTGAGATACAACGCAGACAAACCCAAGACTTCAGGCTCAACGCTGATGTAGATAACGCATACACTCCCGAAATGAACAAAGCTCTCTTTTGGGCACAAGATGTTAGGGAAGATGCTTTATGGCTTGCGGAAGAGGGGCATTATTTTGCTAGCAAATTTCCGTGGAATGCCGAGAAGAAAGATCCGTCAGAGACTATAGCCAATATCAGAGAAGCTATTGGGGCCGATAACGCTCAACACGCTAGTGTTGACGCCGCTTTCGACTGGTGGCGAGCACAAATTGAAGGTATGGGCGTCCTTATTCTAGAGACCGACCATTATCAGAGATTTGGCATATCGGGCGCAGCAATTTACTTTGAAACGTGCCCAATCATTCTCCTAAACGGTACTGAACCATATAAACGAAAGAAGCTCTTTACACTTGCCCACGAATTTTCTCACCTTTTATTTGCTGACTCTTCACTTGATGAGTTTCAGACTACTATTCACCAAAGGGACGACCTAGAAAAGCTGTGCAATGTGTTGGCTAGAAAGCTGTTATTACCAAACGATCAACTAGCACAGAGATTTCGACCTCGCAAAGGACAAGAGCTAGACATTATCGGCGACATCTCAAAAGAGTATAAGGTGAGCAGATTCGTTGTCTTACTAGCACTTCGCGATTTGCGATTGGTTTCAAAGCCACAATACTATGAGTTTTATGCAGTTCTGGAAGATCAATTTCAGAGATACAGAGAGGGAATTGCGGCAAAGCGAAAAGAACGACAAGCTGGCGGCGGCCCCCTGCCACATATAATGAAAACCAAAAAGCTAGGCCGAAGTTACTCACGCAGTGTCTTATCGGCCCTTTGGACCGGCGGCATTAAGCAGACAGAAGCAGTAAGGATGCTTGATAACCTCAACGTAAAACACTTTGAGAAGTTTGCTGAACGTGCTTTTCAATAGTGCTCGACTATAGGGCAGATGCTTGTATTTAATCGACACTAACGCGCTTATCGATTTCTTTGATCGCTTCTACTGCTCAGATGTTTTTCTCACTCTTGCTGCTGACGTCGCTGCCATCGCGGCACAGCAAAAGCTATTCGTTATTCAAGAAGTAGTCGACGAACTAGAAACCAACCTATCCGAAGAAGGCTTCAAAGCTTTCGAGGCTCTGAATATCACCTGCCTTGCCGAGAATCAGCCGGTTCAAGTAAAACACGGCGAGATAATGGGGTATCTTCGTGAGAACTATCGAGAGAAGCTAGTAAGAAATTTTTCAGCTGGCGCCGATACAGTATTAGTTGCACATGCGGCTGTGCACCAAAAACTCCTCATAACCGACGAGCGTGGCCAACATCATACTCAACACAAGTTATTTATTCCTCCATTAGCCCGCCAGTTTGGAGTCACTCCCATTGATATTGTGGCCTTCTTCAGGCGAGAAGGATTGAATTATTAGGTAATGAGAACCACCGATAAGGGCTATGGAGGGCAACCAGTTTCCCAAGTCGTCCAGCTATAGCTCTATCTATTTGCGACCCCAAGCCGCAATATTTGTCCCGAAGCGCTTCAAGGACTTTCCAGCGCACCCCCCTTTTCTCTCAATTGTTGTACATACACTTGTAAAGTTCCAAATTATTGAGTTGCCTAAATTGCAATCACAGAAGGCTTACATACAATCGTAGGTGGGCAATGGGAGTGCCTGCCACACTCGATTCAATTTTCGAAGTTTTAGCACAGGTTCGCTAATTAAAAATTCGGATTACCAGACAGGGACAGGGTTAATCTTTTGCAACCGTATCCCTCAGAAGCACCCATGGCAGACCAGGCAGAGCGCCCTTTTGAAGTCTGATATTCCTGCATCGTCAACGTGTCCCCCTGCTTCTCATGTTGGGGACGTAAAAATGTGACTACCCCTCCGGTCCTTGTAGGGTGCATTCATGACTTTTCACTCCCCCCCACCATCAGACCATGCCGTATGCACTCTGAGCGCCCAAAACGTTGTGGAAAGGCTAGATCAATCCTCTGCTCCGCCACCTCCAACGAATGGAGCATCTGCCTGTACGTTTTAGCTCTCGTGTACTTTGAGCAGCGCTCCAACTTGCTCTCGCGTTTGAGCTTCTGCTGTATCAACCCATCCAAATGGCCGCAATGCTGACTGTAATAGGGTAACCGATAGCAGCCCCGACAATAGAACCCGCTACCACCCATATGCAGCTTACAACGTCTTTCCCCACACCCTGGGCAGCAGAAGTAGTACCTAGACCCGCCAAAATGGCAAGACCCCACCTCAACGGGAATGCTCTGGGCCATATTTCTCCCATCCTTGGTGAATCGCAACTCTAAGGTATTGGTCGCGAGAAACATTCCAACCTTAACGCCGCTGGGCCACGTTACAGCCCCCTCTGGTAATCACTTCGGAACCGGCCATTCTTAGCCAACCGATTGGAATCTAAGGCCAGACAATCTTCAACTACCCACCTCACTTTTCACCCCCCGGAAATCAGTCAAGAAACTCTTTTCTCAGAGTAGGGTTTTGTATGGTATTCACCCTAAATATATTGGCTAACTCAGTCTTTAATCTTCGTCGCTCACCAGATAAAGGCTAAAAATATTTGGAGTGGCACATCACTCAAACCCGCCCGATTTAGAGCTCACGGTAACATTGCACCCCGTGATGCGGACCGCACAAAGAGCAACCCCATGGTAACTATATAAAGATGTCCTATTTCTGGACTAAGTGACCGCCCTCAATCGGTCCCGTTTATGGACCGATAGGTATTTTCCCTTCGCGTCACGCTCCCTTGATCGGTACCGTTTATGGACCGAACCTTGTCCAATTTCTGGACAGGCGTTTTTGCTATTCTCCAAACTGAATTTTCGAGGCGGAGTATTGCTCGGCCCTATGGAGAGCCCCTTACCTGGACAATCATCAATAGGTCGCCATGAGACAGCGTAGAGCGCGCATACACCGCCCGGATTGATAAAGCGGCCCTCTCGCGTCTGCACGATCAGCCTTGCGTCCAGCAGCTCTTTGGTGGCCCTCTGAATAGTCCCTCTTGATCGCCAACCCCTAGAGCTGAGAACCGAGTAGGCATTAGTCAGATCTCCATTGTTTCGCCCGTTATATTGGCAGGCGAAGTCCATTAGCAGCTTGGCGGCATTTCCGGATAGTTGACAGTAATCGGGGTGTTGCCAAATATGCCTATACAAAGCCCCGTAACCCCCCGCCCCATCGGACCGGGATTTAACTTTACTTCGATTCCTGGCCATAGCTATTCATCCAGGCAACGGAGTAACAAAAGCCGCATCTCGCCATACTCCGGATCGTAGACAGTTACCCTGCCGTCACGATGTAGAACGCGCTCACGCGCCTCCCGTTCAGTCTCAGCATGTACGTCAACAGGCGTGACAACTTCCTGCTTCACTACAAAACAGTATCTTTTGCTCACACCGTCTCCCTCCATACACCGGGAAACAATATGTATCGCCCACAGGTATGCTCATTACCTTGCGCATTCCTCTCGCGGTTCCAGATCAGTTGGATGTTGTAGCCCTGGCTATGTCGAAGCTCGTAGATTCGAGCGCCCGGCATCATTACATCCAAATCCTCTCTGAGTTGGATTGTACTGAGCCCCTGGCTGCCAACTTCGCGCAAAGCATTCAATACTCGCTTGCGCTGATCGTTGAGCGAGCTACCATAGCGGTGCGATTGCTTGGGGCTGCTCTTCGGGGTGGCCTTGTTTTTTTTCATGCTACTCCCCCTGTGTTGCTGCCGGGCTATCAGGGCGCGATTCTGCCACCCGTTCAGCCAACCAAGTGATGATCTCAGATTCGAGCCAGCCGGATGCCCTCGGACCTCCGAGCTTGATTGGCTTAGGAAACTTGCCCTGTGCGGCCAGTGCGTGTGCGTGGCTTCGACTGATGGGGATGATCTTGGCCACTTCTGGCCAGCGTAATACTGCGTTGTCGATAGTTGGTTGTAGTGCCATGTCGAGTGCCCTCCTCGGACGTTGTTAGACATGGCTACTAATTATTCACATATTTTTGGAGTCAACGAGGGAGAAATTTTCCTCCAAAAACTTCCGGAAGTTTTCTTACGTGGAATCTTTCCGGTTACCCTCATTTATCTAAATCTTGACCCCAAAGTGCATAGATAAAGGAATCGCTGGTAAGCATATCCGCCAGCGGCCGTATGGTTTTGCGAACTACTTCACTGGGAGAAATATCAATGTCGTTCGGGAAAAGAGCGGTGCCAAGTTTTTGCTGAGTAATCGGTATTTCGGTATATTCACTCCAGAGCGTTAGATCCAAATAAGGCAAAACTCGTCGCTCATGCCACTTCTGTCTTTGGGATTTGCTAAATTTCCTACTTGGGATAGTCGCAAGCTGCACTCGTTTTTTTTGTGCTCTTATGTATTTTATAAAATCCTCAACAAGCCTATCTTCCGAAGCTCCTATATCTACAATCGCATGCAGGTGATAGCCTTCATGCCATGTATTACTAACCCAACCAGTTTCCGAGAGCACCTCGTCAGCATCCCTTCGCGAAAGGTTCCAGTATTCTCGTGCCTCTAGAAATGACGTTGGATCATGCTCATCTGACTGTAGGAAATCTTTGAATTGGGCCACATTTTTGTCCCTCTGCATGTCACCCCACAACAACCCCAACGCACCGACCGACAAAGGGTCAACGGTACTTTTCATTTCCCAGGGATGGAAAATCGTCTCCTCTGGTTGCGACGCCTCTATAGTAAAAGGTACGCCATTACCAAATTCATCCAACTCTCCTACAAGTTCTTTAAACTCATCTTCAAGTAAACTCGTCCAATGAAGATCACTTGGGTTTTCTTTCCGCTTTCGCAAACACCAACTAAGAAAACCCCTTTTTTTTAAAAGGTACGCCCACTGCCAACATTCAAGGTCGCTGGTAAAATCATATTTTTTGAGGGAAAACCAATCAGGCAATTCCAATTAATGCATAGAACCGTGCATTGAACACTCCCCACAGTGCAGCCCTTAAAGTAGATACAGCGCCAGGCCGTTAAGGGAACGGCTTTTCGCGGGCCATGCTAGGCGCTGCATTTCAATTATAGATAATGAACTAAGCTTGCGTTATGGATGATTTAGAAAACGATAAATTTCTATAAACTACTATAAGCGGCTTCACTAGGGCGCGGCGCGCTCGACGGCTTAAGTTAGCAGTGTTATGTGTCCTAATCTTCGCCACCGGTGTACTGGTGGGCATATCGATCAAGTATGAAGCGGTGGAGATCACTGTCGAAGTACTCGCTGTGGAAACCTACGAAGACTTAGGCGGAATTAAGAACACCCGGACTTAAAGTGTAATAGTCGCGACCTGATCTGACAGTTACCGGCTCGATAGCCGTACAGTTGT
>CAXBOW010000011.1:0-198614 GCA_963977485.1 uncultured Haliea sp.
TTCTTAGTCGGGTAACCCAACTGATGAATCGTCGCCTTGCAACGCTTTCCAAGCGCTAAATACAGCTTCACCGCCCGAAGGCGTTCTTCGTATGAGTACATGGACTACCCCCAAAGTAGTCCAAGATTTTGTCCGCACCCCCCCTGGGTCAGTTTTAAATGCAAATCAACAGCAATGCGACCTCCGCCACGGAGGTGTTTGGCTGCAGGCACTCGGTCAACACGCGATGCTTAAACCCCGCTGAGTAGCGACGGCGCCGCTTGATGGTTCTCGGAAGAGACGTTTCGTTATCCATATCAGGTGCCCACTTAGGATTAGGTGGGCAAATTCGCCGCAAGGTGTTGAAAATTGGACCTCTGATCAATTTCCGCAATAACGAAACTGCTGGGCTTAGACTGGGACAGTATCACCTCAGCAACCAGGGGCTGGTTCAGCTCGTGGTTTTGCCTCAATCACAATGGAGGTTTGCAATGCACGCTTCAAATCCCCTTCTGATAAGCTCCTATCCTTTTCTATCCGAACCTTGTGATAAGCCGCGTCTGCGGGAAGTATTGAAAAAAAATGCCTAAACGCTTTTTCTTTTAACTCGAGATCTTCAATTACCGTAGCATGACAAGTTTGATCTTTTCCTTCTGTGCGTAAAGTGACATCTGCACCTCCACGAAAATTACGCCACCACACATGCTCTGACCGGACGAAAAATCTTACCGCCTCGCCATCTCGAACATAACTAACCGGCGTAGTCAGAACCCGCTGACTCTTTCTTCCAGTAAAGGTAACAAGCACCACTCGCTTGCTAAAAATTCCATGTAGAGGAGATCTCAACAAACAAATTATTGCTGGATTGAACACCCCATATACCAGTTTAGATATGGGATCTGTAACTTTTACTATGTATTCAGATACGCTCATTGCGACAAACACTCTCACTATTGAAATTCGGTATTTCGGTTCTCAAAACCTTGATGTGTCCGGGGCGAATGAATCACGAGCCTGATCAATCACGTTTTGAATCTCGCTCGTAGCGACCGGTCCGGCCAGTAAAAGACCATCGATCAAGAAGGAAGGAATGACCTGAACAGCCAGTTCTTGGAACATCAATCGTCCTTCTTGAAGGACCTCCAACACGGACTCACTGCCAATCGCCTTCCACAGGTTTGCCGCCGCAAACTCCGTGCGTTCCAGCCAAAATCTCGCCCGCTCATCCAGCTGTGCAACCGGTGTGGCCATCAAATCGTGATGCACTTCGGAGAAGCGCTCCGGGAAGTGCTGCCACACTGCGATTGCCACTCGGGCAGCCAATTCAGCACCTTCGCCGCCAATGGGCACATATATCTGCACTATTTGGGTATCCGGATTCGAGCCCGCGAGAAAAGCCACGCGGTCAGCGCTTTTCTTGCAGGGTATACAGGCGAAACCCGAAAACTCAACCAAGACCAAGGGATCGGCTGCAACACCAAGGCGGGGAGTTGATTCTGCCTCCAGGAATCCAGCCCAGGATTTCGCAACCCGATCACGGCGCTCTTGCCGTTAATGTCGTAGGCCAGCAGCCGGTCGCGCAACAGGTTGATCAGCGGTTGCACCAGCTGCCCGGACCGGATCATCCAGTTCGACAGGGTGGCCCGGGGGATAGCAACCCCGACACGCTGCAGGATCTGCTCCTGACGATACAGCGGAAGAGCATCCTGATACTTGGACACCGCGATATGGGCCAGCAGTCCCGGTGAGGCCACGCTCTTGGGGATCGGCTGCGCTGGCAGGGGAGCCGTCTGGATACACTGGCCACAGGCGCAGGCGTACTGCTTGCGGATATGGCGGATCACCCGCAGCTGTGCCGGGATGATATCGACCTGCTCAGACACCACCTGGTTGATCTCGGTGAGTGCCTGGCCATCGTGTGGACAGCGGCGTTGAGCTTCTGGAATTTCGTGGATGACGTCGATCCGAGGCCAGCTTTCCGGCAACAGCTTGCGGCCGCCTTTCTTCCGAGTGTGAGCGGGGACCGCCACCGCCTCACCCGGATCAGTCTCAGCGGTGTCATCGCCCTCAAGGGCCGAGTCCACTTCGGCTTCATTGAACAGGCGGATCTGGTCCGGCGACAGCTTCTCGCTGCTGGCCGCGTAACGGCGGGCCAGTGCCAGATTGAGTTGTTCCTGGAGGGAGAGTACTTTGGCATCGAGGCGAACGATCTGCTGATCCGCCACCGCTTTCTCAGCCTGAATTTGCGCATTGCGAGCGACCTGCTCAGCGAGCAGTGCCTTGAGGGCATCGATGTCGTCGGGCAGTTGAGCAAGCACATTTGGCATGCTCTGTATTATACCCGATAGACACGTAAAACCCTATAAAACACTGCTAAAATAGAGTTTTTCGTGTGGTTTCATGCGAGCAATATCGTAGCCATCGAGCAGCCAGTTCAGCTGCTGCGACGTCAGTGTCACAATCGCATCCTCCACCTTGCGCGGCCAGTGGAAGCGGGCTTTCTCCAACCGCTTCTGCCACAGGCAAAAACCACTGCGCTCCCAGTAGAGGATCTTGATCCGATTGCGCCGGCGGTTGCAGAACACAAACAAATGCTCTGAGAATGGGTCCAGGCAAAGGGTGTCTTCGACCAGCACCGATAAGCCGTTAATCCCTTTCCTGAAGTCAATGGCATCCCGGCACAGATAGACCACCGGCAAGTCATTCGGCGGTCGCATCATGGCAATGCGGCCACTGATCTCAATACCGTTTCCAAGCTGCGGGCATTCACCTCACCACTGAACCCGACCATGGCCCCGTTGGGCAACTGGATCTGCCACTGCGCACCCGCAGAGTCACGGACAACGGCGGCCTTTTGAAACCGGGGCGGCCTGGGCTTTGGCAATGCACCTTTTTCCGCTAGTGCTTTGCGGGCTGAGTACATGGCGCTGACTTCAATGCCGTTCTCTCTGGCATAGACCACGGAGGGCTTGCCGGCGGCATCGCAGGCACGAATATGTTTGAGCCAGTACTGCTGGCGTTCGGTCAGAGAGGGATCGATCTGCGTCATAGGCTGCTCCTGTGATACGAGATCACAGGGTGCCGGGGGGATCACCGCGCGGATAGGGCGTGGTTAATTTGGCGCTTACAAATAGCCCGCATGATTCAAGCCCACATGCAGTTTGATCGCGCCTTTGGTGGTGCGGAAATCAGCCCAAGGGAATGCAGACAAACACAAATCGATGGTCGAGGCATCCAGCGAGTACAACGGATGATTAAACCTGAATGTATGATCAGGTGCCACGCCTTGGCAGCGAGTTAACAGTTTTCCAAACAGCGCTTCGTATAGCGCATAGGGCTTATCTTCATTGATGCGCGATAGGTTAGATCGCGACAGCTTGGCACTGCCCAGGTGGTACAGACGATGCATTTGCGCCGACATGTTGTCCACAATATCGCGCAAACTGTTTCGTCCAGACAACTGAGCCATCGTCAGCGAAACGAACTGCGACCAGCGGGAGGCTTTACGAAAGGCGCGGCCTGAATGGTGCTGCTTGCCGAGGGTCTCGAATTCATGTCTCGGAACAAGTTTTAGTATTTGTGACAGGATCGTATTACAATGCGCCATGGCCTGATTCCCCTTATTAATACAGTGTTTTCTCGACAATCTCATTGTATCAATTGTGGTGGAATCAGGCCTCTTTATTTCTCCTTAACGGGACAGCAGTGTATCTGTATGATTAATAACTGGCCTGCTTTCCTTTCAGTTTGTCAATTCATTAATAATTTTTACCTGTTGATACTTTAGCCCTTTAATAAGCATAAACAAATTTCCAGGCTCTAGCTCTTGCCAAAGTATTAGTAGGTATCCCAGGCCTCATTGATAAGCCGGGAAGCGTTTCCATGAAAAATTAAGTCAAGGTAATCCGATGAGTAACCTAATTCACGGGCTGCTTCAATCAAAGATAAAGCAAACTCGTAGACCATATATGAAACCTCAATAGTCCCAGTCTGAGGTATCGCATCAATAAAGGGATTAGCATGACGAAAATCCATGCCGGAAGAATTGTTTAAACAAGTAGATCGCCTTTTCGCTAATGAAACAGGATAATCGGTTCCATATAATATTCTCTCAGGGCCGAAATGATTTTAGTAAATTTATTGTGTCCAACTTTAAGGCTAATCTTGTCCCGTATTGATTGTTATCGAATTTGAGATATAGCCGAAAATTAGTCATCAAGCAACGCCTCAATTGGTTCAAGAGATTCTTGCTCGTTTCCCTCTATTTCTATTTCGGCAAACCGCTTTAAAGCAACCTCGTGTGCTACTACGTAGGCAAATAATGCCTTATATTCTTCAGGTGCTTGAAGTTCCAGTCGACGATAAATTTCAAGGCCTTTGTCCGCGACCGGAGGCATTGCTTTTATAACTTGTGACCAAGGAGTCAGTGTCAGTAATACGCCTAGCCCTGCTCCTGTTATGGCAGCTAGCATAAGGCCTGGTACTTCTATATTATTTTCGCCGAAATACTTAAGAATTCGCTCCTTTGTTTGCGCTTCAAGCTTCCAGAGTATATACATCTTTTTTTTCCGCTCTTGAGCGAAGCACAGATAGTATGCTGTTCTAAAAAGGGCTTCTCCAAGCACTTCACCTTTTAGCGTTGTCAATAAATCCTGTGATGGTTTATTCATATTCTGCGACACCATTACCTTCGTGTGTGCTCCACGCCCCGCCGCCTCTGTCAGATTTTTATTCACTCCCAGGTCAATCCTGGCAAACCAGTAGACATAATTCCATTGGGATCAAACTCCTTTTTAGCTTCCATAACTTTCTCCCAATTATCGCCAAAATGCTGTTTCCATTGCGCCTGGTCTTTAGGAAGCCCATTAATAACGTAAGTCTTTCCACCCAAATCCATAGCAAATTTCAGCAACTTTTTGTCAATTTCCTTGAATCTCTCGACTTCTTCGGGTGTTTTAAACATCGGAGAGAAAGAAGCAGCAAAATAAATATCCCCCTCTTTCGTCACTGGCAATTGCTGTATCGAATACTGGTGCTCTCTCTTCTTGCGTATGACATTAATAGACAGGAAATCTTGAGGTCCGGAGATAAGATCCTTAGGCACAATCTTGGCGAAGTACTTAAAAAACTCTACAGATCTATCCTTTGGGAAAACAACATCAATCCATGGAAACAAACCTTGCCCCATAAGCCCATGAAGAACATTCCCCCTTTGCACGTAGTCTAAATAGCCAAAGGTATGCTTAAATTTAGTAGATCCTTTTACTACGTTATTTCTACTTGAAAACACGTCAGATGCTTCAAACGGCGTTGGAGAGTCAGACCAAACTACTTTTTCAAGAAGAATGACAGCCTTACCGTCCCTCCAGGTATATCCATCCATTGCATGAAACCGCTTATCATTGGCAGAATCTTTCATCTCCTGAATCAGGGATTCCACATCAGGATATTCCGCATAATATTCATGAATATATTTTTTACGTGGTGTCACCTTAAACACTGCTTTCGCAATTACACCAAACTGTCCAAGTCCACCCAATGCAGCATTAAACAGCTTAGGATTTTTGTCTAACGAACAAACAACAATTTCACCAGCCCCCGTCACCACCGTCAGCTCTTCTACATGGTCAATCATTAATCCTTCAGTAGGCGCCCCCAAGAAATAACCACCAACGGAAAGAACTCCGCCTACCGTTTGCGCCACAAACCCAGCTGAGGCTGGCAAATGCATGTCCGATTTATCTGCTTCTATAGCAACTTCAAATACCCGGGCACCCGCTTCTGCCTCCACAAGGCCATTACTTAAGGTTCTTACCTTCGTTAACAACTCGGTTTTTAATATGATGCCACCCTCAGATAAAGATGCCCCATCAGTGGTGTGACCGGTTCCACGCGGTGTTATTGGAAGGTTGTTTTCATTAGCCCACCTAACCACAATGGCAATATCTGCAATGGTTTTTGGTTTTACAACAACTTGAGGAATAGCCTTGGTATACCCGCCAAAGTCTGTAGATTCAGCCTCTATAGAAGTTTTATCGGTAGAGATGGTTCCCTCAATTTTGGGGAATTTGTAAACCTTCGTACCATTACTATTGCTAAACGATTCAGCGGAGTTGGATGGCGAAGAATCTAAACTGCTGTAGTAAGCCGCAATATCAGCAACATCCTGATCGGACAAATGTACTGCCATCGGCGACATTGCTGGATCCACTCTTACGCCATCACGGAAGGCTTTGATTTGCTTGATTAAGTACCCTTTTTTCTGACCCGCCAGATTAGGCCAATAATCACTAACGCCAATCCCTGATATCCCATGACAGGCAGTGCACATGACTGCTCTCGCTTTACCCGCGTCGATATTCTCAGCAGCTGCATCAACTGCCAAGACACACAATAAAACACAAGCCCATAAGCCCACCATTCTATGCATATTGATTATTCCTTCATCTCTTAGACTATGTGTATTGCCGCGAGGAGTTACGATATGACTCATCTAACACTTTATGTCAGCACAGCGTTAGACTTGATTGCACTAGGCGCGTGCGTCTCTGGAACTACTTGCAACCAAACCCTGAACTGAAACGGCCCGGGACATACAAAATGTCCCAAGCCGGATACCTGCTTTTTATTTAGGCCTATATCAGAACCGATACCTGACAGTGCCACCATACCAACGTGGTGGCGCAACATTGCCGATAGTGAATCCAGCGAACGCGGTGGCATCTGCACCGTGAGGGAAGTACTCCTCATCACCGAGATTTTTCACCCACAGCTCAATATCAGTGCTTTCTTTCTCGCTGGTCCAAGCCAGCCTGGCATTGAACACAGTGTAACTCTCGCCGAGTGCCAGAAGTGTTGGATGGTCGATAGCATTAAGTGAGCGATCATCAACGTAATTGAAATCGACCAGCGCTTTCATCGTACCGCCCATGAAAGCCGCCCACTCGTAGCTAACTACGCCGTTAACCGTGACATCAGGGGCGTTTGGCATGGGCCGATTCCGTGTGGTAACCGTGCCGTCGATGGGACTTGTGAACTCGAGATCCAATTGCTCAGCATCCTGAAGGCTCAAACCGAGTAGAAACTCCCAACCTTCCCAGGGATTGGTGATGAGCTCGAATTCAGCACCGTGATTTTCAGCATCTATGTTACTGAGAAAAACGTCGAGGCCGATGCTTTCGAAGGTCTGGAAGTCCTGGTAGTCGTAATAGAAGAAACTGCCGTTAAAACGAGTCGTGCCCTCAAACAGCGTAGACTTAAAGCCCGCTTCATAACTCCACAGTATCTCCCCGTCGAACTCAATATCTTCTAGAGGGAAGGTTGCGGTAGCATTAGCATTAAAACCGCCGGCCTTGTGACCGCGCGAGACCTTGGCATAGAGCAACCAGTCTTGGTTCGGTGTCCAGTCGAGTTCGAGCACGCCAGACCAGTCGCCTTCGCTGCGGCTTTCCTTGATGTCGACTACCTGCGCAGAACCGGGGGGAAAGAGTTCAAGCAGTTCGCCAGTAGTGCAGTCATCAGGCGGAAACGTTCCAGGTGGGAACCCCGTTGCAGCCTCAGCGAAGGCGCCAAGCCCTGGACAATTCGGATTAAAGGTTAGGTCCTTGTCGTCTTCGGTCCAGCGCAGGCCACCGATAACGGTCCAATTCTCCACGAAATCCCATTCGGACTGAAAGAAGGGTGCGTACGACTCGGTTTTCAGGGTAATCGCGTTCTGTATATCAAAAAAGCCATAGAGATCGTCTATGCCAGTTTTCATATCGTTGTCGATATGAAGGTAATACACACCGACCATGTTCCGCGTCTGGTCTGTCTCCCAACTTACCCTGAATTCTTCACTGAACTGCTTGCCATCGAGATCCTGGAAGAAATCATTAAAATCAGGAATCGGGGAATTCCCTGACCCATCAAGAAAACGTTTCTTTAAATCCTGGTAGTTGAGAATGTTGGTAATGTGGAAATTATCCAGGTCCCATTCGAGATTGGCGGTGATCCCGTAGTGATCGCGCTTGAAATGACCTGGCTGGGCGTTCAACACCGTATAGGGATCACCGTCGCTGGGCGTACTGAAGCAATCAGCGGAGCCGGCCGGCGGCGTGGGGAATCCCAACGTCCCGGTCGACGCATCACAGAAAGCCTGGAAATCTGCCAGCGAGGGATTGGGTTGGGACAATCCTTCTGGACCACCAGGTATCGCGGGATTCGTGTCACCTGCAGGCCCATCGGTGTCGTCAAACCCCGCAGTGCCGATGATCAGCAATGACAAGTCGTCGTTGGGTTCGAACAGCAGCTGTCCGCGGCCAGTGTAGTTATTTATCTGGTTCAATTTTGAATCAACATATTTGTTGTCAACGTAACCGTCATTCTCATGATATGACATGGACAGACGACCCGAAAGCGTGTCGCTCAGGGGGCCGCTGACCGCACCTTCGGTGCGAAATTGGCTATAATCTCCAACGGTGACTTCACCGTAGCCTTCGAGTTCCCGGGTTGGCCGCTTACTGATCACATGCACCACGCCACCGGTCGCATTACGACCGAACAAAGTGCCCTGTGGGCCGCGAAGCACTTCGACGCGCTCGAGATCGAAGAACGAAAAACCAACGCCCGAAAGAAAACTGTTATAAGCCCCATCGGTATACACTGCCACGGGCGGCTCCTGCACATCTGAGAAGTCGAGCTGAGAAGAGCCGCGGATATTATAAAGGGTCGTGCCAGACGTGCCAGTATCGGTGACTATCAGGCCGGGAACCTGCTGGCCCAGCTGCACGGACTCGGTAATACCGAGCTCATGCAACTGCTCGCCGCTATAAGCGGTAATGGATATTCCCACGTCCTGGATTGATTGTTCGCGTTTTTGTGCGGTGACAACCACTTCCTCCAAAAGGCCGCTTTGTGCACTGACTAGCGCCGGTGAGCATACGGATAGTGCCGCGGCCAATACCGTTAATTTGTTTCTATTTAGTTTCATATTACCCCCCTGTTCAGCTTGTAGCCCAACGTATTGTTAAAGTGAAATATAGATACTTCCCTAGTAGCTAATGCGGTAGCCGCGGCTACGCTCTCAGGTTCGATATTCATTGCAGTTTTCCCTCTATTATCTTATTGAGCTGACGGCTACATCTGGACGACAGCAGATACAGCGCGTAACAACATTTTGGCTGAACTAAACTATGAGCATGATTGTCTGCGTCAATTCTCCTACCCTTCCGCCAGTCTTCAAATACTTACTTGATATCGAATTCACCGTTTACGTACATCTCGCCGTGAGACCACCACTCGCCATCCACACGTTCCCACAAAAATAACATTTTGAACGTGGAAGGCACTTCTCCCGAAGCTGCGGGCGGGGTTACATGGAAGTTGACCCAGTCCCAGCCCGCGTCTCCGCTGACAAAGCTCCGGTAGGATTCGACCTTAACATCACCAACTATCAGCTCTTCGTACACGGGTCGCAATGCGGCTCGACCCACCAGGGTGTGGCCATCGGGGCCAGTGGAAATCGCATCGGGGTGATAGAATCGAGTCAGGATCGGCTCTGGATCATTTGCCGTAAACGCGGCCTCCTTCAGATCGTATTTTAGTCGCGTTTGGCGCTGGAATTCGGCCAGGTCTCCCTGCGTTGCGCCAACACTCGTTTGTATAGTCATCATCAGCCCCGCGAATGCGAAAAAGGCCCATATCCTGCGCATTAATCCACTTACCAGCGGGCCCGCATAATTGTTTGTTTGCACCTAATACTCCTATTTTTGTACATGTGTACTAATAAAAATAGTACATCAAGACTAGAAACTCAAGTGTTTTTTCGTTTATATTGCGCCCATGAAAGAGACAGTAAATGGAATTGCAAAAAAGGCCAGGCTCGGTACTGCCGTACGAACACGTGGCAAAGCGCGAGTTTCAGATATTCTGGGAGCTGCACAGACCATACTTGCGAATGAGGGCCTGGCTAATCTCACTATTCGTAGCGTGTCAGAAGCACTGGGGATCAGTGTCGGTAATCTCGTCTATTATTTTCCCAGCAAGGACGACCTGCTGCAGGCACTCATCGAGCATGTGATAGAGGGCTACGACGAGGAACTCAGAAGAGAGACTGAAACCTTCCCGGACGACCCACAAAAACGTTTTAAGACATTTGTACGTTACCTGATTGAGGATACGAAGCGGCCCGAAGTTCGGGGCTTTTTTTACCAACTCTGGGGACTTTCCACTCATGATGTTCAAGTTGCGAAAAAGCACACAAAATCCTATCAGCACATTTTAGAAAAGATATTGGAGCTACTTCGTGACGTCCACCCTGAAAAAAGTGCCAATGCGCTGGAAAACATGGCACTCGGATTCATGGTCTGCGTTGAGGGCCTTCACGTCGTCAATGGGGTCAGCGATATCGACCGTATCCATTCACCGAGCTTCGATAAGCATATCTTCAAGCAATTACTCGTGATGGTAGAAATATCCTGAAGGGAAATTGGACCCCACATTAACTCGCCGAGATGCCATCACGAAATTTGGTTTTCGTGGCCCAGCAGTCTTCAATGCCAGGCGTTAGAAATTTTTCCGGCCGAGAGTTTCGCTGGTTAGCGCTGCAGATTTTCTAGCTTTCCCAACTTACCCGCCCATTTTTCAGCATCCGGCAGCGATTCTTTTTTCAGGGTAATATTTGGCCACACTGCGGCCAATTCAGCATTGAGCTCCAGAAAAATTACCTGATCACCTGGCAAGTCATCCTCGGAAAAGATGGCGTCTATCGGACACTCGGGCTCACACAGTGCACAGTCAATGCACTCGTCAGGGTCAATGACAAGAAAATTGGGTCCCTCGTAAAAGCAATCTACCGGACAAACTTCAACACAATCTGTGTGCTTGCAGTTGATGCAGTCTTCGCCAACGACAAAAGTCACATTATCTCTCCTTCAATAGTTCGGGCTTAAAGCTAAGACTCATCTGCTTCGATATAGGCGGTCTTATAAAAGGCTCACTTCAACCCCAATCCGTATTTATAATCAATGGGTGATTGCAATACTAAACCCGCTCTGCGTAACGTACTGAGAATTCGCCAGTCAGTGGTCTTGCTGAAGCCCGTTGCATCCCTGACCTCGATCAGCCCAGCAGTCAGTGGAAACGAAACAATCAGGAAATCTACTCTTCGTTCTTCAAACGTTCAGACCGTCGCGAAAGCTTACTGGCGAGATTTAAGCCGACACCAGGAAGGGTCCAGGGGCAGACGGCAATACAGATGGCGCAGCCAGAAGTTTCAGCAAAAAAGGGAATACACTTGTCAAAATCTACAGCCCATTTGTGCTCTCCCCTCACCATCTGCTTCTCGGGTGTAATAGCTAATGGTGGGCAGGCGTTCTCGCATACGCGGCACCGGGAACAGAAGTCGTCAATGCCGAATTCGCGTTTTGGCGTAGCTGCAAACGGTGCATTGGTAAGAACGGCACCAAGCCTGAAACCAGACCCGAACTCAGGGTTGATTAGTGAGCCATGCTTCCCCAATTCCCCAAATCCGCATTCAAGCGCCGGAGGAATCATCAGAATTTTACCGACCATGGGGCCTGTGACTGGCTCGGCATCCCAACCTTGCTCCCTTAACCAACCGGCTACGTTCTTGGCCGCTGCAGCGGCCCTGCCATACTGCCGGGTGACTTCAGCGCCAGCGACCTGGTCCGGGGCAGATTTGAGCAGCTCGTAATCGTGCTTGACCCCCAGCATTATGACTGTCTCGAAGTCAGTCTCATGATGATCAAACACCCACTCTGGCTGCATTCGAGTCACTCCGACCCGCTCACACTGGCCCTCTTCAATAAATCTATCCAGCGAGGCAGTCCAGGCCTGTGGTGATTGATCAGCGGGACTCTCGCGAAGCTCGGGCAGTGGCGCTTCCAGGATTTCTCGTCGCCGCGCTCTTTCTTTCATCAGTTCCGGGTCTTGCGGCTCTCGGCGGTAAAACCATTTCTGGACCTCACCGAAAGGGATGTCATCCGGGTCAGGCGCCCAGTAGACCATGGTGGGGCGACGAACCGCTGTTTCCCCCAGACCGTTGATTTCCATACCTTTTACACTCGGCCTGAGAGACATCATTTCTGGGTCTGGCGTGAAAGGACGATGGGGATTTTTTGACGACATTTTGCACCTCGGGCTCTTCTGTAATTGCGGGCGGGAGCACTTTCCAAGCCGGTTCAGTACACCCTAGCGCCTTAGTGACATAGAAATACAATTGATATATTGTAGATGCATTATCTGTTATTTGTATATCTTGGGGCTGAAAATTGAGGCCGTCGTCGGTTTACCCGGCCATCAGCACAAGAGGATTGTCACGCTATGAACTTACGCAGTGTGGACCTTAACTTACTGACAATTTTTGACGCCATCGCCACAGAGAGGAATCTGTCACGGGCTGCCGAAAAAATCGGCATGAGCCAGCCCTCTGTGAGCGCGGCACTGGGTCGTCTGCGAATTGAATTCAAGGATGCGTTGTTTGTGCGCAACGCGCACGGAGTAACGCCTACTCCACGAGCGATAGAACTACAGCATCAGGTTCGTGACATTCTTGAGCGTATCAGCGCTACAATTTCCCAAAGCCAGCGTTTTAACCCCGAAACCAGCCAAAGAGTGTTCAATCTTGCATCAATAGATTACGGGGGTATCGCGGTAATACCACCACTGCTGGAACATCTACAGCAAAGACAGTTCCGAATGCAGGTCAACGTATGGCCTCAGTATGAAACCAATCTCAAAGACCTGATGCGTGTTGGCACAGTCGACTTCGCCATCGACAACAATCCAATAACAGACGATGATTTTCGAATCAAAGTATTACGCAAGGAGACGGCATGGTGTCTCATCCGTAAAGGTCATCCAGATTTCCGCGATGGACTGACAATGAAGCAGTATCTCGAAGCAAGCCATATCGTACTTTTCCCACAGGGGGGGAGAATCTCCAAACTTGATGAATACTTAATTGAGCACGGGATGAGACGTAAACACGGTGTCAAGGTATCGAGTTTTTTCAATATGCCCTATATCGTCAAATGTACGGATTACATCTGCAGCCTGCCTAAAGGCCTTGCGCTGCACTTTGCGCAGCTGCACGATTTGCAAGCCATGGAGATTCCCCTTGATGACTGGCAAGGCAGTTTTTATCTTATGTGGCATGCCAGTTTGGACCAGGATCCAGCCCACAGATGGCTAAGGAATATTGTGATCGCTCTGAACAAGGGTTAGTCACACTGTGATCGATCCAGAGACCCAGCGATCCAGTGGCTGCAGGTACAGCGTTCTTCCACCGAACGGCTGGACTGTCGTTGCCTCAAAATCATCCTACGGGGCGCCTTCGCTGCTGCTGCGTCTCACCTATACATCCTGTCGTAGCTCCAGCTTCGCCTGGAGTGCAGCAACGGCTGTTTGAAGCGCTCCCAGATCACCACTGATCTTGTGCTCCTCCCGATAGGCGTGGAACTCGCGTTGAATCGAGGAAACGCGCGCTTCCGTGTCCTTCAGGGCCGTTGACACGTCCGCGCACTGGCGGGTCTGCTGAGCAAGCTCGGACACCAGGGTGCTGTTTTGCGCCGTCAATTGTCGGATGGTCGCCTCCAACTCGATCGTCTTCTCGCGGTGGGTCTGGGCTTTTTCACTCGTGTCCGTCAACTGGCGGGTTAACTGTGCTGAGGCTTCCTTCGCGGCCTGACGTTCCTTGTCGAGGAGCACCATCAGTCGATTTTCGGTGTGCTCTGCGGCCTCGGTTAACTCCTTCCGTTGGCGGCTCAGCGCGATTGCGTGCTCATCGCTGAGCCGTTTCCGTTCGCGGGTATTCTCCTGGGCCTGATCCTTCGCATCCGCCTGCAGGCGCTGGAGCGTCTCTTTGTGCTCTGACACCAGGCGGGTAATCTGACCACGGAATCCGTCATTCTCGGACACAAGCTGGGCGTTAGTCGATGTGCAGTCACTGAGCGATTGCCGGGTGGCTTCCAGCTGAGTGGTTACGCTGGATAGCTCCGCAGCCATCGCCTTCAAGTCGGCCGCTTTCTCTTCACGTTCGCTTTCCATGGCGGCCAGTCGTTCGGATAGCGCTGAGACGGTTGTGTCGAAAACCTGCTGGCTGTCCGACAGCCTAGCCTCGAAGTCCCCCCTAAAGCCGGCGATGTGGGCTTCCAGCGAGGCGGCCACCCGGTGGAGGAGTTCCGCCGGCGTGGTCGGTGCCGCCTCCCGGAGGGGTTTCAGCGCCCGCCAGGCTTTGATGAGGGGATCGATGACCACAAACCCGCCGCCGCCGACCTCGGCGCGGACATCGTCACGATTCCAGCGTTCATTAGCAACATCTAAGCGATCACAGGCCGCAAAGACCGTACTGACGGTGGCAATTTTCTGGACCATGTGCCCTCATCTCCCCGGCGGTTCCCCGAGTACATTTTTGTGCCCGAATGCCCACCGTATTTAACATAAACATTCTCGAACACCCTCAATTTAGAATATGTAAGTTGTATTGTGTACTATATAACTTACTTTTGGTGTCAAATTCTATAGTATTTCATGATTAACCCTATAACCATGATTTTATCGGATTGAGTCGCATGTCAATTTAGATGCCTTTGATTGGGCACGGGAAGTTTGGCGATACGCCGCCGACCATCGTCAATATTTTTTCGATTTACCCCGGTGGGGCATGAACGCCCGTGCCATCATACAAATCTCGATTGCGTGGTTGTCTCAATTGGTAGTTCAGGGTGAGCATGTGTATTTTCCTATCTGGTAAGTGTTTCTGACCAACCACAGGCTCGTAGCCTGAATGGGTCCGCATGCGCGGTGCGGTCTCGGGACACAACTCCCGTTCAACCTGAGATGCCTGGTTGCAGGCGACGTAGCGTTTCTTCTTGGGAAGATGAAGCTACGAGATCCAATGGACTCACGCTGTGAGTCGGTTGCAATGGTGAACTATCACCTCCGTTTAGTTGAGCGGCACCATTGGTCCGCAGGGTTAAAAGACACCGTGACAGCACGGCAGTACGTGGAGCGTGCTGAAGCATCAACGGCTTGTTGATACGGCCAGGGCCGTGAGGAAAGATGGGCATACCTGCCCGGGGATTAAATCAAGAGCTAACAGCCTAAGGCTGGCGCGTCCTACCTAGCTCTGAGCGACGCTGATTTCCGTTTTCTGCTATTTCAGATAGCGAGGGCGGAGCCCCTCATCCACATTACCGCTGTGGCCGCGTACAGAACCGGTCTCGGTGCTTAATGGGGCCAGTCTAGCCAGAGCGAACTCGCGGTGCACTCAGTAATTCGCTCGCGACGCGCTGTCTTTCAGGGCTGCGCCGCCCTCGTCACTACCGCGCTGCGCTCGCTAGTGACGAGCGCGCCACTCGGATTCGGTCGATAGATATCCAGTGAGCAACGCCAGTTAGAGTTTGCCTTGGTGGTATCCGGTGTTTCCAGTGGAAACACGACGATCTATAGCTTGTGGGGAATCAGGCTTCCGCCTGGTGCCACCGGCATTTAGCTGCCTACTCTCCCACTCCTCCACATCCGCGAGTCGCCACCTGGTGCAGCCCGCAGAAAATTTTATAGGATCAGGGAATCGCCTGGTTTGTGCCCAACGCCAGATCGTGGCGCGACTCACCTGAAAGCGTTCGGCCAGGGCTGTGTCTGTCACATAGAATGCTTGATGCATAACGTGTCCTCGCTTGAAGATCTGAGTCCAGACGTCACATTCTGCCTATCTCTGGCGAGGAGATGAGTATTTATTCATACCGGGGCGTGCGCTGATTTAGGGCTTCCCAAGCTCCAGACAGCAGGAGCACCCGCAATCAGCACGATGAATACACAAGTGTTTTTTTAAGGTGGGGCAAGGTGTAGGGTAGATATAATATACCTCCCTAACACCTTGATTTTATTAACAATATGGAGGCTCGGGTCGGAATCGAACCGGCGTACACGGAGTTGCAGTCCGCTGCATGACCACTCTGCCACCGAGCCATATTAGGGGGGTACTTGAAACGTGGAGCGGGAAACCGGGTTCGAACCGGCGACCTCAACCTTGGCAAGGTTGCGCTCTACCAACTGAGCTATTCCCGCACGTCAAATGCCGCGCGTCAAACTTGACGCGCGCCTATTGTATTCACCGCGGCTGCTGAGTCAAGGAGAATCCCCGATAATTACTGCAACTGGCTGAATTATAAAGATTTGTCTCGATCCTTGATTACCACCCAGGCGGCGCGCAGGTAGATAACCATGGACCAGAGGGTCAGTACGGCGGCGGCATAGAGCACCAGGTAGCACAGGGCCAGCATCCAGTTCTCGTCGCGGGCGGGGTCGATGGCCAGCAGACCGGTGATAGCCACCATCTGAAACGCGGTTTTCACCTTGCCGATGTAGGAAACCGCCACCGAGGTGCGCTCTCCCAGCTCGGCCATCCATTCTCGCAGGGCCGAGATCACAATCTCTCGGCCGATAATGACGCAGGCCGCGAGTGTAAATAGCAGGGTATCGTGCCGCTCTACCAACAGCACCAGCGCAATGGCGACCATCAGTTTGTCCGCCACCGGGTCCAGAAACGCACCAAAGCTTGTCATCTGGTCAAGACGCCTGGCGAGGTAGCCGTCGATCCAGTCTGTCACCGCTGCAAAGGCAAAGATAACAGCCGCCACCATTAGGTGGTTTTTAAACGGCAGGTAAAAAACTACAACCAGCACGGGGATCAGGAAGATCCTCAGCAATGTCAGTGAATTGGGTATATTGATGGACAAACCGCCGCGCTCCTCCTCCAGCTAATCTGCAATATTATGCAGGTGATCATAAATTTGTTGAGCCATTGTGGCACTAATTCCTGAAACTTTCTTCAACTCCTCGATATTGGCATTCTCTACACCCTGGGCACTGCCAAAATGCCGCAGCAACTCGCGCCTGCGCTTGGCACCCACACCAGCTATGTCTTCCAGTGTTGAGCGCTGCCTGGCCTTGTCCCGCCTCGCCCGGTGACCGGTAATGGCAAAGCGGTGAGCCTCATCCCGTATCTGCTGAATCAGGTGTAGTGCCGGGTTGTCCACACCGAGTTGGCGTTCGCTTCCGGTGGCACCGTTTAACAACGTCTCGAAGCCCGCCTTGCGCGTGGTTCCCTTGGCCACCCCAATCACTTCCACGCCGGGTATCTGCAAATCTGCCAACACGGACATCGCCTGGCTGACCTGGCCCTTGCCGCCATCGATAAAGAGAATGTCCGGCAGCGGGGCCTCCCCCGACTTGAGACGTTTATAGCGGCGCTCCAGCGCCTGCTGCATGGCAGCGTAGTCATCGCCGCCGGTAATGCCTTCGATATTGAACCTGCGGTATTCGGATTTACGCTGGCCACCCTGGTCGAATACCACGCAGGACGCCACCGTGGCCTCGCCGGAGCTGTGGCTGATATCGAAGCATTCCATACGCTCTGGCAGCTCGGCAAGGCCCAATAGCTCCTGCAGGGCCAGCATCCGCTCATGTACCGACTGGCGGCCACTGAGGTGTGCTGCGAGGTTTGTTTCTGCGGTCTGCAAGGCAAGCTGCAGCCAGCGCGCCCTGGCGTCTCGCACCTTGCTGCGCAGCCTGACCTTGCGTTCGGCGGCCACTGTCAGTGCCTCGGCGAGGGTGCTGGCATCTTCCGGCGCCGCATTTACCAGCAACTCTGCCGGTATCGCCCGCACACCACCCAGATAATACTGCGGAATGAATGCGCTGATAACCTCTGCCGGTGTTTCCTGCAGCCGCAGCGGTGGGTAATAGGTCTTGCTGCCCAACACCCGTGCGCCCCTGACGAACAGCACCTGCACACAGGACCTGCCACCCGCAACCGCCGCCGCTACGATATCGAGGTCGCCGGTAACACCCTCTATACCCTGGCTTGCCTGCACCTGCTGCAGCTGGGCGAGCTGGTCACGCAGTACCGCCGCTTTCTCGTAGGCGAGTGTTGCGGCGGCCTGCTCCATATCATCGGCCAGGCGCACCATCAACTCCTGTGACTTACCCCGCAGGAACAGCGTGGTATTCTCCACTTGCTCCGCGTACTCCTCTTCTGTCACCAGCCCCACGCAGGGCGCAGTGCAGCGATCGATCTGGTACTGCAGGCAGGGGCGCGAACGATTGCTGAAGTAACTGTCTTCACACTGGCGCACCTTGAACACTTTTTGCAGAAAATGCAGTGACTCTCTCACGGCCCCGGCGCTGGGGTAGGGTCCGAAGTACTGGCCTTTACGCCTCTTCGCACCCCGGTGCAGGCTGATTCGCGGATAGCTGTCCTGGCTGGACAGAAAAATGTAGGGGTAGGACTTATCGTCCCGCAACAGGATATTGTAAGGCGGCTGGTGGCTCTTGATCAGGTTGTGCTCCAACAGCAGCGCGTCCACCTCGGTAGACGTGACCGTCACCTGAATTTCCTGAATACGCGCCACCAGCGCCATGGTTTTTCCGGTGAGCCCGCTAGCCCGGAAATAACTGCCCACCCGGTTCTTGAGGTTGCGGGCCTTGCCTACATAGAGCAACTTATGGCTGGCATCGTACATCTGGTAGACACCCGGCCGGGTGGTCAGTGATTTCAGGAACGCCTGGTGATCGAACCCGCTCACACTGCCCTGCCGTAAATCCTGGGCTCTATTTCCAGCGCGATACCGAACCTGTCCTGTACCGAAGCCGCCACCTCAGCGGCGAGTGCCAACAAGGCCTCACCACTCGGATTGGCGTTGCCGCTCTCGTTGCCATAATTGACCAATACCAGTGCATGGTCCGGATGGATGCCCAGGCCGTCGCGGCGATGTCCCTTCCAGCCGCAGGCCTCAATCAGCCAGGCTGCAGGAAGCTTGGTATTGCCGTCAGCCTGGGGGTATTGCGGCAGGCCCGGGGACTGGCGGAGTAACTCGCGGGCATGCTCGTCAGGTACTACCGGATTTTTGAAAAAGCTGCCGGCGTTGGGAATGTGCTGTGGATCAGGCAGTTTACTGCGGCGAATATTAACCACCGTATCAAACACCTGTTCCGCAGAGGCATTGTCTATTCCCTGTTCCGTCAGGGCCCGGGCCAGCACCGGGTAGTCTGCCCGCACGCGAGCCGCCCGCGACAGGCGGATATCCACCGCGGTGATAATGTGTTGGTCGCGCAAACTGTGCTTGAAAATACTGTCGCGATAGCCGAACTTGCAGTCCGCGCCCTCCATAACGCGCGTCTGGCCGCTTGAGATGTCGATACAATGCACCCGCCGCGCAAACGAGGAGAGCTCTACGCCGTAGGCGCCGATGTTCTGGATCGGTGCAGCACCCACCGTGCCGGGAATCAATGCCAGATTCTCCAGACCGTAAAACCCCTGCTGTATCGACCACGCCACGAAAGCGTGCCAGCGCTCACCAGCCGCCACCCGCAACAGTACGGTATCGGCTTTGTCTTCCAGTATTTCAATGCCACGGGTTTCCATGCGCAAGACCAGCGCGTCGATATCGCCGGCCAGCACGACATTACTGCCCTCCCCCAGCGGTACCAGCGCGAGACCCTCTGCGGCGGCCCAATCGATAGCTTCACGTAAACAGGAGTCACTGCCCACATGCACCAGCGCTGTGGCACAGGCATCCAGCGCGAGCGTGTTGTAGGGCCGCAGTGATTCAGCTCTCTGGACGTGCATCAACGATTTCTCGCAGCAGGCCCTCACTGGCCCACTCCACAAGGTCGAGCACGTAGTTGAAGCCCCGGGCTCCGCCGTAGTAGGGGTCCGGCACTTCCTGCAAATCGACATTTCCGGCAAATCCGAGCAAGAGCCCCAGATGGCCGGAGAACTCCTTCGGGCGCATCGCCTGCAGTGTGGCGAGATTTTTCAAATCCATAGCGAGAATATAATCAAAGCGGGCAAAGTCCGCAGCCTGAAACTGCCGTGCGCGCAGGCCACTGAGGTCGTAACCGCGCTTCGCTGCCTTGGCCGTTGACCTGCGGTCCGGCGCCCCGCCCACATGCCAATCGCTGGTACCACAGGAATCGACCTCAATGACGTCGGTAAGCCCGCGCTCATCCACCATCGACTGGAACACACCGTGGGCCGTGGGAGACCTGCATATGTTACCGAGGCAGACGAACAGCACACTTGTAGTGCCAGCGCGGCTCATCGGGGTGGGACTGTCAATCAGACAGTATCCAGCACTTCTACTATCGGTGCAGCTGCCACCAGAGTTGCCAGCACCTTGTTGGCCTCATTGAAGTGCGCAGATTGGCGATGGGTTTCCAGGTCGGCCTCGCAGCTGTACTGCTCCAGCACCTTGTACTCCTGCGGGTCCGATTTGCTGCGGTGCAGGATATAGAAGATGTTGCCGGGCTCATTGGCTCGCACCTGTTCTGCCAGCGCCTGAAATGCTTCTTCAAAGGCAGCGGTCTTACCTTCCTGGACTTTCAGAGTTGCTACTACACCGATGGTCATTGTTGGTTCCTCAAGAAAATGGGTGATTGTCCCGGCGCGTTTGCGGCCATGTGACTAATCCGTGAAAACTGCGCATGAACTCTCCTGACCAGATCACGGTTCTGGTCAGAAGAGCAACGTTAACACCCGGGGCTGTGACAGTTCAATCCGCCTGCGCTCAGGTACCGGTAAAGCTGGCGGGGCGTTTCTCCATGAATGCTTGCATCGCCTCACCCAGATCGTTGGAGTTCAGTGTCGTTGCCATAGTCCACAGGCCGTTCAGCAACAGGCTTTGTTCGGTAGTAAGGTCCTCGCCCTGCTGCAGGATGAACTTGGTGCCCCGCACCGCCAGGGGGGCGTTGGCGGCTATCTCCTGCGCCATAGCCATCGCCGCGGCGTATACCGCATCAGCGTCGGCATAAACGTCATTAACAAGCCCTATTTTCTCTGCACGCGCGGCGTCGATATCTTTGCCGGTATAAGCCAGTTCGGCCACCTGCCCCTTGCCCACAATGCCCGGCAGTCGCTGCAGGGTGCCGACATCCGCCACGATGCCAATTTTGGTCTCGCGCACACCGAACAATGCATCTGCGGAGGCAAGCCGGATGTCACAGGCCGTGGCGAGGTCTACCCCGGCACCGAGACAGTGTGAATGAATGGCGGCAATAACAGGCACAGGGCAGTCGGCAACAGAGCTGATTGCTGCCTGAAAGGCCCTGGTGACTTCCATCTGCCTTACATTGGCGGTGGCGCCGGAGAGTGTTTCACCGTCGCCCGGCTCGGCATCAAAACCACCGAGGCTGGCAAGGTCTATACCCACACAGAAGCTTTTGCCGCGCCCGGCAATAATCACCGCCCGCAGTTCTTTGATTTCAGCTATCGCGGCCATCGCGCGGGGCAGGTCTGCCACCAGCTCTCTGGACATTGCATTGCGCTTTTCTGGCCGGTCCAACCACAGGGTGGCTATATATCCATTGACTTCAATCGACAAAACGGAAGATGAGAATTTCATAAGGTGCTCCTGAGGGGATGGTAGTTGCGGGCAGGGAGGCTATCACACCCGGCGTTGGCCAGCATAGACCCCGCTTGATCTGCGCGCGGCTGGCATGTAAATTGTTTAATGGCACTTGTTATGCCATTATATTGAAGCTGGTTATGCGGGACATTCTAAAACCGCCAGCTTTAGACAAAGGTGCAAATCCGTATGAACAAACGATTACTGTATGGGTTCATTACTGCTGCGTTAATGAGGGCTTTCCTATCTAGCGGGCCAGTCTCGGCACAGGAGCAGACCCAGCTCCTTTGGGGTGACACGCACTTACACACCTCCTATTCGGTAGATGCCTATATGGCGGGCAACAGAAGCGCTGACCCGGACATGGCATATCGCTACGCAAAGGGCGAACCCGTAGTGCACCCCTATAACCGTACCCGCATACAAATACTCGAACCTCTGGACTTCCTGGCTGTATCCGATCACGCAGAGTATCTTGGCATTATCCCTATCGTCATGAGCGGTGATTTTGAGCAACCGGAGGCCGGCTTCTTTGAACGGATCAAATCCTGGGCCATGCTCACCATACTGGGTTACTGGATCGAGGATCCGATTGAAGGTACCAGGCGGTTTACCAGTTACCTGCCGGCGCCGGAAATCCAGTCGGGGGATAGCAGAGACCCGATAGTGGCAGCGCAGGAAGCCGGTACGGATGGCGGCCTGGGCAGCCTGGGCCTGATCAACGACAAGGCTGCGCAACGTATCAGCGCCTCACAGTGGTCCAAATCCATGGCGATCGCGGATCAGCACAACGAGCCGGGTGTCTTTACCAGCCTCGTGGGCTGGGAATGGAGCCAAACCGCCAGCGGCGCCAATCTGCATCGCATTGTGGTATCCGATATGGACGGCGACACTGCAGCGGGTATTGACCCGATTGGTTCCGACGATGCCCCCTACCCCGAAGATTTGTGGGACGGCCTGGCCGCCGTTGCCGAGGAAACCGGTGCAGAATTTGTCGCCATCCCGCACAACTCCAATCTTTCCAAGGGATACATGTTCTCCAAAACAACCCTCAAGGGCGAGACGATCGATGGTCGGTATGCCAGCAAACGGCTTAAGTGGGAACCGCTGGTCGAAGCCACGCAGATAAAGGGCGACAGCGAAACGCATCCGGAGCTCACCCCCGACGACGAATTCGCCAATTTCGAACGCTTTGATTTTTATCTGCAGGCGTTTCCCCAGGCCCAGGGATACAAAGCACAAACAGGTGACACGGTTCGTTCGGCGCTGAAAAGCGGCCTGGAGCTGGAACACTCAATCGGCGTGAACCCGTTCAAATTCGGCATGATCGGCTCAACCGACGCCCACACCGGAATCGCCTCAGCAGAAGAGCCGAATTTCTGGGGCAAGGTGGCCATCGATTCCACACCGGAAACAAAGCGGCGCTATGATCCTGACGGCTATGGTGATGGCATACAGAGTTTTAACGGATGGAATATGTCAGCTGCCGGCCTGGCAGCCGTATGGAGCGAGGACAATACTCGCCAGTCCATAGTCGCTGCCATGAAGCGCAGGGAAACCTACGCTACAACGGGCCCCCGCATGCAGGTACGCCTGTTCGGAGGCTGGAACTTCAGCGAGGACGATATTGAATCGGCGGATATGGCGAGCATCGGCTACGCCGGCGGCGTACCCATGGGTGGCGAACTGAGCGCAGCACCCGTAGGCGCTGCGCCGGGTTTTCTGGTGCGTGCAAGCAGGGGCCCAATCGACCACAACCTGGATCGCATTCAGATCATAAAGGGTTGGACCGACGCCGCGGGCCAGGCACAGGAGAAAATATTCAATGTTGCCTGGTCCGGGGACCGCCAGCTCAATGCTGAGGGGAGGCTGCCGCCGGTGGGGAACTCCGCAAATATTTCAACAGGTAAAACGGCCAATACCATCGGCGATGCGGAGCTGGCCACCTTCTGGGTTGACCCGGAATTTGATCCCCAACAAAACGCTTTCTACTATGCTCGTGTGCTGCAAATTCCCACCGTGCGCCACTCGCAACTGGACGCCATAGCGCTGGGGATAGAGACCCCCTTCGAGGGCCCCGCCACGCTGCAGGAAAGAGCCTATACCTCGCCGATCTGGTATACCCCCTAAACAGTCAGCTCTGGTGTAACTCGCGAATAAGCGCCGGTATTTCGCTGGGGTGAAGCAAGGTGTGGTGCGGGTTGATGCCCAATTCGGCATCCAGCGGTTGCTGGTGTTGAATCCAGACGGACGTAATGCTGCTGTCGTGGGCGCCCGCGATATCGGCCGCCAGGCTGTCTCCTACATGAATGGCTTCATGGGCTTCGCAGTTGGCGAGCTTTAGCGCTTTCTCAAAGATGGAGCGCGCCGGCTTCTGTTCCGGTTCCTGGCCGCCGATGATAATGTGGTCGACATAATCCGCCAGCTTTACCGCTTCAATCTTGGGGATTTGCGAAAACTCCGGCCCATTGGTAATCACCACCAGGGTAAACAGTTTGCGCGCCTCGGCAAGAAACTCCACGATACCGGGATAGAAGTGGAAAGCCGCCAGGCGGTCGCTATCGAAATTTTCCTGCAGGGCGCGCGCACGCTCTGTACTCACCTCTGTCACACCCTGCTGCGCCAACAGGTCAGAAATTAACTGCAGGCGAAACGCGCCCTCCCCCTGTTGCTCGATAATGGGCATGTAGCGCGCGCGGTGGTCGTCGCTCCAATGCCTGTAGATCCCGGCAACATAGGCATCGGCAAAAGCTTTACCGTCAAATTCAGGGCCGTACTGCTGTTCTGCGGCGCGCGCCATTAATTGCCGGGCCTGTTCATTGGCACCAGAGGTATCACACAGCGTTTCATCCATATCCAGTAACAGGGCTTTTAGCATTGAAAACTCCGCTGATGAGCGAGCTCAGCAAGGCAGTACCGCGACCCCGCCCGCTTAAGCATTGGTAAAGCGCTCACGCACAGTATCAAGGTCAGCCTGGGTATCCACGCCGCCAGGCACTTGTTCCTGCGCCGGTGCCACGTGAATTTTAACGCCGTTATACAGCGCCCGCAGTTGTTCCAGCTGCTCCAGCTGCTCCGGTGGTGCCGGCGACCAGGTGACGTATTCATGCAGGAAGGCTGTTCTGTAGGCATATATTCCAATATGGCGATACCAGCGCCCCTCCGCTGGCATGGCCTGCTGCCCGGACTTGAACTGTTCCCGGGGCCAGGGAATCGTTGCGCGGCTGAAATAAAGTGCCATACCGTTTTTATCAAACACGACTTTTACCGCATTCGAATCCAGCAGCTCCGGCAGGGCATCAATACCCTCGCACAGCGTGGCAATTCCCGCCGTCGCTTTCTCCGCCAGATTGGCGGCAACCTGGTCTATCACCGCCGGTGGAATCATGGGCTCATCCCCCTGCACATTTACCACGATCTGCTCATCCGCCCAGCCCAACTGTGCTGCTACTTCCTGCAGACGATCCGTGCCGGAAGGGTGATCCGTTGCCGTCATACAAACCCTGGCGCCAAAGCCCTGGACGACATCGAAGATACGTTGATCATCGGTGGCAATAACCACCTCGCTGGCGGCACTCATACGCGCTTGTTCCCAGACGCGCTGCACCATCGGCTTGCCGGCAATATCGAGCAACGGTTTACCCGGTAGCCGCGTGGAACCGTGACGAGCGGGGATGACAACAATATATGACATGCGTACTCCGTATTGTGATCAGTTGCGCACCAGCGCGAGCACAGCGCCGGTGACTGCCGCTGGCAGTTGCGCATCGATCGTGAGATACCAGGCATTATCGCCTACCAGACCGCGGCATTTTACCGCGTCCTTCCCGGTCATGATAATCGGCTTATCCTGCATCCCGACAAAATCTGCCGCGCTGTAAGCATGGTGATCGGGAAAGCTGTGTTCTGCCACGGTAAAACCCAGACTGCGGAGGCTTGCAAAAAATTGAGCCGGTTGCCCAAGGCCCGCTACCGCGTGAACATCCTGGGCGAGCTCTGCAGGCTTTATCGGGCACCGCTGCCCACTGGCGAGGTTAATCAATCCGGTGCTGACATAGTGCACTGCCTGGCCGGGGTCTGATCCGTTGCGATACAGCACATAGTCCACAGTTTGCAGCCGCCCGACGGGCTCCCGCAGTGGGCCCGCAGGCAGGCAAAAACCGTTACCGGTGCCGCGCTCACTGTCCAGCAGCACTATCTCCATATCGCGCGCCAGCGCATAGTACTGCAGGCCATCGTCGCTGATAAGAATGTCCACTTCCTCCATCGCCAGCAGCGCCTGGGCAGCCGCCGCACGCAATGGTGCTACCCAGCAGGGGCAATGGGTACGCCGGTAGATCAGCAGGGGTTCATCGCCACACTGTGCCGCGTTGCTATCTGCCGTAACCTGTAGAGGCGCAACAAGCCCCTGCGCGCCATAACCCCGGCTGATGACTCCCACCCGCACACCCTGTTTTTGCAGGCTCTCAACCAGGGCGATAACAACAGGTGTTTTGCCGGTCCCACCTACTGTGATATTGCCCACCACAACCACGGGTACAGGCGCTCTATAAGTAGACATTAAGCCACTGCGGTAGAGGACCCGGCGCACAGCCACAGCGCAGCGGAACACCGCCTCCACCGGCCGTAACAACAGCAGCCACCAGGCGCCGCAATACCAGGCCCGCACGAGTGTTTCACGCAGCAGTTCCATCAATCGGCGAATTTCTGCTGATACAATTGCGCATACAGCCCGCCTTCTGCCAGCAATGCCTGATGGCTGCCACAGGCGACCACGCTGCCCCCGTCCATGACCACTATGCTGTCGGCATGCTCCACCGTACTCAACCTGTGGGCGACAACCAGTGTGGTGCGATTGGCCATCACATTATCCAGCGCGCGCTGTATTCGATGCTCCGACTCATTGTCCAGCGCCGACGTGGCCTCATCCAGAACGAGAACCGGGGCGTCTTTGAGTATCGCCCGGGCAATGGCAATGCGCTGGCGCTGACCGCCGCTCAGTCCGCCGCCATCATCTCCCAGGATGGTCTGAATACCCTGCGGTAATGCGTCAATAAATTCCCTGGCATAGGCCGACTCGACAGCCGCCAGCACCGATTTTTCGTCGGCATCTGCCAGCGAGCCGTAGGCAATGTTGTTGTAGACCGTATCGTGAAATAGAGTGACAGGCTGAGACACCATCGCCAACTGCTCGCGTAAATTCGCCAGGGTGTAGCGCGAAACCGGCACATCATCCAGCAGGATTTCGCCCTGTGCTATTGGGTAAAAGCGCGCCAGCAAGCGCACCAGCGTGGTCTTGCCGCTGCCTGAACGGCCGACCAATGCAACCGTTTTGCCCGCCGGGATATCCAGGGATACATTCTTCAGCACCAGCCTGTCGTCTGCCGGGTAGGAGAAAGACAGGCCGCGTACCTTGATATCACCGCGCACCCGCGGCACTGCATAGTGGCCATTATCCGCTTCGGCTTCCAGGTCCAGCTGCGCGAAAATATCCTCGGAAGCCGCCAGGCCGCGCTGAATATCACTTTGAATTTCGCTCAGCTGCCGTATAGGTTTACCCAGTTGTGTGGCAGCAGTGAGAAATGCCACCAGAGAGCCTGCGGTAAAGCCCTGCAATATATCTGGACTGAGGGCAAACCACACCAGGGTTGCCAGGGCGATAGCCAACAGCGTCTGAATAACAGGCGTGCTCAGCCCTTCGGCGAAGGCGAGTTTCAGGTTCTGCGCGCGGTTGTACAGACTGGCCTGGCGAAACCGTTCTTGCTGACTGGCCTGGCCGCCAAAAACCCGGATTTCCCGATAACCGCTGATGCTTTCGGCGGATATCTGGGTAACATCCCCCATGGACGACTGTATGCGCCTGCTGTAGCGGCGAAAATGCTTGCCGACAAAACTGACAACCACCGCGATCACTGGAATGACGGCTATAAAAACCAGACACAGCCGCCAGTTCAGATAAAGCATGTAACTGGCCAGCGCGATAACGGTGAGCCCCTCGCGCACCACAACCTTCAAGGCCTTGGTGACCGCGCCGGTCACCTGCTCGACATTGAACGTGACCCGAGAGATCAGCGCGCCCTGATTATGCGCATCGTAGTGGGCTGCCGGGGCAACAAGCATCCGGTCAAACACCTCGCAGCGCAGTGTGTGTATCAGGCTGCGGGCCACGTGGTTCATACAATAGTTGCCCAGAAAAAAACCGCTTGCCCGGCCGCAGGCGATGCTCACCATCGCCACGGGTACGGCAATACGGGCAAATTGCACCCGATCCAGTCCACTCGTGTCAAACAGCGCATAGGCCACACCGGCGACAATGCCCTTACCGGTTTGTGCAGAATCATCAAGGGAGTCCAGCAAAAACTGCATCAGGTCGGCAAGTAACACATTGCCACCGGCATACAACAGGTAGCCCAGCAGGCTGAGACAGAACATCTGCCAATGGGGAACAACATAGCCGAGAAGCCGACGGTATATCTGCCAATCGCTCATGCCGCGATCACCGGGTTGGCGCTGCGGCAGGTCGCGAAATCTAGCCACCGGTATCGGATCCGGCAGGTTGCCTGGTGGTGATACTCAGGTGTACGAAGCCCATTTGGCCTGCGGCATCCATAGCGCGCACAACATGCTGGTGCGCCGCGTCTGCATCGGCAGTAATGACCATGGGCAAGGTGGTATCCCCAGCGGAGATTTTGTAAATGGCCGCCTGCAGTGTGCGCATGTGGTTGTCCACCAGGCCGCGCCCGTTGACCCGGTAAGTGCCCGCCTCGTCCACCAGAATCTCTATCTGCTGTTCACTGGTTTGCTTTACCGTGCCCTCCGCCTCGGGCAGGTCAATACTCAGCTGGGTCTCTCGAGTGAAAGTAGTGGATACCATGAAAAAAATCAGCAGCAAGAAAACAACGTCGATCAACGGGGTCAGGTTAATACCCACCTCCTCAGATTGTCGGCGTCGAAACTTCAAGAGCGGGCTTCCGTGTTCTCTTCGCTGTGCAGGGCGTCAACCAGTTTGATGGTTTCCTGCTCCAGCTCCACTACAATGCCATCGATCCTGCCGACAAAATAGCGGTGCATCACGAGCGCCGGAATAGCCACGGCCAGCCCCGCCGCAGTAGTGATAAGTGCCTGGGATATGCCCCCCGCCAGGGCGCTGGCATTTCCCGTGCCCTGTGCCATGATTTCAGCAAATACCTTGATCATGCCGAACACCGTACCCAGCAAACCCAACAGGGGTGTGACAGCGGCAATGGTACCCAGAGTATTGAGGTAGCGCTCCAGATCGTGCACCACGTGTCCTGCAGCCTCCTGGATACTCTCTTTCATCACGTCGCGGCCGTGGTAGGCATTGCCCAAACCAGCCGCCAGAATACGCCCAAGGGGCGAGGCCTTTTTTAGATTGCGCAAACGCTCTGTGTCCAACTCACCTGCCTTCAGCTGCTTCCACACAGTGGCGAGCAAATGCGGAGGCGCGATCTTCCTGGGGTTTAGTGTGTAGAGTCGCTCCACACAAATCGCCAGGCCAATCACTGAGCACAGCAATATCAGCACCATCACCCAGCCGCCGGTCGTTACCAATTCAAGCACAAGCACTCTCCCCCTTGCTTTTTTTGTAATCGCACCAGTATACCCACCCGGTGGAGGGGTAAGAAGAGATTACATCCAGAAACGGCGAACTTGCTGGCGCCGCTGGTACACCTGTACCGGCAAGCCGGAAGCAAAGATAAATTCCAGCGCCCCGCTGCGGGCGGTGCCATAGACCGTGGCGCCGGCCCCCTGCAGGCGTCGCACAATATCCGGGTGAGGATGCCCAAACCGATTCGCATAGCCACTGCTGATAACGGCAATACCCGGGCGCACGGTCTTGAGCAGAGCGAGAGAGGACGAGGTACGGCTGCCGTGATGCGCTACCAGTAGCCAGTCAGCCGTCATTCCATCTCTCCAGAATCGCACCATATTTCGCTCCTGACCGCTTTCCACATCGCCCGCCAGTAACAACCGGTGGCCGGCAGCCGAGATCATCAATACGCAGGAGCTGTCATTACTGGAACGAGGCGCGTTGTCCATGGGCGCGATAAACTGAAAGATCGGGCCGTCCGGCCAGCGCCAGGCCTGTCCCGCCAGACAAGGTTTTCCCCCGGCCAGACCCGCCCCGTCCCCACCATAAAACACCTCAAGAGTAGGCATATCGGCGACGAGAGTCGCGGCGCCGGCGCTGTGGTCGTTATCCGGATGGCTTATTACCAGAGTATCAATGGCTGTTATGCCCAGGTGACGCAGATAGGGCAATATCACTGCGCTGGCCATATTGGCTCCGGCGGGGTCGCCGCCACCGGTATCGTACACCAGCGTCCGAGCGCCACTGCGCATGATAACCGCTGTACCCTGCCCTACGTCCAGCACTGTCACCTGCAGGGCTGCCCCCTTGCTGCCGTCGCCCTGCACCGGCTCAGCTACCGCCAGGCGCTGCGCTGGCAGCAGCAGGGGCACTAAAAGCAGCAGTGCCAGCCCCCTCCCCCACACTGGACTTCGCACCGCGATCAATGAGACTCCTGCCACGGCCAGGGCTATATCTGGCACAGTGGGTGACAGCCGATGATACAGCCAGCTTTCAGCGTTGCCTGCCAACGACTCTGCGGGTGGAAGTAATTGCTCCAGTGGCCAGGCCGCCAACTGCCAAAGGAACATTTCGGCAACCGGAAAAAAAAACAGGGACAGCACGGCCAACAGCGCCAGCGGCACTACCCAGAACCCTATCAGCGGCACCATAACAAGGTTCGCCAGCGCTGCCACCAGGCTGCTGCCACCAAACCACCAGGCACCCAGGGGCAACATAACCAGAGACATAAAAACGTGGGTAGACAGTAAACGCCAGCCAGCCCACATGCCACGCTGCCACAGGGCAAGCCACAAAAGCGCGGCCACAGCGGCAAAGGACAGCCAGAAACCGCTGCCCAGTGCAGCCAGCGGGTTGAGAGCAAGAATCACCACAGCGGCCAGCAGCAGGTTGTGTGCAGACCCAGCACTGCGCCCCGCCAACGCTGCCAGCAGAAAGCACGACAACATCAGTAGTGCTCGCTGGGTGGCCACTGAAAAGCCCGCCAGTGCGGTATAAGCAAAGCAGCAGAGCAGCGCCAGTAAAGCGGGTAGCCACAGGGCCGAGACACCGGCGAGCAGCAGCAGGCGCTGCAGTAACTTGCCCAGCAGTAACGCGGCGGCGGCGACCAGCCCCACATGTAAACCGGAAATCACCAGCAAATGATTGACGCCAAAAGTTTGAAACAGAGCCCAGAGGGCAGCGTTAATGCCGCTCTTGTCGGCCACCGTAATGGCCGCGAGTATGGCCGTTACCGATGGTGGCAACGGCTGCGCGTAAATACGCTCGGCAATGCGCTGCCGCAACCTGTTGTGGACACTGGCGGCCGCCGGCGACCGCGGCTCCCGGACGCCAGGCCCGCCTGACACATGCCCCACCGCGTCAATGCCGGTCTGCGCGTACCACGCCTGTAAGTTGTAGGAACCGGGATTTGCCAGACCCCAGGGCCTGCTAAGTTTCGCGGGGAATATCCAACTGTCTCCCGGCCTCACCTTTGCGGTACCGTAATAGGACAACAGAATGCGTTGCGGGCCGCTGCAGTGCCCTGGCTCAAGACTGTCAACAGCAAACTCAAAGCGCTGCCTGCGGCCACCGTCGGGAAAGTCACTGCTACGAGGCAATGATGCCACGACACCGGCCACCACCAGAGGCTGGCCCTCACATTGTGCGCTGATACGTGCGTCCAGCAGGGACTGACCGTGTGCCAATGAGAGCGCAAATCCTATTGCCAGCCCGGAACAAAACCGGCACCACCCGGCGCTGCTCACCAGCAAACCCAAACCGGCCGTAGCCAACAGCAGTGACAACCACACTGGGGGCAGGTCGGACAATACCAGCACAGGCAGCACACCAAGGACTATCCCGATCATCCATGATCTCATCTAGAGTACCCGGCACTTTATAGGCATAATGTCGCAAACCACGGCGAACACGACGCCCATTGGGCCTGCCAGGGCACCGCAGCATATCCAGTGGATCACAACTCACCAGGGAACGACAGAGCACATTCGACCACTCACTAGATGGCAAGAAAAACCCTCAAATCATTAATGCCCAGCGCCGCCCGGATACGTGAGATCAAATCTCTTTCTATTCTGGGCGACTGGATATATGCCACCAACTTGTGGCACCTGAACCGCTATTCCGCCTCCATGGCTTTTTTTGTGGGCTTGTTTGTCGCGTTCATGCCCATTCCCATTCAAATGGTGGTAGCGGCCCTGCTGGCACTGTTGTTTCGCTGCAATCTGCCATTGTCGGTCTGCCTGGTATGGATCACCAATCCCCTGACCATGCCGGCACTATTTTTTATCGCCTATAAAGTTGGTGCACTAATTATGGGGATGCCGGTGCACAACATGGAGTTTGAGCTGAGCTACGAGTGGCTCAGCAGCCAACTGTCCTATATCTGGCGGCCATTCCTGCTGGGTTGTTTTATGTGCGGCCTGTTCTGCGGCAGTCTGGGTTACTTCGTGGTAAGCATGGTCTGGCGATGGCGGGTAGCCGTGCATTGGCGCGAACGCAAGACACGGCGCGCAAACCGATTGGCGAAAAAAGCGGAGTCCAATTAGCCGGGGCAACTTCCAAGCCAACTCTATACGACTGACTCTCGCTTAATTTCTGTCCTGGTTAAGAATCATTGCCGGTGCCAGGCGCGATGCCCGCAGGGCGGGATAGAACGCGGCCACCACGCACATGGTGAACGCGACTCCACCCACCACCAGAACGTCCTGCAGCAATAAATCTACCGGCAGGAAGGAGACCGGGTACACGTCAGTGCTGAGAAAGTTAATGTCCAGTACCTGCTCCAGTTTGCTCACCAGCCGCGGCACCGCCAAGCTTCCAAGAGCACCCAGTGCAGCCCCGAGCCCGACCCCGACCACACCGATCATCGCGCCCTGCAGCACGAATATCATCGCGATATCCCGCGGCGCCGCGCCCAACGTGCGCAGGATGGCAATATTGCCCTGCTTGTCGAACACCACCAGTACCAGCGAGGAAACCACATTGAACGCCGCCACTGCGATAATGGAAAATAACAACACCGTTACCAGGTCGCGCGACAGCTGTATTGCCGAATAGAGATTGCCGTGGGTCATCATCCAATTGGTGGCGTAGTAGCCGGGGGGCATATTGTTCATCAGTTCCCAGCCTATGCGGGACACATCAAAAAGATCGGAGGTCGCTACGCGCAGGCCACTGACCGCCGTGCCCAGGCCGGACACTCTTGAAGCCATTGCAAGCGGTACCAGAGCTGCAACCTGGTCCAACTCTGTACCCGTTTCCAGCACGGCAGCCAGCCGCACCGATTCAAACTGCGCTGCCCGGGAACCCTGCCCGAATTCCGCTGCGGGAACGATCATGGTCAACTCGTCCCCCGGCGCTACACCCAGGCGCTCAACAATGCCGACACCGAGCACCAGGCCGGCGGGGTCTCGCTGAAATTCACTGACCTCCTGTTCAGTAAGTTTGCCGAACAAACGGGCAACAACAGCAGGGTCTGTGGCATCAATACCGACGCCTCTGGCAGTCTCGATACTGCTGCCGCGCATAAAAAGTGCATCAAATTCGGTGAACGGTGTGACTTCGATAACATCGGGATGCTGCAGAATTTTCTGCGCCTGGGCAGGCCAATCCTCTATCGGAATGGCTGAGTGCAACGTGACGTGGGGCACCATGCCGAGAATTCGCTCACGCATTTCCTTGTCGAAGCCGTTCATCACCGACAGCACCACAATCAGCAGGCTGATGGCCAACACCAGGCCCAGCATGGAGAGCGTCGACAGAAAGGTGGAGAGATGGCCGCCTCCGAATGCGAAGGTGTAGCGCAGAGCGATACGCAGACGATCACTGGTCTTCATGATCGCTGCCTGAGTCTGCCTTCGTCCAGTTCGAGTGTGCGATTCATTTGCGCTGCAATCAGCGGGTCGTGAGTCACCACGACAAAGGCGGCGCTCTCCCTGCCCAGCTCATCGATCAGTTCCAGTACCTGGCTGGCGGAGTGCGGGTCCAGGTTACCCGTGGGCTCATCCATAAGTACCACGTCCGGACTCGCCACTAACGCCCTGGCGATCGCCACCCGCTGGCGCTCACCACCGGACAACTGGCCGGGGCGATGGTCGAGGCGGTGTGACATGCCCACCCTGTCTAACATTTCTGCCGCTTTACGCCAGGCCTCGCTGCGAGAGTTACCCGCAATCAGCAGAGGCATGCCCACGTTTTCCCGGGCATCAAACTCCGGTAACAGATGGTGAAACTGGTACACAAAACCCAGGCGCTTGTTACGCAACTGGCAGCGCGCGCCTTCATCCAGAGTGGCGAGATCCTGGCCCGCCATCAGCACTCGCCCCCGGGTGGGGTTGTCCAACCCACCCAGCAGGTTCAGCAGCGTGGACTTGCCCGAGCCGGATGCGCCGATTACCGCTATTTTCTCACCCGCGGCCAGGTTGAGTTCCACATCCTGCAACACGGTGACCGTGCGCCCACCATCCTTGTACACCCGGCACAGGGACTCACAGCGAAGTACGCTATCACTCATAACGCAGCACCTCTGCGGGGGCAATCCGGGTGGCCCGCCAGGCGGGGTAAAGTGTGGCGAGCAAACTGAGGAGCAGGGATGCTATCACCACAGCAGCCACGTCTGACCACTGCAGGTCGGACGGTAACTCGCTGATAAAATATACACTGGGATCGAATAATTTAGCTCCAAAAGCGTTTTCAATAAATGCAGTAACACGCGATATATTAAGACCCAGCGCCACCCCTATCACCGCACCAATAGATATTCCCACCGCCGCCAGGCCAATTCCGTGAGCTACAAATATCACCATGATGCCACTGGCGCGGGCCCCCATGGTTCGCAATACGGCGATATCCCGACGTTTCTCTGCCACCGACATGACAAGTGTGGAGACTATGTTAAATGCAGCGACAGCCACCACGCTGAGCAGCAGCAGGCTTACCATCACCTTCTCCATTTTTACCGCTGTAAAAAGCGAGCCCTGAGTCTGGCTCCAATCGCTCATCTTATAGTCCCCGGCAAAGGACTCGGCGAGTGATGCCATTATCGCAGGTGCCTCAAACAAATCATTGGTTCGCACCTGTAGTCCGTCTACCAGACCACGTTGCCCCAGCAATTTTTGTCCGCTGGCCAGCGAGACGTAGGCCTGATAGCCATCCGGCTGCGCCCCCACTTCAAACATCCCGGTTACCCGCAGGCGTTTACTGCGCGGAAACACGCCCAGGGGAGTCACGGTCAACCGGGGTACGGTCACATCCACATAGTCGCCAATTCCAAGCCGTAAAATACGCGCCAGCGAGGCCCCCAGCACCACGCTGAAACCGCCGTCGTCGAGACTCTCCAGCGAGCCCGCCACCATGGCAGCCGGAATCTCTGACACTTGCTGCTCCAGCGCCGGGTCGATAGCGGTAAGCACCGCGCCGCGCATATTAGTAGAACTGGCGAGTATAACCTTGTCACTGATGTAGGGAGAGACGGCTACCACACCCGGGGCCTGTTGCAGGCGGGTACTTAACGCCTGCCACTCCTCGATACCGCCGTCGCCACCTGTGACATAACCATGGGGCACCAGCGCCAGTATCCTGCCTCGCAGCTCACCGCCGAAACCGTTCATTACCGATAAAACGGTTATCAGGCTGGCCACGCCGATTACCATACCCAGCATGGACACCATGGCGATAACAGAGGTGAAACGATTGCGTTTGCGACTGAAGCTGTAACGCAAACCGATAAAGGGTGCGTAATGGCGGATGGAGCCACGCGGGGGCATCAGAGAGCCGGGTTTACTTGTCTGCGGAATAAAACAGCTCGGGCTTCTTGCTCTCGCCTGCCTCTGTGTCGCGGGTTTCCTCATCGCAGCGCTGCGGGTCACCACCGCAAATTTCACAGGCGGTATCAATACCGAGGGCGCCCATGCCGCCACAGGAGCCCTTGATAGGCGCTCGCCCAGTCATAACACCCACGGCCATGGCTGCCATCACCATGCAAATGACCAGTACAGTTACGAGAAATAGGGCCATGTTCTGTCTCCGGAGCCCGCTGGGCTCACGTTAGTTTAATGGGTGGCAGTTTTCAGGTACCGCCCAAACGCCGGGGTGTGGCTATCGTCAAACGCCTCGCCCTGCCGACGAATGAAATATACCGCTAATCCCTGCTCCTGCGCCACCGCCATAGCATCCTCATAGCCGAGAACGACCAGGGCCGTGGCCCACGCGTCGGCGATCATCGCGCTGGGGTGTACGACCGTGACAGAAACCAGTTCATGAGCCACCGGGTAGCCCTTGCGCGGGTCGATACTGTGGGAAAAGCGCTGCCCGTCAATAACAAAGAAGTTGCGGTAGTCGCCTGAGGTGGCAAGCCCGACATCGGTGAGACTGAGGCCCTGCTCTACCGCCCTTGTGCTGCTGTCGGGCCGTTCAATGGCGATATGCCAGAGATCTCCTCTGCCACTTAAACCCGCAAGCCGCAGTTCACCGCCCACTTCCACCAGGTAGCGATCCACTCCCCGGGAATCCAGCCATTGGGCTATGCGATCCACTGCATAGCCCTTGGCGATAGAAGAGAAATCCAGTTCCACCGGGCTACGTTTCAACAGGCGTGGCCCATCGCCATCGAGCCGAAGGTGATCCTGACCGACCCGTTCGAGCACATCGGTCACGATGTCATCAGCCGGTGGTGCAGCCACGGGGCCTGCCGGACCGAAGCCCCACAAATCTACCAGCGGCCCCACGGTAACATCATAGGCTCCATTGCTCTGCCAACCTATGGCCAGTGCTGTTGAGAGCACGGCATAAAATTCGTTGGAGATGGCAAACCACTCGTCCGTTGCAAATGCATTGAACCGGCTTATTTCCGAGTCGCTGCGGTAAGTAGACATGCTCGTATTGACATCGTTCAACACCGCCTCAATTCCCTGCTGCAGCACGGCTGCATCGGGGCTGTTCGCGTCCGGCACAACGGTAACATGCCAGCTGGTGCCCATGGTTTCGCCTGCCAGCTGTATCGAGAGATCGCGCTCGACACACCCCGACAACAGGCACAAACAAAGTGTGCCCAGAAACGTAAAAAGCCACTCTCGCGAGTGGCTTTCAAGGCGGGAGGGGCCATTAGCCACCAAAGTCGTCCAGCATAATATTCTCTGGTTCCACACCCAACTCGGTGAGCATCTGGATAACCGCCGCATTCATCATGGGCGGACCACACATATAGTATTCGCAGTCTTCCGGCGCAGGGTGGTTCTTGAGATATTCTTCCAACAGTACGTTGTGAATAAAGCCAGTGTAGCCCGTCCAGTTATCCTCGGGCTGCGGATCAGACAAGGCGACTTCCCAGGTAAAGTTCTCGTTCTCGGCAGCCAGCTGATCGTATTCGTCCTGATAGAACATCTCGCGCATGGAACGGGCGCCATACCAGAAAGATATCTTGCGTTTGGAGTGCAGGCGTTTCAGCTGGTCGAACAGATGTGAGCGCATGGGCGCCATACCGGCACCGCCACCAATAAACACCATTTCTGCATCGGTATCCTTGGCGAAAAACTCGCCGAATGGCCCGTACACCGTCACCTTGTCACCGGGCTTGAGACCGAATACCCAGGACGACATCTGCCCACAGGGAATACCCGTGCTGCCTGGAGGCGGGGTAGCGATGCGAATATTGAACTTCACAACACCCCGCTCTTCCGGGTAGTTGGCCATGGAGTAAGCCCGGATAACCGTTTCCTTGACCTCGGACTCGAGTTTAAAGAAACCGAAGTGCTCCCAGTCGCCGCGGTATTCGGGCTCGATATCGAAATCGGCATACTTCACATGATGGGGCGGGCACTCAAGCTGCACATAGCCACCAGCGCGAAAGTCGACGTTTTCCCCTTCGGGTAATTCCAGTGTCAGTTCCTTGATGAACGTGGCGACATTGGGGTTGGACACCACCGTGCACTCCCACTGCTTCACCCCGAACACTTCCTCGGGTATCTGAATTTTCATGTCCTGCTTTACCGCAGTCTGGCAGCTGAGGCGCCAGCCTTCCGCTGCATCGCGCTTGGTAAAGTGGGACTCCTCAGTGGGCAACATGGAACCGCCGCCATCACTGATAATGCACTTGCACTGTGCGCAGGTACCACCGCCACCACAGGCCGAGGGCAGAAACAGGTCTGCCTCGGACAGGGTCTGCAACAGCTTCCCGCCGGCCGGCACGGTAATGGTTTTTTCGCCGTTGATCTCGATAGTTACATCGCCAGTACTCACCAGCCCGGAGCGAGCCACGAGAATAATAGCCACCAGAATGAGCACCATAACGGTGAACATGCTGACGCCGTATATAATTGTCATATCCATATCAGTACAGTCCTGCCTCGTGTCCGGTCACTATATATCTATGCCGCCGAAGGACATAAAGCCAAGGGACATGAGCCCCACCACCACGAATGTGATCCCCAATCCCTGCAGGCCTTCCGGCACGTCCGAATATTTGAGCCGTTCGCGAATTCCCGCGAGCGCGACGATGGCCAGAGCCCAGCCGACACCGGAACCGGCACCGAACACCACGCTTTCAGCAAAGTTGTAATCGCGTTCTACCATAAAAAGCGACGCACCCAGAATCGCGCAATTCACCGTAATCAGCGGCAGAAAAACACCCAATGCGTTGTAAAGAGCCGGCACAAACTTGTCCAGAAACATCTCCATGATCTGCACAAGCGCCGCTATCACACCAATGTAGGAAAGCAGACCCAGAAAGCTCAGATCCACATCTGGCAGCCCCGCCCAGGCAAGTGCCCCGTCGGCCAGTAGGTAGGTATAAATCAGGTTGTTAACCGGTACGGTGATGGCCAGCACCACAGTCACGGCGATCCCCAGACCCAGCGCCGCCTGGATTTTTTTCGAAATCGCCAGGAATGTACACATACCCAGGAAGAAGGCCAGGGCCATGTTTTCGATGAAAATAGCCCGAATAAACAAGCTCAGATAGTGTTCCACTTACACACCCTCCCTTGCCACGGTATGTTTCGCCAGCCTGAAGTCCGGCTCTTCCACTTGCTCCTTGCGCACACTGCGCAGGCCCCATATCAACAGACCGATAAGGAAGAAGGCGCTGGGTGGCAGCAGTAACAGACCATTCGGGTTGTACCAACCGCCCTCGGTGACCAGTGGCAGAATTTCTATGCCAAGCAATTTCCCGGAACCGAACAGTTCACGCACTATCGCGACGGCAATCAGTATGACGCTGTAACCCAGGCCATTGCCGATGCCGTCGACAAAACTTGATACGGGCGGATTTTTCATCGCGAAGGCCTCGGCGCGGCCCATCACAATACAGTTAGTGATGATCAGCCCTACAAACACCGATAACTGTTTGCTAATGGCATAGGCGTAGGCCTTCAGAAACTGGTCTACCACGATCACCAGAGAAGCAATAATCACCATCTGTACGATGATGCGAATACTGCCTGGAATGTGGTTGCGAATAGAGGAGATCAGAAAACTGGAGCACGCCGTAACCGCCGTAAGCGCCACACACATAACCAGTGTCACTTGCAAGGAGGAGGTAACGGCCAGAGCTGAGCAGATACCAAGGATCTGCAGCGCAATCGGGTTCTCTTTGAAAATCGGCCTGGTAAGCGTCTCTTTGACGGAATTCATTGTCAGGCCTCCCCGGCGTTCAGATTATTGAGAAATGGTTCAAAGCCGTTTTCGCCCAACCAGAAATGCACCAGATTGGTCACACCGCGTGACGTCAGGGTTGCACCCGCCAGGCCATCCACCTGCCAGGGAGCATTTGCACTTGAGGGGTCCACAGCACCCTTGACCAGGCCGATGGCCACGTCGCCATCGCGATACACCTGCTTACCCGGCCAGTGTGCTTTCCAGCGGGGGTTGTCCACCTCACCGCCCAGCCCCGGCGTTTCGCCGTGCTCGGAAAAGCCCAGTCCCGCCACGGTATTGCCATCGGATTCCAGAGCGATATAACCATAGAGCGTGGACCAGAGACCGTAGCCGTGAATGGGCAGAATAATTTTCTCCAGCTGCCCCGCCGGCCCTTCCACCACGTACACCAGCGAGTAGTTTTCGCGCCGGGATATTTTCGCTACATCCTGTTCCGGAGATAATTTCTCCGACTCGGATGGATCTTTTGCCGCCTTGCGTTGGTCGTATTTCTGCGCGTCGATGTCGTCGGTAAATTTGCCGGTGCGCAAATCCACTACACGGGTGGACACCTGAGCGAATTGCTCGTCAACGCTTTTACCTTCTTCCAGCATGCCCGCCGCGGCGAGGATACTGCGCTTGCGATCCAGCGCCTTATTGACTTCCTGTACCGGCTTCAGCATCACCGCCGCGGTGGAGACGAAAATTGCGCATACGATGCTAAGAGAGAATGCGACGATCAGGGTCTTTGCTGTGCTGTCGTTGCTAGACACGGGCAAGCCTCCGTTTGATATTGGCCTGAACCACAAAATGATCGATCAGGGGAGCAAATATATTGGCGAACAATATCGCCAGCATGATGCCCTCGGGAAACGCCGGGTTTACCACCCGGATCAGGACCGTCATCACGCCGATCAGGATACCGAAATACCATTTGCCGGTATCCGTCATCGATGCGGACACCGGGTCGGTGGCCATAAACACCATACCGAAGGCGAAACCACCGGTAACCAGGTGCCAGTACCAAGGCATTGCAAAGGCCAGATTACTGTCTGAACCGACCACATTGAACAGCGTTGACAACGCCACCATGCCGATCATTACACCCGCCATAATGCGCCAGGAGCCGATGCGGGTCAGCAGCAGGAGAGCGCCGCCTATAAAAATGGCCAGGGTAGAGGTTTCACCGATAGAGCCCGGCACAGAACCAATGAATGCCTGCATCCATGACCATTGCTGCTCCAGCGCGGCCATACCCTCGGAGGCCACTACTGACAACGCCGTGGCGCCGGTATAACCATCGACGGCAGTCCACACCGCGTCGCCGGACAGCTGTGCGGGATAGGCGAAGTACAGAAATGCGCGGCCGGTCAATGCCGGGTTGAGGAAGTTCTTGCCGGTGCCGCCGAAGACTTCCTTGCCGATAACCACACCAAAGCTGATACCCAGCGCCACCTGCCACAGGGGAATATCCGGCGGGCAGGTCAGGGCAAACAGGATGGAAGTAACGAAGAAACCCTCGTTAACCTCGTGCCCACGGCGAACAGCAAACAGGATTTCCCAGGCGATCCCCACCAGAAATGTGACGGCATAGATGGGAATAAAGAACACCGCGCCATACCAGAAGCAATCCCAGAGGCTGAGAGGGTCATAAGCACCCACCAATTCGATAAGGTAGCCATGCCACCCCTCGACGCCCTGCCCCGGCGGCATAACACTGTTGGCCTGAAAGCCCAGGTTATACATGCCGTAGAACATCGCAGGGAATGTAGCGAACCAAACGGTGATCATGATTCGCTTCAGATCTACCCCATCGCGCACATGTGCCGTGGAGTGGGTTACCGAGTCGGGTGCATACAGAAATGTATCAATCACCTCGTACAGGGCATACCATTTTTGAAAACGACCACCTTCCTGGAAGTGGTGTTCAATATTGTCCAGAATCTTACGCAATCCCACGCCTCAACCCTCCTTCTCGATTCGAGTCAGGTTGTCCCGCAGGATGGGACCATACTCGTACTTGCCTGGACACACATAGCTGCACAGGGCCAGATCTTCTTCTTCAAGCTCCATACATCCCAACGCCTGTGCCGATTCGGTATCACCCACAATCAATGCCCGCAATAAATGGGTGGGCAGGATATCCAGTGGCATTACCTTCTCATAGCTCCCAACCGGGACCATTGCTCTCTCACTACCATTGGTTGTCGTTGTCATGGCCAGCGGCTTGGTACCAAAGAAACTGGTGAAGTAAATCCCCAGACTTGAATGTTTCTTGAAGCCCGGTGACAGCCAGCCCAGGAAGTCCCTGTGGCGGCCCTCAAGTAATACGGACACCTGGTTGTGATAACGCCCGAGATAAGAAGTCGCACCGGAAACGAGGCGCCCCCCCAGGACTGAACCACTGATAATACGGTTTTCACCGGCTTTCAGTTCACCGGCACACAGGGCCTGCAGGTCAACACCCAGCCGGGTGCGCAACAAGCGGGGGTTTTCAACCTGTGGGCCTGACAATGCTATTACGCGCTGGGTATAGAGACGGCCATCGAGAAACAGGCGGCCAATGGCGATGACATCCTGATAACCCACCGTCCAGACCACTTTGTCAGCGCTGGCGCCGCCGAGGAAGTGGATATGGGTACCGGCCAGGCCGGAGGGATGTGGCCCGGCAAACTGCGCGGCTTCAATATTTGCAGCCTTACCCGGGGAAACATCCGCTCCCGCGGCGCTACACAGATACACCTTACCGCTGGTGAGTTTGGCGAGAATGTCCTGACCAAGCCCGAAAGCCTCCGCTTGTTCGGCGATGACCAATACCGGGTCGGCAGCCAGGGGGTGGGTATCAACAGCGGTGATATAGATGTCCGCGGGCTCGGCGTCAGACGCCGGCACTTTACTGTAGGGCCGGGTGCGCAGCGCAGTCCACTGACCGCTTTCGACAAGCTGTTTGCGTATATCGACTGCACTCAGGGAGGCCACGCTATCGGGCGTAATCGCAGGAAATTCCTCGGCCTCATCGCCGTCGATGTCTATAACGACCGATTGCAAAACGCGCTTGGCACCGCGATTAATCGCGGCCACCACACCACTGGCTGGCGCGGTATAACGTACGCCGGGGGTTTTCTTGTCAGTGAACAGCAATTGACCGAGTTTTACCCTGTCGCCCTCGCGCACCTCCATGGTGGGCTTCATGCCGACATAGTCGTAACCCACCACACCTACAGCACGAGGTGCGGGTGCATCTGCTATAAGCTGTTGAGGAGCACCCTGGATGGGTATGTCCATGCCCCGCTTGATCTTGACCATACGATCTGCCTACAAAAAACTAAACAATTTTGGGTGAGCTGACGCTGTTCCGTGGGCGAGCGCCCTGAGAACACGTGCATCCGTTACATGATGGAACCCAGACCGCGCGCATTATAGCGGAATGGCTCCATAAAACGCTACCGAGGGGCAGCGAGTTCTTTGATTCCGGGCAAGTTTTTCCGAAGTTGGCCAACCTGGGCCGCGGGTCCTGCCCGCTTCGGCCCCGGAAGATCTACACCCGCTACCAGATCACGCTTCCAGCGGGTATACGGCGTAATGAATACCGGCCATCCGCTCCAGAATGCGGTGCACCTGGCAACTATAGCCAAATTCATTGTCATACCAGAGATACAACACTGCCTGCTTGCCATTCACGATAGTCGCCTGGGCATCAAAAATACACGCATGCCTGGAACCGACAAAATCCGTGGACACCACCTCTGGCGAGCCCGAGTAGTCAATTTGCTTACGCAGGGCCGAGTGCAAGGCCTGGTTACGCATAAACTCGTTCACCTCGTCTGCCGTGGTTTCCCGCTTCAGAGTGAGGTTCAGGATAGCCATGGATACGTTAGGGGTTGGCACCCGTATCGCATTGCCCGTGAGTTTTCCGACAAACTGCGGCAGTACTTTGCCCACTGCACTGGCGGCACCGGTTTCGGTTAACACCATATTCAATGGGGCGCTGCGCCCGCGCCGGGATGCCTTGTGGTAGTTGTCGGTCAGATTTTGATCGTTGGTGTAGGCGTGCACCGTTTCCACGTGCCCGGTGGCGATGCCATATTCATCATCCATGGCCTTTAGAGGCGGTGCTATGGCATTGGTTGTGCACGAAGCGGCCGAAATAATGGTGTCGGAATCCTCGATGGCGTCACTGTTAATACCGGCGACGATATTTTTCAGATCCCCTTTGCCCGGTGCAGTCAGGATAACCTTACTCGCGCCTTTGCTCTTGAGATGCTGGGACAAACCGGCCTCGTCGCGCCAGACACCGGTGTTGTCAATGATAATGGCGTTGTTAATGCCGTAGGCGGTGTAATCGATATTGTCCGGGCTGTCGGCATAAATCACTTTCACCTCATTGCCATTGGCAATGAATGACTCGCGCTCCTGATCCACCCGGATAGTGCCGTCAAATGCGCCGTGCACGGAATCGCGGCGCAACAGGCTGACCCGCTTCACCAGATCGTTGGGCGCCTTGCCCTTGCGCACCACGATAGCGCGCAGGCGCAGGCAGTCACCACCGTCTGTCTTCTCGATCAGCAGGCGGGCCATAAGCCGGCCTATTCGGCCAAAGCCATACAACACCACGTCCTGGGGCTGCTCCAGCGGCCGGACCTTGTTGCCGATCAGCCCGGCCAATTCGCGCTCGACAAACTGCTCCAGGCTCAGACCGGCGGCAGCGCCCTCCTCCTGAAAGCGCACGGCGAGGCGGCCGACATCAATATGTGCAGGCCCCAGGTCCAGTTCAGACAGTTGTGTGAACACGGGGTAGGTTTCAAACTCCGATAGTTCATTGCCCTCGACCTGCCGCACATAGCGATGGTCTTTCATAATCTGCAGCACCGAACGATTAACCAGGGTCCTGCCATAGATGTAACATTTGACGTTTTTTTCCCGGGACAGGCGACCCACCAGCGGAATCATGCCCTCGGCAAGTGCTTCCCTTTCTTTCCAGTTCTTGAAGTAGTCATCGGGGCGGGGGCGCTGTCGTTCATCGGTCACTGTGGGCTACCTTTAGTCAGGGGCAGGGGTTTAGGGTCGCGTATTATCGTCGGAGCACCGGAGGGGTGCAAGTTGGGATTGCCCGAATTACCACCGGCCAGGGCTCTCTTCGCTGGAGCTGGAAGGCAGCTTGGCGCTACAATAGCGCCGCATGTAAATCACCGCGCGCCTGCAGGGCAGCGACCGACCCCAGGATCTATGTTCTCCTCTCTGATTAAAAACACGCCATGGCCTGCTAAAAAGGCTACTCGCACCGCTCTGGGGCCCTTCTCAGGTAGCGCGGATGCGCGCTGCATCGCTGAGCTGGCCCAGGGGGACCGCCTGCTGGTGGTGATTACCGCTGACACCAGCTCGGCCCTGACCCTGGAACGGGAGCTGCCTTTTTTCCTGATGGACGATGTAGAAATTCTGGCTTTCCCGGATTGGGAGACCCTGCCCTACGACAACTTCTCCCCGCACCAGGACATTATTTCCGAACGCCTGAGTACGCTGCATCGGCTGCGCCGCATGACTTCAGGCATTCTGGTGGTGCCTATTCCAACCTTGATGCACCGCCTGGCGCCCACCGAATACATCGCCGCTTCCAGTCTTGTGTTGGAGGCCGGCCAGCGGCTGGATATCGAGAATTTTCGGCGGGACCTGCAGCGCAATGGTTACCGCAATGTTGAGACAGTGTACGAACACGGTGAATTTGCCCTGCGGGGATCACTGTTCGATATCTTCCCCATGGGCAGTAAGCTGCCTTACCGCATAGACCTGCTGGATTCCGAGGTGGACACATTGCGCACCTTTGACCCTGAGACCCAGCGCACGGTAGACAAGGTGGATGCCATAAACCTGCTGCCGGCTCGCGAATACCCGCTGGACCGCGGCGCCATCAGTCGGTTCCAGATGAGCTGGTACGATACCTTCGAAGTGGACCCGGACCAATGCCACACCTATGTCGAGGTGAGCGCAGGGCGCAGCCCCGGGGGCTGCGAATACTATCTCCCGCTGTTTTTTGAGCACACAGCCACCCTGTTCGATTACCTGCCCGACAACACAGCTATTATTACCTGTGGCAGTCACCACGACAGTGCCAGCCATTTCTGGGACGAAGTGAACACCCGGTTCGAGGAGTATGGCATAGACCCCCGGCGCCCGCTGCTGCCGCCGACGCGCTGTTTTACACCAGTGGAGGAGTTGTACCAGATCCTCGGCAAGTATTCAGTGCTGGAACTGCGGTACAACCCGGACGCGCCGGTACATCAACAGACCGGCGCTCTGCCGCCGCCCAGCCTGGGCGGTGACCAACGCCACCAGTCCCCCACGGATCACTTCGTACAGTTCATGTCGGCACACGGCGCCCCGATTCTGCTGTGCGCCGAATCTGCAGGCCGGCGGGAGATACTGCTGGAATCTCTGAAGGCCCACGGCCTGACTCCGCCTACAGCGCGTGACTGGCAGGACTTTATTACCTCTGGTGCGGAATTTGCCATCAGCACTGCGCCGCTGGATCGCGGCATGTATTTTGGCCCGGGCCAGCCGACCCTGGTTTGTGAAGCCCAGTTGTTTGGCAACCGGGTTGCCCAAAGGCGGCGTCGCAGCAAGCAACAGGAAGAGACGGCCGTAGCCAATGTGTTCCGGGATATTAATGAACTGCGGGAAGGAGCTCCGGTTGTTCACCTGGAACACGGTGTAGGGCGCTATATAGGACTGCAGACACTGTCGATAGACGACCAGGAGGCGGAGTTTCTCACTCTGGAATACGCCCAGGGTTCACTGCTGTATGTACCGGTGGCCTCCCTGCACCTGGTGAGTCGCTACTCCGGCTCCGACCCCGACCTCGCTCCCCTGCACCGCCTGGGCTCAGACCAGTGGGAAAAAGCCCGCCGCAAGGCCAGTGAAAAAGCCAGCGATGTCGCGGCCCAGCTACTTGATGTGTACGCCCGACGGGAGGCGCGCGAAGGCTTCGCGTTCACCGCATTCCAGCACGATTACGAACAGTTCGCTGCAGCCTTTCCCTTCGAGGAAACCCCGGACCAACAGTCCACAATCAATGCGGTCATAGACGATATGCAAAGCCCGCGGGTAATGGACCGCCTGGTGTGTGGCGATGTCGGCTTCGGCAAAACAGAGGTGGCGATGCGCGCGGCGTTTCTCGCCACGCGCAACGCGAAACAGGTTGCCGTACTGGTGCCGACCACGCTGCTGGCGCAGCAGCACTACAGCTCCTTCAGTGACCGCTTTGCCGATTGGGATGTCACTGTGGAAGTGGTTTCTCGCTTTAAATCGGGCAAGGAACTCACCGAGGTGAGCAAGCGGGTTGCCGCAGGCAAAACCGATATTCTGATAGGTACTCACAAACTGCTGCAAAGTGACTTTCGCTTTGCCGACCTGGGCCTGCTGATTATCGACGAGGAACATCGCTTCGGGGTCAAGCAGAAGGAAACCATCAAGGCCCTGCGCTCGGAGGTCGACGTACTGACACTTACCGCGACGCCCATTCCCCGCACCCTCAATATGGCCATGGGCGGCATGCGCGACCTGTCCATCATTGCAACTCCGCCAGCGCGGCGATTATCGATCAAGACCTTCGTGCGCGAACACAATATCGCGCTGATCAAGGAAGCCGTACTGCGTGAGACCCTGCGCGGCGGTCAGGTCTACTATTTGCATAACGAAGTGAAGACCATCGAAGAGACAGCGCGCAAGTTGCGCGAGCTGCTACCGGACCTGAGCATCGCCGTCGCCCACGGCCAGATGCGTGAAAATCAACTTGAACAGGTGATGTCCGCTTTTTACCACCAGCAACACCACATCCTGTTGTGCACCACCATTATCGAAACCGGTATTGATATTCCCAACGCCAACACCATTATTATCGAGCGCGCCGATAAATTTGGCCTGGCCCAGCTACATCAGTTGCGGGGACGGGTTGGCCGCTCGCACCACCAGGCCTACGCCTACCTGATGTGCCCTCCCCGCTCGGCGATCACACCGGATGCGGCCAAACGATTGGAAGCGATAGAGGCAGCGGGCGACCTGGGAGCGGGTTACCTGCTGGCCACCAACGATCTGGAAATTCGCGGTGCCGGCGAACTGCTGGGCGATGAGCAGAGCGGGCAAATACACAGCGTGGGCTTCGGCCTCTATATGGACATGTTGCACAGGGCTGTGGCTGCGCTGAAGCGCGGGGAGATTCCCGATGTGGATGCCCCTCTGGACCAGGGCTCGGAGATCAAACTGCATATGCCAGCGCTGATTCCCGAGGACTACCTGCCCGACATTAATGGCCGCCTAATCCTCTACAAGCGCATTGCCGCGGCGGCAAGCGACGGCGAGTTGCGGGACCTGCAAGTGGAGATGATCGATCGCTTCGGGCTGCTCCCCATACAGGTAAAAAACCTGTTCCAGGTGTCTGCACTGCGCATCCGGGCCCAGGCGCTGGGTATACGCGCCATTGAAGCCGGCCCACAGGGTGGTAGTATCGACTTTCACACCAACACCCGGGTACACCCACTCAGCCTCGTGAAACTCGTCCAGTCTGATCCAAGAGCCTATAAACTGACCGGGGCCACCCGCTTGCGCTTTCAGCGCGAGTTACCTGATAACACTGAGCGCCAACAGTATGTCGAACAACTGCTGGAAGCTTTTGCCACCGACGCAACGGAAAATGCCGCCTGATGCCTGATATGACTCGCAAACTGATACTCCCGGTTCTCGCCTTGCTCGCCTCAGTAGCAAGTTCTCCCATGCTCGCCCAGGAGGACCGCTGGTTCAGGGTGGAGTTACTGGTATTTGCCAACGAATCGTCCGAGGCGCCCGCCGGAGCTGCAATAGCCGAGCAATGGGACGCGACACCAACGCTCGCCTACCCCCTTGCATCCCGCTTTTTAATTGATACCACTCGCGTTGCCGAGAACGCTGCGAAATTCGATGGCGACAGTGTGGTCGACGAATACGGTCGCCAGATAATCACCATGCTCTCGACCGGTGCGGCGACAAACACGGCAGATAATAGTGACTCTGGCCCCGCAGTGCCGCGGCAAACCAGCGAGGCCGCCACGACTACACCGACAGCCCCTGTACCACCCTCGCCTGTGTACCAGGGTGGTCAGCCCCCGGGTGCAGCCGCCACCGGCCTGGAACCGGCCCCGGCCCCGGCCCCGGGCAAACCACTCACACTTCCCCGTCCTTTTGTTCTGCTGCCCGGGGAACACCTTGAATTAGGCGCCAAAGCCGCACAGATGCAACGCGGTGGTCGCTATACCGTGCTGTTCCACGAAACCTGGGTTCAGCCAGTGCCACCGGAGGAACGCAGCCTTCCAATTGTGCTCGATCACAGTGGGGATACTGGGCAATGGTCGCGGCTGCAAGGCACCATCAAGTTGTCCCTTTCCCGTTACCTGCATGTGCAGACAAATCTCTGGCTCAACACCTCGGGCGATTACCTCCCCGGCACATGGCAGATGCCGGCACCTCCGCTGGGGCCCTCCTCCCTGATCATCGAAGAGCAGGAGCCGGTCGATATTACCACCGCAATAGAACAACTGTCGGAACCCACAGTACCCGGTATCGAAGGCGAAGACAGTGTAGAGTCTGGTCACGGTTCGAGTGAAGTGGCCGCCGCCCCGATCTACCCCTATCGGCACGCGGTGCTACTGGAACAGACCCGGCGAATGCGCAGCAATGAAGCGCACTACATAGACCACCCGCTACTGGGTGTGGTCATCAAATTCACGCCGATTACCGCCGCGGAACTGAGCGCGATAGCCGCGCAGCAGAAGCCTGTTGCCGGAGAAGACAATCAGTTGCGATAACGCTGCGCGAGCAATGCCTGCAGCAGATCCGTCACAACGCTCGCTTCGCGCTGCAGGATGTCGTGCATCATAGCCAGTGAGATAGGCTCGTCACCCAGGCCCGCGGCGGGGTTTACCACCATGCATATCGCCGCGTAGGCCAGGCCCAACTCCCGGGCCAGCGCAGCCTCGGGCATTCCTGTCATACCCACCACGCCACATCCGTCAGCGGCCATACGGCGCACCTCTGCCGCTGTTTCCAATCTGGGCCCCTGGGTTACGCCGTGTACAGCGGTGGCCTGACAGGCAATCCCCGCCGCGTAGGCGACCGACACCAGCGTCTCGCGCAATTCGCGGTCATAGGGCTCGGTAAAATCAATGTGTTGAAGCTGGCCCGAACTGCCATCGTCGAAGGTGTGCTCCCGGCCCCAGGTGTAGTCGATCAACTGATCGGGTAGCACCAGGGTGCCGGGCTGCATATCAGCGGCAATGCCACCCACCGCATTAATCGCCACGATCTCACTGACACCCAGGGATTGCAGTGCCCAGACGTTGGCGCGATAGTTGACTTTGTGCGGCGGAATACTTGAGCGGTCGCCGTGGCGCTGCAGGAAGAAAATACGGGTATCGCCCAGTGTGCCCTCCGACACGGCAGCGGATGGCTCGCCGTAAGGCGTGGTTAGCGCGTGAGCGGCGGTTATTTGCAGTCCCCGCAGCTCGCTGAGACCCGTGCCCCCGATAATGCCCAGTTGTTTCATGTTGTTATACTCCAGACCCGTCTGTTACCCGGCCAATTACCGTTGGCGCAAGCTTTTTTTAGACATTTTATTTATGTGAACAGATGCTGCTTAGCAGAGAACGAGTATATAAAAGCCACAGCCGGCTTAAGTCAACTCTCGATAGCCGGCGCAAGCGCTTGATCTCTTTTGAAAACATTTGGGGGCCCACTAAACGTAATTTGCAGGCTGATCTATATGCCAATTTCACATAATGGACAGCCGAGACCAACGTGTTATTTTGAACTGCAGACCATGAAAAAAAAGGCCGTTCGAAATGAAAATGCAGCACCCTATTGTGGGCAAATGGTTCAAAGATGTGCAGGTTGATGCACTGTTTGAGGTTGTCGATTGGGACCCGGGCTCACTCAATATAGAGATTCAGTACCTGGATGGTGAAGTGGCGGAGTTTGACCTCGACGCCTGGCGTGAAATGATGCCACAGAGGGCGGAAGCTCCGGAGGACTGGCGCAGCGCGTTTGAGCTGGATGACGACGATATGCTGGACCCGGACCTGCCCATGCACCCCGAGGACTGGAATAGCCCGGTAAATTCCATAGAACCCGATGCCATGTATGGTGTTGAGGACTTCTAGCGTAAAGCAGCTGACCTGAGGGCTCCGGACAGCACGACTTGTGCGCGGGCCAATATACTGTATATAATCACAGCACCTGTATAAATAACCACGGTGCCCGTGATGGAAAAGCTCACTGCGCGACAACAACAAGTGCTGGATCTGGTTCGCCGCCACATTGACGAGACCGGCTACCCCCCGACCCGCGCTGACATCGCCCGGGAACTCGGCTTCAAGTCCGCCAACGCCGCGGAAGAACACCTGAAAGCACTGGCCCGCAAGGGCGCCATTGAAATGATTGCCGGTGCATCCCGGGGCATTCGCTTGCCCGAGAGCGCAGGCATCCCGATCGTGGGTCGCGTGGCGGCCGGTGACCCGGTGCTGGCTGAGCAGAACATAGAAGACTACTGCGACCTGCCACCCACATTCTTCAAGCCCACAGCGGACTACTTTCTGGTGGTCAAGGGCGACAGCATGATGGAGGTGGGTATTCTCGACGGTGACCTGCTGGCCGTGCACAGCACCCCTGTGGCCAATAACGGTGATATCGTGGTGGCACGCATCGAGGAGGATGTGACCGTCAAGCGTTTACACAAAACCGGTCAGAAACACCTGCTGGAACTGCTGCCGGAAAATGCGGACTACGAACCTATCAAGGTGAACTTGCGAGAGCAGGCTTTCGCCATAGAGGGGATCAGCGTCGGTATCCTGCGACGCGGTAATTAAGCCACAAGCGCTATTCCCGAGCGACCGCTAGCGCCGGCGGTCCGTGGTGAAATGCGCTGGATGCAGACAGCTCTCGCTAGTGCAGCATGCGGGAAACCGTGGTCTCTTCACTTGTTTCCTGTTCGGCAATCGCTGCAGCAGCCTGAATGCCAGCCTGGATCATCGCCTTGGCGACCTCCAGCCCATTATCCATCATATAAATGCGCGATTCGTCAGAGAAACGGATAGTTACAAGGGGTTCCGAGTCGTCGTCTGCACGTTGCAGTACGATCTCCCCATCGCCCAAATCGACAATCTCCAGTAGAGATGCAGACATTCATTTGACCTCTGTTTGCTGAATGTGCAATGCCATTCTAACAGGGGCAGTCACACCCGGCCACCTCACTAAAAGAGCAGCTCTGATTAATACTCGTCCAGCGAGTCGCCCATGCGCTCAAACAGGTCCTCGAGCTGTTGCAGCCAATGCTCTACCTGCTCAGTGCCACGGGCGTTGTGCGTCGATAACGCCAGATTGCCGGGTTGCCGCGCACCCGGTACGTCGACGGCCGCGGTGTGTAGCATAGCGAACAACCAACCACTGGTCTCCAATTGGCGAAACTCATTTATTTCCGGAGGATACACTCGGCCTTCAGGCATCGGTGGAAGTTCCTGACAACTCTGAGGCAGGCCCTGTGGCGGCACTTCCGCCTGGCTTACAGCCAGCAGAAACCAACCATAGGCAGCCACCAGGTGGTTGCGCACTCCCGCATGGAATGCCTGTGCCAGAGTGGCCGCCGGCACATCTTCTCTGGCCAGCTCGCGACGCCAGGCCGCAATGACAATCTTACCCAGGTAGAGCTCATGATTTGCCCTGGCGCGCGCACCACTCAAGAGCTTTCGGGGCTCTTGGCTTTGGCTTTGGCTTTGGCCTTTGCCTTGGTTTTCGCCTTGCTTTTTGCCTTAGCCTTTGGCTTGGCTTTGGCACCAGCGGATTGCTCCACCACCCATTTTCCGCCGTCATAGAACGCCTTCCAGCCAGTGGGCTTGCCATCCACCTCCGTCATCACGTACTGCTCTTTGGTCTTGCGACTGAACCGTACCTGGGCGCGGTTTTTGTCGGGGTCCTGCACCGGCGCGCTGAACAAGAACTCATACTTGGGATCGATCTCGGATTTGTGCGGCAACAATTCATCGACGAAAGGTGCGCGCGTCTCACGGTTGCGCGGAAACTGGCTCGCCGCCAGAAACATGCCGGCAGCGCCATCGCGCAGTATGTAGTGATCCTCGACTTTCTGGCATTCCAGTTCGGGCATTGGCACCGGATCCATCTTGGGCGGCGCAGCCTCGCCATTGCGCAATAATTTGCGGGTGTTCTTACAGTCCTCGGAAGTACAGCCGAAATACTTACCGAAGCGTCCGGTTTTTAATTGCATGTCGGCGCCACACTTGTCGCACTCAATCACGGGGCCGTCGTAACCCTTGATCTTGAACTTGCCCGTTTCCACTTCATAGCCCGGGCAATCGGGACCGTTGCCGCACACATGCAGCTTACGCGTTTCGTCTATCAGGTAGCTGTCCATGGCGGTGTTGCACAGTTTGCAACGATGCTTGGTGCGCAGCAGCCGTGACTCGGCTTCATCATCAGCATCTTCGCGGATGGCCTCGTCACCGGGTGTAAGATTAATGGTTTGTTTGCAGCGTTCTTTCGGCGGCAAGGCGTAGCCGGAGCAGCCGAGGAATACACCTGTGCTGGCGGTACGTATATTCATCGGCCGCCCACAATTGCTGCATTCGATATCCGTCATCGTAGGCTCGTTCAGCTGCATACCTACCGGTTCAGGCTCCCCTGCTTTCTCCAGCAAGCCGGAGAATTCAGCGTAAAATTGATCCAACAGTTCACGCCAGTCGAGCTCGCCCTGTGCAACCGCATCCAGGTTTTCTTCCATCGATGCGGTGAAGCCGTAGTCCAGTAACTCGGTAAAACTTTTTTGCAGGCGATCAGTAACGATTTCGCCCATTTTTTCCGCATAGAAGCGCTTGTTTTCCAGGCGCACGTAGCCGCGGTCCTGAATGGTGGAAATAATCGATGCGTAGGTCGACGGACGGCCTATACCCCGTTTTTCCAGCTCCCGCACCAGACTTGCCTCGCCGTAACGGGCAGAGGGTTTGGTGAAGTGCTGGGCCGGATCCAGTTTGTCGAGTGTGAGCGCCTCCCCTTCCTTCATATCCGGCAATACGCTGTCATCTCCCTTGCGCCCGGCGGGTACCTGCACCCGGGTGTAGCCGTCAAACTTGACGATTCTACCTCTGGCGTTCAACTGGAAGTCCCCGGCAGTGACCGTGACAACAGTAGAAGTGTACTCAGCGTCCGGCATCTGGCAGGCAACAAACTGGCGCCATATCAATTCGTACAGGCGCTCAGCGTCACGCTCCATACCCGAAAGGGACGCCTGCAACACGTTGACGTCGGAAGGTCGAATAGCCTCATGCGCTTCCTGCGCCCCTTCCTTCGAGGAATAGCGCCGCGCCTCTTCAGGTAAATACTTTTTGGGAAAGTTCTGCCCGATATAGTCCCGGCAGGCCGCCACCGCTTCGCCGCTCAGGTTGGTGGAATCGGTTCGCATATAAGTGATGTAGCCCGCCTCGTAAAGCCGTTGCGCCATCATCATGGTTTTCTTCACGCTGAAACCCAAGCGGGTACTGGCCGATTGTTGCAGGGTTGAAGTAATAAAAGGCGCTGAGGGCTTTGAGCGGGTAGGTTTATCCTCGCGCTGACTCACCGCATAGGGCAGTGATTCAAGCGCGGCGGTCGCCGCCATGGTGTCTTTTTCATTGTCGGGGCTGAAATTTTTGCCCTGGTACTTGCGCAACTGGAAACGGACCTTGTCACCCTGTTTACTGATGAGGTCAGCATGCACCTCCCAGTATTCCTCGGGCACAAAGGCATGGATTTCCCGTTCGCGCTCAACCAGCAGGCGCACCGCAACCGACTGCACACGCCCCGCCGAAAGACCACGCGCGACCTTGGCCCACAGCAAGGGCGAGACCATGTAGCCCACTACCCGGTCCAGAAAACGTCGGGCCTGCTGGGCATTGACCCGATTCTGATCCAGGTGTGAGGGCTGTTCGAAGGCTGCCTTGATGGCTTTTTTGGTAATTTCGTTAAACACCACCCGCTGATAACGCGAATCATCCCCGCCTATTGCCTCGCGCAGGTGCCATGCGATGGCCTCTCCCTCGCGATCAAGGTCAGTTGCGAGATAGATGGTATCGGCATTCTCAGCGAGCTTTTGCAGCTCACTGACCACTTTCTCCTTCCCGGGGAGAATCTGGTAATTGGCTTCCCAATTGTTTTCCGGGTCGATGCCCATGCGCCGGATCAGCTGCTCGCGCGCCTTGGTTTTTTGGTATGCGGCTTTTTTCTCCGGCGCCATTTTACGGGTTTTTGCCGCCTGAGCCGCGCGCTGCTTGGGATCTACAGCGGTTTTACCACTGCCCGCAGTGGGCAGATCACGAATGTGACCCACACTGGATTTGACCACAAACCCCGGCCCAAGGTACTTGTTAATGGTTTTGGCTTTCGCCGGCGATTCAACGATAACTAGTGATTTACCCATAATTTCCCGTGTCACGCACCCAAAAACGGGTGTGGGCCGTGCTGTTCGGCCAATGAAAAGGTGGCATATATAAGGTGCCTGCTCCCTCCGGTCAAGTTAAATCAGGGTTTCTCAGTTGCGCGCCTCTGCCGCCCAGACCTCCAAAACCTGCCGGATCAGCTCTACATTTTCTACGCCGCCCGCCTCCTGCCAGTAGACCCCGCAACTGCCTTCATCCACGCTGGCCGCCAGTACTTCCGCGGGCAGCAAGGCCAATCCCGCCGGCACTTTAGCCCGGCGTTCCAGCCCGACCCAACTACCATTTTCGAAGCGCCAGGCCTGCGCTTTCCAGTCCCGGGTTTTTACCGGTGGCAGACGTTTTCCGTAATATATCGTGTCCCGCCCGGCACCATCCCGATCGCGGGTCCGCACCCTGTCACGGCCTGGCACACCCCTGAATTCGACAAACAGGCCGTGCACCGCGGCGTATTCGCGCATGCGGGCAATCTGGCGCTGCCGCTTACTGGGAACAAAGTGCGACAATGGCGCCAAGGCGACCGCAATGACAAAAATGATAAGTAAATAGGTCAATATGATGATTCCTGATTCAGGTCAACGCCCCTGAGCACTGGCTGTAGTTACACTGGCCTTGCTCGGAGGCCATTCTATGCTATAAATGGCTCCATAATTACGGGCAATAACGGAGTAGGTCATGTCAAATTATGCAAAGATCCTGGTTGCAATCGATCTCAGCGAGGATTCCGGCCGGATCGTGGAACGGGCCCGCGCGGTTGCCAGCGGTGCGGCTGCGCAATTACATATCATTCACGTGATAGAGCCCCTTAGCTTCGCCTATGGTGGCGATATCCCGATGGACTTTTCCGGCATCCAGGATGAAATTTACCAACAGGCCAGCCAGCAGCTGCAACGCTTTGCGGAGAACAGCAATATCGACGAGGCCCATCGACACATCGTCATGGGCCGCCCGGAAGTGGAAATCCACGCCAAGGCGGAGGAACTCAACGCGGACCTGATTGTTGTCGGCAGCCATGGCCGCCATGGACTGGCCCTGCTCATGGGCTCTACAGCCAATGGTGTGTTGCACGGTGCCAAGCGCGATGTTCTGGCAGTCCGGGTAGGTGGCAACGAGTAGTACAGTTAACACAACACTCTAAGCGCGAACAAACGCCTCTAGCTGGACAGCGGTAAACGGCCAGCCCAGTTCCTCACCCCGCTCGCTGCGGAGCACGGGAATTCGAATGCCATAGCGCTCAAACAGCATGTCTGAATCACTGATATCCACCTTCTCAAAAACGATATCCGGGTTCTGCTGGCACAGCGCTATCAGCATCTCTTCCGCCACTTCGCACAAATGACAGGCGGAAGTGCTGAACAAAGTGTAGGCACCCTCTCCACCCTCCGGGCTCACGGCATGTTTTCCCCCGCCGGCTGGTAAATGGTGGCCCGGTTAATGTGTCGGCTGAACGACTTGAATTGTGATCTCATGAGGCGTTACCATGCTGCGCTAAGTACAATAAATTATACCGACTTTTTTGGGTGAGATGCCTGTGAGCCAGAACCTGCAAGTCGTAACTGGAGTAATAAAGTGGCTCTATTTTCACAACCCACGGCCCGTGCACTGGCCATTCTGGACCTGTTGATGGCCAATCCCATGCAGGCCTTTGGCCTGACCGAGATGACCCGCAGGCTTAACCTCAACAAAGCGACCTGCCACGCGATTCTGACGACCATGGCAAACTACGGCTTTCTGGTGCAACACCCCAAGACCAAGGCATATCGCCTCGGGCCGTCCATTATAGCAGCAGGTAATGCCGCTTTTGCACAATTCCCGGTACTGGAATATGCACGCCCTGAGCTGGAGGGCCTCCAGAGTGAATTGAATATCGGCTTTGCTGTCACCGGTCGCTCCAAATTGCACCAGGTGCTACTGGCTCTGTACGGGCATGCCACCCCCCTTATCGACGCCTTTCAGTTGGGCCTGCGCCTGCCCAATACCGCGCCTATTGCAGCGTGTTTTACCGCCTTCTCCCCGGCACGCGAGCTGGAAGCCTGGCTCAGCCGCGCTCACGATGCCCGGGGCGCTTACGATGAAAAGCTCGACCAGAAACTGCGTGTGGCGGCCATTGGCATTCGTGCCCGCGGCTATGAAGTCACGCTCAAAACCCGGGCCGAGGCTAAACTCATGGAGGAGTTGAAACGCCTGCATGAAGCCTGGAGCCTGGCTGCATTGGAGGCCACCGCCAACCAGTTCCAGCTCGATCTATGCGATGAGTTCTACCATCTGGATCGCATCGACCCCAAAACACGCTATGAGGTCAGCACTATTTCGGTACCGGTATTCGTCGACAAAGATATACCTGTCATGTGTTTTGTCGGAGGGTCGATCGACAAGCCGATCAGCGGTGCACAGATAGAAGATATCGCTGCGCGCATGAAAGAATCCGCCGATCGGGTCACTCGGCTTGCCGCTGGCCAGGAGACCGTCTCCTGAAGGGGCTGGATATGGCTGACAGCAGCGAATACCGTGAAAAGAAGGCTCTTTTCAGCAAAATGCTGACAATTTATGGGCGCAAACCCGCCCTTGAGGCACTGCAGGACCCGTCCCTGCAGTGCCACACCCTGCACCTGGCAGACAATAATAAGGATGGCGGCATAATCGCCGACCTGATTGCGCAGGCAGGCAGGCGCCAGTTGGAAATCAGGTACCACAGCCGCGCCGAACTGGCGCGGATATCCAAAAATGGCAAGCAGGATCAGGGTGTAGCCCTGGACATCGCCTGCCCTCGCTTCAGTACCCTGGAGGATCTGGGCAAAACTTTTCAAACCGGCAGGCCGCGTCGGCTCCTCGCCCTGGACGGCATCAGTAATCCCGCCAATCTCGGTATGATTATTCGCTCTGCAGCGGCCGGCGAGATCGATGGCATCATCTGGTCGCGGCGCGGTAATGCTGCGCTGGGGCCATTGGTAATCAAGGCCAGTGCGGGCACCCTGTACAGGGCTCCTTTGGTGATTTGCCCGGAATTGCCGGCGGCGCTTGCCAGCTGTCGTGAACACGGCGCCAGTATTGCCATCCTGGCCGCTGACGCCCCCGAGTCACTGTTTGAGCACAAGCCCAGAGGACACTGTGTGTATGTGCTGGGCAATGAAAGTGTAGGTGTATCGGAAACGGTGCAGGCGATGGCAGACACCGCACTGTCCATCCCCATGGCCAACGGGGTGGAGTCACTTAATGTGGCGATTACAGCGAGCCTGATCGCCTATGCGGGCTTACTTGGGAACAGCAGCCCCTAGGTACGCCGCACCAGAGTGCGCGGCGACCTATTTTGAAAGGTAGCTCATGCCCTCTTCCAGGCCTTTCAGGGTCAGCGGATACATGTGACCTTCAAGCAGCTTGTGGGTAATGGCCACAGACTGCGTATACTGCCATTCTTCTTCAGGTGTCGGGTTAATCCATATCACCTTGTCATAGACTTCCTGTAACCGCCGCATCCACTGCTCGCCCGACTCCTCATTCCAGTGTTCAACCGAGCCGCCGGGCTGCACGATCTCATAGGGCGACATGGCGGCGTCCCCCACAAATATCACTTTATAATCATGGCTGTACTTGTGCATTACATCCAGCACGGAGGTGCGCTCATTGTGACGACGCGAATTGTTGCGCCACACGCTCTCGTAAACAAAGTTATGAAAATAGAAATTTTCCATGTGCTTGAATTCGGTGCGTGCCGCGGAAAACAGCTCTTCGCAAACCTTGACGTGTGGGTCCATTGAACCGCCCACATCAAAAAACAGTAACACCTTCACCGCGTTGTGGCGTTCCGGTACCATTTTGATATCCAGAAAACCGGCATTGCGGGCGGTGGAACTGATCGTGTCATCGAGGTCCAATTCGTCTGCCGCACCGGTGCGCGCAAATTTTCGCAGGCGACGCAAAGCGACCTTGATGTTACGCGTACCCAGCTCAACAGAGTCATCCAGGTTTTTAAAATCGCGTTTATCCCAGACTTTAACCGCCTTTTTATTGCGGCCGTTGGGCCCGACTCGCATACCTTCAGGGTGATATCCCTCCTGACCAAAAGGTGAAGTGCCACCGGTGCCAATCCACTTATTGCCTCCCTGATGACGTTCTTTCTGTTCCTCCAGGCGTTTCTTGAATTCCTCTATCAGCTTCTCCAGCCCGCCCAGGGACTCTATCTTCGCCTTCTCCTCTTCCGTGAGGTTTTTCATGAACTCAGAGCGCAGCCAGTCGTCCGGAATCAATGCTTCTATCACATCGTCCAGCGCTTCAAGATCCTTGAAATGCAGACCGAAAGCGCGATCGAAGCGGTCAAAGTATTTTTCGTCCTTGACCATGCAGGTGCGGCTGAAATAATAGAACTCGTCCATGCTGCCAAAAGCAATATGCTGCTTCAGGCCTTCGATCAGATCGAGTAGCTCCCGGGGGGTAACCGGAACCCCTGCATCTTTCAGTGCATGGAAAAAATTGACCAGCATGGGCTTACCTGTTCTCCCGCCGATGCATAAAAGCCAACCGTTCAAGCAGGTGCACGTCCTGCTCATTTTTCAGCAGTGCACCGTAAAGCGGTGGAATGGCCTTGCTGTGGTCGCGGTCCTTGAGAATCTCGTCGGGTATGTCGTCCGCCATCAACAACTTCAACCAGTCGAGTAATTCCGAAGTCGATGGTTTCTTCTTCAGACCGGGGATCGATCGCACATCGAAAAAGACTTCCATGGCCTCCTGTACCAGATTCTTGGCTATATCCGGGTAGTGCACGCCAATAATCTCGCGCATGGTGTCCCGGTCCGGAAAGTTGATAAAGTGGAAAAAACAGCGACGAAGAAAGGCATCCGGCAGTTCTTTTTCGTTATTGCTGGTGATGATGATGATTGGGCGGTGCTTCGCCTTGATCGTTTCGCCAGTCTCGTAGACAAAGAATTCCATGCGATCCAGCTCTACCAACAGGTCGTTGGGGAATTCAATATCGGCCTTGTCTACCTCGTCAATCAGCAATACCACCTGCTCATCGGAATCAAAGGCTTCCCAGAGTTTGCCGCGCTTGATGTAATTGGCAATGTTGTGGACTTTGTCACCGCCGAGCTGGGAGTCCCGCAGCCGCGAAACCGCGTCGTACTCGTAGAGCCCCTGCTGGGCCTTGGTGGTTGATTTGACGTGCCACTGGATGAGACGTTTGCCGAGGCCCAGGGCCACTTCCTCCGCGAGCATGGTCTTACCTGTTCCGGGCTCGCCCTTGATCAGCAGCGGGCGCTGCAGGGTAACCGCGGCATTTACTGCCATCCTCAGATCGTCTGTGGCAACGTATCGTTCTGTTCCTTCAAATTTCATGGTTTTGTCATCACTCTTGCGCTTCGAGAAAGCCGGACAGGGTACCTATTGGCATACCAGTTATCAATAGAATATCGACCCGGAGTCAGGCCGGGCGCGGTGGCTTATTGGCTTTCGGCGTGGGTTCTTTCCCACTGTTTCGAAAAATACTGAGCCGCAGCAGCAGGGCCAGTACGACGGCTGCCGCGCACATAAAGGCCAGCGGTCGCAGTGCATGCATGGCGCCCTCCAGGCCCTCCGTCAGCAACTGAAAAGCCGCTACAATCAAAGCCGGGGCAAGCGTTTCGACGCCCTCCCTGGGATAGGCCGGCGTAAGCAGTAAAGCGCCCGCCAACAGCACGCACAGCACCACTGTACCCGGGCGCCAGTGGCGTGAAAGCCACCATGCCAGATAGAGCATGGCAGCCAATGCCGCACCGATATAGACATACAGGGCAGTCATGTAGGAACTTTCGCTTAACACAGTACTCTCCTATTCCACCCAGCGGACAATGTGCTCATCGAAGCCGTCGGGATGAACATATTCATCAGAAATGGAACGGCCGCGCACCGACACGCCGGCCCGATGCACGCTGTCGCTATCACCGCTTATGAGTGGATGCCAGTCGGGCAGTAACTCGCCCTGTGAGCGCAGGCGATAGGCACAGGTGCTGGGCAACCAATCCAGTTCGCCGACGGTGTCGGGTTCCAGACGGATGCAATTTGGCACCATCACGGATCGGTTGGGATAATCGCTGCAGCGGCAGGTTTTCTCATCGAGATGACGGCAGCGCACACGGGTGTAAAACACTTCTCCGTCGTCCTCATCTTCCAGCTTATGCAGGCAGCATTTCGCACAGCCATCGCACAGGGACTCCCACTCACCGGGGCTCAGCTCTGCCAGGCTTTTGTCATGCCACCAATCACTCACCACTCCCCTCCCTGGCCATTAACTCGGCCATGGTGGGTGGCATCTGCAGGTAATAGCCCTGCGACGCGATTTTCTCCAGCACTTCCATGGCATTTGCCCGTGCCAGCTTGCGATCCTTGTCCAGCAACATGGTCATAACCGATTCCGCCTCACCAAACTGGGCAAGCAGGGACTCCGGCACCTCGGCCAAACCGATCTCCTTGTCTACATAGAGGTAGGCCTCTGCCTTGCGCGCCCCGCTGAATATCTCTATCAACCGTCGTTTCATAGCATCTCCTCAATGCTAGCCCGCAGGGGAGAGATCACTATATCAAGACGCCAGCCACGCCAGTGGAGTGGGCTGTCGAGCTCAACCCCGGAAGCTTCACGCAATAGCAATTCATAATCCCTGGCTTGCAACAGCGCCTCAGGAGCCGCAGACAGCTCGGTGGCAATACGCCGCACCTGCGCCTTGAGTTTCTTCACCTGATTGCGCTGTGCAGAGTCAAGCGGGCCGGGTAATCTCGGTGGCAACTCGGCGTCAGGTACCGCGCGTTGCACCGCGAGCAGATCCAACAGTTCGTCCGCATTTCGCCTCAGCGTGCGTGAATCCATGTCAATTTTCGCCCTGAATTCCTCCAGGTTACGCGGGTTGTGTTGGGCCAGTTGCATGCAGGCCTGGTCATCGATTATCCAGCCGCGAGGCTTATCGCGCTGACGGGCGGTATCCTCGCGCCAGCTACACACGGCCACCAGTGTTGCCAATTGCCGTGAATCGAGCTTCCAGGCTGTCTTCATTCGCTTCAGGTAATCATAGCCGGTGGTATTGAAGCTCTCTACGGCGTCCCGGCCATCGGCGAGGACCCAGTCTTCCTTGCCCTGCTCGCGGCACAGCCCCTGCAGATGACGCCACACAGGAAGCAGCCAGGCCACATCCTGGGCCGCGTACTCGCACTGGGATTCTGTCAGCGGGCGCTGCAACCAGTCAGAGCATGTTTCACCCTTGGGTAAATCCACATCGCAAATCAGTTTTACCAACGCGCTGTAGCCCAGCCCAAAACCGAGATCCAACAAGGCCGCAGCTCGCTGCGAGTCGAAAAGGGGCTCGGGCACTACACCCAGCCACCGGTTGAACACTTCCAGGTCTTCGCTGGCGGAATGCAGCACCTTGACTACCCGGGGGTCCGTCAACAGCGCAGCCATGGGAGCGGTGTCAGTGATTGCGAGAGGGTCTACCAGCAAGGCCTTGTCACCAAAACACAGCTGCACCAGCGCCACCTGGGGAAAAAAGGTATTGCGGCGCATAAACTCGGTATCCACCGCCACCACCGTGCTGCCTGCCACCTCTGCAAGCGCGCTCTGGAGCGCCTCATCGGATTCAATCAGCTGCCACTCCATCAGCTCACCGTCCTGCGGCCGGTCATGGCATGGGCCAGGGTAGAGCCGTCGACATATTCCAGCTCACCCCCCAGTGGCACCCCGTGGGCAATACGGGTAACCGTTATACCTTCGCTATGCAGCATATCGGTGAGATAGTACGCGGTAGCCTCCCCCTCTACCGTGGGATTGGTGGCGAGGATAACCTCCGCGATTCCCTCATCCACAACGCGCTGGTGAAACGATTCGAGACCGATCTCGGCAGGCCCGATGCCGTCTATCGGTGACAAATGCCCCATCAGTACGAAATAAATCCCGTTAAAACCGCCGCTTTCCTCTATTGCCAACACATCGGCAGGTGTCTCAACGACACAAATGGTTTTGCTGTCCCGTCGTTTATCAAGACAGATCTCACAGACCTCCAGCTCGGTAAAATTACGACAGCGGCTGCAATGGTCAACGCGCTCTACCGCGGTCACCAGGGCATCGGCCAGAGCTGTCGCGCCTTCCCTGTCGCGTTCCAGCAGGTGCAGGGTCATACGCTGGGCGGACTTGGGACCAACCCCGGGCAGGCAGCGCAAAGCGTTAATCAGATTTTCCAGAGCGGGGCTGAACTTCATAGCATAGAACTCAAAATGGCAGTTTAAAACCACCGGGAAGGTTGAGACCGGCGGTGAGACCTGACATGGCCTCGCGGTTATGCGCCTCGACCTTGCGCACCGCGTCGTTCACTGCGGCCGCCAACAGATCTTCAAGCACCTCTTTATCCTCAGAGAACACAGCGTCATCAATCGACACACGTTTAATGTCGTGCCTGCCTGTCATGACAACGGAAACCAGGCCAGCGCCCGCCTCCCCCTGCACCTCGGCATTGGCAAGTTCCTCCTGCTTTTTCTGCATGTCGGCCTGCATTTTCTGGGCCTGCTGCATCAAGTCTGAAATATTTCCTTTCATCGACTTCCCTCAGAACTAGGGGTGGACTTGGTATCCACCGGTGTAATAGACGAGCGATCAAGCTCACCATCGAAGCGCGTGATCAGTGCCTGCAACAAGGGGTCGGCCTCTATGGTAGCCACCGCCGCCTGCTGCCGTTCCCGACGCAATCTTTCCTGGCGCTGGGCGGGTGTCTCACCCGGAACTTCCCCCGGCTCGATTTCGACGGTTAGCTCACGGCCGAAATGTTTTTCCAGGGCACTACTAATCTGTTTCACATGGCCTTTGTTGAACAACGCGGCGTTCGCCTGATCCAATGTAAACAGCAAACAGTTGCCATCACGACTGCTCAATACGCAGTTGATGGCAATGGTATACACAATTCCACCCAGGCCCAACTGCTCCAGCAGCTGATGCCAGTTTGCGCTAACAAGGTCTTCCAGCGCGAATAGCCCTGAGACCTGGCTGGTATCCTCGCCCGGGGCCTGGTGTGAAGGCTCTACACCACCCTCGTGAGATTTTACCGGCTCCGGTGCTACCGGCGCCGGAGCATCGGGACGAGGCACAGTGACTGCCGCCTCATTCTGCCCGCCCTGCGGCTTTTCAGCAGCCAATGCCATCGGCGCACGGGGTTTTTCGGGCGCCGCTGGCGCCCTATGTGGCTTTTTTGTCGGGGGGTCGACCTCCCGCGCGACAGTCTGTTCGGCGGGTTGAGCGACAGGTACCAGATCACCCGGGCTGAGACTATCATCAACCATGGCCGCCGGGCGGAATGCCACCATGCGTAGCAGGGCCATCTCAAAACCAACACGCGCCTCACTGGCCAGCGCCATATCACGCTTGCCATTGATCGCTATCTGGTAGAACAGCTGGGTGTCTTCTGCAGTAATGCTGGCTGCCAGAGCTGCCACCTTGTCGGCATCGCCAAAGCTGTTGTCTACCGCGGCGGGCACCGCCTGGGCGACCGCCACCCGGTGCAACATCGAGATGAGTTCATCCAGACTGCTCTCAAAATCCGGCGCGTGCTCGGCCATATTCGCGACAATGGCCAGCAGGCCGGCTGGATCACCAGCGGCCAGGGCTTCTATCAGCTTGTAGATAAAGCTCAGCTCAACGCTGCCCAGCATGCTGCGCACATCCGCCTCGCCCAGCTTGCCGGAGCCGAATGAAATAGCCTGATCGGTCAAACTCAGCGCGTCGCGCATGGAGCCTGCCGCCGCGCGGGCCAGGAGCCACAATGACGGTTCGTCAAAACTGATCATTTCCTGGCCCAGCACATTGCCGAGATGCCCGACGATCTGGTCGGGCGGCATATTCTTCAGATTAAACTGCAAACAGCGCGACAGTATGGTCACCGGCAGTTTCTGTGGATCTGTCGTGGCCAGTAGAAATTTGACGTGAGGTGGTGGCTCTTCCAGGGTTTTCAACAACGCGTTGAAACTGTGCCCGGACAACATATGAACCTCGTCGATCAGGTAGACCTTGTAGCGGGACCGGGTGGGCGCGTACTGCACGTTATCCAGCAGTTCCCGGGTATCCTCCACCTTGGTACGGGAGGCCGCGTCCACCTCCAGCAGGTCCACGCTGCGCCCCTCGGCGATTTCCAGACAAGAGGAGCATTTACCACAGGGCTCCGAACTGACTCCGGTTTCGCAGTTCAGGCATTTGGCCAGAATGCGCGCTATGGTGGTCTTGCCGACACCGCGAGTGCCGGTAAACAGGTAGGCGTGGTGCAGTCGATCGTGGTCCAGGGCATTGATCAAGGCCTGGAGTACGTGCTCCTGGCCGACCATTTCGCGAAAGCTCTTGGGTCGCCATTTGCGCGCGAGTACCTGGTAGGACATGCAGGGAGTTGCCTTAGACCGGAAAAAGAGAGCTAGGATACACCAGCGGGCGGGGAACCAAAACCGGTAACACCGGTTCGGGCTGCAGGAGCGCGCAGATCTCCCAACGGACCCGATCGAGGCCCGGAAATAACCTGGAAAACCAATGACATAGTAACGCTATCAACTTGATTTTTTTGATTTAAGTACCTGGGACTCCGGTGTGGCCGAAAGCGGAGGTGTCGCGACCCTGAAAAACGCCAGATACAGCACCGGCACTACAATAAGCGTCAGTAATGTCGCAAAACTCAGGCCGAAAATAAAGGTGACCGCCAGGGAGGCAAAAAATGGATCGGTCACCAGAGGTATCATACCCAATACAGTCGTCGCAGCAGCCAGCGAAACAGGGCGCATACGGCTGATCGCGCTGTCACGAACCGCATTATAGGTATCTTTCCCTGCGTCCAGTTCAACCATGACCTGATCGACGAGGACGATACCATTTTTCAGGATCATGCCTATCAGCGCGAGCATACCGAGTATTGCTGGAAAGCTCAGCGGCAGGTTCATAACAAGCAGGCCAATGGCAACACCTATCACGGACAGCGGTACCGTCAGCCAGATCACCAGTGACCTGAGGATGGAGTTGAACAACAGAACCGTGAGCACAAACATGAGCAAGAGAGCCAGGGGCAAGCTGCCAAACGCCGCCTTCAGTGAACGTTCGGAATTCTCGAATTCGCCACCCCAATCGAGACTGTAGCCAGCCGGCAGCGCTATAGCCTCCACCCCAGGCCTGATACGCGTAAACAACTGCTCTGCCGTCTGGCCACTGAATGTGTCATAACTGGACATTACGGTGAGTGTGCGCTGCCGGTCCTTGCGATGAATCAGGTTGTCCCCCCAGCGAATATCCACCCGACCGACAACCTGCTGAATCGGCACGTAGGCCTGCAGGGATTGGCTCCACAAGCGCAGGTTTTCAATACGATCAAAATCTACCCGCTCCTGCTCCGGCAGTCGCACCAGTATGGGCAACTTACGTGTGCCATCGCGGTAGACTCCTACAGGCATGCCGCCAAAGGCGATTTTCAGACTGTTCGCTATTTCTTCGTTACTGATACCGAGACGCCGCGCTTCAGATTCATTGACCATCGGAACCAGCTCTTTGCTGCGCTCTTGCCAATCGAGATAGACGCTGCGGGCCGCGGGATCCGAGCGAATAACGTCAGCTGCCTGAGCCCCCAGTTCCCGCAGCACCTCCGGGTCGCCGCCCCGGAAGCGAACCTCAATCTCGGACCGGGTGGGCGGCCCGAATACCATCTGCTTCATCTGGTGCAAAACCTGCGGAAACTGCTCATACATCTGCGCGTCCAGCTGCTGCATGATTTCCTGCATCACCTCCAGGTTCTGGGCGCGGACCTGTATTTGGCCAAAGTTCTCGTAACTCTTCTCTGGCATGTAGGTCATAAAAAAGGTTGGCGCACCCCGGCCGACGGTGGACGCCACAAACTCCACCCCCCCCTGCTGGCGCACACGGGCTTCAATCTCCTCGACGGTGCGCAGAGTGCTGCGAATATCAGAGCCATAAGGCAACCAGATGTCCATGTAAAACATCGGAGTATTCGAAACGGTGAAAAACGCTTTCTTGACATGCCCCATACCGTAAAGCGAGAGCGCCAGTAATAGCACCATGATCACAATAACGCTGTGACGAAAATGCAGCGCCTTATCCAGCACTTTTTGATAGATGCGATAAACCAGGCCCTGGTAGGGATCGCCACCAGGTTCAACGGATATATCCACATCGCGCATCAGAATATCAACCAGAAACGGCGTGAGCGAAACTGCCAGCACCCAGCTCAAAAACAGCGAATAGGTCAGCACCCAAAACATCGCCTTCATGATTTGGCCGGAGTCAGAGTCCGAGAGGCCAAAGGGTGTAAACGCCAGGATAGCGATAACAGTGGAGGCCAGTAGTGGCCACTTGGTCTGGTTGACGATGGCATAACAGGCCTGCTGCTTGCTGACACCGCGAGTCACACCCACCATGGCGCCCTCCACCACAACGATGGCGTTGTCCACCAGCATACCCAGCGCAATAATCAAGGCGCCCAGAGACAGCCGGTGCAATTGCCAGCCGCCAATATTCATCAGTATAAACGTGCCAAGTACCGTCAGCAGCAACGTCGCACCCACAATCAGGCCGCTGCGCCAACCCATGGTCAACAACAGCGCTGCAATAACAATGAATACAGCGGCGCCGAGGTTAAGCAAAAAGCCGTCAATAGACTTTTCCACCTCCTGGGGTTGGTTGTACAAGCTCTCCACGGCAATACCCGCCGGGCGAAACTGCTGCTGCTGTTCCAGTCGCGCCTTTATAAGCTGGCCAACCTCGACCACGTTCACTTTTTCTGCAAAGGAAATACCCAGGGCAATCGCCGGCTTGCTATTCATTCGCATCAGGTGAGACGGTATTTCCTGGTATCCGCGGCTGATAGTCGCCACATCGGACAGCCGAATCAACTGACCGCTATCCCGGCCGTGAATCACCGGGTCAATGTCCAACTCCAGGCCGCCCAACCTCAGAAACATCATCTCGCCATTGACGGTTACCCGACCGGCGTCCAGTACCGTGTTCTGTTGATTCAGAAAGCCAATCACCCGATGCATATCCAGGTCCAGCGCCGCGAGTTTTTTCAGCGAAATCTCCACAAAAATCTGTTCCTGCTGCTCGCCGAACAGGGTGACCTTGCCTACACCCTTGACCAGTTCCAGCTCACGCTGCAGACCTTCGACGTACTGCTTCAATTCACTGAATTCGAAATTGTCGCCGGTGACCATCAGGGTGATGCCATACACATCGCCGTAGTCATCATATATCCGTGGCACCGTAGTACCCTGTGGCAGTTGTGGTTCCACATCGGCGATCTTGCGCCGCAGCTTGTCCCACACCTGCTCTATTTTTTGCGGCTTCATCTCCTTGTCCATTTCCACCACAATCTGGGACAGACCGGGCTTGGATGTGGAGCGGATAGTATGGACCTCTGCCAGCTGGAGAATGGCATTTTCCAGCGGGTGGGTAAGCTCCAGCTCCACTTCTTCAGCGGTGGCCCCGGAATACGCGGTGACAATCATCGCGTCCTTGCGAATAAACGGCGGATCTTCCAGGCGCCCCAGATCGAGAAATGACAGGGCACCTCCCACCACTAACAGAACAAGCACCATCCAGCTGACGGTGCGATGGCGTATTGAGTACTCGGCAATGTTCATGATGAATTACTGCCCCGGGTTCTGTAGTTTGATATCGATGGCCTGACCGGCGCGGAGGCGTGAAAGGCCGGTGGTCACAATAAAGTCACCGGCTGCCAGGCCGCCACTGATCAAAGCACCGCGCTGGGTAATTCGACTCACCTCAACTGGCCGGGGGTTTACGGCGCCATCCTCGTACCGCCAGACCCGAAAATCGCCTTGCCGTGCTGCTGCCTCCAGTGCCGTCAATGGCACCAGAAGCCCAGTCTCAGTCGTAAACCCCGCCGCCTCCAGGTCGGTGGTGATGGTAACTGGCAGGCCCGGGGGAAATGGTATCCCGGTCGTCGGCATGGTGACCCAGAACTGAAAGGCCTGGGTATTCGGGTGGCGCGCGGTAGAACTTTTCAGGTACCGCATGGGGTACACATTGGGGTTGCCGGAAAAAACCGCAGTTACCTCCAATTCCCCGATATTTTTGGCCTGATGAACCTTGGCGGGCAGGATATCCGGGATATCGATCAGTACGTCGGTTCGATCATTGCGGTAGATAGTGACTACCGTCTCCCCCGCAACCACTGCCTCATATAGTTCTTTGTTGGCGTCTGCCACGGTGCCATCGAACGGCGCCACTACCCGGGTATAGGACAGCCCGGCTTCCGCGAGCCGGAGATTGGCTTGCGCCAGATGAAAACTGGCCTGCAGCTGGTCTCGCTGGGCAGACGTAAGCGCACCCTGTTGGTGCAGATTCTCCGCGCGTTCCAGCTGGCGCTGACTCAACTTGTACTGGGCGCTGGCGTCAGCCAGAACCTGACGCTGGATGGAGTCTTCGATTTGCGCCAGGAGTTGGCCCGCGACCACGCGCTGCCCGGCCTGCACTTCCAGGTGGTCGATTTTACCGGGAATCCGGAAGGAGACGCGGGTAAGATCGGCGGCAACCACCCGCCCAAGAAATGTTCTTTCCCGCTGCATAATCGCCCTGCCAACCTCATAGATTTCGACAGTGCGCAGAGGCGACTGCGACACTTTGTTCGGCTCACAGGCTGTCAGCAGAACTGCGCTTGCGAGTATCAGCAGTGCGCAACTGTATCTGCTGTAGTAGATGTGCAATATCCTTATAGTCACTTACAGCCCCCCCTCACGCACCCAGGGTCTCACTCGCTGACCTTCCTGCAGGCGATCAACACCCGCAGCCACAATCTGGTCTCCCGGACTCAAACCTGCGCGCAGCATCCCGCCGGCATCCAGTTCAACAGCCACTTTCTGTATCGTCATATTCGATGTATCAATACGCCAGACGTATGCCGCCTCGCCAGAGCGCTCAAACAACGCCTCCACCGGAGGTGCCCAGCGGGCATCGGACAGGCTTGGATGGTGCAGGCGAACGCTAGCCGGCATGCCTGGTCTGGCGGAAAAGTCTGTAGGCGAGGTGACCAGCAGAGTGACTGGATAGCTATTGGTATCCGGGTCCGGCTGCATGCTCAGTTCCTTGTACTGAGCCTCGAGATTTATGCCCGGCATCAGTTCAAACATCACCGTGAACACCGCCTTGTCCTCCCCGTCCAGCAGGTGCTGAAAGCGCGGGGGCAAATTGAAGCGGATGTCCAGTGTCGATGTGTCCTGTAAATTCAAAACAGCTTGCTGTGGCCCGACTATTTCCGAGGGCATGGCGTAAGTAAAAGCAATCGCGCCGGAAAAAGGTGCTATGAGTTTGCAGAATGACAACTGTTCACGCGCCTGCTCCAGTCGCGCTTTATTGGTCGCCAGCATGGCCTGAGCAGTGTCATATTGATCTTCACTGATCAGCTTTTTTTTGTATAGAGCGCTCGCCCTGTCTGCCTCGAGTTTCGCCAGGTCGAACTCTGCCTGTCTGGCGTCCAGGTTCAGCCGATAGTCTGTCGGGTCGAGTTCCGCCAGCACATCGCCCCTGGTTACCGAGTCGCCCATACGCACCTTGAGTTCGCGAAGCTGGCCGGCAACGCGGAAACCCAGCATCGCACTGTCGCCTGCCTCGGCTCGACCCGGGAAAGTTGGCGCTTCATCCGCCGTGTAGGCAGTGAGAACCTTGACGGAGGTGGCTGCTTCCGGCTGAAGCTTCGCCGCTTGCAATGGGGCTTCATCAGCCCCTCTTGCTATACCGTAGAGCAATAGCGAGGCGGCCAGTGCCATACCGAGCCCAGTGAGAGTGCGCCTGTTCATTCCGGTATTGCCTCGGGGTGCGCCATTACAGCTTGCATTAATCGCTTTAACATTGTTAAAATTTTAACATTGTTATATTTTCTAACGCAAGGTCTCATATCCAATGTCTGACGCCCGCACCCAGAACATGAAGAAGCGCCGTGAGCGTATATTGGAAGAGGCTCGCAAAACATTGGCAGCCGGCGGGTTCGACGCCCTCAATCTGCGCGACCTGGCGGACGTCTCGGGGATTACCGTCCCCACGATATACAACCTGATAGGCAACAAGGCAGCCGTACTCAAAGCGCTGGTCATGGGCTACTTTGCCGATTACGAGGTGTTACTGGAGAAGCAACTCCCCTGCCCTACGAAGCAATTTCCAGCGTTAATGGTCAGCACATTTGCGGATATGATTGCTCAAAATGAGGACTATCACCGTGCGACCGCACTGGCTAGTGAGCGCATGGAATCTGAATCGGGAGAACTCAGCGATTACGGCTTCAAGCGGGCACCGTTGAGAAAGTTTGCCAGCAGACTGTGCCGCTGCGCCAGGGAAGAGGGGCTACTGCGGGGTGAGATCGAAAGCGAATTGCTGGTTGAGCACATGATCGGCAGCCACCAGATAGCGTTTCGGGACTGGGCACATCAGGTCATACCCCTTGAAGAGCTCGGAAGGCAGTCTCTCGCCGGGTTCTATATCGCACTTGCGGCGGATGCCGTGGATGAATTTCGTGCCGAGATCACCGAGGCGCTTACCCGTATGCAACCCGCAACGAAAAGCCAGTGATGCTCAGTAGGTGGAGTGGAATATTTTATAGATTTTGAAGTGTCCACAGAGATTGCCGACGTTCTAGCGGCAATCAATACCATGCCTATTCCCCCACGATCTCCGCCATTTTTCGCTGCCACAATGTATCGAAACCAACCTTTTTCGGGTCCACCAATAAAGGTGGCTCGTGTACCTTTATCGGGGGCAGCGCCCCAGTGTACTTTTCAACATCCACAAGACAGCTCTGTGAAATAGGCCCCTGGGCTAGCTGGGATGTACCCGCATCACGGGTTAACATATTGGGATTGCCATGCACATCCAACGAACCAATCACCCCCGGCTCCAGGGGGTCGTACCAAGATCCGGTCGGCAGTATCAGGACCCCCGACTGCACATCATCAGTAACCACGGCGCCCGCAAGACAGGCACCACGATCATTGAAAAGCCTGACCGTATCGCCACTCGCAATACCCCTGGCATGAGCATCTGTCGGACTGATACGCAGCGCAGTGCGGCCATTGACTTTAGCTTCTCTGCTGTTGATGGCAAAATCCAGTTGCCCGTGGAGCTTATCGCCAGGTTGGTTTGAAATCAGGTGAAAAGGATATTGTTGCGCCTTTGCAGCACCCAGCCACTCCTGTGGCTCCAGCCATGTTGGGTGAGCTGGACATGTGGGGTAAGCAAAGCCCGCTATTGTGTCTGAATAAATTTCAACCTTTCCCGACGGCGTTGCAAGCGGTCTTGCCTCGGGGTCTTCGCGAAAGGAGTTTAGCAGCGTTTTCGGATGATCGTAATCGGGCAGCTCCCAATAACCCTGGCTCCAGAATTGCTCGAAGTCCGGTGCATCGAAACCCTGGCTGCGTGCGCCAGCAACGGTTTGCTCAAACAAATGGCGCAGCCAGCCCTGCTCGTCCCGCCCCTCGGTAAATGCTTTTCCAAACCCCAGCAGTTGTGCAAGGTCACTGAAAATATCGTACTCATTGCGCGCCTGGGCATAGGGCGCAACAGCCTTTTCCATTACCTGCAGCGTCCAGTCACAGTGGCCAGAGGTAAAATCATTCCGCTCAAGTGATGTGGTGCAGGGCAGCACAATATCCGCATGACGAGCAGTGGATGTCCACCATGGTTCGTGCACTATAATAGTTTCGGGGCGACGCCACGCCTCCAGTAATCGATTAATGTCCTGATGGTGATGGAACGGGTTACCGCCACACCAATACACCAGTCGAGTGTCGGGAAAAACCAGAGTTTGGCCATCGTACGCACACTCGCCACCCGGGTTGAGCAGCAGATCGGCGATGCGCGATACCGGATAAACATCTGGCACCGGGTTCGGCGGGACAGGGAGTGCTGCCGGACGTATCGGATGATCCCATCGCGTTCCAATACCCTCGGCAGCCGCATGCCCGAAACCGAAACCCGCCCCCGGCATCCCAATCTGACCCAACATGGCCGCCAGGGTAATCAGCATCCAATAGGGCTGCTCACCGTACTCTGCACGCTGCAGCGACCAACTCGCCGTAACGAGCGTTCGGTGTGACGCCATTTTCCGCGCCAGCTGCCTTATGTCCTCAGCCGAAAGGCCCGAAATTTTCGCCGCCCAATCAGCATCCTTGGGCGTACCATCAGACAGGCCAAGCAGGTACGGTTCGAATTTCTCATAACCCACGCAATGGCTAGCCAGAAAAGCTTTGTCGTGTAGATTCTCGATCTGCAGGGTGTGCGCGATCCCCAGCATCACTGCCGTATCAGTCGAGGGTCGCGGCCGCAACCAATGGGCACCGAGTTGCTCGGCCATATCGTTCCGAGTCGGCCCGACATACACGAAATCAACACCTGCATCCTTACATGCCTGCTGACCACTCTTGACCTCGTGTTTGCCGACACCACCGGCATTTACCTGGGCGTTTTTGAGTGGCCAGCCACCAAAAGCAACGACCAACTGGCCATGTTCCGCGATACTCGCTAGTGTCGTCGAGGCAAAAATGGTCTCGTAGAACGAGCCAACCACATGAGGCACAACCACCTCGGCGGCCGCAAAAGAATAACTGTTCACCGCGTTGATATGGCCGCCAAATAAATTCAGAAACCGCCGCATCTGACTCTGTGCATGGTGGAAACGACCCGCACTCGCCCAACCGTAGGAACCAGCATAAATTGCGGTATTGCCAAATGTTTTTTTCACCCGGGAAAGCTCCGCAGCCACCAGTTCAGTGGCCCGTTCCCAAGATACGGGCACAAAGACGTCGCCGCCACGATCCTCTCTCCCCTGCTCCATCCCGCCTTGCAGCCAGCCTTTTCGAACCATGGGTTGTGTTATGCGAACCGGATGGGTTACAGATTCAACCAACGAGCGGCCGATAGGTGATGGGTTCGGATCCATTGAATTCGGCCTGACACGAGTGATGAGACCATCGTCAACCTGAATGTCGTAGGCACCCCAGTGGGTAGATGTCGAATACGATTTCCCCTGTGTCATAAATTACCTTCCGTTTAGTCTTGGCAGCTGGTGACAATTCATGAATGCGATGACAGCGTAGTGAGCTGCCGTCACCGGCCTATCCCTGTGTAGCCTGTTGAGCGATCAGTTAATCGATATTGACCGACTGATCGGCTCACATTCGTAAGAGCTCTTATTGTCATTTAAAGCTGTAGCGCAATGTTGCACCGTACGTACGTGGCGGGTTCAGCCACGTCATATAACTACCAGAGAAGAGTGGGATACCCACTTGTTGCATGATATAGGTCTCATCGTTAAGGTTCTTTGCCCAGAGCGATGCATCCCAGGTTTCGCTTTTCATACCGATACGCGCATTGACGATGCTGTAGTTCTGCTCGGCGCTAGGGTCGAGATCATCGGCTGCGATATGATCGCCCACGTAGGCGTACTCCAATCGACCATAAAGACTATTGCTGCCAATAGGATAGGAGATATCAGCAGCAACGTTTCCAGTAAAGTTTGGCGCCCATGGAAGGTCTTCGCCACTGAGGTCACAGCTTCCCGTGACAGGATCGGCATCAGTGCGGCCAAAGTAACAGGGGCCGTTGACAAAGTCCTTGTACTCCGTATCAAGATACTCTGCAGCCACACTCAGTGTAAGCCAGTCATTCACCAGAAACGAACTTTCCAGATCGACACCTGTTGACACTTGCTTGCCTGCATTGTCAACATAGAAAGCGGCAGCACTAGCGTCAAAGCTCAGGTTCTGAAAATCTTTCACCTCAGTATAAAATGCCGAAACGTTGAGCTTTACTCGCCGGTCGAAAAGATAGCTTTTGATACCAAGCTCATAGTTTAAGGACTCTTCTTCCTTATATTCGCGTTGAGAGCCAGTTCGCGGTCCAGCCGCACCATTGAACCCCCCGGCCTTGGTACCCGTCGAAACAGTCAGGAATGCCATAATCTCTTCACTGAAGTGGTATTCCCCACCCGCCATCCAGGAAGGACTGCCATCAGTGCGCTTCAGATCCTCATCCAGCGGCGGCAATATCGCTACTGCCATAACGCTGAGGGGCGACTCGGTCTGAGAGATCAATTTAAGATCCGCCTTCTTTTTTTCATGGGTATAGCGAAGTCCCGCCAACGCTGTCAGCTTCTCTGTCATCTCATAGCTAATTTGGCCAAACGCAGCCACAGATTCCTGATCCCAGGTGGCATCATAAATCCCGGTGTCCCCCTCTGCTGCCGTCAATGGAGGGGGCAAAGAACCGGGTAACACGAGGCCAGCATCAGCACCCAGAGCGACATAGGGTAATTTTCCATCACCGCGTTTCATGGATGCGTCGTAATAATACAGCCCTGTCAGCCAATTGAGATCGCTGTTTCCGTTGGAGGAAAGTCTAAACTCCTGGCTAAACGAGTGTCCTTCCTGATGATCCTGAGTGCGCCAGAAATCCAGCGACGAATGGTCCGTGTCCTCCTCGTGATCAAAGTCATATTTATCGTAAGCAGTTATAGAAACCAGCGTCATATCACCCAATTGGTAATTAACCGTTCCCGAATAGGCGCTGCTGTCCTGTTTAGATGTAAAGGGATAATCGATTGCGATCTTGCGGTCGGTGGGGTCCAACGATGGCAGCGGTACACCCAGCGCCCCGGCGAGCGCGAGATGTGCCGGGCCGGGGTCAAGCTCACCGGCACAACAGTTCTGATCACGCTTGATATAGGAGGCGATCAGGCGGATGTCCAATTGATCTGTGGGCGTAAACAACAGCTGCCCACGCACTAGCCAATCATCCACATCATTAACGGATTCGTCTCCGCCGCCACCGGCAGGATCCAGGTCGTCCATGAAACCGTTACGCTTTGTGTAACGGCCATTTATTCGGTACGCGACCGTTTCACTGATAGGGCCGCTGGACATCGCCCGGCCCTCCCAAAGGTCATAGTTGCCAGCTGTTACCTCAGCCTCGCCTTCATACTCTTGCGTCGGCCCTTTGGTGATAACATTTATCAAGCCAGCGTTGGTGTTTTTCCCATAAAGCGTACTTTGCGGGCCATAAAGTACCTCGATGCGCTCAATGTCGGCAAGATCCGACATGCCAAGACCCGAGCGGGACTGGTATATATTGTCTACGAAAAAGCCGACAGAAGGTTCAATACTCGGTTCATTGCCCTGGGAGCCGATACCGCGCAGACGTATAGCAGTGCTGAAGGCGTTGATATTGGACGCGAAGCTCAGTGCGGGAATGCTGTATTGAAGGTCCTCGATAGTATCGATTCCGGCGTTTCTGATGAATTCGTTATCGAACGCGCTCATGGTAACGGGAACATCCTGGATACTTTCCGCCCGCTTTGTCGCCGTCACGATCGTTTCCTCAAGTATCTCTGCCGCCTGCAAGCCGGTGGACGCGGCCAGCAGAGACGCAGCGAGAAGAGTCTGCCGACAGTATCGGGGACTGGCCTGACGACCTTCGTCCTGCAAACACAGCCGGAAGCCAGACTCCTGCGCACTCAATTCCAGATGACTATTATTCATTATGTACACCTTTAGCGTTGTTAATACCGTTAATTGAAACCCCACACTGGCCCTTACCGAAACTCAAGTTGCCTGCGGAGGGTGTGCGTTCTTCCGCCGTCTTCCGTTATCGACTTCACGAGCAGTAGTTCTTATAAAATACACAGGTCGAACGTTCGTTCTAGTAAGAAGAGTAAACAAAAAAACCCCGCATCACAATACTGTCAACTCAATTTTTTATTCACGGGATGATTCGGGCAACCCTTGCCTGGAGATAATGCCCTGGGCGACATGACTGGCCCAGGCGGCAATGGACATTGACGGTGCCACACCAAGCGCAGCGGGCAACGCGGCGCCGTCCGCCACGAATAAACCGGGATGCCCATAAACCTGACCAGTAGCGTCAATGACCCCGGACTCCGGCGATGAAGCCAAACGAGCACCCCCTAACGGGTGCATGGATAGGGCTCTGGGAAAATGCGTTACCGGATTGCCGCTGAGCTGTGCAATCAGATCAAAGGCCTGCCTGAGATCACCTAGCACCGGGACGCGACCGGGATCGTAATCAATATGCAGCGATCTACCGCGATAGCTCACACGCCCAATCATGCCGTCATTGCCCATTCCCGCAAGCAACGTACCCTGTTTAACGAGACGCCCCAGCAGAGGCAGTCCCGGCAATTGAGCGCTATAAGGCAGGCTACCTTCAACAATAAGCGGCCATGGTCTGGCCGAATCCCAGCGATGCGGTTCAGACAATAGAATCTTTCCCCGGGTCGGCAAGCCCACCGAGAGATCGCCATTGGTAGCGCCGTGATGCCAGTAAGCTGCGTAATCACCATTACTGCTGAAGTATTTCCCCAACGCTGGCATGCCTTGCAGGCCCCTGCTGACATCCCGGCTGTGAAGCAGGAGCTTCAAGGTATTCATGGTCCCGGCTGCCACAATCAACCTGTTGGTGGCAATCTGCATTCCTTTACCAGCGCCATGATCCCGGTACCTTATCCGGTAGCGGCTGCGACCTTTAACATCTTCTCGACATATCGCGGTAACCTCACACAAATCATGTATGGTCAGACCCTTGCCGATCGCGTTCCGGAGAAACACGTCATCCACAGTCTTTTTGGTCCCATCCTCCGACCCCAGCAGCCCGGATGAAGAGAGCCTAGCAGGACCGGTAGCTCGCGACAGGGATAAACCCATCGCCAGGTCCTGGCTGCGTTGATCAGTAACAAAATGGCCTGAGACAGCCATCCGCTCTGCGAACATATTGGGATAGCCGTCCACCTGCAACGGAATCATACTGCCCATAGCCCCGAATACGTAATCGTAATGCGCGGCCATGGAATGGCCGTTAACGCCATGATGGTGACCGTCCCAGTAATCCGGTGCTGCCGGGCGCATATTTAAACCGCCATAAACATGGCTTCCGCCACCTACCTGGCTTGAACACACCACATCCAGCATTTCACCGCTGTGCATTTCATAAACACCACTTCTGTTGAACGTAATCCCGCCGGTTGGAATACACGTCTTGTTAACCCGGCGCAACAAATGTGAAATAAAACGCCAGCCTACCGGGAGTGGTGATCGCCGGTGAACGCCCATCTGACGCACAACCTGGGTGTCGCGCCAGGGACCGCGCTCAAGCATCGTGACGCTGAAACCAGCATCGATAAGACGCGCCGCAGCAACGGCGCCGGCAAAGCCACTACCGATAACAACAACATCGTCCTCGAGCACAGGTATATTCAAACTGTGAAATACATCAGCCGATACGGCGAGGATGGTAGAATGTCAGGGCTATGGCAATCACCAGCAACATAGGCACGTCCCCCCACAGGTGCGCACGCTCCCAGTCGAGCACCAGCGCGTAATAAAGCATCACAAGGCCATGAAGCAGACTGGAAACAATGACGTAGTCTATGATTATGGCGTTCTTCAAGGGGTCACGGGCGCCCCACACCAGACAAATCGACAAGGCTAGGTACATCGCTTTAAGCATGGATGGCACGGACTCATTGGTGCGGCCGTCCTGCCAGACCATTCCTGCCCGCCAAGTGTATTCGGCAACCAACGGGGCGAGAAAAAAAATCGCCAGAAAAATCATAAAAAGCGAATATCTTCTAAGAGCTGCATTGTCGCCACGATAAATCAGCATAAGATATTCCTGTCAATGTTGCGTGGATTTTTCGCTGCTTTTCAGCTGCGCAATACCGGATCTTTCAAGTGTACTGTTCTGCACGGCCGGTCGAAGTGCAAACTGCTGGTGCCACCGATAAAGATTCGGATACTCGGGGCTGAGCTCGGCATCAACGAGGAACGCAAACTCATATATCGAATACAGAGTGCAATCTGCTATTGTTACTTTATCGCCTGCCAAATAGGTATTGCCCGCCACCATGGTTTCAAGCTGTTCAAGGGCCAGCTTCTGGCGCCTGCGCCCATATGCAATCACAGCTTCGCTATCGCCGAGTCGTTCAATGTAGAGCGGCATTTTCTGCTGTGCCATAATCCCCATCGTACCCATGATTTCCATATCAACGAAACGCTCAAGCGCTTTGACTCTCGCCCGCTCTGCCGGTGTAGTTCCAATCATTGGCGGGTTCGGGTATAGCTCTTCCAGATACTCAACGATGGATAGCGATTGTGTGATCATTACCCCGTCGTCAGTTTCCAGTACCGGCACTTTTCCTGCAGGATTCCTGCGCAGGAATTCGGGCGCCATCTGTTCGCCTTTCATCAGATCTATAACGACCTCTTCATAGGGTGGGGTCAGCCCCTTTTCCTTTAGGTATATAGCTATTCGACGAGTATTCGGGGACGCTGGATATGAATACAGAATCAATGTCTTAACTCCCGCGTACGCAAGCTGGGGATAGCTCATCGGCATGCATCGATTCGCCAGAACATGGCTCTCTGGGTGCGACTTGGGTCACAGGCTTCACTTTGAATCTCGCTGCCAGATCACCGGATATTCACTGCCTTCAAACTTCTCCCCCACCGCAAGCGGCCTGCCCCTGGGTGTAAGAGCCTCCTGGTCAAAAGCCGGTCGGGGACACCAGGTGACGTCTTCACCGATGTAACGCACCGAGTAGGCTACCCGACCCCGGCTGCTTGATCGGTTTCCAGCCGAGGAATGCATGACTCTCGCGTTGAAGAGGAAAGCATCCCCTGCTTTCAAGTCACGGCTAAGAATAGAGTACTGTTCACGAAGCTTGTCATATTCGGGGATGGTGCCCGTATCGTAATTCTGTTTTGCCTCGTCGCCGAAGTCTTCTTCACCAAAGGGCCGTATTGGAAATATTTTACCCTTGTCACTGTCTAAAACGATTTGCAGCGCACTGGACTGTACGTCGCAGTCTGTAAGCGTCAGCCATATTGAGCAGACTTGATCACCATCCAACGGCCAATAGGAAATATCCTGATGCCAATAGTAGTCCATAGGAGTGTCCGGTCCGCAACAAAACAGGTGATCAAACAGCACCCTGACCCTATTCGTACGCATTGCCCTGCCGATACTCTCACCGATACGCTCATTTAATACGTAGTCGTTGAGACGATCATCGGCTGTATAGATGAATCGCTCTTCTGAGAAGCTTCCAGACTCCGACAATGCATTCTTGTACTTGCCTTGCGGACGCTGCTGGTCAGTGGCGACATTTAGCATGTCTTCGACGGTTTGCGGATCCACGAAGTTGGGAATATAGGCTGCCCCATGCTGTTGGTATGAGGCTATTTCAGCGTCGGTAAATTTACGCACATTCATGTTGTAACTCCCAGATAAGCCAACCATCCACCCCATGCATCAACCGAGGAACAGGCGGAACTTTATTATGTATAGCTTTACTATACACTTTTATATTTTGGCGTCAATATCTGCAGTGGGCCAAACTATTAAGTACAGATATTACTCAGCGGACACTACGAGAAACGTGTTCGAAATCAGCGCGGGGACGAGTGGGAATGTATACAGACGCGACGAGAAAATAGACGACAGCTATTCGCTGCGGTTGTCTGCATCCAATTTACTGAACTGAATGCGGGTTTTCTTGTGATGAAGAGCTTCTATCAGCTTACTTACGATTAACATGGCTTCCTGAGTGACCTGCTGCGATTCGGTTTCCGAAACCCTGCACAAACCGTCTGCCAGATGTGTGATCTCCTGCACGACAAGTTGTTCTATCGCGTGATCCCACAGCTTCAGCATTTCCGGACCATATCCCTTGTCAGGGGTAAAACCCAGATCCCTGAATCTGATCCAGGAATCGACTACAACCGCATCCTCTGTACTGATAACACTTGCCGCGCCAGAACCTATGACCTTGATCAGGCCCTGCTTCTTGAAGGCCTTGAGCTCCTGGGCACTAACGTTCTTCCCAAATACCTCTTTGAGCTTGACATACTTTTCCGCGCCAGGGCGTATCGAATCCGGCAGTCCCAGCCGCATCTCGCGCACATACTGCTGCTGCTCCGCAGTTAATTCCACTGAAGCAGAGTCATCATAAAACGCCTTTATGATTTTCACCGGTACAAACTGCTGTTCACGCAGAATGCATATCTGCTGCAATCGCTCCAGGTGTTCCGGACCATAAGTAGCGGTGTTGCGCCCGGATTTTCGTGGGGGAGGTAATAGCCCTTCATTGAAATAATAGTGAATGGTTTTTCGAGGAAGGCCACTCTCTCGAATAAGATCCTTCATGCGGTATTCAATTTTAGTTAGCCTATCGGCACCCTTCCGGGGTATCGGCGAAGTAGTTTTGGTTGTTTCCTTCACGCATCACCCTGATAGCTAATACCATACCAACAATACACGGAGGCCTTGACAGGCGCGGCCAGCACTTGCTGTGTATCGTGGAAATTCGGGTAGTCTCCAATATTTTTCCGCTAAAGTCCACGCACAGCCACCTTTGTGACCGCAGTGAGCCTCAGTGCATGAATGCCCATCATTTGATTGCCGATGGATGCCTTAAATCTTTCGCTATTTGCGGGAGAAGTACGCCAGGTAAGACGCTAGAGAGGAAATGCTAGTTCGATAAGATGGAAATAGTGCAAGATTTGGTATCGCCGGCCTTGTCGCCCCCCATGCAATGGGCCAGCCCAATCCTACAGTTGGGTACCTGGCGAGGCCCAGCCTCGTGACGCAGTTGAGTAACCACCTCGACCAGTTGTGCTACTCCCGTTGCAGCCACAGGGTGGCCCCGACTCAGCAGCCCCCCCGATACGTTTACCGGCACCCTGCCCCCGAGTGTGGTGGCACCGGACTCTACCAACGGTCCTCCCTCTCCTGGCAAGCAGAGACCCAGCGCTTCGTAATGAAGTATCTCTGCAATAGTAAATGCATCGTGACACTCCACCACATCTATATCTCCAGGGCCGAGAGAGGCTCCTTCATAGGCAAGCTGCGCGGTACGATAGTCTGTCTCCCAGCGCACGAGGTCCATGGGATTATGGTAACTTCCCGAGCTGAGTACGCTGTGGCGAACCTTTACGGCACGTCGTAGCACCCGTGCCATTGAGTCACTCGCCAGGACAAGTGCTGCGGCTCCATCGGCGATGGGACAGCACTGGGGTCGTGTCAAAGGATCTGCTATCAGCGGCGCAGACAGAATATCTTCGACAGTTTCCCTGCGCCGAAATTGCGCCAGTGGATTCTGCGATGCGTGGAGACGACTTTTCACGGTAACCTGGGCCAACTGCGTAACCGTCGTACCAAACTCATGCATATGACGCATTGCCCGCAGGGCGAACCCCACCGGGGTGACCATACCCATCTGGGTATCAACATCGCTCTTGCCAGAGTTGATCAAACCAAAACCCGGTATGCACATTTTTTCGACACCGACCACCAATGCTATCTCGCACGCTCCGGCGTCTATCGCCTGCTGAGCGAGATGAAATGCAGTAGAACCCGAAGTGCAGGCATTTTCTACATTCACTACCGGTATCTTCCTGATGCCAAGCCTGGCACAAATACTCTGGCCGATCGTGGTATCACCAAGCAGCATAGCGCCTAATGCGTTAGCACAGTAAACACTCTGTACGCCGTGAATTGCCAACTCCGCATCCGCCAAAGCAAGACGAATAGCCTCCACCCCGAGGTCGTCGATTGACTGTTCCGGGAACTGACCGAAGGGGGTCAATCCTACACCGATAATTGCTGCCATAAATCAGCCCCGACCGTCTGTCTGCGGCAAAATGGCTTCCGGGCCCGGAACAAACAATGGTCTCAGACACCTATTACCTGCCGCATCGAAACCCATTTCTCGCACCTGCAATGACACTTCCTCACCGATGCTGTAGCTGTAATCCGGCTTTGGATCCAGCAGTCCAAAAATACGTAGTGGCACACCCGCCAGATCGATATAGGCTACAGAATATGGCCGCGGCAAACCCAGGGGCGGCTTCACTCGCACGGTGGTATGGCTATATATAGTGCCGGCGCCGGAAAACGATGTGCGCTCCATCTGCCCAAAACACTCACTGCACACCTCTGTGCGAGGATAGGCATACAGCTCGCAGGCCGGGCACACGCTACCGCACAACTGCGGTTGGGTGGCGCCTGACGGCCAGACCAATAATCCCGGCACCACCATGTTGAGCTCCGCATCATCACTCATACCGACGACTCCCGGTCGTAGGTATCAGCGGTGACGCCCTCTTTTCGGAGCTGGAATTTTTGAATCCGTTCCGTCGGCGTCTTTGGCATTTTGTCCACGAAGCGCAGGTACCGTGGCACCATAAAATAGGCCATTCGAGTTTTACAGTGTTCGATAAGATCCAGCGGCGACAATGTCTGGTCAGCCTTTAGACACACCACGACCATCACTTCATCCTCTCCAAGTTCGGACTTCACGGCGACGGCGGCAGACTCCAGTACCGAGGGATGCTGGTTGATTTCCTTTTCGACCTCATAGGAAGAAATGTTTTCCCCTCGTCGCCGCAACGCGTCTTTCTTTCGGTCAACAAAATAAAAGAAACCTTCCTCGTCACGCTGCAGGTAGTCACCGGTATGAAACCAGAGATTTTGCCAGGCCTCGATAGTCTGCTCAGGCATACGGTAATATTCGAGCATCATGCTGCCGAGCTTACGTGGTCTCACCAGCAATTCACCCGGCTTATTCGGGCCAACCTCACAACCTTCATCATCGAGCAGGAGGATGTCGTAGTCCGGATGCTGATAGCCACAGCTCCCCAATTTGCGCTTCGTCAGTGAATTGCTTACCGGAATGCCAATTTCGCTCATGCCGTAAGCTTCAACCAGCCGCACGCCAAAGCGCTCCTCAAAAGTGGCCGACAAATCCGCTGGAGCCCCGGCACCAACCATTACGCGCAATGGATTATCAGCATCGCGTGCATCCGGAGCCGCCTTTAGCAGAATCGGGATTATACCGCCTATATAATTGAACTCGGTACATCCGTAGTCGCGTATATCACTCCAGAATTGACCCGCTGAAAATCGCTTGCCGAGCACCATCCTGGCGCCGCTCATCAGCGCGGGCACGGTCGAAAGAAACTGGGCATTGCCGTGAAACAACGGAAGTGCGTTGTAGAGACAATCCTGATCATTATAATCAGCACTGTCCGCCACGATCTTTCCCATTGCCAAAGGATAATGTTGCGGGATTACGGCCCCCTTGGAGGGCCCTGTGGTCCCCGAAGTAAACATAATGGCGAGGGGATCCTCAGGCTGGATGCTTACATCTGGAAGACTGGCGGGAGTCCCGATCAGTGTCTGATAGTCGGTCAGCTCGACCCCCGGTATGGTCGTGTCATATTCACCCAGGACAACTATCTTCACAAGAGATTGAATATCATCCGGTACCGCTTCAAGCTGCGGAAGAAAGTCCCGATCTACAAGCAGTAACGTGCTTTCCGATTGCTCAAGCAAGTATCGTAGTAAGGTGCCTTTGTGCGCCGTATTTATCGGCACCTCTATGGCGCCCAACATTGCCAGGCCGAACCAGCAAAACAGGTATTCCGGGCAGTTGTTAAGCATAAGCGCCACTTTGTCGCCTTTGCCGATACCCATCTTGTGAAGGCCCGCGCCTACTTGTGCCGATGCCTGCCGTATATCAGCAAAACCATAAGATTGCTGTTCGAATAGCAGAAACTCGCGATTCCCGTATACGGCAACCCGATCATCCAGTAACTCTGGCAGAGTCCGAGCACTAGCCAGTCCCGTCATCGCTATACTTCCTCGAACGTCGTGTCCTGCGGCGCAGGCAATTGTGGATGAGGATAATCTCCGTAGTAGGTAAGTATCTCCTGCGGCGGCCGCAAATTTTTCCAGTTGCTTACGAAGTCGTCAAAAGGTATGCCACGCTGCTTGCGCTGTAAACGGGTTTCCTCACGCATAACATCTGTCGCCCGGGTATCCAGGCGCAGTGTTTTCTCGTCATACGCGATTCTGTAAAGGTTTTTCGCCGCCCAATCCGTAACCAACCCGCTGCGAAGATCGTCGATTACCTCACCTGCGTCACGTTCCAACACATCGCCATAGCCTGCTCCGCCACCAGCAAACGCATAGAACGTATCACCTTCGGCAGCTGGGCGTACGACATAGCTTACATTTTCGTACTTTTCGCTGCCCCGCTCCGGATTACCCGGCTGATACAACTCCATCAGGGAGGTGGGAAGCGCCACATCGCTTTCGGAAAGATGCTCGGCATAGTTACTGCCGGCAACTGTTTTGACAAACACGGTGGGCACCGCATACCCGCCAAAAAGCCCGACAGTAGAAGGAAATCGAGAACCGCTACCATGCGAACCCAGCATTAGCGCCGGCGTATCATGAATCATCAGGCCGAAGCCTACGCCCGCGCCACCGCGGTACTTGCCGTGGCCATACGAGCCATTGAAAAAATTACGGAATGTGTAAAGCACTGGCCGGTCGGACTCGGTGGCCTCCACATCAGAGCAATCAGACATAGTCGCAAAATAAGCACCCGCCGCATTGACGCCGTCCAGGTCGAAACGAGCGCCGCAACCGGTCGCGTTAATCTCCGGCGTAATGTCTGCCACCATCTCGCCAAACTGGTTTTCACCGGCGAACATCGGAATACAGAAATTGGAACACCACGATGCGACAGCGCGCGACGGATCGCTGTGATACGTCATTTTGGCGCCACACTGGAATATGCCGTGGGTGTAAGCGCTCTGGACCATTGGGGCAAGAGACGTTGCAACATCACCTTTGGCGTTACACAGTGAATCGTCATCGAACTTCCAGTCCACACAATCCAGCAAGCCATTATTGGCAGGCAGGTCATGGAAGAGCCAACCGCACAGATACACCATTGAAAGACCGATGACACCCTGGAAAAAGCTGTTCGCCGGCCTGTCCTGTAACATCGGTGAGCAGTTGGTCAGGTCAAGCGTGATGCGATCGCCCTTCTTGATAAGCTTGACGTCTATTTTTACCAGACCGCTATCCTCTCCAAGCGTATCCAGAAAGCGGGGCTGTCGATAGACACCGTCATTGAAAGCAGCTATCTTTTGTCTTGCCGCGTCGCCTGTAACAGCAAGAATTTTTCGCAGGGCACCAACAAAAAAATCCGCGCCCTTATCAGCTACCACTTCACGAACTCTGCGCTCGGCAATACGTGCAGCCGCCAGGCGTGCCTTGATATCGAGAATCATGGTGCGGGGATCTCTCGTCATGGCAGAGAGCATGGTCAGAAGATCCTCTTTCAGGCGGAAATCCTCGCCGATTTTGATCGGCGGGATCAACATTCCTTCATCATATTTACTCCGCGCGGCAGCCACCGTACCACCTGGCTCAGAGCCTCCAGCCTCACCCGTATGTACAGCGGCGCCGATAAAACAAATCAACTCGCCCTCATGGAACACGGGAATAGCCAGTCCCATATCGGCGTTGTGTACACCTGCGTAAAAGGGATCATTGTAGAAAAAGCTGTCGCCCTCCCTGACCGAAACCGACGGTTCGTCGACCCAGTGCTTGATAATATATTTCAAGGGAATCTGGCCCAAAACCGCATGGTGGTAAATACCCGTCGCGCAGACCGATAAATCCCCCTGAGCGGTAAATATACCGAACGCCACATCACCCCAACGCATCGCGGTAGATGCGCCGAGCTTCATCGTGGTTTCCTTGCCCTCCAAAGCGATCATGTGCATCTTGTGCTTATAGATATCGAATTCTATACCGGACACCAGCTCCTGGGATGCCTCCTCCCGGGCCGTCATTGGCTCAGGTCGCAAACGCTGGATTACCTCGTGATCGCGCTCATAAGACACAGCTTTCATTGACTTAACCCCTGCTCGGTATTCAGTTGTTCCATAATCCCGTTTCGGTATTTATCCATGGTGAAGCGCCAGCCGGGCTCTATAACATAGGTCGCCTTTTTTGACTCGATAATGACCGGTCCCATAAGGACATTCCCCGGCTGTAGCAAATCACATTCGTAAACAGGCGTATCCAGATAACCACTGTCTGGCGTCCAGTAAACCGGACGGGACGGTAGCCGCGCCGCAACATCGGGATCAGATCCGACTGCCTCTTCTTCAACTATTTTTGGCTGACCTGCTACTACCGAAGCGGTAAGTGTAAATGTTTCCACGTTAATACCACCTGACGGAAAGGTCGCTTCCGGGGAGTAGACCTCCGCATAGCAACGAGTGAACTCCTCACACAATGCCTGCACATCTATTTCATTTTCCATAATCAGGTTTGGCACACGCACTTTCGTCATATTATATTGACTGCCATAACGCATGTTCAGCTCCAGACCGAATTCGATCTGGTCGGTTTGATATCCCTCCAGCGCAAGATCTCGCATAGCCAGGTTTTTGAGTTCCTCGACTACGCCATTGAAGGTGACCAGATCAGACAGATATGACTGGCTTTTCCACTCGAACAGCTTGAGTGAATGAGATTTTTCCCACACCTCCCTGATTTGCATAGTAGAAGCGCCAAACGCGCCGAAAACTGGCGATTGCAAAGGTACAACAACTTTTTTTGCACCGGCAAACGGCGCATATCCACAGGCGTGCGCTCCACCGGCACCGCCACAGGCAAAAACTACGAAGGTGCGTGGGTCATGGCCCTTCAGCGCGACCTCATTGAACACCTCCTGGCCCATACGTGCATCCACCAGGCGGCGAATCCGATAGGCCGCCTCCTCGATCGAAATACCCAGAGGTTCAGCGATAGACTTTTTGATAGCATCACGTGCCAGCTCGACATCCAGCAGCATTTCGCCGCCCAGATAATTTTCCGGATTGTAAAGTCCCAGGACCAGATCGGCGTCTGATACCGTCGGCTGCGTGCCACCCTGGTCATAACAGGCAGGACCAGGCATGGATCCGGCAGACTGAGGGCCAACTTCGAGCGCATTAGCCATCAAGGAATTAACCCAGGCAATAGAACCACCGCCAGCGCCGATAGATTTGACCTCAACGGCCGGAATATTGGTACGCCATCGATCAATTACCGGGATAAAATCATGCGCCTTGATTTCCCCCCGCTCGATCAAACCGATATCGAATGAGGTCCCTCCCATATCGGTAAATACGATGTTGGGCTCGCCGGAAAGACTCCCCAAGAGCGCAGCACCGTGCAAGCCCGCCACGGGTCCGGCGTTATGCGTCAATACCGCGCGGGTTCGCGACGCTTTCTTGGTTCCACCCGTATTGTGAACAAGCACCAGCGGTTTCTTGTAACCGCTGGCACGCAGTTCATTGCCAAGCTTATTCAATTCATCAGCCATAACACCGTGTATATAAGCGTTAACTATGGCTGTCATAGTACGGGTATATTCACCCGCTTTTGGCGAAATATCAGATGACAAAATTACCGGCATAAAACCAAGATAATCCTCGGGATATTCCTGCTCGATTATCTCCTTGATCTGGCGTTCATGATCTGGGTTCACAAACGACCACAGCAATGACACAACGAAGCCCTGTGCACCCCGGTCCACGAGTGTCTGCAGCTGATTCAGCACATCTTCTTTACGCAATGGCGCAATAACTTTTCCTGCGTAGTCAATACGTTCGCGGACGCCCACAACCATATCCTGACTGATCAATGGCACAGGTTTTTGAATACGCGCCTGATCGCGACCCTGTTGCCAGCCGAGTCCGTCTGCCCAACTACGCGCCCGGCCAATAAAAATACCATCTTCAAAGCCGGCAGTGGTTATCAGGCCCAATTTCGGACCGTTGCGTTCAATCAGCGCATTGGTACCCACGGTGGTAGAGTAGCGCACTGAATTGACCTGGCGCAGAAAGGTATCAAGAGTGGTGGTATTCTGACGTGCCAACAGCTTCATACCCCGCATAAATCCGACCGAGAGATCGTAGTGTGTTGTTGGTGTCTTACAGGAGTTGGCAGTGCCCTCGATATCGGTACAGTAGAAGTCAGTAAAAGTACCACCAACATCAATACCAACATTGTACAGCGCTGAGCGTGTTGTCATTTGCATTCTCTCCGACCTTGACAGTGGTCATAAACAGGTTTATTCGTGTAATTTTCTTGTCAGGGCAATAAGTGCCTCGAGATCACTATCCGGGTCGATATCGCCAGTACTTGTTAGCAGATAGTTATAGCCTGGAAGTGCCTCGGCATAAGCCATCGCCTGCTCCCAGGCCAAATCAGGGTTTGCAAACTCAATTGGAAGACCCAGGCCACTGTACATACTGGATATCTCCCGCGCTGTCTCCGGTGCCACCAGGCAGCCGCCTGCATCTCGTCCCAGCCAGAGGAATGGTAGTTTCAGTTTTTCAAACTGCGCTATTCTTTCCGGCGCGTAATCATCCAGGTAAAGACCTACCGGCACATCAAAATACGCCGCGACATTTTTTAGTGTGTTAAATACCTTTCGCTGCGCCATGGTGATATCGCCCTGCCCCAAAGTGGCGCCCTCGCGCAGAAGCAAAAGATCGGGACGGGCCTGACATAACTGTTCTGCAAGTTCTACAATCAGGGGTTTGACATCCGCCAGTTGGTTCTCCGCGTTGCTGTACAGTTGCTGCGCCAACGCGAGGGGGCCAGTCATCATAGCCACACCGCCAGTAACTGCCTTTCCTGCTTGGCAAAAGCGATTCAGCACGTCAGTGGCAGTGGCCTGGCGCCCGGCGCTGGCAGCTGAATTCCCCACCTGCCAGGCAGAGGAAGATGACAACACGGGCCGGCCATCCAGCCATTCCACGGGGTGGCCGCAGGCTTCGGCCGCCATTGTTGTATCAACACCGATCACGAGGGCATCCACCTCCAGCAACTTTCGCAAACCATTAAGACTCGACACCCAACGGGCCGCATCACTTTGCATAGCTTCCAGCTCCAGGTTGCCTATGCGCGCACAGAGCCCCTCGACAAGAGGAACCACCGCCGCGGTGGAACCAGCAGCACTCAAATAGGCGCTCCAACGTTCACCCGCCACTGTCACGTTCCAATACCCGGCTCAAGATATTTCTTCTTCAAGCTGTCAATATCCAGCTCTATATCATGGGTAATAGGATGTCCGGGTGGCAGATACTCTGTTTCAAGCAGAGTGGCGCACTCGGGACAGTAAAATTCAAGCAATCGGCAGTAACCAGGATCGGGCATAAAGCTGTATTGCTGCCCCTCAACCAAGGCCGGATGCACTTCCTCCAATGGACGCTCAGCGACCAGTGTGCCGCGTTTATAGTTATCTTGTGCTGGCCCAAGCTTATGCCCGCAGCGATTACAACACCATTGCTCACTTGTGAGGTTCAGATCGACGTACTCGGTAATTCGCAGGGTCGTCACGGCTCAGGCCTCCTCGAGAATGGCGTTGTTGAAGCGGTCGACGCTCATACGCCATCCTTCAGCAATAAACAGTGTAGTGTTTTCCGATTCAGCCAGCGCTGGCCCATTGATTACCGCCCCTCGCGGCAGAGCGTCGCGGTCGTAGATTGCCGTATCGATAAACTTGCCGGCACTTGGGCTGTATATTGAGCGGGTTTGTTTAAACGCTTTCGCGGGGTCAGAGCTGGTTTCAGGCTGTTCGTTCAGCACGTAATGTGGCGCTGGCGCAGTTACCATCAGGGCGAGGGTGACAAGCTGCAGGTCTCCGTCCGCACAGCTCGCGCCAACTGCAGTCAGCGCCTCCCTTGCCTGGGCTACAACATCACTGACCGCACGGGCATCGTGGTGAAAATCATCAGATGTGTACACAATCACTTCTTGCTCTGCGCCAGGCCCCGCAATAAACAGCTGCAGGCTTCGCTGCAGTTGCTCAGGCAGGTAGCCCTCGCCGCGCATGTCGCGCTCTGCCTCCCGGCGCATTTCTGGTATCAGTTCGTCCAGAACGACCCGCAACAGGTCAGAGTCGATAGCCACATGGGCGCGCCGATAGTAGAGATGCCCGGGGTCCAGCAGGGAAGACGAATACGCCGAGGACACTGCAGAGAAAGGGGTAATGATAACCTTGTCAACGTTCGCCGCAGCTGCTATGTCACAGGCGTGAATGCCTCCTGCGCCGCCATAGGCCACAACAACTCGCGGGTGCCTTGCCGGTAATTGCCCCGCTACTTTCGCCACCGCGCTGCCCATATCGCGATCAACGGTTTGCTTTATACGAAAAGCCGCTTCTTCCACCGAAACGCCAAGAACTTGTGCTATATCGCTCTGAATGGCGGTACGCGCACGCTCCACATCCAGCACCATTTTCCCACCGAGAAAATACTCTGGATCAAGTAATCCAAGCACCAGGTTTGCATCTGTCACCGTCGGTTGTATGCCACCGAGATTGAAGCATGCGGGTCCGGGAAGTGCCCCTGCCGACTGAGGTCCAACGCGTACTTCACCATCCTCGCAATAGGCGATCGAGCCGCCACCGGTACCCAATGCCAATATGGACATCATCGGTAAGTTACAGGTAAAACCTTCCACATCAGGGCTCAGCGCATAACCGGCAATGCCATTGCGCACGTAGCCGATATCGAATGACGTGCCACCCATATCGGTGGAAATCAAATTATCGATACCGTAAAGCCGCCCGATCTCGCGAGCGCCCAGAAGACCGGCGGCAGGCCCTGAATTGTAGGTATTAATTGCCCGTGTTTTGGCAACCCGTGCCACTGAACCGTTGTTGTGCCCGATATAGAGTATGTGGTTGTAGTCATTCTGTCGCAGTTCCTCCCCCGCCTTGTAGAGCAGCCGCGCGAGCTTCGGATGAATGTATGCGTTCAGGACCGCGGTATTAAGCCTTTGGGCCAATCCTGTGCGGGCAGAAATGTCAGAGGCAAGAAAAACAGACACCGAACCCAGATACTCTCGAGGATATTCCTGCTTGATAATGGCGCGAACACGCTGCTCGTTGGCTGGGTTACGCTCTGAACCCGACAGCGCGACCACAAGCACGCGTGCACCACTGTCGATGAGAGACTGCGCCGCTGCCAGGACCTGCCGCCGATCGGGTTCAAGTTGCACGTACCCTGCAGGGTCAACCTCCTCGTCGATCTCTATCACCATATCCGGTTCAACCAGGGCTGACTTATCCCGGGAAGTCGAGGTGGGTGCGAGCGCTGCCATACCTTTACTGACTAACAGGCCAATTTTGGCACCGTCGCGCTGGATTATGGTGTTTGTCCCGATAGTATTGGAAAATCGAATGATTTCCGTCTCGTAGAGAAAGTCTTGCAAGGACAAGCCGTAAGCCTCCGCACTCACTTTTATACAATCAAGAAAACACAAGGTCAGGTCATGTGGTGTTGTCGGGACCTTGACGGTCCTGACGTCCAGACCGTTGGCGATGAAGCCATCCGTAAATGTGCCGCCCGTATCGATGTCTACGATATAAGCCATCTATGCCTTCCTTAAATGTTCCATGAAATTAAGTAACTATTGCGTCCTGTCCTGTCTAGCCAGGCGCTGTATCCAGACCGCAAGCGCCGTGTAAAACAAACGATATGATTTCGTCGTACACCTCGCTTTCCTCCATGCCTCGCTCGGGCTCATACCAACGCAAAAACCAGTTAATAACCCCGAGCACGTTGAAGGCCAGTATCCTGATATTTCTGTTTTTAATCAGGCCATGCGATTGGAGAATTCTCAGCTGCTCGGTATAGATATCGAGTATCTCTTTCTGGATCTTTCGATTGATTTTCTTGCCCTTCGGAGACAGCCGCTCTTCATCGATAAAAAATATTTTGGACTCTCGCCGATGCAGCGTTGACGCCTGTAAATGTGTGCGCACCAGGTTTTGAAAATTATTTATCGGCGTATCTTCTGCATACGCCACCTCGCGTAACTTGTCGGGCAGGCCTTGCACTGAATACTCCAGAATCGCCAGCCATAACTCCTCCTTGTTGCCGAAATGATGGTAGACATTGGACACGCTTCTCCCGACCGCTTTCGCGATATCCCTGATGGACGTCCCCGCATAGCCATTGGCTGAGAACAAATCAATCGCAGCTTCCAATAGTTCCTCTTTTGAATTCATTTTCCCGGCCATACCTAACACTCCAAACGTCCCACCAGTGATCCGATCCACATCATCAGTGTACCACGCCGCCGACTAAAATAACTAGAACGTTCGTTCTGTTAGATTAGAGCACCTTGCTAGATACGGTGTCAAATCAAATTTCATAGGTTTATTAATTTTATTTTATTTCAATTATATTTCAGACAGTTACGGGTTATCTTCGTAGAATACAGGACATTTATTGCGCTGCTTACAAACTATTTTTGCAGCTTGATAAGATAGAACGTATGTTCTATATTTGACCCCAATAAATTCTTACAGCGTAGTTTCAGCAACCACGAGGTCACCTGATGTCATCGATCAAGGATAAAATTGCAATAATTACCGGTGCAGCTAGTGGACTGGGGAAAGCTACGGCGGAGCGCTTCGCAAAAGAGGGTGCAAGCCTCATCCTTACAGACATTAATGTATCTGCAGGCGAGGAACTCGCGAGTCACTTGGCCGCCGCCCACAGTGACGTCGTTTTCATCAAACATGATGTCACCAAAGAGGACGATTGGAGGGGCGTATTCGCGCTGCTTACTGAACGCCACCAAAAACTCGATATCCTCGTCAATAACGCCGGTGGTGGCACTTATAGCGACATCGAGACACTCTCTCTGGAACAATGGCGAAGCATCATTGAGCTCAATCTGGACAGCGTCTTTGTCGGAACACAGATGGCGATAGCCAGCATGAAAGAGACAGGCGGTGGCTCCATTATCAATGTGTCTTCGGTTGGCGGTCTAGTGGGAAGCTCCAATCTGGTCGCCTACTCGTCAGCCAAGGCAGGCGTAAAACTTCTGACCAAATGTTCGGCTATTCACTGTGGCCAGCATGGCTATAACATCCGAATCAACTCGATACATCCCGGCTTGATCCGCACTCCGGCAGGCATAGAAATGGCTACCAGGGCCACTGGGTTGACACCTGCCGAGGCGGAGACTGCCTTCAGTCAACTCCACCCCCTGGGGCGTATTGGAGAACCGGCGGAGATCGCCAATGGCATTTTGTATCTGGCTTCGGAGGAATCCAGTTTCATGACCGGATCCGAACTGGTGATAGATGGCGGTTTTACTGCACAGTAAATATCACGGCAACCGGCGCTAACTCTCTGCATCGTGGAAGATGATACCCAGGGTATATCGGCTGCCGTTGTGAACTTCGCTCACGCCGTGTTTCACGTTCATCCGATGAAAGCCTCTGGCGCCCCTCACCGGCCGGTTATTGGTGGTGAAAATTATCATTTCTCCCATAGCGGGGTTCAGCACCATCGCCCTGCCCTGCGCTCGTGGTGCCTGCTGGGTGAGTACAAATTCTCCTCCGGTGTAGTCGACCCCGGGTTGACTGAGAATCACAGCGACCTGCAGCGGGAAGAATATTTCGCCGTACAGGTCCTGGTGCAACGCATTAAATCCGCCCGGGCCGTATTTAAGTAACAGTGGCGTGGGTTTTAGCTGCCCCTGTGCATGGCACTCGGCCCGCAGATCACTCAGGTTCTCAGGGTACGACTTATCGACGCCCAACTGCTCCATCCAGGCATTTGCAATCGGCACCAGTTGCGGATAAATGGCCTCGCGCAAATTCTGCACCAGGGAAGGCAAAGGGTAATCAAAATACTTGTACTCTCCGAGACCGTATCGGTGGCGCTCCATAATCACGGTTTTGCGATAGGCTGTGTCTTCGTTGTACAGCCCGGTAAGGGACCGGCACTCGGCTGCCGACAAAAATCCGGGAACAGTGGCGTACCCCCTGTCGTGTAACTGCCTGGCGACATCCTGCCAGGGCACCTTGCCGACGGATGCCGTTACATTATTTTTCATATTCATCTCCCCGCTCGCTTACTACCAAGATATCATGCGCCCGCTCCCCAAACATTAGTGGGTCGCAAGGCGTGGGGGCAATGGGAATGATAAGCTTGCGATAACACATTGTTGACAGGAAACATGATATGGATTTCGAAGTACCCGCAAAGCTAACCGCCTTCCTGCACGAGGTTGACCAGTTTATCGAGGAGAAAATCAAGCCTCTGGAGAACGCGGGCGATAACATCCGTTTTTTCGATCACCGCCGTGAAGATGCCCGTACAGACTGGGACCGGGACGGCCTGCCCAACGAGGAATGGGAGGCGCTGTTGTATCAGGCCAAACAACTGGCTGTGGATGCCGGCATTTACAATTACCCGTTTCCCGCCGAGTTTGGCGGTCGCGAGGGTGGCAATCTCGGGATGGCCATTATCAGAGAGCATCTGGCGGCGAAGGGGCTGGGACTGCACTGCGATCTGCAGAACGAGCACGCTGTGGTGGGCAACAATCTCGGACTGATGCTTATGCTGCATTACGGCAGCGATGCACAGAAGGCCGAGTGGCTGGATGGGCTTGCCAACGCCACTGCCGGATTTGCCGTCGGCATTACCGAACCGGAACACGGCTCTGATGCCACCTATATGGAAACCAACGCCGTACGCGACGGTGATGCGTGGGTAATCAACGGGGAAAAAACCTGGAATACCGGTGTACACATCGCCAAGGCCGACCTGGTAATGGCCCGCACCTCGGGCGAACCCGGCGACGGCCTGGGCATTACCGCCTTTCTGGTACCCATGGATACGCCGGGCCTGACGGTGGAGGAATATTTGTGGACATTCAATATGCCCTCCGACCACGCCCGGGTGTCATTCAAGGACATGCGCGTTCCCCACAGTGCCATCTTCGGCGGCGAGGGTAAGGGGCTGATGGTCATTCAGCACTTTTTCAACGAAAATCGTATTCGTCAGGCGGCCTCCAGCCTCGGCGCGGCCCAGTATTGCGTGAACGAAGCGGTACAACATGCCAATGAACGCAAGCCGTTCGGCAAATCGCTGTCCACAAACCAGGGCATACAGTTCCCCCTGGTTGACCTGAATACCCGCTGCGAAATGCTGCGGGCGCTCATTCACAAAACCGCCTGGCTGATGGATAGAGACGGCGCGTTCTCGGTCTCGGACAAAGTCTCCATGTGCAATTACCAGGCGAACAGACTGTGTTGCGAGGCGGCTGATTTTGCCATGCAGGTACACGGCGGTATGGGCTACTCGCGCTACAAGGCATTTGAGCATATCTATCGACACCACAGGCGCTACCGAATAACCGAGGGCGCGGATGAGATTCAACTGCGCAGGGCAGCCGGATACCTGTTCGGTTTCATGAAACAACACAAGCCCAAGGGCGTGAATTAATGACTAAGACAAACGATTTCGCCACAGCGCTCACCTCAGTGCTTGCACGGGAAGTGCCGGGGTTCCGGTCGCTGACCAGCTACAAACAGTTAACCGCCGGCGCCAGCCAGGAAACCTACCGCATTGCTGTAGACACCGCTACGGGAGAGCAGCGCTTTGCCTTGCGACGTTCGCAGCCAACCGCGGAATCAGACTCCAGCGTCGGCAGTATCAGTCTCGAGACCGAGGCCCACCTGTTCCAGGTAGCGAGCGCAGGACAAATACCGGGGCCCGCTGTTGTCCATGTGTTGCGCCCTGATGACGCGCTGGGCGCCGGGTTCATCATGGAATGGCTGGAGGGGGAAACCCTGGGCCAGCGAATTGTTCGCGCAGATGAGTTGGCCGCTGTTCGCCCGGGGCTGGCCCGCGAGTGCGGCGAAATACTCGCGCGCATTCATGCTCTGGACTGGCAAAGTGCAGGGTTGGGCAAAGAGCTCCCTACTATTGACCCCGCAACGCTGGTAGACGAAACCTGGGGCCTATACTGCGAACTTGATGTGCCAGTGCCAATGATCGACTACACCTGGCGATGGTTGAAAGACCATTTGCCCGGCAAATCTCGCAGCGCGCTGGTGCACGGAGATTTCCGCAATGGCAACCTGATGGTCACCCCCGAGGGAATCAATGCGGTATTGGACTGGGAGCTGGCACAGATCGGCGACCCGGTAAGAGACCTGGGCTGGCTGTGCGTCAACTCCTGGCGCTTTGGCCGACACGAATTACCGGTCGGAGGGTTTGGGGAAATCGAGGATATGCTGGCGGGATATCGGGATGTGTCCGGCATTGAGGTGTCGCGGGAAGAGCTGGCCTTCTGGCAGGTTTACGGCTCGTTCTGGTGGTCTATGACCACCTTGCAAATGGCCAGTGCCTGGCGCCGGGGAGAAACACCCAGCCTGGAACGCCCGGTGATTGGACGGCGCTCCTCGGAAGCCCAAATGGACTGTGTAAACCTGTTAATCCCCGGCGATTATGCTCTGCCGGATATGCAAAGCCCCATATCCAGGGGTACACAGTTACCCATGCAGGCTGAATTACTGGAGGGCGTAGCAGCGTTTCTGAAGGATGAGGTCGCGGAACAGCTGGAATCCCATAACAGTTTCCTGGCCAGAGTGGCGGCCAACTCGCTGCGCATTGCCCAGCGTGAGAGTCAGTTTGGACCCGCGCTGATGGCCGCAGAGCAGGCGCGCCTTGAGACTCTTCTGGGCAAGTCCGGCGACCTTGACTCACTGCGCTGGGCGCTGGTTGAAGAACTGCGGGAGGAGCGCCCGCTGGACAGCCCCGGATTGGCTGAACACCTGCGCCAGACGGTGGCCGGACAACTGGCTATCGACCAGCCCAACTACTCGGCGCTGCGGCAGGGCTCGCAACACTAGCCAAGCGCCCATGTTCAGATATACTCACGCCTTCCACGCAATAAAAATATAAGGTTGCAGACAACTAATGACTTCCTTGCACGGCATGGCGGAACGCGCCGCCAGACTGAACCCTACCGGGATGGCCACCCGTTACAACGGCAGAGAGCACAGCTGGGCAGAGTCCTGCAATCGCATGGCGCGCCTCGCATCCGCACTGCGGGCCACGGAGCTCGCCGAGGGCGACCGTATTGCCATTCTCAGCCTTAACAGCGACCGCTACTACGAGTCCATTTTTGCAGTGAGCTGGGCCGGGTTTTGCGTGGTACCCCTCAACACCCGCTGGGCCCTGGCGGAAAACAGATATGCCCTGGATGATTCAGGCACACGCGTGTTGCTATTTGACGATGATTTTGCAGAACAGGCCGCACAGTTGCTGGAAGAACTCGATACCTTGTCGGCCGCAGTATATATGGGCGAAGGCGCCTGCCCCGCCTGGGCGCAAGACTATGAAACATTGATAGCGGATAACGCGCCCGCAGTTCCCTCCCCCCGGGCAAACGGTGACATGGCGGGGATTTTTTATACCGGCGGCACTACCGGGTTTCCCAAGGGTGTTATCCAGTCGCATGGCGCACTATGGGCCAGCGCAATAGGTTCACTGCCTGACTTTCAGATGACCCGCAACAGTATCTACCTGCACGTGGCGCCTATGTTTCATGTGGCGGATTTTGCCGGTGGCATGGGCGCCACCATGTGCTGCGCAAGCCATGTAATGCTCAAATCCTTCGACCCGGGCCAGGTGTTGCAGACCTTCGCCAGTGACAAGATAAGCCACACACTCATAGTACCCTCCATGATCAAAATGACTCTGGCACACCCGGACGCTGCTGGTGCCGACGTCAGCAGTTTGCACACAGTCATGTACGGCGCGTCCCCCATGCCGGCGGCAACGCTGGAACTGTTCATGAACACCTGGCCCACAGTCGGCCTGGTACAAGCCTACGGCCAGACAGAACTTGCCCCGGTAGTCACCACCCTGGCGCGGGAAGATCACATAGCCGGCAGCGAGAAACTCAAGTCCGCCGGACGCCCCACTGCAGTCAATGATGTTCGCATAGTGGATGACAATGGCAACGATGCTGCGCAGGGCAGTTCCGGCGAAATTGTCGTGCGTGGCCCACACACAATGACCGGCTATTGGAACAAGCCAGAGGAGACGGCGAAGGCCCTGCAAAACGGCTGGGTATTTACCGGAGACGCGGGTTACTTCGATGATGAGGGCTACCTGTATATTGTCGACCGGGTAAAAGACATGGTCGTCACCGGCGGCGAAAACGTGTTTACCACCGAGGTGGAAAACGCGGTAATGAGCCATGATGCGGTTCAGGATGTAGCGGTGATTGGCGTGCCTCATGAAGAATGGGGTGAGGCGGTTCATGCCATCGTAATCCTGCAAGCGGGAAAGGAGGTTAACGAAGAGGACCTTGTTGCCCACTGCCGCGAGCAGATCGCCGGTTATAAATTACCCAAAGGCATCACTTTCCGGGCAGACCCAATGCCCCTGTCGGGTGCTGGCAAGGTGCTGAAAACCGAGCTACGTAAACCTTTCTGGGAAGGACAGGATCGTCAGATCAATTGATGATCAACGGTAATTTATAAAGATTTTTCACTGTAAGTTAAGGGTTTAACTAGTTGTTTTTATTGAAATTATCATAATCTCAACGATATTGCCGTAGAAACTCTCTGGGAGCCAGCCCAAACGCCTGCTTGAACGTTTTACTGAAATGGCTGAGGTCCTGATAACCCCAATCGAGTGCGATCTCTGTCACCGACTTGCCGGAGAGCCCCGCCTGCATAAGATCGTGCCGTGCTCTCTCCATTCTTTGCTCCTTGATCCATGCGGCCACGCTGCTCTCCTGCTTCTCAAAAAGTGAGTACAGGTGCCGAATACTTATCCCGAACACCTGCGCGATACCCGCTGGAGAGAGGTCCGGATCGCCGAGCCGGGACACCACATACTCGCGAATTCGGCTCAGGGTAGCCTGTTGCACGGAACGGTCGATGCCATATTCAGACCTGAGGGTTGTGGCGAGTAGATCAAGGGTCACATCCATGACAGAACTCAGCTGCGCGTCACTGAGTTCGTTGATTTGCAGGCCCAGCGCACGGATGTGCGCCCCCAGTATGGCCCCCATACCGGCGTCCTGACGAATTATTGCACCGATGTAATTGTGCGCCTGGGGGAAATGTGAAATGAGGGTCTCCTCCGGTATCAGCAGTGACACCTTCGAGATATTTTCGGGCACGCGGAAACGCATTTTCTGGGTGCTGTCCCACAGTATCAGGTCACCCGCATTCAGGCTTATTTCCCGCCCCTCAGCAGTCAGTTGCTCGCGGCCCTCCTGGAGATAAAGCAAGGTCAGGTAGGCCTTGTCAGTGCCGGCGACTTCACTCATCGAACGGAAGCCATCAATCCGGCTACAACTGCATTGCGCCAGCCGATATCCTCCGAAACTCCTGAAACTCAGCTCCGCCTGGAAATCTTCATCCAGGGTTTTACCGATGGCCCAGGGTAGGTGTGACGTGTGAAGCATTTCGGACCAGCGCTCGTGGCGGTCACGCAGGTTGGGTTCGGAAGCCGAACTCCAGTGGCTCGCACTGTTTTGCGCATCGATAATTGCATCGTGATTCAACATGTTCACATTACGCTCCGCAGTGTCTCGACAGGAGACCGCTAATATCCTGCCCTACCATAGTGGCAATTTGCATCCCGGGCAAACAACTCCCTCACACCGGTACAAGTCCGGCTACAATTCAGGTGATAGTATCCATTACAACAATAACATCACAAGCAGGAGTATTTTATGACTAGCACCGAAGTATCCGGAGACATCCTCGTAAAAGCCAACGACATGGGGTGGAAACCCTATACAGACGGAATCGAAGTCAAGGTATTGCGCACCTGCGACGTCAGTGGCGCATGGACGGCTTTATTTCTCTGCCATCCAGGCAGTTCCTTCCCCCGCCACCGCCACTACGGCGCGGGTGAATACTATGTGGTAAGCGGAAGAATGGAGTACCGCGCCGGCGCAGCCACCACGGGAGACTATGGCTACGAACCTCTGGACGCAGTTCATGACGAAACGCGTTTTCCGGAAGAAACCGTGCTGTATTTTACCAATTTCGGCCCTGTGCTGTTTCTCGATGACACGGACAATGTCACCGCCATTCTCGACCATAGCCGCCTCGCAGAACTCGCTGCCTAGTCGTTCGCAGGGCCATCGAACGCTAACAACGAGGAGCATTGAGCATGCAGGCAAGCCAGTCGCAGCAACTTGAAATGTATCGCCACATGGTGACCAGCCGCTATTACGAGGAAACCATTGCCACCATCTACATGGAGGGTAAAACGCCAAAGTTCGACATGGCAAACGGCACCATTCCAGGTGAGATGCATCTCTCGAATGGGCAGGAACCCGTGGCGGCCGGGGTGTGCGCCCACCTGGGCCCAGATGATGTAGTGACCGCCACTCACCGGCCCCACCACATCGCCATAGCCAAGGGGGTTAACCTCGACGCGATGACCGCCGAAATTTTCGGCAAGAAGACTGGGCTGTCGGGGGGACGCGGCGGCCATATGCACCTGTTTGATACTGCAGTGAACTTTGCCTGCAGTGGCATTATCGCCGAGGGCATGGGCCCAGCGGCTGGCGCCGCACTGGCGATGAAAATGCGCGGGCAAAATGGGGTGGCAGTGGCATTTATCGGCGAGGGTGCGGCCAACCAGGGCGCATTTCATGAAGTAATGAACCTCGTTGCGTTATGGCAGCTGCCCTTTGTCTGCGTGATAGAGGACAACTCCTGGGGCATTTCCGTGGCGAAGTCCGGCTCTACGTCCGTGCCACACAACGATGTTCGGGCCAGTGCATATGGTATCAGTGGTCATCGCGTGGGCAATGATCCCCTGGACATTTTTGCCATCTCCGGTGAGGCCATAGACAAGGCGCGACGCGGTGAAGGCCCCAGTCTTATTGAGGTGTCCACCCTGCGTATGGCGGGGCACTTTATTGGCGACGCCGAGGGTTATCGCGGGGCAAGCGAGAAAGCGAGCCTGGCGGAGCTGGACCCGATTCCCGCATTCCGTAAAACACTACTGGGCAGTGAGCTGGGGTTTTCTGAAGCGGAACTCGAAGCAGTTGAACAGACAGCCCGCGACCGGGTTGACCTCGCGGTAACACGCGCGCGAGAGGCGGATGAACCGGCTCCGGAAGATGCACTGGATAGGGTATTCGCGGAGGTTAATCATGGCTGAGCAGAAGAAACGCAAACTGACCATCGCCAGGGCCGTTAGCGAAGCCATAGGCCAGGAGATGAGCGCCGACGAAAACGTCTTTGTTATGGGCGAAGACATAGGCCCTTTGGGCGGTGTATTCGGCACCACACAGGGGCTGTACGACCAGTTCGGCGCCGAGCGGGTGCGCGATACACCCATCTCGGAAACAGCGTTTATCGGCGCGGCGGTAGGTGCCGCCAGCGCCGGCATGCGGCCGGTGGTCGAAATGATGTTCGTGGACTTTTTCGGGGTCTGTATGGATGCGATCTATAACCTCGCGGCCAAGAACTGTTACTTCTCCGGCGGCACGCAGCCCGTCCCGATGGTGCTGATGACATCCGTCGGTGGGGGCTACGGCGATGCCGGGCAGCACAGCCAGTGCCTCTACGGTACCTTCGGGCATTTGCCCGGCATGAAGGTGGTGGTTCCGTCGAACGCATACGACGCCAAGGGCATGATGACAGCGGCGATCAGAGACCCCAACCCTGTCATTTTCATGTGCCACAAAAATCTGCAGGGTATGGGCTGGCTGGGCACAGTGCCCTCCTCCATCGTGCATGTGCCACAGGAACAATACACCGTACCTTTGGGGCAGGCCGCCGTGACCAGAGATGGCAGCGACCTCACCATTGTTGGCCTTGGTGCGACTTTGCATATGGCCATGGCGGCAGCGGGCGAACTCGAAAAAGACGGCATCTCCTGCGAGGTAGTCGACCTGCGCTCAGTAGTGCCGCTGGACAGGGAGACGATTATCGCATCCGCCAGGAAAACGGGCCGTTTATTGGTCGTGGATGACGATTACAAAAGCTACGGCCTGTCCGGGGAGATTATCTGCAGCGTGGTCGAGGTGGCAGCCGGTGATCTCAAAGCCGCGCCCAAACGCATCGCCCACCCGGATGTCCCGATACCTTTCAGTCGCACCATGGAACAATTCGCTTTACCCAACAGTGACAAAATAATCCACGCCGCTCGGCAACTAATGGAGGAGAGTTAAGCAATGACACAAGTGATCGTACCTGTAGATCTCTGGGAGGAAGACATGCAAGGTGTGCTGCTCACCTGGCTGTTCGACGAGGGTGACCAGGTGGACGCGGGTGACATGCTGGCCGAGGTCATGGTGGACAAGGCGCAATTCGAAATCCCCTCTCCCTCCAGTGGTACGCTGCGAATTATCAAGGCGGTAGATGACCCCGTCGACAAGGGAGAAGCTATTGGTGAAGTCGCCTGAAGCGACGCCTCTCCCGGCCCCGGGCGGGGGCCATGCAGCTAACGTGGTATTGCTCGACAAGCGCCCATTCGCACTCTGGTATGACGCGCTTTGTCGCCCACCCCAGCCCCAGGTGGACACGGATAACTGGCTTATCGACAATATCGACCGTTTTCCACAGTCAGCGGTTTTGCGTATCTGGTCAAACAGTCCCTGCCTTGTAGTCTCCAGGCGGGACAGCACATGGCCGGGGTTCTCAGCGGCTACCCATACACTGGCGGAAGCCGGTTTCGCTGTGGCCACGCGGCGCAGCGGCGGTACAGCCGTGCTGCATACTCCGGGCGTTCTCAATTTTACTGTCTGCTACAGGCTGCCCGACCGCCGGGCGTTCTCAGTTGCCGAATCCTATGCCGTGATGAATGACCCGGTCATTGCTTGTCTGGACAGACTTGGGGTTCCATCACATATTGGTGAGGTCTCAGGCAGCTACTGCGCCGGACACTACGATATTGTCACCGATGGAAAAAAATTGGCTGGCACAGCGCAGCGCGTCAAACACGATGCGAGGGGCGCCATTGTGCTGAGCCATTTGTCCCTGAATGTGAGCAACTCCCCCGGGGAAGCCGATAAAATTATTGAAAAGTTTTATCGCACTTGCCAACGGCATATGGACATCAAGGAAGGCTTGATAACCTCGGTAAACAGCTTCCTGCCGCCTGAGAGCCAATTCGCTTCTGCCCGAGGCCTGGCTGTTACGCTCTGCCATTACCTCGAGGGGCGGCTGGAGCACGGAAACAAAGCTGTGACTGCGGCGGCTAGTCGTTAAGCTATTTCGTGTCGCGCAAGCGCCCGCGGTACTTGGCGCGCGCCAATTCCTGCATGTCTTCAATAGTATCGCTTTCGTCCATGATTTCCCGGCCCAGCAGTGTTTCAACCGCATCTTCAAGCGTGACGATACCGGCAGTCTGCCCATACTCATCTTCCACCAGAAACAGGTGGGCCCTGCGCCGTATGAAAAGGTCCAGCAATATTGGCACGGGCAGTTCTGTCGACACCCGATGAATCGGCACCATGTAATCTCTCAAAGGCTTGTCCTCGTCGCCATCCAGCATTGCACTCAAGACCCGCGGCCTGAGCACCAGCCCGACAACGGTATCCAGATCGGATTCGTATACGGGCATGCGGGTGAACGGAACCTCTTTCAAGCGCGCCAGTGCTTCGCCCACGGTGAGGGATGCATCCAGGGCGCTGACCACTGTCCGGGGCGTCAGAATACCGGCCGTGCGGACCTCCCGCAGCCGCAAAATATTCTCCAGTAATTCGCTCTCCTGCGACCCTAATGAACCGTGACGTGCCCCTAGTTTCGCCAGGGCGGCAAATTCTTCACGATTGATCGAGCTGGAGTGCCCGCCCTTGGCAAACATATCGGTCAGGCGTGCCGACAGCCACACCAACGGATAAAGCATTTTTACCAGCCATCGGATGACTTGTGCCGAGGGCAGTGCGAGTTCCTTCCAGAAGGTTGCCCCAAGTGTCTTGGGAATGATCTCTGACAGGTACAATATGGCCAGGGTAAGCAGAACAGCAATAAGCGTTTCCCAACGTGCGCCAAACACCTTTGAGGCCTGCGCGCCGACACCTGCGGCACCCATGGTGTGGGCAAAAGTATTGAGTATCAGGATGCTGGAAATCGATTTATCGAGGTTATCCTTGACCTCTTTCAGCACGCGACCCCGGAGCGGCTTAGGCTCCAGCTGGCTCTCAATAAAAGCCGGGGTCACCGACAAAAGCACGGCTTCAAGGACGGAGCAAAGAAAAGAGACGCCTATCGCTATGGCCAGATAAATTAGTAGTAACGTCATGGCTGTAACCGGGTAAGCAGGATATTCATACGAACCTAGTATACGCAAGCGGGATGTATCGGTCAGTCACATTTCGAACTCCCGATAAGTGATACAACATCAACACGGAACGATTCCTGTTTGCTGGCCGACCAGGCAAGGAGGTGAATTATCGCCGCAAGGCGGCGTTTACTTAACCCATCAATCGATGCTTGACCCGGATCAATTCTTCCTTACTTAGACCGTCCCTTTTCTTGAAAAACAACTGTTCGGACCACAATTCATAGTATTGTGAGGGGCATCCCAGATGACATAGCATTTGTCGTATGTCTTCAATGCCACGCAGTAGCTCGGGTGATTTCTGACCATTCAGTGAGGCTAAACATCACTACGGAATTACCTCCGACCTACCGGTATTGCCAAAGAGAATATTCAAGTTCATGTAAAGGAGTATTTCATGCGCACAGTAAAAACAACGGTGGCACTCTGTCTTGGATGCCTCATGGCCAGTTCGGCATTAGCCGGGGTCTCAGCGGAAGAAGCCGCTCGCCTGGGCCAGGATCTCACCCCCATGGGGGCGGAAAGAGCTGGCAACGCCGATGGCAGCATTCCGGCCTGGAACCCTGAAGGTACGCCGATTCCCGCGAACTTCGTTGCGGGCTCGGATAATTACATCGACCCTTTCCCCGATGAAAAGCCGCTCTATACTATCGATGAAAATAACTGGCAGGAGTATGCCGAGAACCTGACTGAGGGCACCAAAGCTGCATTCAAAAGGCTGGGCCCTAAAGGTTTCGCCATAAACGTCTACCCCACCAAGCGCTCTTTTCAAGCACCGGACTGGCTTTATGCCAACAATGTCAAAAACGCAACCGGGGCATCTCTGACCGAAGAGGGCCAGAAAATTGAGGGCAGCTACCCCGGTGTACCCTTCCCGCTGCCACAGTCTGCCCTGGAAGTCTTGTGGAACCACCTGATCCGCTATCAAGAAGACTTTTCGCTGGACTACCACGTGTACTACGTCGGCTCCGATGGCAACCCCATACTGGCAACCACTGCCTCTACGTCTTCCAAGTACCCGATGTACTCAACCCCTGACGAACCCGTGGGCGAGGTCCCCTGGTTAATGTTACGGATCAACTACACGGCACCGGCACGACGGGCGGGGGAAATTCTGCTGGTGCACGAACCCGGCGCGGACTATACCGAGGGCAAGGGCCGTAAAGCCTGGCAGTACCTGACCGGACAGCGCCGCGTCCGAATGGCTCCTGCAGTTTCCTTCGATACGCCTAATCCGGCCGTGGCGGGTACCTCTACCTATGACGACTTCACCATCTTTAATGGCTCACCGGAACGCTACAACTGGACCTTGCTCGGCAAAAAAGAAATGATAGTGCCCTATTCCAACTACGACTTCCTCTTCCAGCAAAATGTGGAAGATATGCTGGGCGAGCATTTTCTGAAGCCGGATCATATTCGTTGGGAAAAACACCGGGTATGGGTAATCGAAGCCAACCTGAAGGAGGGGCAGCGCCACCTCTACGCCAAACGTCGTTACTACATTGATGAGGACAGCTGGACTGCCTTGTCGGGTGAAGTGTACGACGGTCGCGATACTTTGTGGCGCGTGCAGTATGCTTATCCGGCCCAGCTGTATGACCGCAAGTCGATCTATGCCGCGTGCTATGGCGGATACGACCTCCTGCAAAATATTTATAACATCAATACCAAGCCCATCCCCGGCAAGTTTCACAATGGCGTAACCGAGGGTGACAAGTACTTCACACCTAAAGGCATGGCCCGCAGCGGAGTTCGGTGACTTAGCGCTGAAGGGCTTATTACTTTCAGGTCAGTTGCTGGCTCAGAGGCCCAAGGATGGGCCATTATCGTCCCCTGGCACTTGTCTATTTCTTCCATAACATAATGGCTTCAACAGCGTAGCCTGAAATCACCAGATCTACTGACGAAGGTAAACCGCGCTTTGTATGGCCATACCCACGCTGTCGGTAAGGCCAGCTTTCGTCCGGGAATATCCCAGTAGGTAATCAGCTCAGAAGTGCCGGACCTCTATTTATTGTCTATCAAAGCTTACATAAGCCGTTACTGTGCGATGCGCTGAAGAGCACGCAGTATGTTGCACCTCTCCATGTCATCGAAGTCACATCTTTCCCCGCGCGAGCATGCGGCGTCTATGACCTGCGATGATATTTTCCCGAGGTATTCTTCGTGGCTTCACAATGTCCTGACAAGGTCGCCGGCTGGGTGATTTCCCTGGGGCCGGTAGTGCGTAGTCCTCACCCTCGCTGTTGGTTGGTGCGTTAGAATGAGTTGTGCGCAGAGAAAACCGGAGCAGGGAATGACAAAAAAGCGTCTCTTGGAAAACAACTCGATAGCTCGCTTATGGTCTGAAGCCGTAAGTCACCATGACTGACACTGCCTGGCACACGCTGAGCGCCGAGAAGCTTGGTCAGATACTCCGGTGTGAATTTGATCAAGGGCTGGACAACGCTGAAGCTGAACGTCGGCTGCAACAGCATGGCCCGAATCAGCTGCAGGAGAGCAAGCGCCGCCCGCTCTGGCACTTGTTACTGAAACAGCTCAGCGACTTTATGATGCTGGTCCTACTCGCGGCAGCTCTGATCTCTGGATTTATTGGCGAACTGGCAGACACAGTGGCGATCCTGGTCATTATTTCGCTGAACGCCGTCATTGGAGCCGTGCAGGAATTTCGCGCTGAGCGTGCTATCGCGGCGCTAAAAGGAATGGCCGCTCCGACCGCGCGTGTGCGACGCCAGGGTCAGGTACAGGTATTGCCTTCCGTTGAGCTGGTGCCTGGCGATTTGATCCTATTGGATGCGGGAGAGATCGTGCCCGCCGACCTGCGCTTGTTGGAGGTCGCCGAGCTTGAGCTGAACGAATCAATGCTGACCGGCGAGTCCGGTGGGGTCGCAAAGCAGTTCGAGCCTCTTGCAATACCAGAGCTGCCAGTGGGCGAGCGCCGGAATATGGCGTTCAAGGGAGCGCGGGTAAACCGAGGTCGCGCCGTCGGGCTTGTTGTGGCGACGGGCATGTCTACCGAGTTGGGTCGGATTGCGCAGTTGCTGGACACGGTTCCCCAGTTGAACACTCCCCTGCAACAGCGCCTGGCGGCCTTTGGCAAAAAACTGGGCCTGGCTGTTCTTGCGATCTGCGCGGTGATTTTTCTGATGGGTTGGCTTCGTGGCGAGCCAGCACTGATAATGTTTCTAACGTCGGTCAGCCTGGCAGTAGCCGCGATTCCCGAGGCGCTACCCGCTGTTGTCAGCGTTGCCCTGGCGCTGGGAGCGCGGCGCATGAGTCAACGCCGGGCGCTGGTACGCAACCTGCCAGCGGTCGAAACGCTTGGTTCAGTCACATATATCTGCGCCGACAAAACCGGCACCTTGACCGAAAACCGCATGCGCGCCCAGCACTTCTACCAGGCCGGTAAAGTAACCGATACAATCCCAGAGGCCGCGGTTCAATTCGGGCAGGCACTGGCTGTGAGCAACGATATTGAGGTTGGCAGCGAAGAAGCCCAGGGCGAGCCTACGGAGCTGGCACTTTACAAGGCGGCGCAAGAACAGGGCTATGACAAACAGTCGCTGTTGCAACAGTTTCCGCGAGTGGCTGAGCTACCCTTCGATTCCGAACGCAAACGCATGTCCACACTGCACCGGGATGGTGAGAGCATACGCCTTTACTGCAAGGGAGCCCCTGAACAAATACTGCCACTGTGCACCGACATCGATCAACTGCTAGTTGCCGGCGAGGCCGAAAAACTCGCACTGCAGGGCAACCGGGTGCTCGCTTTAGCTACGCGTATTTATCCGACGATGCCACAAGAGGCGGCACTGATGCATGCGGAAACCGAGCTGTTATTTCTGGGATTGGTTGCCTTGATTGACCCGCCCAGAGAGGAAGTTCCACAAGCTGTGCGAGACTGTATTGAGGCAGGCATCACGCCCGTCATGATTACCGGCGATCATCCTGCGACGGCGGTCGCCATAGCTGAACGCCTGGGTATTGCGTCCTCCAAAGAGCAGTTGATCAGCGGTGTCCTTCTCGACGAAATGCCCTCGCAGGAGCTCGAAAAGCGGGTCCGGGAACTGCGTGTGTATGCCCGTGTAACACCCCAGCAAAAAATTCGTATCGTCGAAGCCCTACAGGCAAACGGCGAGTTTTGCGCCATGACCGGGGACGGCGTAAACGATGCCCCGGCGCTGCGGCAGGCCGACATCGGAATTGCCATGGGCAAGGGCGGGACAGATGTCGCCCGGGAGGCAGCCGACATGGTGCTGTTGGATGATAATTTCGCGACTATCGTGGCAGCAACCCGTGAAGGCAGGCACATATTCGACAATATTCGCAAGTTCATCAAATACACCATGACCAGTAACTCAGGGGAAATATGGGTGTTGCTGCTGGCGCCAGTCTTTGGCCTGCCACTGCCGCTGCTGCCAATCCACATACTCTGGATCAACCTGGTTACTGATGGGCTGCCCGGGCTGGCGCTGACAGCTGAGCCAGAGGAAACCGGTATCATGCAGCGACCACCAAGGCCGCCCGGACAGAGCATTTTCGCCGGGGGTATGTGGCAACATATGCTCTGGGTTGGCTTGTTGATCGGATTGGTATCACTGGCGGCACAAGCCTGGTCTTATCACAGTGGTTCCGCTCACTGGCAGACAATGGTGTTCACGGTTCTTACTTTCTCCCAACTGGCCCATGTACTGGCCATTCGATCCGAAAGTGAATCGTTGTGGCACCAGCGTATGTTCAGCAACCCGCCCCTTGTGGGGGCAGTGCTCCTGACCGTAATACTGCAGCTGCTGGTGATATACCTGCCTGTACTGAATCCGATTTTTCATACTCAGCCACTGTCATCGCCCGAATTGCTGATCTGTATCTTGCTGTCGTCGATCGTGCTGTTCGCGGTGGAAACTGAGAAGTGGTTTAAGAGGCGTAATCAGAGCGCAGCCGGAGGCCTATAGGTCAGCCAACGCGGCTGCAATGGAATCGGCCAGTCGAATCCGGTTGGTCGCATGCACTACGCTGTCACAACTCCAGATTTCGTTGACACCAGCGCTCCGTATTCGCGCCTCAGCATCGCCAACAAACAGCGCATGCGTCACCATAACAGTTATACTGGCCGGCTGGTGAGATCCAAGCTGCCTGCATGCAGACTCAAGCGTGCGACCGGTGCTTACAATGTCATCCACCAGCACGACGTGTCTCCCCCGGATGTCTGCCTCTGGCACAGTGACATTGACATCGCTGTCCCCCAACCGCTGCTTTCGGGCCACATGGCACTCGAGGCCATTTCGCTTCGCAATTGCGGCAACCCATTGCCTTGATTCTTCATCTGGCCCCACCAATATCGGATTTATCAGCCGGCCTTCCAGGTAGGCAGACATGGCGTCGGTGGCTCGAAGTGCTACTGCCTTGTTCACGGGTACCGCAACCTCCAGCCGCTTTATGCGATGTAAATGTGGGTCCACAGTGATCAACTCGTCGAACAAGTTCGCAAGCAGGCTCCCTACTATGTGTTGACTGACCGCCTCACCGGCTTGAAAAGCTTTGTCCTGCCGCATATAACACAGATAGGGTGCCACCAGGCCGACTTTCGCGGCACCAAGTGTTCGTGCCGTTGACGCGACCAGAGCGAGTTCTACCAGTTTCTGGTTTGGCTGGTTCAGGCTCCGACATATAAATACGCGTTCGGGAAGATGTACGGGAAGGCGTATACGACTCTCTCCGTCGGGAAAAAGGTGTACATCCACCTCCGCAAAATCCAGACCCGCCGCTGCGGCAATATCGCGAGCTGGACCTCCATATTCTGGAAAGCCCAGCAATAGTCCTGCTCTTTTAGTGGATAGCATCAAGTTGGCTCACGATAGAGTTTTCATTATTACAAAACATACAGCTCAGAGCCGTTCGTCGACATAGGTATCACCGATAATGTAGCCGGAATCCTGTGCAGATGACTCGCGGGAAAACTCGAAATCGGCCGGAAACTCTGCGTAGATGGAATAAAGCGATTCCCCTGCCTCTACGGCATCACCCAGTTTCTTGCGCAGATCGACACCAGCGCCCTGGTCCATGGGGGCTCCCGCCAGACGTGCGATATGGGCCAGCTGTAGGTTATCGATGGTAGTAACCCACCCACCGTGACTGGCCAGCACATCATGGCGCAAACGACCTATCCCGGGAGGATTGGCATTCTCCCCCTGTGCGCGGATTATGGCCTGCATTTTCGCCAGCGCTCTTCCGGAATCGAGAATATCCCTCGCAATCTCATAACCATGTCCCCCGCGTACGTCGGGATCAAACTCGAGAACTCGGCCGGCCAGTTGCAGGCCTTTTTCCCTCAGATCGACAGGTGCGGTGGGATCATTTGTAAGTACCTGCATAACATCCCGTGCCTCCAGCACAGGCCCGATGCCTCGCCCTATTGGCTGTCGGCCATCGGTGAGCACCACTTCAAGATGCAGTCCGAGACGGTCACCCACGTACTCAAACAGCTTGCGCAGGCCCAGAGCACTGTGGCGACTGCGTATCTTGGCCGTTGCCCCGATCGGGATATCAATGATTAGATGGGTAGCCCCTGCAGCGAGTTTTTTCGACAGAATAGAAGCCACCAGCTGGCCGGGAGAATCTATTAATAGCGGGCGCTCAACGGAGATAAGAATATCATCTACCGGCGCCAGCTCGGCAGTGCCTCCCCAGGCCAGACACGCGCGCTGACTTCGTACAACCTCGTGGAGCTCATTCGGGGGCAGTTCTACCCGGGCCAGCACCTCCATGGTGTCAGCCGTACCGGCTGGTGAGGTGATGGCACGACTGGAGGTCTTGGGAATTAGCATGCCGTGGGCGGCCACAATTGGCACCACAAGCATGGTGGTGCGGTTTCCGGGAACCCCACCAATACAATGCTTGTCCGCGACCAGGGGTTCGCCCCAATCGAGACGTTTTCCGGTCTCTATCATGGCCCTGGTCAGGTCCAGTACTTCATCGCGCTCGAGCCCAATTTCAGAACATGCGACAAGAAAAGCAGCTATCTCAATCTTCGAGTAGCGATTGCTCGTTATATCCCGGGCAATACCCTGATAATCCTCGAGATTCAGGCTATCACCGGCAATTTTTCGGTGCACGGCTTTGAGTGAAGCGGGTATTTTGGCGTGTGCAATACTGACTGCCACGCCCTCCTTCCCCCCAAGTTGGCCGAATGCCTGCTCACACAGGCCCAGTTCGTCGGGCCCGGTTATGCAATCATCGTCCACGACATTGAGTACAGCTATAATCGATGTTCCGCCAGCCTGATTGTGTATTTCGATCTTGTTCAGCGCCTGAAAACCCTCACTGCGATACAACGTACAATCTCGATGCAGGTAGGCGACGTTCTCTTTGTAAGTATCGATAGCAACTTTGCGAAGCGTCAGAGTGCTCATTATCTATTCTTTCGCCTTATGAGGAGGGAATATGGGCGCGTCAGGGTCATGGGCGGATAATAAACCGCTTCGCAGCGACTGAGCCACCACATGCCGGATGTTGAAACAGGAAAAACCTTCATTAGCGGGCATCAATCAACCATTAGCACCGGAACCGGCATTTCTGCGAGTACTTTTCCAGTGACCCCGCCAAACACCACGCGTCGGAAACGATCCTGGGTATAGGCTCCCATGACTAACATATCTGCGCCCGATTCATCGATTTGTTCCAGGAGAATCTGACCTGATGAAGCGGCGCTGCCATCCAGAGTTACAGTTCGCGAACGAACCCCATGCCACTGCAGATAGTCCGCCAAACTGTCGCCATCAGGTTCGATAGCTTTACCCTCGTTGACCGAAATCACGATGACTTCCTCGGCGGTCTTTAGAAATTCTATAGCCAGGCTCACAGCACGAGCGGCTTCGGAAGTTCCATTCCAGGCAATTGCGATTTTTTGTCCGAAGGTTTCCCTTGCTTTGGAAGGAGAGATCAACAGCGGTTTGCCAGTGTTGCGAAGCGCGACCTCCAACAGTGGTGGTGCGTCACCGGCGAAGAAGGCTTGGTCCAACGAGAAGCACGCGGTCACAATCAGATCGGCCAGCCGTCCGCGCACAGACATCGATCCGCCCACCTGACCTACCTGCTCCAGAAAGTTGACAGAGAACGCGGCTGTAGAGTCTGGCTTTGAACTACGGGGGGCCGAACAGCGGTCCGCCACCACCTCGAACAGCTCGCGCACCCGACCCCTGCGTTTAACGCTTTCTTTATCGATCATATCAATCAATGTACCCATCGAAAATCCCGGGATCCAGGGTGACAACCGGGACTGGGCAGAAGGTAAATCTGCTTCGATACAAAACACTTCGACGTGAGCACCGAGACGACGGCCGACATTGAATGCGGTCTCCAGGGCGGGTGTTTCCAGCGATTCGGGATCCGCAGGATCGTATTGTCCGCTGAGAGGCACGAGGATTTTTCTGATAGACATTTACGAACTCCTTCAGGCTATAAAAATTCTCTGCATCTGTATGACCCAGAGTCATACGGTGCAGTAGTTCGACCCATCGGGAGCGGTCTGAATTGAAGAGTTGTCATCCAGGATTAACTTTGCCGTGGCGACTGCACCGCCAGGCTAACAGCATCGCAATAATGGCACCGATAAAGGCGAGAAAAGCGTCTTTTTGAGCATCCCATTCGTCACCCTGGGTGCCGAGGTAGGCACAGCCGAGTTCTGGATCGACGATCATTGCCGCTATTGCTTCCAGCGATTCGTATACTGCGCTGAATGCCATAATGCAGTTAACCGTCAGGAGGTAAGACCAATTCCTTTTAACCCCGGATTCACGCAGCAGAAGCTCGCGAATCGGGTAGGCAATCAGCAGCCCGAACAGGAAATGGACTATACGGTCGTAATGATTGCGCTCAAACCCGAACCACGCCTGCAGCCAGAATCCAGGCGGCGTTTCCGAGTAGGTGTAGTGAGCGCCCAGCAGGTGGAAACTGAGGAACACGGCAAATAGTGCATAAGAAAGATTGGAAAATGTAAACCGTCGATAAGTAAAAACTAGAAGAGCGGCACAGATGAAGACCAGTAAATTTTCCAGCAACCAGTCCCGGGGGTAGAGAGGATGGATAGCCGTGATTGCCCAAAATACCACCAGCCACAATACAATTCCCTGTAATACGGGGTTAGATCGAAACGGCCTAATTTTCATCCAGACACCTCAATACAAAACCCGCTGTCAATGGGCCTGCAACTGCACTGCCGCCAATTGCGATAGTTACCATCTTGCTATATCTCACCCTGCGACCGATTGATCTGGCGTTACACTATAGATAATAAAGGAGAACATACGCCGATAGCAGCCCGGCGATCCACAGTGCGGTGGTCCCGATCAACCAGGAGCGGGCAAACAACCCCTCCTCCTCACTGTCGGCCGTGTGGGGCTGACCGAGATAGCGCACAGCCAGGTTTTGCAGTAACCGCTGGCAGGCGCCCAGAACTCGCTTGCGCACACCGTCCAACCTTTTAAGGCCCTGGTCCGCCAGCCCGATAAGGGCAGGCGCAGCGCGCCGCCACAACCAATCGGTGTCGAGGCTGATGGTTTCAGTACGCTTCATCAACGGCAGTAGCACGAAGAACGCGAGACCGGAAAATAGCAGTAGTTGCAGATAGAACAGTACCTTGCCCGCGGTATAGGGCTGGTATTCCACTGCATAGGGCAGCAGCGGGTAGAGTAACTCCGGGAATACACCCAACACGACGCACAAGCTGGCAAATATAATCATCGCCAGGCCCATATTCCAGGGCGCGTCCTTGGGCCGCAAACCAGAGTCGCGTTGAAAGAACACGAACCACGGAAACTTGATCCCGGCATGTAGAAACACACCAGCTGAGGCGGCGGTTAACAGCATATAAACCCACACCAGATTTTCATCAATCGCCGCCTGTGATATCAGACTCTTGGTGACAAAGCCTGAAGTCAGCGGGAAGCTTGATATTGCCAGCGCACCGATAATGCCACAGACCGCTGTCAGTGGCATGGTGCGGAACAGGCCACCCAGCTCAGTGCATTTGTTTTTCCCGGTGCGATAAATCACCACGCCAGCACTCATGAACAGCAGCGCCTTGTAAATGATATGGGCAAAGGCATGGGCCGCGGCGCCGTTGAGCGCCATCTGCGTGCCGATACCCACCGCGCACACCATAAAACCCACCTGATTCACGATGGAGTAAGCCAATATTCGGCGCACATCGTTCTCCAGTAATGCATAGACAATACCGTACATCACCATGAACAGGCCGATCCCTATCAGTACCGGTTCCCCGGGGAAGAGCAGTATCAGGGCCAGCACAGCGGTTTTCGTGGTGAAGGCAGACAGGAAAACAGAACCGGTGGGGCTCGATTCCGGGTAGGCATCCGATAACCATACAGACACGGGAGGAGCTGCCGCGTTTATCAAAATACCTATCAGTATCATCCAGCTACTGAAGTCGGTGGCCAACATGGGGGTAATTTGAATGGACCCTGTGCCCACCACCACACCCTCTATACCGACCTTGAGTATGACACCACCCAACAGATGCATGATGGCGTAGCGAATGCCTGCCGCCCGCGCTGCGGGAGTACCGCCACACCACACCACTACCGTGGAAAATAATGCCATCAGTTCCCAATACAGGAACAGGGTAATGAGATCGCCGGCAAAACACACGCCGATTGCCCCACACGCGTAGGCGTAGGCGGCAGAGAGTTCATACCAGCGTGCGACCCGGTAGGCGTAAAGCCCGCCGACAAACACCATGATGGAAAAAATCGTGGCGAATAAACGCCGCAGCGGGCTACCCTCAACGGGTTCGATATAATACGAGAGAAACTTTACCGTACCATGAACACCGTCCGGCACCTGCCATACCGCCCACAGGGTGAGCAACGGGGCTATCAGCACCACGGCCGTGCGGGCATGCCCCTTGAGAACACCAATCAATACAGCTGCTGGTAGCAGGATAAGCGCCGGTGACAGCATCTCAAATGCCATCGGTGGTCTCCTGCGCTTTATTATCGGGCTGTTGTGCCAACGGGATATCGTCCGGCTCGCTGAAATATGCCTGCGGCCGCTTGAGTACGACACCTAACACTTTGGCCACCAAAACCATTAACAGGCAGCTGACAAAGCCGTAGACCGCGCCGAACCCGAACCAACCGTCAACGCCGAAATACCCTTTGACGGGTATAACTGCCTGTAGCAACACAATACTCGCCAGCACCGCACCGAAAGCGTACCAGAGCTTGCGTATGGTAGCGGGACGCACCAGCCAGTGGATTGGCTCGTCTTTGTCCGACATCAGTTGAGTCCTCTCACGACCTGACTTTCCAATTCAATGACTGGGCCGTTGAACAAAAAGAACGCCAGGGTTAGCACGGCTGTAATGACGAGCGCCAGAACGGCAGCAAACGGTGCCTCCCCATGCTCTTTGCCGCCGCCCTCTTCACGTTCAAACCAGGCCATGTACAGAATTGGCAGGAAGTAGGCTGCGTTCAGCACTGTGCTGGCAATAATGGTAAACAATGCGACATAGTTCTCTGCCTGAAAGGCGCCCCCCAGGATATACCACTTGGAAACGAAGCCGGCGGTGGGTGGCACGCCAATCATACTAAGTGCACCTATTGTAAATGCCCCCATCGTCCAGGGCATACGACGGCCAATACCCTTCAGCTGGTAAATCTCGGTCTTTTTGGACGCCACATAAATTGCACCGGCCGCGAAGAACAGTGTGATCTTGCCGAAGGCGTGGGCCACCATATGGATCGCAGCCCCCACCTCTGCCATCGGTTTGAGTATCGCCGCTGCCATCACTACATAGGACAACTGGGCAATCGTCGAGTAGGCCAGCAAGCGCTTGATATTGGTTTGCCGCAGGGCCACCAGGCTCGCCGCCACGATAGTGAATGCCGCAACATAAAAGAGCCAGCCGGAGCTCGACGAGGCAAACAGAAAATCTATACCGAACACATACACGATAACCTTGGTTATCGTGAACACACCCGCTTTAACAACCGCCACCGCATGTAACAATGCACTCACTGGCGTAGGAGCAACCATCGCTGCCGGCAGCCAGCGGTGCACCGGCATCACTGCGGCTTTACCGATACCGAACACGAACAGGCCCAGCAGCAAACCCACCGCGGGATCGCTGAGCTTGCCGGCCAGTATCCCTCCAGGGGTAAAATCTCCAGTTCCGGCAACGGTGTAAGTCCAGATGATAGCCGGTAGAAAGAGGCCAATAGAGGTCGTCAGCAATACGCCGAGATACACACGGGCCGAGCGCACGGTAGCCGCGTCCCCTTTGTGGGATACCAACGGATAAGTCGACAGCGTAAGCAACTCATAGAACAGGAACAGAGTGAACAGATTACCTGCGAAAGCCACCCCCATGGTGGCGGAGAGCGCCAATGCAAAACAGACATAAAACCGCGTCTGGTTTTTTTCCCTGTTGCCACGCATATACCCAATGGAGTAGATCGAATTAACAATCCAGAGCCCGGACGCCAGCGCCGAGAACAGCATACCCAGCGGTTCGACCTTGAAGGCAATGCTAAGCCCCGGCATCACCTCGCTAACTTCAACACCCGGACGGCCACCCGCAATCAATGTCGGCAGCATGCTCCAGACCAGCCAGGCCAGCCCCACGGCGGTAATAAGAGTAACAGACTCGCGTAAATTCGGGCCGACCCGACCCGCCAGGGCAATGGCCAGGGCGCCAGCGAGGGGCAGGCAAAGCGCCGCCAGGATAGTCGATTCCGCAGTCACCCCGAGTACCCCATAAGCACTGCAGCAGAAGCGTTTGCCAACGTCAGTGGTAAACCGGGAAACAGTCCGAAGCCTATATTGAGCAGGGCCACCAGCCAGGTCACCAACAGCAGTTGCGCCGGCGCCTCGGAGACCGTCACCTCACCCTGCGCAGGTGCGTTAAAGTACAGCGCTTCAACAATGCGCCATATGTACACCACGGCCATCAGGGAACTGACCAGAATAACCACCACCAGTAGCCAGCCCAGGGGGCCGCTGTCCAGCGCCGCGCTGAGCAACAGCCACTTGCTGATAAAGCCAGCGGTACCGGGAATACCAATCAGGCTGAAGCCACACACTACCATCGCGGCACTGGTCAAGGGCATGCGCGCCGCGGCACCGCCCAGTTGGTCCAGGCGCAGATCGCGGTATTGGTAAGCCAGGCATGCCACCGCCAGGAACAAACCGCCCTTGGCCAGAGCATGATTGAACAGATGCATGGCACTGGCCGCCAGTCCGGACTCGCTGACAAAACTGGCCCCCAGGATGATGTAAGCGATTTGCGCGACGGAGGACGTTGCCAGTAATCGCTTCAGGTTCCCCTCAAACATGGCTACCGCAGAGGCAACCAGAATGCCGAGAATCGCCAGTGGCATCAGAAACAGTGCAAATTGCGCATCGTGGTCTTCAAGTCTGGCCTGGAAAACCATGTAATCGAAACGGATCAATACATAGATTGCAACCTTGGTGGCACAGGCGGCCAGAAAGACCGTCACCATGTGCGGTGCCTGGGTGTACGCGTTGGGCAACCAGACATGCAGGGGAAATACGGCGGCTTTCAGCGCCAGCCCAATGGTGATGAAGCCCGCCGCGACCAATATCGGGTTGAGTTCCGTGACATTACCCAACCGCGCTTCCATGTCCGCCAGGTTGAGAGTGCCGGTCATCATGTAGATCAGGCCGACGCCTATCAGGTAAAACGTGGCACCGATGGTACCCATAATCAGATACTTGAAAACCGCCGGCAAGGCACGCCGATCCGGCCCGCCCGCTATCAACACGTAGCTGGCCAGCGACGATATTTCCATAAACACAAAGATATTGAACGCGTCTGCCGACACGACAATACCCGCCAGGCCAGCCAGGGCCAGCAACCATGCCGAGTAGAAGAAGGGCTGACGCTCGAGCTCGATTTGCTGATCGATACTGGGCCTGGCCGCCAGCAATGCGCCGGCCCCCGCCCCGGTTATTACCAGCAACACCAGCGCACTGAACTCATCCACCGCCAATTCGATACCGTAGGGCGCAGGCCAGCCACCCATGGCATAGACCTGGGTCTGGCCACCCAGCACCGCATAGACCAGCGCCACAGCGATGGCAAAACTGGCCAGCGCAGCGGCGGTGGCACCCGCCCAGGCCAACCCCCGAGGTTGTAGCAGGACAATGAGTGGCGCCGACAGCATCGGTACAATCACCTGCAATGCCGGTAGATGTGCGAGAAAATCCATATCAGTCAGTCGGCGTCCAGAATCTCGTATTCTTCGATCGTGCCATATCGCTCATTAATTCGAACCACTATGGCAAGACCAAGCGCGAGGGTGGAAACACCGACCACAATGGCGGTGAGTATGAGTACCTGCGGCAGGGGGTTAGAGTAGATCTGATCTTTCACCCCGGCCTGGATAATAGGCGCGGTGCCGCCTTCCACCTTATCCATGGTGATGTACATCAGAAACACCGCAGATTGAAATATGGAAAGACCGATGAGCTTTTTTATCAGATTGGCTTTGCTGATGACTGCATACAGGCCAATCACCAGGGTGATGGCAAATACCCAATAATTGAAATATCCCAGCAGTTCAAGCAGTTTCATGGCTGGCTCTCTCTTGCGGCAAACGCGTGGAAAATTGTGAGGAGCGCACCGCACACTGCCATGCCTACACCTGCCTCGATAACAATAATACCCAGCTGCTGGCCCCAGACCGGGTCGTCCGACAAGACGGAATACTCCAGGAACGCGCCGCCCATCAACATGCATACAATCCCGACGGCGCCGTACAGTAAGGCACCGCCCACCACCAGGCCGAGTAGTACAGACCGCGGCACGGCGCGCAACGCCTCGCCCTCCCCCTCCAGCAGCGCATAGAGTATGACCCCCGCCGCTATAATCGCGCCGGCCTGAAACCCGCCTCCGGGCCCATACTCACCGTGAAACTGGGTGTAGAGGCCAAACAGCACGATAAAGGGAACCAGTAGTCTTCCCACCACCTGGGGTATCAGGTGATGGCGTAGCCCGCCGCTCTCCACAGTGCGGTTTGGGGCCTGCTCCGGAGGCCGCACCCCGAGAATAAACAGCACGCCGATACAGGCGGTAAACACCACAAATACTTCACCCAGGGTGTCGTAGCCGCGAAAACTGCCAAGAATCGCGGTAACCACATTCGGGATATCGATGTACTCCGGTGTTTTTTCCAGATACCAGGGTGCGACATGCTGGTGCACCGGCGCCTCCGGGTCACCAAGGCGTGGCTTGTCGAATGTCGCGTAGATAATCAACGCCGCCAGTATGCCCACCGTACACAGCGCGAGGAGCTGCCCGCCCGCGCGACGCTTTTCCCGTTCTGCGGTCAGGGCCAGCGCGCTAAGGAATATCACCGTAGTGATCCCGGCTCCGACCGCCGCTTCTGTCAACGCTACATCGGCGGCGTCCAGAATAAAAAAGTTGGCGGCCATCAGCAGGCTGAAAATAGAGGTCAGCATAACCGCAACGAACAGGTTTTCTGTGCGCACTATGGCGACCGCCGTTATCACCAGCAAGCTAAGCAAAAAAAGCGCAAAAACTATGATCATCCGCGGCCATTCCCCGTCTTCTTGTCTGCCAGGGTATCCGCATCGGGCTTGAGGCCGGACAGCAGCGCTGCGTTGGCCAGTGCATAGGTCGCCGTGGGCCCCGTGAGCAGCAAGAACACCATAATGGCCAGAAGCTTCATGGTGGCCAGGGAGAGACCGGCTTGCAGCATCATGCCCACAAAAATCAGGATAGTAGCCATGGTGTCCGTAAGGCTGGCCGCGTGTATACGAGTGTAAAAATTAGGCAGGCGCAAAGCTCCGACGCCGCCTATTAACACGCAGACACCGCCCAGCGTCAGCAGCACCCAACTCAGCAGGTCAATAGCAACATTAATCACGATCGGCTCCCTTGGGGCTGCGCGAGCGATTCTGGGAGAATTCCAGTACTGCCATAATCCCGACCATGTTAATCAGGGCATAGGCCAGGGCCAGATCGAGGAAGTCGGGCCTGCCGTACAGGAAAGCTATCACCGACAATAACAACACCGTCTTGGTGCCGAAAACATTCACTGCCAGCACCCGGTCATACACGCTGGGGCCCAGCAGCGCCCTGGCCAGGGCCAGTACCATGGTCACCAGAATGGCGATTGATACGACGATATACATGCTTAACCCAACCCCAGTTCAGCGGCCCGCTGGTTGGCTTCGCCTTCCTGTAAGGCCTTTGCAGCTTTGCTGGTCAGGCAATGTACGAGCAGCCTGCCCTCGTGTACATCCAGAGTCACTGTTCCGGGAGAGAGGGTAATAGAGTTGCCGAGAATGGCGCGGGCGACGTCGCTCCGGGTTTGTGCCTCTATCTCAACCACTACCGGGCTTATCGGCAGCGAGGGGCTGAGAATCAACTTCGCAACATCAATACTGGAAACGACAATCTCACGCAGCAACCACCACCAGTAGGCGGGCAGCTGCGGTAACAGCTTCAGCATGCCCTGGTGGCGAAAAAAGCCCATTCGGTGCGCCAGAATAACACTGAGCACACAGGAAAACGCGCCCAGGCCAAGCAATAGCGGCTTGTACAGCCCCGACCAAAGTACCCAGGAAAGGGCCAACACAAGCAGTAGCAACAGCACCGCCTGCGGGCTCGATTCACCGCGCTGACGCCGCGCCCTGTATACCCTCATGATTCGCAGGGGTAATGCCGCTGCAGGGAGGCATACACAACCTCCATGGCACTCTCACCCTGCCCTGCGCTATCGGCCAGCAGGTGAAGGTCGGCAACGACCACGTCAACCACATCCCGCAACGGCAGCGGCTCACCCAGGCAGAAACCGGCCAACTGGGCAGCGCGAAACTGCTCGGCGCGACTGGGCGCTCGCGTGCGCTTGGCGCGCTGGGAAAAGGTTTCACTGTCAGGGGACACTGTCTCGGCATTCAGCATCACATTAACATCGGTGGCGATAGCGCCGTCAATAAAGCCCTGGATATAACGAATACAATATTGCGCGTCAGCGCCGTCCGGATCAGACCTCAGCAAGACACAGTGCGATGCCAACTCCTCGGCAGACAGCACTTCCACCGCCCTGGCGGGCGACCCTGCAAATAGCAGCATAAACACGACCAGGGCGGCAAGCGCAGTAGTCAAAGGGACAGTTTTTGGTGCTGCGGGGTACATGGTGTGGAAAGACATCAATATAAAACCCTGAGATGGAAATACAGGACATTATCGCTGAATACCACGAAGTCTCAAGACAATATCAGAATAGCTTGTCATTGAAGCGCTACCCAGTGGGCTTTTCTTCGCCTCAAGCACGCACAATTCGACCCATCGCCGCCAGGTTCTCTCCCCGCGGCTGCCTGACTGTGCGGGTGTAAAGCGCATTCATCGCCCGTCCGACGCTAATCGATTTTACCGCAGGCATCAGGTAACCACCGACACAACCGACTATTGTGGTGCTTAGCGCCACTAGTATGCCGCCATCTACCAGGCGCGGTAACATGGCGAGCGCGCTCGCCCCGTGATCCCCCAGGGCGCACAACAAGCTATGGCGCATACCGATTACAGTCCAGATAACCGCTATACCTAAGAACAGCTTGGCACACAGACCGAGCAGTTGCTCATGACGTAACACACTGTCGATGTCGGGCGGCGGCTCCGCCAATAAACGGTGCAGCCTGTAGAGCTGTGGCAAGTAGATAATATGCACGGCAACAAAGGGAACAAAAAGGAGTGCCCGCAACCAGCGGCAACGGCCGGACGGGCGTTCGCTTACGAAGTGCGAAACCCACGTATCAGGTTGAAGAATAGCTAACATCCAGTTTTACCACTTCCCGGAAATTGTAATCCACGCTAGCGTAATGAATGAACTCATTGCAGCGGTAGGCTAATGTATACCCCACCTGTTCACGGCGGCTCTCACTATGCCTGCTAAACCAGCCGCCACCTCAGAGCACCCGCTTGAATCACCAATGCTATGGCGCGGTTTCACGGTTAATTTCCTCCTATAGACCTTGACGCTAGAGACTAATCTAGCAGGGGCTCACTGAACGAATACTGAACTGATTGAAATTTGTCCTGCTGCTATAGATCTCTCCCGGTGAGGATGTTCAAAAGTGCTCGCTCGCATCGGGGGAATCGAACAAAAAGCTAATTTAATGTATTTTTTATGTTAATACAGTTATCATACAATTCATTTTTTGAGCGGTTTAGCCCGGTAAAAGCGCGGCAAGGCTGCTGTCCTACCGTCACAAACTGTTCGGTGGGATAAAAATTGAGCCGTATGCCGCCAGGCCCGTAGTGGTAGAGAAGGAACGACTGTTACAACGGCTTGCCAACATCATCGCTTTTTTGCGGGATATGAGGCTTAAATTCCATTGCCCAAATTCGGTTTGAATACCAGCTTACAAAGGATGCCACCCTGAAAGACCTTATTAACAAACTCTCCCTTGCCGCCGACAGCGAAAAAGAAATCTACCGTACAAAAGACACTTTTGGCCCGATCGTGGTCAGAGAATACGACGGCTTACGTGTCTTATCTTTTGACTCTCTCTTCGAGCAAAGTGCTATGCGCCTGGACAATCCACTGGCACTGGTACACGAATATACCCGGGTAATGTTGTTGGCTTTACTGTTCAAGGAACCTGAACAGGTCACACTACTGGGTCTGGGGGGAGGAAGTCTTTTGCGTGCGTTGCACAAGCACTGTGCATCCACCCTCTTTCAAGTTATAGAGTTGCGAGAGAGCGTCATTCAAGTAGCGCTGGGGCATTTCGCTATACCCAGCGATGAACGGGTGGTTATGAACAACCGCGATGGCATTGAATACGTAAACGAAATGCCAGCACATTCGACAGACATACTATTCGCCGATATGTACCACGCCTATTCAATGGAAGAGTTTCAGAATACGACAACATTTTTGGAGCAATGCCAGCAGCTACTAACAGCCGATGGCTGGCTGGTCATCAACTTTCATCAGCTGCCTGAGTTCGACCATCCTTATACAGAAAAGATGTGTGCCCTCTTTGCCGAAGTACTTTGCTGTGGGACGAACACCGGAAATTATGTGGTAATGTGCGGAAAAAAACCATTAGCGCAACCGCTGCCTGCTTATAGCGACACACTGGCCGAACTGGAACAGCGTTTTGGCGTCAGTCTCCGCAACAGCTTTGCGCGAATGTTCAAGCTCAGCACTCCTGGGGCCAGAAGCATAAGAAGCAAACGTGTGAATGAAGGCGCATTTTGAATGATGGGGGTTTGAATCTGCGATCAGATGACTCACCAGGAATTGCTATGACACAGAATTCTGAACACTCGCTCACGATCTGCCACGCTTAAGCATGCTCGAATTCAGCTTTAAACATTTTGAATATTTCACACTAACAATAATCCTACTATAGCTCCAAGATCACCAATTCCACTCAACTCCCACGTGATAACTTTTTTCTATGAGGGCCGGGTCAGACCCAATCAGGACTTCTTTAAACTCTAAATGATCCCCTCCCCCCAGATTCCTGCCAGTAACGGATACGGTGGGACCATTATCCAATTGCCATCTGAATTTCACATCAAATGCCTGGTACGCGGAAATGTCAGCAAAGCCGGGCTTACTGACATAGCGATATAAGATATTGAGGTTCATCGCCGTATTAAGAGCCCAATTGCCTTGAAATATAAATTTTCGCAGAGGGTTGTCTTTCTTTGGCGTGTTGCCCTCATTTATCGGACCCGAGTCCAGGTCAAGATCCGAGGGGCCCAAATCCGCCGTGAAATCGATATCAAAGTAGCTATAACTGGACTCAAGTGAAAAAGAGGGAAATGGCTGCCATTTTACCAGCACTTCCGCACCATAGGTGTCAGCGTGGCCATTGTTGTTTGCACGTAATGGCACAATAAGATAATCAATAGGCATTGAACAAAGCGGGTCAGGAGCACAATAAACAGCGCCCTGTGTAACACCGCGTATATCCGTGTATTTATTGTAAAATGTTGCTACATCCAGAGTCACCCCCTGAGTCTCCGCCAAACGCCAACCGACTTCAATGCTGTGCAGATATTCTGATTCAAAATCTTCACTGGATTCAACCTGCACATATAAATCGGTAAACAAACCAGGTTGAGAAAAGGCATCCAATCTGTCGACTACAAACAGCGCATCTACTTCTCCCCTGGACGGGGTCTTGACCGACCTGGAAATTGCAGCCCAGACATTTTGATTATCAGTCAATGCATAATTGATACTGAGGTTCCCCATATATTCTGTACCTGTAAATGCATTCTTCTCAACTTTCAGGCCGGCAGAAATTATGGTTTTGCTGTCGATACTATAATCATCACGAATCGATATGTTCGATACGTTCGTGGTTCTGTCGTCGGGTACAAAACGAATGTAATTTGTGGGGGTTGAATCATGCTTTATTTTGCGGAATCCAGCACCAATAGTGATGCTATGCCGTGCGGCCGGGGAATTATTATAAATAAAATCCAGATCATAAGTAGTGAGCTCATCATCACCACCATCTTCCCTGGCCAGATAATCGTAATAGAACTGGGTGACAAAAACTGACTCGTTGTTGCCCCGATGCTCCCACCTGGTTTGAAAGTTTCTGCCTTTTTGAGTTACATCATCATTAAGATCTGAAACTAGACCGTCTATGGTCCAGGAACTGTCCTTGTGCTGCTGTATATCCTGATCAAACACCTCACCCCTAAAACGCAATTTGTCCGAATCAGAAAGGTTGGTATCGAATTCAAAACCTACCTGCTTGTAGTCCCAGTCGTCATTGGCGGATTTACCCTGTGGATTTGAAAACCCCCCGACATCCTTAACTGTTCCATATACCTTATAGTAACTGTCATCTCCAGCGACACCGCTGTGCCTGAAATAGTTGTTATAACGGATATGGCTGCCTGCTGATAACAACAGAGTATTTCCAATAGTGGCTTCTGGCGTTTTTGTGGTAATGCTTACAACACCATTAACGGCATTTGCACCCCAGATATTTGCACCTGGACCTCTAATGACTTCAATACGTGCAATATCCTGCAACGCTAACCCTTCTGCCTCCCAAAAAACTGTACCGTATGTTGACCCGTAGACGGTTCGTCCATCAATGATTAACAACATTCTACTTGTAATACGACTATTAAAACCCCGTGCTGAAACTGCCCATTTGTTGGAATCCAGTTGTGCGACTTCCACACCCGGGACTGTTCTTAGCAGATCAGGCAGGTTCAGCGCCGGAGAATTACTGATATCTTCGGCAGTCAGGACATAGATGGCAGCAGAAGTCTCAGACAATAATTGCTCCCTTCGTGATAATGACGATATCGAAATTTCAACATTCAGCAAATCTTCAAGACTCAATTCCAGCAAATCATTGGTGCCAATTTGCGCGACACTGACAACAGGCATCAATGCAATCAATGCAATCAATGCACTACCAGCCAGCCTGAGAGATAAATGCGCGTAAAGAGCTTTAATAGCTCTGTTAAAACCCAAGAGAGTAGTGAAAATTATCAATATTTTTTCCAGCAAAAGCCCACCCAAGGGCGCGCTCTCATTACTGGATGAATGCTGGTTTTCAGTAATAGGGAAATTTTCCAGGATCATCGTGCTATTACCGACTCACCCAGACGAAACTCTTTTTGCAGGACGTCTTTGGTTTCTTCAAAGTATTCTGCCAATAAGCTCACCGACTCCCTGATTGATGGCAGGTTTTTTTCTCGCGCGTATTCCTCAATAGTACTAACCAAGTATGCCAGCTTTTCAGCCCCTATGTTTCCGGCACCTGATTTAAAAAGATGAGTACTTTCAACCAGTCTTTCATAATCACTTTTACTTGCACAATTCTCTATTGACGCAATTTGCGTCGGTGCAATTTTCAGAAATAGCTCAACGATTTCCCTAAACATTTCAATGCCTTCCGGGCCGGAAATGCCAAACTGATCAATAATGACATTTGAATTGAAAACCAGATGGATCTTATCTGTGTAAGTTGGCCGATAGGTGACAGATTTTTCAGTGAAATCATTTATTGATTTATGCATCCATTTATTCAGGTTGTGTTGTAAGTTTTTTCTGGAAATGGGTTTTAGCAGTGTGTCATTGGCGCCGGCCATCCTGAATTCCTTGTTCACAGCAGGCTGGATATCTGCGGTCAACGCAACAATCGGTGTTTCCATATTGGGAGAGTTTCTGGATCTATTCCGTATAATCTCTGTAGCTTCCACGCCACTTATTTCCGGCATGTGGTAGTCCATAAAAATCAGGTCATACTTTTCTAAAGCAGCCTTACTAACAACGTCTGCTCCGCTATTAGCAATCACTACTTCATGACCAAAGGTTTCCAGCATTTTTCTAATGAGTTTTTGATTAATCTCATTATCCTCTGCAACCAGAATTTTCCCCGGTGCAGCCATGGGTAAGCTCTCGTCCGATTCAATTTCAAGCAGATTCTGTTCTGCGACCTTGGTTAATGGAAGAGTCACCCAGAAAGTACTACCTTCATTTTCTACACTCTCTACACGAAAACGTCCGGACAAAAGCTCTATCAACTGCTTACAAATAGCCAACCCCAGACCAGTACCGCCAAATTTACGTGTAATTGAATTATCGACCTGTACAAACGGAGAAAATATGTCCTCCAGTCTATTGGCTGGGATACCTTGACCAGTATCACTTATCTTGAAGGTAACCAGAGTTTCTGATTGACTGGATACTTGAGAGACAGCAAGCGTAATTAGGCCTTCTTCAGTAAACTTGATGGCGTTATTGAGAATATTGTTCAAAATCTGGGTCAGCCTGATCGCATCACCGGAAAAAAACTCTCTTAAGACGCTATTTTCTTCCAGTACAATTTTCAGATTTTTCTTATTTAGTCCCCCGCGATTTGACTCAACCACAGAACGCACCAGGGAGCCTAGCTCAAATACGTTTTGACCAAGCATAATCTGATTGGCATCGAGTTTTGAGAAATCCAAAATTTCATTCAGCAAATTGAGTAGCGAGCTAGCCGAAATATTAAGTGAGCTGATAATATCGGCAACTTCCTCCGAGCATTCTTCCAGACTTAATATTTCAAGATACCCGATAATCCCGTTCAACGGCGTTCTCACTTCATGACTCATTACTGCCAAAAACTCGGTCTTCGCTCTATTACCTTCATTGGCGAGTTGTAATGCATTCTCAAGGTCTTCAGTTCTGGACTTGACACGTTGTTCCAATTCGGTATTTATTCTTTCCAGTTGTATGCCACGTTTTTCAACTTCATCTAGCATCAAGTTAAAACTGTCCGAGAGTTCCTTGAATTCCGTGGTTTCGCTTGATGGCGCTCTTTGCCCATAGTCCCGGGTGTTCGTTATGTGGTGTATCACTTCGAGTATACGATCAAGTGGAATGGTAAATAGTCTCTGCAACCAGATAATCACAAGAACACTGGTAACAAATGCCGCTAAAGCTGTGAATATTAAAAAATAGTAAGACTCCCTTAACCTCTTATTTAAACCCGCGAGGTTATCCGCTATATAGACCATACCAATAGTCTCGCCTTCACTGATAATTGGCGTAAACAAATGAATGCCCAAATCATCCTGACTTGTATAAACCGAACCGGAATTCAAGATAGTTTCCATATCTAGTCGATCGTTTATCGCCGAACTCTGTATAGCGCCAAAACTGGCAAATAATTCTCCACCCTGATCGTATATTGCCGCCTCAAAAATATCCGGTTTGACGGCCAAACCACTTAGTATCTTGTCGGCTTCATGGGGGGAGTCAAACAACAGCGCGGGAACTGAATTGGTGCCTACCAGCCCGCCCAGCAGAGCCAGCTCATTGGATACCTGCTCCAAGCCGCTAGATCTTTGACTATTTACCAGGAACACTGAGGTAGCTGTGATTAAAACTATCACAACTGAAATCATTGCAACGAGTAACTTGGCCTTTAGTGATTTAAAATTAGTCATCATTAGCGACGCAATTCCATCGATAAATTGAGCAATTGGGAACCCAGGTTCACACCGGCTAACTGAACCTGGTGCAGGTTAATTTTGAAGCGCAATTTGTTATCTACAGTCTTTATTTCAATCATGCCGCCGTCATCAATAAAGCCATTGATATCGGATATTGTCAGCACCGGCTTGTCGGCCAAATTTGCGTTGAGGATGTTAAGAAGGTTGCGCTTGCTTCTGTCAAGAAAGATCACATTGCAGGTGTCTGAATCTTCTATCTCCTGAACATACTTGATTGACAGTGTTTTCTGCCCAATGGTCCTACCTTCAAGTGGACCGAAGCTGGATTGCAGGGCTGCATTAAAGAAACATATCTGAATGTTATCCCCTGTAACCGATTCAGGCCACTGGGTATATTTGGCAAAATTGTAGCTGAGCGCTGCTTTAAGAGTATATTCGTCAGAGGATTGCGCAAAAGTGGCCTCGGACCAGCATGATAAAAATACCATGCAGCCTAGGACCCATTTATTTATTTGTGCTTTCAAGTGGTACATTTTCGTAAAAGCGAAGTGTAAACGATGCAAGCAACATGAAGTCGGCGCCATCTGTCATGTAGGTCTGCTCGATTCCCATCCGAAATTGAATATTTGCCCAAAAAACCATCCGCCAACGCCAGTTCACCTGCGAATATCCTGTACTTTACCTGGGCTGCATACCGCTGGGGCGCATCCAGTACCAGGCGGGTATTCAGGGCCCTGTCGACATTTATCGACATATTGGCATGAAGGCACCAGAAGAATGGCGCTGTAAGTCGATGAATTTAATCTCTATTACCCATAATTTCATATCACATTCAGTGTTTCAGGCGCCAGCCATAAAGCACCAGTTTCAGCCCAAGAACTGCGAAACACCGTATGATTTTTCGATACTCGCATTCTATAGCAAATAGCAGTTGTTCATTGTAGGCTGCGAGGCCTTGGATACAGCTTTTTGGCGCTTAATGTGGTCAGCATTGAGTGCACGGTAACAAGGCCCATACACCCTACCATGTAAATACCGCTCGCTCGGGCTGAGCCTGTTCAATCTGTGCCATCGAGTGCGGCATAAACAACTGTTAATTCCTCGTTAAACTCAACAAACAACGATTCAAGCGTTGAAATCTCCCCGGTAGTTTTGACGCTTTCAATCCGCTCGCAAAGCACAGCGAGTTTGAAAGCGCCAATCGACTTCGCAGACGATTTGAGTCTATGGGCAGTTGCTACGGCAGCAGTGATATTTTTCTCGGAAAGAGCAAGTTCAAGTTCTTTCGCTGACTTTTCTGCACTCACCGCAAACTGACACAGTAAACTCTGAATTATTTCCGGATCGTCACCAACAAACTCTTTAAGAACGTTCACATCTATAGGAGGGACTGTCGAAGACGTTTCCTCCAATTGAAGTTCGGTTGTTTTGTCCGGCGCGGAAATAAATCGCTCCAATATGGCCTTTATATCCTTTAACCGCGCCGGTTTACTGAGGTAACCATCCATGCCCAGTTTGATACAACGTTGCTCTTCACCCTTCAGGGTATTTGCAGTCATCGCTATAATTGGAAGACGTTTTTCACCCGTTTCCTCACTGCGTATTTGTCTCGCCAACTCATAGCCATCGAGGTTTGGCATGTGCAAATCGGTTAACAGAGCTGCATAATTGCCTTTTCGCAAAAAGCTCAGCGCTTCTTCGCCGTCACTCGCCACATCAGCTTTATATCCCAGTTGTTCAAGCTGATACAAAATAACCCTTTGATTTGCCTCGTAGTCCTCCGCAACCAGAATTTTGCAGTCTTGAGGTGCGGATACCCCCGAAAACGTTTCCTGCCTATTCGCTACCTCAGAATCGACATCTGACGGATTGACTCGCTCTACAGCCGTTAATACAGCTTGCAGAAAATAGTCCCGGTGAAGTACATTCCCATCAATTTTAACTATGCCACCTTTCTCCACTCGACTGGTGCGACGCCTTCCTCGCTCTATGATTAAATAACGAGGTCCTTTGAGTGATTGCTCTAGCTGACGGCGTTCTACCATCACATAGCGCGACCCCGTATCGCCTTGCGAACAGCTCACAGCGTCCAGACGGTCGATTGATGGTTGCTCGTAGGCGGCATCAATAATATACACCCGTAGACCTTGCGCCAGATCACCGACGGATTCAGCCGCAGAACTAACATCGGTATAACGTTGTACATCAGCGCCGAAAAAGGTCAGGTACCGGGCCATGTCATCGGTCAACCCATCATGCCTGCCAATTACAACAGTGCTTATATTCGATAAATCGTACGTTTCACTCCGATTAACTTTACTAGCTTTTTCGAGTATGAAAGGAATACGCAAGGTAAACATTGAACCTATACCAGGAGAGCTTTCCACCAGAATTTCACCCCCCATCAACTCCACCAGATTACGTGATATTACTAGCCCTAGCCCGGTTCCCCCATAGAGGCGGGTAGTTGAGGTATCTGCCTGCTGAAAAGCATTAAAGAGCTTTGATTGCGTGGCATCATCTATGCCGATACCGTTATCAGTGACACAAACGTCAACTGTCCATACATCTTCTACCTTAGTGTGAAGGCTTGCGCGTATCGATACTCGACCATTCTCCGTGCAAAACTTTATCGCGTTATTTCCGAGATTCAGCAACACCTGTCTCAAGCGCAGTGAATCTCCAAGCAGATTTTCGGGTATCTCCGGATCCGTAAATACGGTTATCTCCACACCCTGTTTAATGGCTAGCTTATCCAGCAAATCTCCCGCTCTCTCAATAACTTCGACTAACGAAAACGGGGCCTTTTCGAGTTCGACCTTATCAGCTTCGATCTTTGAGAAATCGAGAATGTCGTCAATAATCGACAACAGCGCAAACGCCGAGTCGTTTACCAGATCGACCATTTCAACCTGGTGAGGTTGAAGGCTTGAAAGCTGCAGAACTTCCAACATCGCGATTACGCCATTCAGTGGCGTTCTGATTTCGTGACTCATCGAGGCCAGAAATTCAGATTTCGCCTTGTTAGCTGCTTCTGCAATATTTTTTGCGACGGCCAACTGCTTGTTGGTTTCCAAAAGCTCTTCGTTTTGAGCGCTGGCAACAAATGCTTTGAGGCTTTTCTCCAGTGTTTCCTCATTCGTCGTCTCATTGAAGTCACTACTTCTAGCCAGCTGGCGGGCTCTCTCATAACTTTTCTTAAGTTCATCTTCCAACTGAAAACGGCTTTGTGCATTGACTATTACGCGCTTTAATCGCGTTGGTGTGATGTCGGCTTTCAACATAAAATCGTGAGCCCCCGCGCGAATGCATTCCAGGGCAAGCTCTTCATTCTCCGAATTACTCAACATAACGATTGCCGTGCCCAATGTCCCGTCCGCACGCAGTTGCTTCAGCATTTCAATGCCGTCCATTTCCGGCAGTTGGTAATCGAGTAGCACGAGATCAAAGGACTCATCGCGAAAATGTGCCAGACCCTCGCGCACTGTTTCAGATTCCGTAATATGACAATCCGGCTCGCCTTTATGCAATATCCGCTTCAGGTGTGTTCGGTCGACAAAGTCGTCATCAACGATTAGTACGCGCATTATGGAATTACCCGAATTCTAATGTTTTAACCGCAACTGATTTACAAAACTTACTCACCGGGAAGCACCACTACGCGCCAGTATCCCTCAAGCAAAGAAACGATATCCAGAAAGCCCTGCCCGGTTGCGTCCTTGATAAAATAGCCGGCTATATGTCTTCCATAACTTTCTGCGATATCTTCTTCCGATTTGGATGTGGTCAAAACAAAAACGACACTGCCGCTTAGATCGGGGTCATGGCGGATTTTGTCAAGAAACTCCAAACCACCCATTCGAGGCATCTGGAGATCCAGCAAAATAATGTATGGGTGCTTTACTGTGCCGTTTCTCAGTAATTCAAGTGCCTCGATACCATCACTAGCCCTTATAAGCGGGTTTGCGATACGTTGACTGGCAAAAGATCGTTTGATGACCATGTAGTCGACGTCATCGTCCTCCACCAGCAAAATTGAAACTTCATTTTTCTGATTCATATCGTTGTCTCGTGTTGATCTGCTGGGTCATTGGCATCAGTTTTCGAGTTCATCGGCCATGTGAAAACAGCCGAAACTCCACCCCAAATGCTCACCTCATGTTTAAAACCGCCGCCATAGTGTTCGACTACCTTTTTCACCAGTGCAAGCCCCATCCCACTACCTTCAACCTGATCTCGTGGCTTGAGTGTTTGGAACATTTCAAGGACCTTTTCATGCATATCGACGGGTATTCCTGGTCCGTTGTCACTTACGCTAAATCGATAGCTTTCTCCCTGAACCTCAAGGGCTACTGCAATCTTGCCCTCTGGTTTATCATGATGCTTGATAGCATTCGACAAGAGGTTTCGAAGGACCAACTCAAACGGAACGCGTGGCATACAAAGGTTCTCATCGTCGCACGTCACTGAAAAACGACCGGAGTCGTTCAACATTTCGAATATTCCTGTAACGACAGCCTTCAGGTTAATCGTTTCTTGCTGGTACTGATAACTCCCAACGCGCGAATATGCCAGCAAATCATCCAGGAGTTTAGCCATTCGATCTGTTCTACTTACTAAAAGACTCAAGTGCTCCCGGGATTCCTCCGGTAATATTTCGCCACAATCCTCTTCCAGCCACAGGGCAATTTTTTTGATCGCATTCAGTGGCGATTTCAAATCATGCGATGCGACGTAGGCAAACTGGTCCAGATCAGCATTACTTTTTTCAAGAGCTGTGTTTTTTTCCTGAAGCTCACTGGTAAGCAATCGTTCTTTACCAATATCAATGATCTGATTAACAAATAGCTCTTCACTATGATTACTTGTTTGAAAAATGGACGCAGATAATTTGCCCCAAATAGATTTTCCAGATTTGTGTATGAAAACAATGTCGCGGTGTATCGATTCCGTATCGCCTTTTGCGAGACGCTCAAAGCCACCAATGGAACTATCGTACTCGGCAGGAGCTAGCAAATCGTAGAGTTTTATACTGAGTAGTTCCTCTCTTGCATATCCGATCCAGTGACAGAACGCATCGTTCACCTCTATTAGATCTCCTTCCAGGTTGTGAATTGCAAATCCGACGGAAGAAGCATCCACTGCTACCTTTAACAGTGCCCTCTTTTTCTGCAGCTGTTCTTGTGCGGCATGCTCTTCGGAAATATCTTCAAATATACAAGTGAAGAAATTTTCCTGCTCATTAATTCCCTCTGAGACTTTGACGTGCACCGGAAAATGCTGCCCTCCGTTTCGAACCGCTGTTAACTGATGTTCACTGCCAGCAAATTTGCTAACGATTGTGCGGTGATACTGAGCCTGGTAAATCTCATCGTCAGCACCAAAAGACTGCGGCATCAAAATGGCAATATTTACCCCAATCAAGTCAGATAGCTGATAGTTAAAAATATTTCGCGTGGCCTCATTTACCTCAAGTATCTTACCGTCGTTATTTACCACAATAAGCCCTGACATCATTGTATTCTGGGTGCTGGTTTGTCTGCTATAAAGCTTATCGAGTAACAATTTCTGCTCTCTCTGATGAAATGACTGACGCAACACCCAAAGCCAGGCAATTAGCAAAAACATCTCCAGGAAAAGGATTATGATTGTCGACGGCGCTACGCGGTGAATCTCGTAGAATCTTGGTGTAATCTGCAACCCTAGTGACCACTCCTGCCCTGAAACGGCAATTTTTTCGAAGTAATTCAACGCTGATTCATCGAAAATGCCGTCGGATTCATGTACAACGAACGCCTCGTCATTGGCGTCATGCTGGTGGAACGTGAGCGCGTAACCTTTCTCTTTCGCGACCTCAACATAGGGTTCCAATAGCTCGTGTATCATTAGCACACCATACAGCCAGCCACCAAATTTTTGCCCGACCGTCAACGGGCAGAATATTGCCAAAGAATTACCGCTTGGACCCTGTTTGACCTCGGGTGAATAGAGGGTTCTAGATTCCATTTTTGAGCGAATCAGGGTCTCCTTGCGGACAGGTTCGAAGGAAAAATTGAGTCCCACATCGGCCTCGTTTCCAGCAAGGGGCTCTACCCATCTCACTATCATCGATGGATCAACCCATCCAATACTCCTGAATAGTTTTAGTTCTTCGCTATATATATTAGCGTCAGACCGCCAGACATTTTCATTCGTGCGCCCATCGGCAGTCCACCGTTTCGCCATACGACTTACTTCGGCTCTCATGTCACGCAACTGGATAGCCATAAGTGATGAAAGCGTTTTGGTATCCCTGACGAGAATCTCACGATGTGCAGTTATCCTCTCTGCTTCCAGAACAACTTGTAAAAGAATCAACGAAGCAAAAAGAAAGGGCATTCCGCCTGCCAATAGCCAATGCTGATAGGTCTTTCGTAAGGATTCGTTGGGTCGGTAATAGATCATCAATGACAGACAAAGAAGTACAAAACCCACTGAAGTGTGAACAGCCATCCGTGTGAAACTACTCCAACCGTAGGCTGCAACATAACCAGTTACATAACCAAACAGAGCAATTGTGGCTAAGCCCAGCACAAGCGAAGCTATGGCAGTTACGATGATGGGGGTGCTAGGTATTTTCGGTGAGACTGAACCCCAGATCAGCGCCGAACTAACCAACATAAAGCATAGCGCAGTATTGGGCGCCATCCGCCCCTGGTGGGATGTATTGACGGACAGGTAGTGATGCATAAACAATTCATCTATATGCGCACTAAAACCAAATATGTACTGAGAGGCCGTCACAGCAGCGAGTAAGAATACGAGTATGGCTAGCCCGGCCGCACCGCGATTATATTTATAGACCAAAAGTATGATACTTAGGCTGGACAGTAAAAAACCCAACGCGGTATTAAACTGCATCGGAGCAAATGTGCGGTGGATTTGCACCAGGTAATCGATCCGGTTGTACCAACCCAGCATTACCAGCAGGCTTACAATTATTGTAACACTGGCCAGTAATATACTTGGGTTAGCTCGTTTCCATCGCACTATAGTGTCCTCTCCTTGAATTCATACTTCCGGCAGTAGCAGGAAGTGCTCCGAGTCGCGTCGTCTGCCCCAATAACAGGGCCAAATCCAATTCCGGCAATGCGACGACATACTATTTGTTGGTCTATTATCAAGTCAGCTCAGCGACAACTAACAGCAATACGCCGTTCGCATTTTCGGTCGCCAGCTTAGCCTGCAGTCCGGCCCACATATGATCCAGGCTTAATGGCAGGAAGGTTGTCCGGGGAGATCTTTTGACCCTCTATTTATTGCCACTGGTTGCCAGGCAACTCCGTTTTCCTCTGGAGTTGGCCAAATTCAAAGTCGCCCATCCCGACTTTTTTTGATCATAATAAATGCAGGTGAAATTCTGCTACCGACATCAATTTGAGCAATTGTTTCCAAACCCATTTCTACTGAGAGAACCTGCCTGCTCCTCAGGATATCTAACTGTTTGCATAGATTTATCTGGACAGGCTATAGGCGCTAATAACCTGTATCTCTTTGAGCATAGCCCAGATTATTAGTTTCAAGCGATAATTGCCCACGCCGTAGTGCGGCAACAGTCATCCTTGTGGCGAACCAGAAAGTGCATGGCATCGAATTTGCGATAATACTGAAGCTGACGTTAGATACCATCAAAAACTTTGGTTTAATAGCACTTTTTCTCCCCGGCCAGTATCCCATGCATTAATCGAATAACCGTTACAGCAGACCATTCTGGCGTGCTGAAGTCACCAGCGGATATCTGGTGGCTATAAGACGCCTACCGAGAATCATTGTCGCTTCATAAAAATGCTCAGCCGATTAAGTCCTCAGTATTGATACTTATTGTTTATCACCGCCAAGCTTATGATAATAGTGATCTAAACTCGTCTGAAACACATTATTTTCTGGGGTATTCTCCGGTGCAGCTTGCCAATACAGCCGCTACAAATTCTTTGAATGATTTTGGCGTCACTAAAGAAATGGTGATGCTGAACCTGGACAGCTACTATGCGTCGCAAGTTCTCCCCCTGCTGTTTTTCGGCGGTCTGTATTACCTGGTGTTAACTGCTGTGCATTTGGTGACGGGTGACGCTATCTACCAGTCTTATCTGGCAGTATTGACCGGATTCATTGCCATTTGCTGCTTTGGCGGTAATCTGCTGCTGAAGAAAAATCTCGTCAGAGATCGTTATTCACACTTATTGGCCGTAATACTGTTACTGGGGCTTGTATTCGAAACCTATTTACAGATCTCCATCGGAGCAAGTTCACAGCCAATTGTGGATATCGTCATCGCAACCATATTCGTAGGCATAGTATTGGTATCCCGTAGGGGCTTCGTGCTGGTTAGTCTTGTTCTTCTATCCGCTTTTATACTTATGCTGCGCACCAACATTGCTTTCAGTATCTATTACAAAGACCCTTATGCCTGGCTATCGATAGGCGCAACTTTTGCAGTAAGCTTGATCGCATTTGTCCAACGCAGGCACAGTATACTCAGGACAATCAGGCTGCGCCTGATAGACCAACAGCGCAATATTGAATTGGTACGCGCCAACGCGGCAAAGAACGAGTTCCTGTCATCCATGAGCCACGAGTTACGCACGCCTCTCAATGCAATTATGGGGTTCGCACAATTGATGGAAGTTGACACCCCAACGCCACAGGAGAATAAGGCCTGGGCAGGCTATATAATGGATGCCAGCAAGCACCTGTTACACCTCGTCTCACAGGTATTGAATTTGTCCAAGATCGAGTCTGAGCAGGTCGACATAAACCGCGAGCCTGTAATTGTTCAAAAATTAGTGGATGATGCTATCTCCATGACGGTAGAGTCCACCGCTGACATGACAGTAAAGATCTGCAAAAAACCCGCCCCTGATTTGCACGCACTCACTTGCTATACCGACCCAAAAGTGATGCATCAGGTACTGCTCAACCTGCTAAGCAATGCAATTAAGTACAATAACGCGGATGGGACAGTCACTATATCAATCAGTGAGACCCCGGACCAAAAAGTGACTATTAGTGTTGCAGATACCGGGCTTGGCATTCCTGAGGAATATCAGGCATCTATGTTCCAGCCATTCAATCGACTGGGAAAGGAAACGTCATCGATTCCGGGAACAGGCATCGGACTTTCCATCTCTCACAAGTTATGTGATGCCATGGATGTTGAGCTATCATTTGAAAGTGAAGTAAACGTGGGCAGCACTTTTCTTCTCACCATTCCAGCCCCTCCCCCCGAAGAAAACAACGCCAAAAGTGCAGGTCGGTAACTGCCCAGCCTCTCAACATCGGGTTATTACCTGAATTCGCGGTACGGTGTCGTGATGGTGCAGGGCAATCGGGCGCCTGTTTGTTTCATACATGCGGCGACTTACTTCAACAGGAAGTTGGCGGGTTTAACGCCGTCAAAAACGAGTACGCTGTCGAGAAATTCCGTCCATTCTTTCGTCTCTTCGGGGTTTGCGTCCCCGGAGGGTTTTTGAATTGATCATAAGCCACTCCAGCGAGAATTTTTAAAGTTTGTAACACTAACAATAAGAACTCGGGCACACCGTGGTGTGCCCGAAAACAGACTTATTTAGCCTGTAATTTGCGCTTTTCGCGCTTCTCCAACCGTTTTTCCTTCAGACTTTTTTGAGCTTCTTTTCTAGCTTTGTCCTTGTTCATGACTTAGCGTTCTCCACGTGACCCGCACCAACGAGGCTGCCGCCACGCCTCGCCGTGCCAGGCGAAATACAACAACAGTTAATGGGGCGGCAAGCAAAATGCTTCATGACGACGCTTCCTCCTTTCTTGTAGTGACCGAATCGTTGTATTGAATACCCAGAATCTGGAATTCGTGACTACTTCCCCAAAGGTTCACGCGACTGATGTCACCTTTTTTTAAGCCCAGCAGGCTTGCACCCAGTGGCGACAGCACTGAAATCCGTTTGTTTCTGGGGGCCGCCTCATTTGGCATAACCAACTCGAAGCTGACCCGAGTCTGATCTTTGAGGTCGAACAGCTCGACGACACAGCCGGGACCAGCCCGCCTGAGTTTTTGGGTATCAGAATTACGTTTGCCAGCTAAACGATCTAGTTGTTCCAGGGCATCGGCAAGCAACCGTGGTGTGTTGTATATCTGAGTACCGGCGTGCAAGGACCGCGCACGCGGCATTAAATAACTGTACATGTTAACTCCCGATACGGGCCCGACAAGGCCCGAACGACATCCGTGATATATTTGAATGTGAGAGAAAATACACCAAGCACCCGCAGGAGCTTGGCTTATACGAGTAAGGTGGGAGTCGACTCGTACATGTAAGGGTATGGGATGCTCATATGCTAAAAAGTTTGTCCTGAATTACACTTGATTTCACTGCACCAGAGACTCTAGCCAATCCCACGGAGAAAGGCAAATGGTAGTCTTTTCCAATATAAAGTAAGCCTGATGCATATTGTTTACTCGCTCAGACGATCTGGGACCGGACATTACATTCTACCCAATCCCGCTGAAGTAATGAGTACCTTATTGCTACAGACTTGTGCGTTGTTTAGGCTAGCCAGCCCGAATCCCTGGAACGATCTACACGAACTTGCCCAAATAGAGCTTCAGTACCCTAAGAGTCTTGTCGAATGTAAGATCCGAGTGTGGCCCCGCGGTGTGCGGCTTGGTCACACGAAGGAAAAAAGCGCTCGAACTGTTGTTGGCCAGGATGTTGGCTACATCCATTTTGTAGTTCTAACTTATTGTTTTTAAAGGATTTATTGTGTTGATTGGAGGCAACCCAGACAGCCACACCCCGGCACACGAGTCGATAATTACCGTTGCTCCCTTCCGGGCCTGGCGGAGTTCACTATCTATCATTGCGAGGGGACCGCCTGGATCACCATAGCATCTGTGGTAAACCGCAGAAGGCGCGTATTGTGCGTGAAAGCCGCGGCGGCTGCAACCGCAGATCGAAGCCCACCTCGCCCTGATTGAGCGTTTTTTCATGACACCGGAATGAAGCCCGCCAGATACAGGCTGAAACCGCGTATTGTTCTGGTTCCGATCCCTAATCGAGCCAGCTGGTGCTCAGCTCACGCTGTATCCAGAGGGCCTCAAGTCGACGGTAAATGTGAGCCACCTCAGCGGGAAACGGCCGCTTCACGTTCAGCTCATTTTCCGTGTAGCAAACTGGAACCGCGGGAAGTGTTACGGAATGTTCGCTGCAGGTAACCACAGCAATGATGCTGGCACCCTGGCAAGATGATGTACCCTCGGGTTCATTGATTCGAAGCTCAATGGCCGTGATGGCGCTTTGCCGCCCTGCTGCTTCCACAAACTTGTAAAGTCGATACAAAATGTCTCGTTTTAGCTGCCGCAGGTCGATACTGAAGTTCGCGGCCGGATAAGAATGTGATTCAAGGTGTGATGAGAGGCGCCTTTGAAGCATTGAAATATTGTCGGGATCTTCATCGGGGCTAATCTCCCCTGGACCAACTATCTTAAACCGGAACGTCGATTCACTGGCTCGATCTGAATAATTTCCTGCGCACGCATTTTCCATAGTCAAAACCTCCCGAAGCCCATCTGGCATAAGCCGCTCAGATACACTAATACGACACCAACTTTGTCGTTAGCATATCCCAGTAAAAATTCGATTGAATCCGTATCAATACTTAGTCAGTAACACGCTACGTCAGCTCGCTAATAGAAGAACGTTTTTTATAAACACCTGCCTTTGTCTGGCTCAAGCGGCATCCCTCAACTGCTTCGGTCCTGTTACAGCATCGTCAACACCGTACCCGAACCGGCTTCTTGGGGGCGGCTTCTCTCCTGGGTCAGCACCTCCCCGCGCTGTTTAATATAGCTGAACTCAAACTGCACAAAATCTCCCGTTATCGCCACTTGCCGTATGAGCTGTACAACCAGTTCTTCCTTGTGCCGCAGCAGGGCTACTTTCTGCTGGACTTTGAAACCGGCCCGCGGCGTGATAATCGTGGGCGGCTGGCCCTTCGGTTTAATCTCCGGTAACAGCAGTACCCGCGAGGGTGCAGTCTGCTCCCCTTTCTTCTGCTGCACCCGGGCCCCATAGGGTTGCGCCGAAGGGCTGAGCAATTCCAACCCGACCAGCGCTTTGCCATCGTCCAGCCGAGTCATCCAGCGAATGACTGACACCGCCCATTGCTGGCCATCCAGCTCCTTAACACAAAGGATGTCGCCGATGTTCACGTCACCTGATAACTCTTTCGTCCACTCCAGACAATAGCCGCCCGGACTGGTGTCGAATACCGTGACCCTATGGGCCAGGTGTCGTTTCCCATTGGCAAGATCGCGTTCGCTACCTTTCGCCAAAGACTCAAGCGTTTTCGTATCCGAAACCACCTCGTGCGTAAGTTTAGCGTCACCCGAAGCGTAGGAGGTCCCGGTAAAATCCACTCTCGGATTGGCCCGCTGCCAGAGGTCTCGGCCGTGCGGGTGTTCCTGGAAAATATTCCCGGCAATACGCTCGGCGAGAGAAGGAACGTATTTCTCACCGTATAATAGCTGCTCGAATGTTTGCTCTCCCGCCATGTGATAGTGGCAGGTGCTTAGCCCGAGACCAATCCACAGGGAACTTCCCGCGCGTTTGCGGGTAAAAAGGCGCACGCTCTTCCTGCTGAAACAGCTAACCAGATGATTGAGCAGTGCGGGACTGACCACAGTATCCTTGTCGAATACCACGCCTTCGCCTCGGTCTTTATCCGCAAGCTGTTTCAGCTGCACTGCCAGCCGGTCAGTATTGATATAGCGTGCCCTGAAACCCGGCGGATTGCGATGGTCGGTATACGAGGGTGGTCGATCGCTATTCAAATCCACGCAGAACAGATGCAGTCCGGGCTCCCTTTTGATATCCACCAGCGGGACCCACTCCTGCAGGCCGCGATGAATCGCGGCGAGCTCGTTGCGGCGCAGTTGATTGGGCTTGCAGCAGCCCAGTACCAGCGCTTGTAGATATGCGGTGGTCACGGTGCCCCCCCCGACGAGTTCGTCTTTAACCTTGAGTTCGGTAAGCTGCTGTGCCTCTGCCAGTGCATAAAGCTGGTGCAATGCCAACCAGCGGTGTTGAGCCACCGGCTGATAGAACTGAAAGGTTTGCAACAGCATTGCACCGGCAAATCGAAGCGCGCGATATAGCGCTTCGCAGGCCAATTGTGCCGGGTTGATGTCGTGTATGATTTCCCTGCGCTGAATCGCATGTACTGCCACGATGGTGTAGGCCGTGCTGGCAAGCTTGTAGAGTTCCTGTGTTAGCTCCGCCATCTCGCGCAGTTCACCTGTCAGAGCCAGCGGCTGCCGAAGAAACCGTCGGGCCATACTTGCCGTCGCAAGTAGCAGGGGTGCACGCAGCTCTTCCAGAATGCTCAGGCGTAAGCCTGGGGCCATGTCTATACGATTCAGCCGGGCAATCACAACCCCCAATTGCCCCGCTACCTGGACTGAACTGGTGACTGGTAAAGCCTGAGCCCAGCTGTGTGCCGCCTCGGCCGAAAGGGGAAAGATATCGAAACCCTGCAAATCCTGTGACGGGATTCGCAGTTTTACCGGCGCATCAGCTCTCATCTATTGTTAATCCTGGTGTCTCTTCCCCGGACCGGTCCGGAAGGTTTTCGAGGCGTACAATAATCATCTCCAACAGCTCCTGAGGCGCACGTGACAAAGGGCCTGCGACAGCGCAATACCCTGACGCGTAAGATAAATCAGAGTGCAATCGATTGAATCCGTATCACTACCTACTCGCGCGTACGTAGTTATACGAATAGTTCGACAGCACAAAGAGCGTAGCCTAGTCTTCGGCGGCTCAGTTCTATCCGGGTATCAGAGCATAGGGTTCTGGTTGTATCGGTCTACTTCCCAACAGGCGCCAGCGACCTAGAGGGTGGGAGAATGTCAGTTGGAGAAAAAGATGAATAGTCCTGTACAATTTTTGAGTGATTTCAATCCCAATGAACCCTCGAATGCAGCAGATTCGTCCAGAACGAGCATCCTGATCGTCGATGATAACATCGCGAATCTGGCGGCTACCGAAAAATCTCTGCGGAAACTTGAGGCTACCATCGTCACGGTGGAAAGTGGCAAAGAGGCACTTGCGTTGTGCCTGCGCAAGCGATTTTCCGTCATTCTCATGGATGTGCAAATGCACACCATGGATGGGTTCGAAACCGCCGAGGCACTGGCCCAGAATGAAGATACACGCGAAATACCTGTCATTTTCCTTACCGCGGTATCCAAGGATGAGCATCACTATTTCAAGGGCTACCAATCGGGTGCGGTCGACTACATCACCAAGCCTGTCAATCCAGACATTCTGGCAGCCAAAGTAAGCGTATTTTTAAAACTGGACAAACAGCGCCTCGAAATGAATCGTATGGCCGACGAATTAAAATCCGTGAACTTCCGTAACAACCTGATTCTAAACGGCACAGCTATGGGTATCCTCGGCATCGACGGCAGCGGCAAGATCAACTTCGTCAATCCGACTGCGCAGAATTTGTTGCTGGGCAGTCCCGATCTTATCGGTCTCTCATTACTTCCGTTCCTGGACGGAAAGCAGGATTTTCTAACTGACTGGGGGCAGCATGCAATTCACCGTAGTTGCTGCGAGCAGACGGTACTTAATTGCACCGATACTAGTATGTATGACACCAACGGTAATTCCTTCGCGGCGGAGTATACGTTCTCGCCGATGCCGGCCGACAGCGGTGTTTCTGGGGGTGTGCTGACCTTCCAGAATGTTTCTCAGCGGAAAACAGCCGCCGAGGAGCTGCAGAAAAGCGAGGAAAAATTTCGTGGCTTCCTGGAAAACTCCTCTGACGGCATTCTGATATTAAATGAAAAAGGCGATATAACGGTTGCAAACAGTGCCGTCGAGAAGCTCACAGGCTACCAGCAAGATGATCTGGTAGGTCACTCGATGAAAGGGCTGATACCCGCGCGTTTCGTGCGGGAAATTATGCGTCGATGGGAGGCCTATGTGGCCAGCCCAAAAAGGTTGCAGGGCGCACAAGTGGGAAATGGATTAGAACTTTCCATTCTACACCGGGACGGATATGAGATATCCGTTAAAGTAAGACTCAGTTCCATGGAAACAGGTGACGGCCTGGTGCTATGCGCAATCATTATGGACCGCACCGCAGAAAACTTGATGAACGAAACGCTGCGCAGGTCACAGCGCATGGATGCCATAGGCGAGTTCACTGGTGGTGTAGCCCACGACTTCAATAATATCCTGGCGATCATACTGGGCAACATTGAACTGCTGGAGTATGAAGAATTCAACGAAGATAAGGTGCGCGCCCGGCTCTCCGTTATCGAAAAATCGACGCAACGTGCCTCGCTGCTTACCTCGCAGCTTTTGCGCTTTTCCAATCGCAAAGCCACGACGTCTGTTACCACCAATATAAACGATATTTCTTCCCAGATAGATCAAATCGTCGCTGGCACGCTAACCCCCAAGGTGACGTTCACTCACACCACATGCGAAGACCTCTGGTCGACCTGTATCGATCCCGGGGACTTCCAGGACGCCTTGCTCAACCTGGCAATCAATGCCCGCGACGCAATGCCCAACGGCGGTCAATTGAAGCTCAAAACAGCAAACGTGAAGCTCAGTGCCAACTACTGCCGACAAAATCCCGACGCGAAACCCGGCGACTATGTGCAACTGTCAGTGACTGACACGGGGCAAGGCATTTCAGCTGACGTAATGCCCTACATTTTCGAACCCTTTTTCTCCACCAAGGAAGAAATAAAGGGCACCGGGCTGGGCCTGTCCATGGTCTACGGCTTCATCAAGCGTTCCGGCGGGCATATCAAAGTGTCCACGACACTGGGCGTAGGCACGACCGCACGGCTCTATCTGCCCAGGGATCAAAGGGAACCCGAGCAAACAGCGCTGGCCGCGCCAACAGAGGCTACAACGCAGAAAATGCACGGCGGCAACGAAACGGTGCTACTTGTCGATGATGAGCCAGACTTGCTGGAAGTCGCCAGATCGTCACTGGAGTCTCTTGGGTATCGCGTGTTGACTGCCGCTGATGGCCCTGAAGCCGCCGAGCAACTCGCCGCAGAGCCCCTTATCTCCCTGTTGATCAGCGACGTGGTAATGCCGGGGGGCATCAGCGGTTACCAGGTGGCAGCACTGGCGATGTCAACCCACCCGGGGATCTCTGTTCTGCGTAAGCTTCCCCATATCGGAGACAGGACATAAGTAGAGCTTTCTGGCATTTTATAGCCAGGAGGTTCACATGAAGAAATCGAAGTTTAGCGAGAGCCAGATTGTCGCCATTCTCAAAGAGGCAGATGCCGGAATACTGGTAAAGGATATATGCCGAAAACACGGCATTTCGTCTCCTACTTACTACTCGTGGAAGTCTAAGTACGGCGGTATGGAAGCATCAGACCTAAAGCGCACCAAAGAGCTTGAGTCGGAGAATGCCAAGCTCAAACGCATGTATGCAGATCTGGCGCTTGAAAATGCGGCGATGAAGGAACTGATCACAAAAAAGCTGTAACACCGGCGGAGAAGCGGACAGCGGCGGCTTTTCTCGTCACTGAGCAGAAGCTGTCCATTGCGCGATCCTGTCGGTGTGTGGGGTTGTCTCGATCAAGCTATTACAAGGTGCCGGATCATTGGGCAGTGCGTGACGCGGAGATAATCGCGGCATTGGCTGCGATTGTCGAAGGCCGACCCAGTCGAGGCTTCTGGAAGTGTCGAAAGCAACTGAGGCGCCAGGGATATCCATGGAACCACAAACGTATTTATCGTGTGTATAAGCTGATGAACTTGCACCTGCGCCGCAGGGCAAAAAGGCGCTTGCCCAAGCGACAAAGGGCTGAACTTTATGTGCCAGCGTTACCCGATACGGTGTGGTCCGCCGATTTCGTATCGGATGCGCTTAATACGGGCAAGCGGTTCCGCACGTTTAATGTCACCGATGACTTTAACCGCGAAGCTATCCACATTGAGATCGACACTTCAATCACATCAACGCGCCTGGTACGCGTGTTCGAGCAGCTTCGCGACCAGCATGGCTTGCCCCAGGTTCTGAGAACCGACAACGGCCCCGAGTTTTTGGGTGAGATCTTCACGGCTTGGGCAAAAGAGGCAGGGATGGCAATTCAGTATATACAACCTGGAAAGCCAAACCAGAATGCCTACATCGAGCGATTCAATCGTACCTATCGAGAGGAGGTGCTGGACCAGTACCTGTTTACATCCCTTGATCATGTTCGTGAGGCCACGTACTGGTGGATGATCGATTACAACGAGGAAAGACCACACGATTCACTGGGCGACATGACGCCCTTGGAAGCAAGACAACAATCCGCCGGGAACTCTATTTATGAACTGTCTACTTGACGGGGAAGCTTACGTATCAACCACATAACTTCGCCACACAGCCCTTGAAGGTAAGGGTGGACTAGCCAAGTTTAATACTGAGACCTTTATCTATATACCAGTTTTTATGACCAACGGATCACTGACACAGCACATAACATAAAGAGAGCATACTCGTAATACTACGTATAAAAACCTCCGTATTCTTACGAATTAGAATACTAAATCAACTTCGCTATTATCTACCCCAAGCTGATCATCTGTGTGACTGACATTTAAATTCACCCCCGGGGGTAGCAACCGATGCCTGAATTCCGCTCTGGCAATCTAATAATTCGAGCTATGGACGACAAAATTGCTTTAAGCCTTGCGGATGAAACCCGCAAATGTGCAACGGTTGATCACCGTGAGCTGCCACTAGTCCTGGAGTTTCTCACCTCTTTCTTAAGTTCCCAGTCAAACCGCCGTACCGGATTTCGTATAGAGCTACAGCAGCTCAAGCAGAGAATTTGTGATCGGTTTCAAGTTTTCGTGGAGGTGGACGGATTACGTGTGGCCACAACCCCGGTAGATCTTAGCCTCACGGGTATCTGTGTGGAATCTGATGAGATTGTTGCCAAACAGGGCACGCGTGCGAAGATCACACTGGTCTGGGAAGATAGAGAGATATTGCTGCCAGGAATAGTTATTCGTCAAAACTATTCCTGCACTCGCACGGCGTTCCAATTCATAGGGGTCGTCAAGGAGGGCAAAACCAAGCCACCCCCTGACCTGAATTTCATCTTCCGCGAGCTTGAGACACTGTGGCTGAACGACAGCCTGAGTCTGGAATGGCTTGAGCGGGAGTCTGTCACCAACGACAGCGCAATTGCAGCAACACACAACGGTTGATACACAGCCCTGAAACAATCCCGACGTTGGAACTATAGCCAGAAAGGACCAGTGCAGTAGCACGTCTCCGTAATAACGATTTTTCAATCTCGCCACGACTGGCTGAATGCAGCAGCACTCGCCTGTAGCCGCTGTACTTCAAGGTGGACGGCCCTATGCGCTTCCTGATCATTCGGGAATGTGCTGGTTGACTCATTCCTTTCAGTGTTATATTTCGCGTTACGCGCGCTGACTACCTTATTGCGTGAGACGCCATAGCTCTGCAGACCCAGGCAGATGGCGAACGGAGGTTCAAGCTGGGCGAAAAGACCATATTGGCCATTGACGATGATGCCACGACTACCTTACTGGTCGTGGAAATGTTCTCAGTGCGCGGATATCGGGTGGTCAGTGCAGCTGGCGGTGCCGAGGCGCTTGAAAAAATCGACCTGGTCCAGCCGGATATTATTTTACTGGACATAATGATGCCCGGGATGGATGGCTATGAAACCTGTTCCCGCATCAAGGCGATCCCCAAATTCGCTCTGACACCAATTGTCATGTTGACATCTTACGATGATGCCGACGCGGTGGAACGTGCTTACGAGTGCGGGGCGTCGGACTTTATCTCCAAACCGATCAACTGGCCGATTCTGATTCACCGTGTCGATTACGCGGTGCGCGCAGCGAGGGCATTTGCATCCGAGGCCCAGGCCGCCAAGCTCAGTCGCGCAATCGATATTTCCCCGAGTCAGATTCTGATGTTTCACAGCCACTCTCTGAAAATTCTCTACGCTAACACCAGCGCAAAGATTAATCTGGGCTATTCAGAACACGAATTGGAGGCCCTCGCCTTCGAAGATGTCACCACAATTCCCAAGAGCAGCCGCCTGAAGGACAAAATACTTCGTTTGGGGGAGGGGCAGCAGATCACGCTCAACGTTGATATGCGCCGCGCGGACGGCTCATGCTTTCCAGCAGAGGGTTTCGTGATTCAATCATCCGAGGGAGGCAGCCAATCGTTTATAGGGATCTTCCAGGATATCAGCGAAAGAAAGAAGGCTGAACAAGAACTGCACCGGCTGGCATTCTATGACGTATTGACTGGACTGCCCAACCGACGATTGATGCGCGAGCATGTTGAGCGCTCGCTGGCCTTCGCCGCGCGCAAAAGCACCAACTGTGCCATGTTAATCATGGATCTCGATGGTTTTAAACAAATAAACGATACGCTGGGCCACAAGGTCGGGGATTTACTTCTCAAAGAGGTGTCCAATCGGCTCAGCGGACTGCTGCGAAAAACCGACATCGTGGCACATGATACATCAACACATGCGCATGTTTCGGAAGGTCAGGTGGCCAGGCTCGGAGGCGATGAGTTTATATTGCTGCTAACGGAAGTGAGCGACACTTCTGGGCTTACAACGGTTGCCGCGCGCGTGCTCGAAGAGATCGCCAGGCCCTACAGTGTGAATGAACGGGTGCTTAACATCACATGTTCGATCGGTATTGCACTCTATCCAGAGAATGGCACAACGCTCGACGAACTGATGATGCGCGCAGATTCAGCAATGTACGATGCGAAACGGGCAGGGAAAAACACCTACGCCTTTTCCTCAAAGAAGTGACAATCTCGCGCCTCTAATGCAGTGAACACGTCCCATCCACGCCGCTGAGCCTATCGGCAGTAAGCTCTCCAGAAGATACCAATCAGCAAACCAGCTTTAGGACACTACTGTTGCCCAATCACCGTCGCGGTTAGTAAAAACTGCTTCATATGAGACAGCTTTTTATCGCGTCACGAAGCACCAGCCGAGAATGCTTGTTAAGGCTTCGCAATTCGGCGGCGAACACACTGCCCTCACGTAGCAGGCGAGCCAGCACGTGGTGAGGGATCTCTACTTGAGCCAGGTCCTGCGACAACGCGCCGTCACAAAAATGGTCAAAATGGCTGCATTCGCGAGCTTGCGAGTCAGGCGGGTTCAATGCAGAGCCCACCTCGGCAATGCGCTGCTCTCACGATCGACCAGCTTGCCGCCCCACTCCTCATCTGCCAATTCCGCCTGCTCAGGCAGGGTGAGCAGTCTTTGGCAACCGCCCAACACGATTTCGCGTTCGGCACCGCGCGATAGCAGCTCTTCCATCCGGACCATGACCCCACCTATCACGCTACGGACCAGGCTCGACTGCCCCACCCTGATTAGCGACCGGCACAGTAATATGGCGGAATCTGTGAAGCGGATAATATCGAGACTGGAGCTTCTGGCATGCGCAAAGATAAGGAGTTCTGCAACTTCAAGCGAGCAGCCAGCGTAATTCACCGCCTTCACATCTTCCCGATCATGCAGAAACCTCTCTGCAAGATCATAATTGTGTAGCCAGGAGTCGTTCGCTGCCCTCCCGTCGGATTCCAGCCAGGTTCGATGATTCTGACAGAGAAAGCGTAGTCGCATAAGACAGCTCCAAAAACGGCTTGAGTGAGTCACAATATAATACGAATGATTCTCATTAGCAATATTGAAATGCTTAATACGACAACCTTGCGCGGCCACGGGTGAGATGCTGGGCATTATCAACTGGCGTGAAGACCGCTGGCCCAAGGCGCAGTGCGCGATGATGACGCCACTACACTACGCCTCTTATGGCGGACTGCTACTGAAGACGCTTTATGCATTGCTCGGCCTTGGCGCCAGTTTGCAGATAATCTCCGGGCTGCGTATCTGGCAGTGACGCGTTCATCAGGCGAGCGATGAAAAGGATGCCGGGGAGAGTCTCGATAGACGATCGATCGGGTGAGTCATTGACATGGAGGTGCGCCGCAAACACCAATTTGCACTTCCCGGTGTTGTCGACACGCGAATATCCGACAATCAGCGCAATCGGCTTACAGCACTACAAAATAATGCTGATTCGTCCATGGGGACGCAGCCCATCCATGTCGAGATGACAGCGTTTGCTACGTATACTGAAGCCCTCTTCCGTCCGCAGCAGCTGATATGCATATCGACCTATGAAAGCATCGGTTACCCCGTCCTTGGAGCGATAGCAGACAAAAGCAGCCTCCACGCTCAGCTCATCCTGTTTGGCTTCCAGAATTCTTATGTTGCTCACCAGGTGGCGCAACTTCGACCGTGGGTATTCTGAATGCGCTGTTTTTTTACTCAAACGCAGCACCCGCTCTTCCAGGCGTCGGCGATCGTCTGCTATGTAGTACAACGAATTTTCCGGGCTGGAGTCTTCACTCAAATCAGTGGGCGGCACCTGATACTCGGCATCTTCCGCGTACAGCGACAACCATTCGTCCAGGCACCAACTGTCGAGCAATGCTGCCTCTCGAAACAGAAACTGTTGTACCTGGAAGTAGGTTTCGGCTCCAAACGATACGTTTTCAGTCATTATCTTTCTCCTTCCGAATACTTTCCAGGCGCCGATCCCATTCGCGCCAGAACACCCGCATTTGATGTTCATCGTCAAAGGAAGGTTGCTTCTTTGCCATCCCTTTGGATATATCGTTCCATGGCACCAGATCTCTTGCTTTGAAACCCGCCTGGCATTTTTCCAGCGCTTCTACATCATCCGGTGTGGCGAAACCGCCCGGCCCCAGGAACTCCAGAAAATTGTGTAAGCGAAACTTGCGCCGCCAGTCGTTTTCACCCCTGGCGGCCAGCGCCCAGGCGTTGATCATCATGTAGTTGGGGCTGGCAGGATAAAAGGTGCGAATTGTGATCGCCATGATGTCGTTGATAACAAGATTGGGGAAAATCACCATATTCCGGTTTTTGTGAGCGACCTGCTCCGCGCGCTCGGGCCCAAGTCGCTCCACCAGCTCGGCGTACACTTCGTCTATCTCTTGCTTCCCATCCTCGCCCCACATGGGAATCCACTGTGCGACAGGGCGGCCCCATGGCGCCGTATACTCGATTACTGCATGGCCATTACCCAGATTATGCGCCACACCAGCGAGCTTGGTGTCCGCCAGGCCCCCGTTAGTATTCATCAGGTAGTCCAGGTAGGTCGCGTGTGTTGTCTCGGCGTGATAGCCATCAAAACTGTTCTCTACCAGCAGCTTCCAGTTGGCGCGGATGGCGTATTCCTGTGTGCCACCAACCAACTCCATACCTTCTGGAGAATGCGCTGAAACCAGGTCCAGATACTCCTTTGCCCCCGCCAGGTAATCCGGGAGAGATTCCGTGGCGTCGTTAAAACACACGAAGTAGAAACCGGCATACTGGTCCAGCCTCGGTACTTCCCGCAGATTAACCTGGCCGCAGTCGTTGAAGTCCTTGCTATAGGACCCAGCGCCCGCCAGGTTGATCAATTCGCCGTCATCCTTGAACACCCAGCCGTGATACATGCACTGGAAACTCTTTTTCTTGCCCTGCTTCTCTCGGCAGACCGTGGCGCCTCTGTGGGGACAGACATTCAAAAAAGCGCGAATTGTTCCCTTCCTGTCCTTATTGAAGAGAATATCCCTGTCGGCAACCGTGCGGGTAACAAAACGACCTGACTCCTCCAACTCGGAGGCATGGCCCAGGTACAACCAGCAGCGGTCAAAGATGGCTTTGCGCTCCGCTTCGAATACGCTCTGCTCTACAAATGCCTTGCGTGGAACACGAAATCTCTGACCTTCCTCATCGTCCTCGATGCTTGGAATACGCTCTGTCGTCATAGAAGCCTCTATTTATATACCGTGCATTTGGTTTGTATTTGCAAAATTATCAGCTTACATTTATTGTGTAAAGCGTTTTGTTTACCCAGGGAGGTTCAATATGACAACTAGTGCCCACGCCGTTCCGGAGAATATCCAGGTAAAATTAAGAATGGCCGCTCGCGCTTTGGGCAATGCGGGACTTGTACACGCGTATGGGCACTGCAGTGTCCGGCTGGACGAGGCCCGGTTCCTGGTATGTGCACCCGAGCCGCTCAAGACCCTAATGCCCGGCGAAGTCGGCTCAGTTGTGCCCGTAGAGGGTGATCTTCCTGAAGGCGTCCTGGGTGAGGTGCGAATACACCAGCAGATCTACGCGCTACGCCCTGACATCGGTGCCATCTGCCGAATCATGCCGCCTGCCATCATGGCCCTTTCGACGCAAGGGGTATGCCCCGCTTCAAGACACGGCTTGTCCGCCTATTTTGACAACGACATCCCTCTCTGGGATGACCCGGCCCTGCTGCGTAACCAGCCCGCAGCACGAAAGTTGGCAACAACACTGGGGGACAACTTAGCCGTCATCATGCGGGGCAACGGCGCAGTAGTCGTCGGCGAGAACCTGGAGCAGGCAGTCACCTATAGCTGGTTTCTTGAGGACACCGCCAGGGTCGAAATGGCAGTTCGCCACGCAGGGTTTAACCCCGATTCCGGTCTACTCTCACAAGATGAACTCACTGCACGCAAGGTGACCACTGGCCGCGTTTTCGAGCGCATGTGGCGGCACCTCACTTTTGGGGATGCGGAACTGGATTGCCTCGAATGAGTTCTTGACGCTTCGAAATTTTCCATAATACAATGCGTACACACTGTATTTAACTAAGGTTTGAACAATGCCTACTCCATTTCTCTACGACAAGGTCAGCTACGTTGCCCTCGGTACTCCGAAGCTGGAGGAGTCCATAGCTTTCTATCGGGACCTCATGGGCCTGGAATTGTGCAGTCACCAGCCGGGTAAAAACGCCGTGTTTCGCTGTAGCGATAGTGCGGCCGATTTCGTCCTGTTCACAAATGACCAAGCGGGCTTGCAGCGGGTAGGCATGAAGGTACAGAGCCAACGAGACCTGGGCGGGGCTGCAGAACATTTCGAACAGCGTGGCTATCAACTGGCTCCACTGGAGGATGATCATCGAAAACTGTTTGGCACCGGCCCTGGCTTCAGTCTACTGGAAAGCGGCACCGGCCTGACGTTTGATTTTTTTGACAGCACTACAACTGCCTCGACACCTTTTACACCGACGCTGACCAATATCCAACGCCTTGGCCACGTGGTGATAAGGGCTAAGGAACTCGACCCTGTATGGGCCACCCTGAGAGACGACTTCAATTTTGTTACCTCCGATTACGTCGAAAACAAGGCTGTGTGGTTACGTTGCTACCCCAATCCCCTCCACCACAGTTTCGCCGTCGTCTGCGATGACAACGCCGGCCTGCACCATATCAACTTCATGGTCAGCGAAATAGATGATATCGGCAAAGCACGTAATCGCATGGAAAACGCGGGGGTGGACATTGTATTTGGTCCCGGCAGGCACACACCTTCGGGGAGTGTGTTTCTCTATTTCAATGACCCCGCAGGGATGACTATGGAATTCAGCTACGGCATGGAGGAATTTCCAATGGAGGACGCGCGTGAACCGCGCCAGCTGGAGAATTCCGCCAAGGTCATGGATCAGTGGGGCGGCTTTCCAGCGCCCGGATTTGCCAAGGGCGGAACAATTATAAGCCAGGTGGCGGAGTCGTGACCCTCAGTGGCCGGGTTGCTATCGTTACCGGCGCGGCACAGGGTATCGGCCTGGCCATTGCGCAGTCGTTACATGAAGCCGGAGCCTCAGTAGTCGTAGCGGACTTGAATGAGGAAGCGCTGCAGTCAGTGCCCGGCCAATTTGCTACGGCAGGCAGAGTAGCAACACTGGCTGGAGATCTCTCCAGGGAAGAAGATGCCAACGCCCTGATTGAATTTACCCTGCAGTCTTTCGGCCAACTGGACATTCTTGTTAACAACGCCGGCGGCGGTGTCATACTGCCGTTTCTCGATCATACAGCGGAAACCCTGCGCCAGACCCTGGACCGTAACCTTTGGACCACACTGTGGTGCAGCAAGGCGGCTCTACCTGCGATGAAGGCACGCCAATACGGGCGCATAATCCATATAGGCGCTGACTCCGTCCGCAACGGACTCTGGAACCACGCTGCCTATAATGCCGCTAAAGGCGGCGTACACGGTCTTACGACCGGGCTGGCCAGGGAGTTCGCGGAGGACGGAATTACCGTGAACACGGTGGCCCCGTCCGCAGTACACACAGCCGCACTGGAGACAGTGCAGGCGCAAAAGCCTGAGCTCGCTCGCCAATTCCTCTCGGTTATCCCGATGGGACGCGCGGCGGAGTGCTCCGAGGTTGCCTCGATGGTCTGCTACCTCGCGAGTGAGCAGGCTGCATTTGTCACCGGACAGGTGATCAGTGTCAACGGCGGCAGCACGATGCTCTGACAGACCAAGGAGAAACGATGTGGACGCAGAAATAGTTGCCAGTTCCGAGGACACACCTGAATGGATGGAATTGGGTAATATCGACGATTTTGCCGAGGGGGAGGTCTCACAGGCCAAGCTGCCCAGCGGCTTCCCTATCGCGATCTACCGGGTCGATGGTGAGTTCTATGTCACCTCTGATCGCTGTACGCACGGGGCCGCCTCTCTCTCTGATGAAGGCGAACTGGAGGGACATATCATTGAGTGTGCCTGGCATTACGGCACTTTCGATATCAGGACAGGGGCAGCCCTGACACTGCCTTGCCGCGCATCCCTGCCGACGTTCAATACCCGCATCGAGAATGATCAGCTTCTGGTAACAATGAAACCCAATAAACGCTTTCGACCGGAACAATAGGAGTCAGACCATTGAGCACCACGACGACCGGAACATCCAACCCCGAAATCGGCAAATCCATAGATATCGGTGGTTACCGGGTCAACTATCTTGACGAAGGCCAGGGGGAACCTGTCATCCTCCTGCACGGTTCGGGGCCCGGTGTCACTGCCTACGCCAACTGGCGTCTGCTGATACCAATGCTGGCTACCGACTACAGGGTCATCGCTCCGGACGTGGTAGGTTTCGGTTATACCGATCATCCGGACAACTTCGAGTACAACCTCAATGCCTGGATCGGGTTTGCCATTCAGTTCATGGATGCACTGGGAATAGAAAAGGCGAGTTTTATCGGCAATTCCTTCGGCGGTGCCCTGTCTCTGGCCCTCGCAGTGAAGCATCCGCAGAGGGTACGCAGCTTTGTCATGATGGGCGCTGCGGGCATTCACTTTCCTATTTCGCAAGGTCTTGAAAAAGTCTGGGGCTATACCCCCTCCTTCGAAGCCATGCGGGAACTGATGAATACCTTCGCCCACCGGGGCGAGGATATCAGTGATGACATCGTCGAATCCCGCTACCAGGCCAGCATGCGGCCCGGTTACCAGGAAACCTATGCGCAGCTATTTCCCGAACCGTACCAGGAGAGACTGGATGACCTGTGCCTGCCCGAGGAGGACATCTCCCGCGTTGAGCAGCCCGCGTTACTGGTTCACGGCCGGGAAGATACCATCGTCCCTCTGGACTGCTCATTACGGGCGGGTACCCTGCTCAGGAATTCTGACCTGCATATTTACAGCAATTGTGGCCACTGGACGCAGATAGAACGGGCCGCGGAGTTCGGTGAGCTGGTTCGCAGTTTTCTTAAGGCAAACCAGCTCTAAGTCGCAGTCAGCAAAAAGCAGGTCGATGATTAACAGGCCAATTTAACTGCGTTAAAGTACGGTTTATTTCGCCAGGAGTTCCTGAATTGTCTACTGCAGTCCAGAAAGATCGCATTCCACATGCAGTGCGCAGCGCCAAGATGCAGCAGCGCCTGTCCAAAGCCGCCTTTGAAGTCATCCGGGAAGTGGGTTATGCCAATTTTCGAACGTCCGCCGTCTCCAAACGGGCCGGCGTTTCCCAGGGCGCCCAACTGCACCACTATCCGACCAAAGACAGCCTGGCAATTGCCGCTCTGGAATACGCCTACGGTGAAGCCCGCGAGAAATTTGAGCAAAACCTGGCCAATAGCGAAAGCAGTGACGACCTACTAAACCTGATTCTCCAGGACTCCGCGGATTTTTATCTCTCTGACTATTTTATGGTTGCCCTGGATATTTTGATGGCCGGGGGTAAAAACGAAGAATTACACAAGCAACTTACCGGTATGTCGCGCCAATTCCGGGACCAGGTCGAAAGAGCCTGGTTGGAGAAGTTAGTGGACGACGGTTGGTCACTGACGCTGGCCGAAGACGTTCTTGCATTGTCACACAGCCTGGTGCGCGGTTTCGCTACACGCGCTCTAATCAGAAATGACCAGGCCGAGTTCGACCGATTACTGCGTCGCTGGCGGGAAATGGTCAGCTTGCTTGCCGACAAATAAAGTGGCTGCTCAACCGGGCTGACTAGCGCTCAACCATGTCGAAGTCGCTCTTTGCCGTCCCGCACATTGGGCAATACCAGTCGTCCGGCACATCGGCCCAGCGGGTGCCGGGCGGCAAGCCTTCTTCAGGGCAGCCGTCGGCCTCGCTGTATTCAAAACCGCAGCTCATGCAGATATAGATTTTGAAGCCGTGACTCATCTTTTACCCATGTCGGCTCTCAGGCGGCTCGCCCGAAACTGAATTGAATAGGAACTGATTTGGGACCGCACACCAGATCGGAAACTGCATATTTTGGAACGCCTGACAGCTTGACAGTATCCAAGCGGGGTAGCAGTTCTTCCCAGAAAATCCTCAGCTCCATACGCGCGAGATGCTGGCCGAGACAAACGTGACTGCCGAAGGCAAACCCGACATGCCGGTTGGGCTTTCGATCCAGCCTAAACTCGAAAGGATCGTCAAATACATCTTCGTCCCGGTTACCGGACACATAGGAAAGGTACATCAAATCACCCTTCTTGATGTGCTGACCGCGTATTTCGTGGTCGGTAACGGCGCTGCGCAAAAAGTGTTTGACCGGCGACACCCAACGAATCAATTCCTCGATAAAAGCGGGCAGTAGCCCTGCATCTGCTTGCAACTGTGCCAGCAGATCAGGTCGCTCCGCCAACAGCCACATGCCCGCTGCCGTGGTTGCTGCGGTCGAATCGTGTCCGGCTGTCGAGGCAATAACAAAATATGAGATTTGCGCCCTGTGCTCCATCGGGCATCCATCAATCTTGCCATTGCTGATCAGGCTAGCCAGGTCATCGCGTGGACAGTTCTGACGGTCCTTGATCACGGGCGCATAGTACTCCTCAAACTGCTTGTAAACCCGGCTCCAGGTTTCAGTGTGCTCTGCGGGATTTTCGGGGTCTGCTCCCGGGCGTCGCAAGTCGGGATCAGCGTAGTTGAACATCCACTGTGTCAACTTCAGCATTAACGGGTGATCTTTCTCGGGTATACCGATCAGCGTGCAAATGACTTTCAGGGGGTACTGGTAGGCGATATCCAGGGCAAAGTCACATTCGGGACCGCTTCGTTCCAGCTTGTCGACAAATGACCTGGCGATCTCTCTCACCATGGGTTCAGCATCGACTATGTTGCGCGGTATAAACCGGTCCTGGGTTACCTTGCGGTATTTGCTATGTTCCTCACCATCCATGTGAACCAATGTTTTGAGAATATTGTAATCGCCCCCGGTATATTCCCGGATCAGATCCTCAGAGGCTTTTGAAACGAGCATTTTAGATCGGTCGCCATTGTGAAAAATTTCGCTCAACTTGCAAATTTCCCGAATATCCTCATTTTTCGTTACGATCCAGTGCGGATCAAACCCGGGGACCTCAGCCACAGCCAGGGGGTAGTCCTTGCGCAGACGCGCGAATATTTCGTCCACTTTCCTGGGATCAGTAAACGTGGCTGGATTGAATATTGGAGCAACCAACTCCGTGGGAATGTGTGAACTCATTGCCGTACCTCAACGATTACGCAGTTTCATTGTATTGATTGTGTCCTCCACCGAAGCGGATTTTTGCGGAACTGCAATCACCGTGATTCGTGCAAAAAACAGACTGTTTCAATTTCAAACGTATTATTCAGGCGCATGCACCGGCCAAATCTTCTGCTTGATTTTCAGCTTGTATTTTACGATGCGGCAGCACACCAAGCAGGGTCATTTTTTGCCATAATGGGGACAATTGTTGACAACCACACGCGGGCCTGTTGCGGAACGCGTCGCTAAACTAAAGCGAGTAGTGAGAACTGAATGAGCTGAAGATTAAGGCGGTTCCCACTACCCCCAGCCAGGCATTAAACACCAGGCGCCACACCAAATCCTGGCAGGCAAGCTCCATGAAACTGTATAAAATGGCTCGCACCTTGAGCAGGACGATAACAATGATAATCAAGGAAGTGTAAAAGCTTTCTGCGTACCGTTCGAATATCAACCATGCTAAAAGAGTAGCAAGGAGGAGTAGCATCGCTACTATCGTGGAGCCGTTGAAAAAATAACTTTTCACCATTAGATCAGGAAGTAAATCAGGGGAAATATCAGGACCCACAAAAGATCGACCATGTGCCAGTAAGCGGCGCCACCCTCAAACGCTGCTGGAGAGAGTCTGGAAATTTTTCGGGGTGCAAGATTCAGCAAAAAGACAAGAAGAATAATCATTCCGCCAACCACGTGAAGCATATGTATCCCGGTCAAAACGTAATAGAACATGAAAAAATCGTTAGTTAATATCGTTATGTCCTGGCTCAATTTTTCCGAGTATTCGACAAATTTATTAACGACAAAAACGCAGCCACACAAAAACGCCAATGCCAGGAAAAATGCTGCTGTGCGCTGCGCCATATCACGAAAGGCTCTGGTCGCAATCACCACGAACCACGAACTTACCAGCAAAATCATGGTATTGATCATACCGAGCGTCTGGTTCAATTCGGACTGCGAAGCCTGGTACATAGCGGGATTTCCGGAACGCTCAAAACAGTAAACCATAAAAAACACGCCGAACATGCTCATATCCGCGATTATGAAGATGAGAATGCCACTTTCCAGGGCGCTCTTTTGTGACTTACTCGCGAATAGACTCATGGCATTGAGTTAACTTTTCATCCGGTACTACGAGGCGCCATTCTCGCTAAAGGCGTGGCATCGCGGCTTAAGCAGGCTGAAGTTCACCAAGGGTGATATCTTCGCCTTGCTCGGCGCGGCGCTTCACTTCTTTAAACATATATGAAGTGGCAATAGCGAACCAACCCAGCCAGCAGGCATAGGGTATGTAAAAGCTGAGTAGGCCGTCCCAAGCAAAAGGTCCTGTTTTCACAACGCCGGTCAAACTGGCGGGAATAAAGCTTAAACCGCACCATATAGTTAGATAACACACCCAACGGGGAAAGAGGAGTTGCTCGCGGCGATCAGACAATCCGACTAAAGCAGCCGCTATCATTTGCACCGTAGTACACGCGTATTGCAGATCGATGCACAGCCAGCCCAAATCAGATAATAGTAACGTCGTTTCGGGAGCCTGGTCGGGACGAAATGCTGCCGCTGCCCAGAAAAATGCGCTGAGCGAAACAACCATCATAGTCAGGCCACCACCCAGTAATTGCACATAGGCAAAGGTAGAGAAACGACCCTCGATACGGATCATTTGAGATGTTAGAAGTGCCGTCCACGGCAGATAAAGAACCACTGAAATCATCGCAAGAATAAAGCCGGCGCGTATGCTGCCCAAATTTTCGGCATAGCGTAGCGCCAGTGCATCTGCGCCTAACGCCGGCGAAGGATTCGGCAGGTTCTGCCCCAAAATACCCCAGAAAACAATAAAGCTTAGCAAGAACGCAGGCCCACACCAGGCACTGATTAGATCATGGCGTATTACACTACTATTATTCATTAGAACGACCTCTTATATATGATACTCATCAGGTAAGGGCTCCCGTCGTGCTCTTTGCTTCGTCGAGAGAAACAATCAGCTTTCTTAGTAAGCCATCCAATACGGACATCTCCTCCGCACTCAGGCCACCAAAGGCTTCAGCAACGGGTTGCGCAATTAGCGGCGTAATTCTATTTACGGCCTTTACGCCCTGCGCTGTAATCTTGATCAGGCTTCGGCGCGCATCCGTCTTTCCACTCTCTCGCTTGATATAACCATCCTTTTCCATAGCCGCCAAAAGTTTGGTCATATTCGCTCGACTGGTGCCGATCAATTCACTGAGTTCACTGGGATAGGCCTGCCTCTTCTGACTGGCAACCAGCACGCAAAGCACATGGTAGGACTTCTCGGTGAAGGACACATCTCTGAAGATATTCAGAAAATAGTCCTCCAGCCCAAAAACCCCTACCCTGATTAACCGTATCATCACCGTTTCTGTAAGCGGCAATGCAGGTAGTGCTTTTGCCAACGATTCAGTGGTTCGCTCCACTGTTCTTAAACGTTCAATACCACGCATAAACTAATCTCTCCTGGAACCCTTAAGACATTGTTTCCGGGGATACCTGGCCTGATCGGCCTTCATACTCTCGTTTTCTTAAGGACGCAAAAGCACATATTTAGTATCATAGTGTTTTACCAGTAAACTACTTTATCAATCGCCAACGGGGATAGCAAGGGGCACCTTTCGATGGCTTAGCTGCATACTGTGATTATGGGTGTCAATATTTATGGCCCATGGGAACCTCCCTGGCCCGCTAGACACGTTTTATAGTGAACGTGCGCTGGAAGAATCCTGCCAGAACCAGCGATGGGCTGTTTCGCGAAGAGGAAAATTATGTCAAAAGTGTTGGTAATGGGGGCGAGTGGCTTTCTCGGCAGCCACGTGGTGAAGGCGTTAGTGGCAGCTGGCCGGGAGGTGCGGATTATGGTGCGCACCACTAGCGATACGCGTGCCATCGACCACTTGTCACTGGAACGGGTGACGGGTGATATTGATAGCAGCGACGCCATAGCCGCCGCACTGACTGGCTGCGACAGTGTGTTTTACTGCATCGTTGACACCCGCGCCTGGTTGCGCGATCCGGCACCTCTTTACGCCACCAATGTTGACGGATTGCGCCGGGTTCTGGACGCAGCGCTAGCGGCCGGTGTCAGCAGATTTGTGTTCACCAGTACCTATGGCACCATCGGTATTAATCCCGCCGGAGTCTCTACTGAAGACGACATTTTTAACTGGGCAGACAAGGCGCCAGCATATGTGAAATGCCGGGTGCAGGCGGAGGACATGTTTCTTGCCTACTGCCGCGAAAAAAATCTCCCGGGTGTCGCCTGCTGTGTCGGAAATACCTACGGCGCTGACGATATTGTGCCGACGCCGCACGGGGCGCTGGTGAAGAATGTAGCGGCCGGGAAAATGCCCTACTACTGGCAAGGCGGTGGCCCTTGCGTGGGGGTTCGCGACGCCGCCCGTGCTCTGCTACTAGCAGAGACGCGAGGTGTGGTCGGCGAGCGCTATATCGTGGCGGAACGCTGGCTGGACTACGAAGAGCTGTTTGCTATCGCTGCAAATCGCGCGGGAGTGGCCCCGCCGAGCAAGAAGATTCCCCTGGCCTTACTGTATTGCATGGCCGCGATAGCAGACCTGGTGTCGTTCGTTACGCGCAAAGACAACCGCCTTAGCGTAGCGTCTCTGCGCTGCTCGACCCTGCTGCCCAATGTCGACAGTGCCAGGGCGCAGCGAGAACTTGGCTGGCAGCCTCAATCGGTGGAGCGGGAAGTATCTGAGGCTGTTGATTATTATCGAGCACATCCCTGAATCAGCTCTCTTTATCAAGAACACCACTCGCACAGGCACATTGCTTTGTGAGGGCGAAGTTGTTCGGTGTCGACGCCAGATTCGCCGGAAGGATTCACATGGAAAGCATCCGCTTCTGGATGCCTCGCCTCACCAGCGAGGTTTTCAAGGACTAGAGACTTGTTACCTGGGTGAAAAAAATGGCGCGCCCATCAGGATTCGAACCTGAGACCGCCGGCTTAGAAGGCCGATGCTCTATCCAGCTGAGCTATGGGCGCGGGTAATGAGACGCGAGTATACAACAGTAGTTCGGATGGTCGAAGGGCTACGAAGGAATAGAGTCGTACAGCACAATATGGGGCGCCCGCGGTGATACGATCAACCATCTCCCGGTGACAGCTGGGGAGCTTCTTTAATCCCCGATTTTCATAAAGATGTATCGAGAAGTCACGCTCCGAAGTTTTGTATTGTTTCGCTTCCTCATGCAGTCCAGCGCCAGAGAAACCACTTTAGAGCCGAGGTACAACCCGCCTTCTGCGATCAAAGTGCGATAAAAAGGATATTTTTCAGGACTTAAAGTATTGGAAAGCACGATCAGATAGTTAATCTGCGTAATTTGAAATGGAGTCGACCCAAGCAGCAACCGAACGCTTGTCGCGCAACATACACGCTTTAAAATAAATGGGTTGTAACAACGGCGTAATTGGGGTGGCCGACGGGTCTCGAACCCGCCACCTCCGGAGTCACAATCCAGTGCTCTACCTGATGAGCTACGGCCACCATCGTGAGGTGCTGAAACCGGGTTACCAAGCTCTCCTTCGTGACCGGAAAGTTGGTCGGGGTAGAGAGATTCGAACTCCCGACATCCTGCTCCCAAAGCAGGCGCGCTACCAGACTGCGCTATACCCCGATTCTTTCAATGCCGGCATATGCGCCAGGCCCCGTTTTTCAGGAGGGCGCATCATACTCACCAGAGCAGATAGCGTCAACGTCGATGGTGGGAATTTGAGGGGCAAGAAGGCTAAACCTTTCACTGGGAGGGCCGCTCGTGGGACAATACCCCCTTCAGCGGGGCAGATCCGGGCGCATCCCTCCGGGGCAGCCTGAAAAACACTCGCCGAGACCCAGAAGCTTCCACAACACATAGGATTCCTACAATATGCCCGCTCTCGTCCTGGACGGTAAATCCCTGGCAGCCCAAACAGAGGCAGCCCTACTGCAGCGAGTTGAGCGCCTGAAAGCCCAATCGGCGGGCAAAACACCCATTCTGGCGACTATTCTGGTGGGAGACGACCCCGCTTCAGCGACCTATGTGAAGATGAAAGGTAATGCCTGCCGCCGCGTGGGCATGGATTCCATGGCGGTGGAGATGCCCTCTTCCACCACCACCGAACAGCTACTGGCTACCATTGAGGAACTGAACAATAACCCGGACGTGCATGGCATTTTGCTACAGCATCCAGTCCCCCCCCAGATTGACGAGCGCGCCTGCTTCGACGCCATTGCCCTCAGCAAAGATGTGGACGGCGTGACCTGCCTGGGTTTCGGCCGCATGGCCATGGGCGAGGATGCCTACGGTTGTGCCACCCCCCAGGGCATCATGCGCATCCTGGAACATTACAAGGTGGATATCGAGGGCAAACATGCCGTGGTTGTGGGCCGTAGCCCCATTCTGGGTAAGCCCATGGCGATGATGCTGTTGCAAAAGAATGCCACGGTAACTATCTGCCATTCACGCACGCAGGATCTGCCTGCCATCGTCGCCCAGGCCGATATACTTGTCGGTGCGGTAGGTAAGCCAGAGTTTATCAAGGCGGACTGGGTGAAGCCCGGAGCGGTTGTGGTAGACGCGGGTTATCACCCGGGTGGTGTGGGTGATATCGAACTGTCGGCGCTAATGGACAAGGTCAGCGCCTATACCCCGGTGCCAGGCGGCGTCGGGCCCATGACCATCAATACCCTCATAATGCAGAGTGTTGAGTCGGGCGAGAAGAGTATTCTCGGCTAATTACTCCCGGCGCCACTTGGTGCCCTCGCGGGAGTCCTCAAGCACCACCCCCTGCGCCAGTAATTCCTGTCGGATTTCATCGGCGCGGGCATAATTTTTGGCCAGCTTGGCCTCCTGACGCTCATTGACCAATGCCTCAATAGCATCCGCTGATATGCCATCACTGGATACACCGCCCTGTAACCAGGCCTCGGGGTCCTGTTGCAATATACCCAGAAGATCGCCTGCCGCGAGAATTCGCGCTTTCAACAGTGGCCGCTCGTCAGCCGACGCCTTATGCAACTGTTTCGCCATGGCGTGAATTTCGGCGATGGCAATGGGTGTGTTCAGGTCGTCGTTCAGGGCTTTGTAAAATGGCTCATCAGCCAGCGGCACCTCCACGTCCAGCTCGATATCCTGAACATCCCGCAGGGTACTGTAGAGGCTGCCCAGAGTCGCTTCCGATTGCTCCAGTAAGTCCGCGGAGAAATTCATGGGGGAGCGATAATGCGCCGACAACAGGGCGAAACGCAGCACTTCACCACGGTAAGCCTGCAACAGACCTCGCACGGTACGGAAATTGCCCAGAGACTTGGACATTTTCTCGCCGTCGATATCCAGAAATGCATTGTGCATCCAATAGCGCACGTAGTCACCACCGTGGGCGCAGCGGCTCTGGGCAATCTCGTTTTCGTGGTGCGGGAAAATCAGGTCACGACCACCGCCGTGTATGTCGATGGTTTCGCCCAGGTGCTCACGAATCATGGCAGAGCACTCCAGGTGCCAGCCGGGGCGGCCGCGCCCCCAGGGGCTGTCCCAACCGGGCTCGTCGTCTGCGGCGGGTTTCCACAGCACGAAATCACCGGGATGACGCTTGTACTTGGCGACCTCCACCCGGGCGCCGGCGAGCATGTCGTCCAGTGAACGGTGCGACAACTTGCCGTAGTCCGCCATGGATTCAACGGCAAACAGCACATGCCCCTGCGATTCGTAGGCATGCCCTTTTTCGATCAGCGTTGCCGTCATCTCCAGCATGGGCGCGATATTGTGCGTGGCATGAGGTTCCAGCGTCGGTGGCAGCGCGTTCAGCTGGGCCATGTCCTCGCGGTATTTGGCCGTAAACTCGTCGGTAACTGCTTCAATGCTGCGGTTCCCTTCTCTGGCGGCCGCGATAATCTTGTCGTCCACATCGGTAATGTTGCGGGCATAGGTCACCGTATCGAACTGGGTCTGCAACAGGCGAAACAGCGTGTCGAATACCACCACGGGCCGGGCGTTGCCGATATGCGCCAGGTTGTACACCGTCGGCCCACAGACATACATTGTCACTGTGTTGGGCACTAGCGGTTGAAAGAGCTCCTTCTCACCGCTCAGGGTATTGTAGATGTACAGGCTCATTGCCCTGCCCCCCCCTGCCCGCCCCAGCTGTCGCGCAGACTGATGGTGCGGTTGAAAACGGGTGTCTCTGCACTGTGGTCATACCGATCTGCCACAAAGTATCCCTCGCGCTCGAACTGGAAGTTCTGCTCCGGGGTGGCTTGCAGCAGAGAAGGCTCTACCCACGCCTGCTCAACTACCCGCAGGGAATCCGGGTTGATGTGATCGAGGAAATCACGGTCGCCCTTGTCGGGGGACTCGTGATTGAACAGCCGGTCGTATAAACGGACCGTCGCCTGCGCGCCCTCGCTGGCGGATATCCACTGGATAGCGCCCTTCGGCTTAATGCCATCTGCCGGGTCTGTGCCGATAGTATCCGGGATAGTGTGAGCGTGTACCTCGACAATGTTGCCGGAGGCATCCTTCACCACGTCGTGGGCCTCTATGACATAGGCGCTGCGCAGACGCACCCGTTTGCCCAGCACCAGGCGTTTGTATTTCTTGTTCGCTTCCTCGCGAAAATCCTCGGCATCAATATACAGCTCCCGCGTAAAGGGCAGCATGCGCTCCCCCAGCTCGGTGCGGGATGGGTGTCGCGGCGATACCACCTGCTCCACCTTGCCCTCGGGGTAATCAGTCAAAACCACTTTCAGCGGGTTCAGCACGCACATCGCCCGGGGCGCGTTCTCGTTGAGGTCGTCCCGAATCGCAAATTCCAGCATGGCCACATCGACGACACCGTCGCCCCGGGTGGTGCCTATCATCTGGCAAAATTTGCGGATCGCGGCCGGAGTAAAACCGCGCCGTCGCATACCGGAAATCGTTGGCATGCGCGGGTCGTCCCATCCCGACACAATACCGTCATCCACCAACTGCTTGAGTTTGCGCTTGCTGGTAATCGTATAGCTGGGGTTAAGTCGGCCAAATTCATACTGACGTGGCCGCGCCTGCACCGGCAGATGTTCTAAATACCAGTCATACAGTGGCCTGTGGTCTTCAAACTCCAGAGTACAGATCGAATGAGTAACCCCCTCGATGGCATCTTCCTGGCCGTGCGCGAAGTCGTAGGTGGGATAGATCACCCAGCTGTCACCGGTCTGGTGGTGAGGCACCTTGCGAATACGGTACATAATGGGATCGCGCATATTCATATTGGGTGCGGCCATATTGATCTTCGCGCGCAACACCTTTTCACCCTCGGCAAATGTGCCGGCCCTCATGCCCTCCAGCAATTCCAGGTTCTCCGCAACACTGCGGCCGCGGTAGGGGCTGTCCGTACCCGGCTCGGTCAATGTGCCACGGTACTCCCGGGCCTGATCGGCATTGAGATCGCAGACGTAGGCGTCGCCCTGTTTTACGAGATGCACCGCCCAGTCGTACAATTGCTGAAAATAGGCCGATGCAAAGCGCACCTCTCCGTCCCAGCTGTAACCCAACCAGCGCACATCCTCCAGAATAGAGTCGATATATTCCTGGCTCTCCTTCTCCGGGTTGGTGTCGTCGAAGCGCAGATTGCAGCGGCCTCCGAACGTTTCAGCCAGGCCAAAATTCACGCAGATGGCTTTGGCGTGGCCCAGATGGAGGTAGCCGTTGGGCTCCGGCGGGAAACGGGTAACCACTTCCTTCACCCGGCCCGCAGCGAGGTCCTCGCTGACGATGGTTTCCAGAAAGTTACTGGCTGGGGTCTTTTCCATAAATTCCGCGCACTTGATAGCTGAAAAGGGCGCGTATTATAGCCACAGATTGCCCGGCCTAATACCCGATGAGCAGTTCAGCTGCACAGATAAAGGCGTATTTATGCTCATCTGCCGCCCCAGAGTGTTTTACTGCCCGGCAAAAGTCCGTATCATTGCCCGGCTCTGAACATTCACCAGCAGGGATACAGTATGGTCATCATTCGCACCACCTTCGGCGACATCAAACTGGAACTTGACGCGGAAAAAGCTCCCGTAACCGTCGCCAACTTTCTTGAGTACGCCCGGGCAGGCTTCTATAACGGCACCATCTTCCACAGGGTCATCAACAACTTTATGATCCAGGGTGGCGGCTTCGACATCAATATGGAGCAGAAAGCGGTAGGCAAACCCATTGATAACGAGGCGGACAACGGCCTGAAAAACGATTTCGGTACAATTGCCATGGCCCGCACCATGGAGCCGCACTCCGCCACTGCCCAGTTTTTCATCAATGTGAAAGACAATGACTTCCTCAACCACAGCGGCAAGAACATGCAGGGCTGGGGTTACACTGTCTTCGGCAAGATGGTCGAGGGCGAAGAAGTGCTGGAGAAGATCCGCAACGTGCCCACCGGCAGCAGCGGCGGCCATCAGGATGTGCCCACCGATGCGGTAATCATCGAATCTGTGGAAGTCGTCGAAGAGTAACCGGCCACGCCGGACCCCCCTCTTGTCCAGCACCTGCTTTATTTCAGATCTACACCTCGACACTGCCAGGCCCGCTGTCACGCGGGCCCTGGCGCAATTTCTCGCCGGCCATACCCATTGCACCGCACTTTATATCCTGGGCGACCTGTTTGAAGCCTGGCCGGGAGACGACGACGATTCGCCCCTCTCCCATGAAGTGACACGGCTACTGCGGGCTTACAGCGATACGGGCCCGGAGCTGTTCATCATGTGCGGCAACCGCGACTTTCTGCTGGGGGACGCTTTTGCCGCGTCGGTTGGTGCGTCGTTGCTGCCCGACCCAACCGTAATTGATCTATACGGCGAGCCCACCCTGCTAATGCACGGGGACAGCCTCTGCACCGCAGACAGCGACTACCAACAGTTTCGCCTGATGGCGCGGGACCCCGGCTGGCAACAAGAACTCCTGGCCAGGCCGTTGGCAGACCGGCGCACACTGGCCGCCGAACTGCGTGCCATGAGCTCAGAAGCCACCAGTATGAAAAGCGAGGACATCATGGATGTCACGCAGCTGGAGGTTGATCGCGAGATGAAAGCCCAGGGTGTCAGGCAGATGATTCACGGTCATACACACCGACCAGCGCGGCACAGCGACGGTAATCAGCTGCGCTGGGTACTGGGGGCATGGGATGATCAGGCCTGGTTTGTTGAGGCGTCCGTGGGTAAAGTTAAATTAAATAATATTATTATAAATCAATGAGTTATCATAACAACCTAAAGCAGTTTAGCGAGCCCTGGGGGGCCACTGTAGCCACCAAATTTACTTAACTGCCGGAACCCCGCTATGAAAACGGAACTCCTCATCGACTGATTCAATCAGTTCCCGCTCCCGTTGCAGCAATAGCGGCAATCTGGCTGCGATATCTTCGGCAGAGCCCAGTGCTCCAGCCAGCTTCAGGTAATCGGTGAAGTGGCGGGACTCCGACTTGAGCAGCGAGGCATAGAATTCTGCCAGCTCATCGTCCAGGACGGGCACCAGCGCGGCGAAGCGTTCGCAGGAGCGGGCCTCGATTATTGCCCCCACTAACAGAGTATCCACCAACCGCGCCGGCTCATGGCTGCGCACCGGCTGCCGCAACTCACCGGCGTAGCGGGAAGCGCTCAACTGGGGGTAGGCGATGTCCCGGCTCTTCATCAGGGCAATGACCTGCTCAAAATGCCGCAGCTCTTCCCTGGCCAGCCGCGATAGCCGGGTGAGCAATGTATGATGGCCCACGTAACGGTACATCAGGTTGAGTGCGGTAGAGGCGGCTTTTTTCTCGCAGTTCGCGTGATCGATCAGCAGCAGCTCCTGATTCTCCAGCGCCCATGTCACCCATGACTGCGGCGTGGGGCAGTACAGGAAATCGTTGATGGGGCCTATATCGACTGCGACAGTCACTCGCGCTGCCCCATAAACAGGTCCGGGGTCAGCATGTAGCGCTCATAGTGGGCTTCAGACAGGATAAAGAACTCACGATCTATGATCTCCCGCAGTGCTGCCAACGACAGCGCACGATATGCCTGGTCCACCTCAAAACCGAAATCCGCGGTGACATCGATCTGGCTGGCGCCGGCCTTGATCAGGCTGTAAACCCAGCAGTACTCGTCGTGGTGCGCGGGATAGTCCACCTGCTGCACCTGTAGCTGCCACTGCAACAGCGCCCTGTCGGTGATTTGCAACTTGTTACTGACACACTGTGACAGAAAATCTCCCAGACGCCGGTTTACCACCTGCTTCTGTTGTGGGGTGTAACTGTTCCAGTCGATAACCTCGTGGGAAAAGCGCTTGCAGCCCCGACATACACTGTCACCGATACCGGTGGAGCAAACACCAATGCAAGGGGTTTTGGCAGTAGTATCAAGCATTTCGTACGGGGTTTTTAACAGCGGGAATCACTGTGAAAGTGTACTTTATCACCCCGGTGAATGCACGATATAGCGCCCGGATAATTTATCTTAAACGGCGCCTGCGCTATACTCGCGCTCCGATTCCGCACCTACGACAAACGCCCCACTCTGAAGCCACTAAGGCCTCACAGGGGTGATTAAGCCAACACAAAGGAGCTCTACCGTGCTTGAAGCCTATCGCGAACATGTGACCGAACGTGCCAGCCAGAATATCCCACCCAAGCCGCTCAACGCCGAACAGGTTGCCGCGCTGGTAGAACTGTTGAAAGCGCCACCGGCTGGCGAGGAAGCGTTCCTGCTGGACCTGATCAGCAATCGGGTACCGCCGGGGGTAGACGAGGCCGCCTACGTCAAGGCGGGTTTCCTGTCCGCCGTGGCAAAAGGTGAGACACCCTGCCCTCTTATCGACGCGGCCAGTGCCGTTGTACTGCTGGGCAATATGCACGGCGGCTACAATATCGAAACCCTGGTATCACTGTTGAGCGACGACAAGCTGGCAGAAGCCGCTGCGGGCGAGCTCAAGCATACCCTGCTGGTCTTCGAGGCCTTCCACGATGTGGCCGAGCTCGCCGAAAAAGGCAACAATCACGCCAAAGCTGTTATGCAATCCTGGGCGGACGGCGAGTGGTTTACCAACCGCCCCGCTGTCGCAGAATCCATCAAGGTTGCCGTGTTCAAAGTAACCGGTGAAACCAACACCGACGACCTGTCACCCGCGCCCGACGCCTGGTCGCGCCCGGACATTCCCCTGCACGCCCTGGCCATGTACAAAATGACCCGGGACGGCCTGGAGCCCGCCGAGCACGGTGTCACTGGCCCCATGCAACAAATCGCCGACCTGCAGGCCGGTGGCATCCCGGTGGCTTTCGTAGGCGATGTCGTGGGTACCGGTTCATCCCGCAAATCAGCCACTAACTCTGTACTGTGGTTCTTCGGCGACGAGATTCCCGGTGTGCCCAACAAGCACGGCGGCGGCATCTGTATCGGCGGCAAGGTCGCCCCTATTTTTTACAACACCATGGAAGACGCCGGCGCACTGGTATTCGAAGCGCCCGTGGACAACCTGGGTATGGGCGATGTGATCGAGATTCGCCCCTACGACGGCAAGATTCTGTCCGAGTCCGGGGACGTATTGAGCGAATTCGAACTGAAGTCCGAGGTATTGCTTGATGAGGTGCGCGCAGGTGGCCGTATCAACCTGATCATCGGTCGCGGCCTCACTACCCGCGCCAGAGAGTCCATGGGCCTGGGTGCCACGGATCTGTTCCGTACCCCCGAAGTTCCCCTCGACACCGGTAAAGGCTTTTCCCTGGCGCAGAAGATGGTGGGCAAGGCCTGTGGCACCGACGGCATTCGCCCCGGCACCTACTGCGAGCCGCTGATGACTACTGTCGGCTCTCAGGATACCACCGGTCCTATGACCCGGGATGAACTGAAAGACCTGGCCTGTCTGGGCTTCTCTGCCGACCTGACCATGCAATCTTTCTGCCACACAGCGGCCTACCCCAAGCCGGTGGATATCGATACACAGCATTCACTGCCAGACTTCATCATGACCCGGGGCGGTGTTTCACTGCGTCCCGGCGACGGTATCATTCACTCCTGGCTTAACCGCATGCTGTTGCCGGACACCGTGGGTACAGGCGGCGATTCCCACACCCGCTTTCCGATGGGTATCTCCTTCCCTGCAGGCTCCGGCCTGGTGGCGTTCGCCGCCGCCACCGGTGTCATGCCGCTGGATATGCCGGAGTCGGTACTGGTGCGTTTCAAAGGTGAAATGCAACCGGGTATCACCCTGCGCGACCTGGTGCATGCCATTCCCTACTACGCCATTCAAGAGGGTCTGCTGACGGTAGAGAAGAAAGGTAAAAAGAATATCTTCTCAGGCCGCATCCTCGAAATCGAAGGCCTGAAGGACCTGACCGTGGAACAGGCTTTCGAGCTGTCCGATGCCTCCGCCGAGCGATCTGCTGCGGGCTGTACCATCGACCTGGACGAGGACACCATTGCCGAATACCTGCGTTCCAACATCGTTTTGTTGCGCTCAATGATCGCAGAGGGTTATGGCGATCCGCGCACACTGGAACGCCGCGCACGCAAGATGGAAGACTGGCTGGCCAACCCCAGCCTGATGAAGGCCGATGCGGATGCAGAATATGCCGCGGTCATTGAGATAGACCTCGCTGACGTCAAAGAGCCTATCGTCTGTTGCCCCAATGATCCGGACGACGCTCGCCTGCTTTCAGCCGTGGCCGGTGACAAGGTTGACGAGGTATTTATTGGCAGCTGCATGACCAATATCGGTCACTTTCGCGCTGCCGGCAAGTTACTGGAGAAGCACAAGGGCGGTATTTCCACCCGTCTGTGGATAGTGCCACCCACACGCATGGACGAGCACCTGCTAATGGAGGAAGGCTACTACAACATCTTCGGGGCTGCCGGTGCACGCACCGAGATGCCGGGCTGCTCGCTGTGCATGGGCAACCAGGCCAGGGTCGCCGCCAATTCAACCGTGCTATCCACCTCCACCCGAAACTTCCCGAACCGACTGGGCGATGGTGCCAACGTGTACCTGACCTCTGCGGAACTGGCCTCGGTGGGCGCCATTCTCGGCAAGCTACCCACCCCCGAGGAGTATCTGAAGTTCGCAAGTGATCTGGATTCGATGTCTGACGAGATCTACCGCTATATGAATTTTGACCAGATCCTCGAGTTCCAGAAGAGTGCGGAAGAAGGCAAACGTATAGCCGCCGTCGAAATAGAGGAAATGCGCGCCTGATTGCGGCCAAGAAGCGCTGAGAAAACCCCGCATGTCGGGGTTTTTTTATTTCACCATGACTCCAGCACCGTACTTCGCTGGACTACGCCTAAGCTCGCTACAGCAGGTTTATCAATAACTTAGGCTAATTCATCATATGCCGGTGCTTTCCGAAACTTGACCCGGCTTCCATCCGCTTGGCTCCTAACAGGCTCCTGGAAACGGGTCTTTCCAAGGAGTCAGCTATGGCTAAGATCAAGCTCACCAAGTCCGCAGTCGATGCGGCAAAACCTCAGACGCAGCCCGTTGAGCTGCGTGATACCCTCGTCCCCGGCTTCCTCTGCAAGATCACGCCTGCCGGTCGCAAAGTCTTCATGCTCCAGTACCGGACAAACGCCGGTGAGCGGCGCAAGCCCGCATTGGGTCTGTATGGAGAACTGACGGTCGATCAGGCTCGCTCATTGGCGCAGAGTTGGTTGGCTGATGTTCGCCGGGGTGGCGATCCAGGAGCTGCCAAGGCGGAAGCGCGCAAAGCGCCCACCGTCAAGGAACTGTGCGTGAAGTTCATGGAGGACTACTCCAGGCACCGCAACAAACCCAGTACTCAGAGGGGCTACCAAGGCAATATTGACCGCAACATCATCCCAATCCTGGGTCGTTTCAAGGTAAAGGATGTGAAACGTGCCGACGTGGCGACAATGATGAAGAAGCTCGATTATAAGCCAGGCGAGGCCAATAAAGCTCTGTCCGTCCTGCGTAAGATGTTCAACCTTGCTGAGATTTGGGGGTACCGCCCGGATGGCTCGAACCCGTGCCGACACATTCCGCTGTACACCGGTGGCAAGACAACCCGGCTCATTACTGACGGAGAGATGGCCAAGCTATTCAAGCACCTCGACCAAGTTGAGGCTGAACGCTTAGTGCCTTATGTCATCCCGCTGGCAATTCGTCTGCAATTCGAGTTCGCTGCCCGGCGTTCTGAAATAGTGCTGCTTGAATGGGAATGGATTGACCTGGAGAACCGCCGGGTGGTCTGGCCCGACAGCAAGACCGGTGGTATGTCAAAACCCATGAGCGAGGAAGCCTATCGACTGCTTTCCACGGCACCTCGACAGGAAGGCGGACGTTATGTGCTGCCATCGCCGCGTAACCCGCTCACCCACTTGACCTATGGGGAGTATTACGGCGGCTGGACCCGTACACTCAAGGCGGCTGGCGTCACTCACGTCGGCACGCATGGCATCCGACATCGCTCGGCCACAGACATCGCCAACTCGGGTATTCCAGTCAAAGTCGGTATGGTACTGACAGCGCACAAGACTGTGACCATGTTTATGCGCTACATCCATACCGAGGATGATCCGGTTCGTGAGGCGGCCGAACTCGTAGCGAACCGGCGTAAGACAATTATAGGGGCTCCGCGTGTCAAGGGAGCCTCAGTATGAGCAGGGTCGGTGTACAGGTTTGCCGCTCAATAGTCGCAATAGCGGTGCGACTATTGATCGTGGGCGACCATTGGGGGCTCCTGCGAGGGATAGACAATCATGCCCGTTACGGGTATAGTTATTGGGGTGGATGTGTATGAATGTCTTGAAGCGAAAGGATTTTGCGCGGTGGCAAGCGGGCGAGAAACTGTCCGATACGGCCCTGTGCAAGGCGGTCCAGGAAATGGAGAACGGGCTAATTGATGCCGACTTGGGCGGCCACCTTTATAAGAAGCGGGTAGCTCGCCCTGGTGCGGGTAAGAGCGGTGGCTACCGCACCTTGTTATCGGCCCGTGTTGGCCGCCGTTATGTATTCCTGCACGGGTTCCCGAAAAGCGACAAGTCGAACATCACGCGGGAAGAGAAAAAAGCGCTGCAATATGCCGGCAAGGTATTTCTAGAGCTGTCGGCTAAGGAATTGGTGAAGGCATTGCAGGCTGGTGTTCTATTGGAGGTATGTTGTGACAAGTAAAATCATTGAATCCTTGCGCGGTGATCTGGCTGCATTGCAAGACGCTGGCGCGATCAGCAAAGTGACGATGCGTGAATTCGACGCGATCTGCCCACCGCCGGTGCGCGAGTTCAGCGCGGACGACATCAAGCGTCTGCGTGAAGCGTTGCATTTCAGTCAGCCAGTGTTCGCCCATCACCTGCACACTACGGCTTCGACGGTACGCAAGTGGGAACAGGGTGAAACGCACCCAGCAGGCCCGGCGCTCAAGCTACTTAACGTCATCGCCGACAAGGGTTTGCAGGCCATTATCTGATGAATGTGCGACGGAGGTACAGATAGTGGCTTCACAAATTGCCCCGTTCAGCTCCCAGCACCTGGAAGCTGCCTGCCGCGTCCTTGCCGACACCGCACAAGGTCTGACTGGCACGCAGATCGGGCGGTTGTTACAAGAGGTCCAAGTAGCCGACTCATCCCCAGACATGACCAAGTGGAAACGGCTGTTCAATGCGTTGGCTGGCGCGCAGAACCAGCATAAGGTTGGTAACCATCTCATCATGTTCATCAATCGCGCGATGAATCCGGTGAGCTATGCCAGTAATCCTGGAGCATTCGCGTGGCGCCGAGATGAACTCAATGTTGTCTTGGCCTTTTCGGGTTTCTACGTGCGTGAAGACGGCAAAGTTGGATATGCCGATAAGGCCAATACGCTGGATGAGGCCCGAGCCCGAGCCGGGCGCCTCAAGGCGGCGCTGGAAAGTCGGACTGTGCATGCAGAAGTCCTGAACTACTGTCGTGCGGAGCTAATGGAAGAGAACTATTTTCACGCAGTCTTTGAAGCAACCAAGGGCGTCGCCGAGCGGATTCGCCAGCTCTCAGGCCTGAGCGGCGATGGTGCTGACCTTGTGAATAAGGCTTTTGCGGGCCAACAACCCGTTCTTGCCTTAAAGACACTTACCTCGGAGTCCGAAAAGAGCGAACAGAAAGGTTTTGCAAACCTGCTGGTCGGTCTGTTTGGAGCGGTACGCAATCCGCTTGCCCATGCTGCGAAGACGAATTGGCCGATGTCCGAACAAGACGCCCTGGACATCCTGACGCTGGTGTCACTGATTCACCGCAAGCTGGATGGCGTCACGAGGCTTGCTGCTGTGCCTGCGTAAAGGGGGAGCCAATGGACGAGGCGATTGTTGTTTTTTCCCGGAAAGGGCTTTTCCAGACCACGATTGCGGCACGTGACGTCCGTAGCCGGGAACATGCGCGCAAGCTTTGGCCATTGGTCTCTTCCGATGGATCGCGGCAAATGGTGACGTGGGTCAGTCCTTCCTTTGAAAATGGCAAATTGCGCCGACGATCCCATTTTCGAGTACTGCCTACTCAGCACACCTTTAAGCCTAAAGCTCACTTCGACGATGAAGAAGCTAACCGATGGAGTGCTATTCAGGAAAGCCCTGAACACCGGCGGGCGAAAGAACTTGTCGCGGACGAGCTCTCAAGGCGCTTGCGTGCTGGGCTTGCAATGCCCTGGTCGTTCAGCGATTTGGATTCATCGGATTATCCGCTGGAGGGGAACTTGCTGCTTGGCGCCGACCGAGTGGCAACTGAGCATCCTCTAGAGACGCCTTTCGGCAGCAAGTTCCGGCTCGATGTGGCTGTGCTTGGACCGCCGGTCCAGGCTGAACCGATGGTGCTTGGCGGTGTTGAAATCGAACTTGGCCACGCCTTTGACGGTCGGAAGGCGCTGATCGGAAAGTCTCTCGGCTTCCCACTCATCTCCATCGATATCACCGAAATGACCCTGCCCGAACTTACTCCGAAATGGGCACAGAAAGTGTTGACGGCAACCACCCGTAACCATGAACAAGGGCGACGACAGACCTACATCTATATCCATGACTTGCTATACCCACTCTATGCGCAATTGCCGGCGTTTCTCGACGACGATCAGCGCCATCAGTTCCTCGTGTTTGCCGACGATAAAACGCTGAACAAGCTGGTGAGCTGGATGAATCTCCTGGCCGAAAAGCTGGAGTATCCGAAAGGGACGGTTGCTGTGGCGATAGTCAACGGTAAGAACGACCAGGCCCGCAAGATGCTGGAGCGTGCCGGGCAGGTCGTCGGTCCTGATTGGAAGGACTTTAATGATCAGAAATGTCTCCGCTTGACCCTTCCTCGCCCCAAGGGGCCAGCAGATCTTCAGGCGCACCGTTTCCACATGACCATGGCGCGTATCCTGCTATCGCATACCGATGCCCTTGTTGGCTATAAGTATTGCAACGGTGTTGACAATAATCACCCCGAAGACGATGTCTGGGTTGCGAAGCGATGGATCGCCAATGAAAAAATCTTTTCCGAGCACCGTGTACTACCGAAGCGATTGGCCGAGCCGGTCAATAGATTGATCGCCGTAGTTTCGGATCTCAGACATAATCACGCTGCGGCCCGCTACGAGGAAACGTCCCGTACCGAACCAAATAATTCTGCAAGCTAAAGCTCGAGTCGAGCCAAATGGCTTGTCTGGAGATTGACTCGAACCTCAGTCTCTAGTTGGTGTTGAGACCCATTCCAATGGTGCTGAAGAAGGCAAAATCGGCAAGCACTCAAACAGGCGTTCTGCATAAACGAACCCCATTCGCCTAACTGCGCTCTTATCGAAATACAATAGCCAGCCAGCAAGTAACGCCATAGAAGTAAGCAACGTCAAGCCTGCGGCAAGCCCCGGCTCTGCAAGATGTGCCGGGACAAAATGGGGCGGTATTACCTGCAGAACTTTTGCAATCACTAATCCGTAGGCGATACCCAAAAGGCACGATACGATGCCAACCGGTTTCATCGCCAGCATATTGCGGTGAAATCCATAGGCAATGTTCTCTTTTAGCAAGAGCTTTTTATTAGAGCGCGTCAGCTCACGAAGCCGCCTGGTTGCACCAATATAGATATCATCCGCCTTGTCAGGGTTTGCTGATTCTTCTTCTGCTGTCGGCATAGCAATACCGAGCTTCTCCGTAATTGCAGTGTGGTAACGTTGTTTGCTGACACTATCAAGAAACCTATCACGATGACGTAACGCGATGGTTGTTGGCATGCCGCCCCATTTTGCAACCAGCATCTCTTCAAGTTTTTTCCCGCGCCCACGAGCAACACTTGCAAGGGCATAAATAGCACCGCAGCCGCCGAGCAGGCCAACCACACCTGTAAGCACAGGATGCTTAGCTCCATAGACGCACAGTAAGGGGACTAACAATGGCAAGGCCACAAGAAGTCCTGGGGTAACGCGCGCTTTACGCTCATAGGGGTCTTTGACCAGTTCGAAAATTGTTGTCATGAAGAGTCAGGCCTGCGTTGTCAATCCATCAATGTAGGGTTGAATTTCATTTCGGTTTTTCAGCGTGATCTGTTGCGTGAGAGGGTCAGGAGCTTCCTTGGTGTGCAAGCCCAAACGCCTCAATGTGTAGTACAGAAATGCTTGGCGGCACGGAAGTTTGACCTCGCCATCTTCCATGCCGTAATCCAATTCCAAGACTCGCCTCTTGGCTGTCGGCAAATCGGGGTGCGGCGCAAGGACAAGCGTCAGTACAGTATGCCAATGCGCATCCTGGCTGAAGTCCACTTGGCTTGCCTCGAAACCGTCGATGCGCAAGATTCGAGCTAGGACAAAATCACTAAAGCGCTGGCGTTTGTGGCAAAACGCGCGCACGTGCCAGCGAAAACCGTCGTTGCCAAGCGCGTGAGGGGACAGCAGGCGAATCGATTCGTCCAAGGACGTCATGGACTGGTAGCTCACCCGAATCGCTTCCTGCTGCCGGATTGCCCGGACTACTGCTTCGACGGTCTGCTCATTGATCGTGCGCCAGGGGGAAGGAGCCCAATCTGTCTCCGGCGCGGAGCCGATGAAGCTGGCCGCCGGCTCGACAACTCCCATTTTCGTCGCCAGCAACTCCGCTAGATAGCGTTGGCCCGAACTTCGTTGGTAAAGCGGGCAAAAACTCGGTGATGCCGTGTAAGTCTTGGAACTGCGGTCGTAAGTCAGGTTGCTCGGTGCCAACTCAGTGTACTTGGCAATATCCAGTGATGCTTGGGGAACCGATATGCCGAAGTGCTCGGTGAGGTCCATGCGGTTAATGCGCCGCTCCCAGCGCAGACGGAAATCAATAAATTGAAGCCTACTCTCCAACCCCCAGCTTAGTCCCTTGGGCTCAGTTGGTTCGACAGTAGTGATAGGGGTTTCTCGCATCGTTACGCCTATAAAGTAGACGGGTATAAAAAATATCCGTATAATAATTATACTCGATTACTTTTCGGCCGTCCACCCGGAGACCTGTATGCCTACAACCATCACGTTTTTCCCCGTCGACAACGGGGACATGACCCTCATCAAATTCGGCGATCTCGACGCGACGACGCTGCTGATCGACATCAACATCCGACAAGACGCCGACGACCCCGATAAGGACGTGCGCGATGTTGCCAAGGACTTGCGCGAACGGCTGAAGAAGGATGAGAACGGCAGGCCGTATGTCGATGCCTTCCTGTTGAGCCACCCGGACCAGGATCATTGCCGTGGTTTGGCGCGGCATTTCTACCTAGGATCGTTGGACAAGTACCCGGATGACAAGAAGGACGACAAGGACAAGAAGATCGTGATCCGCGAGATGTGGTCGTCCCCGATTGTGTTTCGACGCGCCAGCAAGACGCACACCTTGAGTGACGACGCTAAAGCATTCAACACGGAGGCACGTCGACGTGTACAACTGAACCGCGACCAGAACTTCGCCGTTGCAAACGGTGATCGCATTCAGATCATGGGCGAGGACATCGACGGAAAAACTGATGATCTCACCTCGATTTTACGGAAGGTGGACACGCGCTTCTCGACGATCAATGGAAAGAGTTCCGCATTCTTCTCCGCGTTCCTTCTGGCGCCTCTGGATGCCCAGGACGACGACGAAGAGTGCCTGGTCAAGAACCAGTCCAGTGTGATCCTGAACATCACATTGGCCGCTGATGCACAGACGCCAGATGGCGCGAAGTTCCTTACTGGTGGCGATGCTGAGGTATTTATCTGGAACCGCCAGTGGCAGCGCCACAAGGCCGAAGCCGATGCGCTTGAGTACGACATCATGCAGGCACCACATCACTGCTCTTGGCGTTCACTGTCCGAAGACAGTTGGTCTACCCTCCGCGAAAAGGCCAAGCTCGATACCGATGCCCGCAGTGCGCTTTCGCAGACCCGTGACGGCGCTGTCATCGTCACCAGTAGCAAACCGATTAAAGATGACGACAGCGATCCGCCCTGCATCCGCGCAAAGCGTGAGTACGTGGCAATCGTGGACGAGGTAAAAGGCGAGTTCTACTGCACCGGCGAGTACCCGAGCGAAAAATCCGTGGAGCCTCTCGTTTTCACCGTCACCGCTCAGGGGGTGCAGCCTCCATCGAAGAAGGAAGCAGGATCAAAGGCTGCCGCCGTGATCACCTCCGCGCGCACTCCCATGCCGCACGGGTCATCATGACAGACGCCATCGCAGACGCACTGCATCAACTTCAACGTCATCGTGGCTTGATCCGCGTTGGCGAGCCAAAGGCAAGCGGTGTATCGACACAGATAGAGGTCGATGTTGCCGTTCAACTGCCAAGCAGGTCTCGGCGTAACGGCGTCTCCCAAACTGGCGTACGTGCCGTCGAGACATGCGTTCTGGTATTCGATAATGACTGGCCCCTATTCGCCCCCAAGCCCTTCTTGCGTGCAGACTTCCCGCTCAACTTGCCGCACATCAACCCCCATCAGGAAGGCGAGTTGGTCTCGCCGTGCCTGTTCGAGGGGTCGTTGGACGAGTTACTGCATCGGTTTGGTCTGGACGCCATTGTCGACCAGTTGATCGATTGGCTGCACAAGGCCGCAGCCGGAACATTGCTGGATTTGGAGCATGGGTGGGAGCCGACGCGCCGAGACAGTTGTCCTTCCACCGTCATATTCAGTGCCGAGAAGGTCGCGGCCAACGCTCCCGTTGACGGCACGATTCTGGTAGTTCCCGCACGCTATGTGACGATCGATGGCGGTATGTACGCCATCATCAATACCGAACTGACCGCGCAATTCGATACTGTTTTCTCGCAGGATGTTCACAACGACAAGTTGGGGAAGTGGGGGAATGGCCATGCCGCAGCCTTCATCGCGCGGGCGCCAATGACCGGCAATCACCCGTATGTGGTCGGGCGCTATCAACCGGAGACGGTTGTCGATCTCGCGACGCTGCTCGATAGAGCAGTGGAACTGGGCATAGATCGTGACGCTTTGGCCCAAAGCCTGGATGGCTACTACGGACGTTCGATCCTGGATATGCAGCAGGACTCGCGTGGCTGGGTGTATGGCTTGTACGCGATTGTTATTCTGACTGTGCAAAGGCCAGTGTCGCTTGTGGGCTCACCAGGGAGAAGCGTCGAAGTATTGCCCTACATTGTGCGCTATGAACTCAACGCGCGATCACTCCTGGAGCGAAACGCCACGGTTCATTCAGCCTTTCACGCGCATGCGTTGTCTCCCGAGCTGCTGGCAAGGGCGTCCGGCATTCCAGCAGCAGCCACATCGCAGCCGCTGGTCATGCTCGGCTGCGGAAGTTTGGGATCGAAAATCGCGATGCAACTGGGGCGAGCGGGCTTCGGTTCGATGACTTTCGTCGATAACGAGTCTATGTCGCCTCACAATGCGGCGCGGCATGCGCTCATTGAGCGGGGACCGATGCTGGTTCCACCTCGGAAGTCGACGCTGATGAAGACGGCCTTTGAGGAGCTGTCGCATCTTCAATCGCGCGCGTTCGACGCTGACGCAGTGACCCTACTGGTCGATCCTGAACAGTTCGCCACAACGGTCCCGCAGGATGCGTCGCTCATCGTGGACACAACGGCTTCGCTTCAGGTGCTGGCCGCTGGAACACAATCGGCAGCATTGGATCAATCCCCTGCCCGACTGGTACGGGTCGCGATGTATGGTCAGGGTCGCTGTGTCGCGGTTCTGCTCGAAGGATCTGGCCGCGCCGGTCGGGTTGACGACCTCACTGCATTCTTGTTCGAGTGCTGCCGATTTACGCCGGAATTGCGTGCGTCGATTGCTGGTGATACGTCTGAGCCGACGCGCATTTTTGTGGGTGACAACTGCCGTTCACTGACGATGCCAATGTCTGATGCCGTTGTTTCGCGGTCTGCGTCACTGGCTGGGCTGCAACTGGAACGCTGGCTCGTTGATGGGCTTCCGGAGGAAGCGACGCTTTGCGCCGGGTTCTCGGATGCGGAAGGCCTCGGCATGGCATGGTCCCGCACAAGCCTTGGTTCGACCACTGTGCTTGATGTGGCAGACGACGGTGGCTGGAGCATTAGGATTCTGTACCCGGTCGAGCAAGCGATTCATGCTGATGCGCTGCGCTGGGGCGCTCTAGAAACAGGCGGCGCCTTGGTCGGTCGCATCTCGTTTGAAGATCGAACCATCATCATTGCCGGCCTTGTTGAGACACCGCCGGACAGCGTTCGAGAGGCCGCCCGTTTCATCCTCGGAACCAATGGGCTTGTTCAGAGTTTGCGCGCTGCGAACGAGGCCTCTTTGGGATATCTAGCCTTCATCGGAACGTGGCACAGTCACCCGAAAGGCGGTGCACATTCGGGCATCGACCGAAATACATTGCGCAGCATCGCCGAGGATGCTGGTGGTCTTCCCGCCGTATCGTTGATATGGACTCCGACAGGACTCAGGTGTGCGGTGGATCGCTGGTAGGAACAAAGTTGCCGGCACTTTGTTGGCATAAAACGGGAGGAACGTATGGCTGACTACTTCGAGATTGATTTTCTTGGCGTCGAAACCGCGAAAAGCGGGGATGCGATCACGCTGCGTTATTCGGTGAATGGCACTGAGGGTGTGCACGTCGTTGACGGTGGATATCTGGATACGGGAGATCAGATTGTCGAGCACCTGAAAACCTATTACGGAACAACTGTCATCGACCATGTGATCCTCACGCATCCAGACCGCGATCATGCCAATGGGCTGCGAAAAGTCCTAGAGCAATGCACGGTCAGAAATCTTTGGATCAACAGGCCGTGGATATACGCGGACCAGTTGATTGTTCGATTCGAGAACTATGAATCAGCTGAAGCACTGAGACGAAAGTTGCGATCCATCTATGATGCCACGGCAATTCTTGAGGACATTGCGCTGGAGAAGGGAATTCCAATCCATTCTCCTCTTCAGGGGCAGAGCATCGGTCCCTTCGTGGTGATGGCGCCCACACTGTCTCGCTACTTCGACCTGATTGTGGATTCCGCAAAGACACCGGAAGCTGTTGAGGAAAGTGCTTCAGATAGCGTGCTGAGCAGCATATTCCGGGTTGTGAAGGCCGCGACCACCTATATGAAGTCCCTGTGGGGGGAAGAGTATTTTCCACCAGAGCCGACAAGTCGTGAAAACGAAATGAGTGTGGTGCAGACGGCCATCCTAAACGGCCACAGCGTCCTGCTTACTGGCGATGCTGGGCGTGAAGCGCTGCAAGAGGTAATCGACCACGCGCCTGTTGCTGGACTCGCATTGCCAGGTATTCGATACTTTCAGGTGCCTCATCATGGCGGACGACACAACGTTTCGACGGAGATTATGGATCAACTTCTTGGTCCACGCCTGAACGCAATGCCTGACAAACACCACTGGAATGCTATATGCAGTTCCGCCAAAGCAGACGAGGATCATCCGAGGAAATCGGTGATTCGAGCTGTACTGCATCGGGGTGGGCATTGGACTGCAACTGAAGGCCAGAACATACGCATCGGCGCTGGCATCACTCGTGATGGCTGGGTGCCGATTCCCCAAGCTCCATATCCTGAAGATCAAGAGAATTGATTGCGGTTGAAGATCAGTATCATTTTGACTTTCCGCTAACGATATTTCTTGTGTCCCGGCGTGACGCCGTCGGGCTCGCGGGCTACGCCCCACGCTTCGTACCGAATCGCGGCCATCCGGCTTTGATCCCTGAAACCTCCGGCCCATGAGGGTCTGCGCGCTCCGCTTGCCAAGGGCGAGAGTGTGTAGTGGGTAGGGTATGGGCGGTCTTGCTGTTCCCTTCACCGTACCACGGCGTTCTCGCCGTCAAGGGCTGCGCGTGCTCGCACGCTTGCGGCCATGGCCGTTCATGACCCTGTGACAGCTTGCGCTGCGCCGTGCTGACGCCGGTTCCGGGCAATTCCGCCCGAGCAACCGGAGCACGATCATGACACAACTGTCCTTTTCCTCGTTCGATTCCTCTCTGCTGGTCCGTGACGCGCAAGGGCGCTACCTGCCGGCGTCGGTAGATCAGATTCTTGGCGCCGCGCGTCAGGTCATCGACCAGAAAATACAGCGGGGTATGTCCTTCACCTCACCGGCACTCGTCAAAGAGTACCTGTGTGCCAAGCTGGCTGGTTTCGAGCACGAAGTCTTCGCAGTACTGTTCCTCGACTCGCAGCATCGCTTGATCGAATACACCGAGATGTTCAGGGGCACCATCGACAGTGCTTCGGTGTATCCACGCGAGGTGGTCAAGGAAGCCCTGAGGCTCAATGCGGCGGCGGTGATCTTCTCGCACAATCATCCCAGCGGAAATCCCGAGCCGAGCCGCGCCGATGAGGCCATCACTAAGCGGCTCAAAGAGGCGCTGGCACTGGTGGACGTGCGCACGCTGGATCATGTCATTGTCGCCGGTAGTGACACTACGTCGTTTGCAGAGCGTGGCCTGATCTGATCCTGGGGGCTTCGGCCCCCTTTTTGCTTCGACTTATGCAGAAGATTAGTGTTCGGTTGTGACCCCTTGCAGACCATCGCGCACTAAGAAAGAGTACAACTAAGCGTCAGAGTTGATCGTCGCACGGTAGGCAGGCGCGCAGATCTGGCCTCTCTGGCAACGTTAAACCAGATGGTCGGGCAAAGTACGGTCATGCAAGAAGTAGTCATTCTTATAGTCACTATCCATCGGAGAGATTCGGTACATGAATCCATTGCTTTGAGTGTCGGAGATGTCTATAAGTTTGCGGAGCAAGGAGAGAGTCTGGCGTTGGACAGGGTTGAGGTTTTTCTTAATCTCAATCAGCTCCTCAACAGAATGCTCCTCCAAGAAATTGAAGTGGCTACCCAGCAATCCACAGATGCCATCCGACAATTGAATCTCTATGCAATCTCGGGAGTCCACGAAGGAATATTCTACGAACCTTCCCTTGTATCCAATCTGAGTGTTCCCCAGCGCCTCCTGAACCTCGGTTTCGTTGTCAAAGGTATGAGAGCTTGTTGGGTAAATGTACAAGGGTCGCAGGAATAGACTGTCGAAGCTATCAATGAGCACGTCATCTTCGTTGTCCACAATGAAGGGTAACTCTGGAAGGTTTGCCGCTTTGCGAACCATGTATATAACCAGTTCGCTGATGTCAGATTGTGGCTTCTTGGAGACTGATTCAAGAAGGTCAGAAAATTCCGTCATGAACGAAAAACTTGCATTTCGCTGAACATTTGGAAATCGATATTTTTTTAAAATTGGCACCAACCGATCTAAATCCGCATTGGCAAGGTTGAAGAGTTCGCCCTTGATGTGCATGACATACGGCATGTACTGGCGCAGCTCGGGCTCATCCCAGAGCGAATCCACAATGTCAACCAGTGACCAATAGAGAATATTGAAGTTTGTGTAGTGGATGAACACCCCATTGGCACTCAGCCACTCCAAAAGCGTCCTTATTTTCCTGGAGTTCAGCACGCCGAGATAGCTACCCGTAGCAAGCTGATTGAACTTGATTTCCTTGGCGGACTTTTGGATGTGCAGCGATTTGACCAACTCATCAAGCCCGGTTAACGGTTCGGATTTTTTGTGGGCAATTCCACCTAAGACAAAGTTCTTCGGCTGCTCGTTGAAACCGTCATCCCTGATCCAGAACTTGCGGATGTTATTGGTTTCATCGTAGAAGAAAGCATATTCTTCGTCTAGACCGTAGAGGGGGTTCCCTGCAAAGATGTTTAAGAGCATGCTTGCTCTAAGTTCTTCTGCATTCAGGATGATAGGATTTGGCTGCTCTTCACTCACTACAAACCTTTTGCAATCTTGTGAAACTCTTATCTACAGGTTGTACCTGGTAGGCATGAAACCAGATTCTCACAGTTTTACTGGCAAAAGCCAACAGGGGAACGACTTCGTTGAACATGAGCGGATCGTTGTTGTGATCGGTGGACGAATGTTCCCTATTGGATGATGGCAGTCAATCCATACAAATAGATAATAAGCGAAATGCCTCCTTGCGTCTCCGCTCTGCGGATCGCGCTGCTCCAGGTTTGCTATCCGCTTATCCTTGAAGGGACTAGCTATTACCATCGAACTAGCTACAGGCATCCTCATTGCCATTAGCAGGTGTGTTCCAGAGCTTTTCAAGGTCTACGTCCTCACTGCTAGGTTGCTTATTACTGGGCAAACGGTCTACTTGTATAACCATTGGTAAATCGAAGGCCGTACCTGTTACCACACAGCAACCTTGAGAAAGCCCTGGAATGAGGCTTCGTGACAGGGAATCCAGCGTTGAAATCGTATTGTCGATCAGGTATAGGTCTCGGTCATTCACTAACCGATGGATGAAGAAGTTGTGCAGTTGGGAAATAATGGTCGGGGAGATGTCGGCGGGGCGCTGACTAGCGATCGTGACAAACATTCCAAACTTGCGCCCCTCTTTGATGATTTCCTCGAACTGCTCTAGTCGATAATCCTTCCAACTTTCGCTTTCTCGAGTGGATTGGTCAGATAGGATGTTGTGAGCCTCATCGACAATGACATGAATCGTTCGGTCGGGAGGAGTATCTACAGCTGCCTTGTGTGCGTTGTAGTAGTGCTTGGCAAATAGCAACGGTAAGACTTTTTTGACTTCGTTGTTGCAGCGGCGTAGAGAAACGACCGTTAGTAACCTTTCGGGTTGTGGAGCATCTCCAATCACAATGACTTTGCGTATACTGGATAACGACGACTCAACGCGCTTGAGTAGTGGCTGAATATGCTCGAACTGGACATAACCTGCATTCAAGTCAGACATCAATTGCAGGTTGACACGAAGAACGAGCTCATCAAATTCGTCGAGACCTTGAATATCTAGTGTGTCTACGGTCGGTGCGATGTGTGCCGCGTATTGATTTCCATCGGGGTCAATGAACGCCCTACAATGGAAACGACCATTGCGGTACCACGTAACCTCCGCCAAGAGATCCTGAACGGCTTGGTTGTTCATGCGCCGAGCAACCGTCCGCATAAGATCTAGCGTTGCGGGTTTAACTTCGCCTGCGCAGAATGACTGGCGGAACTTCATTTTTGCGTAGTTCGCCAATGCAGCACGGTTGCCTCCGTACTTAAGTTTCCCGGAAATGACCCGATTTAGGAATGGTCGCTGCGTGTTGGTGGTCGCTTGGAAAAGTAATGATAGTGTCTCAATATCCCAGAACTCTTGCGGTGCCAATGGGAAGCGGGCATTGAGGTCTTCAGGATCAGGATTTATCAGTGTAGAGAGCTGATAGACAGTTTTGTGTTCCGCTGGGGCTAGCTGCTCGCCCCCATATTCTCCGTTGAAGTCGAGAATAATGAAACGGCTCTTCCCAGCAATTAGCTGAAGTTTTTCATCAAATAGTACGGAGTAGAGCTTCGCTAACGTATTGGATTTACCGCTTCCAGTATTTCCAAATATGCCAATATGACTGTTAAAGAGGCGTTTCCATGGAAGCCCGATTGCGATCTCCTCTTTAAGCATGTGCCCGATTTTGAATTCGCCATCAGACTTTCGGTCGAAAATGGATCGGATTCGCTCCTCTGGCATCAGGAATGCAGGGTCCTGAATCATCGGTAAGTACTTTATCCCTTGGGAGAAGCCTGTATGGTCAAAGAATCCGATAGGCCTAACCTCAACCTTCCGCACATAAGACGGCTTACCGTTCCGTGTCTCAATTCGGCTTTCGTCAAGGTATTCACCTTCAACCATGCATATGATGTCCCGAAAACCACGCTGGATAGAAAGATATTCGCGGATAGATACACCTTTGTATTTTTTACCACCGTGAAATAGCGTCTCTTTACTGGACTGTTCGTCGATCTTAAGAATCACCTTAGTGCCATGAACAGCGATGACATCACCCACGCGGATACTCATACGCTTGCTTCGGCTCCATCATCGATTACATCAGATCCTGCCTCAGCCGCAGGCTGTGCCGTTTTGATGGATGCCTCTGGCCATGCCAGAATCTTCTTATTAAACGTTGAGAAATCTATGGTTTCCCCATCGATGCCAAGACACTGGACGTTGCGGTAGCCCTTGAATTTCTCACACATCACTTGGTATTCAGCAGTATTAAAGCAGCATACAAATACTTGTAGTCCCGGATTTGACAAAGAGCGCATCACAAGATTGAGGATGTGCTCGTCAGCGAAGGAAAAACCGAAGGTAATAAGTACTGCATTTGGCTTCTCAAGTTCATAACTGAGCAATCGGAGCATCTGGTAATAGTGCTCCTCATACACGGTTTCATGGAATTTCCACTTAGTCGGGTTGACGATGGGCATCTGTTCATACTTCGCCCAAAATACAGACAGGGCATCGTCATCAAAATCTGGCTCTTGCAAATCTTCTAGCGTGGCGGTGGAGCTATCGAGAACGTCAGAAAACTGCTGCAACGCAGTTGTCAAATCCTCGCTCAACAAGGATTCTTTGGACAAAATATCGTAATCGACCAAGATGGCCCCGTCTGTTTTGCTCCAGTACACCGACCCGTGGAGATGGATCAGGTTGATCTGTGGGATGCTGGTTTGATAACGGCCGAAGACACCAGTTTGGCAAAGGTAAGAACCGAAATTTCGAGCCTGTAATATCCGCTTAGTAAATCCACGCGAACCATCGTTCAAGATAAAGTCCGTGTGCCCCTCTTTGAGCAATTGGTCGGCCACAAGCGGAAAGCATCCATCGTAATTCGTTGTGAAGACGTTGCAACAGCGATCCAATGCCTTTCGCCGCTTGACCATCTCTAAAATCGTAGTGAGAAAAGTACGATAGTTCTCAATGACCTGGTTACCGGAGTCGGTAGCCGTTGCTGTTTCGAGCGTGAGTTGTTCTGCGGGCCTGATGCAGGTGGAATAATAGTGCATGAACAACGGAACGAAACGTCGGTCACGTTCTTGCTCGAATTTCGTCGCCAGTTCCTCTAGCGTGAATTTTTCACCATTCTCATTAGATAACTGGAGTTGCAGCGTGGGAAGAAGTCCAAATGAAGCCCCTGAGCCAAACAAAAAATTGACGTCCTTATCGTAAATGTCGCTGATAGAGATCACTTCTTCCTCCAGTATGATTATTTTTCGTCGGCCTACGTGATGTTAGTGATCGATGATTTGTACGCGCAGTCACACCAGTCTGAAGTGTTTACGCACTTTGCGACAGCAAATAGTCAACCTCAGTTACCTAAAGATTGTTTTCAGTAATCTCTTCCAATTCCTGCCGTACTTGTGCAAGGAGTTGATCGGCTTGGTCTTCGCTATCACCAGTATATGCCAACGTCAACAACGTAAGCGGATGCACCTCCATCACCTCGCACAGTTCGGCCAGCTTGCTGAGGGTCGGGCTTTTCAGATCGCGTTCCAAGGTGCTCATATAGGTACGGCTCGACACGTCGGAAAACGCTTCCTGGCTCAAGCCACGCGCTTTCCTGACTGCTTTCAACGCCCTCGCCAATGAGTACTCTGCCGCCACCTATGGTTTCCTCTCAAAAACCAAGATGACAACCTATTGCATCCTATAGGGCTACAATCTATAGTGTTCATTTTGTATTGATTCCCAGTTCCGCGCTTTTACAGAAATCCGGTTTTGCGGATCTCGCCAAATTCGAGGAGTCGTATTTGTGCCTTTCCAGACCTACGCCAATGCGCCTTCACGCTTCTACGCTTCGGCTGATTCGTGGGGTTGCGCTTTTGAGTTTTCACGTACAAATGGTGAAGCGGTTTGGTGGTTCTGCTCCTTTGAGGAAGGCGTGCGGCCATGACTCTGCTCATCACCGACGCGGAGCGTGCGCAATTGATCACCAACGGCGACTCCCTGGACCCGATGCCAGTCGTGCGGCTGTTCACCCCGGACGCTCACGCTACCTGGCTGCTGGCCTCGCTCGATCCTGCTGACGGGGACACAGCCCATGGCCTGATCGACCTAGGGATCGGGATGCCTGAGTTGGGAACGGTGAAGTTGTCTGATCTGGCGTCCATCGTCGGGCCGCACCGGCAGCCCGTGATGCGCGATCACTACCTCCAGCCGGTGCGGCGGCTGTCGGAATACCTGCGGCTGGCTGAGGAGAACGGCTCGATCATCGACTGAACAATCAGAGACAACGCCAGCGCATTGTGTCTTTTTGGGTCTGGCCTCAGACCGGTTGGGTCTCAATGGCCGGCCTTGCATAGAAATGGTGCGCACCTGATCGAAACGGTCATGATGTCTGGTGCGGCTTTTGGCAGGCTGGCCGATGCGGCACGCCATTTTGGGGCAGGCCGCCGTCGCATTCGGACGAAACTTGCAATAGCTCGGAGCCAATCGGTCTTGACACTAACAGTTTATCGTTGGACCCATGACATTCTGATGATCGCTCCATAGCACGAGTATCCGCCGTGGCGACGTACCTCAAGCCGAGGGAGGTTGCGCCATGGCTGATCGCAGCTCTGAGTATTGGTATCCAGCGGCGGCCTATCTCTATGCTCTGCACTTAGATGGCCCCGCGCTGGCGTGGGAATACCTGCGCCGTCATCCTGACTATCGCCAAGACTGGCTACGCCGTCGGCGCCGGTCGGACGCGGCGCTGCGCTGGGGCTTACGCCTGCTGGAAAACCCGGCGGTGGATGCGCGCGAAGCGCATCCAGCTTGGTTTCCCGATCACGATGCAGTACTCCAACTCTATCCAGATGTCGACCCACCGCTCGATACGGAAGTCTTCACGCTTTGGCGCCTTCCGGGCCACAAGCACCTGATCCATGATGGGCGGCGATTGATACTGGTGGCCCGCTGGCCGGGTGCCTGTCTGCACTTCGCTTTGGCGCCCGACCTGGCCGATGGCATGGCTTACGCCTATGCCATTCGAGCATCCGGCACGTCCCGCGCACGCTGCCAGGTGTTGTCGGCCTCGCTGGGTAAGTTGGCAACCGTCACCGGCATCCCTCCTGTCGCGCTGACAGGACCTCGGCCATCTCTGGCGCCTCTGTTGGAACTACACACCTTGCAGGCACTCGACGCGACCTTGGCCGGCGCGTCATTGCGTGAAGTAGCCGAAGGGCTCTTCGGGGCCGATGCCGTCGCCGATGACTGGCATGCCGACAGCGCTTTGCGCGCCCGCGTGCGTCGACTGGTTCGCCGGGGTAATGCGCTGATGCGCGGCGGCTATCGCCGCTTGGTGCAACTTCCTCCGGTTGAGCAGGGACGCGCTGCGGTTACCGCAAAACGTCCCTGAACAAGAGTCCCATGTTTCTTGAGACTGCCTCCATCCGGTCACGCTGTGTGGCCGGTCGTTTTCAACCGATGGAGGTACATCCCATGCGACCCGCTCCTTTACGACCCGCCGCCGTTACTGCCGCTGCGCCCGCGCAGCCACAACGCTACCTAACCAACGACGAAGCCGCCGAATATCTACGTCTGTCGCCGCGTACGCTGGAAAAGCAGCGCGTGATCGGTGGCGGGCCGAAGTTCCGTAAGTTTGGCCGCCGTGTCATGTACGCTGTGGCCGATCTTGATGCGTGGGCCGATGCGCGCAGCTACGAGGCCACCTCCGACCCCGAATACGCCGAACGCCACGCGGGTGACTACCGTGATGGCCGCTGATCAACGGCTCGCCGGTGGCCGTCTCTATGTCCAGTCCATCGCTGCCACTCCGGCAGCAGCGAGAGCAGCTCGACCTGTTCCGCGCACTGCCAGCCGAGGATATGGCACCGCGCGACGCCCAGGACTTGATGGCCTATCCGTTCTTCTCGCTGGCAAAGTCGCGGCGCACAGCGCCGATCGACTTTCGCAGCGGCAAGATCACCATTCGTGTCGAGGGCACGCAGGAACACGGCATCGCCACTATCTGGGATGCCGATATTTTGATCTGGGCCGCCAGCCAGATTGTCGAAGCCCGCGATGCGGGCATCCAGCCGTCACGTCGAATGCAGGCCACGCCCTACGAGATCCTGCGCTTTATCGGGCGCGGTACGTCGCTGCGCGACTACCAGCGCCTCAAAGCCGCATTCGACCGGCTGCAATCGACCACGGTGGCCACCTCCATCCGCGAGACCACCGGGCGGCGCCTGCACCGGTTTTCCTGGATCAACGAGTGGAAAGAACTGGCCGATGCCAACGGCAAGCCGCTAGGCATCGAGCTGATCTTGCCGGACTGGTTCTATGCGGGCGTACTCGATGCTGCACTGGTATTGACCATCGACCCGACATACTTTCGGCTCACCGGCGGTATAGAGCGCTGGCTGTACCGACTGGTACGCAAGCATGGTGGTCGGCAGGCAAACGGTTGGCAGTTCGATGTTCCTTACCTGTATCGCAAGTCCGGCAGCTTGGCGCAGCCGCGCGATTTTGCCCGCGATCTGCGCGCCCTGGTAGCGAAGCAGTCACTGCCTGGTTACGAGCTGTCCATCGAACGCTGGCCCGGCGAACCGGAGATTCTCGCCTTCCGGCCCGTGCCGCAAACGGCACGGGGATAAGTCTGGGGATGGCAGCAGAACAAGCTGTGAACGGGCTCGTGCTATCGGACGCGCTAAGACTCGTGCTATCAGGCGCACCGGTATCGTGCTATCAGCCGCGAGAATTTAGTCTAACAAACTGGTTTATAAATACTTTTTCGGCCCTTAACTTTATATCTAACTTAAAAACTTATCTAACCAATAATAATAAACAGCTATTGAATCGGTGGATAACCGTCAACCAGCAACGACAAAAGCGTTTTTCAGGCTGTTCAAGGTATTACTTTCCTGTACGGAGGGCCGCGCCATGATCGTTGCTTTGCTCAATCAGAAAGGCGGCGTAGGCAAGACTACGCTCGCTACCCACATCGCCGGCGAACTAGCGCTGCGCGGTCAGAACGTCATTCTGCTGGATGCCGATCCGCAAGGATCATCACTGGACTGGACACAGCGCCGAAGCCAGCAAGGTTTGCCCAGGCTATTCAGTGCCGTGGGTCTCGCCCGTGAGACCTTGCATCAAGAAGCGCCAGAACTCGCCAGAAGGGCCGATCACGTCATTATCGATGGCCCGCCCAGGATTGCCGCCTTGGCGCGCTCCGCACTGCTGGCGGCCGAGCGGGTGCTGATCCCGGTGCAACCGAGCCCCTACGACCTATGGGCTTCTGCCGAGATGATGGCGCTGATCCGCGAGGCACAAATGTTCCGCCCGCAGCTCACTGCGGCCTTCATCATCAATCGGCGCGTCAGCACCACGGTGATCGGGCGTGAAGCACGACAGGCACTGGCCGAACAGCCGTTGCCCGTACTGCGCGCTGAAGTGCGCCAGCGTATCGTTTTCGCCGACAGCGTGGCCGCTGGCCGATTGGCACGCGAAACGGCGCCAGACAGCATCGCCGCATGTGAAATCATGGCGCTGGTGGATGAACTGCTGCGGTGGCCGTTATGAGCAAGGCGCACAGCAAACGCGTCGGCATCGGTGCGCGTCCTCCTGCCAATCCACAGGCGGAGGCATGGATTCGCCAAGGCGACGCCGACGCACTCAACAAGGGCGATCTCTACACCGCCCGATTGACCCTCGACATCACGCCTGCCATGCGGGCGCGCATCAAGGTCTCAGCCTTCACGCAGGGCGTGACCGTGGCCGAGTTGCTGCGTGCCTTGCTGGAACGCGAGTTCCCGGAGAACCCATCATGAACACACAGTTTTCTGCCACCCCGGCTGCATCGCCACCGCCGCTCGCCACGCTCCCCGGTCAGGCCGACAGCGCACCGCTGACGCGCGTCTCGCTGGCCTATCTCGAATCCCGCTTCAAGCTTTACCTGCGCTTCGGTGAACCCGTACGCATCATTCGATTCGATCGCTGGCGGCGCGTGGCGGGGTTCCTGCCAAACGCCATATTCTGCCGCATCCGCTGGCAGGCTAATGACTACGGCACTGTGCGTTGGCAACTCATGGTGATGCAGTCTGGTCTGCCGCGAGATGCCATGCAGCGTATCCCTGGTGTGAAGCCCGGCGCGCGTCTTCTGCTGCACACGCAAGGCGACCACAGGGTGCGCACTATGCTGGAACGCATCGACGCTATCGAGGCACAAGATATTGCACCGGCAACGGTGCCGCCCGCGTATTGGCGTACGCTCGCCAATAGGCTTGCTGCGCGTTTACCGTTGCCCGAGTACACCGCCGAGCGGCATGCCGCCTGGCTGGCCGGGAGGGCGCTGCAATGACCGTCGTGTCTAATACTGGCCCCGCATTGCGTTCTCGCTCGCCCTTGAGCGTGCGCATCTTGCTGATAGTTCTTTCCGTCTGCGGTTTAGCTGCATTGGCCTGGGCGTCCTTCGTGCAGCCGTTGCCGCGCCTGATCTACAACCCGTCGGACAGCGTGCCCGTGGGTTGGTATCGCCTCGATCCGCTGCAACACTCGTCCGATTCGCTGTCACATCGGCTGGAAGTCGGCAGCATCGTCCTGACCACATTACCGCCAGAAACGGCTGAGCTCGCCGCGCGGCGTGGTTACCTGCCAGACCACATTCCATTGCTGAAACGTGTGGGTGCAGTCGCACCGCAACATGTATGCATTTCGGCCGATCAGATACGCATCGACGGTGTACTGGTGGCGACTTTGTTGCACACCGACCGGCTTGGCCGGGAGCTACAAGCCTGGCCGCACTGCCGGCAGCTTCAACCTGGCGAACTGTTCCTGTTGAGCGTGACCAACCCAGCGTCGTTTGACAGTCGCTATTTTGGTCCGGTCAGCGTGTCTGCCGTGATCGGTGTTGCGAGCCCTGCCTGGCTGGAGAAACGTCCATGATGGCCGCCGATTTACTGTGGTTCAGCGTGACATCGAAGCTCTTCCTTGATGGCGCGTCGCCGTGTTATCGCGCGTGCAGTGCGCGCGCATCCGTGCTGCCTTCCAACGTGCAGACGTCTTGCCTCGAACATGCCCGACCTGTGGTCGTGGCTCTGTTCGCCGGCGCGCTGGCTGCTAGCAGCATAGCGCCGCCGGGCCGCCGCTGCCCGGAGCGACAGCGAAGGGCAAAGGCGGAAGGCAAGACAAAAGGACGCGGCACCAGGCCGCGTAGAAAGCCTGTCTGCACATGGGGGTGGCGCGGCACGGAGCGGCTTCGCCACCGTGCCGCTTGGGGCGCGAGGCCCGCGCCAATGCAGGCATGTCCCCGTGCTTCGCACGACAGGACACGCCAGAGCTTGCAGGGAGCGCAGCCATGACCGCCCGCCGCGACGACGATTTCCGGGTGCGTCCGAGCGCCCCGAAGAACCGGGGCAAAGGCCAGGGCCAGAGCTTCGTTTCCAAGGTACTCAAGCAGGCGGGCAAGGCCAGCGGCGGCAAGTCCTCGATGCGCCATTCCGCAGCCGGCGGCAGCGGCGCACGCGCCGGCCAGCGGCCCGGCTCGCGCCTGGGGCGCGGCCATACGGCGGCGCGCTTCGCCGGGGCGAAGCTGACGTCCATGTCGCGGCGCGTGACCATCAAGACCCTACTGGTCAATCAACGCAACGCCAGCCCGCAGTCGCTCGCCAAGCACCTGCGCTACATCGAGCGCGACGGCGCCGGCCGCGATGGCGAACCGGGCCGGGCCTACGGGCCGCAGATTGACGATGCCGACCTCGATGCCTTCAAGGAGCGGGCCGACGACGACCGGCACCATTTCCGCTTCATCGTCTCACCGGAAGACGGTGCCGAGCTTGAGGAGTTGCGCACCTACACCCGGCATCTGGTGAACCGGATGGAAGCCGACCTGGGGACGCGGCTGGATTGGGTGGCAGTCGATCACTGGAACACCGACAACCCGCACACCCACCTGATCGTGCGCGGGCGCGACGACACCGGCAAAGACCTCATCATCGCGGGCGACTACATCGCCCACGGCTTCCGCCATCGCGCCGCCGAACTGGCGACGGAATGGCTGGGGCCGCGCACCGAACTGGAGATTCAGCAGACCTTGCAGCGCGAGGTGGAACAGGAGCGGTGGACGAGCCTCGACCGCACATTGCAGCGTGAGGCCGGCGAGGATGGCCGGGTGCAGATCGAGCGCTTCAATGAGCCCCGCCTGCAACGCCAGCGGCTGCTGCTGATCGGCCGACTCCAACGCTTGCAGCGCCTGGGCCTGGCTGACGAGACGCAGCCCGGCACCTGGGCCGTGCATGCCGACGCGGAGAAGACCTTGCGCGCCTTGGGCGAGCGTGGTGACATCATCCGCACCATGCAGCGCGCCATGAGCGGCCAGCCGCGCGAGCTGGCGGTGTTTGAGCCCGGCGACGACGGCCGCACCATCGTCGGCCGCGTGGCCGGCAAGGGGCTGGCCGACGAGCTGCACGACCGCGGCTATCTGGTCATCGACGGCGTGGACGGCAAGGCCCACTACGTCGCTTTGAACGCCCGCGTCGAGCTGGCGAACTATCCCACCGGAGCCGTGGTGGAGGTACGCGGTTCCACCGAGGTGCGGGCGGCCGACAAGAACATCGCCGCGCTGGCGAGCGATGGCCTGTACCGCGCCGATCATCACCTGGCGATCGAGCAAGGCCGAGCCAAGCCCGGCCGCGACCCGCAGGAGGTCGTCGCGGCCCATGTCCGCCGACTGGAAGCCCTGCGCCGGGCCGGCATCGTGGAACGTGTGGCTGATGGACTATGGAAGGTGCCGGACGACCTGGCCGAACGTGGCCGCCAGAACGACGCACAGCGCCTGGGCGGCGTGGCGGTGGAGCTGAAATCGCACTTGCCCATCGAGCGGCAGGCCCGCGTGATCGGCGCGACCTGGCTGGACCAGCAGTTGATCGGTGGCGGTAAGGGGCTGGGCGATCTGGGCTTTGGCGGCGAGACGAAGGAAGCCTTGCAGCAGCGCGCCGACTTCCTTGAAGAACAGGGGCTGGCCCAGCGGCGTGGGCAGCGGGTGATCCTCGCCCGGAACCTGCTGGGGACGCTGCGGAATCGGGAACTGGCAAAGGCCGCCAAGGATATTGCCGCCGAAATCGGCCTAGCGCATCGGCCCGTCACCGACGGGCAGCGCGTGGCTGGCATCTACCGGCGCAGCCTCATGCTCGCCAGCGGGCGCTACGCGATGCTAGACGACGGCATGGGGTTCAGTCTGGTGCCGTGGAAGCCGGTGATTGAACAGCGACTGGGGCAGCGACTTGCCGCGACGGTGCGCGGTGGCGGCGTGGCGTGGGAAATCGGACGGCAGCGGGGAATGGGCATTGGCTAATGCTCGAAGAGTCTCAGCCACATAACCCGGCAGGCTGTCTAGAGATATGCCGAGGCAGTTGTGAAATTCTTCGCTGCATATCTTCAACGGGTTGGATCTATGGCCCGGAAGCGGCCATCCAGATAGACGAGTGGATCGGCATATGCAGATGTGAGCACACGCTCGACACTGGCCAGCATTACCGAGTGGGTGCCGACTGCATGGTGTTCAATCAGCTCACAGAACAGCGAAGCCTGCGCCCCTTGCAGATAGGGCAACCCATTGACTTCATCAAATCGCCAGGCTTCATGATCGAAACGGTCGGTCCCCGTGGCGCTACGGCAGTGCACCGCAAGTACCTCCTGTTCTGCGCGGAGTACATTGATGCAGAACCGTCGAGAAGCCAGCAGCGGCCCATGGATACGGGTTTGCTGACCAATGCACACTAGAACCGTGGGCGGCTCCAGTGAGACTGATGCGAATGAACTGGCGATCATTACGTGTCCGTGGCCATCGGGAGCGATCGACGTGATTAGCGTCACCGTGGAGGCCACGCCGCGCATCGCCTGCCTCAATTGGGCAGCAATCAAAGGGTGTTGGGACATGTAGATGTGCTCAATCATGGGTTACGGGTGTGTTTCACGCTTAGCCCAACCAGGGTGCTTTGTCAGCAAACCCAACATCTCGTCCATCGCGTCATAGGAGCGTTTGAGCGTGCTGTATGGATTCCCCCCGACCAATGTGCCATCATAGCCGACGGGGCCGGTATAACCGAACGACTTGGCAAGTCCAAGAAGTGCGAAGTTGTCGAGTTCTCCTGCATCGAGCGCCTCGAAAGTGGCAATACGACTCCAGCCAAGTGGGCTGCGGGTTGCGCCGCTGAGAGTCAATTCCCGCATGAAGGGTGTTGACGCCATTAACGCTGGCGTCGGGTCTACGGCCTGATAGCCCTCCGTCGGGCTGCCTGCATTGGTTTCGTAGCCATACCAGTGATAGCTTGGAAACACGATGCCGAGATTCGGATGGTTCACGACCGAGCAGATCTGTGCCGCAATGGAGTAATGATCCATCCAGAAGCCCAGATGAAAATACAGCAGGATGTCAATTCCGCGCCGTGCGCAAATCTCAAGTGCCCGACCAAGGAAGTCCTGCAATACCTTGTCGTCCGGTGCCTTTCGATGATTTGAACCGTGGCCTGCCGTCCTGATTCCAAGATTGACAGCCTTCACGCCTTCCATCTCCTCAAGCATCCGCAAGAGTCCTGCGTTGATGGGATGCTGTGGGCCCTGATCCAGGTCGATCACCACATACACGCTAAAGACCTCCAAACCGAAACGATCTTTCACGGTGGATAGACGCTTTGCGGTTTCCCATCGGCTCCCTGACCAGACGGCATAGGTCAGGCCGTCATAACCGATGTCAGCCAGCATTTCGCATTGGACATCGAAGGCATAGGTACCAGCCGAAGAAGTAAAAGCGAGATCCCAGGCAAAAATTTTATGACCGTGCAGCATCCTGCGCCTCCTCCAAATGGGCAGTAGCGTGCGCCGGAAAGTGCGGTACGACATGCTCGCCAAGTTCCTGAACAATCTCATGCGCCGGACGTGTCGCGTATTTCAGGTTGAGGCCAATATGATTAACCCCAATATCGCGCAAGCGGCTGAAGTAGTCAGTAAAGAATCGGTGACCAGCCCGAAACCCGAGGAAGATGGGCGATGGGGGTTCATCGGGATTCTCCGACAGGTCAATATAGAAGGATTGCGTGAAGGGTTTGAATCTTGGTGTCAGCGACCGCCAATTCTTGATTGTCATGGCTTGCTGCGCGATATTTTGGGGATAGTAAAGCCAGCCATCCCCATGCTCGGCAATCCATTCGACCGACTGGCGTGAATGACCAGTCACCATCACGGGAATGTCTCTCAACGCCGGTTTCGGCAGCGTATCTGCACCCGACAAGTTCACTCGGGGCGTGGAGATTTCCGGGAAGTCCTCACGCCAGGCTTGACGCAACACAGTCAATGCTTCTTGGAACAACGTGGCTCGCGCATCCATTGTCTGACCGAAGGCCGGGAACTCTGTTGGCCGATCACCCGTGGCGATACCTAGCACCAGGCGCTGATTTGACAAGCGGTCGATCGAGGCTGCTGCTTTGGCCACAAGCAAGGGATGACGCAGAGTGGTGATGACGCTGCCAGTTGCGAGCGCGATGCGCGACGTCTGTGCCGTGACGTAGCCCATGAATGGCCACAGGTCATGGATGTGACCCACGTCGCCAAAAGACGGGACATTGAGAAATACATCCCTGAAGTAAAGGGCTGCAAAGTTATGAGCTTCAGCCAATTGTGCCGTGCGAATCTGCTGTGCCATGTCCATCTCAGGAATGGCGCCAGGGTAGGACTCGATGGCGAAGAAAAGACCCAGCGTCAGGCTTCCTTCCTGATACATGGTCGAGTATCCACGATGATTTTTGGGGTATACGGATTTAATGGTTGATGGGGCACCTTCACCCCATCAATCTGATACCA
>CAXBOW010000012.1:0-188398 GCA_963977485.1 uncultured Haliea sp.
TGTGACGCAGCCTGTTCCGCAGGGAGCGCAAGCACCGCTTGCGACCTGTAGTAGGCCAGGATACTAATGACTCAACCAGTTCCAGCAATCAACGCTCAAGCTCAGATGTAGCTCAGACTGCGGGAACTCCCAGGTTTAGCCGACCGTGGTGTCAGTTGGTGCGAACCGAAAACCGTTTTTGCCCGATTTTTTGACCTTGTACATGGTTTGATCAGCATGTAGCCTGAGAGTGCGCTCATCGGCGCCGTTGTCGGGGAAGACGCTGATACCGATACTGAGACCCACACTCATGCTGTGATCTTGATATTTAAACGGCATGGCCGATAACTGCGTAAGGCGTTCTGCGACTTTGCCGATCTGTTCCTCGCTGCCAGCGTGGCCCAACAGGACAATAAATTCATCGCCGCCTATGCGAAATATAGCGTCTTCTTCGCGCAGAACTGACACGAAGCGCCTTGCTTGTTCCTTCAGCATTAAATCGCCGCACTCGTGGCCGTAGGTGTCATTAACGGATTTAAACCCGTCTAAATCCAGAAACAGAAGCGCTATACGTTGTTTATAGCGCCGGCTTGTGGCGAGCATAAAGTTCAGACGATCTGTCAGCTGGCGGGGCGCCAGCAGACCTGTAAGTGGATCGCGGTTAGCTAACTCTGTGATCTTATTGCGTTGAGCCGTAACTTCCTCAAACAGATCATGCGTCGCGGACTGTAGTGATTGCACAGCCTGAAATACAAAAAAAGGCATTATAGAGGTGGCAGTGATCAGGGTTATCCAGGATGACCAACTGGTCAAATAGGTATTTGCGTCAACTGAGACGGTCAGTATGCCATTGACGAAACACCAACCTACAGCCAGCACGCCCAGCACTGTACAAATAGTAAAAATTAGCCCGGATATTGGTTTGTGGAGGATGCTAATGAGCAAGCTCGTTACGACCAGCCACCACATGCCGACGCCCAAAAGGCCCAGTTGTAAAAGCCCTGTAATACCCACGCAGCTGAACATGCTGATCACGAAAGTAATTTTGAATCTGATAGACAGCTTATGGCGCATTAAGTAAGCGCTAATGGCCAAAACAGCCAGTATCACATGGACCGTATATACGGGTAGCCAACCTGTCATTGGATATCTTGAAAGTGAGGCGGGAGCCCCGAGTATGGCCAAAATGAATGCGCCGAGGAGTATGCGATCCACCACATCCATGCGAATCTTTTGAGTTAATTCATACTCGGTAGTATTTTCCATTTTCTGAGTCTTTATTTTTCTCTCTCAGGCACGGTATTGCGAGAAAGTATCTCAGATGCCTCGTTTTTTTGCACTTATTATTAGGGGCCGGCATAAGGCCATGTAGCAGGTCCAGGTACCCTGTCATTTTGCTTCGCCAACTATCACACGGGGGAATGCCGGCATATTATAGATAGTGGAAGGCGTGGCTTGAGAAACGACAGGGCGCTCAGCTGACCCTGTTTGTGCTGTGGTATCCGAACACGACCGCTTTTTGTTTTCGGAAAAGCAAAAAAAAACCGCACTACAAGAGTGCGGTTTTTCAAGCCCCTGCGACTAGCCAGGAGCCAACAGTTGACCCATCAAGGGTCTTCGGAATCAGATGTTGGCGCCGGTTCGCATGGGTAACTCCTGGTATAAGATTCTCCTCCCTCAACAGACAGGGTGATGTTTAAGGTCGGCGGTACACCATCATCTTCTACCTCCCCGGCGGTGTTGATATCCGTAAGTGTGTAGGCACCGATTCTGGTGGTGTTGGCCACGCTAAAAGTGGATTCACCAACCACTGCACAACCACCCGCTGTTGAAAGTGAAACACTCGAAGTGGTTGGCGGTCGATTGTTGTACAGATCGGAGATATATAAGGTGTAGGGCCCACCTAAGTATGACACGCCTGCTGTCCGGTTTCGGCCCTCATACAGATCTATGTACCACACTGTGGGGTCAGATAGAATAACCTCTATATCGGCACGAACATTGAGCAGGTCTCGTTTACACCACACCCCATCGCCCTCTGGTGGGCAGAGCAGTCCGTTGTATAGCGCTGGATCGTCATTTTTATCGAATTTGCCGTTGTCATTAAAGTCGACAAATATTTCCTCCTGGCCCGCGATACACTGTGGGCTTTCAGCGCCAGCGCCCTGACACGTAGTGGTCGCAGGGTTGAAGATATTGTCTTCGTTGCTGTCCAGATAGGCCTCGCTAAGATTCGCAAACAAGTCCCGTTCATCCTCATCCATTATGCCGTTGCCGTTTCTGTCGATAAAAGATTCCTCGCCGATAGCGGTAACCAGTATGGTAGAGCGCCCGCCTCTGGTAAACCCGAGGTCGCTTGGGCAGGGCCCTGAACTACTGTTGGTTTCGGGGCATTGGTAGGGGGTACTGTTGATGGTCCTGATGAATTCTGTGCCGGTCAGGGTCGGGAATCGCGGTGCCTGGCTGCGCCAGGTAACCGAACAGACCCCATCCACTGTTTCACAGGAGGATTCAATAGCGCCGTACTCGGTAGTGAACACGGCGGCAGTGCCGTCAGTGACCGGGTTGTTGAACTTGTCCGCCATGGCCACATTGATGGTTCTTGTTACTCCGTCCACAATAAAGCCATTCTCAATAACAAAACCGCCATCGCCGACGGAGATACTGATGGAATTCTGATCGGGAAGCCCTGTTGTAACTGTCAGAATATCCGATACAGTCGACACTTCCTGCCCAGTGCCATCGCCTGCTGACGCTGTGGCGATTACTCGCACCACCGTTGGGATATCGCCAGAGGTAACATTTGTTTTTACCGTTCCATCACTGGCGCTAACTGCAGAGCTTGGGCTGAGTGATAGGCCGCCCATGGTTGTGGTAAGTGCGAAATCGACGCTAATACCGCCTATTGGGCTGTTATTACTGTCGATAACTCTGAACGAGACGGTAGACGATTCCGACCGTTCAGGAGTGCCGCCAGTGCCGCGCAGTACGATGGTAGTGGGTACCGCGTCGACGAAGGTGAAGCCGTTGGCTGTTTGCGGTGCGATTGAAACAGTGCCGAATGCCTGTGCAGTGGAACCTTCCAGGCTTGCTGTAATTCGGTCGTTCCCGGCGCATCCAGCGGCGATGTAGGATGCGTTCACCTTGCCATCCCCTGAAATAACCGGACTTTCCGGATCGAGTGTCGACTGCGCGGCGGAAAGACAGCCGCTATCGAAAGCGACGGTCTGTGAGCCTTCGGCCATGTCGCCGTTTTCATCAAGTATTACCAGCGACAATTGCGCTACCGCCTGTGATGCAATAACGGATCCCGGCTCGATACCGATTTCGTTTTCGATGAAATTGCCGTTCTCGTCCAGATATCCCAGCCGCAGACCGCTGCTGCCGATCTGGAAGTTGAGGGTGCCTGTAAACGAACCAAATTCATTGTCTGCGCCGGCAAGAAGTGTCCCTGCGCCCTTGGTATCGGCATCCACCTCAATTCTGAAGGTTGCGATGCCGGAGCTATCCGTCAAGGCTGTCCCGCTGGCTGGAGAAATGGTTCCCGCGTCTGTCTCAAGGGAAACCACGACATCGGCCACAACCTTGCCGTTCTTGCCGTTTTTGGTCACCTTTACCCTCGCGGTGGTCGGTGCTCCGGAAGTAACAGTGGTGGTCTCATTGTCATTCGCGTCAAACAGGTTGACGGTCAGGAAATATGTTTCATCGCCATCCGGGTCGGGAACAAAACTGCCGCCTCCACCGCCTCCGCCGCCACAGGCCGTCACAGTAAACAGGAATGCAAAAGCCACCAGCAGGCGGCCTGAGAGTGAGGCAAACCGAGTAATCATTTCTATCCCCTTTTGCCCGCTATAAAGCGGGTCTATTTTATGATCCGTCGCTTCCCGATTCTGGAGAGTTCAGCCAGAGAGTCAACAATTCAATCCACTTTTTACAGCTTACCACGCAACAAGTCAAAAACTCGATAAATAACATGGTGATAGGCCCTATTTGTGATTTTCTACACAAAGTAATAATCGGTCGCTTACAGGTGAGCTTTATATGTGAGCATAAATATCTCGTGTATTATTCGATATGGTTATATCAATGTACTGGGCTGCCGAGATAGGGCTGGAGGGAGGGGGAAAAGTCTAAAAAGGTTATATTTTGCGGTGGCTTCCAGCTGATAAGATGCGCGCCATGGAATTCAAGCCCGCCAACCGCTGCCGCCTGTCGGTATCAATCGTATTGCACCACAGCTCCCTCGAGATGCTGCAGAGGGTACTCCAGAGTCTCTCTCGCTCAGCAGCTGTGGCGCACGCGGCGGGGTGCGTAGATGCGGTAGTCGTGGAAGTGCTGGACAATTCCTCCGATCAAGATTTTCGTCAGCGTGCAGCCCAGGTGGTACAGGGCTGGCCAATCAATGATTTTTTTCGTGTGGTGTACAGGGGCCTGCAGGAGAATCAAGGTTTTGGCGCCGGCCACAATGTGAGCATTGCTCAGTTGGAGAGTGAATTTCACCTGGTGCTGAATCCGGATGCGGAACTGGCGGAAGAAGCACTTAGCGTGGGGCTATCCAGCTTGCAGGAGGACCAGAGTATTGTGCTGGTCAGTCCAAAAGTGCGGGGAGAGGATGGCGCGCAGGAGTTTCTCTGCAAGCGTTATCCCTCACTTCTGGTGCTGTTGTTGCGCCCCTTTGCTCCACGGTTTATTCGCCGCATCTTTCGCAAGCGTCTTTATCGTTATGAAATGCGCGATGTGTGCAGCGAAAATCAGGAGGCGGATATCTTGCTGGCAAGCGGTTGTTTCATGTTGGTTCGAACGGTGTCACTGCAATCCGTCGGTGGGTTCAATGACAAGTATTTCCTCTATTTTGAAGATTTCGATCTCTCCATCCGCTTGGCTAGTCAGGGACGACTGGTGTTCAACCCGGCAATTCAAATTGTGCATCACGGCGGCTATGCCGCCCGCAAAGGTCTGCAGCACGTGAAGTATTTTATACGCTCGGGATTCACATTTTTCCGTGAACACGGCTGGCGTTGGATATAGGTCGGTGCACAAAACTGGTAGACTCGCCTTTTTGGATGGCAGCACTCGGCTCCCATGGATGAGTTAACTCGATCCAGGTATTTGCAGGCCCTGGGTACAGACAGCTATATTTCACGCGGCCAGTTGCCAGGGGCGGCTGTTACCCTGCGCCTGGCGATTGTTCAGCCATCAATCCGGCCTTTGTCGCAAGACGCGCCTGCCCTGGCGGAGAGTGTTGCCCGCGGCCCCGCTGTGCCTGTAGAAATGCCCCGATTCGCGACAGCTCCCGCTGTTGCGGCCCAGGAAGCCACTATCAGCCGCCCGGTTGACCAGAGGCATAACGATCCCGAATTCAGCCTCGTCGCTATCCATTGTGGTGGTTGGTTGTGGCTCGAAGAGCAGGGGGATGCTGGCCTGCTCTCCGAGCAGTTAATGTTGGTGCAATCCATGGCGGTTGCACTGGGGATGATTAAGGGCGACGCGGACAAGCGAGCCTCTTCTGCCCGGTTCGACTGGCCGATCCATAAAAACAGGCAACTGGATCAGGGAGAGGATGCTGCGCGCTCAAGTGTGGCGGGTTTTATTCAGCGCAAGTTGGAACAACTCTGCTGTCAGGGCCTGATATTGCTGGGTGCGGAGTGTGAGGCACGTTTGGCGCTGGACCAGCTGGATTGTGCGCGGCTTGCACGGACAGTCAGCACGGCAGATATGTTGCGCAACCCCTTGCTCAAACAGCAAGCCTGGCGTGACTTACACCCGGTTTCCCAGCAGACGTGAGAGTCGCCAGCCAGACACTGGCGCGGCCAGGCGAAGTCGCTGATGCCCCGGCACTGGCAGCCATTGAGGAACGGGTAAGCCCAAGCCCCTGGAGTGAACAACAGTTCTTGAGCGCCTGTGCAGGTGAGCACAGTCGGGAGCGAGTACTGGTAGTCGATAGCAGCCGGCAGATACAGGGTTTTGTCATATATTCTCAGGTGCTCGATGAAGCCTCTATTCACAATATTGCGGTAGACCCGGACGCGCAGGGTAATGGTCTGGGAGAATTATTGCTGTCTACGGCACTTGCTCAGCTGCGCGACTGTGGCACTCGCCGTTGCTTCCTGGAAATGCGTGTCTCCAACGAAGCCGCTCACGGCTTGTACCGCAAGCTCGGGTTTCAGGCTGATGGCTTGCGCAAAGACTACTATCCAGCGGCATGCGGCCGCGAGGACGCCGTGTTAATGTCGCTGGTGCTAAGCGAACAGGAGTGAAGAAATAGACTATGAACGTGTTGGAGACAGAGTGGTGGACTATGGCCCTGCCACCCGAGTGGTGGGCTGACACTGAAGAGGACAGTATCCTTGTGGGTGATCGGGATGATGTGGGGTGCATTGAAATTTCAACCCTGCATAAAGAGCAGGGGGAGTTCGACCTCGCCGAGGCGGCGGAAATTGCTCGCTCGGAATCAGCTCAGGCACTGGAATGGAGCAAGGTCAGCCTGGGCGACTTTGAAGGCGTGGTCAGCCAGTTTGTAGAGGAGGGTGCGGCAATTCGCGAATGGTATGTTGTTCGGCGAGGTATGTTGTTGTTTATTACCTACAGCTGTGACGAAGACAATCGCGGTATGGATGATGCCGCAGTCGATGAGTTGCTGGATACGCTGACGCTAGTGGAGACGCCCTAGGAAATATGCCCGGTTACGCGGACCCGCTTCGCCCCCTTCACCGGTCTGGCCTTGAGTGCATCCTGACGCCGCTTGATCTGGGCATCTACCAGGTTTTTGCCGGCGATTATCAGGCCGGTAAAAATAAAGGCACCCGGCGGTAGGATTGCCAACAGGAAATTGGGGTAATTGTCGATCATGGTCAATTTCCAGTTTGCGGCCCCCGGGCCGAACAGCAAGTCCATGTTTGCGAAGAGGGCGCCGGTGCCCAGCAATTCGCGCAGGGCTCCCAGTAACACCAGTACGAGACCAAAGCCTGCTCCCATGATCAGGCCGTCGTAAGCGGCAGGCGCAAGCCTGTTGCGGCTGGCAAATCCATCTGCCCGGCCCAGAATCACGCAGTTGGTGGTAATTAACGGCAGAAAAATTCCAAGAATCTCGTACAGCTCATAGGTGAATGCCTGCATGAGTAGTTCGATGCATGTCACGGCAGAGGCGATAATCATCACAAAGGCGGGCAAACGTATAGCGTCAGAAACAATGTTGCGTATCAATGATACCGAGATGTTTGAGCACACCAGCACCATGGCCGTGGCAGCAGCCAAGCCGATGGCATTGACCACACTTGCGGTAACCGCCAGTAACGGACACAGGCCCAGCAGCTGAACGATAGCGGGGTTATTTTTCCACAACCCGTTTAACGAAAGTTCTCGGTAGCTGACTTCGGCCATTATTCTTCTCCAGCAGCGGGGGTCGCTGTCACACCTGCAAACAGGCTCTTATGATTTGCCTCGGCGTACTGTAATGCGCGGAGGATGGCGGCGACCACTGCCCTTGGTGTAATCGTGGCGCCGGTAAACTGGTCAAAAACCCCCTTGTCTTTTTTGACCGCCCAGCCAGAGAGCCCGGGGTTTTTCAGTGAGCGGCCATTAAAGCTGAGTATCCAGTCCGATTTCCTGGCATCTACCTTGTCGCCAAGACCCGGGGTTTCCCTGTGGCTCAGAGCGCGTACCCCGGCGATGCTGCCATCACTGTTAACTCCTACAATCAATTCAATATCGCCTGTATATCCGTCGGGAGCCGTTACCGGGATGATGGCGGTCACCACCTCCTCGCCTTTGCGCGCGATATATATGCGCTTGTCTTCGGCGAGGCCGAGGCCTGCAGTTCCCGGACCTACCACGATCACATCATCGAGCATGGAATTGTCGTGGCGCTCTCGCGGCACAATCTGTAACAGTGCTTTCTCCTCGGCTATACGCTTTTGTTCAGCAATGCGGTCTTTGGTGAGCAGGTAGGTACCGGTAATCAACAGCGTGGTGCACACGGCGAACATGGCCAGTAGCACGCTGTTGCGGGTAATAGACTCCCTCAGCATATTATTTATCCCCTTCGCCACGTTTGTGGCCGTAGGTGCGGGGACGGGTATAGTTGTCTATCAGCGGCGCGGCAAAGTTCATGATCAGCACGGCAAAAGCCACCGCGTCGGGGTAGTTCCCCCTTACCCGGATAATGTATATCAGTGCGCCAATCATTGCCCCGTAAACCAGCCGGCCGCGCACGGATACGGCAGAGGTGACCGGATCTGTCACAATGAAAAAAGCGCCAAACATGGTCGCGCCGCTGAGCAGATGGAACAGTGGTGAGCCGCCGCTGGCTGAGCTGCCTCCGTCGTAAAAAACCGCTGCCATAAGGGCCAGGGTGGCCAGCATTGCAAGTGGCGCATGCCAGGTAAAAATACGCTGGTACAGCAGCCAGGCGCCACCCGCGAGAAAGGCGAGATTGACCCACTCCCATCCAAGACCTGCCCAGCGCCCGAACTGCGGTGTTTGTGCCCACAAGTCTTCTACCAGAAGACTGCTGTTCTGTTTCATCAGATCGAGGGGCGTTGCCATGGTGATGCCGTCGTAGCTTGACGGCCAGAAGCATGCTCGCAAGGCATCTAGCAGGCTGGGTAGCTGATCCAGGCCCCGGGGTGGCGCCCACGCGGTCATTTGTAAGGGGAAGGAAATGAGCAGGATCACGTATCCCGCCATGGCGGGATTGAAGGGGTTGTAGCCGAGGCCGCCATACAGGTGTTTGGCTAACAGGATTGCACAGGCAACCCCGGTGGCGATAAGCCACCAGGGAGCGTAAGGCGGAAGCGATATGGCCAGTAGTGTCGCCGTCACCAGCGCACTGTAGTCCTTCAGGTAGAAGCCAATTGGCCGCCGCCGTAATTTGAGGGCGAGCGCCTCGCAGGCAACTGCCACTATGGCAGCCCATAGCAGGTTAACCAAGGTGCCGAAACCGAAGAAATGGGTGAGGGCGATGATACCGGGCACGGTTGCCAGCAATACGTTCTGCATGACCCGTGGTGTGCTCATGGGGCCGTGGGCGTGGGGTGACGTGATACGCAGCAACGCCATATCAGGCAGCTCCGCCGGTGTCGATCTGTTCTCTGGCCGTGTGTATTTTCTCTTCGAGGCGCGTGACGGTGGAGGTCAGAGCATCCACAATCTTTTGCTCTTCACCGCTGTTCTGGCTTTCGGCGAGCCGCGCCCGTGTTTTTTCCAGACGTTGTTCCAGGCCTTTAAGGCTCTCCCGGGCCTTTTCCTGCGGGCTCAATCCTGCATCCACGGCGCGTGCTGCCTTGGCTTTGGCGATGGCGGCGGCTGCCGGGTCGGCAGGTGAATCTTCGCAGCTGGCGGCTGTACTCGATCCAATATGCTCCCGTAGCGCCTTTTCAGCGGTCTCCAGCTTTTGCCGGGTCTTGTCTACCCCGGTCTGCAGGGCGGCCACCAGGTCGCTACCCTCAGCCTGGGCCTGGCTCAGTTTGGCACTTGCGGTCTCCAGTCGTTGCCGTGTGGTGATCACCGCCTTTTCCAATTTTTCCCGCTCGCTTACCCCGGTATCCGCCCCGGCCTGCTGCGCGGCTTTCTTGGCTTTGGCGCGATCTATCGCTGCCTGGATCGGATCTTCATCGCCGCTACCGCCGGCGGCAGCCATCTGGGCGCGTTTCTCTGCCGCCAGTTTACGAGCGGCGCGCTTTGCCGCCTTCTCCGCATCCTCGCGTTCTATGCGTTGTTGGCGTGCCTCAAAGCGGGCGCGCGATTGTTCTGATCTCTCGTGTTCGTGGCGCAAATGCAGAATTTCCGCTTTTGAGGCGCGGTAATACTGTACCAGCGGAATATTACTGGGGCAGACCCAGGAGCAGGCGCCGCATTCTATACAGTCAAACAGGTTGTGCTGCTCCAGTTTTTCGAATTCCTTGCCCTGCGCAAACCAGAACATCTGCTGCGGCAGCAGGCTGGCCGGGCAGGCCTGTTCACACATGCCACAGCGAATGCAGGCCTGGGCGGGGGGAGGCGGGGGTAACTCTGTGTCGGTAGGGGCGAGCAGGCAATTGGTCGTCTTCACGATGGGGACATTGGGGTCCGGGACCGTAAACCCCATCATGGGGCCTCCCATCACCAGGCGCCGGTTTTTGTCTGGCTCATACCCGGCCTGTGCCAGCAGGTAGCTCATGGGAGTGCCCAGCAGCACCTCGAAATTGCCGGGGTCGCGCAGCGCTTTGCCGGTTACTGTGGTAATGCGTGAAATCAACGGTCGCCCGTGGCATAGCGCGTCATGAATGGCAACAACACTGCCGACGTTCTGGCAGATCACACCCACATCCAGCGGCAATCCACCGCTCGGTACCTGTTTTCCCGTAAGAATCTCGATCAGCTGTTTTTCCCCGCCGGAGGGGTACTTGGTGGGAAAGGGGACTATTTCGATGCTGCTGCCCTCAGCGGCCAAATTCAGAGCCGCTATGGCCTCGGGTTTGTTGTCCTCCACGCCGATCAGGGTGGCGTCCGGCTTCAGCAGCTGCTGCAGGATTTTAATGCCCTCGATAATCCGCTCGGGTCGCTCCCGCATCAGTATATCGTCGGCGGTGATATACGGTTCACATTCGGTGCCGTTGATAATGAGTGTTGTAACGTGGCTGCCCTGCCTGGTGGACAGTTTGACCGCAGTGGGGAAGCCGGCACCGCCCATACCGGCAATACCGGCATAGCGAATCTGCTCCAGCAGCTGCTCTGGCGTCATGGTCCGGTAGTCTGCCGTCGTTGGCCGCGCAAGCCATTCGTCCTGGCCGTCGGTAGCGATCACAATACACATTGCCAGCAGGCCCGAGGGGTGGGCGATCAGCCGTTCCTCGATCGCCGTAATCGTGCCTGAGGCAGGCGCGTGTACCGGCACACTCACAAAACCCAGGGGCTCGGCAATCATCTGGCCTTTCAGTACCCGTTCACCTACCGCAACTACGGGGCTTGCCGGTGCGCCAATGTGCTGGGACAGCGGCAGCACCAGCTCCGGCGGGATACCCGCGTCCCGTATGGGACGAGCCAGCGACAGTTCTTTATTTTCCGGTGGGTGAATGCCGCCGTGAAAATCGAATATTTTTCTCATGCGGCGCGGTCTTGTGACTGGTCAGCGTCGGTGGCTATGATCTGGGGTTCGCGACTGGCCGGGTCCGGCAGTGACCAGTGCCAGCTCTGCAGGGTTTCTTCCTGCGGGATCATATCGATGCAATCCACCGGGCAGGGCTCCAGGCATAGGTCACACCCCGTGCACTCACTGGCGATGACTGTATGCATTTGCTTGGCTGCGCCGAGTATTGCGTCTACCGGACAGGCCTGTATGCATTTGGTGCAGCCTATACATTCGTCTTCACGGATAAAGGCAACAGCCTTTACCTTTTCTTCACCGTGTTCCTCGTCCAGCGGAATAACCTCGAGATCAAGCAAGTCAGCCAGCGCCTGAATTCCCGCCTCTCCACCGGGCGGACATTTGTTTATCGCCTCCCCATTGGCGACGGCCTCAGCGTACGGCCGGCAACCGGGGTATCCGCATTGCCCGCACTGGGTTTGTGGCAGCAGCTCATTGATCTGGTCGACGATAGGGTTGCCCTCGGTTTTGAAACGCACCGCGGCAAAACCCAATATTGCACCAAACACCGCGCCCAGGCTCACCAGGGCCAGCAGGGCGGACAGCAGAGGGTATTGGGCAATCAGTTCAAGCACGCGTCATACCAGGCCGGCAAAGCCCATAAAGGCCAGCGACATGAGACCAGCAGTCACCATACCGATAGCCGGACCTTTAAACGGTTCGGGTACATCGGCCACATTCAAGCGCTCGCGCATAGCGGCAAATAGCACCAATACCAGGGAAAAGCCGACCGCGGCGCCAAAGCCATAAAACAGCGACTGCAGGAAGTTGTGGTCCTTGTTGATATTGAGCAACGCGACACCCAGGACAGCGCAATTGGTGGTTATCAGGGGCAGGTAGACTCCCAGCACCCTGTACAAAAGCGGGCTGCTCTTGCGTACCACCATCTCGGTAAACTGCACGACTACCGCAATGACCAGTATGAAGGAGATCGTCTTGAGATATTCCAGCCCCAGTGGCAGCAGCAGGAACTGGTAGGTCAGGTTGCTGCAGGCGGAGGCCAGGGTCAGCACGAAGGTGGTTGCCATGGACATGCCCATGGCGGTTTCGAGTTTGTTTGACACACCCATGAAGGGACACAGTCCCAGGAACTGTACCAATACGAAATTGTTGACCAGAATCGCCCCGATCAACAGAATTGAGTAGTCTGCCAGCATCGCTAGCCTCTCGTGGCGACGACCCCGCCGGGGTCATCAAACTAATACATGGTATGAAACGTTTTCTTAATAAACAATAAGTTAATGGTTTTGTGGGAGGACCCGGTCGGCTATTTTACCTGCATGCCCGGCCGCGCTCCCGGGTGCGGTTCCAGCAGGAACAAATCCTTGCCGCCCGGCCCTGCGGCCAGCACCATGCCCTCGGAGACACCAAAACGCATTTTACGCGGCGCGAGATTCGCCACCACCACGGTGAGCTTGCCCACCAGATCCTCGGGTTGATAAGCCGAGCGGATTCCGGCCAAGACCTGCCGCTCCGAGTCACCCAGGCTGACCGTCAGGCGCAGTAGTTTGTCGGCTCCCTCTACCAGTTCCGCCGTGACGATCTCCGCGATGCGTAAGTCCACCTTGGCGAAATCCTCAAATTCTATAGTGTCGGAGGCGTCGGAGGTTTCTGTGGCTTTGGCTGTCGCTGCTTTGACCTGTGGAGCAGCTTCTTCCCTGCTCGCTTCTACCATGGCAGCCACACGCTTGGCGTCTACGCGGGTCATCAGTGTCTGGAATGTGTCCAGCGGATGGCTCAGCAGGGGCTGCTGTAGTTCGGTCCAGTCCAGAGAGCATCCCAGGAAGGCCTCGGCCTTCTCTGCCATGGCGGGGAGTACCGGCTTGAGGTAAGTCATGAGCGCCCGGAACAGGTTGATGCCAACGCTGCAGACGGCGTGCACCTCGTCGGCGCTTCCTTCCTGTTTGGCCAGCACCCAGGGTTTTTTCTCGTCGATGTACTGGTTTGCCCGGTCGGCCAGCGCGACGACTTCGCGCATGGCCTTGTTGAACTCGCGCGCCTCATACAGTTCTGCGATCTCATCCCCGCGCGCTATAAACTCGCCTACCAGCTCGGGTTCGGAGCAAACGGCGGTTAACGTGTTGTCAAAACCTTTGGCCAGAAAGCCGGCGCAGCGGCTGGCGATATTGACGATCTTGCCGACCACGTCGGAGTTAACCCGCTGCACAAAATCCTCGAGGTTCAGGTCAATATCGTCAACAGAACTCCCCAGTTTGGCGGCGAAGTAATAGCGCAGGTACTCGGCGTCGAGGTATTCCAGGTAACAACTGGCATTGATGAACGTGCCCCGACTCTTGGACATCTTGGTGCCATTAACCGTCAGGAAGCCGTGTGCGAAAATCGCTGTCGGTGTGCGCAGCCCTGCTGAGTGCAGCATTGCCGGCCAGAACAGGCCGTGGAAATTAATGATGTCCTTGCCGATGAAATGGTACAACTCGGTATCACCACCGGGTTGCCAGTAGGCTTCAAAGTCCCGTCCGGTGCGTTCGCAATAGTTCTGGAAACTGGCAATGTAACCGATAGGCGCGTCCAGCCAGACGTAAAAATATTTGCCCGGCTCTCCCGGGATTTCAAAGCCGAAGTAGGGTGCATCCCTGCTGATATCCCACTCCTGCAGGCCGCTGTCCGTCCACTCTCGCAGCTTGTTGGCTACCTGCGGCTGCAGCGTGTCCGAGTCCAGCCAGGACTTGAGCATGGCTTCAAATTCGGGCAGCTTGAAGAAAAAATGGACAGAGTCTTTCTCTACGGGGGTGGCCCCTGAAATGGCCGAAACCGGGTCGATCAGGTCCGCGGGTGTGTAGGTGGCGCCGCAGGCCTCGCAGTTGTCGCCGTATTGGTCAGGGGTTTTGCAGCGGGGGCAGGTACCCTTGATGAAACGGTCGGCAAGAAAAAGCTGCTTCTCAGGGTCAAATGCCTGGGTGATGGTGCGCGAGGCTATATGGCCGTTGGCCTTGAGGCGAGCGAAGATTTCCTCGCTCCAGAAGCGGTTTTCATCCGAATGAGTGGTGTAGAAGTTGTCCAATCCGACCAGGAAGCCGGCACTATCGCGTTCGTGATGCCGGTGAATTCGGGCGATATGTTCCTCGGCCGTAATGCCCTGTTTTTCCGCTGCCAGCATGATGGCCGTGCCGTGGGCGTCATCGGCACACACATATACGCAGTCGTTGCCGCGCGATTGTTGGAAGCGCACCCAGATATCCGTCTGTACCTGTTCCAGCATGTGGCCCAGGTGAAGCGGGGCATTGGCATAGGGTAGGGCACTGGTAACCAGGATTTTGCGCGGGGGGGCGGCAGCCATGTTGATTGTAAGTCCGTATGGGAGAAAAAGGGGCGCTACTATAGCGTTTTTGCCACGGCTTTTCATCCGCAGATAGCGTTGTGCCGGTGGCGTTGTTGAACCGCGGGCATGTCCTTATACTAGCGCCGGTGCGCCGGGCCCCGGTGCCGCATTTTTTACCATTACTTCAGCAGCGGGTATTCATGAACGCAATCAAACATATTATCGCCGTAGCCTCGGGTAAGGGCGGCGTTGGCAAGTCAACCACCGCCGTCAATCTGGCGCTGGCCCTGAAGGCCCGCGGCTATAAGGTGGGGTTGCTGGATGCGGATATTTACGGCCCCAGCCAGCAATTGATGCTCGGAGTCGCCGAGGGCACCAGGCCCGAGCAGCAGGATGGGCAGTACCTGGTTCCGGTTGAGGCCCATGGCCTCAAGACCATGTCCATGGGTTACCTGGTTACTGAGCGAACGCCGATGGTCTGGCGTGGTCCCATGGCAGGTGGCGCACTGGCGCAAATGCTGGAGCAAACCCTGTGGGGGGAACTGGACTACCTGGTGATTGACATGCCTCCGGGTACCGGGGATATCCAGCTGACGCTGTCACAAAAGGCCGACGTGGCCGGTGCGGTGATTGTGACCACACCCCAGGACATCGCCCTCATGGATGCGCAGAAGGGCATTGAGATGTTTCGCAAAGTGGATATTCCCATCCTCGGTGTGGTTGAGAATATGGCCGTGCATATCTGCAGCGAGTGCGGGCACAGGGAGCATATCTTTGGTGCCGATGGCGGGCAGCGTATTGCCAGCGAATACGGTGTAGCCCTGCTGGGTAGTTTGCCCTTATCGCTGTCCATTCGGGAGCAGACAGACTCCGGTCGACCCACGGTGATAGCGGAACCCGAGTCGGTGGTTACCTCCATCTACCTGGAGATTGCCGACGCGGTAGTGGCAACTCTGGCGGCCGGTGCCGGTGAAGCGGACCTCGGTTTTCCCGCAATCAATATTTCCGACGACTGAGGTATAGCGTGAGTATCAAATCAGATAAGTGGATTCGTCGCATGGCGAGCGAGCACGGCATGATCGAACCCTTTGAGGCGGGGCAGGTGCGGGAAGATGGAGGCAGGCGGCTGATCTCCTACGGCACTTCAAGTTACGGCTACGATGTTCGCTGCTCCCGGGAATTCAAGGTTTTTACCAATATCAATTCGGCCACGGTTGACCCCAAACGTTTTGATGAGGACAGTTTTGTCGACGTCGTGGGTGACGTATGCGTGATCCCTCCGAACTCTTTCGCGCTGGCGAGTACTGTTGAATATTTCCGCATCCCCCGCAACGTGCTGACGATCTGCCTGGGCAAGTCAACCTACGCCCGCTGCGGAATCATCGTCAATGTGACCCCGTTGGAACCCGAGTGGGAGGGCCACGTTACCCTGGAGTTCTCCAATACCACCACCCTGCCGGCGAAGATCTATGCCAATGAAGGTGTGGCCCAGATGCTTTTCTTCGAATCTGACGAGGTTTGTGAGGTCAGTTACAAGGATCGGGGCGGTAAATATCAGGGCCAGCGCGGGGTGACGCTACCCAAGACCTGAGGCAGAGACTGCAACACGCGGCAACTGGCCTGATATTGGCGGGTCAGGGGACAGATTGATTTTTGCTTGGCGAACAGGACGTTCTATGAAAATAGTAATCGTGGGTGGCGGTGCCGGTGGCCTGGAACTGGCGACGCAGCTTGGCCACAAGTTAGGGCGCAAGGGCCGGGCTGATATCACCCTGGTCGATCGCAATTCTATCCATGTCTGGAAGCCATTGTTGCACGAGGTTGCCACCGGGGCGCTGGACGCGGGCCTGGACGAGGTCAGTTATCGTGCCCACGCGCGCCTTCATGGGTTCAATTTCCATTGGGGGACACTGCAGGGTATTGACCGCAGCGGGCAAAATATCGTGCTCGCTGCCATCAATGACGAGCACGGCCGCGAGGTGTTGGCTGAACGCAGCCTGGACTACGACTATCTTGTAATTGCCCTGGGCTCGGTCTCCAACGATTTTGGTACACCCGGTGTGGCTGAGCAGTGTATTTTTCTGGACGCCCCCCGCCATGCCGAGGAATTTCACAAGCAAATGCTCAATGGCTTTCTGCGTATGAATGCACGTGCTGATCAGGGCGGGGAGTTCCGGGTCACCATAGTGGGCGGGGGTGCAACAGGTATCGAGCTGTCGGCCGAGCTCTACAATGCTGCGCATTGGCTGACCTACTACGGGCTGCCGAATATCCGGTCAGAACAATTGAAAGTCACGATTGTTGAGGCGGGCCCATCCATCCTGCCAGCCTTGCCCGAACGTATCGCCACGACAGCCCGAGCGGAGTTGATAAAACTGGGTGTAGACATTCGAGAGGGCACCAGGGTATCAGCGGCAGAACCTGGCGGTTTGCGCACCGCAGACGGCGAGCTCATAGAATCTGATCTGATGGTGTGGGCAGCAGGTATCAAGGCTCCCGACTTGCTGTCAGATCTCGCGGGCCTGGAAACTAACCGTATCAATCAGCTGGTGGTGAAACCCACCCTGCAGACGACGCTGGATCAACGTATCTTCGCCATTGGAGACTGTTGCGCCTGCCCCATGGCTGATGGAAAAAACGTTCCACCCCGCGCGCAGTCTGCCCACCAAATGGCTAGTCAGGTGGTCAAGAACATACAGGCTCTGCTAAAGGGCCAGTCGCCGAAGGATTATCGGTATCGTGATTACGGTTCACTGGTGTCTCTCAGTCGGTATAGCGCCGTGGGTAGCCTTATGGGTAATCTGTCCAGCGGGAGTATGGTGGTGGAGGGGTATCTCGCGCGCGTAATGTATATATCGCTTTATCGTATGCACCAGATTGCTATTCACGGTTGGCTGCGTACTTTCCTGTTCGTGCTCAGCGAAAAAGTCGGTAGAGTAATCCGCCCGCGCCTCAAGCTGCACTAAACGGCTATACGGCAAGAGACCCAGGGCACTCGCGTTTGACAGGAGGTCAGTGTAGGGAGGGTGTCAGGGGCCACCCGGGTGGCAGTCAGTTGATGACCACAACCTCGCCATCCAGCGTGGCAGCGGTTAGTACCATTTCCACCGGGTCGCCGTCTTCGATGTGGACCATCCTGACCATCAGATAGTCCCATTCCGGAGCCAGCCAGAAGTCGGACTTTCGGTCCGGGTCGTCGTGCAGTCGTTCGTAGTGAAGTGTCGCCACCGGCCCCAGCGGCGTATTCTGCGTCTCCTCTCCTATAAGAATCAGTTGAGAGTTTTTCAATCTTTTCCCATCGGCTATCCGCAGGGTGATGTCACCTACCTCCGTCGGGTCCTGCAGTAGCTCAAGGCGCAACTGCTCCATCTGATTCATTCTGTCCAATGTGCGACCATTGTCCGGCAGATCGTACCAACGGTCTTTGTACAGGCTGGTAATTTTGCCGGGCTCTGCGTCGAAGTGCAGTTCCTGTCTGCGGCTTACCAGGCCTGTGCCCTGGTAGATATAGGATATTGAGCGGATTTCCTCGCCCTCAACCCGGAACACGCTGATTTCGTGGAAGCCCACCACCAGTATCTTGCCGCCGTTGGTCAGAATGAAGTGGTTGTTATCGTCTGCTTCCAGCTTGCGAGTGACGTTCAGGTCGAAGCCCCTGGCGGTGGTTTTGTATTCGGCTGTGTAAGGCCTGAGCTCAGAGCTGGGCTGCTCGGAAGCTGCCACCTGGAGGGTCACTGCGCCCACCAGCGCGGCCATAACCCACAATAAAAGCCCTTCAGCTCTCCTTTTGCGGGTAATCAATGCCGGTTGCCGGTATCGGCTCACCATCCAGGCTGGCTCCATTGTTGGTTAGCTGCAGGCGCCCTTCAACAAGCCATTGCGCCGCCAGAGGATAAATAAGATGCTCTTTTTCGATGACCCGATCAGCCAATGTCTGTGCTGTATCACCTGGCAGAATAGGTACTCTTGCCTGGATGATAGGCGGTCCGCCGTCCAGTTCCAAGGTGACAAAATGCACTGTAACGCCACCTTGACTATCCCCGGCGTCAAGCGCCCGCTGGTGCGTATGCAATCCCGGATACCTGGGTAGCAGCGAGGGGTGAACGTTCAATAAACAGCCGCTGAAGGGTTGGATGAATACAGGGGTGAGAATACGCATGAATCCTGCCAGGATGACGGCGTCCGCAGCCCAACTTTGCACTTCTTCAAGCAGCGCCGTGTCGAAAATCTCACGGCTGGAATAATCGCGGTGATCAATACAACGGGTGGGGATGCCGGCGTTTGCGGCTTTTTTCAGGCCTTCTGCGTCGGGGTTGTTGCTGATGACAACCGCTATTTCGGCGTGTAGGGTCTGGCACTCACAGGCGTCGATAAAGGCCTGTAAATTGCTCCCGCGGCCAGATATAAGGATAGCCAGCCGGGCCCTGGAGTCCGCTTTCACGGCAGCAGCTCTACCTCGTTGGCGCCCTCGCCAATACGCCCTATCTGCCAGGCCTGGTGGCCTGCGGCTGTCAGTTGCGCAATGGCAGTATTGCTGTCCGCTTCAGCCACGCAAATAACCATGCCAACGCCGCAATTGAAGGTGCGGTACATTTCCCGCGATGCCACGTTTCCCTGCTCCTGTAGCCAGTGGAATACCGGCGGCCATTCCCAGCTGGCGGTATCGATTTTAGCGCTGCAGCCGTCGGGTAACACCCGGGGCAGGTTTTCCAGCAGGCCACCGCCGGTGATGTGGGAGAGGGCCTTCACGTCAACCTGTTGGAACAGGGCCAGCAGGGCTTTTACATAAATAGTGGTCGGCGTCAGCAGGGCCTGTCCGAGAGTCGATGCACCCATGGGTTGTGCCAGGTCGGCACCGCTGCGCTCCAGAATTTTGCGGATGAGAGAGTAGCCGTTGGAGTGTGGACCGCTGCTGGCAATCCCGAGCAGTACATCGCCCGGCGCCACCGTGCTGCCATCAATAATTTTCGATTTTTCCACTACCCCGACGCAAAAACCGGCCAGGTCATAGTCTTCACCGTCATACATGCCGGGCATCTCGGCCGTTTCCCCGCCCACCAGGGCGCAGCCGGCCAGTTCGCAACCGGCTCCGATACCGGTGACAACATCCGCCGCGGTATCCACGTTGAGGCCGCCAGTGGCGTAGTAATCCAGAAACATGAGCGGCTCGGCACCGGCCACTACCAGATCGTTGACACACATGGCCACCAGGTCAATGCCGATAGTGTCATGTATGCCCATGTCCATGGCCAGTCGCAGTTTGGTGCCGACACCGTCAGTACCTGCAACCAGCACGGGCTGGCGATAGCCCTCGGGAAGTTCGCACAGAGCGCCGAAGCCGCCAAGACCCCCCAGCACTTCCGGCCTGGTGGTGCGCTTTGAGATCTTCTTGATCCTCTCAACCAGTGCGTTGCCGGCATCGATATCAACGCCGGCATCCTTGTAACTGAGAGAGCTTGGCCCGTTGGTGTCATTCATGGGAGCTTGTTTCCACTGGCGTTTGGGAGAAGGGTGAAAGGCGGCTATTCTAGCGGCAAACCCGATCCAGATCATCCCGTGCGGGATAATTTTGCTCTTTCACGGCTGGCAGGCAGTCCTGCTACAATGCGCTTTTGCTATTGGGCTGGGAGAGAAGTTTGAGCGAGCTGCTTATGCGCTATTTGGGGGTCGCCCTGGCGCTATTGTTTTTCACCGGTTCTGTCAGGGCCGAGTTGATTCGGGATATGTACTCAGCCGAGGTGGCTGTCGCCGACCAGTCGTCTGCTGAACTGGTGCGCGCCTCCAGATTGGGCCTGTCCGAAGTGTTGGTGAAGGTGTCCGGCAACGCTGAGGTGCTGGGCAACCCGGTGATTAAAGAGGCCCTGGGCGGGGCCAGGGAGCATATTCAGCGCTATGCGTACAGCCGCAATCCTGCATCTGGTGGGGCGCTTCAGGTAAAAGTGCTGTTTGACAGTAGCTATATCACGCAAATGGTTATCGCAGCTGAGCTACCCCTGTGGACTGCAAACCGGCCAGTGGTCCTGCTCTGGCTGGTTGAGGAGGATGCCGGTGGCCGCCAATACGTCAACGGTGAAACTGCACCGGGGTTGGTAGCCACCCTGAGAGCTGAATTTTCCCGCCGCGGTGTGCCGGTACAACTGCCACTTTACGACCTGTCGGATTCCGCTGCGCTAGGCGCCAGCCAGGCCTGGAGTCTGGATAGCACCGCACTGTTGCAGGCTTCAGCCCGCTATAATCTTGAAAACGTCCTGGCGGGCCGGTTGGCCCGGCTTGCAAACGGTCAGGTAGCGGGTGAGTGGGTCTATCTGCGGGAGGATGAGCGGGTTGCACGACCTGTAACGGCGGAAAATGAGGAGGATTTTCTGCGCCAGGGCGTTGCCCTGGCGGCAGAAGCGATGTCCGCGCGGTATGCGGTGGCTGCGACGACCAATGACGGCGGCCTGACCCTGTCGGTAGCCGGTGTGACCGGGTACGCGGATTACGCGGCGATTGTTGCATGGCTGGAGGGGCTGGAACTGGTGGAGCGCGCCAATATAGAGATGGTGCAGGGGGATACCATTCTATTACGTCTGCAGGCTCAGGCCGATGCCGCCCGGTTGGCCACGCTCATAGAACTTAATAAACGACTGATTCCCCTGCCAGACGTGCTACCCGGCACTGTCGGCACGGCAGAACTGAACTACCAGTGGCAGAAATAGGCCCTGAACCGGTGGGCCTGGTGAATCGCTGGTCCATTGCGCTGGCTGTCGGCGCGGTCGCGGCGCTGTTGTTTTATCTGTTGCAGCCGATACTGCTGCCCTTTGTCCTCGGTTCATTGGTTGCGTACCTGGGCGATCCGTTGGTAGATATGCTGGCGCGGCGGCGTATCAGCCGCACTCTGGGGGTGGCGATAGTCTTCTTCGTGTTCTCCACGTTGGTGGCAATCGCTTTTGTTCTCGCCGTGCCTCTTCTATTGCATCAGTTGGACTTGCTGTTGGCCAAGATACCAGCAATATATTCCTGGCTCACCCAGGAGACGCTGCCATGGATACAGCGGAAATTTGATTTGCCTTTGGAGCGCCTGCCACAGCTGAATTGGTCTGGACAATTGGCTGATCACTGGCAGTCCCTGGGAAAATTTACTGCCCAGACTCTGGTGAAACTCTCCGGCTCCGGTGCGTCTATGCTACTGGCAATGGCCAATCTGGCGCTGGTGCCCGTGGTGGCGTTTTATCTTATGCGTGACTGGGACCGGTTGGTGGCGAAAACGCTGGGTGTGCTGCCACTGGTGTGGCAGGACAAGGTGTCCCACATAGTCGCCGAAGCGGACGAGGTTGTAGGGGCGTTCCTGAGAGGGCAGTTTCTGGTGATGTGTACACTCAGCGTCGTCTACGGGTTCGGTTTGTGGCTGGTTGGCCTCCAGCTCGCGCTGCTGCTGGGTGTAGTCGCTGGCCTGGCGAGTATTGTTCCCTATCTGGGGTTTACCGTCGGGGTTGTGGCCTCCTGCATTGCAGCCTATGCCCAGTTCGGAGAGTGGAGTGTGCTGCTTTGGGTACTGCTGGTTTTCGGCATAGGCCAGGCAATCGAAAGCATGATACTGACTCCGGTATTGGTGGGGGATCGCATCGGCCTGCACCCCGTTGCTGTAATTTTTGCCTTGATGGTGGGAGGGCAGATGGCGGGGTTTGTTGGTGTGGTGGTGGCGCTGCCGGTTGCGGCCGTGGTCATGGTGTTCCTGCGACATGCGCTCAGTCACTACCGTGCGAGTGATATTTATGGTGGTAGTTGAGTGAGTATTACCAGTCAGCGGCAACTGCCCCTGCCGGTGCGGCTTAAAGACGAGGCTACCTTCGACAACTTTCTGCCCCAGCCTGCCGCGCGAGCACTGATTGGCGCATTGCAGCAGCAGGTCTCGGCAGCAGGTGAGGCGATTATTTATCTTTTTGGTGGCGCGGGATCGGGTAAGTCCCACCTGTTGCAGGCGAGTTGTCATCTTGCGGGAGGGAACGCCATCTACTTGCCATTGGGTGAGTTGGTGGATTATGAGCCAGCGGAAGTGCTGCAGGGTATAGAGACGCTGGATCTGGTTTGCCTGGACGATGTGGACCGGGTGCTGCAACGGGCAGACTGGGAGCTGGCGTTGTTTAACCTGTGCAATCGGGCCCGCGAGCAGGGATGCAAGCTGCTGGTCGCGGGTAACGCTGCCCCCCGGGCCCTGGCGGTAAACCTGCCGGACTTGCGATCGCGACTGGCCTGGGGGATTGTGTATCAGCTCAGCGAGGCGCAGGACGATGAGAAAATCGCAATTCTGCAGTTTCGAGCGGCCCGTCGCGGGCTTTCCCTGAGTCGCGAGGTATGCAGTTATATCGTGATCCGCTCCGCCAGAGACACAGAAGCGCTGCTGGATCTGCTGGACAAACTCGACGATGCCTCGCTGATTGAGCAGCGAGCGCTGTCAATTCCCTTTGTGAAGGGCATTCTCGGCTGGTAAGTGGGGTGTGGTCTCGTGGATTTCGATAGCGTAATATAACCACAAAAATAAACTGGAATTGGCACACGCCAATGCTATGCTTTTGCGCGTATTACCCAATCTAGAACAGGAGTTCAAAAAAAATGAAAAAACAGATTCTGGCTGCAGGAGCAGCGGTAGGGTTCGCTCTCACCGGTCTGGCCCCCGCTGCATTGGCCGAGACACCCATCACCCTGAATGCTGGTGCAGCACACTGGTACTTTTCCAGTGACCGTGACCTGAAGAACATGAACACTCCCTGGGTAGGTCTGGAATGGGCATTCAGTGACGCCTGGGCGGCGGAAATTTCATTCGCCCAGGACGATGCAAACAATGAGAATTTTCCCGGTACCGATACCGAAGTGACCCTGGCAAATCTCGGCATGAAGTATTATGGCGGCAGCTATATCGTCGATGAGGCATCCCGCATTGCCCAGGGCACGCGACTGCGTCCCTACGCGGTTGTGGGTGCCGGTTACTTCTCGATGGACCCGAACCGGGTCGGTGGGGAAAAAGAAGAGGATACAACGATTAACGCAGGCCTGGGTGTTCGCTGGATGCTCACTTCCCGTTTTAGCGCCAGTCTGGACGCGCGTACCATCTACAACGTGGACAAGAGCAACAACGACACTATTGCCTACCTGGGTTTGAACTATTACCTCGGCAACGTCACACCGGCCCCGGTTGCCCAGTCAACTGCCTGTCCGGACAGCGATGGCGATGGCGTTTGTGATGAGTTTGACGCCTGCCTGAACACACCGCCGAACACCCGGGTTGATTCAACCGGCTGTCCGCTGCCAGTTGCCCAGGTGGCTTCTATCAAGCTGAAAGTCAACTTTGCCTTTGATTCAAGCACGGTTCAGGAAAAGTATTTCACTGATCTGGGCGAGCTGGCCAAGTTCCTCAAGCGTTTTGACCAGGTTGACGTGAGCATTGACGGCTACACCGACAGTGTTGGTGATGCAACCTACAACCAGGGCCTGTCCCAGCGTCGTTCCCAGGCCGTTGTGGATATGCTGGTCAAAACCTACGGTATCGATCCCTCGCGTTTGAAAGCAGTCGGTTTCGGTGAGTCTGATCCGGTTGCCAGCAACGATACTGCTGAAGGTCGCGCCGAGAACCGCCGTGTGATGGCATCTCTGGAAGTTGAATACGAGGAATAATTCCGCTCAGTCCAGTTGGAAGCTATCTGCGTCCAACTGGCAGGGGAAACCCTCTCGATAGCTTTGTAACGCGGCGCCGCTCAGGACAACCCTGGCGGCGCCGCTTTCGTTTGTCATATCCCGCAATATAACCCCGTCTGCTCCGACGGCGAGACTGTCGCCGCTGTAGTCCAGCCCTCTAGCGTCACTACCGATCCTGTTTACCCCCACCACACAGGCCAGGTTTTCTATGGCCCTGGCCGACAGCAGCTGGCGCCAGTGCTGGCGTCTCGGCGCCGGCCAGTTCGCCACATAGAGGGCCAGGTCGTAATCCTCTCTGTTGCGGCTGAATACAGGAAAACGCAGGTCATAGCAGACCTGCAGCAGAATCCGCCAATCGCGCCAATTGACGATGACGCGCTCATCACCAGGCAGGTAGCGCTTGTGTTCTCCCGCCATGCGAAAGAGGTGGCGCTTGTCGTAGTGGGCAATACCGGTTGGCGTAGCAAACAACATGCGGTTGTATACGCCGTTGTCTGCCCGCACCGCAATACTCCCGGTGATGGCGCAATTGTGGCGCTTTGCCAGCTGCTGCAGCCACTGTTCGGTGTCACCTCCCGGAAGTTCGGCGTTGGCCAGTGCGTTCATGGAAAACCCGGTGGTGAACATCTCTGGCAGCAGTATGAGATCTGTGGGCTCGTCGAGATTATTTATGATGTCGCCGATCTGTTGCCGGTTATCTGCGGGCTGCTCCCAGGCCAGTTCGCACTGAATCAGGGTGACACTTAAATCTTGCATAGACGCTCCGCTGCGGCCTGTAGCACCTGGTCATTCTTGGCAACGCAAAACCTCAGAAAATGCTGCTGCGGCGGCTGTTCGTAGAAAATTGAGATGGGAATTGAGGCAATGCCGTGCTGCCGCGTCCACTGTTCACACAATTCGGTATCCGGGGCCTCGCATATTGCGCTGTAGTCCAGAAGCTGGAAATAGGTGCCCGAACTGGGCGTAAGTTTGAAGCGGGAGTTGTGCAGCGCCTCGCAGAATAGATCGCGCTTGCGCTGGTAAAAGCCGGCCAGGGTGGCCGGATAATCGGGTTCAGCCGCCAGAAAATCAGCCAGCGCCAACTGTACGGGGGTGACCGCCACAAAGGAGACGAACTGGTGAACTTTGCGCATTTCCGCAGTCAGCTTTGCTGGTGCCACACAATATCCAGTCTTCCATCCGGTAACGCTGAATGTTTTGCCGAAAGAAAAAAGAACAAAGCTGCGGGCGCGCAGAGCGGGAAATTGCAGCGCGCTGTGGTGTCTGCCGTTGTCGAACACCAGATGTTCGTACACTTCGTCACTGAGGACCAGCAGATTCCGCTGTTCCACCAACGTCTCAAGGTAGAGCATATCGCTTTTCGACAGTGTGCTACCGGTGGGGTTGTGGGGTGAGTTAATCATAATAAGCCTGGTGCGTTGGGAGAGCGCGGCCTCCAGGGCATCGCGGTCCAGCGCGAAACTTCCCGGTGTCAGGGGAACGTGTATCGCCCTGCCTCCGGCCAGCTCGACTGCGGGAGGGTAGCTGTCATAGCAGGGATCAAACACGATGACCTCGTCGCCGGGACGGACACAGGCCATTACTGCACAAAATATGCCCTCTGTAGCGCCGGGCACTACAGTGATTTCGGTGTCTGGATCACTGTGGACCTGGCGGTGCAGCATCAGTTGCGTCGCGAGTTGTTCTCGCAGCTGCATAACACCTGCCATCGGCGCATACTGGTTGTGCCCTGCCATAACATGGCGTGCCAAAGACTCTCTCAGGGCTTCCGGTGCATCGAAATCGGGGAAACCCTGTGACAGATTGAGGGCGTCGCACTCGTCAGCCAGCGCTGACATGCGGGTAAAAATTGTGGTGCCGACATGGGGCAGTTTACTTTCTATCACTATCGTATCCATTTCCGACGAAACTTCATGCTGCGACTGCAGGAGAAACGTCTATTCTTACAATGTAAAGGCATCCTGAGGCTAATTTCTACAAGCGCACCAGCCCACAGGAAGATTCGACTGACAATTTAGCGAAATTTACCTGACAATACCCGTATAAACCAAACGGTGGAGTAAGGTGACAATGGCTCAGCTGAAAACATTGAGCAAAGTCTCACTCAACGACAAATACGCATTGGATGCCACCCGGGCGTATATGACGGGCATCGAGGCGCTGGTAAGACTGCCCATGTTGCAGCACCAGCGCGATCAGCAGCGGGGGCTCAACACCGCGGCGTTTATCTCCGGTTATAGGGGGTCACCTGTCGGTGGTGTGGATCAGGCAATGTGGAAGGCCAAACCCTGGCTGGATAAGCACAACGTCTATTTCCAGCCCGGGATAAACGAGGATCTCGCCGCCACTGCCGTTTGGGGCAGCCAACAGACCAACCTTTTTGCCGGTGCCAAATACGATGGCGTGTTTGGTATGTGGTATGGCAAGGGGCCGGGCGTTGATCGCAGCATGGATGTCATCAAGCATGCCAACGCCTTCGGCACCTCGAAATACGGCGGTGTGTTGGCCGTGGCGGGAGATGACCACGCCTGCAAGTCATCCACTTTGCCGCATCAGTCCGAACATATGTTTATCGGCGCATCCGTACCCGTGCTCAGTCCCGCCAACGTGCAGGAAGTACTGGACCTCGGCGTGTTTGGCTGGGAGCTGTCACGCTACAGTGGTTGCTGGGTGGCACTGAAAGCCATCACGGAAAACATGGATTCGGCAATATCAGCAGATATAGACCCGGAGCGTGTCGAGATTGTGATTCCGCAGGACTTTGCTCTACCCGCCGATGGCGTACATGCGCGCTGGCCAGACAAGCCACTGGAACAGGAACTGCGCCTCAACAAATACAAGATTTACGCCGCCCGGGAGTTTGCCAGAGCAAATGGCATCAATCGCATCGTGGTGGACAGCCCCAATCCGCGCTTTGGCATTATCACCAGTGGCAAGGCCTATCTGGATGTGATGCAGGCCCTGGAAGATATGGGTATTACCGATGCCGTGGCAGCGGAGATCGGTTTGCGTGTCTACAAGGTGGGCATGCCCTGGCCTCTGGAGCCGCGTTCTACGCACGATTTTGCCGAGGGCCTGGAGGAGATTCTGGTGGTGGAGGAGAAGCGCTCCATTATCGAAGACCAGATTACCGGCCAGCTCTACAACCAGCCGGTTGCGGCGCGCCCCAGGGTGATAGGCGAGTTTGACGAGAACGGTCGCGATTTGCTGCCCAACCTGGCCGAACTCACGCCGGCCATGGTGTCGCTTGCGATAGCCAGTCGAATCCGTCGGTTCTACAGTTCGGAAACGATGGATGAACGCATTCGCTGGATAGAGCGCAAGGAGGAGTCACTGGCCACCCCGCGCGATATTATCGAGCGGGTACCGCACTTCTGCTCCGGTTGCCCTCACAATACATCCACGCGGGTACCCGAGGGCAGCCATGCTCTGGGCGGCATTGGCTGTCACTATATGGCGACCTGGATGCCAGACAGGGAAACCGATACCTTTACCCAGATGGGCGGAGAGGGTGCGACCTGGATCGGCCAGGCACATTTCACCGATACCAAACATGTTTTCCAGAATCTGGGTGATGGCACGTATTTTCACTCGGGCATACTCGCTATTCGAGCCGCGGTATCCGCCGGGGTGAATATCACCTACAAAATTCTCTACAACGATGCCGTTGCCATGACCGGGGGCCAGCCCATCGATGGCACTCTCAAGGTGGAAGACCTGATATACCAGCTGCGGGGTGAAGGCGTGCGCCGTCTGGCGTTGGTCAGTAATGACCCGGGCCGCTGGCGTGGCCGTTTTGGCAGTGTCCCCGGCTATAGCCTGCATCACAGGGACGCGCTGGACGCGGTGCAGAAGGAATTGCGCGACTACCGTGGTACCTCGGTAATTATTTATCAGCAAACCTGTGCTGCGGAGCTGCGCCGGCGGCGCAAGAAGGGGATTGCGGAGGATCCGCGCAAACGCCTGTTTATCAATGACGAGGTGTGCGAGGGCTGTGGTGATTGCAGTATCAAGTCCAACTGCCTTTCAGTCATACCCAAGGACACCCCGCTGGGTCGCAAACGACAGATCGACCAGAGCGCCTGCAATAAAGATTACAGCTGTGCCAAGGGCTTTTGCCCGAGTTTCGTCACGGTACTGGGGGGAGAGCTCAAAAAACCCACCGTCGCATTGCCAGATATCGATACCCTGTTTGCACCGCTTCCGGAGCCAGCCATGCCCTCACTGGCGCGGCCGTGGAACACAGTGGTCACCGGTGTTGGCGGCACTGGCGTGCTCACGGTGACAGCGCTTATCGCCATGGCGGCGCATATCGAGGGCAAGGGCTGCGCCACCATGAACCAGACCGGGCTCGCCCAGAAGTTTGGCGCAGTGGTCAGCCATGTGCGGGTCAGCGAAAACCAGCAGGACATCAAGGCGGTGCGTATTCCCGCGGGTGAAGCTGACCTGCTGCTGGGTTGTGACCTGGTGGTGACGACGACCTACGAGTCCATGGGTAAGGTTGCCCAGGGGCGGACTTACGCGGTTGTAAACGAGGCAGAGGTTCCCACAGCCGCTTTTGTACTGGACCCGGATGCGAAGTTTCCAACCCGCGCAATGCGGGACAAGATCGAAACAGAGGTCGGGGAGGCGGGTTGCCACTTCCTTGATTCCACCCGGATTGCCACCGCGTTACTGGGAGATTCAATCGCCAGCAATCTGTTCCTGTTGGGATTTGCCTGGCAACGGGGTTTGGTACCGGTCTCAGCCGAGGCGCTTGAGGAGGCCATTGAACTGAATGGTGTGTCGGTCAATTTCAATTTGCAGGCCTTTCTGTGGGGCCGGCGCTATGCCAACGAACCGGAAAAAGTGTTGCAGTTACTGGGTACAGCAGACGCCGAGACAGCGCCGCCGACCCTGGATGAGCTTATTGCCGATCGCCAGCAGAGGCTCACTGCCTACCAGAACCCCGCCTACGCCCAGCGCTATGGGGAGGAGGTGGCCCGAGTTCGAGCAGCTGATCCACACAGTGATGAGCCCGATTCCATGACCCTGGCGGTAGCGCGTCAGCTATACCGTTTGATGGCCATCAAGGATGAGTATGAGGTTGCGCGGTTGTACAGCGACGGCGAGTTTGAACGCAAGCTACGGAACAAGTTTGAAGGTGACTTTGAATTGCGGTTGAATCTCGCACCACCGTTGTTCAGCAAGCGCGATCCCGACAGCGGGCATCTGATCAAACAGGAATTCGGTCCCTGGATAATGCCGGCATTTGGCTTGCTCGCGCGCCTGAAAGTGCTGCGGGGCACGCCCTTGGACGTCTTTGGCAAAACGGAAGAACGCCGTCAGGAGCGCGCTGACCTGGAGGATTATCGGCGGTTACTCGACACGCTGTTGGTGGGCCTGAATGAGTCCAACTATGCGGTGGCACTGGAACTGGCGCGGCTGCCAGCCAAACTGCGGGGCTTCGGACATGTGAAAGATCGCAACCGTGAGTTACTGCTACCCCAGCGGGAAAAATTGCTCCGAGAGTTCCGCGGCGAAAGCCCGGAGCAGATGGTAAAAATGGTGGAGGTCGCCTAGGCGCCAGGCGGCTGCTGTTAGCTCGGCGAGACAGGGTCGACAACCGTCGCGACTGTCTCCGTGCCGGGCAGTTGCAGGTAGCGGCGCAGATAGCCCACCAGCAGGTACAGCGGGCCCGTATCCAGTAGTGCTACGCTGGCCTTGAACAAGTAGTTACTGCCCACCAATACCAGCAGGGCCTTGAATGCCATGTCACCGCGAAAGTAGGCGGCGCCGAAGGTGACCGAAACCACCATGACCGAATCGACCATCTGGCTCATCAGGGTACTGAAGTTGTTGCGTATCCACAGGTGCTTGCCCCTGGTGACCCGCTTCCAGAAGTGAAAGAGGTGTACGTCGCAGTACTGGGCGGTGACATAGGCGAGCATAGAGGCCACCATCGCACCGGATGTCGTGGCGTAAATCAGCTGGTACAAGCCCACGCTGTTCTCAACGATTTCCCCGGTGGGGAGCGCGACAGGTGCCGCCAATTGCAGTATCTGCCAGGGCGGCATGGTGTCGGCGGGTACGGCGGGTATGGCGTTGCCAAGCGTGAGAATCAGCAGGATAAACACGTTGAGGCCAAGACCGAGAGTCACCAGGAAAGTCGCGCGTGATTTACCGTAGAGCTCACAGATGAGGTCTGTGCAGAGAAAGGTCAGGGGGTAGGGCAACACACCTACCGCGAGCGCCATCGGCCCTATCTGGATAAACCGCGTGATACCGATGACGTTGAGCAGCGTCATGGAACACAGGAAGAATCCTGCCAGCACGAGGAAAGTGCGCTCCCGCCTCTCGCGCAAGTCTGCTACATAAAGCATCAGCTCTCCTTCTGCCCGAGGTTGGCGTGCAATACAGCGCCGTTGATCACCGGGTTGTGGTGTGCCCAACGAATGAGTTCGGCAATTTCACCGGGCTCGATCAGCCGGTCGAAGCTGTTCATGCTGGCTATTATTCGTTCTACTTCCGGGTCTGCGCCCAGGTGGGTGCGCAGCATTTCAGTATCGGTAAAGCCCGGGCAGACCAGTGCCGTGTGAATGCCGCTGCCCATCAGATCCTGGCAGGTCGCGCGCATCATGCCCAGCTGGGCGTGCTTGCTGAGCACATAGCTGAAGGAGTTGGATACGGCCTTTTCGGACAGGGTAGACCCCACATACACTATGCTGGAGCTGCGCGGCAAAAGCTGCAACAAGTGCTGATTCAGGCTGTTAATGGCGACTACATTGGTCTCCAGAACCTGGCGCAAGCTGTCGCTGTCGCAGTCGCCTGCGGAATCCTTGAGCATCTGGCTGGCATTGTGTACCAGAGCCACAGATTCGCAGCCGTCGAGCGCAGCCTCGAGTACTTTGCAGGCCCGGCGGATGGACTCCGGGTCAGACAGGTCGCAGCTGAGATTGTTGACGGCGGGCAGCGGGCAGGGGCGCCGCGACAGGTTATATACCTGGAAGCCTTCCGCAAGAAAGGCTTCTGCGGTGGCTCTGCCGATGCCGACGCTAGCACCGCTGATTATGGCTATTCGCATAGATTGATTCCCCTGGATTAACGCGAGCTAGTGTATCGCACCGCACCGCTTCTGTCGGCTGTCGTGGTTGCGTGATGCCTGGCCAGGCGTAACAATGGTGGCCACACTGACGCGGACTGAAAATATTCATGGAACAATTGACTACCCTGTATATCGACAAGGAGCGGCACAAGTTTTCCGCGGCACACTTCACCATATTTTCGGCCACCGAGCGCGAGCGACTGCACGGGCACAACTACTCGGTATCAGCGCGTATCGTTGCACCCATGGGTGATAACGGTTTTGCTGCCGACTACAAAGTATACAAAAACCGTTTAGGAATGCTGTGTGAGCAGCTGGATGAATACATGGTGCTCGCCGGCGAATCGCCATATCAGCAGATAGAGGAAGATGGCGCCTATTACCGCGTGACCTTCGCCGGTGTGCAAATGCAGTTCCTGCACAGTGACACTCTGGTACTGCCCATCCGCAATGCCACGGTAGAAGAGTTTTCCCGCTATCTTCTCAAAGGCTTGTTGGCGCTCTCGGCCGGCGATGATCTGCGGGAAGTTGAGCTTTGTGTTGCCTCCGGACCCGGCCAGAAGGGCTGCGCCAATTGGAGCCCTGCCTGACTCCATTGAACGAGTCGAGTCGTGGTCAGGCAGCGTTTTTCGCAACAATACCGCTGTGCCGCAGTAGTGCTTCGATATCCGGCTCACGCCCGCGGAAGGCGACGAATAACTCCATCGCGTCTTTCGATCCGCCGGCCTCGAGGATATGTGTTCTGAAATCATCCCCGGTATTCCGATTGAAAATACCTTCTTCCTCGAAGCGCGAGAATGCATCAGCCGACAGCACCTCCGCCCATTTGTAACTGTAATAGCCGGCCGCATAGCCGCCGGCAAAAATGTGGGAAAAACTGTGCTGGAAACGGTTGAACTCCGGTGGAATAACAACGGCCACCTGATCGCGTACCTCTTTCAGTATGGTTGCCACCGAGCTGCCTTGTGCACCGGACCACTCGCTGTGCAGGCGCAGGTCAAACAGGGCGAGTTCCAGCTGGCGTGCCATCATCATGGCCGACTGGAAGTTGCGTGCGGCCAGCATTTTGTCCAGCAGGTGTTCGGGCAGTGGCTCGCCGGTCTCGTGGTGGCCTGAGATCAAAGCCAGCGCCTCGGGCTCCCAACACCAGTTTTCCAGGAATTGACTCGGCAGTTCGACCGCATCCCAGGCCACACCATTGATACCCGATACAGATGCCACAGTCTGTTTTGTCAGCATGTGGTGCAGGCCGTGGCCAAACTCGTGGAACAGGGTGGTCAGCTCGTTGTGGCTCAGCAGGGCGGGGGCGTCTCCCACCGGTGGCGTGAAGTTGCACACCAGGTAGGCTACAGGAACCTGCAGCTGGTCACCGGCGATGCGGCGGTCGCGGCAATTGTCCATCCAGGCTCCGCCCCGTTTCTGTGCTCTTGCATACAAGTCCAGATAAAAACGGGCGATAATTTCTCCGCCCTTGAGCAATTCAAACAGGCGGGCATCCGGGTGGTAACTGTCGAAGTCCTGTACTTCACGCACAGTCACGCCGTACAACCGCTCGACCACTTTGAACAGGCCAGGCAGCACCCTGTTCATTGGCAGATAGGGGCGAATGTCTTCTTGCGATACCTGGTAGCGGCTCTCACGCAGCTTTTCACTGTAGAATGTCACATCCCAGGCGTTGATAGTTTCAGCACGGTATTCCCGGCGGGCAAACTCCTGCAGTTCCAACCACTCGGCCTGGGCCTGAGCCCGGGATTTCTCTGACAATTCCTCTATAAATTCCCTGACCTGGGCCGGACTTTCTGCCATCTTGGTCTGTAGCGATAATTCGGCATAATTGGCGAAGCCGAGAAGCTGTGACAACTCCTGCCGCAGCGTGAGAATTTCCTCCATAGTATGGCCGTTGTCCCACTCGCCCGCATTGGGGCCCTGGTCTGAGGCGCGCGTACTATTGGCCCGATATACCTCTTCTCGCAGACGGGCGTCTTCACAGTAGGCCAGTACCGGGTAGAAAGAAGGGAATTCCAGAGTGATCAGATAGCCCTCTGTACCCGCCTGCTCGGCCGCCTGCTTTGCATTAGCCAGGGCCGTCGCCGGCAAGCCCGCCAGACGTTCGGCGCTCACCTGCATTGACCATGCGTTGGTGGCGTCCAGCACATTGTCGCTAAACTTGCTGCCCAGCTCTGACAGGCGTTTGCGCAATTTCGCAAATTGCTTTTTCTGGGCTTGCGGCAGGGCCACACCCGCAAGGCGAAAATCGCGCAGCACATTCGTAATAGCCTTTTGCCGGGCGCTGTCCAGCGCGGCAAACTCTTCCCCTTCGCCGATTTGTCGGTAAGCCTCGTAGAGGCCGTCGTGTTGGCCGCTCCAGGTACTGTACTCCGACAGTAGCGGCAGGCAGGTGTTGTACGCCGCACGCATTTTTTCGCTATTTGCCACGCTGTTGAGATGTGAGACCGGTGACCAGGCCTGGGCAAGTTCGTCCTCCATCTGCTCAATAGGCTGCCACAGCGACTCCCAGCTGAAATCCCCGCCCTTTGCAAGCAGCGCTTCTATGGCCTGTTTGTTGCGCGCTATCAAATGCGTTATGGCGGGCTCCACGTCGGCGCTTGTTATGCGTGAAAATGGCGGCAGGGCGTGTTGTTCCAGCAGGGGGTTGGACATTGTGTGAGATTCCGTTGTCTGGTCAGAAGGTGATTCTAGCGCAATCCGGGCGAACCCCGCATAGTCTGCGACTTAATTATTCTGGGGTGTTAGTTCCCAGTGTTGCAGCGGGTGGTAGCTGACCCCGGTTTTCCCCTGCCGGGACTCGAACAGCGTGAAGTGGCGGTATTGCCAGCTGATGGCAGGGGCAGTCACAGGGGGGGCTGTGCTGCAGTTGCGAAACAGGGTGACATGGGGGCGAAAGGCATTGCGGTCCCGCCTCGCGCCGACCGCGGTAGTCAGGTGACGAAGTTTCCCTGCCAGTTGCGACAGAGTCTCTGGCCATTTGTTGGGGCCCAGCCAGTAAATACCGGGCTTTGGCCAGTAGCCGGTACAGTCCAGAAGTATTTCTCCACCCGGAGGTTCGCCATCTGCCAGCCATGCTTCCGTTGTCAGGCACAGCCGTTCCAGGGCGCTCTCTGATAGCTCGCCGATAAATGCCAGCGTGAGGTGAAAGTTGGCTGGCGGAACAGGTCTCCCCACGTGACCGAACTGGCGGTCGCGCCAGTCGGCGATTTGCATGGCGGTCTCGCCCGGCAGTTCCAGGGCCAGGAAGGTACGCATTATTCGGTATCCGGCGCCTTCCAGGGACTTTTCTTTTTCATCAGCGGCGCGAAACCATCATTTTGTGCGGTGCTCTTGCTCGCTGGTTTACCCACATTTTTTTTGTTGCGCTGGCGCGACCTGGTTTTCGCCTCCGCTGATTTCGGCTTCTTCTTTTTGCCGCCTGCTGCCTTGCCAGAGGCTTTTTGTTTTTTCGGGCCGCTAAATCGGGCTTTAAGACCCGGCAGGCTGCGCCGCTCGAAGCTCAGTTTGAGATAGCGTTCGATACTGATCATCAGGTTCCAGTCAGTGCTCGTCACCAGTGACAGGGCGAGCCCACTTGCCCCGGCCCTGCCGGTGCGGCCGGTGCGGTGCAAGTAGTCATCGCCGCTGTGAGGCAGGTCGTAATTGATGACAAGGTCGATATCTTTTACATCCAGGCCGCGGGCTGCCACGTCGCTGGCGCAGACTACCGCCAACTTGCCATCGTTGAATCGTGTCACCACTTCCCGGCGGTCCTCAGTGGTCATTTCTCCGTGCAGGCAGGCGCAGCGCAACTTGTGGTATTTCACCAGGCCCGACAGGCGGATTGCGGTGCTGCGTTTGCTGCCGAATACCAGGGCCCGCTTGAACCCGCCTTTTTCCAGCAGGGCGATAAGAAGCTTGTCTTTGTGCTCCTGCCCATCGGCCAGCATGAGCTGGTGGTTTATCGTGCTGTGGGGTTGGCGCGCCGCATCCACAGCAATGGTTTGCGGTGCCTTGAGCAGAGCCTTGCTGATAGACCCCAGTTCACGGTGATTCAGGGTGGCGGAGACCATCAGCACCTGCCGCTCAGGTGCGCAATAGTCGTTAATTTTCAATACGTCCTCGCGAAACCCCATATCCAGCATGCGGTCCGCCTCATCCAGTACCAGGATTTGCAGAGCAGCCAGACTGGTGCTTTTGCGCTCACAGTGCTCCAGCAGACGCCCGGGAGTCGCCACGATAATTTCCGGGTTTTTCCTGAAGAGGGACTGCTGGTAGCGAAAATCGGCACCGCCGGTGATGCCGTAGACCTGCAGAGGCGTTTTCCCCAGCAGTGCCCGGCAGTGTTTCAAGACCTGCCGTGCCAGTTCCCGGGTGGGTACCAGCACGAGTGCCAGGGGGCCCTCGTGGCCCGAGGCACCTGCCGCGAGGAAACGCTGCACCATGGGTATCAGGTAGGCGAGGGTTTTACCGCTGCCGGTTTCCGCGCTGATAGCAAGGTCTGCCCCTGCGAGCGCAGCGGGAATGACCTGCTCCTGTACTGCGGTGCCCTCAGTAAACCCGAGCCCGTCCAGCGCCAGCCGCAGTCGCCTGTCTAAATCATATTGCTCGAGCAAGGTTCGTTTCCTTTTCGCGACGGATGGAATGTATCGATGAGAATGACAAGGTACACTAGTGCTGCATGGACCTGATCCTATCTTATCAGGTGCTTGCAGCACTAGTGTGGTGTGGCGCACAAAGCGCCGTTTCAATGGGGTAGAGATATGGTAAAAGCAGTCAGGATACAGCAAACCGGTGGGCCGGAGGTGATGCAGCTGGAGAACGTGGCCCTGGAGCCGCCGGGACCGGGTATGGTGCAGATCGTCAATAAGGCCATTGGGCTGAATTTCATTGATACCTATCATCGCAGCGGCGCCTACCCCCTGCCTATGCCAACGGGTCTCGGTATGGAGGGCGCGGGTGTTGTGGGGGCTGTGGGCGAGGGGGTTGATCTGGCGGTAGGTGACAGGGTTGGCTATTGCTCGGCGGGCTTTGGCGCCTATTCCGAGGCCCTGAACCTGCCGGCCGCGCGGCTGGTAAGCATACCCGAGGGCATCACTTTTGAGCAGGCTGCTGCCATTTTGCTCAAGGGCCAGACCACCGAATATCTGTTGCAACGAACCTACCCGCTGCAATCGGGTGAGACCTGCCTGTTCCATGCTGCCGCCGGCGGTGTGGGCCTTGTATTCGGGCAGTGGGGCAACAGTATCGGGGCTAATTTGATAGGCACGGTGGGGTCCGATGAAAAGGCCTCACTCGCTCTGGCTCATGGCTACAAACACGTGATCAATTACCGCACAGAGAATGTTGTTGAGCGGCTGATGGAAATTACCGGCGGCGAGAAATTGCCCGTGGTTTACGATGGTGTGGGCAAGGATACCTTCGATATGTCGCTGGACTGTCTGCGCCCCCGCGGCCTTATGGTGAGTTTTGGTAATTCCTCTGGCCTGCCTGACCCGCTGGATTTACAGGGTCTGTCTGTGCGGGGCTCGTTGTATGTGACCCGGCCGACACTGTTAACTTATACCGCTACGACCGAGGAGCTGCGCCAGTCCAGCGCCGACCTTTTTTCCCGAATTAAAGCGGGCCAGATTCGTGTAGAAATCGGTCAGCGCTACGCCCTGGCGGATGTACAGCAGGCGCATCGGGACCTGGAGGGTCGCAAGACCAGCGGGTCAACGGTTATTCTGCCGTGAATTTGGGGGGCAGCTTGGAGCCCGTGGTATTGCGCGGCGACCAGATAAGACTTGAGCCCCTCGACCAGCAGCATGCCCAGGGCTTGTATAACCGTGGGCGTACGCCTGATGATTGGCGTTTTATGCCCCGGTCCTGTTTTATTGATATGGCTGATGTGCGCCAGTGGGTAGAGGAGGCTGTGGGCGCGCCAAACCAGTTGCCCTTCGTTATTGTTGAGAACGGCAAGGACAAGGCTGTGGGAAGTACCCGCTACCTGAATATTCGCCCGGAACACCGCTCTCTGGAGATAGGTTGGACCTGGTTGGGCCGGGAGTGGCAGCGCACGGCGGTCAACACAGAAGCCAAGCTGTTGCTGCTGACGCACGCTTTTGAGCGTCTGGGTTGTCTGCGAGTTGAATTCAAAACCGACGCACGCAACCTGCGCTCCCAGCGCGCACTGGAGAGAATAGGCGCCACGCGTGAAGGGGTTCTGCGTAAACATATGATTGTACAGAGTAATTTTGCGCGGGATTCAGTCTACTTCAGTGTGATTGACAGCGACTGGCCGGAGGTTAAGAAGCGGCTCACGCTATTGCGTGAGCGCGCCTAGCAGCTGCAGGCGTTGTTGGGGGGTGCTGTCAGCTGATTGTCGTCTGCACCGTCTCATTATCGGAAAACTGCCCGGCAAACAGGGGTGATGTCAGGTAGCGCTCACCTGAATCCGGGAGAATGGCCACAATCATCTTGCCGCGATTTTCCTCTTGCTGGGAGAGGCGGTGTGCTACCGCCATGGCAGCGCCAGAAGAAACACCCGCGAGAATACCCTCTTCCTGCATCAGTTTATGTGCCCATTCCATGGCCTCTTCACTGGATACCTGTTCCACCTGATCAACCAGCTTGAGATCCAGATTACCCGGTAAGATACCAGCGCCTATGCCCTGTATTTTGTGGGGAGCGTGGCTGGGCTCGGTGCCCGCTTTCGCAGCGCTGATAACGGTAGTGGAGTCGGGTTCAACTGCCACGCTGAGTATGGCTTTGCCACAGGTGTTTTTGATATAGCGGGAGATACCTGTGATCGTGCCCCCTGTGCCGACCCCGCAGACCAGTATATCTATTTCGCCATCGGTATCGTCCCAGATTTCGGGGCCAGTGGTTTGTTCGTGAATAGCCGGATTTGCGGGGTTTTCGAACTGCTGCGGGCCCCAGTACTTGCCCGGTTGTGAGGCGATGATTTCCTCGGCCTTCTGCATGGCAGCGGGGATACCCTTGGCGCCATCTGTGAGAACCACGTCCGCTCCCAGAGCCTTCATTAGCATGCGGCGCTCCAGACTCATGGTGTTGGGCATCACGAGGATACAGCCATAACCGCGGGCGGCAGCGACAAATGCCAGCGCAATGCCGGTATTGCCGCTGGTGGGCTCGACGATGGTCATGCCGGGTTTCAGGCTGCCATCCTGCTCCGCGGTAGTGATCATACTGGTGCCGATTCGGCATTTGACCGACATGGCAGGGTTGCGATTTTCCAGCTTAACGAAGACATTGCCGTCGCTGATATGGTTGATTCTGACCAGCGGTGTGCCACCGATAGTTGCTGAATTGTCGGCGTAGATTTTGCTCATACTGGCTATCCTTGGTTGGTTGGCGAGAGTCCGGACATTCGCTGATGAAGACTAGTATCCTCTGCAGCTCCTGTCTATGCCCAGCGCTGTTTCAATCTGTTTTCACTCGTTGTGGCTGTCAAAGGTATTGCGGGAATTTATTTTTGTGGCGTCGGAACTTTTGCCATGTTAACCGGGTCTTATTTTCGGTGGCCGCAGAGTGCGCCTGTTGCCGGTGAGAGCTGGTACATCCGCCGCCACTTGAGATTCCATCCAGGTCTATGTGTAATCTCCCAAGTGAGACTCCTGTATTGCCGGCCCATTGGGCCGGCTTTTTTTTCACTTATTTTCAGATTCCACGCCCTGCTCTGTCGCCGTGGCAAGGGTTTCGAGAGTCTGCGGACCGACAAGTGTCTCGCGCAATTTCCCCTCGGGGTCCAGCACCAGGCTGGTAGGCAGCACCACCGGCCGCGGCACACCCAGTTGGGCCGCCGGGTCGGTGGACAGGGTGGGGAATGCCACGCCCAGTTTTTGCAACTGCTGGTCCAGCTCCTCGCCGCTGATGCCGTCGTAGTTCACGCCCAATACGGTAACCTGGGGTAATTCAGCCAGCTTGTTCAGTTCGGGGATTTCCTGGATGCAGGGCTTACACCAGATAGCCCAGTAGTTGATGACAACCCACTGGCCGCGCAATTCCTCCATTTGCAGTGTGTTTCCGGGTTTTTCTGCGGGGCTACAGGCAAAGAGTGCCGGTAACAGCAGTAAAAAGTACCATGCTTTCATCGGGAAAATAGCTCCACCAGACTGATTTTGAGAGTGTTTTGCTGTTGAATGTACTGCTGTTGCAGCAAGCGGTAGGCCTCCTGCTGAAAGGCGAGGTCTCCCGGTGGTTCTTCTGCGTTCAGGGGCTGTTCGCCATTGACCCACTCCTTCAGCTGACTGAGGCTGACACTGTGCAGATCACGGCTTAACAGGTATTGACCGCGATCGTTCTCTGCAATCAGCCTTTTATCGAGGAATATCGTTCGCAACTGCTGCCAGCTGTCGTTGTCCAGCCCGCGGGTAATGTCGTGTCTTCGGCTAACCAGCTCCATCTCACCTACGCCCTGCCCTGTTTCCTGCCGTTGCCAGAATAGATACAGCAGATCCAGTGCTTTCAGCACCAGCGGTCGGTTGGCTTGTTCCTCGCTCTGATAAGCGGACATGCTGTGCACCAGAATGCCGCCCATCAGAACAATATTCCATGACAGGTATATCCACAGCAAAAACAGCGGCACGGCGGCGAAGGCGCCATAAATGAACGTGTAACTGGAACCCACCACCAGGACGGTGAAGACCGATTTGGCGATGTGGAAAGCGCAGGCGGCGACGAAACCGCCCACCAGACAGTGTTTGAATGGCACCCGGCAATTGGGCACAGCGGCGTATATAAGGCTGAAGCCGGCCGTACTCAGTGCAAGCGGGGCGATTTTGAGCATGAACCCCTGTACGCCTATTACATCGTAATCTTCCAGTACATGGGCAAAAGAAGACAGGTAAGTGCTTAGTGCCAGGGCCGCGCCAATGGTAACCGGCGCCAGGCTCAATACTGCCCAGTACAGCATAAAGCTGGATACCGGGCTGCGGTTTTCGCTGGCTCGCCAGATCTGGTTGAACGCTTTCTCTATATTGCGCAGCATTAACACAGCCGTGACTACCAGGAAAATGATGCCAGGACCGGTGAGGTTTTTTGCCTGCTGGGAGAATTCGTCCAGATAGCCCTTGATCTCCGAGTTGGTATCCGGCATCAGGTTTTCGAACATGAAGGCCTGCATTTTGACTTCCAAACCCTGAAAAGCCGGAACTGCCGATGCCATGGTATAGACCACCGTCAGCAGCGGTACCAGGGCGAACAGGCTCATGTAGGTCAGGGCTGCGGAGTTTTCCGAACAGCGGTCGGCGTTGAAACGCGACAGCAAATACCGGGTGCGCCGCCAGAGCTCAGATATATTTAGCCAGTCAAGATTCATGCCCGGCATTATGGCATGAACAATTGATCCTCTGCACGAGAGTGACACCTGGCAAAAGCGCAGCTGAGTTTAGCGTTGCAGGCCTTCGGCTTTGGTATACTCTGCTCCCCTGTCCGCTGCGCCGAAGGGGCGTGATATACCGGACAGGAGACCAGTGCCGTGATGTGACCTTTCGCAGAAGCGATTGAGTTAGTACCGCCGTAATTGTTATTTCAGGAAAGAGCCCATGAGTGACTACACCATTTATCACAATCCTCGCTGTTCGAAATCCCGCAACACGCTCGCGCTATTGCAGGAAAATGGCATTGAGCCGCGGGTTGTACTTTATCTGGAGACACCGCCAGACTCTGCTCAGATAGCGACTCTGCTGGCCAAGTTGGGGTTGAGCGCAGCCGAACTTGTCAGGCGGGGAGAGGATGCCTACAAGGCCTGCGGGCTGAGCAAGGAATCAAGCGAGGAGGAATTGCTGGCGGCGATGGCCGCCCACCCCAAGCTGATCGAGCGCCCCATTGTCGTCAAGGGCAAACGCGCGGTACTGGGGCGTCCGCCGGAAAACGTGCTGGAACTGATCGGCTGATGGTCGAACCCTATATTTTAGTATTGTACTACTCCCGCCACGGGTCCACCGCAGCCATGGCCGCGCAGGTTGCGCGCGGCATTGAGATTGTTCCGGGCATCTGCGCCAGGTTGCGAACGGTGCCGCCTGTGTCCGCGAACAGTGAACAATCTGCCGATGGTATTCCCAGTGACGGTCCACTGTACTGCGAACTGGACGATTTGCGCGGCTGCGCCGGACTGGTCATGGGCAGCCCAACCCGTTTTGGCAATATGGCCGCCCCGCTCAAATATTTTCTGGACCAGACTTCCGCCCTGTGGCTAAGCGGTGCGCTGATCGATAAGCCGGCTGGGGTTTTTACCTCGACTTCCAGTTTGCACGGTGGCCAGGAGTCAACTCTGCTCAGCATGCTGCTACCGCTGCTGCATCACGGCATGGTGGTGGCGGGCCTGCCCTACAGTGAGGCCGGTCTGATGAGTACGAATTCGGGAGGAACACCTTACGGCGCCTCCCATTGGGCCGGCCCTGACAACAGCCGGTCCCTTGACGAGGGGGAGGCGGCACTGTGTCGCGCCCTCGGGGAGCGGGTCGCCAGACTTGCCGTCGGTGGCGCAGGGTGAAGCGCGGGACAGCCAGCGCCATAGCGCACGGCTTACTGTGGCTTGCCTGGGCAGTCTTGCTGGTGCAGCAGCTGATTGATGCCTGGCAGATGCAGCTGCCCTGGATAATCTGGCTGGGCAAATTGCTGCCCCTGTTGATTTTTCTACCGGGTATGCTGCGCGACAGATTGCGCACCTATATCTGGCTGTGTTTTGTCAGTCTGTTGTATTTTATAGCACTGGTGGAGCGCCTTTTCGCCCTGCCGGGGAATATTCCGGCCGCCATAGGCACTGCCGCCGTGGTCACTTTGTTTATAGCCGCGATGATGTATGTACGGTGGCGCGCCAGGGAACTTCGCGAGGCCAGCGCCCGTCCAATCGGCTCAGGAGATTGAAATATGAGTAAACCATCCCTATTGCGCAGGGTGTTTTCGGCAATCTGGAACGGTATTACCCGGGTCAGGCTGGCACTGTCCAATATACTGTTTTTGCTGTTCATTGCTGTGGTCTATTTTGTTTACCTGGGTGGAGGGGAGGAGTCGCCGCCGGAGAAGGCCGCGCTCCTGCTCAACCTGGCCGGTACGGTGGTGGACCAGAAGTCTCAGGTGGAGCCGCTGCAGGCGTTATTGGGAGAGCCGGCGCCAGAGGACCGCGAAATGCTTCTGCGCGACGTCATCGATGCCATCAATTATGCGAAAGACGACCCGGCGATTAATTCACTGGTGATGGAGCTGGATAACCTCCGCTATGTCGGTATCAGTAAGACCCAGGAAATTGCGGAGGCGATGGAAGCATTTAAAGAGACCGGTAAACCGGTAGTTGCTGTCGGTGATTTCTTTACGCAGGACCAGTTTCTGCTGGCCAGTTATGCGGACAGTATTATTCTGAACTCCTATGGTGGTGTCGGTCTGGAAGGGTATAGCAGTTACCGCAATTACTACCGCGAGACGCTGGAGAAGATGTCGGTCAATGTTCACGTCTTCCATGCGGGCGAATTCAAGTCTATCGCAGAGCCCTTTCTGCGCGATGATATGTCCCCCGGAGAAAAACTGGTGACGGAGCGTTGGCTGCAGGTGCTGTGGGGTCAATACGCCGCCACGGTGGAAGCCCAACGCGAATTGCCACCGGGCAGTGTCAATGACTATGTCAACAATTTCGCCGAACTGTTGGCACAGCAGGGGGGCAATGCTGCGGCGCTGGCACTGGAGGCGGGGCTGGTGGATGATCTGCTGAACCGCAGCGAGGCGAATGATTATCTGGTGGAACTGGTGGGTGCGAGTAATGAGGATGGCCTCTATGAAGCAAGGCTATTCGAGCGCTACGTGCGCCACCAGCGCCCCAGTCAGCTAACCGGTATGGAGGGTGAGCGGGTAGCGGTGATCACCGCCGTAGGCAACATTGTTACCGGTGACCAGCCCCCGGGCACTATCGGTGGTGACTCACTGGCCAATCTTATTGCCGCTACCGCCGAGCAGGAAGGGGTGCGCGCTTTGGTACTGCGGGTCAATAGCGGTGGTGGCAGCGTGTTCGCTTCAGAAGTCATTCGCCAGGAATTGCTCAGAACCCAGGCACTCGGTATTCCCGTGGTGATATCGATGGGTGCTGTGGCGGCCTCCGGCGGGTATTACATTGCTGCCGAGGCGGATGAGATATGGGCGACACCCGGCACCATCACCGGCAGCATAGGTGTGTTTGCGGCGGTCCCCACCTTTGAACGGCTGCTGGAGCGTATTGGTGTGTACACCGATGGTGTTGGCACCACCGATCTGGCTGGGTCGCTGCGACTCGACCGGCCACTGAACCCGCAGGTGGCTGCGATTATTCGCAGTGGAGTGGATTTCAGCTACGCCAATTTCCGGCATCTGGTACAAGAGGGGCGCGATATGACCCCCGAAGAAGTGGATGCTCTGGCCGAAGGGCGGGTATGGAGTGCTCCCGACGCGCTTGAAAATGGGTTGTTGGACGGTATCGGCTCACTGGCGGACGCTATTGATGCCGCTGCGGCCCGGGCGGGGCTGGAGGACTATAAAGTGGATTATGTAGCGCTGCCACTGTCGCCGCGGGAAATGATTTTGCAGTCCCTGGCGGATCGCGTGGGCAGCTTGCGGATATGGTCGGCCTCAGGCTTGAGTGCTTCGCTGGCGCCCCTGCTGGCGCCGGTAGCCGATGCTGCCGCCGAATTGGCTTCTCTGAAAGACCCGCGCCATCTGTACGCGCGCTGTCTGCCCTGCGGGGCTATTCGCTAGCGACGACGCCATTATCGTCGGCGTTTTCACCGTGCTTGCCGCTGTCTGACCACCAGCGTTTTACGTCGTCCAGCATCAGGTATAGGCAGGGCAGCAGCAACAAGGTAATAACGGTGGCAAATACAATGCCGAAGGCGAGTGAAATCGCCATTGGTATCATGTCCTGCGCCTGTACAGTGCGCTCCAGGAGCATGGGCGCCAGCCCCATGAAAGTGGTTACAGAGGTCAGCATGATCGCCCGGAAGCGGCGGGATGTGGCCTCGGTTATCGCGGTGTAACGGTCTGCTCCCCTGGCCATAGCGGTATTGGTGTAGTCCACGAGCAACAGGCTGTCGTTCACGACCACCCCGCTGAGCGCAATTACGCCAATGACCGACATCATACTGAAGGCGTACCCGGTGACCCAGTGCCCCACTATGGCACCGATAATACCGAAGGGGATCACTCCCATGATGATCAGGGGTTGCAGGTAGGATTTTGTGGGAATGGCCAGCAGCGCATAGATACCCAGCAGTGCCAGGGCGAACCCCACCATCAGGCTTACCCCCAGCTTTCTCTCCTCGTCGGCCATTCCCGAGACGCTGTAGCTCAGCCCGGGATACTTTTGCAGCAGAGCGGGGAGTACATTTTTCTCGACCTCTTCCATTACTTTGGAAGGCTGCACCCTGGCTCTGTCCGCCTCAGCGGTAACCTCAGAAGCCCGTTGAAAATTTATGTGGGTGGTTTTCAATAACCCCTGAGTGACGTCCAGGTTGGCAACTGTGTCGAAGGGTACTTCGTCGCCCTGGGGCGTGCGAATAAACATATTGTTTAGTGTGCTGGTCAATTCCCGGTCCGCTTTTGGAAAGCGAACCATTACCTTGATCTCATCGGTGCCGCGTTGAATGCGTTGTGCCTCGGCGCCGTAGAACGCGTAACGCACCTGGCTGCCCAGGGCATAGCGCGTCAACCCCAGAGATTCGGCCTCAGGCATGATATCCAGGTGAAACTCGTCAGCGGTGTCACCGGCGCCATTGCGAATATCATAGAGGCCTGCGTAGTGGCGCAAAGCCTGCTCCAACTCATCTGAGGCGACCCTGAGCGTGTCAAAGTCGCGGTGCATCAAATCGAAGGCTATAGCGGGGCCCCAGCCGCCTTCATCGTCGCCACTGATGGCAAGTACTTCCGCGCCGTGAATGGTGCCAACCTGTTCCCGCCAGCGCTGTTCCACTTCCAGGGTAGAAATACTGCGCTGATCGTCCTTGGTCAGCTCAACGGATACCAGGCCATTAATCTGGTCAAAGCCGTAGGCCGCGATATATTCCAGCAGTTTTTCGGAGCTGCCGGTTTCGCGCTGGTAGTCCGCCTCGACCTGGTGCAGTGCGGCAACTATTTCGCTTATTGCCAGTTGGGTTCGCTCCTCAGGCGTGCCGTGTGCAAGCCGCAGCTCCGCCTTGAGGAATTCACCACGTGCCTCCGGCGCCAGGATGGTGCGTACCTGACCTCCTGCGAGGAGGCCGCCGCATAGGATTAGCAGCGAGAGGAAGAATGCCAGGGTGGCATAGCGGTTGGCCGTGCATCGTTGCATGAACGGCAGGTAGCGGAACTCGACAAACGCACGCAGACGATTGTTGCAGCGTTCCTGCAGGCGATTTATAGACAGGAGGAGGGGGTGGCGTGCAGGTTTACTGTGGGCCAGATGTGCAGGCAGAATCCACTTGGATTCCACTAGTGAAAACACCAGGCACAACACCACGACAGTCCCGGCCGCTTGAGGAAATGCGCCGAATACGCCTTCGACGAAGAGTGTAGGTGCGAAAGCCACAACGGTCGTCAGTACACCAAAAGTTGCCGGCGTGGCCACCTGATATACCCCGGTGACTACACTTTGCGCGCTGTGGCCATGGAGTTCCTGTTCGGCATAAGCGCTTTCCCCCGTGATAATTGCATCGTCGACAATGATGCCAAGCGCGATGATAAAGCCGAAGATGCTGAGCATATTCAGGCTGGCATCTACCATGGGCGTACTTATTACTGCCATCGTGCCCAGAAAACACACCGGAATTCCCAGCATGACCCAGAAGGCCAGTTTAATCTCAAGAAACAGGGCCAACACGATCAGTACCAGTAGCGCGCCCATACCCAGGTTTTTCATCATCATCCACAACCTGCCCTCGAGGTAGTAGGTGATGTCGGACCACGCTTCCAGGGTCACGCCGTCAGGTAACTGATCCTGTTTTTCGGCCATATAAGCGCGGACGGCCTGCGCCGTGTCAATGATGTCCTGCTTGCCCATAGCAAATACATTGATGCCCAGGGAGTATTGCCCATTGAATATGGTGAAGCCCTGGCCATCCACAAAGCCATCGTCGATGGTGGCAATATCCCCCAGCATCAAGCGTGTGCCATCGGGCCAGGTCTTGAGCAAGATATTCTCGAAGTCCCGCTGCACATAGGCCTGGCCAATCGTGCGCAACATGATATCGCCGTTGCGGGTTTGCACAGAACCTGCAGGAATGTCGAGTGACGAGGCGGAAATAGTATCGGCGACGTCACCCAGTGTCAGGTGGTATTCACGCAGTAGCTGTTCAGATATTTCTACGGATATCTCGTATTCGCGGGCACCGACCACCGTCGCTGCGGAGACTTCCGGCAGGCCGAGTAGCTCACGGCGCATGTTATCTGCCAGGGATTTCATTGCGCGCTCGTCGAGACTGCCGGAAAGTTGCAGAGTGAGCGTTGGGAATAGCAACTCGGGCTGGCGGACTATGGGTTCCTCGGCGCCATCGGGAAAGTACGAGATAGCGTTTATGCGGTTCTGTACCTCATCCAGCAGCTTGCCCAGGTCCATTCCCTCGTTGGGCTCTATCATTATCCTGGCATAGGATTCATAGGCGTCTGACTCCACCCGCTTGATCCCATCCAGGTCATTAATGGCCTCTTCAATCTTGAGCACCACCCCTTGCTCGACTTCTTCAGGCGCTGCGCCAGGATAGGGTGCCGTAATGAAAATGACCTCGATTTCGATGGCCGGAAACATGGCGCGCTGGATAGTGAAGGCTGCGCCCAGGCCTACGATCATGATCAAAAGCATCAGCAGATTGGCAGCTACAGGGTTGTAGGCGAACCAGGCGATGACGCCATTGGGGTGTTGCGGGCTCACTCTCCGCCGGCCATGGCGCCGCCCTGGGCTGTGGTTGCGGTCCCGGTTTCCAATTGCTCAGTCCGTTGCTGCTGGAATTGCCCTGAGGAATCGAATAACTCGTTGCTGGGGGTGCTGGAGATGATTTCCGCCTTGGCCCCCGCAAACGACACGTCCAGGCTGGTGAGGGATACCAGATCGCCCTCAGCAAGGCCAGCGCTGATGTAAATCTGGTCACCGCCAGTGCGCAGGCTGGTCACTTTGCGATTGCGCAGGTGCATGGACTCATCGACTACCCAGACATATCCGCCGGCGCGTAGCAGGTATCGCGGCAGTACCACAACATCGTTCAGCACGCGGCCTTCAATATTTGCATTGACGAAAGTACCTACTCTCAGGGGCAGGCGGTCGGGATGGCGCAAGCCATATGGGTCCTCAATTCGCGCAACAGTGAACAGGACCCGGGAACGTTCGTCGAAAACACCTTCGGTGCGATGCAGGTGAGCCGACCAGTGCTTGATATCCCCGCTCACATCGGTATACAGATCAATAGCGGAGCCATTCTCGTAGCCCTCCAGCCCGGGAAGCTCGAGGTAGTCCAGTTTGCTCTGGGGGATAGGGAGTCGCACCTCAGCGGTTTCTACGGAAAATATTTCGGCCAGTGGCGTCCCCGCCCCGACAAATTGGCCGAGGTCGGTCTGCTTTTGTCGGATAAGCGCGTCATAGGGGGCGCGAATAATAGTCCTTTCCAGATTATCCCTGGCCGTATTCAGTTCGGCCTGGGCGGCGAGCAGATTGGCATCCGCCTCTTCCAGCTGTGGCTTGCGCAGGTAAAGGTTTTTTGCCTCCTCGGTACGCTGGCTGTTTTTTGGCAGTTTCTCCCACTCCCGCTGTGCCACCTGGGCGCGGCCTTTTTCTTGAACCAGAATACTCTCAGCGGACTCAAGTGCGGCCTTGGCGTGCAGCAGGCGGGTTTGGTAATCACGGGGATCAATGCGGAGCAAAATGTCGTCACGAGAGACAAATCCGCCTACATGAAACGCTTCTGCAACCTCGACGATTCGGCCCTGGACTTCCGCCAGGATGGTGGTTTCCTGAACAGGCGTAACAGTACCCTGGGCCTGTACTTCGATGCGCAGGTTTTCCTTCACTACCTCTGCAACATCGACTGTTACCGCCGAGTATACGGGCTCGGAGATTTCAGCTGCCGGGCGGGTAAAATACAGCAGGGCACTGATGGCACTTGCTCCTGCGAGCATTATCAGAGATAAAACTGCCTGTTTCGACTTGCTAGCCACTTTAGTGATGGTCCCGCTGGGGCCAGTACCCGTATGCGTAATTTAATTGGCGGGAACTTGCACGATATAGTTGCGCCCGTTATACCACAATGCGCCAAGGGCAAGTTATGAATTACTGGTAAAATGCAGAGATTATAGGGGCGGTACACGCCCCCGGTATGGCATTATTCACCCTTGTCGAAATGCACATCCATTTGTGGGTAAGGTATCGAAATGCCCTCTTCATCAAAGCGCAGTTTGACGGTTTCCGTGGTGTCCCAGAGCACGGCCCAGTAGTCCGCGGATTTAGTCCACGGGCGAACCAGGAAATTGATACTTGAATCCGCAAGGGCACTCAGGGCCACGACAGGTGCGGGTTCTTTCAGTACGCGCTCGTCCGCTGCGATAATTTCCTCAAGAATCCGTTTGGCCTTGCGGATATCATCATCGTAGGAGCAGCCGAAAACCATATCAACCCGGCGGGTATCCCGGGCGGAGTAATTGGTGATGTTACCGCCGATGATGGAGCCGTTGGGCACGATGACTTCCTTGTTGTCTGGCGTTGTCATGGTCGTGGTAAAAATACTGATATTGTCAATGACTCCGGTGGCGCCCCCGGCCTCGACAAAATCGCCCTTGGTGAACGGGCGGAATATGATCAGCATGACGCCTGCTGCCAGGTTCGACAGAGAGCTTTGCAGTGACAGGCCGATGGCCAGGCCGGCCGCACCCAGCAGGGCTACCAGTGACGTCGTGTTAATGCCGAGCTGGCTGAGCGCCGCGATAACCACAAACAGCAGCAGTAACCAGCGCAAAATAGCGGTGACAAAATCCACCAGAATTGCGTCCATGCCGCGGGCGGTGAGCATCTTTTTAACAAAGCCAACGACAGCTGATACAACTATTCGGCCAATGTAGAAAATGGCCAGCGCAAATACCAGCTTGATGCCCCAGGGAATGACGTAAATTTGTACGATCTCGGCAATGTCGATATTTTCCATGAAAGGTTTCCTCGGGAAATTTTGAATCCAACACTATAAGCAACAGGTTCAGGTTTGCCAATGCTGCCGGTAGCGGCGGCGAATTTTCTCCCGGGTCGGATGAATCGAAATCCCCTGCGGTGTATAGTCGCCGCTGCACGAAAATCAAGCGGGAGACGCCACAGTCCATGACCAGCATCTTTGACAATCCGGGGGAACTGCTGGCTGCGCCGGGCTCTCACCTGGGCTACAGCGACTGGCTCGAGGTAGATCAGACGCGTATCGATCTGTTTGCCGAGGCGACTGGCGATCACCAGTGGATACATGTAGATCCCGAGCGGGCAGCGCAGGGACCCTTTGGCAAGACTATCGCCCATGGCTACCTGACCCTGTCGCTGGCCAACCAGTTCCTGCCTGAAATCATGCGGGTGGACAACGTCTCTATGGGGGTGAATTACGGCTGTGAGAAAGTACGCTTTCCCGCCGCGGTGCCGGTGGGCAGTCGAGTGCGTGGCGGCGGCGAGGTAATCAGCGCCGAGGAGGTAAAGGGTGGCGTCCAGGTCGTTGTGCGCATGACCATTGAGATTGAGGGCGCTGACCGACCGGCCTGCGTTGTCGACACTATCAGCCGATTTTATCCGTGATTGACGAGGTACTCTAGATGTTGGAACTGAGTAAATCTGTTGAACCGATCTATCCAGCGGCGACAGTGGTGCTTGTGCGTGATGGCGAGCAGGGGCTGGAAGCGTTGTTAGTGCAACGCAGCAAAGCTTTAGCGCATATGGGGGGGATGTGGGTATTTCCCGGTGGGCGGGTAGACGAGGCAGATTATCCACCCGACCGCGATGACTACGGTGCCGCTCTCAATGCGGCCATTCGCGAAACCCGGGAGGAAGCCGGGCTGGAAATTCATATCGGCCAGCTGGCCTATTTGTCGCACTGGACAACACCGGAGGGAGCCAAAAGACGTTTTTCAACCTGGTTTTTCCTGGCGGTGTTGGAAGACGGGCAGGAAGTGACAGTGGATGGTGGTGAAATCGCTCACCATCGCTGGGTCAGACCCGAGGTCGCCTTTGCCGAAATTAAAGACCGGGAGCACCCCTTCCGTCTGATGCCGCCCACTTTTATTAGCCTGGTGGATATCGCCGATTGCCGAAGCTGTCAGGAAGCAATAGGGCATATTGGCGCTCGCCAGGCCTTCCAGTACGCCCCTCGTATGGTGTTTGTCGAAGACGGCATATGCTTTCTGTACGACGGCGACGCCGGGTATGCCGAAGAGGATCTGGACGCGGAGGGTGGCCGCCATCGCACCTATATGATCGACGGGCAATTGGAGTACCTGCGCCAGTATTGATCGCTGGGGACGGCGTCTATATTCGGATTGGCACCGGATCCCAGGGACAGCCTCGCTCTCGCATTGACTATCGCTTGACGATCACCGAACTGCCATGCCCGAACAGTCCCTGATTGGCGGTGATGCCAACCTGGGCACCCTTGACCTGCCGGTCGCCCGCCTCGCCACGCAACTGCCAGGTCAGCTCGCACACCTGGGCGATCGCCTGGGCGGGAACAGCCTCGCCGAAGCAGGCCAGTCCACCGGAGACATTGATGGGAAATTTACCGCCAAGCGCCGTGTCACCGCGACGCAGCGCAGCGGCGGCTTCACCTCTGGGGGTCAGCTGGAGGTCTTCTATCCAATCGAGTTCCAGCGCGGTTGACAGGTCATACACCTCCGCCAGGCTGATATCTTCCGGCCCGACACCCGCTTCTTCATAGGCCTTGAGGGGGATGGTGGAGCGGTAGGAAATAGCTTCCACTCCGGCGGCGGCGGCCGAATCAGTGGCGATGTCGGGCATCTCCACAACGCCGCTGGCGAAGGTGGGGGTGACGGTTGATATGGCGGCTACCCGCGGCGCATTGGCTTTGCCGATTTTTCTGGCGTAATCCAGGCTGCAGACGATGAGTGCGGCGCCGCCGTCGCTGGTGGCGCAGATATCCATCAGGCGGAGTGGGTCTGCCACCATGACGGATGCCGCCACGTCCTCGGCAGTAAAACACTTGCGGTAGCGCGCGCGGGGGTTCTTTGCGCCGATCCGGGAGTTTTTGACTTTTACTGCAGCGAAATCCTCCAGGGTGTCGCCGTAGATATCCATGCGCCGCCTTGCGTACAGAGCGAAGTAGGTAGGGTTGGTGATGCCCAGGTAAAATCGCACCCAGTCGGGGTCCTCCGGGCGATAGCCGCCAGCAGGGGCAAGAAAGCCCTTGGGAGTGGTGTCTGCGCCCACAACGAGGGCAACCTCGCACTCGCCGGCAAGAATTTTGTTGCGCGCGGCTGCCAGGGCCTGGGAGCCTGAAGCGCAAGCGGCATAAGAGGTGTTGACCTCAGCGCCTTGCCAGCCCAACGCCTGGGCGAAGGTGGCGCCGGCCACGTAGCCCGGATAACCGCAGCGCACTGTGGCCCCGCCGGAGACGAAGCGGATGTCCCGCCATGGTATGTCTGCGTCGGCCAGGGCTTCCCTGGCGGCGGCCACGCCGTATTGCACGAAGTTATGCCCCCATTTTCCCCAGGGGTGCATGCCCGCACCGATAATCGCTATTTCGTTGGACATGGGTTCAGGCTCCGGTTTTCGTGTCGGCGGCAATGGGCTGCCATTTCCAGGTGACTTTGATGTCGTCCTCGGTCTCGTGCAGGGTTTCCAGCACCAATTCCATGGGCATCCCGACCTTCAGTTCCTCGACTGTCACGCCCTTGACTACCTGGCCCAGTACCACCATCTGTTCCCGCTCCAGTTGCACACCGGCAATAGCGTAGGGCTCGAACGGCTCGGGCGCTACAAAGGGTGATGGCGGCTTGTAGCTGGCGTTGGTATAGCTCCAGATCAGCCCGGTTCTGCTCAGTTCGACCTCGCGAAAGTCGGTGCTGTCACAGTTCGGGTTGCGGCAGTATTGATTCTGGGGTGGGAAGAAATAGGTCCCACAGTCGGTACACTGGCTGCCTATCAGGTGCGGCTTGTCGGCCATGGTGTGCCAGCCGTCAATAGCAGGGGCCAGGGGTTTGTCACGCATAATTATCTCCGGGTTAGAGCGGCGCACAGAGTACTATCGGTAGGCTGACACAGGCAAGGAATCCTCACCTACCTTACCCGCGCAGCGGTCCATGGTGCCCGTGAGTTTACTATGGCAGACCTGCGCCCATTGCCCGGGGCTGCGCTTTTCGGCACAGTGTCGGTTGGTCTGAGCTCTCTGAAGGCTATTGCGGGAATACCCTATATGTGCGGTCGTTTTAATGTGATCGACAGTCCCGGACTGCAACAGTTGTTGCAGGATCTGGGCATCGGTCTCAAGCTGCCCCAGGCGGCAAATGTGGCACCTACTGAGCACATACACATGGTGTGGGACATCGGCGGAGAGCGCCAGGCTGGGCTCGCACGCTGGTGGCTGACACCGTCCTGGGCGAAAGCTGTCGACCAGAAATATGCCATGTTCAATGCTCGCAGCGAGACACTGGCCAGCAGCCGGGCATTTCGCCACCCATTCAAATCCCAGCGTGGCATTGTGCCCATGAGCAGCTTTATCGAATGGCGCCAGGAGGGGGGTGTAAAACAGCCCTGGAAGATAACCAACGAACAGGAGGCTCTGGCCATCGCTGCATTGTGGGATGTATGGCAGGGTGAGGGCGAGTCACTCTTGTCCTGCACTCTGGTGACCACAGCGGCTGCGCCGGACTTCGAACCCTGGCACCGACGGATGCCAGTGATGCTGTCGGCGGATGAGTGCAATCGCTGGCTGGATTGCAGCCATCAGATAGAGGCCGGCGACCCGTTGTTTCGCAGCGAATTGAAATACCCACTGCGCCTGCAAGCCTTACCGCGAGCAATTGGTAATGCACGCAACAAGGATCCGGCGCTATTGGAGGGCGTTGGCGCGGAGGTAATACTCGCGGGCTGATAAGTTCCTAACTGTACAGATGTACGAGAATATCCCGGCAGCGCTATTGTCTCGTGGTGATGCTTGGGGCATATTGTTGCCATAAAATAAATACCATGGCTGTAGTAGATTTATGCAATTACAGCCCGGCAAGAACCGGGAATTATTATGTCGCGCGCAAAAGCTATCACCCTTGGAAAATCGATATTGACGGTCCTCGCTACCAGCTTGGCCTGGGCCAATCAGCCGGTGTTTGCACAGCTTGAAGAGGTGATAGTTACCGCCCAGAAGCGCGAGCAGGGACTGCAGGATGTGCCCATAGCGGTTGAGGCATTCAGTGCCAGGCAGATTACCAACCTGTCGGCACAGGATATCGGTGATCTGGGCGCATTTACCCCCAATGTTACGATTTCCCGAGCGGCTAATCAGCCCAAGTATTTCATCCGCGGCATCGGCACGGATGATTTTGGCATCGGCGCTGACCCGGCAGTAGGGGTCTATCAGGATGGCGTTTATATTGGCCGTGCCGGCGGCTCGAAAGTGGCTTTCAATGATCTGGCGCGGGTGGAAATACTCAACGGTCCCCAGGGAACCCTGTTCGGCCGCAACGCTGCAGCGGGTGCTATTCAGTACGTGAGCAATAAACCCGATGAAGAGTTATACGGTTGGGCGCGAGCGACGGTGGGAAACTATGACCGCTACCAGTTCGACGGTGTTGCCAACGTACCTTTGACGGATACGCTGTTTCTGCGTACCGGGGTACTCTGGAATCAGCGAGATGGTTGGATCGACAACACTTACAACGGTAAGGACCTGGCCCGCCAGGGTAACCGCTCGATAGTCACTCAATTGCGCTGGGTGCCCACTGACCGCCTGGATTCAACATTGCGGCTGGAATTTGACCAGACCGACGAGGATTCAAGGGTTCGATCAAGTGCAGTATGGGGGCCTCGAGATAATGGTGCTGGCTTCAACAAGGTAGCCAGCGATTCCGATCTGTCGGAAAAACGCAATCTCTGGGCGGCGGCCTATCATCTTACTTACGATATGGACTGGGCCACACTGACCTCTATCAGTTCCTACCGTTACTACAACTCGAAGAACCCGGAGGAAAAGGACGGTTCGGCTGAGCTCTACTATTTTTTCAACGATCTCAACAAGGAAAAGAACGATCAGTTTGCACAGGAACTGCGCCTGGATGGGGAGGCCGGCTCGCGTTTTCGCTGGACGGCGGGATTGAACGCTACCTACGAGCACGCGCGACAGACCAGTGGCATTCACTTGACGCCCCAGTCGCTCGATAAACTGATTGCGGAGGCGGAGATCGGCGTGCCCTACGATGCACTGCCAGCTGGCGTTCCAATCACTCTCGCCTTCACCCAGTTTCCGGACCCGTTTGGCGAGCGCACAGTCGCCAGTGGTGCCCAGGCGCTGGAAGATAATGTTCAGTACAAAGAGCAGATACGCATCAATGCGAAGTACAAATCCTATGCCGGTTTTGCCGATGCAACCTACGATATAACCGATACACTGTCGCTGACCGCGGGTATTCGCTACACCTACGATGACAAGAAGTTCGGTCGCTATGTGGAATACAACGACTATGTCATCGCCTTCGCCTTTCCCACAGAGACCCGCCTCGATGCCAGCGGCAACTATGATCCGGACGGTCAATTGGGTTTTTTGCAGTCAGACAAGGACTGGTCGAAGTGGACCCCGAGGGTGGTGCTGGAGTGGCAGGCCCAGGAGGAAGTCATGCTCTATGCCTCCTACTCAGAGGGTTACAAGGCGGGTGGCTTCAACAGTGCCGGCGAAATTTTTGCCCCGGCGTTCGATCCGGAGGAAGTCACCAATTATGAGGTGGGCATGAAGTCAAGCTGGCTGGACAACACGCTCAGGGTGAACACCTCCCTCTTTATGTACGACTACGATAATCTGCAAGCGCTTGAGTTTGTTGAAGGCCCCTGCTTGCCCAATTCCGAGCTGGGTACCTATCTGTTCGAGACCTCCGATGTGGAAGGGGAAGGTGCCGAACTCAGTGTCAACTGGCTCGCGCTGCCCTCGCTGGAATTAACATTGAGTGCTGGCTATCTGGACGCCAAGTACAAGAGGCGAGATGAGCGTAAAGTCATTGCGGGCGAGTGTGTGATAACAGATCGCTCTGACGAGAAGTACACCAAGGTTCCAGATTTCAGTTATACAGTGGGCGCCAACTACAGCATGGATTTCGACAACGGTGGCGAGATGGTATTTGCTGTGGCCTATAACTGGACAGAGGGCATCCAGCAGAACAGCTGCGTATATGTAGTAGACAACAAGGCCGAGGGCCGGTCGTCTGATGTCTATACCTTTACCGAAGTCGATGGCAAGTTGATCATCAGCGATCCCTCTGCAACGGGTGACCTGACCGAGCCGCCTTTCAACAGTTGTCCCGATTCAGACAATATGGAACAGCTCAACGCGCGCCTTGCATATAACAGTCCGGATCGCGACTGGTCCCTGGCGGCATTTATCACCAATGCCACCAATTGGACACCCAAGCGATTGGATGGGGAAGAGCCCGGCAGCCTTGGCAAAGAACTCGCGTCCAACTTCTCCGATGGATCACCCTCTTACCCGCGCACCGAGGAACCGCGTATGTATGGGGTAGAGTTTCGCTACAACTTCAAGTAAGGCCGGGGGCGGGGGGTAGTGGCAGACCGCTGCCTTGATTTTAAGAGTTTCCACCGTGGTGGCAGGTTTTTCTTCCGGCCACTGACTTACGGCCCACCCTGATCGTTGGCGGACTTTCGCTGCTCCTCACGAATTTCTACGGCGATGGTTTCACTCAGCTGATACAACAGCGCACTGTAGGCCGGGGGCAGATTCGAAGGCGCAAATGAGCCCGCCTGCAGCGGCTTTGTGTACTGACTGATACGCTTGCTGATAACGTCGCCTGTGGCGGGGTGAAATAGCACCCAATCCGCTGTCAGGGTGGCCTTTCGCTCATCTGCATCGAGGTCCAGCACGCTGACCCGGACCCCGTATTCCGGTGGATGACGGCTATCCCAAGGAAAGTAGCTGAGGTTTTGGGTGTTCAGTAACTGTGCCAGGTTGAGGCCCAGTATGCGTTGTACGCCCTGCGCCAGTGGCTCTCCCCAGAGATCGGTGCCGGAAACCTCCAGTCGATTGTCACCCCGTGAGTACACCAGTGCGCTGCGATTGAGAAACTCGGGTATTTCGATTGGCCCGACACCCAGTGAAGGCTGTTGCTCGCTGCCAAGGGCGCCGCTCCCGGGAGTGAGTCGGTAGAAATGACTGGCGGGTGAGCTGCCGCAGGACGCGAGCATCAGTAACAGGCCCAGGCTGGCTGCGATAGTTAAAGGGGTACCCGTCATTGTGAATTCTCCCGCTTGCCGCGGAGCAGGGACTCCGGCTGTTCGTTGATGGTATTGGCCAGTTGCTTGATGGCTTCAGCGGCCATGCCCAGATCCTTCAGTGTCTTGTTCAACTGGTAAGTTGCGGCGGAACCCGGTTCCACCATGCTGTTGATGTTGGTCATGGTGTGCTCAAAACTATCGATGGCCTTGTCCAGCACCGCCAGGTTTTTCTTTGCGAGGGCGGAAAGTTGTGGCAGTTCCTTATTGGCGCCGGCCACGGTTGTCGAGACATCCTCGAGCACAGTATCCAGCTTCGGCCCTGTTGCCGCCACCTGTATGCGTAGCTCCTCGGTCAATTGCGTCACCGAAGCCAGGGTCAACTTAAGGTTTTCCGGTAGCGCCTGAAAATCCTTGTTGGTCAAAAAACTGTTGAGCCCGCTGATGGTGCCTTCTACTTTGCCTGCAAGTTCTGCCAGATCGAGTTCATCGAGTTTCTGGGTCAGCATCTCGAGCTCTGTGGGTATGGTGGGAATCTGCAGGTGTTCAGTTTTGAGGTCGACAAAAACCGGCGGTTTATCCGGGTGAAAGTCCAGCTGGATATACAACAACCCCGTGAGTAAGCTCTGGGTTTTAAGCTGCGCGCGCAATCCCCTGGCGATCAGTTGATCGGTGACGTCTTCCGGGTTACTGCCCAGGCGCCTGATGTTTTTCTCACTGATTTCAGCTTCCACCACCATGATGAGTTCAATGGTGTCCGAATCCAACATAAGTTCCAGGTTGGTTACCTGGCCTATCTGTACACCCCTGAGCGTTACCGGCGCACCGACTACAAGGCCTTTAACCGAGCCGTCAAATACCATTACCGTCTTTTCCCGCTGCTGGCCGAACCCTGATCCCAGGGCGAAGATCACGATCGTGATGGCGATCAGGATGGCGCCGATAACGAAAGCGCCGATGGCGACGGTATGGGGTTTTTCACTCATGGCCTGGCCTCTTTGGTTGCTCGCTGTCCGTGTCCGTGTCCGTGTCCGTGTCCGTGCCGTCGCCTCGGGTCAGAAACTGTCGCACTATCGCCTGCTTGCTGTGGTCCCTGAGATAAACCGGATTGCCATAGTCGATCATGGTTCTGCTGCCGGCGTCCAGGTAAACCGCATTGTTGGATATGGCGAAAATACTGGCCAGTTCGTGCGTCACCATGACCACTGTGGCGCCAGTCGATTGCTGAAGCTCAAGAATCAGGTCATCCAGCAGCCTGGAGCTGATCGGGTCCAATCCGGCAGAGGGCTCGTCAAAAAACAGTATTTCCGGATCCAGCGCAATGGCCCTCGCCAGTGCGGCGCGTTTAAGCATGCCGCCACTGATCTCTGAGGGGTAATACGCCTGATATCCTCCGAGGCCGACCAGTGCGAGTTTGTAGGCGACGATGTCGGCAATTTCAGCCTTGTCGTAGTTGGCGTATAGCTGCAGCGGCAGCGCGACGTTTTCTGCCAGCGTCATCGCACTGAACATGCCGCCGGTCTGGTAGCTGATACCCCAGCGGCGACGCATGGTCTCCTGCTCCTCGGAGCTCGCACCCGAGAAACTGCGGCCACTGAAGTAAATGTCGCCGGCAGCGGGTTTGAGCAGGCCCACCATGTGCCTGAGCAGGGTGCTTTTACCGCAACCACTGCCTCCCATGATGACAAAAATATCGCCCCGTGCTATGTCGAAAGTGAGCTCCCGCTGGATCACGAAATCCCCGTACGCCATGGTGAGGTCGCGAACGCTGATATGGGCCTCTGGGGCTGGAGAGGGCATCAGAATTTTATCGCCTGGAAGAGGATATTCAGGCCGGCATCGGCCACGATTAGGTACACGACGGCAGTGACCACCGCCTCCGTGGCGGCCTGGCCTACGGCGGCGGAACTTCTGCCGGCATTGATGCCGGCGCGGCAGCCCGCCACGGCAATCAACACGGCGAAGATAACGCTTTTTATCAGACCTACAGCGAGGTGATGGATCGCTACGGCCTGCTCTGTCTGGCTGAGATACTGCAGCGGTGAAATTCCCATACCTCCCGCCACGATGCCGCCGCCGACAATGCCCAGCATATCGGCGTACAGCGTCAGTAATGGCATGGCCACCACCAGTGCGAGGATGCGCGGTACTACCAGGAACTCGATGGGGGATATTCCGAGCGTGGTGATGGCGTCAATTTCCTCGTTGGTTTGCATGGTGCCCAACTGTGCTGCGTAGGCCGCACCCGTGCGTCCGGCCATGACAACGGCCGTCATCAATACGCCCATCTCCCGCAGAACCCCTATGGTTACGAGGTTGGCCACGTAGACTTCTGCGCCGAATTGCTGCAACTGAACTGCCCCAAGGTAGGCGAGAATCATGCCCACAAGTACGCTGGTGAGGCTGATGATACCCAGTGCGCTGGGCCCAGCCTGGTAGCAGAAGTGGCGGAAATCTTCGAAGCGGGTGTTGGATTTCCCCGTCACCAGGCGCCCCAGCGCGATGGTGACTTCGCCGGTAAACCCCAGCGACTGCCGGATAATGTCACCCGATTGGTTGGCAAGTCGGCGCGGACTCAGTTTTGCCAGCCAATGCTCCCGAGGTGACTCGCTTGGTTTAAGTGGTGCCACGGCGGTGGCCAGCGTCAGCAGTTTCTGTGCACTGGCAGGCAGTGCACGGGTGTCAAAGGTGATTCCCTCTTCGCAGCAATGGTTATAGCACTGCAGCATGAAAGCCATAAGAGTGGAGTCCCACTCCTCCAACGCCGAGCCGTCAATTGTCAGGTGGGAAAGACTGCCCGATTGCATCTCCCTGGACAACACGGAGAACTCCTGCACCCTGGCACCCTGCAACCAGGCCCCGGACAGCGTGAGTATCGCGTTCTGGTCATCGCTGTGAACTAGCTTGAATGCGGCGTTCCGGTCGCTCATGGGGGCAGCAGGACTGAAAGTGGTACCCGGAGTTTATAGGTATCACGGGCTAAAGACCAAGATCCCTTATTCTCTGCGGCGGGCAGCTGCCGTGAGCGCGGCGCAAATTGCAGGCTAGCGAAAGGGCAACTCCGGCCGCAAGGGATCGATAATATCGTAAGCCTTCTGATAGATCACGGCAACGGGCGTTTGATTATCTGCCTCCTGGCGCCTTGCTATCATGGTAATGGGGAAGAGGTACTCCTGCGATTGACGGTAACGCAGCGCACGGGTTCGGCCTACGGCGTCCTCGTAGATCACCCAGTGCATATTCAGGTCCGCGGCCAGCAGATCGCCCATAATGACCCCCATTGCCTGCAACTCACGGGTCTGATCGGCCCGCACCAGGCGGCGGTCGAGCAGTAGTTGGAGTATTTCCAGATCATTTTGCTTGTTTCCGCTGAAACGGCGACCGAGATTTGCCGATGCCAGATCATCGAGCGACTCGCGTTGCTGCGCCATATATTGCCGATCCAGTTGGGACAGGTCACTTATTCTGGCCTCCTGTTGTGCGTTGGCGTTGGCCATCAATAACAGCGCTGATAGCAGCAGTATTGCCTGGCTAGTTAGTCTTCCCAATGTCATTGGCTTTCTTCCTTTGTGGCGCTAGAGACTGACCATTTTACCCAATTTGGTTGTCTTACGGCCATGGTCATGGATAATGGCGGACTTCCGCCGAGCCCGCGATAAACAGGGTTCGCGGCCCCCACAGTTTTCGGAGACAGCGAATGATTACCGGCAGTATTGTCGCCCTGGTTACACCGATGCATGCCGATGGCAGTGTTGATTGGGCAGGGCTGGAGCGGCTACTGGATATGCATCTCAGTGCGGGTACCAGCGCTATCGGGGCAGTGGGCACAACGGGAGAGAGCGCAACGCTGAGTGTTGAGGAGCACTGCGAAGTCATCCAGCACTGCGTCCGTTATCTGGCCGGGCGTATGCCTGTGGTGGCCGGTACTGGTTCCAACTCCACTCGCGAGGCTATTGAATTGACCCGGGCCGCGGCGGAGGCGGGCGCGGCGGCCTGCCTGTTGGTCACGCCTTACTATAACCGGCCTACACAACGGGGTCTTTACGAGCATTTTCGGGCGATCGCCCTGGCCGTCGATGTGCCCCAGATACTGTATAATGTGCCGGGTCGAACCTGTGTGGATATGAGCAACGAGACCGTGTCGCGCCTGGCCGATCTGGACGCTGTGGTCGGCATCAAGGATGCGACTGGCGAAATTGCCCGCGGACGCGAATTGATTGAGCTTTGCAGCAGCCGTATCGCCATCTATTCTGGTGATGATCCCACCGCGATGGAGCTCATGCTGGCCGGCGGCCACGGGAATATATCGGTTACGGCGAATGTGGCACCGGTCAAAATGGCCGAGCTCTGTCGCCTCGCGATGGCGGGGGACCGGCCCGGCGCCACGGAGATAAACGAGGCACTCTCACCGCTCAATACGGCACTCTTTCTTGAGGCCAATCCAATACCGGTTAAATGGGCGCTGGCTCATCGCGGTTTGATAGAGGAGGGTATTCGCCTTCCACTCACCCCGTTGGATGAGTCCTTTTATAATCGGGTAACAGCGGCCCTGGAAGTGGCGGGAGTCTGATGGGTTTTTCAATGAGATCGATAAAGCTGGCACTGCTCATATTACTAGTTTCTTTTTGTACCGGCTGTGGCTACCTGTTTGGTGACGAAGGTATATTTCGCGATAAATCGCAGGATTACAAAAAGTCTCGGGAGGTGGCACCCATTACGGTTCCCGAAGGGGAAGACAGTTCGTCTATCGGCGAGATTTATCCGATTCCGCCGATCACAGACAATATTTTGTTGGCCGGCCAGTTCGAAGTGCCGCGGCCCGCGCCTCTGCTTGCCGGTGTGCAGGATGAACAGGTTCGCATTCAAACCCTGGGTGATGAGAGCTGGGCCGTGGTGAATACGGCCCCCGGGCAGGTTTGGCCCCAGATTCGTGCTTTTTTGTCAGCTTCCCAGATACCTGTTGCCAGGGTGGATGCCCGTTTGGGGCTCATTGAATCCGGCTGGGTTACGCTGGAGGGTGAGTCCATGGCCAGCCGCTTCCAGTTCCGCATTGACCAGGGTGTGCAGCGTGGCACCAGCGAACTGCACGTGCTGCAAATGAGCCAGGTTGGGGATGTAAACGCCTGGCCAAAAACCTCCAGCAGTCACTCCCAGGAAAGTGAGATGTTGCTTGCGGCGTCACAGTTTATCGCCAATAGCGCGGATTCCACACCGGTATCCATGGTCGCGGACCAGGCGATCAGTGCCGTGGGCAAGATATCTATCCAGGAAGGTCCTGACGATGATATTTATATCCGTCTGAGCCTACCCTATGATCGGGCCTGGGCTTCTGTGGGCCGCGCCATCGAGGATTCCAATTTCGAGATCACTGACCGGGACCGCAGCGCAGGTCAATATTACGTGCGTTTCCTCGGGGTCGAAACCGAGGAGGAAGCGGGCTGGTTTGACTGGATGATGGACAGTGATGATAACGAGCCCATGGCCAACCAGTCATTTATTATTTCGGTTGAATCTTTGGATGAACTGGATGTAGCGATAAGAATTGAGCAGCAGGCAGCACTGGAGGGAACCGAGTTCCGGGCTATGGAAAAACGCGACGAACAGGCCCTGCTGGCACTGCTCAAACGCAATATAGATTAACCGGGCAGGGCGTTAAAATGCGATTTGCGTCGCTGGGGTCCGGTAGCAAAGGCAACGCGACGCTGGTGGGGGCTGGCGATACGCTTCTTATGGTCGACTGCGGCTTTTCGCTGCGGGAAACCCGGCGCCGACTGGAGCGATTGTCGGTGCGGCCGGAGCAATTGAGCGCCATTCTGGTGACGCATGAGCACTCGGATCACAGCGCGGGAGTGGCCGCGCTGTCGCGCAAGTACGAAATCCCCGTTTACCTTTCCCACGGCACCGCAGAGACGGGGCGCTGTGACGGCAGTCACAGCCTGAACTGCTTCAACAGCGAGGATGCCTTTACCCTGGGCAGTGTGGATGTTCGCGCTGTCACGGTGCCACACGATGCCGCGGAGCCCTGTCAGTTTTTATTGTCATGGCGAGAGCAGACTCTCGGAATTCTCACTGACCTGGGCAGTGTGACACCGCATGTTATCGATAGCTTTCGTAACTGCCATAGCCTGTTGCTGGAATTCAACCACGATGTCTCCATGTTGCAGGCCGGACGCTATCCGCCAGCGTTAAAGCGCCGGGTGGGGGGGGACTGGGGCCACCTGAACAACGGGCAGGCGGCGGAGCTGCTGCGCCAGCTTGGAGGCGCACCTGCCGGCCACCTTGTTGTCGCCCACATCAGCGAAAACAACAACAGCCGGGAACGCGCTGAGGCGGCATTGCGGACGGTTCTGGATTCCCTGGAAGGGGTGGTGTGGGCTCAGCAAAAAGAGGGGTTTGACTGGTTGTCCGTACTGCAGAGTGCGCCGACGGCAGCCTCAGGCAGCGCGGCCTGAGGCATCCGGCACCACGCTTTTTCTGCTAATTGTCGGAAGTCGGTGGCGGCTGTCTTTTCCAACGGCGGTTGCTCCACAACCAGCTCTCCGGTTCGCTTCTTATAGCTTGTTCCGCCAGGCGCGCATACTGCTCGATAATGTGATGTCCGTTGCGGTCATGGGGTGGTCGGGAAATCTCCCTGAACTCTACCTCGTAATATCCTCGGCCGCGCCTGCGGCACTGGGCAAATAGCACAGGGTAGTCTGTGGCCCTCGCGATAATCTCCGCCCCCTCGTAGAAAGCGGCATCGCGATTCATAAAAGAGACCCAGTGGCTGCGTTCACTTGCTATGGGCGCCTGGTCTGCCACCAGCACAAACAACCTGAATTCATGCCGGCGCCGCAGGATATCCCTGGCGGCGGAAGCCATTTTGATGGGGCGTGAGCCAAACTGACTGCGAATCTCGAATATCAGTTGATCCACTGCTATGTTGTGCAGTGGCTTGTAAACCGGGTCGATGGGTATATCCAGTGCAAGCTTTACCCCATGCAGCATCCATTCCCAGTTGCCCTGGTGTATGGAGAGAATGATCACCGGTTGCTGGAAGTCCGCGGAATAATCCCTTAGCAACTCCGGGTTGACCACGCGAACGCGGCGGCGGACGTCCGCGGCACTCATTCGGCGCGTCTTCAGTATTTCCAGCGCCACCTGCACCAGCTGCAAATAGAATTTCTTTGCTAAAACTGTGATCTCTCTCGCGCTTTTGTCCGGAAAGGCGTGGCTGAGGTTCTGCTGCACCACCGCTTTGCGATAGCCTGCAACATAATAAAGCGCCAGATAAACGGGCCAGGCTATTGCATACAGCAACGGCAGCGGCAACCAGCTCAGGAAGCGATAGAACACGGTTGCGCCGCAGGTGGATCGTCAGCTGCCGGGCAACTGTGCAGGCTCATATCAGCGGCAGTGGCTGGGCAAAGTGACCTCGCTGACTCTCAGCAGGCCGCCGCTGGTTGGACACAGCAGGTGAGGGTTGTTGGAAAGATCTACCAGCCGCAGGGTGGGCAGTTGATAGAGTGGAACAGCGTCGATGATCTGGTTGTTATCCAGATAAAGTACCTGCAGCACTGTGAGAGCGCCCAGTTCGCTGATGTCCACGATGTTATTGGATGACAGGGTCAGTTCTTCCAGTTCGGTGAAGGTAGAAAGGCCGGCGAGCGTCTCAATGCCCGCCTGGCTGCAGCTCAGGCTGGAGAGTTCGTTGGCGCTGGAGACCTTCTGGTCGTTGATGGCCTCGCGCAGACATTCGTGTAGGGCCTTATCGGCAACACTGAAGTCGGTAAACAACGGGTCCGGCGTATAGACCACCCGATTATTGACGGTGAAATCGTAGCTGCCGCAGGCGGTTATCAACAGAACGGGCAAGCAGAGCATGCAGGAGCGGAAGCAGTTGGTCATGGTCGATATTTCCCTGGTCTTTGAGAGGCCCTGTAATGCAGGCAGCGTTCGGGCAGCGCATTTTCGGGTCGCCCGCCTGTGCGGTGTGGACAGTGTGGCTCCCGGGAGGGAGGGCACCTATAATGCTAACGTGTCGGGCTGATAAAAACGAGCATGGAAATGGCTGAATCCAACATTACAGATCTACCCTCTGGCGATAGGGAGTCGGCTGAGTCCATTAGTATTGTTCAGCGGGGCAATCTCAAGACTCTGGAACACACACTGCGGCGGCAGTGGCGTCTGGGTCAGAATATCGTATTGTGCTGGAGCGCGGATGAGCGCGGGCTGCTGGTTATTTTTGTACCCCATTACTTTCTCGGCAACTACTGCGCCAGTGGTGATGCGGCAACTGCGATAGGGGAAGAGAATGAGGCCTTTGTGCGGGAACTGATATCCGGCAGGCGGCGCAAAACGCGCGAACAACTGTTCAAGGTCAGTGAGCGACTTGATGTGGCTCCCACCTTCATCAAGCTCAATACCGCGTTGACCGAGGAAAAAAACGTACTGGAAGCGGTAGAGCAGCTGATAAAGCGTTATGGTCTTAGTTACGTGGAGAGCAGGGCGGTTCTGCTGCTCGATATTGTCGAGTTTTCCCTGTATACGCCGTTCGAGCAGGCAAGCCAGCTCAACAGTCTTTCCTACACCCTGAATTCTGCCTACAACAAGCTGCAGGCGCAGGGGATCGAGATCAACTTTGCGCGTACCACCACGGGTGATGGCTATTACATATGGAACAGGGATCTCGGGCCCGCGGCCAATCAGGATCTGTTTTACTTCATGCTACTTATTGTAGCGGATAACTCTGTGGCCCGGGCGGCGTCACAGGGCAATACCGTGCCGGTCATTCGCACCGCTTACCATATTGGTGGCCATTACGAGTTGTATCAGGCCGAGGGCGTGAACCCGACCGTATTCAGCTATATTGTAGGTGATGTCACCATTGAGTTGGCTCGTATGGTGGATCTGGCGCTACCACACCAGGTACTTATCGGTGACTTTCACTGTGAAAGTCCGAGTTGGAAGCCGGCTGCAGACAGTCAAAACAGCAGTCGGGTGGCGCCCATGGTGTCTGCCCCTGCGTATGTCGGCAGTTGTAGCAGAAGCCTGCCGGTGTTGCACGGCATCCAGCTGTCGGGTAAGCCCATAAACTCCATGGCCTGTCACCTTACTGAGGGCGCAGAGCAGGGAGACAAGAGTGGCCCACGCCGGTTTCGTATCGTCGACAAGCACGGTCTGTCACGACACGCCTATAATCTGCAAATTTCCATTGAGTTGGAAGGGCAGTCTCTCGCTCTGGGCCTGGACGATAGCCAGTTGCCCCACCGCAGTGCCCACGGCTCATCTGGCGAAGCGACTCTATCGAGCGGCGGAGTAGCGCCCAGTCCTGATGAGCTGATTGGCGACCTGGCCGTGCTGCTGAAGAAGCGCAGCAATAAAACCATGACCGAGGACTGACAAGCCAATGGTCCAGATACGGCGCGCCAGCTGCATGGATGTGAGTAATACTGTCGATGTTACAGATCCTGTCGCGGTGAGCGCGGCGGTGCAGGCGATTTTGCGAGAGCGCTGGGCACACTACGATTTTTCATTGGTCGAGGTGCTGGTGGCTGACTTCGCCCGTCTATACGGGGGCACCTTTCCGGGTTTCAGGGCTTGTGAACTGCCTTATCACGACAGTCAGCACGTGCTTGATGTCACGCTGGCCATGGCGCGCTTGCTGGATGGTCACGAGGCGGCGCCCGGTGAAGCAGGGCCGCTGGGTCCCGATCTGGCTCTGGCAGGTATTGCCGCTGCCCTGTTCCACGATTCAGGCTATATTCGACGGATTCGGGATAACCGTAACAAAAACGGTGCGGCCTATACGCGCATTCATGTCAGGCGCGGCGCCCGGTTTCTCGCCGACTATCTCCCCGGAGTGGGCTTGCAGGACCTGGTAGGTGTTTGTACCCGTATTATTCACTTTACCGGCTACCAGACCGATCCACGTAATTTGCCCGTAGCCAATGAACAGGAGCGCTGCCTTGGCGCGCTGTTGGGTACGGCGGATCTGATCGCGCAGATGGCAGATGTCGAATATGTCAGGAAATGTCGGGATCACCTCTACGAGGAATTTGAGATCGGCGGTATCGCGGGTGAACGCGGTGATGGCCTTGAAGGTGGCACGGTGATTCGATCCGCAGAGCATCTTCTGGAAACCACGCCGGAATTCATTCGCAAAACCATCGAAGTCCGACTCGATGGTCAATTTGCCGGCGTCCACCACTATGCCGCCCGCTTTTTTGGCGGCCCCCATCTCTATATGGACGCTATTCTCGACAATTGCCGTCGCCTGCAGGCACTGTTGTCGGGCGAGACACCGGTGCTGACTTCCGCCCGCCTGCCTTGACCCCGAATCACCCCCCGCGACCTGTCCTGGCGCTGCTCGCAGCTGGCGATGACGACCTTTCCCGTGCGACCGAGTTGTCCCAGCAACTCGGGTTGCCGCTTGTGTCACCGCTTACCGACCCTGCTACCTGTGTCGATTTTGATGCTCTGTTGGTGGTGTCGGGCTCGCAGCTATCACTGCAGCAAACGCTACGCATGTCGGTTGTTTCCGGCTCCGGTCGGCGGGAAAAGCCAGCAAGACGACAGGCTGGAGGCGCGCTGCCGGGACCGGTGAGTGTCGATTTCGGCAGCAAGGCCATGCGACATAGACGCCGCTCTGGTCACAATGAATTATTGGGCAAAGCGGTGGGTGTCTCCGGCACACGACATCCCCGCGTGCTGGACGCCACCGCTGGCCTGGGCCGTGACGGCTTCGTGCTGGCGGATATGGGCTGCACGGTGACACTGTGTGAGCGTGAGCCGGTGATTGCGGCGTTACTGGAGAGTGGTCTGGAACTTGCCCGCGCGAGTGGGGAGGGCTGGTTGCTCCAGGTGGCGACACGCATGCAACTGGTAGTAGGGAATGCCCAGTCACTGGATCAAGGCGTTCTTGCCGACGTGGATGTTATCTGCCTGGACCCCATGTTTCCGCAACGGGAAAAGAGCGCAGCCGTGAAGAAAGAAATGGCTTTATTTCAGGCCTTGCTGGAGGCCGACGCATCCCCGGAAGCTGCCGACCAATTGTTGCAGTGGGCATTGCTTCAGGACGTGGCCCGTGTGGTTGTCAAACGCCCTGCGCGCGCGCCATTTCTCGGCGGGGTCGAGCCCTCTCATGCTGTGAGTGGTAAGGCCGTCCGGTTTGATGTTTATGTGAAGCGTGCCTTGCGCTGAATGAAGTCGCAGGACCGCAAAAGTGGCGGGTGTAGCATTCGCGCTGTCAGGCTATCATGCCTGGCAGCCGATACTGGAATCGTGACAACAGGGGAGTTCGATGGCAGCACACAAAGTAACAGCGCTGGTTACCGGCGCATCCGCCGGTATGGGGGCAGAGTTTTGTCGTCAGCTGGCGGATCGCTGCGACGTTATTATTGCTGTGGCGCGGCGGCGTGAGCGGCTTGAGCGGCTGCAGCAGGAACTCGCCAGCAGGGTCGAGGTGCACCCGGTAGAGGCCGACCTCAATACTGTAGAAGGCCTGGCCCGTGCGATGGAAGCATTGCGTCAACTGGGCCCTGTGGACTTCCTGGTCAATAACGCGGGTTTCAGTACTTACGGCGACTTCGCCGACCAGCAAATCCAGAGCCAGCGCGATATGGTCGGTCTGCATATTGATGCCACCATCACCCTGTGCCGGGCAGCTATTCCCTTTATGCGTGAACGCGGCGGCGGGCATATTATCAACGTGTCATCGATAGGTGCTTTTCTTCCTTCCAGGGGTCTGGCGGTTTATGGCGCTACCAAGGCTTTCCTGAATTTTTTCTCCCAGTCGCTGCAGGTGGAACTTGCGGATACCGGGATTGAGGTGCAGGCCCTGTGCCCGGGGTATACCCATAGCGAGTTTCATGCGGAAATCGAGCAGCGGGGTTTTGATAAAAGCAGAATTCCCGCTGATATGTGGATGGATGCCGATGCGGTGGTGGCCGCCAGTCTGGCCGCACTGGGTGGCGGCACGGTATTGGTTATTCCGGGTGACGCCAATGTGGGTCTCGCCCGCATGGGTTTGCAAAACCAGGTGGACAGCTTGAAGGCGCTGCCCTAGCTGGTCTTGTCGCGCGCCAGCAGTAGCCTTTCGATAATGCCGCGATAAATGCCGGCCAGCCGTGGCAGGTCTTCGGCCAGCACCACCTCGTTCAGCTTGTGAATAGTCGCATTGATGGGGCCCAATTCAATCACCTGGGCGCCCGAGGGTGCGATAAAGCGTCCGTCAGAGGTGCCGCCGGCAGTGGATAATTCGGCGGCCTGCCCCGTTTCCGCCAGAATACTGGCCAGAGTTGCCTCCACCAGTTCGCCACTATCTGTCAGAAAGGGTTGACCACTTAGTGCCCACTGTATTTCGTATTCCAGATCGTGAGCATTCAGGATGGCTTCTGTGCGCTGCCGCAATTCAGTTTCTGTGACCTCGGTGGAGAACCGGAAATTGAACTGTAATGCCAGGGTGCCGGGAATCACGTTCGTGGCTCCGGTGCCGCCGCCGATATTGGAGATCTGCATGGAGGTGGGCGGAAAAAACGCATTGCCCTGGTCCCACAGTTCGGCGGTGAGTGCCTGTAGTGCTGGCAGGGCCCGGTGTATCGGGTTGTCTGCCAGGTGAGGGTAGGCGATGTGGCCCTGCGTGCCGTGAACAGTGAGTTTGGCACCCAGTGATCCGCGGCGGCCGTTCTTGATGACATCGCCAAGGCGGTCACTGCTGGAGGGCTCGCCCACCAGACACCAGTCAATCGTTTTACCCTGCTGCTGCAAATACTCCATCACCTTGACGGTGCCGTTGACCGCAATACCTTCCTCATCAGCCGTGATAAGAAAACCGATGCGGCCCGGGTGATCCGGGTGCGCTGTGATGAACTGCTCGCAGGCCACCAGCATAGCCGCCAGGCTCCCTTTCATGTCGGCGGCACCGCGGCCGTACAGGGAGCCGTCAACCAGCGTGGGTTCGAAGGGTGGGGTGTGCCACTGTTCTTCTGGCCCCGTGGGGACGACATCTGTGTGGCCGGCAAATACCAGGATTGGGCCAGAATCGCCGTGCTCCGCCCAGAAGTTATCGACATCTCCGAAACGCAAAGGGGTGCAATTGAACCCCAGGGCGTCCAGCTGCGCCATCATCAGGCCCTGACACCCGGCATCATCGGGAGTGACGGAGGGCCGGCGCATGAGTTCACAGGCGAGAGCGAGAGTCTTTTCCATTAAAGTGCGTCCCTGCGTTCCGGCTCAGTTGTGTGCATGTAGTTCGTGGTTCAGTTCAATCGCAGTGCGGTTGGTCAGGCACTCCACCGCGCCAGTAGTCGAGTTGCGGCGGAACATCAGGTCTGATTTGCCCGCGAGGTCACGCGCTTTAGCGGTTTCCACGGGCATCCCCTCCGCATCGAGCATGGTGAGCTTGGTACCGGCGGTGACGAACAGGCCGGCTTCCACCGTGCAGCGATCCCCCAGCGGTATGCCGATGCCACCGTTGGCGCCGATCAGACATTCCTTGCCCACTGATATGACAATATTTCCGCCACCGGACAAGGTACCTATAGTGGAACAGCCGCCACCCAGATCCGAGCCCCCACCGACGAAAACACCTGCCGAAATACGCCCTTCAATCATACCGGGCCCTTCGGTGCCGGCGTTAAAGTTGACGAAACCCTCGTGCATGATGGTAGTACCCTCGCCGAGGTAGGCGCCCAGTCGTACCCGGGCCGTGTGGGCGATGCGCACACCGCCGGGAACCACGTAGTTGGTCATCTTCGGGAATTTGTCAACGCAGCTGACCTCCAGCACCTCGCCCCGCAGACGTGCCTCCAGCTGACGCTGTGGCAGTTCAGCAATGTCGATGGCGCCTTCGCTTGTCCATGCCACATTCGGGAGAACGCCGAACAGTCCCTCAAGATTAGTGCCGTGAGGCTTTACCAGCCGGTGTGAGAGCAAGTGTAGTTTCAGGTAGCCCTCGGGGACATTGGCTGGGGGCGCGTCGGCGCTCAGCAGTACAGCGACAGCCGGCCGCTCACTCGTCAAAAGCTGGCCCGCCAGCTCGGCCTGTTCGCTAAGCCCGGCGGCGCTCAGAGCGCTATGCAGAGTCTGCAGCTGTTCGCTGCTCAGGGCGGTGCCCGAGTCTGTATCGGCAACCGCCTTCACCAGGCTGGCGGGAGGTGCCATCAGCGGCCGGGCGAAAAACACCTCAAGCCATTCTCCCTGCTTGTTGTGGGTGCCCACGCCAAGGCCAAAAGCAAATGCGCTGTCTGTCATGGTTGATCCTTGTTGTTCAAAGAGTGTGTTGGTTGAATATTTTCTGGTAGTTGGCAGTGGAGAAGCCGGTGTGACGCTCGTGGCCAGTATCCAGCAGTGGCCGCTTTATCAGTGTTGGCTGGTCGATTATCGCCAGCAGTGCCGTACCATCGTTCATGGACTCCCGGCTCGCTGCATCCAGGGCTTTCCAACTGGTGCTGCGTTTGTTTACCAGCGTTTCCCAGCCCAACTCGTCGAGCCAGCCGACAACTGCCTCGCGATCCAGCCCGTCTTCGCGAAAATCGTGGAACTGATACTCAATGCCGTGTGTGTCCAGCCACTTGCGCGCCTTCTTCACGGTGTCGCAGTTTTTTATGCCGTAGAGCGTAATCACAAGGGGTTGCCCGCTGTTTCAGAGGGCGGCTAGCATAGCAAATCCTCCAGGTTAGATATAGCGAGTCCGGACGGGTAAACTGTTGGCAGCGCCGCTGCTGGCGCAATAGTCCCGTCACAATAACTAGAGGTGTTTACCCATGACTATGCCATCTGTTGATCTTGCGCTGCCTATGTTGGGAATGATGATCCTGACCCTGCTGGTGTGGGTGTCCATGTTTATCCAGCGTGTCAGCTTTGCCCGGAGCAATAACATCGATATCGAGGATTTCAAGACGCCCGCTGATGTTCAGGCGCTGATGCCGGGGGATGAGTCCGCGGCGAGTAACAATTTCAAAAATCTGTTCGAGCTGCCGGTAATTTTTTACTCTATATGTATCTACCTTATTGTTACGCTGCAGGTGGATAGCTTGTACATGAACTGTGCCTGGGCATTTCTGGTGCTGCGTGTTTTGCACAGTTTTGTTCACTGCTCCTATAACAGGGTGGCGCACCGGTTTGCGCTTTATATTCTGTCGGGGATTGCGCTCTGGATCATGGTGGTCAGGGCGTTTCTAGCGGCGCTTTGATACTTGTTCGAGCTTGCAGTGTGTTGTCTTAGAGAAAACGGGCGCAGCATCTAGTATGGACCGACGGGACACGCCGCAAGTACGTCCATGTAGGCTCGTTTCGGCCATCCATGGCCTCAGACGGTCCCGTCAATCCATACTAGATCCCACTCCCTGACACTGTTCTCGGAATGCAATGACATTGAACTTGGAGCTTATTTCTACGCCTTGCGAGTCTTCTTGGGGTGTTTGCGATCCGGGTAGCAGGTTTTGCAGATCTCGCAGCTGCGGCCGTCGCAGCCGCGCGCGGTACAGTATTCACGGCCGTAGAAAATAATCTGCAGATGCAGTCTATTCCAGTACTCCTCGGAAAACAGGCGTTTCAGGTCCTTCTCGGTTTGCACAACATTCTTGCCGTTGGACAGACCCCAGCGCTGGGCCAGGCGATGGATGTGGGTATCCACGGGAAAGGCGGGAACACCAAACGCCTGTGACATGACCACGCTGGCAGTTTTATGCCCGACACCGGGCAGCCGTTCCAGTGCGTCCATGTCGGCTGGCACAACACCGCCGTGCTCATCCAGCAGGATTTCGCTCAGCCGTTTGATCGCCTTCGATTTCTGCGGCGACAGTCCGCAGGGACGAATAATGGCGCGGATCTGATCGACTTCCAGGGCCGCCATGTCCACCGGGTTGTCCGCCAGAGCGAAGAGGGCCGGTGTGACCTGATTGACCCGCTCATCGGTACACTGCGCGCTCAGCAGTACGGCTATCAGCAGCGTGAACGGGTCATGGTGATCAAGTGGTACCGGTGTTTCCGGGTAGAGTTCCTGCAAGCGTTGCAGGATGTAGCTGGCGCGCTCGGCCTTGAGCACGCTAGAGGGTTTCCAGGCAGCGCAGAATGCGTCTGGCTGCATCGGCGCACTGTTCATGTTCGGCCACCAGGGCCATGCGCAAGCGGTTGGCTCCCGGGTTAATGCCCTGGGACTCGCGCCCCAGAAAACTGCCCGGCAACACGGTGACATGTTCACTGGCGTAGAGTTTGCGGGCGAACTCTGTGTCGCTGGTATCCAGCTTTGGCCACAGGTAAAAGCCGGCATCGGGTGCGGCAACGTCCAGTTTGCCGTCGAACTGGGCGAGTACAGTGGCGAATTTTTCGCGGTAGAGCTGGCGGTTGGCCTGTACGTGCGCCTCGTCATTCCAGGCGGCGATGCTGCCGAGTTGGTGGTGCACTGGCATGGCACAGCCGTGGTACGTGCGGTAGAGCGCAAATTGCTTCAGTATCTCAGCGTCTCCGGCGACAAATCCCGAGCGGAGCCCGGGTAGGTTGGAGCGTTTGGACAGGCTGTGGAAGACCACACAATTGCGGTAATCGCTGTCGCCCAGAGTCGCGCAGGCTTCAAGTAAACCCGCGGGGGGTGTGTTTTCGTCGAAATAGATCTCGGAATAACATTCATCACTGGCGATGACAAAATTGTGCTCACGCGCCAGCCTGATCAACTGCTGCAACTGTGCGAGGGGCAAAACGGCGCCAGTGGGATTGCCGGGGCTACAAATGTATAACAACTGGCAGCGCTGCCACTGCTGTTCGCTGACGCTGGCGAAATCCGGCAGCAGGCCGGATTCGGGCGTGCAGTTGAGGAAGTGTGGTGTCGCACCCGCCAGCAGCGCCGCCCCTTCGTATATCTGGTAAAACGGGTTGGGGCTCATTACCAGTGCCTGTGGGCCTGGCGTCACTACTGCCTGGGCAAAAGCAAACAGGGCCTCGCGGGTGCCGCTGACCGGCAGGACTTGATGGTCGGTATCGATGCCGGGCAGGTGAAAGCGGCGTTGTAGCCATGCGGCAATAGACTGGCGAAGCTCTGGTAGCCCGATGGTGGAAGGGTAGCTGGAGAGTCGCTGAAGGTTTTCACCGATCTCTGCCAGTACGAAGTCGGGTGCCGCGTGGCGTGGTTCACCGATGGACAGGGAGATCGGCGATTTCCCGGAGGGTGGCTCAATTCCGGCAAACAGCTGGCGCAGGCGTTCAAACGGGTAGGGCTGGAGCTTTTGCAGGTTCGGATTCATCGTCAATCAGGCCGCCTGTTCGTCCAGCTCCCGGCAGATAGCTTGCTGTATCGCTTTACAGAGATTGCTGTCGGTGATGGGCCGGTTTTCAGCATCGGTGATGAAGAAAACGTCGTCCACTCGCTCCCCCAATGTCTGGATCTTCGCCGCCTGTATTTCCACATCAAACTGTACAAAGATTTTGCCGATTCGAGCCAGCAGGCCGGGGCGGTCCGGAGAGGAAACTTCGAGCACTGAGACCTGCTTGATATCATCCACAAACATACTGGTCTCAGTTGGCACCGAGAAAGACTTTACCCGTCGGGGTGTGCGGCGCTGGACAATTTGCGGGCCATCCGGCCCACCGGCCAGACACTCGGTAAGTTGCGCCCTGATGAAGTTGAGCCTGGTGCCGTGCTCGGGAATGGGTTTGCCAGCGGAATCCAGTACGAAAAAAGTGTCCAGGCTCATGCCGTCATTGGCATTGTAGATGCGGGCATCGTGGACACTGAGGTCCAACTGCTCCAGTTCGGCGCAGATAGTGGAAAATAGCTGCACATGGCTGCGGGCGTGAATAAAAATTTGCGTTGTGTTCGCCACCGTGGACTCAACATTATTGCGGATCAATACCAGCGGCTTGTCGCGTTCGTGGTGGCTGGCGATTGACTCCGTGTGCCAGGCGATGTCCTCGGCCCGCTCCCGCAAAAAGTAATCCTCGCCGCGCTCTTGCCAAAGGTCATCCAGTTCCTCCACGGTGAAGCCTCTGTCTTCCAGGATCTCGCAGGCCGCACGGCGGCTGCGATCAATCCACGCCTGCTTGCCTACCGGATTGTCCAGGCCGCGCTGCAGGGCGCGGCGAGTCTCGGTGTAGAGTTGGCGCAGGAGGCTGCCTCGCCAGGCATTCCAGAGGGTTGGATTGGTGGCATTGATGTCGGCTACTGTCAGCGTGAACAGATAATCCAGGTGATCCTGGTCGCCCACATGCTCGGCAAATTGCTGTATTACGTCCGGGTCGGAGATGTCCTTGCGCTGTGAAATGGCGGACATAACCAGGTGGTTGCGCACCAGCCACACCACCAGCTCGGTATCCCGTCGGTCCAGGCCGTGATTGTGGCAGAAAGTTTCCGCATCGACCGCACCCAGCTCGGAGTGATCACCGCCACGGCCCTTGCCAATGTCGTGGTAAAGCCCCGCGATATACAACAGCATGGGTCTGCGCAGGCGTCTCGCAACCCTGCTCGATACAGGGAAGCGCTTCTCAAAATCGGGGTAGAGGAATCGTCGGCAGTTCTTCACGACCTCCAGTGTGTGGGCATCCACGGTATAAGTGTGGAACAGGTCGTGTTGCATCTGGCCCACTATGCGGCCGAATTCCGGGAGATAAACACCTAATATGCCATAGCGTGCCATGCGCCTGAGCTGTCGCGCCATTTTGTTGGGCGAGTCGAGGATGGCCAGGAAGGTTTCCCGGTTACCGGGGTCTGCGCGAAAGGCGTCATCGATCAGGTGGCGATGATTGCGAATCTGGCGAATAGTGGGCGCCGCGATACCCTCGGATTCATCCAGGTTGGCACACAGCAGGAAAACCTCCAGCAGCGCAGACGGTGTCTTGTCGAATACGTCGTCACTGCGGGCCTCGACATAGCCGCTGCGCAGCTGAAAACGGTCATTTATGACATGAATGATGTCGGCGGTGTCGGCTCGCAGAATGGCCTGGTCAAAGTTCTGGATCAACAGCTCATTGAGCTGGCTAAGCGAGAGAGCCCAGCGGTAGTAAGTTTGCATGAACTGTTCCACTGCCAGGCGGTCGCCGTCTTCGAAGCCCCACAGTTCTGCGAGAGTCCGCTGGTGGTCGAACAGCAACCGGTCCTCTTCGCGGTCGGTAATCATGTGCAGGGCGTAGCGCACCTTCCACATGAAGTCGCGGCCGCGCCGCAGTATTTCCATTTCCTCGGTATCCAGGAAATCGGATGATGTAATGCTTTCCAGGGACTCAACACCGAAATGACGTTCCGCCAGCCAGCCGATAATCTGCAGGTCGCGCAGCCCTCCGGGGCAGCTCTTGACGTTGGGCTCCAGGTTGTACTCTGTGTCGGCGAACTTTGCGTGTCGCGTGCGCTGTTCTTCAAGTTTAGCGCGGAAGAAATCCGCACTTGGCCACATTTTGTCGGGGGCGATCGCCACTCTTACCTGCTCCAGCAGATCCAGCGGACCGCGAATCGTCCTGGCTTCCATCAGGTTGGTTAAAATGGTGATATCTGCCTCGGCCTTGCGCCCGCACTCCGCCACCGTGCGGACACTGTGCCCAATAACCAGCCCGATATCCCAGAGCAGGGTGAGAAACCCTTCCAGTTGCGTTTCGCAGCCGTGGTCGTTGTCGTCAAGCAGCAGCAGTATGTCGATGTCCGAATGGGGGTGTAGCTCACCTCGGCCGTAGCCGCCAACCGCCACCAGCGCCAGCGCCGCCTCCCCCCATTCCTGACGGTCCCAGAGGGCGCCGAGTAGCGTGTCTATAAAGCCGGCCCGCAGGCGTATCAGGTCGCCGGCGCTGGCGCCACCGCGAAACTGCATGTGCAGGAATTCGGTGGCCTGGGTAATTGCCAGTTTGCAGCTGTCGAGGGTTACGCCCTCGTCAAGCGACTTGTGGAAGGTTTCAGCATCAAACATTGCAGGGGGCAGAGCCCCGGTGTGACTGGGCATATTCAAAAAGGCAGGGTTTCCGAGTTGCGACGGGTAAATACTTCACAGCCGGTGTCCGTCACGCCGATTGTGTGCTCCCACTGGGCGGAGAGTCGTCCATCACGGGTTGTTACGGTCCAGCCGTCTTTCTGGTTCAGTTTCGTCTGGCGCCGGCCAGCATTGATCATGGGCTCAATGGTAAAGGTCATGCCTTGTTCCAGCACCAGTCCAGTGCCCTTGCGGCCGTAGTGCAGAACCTGAGGCTCTTCATGGAAGATCTTGCCAATACCGTGGCCGCAGTATTCCCTGACAACGGAATAATAATTTTTCTCTGCGTGTTGTTGAATGATATGGCCAATGTCGCCCAGGGTCGTACCCGGTTTGACCAGTTCCAATGCCAGGTACAAACACTCCTGGGTGATGTTGATCAGGCGTTGGGCATGGGGCGCCACATCGCCGACCGCCACCATGATACTGGTGTCGCCGTGATAACCGTCCTTGATTACCGTCACGTCGATGTTGATGATATCGCCGTTCTTCAATTTGCGGCTGTCAGACGGGATACCGTGACAGACCACGTCATTGACCGAGGTGCATATTGAGCGAGGGAACCCATTGTAATTCAGCGGGGCCGGTATTGCCTGCTGTGTCTTGGTGATGTATTCGTGGCAGATAGTGTCCAGTTCGCCGGTGGTTATGCCGGCCTCGACCCGCGGCTCAATCATCTCAAGGACTTCGGCGGCCAGGCGTCCCGCGACGCGCATCTTTTCTATCTCGGAGGCGGATTTGATCGATACAGCCATCTATAACCTATTGAAAAATAATGATAAGAAGAAAAATTTGTTGAATGGAGCTCTCTCTTGGGAGGCGTATTCTACCCTATTCAGCGGGTAAATGAGTAATTGGGGTCAACTGTGATGCTGCAGCGGCCTTTAAACCCCGGTCCTGTTGTGGTATAAAGCGCGCCTTCTCGCGGTTGGGCCGGTCTAACGGTGCTGCTGCGGGGAAAACGACGCACACATATCAACACCTGCTCCAGGGTGCCGGTTAATCTGGTTTGGTGGCAGGGATATGTGGAGGCCTAACCCCAATACAAGGTATATATTATGTCGCAAGTAAGCATGCGCGAACTGCTCCAGGCAGGCGCACACTTCGGACACCAAACCCGTTACTGGAATCCCAAGATGGACCAGTACATATTTGGTGCCCGCAACAAGATTCACATCATCAACCTCGAGCACACGGTTCCCGCCTTCAATGAAGCGCTGGATCTCGTCAAGCGGCTCGCTGGAAACAAAAACAAGATAATGTTTGTGGGCACCAAGCGTGCCGCGGGCAAGATCATCAAAGAGCAGGCCGAACGTGCTGGCATGCCCTATGTCAGTCATCGCTGGTTGGGTGGCATGCTCACCAACTATAAAACCATCCGCGCCTCGATCAAGCGCCTGCGCGATCTCGAAGCACAGATGACCGACGGCACCTTCGCCAGTCTGACCAAGAAAGAGGGGCTGATGCGGACCCGCGACATGGAAAAACTGGAGCGCAGCATCGGTGGTATCAAGTCCATGGGTGGCTTACCTGACGCCCTCTTCGTGGTGGATGTTGACCACGAGCGCATTGCGATCACTGAGGCCAACAAGCTGGGTATTCCCGTAATCGGTATAGTTGATACCAACAGCAATCCCGATGGTGTGGACTACGTCATTCCCGGCAACGACGACGCCATCCGGGCTATCAAGCTTTATGTCGTGGCAGTCGCAGATGCTTGCCTTGAGGGCAAGGTTGAGGCCGGTGAAGTGGTTGCGGGCAAAGATGAGTTTGTTGAAGAGGCTGGTGAGGCCACTGCCGAAACCGCTGCAGCTGAACCGGTAGCCGATGAGGCTGTGGCAGCTGAACCCGTTGTAGCTGCTGAGGCAGTTGCAGCTGAGGCTGCTCCGGCCGCTGCTGCCGAAAAGTAAGCGGCAATTGCCGCTCCGGGGCCGACAGGCGTTCGGCTCCGGAATTACAGTACAGTACCCCTGGTGGATAAACCCCCGGGGTTTTTATTTTTTAGCCTCAGCAGTCGGTAGTCTGGCTGGGGTGTTATAGGAGGAATAGTAATGTCCGCAGCACTGGTTAAGGAATTACGCGAGCGCACGGGTCTTGGTCTGCTGGAGTGCAAGAAAGCTCTGGCGGCCTGTGGTGGCGATGTCGAAGCGGCGATTGAGGAGCTGCGCAAGTCCAGCGGAATGAAAGCGGCTAAGAAAGCTGGCCGTACCGCTGCCGATGGTGTGGTGGCCGCTCGGGTTGCCGACGATGGCAGCTACGCGGTGGTGGCAGAGGTCAACAGCGAGACCGACTTTGTTGCGCGAGATGCAAGTTTTCTGGCTTTTGTCGGCCAGGTGCTGGATGCGGCCTTCACTACCCGGCAGACTGATGTCGCGGCGCTGATGGCAGGTGATCTGGAAGTGGCCCGTGAAGCTCTGGTGCAGAAAATTGGCGAGAATATCAGTGTGCGGCGTGTAGAGCTGCTGAGTGCAGACGCCGGTGTAGTTGGCGCTTATGTTCACGGCAACAACCGTATAGCAGTGCTGGTTGCTCTGACCGGCGGTGACGGCGACCTCGCGAAAGATATTGCGATGCACGTGGCGGCGGTCAGCCCGCAGGTGGTTTCTCCCGCAGATATGCCCGAGGATACCATTGCCAAGGAGAAAGAAATCTACACTGCCCAGGCAGCGGACTCGGGTAAGCCACCCGAAATTGTCGAGAAGATGATAGGCGGCCGCATCAAAAAGTTTCTGGCAGAGAACAGCCTGCTCGAGCAGGCCTTCGTCAAGGACCCGGATGTAACGGTTGGCAAGCTGGTTGCGAGCGCCGGTGCCGGTGTGGCGAGCTTTGTTCGTTTCGAAGTTGGCGAGGGTATCGTGGTTGAGAAAATAGACTTTGCAGATGAAGTGGCGGCGCAGCTAAAACCCAAAGGCTGAGCGTCACAAGAGCAGGGAAAAAGGGCTTAGGCCCTTTTTTTTTGGCCGATTCACACTAGGGTGTTGGCCCTGACTCCTGTAAGATACTGGCCAGCTCAGGAGAGGACAAATATGCCGCAGTCGTTGGGTGACAAAAAGTACAAACGCATCCTGCTCAAGCTCAGCGGAGAGGCGTTGACCGGTAGGGAGAGCTTCGGGATCGACCCGAAAATCCTGGATCAGATGGCGCTGGAAGTGGGCCAATTGGTGGGTATCGGTGTACAGGTTGGCCTGGTAGTGGGTGGCGGGAACCTGTTTCGCGGTGCGGCACTGCAGTCCGCTGGTCTCGACCGGGTTACCGGGGATCACATGGGCATGCTGGCCACCGTAATGAACGCCCTCGCTCTGCGTGACGCGTTGGAGCGTTCCAATATTTCCACCCAGGTTATGTCGGCGATTCCCATGAGCGGCGTGGTGGATCACTATGATAGGCGCAAGGCTATTCGCGCGCTGAGCAATGGTGATGTGGTTATTTTTGCTGCCGGTACCGGAAATCCGTTTTTTACCACCGACTCCTCGGCTTGCCTGCGGGGTATTGAGGTCGATGCAGAACTGGTGTTAAAAGCGACCAAGGTCGACGGCGTTTACTCCGCAGACCCCAAGAAATTCCCCGACGCGATCAGGTACGACCGCCTCAGCTACGATGAGGTGCTGGATAAAAAGCTGGAAGTTATGGATTTGACGGCTATTTGCCTTTGCCGTGACCACAATATGCCCGTGCGTGTGTTTGAAATGGAAAAGCGCGGTGCGTTGCTCAATATCGTCAGGGGCGGAAATGAAGGCACCCTTATTCAGTCCAGCGGGATTGAGTAGCAGCGGGGCCCAGGAGGAGACAGAAGGTGATTGACGATATAAAAAATGAAGCTCAGGAGCGGATGGAAAAGAGCCTTGAGGCCCTGGCTCATAATTTCAACAAGATTCGCACCGGCCGCGCTCACCCCAGCCTGCTGGATGGCTTGAGAGTCGAGTACTACGGTTCGGATACGCCCCTGTCACAGATGGCCAATATCTCTGTAGAGGATGCCCGCACCTTGTCTCTCACGCCGTGGGACAAATCCGTGGTGCCACAAATTGAGCGGGCCATTATGAAGTCTGATCTGGGGCTGAACCCGTCCACAGCGGGTGGTGTTATCCGTATTCCGATGCCCATGCTGACCGAGGAAACCCGCAAGGGTTTTACCAAACAGGCCAGGCACGAGGCGGAATCTGCGCGTGTTTCTGTGCGCAATGCGCGCCGCGATGCAATGGCTATGCTGAAGGAGCTGGTGAAGGACAAAGAGATCGGTGAAGACGACGAACGGCGTGGCCAGGAAGATGTGCAAAAACTGACCGACGCCTTTGTCGCCAAGGTTGAGAAGTTGTTGGCGGATAAAGAAGCCGACCTGATGGAAATTTAGTGTCCGGTTCGATTGATTCGCACCCGGCGCTCCAGCATGCAGATTAACGATATCTCATCCGCCACAGGCGGTGAGCTGGAGCTGGCGATTCCGCGTCATGTTGCCATCATTATGGACGGCAATAATCGCTGGGCAAAACGCCGGGGCCTGCCTGGCCCTGCCGGGCACCGCGCCGGCGTGGAGGCGGTGCGGGGCGTATTGCGCGCCTGCCGGCAGCACGGTGTTGAGGTGCTTACATTATTCGCTTTCAGCAGCGAAAACTGGGGCCGCCCGCAACCCGAGGTGCGCGCACTGCTCGCCTTGTTGTCACGTTATTTGCGCAGCGAGGTGAGGGATCTGCATAAAGATGGTATCCGCTTGCGTTTTATCGGCAAGCGCAACCGTTTCAGTGAGCGTCTGCGTAAACTTATGCTTCAGTCGGAAGAAATTACCAGTGCCAACACCGGCGCCACCGTGGTTATCGCGGTTGATTACGGCGGCCAGTGGGATATTGCCCAGGCGGCACAAAAATTGGCCCAGCGCGTACAGGAGGGGAGCTTGCTGCCGCAGGAGATTACTCCCGAGTTGATAGATAGAAACGTTTCAATCAGCGACCTTCCCAGGCCGGATTTGTGTATCCGGACGGGCGGCGATGCCCGGGTGAGCAATTTTATGTTGTGGCACTTTGCCTACAGCGAGCTGTATTTTACCAACACCCTCTGGCCGGACTTCGATGAAACAGCGTTTGCTAAAGCGCTGGCTGACTACAGCTTGCGCGAGCGTCGTTTCGGTCTCAGGGATACTGCCGGATTGCTGGCGGAAGAGGGCAGCCATGCTTAAGCAGCGAGTCATAACGGCACTGCTTATGGCCGGCTTGTTTCTGGCGGCCGTGATGTTTCTGTCGGTGTCCTGGTTGGCCCTTATTTTGGGTGTTCTCGTATGCCTTGGTGGCTGGGAGTGGTCGCGGCTGTGCGACTGGGAATCTCCTGTGTCGCGGACGCTTTACGTGCTGGTCCTCGCCGTTGTACTCGGTTTGCTTTACCACCATTGCCAATTGGGTGCGACGCCCCAGCGCGAACAGATTCAGCCATTTCTGGGTCTGGCCTGTCTGTGGTGGTCGCTGGCATTGCTGTGGATCAAAGGCTATCCCGTTAGTGCCGTGTTCTGGCGCACCAGGCTGATGCGAAATTTGATGGGCTTGCTGGTGCTTGCCCCGGCCTGGATGGCTGCGGTGTATCTGCTGAGTTTCCCCAGAGGTGGCGGGCTGATGGTGGTGATGGTGCTGGTTGTGGCCTCAGCGGATATCGGCGCCTATTTTGCTGGCCGCGCCTGGGGCAAGCATAAGCTGGCCGAGGTGGTAAGCCCGAAGAAAACCTGGGAAGGCTTCTGGGGAGGCATGGCAGCGTCTTCCGTATTGGCGTTGCTGCTGTGGTCGCAGTTGCCGCCACAACAGGCTCACATCAGTCTTGCGGAAGTACTGGTGGTTATGTTGGTCACCGCATTGGCATCCGTGGTTGGAGATCTGACAGTCAGTATGGTCAAACGAGAAGCTGGCGTGAAAGATAGTGGCAGTCTACTACCAGGGCATGGTGGCATTCTCGATCGGCTCGACAGCCTCTGTGGTGCGGCGCCGGTGTTCGCCCTCGGTCTGCTGCTGGCGGGGTGGTAGTGGTGACTGCTCCGCTGCGAATGGTTAGTGTGCTCGGGTCTACCGGCTCAATCGGCGTGAATACCCTGGATGTCATCGCGCGCCATCCCCAGCGCTTTGGTGTGTACGGTTTATCGGCTAATGCCTCGGTAGCGAAGATGTTGGCGCAGTGCCAGGCAGTTCGCCCGCGCTATGCCGTAATGATGGACGAGGCCGCGGCGGAGGCCCTGCGCGCGCAATTACCTGCGGACCTTGGAACGCAAGTATTGCAGGGTGAAGCTGGCCTGGCGCAGATAGTAACTGCTGCGGAAGTCGATACGGTGATGGCGGCTATTGTCGGCGCGGCCGGCCTGCCCTCTGCCCTGGCGGCGGCGGAGGCGGGCAAAACCCTGTTGCTGGCAAACAAAGAGTCACTGGTAATGGGCGGGCACTTGCTGATGCAGGCGGTGCGGCGTTCTGGAGCACGTCTGTTGCCTATCGACAGTGAGCACAATGCGATCTTTCAGTGTATGCCCGTGGAGTCGGGCAATGCCAGGTCGTCACTCGAAGGGGTGAGCAAGGTATTGCTCACAGCATCGGGCGGGCCGTTTCGTCAATGGAGTCACGCCCAAATGGAGGCGGCGACGCCGGACCAGGCCTGCGCGCACCCCAACTGGTCCATGGGGCGCAAGATATCTGTCGACTCGGCCAGTCTGATGAACAAAGGGTTGGAGCTGATCGAGGCATGCTGGATTTTTGATCTGGCGCCTGAGTTGGTAGAGGTGGTTGTACATCCCCAGAGTATTATTCACTCCATGGTGCAGTACCGGGATGGCTCGGTGTTGGCGCAGTTGGGGAACCCCGATATGCGTACACCCATCGCCTATGGTCTGGGCTGGCCGGAGCGGCTGGAATCGGGTGTGGCACCGCTGGATCTCATTGCCACCGCGCGACTGGATTTTGAAGCACCCGATGAGGGCCGGTTCCCCTGCCTGCGGCTGGCGCGCGAGGCGGTAGCCGCTGGCGGCACAGCAATGGCCATATGCAATGCCGCCAATGAAGTCGCGGTCGCGGCGTTCCTGGCGGAGCAAATTCGATTTACTTCTATCCCCTGGGTGATAGAGCAAAGTCTAAGTAGAGTCACAGTGCAGGAACCCACGTCACTGTCTGTGGTCGAAGCTGCAGATGCCGAGGCGCGGCAGATAGCGGTGGAGCAGGTTGCGGCTCTGCAACCGGGTGGCAAGATGATGGGGCGCGTGTGATGGACATGCTGTACACCATAGGAATTACCCTCGGCACGTTGGCCGTGTTGGTGGCGGTGCACGAGTACGGGCATTTCTGGGTGGCGAGACGCTGCGGTGTCAAGGTGCTGCGGTTCTCCATCGGCTTCGGGCCGTCTCTGCTGCGCTGGCGCGATCGGCAGGATACCGAATACACCATCTCGGCCATCCCTCTCGGGGGCTTTGTGAAAATGCTGGACGAGCGGGAAGGCGAGGTGCCGGCGGATGAACTGGACGGGGCGTTTAATCGCAAACCCGTATTGCAGCGCATCGCCGTGGTCAGTGCGGGCCCGCTGGCCAACTTCCTGTTGGCCATCCTGGTTTACTGGGGCCTGTTCATGGCGGGTGAAAGTGGTTACGCGCCGATAATTGGTGAGATTGAGGCCGGCTCCGTAGCAGACGTGGCGGGGCTGGAGGCGGGCCAGGAAATCGTGGCCATTGATGGGGTTGAAACCCCCACCTGGCAGGCGCTCAGCTTTCGGTTGCTGGATCGCATTGGCGACACCGGGACGATCTCATTTGCCGTAAAATACCCCGGTTCAGAAATGGTTTACGAATCGGAGGGGCATCTGGACCGCTGGCTGGCGGGAGATGAACAACCGAACCTGTTTGGCGGTCTGGGTATTGCGCTTTATACCCCGGAAGTGCCGCCCGTCGTGGGTCAGGTGGTTGCGGGGGGGGCAGCGGAAGCTGCAGGTTTGCGCTCCGGCGACCTGGTGCTTAGCGCGGACGGTGTGAACATGCCGCTGTGGATGGACTGGGTCGAGTATGTCCGTGCCCGGCCCGGGCAGGCCATTGACCTTGAAATTCAGCGCGGTATGGAGCTGCTTAGCGTGACGATCGTGCCGGAAGCCCTTACCGATGACAGCGGTGAGACTATCGGCCGGGTAGGGCTGGGGGTGCAGTTTCCGGAAATGCCGGAGGAGTTCCTGCGCAAGTTCGATCGCGGCCCTGTGGAAGCCCTGGGGGCGAGCCTGAATCGCACCGCCGAGTTGACAGTTTTTACCCTGAATTCGATAAAGAAGATGATACAGGGCCTGATCTCGCCAAAAAACTTGAGCGGCCCGATCACCATTGCTAAAGTGGCGAGCGCCTCGGCCAAGTCAGGCATAGAGGCCTACATGAGTTTTCTGGCACTACTTAGTGTCAGTCTCGGTGTGCTTAACCTGTTGCCCATACCGGTATTGGATGGGGGACACTTGTTGTTTTACTTTGCGGAGCTATTGGCAGGCAGGCCGGTACCGGAGAAAATACAAATGCTCGGTTACCAGGTGGGCTTATTCCTGGTACTCGGTATAATGTTTCTGGCTCTATATAACGATTTTTCACGCCTGTAGTGAGTTTCTGTCAACAGGCTTTACCCGTCGATCGAGTGGATTTTGATTAAGCGTATTAGCATATATTTTGCCCTCGTCATGGTGTTTCTGTCGCCGCTGGCGTTGGCAGAAACATTTATCATCGCAGACATTCGTGTTGAGGGGTTGCAGCGGGTATCCGCTGGCACCGTGTTTGCTGCCTTGCCGGTGGCGGTCGGTGATGTGGTCGATGCGCAAATCATGCGGGAGGCGGCACGCAGCCTGTTCGCTACGGGTAATTTCGATGACATCAATATAGGCCGGGACGGCAATGTACTGGTGGTGATTGTGGTCGAGCGCCCCAGCATCAGCGAGATCAATATTGAGGGTAACAAGGCTATTGAGACCGAGGCGTTACTGGACGGGCTCAAGGGCGCCGGCCTCTCGGTTGGGCAGGTGTTCCAGCGCTCCACTCTCGAAGGTATGCAACTGGAATTACAGCGCCAGTACGTGCAACAGGGCCGTTATGACGCCAATATCGAAGCGGAGGTTATTCCCGAGCCACGCAATCGCGTCAGCATTACCATCAATGTCGATGAGGGCACAGTTGCGGCAATCAAGCATATCAATGTGGTGGGCAACAAGGCCTTTAATGACGAAGAAATAGCCGATCTGTTCGAACTCCAGACAACCGGCTGGCTGTCGTTCTTCAACAACGATGACAAGTATTCCAAGGAAAAGCTGACAGGCGACCTGGAGAAGCTGACGTCCTTTTATATGGACCGCGGTTACCTCCAATTTACTATCGACTCCACGCAGGTTTCCGTCGCACCGAACATGGAAGAGGTCTACATCACTGCCAATATTACCGAGGGTGAGGTCTTTTCGATCAGCTCCGTGGATCTCTCCGGTGACCTCGTGCTGCCCGAGGCAGACCTGAAGCGCTTTCTGCTGGTGTCCCAGGGCCAGATATTTTCCCAGCAGCTGGTTACCAGCACCGAGGAATACCTCACCAGGCGGCTGGGTAACGATGGCTACAATTTCGCCAAGGTCACCGGGATTCCCGAGGTGAACGAGGAAGATAATACGGTTGCCATGAAGTTTTTCGTCGATCCGGGCAAGCGCACTTACGTCCGGCGCATCAACTTTATAGGCAATATGAAAACCGAGGACGATGTGTTGCGCCGCGAGATGCGGCAGATGGAGTCTGCACCGGCCTCCGCGGCCAATATTGAGCAATCCCGGATACGCCTGGAGCGACTGGGTTTTTTCAGCAGGGCCACCGTTGAAACCAAGGAGGTGCCGGGTCACGACGACCTCATCGATGCCGACTTTACGGTTGAGGAACAGTCATCCGGCAGCATCGGTGCCAGTGTGGGCTACGCCCAGGATGCCGGGATCATTCTCGGCCTTAACGTACAACAGGACAATTTTTTGGGTACCGGCAAGCGTATTGGCCTGGGTATGAATCGGTCGAAGTACCAGGATCTGTATAACTTCAGTTATACCAATCCGTATTTCACCGAGGACGGGGTCAGTCGCGGCTGGAATGTATATTACCGTTCCACGGATCTGTCAGAGGTCAACGTCGCCAGCTACTCGACCAATACCTTCGGCGGCAATATCAACTTTGGCTATCCGATCAAGGAAACCCAGCGCCTGGGATTCAGCTTTGGTGTCGCCAGCACCGATGTTACCGCGGGTCGCTTCGCCGTACAGGAAATCAAAGGCAGTCCCCGGCTGGCCGGGTCTGTACCCGACTGGTACCAGAATACTTTTGATCCCGCAACGGGCCGTTACACCGCCGCGGAAGTATTGGTCCCCATAGAGGATTTGCCGCCTGAATATGAGATTGAACCGCTGGAAGTCGGATTTCTTGATAAGAATGGTAATGACTTTCTCAACTACACCGTCACAGGTAGCTGGAGCCAGTCCACCCTGAACCGCGGGCGCAACGCCACTCGTGGTGCGGCACAGACAGTCTCGCTGCAGGTCGCGGTGCCGGCCTCGGACCTGGAGTTTTACAAACTGACATACAACGCCGAGATTTATTTCCCCGTGCCTTTGCTGCCACCCAGCTGGACGCTGCGGCTGCGGTCGGAACTGGGTTACGGCGATGGCTGGGGCAATACCAATGGCTTGCCGTTCTACGAGAACTTTTTTGCCGGCGGCTTCGGCTCTGTTCGAGGCTATCAGAGCAATACCCTGGGTCCTCGCAGTACACCTGCTTTGCCATACGCTGTGGGTCAGGCCGCCATCGCCATTAACGAAGATGGAGAAGCAACGGAATTCGCCAACAAGCTGAGCTACATATACCTCCCCGCAACCGGCAAGCTGAGTATTCAACAGCCAATTAATAATGGCGACCCCTTCGGTGGCAACATTCTGGTGGTCGGCGGGGCAGAGATCATATTCCCCTTGCCGTTTATCAAAGATCAGAATAACCTGCGCACCGCATTCTTCCTCGACGCAGGCAATGTGTTCAGCACTGAGTGTGGGTCAACCCAGCTCAACTGTCACAATGTCGACTTTAACGAATTGCGTTACTCGGTGGGTGTAGGCCTGACGTGGATTACCGGCTTTGGCCCGCTGACCTTCAGCCTGGCCAAGCCGATTAACGCGGGTGATTTTGACCAGGAAGAGGCATTCCAGTTCACCCTTGGTCGTGGATTCTAATTACTAGTTTTATCTATCGTGGAGAAAACCGTGTCTAAACTTTTCAAGATTACTTTTGCTGTATTAGTCCTGGCCTTGCCTACCCTGGGCTGGGCCCAGGGCAAGATCGCGGTAGTCGACCTGCAGGAAGCCATCCTGCAAACAGATCTCGCCCAGAAGCGCCTGCAGGAAATCAGGGACCAGGACGATTTCAAGGCCGACAAGGCCGAGTTTGAGAAATTGAAGAAGGAACTCGATGAACTGGTCAAAAAGTTCCAGAAAGATGCCGCCGTGATGAGCCAGGAGCAGCAGGCTGCGGCTCGCCAGAAACTGGCCAGCAAGCAGGCAGATCTGGAGCACGTGGTAGGCAAGGTGCAGCAAACTGAGCAAGCTGCTGCCCAGGCGTTATTGCAGGAAATGGGCCCGAAGGTACAGGAAGTTCTGCGTGATCTTATCACCACCGATGGCATTGGCCTGCTACTTCAGCGGGGTGCGGTTATACATGCGGACCCAAGCTACAGCATCACTGCGAAGGTGACCGACAAGCTCAATCAGCAAATGGCCCAATAGTAATAGTGCTGAATGTTTTCACTGGCTGAACTGGCTGACCGCTACGGTCTCGAGTTCACCGGTGAAGACGGCATATCAGTTAGCGGCATAGCCACGCTAGCGGAGGCCGGGCCCGAAGATATTGCCTTTCTGGCAAACAAAAAATACCTGCCACAACTGGCATCAACACGGGCGGCAGCTGTCATCCTGTCTCCGGACCTGGTGCCCCGTTGTCCGGTGGCCTGTCTGGTGACAGACACACCTTATGTCGCTTTTGCTCGCATCTCCCACCTGTTTGATAAGTCTCCCCAGTCCGGGCCGGGAGTGCACCCCACTGCCGTCGTATCCAGCGAAGCCAGGGTTCACCCAAGCGCCTCGATCGGACCCCATGTCGTGGTAGAGTCTGGAGCTGTGGTTGCGGCCGGGGTAGTACTTGGGGCCGGCGTCTATGTGGGGCACGATAGCCGGCTGGGGGCGGGCTCCCGGGTTTTACCCCATGCTGTCATCTATCACGATGTGCATCTGGGAGAGCATTGCTTGATTCATGCGCAAGCCGTTCTGGGCGCTGACGGCTTTGGATTCGCTGCGGGTCCGGATGGCTGGGAGAAGGTCTGCCAGCTCGGTGGTGTGCGTCTTGGCGACCGTGTTGAAGTGGGCGCCGGTACCACTGTTGACCGGGGAACACTGGGGCATACGCTTATTGAGGACGGCGTAATCATCGATAACCAGGTGCAGGTCGGACACAATTGTCGCATCGGGAAAAATACCGCTATAGCCGGTTGCACGGGTTTGGCTGGAAGCACGATTATAGGGAGTAATTGCACCCTGGCGGGTGGCGTGGGTGTCGTGGGGCATGTTGAAATCTGCGACAATGTCCATGTGACGGGCATGACCATGGTGACCAAGTCTATTACCAGGCCCGGCTCCTTTTCGTCCGGTACACCTATGAGCAGCACCCGAGATTGGAAGCGCAACGCGGTTCGGTTTTCGCAATTGGAATCCATCCATAAGCGGCTTGCGGTTCTGGAGAACAAGGGCAAACAAGCAGAGAAAGGATAAGGGACGAGCCATGGATATCGACGAGATCCGTAAGTACCTGCCACATCGATACCCCTTCCTGCTTGTTGATCGGGTGGTCGAACTGGTCCCGGGTGAGTCCATAGTCGCGTTCAAGAATCTCAGTATCAATGAGCCCTATTTCAATGGGCATTTCCCCGGAAAACCCATCTTCCCAGGTGTTTTGCTGCTGGAAGCTATGGCGCAGGCGGCGGGAATACTGGGTTTTAAGAGCAAGGGAAAAACACCAGAGGACGGCTCCATTTACTACTTTGCCGCCGCTGACAATCTTCGTTTCAAGCGCCCCTGTGTGCCGGGAGACCGGGTAATGTTACGTGCAACTCTCCTGTCCGAACGCAGGGGTATTGCGAAGTTCGCAGTCAGTGCCGATGTTGATGACGAGTTGGCCGCCTCCGCCACTATTCTTTGCGCCGACAGATAGTCGTCAAACGTCGTGATTCATGATCAGGCCATTGTCGATCCCTCCGCAAAACTGGCAGACGGTATTACAATCGGTCCCTGGAGCTACATAGGTCCGGATGTGGAATTGGGGCCGGGTTGCGTCATCGAGCCCCATGTGGTGATCAGGGGGCCGACGCGGATTGGCGCCGGCAATCACATTTACCAGTTCTCCAGTATCGGCGAATCGACTCCCGACAGAAAATATAATAACGAACCCACGCGCCTTGTGATCGGTGATAACAACATCATTCGAGAGGGAGTAACCATTCACCGGGGTACCGTGCAGGATCGCTCCGAGACCACCATTGGCGACAATAACCTGCTGATGGCTTATGTCCATGTCGGCCACGACTGCGTTATTGGTGATCATACGGTATTGGTGAATAACGTGGCACTGGCAGGGCATGTCAGTGTGGGGGACTGGGCTATTCTCAGTGGCTACACTCTGGTGCACCAGTTCTGCAAAATTGGCGCTCACAGTTTCAGTGGCATGGGTACGGCCATAGGCAAGGATGTACCGGCCTTTGTCACCGTCAGTGGCACACCGGCAGAGGCCAAGACAATAAACGCGGAAGGCTTACGTCGGCGAGGCTTTTCTGCTGATGCAATAAACGATTTGCGACGCGCCTACAAAATTATCTACAAGCAGGGCCTGACACTGGATATTGCACTGCAACGCCTGGAGCTGATGATGAGCGGTTCTCCCGAGGTGCAATTACTGATCAGCACCCTGCACGCGTCGGAACGCGGTATTGTCAGGTAGTGAGAATCGGTGTGCTCGCAGGTGAAGCCTCCGGGGATATTCTGGGAGCAGGGGTGCTCGAGGCGTTGCGAGTTCGCTATCCCGATCTTGTTGTGGAGGGCATCGGCGGGCCGCGGATGGAGTCTCAGGGACTGAGCAGTATGTTCCCCATGGAGCGCCTCTCGGTTATGGGCTTTGTGGAACCGCTGAAGCGCCTGCCCGAGTTGTTGCACATACGCCGCACGGTATTTACCCATTTCAGCGCTAACCCACCCGAACTATTTCTGGGTATTGATTCTCCGGATTTCAACCTGCCACTGGAGCAACAACTGCGGGCGCGCGGCCAGCGTACTGCCCACCTGGTAAGCCCGAGTATATGGGCCTGGCGTCAGGGACGAATCCGTCGTATAGCAAGGGCGGTGGACCTGATGCTGTGCTTATTTCCCTTTGAGACAAAAATTTACGAGGACTACGGTATTCCGGCGCGCTTTGTCGGCCACCCGCTGGCGGATGAGATTCCCCGGGAGCAGAATCCCGCAGAAGCTCGCCAGGCACTGGGGCTTGCCCCCGCTGGCAGCTTGCTGGCACTGTTGCCCGGCAGTCGCGCCGAGGAAGTGCGTCGCCTGGCGCCCTTGTTTCTGCATACTGCGCGCCTGCTCCGGCGCTCACACCCTGGCCTGGGGTTCGTAATGCCTGCCGCAAACAGTTCGCGCATGACGGAAATGCGGGCCCAGTTGGCCGGGTTTGGCGACCTGGATGTACGTCTGATTGCAGGTCGATCAAGGGAGGTTTTGGCGGCCAGTGATGCGGTGCTCCTCGCCTCGGGCACAGCGACGCTTGAAGCGGCGTTGCTGCAGCGGCCGATGGTTGTGGCCTATCGTATGGGGGCTTTGAGCTGGCAGTTGGTCAAAAGGTTGGTGAAAACGCCTTATGCGGCCCTGCCCAATATTCTCGCCGATGGGGCGCTGGTGCCTGAGCTGTTACAGAACGCGGCTACCCCGGCAGCACTGGCCGCCGCACTACAGCCACTGCTTGCCGACAGTGTGGCGGCGCAAGTTCAGCGGCAGGGCTTTGAGCGAATCCATACGAGCCTGCGACAGGGCTTCGGCGAGGCAGCAGTTTCAGCCATGGCCAATTTGCTGGAGAACCCGCGACATGGATGACTTGTTTCAACCGGCCTATACAGGCCCGGGACTGGCCGGGGTTGATGAGGTTGGCCGGGGTCCGCTGGCGGGTGATGTGGTGGCCGCGGCGGTGATCCTGGATCCGCGCAGGCCCATCATCGGCCTGCGAGATTCGAAAAAACTCAGTGCCACTCGCAGGGAACAGCTGGCGCTGGAGATTCGGGAGTGTGCCCTGGCCTGGTCGGTAGCCCGGGCTACGGTCGCCGAAATCGATGAGCACAATATTCTGCAGGCGTCTTTACTCGCTATGCATCGCGCGGTTTTGGCGCTGGCGCCCCAGCCGGCCTATGTTTTGGTCGATGGTAATCGGCTGCCGCGTTGGGACTATCCATCGGAGCCGGTGGTAAAAGGTGACGACCGTGTTCCCGCGATCGCTGCCGCCTCCATTCTGGCCAAGGTGCAGCGCGATGGGGAGCTGGTGGCGCTGGATCGGGTGTATCCGGGTTACGGGTTCGCCGCCCACAAGGGGTATCCGACGGCGGTGCATCTTGCGGCTTTGAAGAGGCTGGGGGTTACGCCGGTGCATCGGCGGACATTTGGGCCGGTGCGGGCGCTGTTGGAGTCAAAATAGTTATCTAGATTCCAAGGTCGCACCCAGTGAGCATTTGACACCTCCGCTGGGTATACCCGCCCTGTACAGTTTCTGCTCAGCTTGCTACTGGTCGATCACTTGCGGATCGAAAACCCCTCTAAGTCTGCTTTGTTAGTACCCGGCAATACAACTCGTCTGGCAAGCAGCGTAGAATTGGTGGCATGACTGATTTCGTACATTTACGCCTCCATACTGAATTTTCCATTGTCGACGGCCTGGTGCGGGTCAAGCCGCTGGTTGCGCGGGTTGCTGAGCTGGGTATGCCTGCCGTTGCGGTGACGGATGTCAGTAATTTTTATGGCCTGATCAAGATGTACAAGGCGGCGTTTGGCGCCGGGGTGCAGCCTATTTTTGGTGTGGACCTCAAGGTGCTGGATTCGGATGACCCGGATAGGGCCTGGCCGATATGCCTGTTGGCGATGAATCTGGCGGGTTATCGCAATCTCACCTTGCTTATTTCCCGGGCCTTTACCGAGGGGCAGCATCTTGGGGTGCCCTATGTGCACAAGTCCTGGCTGGAGGAGTGTGCCGAGGGCGTGATTGCGCTCTCTGCTGGCGCTGCGGGGGAGCTTGGGCAGGCCTTGCTGGCTGGCAAGGCTGAGTTGGCCGCTGATCGCTTGCGCTACTGGATGGATCTTTATCCGGGGCGGTTTTATATCGAGTTGCACCGCACCGGGCGTGAGGGTGATGAGGCACATGTGCATGCTGCTGTGGCGCTGGCGGCTGAACTGGGCTGTCCGGTGGTGGCTACCAATGATGTCCGCTTTCTGGATGCCTCGGAATTTGAGGCGCATGAGGCCAGGGTTTGTATAGGCGAGGGTCGCACGCTGGATGACCCGCGCCGTGCCCGCCAGTATACCGATCAGCAGTACCTGCGCTCGCCTGCAGAGATGGCAGAGTTGTTTGCGGATATTCCCGAAGCCCTGGCCAATACCGTGGAAATTGCCAGGCGCTGCCACCTGGTGTTGGAGCTGGGCAAGCCGTATTTGCCGGACTATCCCGTTCCGGACGGTATGAGTATGGACGAATTCTTCCGGCAACTTTCTCACGAGGGGTTGGACCGGCGGATCGCGGTATTGCTGGATTCCACTGCCCCCGATTTTGATGAGCAGCAAGCGCTTTACCGCGCGCGCCTGGACTTTGAGCTGGAAACGATTATCCAGATGGGTTTTCCCGGTTACTTCCTCATCGTGATGGACTTTATCCGCTGGGCAAAAGTACACGATATCCCGGTGGGTCCGGGTAGGGGCTCCGGTGCCGGTTCGCTGGTGGCTTACGTGCTGGAGATTACCGATCTCGACCCGCTGGAATACGATCTGCTGTTTGAGCGCTTTCTCAATCCCGAGCGGGTGTCCATGCCGGATTTCGATGTGGATTTCTGCATGGAAAAACGCGATCGGGTCATCGATTACGTGGCGGATACCTACGGCCGCGAGGCGGTGTCCCAGATTATTACGTTCGGCACCATGGCGGCAAAAGCGGTGGTGCGCGATGTCGCCCGGGTGCAGGGCAAGTCCTACGGGCTGGCAGATAAATTGTCCAAGATGATTCCCTTTGAAGTGGGTATGACGCTGGCCAAGGCTGTGGAGCAGGAGGAGCCCCTGAGGGACTTCCTGCGCGATGACCCGCAGGCACAGGAAATCTGGGATATGGCGGTGCAGCTGGAGGGCATTACCCGCAACGTCGGCAAGCACGCTGGCGGCGTGGTGATTGCACCTTCGAAACTCACGGATTTCTCGCCGCTGTTCTGTGACGAGAGCGGCGGCGGCCTGGTGACCCAGTACGACAAGGGCGATGTTGAGGACGCGGGGTTGGTCAAGTTTGACTTTCTCGGCCTGCGTACCCTGACTATCATCGACTGGGCCGTGAAGATGATTAACACCGTGCGTGAATCGCAGGGTGAGTTGCCGCTGGATATCACCCAGATTCCGTTACAGGACGAACCCAGTTTCAAACTGCTGCAATCGGCGGAGACCACGGCGGTCTTCCAGCTGGAATCCCGTGGGATGAAAGACCTGATCAAGCGGCTGCGACCGGATTGCTTTGAGGATATTATCGCGCTGGTGGCACTGTTCCGTCCCGGTCCGTTGCAGTCGGGCATGGTGGACAATTTTATCAACCGCAAGCATGGTCGTGAGGCCATTTCCTACCCCGATGCCCAGTGGCAGCACGAGTGTTTGCAACCCATTCTGGAACCCACCTACGGCATTATCCTGTACCAGGAGCAGGTGATGCAGATCGCCCAGGAACTGGCGGGCTACACGCTGGGCGGCGCGGATATGTTGCGCCGGGCCATGGGCAAGAAGAAACCCGAGGAGATGGCGAAGCAGCGTACTGTGTTCGAAGAGGGCGCGCGCTCGAAAGGTGTGGATGGTGACCTGGCCATCAAGATATTTGACCTGGTAGAGAAATTTGCCGGTTACGGTTTCAACAAATCCCACTCTGCAGCCTATGCTCTGGTGTCTTATCAGACCGCCTGGCTGAAAACGCATTACCCCGCGCCATTTATGGCAGCGGTCATGAGTTCGGAACTGCAGAACACGGATAAGATCGTGGTATTCGTGGAAGAGTGCCGCGCCATGGAGCTCACGCTCAAGCTGCCGGATGTGAACGAGGGGCAGTACATGTTCACCGTAAACCCGGACAAAGAGATTATTTACGGTCTCGGCGCGATTAAGGGTCTCGGTGAGGGGCCGATAGAAAATATGCTGGCGGCGCGGGAGAGCGGCCCATTCCTCGACCTGTTCGATTTCTGTGGCCGCACAGATCCGCGCAAGGTCAATCGCCGCGCCATTGAGGCGCTGGTGCGTTCTGGCGCCTTCGATTCCCTGAAGGAGGACCGTTGGGTTTTGATGGCGAGCCTGGACGACGCTCTCAAGGCCGCCGAGCAGAGTGCGAGTAATCGCGATAGCGGTATCGACGACCTGTTCGGGGATGTGGTGCCCAGCCAGGGCAAGGGCCCCGGCGATGTGTACGGCCCCTTCCGGGCGGCGCGGCCATGGCCCGAGAAGCAGAGGTTGGCGGGTGAGAAGGAAACCCTGGGCCTGTATGTAACAGGTCACCCCATCGATGAATACGAGAGCGAGGTGCGTAAATTTGCCCGCACACGCATCGCTGAGCTCCGTGCGGACAAGAAGGGGAATCAGTTTGTGGCGGGCCTGATCGTTGCCAGTCGCACCATGAAAACAAAACGCGGTGACACCATGGCAATACTGCAGCTCGATGACCGCAGTGCGCGTATGGAAGTTACTGTCTACGCGGACACCTATGCTGAACACCGGGAGTTACTCGGGAAGGACAATATCGTTATCGTGGAAGGGTCGGTGGCCCATGACGATTATTCGGGAGGGCTGGCGATGCGGGCGCGCAGTGTGCGCAGCCTGCTGCAAGCGCGACAGGATCACGTCTCTGAGCTCACTATCGAAGTCAGCGACGAGATGTTGGACCCACAGCTGACGGACTGGCTGGAGCAAACGCTTAAAGGCGCGGGGGGTGGAACTTGCCCGGTGTCCTTCATTTATCGGCAGGCGGGTGGGCAGGCCCGCGTCAAGCTGGGAGAGCGTTTTCAGGTTCTGCCCAGCGACGAGTTGCTGCAGGCACTTCGAGATGGCGTGGGCAACGAGCGAGTCGCTCTACAGTACGCCTGACTTATAATATTAATCGTTTGAACATAGTGGGAGAAAGCGGAATGCTATTGCAGGATAAAGTGGTTATCGTGTCCGGGATCGGACCTGGATTGGGCCAGGAACTTGCCGTGCTTGCGGCCAGGGAGGGGGCTGAGGCCGTGGTGCTGGCTGCGCGCACGGCGAAGAAACTCGACTCGGTGGAGGCCGATATCGAAGCCCTGGGCCTCGGTACCAAAGTGTTGAAAGTGGTCACGGACATTGCTGACCAGGCCCAGTGCCAGAGTCTGGCAGATCAGACAGTGGCCGCATTTGGTCGAATTAATGTGCTGTTCAACAGCGCCTATGACCCGGGTACGTTTCAGCCGATTGCCGAGGCCAGCATGGATGGCTGGCGGCGGGCGATGGAGGTGAATTTCTTTGGCACCATGCAGCTTACCCAGGCTTGCATACCGGCAATGATAGCCGCAGGTGGTGGCGCTATTGTCATGATTGCCACCATGGTGGAGCACAAGCCAATGGCGACACAGGCGGGCTATGGCAGCTCCAAGTCTGCGCTGCGAAGCGCTACCAAACACCTCGCCCTGGAATTGGGTGAACACGGCATTCGCGTAAACAGCTGTCATATGGGCTGGATGTGGGGCCCCTCTGTTGAAGGCTATTTTGCCTGGCAGGCCAGCGAGTCCGGCAAAACCCAGGAAGAATTGATCGCAGAAGTGACCCGCAATATTCCCCTGGGAGTGATTCCCGACGATGGCGAGTGCGCCAAAGCGGCAGTATTCCTGGCGTCGGACTACGCCAGCGTGGTCACCGGTGCGGCGCTGGATGTTAATGGCGGCGAATACATGCCCGTATAGGGCTGGATGTGTTCGCTCGGAAGCCCGCCTGGGAATATTGGGCGCGCAGTGTGTTCGATAGTATTGGATCAGGTATTCGAGTAGGGAAAGAACAATGGCGGAGACAAACGACACGGAAACCAACACAAGAATCGAAGCTGCAGTGTTCAGGCGGCTGCTACAGCATCTCGACAGCCGCAAGGATGCGCAGAACATCGACTTGATGAATCTTGCGGGGTTTTGCCGCAACTGCCTGTCAAAGTGGTATATGGCTGCAGCAGAGGCCGAGGGTGTGGATGTAGATTATGACGGCGCGCGGGAGAGGGTTTACGGCATGCCCTACACCCAGTGGAAAGAGCAATTCCAGACCGAGGCGACAGCCGAGCAACAGGCAGCGTTTGCTGCGGGCAGCAAGAAGTGATCAGCCCTCGATGTTTTTGCGATCCATCAAGTATTTAAAGCGACTGCTGTAGGGTTCCAGTGCGTTGTCAGCAATGCGTTGCAGTGTCCTGCCAATCGTGGCGGCAGGTGCGGCGCCCATTTCGTCGGCAGTGGTGATCTGACGCCCGAGGGCAGACAGGCCATCGCCAATCGCCGTGGCACTTTCGATCGTCGCTTGAACCAGGAATAACTCGGCGATGATCAGGTCATCGACGGTCTGGCGCACAAGACTGTTGGGCGTGTTGTTGTTTCTCATCGCGATGTTCTCCGGAAAAAGCCCCTTGGCTGCGTGCACCTGGCTGGGGCGGGGCATCGTGTTTCTTGCACGATGCTGGCGCATTTTCTGCCTCAATGGAGACTTATTCGGTCCCCGGTAACAAGTGTTGCAAGGCCTGTGCCAGGGGGAGCGTATGTTAAGCATTAGCTGTGACAGCGCAATGTCAGGCCGGAATGATATTCCGTGAATTTTGCCGGTTTGCTCGCGCGGTTGAGTTTTTATAAATATAGACGATACTGAGTGGCCCGCTGTGTGTTGTCGTCTGCCGCGGCTAGCGACCGGTATACAGGCCCGGGAAGTTCAATACGTAAGCCCACGATAAGGAAAACAACTATGAGTTACAAACACATTCTGGCGACTTTGATGCTGCTGGTCGCCACGCTCGCCATGCCGTCGCAAGCAGCAGATAAACCCAATATTCTGGTGATCTGGGGTGATGATATTGGGATTACCAATATCAGCGCCTACAGTGACGGTATCATGGGTTATCACACCCCCAACATAGACCGCATCGCCAGCGAGGGTATGCGCTTCACTGATTACTACGGGGATCAGAGCTGTACCGCGGGGCGCTCCACATTTATCACCGGCCAGTCCGGCCTGCGCACAGGTCTGACCAAGGTGGGTATGCCCGGCTCTGAAATGGGCATCAACGATCGAGATATTACGATCGCCGAGGTGCTCAAAACCCAGGGCTATGCTACCGGGCAGTTTGGCAAGAATCACCTGGGTGACCAGGATATTTTCCTGCCTACCAACCACGGCTTCGATGAGTTTTTCGGCAACCTGTATCATCTGAATGCAGAGGAGGAGCCGGAGGATCCGGACTATCCCACCAATCCTGCTTTTCGCAAAATGTTTGGCCCTCGCGGGGTGATCCACTCCTATGCCGACGGCCGCATCGAGGACACCGGTGCCCTGACACGCAAGCGTATGGAGACGACTGACGAGGAGTTTGTCGAGGCGGCGAAAAAGTTTGTCGACAAGGCGGTCAAAGCTGACAAGCCCTTCTTCGTCTGGTTGAACACAACCGGCATGCATTTTCGTACCCATATTGCGGCCAAGAATGTGGGGCTCTCCGGCCAGGGGTTTTATAACGACGTGATGGTTGCCCACGACAAACTGGTGGGCCAGATGCTGGATCAACTCGACCAGCTGAAGATTGCCGACAACACTCTGGTCTTCTATTCGACTGACAATGGTGTGCACTTCAATACCTGGCCGGATGCGGGCATAACACCCTTCCGCAGTGAGAAAAACACCAACTGGGAAGGTGCCTACAGAGTGCCGGCAATGGTGCGCTGGCCCGGCAAGATAAAGGCGGGGCAAATCTCTAACGAGGTGATGGCGCATCTGGACTGGATGCCTACTTTCGCCGCCATGGCTGGCGACCCGAATCTCAAGCAGGATTTATTGAAAGGGAAGCAGGTAGGCAGCAAAAAATCCAAGCTGCATCTGGACGGCTATAACTTCCTGCCTTACCTGACCGGTGAAGTAGAAAAAGCCCCGAGGCGCGAGTATATCTACCTGGAAGACAGTGGTATGCCAGTAGGCATTCGCGTAGGCGACTGGAAAGTGGTTTATGCAGAGAACCGGGCAAAGACCATGGCTCTCTGGGCGGAACCCTTCGTCACTCTGCGTCTGGGTAAAATATTCAATTTGCGGCGCGACCCTTTTGAGCGGGCGGACCACAACTCCAATACGTATTGGGACTGGGTTGTCGACAAGGCACCCCAGGGTTACATGGGGACAGCAGTGATGGCGCAGTTCCTGAGTACCTTCAAGGAATATCCGCCCAGCCAGAAACCTGATTCCTGGTCGATAGATAAGCTGACCGAGCGTTATCTGAATGTGAAATAGTTCTGAGAGCCACACACAAAAAAGCCCGCGTAAAGCGGGCTTTTTTGTGTGTACTACAGCCGGTTCACAATGCCTGCGGCGGAATCTTGCCAGGCCCAAAAGGCCAATGCCAAACAGTAGCGGCGTCTAGGGCCGCTTTTTTTCATTTGGGTCTCGGGTTAAGTAGAGAAATATCTCCCGCTTGGTAAAAAAGAGGATAACAGTACATATCAACAGGCTTATGCGGACAAGGTGTCAAAATCCGGGTTTGACGTGGTAAAGAACTATGACTCTCAGAACTGACGTGCAGGTAGCCTTACGATCAGGCCGTCCAGATCTTCATTCATTTCCAACTGGCAGCTGAGCCGGCTATTCGGCTGGGGGTCGATTGCACACTCAATCATCTGCATCTCAATCGGGTCTGCTGGCGGCAGCTTGTCTACCCATGACTCGTCCACAATACAGTGGCAGGTGGCACAGCTGCAGGCACCGCCGCAATCGGCGAGAATGCCATCGATATAGTTGTCCACAGCGGCCTGCATAACACTGGTGCCTGACGTTGTATCGACTTCCTGCTCACGGCCGTCGTGGCTGATAAAAATGATCTGGGGCATTGCGGGTTCCTGGCGGGTGGAGCGAAACATCCGTGTATTCGCTCGTTGGAGTTGTTGGTGCGGGACTTGAGTTTAGCAAATCCCGCCCGTACGTTAGATGCGCTCTATGATGATGGCAGGGGCCATGCCGCCGGCGGCGCACATGGTGACCAGGCCGAATTGCAGATCCCGGCGCTCCAGTTCATCAAGCACCGTGCCGATCAACACCGAACCGGTGGCACCGATCGGGTGGCCCAGAGCCATGGCTCCGCCGTTCACATTCACCTTGTCTCGATCCAGGTTGAGATCGCGGATAAATTTTTCGGCGACCACGGAGAAAGCCTCGTTGATTTCGAACAGATCGATATCCGAGAGCTGCAAGCCCGCTTTTTTCAGCACTTTTTTTGCCGCGGGGACCGGCGCGTTGAGCATCAGTGTGGGGGAGTCACCTACATTCGCCATCGCCACAAAGCGAGCGCGTGGCTTAAGCCCATGCGCTTTGGCGTATGCCGGCGACGCCAGCAGGACCGCGGCAGCGCCGTCAACAACGCCAGAGGAGTTGCCGGCGTGGTGTACGTGGTTGATAACCAGGTCTGGGTACACCCGCCTGATCTCTGCGCCAAAGGTGACCCCGGCTTCGTTGAGTGGGTAGTCGGCCATGGCCGCGAAAGATGCCTTCAGCTCCGCCAGGCTGGCTGCGGTGGTCTGGGGGCGAGGAAACTCCTCGTGATCCAGTGCAAGGCTGCCATCCAGGTTGTATACGGGTACGAGGCTTCGATCGAAATGGCCATTTTTTATGGCGTGGTCCGCGCGCTGCTGGGATGTTACCGCCAGTGCATCTACCGCCTGTCGGTCAATACCTTCCAGAGTGGCGATGGCATCTGCACACACGCCCTGATGAGGCTGCGGGTGCTGCTCCCGCAGGTGCAGATTGTCGCTGTCGATAAAAGGCGACTGACTGGGGTCCTGTCCGAAGGTGGACATCATTTCGCAGCCGCCGCCGATAACGAGATCTTCCATGCCGGACATAATGTTGGCCGCGGCCAGGTTGACCGCGGTAATGCCGGAGCCGCAGAAGCGGTCCAGGGTAACGCCGGAACTTCTGGGGTCATAGCCCGCGTCAAGCGCTGCCATTCGTGCCAGGTCTCCGCCCTGTTGACCGCGCTGGGAACTGGTGCCGAAAATAATATCGTCCACTTCCGCCGTGTTGATCCCGTTGCGTTCTGCTATGGCCTTCAACACAGTGGCACCCAGGTGCTGCGGGTGCAGGTGGGCCAGGGCCCCCTTGCCTTTCTTGCCAATGCCCCGGGGGGTGCGACAGGCATCGATTATCCATGCTTCATTCATCATTAACTCCTTATTTGCCTTTCCAGTTGGGTGCGCGCTTTTCCGCGAACGCGGTGGCACCTTCGATAGCGTCCTCGCTGGTGAATATGGGCATTATCACCTTTTGCTGCTCGCCAAACATTTCCGCAGTGTCCCAATCCTGGGCTTTCGCAACCACCTGCTTGCTGAGTGCGACGGCCAGTGGGCCATTGGCAGCAATCTTCGCCGCCAGCGCCTTGGCGGCGTCCAGCGCCGTGCCTGGGGCGACGACCTGATTGATCAGGCCGAGATCGTAGGCGCGCTGCGAGTCGACAAAGTCGCCGGTCAGGGCCAGTTCCATGGCAATACGCGAGGGTATCTGCTTGGGCAGCTTGATCAAACCGCCGCCGGCTGCCGCCAGGCCGCGTTTGACCTCCGGTATACCGAATTTTGCATCATCTGCGGCGACGATCAGGTCGCAGCTGATTGCCACCTCAAAGCCGCCCGCCAGGGCATAGCCCTCGACCGCAGCAATAAGTGGTTTTTTCACCGAGTATTCGACCAGGCCGGCAAAGCCACGACCCTCCACTACAGGCAATTCGCCGGTGACAAAGGCTTTCAAATCCATACCGGAACAGAACGTGCCGCCGGCGCCGGTGATGATCGCCACGCGCAGTTCGCTATTGCGTTCCAGTTCGTCGATGGCGGCCGAGATACCCTCGGCAACGGCTTTGTTTACAGCGTTTTTGGCCTTGGGGCGGTTGAGAGTGATGGTCATTACCCCATCGGCTACATCGACCAGTACAGCGTCGTCTGACATGCGTATCTCCTTGGTTTTCAAGTTTATGCGGTTGTTATGAGGGCGAATCGGGGCCTAATTCATAAGTCACTGTAGGCAGTTATCACCTGCTTCCCCAGTGCCATCTGGTGAACCTGGTCGGGTCCGTCCGCCTGGCGGCACCAGCGTGCGTAGTTGAACGCCTCGGCCATGAAATAATCGGAGGTGAGGCCACCGGCACCGTGCATTTGCATGCAGCGGTCTATGATGGTCTGAACCATTATCGGTACGCTGATTTTACTGGCGGCAATCATGTCGCGGGCTTCCTGTGCGCCCACTTCGTCCATGCGATGACAGGACTTGAGCACCAGTAGTCTGGCCATTTCGATTTCGGCGAAAGACTTTGCAATGTCCTCCCGCACCGATTGGTGCTGGCTGAGTTCGCGGCCGAAGGTTGTGCGGCTTGTGACCCGCTTGCAGGCGAGTTCCAGTGAGCGCTGTGCCGCGCCGATCAGGCGCATACAGTGGTGCATTCTGCCGGGCCCGAGTCGGCCCTGTGCGATCTCAAAGCCCCGGCCTTCTCCCAGCAGCATATTTTCCAGTGGTACACGGACATTCTTGAACTCGACTTCCGCGTGGCCCAGAGGGGCGTCGTCATAGCCCAGGGTTGTCAGTGGGCGAACAAGTGTCATGCCCGGGGTCCCTGCGGGGACGAGTACCTGGGATTGCTGTTTGTGGCGGTTGGCGTTGTCAGGGTCTGATTTACCCATAACAATGTAAATTCCGGTGCGCTCATACATGGCGTTGCTGGCGAACCATTTGCGGCCATTAAGTACCCATTCATCACCCTCACGAGCGATACTCAGCTCAATATTGGTGGCGTCGCTGGATGCCACCTGGGGCTCGGTCATCACGTAGCAGGAGCTGATTTCCCCATTGAGCAGGGCCGGGAGCCACTTTGCCTGCTGTTCCGGTGTGGCGTACTTCATGAAGACTTCCATGTTGCCGGTATCCGGGGCGTTACAGTTGAACACCTCCGGGGACCACAGCACACGCCCCATAATCTCTGCCAGTGGTGCGTAGTCGAAATTACTCAGGCCGCCGTGATCGCAGTATTCTGCCAGGCCTGGTGGAATGAACAGATTCCAGAGTCCGGCGTCCCGGGCTTTGGCTTTCAGTTCATCCATCAGTGGCAGCGCTGCGAAGCGGTTTGGTGAGGCCGCCAGCTGCGCTTCATAGGCATGTTCATTGGGATAGACATGCTCGTCCATGAAGGCCTTGAGCTGGGCCTGGTAGTGCTGGGATTTCTCGCTGAATTGGTACACTGTCGGTCTCCTGTTTACGCCGGGCGGGTACGGAACCCTCATAGCTTCGTGCGCTGCGGCGGGGGGTAATGCACCAGCATAGTTTTTTCGCCGGGCAAAAACCAGCGGTAGGATATAGTAGACTGTTGCGCCGGTCAGCTCGCGGTAGGGGCGACATATCTATGGAACAACTGTCAGGCCTGGACTCTGCCTTCGTCCACCAGGATTCATCCCGCACTCCCATGCATATTACCGCAGTGCTGGTTTACGATATCGGCGCTGGAGAAAAGGGCGCGATACAACGGCGCAGCCTGCGCCGGCTTGTTACCAGTCGGCTGTGGCAGTTTTCCGTGTTCCGGCGCAAGTTGCGCCGCGTTGCGCTGGACGTGGATACACCCTACTGGGTGGAGGTGTCCCGGCCGGATTTGGATTACCACATCTCGGTGAGGTCGCTGGGCAAGGGGAGTGATTGGGCAGACCTGGAGCAAGTGCTGGCCGAAATTCACCGCCAGGCTATGGATTTATCCAGGCCTCTCTGGGAGCTGTGTCTTATCAGGGGCCTGCGGGACCTTCCCGGCCTGCCGCCACGCTGCCAGGCCCTGGTGCTGAAAGTGCATCATGCCGCCATCGATGGCGTGTCGCTTTCAGTAATTCTCGATGCGGTGCACCGGCGCGCGAAAGGGGTGCATAACGAAAGAGCAGGCGACCAGCGTGAGCCCGACAGCTGGGACGTATGGGCCCGCTTTAATCTGAACAACCTGGGTCGCCAACTCAAGTTTGCCAAAACTGTGCGTGGCCTGGTGCCGGGTTTTTTGCGTGCGCGCAAGGCGCGCAGTAATTTTGGCGAATTGGCACCGGTCTCCGCTAGTCGAGCGCGTTTCAATGACAGGATTGGAGGGGGGCGAACTGTCGGTGCGGTAATCTGGCCGCGGCAAGATTTTGTCAAGATCAGGCGGGCTGTGCGGCATGTCACGCTCAACGATATCGCGCTGTCCGTCGTATCCGGTGCCCTGCGTGAGTACCTTAAGCACTATGGCCAGTTGCCGGCCCGTTCACTGGTTGCCGGGGTGCCGGTGAATTTGCGCGGCGCGGGGACGGATTCGGCGGGGGGAAACCGTATTGCGACCATGATGGTGGGGCTGGCCACCGTTGAAGATGATCCGGTGGACCGCCTGCGACAAATTCACCGCTATGCCGTGGCGGCGAAAAAGCGTATTGATGCCCTGGGAACCGGCACTGTGATGGACATCAGCGACAGCGTCAGTCCCAATATTCTGGCGGGTGGCATCAAGGCCATGGCACAGGCCGGTGTCATGGCGCTTGCTCCAGTACCATTTCATACCATGGTGTCCAATGTGCCCGGCCCCTTAACCCCGCTGCGGCTGGGCAGTGCCGAACTGGTGGTGCCGATGGGTTTTGGCCCGGTGCGGGACAACATGGGCCTGTTCCATATCGTCAGCAATAGTCGGGACAGGGTGTCCCTGTCATTTAATGCCTGTGACCGGCTAATGCCCGACGGCGCCTTTTACCGGGACTGTCTGCAGCGGGCCTATCTGGCCCTGCTTCGCCAGGCAACATCACTGCCTAGTGCTAGCCAGCCCGATAGATAATAGAGCATACCAATGCGGTACTTCCGAAGTAGAGCAGTGGAAAGATCACGCGGCAGTATTTGTCCACCCGATTGCCGGCCTCGAAACGCCCGCTGTTGTCGAGGCTTGCTACCTTCAGGTTAACGGTCACGGTGGCGCACATCATCAGGAAACTGATAATCATAAAAGCCATCATTACGCTGAGATAGGAGATTTTTGGCAAACTGTCGCTGGACATTATCTGGTAGGCCACCACGGTGAGAATGCCGATAAAGGATATGTCCATGCGGTCACCCACGGAGGATCGATCCATCCAGAATACAGACCAGGACAGCATTACGAATACCATCACGGGAAACCCGATGAGCCTCAACGTATAAAAGGGATCACGGCTGATATCGACCTGCACTTTGAAAGCGGTGACGGGGTTTTTATCCCCGGTAATGTAAACGGGATCGTACTCAACGGCTGAGGTAGATACCTGTGGTTCTCGCCATTGGGGTATCCGTACCTTGTGAGCGTCATCTTTCCACAAACCGCTGGTGCTTTGGTCAGCGCGCAGAACCACCTGTTGATTGTCAAAGCCCAGTACTTCGAAAGTGGCCACAAACTGCTGATGGTCGAAGGGGTATCTCTTCAGGTTTAGCTGCGCTTTTGCGACAGCGTCGATATCCTCGGTGTAATAGACATCGCCCTGTGGCGTGATCCGTAACATCACGCCCTCCCGGTCAAAGCGCCCGGCTTCGTTGACCAGGATGATCTGGGGCCACCAGCCGCTGAAGACCTCGTTGAATTGATAACTGCCCTGATAGAAAAGTTCATCGTAGCCCGTATCTGCCGGGTTGTAGGCCAGCCTGGAGTCCCGCCAGTGCATGCTGAGAATGCCTTCGAAATCAAAAGTTTCATTCTCTTCACTGATTTCCGTGATGTTGCTTAGCAGGAACCCTATTTCGACGACCACGGGACCCTGGCCAGTGGGAGGTCCGGCCGCATTGGTATCCGCTGTCGCATTGCTCGCCAATACAGGGGATATGCAGAAGAGGGTAAGCAAGAAAAGGCGGGCGTAATACAGCACTGGATAGTCTTCCTGTTATGTTCTTTTGGGCAGCCGGCAAGATTACAGCAATCGCGGCTGTGGGGGGAGTCTCTTTGTTGTATTGACACATATTCTGCCAATATATATTATTGGCGTTAATGTTTGTTCCCCTTGCCGTATTCGTCCGTTCCCAGCGTCTATACTTTGCAATCAGGATTTGTCTGCTCCAGGCGCGGTGAAATAGCGGGTCCATCGGTGCAAGAGCGGCACTTTTCGTACTTTGAGGTCTGCATGAAAAAGATTGTGACTGTGCTGGTAGTCCTGGCTGTCGGCGCTTACATCGGCTGGCTAAATCGTGTCAATCTATTGGTGTGGGGCATGCCCCTGGTAATGGATGTCGCCAAGCCCATTGCTCCCAACGTACCGGTCGAGTGGCCTGCCGGTCCAGCGATTGCCAGTCAGGCGCCGGATGCCCGGCCTCCCAATATCATATTCATTCTGGCGGATGATATGGGTTTCAACGATGTGTCGCTTTACAACGGTGGCGCCGGAGATGGCAGTGTGATGACACCGGCTATCGATGCTATCGCTCGCCAGGGAGTGTTGTTTGAAAACGGTTATGCTGCCAATGCAGTGTGTGCGCCGTCGCGGGCCTCCGCATTGACCGGGCGCTACTCCACTCGATTTGGTTTTGAATACACACCCTTCATGAATATCGGAACGACGATTTTCCAGTGGATGGTGGATATCGAGCCGCCGCCGCTGCCCATGTTCATCGATCACGCGACGGCAAAATCACTGCCGCCCTTCCAGCAGCTGGGGATGCCACATGAGGAAATCACCATTGCCGAGGTGTTAAAGCCTCGCGGCTATTACACCGCCCATATTGGCAAGTGGCACCTGGGCTATATAAATGGCATGCGCCCCGAAGACCAGGGTTTTGACGATAGCCTGAATATGGCGGGTACCCTGTACCTGCCGAAGAATGATCCCCATGTTGTCAATGCCCGGCAGGAGGATGAAGGCGTAGACAGGATGGTGTGGGCCACGGCCCGCTACGCCGCCGAGTTCAATGGCAGCAAACCTTTTGCGCCAAAGGGCTACCTCACTGACTACTACACCGATGAGGCGATCAAGGTAATCGAGGCCAATCGCAACAGGCCTTTTTTCCTGTATCTTGCCCACTGGGGTACGCACAACCCGCTGCAGGCGACGCGGGAGGATTACGACGCTTTTCCTCAGATTGAGGATCACGCGCTGCGCGTTTATGCCGGCATGATCCGTGCTTTGGATCGCAGTGTTGGCCGGATCGTGCAGACCCTGGAGGAGAATGGGTTGGCTGACAATACCCTGATCGTGTTCACCAGTGACAACGGCGGTGCCGGCTATATCGGCCTGCCGGAGATAAACAAGCCCTATCGGGGCTGGAAGCTCAACCATTTCGAGGGTGGCACCCACGTGCCGTATATGGCGAAATGGCCAGCCAGAATCGAGGTGGGTACTGTCATGTCGCAACCGATTCACCATATAGATTTATTGCCTACCTTTGCGGGGGCCGCGGGTGCTTCGGTCCCCACAGATCGCACACTCGATGGCGTTAATCTGCTGCCCTTTGTAACGGGGGAGCAGGATGGCGCGCCACATAAAACGTTATTTTGGCGCGAGGGGTACCAGCAGACCGTTTTGCACGAGGGTTGGAAGCTGATACGCTCTGACCAGCCCGATAAGCCTGTTGGCACGGGGCAGAAGAAGTGGTTGTTTAATCTCGCCTCAGACCCGACGGAACAGCACAATCTTGCCGGAAAAATGCTAGATCAAGTTGCGGCCCTGGAAGCACTGCTGGCAGCGCACAATGCGGAGCAGGAAAGCCCCATGTGGCCCAGTGTAATACAGTCGCCGCAGCTGATTGATAAGCCCGGCGGCGTACCTTATGAAGAGGGCGATGAATACATTTACTGGCCTAACTAGAAGTTGATGGAGGATTGGTGGCGGTAAAATCTGTATACGATCCGAAGTATATGGCCGATAGCGAGATTCGTTCCGGGGGCCGGGCAGTCAAGCCCAGGGATGCAGCGACCCTGATTATCGTGCGCAACGATGGTCACCGGCCGCGTGTATTGATGGGCCAGCGCGCGGCAGGCCACAAGTTCATGCCCAACAAGTTTGTATTCCCCGGTGGCAAGGTCGATGCAGGGGATCATCGCCTGCAACCGCCCCATGACCTGCATCCAGCGGTGATGGCTCGCCTGGCGCGCGGTTGTTCGGAAACGCGGGCCAGGGCACTGGCAATGGCGGCGATACGTGAAACCTACGAAGAAACGGGGCTGGTGCTGGGTGAGCCGCATACGCCTACGCTGAAAACCCGCTCACGCCACTGGCGTGACTTTCTCCAGTTTGACGTCAACCCCCGTTTGGATGAGCTGCACCTGGTGGCCAGGGCGATCACTCCGCCCTACCGGAGCCGACGCTTTGATGCCCGGTTCTTTATGGCGGATGCAGACCAGATTCAGGGCGATGTGCACGAACGGCCCCAGGGCTCAGGCGAATTACTTCGCTTGCACTGGGTTACCCTGAAGGATTCGGAATCGCTGGAACTACCAAGCATTACCCGGGTAGTATTGGCTGAGGTAGACCGGCGCTTGAGAGAGGGGCAGCGCCCTGAAGACCCCGGCCCCTTTTTCCATTTCCGTTACGGCAAAGCTGTTTTTGACGAAATCTAACTTGCAAAATAACAAGGAGCGAACCCCGTGATCTCTGCAAAAATGCCCTATGAAAAGCAATATCAGGATGTAGATGGCAAGAAAATCGCGTATGTGGAAGCGGGGGAGGGTGACCCTATCGTACTGCTGCACGGCAACCCCACCTCTTCGTACCTCTGGCGCAACGTCATCCCCGAATTGGCCGGCAAAGGCCGTGTTATCGCCCCGGATCTTATCGGTCAGGGCGATTCGGAGAAACTGCCCGCCAGCGACGGTCCTGAACGCTACACTTTCCACAGCGCCTATCAATATCTCGACGGCTTGTTGAAGGCGATAGGTGCCGATAATAATGTCACGCTGGTGATACACGACTGGGGTAGTGCGCTGGGTTTCTACTGGGCGCAACAACACCCCGACGCGGTGCGCGGCATTGCCTATATGGAAGGCATTGTATGCCCCGTGGATTGGCAAGACTGGCCCGAGGGCGCCCGTGGGATTTTCCAGGGTTTCCGGTCGTCCAAGGGGGAAGACCTGATTCTCCAGCGAAATATGTTTATTGAGGCGGTGCTACCCGGCTCGGTAATGCGAGGGCTGGGAGAGGAAGAAATGCAGCACTACCGCGCACCCTTTACCACACCCGACGATCGGCAGCCCACGCTGAACTGGCCAAGGCAGATACCGATTAGTGGTGAGCCGCCCGAGATGGTGGAGCTGGTGGCCAGTTATGGCCAGTGGCTGGCGTCGAACCATGGGCTGCCCAAACTGTTTATAAATGCTGATCCCGGTTCGATTCTGACCGGAAAGCCCCGGGAGTTTTGTCGCAGTTGGCCCAACCAGAGTGAAGTCACGGTGAAAGGTACGCACTTTATCCAGGAGGATTCACCGGTGGAGATTGGCCAGGCTGTTGCACGCTGGATGGACAGCATCAGCTAATCCGTTTTACTGGGTTTTAATTAACTAAAGGAGATACCTATGTCGAATACCCCGGTGTATATGGTTGTTAACCTCGCGGTGACTGATGCCGCAACCTACCGCAAATATGAGAAAGGCTTTTTCCCGTTGCTGAAGAAGTATGGCGGCGAGTTTCTTACCTTTGATGACCAACCGCTTACCCTTGAGGGTGATGCCCCCCGTGAAGACCGTATGATCATATTTCAGTTTCCATCTGAGCAGGCGGCGAAGGACTGGTACGCCGACCCTGAATACCAATCCTTGTCAGAATTTCGCAGAGCTGGAACCAGCCTGCAGTTTCTGACTATGGTGCGAGGTATGGCTCCTCGCTCCTAGCGTAGCGAGGAGCGCCATATACGATTTGTCGAACTGGGTGAAGCCACCAGGTAAGCGTCATAACGTATTGCACATCGGAAACTTTAGGCTGGAACTGCGGGAATAACTGAAAAATATGACAAGCACAGAACTTCTATTTGATTTGACCCCTACAGAAGAGCAGCAGATGACGCGCGAGGTCGTGCAGCGGTTTGCCAGAGAGGAAATGGCTGCGGGAGCCCGTGCCGCTGACGAGTCCGGCGCACTGCCGGAGGGTTTTCTGTTGAAAACCGTCGATCTGGGGCTCAATTTCATGCCTATTCCAGAAGCACTGGGCGGCGTGGGTGCCGGCCGGTGTCCGGTGTCAAACGTATTGAACATCGAGGATCTGGCCAGCGGCGATATGTCCATGGCGATAGCGGCGCTTGCGCCCCTGTCAGTTATCAATTGCATTATGGATTCTGGTACAGCCGCACAGCAGGAGAGAATCAGCCAGGCATTGGCCACAGCGAATTTCACAGCTGCAGCGCTGGCTCTCATGGAGCCGGGCATTGCCTTCGACGCGCGACAGCTCAAAACAAAGGCGCTGGTGCAGGCGGATGGCAGCTATGTTCTAAGTGGCGCCAAGAGCATGGTCGCCTTTGGGCCAGAGGCAAAAATGCTCGTGGTGTTTGCCGACACGGGTGACGACGGCACCCAGGGTTTTCTTGTAGAGGCCGATACCGCTGGTGTCAGCTTTGCGAAAGAGGACTACATGGGCTTGCGTCCATTACCTTTATACGCGATGGCGCTGGATGATGTGAACGTAGCCGCTACTGCCAGGCTAACTGAGAACTTTGATATCGAACGCATGATTTCGCTTGGCAACATAGCCGTGGCAGCGCTGGCGGTGGGTACCTGCCAGGCGATGCTGGATTACGTGGTGCCCTACGTCAATGAGCGAGTGGCATTTGGTGAGCCTATTTCCAATCGCCAGGCTGTGGCCTTTATGGTCGCTGATATGGCGACGGAGATAGAGGGCTTGAGACTGATGACATATCGCGCAGCAGCCCAGGCAGAACAGGGTATGGATTTTTCGCGCAGCGCGTTTCTTGCGCATCGCAACGCTGTCAAATACGGCATGAAAGTGGGCACTGACGGCGTTCAGCTTCTGGGCGGCCACGGTTTTACCCGCGAACACCCGGTAGAAATGTGGTATCGCAACCTGCGCGCCCTGGCGACACTGGGCGGTATGTTACTGGCCTGACAGCAGGCATGATTTTCAACCAGCATCCACAATGGTGAGACTGTGATTAATCTCGAGATACCGAAGAAAATAGAAAGCACGCGTGCCTTGCTGCGCCAGTTTTCCCGCGACGGTTTGCGTCCCTTGTCGCGCAAGTACGATCTTCTGGAGCAAAAGGAAATGCCCGAAGAGTTGTACGATCTTGCGAAACTGTTAAGGGTGGGCCGCGATCGAACCGAAAACGGCAGCAAACCAGCGGCCGAGGCTGGAAACGTCAACGGCAGCAACCTCAGTATGGTCGTTTCTTCCGCTGAATTGTGCTGGGGAGATGTCGGCCTGTTTCTTGCCCTGCCCAGTATCGGTCTGGGTAATGCGGCTGTGAGTGCGGTTGCCACAGAGGAACAAAAGGCCGAATGGGGTGATCTGTTCGCTGCCATGGCCATCACCGAGCCGGGTGCCGGTTCAGACTCGGCTGCCATCAAAACAACCGCGAAAATTGATGGGGATGAATATGTGCTCAATGGCACGAAAATATTTGTGACCGACGGTTACCGCAGCAAGCAGGTAGTGGTTTGGGCCTCGCTGGATCTTGCGCTGGGTAAGGCGGCAATAAAGTCCTTTCTCGTACCCAAGGGCACTCCGGGCATGACAGTTACCCGGGTAGAGCACAAGCTGGGTATACGCTCCTCTGATACGGCGCAAATAGTGCTGGAGGATTGTCGTGTGCCAAAGGCAAATTTGCTGGGTAATCCCGAGATTGCGAAAACTGCGGATGCGCGTAAAAAAGCGTTTGGCGGCGTTATGCAGACCTTCGACAATACGCGGCCGATGGTGGCAGCGCAGGCAGTGGGTCTGGCGAGGGCGGCTCTGGATATGACCCTGGAATTGCTGAAAGATGAAGGAGTTGAGCTGGACTACCGCAAAAGCTACCACCAGATGAGTGCGGTGGAGAACGATTTGTACGATATGGAAGCGGACTACGAGACCGCCCGGCTGCTGGTTTTGAAAGCGGCCTGGATGGCGGATAACAAACAAGCCAACTCAAAAAATGCATCCATGTCCAAGGCCAAGGCTGGCCGTATGGGTAATCAGGTGGCGTTAAAGTGCGTGGAGATCTGCGGACAGTTGGGCTATAGCAAGGCCCATTTACTGGAAAAATTTGCCCGCGACTCCAAGATCATCGATATCTATGAGGGCACGCAACAAATTCAGCAGTTGATTGTTGCGCGCCAGGTGTTGGGAAAGAGTTCCAGCGAACTGAAGTAAACGGTTCCCCGGACGCGCGCCTGTTACCCCGCGTCGGCGAGGTCCAGGCTTTCCTGCAATGTGCGCTTGACGAATTTGCCACTGGCATTGCGCGGCAGAGGGTCATCCAGAACCCAGATGTAGCGCGGTGCCTTGTAGGCTGCCAGCTGGGTTTTGCAGAATTCACGAAGCTCTTCCGCCGATATTCGGGTGCCGGGGTTGGGAAAAATTGCGGCGCCGACTTCTTCACCCAAACGCTCGTCCGGCACTGAAAAAACAGAACATTCGGCAATGTTGGGATATTTGTAGAGCGCTGTCTCCACCTCTGAACAATACACGTTTTCGCCACCCCGGATGACCATGTCTTTCGCTCTGTCCACCAGGTAGATGAAGTCGTCCTCGTCGACATAACCGATATCGCCTGTATGCAGCCAGCCGTCGACAATGGTTTCGGCAGTGGCTTCGGGGCGGTTGAGGTAGCCCTTGATGACCTGGGAACCTCGCACACAGATTTCACCGGTCTCGCCCGGGGCCAGTGTCTTGCCATCGGCATCAATACACTTTACCTCATAGATCGGCAACACCATCCCGGCACTGTTGGGTTTGTCGGACAAAAAGAAACCGGCGGAGGTGCTGATAATCCCACATGTCTCTGTCATGCCATAGCCCTGGCCGGCCTTGGCGCCGCGCGCGCCCTGATCGATTTTGCCGATAAGATCCGGTTGCACCGCCGCGCCGCCACCATTGAGTGCGGTGAGGGTGGAGGTGTCCCGCGTGGGAAAGTCCGGGTGCATAATGATCTCGCGGCTCATGGTGGGCACGCCGCTGAAGACGGTGATCTTCTCCTCTTCGATAATACGCAGTGCCTCGCCCGCATCCCATTTGTGCATATGGACCAGCTTTCCACCGCCAATGGTCACCGAATGGGCCAGACAGTTGTTCGCGGTTACGTGAAACAGGGGGGTGGCAACAATCGATGCCACCTGGGTTTTTCCGCCCCCCAGCAAATCGGGTGCCTTCTTGTTCTGGGCCTTTGCTTGCGCAGCAGCCTGGGACATGGTGCCAAAAACCACGCTGAGAATATTGTTGACGCAGCCACGGTGGGTGAGCTGCGCACCCTTGGGCTTGCCGGTGGTACCGGAGGTATAAAATATACAGGCGTCGTCGTCTGCCTCGATTGCGACTTCAGGCAGTACTGGCTCGGCCTTCAGCACCTCGCTCCACGGGGTGGCCCAGTCCGGCACATCATCTACCCGTACTGCTGCAACCTTCATGTCGGGAAATTCCGTCTGGAAATCGGCGAAGCGTGCCAGACGCTCTTTGTCGCAGATCAGCAGTTTCGTCCCGGAGTCCTTCAGGCCGAATTTGAGTTCCTCGGGAACCCACCAGGCATTGACACCGACCGACACGGCTCCCACACAGGCAATGGCCCAGTAGCTGAGTATCCACTCGGGATAGTTGCGCATGGCGATCGCCACGTGATCGCCGGGCTGTATGCCTTGGCCTACCAGCCAGGTGGCAATCCTGGACACCTCTTCGTGAGCCTGGGCGTAAGTCCAGCGCTCGTCCTGATATACCAGGTAGTCCGCTGCGGCATGGCCCGCAGTGCTAAGCCAGATATCGCGTAGTGAGTTGGGGGCAGAGGCCCAGGCCTTTAGCATTTGACCGTTGACCTCAACCTCAGTGAGGGCAAACATCTGCCCGGGGGCGGTCATCTCGGCAATGGTTTCCTTCAGTACGTTATACATATTATGGTTGCTCCGAAAAGGGGTATTCGCTGCGAGTTAATGGCCCATTCTGCACGTCTTGTGACAGCTTGCAAGTAGCGGGTCGGAACCGGGGTGAGACACCTGCATCTTAAAAGCTAAAGCGCAGCGTGGCGCCATAGGTTCGCGGTGCCTGCAGCCATTGCGCCTTCATCCCGGTGAGGAGCAGAGGTGCGCCGGCCAGGGAGGAATAGGCCTGATCGCTTGCGTTCTTGACCCAGAGCGCGGCATCCCAGTCATTGTTGCGCCAGCCCAGTCGAATGTTGAGCAGCTCGCTGTCCTGTTCGGTTTCCGCTGCCTGGTAGGTGGGGTTGGTGTAGTGATTAGTCATAAAGCTGTAGTCCGTGCGCAGATAGATGTGGCCATCCGCCAGCGGTAACAACAGGGTGGCCGCCAGGCTACCGCTCCAGTCGGGGGCGTACACGACGTCGAACGCCTCAAGATCGCCGCTCGAATACTCCGCATCCAGGTATTGCAGGCCGCCATCCAGGATCAGGTTAGGCAGGGGCAGGGCGGTGAAGCTGAGATCAAAGCCCTGAGTCTGTGCCTTGGCGGCATTGCTGATAAAGGTGCCGGCTCCCTGGGGTGCCTGGGCCAGGAACTGCAGGTCATCGAATTCGGAATAAAAGGCAGTGGCATTCAGTTTCAGGCGGTTATCCAGCAGCTGTGTTTTGATACCCAGTTCGTAGTTGATGGTGGTTTCCTCGTCAAAGGTGCCGCTTACCCCTTCGCCGGGCGAGCTGTTGAAGCCGCCGGATTTGCTGCCTGTGGCCGCAGAGGCAAAGACCATGGTGTCAGCATTAACGAAGTAGCGGAGATTGACCAGCCAGGTAAAGCCGTCCTCTCCGGTTTTTTCATCTAGCTCACCGGGTGTGGCGATGATCTCGACGAAGGTGGGTATGCCGGGGATGTTGGCGGCGGGGGCGGTGGACTCGGCGATACTGTAGCCGTCGATAGATTTGTTTTCGCTGGTGTAGCGCAGCCCTATAGTCAGCAACCACTCCTCGTTGAAGCTGTAGGTGGTCTGGCCAAAGGCGGCTGAGGCCTCAGTCTCCCAGGTACTTTTGGCGGCAATATAGTCACCGGGCGCGGCAATTAATGCCAGTTGCGGTCCCAATGCCGCCGTTCCGACTGTCAGGATGTCCTGGCCCAGGAAAGTGAAGGGTGTGCCATTGCCTCGTTTGTTTGTTTCCCGGAGGTAGTACAGGCCAGCGAGGTACTGCAAGGGCCCCTCCAGGTCGCTGGTAAGGCGAAACTCCTGGGACAGGGCATGGCCTTTGTAGCGGTCATTCACGATGGCGAGGATATCGAACTCGGAGCGATCTGCGTCCGTGGATGTCTTGTAGTCGTAATCATTGTAGGAACTCAGGGAAGTCAGCTGCGCAGACGCCAGGTCGTAGTCTACTGTCAGGATGGCCGTATCCGATTTCATGTCGAAATCATTGCTCTGGTTGCTGTTGTTCTTCCAATTAAAAGCATCATTTTTCGGTACCGGGAAGTCGCTGGCTGCCAGCAGCTCGAGGAAAGTATCTGATTGCAGAGCATCCGCGCCGCAGCAGCGGTCGCTGCGATCTACATGGCTGGCGGTCAGCATGATGCTCAGCGCATCCGAGGGGCGCCACTGCAGTTTTCCCCGCAGGTTCCAGTCCTCAAATGACATCTCGTCGGGGCCGCTGTTGTTTTTCAGCCAGCCGTCCTGTTCACGCCAGTTGCCCGCTAGCAGGTAGGCCGTGGTGTCATTTATCGGCCCGGTGGCTGTTGCGGTGTATTGCCGCAGACCGTAATTGCCCAGGGTGGCTTCCAGGTAGCCTTCGGCTTCCTCGAAATTGGGATTTTTGGTAACTACACTGACCACGCCGGCATTGGAGTTTTTGCCGTACAGTGTGCCCTGGGGTCCCTGTAATACTTCGACCCGCTCTATATCCGTCAGGTCAGACATGCCCAGACCTGATCGCCCCATATATACGCCGTCAACGACAAAGGCTACCGATGCCTCCAGCCCTACATTGTTCTGGGAGGTGCCGATACCGCGAATACGTATTCCGGTAGCAAAAGGGCTCAGGTTTGTCGATACAGTGAGTGACGGCACCAGTTGGGCGATATCGCCCAGGTCCACCACTCCTGCTTCCTTCAGCGTGGTAGCCGAAATGGCATTTACCGTTACTGGGACATCCTGCAGGCTCTCGGCTCGCTTGGTGGCGGTAACGATAACCTCTTCAAGCGTGCCGGTCTGGGACAGTGCCACTGTTCCAGTACCCGTAAGTATGAGCAGCGTGAACAAGCGCGAAAGTGAGTACATAGTTAACCTGCCTGATTATAATTAGAGATGGGTCTTTGCCCTGGCCCTGGCTGTGCCGCCAGCAGTGGGAATATTATATAGTGGCATAATTTATGTCAAAATAATCTCGCTGGAGCGAATGCACTAATAGTGTGAAACTCTCTGCAACATGCAAATAAGGTAAAAGGTAGAGAAGCTGTGAAAAGTATTTACTCCCCCATGTCATTCCTCCTGTTGTTTGTGCTGGCCCCGGGGTTATCAGGGTGCGGGGTACCGGAGGGCACAGTGATTACGGATTGTGCCGATAAGGGCAATCTCCACCCGGTTTGTGGCCTGCAAAGCCCGGAGGATATTGCAATTGTTCCGGGGGGGGATTATCTCCTGCTAAGTGAGCTGGGCAGTATAGGCGAGACCCCGGGCCGCATCGTGTTGTTTGATGTGCGTGATGAGAGCTGGCGGGCGATATTCCCTGTGGATACTGCATCAGCCCCGGCTGATGTTCAGGGTGATACTGGCTGTACGGAGCCTCCAGGGCCGGAAATGAGTCCCCATGGCAGCCATCTGGTGCAGCTGCAAGATGGCAGTTGGCGCTATCTGGTGGTGAACCACGGTGGACGCGAAGCGGTGGAGCTGTTTGCTTTGCAGGCCCCCGCTGGCGGTGAGCCGCAACTGCAATGGCAGGGCTGTGTTTTCCCTGCGAGCAACACATTTATCAATGACGTTGTGGGGCTGGCCAATGGCGATGTCGTGTACACCCGTATGTACCACCCGCAGGACTTCCTGGGGCTGTGGCGCGGTATGCTGGGGTTTGAAACCGGCGATGTCTGGCGCTGGAGTAAAGAGACCGGAACGAGGCTGTTGCCGGGCACCGGCGGCAGCATGACCAACGGGGTTGAAATTAGTCCGGACGAACGCTTTGTCTTCATCAACCAGTATATGGACAAGGAAATTCACAAGTACGACCTTGTGACAGAACAACGGGTTGCAGTCGGTCAGGTTGCCAATGCGGACAACAGCGCCTGGGGTCCCGGTGGTGAGTTATGGCTGGTCAGCCAGTCCATCGAGCTGCCTGTTTACCTGGCCTGCTCCAGGGACTACAGCGTTACCTGCGGGATGGCTTTTGATATTGTCGCGCTCGACCCGGAGACCATGCAAAGTCGGGTTATTTTCCAGCATCAGGGGCCGCCAATGGGCGCCGCTACCGTCGCCACGGCTAATCGCGATAAAGTCTACGTGGGTTCATTTCTTGGGGATCGCCTGCTGGTTGTGCCCATCAGTGAATTCCGCTAGATGCTCAATTGTGGCGTTTGACCAGACCTTTTTGCTGCATTCGCCACAACAGCAGTTCGATCTTGTCCTGGCCAAAAAATGGCTCGCCGTCGTACACCATTGTGGGCACGCCCCAGTGGTACTTCTCCAGGGCAGTATCGTTAGCCAGTAATTGCCGCGGCCACTCAGTGGCGTTATCGCTGGCCCACTGTTCCAGTACAGACAGTTCCAGGCCTGCTCGCCTGGCGGCCAGTTTTAGATGACCCCCCTGGTCCCAGCCGTCGACCTCGCCACTCCAGACCATGGCCGACACTTCCCGGGCAAATTGGATACCCCGGCCAGCAGCCGTGGCCGCCAGCCCCAGTGGGTTTAGCTTGAGTACGAGGTGGCCCGGGTCATTCGCCGCCAACCCGGTGTTGATCGGGTCCGGCCGCGGTGCTCCCAGTGGCAGGCCCCGGTACTCTGAATAGCGCAGCAGGTCTGTCAGGAAGTAGGGTTGCCACTTCTCATGGGCCTTGTCGAAAAAGTCGTTGTAGCGAATAAAAATAGGATTGACGACCCGCAGGTTAACCCGCAGGGCATATTCCTGCTGCAGATCGTACATCAGCGATGCGCCGTAGTAGGACCAGGGGCTGCGAAAGGAAAAAAACATATCGACTTCATGTTCCGGCATGCTGAGCTTCCTTTATCAAATTGATAATTCAGTTTACCCGATTTTAGCAGGAGCCATCATCGACAGCACTCCTCGGCGTTTGCCTCTGGCGTAGCGAGAGGATCAGCATCACACAGGCTACAAGCAAGAGTGGCAGGTTTCCCGCACTTCCCGGAGGCGTGTGTTCGAAGTATTCCGGACCGATCTGGTGTAGCCTGCCGGGTATGAAGCGCAGCAGCAGCTCAAAGATAACCATCAGATACATACACGGTAGCAACGTGCGGTATTTGCAGGCCACTAACCAGAAAATAGCCACCGTGATCAATTGCTGTGAGCCCCATAGGGAGCTATACATGTAGACCAGTCTGTCGGGGTCCGGTGTGCCGCCGAAGTTGATAAAACTGGCGATGGAGTTGACGCCGGAGTCATTTTTGAGGAAATGGATGAGGCTGCGGCCCGTGTACAGAATGCTAAGCACTATAAAAGCGTAGAACGCTATCGGACTGCCCCTGTAGTCATTATTTGCGCTGGCGGGTAGTATCTTTTCAACAAACGTCATGATCCCTGACATCTCCTATGCTTGCGGTAGTTAAGCACCCGTATGCTGGTGCAACTATATTATGACCTAATAGATGTCAATTAAATAACTGGTTTATTATAGCGGGCAAACTTCCGGGGCGAGCAACTCCCGGGGACAACTGCAAGAATGCAAGGATTTCCCAATGTCGACAGACTATATTTTGTATGGTGCTGACCACTCGCTTTACACAGGCAAAGCGCGAGCGTATATGCGCTACAAGAATCTCAACTGGCGCGAGGTGACCGCTTCGCGGGAAATATACAAATCGGTCATCCTGCCAAATATTGGCGCTCCGATCGTCCCGGTTCTGGAGACGTCTGACGGACGTTACTTGCAGGATACTACGGACATTATCGACTTCCTCGAGGCAGCTCATCCCGAAGTCTCAGTTTATCCCGATACACCGGTACAGAAGCTGGTGGCGCTGATGCTGGAGCTTTACGGTGACGAGTGGCTGGTGATACCGGCTATGCACTATCGCTGGAGCGTTCTTGATCAACAGCGTGAGTTTATTTTTTCGGAGTTTGGCAAAATGAGCGCCCCCGGGGCCAGCCTCGAAGAGCAGGTGGAGATAGGTGAACGTACCTCCCGCATGTTCAGTGGCTCGGTGCCCATGTTGGGTGTTACAGCGGCAACTATCCCCGCAATAGAGGCGGTGTATCTTGAGATGCTGGGCCAACTGGATGCCCATTTCAGCCAGTATGATTTCCTCTTTGGCTCCCGCCCCAGCATAGGCGACTACGGTCTAATGGGGCCGCTTTACGCCCACCTGGGGCGCGATCCGGTGCCCAAGGCTCTGATGCAGGAACGGGCTCCCAACGTGTTTGCCTGGGTGGAAAGAATGAATAACCCTGCGCCATTGTCTGGCGAATTTCTCGCTGACGATGAAATACCGGGGACACTGCTGCCCGTATTGCAAACCATGTGTCGAGATCAGCTGCCCGATGTCCTGGATGTCATTCGACACAATGCGGCCTGGCTGGAACAACACCCGGGAGGCAACATTCCCCGCGTACTCGGCATGCACCCTTTTAATACTGGCCAGGCGTCGGGAGAGCGCTATATTCACAGTTACGCGCAGTGGATGTTCCAGCGCCCCTACAGCCACTATCACGCACTGTCATCCGCAGAACGGGCTGCCGCAGACCTGCTGCTGACTTCCGCCGGTGGATATGAGGCCTTGAATGTCGAGATCAAGCATTGGCTGGCGCGTAAACCGGGTCAGCTCGAATTGGTGGAGACCAGCCGGTAGAGTTGTCGTTTTTTTTAAAATGACATATATTGTGCCATAATATATGGTGACTGCGTGACAGGGTCGCTGTGGGGTATAGCGGTTACACCAACACAGACGGGTCAATGATAATGGAGTTCAAGCGCACGCCGGACGAGTGTTTTAGAGATCTCGCGGACTATCCCTTCGAGCCGAATTACCTGCAGGTTGGCGACGGGGAGGGGGGTGAGCTACGTGTCCACTACCTGGATGAGGGCCCGGCAGACGGTGAGGTGGTGTTGTTGATGCATGGCCAACCCGCCTGGTCTTATCTCTATCGTTTTATGATTCCACCGTTGATAGATGCAGGCTTCCGGGTTGTTGCTCCTGACCTTATCGGCTTTGGCCGGTCAGACAAGCCCACTCGCATGGAGGATTACACCTACGCCCGCCATATTGCCTGGATGAGTGAGTGGCTGATCGCTTTGGACTTGAGTGGGGTCACACTGTTTTGTCAGGACTGGGGCAGCCTGATTGGCTTGCGTCTGGTGACCGCGTATCCCGAGCGATTTTCTCGCGTGGTGCTGGCGAACGGCGGCTTGCCTGCCGGTATGATTCCAGAGGAATTTACCCTGCCATTGCAGGCGGCCTATGAGACCCTGCCCGTGGTAAAGGCTGAGGAACTGGGTGCGCGCTTCGCTGACACTTCAGGCATTCCGGGCTTTCTGTACTGGCGGAAATTCTGTGCCGAAAGCCCCGACCTGGAGATTGGTCATCTGATGCGTGTCGTATCCTCCACACCATTGGACGACGCGGCCGTTACCGCCTACCGGGCTCCTTTCCCAGACCAGAGTTACATGGCGGGAGCGCGTCGGTTTCCCAGCCTGGTACCGCTGTTTTACAATGAACCGGAAGTGGCCGAGAACAAGGCGGCCTGGGAAGCCCTGCATGGCTTCGACAAGCCTTTCATGACGGCTTTTGCCGACAAAGACCCGGTAACCGCAGGCGGTGACAAACGCTTCCAGGAGGAAGTGCCGGGTTGTCAGGGCGTTGCGCATCGCACTATTGAGGGCGCCGGGCACTTTCTTCAGCAGGAAGCACCGGAGGCCTGCGTTAATGCCATTCTTGAGATTACTGGCCGACTATAACCAGTTGGGTAAGGGCCGCAATCAGCGCCACTGCCAGTGCGACCACCACCCGTGGGCCGCCGAGCATAAACCAGGGCGATGCGGGAAACGCGAAAGTTTTCTCCAGTGCGGCCAGTTTCAGGCCGTGATGCTCGCTGCCAACCGTTGCCGGCAGCACCTCCATGAGGTCCCGCCGACTGCGATAGCGGATCATGCCCGCCGCCATCCAGTCATCTGCATGCTCGCAGGCCACATTCTCGACATTCCCGCTGGCCGCAGTTGCAATCATCACCGGATGCCCCGCCTTCCGTAGCAGGCCGCCGAGAAATACTTTCTGGTAACTGTCGAGCTTTTTACGGGACTCTCTCACCGGCTTTTTCAGTTCCAGCAGATTAACCATAACGAAATCCCTGCCATCGTCATTGGCCAGAAAGTGGGCCAGGCTATCGCGTTGTTTGGGTGTTATGGAAGCTGCCTTATCGAGGAGGTCCATTGTTGCTGCGGCCTCGGCGGGAGTGATGCGACTACGAAAGCCGACATACCAGCACCAGAAAACGGCATATATCAGCATAGCCGCGACCCAGATAGTTACCGCTGTCATCGACGTCTCCTTGTGGTCAGGCCTGCGGCATGGTGTCCAGGAATTCCTGCATTGCGGCGAGCGGCGCGCTGCGGGCGGCCAGCTTGTTTCTTGCATAGAATTGCTGTGGCAGTTGCGCCAACTTTTCCGCAACTTCAAGGGCGCGGGAGTCAAGATCTTCCATTGCTACCACTTCATCGAGGAAGCCCGCGTCTATGGCGGCCTCGGGAGTATAGACTTCAGACTGTATGGCGGCGCGCGTCAGGTGTCGGCTGGACAGGCGGGACTGGCTTAGTGCCATCAACAAAGGCGGAAGATCCATGCCTATCGCTGTTTCGGGGAGTGTGATGCGAAAATCCCCCGGAACACCCAACCGTGAGTCCGAGGCCAGCAGGATAAAGGCTCCCATGGCAACGCCGTGGCCGCTGCAGGCAGCAATCAGTGGCAGTGGGTAGCTGTAGAGCCGGTGCAGCAACTCGAAGCCGCGTCGGACAAGAGCGATTGTCGCCTCCGGTCCTTTTTGGAATTCCTTGAGGTCGAAGCCCGCAGAAAACATACCCTCACGGCCGCGCAGTACAACGGCTTTTGCCTCCGACCCGGCCCGGTCCAGTCCGGCATTTACGTCATCCACGAAGCTGTGACCTACAGCGTTGGCCTTGCCGTCATCAATCCGCAGGAAGGCGGTGTGTCCATTCAGTTGGTATTCCATAGTCGTTTGTCCGAATTTTATGGAGGGTTAAGTGATGTTGGGCAGGGTGCAGCCGGGTTTTGTCTTTTCGTCCAAGGGGGATATAATGGCAGTTAATATGCCATTATCGACGTATGCGTGCAAGCGTAACACCTGCCCGCTAAACCATAGACACTCTGCATTTTGTTAGTCTATTATCGCTCGATAGCAATTATTTTGCGATTCAGTCAGGGGTTTTCAGGGAAGATATGACTACAGCCACCAAGCGTGACTCTGTGACCAAGCTGGAGCCCGGCGCAGCCGCCAAAAAGCCCGATGGGCGCCTGCTGCGCAGCGAGCGCAGCAGACAGCTCATTATCGACGCTTCCCAGGAACTGGTGAACGAGGGAGTGCTGGTTCCCACGGCACAAAATGTCGCAGACAGGGCCGGAGTGGGTATTCGTACCGTGTTTCGGCATTTTGCCGATATGGAAACCCTGTTCTCCAGCATGGATAACCAGCTGCGGGAAACCTATGAGGATTTATTCCTGGGAGGGGACCGTGCTGGAACGCTGTCCAAGCGTATTCAGCATGCGATCGAGCGCCGTGCGACGGCCTATGAGAAGCTGTCTTTCCTGATGTTATCCACCCGCGCCCAGATGTGGCGCTCGCCAACTCTGCAAAAAAACTACGCCAGAAACCAGCGTGCCCTGCGTAAAGACCTGGCAGACTGGCTGCCCGAGATGGCGGCACTGGACACAGTGAGAAGGGAGTCGGTTGACCTGGCGGCGTCTTTTGAAACCTGGAACCGGTTGCGGAACCACCAGGGCCTGAGTAAAAAGACCAGTATGGAAGTGGTGTACGAGATGCTGCGATTGGCATTTGGTGTGGAGTAGACGAGCGGCCAACAGCGGCGCCCGTGCCCGCGTGGAGTCATTGGCTATTCAGGTTTGCAGGAAATTACGTGCGTTGTCGACGAATGCCGCCGACTTCTCCTTGTCTTCGATGATGCTTTCAATCCTCACCGGTACGCTGACACCGCGTTGCAGGCCAGGTTTTTCCTTCATGACATTCATCCAGCGATCCAGATTTTCCAGGCCATCACGGGAGACTCCCGACCACTTGTAAGTTCTCACCCAACACCAGTTGGCGATATCGGCAATGGAGTAGTCGTCGGCCAGCCATTCACTTTCGCCCAGCCGTGTGTCCAATACCTCGAACAGGCGGCGGCTCTCGTTCTGGTAGCGACTGATTACCGGTTCGATTTTCTCAGGGAAATAGCGGAAGAATACGTTGGCCTGGCCCATCATGGGGCCCACTCCACCCATCTGGAACATCAGCCACTGGATGACGCGAGAGCGGCCTTTGGCATCGGCTGGCAACAGCTTGCCGGCTTGTTCTGCCAGATAGATCATAATCGCGCCGGACTCAAACACCGCAAAATCGTCATTGGCCCTGTCCACTATTGCCGGTATGCGGCCATTGGGATTGATCGCCCTGAATTCGGGTTTGTGTTGATCGCCAGAAGAAATGTCCACTGCTTTTACCCTGTATTCGATTCCCAGTTCTTCCAGAGCGCAGGAAGCTTTATGGCCGTTGGGCGTAGGTGCTGTGTACAGATCGATCATGCGTTTTCTCCTTTACCGAATGATACCGGGGCGCGCTAGATTTTTTCGCGAGTCTGGATAATCTCTTTCGAGTTGGGTGGCAGCGTGAAGGATGTTCCGTCCTGGCTCAATGTGTAATTTTTAAACACCTCGTCCACTCCCTCCAGCCACGCCGCCTCGGCACCGGGTAAAACCAGGGGTGGCACAATATGGTAGTACACCAGCTCACCCACGCCAGCATCCCGGGCGATTTCGGCTGCTTCCACCGGGCTGGCGTGGTAATCGATTACATCCACGGTAACTTTGGCCATAACATCATTGCCTGTTGCCACAGCGCCGTCATGCATTATGCCCAGCAACTCGGGTGAAAGCGCCTCGTGCACCAGAATATCCACACCCTTGGCAAAATGCTGCAGGTTGGCAGATTTCACAGTATCGCCGGATACCAGTATGGTCCGTCCTTCATAAGTGAAGAGATAGGCGGCGGCGGGGTCTATGGGGGCGTGTCCCACCGCCAGCATCTGGATTGTCAGGCCGTCCTCGTCGTATACCGTCGTGAGGTCACCCGCGGCCGGCAGCGGAAACTCGACCGCTGCCATTCCCTTGCCTGACAGTGGCGCAACAGTATCGCCGTGGTGATCGTGGCGATAGCCGGTATCCATCTCATAAGCAGTATTGAAGCCGGCTACTACCCGACCCACTCCCTGAGGACCAATCACTGGCAGTGGCCTTGTATTGCCTGCAGACACCCAGCGCAGGGTTGCCACCTCGCCGAGGCCATCGATATGGTCTGAGTGGAAGTGGGTCAGTAGTACGGCGGTCACATTACCCAGGGGATAGCGCATACGGGCCAGGTTTCGCACCCCGTTAGTCCCGGTATCCACGAGGAAAATTTTGTCCCCCGCTATAATAGCGACGCAGGCGCCTGAGCGTTTGATATCCGGCATGGGGCCACCGGCACCGCAAATAGCCAGATGCAAGCCGTCACCCAGTTGAGTTAGCGTGTCACTAGCCATTACCGTCTCTACACCGCGGCTCATGATGCGCTTGGCGATGACGCTTCGCTGGGTATACACCAGCACGGCCAATATAACTGCTACCAGCAGGGCGATAGTGAATTTTCGCATGACATGCCTCCCGAAATATTTATGACACCTGCAGGTTGCGGTTGGCGCACCTGCCCATGAGTCTGAATAAGCGAAAAAGTGTGACATAATGGCAGTCAATATGCCAATATTATCTGCTGTAGATTGAATGTCCGTAATACGGGGCATCGCGATGCATGTTCGTAGTTCCCAGTGCTGTTTTCTGTCCGCCCGATTTCCGAAGGAGATTATCCATGACCATACCTCATCAACCAGTGGAACTGATAGGTTCGCCAGGCTCGCCCTACACCCGCAAAATGCTGGCTTTGCTGCGCTATCGCCGTATTCCTCACCGCATGATATGGGGTGACCCCACAGCTGTTTTGCAACAACGAGGGGTGGCTGTGCCGAAGCTGGTTTTCCTGCCGACCTTCCTGTTCCAGGACGAGGCTGGCGAGCTGGTGGCCCGCAGCGACTCAACGCCAATTATTCGCGAATTGGAGCAGGCTTTTGCGGGACGCAGCGTGCTTCCCCCGGACCCCGCGCTGGGTTTCATAGATTACCTGCTGGAAGACTTTGCCGACGAGTGGTGTACCAAATATATGTTTCACTATCGCTGGCACCCGAAAGAAGACGCCGACAATGCCGGCAGTCTGCTGCCGCTGTATGTGGATTTGAGCGTACCGCAGGAAAGCTGGAAGCAGCTCAAGGCACTTTTCAGCGAGCGCCAGATAGGACGTTTGCGCTATGTCGGCTCTAACGAGGTGACAGCGCCTATCATCGATGCGAGTTACAGGCGTCTGGTGCTTGCTCTGGAGGAGCACTTTGCCAATATGCCGTTCCTGCTGGGACACAGGCCCGGTGCGGGGGATTTTGCATTGTTTGGCCAGTTCAGCCAGCTGGTCGGCTTTGATCCTACGCCGCGGGCAATTGCCCATGACCTGTCCCCGCGTACGGTGGCCTGGGTAGACCTGATGGAAGATCACTCCGGGCTTGAACCTGAGCACGGTGGCTGGCAGGACATCAGTGTTATAGCGAAGTCGCTGCGCGGCATTCTCACGGAGATAGGCCGCGTCTACGCCCCCGCCTTGCTGGCCAATGCGCAGGCAGTAAAAGCGGGCGAAAAACACTGGCAGGCGAAAATTGACGGTGGTGAATGGAGCCAGCAGGCATTTCCCTACCAGGCCAAGTGTCTGGGCTGGATTAACGAGACATATCGCGCCCTTGACGAGGAGAACAGGGCGCGCGTTGATGAGCTGTTGTCGGGAACGGGTTGTGAGAGAATACTGCTCTCCGGAGGCTGAGAGGTCCCCCGCATACCAACGACTATCAGAGGAAGCTTTGCACCATGCGTATAGATAACCGTGTCACCCGAATGACTGGCACCCAATACCCTATCATTCAGGCTCCCATGGGCTGGATCGCCCGTTCCCAGCTGGCCTCCGCAGTGAGCAATGCGGGCGGGCTCGGTATTATCGAAACCTCCTCCGGGGAACTCGACAATATCAAGCGTGAAGTTCAGTTGATGCGCGAAAAGACGGATAAACCCTTTGGCATGAACGTGGCGTTGTCCTATGTGAAGGGTACCAATATCATTGATTTTGTGATTGAACAGGGCATTAAATTTGTCACCACGTCCTCCGGCAGCCCCAGTGTCTGCACGCGGGATTTCCAGTCTGCCGGAATTACCGTGTTTCATGTGGTGCCCACCCTGGAAATGGCCCTTAAGGCCATAGACGCCGGTGTGGATGGCCTGGTGGTAGAGGGCGGTGAGGGCGGCGGTTTCAAAAACCCAAGTCCGGTGTCTACCATGGTGTTGCTGCCGCTGATTCGCTCTCGCGTTGATGTGCCGATTATTGCGGCGGGCGGTATCAGCGATGGTCCCTCCATGGCGGCTGCCTTTGCCATGGGTGCCGAGGGCGTGCAGATGGGCACGCGCATGTTGTCCTGCCTGGAGTCGCCCGTGCACGACAACTGGAAACAGGCGGTTGTGGCGGCCCGGGAAACAGATACGGTATTTCTTAATCAGCAGGGGCGTCCAGCGCTTCGCGCCCTGCGAACTGAGCGCACTGCGGCACTGGAACCCCAGGGCAAGTTCAATGTGATGGAGAATATGTCCGGCATTGCGCAGCTGTATTTTGGCGGCGACATGGAGGCGGCGATCCCGCTGTCGGGGCAGGTGTGTGGGCGTATTGACGAGGTGATCAGTGCGCAGCAGGTGATCGATGAAACAATGGCAGGGTTTCGGCAGGTTATGAGTGAATTGGCCCGGGATTATGCTTCCTGAGGGGCAGTGGAAGTAAATAACCCGGCTGTCGTGCGACGCGCGAAAAATTAATCGAAAGGAGAAATTAGCATGGTACAACTCACCAACATGGTCGACTATCAGGTCGAGGATGGCGTGGCAGTACTCACGCTCAACAACCCGCCTGTAAACGCACTTAGTCAGGGCGTGCGCAAGGGGCTGAAAGATGGCGTTGCCAAGGCCCAGGCAGATGATGTAGTGAAGGCAATACTGCTTATCTGCGAGGGCCGCACCTTTATCGCCGGTGCAGATATTACTGAGTTTGCCAGTGGGCCCAAGGAGCCGGGCTTGCACGGTGTTCTTGAAGATCTGGATAACGCCAGCAAACCTGTCATCGCAGCGATTCACGGCACGGCCCTGGGCGGGGGCCTGGAGACGGCACTGTGTTGTCATTACAGGGTGGCCGTCGCCAGCGCAAAACTGGGTCTACCGGAAGTGAACCTTGGTTTGTTGCCCGGGGGTGGTGGCACCCAGCGTCTACCGCGTGCGGTGGGTGTGGAGAAGGCGTTACAGATGGTTGCTCTGGGCGTTCCGATCAGCGCGCAGGAGGCACTGGAGGCCGGCCTGATTGACCGCATTGTCGACGGCGATCTGCGGCAAGGCGCGCTGGCTTTTGTCCGGGAGACTATGGCTCAGGGGGGTGCCTTAAGGCGCATACGCGACAGTGATGAAAAACTGCAGAGCGCTCGGGAAAATCCCGGCATCTTCGATCAGTTTCGCAAGACGATTGCGCGTAAAGCGCGGGGTCTTCTCGCGCCAGAGTACAATATTCGCTGCATAGAAGCGGCGGTTAACCAACCCTTCGACGCGGGTATGAAGACCGAGTCCAAGCTGTTCATGGAGCTGATGACCGGGCCCCAGTCTGCCGCTCAGCAGTACTTTTTCTTTGCTGAACGCCAGGCGGCAAAAATCCCCGATGTACCCAGGGAGACAGCGGAGATTCCCATCGCAAAGGTGGGGGTCATTGGCTCCGGTACCATGGGCGGCGGTATTGCCATGAACATGGTGAACGTGGGAATTCCGGTAACCATTGTAGAGGTAAAGCAGGAGGCGCTGGATCGCGGCCTTGGTGTCATTCGTAAGAACTACGAAAATACAGCGAGTAAGGGCCGTATCAGCGAGGCGGATGTCGAACAGCGTTGCGGGCTTATTACCGGTTCGCTGGATATCAACGATCTGGCGGATTGCGACCTGATTATCGAAGCCGTATTTGAAAATATGGCAGTCAAGAAAGATATTTTCACCCGTCTTGATGCTGTGGCCAAACCCGGTGCCATACTCGCCTCCAATACCTCGGCACTGGATCTGAATGAGATTGCGGCGGTCACCAAACGTCCGGAATCAGTTGTTGGGCTGCACTTTTTCTCGCCCGCCAATGTGATGAAATTGTTGGAGGTAGTGCGCGGTGAAAAAACGTCCAAAGAGGTCATCAAAACCAGTATGTCTCTGGCCAAGCGTATCCGCAAGGTTGCGGTTCTGGTTGGCGTCTGTCACGGCTTTGTGGGTAATCGTATTCTCTTTTACCGCCAGCGCCAGGCCGAGCAACTGGCCCTCGAGGGTGCGCCGCTACACCGGATAGATAAGGTTTTATACGATTTTGGCTTTCCCATGGGTGCATTCCAGATGGCAGACCTGGCAGGGCTGGATCTGGGCTGGAACGCCGAGACCTCAAAGGGGGCTACGGTTAAAGATCGGCTTTGCGAGATGGATCGACGGGGGCAGAAAAATGGTGCCGGTTTCTATGATTATGACGAGAATCGCAACGCTACACCCGCCCCGATAGCCAGTGAACTGTTCGCTGAATTTGCGGCCAAGGCGGGTATTACCCAGCGTGAGATATCCGACGAGGAAATCCTGGAGCGCTGCGTTCTACCTATGATTAATGAAGGTGCCAAAATACTGGACGAAGGTATCGCTATCCGCGCCAGCGATATCGATGTGGTATATGTCTACGGTTATGGTTGGCCGGTATATCGCGGTGGCCCGATGTACTATGCCAACAGCCTGGGACTGGACAAGGTGGTCGCCAGGCTGCGGGCCTACCAGCAGAGCAGCGGCGACGATTTCTGGAAGCCCAGCCAGTACCTGGTAGACCTCGCAGATGCGGGTAAGCGCTTCAGTTGACGCAGCTTGATGTGTGGGGGGTTGAAGCCTCACCCTACCTGCTGAAAATTGAAGCAATGCTGAACAGCCGCCGTGTCCCGTTTCGCCGGCTGCCCAGGGATGGTGGCCGTTGGGAAAATATGCGAACGGCGATGCGGCTGTCCCGGGCAATTCGACAAGGCAAGGTGCTGCGCCATCCTGCCATGGACCCGCTGGATGAATACCCGTCGGTTCCGTTTCTTATCGTCAACGGCCGTACTTTTCAATATGACTCCTCGGCAGTGGCCCACTGGCTGGATAGGCAGTTTGCGGGCAATGCGCCTTTTTTCCCAAACAATCCTGTACAGGCGTTTGTCGCCGCGCTGATCGACGAGGCATTCGATGAGTATGGGTTGTATATGGTGCATCACCAGCGCTGGGTGTGTTCTGCGCAGGATACAACCATGGGTGAGGTGACGGCAGCAGAACTCTCGCGCTGGCTGTTGCCAACGTTTTCCAGCCGCGCCCACCGTGACTTGCCGCGCCGTCAAGTGCGTCGCTGTCCCTACCTCTTCAGTGTTGCACCACAGGGGTATGAGGCTGATGTGGAACCGCTCCGGGTGCCGCCCTCACGGCCGGGGTTTCCTCAGACACATACCTTGCTGGCTGAGAGCTGGTACGCCTTTCTTGCGGCGATGGAAAGTGTGCTAAGTGCGCAACCGTTCCTGCTAGGAGATTGTTTCACCGTTGCGGATGCGAGTGCCTATGGTCAATTGAGCATGAACCTGATCGACCCGACCTCTATTGCGGATTTACGGCAGCGGGCACCTGTTACCTATCAATGGCTACTCAGTATTCGCGATGGCGGGATGCAGCGCTGCGGCGACGTCAAATTGACTGCTGCACTGCAGCCGTTACTGGACATCATTATGAAGACGTTTGCGCCGCTTATGGTACAAAACGCGAATGCCTATCAGAGCGCGCTGGACTCAGACCAGAATCTGTTTAATGAGGCTGCCTTCGACCGCAATCTCGCATTATATGACGGTACATTACTCGGCCATCCCTTTCGGTCGGTTGTAAAAACCTTCCAGGTGAGGGTCTGGCGTGATCTGTGTCGACTTTGGCGTGAGCTGGGTCCCGACGAGCAGAAGGAGCTGCGTGAAATACTGCCCAATTCGCAGCTGTTCGCGAACAGTGCGGGACAGGAGTCGTTGGACTTTTGATGTGTGCTGTGTAAGCTGGGCGCTGCCTTTTTAGTCCATAAGACCCCTACATGAAACGACGCTTCGCCCGATGGTTGTTGCACCGTGCTGGTTGGCAACTGGAGGGAGAGCGCCCAGACCTCGACCGCTATGTGCTCATCGCCGCCCCCCATACGTCCAACTGGGACTTCCCCCTTATGCTTGCCTTCGCGGCGGCCTTTGATATCAGGGTGACCTGGATGGCCAAACACAGTCTGTTCTTTCCACCCCTGGGCTGGATTATGCGGAAGCTGGGTGGTATGCCAATTATCAGGCATGAAAACAACAATGTAGTGGATTCGATGGTGGCGGCGTTTCAGAGCATAACGGGATTGGTGCTGGTGGTGCCCACAGAGGGTACGCGTGAGCGAACCGAGTACTGGAAGTCGGGCTTTTATCACATCGCCCGCCAGGCGGATGTACCCATAGTGCCGTCCTTTCTTGATTTCGGGCGCAAGCGCGGAGGCTTTGGTCCCGCGCTTGTCACCGGTGGGATAGTCGGTGAAGATATGCAGTACTTTCGTGATTTTTACGCCGCAATGGAGGGGAAATTTCCCGCCAAGGTAGGGCCTGTTCGACTCAGGGAAGAATCGGCGGACCAGCGGTCACTGATTGACCGGTAATTGCCTGGCAGCAATCATACGTCCCTTTGCACGCAACACGGTCTCCACAAAGCGATAGGTGAGCTCCGCCCCCAGCAGAGTAAGGCTTAAAGCGATTCCAACATGAAGTATATTAAAGGCCGCCGCCCCGATAGTGGCTGATAACCCTTGGCCAAAATAGCCCAGCAGGTCGCGGGTGCCCAGGTACATCACCAGATGCGCCAGGTACAGGGAATAGGACCTGCTGCCCAGATACAACATGATACGCCGGTAGCGCCGGCCGATAGTAAACACATTACTGTCATAGGAAGCCAGCCAGACGATTGCTGCGCAGACCAGTGCAACGACCGCCACACCATAAGGTTTCATCGCGGTTGCTATGCCCTGGATATTTGCGGCCAACAGTGGCAGTAGCACCAGCAGGCCCAGACCTACGGCAGCTGCCAGGTAGCGATACCGGAGCAGGGCGGGAATGTGTCTTCGATAGAACGCTGTTTGGGCCAGCAGTGCCAGCAGGATGCCCCAGCACAGAGCATCGGTTTTAAAATGCCAGGCATAGGTGAAAAACGGCCGGTGCCACATGAACTGTGCCAGGATGGCCACTATCAGCAGGGCCACCAGCGATTTTCGGCCGAGAAAGAAAAACAGGAAAGGGAAGATCAGGTAAAACTGCTCTTCCAGCGACAGGCTCCAGTAGTGGCCAAGAAAGTTATCGATTATGCAGGGCTGCCCGCCACCGCTGGCAACACAGTAGGGTGTATACACGTTCATAGCATTGCCCAGTGCCGCGGCGGTATTCAGCAGTATGTCTTGCAGTGGGTAGTCAATATCGGTGATGCCGACAATCAGCAACTGCAGTGCGCAGGCAACTGCCACCCAGGTCCAGGCCGCCGGAAGCAGGCGGAAAATGCGTTTTATCCAGAAGGAAAACATCAGCGGCCGGCGGGAGGTGTCGCCGCGTCGGGTCGAGTCGAGGATAGAGCCGGTGATAACAAAACCTGATATCACCAGGAACAGATCGACGCCAACACTCAGATCGAGGTAGTTGAGTGGGATAAGCCACGAACTGTCATTTGGCAACAGTACCCGGAAATGCACAATGACGGTGTACAGGATAGCGAAAGCCCGGAGGATTTCGATGTCATTGTTCTTGCGCGATGGTGCAGTCTCCGTGGTCACGACACGGCGTCTTGGTATGGATACTCGCAGCCCGAACAGCGGGGCTTGCTCACCTTGTTGGCGATAATGTCCCGTCTCAAAGTGTGCATTTTTTTGCGGCTCCAGACATGCAGAAGGCTTGCAGTATTGATGTAGCCATGGGTTTTCATCTCGTGAGTGAAAAACGGGCCGTCGTCCTCCGGCAGTTTCGCAGTATATATTTCGGTTGGGGCCGCGACCAGCTGCGAGATACCCTTGTAGCCGGGTGATCGGTCGTAACTAAGGGTCACTTTCCTAATGCGGGCACTGTGCCAGGCAGTATTCCGGTAGATGCTCCAGACGCGTTATACTGGCAGTCTTCTACCGGGAAAGAGACCGCGATTTTGGCGAAAAAGCCGAGCAATGCCGAGGCCTATAACGAATCCGTGCCCGTGGAGTTTACCCGGGCGTTACTGGTTCATGCCCGTGCATATAACATGGATGTGCCAGCGATTCTGGAGGCCGCACACTTTCCGTTTGACCCATTGCAGCAGGATGTTCAGACCCTGTTTGTCTCCCGCGAGCAGTACAGCCGGCTCTGTGTGACCCTGTTTCGGGAAATCGGCGATGAGTCCGGCGGTATTATGTCCGATGTGCAGACCCCGCCCGGTACTATGCGCCTGATCGCCCTCAGCATGATTAACAGCGTCGATCTGGCGGCGGCGATGAAGCGCGCCATCGAGTTTAACGCCGTATGCCGGGTCCCCCAGGGGATGGCGATTACCAATCGGGTGGTGATAAATACTACTGCCAGGGAGGCCACCCTCAGCTACCACAGCGGCGGGGACAACCCGCAAGATCAACATACCGTTCTGTGTGGGCTGGCGATGTGGTTGCGATTCTGCGGCTGGCTGATAGGCCAATACATCGATGTCACCGAGGCAGGTTGCGCCGGGCCCAGGCCGGAATTTATTGCCGGTGTGCGACATTTTTTTCCCTGTCCGGTGCAGTTCGACCAGGTGTCGAATACGGTCACCTTCAGCGCCCGCCATCTCGAGGCACCTGTCATTCGCAACGAACTACAATTGGAGTCGTTCCTGCGGCTGGCCCCCTACCATATGGTGATAGAGCCACTGGCCAGCACGCTCAGTGTCACCCATCGTATCAGGGAGATTCTGGGAGACGATTTTCGCGAGGAGATGCCCAGCTTTGATGAATTGACGGTGCTTTTAGGTATGTCCGCCCGGACCTTGCGACGCCGTCTCGAGAAAGAGGGCACGTCTTATCAGCGTATCAAGGACAATGCTCGCAGAGACGTTGCCATCACCCTGTTGAGCAGGGAAGGGCGCACAGTCAGTGATGTGGCGGAGCAGACCGGTTTTAGTGACCCCAGCGCGTTTCACCGTTCGTTCAAAAAATGGACGGGTCAGTCACCGGGCAGCTATCGCTAGAGAGCTGGCGCCAATTCCGAATCTTGGTCGGTGCTTGTAAGGGCTGTTGCCATCAGCTCGGTCAGTGTTGGCGAGTGACTTACATAATTTTACCCGGGTTGAGTATGTTGGTCGGATCAAGCGCTGCTTTTAGGCTACGCATCAGTGCTATTTCCGGCTCGGAACGACTGATGCCCAGATAGGGTTTCTTCTCCAAGCCGATACCGTGCTCGGCGGAGACTGAGCCCTGAAACGCCGCCAGTGGAGAGTACACCTGTTGTTCAACGACCGGCCTCAAGCGCTGTTGGTCTTCCGGTGGCACCCGCACCACAACATGCAGGTTGCCGTCCCCCAGGTGGCCGAAAATCCAGAGTTTGTGTTCGCCAATGGCGGGGCCCATCGTCTCTCGCAGGGTCGCGGTGTATTTGTCCATCTGGGCGAGAGGTAGCGAGATATCGAAGATAATTGGTACACCGCCGTGCATGGTCTGTTCCACATCGTCCCGCAGGCTCCAGAAATCCGCGCAATCACTCTCCGATTGCGAGATAGCTGCATCCACAATCAGGCCAGCCTCGAAAGCAGATTCCATGGCATTGTTGAAGCGTTGAGTATCCAGCTCCTGGTCCGCCCCCTGGCTTTCCACCAGTACGTAAAATGGGTAGTCCTGGGCAATGGGGGGCTTGCCCCTGGCCGGCGGGCTGGTTACCAGGCAATAATACTCTTGCCACATCGCCTCGAATGCCGAGAGTGTGCCTCCCAGATTGCGATCCATATGGCGGAGAAATTCCGCGACGTGGCCGAAGTTATCGCAGCCCACGAACGCCATATTGCGAGTCACGGGCTGTTCGCGCAGGCGTAGCACCAGGCGGGTGATGACCCCAAGAGTGCCCTCTGAACCGATAAACAGCTGCTTCAGGTCATAGCCGGCATTGTTTTTGATAAGGTGGTTCATCGATGACACAACAGTGCCATCCGCGAGTACGGCTTCCAACCCGAGCACCATGTCCCGCATCATGCCGTAGCGAATAACCCGGTTGCCACCGGCATTGGTGGCGGCGTTGCCGCCCAGAGTCGCTGTGCCGCGTGCACCGAGATCCAGTGGGAACATCAGATGATGCTCCTCTGCCGCTTCCTGCAGGGCTTGCAATGTCACTCCGGCCTGTGCGGTCGCGCTGCGCTGTTGCGGGTTGATCTCCTCTATTTCCCGCATGCGTTCCAGTGACAGGATGACCTGCCCCGGCTCCGCGTCGCCGCCGTGGACCAGCCCGGTAAGCCCGCCATGGGTAACCACGGCAACCCCGTTGGCGTGACACCAGCGCAACACCCGAGCTACCTCTTCGGTATTGGCAGGGCGCGCCAGGGCAGCAGCCTGCAAGTTGTCAGACCGCCAGACACCTGCTCCCCGGGTGGCGGTATCGGCTGCGTCCAGTACGGCCTTGTCGCCAATCAGGGAGCGTAATGAAGCAACAATATCCATGTCGTAATCTCCTGCCCCATTTCTTAGTCGTACAGTATGCCAGAGATTACCGCGTGGGAAGTGAGTCAAATCAAGCTCTACTAACTGATTCCCGCCTGGCTATGGCACAGCCGGCGAGTCGTGTAAGCTCAGGGCAAGTGTATAATCCTGGCTGCGGCCAGCGGGGGAGTTACCAATATGATTAAACCCGTCGCGATTGATCACATAGTGTTGCGCACGGATGGATATGCCGAACTGATCGATTTTTACTGCAATGTACTGGGTTGTTCCCTGGAACGTGCCACTTCTGACGAGTTTGGTCTGACCCAACTCAGGGCCGGCAATGCATTGATCGATATCGTCGATGTAAACGGTGAGCTGGGTGCGCAGGGCGGTCCGGCGCCGGGACAGACTGGCAACAACATGGACCATTTCTGTTTGCAGATAGAGCCACTCACTGAAAGTGAGCTTAAGGGCTATTTAGCGAGCTGTGGTGTCGAGGCCGGTGATTTTGAGGACAGGTACGGAGCGCAGGGTATGGGGCGTTCCATTTACATAAAGGACCCCGCCGGCAACACCGTTGAACTGCGCTCAATACAATAAGTCGGCCCCAGTTGGTGCGCGTACAGGTCGCCAGTGAGCCTGTGCTCGATATTTTGACGCAGGTCTTTCAGGCGTCCGGCTGCGATTCTGGTGTAGCCCTGGAAAAAGCCTCCAGCGTATTGCAGTGCTCGACAATCTTGCGGATATTGGCGTAGTCCTCCATGGGTACCTTGAAGCGGAAGGCGTTGTACGCCTGGGGTATCAGGCAGATATCTGCCAGCGTCGGTTCATCGCCGAAACAACATTTTCCCATGGTGCGGGCCAGGCCTTGTTCTATCGCGCTGAAGCCTCGTTCAACCCAATGGCAGTACCACTGGTGAACACCTTCATCGCTGGCCCCCAATTCCGTACGCAGATAATTCATGATCGACAGGTTGTTCAGAGGGTGAATGTCGCAGGCGATATTATTCACCAGCGAACGGACCCTGGCGCGCTCTAACGTATTTTCAGGGAGCAGTGCCGGTGACGGGTAGGATTCCTCCAGCCATTCCAGTATGGCAATTGACTGGGCGAGCACCTCGCCGTCAGCCAGCTCAAGTGCTGGCAGTAAACCTTGTGGGTTGCGCGCCAGATAGTTGTCAGATTTCTGCTCGCTGTGAAGCAGATTCACGCTGACATAGTCGTAAGGCAGGCCTTTCAGGTTGAGGGCAATTCGCACGCGGTAGGCGGCGGATGATCGGTGGTAGGAATAGAGTTTCATGGGGGATACCGGTGAGTAATAGTGGCCTGCTATTTCACCACGATTACCGAAAACTTGCCAAAACTGACTGTCTGGGCAATCCGTTGCTCTTGCGTATCATCTGGAAATACACTAAACCCTGTGTTTCAGGTAGGGATAGATAGGGTAATGGTGCCACTGGTACCTCACATTTCAGGGAGACAGTATGAAATTAATATTTAGAGTCACAGCTGGCCTGGCCTTTGCGTATAGCCTGATGGCTACCAGCGCAGCTTTTGGCGCGGAACAGTGCCAGCCCTCCAAATGGGGTCCCGAGGATGAAATTGGTGCGGCCAATTACGTCTCACCGGAGCAAGTACTGATGGCAGTTCAGCTGGTGAAAAAGGGCGAGAGCCATCCGTTGGGCATTGTGATCGACCAGAATACGCCGGCTTTTCCACCGCGCTATCTGCAACTGCAAGTGGTGCAGCCAGGGCAGCACAATGGCCGTTCATTACAACCCGAGTTTGGCTGGGACGCGGTCTACAACGACGATATGGCGCAGCTCTGGCTTGGTATTGGCCCGCAGCTTGACGGCCTGGGTCATATGGGGGAGGCCGGTACGTACTACAATTGCAACGAGGCAGCGGACTTCATCGATATCAGTGGTTTGAAGAAACTCGGTACGCACCAGGTACCGCCACTGGTGGGGCGAGGGGTGTTGCTGGATATGGCCCGGTATTTCAATACTGATATCTTGCCCGCAGGTAAGGGAATCACCGCTGCAGATATCAAGGCAGCGGCAAAAGCTCAGGGGGTGGAAATCCGCCAGGGCGATGTGGTGCTATTTCACACAGGCTGGACTGACGGCATGCTGCAGTCCGACCCCGTTGCCTGGGGGGCTGGTGAGCCCGGCCTGACCAACGGGGCTGCTCGCTACCTGGCTTCTCTGAATCCAATGGCAGTCGGTGCCGATAGCTGGGGTGTAGAGGCGATTCCACCGGTGCCGGGAGATAAGCTGTTTTATGGTCATGTAGTTTTTCTCAAGGACAATGGCATATACCTGCTGGAGACCATGAATACTGGTCGATTGGCGCAGGAGCGCGTACAGGAGTTTATGTTTGTATTGGGGCAGGCAAGACTCAGGGGTACAGTGCAGATGATTATTAATCCGGTTGCGCTCTGGTAATCCTCCGGGTAGCAAAAAAAACACCCATACAGCGTGGGTTCCTGCGCTGGTGTGGGTGACAGTTTCTGTCCCTGCCAGGCTGCTGGCGGACCAATAAGAGGGCTTTATGAAAAGAAAATTCTTGCGCCTGGGCGCGGGTTGTTTTTTGGCTATTATTACGGGTCTGTTACCGGGTGTCGTAGCCACGGCTGGGTTTGCCACGACGGTGCCGGTGTCGGCGGATTCCGCCACCAGTATCGCCCGCAGCCTGTTTCCCATCTCCGTGGCCTCAGGTACGGGAACACTGTTTCTCACCGATCCCACTGTCGTCTTTATCGATGACAGACGTCTAGGCCTGAAAGTGCACTTTCAGGCCTATGAGAACCGCCCGGAAATGGGCATTGCTATCAGTGAGGAGGGTCAGGCGCTGGTGTCGGGGGAGGTGGGTTATGATCCGGCAAGCAAGCAGGTACTACTTCACAACGCCAGTATTGACGAATTGGTCTTTGACAAAGAAAGTGCGGTCACACAGCGACTTCGAGCCGACATACAGTCAGCGTGGAAGGCGCAGTTTAGCAATCCCATACGGGCTGAATTGCCGCCGCACCCGCTCATCCTGCCATTCAGGGACGGCATCCAGGATGTGAACTACGACAGGCGCAGCATCTATGTTCAGGTAGTCTATAAATAGCATAAATCAGCGTTGAATCGACCGGCTTATAAAGGGCAGTTGAAGCTGTCGGTGGCTGTCGATTACGGGTACTTGCTAACCCAGACGCCGACCTCCAGTTGTGAACTTGCGGAGCCACGAAACGTACCGGCAACAGGCGGCACCGACTCGGGTAAACGTGCAACTGCGACAGGAATGTGGTCCGCCCCGACGATCACGCCAGACGTGGGATCAAAACCTCGCCAGCCGGCACCTGGCAGGTAAACCTCGGCCCAGGCGTGGGTTGCCCCACCGGCGCCATCGGTGGTGGGAGCGTGAAGATAACCTGTGACAAAGCGCGCTGCGAGCCCCAGTTCCCGGCTTGCGGCCATAAACAGCAGAGCAAAATCGCGGCAGGATCCGGTGCCACTGTTAAGTGTATAGTCGGCACTTTGCACACCGGGTTCTTCTCTCACCTGGTAAATCATGTTCTGGTAAATGTGTGTGGTGAGACGCTGTAACAAACTGTAGGTCTGTATCGGCTCGCCCTCACGCCAGATGCTCGCAATCCAGTTCGCCAGTCCAGCTACGGGTGCCTCCCCCGGCTCAGCCATATAGGGTGACAAGAGTACCTCGTCGTCCTTGCTGTATTGAAAGGGATAGTTGATAGCGTACTCTGCCACCAGAAAGTCCAGCGGATTTTCGAGATACTGCTGGATGATGAGTTCACTCTCTATTGCGAGCTGTCGAGTGGTTCCGCTGAAACTGGCGATGGCCACCGAGTTTCCTTCTACATCGCGGTGCCAGCGCAGATCCGGCTCCGGGGAAATCTTCAGGTTCAGCGATTCAATGCGTAGCTCATGGTCTTCTCTGGGGCGCAGGCGCATGCTGTGCAGGCCAAGGCTGACGGCACTGGAGAAGTTATAGTAGGTACGGTGGAGTATCTTATAACGTTGCATATCTCATTTTACTCTCTGCAGGTACAAAGGTCATGTACACCTGCGCCCGGGTTTATTGCGCGGTGGCTATTGTTGCACCTCCCGGTGCAGGTGTCTTACAGTATCTGTGTCGATGTGAGAAGGAGACGTATGTGAGTTTAGGTAAATTGGAGCGCGAGTTTTTTCGCCGGCTTAACGCCGTGGTCGAACCCGCGGTACGCAAGGGCTTGGCCTCTCCGCGGATCGCACCCGCGGGTCTTATCGTGCTGGAGTCCACCGGGTTCAAATCGGGCCAGGTCCGCCGCACTCCGCTGGCTGCAATGCGGCTGGGACAGTATGTTTTTGTCAGTACCGTTCGTGGCGAGCGTTCCTTCTGGGTGAAGAACCTGCAAAAAAAACCGCGTACACGTTACTTTCGCGGCGGCAGGGAGCACGAGGCAAAGGCTTTCGTGATAGCCCCCGGCAAGCGCTATCAACGGCCAAAATCACTGCCGCCACTGCTGGGGTTACTGACCGACGCGTTCGCGCAACACGCCCCGGAAGGATGGGCCATGGCGGTGTTAATGCCGGTTAAGTGAGAGCGGTGTCAGCGGTCTGTGAAATACTGCCGGCAGGCCTCATCTCACATCGCATTTGCGTTCAGCCGACTGTCACTGATCCGGCGGGCCGAAATCATATTGACCACCTTTTCCCAGAGCTTTTTTATAGGCAGGTCGCGCTTGCAGGCGATTGCGAAATGCAGCGAGATTGGGGAAGGTCCCCGTGGGGTGTAGCAGTGGTGCCAACTCCGCCACAAAGGACAGTTGGATGTCTGCGCCGGATAGGGTATTTCCCACGAACCAGTCGACTCCCTCCAGGGATTTGTCCAGATAACCAAGATGCCGGTTCAGTTCATCATTGATCCGTGGCTGCAGGGCCGCGCCGCCATCAGGTAGACGACCGGTGTACATGCGCAGCATCAGCGGTAACATAGCGCTGCCTTCGGCGTAGTGCAGCCATTGCAGGTACTGTTCGTGTTCGACGCTGCCGGGCGCGGGCAGCAACCGGCCCTGGCCATATATCCGCAGTATATAGTCGATGATGGCGCCTGACTCTATGATGGTATTACCGCCATCGGTGATCACCGGGGATTTGCCCAGGGCGTGCACCGCCTCGAGTTCCGGTGGCGCCAGATTGCTGCCGGGATCTCGCTTGTAGCCTTTGAGTTCGTAGTCCAGCTCCAGTTCTTCCAGCAGCCAGAGTATCCGCTGTGAGCGGGAGTTGTTGAGGTGGTGTACGGTTAACATAACAGTTGTCCTCGGTTTGCGGAGACTAGGGTTTAACCAGCTTCACGCCATCGGCATTAAGGGTAATACGTCGTTGTTTATAGAGAGCCCCCAGGGCTTGCTTGAACACTTTCTTGCTGACGCCAAAGGCGGCATAAATAGCCTCCGGTGGGCTTTTGTCGGTCAGTTCCAGCTGTCCGCCACCAACCTCCAATTGCTGGATAATCTGGTTTCCAACGTTTTCGATCCTGTTCTTGCTGAACCCTGGCTTTTCGAGGGAAAGATCAATTTTGTTGTCATCGCGAATGCGTTTAACGTAACCGGTCACCCGTTGACCCTTCTTCAATTTTTGAAAAAGTTCGTTACCGTATAACAAACCCCAGCTGTGATGATTGACGACGGCCTTCAGGCCCAGTTCGGTTTGGTCTGCGATTACCAGCGAGACCTCCTGTCCCACCTCCAGCCCGGTAGCGCTGTCTTTTATCCAGTGGTCAATCCGCGTTGAACCGGCAATGCGCCCCTGGTTGTCGAGGTATAGCCATACCAAAACGTAGCCACCCTTGTGCAGGGGATACTGCTGCTCGGCAAAGGGTATGAAGAGGTCTCTGGGGAGGCCCCAGTGGGCGAATGCGCCCAGGTCGGTAACGTCGACAATTTCCAGCCAGGCTACCTGGCCCACTTCGGCCAGCGGTGCCGTGCTGGTGGCGGCAGGCTGATTATTCGTGGTGAGGTATATAAACACCTCTATCTGCTCACCGATTTGGTGGTCACGCGACACCTGATCAATGGGTAACAGCAGGGTCTGGCCCTCGCCAGCATCCAGCAGCAGGCCATTATTTCGGATATCGATGATCTCCAGAGTGTTGAAGCGGCCTGTGTCCATCATGCGAAACCGTCCTGTTTCAGCGGTACGGTATCGGACACAAACGTCCTGACGCGGCCCACCGTGATGTTGAATGGCGAAAACAGGGTATCGGTAAAGGCGCTGAGACTATCCATTTTGCGCATAAGCTATTCTCCGGCGGTGATCGCAATGTCGACTCTGGAGCGACCTGCAAGTTGGGAGAATTATAGTACGGTGAGGGCGGGAGATTGTCAGTTGCTAATCTCGCCATTTTATCTCACCAGGGAGGCGCTTCGTTGAGCTGAACAATAGTCCAAACGGGTTTCCATGCTTTGCTATAGTTGTGCGACAGTAGCGAATATGGAGGCGGGGATGTCCGGATGGGCGAATTGGGTGGGGGTGATACTGGTCGTGTATATGACAACAGGCTGCGGTGAGCCCGTTGTGGATACCCGACCGGGTGTCTCGCTGGAGTTGGCCCGGGCGCGATCAGCACTGCTGTCCAATGTCCATTACCAGTTGCGATTTGATATTCCTGAGGAATTGCGAGAAGCGATTCCAGCGTCTGCACTTATCTCATTTGACCTGGTTGATGACAGCGCCGCGCTGTTGTTGGATTACCGGCAGGAAAAAACGAGTATCAACTCACTGAGTATCAACGGTAAAACCGTGGATATTGAACTGGTGGACGAACATATTGTCCTTCCCGCTGCCGGCCTGCAGCGCGGGCGCAATGAAGTCGAAATCGATTTTATTGCGGGGGACAGTTCACTCAACCGCAACCCCGGTTTTCTCTATACGCTGTTTGTTCCCGATCGGGCGCGCACGGCTTTTCCCCTGTTTGATCAGCCTGACCTGAAAGCGCGTTTTCAGCTGACACTGGCCATTCCGGCCACCTGGCGGGCCCTGACTAATGCGCCTCTGGCTTCGGAGCCTGTCCGGCTGGATAACCGCAGCGAGTATCGGTTTTCCCCTACAAAACCGATCAGTTCCTATCTGTTCTCTTTTGTGGCCGGCGACTTTCAGGCGATCACCCGTAAAGTGGACGGTCGCTCCATAACCATGCTGCATCGGGAGACGGATTTGGCCAAGGTGGCACGCAACGTCGACGCGATATTCGATTTGCACGGTGAATCCCTGGCCTGGATGCAGCACTACACGGGTATCGAATACCCCTTCCAGAAATTTGATTTTGTATTGATCCCCGGTTTTCCCTATGGCGGCATGGAACACGTGGGCGCTATCCAATACCGCGCTTCCAGTTTGCTGTTGGACGAGGACGCGCCACTGACTGACCTGCTGAAGCGAGGGCAACTGATAGCCCATGAAACAGCCCATATGTGGTTCGGCAATCTGGTCACCATGCAGTGGTTCGACGATGTCTGGACCAAGGAAGTGTTTGCAAATTTCATGGCGGACAAGATTGTCAATCCCGGCTTTCCCGGGGTGGATCACGGCCTCAATTTTCTGGTTAATCATTATCCGGCGGCCTACGCAATAGACCGCTCCGAGGGTGCCAACCCAATCCGGCAGCCCCTGGCCAACCTGAACCAGGCGGGGCAGTTGTACGGCAGCATTATCTATCACAAGGCGCCGATCATGATGCGCCAGCTGGAAATGATCGTTGGTGAGGAGGGCCTGCGCGAGGGGCTGGCGGAATATCTTCAGCGCTTTTCCTACGGCAATGCCACCTGGCCGGCGCTCATCTCGATACTTGATGAGCGCAGTGATATCGACCTGGCTGCCTGGAGCGAGGTCTGGGTGAATACACCCGGGCGCCCGGAGTTTCGCCTCCTTTCGGCAAAAACAGCGACGGGGTCACAGCAGCTGCAGCAGCGGGACCCGGCGGGTAAAGGGCGCCTTTGGCCCCAGCAATTTGAGCTGCTCACGCTGACGCCGGACAGCGTGCAAAGCGCAACCCTTCTGGCGGACGCTGACATCATTGATGTCGTCGCCCCGGCGGACGGCACGGAGCCCCTGACCCGTTTATTCAACGCCGATGGCAGGGGCTACGGCCAGTTTCCTGCGGATTCGGATATTCTGCTGTATTGGGACCGTCTGAAGGCCGTGCAGAAAGGCTACGCGTTGATTGGCACCTATGATCAGTTGCTGGCCGATCCGGAGGTTGCGCCTGGTGCATATCTTGAACAGCTGCTGGACGTGGTCCAGAAAGAGGGGAATCCATTGTTGCTGGAACTGGCTCTGCGCCAGCTCAGCTACATTTACCAGACCCTGCTGTCTGAGGGCGAACGGGTCGCGCTGGGCCCCCGGGTGGAGAGTGTTTTGTGGGATACAATGCTCGCGCAAGCCGACGGCAGTCGCACCAAGCTGGTTTTTCGCTATTTTGCGGCCCTCGCTTCGTCATCGGCGCGGGTACAGCAGTTGTTTGATATCTGGTCCGGCGAACTGGAGGTCGATAAGCTGACTCTGGAGGAGGATGACCGCATCGGTCTGGCCGAGACGCTGGCCATTCGTCTACCGCTAAAATCCAGCGAGATCGTGGCACTTCAGCTGGCAGACATCAGCAACCCGGACAGCCGCCGCCGGCTGGAATTCATTGCTCCGTCACTGTCTGCGAACGAGGCGGTTCGCGACACTTTTTTTGAATCCCTGAAAACTGCGGAAAATCGTCAAACAGAAAGCTGGGTCAGCGATGCTGTGGCCAATCTGCATCACCCCTCGCGGCTGCCGCAAGCGGAAAAATACATTTTGCCCAGCCTGGAGTTATTGCAGGAGATACAGGTTAGCGGCGATATCTTCTTTCCTGCGGACTGGCTGCGCGCCACGCTTGGCAATCAGTATTCGCCCGTAGCTGCGCAGATTGTGCGCCAGTTTCTGGCGCAGCAACCTGACTATAACCCACAACTGAGAATGAAAATTCTGCAAGCGGCGGACGGACTATTTCGTGCATCAGTCCGCCGGCAGGGCACTGTCGATTAATCGCACAGAGCCTGCATTTTCTTGTAGGCGATACTGGTTTCCTGCTCTGTAGTTGCCTTCAGCAATTGCTGCTTCGCCACGGCGCAGTCTGCAGAGACCTGTTGTACGTGGGCGTGCATAGCCGGGTAGGCCGGGTGCGATGCGGGAGTGTTACAGAATGATGAAGACACCCTGCGGATGTTAGCGTGCTCACCCTGTTCCACCGACACACAATCCCCTGCGTCGATGTCTTTCTGGTCTGTTACCACGGAAACCGTCGTACCGTTTACGAGGTTTATGGTGAACTGGTTAGCAGTGCCGGCAGTCTCTTTGGATACCAGCGCGCCCAAGCCCGCGCCAGCCGCAGCACCGAGCGCCTGACTGCCCGAGGAATATCCGCTTGCCGCCAACAGGCCCAGTGCGCCGCCGATGATTGATCCCTCTGCGTAGTTGGCTTTCATTTGCACCTGTTGCACATTTTCTACAGTGCCATAGGCCACTGCTATCAGGGAGTTCCGCGTGGAGCCCGTGCCAGGGTCGGTGCTCATGTTGGCGCAGCCAACGAAAAAGACGGCGAGCAAAGCGGGGCTGAGAGTTTTTACCAACATTGTATAGATCTCCAGTTGTGTGACCGAAAACGCGCTGCCCGCCAAAGTCCGGGCTGGAGCGTGATCGCCGAAGCATACCGCTAATTTGTGGCCCCGTCAGCAGTGATCCGCCCGGATTCAAGTGTTTGCCGGGTCTGTTGTCTTCCGTGTCCGAAGTTTCTTGTGTAACCTGCTGGGCCCGGGTCGCATGATCCGGTGTATACCTATCTCCACTCGTACTGCCAATTCTTAGCCCGGAGGGACCACCATGGCCTTGCACGACAAAAAATCTGTAAAAGATCGAATCGATGAGGATGTTTACGCATCGGTGGATTTGAGCGTAAGCATGCCAAAGTTCAAGTTTCCCTCGGCTGAACAGGATCCCAGGCATGCCTACGCTGTGGTGCATGACGAATTGATGCTGGACGGCAATTCCAGACAAAACCTGGCGACGTTTTGCCAGACCTGGGAAGAACCGGAAATTCACCAGTTGATGGATGATTGCATCGATAAAAATATTGTCGACAAGGATGAGTACCCGCAGATAGCCGAAATTGAATCCCGCTGCGTGAATATGTTGTCAGACCTTTGGAACTCGCCTGCGGCGGAGAATGCAGTTGGCTGCTCTACTACCGGCTCCAGCGAGGCGGCGATGCTGGGCGGTATGGCCATGAAGCGGCGCTGGGAAGCTCGCCGTAAGGCCGAGGGAAAATCCATCGACAAGCCCAACCTGATTACCGGTCCGGTGCAGGTGTGCTGGCACAAGTTTACGCGCTACTGGGATGTCGAGCACCGTGAGATTCCGATGGAAAACGGCCGCTTCCTCATGACGCCGGAGGAGGTGCTGAAGCGCTGCGACGAAAATACCATTGGTGTGGTGCCTACCCTTGGTGTGACGTTTACGGGTGAATACGAGCCTGTGGAGGCTGTGTCACAGGCGCTGGATCAACTGCAGAAGGATACCGGCCTGGATATTCCCATCCACATCGACGGCGCCAGTGGTGGATTTCTGGCGCCTTTTTGTGCGCCAGATCTGGTGTGGGATTTCCGCTTGCCCCGGGTGAAGTCCATCAATGCTTCCGGGCACAAATTTGGCCTGGCCCCGCTGGGTGTGGGCTGGGTGATTTGGCGAGAGGAAAAGGACCTGCCAGAGGAACTCATTTTCTGGGTGAATTATCTGGGTGGCAATATGCGCGATATCGCCCTTAACTTCTCCCGCCCCGGCGGCCAGGTCGCCTGTCAGTACTATAATTTTCTGCGTCTGGGTGAAGAGGGCTACCGCAAGATACACGGCGCATGTTACGACACAGCACAGTTCCTCGCGGATGAGATTGCGAAACTGGGCCCCTTTGAGATTATATATAACGGCACCCGCGAAAAAGGTATCCCGGCACTGTGCTGGAAGATGAAAGAGGGCGCTGATCCCGGTTTTAATCTCTATGACCTGGCCGACCGCCTGCGGGTTCGGGGCTGGCAAGTTCCAGCGTACTCACTGCCGGCCAATTGCGAAGATCTGGCTATTCAGCGCATTCTGGTGCGTCATGGTGTGAGTCGCGATCTGGCCACGCTGTTGCTGGCGGATATTCGCGCATCACTGGAGCACCTGGCGAAGCACCCATCCCCGTCGCCTCTTACCCCGCAGGAGGCATCCGGTTTTCATCACTAATACTTGGCGGTAGAGAGTACACTAAATGCCCTTGCAGGGGAGACATCGCTATTTCCAGCGGCACCTGAACCGGCGGATAGGCCTGCTGTTTGCCGTTGGCTCCCTGTTTTTTATGCTGGGGGGTATTTTCAGTCTGGAGCCCGGGCTGGCCCGGGGCTTTTCGCTGCAAACCGGCGCGCTCGACGCCATTTTTTTTGCCGGCTCCATTCCCTTTACTACAGCTGCCTACCTGCAGCTTTTCCAGGCGGCGAACGCCAGCCCGGTGGGCAGTCGACTGCCTTGGCCGGGGGCCCCCAGAGCCTGGTTCGGTTGGCGTCCCGGCGACATTAACTGGCTTGGTTGTGCGCTGCAGTTTGTGGGTACGCTGATGTTCAATATCAATACTTATGACGCGATGCTGCCGCAGCTCAGCTGGCAGCAGCAGAATCTGGCTATCTGGGCGCCAGACATGGTGGGCTCTGCTCTGTTTCTCGCCTCCGCTTTTCTCGCCTATGCCGAGTGCTGGCGCTCACCCGGCCCCTGGCAGCCACGCAAACTCGTCTGGTGGATATGTATAATCAATCTATTGGGCTGCATCGCCTTTATGCTTTCCGCTGTGCTGGCCTTTACACCTGGGACAGGGCAGGCGGATGGGGCATTGTCGATGTCGCTGCTGGCTACTGTAATAGGCGCAGCGGCATTTTTAACTGGCGGACTGCTGATGTTACCGGAGCCGGTTGAGTCCTGAACATCTTGGCGCCTCTGCGCCGACAGTTGTATTCTGTTAACAGTGATTGCTTTTGCAGAGGTTTTTCACCGTTAAAGGGGGGCAAAAGGTTGGCTGATTCAATTCTTCAGCTACACTCACATTAACGTACACTTGGCGCCTGCCAGATTTTGCGAGCATTAACCTACAAACTCTAAAATTGAGGTGAATCAATGAATTATTTTGTGACCGGCGGTACCGGCTTTATCGGTCGATTTGTGGTGGAGCGGCTGTTGAAGCGCCCCAGGTCCAAGGTTTATGTTCTGGTTCGCAAGGAATCTAAAGACAAATTCGAGAAGCTGCGGGATTCGCTGGCTGCCGACCCGGCGCGGCTGTTGCCCATGTGGGGTGACATTACGACTCCCGGCTTGGTCTCAAAGGCCAATCTCACCAAACTCAAAGGCAAGATTAATCATGTGTACCATCTTGCCGCGGTCTACGACATGAATATGGACGACGAGACCGGCGACCGGGTCAACAATGAAGGTACGCGAAATGTCGTCAACTTCACCAACGCGTTGGGAGGTAAGGTCTCACTGCAGCATATGAGCTCCGTTGCTGTTGCCGGTGGTCATTTTCGCGGTGTGTTCCGGGAGAGCATGTTTGACGAGGGGCAGGATACCTCTCACCCTTATTTCCGCACCAAATTCGAGTCTGAGCGTATCGTTCGCGAGGAGTGCAAGATGCCCTGGCGAGTGTACCGGCCGGGGGCAGTGGTAGGCTCCAGTGTTACCGGGGAGATGGACAAGATCGACGGCCCCTACTACCTGTTCCCCACCATCAAGGCTATTGTGGATTCCGTACCCAAGTGGTTACCTCTGCTCGGGATTGAGGGTGGAAAGATTCCCATTGTTCCTGTCGACTATGTCGCCGATGCCACCATCGCCATTGCGCACAAACCCGGGCTGGACGGCAAGGCATTCCAGTTGTTGCAAACACCGCAGGACAGTACCGGCAACATCATGGAGATATTGTTCAATGCGGCCCACGGTCCGGGTTTTGCCAAGAAATTCGAGCTGCCCTCACTGCCGCGGGTGGTCAGTCGTGGGTTGCGCGAAACCGCCAAGATTTTACCGCTACAGGTTGCTGCGAAACAGATGGCCAAAGCCACCGGCCTACCGCCAGGTGCCTCGGCTTATCTGACTGGCAAGGTTTCTTTTGATGACAGGCAGACGCGGGAGGCGCTGAAGGGGACTGGTGTCAAATGCCCGAAGCTGAAGGATTATGCACCTGTGCTGTGGTCGTACTGGGAATCGCATCTTGACTACCCGGATCCGGTCCGCGGTGGCAGGGCCAAGCTGGGGGGAAAGGTGGTTATGGTAACCGGCTCTTCCGCCGGAATAGGCCTTGAATCGGCGCGTAAGTTCGCCGCCAACGGCGCCACAGTGATCATGGTAGCGCGCACCCTGTCCAAGCTGGAAGAGCAGGTTGAGATCATCCGTAAGCAGGGGGGGGATGCTCATGCCTACGCCTGTGACCTGAGCGATATGGCAGATATCGACCGAATGGCGCAAGAGGTTTTACGGGATTTTGAGCGTGTGGATATCCTGGTCAATAACGCCGGCCGCTCAATCCGCAGAGCGGTGATGGAGTCACTTGACCGATTCCATGACTACGAGCGTACCATGCAGCTGAACTACTTTGGTTGTGTGCGCCTCATTAACGCGCTGTTGCCGGCGATGGTGGCACATAAGGGAGGTCAGATTATCAATATTTCCAGCATTGGTTGTTTAACCAATGCGCCGCGATTCGCCGCCTACGTGGCCAGCAAGTCGGCACTGGACGCCTTTTCTAGGAGCTTGTCGTCCGAGGTGAAGAAAGACAAAATTGATATCACCACGATATACATGCCACTGGTGCGCACTGCCATGATTGCACCGACCAAGATCTACAATTACGCTCCCTCATGGTCGGTAGACAAAGCGTCCGACCTGGTTGTCGATGCGGCTATAAACAAAACCAAGCGCGTCAAGACCGTGATGGGTCACACCATGGAAATGAGTTACGCCGTAGCACCCAAACTCAACGACACGCTGCTGGCACGGGCGTTTCAGTTGTTCCCATCATCCGCCAAGGCGCGCGGCAAGGGCGAAGAAAAGGGCGACGACAAGGCGCCAAGTGGCGAGACCATGGCGCTGGCCTATGTGTTGCGAGGTGCGCACTTGTAATACTCTCTCCGGTACCGGTGGCATATTGCCGCCGGTACCGTCTGTTCATCTTCGCATCGTTAGCGTAATATTCCGTCCCCCGCTATTCGCCTGTTTCCATGTGGCACACTATTAAATCAAGAGACACACCATGACATTTGACGAGCTCGGCCTCGCCGCTCCCCTGCTGCTTGCAGTTAAGGAAAAAGGCTATACCGAGCCTTCCCCTATACAGGTGCAGGCTATTCCCTCCGTGCTCGCCGGGCGGGATATTATGGCCGCGGCACAAACCGGCACAGGTAAAACAGCCGGCTTTGTTCTGCCGATTCTGCAGTTGTTAAGCGCCAGTGCTCCGGCGCATCCCCACAGGACCCGGGCACTGATTATTACCCCTACTCGCGAGCTCGCGGCGCAGGTGGCCGAGAGCGTCGAGACCTACGGCAAGCATCTGCCTTTGACATCCGCCGTGGTATTTGGCGGGGTGAAGATCAATCCGCAGATCGCGGCCCTGCGCAGAGGCGTGGACATTCTTGTAGCGACACCGGGGCGTCTGCTGGATCTTCATCAGCAGGGCCATGTACGCTTTAACGAAATAGAGATACTGGTGCTTGATGAAGCGGATCGCATGTTGGATATGGGCTTTATTCACGATATCCGTCGCATCCTGAAGGCACTGCCGCACAAACGCCAGAACCTGCTGTTCTCTGCTACCTTCGCCAATGAGATCAGGCAGCTTACCAGGAGCATTCTTAACGACCCTGTCGAGGTCGAGGTGTCTGCACGCAACACGACCGCTGAGCGCGTCGAACAGTGGGTATACCCGGTGGACAAGAAGTCCAAAGCGGCGGTATTGCGGCAACTTGTTATTGAAAATGACTGGCAGCAGGTGTTGGTGTTCAGTCGTACCAAGCACGGCGCCAACAAGTTGTCACAGCAACTGGAAAAGGCAGGTATCAACGCGGCTGCCATTCACGGTAACAAGAGCCAGGCTGCGCGTACCAAGGCGTTGGCGGGTTTTAAAGCTGGCAAGATCCGCGTGCTGGTAGCCACAGATATTGCAGCTCGGGGCCTGGATATTGCCCAGTTGCCACAGGTAGTAAATTTTGACCTGCCCAATGTGCCGGAAGATTACGTTCACAGAATTGGCCGTACCGGTCGCGCCGGGGCCACGGGCAAGGCATATTCACTGGTCAGTGCGGACGAGATCAAACAGTTGAATGCAATAGAGCAGGTTATCCAAAAGCATTTGCCCCGTGAATACGTGGACGGCTATGAGCCAGATCATGAAGTGCCGGCCAGCGCACATATACGCAAACCACAGGCGCATGGTCGGCCCAGACAAGCCGATAAGCCGGGGGCCGGAGGTCGCCACACCTCTCGTGGCCGTGGCAGTGATGGGCACAATCGTCCGCAGCAACGCAATCGCACCCAGGGCAATCGCTCTCGCCAGACGCAGCGGGGCAATTCCCGCTAGTGTGCTGCGGACTGGGCTGCGTCAAACGCCTGGAATAAGGTTTTTTTAAAGCTTAGTAGCCACTTTTGCCCGCACGCAGTTTTTTCGCAAACGCTTGATCCAGTGGCGCATACTGATCTGAGTCGGGCTTCATGACATAGAGGTCGTCCTCTACCTGCTCCAGATCGTAGGCCTGCTTGCGCAACTCCCCTTTAACCAGCTTGAATGTGCCAGTGGTGTCCAGTTCCCGCTGTATGCGCAGAAACACGGGGCGCGCATAGGGCGGCAGTTGCCCTATTACATGTTTGGAGAAACTGGCCAGGTCCAATTCCCGGACACCCTCGGCAAGCGCCAGTGCGGCCATGCCTGCACGGCCGTCTGTCTTCGGTATTTCCACACCGTAGACATTGCAAAAAGCAATCTGGGGGTGGCCGTTGATGATTTCTCCCACTTCATTGGTGGAGACATTTTCGGACTTCCAGCGGAAAGTGTCACCAACACGATCGACGAACTGGTAATGGGGCATGCCCATGGCGAAACCCACATCCACGGTTTTCATAAGATCACCGGTGTTAAACCAGGAGTCGCCGCGCCGGAATACATTGTGTAGAATTTTCTTTTCTGTCGCTTCCTTGCTGGTATAGCCCTCGAAAGCGGTCAGCGGTGTAATCTTGCCGAGCAACAGGCCCGGTTGGCCGTTAGCGACCTTGATACAGTGCCCTTTGCCGTCCCGTACCAGTTCATCGGCGTCTACATCGTACTGCACCAGAGCCACGGGCATGGTAGTCGCACCGACAGTGCAGTCCTTGTTGAGCAGGTTGACGAAGCCCACGTTGCCCTCGCTGGAGCCATAGAATTCAGACACTCTTTTGATACCGAAGCGCTTCTTGAATTCGTGCCAGACATCGGGGCGCAGGCCATTGCCCATCATGGTGACCATCGGGTTATCGGCATCGTCCGCCTGTGGCGGGGTATTCAACAGATAGCGGCACAGTTCACCTATGTAAATAAAGCAGGTGGCGCCGTGTTCCCGCACCTCGCTGAGGAAGTTGCTGGCAGAGAATTTGCGACGGATAAACATGCTGGCACCCGTTGAAAATGCGGCAACAACACCAAGGAACAGGCCGGTACCGTGGTATATCGGCAGACACAGGTAGATGCAGTCGTTGACATCACAGCGCAGGCCCACCCTGTAAGATACGGCGGAGCTTGCCAGCAGGCGATGGTTGGACATGATTGCGGCTTTGGGAAGACCGGTGGTGCCGGAGGTAAAAATATACAGGGCGATATCGCCAAGCTTTACGTCACCTGTCTCCGGCGGATTACTGTAGTCCTCATCCGTCGACTCCTCCGCCATATCCCTGGCCCATGTAGGGCAAGCTTTGTGGCGGGCGTCCGGAACAAAGAGGTATTGTCTGACAGAAGCTAGCGCCGGATCCTTGCGCACATCTTTGATTGCATCGAGGCGCTCCTCACCGAACAGGCACATGCAGGAATTCGTGATACCGATACAATGGATCAGGGGTGCCCCGGTCAGGTTGGTATTGATCAGGGCTGCGGTGGCTCCCATCTTGTTCAGCGCGATCAATGTGGCGAGGTACTCGATGCGATTTTCCATCAGTACACTGACCGTATCGCCATGCTTCAGACCCATACCACGCAATGCGCCGACATAGCGGTTGGCGTATTCGTTGAGCTCTCGCCAGCTGAGTTGTTCGCCTTCGAAAATTACCGCGGTTTCATCCGGGTACTTGCTGGCAGTGGTTTCCACTCGTGCCCCAAAGCAGTCACGCGTCGATTTTGGGCGGGGCTTCAGCTCTCGCGCCAGGCCTAACATGGGGGGGACTTCTGCCAGTGTGGCGGCAACTTCGCTTATGCGCATGGTGTATTTCCGGCGAGCCTGTAGTCAGTGGATGAAGATAGCGGGTATGTCAGCGGTCGGCAAGGCAGTAGCCTGAGGTGGAGGCCCGATTTGCCGCCAATTATGCTCCCAGTAACCCGGAAACCTTGCCCGCTGACAGCTCCGAGAACCAGTTTGAATCGTAGGACCGCTGTAGCAGGTTTATAGCGGAAAGAGCGGCGACCACGCGTTCGCCAAAAACCTGACGACGGGCCGCCAGCTCAGTGCCGAAATCGAGTAACTGCAGGTGTTCTGCCTGGCGCAACCCGGTGGCAAACAGGTCCTGTGACACCGAGGCCTCACAGCTTATAGTGCGCCGCAGCAGCATCTGCTGGCCCTGGGCCATCAGATGGCCGATGAATTTTTTGCGGTCCTGAACCGGCCTGGCGTCAAGCTCCAGCAGGGTAACAGCGATCACCAGATAGGATTCGGAAATGGAACGCAGAATGGCGTGGCCGAAACGTGGTGGTTGCTCGCGCAGCATTTTTTGCAGGGAGCGCTCGCCACTGGACCAGTTGGGGTAGCGTTGCTCCGCTTCCCTTTGTACTTCCTGCAGGAATTCGCCGGTGGGTTTATAGAAAAATTCGAATTTGTACAGATCCCTCAGGTTCAGGATATTGCTCTCCAGCCGTGCTTTGTTGGGGGCGTCTATGCCCAGTGCGCACATGGCCAGCCCGATTTCCGCCAGGCCGGCGCTGAGGAAAAAGTGGGTGATGGTATTGCGGTAGTATGCCGCGGCAAGTTGTTTGCCCGGGGGTATGTAGTACACCGGTAAACTGGCCTTGTCGTACCGTTTAATCAGGCCAGAGCCCTGCAGTGCCAGTACCGCTGCTCGTACCTGTTCTTCATCATCCAGCCTGAACCCGGATGCGGCGGGCAAATTTCGTGCTTTGACCATGGAGGCAATATCCGCGGCCTGGGCGTGGATTTCCGCAGCGGTCAGGGCGCGCCCATTGGCGCCCAGCAGAACCATGGTCAGCACATCGGCGGATTTTATCGGCGTAATTTGTTCAATGCGTGTGCAGACCTCGAATCCCATCCGGGTTACCAGGCGGCGCTCCCCGTTCTTGCCCTCGCTCATGTCTTCAGAGAGACTGGTGGCTTCTCCCAGGGCCAGAGGTTTGGCAAAGCGCACATACACTTTGCCGTAGGGTTGCTGCATGCCGAAAATGTAATTAAAAAACCAGCCCAGAGATTCCTTGCGCTTGGGCTCGCCGCGCTGGATGGCAACGTAGTCATCAACTTCAGCGATTCTGTCAAAGGCGATGGAGACGGGAACCAGTAAGACTTTTTCGACCCCTTCTTTCTGGCAGGACTCCAGGACCCAATTGAGAATACCCAGTTTCGGCGGTGACAGTTTACCGGTGCGTGACCGGGTGCCCTCTATTGACCAGGACAGTGGCAGTTTATTGCGTATCAGGTAATCGATGTAGCTGCGAAAAACCAGTTTATAAATCGGGTCTTCGTGGAATGTGCGCCGCAGGAAGATAGTACCCACTCGGCGGGCGAGACTGCCAAAGCCGAGGAAGTTCATGTTGATCCCGGCAAAAATCAATGGCAGCGGGCGGAAGGCATTATCAAAAAGTGACAGCAGGAACACAAAACTGTCCATATGAGATTTATGCGACCACAGAAATAGTAACAGGTGATCCTTTGACAGTTCACGCAATTCCTCGAGAGCTTCCAGGTTGATGTCCATTTCCCTTTCGTAGCTGCGGGTATAGACAAATCGGGCCAGCTTGGCGGCGGGTTGCAACCAGGAATCTTTCGGCGTGGCCTCTATCTCGTGCAGGCATTTACGCGCGTATTTGCGTGCCTGCGCCGGGGTTTTCCCGCTGGCTCGCGCTGCCTGGTCCAGCTCCGTCAAGAAAGTGGGATCGTGAAACATGTTGCCCGCGCCGACGCTCGGCATCATAGACTGAATACTCCAAACAGTGCCGCGTGGTCTGATAAATCCCGCCAGTGGCCTGTGAACAGGCGCTTGCAGGAGTGCGGCTTGAGCCCACGGTAGTATATACGATCCACTGACAGCATCGGTGCCCACACCGGAAAGGTGCGGGCGTGACGCCCCTGCATCTGTACGAAAAGCTCCTCAAGGCCCAGATCCTGGTGCAAGTGCTGCTCTGCCCGTTGGCGCCAGTCGTTAAAATCGCCGGCGATGATCATGGGTTCATCCTTGGGCACGTGCTGGTCGATGCGTTCGGTCAGTGCCTGGAACTGCTCGCGACGTTCCTTTTCCAATAATCCAAGGTGCACACACAGGGTGTGCAGCCGCACGGAGCGCCCGGGAATTTCGATGACACCGTGCAATATGCTGCGGCTGGAGCGTTTGAATATGGAGACGTCGATATTTTCCCAACTGACGAAGGGGTACATGCTGAGGATGGCGTTGCCGTGGTCACCCTTGCGATAAATGGAATTGCGACCGTAGGCGTAGTGTGGCCAGCTCTGGTCAGCCAGATATTCGAAGTGCGGCTGGTCGGGGTAGGAGAAGCGGCGTTTCTTGGCGTCACTTTTAATTGCTGTACCGTGAATCTCCTGGAGGAAAACCACGTCTGCACCGGATTCAGCGATTCTGTCGCGCATTGATTCGAGGACGAAGCGACGATTGCCGGTGCAATAGCCCTTGTGAATATTGTAAGTCAAAACATGGATCTTACTGCTCACGGAACTCCCTTTTTATACTGTTGACTCAACCCGGATTAGTCCATTCTACTGCGTTGTTGTGCAGCCTTGATCGACCATTTCATAACGTAGTCGAAGCCACTGGCCCCGGCGATGAACAGCACCGCCGCGGAGGCAGCTGTGACGGCGATGGCCGGAATCAGGGGTGTAAGCTGTGCCGCCAGCACCAGCGTGCAGAAGGCGATCTGAATGAGCATATTCACTTTACTGAGTTGGGTCGCGGAAAACTCGAAGTCGCCAATCAGCCAGTGGTAACAGGCTGCACCGAGGACGATAACGAGATCCCTGGCGATAACGGCGATAGCCAGGTACCAGGGAATAAGGCCAGTGTGCGCAAAACAGAGAAAGGCAATGGTGATCAACACTTTGTCGGCAACAGGGTCCAGCGCCGCGCCCAGGCGGGAGAGGACGCCAAGACGGCGCGCGGCAATGCCGTCCAGCGCATCCGTGATGCCAGCGATCAGTCCTGTTGCCAGGGCCCAGCCGAATTGCTCATGCAGAATAAGATAGCCCAGCGGCGCTGCCAGCAGCAGGCGCGAGATAGTCAGTGCGTTGGGCAGGTACTGCAACATGGCAGGTGATCAGTGCCCCCTGGCAACTGGTGCAGGGATGATGTCGGGGTTGAGCAGGAATACCGACAGTTCGCGCAGTTCTATCGCCGATAGCGGATACACTGGCATGGGGGATTGTGGTGCCTGCAGGGCTTCGATCACTGCCCCGTAACCCAGCCGCTCGGACAGGCCAGCCAGTGATTTGGGATTCCTGCCATCCTCGTGGCACTTGCGGCACCCGTATCTGCGGTATAGCGCTGCACCGCGTTCCGCCATGGCGGGCAGATCGGCATCGGCCAACCAGGCTGGAGCTTCACTATCCAGCCGGCTTACAGTGGCGGCTTCCATCGGGGCTACAGGCTCTGTTGCGTTCGGATTATAGCTAACTCGATAAATTGCGCCGGCGTAGTCGTCGGAAATGTAAATGGCACCGTCCGGACCCTGGGCGACATCCACAGGCCGCCCGGAGATATTGCCGTCCTTGTTAAAACCGGCGAGGAAATCGCGTTCTTCAATGCCCTTGTCAGTCCAGTGCAGGGAAACCACCTTGTAACCATCCGGTACGCTGCGGTTCCAGGAGCCATGCAACGCTGCCAGTGCAACGCGTTCATAGCCTGCGGGCCAGTCGCTGCTGTTCACGAAGGTCATTCCCAGCGGTGCGTTGTGTGGGCGGAAGCCGTGAACCGGTGCGGTGGGTTCGCGCCTGTCGGCCAGTGGGTCTGAGCCCATGTCCGGGTCCGGCACATTATCGTCATTGAAATAGGGCCAGCCATAAAAGCGGCCTTCCTCTATCAGGTTTAATTCGCAGTGTGGGAAGTCGTCGCCCAACAGGTCGCGGCCGTTATCCGTTGCGTATAACTCGCCACTCCAGGGTGCCCAGTCGAAGCCGACACTGTTGCGCAGCCCCGTGGCCAGTATTTCACCGCCGCTGCCATCCAGTTGGAATCGCATCATCGTGTTGCGCCGCTCGTCCTCTTCAACACAGACATTGCAGGTGGAGCCCTGGGCCAGGTAAAGCAGGCCATCGGGGCCCACACGCAGGGTTTTACTCCAGTGGTTGCCGTTATCCGTGAAGCCCTCTATCAGGGGCTCGTAAGCACCTGCCAGAGTGCCGCTGGGGCTGTCAAAAGCTACCCGGCCGATGCGGTTTGACTCGGCCACATAAAGGTAGTCGCCTGCGATATCCAGTCCCAGTGGGCGCTGCAAGTCCTTGAGCAGCGTTTCTACTGCATCCGGGTGGCCATCGCCATTCTGGTCGCGGCGCAGTAGCAATACATCGCCGCGATGGGGGCGACTGAGCAGCAGGTCTCCATCGGGAGTGAAGCGCATAAACCGCGCCTTGGGCAGATCTTTGGCGTAGAGTTCAAGAGAAAACCCCTGGGGCACACTGAGTCGTTGCTCAACCTCTGCCGCATCGGCCGGTGGGCCGTCCAGACCGGCCGCGACATTGAGGATCATACGGGCGCTATCAAGGTTGATAGTGCCTGACAGGATCAGCACCAGTGGCACGCAGACCAGCAATGCCAGTACCACAGCGCAGGCAATAAAAAACTTTCGCAAACGTTATTCCTCCGTAGTTATCCGTTGCAAGCGCACAGTGGCAAGCTCGCGAGCGGCAGACTATAGCATACGCCGTCAGTGACTGATCAGGCCGCTTTTGACCCCAGTTTGCGCAGTGCCTTGTCTGCTTCGATGGCAAGAAAACTGGGTAGGAAACACAGCAGTATCAGCGGCCACCAGTCGGCCGGAAAGGGGGCGGTGCGAAACAGTGCAGAGGCCTCGGGCACCAGCGTCGGGATAAAGCGAACCGCAATACTGAGGGTGATTCCCAGCAGCAGCCAGCGGTTGGAGAAGGGGTTCAGCGAAAACACCGAACCGTAGATAGACCGCGCGGACACCACATAGCCGAAGTGTGCCAGCAGAATGCCCCAGAAGGCGGCAGTTTGGGCCTGTGTTAGCAGCAGTTGGTCAACGATGACACCGTCGACCACCGCCGCCGCCCCGAAGTGATGGTAGATCAGGAAGCCGGGGAGGGCGATCGCCAGACCTATTATTACAACCCTCTGGATGAACAGGGCGTTAATGATATGTGCACTCGGCTCTCGCGGTGGGGCGCGTAGCAAGCCCGGCTCTTTTGGTTCCATCATCAGGGGCATTGTGAGCAGCACAGAATCAAGCAGGTTTATCCACAGAATCTGTACTGGCTCCAGTACAAAACGCGCTGAGAAGATGGGTATCCAGGCAGCCAACAGTATGGCTCCCATAATGAGCAGGGCCTGTGCGGCGTTGGTGGGCAATGTGTAGAGAATAGCTTTCTGCAGGTTGTTCCAGGCGTGACGACCCTCTTCGACAGCGGCGACTATGGTGGCGAAGTTGTCATCGGCCAGAACCATGTCGGACGCCTCCTTGGCCACCTCGGTACCGCTGATGCCCATAGCTATGCCGATATCGGCCGCTTTCAGGGCGGGTGCGTCGTTCACTCCATCGCCGGTCATGGCCACCACATGGCCGTTGGCCTGTAGTGCCTGGGCAATGTGTTTCTTGTGTTCCGGGGCGACCCGGGCAAACACGGAAACCTGTTCGGTGACGCGCTGCAGGTGCACCTCACTCATTTCACTCAGCTCTGCCCCGGTCAGCACGCTGTCGGCGTTAATGCCCAACTGGCGTGCCACCGCCTGGGCAGTATCGGGGTGGTCCCCCGTTATCATCACGGTTCGGATACCGGCACTTTTACACTGGGCAATCGCTTCTATGGCGGAGGCTTTCGGCGGGTCGATCATGCCCTGCAGTCCGGCAAAACACATGTTCTGCAGGTCCTCGTGAGACAGGTCATTGTGATCGGCCGATACTTCCCTGACGGCAAATCCCAGTGTTCGGAGGGCATCGCGGGCAAATAAGCGTCCTGTCTCCAGCGCGGTATGCGGATTAAAAGGTTTGAGCGCTCCGGTCGCGTCGGTTTCGGTGGTACACATCGCTACAATCACTTCGGGCGCGCCCTTGGCGAGAATCAAGCGCCTGGTGCCTATTTCCACCAGCACGGCCATGTACTTGGTGGCGGAATCGAAGGGAATTTCCACCATCCGTTGTACGCCATCAACCACCAATTCAGCCTTTGCGCCGGAAATTCTCAAAGCCAGCTCGGTGGGATCTCCGGTGCCGCCGCGACCGCTGAGGTGGGCGTTATTACAGTAGAAGCCGCAGTTGAGGAGTTGCAACAGGGCGGGCTGATCTGAGGGTTGGACTGCCTGCTGGTTATATTTGAACTGGCCTTCTATGTCGTAGCCAGTACCCGTAACCTCGTAGGTCCTGCCGCCAGTGTTAATCCGCGTTACGGTCATGCGGTTTTCAGTAAGCGTACCGGTCTTATCTGAGCAGATCACCGAGACGGCCCCCAGCGTTTCCGCCGCCGGCAGTCTGCGGATGAGTGCCTTGCGACCCGCCATCACAACGCCCGACAGAGCGAGAATGGAGGTGATCATTGCTGGCAACATCTCGGGAATGGCAGCTACCACCAGCGATACCGCACCCAGGAAGCTGTAAGCGATGTCGTAGCCGAGGTAGACGCCGTAGGCGAAATTAAACGTGCCAACAACCAGGATGGCAATAATCAGAGTTCGCACGAACTCCTTCATCTTGCGCTGCAGGGGCGTCAGCACGGTTTCCGCCGCTCTGACCATATCGGCGATGCGGCCGAACACGGTGCTGCCACCGGTTTCCACCACAATGGCCTGGGCAGTGCCGCGGGTGAGGAAGGTGCCGGAAAACCCCATATTTTTCTCGTCGCCTGGGACCAGGTTTTCGCCTGTTATAGCTCCCGCAATCTTTTGCACCGGGATCGATTCTCCCGTGAGTGCAGACTCGTCCACGTGAATGTCACTAACCTCGATAAACCGAACGTCGGCGGGAATCTTGTCACCGGCTTCCAGCACTACAATATCGCCGGGCACCAGTTCGCGGGCGGGGATGCGGCGCTGGTCTCCAGCGCGCAGTACCAGGCACTCCTGCACCATCATATTGCGCAGTGCCTCCAGAGCTCCCTCGGCCTTGCCTTCCTGGACAAACCCCAGTGCGGCATTGAGCAGCACTACGCTGGCGATAACGATGGTATCCGGGAGCATATGGCTGCCCAGCGCGGTGAGAGTCCCGGTGACCACAGCGGTCACCATCAGCACGATTACCATGGGGTCATTGAACTGGCGCAGGAAGCGAATCCATGCCGGGATTTTCTTGAATGTGATCTCATTGGGGCCAAACTGCTGCAGGCGTGCTGCCGCAACCGTCTCGCTCAGGCCGGTGACGCTACCGTCAAGATTGGTAAGCAGTTCCTCTTGAGACTGGTTGTACCAGGGTTTTTTTTCGCTCATGTGTTTACGGGCTCAGGCGTAGTGGGGATAAAGCGGCTGGAACATCCGGGATTTCACATCCGCCAGCAAATCCTCTGGTTTCGGGGCGCGTGCCAGTCCCTGTCGGTGTGCAATGCCGGCGACCTCTGCGGCGATTAATGCGGACACCTCGCGAATACGGGAGAGGCTGGGATAAACCCGACCCAGTGCCAGGTCCTCCTCGCTTACCATGTCGGCCAGCACTCTGGCTGCAGCCAGAAACATTTCGTCAGTTACCCGGGTGCTGCTGCTGGCCACGGCTCCCAGCCCCACACCGGGGAAGATGTAGGCATTATTGCCCTGGCCCGGCACCAGGGTTTTGTTACCCACCGGTACCGGCTCGAAGGGGCTGCCGCTGGCAAATATGGCCCTGCCATCGCTCCAGCGGTAAGCTTCCTCGGCGGAGCACTCGGCATTGGCCGTGGGATTCGACAGGGCGAATACAATGGGGCGTTCATTCAGCTGCGCCATGGTTTTCACCACCTCTTCGCTGAACACGCCGGCCTGGCCCGCACAACCGATGATCGCTGTTGGCTTGAGAGCGGCTACAGCCTCGGCAAAATCCGGAATAGGTGCATGTTCGTGGGCAAAAGGCTGTTTCTGTTCGGGAATACTGTCGCGGCCAGCCACCAGCAGACCCTGACTGTCGAAACACCAGCAGTTGCCATAGGCCTGCTCAGGGGTCATGCCCTGCTCGAGCATGGCGGCGACCAGGGTACTGCCAATTCCGATCCCCGCCTGGCCGGCGCCGTAGAACAGTACTCGCTGGTCTGTCAGCTGGCCACCGCTGATACGCAGTGCACCCAACAATCCCGCCAGGGCGACAGCGCCGGTGCCCTGAATGTCATCGTCGAACAGGCAGACCTGGTCCCGGTATTTTGCCAGCAGGTGAAAGGCATTATGGTTGCCAAAGTCCTCCAGTTGTATCAGTGCATTGGGAAAGCTGTCCTGTGCTGCCCCGATAAACTCGTCCACCAGTTCGTCATAAGCTGGACCCCGCTCGCGCCGGCGCTCAAGGCCGAGGTAGAGCGGATCATTGAGGAAGGCTTCGTTATTGGTGCCCACATCCAGGGTCACCGGCAGGCAGGCGGTGGGGTGTATCCCCGCACAGGCGGTGTAAAGCGCGAGTTTGCCAATGGGAATACCCATGCCTGCAGCCCCCAGATCCCCCAGGCCCAGGATGCGCTCGCCATCGGTGACTACCAGGATGTGGGGGTCACGATGCGGCCAGTGATCCAGGATTTCCCGCACCCTGCCGCGATCCTCAAGGGTGATATACAGACCCCGGGGGCGGCGGTAGATGTGGCTGAAAAGCTGGCAGGCTTTGCCCACTGTGGGGGTGTAGATCAGTGGCATGATCTCTTCGATGTGGTTAAGCACCACCCGATAGAACAGCGTTTCGTTGCGGTCCTGCAGTGAGATCAGGGCGATGTAGCGCTCCAGGTCCGACTCCTTGGCCCGCAGGTTGCCCATAACCCGCTCTTCCTGTTCGGCAGGTGAGGACACCCGCGGCGGCAACAAACCCCGCAGGCCCAGCAGGTCCCGTTCGGCCTCGGTAAATGCGGTGCCCTTGTTGCGCACGGGATCGTGCAACAATTTGACCCCCCGCGCCATGTCTCGATCCGTATGTTTTGTCATAAATGTCCCCACAGTTCCCTGCGCCATATGGCTGGGAGCAATGGAAGAGAGTAGCCGAGCCGGGAAGGAGGTGCGATTGAGGTTGATCAATAAATGCACATAAAAAAACACCCGGCATTGCCGGGTGTGAAAATGCCTGGCGGGGGTGCCAGGGCCCGGACGTTTTCTACCGGATGAATTCTGCCCGCGTAGCCGGGTTGGCTTTGAAGGCACCGCCCAGGGCGGTGGTGCGAGTAGTGGAGTTGGTATCCATCACGCCCCGGGATTTGACGCAGTAGTGCACTGCGTTAATCGTAACCGCGACGTCCGCAGTGCCCAGCAGTGTTTGTAGTGCGACCAGAATCTGTTGGGTAAGACGTTCCTGCACCTGCGGGCGCTGGGCGAAAAAGCGAACGATACGGTTGATTTTTGACAGGCCTATAATAGTGCTTCCCGGGATGTACGCCACGCGAGCGTTGCCGTCGATAGTGACGAAGTGGTGCTCACAGGTGCTGACCAGGTCGATTTTGTCCACCTGTACCATCTCTTCAACCTGCATTTTGTTCTCGATCGCAGTAATTTTGGGAAAACGGGCGTAATCCAGTCCTGAAAAAATTTCGTCCACGTACATTTTTGCTATTCGATGGGGTGTCTCGCACAGGCTGTCATCGGCCAGGTCCAGACCCAGTGTGCGGGTAATATCGGTGAATGCAGCGGTTATTCTGCGATATTTTTCGTCCCGGCTGAGCCCGTTGGGAGTCATCGGTGTTTCCAGGCCACGCGCCACCAGAGCATCGTGTACAAGTCTGGCCTCCGGCGACATATTACTGGGGAAGGCCAACATTTTTTCCGCGACAGAAACTTCCATGTCTTGCTCCGTTCTAGTGTCAGCTGTTGTTACGCCGCCACGGCTGGAATGGATTGGAGAGACGGTATTTTTTTTCGATGTACTGCCGTTAGAGATGGGACCGCGCCAGAATTTGCCGGGTCGGGATTCTGGCTGTATCGCCATGGCCGCCCGTTGGGGCGAGATTGAAACCGTCCTGTTAGTTCTGGAGCTTCGCTCTCAGCAGTAGTTCCAGTCGACTGTCCGGCAGTAGTACGCTGCGGGTAACGCGAAAACAGCCCAGTATCTTTTCCAACTGCCCCTGGTTATAGGGGCTGTAACCGGGCAGGGCCGCGGGTCGCGGCCGAGTACTGAGCTGGTGCATTTCCTGTATGCCGTATACCTTGCCGCACTGCTCGGTGCGTCGGTTGTGGACGGCAAAGCCGTGGGCCAGGCTGTCGCTGTGCAGGTGGGGACGGAGGATGTCCTGCAGCGCAGCGATTGCCTCGCGATCGAGGAAATTGAAGAGATCCCAGAACAGGCAGAGATCGAAGCGGGTATCGCGGGGGAACTGCAGGGATTCACTGAGTAGCTGCTGTGGGGATGCGATGCCGTCCGCCGCAGAGGTCAGCTCGGGCAGATCGTCAAACAGATCGATAAAGTACAGCTTGCAGCGAAATTGGGAGAAAAACTCTACCGTCTCCGAAAGTGCCGGGCCGATATTCAGCACCGTCAACCGGCGCTCCTCGTCGAGGTGCTCAAATAACGACGGTAGTAGTGAGGACTGTTGGTTGGCAAGGCTGTCCAGCCCTGCCTTGAGAGGCAGGGAAATGGGCCTAACCGCTCTTCAGGTCGAGCCGGGGTGCTTTGTTATCCTGCGAGGGAAACGCCGTTGGCTCCTTCGCGCCCTGGGGGGCCGACTTGCCAGCGAGATCGCCGGGATCCATGTCAATACTGCCCTTGAACTTGGCACCGTCTTCCAGCAGCACCCGAGGCGCAACAATATTGCCGCGTACATTGCCCAGTTTGGAAATCACCACGTTCTCAGCGCCGGTAATGTCGCCGGTGACTTTGCCGTCGATCTTGATGGTCTTGGCGAGGATATCGGCGGTTAACTGGCCGGACTCACCTACAATCACCTCATTGTTCTTGAGGTTGACGGTACCTTCGACCTGGCCCTGGATGAGAAGGTCTTCATCGCCTGACACTTCACCTTTGATTTTAATGCTGGGTCCGATCATAGCGATACTCCTGGCGGTTTTGGGGGGAAGGGTGGCAGAGGGTGGTGCAGTAGCGACCGGCTCTTCGAGCACGGGCTCCGGCACCTTTGACGGCGTCTCTTTGTTCTTGTGACGATCAAATATAGCCATGCCATCACTGCCCTAACCTTGAATTGGCCAAATATCCTACCAGTCCACCTGGGCTTTAACCAGAGGCCCAAAAGGGGCAGAAACCGGCGTTTCGGCAAATTTTTATCGAAAAGGCGAGTTATTTGGCAAGTGCCGGCCTATGCTGCTTGCCCCAAAGAACGGGTACTTATCCAGCCACCGCCTGCGTTGCACAATTTGTTGCGTTGAATCATGGATGCCCCGCTCCAATTTGAGTAACAATAGTGATGGGAGTGACTGCGGGTTCGTTATATGCGCCCACAGTCGGCTCTCCCGCAAATTCAGGTAGTGTAAAGACGCCGTATCAGGCGAGGAGATCTTTTATGTCAGAAGTCAGGCCCGTTCGGGTGGGCATTATGGGATTTGGCCAGACCGGCCGCCAGATTTACGAGCTTGCGTCGCGCAGTGACGATGTTGAGGTGGTTGCGATAGCCGACATCGGCCAGCCGAAAATACTGCACTACCTTTTAGGCTCTGAGGTTGAGGACCCCCACCGCCACGAGTTGCAGGGGAACTTTCTCGTCAACCAAAGGTTTCGCTCCCGTCTCATGCAAATCGATCGTCCGGCGGAAATGCCCTGGGATATTTTCGGCGTGGACATGGTGATCGATTCCACCGGGAAGTATAGAGAAACGCGCTTTATGCAGGACCATCTGGTCAATGGCGCTCGCCGGGTGTTGCTGCGTACTTTGCCAGCCGATGGTATTGACCGCATTGTTATTCCGGGCATCAACGACGCCGCCGCAGAGGCCGGCGATACTATGATCTCCGCGGGTTCCGCCACCACCACTGCGCTGTGCCTATTGTTGCACGTGCTGTCCCAGTCGTTTGAGATCGAATGCGGAAGCATGAGTACTATTCATTCCTACACTTCGGATCAGGCGTTGCAGGACTATGCCGGCAGCGATATCCGCCGCAGCCGTTCTGCGGCAAAAAATATTATCCCCAACAGCCACGAGGCAGGCGAATGGCTGGGGCAGATATTGCCGGCCTTCGAGGGTAAGTTCCTCACCTCCGCGCTAAATGTACCCATCCACGAGGGCTGTCTGCTGGATGTAAACCTGGTTATGGCAGACCCGGAAGTGGGCGCGGAAGATATCAACACAGCCATGCGTGCCGGGGCAAAAGGCCTCACTGGCATCGTCGGTGTGGTAGAGGACCCTATTGTGTCTTCAGATGTCATTGGCAATCCGCTGTCCCTGTTGTTTGATACCAAGGGCACTATCAAGGCGGGCAACAGCATTATCAAGACGCTCAGCTGGTATGAAAACCTGGGCCACGCGGCCCGCCTGTTGGATGTGGTGAGAGTCTACCGACAACTGGACCTGCAGCAGGAGGTGGCGTAATGAAAATTGGAATCAATGGCTTCGGCCGAATCGGACGCTCGGTTTTTCGTATCCTCGAAAATGTCGAGGGCATCGACGTTGTCGCGATCAACGACCTCTTCGACTATGAGGCATTGCGCTACCTGTTGGATTACGACACGGTGATGGGCCCGTTCGGTAAGGCCCTCAAGCTCGAGGATGGCCACCTCGTAACGGCCAAGAGCAAGGTGAAGCTGATCAGCGAACGCAACCCTGCGGATATCCCCTGGGCTGAGTTGGGTGTAGACGCCGTGGTGGAAGCCACGGGAGTATTTCGCAAGCGCGAGCAACTGGAGCAACACCTGGCTGCGGGGGCGAAGCACGTGGTGCTGACCGTGCCGGCGAAGGACCCGGTGGACTATACCCTGGTGCTGGGTGTGAATGACGAGGGCCTCAAGCCGGAGCACCGTATCATTTCCAATGCCAGTTGCACGACGAATTGCCTCGCGCCCATGGCCAGCGTACTGGATGAGGCCTTCGGTATAGAGGAAGGTGTCATCAACACGGTGCATGCCTATACCAATGACCAGCGCCTGGCGGATGTGCCGCACTCGGATTGGCGACGCAGCCGGGCGGCCGCGGAAAATATCATTCCTACCTCCACCGGCGCTGCCAAAGCGGTAGGCGAGGTGCTGCCGCAATTGAAAGGCAAACTACACGGCATAGCAGCCCGGGTCCCCGTACCGGACGGTTCGGTAGTGGATTTTTTCTGCAAACTGGGTACCAAGGTCAGTGTCGGGGACGTGCACGCCGTGGTGAGGGCGGCGGCGGAGTCGGATCGGTTGCGGGGTATCCTCGAGTTCAGCGACCGGCCCATTGTTTCCTCAGATATCATTGGCAATTCCCACTCATCCATTTACGATGCAGGCTTTACCGGGGTGACAGCCGGTCGCTACTTACGGGTATTGAACTGGTATGACAATGAATGGGGTTACTCCTGTCGCGTATGCGACCTGCTGGCGCGGCTGGCACCTGACTGACGGCTGCTTGCCCCAGAGGCTATCTTGAGCGAGTCTGCCTACACGTCGCTGCGCGGTAATGTCAGTTTTCTGGGCCGGCTGCTGGGCGATACGATAGCAGCTGCCGAGGGTCCGGACTTCCTCGCACTTATTGAGCAGATTCGCGGGCTTTCCAAGAGCGCCCGCGAGGGCTCAGCGAGTGCCCGGGACGAACTGCAGGGTGTGCTGCGTAATCTCGATAACGGTCAACTGGTGCCGGTGGCCCGGGCTTTCAGTCAGTTTCTCAATCTCGCCAATATCGCCGACCAGCATCACAATGTATCGCGTGAGGCAGACGAGATGCTCTCTGCCTCACGCAGTCTGGCCAACGGCCTGGCTGAACTGCTGGCCGAGGGGGTGACACCTGAAGCCGTTGCCTGCGCGGTTCGCGAGTTGCGAATTGAACTGGTTCTTACTGCCCATCCCACGGAAATTACCCGCCGTACCCTGATTCACAAACACGGTGAAATTGGTCGCTGCCTGGCCCAGCTGGAATTGCACGGCCTGACCGAACGCGAGCAGGAGCGGCTGCATGAGAGGCTGCGTGAGCTGATCGCACAGATCTGGTTCGGGGACGATTTTCGCCTGGAGCGCCCCACCCCGGTAGATGAAGCGAAATGGGGCTTTGCGGTGGTCGAGGATTCTCTCTGGCGCGCAGTTCCCGAGTTTATGCGTCGCCTCGACCGCGCGCTATTTGACAGCTGCGGTGTACACCTGCCGCTGGACGTATCCCCGGTGACCTTTGTTTCCTGGATGGGCGGCGACCGTGATGGTAACCCCAACGTCACAGCGCCCGTCACCACCGAGGTAATGCTGCTGAGCCGCTGGCAGGTGGCAGATCTGTATCTGACGGATGTGGACGACCTGGTAGAAGAGCTTTCGATGACGCGCTGCAACGCAGAGCTGGCGGAGCTCGCCGGCCATGCCCACGAACCCTACCGGGTCGTGTTGCGTCAGTTGCGCGATCTGCTGCGCCAGACCCGGCTCGCAATAGAGGCGGCGCTGGACGGTGAGCTGCCCTCGCAAGGCGATACGCTGCGGTCCGTGGAGCAGTTGTGGCTGCCATTACACGCCTGCTACCGCTCACTGGTGGAATCCGGTATGCAGATTATTGCCGACGGGGCATTGCTGGACCTGCTGCGACGGGTGCGCTGTTTTGGCGTTCACCTTTTGCGCCACGATGTCCGTCAGGACAGCGCCAGACACACCGAGGCGTTATCGGAACTTACCACCTACCTCGGTCTCGGTGACTATGCCGCCTGGGATGAAGAGGCGCGGCGGGCTTTCCTGTTGCGGGAACTGGCAAATCGACGGCCACTGGTACCACACAACTGGCAGCCCTCTGCGCCGGTGCAGGAGGTATTGGACACCTGCGCGGTGGTGGCCGAGCAACCAGCGGAGGCACTGGGTGCCTATGTGATCTCCATGGCGCGCCAGGCCTCGGATGTGCTCGCGGTACACCTGCTGTTAAAAGAGGCGGGTTGCACGCACAACCTCCCGGTGGCCCCCCTGTTTGAAACCCTTGATGATCTGTCCCGGGCACAGCAGGTGGTCGACGCCCTGTTGCAGGACAGCTGGTACCGCGGCCATATACAGGGCCAGTTGATGGTGATGATCGGTTACTCCGACTCCGCCAAGGACGCCGGGGTGCTGGCTGCTGCCTGGGCACAGTACCGGGCTCAGGAAGAACTGTTACAGACTTGCCAGGAATTCGATATCCGCCTGACGCTGTTCCACGGTCGTGGCGGCACTATCGGGCGCGGCGGCGCCCCCGCCGGTGAGGCGCTGTTGTCGCAGCCGCCCGGTTCACTGAAGAATGGCTTGCGGGTGACCGAGCAGGGCGAGATGATTCGCGCCAAGCTGGGGTGGAGTTCGATGGCTGTTAAAACCCTGGCCTTGTATACCGGGGCCATTTGCCGTGCAAATCTGCTGACACCACCAGCTCCGCGTCAGGAGTGGCGCGAGCTTATGTCCGACCTGGCCAGGGACTCCTGCGACGCTTACCGCGCTGTGGTGCGTGGCGAGCCGGACTTTGTCTCCTATTTCCGCCACGCGACACCGGAACAGGAACTGGCCAAGTTGCCACTGGGTTCGCGGCCTGCGCGGCGCGCGGGGGGAGGGGGTATCGAGAGTCTGAGGGCCATCCCCTGGATATTTGCCTGGTCCCAGAACCGTCTGGTGTTGCCGGCATGGCTTGGCGCTGGCGCCGCGCTGCGCCTGGCGCTGGACGGCGGTAAGGGTGACATGTTGCGCGAGATGGCGGCAGTCTGGCCGTTTTTTGCCACCCGCCTGTCCATGTTGGAGATGGTGTTTGCCAAAACCGATGCGGGTATCTCTGCCTATTACGACGAGCGCCTGGTGCCACAGGAGTTACAGGGAATTGGCTCGTCCCTGCGCGAACAATTGCTCAGTGACACGGCCACGGTGCTGGAAATCAGTGGTGGTGAGCAGTTGCTTGCCGCGGAGCCCTGGATCAGGGAGTCCCTGCGCCTGCGCAGTATCTATACGGAACCTCTCAACATGCTCCAGGCGGAATTGCTGTTGCGCAACCGGGAAGCGGCAGAGCCGGTGCTGGAGCGGGCGATTATGGTGACCATCGCCGGGGTAGCAGCGGGCATGCGCAACACGGGGTGACAATGCCTTGACCCGCGGGGGCGTCCAACCCAGAATACGGGCACCGGCGCAGTTGGCCGAAACGCTTAGATACCCCCATACTCACAAGCAAGGTGTTTTGTTATGCAAAGACTCTTCAAAGCCGGTTTTCTGGTGCCAATCCTGTCGTTGTTGATGCTGGCCGGGGGCCCTGCCCGGGCCGATGAGTACAGCGACGCGGTCAGCTCATTTCGCAATGCCGGTGAGAGCGGTAAGTTTTTTGACAGCGCTTACGGCTATGCCATCTTTCCCACCATAGGCAAGGCGGGCTTTATCGTCGGTGGCGCCTATGGCGAGGGCCGGGTGTACGCGGCGGGGCAGTTTGTGGGCACGACTTCCATGACCCAGCTGACCGCGGGTTGGCAATTGGGTGGGCAGGCCTTCACCCAGATTATCTTCTTCCAGAATCAGACAGCCTACGAGGAGTTCACCTCGGGAAACTTTGAGTTCAGCGCCCAGGCAACTGCGGTAGCTATTACCGCCGGCGTCTCCGCTGATGCCAGTACGACTGGCGGCCTGTCGGCCGGGGCCAGTGGTGGCAGGAACGATGCGACCACCGCCCACGGCGGCTATCGCCGGGGGCTGGCTGTCTTTACCATTGCCAAGGGCGGCCTGATGTTTGAAGCGGTACTGGGCGGCCAGAAGTTCACCTATACACCGCTGGCCCAGGCGCAGTAAGTTCGCCCTGATTAACAGCCCGCGAGCTCGCGGGCTCTTTCCTGCGCGTTTTCCGGTAGCTCTCCCATCAGGATTACATGCCAGTTGCGCGGCCCGTGGGCGCCATACACCAGTTTGCCCTCGATATCCGCGGTGCTGGATGGCCCTGCTATAAAATTGATGCCCCGGGGGCGGCCGGATTTGTCAGTCTCTTTGCGGATGACTTCCCAGGCATCTTCCATATCGGCCACCAGCCTGCTGCTGTCGACCAGCACGATGTGGTGTTCACTCAGCAAGTTATTTGCAGCGGGGTTGGCTTTGCCCGTCAGGGTAACAATACCGCCTATTTCTGCGACCCCCAGTAGTGCATAGCTGAGCGTGACCGGTTCTCCCGCTTCCACGGTACCGAAGCGCGGCAGCACACCGGCTTCACGCCAGGGCATGGCCGCGAGGTGAGGGTCATTGCCCGCCACGAGCCGGAGGCTGCGAAAGTGTTCATAAAGGTATTCCGCGACCGCTTTTACCGCGCCCGAGCGATTGGCTACGCAGTCTATGCTGCCCTTGTTTTTCAGAACATTGACGAGAAATGCGGTACAGATGTCGGCGGCCGGCAAACTCGCCCCCGGCGCTCTGCCAAAGGACTCCAGCTCCCGCGCTATCTTGTCTGCATCAGCGCCCGCACTGGCGCGTCGCACAGCCGCAAAAATTCGCGCTCTGGCGCTATCGGTCATCGGGTTTTCTCTGCCGTGGTTTTTTGCCGCGAGGCCCGCCCGGGTGGGCTTTGGTCTTGCCGGTAGCTTCTGTGCCGGTCTTGGGAGCCCTGACGGTTCCCGCGGGTTTTCTGGGGTCGGGTTTGCGCGGCCAGTCAGCTCTCAGTCCCGGCTCACGGCGCTCGTTGACGGGGCCTGCGCTCTTTTTCCGGGGTTTGCCACTGGCTGACTTTTTTGCCGCGCTGCGCGTTGCCTTGTGCACGCGGGCTTTGTCCTCGCGCTGTGACGCGGCGAGCTGTTGCATAAAGGTTTTGCCCTGGGGTGCCGGGAAATCGCGTTGGCTGGTCCAGCCGGATGCCAGCGGCAGTTTGCTAAAGCTGCCCTTGCTTCGACCCAACAGGTGCAATGCGAAAATGCCCACATTAGTCACGGCGCGATACAGGCCGGGGTGTCGCGCCAGCCAGGCGTGTAAGCGCATGCCCTGGCGCCAACGGACAGGCGACAGCTTTTGCTTCGCTTCGTCGTGGCGCAGGTCGCGCAGCAAATCGGGAAGCGGGATGTCGGCGGGGCAGACTTCCGCGCACCGACCGCAGCTGGTGCAGGCGTTGGGCAGGGCGTGACTCTGCTCCAGTGAGGTCAGCAAGGGTGTCAGTATCGAGCCCATGGGCCCAGGGTAGACCCAGCCATAGGCGTGACCGCCGGTGGCGGCGTAAATGGGGCAGTGGTTCAGGCAGGCTCCGCAGCGGATGCACTGCAGCATTTCACTATAGTCGCTCGCCAATATGTCGGTGCGGCTGTTGTCCAGCAGCACAAAGTGGGTTTCCAGTGGGCCGTCGCTGTCCTGAACGCGCCGCGGTCCGGAGTAAAAGCTGGTGTAGCAGGTATGGGGTTGGCCGGTGGCAGAGCGCACCAGTAATCGCAGCATGGCCATCGCGTCTTCCGGTCGCGGCAGCACACGGTCGATGGTCGTGCAGACGATCAACACATTCGGCAGGTTGGCACACAGATCACCATTGCCCTCGTTGGTGACGAGCATGCTGTAGCCGTTTTCAGCCACCAGCGCGTTGGCGCCAATAATGCCGACCTCTGCGTTCAGGAAGTGTTCACGCAGCACTTGCCGCGCCTCGTCCACCATGTCAACGGTCTCTGTGAGGTCGCGCTCCCCGAGATCGTGCTTTTCCAGAAACAGTTCGCGGATTTCCGCGGCAGACTTGTGCAGCGCCGGCCCTACAATATGGCTGGGGGTTTCGCCGGCCTGCTGGATAATGTATTCGCCGAGATCTGTCTCGGTTACCTTTAGACCGGCGCGCTTGAGATAATCGTTAAGCCCCGTCTCCTCTGTCACCATGGATTTTCCCTTGGCGATATGGCGAGCGCTGTGCTGCTGGCAGATATCCAGCACGATGCTGTTTAATTCATTGCCGTCTTCCGCAAAGTGGACCCGGTTGCCGTTTTGCACGGCCTCCTGTTCGAACTTGGTGAGGTAGTGGTCGAGGTTTTCGAGACTGTGTTGCCGCAGCTGTTTGACATGCTGGCGCAGGTCCTCGAAGTGGCCGAAATTGTCCATAGCCGCATCGCGCACAAGCGGCATGAATGTGGCCAGCAACTCCCGGCGCTTGGCTTTGTCGGCATCTTGCAGCGCCTCGTGGGCATTCTCAAGGAAGGCGTGGGAAGTCTGTTTCAAGTGACTGTTTCCATCACTGCCCCTCGCCGATGGCGGGGCCGTCGATATCGCCGCACAACAACTCGGCAATGTGCCTTACTTCGATATCCTCTCCGTTGCGTTTTGCCCGGCCAGCGATATTGAGCAGGCAGCCGAGATCGCCGCCGGTGAGGATACGCGCTTTGGTCGCTACCGCACTGGCCAGTTTATCGCCCACCATCTTGCCGGAAATTTCCGGCATTTTGGTACAGAAGGTTCCACCAAAACCGCAGCACACCTCCGTCTGTTGCAGTTCATCTACCTCTTTGTCGCACAATTCCTTTAACAGGGCGCGGGGCTGATTTTTGATACTCAGTTCGCGCAAGCCCGCGCAACTGTCGTGGTAGGTCACGCTCGGAAGTTTTACCACAGGCTGTTCACCCCGTTTGATGTGGGCGATATCGTTCAGGAAAGTGGTCAGTTCAAACGTTTTTGCCGCCAGTTGCAGTGCGCGTTCGCGCCATTCGCCCTGCAATAGCTTGGGATAGTGGTGGCAGATCATGCCGGCGCATGAGCCTGAGGGTACGACCACATAATCGGCATCTTCAAATTGCTGGATGAGCTGGCGAGCGAGGGGTATGGAGGATTCAAAGTCGCCAGTGTTGTAGGCAGGTTGGCCACAACAGGTCTGCTTGAGTGGCACTGAAACCTCACAGCCAGCCTGCTCAAGCAGTTTAATACTGGCGAAAGCAACAGAGGGGCGAAACAGATCCGCAAGGCAGGTGACAAACAGGGAGACCCTTAGAGAAGCGGGCGGGATCGGCTGATGTGTTTCGGTTGGGGGCATACGAGCCGGGCTTCCTGTATTTTTGTCTCAGCGGCGTTTCGAGACACAGTATATCGAATACAGTGAAGCCCTGTCGCCCTGCCACTGGCCTGGTGAGAGGCTAATTTGGCGGCCGACCCCGATCACGCCGGCTCTGTGTGTAATCAAAAAATGCCCTGCAGAGACAGCAGTGCTACCGCGCTGGCGCTGGTCGCCAGAATCACCGCAGCGCCCAGGGCGATGGGATGGCGCGCCTGGAACAGCTTGACGGTAACAATCTTGCGATCCACCCGGACACCTCCGACAACCGCAGGTGTTACCTGCTCCCTGATGGCGGCCGGAGAAAATGCCGGCAGCAGTCGCGTTCCGGTAAATACCGTTACGTCATCTATCATCAGGAAGGGGCCCCGATGCTGAATGCGCCCGCCGCCGCCGAAGTGGTACATCCCACTGTGGTCAACCAGCAGCAGCTGTCCTCCGCTGACACCGATATGGCCCGTCTCGCTGCGCTGCAATAGCAGCAGCGCTATGGCGGGGCCGCTAAGGGCAAGCAGCAGGGCAGTCAATTGTATGGTTGAGGCCCCCAGGCCGATTGCGCCCAGGACAAGTCCGGTGGCCAGTGCGAGGTAGCCGAGGGCGACCCTGTTAAAATGTGTACTGCGCCCCGGTGCAGTGTCCACCCAAATGATATTTTTCGCGAGTTCATCTACCGGCGCCGCCCCACGTTCCCGGCAGGAGGTGTAGACGAGGCTGCGTACCCGGTGCAGTTCACCCAGGCAGAGGCCTGCCACTGCCGTCAGAAGCGCCAGTGCCAGGCCAATTCTCCAGCTCAACTTTGCGAGGCTCAAGCTATGGTTCTGTTCCTCCAGCAGCTGGGTCAGCCCGCCGGATAAGAGTGGTGCTTCCGCGGTCCCCTGGTTGCTGAAGCGATGTATGGCCACACGCGCGGGATCGCGGACCAGCGTTCGCCCACCCCAGTTAGCCAGTTGCCGGGGGCGGGTCCCCTGTGCCAGTGCCGCCTGGTCGACAAATTGCCACCGGGAGTCATATCGGTAGAGCTCCGATGTCGATTTTTCTGTGGTCTCCAGAATGACCCACCAGTACTCACCATTGCGAACAAAATCAACTACCCGGTCGAACCCAGCCGCATTGCCTCCCGGCAATAGCAGGACTTCGTCCAGTTGCTTGCCGAAGGCATTATCCTCATAGCGATAGACGCTGATTCCTGGCCCCAGTGTGCTGTTAATCAACAACAGACCTGAATCCAGACGCAATACCGGTTTGGTTGGAAACGCCATGCTGGTGCGCGCGATCACAGCGCCCTGGGCACTGATGCGGATTAACTCGCGCCTATTGCTGTCGGCGATAAAGAGGCTACCGTCTATGGGGTGAGCTGCGATTGCAGAGATCTCCCTGCTCGCCAGTTCCGGTGCGAAGCTTGCACATGCAGGCGCTGTCAGATCACAGCGTAGCAGTGTGTTTTGCCCCATTCCCTGCACTGCTTGGGATGATTTGAGCTGCCCTGCGGCCAGCAGATTTCCCATTTGATCAAACAGCAGCGGCGGTTGCAGGTTCGCAAGTCCAAGCTTGTCGAAAGATAACTGGGAGACGCTCACGCCGGATCGGTCGTGTAGCAACAGGTGCTCGCCGGCGACCAGCAGCAAACTGCCCTGCGGCGCAACGGCCATGCCGCTGGGACCCAGGGTTTGGGGTATCGCAGGCAGAGTGGCCAGGCGCACACCCAGGCCAGCGGCGGCTATCAACGCTACCGCCGCAACGGTATAGGCAAGTCGCATGGCCCGTTTCGATAAAGTGGCCCGGTCGCGAATCCCGGGGGTGTTTCTAAAGGGCCTCAGGCTGTAAATATTGGGCGCGCCGGGTTGCCTTTCGCGTTTGCGCTCAACCGCATCCTCCCCTGAACGGCGCTGCATTGAAGGCGTTTCAAGGCGGGTTTTCACCCTGGCATCCACCGGCTTGAACCCAGGTTTGTGCGCCAGTTCTGTAGCGGCCCGCTGGATCGGCTGCTCTTCCATGGCGCGGCGCTGAGCTTCCTGTTCTTCCTCGAGGGCTCTGTGTTGCTCCTCTTCCTGGGCCTTGCGACGTGCAGTCTCTTCCGCTTGTCGCCGCTTCTCTTCCTTGCGGGCCTGCTCCAGCCGTGCCTGTTCTGCGCGTTCGGCTGCCATGCGTTCGCTATTCTCAGCCTCCAGTCGCTCCCGCTCTGCCCGGGCAGTCGCTTGTTGTTGGGCGGCCTCCGCCTGTTCCAGTTTCCGCTCTGCTTTGCGTTTCGCGGCCGCCAACCTCGCCTTGTGCTTCGCTTCTCTGGATCGCGTGTTCTTCTGTGCTTTCTCGTTGGCTTTCGCGCGCTTTGCCTCTTCTCTCTCCTTTGCCAAAAGCGCTCGTTTTAAAGCTCTTTCTCTGCTTTTAAGTTCAGCATCATGCTCTGCCCGCAGCTCCCTCTTTGTCGCCAGGTCGGCGCGGCGAATGGCCTGTTCTGCCTTGTTCTCCTGGAGTTTTCCAGCCACGGCTGCTGTTGGTGCCCCGCTTGCCGCAGTTTCCGCTGCGGGCTCGGATGGTGGCGTGGGTATGGACGAGGCCAGAGCAATATCTGTCTCGCCTGCATGCAAATCACCCCGTTCACCGATCTTCACCAGATCGACGTGGATGCCCATCTGTCGCAGGCGGGCATAGAGTTCAGCCGCTTCCTTGCGTTCCAGGTCGCGGCGCAATACAACGGGGTCGCCTGAGAAGCAGCGCTGTAGCATCGCGGGATCGTCTATGGTGAGTAACTGTGCCAGGCGGGCTCGCACCTGCTCCGGATCGTGCCCCTCGACAATCTCGCCCCTGAACGTGAGGTTAAACCTGTTCACCCCTGTTATTACCACCCCTGTCGTTGTTTATAGTTGTCGACGAATGTACGGGTTTTCGCTGTGGTTTTCCATGCTGGCTAAGCGCCAGCAAGTAACAGGTGCCTAGTCTATCTCCATGAATTCGAAATCCAGACCGGCATTGTCTTCCAGACGCTGCTGTAACTGACTCCCCATGGCAGATGCCGGTGTGAGAAAGCCGCCGCCCGTCGCTGCTTTATCCAGCGCCAGGCAAACCGCCGACTCCCCCAGCATCTTGGCGGTTGAACCGTAGCCGGGATCCATGTCTCCGGTAACTTTCAAGCGCATGTCCTTGCGCCTGTCGCTGGGGTGAACGCCATGAAAAAAGGCTTCCCAGTAGCCGTTCTCGCGCTGGCGTCGGGAGGGTCCGTCGCCAGGCGCTGGTAGTAGCTTCGCCGCCACTTTACGCACAGGTCCCAGACCCATTGCCAGCATGCCGGCGCCTGTGCCCAGCGCAATAGCAAGCGCCTCCGCACGCGAGCGATTGAGCACAGCTTCGTCGTAGCGGAAGTCCTCACCCCACGGCAATCCCAGCAGCGCATGGCTGCGCCTTACCACCCGGGTATTGACCATGGCCATCACAAAGGGAGAGGTCCACTGACGAAAATCCTTGTCGTAACGGGCGTTCGTCTGGTCCGCACCGTCTGGCCCGGTGTCAGCACCCGGTGGATTTAGCGCGTAGGGATTTTCCATTACCCGGCGTATCGAGTCGTCCCGCTGTGCTTCTTCCAGCATATTAAGCATGCTGGCGATAGTGCCGCCACTGGCACCGCCACGCGTGCGGCCGATCCGGGTTTTTACGTGATTTGCATAAACTCCATGCTGTTCCATCATCGCCTGCTGCAAGTACCAGGTGCCAATATCAAAGGGAATGGAATCGAAGCCGCAGGTATGCACAATGCGTGCTCCCGAGGCCTCAGCCGTGCCCTGGTAGTCCGGTATGACCCGCGCCATCCAGTGCACCTCACCGGTGAGATCGCAGTAGTCCACACCGGCCTCTGCACAGGCGGCGACCAGAGCGGTGCCGTATTTGGCATAGGGGCCAACCGTACTGCATACCACCCGGGTCTGTGCCACCAATTGCGCAACACTGATGGGGTCAGTGCTGTCGGCGATCAGTATGGGCAGTTCCTTTCTTTTGGCGCGCGGCAGGCACTCGTCGCGCACCTGCTCCAGTTTTTCCCGGTTGCGTCCGGCTATTGCCCAGCGCAGGTCGCCGCCAGTGCCGTAGTTGCGGGCCAGGTAATCGGCTACCAGGTGGCCGGTAAAACCGCTCGCGCCCCAGAGGACGAGGTCGAATGTCGTTTTTGCCATGGTGTGTTACCTCAGTGGATGCCGTGCATCATTTTTTTCAGTACGGGTGTAACGAGCATTAGCAGGACGGCGATGCCCAGGCCAGTATAGAGAAGATCGGTAAACAATTGAGTATAGCTGGCCAGTGCGGTGGAGATATCGGCCACTGAGCCCTGCACTGTCTCCAGAGCTGCCATTTTTGCGAGCTGCGCGGCAACGAATTCCGAGTAAGCGGTTGCCAGAAACCAGGAGCCCATCATTACGCCGACAACGCTGGGAACCGCTAATTTGGTTACAGCGGACAGCCCCACAGGTGACAGGCAGAGTTCCCCGCAGGTGTGCAGCAGATAGGCCAAAATCATCCAGTACCCGGCTACAAGTCCTGCGTCGTTGGGGCTGGCTGCGCCTGCGACGAGGGCGCCGAATCCGAGCCCGGCCTGGGCGATGCCAAGGGCAAATTTCATCGGTGTGGACGGTTCCATCTGGCGTCGTCCAAGTACGGTCCACAGCCAGGCGAAAAGCGGTGCGAACAGAAAAATGAACAGGGAGTTCAGCGCGCCGAACTGGGATGCGGTAAAATCAAAGCCCAGAATATTGCGATCCATCACCCGGTCGGCATAGAGCGTCATGGACGCTGAACTCTGCTCAAAAAGCGCCCAGAATGCCACGGTGGACATGGTGAGGATGATCAGCACAATCATTCGACTGCGCTCAACAGCGTTACATTTGACGGTGATGAACCAACCCAGCCCGAGCAACACAAACACCGACAACACATTGAGCAATGTGCCGACAGCACCGTGGAATTGCAGCATTTGCCAGGCGACGATAACCCCCAGTAATCCGCACACATAGATGGTGAGTTCCCTGCTTATGCCCAGCAGGGATTTTTCTGCGAGGATGGCGGTGTCGTGGGGTTCCGCACGGCCATGCAGGTGGCGTTGCCCGGACAGAAACGTGACCAGCCCGATCAACATGCCAATGCCCGCCAGCCCAAATCCGTAGCGCCAGCCATAGGTTTCTCCCAGGTAACCGCACAGTAAAGTAGCGGCAAAGGCGCCGAGATTAATGCCCATGTAAAAAATGGTGAATCCGGCGTCCCGGCGAGGATCATCCTGGCCGTACAGTTTGCCCACGATGGTCGAGATATTGGGTTTGAGAAAGCCTACTCCTATCACGATCAAGGCCAGCGAAAAGTAAAAAACCTGCAGAGCGCCCTCGTCCCGCAGGACTTGGCCGTCCTCAATGCGGGCCTGTTCACCCTCCAATGCCATGCCCAGGTGCCCGAGAACCAGCAGGACACCGCCAAAGACAACGGCTTTCCTCATGCCGAGATAGCGGTCTGCCAACAGGCCGCCTATCACCGGCATGGCATATACCAGCGCGGCATAACTGCCCAGGACTTCCAGGCCGTTGATATCGCTGAACAGATGGTATTTTGTGAGATACAGCAGCAGCAGATATTTCATACCGTAGAATGAGAAGCGCTCCCACATCTCGGTGGTGAAACAGATGAACAGGCCATGAGGATGGCCGAAGAAGCCGGTATCACTGGCTGTATCGACCCCGGGGTTGGTCGCGGTGGAAGTGCTTGTTGTCATATTTTTAACGTGCCACTGCTGTGGGAGGCAAGCGCGCTAGTATAGATTGCTGCAGCTGCGGGTCATAGCCATGCACCTTTTCGCGGCAGAAGCTGTCCGGGGACTGGCCCTCAGCTATTGCACATTGTATCCTTGCGCGCTCGCAATCGGAGCTATGGCGTTGTGCCAAAAGAGAAACTCTGTTTTATAAAAATCAGAATATGTGAAGTTGCTCTCCTTGCGGGGCTCATGGTGCTGGGGGGCTGTGGCGGTCCCCCGTGGAATAATCCCAACCCGCTCTATGACGATGATTTACTGATATATCAGTCAGTCATGAGCCCGGCACCCCCCAAGCATCTGGATCCGGCAATTTCCTATGCCTCGGATGAAAGCCTTTTCATCATGCAGATCTACGAGCCCCCCATGGGCTATCACTACTTGAAGCGTCCCTACGAACTTATCCCCTTGTCGCTGGAATCCTTCCCGGAGCTGACGTTCCTGGATGCCCAGGGCAATGAAGTGGCGGAGGACAGTGAGGCACTGGCGTACTCCCGCTATACCTTGCAGGTGCGGGAGGATGAGCATTACCAACCCCACCCGGCTTTTGCACTGGATGACCAGGGCAAGCCACTGTATGTGTTTGCTACCGCTGCCGAGGGCGCCAGGTATCGACAGATTCCCGACTTCCCGGAGACCGGCAGCAGGGCGGTACTGGCCAACGATTACGTCTATGCCATCAAGCGCCTGGCGGATCCCGAAAACGGTTCGCCCATGTTGGGGTTTATGGCGCACTATATTGTTGGCATGGAGGCTTTTTCCGAACGTTTGGGGAAAGTTCCGCGGGATGGCTGGCTGGACCTCGACCAGTATGCTATGGAAGGCTTGAAGGTACTGGATGACCGCACACTCACGATCACCATCAAGGATCGCTACCCCCAGTTTGCCTACTGGCTGGCTATGCAATTTTTCTCCCCCATTGCCCCGGAGGTCGACCGCTTCTATCACAACCCCGGTTTTGCCGAGCGCAATCTGACCCTGGACTGGTGGCCAGTGGGATCCGGACCCTTCATGATGGTGAAAAATGATCCCAACAGCGAGATTGTGCTGGAGAGAAACCCTAACTTCCGCGAGGACTTTTATCCCACGGAAGGTGGGCCGGGCGATCTGGAAAATGGCTTGCTGGATGATGCCGGCAAACGGGTACCTTTTGTAGATCGGGCGGTATATCGCCTCGAAAAAGAAGTTCTGCCCTTGTGGACCAAGTTTCTGCAGGGCTACTACGATCGCTCCGGCGAGGTGCACGGCAATACCAACGGTGTCTATGATCAGGCCTTTGTAGTGGGCCCAGACGGCGTTGAGATGTCCGCAGACCTGGCCGGTCACAACATCACCATGTCGCCCGATGTGAAGCCGGCCATCTACTACTATGGCTTCAATATGCGCGACCCAGTGGTGGGTGGCTATACGGAAGACAAACGCAAGCTGCGTCAGGCTCTGCAAATCGCATTCAATACCGAGGAATACCTGAACATTTTTTACAAGGGCAACGGCATTGCCTCTCAGTCGCCCATTCCTCCGGGCATTCCCGGTTTTCTGGAGGGTGAGGCGGGAATAAACCCCTATGTTTACGACTGGGTGGATGGTGAACCGAAGCGCAAGTCACTGGAGTATGCCAAACAACTGCTGGCAGAGGCCGGCTACCCTAACGGCCGGGACGAGCGCACTGGCGAGCCCCTGAAGATATTTATCGATGTGCAGTCCCAGGCGATCAGCAACACCAGCATGAACTGGATGGATCGCATTTTTGGCGAAATTGGTGTGCAGGTCGAATATCGACCGGCAGACTGGAACCGCACCCGTGAAAAATTGCTGACGGGCAATACCCAGATTTTCTCCCACGGCTGGTTGGCCGACTACCCGGACCCCGAGAATTTCCTGTTCCTGCTGTACGGTCCGGAGAGTCCGCTGGACTGTAAATGCGACGGCGCCAACAACGCCAATTACGCCAGTGAGATCTATGATGAGGCGTTTAGGAAGATTCGCGTGCTGCCGCCTGGTCCTGAGCGCGATGAACTGGTGGCCCTGGCAGTAGAGCAGTATCGCAAGGATGCGGTGTGGCTGTTTGCCTATTACCCCAAGGACACTTACCTGAATAACAGTTGGGTATACAACAACAAGCGCCACGGGGTTTCCAAGGCCACGCTCAAATACACCCGGGTTGATGCCGAGGAGCGGGCTCGCAAACAGGTGGAATGGAACCAGCCGGTTACCTGGCCGTTGTACGCCGGGGCCCTGTTAGTGTTCAGCTTGTTGGCACCGGGGGTGATCGCCTACCGGCGGCGCCAGAAAGCGACCGCCCGCAGGGCTCAGGTACACTAGATGTTTGCATATATAATCCGTCGCCTGCTGTATGCCATTCCGATTCTTATCGGCGTTAACCTGTTGACCTTCACGCTGTTTTTTGTGGTGAACTCTCCTGATGACATGGCGGTATCCCAGTTGGGTGAGAAGTACGTCACCCCGGAGGCCATAGCCAGTTGGAAGCGCAAGAATGGCTATGACAAGCCGCTGTTCCTGAATGACGAGGCCAGCGGTATGGGTGCCCTGACGGACACCATCTTCTTCACCAAGTCGGTAAAACTCTTCGCCTTTGACTTCGGTCGGTCCGAGAGTGGCCGCGATATTACTACCGACGTGTCCACCCGCATGTGGCCCAGCCTGGCAATAGCCCTGCCCAGCTTCATGGTAGGCATCTGGGTGAATATCTGTGTGGCGCTGATGGTGGTGATGTTTCGCGCGACTGCCCTGGATCGCTGGGCGGTGTTTGTTTTCGTCTGTCTTATGTCGATCTCCTATCTGTTTTATATCATCGGCGGGCAGTACCTGGTGGCCAAGAGCTGGATGCTGGTACCGATATCGGGCTATGACCCGGTATCGCAACCGTGGAAATTCCTCATCCTGCCCGTGCTGGTCAGTGTGGTGTCCGGCATCGGTTCCGGGGCGCGCTGGTATCGCACGCTGTTTCTGGAGGAGGCCGGGCAGGATTACGTGCGCACCGCCAGGGCCAAGGGAGCCAGCGAAATCACTATTCTGTTCCGGCATATATTGCCCAATGCAATGATCCCGATTCTTACCGGGATCGTTGTGCTGATTCCCTCCCTGTTCATGGGCAGCCTGTTGATCGAATCTTTCTTCGGCATACCTGGCCTCGGCAGCTATATGCTGGATGCCATTCGCTCACAGGATTTTGCCATTGTTCGCACCATGGTATTCATCGGCTCCATACTTTATATCTTCGGCCTTATCCTCACCGATATCTCCTACACCTGGGCAGACCCCAGGGTGCGATTGAGCTGATGGCTGAATTTGGAATGAAGCCGATTGTTCTGTGGTCCGACGCATTAATTTATATGCTGGTGGTAGTGCTGGTGGTATTTTTCTACCGGCTGCGCAACGACCCACAGACCCGGGAGCGTTGGGGCCAGGTATTTTCCTCGCGCCTGGGCATGGTGACCTTTACCGTCATCATGGTTTACGTGGGTGTGGCGCTGCTAGATTCGCTGCATTTTCGCAAAGCCTTGCCCAACCCTGAAGGTGTGGACACGACCGAGATATTTTACGACAACAAGGTAACCAGCGTTCTCGATGTCATGCTCGATGGCATGGGCGATCGCTTCGAGCGCACCTATTCTGCGCCCTTTGCTCTGAAGTCTTTTGAAAAGAGCAATATACCTGACGCCCAGGGCAATATGGTGCGGGACTACGATTTCCTCACACATGCGGGAGGGCATCTTGCCAGTGCCGATGACAAGTGGCTGGATGTGTTGCGCCTCAGTGCCATCGCAATCGCCTGGGGTCTGGCGGGTGCGGCTCTTATTGTAGGTGTACAGTGGTTTTTCCTGCGCGGGAGCATCTATCCCTGGTATGCCTCCTGGGCGGTGCAGACGGGGGTCATCTGTTTCGCGGTCTGGCTGGTATATATAAGCCATTTCTACCACGTGTTGGGAACTGATCAGGGCGGAACCGACGTGGCTTTCCAGAGCATCAAGGGTATACGTACCGGCGTGCTGCTGGGCACACTGTCCACCTTGGTAATGTTGCCCATCGCTGTGACCCTCGGTGTGTCAGCGGGCTACTTCAAGGGCTGGGTGGACGATGTGGTGCAGTATCTGTACACGACGCTCAGCTCCATTCCCGGCATCCTGTTGATTGCCGCGTCGGTGCTGTTGTTTCAGGTGTATATCGATCTCAATCCGGATTTCTTCTCGGTTGGGATGGAGAAAGCGGACGCCCGGTTCATCGCCCTGTGTTTTATCCTGGGTCTGACCAGCTGGTCCAGTCTCTGCCGCCTGATCCGGGCTGAAACCCTGAAAATCAGCCAACTTGGTTATGTGCAGGCGGCTCACGCCTTTGGTGTCAGCCACGCCCGCATCCTGGGGCGACATATCCTGCCCAATGTGGTGCATATCATCCTCATTACCTTTGTGCTGGATTTCAGCGCACTGGTACTGGCAGAAGCCGTACTCTCTTACATTGGCGTGGGTATAGATCCATCGATGGGAAGCTGGGGCAACATGATCAACGGCGCCCGCTCTGAACTCTCGCGGGAACCGGCCGTCTGGTGGACATTGACCGGTGCGTTTTTCTTTATGTTTATGCTGGTGCTGGCGGCCAACCTCTTTGCCGATCTGGTGCGCGACGCCTTTGACCCGCGCAGCGCGAGCGGGAGGTCGGAAGCGTGAGCACTGCATCAGACGTCCGCATGAAAATAGAGAACCTGAAGGTGCGTCTCAGTGAGACCGGAGAGGAGATTCTCAAAGGTGTCAGCCTGGAGCTCAGGGCGGGGCAGATTTTTGCCCTGGTGGGCGAATCCGGCAGTGGCAAATCAGTCACGTCTCTGGCTGCTATGCGCCTGTTGCCCGACGCGCTGCAGATTACCGAGGGCGCGGTAAAAGTCGGTGACCAGGATTTGTTCGACCTGCCCGAGGCCACGATGCAGGACGTGCGCGGCCGGCAGGTTGCAATGATATTCCAGAACGCCATGAGCGCGCTCAACCCGGTACAGACCGTTGGGCAACAGGTGGCAGAGACGCTGAAATTGCATACCACCCTGCGCGGCGATAGTCTGCGGCAGCGAGTGGTGCAATTATTTGCAGAGGTGGGCATCCCGGACCCTGAGGGCCGCTACAGTTTTTACCCTCACCAGTTGTCCGGTGGCCAGCAGCAGCGCGTCATGATCGCCATGGCCCTGGCTTGTGAGCCGGACATCCTGATTGCAGATGAACCTACCACGGCACTGGATGTGACTATCCAGGAGCAGGTGCTCAAGCTGATTCGCGAACTGACGCGTACGCGTCAGCTGGCGGTGCTGTTGATCACCCACGACATGGGTGTGGTGCGCAACACTGCCGACGAAGTGGCGGTGATGTATCGGGGCCAGATTATCGAGCGCGCCGGGGTGGAGGCGTTTTTCCACAACCCCAAAGAGGAATACAGCAAGCGCCTGATTGACGCCCTGCCGGATCTCACCCACTTTCAGAGTGTCGCGGTGGAGGAGCCTCTGTTGCAGCTGGATGAGGTCAAGGTGTACTTCCCCATACGCAAAGGTGTGCTGCAGCGGGTGGTAGATTACACCCGGGCCGTGGACGGTGTGTCCCTGGCGATCGGCCGCGGTGAGACCTATGCATTAGTGGGCGAGTCGGGCAGCGGCAAATCAACGCTGGGCCGGGCGATACTGAACCTCGAGACAGTGAGTGGTGGCAACATCCGCTTTAAAGGCGAGGCCATAGGCTCACTGGCGCGGCGAGAGATGTTGCCCTATCGCAAGCTGATACAGGTGATCTTCCAGAATCCCTTCTCGTCCATGAACCCGAGAATGTCAGTGGGCGAGATCATTGCCGAAGGCATGGTAAGCCTGGGCCTTGGGTTGTCGGCCGCGGAACGGCAAGAGCGCATTGGCCAACTGCTGGACAAGGTGCAACTGCGTCGTGAGTACAGCCACCGCTATCCGCATGAGTTTTCCGGCGGTCAATTGCAGCGCATCGCCATTGCGCGCGCGTTGGCAGTGGAACCGGAGCTGATTATTTGTGATGAGCCCACCAGCGCCCTGGATGTATCGATACGGGCAGAGGTGTTGAACCTGCTACAGGAGCTGCAGCGCGAGTTCGGTGTTTCCTATTTGTTCATTACGCATGACCTTTCCATTGTGCCCAGCCTGGCGCACCATGTGGGAGTCATGCAGGCGGGTAAGCTCGTTGAACAGGGCAGCGCGGAACAGATTCTGACAGCACCGCAACATCCTTATACCCAGGCGCTACTTAATTCCGTGCCCCGGTTGGACCCGGACTAGAGCAGCCTTTTAATCTAACAACCAACCTGGAGTAACGCCCTATGAATGGTGCAGAGAGTTTACTGACCACCCTGGTAAACAGCGGAGTTGAAGTGTGTTTTACCAACCCCGGTACATCTGAAATGCATTTTGTTGCAGCTTTGGACGAGGTCGACGGCATGCGCTGCGTGTTGTGCTTGTTCGAGGGTGTGCTCAGCGGCGCAGCCGGTGGCTATGCGCTAATGGCGCGCAAGCCGGCCTCAACCCTGTTACATCTCGGGCCGGGCCTGGGTAATGCGCTGGCAAACATTCACAATGCCAAAAAAGGCAGTGTTCCAATGGTGAATATTGTCGGTGACCACGCGACTTATCACCTGGAATACGATGCTCCCCTGACCGCCGACATTGAAGGTATCGCCGGCCCTGTCTCGCACTGGGTTTACACCTCGAAGGCCGCTGAGGATATTGCCAGGGATGCAGCGGAAGCCGTGCGTCAGGCAGGTATCGGCCGGATAGCCACACTGATGCTGCCAGCGGATGTTTCCTGGAGTGACAACCCCAGCGGGCCTGAGGGCGCGGTCACCCTGGAGCAGCCGACTCCGGTGCCGTCGGAACGAGTGAAGAAAGCGCTGGCAATGCTGAAGTCTGATGCTAACTGTATGATTATGGTCGGGGGCCGGGAGATAGACAGCCAGCGCGGCATGATGTTGAGCCGTATCGGCAAGGCCGCGGGCGTAAGAGTCTGTGCAGAAACGTTTCCAGGGCGTATGGCCCGGGGAGCTGACAGAGCGGTGATCGATCGCCTGCCTTACCTGGCGGAGCTGGCTATTGATCACATCAAGGATGTGCAGAAGCTTATTCTGCTGGGTGCGCCGGCCCCGGTTTCATTTTTCGCCTATCCCAATGTGCCCAGCGCAATTGCCGCAGATGGCTGCGAGGAGTTCGTGCTGGCAGGCCCTAATGAAGACATAGACCAGGCTCTGGAGGATTTGCTGGAAGCGCTTGACGCCATAGATGTGAAACCGGATGTTAGTCCGCTGGAGGTTCCCGACCTCGCTGCCGGGCCACTGGATGTCGCCAAGGTGGCCACAGCGGTGGCGCACTTCATGCCGGAGAATACGGTTGTTATCGATGAGGCTATCACCTCCAGTTTTGTGCTGTATCCCGCGACCGCCACTGCCCAGCCTCACGACTGGCTGAGCCTGACGGGCGGCGCCATAGGGTGGGGGCTGCCGGCCTCTGTCGGGGCTGCAATCGCCTGCCCGGATCGCAAGGTACTGTGCCTGGAGGGAGATGGCAGCGCGATGTATACCATACAGTCCCTGTGGACCATGGCCAGGGAACACCTGGATGTCACCGTGGTGATTTTCAATAATGCCAAGTACAGCGTGCTGGAAATGGAATTTGCCCGCACCGGAGCCCGGGGCGGCAAGCCGGGGCCCAATGCCGCCAGCTTGCTCGACATTGGCAGCCCGGTAATAGACTTTGTCGCCATGGCCACCGGTATGGGGGTGCAGGCCTCAAGAGCCACTACTGCGGAGGAGTTCAACGAGCAATTTGCGGCGGCCATGAGTGGCAAGGGGCCCCGTTTGATAGACGCGGTTGTGCCTACGCTATTTTGAGGGCAGTTGCGCGCTCTGGCTGTTCAAGACGGTCTGCAATCGCCTCCGCTAAAGCCGCTTGCAGAGCACTCTGGACCTGCGCCGGGTCGCGTAATCGCTTCACCTTTTCAAACAGCAGGGCTGCCGGAAAGTAATGTCCACGCAAGTAGACCAGCCATTGCTTCAAGGGGCTGGGTGCATAGTGGGCATCATAGTGTGCCAGGTTCATCGCAAAAAATTGCAGTAGCAATGGCAGTACCTCCTGCCATTGCATTGACTCTGGCATATGGCCCTCGGCAGCGCCAACCACCAGGCGCGCCAGGTCAGGGCGACAGAGCGTACCCCGGCCCAGCATCAGGTCATCGCACCCGGTTACCTCAAGGCAGCGCAGCGCATCTGCCGGGCTCCATATTTCACCGTTGGCGATAAGTGGCATGCCTGTAACCTCCCGGGCGCGGGCAATCTCCTCCCAGTAAGCTGGCGGCCGGTAACCATGCCGCTTGGTGCGGGCGTGCACTGTCAGTTCGTTCACTCCAGCCGCATCGATACCGCGCACGATATCCAGGAACAGGCTTTCATCCTCAAAGCCCAGCCGGGTTTTTACCGTGATGGGTACATGGGCCGGTACTGCGGCGCGCACAGCGGCCGCGATGGCATGCACTCGCTGTGGTTCGCGCAGGATGATAGAGCCCCCGTCCGAGCGATTCACGGTTTTTGCCGGGCAACCGAAGTTGAGATCGATTCCCGGCGCGCCCAGCTCGGCGGCGCGGGCTGCGTTGTCTGCGAGGGGGCCTGCCTGGCCGCCCAGTAACTGTATGTATACCGGCACGCCGGTGGCAGTGGTGCCGCCGCCAGCCAGCTCGGGGCACAGGCGGTAAAACACTTTTGGCGGCAGCAGGCGGTCGGTAACCCGAACAAATTCGGTGACGCAGCGATCTATTCCGCCCATTGATGTGAGCAGCTCGCGCATGGTGTGGTCGATAACCCCCTCCATGGGGGCGAGCATTAATCGCATGGTTGTGAGTAACATCGGAAAAGGCGGGCAATTATATACAGGCCGCAGTGCGGGGGCCATGCCGATTCCTGTCGCCGGACATGGCGCCCGGTAGGCGACTTGTTTATTATGGGCTCCATTGTGCCCGGTGATAATTCCGGGCCAGAGAAATGGGTGTCTTTATGCAGGGTGACATTGTGGCGCAGGGGGTCGAACTCATGCTGTATGGCATGGGTACGGTGGTTCTGTTCCTGGCTGCGCTGGTACTTGCCACCACCGGCATGTCCGGGTTTATTACTCGTTACTTTCCTCAGCCGGAGCCGCCGCCGGTGAAGGCCAGAGAACGCAGTGTCGGTCAGGCTGCCGCTGCGGAACTCGACCCCGGTGTTGTTGCGGTGATTACCGCCGCTATCCATCAGCACCGCGACAATCAGCGCTAGCAATAACCCCCGGAATCCAAGAGGCTCAACACGATGGATCTAAACAACCGCCCGCTGGGAATAACGGATGTGGTATTGCGCGATGCGCACCAGTCGTT
>CAXBOW010000013.1:0-182156 GCA_963977485.1 uncultured Haliea sp.
TCTTCAGATAAATCGGGCTCTGGCTGGCCAATGAGCTAATGGCTCTTATGCGTCGAAAGCGGTCTATTGCACGATCATAGCCTGGACGGCCGCTTTCGGGAAAAGCAGACATCACCCACCCCAGGTATCAACAACAGCTCCAATCTCTACATCCTGCCAAACAGGCTCTGACGAAACTGGGTTTGGGCGGTGTTGTCACTATGCTACCGGGTACTTTAGAGCAGGGTAGGGTTGCTATCGTTATGGGGGATTGGGGGGTGTCGGAAGATATTACTTGGCCTCCTCTGCACGCTCAGCAGCCAACTCACGATACGCCCTCCTGACATCCTTACTCACCTTCACGTATCTCGCCACCTCATCCACGATCTCCGGAAAGAAATACAGAGGGGCATTTTCAGCCTGAAATGGAGCCGGGATACTTACCTTCTTCCGGTTGGAGGTGCTGTAGTAGAAGTTATTCCACACAAGAGCAGGTCTGGCAGGATGCCTTCGGTTCTCCAGGACCTTCTCCAGGTAGCCACCGGCCAAATTCGTATTTCTGGCGGTCCTATCTTCAAGCCCGCGCACATCCTCCAGCTTGGTTACCTCAAGATCAGCACAGCCTGGGTAACAATCCAGCGGCTGGCAATAGCGCCTTACCTCCCATACTGCCGAATCCAGATGAGCTGGATCGATATCATGAACACTCCATGACACCTCCAGGTAGCGCGCCCAGCCAACCTGCTCCAGCTGGCTGAAGAACTTGGTGGTGGGGTTGCTGGATCCAATCTCCAGAACTCTACTATCATTCAACCTCTTAAGTAGCGGTGGGATCGTATGGCCAATATCTCTAGCTTCGACCCTGGCAAGCAACAAGATGCACTTCAGGTATTTTTCAAGACAGTGCAAGGAGGACCAGTAAAACTGCGGAATTAGGCCATGTCTATATGCCAACCGAGCGTGAATATAGTCCTTATCAGCGGTATTCCGGAAGCTGCGGAGGGCGAAGTTATTGAGTTTCTGGTCGAGCGTGTATGACGCCATGTTGCCCCCTCAGATAGCAATTAGCTTCCTGATAAGCGAATAATCGGTCAATTGTCTAGCCAGTGTATAGAGCTCCAACGGGCATCACATCCACAGAGCGGCAATCTGTAATCAATTGGGTGTCCAGGCATTGTCCCGACCACCTCAAACCAGAGTCACTGGTGTCCACTCTGAGAGTCCACTGCCCCCCCCTACTTGAGGCCCTTGATGAATTAGAACACCCCCTCGATCTGGATGTACTGCAGATCGATGCCGAAGGTATGGATGACGAGGTACTCTACGCATGCGCCATAGCGAAGACCAGTCCATCGATTATTCTATTGGAGCAAACTCATTTATCACCTGCTCGAAAACAAAAACTTAAGCAATATCTTGAACAGGATTATTTCCTGTCTATTGAGAATCGCGATCTTCTTGCGATACGGCGCACGCAGACCTTGTAAGCATGATCTGTGGCAGGGCATGCCTTGTGCCGACAGCAGAAGTTCAAATACAAGGTGAATCTTTCACTTTTTGGCGAAAAATACCATTTGGTGGCAGTGAAATGGATCTATCTTTTCGAGCAAAGGCTGCACAAAATTTGGAAAAGGATATAAACCAAAACCATACCCCTCCACATCCCTAAAGCCAGCCAGCTTAAGATACGAATGTAGAACTCTATAACTAAAAACAACCAGGTGCCTATGGCTGGGCGTATCGCTCTCAGTATCAGGCTGCGAATGCTCCGAACTTACTTTAAACAACTCCTCCTGTATGAGAAGTTGATCTGAATCCGGATGCGGACCGCTGGAAGGCATCTTTCCCAGGAGAATAAGCGCCGCAGTAAAGAAGGTACTGATGTTAGGCGTTAAAAGCACAAATGTACCACCCTCATTGAGCACACGATGACTTTCCCTTATGTATCTACACGGATTCAAAAGGTGTTCGAGAACGGATAGACCGAAAACCAAATCAAATGAGCTACTCTCGAAAGGAAGCGGCTTATTCAAATCTCCCTGTATGACATTCAAACTCCGAGATTGTGCTGCCTGCACTAATGCAGAACTCCACTCTATGCCGGTATATTTGTCGGATGAAAAATCAAAACTCTGTCGTATCAGGTCAAATTTGTTTCCATCACTCGCCCCACAGTCGAGGCATGCCCCCCCACGCCGTGCAGTGGAAATAATTTCGCCATGAGCCAGGGAGTAAGCTTCGCTCATTGTGCGGTGATACAGACTCTGGAAGTATTTTTGAAACAGAACAATACCCTTTGTTAGAGAAAAACCAGTCCCGACTAAATGATGGATAAATAATCTGGAGGGGCCGATGATTGCGGCATTCCACTATCAGTCATGAAATTTGCTATCTGGGCATTGTAAACTAATAGTCGCCTTCCAGGCGAAAGCGGCCCCGACCTACCATTGCAATCTTTCCCTTCCCGCCCTGGCTGTTATCATTCAGTGAGTTCTCAGGTCGCCTCTCCCATTTTTGGGCCTAAAGTAAAAGAAGCGCAGGAACGGCTTGCCAGTCAGCTCATCTAACCAGGCCTTGTGATTCTGGACGAGTTGACTTAATTACCGTTTAGCATGCAGGAGGAGGAATACTGCCGTGACACCCGGTCAGCAAATTGTATGGAAGCAGCAGAGGGAGCACCAATGGTGCGCGAGGCTCACCACCCCAAAGGTGCTATTTAGAGTTAGCCCCGCTTGGTTGGCTTATGCAGTCGACGGGCAGCCACAAGTAGCAAGCCGAGGGTTGTGAAAATAAGAGCGTAAATGGGCATTGTCGGAATTGCGGTAGTCGCTACTGGCGGTGGTGGTGGTGGTGGCACAACCACGGGGATAGCTGACCAAGTGCCCGCAAGACCAAGTCCCGACCAGTTTCCAGAAAGATTCGCGCCAGACAGGGAGCCATCGAAGTCCACACTACCACCACCGCCTACAGCGACGCCGAAATCCAGTGTGCTTCCATCGATATTGCCGCTCAAAGAGCCACTAAAATTCAGACAGGGCCCGCTCACTACATTAGCAGTGCCCGTTCCCGCAAACGTGCCGGGGTTGCCACCCGATTGCGTGAGAGTTAACTCACCAGACCATGCACAGTTATCGCCGCCAGGGCTTTCATTGGCGGTGAGGGTATAGTCACCACTGATATCCTGCGCATAAAGAGTCGTGGATAAGAGAACGGCAAACAATAATGCAGCACCCTGAATAATTCTTTTCATTAGATACTCCAAACCGTTTGCCCGCTAGACACTGAAAAAGGTATGCGGAACATCCCAGCTTGTCAAGCCCTAATTGCGTTTCAATATAGAGCCGTATAATAGGCCCAAGCGACCACCCGCCCAGGGAGAGTCGATACATCGTGCGAATCGCAAGTGGACTTTTCCCGGCTCAACGAACACCACCGACCTATTCCTTACGGGAGATATACGATTCCGGCCCAGGGCAATGCCTGGCATCCCCGGGCAACCACGCCGAATCAAGGTCCAGATAGGTATTTTTCGAGTAAACCCCCTCGGTTTCTTGCATTGGCGCAGGCTTTCTCTTTAGGCTGCACTCGGGATAGCATTTTCATTATTCGTTTAGCCCGCTACAGGAGCACGGGGGAAACCCGGAACGACCCACTCCTGAACAAGCAATAAACTCAGGAGAACGGCGACCAATATGCCCGACGAAAAGAGCAGTAAAGTGGGTGTTGTAATCGATGTGAGCGCGGATCTATTCACAGCGAAACTAGTTCCCGTGCGCAATGAGTCGGCCAGTGATAACGCGCCCGCAAAGCACAACTTGAGACTGGGGCAACTGGGTTCCTATCTGCTGGTCGCCCAGTTTAATTTGCACGTCCTCGCCTTGGTGGAGCGCAGTTATGTTGTCGCAGACAGAGACGGCCGTGCCAGCCATATGGTCGGCCTGACCCCGCTTGGAGAAATCAATTCGGAAGGTGTCTTCACCCGGGGCGTTGCCCACTTCCCCACTAGTGGCGCAGGCGTCTACCAGGTTTCACAGAGCGAGTTGAAGCAGATTTTTTCCAGGCACAGTGAGGTGGGGTACCGCATTGGACGCCTTACATCATTTAACACCATCGAAGTATTCCTCGATGCGTCAGCGTTTTTCGGACGCCATGCCGCCATACTGGGGCAAAGTGGCTCTGGTAAATCGTGGACAGTCACCAGTCTGATACAGTCGGCTCTGCGCAGCATGCCCAAGGCGCATATTATCGTGCTCGACATGCATGGGGAATACTGTGACAGGGAGATCGATGGTGTAACAGCGACTTCGCCCTTTCCCGCCGACAAGGTACGCTGCCTCAAAGCGCAGGAGGTGGAGTTCCCCTATTGGCTTTTGGCCTACTCCGAGTTGTGCGAATTAATCACCGACCCGGCCGACGAGAACGCCTCGATCCAGATTTCATTCCTGCGCTCCATTCTTATGCGACTGAAGCGGGAGACCAACGAGCACCTCGAACTCGGGCATATTACGGTGGACTCCCCGGTGTATTTTCCGCTGGATGAGCTGATGGACCTGATCAACAAGGCCAACAATGAGACCACCGATTTCGGTAAGACAAAGTCGCCGCTGTACGGCAAATTTGACCAGGTGCTGGTGCGGCTTAACAGCCTGATGAGCGATTCACGCTACGACTTCCTGATGAAGCCAAAAACGCGGAAGTCTACCGAATCACTGGCAAGCCTGATGAAAGACCTGGTCGGCCTGGGCGAACCCAAAGCCAATGTGACGGTTCTGGATCTCAGCGCCGTACCCTTCGATGTACTCCCTATGGTGACAGCCCAGATCGGGCGACTCGCATACGAATTTAACTTCTGGAACCCGCTTTGCCGGGAGTTTCCCATTTATCTGATCTGCGAAGAGGCACACGAATACATTCCCCGGGAAGATATTCCCCGATATCGGGAAGCGCGTCGGTCCATGGAGAGAATTGCCAAGAATGGCCGAAAATACGGTGTAGGCCTCTGCATCGTCAGCCAGCGCCCGGCCGACGTATCCGAAACCGTACTGGCCCAGTGCAGTTCCTATATCTGCCTGCGCATATCGAATCCGGACGATCAGGAGTACGTGCGCTCCATGGTGCCCGAAGCTGTGCGCGGCACCTTTGCCACACTCACGTCACTGTCCAAGGGTGAAGCTGTAGCGCTGGGCGAGGCAGTGCCCATGCCCGTGCGATTCAGGGTCAACCCACCCGAGCCGCCACCCAATTCCACGGATGTGGATTACGCTGGTAAATGGCGCGATGGAGGCAAGGAGATCAGTGTCGAAAAGCTGGTCAGTAACTGGCACAGACAGCTACGCTGAACGTTATATGAAGGACCGGGGACTTAGTCGAGCTTGCCTAGACGGCCGTCCCACTGCTCGATAATTGCCTCCAGGGAACCATCCTTCCTGGTTGCAGCGAGGGAGCGGTTAAACTCTGAAATCACCTTCTCATAGCCCGGCCGTTCCCGACTGATCGCCACATGCCGCTGCACCTCCGGCAGGGGGATATCCAGCACCTCAAATTGAGTCATCTTATCGCTCAAATACTCATTCAGCTGCATCACAATAGTGCGGCGATCACCTATCACGAAATCTACGGAGCCACTCAGCAGCTTGAGCAAATTCTGGATCAGGTGGTTTTCCTGCACCAGAGTCAAATCGGGTACGCCAGAAAAATCCACACCGTAGGCATAATCTACCCTGACCCCCAACCTTCCCCCGGCCAGATCCCGAAGGGAGTTGTATTGACGTGGATTACTGCGCAGTTTCAGAATAATCAGCTGACTTGAAAGATAGGGCTCACTGAACAACAAATCATCATTTCGAGCATCGGAGTACCAGGCTGCGGCCAGGCCGTCGTAAACACCCAGACTTGCGCCCTCGACCGCGCGCGACCAGTTATCTATTGTAATATCGGGTTTGTAGGGGGTGGCAGCAAAAACGTGTTTGACAATTTCCAGTGCGAGCCCCTGCTCCGGCAATGTCTTGTCCGAATAGGGTGGTGATGTATTGGCCATAAGACGCACAGTGTCCTCGGACGCGATTGTACCGCTACAAAAGGTGATGGTCAGCAGTAGTAAGCAGGCAAATTTCAACATTAGTTATCCTCAGAAATACCAGGCCAAGAAAATCCGGAAGACTGCAGCTTAGACTGCACTGAGGTATAATTCCACGCCTTTCCAATAAGCTTGCATAGATCACAGTACGGCCACCCTTTTGAGCAATTTGTGGACATCAGAAGCCGCACTGGCCAGACTATTTGCAAACGCTTTTCTCGCCATTTCAGGAGATACCCCACTTGCTCTCACGCCGCATTCTATTATTGCTTGTATGCCTCCCTCTGCTGCACGGTTGTCTGCAAGTTGAGCTGATGGGCCCGGTTGCCGGCGCCAGTGTCACTATTACGCCACTACGAGGCGGCGCCCCGGTCGCCAAAAACCTCATGACGACTGATGTCAAATCGGTGAAGAAAGACATCGGAGATAAGCAGTGGAATGCCCTGAACAATGGGGGCAAAGCCGCCTACCTGGGTGTGGTGGAAATACCCGATATAGCGCTGGTTGACGCCGACTATTACCTGGTCACTGCCACTGGCGGTATCGACAAGGATGGTAACGCCAATGGTGTACTGGATACTGGCGGGACCACGGTGGAACGTAAGGTACGGGCAATTATGAGTGGGGCCCAGTTAAAACGCCCGTTCGGCCGAGTAACTATGCTTAGCGAGGCGGTTTATCGTGTGCTGGAACCGGAGCTGGGCAACCTGAGTAATGCAAAGATCGGCCAGCGCCTTAACGAAATTGCCCAAAAAATGGTTGGGGACATCAACGCAGATAAGCAAACGAATTATAACGATGTCCTGCAATGGTCCCACTTCTTCGGCAAGAAGCGGTACAACGGCCCAGCGAGTTTCCTCGCTCGAATGCCCCGCGCTATTCAAAGTACGCTTTATAGCGAAGAAATCGCTTATCTGGACAGCGTCAATATAGTGGAAAACGCCAGCTTCAAGCCCAATGACCGTGATCAATTCTGGGAGAAAGATCTCGTTGGCTGTGTTTTCCCTGTTGTCTATGGTGATCTGTGCACTATGAGAACGCTGCCGCTGATAGGCTTGAGCACATCCCAGCCACAGGTTTCAGACATAATGTCCCGCCTGGTGGGCTCAGCGCCATGGATCTCAGAGAGATTCGAGCAAGTGCTCTATACCATGCCAAATGACATTCTGTTGCTGTTCCGAAGCGTTACAGCCATTGTTATCGGCACCGAAATTCGCCCGTCTTACTACGACCCGGGTACGGGTACGTTGTATCTTGATGCAGACTTTTTTTGGTTAAATTCCGAGGAACGACGCTCCGTCTCTACAGATCCTGACTACAGAGCAGAATTCGCCAATGAGGTGAACTTCGCCCATCTTTGGCGTTATGTCGATGGCAACACCGACGTTTTTGATTCACTCTATCTCGCTAGCGAAACAGGCCAGCGCGAGCTGGCAGACATTGAACTTAACGTTGCCAGCCTGCTACTCCACGAGCTTGCCCATGCAGCCGACTTTATCAGGCCACAGTTTTTAAGCCTTGTTCCGATGAGCGCAACCATGGCTCAGCTGAATTTCTCGCAACTGTCTGATGAGCTGCGGGCATTCCGTCCACTGGAGTCGGACGTACTGGCCAGCATCGCCAACGTACTGTTCTTCGGCGCGCAGGCAACCCCGCAGGAAGCCAACTATAACGCCGCTAAAATAGCTACTTTCTTCGCACCGGATCCCGCTTCCGACCTCTATAGTTACGCCAGTCAATTTGAAGACGTGGCCATGCTTTTCGAGGAAGCTATGATGGAAATACTGTACGGCGTGCGGCGGGATGTCGCCTTTACCTCCATTCCAAACAATACTGTTGATGAATCATACTGCGACAGTTTCAGGGTAGGTTGGGGTATGCGCGGAAGAATCGCCGCCAGCAACGTTCTTCCCCGTGCAAAATTAGTGGTAGCTGCGTTATTGCCTGAGAAAAAATACGCCCAACAGCTTGATGAGTTGCCAAAGCCCTCTCTTCTGGACACCAACAAAGACTGGTGCAACAGTGTGGACCTCAACGAAAATCCCTCTTTCGCACCGTACAGCAGTTCGAGAAAGGCTATGCCACCAAGGAACCAGCGCGGCCACAGATTTCTCTGAGGGCAAATATTCCAACGCCAACTGACAAAGCGGTATAAATCGGTATAGGCTATGCCTCCCAAACAAGAGATTCCGGGAGGCAGGAATGACGTTAAAACGCTGCGACTGGCCCGAGGGCGAATTACTCGAGCTGGAACACATCTCCGGCATTCTCAAGGACAATCCGCTAGGTGACCCACATGTGCGCAAACTGCATGTCTGGTTGCCGCCGCAATATAACAAGAGCCGCAACAAGCGCTTTCCCGTGCTCTACGATCTGGTGGGCTATACCGGCTCGGGGCCGTCGCATACCGCCTGGAAAAATTTTGGTGAGAATGTGCAGGAGCGGGCTGCACGCCTGATCCACGAGCGACGCATAAGCCCGGCGATACTGGTATTCCCCGATTGCTTCACGGCTCTCGGCGGCAACCAGTACATCAATTCCAGCGCCATCGGCAATTATGCAGACTACCTGACGCGAGAAATCATTCCCTTTGTCGACGGTGAACTGCGCACCATTGCCAGCCGGGATGCCAGAGGGTGCTTCGGCAAGTCATCCGGCGGCTACGGTGCCATTGTCCACGGCATGAAATATCCAAAGTACTGGGGCGCTATCGCGGATCACTCCGGCGACGCCTACTTCGATTTCGTCTACCGCAGCGACTGGCCCAACACGCTCGACGAGTTGGCAAGATTCCGCAAGCCAGCGCGTAAGGATGGGCCTTATGATGTTAAAAAAGCCACTGACAAACTGACACCGGGCCTGGACGACGGCCGGGTCAGGCGCTTCCTGGAAGCGTTTTGGGCAAAAGAAAACCCCAGCGGCGGTGACATTATGTGCCTGATGAACCTCGCCATGGCAGCAAGCTACGACCCTGACCCAAAAGCACCCAATGGTTTCCGCCTACCCTTTAACCTGGAAACCGGGGAGCTGCTGCCGCAGCGCTGGAAGCGCTGGCTGGCGCACGACCCCATCCATATGGTGCAAAAATACAAGGCCAACCTGAAAACCTTGCGAGGGGTATTTGTCGACTGCGGCTGGCGCGACCAGTACCACATTCACTATGGCACACGATTACTCTCCCGCGAGCTGGCGAAACACGGGGTGAAGCATGTGTACGAGGAGTTCGACGACAACCATTCCGGTATCGACTATCGCATGGAGCGCAGCCTGCCCTTCCTGACTCGCGCATTGGCGAAGGCAAGCTAGAGAGATCGGCAGTCAGTGTTACTGTCAGTCTGTGTTGAGGGCTGCGATTTGCAGCCCCTCGAACACCAGGTCGGGCAGATAGCTGCCGCCCTTGTCGAGTAATTTCATCAGGGCTTCTCCCCAGCCCCCGCAAAACAGCAGCTGCGATGGCAATATATCGTCGCGCTCCATTGCCAGGGCCAGTGCCCCAGCCTGGGCCAGGGCAATACCGTGCCGCACCGCCTCTGCGGTAGACACCCCCGGCGCCAGGGTGTATTCAGCGTCTTCCTCGAATCGCACTCTTTCAGTGTCCAGCAACAGAGCCCGCTCCATCAGGGTCGGGCCGGGAATGATATAGCCCCCCTCGTGCTGGCCGTCAGCGCTGACAAGATCACAAGTCAGCGCAGAACCGGCATCCACCACGCAGACCCTGCCGCGCAGCCGATGCCAGGCCGCCAACATCACCAACCAGCGGTCCACCCCCATCCGTTCGGGTTCTTCGTAGCTGTTGCGCAGGCCGCTGCAACTCGCCGTGCTGCAGGCGAACCACGCACGAACACCCCATCGCTCAGTCAGTATGCCAGCCAGCGACTGCTCCGCCTCCCGCCCCGCCACGCTGGCAATCCAGACCTGTTGTAGCGTGGGTGTGCAGTGCAGAAGCGCATCCAGTGAAGACGGGTTCTCGGCCTGGTATGTACCGCGCGTCACGACTTCGCCGTCCTGCAGCAGGCGCCACTTGCTCCCGCTGTTGCCCAAATCCAGTTGCAGGCAGCGCGCAGCCAGCTTCACGGTGCGCGCCTTAGGGATATTTCTCCGCCGTAGATAGACTGAATCCCTGCGCCCGCCGTCTCCAGTTGCAGCGCTCCTCGCTCGTCCACTCCCCGGGCAATACCCGCCATCGTGCTGGCGCCGGTATGCAACACAACCGCCTTGTCCGCGAAGGCATCCAACGCCAGCCACTCGTCGCGCCAGGGTGCAAAACCGTCCTTTTCGAAGCTGGCAAGAAGAGGCAGTAACTCGTTGAGCAAGGCCGCCAGCAGGACGTTGCGGCCCGGATGCTCACCGTTGCTGACCGTCTCGATATCCGTCCAGGCCTGCTCTATGTCAGTGGCAGCGCGGCCAGGCATGGATACATTGAGCCCGACACCCACAACAACCTGGCAGGAACCGGCGGCATCGCCGATCATTTCCAGCAAGACACCGCCCAGCTTGGCGCCCCCGCAGATCACGTCGTTGGGCCACTTCAATTGCACCGGCGGCAGGCCATGAGTAGCCAGCGCCCGCGCTACAGCCACACCCACCGCCAGGCTCAGGCCCTCTAAAGCAGCCGCTCCCTGATGGTATTGCCACGCCAGGGACACATAGAGATTGCGAGCAAAGGGGCTGACCCAGGTGCGTCCGCGCCGACCGCGGCCCGCACTCTGCTGCTCGGCAGTACACACAAATCCGGCAGCCTGCCCGGATTCCAGCAAGCGCATCGCTTCAGCATTGGTAGAGTCTACCGTTTCCAGTAACAGGAGATGGGTGAGGAGACCGTCAGCCGCTGGAGAAAGTTCAGCGCGAACCCGGGCCTCGTCCAGTAAATCAATACCGCCGGGAATCCGATAACCGCGCCCCTTGACCGACTCGATCTCCAGCCCCAGCTCTCCCAGCGCATTCAGCTGCTTCCAGATAGCAGTCCGGCTGACACCCAGTGCGTCGGCGAGCGCCTGACCGGAGCAATAGTCGCCGCTGGCTAACAGCGGTAGAAGTGTGGTCTTGCGCATGAAACGGGTTGCCAGCTGATTTTCAAGAGCCGAGATGATAACAAATATGCAGGCATCGGGACTGTACCGCGAAAGCCTTGCACGCAATAAGCTATCGCTTCGGCCCAAACGGAATCAGGTCGCAGCAATTTGTCATTAACTGTGTTGACAATCATTCTCATTAGCATTAATGTTTGGATCTGACGCTGATCACCAGCACTGTGGATCAAACCTAGCCATGTATGTCTGTCTCTGCAAAGGTATTACCGACACCCAGATACGCGCCGCCGTCCGGGATGGAGCGAGCTCCATGCAGGAACTGCGCAACACGCTAGGTGTGGCCAGCCAGTGCGGCAAATGTGGCATTCTTGCACGGGATATTGTACGAGACTCGCTGGGGACCATGGGGCGGGACGACGAACAGCTTTTCTACGCAGTCGGCTAGATCGGACCGCCGGTCGCCCCTGCACACGCTCCAGAGCCTTACAACACCGCCAATACCAAACTATTACATTCGTTTTTTTGATTTTAAATCAATAAGTTAAGCACTTTGCGGAAGGACTGCCACATTGACAGCCCCGCTGGTGAGGTCCATCATTGCGCCTTTGACCAAGCAGGAGAAATATCGTGAAAGGCGATCCGAAAGTAATAGAACACCTGAATACCATACTCGGTAACGAACTGGTTGCGATCAACCAGTACTTCCTGCACTCGCGCATGTATAAAGACTGGGGCCTGACGGCACTGGGCGACCACGAGTATCACGAATCCATCGATGAGATGAAGCATGCGGACAAACTGATCGAACGCATACTGTTCCTGGAAGGCCTGCCCAACCTGCAGAGTCTCGGCAAGCTCTACATCGGCGAAAATACCAAAGAAATGCTCGAGTGTGACCTGAAACTGGAGCATGTGGCTCATGTCGATCTTAAGGCAGCTGTTACCTACTGCGAATCGGTAGGTGACTTTGTCTCGCGGGACCTGTTTGCAGACATCATGCAATCAGAGGAAGAGCACATAGACTGGTTGGAAACTCAACTGGGCTTGATCGAGAAACTGGGGCTGGAAAACTTTATGCAATCGGCCATCGGCTAGGTCAAGCCTGCCCGGGCTCGGCCCAGGCAAAAAATCCACAGAATGAGCGGAACCTCAGTTCTGCTCGTAACTGCCGCGGGCCAGGTTCTCGAACCGCGTAAACTGGCCCTGAAATGCCAGGCGGCATATTCCAATAGGCCCGTTACGCTGCTTGCCGATAATAATCTCGGCGACCCCCTTGTCGGGTGACTCCTCGTTGTACACCTCGTCGCGATAGATAAACATAATTACGTCGGCGTCCTGCTCAATCGCGCCGGATTCCCGCAGGTCGGAGTTTACCGGGCGCTTGTTGGGGCGCTGCTCCAGCGAGCGGTTAAGCTGCGACAGGGCGACCATCGGCACCTCGAACTCCTTGGCGATCGCCTTCAGGCTACGGGAGATTTCCGATATCTCTGCGGTGCGCCCTTCGGATGAGCCCGCAATCTGCATCAACTGCAGGTAATCCACCATAATCATGCCCAACTGGCCGTGTTCCCGCGCCACCCTGCGTGCACGGCTGCGAATCTCGGTGGGTGTCAGTGCAGCTGTATCATCGATGTAAAGTGGCGCATCCTTGAGCTTGTTCACGGCGGTACTCAGTTTGGGCCAGTCCTCCTGCTCCAGCTTGCCGTTGCGTATGCGAGTCTGATCGATATGCCCCACAGAGGAGAGCATTCTGACAATCAGTGAAGGTGCAGGCATCTCCATGCTGAACACCAGAATGGGTTTCTCCTGGTTCAGGATGGCGTGCTCTACCAGGTTCATCGCAAAACTGGTCTTACCCATTGAGGGGCGCCCCGCCACGATGACAAGGTCGGAGGGTTGCAAGCCGGACGTCATGCCGTCCAGGTCTTTAAAGCCCGTGCTCAGGCCGGTGATGTCACCACCGGAATTGAACAGCTCCTCGATGCGCGCCAGTGCGCCCTGCAATAGCGGGTTAACTCCCTGGGGGCCGCCGGCCTTGGGGCCGTGCTCGGAAATTTGCATGATGAGCCGCTCGGCCTCATCGATCAGTTCGCCCGAAGTGCGCCCCTCGGGGTTAAACCCACTGTCGGCGATGTCCTGGGCAGCTTCTATCAGCTTACGCAGGCTGGCACGCTCACTCACCACCTGGGCATAGGCCCGTATGTTAGAGGCGCTGGGGGTATTCTGGGCAAGCTCTGCCAGGTACGGCAGGCCCCCGGCGGCATCGAGCTCTCCCCGCGCTTCCAGTTTGTCTGCGACGGTAATCACATCCACCGGCTCAGAGGCTTCGGCCAGTTTGAATATCTGCCTGAATATCAGCCGGTGGTCGGGCCGATAGAAGTCGCTGTCGGTCACGGCTTCCGACACGGCATCCCAGGCATCTGCCGACAACAGCAGCCCGCCGAGCACGGATTGTTCCGCCTCGATGGAGTGGGGATGCATCTTGATCCGCGTTATATCGTGGTCGCCGCGGTGGGGCAGCTCGGCGATATTGTCGGGGAAATCGTGGTCGGCCATCTTTAGTCTGGGACTTTTTTAAGTGAGCTGCACAGATTAACCAAATTCTGGCTAAGGCGCAGTAGGTGGTTGTGAAAAATCTGCAATGAGTTTGAGCTGCTGCCGATGCGGCGTGCCTGGCGGGCTTGCGGCCGCCCCGGTTCGTACCCACTCACCCCGCGTTTGCGTTAACTGAACTTTCAGTTCTGCAGGCAAAAAAATACACCAGCCGCCAAAACGACTGGTGTATCAATACGCGCTGCTACGCCCACCCTAAGGTAGGCATCGTCGCTATTCTTCGGGGATGACCGCGATGGCAACAGCGGCGGTAACCTCACCGTGCACCTGGATGGCGATCTCGTACTCGCCCAGGTCGCGCAGGGCACCTTCGGGAAGACGCACTTCAGATTTGTCGACCTCGGCACCGGCTGCGGTAATAGCCTCAGCGATATCACGAGTACCGACGGAGCCAAACAGCTTGCCTTCCTCACCAGCGTTGGCAAGGATGGAGATCAGGCCCAGGGCGTTGATGCCCTCTGCACGAGCTACGGCGGCGGCCAGTGTTGCGGCTGCAGCAGCTTCCAGGTCGGCGCGGCGCGCCTCAAATTCGGCGATGCTGTTTGCAGTGGCAGGCACTGCTTTGCCCTGCGGCACCAGATAATTACGGCCGAAACCGGCTTTGACATTTACTTTGTCACCCAGGGTACCCAGGTTGCTGATGTTCTCCAGCAAAATGACTTCCATCTTACTTTCCTCTGTTCGGGGAGTTTCCTCCCGCGGCTTCAAATTTATCGGTCTTCGTCTGACCGGTTGTCGTCGATGCGGTCTTCGTCACTGTCGCGCTTTCTGACGTCCGTACCGGGTTTGCCGGTCCAGCGCTGGCGAAAATTGAACCAGCTGTCGGCTATCGCCGCGAACACCACTAACAGTTTTATCGGGTCAAAGATCACCCAGGCCACATAGAACCCGGTTAACCAGCCTTTACCCTGCCCGCGCGCTGCCACGCGAGCGTGTACCAGTGCCAACCCGGCCAATGCCAGCGGCAGTACACAAATCATTGCCCAGGTGCGGTATTCAGCACCCAGACTGGCCAGGGCTATTGTCGCCAGTGCCAGTAAAGTCGTTACCGCCGGCGGGTAGTAAAGAGTTCTGAACTCTTCCCCGAACCCCCCCGGGTTATACAGCGCCGCCTGCCAGTAGCGCGCCAGTAGCAGGCACATCACTGCACTTGCCGCGGTGCCTGCGCCCATCATACCCGCCACCTGCGTGGTGTCGGGCTTGGCCAGTACGATCTGCTCACCGCCCTGGGACAGTTGCTCTTCCATGGTGGCAAGGAACTGCCCAAAAAGATCTACTACCTGTTCCAGGTACTGCCCGCCAAAAGCGACCAGTGCCAGCCCGGTTACAACGCCTACCGGGATACTCGCAAGTACCGCCACTGGCAGGCTCACTGTTGCGCGCAACACCATTGCGAGAACCGCAGTTCCCACCAGCATGGTCAACGGGCCACTGTCACCATAGGCATACAACAGGACACCAGATGGCAGTAACGCCCAGGCCAACAAGCTGGCCCCGGCCCCCGCACCTTTGCGCAGGGTGACCAGTGCGAGTACTGCTGCACTGATCCAACAAAAAAACAGACTCCCGGCACCGGCCACACAGACCATCAGCGCCTGGAAGCGGCCACGCATCACAAACGCTGCCAGACCTTTCATCTCAGGCCTCGTAGGACTCGCGTACGAATCGGGAAACTCCTACTGATGTGCATCCGTGTAAGGCAGCAGGGCCAGGAAGCGCGCGCGCTTTACTGCAGTGCCCAACTGACGCTGGTACTTGGCCTTGGTGCCGGTGATGCGGCTGGGAACAATCTTGCCTGTTTCAGAAACGTAGGCCTTCAGTGTTTCCAGATCCTTGTAGTCGATTTCCTTCGTGCCTTCGGCAGTGAAGCGACAAAACTTACGGCGACGGAAAAAACGTGCCATGGTAATACTCCTTTAAACCTTAATATTCGTTATGAGAGTGACTGACAAGCATCTGCTTGGGTCTACTCGCCTTTTGTCTCGGCAGTCGTGTCAGCAGTTTCTTCAGCCGGCTTCTCAGCGGGCTTTTCTGCCGGTGTCTCGACTACGGCCTGGCGCTCTTCATAACGGGTCTTGCGCTCGCGACTTTCCTTCTCGGCCTTCATGATGAACGACTCTTCAGTCACAGGCTCATCGCGACGGATAACAAGGTTACGGATAACGGCGTCGTTAAAACGGAAAGTGCTGGTCAATTCGTCCAGCGCGTCGTTGGACGCTTCAACATTCATCAGCACGTAATGTGCTTTGTGAATCTTGCTGATCGGGTAGGCCAACTGGCGGCGACCCCAATCTTCCAGCCGGTGTACCTGGCCGCCGTCTTTCTGGATAGTAGTGGTATAGCGCTCGATCATGCCGGGCACCTGTTCTGACTGGTCCGGATGGACCATAAATACGATTTCGTAATGACGCATACAAGAGCTCCTTACGGGTTAATGCTACCCATCCCTTCCATCAGGGCGGTGTAGCAAGGAGGATCGACCACTCATGCGGCCGGGCAAATTTTGAAGAGCGCGGAGTTTACAGATTTTACTGCTGGCTCGCAAGCCTCTGTCGCTGGGCCTCAAACAGGCAGATACCGGTGGCTACCGAGACGTTCAGGCTGCTTACCGAGCCCGCCATGGGCAGACGCACCAGAAAATCGCATTGCTCACGGGTGAGGCGCCGCAGACCGCTGCCTTCCGCGCCCATTACCAACGCCATGGAAACAGTCAAGTCGTTGTTATACAGCGATTTTTCCGCCTCTCCTGCGGCACCGAACAGCCATACCCCGCGCTCCTTGAGCGCCTGCAGTGTGCGCGACAGGTTGGTTACCCGCGCAAACGGCACGACTTCTGCGGCACCACAGGCCACCTTGCGGCTCACCGGCGTGAGATCGGCGGATTTGTCTTTGGGGACTATTACCGCATCCACACCGGCGGCGTCGGCGCTGCGCAGGCAGGCACCCAGGTTGTGAGGGTCCGTCACACCGTCCAGCACCAGCAGCAGCAAAGGCCCCTCTTTGGCATCTACCGCTCTCAGCAAATCTGCTTCCTGCCAGAGGTTGGCCTGGCCGGTGTCGCCGGATGCCGGCGCGGCATAGACTTCCGCCACTATCCCCTGGTGACGCCCCTTGACCATCTCATCCATGGCCTGGCGTGTTTCGCGCGCCACGGGCACACCCTGGTTCTGCGCCAGCTCCAGCAGAGAGCCAATGCGCTTGTCGTCACGCCCTTGCTGAGCCCACAGGCGCTGCACAGATTTCGGGTTCTGACGCAGCAAGCTGTCCACCGCGTGTATGCCGTAGATGTATTCCTGCATGATTAATCTCGCGCCTAGTGATGCCGGCGCAGGCCGGTTTTGCCTTTGGATTTGGGTTTGGGTTTGGGTTTGGCGCTTTTGTCACTACCGCCGGCCCCGGACTTTCCTGCAGCGCCTTTGGCTGAGCCGCCCTTGTTAGCGGCGCTTTTCGCCGCCGGTTTTTTTCGCGCCTGACTTTTTCCTGCCGGCTTTTTCCCCGCAGTGCCCTTGCCGGAGCCGGACCTGGAACCAGCTCCCTTCTTCTGCGTACCGCGCCCAGCACCGCCCTTACCGCCGGAACCCGCCGGCTTTTTAGCGCCGCCCTTGGTCTTGCGCGGGGGCTGGCTGTCAATCAGTTCCAGGTCGATCTTCTTGTCGTCAAGGTCGACCCGGGCTACCTGCACCCGCACCCTGCCACCGAGCTGAAAGCTGCGGCCGCTGCGCTCACCGACCAGGCGCTGGTGCGATGCGTCAAAATTGTAGTAGTCGCTGGGCAGGGCGGTAATATGCACCAGCCCCTCTATATAGAGATCCTCCAGCTCCACGAACAGGCCGAAGCTGGTGACGGCGGCAACCACCCCACCGAACTCGTCTCCGACGTGATCCTGCAAGTACTCGCATTTGAGCCAGGCCTGCACCTCGCGGGTGGCGTCGTCCGCGCGCCGCTCGGTCATGGAACAGTGCTCACCGTAGGTGACCATGGCCTGCACGTCGTAGGGGAAAATGCTCTGCATGGGAATGGGCTTAGCGCCCTTCACCCGCTGTACGCCCTTCCCCTTTTTCTGGGCGCGGATCACCCGACGGATGCCGCGATGTACCAGCAGGTCGGGGTAGCGCCGTATCGGTGAGGTGAAATGTGCGTAAGCCGGGTAGTGCAGCCCGAAGTGGCCACCATTTTCCGCCTGATAGACCGCCTGGCGCAATGAGCGCAGCAGCATGGTCTGGATTACATGCGCATCTTCCCTGTCCTCAATCTGCTGCAGCAGTTGCTGATAGTGCAGCGGTGTCGGCTTGATACCGCCGCCCAGGTCCAGCCCCAGTTCGCCGAGAAACTTGCGCAGGTTCTCCAGCTTCTCTTCCGTGGGACCCTCATGCACCCGATACAGCATGGGCACCGCATTGGCCTCGAAGAAATCTGCCGCGGCCACGTTGGCGCACAACATGCACTCTTCGATCAGCTTGTGGGCGTCATTGCGCACCACCGGCACGATGGAATCGATCTTGCGTTGCTCATCAAAGATGATACGAGTTTCAACGGTCTCGAAATCAATGGCGCCGCGCTTGTCCCGGGCCTTGCGCAACACCTTGTAAAGGCTGTGCAGGCGCTTGAGGTCAGGGACCCGTTGCTTGTCGACATCGGGATGGGAGCCCTTTTCCAGTACCTCGCCTACCTGGGTATAGGTGAGGCGCGCGTGGGAGTGGATGACCGCCTCATAGAAGGTGTACTTGGAAGGCTTGCCCGCCCGGCTCAGCTCCATCTCGCAGACCATGGCCAGGCGGTCTACCGCCGGCTTGAGGGAGCACAGGCCATTCGACAGGGCCTCGGGCAGCATGGGAACCACCTTCTCTGGGAAATACACCGAGTTGCCACGATGGCTTGCCTCCTCATCGAGTGCAGAGCCCGGGCGCACATAGTGGGACACATCGGCAATGGCCACCCACAGGCGCCAACCTCCCAGGGTACGCTTCTCACAGTACACCGCGTCATCAAAGTCCCTGGCATCTTCACCATCGATGGTGACGAAAGGCAGCTTGCGCAGGTCTACCCGGTGGTTCTTGTCCTCCTCCAGCGGCTCAGCCTCCAACCGCCCGGCCTCGTCCACCACGGCTTCCGGCCACTCGAAGGGGATACCGTGTGAGCGAATGGCGACATCAATCTCCAGCCCCGGGTCCATATGGTCACCGAGAATCTCGACAATACGGCCCTTGGCACCCAACTGGCGAGTGGGAAAGGAGGTAATCTCGGCGGTGACGATCTGGCCGGAAATGGCGTTGAGCTTCTCCTTGGGCGGAATCAGGATCTGGTGGTTGATGCGGCTGTTCTCGGCGATCACATAGCCGATACCGCTCTCCTCCTGATAACGGCCGACTATGGTGCTGTGCGCCCTTGCCAGCACCTCCACCACCTTGCCTTCCTGACGGCCACGGCGGTCGACACCGGTTACCCGCACCAGCACTTCATCGCCGTCGAATACGAAGTTCATCTGGCGGGCGCTGAGATACACATCTTCACCCCCCTTCTCTACCGGAATGGCAAAGCCGTAGCCGTCGCGATGGCCCTGCACCCGGCAGTGCAGCAGGTGCATCTTGTCCACCAGGCCATAGTCGCCACGCCGGTTAACCATAAGCTGGCCATCCCGTTCCATGGCGCGCAAGCGCTTGCGCAGGGCATCGAGCTGCTCCGGTTCAGCGAGTGACAAGCGCTGGGCGATGCCCTCCTGATCGAGGGGGCTGTCCGCTGCGTTGAACAGCTCCAGAATTACTTCCCGGCTGGGGATGGGGTTGTCGTAGCGTGCTGCCTCGCGGGCAGCATGAGGGTCGGCAATCTTGCCTTTCTTGGCCATATTTAAGAGGGTCTTCCTTGGAATATTGAATACAGGTTTGTCTATGAGCCCCTAAGTATACGCGAGGATTGACAAAGCCGGGTGAGAAAAGTAAAGTGCCGCGCGATTGCCCGGGTGGTGTTGCGGCAGACACTGGACACAGTTCAGCTACTGACAACATGGGCAAAGAGTTAGAAGATCCACCGTTTTGTATTGCCCAGGTGGTGTTGTGGTAGACACTGGACGCAGTCCAGCTCTTCACAACATGGGCGTAAAGTTAGAAAATCCACTGTTTTATATGCTCAGGTGGTGTTGTGGTAGACACTGGACGCAGTCCAGCTCTTCACAACATGGGCGTAAAGTTAGAAAATCCACTGTTTTATATGCTCAGGTGGTGTTGTGGTAGACACTGGACGCAGTCCAGCTCTTCACAACATGGGCGTAAAGTTAGAAAATCCACTGTTTTGTATTGCCCAGGTGGTGAAATTGGTAGACACGCTAGCTTCAGGTGCTAGTGCTCGCAAGGGCGTGGAGGTTCAAGTCCTCTTCTGGGCACCATATTATAGATTGAGCCGAACCAAGTGTTCGGCTTTTTTGTTTTTGCTCAATGAGTTACAGCACATCTCAGACCATCAATAACTCAAAGTGCTGAGCAAATATTTTGGGTTACGAGTCGTTAGCCCACCCTTCAACAGCGACCTTCTTCTCCAAGACCTTCAATCTAGCCAACCCACAGCAAAATATCTGTGAGCGAAAAATCTACCGCCTCACTTTCCGCGTCATCACGAAGGGAAACGGTTGTGGGTTGTCAGTGGTGCGGCGGGAGTGAGTTAAAACTGCTTGGGCGGGGAGCTACTTCTCCAGTTCGTACGTGAACTTATTAACAACACCGTGCCTCTCCACCGCGATTCCGTTCTGAATTTCAGGTCTGTAAAGGAACAGACGAGCTGCCACTACAGAGGCGGCGTCAAACACACCCTCAGGCATGGAATCGACCACTTGAACATTTGTAGTTCGGCCCTCTCGATCAACGCAATACTTAACAATCACATAGCCTTCCAGGCCCATTTGCTGGGCAAGAAGGGGATATATAGGGGCGACCTTTACAATCTCACGCTCCTTTAGCATTTCCTGAAGTTGTTCGTCATTGACTGGTTGCTTGACTGGTTCATCAACGAAACCTGCATATAGTTCTTTAGCGGTTTCGTTTCCCAGCTCGACGGCTCTCGCCAGGTATCGAAATGCCGTATTGTTATCACGAGCTGTACCCTGACCTTGAAAGTACATGTAGAAAAGCGCAAGCGCCGCCTGGCCCTGTGTACTATTAGCAGCCAGTGTGTACCAGTAGAGAGCTTGCTTATAATCCTGATCCACGCCCTCACCTGAGTAGTAGAATTCTGCGAGGAGTGTCTGCCCTGCCGAGCTACCCCGCTCTGCCAACTCTCGGCACCACCGCAGAGCCTTTTCGGGGTCAACTGGATAGCTGTTGTCTCCGTACTTGTACCCGAAACAGCGCTCCACTACTCCCTGATAGTCACTGACGCCCTCGGTGACTGTTTCTGCCTTGCTACTAGCAGCTTGTGAGCTGTCGCCGCCCGCGCTGCCAGGGTTTACAGATGCACAGCCCGTGAGTGCTATGAGTGTGGCAGTGGCAAGCAGAGTTGTGGGGTTGCGCATAGGTATCGGGAGCTATCCTGGAGTTAGTGGATTGCCCTTTCTTCCAACGTGTGGGCACCAGATGAATCCCAATTGTAACCTCTCCCGAAATCCCAGCAAAATATCTATAGCACACCACCCAGAGATCTATATATGACGCAACAAAATAGTTGCACACTCAGCGGCTACTGACCCATTCAAGGAAGAACCTCTGGGCACGTTGGAGTGCTCGTTAATGAGTTGGGTCAACTTTAGAAACCCGCATAAGAGACATCCCAGGAATCGATATTTTCCGACTTGGCTCATTGATTGAGGATGAATTAGAGATAAAAATACCCCAGAGCGGCGGGCTGGGAGCACGCTATATTCCTTCTACTCTATTGTGCGACCTCTCAGTTACCGAGTGTTTCTTGAGCGTGCAGCCAGCCCAACTGCCGAATACTCTAGTCCCCCTTGAACTTCGCCTCGCGCTTTTCAAAAAATGCGCTTGCGCCCTCAGTCGCGTCGTCCATGCCCATCGTCAACAGAAACTGGTCGGCATCCATAAAACTGGTGGCATCGTTGAGTGCGTTGGCGCTGGTGTTGACGGCGCGCTTTATCATCCGCACAGGAACCGGTGGCATCGCGGCCAGCTTCGCCGCCAGTTGTTGCGCGTGTTCCAGCGCCTGGCCTGCCGGCACGTGGTAGTCCACCAACCCCCAGTCGGCGGCGGCCGGCGCCAACAGTGGCTCGGCCAGCAGCAACAACTGCTTGGTGCGGGACGGGCCGATGAGGTTGACGAAGCGGGGCACACTCTGCCAGCTCATGTTCATACCGAGTTTCAGCTCGGGGACATACAGTGAGGCCTCGCTTGCGGCCACACGCCAGTCGCAGGCCACGGCCAGCGCCACGCCCCCGCCCACACACCAGCCCTCGATGGCGACGATGGTCACCGGCTCCAGTGCCTCCCAGGCGGCGCACATTCTCGGACCGGTCTTAACCAGCAGCCGTTTTTGCGCCACGCTGCTGTCGCGGGCAGCGGCCGCTTCCGGGTCTTTGAGATCCATGCCGCCAGTGAACATATCCGCCCGACCCGACAACACAATGGCGCTCAACTCACTGTCATCCTGCAGTTGCACCGCCAGCTCTGTGAGCTCACGCATCAGCGCATTACTCAGACTGTTCACCGGGTTACCGGCATCGAAACTGACTGTGAGAACCCGACCGGATCGCTGCAGGTGGAGGTATTTCCAGTTCTGGTCCTTGATATCTGCTGTACTCATAAAATGTCTTCCAGGTAGCCGAACAGGCCCGCCGAACCACCCGTGTGCACAAACACGATGTTTTGCCCGGACTTGAAGTCGCCCTTGTCTATCAGGTCGATCATACCTGCCAGACCCTTGCCGCTGTATACCGGGTCGAATAAAACACCCTCCAGGCGGGCAAGTAACAGCAGCGCCGTCCGCATCCCCGCTGTCGGGACACCGTAGCCATCACCGACATAATCACAGTTCGCCACCACGTCGTCGCGTCCCACACAGCCGCCGGCGCCGATATAGTCGGCGGTTTCCAGGGCCAATTGATACACTTTGTCTTCCTGTGCCTCACGTGCCGCATTCACACCAATCCCCAGAACCGGAATGCCGGCATGCAGGGCTTGCAACCCGGCCACCAGCCCGGCCTGCGTACCAGCACTGCCGGTGGCATGCACTACACAGTCAATCGCCAGTTGTCGCTCATTCAGCTGCTGCAGCAACTCCAGTGCGCAATTAACATAGCCCAGTGCGCCGACCCTGTTGGAGCCACCCCCGGGTATGACATAGGGGATTCGCCCCTGAGCGCGCAGGCCCTTGGCCAGATCCTCCATAGCGGCATTCATATCGGTACCAGCGGGGAAATGATGCGTCTCTGCGCCCAGCAAACGATCGAGGAAGACATTGCCCGAGTTCAGATAAGTGGGGGTGGGGTCACTGATCCGGTTCTCGAACAGGAGCTCACACTGCAGGCCAAATTTTGCTGCCGCAGCGGCCGTCTGGCGGGCGTGATTGGATTGCACTGCGCCCTGGGTGACGATGGTGTCTGCACCGAGCTGTAGTGCATCGGCTATCAGGAACTCCAGCTTGCGGGTTTTATTGCCGCCGCCTGCCAGGCCGGTACAGTCGTCGCGCTTGAGGTAAATATTCGGTCCGCCCAGATGTTCCGTCAGCCGGGGCAGATGTTCCAGGGGAGTGGCGAGATGGGCGAGGCTAACACGGGGAAAACGGCTGAGATTCATAATTAAGACTCGGTTAACGGCGGGTTTTTGGCGCACGCTATCGTACGTCGAACCAGCAGGTCGGTGGAAGACAACAGGGGGAGATCAGTATCCTGCTCATTTATAAGGAGGTCGAGACCGATGTCAGGACCGGTGGGGTTTTTCCTGGGCCGCCAACTCAATGGCACAACCTGTGGTTCTGTTCTTTGAGCCAGGTGCTGTGATTGAATCCGCACAGAACTTCTACCGGGCGTTTGCGCTGTTTGCATCCAAGATCATCTATCGCGACATCCCCAGCGAGCTGTACAACCCGATTCCCTTGAACAGCCGGCCGAGAATATCGGCACCGGTGATAATGCGGCGCTGGGGCCCCCAGAGCAAAATGACATCGCGGGTGAGGGGCCGATCTGACTGGGCATCGGCCCCGGCCTTCAGTCTGGCAATCACCGCACCGAGGCGCAGATCGGGATCGCTCACCACAACAGGCCGATGGCAGAATTGCAGGGGATCCACTACGGCACCGGCGGCGGAAAATACCGCGCGCAGGTAGGCGTTCACATCCAGTACCAATGACGGTTTTTCACCGCCTTCCACCAACACCAACCAGCGGTGCGGGCAGGCTGCTGCTCTGCCCGCGAACTCACGTTGAGCCTGCTCGACAGGCATGTCGTCAGGGAAAAAAACCGGTTTTCCGTCCCGCAGTACAAGATCGAAGATACTCGCGGCTGCCAACTCCTCCCCCTCGCTGGCCACCGGAACATCGTCGATGGCGAGAAAATTGAGCGCCCCGATACCCTCTATAGCGTCAACCTCGGTGTCCCCCGAATCAATATGTTTGTGTATCAGGTAACGCAGCTCACGCTCGCCCAAATACTGCAGGCCCTCGCGCCCCAGCCAGAGATCCAGCAACAGGCCGCTGGGCCTGGCGAGGGGGTATAGCAATAATTGGTAAAAGCGGATCAACGGCGCCAGAGCAGCGGCCATACGCAGCGCGTTGCGAGAGAAATACGCCTGCGGCGCGATCTCCCCACCAAGAGTGATCACAAAGGTTGAAAACACAAACGCGACCAGACCGGTCATTACCGAGTTGGACAGCAGGGCCAATAGCACATTGATGCTGACATTGCCCCACAGAATAGTCGTCAGCAGGAAGTTGGAATCCTGCCTGAGCAACAGCATACGGCCCGCCGCTTTATTGCCGTTCGCCACCTGTATTTCAAGCCGCAGGCGACTAATACTGAAAAACGCGATATTGAGCCCGGAAAATATAGCCGATTGGCTTAGGCAGAAGGCGATACCCGCCCAGGCCAGGTACTGATCCATAGTGTCGTCTCGCAGTAGCACAGAGAAGATCTCCCGCAGCGCCGGAGCATAGCAGAAACCAACCGACTGCAACTCAACGGGAATTATTTCAAACTTCGGGAGTCATACCCTCCATGAAAAGACGAAGCTTACTTTTGGGTCTCCTTGCCATTCCCGTCGTGGGTGGCGCACTGCGCAGTCTGGCCAGCGCGCGCACCAGCGGTGACATCAATGCCATGCAGGCCCGCTGGCGTGACTTTCTACCCGGGGGTTACCAGCCGCCGCCCGGCGGGACGCTGGATTTGAGCGAGACCCAGTGGCGGGAGAAGCTGACGCCGATGCAGTTTGATGTGCTGCGGGAGGACGGCACCGAGCGCGCATTCAGCAGCCCCCTGAACGATGAAAAACGGGTGGGTGTCTTTGTCTGTGCGGGCTGCGATCTGCCCCTGTTCAGCTCCGAGATGAAATATGACAGCGGCACCGGCTGGCCGAGTTTCTTTACAGTGATACCGGATGCCGTGGGAACCAAGCGCGACTTCCGATACGGCTGGACGCGGGTGGAATACCACTGTGCCCGCTGCGAGGGTCACCAGGGTCATGTCTTCACAGACGGGCCTGAGCCCACCCGCGAGCGCTGGTGCAACAACGGTGTCGCACTGAGCTTTCTGGCAGCATCCTGAGTGGCACTGCTTTTTTCAAAGCCATAACAGCCTTCCACCCCGCAGGGCACCTTTCAATGCGGGCGCCTCCCCTGCTATTCTCCTGATCCAGAGCACCAGCACGGAACATCCCACCCGGGCATGGTGCTATCCAGCAATTCACGCGAGCATGCCGATGGCAAGTAAAAAGCAAACGCAACCACTCTCCCATATGGCGCTGTGGGCCACCTCGTGGGAGGTTGACGACAGGCCACTCCGGGTCGACCTTGGCAATCTCACACTGGTTGCGGCGAAACTGAGCCACGAGTGGCAGCTCAACTACCGCTGGCACGCGCGCGAGGAAAAAGGCGGATTTTCCGTGGACTATATCTCCGCTGCCGCCGAGCCGGAGGGAGTCATTAATCGCATCGCGATGGAGGCAATGACGGGAGCGCTCAAGCTCAGGCCCTGTTTGGCAGATCGCCCCGTCGTGATACGACCCTATGCACCGCTTACCATTCCCGGGCACCACAAAATAACGCTGTATGTCAGCACCCCCCTATGGCTGGCGGTCGAGTTTTCCGACCGGGTAAAGCGAGAGCTGCCCTCGCACCAACTCTCGGACACCTGGATGGGTGCCCTCACCGGGCAGGGTGAGCTCTGCTATGGATCCCATACCCATGCAAGGCTGGATCGCGACATGTTGCCGAACCGACCCTTCCGGGCGATCTCGCCGATTACTATCCACAACAAGAGCAACGGCGACTGTACCCTGGAGCGACTCAGTATCCCCGCGCCGTTTCTGTCATTATTCGCCCAGGACGACCAACTCGTCACCGAGCCGTTGTCAATAACGATGGATGCAGAAAAGTCTGAGGGTGTGGTCCGGATAGGAAAACTCGCAGACGCAACACTGATTAACCGCCCCCGGAAAACGTCCGACCGGGGCATTCTCATCAGCGCCTGGGAAAACCTGTTTGCGTAACCATAGAGGGAGTTTCCTATGAGTGACATGATTCCCGATGCCACAGTGCAGGATGCGCTGAGCTGGATGGCCATAACGAAGGCGATGCTCATGCTGCTCGCCGGTTGGTTTCTGGCCCGACTGGCGACCCGACTCTTTCGCAGCACTGCCGGTATCAAGCTCGGGGCGCACCATCTGGCCATCTATAGCCGGGGTATTTTCTACGCGATATTTGCCATATTTATCTTCGCGGCAATACAGCAACTGGGTTTTGATATTTCTGTTTTGCTGGGCGCTGCTGGCATCCTCACGGTGGCCATCGGCTTCGCCTCGCAAACCTCCGCGTCCAACCTTATCAGCGGCCTTTTTCTGTTGGGGGAAAAACCGTTTGAGGTAGGGGATGTACTGCGGGTGGACGGCGAAACAGGAGAAGTTGTGAGTATCGATCTGTTATCGGTCAAGCTGCGCACCTTCGACAATCTTTTCGTGCGCCTGCCGAACGAAACCCTGATAAAAAACAAGGTGGTGAACCTGACCAAGTTCCCAATACGCCGTATCGACCTGGTAGTCGGCGTCGCCTATCGGGAGGACCTGAAGCAAGTTATCGCCCTGTTATTGGAGGTGGCCAACAAGGAACTACGCGCCATGGAGGAGCCGCAGCCCTTCTGCGGAGTAACCCAGTTCAATGATTCCTCAGTAGACCTTCTGCTCGCAGTGTGGTGTCGCAAGGAACTGTTTCGCGAAGTTAAGAGCGCCCTGTTGGTGTCCATCAAGGAAGCCTTCGACGAGCACGACATTGAAATACCGTTCCCCCACGTCTCGCTCTACAGCGGCTCCAGAACTGAGCCGATTCCGCTACGGACTATAGCCGATGAGAAGCCCTGAACACCGGCACAGCTCAGGAATCAGCCGGATAGCGCATGCCTATTTGTCTGCGGATTTCGTCCATGGTTTGCATAATTTTCAGGGTTTCATCCAGAGGCATTAACGGACTCTCCTTGCGGCCTTCCCGCAGGCAGCGATTCACCTCCCTCACCTGATAGTGATAGCCACCAACCGGCGCAGGGAAATCAAAAACCTCTTCGGGCATGCCGTCAATGCTGAGCGTCAGACCGGAGGGGCAAAACACCGGTGGATGCAGGTAGATTTTCCCCTTGCTCCCCAGCAGTGTGAGATCCGGGGCCGATTTGGCCCGGTGCGAAACATACAGGTTGGCAATTGCACCGCGCCGGTGGCTCAACAGAATGGCCTCATGTTCATCGACACCGGTCTCACCCAGTTCACCCGTGGCCAGTACCTGTTCCGGCCCGCCAAAGACCATGGACGCCATGGACACCAGGTACACCCCCGCGTCCAGCAGAATACCTCCGCCCAGACCCTTATTGAACAGGTAGTGCTGCGCGTCCGGGTCCGGCATATAGGCACCGCCGGCCAGCATGATCTGGACATCACCTATACGTTGTTGCAGCAACAGCTCTCGCAGCTTGTCAATGGCAGGCACAAATCGTGTCCACATTGCTTCCATCAGGAAAAGCTCTTTCTTTCGCGCCAGCTCGATGACTGCGCGTGCCTGGGAGGCATTGATTGCAAAGGGTTTTTCGCACAGCACAGCTTTGCCCATTTCCAGACATGCAATGCAAATCTCGCTGTGCGAGGAGTGTGGTGTGGCGATGTAAACCACATCTACTGAGGTGTCTTCGAGTAACTCCCGGTAGCTTCCATAGTGCCGGGGAATATCCAATTTCTCACTGAAAGCCCTTGCGCCTTGCGCCGAACGCGAGGCCACCGCCACAGGCACAGCATCCTCCACGCTTGCCAGGGCCTGGATGAAATTCGACGCCATACCTCCGGTGCCGACTATCCCCCAGCCAATAGCATTGTTGCGGTTCACCAGTTGTGCCCCCCGGTGACGGAGTACCCACCGTCCACGCACAGTGTTTGCCCGGTTATAAAGGAAGCCTCCTCGCTGGCAAGAAAATAGATCGCATTGGCAATTTCAGATGGCTCAGCCGCTCTTTGCAGTAAGGCATAGCCTTTGGTCATTTCACGTATTTCCGCCACACTCACGCCCTTCTCCGCCATCTGGTTTATATGAAAATCGGTGATGGTATTACCGGGGCATACGGCGTTCACCCGAATACCCTGCCCACCGTATTCCACTGCAAGGCTGCGTGTGAGTGCCAGTACGGCCGCTTTGCTCATGTCATATATTGTCATGCCGGCAGAGCCCGTCACCGCGTTGATGGATGAGTTGATAACTATGGCACCCTGCCCGCTCTCCAACATGGCGGGCAATACTGCTTTGCAGCAGTTGGCGGTACCCCTGCTGTTGACACCCAGTATGGTGTGCCACTGTTCTTCGGTGGCCTCCAGCAGGCTGCCGCCAATCTGCACCCCGGCATTAGCTACCAGCGCGTCGATTCGACCCCATGTGTTCAGGGCCGATTGCGCCATAACGGCACAACTGTCTTCAGATGTAATATCGACCACCTGGGCAATGGCTTCGCCACCACTCTGTGCCATCTGTTTGCAGGTGGCCACCGCACCTTTTCCGTTCAGGTCCGCTGCCACGACCGCCCAACCCGCCTGCGCAAATTTTAATGCACAGGCTCTGCCAATGCCTGAGCCGGCACCGGTAACTATCGCCACTTTTGGCTGGCCTGAAGCCGCCTGTAACTCTGTGCTCATCTTTTTTTACTCCAGAAAATTGGTGATAGTTACGCCGATGAAGTTGGCAATGATATAACCAAACAGACCACACACGATGCCCGGCGTCACCAGCTCTTTCCAGCCGTTCGCACTGGCGATAGCTGCAGTGGGGCCAGGACCCACCAGCGCTGCAGCAGAGCCAGTCAAGGCCTCCGCCAGATCAAACCGGAATACTTTTGCCATCAGCAGTACCAGCAATAGATGTAACACCACCAGCACCAGGCAATAAAAAAACAGATTCAACGCCGAGTCGACGAATGCCGTCACGTTGGTTGACAGACCAACAGCGGCAAAAAACAGATACATCATTAACATGCCGAGTTCGAAATCACACTCCAGCTTACCCAGGGGGCCCGGGGCCACACTGGCCAGCACCACGGCCAGCGCCGTGACAAACAGAATACTGTATTGCTCAATGCCCAGCGCAGCGGCCAGTGCATAGGACAGCGCACACACCATGAAGCTGAGGCCGATAGCAAAACTGATATGAGTCAGCCTGAAGCGCTGCGTGATCACGGCCTCCTGTTCCACCATCGCAATCTTGTTGGCATCGTCAATAGTCTTTGACGGGATAAGACGTCTGATAATGGAAATTGTAGGGATTGCAATGAGGGCCATGAGTGCCATCACACTGACAACGCTGTTTGCGCCAATCGCCACGCCAAACAGTTCCGGGTCCATTCCCACCGCCTGGGAGACTGCCACGAAATTCATTGTGCCACCGATATAACCACTGGCGATAACCCCTGCCAACTGCGCGCCCTCACCACCAAGCTCAACAAAGTAGAGGGCTGCAACCGCAGCTATCACGGTACTCAGACTGGCGCACATAAAGGTGAGCATCACCTTGCCGCTTTCACGAAAAATCCTGCCCAGATTGGCCTTGAACAGCAGCAGGGGAATCGCAAGCGGTATCAGGTACTGGAATACAAACTGATAACTTCCGGAACTGAAGGGTGTCAGTTGGAAATTAGATAGCAACACACCACCCACTATCACCCAGAGTGCACCGGAAGTTTTCTTTAGCCTTGGGTGGTTGTCTACCCAAAAACCCAGAGCTGTCAGGGCAAACAGGATAGCCCAGAGAGCAAGTGTTTCATCCTGGGCAAGAAAGGTCATAGTGCTCTGGCTGAGTAAGTATTTATGAAGACTAAATACCTTTTCTGTAAAGATCAATCAACTGCAGGCAGGGGCTGGCACGGGTTCAGCCTGCCCAGGGCCCGCTGGCAGTTACGGCTTGCGGCTGGCAACCCTGAGCAGTTCTGACCGTACCCAGCGCCTGGTTGGATCCAGGTGAGTGGCGTTATTCCAGACTGAGATAGCTTCAAAACCGGCGACCTGCAGGGGCGGCTCTGTAATGCAGAGTCGATCGAGAAACTTGGCAGACAGCCGCTCGGGGATCAGTGCGATGTAGTCACTGCTCGCGATGAGTTCGATGAGCGTGAAAAAGCTTGAAACAGACAGCGATACCTTGCGACTCAGGCCGAGTTTTTTCAGCGCGTCATCCGTGGGCCCCCGGAACTGCCCGGTGGTAGGGGATACGATCGCATGATCCATCTGCAGGAAAGCCTTCATACTCAGTGTTTTGCCACTCAATGGATGCTGCCTGCGCATCGCCACCACATAACGCTCGGTATACAGCAACTGACTGCGCAGCCTGTTGTCGGAGAACTCCGGGATGGTCACCGCGATATCAATCGCTCCCCTGTCCATCACGGGCACAATATCGGCAATCTCGGCATGACGAACCGAGAAGTTCATCCGCGGCGCCTTTTTGCGCATCTCCAGCAGAGCCGGCGCCAACAATGTGTACTGCATATAGTCATTGGAACTCAGTACCACCGTCTGGTCACAGGTTTGCGGGTCGAAGGTGCCCGGCGTAAGAATGGCATCGACCGAGCTGAATATCTGCCGTAGTTCCGGCTCCAGGGCCAATGCGCGCCTGGTAGGTAGCAGGCCGTGTCGTGTGCGGGTGAAAAGCGGATCGTTTAACAGTGCTCGCAACTTTGCGAGCATATTGCTGACGGTTGGCTGCGTGAGGTTCATACGGGCCGCGCTGCGCGACACGTTACACTCCTCCAGCAGAATCAACAGGGCTTGCAGCAGGTTGAGATCGACCTTCTTTATATTTACCATCTCTATATCTTTTATTATAAATTCGTGATTAGGCTTATATCTTATTGCAGGCTAGTCTCTCCGGCAACAATCCAATCAGATATGAGGAGAGTGAGAGATGACACAGCATATGGAGCAGGTGGAGGCATTTGCCGGCCAGGTGGTAAGCGATGTCGCAGCCACGCTATCCGGCGTGATGACCAATGTTGGCCACAAGCTGGGACTGTACAAAACCATGGCTGGGGCGGGGCCCTTGTCCTCCAGTGAATTGGCGGCGCGCGCACAAACCGATGAGCGGTATACCCGGGAGTGGCTGAATAACCAGGTGGCCGGTGGTTATGTGCATTACGATGCGCAGACGGGCTACTACGAGCTTCCCGATCACCACGTGCCGGTACTGGCTGATGAAGACAGCCCGGTTTTCCTGGTTCCGGCGCTGGAGGTTGCCGCCTCACTGTGGCTGGATGAGGAAAAAATTATGGGAGTGTTCAAATCGGGCGAAGGTATTGCCTGGGACGATCATCACCACCGGCTGTTCTGTGGCAGCGAGGCGCTGTTCCGGCCGGGCTATCGCACGAACCTCATACCGCAGTGGATAAACGCACTGGATGGAGTGACTGAAAAACTGGCGCAAGGAGCAAAAGTGGCCGATATCGGCTGTGGTCATGGCGCCTCTACCATTGTGCTGGCACAGGCTTTTGCGAACTCCCGATTGTTTGGCTTCGACAATCATGCGGATTCCATCGCCACCGCCCGGGAGCGGGCGCGGGAGGCCCAGTGCGGTGACAACATTGAATTTGTCGTCGCCGATGCCGGGAGTTACAGTGAAACCGACTTCGACCTTATTTGTTTCATGGATTGTCTACACGATATGGGAGACCCGGTGGGCGCAGCACAAATGGCGAAATCCGCACTCAAGGAAGATGGCAGCCTGCTACTGGTAGAGCCGGCGGCGCGGGACTGTGTCAGCGATAACATCAACCCTGTGAGCCGGATGTACTACGCTGCATCCACGGCAGTCTGCACGCCGTGTTCGAAATCACAGAACGTCGGCCTGGCGCTGGGCGCACAGGCGGGGCCCCGGCGACTGGGGGAGATCCTAGTCCAGGCGGGTTTCGCCGATGTGAGAACAGTCGCGGAAACACCTTTCAATATCGTGCTGGAAGCCAGGGTCCGGTAATCGGAATGAACCAGAGCATGCCAGAGTCGGGGGTGTGTACAGAAGCGCTGGACGGCGGCTGCAGCTGCGGCGACGTGCGCTTCCGCATGCTGGGCCCGCCAATGATTGTGCACTGCTGCCATTGCAGTTGGTGCCAACGGGAATGCGGCTCCGGCTTTGTCCTCAACGCCCTTATCGAGAGTGACCGCGTACAGCTGCTGGCGGGGGCTGTCGAGCAGGTAGATACACCCAGTGCCAGCGGCGCCGGGCAGAAAATCGTCCGCTGTAGTCGCTGCAGCACGGCGCTGTGGAGTCACTATGCTTTTGCGGGTATCGGCGAGCAGGTGAAGTTTGTCAGGGTTGGTACCCTCGACAAACCGGCACTGCTGCCGCCGGATGTGCATATTTTTACCAGCACGAAGCTGGCCTGGCTCACGCTGGCGGAGGGTTCACAGGTATTTCCCGAATATTATCGCGCCAAAGACATCTGGTCTGCGGACAGCCTGCAACGCCGACAAGCACTTACAGCTGCACGCACGTCACACTCCTGACAGCGTCGGCAATATACATGCAGCGCCAAAGGAACGTGCTCTCTTTGATTTCCTGGGGTATCTTCCGATACTCTTCTTTATGACCCAAACAACAAACCGTCTCAGCAATGAGATGCATAATCATAATAAAGGTTAAAGACATGATGACTGAATTGGCGAGACCTGCCGTACGCACATACCTGTGGTGCCTGGCAATCCTGGTGCTCTCGCCCGCCTACGCGGCCACCGATATTGATAATGCCGCCATCGCTGCCACCGACCAGCAGGGCGACTGGCGTACCTACGGACGCACTTACAGCGAGCAACGCTACAGTCCACTAGAGCAGATTAATGATAAAAACGCCGGCGACCTGCGCCTGGACTGGTACCTGGACATGCCCGATGCCAGGGCGCTGAACGCAACCCCCCTGGTGGTGGACGGCGTGATGTATTTCACTGCCTCCCAATCCGTCGTGATGGCGGTGAATGCCACCGATGGCAAACTACTGTGGCGCTACGACCCCGAGGTACTAAAGCAACTCACCAATAAAAAGCTCATGCGGATGAACTGGGGCGCCAACCGGGGCCTGGCCTTCTGGAAAGGAAGGGTTTATGTCGCCACATTCGACGGGCGGCTGATCGCCCTGGACGCCGCCAGCGGCCAGCAGGCCTGGAGCGTACAGACTTTCGATCCCGCGGAGCCACGCTACATCACCGGGGCGCCGCGGGCCTTCAATGACACGGTGATCATTGGCAACGGCGGTGCCGAAGCCGGCGCCGTGCGCGGTTACGTGACCGCTTATGACACCGCCACCGGAGAACAGAAATGGCGCACCTGGGTAGTACCGGGAAAACCCTCCGATGGTTTCGAATCAGCTGCACTCAAGGAAGCCGCGGGTACCTGGCGGGGCGAGTGGTGGAAACACGGTGGCGGTGGCACGGTGTGGAATTCGATCACCTATGACCCTGAATATAATCGCGTCTACCTGGGCACAGGTAACGGCTCTCCCTGGAACCAACAGGTTCGCAGCCCCGGCGGCGGTGACAACCTCTTTCTGAGCAGCATCCTGGCGCTGGACGCAGATACAGGCAAATACGCCTGGCACTACCAGACCACGCCGGGCGAGAACTGGGATTACAATTCCGCGATGGACATTGTGCTGGCCGACGTCAATTGGGAGGGTAAACCCCGCAAGGTCATCCTGCACGCACCCAAGAACGGCTTCTTCTATGTGATCGACCGACAAGACGGGCGCCTGCTGGGAGCGGAAAAGTTCGGCAAAGTCACGTGGGCAGAGCGGGTCGACCTCAAGACGGGTCGCCCGGTGGAAAATCCGGAAGCGCGAAAATCGGACGGCAGCGCGGTGTTCCCCAGTTTCCTCGGTGCCCACAACTGGCAGCCCATGTCCTACAACCCCGACACCGGGCTCACCTATATCCCCTACCAGGAAATGGCCGCGACCAATGACAAGCGCGGTATCGATAGCGAGCGCTGGCGGGCCAGGGATTTCACCTTCAATACCGGTTTCCAACCCTACCGGGGCGACATTGCGCCAGAACATGCCACAGGCGCCCTGCTGGCCTGGGATGTCACCCGGCAAAAAGCCGCCTGGAAAGTCGACCTGCCCGGTCTCCAGAATGGCGGCACTGTCACCACCGTCGGCAACCTCGTTTTCCAGGGCACCAGTGGCGGGCAGCTGCACGCCTACCGGGCAGACACGGGCCGGTTACTGTGGAGCTTCGATGCCGGCGTGGGCATTACCGCACCACCAATCAGTTATGCCGTCGATGGCAAACAGTACATCGCCGTGCTGGCGGGTTGGGGCGGTGTCAGCTATCTCGGTTCCAGCGCCATGGCACAGCACGGCTGGACCTACGGCCATCAACCCAGACGGCTACTGGTGTTTTCGCTTGAGGGCAAGGCGACAGCTCCAGCCACCGTGCCACCGCATACCGAATTGGTTTTTGTCGACGACCCGGATCAGGACATTGATACAGCGCAGGCTCAGGCGGGCCAGGATATCTACCTGGACTATTGCCTTGGCTGCCACGGCTTCGCGGCAATATCCGGGGGCGGCGCCCCGGACCTTAGGGCTTCCGCTGCAGCTGCAGCTCTGGACAGTTTCAGCGGATTAGTAAGAGGTGGCGCACTACAGTCCCGGGGCATGCCGAAGTTCGACGACCTCAGCGAGCAACAGGTGGAACACATTTACTGGTTCATCCGGCAACGGGCACGGGAATCACTAGAGACAACACCGTAACGCATATCGGCGGGGAAGCCGGGGCGGCAATACACTTACCCCGCCAAAGCAGCTAAACTTCGACCTCCTGTATTTTTTGGAGTCGCGCCAGCGATGAAGCTGAACCAGAACATCACCCCGTGCCCAGAGTTCCTATCCCGGAAAGATTCCGGCGAGACCGTGCTGCTGGACGAAACAACCGGGCTGGACCTGGTCACACCGGAGCAACAAATATGAGCAAACTTCACTATCGCGCCTGCCACCTGTGCGAGGCCATTTGCGGCCTGGTTATCGAAACCGAGGGTGAGGAAATACTCTCCATCAAGGGCGACAAGAATGATCCCCTGAGCCGCGGCCATATCTGTCCCAAGGCCATTGCCCTGAAAGATATCCACGAGGATCCGGACCGCCTTCGCAAGCCCCTCAAGCGAGTGGTCGGCCCCACTGGCGAATCCCGTTGGGAAGAGATCAGCTGGGAGGAAGCACTGGATACCAGCGCCCGCCGCCTGGTGGAGATCAGTCAGCGCGATGGTATCAATGCCGTCGGTGTCTACCTGGGCAACCCTGCCGTACATAACTACGGCATGCTGACCCACCAGAACAACCTGTTCCGCCACCTGCGCACCGACAACCGGTTTTCCGCCACCAGCGTGGACCAACTACCCCATCACCTGGCGTCACTGTGGTTATTCGGCCACAAGTCCCTGTTTCCCATCCCCGATATCGACCGCAGCGAGTATTTCCTGATGCTGGGCGCTAACCCGATTGCCTCCAACGGCAGCATCTGGACAGTGCCCGATGTGAAAAAGCGCATCAAAGATTTCAAGGCCCGTGGCGGCAAACTGGTGCTGATCGACCCGCGCCGCACCGAAACCGCGGAGCTGGCAAGCGAGCACCATTTCATTACCCCGGGCACCGATGCACTATTCCTGCTGGCGGTACTCAACACGATTTTCACCGAAGATCTTGCACGGCCCCGAGATCTCGCCGCATTTACTACCGGCCTGGAAGATGTGGCGCGGGATATTGCCTCGTTCACAGCGGAATTCGCCGAGGAGCACACCGGCATCAGCGCCGCGGATACCCGCCGCATTGCCCGTGAACTGGCCCAGGCAGAGGCCGCCATCTGCTACGGCCGCATGGGCGTATCCACCCAGTCCTACGGTGCGCTGAACCAGTGGCTGATTCAGTTGATCAATATCGCCACGGGCAATCTCGACCGCCCCGGTGGCTCGCTGTTTACCCTGCCAGCCGTAGATCAGGTGAGCAACATAGGGCCTGGCGGCTTCGGGCGTCACCACAGCCGGGTGCGCGGCCTGCCGGAATTTGACCGGGAGCTGCCCGCCTCCACCATGGCGGAAGAAATCACCACCCCCGGCGAGGGCCAGATTCGCGCACTGTTCACCGGGGCCGGTAACCCTGTTCTGTCCACACCCAACGGCCGCAAACTGGACGAGGCCCTGGAGCAACTGGAATTTATGGTGTCACTGGACCCCTACCTCAACGAAACCACCCGACACGCGGACATCATTCTACCCCCCACCTCGCCACTGGAACACGATCACTACGACATCGCCTTTCACATCAACGCCATACGCAACACCGCCCGCTTCAGCGAAGAGGTGTTCCCACCCCCGGAAGGAAGCCTGCACGACTGGCAGATCTTCGCGGAGCTGGGCAACCGGGTGGCGGACCTGCTCGGAGTGACAGCCAAGCCTGTGGTCCCCCCCAGCGAAATTATCGATGCCGGTCTGAAGGTAGGCCCCTATAGCGATCAGGGCCTGTCGCTACAAATGCTGCGGGATAACCCCTCCGGCATTGACCTTGGCCCGCTGCAGCCGCAACTGCCACAACGCCTGCGCACCCGCGATCAGATGATCCGCTGCAACAGCCCGGAACCCCTGGCGGACCTGGGGCGCCTGCGTCACGAGTTCCTGCAGCCCCACCACGGCCTGCTTAAACTCATAGGCCGTCGCCATGTGCGCTCAAACAACTCATGGATGCACAACTACCACCGCCTGGTGAAGGGCAAGAACCGCTGCAGCCTGTTGATGCACCCGCTGGATATGCAACAGCGGGATATCGAGGACGGCGGCGAAGTGGCTCTCAGCTCCCGGGCGGGCTCGGTGCGGGTGACGGTTGAATTGTCTGAAGACGTGATGCCCGGGGTGGTAAGCCTGCCTCACGGCTACGGCCATAACCGCGCCGGCATTCGTATGGATATTGCAGTGAAACATGCCGGAGTGAGCTGTAACGATGTCACCGATGAGCTGGCACTGGATGCACTGTCGGGCAATGCGGCGGTGAATGGTGTGCTGGTAAGCGTTGCGCCGACTTGAGGTGGCGCTGTTAAGTTCACTTATGCTCGCTCGTACACTCGCCATGAAGATACACTCGGTGTAAGGTCTTGTCTGGCAAGAATCACAGGGCGTAGACCCGGGCATCGAACCGCAAAGGGGAGCAACACTATGAGCGTAGGCGCAATTATTTTCTGGTTGGTATTGCTGGGCCTGGTGATTTATATCATCAGTATTTACAACAGCCTGGTCACGCTGAAAAATCGTTACCTGAACGCATTTGCGCAGATTGAAGTGCAGCTGAAGCGGCGTTACGACCTGATACCCAACCTGGTGGAAACCGCAAAAGCCTATATGGCCCACGAGCGCGAGACACTGGAGGCGGTCACCGCGGCCCGCAACGACGCGGCGGCGATACTGAAGGGCATGGGCAACGGCAATGTCGACGGGGCGGAGATTGCCAAGCTCGCCAGCGCTGAAGGCGCATTACAGGGCGCGCTGGGGAAACTGAACGTGACCATGGAAGCCTATCCGGATCTCAAAGCCAGCGAAAACATGCAGCAGTTGTCGGAAGAGCTAACCACCACCGAGAACCGCATAGCCTTTGCCAGACAGGGCTATAACGACGCAGTTATGGGCTTTAACACCTACCGCCAGAGCTTTCCGCCGGTGTTCTTTGCGGCCCGGTTCGGGCACCCCAGCGATGCGTCCCTGCTGGAGTTTGATGACACGGCGCAGATCCAGGCCGCGCCCAAGGTGTCGTTCTAAACCGGCAATCCTTGCCACGCCATGAACTTCTTCGAGCAGCAGGATATTGCCCGGCGCAATACCCGGGTGTTGCTGCTGTTTTTCCTGGCCGCCGTAGCACTGCTGATTGTGCTGACCAATGCGGCCTTTGCCGCCTTTTTATGGTTTAGCCAGGACTACAGTATTTACAGCGGCAGTCGCGGTGGCTTGAGCGGCTTCCTCTCCTATTTCAGCTGGGCACGTTTTGGCACCGTGGGCCTCGCGGTGACTGCAACGGTGGCGCTGGTAGCGCTGGTCAAGTGGATATCGCTCAGTAGTGGCGGCAAGGTGGTGGCCGAGGGCATGGGCGGTACCCGCATATTGCCGGGCAGCACCGACCGGGCGGAACGCCGGTGCCTAAACGTGGTGGAAGAGATGGCGCTGGCAGCCAACATGCCGGTACCCGCCGTGTATGTGATGAACGAAGAGCGCGGCATCAATGCCTTTGCCGCCGGCATTACGCCGGCAGACGCGGTGGTGGCAGTTACCCGCGGCACTATAGACCACCTGAAACGGCATGAATTACAGGGCGTAATCGCACACGAATTCAGCCATATACTCAATGGCGACATGCGCCTGAATACCCATCTTACGGCCATGCTCAAGGGCATTACTTTCATTGGTGATGTGGGGCACATACTGCTGCGCAGCAGCAACCGGGCGCGCACCGGCTTGAGCGCACGTAAAAACAACGGCGCGGCAATGCTACCCATGCTGGGTCTGGCCCTGTGGCTACTGGGCCTGGTGGGGGCCGCCACCGCGGGCTTTATCAAGGCCGCCATCAGCCGGCAAAAGGAATACCTGGCGGATGCCAGCGCGGTGCAATACACCCGCAGCCCGGACGGCATCGCTGACGCCCTCAAGGTCATAGGCGGCTATATTCCCGGCAGTCTGGTGCACGCGGCGCGGGCGGCCGAGATGTCACATATCTTCTTTGGCGAAATAGAGCATCGCTTGTGGAACGTGTTCGCGACCCACCCACCGCTGACAAAACGCATTCGCAGAGTCGACCCCAGCTGGAATGGCGAATTCATCCAGCGCAAGGTGGAACATTACGAACACCGCCCCGCCCACCCGAATGCGGCAGCCGAAGTGGGGGTGGGGCGCGCTGCCATTGTCGCAGCCGCCTTTGCCGCTACAGCAACACAGCATGAACACATAGAGCCGCCGCGCGACGACGCGGATTTCGGCCCCTCTCCCGACGAACTGGAAGCAGAAACGGCCCGCCGTGAGGAAATCCCGCTGGTTTTCGTGCGCCACAGTCACGAGCCCCTGGGTGCCCATGCCCTGATCTACTCCCTGTTAATGAGCGAAGCCGAGACAGAGCGACAGGCGCAAATAGCCATTATCGATGAGGCCGGGATTACCGGGCTCGCCGAGCTTGTACTGACACTGAGCCCCGGTGTCAGGGCGTTGGGCGCACCCCGGCGCCTGCCCCTGGTGGAAATGTGCCTGCCGGCGCTTAAGTCCATGTCGCTGGCCCAGTATCGCCAGTTCAAGCGCACCCTGATGGGCCTGATTCGTGCCGACGCACAAACTGAGCTGCACGAATGGTGCCTGTACCAGCTTGTGCGGCATTATCTGGATCCGGAATTTATCCAGGTCAAGGCCAGTCGTCCCCGCTATGCCAGGCTGCAGAAAGTGGCCTATCACCTGCGGGTGGTGCTGTCTGTGTTGGCCCACGAGGGCAGCGGAGAAGCCCCATCCGTATTTCGCCTGGGCGCCGATGAGCTGGGCTTTACCACCATGGCGATACTGCCAAGAGAACAGTGTAGCGTGGCCGCCTTCAGCAAGGCAGTAAACGAGCTGGCCAACTGTTACCCGCTGCTAAAACCACGCATTCTCAAGGCCATGGCCCTGGCGGCGGGCTCTGATGGCCAGTTGAGCCCGGTGGAACGGGAAATCATCGCCAGTATGGCGGCGGTAATGGATTGCCCTCAGCCCAGTTTGCTGTAGAGCGGGACAGATCCCGGCAACGCAGACAATTCACCAAATCCAGCCAAACCGCTCCCCTAACTTTCACTATCACCACGGTGTGCTAGGCTAATTTTTACCGTCGGCCATTGCCGACGGCCTCGCTGCGACGACAACGGATTGCCGCGCAGCAGCCATAAGAAATATTCCATCATACCGAACAAGGAGGTTTGGCCATGGAACAGATTAGCGCGTATCAGCACGACTGGGATGAGCGCCTCCCACCCCCGGAAAAGCCACGCTATTTCGCCCTTTCCCGCACCACAGACCGGGTACTGCAAATACTGCTGCGGGGCGACCTGTCCCGCCTGCGAGCCGACTCGGTGGCAGAAGAACTGGGAATGAGCGGCACCACCTTGCGGCGCCGCCTAAGGGCAGACCACACCTGCTACCAATTCCTGCTGGACCGGGCACGGCAGTACCGCTGCGAGCAGCAAATCAAGCAGAAGTGGTTGCCGGGCAAGTGCCTGGCAGATGAACTGGGCTATCTGGAGGTCAACAGCTTCTACCGGGCGTTCCGACGCTGGACGGGGCTGACCTATAGCGAGTACAAGATACAATATTGCTGACCAGGTAACCCGCAATCAGCGTTGCAGCCGCCCCCGGTAGCGATATGCCCGGCAGCCAATGATCTGGTGGAACACGTGGGTGCTCCGCCACAGGTCACACACAGGGGGCAACCTTCCCGACCTTGTCACAAGTCCCAACAAGGGCTGGTAATCAGTGAGCTCCTTACAGGCTGCCAAAGAGCTTTCGGGCCCACAGCTCTATACAACAATTGCCTTGCGGTGCACGCCCTGAATTGCCTAAGCTACAGCTTCACATTCAATAACAAGGATATCCCCCATGGAATATGTCGCCCTGGTGACTGTGCTGCTGGTCAGCCAATATATGGTCTTTATCATGCTGGTGGGCGCGGCCCGCGGAAAAACTGGCGTGAAGGCACCGGCCGTGACGGGTGATGAAAATTTCGAGCGGGCGTACAGGGTACAAATGAACACCCTGGAGCAACTGGTTGTTGCCCTGCCTGCCCTGTGGGTCAGTGGATGGTACTTCGATTCAATGGTAGCCGCCCTACTCGGTCTGGCGTTCTTCCTCGGGCGGGTGATGTACCGTGCCGCTTATGTGAAAGACCCTGAAAAGCGCGGTGTGGGCTTTGGCATCGGCTTTGCTGCCGTACTCGGCATGATTGGCACCGCCCTGTGGGGAGTCATCAGCGCTCTCTGATTCAACTTAGTTGGGTGGTCGCGCATATTTGATAAACGGTGTGAGCTCCGCCACATTATCGTACAGATGTCGGCCAGCCTCGTTGAATTCCTGCGTTAGCCAATACACCGCGGGGCTGCCCTCGCTATCGGCCCGACTATACACGGCTTCTATAAGTGCCCGGCCGACACCGGTTCCGCGCTGATCTGCATCCACGAAAAGGTCCTGCAGATAACACACGTTCTCTACCTTCCAGCAGTGACGGTGGAAAAGATAGTGGGTAATACCCACGGGACGATCACCTGCCAGGGCAATCAGGCCGCAAAAGTCCGCCCTATCATCCCCCAGCAAGCGGGAAAATGTCGTGCGGTAGACTTCCTCCGTCACTGAGGACTGATAAAACGCCAGATACAGCGTCCACAATCGGCGCCATTCGGCCTCGTCACTGGCTTGCAAAGGACGGACTAACAGGGTGGCCATGGCCATTCTCCGGAATTAGTGGAACCAAAATCACAAAAACACCTGACCAACTGGGCATAAAGACCCCGCAAAGGTATCATCAACCGGCCTCAATTTACTAAGAGCTGTTGTTATGAAAGTACTGGTTACAGGCGCTGCGGGCTTTATCGGTTTCCACGTTGCTCAGAAATTACTGGCGCGAGGTGAACAGGTGGTGGGCCTGGATAACCTGAACGACTACTACGATGTGAACCTGAAACTGGCCCGATTGGCGCAGATACAGGACATGTCGGGCTTTACCTTCGCAAAGATGGAATTGCAGGATCGCCCCGCCATGGACGCGTTGTTTGAGGAACACAGCTTCGACACGGTGATCAATCTTGCCGCCCAGGCCGGGGTGCGCTACTCACTGGAGAACCCCCAGGCCTACATAGACAGCAACGTGGTGGGTTTTACCAATATTCTGGAATGCTGCCGCCACCATAAAATTGGCCATCTGGTATACGCCAGCAGCAGTTCCGTTTACGGCATGAACAGCGCCATGCCCTTCTCTATTCACGACAATGTAGACCACCCCATCTCACTGTATGCGGCCAGCAAAAAAGCCAACGAGCTGATGGCACACACTTACTCTCACCTGTTCGGTATACCGACCACAGGCCTGCGCTTCTTTACCGTTTACGGCCCCTGGGGTCGGCCAGATATGGCGCTGTTCCTGTTCACCAAGGCGATATTGGCCGGTGAGCCTATCAAGGTCTTCAACAACGGGCAGATGCAGCGCGACTTCACCTACATCGACGATATTGTGGAAGGCGTGGTACGGGTGATGGATAAACCCGCTACACCCAACCCCGCCTGGGATGGTGCCACGCCCGACCCCGGCACCAGCAGCGCGCCCTACCGTCTGTTTAATATCGGTAACAATAATCCAGTATTGTTGACGGACTTTATCAGCGCCATTGAAAAAGCGCTGGGTAAAACCGCTGAGCGCGAACTGTTACCGATGCAACCCGGTGACGTTGCGGCTACGTACGCCAACATCGAAGACCTGATAGACGCGGTGGATTATCGGCCGCAAACCCCGGTGCAGGTCGGCATAGACAACTTTGTGGCCTGGTATATGGAACATATGCACAAGGACAGTCAATGAATGTCGTGATGATAGGGGCAGGTTACGTGGGGCTGGTGTCCGGCGCCTGTTTCGCCGAGTTCGGCGCCCGCGTGACTTGTGTGGACAAGGACACAGACAAGATAAACGCGCTGCAGCAGGGCAAGATACCCATTTACGAACCTGGTCTGGATGCTCTGGTAGCGCGGAACCGGGAGGCCGGTCGGCTAACTTTTACCACCGAACTGGCGAAGCCGGTGTCCGAGGCCGACCTGATTTTCATCGCCGTGGGCACACCCACCCGCCGGGGTGATGGTTACGCCGATTTAAAATACGTCTATGCCGCGGCAGAGGAAATTGCGGGCTACCTGCAGGGCTATACAGTCATTGTGGACAAGAGCACGGTACCCGTGGGTACTGCAAGAGAAGTGCAGCGCGTGGTTAAAAAAACCAACCCCGACGCCGACTTCGATGTGGCCTCCAACCCCGAATTTCTGCGCGAGGGCTCAGCAATTACCGACTTTATGCGTCCGGATCGGGTCGTGCTGGGAGTCGAGTCCGAGAAAGCCGAGGCACTGCTCAGAGAGCTTTATCGCCCGCTGAACCTGATAGAAGCACCTATCCTGGTCACAGACCTGGAAAGCGCAGAGATCACCAAGTACGCCGCCAATGCCTTTCTCGCAACCAAGATCAGTTTTATCAATGAGATTTCCCAGCTGTGCGAGAAAACCGGAGCCGACGTACACGCAGTAGCCCGCGGTATGGGTTTGGACGGGCGCATCGGCCGAAAATTCCTGCACGCAGGTCCTGGCTATGGTGGCTCATGCTTTCCCAAGGACACCGTAGCACTCATCCGCATGGCGCAGGAATACGGTGTATCCAGCCGCATTGTAGAAAGCGTTGTAGAAGTGAACGCCTCACAAAAAGCACGCATGGTGAGCAAAGTAAAAGAGGCGCTTGGTGGCTCGGTCGCTGATAAAAATATCGCCGTGCTGGGCCTCACCTTCAAACCCGAGACGGACGATATGCGCGACGCCCCATCGCTCGCTATTCTGCCCGCACTGGCCGACCGGGGCGCCAATATCATCGCCCACGACCCCGAGGGTATGGAAGAGGCAAAGCATCACCTGCCCGCCGCTATAAGCTATGGCGAATCCATTGACGCGACAGTACAAAACGCCGATGCGATCATCCTGATGACGGAGTGGAACCAGTACCGCGGGCTGGACCTGGCGAAACTCAAGTCACAAATGCGGGGCAATGTGTTTGTGGACCTGAGGAACGTGTACGAGCGAGCGATGATGGAGCGGCATGGGTTCGCGTATACTTGCGTAGGGCGGTAAAAGCGGGAGTTTCAGGGCACTATGAAAAAACGTATTTTCGTCGCCGGACACAAAGGTATGGTAGGTTCAGCCATTGCCCGCCAGCTCAGCAAGGACCGCAACAACGAGATTGTCACCCGCACACGCGCTGAACTCGACCTGACCAGCCAACAGGGTGTGGCCGAACTGTTCGCCAGCGAAAAGATAGATGAGGTATACCTGGGCGCCGCCAAGGTGGGCGGAATACACGCCAATGACACCTACCCTGCCGAGTTTATCTACGACAACCTGATGGTGGAGTGCAACGTGGTGCATCAGGCGTGGAAGAACGGTGTACAAAAACTGTTATTCCTGGGCAGTTCGTGCATTTACCCGCGCATGGCCAGCCAGCCAATCAAGGAACGCGAACTGATGCAGGGCTCACTGGAGCCCACCAACGAGCCCTATGCGCTGGCCAAAATTGCCGGCATCAAGTTGTGTGAAAGCTACAACCGCCAGTACGGCACCGACTATCGCAGCGTGATGCCCACCAACCTCTACGGCCCCGGCGACAACTACCATCCCGAAAACAGCCATGTGATACCGGCCCTGCTGCGCCGCTTCCACGAGGCGAAGCTCAGCGGCGCTGACACCATCACTATCTGGGGTACGGGCAAGGCACTGCGAGAGTTCCTGCATGTGGACGATATGGCCGACGCGTCAATAATGGTGATGAATCTGGCCCCGGAACAGTACCAACAACTCACGGACCAACGTCTGTCCCACATCAATGTGGGCTCAGGGGTAGATTGCTCTATCGCTGAGCTGGTGAGCAGCATCGGCGAAGTGACCGGCTTTCAAGGGGAAATCGTCTACGACAGCAGCAAACCCGATGGCGCGCCTCGCAAGCTCATGGATAACACCAAGCTGAAGCAACTCAAGTGGGCACCGACCCACAGTCTGAAGGAGGGCCTGAACAATGCCTACCAGTGGTACGTGGACAACATGGCCAACGCACGCAGCTCCTAGGGGCACTACCTCAGCCCGCACTCACCGCCTCGCGCGTGACCTACCGGGGCGTCTAGCCGCTCTAACGCACTGCGCTGGTATCAGCTGTCGCCTGACTGCCCACCTGTCTGGGCGCACTGGCGCTGGACGATATGTTGAATCAACTGCTCCTGGGCAGCCTCATTGCCTGGCTCAAAATTGACCCGCACCCAATACCCTTCGTCCGCAGACTCACTCAAGGGCTCACAGGCGGTCACCACGCCAGTTAAACTGAGGCCAATATTGGAAGGTTTCAGTGCCAGCATCAACCCCAACCGGACACCGGGTTCAAACTGCTCACCGGCGTTGAAGCCCATGCCACTGCCGCTGATACTCACCAGCATCTCCCGGTATTGATTCATGGGCGTAAGATGCTCTAGCGGTAATGCGTGTGCAGCGAAGAGTGTCAGTTTCCGGTTGAGCAACCCAAGGGCCTGCGCCACCAATGGGCTCTCCGACCACAGGCTGTTGGTCAACTGATTGAGCTCGCGATCAATAACTGTCAGTTCTGCGGTCAACGGGGTCGCAGCAGCACTGGCAGCGAAAACAGCGTTATCCTCCGAACTTTCAATGCGCGAATACTTCAATCCGACGCTGTCGTTGATACGATAATAGCTTCTTTTCTCGTCAACTTTTTTCACGGCTGGTCCTGTACAGTTCCCATCGGGGTAAGGGTATTCTCTGCACCCATATTGAACGTCTCAGGCAATCTGGGGCTTTTCTCTTCAACCTCTCGCACCGTCGCGGCTGTTTCACTATCCATCCCCTGCCGGATCACAATCTCAACACGGCGATTTCGAGCCCGATTTTCCGAGCTCGTGTTAGGCGCAGCGGGAATCGTGTCTGCCAGACCTACAACCACAAACCGATGATGATCCAACTCATTATTTCTGGCCAACTCATGCGTCACCGCCAGGGCTCTCGAAGCCGACAGATCCCAGTTGGAAAAATATCTGGCACTGTAAATGGGTACGTTATCGGTATGTCCCTCAATGGCAATTTTTCCTCTTATCTTTTTTAATGCCGTTCGCAAGGTAGCGATTACCGGGACAAAATCCGGATCCAGCGTGGCTGAAGCCGAGGGAAAAGATCCGTTTTCGCGGATACGCACAGTAATGGATTGCCCATTCGTCTCGATATCAACCTTACCCTCCTCTAACTCGCGCTTTAAAATACGCCGCAACTTTTCGGCATCAGCCAGTGTCTCCTCAAGTTGAGGGCGACGTATTTTCTGCAACAACTCCTCTGTCTTTTCCCTGTCCAAATTTTTGGGATCTATCTCTGTCGCATCCGGATTGCCTACTTGCAGCGAGGAACGGGTGAACTCCGTGGTCTTCTGGTTAATCGCGTTAATCTGAGTCGGCTGGGGGCGACCGGGACTGAACTCACGCGCAATCACACTGGTGCCTTTGGGAATATCCTTCGCCTTAACCTGGTTTTGTACACCAAAGGCATTTTTCATCGAGCCTGCTACCTGCTTATACTTCTGCACATCCATTTCTGAGAACGATAACAAGAGTACAAAAAAGCACATTAACAACGACATCAAATCGGCAAAGGTTGCCATCCAGGCGGGTGCACCCGGCGCTTTCTCCTCCTCTTCAATCTCAATCATCAGGTGGCTTCAGCTTCTAGCGCGTCGCCGCCGGAAGCCTTACGTTTCTTTGGATCCAGGTAGGTCGTCAACATCGACTCGATAACCCTTGGGTTCTGTCCCTCCTGGATCGCGAGTACACCATCAATACACATCGCCTTTATTCGACCGACCTCAGTCTTGCGCAGATTGAGTTTGTCGGCTATTGGCAACGCTATCATGTTAGCCAGAATAGCGCCGTACAAGGTCGTCAAAAGAGCAACCGCCATCGCCGGGCCAATAGCCTTGGGATCATCCATTGCGGACAGCATCTGAACCAGCCCTATAAGAGTTCCAATCATCCCCATTGCCGGAGCCACATCACCGGTGGCAGTGAACACCTTCGCACCCCAGGTATGCCTGTCCATGGTCTGCTGCAGGTCTTTCATCAGCACCGACTGGATCACGGCGTTACTATTCCCATCGACCAGCATCTGTATGCCCTGCTGAAGGGTTTCGTTCTCGACCTCTACCTCCTCCAGAGCAAGCATACCCTCTTTACGGGCCACGTTAGAGAGCTCTACGATCTTGGCGATTATGGCTTCCGGGTCTTCTACCTTGAACATAAAAGCGCGAGCTGCAACGCCAAAAGCGCCGAAGAACTGGCCCAGGGAAAATTTGATCATTACCACCAGGGCAGTCCCGCCAATCACGATAAGTATCGACGGGACATTGATAAATACGAGAGCAGAGCCACCGGTAAAAATCGCCGCCACTACGACAGCGATGGCACCAATCATGCCCAATAATGTCGCTAAATCCATTCATTTCCCCTAGCAGTCAACCATACACCTGCGCGCAGCCCGGGTTCCCAACCATCGTCGGGGCGCAGTTCCGGACACTGCAGTGAGTCTACCTGCGAGATTAAGAAGGACAAGTGATTTCAATCACCTTTCCAAACCCACAGGCCGTGGATCCCTGTTTGACCCATTATCTTCCGAGCAACCTCCTCGGCTGAAGCCCGGTCGTCGAAACCCGGAATCTGCACCCTGTAGCTGGGCACACCCGCAACCACAACCTCCCGTCGCAGCGCTTCATAACCCAATGGTGCCAACAGTCCCTGTACAGACTCAGCCGAATCCAGGCTAGAAAAAATCCCTGCATTCACAACCCACTGACCCAGCGGAGCTGCAACGACTTGCGATACGTGAGACGCCTCAGCCTCCGCCATACCATTCGCGAGCTGTTGCTGAAGATCAAGCAGTGCGCTACTAAACAGCCGCTGCTGTTCCGCAAGTGCTACCTGTAACTGACTTACGCTGGTTTCCAGCTCGGCCAGATTCTGGTCAATACTGCCGGTGGCAGCCGCCAGGTCACTGGCCGAAAGCGAGTTGGTAATAACAGGCCTGCTATTGACCTCGAAGTGGTCGTACAACCAATACCCCATTGCCGGCAAAGCCAGCGTGTTCAACAGCATCAGTGCGAGTAATAATGGAGAAAGTCGGGAGTCACGCACTGTGCTTACAGAATTCGGCGCACTGCGGCTTGCGGCCGGTTGATTGGCAGCTGCGGGCACCACAGTCGCGCGGGATTTGCGCATCGCTTGCGACCCGATACGTGCGTCGCGAGCGCGCGGCCGGGCCGCTGCGCGCGGCGCCAAACTCAAGTTCATATCTTTAATGGTCATTTTTTGTCCTCACAATGCTATTCTGATGACATGCACAAACTATGCCGGTAATGGAAAATGGAGGACCTACAACTTGCACTGACCACCAACCGGGTGGACCAGAAAAATTACGGGCTGTGGTTAAAGAGCTGGCAGGTGGGACAGGTTCTGCAGGCGCTGGTCACCGACAAGATGCCCTCCGGTGACCTGGTGCTGCGAATAGGCGCACAACAGGTGACAGCGACCACTGATATTCCGGTGCAAAAGGGTGCTGTGCTGACACTGGAGGTCAAGTCCGTCACACCGGTGCCGCTGCTCACCGTGCGAAGCAGTACCGAAACCTTAGCCGGGCAGGTGGACCCGCTGCGCGCTCAGCTGCAAATGCTGCTCTCGCGTCAAGGAAAAGTCACTGACCCGCTGACCACACTTATGGATCCCGCCCGAAGCGCCAAAATATTGGCACTCCTGGGTGTGGGTCGTGGTGCTACGGTTGAATTGATCAAGCACGCCGCCCTGTTTGAGCAGCTCTCCGATCCCAGACAACTGCGTGAGGCAGTGAACCGGTCGGGCCTGTTTCTGGAACCGCGTCTGTTGCAACTTGCCCTGTCTGGAGAAACCGAATTGGCACCCGACTTGAAGGCAGATCTATTGCGCCTGCGGGAGCAACTCGATCAGGCCCTGCTTGCAAGCCTGAACAAGAAAGGCTTGATGAACGAGCCACTGCGAGCTTTTCGAGAACAAGTGGATGGTGCATTGGCCACCATCTCGTTACACCAACTGGCCGCACACGGTCCCGGTGAGCGCAGCAACGCAATATGGCTCGTGCACCTCCCCTTTCAGACCCAGGACACAGCGCACTGCCTCTCCCTCAGCATTTCCAGGAATAGTTCGCAAGGCAAGGCCGATGAAGAGACCGAGGATGACTGGAAAGTGCTACTGGATGTCAGCTTGCCGAATTTGGGCACGATAGAGGCAGAGTTATATTTACGCAGCAATAAACTTTCCGTTGTTATGTCCTCTGAAATCGAAGCCACTGCCAGATTGATGCAAGAGCATCTGAGCGGGCTTCGGACCGCCCTGGAAAGTCGCGGCATGGAAGTGGGGGTATTGCGCAGCAATCAAGGCAGCCGCAATGTCGACCAACCCCAGAGCCGTCTACACCAATACCTGGACGAACTGGCGTGAGCAAAAACAAGAACCCCCCGCCCAGACGCGCCGCCGCACTTCACTACAGCGGCACAGGTGCTCCCACAATTGTCGCCAAGGGTGAGGGGGATGTGGCCGACACCATCGAGTCCACCGCCAGACTGCATGGTGTTCCACTTGTGCACGACCCGGTACTAACCAATGTACTGGCCAGAGTGCCACTGGGGGATGAGATCCCCGAATTTCTGTTCATGGCAGTTGCCGAAGTCCTCGCACATATATACAAAGTTGGTGAAGTGCTTGATTCTTCTGAATAATATCTGGTTAATGGGATTTTCGCTCCGGGAGTAGAGGAAACATGCATCGTGAAAAACTGCTTAGCACCCTAAGCATTCGCCTGAGTCATCTTGCCGACACGGGCAGCCCAGAGCTGGCCAAGGAACTGGAACAACTGAGACTCTCTCTGCGCAACGGTATGAACGAAACGGAGATTCAACGGATATCAGAAAAGCTCGCCCGGCATATGCTACTCACCGAAAGCGAAAAACCTGAAAGCAGCAAGCCGACGGTACCCTTCGCAGCGGAGCTGGCGCAAGATATCCGCGCACTTGCAAAGAACAGTCCAGGCAAAACCAGGCTCATAAAACTCGCGGACGATCTACAGACTGCCGACAGCCTCGACAAGCAACTTAAAGCTGTACGAGCGGTACTGACGCTGCTCGGAAAAACAGCGCGTGCAGCGGCACCCAACCGCACGGGGTCGGGCGGCTTCCTTGGCTTGTTTGACAGAAAAGGCGGAGTTGACGATCAACAGATCGGCATGTTTCTCGAAAAATCAGCACGCCTGATCGAACAGGCGATCAAACATATCGATGTATTAAACGGAAACTCAAAGGACACACGCAAACTCAAGCAGGCGCTGAAGGACCCCGACTCTGTCGATTCGATGGGCGCAGCGCTAGAGGAGGTGATATCACTCCTGCAGGAACACGGCCAGAGAATCGAGGAGGAACGGGCCACCACCCAAACATTTCTTGGTGAACTCAGGTCACGGCTGAGCAGGGTAGAAGAATCAATATTCTCAGTTATCGCTGATGGCACAGAAACATTGGGACGCGCAGAAGTGTTGGAGCGCCAGGTTGGCGACGACGTACTGGCCATAGGTGAGGCGGTTCAACAGGAGGACTTAAACCTACTGCGAATGGCTGTCGAGCACGGCCTGACAAAGCTATCAACAAAAGTAACCGACTACCTCACTCTGGAAAAAGTGAAGCACAAGGAATCGAAGAAAAAGATTGAAGACCTCAACCGTACAGTCCGCGAGATGGAAACGCAGGCCAGGGATCTACGGGGACAAATCAAGACCAAACAGGATTTGGCCATCAAGGATGTACTAACTGGAGTGTATAACCGCGCGGGTTATGAGCAACGCATACTGGAGGAGCTTTCGAGAAGCAAACGCTCGCGCTCACCGCTATCCCTGGTATTCATCGATTGCAATAAGTTCAAGCAGATCAACGACACCTTCGGACATGCAGCAGGCGATCTCGTGCTGGTCGAAATTGCCAACGCACTGGCGGCCAGGGCCCGGGCATCAGACTTGATCGCTCGCTATGGCGGCGACGAGTTCGTTGCGCTTCTTCCCGACACGCCAGCAGACGGGGCAGCACACTTCGCCACAGACAGCTCCCAGCGAATACGGGAAGCGGGTTTCAACGCCAATGGCAACCCGCTGGAGGTCTCAATATCCTGCGGTATTACCGAGATCAGGAGCGACGATACCCCAGAGGTCGCTATAAAACGTGCCGACGAGGCAATGTATCTCGCCAAGAAATCCGCCGTACCACAGGTCGTGGTGATTTAGCCGGATAAGCTTCGTAACGTCGCCGGAAACATCGACTGAGGGGCAGGGTTGAACCTCTAACAAAATTCGTCGACATTGCCGCCCCGGCGCTCACCTCCCTTATCTGCACCGGCGGGTGGCGCCGGGTCCGGACTCTGCTTCTTCGGTGGCGGCTTTTTGCGTTCGGCATTCACCGCCTTACTCCGACTCACGGGGACAAGTTTGTGCGGACCAATTTTATCGACCATCACTACTCCTTCTGGCGGACAACCACTTGCCAGTACCGGGCTCTCCTCGCTGCCTGGCCACGGGCAGTGCCGCTTTTTCCGAGCCTCTAGGTTAAGCGACCCAGTCAGTCAGGCGTACACGTAGCCTGGCTAAACTCTGCCCATGAATCTGCGACACACGTGATTCAGAAACCCCCATAATCACGCCAATTTCCTTCAGGTTTAGCTCTTCGACATAATAAAGTGACATCATCAGCTGCTCTTTCTCGGGCAGCGAGCCAATAGCCTGTGTCAGCGCCTGCTGAAACCCGGCTTGCTCAATGACTGCGACGGGGGTGGAGCTTGCGTCGGGCTCCCCCTGCTCACGCTCATCCAGTGAGGTCATACGAATCCAGGTCAGTTCCGTTGCGACTTTCTGATATTCTTCCAGTGACAGGCCCAGCTCCCGGGCGATATCCCGGCCTTTGGCCACAGTGCCCGTTCTGCTTTCCGCAGTATGGATGGCTTTAGTGACCTGTTTCATTTTTTGCTGCAATGAGCGGGGCACCCAGTCATTCCGCCGAACTTCATCCAGCATTGCGCCCTTGACACGTATCGAGGCATAGGTGGCGAAACTCGCACCCTGCGAAGCATCGTAACTCTCGCTGGCCTTTATCAATCCGAGCAAACCCACCTGAATCAGATCATCCAGTTCTATTGTGGGCGGCAGCCTTGCCGACCAAAAAAGCGCGATCCGCTTCACCAGCGGCAGATACTCAGTGACCATGTCGTCAAGATTCTGGGCCTGGTTCTGCTGATAGGCATTGGCCTCATTCATAATCAGGCCTCGGCGACCATGCCACTAATCCTTATCAATCGTTCAACAAAGAAACCGAGCCCGCCGTGACAGGGGTTGGAACCCATGTTGTCGTTCACATGACCAGCCAGCTTGACCAGGGCTTTCGCCGATTTACTGCGAGGATAGGATTGCACTACCGCGTTCTGCTGCTGTACGGCTTTCCTTAGATAGTCATCCCGGGGAATCGCACCCAGATAGCCCAGTTGCACATCAAGAAAGCGATCCGTGACACGGCCAATCTTGTCAAACAACTGCCGGCCCTGGAGATCGTTTTCCGTCATGTTTGCGAGAATATGAAAACTTCGAACTTCGTGCTCCTTACTCAAGACCTTGATCAGCGCATAGGCATCAGTTATCGAGCTCGGTTCATCGCAAACAACCACTACAACTTCCTGACACGCACTGGCAAAAGTCAGCACGCTGGTTTCAATTCCCGCACTGGTATCAACTATGAGATCGTCAACGGGGAAGCTCAGTTCGCCGAAAGTTCTTATCAATCCGGCCTGTTGCTGGCGCGTCAGCGACGCCATACCCGAGACCCCGGAAGAGGCCGGCACAATCCGGATACCGCACGGGCCCTCCACGATAATTTCCTCTAGTGTGCGCTCACCTGAGATGACGTGCCGGATATCGTATTTTGGCTTCAAACCCAGAGCGATATCAACGTTAGCGAGGCCCAGGTCTGCATCAAACAAAACCACCGACCGCCCCAGCTTGGCCAATCCCACCGCAAGATTGATTGACACGTTGGTCTTGCCAACTCCGCCTTTGCCACTCGTTATAGCAATAATTTTCATGGTAAGAGGAGTCAGCATCTGCTCCAGCCCCTGAGCTTGATTGTTCATATCGTCCCTAGATCGCCATGGAGGAAATAGCCGCGCCCTGTCGCGCCCGGCCAGGCTCAGCATCTTTGCGAGCGGCCATATGCTCTACTGCTGCATTGACAAGATACTCAGCGCGGGCCGGCATGATATCTTCCGGCACGCGCTGCCCCACACTAAAGTAAGAGAGTTTCAGTCTGTTCTTTATTGCTGTATCCAGAACGCCGCCGAGATTGGTAGCTTCATCAAGCTTGGTAATAATCGCCCCGGACAACGCGTCACTGCCAAACACGCGTACCACTTCGTTCAGCGACGAGGGCTGCGCCGTAGCCGACAACACCACATGGGTCTCAATGTCATAACCCACAGAATTAAGCGTTTGAAACTGTTCGTAGAGTCGAATATCGCGCTGACTCATACCCGCAGTATCAATGAGCACCAATTTCTTTTTGGCCAGTTTCGCCAGCGCAGCTTCCAATTGCTTTGCATCAGTTGCCACTACCACGGGAATACCCAGATAATTCGCAAAAGTGGCCAATTGCTCCTGGCCGCCAATGCGGTAGCAATCGGTTGTCACCAATGCCACCTGCTTGCCACCGTGACGCAATACTGACCGGGCGGCCAACTTGGCGATCGTTGTTGTCTTGCCGACGCCGGTAGACCCGACCAGCGCAATAATATTATTGCTTTTGGAGAGACTATCTTCCTGCACCTGGATACGGCCCGTCAGAGAACCCAGAGCACTGCGCCAACTGTCTTCAAGCGAGCGCCGGGCGGGCAGCCGGTCCACTATGGAACCGCACAAGGCGCGCGAAACACCCAACTTGCTCATCCTCTTATACAGTGTAGCGTTCACCGTCGGGCGGTCTGCCACGTCACGCAGGGTCATTTGCGACAGCTCACCTTCTACCAGCCCTCGCAGCTTTTCCAGCTCACGCTGCAACTCGACCAGCGAGGGTGCTTCCTGCTCCACCTCGCTATCACTCAACTGCGAGGAAAAATTGTCCGCAAGTGCCGCCTCGTCAAAATCCCTGGCGGCAACCAGTTCAACAAGCCCGTTGACTTTCTTATTGGAAAGTATCACCGCATCAGAGCCCATCTCTGCCCGAATTCGCGCCATAGCCGTTCGGCTGTCTTTCTCCAAATACCGCTTAATCTTCATAACTCACCTTGCTTGTGAAGTTCCCACTTCCATCGCCCTACCTGCATCAGGCCGCGCGATACCTTATTGTGGCAATAGGCGATTTCCCAGGGTTGCCACTACTTTTAACTGCTTGCTCGCAGGTATTTCCTCGTAGGCGAGAATGTATAAACTGCTCATCCTGCCCTTGAGTAATCTCGACAAAAACAGCCTTATCTTGCTGGAAACCAGCAGTACAGGTACTTTTCCCGCGGCCTCCATATTTGCGGCCGCAGACGCGAGCTGAGTAAACACATTCTCGATCAGGGTCGGCTCCAGGCCGCCACCGCCTGCCTGCATCGCATTTTGCAGAATCTGCTCTAACTGTGAATCCAGCACCACGACCGGCAGTTCATTATCAACGCCGGACACCGTCTGAAATATGGTCCGCCCCAGGGCGATGCGGGTCTGACTTGTCAGCACATCCGTGTCCTGGCTCCGCTGGCCGTGGTCGGCTAGCGCCTCCGCTATAGTTCGGGTATCCCTTATTGGAACACCTTCCTCGAGCAGGTTTTGCATCACTTTTGTGATTTCCCCCAGCCCCAGGGTTTTCGGCGTCAGACTCTCCACTACACGCGGTGAGGTCTTGGCCAACTTATCCAACAACTGTTGCACGCTGTCTTGCCCGATAAGCTCGTATGCATGATTTTTAATCAGCTGACTAAGATGCGTTGCCAACACTGTACTACTGTCCACAACCGTAAAACCCAGTGCCTGGGCCTCATCCCGATCGGCGAGCTCGATCCACACCGCGTCCAGCCCGAAGGTGGGATCCTTTACCGCAATGCCGGGCAACTGCCCCTGCAACTGCCCGGGATTGATCGCCAATTCTTTACCCGGATACACCTCGCCCTGACCTACGGTTACATCGTGAAACGTTATTCTGTACTCATTGGGGGCAAGGCTCAGGTTGTCTCGTATATGTACTGCGTGAACCAGGAAACCAAGTTCCTGGGAGAGCTTCTTGCGAACGCCCTTGATCCGGCTGAGTAGCTCTCCCCCCTGATTTTTGTCTACCAGAGATATCAGCCTGTACCCGACCTCAAGACCAATCTCATCGATCGGCAGAACATCGTCCCAGCTCAGTTCGCGCAGCTCTGGTGCAGGCCTGGGCTCTTCGATTTCTTCCACGAGAAGAAGCTCACTTGCCTGCTGCTGCGTCTGCAGATATCCCATTGCACCCAGCATGCCGGCGATCGACAAAAAGACCAGGTTAGGCATGCCTGGCACCACCCCCATAATGCCGATGAGCGCTGCGGTCGTGTACAGCACCACCGGTTTGCCAAACAGCTGCGCTACCACAGCCTGCCCCATGTCCTGCGCATCCGATACCCGGGTTACAATGATCGCCGCCGCCGTAGACAACAGCAGGGATGGAAGCTGGGCCACCAGGCCATCTCCAATTGTGAGCAATACATAATTGTGGGCTGCGACACTTGCGCTCAGATCATACTGCAGTACGCCAACGGAAAAGCCGCCGATTATATTGATAAACAGGATCAGGATTCCTGCAATCGCATCACCGCGAACGAACTTGCTGGCACCATCCATCGCCCCATAGAAATCCGCTTCACTTGAGATTTCGGTCCGGCGCAACAGCGCCTGTTCCTGCCCTATCAGCCCGGCGTTGAGATCGGCATCAATTGCCATCTGCTTGCCAGGCATTGCATCCAGCGTAAAACGGGCAGTAACCTCGGATATGCGCCCCGCACCTTTGGTAACCACAACAAAATTGATAATTACCAGGATCGCGAAAACCACCAGGCCTACCGCATAACTTCCGCCCACCACAAACTCGCCAAATGCTTGAATGACCTTACCGGCAGCTCCCGGCCCGGCGTGCCCTTCCAGCAGGACCACCCTGGTCGAGGCCACGTTCAACGCGAGACGCAGCAAGGTCGCTATCAACAGTACCGTGGGAAAAGCGGCAAATTCCAATGGCCGTTTCGCATAAACCGCAACGAGCAAAACGATTATTGCCAACGCTATGTTGAACGTAAAAAACATATCTAGCAGGAATGGTGGCAAGGGCATTACCAACATCAGCAACATCATCAACAGCAACACCGGTGTGCCCAGACCGGTCAGAAACGAGAAGCTCCCGCTGTTGATTGCACCCGTAGACGTCGCTTCAGCCATTAGCAGGCTCTCCCGCGTCGTCCATCAAATCACTGTACTCGTCCGGGATCTGCAGATCTCCGGGCGGCGCCGTATAGGTGTTGCTCTGACGCAACTGGTATACATAAGCCAGTACCTTAGCGACGGCCATGTACAAATTCTGTGGAATTTCTTCTCCTATTTTGGCCGATGCGTGCAACGCCCGTGCCAGCGGCGGCGCGGCATAAATTGCCACATTATTTTCAATTGCCACGCTGCGAATACGCAACGCGACAAGATCGCGCCCCTTGGCCACGACCTTGGGTGCTGAACCCGGAGTCTCATCATATTTCAATGCGACCGCATAATGCGTTGGGTTGGTAACAACCACATGGGCTGTGGGTACCGCTTCCATCATTCTGCGCTGGGATATCTCGCGCTGCAGTGCCCGGATACGACTCTTCACTTCCGGCCTGCCGTCTGTTTCCTTCATCTCATCACGCACTTCCTGCCGGGTCATCTTGAGCTGACGTTTATGGTTCCAGAGCTCAAACGGCACATCAAAAACCACTATAAAGACCAGTGCTGAGCTCAGTGCCACCAGGCCCCACAGCAGTATCTCCAGCGCATAGGCGGTCGCCGTGTAGGGTGAATTGATACCGAGCTGAAGAATGGTACCCAGGTACAGATCGAACAGTATGAGCGTGGCGACTATCACCAGCACAAACTTGAACAGCGCCTTCAACAATTCCAGCAGGCCCTTGGCAGAAAAAATTCGCTTCAGGCCTGTCAGCGGATTCAATTTCTCCGCTTTGAATGCCATTGCCTGAAAACTGAAAGACCAACCCCCCATGCACAATGGGCCCAGCAGCGCACCGAGTATCATGACCCCGAGAAAAGGTGCAAAGATCAGCAATGAAGAGACCGCCATCTGGGAGAACTGCGTGGTGATTGCCGATTTGTCGAATGCGGCCTGGCGCCCGAATGTGAGCGTGGATTCCAGCAGGTCCATAAACCCGGTAGAAATTCCGGCCCCCAGAGTGATGAGCCCGGCCGCAGCAACGAGCAACGAGAGCATAGTGTTGAGCTCTCGCGAACGGGCGATCTGCCCCTTCTCGCGAGACTGCCGTAAGCGGCGCTCTGTCGGCTGTTCTGTCCTTTCATTCGTATCCTGATTGTCAGCCATGGTGCCCCGCTACCCCAGCAACCACAGAATGTGAGCAAGACTGTTATCAAAAAACTCCTGTAGCATCGAAAACATTGAGGGCATCGAGAGAAAGATAAACATGAACCCCACCCCTATAGTGACGGGGAAACCCACTGCGAAAATATTCAACTGGGGCGCGGCCCGGGTAATAACACCAAACGATATATTAATGAGCAGTACTGCTGTCAGCGCAGGCAACGCCAACAACAAGGCGCCGGCAAACATCTGGCTGGCCCACAGCACTACATTCATGAGGAAAGCACCGTCCACCGATAAAACACCTACCGGAATCAAGGTAAAACTGTCCGCAAGAATCTGTATCAGCACCAGATGCGCATCGATTGCCAGAAAAATTAACGTGGAAAGAATGACGTAAAGTTGGCTGAGCACTGGCACTTGAACTCCATTCTGAGGATCGACAGACATTGCAAAACCAAGTCCCATGGTCATGGCCAGCGACTGGCCCGCTATGACGACAGCGCCAAACGTCATTTGCAGAATAAACCCCATTGATACCCCTATAAGTATCTGCTGGGCAGAGAGCAGAATTCCGCCTGCCCCCACGGGATCAACCTGCTCCATCGGCGGTAGCAGAGGGGCAATAAGCGCAACAACCAGCACCGCAAGAAGCACTCTAGCCCTGACAGGAAAGCTGGCTGCGCCAAAAATCGGTGCCGCCAAAAACAGCCCCGAGATACGCAAAAATGGCCAATAGTAGCTCTGCAACATGGCCTGCAGCTGAATATCGGTATAGGGCAAGCGCTACCCCAACATCCCGGGAATTTCTGCAAACAAACGCACCGTAAACTCTGTCAGCAGACGCAACATCCAGGCCCCACAGAGCAGCAGTGCCACCGCCAGCGCGATCAGCTTGGGAATAAAGCTCAGCGTCATTTCCTGAATCTGGGTAGCCGCTTGAAATACGCCGACTACAAGTCCCACCGCAAGGGCAGACAGCAATAGCGGCGCAGCTAACATCATCGTCAGATACATCGCCTCACGTCCCACATCCAGCACTGCCTCAGGAGTCATCGCATTTTTCCTCAAGTAACAAAACTGGCCGCCAGGGTCCCTACAATCAAAGACCAGCCATCTATGAGAACAAACAGCATGATTTTGAAAGGTAAGGAGATCAGCATCGGAGACAGCATCATCATACCCATCGACATCAACACGCTGGCAACGACCAGGTCGATAACAAGGAAAGGCACAAAAATGAGAAATCCAATTTGAAAAGCTGTCTTCAACTCACTGGTCAGAAAAGACGGCAACAACACTTTTAGCGGAACATCGTCGGGGCTCAGGAATTCGCCATAGCCGCCCAGCTCGGCAAACATAATCAGGTCCGCTTCTCTGGTCTGATTCAGCATGAACTCCCTGAATGGTAGTTTGGCGAGATTGAGAGCCGACTCGAATCCAATCTGCTCGTCGAGATAGGGCTTAAGCGCGGTATCGTAGGCCTGATCCAACACCGGCGTCATAATGAACAGACTCAGAAATAGCGCCAGACCGAGAATGATCTGGTTTGATGGCGTTTGTGCGGTTCCAAGCGCCTGCCGCAAAATAGCCAGCACAACCAGAACACGCGTAAAAGACGTCATGGTAATAAGCATTGCCGGCAACATAGTCAGCATAGACATCAACAGCAGGATTTGTATGCTGACCGAATAGTCGCTCCCGCCAGCCGCTGTCGGTGTTACCGATAACAGTGGTATCGTCGGTTGTGCGCTCGCCACCTCAGGCAGCAACAGCACACCCAGGATTGCAAGTAACTGATACAACCTCATTGCGAGTCCCTGCCTTGCAGCGACGCGCCCAGCACCGAAGCGAAATTTCCGTTTTTACCCGCAGACGCCGCACTGTCCAAAATTGGCTTGTCCAATACATGAAGTGTGCGTATACAACCGGTGGTAACACCCACCAGTAACTGCTGCTGCCCGGCCTCAAGCAGTATGATTTTCTCGCGTGTACCCACACGGCTGGAGGCCAGGATACGAATCGGGCTCGAGCTGGATAAGGGCAGCCCATTGAGTTTTTTCAGCAAAAATAAAACACCGAAAATTGCGCCAAAAACAAGAATGAGAGAACCCAGCACCTGCAGCATATAGGCGCCACCCAGCAAACTGGTTGCGCCCGCAGACTTTTCGGTTTCGGCCCAGGCTCCGGCTGTGTACAAAGCAGGAACCAGCCACCGACAACCGCGGCACAAGGTGTTGGACAGGTGCAGGTGTTTCACCTCAATTTCTTCAGCCGTTCTGACTGGCTGACAACATCGATCAGGCGCAGGCCAAATTTGCCATCGACCACGACCACTTCTCCGCGTGCTATGAGCGTGCCGTTTACCAGCAGGTCCAGAGGTTCGCTCACAGCGCGGTCCAACTCTACAACAGACCCCTGATTAAGACTTATAAGCTGCCTGATCGGCATACGACTGCGGCCTATTTCAACGGACAAAGTCACCTGCACATCAATTAGCGCGTTCAGATCAATCTCGGCAGAGGGTGCCACACCCAGTGAGGCAGGCTCTTCCTCCAACTCTTTCAGCGGAACAGGCTGTTCTGCAGTACTGGATTTACTCTGTTGCCGCTGCAGGACCCGTTCTTTGAGAGCAGCCCGCTCCTCCTCAAGCCTGGCTTCAGCCTTTTCTTCTTCCGCCGTTTCTATCGTCGAGCCTTCCATCAAATCCCCTCAAATTTTATTCTGTAATATCAAATGACGGCGCCAGAAGCTCAGTCACTTTCACCGACTTGTTGCCATTGAATGCTCCGTGTATGCCGCTACAAAACGGACTGCCCTCTACATACATCAGCACTTCATTCGGGCCGCTCAACGGAATTATCGACCCTTTTTTTAACCCCAGAATTTCGGCGATGCTAACTGTCCCGGAAGTAAATGCCGCGCTCACCTCCAGTTCTATTGTCGGTAACTTGCCGCGAATATGCGTTTCCCAATCAGCGCTTCCCTGTCGCGCCGGCACCTTTGTCGCAGTACTTGCCAACTTCTGCCTTACCGGCTCCAACAGCGCATAGGGCACCACCCATTCGATAACGGAACTCCAGCCAGCAATCGTCAGCTCGAAGGTGAAGGTGGCGGCCCACTCGTTAACGGCTGCCAACTGGAGGAATTCAGGATTGCTTTCTGTCGACACAAGTTCCGCGGTCAGCGAGATCTTGTCCGCCCATGCAGCCTGCAGCGTTAGCAGGAACCGCGTCGCCAACACTTCATTTATGCGTCTCTCGGTTGGCGTAAGGTCATTTCCCGGATGCCTTTTTCGCTGACTCCCCGAGGTTCCGCCGAAGTATTGATCGACCAGAAACGACAGCAACTCTCCGGAAATCACCAGATACGAATCACCATTGAGCGGGAGTGTTCGCACAACATTGATTAAAGAGGGATCCGGGATGGCGTGCAGGACATCGTCAAGCCTCACCAGATCAACCTTCCTCGCTTCTACCTCTACTGGCATCCGGAACAGCTCCCGAATTCCACGGGCAAGCCCCAGTGCGTGCTTCTCATTAACTGTTTTGAGGCCCGGCATCTGGGCTAACAGGGATTGTTCCCGGGTAGCAAAATCAAATGGGCGACACTGGGTATCGCCACTGCCATCGTCCAGCGGTAAGTCACCACTGGACACGCTTTCCATCAGCGCATCCAGCTCGCCCTCGGATAGAATCTCCTTGGAACTCGTCGACACTTACTGAACCACGAAGCCGGTAAAATAGACGTTCTCAAGCCGGAAAGCGCCTTTCGCCCTGACCACTTTGTTGATCGAGTCCAGTACCTGTTTGCGGAGCCCATCCTTACCCTCTACGGTAGCCAGTGAGGGATAGTCCTGGTCACTCAACAACAGGATCAAGTCGTTTCTAACCGCCGGCATATTGGCTTCTACTTTGTCGATGACAGCCTGATCGAAAGACATGACCTGCATTTCGATCTGCAGGTACCGGGTGCGCCCATCCTGCTCAAAATTAATCAGAAAGGCAGGCGACATGGCAAAGTAGATAGGCTCGGCATCCGGGTCCAGCTCAACAATCTCCTCCTCAGTGGCAACACCTTCCAGTTCGGCGCCGGCGACGGGTTCGGCGGCACCTCCGCCGCCCAGGGCGAAGTACATTCCACCGGCGCTAGCCGCTATCAACAAAATGGCCACTACGGCCAGGATAAGTATTTTCTTCTTGCCACCGCCGGTCGCCGGCTCGGCATCCTGCCCCTTTGCCAGATCCAGGTCTTCGTTCGTTGTCGCCATACCCCACACCCACTACTACACCAGAACCTGATTGGCCCTGCGCCCTGAGCAGTTACTAAGCAATTACCATGCCTATATATATTTTCTATATATATCAATGAGTTAAATTATGGGGTTTAGGATCTGTCATTTTTTTGACAGAGGAAAAGCAGATTATCAGACGTTTGACTCCACTCGCCGCGGCGCACGAGTAGCCACCAGGGAGGGCAGTGGGACAGAAACCGTCAGGCGTAGTAGTCGACCAGTGCGCTGGCCATACCAGCCCCGGGCAGATAGCTTGATGCGTCCGGCAGACCGGTCTCAGAACCGTCTGCTTCCTGGGCCTGAAGGGCTGCAACCGCATCACTGGCCTGCCCCCCATTGCGCTGACCCGACTGAGACTGATCGGATACAGAGCTCTGTGTAAGCTGCAGGCCGCTTTGCTCAAACATTTCGCGCAGGCGCGGCATCGCCTGCTCGATAGCGTCCCGGGTGGTGCCCTGCTGAGCATGAAACGTGATCGAGGCTTTGTCGCCGTCAGTCTGGATGTCAATTGCAAGATGCCCCAGCCCCGCCGGATTGAGTTGCAAACGGGCTTCGCTCGCACCGTTTTTGACCAGCAGGCTAACCCTGCTGGCCAGCTCATCGCCCCAACTCTCATGTCCCATGGGCAGGGACATTGATTCAGTACGGGGCATCGCTGCGTCACCGCCTGGTGGCCTGGGTGTGTTCAGCGCAGGCGCGGCAGACTGAGAGGCTGCCGCAGCCAGACGCGAGGGTGCCAACTCGACTGAATCCACAACCTCGGAATAGTGCTGCCCACTGTCCGGTCCGGCGGAGTGACGACCCAGCCCCGGCTGCAGTTCGTTCGCAGAAATCACACCGTCCAGTGCGGTGTTATCGGCCACCACAGGGGCGGAGTGACCGACAGCTGACGCTACTACCGCGGGCCCGGGCGCTGGCCGCACCATGGCTGAGGCGGCGTCGAGTTCATTCAGAGCGGGCTTAACAGAGATACCGCTTACTGCAATCGGCGCACCCACATCTGGCGCAACAGCCGGAGGTTGCCGCGTATCCGCTACTACAGCGGGCTGCACCCGCTCATCGGCCGCCATGTACGGCAGCTCAAGCTCACTCTCCCCTGCATCCAGCGGCGGCCCGTCGACCGCCAAGTGCGGCAGCTCACGCTCACTGTCCGTGGCCTCCAGCACTGGCCCCCCCGGCGTAACAACATCACCCGCGAAAACCCCGGCGCTATCTGCGTCGTCGTGCCCCGGCAAGAATTTGCCACTGTATTGCCGCTCGTTGCCGCCCTCCTCAACCGCCTGGTCAAGCTGCAAGCCCGTCACCTCCGGCGGGGACTGTCCGGCAGTTTCGTCCGCCAGAATGGCGCCAAAGCTGCCTGTGCGCCCGCTTTCCTGTGACGGTTCCGCAGCCGCGGTATCGCTGGAGACCGGTTTCCCGGTGCCAGTTGCAGCTGATGGCGCCACGTTGAGAATAGATACCACACCAGTACTCCTGCTCGTCTACTGATGTTGGAGCAAATATCGTGCCATCGGGTCTGGCCTGTGGGTTTCGATCAAAAATCGGCGCCGTTTCTGCCCATGGACTTCTCGTCCGCGTCGCGCTGTTCGGCCTTATCCCGGTCCCGCCGCTGGCCTGTCTGTAGCTGTTCAACCAGCTGATCCAGCGAAGAGCTACGCTGTGTCTTCTTCAGCCAGACCTCCCGTGCTGAGTCCAGGCTCTGCTGCGACATACCGCTTTCCTTACCCTGCTGCTCTATGGCCTGATTCAGGTTGGCAAGAAAAACACGGAAGTCCTGTAGTTGGCGGGCTGGCATGCCACCCTCGCTCATGGCCTCCAGTTTCTGTTCGTATTCGCGCTTGAACTGCTCCAACTGAGCCAATTGGTCACAACTGGCCTGATGTCGCTGCTGACTGAGCTTGAAATCAGTCGCTGATTTTTGGGTCGCAGCTTGTGCCACGCCGGCCACCCGGCCCATCTTCTCGGTCTTCATCAACTGCTACCACCCTCAGCGCCAACCAGTAACGCGGCCATCGACTCCAGGTCCGCCAGACTACTTGCCATACCTTCTTTACTGGCCTGGTCCTGGGAGATGAACCTACGGATATGCGGTGCGGCCTTGATAGCGCGGTCAATGTCATCATCGGCACCGTGCTGATAAGCGCCGATATTGATCAGATCCCTGTTCTGCTGGTACAACGCATAATTGCTCTTCAGTGCTCGCGCCAAACCCAGATGTTGGGCATCCACTATATTGGGCATGGAACGACTGACTGATGAATCCACATCTATCGCGGGAAACAGTCCGGAATCGGCAACCTGTCGCGACAGTACAATATGTCCATCCAGTATCGCCCTGGCCGCATCTGCAACCGGGTCATTGTGATCATCACCTTCCACCAGCACGGTATAAATCGCCGTGATAGATCCATTTCCCGGCCCGCTATTGCCCGCCCGCTCAACCAGGGTGGGAAGCAGGGAAAACACCGAGGGCGGGTAGCCCTTGGCCACTGGCGGTTCGCCCACCGCCAGGCCGATCTCACGCTGCGCCTGGGCGAAACGGGTCAGGGAGTCCATCAACAGGAGCACGCTTTTTCCCTGGGCACGGAAATACTCGGCTATCGCGGTGGCCCGCCAGGCACCATGCACACGCATTAGCGGTGTATCGTCCGCGGGCGTTGCCACGACGATTGCTTTGGCCAGCCCCTCGGCTCCCAGCGTGTTTTCAACGAACTCCCGAACTTCCCGCCCCCGTTCGCCGATCAGGCCAACCACAATCACATCTGCATCTGTATGCCGGGTCATCATGCCCAGCAACGTACTCTTGCCCACACCGCTACCGGCAAACAAACCCAGTCTCTGCCCCTTGCCAATGGTGAGAAGCGAGTTGATTGCCCGCACCCCCACATCGAGCGGCTCAATGATGGGGCTGCGATGAAGGGGATTTATAGACGCCCCCCGCAGTGCCACATGGTGTATGCATTTCGGGGTGCCGCGGCCATCCATGGCATTGCCTGCACCGTCAATGACCCGGCCCAGTAAACGCGCGTCTACAGCTACCGTGCTGCGGCTATTCAGCGGCACCACACGGGCACCCAGCCGAATACCGCTCAAGTGCCCCTCCGGCATGAGGAACACACTGCCGTCTGAGAAACCAACTACCTCGGCCTCTATTGAATGCCCTTCTTCGACAATGATTCGGCAGCGGCTGCCTATAGGTGCCTGGCAGCCAACGGCTTCCATTTTTATGCCAACCATCCTGACCAGCGAACCCTCTTCCTGCAACGGATAGCTGGCAATACCGGGTGCGACTGACGAAAGACTTGCAGCAATTTGCCGACTGCGCTGCTGGTGCCACTGTGCCACTCCCTGCACCATCAGTTCTCCGGCTGGGCTTCGCAGGCATCCAAAAGCCCGCTAATCATCATATCCAGCTGACGCTCAACAGAGGCGTCGACATAAGATACTGGCGTTTTAAGACGACAACCACCGGGCAAGATCTCACTGTCTTCGACAATTTTCCAGGAACTGGCTTCGATCAGTTCAGGGGCGAGCTGGCGGATATGCTCGGCGTCGGCCGGATTCAGATAGATTTCAACCTCGTCTTCGAGCGTTGAAAGTGTCGCCATCGCCTCGGCAACGGCAGTGGTCACCAGGCTGGAATCCAGTGTCAGCTCCCGACGAATGACCTGCCGGGCGATTGTCATGCTGGTTTTCACCAATTCCTGCGTGACGATCTGGTCCAGATCCTTATAGGGGGCGGCCATACCGTCAAGCAGCAGCGCCAGTCGATCCGCTATCAGCTTTGCTTCTGCCAGCCCCTGGGCGCGGCCCTCCGCCAGCCCCTGAGCCAGTCCGGCTTCCCGCGCGCGGGCCTGCTCCTCCGCCAGATCCAATTGTGGCTCGGGGGCAGGCTCGGACTGGTCGAAGCTCGGTAACTCCCACCGCAGGAACCCACCATCCCGATCAGACAAACTCGCCCTCTCCCTTACCCAGGAAGATCTCACCTTCATCGGACAATCGAGTGGCTATTTCGAGAATGCCTTTTTGTGCTCCCTCGACATCAGCCAGCCGGACAGGCCCCTTGGCGTCCATGTCCTCCTTGAGCATTTCAGCGGCCCGGGATGACATATTCTTGAAGAACCGCTCCTTAACCTGCTCATCCACACCCTTCAGGGCGATAACCAGGTTATCAACCGAAATCTCCCGGATAAGGCGCTGCATGCCCCGATCATCCAGCGCTGCCAGATTTTCGAAGACGAACATCAGTTCATGGACTTTCTCAGTCAGCGCCTCATCGATCTGCTTCATATTCTCCAGCAACTCACCCTCCAGCGTGGAATCCAAGCGCGCGAGTATACCCGCCGCTACATCCAGACCCTTAACCGTGGTGGGCGGCAATTTCTGATAATCGCCGAGCTGCTTCTCCAGCACCTGATCCAATTCATCCAGAGCGGATGGGTCGATCAGCTCAAGCTTTGCAATACGCAGTAGCGCATCGGTTCGCACTTCATCCGACAACAGTGCCAACACCTGCGCCGCGTGGTCGCTTTCCAGAGACGCCAGCACGATGGCCACTATCTGCGGATGTTCCTGTTGTATCAACCCAGCTACCGAGCGAGCGTCCATCCACTTCAGCGCATCCATCCCTTTGGTGTTAGCGGCCTGCATTACGCGACCCAGCATATTCCTGGCCTTGCTCTCACCCAGGGCCTGCACCATTACCCGGCGGGTAAAGTCTCCCGTGCCAATACCGATGGCGCTTATCTTGCCAACATTTTCTACAAATTCCTGCACAACGCTGACTATCTGCACATCGCCAACATGGGACAAGGTCGCCATGGCCTCGCCAACACGCTGGACCTCTTTTGGCTCCATGTGCTTCATCACCGCTGCCGCACCTTCCTCACCCAGACCCAGCAGGAAAATAGCGGCTCGCTGCACCCCGGAAAGATCCATCGCAGCCTCAGCCATCGGCAGCCACCCAATTTTTCACCACATGGGCCACCCGTTCCGGTTCATTTTGGACCATTGATCGCGCCAAAATGAGTTGTTGTTCATACGCCGGAGCTGCAGGCAAACCCAGCTGCTGCTGCCCCAGTGTCACCTGGTCCTCCCTCATCTGCATCCCGGTCTCACCATCATTGGCCAACACCCGCGGGCCACCACCGGGCGGAGCCGGCAGTTGTTTGCCCGAGGACTCCACACCAGCTTGCATCAGGGGCCGCAACACAGCGAAAACCAGGACTACAAAACCCAGCCCGGCCAGGGTTATTTTTGCAACCTTCCACACCCAGTCCTGCTCCAGTAATGACGGCTGTGGCATTGGCTCCAGTTCCGGTATCGCTACGAAAGACGCGCTGACGACATTGACACTGTCACCGCGCGCCGCGCTGAAACCCACGGCTTCCCGGACCAGTGAATTCACCTCGGCTAGTTGCTGCTCCGACAAGGGAACTCGCTCTGACTCACCGGACTCAGCCACCGCGTTTCGGTAATCCACCACCACCGCCACAGACAATTTTTTCAGACCGCCGGGAACCTCGCGGATATGGCTGACAGTCTTGCCCAATTCGTAATTACGCACTTCGCTTTTGCTGCTGCGGGTCGGCTGGGGGGCCTCACTCTCGAGGGTAACGTCTGCGGGCGATTCGCTGCCAACCGCTGTCTCGCGAGGCGGGTTATTGGACAGCGTTCCGGGTATGCCTTCGGCGACACCGTTCTGGGTCAGCTCCTCCGTCAACTGTTCGCTGCGGATATTTTTTTCGGGCATGAAGCTTTCACTGGTTCTTTCAATACTTGTGTAATCTACATCGGCGGTGACCTGCGCGCGAAAGGCACCTACCCCGAGTATGGGGGTGAGTATTTCGTTGATTCGCGATGTATAGTTTTGTTCCAATTGCTGAGTGAAACGGAGTTGCTCCTTGCTCTGGGCAAAACCATCGTCGCTGTTTTGCGAGGACAGCAGTTTGCCCTGATTGTCGACCACCGATACGCTCTCGGCGCTCAGACCCGGAACACTTGAAGCCACCAGGAACACTACGCCCGCCAGCTGCCGATCGGTCAGGGCGCGACCCGCATAAAGACTCACTAGCACCGAGGCGGCAGGCTTGCTAGCCTTGCGGACAAACGCGGACTGCGGCGGCAACGCGAGATGGACTCGAGCCGCCTTTACACTGTCCAGTGAAGCGATGGACTGGGCCAGCTCCTGCTCCAGGGCCCGATCGTAGCGCGCCCTTTCCATAAAACTACTGGTGCCCATCTGCTGCTCTTGATAAAGCGTACCGAACCCGGTGGGATCCTGCCCTGGCAGGCCTTCGCTGGCCAGCTGCAGGCGCGCCTGATGGACCTTGTCCGCCTGCACACTGACGACACCGCTGCCACTGCTGAAGCGGTAATCAATACCGCTTGCTTCAAGCGATTTTATGACATCGGTTGTCGATGCCTGCGTCATCTCCCCCAACAGCGGCACATACTCCGGTGTCATCGCCCAACGCACCAGGCTGCCACCCAACGCTATGCTGGCCGCGATGCCAAACAGCAAAACCACCTGGCGCATGGCCGGCTGGTTACTAATGCTGCTGAACCTGCTGAATATATTCTGAAAAGCTGATGCCATAATCTGGTCTTGTTGAAAATGTTCCGTACTACAGGCATAGAACTAACTGCCCACCCTTGCTTCACGTCCAAGCGGTAAATCCCGGCTCTAGACCTGCATATTCATGACTTCCTGATAGGCGTTCAAAAGCTTGTTTCTCACCTGATTAACTGCCTGAAAGGATATACTGGCTTTCTGCAGCGAGACCATCACCTCCGGGAGGGCCACATTGGGATCACCCGATTCAAATGCGGTCGCCAGCTGCTTGGCCTGATCCTGGGCTTCGCTCACCTGCGTGAGCGCCTGCTTCATCAGGGCTGAAAAATCCGGCCCATCCGTCGCGCCACCACCTTCCATCGGGGCGCTGCCACCGCCGGCCGCTGCAGCCATTATGCGCATCTGGGCCAGTACCTGGTTCATTTCCACATTGCTCACAACTGTCTACTCCCACTCATAATTACTAGCCTGCAGAGGGTATTGCCACACCCTGCTCTTTCAGTCGCGCCAGTTTGTAGCGCAGCGTTCGCGGGCTGATTCCCAGCCGCTCAGCCGCGGCCTTGCGCGACCCCTGTACATCCTGCAATGCCGCCACAATCAAGTGCTTTTCCCGGGCGCGCAGGTCACCATCCAGCGGCGCGGTCGCCTCGTTGTCGTCAGCGGATGGCGTTGTCTCGATTTCGGCGGGGCCCTCAAAGTAGATACCCCCTGCGTCGATCTCATTGCCGGTTGTCATAATGACTGCGCGCTGCACTGTATTTTCCAGTTCACGCACGTTGCCGCGCCAGCTATAGCGTCGCAGCAAAGTTTTCGCCGCGTCGGAAAAGTACAGCTTGCGTCCCTCCGAATGGCCCTGGAGAATCGCCAAGGCGAGGGGGACAATATCCTGCGGACGCGCCCGCAAAGGGGGGATGTGCAGGGGGAAAACGTTCAGGCGGTAGTACAGATCCTCGCGAAAGCGGCCGGAAGATACCTCCTCCCGCAAGTTGCGGTTGGTCGTAGCAAGCACCCTAACATCCAGCGCGATCAGCTTGCTCCCACCCAGTCGCTCCACTTCCTTTTCCTGCAGCACACGCAAGAGCTTCGCCTGCAGACCGATATCCATTTCCGAGATTTCATCCAACAGCAGCGTGCCGCCATTGGCCTGTTCGAATTTGCCGGCCCGCGCCTGGTGAGCGCCGGTGTAAGCGCCCTTCTCATAGCCGAACAACATGGACTCCAGCATACTCTCTGGAATCGCCGCACAATTAATAGCGAGAAACGGCTGCGCAGAGCGGGCGGAATGATGGTGTATATAACGAGCGAAAACCTCTTTCCCCGTACCGGACTCACCGCTTATCAGAACCGTGGCATCGGTGGCGGCAACCCGCCGGGACATCTCGCATAACTGGATTGATTTTGGATCCTCGGCCACCAGCCCAGCTGGCGCATTGTCGCTGCCACTGCCGAGGCGACTGACCATCTCCAGCAATACTTCTGCTTCAAATGGCTTGACCAGATAGTCTGTCGCGCCATCACGCATGGCCACAACCGCATTTTCAATACTGCCGTGTGCGGTTATCAGTACAAATGGCAATTCAGGGCGCCGGCTTCTCACTTCACGCAACAGCTCGTGCCCGTCCATATGCTCCATCTGCACATCGCTGATAACCACATCGAAAGCGGCCGCGTCCAGGCATTTAAGGGCCTCAAGGCCGTTGGCAGCGCTCTCGGCCTCGAACCCACCAAAGCGGATGGTTTCACACAGCGCCTCCCGCAGTGCAGCGTCGTCTTCGACCACCAGCGCTCTTGCTCGCCCATTCATGATTGCACCACCTCTGGCCTGGATTCCGGTTGCGCCACACTGTCCGCTAACCTGTCCGTTGCGATTGGCAGTGATATCAGGAACTCCGTACCCCCCGCTGCCCTGTTTTGTACACTGATGTCACCGCCGTGCTGGCTCACTGTACCCGCCACTACGGCGAGACCCAGCCCTGTACCCTGAATCCGCGTGGTAAAAAATGGATCGAAAACCCGCTCTATTATGTCTTCTGCAATTCCGGGACCATCGTCGCGCACTCGCAGCTGCAGCCAGTCACGGTTGAGAGCGCCAACCCACACATCCAGCGCAACCGAACCGGAAGAGGCCTCAATGGCGTTCATGGCCAGGTTACACAACGCCCCCACCAACTCGTCCCGATCACCAATGACACCTAGCGTGTTGTCTACCGCTGGCAGCGACAGTGTCGCGCCACTTTTAGCGAGCTGTGGCTTTATATTTGCCTCGAAGCTTGCCAAAACCTCGGCCAGGTAGACCAGCTCGCTGGCAGGTGCTGCGCCACGAACAAAACTCAACATACTGTCCACCAGGTTACTGATATGGCCCAGGCGCTCTCCCAGCCTCGAAGCGACCTTCGTCCGATCTTCCCGCACCATATCGGGCCTGTTTAACTGCGATAAGTAGAGCGTGGCTGAGCTGAGCGGGGTTCTTATCTGATGAGCCAAGCGGGCCGCCATCTCACCCAGTGCAGTAAGCCGTTTTCTCTGCTCGAGTTGCTCGCGCAACTTATGGTTTTCACTCACATCGGTTATCAACACAACATGATCACCGCTGGTGTCAAGTTGCCTGCTGACGAGTGATATTTTCTTTCCGGATTTGAGCTGCTTTTCCGGCGAGGGCAAGGTGCTCACAGCTACCGTGACTCGCGACAGCACATCGTCAAAGTGCAAGCCAACCAGTGGCTCGCCCAACAGGCCAATACCTTCAGGGTTAACGTCACGAATAATTTGATCGGCACCGATAATCAGCACACCGCCAGGCAGGGCCGAAACCAGGGAAGACAAGCGATGAGCGAGCCGCTCCTTTTCTGCCAACTCCCGCACCCGCGCTGAGCGCGCAACGGTCAACTCCGCGGTCAGCGCAGCGACCTTGGATTCCAGATCACGGTAAGATTCGCCAAGCTCGTTGGAAACCCTGTTGAATAATTCAAACGCCTGTTCCAACTCGCTGACCGAGGAGGGCTTAGCCGACACCATCGATTTTCCCCTGATTTTACTGGATGGCCCCCCTCAACTGCAGGTGCTCGCCCCAAATACATGTCCCGTCCAGAAATAGAGCAAATAGCGTGCCCTTTATTATATTTCCATTAAAAACAGTGACTTGTATTAATCAGCAAAAGAGAGCGTCAAAAATTTGTCAGCTCTTCAGGGCGCTCGATCGCATACTTGCGCATTTTTTCCACCAATGTCGTTCGCTGGATGTTGAGCATTTTAGCCGCCCGTGCGACCACCCACTCACAGCTTTCCAGCGCCTGCGTCATCAGACCGCTCTCGATATCGGCCAGGTAGTTTTTCAAATCGATTCCATCAGCCGGCAAACACACCCCCGCTGCGCCGGTCGGACCCGGAGGTATCTCCCCACCTACCGCCGGCGGACACTCCAGCTGCTCCGCGACCCAGTCGCGGTTCAGGCGAAACTTTTCCGGAAGATCCGACCACTTCACCAGCCGGTTCGGATAGAGAATTGCCAACCGCTCTACCAGGTTGGCCAGCTCACGCACATTGCCAGGCCAGAAATATTTGGCCAGCGCTGCCTGGGCGGAAGCATCGAGACGCGGCGAGCCACGTTTTTCCTGCGCAATGCGATGAACAAACCCTTTAATTAACATCGGGATATCTTCCACCCGATCGCGCAACGGAGGCATTTCTATCGGAAACACATTGAGGCGGTAGTATAAATCCATGCGGAATTTGCCCTCGCTCACCAGGTGCTCCAGATTCTGGTGCGTCGCTGCAACAATCCGGACATCAGCTTGCATACTGGTATTGCTACCCACTCTCTCGAACGTGTGCTCTTGCAATACGCGCAACAATTTCACCTGCATGGCCAGTGGCATATCGCCGATCTCATCCAGGAACAGCGTACCCCCCTCTGCCAGCTCAAAGCGGCCCTGTCGCGCACTGTAAGCACCTGTAAACGCGCCCTTTTCGTGACCGAACAATTCGGACTCGAGCAAATCAGGTGGAATCGCACCGCAATTAACCGGGACAAACGGCTGCTCGCGTCGCTTGGAGTAGTAGTGGACATTGCGCGCCACCACCTCTTTGCCGGTTCCGGACTCACCCAGGATGAGCACCGATGCCTCGCTGGGGCCCACCTGCCGAATCAGATTGCGAACGTGATCGAGGCCGCGACTGCTCCCCACCAGCGTGCGGAACAGATGGGACGAATATTCTTTCCTGAGAGGCGTGCGGTAACTCTGGAACAGGTCTGCTTTATGCAAAGCCCCGAGCACATCCTGATAACCCAGTTGCTCGGGTAGTATCCCCAGAACAAAGTCTTCAAGATCGGGGGGTATTGTTGCACTCGCACCGCAGGTCTCATGTAAAAAGCAGGGCAACGAGAGGCCCAGCGTTTGCAGGATAGTGGCGGTGCGCTCTATCAGTTCCAGAGCCGGCACATGCCTCACCAGAACGACTGCAGCGTCAGCCAGGCCACTGGGGTCCTCCAACAAAGTGTCGGGGTCGGCCACGCAATGGACCTTCCGATCGAGCAGCGTGACGATATTTGCTGTTTTTTCTACCGCGTCACTGTCTGGATCAACAATTACAACATGCTTATCCGGCTCCGACATGTAGTCTCACTATTCCTTAATGTATAACTCAAGATTCTTATGATTATCTGCGCTACTAATTCCCTGCCGGGCAAATACCACAAAATCGCGGGTTTATCGGCAGTGCGCCTCCGTTAAGGCCCCGGCACCATGCGGATTGCCTCGTGTTTACTGCTGCACCCCGCAGTCTTCGGCAATGGAAGGGAAAGCCGGGGCGCTCAGGAACAGGTCACCTGCGAGGATGGCGATTATTCACTACCCCAGCGGTAAGCTCAAGGTAATGTACGTCAAGTACTAGCAAATACAGTGGCGGCCGTTTTTTTTAGCCTCGTACAGCCCACTGTCGGCGCGCCTGAGAAACTCGTCCCAACCTTCACCCACACGACGGCAGGCGACCCCTATACTGAGCTGCGGAACCAGGCCGGCTGTGGCCAGCGCCCCCACAGCCGTCATGATCTGGCCCGCCGCCGCACGCGCACCGGCCAGACCTGTCCCCGGCAGCATGGCCAGGAATTCATCGCCACCGTAGCGAAACATCAGGTCGGAATTGCGCAACTGCCGCTGGATTGTGCCAGATATCTCGCGCAGGACCTCGTCAGCACCCACATGACCAAGCTGCTCATTGATAGCTTTGAAGTGATCGACGTCTATCATCGCCACCGACAGCTCATACTCATAACGCTGTGCCCGCTCAACCTCCTTGGGCAGTAGATCATCCAAGGCCGTGCGATTCATCACCCCGGTAAGGGAATCGTGAAAAGCCACTTTTTCCAATGCCAGGTAATCGAGGGCATTGCGGATACTATGGACCAGCTCCCCCAGCGACTGCTCGACTACCAGCAACAGGGCATCGTGCAAGCGGGCCTGAGCGCTAACGGTAACTTCACCCAGGTAACGCTGCTCCAGACGCAGCACATAGTGTGCCTTGTGCCGCCTTGGGTCGCCGCTGGCAAGCGTGATATTTTCGTCCGGATGAGCGTACTCGACTACCACGGAGGGCAAATACGCCTCCAGCCACTGGGCGTACCGGCTTACCAGCACGGCGACATTCTGGCCCTCGCGCAACGCCCGATGCAGAGCCAGTAGCGAAGAATCGGTCAGCGGCCGGGATTCATTACCCAGCGCATGGGTCGATCCGGGATTTGCCGCTCTGATGACATCTGTTGCCACTTCTTTCATTCAGGAATATCTCTTACCTACTGTTATCACACGGCTAACTAGAGCAAACATCATGCCAATCAAATAGCAGCAGAAAACGGCGATTTTAGCTCAACTTGGCCGAAAATGGGTGCCAGTTACAGCTGTTCCGTCATATTTATGACACAGGCAAGGGGGGTAAAACAATGGTCTGGGCAAAAACGCCGGATTATTGACGGGCGTATCAGGCCTTGCCGAGAAGGCGACTGGAGCTCGTATCCACAGTACTGCCAGCGCCGGAATAGGTGGCCGGGACTGCCGCGTCAGACTGCCGCAGAATGCCCAATGCCGCTGTCGTATGCTGCTGCTTGCGCGCAATCACACGCCCATTATTGCGATTGGCCTCGTGACACTGCCGGGCGAGCTCCTGCAGCTCTTGTGTGCGCATATTCACGTCTGCTGACACGCCATCGGGATACCCCGGCAGCGCCTGCCCCATTCGCGCAAGCCACTCCCGACGCTGCTTCGCAGCATCCGAGTGGCGCTCCAGGATCAGGACTTTGCGGCCGGTAACCTCTTCCAGGGCAGGGATATCACGGTCCAGCAGCGCTGCACGCTCCAGCGCCAGGATATCGCGCAACTCGCGCAGACAGTCCAGTTCCAACTCGAACAAACCAGCCAATTGCTGCTCTGCAGCAGTATCGCTAGAAAAGGTCATTCTCTACATCCAGCAAACGCTGCACGATCTTCTCCGCATCGACCTGATAACTGCCCTGCGCGATCGCCGCCTTGATCGCTGTCACGCGATTGCTGTCCACGTCCGGCATGGCGGCCAGACTCTCTTCAAGACGCAGCAGTTGGGCCGCAGCCCCAGTCAGGGTAACCGTATCATCTGGCACCGCGGGGGCACCGACAGCCGCGGCCTTTCCAGGCACAGCCTCAAACTTACCCGAAACCTGCCCACTGCGAGCGGAACTTTGGCTGACATCGGCTTGCGGGGCTCTGATACTCATTGTTATCCCTTTAATTACCAAGATTCGTATACTTCGTACTTAATTATCGTCCGCTGCGGCAAAAACTTTAGTGTCAGGCACTGCCCACTTCAATATACCGTGACTGTCCCGTCGGCATTGGCCACCCCTTCTACGACCTGCCCCGAGCTCAGGTTCGTCACCCGCAGCTGATCACCTGCCGCCGCATCGGCCTGGGCCTTGCCCTGCATCTTCACCTGAAATCCGCCACCGCCACTCAACAGGGTGACAAGATTGCCGCGCTTTATCACTTTGGGCAAGCGCACCTGACTCAGTTTGATGGGCGAGCCAGCTTCAACCGAGCGCACCAACTCCATTCCAACAATATCGTCTATCTCCAGAATAACACCATTGAGCGGGGTGTCTGCGGCGACATGCACCAGCTTCAGGTCCTCCGAGCCCACCAGGCTGCGATTCGCCAGAGGCCTCACCAGCACAGGGATAACGCGCTGTACCAGCACCTCGGCTCGCAGATAGATCGTCCAGGGCTGCTGCCCCGCACACCTGACCCCGACACTGACATTACCGGTCACTTTATCCGCCTGCACAGGAAAGGCACTCAGTGACTGATCGCACAGCGGTAACTTCAGACCGGGGTCGAGGGCCTGGACAGTCACTGCCACATTCTCAAAGCCCCGACTAAGCGCCTCGTTTCGGGATGTACTCTCGACGGCCTCCACGATGCTGCTCAACGGCTGCTGCTCAAATCCAGCGAGCACAACCGGACTAAACACCAGGATTACAGCCAGACGAAAACACGCGCTGCGCCAAAAAATTGTCATTCTTCCCCAATACTTCATTGATAAGTAAGACAAAGCATTTTTCATGCCAGTATCCCTGAGCGCTCACACGGTATCGGCGAAGGGGCGGCAATGCTTGCCGCTTCGGCTGCGAGTTGCCGCCCAGGGAGACATAAGCCACACAAAAATATCTCTATCTCATTGTTATATATAGAGTTTTTAAGTTGGCACGATTTGTGAATAACAGTTAGGCAGTAGGAGGAAATATATATGCAAATGATCGACACTGTATTTGGCGTCTCACCCGATGCACTAAGCCTGCGCTCGCGCCGGACCGAGCTGATAGCGAACAATATTGCCAATGCCGACACGCCTCATTACAAAGCGGTGGACGTTGATTTCAGGGCTGCCCTGGCGCAAGCGCGCAGCGGCCTCACCACCGCCAGCCTGCAACAGACCGATGCGCAGCACATCGGCGGCACTGGCCCAGCCGGGCTGGGCGCAGACGTTCGCTACCGCATGCCCAATCAACCCTCCCTGGATGGCAACACTGTCGAGGTCGACCGGGAACACATAGCCTTTATGGATAACGCAATTCGTTACCAGGCCAGCCTGAATTTTCTGAACGGAAGAATCCAGGGCCTGCTGTTGGCGCTGAGAGGGGAGTAGAACATATGAGCATATTCAATGTATTCAACGTCTCCGGATCGGCATTGGCGGCACAAAGCGTACGACTGAGTACCATCTCCAGCAATCTGGCCAATGCAGAAGTGGTCAGCGGCAGCGCCGAAGAGGTCTACCAGGCCCGGTATCCGGTGTTTGCTGCCACCCTGAGCAGCGCCGTCAATGCGGAGGAAGCACGCGGTGTTCGTGTCGACCGGATAGTGCAGAGCGCAGAGCCCGCTCGCAGGGAGTTCTCACCCGAGCACCCAATGGCAGACGAAGCCGGCTTCATTTACTACGCCAACGTAAACACGGTAGAAGAGATGGCCAACATGATCTCGGCATCGCGATCCTATCAAAGCAATATTGAAGCCATGAACACAGCCAAACACCTCATTTTACAAACCCTTAATCTCGGCCGCTAAGGACATTACGCGCATGGAAACCGTAACAGGTATCAGTGAACTCTTTCCGTCGAGCACGGTGTCTACCAGTAAGGGCAATGACGAACTGGGGCAGGAGGATTTTATGGCCCTGATGGTGGCACAGCTGGAGAACCAGGACCCCAGCAAGCCCATGGATAACTTCGAGTTCCTGGGCCAGATCGCGCAGTTCGGCATGGTCAGCGGCATCCAGGAGCTGCAAACCGGCCTGGGCAGCCTGGCAAACGCCCTCCTGTCCAATCAGGCGCTACAGGCGGCCGACCTGGTGGGGCGGGATGTCGTCACCGGCAGCAACATTGGCAGGTTGCCAGCGGAGGGCGAGCTAAGTGCAGAAATAGACCTGCCCAGTGCGGCGGAATCCGTCACACTTTATGTGCAGGACGCAAGCGGCAACCTGGTATTCAGTCAGCAGCTGGGGGGGGCGCCCAGCGGGCCTCTTCAGACTCGCTGGGATGGCACGGACGCAGCGGGTGAGCGCCTGCCAGCCGGCCAGTACCGGGTCAGCGCCGAGGCGCAAATCGGCGGACAGAACCAGGCCCTCAGCGTATCCACGCTGAACCGGATCGAGTCCGTCACACTCGATCCCAGCGGGACGTCCATGCTGTTGAATCTTGCAGGTGGCGCTCAGGTTGACATGTCGGAAGTAAAACAAATTTTCTAATCTAAATATCGGCCACACAGGAGAAGTCTCATGGCATTCGATACGGCAATATCAGGCATCCGGGCGGCAACAGCTGATCTGGGGGTCATCGGTAACAACATCGCAAACAGCTCCACCACAGGTTTCAAAACCTCCAGGGCAGAATTTGCCGACATTTATGCCACCAGCCTGCTGGGGGCTGGCGGCAACGCGATCGGCCAAGGGGTTGCCCTGGCCGGGGTCACCCAGGAATTTAGCCAGGGCAATGTCAGTTTTACCAATAATGCCCTGGACCTGGCGATCAGTGGCAACGGCTTCTTTATGCTCAGCGACGATGGCGCCGCTTTGTACACGCGAGCAGGCAGCTTTAAAGTCGACCGCGAGGGCTACATCGTCTCGAATGACGGCCACCGGCTGCAGGCTTTCCAGGCCGACGGCGCGGGCAATATAGGCACCCAGCTGGGCGACTTGCAACTCAACACTGCGCTGATCGATCCGCAAGCGACAGGATTGGTTGACGTCACGGCCAATCTGGACTCCCGCCAGGTCGCCCCGGCAGTACCCTTCGGTGGCCCGTTTGACGCGTTCGCCGTACCACCGACGGCACCTGACCCCGACTCCTACAATGGCACCACCTCAGCGACGATATACGACAGCCTTGGCAACCCCCATGTCATGAGCATGTTTTTCGTCAAGACTGCTAACGCCAATGAATGGGAAGTTCACTCTACTATCGACGGCGTGACATCTTCCGGAGCCACTACCCTCAACTTCCAGTCCAATGGCCAGTTTGATCCCGCCACGCTCCCCGTTGAGCTGAATATCACTGGCTGGAACCCGCTGAACAGCGAGGGTTCACCCACCGGTGCTGAGGTGCAGGATTTTAATGTCAGCCTGTCCAGAAGCACCCAGTTCGGCTCCGAGCTGTCCGTCAGCAGTATCATCCAGGATGGATTTTCCACCGGCCAGCTGCGGGGCCTGGAGTTCGATGAAACCGGCGTGGCATTTGCTCGTTACACCAACGGCCAATCGCGCGCGCTCGGGCAAGTGGCAGTTGCCGGCTTCTCCAACGCCAATGGCCTGCAGCCACTGGGCGATACCAGCTGGGCTGAAACCTTTTCCTCAGGCCAGGCCTCTCTGGCACAGGCCGGCACTTCAGGTCTGGGCGTAATTCAATCCGGGGCACTGGAGGATTCCAACGTGGAGATCACCGAGCAGTTGGTGAACATGATTGTTGCCCAGCGTAACTTCCAGGCCAATGCCCAGGTTATCCAGACGGAAGATACCATCACTCAAACCGTCATCAACCTGCGCTAGCGGCGGGCATAGGGTAGTCGACAATGGATGATTTCATTTACATGGCAGCCTCGGGCGCAAGAGAGGCCATGTTGGCCCAGGCTGTTACCAGCAATAATCTCGCGCACGCCAGCACCACCGGGTTCCGGGCCGATCTGGCTATGGCCCAGACCCGCTATCTGGAGGGTGAGGGACTCAGCAGCCGGGCCTACGGCAGTGTCAGTGCCAGTGCGGTGGACTTTAGCAAAGGTGTGATAAACACGACGGGGCGGGAGCTCGATCTGGCAGTGAACGGTCCCGGCTGGATGGTCGTCCAGGCAGCGGATGGCTCGGAAGCCTATTCCCGGCGTGGCGATTTACACATCACCGAACTCGGTCAACTGATCAATGGCGCAGGCCAGGCCTTAATGGGCGACTCGGGACCGATTGCCCTGCCGCCCTTCTCTGAGATTGCCATTGGCGGCGACGGGACTGTATCCATCGTCGGACTCGGAGAGGACGCCAATGCGTTGGCCGCTGTTGCCACCATCAAACTGGTCAACCCCGACAATGCCGACCTGGTCAAGGGAGAAGACGGTCTGATTCGGATGCGCGAGGGTGAAGCCGCTGCGGTGGATGACACCGTTCGCATAATTTCGGGCTCGCTGGAGTCCAGCAACGTCAATACGATCGCAGCCATGGTGGACATGATCGAATTGGCCAGACAATTTGAAAGCTACGTAAAAATGATGGGGACGGCGGAAGAAATGGACCGCTCCTCCGCAGAACTCATGAGCATGAGCTGAGGAATTGAAGCATGAACCAGGCACTTTGGATTTCCAAAACCGGACTGGACGCCCAGCAGACAAAAATGTCGACCATCGCCAACAACCTGGCGAACGCAGGGACCACAGGATACAAGCGTAGCCGCGCTATTTTTCAAGACCTGCTGTACCAGAACGTCAGGCAGGTGGGATCACAGTCTTCTCAGGATACGCGCCTGCCATCCGGCCTCATGGTGGGCACCGGGGTGCGAACCGTGGCAACCGAAAAACTGTTCACGCAGGGCAACCTGACCCAGACCGATAACCAGCTGGACATGGCTATTCAGGGGCAGGGATTCTTTGAAATCCTGCTGCCGGACGGCTCACAGGCCTACACCCGCGACGGGTCTTTCCAGGTCGATGACCAGGGGCAGTTGGTGACAGCAACGGGCTATGTGGTGCAGCCGACTATCACCATTCCCGACAACGCGATGTCCGTCTCCATCGCATCAGATGGTGTGGTCTCTGTACGCCTCGCGGGCTCCTCCGCAAGCACCCAGGTCGGCACGGTTCAGCTCGCTGACTTCATCAACCCGGCGGGATTACAAGCCATGGGAGAGAACCTTTACCTGGAGTCCTCCTCCAGCGGTGCTCCCCAAACCGGCAATCCCGGCCTCAACGGACTGGGCACTGTAGTCCAGGGATATGTCGAAAGCTCCAATGTCAATGTGGTGGAAGAACTGGTGAATATGATTGAGACCCAGCGCGCTTATGAGATGAATTCGAAGGCGATATCCACCTCGGACCAGATGCTGCAGTACGTTTCCAACAACCTGTAAGCTGACTTTATGAATATTGCAATGAGATTGTTACCCTGCATCGCCCTCCTCACTATGGTGGGCGCATGCACCAATACCCCGGAGAATATTCACCCGGCCTATGCGCCATCGGAGCCTATTGTCTACCCGGAAGTTCCGCCTCACGCCACGATGGGTTCCATATATATGGCTCGCCAGAACGTCGCATTGTTTGAGGACACCCGGGCTCGCCAGGTCGGCGATGTGATCACTATTATCCTGTCTGAATCCACCGACGCTGCCAAGAGTAGTGACACCAGTCTCGACAAGAATAGCTCCACCGTTATCGATGGCGTGGTCGTCGCGGGTGACAGCAGTTCCAATCTCGATTTCAATTTCGGCGCCGGCAGCGAATTCAACGGCGAAAGTGCCAGCAACCAGAAAAACCGGATGAGCGGCACCATCGCAGTCACCGTGGCCAACGTATTGCCCAACGGTAATTTTTATATACAGGGCGAAAAGTGGATTCAGATCAATCAGGGCAACGAATACATTCGCCTGCGCGGCATCATCCGCCCGGTCGATATCAGCCCGCAAAACACCATTTTGTCCACCCAGGTAGCCGACGCGCGTATGTCATACAGTGGCACCGGAGCCACGGATGAAGTTAATCAGGTGGGGTGGTTGACGCGATTCTTCATGCACCCGATCTGGCCTTTCTAGGAGCATCTGTTGTGACTTTCAATCTGCTCCGAAGAGCACTGAAGAAAACCGGCATCGCACTGCTGCTGACGGCATTGGCGGGTACCGGCCATGCCGAGCGAATAAAGGACCTCGCCACTATCAACGGGGTGCGCAGCAATCAGCTGGTCGGCTACGGCCTGGTGGTGGGCCTGGATGGCAGCGGCGACCAGACATCGCAGACGCAGTTCACCGTGCAGAGCCTGAAGAGCATGCTGGCGAACCTGGGGGTCACCCTGCCAGCCGGCATCAATCCCCAGCTGAAAAACGTTGCTGCGGTTATGGTCAGTGCTGAATTACCGCCTTTCGCCAAGCCGGGACAGACCATGGATATAACGGTGTCCTCTATCGGCAATGCCAAGAGCCTGCGCGGCGGGGTACTGCTGATGACGCCACTCAAGGGCGCGGATGGCCAGACCTATGCCCTGGGCCAGGGCAACCTGGTAGTCAGCGGTTTCGGTGCTGAAGGTGCTGATGGCTCAAGCATTACGGTGAATATCCCCAGCGCGGGCCGCATTCCCAATGGCGCAACAATCGAACGGGGTGTGGTCAGCCCATTCAACACCGATCCCACATTGGTCATGAACCTTAACGGGCCAGACTTCACCACCGCACAGCGCGTGGCCAACAGTATCAATGCCAGCCTGGGCGCGGGCATGGCCAGGGCGATAGACGCGGTTTCCATTGAGATTCAGGCCCCGGCTGCACCCACAGACAAAGTCGCGTTCGCGTCAATGATTGAAAATCTTCTAGTAGATCCAGCCACGGCACCGGCGAGAGTCATTATCAGCTCTCGTACCGGCACGGTAGTTATTAGCAGCGAGGTGCGGGTAGAGCCCGCCGCGGTGGCACACGGTAATTTGACAGTAACAGTATCCGAGACGCTGAACGTCAGCCAACCCGAGGCGTTTTCCCGGCGAGGTAGAACCGCGGTCACCCCCGAGTCCGATATATCAATAGACCAGGATCAAAGTAAAATGTTCCTGTTGGACGCCGGCGTCAGCCTGCATGACCTGGTAGAGGCTGTAAACAGGGTTGGGGCTGCCCCCGGCGATCTGGTGGCTATTCTCGAAGCACTGCAGCGGGTGGGCGCGCTCCGCGCCCAATTAATAGTGATCTGAGCCCCGATGAGCATGCCACCTGTCAATGTCTACAATGACCTCCAGGGCCTGGCCAGCCTGAAGGCTGGTGCCAGAAGTGCGCCCGCCGATAATATCGGGGAGGTGGCCAAGCAGTTCGAATCCATCTTCTTCGGGATGATGCTGAAATCCATGCGCGACGCCACCATCGAAAGCGACCTGTTCAGCAGCAATCAGATGGACACCTACCAGCAAATGTTCGATCAACAACTGTCACTGGACTTGTCACGCAGTGGCGGCCTCGGCCTGGCGGAAATCCTGGTCGAACAACTGGGTCAAACCACAGGGCCTGTAGAGCAAGTCGAACAGCCACAGGCAAACACCGGTCCCGGCACCAGCAACAATAGCCGGCTGGATATGGAGCGGCAGCTGGCCAGTATCCGGTCGGTTGAAATCAGACCAGCCACAGTCACTGCCAGGGCCACCCCGCCGCTGGCGGAGGCGGGTGAAGCCGTGGCACACAACGATTGGGCACCCGCATCGCCTGAAGAGTTCATTCAGAGCGTGTGGGAACACGCGGTTCACGCCGCCGCGACTCTCGGGGTAGACCCGGAGGTACTGGTCGCGCAGTCAGCACTTGAAACCGGCTGGGGTAAAAAGGTGATCAACACCGCGGATGGTGGCAGCAGCCACAATCTTTTCGGTATCAAGGCAGGCGACAACTGGAGCGGCAGATCAGCTGGTGTCAAAACACTGGAGTACCGCGACGGCGTGGCTGCAATGGAAAGGGCAAGTTTTCGCGCCTACGACTCTGTGGCGGAGTCCTTCCGGGACTATGCCGACCTGCTGCAAGAGAACCCGCGCTACCAACCGGCGCTGGCTGCAGGCAGCGATGGTCAAAAATTTCTCAATGGGTTGCAGCAGGCGGGTTATGCGACAGATCCGCGCTATGCCGACAAAATTATGGGTATTATCGAAGGTGGCAGCTTTACCAATTTGGTCCAGCAGCTAAAGAATTCCGTGAACCCGTCGCTATCAGGGTGATAACGGCGAGTTTTCCGTGGCATATAAGCAGGTGGGTGAACCTTGGCAGACATACTAAACGTTGGCACTTCGGCGTTACTGGCTTTGCAGCGGGCCATAACGACGACCGGGCACAATATCGCCAACGTCAATACCGACGGTTACAGCCGCCAGGCCGTCAATTTCGACACCCTGCCGTCGCAGTTGTCTGGCGGCAGCTATATCGGGTCCGGGGTCACCATAGATTCGGTGCAGCGAATCTATAATGAATATCTGGCCACGGATGTACGTGATCGCAGTTCTGCCCAGGCGGGATTTGAAGCCTACGCAACACTGACATCCCGGATGGACGGCCTGCTCGCCGACCCCGCTACCGGCCTCGCTCCTGCGCTGGACGATTTTTTCAGTGCAGTGCAGGGCGTGGCCAATAACCCCGGCGCACTACCCGAGCGACAGGTGCTGTTGGGCCAGGCCCAGGTACTGGCCGAACGGTTCAACTATCTGGACGAGAATTTTCGCGACATCGGCGGGCAGGTTAATGCGCAGATCCAGTCATCAGTGCAGGACATCAACTCTCTGGCGCACAATATAGCCGAGCTCAATGAACAAATCGTAAGGGCAACTGCGACCGCCGGGGGCCAGCCGCCGAACGACCTGCTCGACTCGCGAGACCTTCTTATCAACCAACTCTCCGAGCGCATCGCGGTAACGACCACCAAACAGTCCGACGGCAGTGTCAACGTGATGGTCGGCAATGGCCAGGCTCTGGTAGTTGGCTTCACTGCCAACCAGTTGGAAACGTTCACCGACCCGCAGGACAGTTCACGCACAGTGGTGGGCATTGGCGGCGTCAATGGGCTCACCGATATAGGCCGTTTTCTCAGTGGCGGTGAACTGGGGGCTGTATTGGATTTTCGTGACCAGGTATTACAGCCCGCTCTCAGCCAACTGGGCCTGATCGCCACCGGTATCTCCGCCACGTTCAATGCACAACATATGCTCGGGCAGAATCTGGAAGGTAACACCGGCAGCGAGTTCTTCCGGCCCCTGCTTGCCAGTACATCGGCGGCGCCAGGCAATACCGGCAGCGGCGCGCTCACAGTAGACATCACTGACGCCACGGCATTAACCGGCAATGACTACAGCCTGCGCTATGACGGCAGCCAGTATGTGCTGACGAACCTGAGCACCAATACAATGGTGGGCACAGGTGCAGGCCCCTTCACTGTGGAAGGATTAACGGTCACCCCCGCCGGCACTCCTGACAGCGGCGACGCATTCCTCATCCAGCCGACCGCGCAGGCAGGCTCCCAGTTCGCGGTTGCACTGAGTCGACCTGAACAGATTGCCGCCGCAGCTCCATTGCGGGCACAAACCCTGTTGACCAACACCGGCTCTGCCGCCCTGTCGGGCCCAACCGCCACCGACGCTACACTGCTGCCGCTGGGGAGTCAGGTAAGCCTGAGCTTTAACCCCAACGCGCTGGGCGCCGGTCAGCCGGGGTTTGACGTCAGCGGAATAGCCGGGGGGCCACTGGCCTACGATCCCTCGCTGGAGGGCAACGGCAAGGACTTCGCCCTGGCCGGCTTCAGTTTTACCATCAGCGGCTCTCCCGCCGCAGGTGACTCCTTTGTTATAGAGAACAATACCGGTGGCAGCGGTGATAACCGCAACGCACTGGCCCTGGCCAGCCTGCAGGACGCCAGGCAACTACAAAACGGCAGCGCCTCATATCAGGACGTCTATGGCCGGCTGGTGGCGGACATCGGCGTAAAAAGCCGTCAGGCGCAAAGCAGTGCTGGCGCCGAACAAGTGATGCTGGATCAGGCGATCTCCGCCCGGGACAGTGTGTCTGGCGTCAATCTTGATGAAGAGGCGGCCGACCTGATCCGCTTCCAGCAGGCCTATCAGGCGGCGGCACAAGTCATCGCCGTAGCCGACGAAATTTTCCAGACCTTACTGAATGCCACGCGGCGCTAACTCCTGAGGATTTGAGAACATCATGCGCTTATCGAGTGTACAAATATTTCAGCAGGGTATATCCGCAATCCTGGATCAACAGGCGAAGGTGCAGCATACCCAACAACAGCTGGCTACCGGGAAACGTGTGTTAAACCCCTCCGATGACCCGGCGGCTGCGGTACAGATCCTGGATATCACCGAGAATCTTGCCCAGATTGACCAGTACAACCGCAATGGCGGCCTGGCCGAAGGACAGCTTGCGCTGGAAGAAAGTGTGCTGGGCGATGTGGGCAATGTGCTACAGCGGGTACGGGAACTGATTGTACAGGCAAACAATGCCAGTCAGAGCCCGGATACCCGCCGCAGTGCCGCTACAGAAATAGCCGCGCGCCTGGACGAGTTAATGGCACTGGCGAATACCCGGGACGCCAGCGACGAGTTCATTTTTGCCGGCTTTCAATCGGCGACCGAACCTTTTGCCCGCCAGGGCGATACTTTCGTTTATCAGGGGGATGACGGGCAGCGCATGCTGCAACTGTCCGCCAATAGCACAGTGGCCGTGCGAGACTCCGGGAAAGACCTGTTCCTGACAATACCTACTGGCAACGGTGTATTTGAGGTCCAGGCCGGTGCAGCCAACGCGGGCAACACGGTGGCCGGTACTCGCTCCGCCACCGGAGCCGTGACTGAGACCTATACACTTGCTTTCAGTCAGGCGTCACCCACTGACACGATTACCTACCAGGTGCTGGACTCCAGCGCCGCCGTGGTAAGCAGTGGCGACTACACTGCGGGCGCGAGCATTGCCATCGCCGGAGCCACCATTCAATTCGACGGTATCCCGGGGGACGGTGACAGCTTCGCTATCTCCCCAGCCGGTAAAGAGGATTTATTCACCTCGATCCAGACGATTGTCGACAGCCTCAATGCGGCTGGCTCGGCACCAGCAGAGGTTGCGGCCCTGAACAACCAGTTGGGCGAATCACTGCAAAGTATCGATAACGCCATGACTCACGTGATGCAGGTCAGGACCGATGTTGGCGTCAGGATGAATCAGGTGGAAAACCAGCTCAACCTGAACGACAGCTTCTCAGTACAGCTGCAGGAAAGCCTGTCTGAGATCCAGGATCTGGATTTAGCCGAGGCCATTAGCCGTCTCAACCTGCAGATGGTTGCGCTACAGGCAGCCCAGCAAACCTATGTAAAGGTGCAGGGGCTGTCACTGTTCAATTACCTGTGATTTTGAAGCTCACCGCGCAGCGCAGCTGCTCTCAATTCTCGAGATCAACACGGACCCAGATATCCTGGTCTGAGGCCTGCGCCCTGGGTGCAGTAGAATAGGATTTCTTCCCTGTACCTGCCTGCGCAGGCAGGCCCACACCACGCAAGCTGATCCAGCTGCCAAGCGCGCCCCTCACACGCGTCTGTAGCCGGGTGCTATCTATTGCCCCCGCGCCACGCTGTGACTGTTGCGCGGTTTCAACCGCGATATCGAGAATAGCTTCATCGCCCTGCACTGTTGGGGTCACAGTAAAGCCCGTTCGAAGCTCCCGGTAATCGAGCCCCCCTACCACTGGATAACCCGCGCCTTGCGCCGGCAACGCCACTATAGACGGATAAGGCTGTTCACTGGAACGTGTCAGGTAGGCGGTGTCGCCTTCGAGCATTCTCAGCTGCTGTATCTCATTCCTGTCTGCCGTCTGGTAATGACGGCTGCCGACAGCGCTCTGCTCCGACTCCCGAGCTCCCCCGTATCTCACGCTGACGGTCAGCATTGTCTGCGAACGCTTGGTGGATTTGTTATCCACATGCCCTTCGAGAGGCTCTGGCGCCACCGCAAGCGGGCGGACCATCACGCTCAGCAGCGCGACAAAAACCATCATTCTGGCCACCTGAAAGTTACCTCCTGAATTTAACTCTGGCTGAGCGAGTTAACACAGTACGACCATCGGCAAACCCTGCCGCCCAGCTGCGGCCATTATCCCCGCCCTTTTGTGAATTCGGTCACACAAATATCACCAAAAACCACTTTTCTGTCAGAAACCGCCTAAAGATTCCGCCACCACCGCCGCTAATTAATGTGTCGACGGTGAAAACCACCACCGATAAGGAATTCTAACTCTATATGATCCGCCGGGGCGTTTGGTCGAAAGACAGGCAGATCCAGGCAACGAAATAAAGGAATAGCATTATGGCACAGACCATTAATACCAATATCGCGTCGCTCAATGCTCAGCGGAACCTCAACACGTCTCAGAATGCATTGAACACCTCCCTGCAGCGCCTGTCATCCGGCCTGCGCATCAACAGCGCCAAGGACGATGCGGCCGGTCTTGCAATCTCTGAGCGCTTTACCGCTCAGATCCGTGGCCTGAACCAGGCAGCGCGCAACGCCAACGACGGGATATCTCTGGCGCAGACTGGCGAAGGGGCGCTGGGCGAAGTCACCAATAACCTGCAGCGTATCCGGGAACTCGCCGTACAATCTGCCAACGCCACCAACAGCTCTTCGGACAGAGCCGCTCTCGACGCGGAAGTTCAGCAGCTGATTTCTGAAATTGATCGCGTCGCCAGCCAGACCAACTTCAACGGCGTTAAGCTGCTGGACGGCTCTTTCTCATCCCAGTTATTCCAGGTCGGCGCCAACGTCGGCGACACCATTACCCTGAGTGCTGTGGTCGACTCCACCGCCCTGGGTCTGGGGCTGGACACTGGCGGCGCCGCTACAGCGGACATCACCGGTGGTGCCATTACGGCCGAGCTTGCCGCAGGCGATCTGACCGTCAACGGCAGTGACGTCGGAGTGACCGCAACCGCAGGCGGTGACGCAGCGGAAGTAGCTGCGGCCATAAACGCGGTTGAAACGGGTATCGCCACCGCTTCCAACAGCATCACATTTGCGTTTGCCGCCGTCAGCGAAACCGGCGGCACCAACCCCCTGACCTATGACCTGGACGTCAATGGGACGGGCATCGCCACCCAGGCCATTGCCGCAAGCGGAAGCCTGGATGCGGCCACACTGGCAGGGGCTATCGACGCACTGACAGGTATTACCGCGACCGACGATGGCAGCGGTAATATCACTATCTCAACCGACGATGGTTCCAATCTAATACTCGAAAATCAGGTTATAGCCGGAACGGGTACATCCTCCGGTGCCGGTGTAGCTGGTGCTGACCTGGATGTAACAACTGTCGGCACCGTGGACATATCTTCCGCCGCGAACGTTGAAATTGCCGGTACTGACCCCTCCAAGGCCGGCTTCACCGCCGAGACCGCTTTCGCTACCAGCAATATCAACCTGCTGAGTGTCGCCAATTCCAATGCGGCCATTACCGCGATAGACACGGCACTGACTTCCATCAACTCGGCCCGCGCCGATCTGGGTGCGATCCAGAATCGCTTTGAGTCAGTGGTAACCAGCCTGCAAACGACGTCCGAGAACCTTTCCGCTTCACGTTCACGAATTCAGGATGCGGATTTCGCAGCGGAAACGGCCAACCTGACCCGGGCGCAGATCCTGCAACAGGCGGGAACCGCGATGCTGGCCCAGGCCAATGCGCTGCCGCAGAACGTACTGGCGCTGCTGCAGTAAGCTAAACGAAGTGAGAACGAGCGGAACAGGTATCGAGAAAGAGACCTGTTCCGCTTCGATCCAACACTAGCGAAGTGACAAATATGACAGGTTCAGAGATCGCGATTGCCCACGGCATGGCCAATTCGGCCAGTGTCACCAGGCTGTCTCCCCCGGCAAGAGAGGGACAAGAGCGGCAAAATATTGCTGATAGCGGCAATGAATCGCCGCCATCAACGGCGCCGACCGTGAGCAGGGAGGAGATTGTGGAAGCGGTCAGCGATATTGCCGACTATGTCCAGAACATTTCCCGAGAACTGCAGTTCCAGGTTGATGATGCAATCGACAGCACCATAATCACTGTGGTTGACAGGGAAACCGGCGATATTATCCGCCAGATACCCTCTCAGGAAGTGGTCGAGCTGGCACGTCATCTTGCAGAAAACGGTCCAGACCCGCTGAAAGGTCTGTTGCTAAACAGCGAGGGACTGAAATAGTCCCGTCCGCCACGCAAAGTTGGCATCTGATTTGCATTTTTCGGGTAACAATCATTTACCTGAAGGCTTGCGCACGTAACCGGCATTCAGGAGTTATCTGGAGTCAAGCATGATAACCGCTACAGGAATAGGATCCGGCCTCGATATCGAGAGTCTGGTAAACCAGCTGGTATCGGCTGAGCGCACACCGGCAGAAACCCGCCTGCTACGCCAGGAAGCCACACTGACCTCGGAGCTTTCAGGCTTCGGTTTACTCAAAAGCTCACTGGCCGCCTTCCAGAGCAGCCTGGCGGATCTCACACGCCAATCCACCTTTGGCCAGCGTACGGCCACATCCAGCAACACAGACATTATTGCAGTCAGCGCGCGCACCAGCGCAGCAGCGTCCAGTTACGACCTGAGCGTCACCCAGCTGGCCAAGAGCCACTCGCTGGCCAGTGGCAGTTTTGCGAGCGCGTCCGATGATTTGGGCACAGGCACCCTAACCATCCGTTTTGGTACCACCGATTACACCCCCGCCGACCCGGGACCCCAGAGCTATAACCAGTTCACGGTAAACCCGGACCGCGGCATCGCCACTATCGATATCAACAGCAGCAACAACACGCTGGAAGGTGTACGCGATGCCATCAATCAGGCCGGCATCGGCGTCTCCGCCGCCATCGTCAACGACGGGTCCGGCTATCGCCTGCTGATGAGTTCACAGGATACCGGCGCGGCCAATAGCCTGGAGATCTCGGTGTCTGACACAGGCGATGGCAACGATTCTGACACGGCCGGCCTGTCAGTGCTGGCATTCAACGCGGCGGCCACCAATATGAGCCAGACATCCGCCGCCCAGGACGCTCTGTTTTCGGTTAACGGACTGGCGATTTCCAGTAGCGACAACACCGCCAAGAATGTGATTAACGGCGTTGATATCACGCTCAAGGACGTCACCGGGGCAGCACCGGTCACGGTATCAATCGCTGAAAACCGGGCCGGCGTGAGTCAGGTGATCGGCAAGTTCGTCAACGCTTATAACAGCTTCGTGGGCACGGCGAACAACCTGACCGCTTACGACCCGGAAACCGGTAATGCCGGCGCCCTGCAGGGTGACTTTTCCGCACGCTCCATCACCGGCCAACTGCGCCAGACCCTGGTAAATGCCGTCGAGGGACTGAGCGGCGCCTATACCAGCTTGTCGGCGATCGGTATCAGCACACAGTCAGATGGCACCCTGGCGATAGACACCGCGCGCCTCGATAAGGCGCTGGAAACGAATTTCGACCAGATGTCCGGATTGTTCTCAGCGGTGGGTTTTCCGTCTGATAACGGTGTGACGTTTATCAGTTCGACGGCTAATACCGCCGTGGCAAGTCACGCCGTGAATATCACGCAACTGGCCAGCGTGGGTGTGTACACCGGCAACGCGGCAAACTTTCCCCTGACTATCAATGACGACAATGACAACATCACAGTCAAGATCGATGGTGTAAGCAGCGAGAATATTTCCCTCACCCAGGGCAGTTACGCCAATGGCTCTGAACTCGCCGCTGAAATCCAGGCGAGGATCAATGGTGACGCCGAGTTGAGCGCGGCTGGCCTGACAGTCAATGTAAGCTTTTCCGGGGGTCAGCTCGCCATCTCATCCAATCAATATGGTTCCGCATCCAAGGTGGAAGTGTCCGCCATCGACACCAACACTGCCAGTGACCTGGGCCTGTCTGTGGCGGCAGGCATCGCCGGAGTTGACATCGCTGGCACCATCGGCGGTGTGGCAGCGATCGGTTCCGGGCAACTGCTGACAGGTGCCAATGGCAGCGCGGCTGAAGGCCTGCGCTTACTCATTGAAAGCGGCACTATTGGTGACCGCGGTGCTGTTGAGTTTTCTCAGGGAGTGGCGTACAAGCTCGACAATATGCTCAAAAGCTTTCTCGATAATGAGGGCATCCTGGGCGCGCGCACCCTGGGAATCCAGGGCCGCATTGACGACATTAGTGACAGCAGGGAAATACTTGAACGGCGCATGGAGACGCTGGAGATTCGCTACCGGAATCAGTTCAACACGCTGGACACTCTGCTCTCACAATTACAAAGCACCAGTGACTTTCTGACGCAACAATTGAGTGCCTTGCCGGAAGCTGGCACCTTGCTCAATGGTAATTAATCATTCGGAGACCTACACATCATGAATAATATGGCACTGAACCAATACCGATCAGTTAGTGTACAAAGCGGGATGACTGACGCGACACCACACCATATGATTACCATGCTGTTCGACGGCGCACTTGACCGGGTAGCATCTGCCAGGGGTGCAATCGACCGGGGCGAGGTGTCCCGCAAGGGTGAGTTGCTCGGCAGTGCCATAGCCATCATCGATAGTATGCGAGCTTCCCTCGATTACGATAAAGGTGGCGAAATCGCCGTCAATCTTGGCTCCCTCTACGACTATATTGAAGGCCGACTGGTGGAGGCCAATGCAAGCTCGGACGTTACTGTACTGGATGAGGTCAGTTCACTTCTGCGCGAAATCAAGACCGGCTGGACAGCAATCCCGACCGATCTGAGGAGCACACAATGAGTCTTGCCGCTCATACGCAAGCTCCGATTGCATCCCAATTGCTACAGTGCCAGCGCCTCGCCAGAGTACTTACTGTCACCCAGACCATGCTCCAGCATGCAGAGCAGGGCGAGTGGGAGGCGGTAGCAGAACTTGAACGTGGACGGCGCGAGGATTTGTCAGCCTGTTTCGAAGAGAGCCCTTCACTCGCCGACTCGGCATTGATCGGCGAGGCCCTGGCTGCGCTGCTGACATTGAATGAGGAGTTGATGGCCAAGCTAAAGGAGGCAAAGGCGATCGTCATGGAATCGGGTATGCAGCTATCGCGCAGTCGCAATGCGGCGGTGAGCTACGAGGAAACAAGCGCCAGCCGATAAAATTCGCCAGGCGCCAGGGAATTACACGTCCGCTGCAATCGGAGGTTTTTTTAACTCGCAGTGGTAAACGATTCCGGCTAACGCTGTTTGCGCGTAACGACCAGGCCCAGCAGGCCGATGCCGAGCAGGTAGGCGCCACCGGGTACAGGCACAGCAGCCGGTGCATTCACCTGTAACAGGGTCCATTCTTCAGGCGCTTCCATACCGACAGCGAATGCCGCCGGTGCGGCTGGTGCTACTGGTTCAGCCAGCGAACGCCAGCGGGCAGAATTAGAGCCGTCGCAGCAGCCCTCAAAACCGAGACCTATCAGCAGGAATTGCTCCGACTTGGGAATAATAAAATCGAGCACGTCACCGTTGTTCCAGTTGTTGCTCCACCAGATGTCGCTGTTGTAGCGTGTGATCTCGGGAGCCAGCCCTCCTGTACTCAGCGCGATAAAGCCACCCCTGCCCCAGTCGAGGCCGAGTTGCAGTTGCGTGTCGACTTCCGCGGAACCACTAATCGCAAACAGGGTACCGATATCACGTTTCGAACCGTCACAGGTATCGTGCGAGCTCACCTGGTCGAACACTTCTACCGAGAGATCACAGATGATATTGCCCGGGTTAGAGTAGGCAGACACGAAGCCGTCGAACAAAGAGGCCATAAAAGCGTCTTCCGCAGACATTGATGCGGAAAGAGATCGCGAATTGTAATCGGTATTCACCATCGCCAGGTCGATCGATTGAACCATCAGATTAGCTTGCGCGGCAGCTGCCAGCAGTATTGCAGCCAGCCCCGTTGCCACCTTTAAAATAAATTTCATTTATCCAACGCTCCAGTAAATAATTTACCCGCTGCGAGTGATCGCAACAGTCAGGGGAGTGTTTGTAGCATGGGAGCGCGGCGGAATTCTGTCAGCCCGTGCATTTCTGTGAGGGCGATCACACTGATCCCGGGCTCTATCCCGAAACTGTGATTAACTTCCGCCTTTTCCAGGGCATCCAGGCTGGGCGGTAAATCTGATTTATCCCTAATGGTTTACCTCCAAATAGACCGAAAAGGTGCGAACCCGGGAAGTCGGGGCAAAAAGAATCGGAATTTGAGAAGCGCATCACGAAACGGGCAAAACAGTGTCCACACGAACGCGATAAAATACCGGGACAAGTTTTTCGGATATTTCAACAAAGGATTTGCACGCACCATGTCTTCACGACGCTCCAGCGACCCACTGAATTCACGCGCCCGCTTTCGCTCCGAAAGAGTGGTAAAGGACGGCCGCGAGTGGTATTTCCTAACCAGGGAAGGATCTGTCGAGGGACCGTTTTCCTGCCAGATAGAAGCCCTGCAACAACTTGAAGTCTACATCCGACTTGCCGTTAACGATATGCTTCACGAGGGAGAGGGCCTGACTCTAGCCTAGCGGCAGATCACCCCCACAGGACGTTCGCGCCACTATGCCGAGAAGGGGTGGCGCAGTACGATGGTCTCCACACGGTCTGGGCCTGTAGACACAATATCGATAGGCGCCCCCACCAGTTCCTCCAGTTTCTTGATATAGGCCCGAGCGGCTGCGGGCAACTCCTCCAGCGTTTTCGCGCCCAGTGTAGATTCACTCCAGCCCGGCACTTCTTCATACACCGGCTGCAGTTTTTCGTAGTCTTCGGAGTCAATCGGGTTCGCCACCGGCTTGCCCTGCTTGCAGGTGTAGCTCACACAAATACGGATGGTTTCCAGGCCATCCAATACATCCAGCTTGGTCAAGCAGATACCACTTACGGAATTGATGTTCACCGCGGTGCGCAGCGCTACAGCATCGAACCAGCCGCAGCGGCGAGCCCGCCCGGTGGTGGCACCAAATTCATGGCCGCGGTCCGCCAGGTGCTTGCCAGTGTCGTCGAACAGCTCAGTGGGAAACGGTCCGGATCCTACGCGAGTGGTATAGGCCTTGGTAATACCAAGCACATAGTCGAGATACAAGGGACCAAAACCAGAGCCGGTTGCCGCGCCACCGGCAGTGGTGTTGGAGCTGGTGACGTAGGGATAGGTGCCGTGGTCGATGTCCAGCAGTGACCCCTGGGCCCCCTCAAACATGATTTTTGCATCGGTTTTGCGGCGCTCATGTAGCAGGCTGGTAACATCCGCCATCATTGCAAGCAGTTCAGGCGCCATCGCGAGAGTGTCTGACAGCACGGTGTCATAGTCCAGCGGCTCCACACCATAGTAATGCTGCAGCGCGAAGTTATGAAACTCCATCACCTCTTTCAGCTTGCGCGCAAACCGGTTTTCGTCCTGTAGATCGCCCAGGCGCAGACCGCGACGGGCGGCCTTGTCCTCGTAGGCGGGACCGATGCCCCGGCCGGTAGTACCGATCTTCTCGCCGCCACGCTTGGCCTCCCGGGCCTGGTCCAGCGCCACGTGATACGGAAGAATGAGCGGACAGGCAGCGGAAATTTTCAGGCGCTTGCGCACTGGCACTCCGCCGGATTCCAGTTCGGCCATCTCTTTCAAAAGCGCTTCGGGTGACAACACCACACCATTGCCGATAAAACACTGCACATGCTCCCGTAAAATACCTGAAGGTATCAAGTGCAGAACAGTCTTCTTGCCGTCGATTACCAGCGTATGGCCGGCATTGTGGCCGCCCTGGAAACGCACTACCGCGTCTGCCTGATCAGTCAGCAGGTCAACAATTTTCCCTTTGCCCTCATCACCCCACTGGGTGCCGAGAACGACAACATTTTTGCTCATCGCTTTAGTAACTCTTTGGTTTTAATCAGTGTTTCAGTCTGTGGCCAGGGCCTGTACCTGCCACACACCGTCTTGTTCAACCAGTTGGCGGTCGCAGCGTGGGTCTGGCCGGGTAGAGAGACAATTGATCACCACCTCCCCGCCTTCACGCAATTGGGCAACCGCCGCCGCCAGTGCAGGGTCATCGGAATCTGGCATGCTTATGGCGCCACGGTTATCGTGTTCTGGTGGCACCAGCTCAAGCAAGGCCTTCAGGTCGGTAGCAAAACCCGTGGCGGCGCGGGCGCGACCAAATACTGCACCCACGTTGTCGTAACGCCCGCCGTTGGCGAGAGCCTGGCCGTGGCCGGGCACATAGGCGGCAAACACAACACCGGTGTGATAGTGATAGCCACGCAGTTCGGCTAGATCAAAATAAATGTCCAGCCCGGGTCTCTGGCGGCGGATATCAGTAGCCACTTCCTGTAGCGCGTCAACCGCCGCAAGTGCATCGGGCGCTTTGTCGGCAAATAGTTCGCGAGCATTGGCCAGCACCGAGTCGTCACCGTGCAAATCTACCAGACCGATAATCAGTGTTGCGGCATCGCCGTCGACTCCAGCGAGCGCAAGGTGCAGGTCGGGCACCGACTTTCTCTGCAGCGCGTCAAATACGGTTTGTTCCTGCTCGGTGGTGAGGCTCGCACTGGCGAGCACCGCCTGGTAAACGCCCACATGGCCCAGGTCCAGGGTGACCGTTGACCCGACACCCGCCATTTCAAGCGTTGTGAGCATCAATCGAACGACTTCTACATCCGCCGCGAGGCTATTGTCGCCGTAGAGCTCTGCTCCCAATTGGATCGGCGAGCGAGAAGCCAGCAGGGATTTCGGGCGTGTGTGCAGCGTTGAGCCGGCGTAGCAAAGCCGGGTGATACCTTCCTGTGCCAGGCTGTGCGCATCAATCCGCGCGACCTGGGGCGTGATATCTGCCCGAATCCCCAGGGTGCGGCCACTGAGCTGGTCGGTGAGCTTGAAAGTAAGTAGATCCAGATCCTGCCCAAGGCCAATCAGCAGGGATTCGGTAAATTCCATCAGCGGCGGTATCACCAGCTGATAACCCCAGCTGCGGTACAGATCCAGCAGCCGCCGGCGCAGCCGCTCTGCGGTCGCCGCCTGAGCTGGGAGTACTTCCTCTATCCCATCGGGCAATTGCCAGCGATCAACGGATGTCATGGGTTGTTAACACTCAATGCACCATATACAGCAGAAAAACCCCGAACAGCATGCTGCCGAGGCCGATATTTCGAATGACCTTATCTTCCATCTGGTCAGCCATGATAAGCAGTTTGCGCCAGCGGTCGGGACTGATAAAAGGTAGCAGGCCTTCAATAATGAAGACGAGGGCGATGGCCACCGTTAACACGTGCCAAAAATCCAAATTGCTTCCCCTGCAAACCGCGAGCACAAAAAACCGCGGGGCCTGCGCTTGTGGTCAAAACGCCGGATCCCACGGTTAAAGAATACTACCACAGACTATAGGGATAGCACTTGTGATTTTTGCAGGTCCGACTTATTTGGACACTTCGCCTTTAGAGCTTTTCAGGTAGCGGAAAAACTCGCTGTCGGGCTGGATCAGCAGCACATCACCACCGCCATTAAACGACTGCTGGTAGGCCTGCAAGCTGCGGGTAAAGGAATAAAATTCCGGATCCCGGTTGAACGCATCGGCGTAGATGCGAGTAGCGCTAGCATCGCCCTCACCGCGCACCAGTTCGGCGTCGCGGTAGGCATTGGCCTGTAACACCGTTACCTCACGGTCGGCGGCGGCGCGAATACCCTCGGCCAGTTCCTGACCCTGGGAGCGATGCTCTCGCGCTTCTTTCTCACGCTCGGCATTCATCCGCTGGTATACCGACTCCGACACATCCGTTGGCAGGTCAATCTGCTTCACCCGCACATCCACCACTTCTACCCCCAGAGACTCCTGGGCAACCACGGTGAGTTCCTTCGTGAGATCCTGCATCAGCTGGTCGCGCTCGCCGGAGACCACTTCCTGGATGGTGCGAATCGCCACCTGGTTACGCAAGCCGTTGTTGATGCGCTGGGCCAACAGGCCCATGGCGCGCGCCATCTCGCCGTTGGTGGCGGTATAGAACTTCTCGGTGTCCTTGATCCTGAACTTGGCATAGCTGTCCACCATGAGCGCCTTCTGCTCCTGGGTGAAAAACCGCTCTGGCTGGGAATCAACGGTAATCAACCTGCCGTCGAACTTGCGTACGTTGTTCACGAAGGGGATCTTGATATGCAGGCCAGGCTGCAAGTTCGGGTTTACTACCTCACCAAACTGCAGCAAAACGCCTCGCTCGGTCTGCTTTATTACATACAGTGAATTACTGGCTACCCACAAGATAACCACTGCGATACCCATAAATATCAAATTGCGTCCTGACATGATCAGCGACCTCCTCTGAGCGTGCCTGTGGATGCAGCATCACGGCGCAGCTGCTCGGTTACGGCGTTGGTCAGCTCGCGAATATTCGAGCTGTCCAGCGTCATCTGGCGTACGGAACTGCTGCCCGGGCTGGTGGTGCCGAGCTTGTCCAGCGGCAGATACATCATGTTATTGCCTCCGTCCACGTCGACCATCACCTTGTTGTTGTTGCTAAACACACTCTGTACCGCTTCGAGGTACAGACGCTCCCGGGTTACCTCAGGTGCTTTCGCGTATTCCTCCAACAGTTTGGTAAAGCGCTGAGCCTCACCTTCGGCATTGGCGATCACCTGCTGCTTGTAGGCCAGCGCTTCTTCCAACACCCGCTGGGCGCCACCACGCGCTTCCGGCACAATGCCGTTGGCATAGGCCTGGGCCTCGTTTTTAACCCGCTCTTCGTCTTCGCGGGCCTTGATCACGTCATCAAACGCTGCCTGCACCTGGCCCGGCGGCTTGGAATCATCCACCGTCACCTTGCTCACGCGAATACCTGTTTCATACAGGTTGAGGTATCGCTGCAGGCGCTCGTCGACTTCGATAGCGATCTGGGCGCGGCCTCCGGTGAGCACCATGTCCATGCTGGTACCACCCACCACGTGTCGCAGCGCACTCTGGGAGGCGTGCTGCAATGACACTTCCGGATCCAGTACCTTGAGCACGAAACTGGTGGGGTCCTCGATCACATACTGCACCGACATTTTCACCTCGACGATATTCTCGTCCTGGGTGAGCATGATTTCGCGAAAGCTGACCGCCCGCACCTTGGTGGTGTTGACCGGTATAACTTCGTCGATAAGCGGCGGGTTCCAGTGCAGGCCGGGCTGCACGGTGTCGTAATACTTACCGAAGCGCAGCACTACCGCCCGCTCCTGCTGATCGACCTGGTACCAGCCCAGCATTGCCCATACCACCACGGCAAGGCCCAGCAAAACAGCTACCAAGCCGCCGGAGAAACCACCCGAGCCGCCACCGCTGCTGCCAGAGCCGCCGCGTGACTTGCCGCCACCGAATATTCCGCCCAGCTTGTCCTGCAGTTTTTTGAGGGCCTCATCCAAATCCGGCGGTCCCTGGTCGCCACCGCCCCAGGGATCCTTGGGTTTGTTGTTGCCACCACCCGGTTCATTCCAGGCCATAATTAACTCCTAAATAAAAAGTCGTGCGAAAAGTCGAGAGAGTCTATCAAATTTTAGTCGCTTTGAGTCATCCAAGCTGCGCTCTCGAGACAAGTTAAAATAGGGGCTCCGGCCCCTTTTTCATCAAACGGTTCCAGTCAGCCCGGGGCAAACGTACGCTGAGGTGCGCCACCCCGTCTTCGCCATAGTCTTCCGACTCCACCGCACCAAGGCGATACAGTGCTGCCCGCAGGCCGCCATCGGTGGGCTTGATGTCCAGGGTTTCATTCACCATGTCACGGCCCACCAGTTCAGAAATGGCCTGCAGCAGCAGATCTATGCCGGCACCGGTAACTGCGCTCACCCAGACCCGTTCCGGCAGTCCATCGGCATTGCGGTCGATCCGGGGGGATTGCTCCAGTAAATCCAGCTTGTTATAGACCTGCAACTGGGGAATATGGTCTGCACCTATTTCCACCAGCACATCGTTAACCCGGTGAATATTGTCCGTGCGCTGGTCGGTTGCCGCATCTATAACATGCAGCAGCAAATCGGCATTAAGCGTCTCTTCCAACGTGGCCTTGAAGGCGGCTACCAGTTTATGCGGCAGGTGGGAGATAAAACCCACGGTGTCCGCCAGCACGATAGGGCCTACATTCTCCACTTCCAGACGACGCAACGTAGGGTCCAACGTGGCAAACAGCTGGTCTGCGACATACACCTCGGACTCAGTTACACGGTTGAACAGGGTGGACTTACCCGCGTTGGTATAACCCACAAGAGATACCACTGGCATTTCGGCCCGCCGACGGGAACGGCGACCATTGTCCCGCTGCTTACGCACCTTCTCCAGCCGCGCCAGAATGGATTTTATCCGCACCCGCAGCAAGCGGCGATCGGTTTCCAGCTGGGTTTCACCCGGGCCGCGCAGGCCAATACCGCCTTTTTGACGCTCCAGGTGGGTCCAGCCTCGCACGAGGCGGGTGCTGATATGTTGAAGTTGCGCCAACTCAACCTGCAATTTACCTTCATGGGTACGGGCGCGCTGGGCAAAAATATCGAGGATCAGGCCGGTGCGATCGATTACCCGGCACTGCAGCTCCTGCTCCAGGTTACGCTCCTGGCTGGGGCTGAGAGAGTGATTGAACATGACAACCTGCGCTTCGTTGTCGCACACGACTGTTTTGATTTCCTGCAGCTTGCCACTGCCCACGAAAGTGCGCGAGTCGGGCACATCCCGGGCACCCATAATATAGGCCACAGGGTCGCCGCCAGCGGATAGCACCAGCTCTTCAAACTCACGCGGGTCTTCCCGCTCAGTTTCGCTGGCGAGATTGAGGTGAACAAGCACAGCACATTCACCCGATTCGGGACGATCAAAAAACAATACTACCTCGACGGGTCAATGCGAGTGGTCGCCAGGCGACCACCGGGTTGTTGCTACAGTTAGCTGTCCTCACCGTCCTCTTCGCCTTCCGGCGGGTTCTGCAGTGGCATGCGCACAACGCGCGATGGCACAACAGTGGAGATGGCGTGTTTGTAGACCATTTGGCTCACGGTATTCTTCAGCAGCACTACGAACTGATCGAAAGACTCGATCTGCCCCTGCAGCTTGATGCCGTTCACCAGGTAAATTGAGACTGGTACGCGTTCCTTACGTAAGATGTTCAGGTAAGGGTCTTGTAGCGTATGCCCTTTTGACATAACTCCTCCTAATAGACTCAAATCGAGCCGAAAAAAGTGATAAATGTGTCTAACTTCACACTGCTTCTGGGGCTTCCCTGCTGCTGTCAGTGCGAGCTTTCTGGCTCTGACCCGCTGCCGACATGCCATAAGCGCTTTGCCAGCATACTATAGTGGGGCTTTATCAAGATAGTTCAAGGCCAGCTGAATGGGCTTTTGCCCTTTTCCATTCCCCACAAGGTCTGACTCCGTACCCGCAGCGAGGTTCCCCTCCTCATTGGTATATATCCAGTTCAGGTCCGGCCACTTACGCAACCAGGTCAGTTGGCGCTTGGCCAGCTGACGCGTTGCCGCCTCCGCCCTTGCGACCGCATCCTCCAGCGCCCATTCGCCCGCGAGGTGCTGCCACATCTGGCGGTAACCCACGGCACGCATGGCGGGGAGATCCGGATGCAAATCCCCGCGACCGTAAAGATCACGCACCTCATCCAGCAATCCGGCCGCCATCATTTGCGTGAACCGTATACTTATACGCCGGTGCAGCTCGATCCGATCACCCGGGCAAATAGCTATTTGGGTAATTCGATAGCGTGCTGCGGGCAGTGGCAGGCTGCCCTGCCGGCTCTGCCACTCGGTCATGGTAACACCGCTGGCGCGATACACCTCCAGCGCCCGACTCAGACGCTGGGAGTGGTTGGGGTGAATTCGTGCTGCCGACTCGGGGTCCACCTCCGCCAGTCGAGCGTGCAAACTGGGCCAGCCTAGCAGCTGAGCTTCCGCCTCAATCTCGCGCCGAATTTCCGGGTCCGCCGCCGGCATATCGGCCAGCCCCTCCAGGAAAGCCTTGAAATACAGCATGGTGCCGCCCACAAACAACGGCGTGCGCCCCCGCGCAGTGATGTCGCCCGCCAGCCGGAGGGCATCAGCGGCGAATTCTGCCGCCGAATAGGCTTCACTTGGATCGCGAATGTCCACCAGGTGGTGAGGGTAATCAGGCTTGGCGCTGCCAATGTCCAGACCGCGGTACACCAGGGCGGAATCAACACTCACCAGCTCGCAGTTGCGCAGTTGCGCCAACTCGATGGCGAGATCAGTTTTACCCGAGGCGGTGGGGCCCATCAGGCAGATCAGGGGGGGCTTGGAATCGGCCACAATCGTCTCAGCGACCGCGCAGGAACAACTTATCCAGTTCCTCAATACTCAGCTGGGTCCAGGTGGGCCGGCCGTGATTGCACTGCCCCGAGCGCTCGGTTTCTTCCATATCCCGCAGCAGCGCGTTCATTTCCGGAATAGTCAGGCGGCGATTGGCTCGCACCGAGCCATGACAGGCCATGGTGGAGAGAATTTCATCCAGGTGGCTCTCTATGCGATCGGAACTACCGAATTCGATCAGGTCCGCCAGCACATCCCGCAGCAGTTGTTCCACATCGGAGTCCCGCAGGCTGACCGGTATCTGGCGAATCACCAGAGACTCCTCCCCGGCCACCTCCACCACCAGGCCCAGACCTTCAAACAGCTCGGCATGTTCTGCCGCCACCTGCACCTCGCGCTGACTCACTGCCACCGCCCGGGGCACCAGCAACGGCTGGCTGCGGATACCCTCACTGGCCCGGGCGGTTTTGAGGCGCTCATAGGTGATGCGCTCGTGCGCCGCGTGCATATCCACCAGCACAAGTCCGCTGGCATTTTCTGCGAGGATATAAATGCCCTTGAGCTGCGCCAGCGCATACCCCAGTGGCGGCACCTCCTCCTCGCTACCAACCTCCGGCAAAGCGTGTACCCGGCCATAATCACGCACCTGCTCCATCGCCCGGCCGGGAGCGGGGCTTGTCGGCGCTCGATACCCACCAAAACCAGCGGTACCCGCTGTCTGGGGCTGACTGCCCCAGGACAGGCCGGACTGACTGGAGATCTCGCCGGTGGCCGTATTCACCGCCATGCCGTCGCCGAGGTCCGCCGCGCCGGCGGCAGCCGGATCAACCGCCGGATTATCACCCGGCCGGACGTCTGCCAGGGCGCGGTGCAGGCTGGCAAAGATGAAACTGTGCACGGCGCGACCATCGCGAAAGCGCACCTCGTGCTTGGTGGGATGCACGTTGACATCCACCTGCGCGGGGTCCAGCTCCAGATACAACACGAATGCGGGATGGCGGCCATGGTAAAGCACGTCTCTGTAGGCCTGCTTCACCGCATGCGCCACCAGCCTGTCGCGGATGATCCGGCCGTTAACGAAGAAGTATTGCAAGTCGGCCTGACTGCGGGAAAAGGTGGGCAGGCCCACCCAGCCCCACAGACGGAAAGGGCCCACATCATTTTCAATATACAGTGCCTGTTCCATAAAGGCCGGCCCACACACCGTGGCCACCCGGCGCTGGCGCTCTGCCTCACTGGTTCCGGATTTCAGTGTGTGCAACACCCGGCCGTTGTGGCGCAAACTGAAAGCCACATCAAACCGCGACAAAGCAAGACGCTTTACCACCTCTTCCAGATGGTTGAATTCGGTTTTCTCGGTGCGCAGGAATTTGCGCCTGGCAGGAGTGTTGAAAAACAGATCCCGCACTTCCACCGTAGTGCCCTGTGGATGTGGCGCGGGCTTCAGCTGCACGTCCATCTCGCGCCCTTCGCAGGCGGCGGAGCTGCCCTCGCTGCTCATTTCATCACAGTTACTGGTAAGCGTCAGGCGGGACACCGAGCCGATACTGGCCAGCGCCTCACCGCGAAACCCCAGGCTGCCAACCCGCTCCAGGTCCTCAAGCGAGGTTATCTTGCTGGTGGCGTGTCGCGCCAGCGCCAGCGGCAAATCGTCCGGAGCCATTCCACTGCCATTGTCGCGTATACGGATCAGCTTGCTGCCGCCGGCTTCCACGTCGATATCCACCCGGGTGGCTCCGGCGTCCAGGCTGTTTTCCAGCACTTCTTTCACCACGGAAGCCGGGCGCTCTACCACCTCACCGGCGGCAATCTGATTGGCCAGCCGGGGGCTGAGCAGGTGGATGCTGGGCACTAGTGTCCTCTCCGACTAACTCGAATCACGTGGTGGGTATCAGGAGTTTCTGCCCCACCATGATTTTTTCCCCACTGATGCCATTGTGGATCTTGATATCAGACAAACTCACATTGAAGCGCTGGGCAATGCCGGAGAGCGTGTCACCCCGGGCGATAATGTACTGCTGGCCATCCTGCTGCTTCTGCCATGCGATCAGCGTACCGGAAGGCGGATGCGCCAGGAACCATTCCCTGATGCCGGCGTGAATAGCCCGCGCCATTTTCTTCTGGTAGCTGCTACTGACCAGCAACCTGGATTCATCCGGATTGGAAATAAAACCCGTTTCCACCAGTATCGAGGGGATATCCGGAGACTTGAGCACGGCAAATCCTGCCTGTTCAACGTTGTTCTTATGCAGCTTGGCTATCTTGTCCATATTGCGCAGCACTTTGCTGCCCAGTTTCAGGCTGTTGTCCAGGGTAGAGGTCATGGACAGGTCAGCGAGCACGCCAGCCAGCACATCGTCCTTATCAGACAAGGTTACGCCGCCCACCAGGTCCGACGCATTTTCACGTTGGGCCAGATAGCTGGCGGCTGTAGAAGTCGCGCCCTTGGTAGATAGAGCGTACACCGAGGCACCGTGAGCCTCCTTGCGCCTGAAAGCATCGGCGTGGATAGACACAAACAGGTCCGCCTGGCGCTGACGCGCGAGGTCACGCCGGCCCCTCAGGCTCACATAGTAATCACCGGTGCGAATCATGGTGGGCGCAAAGCCCTTATCCGCTTTGAGCAGGGCATTCAGTTCTTTGGCGATGGCCAGCACCACATCTTTCTCGCGCCGCCGACTGGGGCCGATAGCACCGGGGTCTTCACCGCCGTGGCCGGCATCGATGGCGATAACGATATTGCGCTTGTCGGAGTGTTGCACACTTTTCGTGACCACGACTTTATTCTGCGGCGCCTTGTCGTACAGGTCCAGTACCAGGCGGTCGCCGGCCTGCTCATTGGCTTTGAGGAAAAAGCTGCGCGGAGTGACCGCGGCACCCAACTCTAGAACCACGCGCAAATCGTCGCCATCGCGAATGCCGGTGCGCACCAGACGAACCGGGGTGCCGGCCAGCTTTAAATCGGTAACACCTGACTTGATAGACGTATCCTCCACATCGATCACGATGCGGCCAGGATTCTCCAGCACAATGAGTTTGTGGTCTGCCGGGGCTGTGAGGTCGAATACGATCCGTGTGTGGTCCGGTGCACGCCATAGACGCACATCATGCACCTCTGCTGACCATACCGGAGATGCTGCAAGCATTCCCAGGATGGCCCAGATCCACGTCCTGCCCATGTCACTCCCGCCGTTTGTGCTGCGCCGGTTGCAATTATCGTTGCATGCCGCAGCTGATTTTCTGGTTTAGCCCGGCACCTGTATTTGCTCCAGTACACCCTTCCCCAGGGGTGTATCAGCGCACAGCAGCAGGCGGCGGCCAGAACCTTCGCGTTCTATTTTAATCCTTATATCCGCCGGGGGCAAAGCGCCTTCGCCCCGTGCCGGCCATTCCACCAGGCAGATCGCCTCTCCGTTGAAATAATCGCGGATACCCATGAATTCCAGTTCTTCCGCATCACCCAGGCGGTACAGGTCGAAGTGAAATACCTGCTGCCCATCAAGCTCATAGGGCTCTACCAGGGTGTAGGTGGGGCTTTTCACCGCGCCGCGGTGACCCAGGCTCTGGATAAACCCACGACTCAAGGTGGTTTTACCCATACCCAACTCGCCGGCGAGGTAAACTACCAGCCCGGGCACTGCTGCCGCGGCCAGAGCGGCGCCGCAGGCGACCATGGCACCTTCATCAGCGGCTGTGAGGATCAGGCTGCCCACTGTCAGCCCAGCATGGCGCGCATATGCGGAATCAGGTCGCTGGCAAGCAGTCCACGCTGCCCCTCATCTGCGGCGCTGTCGCCGGCGGCCCCGTGCAAACAGACACCCAGCGCAGCCGCTTCCAGCGCCGGAATATGCTGCGCCAGCAGCGAACCGATCACCCCGCTGAGCACATCGCCCATACCGCCGCTGGCCATGCCCGGGTTGCCATAGTCGCTTAGCAGTAGCTGGTTAGCATCGGCAATCAGGCTGCCGTTACCCTTGAGCACCACAACACCGCCATAAGTCTGTTGCAGTCGGCGTACCGCGTCGAAGCGATCCTCCTGTACTTCGGCGTTAACGCAGTCAAGTAATCGGGCCGCTTCGCCAGGGTGCGGGGTCAGCACCCAGTTATCCCGTTTGCTCTTCGCAATCACCCGCCCCTCTGCCAACAGGTTCAGCCCGTCGGCATCCAACACCATGGGCTTGCCGCTGGCGGCAGCCACCTGCAGCAACTGCTCGGACCAGGTGGATTGTCCCAACCCTGGCCCCACTACCAGCACATCGGCATTATCTACCAGTGCGGCGAGGTCCTGACCTGACAAAACCCCCACCGGCATTGCCTCTGGTGTGCGCGCCACAATCGCTGCAACATGTTCAGGCCGTGTCGCAACCTGCACCAGACCTGCCCCGCAGCGCAGCGCCGCCTCCGCCGCCAGTGCCGCCGCGCCCGCCATGCCGTGGTCGCCGCCCACCACCAAAACCCTGCCATAAAGACCTTTATGCGCGGTGGCCGGCCGTGCCGGTAAGCGCTCAAGCAATGATTCGAGCTCCAGCCGGTAAGTGTCGCCAGCCACCTGTGAATACACCTCTGGCGGCACTGCGAGATCGTTAAACTCGATTGCACCGGTATGGTCAGGCGCCGCCAGGGTGAACAGACCGCGCTTCAGCCCGATAAAGGTCACTGTCAGGTCCGCCCGCACCGCCAGCCCGAGTACACGGCCCGTGTCCGAGCACAGGCCAGAGGGTATATCCACTGCCAGCACCGGCGCGCTGCTGTCATTCACCGAGTCGATCGCCTCCCGGTACACACCCCGCACCTCACCACCGAGGCCGGTGCCCAGCATAGCGTCGACTATGACACCCTCTTGCAGCAGGTATATTGGCTCAAACGGCTCAATCCTCACACCATTGGCCAGCGCCTGATTGCGCGCCAGCAATGCGTCACCGCCTATTTTGTCCGGGTCACCAAGCTGCAGCACATTCACGGGTATACCGCGTTTTTGCGCCAGATCCGCTATCAGGAAGCCATCACCGCCATTGTTGCCGGTTCCGCACAGCACCTGTATGCACTCAGGGTCTGGCCAGGCTCGTAACAGCGCGTCAAACACCGCGCTGGCGGCCCGCGACATCAGCACTATGCCCGGGATCTTGTGGTCCTGGATCGCGCAGCGGTCAAGTTCGCGAGTCTGGGCGGCGGTATAGAGGCGTTCTGTGCCTAGGGTTTCCAAGATTGTGTTGCTCCTGAAGTCATCTATTGTCGGTCTCGGTGCTCATAATTGCCGTGATTGTTCGCTAGTGCAATACCGGCGCCTCGGGTCGAATAGCCCTGAACAAGTAAATTTTAGAGATCGGCCGAGCGAGTAACCGGGGATCACCCGTGTCGGACCGTTGAGCGCATGGACGAAGGGGGCGGCCATCCGCAAACGAGCCTACATGGATGTATTCACGGCGAGTCAGGCACGGGTGATACCCGTTTACTCGCGCTCAAGCCACCCAACAAAAAGTATTTAGATCGCATATCCCAAGCCCAGTTCTGGCAGAATTATACCCCCTAGCAACACAAACAAGGCGCCAAATTGTCCCAGCAACTCCTACCAGAAGATCAGACCGCCATCGCCGAGCAGATCCGCGCGTGGTCAAAGGAGCTGGGATTCAGCCAACTGGGTATTGCAGATATCGAACTGGCCGAGCACGAGGGGTATCTGCAGAAATGGCTGGACGCCGGTTACCACGGCTCGATGGAGTATATGGCGCGACACGGTACGAAGCGCTCGCGGCCGGAGGAACTGGTGCCGGGCACATGCCGCGTGATCACCGTGCGCCTGGACTACCTGGTTGATGGCACCCAGCCGATGGCAGTACTGGAAGCACCCGAAAAAGCCTATATTTCACGGTATGCGCTGGGACGGGATTACCACAAACTGATCCGAAAACGCCTGGCAACCCTGGCCGGACGCATAGAGGAGATGGCCTGTGGCGGGCGCTATCGAGCATTTGTAGACAGCGCACCGGTACTGGAGCGTGCGGTCGCAGAGCGGGCGGGTATGGGGTGGATCGCCAAAAACACCATGCTGATCAATGCGGATGCCGGTTCCTGGTTTTTTCTGGGAGAAATTTATACTGACCTGCCGCTGCCTGCGGATACACCCCAGAGCACAAAGCACTGTGGCAGCTGCACCGCCTGCCTCGACATCTGCCCCACCGACGCCTTTGCCGGACCGTTCCAACTGGATGCGCGCAAATGCATCTCCTACCTGACTATCGAGCACAAGGGCAGTATCGACCCCGCCCTGCGGCCACTCATGGGCAACCGCGTCTTCGGCTGCGACGACTGCCAACTGGTATGCCCCTGGAACAAATTTGCCCAGCCCACAGGTGAAGCGGACTTCCAGCCCCGCCACGGTCTGGCGGATGCCGATCTGGTGGACCTCTTTTTATGGGACGAGGCAACCTATCTTGCCAGGACCGAGGGCTCCGCTATTCGCCGTATTGGCCACGAGCGATGGCTGCGGAATCTGGCGGTAGCGCTGGGTAATGCGCCGCGGTCCGAGCAAGTGATTACTGCACTGGAAGCGCGCCGGGAGTTTCCCTCAGAATTGGTGCAGGAGCACGTGAACTGGGCGCTGGCACAGCACGGATTGAAATAAAGCGCTTCCTGCAGGCTAGGGCTTCAACTTCAGGAAGTGATCGCGGTAGTAACGCATTTCCTCGATAGATTCCCGTATATCGTCCAGCGCAAGGTGGGCGCCCGTCTTGGTGATGCCGGCCTCCAGATCGGGCCGCCAGCGCTGCACCAGAATTTTAAGAGTGCTGACATCGAGGTTGCGATAGTGAAAAAACCTTTCCAGCTCGGGCATATGACGGGCCATAAAGCGTCGGTCCTGGCCAATACTGTTGCCACACATGGGTGAGACCCCCGCCGGCACCCACTCTGACAGAAACTCCAGTGTCAGCTCAGTGGCACTGTGCTCGTTGTGCACACTGGCACGAACCCGGTCAACCAGGCCGGAATGTGTATGATGGGTGGTGTTCCACTCATCCATGGCCGCCAGGGTCGCATCGTCCTGATGCAGCGCTATCACAGGCCCCTCGGCCAGCGTATTGAGATCGTCGTCGGTCACAATAGTGGCAATTTCGATCACCACATTGTGGTCGGGATCCAACCCCGTCATCTCCATATCGACCCAAATCAGGTTGTTGGCGTGTTGCATTGGATTCGGTTCCCGCATGAATGCTTATGCAAGCAGTGTAGCAAATTGCCTCGACACCGCTACGCGCTACGCCAATAATGCCAAAATGTCGAAACGCAAGCTAACCCGCCAGCAAGCCTGGCGCATAGAGAAAATCCAGGCGGAACGGTCCAAACGGGCCGACAAGCGCGGCGCCCAGGCGGAGGAGTCCCTGGCCACCGGCGAACTCGGTCCGGAGCGCCACGGCCTGGTGACCGCCCATTTCGGCACACAGGTTGAGGTCGAGTCGGCGCCTGGTGAGCGCAACCGCTGCCATATGCGCGCCAACCTCGAAGGGCTGGTAACCGGTGATCAGGTGATCTGGTGCGATGGCGACCCCATGGGGGTCATTGTTGCCCAACAGGAGCGCCACAGCGTGCTGTCCCGGCCAGACCCCTATGGCAAGCTGAAACCGGTAGCTGCAAATATTGACCAGATTGTAGTGGTTATCGCCCCTCTCCCAGAACCCCATGCCTCGCTCATAGACCGCTATCTGGTGGCCGCCGAGACGGTGGATATTGAACCTGTCATCCTTCTCAACAAGACGGACCTGCTGGAAAATGATGCAGCACTCCAGCAACAAATGGATGATCTGCTGGCGATCTACCCCACCCTCGGCTACCGTATTCTCCATACCTCCAGCAAGCAAGGCGGGCTGGAGGAGTTGCACTCAGCACTGCAGGAACGTACCAGTGTATTTGTTGGGCAGTCGGGTGTCGGGAAATCGTCTCTGGTGAATGCCTTACTACCGGAGGCTGACCTGCGCGTCGGCGGCCTGTCCGAGAGCACCAGCAAGGGCACCCACACCACCACCACCGCCCAGCTCTTTCACTTGCCCTCCGGTGGCACTCTCATTGATTCTCCGGGCATCCGCGAGTTCGGTCTCTGGCATATGAGCCGCGAGCAGGTCGAACAGGGCTTCCGTGAGTTCCGCCCCCTGCTCGGCACCTGCAAGTTTCGCGACTGCCAGCATGTACACGAACCCGGTTGTGCGATTCTCTCTGCGCTGGCTTCCGGTGCGATTAGTGAGCGGAGGATGAACAGTTATCGGTATATTGTGTCTAGCCTGGAAGAGTCCTAGCACTGGCTCTTTTTTTACGTTTCTTTAATGCTCCAAGGGCGGTCACTGCCTACCCCCCCTGCCGAATCGGCCATAGCTCCGGCAACCAATCCGGCTGCTGCGTAACTCGACCATTTTTCGCTGCGAAAAATGGTCGAGTTGCGCAGCGGCCCTAAGAGGCGGAAAAGCCTGCGATCGTTCAGCAAGCGCTGAAAAACTAAAACCTAAAAATCAGATGAAAGAGCCGAGACTTTCCCCGAGACGCGTAGCAGTTCCAGCCAGATAAGAATCGTCAAACCCAACCGCGCCCTTGGGGAAAAGCAAGATGACAGTGGAACCGAGCATAAAGCGGCCCATTTCGGCGCCCTGCTCTAGCTCCACAGGCTCAGGAAGCGATACGTAGTCACGAAAGACCGGAGTGGAGGTGGGCGGTGCAACCTGCCCGGACCAGACCGTTTCGATACCGGCTACTATCATCGCGCCCACGAGAATCAAGGCCATAGGACCTGCAGCCGTGTCGAAATAACACACCAGACGCTCGTTGCGGGCGAACAGACGGGGTACATTCTCCGCCGTCACCTGGTTCACCGAGAATAACTGGCCGGGGATGTAGCTGGTGGCGGTGAGGCGACCGGCGATGGGCATGTGCACACGATGGTAGTCGCGGGGGGAAAGATAAATAGTCGCAAAATTTCCATCGATAAATTGCGTCGCGCGCTGAGTATCACCACCCAGTAGTTCAACGGTAGAAAAAGACTGTCCCTTGGCCTGAAAAATTCTACCGAACTCAATAGCGCCCAATTGGCTTATCGCCCCATCTGCCGGGCAGACCAGATCCGCCTCAGCCAGTGGTCGCGCGCCATCGCGCAGGGGCCGGGTAAAAAAATCGTTAAAGGACAGGTAGCGCGTGGGATCGGGCTCCGCCGCCTCGTCCATATTGACCTTGAACCGCTTCACGAACAGCTGAATCAGCCCATTCTTCAACCACACGGGGTGGCGCAAGCCCGCGAGCCAGCCGGTGCAGCGGGAAAGTAGATGTTGCGGCAAAAGGTGCTGGATAATGATAAATATCTTGTTCATGGCCCATAGTGTAACGGTGTTGAGGTGCCCGGGCGCAGATTGAAATTGTGAAGATTTGGCTCATTGTTTCGTTGCTCATCACTCCCGCATTGTCTCTGGGAGATAATCTGTCCGAGGATGATTAGATACTCAAAAACCCGCGGGGTCTGTTCTAGCCGTGTTAATAAATATGTTACGGTAAAATCCAGTGACTAACGAGGCGATACCCTCCAAAAATTACTGGCGTTATAACCATGCAATTCAATAGTGTGAGTTGATATCGTGCAAATTTGGCTCTTATTATTATTGATGCTGACCACCCAGCCCCTGATTGCGGGAGATACTGAGGTGGCCAGCGATCTGGAGAGCGACATCGACGAATGGCATGCGGATGACCCCAATGAACCCACCGAACACTGGGTGGACTCCGGCCATGAGTATGCCGCCGCAAAGGCGCAGGCTCTTACTCAGTGGATGGATGATTACTTCGGTGAACCCAACTACGAGCTCGAATCGGCAGATTCTCTGATACGTGTCGACTTTACTACCAACTGGGACCAGGAGGACGGCAATACCAATAATGTCAGGCTGCGGGGAAAATTGTACCTGCCCAACCTGTCCAAGCGTCTGAATCTGGTATTCAACGACGAGGACGGGGATGAACTGGATCCCGACAGCGACCTGCGCGATGGCGGCAGTAATCTGGGACTTGTATACGAGGTCACCGACGGGAAAAGTTCTCGCGTCGATCTTACCCTGGGACTTCGCTGGAATCGGTTGCGCCCCGGTATCCGCTACCGTTACCAGGGCCATTTCTGGGATGTGAACCGTTATCGCCTCACCCAGCGACTGCAATGGGACACCAAAGACCGGCTGTTCGCCACCAGCCAGGCGGAAATCAACCGGCCACTGAGCGAAAACACGGTACTGCGCTGGAATAATAAGGCCGTTTATGGCCAGGAGACAGACGGAACGGAATGGATCACCCGCCTCTCACTGTTCCAGCGCGCTAGAACACATGAAGGAAATCATCGGGTGGGCATCAACTACTATGGGTCTGTAAAAGGAGTCACAGACCCGGAGTCCTATGTAAGGAACTACCGTGTTGGCGTGCTGTTTCGCCGCTCAATTTTCCGAAAGTTCCTGTTCCTGGAGCTGGAACCGGCCTACAACTATCGCAAAAGGGACCCGGACGAAAAAAGGCAATTTGCCTGGAGCGTAGCACTGCGTTTCCAGATTGCCCTGGAGAGCAACCTGGACGGTAAGAAATATCACACGCCGGATGAGGATCCAGCCGATGATAATATCTCAATAGGGTCGACGCGGATTCCAGAGCAAACAGGGGCCCCCTACCAGGCGGCAGCCGACCCCTTTATACCTGCCTTCAGCCTATAAATTTTCCTCCGCAAAAGCCGCCAGCCTTGAACGTACAATACCATTCACATGCATGATGCCCGCATGCGGGTACTGCTTGCTCTTCTCCACCAGGTAGGTCAGCCCAGAGGTCAGCGGTGAAATGTACTTGTTGTCGATCTGGGCGAGATTGCCCAGCACTACTATCTTGGAGTCCGCCCCCACTCTGCTTATGACGGACTTGAGCTGAAACTGGGTGAGCCCCTGGGCCTCATCGATGATGATATAGGCGTTGTTGAACGAGCGCCCGCGCATGAAGTTGAGCGACTTGAACTGGATATTCGCGCGCTCTTTCACGTAGCTGATACTGCCGTGGCAGGACTCGTCGGTACCGTGCAGGATTTCCAGGTTGTCATCGAAGGCAGCCAACCAGGGTGCCATCTTCTCCTCTTCGGTACCGGGCAAAAAGCCTATTTCCTCGGCGATAGGCGGCGTGGAGCGGGCGACAATTAACTTGGAGTAACGCTTTTGCTCCAAAATCGCATGCACGCCATAAGCCAGTGCGAGCAGCGTCTTGCCAGAACCGGCGGGGCCGGTCATGACGGTCATGTCCACATTGTCATCAGCAAGCAGTGACATCGCCATAGCCTGCTCCAGATTGCGCGGCACCAACCCCCAGAAGCGACGGTTCATCAGGTTATCGCGGCTGTCACAGCGCAGATAGACAAATTCATTGTCCAAACGCTTAACGAAAGCCATAAACTGCTGGTCGTCATACAAGAACATATTGGGGTAGGCCTGGGGCAGCGACTTGCGCGGAATACGGTGCAGGGTGCAATCGCCTTCCCGCAGTGTGTCCACTTCGCTGATCGAGGACCAGAAGTCCCCCTCGATATGCTCATAGCCCTTGGCCAGCAGGTCGATATCATCCAGCACGCGGTCGCGGCGGTAATCCTCCACATGCACCAGGCCAGAGCCCTTGGCCTTTATGCGCATATTAATATCTTTGGTTACCAGGCAGACAAATTCGTTGGGATGCTCCGCCTGCAGGCGCAACGCCACATTAATGATGCGGTTGTCGTTGGCCTGAGCCTGCGTGTCATCCAGGTAGGGCACCGCAGTATTGTCTGCCAACCGCTGATCGGCGTAGATGGCGAGAGTGCCCATTATACTGTCATCAAGACTGGTTCCCGGAACATCCACACCCTCCTGTATCTGCTGTGGCGTGGCATTGTCCACCACCTTGTCAATCATCTGGATGGCAATGCGCGCCTCCCGGCTCACCGTCTTGTCGTGCCTATCCTTGATATGGTCGAGTTCTTCGAGAACGGTCATGGGTATGACCACGTGGTGCTGCTTGAAGGCGGAGATCGCCGTGGGGTCGTGCAGCAGGACATTGGTATCCAGTACATATGTCTTCTTGATAACGGATTTAAGGGTGGTTTTTTCTACGCGCAGGGGTGAGCCTGAGTCCATAGAGGAATCCTCGTCAATGAGTCATTGGGTAGTGGTCTGGGGGCGTTCTTGTTGTGATCCGACAGCATCGGCCGGGGCTGGGGTGAATAATGAGGTGAATAAAGGGGTCGGCAACCGCTGAGGTGAACGGGTGATTGTATGCGGCGGCGGCAAAATACCGAAGGCGAATGATGCTTGAACCCGGGTGGCTCGGTGGCAGCGCTCAGGCGCTTGATGTACGACACATGGCTACAGACGATGTGCTGTCCTGCCTGCGTCCGGAAATCTATCAATGGCTCTTCCCGGCGGGGCTGGTTTTCTACCGCGTTGACCTGATTATCAAACCCTCTCCGCCAACATGTCAATGGCAAGGGGAAAAAAGACCCGTCAATCGGGTCCGAGAGACATCTCTCACTGACACAGCGGACGATTTCCGCTAGGATAGCGCGCTTGTATTCAAGAATTAATAAGTAGCTCCCTGCATGCTCAATCAGGACTCCCTGTCGCAACTCAAAGGCCTCAAATCCCAGATGGAGGCTGAGAAGGAGCGCGCCGAGGCCACCATCAAGGGTACCCAGAACCGATACGGGTTTGCGGTACTGGATGACGGCCGCGAAATTTTCATCCCCCCAGATGAAATGCTGAAGGTATTTCCCGATGATCGGGTACGTATCTGTATTCGCCCGACCAAAGACAACAAAACAATTGCAGATATCGAAAAACTGGTGGACAGCCCATTGGCAGATTTCACTGGCCGTTGCGTACGCAAGGGCAAGGCGATGTTTGTGGAGCCGGATCTACAACAGCTGAACCGCTGGTTATTCATACCACCCCACGCCCGCAACGGCGTCAAGGAAGGTGATTATCTTCGCTGCGCGATCCTCAGGCACCCGATTCGCGATGGCAAACCACAAGCCAAGGTGCTCGCCATTATCGGCGATGCCACTACGCCGGGCATAGAAAACCTGTACAGCATGGCCAAGTACCGCCTCGCATCCGAGTGGAGCAGTGCCAGCAAGCAGGAGGTAGAGCGCCTGGTGGAGCATTGCAAGCCGCTGCAAACCAGCAAGCGGCGCGACCTCTCCGATCTCGAATTTATCTCCATCGATACCGTGAAAACCCAGGATATCGACGATGCCCTGTACGCCGAAATCAGCAATGACGGCTGGACCCTCTTCGTCGCAATAGCAGACCCCACCGCGTATATCGAAGTAGATAGCGAGTTGCACCGCGACATCGCCGCCAGGGGAGCGTCCGTGTACTTCCACGGCGACGTACTGCCCATGATGCCTGAGCAGCTATCGCAGGACACCTGTGCATTGTCCGAGGGCAGCGACCGCCCGGCCCTGGTGTGTAAAGTGGCAATCAGCGACAGCGGTGAAGTGGGTGAATTCGAGTTTATCGAGGCGACCGTGCGCTCTCGTGGCAAGCTGTCGTACTACGGGGTCGAGCGCTACCTGAATGGCCAGGCGGATGAGCTAATGAGCCATGCAACACCGCTTGAAGCACTGTATCAGGTGTTTCGCGCGCTGCGTGCAAACCGGGAAGAGAACGGCCTGGTAATGGAAGATCGCCAGGAGTTTCGGTGGATACTCAACGACAACAAACAAATTGAGAATATCGAACCCTTCGAAAAGCTGTTGTCACAAAAGCTGGTAGAAGAGTGCATGATTGCGGCCAACCGCTGCGCTGCCAACTTCCTGCGCCAACAGGGCGCCAACGGGCCCTTTGTCATCCATCCGGGTATTCGCCCCAATCGGCTGGATGAGGCCCGGAAATTCCTGTCCATGCACGCACCTGATGTCGCTGAGAAAGACCCGACCACCGTGGAGGGCTACCGCGACATCATGCGCTGTCTTGCCCGGCAGGAGCACGAACTGCCCTTGCGAACCATGATAAATCGCCTGCTGACTCGCGCCGGTCTCAGTACCGAGCCTGCCCCCCACATGGGTATGGCACTGGAAACCTACACCAACTGCACCTCTCCACTGCGCAAGTATGTGGACTTCCTGGTGCACCTCCAGATCAAGTCATTGCTGCACGAGCAACCCGCTAACTGGTTCAACCTCGAGCTGATGACCACCCTTGCGGAGCGACTGCTTAATGCCCGCACGGCGACGCTGGAAGCAGAGCGCTGGCTGGCGGGTAATTATCTTACCCGCCTGGCCACTGAGGTGGGCGCGACCTTCAAAGGGGCGATAAGTCACGTTAACAGTAGCGGTTTCACCGTGCGACTGGACGACAATGGCCTGGAAGGGTTCGTGGACCTGCGCAAGGACCCGGAAAAGTTCAGTTACGATAAATGGACTGCGAGCCTGACCAGCACCACGCGCCGCTTCCAGCTGCGGCAAACAGTGGAGCTGACCTTTGTCACTGTGGACGAGTCTACCCAGTACCGGGCGATGTTCAAACTGGTGGAAGGTTGCGGCTTGAAAACGCCAAAAGTTGCAGCAGATGCTGCCGGGCCTGCGCAAACCGGGACACAACTCGTCGAGCCCGCAACGGCTGCGCCGGATGGAAAAACGCCAGCCTCATAAATTGTGAGTTAAAGGGCAAACCAGGCGACTAGTGTGCCCGCCGATCCAGAATGGTTTCCTTGCGAACCAGTGCCAGTGCCGGCACACCATCAACCAGGCAAACTTGTACCCTGCTTACCAGTTGAATCATTTCCGCTACCCCCAGTGCACGCAGATAAACACCCATGTCCCTGCGGCTGTCCAGCACAACACTGTGGTCCACCAGTCGACACGCCTCGATTATCAGCTCCTCTCTGGCGCTGAATGCATCCTCTTCCCCAAAAATAAGCTTGGTGAACGTATCTACGATGGCCATTTCACTAACCGGCTCGCTCGTTCTGAAATTGCCCGCACCATTCATTACATTATTCCCATTATCTGTCCCACCCCTTTCGAGTTCAGCTGCTCGATCACCCGGGAAGAGCTTTGATTATGGCCGATAAACCACATCTACCTGATCAAATTTTAGTCAATATTTCACAGAAATGCAGGGAAGGGGACGCAATTGACCCCATTTGGGGCAGGAAATACCGCGCTCAGAAAGCAGCGTGCCCGGGTGTACGGGGGAAAGGTATGGCGTCGCGAACATTCTCCATACCTGTCACATAATTGAGAAGCCGCTCGAAGCCCAGGCCAAAACCTGCATGCGGCACGGTGCCATAACGGCGCAAATCCCGGTACCACCACAACTCTTCCCTTAGCTGCTCGTCGATCCGGGCATCCAACACATCAAGGCGTTCCTCGCGCTGGCTGCCACCGATGATCTCGCCAATACCCGGCGCCAGTACATCCATCGCCGCCACCGTCTTTTCATCGTCGTTCAGACGCATATAAAACGCCTTGATCTCCCTGGGGTAGTTCATCACCACTACCGGGCGCCCCACGTGTTGCTCCGCCAGATAGCGTTCGTGCTCAGAAGCGAGGTCCAGCCCCCATGCAACGGGGAATTCGAAGCGCTCACCGCAATTTTTGAGAATATCCACGGCCTCGCTGTAGTTCATGCGCTCGAAGTTTGAATCCACTACAGCTCGCAGACGCGTGAGGACAGTGTCATCGATATGCTTCTCAAAAAAGGCCATATCGTCTTCGCACTCCTCCAGTACACGGCTGAACACGTGTTTCAGCAAGTTCTCGGCGAGGTCCGCATCATCGTTCAGATCGGCAAAGGCAATCTCTGGCTCCACCATCCAGAACTCCGCCAGGTGGCGACTGGTATTGGAATTTTCCGCTCTGAAGGTGGGGCCGAAGGTGTAAACCTTACTCATGGCCAGGCAGTAGGACTCCACCTCCAGCTGCCCTGAGACTGTGAGAAAGGACTCACCACCGAAAAAATCCTGACTGAAATCCACGCCGCCCTCGGCAGTGCGGGGCGGGTTGGCCAGGTCCAGGGTGCTCACCCGAAACAACTCGCCGGCACCCTCGCAGTCGCTGCCGGTAATGATGGGAGTGTTAATCCAGTGAAACCCGTTGCTGTAAAAGTAGTTGTGGATGGCGTTGGCCAGAGTGGTACGCACCCGCGTGATGGCGCCGATGGTATTGGTGCGTGGGCGCAGGTGCGCCTGCGTGCGCAGGTACTCAAAAGTGTGTCGTTTCTTGGCTATGGGATAGGTTTCGGCATCGTCCACCCAACCCACCACCTCCACTGCACTCGCCTGTATTTCCAGGTTCTGGCCCTTGCCCTGTGACGCCACCAGTTCACCGGTCACCCGCACCGCGCAGCCGGTAGATAATTTCAGCACCTCGCTCTCGTAATTGCCCAGCTCCGAGGGCACTACCGCCTGGATAGCATCAAAACAGGAGCCGTCATGCACCGCGAGAAAGGAAATACCCGCCTTGGAATCCCGTTTACTGCGCAACCAGCCCTGGACACTAACCTGCTGCCCAACACCTGTCTGCCCATTGAGGGCGTTTTTTACTGAACTGAACTGAGGCATAGCAAGCGTCGCTCCTTATTAGCGGGCAATGCGGGTTATTTTGGTGCCTTCCATTGTCAGGTTGTACATAAGACCCTCATTGGAAAAAATAAACCCCACCACCGGCTGGTTGATTTGCGCGGTGTCGATACTGCCGCCACCGCCGAGTTTGATCAAGGCCACACTGCCGTCCACTCCCACTCGCCAGCCGCTGCTGTTCTGGAATTTACTCAGGGCTTCCTGGGTCATAAAGAGGATAACCTCGGATTTTACCTGGGCACCCACCTGCAAGCCGAAGGAGGCACCTGCGGTCACAAAGTAGGACGTCGGCATCCCTGCAACCAGCAGAGAGCCCTCGCCATACTGGCCGCCCACGCCAAAACCCATTTTCACGACATCGGGGAACACCAGCACACCCGCCGCCTTGTCGAGCAACTCGCCCGCCTTGCTGGAGTGCGCGCGCAGTTTTTCCAGCGCCTTCTGGCTGCCGGCATCGATCTTTGCCTTGTCGTCGGCGTACAGGGCTGGTGACAGTAGCACGAGCACAGCAGCCACCAAAAAGGCCAGAAAACTGTTACGACAAATATGCGACATAAGTAGGGTTCCCTGTGCTTTGTAAGCCATTTGTTCTGCCCGGGCAGCGGCTTCGGACAATGACGCCGCGATTCTACACCAACGCCACAGCACCCGGCGAACACCATCCGTCAGTATAATGCGCCCCTATCGGGGCCTGACTATTGTGACCGCAGGAAAATACCGCTTTAATGATGCCCAAGGCAGCGTTCGCCAACACTGGATTTTGCATGAAAAACAAAGATATCAAAGCCCTGGAAAAGGGTAGCTACATCAGCTTTTCCACGCGCAAAAAATCGGGCGACTTTGTGGCCACGCCAGTCTGGTTTGCGCCCGCCGGGGACAGCTACTACCTGTTCTCGGCTGGTGAGGCGGGTAAGGTGAAGCGATTGCGCAATTTCAGCGAGGCACGGATTGCGCCCTGTACGGTGTCAGGCAGGGTTACCGGAATGTGGCACGACACCCACGCCTACCTGCTCGATACGCCCGCTGATAACAAAAAAGCGCTGAAGGCCCTGCGACGCAAGTACGGCTGGCAAATGGCCATCGGTGACATATTTGCCAACCTCACCGGCAAAATGGCGCGACGGCAATACATACGGGTGGACATACCCGGCCAGGGCTAGCTGCCCACAAGTTGCGCCCGTCTCACCTTGGCCAGCTCATCCTTGTAGAACTCGACATCCGTATTCAAGGTGGCAAATTCGATCGCTTTTTTGATGTTGCGGGCGGCGTCGTCAAGGTCATTGAGCTGGTAATAGACGACACCTCGCGCAAATAACAGGTTGCTGTCGTTGGGCATCAATGCCACCGCCCGATTGTAGTGGCGCAATGCGGTCTCCCAGTCACCCGCAGTTGCAGCCTCTTCGCCGCGCCAGGCGTGATAGTAGGGGTTAGCCTCGCGATGCACATCCAGTTTCTCCAACCAGTATTCCTGCTCTTCCTCGCGCCCCTCAAGGCCGTAGAGCACCGCCAGATTGGTCATGGCGGAGTGCTCCCTGAAATCCAGCGCCAGCGCCTGCAGGTAACTGTGCTCCGCGTCGCGGTGCTGGCCGTTGGTCCGATACAACGCGCCGAGATTAACCCACAGATGCGACATATCCGGGGAAATTTGCAATGCTCTGACCAGATAATTCCAACTCGTTTCGAGATCGCCATCGGCCAGGGCAGCCATGGCAATATTGTTGTAGAACAACGCCTCGGCCTCAGTGTCCGTCAGCTCCTGTGAACCAGTGATATCTCTTGCAGGTAGCGGGTCTATATCCACCATGAAACGCTTGCCATCTCGCAATCGCACCACCACATTCACATGCAGGCCCACCTGTACCCTGTCGCTAATCTTGCTCCACTGTGGCCGCACTTCCTGCCACTGGTAATGCGCCTCCAGACCCGCCTCCCGCGCCAGGGCAATAAAAAGGCTGGCAAAGGACAGACAGTTGGCTGTGCCCCGGCGGAATACTTCCCTCGCCGAGCCCTCGGCAAAGGGGTCGTATTGCACGCCGAGACTGCCATCACCGCGCACAGCCTCGTGCAGGGACATCAGTTTTAAACGGCTATTGTTTAAATCTCCGGTATAGCGCTGGACAAATTCGCGCATGGGTTCATCCACTGCCAGTAACCCGGGCATCGACACTCCTCCGGCAGCGTCAGCCACGGTCAGCTGGCCGCGATCGAGTTGCAAGGGACTGAGAGTGCTGATGGCAGGGCTATCGCGCGAGGAACTCGCGCAACCCGCAAGCGTGAGGGTGAGCGAGACGATAAAACCCAGCCAGCCTACTGCACGTGGCTGCCGGTCTCGTCTTGTATGCGCCTTGTCGGAAGGCATCATCACCCCTCCTCAACATCCAGTATAACCCAGCTCCGCAGGGCTTCCAGATACCTTTTTTTATCCGGATCAATGTGTGAAATTTGTTGCTGAGACAGTCTTTTAGCCCGGAACCTGGGTGACTATCGAGGAGCTGGGTATGACGCAGCATCTGTCACCCGCAGACACCCTCGCCGATCAGCGCGCTATGCGCCAACTCGCCACGATTGTAGGATTTTTCATCGTAGCCACCGCAGTAATGGCGCTGACCGTGGGTTTAATTATGGGCTAGCGTGTCACTTGACGAGCAGGTTCAGGCGGCGGTGTGCAGGCCGCACTCGCGGCCGTCCTGTACCTTGGTGGGATCGAAGTAATGCCGACAGGTGGGCAGTTTGTGCTGTGCCATATAAGCATCCACGTCGTCCTCGGACCAGTAGAAAATTGGCGCCACCTTGATGATGCCGCGGTTGTCCATGGAGACGATGTCCAGTGTTTTGCGGTGCTCGGTTTCCTCGCGTCGAATACCAGTGAGCCAGACTTCCGGCGCAAAATCATGCAACGCCTGGCCAAAAGGCTCCAGCTTGACCTGCCGGGTGAATTCCGTGTGGCGCTCCGCCTCATCAATAGTCGGAATACCACCCATAATGGCATTGCGGCGCTCGCTGGTCATCTCGGGGGAGTAGACATGAATGTTCACCTCGAGATCGCGAATCAGGCGTTCTGCCACCACGTAGGTATCCCGCAGGTTATACCCCGTATCCACCCAGATAGTGGGCACCTCTTTATCGACCTGCCCTACCAGGTGCAGCATCACAGCCGCATTGCGGCCCATGCTGGTGGTGGCAATGGTTTTACGACCGAGATCGAGCGCCCAGCGCACAACCTCCTGCGGACTGGCATTCCGCAGGCTTGCATTCACGCTCTCTAGGTCCAGGTCCACAGCTCGTATCAATCGCTATTTGGGTATAGGGAAACGCACTTTATAGAACATAAAAGCGGTATACAAATAACTAAGCTTTATATGGTTATTCTCGCTCCGCGACGACTGGAGACAGTGGCCGCCAGCCGGCAGAAAACGCCAGTTTTACTGGCATTCCGCCGCACTTGTCCACAGGTGGCGGGCCGCCAATACTATGGCTCAATCAAATTCAGCTACTGGAGAATCCAATGCGCAACGCTCTGTGTGACCGTCTCGGCATAGACTACCCGATCTTTGCCTTTACTCATTGCCGCGATGTCGTTGTGGCGGTGAGCAAAGCTGGCGGCATCGGTGTGCTCGGCGCGGTGGGCTTCAGCCCCGCCCAGCTGAAGGAGGAACTGGACTGGATAGATGAGCATATCGGTGACAAACCCTATGGGGTGGACATAGTGATTCCCCAGAAATACGAGGGCATGGGGGATATGTCCGCAGAAGAAATGGAAGCGCAGTTATGGAAGATGGTGCCCAAAGGGCACATGGATTTTGCCCAGAAGTTACTGGCCGACGCCGGTGTACCCCCGTGGCCGGATGGCAGCCAAAGTATGGGCCTGATGGGCTGGACAGATGCCACTGCCACCCCCCTGCTGGAGGAGGCTCTGACCCGCCCCCAATGTGTGATGATTGCCAATGCCCTGGGCACCCCTCCGGCGGACAAGATCAAAATGGTGCAAGATTCAGGGCGCTTGATCGGCGCCCTGTGCGGCCGCGTAAAGCAGGCTGTGGCGCACAAGGAGGCGGGGCTGGATTTCGTGGTCGCCCAGGGCGGTGAAGGCGGAGGGCATACCGGCAGTGTCGGCTCCATCGTGTTGTGGCCACAAATTGTGGATGCGATCGGCGATACCCCTATGCTGGCAGCGGGAGGCGTGGGTAACGGCCGTCAGATCGCTGCAGCCATGGCTATGGGCGCAGCCGGGGTCTGGACGGGCTCCCTGTGGCTGACCGTGGAGGAAGCCCATACGCAGCCGGCACAAAAGGCATCCCTGCTTAACGCCAGCAGTGAGGACACCGTCATCTCGCGCTCATGGACTGGCAAAACCTGCCGCATGCTGAAGAACGAATGGACAGAGGCCTGGGACCGCCCCGACACACCGGAACCACTGGGCATGCCCCTGCAGGGGATGGTCAGCTCGGACGGCATGCGCCGCACCCACAGCTATGCAGGTGTGGGAGAGTGCCAGAAGGTTGCCTTCAACCCCTGCGGCCAGGTAATCGGCCAGATCAGCGAGGTGGAGTCCTGCCGCCAGGTGATCTACCGACTGCTGGACGAGTATGTTGACGCAGTTGGCAAGGCAGGGAGCATGCTGCCGGAAGTGTGAGGGGCCCGCAGGCCCCACTACGCATCGCGCTAGGCAGCAGCGCGGGATGCAGTTTTTTCCAATTCCTCATGCAGGTCCAGAAACTGGACAGTCAGCTTGTGACTGGGTGCCATGTCAATCAACGGGCGATGGTCCCTGTGCGATTCTTTCATCTTTACCGAAGTTGTCAGGTAGGTACTGAACACGGGGAAGCCCTCCGCCTCCAGCTCTGCCACCAACTCACCTGGTAGCCTTGCCTGCGAGTTGAATTGGTTGATCACTATGCCTTCAACTTCCAGATCCGGGTTGTGGTCTTCCTGCAACTCCGCAATGTTGTCCATTAACGAGTACAGACTCTGGCGAGCAAAGCTGTCGCAATCGAAGGGAATCAGCACCGAATCCGCCGCGATCAGGGCCGACTTGGAGAAAAAATTGAAGTTGGGCGGCGTGTCGATATAGATCCGGTCGTACTCATCATCCAGTTTTACCAGCGCGTCCCGCAACTTGTATATCTTGTATCGCGACTCCAACTCTTTCTCCAGCACCGAGAGAACAGGGCTGGACGGCATCAGGTAGAGGTTCTCATAGGGGGTTTCCCACACAAAGGAGTCCGGGTTGCGGCTCATCCGGCGGGAACCCACGGTCTGCTTGAACAGGCCGGCCACACCCTGCGCCTCGGCCGGAAAGGCCTCGGCATCAATTTCACCTACGAGGTAGTGGGTTGTGTTGCCCTGCACATCCAGGTCTATCACCAGCGTGCGATAACCCATGGCTGCACTGATGGCCGCCAGATTACAGGTGATACTGGTCTTGCCGACACCGCCTTTTTGATTAAATACAACGCGTTTCATAGTAGTGGAACCACCGTAGAAGAGGATTAACGATGGCTCCACAGTTTAAAGAATGGCGCTTTGCAATGTAAGCGCTGGCGGTGATTTAGCGATGAAATTTTCGTTCACAACAACTGTGCGGCCCTGTTCCGATCTCGCGTGTCACGGCGGTGCATACCCTCGCTCGGTTGGAACCTCACGCCCTTGGAGGGTATACACAACCGTGCCACGCTACTGTCTGGCGTCAATTCGGAATGGCCTGTTTTCTAATGCTTTTGATCTTCATCGCTCAGTCCTTGATGGCGATCAGGTGAATTTCGAACACCAGTGCGGTGTTGGGTCCGATCGCATCACCGGCGCCCTGCTCGCCGTAGGCCAGCTTCGGCGGGCAGGCGATGCGCCACTTGTCCCCCACCGACATCATTTGCAGCGCCTCAGTCCAGGCGGGAATCACCTGATGTACGCCAAACTCTGCTGGCTCACCTCGATTCACTGAACTATCAAACACCGTGCCGTCCACCAGCGTGCCGTGGTAGTGGGTCACCACCGTGGCCTGGGGGCCGGGACTGGCACCGCTGCCGGACTCCAGCACTTCGTACTGCAGGCCACTGGCAGTGGTGGTCACTTCCTCGCGCGCGGCATTTGCCTCCATGAACATCTCGGCCAGTTGCTGGCGCTTGCCCGCCTGCTCCGCTTCCTCAGCCTGTCTTCGGTCCTGAATGACCCGGTAGCTGGCATTTATGGCTTCGTCGTCCACAGCCGCTTCATGCTGGTGATACCAGTGTTGGACACCGGCCAGTACCGCGTCCAGGTCCAGGCCCTCAAAGCTGTTGCGGCGCAATTGTTCGCCAAATTGCAGGCCAAAGCCGTAGCTGGCCTTTTGTTCGTCAGTTGTCAGTTCCACTGCAGGAAGTAATGCCATAATCTATTTCCACTGTATGATTTAAAACGGGAGGCGCACTTTATCACAGGCTTCTCGATGGAGCCTTTGAAGGCAGGGGGTACTGGTGAACATGAAGGAAGACATAAACACGATACACCAGTTCTGGTTTGGCCGGCTGGACGACACCGGCTTCGCAGCTCCGGAACATAGCCAGCTGTGGTTCCGTGCCAGTGAAGAAACCGATGCTGCTCTGCGCTCGCGCTTTGGCAGTCTTGTCACCCAGGCGCTGGCCGGGGAATTGAATCACTGGGCCGAGGACGACAAGGGCCTGATCGCACTGGTGCTATTGCTGGACCAATTCACTCGCAACATTTATCGCGGCACGCCGGAATCCTTCGCCGGTGATGACACGGCGCAGCAACTGGTCCAGCAGGTAATAGCCTCGGGGCGCCATACAGCCCTGCCACCCATCCATCAGGTGTTCCTGTTCCTGCCACTTGAACACTGCGAGGACCTGGAGACTCAGGAACTGTGCGTTCAGTTGTTTCGGGAGCTGGCAGAAAGATCAGATGCCAATCGTGTAAATGACTTCGCCAGATATGCCGTGGCCCATCGTGATGTGATAGCCCGGTTCGGCCGCTTCCCCCACCGCAATGCCATCCTGGGCCGGGAATCCACCGCCGAGGAGCTTGCCTACCTGGAAAAGCATGGCGGTTTCTAGTTCGACTCGTCCACCGCTTGCAACACGCAGCGGTCGGCGCTCATCTCGGCCTGCCATACCCGCCACCACACGCCCCACCAGGTGGGCGCCACACTACGGGCAGAACGTCATCTGGGGGCAAGCTTTTCCTCCTCTTGTGTCACCGCCAGTTTATCTCACTTTGCCCAAGGCGAAGCTTTGACGCTATGCTTGCTGCCGGATTCTATTGCTTGAGACTGAAATGACTGACCGCGACCTCAAAGTACAACTACTGCTCACCGGCAACGAGATCATGAGTGGTGACACGGTGGATTCCAACTCCGCCCTGATAGCCCGCCGCCTTGGCGAGCTGGCCATCGGCGTACACCGCAAGGTCACCGTGGGCGATGATATCGAGTTGCTACAGGTCGAGCTGGCCTCCATGGCGGACGATGCCGACTTGCTGATCGTCAATGGCGGGCTCGGGCCCACCATCGACGACCTCACGGCCGAGGTACTGGCCAAAGTGACCGGAGTGGGTATTGAAGAACACCCGGAGGCACTTGCCCACCTGGAGGACTGGTGCGGCAAGCGGCGTCTGGAACTGAATGCGGCCAATCTCAAGCAGGCCATGCTACCTGCCGGTTGCACTATTATTGCCAACCCCATCGGCAGCGCGGTGGGCTTCGAGATGATGGTGGGAAAGTGTCGGGTGGTGTGCACGCCAGGGGTTCCCGGCGAGCTCACCGCTATGCTCAATGGCATCATCGCCGACCTGGCCCGCCGCCTGGACCGGCCAGTGGAGCGCAGCATTTTGCGTTTGCAGACATTCGGACTGGGCGAGTCTACCGCACAGCAGATGATTAGCGATGGCATCGCAGATTGGCCGACCGAGGTTGACCTGGGCTTTCGCGCCGGCGCGCCCCAAATGGAAGTGAAGCTGACTATCAACTCCAAAGCTGCCCTACCCGCCCGCCAACGCTGCCGAGAACAATTGGAGCAATTATTTGGCGACCATATCATCGGCGAGGAAGACGCTACACTGGCAGGTAAAGTGCTGGATTTGCTGCGCGAACGCGGCGCCACTCTCACCACCGCGGAGTCCTGCACCGGCGGCCTGATCGCCTCCATGCTGACCCGTGTACCCGGCTCGTCACAGGGCTTTCACGCGGGGTTTGTTACCTATGCCAACACCATAAAGCACGCGGTATTGGGCGTAGACGAGGATGTGCTGGAAAAAGAGGGCGCCGTGAGCGAGCCAGTGGTTCGGCAGATGGCTCTGGGTGCCATGGAGCGCTCCGGCGCAGACTACGCTATCGCGGTGTCCGGCATCGCTGGGCCGGATGGCGGCACGAAGGACAAGCCTGTAGGTACTGTCTGGATCGCATGGGGCTCTAAAGAGGCTATCAAAACCTGCCGCCTGCGCTGGCCAGTGGAGCGCAGCCTGTTTCAAACCATGGTGGCCGCTGCCGGCCTGGACATGATCCGCCGCACTCTGCTGGGAATAGATTCCGAACCGCGCTATTTCAGCCAGCGTCGGGGGTGAGCAGAGGCAGCTCAGCTGCCCTGCACAATATCATCCTCCTCAGTATCGACCCGATGCCACACCAGCGAATGAAATCGCGTCACACCGCCCACTTCATCCTTGCCGCTGAGCACCAGGGTCTGGCCATCCAGCTCGGCATGGCGCAGCTGTTCCGAGCCGGGGAAATTCGGGTTCAGGCTGTACGTCACGTGATGGATTACATCCCCACCCACTACCTTGTAGCGGCCGGCATAGTGAAAATAAGAGGAAAACGCTATAGCTTTCAGCGAGTCAGGTAGCTTGCGATAACTGACATCCCCCGGCAGGGGTGCCCGCCCGGGCTGGCCGATGCAGGCGCTCATCCAACCGTCGTTGCTGTAGAGCAGCAAACCCTCGGGTTCCTCGCCGTAGGGATAGCTGAGCTCATCGCGGTCGGCGTAGCCCACTGTCCATGACTGCAATTGCCAGGTTCCAATGAGATCATTCGTACTTATTTCGGCCATTCATTTGTCCTCAATCAGGGCTGTAGTTGTTCGATTCTCCAGCTAGCATCAGCTTGCAGGTGATAGCGGAATCGGTCGTGCAGGCGGTGTTCACCGCCCTGCCAGAATTCAATTTGCTGTGGCAAGACGCGGTAGCCCCCCCAGAAATCCGGCATGGGAATTTCACCCTTGCCGAATTTCTCACGCAGCACTCTGGCCTGCTTTTCCAGCAGGGAGCGGGCCGATATAGGGCGGCTCTGGCGCGAGGCCCACGCAGCTATCTGGCTCTCCCGGGGGCGGGTGAGAAAATAACTGGCAGACTCCACCACTGACATTTTCTCCACCGTTCCCCCGACGATCACCTGCCGGTCCAGCTCATTCCAGGGAAACAACAGCGACACGCTCGGGTTGTGCGCGATGGCCGCTGCCTTGGCACTGCCATAGTTGGTATAGAAGACGAAGCCGCCATGCGACAGCCCTTTAAGCAAGACGATACGCTGCCAGGGCAAGCCCGCTTCATCCACCGTGGCCAGCACCATGGCGGTGGGATCCTTCAGCCCCGCCTTGACCGCCTGCTCCAGCCACACTTCATACTGGTGGATGGGGCTGGCATCCAGCATCTCCCGGCTCAAACCGCCGGCGATATACTCTCTTCTGAAGGAATCGTACTGTGTGGTCACAGGCCGCCCACTGATAACATCACGTTCATATTACTGCGGCGGGAAGTTGGCAAACATAGCCGCCGCCGCGGCTTCGCGAGCCCGGTCGGCCTCGGCCGAACCCGGATCTGCGGTCAGTTCTGTTTTTAACACAGAGCGCCACACCGGCTGATTTCGCATCAGGTCGACCATATCTACCGTCAAAGTACCTTTTGAATAGCGTTCTCCGCCCGCTACGGCCATATCACAACCGTCACAATCACTGGCATTTGCATCGGTTTTGACCGGGTCCTTGGGAATCAGGTACCAGGTAATAAGCAGATCGGCCTGCTGGCTGGAGCTGACCATCTTAAAACCCTTGCGCGTCAGTTCAGCAGACAGCGCGGAGTCGATACGCTCGATCTGCGCATCACTGACCATTATGGTCGCGGGATTGCTGCGGCTGGAGGGTTCGATATAAATCTTGTGCTCAGCGGAAAAATCGTATGAATGGTCGTAGGTCGTGGTGACGTTGGGTGCTTCAGATGTTGAAGCACAGGCCGCAAACGCCGGCAGCAGCAAAAGGGCGATTGCGCGCAGCACGTATATTCTCATTCTCAATCTCCTCATGGTTGGAGCCGCATTATAAGCAATCGTCGCCAGCGGGATACACCGACCGTGTCAATCATTGGTGCTGGGATACACCGGGGCACGCAAGCCGATCGCCGGAATTTGCGGGAAAGGGTAAAACTCCCGCCAGTCCGCGCCAAAGTCCTCGGTGATAGACCTCTTAAATGCCCCCTGATAGCACTGCTCCATCGCCCCATCCAGCTCCTCAGTAGATGCCTGCCCAAGTAACAGGGCAGACTCCATCATGCCCTCGGCGCGCAATCGCGTTGAGGGCGGCACGTCATCTCCCGTCGCCAGGGCGGTGAACATGGCAGTCCAGCGTTGTTTAAGTTCGCTTATAAGCTCGCTCATCTTTGTTGTACCCTGCGTATGTGAACTCTGTTGGAGGAAGAGCGGCCTGCCCTCGCGAGACCGTTGAGCGCATGGACGCGCGAAACGAGCCCCCATGGACGGGTTCACGGCGGGTCTCGTGAGGGCAGGCCGCTCTTCTTCCAGCTGGAAAGGCACTAGCCCGAGTATGCTGTTACGGACAAAACAGTTAAAGTCGCAATTCTACTTATCCTGGGAAACCCAACTTCGTGAATCACTTACCACGCATCTTTACTGCCCTGCTCACCCTCTGCCTGCTCACCCCCGGCAGTGGCTGGGCCAAAGAGACCTCGGCCGACGACCACCCGATCATCGACTTCAAGGAGCGCTTTCTGCCCACCGTGGCGAAGCACGGCATGGTGGTGGGCCCTGAGCAACTGGCCGGAGAGATAGGCACCAGCATCATGCAACAGGGCGGCAATGTGGTGGACGCTGCGGTGGCCACAGGCTTCGCTCTGGCTGTGACCTACCCGCGGGCGGGAAACCTGGGCGGCGGTGGATTTATGCTCATCCATCTGGCTGAAACTGACAAGCAGGTTTTTATCGACTACCGGGAAACAGCACCTGCTGCTGCCACACGGGATATGTTCCTGGGGGCAGATGGCAAGGAAGATTTCATGCGGGAGTATTTCAGCCTGCAGGCGTCCGGGGTACCGGGGACTGTGGCGGGGCTGCTATACGCTCTGGAGAAATACGGCACTATGAGCCGCCAGCAGGTACTGGCGCCCGCCATAGCCCTCGCTGAGGAGGGCATAAAGGTGTCCTTCGCGCTGAACTATGAGCTGGCATCCCGGGGCGCACGCTTGCGCGGCAACCCGGCATCGCTGCAACTCTTCTTCAAACCCGACGGCAGCCCCATGGAGATTGGCGACACCTGGCGCCAGCCGGACCTCGCCTGGACTCTCCGGCAGATTTCCAAAAACGGCGCAGACGCTTTCTACAAGGGTGCGGTCGCCGAGAAGATTGTCGCCGCGATGAAGTCCGGCGACGGCCTGATCAGCGCCGGCGACCTGGCCGATTACAAGGTGGTTGAGCGCGCTCCCATACGGGGAACTTTCCGGGAGTTCGAGGTGGTTTCTGCACCGCCTCCCTCCTCCGGCGGAGTTCATATAGTGCAAATTCTGAACATGCTGGAGCAGGACGATCTGGCGGCACTGGGCCACAACAGCGCGGCCTACCTACACCTGCTGACTGAAACCATGAAACTGGCCTATGCCGATCGCAGCGAATACCTTGCCGACCCCGATTTTGCCGAAGTACCGGTGGCGGCTTTAACCAACAAGGCCTACGCCGCTAGGCAGCGCAAAATGATTGCCGCCGACCATGCCACACCCTCCTCGGAAATAGCACCCGGCCAGGCAGCGATGCCCGAAAGCAAGGACACCACGCATTTTTCTGTAGCGGACGCCAGGGGCAATATGGTCAGCAACACCTACACGCTAAACGCCAGTTTCGGCTCGGCCATCACCGTGCCCGGCACCGGCATGTTGTTGAACAACGAGATGGGAGACTTTACCTCGCTGCCAGGTCGGCCCAATATGTTCGGCCTGGTGCAGGGCGATCGCAATTCAATTGAGGGAGGCAAACGGCCACTGTCCTCCATGAGCCCCACAATCGTCTTCAGGAATGGCGAGCCCTGGCTTGCCACTGGCAGCCCGGGTGGTAGCCGCATCATTACCACTGTGCTGCAAACAATTCTCAACGCCATGGCCTTCGATATGAATGTCGCCACCGCTGGAATCAGCTCCCGCATTCACCACCAATGGCTGCCGGATGAACTACTGGCGGAGGAAGGCATCAGCCCTGACACCGTGAAGATTCTCCAACAAATGGGGCACACTGTGCTGCTGGGGGGCAGGACCATCGGTCGCACCCAGTCGATCATGATCGAGGACGGCTACCTGTTGGGTGCCACCGATACCCGCAGGCCCCAGGGCTGGGTGGCGGGGTATTAGTTTTACCCCACCCGCACTTTAGCGGTTTGTCGGCTCAGCGCCACCAGATTGCCAGCACTGTCCCAGAACTCGCCATCCTCCTCGACAACGCCGCGGGTGAGGTGACGGGAGTAAAAACGCGCCTGTAAGGGCCCCGGCACAGGGGTTGCACGTACCTGCACAGTTAGCTCGATAGTGGGAATCCAGCGCAGGGGACCGAATACGGTGAACACCGGTGGAGGAAAGGCATCGGCAAACATCAGCAGTGAAATTGCGTCGGGGTCGGCACCGTCCCGATGCCGTATCCAGCCCTGAAATTCGCCGCTGCCGTTTGGCTCGCGCTTGCTGAACACCTCCACACCGCTGACCAGACGGACGTCCACCCGCTCACGGAAAAACTCTACTTTCTCCTGCCCACTGGGCGTGCACTGTTCCCACGGGGGGTACTCTGGCCGGGGCTTGGCCGACCAGCTTTCTCCCGACAAGGCGGACAGATCGCAGTACGCTGCGGTGACTTGCACCTTCAGCTCGCCTCCCTGAAACATCTTGATGCTGGCATGGGTGGTGTTGCGCCCGGCCCGCAGCAGCTCAAGCTGGCAATCGATGGTGCCCAATACCGTGGGCGCGAGATAGAAGGCATTGACTGACAGCGGGTCGCTGTGAGGCAGCGCCTCGCTGAGCACCCTGCCTGCAATCGCAAGTACGTAACCACCATTGGACACCACGCCGATGCGCCAGCCCGCTCTTACTTCACCATGCCATTGGTTTTCCCCGACCTGTTCCACGGCCGTATCCTGCGCAAATTGACTCATTTGTCTCCTCTGATAACACTGCTGGCCCGCAAAAAAAACGCCTCAACCCCCGGTAAGCCTGACCTGATCAAACGGGCATTTTATAACGCTGCGTATTTTGTCTGCGGCCGATGGGAATGTATATACTGAGTTCCCTGGACCGAGCATTAAAATGAAGCAACGGGCATGCATTGCGTAGCGATAATCAAAATGCGCCAGATTGAGCTTAAGGCGATACTTCAGCGCCTGCTCCTGGCTGTGGCCATCACCGGCAGTGCCGCGCTTGCGGCAGAGCAAGCGGCGGATACGTACAACGACAACAGTGACAACACAGCCCTGGATGAGCGCTCCATGCGCAACGCCATCAGTGATATCGAATCCCGCCACGGCGCTTACGCAGCCGATTTGCCTGAACAAATTCTCAGCCTGGGACTGGCATTGCAGGCACAGGACCGCCACGGCGAAGCAATGTCCGCATTCAAGCGTGGTGTGCACCTCGCACGTATCAATAATGGTCTGTACAGTGCTGAGCAGATTCCTCTACTGCACGGAGAGATCGAAAGCGCCATTGCTCTGGGCGAATACGGTGAAGTTGACCAACTACAGGAGTATCTCTACCGGGTTCAACAACGAAGCCTACCCGCTGGCAAAGCACGGGCTGACGCGCTGTTACAGCAGGCCGCATGGCAATTCAAAGCCTATCAGCTGGAACTGGGGACTGCCGGGCCGGAACGCCTGCTAACCATGCAGGACTTGTACTACAGGGCATGGAATGACTTGCGCAGCGTCGAAGAGGGAAATTCGCCCAGGCTACTGCCCCCATTGTATGGCCTGCAGCGCACGCAATACCTTATCTCCGAACATCAGGCGGCCAACGATGCCACGGTTAATAATTTCAACTCAAATTTTAGCAGTGCCAACGCCAACCACTTCTACGCCTACCGCGCACAGAATTACGATGCGGGAAAAAGCGTCATTGTCGCCATCTACAAAATCCACCGAGACAACCGGGGTGCCAGCAGTGACGAAGCCGTACAGGCTGCCGTGAGTCTCGGGGATTGGGCAATGTGGTACGACAAACGCGACGAGGCCACTCAGATTTACCAGTATGCGCTTGCGGAACTTGCGCTGCGCGACGATGCCCAAGAAAAGGGGCCCGCGCTGTTTGGTGAGCCTGTGCCGCTACCGGATGTAAAGGGGTTGCGAAAGCTGCCACCGCCGGTAAGTCCGGAAGAGGGTAATATACTGGTAGAATTCGGTGTGGACAGCCGTGGCAAGGTACTGGATCTGACCCGGCTGGATACCAACGAGGACATGGACCCCACGGCTGCTCGCCTGATGCGAGTGCTGCGCGGTACGAAATTTAGACCCCGGTTCGAGTCAGGTGAGCCGGTGGAGACTGACAAATTGGTTAGGGCATATGACATCAAATCAAGTGAATAGCCGCTTACTGCTGCATCTGGCCGGGATCTCCGGCGTTTGTCTGTTGCTGGCCGGTTGCCCCAGCGCCAGCACGCCAACCGTGCCACAGCCGCCGACGCCGCCCACGCCCTCCTCCACACCACCCACTCCGCCAAGCAGCCCTTCCAGCAGCTCGTCAAGCCAGGACAGTGCCTCTGGTAGCGAAAGCCAGGACGGCAGTCCCGCCAGCTCGCCCTCGGGTAGTGAAGGCTCAGCAAGCTCCGATTCTGGTTCAGAAGCCAGCGCAGCAGGCGCGGACCCCTCACCACCGGGAGGCGAAAGCACGGGCGATATGGGTGACTTCCCCGAGGGGGAAGCTCCGGGAGCCAGCGGCGAACAAACCGCCGACGGCTCTGAGGCAGGCGAACCCGGCTTCGGTGACACGGCGGCGGCTGGCAGTGTGCCCGATCTCACCGACGAACCCAGTTTCGAAGAGGTCATGGCGGGGATGGAAGATGCCATGGGTGAGCCGGGTACATCTTCCGGCGGCGCAGGCGAAGGACAGCAGGGCAGCGCGGGCAGCACTGATGCTGGCAGCGTAACAACTGGCGTTATTCCAGGTATTCTCGGCATTCCAGGTCTTCCGGGTCTTCCCGGCGGTACAGGCAGCGGCGGCGGCAGTGGGCCTTTAACACCGGCAGAGCAGGTGGCAATCCTCGATGCGAGACTGGAAAAGGGCACCGGCGAATTCGACACCATGATTCTCGAGGAGCAGATGGAACAGCGGGACACCGCACGGGAACGGTCAAAAGAGGGCCAGGTCGACTCCGTGGTTTCCGGTTCCGGAGGCGGCAGCGGAGACGGCACGGCCGACGCCAGCGAGTATGGCGGCGGTGGTGGTTACAGCACCGGCGGCGGCATGGGCGGTGTTGGCGGCGGCAGTGGTGGCGCGCCCCAGGACACCGCCAAATATCCCCCACCCAAAGACATTCCCAGTGGCAATGACGACGACGTGGTCGCAAGGCAGTTGCGAGAGGCCGCCATGCGCGAGCCGGACCCGGCGGTGCGGGAAAAATTGTGGGATGAATACCGCAAATACAAGGGTATCAGCGAATGATCGGTCTGCGCCTGTTGCCCACGCTTGTACTACTGATACTGATGAGTGGCTGTGTCAGCCAGACCGTCAACACCACATCGGTTCCCCGCATAGACACCGCCTCCACCGACGTACCTGAGGAGCAGCTGCTGGATGTGGGTATATCCATCTTTAATCCGGGGATCGACGACTATGAGGAGGGTGAGCAGACCTACCCGGAGGTGCGCAAGGCCGAGGCGCGTTTCATGCCCTTCCTGCTGGCGGAAGCCATGCAGGACAGTGGCGCCTGGGGAGCGGTCAGAGTGGTGCCCGACCCGGAACAGATCAACGATCTGGTGGTGAGCGGCAAGATTATCCATTCCGACGGACAGGAACTTGAATTACACATCCGGGCCGTCGATTCCCGCAATCAGGTCTGGCTGGAAAAAGATTATGTCGGTGTTGCCAGCAGCTATTCCTACAAAGCCACGTCGCGCAATAAATACGACCCGTTTCAGGCCGTGTACAACACTATTGCCAACGATTTACTCGAGCAGCAGGAAAAGTTGCGCCTGCAGGACCGGGAAAATATTCGCCTGGTGACTGAACTGAGGTTTGCGCGAAGCTTCTCGCCGGAAGCGTTCGATGGCTATCTCGGTACAACCCGCAACGGAGAGTACCAGGTGTTGCGCCTGCCCGCCAAAGACGACCCCATGCTGCAGCGGGTGGTCAGCATTCGGGAACGAGACCAGATGTTTATCGATACTTTGCAGGAATACTATCGGACATTCGGCAACGAGATGCACGACCCCTATCAGGAGTGGCGTAAGGAGACCTATACAGAGGCCCTCGCACTTAAGGAACTGCAGTCGGAAAGTACCAAGAAATTAATCGCCGGTGCATTTGCAGTCATAGCCGGCATATATGGGGCAGCTGCCTGCGATAATCGCAATGAGGCATGTCGCGCCGCTAGCGGTGTTTCAATTATCGGTGGCGGTTATTTACTCAAAAGTGGCCTCGAAAAGCGTAACGAAGCACAACTCAATGTGGCAATGCTGGAGGAGCTTGGACTATCTCTGGAAGCCGAAATCGCACCCAAGGTAATCGAACTTGAGGACCGTACCGTTATGCTGTCCGGCAATGTCGAGGATCAGTACGTGCAATGGCGAGAGTTATTGGCAGATATCTACGCGGCCGAGGTCGGCGCTCTCGAACTCCCTGCTGACAACAGCCCCGCAGCTGATAAACTCTGACCCCGTTTCGACCAGACAAGGCTCCACCACCGCATGTCATCCCACAATGAGCAACTACAGCCCACTCCCTTTGATGTGGTGCAGCCAGCGCCCGTCGAGTCGGCTGATGCCGGGGCCGGCCCGCGACGGGAGGGCACTCCACGATGGGTATTGCCCGCTCTCGGGGGTCTGCTGTTACTGGCGGTGCTGGTCTTTTTCTGGCTGCCCGCGCGAGTCAGCGCGCCTGGAGTGGTAGCCGTTGACCAGGACAACCCGGCCCAGCCCGCCCCGATAACCGACCGGGCCAGCGGCGCTGCAACGGCCCCCTCCACCCCCGACGTTTCCCCCTGGTCAGACGCGCAGCTGGCAAAACTGCGCAAAGAGGCGCAGGACGTGTTGGCCGAATTGCTCGAAATACAGGAAGCGCTGGAAGAGCGCGGCGTTCAGCAGTGGGCAGCAGAGCCGTTTGCCGCCGTAGCAGGCCTCGCCAAAGCAGGCGACGAGTTATACCGCAGCCGCGAGTACGAGGCGGCAAAAGCGCAGTATGCAGAGGGTCTGGCCCAATTGCAGGCGCTGGAGGCGGGTATTCCCGCTGAGCTCGCGAGACAGCTGAGCATGGCGAAGGAGGCACTGGAAATCGGTGATCTCGCCCAGGCCACAGCTGCCCTGGATATGGCCGATGCCATTGAACCGGGCAACCCTGAGGCGGATCAGCTGCGCCGCCGGGTGGAGGTGCTACCGCAATTGCTGGTACTGCTGGAAAGCGCTGCCACAGCCGAACAGGCAGGCGAGCTCCCGGAAGCAATAGCGCAGCTGAAGGCGGCGGTAGCGCTGGACCCACAGCACCAACGCAGTGGCAGCGAGCTGGCACGGGTAACCGCAGCCTACGATCAGCAGCGCTTTAACGAGGCCATGAGCGAAGGCTATACGGCGCTGGATGCCAACCAGTTCGACAAGGCCCGCAAGGCATTTCGCCGCGCTGCCAGCGTGCAGGCGGGGTCCAGCGAAGCGGCCAGCGCACTGCAGGAAGTGGAGGCTGCGGCTACCGCGCATCGCCTTTCCAGCCTGCAAAGCAGCGGCTCCAGGGACGAACAGCAAGAGCAGTGGCAAAAAGCCGTGGCGGCCTATGAGGAGGCTCAAAAAATTGATCCCAATGTGCTGTTCGCCCGCGAGGGGCTAGCTCGAAGCCGGGACCGGGCAAGGCTGGATAAACAGTTTCAGGCAGCAATTGACGACCCACAGCGCTTGAGTGATACCACTGTGGCCGCCGCCACCGGGAAGATGCTACAGGTGGCGCGCAGTATAAGTCCCCGGGGCCCGGTACTTGCAGAACAGATCGAGCAGCTGGAAAAACTGCTGAAACAGGCAAGCACCCCCATCGCCGTCACCGTGCGCTCCGACATGCAGACCGACGTGGTGATCTACAAAGTGGCCAAACTGGGTAAGTTTGACCAGCGCGAACTCGATCTGCGACCGGGCACTTACACCGCAGTGGGCAGCCGCCTCGGTTACCGCGATGTACGCGTGGACTTCGTCATAAAGTACGGCAGCGAGCCGCCGCCTGTGACCATCGCCTGCACGGAAACCATATAGTGAGTCAACAGAAACCGGGCGCCCCTGAGGCGATAGAACCCAGCGCCTTTCAACCACTGGGCAGCGCAGACAGCAAGCCACCTGCCCCGCGCAATACCCGTCGCTGGGTGTTAACAGGCGCCGCGGCGATCTTTGCCGTGCTGATGATCTTCCTGCTGAGCGCCCGCTCTTTGCAGGTGATCGTCATCAGCGAAACACCGGCTGCCGTATCGGTCAGCGGGCTCGTCCTGCCCTTTGGTGATCGCTACCTGCTGCGGCCCGGGGAATACACTATCAACGCCAGTGCTGAGGGCTATCACCCCCTGGAAACCAGCGTTACGGTAGACCAGCTGGACAGCCAGACAATCGAGCTGGAACTGCAACTGCTGCCCGGACTGATCACTATCGAGAGTATGCCAGCCGGGGCCACTGTGTTCATTGACGGCGAGCAAGTGGGCGAGACCCCACTGCAAGCATTGCCAGTCGAGGCGGGGCAACACAGTGTGCTGATTCAGTCCGAGCGTTACCTGCCACTGGAGCAATCGCTGTCGGTTACCGGCCGGAATATCCCGCAACAGGTCGCCGTGGAGCTGGCACCGGGCTGGGCCGAGGTTGGCATCGACAGCCAGCCGCAGGGCGCTACCATCCTGGTGGATGGCGAGGTCCTCGGCACCACTCCCGCTCTGTTGGAGCTCATGGCCGGCGAACGGCAGCTAATTCTGCAACTGGCGGAATTCTCCGACTGGCAGCAGGTTCTTCAAATTGAAGCTGGCCAGCCCCTGGAACTGGCAGCAGTGACTCTGCAACCCGCGGCGGGCGTGCTGCAACTGGCCAGCTCTCCCAGCGGTGCCAACGTGACGCTGGACGGCGAGTTTCAAGGACAGACACCGCTGTCACTGGAGTTGATCCCGGGCAGAGCGCACCAACTGGCCGTGTTCAAACCCGGCTACCGTCGGTATACCGGCACGGTAAAACTCCCCGCGGGGGGCCAGGACAGTCAAACCGTGCAACTCAAGGCCCAGTTGGGTGAGGTGCGCTTCAACATCACGCCTACCAACGCCAACCTCAAAATCGGTGGGAAATTACGTGGCAAGGGCAGTCAAACCCTGTCCCTACCGGCTTTCGAACAGTCGGTGGAAGTGAGCCTGGAGGGCTATAATACCGTGCGCCGGCGCGTCACACCGCGCCCCGGCCTGCAACAGCTGGTGGAAGTGAAGCTACTGACCGCCGCCGAGGCGCGCCAGGCCAGTATCAAGCCGCAAATTACCACCGCGCTGGGCCAGACCCTGCTACTGTTCTCGCCGGCAGATTCACAGTTGCCGGATTTCACCATGGGGGCTTCCCGGCGGGAACCCGGGCGGCGCGCCAATGAGGTAATGCACCCTGTTTCACTGCGCCGCGCCTTTTACCTGCAAACCCATGAGGTAAGCAACGCCCAGTTCCGACTGTTCGACAAGAATCACAATTCTGGCCAGATTTCAGGTAACAGCCTTAACCGGGAACACCAGCCCGTCGCACAGGTCAGCTGGCAACAGGCAGCCGCCTTCTGCAACTGGCTCAGCAAGCGCGAGGGCCTGCCCCTGTTTTACCGCGAGAGCAACGGCATTATTACCGGCTACAACCCGGCCGCCACCGGCTACCGCCTGCCCAGTGAAGCAGAGTGGGCCTGGGCCGCGCGGGCCGATGGGGACACTTTGCTGAAGTTTCCCTGGGGTGACGCCTTCCCTCCGCCGGGAGATTCACAGGAGAACTACGCCGACAACACCTCCGCCTACGTCACCGGTCGTGTGCTGGGGGGTTACAAGGACGGCTACGTGGTGAGCGCCCCGGTGGGCTCCTTTACACCCAATCAACATCGCCTGTACGACATGGGCGGCAACGTCGCCGAGTGGGTACACGATGTGTACCGCATTCCCAATGCCAACGGGGCCACCGAAGTGGATCCGCTGGGGGCACAAAGTGGTGACAATTACGTGATCCGTGGGGCCAGCTGGAGCCACAGTAAAATCGGCGAACTGCGCCTGTCCTACCGCGATTATGGGCAAGCGGGCCGCGATGACGTAGGATTCCGGTTGGCGCGCTATGTGGAATAAACCATGATCAGAATGAAGCAAATAGCGCCAGCCATCGCCGCACTGCTATTGATCGCTGCGGCTGCGTGGTCACAACCGTCGCCCGAGGCAGAGGGCGACGCGACGACAGCTGCACCGCAACAAAACCCCGGGCCAAACACAGACACCGACGATGCAGCAGCTGATACTGCGCCGGCACAAACGGACCGATCACCCGGCGACTATAGAGCTTCGGAACAAATCTCCGAAGACCTGTCAGTCTCCTTTCCGGTAGATATATAGGACAAGAAAATGAAGCAAAGGATGTCATCCGAATTTATCTACCAGCTGTTTGCCCTGCTGATAGCTGTCATTGTGGTACATGCGGTCTACGTGGGCGCCATCAGGCCCAGCGCCGATGCCCATATCAAGAAGGAGATGGAGATGCAGGCCTCCGGCGTGGACTTCGTACCGGAACGCAGCCTCACGGTGGTTATCCGGGACTACGAGCAGGAATCCTGTTTCATCCTGCTGATCTGGGCCCTGGCCATCATGGGCTACAAGGGGCGCCGCACCATACACGAGCAGCGACTGCTGGACCGCCGCCTGTTGGAAATCCCGGAGGGCACCACCTTGCTGCCGCAGGATGCCCGGGAATACAGTCGTTCACTGGAAGCATTGCCAGAGCAGGAACAGGACTATCTGTTACCGCGCACGCTGCTATCGGCATTGCAGCGCTTCGCCACCACCGGCAGCATCCAGGCGGTGTCGGACACCATCAAGGAAAGTTGTGAAGTGGAGTCGGACCGACTGGACTCGGAACTGTCCATGGTGCGTTACATCGCCTGGGCAATCCCCTCTATAGGGTTTATCGGCACCGTGCGCGGTATCGGTGACGCGCTGGGCCAGGCTTACAAGGCGGTTGAAGGTGATATAACTGGAGTGACAGTAAGCCTGGGGGTCGCTTTCAACAGCACCTTTGTCGCCCTGGTGCTCAGTATTATCATCATGTTCTGCCTGCACCAGCTCCAGCTCTCCCAGGAGCGCCTGGTACTGGATTGCCAACGCTACGCCGACAAGCGTTTGCTGCGCTTCCTGGTTGTCCATTGATGCACACTTTTGCAAGAGCCCAATGACATGACCATCGCATTACTGGATATCAACGACAGCAACCTGCAGCTGTGGCACGGGAGCACGCACTTGCAGAGCCCGGGCTACGCACTGCTCGCGGGCACGCAATACCGCTTCGGCAACCCGGCACGCGCCGCCGCCCGCCTGCAACCCCGGGACATCAACACGCGGTTCTGGTGGCAGTTGAGCACAGAGGCATTGCAGCCGGCGCTTGGGCCCGCTCGCCATACCGGGGACCTGGTACACGCCCAGTTGCAGGAACTGCACAGGGAGGGCGGGCAACCCCAGGAAGTACTGATGGCCATATCCGGCAGTATGCAGCGCGATCAACTGGCGCTACTGCTGGGGATCGTGCAGCAGTGCCCCTTTGCCGCCGTCGGCCTGGTTAACCGCAGCGTAGCGCTGGGTAGCCTCATTGGCGGCAACGGGCGCCTGTTTCACCTGGAAGTCCAGTTACATCAATCGGTTATTTCCGAGCTGACACAAAGCAACGGCGAGGTCCGACTGCAACGCACCCTGCCACTGCCGGGCGCCGGTCTGCTACAGGTACAGGAAAGGCTGGTAGAGATCATCGCCACGGCCTTTATCCGGCAGACACGCTTTGATCCGCGCCGCAAGGCGCTTACAGAACAACACCTTTACGACGCCCTGCCCGACGTGCTGCGCACACTGGGCCGCGAAAGCGAAACCAATATCGAGGTCAATGGCTATCGCGCCCGCATCACCCGCCTGGACCTGCAGGACGCGGGCACACGCCTGATCGAGGGTGCCCGCGAGGCTATGGGCAGCCTGCAACCGGAAGACCGGGTGATAGCCGACCCGGTGGCGGGATTGCTACCCGGACTGGCTGAACGCCTGCCGGGACTGCAATTGTTGGCAGCCGACAGTGTGCGCAGCGCGTTGGAACAACAGCTCGAAGGTCTGGTCCAAAGAGATCAGGCCCTGAGTTTTGTGACCGCCCTGCCCAGCCGTGCGGCCAGTACCCCGGCCCCAAAATCGCAGCCCGAAGTGGTGGTGCCGCCTGCACCCGTCAAAGCGGCAAAACCGACCGCTACCCACCTGTTACGGGGCTTTCAGGCGGTGCCGCTGACAACGGCCGGCACTGCGCTCGGCCCGGACTGGGAGATACACCACACGGCCGAGGGCTGGCAATTGCGCGGCTCCGGGGCGACTGTGTTGGTAAACGACGCACCGTTACAGCCGGACCAGCTGCTGGGCGGTGGCGACAGTATGAAAATCGGTGATGGCCCGGAACTGCGGCTGATCGAAGTCACGCCCTAGCGCGGGGAAAACGGAATGGCGAGGAAAAAACGCGAGTTTACCACCTTCAACCTCAGCTTCCTGGACATCATGTCCTGCGGCTTCGGGGCGGTGGTGCTGGTGTTTCTGATCATCGACCACTCTGTAAAAACGATAACAAAAGATCTCAACCGCGACCTGATGTCCGAAGTGAGCATGCTTGAAGAAGACGTCAGAGAGGGCGAGGCCGGCCTGGTGAAGCTGCGTAACACCTTGTCAGAAGTGGACATGGAAATGGTGGAAGCCCAGGGCCAGGCCACGCGTATCACAGAGGACATTGATAACTACGAGGCCATGATTGCCGATCTGCGCCGGGACGGCTTCACCGAGCGCACCGACATCGAAACACTCAAGGCCGAAATTCAATCGCTGGAGGAGAAGGTAAAGAAACTGCGCGAGGCTGCGGCCCAGGAAGCGGGCAACAGCGCGCGAACCTTCGTCGGCGAGGGCAACCGGCAATACCTGACGGGCCTGAACCTGGGTGGGCGTAACATCGCTATTCTGCTGGATGTGTCCGCCAGCATGCTGGCGGACAAGGTGGTGAATATTATCCGCTTGCGCAACATGGACCCTGCCATCCAGCGGCAGGCTGGTAAATGGAGCCGGGCAATATCAACTGTCGACTGGCTCACCGCCCAGTTACCCGTGGGCAGTGACTACCAGGTGATCACATTTAACACCCGGGCCGGGCCATTGCTGAAAGACACGGCCGGCAAATGGCTGGAGGTGGCCAACCAGGCGCAACTGAACAAAATCTCCAGCGAACTGCGCAAACTCACCCCCAGTGGTGGCACCAGCCTGGAAAATGCCTTTGCCTCCCTGCAGGACTTATCCCCCGCACCGGACAATATCTTCCTGATCACCGACGGCCTGCCCACACAGGGTGCCAGCCCGCCCCGGGGTAGCAAAGTCAGTGGCGATGAACGCCAGCGTCTGTACCGGCAGGCCGTGCGTAAACTGCCAAAAAATGTGCCGGTAAACATCATCCTGGCGCCCATGGAGGGAGACCCAATGGCTGCCTCCGAGTTCTGGCAGCTGGCACAGGTCAGCAAAGGCTCCTTTATGAGCCCATCAAAGGACTGGCCCTGATGGCGCGGCGCAAGTCCAGGGCACCCGCTGATACGTCTCTGTCGTTTCTCGACGTAATCTGCTGTGGCTTTGGTGCCATCATCCTGCTGCTGATGATCACAAAAACAGTGCAACCACAGATTATCGAGGCATCAACCACCAACCTGGAAGGGCTGATGGCAGACCTGCAGGAACAGCTGTTTGAAATTCGCGGTGACAGCCGGGTACTGAATCGTGACCTGAACGCCAAGCACGAACAGCTCTCGGAATACGAGGAGCGAATAGCCATCCTGCGCGGCACCCTGGCCAGCGCCCGTTCGCGCTACGATTCCATCCAGGTGCAGACCAACACCAACGACGTGGTCAGCGATCAGCTGGCGATTGCCCGGCAAAAACTGTCAGACGAGCAGAAACGTCTGCTGGGCGCGCAGCACCAGTCGAAGAACAACCTGATCGGGGGCATCCCGGTAGACAGCGAATACATTATTTTCGTGATCGACACATCGGGTTCCATGTTCTCCTATGCCTGGGAGCGCATGATAGAAGAACTGCAGGCCACGCTCAGCATCTACCCGGAGGTGAAAGGTATTCAGGTGTTGAATGACATGGGCAATTACATGTTCAGCCGCTACCGGGGCCAGTGGATTCCCGACACGGCGGGGCGACGCAAAGTCATTATAGAAAACCTCCGCAACTGGAATGTGTTCAGTAACTCAAGCCCCGTGGAGGGGATAGAAGCGGCCATACGCGCCTTCCACAAGCCCGGCCAAAAAATCAGTATTTACGTGTTCGGCGACGAATTCACAGGCAATTCCATTGAGCAGGTAGTGAACACGGTGGATCGCATTAACCAGTCCAACGCCGACGGGGAACGGCTGGTGCGCATTCACGCGGTGGGCTTTCCCGTACAATTTATCCGTGCACCGCACTTGCAAACGACCGGTATTCGCTTTGCCACTTTGATGCGAGAACTCACTTACCGCAACGGAGGTACCTTTGTCGGGCTCAACGACTTCCGTCCCTGATTGCAACTGGCTGCTGTGGCTGACAGTGACACTACTGTTGTGTCTGATCACGGGCTGTGGGCCGGCGAAGGTTGTAGTTGAGGGGGAATTTCCAGCGCCGACCATGATGAAATTGCCGCTGACCCTCGGTGTGTGGTACGACCAGGATTTCGTCACTCACGAATTTTTTGAAGAGGCCAAAAGTCGGACGGAATCCAGCTGGCTGGTAACCACAGGGCAAGCCCAGGTGGAAATGTGGGACACTCTGCTGAACGGCATGTTCGAGCGCGTGCTACCTCTGACCAGCAAGCCCGGCCCCGGACAACTGATCCCCTCGGTAGACGCGGTGCTGATACCCGAGGTAGCAGAGTTGCAGTATGCTATTCCCGCCCATACCAACGTCAAGGTCTACGAGATCTGGATACGCTACCGTTTCCAGCTGATTACCCCGGGAGGCGACCCCATCGCCGACTGGACAATGTCCGCCTACGGCAAGACCCCAACCGCATTCCTGCAAAGTGACCAGGAAGCGGTTAACCTGGCGGCGGTAATGGCGCTGCGTGACGCCGGTGCCAATTTTGCCAACAGCTTCACCCGGGTACCTGCGGTGCACGCGTGGTTGCAACAGGTGGCGGGGAATAAACAGGAGGCAAGTTTGTGATGCACTCAGTGATTCGCACTCTACTGACGGGGTTCGCCCTGTCACTGCTGGCGCTGGCCTCAGGCTGTGTTACCTCTACTGTCGACCAGATGGTGTTCAACGAACCCACCGAGGGCATTGGCAACGCCACCGTGGTCATCCTGGGCCGGCGCCACGCCAGTGACTACGATACCGAACCTGAATTTATCGAATGCGTTGGCGAACATATAGCCTCCGGTGACAGGTCAATTGAAGTGATTGGAGAACTGGAATTCGTCAACCAGTTCTACCCCTGGTTTGAACCGCGCACTGCACCCCTGCAGATCGCCGACCTGGAGCGCTTGATGCAGAAACAGCCGGTTGTGTCCGAGAAGCTGGCCACTCTCAAGACGCAGTATATGATCTGGATCGACGGCTCCACAGAAGACACCGATTCCACTGGCTCCCTCACTTGCGCCATAGGCCCGGGCGGCGGCGGCTGTTTCGGCTTCGGTACCTGGGGTAGCGACGCCAACTACGAAGCCACCATCTGGGATTTTACGGAAAACGCTGAAGTGGGAAAAATCAGTACCCAGGCCAGTGGCCAGTCCTATATGCCGGCGGTCGTCATTCCTATTCCGATCATCGCCCCGGTGCAGGGTACAGCCTGCGATGGCATCGGTGACCAACTGCTACAATTCCTGTCCAGCGAGTACTAGGAGGCCACCAGATGTTGCAAATCACCGCTCAAATCGTCGCCGCCATTGTGCTTGCAACCCTGATCAGCGGTTGTGCCGATACTCCTTCCAGCGATTCCAGAGTGGTCATTGGCGGTCGGGAGGTCTCGGTTGAATCCTCGGATGAAGCGAAGGAACACCAGAAAATTGTGGAGGGGGGTGCTGTCTACGACGACCCGGAGCTCGCGGCTTATATAGACGGTATAGGCCAGCGACTGGTGAAGGCCAGCGACTGGCCGAACGAAACCTTTATCTTCACCATCATCGACAGTCCGGACATCAACGCCTTCGCCATGGCCGGCGGCTTTGTTTACATCAATCGCGGGTTGTTGTCCTACCTGGACAGCGAGGCCGAGCTTGCGGGTGTGTTGTCCCACGAGATTGGCCACATTACAGCACGCCATTCCGCACGCCAGCAGACGGCCGGCATTACCAATCAGGTGATAGCTACAACCGCGTACATTCTTACCGGCAGTGGTGACCTGGCGGATGCGTCGAATATGTACGGTACTGAAATTGTGCGGGGCTACGGTCGCGAACACGAATTGGAGGCGGACGGGCTGGGGGCAAAATATATGCACAACGCCGGCTATGATCCAGAAGCGTTGCTGGAAGTAATCGGCGTGCTCAAGGACCAGGAACAGTTCCAGCGCGTGAAAGCGAAATCAAGCGGCAAGCCAGTGGCCAGTTATCACGGCCTCTACGCCACGCACCCACGCAACGATCAGCGCCTGCAAACCGTCATCCGCACAGCTGGTGACCTCACCACCGGTGAAACGCTGCTGGACCCGGAAATACCCGGTGAGTTCCGCCGCCAAATCGAAGGCCTTGTCTGGGGGCCCAGCGTGCAGAGCGAACGCGAAGACAACCGCTACTACCACAATAAACTCGGCTTCAGCTTCGAACACCCGCCAGGCTGGGATGTGAAAGCGGGGGGACAATCCATAGTGGCCACTGCTGCTGACGGCTCGGCCTCCATGACCCTGACCTTGCGACGCAAGGACCAGGCCAGCACACCCCGCCAGGTGTTGGAAACCGCCGCCACCGGCAGCCTGGCCGGGGGTACCGAGCTGGACCAGGCGGGCCTCAAAGGCTACACCGCCGTTGCCAGCGGTGCGGGCAGCAGCAAGCGGCTGGCGGTGATTGACTACAAGAGCCTGACCTACCTGTTCGACGGCGCGGCGGGCAATTTCTCCAGTGAAGACCCGCAATTGCTTGCCATCATCGAAAGTTTCCGCCCCATGCATCCGAAGGAACAGCAGGCGGGTAAGGGCTATTACATCCATTACATTCAGGTGCCCCGCGGTGCCACCTTGGCGAGCCTAGCAGCGAGCGTACGCCTGCCCGATGCGGAGGCCCAGCTACGGCTTCTCAATGGACTCTATCCTCGTGGTGAGCCGCGCACCGGCGACTGGATCAAGATGATCAAGTAGTTATTTTTTTCCGACACTAAGGATAATTTGCATGAAACAACGCCTGGTTCTGGGCCTGACTGTGCTGCTTGCCAGCTTTGCAAGCATCGCTGATGCAGCGGAGCTGGTGGTTTACACTGCCAGGAAAATTATCACCATGGAACCAGCCCTGCCCGAGGCTACCGCAGTGGCGGTGGCGAACGGTCGGATAGTCAGCGTGGGAACGCTGGAGACCCTCCAGCCTTGGCTGGCGAGGGGCGACGTCACCATAGACCGCAGCCTGGAAGACAAAATACTACTGCCGGGATTCATCGACCCCCATGTACACCCTTCCCTGCCGGCAGTGCTTACCCAGTTCCCTTTTCTGGCGCCGGATGACTGGACTCTTCCCACGGGTGACTTTCCCGGTGCCAGAACCCCACAGGCCTTCGCAGACAGCCTGAAGACGATGGTGGCAGAACGCACTGATCTCGACGTACCTTTTATCGTCTGGGGCTATCACCCCCTATGGCATGGGGATGTGTACCGCGACCAGCTGAATGCCTGGTTCCCGAACACCCCTGTGATGCTCTGGCACCGCTCTTTTCACGAATTGATAGGCAACGATGCCGCCTTCAGCATGCTCGGTATCACAGAGGTAGATACACAGGGCAACCACGAAAACGACTGGGCAAAAGGACACTTCTGGGAAAACGGCATGAAGGCGATCGTGCCGAAAATGGGCTTCCTGTTCGAACCCGCACGCTTCGGTCAGGGCATGCAAAACTTTCTGGAGATGGTTCACCGGGGGGGCGTCACCACCGTGCTCGATATGGGCACGGGTGTCTTCGGCAACCCGGCCCGGGAGATCGCGCTGGTGCGGCAGGTTACCGAGGGCACTCAGGCGCCCTTGCGCATCATCATGACGCCCATCATCACTGACTTCCTGGCACGCGGAAAAAGCCCGGAAGAAGCCATGGTGGAAATCGAACAATGGCGGCAGGGCAACTCTCATCGGGTGATGGTGGAAAACCACTTCAAACTGATGATGGATGGCGCCATTTTCAGCGGCCTGGCGCAAATGGGTCCGCCGGGTTACCTGGACGGCCACGAGGGTATCTGGATGGCACCGCTGCCCGTCACCACGCAGTGGGCGCGTGTTTTCTGGAATGCAGGTTACCAGCTGCACGCCCATACCAATGGGGACAAGAGCGCTGCAGCGTTCATCGAATTACTGCGCAATCTGCAGGCACAGAAGCCACGTACAGACCACCGCTTTACCCTGGAGCACTTCGCCTACAGCACAGAGGACCAGAGCCGGCAGCTCAGGGCACTTGGGGCAGTGGTTTCCGCCAACCCCTATTACCACTACCTGCTGTCAGATATGTACAGCGAGATATGGCTGGGCAAAGACCGCGGCGCCCAGATGGTGCGCCTGGGCTCGCTTGAACGACTGGGGGTGCCATTCGCCCTGCACTCCGACAGCCCCATGGCACCGCTCTCGCCGCTGACGCTGGCCTGGAACGCCAGCAACCGGATCACCATCAATGGTGAGACCAGCGCGCCCGAAGAGCGTATATCCCTGACTGCCGCACTTCGCGCCATTACGGTCGACGCGGCGTGGATAGTAGGCTGGGAAGATGAAATCGGCTCCATCCGCGCCGGCAAGCGTGCCGACTTTACGGTACTGGAAGCTGACCCCTACGCAGTGGGAGTCGCCGGCTTGAGGGACATACAGGTTTGGGGCACGGTGTTTGAGGGCAAAGCCCACCCGATAGCTAATGTTATAAAATAAACTTCATTTTCAACAGGTTACGCGCAACAGGCCTGTGGCTACACATAGCCGATGCCCAGCGCGCACCGTATAATACATGCCGTATTCGAGCATCGGGAATACCCCCACTTACCAGAGGATTACAAGATGCTGCGCACAGCTCTACTGTTGGTTCTGACACTGCTCGTCACTGTGGGCCCAGTCAGTGCAGACGAGCCGGTCAAGATGATGACCAATACCTGGTCACCCTATGTAGACGCGGAACTCCCGGAACAGGGCCTCGCGATAGAAATGGTCACACATATTTTCGCGCGAGCCGGCTACCGTGTGGAAAACACCATCGATAGCTGGCCACGGGCCATGGAGGGGGTGCGCATCGGCCTGTCCGAAGTGCTGGGAGCCGCCTGGCGCGACGACGCGCGTGACGAGCGATTTATCTATAGCGAACCCTACCTGATAAACGAACTCATTGTGGTCAAGCGCCGCGAAATGCAGGGCAGGCACTACTCAATCGGCAACATGGCAAACTCGCGCATTGGCCTCGTACCGGATTATGCATACGGAGTCGATTTCACTGAATTGCCCGGCGCGGAGATAGTCTACGAAAACCATATCATCCAGAATCTGGTGAACCTGCTGAACAACAAGGTGGATTTCGTGGTGGGAGACCGCCGGGTCATTGCGGCAAAACTGGATGAGTTCCTGAAGGATCGCCGCCATGAAATCGAAGTGGCGAGTATTTCTCTACCGCCACGGGGACTCTTTGTTGCCGGCTCTCGCGCTATAGATCGGCCTGCCCACCTGGTCGAGGAATTCAACACCGCGCTGATCGAAGTGAAACGCGATGGCAGTTACCAGAAGATTATAGAGAAGTGGTTGGAACGCTACCCGCTTTGAGCGACGGCCCCGAAACACCGGAAAGGTAGTATTTCAGCGCTGCTGCACCAACACCCAGGGCGGAGCCACCACCGCCCACATTTCCTGATTCGTCTCGTACCAGGCGAGAGCTTGTTCGTCATCCACCGGGACAATACTGCCCTCAGTAATCCACTGTTTAAACTGGGCAGTATTATCCAGGCCTAGCTGCACTGCTACTTCCACAAGATTCATCGCGCCGTCCACGCGGATCACGCTACCTCGCGCATACCAGGTCTGCAGGTCGTGCCAGTGTATGCCTGCGGTCTGGCTGAGATACTCCCGGCGCAGCAGCGTTTCCCTGTCGGCCGGGTCGGGGTCGAGATGTTCGCTACCGCCGTCTCCCTCAACCATATCGACTATCTGCCACAAAAGGATTTGTGCGGCGCTCCTGACCAAATGTGGAGGTGGGCCCGTGACCGGGAATAAAGGTGATGTCGTCGCCCAGGGGAAACAGTTTTTGGCGAATGCTGGCGACCAGCTCCTCGTGGTTGCCGCGGGGAAAGTCCGTGCGGCCGATGGAGCCCTGGAACAGCACATCCCCTACCCAGGCCACTTTCTGCTCCTCGTAGAGAAACACCACATGGCCCGGCGTGTGGCCGGGGCAGTGAAAGACTTTCAACACCTGTTCTCCCACGGTAACGGTATCGCCCTGCTCCAACCAGCGGTCGGGGAGGAAGGGATCTGCATGCGGAAAGTCCGACATCTGGCAAACCTCCGGCAGCTTGTCCAGCCAGAACTGGTCTTCCCGGTGTGGGCCTTCTATGGGCACCTGCAATTGCTGGCGCAGCACATCCGAGGCCGCACAGTGATCCATATGGGCGTGGGTGAGAATAATTTTCTCGACAGTCGCCCCCATTTTTTCCACTGCACCGAGAATATTTTCGATGTCACCGCCGGGGTCCACGATAGCGCCCCTGCCGGTTACTTCACATTTTATAATGGAGCAGTTCTGCTGGTAGGGGGTTACCGGCACGATAGTGCATTGAATAGGCATTGCGAGATTTATTCCTGTGAGATCAATCAAAAAATCGGGGTGTTATCTTCCTCCGGCTCCTGTAGCTGGCCTTTCTCGTCAGCCAGGAATACCGCTTCGTCCAACTGCCCTTCGCTGCGTCCGACAATCACAGCCACCACCATGTCGCCGGTGACGTTTACGGCAGTGCGCACCATATCCAGCAGTCGGTCGACACCAATAATCAGCGCGATGCCCTCAACCGGCAAACCGGCCTGCTCAAGAACCAGCGCGAGCGTGATAAGGCCCACACCGGGTACCGCAGCGGTGCCAACCGAGGCCAGGGTAGCTGTGAGAATCACCGTCAGCAAGGCGGTGGCCGTGAGATCAATGCCGTATACCTGGGCAATAAATACAGTGGCCACACCCTGCATGATGGCGGTGCCGTCCATATTGATGGTGGCACCCAGGGGCACAGTGAAACCCGCCACCGAGTTATGCACTCCGAGACGCCGCTCGGCGGTGCGCAGGGTGACCGGCAGAGTGGCGCCAGAGGAGGCGGTACTGAAGGCAAAGGCCCAAACAGAGCGGCACTTTCTGAACAACTGCAGCGGCGGCAATCCCGCCAGCGTTCTGAACAGCAAGCCGTATACCACCAGGGCGTGGAACAGCAACACCGCCAGCACAGTAAAGAAATACCCCGCCAGATCGACGATAGCACTCAGGCCCATGGTGGCAAACAATTTGGCCAGCAGTGCGAATACACCGTAGGGCGCCAGTGTCATCAGCACTTCGACCATCTTCATTACCACGGCTTCCAGGTCGCGAAAGAAGCTGCCGATACGGCGCCCCGGCTCGCCGGCATGGGCGACGGCATAGCCCACCAACAGGGCAAACACGATGATTTGCAGCATTTTCCCGTCAGCCATGGCTTTCACCGGGTTGGACGGAAAAATATCAACTATCACCTCTTGCAGTGGTGGTGGTGCCGTAGCCACATAATCCGCCACCGTTGCCAGGTGCATATGTGCACCCGGCCCGACCAGCAGGGCAAACATCAGGGCCACTGACACGGCAATAGCGGTGGTAACGAGATACAGGCCGATGGTCTTGATGGCAATTGGTCCCATGCGGGCGCTATCTCCCAGGGAACTGGCACCGCAAATCAGCGACACCAGCACCAGTGGTACCACCAGCAGCTTCAGCGAGGCAACAAATATGCGGCCTATTACATCGAATAGCCCACCAACCAGGCTCTGATCGAGAAACACCCGCAGCTCCGGCTCAAGAAAAAGGCCGTTTATCAGTAGATTCAGCAAGGAACCGAGCAGAATGCCCGCCACCATAGCGATCAGTATGCGATTAGTCAGGCTCATTCGCTGCAGGGTCCGTTCTGGTAGCCCACTACAGCCGCGTCAGCACACGCATTACAGCCCGAAGCATAGGTTCTGAAACCGCCGGCAACCAGGCTGCCACACGCCGGTGCGTACTCCATGGTACACAGCTCAGGGCGCGGGTTTGTGCAGGGCGTAAGCGGGTCGGACGCCAGCGGGGCAGCGGGACCGGGCCGGTTGGCAGTGGCAGTACAGCCGGCGAGTGCCAGCAAAACTGCAAGCCAGGCTAAACGCATTCAGATCTCCCTATGGTATGGTCTTGATTAAGGGAGTGAAGCCTAGCATTGATGCGCCCCGAACGCAGCAATCAAGGCAGCTGAGCAGACAACTCTGCGAGGGTGCTCTCCATCACCACCCGCCACCTCGAAGCAGCAGGCTGAGCCGCGAGTATAGGCTGGAGAATACTCATGCCCTCTTGCGGGGAACCCGCTTCACCCAGCACAGAGGCCAGATTATTTGCCAGTGCGGGATCGCCGGGACTCGCCACAAGGCCACCGCGGTAATACTCCATTGCAACCGCAAGCGCGCCCCGGGCATAGGCCAGGTTGCCCAGCGCCAGATATGGCCTGCCGTCCAGGGGCCACTGTCGCAAGGCCGCCTTCCAGGCCGGCGCGGACGCGGTGCCACCGGCCACTTCCTCGAAAGCAGCCACGGCTTCAAGGTATGGACTGAGCGACACCTCCGCCGGCATTTCCCCGGGGCGCAATGCCACCATGGCCCAGCGCCCTGCCCAGTCCCAGGTCCTGAGGAAGGATGGCGCCGACATATCCAGCCCCTGCTCCGTGCCACTATTGAGAAATACACTATTGGATTCAGCGTCAAAACCTACCAGCACGGCGTAATGCCAAATCGGAAAATGCCTGGTCTGGAGGTTTTGCAAAACCAGTACGGGTCGCCCGGCATGCAGTTGCGCGAACAAACTTCCCGGATCATCTGCAATAATATAGGGGATTCGGCCGGCACGGCGGCTGGCACCCAGCAACTCCAGCTGCAGGCTGCCCTGGCGGCCCGGCAGGAAAACCTGCGGAGCCAGGCTGGACGGGGCGATATCAACGCCGGCGGCCCCCAACACCCCGGCCAGAGCGGCAGGGCCGCATTGATAAGCCTCCTGAGGAAAGAATGGCACCGACGTGAGCTGGATACGGGACTGCCCGGGATACATCCCGGACAGGTCAAGCGGGGGGTTGATGGAGCAGGCGTTGAGCAGACATGCCGCCACAGCGGCACAAACTACAAAAATAGAGGGGCGACTCACCCTTGCGGGTGCCAGCAATCAAGCTTTCTTGAAAATATCGATTACGCCGGTGAGTTCAAGGATAAGAAGTACCACAAAGACAGCGCCGATCAGACCGAGTATACCGCCGGCGGGCAGTTCATCCAGGTGCCCCTGCAACTGTGCCAATTCCCGTTGGTCGAGGGCAGCCACTCGCAGCTGGGCTTCGACTGGATCGACACCCAGCGCTATCATTGCCTGTTGCACGTCACTGCGAGCGAGCCTGGCCTGAACTGCCGCCAGATGCTCCCCTGGCAGATGCATGCTTAGCGCCTCTGTGGTTGACACCACAGCGGCTGTTGCGGTTGTGGTGAATCCTGCCCACACCAGGGCAGAGGAAAGCACAATGGCGATGATCTTACTGTATTTCATAGATAAACCCCTTAAGACTCCGGTTATCCCGATTATCGTTTCGGCGTGTTGCATGCCAGCTGGCGGCCACTATATCGCAAGACGCCCCCGGCCAGCAGCTCACTTCGCGGTTTCCTCCTTTTTCTGCCTCTTGTCGGTCTCGCCGCCGCCTTCTTGACCGCCTTTTGCTGCGGAGCCGGGCTGTTCCGCACCGGGGTCTGCCGGGGTAACCAGTGAGAGCAGAGTCCAGCCGGGTTTAACCTCAGGTTGGAATTCATCAGTAAACGCTCGCAGGTGGTTGTTCTTATCAAGCGCAAACAGGGGAATATGGCTTTTGCCGTTGGTCTTTTCATAGGCTGCCATATCGAAGGTTTCGGATAAAAGCGTCGCCTTCACCTCCGAGCCCTGGGCGATGAGGCTGGACAGCTTCTGCAGCGTAACGCCATCACCAAACAGCCGCGGGGCACGGAAATTCTCGGCTACCCGGCGCTTTTCAAAGTCATCCTTCTCCTGGGAATTGCGCAGTGTAAAGACACGATTACGGCCAAATTCCCGACGGAATTTAACCACTGCAAGCGTATTGAGTGCCGGGCGGCGCGACATGGCAAACAGACGCCCGATACCTTCCAGTTCCAATTGCCGGTCGGCATGGGCCGATACCGGGTCGCCGTAATAGGTGTCCAGCCCATCCATCCGCGCCGCCTGAATCTCCGACCAGGTGGTATCAGTCAACTTCACCCGAAACCCCTGCTGCAGTAAGGCCTTGCCTATCATCCTGGCCACCGGGTTGGCGCCCACTATCAGAATTCCCCGCGGCTCCGCTTCCACCAGCCCCAGCAGACGCGCCAGGGGCCGGGCGGTAAAGCTCTGCAGCACCACTGTTACGATGATAATCAGGAATGTATAGGTCACCAGTAACGGCGCCTCGGCGTAGCCCGCGTCCTGGAGGCGCAGGGCGAACAGTGAGGACACAGCCGCTGCCACGATACCGCGAGGAGCGACCCAGGCGAGCAGAGCGCGCTCGCGCCAACTGTAAGTCCCGCCGAGGGTACAGGCCCAGACTACAACTGGCCTGGCCAGCAACACGACTAACAGCACGCCCAGGCCACTCCAACCTGTGGCAATAATATCGGCGGGATCTATGCGGGCACCCAATACAATAAACAACATGGAGATGATCAGGATAGACAGGCTCTCCTTGAAACTGAGCACCTCGGTCATATCCAGGCCGCGGATATTGCCCAGCCAGATGCCCATGACCGTGACCGCCAACAGACCGGACTCATGCGCCAGATAATTGCTACCGGCGAAGGTCATTACCACCCAGGCGAGCGCCACCACGTTGAGCAGGTACTCCGGAATCCAGTGACGACGAATGATGTAGCCCAGGGTAACGGCGGCCACAACACCCGCCAGCGCACCCACACCAATACTCTGCAGAAACAGGACGTAGGAATCGGTGCCCGCAACAATAAACTGGAACACCAGGACCGCAAGCAAGGCGCCCACGGGATCGATGAGAATACCCTCCCAGCGCAATACCTGGCTTACTTCCGGCGTAGCCCGCATGGTACGCAGCAGCGGGTTGATCACCGTGGGGCCTGTTACCACTACCAGTGCGGCGAACAACAGTGCCATCTCTGCGGAAAAACCGACCACCAGCCAGCTCCCTGCGGCGATCAGTATCCAGTTGAGCAGAGCTCCCCAGCTCACCAGGTTGCTGACGGCTGCACCGTGCCCCCGCAGATCAGTCAGGCGCAGGGTAAGCCCCCCTTCAAAGAGAACCAGCGCCACACCCAGAGACACCATTGGGAACAGGATATCGCCGAACATCTCGTCCGGACGCAGCAGGTCGGTTACCGGGCCAGCGACTATGCCGATGACCAGCAACGCGAGAATCGAGGGTAACTTGAGACGCCAGGACAACCACTGGGCAGCGATACCCAGCACGATGACTGCGGCTATGACGTAGAGAAGAGTGTCATTCATCAGACGCGGTTTCCAAAAATTCCAGTGAGGCACGGTGCGCGTGAGCCCCCGGATTGTCAACAGTGCGCGGATTTCGGGGCAATAATGCCGTTACAAGCGCGCGGTATCCGGCCGTTTAACGGGTATAATGGCCAACTTCCACACTATCAGCCTGAACCGCCGGAAAACCACTGGCAACGGCACTAATGGCATACCATGGACCTTATAGTTTTCGATCTGGACGGCACCCTGCTCAACCGCCACTCTGCCTTGTCCGATGGCACCCGCGACACCCTGAGACGGCTGGCCGACCGCGGTATCGCCTACACGGTCGCAACGGGTCGGACCCTGCATGCAGCCCGCACTCTACTGGAGGGCAGCGACTTCAAGCTGCCCCACATCTATAAGAATGGCGTGATGATCTGGCGGCCGGATACTGGCCATTACAGCCACAGCAACCTGCTGGCAATGCACGAGACTCGCAGCATTATCGAGGGTTTTATAGCCCAGGGTGTGACACCGTTCATTTTTACTGTGGAACCGCATGATCGCCATGGCGTGTATCACCTGCCACTGCAGACGGGTCCGGAACATCGGCTTGCCGCTCACTTTAGCGCCATAGAGGGGCTGCACATCAGCCCGGTAGCAGAACTGCCCCACGCGGCCGACATCACCAATATCAGCGCCCTGGGCCCGATGCAGGCGATCTCACGAGTCCATCAACTGGTACACGCGGAGCCTCACCTCATAGCCTATACAGGCGACGCAATTGAGGGCGAGGACCTGCAGTGGATCGATATCCATCACAGCGACGCAAGCAAGGGTGGCGCCATAGAAGAAATCAAAAAAGACCTGGGTGTAAGCCGGGTAATCTGTTTTGGTGACAGCGATAATGATCTGAGCATGTTCGCGCTGGCCGACGAGTGCTACGCCCCCAGCAACGCGAAAGATTCGGTGAAGGCCGTGGCAACTGCTGTTATTGGCCACCACGACGAAGACGGAATCGCGGCCTTCCTGAGGCAGCGCTTCGAGCTCTAGGGGCCGCGGGAAGAAGCGCTACACTGACAGAATGGACAATTCATTGCATTATCCACGCCCTGTGGTCAGGCCATTATCCTGAAAAGGCCTCCAGAAAAAAGTACAGATTTTTAAACTTCCTTTTTAAAATTGCGCTATGTTGACCAAAAGAGGCAAATACAGGCCAGCGGGGGCCAGCATAACAGTATGCTTCATACCCTAAAAATGAACACTGCAGACTTGGCGGTTGGCATGTATGTCAGCGGCCTGGATAGGCCGTGGCTGGATACTCCCTTCATGATCCAGGGCTTTTGTGTCGAGAGCGCCGACGAGATCGAGCGGGTGCGCAGCTACTGCCAGTATGTGTTCGTCGACATTACCAAGAGCCGCGACCAGGCCCACCCGCTACTCAAGGCCGCGCGCAGTAGTAATCGTGAGTCTATTCCGATCAAGGACATTTTTCCCGGGCGCCCACTCAGGGCCTACCCCAACACCGCCAGCGATTGGAAGGATGAAAGTGCCCAGGCCTGGGTAGTACTCGACTCCCTGGTAGACGACGTTAACAGCATTTTTGAGCAGGTCAGCGAAGGCGGCAGCCTCAATGTCATTCGCCTGAAGAAGTCGGTAGAGCCTGTGGTGGAGAGTATGAGCCGCAACCCGGATGCCTGTATCTGGCTGGCTCGCCTCAAACAACATGATCAGTACGCGTATCAGCATTCACTGAGTGCCGCGATCTGGGCTGTGGCGCTGGGCCGTCAGCTGGGGTTGCCACGGCGCGATCTCCGCTCCCTGGCCATTGGGTGCATGCTAATGGACGTCGGCAAGCTGCGGCTGGACCCTGTCCTGCTGACCTCTGACCGGTCTCTTTCTGAGGACGAGGCAGACAGCATGCGCGAGCATGTAGCCCACGGTATGCGCATCGTCAAAGATGGCGGGATGATGAATCAGGACGTGCTGGATATTGTAGCCCATCATCACGAGCGCCACGACGGCTCCGGCTATCCCAGGGGGCTCTCAGGGACCGAAATCCCAGCCTTTGCCCGCATCGCCGCCATCGTGGACACCTACGACGCGGTCACCAGTAATCGCAGCCACGCCTCCGCTATCTCGCCCTCAGATGCCATAAGAATGCTGTACCGGTCGCGCAATATCGACTTCCAGGCGGAACTGGTTGAGGTCTTCATTCAGTCGGTGGGTATCTACCCGGCGGGCACCATTGTCGAGCTGACAACGGGAGAAGTCGGCGTTGTGGTGTCGGAGTATCGCACCAGGCGCCTCAAGCCCAAGATAATGATGGTGTTGGACTCACGAAAATATCGTCTGCAGGAGCCGATGTTGGTCGATCTCAGCGCAGAGGACCCAGACTCGGGGCAACCTCCTCTGGCTATTGCCAGAAGCCTCCAACCCGGCGCCCACGACATAGACCTGTCGGAACTGGAAGTCTAGACACACTCCCGGTTAGCCGTACCCCCTATCGGGCGGCAAGCTCGATCATACTGCGGGCTACCGCAATGGATTTTTGGTAGCTTTCAATGCCGACATACTCGTCTGTACCATGGATGGACGTTATCTGACTTGTCGCCATCTCCACGCCATGAAAACGGTACTGATTATCTGCCAGGTCGACGTAGTGACGCGTGTCTGTGGTGGCCGGCATCAACGACGGCACCACAATTGCCGCGGGATAAACACTCGCTACCGCCGCCTCGATGATGGCAAAGCCTCCACCCTTATAATCGGCAACCCCGGGGATGTTATCCCACATGTCATAGCTTATTTCGACCAGGGGGTCGTCAATCAGCTCCTTCACATAATCGACCACCATTGCCGGAGTATCTCCGGGTAATAAACGAAAATTCACCAGGGCTTCGGCACTTTGGGGTACAACATTCTCCTTGATGCCGGCGTTGATCATGGTTAGCGCTGTAGTCGTGCGCACAAAAGGCATGGTGGCCCGGTCTCCTGCCATACGGCGCGCCACCAGACCGTCGGTCAACCACAGATTGTTGAAAGCAAAACGCTCTGGCTGTCCAAGGTGAGGCGCCAGGGTCTCCAACATCGCCGCTACCGGCAGCACCAGGCGCGGGGGAAACGGGTTGGCCTCAATGCGGGCAAGTGCGTTCGCCAGGCGGCCTATAGTGCTCACAGCGGGCGGGTTGGAGGAGTGCCCACCCTCGCCACTAGCCCGCAGAGTAAGTGTGAGATAGCCCTTCTCCGCAATATTCACCAGGGCCATGACTTTACCCTCGATCAATGGATTGTCCGACACCAGCATCCCGCCCTCGTCCACCATCCAGGTGAAGTGCAGACCCAACTCACGCATACGCGCGGCAAGTCCGGTCGCGCCGTCTCTGCCACTGATCTCCTCGTCGTGACCGAAGGCAAAGACCAGGGTTCGCTGCGGTGAAAAGCCCGCGGCAAGTAACTGCTCTACAGCCTCAAGCAATCCCATTACCCCCACCTTGTCATCCAGTGTTCCACGCCCGTAAATACGCCCATCGGCTACCACACCGTCAAATGCGGGATACTGCCAGTCCTGCTCTGTGCCGGGTTCCACCGGCACCACGTCCATATGCGCGGTAAACAATACCGGCGGCAGCGATGTATCGGCACCTGGCCAGCGCAAAAGCAGACTGTAGCCACTCACTGTCTCCACTTTTAATGTGGAAAAAACCCGGGGGAAGGACTCCTGCAGGTAGCGCCTGAAGGCTTCGAACTCGGCATAATCTATCTGCTCCCGGTCCTGGTAGCTGATGGTCTTGAAGCGCACCGCCATCCCCAGGCGCTCGGCGGGTGAGGCCGCAACACCGCCAATACAAAATGCGAACAGTACTGTCCACAAGCGAATACTTAAACGGCGTGACATTAATTTACTCCGAAAGAGCGGATGGCTGAACCTACAATTGACGCGGAAACAAACTGTATTCGATCCGGCCACAACCTTGCCGTATGTCCCGCCAGTGGTCAATACGCAGAACCAGTTCGAGGTATCCTGCAGTCGGCAGGTTTGCAAGCCCCTCATCCGCTACCAGCGCATTGGCGAGATCGGTCAACGCAGGGTTGTGGCCTATAACAAAAATTTCCGAGTGTACATCATCCCGCTCCTGCAACCACGCAAACAGATCATCGGCTGCAAAGGTATACAGCGCTTCATCAGTAATATGATCCAGCTGACGCAGCGCAGGCCAGCCGTCGCACAAACCGCCCAACGTAAGTTGGGCTCGCCGCGCAGGACTCACTAAAATTTCCAGCGCTGACATGCGGCTCGCCAATGCTTCTCCGATACGCGGCGCATCCCGCTTGCCACGCTTATTCAGGCCGCGCTCTCGGTCTGACAGTTCGGGATGATTCCAGGAGGATTTAGCGTGACGCAACAGGTGTAACGTTTTCATTGGGAATACTCTGCCGAAGTCTATACTGAATTGTAGTGCAATTGTTGAAACAGAGCCGGGCGGCTACTGGTCAAAAATTAATCAGTGACTGCAATTTTCAATCAGCTTCTTGCGTTTGGTTTTCAACCTCGCTAGAGTCGGAAGCGTTCAATGTGGTAGCTGTACCAGGTCGATGTACTTACCCAAGTGATTGGTAGTATGGGCAAGTGACCTCCATGAAGGCCTTCGGGATCAATGGAGTTCCAATGCTGAGACGCAGAACGCTAGCGCCGTATAAGCGACAGATCGCCCTGAGCGAACTGCCCGGACCTCCTTTGTTTTCTGAAACACCCCCGGCACGCTTCACCCTCCAGCAATGGGGAAACGCCATTTGAACGAGGCGGTGACATCACTGTGGCCCTTCGTGGTCTATTTCATAGCAGTACTGCTGCTGGTCGCCACCATGCTGGGGCTGTCCTATGTACTGGGACAGCGCCGCGCCAACAAAGCGACCAACATGCCCTTCGAATCCGGTGTACTTTCCGTGGGTTCGCCACAAATACACATGGCGGTAGAATTTTACCTGGTTGCCATTTTCTTCGTTATTTTTGACCTGGAAACCGTCTTCATTTTCGCCTGGGCCGTGGCTTTTTTTGAGCTCGGGTGGGAGGGCTTTCTGGCAGTGATTGTATTTGTATTCATACTGGGCGTCGCACTCATCTACGAGCTGAGCACAGGCGCATTGGACTGGGGCCTGAAAACACGCACTGGCAAAGCCCAGGATATGCCACACCCGGAGGTAGAGGCCTGATGGAATGGAGCCTGAGCAAACCCGGCGATGTCATCGCCAGCTCCCCGGGAGGCAGCCAGGAGAGCATTGAAGAGCAGATCAAGCGCAATGTATTTTTTGCGCGCCTGGAGGACCTCATCGCCTGGGGTAGGGCGCACTCATTGTGGCCCTTCAATTTCGGACTGTCCTGCTGCTACGTGGAAATGGCCACCTCCTTTACCAGCCGTCACGATATCGCCCGCTTTGGCTCAGAAGTTATCCGCGCCACCCCGCGGCAGGCGGACCTGATGGTGATATCGGGAACCGTATTTCGCAAAATGGCGCCGGTAGTCCAACACCTGTACGACCAGTTACTCGAGCCACGCTGGATAATTTCCATGGGCTCCTGCGCCAACTCGGGAGGCATGTACGATATTTACAGCGTGGTACAGGGTGTCGACAAATTCATCCCAGTAGATGTCTATGTGCCCGGATGCCCTCCGCGACCTGAGGCCCTGATGCAAGGCCTGATGATGTTACAGGATGCTATAGAACAAGAGCGCCGCCCACTGAGTTGGGTGGCGGGAGACCAGAGTATTCGCAAGCCGAAATTTCCCGCCCGGCGCGACCAGTTAAAAGAGGGAAGAAATCAGGCAACGGAGTTGCGCAGCCCCGACGAAGTTTAGCCCCTTGGGCTGCTAAAAATAACAAGCGCGGTCAGTCGTTAAAGACACGGCAAGCGCGGAGGACGGCATGCAGCAAGCGCAAGCTATGAGCACCAGTACGACAGTGGACGACCTGCTCGCCCGCTTCGGTGCGCCGGCATTTACGCTGCAGTCAACACCGGATAACACCCCCACCTTCTGGGTAGACCGAAGTCAGATTCTGGAAGTGCTGGTCTACCTCAAGCGGCGTTTTCCCATGTTGCTGGACCTGTTTGGCATGGACGAGCGACTGCGTGAGCACAAACCCGATGGCGCCGCAGATTTCACTGTGGTTTACCACTTGCTCAATATTGCTGACCGCGAAGAAATTCGGCTCAAGGTCGCGATGACAGACGCAGATTGCAATGTGCCCTCGGCCTCTCGCATCTGGCCCAATGCCAACTGGTATGAGCGCGAGGCCTGGGACATGTACGGTATAGGCTTCACCGGGCACCCCAACCTGCGTCGCATCCTGTTGCCACCCACCTGGGAGGGGCATGCCCTGCGCAAGGACCATCCCGCCCGTGCCACCGAGATGGAGCCCTTCAGTCTCGACCAGGAGAAGCAGGACGCAGAACAGGAGGCGCTGCTGTTCAGGCCCGAAGAGTGGGGTATGGCGCGCGAAACGGAAGACAGCGAGTTCATGTTCCTCAACCTTGGACCGAATCACCCTTCTGTGCACGGTGTATTTCGCATTGCCCTGCAACTGGACGGTGAGGTAGTGGTCGACGCAGTGCCCGATATTGGCTACCACCATCGCGGTGCCGAGAAGATGGCCGAGCGCCAGACCTGGCACTCCTTCATCCCGTATACCGACCGTATCGACTACCTCGGCGGCGTGATGAATAACATGGCCTATGTGATGTCGGTGGAAACGCTGGCGGGTATCAAAGTGCCGGACCGCGCAAGAGTTATTCGCATTATGCTGGCGGAGCTATTCCGTATTTCCAGCCATCTGGTGTTCTACGGCACATTCGCCCAGGACGTGGGCCAGATGTCGCCGGTGTTTTATATGTTTGCCGACCGCGAAAGACTGTTCGGCATCATCGAAGCCATTACCGGCGGGCGCATGCACCCGGCCTGGTTCCGTATAGGCGGCGTGGCCCAGGATCTCCCCCGGGGATGGGATCGGCTGGTGCGTGAATTTATCGACAGCATGCCGGCACGGCTGGACCAATACCAGGTCATGGCCATGGACAACAGCATACTCAAACAGCGCACCGTAGACATCGGCAGCTACAGCACACAGGAGGCACTGGAGTGGGGAATTACCGGCGCGTCACTGCGCGCCACCGGTATGGACTTCGACTTGCGCCGCGACCGTCCCTACGGTGGCTACGATCAGTTTGAGTTTGAGGTACCACTGGGCCACAAGGGCGATTCCTATGATCGCGCGGTTGTGCGAATCGAGGAGATACGCCAGAGCCTGCGCATAGTTCGCCAGTGCCTGGACAATATGCCGGAGGGGCCTTACAAGAGCGATAACAAGCTGACCACGCCACCGCCAAAAGAGCGCACACTGCAGGATATCGAAACACTGATTCACCACTTCCTCAACATGAGCTGGGGAACAGTGATTCCCGCGGGAGAGGCCTCCTTTCCTATCGAAGCGACCAAGGGCATTAACAACTACCACCTGGTGAGTGACGGCGGCACCACGTCCTACCGCACGCGCATACGCACACCCTCTTTCCCGGCGCTGCAGCAGATACCGCTGATCAGTCGGGGGCTGATGATTCCGGATCTGATCGCAATCATTGCCAGCATTGACTTCGTGATGGCGGACGTGGACCGGTGATGGCATGAGCGATTCACGAGTCGAAGTATTAATCCCCGCACTCAGCGAGATCGAACTGGCCGAGATCGACGCCGAGATCTCCCACGTGCCCTATCGCTCGGCGGTGGCTATCGACGCATTGAAAATCGTACAGTCGCATCGCGGCTGGATTTCCGACGAAAGCCTACGTGCCATCGCCAGATACCTGCAGATGTCGCCGGATGAACTGGATGGTATCGCGACCTTCTACAACCTGATCTACCGCGAGCCGGTGGGCGACAAGGTCATACTCCTGTGTAACAGCATCAGTTGCTGGATCAAGGGCTGCGACTCATTGCAGCGAAAGATTAGTGAGCAACTGGGCGTGGGTCTCGGGGAGACCACTGCCGACAACCGCTATACACTGTTACCGGTAACCTGTCTGGGCGCCTGCGACAAGGCGCCGGTGCTGATGATAGGTGACGAGTTATTCGAGGATGTGGACGGCGAAGCCCTGCAACACATGTTCGACAAAAGTGGAGGTGGCGAATGAGTCTGGATCTGCCGCTAACCCGCAACATACGCCAGGATCGTTCACCCACCGATTTTGCCAGCTACGAAGCCAATGGCGGTTATCTGGGCCTGCGCGCGGCGGTCGGTAAACTTACGCCGGCAGAGTGTTTACAAATCATCAAGGATTCCAACCTGCGCGGCCGCGGCGGCGCGGGTTTCCCCACCGGCATGAAGTGGAGCTTCGTGCCAATGGACAATCCCGATAACGGCCACAAGTACCTGATCTGTAATGCCGATGAAATGGAGCCGGGAACTTTCAAGGACCGGCTGCTGCTGGAGTGCGACCCGCACCAGCTGATTGAAGGCATGATTTGCTCCGCCTACACCATACAGGCGGATGTGGCCTACATCTTTATTCGCGCGGAGTATCACAAGGCAACGAAGTTGTTGCGGGAGGCAATAGCAGCCTGTTACGACAAGGGCTACCTGGGCAAGAACATTCTGGACTCGGGTTACAACCTCGACATGCAGGTGCACTCAAGCGCGGGCCGCTACATTTGCGGCGAGGAGACTGCCCTGATCAGTTCGCTCGAAGGCAAACGCGCCAACCCCCGCGCGAAACCGCCTTTTCCACAAGTCAGCGGATTATGGGGCCGACCCACCATCGTCAACAATGTCGAAACCCTCTGCAATATTCACCACATCATTAACCGCGGCGCCGATTGGTTCCAGGCCCTGGGCCTCACTGAGGATGCCGGCACCAAACTCTACGGGGTTAGCGGCCGGGTGAAAAATCCGGGCTGCTGGGAGTTACCTATCGGAACCCCTATCCGGGAGATTATCGAACAGCATGCCGGTGGTATGGAGGACGGCTACCAGCTGCGCGGCTTCCTGCCCGGTGGCGGCTCTACCGATTTTCTCACCACGGAGCACCTGGACCTGGCCATGGACTACAACACCATCGGCAAGGCGGGCAGTCGCATGGGCACCGGCACCATGATCATCCTCGACGACAAGACCTGCCCCGTGGGTTTTGTGAAAAACCTTATGGAGTTTTTCGCCAGAGAATCCTGCGGGTTCTGTACCCCCTGCCGGGATGGTCTGCCATGGTCTGCTCAGGTACTGGACGATATTGAAAGCGGGCACGGCAGGTCGGAGGATATGGATACGCTGGCCCGTCAGGTTGATTACATAGGTGCCATCGGCAATACCCACTGTGCACTGGCACCCGGGGCGATGGAACCTCTGCAAAGTGCGATGAAATACTTCCGTGAGGATTTCGAACGCCATATTAGTGGCGGCGCATGCCCCTGGTGCGACAGGGGGGCACACTGATGCCAAAAATCACCATAGACGACATCGAGTACGAGGTAGAGGCCGGTAGAAACCTGCTGGAAAGTTGTCTGGCTCTGGGTCTGGACCTGCCCTATTTCTGCTGGCACCCCGCTATGGGCTCCATCGGCGCATGCCGCCAGTGCGCCGTGGTGCAATACCAGAACGCCGAAGATACCCGCGGACGTATCATGATGGCCTGTATGACGCCGGTCACCGACGGCGCTATATTCTCCCTGGCAGGCGACAAGGCACAGCATTTCCGCGAGGCCATCGTCGAATCACTGATGCTCAATCACCCCCATGATTGTCCGGTCTGCGCCGAAGGCGGCGAATGCCACCTGCAGGACATGACAGTGATGGTGGGGCACCGGGACCGTCACTACCGCGGGCGCAAAAACACCCATCGCAATCAGTATCTCGGGCCGCTGATCAACCACGAGATGAATCGCTGTATTGCCTGCTATCGCTGCACACGATATTACCGCGATTATGCTGGCGGCACGGACCTGGCAGCCATGGCGGCGCATGACCATGTTTATTTTGGGCGCCACGAAGAAGGCGTGTTACAAAGTGAATTTGCGGGCAACCTGGTAGAGGTTTGCCCTACAGGCGTGTTTACCGACAAGCCCCTGGTACACGACTACACGCGAAAATGGGATTTGCAGTCCGCGCCCTCGGTGTGTACTGCTTGCGCGGTGGGCTGTAACACCATGCCAGGGGAACGGTACGGTCGGCTCAAGCGCGTACACAACCGCTACAACAACGAAGTGAACGGCTATTTCCTCTGCGACCGCGGACGTTTCGGTGCCGGCTTTGTCAACAGTAAACGTGCGCTGAAGTATGCCGGCTTACGCCAGGAGGATGGTCGCTACCAGGCACTCGATCACCACGACGCACTGTTGCGGCTGTCCCAGAGCTGCGTTTCCGGGAAAGTGGCAGCGGTTGGCTCACCTCGTACTTCGGTGGAGGCAAATTACCTGTTGCGGGAGTTGGTGGGTGCAGACAACTTCGCTCCAGGTTTCAGTGACAGCGAACAGCTGCTGGTGCAGTTGGCGCTGCACCTGCAGCAGGACACTGCGGCGGTTGTGCCCGACATCAAGACCATCGAATCAGCAGATGCAATCCTGATACTCGGTGAAGACGTTACCAATACCGCACCGCGTATCGCCCTGGCCTTGCGCCAGAGCGTGCGCAACAAGGCCTATGAACTGGCGGCAGATCTGAAGCTGGAAACCTGGCAAGACGCCGCTATTCGCAATCTGGCCCAGGAGCAGCGCAGCCCGATGTTTATCGCCGCGGTGGCGAACACACCTCTGGACGATGTTGCAAAGCAGCGGTTCAGCCTTGCACCGCAGGATATCGCCGCGCTGGGACAGGCGGTGGCCACGGAACTGTCCGCGAGCAACAGTGCGACCTCACGGCGCCCGGAGGTTGCTGATATAACCGCTGCGTTGGCCAGGGCCAAACGCCCTCTTATCATCGCCGGCACAGGTTGCGGCAACGCAGACATTCTGCATGCGGCAGCGGCAGTGGCGAATGCCCTGTGCGATACCGGACAGCAGGCCATGTTGTGCCTGTGTGTACCAGAGGCCAACAGTCTTGGGCAGGCCATGCTGGTGGAACCGGACGCACCCAACCTGAGCGCATTGCGACAACGCGCGACAGCGGGAGAATTCGAGACCCTTATCGTGTTGGAAAACGATCTGTTCCGGCGCGGCACACGGGCGCAGATACAAGAATTACTGGCGAGCTTTGCCGAGGTGATTGTGCTCGACGGGCTGGATAACGACACAACGTCAGCCGCTGATCTTGTGCTTCCGGCCGCCAATTTTGCTGAAAGCGAGGGGACATTGGTCAGCCTTGAAGGTCGCGCACAGCGCTACTACCCCGTATTCCAGCCTCGGGAGGAGCGGCGCCCATCATGGGTCTGGCTGCTGGCCTGCATGAAAGAGCTCGAGCGCAACGAAGCAAAGCCTCTTCATCACTTCGACGATATCACCAGGGACTGTGCGGCAAAAATTCCCGGACTGGCGGGCATTACTGCGGCGGCACCGGACCTGCACTACCGCAACCTTGGGGTCAAAATTCCCCGCCAACCGCCGCGTTATAGCGGGCGCACTGCCATGCGCGCGAATCTGTCAGTACACGAACCCAAGCAGCGGGAGGACGAGGAAACCCCTTTCGCTTTTACCATGGAGGGCCTTAATCGTGCGCAGCCTGGTGCGTTGCTGCCCTGGGTATGGTCGCCGGGCTGGAACTCCAACCAGTCGGTGCAGAAATTCCAGAGCCACCCCGGTGGTGCCCTGAAGGGCGGCACCGCGGGAGTTCGATTGTTGAACGCCGGCAGTCATGGAAAAATCGAGTCGTCATTTAACTACAGCGGCACAGGGGCGAGTGCCCAACAAACGTCGCTGACAGGACACTGGCTGCTGGTGCCGCGACAGCGGATATTCGGCAGCGACGAGCTGAGCGCCCTGAGTCCCGCCATAGCCGAACTGACGGAATCTGGCTTTATCGAAATCAACAGGGCCGATGCGACTACCCTGGGTGTATCACACGGCGATGGACTACACATAGGCGATGGCTTGGCCACACTGGAGGTGCGCGTCAACGATACGGTTGCCCCAGGTTGCGCAGGTTACAGCGCCGGCCTCGCGGGTACCGATAACCTCGCCCCGGGGCTGCCGGTGATACTCAGCAAGGCCGACAGCTGGCGTCGTCGCCCGGAAGTCATTGCCAGAGAGCACAGAACCGGGCCGGGGGCCACCCATGTCTGAGTTGGATACCATTGGTTTCGGCCTGCTGATTATTGCCGCAGCAGTAGGGGGCGCTGCGGTTCTCACCTGGTTTGAACGGCGTCTGCTGGGCGTGTGGCAGGACCGCTATGGACCAAACCGCCTGGGGCCCTTCGGCATCCTGCAGGTGGCTGCCGATATGATCAAGTTATTGACCAAACACGATTGGGTACCCCCTTTTGCTGATCGGGCAGTGTTTGTGTTCGCCCCCACAGCTATCGTGGTGGCCATGTTGCTGGGGTTCGCCGTTGTACCCTTTGGCCCGGAGCTATACGTTCTCGACATCAACATCGGCCTGCTGTTCTTTCTCGGCATGACGTCACTTGCGGTATACAGCGTAATGCTGGCCGGCCTGGCATCCAACAACAAGTACGCCCTGCTGGGAGGCCTGCGCAGCGCCGCCCAGATGGTTAGCTACGAAGTATTTATGGGCCTTTCGCTGATGGGTGTCGTCATGCTGACAGGCAGCTTCAGCCTGCGCGCGATTGTTGAGGCGCAGCGGGATATCTGGTTCTGTATCCCGCAGTTTCTCGGTTTGTTTACCTTCCTGATCGCGGGTATTGCCGAGAGCCACCGCCTGCCCTTTGATTTACCTGAGGCGGAACACGAACTCACTGCGGGATTTCATACCGAGTACGGCGGCATGAAATTCGCCATGTTCATGCTTGGCGAGTACCTGGGGCTGCTGTTGATTTGCTGCATGATTGCCACCCTGTTCTTCGGTGGCTGGCTGGGGCCATGGCTGCCACCGGTTGTGTGGTTTTTCCTGAAAGTCTTCATACTCATCTGTTTCTTCATTTTGTTGCGCGCTGCTATTCCGCGGCCGCGCTACGACCAGTTGATGGCACTGGGCTGGAAAGTAATGCTGCCGCTTACCCTGCTGAACCTGGTAGCAACAGGCGCTATAGCCCTGTGGATGAGGGGAGCATGACATGCTGAAATCTCTCACCAGCCAACTGCGCACAATCTGGACAATTCTGCAGCACACCTTTACCAAGGCAGAGACGGTTCAGTATCCGGAGGAGAAGCCCTACCTGGCCCCGCGTTATCGCGGGCGCATCGTGCTCACCAAGGACCCCGACGGCGAGGAACGTTGTGTTGCCTGTAATCTTTGCGCCGTGGCTTGTCCGGTAGACTGCATTGCGCTACAGCAAGGCGTTAAGGAAGACGGGCGCTGGTACCCGGAATTTTTCCGTATCAATTTTTCCCGCTGCATCATGTGCGGTATGTGCGAGGAGGCCTGCCCCACCAACGCGATACAGCTCACACCGGATTTCGAGATGTGCGAGTACGATCGCAGTAATATGGTCTACGAAAAGGAACACCTGCAAATAGAAGGTACCGGCAAATATCACACCTATAATTTCTATAAGGTGGCGGGCCTATCCATAGACGGCAAAGACAAAGGCCAGGCCCAGCACGAATCCCCGCCCATCGATGTTAAGAGTCTGCTGCCATGATGGAGGCACTTTTCTATATCGCTTCCGCAGTCGCTCTGCTGGCTACAGGCCTTGCACTTACCCGCGCCAATGCCGCCCATGCCCTGATCTACCTGATCGTGTCACTGCTTGCAGTCGCCGTGTTGTTTTTCCTGATGGGCGCACCTTTCGCCGCGGCACTGGAGATTGTGATTTACGCGGGCGCGATCATGGTGTTGTTCGTTTTTGTCATCATGATGCTCAACGTGGGGCAGTCAGGTATCGCACAGGAAAGGGAGTGGCTCAACGCGCGCAACTGGATTGTCCCGGGGGTTATGGCGGCGCTACTGTTGCTGGAGCTCTTCCTGGCACTGCAGCATGCGCCCGCCGTGACCAGCGGTACCATGGTCAGCCCGAAAGACGTGGGGCTCACCCTGTTTGGTCCCTACGTGCTGGCGGTGGAAATCGCCTCGATGCTGTTGTTGTCCGGACTGGTCGGCGCCTATCACCTGGGCCGGCGTTTTATCATACGACGGGAGCGCAAGCGCTAATGGGCGGCTTACAGATCCCTATGGAGCACGTGCTGGTGCTCGCTGGGTTACTGTTCAGCTGCGGCCTGCTGGGCCTGATGTTGAGGCGCAATATCATTTTTATGCTGATGTCACTGGAAGTCATGCTCAATGCCTCTGCGCTGGCCTTTGTGGCTGCGGGTGCCCGGTGGGGCCAGGCCGATGGCCAGATTATTTTCCTCCTCATTCTCTCCGTCGCAGCCGCAGAAGTCGCCGTGGGCCTTGGCCTGGTACTGCAAATTCAGCGCCGCTTTAAAACCCTGGACATGGACCAGGCCAGGAGGTTGCGTGGCTAGTGTCGCACTCATTCCGTTGCTGCCGCTGGCCAGTGCCATTCTGCTGTTGCTTAGCGCGGGAAAGATGCCAAGGCATATCACCGCCATACTCGGCGCCGGCTCAGTGGGGCTGTCTGCCGTATGTGTTGCCCTGCTGGCGCGCGCATTCCTGGCGGACGGCGACATTGTACAAGTGACACTCTGGACCTGGATGGCCGTCGGTGATTTTACTCCGCGTATCGCGTTCTACATCGACGGTTTGACCATTGTCATGATGTCGGTGATCACTGGTGTCGGTTTTCTTATCCACCTCTACTCCATCGAGTTCATGTGGGATGACGAGTCGATCTGCCGGTACTTCGCCTACATGAACCTGTTCGTGGCCGCCATGCTGTTGCTGGTAATGGCTGACAACCTGTTGCTGCTCTACCTGGGCTGGGAAGGCGTCGGATTGTGCTCCTATCTGCTGGTGGGTTTCTGGTACCGCGACCCGAATAACGGCAAGGCTGCCCGCAAGGCCTTCGTGGTTACCCGCGTTGGCGATACTGCCATGATACTCGGGCTACTCTTGTTGTTTACCGAGCTCGGCACTCTGGATATACAACCGCTGATGGCGGCGGCCAACAGCCAGTGGCAGATCGGCGATACCTTACCCATACTGGCTACCGCGCTGCTGTTAGGGGGGGCGGTCGGCAAGTCCGCGCAACTCCCCCTGCATACCTGGCTACCGGATGCGATGGCAGGCCCTACCCCGGTTAGCGCACTGATACATGCGGCCACCATGGTCACTGCCGGGGTTTACCTCATTGCCCGCACCTATGAACTGTTTTTGTTGGCTCCCCCGACCCAGCTGGCGGTCGCCTGGATTGGCCTCGCCACTTTATTACTGGCGGCTTTCGCGGCAGTGGCACAGAATGACATCAAGCGCATACTGGCTTACTCCACCATCAGCCAGATCGGTTATATGTTCCTGGCCCTGGGGGTCGGCGCCTATGCCTCTGGTATTTTTCATCTGGTAACCCACGCATTCTTCAAGGCTCTGTTGTTCCTCGCGGCAGGCGCCGTCATCCACTGCCTGCATCACGAGCACAACATCTTCCGCATGGGCGGCCTGCGAACGCGGCTACCTGTGGTGTTCTGGAGCTTCCTGATAGGCTCTGCAGCACTGGCAGCACTGCCGTTCAGCTCCGGGTTTTACAGTAAGGACGCCATTCTGCTATCCGCTTGGGAGCTACCGGGTATCGGTCACTGGCTATGGGCCGGTGGCTTGCTGGGAGCGCTACTCACCGGTATTTACAGTTTTCGGTTGGTATTTGTCGTGTTCTTTGGCGAGGCCCACAGTGAACCGGACCGACAGCCGGGCTGGAAAATGTCTGTCCCCCTGGTGTTGCTCTGTATCCTCGCCCTGTCCGGTGGCATGTTGGTACTGCCCCTGGCACAGGTGTTTCCTGCTGCAGCTCCCCACGGGGCCAGCCATATTATTGAATACATCGCCATTGGCACGCCACTGCTCGGCTTGTTGCTGGCCTACATGATCTTCCTGGGGCATCAGCTGCCCGCAGACAAACTCGTATCGTCGGCCAGCGCCCGGGGTATGCGCAACTTTTTCCAGGCTGGCTGGCGTGTGGACCAGCTCTATGACGCCCTTTTGGTGCGGCCCTTTACTGCCCTGTCTCACTGGTGGCGCGATGAGCCTGTCGATCGCATCTACAACGGTGTGGTCACCCTCAGCCAATGGGCCCACCACAAACTCACTGCTAGCCAGACAGGCGAACTGCGCTGGTATGCCACCACTATGGTATTCGGTCTCGTGCTGTTGTTGGCCATCGTGTTGAGGAACGCCACATGAGTATGGCGGTACTGATCCTGCTGTTACTGGCCGGCGGTGTGCTGGCATGGCAGAGCGAGCGAATCAATCCGAACCTGCCACGGTGGGTTGCTCTCGGTTCCGTCGTCGGATCACTTGTATTCCTGCTCCTGAACGTCCCTGCAGATCAGCCCGTGCACTTGCCGAACCCCGGCAACCCGAACGACTGGATGCTCTACCTGAAAATAGAATGGATTCCTCGCTTTGGTATCGCCTTCGAACTGGCGATGGACGGTCTCAGTCTGCTGCTTGTCGTGCTAACCCTGTTGTTGGGCCTGGTCGCCATTGCCTCCTCCTGGTCAGAGATAGATTTCAAACCCGGGCTGTTCCAGGCCAACCTGGTATGGACGCTCGCGGGAGTGTGCGGCGTGTTCCTCGCCGTCGACCTGTTCCTGTTTTTCCTGTTCTGGGAAGTCATGCTAATCCCCATGTACCTGCTGATTGCTATCTGGGGGCACGAAAACAAGACCTACGCGGCAATGAAATTTTTCATCTTCACCCAGGCTTCAGGCCTGCTCATGCTGGTGGCAATCGTAGTACTGGCCTGGCAGGGCCTGGCAAGCACGGGCCAGCTCAGCTTCAGCTATCTCGACTTGCTGGGCCTGGAGCTCGACCCGCGACTGGGTTACTGGACTATGCTGGGCTTCTTCCTGGCCTTCACCGTGAAGTTACCGGCGTTTCCTTTCCACACCTGGCTACCGGATGCACACACCCAGGCGCCTACTGCCGGCAGCGTACTGCTGGCAGGCATTTTATTGAAGACCGGCGCCTATGGGCTGCTGCGTTTTTGCATCCCACTGTTCCCAGAGGCTTCCATGGAGTTCGCCCCTATCGCCATGGGCCTGGGTGCGGCCGGGATAATCTACGGTGCAATACTTGCCTTTGCCCAGAGTGACTTCAAACGCCTGGTAGCCTACTCCAGCGTCAGTCATATGGGTTTTGTACTACTCGGCCTTTACGCCTGGAACCAACTGGCGCTGCAGGGTGCGGTCATGCAGATGATCGCACACGGAGTAAGCACGGCAGCGCTGTTTATGATGGCGGGTGCACTGCAGCATCGTTTGCACACCCGCGACATGCGGCGCATGGGTGGGCTCTGGCACCAGGCTCCGCGCATGGGTGCCTGCGCCATGTTTTTTGCGGTCGCTTCCCTGGGGCTTCCCGGGCTCGGAAATTTTGTCGCCGAATTTCTGGTATTACTGGGTCTGTTCGCAGTACAACCGTGGCTTGCGGTCATCGCCGCCCTGGGTCTGATCACCGCTGCCGTTTACTCATTGTGGATGATGCAACAGGCTTTTCAGGGTACCCCGGACGAGCAGCGAAAAATGCCGGATTTTGGCACCAGGGAAATGCTCTCCATGGCGGCAATGATGCTTGCCCTGATCTGGCTTGGCCTCTACCCGCAACCGGTTCTGGACCTGGCGCAACCCGTTCTGGATGGACTACAGCAGCTTGTTCCGGGTGCCAGCACAGTTGCCGCACTGGAAACACCGGCCACCGTCGCGGGAGGTGCCCTGTGAACCTCGTCGACTTCCAGGCCTTGCTGCCACTGATAGTGCTCGCCCTTGGCGCAACAGTACTCATGCTACAGATCGCCTGGGTCAGGGATGCTCCACTAACGGCAGCACTTGCTGCGCTGACGCTGGTACTGGCAGCATTGTCATGTGGCTTCGCGCAGGAGGTAGCGCCGCGGCAGGTTACGCCGCTGCTGATGGCAGACCGGTTTGCCTTCGTTTTCTGCGCCCTCTTCTGCCTGGCGGGAGCGGTTACCGCGCTGTTGTCTGCAGACTATGTCCGGCAGCATGGCGATCAGCCGGAGGAGTTTTTCCTGCTACTGGTTTTGGCAACCATGGGTGCTTGCGTGCTTGCCTATGCAGTGCATGTAGCAGGACTGATTCTGGGTTTGGAATTGCTTTCAGTATCGCTCTACGCCCTGATCGCTTACCCCAACAAATCCATTCTGCCGCTGGAGGCAGCGGCCAAGTACCTGGTGCTGTCAGGCGCCGCCTCCGCCACTGCGCTGTTCGGCTTCGCACTGCTGTATGCCGCCACTGGCACCATGGAATTCACGGCCCTGGGCCAGCAGCTGAGTATCACCAGCGCCAGCCAGAGCCTACTACTTGCTGCAGCTGTAATGATCTTTGCCGGCCTGGCGTTCAAGCTGTCTCTGGTACCGTTTCATCTGTGGACGCCAGATGTGTACGATGGCGCACCCGCCCCGGTTACCGGGTTCCTGGCTTCAGTAGCCAAAGCCGCTGTGTTTATTGTATTGCTACGGCTGTTCCTGGATGCGGACCTGTTCCGCTACCGTATCCTGGTAGAAGTGACTGGTCTGATCGCCATTCTCAGTATGCTCGCCGGGAACCTGCTGGCGCTGCTGCAGACCAATATCAAACGGATGCTCGCCTATTCCTCCATCGCCCACATCGGCTACCTGATGATTGTGTTTATGGTCTGCTTCGACCCGGTGAACCGGGCCCTGGCAGTAGAGGCAGCGATGTATTACCTGATCGCTTACACCGCGACAACCCTCGGTGCCTTCGGCCTACTGACACTGATCTGTGCTGACGATAGCGACCGGGAAAACATTCAGTTGCAGCAAATAAGCGGCCTGTTCTGGCGCCAGCCAGTGCTGGCCAGCCTGATGCTGGTGGCGCTGCTTTCGCTGGCGGGGATTCCTTTGACCGCTGGCTTTATCGCCAAATTTTACCTCGTTAGCGCCGCCGTGAGTGGCCACAACTGGGTGCTGCTATTTACCCTGGTGGTGGGCAGTAGCATCGGTATCTACTACTATCTTCGGGTAATCTATTACATGACGCGCAGGCCGGAAGAACACCCGGGAGTGCCTGAAACGAAAAGTGGCTGGCGTGGAAGTGCGCTATCGCTTGTGCTGATCGCCATCATTCTATGGCTCGGTATCGCGCCAGAATCACTTATGCATTATTTACAGTCTATACTTTAGCAACCCATCCGGGCAGGAGAACGCTATGCTTAAGTCGGTCAACCTAAGGGACTATATGATAACGAATCCGGTCAAGGTCAAACCGGATGACAATATTGCCGATGCCGTAAAGGTCATCATCGATAACAAGGTATCGGGGGTTTGCGTGGTCGATGCGGACGGTAATCTCTCGGGTATCCTGTCTGAGCTCGACTGCCTGCGGGCAACATTGGGGGCGATTTACAATGAGTCTGCTATTGGCCTGGTAAGCGAACATATGACGGCAGATAACCTGCTGGTAGCGCACCCGGACGAGAACATTCTCGATGTGGCCCAGGATATGCTGATCAAAAAACACCGCCGCCGGCCTGTGGTAGAAAATGGCCGGCTTATCGGCCAGATCACCTGCCGCCAGTTACTTTCGGCGGTCAAGACGTTCGGATAGCCTGTTGGCCTGTCGCTGGGCGGGTAGATACTCGCCCGGCAGCATTGGTCTTATCCGCCTCAACACAAAAGCCAATCATTTTCCAGATCGTAATGTCCTTCCTGCTGGCGCATAATGCCGCCTCCACGTAGCAACACACTTATATCATCCCGCAGGAATAGACCAATAAAGCCATGACCACAGCCATTTCCCAGCGCATCGCGGAGGAACTCTCCGTTCGTGTAGGCCAGGTAGACGCCGCAATCCAACTCCTCGATGAGGGCGCAACAGTGCCATTCATTGCACGCTACAGAAAAGAGGTTACCGGTGCACTGGATGACACCCAGATGCGACAACTGGAGGAGCGACTCTACTACCTGCGCGAAATGGAAGATCGCCGCAAGACCATTCTTGCCACCATAACGGATCAGGGTAAGCTCAGCGCCGACCTTGAGCAGGCGATAAAAAACGCCGATACCAAGAACCGCCTGGAAGACCTTTATCTCCCCTTCAAGCCCAAGCGGCGCAGCAAGGCGCTGATAGCCCGGGAGGCCGGGCTGGAACCTCTTGCGGATGCCCTGTTGGGGGACCCCACGCTTGACCCGGAAACAACAGCCTGCCTGTACATCAATGAATCCGTCGGCATTGCCGATACCAAGGCAGCCCTGGATGGCGCGCGGCAGATACTTATGGAGCGTTTTGCCGAGGACGCCGATTTGCTGGCCACCCTGCGCCAGTTCCTTGTAAGCCACGCGCTGCTTGCCAGCCGACTGATTGATGGCAAAGAGCAGGAAGGCGCCAAATTTCGCGACTATTTCGAGCATACAGAGGCACTGGCGAAGGTACCTTCCCATCGAGCCCTTGCCATGTTTCGCGCACGCAACGAGGGGATAATAAGCCTCAATCTGATAATGGACGCAGATGAGAAGCCTACCGACACACACGCTTGTGAAGCGATGGTCGCAGAACACTGGAAAATTGCTGATCAGCAGCGTGCCGCAGACCGGTGGCTGCTGGAGGCTGTGCGCTGGACCTGGCGAGTTAAACTCCTCACACACCTGCAAAGCGATTTGCTGGGGCAATTGCGCGAGCGGGCAGAAAAGGAAGCCATTCAGGTCTTTGCCGACAACCTGAAGGACCTGCTACTTGCCCCCCCGGCGGGACCCAAAGCTACCATCGGCCTCGACCCTGGTTTGCGCACTGGAGTAAAAGTCGCGGTAGTCGATAGAAACGGCAAGGTACTGGACCACGGCGCTATCTATCCTCACGAGCCACGCAAGCGTCTACAGGAGGCAGAGGCCACCTTGTTGCACATGATTCAGCAGCACAAGGTCGAGTTGATCGCCATAGGCAATGGCACCGCAGGACGGGAAACCGACAAGTTTGTGGGCGACCTGCTGCGCAGTCATCCGGAACTGAATGTCCGCAAGGCCATGGTAAACGAATCCGGCGCATCCATTTACTCCGCTTCGGAATTTGCTGCACGGGAATTTCCCGACCTGGATGTCACCATCCGCGGTGCAGTCTCCATCGCACGGCGCCTGCAGGACCCGCTGGCAGAGCTGGTGAAAATCGAACCCAAATCTATTGGCGTTGGCCAGTACCAACACGATGTCAGCCAACTGCAGCTGGCGCGGCAATTGGACAGCGTAGTAGAAGATTGTGTTAACGCGGTAGGGGTTGACGTCAACACCGCCTCAGTACCACTGCTGGCGCGGGTCTCCGGGTTAAACCAAACCATCGCCGGTAACATCGTTGCACTGCGGGACCAGCGCGGCAGCTTCGGCAATCGTCGCGCCATACTGGAGGTTTCCCGCTTTGGTGAAAAAACGTACGAACAGGCAGCCGGATTTCTACGGGTCATGGATGGCGACAATCCATTGGATGCCTCTGCGGTGCATCCAGAATCTTACCGGGTTGTGACTGCCATAGCCGATCGCCAGCAACGTGACCTCGGCAGTATTATTGGAGACACTACGTTCCTGCGCACATTAAACCCCGCCGACTATACGGATGAAAAAGTGGGGCTACCCACGGTAAAAGACATTATTGACGAACTTGCCAAGCCCGGCCGCGACCCGCGACCCGATTTCAAGATGGCGCAGTTCCAGGATGGCGTGGAGAAAATTTCCGATCTGTCCCCGGACATGGTTCTGGAAGGTACAGTGACCAATGTAACGGGCTTTGGTGCCTTTGTTGATATCGGAGTGCATCAGGATGGATTGGTGCATATTTCAGCCCTCGCAGATCGCTTCGTAAAGGACCCACGGGATGTCGTCAAGTCCGGCGATATCGTGCGCGTGAAAGTTATGGAAATAGATATACCGCGCAAACGGATAAGTCTGACCATGCGACTCTCAGATAAAGCTGAAGACGGTAATAATCATGGCGACAGAGCGCAAAAGCGTCAGCACAACACGAAACCGCAGCAGCGATCAAAGGAGCGGGTCGGGAAGGCTGCTCCTGCGGGTGCGTTTGCAGCGGCTTTCGCTGCTGCCAGCAAAAAGAACTAGTCTCGCAAAAGCATGTGACAGGGGCCGCTCACAGCAAGGGCAGTATTTACTGGGGAAAACCTTTCCAGTTTGTTGCCCACGCCGCAAACTCATCCCCGGGTAGCGGCCTCGAAACATAGTATCCCTGAACAAGATCACAGCCCAACGCACGCAGACTGTGCAGGCTCTCTTTATCCTCCACACCCTCGCCCACTACCTTCAACCCAAACTGGTGGGCGATATTAATAATAATTTTCACCAGCTCCATGTCCTGAGTATCCACCAGCATGGAGTCGACAAATGACTTGTCAATTTTGAGTTCTGTGGCGGGGATCTGCTTGAAATAGGAGAGGGAGGAATATCCTGTTCCGAAGTCATCAATAGAAATATTGATGCCCAGTTTATTCAACTTTAGCAGGTTGTCATATCCGGATTGCTTGTCCTCGATGAAAGCGCTCTCAGTGAGTTCCACAGTTAGCCTGCCCGGGATCACTCCCCAGATCGCTATCGCATCCTGTATAAGTGCTGGAAGGTCGGGGTCACCAGCTAGCGTCGCCGGGATATTCAATGCAAGACCAATATCCAGGGTGTCCTGCCACTCCCGTAACTGCCGCAGTGTCTTGTGAACCACCCATTTCGTCAATTCGTAGGACCGGCCAGCTGACTCAGCCCACTCCACTATCAACTCAGGGGAAACAAACTCGCCCTCCGGCGACTGCCAACGCAACAGCGCTTCGGCGCTGCGCAGGGTACCCGTTGCCAGTTCGACCTTTGGTTGGTAATGCAGCTCAAAGGCATTGTCCTGCAGGGCCTCTGTAAGGCTTTGTTCCAGCCGTCTTTGAAGGGGCTCGCTGCCATCTTCGGCAAGCACATCTTCTATTCGCAGAACGCCGCCCAATTTAACATGAGACAGGGAAGCTTCTGCCTGAGCCAGCATAGTCATGGCATCAAGATTACCCTTGCGATTGATCGCGAGGCCGATCTTCACGTCAACTCCTAGCACCTCGGTATCTTCACGCAATTCCGCCTCCAGAGACCGGTACACCCGGTTCATAGCTAGGGCTATGTAGGCAGGGTTACCAAGGTCCGGGAGGATAAACACGAAACGATGGCTGCCCAAGCGGAATACGGAGTCCGGTAGCTTACTGAGGTCCAGCAACTCACCGTAAGCGGCTTTTAACAACTGGTCACCCGCTTCGTAACCGTGAAAGTGGTTAATCCTTGCCAGGTTGGTAAGGTCTATTAGCATTAAGCCGAGATGAGTTTCCTCCCCCTTGGCCTCCTCAACCGCCTGACAAAGTCGCTGAATGAATTGTTCACGCTGAATAACCGGTAATTGATCCAACTGAGTTTACCCTCAGAGCTTGATGCCAGCCATATCGATACCGTAGGCCTCTGGCTCAAGGCTGCTGGCTATTTCAAGGGGTTTACCGTCGCTGGTTACTGTCTCACTCCGCAGATCTACCATTTTTACTTCGGTGGTAGGTTCTTTGTTGGCGTCTAACAGGACCATGACTTGCGGGCGCAGACGCCTTGTGCGGTATTCAGCTACTACAACAGCCACCTCGCCGGAGGACAGTTCAACCAGTGTGCCCGCCGGATATATGCCAACAGCCTGGATAAACTCTTCTACCAATTCAGCCTGAAAGTCGATGTCTCGCCACTCATACAGTTTTTTGATCGCCAGCGCCGGCGGAATGGCACGCGCGTAGCTACGATGACTGGTGATAGCGTCATAGCAATCAACTATTGCCGCAATGCGTGCATAAACAGGAATGGTATCCCCACTCAAACCACCAGGATAACCGGACCCATCATGACGTTCATGGTGGTGTGCGACCATGTCCAACACATCTCTATTCATCAGGCCACTCTCGGTAATCATCTTGACGCCCAATGACACGTGGCTGCGAACCTCCGCAAACTCTTCATCTGTGAGAGAACGTTCGGCACCAAGTAATTCGGGGTTAACTTGAAGTTTACCTATATCAAATAACAGCCCACCGATGGCCAGGGACCGCAAATCGGATTTAGGCAGTCCCAGCTGTCTCCCCAATGCTACCGCCCATATGGAAGCGCCAACCGAATGCTGATAAGTATACGTATCTTGCTGCTTCATCCGGGCCAGCCAAATGCAGGCATCAGGATTACGCGCAATGCTGTCTATCATCGGGTCGACAGACTTCTTGACCTTGACCACATCCAGGGCGCCACCATGGGACGCCTGGTCAAAGATGTGATCAACCGTCTCCGTGAGAGCATGCACAGCGGCTTTGGCTTTGGGAAATTCCTCAGTCCAGGTAGCACTGTCGGCGTAGACTTTTAGCTTGCGGCCCTGAAAAATCTGCTGGTTAGTCTTGCGTACGCGATTTGTAGCTCTGCGCTTGACAGCCCCCTCGTCCACTACACACTTTGCGCTATCTATGAATACATGCTTACAGTATTTCTGTATCCGGGCTATATCACTGGGCGTCTCGAGCAGGAAGCCCTGAACCGGAAAGGGCACCTCCAGCCACGGACGATCCAGGCCAGACACGTACATGCCCAGCTGGAGTTCTGATGTATTGACTTGAAGTATTTCCAACATTCTGGCGGCTCCAGTCGCTTCTGGTAGTGATCACCGCAAGCATAGCGTCTTATTGCCTAGCAGTTCCACCGATAAAGGACGAAACACTTCCCGCCAGCCTTGACCCCGGAATTAGAAACCGCATCAAGGTGCGCGCGACTCCCAACCATAATCACCTGTATCCAGGTAAAGCACCTCTGGCGGATTACCGGTGACGCGAGACAATATCCAGGGTTTGAGGTCCGCGAGTAACTGCGCATCGGAATACAGCAGTGGCAAAGTGACCAATACTGAATCACCAGCGGCATTTAAACGCACCAGATGCTCCGGACGACCCGGCGTCGCACTCACAGTCAGGGCTGTCCAATCTATGACTACACCATGCCGGCGCTGCCAGTGCAACTCCATCACCAGTGTCGCGGCCTCCTGCATCAGTTCTTCGCAAATCCCTCGCAGTATCGGCAGGTTTTCGCTGCTTTGAAAATGCAACTCAATACCATCATTCGAGCAAACTGGGCCGCTCTCAGTAAAAGTCCAGAGGGTATTCATGCGCATGGCGGACGCCGGAATTGGCTCGGGGTCATCTGCTGTGAAAGTCATACGCTGGCAATCATGGGAACTACAGAAGTCAGTCAACACGCGTAGCTCATAGGCAGCCTGTTGATCCGCTCGGGGATGCCCGAGAATCACAGCACGATCGGCCACGATGGTAGTCACTGGCCCCTGGGGATCGGTCCGCAGGACGACGGGGAAACCCTGCTCCACATCGTCGAGCACCAGCACCAACTGTTTCGCGTAAAGATCTACGGCCCGGGACCAATTAAGCAACTTGCTGCGCGCCACAGCTTTCTGGTGAGCGGCCTCGGCGCGGGCAAGATCCGACTCCGCCATATAAACTTCCGTCAGCTCAACAAGGGCCACTGCTGCAAAATCGGCGCGTTGTTCGAGTGAAGAGCCCTGCAGATATTGGACAGTACGCTGGAAACGGGACACAAGTTCCTCTTCCTGTGCGAGAGTTTCCTGAGATGAAACATTTATTGCACCCAACGAGGTGACAAGCGCTAAACTGCCTGCGGATAATGCCTTGCTCAAAATCATCTCTGGCAAACACTCTCCCGTAGCTGATCCATGGTGAGCTCGACCACCGGTGACGGCGAAGTGTCCACCGATATCTCACTCAGCCGGACTAACGCCAACCAGTCTTGCATGCCCCTCTTCAATTGCGCGACTACAGCTGAGACTCTTGATACCACGCGTGCCTGAAACACAGAAATCACCTCTGGGTTTTGTTGAAATTCCGGTCTTGCGCTTCTTGGCTCCGGTGCCAGTATCTCACCTTTAATGCTAAACCAAGCGCCACTCGCTACCACTTAAGCTTACGGTAAGCTGTGATTTTAACTATAGTCCTTATTAGCTACCCGCACGGAGTCGTGGTGTACTTGCACTGTATAGCTCTCCTGCTGGAGAACGCTTATTGTTCCGATTATTTCGAAGGTGGGCACTGGATGGAAAGCTTTGTAGAAATACTGCATACCCCGATTATCGTATTCGGTGAAACCAGCCTGGATTTGGCCCAACTACTATATGTGCTGCTCTTTACCATCCTGGGCGGGCTATTTGTCGTCGTGACCACTAAATTCCTACGCAACCGGCTGCACGCACGTGGCACCAACCCGGACATTATCCAATTATTGTCCCGAGCTTATCTTATTCTGGGCTTTGTCATTCTCGCTTTCATTATTCTCGACTTTTTACGAGTTCCGCTGGCCGCTTTTGCATTTATTTCTGGCGCGGTAGCGATTGGATTTGGTTTTGGCGCACAGAATATTATCAACAACTTCATCAGTGGCTGGATATTGATGTGGGAACGCCCCATCAAAATTGGCGATTTCCTGGAAATGGGTGAGGTAAAAGGTACAGTCGAATCCATTGATACCCGCTCCACTCGAATCCGTCGTGTCGATGGCATTCATCTGCTCGTTCCTAATAGCTACCTGCTTGAAAATACTGTGACCAACTGGACGCTGGTAGATCAATTGTTGCGCACCACTGTACGCATAGGTGTCGCCTATGGCTCCGACGTCAACCTGGTAACCGAGTTGCTGAAACAGGCAGCCGATGATCATCCAAAAGTGTTGGAGAAGCCCGGCAAAAACGTGATCTTTGAAGATTTTGGAGACAACGCCCTGGTATTCGATCTCAACATCTGGATCTATACCGCCACAGAAAGTGGCCTCAGGGGCATACGCAGCGATCTCCGTTACAGTATCGATCGCCTATTCGCGGAGGCCGGAATCGTTATTGCCTTCCCGCAAAGGGACGTACATGTGGATGGAGAAATTTTTGTGCGGTCTGATGGGGGGGTAGGCTAAGGGCGCTGCGTTGTTGTTAGTGTGACCTACTACAGGTCGCAAGCGGTGCTTGCGCTCCCTGCGGAACAGGCTGCGTCACA
>CAXBOW010000014.1:0-154366 GCA_963977485.1 uncultured Haliea sp.
TTGGGCGTGTCCACGCAGGCGACTTCGGTGTGCCTGTCCACGCCAGGTGTGTGCCGGTCCACCAAGGCGCACAAGAGTGTCGGTGTGCCTGTCCACCAAGGCGCATGGGTCGGGTAAACACCATTCAAAAAGCGTGCCAAGCTGGGCGACACCTGGGCATTTCAATATACCTGTCCGTTTACAGGCGCTTGGGCGTGTCCACGCAGGCGACTTCGGTGTGCCTGTCCACGCCAGGTGTGTGCCTGTCCACCAAGGCGCAACCAAGGCGACCACCCAGGCGCACCCAGGCGGTAGCATGCGCTTCCACGATCGGATCACCCGGAAGAGCCGCTTAAAGCTATTGCTATGGCATGCATATTGCTTATTCTGTGGGAGAGGCCTAAAGGCTTCGGCAACTGACCGTCACTCCCCGGGAGACAGGCAGATCACAAGACATGATGATATTGACACTTTAGGAGATAGACCATGGCGAAAGATGACAGGAAGGCAACTACAACCGATGCGGGTATTCCCGTTGCCAGCGATGAGCATTCGTTAACCGTCGGGCGAGACGGCCCTATACTCTTGCATGACCATTACCTCATAGAGCAGATGGCCAACTTCAATCGCGAGCGCATTCCGGAGCGTCAACCCCATGCCAAAGGCTCCGGTGCTTTCGGTTTTTTTGAGGTGACACAGGATGTTTCTGCCTATACCAAGGCAGCGGTCTTTCAGCCAAGCACCCGCACCGACATGCTTGCCCGTTTTTCAACGGTGGCCGGTGAGCGCGGAAGCCCCGATACCTGGCGTGATCCGCGCGGATTTTCCCTCAAGTTTTATACCAGTGAGGGCAATTACGATATGGTCGGGAACAATACGCCAGTGTTCTTTTTGCGCGACCCCCTGAAGTTTCAACAATTTATTCGGTCCCAGAAGCGTCGAGCCGACAATGATTTGCGCGACCACGACATGCAGTGGGATTTCTGGACCTTGTCACCGGAGTCGGCACACCAGGTTGCATGGCTGATGGGGGATCGCGGAATCCCGAAAAGCTGGCGTCAGATGAACGGGTACTCCAGCCATACCTATATGTGGGTAAATGCCAAAGGAGAGCGCTTCTGGGTGAAATACCACTTTAAAACGGACCAGGGCGTCGATTTCCTGACACAGCAAGAGGCCGACCACCTGGCCGGTGCCGATGGCGACTATCACCGTCGAGACCTGTTCGAATCCATCGCCGACGGTAATCATCCCAGTTGGACAATGCATGTGCAGATAATGCCGTTTGATGAGGCGCTGGATTACCGGTTCAACCCTTTTGACCTCACCAAGGTTTGGCCACACAGCGATTATCCGTTGCACGAGGTGGGCAAGCTCACACTGAATCGCAACCCCACGGATCATCACGCGGAAATCGAGCAAGCGGCCTTCGAGCCGAACAACCTCGTACCGGGAATCGGTGTCAGCCCGGACAAGATGTTGCTCGGGCGTATGTTCGCTTATGCGGATGCACACCGGCATCGCCTGGGTGTCAACTATAAGCAAATACCGGTGAATCAACCGGAAGTACCGGTGCACAGTTACAGTAAGGACGGTGCCATGCGTATTGCCAAAACCTCCGACCCTGTCTACGCGCCAAACTCCAAGGGGGGCCCCCAGGCAGACGGAGAGCGCTATCCCGACGACACCACCTGGCAGGCCGACGGCGAGTTCGTGCGCGCCGCTTACACCTTAAGAAAGGATGACGACGATTTCGGGCAGGCACGCACTCTGGTACGCGAGGTGATGGATGACGATGCGCGCGACAGACTGGTAGCAAATGCGTCGGGCCATCTCAAAGCCGGTGTCACTGAGCCAGTGTTGGATAGGGCGTTTGAGTACTGGCGAAATATTGATGAAGACATTGGCGCGAGAATCGAACAACAGGTGAGGGAGGGCTGAACTTTGCACTAAAAACGACTAGTGCCGGGTACACTCCCGGGAATGGTTAGAGTCGGCAACTGAAACCATACACACTCTATCGATTCCTGGGAGTCCGGTTCTACGGTAGACTGTCTCTTCAATGCGGGTTATAAGTCCGTGTGAGTCCTGTGGCGACGTCGGGAGGCGAATAGATGAAATACTTGAGCTTGATTACTATCCTGGCGTGTCTACAGGCCTGTGGCTCAGTCACTACCTTGACAAAAACTGATCCATCGATTTCAGATAAGTTGTATGAACGAGGCACTTACTGGCAATCGATACCCCGGGTCTATTCGGGTGTCTCCTACGATTTCTGCATGTTGCATGCAAAACCAGTGAATATGGCAGTAGACCTGGTGCTTGGCTTTTATCTAGTGGACGGGGTTTTATCAGCTGTTACCGACACGGTCGCTTTGCCGTATACGATCCCTCTGCAGCTGAACAAAGGGAATATTGATATTAGCCTGTAAAATGCCAGACAGCTGCAGGCTACTATAACTGCATCCTGATGGCCCAACCCGCTCCATAGTTACCGATCAGCAGGGGAAAAGTTTCAATGGCGACGCATACTTTCGATGACAGCAACATTACCTGGAACCGGCTTGGAGACTTCGAACACCTCCATTATTCCATTCTGGCAATTGATGAAACGGATAAAATCGCTGACGTTCTATTCAAATTTGCCGGCAATGAGAAAATCATTTTGCACCGGCACACAGCACACAACAATACTTTTGTGATTCAGGGAGAGCACCGCCTGTACAAACCTGACGGCAGCTTGAAGGAAGTACGCCCTGTGGGCTCAATGACCTGCAGCGCGCCGGACTATGAGCCGCATCGTGAGGGCGGCGGTGAGCAGGACGTTATTATCGTCTTCAGCATTCGCGGGGATGGTGTGTTGTACGAGCTTCTGGATGACGACAGTAATCAAATCGGCACGCTCAGCTTTCAAGACCTGGTAGACCTGAAGAAGGCTTCATAGCGGTCTGGTGTTGGCGAATTCAGGATGAAAAAAAGGGTGCGCACCAACGGTGCGCACCCTTTGTTACTTCGGGTGTTGGCTGTTACCTAGAAGCGGTACAGCGCACCAATAGTAACGGCTTCTGAATCAACTTCCAGCTTGTCGTTAAAGAACTTTATATCGTCAGGGCTCTGGTACGTGTATTCCAGGGAAACGGCAAGGGCTTCAGTAACAAACCACTCGGAAGATACGTTGAACGCATTGACCTCATAGCCGTTCCAGTCAGTATTCTCGTATCCAAGGCCAAAACCCAGGTTCTTGTTAACGTACCACTTGGCAGCAACGAGGTAGGCATTCACATCGTTATTGTCTTTAACGCTGGTACGGCCATAACCTAGTTCCGCAGTAATTGCGCCGTCGCCGCTCAGTGACCAGAGGTGTTTCACGTCTGCCCTGTAGCTATCTACGTCGCCGCCGTTACTTACGTTTGTTTGCTCGTAACCGAGGATAACTGTGGTCTTTGGTGTAACGTAGTAACCGACACCAAGGTTGTAGATATCGATGTCGCGGTCACCAGGCTCAGCACGCTCATAGCCAACGTCAACTAACAAGCCGGACAGCTGCCAGCCCGGGCCTTCGGCGACATAGCGACCGGACACGTTATAAGTCTGACCGTCCTGGGTGTCAAAGTCGCTGAAATCGACTTCGCCGTCGCTGGCGCCCACAGTGATGCTGGAGGCGTGATCAAGAAAGGCGGCTTCGCCCAGGGGGCCTTTGCTGGTGTCTACTTCCCAAAGGTAAAATGTGCCATAGACTTCGCCAACATCGGTGTCATTGCTGTTTTTGGAGTTGCGAGTAGGGGTTTTCAGCTCAGAATCTATTGAGCCAGCGGTGTATGCGCCACCCAGTTCCCAGCGGTAGTCTGCTTGGGCAGTTGCGGAAAGTGCCAGGCCAATGCCGGCGATGATTGCAGTTTTCTTGAACATCTTTGGAATCCTTGTGTGTTTAATAGGCTGTACAATCCGTGTTCCAGTCACGGAGCGGGGCATAATACGCACAGTACCGACCGCCGTCAGGTGGCATGCTCAACCTAAAATATGTGTAATATTTACTTGGCAGTTGTAGCGAAAATACCCTGAGAAACACGCTTTTTATCTGGGGATTTTTGCAAGATTGTCTTGACCTTTTTTCCAAAACAAAAAGGCCCTGCAAGGCGGGCGATAGACTGATACCCGTGACGCAGTAGCTGCGTTTTTTATCTGTAGCGGTTATGCTGTGGTCAAACCCCAATGAGGATAGAGACAGTGATAAATGCGACATCCATACTGCCGGTGATTGTGCTTGCTATGTTGAGCGGATACAGCGTTGCCGATGACCTCTCGGACGCCACCGAAGGGCTGTGTGACACGATCAGGAGCTGCGCACTTGAAGCGGTCGCGGGCCAGGACCTCACCGACGAACTGCAGGCGAGTATCGCCCCCATGGTGGCAGGCCACTGCGCTACCATGAGCAGCCTGGTGCAGACCGTACCGGCCGACGATAAGCTTTATCAACCCGCTGTTGGCTGTATGCGCAGTATGGAGTCGCTCAGCTGTGAACAACTGCGCATGGTGCGCCAGGTGAAAACACCGGAATGTACAGAATACGACCGGTTGGCCAGTGAGACAGCTACTGCCGAGTAGCAGATATTGCGACGTGCGCAATGGCAACAGCCCTGGTGCCCGGGTAGTTACAAGGTGTACTTGAAGCCAATCCAGCCGCCCCGGGGAGCACCGGGCCCAACAAACAGCGGGCGGTTATCCGCAAGACCCGGTAAGACTTCCCCCGGCGACTCACCCAGCAGGCCGAAATTCTCGTAGTTTTCGTCGAAGAGGTTGTTAACTCTGGCAAATAGCAGAAACTGTGAGTTCAGCGCATAGCTGGCACGTAAGTTGATCAGCGTGTAACCATCCACGGTACCCAGGTCATTACTTTCGTCTCCTCGCAGAACCTGGTCAGAGTTATAGATAAGTTCCATGCCGAGGCTCAGGCCGGCACTGCTGGTGTAATCGCCACCGAGCTTGAAGATATGTTCTGGTAAGCCGGGCAGGCGATCACCACTTTGTACTGACAACTCACCGTCTTCGTTAGCGTTGGGGTGATTTGGGCTCAGTACCATAAAATCATCTTCGAAGGTGGATTCGAGATAGGAGTACGAGGCATACCAATCGAGTTTTCCGTTGCTGCCTTGTAGCGCAGACTCAAAGCCCCGGCGCCGTGTTTTGTCCACGTTGGCAAAAAGCCCGGTAGAGCGACCTGTTGTCTGGAAGATAATGTCGTTCTTATTGGTCGCATGATACAGGCCCACCTGGTAGCTGATCCCCCAGTAGCTTCCTCTTACACCGGCTTCATAACTGCGAGTGACAACATCATCAAGCGGCGGATCCGCCAGGAATGCGTTGGGCAGTCGACATTCGAAATCGATATCATCCGGGTCTTCCCCCGCTTCACTGGCAAACTCCCGTGCTAATTCAAATACGCCTTCATTGCAGGCCAGCTCTAGCGGGGTAGGGACGCGGTTTGACTCACCGTATGAGCCGTACAGCGCCGCCGCGTCAGATAGCGTATAGGTAAACCCCGCTGCGGGGTTAAAGCGCGCATAGGAATGGTCGCCGTTCAGTTCGGGGCTTTCACCGGACCGGTCGCGCAAGGTGATATCTGAATCGTTATAACGTCCGGACAAGGTCACTGAGAGTGCGCTGGTAAGGTCCAGCGTGTCGGTAAAGTACCAGCTCAGGGTTTTTGTTCGGGTATCAATACTGGTAGCTGCTTCATCGTAGAATGTTCCCACTCCGAGGCCCTGGGTGCTGCGTGTTACAGGGTCAAGTTCTGACAATTCCAGGGATGCATCAAAATCGGATTTCCCGTCCAGATAGCCGAAGCCGAGTATCAGTAAATTGCTGCGTGAAAAAAGCGCTTCTGTAAGCGTTATCTGGCTGTTGAAGCCCACAGATGTCTGTTTGCGTTGGCTGGTGTTATTGATCGCTTCATCGGTGATGACACCGGTACCGCTCAGGTCATCGGAAATGTCTTCCAGTTCAAAGTCCTCGGGGTCCAACCCTGCACTCAACGCGCGGCTGTCTATTAATGCTTCCAGTTCGTCGAAATTGCGGATACCCGGATTATCACCCTCGCAGATATGTTCAAGGTTTATCCCCAGGCTGGCATCCAGTGCATCTTCGATCTCATCGGCCTCTTCGAACAGCGATTGCTCACCGCCGGCATATTGGCATTCCTCAAACTCGGAGCCGTCTCCGTTGAACGAATCTGTGGTGTTCTCTCGCTGGAACGCGTTGCCTGAAAATTCCACGGAGTCACTGAGACGGTGGCGAAATTCCAGGTCCAGCATATCCATGTCGTTTTTGGTGGTATCGGGTGCAGTAAATACCCCGTCGCGGTCTGTAGCCAGCAAGCCGACAGGCAGGGCGCCGTTACCGGTAAGCTTACTGTTGCCATGCTGGTAGATGATATCCAGGGCAGTGCGGTTATCATCGCGCCAGCCTACTGTGGCATAGTAATTGCTCGCCTTCGACTTCGATAAGTCCCGCCAGCCATCTTCCTCGAAATGACTGAAGTTCAGGTAGTAACCCCATTGCCCTGTGTCTGCGAGCGGAAAGTTTCCGCCACTTTGCGCTTTGACAACATGTCTATTCCAGGAGCCGGTATAGGCCTCCAGTTCTGTATCGTGGTAATTGAAGCCGTTTTTAGTGGTAATGACCAGGGCGCCGCCGAGTGAGTTCAAGCCAAACACCGGGTTAGTGCCACCGATCAGGTCCATGCTGTGAATCGTCGATTCCGGCAGTAAATCCCAGTTCACGGTATCGCCCAGTGGTTCGTTGATACGCACGCCATTTTGATAAACCGCCAGCCCCTGCGGCAATCCAAGTAGCGGCGAGGCGGTGAAGCCGCGATACTGTACATCGGGCTGCAGGGGATTATTTTGTGCGGAGTTAATGCTGACGCTGGTCAGCGTATTGTTCATAAACTCACTGATATCCAGACTCTGGCTGCGCGCAATGTCCGCCGCGGTCGCTCTTTGTAATGCATAGGGCAGTTTGTCGACGGGTTGAGCGGTTGCCGAACCCAGCTTTATACCGTAAACCTGCACTTCCTCAAGAGTCTCGTCCTCGGCGATAACCGGTTTGTTGCACATGGCAGAGAGCAGCAGGGCCGCTGTACTGCCGATGAATAACGTCGATAGAGTTCCGCGATACAAAACCTGCGACTCCTTTCGTGTGTAATCGGGTTAAGGCTGAAATTAGGGTACGAATACTACCCGGCCAACGACTTCACCATTGCGCAGGGCATTGATGGATTCAGGCCCGGCGTCAAGCGACCGTGTGGTAACTTCACATGACACCTTACCGCTGGCGGCAAGATCAAGTACATCGGCCAAATCCTGTCGGGTAGCCACCGCCTGGCTCAACAGCTTTAAACCCTTGAACCCACATAGGGTCATCGATATGGGTGTCTCACCGCCCGGAACGGCGCAGAGCGATATTGTGCCGCCATAGGCGACAACCGCAAGCGCGAGGCGATGAGCGTCGTGCGACGGCGCGGTGACCATTACCACGTCCATACCCAAGGCGGTCAGTTGCTCGATAGCCTCTGCTTGAGTGACATCAAATGTCTGATCGGCACCCAACGCATTGGCTAGTTCCAGCTTGGCCGGATCGATATCCATAGCAATAACTCTGGCCCCCATGGTTTTTGCTAACTGGATGGCCAGGTGGCCCTGGCCGCCGACACCTATCACGCCAAAGACAGTGCCTATCCCCACGTTCGCTTTTTTCAGCCCACCCAGTACCGTCATACCGGCACAGGCCAACGGCGCGGCCTGCTCCGGTGTGACACCCTCCGGCACAGGCACCACAAAGTCGGCCATGGCAAGCACATATTCGGCATGCGAACCGTCATGCGACATGCCGAGCACAGTCGCATTGGGGCAGTGGTTTTCCTCGCCGCGTCGGCACTGCTTGCATTCGCCGCAGGTCGAGCGGAGAAAAGGCGCTGCAACCCGTTGGCCTACCGATCTGTTGCTCACTCCCTCGCCTAATGAGGCGACGATACCTACCGCTTCATGTCCCAATGTCAGATCGTGTTTTACCAGGTTTTCCACGATCTCCCAGTCGCCGTCACACAGATGTACGTCGGTGTAACAAAGGCCCGAGGCTTCCACTCTAATGAGGATTTCCCCGGGGCCGGGGACCGGCACAGCAACCTCCGCTACCGTGACTTCGCCGCGTGGTGCGGATAGTTTGATGGCTTTCATAGTGTTCCTGAAGCGAGACGATAAAAGAGCGTCGAGTGTAGCAGTTATCGGTACTAAATCGCTTATACTGCACTTAAGAATTTTTAACGACAGCCACTCAATTACAACGCAGCAGGAAATAATTTGTATGAAACTTTATGACTGTAACGTCGCGCCAAACCCCCGAAGGGCCAGAATGTTTATCGCGGAAAAAGGCATTGATATCCCGAAAGTTGAGATAGACATAGTCGGGGGAGAGAATATGAAAGAGGCGTTCCGCGCAATAAATCCCCGGGGCATATTGCCAGTACTGGAGCTGGATGATGGCACCTGCATTGACGAAACCATGGCCATTTGCCGGTATTTTGAAGAGCTCTATCCCGAACCTGCGCTGATGGGGACAACCCCGTTGGAGCGGGCCCAGGTGGAATGCCTGCAACGAAAAATGGAGTTTGATGGCATGATCGCCGCCTCAGAGGTGTTTCGTAACAACATAGACAATACGAGCTTTGCTTACCGCAGCATGCCGGGCACCGATGAAATCACCGCCATTGATGGCCTTGTGGGGCGGGGGCACGCCACGCTCAAGCGCTTTTTCCATTGGCTTGAATACTACCTGCAAGACTCCAGGTTCATTGCCGGAGAGCAGTTCACCGTGGCAGATATTACCGCGCTTTGTTCGGTAGATTTTGCCAAGTGGATTGACGTGGAGATACCCGAGGAAAACGTGAACACTTTGCGCTGGTATGAGGAAGTATCATCACGGCCCAGTGCCAGCGCATGAAAACGAAGTGTGATTACAGCATCGCCAGTTCAGCCGTCCTGCTGTTGGCCGTAGCTCACAAATGCCGTTGATACCTCCTTCATTTGGCGTTTATCCAGCAGTACCGGGCCGCCGATAGCCAGCGTTCCCCAGTAACAATGTGCCTGCTCTTCCACCAGTTCAGCGAGTTTTAACGCACCCTGAAGGTCGGTTGCAACGGTGATTTGGCCGTGGTTGGCAAGCAGGCAGGCCGTCGATGCAGACAGCCCCTGCAGGGTCGCTTCAGACAGGGCCTTGCTGCCAAAGGTGGCGTATTCGGCCAGCGGGATTTCGTCGCTTCCGGCGGCGGCCACCATATAGTGCATGCACGGAATGGATTTTCGCGCGCAGGCAAGAATGGTTGCGTAGGGGGAGTGGCAGTGCACAACAGCGTTAATGGCGGACTTTGCCGCGTAGACGGCGGCATGCATCTGCCACTCGCTGGAAGGTGTCAGTTGCCCCGGATCTACCTTGCCTGTTAACGACATCTGTACGATTTGTTCGGGCCGCAACTGGTCGGGGGCGATGCCGGTAGGGGTGATTAGCATCCCGGCCTCGGTGCGGGCAGAAACATTGCCCGATGTGCCCTTGTTGAGCCCCCTAGCGCTCATTTGTTGCAGTGTATCTACTACTGCGGATCTGCTTGCCAGATCATCACGATACGGTTTCATCGATACCCCGGGGGATTCATTGCTACTATCTCGCAAGTTTGAACGAGATCGTTATTTGAATCTACCCGCTTACGGACCTCTGGCGATCGGCCATTTTTCAGGAAGCTGGCAGCATCTTGTGCAATCTCCGTTTATACTCAGGTACTCTATTGAACCGTTGTCACTCTGAGGGAGAACCATGAAGAGCCACCTGCCTGCCATTGCATTACTTCTTTTGTTTGCTGCACTGCCCGGGTCGCCAGCTCTGGCATCGGACTATGATCCCGTCAGGGCCAAACTGGCAAACGCCATGGCCTCCGAGGTCAGAACGCCCGCAGAAATGGAACGCGACCGGAACAGGAAACCGGTGGAGACCCTGGAATTTTTCGGTTTGCGCGACAATATGAAAGTGGTGGAGTTATTCCCTGGCGGTGGCTGGTATACAAAGTTACTGGCCCCCGTCCTCGCAGAAAACGGTGAGTTCTACATCGCTTTTGGCACCAGTCGAGCGCAAAGCGCCGTGGCCGGGCAGCCGGGTTTCGAGAAGATACAGGTGACGGGCAGCGACGCGGAGATCAGCCGCGCAGAAGGCGCACGCTTTTACACCGCGAGCAATACTGATCTGGGTGTCAGCAATGTCGATATGGTGCTGACGTTTCGCAACTACCACAACTTTGATGACGCCTCGCGGGACGCTCTAAACCAGTCTGTTTTCAAGGCCCTTAAGCCCGGTGGTATCTACGCACTGGTCGATCATACCCGCCGTCATATGCAGGCCGATAACGCTGAAAACCGGCGCCGCCTGGACCCGGTACAGGCTATCAGGGAGATCCTCGCTGCGGGATTCGAATTTGTCGACTATTCCGATCTGCACTATCGGGCGGACGACGAACTGGTATACGAAGTAGGTCGCAGGACGGTCAGCGGCAACACCGACCGCTGGACGCTGATGTTTCGCAAACCCTCGTAATCCACTGGCCAGAAGATACTGCTTTTTTATCAGTCCAGGTAGCGCGCCTTAATGCTGGCTTTGAAGGCGGCGGTATCCAGGGCTGATCCCGTGGCTTTTTCTATTAATTCGTCCGGCATATAGAGGCAACCCTTGCTGCGTATATGTTGGTCCAGCCAGGAAAACAGCGGCGTGCAATCGCCGCGCCCCAGGCCCGGGAGTATGTCGGAATTGTCCCGTTGGGCAGCGGTAAATATCTGCGCTGAGGTCAACGCACCCAATGAATACGTGGGGAAGTAGCCGAACAGGCCCGCTGGCCAGTGCACGTCTTGCATAACACCATCGATATCGTCTTTGGGCCTGATTCCCAGCAACTTTTCCATCAGTTCATTCCAGGCGCCAGGCAGGTCGTCTATGGCGATCTCGTTGGCAATAATGGCTTTTTCCAGTTTGTACCGGAGGATGACATGCAGCGGGTAGGTCACCTCGTCTGCGTAAACCCGTATCAGCCCGGGTTCTACCTTGCGGTAGATGCGCAGGATGTTATCTGCCTCCCAGGCAGGACCTTCACCGTCCAGGCAGCGTTTAATGGTGGGTACCAGGAAGCGGATAAATTCCTCGGAGCGTGACGCCTGCATTTCCAACAGCAATGACTGGCTTTCATGCAGCGTCATACCGCGGGAATTACCCACCGGCTGGCCCAGCCATTCTGCGGGTCGCCCGTCCTCGTACAGGGCATGCCCGGTTTCATGGATGACCGCCATCAGGCTCTTCATGAAGTCGTCTTCTTCATAACGGGTGGTGATACGTATGTCGCCGTCGGCACCTCCGCTGAAGGGGTGATGCGCTGTATCCAGGCGCCCCCGTTCAAAGGGGAAACCAAAAATTTTCATGACTGCCTTGCTGAGCGCTTCCTGTTTCTCGGTGGGAAAAGGGCCGTTGGGTATCAGTGCCTGGGGTGCTGAAGCCTGTTTTTCCATCACCTCTTGCACAAACCCGGGCAGAAACTGTTCCAGATCGCCAAAAATCTGATCGACCTGGGCCTCTCTTCGGCCCGGGTCGTACTGGTCTATCATTGCCTCATAGGGGCTTACACCCATGAGGCCGGATTTGATGGCGGCCTCTTCACGCTTCAGCGTAAAAAGCACTTCCAGTTTCGGCGCAAGACCTTTCCAATCATTGTTGGGTCGCGCGGTTCGCCAGGCCATCTCGGATTCCGACTCCGCCAGCACAATTTTTTCTACCAGCTCAGCGGGCATAGCGTTGGCATGGATAAACTCGTGGCGCATTTCGCGCAGGTTCGCGCGCTGCCATTCGTTCAGCTGATCGGCATCGGCTTCGGCGGCAGCGATCAGGTCGGACAATTCCGGGCCAGTCTCCATCTCGTGCATCCACACACTGAGCTCAGCCAGCACCGAAGCGCGCGCCGGAGCTGCGCCTTCAGGCATCATGGTTTGCTGGTCCCACTCGAGAATGCCCATAGCGTTGCCCAGGGCCGAGGTACGTTTCTTGCGTGCTTCCAGTTGTTGGTAGGCGTTCATGGCAATGCTCCAATTATCGCTGCCGCCGCGGCGGCCAATAAAGGGGGCAGATTAGATGCGAAGCGGTCGGTTGTCTACAGGGCAGAAGCGTTACAGCGATGTTATCGCGTAGCTTTCCTCGCCGTGGTAATGGTCATAGTCGGCGCTGGCGCGTTGGATCTCGTTGACGGCCTCTGTCACGGCCTGGCTGACTCTTTGGTCCAACTCGGCGCAGGGTGCCACGCCCACACTGCGCAGGGCATCGGGTAGACGAGATACCAACTGGCGATAGATCACATGGTGTCCCGCTTCGTGTTCCGTAATCCGCTCCTGCAAATTGGACCAGCGGGCATCCAGTTCGCTGCGAAGACTGTCATTTGCCGCCAGTCGCGGCAGCACGGTGTCAAACCGGAACTCGAAGTTACCTGCGCGCACCCGGCAACTTGAACTGTCGCCTGCGTACTCGCTCTGGTAGTTATACTCGTATTTGAAACTGGCGTGCCCCAGGGGCTTGATCCCGGCATCCCGGTTAACCGGAAGCGGGTTGGCGGCACCTGTCAGCGCAGACCACACCTCTTCCCCTGTGTCACCACGCACTGCGTAGTAGCGGGTGGACTGCCGTGATTTGACGGAAAATTCGAGCTCGGACGACGTATCATTATAGCCACGGCCAGTGAAGTGGGGTGACAGTCTAAGCACGCCGCCATTGCGGCTCGCAGTGGCATTCGAATCAGACCCGCCGAAGGAGTTGGAGTCGAGTTCATCACATTGCGCGAAGTGGCTGCCACTGCAAATCGTCCCGGCGTTGTCGCCCCAGTGACTGAACGTGTAACCGGGTGCTGCTACGGCGGTGAAGGTCTCGGAAAACTGTTGATCATCTATGTCGATGGTGCAGGACTCACCCGTGTCGCAGGCAAAGAGCCCGGACGATGACATCACTGCACCTCCCTCAGGGACGTGAATTATGAGCTTGCTGCCCATCAGCAGCAGACTTGTTCCGAGCACAGCAAAAGCTCTGACCCACAACAACATGACCGATTCTCCGTAGTAATCAATTTCCCCCGGAAGCGCCTGTGAGCCCACCGGGATGACCTGCTAAAAACTACAGAGGTAGCGCCGCCAAGGCATTGAAAAACTAGAGAAAAGTAGAGATAAACGGATGCAGAAAGTGGAGAAAAGAACAGTTTTTTGTTGACAGTTCAAAAGTGCTCAGGGGGCGGATGCCAGGGGACTGCGACACAGCAGTCACGTCGGCGGTAGTTATTGGGCGGCACCGGCCCAGCTATTTTTCTTTGAGAGAGGCATATGCCGCCAGCGCCGACTCGCGAGCGGACCTGTGATCAACCATTGGCCTGGGATAATTCTCGCCCAGCCGGACATCTGCCTGTTCCAGCACGGATGCTGGAGCCTCCCAGGGCTTGTTCAGGTAGCGGTCGGGCAGCTTGGTAAGTTCTGGTACCCACTGGCGGATATAGAGCCCGTCTTTGTCAAATTTTTCGCCCTGGATCACCGGGTTGAATATGCGGAAGTAGGGCGATGCGTCTGCGCCGCTGCCCGCTACCCACTGCCAGCCACAGCTGTTGTTCGCCAGGTCTGCATCCAGCAATGTGTCCTGGAACCAACGCGCTCCCGCGCGCCAGTTCACCAGCAAGTGCTTGGTAAGAAATGAGGCAACCACCATGCGGATACGGTTGTGCATATAGCCCGTTTGCCAAAGCTCGCGCATGCCGGCATCAACAATGGGGTAGCCCGTTTTCCCCCGCTGCCAGTCTGTTAGCGCCGCCGCGTTTCCCAGCCAGGGAAAGTGGCTGAACTGCGGTTTGAAGGGTTCCCGGGTGATACTCGGGAAATGATAGAGCAGGTGATGCGAAAACTCGCGCCAGCCCAGCTCACTGAGGAACTTGGCTACCTGGGCGTCTTGCTCAGGCTTCCGTGCAGCCAGGCCGGTAGCGGCATGCCAGATAGTGCGGGGCGATATTTCACCGAAATGCAGGTGCGGCGACAGCCGTGTGGTGGCCTCCAGAGCGGGGTGGTTGCGCCCCTCGCTGTAGTTGGTAACAGGCCCGTCCAGAAATGCCGTCAGCCGTTGGGCTGCGCCTTCTGCACCTGGTTGCCACAGATCCAGCCAGCGCTGGGCCCAGTCAGGGGCAGTGGGTAGCAGTTGCCAGGACGTGAGCGCCTCGCTGTTGCACTTGTCCCGATACCAGGTGGCGGAGTCAGGGGCGCCCTTCGGTCGTGCAGGCGGGTTGCCACTGCGGCAGTGCCGCCAGAACGGCGTAAACACCTTAAAGGGTGTCCCGCTCTTGGTCGCCACTTTTTCGGGTTCGAACAGCAGCGAGCCGGGATAGCGTTTAAAGTTCACCCCCTGTTCTGCGAGCGTGCCGTGCAGTGTTTCTTCCAGCTCGTTTGCCCAGGGTTCGTAGAGTCGGGAACAGTAAACCGCGTCTGCGCCGGTTTCCGCTACCAGGTCCTTGAGTACTGCGGCGGCCGGCCCTCTACGCAAGACCAGTGTGCCACCCAGCCCTGCCAGTTCTTCGCGCAATGCTGCCAGGCTGTGATGCAGCCACCAGCGACTGGCGCTGCCCATGGCTTCATCGCCGGGGGAGATATCATCGAGTATGTAACAGGGCAAAACGGTTCTGCCATTAGCGGCGGCCGCAATCAGGCCGGGCAGGTCGCGCGTGCGGAGATCCTGGCGGAACCAGTAAATAATTGGAGTTGTCATGTGAATATTACGAGGAATTGTAATTTTAGGATCACCGGGCCTGAAAATTAGGTATTTAGGCTCGGGGGCCGGATAATCCAGTCAGTATAACGATAGTGAGGCGCGATCGATGAGTGCAAAATTAAAGGGGCCGTGGTCGGTCGAAGACATAGGCGTTTTTTTACATGATGTGCGCTACCCCCTGCGCCTGGCCTGTGTGGCAGACGATGGTTATCCGCGAGTGGTGTCGGTCTGGTTTACCTATCTGGATGGCAAGCTGTATTGCGCCTCGCATAATTCCTCACACCTGGTGGCACTGCTGCAAGCGAGCCCCCGTGTGGGGTTTGAAGTGGCTCCCAATGATCCCCCCTACTACGGTGTGCGTGGGCAAGGTGACGCTGTGCTATCCGAGCAGGGCGGAGCCGAGATGCTGGAACAGCTGCTGGGGCGCTACCTGGGCGGCCACGACTCACCGCTGGCAAAGTGGCTGCTGTCGCGCAGCGAGGACGAAGTGCTGATAACGATCAGCCCCCGCCGCTGGTTCAGCTGGGACTACCGGGAGCGCATGGAATAGCGCCCTTCAATCCGACATTTGCGTCGCGACAGCCTGCAGCAGCGGCTCACAATCCGACACGAGTTTCAGATTTGCCAGGGCGTCGGCCCGGGTGCAGCCGGGGTTGATAATCGCCAGAGATTTGCCCAACTGTCCTGCGAGACGGCAAAAACGGAAGCCCGAGAACACCTGTAGCGAGCTGCCTATCGCCAATACGGCGTCGGCAGAGGCGATGGCCGCGTTACATGCAGCCACCCGTGATTTGGGAATTGCGCCACCAAAAAATACCACATCCGGTATCAGCACACCCCCGCAATGCTCGCAGGGTGGCACTGTGAATGACTCTACCAGCGCTACCGGAACATCGGCGTCGCCGTCTGGCCGCGGTGCGGCAAGCTCGGCGCTGTGATGGGGGTTGTCTCGCAGTAGTCTCCACTGCACAGACTCTCGGCTGGTGTTCGCGTTGCACTGCGTGCAGCGAACCTGGTCTATTCTGCCGTGCAGGTCTACCACCTTCGCGCTGCCAGCCCGCTGGTGAAGCCGGTCCACGTTCTGGGTTACCAGCAGATCAACATGGCCCAGCTGTTCCAGTCTGGTGAGTGCACGGTGGGCACGATTGGGCTTTGCGTCGCGCACCACTGGCCACCCCAGCAGTGAACGGGACCAGTACCGCTGTCGCTTTGCCGGGTCGCTAATAAACTCCTGATGCGTAATGGGTGCGCTGTGTTTCCAGCTGCCCTCCCGGTCGCGGTAGGTGGGTATGCCGGAGGAGGCACTGATGCCGGCGCCGGTAATGACCACCAGGCGTGGGTGGTCATGGAGAAAACGTTGCAGGGCTGGGGCATCGGTGCGTAAACAATTCATAGCCGCATTATAGGCCCTAGTCCGAACCTGGGCTGCTATATCGGGTTTGATCCGTTTGCTGTAGCGGGCGTACATTATATGAGCACTGTTGCTCTATATCCCGGGGGTTCCCTAACCATGCACTATCTCATCACAGGAGGCACCGGATATATTGGCGGGGCGTTAATCCCGGAGCTGTTGGCTGATGGCCATACCGTCACCGTGCTGAGTCGCCAGCAAATGCGCGACGACGGATTATTGCGCTTTATCACCAGTCTTGATCTGATTGCGGCCGATAGCCGCATTGATGCTGTGATAAATCTCGCCGGTGCCTCCCTGGCCGGCAAACGCTGGACGCCAGCGTACAAACAGGTAATTTTTGCCAGCAGACTGGCCATTACAGAGGGATTGGTAAAGTTGATGGCGCGCATGGACGCACCACCTGAGGTCCTGCTAAGTGCCAGTGCTATCGGTTTTTACGGGCATCACGGTGATGAGCCGCTGACAGAAGAGGGTGTAGTTGTGCCCGGTTTCGCCCATCACCTATGTCAGCGCTGGGAAACGGTAGCGATGCGCGCGACGGAGCTCGGCGTAAGGGTGTGCCTGTTGCGCCTGGGTGTGGTGTTGGGTCGGGATGGTGGTGCGCTGGAAGAAATGGCCAGGCCATTCAATTTTGGTGTTGCCAACTGGCTTGGTTCCGGCGGGCAGTGGCTTAGCTGGGTACATCGCCGGGACGCCGTCGCTGCCATTCGTTTTCTGCAGCAACACACCGAGTTCAGTGGCCCCTTTAATATTACAGCACCCGAGCCAGTGACCAGCCGTGGTTTTTGTCTGGCGATGAAACGGTGTAAGCGTACCTTCATTACCCTGCCCATGCCGGCAGCGGTTATGCGCTTACTGGTGGGGGAGATGGCGGACGAATTGTTGTTGAACGGCCAGCGCGTGCTGCCCTCTGGGCTACAGGCAGCAGGCTTTGGCTTTGCCTTCCCTACGCTTGACGCGGCGCTGGCAGATATTTTCTAGATCAGGTTGCGCAACTTCAGTTCGTCGGGGTAGGGCGCCATAAAGACCTGACTGTCGATGTAGGCATTGGGATTGTTGGCGAAATGGTGCTTGAGCATGGTGAGCGGCACCACCAGCGGGATATGGCCCAGGCGGTATTGTTCTATGAGATCCTTCAGGCGCTGGCGTTCCTGGGCCGGTACAGAGCGCTTCAGATAGCCCGACAGATGGAACAGCACATTGGTGTGGCTGCGCACGGTAGCCCGCTGAGCCAGGGCGGCCATCAACTCGGTAATAAACTCCGTCGCCAGTGATGCCAGGGGCACAGTGCCGGCATCGGCGAGCAGTCTGCCCAGTGTCTTGTAGCCGGGCACGTGGTGCGCCATTACCAGGTACTTGTAGCGGCTGTAGAAGCTGATCAGCTTGTGTGTACTGAGGCCCTCGGCGCACAGTTGTTTCCAGTTGTGGTAGGTGTAGGCCCTGGTCACAAAGCTCTCGCGCAGCCCCGGGTCGTTCAAGCGGCCATCGTCTTCCAGCGGCAGCAACGGGTCTGCTTTGGCCAGCGCCGCGGCAAACACTCCCTGCAGGTCTGAAGCGATGCCATAGCCGTTGTCGGCGTAACGTTTTACCCGGTCGTAACCGCAGCTGGGGCTGCCCTTGACCAGTATGTAGCCGCAGAGCTCAGGGGCCAGCTCCAGCACTGTGCCTGCGTAAGCCGCCAGTTGGCCGGTATAATCCTGCGTGTGAGTCTCCACATCCAGTGCCCGCACGGCCTCTGGTGTACCCACCAGATGAATGGGTGCGCGGGGTACACCCATACCGGTACCCATCTCCGGGCAGAATGAGCGCATCTCGAAGGCCTCTGTGATACCGCGCACATGATCGTTGGCGTTTTTAGCCTGGCCGTTATAGCGCACGGCCTTGCCGGCCAGACAGGCACCGATACCCAGTACGGGCCGCACTGAAAGGACTTGCTCGGTCATTTTACTCTGGCTGAAAGCATGGGGTTTTCCTACGCTGCGCTGCAGTACACGTTCTGAACGTCATCGACGTAGTTGAGCATGTCCAGTAATTTGTCCAGCACTTCCTGGTCTTCAGCGTTGAGCTCCGTCGTGGTTTGGGGGATAAACTGCACCTCGTCCACTTCAAAATCAATCTCGCCAAAGGCCTCCTGAAGTGCCTCCCTGGCCTTGAACTGCTCGGTATGGGGTGCGAATACAGTGATACGGCCATCCTCGGATTCCAGATCACTAACGTCAACGTCAGCCATTAACAAGGCTTCCAGTACCGCTTCTTCATCGTCTCCTGCAAATGCGAGAATGGCGCTGTGATCAAACAGATGACTGACGCTGCCGGGGGTGCCCAGTTTGCACTTGGTCTTGGTAAAGCAGGTGCGCACATCCCCTATGGTGCGATTGGCATTGTCTGTAAGGCAATCGACGATAAGCATGCAACCACCGGGACCAAACCCTTCGTAGCGTGCCACGGTGAAATCCTCGCCGCCACCGCCCTTGGCTTTCTCAATCGCCTTGTCTATGACGTGGGTCGGCACCTGGTCTTTCTTGGCGCGATCTATGATGCTGCGCAGGGCAAGGTTGCCCACCGGGTCAGTGCCGCCGGATTTACCTGTGACATAAATTTCCCGGGCGTATTTACTGTACACCCGTGCTTTGGCGTCAGAAGTTTTCGCCATCGAGTCTTTGCGGTTCTGGTAGGCACGGCCCATGTTGTAATCCGTCTGTTTGCTGGTGCGAGGAGGAGGCAATATAATGAGTCTACATTTGATAATCCAGTAAAACGCCCGGAGACGGGCGCTGAAAGTGATCGATATGCCGCCTGAAAGCGGCCGCTAGTGAGTATCTGGAGATGGCTGGATAGATTGCCGTGATTCAGTCGCTGGTGGAAACGCGATCATCTGCACTGCCAAGCATTGCCGTTACCCAGTCGAGCACCGTGACGCCACCGGCTGTCAGGCTGGTGTCGGAAAGCAGGAAGGTGTGGGCGGCGCCATCGCGTACAAAGGTTTTCACACGTTCTGGATAGGCGGATTCAAGATCGGCAAGCTCTTCTAATAACTCGAGCTCAAATATGTCACCGCCAATCTGGGAAAAGGTGACTCCGATCACCGTATCCTGTTTGTAACTCATCAGTGACAGGCGCACATTGTCATCCTGATCCAGCTGCCATTTATGCAGGTCGGTTGTATGGCCGTCCTCACCGATACAGGTGGCGCAGCTCGCGGGGAAAAATGCCCCGGCATTCCAGTCGTTCATCAATTGCCTGACGAAATCCGGTTCGTCCGGACGGGCGATGCCAATCCCGGAATCATTTATCACTTCAATGGTAGCGTCGGGATAGAGCGAACGTACCAGTGACAGGGCGTAGGTGGTGCCAAACCCGCCTGCGCTGACACCGGTGAGCAGGATTCGCTTGGGGCTGGGGAAAGTGTTAACGGCAACATCCAGAGACGCCGACAGATTGTGCAGTCCGCGCTGAAAGCGATCGTTCTGGCCATCGTTGTCGCTGTCGCTATCTGCGTCGCTGGCATGGAGGCCGCCATCGCAGTAGGGAATGTACACGGTATTCCAGTTGGCAACGGGATTGCCCGCAAGGTCCGGATCCAGAATCCCTGCTTTGGGAATTCCGGTGCTCACGTTCTCTGTGGCCAGACAAAACGTCGACCAGCAGGCGCCGCCTCCCTGCAAAAATATCATCAATTCATCCGAGCCAGTGTCGCGGGTAGCCATGCTGAACTCACTACCATCGAGACACAGTGGGCCGTCACCGGCGCCGAATTGGTGGTTGACCACGTCACCGTCCGCTGCAGAGATCATCGGCGAGTAGACGCCGAGGTAGCGGGTTACACCCTGATCATAGAGCTCCTGGAATGGAACTTCAGCCGGGCCGACGATGGGGTCGGGGCTGTCATTACTGTCGGAGCAACCGCTGGCAAACACAATGCCTGCGATGGCGGCGTAAAATACATTTCCGATTTTTGCGGGCATATCAATCCTTTATTATATTTATGGCGCGACAATTGCGTGAAAGGTTAACAATAAACACTTTTACAGACCAGCACTCGCGGGCAGTGTCACTAGAACAGCTGGGGGTAATTCAACCAGTAATACTGCAGCCGGGTATCTTGCCAGTCTTGATAGATACGCTCCCAGTTGAGGCCGTCAATACGCCAGCCGTGATGGGGTTCCAGATTAGTGGAAAATACCGGGGCGCCATAATCGCAGAAGCGCGTATCAACGCTCATGCGTACCGTGCGCGCCGTGATATTGGGCTCCGCCCTGTGTACGGTGGCGGAATGGAAGATCAGGACGTCGCCGGGGTCAGAGTCCGCCACGTGCCAGCAGGTTTCACCGGGGTAGATTTCACACTGCACACCGCCGACACCTTCCGCTGTAAAGACTTTGCGCACACCACCTTTATGGGAGCCCGGCAGTACCTTCACCCGGCCCATGGCAGCCTCGATTTTATGCAGTGCCACCCAGATGCCCGCCATGGTCGGCCCGGCGTGATGGGAATAGGCGTCCTGGTGCGGTGGCGTCTCATGGCCGATCTTACCCGGGGTGGATATGCGGCCCATCTTCATCGGGTAGACGAACACCTCGCTGCCGGATACCAGTTGCATCAGGTCCCGCACGGGCTCGGTGTGGAAGAAAGCGTGAAACTTCTCCAGGGATTGAATACGCGGATAGATGACATCCCAGTCGGGGTCCGCCTCCACAAAAGGCCGCCCCACCAACGCGGGAAGACCCGCAGCGGAATCCAGAGTGACGTGACCGTCGGTCTGCGCCAGTAAGCTCGCCAGCATATCCTGGCAGATATCGTTGGCTATATAGCGTTTGAAAAAGAGGTACCCCAGCTCCTGGAAGCGGGCTTGTAGCTGCTGCTGGCCCTCTTCAACACGGGAGATAACAAAGGGTTTGCTGTCAGTCATGGTCGCGGGATCTCAGGGCTCGCTGGATTTCCAGCTGGTTTTTCATATTCAGGTCTATTCTAAAGGCCATCCATGTGGGTATCACCAGCAGCAGGGCCAGCCCCGGCCCCATGACCATGCCCAGCCCCCAGAAAACACTGGCGGGAGTCTCGCCCGGTTGCATGCCGCTCTCTAGGCCGATCAAATCGAGGAAGGGGCCAGCCACAAGGTAACCGAAGCCGCTGATAAATTTCGCGGCGAAGAAGGCCGCAGCAAACATAACACCTTCCTGCCGTCGCCCGGTATTGAGATCCTGCTCATCGGCGATATCTGCCAACAGCGAAAATACGGAGACGGTGCGGACAATAAGAAATGTGATGTGGATTGTCCAGTTAAGGTAAATCAGCGCGAGCACCAGTGTATGGTTTTGCGGCAACAGATCCAGCATTGCCAGCGGTGTCAGCCACACCAGATTGAGGGCGCCTGCCACACAGCTTAGACGCAACAGTTGTTGTTTTTCCAAACGCTGATTGACGATTTTTGAAGTGGTCGTTACCAGCAGTACAGCCAGCAGCGGCGGGCCGGCAAACAACAGGGAGATCTCAGAGGTTTGCAGCTGCCAGAAGTAGGTGTAGTACACCATTAACAGCGTGCTGACGATGCCACCGATGCCGCCGACAACCGTTTCCAGCAGCACCACAAAGCGAAAATTTTTATTCCTGAAAGTCTCGCGAATATCCCGCCACAGGCCGCTTCCCCGTGTCTTGTCTTCCCTGGGCAGGTCGGGAATATAATGCCAGGTTCCCCGTAGGCAGATCCAGCTCGCACATAAGACTCCGAGTGCGCACAGCAGGCCGTATTGCTGGTAATGACTGGCTATAAAGCGCCCATCTACACCTGCGTGGGAAGTGAACAACCATGCCAGCGTGGTTGCCGGCACCAACACCCCGACAAACCAGCCGAGGTTGGTGCGTGCACTGGAGAGACTGGTGCGCTCGTGGTAGTCGGTAGATATTTCTGCGCCGAGGGCGAGATAGGGCACGATGAAAAAGGTCAGTGCCGTGCGTAATAGCAGTACGGTTGCCAGCAGCCAGTAGAACATCGAAAGCTGTGAACCCAGCACCTGTTGCGGTGGCCAGAACAGTGCGATGAAGCTCAGAGCAAGCGGCAACACAGAGGCAACCATCAAGGGATGACGGCGCCCCCACCGGGAGCGCAGCCGATCCGACCAGGCACCTACCAGCGGGTCGGAAATGGCATCCCACAAAATTGAAAGCGCAATCGCCAGCCCGGTAAGAGTGCCACTGAGGCCGAGCACTTGTTTGTAATAGAACAGCACGAACACGCCAAAGGCTGCGTCCTTGAGGGCGTAGTTAACGACCCCGGATCCATACAACAGCCTGCCGCGAAGACTAGTCGCTCGCATGATTGCGCGCCGAATTCATCGGTAGAAACTTATCCGTGCCGGCTTTTCGCGAGGTCGGCGGGAAGATGTTTTGCCGCCATCAGAAACATTGCGATGGCTATCAGCGACGCCTGCAAGGTTGTCAGCATGGCGTAGCGCAATGACTCATCGCCATAGGCGGGCTGTAATAAATCACTGATGAGGCCGGTGATGAATGGCCCGAGGCCCAGCCCGATCATATTCAGCACGAAAAACAATATTGCCGAGGTCAGCGCGCGCATGCCCGGTGCCACCAGTGTATGGGCCAGCGCGATACAGGGGCCCAGATAAAACGTTTTCAATATCAGCGCAAAAAACAGCACACCCAGGGCCGCAGAGGTGTTGTCCGTCAGCAGCACGTAGGCATAGGGAAAGTACCCAAGAGCAATCCCCAGAAGCGGTATCCACACGTACCAGCGCATATCGTTCCTGCCGTACCGGTCGGCGAGGTAGCCACCGGCAAAGGTGCCTATGGCACCGGACAGGCCCGACACCAGAGCCAGCGAGGTACCCACTTCCGCGAGGCTCATACCGTGGTTGCGCATCAGGAAAGACGGCACGAAATTGCCGTTGCCGTAACTGACGTAGGAAATGAAAGCGCTGCCCAGTGCGAGATACCAGAAGGAGGGGCGATCGCGCAGCAGCGCGAGTGTTTCCTTCAAACCCGGTTTCTCGGCCGTAGCGGACACATGCTCCCAGCGGCCGCGCTGTGGCTCTTTGAGGGCAAAGCGCAATATCAGGCCAAATATGACGCCGGGTATTCCCACCACCATGAATGCGATGCGCCAGCCAAAGGCCTCGGCGATGACGCCACCGAAGAGGAAGCCCAGAAGAATCCCCAGGTAAATCCCCGAGGAATATATCGACAGTGCGGTGGCCCGCTGTTCCGGGGGGTAGTAGTCGCTGATCATGGAGTGTGCCGGCGGGCTGCCGCCTGCTTCACCCAGTCCCACACCCACCCGTGCCAGCAGCAGTTGGCTGTAGTTCTGGGCCATGCCCGACAGAGCGGTCATGCCACTCCACACCGCCACTGCCAGAGACACCACGTTGCGACGGTTTCCGCGATCTGCCCAGTACGCGATAGGAATGCCCGCGACAACGTAGACCACCGCGAAGGCGAAGCCGCTGAGTAAACCCAGTTGGGCATCACTCAGCCCCATCTCTGCCTTGATAGGTTCCTGCAGGATGACCAGGATCTGGCGATCAATAAAGTTTAGCGCGTAGACCGCGGTGAGCATCGCCAGGGCGAAACGTTTGTAGGAGGCGGAGAAGTCTGCTGTTACCCCGGGGCTTTCCTCTGCCATTGTAGCTACATCCTTTATTATTTTTTGCCCGCTCCGCCCACTGGTGGCCGGGTCAGGGGCCTAGAGCACCCACTCTGCCATATTCCTCAGTAAAGAGACATCGCCGTGAACGAGCAGTGATGTCACCGGGGAATTTTCCCAATCCTTGATGCGTTCGCGAATGCGGTCCGGCGGGCCGGACAGGGAAATTTCATCGGCGAACTGGTCTGGTACAGCATTGATGGCTTCCTCTCGCTTGCCTTCGAAAAACAAGCGTTGGATTTCCTCTGCTTCGTCGGCGAACCCCATACGCGCCATCAGTTCTTTATGGAAATTGCGCTTGCTGGAACCCATGCCCCCCACGTAGAAGCCCAGCATCGCCTTGACCGGGTATAAAGCCTGGGCGAGGTCGTCGTTGACATTCACCAGTGTCAGGGCCGCGATTTCAAAGCCCTCTTTGGCACCTTTGAGTTGATCGGCATACACCTCCTGTCGATAGGGGGAGTAATACAACGGTAGCCAGCCGTCGGCAATTTGCGCGGTCTGGGTGACGTTTTTTGGCCCCTCCGCACCCACAAATATCGGCAGGTCGGCGCGCAAGGGGTGAGTAATGGACTTGATTGGCTTGCCCATACCCCACGACCCCGGGCCGTTGTAGGGCATAGGATAGAATTCGCTGTCACTGGTAACCGGCATTTCGCGGGCCAGCACCTTGCGCACGATATCGATGTACTCTCGGGTGCGGGTCAGTGGCTTGGTATAGGGTTGGCCGTACCAGCCCTCAACCACCTGGGGCCCGGATACGCCCAGGCCCAGTATCATCCTGCCGCCGGAGAGGTGGTCCATCGCCATCGCCGCCATGGCGCAGGCCGTTGGCGTGCGTGCCGAAAGTTGCGCTACCGAGGTGCCCAGGCGGATTTTGGAGGTCTGCGCGCCAATCCAAGCGAGCGGGGTAAAGCAGTCATTACCGTAGGATTCGGCGGTCCACACCGAGTCAAAGCCCAGGCGCTCGGCCTCCTGCGCCATCTCCACATGGTTAGTTGGCGGCTGTGCGCCCCAGTACCCCAGTTGCAAGCCAAGTGAAAGTTTTGCCATGTGTTATCTCCTTGTTGAAGTCGTTACTTTACGGCAAGACCGACCACAGGCAAACAGGGCGCAGTGGCCACTTTCGCTGACATTCCCGGTCAACACGGTGTCAATTCAGCGCGCCATTGGATAGACTCGTTCGCCTGAAAACAGGCGGCCTCTGCACAACTTTCAGGGAGCGCTATCAGCTTTACGGATTGATACCATGTCCAGATTAACCCACATTGATGATACCGGCGCCGCGCGCATGGTGGATGTTGGAGGCAAGGCCGTTACCGAGCGTGTAGCGGTGGCAACCGCCACGGTGAGTATGCAGGCCGAGACTCTTCGTCTGTTGCAGCAGGGCAACCATAAAAAGGGCGATGTACTGGCGGTGGCGAGAGTCGCCGGTATCCAGGGTGCCAAGAAATGCTCCGACCTGATTCCCCTGTGTCACCCGCTGATGTTGACATCTGTCAGCGTGGACTTTCGCATCGATGCTGAACATTCCTGTGTGCACGTTGAAAGTCGCTGCAAGGTGGCGGGCAAAACCGGGGTGGAAATGGAAGCACTGACCGCGGTGAGCGTGGCGGCACTGACAATCTATGACATGTGCAAGGCGGTCGACCGTGCCATGGAAATTGGTTCGGTGTGTTTGGTGAGCAAAGCCGGCGGTCAGTCCGGTGATTGGCAACGTGACCAGGGGGGCGACTGATGCTCAGGGTGCTATTTTTTGCCCGCATTAAAGAGGAACTCGAGTGTCCCGCTCTGGAATTGCACTGGGAGGAAAGCATCGCCGATCTCGATAGCCTGCAGGCGCGCTTGTGTCGGGAGGGTGGTGAGACATGGCAGTCAGTGCTCGGTCGCAGTAATACCATACGAGCGGTAAACCAGATGGTGGTCGCAGGCAATAGCCCCCTGACCGATGGCGATGAAGTGGCCTTTTTCCCACCGGTAACCGGGGGATAGGAATAGTGGACTGCATATGTTGTCGGTAAGTATACAAGTGGAGGATTTCGATTCCGCCCAGCTGCAGCGGCAATTGCTTGCGGGGGCGATGGAAGAGGGCGCGGTGGCGACCTTCACCGGTTATGTGCGTGTGGCAAATAGCGGGCGCGATGTTCAGGCGATGCAACTGGAGCACTACCCCGGCATGACAGAGCGCAGCATAGAGGCCATTCTTGAGCGCGCACAAGCGCGCTGGCCGTTGCTGGCAGCTTCTGTCGTGCATCGCGTGGGGCGCTTGCAGCCGGGCGACCAGATAGTTTGGGTGGGCGTATCTTCAGCTCACCGCGCGGCCTCGTTCAGCGCTTGTGAATTTGTGATGGACTATCTCAAAAAAGAAGCACCCTTCTGGAAAAAAGAAGAGGGCGCACAGGGAGCCAACTGGGTAGATGCCAGGGACGAGGACCGGAGCAGGGCGGCCAGGTGGGACGAAAAGACGCAGCCATAACTCAAACAGGGGGTGTGTCCCGGGTGGTTTTGGGTGTGTAATAGTACGATAGCGAGTATTTAGGAGAGACAATGAATATCGATAGTCTGGACTTCAGGAACGCCCTGGGCCGCTTTGCCACCGGGGTCTGTGTGATCAGCACGGTCTCGGATAAGGGTACCCCCATGGGCCTCACTGCCAATTCCTTTACGTCAGTTTCGCTGGATCCGCCCCTGGTATTGTGGAATTTGCAAAATAACTCTGATGTCTACGATATATTCTCTGCGCCCGAGCATTTTGCTATTAATGTACTGGCCTCTGAGCACCATGGGCACTCTAATCAATATGCGAAAAAAGGTGACCATTTACTGGACCCGGGGCACTTTTCCATCGGTGAATTTGGTGCGCCTATTGTGGCTGAGGCACTTGTCACTTTTGAATGCGAGTTACACGCGACTTATGAGGCCGGCGACCACCTGATTATTGTGGGTCGGGTGAAACATGTGTACACGCGCGAAGAAGGTGAACCCTTGTTGTTTTATTCCGGCAACTACCACCGTCTGGGCTAGCCTGTGCGGGGAGTGCTCGCGGGCGGATATGGAACGCTTTATACTGCCTTGTTTGTATCGGTAACGACGGCTATTCAATGAAATTCTGTACGACTTGCGGCAACTCAGTCACTCTGCAAATTCCGGCAGGTGATGACCGTGAACGATTCGTGTGTACTGCCTGTGAGCACATCCACTATACCAACCCCCGGGTAATCGTTGGCTGTGTAGCGATGTATGACGGCAGGGTATTGCTGTGTAAACGCGCAATTGAACCGCGTAAGAATTACTGGACTTTACCCGCTGGGTTTATGGAAAACGGGGAAACAACATCGGAGGGTGCCGCCCGGGAGACATGGGAGGAGGCCAGGGCCAGGGTGTCGGGCCTGGCACTGTACCGGGTATTCGATGTGCCTTCCATCAGCCAGGTGTATATGTTTTATCGCTGTGAATTGATCGACGGTGAGTTTGGAGTGGGGCCCGAGAGCCTGGAGTCCGGTTTGTACCAGCAGGCGGATATTCCCTGGGATGAGATTGCCTTCCCCGTAGTCCACGAAACTCTGGAACAGTTTTTTCTCGACCACAAAGCCGGGCATTTTCCCGTGCGAGTATCCGCGGTAGAGCGCCGCCCCAGGCGGCAGTAAAGTCGCAACCGCAATCGAGTTCAGGCGGCTAAAACAGGAGTAATCAATATGGCATTACCCAAGGTCGGCAATATGGCACCGGCATTCTCTCTTTTGGATCAGGACGGCAACAAGGTCAGCCTCAAGCAGTTCAAGGGCAAAAAAAATGTTGTGCTGTACTTTTATCCCAGGGCTATGACTCCGGGCTGCACGGTGCAGGCCTGTGGTATTCGCGATAGCCAGAAAGCGTTTGCAAAACTCGACACGGTTGTACTCGGTGTCAGCCCCGACCCGGTGGCCAAACTGGGCAGGTTCATCGACAAGCAGGATCTCAATTTCACCCTGCTGTCTGATGAGGACCATGCGATCACCGAAAAGTATGGCGCATGGGGGCTGAAGAAATTTATGGGCAAGGAATTCATGGGTGTTTTGCGTTCAACCTTTATTATCGGCAAGGATGGGCGCCTCAAACACGTAATGGCCAAGGTCAAGACCAAAACCCACCACGACGATGTATTGGCCTTGATTCAGGAACTGGGCTTGTAGGTGCATAAACCCCTCGCACCGCCTTTGAAGTACCAGTTCGACGCGGTGCCGGCCGCCGGCACACTGCGGGAAGTTGCGCCGGGTGTGCACTGGCTGCGCATGCCGTTGCCGATGGCTCTGGACCATATCAACCTGTACATGCTGGAAGAGCCTGATGGGTGGTGGATTATAGACACCGGCATCGGGGTCGGGCCTACCCAGCAGCACTGGGAGCAGATATTTGCCAGTTGCCTCGGCGACAAGCCGGTGAAAGCCGTACTGGCCACCCACTATCATCCCGATCATATCGGTATGGCTGGCTGGCTCTGTGAACGCTGGCAGGTGCCGTTCTACATGACCCAGGCGGAATACCTGAGTGGCCTTTCCTTCAGCCGAATGGCGCCTGAGCACTTCAGTTGGACCTCGACCCAGTATTTGCAGCGGGCGGGGTATGCCCCCGAACAGGTGCTTGAAGCGCAGGAGCGGTTTAACGGATTCGGTGACTACATCAAACCGATGCCGACGGCCTATCGCCGGCTGATAGATGGCATGGCCCTGACCATCAACGGCCATCGCTGGCGGGTGGTGGTGGGGCGCGGGCATTGTCCGGAACACGCCTGCCTCTACTGCGAGACGCTGAACGTGCTGATTTCCGGTGACCAGGTGATTCCACGTATCACATCCAATGTGAGCGTGATGGCGGGCGAACCGGAAGCCAACCCGTTAAAGGACTGGCTTGCCTCACACGAACATTTTCTCGATGTCCTGCCTGCTGACGCTCTGGTGCTGCCGGCCCACAATGCCCCCTTCACAGGCCTGCACGCGCGATTGCGGCATCTCATAGAACATCACGAGGAACACCTGTTGGCTCTGGAAGAGGCCTGTTTTGAGGCCGCAGCAGCGCCAACCGCGTTGGATTTGCTCCCGGTGTTATTCAAGCGTCCCCTGGACGATTATTCCATCGGGCTGGCACTGGGGGAGTGCATTGCTCACCTGAACTATCTGCACCAGCGCGGGCAGTTGTCGCGCGATCTGAATGCAGCCGGGCAGTTTACCTATCGCTCCATCGACGACACGCTGCATCTGCGCCTGCGTCGAAACCGCAGCGAGATAGATGATCAACCTCTTTATCAGGTATAAATAATATATAAATCAATAAGATGTAATTTATATCAAATGTAGATTCTATGTAGTGTATAAGAGGTGCTATCATGTTGTCGCAACAGGAACTGTCTGATCGATTCGAAATACAGGATTTAATTTACCGCTACGCCCAGTTGGTCGATGGACGGGAGATTGATGAACTGCGCCATGTTTTCACCGTTGACGCCCATATAGATTACAGTGCCATGGGCGGGGCGGTAGGCAACCTTGACGACACACTCACTTTTCTCAAGGCGTCACTTACCGCGGGACTGTTTCCGAGCACGCAACATCTCAATGCCAACCTGCAGATCACTGTGGAGGGGGACTCGGGCACAGGCCGTGTGATGTGTTTCAACCCGATGGAAATGGCATTGCCCAACGGTGAAAAGCAGGTGTTTTTTCTCGGCCTCTGGTACCTGGACGAATACCGGCGCACCGCCAAAGGCTGGCGTATCAGCCGCCGTGAAGAGGAAAAAAGTTGGGTGTTCAATACACCGGATTTTATGACTCTTTAACCGCATCGGCCCACAGCCGGGGCAGATAGTCCAGATCCAGCTTGGTAGCGGCCTCGCGCAGGCGGGCGTCCAGTTCTGCAAGTTCCTGTGAGCCAATCTTGGCTGCGTATTCCCTCCGGATTTCTTCGATAACCTCTACCGCGTCCTCCACTAGCTGCAATCCCTGCTCGGTCATACTGATCGCCCTGGCGCGCCGGTCTGTCGTATCCACCGCCCGCTCCAGATAGCCCAGATTCTCCAACTCCCGCAGGGTTTTCCCCATCGCCTGCTGGGTAATTTGTGCCCGGTCTGCGAGTTCTGTGACCCGTGAGGTTCCGAGGCCAAGATTGGAGAATACAATCTGGTGTGACAGGCTGATAGCGCTGTGACCGCGCTCCCGGAGCTTGCGTGTGACCCGGCGATCAAAATCCCGGGAAAATTCCCGCAGGATGCGCGGTAAGGTTGTGGAGAGACGCTTTGTAATCGCGCGACGGCGCTCGGCTACATCAGTTGGGTTCACAAATAGACTCCACTTCGGTTTTTATAATTATAGTGTGATAATAGCAAATAGGTTCTTGCTGACAATCACTCAGTCTTTTCTCGCATAGATAGCTCAAGTGAGGCGGAATTTGAATACACTTCCGGCAATCCGGTACACTGCGCCGCTCACTTCAAACTTGATGCAAACAACATGGCAAAAATCATAAGCTGCAATACCAATGGTATTCGCGCCGCGGCGCGCAAGGGTTTCTTCGACTGGTTGCAGCAAGAGCAGGCCGACGTGGTATGCATCCAGGAAACCAAAGCACAGGTGCATCAACTCACCGACCCTGTGTTCACGCCGGACGGCTATCACTGCTATTACAACGATGCTATCAAGCCGGGCTACAGTGGCACGGCAATATACTCTCGGGTCAAACCGCAGCGGATAACAACCAGCCTGGGCTGGGACCCGGCGGACTCCGAGGGGCGCTACATCCAGGCAGACTACAGTGGCGTCAGTGTCATCTCCCTGTATCTGCCATCCGGTTCCAGCAGTGAAGCGGTGTTGGAGAAAAAGCTGCGCTTCATGGATGAGTTTCTGCAGCACTTGCGCGGTCTGCGCCGCAAGCGGCGCGAATTTATTATCTGTGCGGATTGGAATATCTGTCACAAGGAGATTGACCTCAAGAACTGGCGGGCCAATCGCAAGAACTCAGGTTTCCTGCCGGAAGAAAGGGCCTGGCTGGATACGCTCTATGACGATGTTGGCTATGTCGATTCATTTCGCCTGGTGAACGAGGAGCCGGAGCAGTACACCTGGTGGTCCAATCGAGGCCAGGCCTGGGCCAAAAACGTGGGGTGGCGCCTGGATTACCAGGTGATTACACCCGCCCTGGCAGATAAGGTACGCGCTGCGCATATTTATAAGGATGAACGTTTCTCAGACCACGCGCCGCAGATCATGGAGTATGAGTTGGAGTTGTCCTAGCGAATTGCGGCCCTTGTTGAAACCCTGTACATTAGCCGCGTTTTCCATGCTCCCGCGGGGAGTTTACCCAAGCACAGGAAATTATTGATGAGTCTTTTTATCGCCAGCGCCCATGCCCAGGCAGAGGGCGCAGCCCCTCCCGGTGGAGAAATGTTCCAGATCTTTTTTCTGGTAGGTTTGTTCGTCCTTTTCTATTTTATTGCCATTCGGCCCCAGCGCAAACGCCAGAAGGAACACAAGGAATTAGTGTCCTCCATGAGTAAGGGCGATGAGGTGGTGACTTCCTCCGGCATACTGGGCAAAGTGACATCCCTCGATGACAATTACATGGTGCTGAATGTGGCCAACAACGTGGACATGAAGTTTCAGCGGGTTCATGTCCACGCCGTTCTGCCCAAGGGCACCCTGAAGTCTATAGGCTAGCGCCACCAGCGGGCCGGGATGGATCTTCAGTACCCACGCAAAACAGACCTGGCCCGCACGCCAACCCCACTACAATACCTTGAACGCGCCTCCCAACGCTGGGGCTGCGGCCATCGCCTGTGGGTTAAACGCGATGACCTCACCGGCTGCACACTCAGTGGCAATAAGGTGCGCAAGCTGGAATTTATCAGCGCTTACGCCCAGGATAACGGCTATGACACCCTGATCACCTGCGGTGGACTGCAGAGCAATCACTGTCGGGCCACTGCGTTGGTGGGGGCGCAGCTGGGACTCGATGTCCACCTCCTGTTGCGCGGCGATGAACCCGCCGAACGCGAGGGCAATCTGCTGCTGGACCATCTCGCTGGCGCCGCAGTGAACTACTACCCGAAACAGCAATACGTGGCTGAAATCGACGGCTTGTTTGAACACTGGCGACAGCACTACCGCGACCTGGGCAAAAAGGCACTGCTTATTCCTACCGGCGGCAGCGACGGTATCGGGGCCTGGGGTTATATTGCAGCCTGTGAAGAGCTGGCGAGTGACTTTGCCTCCCGGGATATCGCGCAGGCGCACGTCGTTACAGCTTCAGGCTCCGGTGGCACGCAGGCAGGGCTCACCCTGGGTGCGGCACTGCACGGCCTGCCCGCGACAGTCTGGGGTGTTAATGTGTGCGACGATGAGCAGTATTTCCTCGGCAAGGTAGCCGCTGATGCTGCGGACTGGCAGCAGCGGAATGCCGGGGTGCCCATGCCTGAACTCGATATTCGTGTACTCGACGGTTATGTGGGTCAGGGCTATGGCATCGCCAGCAAGGACGTTTTCGCCCTAATTGCCGAGTTGGCGTCTCTGGAGGGGCTGGTGCTGGACCCGGTTTACACGGGCAAGGCGTTCTCTGGCATGCTGGCAGAACTAGATGCCGGGCGTTTTCAGGGCACTCGGGATATCGTTTTTATCCACACCGGTGGTATCTTTGGCGTGTTCCCGCAGCGTGGGGGATTCAGCTGGTAGCGTACAATATTCCGGCGAAAGCAATAATAACGCGTAACGATAGGGGAATATCGTGGAACAGCTGATTATTACGGTAAATGCCTGGGCCTGGGGCCCCGCAATGCTGGTACTACTGCTGGGCACCGGCTTGTATCTCAGCCTGGGATTGCGCTTCCTGACCCTGCGCAAAATTCCCGTGGCCGTGCGCTTGTTTATTCATGGACGCACGGGCAAGGGCGATGGCGACATCTCGCCCATTGGCGCCCTTATGACATCGCTTTCCGCCACCATCGGCACCGGTAATATCGCCGGTGTGGCAACAGCGGTCGCACTGGGAGGGCCCGGCGCACTGTTCTGGATGTGGATTACCGCCCTGCTGGGCATGGCAACCAAATACGCCGAAGCGGTATTGGCGGTTCGTTTCCGGGAGCAGGATAAGCTCGGTAACTTCAGTGGCGGCCCCATGTACTACATCCGCAATGGCTTGCATCGCCGCTGGCGCTGGCTGGGTTTCCTGTTCGCGCTGTTCGGCAGTGTCGCGGGTTTCGGTCTGGCCAACACCGTGCAATCAAATTCCGTGTCGCAGGTGCTCAGCGACTCCTACTCGGTACCGCCCATTGTGACAGGGCTGGTGTTAATGCTGTTGGTGGGGGCAGTGGTGCTAGGTGGAATAAAACGGATCGCCAGGGTCGCCAGCTGGCTGGTGCCGATCATGGCTCTCAGTTATACCCTGATGAGCCTGGTGGTGATTCTCACGCATATTGAGGAATTACCCGCTGCCCTGGTTACCATCGTCGACAGTGCCATGAATGGTACCGCCGCAGCCGGTGGCTTTGCCGGTGCCTCCGTGTGGGCCGCCCTGCGGTTCGGTGTTGCCCGCGGCGTGTTTTCCAATGAAGCGGGCCTGGGCAGCGCGCCCATTGCTCACGCCGCGGCGCGCACCACGGAGCCGGTGCAGCAGGGAATGATAGCCATGTTGGGCACTTTTATCGATACGCTGGTGATATGCAGCATGACCGGGCTGGTGATTGTCATTACGGATGTGTGGCCCACCGGCGTCAGCGGTGCGAGCCTGACGACCATGGCGTTCGCCCAGGCATTTCCGGGCGGGGAGTATGTCGTCTCCCTGGGGCTTTGCCTGTTTGCTTTTACCACCATGATTGGCTGGTCATTCTATGGTGAGCGCTGCGCTGTTTATCTACTGGGTACCGGGGTGATCAAGCCCTTCAGAGTCGCATGGGTTCTCGCCATACCGATCGGTACACTTGTGGAGCTGGATATGATCTGGCTGATTGCCGATACTCTCAACGCCTTTATGGCAATTCCCAACTTGATAGCGTTGGTATTGCTTAGTCCAGTGGTATTCAGTATGTCAAAGGAGTACTTCAACCGGCGTTAACGCTGCGCTAAATCAAGGAGCGGCCGCCGCCGCACTGTGTACTATATCGGTTGTTCTGCCACCCGGGGCATTCGGCAGGGGCACACCACAGGAGGAAAATGAATGGACCTAGTGACAACAGTTGACGAGTGCGTAGATCAGGCCATAGCGCGAGTTGGGAAAAACCTGGTGCTGGCAGCACCTCTGGGTCTGGGCAAGCCGGTGCAACTGGTCAACGCCTTCTATAGGCGGGCCGCTGCCGATCCGGACATTTCGCTGCATATCTATACCGCCCTGTGCCTCGAAATTCCGCCGGCCGGTACGGGTGTAGAGGCCAGCCTGTCTGGCCCTATCATGCAGCGACTGTTTGGCGACTACGAAGAGCTGGCTTTTATTCAAGCGGTACGCAGCGACTCCTTACCGAGCAACATCAGAGTGAGTGAACTGTACTTCAAGGCCGGTTCCATGAAGAACGTACCAAGTGCCCAGCAGAATTACATTTCCAGTAACTACACCCACATAGCAAGAGACCTGTTTGATGCAGGCGCCAATGTGCTGGTTCAGCTTGTTGCCGCACGCGATACACCTGATGGCCCCACTGTAAGCCTGTCATGTAATCCGGACACTGGGCGGGAACTGATCGAGATGTGTGCGGGTGCAGCCAGACCTTATATATCCATCGGCCAGGTGCATCCTGATCTGCCGTATATGGAAAACGATGCCGACATCGGGACCGATGGTCTCGATCTGCTGGTGCGCAACCCCGACTACGACAAAACACTGTTTGCCGTACCCAATACGGCTGTGCCAATGCAGGACTACGCGACAGCCCTGCACGCCAGCACGCTGATAGCCGATGGCGGAACACTGCAGATCGGTATCGGCTCACTGGGCGACGCGGTAGCCTACTGCTGCATTCTGCGACAAAGGCACAATGCCGAGTATCGAACAGCAGTCAAGGCACTCACTCACCAACATGTGCCAATCGCGGGTCACTCGGAGCTTTTCGACCAGGGTCTGTATGTGTCCACGGAAATGTTCGTGAACGGGATGATGCACCTGATTGAAGCCGGTATTATCAAACGCAAGGTTTATGACAATCTGCCGCTGCAATTGGGCCTTAACAAGGGCGATATCAGCACTGCGATTGATGGACGGCTTTACGATTACGCCCGCGCAGAGGGCGTGCTACCCGCCAGTCTGGATAGGGACGCTCTGACCGAGGCACAGTATTGGGGAATCATTGATTCCAGTGCCACGCTGGAAGCAGACAAACTGATATTGGCGGGCCAGTCCCTGGCCAACAACCTGGATGATCCGGAGACCCGCGCAACAATCCTGGCGGCGGCAGAGGGGCGTGAATTGCGTCAGGGCAGGGTTTTGCACGGCGGTTTCTTTCTTGGCCCGGCGGATTTTTACCGTAAATTGCGGGAGTTGGACGCTGCGGGGCAGGAACAGATCTGCATGACGGGGGTGAGTCGAACTAATCAATTGCTGCTGGATTACCACCTCTACAGCGCCCAGCGGCAAAAGGCTCGCTTTATCAACACCGGTATGATGGTCACACTGACCGGCGCAGTTGCCTCGGATGCTCTGGAGGACGGCACCGTGATCAGCGGGGTAGGGGGGCAGTACAATTTTGTCGCCATGGCTCACGATCTGCCGGGTGCCCGTTCAGTGCTTTGTATTCGCAGCACCCGGGGTGTTGGCAAGCAGCTCAAATCCAATATTGTACCGTTCTACGGCCACATCACCATTCCCAAGCATTTGCGGGATGTGATTGTGACGGAATATGGCGTGGCAGACCTCAGAGGCCAAAGTGATTCCGAGATTATCAAACGCCTGATCAATATTGCCGATTCCCGCTTTCAGTCTGAACTACTCGAATTTGCCAAGAATCACGGCAAAGTGGAACACGACTACCGTATACCCTTTGAGGCACGCAATAACACCCCGGCGCGCCTGCAGGAGGAATTGGCTCCCCTGTGCAACGCCGGCCTGTTGCCGGCCTATCCTTTTGGCACAGAACTTACCGAGCAGGAACAGGCGCTGGGTGCCAGCCTGCGCAAGATCAAGGCGCTCAGCGAGGAGCCGGCTCATTTCATTAGCGCCTCCTTCAAAGCCCTGCTGCATCGCGGTAACGAGGAGGCCGCCCGGCCGTTCCTGGAACGCATTCATCTGGAACATCCGGAAACTACCCGGGATTTTCTGGTTCAGCAGTTGTTGATGATGGAACTGGAAGAGCGGGGCGCATTGAAAGTCAGCTAAGTTTTGAGGCATAAACCCCTTAAACCTTAGTCTGATCGTGCAAGCGCATCAGGCCGGCCGTCCTGCCGTTCACACACACCCTGACGCGCACTTGGAGAGCACTTGAAAGGCACCTGAAGCCCCAGTCTTCTGTGAAACCTACAAGGATGGCGCCACAAATCACCCCTAGTACCAAATCCCACAACTCGGTATTCTTCCCGCATGCCACAGAACTTAAATGACAGACTGGTAATCGCAATTTCCTCCCGGGCCCTGTTCAACCTGGATGCAAGTCATCAGGTGTACCAGAACGAAGGAGTAGAGGCGTTTTCCGCCTACCAGATCGCCCGGGAAGACGAACCGCTGGAACCCGGCGAGGCATTTCCGCTGGTGCATAAACTGCTGCGGCTGAACGACCGTCTGGGGGAGGATTCCCGGGTAGAGGTGGTGCTGTTGTCGCGCAACAGTGCCGATACAGGGTTGCGGGTGTTCAATTCTATCCAACATTACGACCTGGCCATTAACCGGGCGGCGTTTTGTGGCGGCGAGAGTCCCTGGCGTTATATCAATGCTTTTGGCTGTCAGTTGTTTCTTTCCAACGAGGCGGAAGACGTGCGCTATGCGCTGGATTGCGGTGTGGCGGCGGCCACCCTGGTGTCCAGCAAAGGCGGAGGGTCAGATAATGACCAATTGCGCTTCGCGTTTGACGGCGACGCGGTGATCTTTTCGGATGAAGCGGAGCGGGTATATAAAAGCGAGGGCCTGGAGGCTTTTACCGCCAGTGAGAAGGCCGCAGCCCGGCAGCCGCTGGCAGGCGGCCCTTTCAAGCCTTTTCTGTCCGCCCTGCAGCGGCTGCAACAGGCGTTTCCGGCAAGTGAGGCACCCATTCGCACCGCGCTGGTCACCGCCCGGTCTGCGCCGGCCCACGAGCGTGTTATTCGTACCTTGCGGGCATGGAATATCCGTATAGACGAGTCAATATTTCTCGGCGGCCTTAACAAGACCGAGTTTCTCCGGGCATATCAGGCCGATGTGTTTTTCGACGACCAGCCGGCGCACTGTGCTTCAGCCAGCCCACATATTGCCACCGGCCATGTGCCCCACGGCATTGCCAACGCCTGAGAATTTGGTCTTGTTGGTTATTACTTATATATTTGGCACTTGCCCGGTTTAATGGCTATTCTTTATAAGTAATCGCGCCTCCCAGCGCGGGTTGATCCGGAGGAAGGCATGAAGCTTCAACAGTTGCGCTACATTTGGGAAGTCGCGCACCACGAACTTAACGTATCGGCGACCGCTCAGAGTCTCTACACATCGCAACCGGGTATCAGCAAGCAGATTCGCCTGCTTGAGGATGAACTGGGTGTGGAAGTTTTCGCCCGCAGCGGCAAACACCTGACCCACGTGACCCCGGCGGGTGAAGTCATTCTTGAAACTGCTGGAGAGATACTGCGCAAGGTTGAGAGTATCAAGCAGGTCGCCCAGGAATATTCCAATGAGCGCAAGGGTTCCCTGTCCATTGCGACTACGCATACCCAGGCGCGTTATGCTCTGCCGGCGACCATCGCGAAGTTCATGGAGAGTTATCCCGACGTCTCACTGCATATGCACCAGGGAACACCCATGCAGATATCGGAGATGGCTGCCGATGGCACCGTGGATTTCGCCATCGCCACCGAGGCGCTGGAACTGTTCTCCGACCTCATAATGATGCCCTGCTATCGCTGGAACCGCTGTATCCTGGTGCCCAAGGATCACCCGCTCACGCAGTTGTCGGAGCTGACCCTGGAGGCCGTGGCCGCCCATCCGATAGTGACCTATGTGTTTGGCTTTACCGGTCGCTCCAAGTTGGACGAGGCTTTTGTTGAAAAAGGGCTGGAGCCCCGGGTCGTTTTTACGGCGGCGGATGCGGATGTCATCAAAACCTATGTTCGCCTCGGTCTGGGCATTGGCATTGTGGCCGCAATGGCATACGAGGAAAGCAAGGACTCCGACCTGGTAGCTCTGGACGCCAGTCACCTGTTCGACAGCAGCGTTACTCGTATTGGCTGCCGCAAAGGCACGTTTCTGCGTGGCTACATGTACGAGTTCATCGAGGATTTCGCACCCCACCTGACCCGCGAAGTGGTACAGGAAGCGTTCCAGCGGCATACCAAGGCCGAATTGGAAGAGCTGTTTTCCCACTTGAAGTTGCCCGTTTACTAAAATTCCACACCGGGCTTGAACCCCCGGTGGCAAGCCGCTAGATTGGGGCGCTTTAATTATCCCAACACCAAGGAGAGAAACATGGAACTGGCCTGCCTGGACCTGGAGGGTGTGCTTGTGCCCGAAATATGGATTGCTTTTGCCGAGCGCACCGGCATCGATGAACTGCGGGCAACCACCCGGGATATTCCCGACTACAACGTGCTGATGAAGCAGCGCCTTGGCCTGTTGGACCAACACAAACTCAAAATCGGTGATATCCAGGAGGTAATAGGCACTCTGGAGCCGCTGCCCGGCGCTATTGATTTTGTCGACTGGCTGCGGGAGCGCTTTCAGGTGATTATCCTGTCGGACACCTTCTACGAATTTTCTGAACCCCTGATGCGGCAGTTGAAGTGGCCGACCCTGTTTTGTCACCGTCTTGTCACCGATGACAGCGGTCGTGTGGTGGATTACAAGTTACGTCAGGAGGATCCAAAGCGGGCGTCAGTGAAAGCACTGCACAGCCTGAACTACCGTGTGCTGGCTGCGGGGGACTCTTACAACGACACCACCATGCTGGCGGAGGCCGATGTCGGCTTTTTGATCCATGCGCCGCAGAATGTGATCGAGGAATTCCCCCAGTTTCAATCAGTAGGCAGCCTGGAAGAGCTGAAACTGGCGTTTCTCACGGCCAGCAATCGTAATCTCTCACTCTAGGTGGTTGCGGTGATGGCCAAAAATACGGCAGTCATCTCAAGGGAAGATAAGGGGCCCGGTTGCTACGTTTTGACGCGGCTATGCTGTGCTGGCAAGCCGGGTTAAACCGGCGGGCCAGATCATAACTGTTCAAGCGCCTCGATGAACTTGCCGACCTTATCCCAGGTCTCCTGATATTCCTGCTCCCAGCGGGAGTCCGCGACAATACCGCCGCCGGCCCAGCAATGTATTTTACCCTCGCTGCATTGCAGGGTGCGGATAGCAATATTGCTGTCCATACGTCCGTCGGCACTGATATACAGCAGTGAACCGCAGTAGACCTGGCGCAGGTCGGGTTCAAGCTCAGCAATGATTTGCATGGCGCGGCGTTTGGGGGCACCGGTGATGGACCCGCCGGGAAAGCTGTCTCTGAGTAGTTGTGCGGCGCCTCTGTCAGCGCTCAGTTCACCGCTAATGGTACTGACGAGGTGATGCACTGTGGCCAGACTCTGCACTTCGAACAGGCGATCCACGTGGATGCTGCCGGGTACGCAGCTGCGCCCCAGGTCATTGCGCAGAAGGTCGACAATCATCAGGTTCTCGGCGCGGTCTTTCGTGGATGCGCGCAACTCTCGCACAGCTTGCCGGTCTGCCGCAGGGTCCGCATGCCGAGGTCGTGTACCTTTGATCGGAGCTGTTTCAACGTGGTGGCCGTGGAGTGACAGGAAACGCTCTGGCGACAGGCTGATTACGGCGGCATTGTCCTCCAGCGCGAGATAGGCGGAGAACGGCGCGGCTGCCACCGGGCGCAGGGCCCTGTAGGCAAACCAGGGGTCACCCGTGTAGGTGGCGCTCAGGCGTTGCGCCAGATTCACCTGATAGCAATCGCCAGCACGGATATACGCTTGTATGCGACCAAACGCCTGCTTGTACTCCTGCGCGGTAAGATTCGAGCTGAACTTTTTTGCCAGATTGAATTGCACTGGCCGGGGGGAGCAGGGCTCGCGCAACCGTCCGAGCAGGTCTCTGTGAGTTGCGCTGGAAACACCCGGCTGGCACACGAGCGTGGCGCGACGCAGCAGATGGTCCTGCACCACGCACCAGTTGTAGGCCTGCAGCTGAACCCGGGGCAGGGCGCTTGGCTGGGGAGGATCCCTGTGGACGCTTTCCAGACTATTGCCGCATTCATAGCCAATGTAACCGAGAATGCCACCGCAAAAGGGAATGTCCTGGGAAACCGGCTGAATTCCAGCGTAATGCTCGCGGTGATAATCTGAGAGACTCTGGAAAAAATCGCGTGTTTGCGCCTCGTTTGCATCGTTATGCAATACGGGCAAGCGGTCTATGGGGGCCGCAGCGAGTATGTCATAGCGTCCGGCCGTGGAGTGCGGAAAACTGCTGTCCAGCAGCGCTGCTCCCGGCATATCACGAATAGATTCAAACAGCTCACAGCTGTCCCGCTGGTAGGGCAGGTCATCCAGTCGTACCGCCTGAGTCATTCCTAGTCCAACCGCTAAAGGCTGAGTGAACGCAGTTCGACATCCTGCGCGCTGTGCCGCCACAAATCGTCAAACAATTCCAGGTGGCGCTTGGCAGATGCCCTGGAGGAGGGTTCGTAAAAGCCATCGTGGTCGCTGTCGCCAGGCTTGTAGAGCACGCCTTCCCGGTCACAAATTACTATGGTTTCGCCCTTCCACTGTGGGTGGTCAACCTGCTTCTGTATATGCACACTGGAGGGCAATCGTCGGGCCAGGAGTAGCAGCCTGTGGCCCCGCGTTACCAGCGCGCGGGAATCGGCCACAAGAATACGTACGCGTGTCTGGCGGCTGCTGCGTATCAATACACCAATGGCCTGCACCAGCTCTGGCCGGTCGAATACCTGGTGATCCAGTTTGGGGCTGAGAATACAGATTTCTCTGGCGGCGGAACTGCATAGCTCGACTGTAAGGTCGTCAAATGGGTGCGGGTATTCCACACCGGTCAAATATTCATTCGACATAAATCCCCCCGGCCTCCAGCAGGTATTCGAGCATTTCAGCGGACTCCGGAAGCGCCATACAGCGAGACAGTTCTTCCCCTTCCAGGCGCCAACTGTCACACAGGGTCACAAGGCTGTCGAGTACCGTTTCACGAAACAGGTGGGAAGCCCCATTGGCAAACAGGCGCACACCGGATGCCTCCTGTTGCCAGGCCACCCGGGCAGCCGGCGAGAGTGAGACAACGCAGGAGCTCGATTTGAGCAGTGCCATGGCCTCAGCCAGGTCATCATCGTCGTGACTACAATCGTAGCGTGGCTCGGTCACCAATTCCCCGAACCAGTGGTTACCAGTTTCCTCGTCCAGGGCAGCCTGTAACTGGGCGCGAGCCCGTTCCAGGTCTCTGGGTCGAATTTCCCCGGCGCGGGTGGCAGGCTCTATCAGGCTGTCGGTGTAATGGAGTTCGGTATCCATTTGTTCCAATAATGTGTCTGCCCATCGCGATACCATGTCACTGAGGCGCGGGGCGCGAAAGCCTATGGAGAAGGTTGTGCACTCGCCGATCGCAGTGCCCCAATGGGCGACCCCCGGAGGCACATAAAGAATGTCTCCCGGGCCCAGTATATATTCCTGCAGGCAATTGAAGTCGCGCAGAATCCGCAGTTCCGAGTGTGGCAGCAGCGGTGTATCGGCGTCGCAATGGTCGCCGAGTTGCCAGCGCCGCTGGCCTTCGCCTTGCAGCAGGAAGACGTCGTAATTGTCATAGTGTGGGCCCACGCTGCCACCGTCGGCGGCGTAGCTCACCATCACATCGTCAACTCGCCACTGCGGCAGGAAGTCTACCAACTGGCGCAACTTCGCGACGGCGGGAATGTAATGGTCTACGGCCTGGACCAGTAGAGTCCAGGGATTGTCGCGCTGGAGGTCGCCCTCGGTAAACGGCCCATGCCGGAGTTGCCACTGGCCGTCACATTGCTCAATGATTCGCGACTCAATTTCGTCTTCCAGGGCCAGCCCTGCGAGTTGTTCGGCAGACAGCGGCGTGTTGAACGCCGCCAATCCGTGGCGGATCAGCAGGGGCTTGCGTTGCCAGTGCTGTGCGAGGAAACTCTCCCTGTCGAATTTGAGTTCTGCCATTGTTAAGGAGAACTGATGGCCCGGGCCTGGGCAACCGCATTACCGATGTAGCTGGCCGGGGTCAGGGCAAGTAATTCCTTGCGCGCCGCGTCTGGCAGATTCAGTTTCGACACAAATTCCTGTATCACCTCGGCGCTCATATCCTGGCCGCGGGTGAGTTCTTTCAGTTTTTCGTAAGGTTTCTCGATACCGTAGCGGCGCATAACGGTTTGAATGGGTTCCGCCAGCACTTCCCAGCTATTGTCCAGGTCCAGCGCCAGGCGTGCCTCATTCAGTTCCAGCTTGCCTATTCCCTTGAGGGCTGACTGGTAGGCGATCAGGCTGTATGCGGCGCCCACGCCCATATTGCGCAGCACCGTGCTATCAGTAAGGTCGCGCTGCCAGCGACTGATGGGCAGCTTTGCTGACATATGCTGCAATATCGCATTGGCAAGGCCGAGATTGCCCTCGGCATTTTCGAAATCAATAGGGTTGACCTTGTGGGGCATGGTGGAGGACCCAACTTCTCCGGCTATTGTCCTCTGCTTGAAGTAGCCCAGAGAGATATAACCCCAGATATCGCGGTTAAAATCGATGAGAACCGTATTGAAGCGGGCGAGTGCGTCAAACAGCTCCGCCATATAGTCGTGTGGTTCTATCTGGGTGGTGTAAGCATTCCAGGTGAGGCCAAGGGAGGTCACAAAGCTCTCGGCGTTAGCTTGCCAGTCGACATCGGGGTAGGCCGAAAGATGAGCATTGTAATTACCCACAGCGCCATTGATTTTACCGAGGAACGCGAGCTTGCCCAGCTGATCAAGTTGCCGGCGCAGCCGCGCCACAACATTTGCCACTTCCTTTCCCATGGTTGTGGGGCTGGCAGTCTGACCGTGAGTTCGCGACAGCATGGCTGCGTCTGCCGAGTTTGTCGCCAGCTCTGAAAGGGCATTGGCTATATTGTTCATCGTTGGCAACAGGACGTCGTTAAGGCCGTCTTTCAGCATCAACGCGTGAGCGAGGTTGTTGATATCCTCCGAAGTGCAAGCAAAGTGGACAAACTCGGAGATATTTTTGAGTTCATCATTTCCCTCGAAGCGTTCCTTGATGAAATACTCTACCGCCTTTACATCGTGGTTGGTGGTGGCTTCGATATCCTTGATACGTCGGGCATCCACTTCGCTGAACTTGTCGGTGATGTTTTCCAGTACCCGGGTCGCTTCTTTGGAGAGACCCGGTACCTCGGCAATGCCCGCGTGCGCGGCGAGGCACTGCAGCCAGCGAATTTCCACCAGCACGCGGCGCTTGATCAGGCCAAACTCACTGAAAACTTCCCGCAGGGGCTCGGTTTTGCCACCGTAGCGGCCGTCAATTGGCGACACTGCGCTTAGCGCTGAGAGCTTCATGTAATTCTCCGAAAAAAATGAGGTACGATCTTATACCACGCCAAGGCCGCGCGACAGTTGCTGGGATGTGTGCAGTAGTTGCTTGCGCTGCAGCAGCAGTTTCCAGCGACGCCCGCCCAATTGATGCCATAGATACGCCGAGCGTATTCCCGCCAGTAATAATGCGCGAATAATATCGGCATTCTGGCTGTTTTCCAGGTGCTGCGCACTGCCGGAAACCTTAATACGGAATTTCAGTTTGCTCAGGGTATCCTGGTAAATGCCGGAAATGCTGTGGCATAACTCCTGCACATTGTTGGCAAAGTGTTCAGCTCTAAAACTGGTGTGTTCCAGTCGGGAGTGCACCACCGACATCATGGCCGGGTCGGATGCGAACTTGCGCTCCAGGTAGATCATGGCAAAGACATAGCGCACCAGGTCGCGGTTTTCCTCCGCCTGGCGGCTGACTAACAGACTGCTGAGATTGTTCAGCCCGAGTTTGACGCCAGTGATACCGCCATACACATCTTCAACTGACTCTGCATCAAAGGCAAACAGGCTGTTTACCGACGAGCCGAGAAATTCCATGGGATAGCTGCCGGTCTTGGATATCTGGTCAACCAGTCGTGCAGACTGAGCGACACCCGCCATGGCGATAGTTTGTTGTTCCAGCCTGGTACGCGCGGTTCTATTCATTGCTTTTCCATTGTCCTTTCTATCACTCCACCGCCAAGACAACGCTCGCCCTGGTAGAACACCACTGACTGTCCCGGGGTCACGGCCCGTTGCGGCTGCTCAAACAACACTTTATAGCCGTCGCCCTGCCGCTGTACCGTGCATGCCTGGTCCGGCTGGCGGTAACGAACCTTGGCGCAACAGTTTAGCGGTAGCTCGGGCGCTGAACCGGCGATCCACAGGACCTCGCGAGTGAAAAGCGCCGACTTGAACAGGGCCGGATGCTCATTGCCCTGGGCGACAAGTAATACATTGTGATCAAGGTCCTTGTCCACGACATACCACGGCGCGTCACCGTGGCTGGCAAGCCCACCAATACCCAGGCCCTGGCGCTGGCCTATAGTGTGGTACATCAGCCCCTGGTGCTGGCCTAACAGCTCGCCATCAAGGCTGTGGATGGCGCCGGGCTGGGCGGGCAGGTATTGTTGCAAAAAATCCTTGAAACGGCGTTCGCCGATAAAACAGATGCCCGTGGAATCTTTCTTTTTCGCGGTGGCCAGGCCGTGCTGCTCCGCTATCTGGCGTACGGCAGGTTTCGCTATTTCGCCTAACGGAAAAAGGGTTTTCTCCAGCTCCCGGTGACCTACGGCGTGCAAAAAATAGCTCTGGTCCTTGTTGCCGTCCAGGCCTTTCAGCAGTGTGCCTTGCCCGTCCGCCTCGCCGCAGCGGGCGTAGTGGCCAGTGGCGATGGCGTCGGCGCCCAGGGTGAGAGCATAATCGAGAAAGGCACGGAACTTGATCTCGCGATTGCACAGGATGTCCGGGTTGGGTGTGCGCCCGGCACGGTATTCTTCCAGGAAGTGCTCGAATACGTTGTCCCAGTATTCGGCGGCAAAATTGGCCCCATGCAGGGGGATGCCCAATGTGTCGGCCACTGCCTGGGCATCGGCAAAATCCTCTTTCGCAGTGCAGTACTCTGTACCGTCATCCTCTTCCCAGTTTTTCATAAACAGCCCCTCCACCCGGAAGCCCTGTTCCCTGAGCAACAGGGCGGACACGGACGAGTCGACACCACCGGACATACCGACGATGACTTTACTGGAGGAATTCAAGCTCATTAATTGTAAATCAGGCTCAGCGGATAACAGGTTCCCTGACGGTGAAGCTCTATCGAGGAGATCACCAACGGGCTGCGCATTCTAGCAGAGTTGGCAAGAATTTCCTCGTAACTGAGCCAGTGGATTGCATGGATGTCCGGATCCAGTGTCGCACCCTCTTCACATTGCACCGGCTTGGCCAGAAAGGTCGTGCGAACATAGGTGACCTGGTTGCCGGGCGCGGTGTACAGGGCGAGCCCCAGTATTCCGCACAGCTCGATCTGCCAAGCCGTCTCCTCCAGCGTCTCGCGCAGAGCCGCTTCCGTAAGGCTTTCGTCCTGCTCGAGGTGACCGGCCGGTTGGTTGAAGACCAACTCACCGCTGAATTTATCTCGCTCTTCCACCAGCAGGTAGCGGCCACTGTCCTCGATAACAGTCGCGACAGTCACATGGGGAGTCCAATCCGCCATCTAGTTTCTCCGCCCGGTTTTGTGAGCTGCGCGATTTTTCCGCGTAGATTGTGGCATGTGAATATCCATTTTTCGGTGCTCTCCCGGTTTTAACCCCGCCAGTGACCAGTCGCCGATCCGGGTCCGCACAAGGCGCAGGGTAGGGTAGCCGACTGCGGCCGTCATGCGACGCACCTGTCGATTGCGACCCTCGCGAATGCTCAGCTCCAGCCAGCTGTCGGGCACAGACTTGCGCTCTCTCACAGGCGGTGTGCGCGGCCACAGCTGCGGTGTCGATATGCGCTCTGCTCTGGCCGGCAGGCTGACCCCGTCCTTCAGTTCCACACCTGCGCGCAAACGGGCCAGGGCCTCGTCTGAGACCAGGCCTTCAACCTGTACCTGATAGGTCTTCCAGCGCTTGTGGCGCGGGTTGGCGATATGTTGTTGCAGAGCGCCGTCATCAGTTAGCAGCAGCAGACCCTCCGAGTCATAATCCAGTCGGCCCGCGGCACGGAAACCCGGTGCCGAGAGGTAATCGGATAGCGTTGCCCGGCCCTGCTCATCCGTAAACTGGCTGAGCACCTGGAAGGGCTTGTTAAAAAGTATGACGCCTGCCATGACACCTTCAACGTGGAGAAAAAATGCTTGTCGGACGGCCCGCAACGGTTGTTGGATCGCCAGAATTGCCGCGGATCGTGCTATACTTTGCGCCGCTTTACCAGCGGTGGCCTCACGAGGGTTGCACCCAGTTTGTCTCGAAAATCTGTTAACAGCAATGGAGTATATTATGGGCTATAAACATATTCAGGTTCCCACTGAAGGTGACAAAATCACCGTCAATGACAATTTCAGCCTGAACATCCCCAACAACCCGATTATCCCCTACATCGAAGGCGACGGTATTGGCGTCGATATCAGCCCGGTGATGATCGATGTAGTAAACGCCGCCGTAGAGAAGGCGTACAAAGGTGCGAAGAAAATTTCCTGGATGGAAATATACACCGGTGAAAAAGCCGCTGAATTGTACGACGGCGACTGGTTTCCCGAGGAGACGCTGGAGGCCATCAAGGAATATGTTGTTGGTATCAAAGGCCCTCTGACCACACCGGTAGGCGGCGGCTTCCGTTCACTGAATGTAGCTCTGCGCCAGGAACTGGACCTGTACACCTGCCTGCGCCCCGTGCGCTGGTTCGAGGGTGTACCGTCACCGGTGAAAGATCCGGGCGCCTGTAACATGGTGATTTTTCGTGAGAACTCCGAGGACATCTACGCCGGCGTGGAATATCAGGCCGGCACACCGGAAGCGCAGAAAGTTGTCGATTTTATCATCAACGAAATGGGCGCAACCAAGATCCGTTTCCCCAACAACGTGGGTATCGGCATCAAGCCGGTCTCCGAGGAGGGCACCAAGCGCCTGGTGCGCAAAGCCATCCAGTACACCATCGAACAGGATCTGCCCTCGGTAACGCTGGTGCACAAGGGCAACATCATGAAATTTACTGAAGGCGCCTTCCGCGACTGGGGCTATGAACTCGCCCGCGAGGAATTCGGTGGTGAATTGATCGACGGCGGCCCCTGGGTTTCCATAAAGAACCCAAATACTGGCAAAGAAATCGTTATCAAGGACGTCATTGCCGACGCCATGTTGCAGCAGATACTGACGCGTCCCAAGGAATACAGCGTGGTAGCCACCCTGAACCTCAACGGTGACTATCTCTCCGACGCCCTGGCGGCCCAGGTAGGCGGCATCGGTATTGCGCCGGGTGCCAACCTGTCCGACACCATCGCCCTGTTTGAGGCCACACACGGCACCGCGCCCAAGTATGCCGGTCAGGACAAGGTCAACCCGGGTTCGCTTATCCTCTCCGCCGAAATGATGCTGCGGCACATGGGTTGGAACGAGGCCGCCGACCTGATCATCGACGGCATGAATGGCGCTATCCAGAAACGCACTGTCACCTATGACTTTGAACGCCAGATGGACGGTGCAACATTGCTGTCATGTTCAGAGTTCGGCAAGGCGATTGTTGATTCCATGTAAATCACGACGGAATCTTATGGAAGGCCTGTGGTGACACGGGCCTTTTTTTTAGGCTGTTAATCAAGGTAGTGGATTTCCATTCCGTCGAAGGACGGGGGTTACCTCGCTCCATGGCTGCGGCCATGGAGCCAGGACACACCCGGATTCCTGCCGTGAATGGAATGGAACATCGGAATTTGACTTCCTGCAAATGTACCGGAGAGTTGATAAAACCACCCAATAGCAAGGGATATTGAACGCTCTTCTAATTTTGCTACCCCTTGAATTACCGTATAATGTAGCCATATTAGATAGCTGAACCACCGCCGAAACGAGAATATTGCAGTGAGCGACATCCAGCACAGCATGACAGTGCGTATGAGTAAAGAGGAAGAAGATTCCGATGGCGGCCTTGCGCTGCAGGAATCGAAGCCTGAACTAAAGCGCCCGCCGCTGTTCAAAGTGGTATTGATGAACGACGACTATACCCCTATGGAGTTTGTGGTCGAGGTGCTGGAGATCTTCTTCCGAATGAACAGGGAGCAGGCCACCCACGTTATGTTGACTGTACACACACAGGGCAAAGGGGTATGCGGGATCTATACCCGGGACATCGCTGAGACCAAGGCGGCCCAGGTGAACCAGTATGCAAAAGACAATGAACATCCATTGTTGTGTGAAATCGAGGCATCGGAGGGCTGAACGGCCCGGGAGCAATATATGCTGAGTAAAGACCTGGAACAGACGCTGAATGATGCGTTTCGAGGCGCCAGGACAAAGCGCCACGAATTTATGACCGTAGAGCATCTGCTGTTGGCGCTGCTGGACAACAATGACGCGATTCGGGTGTTAAAGGCCTGTGGCGCTGATATCGGCGGTCTGCGTGGTGATCTGGTCGAGTTTGTGGATGCCACGACACCGTTAATCCCCGCCGACGAAGAAGAGCGTGAGACCCAGCCCACATTGGGCTTTCAGAGAGTGCTGCAACGGGCGGTTTTCCATGTGCAGTCCTCCGGCAAGAGTGAAGTTAACGGGGCTAATGTGCTGGTCGCCATTTTCAGCGAACAGGAGAGCCAGGCCGTATTTTTCCTCAAGACCCAGAACGTTGCGCGGCTGGACGTGGTGAATTACATCACCCACGGCACCTCCAAGGTGCCCACTGACAACGATCCCGGTGAGCCCGGCGCTGCGAGTCCGGACGAAATGAGCGTGGATGAGGGTGAAGCCAACCCACTGGACAGCTTTGCCACCAACCTGAACGAAGAGGCCAAAGCGGGCCATATCGACCCTCTGATAGGCCGTTTGGCCGAAGTGGAGCGGGTGACGCAGATTCTGGCACGGCGCCGCAAGAACAACCCGCTGCTGGTGGGTGAGTCCGGGGTCGGCAAGACGGCTATTGTAGAGGGGCTGGCCAAAAAGATTGTGGACGGTGACGTGCCGGATATTCTCAAGGACAGTGTGGTCTATTCGCTTGATCTGGGCTCGCTACTGGCGGGTACCAAGTATCGGGGTGATTTCGAAAAGCGCTTCAAGGGTTTATTGGCGGAGCTGAAAAAGCGCGACCACGCCATCCTGTTTATAGACGAAGTGCACACTATTGTTGGCGCAGGTGCCGCGTCTGGTGGTGTGATGGATGCCAGCAACCTGCTCAAGCCCATGCTGAGTTCCGGTAAGCTGCGCTGTATCGGTTCCACCACGTTTCAGGAATACCGCGGTATCTTCGACAAGTACAAAGCCCTCAGTCGCCGCTTCCAGAAAATAGATGTAATGGAGCCCAGTGTTGACGATGCCTATCGCATTCTCAAAGGGTTGAAATCGCGCTTCGAGAAACATCACGGCCTGCGCTACACCGACAAGGCGCTGCGTGTGGCGACAGATTTGTCTGCGCGTTACATCACGGACCGTTTTTTGCCGGACAAGGCCATTGATGTCATCGACGAGGCCGGGGCCTATCAGCAGTTGGTGGCGCCGTCCAAGCGCAAGAAAGTGATCGGCGTGGGTGACATTGAAAGCGTGATAGCCAAGATAGCGCGGATTCCGCCGAAGTCGGTCAGTTCCGATGACAAGGAGACGTTGCAGAAGCTGGAGAAAAACCTGCAAATGGTGGTCTTCGGTCAGGATCAGGCCATCACCAGCCTCGCGACCTCTATCAAGCTGGCCAGGGCCGGCCTTAAATCGGGTGACAAGCCCATTGGTTCGTTCCTCCTGGCTGGTCCCACGGGTGTCGGCAAGACCGAGGTTACGCGCCAGTTGGCTCGCGTGCTGGGGCTTGAGCTGATTCGCTTTGATATGTCCGAATATATGGAGCGTCACACGGTGTCTCGATTGATCGGCGCACCTCCGGGCTATGTGGGTTTCGATCAGGGCGGCCTGCTGACCGACGCCGTCACCAAACACCCGCACGCGGTGGTGCTGCTGGACGAGGTGGAAAAAGCGCACCCCGAGGTGTTCAATCTGCTATTGCAGGTGATGGACCACGGCACGCTCACGGACAATAACGGGCGCAAGGCGGACTTCCGCAACGTCATCCTGATAATGACAACCAATGCCGGCGCAGAGACCATCAGTCGCCGCACAATCGGTTTCACTACCCAGGATCACAGTACGGACGGTATGGAAGCGATCAACAAGATGTTCACTCCGGAATTCCGCAACCGCCTGGACAGCATCATCCAGTTCCAGCCCCTGGGAGAGGACGTTATTCTCACCGTGGTGGACAAGTTCCTGACCGAGTTACAGGGCCAGCTGGACGAGAAGCGTGTCACACTGGACGTGGACGAGGATGCCCGCCTGTGGTTGGTGGAGAAGGGCTACGATATTCACATGGGCGCCAGGCCAATGGCCCGCATCATTCAGGAGCACATCAAGAAGCCGCTGGCGGAAATGGTGCTGTTCGGTTCGCTGGCCCAGTCTGGAGGCAACGCACTGGTGCGCCTGAACAAGGCAGATGACACGCTGGAAGTGACTGTGCAGGAGGAGGAGGCCGAACTCGAGGAGAGTTAGGCCTCTTGTGACTAGCGTTCGCGGTAGGTGATGCGCCCTTTGGACAGGTCGTAAGGTGTAAGTTCAACGCGAACCTTGTCACCTGTCAGAATGCGGATGTAGTTTTTACGCATTTTGCCGGAAATATGCGCGGTCACAACGTGACCGTTTTCCAGCTGAACCCGAAAAGTGGTGTTGGGCAGGGTATCGACTACCTCGCCTTCCATTTCGATCTGGTCTTCTTTTGCCATTGAGCGGCAACCCTCGTGAAAAAACAGTCGCGCATTTTGCCTTAAAGCGACCGGTAAAGCCACTGTAAAAATTGCGGTAGAGGAATTGCCCCCGGCAGGGGCCGCTGGCCGTCCGAATGGGAGGTGGAAAATGTGCAGGGAATGCGCTTTGAAGCCGCAGCTATTTGACGACCGTCCAGCGGTTTTTGACGTACAGTTCAAGTGGTCGAAACTCTGATTTATAGGCCATTTTCTTGCAATCGCGTATCCAGTAACCGAGATAGAGATACCCCAGGCCAAGGGCCCGGACACGCTCGATCTGCCACAATATGGCAAAGGTGCCGAGGCTGCGTTTGTCGGCGTCCGGGTCAAAAAAGGTGTAAATGGCAGACATGCCATCCTGCAGCTCATCCACCACAGCCAGCGCGACCAGTTTGGGCCCGTCGTAAAAGCGGTAGTAATGGGTGCAGTCCCATGCGTCATTCAAAAAGGACTCGTACTGCTCCCTGTCTGGAGGGTACATGTCGCCGTCGTAGTGACGTAGTTCTATGTAGCGGCAGTACAATTGAAATGCGTCTTCATCGCGCAAGTGATCACTGCGGCGCACCTTGAGATCCTGGTTTCGTTTCCAAGTGCGGGTTTGTCCTCGCCTGGGTTCGAATTGTGCGACAGGGATGCGGGCGGGGACGCAGGCTTCACAATGACTGCAGTGCGGGCGGTAGATATGGCTGCCGCTGCGCCTGAAACCGAGCAGGGAAAGCTTGCTATACAGCGCTTTGTCCACCGCCTGCCGCGGATCCACAAACAGCGTGGTGGCCTCCTGGTCTTCCAGGTAACTGCAGCTGTGCGGATAGGTGGTGTAAACCTTGAGATCACGCATTGATGAGGTCACAGCAACTCTCCACAAGTGCCCGGCAACGACCAGATGCCGGGGTCAGTTTGAATTCCTATATATTGAGCAAGGCGCGCCTCGAAGTCCAGCCTGTCAATCTCGCGGGACCCCAAAGAAACCATGTGAGGATTTCCCACCTGACAGTCAATCAAGCCGAAGTGGCCACGTGCGAGTATGTCGACCAGCGCCACCAGCGCCACCTTGGAGGTGTTGGGCTGAATACTGAACATGGATTCACCAAAGAACACACCGCCAATCGCTACGCCGTAAAGCCCGCCAACCAGTGTAGCCGATTCGTCATAAACCTCGATAGAATGCGCAAAACCCAGCTGGTGCAGGGTAATGTAAGCCGCCAGCATCTCCCTGCCTATCCAACTGCCCGCGCCATAGTTCCTGGGCTCGGCGCAGGCGGCCATTACCGCACCGAACGCGGTATCCACGGCTAGAGTATACGCTCCCCGCCGCAGTACCTTGCGCAGGGAGCGCGACACATGTAATTCATCCGGCAACATGACCGAGCGCGGGTTGGGGCTCCACCACAGCACCGGCTGGGGCTCCTCGTACCAGGGAAAGATACCGGACCGGTAAGCCGCCAGCAGTCGCTGTGGCGTCAGTTCCCCGCCGGCGGCGAGCAGTCCGTTTGGTTCCTCCAGGGCCTCACAAGTGGGCGGGAACGCGTCTGTGGGGCCCAGAAAAGGTATTTGACGAGACAAGCGTCAGATCGACCTTGTGTTACAGCGTGTCCAGGTATTTTTCCGCGTCCAGCGCCGCCATACAGCCGAAGCCGGCGGAGGTTACGGCCTGGCGATAGATGTGGTCGCCCACGTCACCCGCGGCAAATACACCCGCTGCACTGGTGGCAGTGGCATTGCCCTCGGTGCCACTGTGAATCTTGATATAGCCGTCTTTCATGTCCAGTTGTCCGGCAAAAATGTCGGTATTCGGTTTGTGGCCGATAGCGATGAAAACACCTGCAACATCCACGTCGGAGCTGGCGCCATCTTTGGTCGATTTAATGCGGATACCGGTAACGCCGCTGTCATCTCCCAACACTTCATCCAATTGGTGATCCCAGAGGATTTTCACCTTGCCTTCCTTTTCTCGTGCGAACAGCCGGTCCTGCAGTACTTTTTCGGCCCGCAATGCGTCCCGGCGGTGCACCAGGGTGACCTCGGAGGCGATATTGGCCAGATACAGTGCTTCTTCCACCGCGGTGTTACCACCGCCGATGACGGCCACTTTCTGATTGCGGTAGAAAAAACCGTCGCAGGTGGCACAGGCGCTGACGCCCTTGCCCATGAAGGCTTCCTCACTGGGCAGGCCAAGGTATTGCGCCGTGGCGCCGGTAGCGATAACCAGGGCGTCACAGGTAAAAGTGCCGCTCCCTTTGAGCGTGAAGGGGCGGGAAGACAAGTCCACCTGTTCAATGTGATCAAACACAATTTCAGCATCGAAGCGCTCCACGTGAGCCTGCATCTCCTGCATCAACTGCGGTCCCTGCAGGTCGTGGACACCACCGGGCCAGTTTTCAACCTCCGTGGTGGTGGTTAATTGGCCGCCCTGCTGCATGCCGGTGATGACCACTGGCTTGAGATTGGCCCGGGCAGCATAGATCGCGGCGGTGTAGCCCGCCGGGCCGCTGCCCAGGATTATCAGGGGGTGGTGTACGCTATCGCTCATATGGTTATTTCCCGTTTACTGTTGTTAAATGCTGCCCCACTGCTGTTGCCAACCAGAGACCACCACGTCCTTGATGGGGGCGGACTATGGTACTTTAAAGCCTGAATTCCGGCAAAGACGAGGTTATTTCTAAATAGCCGTCATAAACCTTTGAAATTAATCATAAAAATGTTCACAATGTGGATCATGACTGAAATGACAAGCAGTACATTGCCAGGTCGTCGCCGGCACGCATGAGCAAGGCGCGAACCCCGGCAGCAGAAACCACGAAAAAGGACCATATCCTCGGTCCGCGACTTCGCGAGGGCGCCTTTATCGGCGTCAGCGCTGTATGCCTGTATCTGCTGTTGGCCCTGCTGACCTACAGCCCGCGAGACCCGGGCTGGTCTGTTACCGGCAGCGGCGGCAAGATCGGCAATCTCGGCGGGCCGACAGGTGCCTGGCTGGCGGATGTTTTTTTCTCCCTGGTGGGATATGCGGCCTATTTGTTTCCCCTGCTGCTCGCTTATCGGGCGGTGATCATTCTGCTTGAACGTCACCAGGACAAGGGTTTCGACTGGCTTACGTTCGGCATTCGTGCGCTGGGGCTGGTACTAGTCATGATCGCCGGTACCGCCCTGGCGGCAATGAACGATGTTGGTGGCTCCAGCTTGCCCCAGGGTGCCGGGGGCATCCTCGGTCAGGCCATAGGCAGTAATTTTACTGTTGCTTTCAGTGCGGTGGGCAGCCGTCTTATTCTGCTGGCGGTGTTTCTGTTCGGTATGACCATCTTCACCGACCTGAGCTGGCTGAAGTTGATGGAGAAAGTGGGCGCCTGGAGTATCCGAACGTTTAATACCAGCCGCGATTGGCTGGTGAAGACCATCGACAGCGTGCGCGACCGCCGCGCCCGGGAGAGAGCTGTTGAAGCCCGCAAGGTGGTCATCACGGAACATGTGGAGCGAGAGAAAAAGCGCACACCCCCGAAAATCAAACCGACAAAAGCCAAGACAGAAAAAAGTGAGCGCGAGGAGAAGGAAAAACAGCGCCCATTGTTCGAGGCGCCTGTCACCGGTTCGCTGCCTCCACTGGAACTGCTGGACCCGAATGAGAACGATCCCGATGCCGGCTATTCCAAGGAAGCGCTTGAGCGCCTGTCCAAGTTACTGGAATTGAAGCTGGCGGACTTCGGCATCTCGGCGGAGGTGGTGGCGGTCTACCCCGGCCCTGTAGTGACACGCTTTGAGATTCAACCTGCACCCGGTGTAAAAGTGTCGCGTATCTCCAATCTTGCCAAGGATCTGGCGCGCTCGTTAGCGGTGATCAGTGTGCGGGTGGTGGAAGTGATACCCGGCAAATCGGTGGTCGGTGTAGAGATACCCAATGAGCACCGCGAGATCGTCAACTTCCGCGATGTGTTGGCATCCAAGGCCTTTGACCAGAGTAAATCACCGCTGACACTGGCGCTGGGTCACGACATTTCCGGCCTGCCAATCGTCGCTGATCTGGCGAAGATGCCGCACCTGCTGGTGGCGGGAACGACCGGCTCGGGAAAATCCGTTGGTGTGAACGCTATGCTGCTGAGCCTGCTGTACAAGGCAAGCCCGTCAGAGGTCCGGCTGATGCTGGTGGACCCGAAGATGCTGGAACTGTCAGTCTACGATGGTATTCCACACCTGCTGACACCGGTTATTACCGATATGAAGGATGCCGCCAATGGCCTGCGCTGGTGTGTGGCGGAAATGGAGCGGCGCTACAAGCTTATGGCTTCTCTTGGAGTGCGCAACCTGGCGGGTTTTAACCGCAAGGTAGAGGATGCCGAGAAAGCGGGCAAACCCATTGACGACCCGTTGTGGATTCCCGACCCCATCCTGGCACTCACCGACGAAGAGCAAACTCCGCCGCCGCTGGAAAAGTTGCCCGCCGTGGTGGTGGTCATCGACGAATTTGCCGACATGATGATGGTGGTTGGCAAGAAGGTCGAGGAACTCATCGCCCGCATAGCACAGAAGGCCAGGGCGGCGGGTATTCACCTGGTGTTGGCTACCCAGCGACCGTCGGTAGATGTTATCACCGGTCTGATCAAGGCCAATATACCAACCCGTATCGCGTTTCAGGTGTCTTCCAAGATTGATTCGCGCACTATTCTCGATCAGGGGGGTGCCGAGCAGTTGCTGGGGCACGGTGACATGTTGTACCTCCCCCCGGGTAGCGGTGTGCCCACCCGGGTTCACGGTGCTTTCTGTTCCGACGAAGAAGTACACAGGGTAGTGGCTGACTGGAAGCGCCGGGGTAAGCCTTTGTATATTGACGGCTTGCTGGATGAGGGCAGCAGCACGCCGGTCACCGCGGGTGAGCTCCAGGCCAGTGCCTCCGGGGACGACGAAAGTGATGCGCTCTACGATGAGGCGGTGCACTACGTCACCCAGAGCCGTCGCGCTTCAATATCCAGCGTGCAGCGCAAACTCCGCATCGGCTACAACCGGGCGGCCCGCATCATAGAGACGATGGAGGCCGCCGGTGTTGTCAGCGGCATGGGCAGCAATGGCCAGCGCGAAGTGCTGGCACCACCGCCACAGGAAGACTGACAATGAAGCGATTTTTACTGATTGCGGGCCTTACTCTTACCCTCAGCCTGTTGGCTGCGGCGGTCAGGGCACAGGAAGTTGCCGCAATAGATCAACTGCTGCAGCGGCTGGGACAAATAAGCTCACTGCAAGGTCAGTTCCAGCAGCGCCAGTTCGATGGCAGTGGCGAGGTACTGATCGAGTCCAGTGGCAGTTTCAAACTGTTGCGCCCGTTTTATTTCAGCTGGGAGATCAGCTCTCCCGATAACCAGTTGATTGTCGCCAACGCGGAATACCTGTGGCACTACGATATCGATCTGCAAACAGCAACGCGCCGCCCGGTAGTGGGCAATATTGAGGCCTCACCCCTGCAGATTCTGGGCGGTGATGAGTCTGTACTTCGAGAGCAATACACAGTACAGCAGGATGGCGATGATACGTTCACTCTGACACCGGTGGATGCAGCCAGGGGTTTCCGCCAGTTGACCGTCACCTTTACCGCGGGTGTTATGAGCCAGATGGATATCGTGGACCGGCTGGGCCAGCGAGTGGTGGTGGATTTCGAGCAGGTGGATGCGCAAACAGCCCTCAGTAGTAGTGATTTCGAGTTCACACCACCGCCGGGAGATGTGGACCTGTTCTACTATGACGACTGATTCCCCACAGGACAGCCTGTTTGGCGACACCCCGCCTGACCCCACAACTATCGTTTCACAGGAAACCTCCCAGGGATATCAACCGCTGGCGGCGCGGCTGCGCCCGCTGACTCTTGAGGACTACGCGGGGCAACAGCATATTCTCAGCCCGGGTAAGCCACTGCGTCAGGCGATTGAAAGCAGGCAACTGCACTCGATGATCTTCTGGGGGCCTCCCGGTGTTGGCAAGACCACGCTGGCACGGATAGCCGCCGGACAGGCCAATGCCAAATTTCTACAGCTTTCAGCGGTATTGTCCGGTGTAAAGGAGATACGCGAGGCGATAGCCCTGGCGAAGCAGCACAAGGCGACCGGCCGCGATACCGTATTATTCGTTGATGAGGTGCACCGTTTCAACAAGTCGCAACAGGATGCCTTCCTGCCCTATGTCGAGGATGGCACGGTTATTTTTATCGGTGCGACCACCGAGAACCCTTCTTTTGAACTCAACAATGCTTTGCTCTCCCGGTCCCGGGTTTACAAATTGCGGGGACTGGAAGCGCCGGATGTGGAAGCGGTATTGGCGCGCGGCTTGTCCGCGTTGGAGCAGGGTGTTTCAGTGGAGGAGGGCTGCCTGGCTCTCATTGCCCAACACGCTGATGGTGATGCTCGCAAGGCACTGAATCTGCTTGAGCTGGCGGCTGATCTGGCTGAGGACGGTGCCATCACCCCGGCTACGCTGGAAGAGGTGTTGCAGGCATCGCTGCGCCGTTTCGATAAAGGTGGCGACCTGTTTTACGATCAAATCAGTGCCCTGCACAAGGCGGTGCGCGGCAGCGCCCCCGATGCCGCCCTGTACTGGTTTTGCCGGATGCTGGATGGCGGCTGTGATCCCCTGTATGTGGCTCGCCGGGTGGTGCGCATGGCCAGTGAGGATATTGGCAACGCCGATCCGCGCGCGCTCACTCTGTGTCTCGATGCCTGGCAGGTACAAGAGCGGCTGGGCAGCCCGGAGGGAGAACTGGCAATCGCCCAGGCCATTGTTTATCTGGCCTGCGCGGCGAAAAGTAATGCCGTGTATAGCGCCTACAATGCTGCTCGAGCCGATGTGGAGCAGGGCGGCAGCAGCGAGGTGCCACTGCACCTGCGCAATGCCCCCACCCAGCTCATGAAGGAAATGGCGCATGGCGCAGAGTACCGTTACGCCCATGACGAGGAGGGCGGTTACGCCGCTGGTGAAAACTATTTCCCCGAGGAGTTGAAAGACCGGCGCTACTACGAGCCGGTAGACCGCGGGCTGGAAAGCAAGATTCTGGAAAAATTCAAATACTTGCGTGAACTCGATAAGATCAGTACTCGCCGACGCTACCGGGATAAGACATCATGAAAAATACAGTACTGGTTACCGGGGGTGCAGGTTATATCGGCTCGCATGTCTGTGTGGAATTACTGGAGCAGGGATACACGGTCGTGGTGCTGGATAACCTGTGCAACGGTAGCGAGGTGGCGCTGCAGCGGGTGCAGGAGATCACCGGCAAAGCGTTGTTTTTTCAGCGTGGCGACGTGCGCGACGGACCGCTTGTGAGAAAGCTGCTGCGGGAAGAACAGGTGGGTGCTGTAATACATTTTGCCGGCCTCAAGGCTGTGGGTGAATCGGTTGCGCAACCCCTTCAGTACTATGACAACAATGTGACAGGTGCCATCGATCTACTGCAGTCAATGCACGACGAGGGTGTCAAAACCCTGGTTTTCAGTTCGTCTGCCACCGTTTACGGTGATCCGGCCAGCAATCCCATCGACGAGGGTTTCCCGCTTTCCGCCACCAACCCCTATGGCCGCAGCAAGCTGATGATAGAGGAGATGCTGCGCGACCTTTATGTCTCTGATCGCGACTGGGACATATCCATCCTGCGTTACTTCAATCCTGCGGGTGCGCACCCCAGTGGCCGTATAGGTGAACATCCCAGCGGTGTGCCAAATAATCTCATGCCGTATATTGCGCAGACGGCCAGTGGTCTGAGACAGCAACTCTCGGTATTCGGCGGAGACTACCCCACGCGGGATGGCACCGGGGTGCGTGACTACATCCATGTAACCGATCTCGCCAGAGGGCATATCAAGGCGCTGCAGAAGCTGGCCGACAGGCCCGGTTGCATTACCCACAACCTGGGTACTGGCACGGGCTATTCGGTGCTTGAACTGGTGGCTGCGTTCGAACAAGCCTGTGGCAGTAGCATTCCCTATGAGGTTGTTCCGCGCCGCCCAGGTGATATCGCCGAGTGCTATGCAGATCCCGGGAGTGCCCGGGAGGATCTCGATTGGCAGGCGGAGAAAGGCCTGACCGCCATGTGTGAGGATGCCTGGCACTGGCAACAGCAGAACCCCACCGGCTATACCTAGCCGTTTGGAAACACCTGCGCGTCAGCGTCAAAACCAGTACAATGCCGCTTCTCGAACGGCCATCACAACACGACCATGAAATACCTGATGTTTATAGCTCTTGGCGGGGCCTCTGGCGCAGTAGCACGCTATCTGTTGGCGGGCTGGGCACATCGCCTGTGGGAGGGGCAACTGCCGGTGGGAACGCTGTTCGTCAACGTTCTCGGCTCCTTCACTATCGGCATTGTCTATGTACTGCTGGTTGAAAAGCAGCTTATTCACCAGGATTGGCGAGGTGTGTTAATGGTGGGTTTTCTGGGTGCATTCACTACCTTTTCCACATTTTCACTGGAGACTATTACCTTGCTGGAAAGCGGATATCTTACGCATGCACTGGGCTATATGCTGGCCAGCGTCACGCTGTGCGTACTGATGGCGGGCGCGGGTATACACCTGACTCGCGCTCTGGCATAAACTCGGCCGGCTTCAAGCAGCTCCCAACCGAATACAGGATCTACACAATGCTCGATATCAAAGCCGTACGGCAGGACCCGGAAGCGCTGGCTGTCGCGCTGGAAAAGCGTGGTTATTCTTTTGACATTGCCGCATTTACGGCACTCGATGCTCGCCGCAAACAGGCTGATGTCGACCTTCAGAACATGCAGGCAGAGCGCAAGAGTGCCTCGAAGAAAATTGGCCAACTCGTAGGGCAGGGTATCCCCGTGGACGAGGCCAAAGCGCAGGTGGAAGAGACGCTGCAAATGATCGCCAGCCAGATTGACACGCTAACAGAGCAGGCGAAGCAGGTACAAAATGCATTGGAAGACCTTCTATTGAGTGTGCCCAACATACCGGCACCGGAGGTGCCCGCAGGTGCCAGTGAAGACGATAACGTGGAGGTGGCGCGCTGGGGCACGCCGCGGCAATTTGCATTCCCGGTGAAAGATCATGTGGAATTGGGTGAAGCCCTGGGGCAACTCGATGCAGACACCGGCAGTAAGATAACCGGTTCGCGTTTTACGGTTATGTACGGCGAGCTGGCTCGCATGCACCGCGCACTCATCCAGTTCATGCTGGATCTGCATACCCGCGAGCATGGGTATCAGGAAATCTACGTGCCCTATATCGTCAACCGGGATTCATTGCGGGGCACCGGCCAGTTACCCAAGTTTGAGGAAGACCTGTTCCGGCTGGAAGGAGAGCAGGGCTACTACCTGATTCCCACCGCTGAAGTGCCGGTAACCAATGTGGCCCGTGACCGCATCTTTGAAGATGCTGAGCTGGGGGAGGCGGGTATCCGTTTCGCCTGTCACAGCCCGTGCTTTCGCAGCGAGGCGGGCAGCTATGGCCGTGACACCCGGGGTATGATCCGCCAGCACCAGTTTGAAAAAGTCGAGATGGTGCAGCTGGTCCGTCCCGACCAGTCGGACGAGGCACTGGAGCAACTGACCGGCCATGCCGAGAGTGTGTTGCAGGCACTGGAGCTGCCCTACCGCAAGGTTATTCTCTGCGGCGGTGATATCGGCTTCTCTGCCTGTAAAACCTACGACCTGGAAGTATGGCTGCCGGCCCAGGATACCTACCGCGAGATTTCCTCCTGCAGCAACTTTGGCGACTACCAGGCGCGGCGCATGCAGGCGCGTTGGCGCAACCCGGCAACGGGCAAACCCGAACTGCTGCACACGATTAATGGTTCCGGGCTGGCTGTGGGCCGCACCCTGGTGGCGATTCTTGAGAATTACCAGCAGTCAGATGGCAGCGTTACGCTGCCGGAGGCCCTGCGGCCTTATATGGGCGGCGTGACGGAGCTGCGCGGCTAAGCTGCTATGGACTTCCTGCCGATCAGCTTCCGCGTCAGGGATGCCAGGGTGCTGCTGGTAGGCGGTGGCCAGATTGCCACACGCAAGGCGCGGCTGCTGTTGAAGGCTGGTGCGAAGCTCGCTGTGGTAGCACCGCAGGTCAGCGCGGAACTGCAGGGCTTACTCAGGGAAACGGGGGGCAGCTGGCTGCAGGAAAAATACAGCGCTGCCACCCTGGATGGCGCTGTTCTCGTGGTGGCCGCCACCCCACTGCGTGACGTTAATGAGCAGGTGTTCAGGGATGCCAGTGCCCGCCAGTTGCCGGTGAATGTCGTCGATGCGCCTGACCTGTGCACGTTTATTTTTCCTTCAATTGTCGAGCGAACACCGCTGACCATTGCGATTTCCAGCGGTGGCAACAGCCCGGTGTTGGTGCGCCAGTTGCGCCGCAAAATTGATGCCATGTTGCCCGCTGCTTACGGCAGGCTTGCGCTGTTTGCCGGGCGCATGCGGACTGCAGTTAAACAGGCCATCCCCGCAGAAGGACCGCGACGCCTGTTCTGGGAGCAAGCAGTAGACGGTGCGGTGGGTGAATTGGTACTGGCGGGAAAAGAGCAGCAGGCGGAGGCCCATCTGCAACAGCAGTTGCTCGACACCGATGCCTTGCATCGGGGCGAAGTGTATCTTCTTGGCGCGGGGCCGGGCGATCCGGACTTGATGACTTTCAAGGCGCAGCGCCTGCTGCAAAGCGCAGATGTGGTGCTGTATGACCGCCTGGTGGCGCCTGCTATTGTAGAAATGGCCAGACGGGATGCCGAACGAATCTATGTCGGCAAGGCGCGGTCGCAGCACGCGGTGCCACAGCAGGAAATCAACCAGATGCTGTTAACGCTAGCGCAGCAGGGTAAGCGGGTGGTGCGCCTTAAGGGTGGCGACCCGTTTATATTCGGCCGGGGCGGGGAGGAAATAGAGCTATTGGCGCAACATGGGATTCCGTTCCAGGTTATTCCGGGTATTACCGCCGCCAATGCGGCAGCCTGTTACGGCGGCATACCGCTCACCCATCGGGACTACGCCCGTAGTGTGCGCTTTGTGGCGGGACATCTAAAAGACGGCACCGTTGACCATAACTGGGAGGATTTCCGGTCGGAAACGGAAACACTGGTGTTTTACATGGGGCTGCTGGGGCTGCCAGTTATTTGTGAGCAACTTCAGCGCCACGGCCGTTCCGGACAAACGCCTGTTGCGCTGGTAGAGCGGGCCAGCACACCTGATCAGCGGGTCATTACAGGCACGCTCGCCACCATGGTAGACATTGTTGCCCGCGAACAGCCCCGCGCTCCTACTCTGATTATTGTCGGCGAAGTGGTGCGTCTGCACGACAAACTGGCATGGTTTGGCGAGGATGCCCCGGTGGAATAACACCCGGTACGCTGCAAGGGCAGATTCCATCGACCAAAAAAAACCCGGCAGCCGCCGGGTTTTTTCATTCTGAGGACAACTATTTCGCAGCCTCTTCGGCAGGCGTGTGCACAGCGTAAGCGCGCTGCTTTAACAACAACAGATCAACCAGCACATTGCCCGCTTCGGTCAGCAGGACGTCGGGTTCCTCACCCTCAGCTTCTTCCTCCGCCTCTGCCACAAGATCCACTTCCGCCTCCGCTTCTTCGCTGGCCGCCAGATCCTCGTCTATCTCTTCCGCTACCTCTTCCTCTTCATCCAGGCTTGCCAGGGGTTCTTCGCCCTTGGCCACTCGGCGCTTATTCTCAATAAGCAGTGCTTTCTGTTCCTGGCTTTCCCGCAGGGCTATACGCGCCACTTCATTGAGGGGTAACTCGGTAATTTCGCTGGACGCCCTGGCGAGGTTTACCTGTTCTTCCAGGTAGACGAAGTCGGGGTTGCCGGCACTGCGCTCCACATACATCGCCGTCACACGGGGAACAACAGTGCTCAGATCGTTATAGCGGTGGTGGCGTACCGGGTTGATCTTGTCCCAGTTGAGGGCGTGATCCAGTGAACTCTCGCCGATCTCTTCAGCGTCATATATTGACGGAAACTCGAGGTCGGGAACCACACCGCGATGCTGCGTGCTATCACCAGAGATGCGATAGAACTTGCTCTCGGTAATTTTCAGCTGCCCCTCCGTCAGGGGGATCAACGTCTGGACTGTGCCCTTGCCAAAGGAGCGATCACCCACAATCAGGCCGCGGCTGTAATCCTGTATAGCTCCGGCGAAAATTTCCGAAGCTGAAGCGCTCAGGCGGTTGATCAACACCACCAGGGGGCCATCGTAGTAACTGGTTTTCAGGCGCTTGCCGTCGCGCCACACACGACGCGAGGAGTGCCGTATCTGCACAGTGGGGCCGTACTCGATGAACAGGCCAGTCAGTTCGTTGGCTTCCTGCAGAGAGCCGCCGCCATTGTTGCGCAAATCTATCACGATGCCTTCAACACCCTCATCCTGCAGCTCCTGCAGCAGTATCTTCACGTCGCGGGTGGTGCTCTTGTATTCCTCATCACCACGGCGCATGGCGTCGAAATCGATGTAAAAAGCCGGGATATCAATGACACCAACCTTGATCATCTTGTCGCCGTCGGGCACCTCCAGAATCTTCTTCTGGGCAGACTGCTCTTCCAGTTTCACCTTGTTGCGCACGATGGTAACAATCTTGTTTTCATCCGCAGTTTTGGACTTGGCGGGCATGACCTGCAGGCGAACAGTGGAGTCCTTGGGGCCGCGTATCAGTTCGACGACTTCGTCGAGGCGCCAGCCAATCACATCCTCGATTGGGCCGTCTTCACCCTGGCCCACACCGACGATCTTGTCAGAGGGCTTCAGTTCTCCCTGCTTGTCCGCCGGACCTTTCGCCACCAGGCGGGCAACCTTGGTGTACTCGTCTTCCTGCTGTAACACGGCACCAATGCCTTCAAGAGAGAGACTCATGTTGATATTGAAGTTCTCAGAGCGCCTCGGTGACAGGTAGTTGGTGTGCGGATCATACAGTTCAGTCAGTGCGTTGGCGTAGATCTGGAACACATCCTGGCTATTGTACTGCCGTACCCGCTTCAGCTGATTCTGGTAGCGCTTTTCCAAGGTCGTGGCAATCTCATCCTGCGGCTTTTCCGCCAGCTTCAGGCTCAGAACTTCGTTTTTTACGCGTCGGCGCCAGCGATCGTCCAGCTCTTCCGGGGTCTCTGCCCACTCCCACTCGTCCAGCTCCAGCGGAAAGGTTTCATCCACGGTGAAATCCATGTTCGCCACCTGCTCAGGCAGGGTTGCAATGACGTCCTCCAGGCGCTGTTCAAGACGCTGCTGGAAGCGATTGAACATAAAGTAGCCTGCCTCGAGGTTACCCTCATGCAGTTGATCGTCCATTGCGGTGCGATACTTTTCAAACTCGGCGAGATCGGCGGCGGTAAAGAACATCTTGGCGCGATCCAGGCTCTCTATGTAGCTGTCGAGGTGTTGTGACGACAGTTCGTCGTCATAGCGATGCTTGGCATAGTGGCGCTGCTCCAACTGATCGATCATCTCGACTATCGTTTCGCGCTGGGTTTCGCTGGATTCGATCAATGCCCACGACGGCTGTGCCAGAGTGCACAGCAGCAGTGCGGGGAGGATCAAAGAAGCGGTTTGCTTTAATCTATTAGAAAGATACAAGATTTCATCACCTGATATGTAAAACAGTGGGTAAGTGTAACCTTGAGTTGTCCAGGGTTAAACACAGTCTTTATAGATAAGCGCAGATAAAGAAAGTTCGGAAATCACGGAGATTATTTTATACCGGGTCGCCGGGCGGTATTGTGCCGGGGGCGAGGTGAGCGTGCCCAGAGAGTATTTTGATCTCGCCCAGTGGGCATTTCAAGCCGTCTATTATCGGCAATAAATAGCCTTGATATAAATTCATATGTGTATGATTTAATTAACTATTATAGTGTTTTGTTGTTGAGCTGAGCGCTGGCGTTGTCGGTTTCAGGCGAATCAGCAGCTATTTGGGACTTTTCTGCGAAAACCCCTGCGCTGCCATGCCACTATGTTTTACACTCGTTGCTCGTTTTCTGTTAAATGAGTGACGCGGCCTTGAAGACAACTGTACTAGTACTTTCCATTATTCTCGCCCTGCCAGCTTTTGCCGATAGCGCAAACACTGGTCTGGCCTATTTTACTGATCCTGATGCCCGGGGCTTGCTGGATCAGTCAGATATCAAGGGCGATTTTCCCGATAGCGTCAGGTATTTCGTCTCCGAGGTTAAGCAAACCTATTGTGCTATCGCTTCCAGTGTCATTGTGCTCAATTCGCTGGGTGTTGAATCTCCCGTCGCTCCGGAAATCTACCCCTTCCAAAAATTCAACCAGCGGAACATTTTTACAGCAAAAGTGCTGGAGAATTATTCGCCATTGGAGGTAGAAGAGAAGGGGCTTACCTTGCAGCAGGCAGCGGGCCTGCTGAGTGCATACCCTGTTGATGTGGAATTCGTTTTTGCGAGCGACAGCTCTCCGTCCCAGTTCAAGTCGCAGGCTATAGCGGCATTGAAAGCTGCAGATAAGCGGCTGATAATCAACTTTTCGAGACAAGCTCTGGGTCAGGCTGGTATTGGCCATTTTTCACCGGTGGTCGCTTACAACGAGGCCAAAGATATGTTTCTGGTGATGGATGTCGCACGCTATAAATTACCCCCGGTTTGGGTAAAGGCCGAGCTCTTGTTCAAGGCGCTACAGGGGGAGGACTCCAGTAGTAAAAAGAGCCGAGGCTATATAATCGTCACGTACCAGGCGCCGCCCGGACCTATTTCGCCTTCGGCCCAATAAAGCATTGATCGTGACGAAGGGGTTGCGCTTATAATAGAGCTAATCCCTCGCGCAATAGCGAGGGGTGATGCCGTGATTGCACAATAATGTCTCTACGATCCGGCAGACTTCAGGGGAGCAGGACATGTCTAAGAAAGTGACGCGCCGAGATCTTATTGGTGTGGGTCTGGCTGTTGCAGCATACAGCGGCGGCTTCTGCGGCGGGGCTTTTGCATTAAATGCCGAAAACCTGAATGTCGACGATTTGCATACCGCTACCTATAAATTACTCGGCCAGCGCCCGGCAAACCCCTTTTTTGCCCACAAAATTTTCTCACATATCGCCAAAAACTACCCGGTTGACTCCCTGAACGCCCTCAGCACCGTTGTGCTGAAAACAGCCGAGCCTGATATTGCCAGGGCGCTGGCGCAGGCGGGTCTGGATGATATGGCAAGCGAGATAGCAAATATTTGGTATAGCGGCACGGTTTTTGCCGGCACTGACAAAGAGCAGGTGATCGGTTACATAGATAATCTGGCCTGGCAGGCGCTTAAGTTTTCCACGCCACAGAGTGTTTGCGGGGGTCATTTCGGCCACTGGCATAAAATTCCCACAGGGCAATAACTTTGACTAATGTAATCGAGACGGACATTGCCATCATCGGGGCGGGTGTTGCCGGTGCGCTGGCAGCCTATCATTTGTCGCAGCAGGGGCTGAAAGTAGCCTTGCTCGATGCCGGGCTGGAGACGAGTCGGCCGGAAGCAGTAGAACGCTATCACCGCTCTACCTCCAAAGGTGCAAACTCCCCTTATATGTCCAATCCGCTCGCACCCATGCCGCAGAGTAGCGACGACTACTATAAGAATGTTGGCTCGACAGCATTTAATGGCTTGTATATGCGCGGTGTCGGCGGAACGACCTGGCACTGGACGGGTTTTGCCTTGCGCCTCCGCCCCGATGATCTGTCAATGCAGACAAAGTTTGGGGTAGCAGAGGACTGGCCCCTGAGCTACGACGACCTGGCGCCCTGGTATGAGCGCGCCGAAAATGAAATGGGCGTGGCCGGTTTTATGGGTGAGAACTACGGCGCCCCCAGAACCAAGGACTACCCACTGCCGGGTATACCCTCCAGCTACCTGGATGCTTATGTCTCTCCCAGAATCAAGTCGATGCAGCTCTCGCTGAGCCCATTCCCACAAGCGCGGAACTCCATCGCGTTTCAGGGGCGCCCTCCCTGTTGCGGTAATAATAATTGCGTGCCAATTTGCCCGGTTCACGCAAAATACGATGCGACAGTTCATGTGGAGAAAGCGCGACAGCTTGGTGCGTCAATCTACAGCAGCCATGTAATCACGCGCCTCAACAGCAATGCCGAGGGGCAAATTGAGTCGGCTGAGTTTCTTAATGACCGCAAGCAGAAAGGTATCGTAAAGGCACAGTACTTTATGGTTGCGTGCCACGCCATCGAGAATCCCCGCTTGTTACTGCTATCGAAAGGCCCGCATACGCCCAAAGGTGTTGCCAATTCAAGCGGTCTGGTAGGTACGCATCTCATGTCTCAAATGGGCTTTAACAGCCGCGGGCTGATGCCAGACCCCATTTACCCTTATCGCGGGCCACAGCAGACGTCAGGTGTGGTCGAGGGCCGCAATGATCCCAGCAACAGAAGCCAGAAGGCGGCAATTGGTACCTCGGTTATGAATGACGGCACCCATCCCTTTTTTGGGCCGCAACAAACAGCGGCAAAGCTGCTGGCCAAGGGCGTCTATGGAAAGACTCTGGCGGATCAGGTTAATGATCTGAGCTCGCGCCAGCTGCGTTTCAACAGCTCTATTGAAATTCTGCCCAACAAGGGTAACCGGGTAGGTTTGCATCCCACGCTTAAAGATCCTGCGGGACTGCCCGTGCCGGAAATAAAACTGGCGATAGACGCGTATACCCAGCGCGGCATCGACTGGGCTATTGAACGCCACCAGCAGATGTTTAAAACACTCAAGGCGACCGAGGTTACGCACGATTCGCAGGCCGAATCAGACACGGCAATCATAGCGGGTACTGCCAGAATGGGGCGGGATCCGTCCCGTTCTGTGGTCGATTTGAATCTGCAATCGCACGATCACCAAAATCTCTACATTCTGGGTGCCTCCGCGCACATCACTGCGCCGATCAATCCGCCGACGCTCACCATCGCGGCACTGGCGCTGAAGGCGGCGGACCACCTGCAAAAAAGCATTGCAGCAAAGACCCGGGGGTCAGCATGAAATGGGTATCGGGGCAGGGCGTTGCGGCGGTACTGGGGTCGTTGCTTTGGGGCACCGCACTATCCACGCCAGCGCTGGCGACCTGTACGGGTGATGAAATTGATGTCCAGCGGCCTACACTGGCAGTTGATGTTACGAACTCGACTGACTGTGGCGCGCACGCATTTTCCTGGAATGCTTTTCTTGCATTGATGGGGCCGTCTGAGGCCTCGCCGGACAAAGCCCTCTACCAAACGTATATGCCTGTCTCCAGTTTGTTCGTGGGCAATGACGAAAAACCGGCCATCTGGGGTGAGCAGCCTGCCTATCAGCAGCTGGGCAAAATGTTCAAAGAGGCCGGGGTTGAGCTCGAGCTTATTGATACAGCCGGCCAGAGAGTACTTTTTGGCATCGCCGCCAACGAGGTTGCCTATAACTATCTGCTAGAGAATACGCTGTATAACCAGCAGTGTTTTCTGAACCATGATATCCGCTTTCCCTTTGGCTCTGTGGAATCCGGGCCCGGGTCGATTCTGCTGAAGACCTCCTGGCGTGTTTATGATCTGGGGCAATGCCCCTCGTCGATGGTTTGCCAGGATATCTATCTGGAGGAGAGTGACACGGTAGGTGACCCACATAAATCGGCTGGCCTGTTGGGTATGCATATTGTGCAGAAGACCCCGACTCATCAGGAGTGGATGTGGGCCAGTTTTGAGCATGTAGCGAACGCCCCGGATTGCAGCCCGGGTCACAGCAACCCGATCAGCGGAGACAGAGACTGGCACCTGTTCAAGAAAACCGACGCAGATCAGACCAACTGCCATCCCGATGCCAGCGGGGCCCCTTCCTGCAACAGTACAGCGGGAGGTCCTGTCAATATTTGCAGAGTGTCCGCCATCCCGGCAGGGGGCCTGGACAACTGCAAGATAGAGCAGCCGAATAATGAACAAGCCATTGCCTGCTTGAATGCATCCGTTCAGCAGCGTTTACCCGCCGAGTCCGCTTTGCAGAATTACAGGCTGATTGGCAGCCTGCGTATGGAGCCCGGTATGACGGAGGGGGCGCAGGGTGGCTACCAGACGGGTTCGCTGGCTTTGGCCAATACCTCTATGGAGAGTTTTCTACAGGGCCCTGACGAGTTGTTTAACTGTTTCGGCTGCCACGCGCAATCCAGCGGTGACTTCAGCCACGTGTTCTTTCGTATAAAGCAACTTGAGCCAACGCCTGCTTGCCCATTGGTAAAGTAGTGTTGCTCAGAAAAACCCGGTTACTAAGGTCGAATTTGGCAGAAAACCCCGTGAGTGGACATAGCATACGATAATGCCAGAACCCGATACCATCAGCCGTAACACACATATCATGCTCCTCGCCATCGTCGGTAATGTTGTCGCGGTGTATGGCTTCAACATTGGCCTGGCGAGAATGCTTTCCCCGGTTGGCTACGGCGATTACAAGGTCGCTGAGTCGTTTTTTAATCTGGCCAGTATCGGCGTATTGATGGGCGGCGGACCTGCAGCCTTGCGTTTTTTGCCCGGCCACATCGCGGTCAATAACAGCAAAGCCATTTGGGAATATATTCGCTTCTATCTGGCGGTTATCATTTTCGCCTCAGTGCTGCTTGCACTGGTAACCCTGGGTGGTATGGCGGTTTTTTACCGACCCGCTTCCAGCGCTGAAATTCATCCAATGATCTTCGCGCTGCTGGTCATTCCCTTTGTTTCGCTCGCCGCGCTGATCGGCAGTGTGCTGCAGTCGGCACAGCGCATGGATTTGGCATTCCTGCCGTGGTGGGTTGGCTTTCCGGCCCTCAAGCTGGGTTATGTCGCCCTGTTTTTTGTTATTGCCGGGAGTATTAGTGCGCAATCTGCGGTGTTGATGGCGCTACTGGCTACATTGACTATTTTGTTTTACCAGTCGGCTAAAGCCAGGCAACTGCAACTACTCGTGATTGGGCGAGGGTCTGTAATTACCGAACGGATAAAGTGGTTGAAAGTCTCCGTGCCGATGATGTTTCTTGTGGCACTTCAGACAGCATTCAATCAGGTCGACATCTACATGCTGGAGATTATAGGGCAGGAGAAAGAAGTGGGGCATTTCGCTGTTGCCTCAACCGTTACACTGGTGCTTTTCGCCATTCAACTTGCTGTAATGGGCGTTTTTGAGCCACTGATGGCCGCTGCGATCAAGGCGGGGGAGGGCAGTGTCAGAATGCTCAACGCCCGCTGTTTTCGCCGTCTGCTTGTTTTCTCCATACCGATTTTTGTTCTGATTATGGTATTTGCCGAAGCCCTGCTATCGGTTTTCGGTGATCGATATACCGACTCGATTGAAGCCTTGCGCCTGCTGGCACCGGGCTACCTGATCAGCACTGTTCTGGCCTCTTCATATGCCTGGTTACAGTATGCTGGCTACGAACGAAAAGCGGCCGTGGTAATGCTGGTTGGCGTGCTGGCAAATCTTGCACTGGATATAGTGCTGATCCCGGAATACGGTATTGCGGGCGCGGCAGCGGGAACAACACTGGCTTTTGCCGGCATTTACACGGCATTTTGTGTAATGATGCGAAAATATCTGGGCATGTTTCCCTGGTCGAGAGCTGTCAGGGCTTCGGCCGGAAATGAAATTCATCGATAACGGGTAATAAACCTATGTATTACCTAGCGAAAGTTATCATTTTCTCCCTGCTATCCTCTGCCTTACTAATCGCCTGTGACAGCGATAACAACGACAGCAATGCCAAACAACTCGCTTACCAATTGCCCGGTGACATTGCTGCCTATGATCAGGAAAATGTGGACTACTATTCCTGGCAAACCTTTCTGGCGCTCAACGCACCAGGGGTGGGTGAGCGCGTTTCAACCAAGGGCGACAACCCTACCCAGTACAGTGCGTGGTCCTCTACCTTTGAGTTGATACGCTGCAATCTTGATGATACGGATTGTGTCTGCCCCGACGGTGATTGCACCCAATCCGGTACCCGCTACTACCCGCCGACATGTCAGGAAGTGGAAAATTATACCGACTATCGGGTAATCGACAATGCGGATAAAGCCGATGACAGCTTTCTCGAAGCGGAAACCGGTGGCCTGTCCAATCAGCCGGTGATTACCTCACAGGGCAGTTTTGTCCGCTATGAAATTTTGGTTAACCCGGCGTTTTACGACCACGTTGTTGAAAACAAATATTACGACTGGCATGTGCTGAAAAACTTGCCGGAAGATGTCGCCAATTTGTGTGGTGAGGAATCGTATACCGGGGGCGACCCTGCAGACCCGCGCTCCGGCACCTACGAGGTCAAGCTTGCCTGGATGGAAGAGGGGCTTGCTGACGCGGTTTATCACCGTGAAGACATGCTGGTTTATACGCCGGCTTATCGCAGCAGCACTGGAGCCGCCGCCTGTGAAGTCAAGTCGATGGCGATGGTGGGGATGCATATAGCGCACAAAACGCTTAAGCAGCCGAACTATACCTGGTCTACGTTCGAGCATAAGGATAACTCGCCGGAATGCAGCGGCCTGCCGCCAAGTGGTTCCGGCGGTAGTGGCGCGTCTGTGAATACGAATTGTCCTGCGGCGAACACCCTCACTCGGAACTACCACTTTACTTCACCGGCGTGTGACGACGGCAGCTGTGCCGATTGCAATATTCCCCCGAATACCAATGACCCCATGAGCATGTGCATAACAGATCCAACGTCAGATCAAGTGGGTTGGTGTCTGGATCAACCACCCGCCAGTGTTAAAGGTAAATCCCAGCTGTGCCGGCAGGTGCCGGTTGAGGCGAACTACCCCACCGCTTACGAATGGAACAATACCTATGAGGAACTACTGGGTGACAAATCTGTATGGAGTAGCTACCAGCTTGTCTCGACGCAGTGGTATGAATTTCCCACTCCACCGACAGGTTGCGCCAATGCGGCGCCTGGTTTTAGCAGCGACCCCAATAGCCGGGAGCAGCAGCGGCCGCAAATAGACGTATCCTTTCCCAAGGGCGCAACCCGTCCCATGCTGGCCAACAACTCGATGGAGTCTTATGAGCGCTCCAACTGTAATGCCTGTCACAGCAAGTCCTATATTAATCAGGAAGGGGGGGTAAAACGGTATACCGATTTCGTCTACTGGATTCCACTGGAGTCCTGTGCAGTCTGGTGTGACCTGAACTCCGTGGAGCCCTGCACCTGTTTCGATTCGATAAGTAAGTAGGAAGGGCACTGCTACGCCATAAAGGGCCGGGAACAGACTACGATTGTCGGTAAGGCGATTGATTGTGGTCTGACCCGATTTGCGGTGAGTAATAGCCTAAAAACTGTAGCTGAGGCCAAACTCCGCGACGTCCATCCCCTCGTTTTCATGAGCGAGCTCAGCGTTGGAGTAGTGGTAGATTTTAGCCCTGACACCGAAGCGATTCTTTTTCAGGCCAACGGCTAAACTGCTTTCGAACTGCCAGTGTGAACCCATATTGGTAATTCCCTGCAACTGGTACATCGGGTGTTTTTTAGGCTCGGACTCAAATTTGTCGTCAGACAGATAGGCGACACCGAAACCCAGTTGCAGGTAGGGAACAAGCCCTGTTTTTGAGTGCCTCGTGAGAATAATATTGGGCGCCCAACTGATGGCGTTTACATTGTTTCTATCCCGGAATGTCATCGCTGCAAGAGCGTGATTAATTGACAGGGTCCAATTGCCATTGGCCCAGGCGTCAGGTTTCCAGCCAAAATTCACTTCCGCACGGTAGGCATCATGCCCGGTAGTATTAGACCTTGCGGTTTTACCACCGGCGACGGTTACAGTCTGTGCTGATGCGATGGAGGCATAAAGCAGGGCGGTGACCACAGGCACTGTCAGCCTTAGCATGGCTTTTACTTTCTTGTTCTGAACTGGAGTGCCTCCTGGCTACAAATCTTTGATGCCTGTGCGGGACTAAACAGTCATTGTACATCGACTAATGGTACGAATTACCAGTTCAAGGGACGAGATTACCCGTGGAATGAAACTATTTTTTGACCTTTAAGCTTATCAATACTATCGACAATGTCGATGCACGAGAACGAACTTTCTCGTTTTTCTTCCTATCGATACAGCGCTACGCTACATGTGTTTACGACACTGACTCTGTTGTTGTCGCAGGGAATTTACGAGGGGTGGGCTGTGCTGAATCACTCCGACTCAAGGAAGGCCGCAGATTTTACTAGCTGCCCGGTCGTTGGAGAGCGCGAGCCAGGTGAAAGACAGGATTTCTCTCGCGATGGACCGGGCATCTGGCTGGATATCGTCTCGCTACTTTTCATTCTTGTGGTGGTTTGTGCACTGTTGATGTTGCAGTGATCTAGCGCAGTATTTCAGCAGCGGAATCGCGGATTACCTGTGCTGCCAGGCCGACGGTATCCGGATCGGGATCAGCGAGATGGACCAGGTAGGCTGGCAAGATGAATTCGGGTGCTTTTACCTTTCGGTGTAAACGCCCCATCCGAAGTTCATTTTTCACCAGACGCAGCGGGAAGTACCCGGCGCCACCATAGCTGAGGATGTGCTGTAAACCCAACCATCCGATATTAGTTGAGAGTGCAGGGCCGTCAAACTCTGGAAACGCCGCGCTGTGCTGATTGGAGAATTCCGGCCCCCAGTCTACGTAGACATAATCAGCGCCGGGTAGCGGGTCTAGCCCCTCATAGGAACAGACATAGACCAATTGTTCTTCGAACAGCGGTTCCACAACCATGCCGGGTCGACGCTGTGGCGTGTACATCACCGCGATATCGGTACGCGCTTCCACCAGTCCCTGCATCAGATCGTCTTCAAAACCGATTTCCGCGCGTATCGCAATATCGCCAACCGCATTTTGTATGCGGGGTAGGCACGCCAGCAACAGGTCTTCCCACAGCCCGAAGCGGGCGGCTATTGTCACCGAAGCGCGAAACCCCCGTACGACCCCAATGTCCTGGCGGGCACGCTCGACCGTGCGTACCAGTGTGGTGGCATAATTTTGAAACCTGTGCCCTGCGGCCGTGAGCGTGGTACCCGCCTTATTGCGCACGAATAGTCTACAACCCAGCTGTTCCTCCAGAGTGGCAATACGGGCGCTGACGGTAGATTGCGTGACAAACAAGCGGGAAGACGCATGGCTGAAATTCCCGGCAGCGACTACCGCGAGAAATGTGCGCGCAAGTTCAGTATCCATAAAGCTGTAAGCGGTCCAATGTAGAGTCGCTCTTTATATCGACACAGCCTATGTTATAGACCAATTTTATCGCTATTCAAATAGCAACGATCATCTTAGTGTGTGAATTCACCGGGTTTGTCTTATCCCGTGAAGGAGCGTGACCATGCAACCATTAACCAACGAAGACCGTCATACCCTGCGAACTATAGCGATTATCATTCTGGTATTAGCGGGCCTGGAGCTCGGCTTTGTGCTGGCTGCCGTGAGCCTGGGATAAAATCCACCGGGTTCATGCGCCGGGTTTTTCAGCGACCGCAGCAGGCCTCAGCTGGATATCTTTAGCGCACTCATCCCCGCACCGTGTCGCAATAGCCATCACAAACTGTACGCGCTAGGATTGCTCCCACCATAGAAAACAGCGGGTATGCGTGTCGCAATGGAAACGAGACGTGCATTGCTTGCCACACCTATTGGGCCCAGCGACTGGCCCAACGGAGAAAACTGATGCGCGTGCTCATCGAAAACTATCGCAACCAGACTGCGGGCCACTGTGGCAGTGGGGCCATGCGCAACCTGCTCTATCACTATTGCGGTCTGGACCTGCCCGAAGCGGTAGTTTTCGGCCTGGGGGCAGGGCTCGACTCGGTATTTTTTACCATTGATGGAGTCGAGCCGCCCTTCATGTTGTTTGGCCGCGGTGCCTCAATGGAAGTGGATCTCGCCCAGACCCTGGGTTTGGATTACCGTGAGACGATGCAGCCTGACGATGATCTTGCGTGGCAAGAGGTGCGAGAAGAGGTCTGTGCGGGGCGACCGACCATGCTGTCCGGTGATATCTATCACCTGGACTATCGTAGATTCAAGATTCACTTTCCTGCACATCGCTTCGTTTTGCTTGGCTTTGATGAAGAGCGCGAGGAAGTTTACGTGGCAGACCGCACCGACGAGGAAATCCAGACCTGTTCCATGCAAGCGCTGCGCTTGAGCCGCAACCCACCGGATGGCCTGTCGACCTACAACAGCTGGGGCAAGTTTCACTCAGGGGCCGTGCGACACTCGCTTGCCGATGCCTGTGGTATCGCCCTGCGTACGACGGTGTTGCGTATGCTGGGCTTTGACGACTCCCAGTTGCAGGCAATGGCCGCAGTACGAGGTGCAGAAGGGGGCTTGCTGGCGACTGGCCTGAAAGGGCTGCACACGTTTTCCGAGCAGTTGGCGCTTTGGCAGCACCACGAGGATGCCGCCGCGCATGCTGCCTACGTGGAGAATGCAATTATCAAGTTTGGTACCGGTGGTGGCTTCTTCCGCGATCATTTCGCACAATTTATGCGCTGGGCCCAGCAACACCGACCAGACCTGGTTGGGTCTACCACGGTTGATCTGGCGGCGCTGGCCGCGAAATCCTGGAATGCGTTGTCGCCGACCATGCAAGGCTTGGCCGCAGATGCCGGCGACCGGCTGCTGTGGGAGAGGGCGCGAGAGCAGGTGCTGGATATTTATGAAACCGAGTACTCGCTGTTTGGCCACCTCGCCGATACGGTGCTGCGGGAGGGGTAAGCTTCGCAGGCGGGTGGCCTGGCCAACGCAGTGGTTTATGCAGCGTCAGCCTGGGACATGGCATGCACTGCGGCTGCTGTCAGCCGCTGGCCACCGATTGCCCAGTCTCCCTGCTCGACTTCCTTGATCATCACCCAGGTCACTCCACGCATGGGCTCGCCTTCCACAGAGACCATGGCGTCTGTGACCTTTTCGATGATTTCCGCTTTTTGCTCGGGCGTGAACACGTCTTTGATGACATCAATTGTTACTAGAGGCATTGTTGTTTCTCCAAATGAGCCGCAAACGGTGTATTCCGCTGCGATCTGTCGATAATATAAGGGACTGATCAACTGGCCGCTTGCAGACGATCTGGAGAATATGTGTAGATTTCAAGGAGATCTGGTCGGGTATCCCGAATGACCCATTCTTTCGACATTTTCGAACTGGACACAGACAAGGCTGAACTTCGGAAGCGCGGAGTGCCTGTGGCCGTAGAGCCGCAGGTTTTTAAATTACTTGTCTTTCTCGTAGAAAACGCTGACCGGCTTGTTTCCAAGGAAGAGATTGCTGCTACCATCTGGGCCGGGCGTGTTGTCTCGGATTCAGCCATCAGCAGCAGAATCAAATCAGCGCGGCACGCGCTGGGCGATGACGGCGGCACCCAGAAGTTCATTAAAACAGTACACGGCAGGGGCCTGCGCTTCGTTGCGCACTTAGAGCGGGGGGGCTCGCCAGAAATACCTGCGGTCCCTGCAAAGCCGGCTTCACACGTGCAGCAGCTGCCGCGGGAGGAGCCGCCGTCGAGCCGCCCCTCGATTGCTATTATGCCATTGCGCTTGGTCGGCGATGCGAGCTCGCTGGCCCTCGTTGCCGAGGCGCTTCCCTACGATCTGATAACAGAGCTATCCAGGCTGAGATGGCTGTTCGTTATCGCCCGCGGGTCCTCGTTCAGATTTCGCAGCGAGGACGACGCCCGGGTTGTCGGGGAGAAACTGGGGGTTCGCTATTGTCTCTCCGGCTCAGCGGAAATTGCAGGCGCGGGCATGAGCCTTAGCTTTGAACTGGCGGATACAGCCACCGATGGTGTCATCTGGTCGAATCGATACGAATGCATGGGTGACGGAATCCATGACGTCAGAGCACAGATAGTCGCCCATATCATCACCGCGATGGAGATTCAAATCACCGCGCACGAGGCGCGCATTGCCAGACTGAGCGCCCCCGACAATCTCGATGCCTGGTCACACTACCACCTGGCGCTGCAACAGATGTATCGGTTCAATGCCCAGGGTAACGCTGCGGCCAACCATCTTTTCGAACGAGCTGTCGCCCTGGAGCCGGAGTTCGCCAGGGCCTATGCCGGTCTTTCCTTCACCCACTTTCAGAATGCCTTTTTACAGTATTCGGCAGATACCAAGGCGGAAATGATTCTAGCCCGGCGACATGCCGAGTATGGGATGGAGCGGGACGCCCTCGACCCGTTTGTGAATTTCAATATGGGCCGCTATTTCTGGCTGGAGGGGGATCTGGACCAGAGCCTGAGCTGGCTGGAACGCGCTACAGAGCTGAGTCCCAGCTATGCGCAGGGCCTGTATTCCAGAGCATGGGCCGACACGCTTGCCGGGCGCGCGGCCCAAGGGCAGGAAAATGTCGACAAGGCGATTTCGCTGAGCCCCATGGACCCGTTACTCTACGCCATGCTGGGTACGAGGGCTTTCGCACTGGCCATCAGTGGCCAGTACGACGAGGCCGCCAGATGGTCAGACAAGGCCGCGCACTCCCCGGGGGCGCACATACTTATCGAGATGATCGCTGCGCTGGCACACAAACTGAACGGCGACAGCGCAAAGGCAGAAAAGTGGGCCGCTTGCGTTCGCCGTAAAAACGCCGGAATGGGCTCGGCAGATTTCTTCCGCGCCTTTCCGTTCGAAGACCCTGCCACCCGCAAGCAATTTACCGAGGCGCTGAACAAGTGCGGCTTTGAACACTAGCCGCGGGACGGACCCTGTATGCCCTGGGGGTACACACATATAATCTCCGAGTGATCTTTCAAGGAATGATGTTAATGCATTTAATACACTATTTTGTCCTCGCTATTGTTCTCGGCCTCACAGTAAAGGGCTGGGCAGCAGGCCTCGGCAGTGAGCAGGCCGGGCTGCGTGACATTTATCAGCAGTTGATTGAGATAAATACCACCCTGTCAGTTGGCAGCTGTACCGAAGCCGCACAGGCGATGGCGGAACGCTTGAGCGCTGTCGGGATTCCCGACACCGATATTCATGTAGTTGTACCCCCTGCGTGGCCGACGCAGGGCAACCTGGTTGCGTCCATCCCAGGCTCTTCCTCCGACAAGGGCCCGATACTGTTGCTGGCGCATATCGATGTGGTGGAAGCAAAGCGGGAAGACTGGGAACGCGACCCTTTTACGCTGGTGGAGGAGAACGGCTATTTTTATGCCCGCGGTGCCGCGGATGACAAAGCGATGGCGGCAATCTTTGTGGACGCGCTGGTCCGTTACAAGAAGACCGGCTATCAGCCAGAACGTACAATCAAACTGGCGCTCACCTGTGGTGAAGAGACACCCAATAACTTCAATGGTGTAGTCTACCTGCTGCAGCACCATCGCGACCTGATCGACGCCAGCTTTGCACTCAATGAAGGTGGTCGGGGCCATCTTGAAGGGCAGGGAAGGCGCTTGTATAACGGCGTGCAAGCTGGCGAGAAGCTGTATCAGGACTATAGACTGGAGGTGACTAATCCTGGCGGCCACTCCTCGCGTCCGGTAAAAGAGAATGCCATTTATCGACTGGCGGCCGCTCTGAAGAAGGTCTCAGCCTTCGAATTTCCCATAGAGTTTAACAATACAACCCGAGCCTACTTCGAACGCATGGCAGCGATCAAAGGCGGCCAGGTCGCCGAGGACTTAACAGCACTGCTACAAGCGCCCCCGCCTGCTGAGGCCCTCGCTCGTATCACCGCAAACCCAGGTTTTAACGCAGTGCTGCATACCACCTGTGTCGCGACCATGATAAATGGAGGGCACGCGCCAAACGCATTACCGCAAAGTGCCAGCGCCAATATAAATTGCAGAATATTTCCGGGGCATTCGCAGGAAGATATTCGCAATACGCTAGTGCAGCTTGTCAACGACACTGCCGTCACGGTCAGTTTCGTTGACCCGCCTGAAACTACATCGCCACCGCCGCCCCTGACCCCAGAGATATTGGGCCCGATAGAGACGGTCACCCAGCAAATGTGGCCGGGTGTCCCGGTGCTGCCGTACATGATTGCTGGCGCCACAGACGCGCGCTTCCTCACGCCCGCCGGTATCCCCACCTACGGCGTCAGCGGCATCTTCAGTGAGCCCGGCACGGTTAATGCTCATGGCCTGAATGAGAAAATGCTGGTTGCATCGCTATACGAGAGCCAGGAGTTTCTCGACCGGCTTATTCGTATTTACGCAGGTGGCGAGTGAAAAACGGCTACTCTTACGGATGCACTGCGATACTCAAATTCTGCAAGTGGGGTGATCGCACTTTGTGGTGTTATAGTAGCGATCAATTTCATTAGGACGTGAACTCAGCGATGGAAACGAGATGAACTCACCTGAAAAAGGGGGGCGTCGCCTGACCAAAGAACTGCGATATGCGCAGCTATTGGAGTGTGCGATACATGTCGCAGCAAAGAAAGGGCTGGGGCAACTCGTTCACGCTGATGTTGCAGAAGAAGCCGGCGTGGTCGCACCAACAGTATTCCGATACTTCCCCTCCAGGCGGGCTCTTGTGCGCGGAGTTGTGGACGAAGTAGGCCGCTATTATAGAAAGCAGTTAGACGATTTCCATTTAAAGCCGGCCAGGCCGCGGGAAGCTCTGCATGAACATCTGCTGGCCTTTTCCAATTCCATAGACACACATTCCGATTATGCCGCCGTCTGGCTCCAGTGGGGTGCCTCTGTGCAGAACGATTGCGGTATTTGGGATATGTTCGGTGAGCACAACGACTATCTTATAAAGGTACTCTCCCGCACGATCAGAATGGCTCTGCCGGACGGTAGGCGCAAGGATATAGCAACCTCTAAAATACGAGCAAGTAGTCTGATAGGTGCGGCATTCGCCATTACGATGTTGAAATTTTCTGATGCCCCGGAAGAAGCAATTGTCCGACTGATCACAATTGCACTGGATGACCCGGCTGCCTAGCATATTGACAGTGACGAGGTATCTGTAAAGGCACCCATTGAATCTGTGTGCTTTCTGGAAAATCCCACAGCCCGATATCATTCCGGCTTACTCGAAGACACACATACGCTCGATAGATTCTTAATGATTATATCGTCACTAGTGGTTGACGCAATTCACTAATGATGTAATAGTCATTAACAGAGTGTGGACTACAAAAGAATAAATAGGGAGAAGGAAATGTCAAAAGAAATGGCTCTGTGCGCGTTCGATATGAATTGTGTTGGACATCAATCACAAGGACTCTGGCGCCACCCCCGGGACCGCTCTTCAGAATATCATTCTATGAAGTACTGGCAGGACTTAGCCTGTACGCTGGAGCGAGGTCTCTTTGACGGCATTTTTCTGGCCGATGTCACTGGCCTTTATGATGTATACGGCAAGTCACCGGATGCAGCCCTGCGCGCCGCAGTGCAGGTGCCTACCAACGACCCTTTCACGATCGTACCGGCAATGGCCGCAGTGACTAAGCACCTGTCATTTGGTGTAACAGGCTCTATTCCTTATGAGCTGCCCTATACATTTGCCCGCCTGATGTCGTCTCTGGATCATCTGACCGAGGGTCGAATAGGCTGGAATATCGTTACGGGCTACCTTGATAGCGCTGCCAAAGGTGCCGGCAAGAAGAAGAAAGAAGCGCATGATACACGCTACGATATCGCCTATGAATATATGCAGGTTGTCTACCGGCTGTGGGAGGAGAGCTGGGAGGAGGGTGCGGTAGTGCGGGATCGCGACAGCGGTGTTTTTACCGACCCATCAAAAGTACATCAGATAGATCACAAGGGTGAGTATTTTGAATTACATGCAGTCCATCTGTGTGAGCCCTCCCCACAGCGTACCCCGGTGTTATTTCAGGCGGGTACATCGCCAAAAGGCCAGGCCTTTGCAGGCGGGCATGCCGAGTGTGTATTTATCGGCGGTGAAACACCCGAGGGTCAGGCCAAGTCTGTCAAAGCGTTGCGAGAGCAGGCGGTCGCACACGGCCGGGACCCGAACGATTTGAAGATTTTTGCCAGTATCTCCGTTGTAGTAGCGCCAACCGATAAAGAGGCAGAGGAGAAACTTGCCGACTACCTGCAATACGGTAGTCATGAGGGCGCTCTTGCACTCTTGTCGGGTTGGACAGGTTTCGATTTTTCTACCCTGGACCCGGACGCAACTGTGGAACAAACCAAATCGGATGCGATTCAGTCTGTTCTTGCAGCGCATGGGTTCTCCACAGTACGCGAATGGTCGACAAACCTCATGGTTGGTGGCGTCGGCCACGTCCTTGTAGGGTCACCACAATCTGTAGCGGATCAACTGCAAAACTGGTTTGAAGTGTCCGGGCTCGACGGTTTCAACCTGACACGTACTGTCACGCCTGAGTGTTTTGAAGATTTTGTCGATCTGGTGGTACCGGAACTTCAGGAACGAGGTATTTATAAGCGCAGCTACCAGCCGGGTTCGTTCCGGGAAAAGCTCTTCGGCAAATCCGGACGATTGAGTAAGCCTCACCCCGCTGTAGCCTACCGAAAGTGAGGTTCGGTTAGCGGGTACAGTAACTTTCATGAATATGGAAAGTGGCCAGGCCGCTTCTGTAAAGATCATGTTTCTGACCGGGATTGCGATGCTTGCATTTGCGGCAAACTCAATCCTGTGCCGGATGTCACTGGGAAGCGGCTTGATCGATGCGGCTTCGTTCACCACAATCAGGTTGGTGTCAGGTGCGCTTTGCCTTGTTGCTATCGTTTCTCTGCGGGAACCGCGCTGGCGGCCGGGACGGCCTAACTGGCTGGCGGTTCTCTCCCTCTATGCGTATATGGCTTGCTTCTCATTTGCCTACCGTTCATTAACTGCCGGGACTGGCGCACTTCTTCTATTCGGTTTTGTACAACTTACGATGATCGCCGTCGCCGTGATCCGGGGTGAGCGCTTGTCTCTGTCATCATGGATAGGGATGGCATTGGCAATGGCTGGCATGGTGTATTTGGTGATGCCTGGAATAGAGGCACCCGATCCTGCATATTCCGCTCTGATGGCAATGGCAGGGCTGGCGTGGGGCGCTTATTCCTTGTTGGGGATTGGTAAAGGCGACCACACCACATCGACGGCTAGTAACTTCCTTTACGCCACGCCCCTGGCGGCCCTCGGGAGCCTGATAGAAAGCGATAATGTATTTTTGAGCTGGCAAGGTTGCCTGCTCGCCGTGGTCTCGGGTGCTTTCGCATCGGGAATGGGCTACGCCATCTGGTATAGAGTGTTGAAGAGCATCAAGGCAGCGTCAGCTGCAGTCGTGCAGTTGTCTGTGCCTGCACTTGCCACCCTGGGCGGCGTCGTTTTACTGGCCGAACCTCTGACTTTCAGAACGGTCGCTGCCACTGCATTGACCATCGGTGGCATATATATAGCCGTAAAGCGCAGAGGCAAAAAGGTCTGAGCCTATGCATCAGTTAATGAACCCATGGAACACCAGGTACCCACAGTGAAAAAAAGCCCACGAGAAACCCACGAATCATCGTCGATAAATGCAGGAAGTTATTTCGACGTTATTGTCATTGGCGCAGGTATTTCCGGTGTCGGTGCATCATATCAATTGATGAAAAAGTGCCCGGGAAAAAGCCTGGCCATTCTGGAAAGCAAACCGTCTTATGGTGGCACCTGGCATACGCACAACTATCCGGGCGTTCGTTCTGATAGCGACTTGTATACCTTTGGCTACAAGTTCAAACCCTGGGTCGGTAAGCCCGTGGCCAATGGCGCTTCTATCCTGAAATATATAGGAGAAGCTATTGCGGAGGGCGGACTGGAAAAGCATATCCATTATCAACGTGAGGTTGTCTCGGCGGCCTGGTCGACAAAGGAGCAACGCTGGTCTTTGACGGTGCGCTGCCTGGATACAGAAGTTGAAACCCATTACAGCTGTGGGTTTTTGTGGATGTGCCAGGGCTACTACCGACACTCAGAGGGGTACACGCCCGATTTTCCCGGTATTGAGAATTTTCGTGGCCAGGTTGTGCATCCACAATTTTGGCCAGAAGATCTCGATTATACGGGTAAGCGTGTGGTGGTCATTGGCTCTGGTGCGACAGCGATAACGCTAACCCCGAATATGGCGGATGCTGCCGGGCATATAACCATGCTGCAGCGATCACCCACCTATTTGTGGACCAATGAGAATAAAAATGAACTGGCGGACACCTTGCGTGAGCTTGAACTTCCGGAAGAATGGATACATGAGGCTGTGAGACGGAGCGTGTTAAAGGAGCAGCGTGAAATGTTCGCGTTGGCCGCTTCGCAGCCGGAAGAGTTCACCAAAGGTATGTTGGATGATATCCGTGCTTATGTCGGGAATGATTTCGATGTTGAGACGCACTTTGCTCCATCGTATAAACCGGGCACGCAACGGGTAGCTTATGTTCCAGACGGAGACCTGTTCAATAAAATTGCCGAGGGTAAGGTCACTATGGTAACCGACCACATTCAGAATTTTACCGAGACAGGCATACTCACGCAGTCAGGTGAACATCTGGACGCCGACATTGTAGTCACCGCAACCGGGTTCAATATGTCCATAATGGGAGACATCGCATTTTCGGTAGACGGAACGCCGGTAGACTTTTCACAGCGGTTTTTCTACAACGGCGTGATGACATCAGGCGTACCCAATATGGTATCGATGTTCGGCTACCTGCGAACCAGTTGGACCATGCGAGTTGATTTGATCAGCGAGCTGGTATGCAGGCTGTTGAATTACATGGACGACAATAACTACGCAAGCTGTACCCCGCAATTGCGAGAATGTGATCAGAATATGACCCCCCGGATGTTTATTGAGCCGGACAACTTTAATCCGGGGTATGTGCAACGCGGCATCCATTTGTACCCCAGACAGGGGGATCATGCTCCCTGGGTTGTCTATTCAGATTATTTTAAAGAGCGGGAAGTGTTTGCCGAGATTGACTTTGGAGACGACGCCCTGGTTTATGCCGCTGGCGAATAGCGGCAGGGCAGGACGGTCTCGTATTTACGAATTGCTTTTGAGACTCTGGCCAGAACCGTGCCGTCAGAAGATTGATAGACCGGTTTTGGTGGTGAACAGTTCCAACACCTTGATACCGAGCAGTGAATTACCGTGGGGGTTCAGCTCCGGGCTCCACACTGCAATACTCAGCTGCCCGGGAACGATGGCCACAATGCCGCCACCCACGCCGCTTTTACCCGGCAGACCCACCAGGTAGGCAAACACGCCCGCTTCATCATAGAAACCGCAGGTGAGCATAATAGCGTTTACCCGTTTGGTCTGGCTGACGCTGAGAATGCGGTCGCCGGAAGAGGGCACAACACCGTTATTAGCCAGAAACAGGAACGACCGCGCCAGCCCGGCGCAGCTCATGGTGATAGCGCATTGATGGCAGTAGACATCGAGTATGGCTTCATCCGTATGTCGGATATTGTTATGCGCACGCATGAAATTAACCAGAGCGCGATTGTTAAAGCCGGTTTCTTTCTCCGATTGTGCTACCGCCTCATCGTACTCAATTTGCGAGCAGCGCAAACGGTCTACAAAGGCCAGCATTTCGTCATTGGGTTGGGCGAGTTGATCCAGCAGCACATCGACGACCACCAGGGCGCCGGCATTGATAAAGGGGTTGCGCGGAATCCCGTTTTCGTACTCCAGCTGTACCAGTGAATTGAACGGGTTGCCGGAGGGCTCCACGCCGACTCTGTCCCATAGCCTGTCTCCTGTCGTCTGCATTCCCAACGTCAGGTTGAACACCTTGGAGATACTCTGGATGGAGAATTTCTCCTGGGCATCGCCCACCGCGAAACACTCCCCACCAATCGTCTCCAGAGCGATACCCAGCTTTTCGGGATTCACGGACTTCAGTGCGGGAATGTAATCCGCAACCTTCCCCTGACCGACCTGGGGAAGAACTTCCTGGTAAATTTCTTCAATTATGGACTGGAAATTCATGCCGGGCCTCAGGAGTGCGAGCGATCTCAAAGCTGGCATTGTGACAGGAGTGCCCGGTGCAAGGCCAGAGCAGTGAGTAGGCGAAGGCGTGGAAAGCAGGGCGCGTTGGCGCTTGCGTTGGATATTCGGTGGTTTAACGATAGAGTGTCGTGGTAAGGATTGGGAAATACGCTGAACCAACATATCAGGAGGTGTTTCAATGTCATCCAAAAACCCGCATCGCCCATTCACGCCGAACGTGGAGATGATGTCCCTGAGGCCGAAGCTAAAGGGCATGGAAATCAACGGGCTGGACGAAACCGAAGTTCGTCGCCCCACCATGGTTTATTGGGCACCAGACCCGGATGACATACCCTTCGGTGAGGTACAGAAATGGTTTTATCGCCGGGAGCCACAAGATCCCGAGCTGATGAAGGAGCGGGCGCGGCGGCGAGAAATTCTTGATGCGCCACTGCCTGAGCTCCATTGTAGCCCGGCTGAGCGATCTCCTCAGGAGTGGACCGACTCGCTATCAATGTTCGTGGAAGAAGGCCAGTGCGAACGCACCGGCGTGGCTCGAATGCAGCCACAGTGGGTGTTTGATCACCATGAAACGGATTATGAGACCGTAATAATGCTGGGTGTTAAGCACGACTACGAGCGACTCAAATCCGCTCCCGACCAGGTAGCTGGCGCGGAAGTAACCCGGCAATATGGTAGAGCGGCGGCGGCAGCTAAAAATGTAGCCAGCTGGTTAAGAGAGCAGGGTTGGGATGCTGAGCCGGTGACGGGGCCGATGGCCGGGAAAGTTTTGATGATTCCCCCTGCGCTTGAATGCGGATTTGGGGAGCTGGGCAAACATGGATCTTTAATCAATCCTGAGTTCGGGTCTGGCTTCCGTCTTGGTGCCGTTCTTACCAACGCTCCCTTTGCGACAACACCCAAACGTGAATTCGGCATAGACGATTTCTGCTCTCGCTGTCGCGTCTGCGAAAATGCCTGTCCGCCGATAGCGATCAAACCGGATAAACAGATGGTTCGGGGTGAGCAAAAGTGGGCCGTGGATTTTGATGAGTGCATACCCTTTTTTGCAGAAACCTCTGGCTGTGCGATTTGTATTGCCGTATGTCCCTGGACCCTCCCTGGCGTTGGCCTGAATCTCGCGAGCAAACTTGCACGGCGATCTGAGCGCTTGAAAAAATCAGCCGTATCCCCGTAATTCGGGCCACCCGATAGTGCATGCCGGTTTCTCAGACATTGAAGTGACCTCACACAAAGTAAGAGAGTGAAAGGTTTAACCGTTAAACTGATACGTTACATATAGTGGGGACACATGGAGCAAGATGCCAACAGCAAGGGGCATTCTGAGGAATGGTTCGGAGACTATCGAAACTTCTGGTACAACCACGACTTTCTGCAGCTTATGGCCCATAGATGGGGGCTGGATAAAGTGGATTCACTACCGGAGAGGAGAGGAGGTTGTATATCAGTCAAGTTCTCGATACGGGATGCGAAGAGGTATTCGAGGCTATGCAGAAGAGAGAGTTATTCTGTAGAGCGCGCGAGCTCGAAGCGATGCGAGCAGAAACATTTCATTGCGCGGGTGGTTCAGTGATGTATCTGGCGTCGGGTTTAAAGCCGTAGGAAATATCCAAGGACGAAGCAAATCCGGTGGGATAACTGCATGAGGAGCCAGTTCGGGAGGCTTCGCCTTGAAGCGGCCGTTAATATGCTCAAATCACGGACAATAAAATGCCCGCACGAAGCAGACTGTATACAGGTCTACTGTTTACACTTTCTTGCGGCGGGACAAGCCAAGGCCGGCGAGTCCAAGACCGAACAGCGCAAGGGTAGGAGGTGCGGGGACTGCCTGTGCGTCCCGCTCAACTGTGATATCAAGCTGCCACTTCCAGTCGTTGTTCATGACGAACTGACCCGAGCCAGTGTTTGTGTTCATATCACTCACGAAAAGGCGCCAAGTACCTGCAACGGACTGGCCACCACACTGGCTTCTAAGGGTAGTAGAGGCGCCGGAGTTGAATGTGTAATCGCCAAACAGCGCCCCGAGGCAGATTAGATTGTTACGCCCCCCGGTAACATTTTTGAACACGGTACTAACAGGGGAGATACCATCGGGGGCTAACCCCGAACAGCAAGTAGGATGCAGCAATATGTGTACGCCTCTTAATCATGTACTTGGCTTCCTTAAAGTGGGATTTGGATTTTCACTGCAAGTTTTTACTGCAAACAATATCGAGCAATTATAGTGCCAACGCAGTAACCACCGGCCTCCAGCCGTGCGAGACATCCTTATAATCTATAAGGTGTAATATACCCTGAAAAAATAATTATATGGAATTTAGGGTTGGTGGCAGCTTTGAGGTGCATGCGCAAGTCAACGGGGCGCAGACTCACCCTGTTTTTGGCACGAGGAAAATGTCTCAAATACGCCGGAAACGGCCATCAGATCTGTTTTTGATCAAGCCAATTTTTGGCCGTTAAGTGTCATTGCGGTCATCCAGCGGCTCAGTTATCCTCGCTGCCAAGGGGCGATTCTTGCTCATTGCGGCCCCGGCTTCAACTTAAGCACACTGAAAGGGCGAAGGTCGGTTATGAGGACGAAACGGTGAGTATTCAGGCAACCGACACACTATTATCCCTTGCAGAAATTGCGGTTGCAGTTTTGGGCTTTGCGGGGATTCTGGCCGTGATGAAGGGCTCGCAGCGAGAAGTTATTCCGGGTATCAACCAGTGGCGGCTAGAAGCTCTTGTCGTTTACGGTACCAATGCGATCGCGTTTTCACTTGTACCTGTACTATTTCTATCAATGGATTCTCCGGATAATACTATCTGGCCGGTGGGAAGCTTATTGTCTGCTGCCGTGATGATCGCCTGGCTAATATGGGCGTTCCGGAAGCAAAAGAAGTACTTTTCTAATTACTTTCCCAAACAAACTCTTTGGAACGACGTCCTGATTCTAATCGTCTGTGCATTTTCTATCGGAGCCGCAGTGGACAATCTGTTTGCTGGGGGATTGTTTGATCAGAGCTTCGGGGGGTATATTTTTTCCATTGCGCCCTGGTTTTATGTGGCGGTGATGGCTTTCTTGCGATCGATTCTTACGATCGAACTTGGTGGGGAGAGCGTTTAAAATTGTGTAGAGTTTGAGATGAAATTTGAAGGCCGCTCTATGGCCGTAGCTGGCATCTTTGTGCCGGTCGAGAGACGAGATATACTCATACCAAAGGGGCACAAGCCGACCCAGAACTGCCGCTCATAGTGGCGCTTATCTTAGGTATACCATAGTATTTTCCGCACAAATATATTGTTCCCCCACCTTAACCCGAGGTACCAAAACAGATGAAAATTCGACACATCTCCGCGACCATAGCGATGGTCGCCGCGTTCGTCATTGACCCGCTGGCGTCGGCGAGCGACTTAACTGCGGCCGAAACGCGCGCTATCGCCGAAGAGGGCTTTATCTACGGCCTGCCGAGGGTGATGAACTATGCGGTAATGTATGAATACGCCGTCGACAAGAACAGCAGCCAATACAAGGCGCCGTTCAACCAAATCAAGAACATACCGCGCGTATTCACCTACAAGGACACAGCGATTATTTCGCCGAACAGCGATACGCCGTACTCGTTTGCCTGGCTCGATCTGCGTGCCGAACCTATGGTGATTTCGGTGCTGGCGGTACCCAGGGACCGCTACTACGTAGTGCAATTGATCGATAGCAACGTCTACAACTACGGCTATATCGGCAGTCGTGCCACTGGCAACGAGCCTGGTAAATACATGGTCGTCGGCCCCGACTGGAAAGGCGAGAAGCCGGCCGGTATCGACAAGGTGTTCCATTCGCTCACACCGTTCACTATGGCGGGATTTCGCACCCAGCTCTTCGATCCGGCAGACATGCCTAACGTGATCAAGGTCCAGGACGGCTACAAGGTGGAAACGCTTTCCGCCTACCTCAAGCAGCCCGCACCAACCGCCGCGCCGAAGATCGACTTCCTTCCAGCCACTACCGGCGGTATCAAGGACAACTTCTGGACTTATCTGGACGCCGCACTTGATATCATTCCGCAGACCGCCGAAGACAAAGACATTCGCTCCAAGCTCGCGTCTATCGGCATCGGCACTGACAAGGCCTTTAGCATCAAAGACTTGAGCCCGGAACAGCAAGCAGCCTTAGTGGAGGGTGCGAAGGCAGGCAGCGCACAGGTGAGCAAGTTCCTCGCCGAAGGCACCAAACAGATTAATAGCTGGAACATCGGCTCATTCTGGGGTGACCAGAAGTTCTACAGCGGCGACTGGTTGAAGCTTGCCGCAGGTGCCAAGGCGGGCATTTACGCCAACGACGCCATCGAAGCGACCTATCCCTACACCCGTGTTGACAGCAATGGCCAAACACTTGATGCCAGCAAGCATAACTACACCCTGACCTTCGCCGCTGGTCAAACCCCACCGGTTAACGCCTTCTGGTCGGTGACGATGTATGACGGCAAGTCCCAACTCCTCATCGAGAACCCAATCAACCGCTACATCATCAACTCCCCGATGATGCCGAACATGAAGAAGAATGATGACGGTTCGCTGACGATTTACATTCAGCACGAAAGCCCCGGCGCCGACAAGGAGGCTAACTGGCTTCCTGCTCCAAACGACACAATCTACCTTGCCATGCGTCTCTACTGGCCGAAGACCGAAGCCCCATCTATCCTCCCACCGGGAAATGGCAGCTGGAAGCCGCCGGCCATCGTAATGACCAAGTAACAAGGCGTTTGAACCAAGACACTTAGTTGAAAATATCTTGTATTAGCAAAGGAGACCCGGTAGTAAAATGCCGGGTTTTCTAATTGAAGCAAACCGCAAAATCAGGCAGCAAGCAGGTATTGGTTCAGTGAGGGATTGAAGGCCGTTCCGCGTGCGGATTTTGTGTTTGCCAATGACCTCTCCTGGCACCCTTGTGCCAGTCGCGCAGTCGGATATACTCGGGTGAAACCGGCTCAAAGCGGCCACTGTAACCGCTGGCTGGAATTGGAGTTAAATGACTTCACAGCGATTAATTTTGAGGTTTTTGAGCTTGGCTGGGGCGGCAATATTTCTGGCATTTCTCTCGGTTACATTCTATATCCCCGGTTGGGTGGAAAACTTTGCCCATAACTTCATAGAGAAGGAGGTCGCAGAGGGAGTTTAGTCAAGTCAGCTACATGGAAGTAGTCGAAAATTTGAAACGGGATATAAGAATATTCACAGGTTCCAATGCGGCTGTTTTCTTACTGTTGGTCTTAGTTTGATTTCTGAGGCCACAGGCGGTGACCCACCTCTTCTTACCCGGTATCTTGCTGGTTCTATCGACAGCGATATGCTCCTACTTCTATATCTTTGAGCAGAATTGGCTTCTCACCCTGATCTATAGCGACTATCTCGGATTTACGTACGCTGCCTATTTGGCAATTGTATTCGGGTTCATATGTGATGTTGTTTTTAACAATGCGCGTATTACAACTGAGATTATCAACGCAATACTGAATGTCACCGGATCGGCAGCAACTGTGGGCCCATGTTGATCAGTTTTACGGGCGACGGATTGAATCCTCGGCACATTTGAGCCCCTTAAAGATTAGTAACTCGTTTCTCAAAAGGGGCTGCTTTCGGGTGACAAAGACCTCTCAGATACTCATGACACCCCGTCACGCAGCAACAAGGCATCGATAGCCAGACCCTGCCATTGTGTATTTTTGTCACTCGATGGGAGGAAATGCTCGGTAATCGAGTGCGGTGTGTGTGTGGGAAGTACAGCGAGATTGTTCATAGCGTTGCTCGGTTTATCTGTATATGCATACAATATAGTTCACTATTTGTTGAAGTATCGAACAAGGCATTTCACGCTATATTTATTGGATTTAATGGTCGTTTATGCTTCTTTTAAGCTGCTATCCAAGTCGGGAAAAACCAGGGAAGGGACATCGGCACTGTGATATGGTTTAGTGCGGCTAACAACTCAGGGCAAGCGGAGGTTGAGTGCCGCTGTATTAAGAAGCTGCCAATCCATAACAGGTGAGAAAGAAACCTTCCAAGTGGTCCATAATACCCCCCTTGCATATCACTTCAGTGATAAACATCTATGGTTTGATATCGCCGTACTGGCGGCATTGTTTGTTGTGGCGGCCTATATTCCACTGCTGAAAATTGTGCCTCTGGTTGCCAGCCTGGAGTTATTCAGTTTTTTCAGTTTTCACTTGCTGGCCAAACGCAGTCGATTTCAGTTGCAGGGTTTTTTAGGTGGTTTTATTTCCAGTACCGCTGTTTTTTTACAGACACTTAACGACAATAAGTACGTATCAACAAGTGAACGTGACCTGTTAAGCACTTTGTTGTTTGCGTTATGCGCCATGCTTCTGGAGTGTCTTTTTATTATATTTTATTTATCTGATGAACTGTCTTTTGTTTATTATCTGCCGTTCATTACGCAATTGATTGTTTTTTCTATTGCGATAATTTATGTGAATATATGCTCAAAATTTCGCACTTTAAATAGTCATGCTGTTGATTCAGCGGTTGATATTGAACTGTTGAATGATCACCCAATAATTTGGAAAAATGTCGCGAAATTGTCCTTTCTGATTTTCGTGATTATTGCAGCCATGAATTTCATTGGCAGTGAACTCGGTCTTTCCCGAGGCATTGGCACTTTTGTGGTCTCTTTTTTTGAGGCCCATGCCATTCTCGCATCGCTGATGACGGAATGGCATTTTCAGTCACCTGATATTGATCTTATTAAGTTGTTTTTCATAATCCTGCTAGGCAATACCGTGAGTAAGTCATACCTTGCAATTAGAGGCTCAAACCTCAGACAGAAATGGTTTTTTGTTGCTGTAATGTTACTTGGTTTTTTGGCGAGCATTGGCGTTACCTATATCTGGTCTCGCGTAATCCACTAAAACCGGGGGGCCTGTGTGCCCGATGGCACTATTTTTGTTCCCGCGTATGCTCCAGCACCCAGTCGACAAATCTGTCCTGGCCGCTCTGCACCCAGGGGAAAGGGATATGTGGCGCCCCCACAAGGGTCCACAGTGCCACCCCTGTACCCCGCTCACACTGGGGCATCTCGACCACGGAGGTCTCTGCGCCCTCGATGTTTTCAACCATATCTAGGTTGGCCGCCATGGTCGCCTCACTGCTGTTGCAGCCGGCGTGCGCTGCGAATCTCTCCGCTGTTTCAATAGCCCCGGGATAAGAGGCGGACAGGATTTCGCTGCCATCATAGGAAATCGTGCCGTCCTCATCCCCATGCATGATAAGAACACTGACGGGATCTGCAGCGGGCGTGCAGCTGGAATCTGCTTCGAAAGTTGATCCTGCAAGGCTTACCACCGAGGTAATAAGCTCTGACGCTTCGCAGACCATACGCAGTGCCATGAAGCCGCCGTTGGAGTGGCCGATAAGTCCGATGCGCTGTATATCAATACTGTAAGTGGCAGCGGCTTCTTTCACCAGCTCGCGAATATAGGCAACATCATCTATTGCGGTGTACTGCTGTTCATCCAGCTGGTTCTCAGCTGCTGCCACACGGGCACAGCAGGCCGGGGTGGCGTTCCAGAACCGGGTGCCATTGAGGCTCTCGGTTCCATCGGGGACCACAAGCACATACTGTTTGCTATCGACGCGATCGGTCAGACCCAGGTATGCAGCCTGCACCGCGCCATTGGCACCGTAACCATGCAAAATGATGATTAGTGGGTAGCGAGTGGTGGGCGTGTAGTCAGCGGGAATATGCACCTGTGCTGGTCGGCTTTCACCAATCTGCAGCTCGGGGTTAGATGCGCAGCTGCTGGTATCGGCGCAACCAGGCAGGGTATTCTCTTCGCTTGTGGGTTGGGCGTTGGAGTTATTTGAGCCGTCACAGCCAGTGAAAAGAAGCAGCAGCGTGAGGCCACAGCACAACAAAGCCGTCTGTAAAAGACGGCGGAGTGGGAGATGCAAGTTCATAGTTTGTCTTTCTTATATATATGAGTCTTGCAGAATATCTTACTACTGTAGAGGCCAATGGGGAGGGGTTATTTTTCCCGCAAGTGAAAGCGACTGCGCTGGAGCGGGAAAGCCCTCAGGCACCCACACTGATGAGTTCAGTTTTAGCGTTGCCGTCACCATCGGTGCGATAGCGATATTTTACCGGGCTGCCCGGGTCGGCGTCGTTTAAACGCGGGTCGTCCGGGAGTTGAAATTCCATCTTCTGGCCACGTCTGACACGGCAATTGGCGTCCTGGTCATATTTTTCTACCGAGTGAAATTTCACGCTCACATTCTGCTCAGTAGTATCACTACTGCCTTTTTGCACGGTACCTTCCAGCATGCAATCCTTGTTGGCATCGGCTAACGCCGCTGCAGCGCCAATCGATAACGCCAGGGTAGCAACTACCTTGATAAATACTTTCATTGTCTTGTCTCCTATTATGTCCGGCCGTCTGTTGCGGCTTACAGTCCAGAGCTTTTTGCATACTTGATATGCTTGCCCGACACAGGCAGTGTATCCCAGATGTATACACAAATAATAGATTGTTCAAGAAAGTTTAATATTACTGTAACAAAGCTGTAGTAGGGCCTCTTCAGGCGTAATCTCTCTGTCATATTGCTGTCATGATAATTGCGTATTCTCGCCGAAATACCCATTGACCATTTCCCGTATAAAGGCGCGTATGAATATTCGTTCCACTGTTGCTGCAGTATCTTTCGGCCTCTTCTGCCAGCAGGCAAGTGCCCTGTCACTCGCGCCCGAGGAGTTTCTGGCTTCGCGCCAGCTGGCTTGCGTCCTTGCTGAACAATCGCTGGGGTATCTCAGTGAGGTCGAGTATGGCGAGAAAACGCATACAGTGCTCGACGGCTTTGATGACGCGGAGCGGGACAACATTTTGGCCAAAGCTCTGGGTTACTATGATGGCCTGATGTTTGCAGTAGAAGACGAACAGGTAAACGAGCGACTAAAAACATTTGTTGGCAGCGCGTCCTGTCGCGATGACGGCTTCCGCTACGTAAAGCATACCGTCACACTGTAAATCCAGGGCACAGGCCCACTCTCTACCAGCTCAGGACCTTCCTTGTATACATACTATTCTCAATGGTGTCCACGCACTACCGGGAAGAGCGCCTGCCGCTCGAAATTTCTTCCGCCCTGATCTCTGTTCTCTGAAATTGTCATCGTTTCGCAATCCAGCTGTCACGCAACTGTCATTTTGCCGCCCTAGGATAGCCGCAGTCAGGGGTACCTCAGGTCCTTGTCCATTTTCTATCGAACCATAGGGGTTAAACATGTCATCGAGTTCATTAATAAAGCAGTTTCTGCTGGCGTTGAGTGCCGTGTGCATCGTATCGACACTCACAGCGTGCGGCGGGTCATCCAGCAATGTGTCACCTGGCACCATAGTTGTTCCCCCCGACGACCCCAACGGTCCCGATGTACCTGTGGACCCGAATGAACCGCCGCCCCCCAGTGGCGATACTGTTTTATCCGTGATCCCTTCCAGCCTTGGCAGCGCCATTTACGACTCCGGCGAAACTGCTCCCGACGGCAAACCAATTTACATCATTGATGTGGCGGCACTTCCGGGTGGTGCGCTAAACCCTGCCGGGCTTCTGCTCGGTAACGATTTTATTTATCGCATTGAAGGTGGTGCCCTGCGCATCACTCAGAACTAGGGAGCTTGGAACATGAAGAGAAGTAACATTTTTGCGGCGGTCACGGCCGGCGTTGCACTGACAAGCTGGCAGGGCGCCCAGGCGCAGGATTGCGTGTTGGATATCGCGCGCGGTGCCGTGATATCAGGCGCCAGTTCCGAGGATTTTATTGTTATAGAGCAGGGCTGCCAGATCAACGCTCCAGGCACTGCAGAACAACCTATTAACTTCACGGCTTTTGACGCCGTAGTCGGCAACGTATCATCCAATGCGCGCGGTTTGTGGGGTGGTGTTGTCATCAACGGTTTTGCACCCATCAACGATTGCCCAGAAGGTGCCCAGGGTGGTACTGCCCAGTGTACGAAAGAAGGCGAGGCCAATTCTGGCACGTTCGGCGGCGACCAGCCGGATGACAGCTCGGGTCTGCTGACCTATGTCGTGGTCAGCTATGCTGGCTCCAACGTGGATCCCGAGAACCAATTGAATGGCATTGCCTTCCAGGGCGTTGGCGCCGGCACGACAGTTGATTACGTCCAGGTGCATAACAATCTCGATGACGGCATAGAATTTTTTGGCGGTACCGTTAACGCGACGCACGTGGTACTTACCGGTAACGCCGACGACTCTCTGGACTGGACCGACGGCTGGCAGGGCAATGTGCAGTACCTGTATGTTGAGCAAGCAGATGGCGGCGACAACATCATAGAAGCGGATAACCGCGAGGGCGACGAAAACGCTCAACCCCGTTCCATGCCATCCATCAGCAATATGTCCGGCTATGGCCTTGCCGGAGAGAACGGCCTCCGCCTGCGTCGTGGTACCGGCTTGTTCCTGACCAATACCTTTATTTCCGAGTCCACCAGCTGTCTGCGAATTGAGGGCGAGTCGCTGGCGCTGCTGGGAACTGACCTGACCGTCGCCGGCAGCAGTTTCGGATGCGCGGACACAGTTAATGGCGATGATAGCGGCGAGGTAATGGCCTACCTGGATAGCGCAGACGAGGTATCCACCAATGGCGGCGAAGTTAACGCTGTGCCACCCAGTAACGCATTTTTTGAAGCGGTGGATTATATCGGCGCGTTTGCCCCGGGCACCGAAGACTGGACTACAGGCTGGACTGTATCCGGTTCTGTCAATAATGGCGGCGCGCCGACTGTGGGTTGCCCTGTTGGCACCAGCGCTGCAGCCGCCGAGCTTAACGGCACCCGGGTCTGTGAACTGGAAGGCGAAATAAACCAGAATATCACGCTGACGCCGGGCAATTTCTATGAGCTGGTTGGCAAGGTCGTAGTCGGTGGTGACAACGCGAACTCAGCGACGCTGACGGTGCCCTCCGGGATTACCATCTATGGTGGCACCAGCAGCGATTTCCTGGTGATCTCAAGGGGTTCCAAACTGGTCGTTAACGGCACACGTAGCGCGCCGGTAACCTTTACTGGCATCGATGATTTGCTTGGCAATGTTACCGACACCAGTCGCGGACTTTGGGGTGGCGTGGTTATCAACGGTAATGCACCCATCAACGATTGCCCGGAGGGCGCCGAGGGTGGCACCACTGCCTGTACCAAGGAAGGTGAAGCCAACTCCGGTCTTTTCGGTGGCGCAGACGCAGCGGATTCCAGCGGCAGCCTCAGATACATGGTGGTTAAATTCGCCGGCTCCAACGTCGACCCGGAAAACCAGTTGAACGGTATCGCGTTCCAGGGTGTGGGCTCCGGTACCTCGGTTGAGTTTGTGCAGGTCTACAACAATCTCGATGATGGCATAGAGTTTTTCGGTGGCACGGTGAACGCGAAATATGTCGTGCTCACCGGCAACGCGGATGACTCGCTGGACTGGACAGACGGTTGGCAGGGCAGTATCCAGTACCTGCAAATCGATCAGGCGGATGATGCCGGCGACAATGGCATTGAGGCTGACAACCGTGAGGGGGATGAAAATGCCCAACCGCGTTCCATGCCCAGCATTGCCAACATGACAATCAACGGCAACAGCGGCGAGCGTGGCGTGCGACTGCGTCGTGGCACTGGCTTGTTCCTCTACAATTCCCGCGTCGATGGCAGCGCAACCTGTCTGGACGTGTCGGGCGAGTCTGTGGCGTTATTGGGCACTGACATCATCTTTGATGGCGTGGCACTCGATTGCCCGGAGGTCGTGGATGGAGACAACCCGCAGCTGCAGTCTTATCTCAATAACAGCAACGTGTCTGAGAATGCTGCGGTTGCCCCGGCAGATCTGACCGGCAGTGATATCTTTGAGCCGACTGATTTTGTCGGTGCGGTTGAAGGGCCGGCTAATGACTGGGTAACAGGCTGGACTGTCGGCATGCCTGACACGGACATTCCGGTACAGGGCTGCCCCTCCGGCACTACTGACGGGCCTGCAATTAGCGGTACTCCCAGCTGTATGCTTTCCGGCACGATCAATTCTGACCTGACGCTTACTCGCGGCAACTATTACGTGCTCGACGGCAAGGTTGTAGTGGGTGGTGACAATGCCAGCTCCGCGGTGCTTACCGTGCAATCCGGCACCACAATTATCGGCGATGACGATGAGGATTTCCTGGTGATATCACGGGGCTCCCGCATCGTTGCCAACGGCACCGATATGTCACCGGTAGTACTCACAGCGATCGAGGACATTGAAGGTTCTGCGGACCTCACTAACGCCCGCGGTCTCTGGGGTGGCCTGGTGATTAACGGTAACGCGCCCATCAATGATTGCCCTGAAGGCGCCGAGGGCGGGACCTTCGAGTGCACTAAAGAAGGTGAGGCCAACTCTGGCCTGTTCGGCGGCGCGGACCCGGATGACAACAGCGGCGTATTGAACTACGTGGTAGTCAAATATGCCGGCTCCAACGTCGATCCGGAAAACCAGCTCAATGGCATTGCCTTCCAGGGTGTTGGCTCTGCAACTCTGGTGGACTATGTACAGATTCACAACAACCTGGACGATGGCATCGAGTTCTTTGGCGGCACCGTGAGTGCAAAGCACGTGGTACTCAGTGGCAACGCCGATGATTCGTTGGACTGGACAGACGGTTGGACAGGCAGTCTGCAATTTGTCCATATCCAGCAGTCTGCCAGCGCTGGCGACAATGGTATCGAGGCCGATAACCGCGAGGGAGACGAGAACGCCACGCCGCGCTCCAACCCCAGCATCGCCAATATGACCATCGCTGGCAATGCGGGTGAACGCGGCATACGTCTGCGTCGAGGTACCGGTGCAGATATCTGGAACTCCCGTGTCACCGGGTCAGCAACCTGTATTGATGTGTCGGGCGAATCAGTGGCACTGCTGGGCATTGATATCAATCTGGCCAGCGTGGCGCTGCAATGCCCTGAAGTGGTGGACGGCGACAATCCTGATCTGCAGATGTATCTCGATGGTGCACCCAATGTGACCCAGGATGGTTCGGTTCCAGCGGCCAGCTCGCTTCCCAGCAACGGCTTCTTTGAACAGTCCAACATCGTAGGGTCTGGCCTGCAAAGCTGGAAGGGCGCCTGGGTGTTTGGTCTGTAGCGGAGACTGGCAAGGCAATAACACACAGAGCCGGGCCGTATTGAATGCCGGCTCTGTTTGAAACCCAATCAAAACCAGTTTCATACAGGCAGAGAGAGAAGCAAGCAATGAAGCGAAATCAATTAACGGTAGCGGTGCTTACGGCACTGGGTTTGCAAGTGCCAATGGTGGTAGCACAGGAACCACAGATAGAGGTTGCCGCCCCCGCAGTCGAGATTGAAGAGGTTTTCGTACTCGGGGAATTTGTACCGGAAGAGAAACGGGATACCTCTGAAATTTCCAATGTACTGGATGCCGAAGACCTGAACTTCGTGCCAGAAACCAATGTGGGTGCGGCGCTGTCCAGGGTGGCGGGGCTGAGCCTGGTGGGCGGCAAGTACATTTATGTGCGAGGTCTGGGGGAGCGGTATTCCTCAACCCTGCTGAACAGGGCGAGGATATCCAGCCCCGTGCCATTTCAGAAAACGGTGCCGCTGGATCTGGTGCCCAATAACATCGTCAAGAGCCTGCTGGTACAGAAAACCTACTCAGTGCAATACCCCGGAGATTTTTCCGGCGGTGTGGTGGATATTCGCACCAAGACCACACCAGACGAGGATTACCTGATTCTGAAATTGAACACTGGCGGCAACTCCAAAACGACCAATGGTGACGGCCTCACATACGCCGGTGGTGACAAGGATAACTGGGGATATGACGACGGCACCCGTGCGATACCCAAGCCTGTACAGCAACTGACTACAGCGGAGTTCGATGACACCGAATACCCGGAACGCGCCAATCTGGGAGCCGGCTTCTATCGCAAGTGGGATATTTTGGAAAAGAATATGAAGCCGTTCTACACCGGTGAGGCGGAGTGGGGCAAGCGTCTGGAGTTTGATAATGGCATGGTGCTGGGCTTTATCGGCAACTACAAATACAGCAATCGCTGGGTCAACACGATCAAGGATCTGCGGCGTTACGAATTCACTGGTGTGGATGGCGGCAGTAACCAGACGGTGGACTACGAGCGGTTTATCACCACGCATAACATCGATATCAGCGCCTTTGGCAACATCGGCCTGGAGCTGGATGAGAATAACTCCCTGACCTTTAACGCCACCAAGCTTCAGCAGACCACCGACCAGGTACAACAGGACAGGGGTTTGTCCAGTGAAGACAACGTGGACGACGGTACGCATGTAGAGAGTTACCTGCTGCAGTGGACAGAAAACCAGATCGAATCCTATCAACTCTCCGGCAGCCACTATTTCCCGGTGCTTAACGATGCGCTGATTGAATGGCGTGCGGTCGATGGCAGTGGTTCACGCGATGCTCCGGATGGCCGCAGCTATACCTATGCCGAGGGTAGCAACGGCCTGATGCAAATGGTGACATCCAGCAGCCAGGCAGCGGGCGATCTACGCGATGTCTATCAAGCGCCGGAACGCAGCTATAACAAACAGGACGACACCATTAGCGAGTATGGCCTGGATTTCGAAATTCCGTTTACGGTATTCGATATCGATACGGTCTTTACCGCGGGTTACTCCGATTACGATCGCAAGCGCGAAAGTAACGACAGGCTATTCCGTTTCGATATCACCTCGTCGGCACCCGATTATGTGGCCTGGGAAACACCCAACCAGGTGTTCGGTGACGAGAACTGGGTTGATCAGTACGTCAGCATCCGGGATTTCAGCAATAGCGCGGCCAATGCCAGTGGTATTTATCCCTTTGCGAAATCCTCGGAAAAAGTAGAGGGCTATTACGCCTCGTTGGATGCGCAGGTACTGCCCACAGTGCGCGTACAAGCGGGTGTGCGGGAAGAAGATACCACCATCGAGGCGGACGCATGGGGAGGCAATACGGAACCCGGTACCGATAACAAGGTGGTAAGGGAGTACAACGATACGCTGCCCGCGCTATCCGTTACCTGGGAGTTTGTCGATAATATGCAACTTCGCGCCGCATACTCCGAAACAGTCAACCGTCCCAGCTTGCTGGAAGTGACGGGCTCCACCCTGCGCAACCCGGAAGACCAGAATCTCTACCGCGGTAACGTATTTCTGGAGCCGGCCGACCTGACCAACTACGACCTGCGCTGGGAGTGGTATTTCGGCAATGTCGACGAGATGTCGGTGGGGCTGTTCTACAAGGAATTCGACAATCCCATCGAGCTTGCCAAGATCCAGGCCCAGGGCGATATCTATACCTGGTTTAACGCTGACGAGGCGGAAATCCAGGGCGTGGAATACGATGTGCGCAAGGAACTGCCATTAGGTGAATGGTTTGGGCTGGATCCGGCCTGGAATGGCTTCAATCTGTCGTTTAACGTGTCCTATATCGACTCTGAAGTCACCCTGTTGGGTGGCGGTGAAACCGCGGCGGATGTGCCGCTCACCGGTGGTCGCCGGATCGCGCCCCTGTACTCCAACAAGCGGTCCATGACCGGGCAGTCAGATTGGCTGGGCAACCTGTTGGTGTCCTACACCGACGAGGACCTGGGCATAACGGGTAGCATCCTCTACAACTACACCGATGAACGTATCATCCTCGTGGGCGACAACAATGCGCCGGACATCATCGAGGAGGGCAGGGGCGTGGTAGACCTTTTGTTCAAGTATGATATGCCCTGGAGAGAGTCGGTTCTGGGCTTTGAGGCAAAGGCAGGCAATGTGTTCAGCTCCAAGGTCGAGTGGACACAGGGAGATCAGCTGTACGAAAAGTGGAGCCCGGGAATCACTTACTCAATCGGCATCAGAGCCACCTTCTGAGTCTCGGCCTGCCCGGCAAGTTGCATTGAACCATTGCTTGGGTACAATAGCGCGCTGCCGGTGACTGCCGTCGCCGGCACTGCGTCCCCTTCGTCTAGTGGTCCAGGACACTGCCCTTTCACGGCGGTAACAGGGGTTCGAACCCCCTAGGGGACGCCACTATTTTTTTGGGTAAGTCATGAGCCGTTACTGGAGCGATGTTGTCACCACGTTGACACCCTATGTGCCGGGTGAACAGCCACAGCTCAGCAATCTGGTGAAGCTCAATACCAATGAACACCCCTATCCCCCAGCGCCCGGTGTATTGCAGGCGATCAGCGCTGTCGACGGCGACAGTCTCAGGCGTTACCCAGACCCGGAGTCGGTAGCGCTGCGCGCGGCGTTTGCCCAGCGTAACGGCTTGCAGCCGGAACAGGTTTTCGTTGGCAACGGCTCTGACGAGGTGCTTGCACACACATTTCAGGCGCTGTTCAGGCACCAGCAACCGCTGTTGTTTCCCGATATTACCTACAGCTTCTATCCGGTATGGTGTGAGTTGTACCAGCTACCCTGGCAGGCGGTGCCGCTGCAGGCGGACTTTACCGTTGATCCCGCGGATTACCGGCGTGACAACGGCGGTATTATCATCCCCAATCCCAATGCCCCCACGGGCGTTCTAATGGGGCTTGAGAGCATACGCGCGATACTACGGCAGAATCCGGATTCGGTTGTGGTCATTGATGAGGCGTATATCGATTTCGGCGGCGAGTCCGCTGTGGCGCTGATCCCCGAGTTCGACAATCTTCTGGTAGTGCAGACCATGTCAAAGTCCTGGGCGCTTGCCGGCCTTCGCGTGGGAGTGGCGATGGGCAGCGCGGAACTGATTGAGGGCCTGCAGCGGGTCAAGAACTCGTTCAACTCGTACCCGCTGGGCGTGTTGGCACAGCACGCCGCGCTGGCCGCACTGGCGGATGAAGCCTATTTTGATGCTGCCTGCAGGCGGGTTGTCGCCAGCCGGGAACGCCTCAGTAGCGCGATGGCTAACCTGGGGTTCGAGGTACTGCCCTCAGCGGCGAATTTCATTATGGCCAGCCACAATGGCAAGCCAGCACGCGAGGTGTTTGAGGAACTGCGAAACAGGGGAATTATCGTGCGGTATTTTGACCGGCCCAGAATTGACGGTTACCTGCGCATCAGCATTGGCACCGACCAGCAGTGTGATGCCTTACTGGCCGCCCTGGCGGAAATTGTCGGCTAGAGTTTCCTGAGAATCACGCTGCCAATGCTATAGCCGGCGCCGAACGAGCACAGCACGCCCATTTCACCCGGTTTGAAATCCGCATGATGCTTGTGAAAGGCGATGACTGAGCCCGCAGAGCTGGTATTGGCGTACTCATCGAGAATAGTCGGCGCCTCTTCCTCTGTCGCTTCACGGCCCAGCACGCGCCTGGATATCAGCTGATTCATGCTGAGGTTGGCCTGGTGCAACCAGAAGCGTTTTACCTGCTCAGGAGCAATTGCCTGAGACTCCAGTTGCGCCGATATCTGGGTCGCTACTGCGGGACACACTTCCTTGAAGACCTTGCGACCCTCCTGCATGAACAGCTTGTCTGTCTGCCCCACACCGGAGTCGTCCCCGCGGTTGAGGAACCCGAAATTATTGCGAATATTGTTGGAATAAATGGTCTGCAACTTGCTGTCGACCACCAGAAACTGATCGGATGACGAAGCCGTGTCCGCGGCTTCAATGATCACAGCCGTGCAAACGTCACCGAAGATGAAGTGCGAATCACGGTCGCGAAAATTGAGGTGCCCGCTGCAGATTTCGGGGTTTAGCATCAGCACGCAGCTGGCGCTGCCTGAGCGCACGGCATCACGCGCCTGCTGGATGCCGAAGGTGGCAGAGGAGCAGGCAACGTTCATATCGAAGCCGAAGCCCTTGATACCCAGGGCATCCTGTATCTCTACCGCCATGGCGGGATAGGCGCGCTGCATATTGGAGGCGGCAACAATGACCATGTCGATATCTGCGGCAGTCTTGCCCGCGCTGGCCATGGCTTCCTTGGCAGCCACAACCGCCATCTCACACTGGATAGAGGGCTCTTCGTTGGGGCGGTCCGGTAGCCGGGGGACCATCCGGCGCGGATCAAGAATGCCATCTTTGTTCATCACATAGCGCGACTTGATCCCGGAGGCCTTTTCAACAAACTCGGCGGATGAAGCCTGCAGGGCAGGGATTTCACCCGCAGCTATAGCATCGGCGTGCTCGTCGTTGTAAATCTCCACATAGGCATTGAAAGAGGCCACCAGTTCTTCGTTGCTGATGGACTCAGAGGGCGTGTAGAGGCCGGTGCCGCTGATAACGATATCGGTCATCGTGTTTAACGCTTGTCCAGTGGCACAAAATCCCGCTGGGTGTAGCCGGTGTACAGCTGGCGTGGGCGGCCTATGCGGTAACTGCCGGCAATCATTTCATTCCAGTGTGCAATCCAGCCAACTGTGCGGCCCACGGCGAAAATTACCGTAAACATGCTGGTGGGGATGCCAATGGCCTTGAGGATGATACCGGAGTAGAAGTCCACGTTGGGATACAATTTTTTCTCGACGAAGTAGGGGTCGTTGAGGGCGATCTCTTCCAGTCGTTTGGCAATAGAGAGCAAGGGGTCGTTGTCTATACCCAGCTCCGCCAGTACGTCATCGGCGGCCTCTTTCATTACCTTGGCACGGGGGTCAAAGTTCTTGTACACGCGGTGACCAAAGCCCATGAGGCGGAAGGGGTCTTCTTTGTCCTTGGCGCGCGCGACAAACTCGTCGATACGGGACACATCACCGATTTCCTCCAGCATTTGCAGCACAGCCTCATTGGCGCCACCGTGGGAGGGGCCCCACAGCGCGGCAATACCCGCGGCGATACAGGCGAAGGGATTTGCGCCGGAGGAGCCCGCCAGGCGTACGGTGGACGTTGAGGCGTTTTGTTCGTGGTCTGCGTGCAACAGGAAGATGCGGTCCATGGCGCGGGCGAGCACCGGGCTGATGTTGCTGGGCTCGCAGGGGTTGCCGAACATCATGTGCAGGAAATTCTCGGAATAGGAAAGGCTGTTGTCCGGGTACATAAAGGGCTGCCCGGTGGAGAATTTGTAGCTCATGGCCGCCAGCGTCGGCATTTTGGCAATCAGACGGAAGGCGGCAATCTGGCGGTGTTTTTCGTCGGAAATATCCAGTGAATCGTGGTAGAACGCGGAAAGGGCGCCGACTACACCACACATAATAGCCATGGGATGGGCATCGCGGCGGAAGCCGTTAAAGAAGGTGCGAATCTGCTCGTGCACCATGGTGTGGCGGTGGACGGTGCTGACAAATGTTTCTTTCTGCGCCTTGTCTGGCAGCTCCCCGTAAAGCAGGAGGTAACAGGTCTCGAGGTAATCGGACTCATCGGCCAGTTGCTCTATGGGGTAGCCCCGGTGTAGCAGCACACCCTTGTTGCCGTCAATAAAGGTGATTTGCGACTCACAGGCCGCCGTGGACACAAAACCCGGGTCATAGGTGAACATGCCCTGGCTGGTGAGCGCCCCGACGTCGACTACGTCCGGGCCCAGTGTGCCAGAATAAATGGGCAGCTCGATGGGGGCATCCAGTCCGTCAATGCTGAGAAGGGCTTTTCTGTCGCTCATAGGAGATCCTGAGATGTAAAACGATGGGCGCACCACTATAGAGTTTCCCTTGTTTTTGTCAATTGATCGTAGGCGAAATGCCTTTATCTTCAATCGCATGGGTCATAAAATCGCCAAAGGACTTCGGCGAAGATCGCCGCAGATGGACTCAGTCGGGCGCTGGCGCAAATGCGCAAGCCGTTTTTTGTTACAGGTTTGTAATTGAGCGGCTAAGTCCCTATAATTTGCCGCGATTTGGTTAGCTGGCCTCGCTTGAATCCAGCGCGCCAAATGACTTCTGGCTACAACCGATTAACCGCCCACCCGGGCGTCAAAACTATGGTGCCCTATAGTGAAAGACAAGCGTCCTGTTAACCTGGACATCGGTACCATGCGGCTACCCATCACCGCATGGACGTCCATTACCCATCGCGCCTCCGGCGTATTCCTTTTCGCAGGCTCTGCCGTCCTTATATGGATGCTGGATGCCAGCCTTGCCAGTCCCGAAAGCTTCGCTGCCCTGGTGGAGTGCCTCACCAGCCCCGTGGCCAAGCTGGTGATCTGGGCAGTAATGGCCGGCTTGATCTACCACTCTGTGGCAGGGGTCAGGCACCTCATCATGGACCTGGGTATAGGTGAGTCAATGGAGGGCGGTATTCTTGGCTCCCGGATTGTTATAGGCGCCTCAGTGGTTCTGACACTTCTCGCAGGAGTCTGGATATGGTAACTGCAATAACCAGTATGGGTCGCTCAGGCCTTTCCGATTGGCTGATGCAGCGGGTAACCGCGGTCATTCTTCTGGCCTATTTCCTGTTGGTGGGCTGGGTGCTCATTGGCGGTGTTGATTACGCGAGCTGGAAAGATTTGTATTCCCAGACCTGGATGAGGGTCTTCAGCCTGATGGCGATATTGTCCCTGGGTATTCATGCCTGGATTGGTCTGTGGTCAGTGTTCTCGGATTACCTGACCGAGCGCCTGATGGGTACAACGGGAAATGTCTTGCGCTTTCTCGTGCAGGTGGTCTGCGCCATCATTCTGTTTACGTATGTTGTCTGGGGCATCCAGATCTTGTGGGGTTATTAGATTATGGGCGCTCTTCGTACGATTTCTTTTGACGGCGTTATCGTCGGTGGTGGTGGGGCCGGTATGCGTGCGGCCCTGCAACTGGCTCAATCAGGATACAAGACCGCGGTCATCTCCAAGGTGTTTCCAACGCGGTCGCACACGGTATCTGCTCAGGGCGGCATCACCTGCGCCATCGCCAGTTCTGATCCGAATGACGACTGGCGCTGGCATATGTATGACACCGTAAAGGGCTCCGATTATATCGGTGACCAGGACGCCATCGAGTATATGTGCAGTGTCGGCCCCGAGGCGGTCTACGAGCTGGAACACATGGGCCTGCCTTTTTCCCGTACAGAGGAAGGGCGTATTTACCAGCGGCCCTTCGGCGGCCAGTCAAAAGATTACGGCAAGGGCGGCCAGGCCGCGCGTACCTGCGCCGCAGCGGACCGTACCGGTCACGCCCTGTTACACACCCTGTACCAGGGCAATATGAAGCACAACACGGTGTTTTTTAACGAGTGGTTTGCCACTGACCTGGTGAAAAATCAGGATGGTGCGGTGGTTGGTGTAATCGCCATCTGCATCGAAACGGGCGAAACTGTGTACGTTAAATCCAAGGCAACCGTTTTTGCCACAGGCGGTGCGGGGCGAATATACGCTTCGACAACCAACGCCCACATCAATACCGGAGACGGCATTGGCATGGCCCTGCGAGCCGGCTTCCCCGTACAGGATATTGAAATGTGGCAGTTTCACCCCACCGGTATTGCAGGTGCTGGCACCCTGGTGACCGAAGGCTGCCGTGGTGAAGGTGGATACCTTATCAATAAGGATGGCGAACGTTTTATGGAGCGCTACGCGCCCAACGCCAAAGACCTGGCCGGTCGCGATGTTGTCGCGCGGTCCATGGTGCTGGAAATTCTCGAAGGGCGTGGCTGTGGGCCGGAAGGTGACCATGTCATGCTGAAACTTGACCACCTTGGTGAGGACGTACTCGAGAGTCGTCTGCCCGGAATTCTGGAACTCTCACGCACGTTTGCCCATGTGGATCCGATCAAGGAACCCATTCCCGTGGTACCCACTTGTCATTATATGATGGGTGGCATTCCCACTAATGTTCACGGTCAGGCCCTGACGGTCAGTGCCAGCGGTGAAGACAGCATCATCCCGGGCTTGTATGCCTGCGGCGAGGTGGCATGCGTATCTGTGCATGGCGCCAACCGTCTCGGTGGCAACTCGCTGCTGGATCTGGTGGTGTTCGGTCGGGCGTCCGGTCTTTATATTGAAAAAGCGCTGCGGGATGGCATTGAGCTCAGGGATGCGTCTGACTCCGACCTGGAGCATGCCGCGTCCCGGCTGGACAAGCTCAACAATTCCAGCAGTGGTGAAGGCGTCGCTGCACTGCGCAAGGAACTGCAAAACACCATGCAGCACCACTTTGGCGTATTCCGCAACGGCGAATTCATGCAGGAAGGCATTAAAAAGCTGGCCGATCTGCGTGGGCGTATCGAGAATGCCCGGCTCGACGACAAGAGTATGGCCTACAACACGGCCCGTATTGAGGCGTTGGAGTTACAGAATTTGCTGGAGGTCGCTGAAGCCACGGCGATCACTGCCGAAGAGCGGAAGGAAAGCCGCGGCGCTCATGCGCGGGAAGACTTTGATTCCCGGGATGATGAGAACTGGTTGTGCCACTCGGTGTTCTTCCCCGATGACAAACGGGTAGGTAAACGAGCAGTGAATTTCAAGCCGAAGACGGTAGACACCTTTCAACCCATGGCGCGTACGTATTAAGGGGCAGTGAGTATGTTGCAAGTAAGTATTTATCGCTACAACCCTGAGACAGATGCAGAACCGTATATGCAGGACGTCCAGGTTGATACCGGTGGCAAGGACTTGATGGTTCTGGATGTGCTGGAATTGATCAAGGCGCAGGACACCACCGTTTCCTACCGTCGTTCCTGCCGTGAGGGTGTCTGTGGCTCCGACGGCATGAACATGAACGGCAAAAATGGCCTGGCTTGCATTACGCCGCTTTCCGAAACCGTTAAGAAGAACAAGTTGGTCCTGCGGCCTCTCGCCGGCCTGCCTGTGGTGCGAGACCTGGTGGTGGACATGAGCATGTTTTATGCCCAGTACGAGAAAGTGCAGCCCTATTTGCAGAACAACAGCCCAGCACCCGCGATTGAGCGATTGCAGTCGCCGGAAGAGAGGGAGAAGCTCGACGGCCTGTACGAATGTATTCTGTGTGCCTGCTGCTCCACAGCCTGCCCCTCTTTCTGGTGGAACCCGGACCGCTTCATCGGCCCGGCGGGCCTGCTGCAGGCCTACCGGTTCCTGGCCGATACGCGCGATACCGCCACCGACGAGCGGCTGTCACGGCTGGACGACCCATTTAGTGTCTTCCGTTGCCATGGGATCCAGAACTGCGTCAATGTGTGTCCCAAGGGCCTGAACCCTACCCGGGCAATAGGCCATATTAGGAACATGCTATTGAGTCGTGCTATTTAGCATTAGATTCAAGTCACAACACATTGATATTTAGCATTTATTTGTAATTTTATAGCCAGTAGGAAGTAGCCGGCACCGGCGAAAGCGCAGCTATTGAGCGCCTGCCGCCATAGTGCTGCTACACTCCTTGATCTGAGGCGCTTTAGGCGCGGGCACGACTCGCCGGAATGGGCGGGTGTAGAGGGTATTCCATACATGCAAGAAAGCTCGATGGAACTGCTGTGGCGCAGCTCGCATATTGCGGGAGGTAATGCGTCATATGTTGAAGACCTTTACGAGTCATACCTCAAAAACCCCAATGGTGTGCCCGAGCAATGGCGCGATTACTTCGACAAATTGCCCCGGGTAGAATCCACTGTGGTGCAGATCGAAGACATCCCTCACTCGGTGATCCGCGACCACTTCGCCCAGATCAGTAAAATGCGGGTGCGCACTGAGGCAACCGTACAACACGATTCCCAGGCCACTGAATACGAGCGCAAGCAGGTGCGCGTTGTGCAGCTGATTTCAGCCTACCGCCAACGGGGTCATCAGAAAGCGTCGCTCGACCCGCTGGGTCTTGCCCCCCGTGAACATGTGGCAGATCTTGAACTCTCTTTTCACGAGTTATCCACCGCCGACTTCGATACGGTTTTTCAGACCGGCAGCATGCATATCGGCAAAGCGGATGCCACGCTGGGAGAGATACTGGAAACCCTTGAGAAAACCTATTGCCACACGGTGGGTGCAGAGTTTATGCACATCGTGGACACAGAACAGCGGCACTGGATTATGCAACGGATGGAATCCGTGCGCTCGGCACCGGACTACGGCAGAGACGTGCGACTGCAGTTACTGGGAAGCCTGATACAGGCCGAGGGCCTGGAAAAGTCACTGGGCACCAAATACCCGGGTACCAAACGCTTCGGCCTGGAAGGGGGCGAGAGCCTGATTCCAATGCTGACAGAGATGGTGCAGCGCTGCGGTGCAGACCAGACGCAGGAAATCGTTATCGGTATGGCCCACCGCGGGCGACTCAATGTGCTGATCAATATCCTCGGCAAGAACCCTTCGGAACTGTTTGCCGAATTTGAGGGCAGGGTGGCCTACGAAACATCCGGCGACGTGAAGTACCACCAGGGTTTTTCCTCCAACGTGATGACCCCCGGTGGCGAAGTGCACCTGGCGTTGTCTTTTAATCCCTCCCACCTGGAAATCGTTTCACCGGTGGTAGAGGGGTCCGTGCGGGCGCGACAGGAACGGCGCAACGACAAAACCGGTGACCGGGTAGTGCCGATTGTTATCCACGGTGACGCCGCGTTTGCCGGCCAGGGTGTGGTAATGGAGACATTTCAGATGTCCCAGACCCGTGCCTATAAAACAGGCGGCACCCTGCATATTGTGATCAACAACCAGGTGGGCTTTACTACCAACCGCCGTGAAGATGCGCGTTCCACAGAATACTGCACCGATATTGCCAAAATGGTGCAGGCACCGATCTTTCACGTTAATGCAGACGACCCTGAAGCGGTATTGTTTGTTACCCAGATGGCAGTGGACTACCGCGCCGAATTCAAAATTGACGTGGTGATTGACCTCATCTGCTACCGTCGCCGGGGTCATAACGAGGCCGACGAGCCCTCAGTGACCCAGCCGCTGATGTACGCCAAGATTCGCAAGCACAAAACCACCCGGGATCTTTACGCCCAGCGGCTTATTGAAAGCGGGGTGCTGACCGAGGCCGAAGACGAGTTTATGGTGGAGCGTTATCGCGAGTCCCTGGACCGCGGTGAGCCCATGGTAAGCAGCCTGGTGTCGGAACCCAACAAGACGCTGTTTGTCGATTGGTCGCCGTACCTGGGCCACGACTGGACCATGCACGCCGAGACCGGCATGGATATTCACGAGTTGCAAAGTATTGGCCACGATTCCAATCTCGCGCCAGACAACTTCCCCCTGCAGAGGCAGGTTGGCAAAATTCTTGAAGACAGGCGCAAGATGGCCGCAGGGGCCATGCCCCTGAATTGGGGCTTTGCAGAAACCTTGGCCTATGCCACGCTGTTGAAGCAGGGTTATCCCGTACGCATTACCGGTCAGGATGTCGGCCGCGGCACTTTTTCCCACCGCCACGCGGTGCTGCACAACCAAAAAACCGGCAAGGCCTACCGGCCCTTACAACATATCGACCCCGACCAGGCGCGTTTCAAGATTTACGATTCCCTGCTTTCCGAGGAGGCGGTGCTGGCCTTCGAGTATGGTTATTCCACCACCTTGCCCCAGGGGCTGGTGATATGGGAGGCCCAGTTTGGCGACTTCGCCAACGGCGCCCAGGTGGTCATCGACCAGTTCATCACCAGCGGTGAGCACAAGTGGCAGCGGCTGAGCGGCCTGACCATGCTGTTGCCCCATGGCTATGAAGGCCAGGGGCCTGAACACTCCTCGGCCCGTCTTGAGCGCTTCATGCAATTGTGCGCAGAGCACAATATTCAGATTTGTGTGCCGACCACACCCGCCCAGATATTCCATATGCTCAGGCGGCAGGCTATTCGTCCCTTGCGCAAACCATTGATTGTCATGACACCGAAGAGCCTGCTGCGCCACAAAGAGGCAATATCCACCATCGAAGATCTGGCCGAGGGGCGCTTTTACAATGTTCTGGATGAGACTGACGAGCTCGATAAAACAGCAGTGAAGCGGCTTATTATTTGCAGCGGCAAGGTGTTTTACGATTTACGTGAGGCGCGCAGGGAGCGTGAAATCAGCAACATCGCGATCCTGCGCCTGGAACAGCTCTATCCGTTTCCGGAAGATGAGCTGCTCGACATATTATCGACTTACCCGAATATTGATGACGCCGTCTGGTGTCAGGAAGAGCCCATGAACCAGGGTGCCTGGTATTCCAGCCAGCACCATATGCGTCGCGTCATTCACCAGCACCGCCGTGATGTATACCTGCGCTACGTGGGGCGAGACTCATCAGCCGCACCTGCAGCTGGCTATATGGCGCTGCACGTGGCGCAACAGGAAAAATTCATTAACGAAGCACTGGCTGAAGACAAGCCGGATATCGATTAGGAAATCAAGGAAGCGAAATGGCTATTGAGATAAAAGCGCCGGTCTTTCCCGAATCAGTGGCAGACGGTGAGATTGCCACCTGGCACAAGGGTGAAGGCGATGCGGTCTCGCGCGATGAACTGATTGTCGAAATTGAAACTGACAAGGTCGTGATGGAAGTTTTGGCACCCGAGAATGGTGTCATCACCAAGATTCATGCACAGGAAGGTGACACTATCGAGAGCGGCCAATTGTTGGCGACTCTGGATCAGGGGGCAGCAGCCGCGCCCTCCGCCAAGGAAGGGGAAGCGCCCGCAGTGGCGTCGGACGACAGTGCGTCCGGGAACGCGACTGCGGCGCAAATAGGGCCTGCAGCACGGCAACTGATAGAGGAAAACAAACTGGACCCCGGTACAATTGCCGGCACCGGCAAAGGCGGGCGGATTACCAAGGAAGACGTTCTCAACCACCTCAAGAGCGCGGATGCCGCGCCAACAGCGGCCCCGGCAGCGGCGAGCCCAGCCGCAACGGCGTCAGTGCCTGCAGCGCCGGCCGGCCCCTCTGGCGAGCGCATAGAGAAACGCGTGCCGATGACTCGCATGCGCGCAAAAATTGCTGAGCGGCTGCTGGAGGCGACCCAGAATACCGCCATGCTTTCGACCTTTAACGAGGTCAATATGGCGCCCGTGATGGCCTTGCGCAGCAAGTACAAAGAACAATTCGAAAAAGTTCACAACGGCACCCGCCTGGGTTTCATGGGCTTTTTCGTAAAAGCGGCCTGTGAGGCCCTCAAGCGCTTTCCGGCGGTCAACGCCTCCATAGACGGCAACGATGTGGTGTACCACGGCTACCAGGATATCGGCGTGGCGGTTTCCACCGAGAACGGTCTGGTCGTGCCGGTATTGCGCGATGCCGACTTTATGAGCCTCGCCGATGTTGAGGCCGCCATTCGTGACCTGGGGCTACGGGCCAAGGACAACAAGCTCACCATCGATGATATGACCGGCGGCACCTTTACTGTCACCAACGGTGGCGTGTTCGGCTCGCTGTTGTCTACCCCGATTCTGAATCCACCCCAGACCGGTATCCTGGGAATGCACAAAATCCAGGACAGACCAATGGCAGTGAATGGCCAGGTGGTGATCCAGCCAATGATGTATCTGGCCCTGACCTACGACCACCGGATTATCGATGGCAAAACTGCCGTGCAATTCCTGGTGGCAATCAAAGACCTGATAGAGGATCCGGCGCGAATTCTGCTGCAGTTGTAGCCAATTGCCGCAGTAGTGTCCTGAATTCAAATGGAAAGAAACCATGTCTGAGAAATACGATGTTGTTGTAATTGGCGCGGGGCCAGCGGGGTATGTGGCAGCCATACGTGCGGCCCAGCTCGGTCTGTCCACTGCCTGCGTGGAGCAGTGGCTGGATGACAAGGGTAAAGTGCGGCTGGGTGGCACCTGCCTGAACGTCGGTTGCATTCCGTCCAAGGCTTTATTGGACAGCAGCCATAAATTTGCAGAGGCCCGGGATGATTTAGCGGTGCACGGCATTACCGTCAAAGCCCCAAGTATGGACGTATCCGCCATGCTGGCACGCAAGGACAAGATCGTTGATCAGCTGACAAGCGGTATTACCGGGCTATTCAAACACAACGGCGTAACCGCTATATCCGGCACCGGCAAGGTATTGTCCGGCGCACGCGTGGAGGTGACTGACAAAGACGGCAAGGTTCAGGTAATCGCGGCCAGCAACGTCATTATTGCGGCCGGTTCCCTGCCGGTGAATATTCCCCCCGCACCCATCGACAACGAATACATCATCGACTCAACCGGGGCACTGGAGCTTACAGAAGTGCCAAAGCGCCTGGGCGTGATAGGGGCCGGTGTTATTGGCCTGGAACTGGGCAGCGTCTGGGGTCGGCTGGGTTCAGAAGTGGTGGTGCTGGAGGCACTCGACGACTTCCTGCCAATGATGGATGTACAGATTGCCAAGGAATCCGCCAAGATATTCAAAAAGCAGGGGCTGGATATTCGCCTTGGCGCGCGGGTGACCGGTGCAACAGTGAAGAAGGGCGCAGTTGAAGTCACCTTCAGCGTCGGCGGTGAGGAACAGGTTGAAACCTTCGACAAACTGATAGTAGCGGTCGGTCGCAAACCCCGCTCGCAGGAACTTTTCGCCAACGACAGCGGTATAACTCTCGACGAACGCGGTTTTATTTTCGTCAATGACTACTGCGAAACGGAGGCGCCGCACATCTTTGCCGTGGGCGATGTGGTGCGTGGGCCAATGCTGGCGCACAAAGGTTCGGAAGAAGGGATTATGGTTGTCGAGCGTATCGCCGGCAAGAAAGCGCAGATGAACTACGACTGCATCCCGTCTGTCATTTATACACACCCCGAAGTGGCGGCAGTCGGCAAGACCGAGCAGGAACTCAAAGCCGATGGTATACCCTATAAGAGCGGAGTGTTTCCCTTCTCCGCCAGCGGCAGGGCACTGGCGGCCAACGATTCCGCAGGCATGGTGAAAATGTTGGCGCACGCGGAGAATGACCGTATTCTCGGTTGCCATATTGTCGGCCCGTCCGCAGCAGATCTGGTGCAACAGGTGGTAATCGCCATGGAGTTTGGTTCCAGCGCGGAAGACCTGGCACTGACAGTCTTTGCGCACCCCACACTGTCTGAAGCGGTGCACGAAGCGGCACTGGCAGTTGATGGCCATGCGATACATGTGGCCAACCGCAAAAAGAAGAAGTGAACATGCCCGCGCGCGAATAACACTATAATCCCCGGCGTGCGCGGGTACAGAGGGGGAAATACGGCGAGGTGTGATTGCCGTGTTTTCTAAAACAAGCAACGCAGCAAACAAAAACAGGACACAAGATGAACCTTCATGAGTATCAGGGCAAACAGCTGTTTGCCGAATACGGGCTCCCGGTTTCCAAGGGGTATGCGGTTGAGACACCCCAGGAAGCGGCGGATGCGGCAGATCTTATTGGCGGCGATAAATGGGTGGTCAAAGCCCAGGTGCACGCGGGTGGGCGTGGCAAGGCCGGTGGCGTAAAACTGGTCACCAGCAAGGATGAGATCCGTGATTTCGCCACCAAATGGCTGGGGAAAAACCTGGTCACCTACCAGACAGATGCCAACGGGCAGCCAGTGAGCAAGATCCTGGTTGAGTCCTGTACTGAAATCGCCGATGAACTTTATCTGGGCGCTGTCGTCGATCGTGCTTCCCGCCGTATTGTGTTTATGGCTTCCACCGAAGGTGGGGTGGAGATCGAGAAAGTTGCCGAGGAAACTCCCGACAAAATCCTGCGGGCCATTATTGATCCGCTGGTCGGGGCACAGCCCTACCAGGGCCGCGAATTGGCCTTTAATCTCGGCTTGAAGGGCGACCAGATCAAACAGTTTGTGAAGATCTTTATGGGCCTGGCGCAGTTGTTTGTCGACAAGGATCTTGCGCTGATCGAAGTAAATCCCCTGGTCATCACCGACGAGGGCAATCTCCACTGCCTGGACGCCAAGCTGGGTGTAGACGGCAACGCGCTGTATCGCCAGAAAGCGCTGCAGGAAATGCACGACCCCAGCCAGGATGATGCCCGCGAAGCACATGCCGCTCGCTGGGAACTCAACTATGTGGCGCTCGATGGCAGCATCGGCTGCATGGTTAATGGCGCTGGCCTCGCTATGGGCACCATGGATATTGTCGCCCTGCACGGAGGCTTTCCTGCCAACTTCCTGGATGTTGGGGGCGGTGCAACCAAAGAGCGTGTAGCCGAGGCGTTCAAGATCATCCTGTCGGATGAAAATGTAAAAGCCGTACTGATCAATATTTTTGGCGGCATTGTTCGCTGTGACCTTATCGCCGAGGGCGTCATTGGTGCAGTGGAAGAGATCGGAGTCACCGTGCCGGTAGTCGTGCGGCTCGAGGGCAACAACGCAGAACTGGGGCGCAAGGTTTTGGCCGACAGTGGTCTGAACATTATAGCGGCAACCAGTCTGACAGACGCCGCCCAGCAAGCAGTAGCAGCAGCGGGAGGTGCGGCCAAATGAGTATCCTAATTGACAAGAACACCAAAGTAATTTGCCAGGGCTTCACCGGCTCCCAGGGTACTTTCCACTCCGAACAGGCGATCGCTTACGGTACCAAGATGGTCGGCGGTGTTACCCCCGGCAAAGGCGGGCAGGAGCATCTGGGTCTGCCGGTTTTCAATACCGTTGCAGAGGCCGTAGCGGCCACCGGGGCGACTGCGTCAGTGATCTATGTGCCGGCACCATTTTGTAAGGACTCTATCCTCGAGGCTGCAAATTCCGGCATTCAGTTGATTGTATGCATTACCGAGGGCATTCCCACACTGGATATGCTTGATGTGAAGGTAAAGTGTGATGAACTGGGTGTGCGCCTGATCGGCCCCAATTGCCCCGGCGTTATTACCCCCGGCGAATGCAAAATCGGCATCATGCCCGCCGACATCCACCTGCCTGGCAAAGTGGGTGTGGTATCGCGCTCCGGCACCCTGACCTACGAGGCGGTAAAGCAGACCACTGACGCCGGCTACGGCCAGTCGACCTGTGTCGGCATTGGCGGCGACCCTATCCCGGGTTCCAACTTTATCGATATCCTGGCCATGTTCGAGAAAGATCCCGCCACTGAGGCGATCGTCATGATCGGTGAGATCGGCGGTACCGCAGAAGAAGAAGCCGCGGCTTATATCAAGGATCATGTCACCAAACCGGTGGTATCCTATATAGCTGGTGTAACGGCACCCAAGGGCAAGCGTATGGGCCACGCCGGCGCCATTATCTCCGGCGGTAAAGGTACTGCAGATGAGAAGTTTGCAGCCTTGGAAGACGCCGGTGTGAAAACGGTACGGAGTCTGGCGGACATCGCTTCAGGTCTGGCCGAAGTTACCGGTTGGTAATGGGATTTCAGGCGTAACAGGAACAAGGGTCCATCTCCACGGACCCTTTTTTCGCAAAAGGGGAAGAACAAATGGGTACTTCGGCAGTTCAGCGGGAAAATATCATGAGAAATAAAATCGATTTATCGGGCTATGGCATCAGCAGTGCTGCGGAAGTGATCTACAACCCATCTTACGAACAGCTGTTCGAGGAAGAAACGCGACCCGGCCTGGAAGGCTACGACAAGGGTGTCGTGACCGAATCTGGTGCGGTAGCAGTAAAGACCGGCATATTTACCGGCCGTTCACCGAACGACAAATTCATTGTGATGGACGATGTGAGTAAAGAGCATTTCTGGTGGAATTCACCGGAATCGCCCAATGACAACAAGCCCATCTCGCCGGAGAACTGGGTAGCGCTCAAGGGGCTGGTAGCAGATCGCCTTTCCGGGCAGCGCCTGTTTGTTGTCGATACGTTCTGCGGAGCGAATGAAAATAGCCGCCTCAAGGTGCGCTTTGTAATGGAAGTCGCCTGGCAGGCGCATTTCGTTAAGAATATGTTCATCCGTCCCACCGAGGAAGAACTCGCCGACTTTGGCGAGCCGGATTTTGTCGTTCTCAATGCGTCCAAGGCCAGCGATCCCGACTGGCAGTCACACGGGCTTAATTCAGAAGTCTTCACTGTATTCAGTCTCACCGAGAAAATGCAGATCATCGCCGGCACCTGGTATGGCGGCGAGATGAAGAAGGGCATGTTTTCCATGATGAACTACTACTTGCCGCTGCAAAATATGGCGTCGATGCACTGTTCAGCCAATGTCGGAGAAAAGGAAGATGTGGCAATCTTTTTTGGCCTTTCAGGCACCGGCAAAACCACCTTGTCCACGGACCCGAAACGCCGGCTTGTAGGCGATGATGAGCACGGTTGGGACGATGACGGTGTGTTCAATTTCGAGGGCGGCTGTTACGCCAAAACGATCGACCTTAACCCTGAAAGTGAGCCGGACATCTACGAGGCCATTAAGCGGGACGCGCTGCTGGAAAATGTCGTGGTGGACGAGAACGGCAAGATAGATTACTCGGACCGCTCTATTACCGAAAACACGCGGGTATCCTACCCCTTGTACCATATCCACAACATCGTCAAACCGGTATCGCGGGCCGGTCACCCAACCAAGGTTATTTTCCTGACCGCGGATGCCTTTGGCGTGCTACCCCCGGTATCGATACTGGACCAGGACCAGACCAAGTACCATTTTCTGTCCGGTTTTACGGCAAAACTCGCCGGCACAGAACGCGGTATCACCGAGCCGGTGCCCACCTTCTCTGCCTGCTTTGGCAAGGCCTTCCTGAGCCTGCACCCGACGACCTATGGCAAGACCCTGGTGTCACGCATGGAAGCGGCAGGGGCCAAGGCCTATCTGGTAAATACTGGTTGGAATGGCACGGGTAAGCGGATATCCATCAAGGATACCCGGGCGATCATAGACGCCATTCTCGACGGCTCTATCGATGAGGCAGAAACATCGGTGTTGCCAATCTTTAATCTTGAGATTCCCAGGGCCCTGCACGGTGTGGATAGCGGTATTCTCGACCCCCGGGATACCTATGCTGATCGCAGTGAGTGGGAACCCAAGGCGGTAGACCTGGCGCAGCGATTTATTAATAACTTTGCGTTATTTACCGACAACGAAGAAGGGCGGGCTCTGGTGGCGGCGGGGCCTCAACTCTAGCCGACCCTTCACCAAAGCACCTGTTCCAACGGCTGCCCGGGTGTTCCGGGCCGCCGCTGGCAGGGTTTAACAGTCCAAATTTACCTCTATATCCTTGAAATACCCGCCTCCTGCCCCCAATACTTGTGCTACTGCTCAACCCACCCGTACCAACCTGAAAAATAGATGAGGGCCCCATGACTGCAGACGTAAGCAAGGAAACACTGGGTTTCCAGACTGAAGCCAAACAACTGCTTCACCTGATGATTCACTCCCTGTACAGCAACAAGGAGATCTTCCTGCGGGAATTGATTTCCAACGCCAGCGACGCCATCGACAAGCTGCGTTTCGCCGCACTGGCCGATAACAGCCTGCTGGAAGGGCAGGGCGACTATCAAATTCAGGTGGATGTGACCAAGAGTGACGATCTCCATACGATAACCATCAGCGATAATGGTATCGGCATGAATCGCGACGAGGTGATAGAGAACCTCGGCACCATCGCCAAATCCGGGACGGCGGCGTTCATGGAGAACCTCACCGGCGACCAGAAAAAAGATTCCCAACTCATCGGCCAGTTCGGTGTGGGCTTTTACTCCGCCTTTATCGTTGCCGAGCGTGTCGAGGTGCATACCCGCAAGGCCGGCGAGGACGCCGATCAGGGCGTGCTGTGGGAATCCCACGGTGAAGCTGAGTTCTCCATAGAGCAGAAGCCGAAAGAGACCCGCGGCACCTCTATTACCCTGTTCCTGAAAAGCGATAGCCAGGATTTCGCGGATGACTGGCGCGTGCGTTCGGTTATCAAAAAATACTCCGATCATATTTCTGTGCCGGTGATGATGGCCAAGCCCCCGGCGCCCCCAGCCGAAGGTGAAGAGCCCGCTGAAGATGTGCCGGTGGAATACGAGGCGGTCAACGCGGCCACTGCCTTGTGGACGCGGGCGCGCTCAGAAATCAGTGACGACGAGTACAAGGAGTTTTACAAGCACGTTTCCCACGATTTCGAAGACCCACTGACCTGGTCGCACAACAAGGTAGAAGGGAAGCTGGAGTACACCAGCCTGCTGTATCTGCCGAAAAAAGCCCCGTTTGATATGTGGAACAGGGAATCGTCTCGAGGCCTCAAGCTTTACGTACAGCGCACGTTCATTATGGACGACGCCGAACAGTTTCTGCCCATGTATCTGCGTTTCGTCAAAGGCGTGGTCGATTCCAATGACCTATCCCTCAATGTCTCGCGGGAAATCCTGCAGCAGGATCCGGCTGTGGATTCCATGCGCAGTGCCCTCACCAAGCGCGTACTGGACATGTTGTCCAAACTGGCCAAGGGCGAGGACTACGCCGCATTCTGGACTGAGTTTGGCCAGGTCCTGAAAGAAGGGCCGGCGGAAGACATGGCCAACAAGGAAAAAATTGCCAAGCTGTTGCGCTTCAGTACGACACACACCGACACGGCAGATCAAAATCAGTCGCTGGAAGACTACGTCTCCCGCATGCAGGAAAAGCAGGACAAGATTTACTATGTGGTAGCGGAGAATTTCAACACCGCCAAGCACAGCCCGCATCTTGAGGTGTTCCGCAAGAAAGGTATCGAGGTACTGCTGTTGTGCGATCGCGTCGACGATTGGCTGATGAACCATCTGCAGGATTTTGATGGCAAGCAATTCCAGGATGTCGCTCGCGGGGAACTGGACCTGGACGCGGATTCCGAAGAAGAGAAAAAGGAACAGGAGGCCCTGGCCAAGGAGTCTGAGGCGCTGGTAGAGCGTCTTGGCAAGGTTCTGGCGGATCAGGTAGCCGAAGTGCGGGCTACCAGCAGGCTCACAGACTCGGCTGCCTGCCTGGTTGTCGGCGATCACGATATGGGCGCGCAAATGCGACGGATCATGGAGGCAGCAGGCCAGCCTGTGCCGGAGAGCAAGCCCATCCTGGAGATCAATCCCGGTCACCCGCTGGTGAAAATGCTGGACGCAGAGTCCGATGAAGATCGCTTTGCCGATCTCGGTACTATCCTTTTCGACCAGGCTCACCTTGCAGAGGGGGGGCAACTCGACGACCCGGCGGCCTATGTAGCGCGCATGAATAGCCTGCTAGTGCAGATGAGTGCCGCCTGACATTATAGCTGCAGTGACATAAAAGCGGGCCCAGCGGCCCGCTTTTTTATGCACAGGATGTGAGGTATGTCGCGAGAGGCTGGACGCCGGTAACGGCGATGCATAGCACACCGGCAGGCAGCTGTGGCCGGCGATCGTGATAGACTGCGCCGCACTTCAAAAACGATAAGAAATAGCAGAGGAAATCCGATATGCCAGACTCCTGTACTGTTGCCGTACTGGGTGGTGGTAGTTTTGGTACCGTTATCGCGAATATTATCGCCGGCAATGGCCACCGCGTGAGGCTCTGGCTGCGCAATGCCAGCCTGGCAGACGCCATCAACAATCAACGCCAGAACAGCGAGTATCTCCCGGGATACCTGCTGGATGACAAACTGGAGGCCACCGCGTCTCTTGCCGCTGCGGTGGCATCGGTTGATGTGTTGTTTGTCGCTGTGCCCAGCAGTTCTTTCCGCAAAGTGGTGCGGGAGTTGGCGAGCCATGTGCCGACCCGAACACTGGTTATCAGCCTGACCAAGGGGATAGAACCCGGCGGCTTTCGCCTGATGAGTGAAATTCTGGCCGAGGAGATGCCCGACAATCCACGGGGTGTGCTGAGCGGCCCCAATCTCGCCCGGGAGATTGCCGCAGGGCACGTCACGGCATCGGTGATTGCCAGTGCCGATGCCAGTATCAATACCCGCATTCACGACCTGTTACACAGCGAATCCTTTCTCATTTACAGCTCCGGAGATATGTACGGTGTTGAACTTGGTGGCGCCCTGAAAAACGTGTATGCCATCCTCGCGGGGGTCGGCGCGGCGCTGGAACTGGGTGAGAATACAGTGGGAATGCTGCTGACGCGGTCGCTGGCGGAAATGTCACGCTTCGCAGTCCAGTTGGGGGCAAATCCCATGACGTTTCTCGGTCTTTCCGGGGTAGGGGACCTGTTCGTCACCTGCTCCTCACCGCTGTCCCGAAACTATCGTATCGGCCTTGCACTGGGCCGGGGACAGGCGCTGGACGAGATACTGGCAACTATGGACCAGGTGGCCGAGGGTATTAACACACTGGACCTGTTGAAAGCTGAGGCAGACCGGCGTGACGTGGACATGCCCCTGGTAAAAGGCCTATACGCCATTCTCTACGAGCACCGCCCGGTGGTGGATGTATTCGATGATATGATACATACAGAGCAGGCTCAGGACGTGGAATTTGTAACGGGGCGGTAAGTGATGATTGTAACAATCTGGCGGCATGGCGAGGCCGGACGCGCCGCTACGGATCGGCAGCGAGAGCTGACAGACCGGGGGCAGGACGATATCAGTTTTGGCTGTCACCAGTTCCACGAAGCACTGGCGGCACGTGGAATGGCCGCGCCATCAAGCATTCTCTACAGCGCCTGGACACGCACCAGGCAAACGGCGGAAATTATAGCCTCGGCCTTTACCCATGCCAGCTGTCGCGAGCAGGTGGCCCTGCAGCCCGGCGGTACTGTTGCGGCAGTGGAGGATTGCCTGCTAAAGCTCTCTCAGGCACCTGACAGCTCCTCCCATGTGATCCTGGTGTCGCATCAGCCGTTGGTGTCGCAGCTGGTTGAGCAGTATCTGGGGGCAGGCTCCCATGTGCCTTCATTGTCTCCCGGGGCGCTGGTGACATTCACACTGGATGTACCGGCGCGAGACTGCGGTGAACTGGTCTTCTGGGCAGTGCCCCCCGAGTATGAGGCCGGGCTGTAATGCCCGCTGAAGCAACCCCCCTGGAGTGGTGTGTCAACGGGCTCAAACTCGCCGGCCTGGCGTGGGGTCAGCCCGACAAGCCACCCCTGTTGGCGCTGCACGGCTGGCTGGACAACGCCGCCAGCTTCGCCATGCTCGCCCCGCTGCTTGAGGAATATTATGTGGTAGCCGTCGATCTGACCGGCCACGGCCGCAGCGACAACCGCTCAGCGGATGCCAGTTACAATATCTGGGACGATCTGCCTGAGCTTGTAGGGATTCTGGATGAACTGGGCTGGACACGCTTTGGTCTGATGGGGCACTCCCGTGGTGCGATAATATCCTGCCTGCTCGCCAGCGTGGTGCCGGAGCGCATAGAGCGTCTGGTGCTGCTTGATGGTGTGTTACCGGAGCCGGTAGAGAGTGATCGCTTTCCCGCCCAGATGCGTACATTCCTCGATCAAAAACGGCATTGGATAGATCGTCAAAACCGTATCTACCCCAGTGTGGCGGCAGCGGTAGCAAGTAGAAAAACGGACTCACTGCCAAAGGCGGCGGTGCAATTGCTGGTAGAGCGCAACCTGCGCCCCTGTGAAGGTGGCTATACCTGGACGACAGACCTGCGTTTGCGCGGAGCATCGGCAGTCAAGCTCAGCGCCGGGCAGATACAGGCAATTCTGGGAGCGATATCGGCTCCCACGCTGTTACTACTGGCCGAGGAAGGCCTTGGCAAGCACCGGGATGTGGCCGGCCGGGCAGCAGAATATATACGGCAACTGCAGGTTGAGCATATTGCCGGAGGGCACCATTTTCATATGCAGCCCGGTGCTGCTATCGTGGCGCAACAAATCAGCCAGTTTTTACAGTCATAAACCTGTTAGGAGCAAAATGATAAGCGGTTATCGGAATTCAAGCATTGTGTTGTCATTTCTGGTTTGGATTGCGGCGGGCGCCGCCGCTGAAGTCAGTGCTCCCATGCAACTACTGCAGCAGCTGAACGATTTTCCTCACGCCCAGCAAATTGAATTCAAGCAAACGGATGTGCTCGACTATGAGGTGGGGCTGGGCGCCATGCAGAAACTTGGTGGTGCCTGGAAATTGAAGCACAGTCAGCGTTTTAACGGCACATTAACCGCTTATACCTGGCAGCTGAACGATGGTTTTACCTCGCTCGAAGTCATGAACGACCTACTGGCACAGGTGGCTGAGCTGGAGACAGAAACACTGATGTTCAGCTGTGATGGCCGGGCCTGTGGCAGCGGCGTGCAATGGGCCAACCGGGTGTTTCAACAGCCGGTTTTATACGGTAGGGAAGCCCTGCAATACTATCGGGTATTCTCTATTGGCGAGTCGCCGAGGTACCTGCTGCTGATCTATGCCGCGGCGCGTACGGCAGATCGCCAGTATTTACACACCGAGTTGTTGCAGGTTACGGACTAGCCGCTAGCGCTTCATCTGCAGCAGGGCGAGAAACTCGTCACGGGTTTTCTGCTCGCTGCGAAAGCAGCCCAGCATGGCTGATGTTTTCATAACCGAGTTCTGTTTTTCTACACCGCGCATCATCATGCACATATGCTGTGCCTCGATAATAACACCCACGCCTTCAGCTTCAGTTACCTTCATTATCGTGTCCGCAACCTGTGCCGTTAGCGACTCCTGAATTTGCAGTCGGCGCGCGTACAAGTCGACAATTCTTGCCACCTTGGACAGTCCCAGAACCTTTCCGGTGGGAATATAGGCCACATGGCATTTGCCGATAAAGGGCAGTAAGTGGTGCTCGCACAGGGAGTACAATTCCACGTCCTGGACCAGGATCATCTCGCTGGAATCAGAGGGAAACAGCGCGTTGTTCACCACCTCGTCGACGGACTGATCGTAGCCACGGGTGAGAAACTTGAAGGCCTTGGCAGCACGCTTTGGCGTGTCGACCAGGCCGGGCCTGTTCAGGTCTTCTCCGACGGCCTCGATAATTTTTGCCCAGTGCTCTTCCACAGACTGTACTCCTTATTGGCAAGATTCGGACGAACTGTCCGGGTAGGTCACGCAGCAGGGAATAGTAACAACCCACCAATAGCGTGGCAATCAGGCCTTGCCTGCCACTGGACGACCTGATGCAAACAGCGGGGACGACGCGGTACACTACAGCCATGAACGAAACCGACAAGATCCGAAATTTACCCGCAACTATCGGCGAAGCGCTGGAGTATTGCAGCGAGGCGCTGGCTGCCAGCGATGTCTATTTTGGCCATGGCACAGACAATGCCTGGGACGAGGCAGTGCAACTGGTGCTCTCGGTGGCTGACCTGCCGCTGGATGCGGACGATGGTGTGCTGCCGCACCCGTTGAACAGCGCCGCACGGGCACGCATGGAGGCGCTGCTGGTTCAGCGTATCCAGCAACATACGCCCCTGCCTTACCTGCTGGGCAAAGCGTGGTTTGCCGGGCTGGAATTTTTGAGTGATCCGCGCGCGATTATCCCGCGTTCACCTATCGCTGAGCTGATCCTCAACCAGTTTCAACCCTGGTATAGCGGCCCGGAACCCAGACGCCTGTTGGACCTGTGCTGCGGCGGTGGCTGTATAGGGCTGGCGGTAGCGCACTATTACCCGGATGTGCAGGTGGACCTTCTCGATATCGATAGCGCAGCACTCGATCTGGCCAGGGAAAACGCCGAATTTCTGGGTGTACAGGACAGGGTCAATATTGTGCAATCCGATATTTTCTCTGCACTGGGCGATGTGCGCTATGACATTATCCTGAGCAACCCACCCTATGTGGACAGCGAGGATATGGCGGATCTGCCTGAGGAGTTTCGCCACGAGCCGGAGCTTGCCCTGGGCTCCGGTGCCGACGGGCTGGATCTCACACGCCGGATCCTCAGGCACGCCCGTAACTACCTGGCAGACAGCGGCTTGCTGATAGTGGAGGTTGGCAACAGCTGGACTGCGCTGGAACAGGCCTATCCCCGGCTGCCCTTTACCTGGCTGGAGTTTGAGCAGGGCGGTCACGGCGTGTTCGCGCTGACCGCCAAAGAGTTGCAAGATTACGGCGCAAGCCTCGCCTGATCCGCTTATAATATGCGGCCTTGAATCAGGGTATGAGAGCGACATGGCAGGCAATACGATAGGAAAATTATTCACGGTAACGAGTTTTGGTGAAAGCCATGGCCCGGCCCTTGGATGCATCGTCGATGGCTGCCCCCCCGGCCTGGAGCTGTCAGCCGGTGATTTGCAACTGGATCTCAATCGGCGCAAGCCGGGTACGTCGCGCTTCACTACACAGCGGCGGGAAGACGACGAGGTCAAGATTCTCTCCGGGGTTTTCGAGGGCGTGACCACTGGTACTCCCATTGGCCTGATGATTGAAAACACCGATCAGCGCTCCAAAGACTATTCGAATATCAAAGATACCTTCCGCCCCGCACACGCTGATTACACCTACAACCAGAAGTATGGTTTTCGGGACTATCGCGGCGGTGGTCGTTCTTCCGCGCGTGAAACGGCCATGCGCGTGGCGGCGGGTGCTATCGCCAAAAAATACCTGTGTGAGCGCTACGGGATTATTATTCGCGGTTATCTCGCACAACTGGGCCCGATAGTTGCCCGGACTCTCGACTGGGATACAGTGGAGACCAACCCGTTCTTCTGCCCCGATCCCGCCAAAATTCCGGAGATGGAAGAATTTATGGCGGCACTGAACAAGCGTGGTGACTCCATAGGCGCACGTATCAACGTGGTGGCCAGTGGTGTCATGCCGGGCCTTGGGGAACCGGTTTTTGACCGTCTCGATGCGGATATTGCCCACGCACTGATGGGCATTAACGCGGTAAAAGGCGTCGAGGTGGGCTCCGGCTTCGCCTCCATAGAGCAGCATGGCAGCGAGCACCGCGACCTGCTGACTCCTGACGGTTTTGTCGGCAATAACGCGGGTGGCATTCTGGGCGGTATCAGCAGCGGCCAGGACATTACTGTCAGCATTGCACTCAAACCGACCTCAAGTATCCGCCAGCCGGGCGCTACTATCGACACTGCCGGCGGCGCCATGGAAATGTCGACGCACGGCCGTCACGATCCCTGCGTGGGCATTCGCGCGACACCTATCGCGGAGGCGATGCTGGCCATTGTTCTGATGGACCACGCCCTGCGGCACCGGGGGCAGAATATGGACGTACAGAGTGATACCCCTGTGTTGCCGGCGGCTGCTCCGCCCGGAAAATGAGCCTGACGATCGCGGGAGTATTCGGGTGAGCAGACAGGGTCGACGCTTTTTCCGCACGATTCTTGTTGGCACCGCCGCCCTGGCGGCGCTGGTGTGGATGGCGGTGGACCAGTTCGGGGTAGCGCGGGAGGAGATGCTGCAACTGCTGTTCGTGACCGCGGCGACTGTGGGGCTTGTTATTCTCGTAGCCGCGGGTGTCGCGGGGCTCTGGATAGGGCTGCGCAAACTGTGGGGACGGCCTTAGAGCACGTCTCCCGCTAATTCGGTCTAGCTGCGCCCGCGCTCCAGATCAATCTCCAACGTCATGGTATTGGCGATCTCCTCCAGGCTGTCTTCCAGGTCATCGAGATCAATGTGCTCGGGAATTTCAGCATCTATACAGGCGCTGAAAATCAGTTCGGCACTCATGGGCGCGCTACTCACCTCGCTGTCCATTTCGATTACATTCACTTCGCGCTGGGCCAGCGCGCGGGAAATCTCCCGCACGATGCCCTGGCGATCGGGGCCAATCACTTTCAGTGTAATGCTCTGACCACGGCTGGTGGCTGTCATGGCCGTTGCCGGGGTAACCCGCACGCTGAGCCCGCTGGCCGACAGTGCCTTCAGATCGGCTTCCAGTGCCGTGCCATTGGCGTTGGGCAATGTCACCAGTACCAGGCCGGCAAATTTGCCGCCAAGCTGCGACAGGCGGCTCTCCAGCCAGTTGCCCTGGTTGCGCTCGATAACGTGCGCGAGAGACTCTACAAGCCCGGGACGGTCGTCGCCGATAAAGGTTACGATGTAAGATGTTTCCATCAATTGGACTCCACTTTCACAGACGCAGGCCGTATATTAGCGCGCTGGAAGGCACGACACGAGCGCCTGTACACACTATCTGGGTTATCACGCAGCGCAATGACGCAATTTGTTGAAGTACCACCACAGCGTTTACAGGCCGACGTCCTGCAGGCGCTGCTGGAAGACTATGCCAGCCGCGACGGCACAGATTACGGCGAGCAGGAACTGTCGCTCGCGCAGAAGGTGGGCAACCTGAGTGCCCAGATCAAAAAGGGCGAGCTGTTGATACTGTACGAGATGGAGGGTGAGCACTGGGACCTGGTACCCAGCGAGCAGGCAAAATCTCTCCTTGCGGAACAGTGACCCTGGCGATGCAGGACAAAGCCGATCACACACTCGATACCACCGGGTTGTTTTGCCCGGAGCCGGTGATGCTATTGCACAATTGTATTCGGGATATGGTGGCGGGAGAGACTGTACTGGTGCTGGCCACAGACCCTTCAACCACACGCGACATCCCGAAATTCTGCAGCTTTCTGGGCCACCCCTTACTGGCGCAGGAGGAGGGGGAAGGCCAGTATCGCTATCTCCTCAGGAAGGGCGAGTGAGTTCAGCTGTCTCCAGTAGGCTGAGCGGCGCGGAGACACCGCTGACTGGCTTCCAGTCCCTGCGCCTTGAGCGCGTGTTTGCCAGCTGCTTCACCAGCCAGTGGCGCACCGTGCTGGTGGGTGGAGCAGACGAGCCCTACTATCAGCCCGCCGCGAATAGCCAAGGAAACCATTTGCTGCACTATCGCAGCGATTTTTTTGCCAGCGCCCTGCATGAAGCTGCCCACTGGTGTATCGCTGGTAACAGGCGGTTGCTACTGCCAGACTTTGGCTACTGGTATGCCCCAGAGGGGCGCGATATGGCCCAGCAGCGCGAGTTTGAGGCAGCAGAGGTCAAGCCCCAGGCATTGGAGTGGTTGTTTTCACTGGCCTGTGGTTATCGGTTTTGTGTCAGCGTGGACAACCTCGGGGCAGAGGGTGGCGAGTACGACACCGCACCGTTTAGAGCGCAGGTGCTGGCGCAGGCGCGACACTGGCAGCGCACCGGCTTGCCCAACAGGGCAGAAATATTTTTTGCCGCACTGGCGCAGGCCTTCGGCACCGGCATGAGAACGGATACCCTGGAACTGTCGCCGGCGGGCCTGGCGGAGTGAGCACCGCAAAAAATACACAGCCCACCGTGCGTATACTCGCCGACCAGAACATCCCCGCTGTGGCACATTATGCCGGCCCAGGGGCCAGCGTAAGCCACTTCAGTGGGCGGGAACTCGACAGCGCGCAGCTGGCTGGTTTCGACGTACTGCTGGTGCGCTCAGTTACCCGGGTGAACGCGGACCTTCTCGAGGGCAGCAAGCTGCGCTTTGTTGGCACAGCCACCAGCGGTGTCGACCATATTGACCGCGAATACCTGCAACACAAAGGTATCGGTTTCAGTTACGCGCCAGGTTCCAATGCCAATTCGGTGGTGGAGTATGTGTTAGCTGCCATTGCCACCAGCGGCGATCATCTGGAACGAATACTGACCGGAACGCCCGTGGGTATCGTCGGCTATGGCGTAATAGGCAAGGCCGTGGCGGCGCGGCTGCGAGCACTGGGTGTGCACTGCCGGGTGTATGACCCCTGGTTGGACAGCGCCGATATTGCCGATTCCAGCAGCCTGTCCGACGTGCTCCAATGCGGGGTTATCACCTTGCACGCCGAGCTGACCCGGAAAACCCCCTGGCCCAGTTTCCACCTACTGGCTGCGACCGAGCTCGCCGCAATCCCGGCGGACAGCTTGCTGATCAATGCCAGTCGTGGCGCGGTGGTCGACAATGCTGCTCTCTCGGCCCTGTTGGCGCGTGGTGCTGGCCCCGGGGTGATTCTCGATGTGTGGGAGGGCGAACCACAGATCAGCGCGCCACTTCTTCGCCAGGTGCAGCTGGGTACACCACACATTGCAGGCTACAGCCTCGACGGCAAACTGTTAGCCACGCAAATGCTGGTTCACGCCATGGCCCGGCACTTGAACATACCCGCGATTAATCCCGGCAGTGCTGCCGGGGCAGCGCCGCTCCTGCAGATACCAGAGGGTGCCCAGGGGCCCACTTTGCTGCGTGCGCTGGTGGCTCAACGCTACGACATACATAGCGACGACTCTGCTCTGCGTGCAGTGACCCTGGACACGCCCCCGGCTGAGGCAGCCTCAGCATTTGACCAGCTGCGACGTAATTACCCCGTGCGTCGCGAAATTATGGGAAGCCACTTCGCCGCCGATGAGCTTGGCGCGGATGCACGGCAGCTGCTGGCGACACTGGGTTGTGAGCCGGCAGAGCGCAAGCAGTGAGCAGCGCCGTGCTGCATATTGGTCTGGTGGTGAATCCACTGGCGGGACTCGGCGGCAGCCTGGGCCTGAAAGGCAGTGACGGAGAGGCATTGCGCGAACGCCTTTCTGATTTGACCCCAGCGCAGCGTCAGCGCGCACAGGCGCGGGTAGAGCGGGCGCTGCAGCCATTGCTGGCCGCCGGTGATTCCGTTCACTACAGCACTTGGCAGGGTGACATGGGGGCACAAGCGCTGGTCAATCTGGGCTTATCGCACGAGGTACTTGGCGCCGCCGCGGCAGCTGACACATGCGCCGCCGATACCCGGCGCGCTGTGCAGGCACTGCGCTCGGGCGGTGTGGACCTTATCCTGTTTGCCGGGGGGGACGGCACCGCCCGGGATATATTCGATGTGGTGGGCGACAGCTTCCCTGTGCTGGGGATACCGGCGGGAGTCAAAATGCACTCCGGGGTGTTCGCTGTGTCGCCGGAGGCGGCCGGAGAACTGCTGCTGCAGCTGGTTAGCGGTGGCCTTGTCGGTCTGGTGCCACGGGAAGTGCGCGACATTGACGAGGAAGCCTTTCGTCACGACCAGGTGCGCAGCCGCTTCTACGGTGACATGCTGGTACCGGGAGAGGGCCGCTACCTGCAGCACACCAAAGTGGGAGGCCGGGAAAGCCCGGAGCTGGCTGCCGATGATATTGCCGACTGGCTGGTGGAACGTATGGAGGAGGGGCGAACCTACCTGATTGGCCCCGGTTCCACCACGGCAGCGGTCATGCGTAAATTGAACCTGGTCAATACACTGCTCGGTGTCGATGTGGTGCGGGACGGAACCCTGCTGGCCAGCGACACGGATGAGGAAACCTTGCTGGCACTGCTCAGTGCCGCGCCCGGCGGCGCCAGCATTGTGGTGACGGCTATCGGCGGGCAGGGCAGTATTTTCGGCCGGGGCAACCAGCAGTTCTCGCCACGGGTCATTCGCGCGGTAGGTGTGGACAATATTCTCATAATTGCTGCCAAGTCCAAGATTGCAGCGCTGTCGGGGCGTCCCTTGCTGGTTGACAGCAACGACCCGGAGCTGGATCGGGAGCTGTGTGGCTGGCGGCAGGTAATAACCGGCTATGAAGACCAGATACTCTATCGCGTGGCGGCCACCACAGCCTGACTTACTGACTGCCGATAGGCGGATGTGCCAACAGGTAGGTAACGCATTTCTGGATGCGGATACTGGAACCCTCGCGCAAGGCGCTGCGCAATTGCGCAATATTGGTGGAGGTTTGCTCAAGTACACTGGGGGCCAGGGCCGCAACTTCGGCATCCTCCCCAGGTTCCAGCCCGGACCGTGATGTCAGTAGCAGAAAGGTTTTTTGGCTCAGCACAACCTGGTCAAGCGCCTCCGCCCGAATGGTCTCCTGAAAATTGAGATAACCGTGTTCAGCAAGCCAGACTATAGCGCTGAAGCCCGCCTGGAAACGCGGGTTGTGAAGCCCGAACTCATCCGGTTGATCCGGCCCGCATATGTCTTCTACGTAAAGCGTGCTCTTGCGAGGAAAAACGGCGTAAAGGCGTAGAAAAATAGTAGCGACGTCGCGATAGAAATCATCGATGTGGATATCCGCCATTCGGTAAAAAAGCCTGTAGTTTGCGACGAATTGCTAGTGTACGCTAAGCCCACACCACGATCTAGCGAGGTAGCCCCGAATGAAAGACAACGAGTTTTGGCGCGACAAGCTCACGCCCGAGGAGTTTAACGTATGCCGGGAGAAAGGCACTGAACGGCCCTTCACCGGCGAGTACTGGGACACGACGGAAGAGGGCGTTTACAACTGTCGCTGTTGTGGCGAGCCGCTGTTCCTTTCAGACACGAAGTTTGACGCCGGCTGCGGTTGGCCCAGCTTTTTCCAGCCCGCAGACGCAGAGGTGATTCTGGAAGACCGGGATACCAGCCACGGCATGGTTCGCACAGAAGTCATGTGCAAGAAATGCGGGTCGCATATCGGGCATGTATTCGAGGATGGGCCGAATCCAACGGGATTGCGCTACTGCGTTAACAGTTTGTCGGTGAAGTTGGAGAAGAAAGAGTAGGAGGGTGGATGTGTAACTTGGAGCGGGAAACCGGGTTCGAACCGGCGACCTCAACCTTGGCAAGGTTGCGCTCTACCAACTGAGCTATTCCCGCACAACTGAAAACGAATCGAGAGCTGACTTGCTGAGTGGCGTCCCCTAGGGGGTTCGAACCCCTGTTACCGCCGTGAAAGGGCAGTGTCCTAGGCCACTAGACGAAGGGGACGCATTGGTCTCAAACAAGAGGCGCGCATTGTAGGGAGAGAGCTGGTGTACGTCAAGTCCCCCGCGCCCATATTTCCCGCACAATTTACTGTAAGTTCAGCAGCTTAGCGCGCGCTGAACGAAGGTCGAAAATTTCCCCCTGCGCGGCAGCCTGGCCGCGCTGCTCGTCGAGGCGCTGATAGACGGCAATTTCGTCGTCCGGCATGAAATGCAGGCAGTCACCACCGATAAACCACAGCAGTTCCCGGGGGAACGTGGGGGCGAAGTCCGGGTGGGTTGTGAATAAGCGGTCTACCAGTGTGCCCCCCTGGCTGTATATGTCGGCCGCAGGGTCTTGCGCCAGCCGCTGGAACTCCGCCGCGAGCACACGCAGGCCATCATCCTGCTCCAGGCCCTCTGTGCGCTGTGACAGGGTATTGGCAAACTCTGCAAGCTGGGCCTGGCAGTGTAAAAGGTATTGTTCGTCATTCATGGCTAATGTCGTTTGGTGGTAAGAATGCGGGTACAATGTCGCGCTGTATTTAGCGCGCAACAATCAAGGACGACATGATACCAGCACTCACCATTGAAAATCTTCGCAAGGTATATGGCGATGGCTTTGAGGCCCTTAAAGGCATCAGTCTCGAGGTACAGCAGGGCGATTTTTTTGCGATGCTTGGGCCCAACGGAGCAGGGAAATCCACCACCATAGGCATCATCTGTTCACTGGTGGCCAAGACCGCCGGCCGGGTGTCGGTATTTGATGTCGACATCGACCAGGATTTTGCCGCCGCCAAGAAGTATATCGGCATCGTTCCACAGGAGTTCAATTTCAACCAGTTTGAAAAAGGCATGGATATAGTGGTTAACCAGGCTGGCTATTACGGCCTGCCCACCGAACTCGGCAAACAAAGGGCTGAAAAGTACCTCAGGGAACTGGGCCTGTGGGACAAACGCAACGTGCCGTCACGTATGCTGTCCGGCGGTATGAAGCGCCGGCTGATGATTGCCCGCGCCCTGGTGCACGAACCCAAACTGCTGATTCTCGACGAACCCACCGCCGGTGTGGACATTGAAATGCGCCGCTCCATGTGGAGCTTCCTGAAGAAGATCAACGCAGCCGGGACTACCATTATCCTCACTACCCACTATCTGGAGGAGGCGGAAGCCCTGTGCCGCCATATCGCCATTATCAACAACGGCGAGATCGTGGAGAATGGCTCTATAAAGGATTTGCTGCGCCGCCTGAAGCGCGAGGTATTTATTCTCGATTGTGTTGAGGAAGTGCCGGAAGCGGTCACTATCGAAGGCTTCGAGGTGCGGCGGCTGGATTCGCACACGCTGGAAGTGGACGTGGAGAAGGGCCAGTACATCAACCAGCTATTCGATGAACTGAACCGTCATGGCATACACATCAGCAGTATGCGCAACCGCGCCAACCGTCTCGAGGAGATGTTTGTAAACCTGGTGGAGGGCGCGGCATGAGCCCCCTGGAACAGTACATCGCCCTGATGACTATTGTCCGCAAGGAGATCCACCGTTTCCTGCGTATCTGGACCCAGACGCTGCTGCCATCGGCCATTACCATGTCGCTGTATTTCGTGATCTTTGGCTCGTTGATAGGCTCGCGTATCGGGGAAATGGGCGGCTTTACCTACATGGAGTTTGTTGTGCCCGGCCTGATCATGATGGCCATTGTCACTAACTCCTATTCCAATGTGGTGTCCTCGTTTTTCGGTTCCAAATTCAGCCACAGTGTGGAGGAGCTGCTGGTTTCTCCCACACCGAATTACATTATTCTGTTGGGATACGTGATCGGTGGTGTCACCCGTGGCCTGCTGGTTGCAGTGGTGGTCACCATCGTATCCCTGTTCTTTACCCGGCTACATATTCACAGCTATCTGGTGGTGATTCTTATCGTGTTGATGACATCGATACTGTTCGCATTAGCAGGTTTTATCAACGCTGTGTACGCCAATAACTTTGACGATATTTCCATCGTGCCCACCTTTGTGCTCACACCGCTGATCTACCTGGGCGGGGTGTTTTATTCCATGGATATGCTGCCCGATTTCTGGGCGGGCGTGTCCAGGTTGAACCCGCTGGTCTATGTGGTAAACGCGTTCCGTTATGGCGTGCTGGGTGTCTCTGATGTCAGCTTACCCTTTGCCATGGGCATGATAGCGATATTTACCGTACTGGCCTTTGCCTTCAGCATGCATCTGCTGAATTCCGGCAAACGGTTGAGGCAGTAGTACTACTGTGAGTACGGAGGAGGGGCAGGGTATGCTGCTGGGCAGGCAGACCGCGGTGGTGGATACGTATTCCCCGGAGCTGCTGTACCCGATACCCCGTAACGCCGGCCGCGAACAAATCATCACGTCCAGTGCACTGCCCTTCAGCGGCTCCGATCTGTGGCATGCCTACGAGATGTCATGGCTCAATGCGTCGGGTAAGCCTGTGTGCTTTGTCGGTCGCTTCACCATACCCGCCGGTTCGCCCAATATGGTCGAATCCAAATCATTCAAGCTGTACCTCAATTCACTGAACAACACGCGCTTTGAGTCCAGCGATATTGTGCGGGAAATAATCCGTCGCGATATTGCGGCGGTTGTCGGTGTTGATATAGAGCTGCAGCTGCTGGCCGTGGACGACACTTCCCTGGCGGGGGGCGGTCTTGAAGGGATTTGCCTGGATGAGCTGGATGCCGGGGTGGCGGGCGCAGAGCCAGCGGCGGACATGCTGGAACTGCAGGACGCAGGCCACAGGGAAGAAATGCTGTACAGCCATCTGCTGCGCTCACTGTGCCCGGTGACGGGCCAGCCCGACTGGGCGAGCGTGTGGATACATTACAGTGGCCGGCCACTGGTGCGAGAATCACTGTTGCGCTATATCATCGCCTACCGCAGCCACCAGGAGTTCCACGAACAGTGTGTGGAGCGCATGTTCTGCCACATACATCAGCGGCTGGCTCCCGGGTTTCTGCATATCCAGGCGTTTTATACCCGCCGGGGGGGGCTGGATATCAATCCGTTCCGCAGCACAAACCCAACGGCGCAGCCACTGCCGCGACTGAACAGGCAATAGCCTGCCAGGGACTGGCGCAGCCCGTATCTTGTGGTATCATGCGCGGCCTCAACGGAGAGGTGGCCGAGCGGCCGAAGGCGCACGCCTGGAAAGTGTGTATACGGCAACGTATCGAGGGTTCAAATCCCTCCCTCTCCGCCATATTTGAAACCCCCGCTAAAATAAATAGTTACACAATTTTCAATTGAACGGGAATAGTGTTTATGCCACATGTCGGGCGGATTATCGGGCTGGTCCTGGCCGTTGCCATGTTTATTTTCAGCATCTGGATGTACAGCAGAACAGGTGACTGGGTGGCCATACTCTTTGCTGCAGGCAGCGCTGCATATGCCACTTTTTTCTTTCGCAACGTGCTGGGCAAAAAATCCCCTTAGCCGTCCTTCCCCCATCTAGCAGGAATAGCCATATGCGCAATCGTGCCCCCATCCCGTTCCTCACCCTGCTTTTGATGTCGATACTGATAACCGGCTGTGCAACACTTACCGAGCCGATGGACCCGCCCAGGGTGTCTCTGGAAGACTTCTCCAGCCTGCCCTCGGAAGGGGCCGGCCCGCGTTTCCAGATCAAGTTGCGGATACAAAACCCCAACGAACAAACGCTGAATATCGCGGGCATCAGTTACGGCATTGAGCTAGCGGGGCAGGAAGTGATCACCGGGGTCAGTAAGGATATTCCGGTGATAGAGGGTTACAGCGAAGGTGTTGTCACCCTCGATGCCAGCCTGCAGCTTTTCAAGGTGCTGCGCTTACTGGCGAGCCTGGGGCAGACGACTACAGATGACCTGACTTACCGTTTTACCGCGAAGATTGATTTCAAGGGCCTGATTCCCACCCAGCGGGTAGAGGAGGAGGGGCAGATAACGCTCAAGTAGGCGCGTGACGCCGGTTGTTTAACCCAGTATCGACTGGGTAAAGACAAGCAGGATGACCACCGGGCATACCACCCGCACCCACCACGGCCATATTTTCCAGAACAGGCCCTGGGCAACATCCGGATTGCCTTTGCGCACTTCCTGTAGCAGCCCATCCCGGTGCCAGATCCAGCCCGCGTAAACGCAAAATACAAAGCCCAGCAACGGCTGGCTGTAGCGGGTAGTGAGCGCAACTACAAGCCCGAACAATGTTCCGAAGTTCAGCAGAATGACAGTGGCCACCACGGCGATGCTCGCGCCGATCAGGTAGGCTGCTTTGCGCCGGGCCACTCCCTTTTCTTCCACCACGTAGGCTACCGGCACCTCCAGCATGGAGATGGAGGAGGTGAGCGCAGCGATACTCATCAGGAAGAAAAACAGCAGAGAAACCAGTGTGCCCGCGAACCCCATGGTATTAAACAGCGCTGGCAGTACCGTGAAAATTAATGTGTCCTCAGACAACAGGGTGCCATCGGCGGCAAAGATCTCCACGCCATTGTGCAGAGCCACATACATGGCCGGCAAGACCAGAAAGCCCGCCAGAACCGCGATGGCAATGTCCACGGCGGTCACCATGCCACCGATCTGGGGAAGGTTCTGCTTGTCGTCCAGGTAAGACCCGTAGATCAACATGGTGCCTACACCCAACGACAGGGAGAAAAAAGCCGAGCCCATGGCGTTGAGAATCAGATCCGGCGAGAAGGCGCGTTCGAAATCCGGCACCAGATAAACCCTGACACCTTCGGCCGCACCATCCAGCGTTAGAACGTAGGCAGCCAGCAATACCAACGTGGTCAATAATGCCGGCATCAGGCGTGATGACCATCGCTCGATACCCTCTTGAACACCCCGGGCGATAATGGCCACCGTGAGCAACATGAATATCAGCATGCCAATGATATTGCGTGTGAAACCAAAAGACGTGAGCCAGGTAGCTGCCGTGTCGCCACCTAACAGGACGAACAGGGAAGAGAGGCAGAATGCCATCATCCAGCCCGCCACAATGGCGTAGAAACTGAGTATCAGGCTGGCGACGATAATCCCGATAATGCCCGCCGTGCCACCGATGGCCCGCTGGGTATTACTGTTGGATACGCGCTTTAGTGCAGTGACCGCATTGGCGTGGGCATGGCGGCCTATAATCAACTCGGCCATCAGTGCGGGGTAGGCCAGGACAAAAGCCACAAACAAATAGACCAGCAAAAAAGCCGCACCGCCGTTACTGGCCGCCTGAGTGGGGAAGCCCCAGATATTGCCCAGGCCCACCGCGCTGCCAGCTGCAGCCATTACAAAACCGAAACGAGAGCTGAATTCACCTCGAGCTGATGCCATGTGTCGACCTTAATGGGTTTTTATTGTCGCCTGCGAGTCTAGCACGAAGCCGTGGTGCTTCAGAAAGCCTAATCGGCCAGACTGGCATGGCAGGGGCGGTACTCTTTCGAGCTGGCCTGATTGATACCGAACAGCTTCAGGGTGAGATCGGGAATAAGCATTAACGCGGCCGTGGTGGCATCCGCCACGGCATTGATGGAGGAGATATCCGCTTTAGGGTCGCTCATGGGGCCCTTCAGCCGAATCTCCGAGGGCACCTGTAGCAAGCGTGATTTCGACAGGGGCGTGATACGCACATCCATCGACTGTTTTACCAGATTGAATTCTGCCTTTCCCGTCGCCACCATTTTCGCCGATTCAATATAGAGGCTGTCGGTTTTGGCTACACCCTGGCGCAGCTGAAATTTCGCCATGGTGCAATCGATGAAAGTGGATTTATCCGTGAGCGCCCCAGAGTAAATCCAGGCCAGCAGATCAGTAGCCAGAAGGTCGTAGGCTGCTCCCTCGATCACGGCTTTCTCCAGTGCGAAAGCCAAACTGCCGTTAAGATTCTCCAGCATCACCTCAGGGTTGTCTCCCATTACGGTTACCCCGCCGAGAATTGTCAGCGCTCCGGTAATGTTGGCGTTAACACCTACATCCTTGAGGATGGCCCCAAGGGGCAGGGTGGTGGCCTCTCCCGCCAGGCTTACCGCTGGCATGTCCGGGTTTAGATCAATAATGCCCCGAATTTCTGTCAGCGCCTGGTTATAGCGAGCTGTAAATTGTGCCAGGGTGTAGCGGTTGTCACTGCCGCTCAATTGCACCTGCAGGCTGTCGATGGCGCTGTAGTCACCGCTGATACCATCGATTTTCAGGCTGATGTCTACGGGGTAGGCCGGTGCATTTCGCCGCAGACTCTCCAGCAGGGTACTGGACGCTTTTGCGTCTGCCGCCTGTTGTGCAGAAGTGTCTTTGTCCTCAGCCATGATCGCCAGATCCTGCAAGTACAAGTGCGGGGTGTCTAAGGACAGACTAACGGCCTGTATCGCCTTGCCTGCCAGAGCAACCTTGCCTTCGGCGTGCAGTTCGGTCTGACCAAGCTGTGCCGTGAGTGTGCCGAGAATAGACTCCGCTGTTGATTTGATTGCCAGACTGCCACTGGCTGGCGGCAGAGCCCGGCCCGATAGGGCCTGCAACAATGCGGGGTCGTCCAGGCGGAAACGGGAGTCGAGATTTGCCGAGGTGAGCCCCGTCAGGTCGGCAACCTCGCCCTCGATCTCGAAAAACAGGGCTGTGTCATCAGTGCCCCCCGTCAGGGAGAGCGCGGGAATGTTCCAGCTTCCCTGCTTATCGGACAGGGTAAAAGTGCCTGCCAGCGCCCCCAGTGTGCCGGGATAGCTGAATTCAGGCAGCGCCAGGGCCAGCAGCGTCGACAGCTCGATTCCCCGCAGTTTGCTGGACAGGGAAACCTGACTGAGCTCGATCAGATTGCCAATGCGCCCGGTGGTCGTTATCTGCGACTCGCCCGTGCCAATATTGGCGACGATATTCAATAGCTGAAAGGTGTCTTTCTGCTGGCTCAATGTGCCGTTCAGCTGCAGGGGCCCGAGCACAGGCATGGGCAGGCTACTGTATTGGGACAGCGCGGCAGTGTCGCTGAGGGCAACGGCCACCGGGCCGCCAAGACCGCTAACGACCTGCTCTGAAGTGGGGGCCAGAACGGCCACCAGGGGCCCGATATCCATCTGTAGATCGCTGGCAGCCACGGTGACCATGCCTTCCGCCAGCGCTAGCCGCTCAGCGCTACCGGTTAGCGCAGCGCTCGCCGAAATGGTGTGGTGAGGAGGAATGTCTTCCCGCTTGAGCAGGGTGCCAAGCACCGCTGAGTCGGGTACCTGCGCGGATATCTGCACGGCAATGTCGTCAACCGTATAGCCCGTCTGATCTTTCTCACCTTCCTGGCCCGCGCCCGGTGCTCTGATGCTACCCACCGAACCTGTGAGCCTTAGTTGCAGGCCATCCGGGGTGCCGGTGCCAATAACGATATCGTTTACGGCAAGCTTGCCTGGGTCCCCGGTAATGCGCCCGCTGGCCCACCAGGGGCCGGGATCATAGGGCTGCTCTCCCAGCCATTGGTCCAGCACCGCAAGGGAAGGGCCTTGCAGGTCTACGAACACCGTGCTGGCCTCTGGCGCGTCGCCCGACTCATCTTCGTACAGGTTCAAGCGACCATTCAGACTGACGGTAAGCCCCTGGTCATTGCTGGTAACAAGCCGAAATGCCTCCAGAACAGGCCTGTCCAGGCTGCCGCTCAGTTTCAGGCTGCTCTGCGCCCGGCCAAAGCCAGCCACATCCACGTCAACCCACGTCAACAAATAGGACAGTGAATCCAGCTCGCCGGTACCCACCAACTCGATGCGGCTTTCCCCGTTAAAAGCGTACTCCAGTGTGCCGCCCGCCTCAAAACCGTAGGCGGGCATGTTATCGAGCAGAAAGTTGGTATCGGACAAGGTAAATTGCTGGGAGTCGCCCTGCAATATCCCGTGCAGGCGCAATTCCCCGGCCAGATCACCGCCGCCCTCGAAGCCCTTGAGAAACTCCCGAATATCCTTGTAGTTGGCGGCCAGTTCAAAGCTGTACTCAAACTCGTCTGTGGTGCCGGCCAGGGTGCCGGTGAGTTTGATTTCGCTGCCGCTCTGGGGGGCAGTCAGCAGGATTGTGGCCTCGGCGGCTGTGGCCCCCCAGCCTTTATCTACGGCCAGCAGGTCTACCACAGCGTGTAATGGCTCACCCTGGTAGTCTGCGCCAGTGGTCAGCCGGTAGTTGCCTGAGTCCAGCCGGTTGCCGCGCAGGTCCTTTAGAGGGAATATCCAGGTATTGGCAGAGGCGGTGATCAGGTGAACCTGGCCAACCCGCAGTTCGGTAGGCAGCCAGCGTAAATACCCCACCCACTCCACGGGTTGGGGGTTTGTCTCCTCCTCGCTCTCCGCGACATAGAGCATCACAGATTCCGCCCGCACCGAGGCCGGCACCCGGGCATTCAAACTCAGCACAGACAGCAGGGCAGGGCCGCTACCGCCCTCCGGGCCCACATGGACCTCGCTGGCTGAAAAGAGGCCCCCGTAGACATCAATATGGGGATCGACCAGTGTCAGGCTCAAGCCACTGAAGGTTTCAACAGCCCAATGGGCCGCACTGAGCACGAATGCCTGCGAGCGCAGTGCAATGAGCAGCGCGATAACTGCTGCCAGGAACAAGCCGGCGATGGCGAGAAACAGACGGCGCATGGAGGCAAAATATCCGGATTCGGGCAATGGCCGAGTGTAGCATGTGGCCCATTCAAAAAGTGACGGCAGCGGGCTGTAATCGGGCCAAACACCAGAATTTCTGTGTTATGATTCCGCCGCCCCGCAATGGGGCCCTAAAGATGTATTCCACGCGCTGCCCGGGTGGTGAAATTGGTAGACACAGGAGACTTAAAATCTCCCGGCTTAACGGCTGTACCGGTTCGATTCCGGTCCCGGGCACCACTCCGAATCCCCTTTCAATTAAGCTCTTTCTAGACAAAAGAGCCTGTATTTACAGCACTTACCGCACTGCCTATAAAATCGGGAGTCGGCTACTGGCGCCGGGATAACTCTCCTATACTCTCCAAGGTTCTCCATAGATCTATTGATTTTAGTGTACATTGAGGTGTACATTGAGGCAAGTGGTCTCTTGTGTGTTTTTGAGGTGTACATTGGCAGAGAGAAAGCAAATAACAGCAACCTGGCTCGAGCGGACACGACTACAGCCAGGCGAGGTCCAGTGGCGAGGTGATCCCACCTGCCAGGGCTTACGTGCGAGGATCAGTCAGGCAAGCAAAGGCCGATCGATGGGCTGGTATTACCGTTACAAAGATCGCTCCACCGGCAAGCTCGTGGCGCCCTTCGTGATCGGCAAGTACCCGGCAATGTCGCATGACGAAGCCCGCGTCCTGGTACGTACTGAGATGCGCCCGCTGGCGGATGCGGGTCGCAATGTAAAACACGAGTGGAAACGGCTGCAGTCCGGTCAAAAAACCAAATCCATACGACAACTGATACCTGAGTACCTGGCATTCGCAGCTCAGGAAGGGCGGGCAGCGGGTACCATCGTCGTATATCGTCGCTACCTGCGGCCACTGGCTCATTGGTGGAGTGATCGCTTACCGAATGAGATTACCCGTGGTGATGTCCAGGACCTGTTCCACCGAGTACGCGCAGACGGAGTGCCGCCCTATGACATTGACGGCACCGAGATCTCAGGGGGGCATGCGGCCGGCGGCGATCGAGCAGCTGGGCATACGCTTTCAGTAGGGCGCGCCTTCTGGACCTACCTAGTCGACCGGGAGAAGGCCGAGTACAACCCTTGGAAGGATCAGAAGAAGCTCGCGCAAACCGGGCAATCGGGAATTGCTGGCCGGGCACTGAATGACAAAGATATCCGGCTGGTTCTACACAGCCAAATACTCAACATTCGCGACCGCACCATTCTGCGGCTCATGCTGGCCACCGGACTGAGGCCTACTGAGTGCCTCGGGGCTCAGTGGCGTGAGTTTAATTTGCATACTGGCGTATGGAAGGTGCCGGCTGAACGGATGAAGCACAAAAAGCAGGGACATACCGTGCACCTATCCAGCTATGCGCTCGACGTGCTGCAGACCTGGCGCAAGCAGCAAAAGGGGCACCCGCGGTACTTGTTCCCGGTAGACAGCGACAAGCGCCCGCACGTGAGTACAGACAATATCCGAGATCGCTTCCACAAGTTGGGCGTGGAAGGCTTCAATCCGAAGGTGTGCCGCTCCACTTTCCGCACCGGGCTTCAGGCCCTGGGTTGTCCCAAGGAGGTGCGGGAGCACATGAGCCACCACCACCCGGCGGACAAAATATCTCAGTCCTATGACCACCACGATTATGGACCGGAGGCGAAGACCTGGTGGCAGAAGTGGGGAGAGCATTTGGTGTTACTCGAGAACGGGAATGTTGTTCTAATGAAAGAGCGGCGGCGATGAACGACGAAGAGCTAGAAAAAGCACTAATCGAGGCCCTAGATTGGGGAGAGAAAATCGTAATTACGGATCTCGGAAGCCGGTTTGCGCTTAGCTGGATTCAGGCTGTATGGCTCTACGATCATGGTGACCAATCTATGGTGGTGCTGATGATAGAAAGAGATCACGAGGCGATGCTGCTACAGGAAAATATCAAAAAGTTCCTGATCCAGGTGGTTAACGGAAAAAGGAAGTCGGTGCGGCCGCCAAATTTTAGAGGAGACCCGGCAGACAGGCTAAATCTACTATTGCGGGCACATTACTCCAGCGTGTTCATTTCCGAGCTGCAATCACCAGATGTTTCGAATTGGGCTAGCAACAGCAGCGGTGGAGAAATAATAGAATGGATATCGGCTATTAGTGAGGTCAGAAAAAAGTGGTACGAAAATATTCGAGACCAACTCGGGGTCGGGGAGGCAACGTTTAGAAAAAACTTGGCAGATTTGCGGTCAAGAATAAAAAAATATCCCGCGCTTTAACCCAAAGTATAGGACTAGCCCTTTAGGTCCTGTACAGGCGTTTTTGGTTTGACCCTACGTAACCTGTAGTTTTCTCCATAAGCCTTCATGTATCTCAATGGATTGGAGAAAATTATGTCAAATGAACAACAAGTCAGAAAAGCCACCTACAGAATGCGAGACCTCCCGGGACGTACTGGGATGGGTGCGAGCTTCCTATACTCTGAAATAAAGGCCGGAAATTTCCCACAGGGCAAACTTGTAGCCCCCAATATTAGAGTGTGGACGGAGGAGATAGTCGAGGCAGAAATGCAGCGTCGGTTCGACCTATACAACGAAAAGTCAGCATAAAAATGCCACGACGGGGCGAACCGTGTGGCACTCGTGGAGATGTGTGGACCCAACCGCACGCAGCAATAGTAACACCACTCCACGGCTGAAATAAACGCGGCGCCTCTCGTTCGAGGGGGCATATGGAACACAAAAAAAAGCACCGGGATGAGATAGCGCAGGCCACTGTGGACTATCTGGCCCGCGGGAAATCTATCCAGGAATGTAGTATTGGTGCGAGTGCTCTGGAACCAGATAAAACGCTCAATCGAGCACAAAGCCTGGCACGACGAAAGCGCCTGAATAACTGTGAGCGCGGAAGCGCGGTTGCGCGAAGGGCCGGTAATGGCTCGAACTGATGGACGCCGCACTGAAAAGTCACGCACCAAGTCATTTGCGGGAATACCTAGAATGGTGATGGAGCATACCGATTATCTAGAGCTCTCCGGCAATGGAGTGAAGTTACTACTTGAATTCGCGTACCAGTATCGAGGGAACAATAACGGAGATCTGACGGCCGCCTGGACAGTTTTAAAAAAACGCGGGTGGCGATCGCAGCACACTGTCTCCAAGGCGCTCAGAGAGCTGCAGGAAGCCAACTTGGTCATCTGTTCAAGAGAGTCAGTGTTTCATAAGACAGGGGGTCGCTGTGCTCTGTTTGCGCTCACATGGCTTCCTATCAATGAATGTCCTGGCAAGGGGCTTGATATCTTGCCAACCAAAACGCCGGCGCGGCGATTCAACAGCGCATCAATTATCAAATTATCCAGTGCAGAAAGTGCACAGGGTCCGGTGCAGAAACTGCACACGATGGCGGTCGAAAATGGGCGAAATTGATCATAAATTGATCAAAAATAGGGCCCATCCAGTGCAGAAAGTGCACTTATTTGGGGGTTCATCCAGTGCAGAAAGTGCACACCTTATTAGTAATACCATAGGGTTCTGTTAAAAATGACTCGCAGTAATCCCACAGCAGAGTACTTGGCCGAGTGCTTCGACTACAACGAAGAGACCGGCTACCTGTACTGGAAGCGTCGACCAAAAAGTCATTATGCGTACTACACCGGCCCCGGTATCAATGCCAAGTTGGTGGGTAGGCGGGCTGGCAACGTATTCCAAGGAAAGTATCGGCAGGTGTATATCGACGGTCGCACATTTTACGAGCACCGTGTGATTTATGCCTTGTGCACTGGTGAGTGGCCGCCAATGGTCAACCATATCGATGGTAATGGCCTGAACAACCGATTCAGCAATCTGATTGCCGGTGACTACAAATCTAACGGCAAAAACTACTCTCGTTATTCGAACAACAAATACGGCTACACCGGGATTCGGCCTACCACCACTGGATGGAGTGCATCCATCACTGAAGATGGGCGCCAGGTTTCGCTTGGCGTTTTTCCGGACAAAGCAGCTGCCATACGTGCGCGCAGAGCGGCTGAGCGACGTTTGGGGTATTTCTCGACTCATGGGCAGAAAAGTGATTGACCAACTGGTCTTGGAATGGGTTTGTTACGCATGGTAAGGAATGTCAAGGTTATGAGCGCTTGCAGCCTGTTACGAATGATAAGGAATGATAAGGTTTTGGCAGATCAGGGAATGCTACGGGTGTTAAGAAATATAAAGTTTTTGGGGTCTCCATGAGTGAATACCGAAGCCTACGCGATCCGATCCGGTATACCTGCCGGGGTTGCTCGGATGAATTCTGGGCAGCTCAAAAGCCAGCGCGGACCTACTGCACCCGGCAATGCCGCAACGATCACGTGGCGCGAATGACATCGAAAGAACGTCGATTGGAGTATTCAGCATCGGAAGACAGGCCCGCGGTTCAATGTGAGTACTGCGGGGAATCCTTCACTACAAACCGGCAGGAAGCCCGATTCTGTTCAACGAAATGCCGTGTCTATTGGCACCGAAAGCACGGCACCTGTTACCAAAAGCAGGGGGAGTCACACGATGACCGATAAGCGCATAACTCCCGCCAACGGGGTGGAGTTTTTTATGGAAAAATTCGGGGAGCACTACACAGGAACGTATCTTCTCGATAACGGCAAGGCAGCAACAATCGTGTCTGTGACCGAGGAAGACGCCTATCTCCACTTTGCTGGCTGCGAGACGATCAAAAAGGGGTACAACATTGATGGAGTCTATTACGCCTCGATGACCGAATTCTTCAGCGAAAGCCACGGGTATGAGGATGCAGCGCTTCGAGCCGGTAACGTGGCCAGGACCGCGATGCGCGATGGTAAGCGGATAGATCTACTCCAATGAAAGCCCTGGACCTGGCATTGCTGGAGGCGGAAGTTGTGTCTTCGAACCTATCGGACCAGGCCCGGGATTATCTCCTGTTAACCATCCGCAGGGATCGCGAGACGCGCTTGGAACTCGGCCGGGAGCACCTGGCAATGTGCCAATTGATCACTGACCGTCTTGATGAGGAGCGGAGCTTGCCATATTGCATCAAGGTAGCCGCAGCACTGCATAGCCTGGATGAGGGGAGCGTGCGGCGGATCTGGCGTCGATTCGGACAGCTTTCCGGGCAAAACACGTCCCCACTGCACCTGCTATCCGTGTCAGAGTCTGCATCATGATAACCAGTCAACAATCAGGTGCTATAGGCGGGGCAGCGCAAGGCGCGTCCATAGGAACAAGTATTGCTCCTGGCTGGGGTACCGTTATCGGCGGTGCCCTGGGTGGCGTGGCTGGATTCTTTGGCGGTGGCGGAGAGGATAAGGCCGAGCAGTTAGCCGAAGATCAGGCCCGGTTTATTGAGATGGCTGCCCGAGAGAACCGCCGGCGCGCTACCCTCGAAATGAACCAGGTGCTTGGCGGCACGAAAGCACTCACCTATGCCAGTAACTTGCAGGATGTTGGAAGTCCCAGGCGCTATCGCACAGCACTGGAAACCCAGTTCAGGAATGACATGGCCTGGGAGAGCTACCGAGCCCGCGTAGAGGCTGACATGGCACGCGAAGGAGGACAGCTTGTTTCGGATCAGATCTCTCGATCTGGCGTCGCAAGTATGTTTGGCGGTCTGAGTGTTGCCGCTGGCGCTGGCGTATTCGGTTCCTACACCAAAACCGGTGGATACAAGGGGCCATTCTCTTGAAGTTGCCAGATATCGTCTACAAGCCCGTGCGCGGACCATCCAACGTCATAGGCCCGGGTGCTGTCTTTGCTGAGTACCAGAGCAAGCAACGGGTACTGCAATCGGGTTTAAATGTTGGGGAAGTCTTCGCAAAAAGTGTAATTCAAAGTGAACGGACCGAGGCGGACCTGGGAAGAATCGAGGATCTGACACGATTTGAACAGGAGCATGGCCAGAAATTAGTTTATACCGCTGATGATCTGAAAGAGACCAGCTTCGACATGGGGAAGCGTACCGAGGTGCCCGCGTTTGAGGTCCGGCCTTTTCTGCTGGAAAACGCTTTGCACGAGTCGATCCAGGCGCGCGCTGACATGATTAGCGAACCTGCAGCAAGGAAGGAGTGGTCCAGCAACGCCGAGCTGGCTTCTGAGAAAATGGTGCTCGAGGCAGTTGAGCTGCGAAACCAACAATCGGTCTCGTTCAATCTTCAGCGTGGCAAGCTCGCCATAGAACGCGCACAGGCGGCGGGACTACACGATGAGGCTGCGCAGTTAATCGACTCGCTACCTACGGACAGAGAAGCGAAGAGTTATTTTCGGGAAGAGAACGACCAGGCCCGGGAATTGTTCAGATTGGATCGAATTACACGCGGAGAAAACTTCCAGTCGATGCGGTCTGAGCTTGAGAAGTTGCAGGCTGAAGAAACGAACCTGAATCCCGCCAATGCTGGCAAGGCTATCAATGCCTTAAGTGCCAGCTACAAACGGGCACGGGGCGAGGCGTCCTCACAAGAGGGGGACAAATATTATGGTGCGCTGCGCAGTGAGGATCCAGAGGAAGTCCACGCGGCAATCGATTACCTACAGGGTAATCAATACCGCGGCGTCCTGGATGAATCGGAGCGTTTCACATGGATCGATCGCTTGGAGTCAGGACTGAAGACAATCAACGCTGCCCAGATAGCGCAGCAAAAGGTATTCCAGGCAAAAGCCAAGCGGGGAGTGGTGCGCACTACACGATTGCTCAATGACGGTGAAGTGATCGACCCGACAGCACTTAACGCGGTGCAGGGGGATGTGGAACAGTTGCGTGCGACGGATCCCGATGCAGCTGCTGTGCTCGATTATGACGACGCAATGAAAAATTATCGCTTTGTACTGGATTTCCAGACTCAGCCACTGGAGGAACAGGCGACATACCTTGGAGAGCTCCAGGGCGACAAGTCACCCGAGGGGATCGATCGCTACAATCGAGCATCGAAAATATTCGAGGGAGCCAGCAAGGCGCTGGACACGGACAGCATGAGCTATGCCGCGAAGGTGGGGTTCTTTGATCTGCAGCCATTACCGCCGGCCGATAGTCAGGAATTTATCGAAGCCCTGCAGGAGCGAGACTGGGCAGAGGCCCGCATTGAACGACACTACGGTAAGAGTGCAGGCCCGCTGACTGCTTACGAGGCAGACCTATTTAGTGACTACCAGGGCGACATGGTCGAGCTTGCCGACCAGGTTAGTCTCGCCATGGGTGAACGTGCCCCATTGTTCTGGGAGCAGGTCCTGAAGGGTGGCGCGGGATCGCAATTTGTTGCAGGGGAGATCGCCTCCCGACCAGGTGGAGAAAATACCCTTATCGCAAGACGTGTTCTGACCGGTAAGCAATTCCGCAAAGATCTGGAATGGACTGACAGTAATTATCGGCAGCTGCGCCTGAGAGCTGGCGAGACATTGGGGCAATCTTTCGGCGCGGATATGCAAACTCGTAACACGTATCTGAGCGCGGCAGTAGATCACTATATCGCTGGCGTGGTCTCCCGTGGCGAGCAGGAATACCTGCAGCCTACCAGTACCGGCTTGATGATTGATGAAGACCTGTTGGAATCCTCGGTGCTGGCTGTGTCTGGTGGCGTGGTAGAGCTCGACGGCATGACCGTGTTAGCGCCCGAGCCTGGCGTTTCCACGGATGACGTGGATCTGTGGCGGGATAGTCTCTCGGTGGAGGATCTGCCTTACGCACGCCAGGCGACTCGCGAGGAGATGCTGGAGCGCATCCAGAATGGGGATATTCAGCTGCGTCCCTCACGTCGTGGCCGTGACAAGTTCACGCTGTACGATACCTACAGCGGTGGCCTGCTGAGCAGTGCCGGCGATATTCAGGAACCGGCCGTACTACAGTGGGGTGGCGCTCCGGTGCGCTTGCGCAAGCTACGGGTGCCTTATGTACCGTGATAATCTCGCTCGGACTCGGGTGATGGAGCAGTCACAAACGCTCCCGACTGCCGAGCCCCTGGAGCTGGGCTTTTTAGAATCATTCAGCCTGGCAGCGGAGGGGTTCATTGCCGAAAACCTGAGCACGTCCGACGATAAAGCCGTACAGCGCTTTTTCGGGGAGCGTAACGCAGAGCTGGACGGCATGATCAACGCTGGCGAGATCCCCGGGCCCATCCAGGAACAATTCCGAAACGTCGAAGAGATCAACCAGATCAACGGGCTTCCCCGTTACAAGGCCGACTATCATGGATTGGCCGGCTGGGCCAATGAGAACCTGGGAACCGGGTTCGATACCGACGATACGGAAATGCGCCAGGTGATGGGCTCTGAGCGCCGCGATCGTGAGCACCGATTGGCCAACAGCAGCGGCCTGGGTGAGTTTGCTGGCAACATGTGGGGAAGCCTGCATGATCCCGCTCTGTTGGCTGCAACCGCTGCGACCTTTCCGATCACCTACGGCGCAGGCGGATCCGTTACCAGCCTGGTACTGCGCACTGCGCTTACTGAAGGCCTGATAGGTATGGCTTCAGAAGTGCCCATTCAGCTTGACGTGATGGACTTCAAGGAGCGGATCGATAGCCCGTACACCGTGGAGGATGCAATTCAGAACGTGCTCGCTGCCGGTGCGGGCTCTGCCGTGCTGGCGGGTGCCGGTGCCGCCCTGGGTCGAACGCTGGAGCTGCGCTTCAAGGGCAGCCTTGATATCCCCGCTGACGTAACGCCGGCGGAGGCCTTTGAAACGGTGGTGCGAGAGGAGCTGCACACTAACCGGCCGGACATTCCCCGCTTCGAGGCGCCAACACAGAGAGGTGATCTCCAGGCAGATGAATTTGCCAGCTTTAACGAAGTCGAGATCGAAGGCCGCCGCTTTGCCGACTTGGCTGCCGACATCGATGCGGAAGAAGACGCTCTGGATCAAAAAATATCAGGCTTCATTGCCTGCGTGATGGCGTAACGCTATGTCCAAAATCCTTGAATGCGCGCGAAACAGCAACTTTACGAGGGCGGAGCGTGAGCGGATGATGCCCAACGGTGGCAGCGAGGAGGATTTGTACGCGATCGCTCGTGGTTACCTCGATGACACCGCTCAGCGTCGCCGGCAGGAGAAGTACACCACGCTGCGCATGGCCGAAGTGAAGCGGGATATTCGCGGCTTTCTAGACAAAACAGGGGATACCCCCGGCAACCGCAAGCGGGCGCTGGAATCTATCCTGGTACGGGATCTACAAGACGAATCCGGTGTGGTTTCTATCGAAGCGATGTCGCACGGTATCACCGCCACTGCACAAGCCAGGCTCGGGGATCTTGCAGAAGCTATCCGGCCTCGTCGGTTAGGTTTTGCACGACAACGCCAGTTAATGGGCGAGCTCGCTGATGAGCTACACCGCACTGATTCAGGCAATCCCAAAGCCCGAGGGTTTGCCAAAGATGTTTCGAAGCTTTTGGAAGATATGCGCCAACGCTTCAACCGAGCCGGCGGCAGTATCAAGCGCCGTGGTGACTGGGGTATGCCTCATTCTCACAACGCTACCAAGCTGGCCCGGGTCGACGTGTCCGACTACGTGCGCCAAGTGCTGCCGCTGCTGGATCGAGAAAAGATGCTCTCGCCCGATGGCAGGCTCCTTAAGGATCGCGAACTGGCCGAAACCCTGAAGGCGGTCTACCAGTCGGTTGTCACTGAGGGCGCCACCGATTCGCCCTATCATAAAGCCGTTGCCAACAGGCACCTGGAGCACCGGGAGGTGCATTTTAAGGATGGTCCCGCCTATCGAGAATATGCGGAAAAATTCGGAGACGAAAATTTCTGGAAGGTGATCACCGACACGGTGGAGCGCCGAGCACGGGAGATCGCCCTGGTTGAGCGACTTGGCCCAAATCCGGAGAAAGCATTCCACGCAATGGTAGAAAGTGCGGATGCCCCTAGCGGGCTCCTGATCCGCACAGAGGCGATTTACAAGAACCTGGCAGGCATGGATCGCCCCGACCGAGTGTTGTGGGCGCAGCGTTCATCAACCGCGCGTACTGCGCTTTCAGCGGCGCAGCTGGGTAGCGCAATGATCTCCAGCATTACCGATGTCAGCACCGCGGCCATCAATGCCAGTTTTAACGGCATGGGCTGGATGCGCATGCTGTCGCGGGTTGGATCCATGAGCGGGAAGGAGGGCCGGGTATTTGCGGCGAAACTGGGGGGCTCGATCGAGTACGCCCTGGATGGCGTCGGCATTGCCCAGCGGTTCGATGACTCTTCCGGCGGTACCTGGGCACAGCAGTTAGCGAATGGCGTGTTCAGAGCCAGTGGGCTGAGTGCCTGGACCAATTTGATGCGGCGCGCACACTTCGCGGAATTCAGCTACACGCTGGGAGATAATCAGAAACACGCCTTTGACGCGCTACCGGCTCGCTTTAAGGGATTGCTGGAATCCTATGGCATCGCAGAGAAGGAGTGGGCCCTCGTCCAGCAGGCGAGCACTCAGAAGCGTAACGGCCAGCACTTCCTGGAGGTCACCAGTATTCCGGATCAAGCGGCAATGACCAAGATTATGGGCATTGTGCACCAGGAGATGGACCTGGCTGTGCTGATGCCAGATTCCCGAACCCGGGCCGCGATCAATCGAGGCCTGCCAGAAGATACGCTTGGCGGTATCGGTGCGCGTGCCTTCGGGCAATACAAACAGTTCCCCGTGGCCATGCTGGTGAACAACCTCTACCGCTACATGTTCAGCAAGCGCCTCGATATGAGCTCCCGGTTGGGTTACACCACATCGCTGATGGTGGCCACCACGTTACTGGGTGGCCTGGCAGTGCAGTTGAAGGAGATCAGCAAGGGCAGGGAGCCGCGCGCCCTGGATGGCAAGCTCCTGGCTGCAGCGTTCACACAAGGCGGTGGCGCTGGGATCCTGGGTGATTTCATCTTCAGCAACGAAAGCCGGTATGGTCAGCCTTGGTATGCGACGGCCGCCGGCCCAACCGGCGGGGCAGTGTATGACCTAACCAGCATGGTCACAGAAGGCGCTGAATCGCTTTCTGAGGGGCGCGGGGTGGATCTGACCACAGCTATGCGTTACGTGCCGGGTCAATCCCTGTGGCCTACGCGGCTGCTGTTTGAGCGGTATCTCACCGACTCCCTGGGAAAGCTGGCTTACAAGGACTACGAGCGCAACAAACAACGGGCGGTGCGGCGACGTAAGACGCAGCACGGCCAGGACTATTACTGGGAACCCGGCGAATTGAGCCCCGAAGGAGTGAAGTGATGGAACCAGGCATTGCTCAGCAGTGGGTAGACCGAATCAATGCGGTGCTGAAGGAGGCAGAAAAGCCGATGACACCTGAGGGGGTCGCGACCACGATTATTGCGCGTTTGCCGGAAGGGGATACACCGACCACCCCGGATACTTACCAGAACCTGCAGAATTTCTTCGGCGATCTCGCCCGCTGGGTAATGATACCAGAGCAGGATCCAGTCTCAGTGAAATACCTGAAACGTTTATTGGCTCAAGAACGGTTTTCCATAGTGGAGACCGACATCCCGGAGGAAAAGCATGACAAATGAAGTAGGCCACAAGGCACGGCAGACCCTACAGGAAGAGCGTCTTCGAGCGGCGCACATTGAGAAAGTGCGTGAGCGCCTGCTGAAAGAAGACCTTTCAGCACTGGAGCTACAGGACCGCGCGGCGGAGCTCAATTTGAAGGCAATTGACCGCGGTGTTTCCAACAACGCTCGAATACTCGCCGCCTTGGAGGCAGAGGTTGTCAAAACGCTGGCGCAAGAGATTGCACCTCCGGAAGCCACTGTTGCCGATCTGATCCAGGCCGAACGAGACAAGGGTAACTATGTGGCCGCTGAGAACCTTGAACGGACACAAAATATTTTGGATAAACAGGCTGCCATAGAGGAGCAGAAGGCGAGAATGGCGGAACTCGCTTCCCCGGATTACGCTCAGACTTTGCGTGCGGAAGGCCTGTCCCCGGCCGTGATCGACGTCAGACTCAAGAGGCGCGAGAAAGAGATGGAAACCCTAGACAAGGAGGTTTCTGCCCTGCAGGACGATTTGACAACGCTTGAGAGCTCGCACCCGTATTTTGAGCGCGAGAAACAGAGCAAAGCGCTGCGGATTGAGGCCATGAGTATGGAAATCGAGGAAAACCGTCTGTCCGATTCTGGAGATCTCCGCGGGGCACTGAAACTCCGTGGAGAGGTAAGCGCCAAACGTAACGAGGCGCAGCAGCTTGTGTCTGAGGATGGCGCCCAGGCAGCTTTCGAGGCGCGGGCATGAGCGATCCCGAAAACTGGCTGGAGTCATTGCCAGAAGCGCTGCGAGACGCGCCTTATTTGCGACCACTCGAAGATGGCACCATTAAGCCCGTGGACCAGGTGCTGGCGGATCTGCAACACGCGGCAAAGATTAACGGTAACAGTATTAAGATTCCACGCGAGGGCGAGGACCTGGAACCGCTGACTGAAAAGGTGCTGCAGCACTTTCCAGACCTTGTACGCAAGAGCGAAGCCATTGGAGCCCCGGAGGAGTACCAGGTACCTGAGGACACCGTAGCGCCAGAGCAGCTGGTAGAGCGTGCCCGCAAATTGAACCTCACACAAGATCAGTTCGACGTCGTCATGGAACAGTATACCGCGGACGTATCGGCAACCCTGGAGCAGCAGGACGCCCTTAAGCAGCAAACACGAGACCAGCTCCGGGATGTATGGGGACTGGACCTGGAAAGCAAGCAAGAAGGAGTTTCTGACTTTCTAGCCAATTCCGGTGCGCCTGAGTCAATCGTACAAGCTTTGGGCGATGGTGTGTTGGACGTTGATACGGTGATCTGGCTGCACTCATTGGTTGGCCTGGGTAGTGAGGACGCTCAAATGAGCAGCTTACGAGGAGAGTCGACGCAGGTTGACCATTTGGCCGAGTACGATCAAGTGTTGACTAAGCTGCGTGGTATGCGTCGCGGACAGCCAGGCTATGAAGCGCTATTAGTGAAGTCTCACAGGTTACTTCTACACATTGATCCCAAAAAATTTAAAGATCGTTAACCGAAAGCGCCAATTGGCGCGGGGAGAAAATCATGTCAAACCCTATCGAGAAAACCCACGCCGATGGCACCACCTCGCAGCGCCGATACAAGCCCGGGGCGAATAAGTCCGACAAGGTACGAATCGCAGAAATGTACAAAGCTGGAAAATCCCTCGATGAGATGGCCGTGCAAACAGGCGTGCATCCCGAGGTGATCTCGCGGATACTAGGTACTTGAGAATGCCTCTGGATGCCGCGCAACTCGCTAAGATTCAAAATCGCCATATTCTTGCAACCGCCAGATCGCGTGAGCCTATTTATAAATTATCGGTTGTGCGGCAAGTGGCTAAGCTCATGGCAATTCATGGGCTGGCGCAGGGTATACCGATTACTATGCTTCGTCCCGGTAGATTCCTGGATTTCCTTACCCATGAGCACGCCGGCGAGTATGGATCTGAGTATTGGAGTCAATTGAGGAACCAGCACAAAGAATATCTAGATCAGGGTAATTCGGATGTTGAAAAGGTTCTGCAGCTACATTCGATAGGCCACACATCTCGGGAGATGACTCTCGAGTCAAAAGTTCCCGAGAGTCAGGTTCTTGAGATTATCGGGTACTTGGAGCCAGAGCCTGAGTAGTAGCGCTCAACGGAACAGCGAAGCAATTGTATAAGACTGCTCTCACCTTGAAAATGGACAAATCACCTCGGTTCGCGATCTGGTCAACGCTCGATCCTGCACCTGGCCCGGATGAGGTGGCAATATCTGCATGGTCCACCGTCGACTTGAGCCAGCAGTCTGAAAACATCGTCCTGACATTGCAGGCACTAGCTGGGTACGTTGAATTCAGCCTACCAACGTTCACCGCTCAACACCCAACTATTATCGTCCAAAAGATTGGCGCCAAAAGCTACAAATGGGCTCGGATCAACGAGCGGCCCGGCTCGGATGATGTGAGTATTTCGGTAGGGGTGGACTACATCAAAGTAGGGGTGGGGCCCTTCAATAAGACATTCGAGGGACTCATTGAGCGGTGGCGTAAGCTTTACCGATAGCGCGCCTGGGTGAGGGCAGAGCGCAAGTGCGGCTCATTACTCAAGAGCACAAAGAAAGCGCAGGGTGCTCTCAAGCAAGGTGCGAGATCCCCGTGGTCACTGGACGAAACCACGGGAGAGAAACCAAAAACCCTCTCAGAAATGGGCATCTCTAAAAACCAGTCCTGGAAATTTCAGAAGCTGGCTGACATTTCAGAGGATGATTTTGAGGAAACAGTAACAAGCGCGCCCGCCAAACAACTCGGCTCCGATTGGCCGCGGTGTCCGGTTACACAGAGGCCGCGAGGGTAGAACTGCGAAAGCACTTCCCTATTTAAAATGCTGACCCCGCGAAGCCCGAAGCAGTGCAACACGAGATGTTTTCAAAAGAACTGCAAGAGCGCTACTCCATATCAGCGCGGTCCGCGACCGATCTGAGTCTTCACACGGAAAGAGTTATAAAATCGCTTCGGGCCCTCGCTGAGTACGTGAGGCCCAATCTCCATAGCTTTGTTGGTCAAGTCGTACTGGTGACAGGACTCGGCGCTAACTCATGGAAGGGGGCGCGGATCAATGTAATGCTCGGCCAAGATGAAGTGAGCCTCACGATTGGAGCCAACGTCGTAAAGGCGAATGATGTGGATTCGTTTAACTGTAATAGTTCAGACCTGATCTGACACCTTACTTGAAATAGGTGAGGGTTA
>CAXBOW010000015.1:0-119892 GCA_963977485.1 uncultured Haliea sp.
GAGCTGTGGGTTCAGCCTGAAAGCTGGCACATCCTGACGACCGCTTTTGGCACATTTCAGCCTCTTACCGGTTAGAAATTCGCTACTCAAAAGCGGCCGCTGTGAGGTGGAAGCGGAAGTCGTTCTGGGATGGGTCTGGGGCATGCTGGCAGACATTTTTTTGACCGCTTCGCATCGATAGGGTCCCTCAGAAGTTGACAGCCCAGTCGGCCGCCATTGAAAGTAAAGATGACATCAAAATCAGAAACTGCCTGTGAGATCAGGTCTGGGTTATCGCACATAACCTGTACACCCCCACGCCTGCCTCATACCTCTTGCAGGTAAATATCTTGCTATAAGTGCGCAATTCACTATGCATCGCTAGAATTTTATATAGACTGCTGCGGCAGTTTTGGAATATCAAACCACCTTTGATACTTGCCGTTACCATGGAATTACTGGAGTAAATTGTTGATGAATTGCGCTTTCATTCACCGGGCCTTTCTCTGCCTGATTCTCTCATTGACGGCATTGTTTGCGGGCTGCAGTTCCTCCAACGACGAGAGAGTTGATAAGCTCCCACCGAATATTCTGTTTATTGTTATGGACGATGTTGGTATCGACCAGATGACTGTATTTGGCTACGGTGGGGTAGGGGCCTACGCCCAATCCCTCAGCACACCGGACCAGCCGGGTGATCGGGCGCCGAACTTGCCAAATATTGACGCAATCGCACACCAGGGCATTATGTTTCGCAACACCTGGGCCATGCCTGCATGCTCCACCAGTCGCGCGGTATTTTTCACCGGCAGATACCCACTGCGCACTCAAGTGCTGGGCGCCCTGGGCCAGTACGACCTCGCCAATTATCAGGTTTCCCCTTATGAACTCACCTTGCCGAAACTGTTAAAACAACAGGGCTACCAGAGTGCGCTGTTTGGCAAATTCCACATTGGTATGCAGCAGCACAGTCCGTTCGAATACAGCATGATAAGCGCCCTCGGCTGGGACTACTATTACGGCTGGCTCGACGAGACCGGGGACCCTTCCTCGATCGACACCTCGGCCGGACTGGGTGAGGCCCTGGAGGGGCGTTATCTCTGTGGTTTTGTGCCCGGGCTGGACCAGGACCCTGTTTATGGGGCTGACGAGGGCGCCTGTTATACCGCAGAAGGGCAGTGCTCTAATATGCGCACGGAGGGCGGTGTCCCAGCGGGAAGAGCCTGTCGTGACAATGGCGGGATTCTGGATCCTGGCCTGCAATGTGGGGAAAATGTACCGGCAAACATCCAGTCAGGTTTCAATAATTACAACGCACATTATGTATCGCCGCTGTGGATCAACGATGAAAACGGCGAGGCGGCGCAGGTACCGATAACCGATATTCGTGCGCGCACATACCGCGGCACTGTCCCCATTGACGGAGCCATCGACTGGATAAACAGCCGGCCGCAGGATACGCCCTGGTCGGCAACCGTCAGTTTCGCCTCAGTACACACGCCGGTTATGCAACCACCGCAGGCACTGCTATCAACTGAGTCTGAGCAACCGGAGGAGGTGAGTCGCCTGCAATGTGCAGCTCCCGAGGGCGCGTCTCAGGACGTACAGAATCAGGTATTAGTGGACCAGCGTGAGCTGACTACGCTGATGGTTGAGGCGATTGATATCGAATTGTCACGGCTTCTGGTCTCCATCGGCGTGGCCAGCATTAACGATGATCAATCCCTGTCCCTCAATCCAGACAATAATACGATGATTGTTATTCTCGGCGACAACGGCACGCTTGGGTATTCGGTAAAGTTGCCTTTCGATCCGAACCGGGCCAAGGGTACAGCCTACCAAACCGGCGTATGGGTGCCGTTGATTGTAGCGGGGCCGTTGGTCAATGATCCTGATCGCGAGGTTGGCAGTATGGTGAATATCGCCGACCTCTACGAGTTGTTTGCCGAAATAGCCGGAATTGAAAATGTGCACGAACTCGTACCTCGCGCACTGGATTCCGCGCCCATGCTGACCTACCTCACGACGCCGGATTCCAGCAGTCAAAGGGACTACAACTTTACGCAAGTGGGGAACAACGAACAGATCGGTGGGGCTATCAACGCGCCCTGTACCCTTGGGACAAGTTGTAGTCAAATTCCGGTATCGAAAACGGTTTGTCATGACAATACCGGCACCTGGTGGGGTGCGGATCCGGATGAGCCCGGTGTGCCCGAGGGCGGATATACCCAATGCTGCGAGGTTAACCAGCACCTGTACGACCGCGATCAGCCGCTATTCGATCTACAGCCACTCTACGCAGAAGCGATACGAAACGATTTTTACAAGGTCGTGCAAAACCACTATGTGGGTAATCCCCAGCCGCCTGCCGACGAATACCCCAACTGCGATCCGATCACTTCAGTGGAGTTTTATCAAATTGACGAGGCCAAACAGAGCCCGCTTCTCGATAAGGAGGAGAACAACCTGATCAATCCAGACAGTGGCCTGCCGGATGATCCTGAGCTGCAGGTGATTTTTGCAGATCTCGTGGAACAGTTGAACCTGATACTGGGAAGCGTTCAGCCTTGTCCGCCCGGTCCACCCGAAGGTTATATGACCAGTATCGACGGTAATCAGGATGGTATAGTTGATAATGTCGACCTTGAAAATTTGCAGGGCTTTTCCGAGGCCGGTGGCAGCAGTTGGTACGATGTCGATGCAAGTGGCACGACCGACTCGGTCGACTACATGCTGGTGAACGACTATCTGGGAATTGAATGTGAATTTGAATAGCGGGCCACTATAAGCCCAAATCAGCAGCCTGCATTTTGTTGCGCACCGGAGTATCGGTTTTCCACTCGCGCCTGTAGTTCATGGCGGCCGCGTTAGAGGGTCTAACAAGTCCTGTGTAAATGCCTATTAGTAACCCATGCCCCGGGTGAAGGTAGGCACCTTTAAGATTCCGCCAGTCATCTCAGAATAACTTCGAATTATCCCCAAACAGCGTTGGCGCCCACCGTCAGAGCGTTTGCCCATTAACGCCCGTATCTAACGTCTATAGCTTTCCCGTCCTCGCTGAAGTTTGTCGAGGCAGGGGAGTGAGCCATTTCTCACAGCTGCATCCATTACTTAATTTGATTCGTTACAGCCCTGTGGACAACTGTGTGCCCAAATACTCTATTTAACATAATATATATTATGCGCATATGTGGATAAGTATGCGTGAAGATAGGCTTGGCGGAGTTTTAGCTGTTTTATAGTGTTTTATGGTTAAAACAAGCGGTTCTGGGTGTCGGTACACAGCGTTAACTTGTCCGCGGTCGTCACGTTGCTGCGGAACCAGACTCCACGCCTCTAGCGTTATGCAAGCCATGGTCTCGGTTTAAAGGAAAGCGTTTGTTGAAAAAATGTGTGTAGAGTGAGCTTTATTTGTAGTGTTACTCGCCTGTTAATCCGGTCCACGGGGTTCGGCATGGTTATCTGCAGGTTTGTGTCGTGACGATATTGTCAGGAAGTTTCTTCGTTAAATGACGCGTCGCTACGTGCACGCTTTCACTTTTTAGTGGGTCCCAGACTGTCTTATGCGCGTGGCTGATCCACTATGAGCGCTTGAGAATGTAGCCAATGCTGGCCGATTACTGATTACGGCGCTTTATCACCGCATTCCAGGTGTAACATCAACTTTGGCTGATAGCTGCTTGCTTTAGCTGCAACAGTTACAGTTAGTAAACGTTGGTTGATCTCACTTTTCCTGAGCCTGGGGTGCCCTGCGAATATAGCCCAACAAACCTCTGTTCACCTGGGCTAAGTTGGCCCTTAGTGCAGCTTATAATATTATTATGTTAAATAGGACTACTGGCATCCATGCGTGCAAACTATTGCAATCATGCGTTAAGGGCGGTGATATCTGGTTCGCTCAGTTGCTCTGTCAACGCTCAGGCCCTATCGATACCTGCCCACGCGCGACTGCAAGCATGGCTTACGCCTGCAACACCGCCATCTGATTTTCGAAGTCGCGCAAGTCAAAATAATCGCGCCAGCGCTTCAACTTGTTGCCTTCGAATTCGAACGTGCCCATCACCGGCAGTGAAACGCATTTTGCGCCGAACTCAAAGGTATCTACCCTTTCGGTCAGTACAACGCCGTTAACGTCCTCGGCAATAAATAAAACCTGCCACTCGACTCTTGTGGCCTCAGCGAGAAACGGCTCAACGAATTGCCGGATATCCTGCTTGCTGGCCAACGGTTCCATGGGAATATTGTGGTAGATAGGGTCTTCAGCGAACGTTGCCACAATTGCGTCGACATCCTGCGCGTGCCATTTGCCGATGAACTCCATTACTTTATCTACATTAGACATACACTTCCTCTCTTCGATTGTAATTATCTGTTTTGATCATACGTGCAGATTCTTCGCCAGACCAGCGAGGGACGCCCTCCCCCAACTCTGTTTTAGTCCGCAAACGGTGTGCGGGTCATTCTCTTGGTAAACCCCAGCCCCATCGGGCCGGCTATATGGCTATCGGGTTTGATGTCGGCCTGTTGTTGCAGCACGGCACTGAATGCCTTCTTGAAGTCCAGTCTGGGGTAGTTCTCCAGCGTCTCTGCCAAAGCGTGTCTGGGGATTTCATCAAACCGCAGCCCCAGCACATCTACCCCGGCGCCAAAATGCACCAGTGCGATCTCGGGGTCACGTTTGTGCGCAATGCCGACGGAGCTGTGCAAGGCCACTGCGTCGTGCACCAGTGCCGCCTTATCGGCATCGTACTCCCGGTGAGTGCAGAATTCATGTGCCGCTTTCGCACCTACCCATTCAAAAGAGCCCGGGACCTGCGCGTATTTCTCGGTCACCCCAAGGTCGTGCATGATGCTGGATAAATAGAACACTTCCCGGTCGAACTTCATGCCGTCCTGATGGCCCAGGATGCAACCAAAGGCATATGTTCTATGGCAGTGATTCAGTAGCATGTCTCCCGACAGTTCCCGTACCAGCGCGGTGGCCTCCATGGCCAGCGGGGTGTCCGGGATACGGCAGGTCTCGGGCAGCAGTGTGACAAGTTCGCGCAAGCCCAGACGTCTTTTGATTTTGTCCCTGGCCTGCCTCAGATCAAAGCCGATATAGCGTGGCAGCATCGTGCATACATGCAGACGCCCCGGGTCTGTAGCCAGTGGTTTTTGCGCGTTGCTACCTGTCGGGTTCATGGCTTATCCTCAGTGAGATGTTCGTGTTCTGGCAATAGCCTGCTTCAGGCCCAGCCCCAGCGCATTATCGATGCCTGATTTAATGCGGAAAAAGCGATAACTCATGCGGTTCCTGCCCATCACTTCATTTTGAAATGCCGGCCGCGCATACATTCGCAGATACCATTGATAAAGCTCCGGGTGGTGCTCGGCAACCGGGTAGCCTGTTTCGATCAGGCGTAGCAGTTTCATCGCCCAGAACACGTCGGCGATAGTCAGTGTTTCGCCCAGCAGGTAAAGTCGCCCATCGCTCAACTGGGCATCGAGTACCTCGAACGCGTTATAAAGTTTGAGAAGATGTACTTCAAATACACTATCGGGAATGGTGCGAGTGCTATACGCGCCGTAGAAAGACACCAGGTTCTCTTCGTCACTCCCCTGCCCCGCCAGCTCTTTCAGTCGCGCTCTCTCCTTTGGTTTTAGCATGGCAAGCCGACCAAGGCCCCAGCGGAATGATACGTAGCGAAGCGACACGTGGAGTTGTTTTGCCTGCTCAACCAGCGCCATGGTGTCGTGCAACAGTGGCGATTGTTGCGGGATAAGGCGGGGGCCGCCAAAGGTATTGTCCAGGTAGGCGATAATGTCCAGCGATTCGAGGTAGAGCTGGCCATCGTGTACCAACGCGGGGACTACCATGTTGGGGTGTATTTGCGCGTAAGCGGGCGATATATGCTCCTTTTTGGCGAGCGACACAATTCGGCTCACCCACCTGCCATCTTCTCCCTGCAGCGACTGCGGTGTGGTGGTATCAAACTTTTCCTCTCGACCTCGCCCAAGACCCTTTTCTCCCAGGGCAAAACGCACACGCTGGGCACAGGGTGCGCCATCGAAATGGAAGAGATGTAGCCCCTGGAGTTCGGAAACAATGGGGCTGGCGGGAGAGTCAATTTTCGGCATGGGTGTTCCTTCGCGTCTTTTTATGTACTATGTCGCATCTTATTCGGCAAATCAATTATTACTATGCGATACGGTACATATATATGACTAAACAGCGCGGCCGCCCAAAATTGTACGATGCCAACGCAGCGCTGGAAGCGGCGGGGGCAGTGTTCTGGAGCAAGGGCTTTAGCGCTACTTCGCTGGATGATCTTGCAAACGCAATGGCCATGAACAGACCCAGTATTTACCGGGCTTTCGGCGACAAGGAGGCCATTTATCGGCAGGCATTGGCGCGCTTTTCTGATCATATGGAGGAGGGTTTTAAACGCACTCTTCTGCAGGAGCCGGATATTCGGGTAGGTCTCAGGAAGTTTTACCGGGAGGCGCTGGAAATCTATACCTCCGGCGACAGCGCACTAGGCTGCATGGTGATGTGTACCGCGCCGGCCGCTGCCGCAAGCCACCCCGACGTGCAGGCCGATCTGTTGCAAGTGATTCAACACATAGACTCCAGGATGCTGAAGTGCGTTGAGAAGGCGATTGTGGATGGGCAGATAAACGAGTCCCGCGACGCGAAAACACTCGCGCAGCTCATCCAGGCTGTGTTGCACAGCCTGGCGATCAGGGCACGAGCGGGAGAGTCAAAAACGGCTCTGCGGAAATTTGCGGATGCCTCGATAGCGACAATTGTGGCCTAGGGGAGATAGTCAGCTTTTAGAGTCCACTTTTGTATAAAATGCTGAGAATGATATTTCAATTGGATTTAGTCTTGGCGGCATACCGTATATGGTTGAACGGCAGCTAAACAATCACAACCCGTCCGTGGGAGTAATGGTCTATGCGCATTAACTGGTGGTCTATGACAAGACTGACATCCCTACCCTTACTGATCTGCCTCACCGCCAGCTGTGGCTCAGGCAACGGGTCCGGGCCCGCCCCCGTAACGGAAGATGTGACGACGGATATACCGGCCACAACACCGGTCCATGTAGCATTTGCCGGCGGGGGCTGGCGTGCCCACACTGGCCATGCGGGCTGGACGATGAGCTTATTGGAAGACGGTGCCTATACCCTGGACCAGGCATTCAGCAATGTGCAGACACTGTCATCGAATTCCGGCGGCACCTGGTTCATGACCATGCTTACCTACTCTGCAGCCTTTAGCGCGTCCATAGAAGCACAGGGCGCTTTCGCCAACTATGTCTCGCCCCAGGGTTATCTCGGTCAGGAAGAAACGTTGTTCGGCGATTTCAGTTCTGCCCTTGTCGGCTCCAACTGGTGCCCCTTCAATGAATCAGAACCCGTATTCTACTTTTACTGCCGCCTGGCATCGATCGCTGGCGATGCTGCGCTGATATGGACCGACATAGTAAGCAACGTGGTGTTCGAGCCTTTTGGCATGAATGAGACTCTTGAAACATCGCCCACCGTGTTGAGTGACGCTCGCCAGAGTTGGGCTGCCGACAAATCTCTGCTGATAGCCGCGACCATGCTCACCCATCACGCGGTGCTCACCGAGTCGGAGTATCTTCTCGACAAGGTGTATTACGACGCCACGCTTTCCAGCGGCGGACCCGAGCAGATCAATGTCACCCCGGTGACCTTTGCCAGCGTACAGGCAGGCAAAACCCCTCCGCCCTTTCTCAGCGCGGGAGCGTTTGAGGTAGTGTATACCGATGCCGATACAGGCGATTCCAGTGAGGCAACATTCATACGTTCAAGCGTCAGCGACAGTGTACCCGTGCTGCTGGCAACGGCAGCTTCCAGCGCGGCCATGGGCGCCGCCGCAAGTTACAGTGTGCTCCTCGACAACGGCTACGAACCATTAACCTGGGAGCTGGCCTACGAGCTCTCCGATCTCGCTGTGCCTGTCACCATGGCTTCGCCCATTGCAGGGGGAACTCCGGCTGCCCTGACCGCCAGCGAACTGGCTGATGCAAAATTTGCGCGCCTCGGCGATGGCGGTTACCTGGACAACTCCGCTGTAGCGCAGCTGGTGAGCTTCCTGCAGGCCAATGAGCAGGCGACGAACTTTCAGATTGTGGCGTTTGATAATGTGCAGGAGTTATACACGCCGACCGATGGTGGCACCAAGGCGGGTGCGCCTATTGGCGTCGACACGGCACTGTTGTTCGGGCAGGGCGATCAGAATCAGGTCTGTGCCGGAACGGGTACCGACAAGTTCTGCGTCTCTGTCCCCGTGCAACAGGTGTTCGCGTCAGACCCGTTCGGCACCACTACTGCAAGCTGGCAATGGCCCAGCGGGGGCTTCGAGCTAGCCACGCTGAGCTATACGCAATATACCGTCACCACTGTCGACAACGCCACGTTCGGATTGGCTGCGGGCAGCAAGGGCATATTGCATGTTTTTACGTCTGTATCGCCCGGCGCCGACACTGCGCCGTGGAATGGGGCCAGCGACTTCGACGCATACGAGGCTATGCTTACGGCAATCCAAACCGGGCTGCAGGCCAATGGCAAAGAGGGCCTGGGCTATTTGCGGGCGGCACTGGCTGGCACTGCCAGTCCCTGATATTGCCCAGATCAGTCAGTGGACATGCACAACTTTTTGGCACCTGTCCTAGTGCTGCGGTGCGTGTCCTATGGCGAGGTGCGGGGCGCAATGTCATGGTTGGCAATATTTGCCATATATTGCCATAATGCCTATCTATCAGTATCAATCGTGGGGAGGTTGTCATGGCTACTATGAATATTTCGGTACCTGACTTGATGAAAGATTGGGTTCAGGCCCAGATCGAAGAAGGCAAATACGCCAGTTCCAGCGATTACATACGAGATTTGATCCGAAAAGATCAACAGCAACGCGATAAAGTCGCCTCTTTACAGGCCGCTATTACCTTGGGTATGAACAGTGCCCAAGCCGGTGATTTGGACATCGCGTCCATAAAACGGAAGGCGAAACGGTTGGCCGGACTTGAATCGTAAGAATGCCCAGAATTATCAAGCAGGCGTTAGCCGAACAGGATTTAGTCGATATTTGGCTCTATACCTTCAAAGAATGGGGAGAGCAGCAGGCGGATAAATACCTGGATGAATTGGATGCGTCTATTCAACTTCTGGCTGACCAACCTTTAATCTGCCGTGAGCGTACGGAACTGGAACCGCCGGTGAGGATCCACCATGAAGGACATCATCTGATCGTATATTTGACGCTCGGTGACGACATTAACCTCGTACGTGTTCTCCATGAAAGCATGGACATAGATAGTCACTTGGAAGATTCAGAAGCAGGCTAGTGAATTCATAGAGATTCTTCGCAGTTCATCCTCGAGTGTCTGGTGTCAATGCGAACTGCTACGATACCCCTACGTGAAGTTTTGTGTTGTTCCCCCACCGTGATCTCGGTAGCCGCAAGAACGGCAGCACTTGTGTCAAGGTACGTATTACCCGCTTCCAATTTTTCGGTGATGTTCCCCAGGATATCGAAGGCATACGTGGCGGTGATGCCCCCTGCTACCAGCCCGCTGGTCAGCCGGCCCAGATCATCGAAGGTAAATGCCTCCGATAGCCCCTGGCGAACATCTACCCGGGGGGCTGAAGAGTGTCTCCGTCCTATTTATCTTTGCATAAGACAAGGTTGTGCTCCCGGGGCTAGATAAGGGATTTGACCAGCCATCATTCCCAACGCTAATCTGTTCAATACCCCGCACGTTTTCATCCCTACCAACAATTACGGCGCTCGTTTGTCCTTACTGAATGGACAAAACCAAAAACCCACTATTGCTGAAATGAAAACATATATCGATAGAGGGAGGAGAATGTTTATCTCAAAAAACAGACTCGAAACCACGCTAAGCCAAAGGCCAACCAGTGTTAACACAGTCATAGTCGGCAGATTGAGAACCAGTTTGGTTCCACAGAACTTACAATTATATCTGTAGGTTAAGGCAAATTTTAAGAAACCGATGGCATCGCGAACTATTGGCTCGCCACAATTTACACAATGGTCTCTATTCGCAAATTTCACAGGCATACCTTGTTCGGATTGGCTGCGGGCAGCAAGGGCATATTGCATGTTTTTACGTCTGTATCGCCCGGCGCCGACACTGCGCCGTGGAATGGGGCCAGCGACTTCGACGCATACGAGGCTATGCTTACGGCAAGCCAAACCGGGCTGCAGGCCAATGGCAAGGAGGGCCTGGGCTATTTGCGGGCGGCACTGGCTGGCACTGCCAGTCCCTGATGCGTGTTATCACGCTAGTAGTCTCGCCAGATAATCGCGGTGATAGTGGCCTGATCATCAGCGACCATCGCCAGCTCGTTGATATCGCTACCTAGCTGAACATTATTCACGACCACACTGAATATCAGGTCGCGGCCACTCTTGGTGGTAACAAACCCCGCCATAGAGCGCCCCTTAATGAGAATGCCGTTCTCATCGCCAGTGGCATAGGTGCCTGTTTTGGCAAAGGCGTTGCCCTTGGCACCTGCCAGCGTGGGGTCGGATTCAAAGCCTGTGGAATGTGCGAGCGATCCATCGACTCCCAGTATAGGAAGCGCCGCCAGAAATTCGGGGAAAAAGCTTTGCTCGCTGGTGTGTTTCAACAGTTTCAGAACAGCGGTACTGGTTGCGATGGTATCGCCGCCCCCGCTGCCATCAAAGAATTCAAATTCGTTGCCCGGAATGCCAATATTCTGGGTCAGGTTATCCCGCTCCTCGCTGAGGGCGTCTGCCATGTTATCCACGCCCTCGGACAGCCCCCACAAAACCAGGCTGGTGTCAGCGCCAATGTTGTAGCTGATTTTGAGTACAAATTTCGTGTACTCCGACAAAGGCAGTGAGACCAGCTCGGCCAGCAATGTGTCGCTGGTATAGGAGCCTTCTGGTGGCAGAAAGTTAACCGGATTCTGTGCCACTGGCGCGGCGTTCACCACGCTGACACCTGCGCGTTCAAGTGCTTCAATAAAGACGGTTCGGGCATAGTTGTCCGGCCGCGCGATACGGAAGGTCTGGACCAGGGGCTGGACACCGGTCAGCGGTGGCACAAAATCGACAGGCAGTTGCCCGATGACGGACCCGGAGCAGGTCGTCTGGCCAAAACACGTTGGAAATTCTGGCACCAGATCGATCTCCTCTTCCACACCGGCTGAAACCGTTAACACGTTGAAATCAACTGTGAATGCAGCAGACTCGGGCCGGTATTCAACTATGGCCAGCTCGCCGCTGTTTGCCGGCTGCAGGGTTACGTCCACGACATCGTCGTTAACGAATATGGAACGAACGTTGAATTGGCGACGAAAGTCGAAGGGCTGAAACAGGCGGTCGTCAATTATGATTTCGCCGGCGATGGCGCTAATGCCTGAAGCTGCCACCTGCTCGGCCAATTGATCGTACCCCCACAAATATCGGGTGTAGTCAGCTCCGCATTTCCCAGTGTATTCGCCTCATTGTGATCGAAGTTGGTAATGGCCATTGTGTCGCTGGCATTTCTGCGGCCTCCCATGGTGAAATCACCGGCTGCCACCAGCACAAGGTCTCCTTCCAACACGCCCTGTGAATTGACTGTTCCCTGTCGGTAAACAGGTGTGCGAAAGGTGTATTCGGTGCCCGCGAGATTGTAGCATGCAGCGCCGGGAACCGAAGTAAGCTCCACAGCGCGGCGACCGCACTTTTTCAGGCAGATACTTTCCCGGATGGCTCAGGCGTGCCCGTTCCTTAGCAGGTGACCTGGGGTTGCACCGGTGTTCTCACCGTTGATAAACGTTACATCGCCGTTCACCAGGGTGTAGCGATATCCCAGCCCTTTTGTTATGCGACGCCAGTCCCCCGCAGGCAGGTCGTAGGCCTTTTCCGCTTCTGTCCAGCCCAGTTCGTCCAGGTCGTATACCAGGATGTCGGCCGGGCTGCCCACGCGGATAACCCCACGATCATGAAGGCCTGCATACTGTGCCGGTATCGAACTCAGGTGCCAATGCGCATACTCAAGGTCAACCATTTCTCCATCGCGCACGTAGTGTACGAGATATTCTGTGCCGTAGCGGCCGAAGGCAGAAAACTTCATGTGCGCGCCGCCATCGGAGATGCCTGGAATAGTGTGGGGTTTATTTATCAGTTTCTTGATGTCTTCCGGGTCGTATTGGTTAGGTGGTGTGGCAAATGTCGTGCGCAATTTGTCGGCCACGGCTATGTCGAGAATGACATCGCAAACATGCTTATTCTCCTGCGCTGCGATCTGCCGAATAGTCATTCCTTCGTATTTTATGAGATCGTCGTTATCCACCATTTGCACGGAGTTGTCGCCAACTGTCCTGAACTGCACCAGGGCCGTTGCCGACACGTCGCTGTCCAGGTCGGCCTGGAAATCTTCGCGTGTTGCGTTGGCCACGCTGTCATATTCCTGTCTGATGGCTGCACGTATATCCGGGTCCTGCATTTTCTCCATCTTTTCGGCAGTCGTGCCCATGCAGACATTTCTCCAGTGTGGACTGAAGTCGTACAGGTTCCAGTCCTCGAAAGTGAAGACAAAATCGATTCCCGTGGTCACCGCTTGTGCGCTCACTTTCAGGCCGCGTTTGTTTGCGTCCACCATCCAGTCGGTAAAGTCCTCCCAGGAGCCCTCGGTTTTCAAACCGTGCTGATCGCACTCGAGCGCGAGCACATTATAAATAACCATTGCCCCGCTTGCTTCGCAAACCCGCTCGGTTTGATCCTGCGTCAAGCCCAGTACCTGTATCGCGCCGCGCCCCATGTCCTTGAGTACTGACACCATGTCGAGAAAGTCGTCAAAATGCATAACATCTGTGACATTAGGTGTGCCATCGTAATCGCGCTGCACGGAGGTGTCGCCCAGGTATTGGGAGGAAATTCCGCAGGCTCCCGCATCCATAGCTTCAGTAATCAGCTGCTTGATCTCAGCCATTTCGTCTGCGGTTGGCCGGCGTGTTTTGGCGTTGTCCACGCCGCCCATTACGTAGGCAATCAGCGGGGACAGCGGGATGTAGGTCAGCAGATTGATGCCCTTGGGGGTTTTCTCTATAGCGTCCATAAACTCTGGAAAAGACTCCCAGTCCCAGGCCAGAGCCTCGTTCATCGCATCATAGGAGATGGCCTCGTTGCGGGTCAGTGACAGCATTGCCCGCTGCTGGCCTTCCTTCTTAACCGGTGCAATGCCGAACCCGCAGTTGCCGATGACCACAGAGGTCACGCCATGCCAGCCACTGGTGGTGCAGTACGGGTCCCAGAAGATTTGCGCGTCGTAGTGCGTGTGCAGGTCTACAAAGCCGGGAGCAACCACCAGCCCCTCGGCTTCAATCACCCGTTTCGCTGATTTTCGCGACAAGCCGCCGACACCGGTAATGGATTTGACCTGACCATCCTTGATACCGATGTCGCCGCGGTATCGCGGTGTCCGCTGGCCATCGATGATCATTCCATCTCTGATTATTACGTCGAAATCATTCATATTATTCTCCTCGCATTATTCGGATTTTTTTATTTGGATATTCCGTATTCCGTCAGATATCGACGTAGATATACCCGTCTATTTCCTCCAGCTTGTGCACCGCCACAGGACCCCACCCCTCACGCCTTCCCAGCGGGCAGCTGCCGGTCTCCAGGTCGAACATATATTTGTGGGTTGGGCACCTGATGCGCTGTCCCGATACACTGCCCTTGCCCAGATCACCTCCGGCGTGCGGGCATATGCCATCGATGACGGCAGGCCCGCTCTCTCCCTGTACCAGTAGAATGTAGCGCCCATCCAGAGTGAATGGGCGAATCTCACCGTCCTTCAGCTCTCCAACGGGTGCAAGGCGATGTTTTGGCATGGTTGAGTCCCCTGCTGTAGTTGATTTCATTCAACCTTACAGTGCGCTGAGGATGCAGTGCTTGTCTGTGCGTCGCCGGTGACTTGTCCAGCGGTCTTGCTGCGGGGGGTAAAACGGGTGAGGAGCGGTAACTACATGCTGAGCATGGTTTGTTCGCGATAGGCTTTGGGGCTAATGCCGAATTTTTTGGTAAAACAGCGACTGAAGTGGGACAGTTCCTTGAAGCCAAAGGTGAAGGCAATTTCTGTTATGGAGCGTTTGCGCCAACTGGAATCAACCAGGGCGTCTCGGCAGCAATTCAGGCGTCGTTCCAGGATGAGTTTGGCAATGCTAAAGCCCGCTTTGCTTGAGACCGAGAACAGGTAACTGCGTGAGACACCCAGGCGATCCGCCAACAGTTGGGGTGACAATTGTGTATTCTGAATTTCGCTGTCGATGATGTTGGAAATCTGCTTCTGGTACGAGTCCAGAATGGTATGTTCTTTACCGCAGGAGGCGTTATTGTGAAACACGGTACTGATCATACCGCCGAAGGCCGTTGACAAAGACAGGGATTCGCAGCCCGTTAAACTGTTTTTTTCGCGCAGCACGCCACTTAACATATCCCGCAGGATAGAGGCTGCGCCAGTGTCGGTGGGCACGGCCACTCCACAGTATTTTTCAATATCTGCGCACTGCCTCAGCAAGAGGCTGGTGGGCAGTGTTACCGACAGGACATCTGTGGGGCTACTTTGCCAGACCTCCAGCTTTTTACCCATATTCAGCAGTACCAGGCTTCCGCCATCGCATTTTGAATACTGATTCCCCACTTTTTGCTCTACCGGCCCGCGTTCAACACACATCAAAACAATATTGCGATCAATGGCAGAATCGGAATCTTTGGTAACGGCTGCGTGGAGCATGCCGTCATAGGTAATACGTGAAAAGACCACTGGCCCGTGGTGCGACCGGTTGACCTCCCACTTGTTCGATCCGTGCTTACTCGATTCCATCCGCATGGGGCCGTAGGTTCTAGAGATGGCAGCCTGGTAGCCGGCGACGCCCTTTCCTACCGGGCCAACGTAGTCACTAACTGTTGCAACTTGTTTTTGCATAGGGTTTCTCGGCCCGATACCGGGCTCTACTTTTGGCTGACAATACACCACCGCCTCGCAATTGTCTGCCCGCACTGGGTCTTAGGTGGACTCAGCCCACCTTGAGGCGCAGCCAGCTCTCAAACTCTCTTACGCCGTCAGCTATTTTTGTTTCAGGCGCGGTAACCAGAAAAAAACTGTCGTAACCCGGCAGTACCGGTTTGAAGGGCGCCACCAATTCTCCAGTGCCGCGCCAGTGAGAGGTGATGATGTGATCATTGACCGCAAACCCCACCCCGCGGCGCGCCAGTTCCAGCGCGTCGGTTGCGGTGCTCATATACAGGTGACGTGCTGGCTGCAGTCCCTCCATGCCGGCAAAGGCCAACCACTGTTGCCAGGCCTCCCCGTCGTCATCGTGAATCAGCACCTGTTCGGTCAGCATGGCAGGCGTTACCTTGCCGCCGCGGCCGAGCATGCTGGGGGCACACACGGGCATGTAGTCAGCTGCAACCAGAGAAACCACGCGCCGCCGCGGCCAGTTGTGCTTGCCGAATTGAATCACCAGATCAGCTTCCGGCAGTGCGCTGGGAATACGCCGCGGCATATGCTCGAAATGCAATTCCAGGTCAGGGAAGCGCCCCAGAAGCTCCGCCAGGCGTGGTACCAGCCAGAGGTTGGTGAAAGCCGGAGGCGCGGCCACTGTCAATTTACCGGTAAAGGCCACCAGGTCGAGGCTCATCGCCCCCAGCTTGATGTCCTCCAGCGCTTTGCTGACAATCCCGTGCAGGCGCAGTCCGGTCGGCGTGAGGCTCAGTTGCTTCTTTGTACGATCAAACAGAGTGATGTCGAGTTTAGCCTCCAGATTACGCATCTGGTGGCTGATGGCGCTCTGGGTGACGGATAGCTCCAGCGCCGCACGGCCCATATTGAGATGCCGCCCCGCCGCTTCAAACACATGCAGTGTATTGAGCGGGATATGCTTGTTACCGATGTGCATGCCGGTTACTTCACCTATGAAATTATTTCATACATTAAGTAAATAAATATCACTATACAAGAATTATACTCATGTAAGAATGCTTCTATACCATATTCTGTTGAGGGACTGACCATGAGCCACGTAATCTACCCCACCACTAATCTCAGCGCGATCGAACAAATGGTGGTCGAACGCGGTGAGGGTGTTTATATCTACGACGACAAGGGAAAGCAGTACCTCGAAGGTATGGCGGGCCTGTGGTGTACCTCGCTGGGTTACAACAATCGCGAACTAATTGACGCGGCCAATGAGCAGTTGGGGCAGTTATCCTACTACCACACCTTTGGCGGTAAGACTCACCCGTCAGTTATTGCTTTGGCTGACAAGATCAGTGCGATGGTGCCGGTGGCCGACGCCCAGATCTTCTTCGGCAACTCCGGCAGCGATGCCAACGACACCCACATCAAGTTGTTGCGTTACTACTTCAATGCCATAGGTAAGCCGGAAAAGCGAAAAATTATTACTCGTGAACGCGCCTACCACGGTGTGACCGTTGCCGCCGGTTCTCTCACCAGCCTGCCCGCCAATCTTACTCACTTTGATGCGCCGATAGAGGCACTGGGTATTTTGCGCACCGATCACCCCCACTACTATCGCGGGCGTCAGGGCAACGAAACTGAAGCGCAGTTTGTCGATCGTATTGTCGGCAATCTGGAGAAACTGATTATTGCCGAGGGGCCGGAAACTGTTGCCGTATTCCTGGCCGAGCCCATCACCGGCGCCAGCGGCGTTATCGTGCCACCAGCCGGTTATTACGAGAAGGTGCAGGCGGTTCTCGCAAAATACGACATCCTGTTCTGGGCGGACGAGGTGATCACCGGTTTTGGTCGCACCGGGAATGATTTTGGCTGTACGACAGTCAATATTAAACGACCAGACATGATGACCTTTGCCAAGCAACTGTCATCAGCCTATGTGCCCATCAGCGCATCGGTCATTCGCGGTGACATGTATGAGGCGATGATAGAGCCCTCCTCGAAAGTGGGTGTCTTCGGGCATGGCTACACCTACAGCGGCCATCCCCTGGGTTGCGCGGTGGCACTGAAGTGCCTGGAAATTTACGAGCGCGATGATATTTTTGCCAGGGCCGCGAAAGTGGGTGAGTACTTCCAGCAAAAAATGGCGCAATTTGCTGACCATGAGCTGGTGGGTGAGGTGCGCGGGCGCGGCCTGTTGGGTGCGCTGGAAATAGTTGCCGACAAGACCACCGGCGCGGCCTTTTCCCCTGCTGTCGCAGCGTATCTTGCACAGGCCTGCCAGGAACACGGCCTGATTGGCCGGCCGGTGGCCGGTAGCGCTTTCGCTTTCTGCCCTCCCCTGATAATTACCGAGGAACAGGTAGATGAACTCGGCGAGAAACTCTCAAAGGGGCTCGATCAGACGCTGGCGCATGTTAAGCAAGAGGGGCTTATCGCTGCCTGATTCTTTCACGCAGGCGCACTGTCACTCTAACGGCGTAGGCAACCGGGCAGGCTGCACAGCATCTCGAAAATGAGATTCGCAGCCAGCAGGGCTGTATTGCCGGAGCTGTCGTAGGAAGGTGATACCTCAACCAGATCGCAGCCAATAAGATTCATGCCGTACATGCCGCGGATGATCTCAAGGCCCTGTGATGTGACGAGTCCACCCGGCTCCGGGGTGCCGGTGCCAGGTGCCACGGACGGGTCCAGTCCGTCGATATCGAAACTGAGATAGACCGGCATGTCGGGGCCGATAACCTCACGTACCTCTGTCATCAATGGCGCCAGTGACTGGTACCAGCACTCCTCCGCGGGCACTACACGCACGCCACGTTCGCGCGCCCAGTCGAAGTCCCCTGCGGAATAACCGGTTGCCCGCAGGCCGATCTGGAACATGTGGCGGGGATCGACCAGTTCTTCCTCAATGGCTCGACGGAAAATTGTACCGTGGGTAATGGACTCACCAAACATGCTGTCATTGGTATCCGCATGGGCATCCACGTGCACCAGCGCCATTTTGCCGTGCACCTTGTGCTGGGCGCGCAGTATGGGCAGGGCTATGGTGTGATCGCCTCCCATGGCAATGGTCTTGGCACCGGTGGCAAGTAAATTGTCGAAATGTTGCTCGATGAGAGGAATAGACTTTTCCAGACTGTAGGCATTGAGCGCCACATCGCCGGTGTCGGCTACCTGAAAGGAATCAAAGGGTGCCGCCCGGGTAGCCATGCCGTAGGGTCTGACCAGCACAGACTCACTGCGTATCTCTCTGGGCCCATAGCGCGAGCCCGTGCGGTTGCTGGTGCCAATATCCAGCGGAACCCCCACCAGGGCCACGTCCAGGCCCGCGGCATCCTGCTGCACCGGGAGACGAAACATGCTGGCGATCCCGCCAAAGCGAGGCATGTCATTTCCGCTAAGGGGTTGGTTGTAATTCTTCATGGCGCACTCCGTATTCTCGACAGGCCATTTTATGGCAGGCGCAGTTTTCCACAAGCAGCATTATGTCTTTACCAGGTTGCCACTCGAACTGTATGTGGTCAGCTACCCTGCTCGCCGGCCAGTTTTCGGTACAAGGAGCGCACACTGATCCCGGCAATAGCGGCTACCTGCTCGCGATTATTGTTATGCTTGTTCATCAGGCTTTGCAGGTACTGAATTTCATTTTCCCTGAGGCTGGGTTCTGACTGCACAGGTTCCGCACCCTTTTTCGCACCCCTGCCGCCATCGAGCGCTTCCACGATCAGCCCCTGGTCGATAACGTTGGTGTTTGCCAGCACCACAGCCCTGCTGAGAATATTCCGCAGTTCGCGGATATTGCCGCGGAAACGGTGCTGCCGGAGTCGCTGCAACGCCGACTCGGTGAGGTGATAGGTTTTGCCACCGGTGCCCTGCCCTTCCTGCAGCAACGTGCGGGTGAGCAGGGGTAAGTCCTCCTCGCGTTCAGCCAGCGAGGGCAGATGGATGGGAAAGACATTGATGCGGTAATACAGATCCCGGCGGAAGCTTCCCTCCTCCACCATCTGCTCAAGATTTTTATGCGTGGCACAAACCAGACGGAAGTCGGCTTGCTTTACCTCGCTACTACCCACCGGCCGATAGGTGCCCGTTTCTATCAGGCGCAGCAGTTTTACCTGCAGCGGCAGCGGTATGTCACCTACTTCATCGAGGAACAGGGTGCCGCCATGAGCCGCCTCTGCCAGGCCCTGCCGATTGTAGTTGGCGCCGGTAAATGCGCCTTTAACGTGCCCGAACAGCTCACTTTCGAACAGTGTTTCGCTCAATCCCGCGCACTCGAGTGTCACCATCACTTTGCTTGCGCGCGCGCTTGCCTGGTGCAGGGCCCGGGCGGCCAATTCCTTGCCGGTACCGGACTCACCCAGTAGCAAGGTGGCAGCATCGCTGGGCCCCACCCGGGAAATCAATTCAACCAGCTTGTTAAACGCCGGGCTTATGCCCACCATCTCTCGCGGGCCGTGGCCTGCGCCCGCAATCGTTACCGGCTTCAGCAATTCTACGAAATACTGCAGTTCCCCGGCATCATCGAGTATGGGGAACATTTCGACGTCAACATGCTCTTCGCCGCGCGGCGTCTGGTGAATATGCAACACGCGCTCGCGCTGACCGGAAACCGTCGCCGCTGCCAGTGGGCAATTCTCGCCCGCCTGGTCACAGGGTTTGTCAAAATTGTGCGAAACCCGATAGCAACGCGCCTTGCCCCTGCTGCTGTCGATCAGGCCAAAAGCCTCCCGATACAGGTCGTTAGTCGCCAGAATTTCATAATCCGGGGTGACAAGAATGGCCGGGTGCTCGTAACTGTCGAGCATGCGGGCGATGGCCGGGGTCGTATCACGAGAAATAATTTCCATTTTTGACAACTTTGGTAAGCTGACTGTCAAATTTGGCACATATTGCGATGGCAGACAAGTCCTCGCGCTGCCTACGCTGTAGGAACTGTATGGAATATCCTTGTATATCAATGGGATATAAGGCTAATCATGTCGGATGAGCTGGATGGCATGGCCCTTGCATTACGCTATAGAACACTCTCGAAATCGTGAAATAGCGAAGGACAGATCATGAATGCATTCACCAGTACCGATATCGACGTTGGCACCCACCCATTGGTCACTCCCTTCTTCGACGAGCCGACCAATACGTTTTCCTATGTGGTGCAGGACCCGGGTAGTGATACCTGTGCCATCATCGATTCGGTAATGAACCTGGATTACCCGTCGGGCAGCATCAGTTTTTCCGGGGCTGACCAGATCATTGCCTATGTAACCCAGAACAAATTGAAAGTCGCCTGGATCCTGGAAACCCACGTGCACGCAGACCATTTGTCCGCGGCACCTTATATCCAGCAGCGCCTGGGCGGGAAGATTGCTATTGGTAGCCATATTGCCGCTGTGCAGCATACTTTCGGCGATATCTTTGATGCGGGTGAGGGCTTTGCGCGGGATGGGTCGCAGTTCGATGCGCTGCTCAATGATGGCGACTCCATCCCGCTGGGTGGCATGGCCGGGCTGGCGTTGCATACACCCGGCCACACCCCTGCCTGCATGAGCTATATTTTTGGCGATGCGGTCTTTGTGGGTGACACATTATTTATGCCAGACGGTGGTACGGCCCGGGCTGACTTCCCGGGTGGCGACCCGGGAATTTTATACCAGTCCATCCAGCGCATTCTCGCACTGCCGGAAGAGTTGCGCATATTTGTCTGCCATGACTACCTGCCCAATGGCCGCGAGCTGGAATACGAGACCACGGTGGCGGCACAGAAGCGGCATAATATTCACGTACATGAAGGTATTGGCGAAAGTGCTTTTATCGAAATGCGCTGTGCCCGCGACAAGACCCTGGGCATGCCGACGCTCATTTTACCCGCGTTGCAGGTAAACATGCGCGCGGGACATTTTCCGCCGGCTGCTCCCAGCGGGCAGGTTTTTCTGAAGCTACCGGTAAACGCCTTTGGCGGTGAAGACATCGAGGCATTGACTGCCTCGGAGGCAACATCATGAGCGGAGATATCAAGCGGCTGACTGAGCAGTTTTCAGTATCGGGGCAACTGACCACCGAAGAGGTAAAAGCGCTGGCAGCTCAGGGCATTAAATCCCTGATCTGCAACCGGCCGGATGGTGAAGCCGCTGATCAACCCAATGTCGCAGAGATCCAGGTGGCTGCCGATGAGGCAGGTATTGCACTCGCCTATTTGCCGGTGGAGCCCGGCAAGTTCAGCGCTAAGGATGTGAGTAATTTTCTGGCAGCTCTAGAGCGCCTGCCCTCCCCTGTACATGCTTTTTGTCGTACCGGCACGCGCTCGGTCTCTCTATGGGCGCTGGGCCAACGTCGTATGGGTACGGAGTCACAGGCACTGCTCGATATCGCCGCAGCCCAGGGCTACGATTTGAGCAGTGCGCTGGCAACCATTGACGAAGCAGCTGCTGCTCACCAGAGAGCGCCAAATGCCGCGCATTACGACATCCTGATAGTCGGCGCAGGTGCTGCAGGCATTGCCGCCGCTTCCAGCCTTCTGTCCCGGGCAAAGAGCCTCTCTATTGGTATTATCGATCCGGCGGAGGTGCATTACTACCAGCCGGGTTGGACGCTGGTAGGGGCGGGAATATTCAAGCAGCGGGATACCGTCAAGACCATGGCCTCTCTTATTCCCGAGGGCGTGGATTGGATCAAAGCGGCGGTGGGTGCTTTTGAGCCCGAGCACAACTGCGTTACGCTGGAAGATGCACGGCCGGTATATTACGAACGGCTGATCGTCGCACCGGGGATCAAGCTGAACTGGCACGGTATCGAAGGCCTGGTGGATACCCTGGGACACAACGGGGTCACTTCAAACTATCGCTACGACCTCGCGCCCTATACGTGGCAATTGGTCAATACGATGCAGAGTGGCCGCGCTGTATTTACCCAGCCACCCATGCCTATAAAATGCGCCGGCGCTCCACAGAAAGCGCTCTATCTTTCTGCAGATCACTGGCAGCGCAGGGGGGTGCTGGGAAATATCGAAGTTGATTTCTACAACGCCGGCGAAGTGCTGTTTGGTGTGAAGGAGTACGTGCCTGCGCTGATGGAGTATATCGAGCGTTATCGCGCCCACCTGCATTTCGGTCAGCGCCTGGTAAAAATCGATGGCGACTCAAAAACGGCGTGGTTTGAAAAGACAGCTGAAGACGGCAGCACACTGCAGTGCGAAACGGGCTTCGACATGATCCATGTCTGTCCACCCCAGTGCGCCCCGGATTTTATTCGCCACAGCGCACTGGCGGATGCTGCCGGCTGGGTCGATGTGGATCAAAATACCCTACAGCACAAGCGCTTTGCCAACATTTGGGGGCTGGGGGATGCCATGAATGCGCCCAATGCCAAAACGGCAGCGGCTGCCCGCATGCAAGCGCCCATTGTGGCCAATAATCTGCTGGAGGATATGGGGTTGGTCAGCGGCGTCGCTCACTATAATGGCTACGGCTCCTGCCCGCTGACGGTAGAGCGCGGTAAAATCGTGCTGGCAGAGTTCGGTTACGGCGGCAAGCTGTTGCCCAGCTTTCCACGATGGGTTATTAATGGTCAGCGGCCCTCCCGGCTGGCGTGGTACCTCAAGGAAAAAATTCTGCCGCCGGTTTACTGGAAGGCAATGCTCAAGGGCAAGGAGTGGATGGTTGATCCCGAACAGGCCAAAGTCAGGACAACGTCCGATTGAGTAAGTCACTGTCGCGCTTGCTCCCGGCCCTTGAGTGGGCGCGTGGCTACCATAGTCAATTGCTGGCCAGTGATATGCTGGCCGCGCTCATTGTCACCATCATGCTGATTCCGCAGTCTCTGGCCTATGCGCTGTTGGCTGGCCTGCCGGCGGAAATGGGATTGTACGCCAGCATACTGCCACTAGTCGCCTATGCACTATTTGGTACCAGCCGAACGCTGTCTGTGGGGCCCGTGGCAGTGGCTTCATTGATGACTGCGACGGCCGTTGGCCAGATTGCGGTGATGGGCACAGCCGCCTACGCCGCCGCGGCAATAACCATGGCGATGATCTCTGGTCTGATGCTGCTGTTAATGGGTTTTTTGCGTTTCGGCTTTCTTGCCAATTTCCTGTCGCATCCTGTGGTATCGGGTTTTATCACAGCTTCGGGCATTATTATCGGGCTCAGCCAGCTGCAGCATATATTGGGTATTCATGGCCACGGCGATACGTTTCCAAGCATTGTCACCGCGTTGCTGGAGAATCTGTCCGCGATCAACAGTGTTGCCACCATAACGGGTGTCGCCGCAGTGGCATTTCTGTTTTGGGCGCGCCGGGGGCTTAGGCCTTTGCTGGTGCGTTGCGGTTTGGCAGAGTCAGCTGCGGGCATTGTTGCCAAGGGTGGGCCAGTACTGGCTATTCTGGCAACGACCCTCGCCAGCTACTATTGGCAATTTGATTCCCGCGGTGTCGCCCTGGTAGGAGCGGTACCGCAGGGCTTACCTGTGCTGGCAATACCCACTTTTGATATGGAGTTGTGGTCAGACCTGGCGGTATCCGCGCTGCTGATTTCAATCATCGGGTTTGTGGAGTCAGTGTCCGTTGGCAAGACCCTGGCTGCGAAACGACGCCAGCGCATCGAACCCAATCGGGAACTGGTGGCACTGGGTGCCGCCAATGTGGCCTCCTCCGTATCTGGCGGTTTTCCGGTTACCGGTGGATTTTCACGCTCAGTGGTCAACTTCGATGCGGGAGCGCAGACTCCGGCGGCCAGCATATTTGCCGCCCTTGGCATCGCTCTGGTTGCCCTACTGCTCACCCCCGTGCTGTTTTACCTGCCCAAGGCCACTCTGGCAGCAACCATCATAGTCGCCGTCACGACGCTCATGGATTTCGCCGTAATCCGCCGCGCATGGCGTTATTCCATGTCAGATTTTATTGCTGTCATTACGACAATAGTGGCGACATTGCTGCTCGGTGTTGAACTGGGAGTGCTCGCGGGCATCGTCGCATCGATAGGGCTGCACCTGTACAAAACCACACGGCCTCATATCGCGATCGTGGGTGCTGTGGCGGGAACTGAACACTATCGCAATGTTGAGCGGCACAATGTCATCACCCACTCCAATATTGTGTCGCTGCGGGTTGATCAAAGTTTGTATTTCGCCAATGCAACGTACCTGGAAGACTACATATACCGACTTATCGCGGAAAACGACAAGCTGCAACATGTGATTCTGCAGTGCCCGGCAGTGAACGAGATTGATCTGAGCGCCCTGGAGGCACTGGAGGCGATAAACCATCGCCTGCGGGAGCAGGGTCTTACTCTTAACTTGAGTGAGGTAAAAGGCCCGGTTATGGACGCTCTGAAAAAATCAGACTTCCTGCAACACCTGAGCGGTAAAGTCTATCTCACCCAGCATCAGGCGGTGCAGGACCTGAAACTGGATGAGATTGAGCCCTATATTATCTAGTAGTTGTTACGCTGTTGCCCCTTCTGCCAGATTTTCAGGAACGCCTTTTCCAGTGCGCCCTCAGCGGCCATACCCAGTTTTTCCTGCCAGTTCTTCTTATGCACAAACTTCACTTCGAATACGTCCCAGTCTGCCAGATGACCCTGTACCAGGGCGTCGCTGGTCGCCAGCTCATCCACCAGCCCCATTTCAAGTGCATTCTGGCCATACCAGATCTCGCCAGTCGCGACTTTGCCTATATCAACCACAGGTCGGTTGGCCGTGACAAATTGCTTGAACAACTCATGGGTTTTCTCCAGCTCTTCAGAAAACTTCTCTCTACCCTTGTCTGTATTTTCACCAAACATGGTGACGGTGCGCTTGTATTCCCCTGCAGTAAATAACTCAAAATCGATATCGTTCTTTTTGAGCAGACGGTGAAAGTTGGGGAGCTGTGCCAGCACTCCGATGGAGCCAATAACGGCAAACGGTGCCGCGACAATCCGGTTGGCGACGCAGGCCATCATATAGCCGCCGCTTGCGGCAACCTTGTCCACGGTGATGGTCAGCGGCACGTCGGCATCGCGAATGCGGCGCAACTGGCTGGCGGCGAGACCATAGCTATGAACCATGCCGCCGGGGCTCTCTACCCGAACGAGCATCTCATCACCGGGTCTTACCTGCGCTAACACGGCTGAAATTTCTTCCCGCAGATTGTCTGTAGCGCTGGCCTTTATGTCCCCATCGAAATCCAGCACATAGAGGCGCTTGCGGCTTTCATTATCGCTGGTGTTTGTTTTGTCCCGCTTTTTCTTGGCCGCCTTTGCCTTGGCTTTTTCCGCCTTCTTTTCAGCTTTGAGCTCGGCTTTGAGTACGTCCGGCTCCGCTACCACGTGCTGGATGCCGTGGCCAATGTGGCGGTATTTCTCATTGAGATCCCTGACCTCAATGTGGCCCTCCTGCTGTTCTGCCTTTTGGCGCTGGCCTATGGCCACCAGACCGGCAGCCACGACCAGTATGGCAGCGACGAACGTGACGGCCTGGGCAAGAAACAGCCCGTATTCGTAAATAAATTCCAAAATTTTGACTCCAGTTTTCTTTAGATGGGCAGGCTTAGCTGAATTGACCGACGTATTGCCGTATCAGTTGGCCGGCAACCGATGAAGGTGGCGGGATCATGGGTAGCTCGCGGTAATGAAACCAGCGGGCGTCGGCGATTTCTACTTCGTCGCACACTATATCACCGCCGGCGTATTCGGCGAAGAATCCCAGCATTAATTGGTTGGGGAAGGGCCAGGACTGGGACTGAAAATACTGAATACCGGTGATTTCCACGCTAACCTCTTCCCGCACTTCACGCACCAGGGTCTCTTCGGCGGTCTCCCCCGGTTCGATAAAGCCTGCCAGGGTACTGTACATGGGTACGGGGAAGTTAACATTGCGAGCCAGCAGCAGTTCTTCACCGCGGGTCACCAGCACAATGACACAGGGCGCGATACGTGGATAAATCACTGTTTCGCAGGGTGTGCAGCGCATGGCGCGCTCGGCGATATCCACCACCATTTCGCGCCCGCAGCGGCCACAGAACTGGTGATCCCGCTCCCAGTCAAGCAGCTGGGCAGCGCGGCCGGCCAGCGCGAACAACTGCTCGTCAACACGCCCGAGAATCTGGTAGAGATTTCCGCGCTGGTATTGCAGCGGATCGACCTCCTCTATCTCATCGATCTCCAGTGCATAGCAGGGGCGGTCCCGCCAGTACCCGAGAAACTGGCGTCGCTGTACCCGCCAGCCGTGCCCCTCCAGTTGCTGCCTGTCGATCAGGCACAGATCACCGGCACGCATATCACTGAGCAGTTCGCCGCACTGGAAAATGATATGCAGCTCGTTGTCTGTCCTGTCCGGGGGTATGTGGTCGGGTCGAAACACGGTAATGAAATCCTGCGGTTGAGGGACTGGCTATAGTAAGGGCGACCCCGGCGAGGGGCAAGCGCTGCGGAAAGCTTCTAAAACTGGTATGCAATAAAGTAGAATGCCCCCCGATAATCACGATAGGCCTTGCCATGACGGACACACCAGCTAACGCCCTGTGGAAAAACTTTCTCGGGTCCTCCCCCACCTGGTACAAGCAAACCATTGTAGCCTTCCTGCTGCTCAATCCGGTGGCGCTCTATTTGCTGGGGCCCTTTGTGACCGGCTGGCTGCTTATTGCCGAGTTCATCTTCACTCTGGCCCTGGCCCTGCGCTGTTACCCCCTGCAACCCGGTGGCTTGCTGGCGATAGAGGCTGTGATACTGGGTATGACCTCGGCACAGACGGTGTTTGACGAAACCGCGGCCAATTTTGAGGTCATCCTGCTGCTGATGTTCATGGTGGCCGGTATTTACTTCATGAAAGAGCTGCTGCTGTTCGTGTTTACCCGCATATTGTTGAATGTACGTTCGAAGCGGATGCTTTCTCTACTGTTCGCGCTGGTGGCTGCAGTGCTCTCAGCCTTTCTGGACGCCCTCACCGTTACCGCCGTATTGATCAGCGTGGGTGTGGGGTTTTTCTCCGTGTACCACAAAGTTGCCTCTGGCAAGAACTTGAGCCAGGAAGGCCACGATCATTCCGTCGATGACGGTGTGGGCGAACTGCACCGCGAGGACCTGGAAAATTTCCGCGCATTTCTGCGCAGCCTGCTGATGCACGGAGCGGTTGGTACGGCGCTGGGCGGTGTTTGCACGCTCGTTGGGGAGCCCCAGAATCTCCTTATCGCCACCGTCGCGCAATGGGATTTCATCAAATTTTTCCTCATTATGGCGCCGGTTACCATGCCGGTATTGGCCGCCGGCCTGCTGACCTGTTATCTGCTGGAGGTGACACACACCTTTGGTTACGGCGCGGAAATGCCCGAGCGGGTGCGTGCTGTGCTGGTTGAATTCCAGGAGCAGGAAGAAACGCGACGCAATCCGCGCTCCAATGCACGCCTTGTTGTCCAGGCTCTGGTCGCTGCAATCCTGGTCACCGGGCTCGCGCTACACCTGGCCGCAGTGGGCCTTATCGGCCTGATGGTTATTGTATTGCTGACAGCCTTCAACGGGATTGTAGAAGAACACCAGATTGGCCATGCCTTTGAGGAGGCACTGCCTTTTACTGCCCTGTTGGTCGTTTTCTTTGCGATTGTGGCGGTGATTCACGACCAGCACTTGTTCACTCCGGTCATAGACGCGGTGCTGGCCATGGAGGCGGATGTTCGCCCGGCCATGTTCTTTCTTGCTAACGGGGTTCTGTCGATGATCAGCGACAATGTGTTTGTCGCCACGGTCTACATTAATGAAGTCAAAGCGGCGCTGGATGCGGGCGATATTACCCGCAACGAGTTCGACCAGTTGGCCGTGGCAATCAATACCGGCACCAACCTGCCCAGCGTGGCAACACCTAATGGCCAGGCGGCATTTTTGTTTCTGCTGACCTCCGCCCTGGCACCGCTGATTCGTCTCTCTTACGGGCGTATGGTGATGATGGCCCTGCCCTATACCATTGTGATGGGCGGTGTTGGTCTGGCCTGCGTATCGCTGTTTATCTGAGTACGGGGCGTTAGCAGGGGCTTCAGTGTCCCTCGGCGAGTTCCCGCCACAGAACCTTGCCGCCGCTGCTGGCAGCGATAGCGTCCAGTTGCGCTTCGTGGCCCGCACACTCCTCTGCGCTGGCGCGCAGGATAGGTAAGGCGGCACGCCCCGCGGCGAGGCGTCTTATCTGCTGGCTGCCGGGCCCGCCATCACCGCTGTTAGCGGTTGCATCGGATAACTGCAGCGCCGTCTGGCCCCCCGTCATGGCCAGGTAAACATCCGCCAGGATTTCCGCATCCAGCAGTGCCCCGTGTAAATCACGCTGGGAGTTGTCCACGTCGTAACGCTGGCACAGTGCATCCAGGTTGTTGCGCTGGCCCGGGTGTTTGGCGCGGGCCATCACCAGGGTGTCCACAACGGTACACAGGTCGATCATCGAGTCCCGCTGCTGCGGCAGACGTTTCAGTTCTGCATCGAGGAAACCCAGGTCAAACGGCGCGTTGTGGATAATCAGCTCGGCGCCGCGCACAAACTCAATGAAGTCTGTAACGACTTTGTCGAACAGGGGTTTGTCATTGAGAAACTCGTTGGTGATGCCGTGTACTTCAATCGCGCCCTGGTCTATCTCCCGCTGAGGATTGATGTACTGGTGGTAATGGTTACCTGTCAGGCGCCTGTTCTCGAGCTCTACGCAGCCGATTTCTATAATGCGATGCCCCTGGGAGGCTTCCAGGCCAGTCGTTTCTGTGTCCAGAACAATTTGTCTCACGCGCCCGCCGTTTTCTTGTTCAGTTCATCAATGCCCCGGTTGGCCAGTTGGTCCGCCATTTCGTTTTCGCGGTGCCCGCTGTGGCCCTTCACCCAATGCCACTCCACCTTGTGCCGCTGGTTTTGCTCGTCCAGTGCCTGCCACAAATCCACATTCTTCACTGGCTGGCGCCCAGCGGTTTTCCAGCCTTTGCGTTTCCAATTGGCCAGCCAGGTGGTAATGCCATTTTTTACATAGACAGAATCCGTGGTCAGTTCGACCACGCAGGACTCCTGCAGGGCCTTAAGTCCTTCTATCGCTGCTTGTAACTCCATACGATTATTGGTGGTATGTGGCTCGCCACCGTACAACCCTTTCTCTACACCCTGGTGGCGCATCAATACTCCCCAGCCTCCCGGCCCGGGATTTCCACGGCAAGCGCCGTCGGTAAATATCTCGACTTTCTTCAAACTATCTTATCTCCATTGCGTTGCTGACCTGCGGCTTCGCCGCGTGTTGGCCGATATGGCGTGGGACTGGGAGCCGGTGTCGGCTTGGGCACGAGCCCCATTAACCGCTGCCGACGTAATTGCCACTGTCGCCGCGGCCGGTGAACCGCGGAAACCTGTTTAATCGCGTGTAGGATGTACACGCCTCCGCCGGGCAAATTGTGGCGATTGCTCCAGCCGTCAAGGCGCATCAACCAGCGCCGGAAGGCACCGCGCCCCAGCAACGGTACTGCCCCCAGGCGAGTGCAATCCTGCACTTCGCAGCCTAGCAGGTGCAGCCAGTCGGTAAGGCGGCTCTCGCTTACCGCTGCATGCTGGTGCCACAGGGACTTGCGGCTGAGACCGCGCAAGCGGGCGCTGATGCCGCGCAGGCTGTGTGGATTAAAGCCGATTAGCAACAACTGGCCCTGGGGCGTTAACACGCGCTGTATCTCGCGCAGCACCTGGTGCGGGTCGTCAGAAAAATCAAGCGTGTGATGGGCGATCACGGTGTCAATACTGTCGCTTTCCAGTGGCAGCTCATCTGCAAGCGCCAGCAGGCTGATTCCCGCTCCGGCCTTCTCTGCGGCATAGATCCGGTGATTTATCGGGCTGCCGCTGAACAGGGCATGCCCGCGGGTACAGCCGGTTTGCAGCAGGTGGTAGCCGAAAGCGGTATCCAGTATGCCGTCCACCGTCTCGCGGGTAGTCGTCAACAGGTATTGCCCATTATCGCTGGCATACCAGGATTCCAGTTCAGTCAAAATGTCGATACACTCACCTGTCCTTGCATGCGGGGGGGGCACGACGGTAAAGATATGCCCCGGCGCACGCGTTTGAGCCGCCATGTTACTGTATTTTTAATCAATTGAAACGGTGCCCTATGCTAACAGTCGAGCCGATTCCGGCATTCAACGATAACTATATCTGGCTTCTGCACGATGCCGATACACGCGAGGCCTTCGTGGTAGACCCCGGTGATGCGGCCCCTGTAATGGCGGTGCTCAGCCAGCGGCAACTGAACTTACAAGGCATTCTGATCACTCATCATCACTTCGACCATGTTGGCGGGGTGGCTGAGCTGCGCGCAGAGTATGACCCGGTGGTATTCGGCCCGCATAACCCGGCTATCGAGGGTATCGACCACCGGCTTGGCGCCGGTGACCGTATCGAGGTTTTGGGCCATGCCTTTGAGGTGATGACGGTGCCCGGGCATACCCTGGACCATATCGCCTATTTCCACGCAGGCGAGCAGCCCCTGCTGTTTTGTGGAGACACCCTCTTCGCGGGAGGTTGTGGGCGGCTCTTTGAAGGCACCCCGCCGATGATGCTGGCATCGCTGGAGTCACTGGCGGCACTGCCGCCCGAAACACTGGTGTATTGCGCTCACGAATACACCCTGGCCAACCTGGCGTTTGCCAAGGCCGTAGAGCCAGATAATGCCGCGTTGACAGCACGGATTGCCCAGGCAGAGTCCACCAGGGCGAAAGATGAGCCCACCGTGCCTTCTGATATTGCCCTGGAGCTGGCCACCAACCCGTTTTTGCGGTGTAAGCAGCGGGATTTGCTGGACTCGCTACAGTCTCAGGGCCGGCTTGTACCCGGTGATACCGCCGATGTATTTGCCGCAGTACGCGGCTGGAAAGATAATTTTTAATAACAGATAAAAAAGTTAATAAACATGAAGTTAGGGTATCTATTTACAGTAATATATAGCTCTTGTCTTGTGGTCGGTTGCCAGTCGATTGGCCATTCGGACATCAGTGCCTTACCGCTGGAGTCATCCCTGGCCCAAAGCGGCCTGAATCCGCGCCAATCACCTGTAGGGCCGCAGTCCGGGACCCTGCGTTCAGGGCGGCTAGCGCCGCAGGAAGCCCTGCAAGGCGCCGAACAGGCACCCGAAGAAGCGCTTCAAGACGACCTGTGGGAAAGAATTCGCGCCGGCTTGAGTTGGCAGACTATCGAGAGTGACCAGGTGGATAGCGCGATGGCCAACTACCTGGCACAGCCCACCTACATGCCCACTATCTCCGAACGCGGCTCGCTCTACCTTTACTACATTGTAGAAGAAGTCCAGAAACGCAATATGCCCATGGAGATCGCTCTGTTGCCTCTGGTGGAGAGTACGCTGAACCCCATGGCGTACTCCCGCAACAGCGCCGCTGGCCTGTGGCAGATCATGCCGGCAACAGGTGAGCACCTGGGTCTGCAGCAGGACTGGTGGTTCGATGGCAGGCGCTCCCTGCGCGACTCCACCCGGGTAGCGCTGGATTATCTGGAACAACTGCATAGTGAATTTGATAACGACTGGTTGCTGGCGCTGGCCGCCTACAATGCTGGCAATGGCCGGGTGGCACGCGCCCAGCGGGCCAATGCAGCCAGGGGGCAGCCCACCGATTACTGGTCGCTGAATCTGCCGCGGGAAACGCGCAGGTATGTACCGAAAATGCTGGCATTGTCGCGCATTGTTGCCGACCCGGAGACTTACGACGTGGTTATCCCGCCGGTCGAAAACGCTCCTGCTTTTGAGGTTGCTGATATCGGTGGCCAGATAGAGCTAGCCCGCGCGGCAGAGCTCGCCGATGTTAATCTGGAAACCCTGCGCTGGCTGAATGCCGGGCAATTGCGCTGGGCAACCTCTCCCGACCGCGCTGGGGAGCTACTGGTGCCCGCAGGCACCGGTGCCCGCCTGGAGGAAGGTGTCGCCGAGCTGAGCCCCTCCGAGCGGGTTCGCTGGCGGCACTACACCATCCGCTCCGGCGATAACCTGATAACCATTGCGAAAAAATTTGATACCCAGGTAGGCTTGCTGCGGCGCGTCAATGGCATAAACGGCAGCATGATCCGTGCCGGGTCTACCCTGATGATTCCGGGCAGCGAATGGGCTGCTGGCCTGGCGGGTACCGATTTGCCGCCGGCGGCACCGGTTGGCTACAGGGTCAGACGCGGTGATTCACTGTATGTGATTGCCGGCAAGTTCAAAGTCAGCGTTGACGACATTGTTGCCTGGAACGCCCTCGACCCGCGCAAATACCTGCAGCCCGGGCAAACACTCAAACTCCATGTTCGCGGCGGCTGAGCCACACTAGAGACCTGAGGGCCCAGCTTCCGGATGGCCGCTGATACGCTATGTCATACGCCTTTCGGTGAGTTTACGCTGCACCGCTATCCCTCGCGCCGGGACGAACCATTGCGTGCCTGGTGCGCCGCTGACCTGTTGCTGCTGGATGCTGTAAAGCACCGTGAGATCGCTGGTGCCGATGTGCTGGTGGTTAACGATGAGCACGGCGCCCTGTGTGTCCCGCTGGGTGCGCGGGGCCTGTGGACGGATTCCGCCCTGAGTGCTCTTGCCCTTGCGCGGAACCTGGCGGCCAATCAACGCACGGATGTACCGGTGACCTGGAGCACGGCGCCGCCGCCCACCGGCGCAGCCGTTGTGGTGTTGCGCATCCCCAAGGTGCTGCCCTACTTTGAATATCAGCTGGCGTTGTTACAACACCACTTCCCCACCGGCACAACTGTACTGGCCGCGGGCATGGATAAGCACCTGTCCCCCCATGTCGCCGGCCTGCTGGACAAATATATTGGCCCGACTGAGCGGCATCCGGGCCAGCGCAAAGCGCGATTGTTCAGCGCTCGCCTGGAGGACAAACCGCCGCAGCCGGTTCACGACAATGCGCGCTACCACTGTGATGCCCTGGGTTGTGATCTGCAAGCCATGCCCAATGTCTTCAGCCAGGACAAGCTGGATGGTGGTAGCCGCCTGTTACTGCAGCAACTCGCCGGGTTAGCGCCCGCTGGCACCCTCATTGACCTGGCCTGTGGCAATGGGGTGCTGGGCCTTGCCGCGTTCAAACAGGGGCTGGCATCCGAGGTAATATTCGCCGATGAATCTGCGATGGCGCTGGAATCGGCACGCATTAATAGCGCTCAGCTGTTTGCCGGCGTGTCATTCGGCTTTCACCATGACGATGCGCTGGAGAACTACCAGGGGCCGGCGGCCGATCTGATCCTGTGCAATCCACCGTTTCATCTCAATCACGCTGTTGACGAGTATGCCGGTCGGCGTCTGGTGGCTCACTGTGCCCGCTATCTGCAGACGGGGGGCCGGCTGTGTCTTGTGGCCAATCGGCACCTGGATTATCTACCCACGCTGAAACGCAGCTTCGGTCGTGTGGAAACGCTGGCACAGGACCGCCGATTTATCGTGTGGCTGGCGCGGCAAGACTGAGTGCTCAGTCCTGCCCCAATAACTCCCTGACCAGCCCGGCTACCTCTGTGGTGGCCAGGCCCTGACGTTGATGATGAAACAGGTCAGTGACATCACTCAGTTCCCGGTTGATCTCCACAGTGGTGGCGCCACTGAAACTCGCCTGCTGTACAAAACCGGCGGCGGGATACACAAGCCCGGACGTGCCAATGGCGATAAACAAATCGCAGTCCGACAGCCGCGCTTCAATTTCATCCATAAAATAGGGCATTTCGCCGAACCACACGATATCCGGGCGCAGTGTGCCCAGGCTGGCGCAGGCCGGACAAACACTGTTGCCGTCGTAGTCCACCAACGCGGGCAAACGACCCTCGCAGGCTGTGCATAACATTGCCTGCAGCCTGCCGTGCATATGGCACACCTGCTCACTGCCGCCGCGCTCGTGCAGGTCGTCCACGTTCTGGGTGACCAGGAAAACCTCACCGTTAAACTGTTTCTGCAGCTGTGCCAGCGCAGTGTGAGCCGTGTTCGGTTCTACCGAGGAGAGCGTGTTCCTGCGCTCATTGTAGAAGCGATATACCAGGTCCGGGTCGCGGGCAAACGCCTCCGGAGTCGCTATGTCCATGGGGTCATGTTTTTCCCACAAACCGTCGGCGTCACGAAATGTGGGCACGCCGGATTCAGCGGAGATCCCGGCGCCCGTTAAAATCACAATACGGTGTATGAAGCGACCCAGAAAATGCGCCATCAGTCTGCTACCTCCGCTGGGAGATTAAGGCTTTCAATGTGATGTAAGCGCCCCAGGGCTGTAAAAAACAGGGCACAGCAGATCGCTTCGCCCGAGAGCGCCCGCAACGCTCCCCGATAGCGCAGTAACTGTTCCCGGTATTCCAGCGCCTGTCGCTCGAGAAAATCGTCCAGAGATTCATTCGCTTCCGGTTCGCTGTTCTTGTAATCGATCAACCAGCGGACACCATCATCTACATCGACAAACGTGCGGTCTATCACCAGGTCCTCGCTGTGACCGGTGGCCGGATTAAGCCAGGTGATGGCCCACTCGCTGCGGGGCTGCAAATGGCGTGGTGATAATACCCATCTGCCGGGACTGTCAGCCGCGAGCGTGGTGTGCAAGGACTGCTCCACCGCCGCCTGGGCCTCATCCAGCGCCCTGCCCCAAAGACCCAGCCCCGCCAGAGCCGAGCGCCAGCGCTGCTTATCCCTGTCTTCCAGGACGGTGGGGAGAACCTCGCGCAGGGAGAGTTCTTCCAGAGCCAGGTGTACCACGGTGCCGACACATCGCTCCGGGTAGTTAAGCGGCCGCGCGGGAATATTCGGACCGGCCGTTTCTTCAGCTTGCGCTGCGCTATCTTCCCGCGTTTCACGCACTGGCTGCTCCAATCGCAGCAGCCCGGCACGCTGCCCCGCGCGATCATCAGGTGATACGGGGAGGTCCGGTTCGTGCACCTGCATGCTGTTCTGAAAGCTCTCCCATATGGGGCTCAGCAGGCTGCGAGCTGTCGGCGCGCGTAATTCACCGCTGCGCTCATCTACCTTGAGACTGGCGCTCAGCACCAGTTTGCGCACGGCCCGCGTGACCCCCACGTACAACAGCCGGGTGCCCTCCAGCGCGCTTTTGTCCTTGCGTAATTTGGCCAGGTAGTTATAGAGCGTTGGCTCACCCCGGGCGCTGTGATCATCCATCGCCAGCAGGAATGTGCGCTCGCTGTCCGGGCTGCTGTGTTCGTCCCACAGCAGTAGCTCCCGGTCGTCGCCCCGGGACGTTCTGGCCAGCTGCGGGATGAACACACAATCGAACTCCAACCCCTTGGCTTTGTGCAAAGTCATAATCTGGATCTTACTGCCAGCCTCCCCGCCTGCCATAAACTGTTTCTCCAGACGCCGCTCCAGCCAGCGTATATCCAGCCCCATGCCCTCCTGCTCGGCTTGTTCCAGTAACTGAAAGAAGCTCTCGGCGTCCGCCAATGCGCCTTCGCTGGTTGTTGCCGCCGCTCCGCCAAGGGCCAGCCAGGTCTGTTCTATCCAGGCTCGCAGGCTCAGGCGGTCGCGCTTGTGCCGCGCCTGCTGTAGCGCTGGCAGGATAGCGTTAAGCTGGCGTCTGCCGGTGTCAGACAGAGATTGTTGCAGCCCCGGTTCTGACAGTACCTGCCATATCGGCGTGTACCGGGGTGTTTCACCCCAGCGCCCAACTTGCAGCAGATCAGCGAGACACAGGCCGCACCAGGGTGCTCGCAATAACGCCATCCAGGCCAGGCGATCGGCATCGCTGGACAACGCCCGACACAGCGTTATCAGGTCGGTGACAACAACGGACTGGGCCAGGCTTTCCATGGCCGCTGCCGTGTAGGGTACGGACAATTGTTGCAAGCCGGCGATGATACCCTGCAGGTGGCCTCGGCTGCGTCCCAGTACAGCAATGCTCGCCAGCTGGGGATTCGCGTTGGCATCGGCAATCGCCTGACAGACAAATGCCAATTCCTGCCGGGTGGCCTCCTCACCGTGAAAGGCATGCAGCGATACGGCCGGCTCTTCCGCTGCAGGTCGCACCGCAGCACTCGGGCTATAACTTACCCGGCCACGGTTGACGTCGTGTTCCGCGGGAAACGCAGCGGCAAAGCTGTCATTCACCCAATTCACCACACCCGGGTCGGAGCGAAAGTTACAGGTCAACTGCAGGTGGTCCAGCCGCACGCCGTTAAATCCCTCCAGCCGGGCTTTCAGAAACAGGCCTACATTGGCACCGCGAAAACCGTAAATTGACTGCATGCCGTCGCCAACAATCATCACCGTGCGCGGCGCTTGCGGGTTGTTGTCATTGTGCTGCCCCCAGCCCCGCGTAAGTGCCTGCACCAGCTCGTACTGGTTGATGGCGGTATCCTGGAATTCGTCGACCAGTATGTGCTCAATCTGGTAATCCAGCCGCAGCGCGAGTTCCGTGGGGGCCTCGTCCTCGCCCAGTGCCTGCAGCGCCGATAGGGCAACCTGGTTGTGATCCACTGCGCCCTCTCGCGAGAAAACCAACAGCAGTTGCGCTGCCAGCACAGGCAATAGACGCGACAGGTGTAGCAGCAGGCGCCAGGATTGGCTGCCAGTGTTGACCTCGGGCAGTACCGTGATATCGGCCAGCAGTTGCTCCAATCCATCGAGCTCGGCTAGTTCGGCCAGTATCGCCTTCAGCTGCTCCTTGCGCTCGGTGGGCACACCTTTGCCCGCAGGGAACCCCATGTTTTTATCCAGGCGCTGGCGCCAGGTGCCGTTGTTGGTTAACAGCATGTTCCGCAGGCTGCGCCAGTGGGCGATATCGGCCGGCTCGCAGCCGGGAAACGCCTGGGGAACCGCTACCCCAAGATTGCCCGCCGCATAAGCCCAAAGATCAAGAAGCTCCGCCTGGTAAGGGGCCAATCTGTCCGCCAGTGTTGTCAGCTCGCCGCGCACCAGGCTTTCCACTGTAGCGACCAGGTAGGCTTCCGACTCACCCGGCTCACGATGCACCCCGACGTAGGGCCGCCACTGCTCGCGCCGGGCGAGCATGGCCACCAGCAGGTTTTGCAGGCGCTCCCAGTTGTTGTCGAAGTGCAACATCAGGGCGGATATATCCGCGGCAATCGGGTGATCTGTCTCGATGTAGCCGAACAATTCCTCCACGGCACTGGCGTATAGCTCCCCGGCGTCGTCCAGCAGCAATGCCTGCCCGCCAAACTCGCTGAGTACTGGCATTTGACGTGTTAGCCCGCCGCAGAAACTGTCGATGGTTTTGATGTTGAGACGGGAAATGTCCCGCACCAGGTGCCAGCTTCCCCGGGCATCCGCCGCCAGTGCCTGTTCCGCCAGCGCCCGGGTTACCTGCTCGTGTTCGCTATGGCAGGGCTGCTGCTGTATCGCCGCCTGCAAGGCTTCTACCACGCGCTCGCGCATTTCCGCGGCGGCCTTGCGGGTGAAGGTAATTGCCAGCACCTGCTCCGGCCGTTCCACCCGCGACAGCAGGCACAGGTAGCGCTGGATCAGCAGCTCGGTTTTTCCTGATCCCGCCGGTGCGCTGACACAAAAACTGGTGTGCGGATCAATTGCCCGCGCGCGTTGCGGTGCATCGACAACGCTCATGGTAGTTCCTCGTCTGCTGCCGCCACGCGACACAAAGGCTGCAGGCCGCACCAGGTGCAACTGTTGTTGTTCAGAGGATCAACCTGCGCCTCGCCGTCGACAAACTCCTGTGCGAGGCGCTCCAGATTGTCACGCCAGCGGGTGTTGAGGCTGTCCCAGTCTGAGACATCCATGCGATCACCCACGACCGCGGCGATATCGGTGCCAATGCCAGGGGCGGCAGCCACCCGGCCCAGGCCGACAAACTTGCAATCGCGGGGGCGGGCCTGGCCGAACGCCAAAGCTGCGGCCTCACCGGGGGCCGCAATTCCGTACAGTAAGAGCTGGGGCTTGCCTGGCCGCTCGCCCAGCCAGTCCTGCACCCTGCTGATACCGGACTTGTAGTCGATGATCATCTGGGAGCCATCGGCCAGGCGATCGATGCGGTCCACCCGCAGGCGCAATTGCAGCGGACCCAGGGCGAAGCTGACATCCAGCTCTCGCTGGGCAACGGTGAATTCAGCACGATTTTTTTCCAGCGCAAGCCACTCTGTCAGCAAGCTTGTAAGGCGCTGTCCCTCAAGCCCCCAGTACGCCGCGCCAAACTGCCGCCTGTGCCCCGCGGGAAAGGCCATGATGGCAGCCTGTGCGGCTTCCGACACTGCCGCCAACTCGGTTTTATCGTCCAGTGCGAGCAGGGTCGCGTGATCGTTGAGCTTGGCCCACAGGGCATTCAAAGCGTCGTGCAGCAAAGATCCCCGGTCCGCAGGTGACAGCGCGAGACTGAAATCAGGCAGCGGCTCTACCCGCAGGCGGCGCCGCGCAAAAGCGCGAAACGGGCACTGTGACTGGTCTTCCAGCAAGGCGCTGCCGCCGCCTATATCGTCCAGTTCAGCGGCGGCGATAACCGGGGCCAGATTATCTTCGACTCGCACCATTCGACGCTGTTGCCACTGCTCCAGCCAGTCCGTATCGATTGCCGGCGGCAGCTCAATTTCCGCTGCCTGAAACCCCTCCAGCAAAGCGCTGGGCAATTCCGGCACATCGTCGAGTTGGCGGCAGTAGCTGGCGTGAAGGATAGCAGTAGACCCCGAGTACTGGGCGAGCAGCCCCGCGGCAAACGCCCATTCCCGCTCTGCGGTGGCGTGCGGCATCTGCAGCTCCCGCTGCAGTGATTGCGGAATAAACGGGCTGGGCCTGGCGGCGGCAGGCCAGCGCCCCGCCTGCATGCCGCACAACCAGAGCTGGTCAAATGCCAGGCCTGCCGCTTCCAATGGCCCCAGTACCTGCACATTGCCGTCTGCCGTCTGGGGCTGGGACATCTGCCGGGCACAGCTGCTGCGAAGAAGCTGCAATGCCCGCTCCATATCCATAGCCTCGCAAACAGCGTCATAGCTCCTGAATTCATCCAGGGTGCGATACCACAGTTCAACCTGCTGGTATTCAAGCGAGTCCAGCGGGCCATCGCCAGGCCAGCCCCAGAGCTCAAGCACCTGGCTGAAACGCTCTATCCATGCGGAAGGCAGTGCATTCTGCCGCAACTCCCGCATGCCGGCGATATTCACCAGTATCTGACCAAGCACCAGCCCCTTCTCCTCACCCAGCTTTGTCTCACTGGCGAAATAGCGCAGATCAGCTGTGTCCAGGTGTTCGCGACCCGCGTTGTAGAGCCGATGGATAAAGTAGTTGGCGAGGGGCGAATGCGCATCCGGTAATTTCAGGAAGCGGGAGGCGAGCAGCGATTCTACTGCAGACACGGAGCAGCGCCGGCCTGCCATGGCGAGTGCGGCTAGCCCATCCCTGGCAACCGGTGTCCGGTCCAATGAAATTCCCGTAGAAAAGTTGACCGGTAGACTGGTGTAGTTCTCCCCCAGACAGTTGAATTCCCGGCGCAGAAGATACTCCAGGGCTACCCGGTCAGTGGCCATGTCACTGAGCACGATACCCAGTGTGGCTGCGGGCTGCTCCTTGCTCGTAGTGGCGGCCCAGCGGGCAACCGCCTGCAGTTCCGATCGCCCGTCTGCGAAAGTGTACATCCGCCGTTCAGCCCCAGCGGCATCGGGCGATACCTCCCGCAGCTCCTCGGCCAGGGCATTCACTGCTGATCGGTAGAGAGGGGGAATGTCGTCGAACTCCAACAGTGCAACCCGGGACCTGGGCATGTGCGCGGCGCAAGACAGCAGCTGGTGCACTGCATCCACAGGGGTACACAGCCCCGCCGCTGCCAGCTGCTTTTCGAACAAATCCAGCCAGCGCAGAAACGTGCCACAATCTTCATCCAACCTGAAGTTCTGACGAACTGTCGGATTGCTGGTATCCACCTGCCAGCGCAGCAGGGTCTGACGCGCCTGGGCAGCCAACTCGCCGGCGGCCGCCGGACGCAGCAGCGAATAGTTGTCAGAATCCTGCTCATCCCCCGCAATTATCTGTTGCCACAGCTCCAGCGCCTGGGCGGGGCCAATCTGCATTAACGCGGGGACCAGGCCCCTCGTCACGCCCTCCTGCCACCGCTGTTGTAGCCAGCCCTCCAGCGGCAAGACTGGAACGGGTTGCCAGACACGGGCGCCGCTGGCAGCCATACGGGTGTCCCATTCAGACTTGATTCTTCTCGCGAGGCGCAGATTAGGCGTAAGCAGTACAAAGCCGTCATCGACCAGCGATAACAGGGGGGTGATGTCATACAAGGTGCGCGGCACAACTACTCCTTACTGCGGCGCGGGTTGCAGGCGGCAGTGCCTACCCAATCAGCCCCCACTGCTATAGAATTCGGCCCCCGGCGCGAGGGGAATGTAAATAACTGTATCAGGTAACCACCGATGAGTAATATCGAAGTTCACAATATCAATGTTGATTCGCAGAATGTGCTGGTCACACCGCAGCAATTGAAGCGGGCCCTGCCTATGTCCGATGCCAGCCACGAGATGCTGGCGAGCAGCCGCAAGGTAATCCAGGACATCCTCGATCGCAAGGATCACCGGGTGTTTGTCGTGGTCGGTCCCTGCTCTATTCATGACACAAAGGCGGCAATGGACTATGCCCGCCGTTTGAAAGCCCTGGCAGAGGAGCTTTCCGATACCCTGTACATAGTGATGCGCGTGTATTTTGAGAAACCGCGCACCACAGTGGGCTGGAAAGGTCTTGTCAACGACCCGTACCTGGATGATTCCTTCAAGCTCGAGGAAGGTTTGCATATTGGCCGCAAGCTGTTGCTGGATATCCTGGAGCTGGGCCTGCCGACCTCAACAGAGGCCCTGGACCCGATCTCACCGCAATACCTGCAAGACCTGATCAGCTGGAGTGCAATTGGCGCCCGAACCACGGAATCCCAGACTCACCGGGAAATGGCCAGCGGCCTGTCCTCTCCAGTGGGCTTCAAAAACGGCACTGACGGTGGGCTGACCGTGGCGACCAACGCCCTGAACTCGGTGGCCAAACCGCACCGTTTCCTGGGAATTAACAGCGCCGGGCAAGTGTCGGTTTTCACCACCCGGGGCAATCGCTACGGCCATATCGTGTTGCGCGGCGGCAGCGGCGGCCCCAACTACGACTCAGTGCATATTCGCCTGTGCGAGGAGGCCCTGGACAAGGCAGCCGTGCCACGCAATATCATGGTGGACTGCAGTCACGCCAACTCCAACAAGAAGCCCGAATTACAACCGCTGGTGGTGGAAAACGTGGCCAACCAGATTATCGAGGGCAATAAATCCATTGTGGGATTGATGATTGAAAGCAATATCAACGCCGGCAACCAGCCCATCCCGGCGAACCTTGATGAGCTGGCCTACGGTGTATCTGTTACCGACGGCTGCATAGACTGGGAAACAACCGAGAATTGCCTGCGCGCGATGCGCGACAAGGTGAAAGCGGTACTGCCAGAGCGCTGTTAGTTGTAATACGCCTGGCTGGTATCGCTGTGATCGGTCATGTCCCGCACGCCAGCCAGTTGCGGCAGCTGTTCCAGCAACGTTTTCTCCACGCCGCTCTTGAGGGTCATATCCACGGCACTGCAGCCCTGGCAACCACCGCCAAAGCGCAGCACGGCATAAAAGTCATCGGTGACCTCTACCAGGCTCACTTCACCACCGTGTGCCGCCAGTGACGGGTTAATCTCGTTGTAGAGCACGTAGTTAATGCGATCTTCCAACGGGCTGTCGTCGTCGACACGGGGCATCTTGGCGTTGGGTGCCTTGATGGTCAGTTGCCCGCCCATCCGGTCTTTTGAATAGTCCACCAGCGCGTCCTCCAGGAACGGCAGGCTGCGACTGTCAAACCAGGCGGTAAAGGCCTCGTATTTGCGCACCTCGTCACCCTCCTGCACGTCATCTTCGCGGCAGTAGGCGATGCAGGTCTCCGCTTTGGAGGTGCCCGGCTGGTTGATAAAGACCCTGACACCCAGCGCACCCTCCTGCTTGGTAAGGAGTTCCGCGAGATATTCCTGGGCTGATTCAGTAATGGTAACCATCTGCTGTCCTGTCTGGAAATACATTCCGAGTAAATTACTCGGGTATTCTACCAAACTTGTTCACAAAAACGCGAGTGCCACCTGAAGGCGGCTTTCCAATCTGCTAGACTAGCCCGCTTTTTTGGTGGGGACAGATCACTGTTCCAACGACAGACAGAGACAGATCATGGCAGATAAACCCGACACCCCTACCCCCCTGGAACAGGCCTTGCAGGCCCGTATTCTGGTGCTGGACGGTGCCATGGGAACCATGATTCAGGTAGCGGGGCTGGAGGAAGCGGACTATCGCGGTGAGCGCTTTGCGGATCACCCTTCGGACCTGAAAGGGAATAATGACCTGCTGTCCCTGACCCGGCCGGATGTGATCGCCAGCATACACAAACAGTATCTGGAAGCCGGTGCCGATATTATCGGCACCAACAGCTTCAACAGCACAACCGTGGCCCAGGACGATTACGGTCTGGGCAGCATTTCCGCCGAGCTGAACCTGGCCGCTGCGCGTGTCGCCCGGGCGGTCGCGGACGAGGTAACCGCTCTGACCCCGGACCGGCCACGTTTCGTGGCGGGTGTGTTGGGCCCAACCCCTAAAACGGCCTCAATTTCCCCGGATGTAAACAACCCCGGTGCCCGCAGCGTCACTTTCGACCAGCTTCGCGAGAACTACGCCCTCGCCGCGCGGGCCCTGCTGGAAGGTGGTGCCGACTTCCTCATGATCGAGACCATCTTTGACACGCTGAACGCCAAGGCGGCCATTTTTGCCGTTAAGGAAGTCTTTGATGAGCTGGGCCGCGAGTGGCCGTTGATGATATCCGTCACCTTCCCCGATATCAGCGGGCGAGTGCTCTCAGGCCAGAATCCAGAGGCATTCTGGAACGCCGTTGCTCACGCCAACCCTCTTATAATAGGCACCAACTGTGGGCGCCGCTTCAAGGAAATACGGCCCTTTATCGAGGAATTATCCAATGTTGCGGACCGCTATTTCAGCGCGCACCTCAACGCGGGCCTGCCCAATGCCTTTGGTGAGTTCGACGAAACCCCCTCTATCATGTACGAGGATTTCCGCGGGTTTGCCGAACGCGGTTTTCTGAATCTGGCCGGCGGTTGCTGCGGCACCACGCCCGCCCATATCCAGGCCATAGCTGACGCAGTGCGTGATGTGCCGCCCAGAAAGTTGCCAAAGCGGCGCCCTGCCTGCCGCCTGAGTGGCCTGGAGCCCTTTAATATCACCGCCGACAGCCTGTTCGTTAACGTGGGCGAGCGCTGCAATGTCACCGGTTCCGCCAAATTCAAACGGTTGATCATGGAAGGCGATTTCGATACCGCGCTGGAGGTGGCACGCAGCCAGGTGGAAGATGGCGCCCAGATTATCGACATCAATATGGATGACGGGATGCTGGACGCCCAGGCGGCCATGGTCACCTTCCTCAACCTGGTCGCCTCCGAGCCCGATATTTGCCGGGTGCCCATCATGATCGACTCATCCAAGTGGGACATTATTGAGGCGGGACTTAAATGCACTCAGGGCAAGGCGGTGGTCAATTCCATCAGCCTGAAATCCGGTGAGGAAGAATTTCTCACCCAGGCCCGGCTGTGTCAGCGCTACGGTGCGGCAGTCGTTGTCATGGCATTTGATGAGAATGGCCAGGCGGATAACCTGCAGCGACGCAAGGAGATCTGCAAGCGCTGCTACGACCTGCTGCTAAGTGAATTGGATTTCAACCCCAATGACATCATTTTCGATCCTAATATCTTCGCCGTGGCGACAGGTATAGAGGAGCACAATAACTACGCAGTGGAGTTTATTGAGGCCACGCGCTACATCAAGGCCGAATTGCCAGGCGCCCTGGTCTCGGGTGGTGTTTCCAATGTGTCCTTTTCCTTCCGCGGCAATGATGCCGTGCGCGAGGCGATCCACTCGGTATTTCTCTACCACGCGATCAAGGCTGGCATGGACATGGGTATCGTCAATGCCGGGCAACTGGCAGTGTATGACAACCTGCCACAGGACCTGCGCGACGGTGTAGAGGATGTGATTCTCAACCGTCGTGACGACGGCACCGAGCGCCTGCTGGAGCTGGCCGATAAATATCGCGCCAGTGGTGCCGGTGAGGCCAGAGTTGAAGACCTCAGTTGGCGAGAAGAGGCTGTTGGCAAACGCCTGGAGTATGCACTGGTAAAAGGCATCAACACCTGGGTGGTGGAAGACGCAGAGGAAGCCAGACAAAATTTCGCCCGCCCTATCGAGGTAATCGAAGGCCCGTTGATGGATGGCATGAACGTGGTGGGTGACTTGTTTGGCGAGGGCAAGATGTTCCTGCCGCAGGTGGTTAAAAGCGCTCGCGTGATGAAACAGGCGGTGGCCTATCTGCAGCCCTACATCGAGGAGGAAAAAACCGAGGGCAACAACAGTAACGGCAAGATACTGATGGCCACGGTAAAAGGCGATGTACACGATATCGGGAAAAATATCGTGGGTGTTGTGCTGCAGTGTAATAACTTCGAGGTTATCGATCTCGGGGTGATGGTGTCTTGCGATGAAATACTGCGGGTAGCACGGGAAGAAAATGTAGATATCATCGGCCTCAGCGGGCTTATTACTCCGTCCCTCGATGAGATGATGCACGTGGCCAGCGAAATGGAGCGACAGGAGTTTGACCTGCCGCTGATGATAGGCGGCGCCACCACATCCAAGGCGCATACCGCGGTAAAAATTGACCCGCACTACAACCGGGACGTTGTGGTCTATGTACCAGATGCTTCCCGCAGTGTATCGGTGGCCACGCAGCTGGTTGGCGACGGCAAAACCGCGTTCGTCGAGGCTCGCAGGGAGGAATACGACACGGTGCGTAAACGTGTCGCGAATCGCCAGCCGAAGACCCGGCAGCGAAGCTATGTTGAAGCAATCGAACACGGTTTAAAACTCGACTGGGATGCATACAGCCCTCCTCGCCCCTCCTTTATTGGCACCCGGACGTTTGACGATTACCCGCTGGAAGAGCTGGTCGCGACCATTGATTGGACACCGTTTTTTATCACCTGGGAGCTCGCCGGAAAATACCCGAAGATCCTCGAGGACAAAGTGGTAGGAGCCCAGGCCCGGGAGCTCTTTGCAGATGCTCAGGCCATGCTTGCACGCATTGTTGACGAAAAGCTGCTGACTGCCCGTGCGACTGTTGGCTTCTGGCCAGCTGCACGTACTGGCGCAGATGATATCGCGGTGTATTCGGATGAGTCCCGCAGTGAAAAGATTGCCACCCTGCACCAATTGCGGCAGCAAATTGAGAAGCCCAATGGCAAACCCAACCTGAGCCTGGCAGATTTCATTGCGCCCGAAGACAGTGGTGCAAGTGACTATATAGGCGGTTTCTGCGTCACCACCGGGCACGGAGTGAAGGAACTGGCGGCCCAATTCGAGGCGGAGCATGACGATTACAACAGCATTATGCTGAAGGCTCTTGCCGACCGCTTGGCCGAATCCTTTGCTGAGTACCTGCATCGCCTGGTGCGTACCGAACTGTGGGGGTACGACAAGAGCGAACAGCTGAGTAATGATGAGCTGATCAAGGAGCGCTACCGTGGTATAAGACCGGCACCGGGTTACCCGGCCTGTCCAGACCACACGGAAAAAGCCACCCTGTTCAAATTGCTGGATGCGCCCAACAGCTGCGGTGTAACACTTTCTGAAAGCTATGCCATGAGTCCCGCTGCAGCGGTCAGTGGTTTCTATTACTCACATCCGGAGGCGGATTACTTCGCCGTGGGAAAAATTGGCAGAGACCAGGTGGAAAACATCGCCGCACGCAAGGGTGAGGCACCCGAAACCATGGAGCGTTGGCTGCGCCCCATTATTGAGTATTAAGTTGGGAGAGTAATGTGACTGAGAGCGAAAATTCAAAGCCAAACAGCAGCGATCAGGGCCAACCTGAAGCAGTGAAAGACAAGAAGGCGCTTAACCCTATACAGGTCATCAGCAGCGTAATGGCTGCGGGTCTTGGGGTTCAGAGCAGTAAAAACCGGGAGCGGGACTTCAAGCAGGGAAAAATAGGTGTGTTCGTTGCCGCGGGTATCATTTTTACCCTGGTATTTATGGGTACCATCTACACGGTGGTGCAGCTAGTGTTAAAAGGCGCGGGAGATTGAGGGGCCAAACCTGACAGAGCCAGGCCTTCCCCTTTTCAGTACTTAGCTCGGCATACCGGACAGCCAGAGGTAAAGCGAGAAGACCACAACGGCCATAATGGCTGTTACTGCAATGGCATCGGCCACGCCGTCGGATTCGCGTTCAGTATTCAGGTGGTCAGACATTTTATCTCCAGGATAGGTGCATACGAGGGCCGCTATTATAGCAGCATTGAAGGTTTTCCCAAGCCTTCCCAGGTGCCGATTAAAAACGCGATATTGAGCCCACCAATGGGTTCTAACCTTATGAAAATTCTGACTAATTACCGGCTCGTATTTTCTGGTAAGGTAGCGCCCCTTAGTTCAACCGCCGGGGCTACGGGCCACAGAAACAGGACTTTTTGATGTACGTTTACGACGAGTATGACCAGACAATTGTCGATCAGCGGGTCGCTCAGTTTCGCGGCCAGACTGACCGCTTTCTCGCCGGAAAACTCACCGATGGCGAGTTCCTTCCCCTGCGCCTGCAAAACGGCCTGTACATTCAGCGCCTGGCGCCGATGCTGCGAATAGCGGTGCCCTACGGTCTGCTCAACAGCACCCAGCTGCGCAAGTTGGCGGAAATCACCCGCAGCTTTGATAAGGGCTATGCCCATGTCAGCACCCGCCAGAATATACAATTAAACTGGCCCCGGCTGGAGGAAGTGCCCGATATTCTGGAGCAGCTGGCCAGCGTGCAGATGCATGCGATACAGACCAGCGGCAACTGCATCCGCAACACAACTACCGACCAGTACGCCGGAGTCGCGACCGACGAACTTGAAGATCCGCGCCCCTACTGTGAAATTATCCGCCAGTGGTCAACACTACACCCGGAGTTCGCGTTCCTGCCGCGTAAATTCAAGATTGCCGTCTGCGGCACCACCGAGGACAGGGCTGCCATCCGCGCCCATGACATCGGCGTGGAACTGGTAGCCAATGCCAGCGGCGAGATCGGCCTGAAAATCCTGGCCGGCGGTGGCCTTGGCCGTACCCCTGTGATCGGCTCAGTCATCTGTGAATGGCTTGAGAAAAAACACCTGCTGACTTATCTGGAAGCTATTCTGCGTGTGTATAACCTGCACGGTCGTCGGGATAACAAGTACAAGGCGCGTATCAAGATTCTGGTCAAGGCCATGGGCGTTGAAGCGTTTCGCGAGGCGGTAGAGGAGGAATGGACGTTATTGAAAGACGGCCCCACGACCCTCACGGATGAAGAGATAGCGCGAGCCAAGACGTTTTTTACCGAGCCTGCCTACCAGACACTGGATGGCTCGCAAGCGGAATCGAGCCTGGCTGAGAAGACCAGTTCAGACCCGATTTTTGGCAACTGGGTTAAACGCAACACGGTAGCGCACCGCGTGGCGGGATACCGTATTGTAAATGTCTCACTTAAAGCCACCGGCTTTGCCCCCGGCGACGTTACCGATACCCAACTGGACGTGCTTGCCGGGCTGGCAGATGAATACGCGTTTGGCGAGATACGCACCACGCACCAGCAAAATTTTGTGTTGGCCGATGTACAGATGGATCAGTTGTACCCCCTGTGGCAGCAGTTACAGCAGGCCGGCCTGGCTACAGCCAATAACGGTTACCTCACGGACATTATTTGCTGCCCCGGTGGTGACTATTGCTCCCTGGCCAACGCCAAATCAATACCCGTAGCTGAAGCTATCCAGAGACGCTTTAGCGACCTCGATTACCTGTACGACCTGGGCCCCATCGAGCTCAATATCAGCGGCTGTATGAACGCCTGTGGCCACCACCACATCGGCCATATCGGTATTCTCGGTGTGGATAAAAAGGGCGAGGAGTTTTACCAGGTCTGTCTGGGCGGCAGTCAGTCCAAGGAGGCATCTATAGGCAAGATCCTCGGCCCCTCATTCCGCCAGGAGGACATGCCTGACATAGTCGAGAAAATACTGTCCGTGTACCTGGAGTTACGTATAGAGGACGAAACTTTCCTCGACACTTATCGCCGCACAGGCATAGAGCCATTCAAGGAGCGAGTTTATGCCAAAGCTGATTAAGCACGGCGTCATCGTCGAGGACGAGTGGCGGCCACTGGATGCTGCCGCTGAAACCGGCAGCGGCAACCAGATTCTCAGCCTGGAGCAATGGCTTGCATTGGCGGACAAGTCGGGACGAGGCGTACAGCTGGAGCCAGGCCAGGAGCCTGACCCGCTGTTCGATCACCTGACGCAGATACCCCTGGTCGCCATCAATTTTCCAGTGCTCACTGACGGCCGCGGCTTCTCCTACGGCAGGGAACTTCGCGAGCGTGGTTACACTGGAGAGCTGCGCGCCTGCGGCCATTTTATTCGCGACCAGATGACATACCTGAATCGCTGCGGTTTTGACGCTTTCCAGCCCGCCGATGAGTCGGAACTGGAGGAGGCACTGGTAAGGCTGGCGGATTTCAGCGAACACTACCAGGCCGCGATCGACAAGCCACTCCCGCTGTTTCGGCGCCGACTATAATTTTCGTACGCTATTCGTCTAACGAGCGTGCACCATTCAGTTCTTTGAATAAACGGCAGGTGTATACTCTTTAGATGGATGTCGGTGGCGTTACCTATTCTTTTTTCCTGATTTTTACCGGAGCGGCGATATTCGCCTCCGTGGCGCTGTACACCCGCCAGCCGCTCATCATTGCCTATGTTGCTCTGGGTGCCGTCATTGGTCCCTACGGTCTGTCGATGGTTACCGACCTGCGTCTGCTGTCGGATATTGGCCACATCGGGATTATCTTTCTGTTGTTCCTGCTGGGCCTGGATATGCAGCCACAGGCGCTGTGGTCCACCCTGCGAAAATCCACTGTGGTAGCGATCTTCAGCTCGGCGCTTTTCATGGGGGTGGGCTTTGCCGTCGCCACGGCATTTGACTTCAACATGACCGACTCGCTGATCATCGGCGCCTCCATGATGTTTTCCTCGACCATCATCGGTATAAAACTACTGCCGACAACCGTACTCCATCACCGCCACATCGGCGAACTGATGATCGGCCTGCTGCTGCTACAGGATTTACTGGCCATTATCGTACTCATGGTGCTTCTCAGCGGCTCCACCGCCAGCACCGGCGAGATGGGTGTCAACCTGGGCCTGTCACTGCTGAGCCTGCCCCTGCTGGCAGGCGGCGCTCTGCTCTTCGTGCGCTATGTGTTACTGCCACTGATCACGCGTTTCGATCGCTTTCACGAGTATATTTTTCTACTGGCACTGGGTTGGTGCCTGGGCCTTGCCGAGGGAGCAAAACTGCTGGGCCTGTCCGAGGAAATAGGCGCTTTTATCGCCGGAATCACCATCGCTACCAGCCCGATCTCCCAGTACATCGCGGTTAACCTGAAGCCTCTGCGCGACTTCTTTCTGATTCTGTTTTTCTTTTCCGTGGGCGCTCGTTTCGATCTCGCCCTGCTCAACCAGGTGTTGGTCCCTGCGCTGGTCCTCGCCGCCCTCGTGCTCACACTCAAGCCCGTGGTCTACCGCTTTCTTCTCAAAGGTGTCAGCGAAAAACGCTCCCTGGGCTGGGATCTCGGTTTTCGCCTCGGCCAGTCCAGCGAGTTCTCTCTGTTGATCGCCTATGTTGCGGTGGCAAGCGCCATGATCACCGAACAGGCATCACTTCTCATTCAGGCCACTACGATTATCACCCTTTTGGTATCGTCCTATATTGTTGTGCTCAACTATCCTACCCCGATAGCTATTTCGGATCGTCTGCGCAGGGACTGACGGTATGCACTTGAGTTCACCACTCTAGTCTTAAAACGCGAATTTGTGTGTGAAACAGGTTTTGTTCATATCCAAAGCCGGGTGGTGAGCGCGGTACCATCCGAATCGGCCGTAGCTCCGGCGACCATTCCGGGGCTTTCTGTGAGGACTGTTCGAGTCCCAATTTTTTCGCGCAGCGAAAAATGGTCGAGTTCCGCAACAGCCGAATTGGTTTGCGTAGCTATGGCCGATTCGGGGGAGGCATGCCCGGTCGCCACCGCATTTTCACTGACTCCAGGATCAGCCCCAGAGCAAGCATCCAGCGTTACAGAGCGTCAAAAATGTATGTCACAAAACATACGAGGCACAAAAAAACCGGCACAAGGCCGGTTTCTTATTGAGCTAGGACGTCTGAAAACTAGAGTTTAGCTTCCAACTCCGGCAGTGCAACGAACAGGTCAGCCACCAGGCCGTAGTCCGCCACCTGGAAGATGGGAGCGTCCTCGTCCTTGTTGATTGCCACAATCACCTTGGAATCCTTCATACCGGCGAGATGCTGGATAGCGCCGGAGATACCAACAGCGATGTAGAGGTCGGGGGCAACGATCTTGCCGGTCTGGCCAACCTGGTAATCGTTTGGAACGAAACCCGCGTCTACCGCGGCGCGTGAGGCACCAATGGCGGCGCCGAGTTTGTCGGCAATACCATCGAGCAGTTTGAAGTTCTCGCCGTTCTGCATACCGCGACCACCTGAGATGACAATCTTCGCAGAAGTCAGCTCGGGACGGTCGGAGACGGCAACCTCTTCACCGACGAAGGATGAAATGCCTGCATCGTGAACCGCAGAAACCGCTTCCACAGTGGCGGAACCGCCATCGGCAGGCGCTGCATCAAAGGCAGTGGTGCGAACAGTAATCACCTTCTTGGCATCGCTGCTTTGAACAGTAGCAATCACGTTACCGGCGTAGATGGGGCGCTTGAAAGTATCGGCGGACTCTACAGAAACGATTTCCGAAATCTGTGCAACGTCCAGCAGCGCGGCGACGCGCGGCATGGTGTTTTTGCAGTTTGAAGTGGCCGGCGCAATGATGTTGTCGTAGGCAGCACCCACTTCGGCGATCAGCAGGCTGACATTCTCAGCGAGTTGATGTGCATAGGCAGCGTTGTCGGCTACCAGTACTTTGCCTACACCGCCAACCTTGGCGGCTTCATCGGCAGCGCCGGCGCAATCGGCGCCAGCGACCAGGATATCGATGTCCGCGCCCATTGCCTGGGCTGCTGCAACAGCGTTGAGAGTGGCAACCTTGAGGCTGCTGTTGTCGTGTTCTGCTATTACCAGAGTACTCATCAGATTACCTTCGCCTCGTTCTTCAGTTTGTCGACCAGTTGATCCACGTCCGCGACCTTGATGCCAGCCTGACGTTCAGCCGGTGGCTCGACCTTGACCTGGGTCAGGTGGGAAGTGACTTCAACAGACAGGTCAGCCGGGGTATAAACATCCAGCTGCTTCTTCTTGGCTTTCATGATATTTGGCAGGGACGCGTAACGCGGCTCGTTGAGACGCAGGTCCGTGGTGACAATCGCGGGCAGGCTGAGGCTGACAGTTTGCAGGCCGCCATCGACTTCGCGAGTGACATTCAGTTTGTCGCCATCGACTGAAATTTCGGAAGCGAAAGTGCCCTGAGGCATATTGGCCAGTGCGCCCAGCATCTGTCCGGTCTGGTTGTTATCGCCATCGATAGACTGCTTGCCGAGGATAACCAGCTGAGGCTGTTCCTTGTCGACAACACCCTTGAGCAACTTGGCAACTACCAGTGGCTCAACGGGGCCATCGGTTTCTACCTGAATGCCGCGGTCGGCCCCCAGCGCCAGCGCGGTGCGAATCTGCTCCTGGCATGACTTGTCACCTACAGACACGGCGATCACCTCAGTAGCGATCCCTGCCTCTTTCAGGCGGACAGCTTCCTCGACGGCGATCTCACAGAACGGGTTGATGGCCATTTTGACGTTATTAAGGTCAACATTACTGCCATCGGCTTTGGCGCGAACTTTGACGTTGTAGTCAACAACGCGCTTAACAGCTACAAGAACCTTCATGGATTCTCCCTAGTTTTTCAGGTGGGTATTCAAGGTGCAGCGCTTGCGGTACGGCTGCGTCAGCATATTTTCGGCTGGGTATGATGCCGACTAAAACCACGTGGGTCAATAGCGCCTTGCCCCGGGAAGAGGCCTGGATGATCCCGATCAATGACTTCTCGATATATCTGCCAGTATGGTTTTTTATCCATAGAAATTATATACTTGCACCCCTTCTTACCAGCGCCTTCGCACTGCGAATTGGCGTTCTCCCACCCCAGTGAAAGAGGACAGGATTGTGGATCGAGAATCTATGGAGTTTGATGTTGTCATTGTCGGCGCTGGTCCGGCCGGACTCTCCGCTGCCTGCCGTATTATGCAACTGGCAAAGGAGAAAGAGCAGGAAATCACCGTATGTGTGGTGGAGAAGGGTTCAGAAGTCGGAGCCCACATACTCTCCGGCGCGGTACTCGAACCTCGCGCGCTGAATGAACTCTTCCCCAACTGGAAGGAACTGGGAGCGCCGCTGAATACTCCGGTAAAGGCCGACCGCTTCTTTTTTTACCTGAGCGCCAAAAGCGCGATCAAGCTCCCCAATTTCATGATTCCCAAGCCCACGCACAACGAGGGCAACTACATTGTCTCTATGGGCAATGTCTGTCGCTGGCTGGCGGAACAGGCGGAGGGCCTGGGTGTCGAGGTATACCCCGGTTTTGCCGCTGCTGAAGTGCTCTACCACGAGGATGGCCGGGTCAAGGGCATTGCCACCGGCGATATGGGTGTTAGCGCGACGGGTGAACACAAGGCCAGCTACACGCAGGGCATGGAGCTGCATGCTAAATACACCTTGTTTGCAGAGGGTTGCCGGGGTCACCTGGGCAAGCAATTGATCGAGAAATTTTCGCTGGATGCGGGTAAGGATCCCCAGCATTACGGTATCGGCATCAAGGAAATCTGGGAAATACCCCCAGAGAAGCACGATGAGGGCCTGGTGGTGCACGGTCTCGGCTGGCCTCTGCAGGAAACCGGCTCAGGCGGCGGCGCCTTTTTGTATCACGCAGAAAACAACCAGGTTTACCTCGGTCTCATTGCCGACCTGAATTACAGCAATGCACATATGAGTCCCTTCGATGAATTCCAGCGCTGGAAGCACCACCCGGAAACTCTCAAATATCTGGAAGGTGGCTCGCGCATCGTCTACGGCGCCAGAGCGTTGACAAAGGGCGGCCTGAACTCCCTGCCACGCATGTTTTTTCCCGGCGGCCTGCTCATCGGCTGTGACGCAGGCACTCTTAACAGTGTGAAGATCAAGGGTAATCACACCGCGATGAAGAGCGGCATGCTGGCGGCCGAAGCGGTTGTAGAGGCATTGGGGCAGGGCGAGGCTGCTCCGGCTGACCTGGGCTCATACGCCACGAAAATGGAAGCCTCGTGGCTGCACGAAGAACTGTACACGACCCGTAATTTTTCCGGTTTTATGCACAAGTTTGGCATCTTCATCGGCTCGGCGATGGTATGGATAGACCAGAATATTTTCGGCGGCAAGCTGCCTTTTACACTGAACGACACGAAACCTGACTACGCGGCCATGAAACCGGCTGCCGAGTGCAAGAAAATCGATTATCCCAAGCCCGACAACAAAATCAGTTTTGACAAGCTGTCGTCTGTATTCCTGTCAAACACCAATCACGAGGAAGACCAGCCCTGTCACCTGACGTTGATTGACCCGGCGATACCGCTGGACAGGAACCTGCCGCTCTATGATGAACCGGCACAGCGCTACTGCCCCGCCGGCGTTTATGAAATCGTCGAGGATGACAGCGGCAAACGCTTCCAGATCAACTCCCAGAACTGCGTGCACTGTAAGACCTGTGACATCAAGGACCCGTCGCAGAATATTGTGTGGGTAACACCGGAAGGTTTTGGCGGGCCCAACTACCCGAATATGTAGCGAGGAGGCCGCAGCGTTTCAGTTAGCGTTGCGGCTCCAGCGCGAAGTCATACTCGCCGCTGGTGATGGTCAGAACCCCACCCTTTTCCGTTGCCATATCAGCCAGGCGGTACCAGGCTGCCCGGCTCAAAAGTGCTGTGAGGCCATGTTGCAGCTTCAGGGCTGGAATGTCTCCTACCGAGGGCTCGAGAAATAAGGGGTGTTCGGCACCAATCTCTACAGCCTTCCCGGTATTGAGTGTGGCTTGCAGTACGGGCTTACTTTTTTGCGCATCAGTAGGTGTTATTTCGGTGACGATGAGAGGGTGAAGCTCGACCTCAATGCGCCATTTTTCAGCGGGAGTGACCAGATAGTAATCGCCGTCGTCTTCGCGGCGCAGGATACTGGCAAATAGACGGACAAGAGATTCGCGCTGAATCGGTGTGCCGTCGTGATACCAGACCCCATCCGCAGCGATACGAATAGCGATGTCACCGGACAGAGCCGGATGCCAAAGATGCAGGGGTGGCGAGTCGAAATTTCTTCGTTGAACCTGCTTTTCAATACCTTCCAGCGAATCTGTCATCGCCCTGCCCTACCTCTGGCGAACAGTGACTGCCTCTAGGCGCAGTCGCCAATAAGCCGCACGTTAATTACACCTTCCAGCGAGCACATTTTTTGTAGCACTTCCTCGCTGACACTGCGGTCGATGTCTATTAGATTGTAGGCGACTCCGTCACGGCTTTTGTTGAGCATATCGATTACGTTGATATTTTCATCAGCCAGAATGGCCAGCACGCTGCCCAGAATACGCGGAACATTTTCGTTGGTTACCGACAAGCGACAACCTTTTACCCGCTCCAGCGCCAGCGTCGGAAAGTTTACCGAATTACGAATGTTGCCGTTTTCGAGGAAATCGCGCAGCTGCTCCGCAGCCATAATTGCGCAGTTGTCTTCAGCTTCGTCAGTGCTGGCGCCAATATGTGGCATCAGAATTACATCATCGCGGCCGATCAGTGCCGGCGAGGGAAAGTCGGCAATATACTTGCGAAGCTGGTCACTCTCCAGCGCGGCGAGAAGATCGTCTTCATTGACAATTTCCTGCCTGGCAAAGTTGAGCAGGCAGGCGGCAGGTTTCATTGCACCCAGCAACTCAGCGTTAATCAGGCCCCGGGTAGAGTCGAGTACAGGCAGGTGCAGCGTTATATAATCTGAGCGGGTGAACAGCGCGGACAGCGTATCTGCTTTCTGCACTTTACTCGACAGCCGCCAGGCTGCCTCCACAGAAAGCGCCGGATCGTAGCCGATAACGTCCATGCCGAGAGTCAGCGCCATATCCGCCACCATGGAGCCGATGGCTCCCAGGCCAACAACCCCCAGGGTTTTGCCCACCAGTTCATTACCTTTGAACTGCTTTTTTTGTGCTTCAAGCGTTTTATGCATTTCTGCTTTGTCGGTCATATCCGCCAGTGTATCGACGTAGCGAATACCCTCAATGATGCCGCGAGAGCCAAGCAGCATAGCCGTGGCCACCAGTTCTTTCACCGCGTTGGCATTGGCGCCTGGCGAGTTGAACACCGGTATGCCGCGCTGAGTGCACTCAGCGACCGGGATGTTGTTCACACCAGCCCCCGCTCGCCCAATAGCCAACACTGAATCGGCGATGTCGCCGGATTTCAGCTGATGGCTGCGCAGAAGGATTGCGTCGGGATGTGAAAACTCGCTGGCAATCTCATAACAATCGCGGGGCAGACGCTCCAGTCCCTTGACAGAAATCTGATTCAGCGTAAGTACTTTTCTGGCCATGTTTACCTCTAAACCAACTACATTACGGAAATATCAGCACGCTCTCTCAAGCCGCGCTGATATTCATTGTCCAACAGGTTGGCATACTCAGCACTCACCTGTTGTTGCAGTGAAACGACATCGCTTTGTTCCAGTAGATCAAAGCGACCGGGGTTGACCTGCATTAGCGATAACACCAGGGCATCACCCTCGGCTGTGACGACGTAGTCGAGCAGTTTCTCACCCTGCTCTGGCGCAGGCATTTCAAAAGCCCTGGCGAGCACATCCGCAGGCACAGCACTGTTGCGTCTTTCTGCAGCGAGCTCTACCTGCCAGTTGTAACCACCGGCACTGGCCAGTTGATCGATGGCGGCACCAGCAGCGAGTTCCTCAAGAATACGCTCTGCCTCCGAGGCAACCATGGCGCGGGCAGATTGTTCGACGAGGATAGCCGCTATTTCATCCCGCACCTCCTCCAATGGCATAGGCTGGGACGGGCTATAGCTGTGTTGTCGCAACACGACAAACGTATTGTCAGCCAGCTCTATCACGTCACTGTTATGTCCAGCTTCCATAACCTCTTCAGAAAAAGCGGCAGACAACAGTGACCGGTTAGCAAACAGCCCTTCAGTCTGGTCTCGCGCAACCGGCCCGCTTCGGTTAACGGTTAATCCCAGTTCCTCTGCTGGCTGGCTGAGGTCTTCGGCGTTAAATACCATATCCTTCAACTGTTCAACTGCGAGCAGCAGGTCTACGCGAGCCTGGGCACTCTGCAATTGATCTTCCAACTGTGGGCGCAGCTCGTCCAATGTGGGTGCCTCGCCTTCCCTGCGTTCCGTGACCAGGATCAGGTGTGTGCCGGCATCCGTTACAACCGGTTCAGAAACGACATTCACGTCGAGCACTGAAATGGCTTCTTCCATTTCAGGAGGGAAAGCGTCACCACTGGAAAAGCCGAGATCTCCGCCCGCTGTAACAGACCCGACATCGTCAGAAAACTCTCCGGCAACTTCGGTAAAAGCCACACCGGAAGCCAGTTTTTCCTGTGCATCGGCTACCCGCTGTTGCAGGGCAAGCGCATCCTCGCCATCGCGGGGTTCAAACAGAATATGGGAAACGCGGTTTTCAGTCTGGTATTGGCCGTTTTCCACCTCCACCCGATAAGCTTCCAGCAGAGCAGCTTCGTCTACGGGCTTGCGAAATTGATCCAGCCCCAGTTCTATATATTCCAGCTCCACCGTTTCACGGGTCTGGAACTCGTCCTGATGTTCGGCGAAGTAGGCAGTGATCTCTTCTTCTGTTGGCGCCTGTTGATCAATAAACGATTGCAGAGGAATCGTCAGGAAACGCAGATCGCGTTGTTCTGCCGCCACCCGGGCGGTTAATACCAGTTCCAGCGGTGTGGCAAACTCACTGCCTGCAAGCCCGCTGCGCAGCTGTGCAACGGCAACGTCTTCTCGCAGGGTCTCTTCAAAATAGGCGGGGGTATAACCCGCACTGGCAAGCACACTGGAGAATAACTGGGGAGAAAATTTGCCTTCGATCTGGAACTGCTCCATGCCACCTATCAGGCTGCCGATCTCCCGTTTGGAAACGGCTAGATTCATATCTGTTGCCGATTGCGCCAGCAGTTTACGCCCGATGAGTGAGTTGAGAACCTGGCCGCTGATAAGTTCATCGTCCAACATGGCGGGGTCGATGTCGTCGCCCATCATGGAGATTATCCGGCGCTTTTGCGTGTTAACAGCCATCTGCATTTCCTGAGCAGTGACTTGCTCGCCGTTAACTTCGGCTATCCCTCCGCTGCCACCGCCTACCAGAATGGATTCCAGGCCGAAGATGGAAAATGAAATGACAATCAACCACACGACAATTTTTGTAGTGGGCCCCTGCACGTTGCTGCGAATGTTCTGAAGCATGGATATTTACTCTGGAAAGCTAAAAAAAAAGCGCACCTTCAAGTGCGCCTTTCTGTCTGTTCAGGCAGCCATTCTCTCAACAATCCGCGTGAATGGACTGCAGATCGAGCGATGCCTGCCCTCCTCTGGTTCAGGAGTTAACAGCGTCCTTCAAAGCTTTACCTGCTTTAAAGCCAGGTACGTTGGATGCCTTGATTTCGATAGTTGCGCCGGTTTGTGGGTTGCGGCCACTGCGCGCATTGCGGTGCTTGACCGAGAAAGTCCCGAAGCCTACCAGAGAAACCTGATCACCCTTGGACAGTGCATCGGTAATGCTGTCAACAACAGCGTCAAGAGCGCGGCCAGCAGACGCTTTTGGAAGATCTGCGGCAGTCGCGATTGCATCAATAAGTTCAGTTTTGTTCACTCTTATCCCCTTGGAAATAGTAATTGGTACTGGCATTAACGCCCTGGAAGAAAATTGCTTTTATTAACCCCAGAGCCCTGATGTTCGGGCGTATCGCCCAGCCTGAAAAAGGCGTCTTAATTGGTTTACGGACGTGGACTCCGATTAATGCCGGATGGCCCAAAAGCACCGGTTCAACCGAACGCACGACTTTATACCAGTCCTCCGATTCCGGTCAACACAGAACCCGCGTGTTAATGCGTATTTATGCGATTATTTTCGTCTAGTTCACTATCCTGGCCGGTTCCCACCGCGCCAGCGTTATATTCCTCATCAGTCAGAGCTTCCGGCATGGATTCAAGTGCGATAGCAAGCACTTCATCAATCCACTTTACGGCGCGAATATCGAGATGCTCCTTGATGTTGTCGGGAACTTCCTTGAGATCGCGTTCGTTTTCCTTGGGAATTATGACCGTCTTTATCCCACCCCGACGTGCCGCCAGCAGCTTTTCTTTCAGGCCACCTATTGGTAATACCTCACCGCGCAAGGTGATCTCGCCGGTCATGGCCACATCTGCTCGAACAGGTATATTCGTCAGCACCGAAACCAGTGCGGTGCACATGGCAACACCGGCACTTGGCCCGTCTTTTGGTGTCGCGCCTTCAGGGACATGAAAGTGCACGTCGTGCTTCTCATGATAGCCGGCGGGAATACCCAGCATTTGCGAGCGGGAGCGAACAACTGTCGAGGCAGCCTGAATAGATTCCTGCATGACATCACCCAGAGAACCGGTTTTGACATACCTGCCTTTACCTTGCAGGGCCACAGCTTCAATGGTCAACAACTCACCACCAACAGATGTCCAGGCCAGTCCTGTTACCTGGCCGATCTTGTTTTCTTCCTCGGCTATGCCGTAGTTGTATTTGCGAACACCTAACAGGTCCGGCAGCATTTCACTGCTTACAGTTGTACCGCCTTCAGCTTCTTTTAGTGTAATTGCCTTCACCATCTTGCGGCATACCTTGGCAATTTCCCGCTCCAGAGAGCGCACACCCGCTTCGCGAGTGTAATACCGGATAATGTCGAGTATCGCCTCGCGGCTGATGGCCAACTCGCCCTTCTTCAGGCCATTGAGTTTGATTTGCTTCGGGCTGAGATAGCGCTCCGCAATATTGAGTTTCTCATCCTCGGTATACCCCGGGATACGAATGACTTCCATACGATCAAGCAGTGGGCCGGGGATGTTCATGGTGTTTGAGGTACACACGAACATGACATCGGACAGGTCGTAATCCACCTCGAGATAATGGTCATTAAACGCGTGGTTCTGCTCCGGGTCCAGTACCTCCAGCATGGCCGACGAGGGATCACCGCGGTGGTCCATGCCCATTTTATCGATCTCATCCAGCAGAAACAGCGGGTTTTTCACGCCGGCCTTGGCCATTTTCTGCAGAAGCTTGCCGGGCATAGAACCGATGTAAGTCCTGCGGTGACCGCGAATCTCTGCTTCATCGCGCACACCACCGAGCGCCATACGGACAAATTTGCGATTGGTTGAGCGGGCGATTGACTCTCCCAGTGATGTCTTGCCGACACCGGGTGGGCCCACCAGGCACAGTACCGGTCCCTTGACCTTGCGCACTCTTTTCTGCACTGCGAGATACTCGAGTATGCGGTCCTTCACTTCGTCCAGGCCGTAGTGATCTTCGTCAAGTATTCTGGCTGCATTGGTGAGGTCGTGCTTGACCTTGCTACGCTTTGACCAGGGCACGGTGACCATCCAGTCAATATAACTGCGCACCACGGATGCCTCTGCTGACATGGGCGACATCATTTTCAACTTGCCCAACTCGGTGAGCGCTTTTTCTCGCGCCTCATCGGGCATTTTGGCGTCGTCAATACGAATCTGGAGTTCATCCATTTCGTTTGGCGCCTCGTCCATATCACCCAGTTCCTTCTGAATGGCCTTCATCTGTTCGTTGAGATAGTACTCGCGCTGGCTCTTCTCCATTTGTTTCTTGACCCGGCCACGAATGCGCTTTTCAACCTGAAACAGGTCGATTTCTGCTTCCATCAGGCCCAGCAGGTGTTCCAGCCGTGGGCGAATACCGGTTATTTCCAGTATGCGCTGCTTTTCTTCCAGGTCGACGCTCATGTGAGCGGCGATGGTATCGGCGAGACGCCCCGGTTCATCAATACCGGTCAGGGAGGTCAATACTTCCGCGGGTACTTTCTTGCTGAGATTAACGTATTTTTCAAACTGGGTGATGGTCGAACGCAGTAGGCCCTCGACTTCATTTTCGGGAATTTCATCACTGAGGACTTCGCGTACACCGGCAGTGGCAAAGTTGCCCTCGTCATCAATACTGTCAACAACAGCCCGATAACCGCCTTCCACCAGCACTTTTATCGTGCCATCAGGTAGTTTCAGCAACTGCAGAATATTGGAGACCGTACCCATCTGGTAAATGTCGTCAGCGCCGGGATCGTCGTCCGCCGCATTGCGCTGGGCCACAAGTAGAACCTGCTTGTCGTTGGCCATAGCGTATTCGAGGGCCTCGATAGATTTCTCTCGGCCGACGAACAGAGGTAGCACCATATGCGGGTAGACCACCACATCGCGCAGGGGTAACAGGGGAAGTTCAATAACAGAGGAAGAACCCATAAAAGTCTCCGGGTTGGCTGTATTCAGGCGTTGTAACTATGGTTGGGGCAGATTCCCGGATTACAAGCGCCTGATAGAATTCGGGGCTTCAAAGCCAACCGCCAGGAAACCTGGCGGTCAACCAGGGACTATTCGTCAGTGGAGGCTGCCCTGGGTGCTGGCTCATTGTTCTGGTACACCAGCAGTGGCTCAGAATCGCCAAGAATGACCGATTCGTCGATGACGACCTTGCTGACATCGGTACGGGATGGAATGTTGTACATGGAGTCCAGCAGCACGCCTTCCAGAATCGAGCGAAGACCCCGGGCACCGGTTTTCCGCTCCATGGCTTTTTCCGCAATCGCTCGCAGGCCATCTTCACGGAAATCCACTTCAACCCCTTCCATCTCAAATAGCTTGCTGTATTGCTTCGTCAAAGCGTTCTTTGGTTCTGTCAGAATCTGCACCAGCGCATCGACATCCAGTTCTTCCAGTGTGGCGATGACGGGCAGCCGGCCAACAAACTCAGGAATAAGGCCGTACTGAACCAGATCTTCCGGCTCCAGGTCGAACAATAGCTCACCGACATTGCGGCGCTCATCCTTGCTCTTCACCTCAGCGGAGAAACCAATGCCGCCTTTTTCCGAGCGATTGCGGATAACCTTGTCCAGACCAGCAAATGCACCGCCGCAGATAAACAGGATGTTGGAGGTATCAACCTGCAGGAACTCCTGCTGCGGATGCTTGCGCCCACCCTGTGGCGGCACAGAGGCAACCGTGCCTTCAATTAACTTCAGCAGTGCCTGCTGCACACCCTCGCCCGATACATCGCGGGTAATGGAAGGGTTGTCTGATTTGCGTGAAATCTTGTCAATTTCATCGATGTATACGATACCCACCTGGGCTTTTTCAACGTCGTAATCGCACTTTTGCAACAACTTCTGGATGATATTTTCCACATCCTCACCCACGTAACCCGCTTCGGTCAGTGTGGTGGCATCGGCAATGGTAAACGGCACATCGAGTAATCGTGCAAGGGTTTCCGCCAGCAGTGTCTTACCGCTGCCGGTAGGCCCTACCAGCAATATGTTGCTTTTACCCAGCTCAACTTCCTGAGTGCGACCCTGGCTGTGGCGCAGACGCTTGTAGTGGTTGTATACGGCAACAGACAGTACCTTTTTGGCGCGCGCCTGGCCGATAACATACTCGTCGAGAATGGCATTGATTTCTTGCGGAACAGGCAGGTGCTCCTGCCCGGATTCGCTGCTGGCCTCCTGGACTTCTTCACGAATAATATCGTTGCAAAGGTCCACGCACTCATCGCAGATGAACACGGATGGCCCGGCTATCAGCTTGCGCACCTCGTGCTGGCTTTTGCCGCAAAAGGAACAGTAAAGCAGCTTGCCGCCGTCGCTGGAATTGGTGGTTTTGTCGCTCATTCGGCCGTCCTACGCCCTGTGTGTCGATGCCTGATCATCTTAAGTACTACGATGATGACTTTTCAGGCCATTTGCAAGCCCTGAGGGGCTAAAACGCGGATATCCTGGCTTTCTGCGGGCCTTTCTACAGGCTTTATGCCTGTGTTGCCCGCAGCCGGTACCGGGGCTACTTTTCAGTCGCCGGGATACTTCTGGAAGTGACCACTTCGTCTATCAGGCCGTATTCCTTGCTCTGCTCGGCATTCATGAAGCGGTCGCGCTCGGTATCGCGCTCGATAACCTCCAGGCTCTGGCCTGTATGCTCTGCCATCAGTTGATTCAGCCGCTCCCGAATGATCAGGATTTCCCTGGCCTGGATCTCAATATCCGTGGCCTGACCCTGTGCGCCGCCGCTGGGCTGGTGAATCATGGTGCGAGCATTGGGCAGACAAAAACGCTTGCCCTTCGCTCCGCCACACAGCAGGAAAGCGCCCATAGAGGCGGCCTGCCCGATACACATGGTGCTGACATCGGGTTTGATGAATTGCATGGTGTCGTATACCGAGAGCCCCGCGGTGACTGAACCGCCTGGGGAGTTGATATACAGGTGAATATCCTTGTCGGGGTTTTCCGACTCGAGGAACAGTAACTGGGCAACGATAAGGTTGGCCATGTGGTCCTCTACAGTACCCACAACAAAAATGACTCGCTCCTTCAGAAGCCGCGAGTAAATATCGTATGAGCGCTCACCGCGAGCGGTCTGTTCGACCACCATGGGAACAAGCCCCAGATTGTGTACCGTCTGCTTGTTTTGCCCATCGAACTGAAATGACATGCGTGCCGTCCCCTGGTGGTTATTGTTCAATTGTCTAAAGTACCTCAGAGCATACCGGTTTATTGCCGCCGGGGTCAGGCCTCTGCCTCACCCTTGGCCAGCGCTTCCTGGTAGCTGCACGGCTTCTCTACTATATGGGCATTGCTCAACAGCTTTTCAACCATCTGGTCTTCCAAAACTTTAGATTCCACTGAGGCCAACTGCTCCTGGTTCGAGTAGTAATAGTTGATGACCTCCTCTGGATCCTGGTAGGTGGAGGCCATTTCCTCGATGGTGGAACGCACCTTCTGCGCATCCACTTTAAGCTTCAATTTGGCCACCAGTTCCGCCAGAACCAGGCCTAGTTTGACCCGCCGCTCGGCATTTTCCGCAAACATCTCGTCTGGCAGCAGAGATTTTAAATCGAGGTCCTGAGCCGCACCAGCGCCCCCGAACTGCTGGAACATCTGGTTGCGCATGGCTTCCACTTCTCGGCCCAACAGCGCGCGAGGTACTTCCACCGACTCATGTGCTGCCGACAAGGCTTCCATTACCTGTTGTTTCACCTTGCTTTCTACCGCGTTCTTTAATTCACGCACCATGTTCTGGCGAACCTCGGTGCGGAACTCGTCCAGCCCACCGTCTTCTACGCCGTACTTGGCGAACAGCTCTTCATTGAGTTCCGCGGGAGACATTTCCTGAACGTTGTTCAGGGTAACCTTGAACTCAACCGCAGCGCCCTTTAACTCCTCGCTGTGATAATCCTCGGGGAAACTCAGCTGCAGGGTTTTTTCCTCCCCTGCGACCATGCCAACCACGCCGTCTTCGAATCCAGGAATCATACGGCCGGAACCCAACTCCAGATCACTGCCGGTGGCACTGCCACCTTCAAATTCCTCACCATCGCGCGTGCCGGCATAGTCGATGTTGACCTTGTCACCTTCAGCGGCGGCTCTTTCTACCACTTCCCAGCTGCCCTGTTGCTTGCGGAAGACTTCGATGATGTTGTCGACGTCCTCGTCGCTCACTTCGGCCACCGGCTTCTCTACCTCAAAATCCTTGATTTCCACCACTTCAACCTCGGGGAAAACCTCAAAAGTCGCGATGTATTCCAGATCTTTTCCGGCTTCAAGTGTCTTCGGCTCGATACTGGGCTGCCCTGCTGGTCGCAGTTTTTCCTGTACCACGGCCTCCTGGAAGGATTGGCTCATTACCTCGCCCAGCACTTCCTGGCGGACTCCCGCGCCGAAACGTTGGCGCATGACTTTCATGGGAACCTTGCCGGGCCGAAAACCTGGCAAACGAACATTGCCCGCGGCTTTTTGCAGTCGGCTGTCAACCTCGGACTCTATGCGCTCTGCGGGTACGCCAACAGTCAAACGACGCTCCAGGCCTGAAGTCGTCTCTATAGAAACCTGCATGGTATTTCCTCTACTACAATCCGATAGATGGCGAACGCGGGCAGCGTTCGTTCGTTGGACGCTCCCGGAGCCAATGGGCCCCCGGGAGTGTCGTTTTTTTGTTTGGTGCGGAAGGAGAGACTCGAACTCTCACGCCTTGCGGCACTGGAACCTAAATCCAGCGCGTATACCAATTTCGCCACTTCCGCGCAATGAACACCCTTGTTGCCGGCCGACACCAAGTTAGAAAAACTATCACATTATTTGCATAACCAATTGATTATTTAGAACTAATAATGCGCCCTGGCCGTCGCTTGGGGCAGTCACAAGGGCGCAGATTCTGCCACAAAGCCCCAGCAGGTTCAACCACTTAACTGCGGGGCTTTGCCAACAGGAAAACCAGCGCTGACGGGGCCTCCGGGGCGGCGAGAAGACCGCTCCAGGAATGCGGCAATAACAACGCCTGCTCCGGGCCATAAATAGCCTCCGATAGCGCCAGCGTGCCGCTGAGCACCATCAGCAACCGGTAGCTCCCCCCGGTCTGGTAAGTCCAACTGGTCCCGGGCCGAATTCGCACTCGCACAACGTCGAAATCCGGGAAGTCCACTACACCGTCGATGGCCACGTTGTCGGGCACCGGCGGTACAGCTGGAAGCGGCGTCGGTGGCGGCTCAAGTAGCATTTCGGCCACTGCCTCACCAGTGTCCCAATCGTCCTGGGTCAGCACTTTTTGTGCAAAGGAAATGATTTTGCGCTCATAACTGGGAGTCTGGAATTCTACCGTGCGCACGCCGTGTTGCAGGGCGTGGGGGAACAGTTGCGGTACCGGCACAATATCGCCCACCCGCAGGGGTAACAATAACGTAAAGCGCTCCATTTGCTGGCGCAGGGTACGCTCCCGCTCATGCTCTTGTGCGCTGCCCTCCTCCCCCTGCTCTGCCAGAGCGTCCAGCTTTCGGCGTTGGGAGCGGTAGGCCAGCACGGCAGCCAGGTAGGCCGCCCGGAATGCCTCGTCAGACTCGTACGCGGCGCGTTGTTGCGGATCAAAACCGTAGCGCATGTAGCCAATGCCGTCGGGCCAGGCCTGGGGATCAATATGAATTACCACATAGGCTTCGCGTTTGGTCTCATGCAGCTCGAAATACAGGTCACCCAGAATTGGCAGCGCGGTAGGTGCCAGAATTTTTAGCAGTATCAGTGGCTCGCCCGGTGTACCCGCCAGGTTGTCGGGCAGTGCCGCCTGCAACCAGGGAATGGGTACCACCCCAGCTTCCCCGCCAAAATTGCAGACGCCACGGTGCTCTACCGCGGTATACCAGATTTCCTCGCCCCAGGGCTTGGCGATGCTCTGCGCTGCCAGCGGGATCGGGCTGCCCGCTATATAGCTCAAAAGCCGGTGCCGGCGCACCCAGCGAATATACTGCTGCCTTGGCGCGAGGTCATCGACCACCAGGGCATGGTCGGTGACTGCCAGCTCTAATTCGTCGCCGCGTACGCAATATATAGCCGTCAATTGCAGTGGCACAGCCTGCTCAAGCCAATACGCGTTGAAGGTAAAATCTACCAGCAGCAGGGCTTCCTCCGCCTGCAGTGTCTCGCGCCAGCGCCGGTAGCAGGCCCTGGGGTCTCCATGCAGGTGGGTGAGCTGTGAGGCGCTATCCACGCGATGCTTCATCAGTTGCTCAATCTGTCAGGCAGGCCGGGTCGAATTGAAACTCCCCCGACAACCACTGAGCCACCTCTTGTGCAGCGGGCCCTGGCAGCGCACGGTACTGTCGGGCGAGAGTCTGGCAACGCTCCTGCCCCATACCACTCAAGCCCAACTCTTCAAATGTGCGTCGGTCCTGCTGTAGCTGCTGCCAGGTGGCGGCACCGATAGCCTCGTGTATCCACTGTTTGTTACTTAAATCCACTCGGTACAGGTCCGCCAGGCCACCCAGCGCTGGCAATGACAGCAGGCCCTGATTCATGGGGTTACACAAATGGCCGCTGAGCAGTGTCTCCGGTAATTGTTCACGCCCTGACAGTCTATCCAGGTAGAGGAAGTTGCTGCGCACCGCCCCATCATTCACCGGATAGTTATCCCACAGCAGCACAGGCCGGCCCATACGGGCATATATTCTTTCTATATCTGTCCGGGTTATTGCGTCAGAGCAAACCTGGTTACCGGTCCAGAACACATCCACGTCAGGCGGCAGCTCAGCCCCGAGTTGGGGCCAGTAGTCCGTGGGCATGGTGCCGAAAAATTTCTCCAGTACCGGGTCAAAACTGTAGTAGGTAGGACATACCAGCACCCTCACTTCGGGCAGCCAGGAGACCACATCGGCGACAATCTCCGCTTGCCGCCCGGCCAGCGCAGTGATATCACCGGGCATGTCATCAAACAGGATGGCCAGCAATGGCGCCTCAAGCTGGGACAAGCGGGATATCTTGCGCTTTAGTTGTTCGCGCTGCTTGGGCCCGTAATCCAGATACAGCGCAAACGGTGACAAGCCGACTCCCCAGTGGATACCCCGCTGTCGATAAGCCCGGGAAAGTTCGAGTAATTGCTGCCATTCTGCAGCTGGCCAGTCGCACTGCCACTGCTTTCGCAAGTATGGGTCTGCCTTGGGGCAGTAGAGGCAGGTGTTCAGTCCCGCCTGAGAGAGAAATTCTGCGTAGGCAAGGCGTGTTTCGAATGGCCATGGTCGCCCGTAAAATCCCTCCAGGATGCCCGTAAGAAAGCCGTCAGCGGTCTTGCTAGTCATTTTTTATCGCCAACTGTGATTAAAAACAATTTGTATATTTCTAATGAGGCTAAAAAAACGCGGCAGCGACGATGGTAAATTTTCATTGATGGGCGATACTTAACTTGTGTGTGCCCATCCCCTGGAATAACCGGGTAGACACAGGAGCAAACCCAATGCTCCTAGAGGGAAGAAATTCCTTTATGTTTCACTCCTAATGGTCTTGTTGGGTCCCTTTCGGGACCCATTTTTTTAGATTCAATCTTTTATATTCAATTACTTAAGAGCTATATTTAAAATATTTATCAGGTGTGTCACATGGTATGGGTGGGGCGATCAGAGGACAGGGAGCCAGCCAGGTGGTTCTCGATCTTGGCGTTTGCGATGGCATCCTGCTCGCTGAACTGCACACCTATGCCCGCAGTGCGGTTACCCTGCGCCCCGCGGGGCGTAACCCATACGACTTTGCCAGCGATAGGTATCTTCTCGGGTTCGTCCATCAGTGTGAGCAGCATGAACACCTCATCACCAATGTCGTAGGTTTTGTTGGTGGGAACGAACAGGCCGCCATGCAGCAGGAACGGCATATAGGCCGAGTACAGAACGGCTTTGTCCTTGATCGTCAGCGACAGGATACCATTGCGGTTGCTATGTCTTTCGTCAGTCATGGAGAAGTGCCTCTTTGCATACTTCCGATATTATCATCAAGCCCGCCGTCGCCCAACACTCGCTGTACTTTTGCCACAAGTGTCTCCAGCAAAAGTTGGGGGTTGGGATTGGAGCCGGCATTGAGTGCGCGCTGAATTTGTAAAATTTCGTCCAGTAGCGCGAACCCCGCCCTGGCCTGGCTACTGCAGAGGCGTGCGCCGTCTAGTGCTCGCAGCTGTTTCTGTATACCGGCTGCGAGCTGTGCCAGAGTCTGCCCCAGATCCCCTGCGGCAAGTGCCTTAGCCAATGACGCCGCATCCAGCCGGCCGGAAAGCAAGGCAGCGATCGCCTGGGTAATTCGCTGCAGTACGTCTGCAGCCTCCTGGCCATTTAGACGCTCTGCCAGCAGTGGCAAACCACCGGCCAGGTCCAACAGGCTTTCACTGTCGGCCCGTGTTGCGCATATCTGATCCAGCCAGGTCAGGCTCTGCTCGCGTGAAGGAATCGTGGGACGCAGTATCTGGCAGCGCGACCGCACGGTGGCAGGCAGCCCGTGCAGGCGATGGCAAATCAGGATGAGATGGGTATTTGCCGGGGGCTCTTCCAACACTTTCAGCAAGGCGTTAGCCGCACTGACATTCATGTTTTCGGCAGGTGAAAATACGGCGATCTTGCGCAGGCCAAACCCCGCAGTCATATTGGTGAACTCGACAATCTTGCGAACCTGGTCAATCTTAATGATCCGGCTCTTGCCCTCTGGTGCAAGCCACTGAAAATCGCCGTGGTTGCCGCTGGCACTGAGCTCACAAGCGTGGCAGTGGCCGCAGTTCAAACCGGCTGCGGGTTGCGAGCAGAGCAGCAGACGGGCCAGGGCCAGGCCCAACCGGGACTTGCCGGTATCCTGAGGGCCGCTGATCAACAGAGCGTGCGGCAGCTCGTCGCGATTGATCTGCTGGCCAAGTCGCTGCCACTCTTCCGTCTGCCAGGGCATGGGTGCGCTCACAGCGGGTAGTTCATTCTCCTCTGTCATGGCGTCGGGTGCCTCACGCTCCAGCAACCGGTCAGGTCATTGCAGACTTTGAGCAACTGTATTTGTACCGCCTCCAGAGATTGGCTGGCATCGACAACACGGTAACGACCGCTACTGCTTTCTGCGAGGTCGAGGTAGGTGGCGCGCACGCGCTCAAAAAAAGCCAGTTCTTCGCGCTCGAAACGATCCAGTTCCCCTCTCTCCCGCGCCCTCGCCATGCCGGTACTTACCGGCGCGTCCAACAGCAGGGTGCAATCGGGACGCAACTGCCCCTGTACCAGCTCCTCCAGCGCAGCGACGGCGCTGCGGGGAATGCCACGTCCCCCGCATTGATAGGCATAAGTCGCATCTGTAAAGCGGTCACAAAGCACCCAGCGCCCCGCGCTTAGCGCCGGCTCTATGCGCGTCTTGATGTGTTGTGCTCTTGCAGCGAACATCATCAGTAGCTCTGCCATGGGGTCGACAGGCTCATCGTCAACATCCAACAGCAGCTGCCTGAGAGTCTCACCGAGCTTGCTCCCCCCCGGCTCGCGGGTAACCAGCAGGTCCACACCCCGATCGCGTAAATGTTGCTCGAGGAAAGCGATATTTGTCGATTTGCCAACTCCTTCACCACCTTCCACGGTGATAAACAGGCCTCTGGTACTCATGGTTTCTCCGGGCTGGAACGATAGTTCTTGTTACGACGTAATTGGTATTTGCGCACGGCCGCCCTGTGGTCTGCCAGTGTCTCGCTGAACACATGCCCGCCATCGCCTCGGGCCACAAAAAACAGCGCCTTGCCAGCTGCTGGATGCAGGGCCGCATGAATTGAATCCCGTCCAGGCAAGGCAATAGGTGTGGGCGGCAGCCCGGTAATGCGGTAGGTATTGTAAAGGTTATTGTCATCACTGAGATGGCTGCGCCGCAGGTTGCCGTCAAATGCCTCACCGAGACCGTAAATGATGGTTGGGTCGGTTTGCAGGCGCATGCCCTGTTGCAGACGGCGCACAAAAACCCCTGCTATCTGCGCTCGCTCCGCTGGCAAACCGGTTTCCCGTTCAATAATCGATGCCATTATCAGCGCCTCGTAGGGGCTTTCATAGGGCAGCTCAGTCGCTCTACCCTGCCATTCTTCATCCAGTACTGCCACCATTCTTGCATATGCTCGTTGCAGCAGTTCCAGGTCGGTGGAGTCGCGGGTAAAATGGTATGTGTCGGGGAAAAACCACCCTTCAGGACTCTCATATGGCGCCACCATATCCAGCACGCGGGGATCGGTCACCCCTTGAAGTACCTGTTTCAATTGCTCTTCACCTGCAAGAACAGCGATTGCTTGATCCAGTGTGATACCTTCAGGCAGTGTCACCTGATAGTGCATAACTTTGCCACTTTGCAGTAGGCGCAACAGTTGCAAAGATGTGAGTGGAGGCGTAAGCAGATATTCACCCTGCTTGATTTGTTGGTCAGCTCCCGTCCACCTGGCATAGAGAATAAGCAGTTCGGGGTATCGTATGGCGCCGCTCTGCTGCAAGCGCCCGGCAACTGCACGCAGTGTTTCTCCCGATTGAACCAGCAAGGGCTGTCCGTTTGCAGGCAATGTCAACGGCTCCTGCCAGCGTCGCTCCAACTCCTGCAGAGCCAGAACCCCCGTCAGCACTGCTAGCAGGAAGAGCAGTAGCAGTTTACGGATCACGTCCAATCCTCGCGATATTGCCGGTACAGGGCGTCGCAGGTTGGGTGTTCTGACCAGCGCCGCTGGGCAAAACTCGCCACCGGCCGCAGGCCGACGAGACTGTTGGTGTAAAAGGCCTCGTCGGCCTGCTCCAGCTGGCTGATCTCAAGCGTGCACTCGCGAACGGCAAGACCGATAGCGGGCGCCCAGCGACGCTTCACCAGCTCTCGCCGGGTGCCACAAATGCCACAGTGTTCAAGCGCGGGAGTAAGGATTTCGCCGCCGGCAACAATAAAGAGATTGCCGGCAACCACCGAGATCACCTGTCCCTGTTGATCGAGCATTACGGCCTCATCAAGCCCCGCCTCGGAGTATTCCGCCGCGGCCAATACCTGCTCCAGTCGGTTGAGGTGTTTCAGCCCTGCCAGCGCGGGCTGGGTTCCCCAGCGCATCGTCGCCAGATGCAGTGCGGCGGACGCCGGCAGGTCCTGCCCTACTGTGTCCAGCCGGGTGGCGCTGATGATTACCCGCGGCCGGGTATCAGCCGGCGGCCTGTAGCCACGTGGGCCAGGACCCCGGCTCAGGGTGATTCTCAGGGATGCCCAGAGCCATCCCCGGGCAGTCAGGGCTGCGATGGCGATCTGCAGGTGTCGGCGCACAGTGGTTTCGCCATCGGGAAGGGATAGCGCCGTACAACCACGCTGCATCCGCGCGAGATGCAGGTCGAGGTAGAGCGGCTCACCGCGTCTGATTAGCAGGGTTTCAAAGACACCGTCGCCAAAATCGAGGCCGCGATCGGGAAGCGGCAGAGCAGATGCTTCAGCTCCGTCCAGCCATATCAGGGCATCCCCGGGCACGGGTGCAGCAATCAATCCGGGTTTGCGAACAGCAATGAACCGTTGGTTCCGCCAAAGCCAAAGGAATTGCTGATGACGCAATCGATTGGCCGCTCCTGCGCAGTATTGGGTACGTAGTTGAGGTTACAGCCTTCGGCCACGTTTTCCAGGTTGATTGTCGGTGGTGCAACCTGGTCACGCAGAGCAAGTATGGAGAAAATTGCCTCTACCGCGCCCGCAGCACCGAGTAAATGCCCGATCATCGATTTGGTAGAGCTTACGGCCACCTGTGCCGCAGCGTTGCCAAGAACAGTCTCTACTGCTCGGCTCTCGGCCAGGTCCCCTGCATTTGTAGAGGTTCCATGGGCATTGATATAGCTAATTCTTTCGACGGCAATGCCAGCATCCCGGATGGCATTGGACATCGCTGCTGCCGCGCCTCTGCCGTCCTCCGGAGGAAGGGTCATGTGGTAGGCGTCGCCGCTCATACCAAAACCCAGCACTTCCGCATATATTTTTGCACCGCGGGCCTTGGCCGATTCGTATTCTTCCAGCATCAGCACGCCGGCGCCGTCACCCAGTACAAAACCATCCCGGTCACGGTCCCACGGCCTGGACGCTGCCTGGGGGTCATCGTTGCGGGTAGACAGTGCGCGAGCGGCGGCGAAGCCCCCCAGGCCTACAGGGGTGGTCGCCATTTCCGCGCCCCCAACGAGCATAGCATCGGCATCACCGGCGGCAATCAACTTCGCGCCAAGGCCAATGTTGTGGGTACCGGAAGTACAGGCAGTCACGATAGCAAGGTTTGGCCCCTGCAGGTTGAACATGACCGAGAGATTACCGGCGATCATGTTGATGATTGAACCGGGCACGAAAAAAGGCGAAATTCTACGCGGGCCAGATGCCCTGATAATCTCTGCGTTCTTTTCTATCTGCCCTATGCCACCAATACCGGAGCCAATCGCACAGCCGACACGTGGGGCCATTTCCTCTGAAATTTCCAGGCCACTGTCGCGCATTGCCTGGATGCCAGCCGCCATGCCGAACTGGACGAACTGATCCATTTTGCGCGCGTCTTTCACTGGTAGGTACTGCGAAATATCGAAGTTTTTTACGCTGGCGCTGAAGCGTGTGCTGAATGCCGATACATCGAAGCTCTCAATGGGTGCAGCACCACTTTTGCCCGCTAGAATATTCGTCCAGGTATCGTCCACGGTATTACCGAGCGGACTCAGCATACCCATGCCGGTAACAACGACTCTTCTGCCAATCAACACGTTAACTCCTTGCAGGGCGAGATATTAGTGTTGCACACACTAGGAAGCATAAATAAGAAAAGCCGCTCTAACAGAATAGAAACGGCTTTTCCTGAGAACGAAGGAAGTAGATCAGGCGAGGTTTGCAGTGATGTAATCAATCGCCAACTTTACAGTGGTGATTTTTTCAGCTTCCTCATCCGGGATCTCAGTTTCAAATTCTTCTTCCAGGGCCATTACGAGTTCAACCGTGTCGAGAGAATCAGCACCCAAATCCTCTACAAAAGAGGCCTCAGTCTGCACTTCTTCTTCTTTAACGCCAAGTTGTTCTGCGACGATTTTCTTAACGCGTTCATCAATGCTGCTCATGATTATACTATTCTCCTGAGATTAGTGCTGAATCAAACCCGCTTAGCTGGCCTGAGCGCGCAGTTTACTCTGTTTTAACAGAGAGTTTAAAATCTTTTTTTGAGACGTCAACGACGACCAATTTTTATTGTTTTTTTTCAAAGGCTTAACTCATATACATACCGCCATTTATGTGTATGGTCTCGCCGGTAATATACGCACCCGCGTCACTGCAAATAAAGGCCACCAGCGCCGCGATTTCATCCGCAGCCCCCAATCTTCCCAATGGAATTTGACTCAACATCAACGCACGCTGGTCCTCACTGAGTTCCCGGGTCATATCCGTATCGATGAAACCTGGCGACACGCAATTGACGGTGACCGAACGGGAGCCCAACTCTCGTGCGAGCGCACGCGAAAAGCCCTCTGCTCCCGCTTTGGTCGCAGCGTAATTGGCCTGCCCCATATTACCCATGGAGCCTACCACAGAGGTGATATTGACAATACGGCCCCAGCGGGCCTTTGTCATGCCGCGCAAGCAGGCCTTGCTGACGCGATAGAGTGAAGTCAGATTGGTATCTATAACATCACCCCATTCATCGGGCTTCATTCGCATAAGAATGTTGTCCCGAGTGATGCCGGCGTTATTCACCAGCACCAGCGGTGCGCCAAACTGGGCGGTGATTGCTTTGATAACTTCTATGACATTTTCGTCATTGCCGACCAGCAACTTCATACCGCAGCCGCTATTGCCGGATTCCTGCAGGTAAGCAGTAATGTTTTTCGCGCCCTCATCGCTGGTGGCCGTGCCAATAACAGTGCAACCCGCCGCCGCCAGATGTTGCGCAATAGCCTTGCCGATCCCGCGGCTGGCGCCTGTTACCAATGCGACTTTATTCTCTTCACTCATGGTTTATACCCTCTTCTTATGACTTGAGTGTTTCCAGTGCGGCCAACAATTCGTCCGGATCTTCAAGTGAGAAGCCTTGCAGCGATTTGTCGATTCGACGGCTCAGTCCACTCAACACCTTCCCGGGGCCGCACTCGATGATATTGTTGACACCTGATTGCACTATAGCCTCGACGCAACCCGTCCATTGTACAGGGCTGTATATCTGCTCAACCAATAATGACTTGATTTTGTCCGGCTCGTTTTCGGTTGCAGCGTGCACATTGTGCACTACCGGTATGCCTGGCGCTGTAATAGTCAGCCCGGCAATCACCTCAGCCAGTCGCTCTCCGGCGGGCTTCATGAGTTCCGTGTGGAATGGTGCGCTAACCGGCAGCGGCAGGGCACGTTTGGCCCCCGCTTCTTTCAATAAGCCGATGGCAACATCAACTGCACCGCTGTGGCCAGCAATAACAACCTGGCCGGGAGAGTTGAAATTGACTGCCGCTACAACCTGGCCCGTGCTGGCCGCAGCTTTCGCGCAAACCACATTGATAGCGGCATCATCCAGGCCAATTATCGCAGCCATTGCGCCCTCGCCCACCGGCACGGCTGTTTGCATAAAAGCACCACGCAGTTTTACCAGCTTTACCGCATCGGCAAAACTCAGTGCGCCGGCACATACCAGGGCTGAGAACTCTCCCAGGCTGTGACCTGCCATGATCGAAGGTTTCGGGCCGCCCTGCTCCAGCCAGGCCCGCCATAGCGCGACACTCGAGGTGAGCAACACCGGCTGTGTCGTTTCAGTCAGGTTGAGCGCATCCTGTTCACCATGACTAATCAGGTCCCACATATCGTACCCCAACACCTGCGAGGCTTCTGCGTAGGTATCGCGCACGGCGGAAAAGCGCTCATACGCGGCGCCGAGCATGCCTACTTTCTGCGAGCCCTGGCCGGGAAAAACAAAGGCGATCACCTTGTCTGTCATGATTTACTCCTGAGTGCTAAAGATATCGGACTGGGGAACATACAGAAACTGTCGCCAGCACAAAAAGTGTAGCCCACCCCTGAAAACGGCAACACACAAGTGTGTATCGCGGGAGTTCTGCGCGAGAGGGATTTTTGGGGGATACTGCCTGGGACTTGCTGAGGCGTGGCCGAATGGCTACAGCCCCGAGAGAAGAACGGGGGCTGAAGCCCCCGGCCAAGTGACCGAATGCGAGCCACACCGTGTGTGTAAACGGCAGGGCTCAGTCGATCGAATCTCTAGTCTTCGCCACCGACTTCGATGACTTTCTTGCCGCGGTAGAATCCATCAGCAGTGATGTGATGACGACGGTGAGTCTCACCCGATGTCTGGTCTACTGATAAGGTAGGCCCGGACAGAGCGTCGTGGGAACGGCGCATACCGCGGCGTGAGCGCGTTTTCTTACTTTTCTGGACAGCCATAACTGACTCCTAGTTTTTGCTGCCGGGCTTCAATTGCGCCAGCACGTTAAATGGATTCGGTTTCTCGGCGGGCTCATTTTCCCCTGCGGGCGCTTGAGCGGCGTTGAACCTTGCCAATGTTTGCTTACATTCTTCCGTTTCGTGATAGCTAAAGGCTGGGAGAGCCAGGATCAATTCGTCCTCAACTACATCCCAAAGCCTACAAGCCTCCCCTTCAACTATAAGCGGTTCCAGGTGCCGGGGAAGGTGCGCAGCTTGCTCATCGGTCCACACAACGGCCAGGGTGTTCTCACAGGCCAGTGTCTGGATCATGGGTTCAAGACAGCGCTGACAGACCACCGACACCTCAGCTGTTGTCTCAAGGTGAATCAGGTGCCTGTTTTCCTCGTCCCTGGAGAACGTTAATTCCGCTTGAATCATGCCATCGTCATCGGCTAATAGTGGTCGAAGACGTTGTAAATCAAGAGGTTTTAGCGTTCCCTTAATACTCACGCCACGCACTGCTGCCTTGCGGACATCCAACGTGCTCGGGAGGGGCTCACTCAACATAGGCGCGCATCATAGGGGCGGTTTCACTCTTTGTCAAAAATATCTTTTAAATACAATTAGTTCACGTCAATCTGCCGGTGCCAAAGGCTGGCATATGGATGTGATTCTGGCCTTCGCATCCCTCTGCGCCCACCAGCTGTTGAGCGGCAAGCCTGTTTTTTCGCGGGCGGCTACCCGGCGGGAGCAGGTCGTGTCCGCTTCGAAAGGTTCCACGTGGAACCTTTTAGCATCAATTTCCGCGAACTTGGCAACAAAAGCGGAGGACTTTGCGAGATTTAGGCGTGCGATATGGTCGTGCCCAGAGCGGTATATATACTGGCAAGCGCACTAACCGGTATTGGGACGATTACCGCCTGAAAACCTCCATGGCCAATAATGCCGGTAGCGCATCTACAATGGCCAGCGGGGCGAACGCTGCGAGCCGGTCATTGTCGTGAACTCCGAAACTTACCCCAACTGATCGTACCCCTGCCTGACGGGCCATATCGAGGTCGTATTCGCTATCACCTATTACCACAACCTCGTGGGGCGTTTTAGCGCGCGCTGTCATGATTTCATGCAGCATCATTGGATTAGGCTTGGAGCGGGTCTCATCGGCACAGCGAGTCGCGTCAAAAAAATCTTCCAGGCCAAGCGTGCCCAGCACCCGGTCCAGGCCTCGCCGACTCTTGCCGGTGGCCACCGCCAGCTCTATTCCACGCCCCCGCAGTGCTTCCAGTGTCTCCATGGCGCCAGCAAACAGTTCTGACGGTGCCCGCCCGGGGGCCGAAAAATGGCGCGAGTACGCTGCAGCTACATCGCCACACTGATCGACATCGAGCGCGGGAAACAGTCGGCTGACGGCCTCGGGCAAGCCCAGGCCAACAATATCGCGAATAGCCATCACCGTAGGCGGTGTTAAGTCCAGCTCTGTTGCGGTGTCCTGCATCGCCTCAACAATGTGGTCGATGGAGTTACAAAGCGTCCCGTCCCAGTCAAATATTGCAATCATAATTAGTTAGTTACGTAGTTTAGTTAATATATTTTCGAGATCTTGATCTAGTGGGGCCTCCAGGTTCAGCACACCGCTTTCCGGCAGCGTGATACGCAGTGAGCGGGCGTGCAGAAAGAGGCGCTGCAGGTGCAGCGCACGGCACACTGCCTCGGTCCGTTCGTTGCTGTACTTATCGTCCCCCAGCAATGGAAACCCCGCCTGCCTGGCATGCACCCTTATCTGGTGGGTGCGGCCGGTAATGGGCTTGGCCTCGATAAGGGTTACTCCCGGAAGCCGCTCTTTTATACTGAATTCGGTGATGGACCTTTTCCCCTCTTTCGCCACACGGACCATGCGCTCACCCGATTGCAGTACATTTTTCTCCAGCGGCGCGTCCACTACCCGCAGGCTCTTCGGCCAGCTCCCTGCCACCAGAGCGAGGTAGCGCTTGTCGATTTTGTCCTCTCGCAGCTGGCGATGCAGCTCGCGCAATATTGCCGGTTTCCGGGCGATCATGATGACGCCGGAAGTATCCCGGTCCAGGCGATGTACCAGCTCGAGATAGCGATCATCGGGCCGCAGCTGTCGCAGGCTCTCTATCAGGCCGAAATTGAGACCACTGCCGCCATGGACGGCAAGCCCGGAGGGTTTGTTAATCACCAGCAGCCTCTCATCCTCGTAGATTATCCGCTGTGATATCTGTTCTGCCCAATAGCGGGGAACCGGCGCAGGGGCCCGGGGCGACGGGCGGTGCAGGGGCGGAATCCGCACCAGATCACCGACAACCAGCCGGTAGTCCGCCTTGATCCTGCCTTTATTGACCCGAATTTCCCCTTTTCGCATAGCCCGGTACAGGCGGGTCTTGGGCACGCCCTTAAGCTCGCGCATCAGGTAATTGTCCAGGCGTTGCCCGGCAGAGTCCTCATCAACGCTAAGATGATGGACTCCCAGAGCTTGCCGGGTGGGTTCTTCCTCAGGCATAAGTGGCCGAAATCATTTAATTTTCTTCCGTTTACTGTGATATCATCGCGGGCGTGTGATTACACCCGCCGGCTACAACAACCGGTGTCGGTGAATACGCAACCCGCTGGCGACAGCTTGGACCTGCCGAGTAGATGCACGGTTCCGCCAGCCTGATCACACACCTACTAATGGATGTCGCCACCGTGTATAGAGTGCGAGCAAAACACGCTCCGCCGCCAGCCAAACTGAACTACACAGCTGATCTAAACATGGGTATCGACAATTTAATAAACCGCGCAGCAGTTACTGCCGGGTTACAGAATCAGTTATTCAGATAACACAGCGTAGTCGCAGATCTCAGGTGCTGCGACACTAGCAAAAAGGCGAAAGCAGTACCACTAAACTTTCCCTGAAACGCTGTAGCAACCACGGCCGAGCCGGTGGTTGTCGTAGACGAAACACCTGGGCGCCCGAATCGGCGCGAGCAACAAACCCCCGGTTATTACCGGAAAAGGTGACATTATTCGACGCTGGTTCCTGTCATCCGGCCCTATCGGGCTGGTAGTCGACCTGATTCCTGCCCCGCCAGGCCTGCTGCAACGAGGCTAATGGCATATCATGAAAAAAATGTTAATCAATGCAACTCAACCTGAAGAGTTGCGCGTAGCGCTGGTCGATGGGCAGCGCCTGTACGATCTGGATATCGAAAACCGCACCCGCGTGCAAAAGAAATCCAACATCTACAAGGGCAAGATCACCCGGGTTGAACCCAGCCTGGAAGCTGCCTTCGTAGAATTCGGCGCGGAGCGTCACGGTTTCCTTCCCCTCAAGGAGATTGCCCGGGAGTACTTCTACCGCAAGCCCCCAAGCGACGGCGAAGGGCGCATGAAAATCCGCGATGTGGTCAAAGAAGGCACTGAAATCATCGTACAGGTCGACAAGGAGGAGCGCGGCAACAAAGGGGCCGCGCTGACTACTTTCATCAGTCTGGCCGGGCGTTACATGGTCCTGATGCCCAATAACCCAAGGGCCGGCGGCATCTCTCGTCGCATTGATGGTGACGATCGCAGCAATTTGCGTGAAGCTTTGAGCGCGCTGGAAATTCCGGATGGTATGGGCGTTATTATCCGTACTGCGGGTGTTGGCCGCTCTGCCGAGGAATTGCAGTGGGACCTCAACTACCTTTTGCAACTGTGGGAAGCCATCACCACCGCCAACAGCGAGGTAAAGGCCCCGGAACTGTTGTTCCAGGAGAGCAACGTCATTATCCGTGCGGTGCGCGATTACCTGCGCGATGACGTCGACCAGGTGCTGATTGATTCGGTTGATGCACACAAGCAGGCGATGGATTTTGTCAGCCAGGTGATGCCCCAGTACAAGAGCCGTATACGCTTGTACGAGGACAGCGTGCCGCTATTCAACCGCTTTCAGATAGAAAGCCAGATAGAAACGGCATTCCAGCGTGAAGTGCGCCTGCCCTCCGGCGGCTCCATTGTGATCGACCCGACGGAAGCCCTGATCTCAATTGATATCAACTCAGCTCGCGCCACGCGCGGTGCTGATATCGAGGAAACTGCACTACAAACCAACCTCGAGGCAGCGGATGAAATTGCCAGGCAATTGCGCCTGCGCGACATGGGCGGACTGGTGGTTATCGACTTCATCGACATGCTGTCTTCTCGCAACCAGCGCTCGGTAGAAAACCGGGTGCGTGATGCCCTGGAAATTGACCGGGCCCGGGTCCAGGTTGGGCGAATTTCCCGTTTTGGCCTGCTCGAGATGTCGCGCCAGCGCCTGCGCCCGTCACTGGGTGAAACCAGCGCTATTGTCTGCCCTCGTTGTACCGGCCAGGGCGCCATTCGCGACACCAAATCCCTCGCCTTATCCATTCTGCGCCTGTTGGAAGAGGAAGCCCTCAAGGATCGCAGTGTGGAAGCCAGAGCCATAGTGCCGGTGGACGTGGCGGCGTACCTGCTTAACGAAAAGCGCGCTGCGCTGACCGAAATCGAGCTGGTGAGCAAGACTCGCGTGCTGGTAATCCCCAATCCCAACCTGGAGACGCCTCACTTCGAAGTTCTGCGCCTGCGCGACGATGAAGTAGACGGGGATCATGAAGTCAGTTATGACGTCGATATCGCAGTACCTGACGCTGAGGCTATCAGCGACAGCCACAGCGCCGACATCCCGGTACAGCAGGCTGCAGTACAACGCATCGCACCGTCGGCAGCACCGGCACCCTCCCCCAAACCGGAAATCGAAGAGCGCCCCGCCGCGGCTAAAGCCGCTGTAGTCGCGCCGAAGAAAGGCCTGCTTGCAAAGCTCTTCTCGGGTTTGATGGGCAGCGAACCGGAGCCAGTGGCAGAGCCAGAGCCGGCGAAGCCTGCAGCTCGCGACAAGCCCAAAGAGAGGAGCGGTCAGAAATCCCAGGGCAATCGCAATCGCAATCGTCGCGGTGGTCAGAACAGAGGTGAGCAACGGCCTCGCAATCAGGAAGGCCGCAAAAAAGAAGCGCAAGCAGACGAAGATCGCGATCAGCCAAAACAACGCAGCGAGAATGAAGATTCGGGTCGTGGCAATGGCCAAAGTCGTCGTCGCGGTGGCCGCAACAGTCAGCGTCGTCGCCCCGAAGCTACTGAGGAAGCGGCAAATGAGTCTTCGGAGGCGGTAGCAGTAGAGTCACAGGACACCAAGGCTGCCGAGGACAGCAGTGACAAGCCGCGGAAGCGCCCCAGTGACATGAAGCGTGGTGAACCGCAGCGCCGTCGTCGCAATCGGAGTCGCAAGCCCGCTGCCGCCGAGGCCACTGACACGCAAGACGTCGATGGCAATGTGGCCGAAGTCGATGGCAATGTGGCCGGAGAAGTGAAGCCACAAGTGGTCGCGGACGTCTCTGTTGAGGAAACACCGGCAGCCCTGAAGACAGAAGCACCTGCGGCAGTTGTGGCCGAGGCTGCGGTCACTGCAACAGAGGCTACCGTCGCTACGACAGAGAAAGCTGACCCCGTTGAAGCACAGGTTGAATTGCCACTTGAAGCAGAAGCCGCGCCCGCTGAACAAGCGGAAACTCCGGCGATCGCTGAGAAAGAACCGGCGGTTCAGGAAACAGCTGTGCAGGCTGTAGAGGCAGAGCCGGCCCCAGCGGTTGTCGCCGCTGTTGAACCGGAAGAGCCGGTGTCCACCGCGGGGCTCAACGAAGAGGGTCGGGCTGTTAACGATCCACGGGTTGAAGCGCGTCCGGTGGCCACAGTGGACATTACCACTGGGCACCCGGCGATGTTCAGCGATGTGGTCGCGCCGCCGGTTACGCCGGTGGACAGGGTTGTGCAGCGTGCCAGCAATGACCCCCGTGGCCCCGCATCACAGGAGCCGTCTTACGCGGAAGCTGCTGGTCAATCCTGAGCCAGAGTGACACAGGAAGCCTCCAGCCTCTTGTGTCACTTTTCCATAGCTGTATAATCGCGCCTGCCTCGACGACGGGGCAGTAACATACAAGGTTTTTCGGTGGGCTGGCTGAGTGGTCGAAAGCGGCGGTCTTGAAAACCGTTGAGGGTTTATCCCCTCCTAAGGTTCAAATCCTTAGCCCACCGCCATTTAAATCAAGCACTTACAGCAATTTTTTCCAATGCTATAAGTGAAATAAAAACCCGCCGTAGGCGGGTTTTTAGCATATAGCTAGCAAGTATATAAAGAAACAGGAGCAAGCTTGTGAGCTAACGAATTTGGTAGGAGGCGGCTACACTTGAAAATAGGCCGCAATCGGATCGATGACGATTTCATTTTCTTGTTTTCCAGAAATAGAGTTCTCAATATTGGTAAGGTGCTCCACAATAGTCATTAAAGCTGCCTTCAAGTTGGAATAATTTTCGTGGCCGCTTAAATCTGGCTCAGCAGCTGAGAAGGCTTGGGAAATTACACCGAAAACAATCAGTTCTTTTTCGGTTTTTCTAGAGTACTTCTTCACGAGCAATTCTTCTTTCTCCCTCAAAAATTCCTTTTTTAAGCAAGAAGTGAAAACAAGCTCTCCGCTAGATTGCTGTATCTCGAACTGATCTGAAAAACCATATTTTATAAGCAAAGTAAGGTCGCGCATTAACTTAGGATCTTGATATAGCCCTCCGTCCTTTGCTAACTGGGATACGTTTGTTAATCTTTTGAGTTCAGCTTCTAGCCTTGACTTCTGGTTTCTATCTTTGGTTTGACTTTTAAGCTCCTCAATCTGCGCCCTCGTCTTTTCAATTGTTTCGTACGCCTTCATATGCGCCAGAGCTTCCCCAATAGTATTAAATTCCGTGAAAAGCTCAGTTATTTTATCAACATCGTTAAAAACTGCTTTAGCCCTAACCTTGATGAAAGAGAATTGACCTATTGAAGCCTTCACTTCTTCCAGCTTAAGGGATGGGCCGGATAAATCCAATATGCGACCTTCGTCCTCTAAATGACGCTGGAACACAGTAAATGCGTAATCATGCAGGAATTTTTTTTCAGTAGATTTGCTGCTATTTTTTATAACATCGGCCAAGACTTTGCCACTACCCACAGGGCCTTTTTGGCTCTCTTGTTCTTGATTTTCAGCGTTCGATTCGTTCAAGACATACTCAGTAATCCCTTCAAATATTTGAGAGGAAAGTGAATACATTTTTTCTGAATCCAAATATATAAAACTCTTAATCATTCTTTCTCTTCCTTGCCACATATTCGCTAAAGTGCTTTTTTCTCGTATCGTATATTGACCACGCAACAACGCAAAGACCTAGAATTCCAATCGTGGATGTGGAAATTAAAACTATTGTAGTCATTGGAAAACCTTCGAATTTTGTATCGCAGAGATTCTATGAAATACCGAAAAACTGATCAAAAATGAAATCGCAGCTAAACCGATCACAGATGCCTTAATCACTTTTGAATCAATGAAATTCGGAATGCCCTCACTCAACATTACCAAAGAAAAAAGAACACTATATAGGGCTATAAACAGTATAGATGTTCCATTCTGGATCGTTTTCCATGACTTCTCATTATCACTCAAATGCTCGATTTCATTAATATTCGATATATGCAGGATTAACCCGAAGGCTATAAAGTCAGATGCTGCCAAGATGCTGACTGTTCCCGCTTGAGTAACACCCCAAACTAATAATCTAGAAATTATGGGTATCAAGCCAACCAATACCGTATAAATCAGCCATTTAATTTTCTTATTTTCCATAATACCCCGTTAACATGATAGCCATCTAACGCCTTGCGAGAGAATGGAGTTCACAGCACATTATTCCGCCTGCACTATCATGTGACTTGTAGTGCTCCAATACATGTTTTTTGTCAATCTGAGTAGACATGTCAAAACCCTGCTATATCACAATCCATTAGTGAACATATCCCTTATGAACCCCCTGAACCGAAGTTTCTATATGCGTTCGTATTGGATCGTTAGACGCTAAAAACAATATCACATGACTAACGCCCGCTGCTAGGTGCGAACGCGACATCGGAGTCTCGTCCCAGCTCGAGTCCGAGTCGATCCTTTGCTCTGACCACAGGCACACAACTGACAATTCAATAGCAGGCAACGACTTTCCACAATGGGAAAGTAGGTCGGTTCGACCTCTACGAGTTCGTGATCATCCCGTCCGGCTCGCCACTAGTTCCAACTGGGGCAGATCACCATAATCAGGCGCCGTATCGGTGACCACATTCTCTTTGAGCACCGCCTGCATCTGGACAGCCAAGTCGCCCCACTCATCGACGGACACAAGTCGCGGGAACAGTGCCACAGGCCGACGCTTATCCGACTGCCTCGATCTTTCTAGATTCTCAACGCGCTTAATGAGCGCTGCTGGGATTTGCTTGCGCATGGTTGACGCCTAACTCTGCTGCTTGATCCTTTAACCACGCATGCAGCTCTGCTTTGTTTCCTTCTGTCAGACTCGGCGGGTACCGACCAAGAAGAATGCAGAGAGCTTTCACACGAGTCATATGGTCAGGATGCCGGTCCCCGAGGAAGTTCAGGGCACCCCTGCCCGGGTCTAGGTAATTGGCAATCTCCGTAACGGGTACGCGACACTGGATTACCTCGCTCTTGATGTTCGGGTCTAAAAGTACTCCCATGTGTCCTGTGCCCCAGGCATCACGCGGCAAAGTAAAACTCATCTCTTGATCCCAGGACTGCACAAGGTATCCTTCGACAGTCTCTTGGGAACGTCCATGGCCCCAATGCAGTTGACCCAAATCTTCATAGAATGTGGTCAATCGGTCCTGCGTCAATAAGCCAGAATAGGAATGGGTGTTAACGTCCCGCATTCTCATCCCTTCCGTCGAAATATGAAATTCCCAATCTAGTTTCATGGCAATGCCCTCTCAATCTTCTGCCTGCATTTTTTGATGTAAATGAGATAATCCACTTGGGCAGACTCATCCGCCAGCACATACTGTTCCGCTGCCCTGTTGATCAACCTTTGCAGGTGCGCAGGATTCGTGCCCATCGGTGGCGACAATTTATGGGGTGTAATTGGTTTTGGATGAATGTTCATGCCGTACCCTCCAGTGCTGCCAGCCGCAGCTCAAGCTCGTCCATCTGACGAATAGCGCCCAGCGCCCCGACTGCTTCAATAATCCGCTTCGCATTGTCAGGTGCAATTTCACCCTCTGCAGTAGCCCCCAGCACTTGTTCCACCATCTGCGCGAGTGGTGCCGATGTATCTAGTTCAAATTGCACCTTTTCGGATTGCGCTGCCAGCGTCGGCATTACCCGCGCCAGTACCAGTGCAGCCGCTTGCAGATCACCCTCCTTCGCTTTGGCCACAACAACCGCAGCTATCTCGTGGGCGTCACTCAACAGTGCCTGCGTAATCTTCTGGCGCTTGTCAACGATGCCTTTCGGTCTACCAGTAGGGTTCGGACTTTTCATGCCCTTACTCCAATTTGGATTGCCAGCGATAGGCGTGTCTTGTGATGCGTCATTCAATGTCATAGTGGTAATCCTTGATTACATCAGTTGAAAATCAATTTTCGCTAGGCGCAAACTCTTTGAGGACGAGTGCTGCTTCCGCTTCGTTGCTGGTCGCCTGCAATTTTTGTATCTCAAAGCGCGTAGCACCAATCGCCTTATCCATCTCCGTAAAAATAATGGGCTTGGCCTTTTCCAATTTCTCCCGCACTTGCTTCATCACTTCCACACGTTGCGCCATTTCCGGATTATTCTTAGCGTGGTAATCCCGCGTCACCCGTACCTGATCGAGGTCAGTCATGCCACTCAGGTATGCCGGTGCCCCCAGCACGCTTTTCATCGTGCGCTCATCACCCCGGTCTAAAGCCTCAGATAGAAACTGAGTACGCTCTCCAGGCTTCATGGTTTTGAGGTGTGCCCGAATCTCAGTAGCCACATTGCCTATGCCCGCATATTCTTCAATTGGTTGGGACAGTGCTTTGTCAGTATGCTCTATGCCCGCTGACAAATTGTTCCAGCTTGCCTCGAAGGACTTTTGTAGCTTGTCGAGATATTTGTTACCCATCTGCGCAGCCATCAATACCCTCGCCTTCTGCGTTCGGCTCTCATCAAGCTGTAGTTTTTGCCGCGCCTCCATCACATGCTCAACCGCTTGGTAGGCTGCATCCAGCGCCGTAGTAGCGTGATGGACATACCCCTTCGCCTGCTCGTAACCGGGGATGCTGGTAATGGTGCCCGGATGCAGCGTAGGGCTAACTCTGTTTTTCACTGTGGTTTTCGTAGCCATTTTGATGCTCCTTTGGTGAGTGCTGCTAGGTATGGGCTATACGTTACGACAAAAACAAACGCATCTACTACAAAAAACATATTAAAATCAATTACTTATCAATCCACATCAAACGGTTAAGGTAACAGTCCGCCTTGAAACTCGTTGCGGGACCACTCGCTGAAGGGCGGTGTGGTATAGCGCCACTGCGGGCACCCTAGCGAGCGCACCGGGGAATCGCCCACGCCGTCGTACAGCACCCACGGTGGGTGACCAACCATGGTCGCGCCCTGCTATGTAACGCTGGCAGGGGCTTTTGCGAACGGCACACAGTGAGCGCAGATAGATGTTGTGGCATGCGTGGTGTGCGTGGGGTCCCCTATAGGGCTATACGCACACGACGCGCTTTACGCACGTCTCGTGTTGCGTGGCCTAGAGTCGGCGTCACGTTCACTTCACGCAACCCGTGTGTGTACTGGGCTACAGCACCATCCACCTCTCTTTATGGTTTCGCGTCGCAGTCTGGTACCCCTCGCGCACAATGACGTTCTCTCGCTCAGCCTCACGCAGAATCTGTGTTAACACTTTCGCATTCAGTCCCTTCGGAAACTGCGGATCGTCCTTCAGCATTTTGTACGCAGTGGTTGGCGAGTTTACTGCCGGCGAAATATATTCCCCTCGGTTGTAATACTCGCGAATCATGCTGATGACCGCTGTTGTGTGCTCATCCCGCTTATTGGTCATATCTCCCGACACAACCACGCAGGAGGTTACCGCTGCACCGTCCTCGTCAAGCCCAACGATAACCACGTCTAGATCGAAGGGGGAACCTTCACCGTCTGCGCCGTCCTTCGACTTGGCAACACGCCATTCTCGCACTTCATCAGTTCGGGACACTTCAATGGCATTATCAAGGGCACCCGTCAATCCAGACCAACCGCGTAGCCCCCGGCTCTGGTCTTTACCTGTGTGATGGACGATTAGTACTACCCCGCCCAGTGCCTCTTGTATCTCCTGCAAGGCGGCAACCATCGTGCCCATATCAGTACTTGTGTTCTCATCCATACCAGGAGCGCTGGCAGCAAGCGTGTCGATACACAAAACACCGTTGTCCAACCCTGCGCCCCTAATTGTTTTGACTATGCTCGTGCGATGCTCAAGCAGGCGCAAATCCATAGGGTCTTCGATGAAATGAATATTCATGTCACCAAACCTACTGCGGTAAGCTTTCACCCGTTGTGACACGCCAGCCTTCCCCTCAAGCGCTACATATACAACTGGCGCTGGTTTCGTTAGACGGCCAAACCAACTTTGTCCATTTGCGACAGCGCCAAGAGCGCTCATTATCAAAAAGGATTTACCTGACCCTGACGGTCCGTAAAAGGCAACAACGCCCTCCTTTGGTATTACGTTCTTAATCCTCCAGGAAACAGGTGGACGGCTCGCCATTTCGTCCTCTGGCACCAAACGAAAAGTTGATGCGTGCTCAATCGCTGAGGACAGTGGAGACTGTAAAATTTTATTGACGTAGCCCCATAGAAGGTTGTTCGCCTGCTCTCTGCCATGTTCAATGGCGTGTTTTTTACGTTGCTGTGTCGCTCTAACTAGAATCAACGTGCGGTTGAGATAGGTATCATTCCTCGTCGCTTTATCGCGCTTGCCCAATACGGTCTGGCGGAACATCCTCCTACACTGCTCATTGGACGGAGAATAAAATGCTATCTTACCCATCAGAACCAAGTCTGCTTCCGATTGACTGGGGTAGCCTAGCTGCTGCCAATCACCGTTGCATAACTCCACAAACTTTTTGCCGTTACCTGCCCCGTTTGCCCGCTTCCATATTTCTGCGTCGGTAATTTCTTCCTCTACTTCAACAAGCTCGAACTTTGGATGCACGCTACCTAATTCTTGCGTAAGAATACCCAGTATAAGTTCTCCGCTTGTAAGAGGTACCGGACCTTCTTTCGTTACATTGATGCAAGCATTGCCATCACTAAGGCTGTACTGAATGGCAGCAACGGCAAGCCCCGTGCAAACCATGAATCGTTCCCTCGAATATATTTCAAGTCCCTTTCCACGCCTACCAGCGCCAATGTCACCCTCAACCCATACATGCAAACCCTTTCGCGACGCACTAAGCTCGGTATAGCTTTGCGTGAAGTCAACAACACCCCTGTAGAACTCCAAAGATTCGAATGTTGTTAACTGCCCGGGACCGTAAGGCTTACCATCTTTGCTCCTGCTACTGACGTCTTTTACGTCCATATCAATGCAGGTAAATGGGTCGGACTCATGCAGCATGTAGCCAATATACAACCCCTTGGCTGCGGCGGCTCGACAGGCCGTATCAAAGTCCGTCCATGTACTTGGGTCTGTTGAGCTTGCTACGCGACCGTCAGCCATTCGCGGGCTCTTGTCAGGAGCTGCTACGCACCAGTGCGGGCGCTCCCGTAGTTCTGCGGGTATATTGCTCCACTGCGCCGCCTGTGCAGCGGCTGGGGTGACGATCGGCTGCTCACCCTCGCAAGGGTACTGGTGGCTATTTGCCTTACCCTGTACGCCCTGCAAGTTATCTAGCTTGCCCTCCGGCGATTCGTTTATATTGCTACTGCTCATTGCATGTTTCCTTCAAGTTGCGTGCGTGAGTCGCTCCGGAAGGGTGTGAGGGGTCTCTAGGAAAGCCATCGTAATGCGACAGCATTGCGCTCCTAGCGACCCCTTTTTTCTTGGCAGGCTTGCAATAGGCTAGAACTGAAACAGCTCCAAGACCCGCATCGCGCCAAAACACTCCTTTTTCGCCGGGTTGAACGACGTTTTTTAAAACTGGATGCCTTTGTATTTGCCGCTTATGCGCAGGTGCTCATGCGTAAGCCGGCAGCAAGCCAATCAAGTAGAAGTGGTTCGGGATAAAGGACTCGGCGACTACTTTCCGGCTGAATATAAGCCGGACCAGTGCCGCTCATGCGTTTCTGTTCAAACGTGTTTGGTTTAAATCCGCAAAACGCAGACGCTTCAATGTTGGTCAGCGGGCGACCAATCGGGGTGTAGTTGAACAGCTTGCAGTTCAGCGGGAAGCGTTCGTGGATTTCGTTGATTTGTTCTTGAGAGAGTTGGTTTGCGTTCATGAGGCAAGACTCCAGTCTTACCTGCCATGGTGTTGTGCCCACTTGGCAGTACGGGCGGCGAGTGGCTTTGCACTGCTTCGCTGATTAACACACTACAGCTTTGTTACCCTTGGGGCAACAGAATCTTACTGTCGGCCAATCAAGCGCTATGCCTTCAGCGCTACAACGTTATCGCCTGTCGCCACCGCCTCAGCAAGCCGCGCCTTCCCGGATACCCAGTTCGAATAGGACTGCACCTCAGGCTTGAGATACTGTAAGTGGTTCGTCTCAAGGTAGTGCCGCGCAGTTACGCCCTTCGGTACATGGTTAGTCAGTAGCTCGATCTTATAAAAGTCGATAGCGCAGTTGGTGACACCATATGTGATAAACGTGCGCCGGAGATCATGCGCGTTTATTTTAAGGCCAGCCTGTTCGCTGACCGTATCCAAAGTTCCGCGAGTATCTTTAATATGACCATCCTTGTTCCACGAGGAGAACACGAACGGACTACCTTTTACCCGCTGGCGCGTTTCAAGCAGCTCAACCGCCAGGCTGGACAAAGGCAGCCATACTGGATTGCGGTTTTTGGGGTCTGGCAGGTGCCACCACTCCTCCTCCAGATTGACCCGATCCCAGGTTAACTGAGATGCCTCACTAATGCGGGCACCTGTCAGGATGAGGAACATTACTAGATCAATACTAGACAAGGTGGCGCGGTTGTAGGCGTCCGCGCGCATTTGTTCAAGCTTGTACCACACTGCGCCGACCCTGGATTCTGGTATACGCGTGTTTCGCTCCGGTAGTGTCACCCAGTCATCCCTGAGCACGCTAACCGGGTTGTAAGTTATCAGAGGGGTTCCGTCCGATTTTTTGTATCGTCTCATGGCGTAGTTGATCAATGCGCGGAGAACGGAGAACGCCTGAATTGCCTGTGCTGGTGCTGCGCCTTTACCGCGCAATCCTTTCGTCAATAGTTCGTTATACCGCTTCCGGCACATATCCTCGGTGATCTTGGCAATCGGCTTGTTCTTCCACTGCTCAAGTGTGGTGTCCACGTGACGCTGAATCTCCTTCTTACTCCGCTCCTTCAGCTTGCCCGGTCTGCCTATATATTCAGTTGCGACATCGGACAGGGTGACGGCGGCAGCCTTGTCGGCTCGCTTTTCTGCCCTCGGGTCAATGCCGTTGTCCATATCCACCCGCAGCGATCTAGCTTTCTTGCGAGCGTTCTCAACCGTCCATGCAGGTGGGCTACCAATCGTAATGACAGCGGACTTCATGCCACCCGGCCCGCGTATGCGTCCCTGAAAGATAAAAGTCAGCTTGCCATTCTTGTGAATTTTACTTTTAGGATTGGCTCGCACTCCAAAGCCCTTCTCTTCATCGTCCCAATGCACCTTGTACCCAGACTCGGGCGGTTTAACCTTACTTATGTAGGCCTTGGTCAGGGTAGGCATTTGCATCTCCTATGTGCTGGTCTAAAAATGTACTTTAACAGTACTTCTAGCAACACTTCTAGCAGATTTGTAGCAGTCTGTACTATATTTCACCAATCTTAGTAAAACGCCATAAGACTATAAATATAGGATTTTGTGAATATAATAAAGCACTTACACATTTAATCGGGTTAAACAAAAGACCCTAACAACGGTCTTGAAAACCGTTGAGGGTTTATCCCCTCCTAAGGTTCAAATCCTTAGCCCACCGCCATATCGAAAAGGGGTCCCCCACAAGGGATCCCTTTTTTTTCAATTGCGATTGGAATAAATAGCACACGGACTGGGCGGGAGCGGAGTAGCATTCTTGTCACTGACCCACTCTTGTTCGGTTGCATAAATCGCACTACATCTTGTACGATCAAGCACTACCGCAAAAAATAACGGGTTATCCAATAAGGGGTTGGGAGTTTGTCACCGCAAATTCGGCTGTTGCTTAAATTCCTGATTCTCCACGCGGTGCTACTGGCGCCTCTCAGTTACGCCTTTCACCCCATCTCATCCAAGTTGGAATTCATCACCACCTACCCAACTTACCCGAAGATTAACTACGGGTCGGGGGTACAAGCCGATACCATCCGTCGCGGTGAATACCTTGCGCAAGTCGGTGATTGCCTGGCCTGCCACACCACCACCGACGGCGGGCAGGCATTCGCCGGGGGCTTGCCTATTCCAACACCCTTTGGCACGTTCTATACACCGAATATTACGCCGGACCCTGATACGGGCCTCGGCAGCTGGAGCGAAGCCGACTTCATTAACGTCATGAGAGAGGGTATTCGTCCCGATGGCTCCAATTCCTTTCCCGCGTTTCCCTATGTCTACTTCAATCGGGTTCACGAGTCTGACCTGAAGGATATCTGGGCTTATCTGCAAGCACTACCGCCGATAAACCGTAAAAATAAGGGCAACACCCTGCCCTTCCCCATGAATCTGCGGCTGGCCCAGTACGGCTGGAAGATTCCTTTCTTCTATCCTGACCGCGGCGAGTTCACACCCGATAAATCCCGCTCAGAAACCTGGAACCGGGGCGCCTATATTGTCGAGGGCCTGGGCCATTGCAGCATGTGTCACACACCGATGAATCTGCTGGGTGCCTCCAAGGACAAATACTATCTCACTGGCTCGCTTATCGAGGGTTACTGGGCACCCGATATTTCCAAGCGCGGCCTGGAGACTTCAAGCCGTTATCAGGTGGCGGATGTCTTCAAGGACAGTGAACTGATCAACAAGGCCGGCGACGTGCGTGGCCCAATGGCAGACGTGAATCACAATAGCCTGAGTCACTTGACCCCGGACGACGCGCTGGCAGTGGCGGAATACCTGAAGTCCGTCGAAAGCAGGCAGCCGCGCCACATCGGCAAATTGAAAGCTGGCCAACCCCGCTTGAAGCGCGGAGAACAGGTTTTCTGGAATTCCTGTGACGTCTGTCATGTCAATGGCGAGGCCAGTGCTCCCCGCCTGGAAGACAACGGCAATTGGTGGCGCAGGGTGGAGGAAATGCCTATTACTACACTCTACCGCCATGCGATACACGGCTTTAATAACATGCCCGCTCGTGGAGCCTGTGTGAACTGCACAAATGAAGATGTCGAAGCGGCGGTGGACTACATTATCAAAAAAGCGTTAACCGCTTCCCAGTGGCGCATCTATACCGACAAGGTCAAGGTACCGCGCACCGTAGCGACCAGTGCCGCTATGGGTAAAACTGTGTACCAGGACTCTTGTGCAACTTGCCATGAGGAGGGTCGCCTTGGCGCCCCCAAAGTCGGCGATCGCCAGCAATGGGCCGTGCTGTTGAACAAAAACTTTGATGTGCTACTGCACAATACTCTACAGGGATTCAACGCAATGCCGGCGAAAGGCGGATGCACATCCTGTACCGGCGAAGAGGTAATCGCGGCAGTGAAATATATGGCCGAACAAGCACAGCCCGACAAGGATTACTCGCTATGGTGAGCCTTATTCGCCTGCTGCTGGTCAGCGTGTTGCTCAGCCCCGTACTCGTCGCCGCGCAGATAAATATGCCCCGCGGGGTGACCCCGATCAGCCGCGACATCTATGACCTGCACATGATGGTGGTCTGGATTGTTTGCGCGATTATGGCTGTTGTCTACGGGGTAATCATCTACACGCTGATCAATCATAGAAAGTCAAAAGGCGCAGTGGCGGCAAAGTTTTCTGAAAACACGCCATTGGAAATCATCTGGACGATTATCCCTATGGTGATCCTCACGGCGATACTCATTCCATCAATCCGTGTGCTGGTGGATATGGATGATTTCAAGGCCGCAGATCTGACCATCAAAATCACCGGGCACCAGTGGAAATGGCAGTATCAATATCTTGAACACGGCGTCGGTTTTTTCAGCGATCTCTCAACGCCCATGTCTCAAGTGGTCGGCGCAGATAAAAAAGATGAGTGGTACCTGCTGGAGGTGGATGAGCCGCTGGTGCTGCCGACTAATCGTAAAGTCCGCTTTCTGGTTACCTCAAACGATGTGATTCACTCCTGGTGGGTACCTGCCCTGGGTATCAAGCGCGACGCGGTACCGGGCTATGTTTTCGAGGCCTGGGCACGCATAGATGAGCCGGGGATATACCGTGGTCAATGTGCAGAGCTGTGTGGTGTGAACCACGGTTTCATGCCTATCGTCGTTAAGGCAGTCGCCCCCGAAGCCTTCGACAGCTGGGTCGCCAAGCGCGCCAGTGCCCCGCCACAAGTGGCCAACGACAGTGGCTGGACCATGGCCACAGCGCTGCAGCGCGGCGCTGTGCTTTACGACCAGCACTGTGGCGCCTGCCATAAATACGATGGAGACGGTATGCCGCCCACGTTCCCGGCGCTGAGAAACAGCTCGATCGCCACCAGTAGCGATGTCAATCGCCATATTAATCTGGTACTGAATGGTGTGCCCAACACAGCCATGCAAGCTTACGCACCGCAGCTGGACGACGAAGAATTGGCGGCCATTATTACCTACGAGCGCAACGCCTGGGAGCACGATACCGGTGACCTGGTAATGCCCTCGGATGTGCAGGCACTAAGACGATGAGTTCATCCGGATTACACGTTTTCAGCAAGGAAAACCATGACTGACAGCCTGACCCCCAGTGTCGGCAAACGCGGTGTAGTGGCGCGCCTGCTGGCTTTTATTGTTCGCTGGACGACCGCCACGAATCACAAGGATATCGGCACGCTTTACCTGTGCGCAGCCCTTGTAAATATGTTTGTGGGTGGCGCTATGGCCCTGGGCATCCGGGCCGAACTGTTCGTTCCCGGGCTGCAGCTGGTGGAGCCAAATTTCTTTAATTCCCTGACAACCATGCACGGTCTGATCATGCTGTTCGGTGTGATTATGCCGGTGGCGGTCGGCTTTGCAAACTGGCAGATACCCCTGATGATCGGGGCGCCGGATATGGCCTTGCCGCGCATGAACAATATGAGCTTCTGGCTGCTGCCCTTCGCCACGCTGATGCTGGTCAGCACCCTGTTTATGGATGGCGGCGCGCCCAATTTCGGCTGGACAATGTATGCGCCGCTGTCCACCACCTACGGCCCGCCCAGTACCGACTACATGATTTTTGCCGTACACATGCTGGGTATATCGTCCATCATGGGCGCGATCAATATCATAACCACGATTGCCACCATGCGCGCCCCCGGTATGACATGGATGAAACTGCCGATGTTTGTCTGGACCTGGCTGGTCACGGCATTTCTATTGATAGGTATCATGCCGGTACTGGCCGGTGCGGTAACCATGATGTTGTTTGACCGCAACTTTGGCACATCCTTTTTTGACGCCGCCGGCGGCGGTGACCCGCTGTTATTCCAGCATATATTCTGGTTTTTTGGTCACCCGGAAGTTTATGTTCTGGCGCTACCGGCGTTTGGTGTCGTCTCCCAGATTATTCCAACGTTCAGCCGCAAACCCTTGTTTGGCTATCGCACCATGGTCGCGGCCACCCTGCTGATCGGCTTTCTGTCCTACATAGTGTGGGCACACCATATGTTTACCAGTGGCATGCCCTACGGTGCGCAACTGTACTTCATGATCGCCACCATGCTGATTGCTGTGCCCACGGGTATGAAGGTATTCAATTGGATAACGACTATGTTCCGCGGTTCGCTGAGCTTCGAAACCCCCATGTTATTTGCCATCGCTTTCGTCGTTATGTTCACCTTTGCCGGGTGTACCGGGGTCATGCTCGCGGTTGCGCCAGCTGATTTCCAGTATCACGACAGTTACTTTGTGGTTGCACACTTCCACTACGTGCTGGTGAATGGCCTGTTGTTCGCGTTTTTTGGCGGCGTGTATTACTGGTACCCGAAATGGTACGGGCGTATGTACAACGAGCGTCTGGGACAATGGCATTTCTGGTTGTCCACGGTGTCTGTCAATCTGCTGTTCTTCCCCATGCACTTTCTCGGTCTCGCGGGGATGCCGCGGCGCATTCCCGACTATTCGCTACAGTTTGCTGACTTTAACTTCCTGGCCTCCCTGTCCGCCTTCGTCTTCGGGTTCAGCCAGCTTATTTTTCTCTACAACCTGCTGGTTTCTGTGCGCAAAGGGGAGCCCGCAACCGACCAGGTATGGGAAGGCGCCGAGGGCTTGGAGTGGACACTCAGTTCGCCGCCACCACACCACAGCTTCCAGACCCCGCCCAGGATCGATTAAGCCTTGGCCAAGCTGCCAGTCACGCCTGAGCGCCGCTCCCTGCTGATCAAGCTGGTGGCAGGGGCAGTAATTATGTTCGGCTTTGCTTTTGCACAGGTGCCGTTATACGACCTGATGTGCGATGCGCTGGGGGTCGGCAAGGTTCGCCAGGCCGCAGGGGCGCCGACCAGTGTGACGATAGCACCTCACACGCTGACTATTGAGTTTGTCACCACCAATACGGACCAACTGGACTGGAGCTTTTACCCGCTGGTGAAATCGCTGGAGGTATCGACCAGCGAGACATACATGGTCAACTTTGTGGCGAAAAACAATACTGAAAACACCATGACGGTCCAGGCGATACCCAGTGTCAGCCCGGTACAGGGAACCCAGTACCTGGTAAAAACGCAGTGTTTCTGTTTTGAACAGCAAACCCTCAAACCCGGAGAGTCAGTAAAAATGCCGGTTGTGTTCCTGATCGATTCCGCACTGCCGGAAAAGTACGCCACGCTCACCCTGGGCTATTCCCTGTTTGAGCTTAAACAGGAAACCATCGCCTTAAAGCATGAAAATTCCGGAGGCCGCACATGAGTCAACCCGAGGCAAACAGCCGTTACTACGTTCCCTCCTCTTCCCATTGGCCGATCATCTGTTGCGCCGCATTATTCACCATGTTTGCCGGCATCGGGCGCTGGTTGCATGAACTACCCAGTGGGCCCTGGGTGTGGTTCATAGGGGTCAGTTTGTTGGTGGTTGTGCTGTTCGGTTGGTTTAGCAACGTCATCAGTGAGAGCCTTTCGGGGGTCTACAACGAGCAAGTTGGCCGCTCGTTCCGCTCGGGTATGAAAGTGCTGATATTCTCTGAAATCGTATTCTTTTCAGGGTTTTTTGGTGCCTATTTCTTTCTGCGCTTATGGGTGGTACCGCAGCTGGGTGGGGAGGTGCACCCCATTACCAATGTGTTGCTCTGGCCCAACTTCGAAGCGCAGTGGCCTCTACTCACCAACCCGGACAATGGCCGCTTCCTGGGGGCTACAGACCTGGGCAGCCCATGGGGAATCCCACTGGCCAATACGCTGTTACTGCTGGCCAGCAGCCTCACACTGACCTTCGCACACCGTGCCAGTGCACAGGGCCACAACCGAGTGCTCATAGCGGGCTTACTGGTAACCATCCTGCTGGGTGTTGCGTTTCTGGGCCTGCAGGCCCACGAATATATTGACGATTATGAGAGCAACAACCTGACCCTCAATGCGGGTGTCTATGGCAGCGTATTTTACTTGCTGACGGGCTTTCACGGCTTCCATGTACTGGTCGGCGTGATAATGATCAGCACCCTGTTGGGCCGCGCGATCAAAGGCCACTTTGCCCGCCCGGGCGATCACTTCGCCCTGGAAGGTGTGGCCTGGTATTGGCACTTCGTCGACGTGGTCTGGTTAATGCTGTTCGTGTTTGTCTACTGGCTTTGATCAAACAGTAAACAGCCCAGCCCCGGATCAGCTGTAGTCAAACTGCGGCGCAAATGTGTCCGCCGAGGCCAGGCGCCAATCCTGGGCATAAATTTTCGGAGCGCTGGAACCCAGCAGAGAATGGGTCCCGATGGCTGGATAGATCTCATCAAAGTGCTGACTGGTCTCGTCGGCACTGCGACGCCATATCAGGTGTGCAAATAGATCATCCGGATCGTCCAGCCCCATAGCCCCTATCATATCGAAGGTCGACTCCAGTGTACGTCTATGGAAGTTTGCCACGCGTTTGTGACGTGACTCGACGTCCAGCGCCTTGCCTCGATCTGGATCCTGTGTGGCAATGCCGGTGGGGCATTTATTGGTGTTGCAAGACTGGGATTGTATGCATCCCAGGGCGAGCATCATGGTGCGTGCAGCATTGACCAGGTCGGCACCCACAGCGAGTTTGGTCACTACATCAAATCCGGTGGCGGTTTTACCGGAGGCAATCACCCGGACCTTGTCGCGCAGCCCGACACCGGTGAGACAGTTGTGGACCAGATTCACACCCTCCAGGCAGGGCATGCCAAAGCGGTTGCTGTACTCAACAGGGGCGGCGCCAGTACCGCCCTCCGCACCATCAACAGTGATAAAATCAGGGTGAATTCCCGTCTCCACCATGGCTTTACAAATCGCCATAAATTCGTATTTTCGGCCGATACACAACTTGAATCCGACCGGCTTGCCGCCGCTCAATTCGCGCAATTGAACAACAAAGTTGAGCAGCCCTTTGGGTGTATTAAACGTGCGGTGGCCAGGCGGTGACAAAACGTCCTTGCCGGCTTCTACCAGCCGAATTTTGGCTATCTCCTCGGTCACTTTCGCCGCGGGAAGCACGCCGCCATGCGATGGCTTGGCCCCCTGGGATATCTTGATCTCTATCATTTTCACCTGTCCCTGCTTGGCGCGCTCGGCGAAGGTATCCGGGTCGAAGTCACCTGCGGGGGTACGGCAGCCGAAATAGCCTGTGCCAATCTGCCAGACGATATCCCCGCCCTGCTGGTGATAGGGGCTATAACCGCCCTCACCGGTGTTGTGATAAAAGCCGCCTAGCCTGGCGCCCTTGTTGAGCGCCATGATGGCATTGGCACTGAGCGCCCCGAAGCTCATTGCAGAGCAGTTGAGGCGCGAGGCGCTGTAGGGCTGCGTGCACTGGTCCCCGCCTATTATGATGCGTTTGGTTTCTTCCCGCACCACCGTTGGTGCAATGGAGTGAGCGGCACCCAACCAGCCGGTTTCAGTTATATCGTGGGCGGTGCCAAAGGGCTGGGTATCGTCCAGGCCCTTGGCGCGGCGATACACCAGATTGCGCTGCTCCCTGCTGAACGGGAGCTCTTCTGTATTATTGGCAACGAAGTATTGATGAATCTCCGGGCGAATGTATTCGAGGCCATAGCGCATGTAGGCCGCCACCGGGTACAAGCGGTTCAATGTATGTGGGCTGAACCAGAGATCATACAAGCCAACCACTATGTACAGAGCGATTAACGCGACCAAAACAAAGCCCTGTGCCCAATAGGCGCTGGACAGGTAGATAGTGGCCGGAAACACCACTAGCGTGATAATCCAGAACGCTTTCTGCATGGGTGTCATACTCGAAACTCCTTATTAACTATTATTAAACTGCGGTACCCGAGGCGAGAAATCGAATCAGGACAGGAACCCCTTCAGCTCGTCACGCCACTCTTTCCACACCCGGTGGTCCCCTTCCACACCCAGAATACCTTCCTTCACTTTTGACATGCCAAAGCCCCAGACCTCGTCCATTTTCACATGCGGTGGCATGGCAAGTTCTCCGGAACTGACAATGGCATCGATGATAAAGGGCTTGTCGGAAGCGATGGCCTGTTGAATGGCCGGAAGTATATCGTCGGCATGCTCAACTCTGACCCCGTCGCCGCCGCAGGCCTTCGCATAGGCCGCAAAGTCAGGATTCAACAGCCCGGTGGCATCGAGGCTTTTCGTCATACCGGACACTTGCATTTCCATGGCCACAAAGCCCAGCTCACTGTTGTTGAACACCACCACCTTGATCGGCCAGTTATAGCGCACTGCCGTGACAAAATCGTTCATGGACATACCGAAGCCGCCATCACCGCACAGCGCCCACACCTGGCGTGTCGGGTCTATGGCTGCTGCACCCAGGGCAGTGGGCAGGCCCGGCCCCAGCGAACCGTGATTAAACCCTCCCACCATGCGACGGTTGCCCGCCATGGACATATTGCGCGCGGTCCAGATCGTGCACTCGCCAACATCCACGGCAAAAATCGCATCATCGGTGGCGGCGTCACTGATCGCCTTGGCGAACAATTGTGGGTGCAGAGGCTCGTCCTTGCGTGACAGGCTTGCCTGCTTGTCGGTATGTGCCAGCCACTTGTCTCTCATCTTGAGCAGGTGATCGCGAAATGGCGCTGATTTTTGCGCATTGTCGATCAGCGGTAGCAGTGCACGCACAGTCTCACCGGCATCGCCTACCAGCCCCAATGAGACCGGCGCCCGTCTGCCGATATGATCGACCCGATTGTCCACCTGAATAATAGGCCGCCCGTCCGGGAGGAACTCGGAATAGGGAAAATCGGTGCCCAGCATCAGCAGAACATCACAGTCATTGACCGCATGATAGCCCGCCGGGTTGCCGATGTTGCCCGTCAGCCCAACCACCGGGCCGTCGCTGTAATCAAAAATATCCTTGGCCCGCAGTGTGTGCCCTACGGGTGCGCCAAGTTTTTCGGCGAGGGCGAGCACGTCTGCTTTGGAATCCCGGCAACCAATGCCGCAATAGACTGTCACCCGTTTGCCGCTGGCAAGAATATCCGCCGCTTTCTTCAGCTCACTGGCAGGCGGTGCATATACCGGCAGGCTGTGTACCAGCGGGTGTGTGAAGTGCTCGCTGGCAATGTCCTTGGGAAACACGTCGGATGCGACCTCGATGCGCACCACGCACCGTTCAGTGAGCGCTTTCTGCACGGCAATTTCCACCATACGTGGAACTTGTGCCGGGCTCTCTATGATGGCCTGGTAGGCGCAGACGTCATCGAACACCTTGGTAAGATCCATTTCCTTGTGAAAGTCACTGCCGCGTTGAGCGGTGGGTACCTGGCCGGTGATTGCCACTACCGCGCCGCCCTCTTTCTGCGCGTTATATAGACCATTGATCAGGTGTAGTGCACCGGGGCCCGCAGTTCCTGCGCACACCCCGATTGCACCCGTGAGCTCGGACTGTGCAGCGGCCGCGTAGGCGGCGTGCTCCTCGTGACGCGTGGTAATCCAGTTAAACCGGGGGTCTTTTATCGTCTGCAGAACAAATGGATTAATGACGTCACCTACCATGCCGAAGATATCGCGTGCGCCGGCTTCGGCCAGCACGTCCAGAATCGCCTCGGAGATACTACGGGACATATTTTTACTCCTTAGAATTGTCGAGTTAGGAAAGGCCTTTCACACCCTGATTATATGCTCATCATCAAAAAACCGGTGAGGGCAGCGTAATTGGGCGACAAGGTCGGCACCAGATCTTTTCGAATATCGTCCAGTAGCTTCACGTAGCCCCGATAAAACTCCCAGGACGGTGTGGGCTTGTACTCCAGCTCAGTGACTTCCAGATAGCGAATGATACCCTTGGCAGTCGTCGGCTTGACGAAAGCCTCCTTGTTAGGCGAGAAATAAAAGGGTACGACAGAAATCACAGCCCACTTGGCCAGCCGGTGATGCGCCAGCATACCAAGAATTTCTTCAAAGCCCTGCCGCTTTTGCCTGCCATAGAGACGTTTTTCAAAGGCGTCGCTCAGGGCCTGGCGCTCGTGAGAATTCAGTGCCCCGACAAAATCCCGGAATTTCGGTTTTTCGAACCGGGACACCATCGAAGAGCGACTCACGATCTTCACCACGGTCTCAGCGATAAACTCGGGTCGGCTGAAATTCGCGCGGGTCAGGTTCTGTTGAGTAAACTGCACAAGCGAGTCGACATTGTGCTTTTTCTTCACCGCCGCCATTTCAGGGTCGGAAAACCCGCCCGGATAACGTTGTAGAAAATCGGCTTCTGCTTCTCTCAATTTTTGCTGGTTCATTGCGGCGACCATAATTCTTATTTCAACTGAACAGCGAAAGCTACATCAAACCGATCGTCGGGTACACTGACTTGCAGCAGATCCTGTGTATCAAGCCATGCTGGGCCCGGCTCTGCTATACTCCGCAGAGAGCAAGACAGGTTAAAATTCGGCCCATGCGGACCCTGATGATGGAGCCAACCCAACATACCATCATATAGAACAGGGTTATTAGGCAACTTTCTTCCTTGGTTTTTGGATATTTCACCCTTATTATCTGTCCAAGTACTAATCGCACATTTCGTGCGCAGAACAACGGAGTATATGATGCAAGAGAAAAGTCTCTACAACATGAATAGCGCCGGCATTGAGTCGGCAATCAGCACCAATAAGGTGTTGAAAAACACGTATATGCTGCTGGGTATGACGCTGCTTTTCAGCGCGGTAACAGCAGGTATTTCCATGGCCGTGGGCCTGGGACAGGGCGCTGCGCTGATTCTCATGCTGGTAGGCTTTGGTTTATTGTTTGTGGTTCACAAGACCGCCGACACCAGCAAGGGCCTGCTAGCCATTTTTGCCTTTACCGGCGTGATGGGTGCATCGATAGGACCCATGTTGAGCTATTACCTGGCGATGCCTAATGGCCCCTCCCTGGTCATGCAGGCTCTGGGCGGCACGGCCATCGTGTTCTTTGGTCTTTCCGCTTATGCGCTGACCACCCGTAAGGACTTCTCCTACATGGGCGGGTTCCTGATGGTTGGCCTGTTGGTAGCCGTAGTGGCCATGATTGCCAATATCTTCCTGGCGATTCCCGCTCTGTCACTGACGATTTCAGCGGCGGTGGTAATGATCATGTCCGGGCTTATCCTGTTTGATACCAGCCGCATTGTGAACGGTGGTGAGACCAACTATATTCGCGCGACCGTATCCCTGTACCTCAACATCTACAACCTGTTCATCCACCTGCTGAGCCTGTTGAGTGTCTTCAGCGGCGATGACTGAACACCCTCGGGTGACACCTGGACCCCGGCTAGCGCCGGGGTTTTTTGTTTAGTGCCGCCAGCAACCATGAATTACGCCCTACTTGTTATTTCATCCCCGTTTTCCGGCCAGGGTGCGCTCACCGCGGCCCGCTTCGCTCGCAGTGTACTTGCCAGGGGGCACAGTATCTCGCGCGTATTTTTCCTGGATGCCGGCACCAGCAGCGGCGCTGCAACGGCAGTCACGCCCCAGGACGAAGATGACCGGTTACAGCCGTGGGTAGAACTGGCAGAGCAACACCAGCTGGAACTTATCCTCTGCATTTCCTCAGCTCTCAGGTACGGTATGCTGGACGAGACTGAAGCCCACCGTTACGAGAAACCCTCCGCCACCATTCACCCGGCCTTTACCGTGTCGGGACTCGGTCAGCTGGTGGACGCTGGCGCCGGTGCCGATCGGCTGGTGACGTTCGGGGGATAATCATGGCCGGGAATAGTGACAAGAGTCTGCTGTTGCTCATTCGGCATTCGCCTTATGGCAGCAGCCTGGCGCGCGCCTCTATCGATGTCGCGCTGGCGGCAGCTGCGTTTGATCAGACCGTCAGCCTGCTGTTTCTTGGTGACGGGGTATTACAGCTGCTGCCCGACCAGGATACCGCGACGCGAGGCCTGCGTAATGTGGGGAAACTACTGGCCTCGCTGCCCCTGTACGATATCGAGCAGGTTTATGTAGACGCCGAGGCAGCAGCGCGCTACCAGCTTGACCTGCACGGCGCTCCGGTAGCCACGCAGGCGCTGGACCGCGAGGCGATGAGCCGGCTGCTATCCAGCCATGATCACCTGCTGGGTTTTTAACTGATGGTTCTGCACACACTCAATGCATCGCCCTCCTCCGCAGCCTTCGCGGATTGCCTGCGCCTGGTCGCCTCTGGTGATACCCTGTTGCTGCTTGGCGATGCGGTGTACGGCGCCATTATCGGCACCACGGCAAGACAGGCTCTGGATAACAGCGGCGCAGCCCTCTTTGTTCTACTTGAAGACGCCACGGTTGCCGGGGTGGCGAAGCGGCTGGACGGCGTTACGCTGGTTGATATGGCAGGTTTTGTTGAGCTCACTGAACAATCCCCCCGTCAGCTGGCCTGGTACTGAGCATTGTTGCCCGCCGCAGCGTTCGACAACGAGGGCTTTCTCCGCCGGTTGGATGAGTGGACACCGGATGTCGCCCGCCAGATTGCCGCGGCAGAGCAACTGCAGCTGACAGATAGCCACTGGGAGTTGATTGAGCTGTTGCGCGAGTACTACCGGGAGTTCGACAGTTCTCCCGCCATGCGGCCCCTGGTGAAGTATTGCCGTCTCAAACTGGGGGCTGACAAGGGTCGGAGTATTTACTTGCTGACACTGTTTCCCGGCTCGCCTGCCAAAATCGGCAGCAAGATCGCCGGCTTACCCAAACCCGACAACTGCCTGTAAGGATTTACGTGACTGATCCCGGCTTTAATATCCCTGAAACAGAGCATCGCTTCGCGCCTTATGTGCGCATTCTCGGCAAGGGAAAAAGTGGTAGCCGGGCCCTCACTCGAGCCGAGGCGCGGGAGGCCTTTGGCATGATTATCCGCGGCGAGACCCGTGAGGTACAGGTGGGTGCCTTCCTGATGTTGCTGCGGGTGAAGGAGGAAACCGGTGAAGAACTGGCAGGGTTCGTGGAGGCCTGTCGCGAGGAGATGATACAGCCTGCGGCCGGAATCCATGCGGACCTGGACTGGTCCAGTTACGCCGGTAAAAAACATCAGCACCCCTGGTTTATCCTCTCGATACTGCTGCTTGCCGAGGCGGGCCACCGGGTACTTGTACACGGGGCAGACGGTCATACCCCGGGCAGACTCTACACCGAACAGGCCTTGAGAGAGCTGGGGCTGCCGGTGGCAGCTGACTGGGAACAGGTGGGGCAGCAGTTGGACAGTGACTGTTTCAGTTACCTGCCGCTGCGCCAGTTTTGCTTGCCGCTGCACAAGCTGATACAGCTGCGGCCGCTACTCGGCCTGCGCTCGCCGGTAAATACCCTCACTCGTATGCTCAACCCCCTGAAGGCACCGAGCAGTATACAAAGCATCTTTCACCCGGCATACGCTATCTTGCACCAGCAGACCGACCGGCTGTTGGGCCAGCCCAGGGCCCTCGTGTTCAAGGGCGACAGTGGTGAGGTGGAGGTAAAACCCCAGGCGGATACCCGCTATTACCGTTTGGTAAATAACGTGGTTAACGAGCAACTGCTGCCGCGTGCATTCGACGGCCGCGTCCAGGCGGTTGCATCACCGTCAGCTGAACCCTTGCGCGACCTGTGGCGCGGCACCACCGACAACACCTATGGCACTTACGCGATAGCGCGTACAGCAGCACTGGCACTCACACTACTGAACCCTGAGTTGGACTACGATCAAGCGAGCCAGCGCATCCAGCAATTGTGGCAAAACCGCAATAAAGAAAGGCTAGACTGATGCCCCTTTCCAATGTGATCCCGGCGCAATATCAGGCTCTTCTAGCAGCGAAAAGCGCCAGAGTTTCTGAACTGCTGGCCCCGTTCAAGCCCCCCGCTGCCGAGGTTTTTGCGTCTGCCCCGCTGGCTTATAGAATGCGGGCAGAGTTTCGCATCTGGCACGATGGCGACACGCTCGACTATGTCATGTTCAGGCAAGATGACCGCAAAACTCCCGTGCCCATACGCGAGTTCCCCATCGCCTGTGAGGCCATCCAACAGTTAATGCCCGTGTTGCGCGAAAAGCTCACCCACTGCGACACCCTGCGGCGAAAACTCTTCCAGGTTGAGTTTCTGTCTACCCAGGCAGGCGAAACCCTGGTCACGCTGATTTATCACCGCAAATTGCTGGCAGACTGGGAAATCGAAGCGTCAGCGCTGGCGGCGGAATTGCGTGTATCGCTGGTGGGGCGCAGCCGCAAACAGAAGCTTGTGCTGGGGGATAACTTTGTGCGGGAATCACTCGCGGTGGACGGCCGCGTCTTCAGCTACCTACAGTACGAACAGGCCTTCACCCAACCCAATGCCGGGGTCAACACACTGATGCTCAGCTGGGCCTGTGCGCGCGCGGCAAGCCTGACCGGGGACCTGCTGGAGCTGTACTGCGGTAATGGCAACTTCACGCTCCCCTTGTCACAGCATTTTGACAATGTTCTGGCCACTGAACTGTCCAAAACCTCGGTGCGTGCCGCGCGGGAGAACCTGGCTCACAACGCAATTGGCAATGTTCAAATTATTCGCCTGTCGGCGGAGGAAGTGACCCAGGCCATGCGCGGGGAACGGGAATTTCGCCGCCTGGCAGACCTTGAGAAACCGTTGCATGAATACCAGCTGCGGACGATTTTTGTCGACCCGCCCAGGGCCGGCCTGGATGAGCAGACCGTACAAATGGCAGCGGATTTCGAGGCGATTATGTATATATCCTGTAATCCAGACACACTGGCGGAAAACCTTGCCGTGTTGTGCCAAACGCATCGCATAGAAAATTTCGCAATGTTCGACCAGTTCCCCTATACCGACCATATGGAATGCGGTGTATTGCTGCTAAAGAACTAGGTAATATCGGCAGCAATGTTTTTTATCCACACAAGACGAGGCCGCAATGCCAATACAAAAACTTCCCGCCGCTGAACTGGAACAACGGCTGCTTGCTCTGCCCGATTGGGTGATTGAACATCACAAGCTCTACCGGCTTTTCACCTTCGATAACTTTATAGAGGCGTTCGGTTTTATGAGCCGGGTAGCGCTGCTGGCAGAGTCCATGGATCACCATCCGGAGTGGTCGAACGTCTACAGCCGGGTGGAAATTTTTCTGACCACGCACGATGCGGGTGGCATTTCAGAGCGCGACTTTACCCTGGCCGAGCGTATCAATGCACTGCTACCGGCTCAGTAACGCACCCCGTAGGCAAGCAGACGGCGGCCAAGTACCTCGTCCAGGCGCTCAATATCCGCTGCATTAACCTCTATATTCCGCAGTTTCAGGGTCTGGTACAGCTCGCGTTTATGCAGCTTCGCCGACAGGGCCAGCGCCGGAATATCCGCCTCCCAGCAATCGATATATACATTGCCCTCCGGCACATAAAAATCGGCGTATACCGATTCCTCGATCGGTAGCGCCCGGTGATAGGCGTGTGCAAGCTGCGCCAGGTATAACCAGTCACATACGCCGGTTTCCAGCGCTGACCCCAGGCTGTGACCGTCAATGCCGACACAGCTCACCGCGGTGCCTGCGAACAGGTCCGGCTCCGCATCGTCGGCATTTGCGGCGGGCTGGCCCTGGTCTGATTGGCGCGTCAGCTCTCGATGTATGACCGGGTTATCAATCATTTCATGCGGCCAGGTCACGTAAAACGCCCCACTGTTCTGGCTCTCTTCCTGCAGCCCGCCCAGTGCCTTGCCCCGGTCGGTGAGCTCCCAGCCGATAATGCTGTGACACTGAAGGCCCAGCTCTGCCAGCGCGCGATTGATCTGCCGGGCGTGCAGCCGGGGATAATAACGGCGCATGGAAGCCGCGGTAATACGCTGGTTGGATTCTATGGCGCCCAGTAAGGGGTGGTGATCAATACCGGGGGGCCAGACAATATAGCGGCCGAAGCGCCGGCTTTGCTGGTAATCTCCGCCTTCAAATTCCCCTTTGGCTGTGAGCACCCAGGACTCCCCTGCGCGTTCTATCCAGCCGTAGTCCCGCAGCGTGGCAAACAGCTGTTGGGTGGGAATATTCAGCTTGCGAGCCAGCGCGGTGGTAGACAGCCTGCCCTCTTCCTGCTCCATGGCTTACTTTGCGTCTACCAGCTCGCGGTAGCGGGCTGTCAGCGCAGTGTAAACCTGCCCGGCAAAATCGGCTGAGCCGTGGTCCATCGTCGCCACCAGCTCCGACAAGTGTTCATTATCTTCCTTACCGGCCCAGTTCTTGACGTAGCTACCATCCTTGTAGCCATGATCCTGACGGAAAAAATTCAGTACGTTCTTGCCCACGTAGGCGGTGTACAAACTGTCGAAATTCAGGCCGGATGCCAGCATCAGGTCCCAAAAACGGGAGGGAGAGAAGCCCTTAGTTTGCAGGCAGTGCAGCGCGAGCTCTTCAGTGGCTTCGCGTACTTCCACGCTGGTGGGTTCATGCCCCTCAAGGTCGGCGATAATCTCATCCGCGATCTGTTCGATGTTCTTGCCGTCACGAAACAGGGCAGACAGGCCAAAATGCCAGATATCAATAACCTCCAGACGCACCTGCTCAATATCCGGCACCTGTTTTTTCCACCACTTGTACCCATAGTGCTCAATCAACTCGCCGCACTCTATCCACGCAGCCCGGTACCAGGCAAAATCCTGATCTACCCAGTGCTCGTGTACCCGCGTATTCATGCTGTGCTGCATTTCCAGCATATTCATTAAAGCCTGCTTCAAGAAGCCACCTCATTTTGGTTGCAAATTGACTCTCACCGGGCCTCACGCGCCGGGAAAGCGACATAATAAACAGGCCGTAGAAGGATAGATAGGCCGCTGCGCCGCATATTACCGGCACTTGAACTGGCAACCCCGTTGGGCTTAACTACACTTTATTCCCGGCTGGTAGATTCGCACTGCCAAATCGCAGGTCTCGGCCTGGCAATCAACTGCAAGGATGAAAAAATGAACAGAATCGTAAAACTGGCAATCACTGCTGCGCTGGCACTTGTTCTGCCCGCTGTCGCTATGGCGCAAATAGATGAGATTAAAAACTCAACCCCGGAACAGCGCGCTGAAATGCAAGACGAATGGATGCAAAGCAATTTGTCACTGGATGCAGAAACCAGTGCCAGCGTATCCGCAATCAACTTGAAGTACGCCAAAGAGACCCAAGCGCTGGCGGCATCGCCCGGCCCGGATTTCAAGAAACTCATGTCTTTGAGGAGCAACGCACAGGCCAAAGATGCTGAACTGAAGGGCGTGTTTACCGCGGAGCAGTACACGCAGTACGAACAGAAAAAGTCTGAAATGAAAGCGCAGATCAAGCAACAGCTCAAAGAGAAGCATCAGGCGACGCAGGCAGGCTCATAGCGCCACCGTTAACTGCTAAACTCGAGCTACCACCATCCCCCACCAATCAGGAATCCAAAATGCTGAAAGCCGAATATCGAACACGTGGCCCGATCCCGCAGGACGTTATAGAAGCCGTACCTTTTGACAAACCAGAGTTGCAGGAAGGCCAGGTGTTGCTTGAACTACTTGCTGCACCGATCAATCCGTCTGATGTACTGACACTGACCGGACAGTACGGCATTCTGCCGCCCCTGCCCGCTATCGGTGGTGGCGAAGGTGTTGCAAAGGTTGTTGAGCACGGCCCCGGCGTTACCGGGCCCGAAATCGGCCAAACCGTGTTACTTCCTTTCGGGATTGGCACCTGGGCAACCCACATGGTTGCAGACGCCAGCGCGCTGGTGCCGCTGCCCAATGACGTTGACCCTATACAGCTGTCGATGATCACTGTTAACCCGCCCACGGCCTCGTTATTGCTGAGCGAGTTTGTCGATTTACAGGAAGGCGATTGGGTTATCCAGAATGCCGCCAACTCCGGCGTGGGTTCTTATCTGATAGCCCTGGCAAAGCTGCGCGGACTGAAAACAGTCAACGTGGTGCGCCGCGAGTCACTGGTGGCGCCGCTACTTGCGGCGGGCGCTGATGTTGTGCTGGTGGACGGCGACGTCGACGGCCAGAGCCTGGCTGAAAGAGTGAGTTCCGCTACCGGTGGCGCCTCGATAAAACTGGGCATCGACGCCGTCGGCGGCGCCGCAACCAACCGTATTGGTGAAGCGCTGAGCGAAGGCGCCACCATCGTGAATTACGGCGCGATGAGCGGCGAACCCTGCATGCTGCATCCCTCGAACATTGTCTTTAAAGACATTACGGTTCGCGGCTTCTGGCTGGTTATCTGGTTCCGCACGTCGACACCCGCGCAACAACAGGCACTTTACGGCGAACTCACCGGCCTGATGGCCCAGGGCAAGCTCTCTACTGCAATCGATTCGACGTATACGGTGAAAGACATAAAGAAAGCGGTTGAAGTCGCCGCCGCCGGAGAACGCAACGGTAAGGTTGTGGTTGTTGGTGACAGCAATGCTGATGCCACTAAGGCCTGAAAAGACCCAAGTCGTATAGCGTGTTAGCGATGGCATGTGACAGGAGCTGCATTACGCGGCTCCTGTCATCATTGACGATTTAGAACTGATAGCGCAGAGTTGCCCTGTAAGTCTCGTAATCGTCTAACTCTTCGTAGCTGGCACCGACGGTAATGTGCTCGGCAAAGGTATAGTATGCGCCGAGTTGGTAGCCTGTTTCGCCATCCATAATCTTGTCGACATCAACATAATTCACTTCCGCGCGCAGTTCCAACGCCTGCCATACCATGGAGCGCACACCTGCGCCCACGCTATAACCGTTTTCATTGTCGTCGTCGCTGACCTTGCGTCCGTCGAACTTGAACTTTGCATCCAGCGTCCAGTCTTCATAGGCCACACGGCCATAAATATCGGTGGTATCTACGACTCGCCAGGCGGCGCCGACACCCATGCTCAAGCGTTCCCGGGTCAGTTCCAGCTTGCCCTTGGTACCAAGAATACGGGCATTGGTGTCGTCATCTTCCTCAAGATACCGAAGGTCCACAAAACCCCATTGACCCAGGCCATAAGACCCGGCAACCTCAAAACCCTCTGGCTCCAGATTCGCGCCATCTGATCCTTCACTTGACACGTAGGAAGCCTCAACGAAAGTCCAGTTAGGGGATTCGGCCAATGCGGCCATGGGGGATAGAGTGGTGACAAGCAACGTCGTCAGTGCAGTTTTCTTGACCATAGCGGGCTCCTTACAAAGTATCAAAACAGTGTCTCCTTCCGAATGGATCGGAAGAAATCTAATGGTAGGGGATACGCTATTTTCAGGAAACGGGATTATTGGCCTTAATAAAAATTTACAAATGCGCGTTTGACACTATCTCTTAATCAGGGCCTGGTACGTGATAGTTAAACGTTCAGGACATGTACCATAACGAGAAGCCACATCTGAATGCTTGTCGATATGAAACGGAAGTATTCTCTCTTTATAAACAGTGAATTCTCTCTGTTCCTGCGAGTAGGCTCTGGTTGCATTCTTATAGTTCACGCATAATGCGGACGGACGCAAGGCAGTGCGATGAATGCCATCTCACGCAGCTTTACCGACTAGCCGGTATATCTGGATGCGGACAATAAGATAATGAAAAAATGTATGCTCAATGCTCTGACGATTCGCCAATGGATATGTAAAACCAGCTTGTTGCTGGGAATATTCTTTGCTTCGATTGCTGCGCAAGCGGGCCTCACCATAACCCCGGTTTTTATCGGCGGGACTGAGGCGAACGACATATATGGTGGCGGCGACCTGGAAGAGATATTCGCTGTGGCCGCCGATGCGTGGGAAGATGTTTTCGCCAGCAGCGAGGACAACTGGGAAGTGACAATTGAATTCGGCTGGGGCGATATCGGGAGCAGCTGGGGACAGGAATTTTTTCAGGCACAGGGCGGCAGCAATCCGGTACGCATAACACGATCCTTGATTTTATTCAAAAGCACCCCGCCTCCACCCGGCTTTTATGCCGACCCTACCCCACTGGACAACAGTGAGTTTCCGGTTCCAATTGTCACCAATGTTCCCGGCTACCCCTCGTTAAATAATGGCCGCGCCTTCACCGGCGCAGCCGGAGAAGTCGGCCTTCGAATTGACCTGCTCACCATTGCAATACACGAGATCGGCCACGCGCTGGGGCTGGATGAGAACTACGTTGGAATCAAGAGCCTGGATGGCCCGGATTGTCAAAGCCCCTCACTGTGTTTCATGGAAATAACTGCCCCAAGGCCTCATGCCGGCCTGTTTGTGCAGCTGAACATGGGGCCACACCTGCAGGTAGACATTGCCGATGGCTTTTTCCCCCTTATGATTCCAGACCCGCAACCCGGCTTGAGGCAACTCATTAGTGACCTGGACATACTGACACTGCAACAGGTTGGCGCGGATTTACCGGCGCGAGTGACATTCGATGTCAGCACAATTTTCACCGATGGCAACGAAGCGGATGTCGAAGTAAGGCTTCTTTGCAATACGGGCTTACCCCAGGTGCAGAGTGCGACCATTTCAGCAAGCCAGGGTGTGACCTTCACCGTAGAAGATTTCAATAATGGCGAGTTGGATTGCTCCATTCGTGAAAACGCGATACCCGGATACAAAGCGTCTTACTCGGATGAAGGCTCCGGTGACGGCCAGTGCCGCTACGCCGACCTGGTGTATGGTTTGCAGCGGACCTGCAATATCACCAACACACCCCAGGCGGTGGTTGCCAAAAGCGTCCCCACCTTGGGCCAGTACGGTGTAGCGATAATGGTAGTGCTGATGTTGGGTCTTGCCTATACCGGCTTGCGGCGGTTGTCCTGAGCTGCCGGGAGTAGTGTCTACAGCAATGGGTTGCCTGACTTGTCAGGAGCGTGTTTTATGCCAGAAATTATGAAGCAAAATACGCGCCGGCGTTTCCTTGTATGATGAGCCACCCAATTTCTCATCAAGAATATGCTGGCCGTTACTGTTGTCGACGGTTAAAGCGCGATCTTTAGTACAGTAAGCCATTGACCAATCAGAAAAATCTCTGGACTGGATGGGACGATGCATCAACTCAATCAGACCCTTATGCATGGGGTCATCCTGTATTATCTTATATATCAAGCCAAGTTCATGAGCGGAACCTTCGATATACTGCATAAAATTCCCGCCTATAAAGAGTAATAGGCCTGAAATTTTATGCTCAAAATTTCTCTGCCTTGCTCTGGTCAACAAGTGTTCAAGTTTCTCATTTGATAACACGCCCACTGCTGAAGAGACATAAACTAAAGCATTCAAGTTTGACACTGGATTTTCCTCCTGACTCTCTCCAGGCGAGAGATACTATTTTTTGAAGTGTCGAAGCAACATGCCCTCTTGTGGTGAGGAGTGTGATTCTTTCACGTTTTACACCGTCATGATCATAAACCATATCCCTGTGAAATACGAAGCTTGATGTAAGCTGACACAATGCATGCCGTATTCGCTGTGAAGCCACCGGAAGCCACCCGTGACAGCTACCTGCACAAGTATCTATTTGCGATTTTTCATGGCCTCTTCCACCGTCAGTAACCTGCTGTGCCCCACCTCAAGCTCCCCCAGAGTAATATGCCCTACAGCCACTCTATGGAGCGCCAGCACTTCATTTTGAAAATGACCGAACATGCGTTTCACTTGATGATATTTGCCTTCAATCAGTGACAGTCTGGCGCTGAAATCGGAAAGTATCTCTAACGATGCAGCTTGGGTTGTAATATCTTCATACGAAAAATAGATGCCCTCTTGAAACGCGGTAATGTACTCAGCACTCAATGGCTTGGACAAGGTAACTTCATAGATCTTAGCCAGTTTTGTCTCTGGCAAGCTGATTGTGCGCGACCATGTCCCATCGTTGGTCAATAACACGAGGCCTGTAGTATTAAAGTCCAGCCGCCCAACAATGTGTAACTCGCTCTTCTGAGGGTGCTGAATAAGATCCAGCACAGTAGTGTGCTCGACGTCTTTGGTCGCGCTGACAACTCCCCGGGGTTTGTTCAGCATGATATAAACCGGATTATTATCTTGCAGGCAAGCACCATCCAAAACGACATGCGTGAATTCAGTGACTCTTTGTTGAACTGAATGGGCGACTTCTCCATCCAAAAGAATCCGTTTTTGTGCAATTAGAAGCCGTGTATCTGACAGCGAAAAAGCACTGTTCTGGCTAATAAAGCGGTCGAGTCGGCTGGTTCTGGATTTCATGAAATGATTTTAATCACGGGGTGACGCAAGAAGATGCACACAGCACTAATAACAAATCTGGACCAAATGCAGCCCTCGCGACCTGGCTTTGGCGCTAATCTTGTCATTTTTGTGTTGTGCCAGAGCTTCACTGATATCACTCAAACTAAGCTGGTTGCGCCCCAGGGCAAATAAGGCACCGGTAATATACCGAACCATCTGTTTTAGAAAGCCGTTGCCGACGATCTTGAGATAGTAAATTGTATTGCCGAAGGTTGCGGCTTGAACTGGCAAGATTTCACAGCTAAAAACGGTGCGAATGGTTGAACTGATATTGGCGTCTCGCCTGGCAAAGCTATAAAAATCATGCTCGCCAATAAACAGCTTACACGCGCGTTTCATAAGGTCTATATCAAGTGGCGCGTTAGCTGTTGCTTTACCACTGGATGGGACATGCGCAACGATATCATTGAGGGCTGTGTTGTAGACGGGGTCCGTACAAAAATAATAATGGTACTCTTTGCTTTTGCTGTCTTTATTCGAATTGAAATCTGCGGCACAGGGCTCGCATTGCAGGACACGAATATCCTCGGGTAATAGTGAATTCATGCCAAGCAGAAGTTTTGCTGATTCAACTGCTACAGGGATAGAGACTTTTACGACCTGGCCCTGTGCATGGACACCGGCATCGGTCCGACTTGCAGCGGCAATTGAACAGCTCTGATATTTGCAGATTTTCGTTAGCACCTGGTGAATACTTGCCTGGACCGTTGGCTTTTGTTCACTCGCACCAAGATCTTGCCAGCCGAAGTAGCGGGTGCCCTTGTATGAGATTACGAGACGATGGTGGTACTTTTTCGATATCATTATTTTAAAGCTACCACCTGTACGTCCCTTTCATTACGACACTCATATGACCCCATCTCGAATTCTCGGCAAATTAAAGGCCGATTTTCATAAATGGAACACCGTAAAGTCTGCCGATCTAAAGCTGAACACCAGCCATCATCCAGGCGCAGCATGGTTTCGGCGCCCCATTTGTCTACCGAAATATACTGATCCGGAACACCCGTGTCAGTGATAATCATGACCTCTAAACGACAGCAACTAGCCTGACAATTCGAACAGGATATTTCGGATGTTGATAATTTAGTAATACTGATACCTTCACATGTGGATTTGTTCCTCAATCGCTGAGTCCTGTTGCAGTATTATCTGCCGCAATCCCTGCAGCTTTTCTTTTCGCCAATCCGCAGGTTACCCAGACTATTGCGGCTGACTATAGGGCCTTGAAAAAGTAAAGGACAACGCTGACGGCCCTTCTCTCTCCAATAGATCGAGTTTTTCTTTGCCGTCTTCTACAGTCGGAATATGGTCTTTTGGCACCCACCATAAAGCTTGATGCGAAATAACCATTTTTTTAAACCAGGCTTCACGATCCTGAATTAGCTCAACATGGGCTGACCTATAGACATAATTCTTAAGGGATTCGATATCAGCCCAGACGCTCATATTAATGAGTAGAAGCGGATCATCAAATACTCTGATTGCCGTTGCATCACCCTCGTCTGATTGCAATCTCCAGATGAAACCCGGAGAGATATCTGCCAATGCATTGATTTCATCCAGGCGAGCGACAAAACCAGACATTATCTCGTCGGTCATCTCTGACCTTGCCAGGGCAATATTAATTTGAGCTATATGATAGTCAACCATTCCCCTGCCCTCAGCGCCCCTTGAACTTTGCGTTTCGACGCTCCACAAATGACTGTACACCCTCTTTCACATCCTCACTTGAAAATAGCGCTTTTTGGGTTGGCTCAAGGGCTGCTACTGCCGCGTCAAAGCCTTCTTCAACAAAGCGACGCGAAGATGCTTTGGTCGCCTGGACCGCCAACGGAGCGCCGGTAGCGATGAGTCCAGCGAGTTCGATCGCCCGATCGAGCTGGCGGCCAGCAGGGACTATCTCCTGAACCAGGCCTATGCGCTTGGCCTCTTCAGCGTCGAATTCATCCGAGGTGAGCAGGTGGTACATTGCATTGCCCCAGCCGCCGCGCTCTACAAACCGGATGGTGGCACCGCCGGTAGCCATGATCCCACGCTTGGGTTCCAACTGGGAGAAGCGGCAGTTATCGGCGGCAATGACGATGTCGCCGCCCAGTGCGAGCTCGATACCCACAGTGAACGTGATGCCATGAACGGCAGTTACGATGGGCTTACGGCAGGCGCGGCCCAGGCCGACGACATCGATCTGGCTGCCATCGCCACTAACGCCCTGCTCCATTGAGCCCGTCCATTTCGGCAGATCCAGCCCGGCCGTGAAATGATCACCGTGACCAAAAAGAACGCCCACCCAAAGATTCTCATCCTCGTCGAGCTGGGTAAATGCTGCAGCCAATTGCTTGGCCATTGTGGGTGTGTAACCGTTGTATTTCTCCGGCCTATTCAAACCCATGATCAGAATATGTCCACGAACCTCAGTAGTGATAGAACCTTCTTCGCTGCTCATTTTTTTCTCTGCTCCTTATCGTTAGTTATTCAGGAGGCTATATAAATGCCTACGTATGCCGGCCCCGAGATCTGGCGGCTCAAAAGGTGTGACAGTTTATTATCCGATTTTGCCATCCGGGTTCTCGAAGCCGAACCTCTCGCCAGCTTTCCACGCTTCGCGGTTATTACCTTCGTTCGAGATGCCTCCTGCCTCCTTGAGCATCCGCGCGAGATGCATACAATTCCAGGTCATGATGGTGGTATTTCGTTGGGTAAAGTCATTATCGAAGCCGACACGCACGCCGCCTTCCATCGCATCACCATAAGATGGCCCGGGCCCTGCCTCACCGATCCAACCGCAATCGGCCTGGGGCGGTATGGTATAACCCAGGTGGTTCAGCGTGAACCCGATAGTCATTGCTGTGTGCTTGATTCCGTCTTCGTTTCCAGTGATCGCGCAGCCCCCGACCTTACCGTAATAGACCGACTGCCCCTTGTCATTGAGATCGCCCGACATCGCGTATAGCCGTTCGATCAGTACCCGGCAGACCGAGCTCTCTTCCCCCAACCACAGCGGAGTACCGATAATAAGTATTTCAGCCGCTTTCACCTTCTCCCATATCGTAGGCCATTCATCCGTATCCCACCCGTGCGCTGTCATATCGGGATACACACCTGGCGGAACGTTGTGTGCGGCCAGGTGCACATGCTCCACAGCAACGCCATTCTTCTTCATGAGCGATGCGGAGGCGTTGAGTAGCAGCCTCGTATGACTGTTCTCCGGCTTCTTCTCTAGCGAAGTGTTTATGAATAAGGCACTCAGATCATTGAATCCAGTCATGGTATATCCCCGGTTAAATTAGAGTGGTCGGCTCGCACGCGAAATAGCGCTCAAAGAGGCGGTGGATGGCGCCCGGCTGCGCTTTCTTGCTGTACAGATTTCCCGCCACCAAAACCCTATATTTTCTCTGCTCTCAAACTAATGCCCCGGGTATTCCAGGGATAGTTAACCCAATTCATACCTTGGTAGAGTCAAATAAGTAAATTGACCCCCGAACTTTCGGTACGATACACATTGATTTGCTCGCGCAGCTGTAATGTCACTGATCTGGCTGCATCTGCGAAATCTTCTCCGTCACTGGCATACAGTACTGCCTTTTCAGCAGTGCTGCCAATATCCCCGCGGTTTGCATCCGGAATAACCGTGGCGTCAATGATTTCTCTATTGAAATCGAATATCGCGTTACTTCCCCGACCCCTGAAACCAATGGGAATTCTCCAGGAGTCGGCGAATGTATTGCTTGCCAAACCCTTTGCCTTGAATTTTTGGGAGGATATACAGGTTTTCTATTTCGGTTCCGCCGCCGGATTCAGATAGAGCAGCATATCCTCTTTTCATCGTCGCTTCTCCGCAGCAGGGCATGAAGGGCGCTCTGGGGATAGAAAAGCAATATGCTACACTTATCCCTTTTTTCTGGGGTAACTGATGTTGACAGGTTTGATGTCTTATCTTAGCGACCGGTGATGGGTCAGCATACAGAAAGTTCATTCCGATCTGATATTCAGGGTATGCGAGCAATTGCTGTCGCGGTTGTCCTGCTGGCCCATGCCAATGTTCCTGGTTTCTCAGGTGGCTTCGTGGGCGTAGATGTATTTTTCGTAATCTCCGGCTTCCTCATAACCGGATTGTTAATTACAGAGCGCCAGGAAACAGGGGCGATACACTACTTCAGATTTCTAGCTCGTCGGCTCCGGCGCCTCTTTCCAGCACTGCTCGTGATGCTGGTAGTTGTGCAAGTGCTTTCGCGGGTTTTTTTATCAACCTACGAAGCACTAATGCAAACGGGCTCACTCATCTATGCGGCAACGTGGACTAGTAATTTCTACTTCACCTTTGCGGAATTCAATTACTTCGCAGTGTTGCAGGCCAAAGACTTCTACCTTCACACCTGGTCACTAGGAATAGAGGAGCAATTCTATCTGCTATGGCCCGGGCTGGTTGTTCTTTCCTTTGCGATGGCCGGCGCAAACTCAAACTGGAAAAGAACCTCCAGATACATTCTCGCTGTGATCTCGATAGTATTCATCGGCAGCCTGGGGCTCTCGCTCTACTGGGCAAAACAAAGCCCGCTACTGTCTTTCTATATGATGCCGAGCCGGGGCTGGCAGTTTGCTCTAGGCGCAAGCGTTTTCCTTTACCTGCACAATACCCGAATTGAGCGCCATATTGGCTCGGCCTTTTTCCGCTCAGATAGTGCTAACCAAATCATCGGGGCGCTCGGCCTGCTGATGATATTGGGCAGCACGTTCTTCCTGCATGCGGAACTTGTCTATCCAGGTTATTTCGCGCTCATACCTTCAATCGGCACGGCGCTGCTGTTGCTCGCGGGAGCTGGTGCGCAGCCTTCTTTGGTGAACAAATCTCTAGCGGGCACAGCTTTCGTGTGGCTCGGCGATCGCTCTTATTCCGTGTACCTGTGGCACTGGCCAGTGTTATTACTTGGCAGTGCCTACGGCCTGTCTGACAGTCTTTTTGGGATGACGTTATTAGTATGTATCTCTGTAGTCATTGCGATGCTGAGCTATCAACTGATAGAAAGGCCATTCTGGAAGGGTCGATTCAGCAAGGCATCGCCCCGGGCTGTGGCCTTGATATCGGCACTTGCAGTGGTGTCGCTAGTTGGCACCTCACATAAGCTAGTCGCGGACATTTTCACAGGTATCAGATCGCCTCTATATGACTATGCTGGTGAGGCTCGTATTGATAGTTCAGGTCTTTTTCTCGCGGGACCTGAATGCGATAGCTGGCATTTTGATGCCGAGGTCAAGCCTTGTAGCGTAGGTGATCCCGACGCAACGCACACGGTTGTGCTAATTGGTGATAGCGTAGGCGCACGCTGGGCTCCTGTGTTGCATGAGATTTATTCAGCTTCAGATTGGCGCCTTGTGGTTTTGACAAAGTCAGCCTGTGCGATTGTGGACGTGGATTACTTCTATCAGCCCGCACGCGGTTTGTACAATGTATGTACAAAATGGCGCGCAGCAAGCATAGAATACATAGCAGACCTCAAGCCTGATATCGTGTTTGTTGGGAGTTCCGCATATTATACCTTTTCAGAATCACAGTGGATTGAGGGTACAAAATCGGTGATTGCCAAACTCTCCGCCGCTTCTGGGAACGTGGTGATCTTTCCCGGCACTCCGGCGCTGAGCTTCGATGGCCCAAGCTGCATCAGGGAGCCTTATCGCTTTACTAAGCGGTTGCATGACAGCGAATACATGTGCGAAGAAAAATTAGCCAGTTCCGCGAGTAAGGATGTTGCTGGATATCTGGAGCAAGCAGTGCGAGGCATTTCTAATGCTCATATATTGAACCTGAATAACCTTGTTTGCCCGGGCCAGCGCTGCGCTGCGCGAACCAGGGAAGGGGTGACTGTTTATAGTGACAACATCCACCTGACTGCATCTTTCGTACTCACGATGAAACCGGAGATTCGTAATCGGCTTGATGTAATTGGGATAGAGCCATCTTTATTGGAAGAAACAGGGAAAGGTAAGCGAGGTTGAGACTGTTCTGAGTGGCCCTGGCTTTTCTTGGACCGGTATGAGTCCTTGCCGGTTTCCAGAATCTCGCAATGATGAGTTGCTCTGTAATTTCTCGAATATCCCAAATAAGCACGTAGCAGGCTTCCACAACAAGATGGGAATGATTTCGAGAAGGGCTTATGGTTTTAGAAATAGAGCCTATTTTTTCGCCCTGATCATGCCAAGCAGGCCTAGCAGCCCGGCGCCGAACAGCCACGCAGTCGCTGGAGTCGGGACCACCGTGGACGCGATGATGTTGTCGATTTGAGTCGGGGTTCCCGGCACCAGGAATTCGACCCGCAGCAGGTTTTGCCAGGTGTCGTCCAGCTCGAGGGTTGACCAGCTCCCGCCATATTCCAGGTTGGTCTGTACGGTTCCGCCCCCTGCAAGGTAGCCGGTCAGGTCTATGCCCCCCACTGTGTAGTAGCCGGCCGAGTCGAAGCTGCTGAGAGAGAACGCGGCACCGGAAATACTTTCCATGGTGATGGCTTTCATGCCGTTGACCAGGGCCAGAGTGGTGTCGCTGGGCGTGACGTAATAACTAACGTCGAAGCAGCAGTCGGCGATGAAACGAAAGTCACCGCTTTCAAGTTCGGTAAGATCCTCCATGGTCGATACGTCTTGGAAATCGATGATTCCTGCGTGTGTCGGGTCAAAGGCCAGCAGGGCGGCGAGGGCTATGAGGTAACGCATCGGGCAGCTCTTCTGTTTGTGGTGGACTGTAGATTGAGTTTAGTTGCGGCGGAGGCGGCAGACAAATCAAGAAAACGTATAGGCATTATCAGCCAAGCTGAAGTTCCACAACAAGATGGAAATGATCTCGAGAAGGGCTTTTGGTTTCAAGAACTTAATAAACCGGCGGATTTTACAAATAATGCTGCTTTTAATGGTGCCCGGGACCGGAATCGAACCGGTACAGCCGTTAAGCCGGGAGATTTTAAGTCTCATATAGTACGCCTCTCCATAACGCTCCATATATAGCTATTAGCGAGTTATTCACTCGCTCAGTTTTGCCGCCGATGTACACCAAAATGTACACCACGGCAGGAAAGGCCGTTTGGGCCAATAACTTACTTGGAGAACTACAATGGCACAGCAAAAATCGCAGCAAAAAGTAACCCACCTGCCCCAGGCAGGCGACACGAAAGCTCCAGCAAGCGAAGCCCAGTATCAATGGGCAATGAGCACCATATCTAGCAGCGCCGACTGCGCCAGAAGCCTCTGTGTCGACTTGATGCAGGATATCCCGTTTGAGGCTGAGTCGGCGTCCGCCTTGCTTTTGGCGGTTGAGGTATTGCTGGAAAAGATCGGCTGTATCGCTGATCAGCATGCAGCGGGTCATGAAACCAAAGGTGGTTCCGCTGATTGGCTGCTGCCCCCAGCCTACCATAAGGCCGCCGAGGCCCAGGAGGCGACATCATGAGAGAATCCAAAACACAAGATATCGTCATGCTGGTCGCTCTCTACCGATCACTGAATGATATCGACAGGCAAAGGATGTTCAATGCCGTCAAACACCTTCATCGACAACAGCAAAAGCCTTTGGATGTGCGCCAGCGCTACCTGGACATGAGCAGTGGGCACTGATGATTATGAAACTGTCGGCGGCCGTCATGGCCGCCTGCATTGCCTTTGCTAGCATCAACTACGCTTTGTCAGGTCGGCGCGATCCCTGTCGCGAAGCGATAGAGCTTTTGGTTCGATCAGGAGATCTGGCGAAAATGGCGATGGTAGGTCAACAGCAGAGGTTTTGGCAGGACGCTCCGTATAGCAAGACAGCCAAGGCCTACGCCATGTGTAGGTTACAAGCCGCGCAGTCCGGAGGTCAGAAGTAGCGGAGCAGGTCGATGAGCTGCGTATCCGATACTATTTGGATGACTTTAACCAGCGCTCAATCAGTCGGTCGAAAGCTGTGTTAAATGTAATAGTCGCGACCTGATCTGACAGTTACCGGCTCGATAGCCGTACAGTTGTC
>CAXBOW010000016.1:0-111851 GCA_963977485.1 uncultured Haliea sp.
AACCGCCGACCCTCTGCTTGTAAGGCAGATGCTCTCCCAGCTGAGCTAATCACCCCCTTACCGAGAACGCGCATTATAGAGATTCTTTCTTTGCTGTCAAATGCTGCGGGGTTAAAACTGATATATTTCCGCACTTGTAAAAGTCTTTGATTTTAGTAGTAAAATCCCCACTCGCGCAAAAGGCGCAAGTTGAACAAACAATGAGCAGACAAACATGGAAATCTACAAGGAATTTCACTTTGAGGCGGCCCACCTTTTGCCCAATGTACCCCCCGGACACAAGTGTGCCCGCCTGCACGGCCATTCCTTCCAGGTGCGCCTGACGGTAAGTGGTGAAGCGGTGGAGCCCGCTGGCTGGGTAATGGATTTCTCGGAACTCAAGGCGAGCTTCAAGCCGGTGCTGGAGCAACTCGATCACTATTACCTCAACGACATTCCCGGGTTGGAGAACCCCACCAGCGAGAATATCGCGCGCTGGATCTGGCGGAAGCTCGAAACCACACTCCCACAGCTGAGCCAGATTGAGATCAGAGAGACCTGCACCAGCGGCTGTATTTACCGCGGAGAATGAACATCTGCCCCCTGCCGTTACAATGCGGTAACACACGGAAAAATGCTTGACGATTACGGAGACACTACGGAAATAGTCGTTCCCGCAAATTCGTTTTGCGAGCTTGCTTAGCCAGGCCCGCACGATGTTCCCAAGTCACTCAGTAAAGTTACCCTCGGTATCAGACCGAAAATGTTATGCACACTGAATGATGGTCACAAAACTTTCACAAGCTTAGGCGGATGTCCGGACTTTTCACTTCACAATAAATTCGTATCTTATTGTTTTAATTAACTTTATCGTCTTTGTATGAAAATTAACCAATCTGTAACAAACCTGACTACAGAGGCCTCGCGGGCGCGGTTGAACAATTTACACACCGACTTATCCACAGAATCTGTGGACAAGAATTTTTGGGCGGGATGTTACAGAAACTCTCGGCAAGGTATTGGTAGCAGTGCTGGCAGCGAAATCAGAAGAGAGTACGTTGTAAATACAAACTATATACGGTGTATCTCTCCCATAACACCCTGGCCTGGCGAGCCCAAAAACCCCCACTTAAGGCCTAGTGAAGAGTACTGGCCGGGTCGCTTACAATAATCGCCTGCAACTGCTTACCGAGCATGATGACATGCCCCTGCCGCCGCTCTACGCCGTCGAAGCTGTAGTCAAAGCGGTATTGGCGCCAGATATGCCAGCGGCCCTGGTGGTCGCGGCTGAGGGAGATGCGGCGGATATGAACGGCCTGGTCCAGTACCTGGTAGTCATCGTCCCTGCCAGCGCGGGTAATCGCCTGCACGGCCAACTCACGCACCCGAATTGCGCTCAGGAAATATAGGCCTGCTGCGCCGAGCAAACCGACCACCAGGATGTCCCCCAGCGTAAAATACATTGACTGCCCCCCTCAAACTGGCGCCAGCATACTGACGTTTGGCCGGGCGCGCTAGCCAGTCGAATGTTGCAACAGGAATCTGCGCACCAGGCTATTGAACAGGCTGGGACGCTGGGCGTGCAGCCAGTGCCCGCAGTTCGGCATGATTTTCACAGCGGCGGAGGGGAACAGGTGAAGAATATGGGTGCGATGCGCCTCCTGGATGTAACTGGAGTCACCGCCTTTAATGAATAACACCGGTCCCGGATAGGGAGCGCGTTCAACGGGCGCCGCCCTTACCGCAGCATAATTTCGCTGTAGCCCCTCGAGATTGAATCGCCAGCGGTAAATACCATCGGTATCCCGGCGCAGGCCGGTCAACAAAAACTGGATCACTTGTTCCTCTTGCAGGTGCGGCGCCATTACCTGTGCCGCCGCCGCCCTGGATTCACAGGCCGCAGCCGCTACCGCATCCAGGGCAGCAAACACCTCATCATGATGCGGAGGATATTCCACTGGTGCGATATCGGCCACCACCAGCGCTGATACCCGCTGCGGCCGTGAAAGCGCCAACTGCATGGCCACCTTGCCTCCCAGGGAGTGCCCCACAAATTGCGCCGTGCTAAGCCCCTGTTGCTGCATCCACTCGTTCAGACTGTCTGCCATCGCAGGCAGAGTTGCGTCCTCCTGCCAGGCAGAACGGCCGTGGTTCGGAAGATCTACAGCAAAAACTGAGCGGCTATCGTGTAACGCGCGTGCCAGTGCACCCAGATTATTACCCGAGCCGAACAGACCGTGCAGCAAAACCACTGGCGGACCCTCGCCAGCTCTTGAAGAATGCAGATTTACCGTCACGAGGCGCTGTGTCCCCCTTGAGTTTTTGTTAACATGCCCGGCACTATAGCCCAACGGAACTTACCATGCGTCGATTTAGCAGCCTGTCACGATCCCTGTTCATCGCCAGCCTGGGTTGCCTGCTATTGGCTTGCAGCTCCACGCCCACCTATAACCCCTCAGTTTTTCCCTACGAGATCGATCAGGCGCTGGTGGACCAAGACAATATCAAGACGGTAGTCATCGCCCACGTCAACCTCGGCGTACCCTCACGCAGCTACCTGGAAAAAGAAGCACCTCGCATCGACGCCTTCGTGAGCGCATACCTGAAGGAAAACGGCTTCAAGGTGTTGCCACAGCGCGAGTTCGAGCAACGCTGGAATACTGCTGTGCGGTCCTATGGTAATCCGGTAGACCCCACCACGGGCAAAACCAATATGAAAACCTTTGCGCAGATCATGAACAGCGTGCGCGACGAGTTGCGCGATACCGGGCTGGACGCATTCATTTTTACCGATCTGGTGGAGCTGCAAACAGCCTTCAGCGGCGGCCTACAGCATGTGGCACGCTGGGATGGGGTAACACGCAAGCCGAGTATGCAGGGGCCTGGAGACGGCGTGTCCGCCGACTTTGACTGGGGCATGTTGCTGGATGTTGCCTCGCTACAGGTCAGTATCTACGACATTGAACTGAAGCGCGTGTTTGCCAGCCGGGGCGGCATTGATGCCACCCAGGCAATCGACAGCCGCTCCTCTAAAGGCCGTTATATACGCCGGCGGGAGATACTGGAGAATGAGAACAACATCCAGGAGGGTATCGAGCTCGCCTTCTACCCTTTTATTATGAGCGAAAATTGGCCCGGACAGCGCTGATTCACTGACAAATATAGCCCGGACAACCCGGGCTCGCACTCCTCCATCTTCATTTTCTTTGCCCTTGTCACCTACAAATTCCGAATGCTAAACTAACGACTATTAGTTTGTAGCGCGCAACCGCGCTGGAGCAGTCGCCATGGAATTCACTTTACCGGAATACACCCGCTTCAAGGACAACACCAACCTTGACCACATTCCCGGCAGTTACGGCCTGCCTCTCGTTGGCGACACATTTCGCTTCGTGCTGAAACCTTTTGAAATACTGGACGCGCACTACAAAAAATACGGGCCGGTCTCAAAGACCTCCCTGACCTTCCAGAAGTTCGCCCTGGCGCTGGGGCCGGAATTCAATCAGCAGCTAATGCTCGACAGCAAGCAGGCTTTTTCCGCGCGTATGGGCTACAACACTCCGCTGGGAGATTTTTTTGCAGGCGGTCTGCTGATGCGTGATTTTCGTGAGCACAAATTTCATCGCCGTATCATGCAAACCGCATTCAAAGTCGACGCCATGCGCAGCTATGTGGAGTTGATGCACCCGATTATTGATCGCGAATTGTCCACCTGGGGCCAAAAACCGGATTTCCAGTTCTACCCCAACATCAAGACATTGCTATTGGACGTAGGCGCCAAAGTGTTTCTGGGAATGGATATGGAGGGGCCTGAAACTCGGGCACTCAACCAGTCGTTCCTCGACATGAACGAGGGCATGATGGCGTTGATCCGCAAGGACTGGCCAGGCCTGCTCTATCGCAAGGGTATGAACGGTCGGCGTGCGCTGGAAAAGTTCTTCTTTGATATCGTGCCCCAGCGACGCGGCGCCAGCGGCTCAGACATGGCCACCTTCTTCGCCAATGAGAAAACCGAGGATGATGAGTACTTTTCAGACAAGGTTGTGGGTGAACACCTGATTTTTCTGCTGTTGGCTGCCCACGACACCACCACCAGCGCACTGACTATGGTCACCTATCACCTGGCCCACAACCAGCAGTGGCAGCAGCGTCTGCGCGAAGAGTTGCAAGGCCTGGGCAAGTCGCATCTCGAGTATGAAGACCTATCGCAAGTTACCGACCTCGATCACTGTTTCAAGGAAGTACTGCGTTTGAACCCACCAGTACCCATGATGATGCGGCGCACTGTGGAAGAGGTCGAATTGGGTGGCCATGTATTGCAACCGCATACCATGGTGCAGATTTCACCCTTGTACGTTCATCGCATGGAGCAGTGGTGGACCAATCCCCACGAGTTTGATCCCGATCGTTTCACCAGAGAAGAACACAAGCAGCACAGTTTCCTGTGGGCACCCTTTGGGGGTGGCGCCCACAAATGCATAGGCCTGCACTTCGCCGATATGCTGTTCAAAGCCACCTTGTCACGGTTACTGCTGAGCTACCGAATCAGCTTTGCCAAGCCCGATCAGTACCCGTCACGGATGCAGCACTTTCCCTTTTCCAAGCCTATGGACAATCTGCCGCTGAAACTTGAGCCGCTGCGCTGACGCGGGCACTCAGGCGAGCGCTTCAAGACCCCGCTCAATACACCACATGGCGGACAGCGCACCGAGCACATAGATAGGTATCGGCAGCAGCCGGTCCTGCCATCGCGTCAGCGGCTTGCGAATCAGCATCCAGATGCCTAACACCACGAGAATGAAGGCAATCTGGCCAATTTCTATACCCACGTTGAAGAACAGCAAGGCCAGTGGCACGTTATCCTGTGGCAGCCCGGTTTCCGCCAGCGCGCCGGCAAAGCCCATACCGTGCAGCAGGCCGAACCCCCCCGCCAGCCACCAGGGGTTGCGCCACAGAATATCGTGCTTGCTGGTGCGAGTAAGCTCCACCGCCAGCACAAAGATACTGAGGGCAATAACAAACTCCACCAACGCCACCGGGTAATCAAAAAAGCCGAGGGTGACGAGAGACAGTGTGATGCTGTGCCCCAGCGTGAATGCCGTGATGGTCCATAACAAGCGTGCACCGCCACCTACCAGCAGCAGCAGGCCGAATACGAACAGCAGGTGATCCAGCCCGCCCCAGATGTGTTCCATGCCGAGCAGGGAGTAATCCGTCATGACTTCGCCGGCACTGGATTCGATGGGAATAACAAATTCCGCCTGCTCCGCATTCAGCACCTGCTGGTAATTGCGGCCGTCCAGCAGGCTCGCCATCACCATCGCTGATGCCTGATTGGCACCCAGCCCCGCAACTCCCAGAGTGTCGCCTACCAGGCCGTCCTCGCCCAGTTCCAGGCAGCGCATCTGCCAGCTGATCACCTTGCCCGTGCCCTCCATCTGTGGCGGGCTGCTGTTGGTAATCTCACAGGATTCCGGCCACACCGGCTGCAGGGGAATCGCACTGGTGCCCTGGGCCGGTGTTTTCCACACCACACTATACTGCTGGTCAGCGATCTCAGTGACTTTCAACAAAGACGGCGCAAACCGGTGAGCCTGTGCCGTCTGCGCTAATACCAGCGTCAGAAATAGCCCGACAACTAGACGCAGAGCCTTCATTTTTTCACCTCGTACTGTTCACGCATGTCGGAGATGCTCTGCTGCAACGCATCGCTGCTGGCTCGGGACTCAAGGTCCCTCTCAAGCAGCGCGCGCACCTCTTCCAGGGTTGTGTCGCGCCCCGGCTCCACCTCACTCACCCAAACGTAGTGCGAACCATAGGTAGAACGTATCGGGCCCACCCAGTTGCCGGGCTCAGGATTCGCCGCCTGGAGGTTATCGACAAACTCGGATCCGAATTGGCGCGCCAACTGGTCGGGTGACTGTCGGGTAAAGCGATAACCCGGCAGAAACGGGGAACTCAACTCCAGCGCCTGACGGGCATCAAGCTGCTGTTCCTTGATAGTGGCAACCGCTGCTGCTGCCTCATCCTGGCGCTCGGCGTTAAAATAAATATGCTCAATGGAATAACGTGGTGGCCGTCGCAATTCCTCCCGGCGGGCCTCGAACTCGGCAGCCAGCTCAGCCTCTGTCGGCGCTGACGGTGGGTTGAAGCCAAGTAACAACTGTTCCATAACCTGGATCAGGCGGCGCTTGACTACCTCATCCCCCAGGTGCAGGCGCATATCCAGTGCCTGCTGGTATTTTTCCGCATCGGTTTTATCCTCCGCCAACTTGAGAAAACTCATATTGAGCAATAACCGTTGGTAGACCACCGTATCGTAGAGGTGTAGATCGAGCGCTATCGCGCGCTGGAACAACATGTCCCGATCCAGTTCCGCCGTCACCATACGGTCGAGCTGCTCGGAATCAGGCAGTCGCCCGGTAGTGCCAAACCACTGCTGCTTCAAGGCTTCAATACGGGCACCGCTCAACGGTCCGATAACGGGTTTCGGGGTGGGAAAGAACACCCCCTGCAGATAGTACAGCAGGGCTCCCAGCACAATAAAGTGGATCCACGGCCTGTTCAGCCGGGCAAGTAAACTCATCGTATATTCTCTCGGTTAGTGCGGCCGCAGCGGGTTCAATCTTCGTATATCGCCTGGCGCTTTTCCATTTGGGCCCCGAGACCAGCCTGCAGGTCAGCCTCACTCAACATCCCGGAATTCCAGGTGGCCACGTAGTTCAGGCCTTCCGCTACTGAGTGATCGCGAGAATAAAGCAGCATCTCCTTGCTCCCACGCACCGCCAGTGGCGACTTGCTCGCGATGTTCTGTGCGATGGCCATAACTTCGCGCATCAAGGTGTCTCGGTCTTGGTAAACCTGATTAACAAAGCCCACCTCGCGGGCCTCTTTGGCGCCCATATCGCGACCGGTATAGGCCAACTCACGCACCACGCCATCGGGTATCAGCTTCGGCAGGCGTTGCAGTGTGCCCACATCCGCCGCCATACCTATATCGATTTCGCGTATGGAAAAAAACGCATCCTCCGTCGCATAGCGCATATCCGCACAGCACACCATGTCGACACCGCCGCCAATACAGGTCTTGTGGATGGCTGCCAGTACCGGCTTGCGACACTTTTCAATAGCACTCAGGTTGCCCTGCAGTCTGAGAATGGTGCGGCGCAAATGCTCGGACCGCCGCGAGGGCTCATCGGACGCACCGTGCAATCCGCCAAACATGGCGAGGTCCAGGCCGGCGCAAAAGTGATTACCGTTACCCGCGAGTATCACCACCCGCACAGAGGGCTCCTCATCCAACCACTCGAAACAGATTTGCAACTCCTCCCACAGGGCTGCGTTCATGGAGTTCGCCTTGTCCGGCCGGTTCAGGCACACCGTGGCCACCTGTTCGTCAAATGCCAGTTCCAATGTTTCAAAAGTTGGGGGAGTCATGCTTTTCTCTCGTAAAGTAAACGGGGGTTGATATTACCAGTTGGATACAAATTCGGCAGTATCCAGCAGCGGCAAAGCCTTGGCCGCACCATCTCGTGTGCCCAGATAAACGAGGGCAATAATTTCCTCATTCGCCTCCAGCCCCAAAGCGGCCATCACGTTATGATCAAATGCCGCATCGCCGGTGCGCCAGATGCCGGAATAGCCGCTGGCCTCCGCTGCCAATAATAGTGCCTGTGCGGCACAACCTGCGGACAGGCGCTGTTCTATCGCAGGCACCTTGGGGTGATCAGTCAAGCATGCCACTACAACGACCAACAGCGGCGCACGCAGCGGGGCATTGCGAGCCTTGGCCCGGGCTGTATCGTCCGCCTGCGGGTTGCGCTGACACAGGCAGCGCTCCAGCACCAGACCGAAGTCCTGCCGGCGCTGATCGGCGATGGTGATAAACCGCCAGGGCCTGAGCCAGGCGTGGTCGGGCGCGCGCATCGCGGCATGGAACATCTGCTCCAGCTCGTCCGCGGTGGGTGCCGGGTCAATCAGCCTGGGGCTGGAATTGCGGCGCTGAAGAAATTGCAGGGGGTCAGTCATGACGGAGGAATACCACTTTCAAGCCGGGAAGATAGATGGGTTTGATTTTCGCGGCAACTACTATCCCACAGGCCCACAGCAGGCGCAAAGCTTCTGGCCGCGATGGTCACAGAGACCGGGCCAACACTAGTGCCCGGGGACCCGGGGACCCACCAGGATGTTCATGAAACCAGCATCATCCGGCACTGCATCCACGTTGTCACACCACTGGGCCAGTTCGGCCGCCGAACAGGCCACAAGGCGATGCTCAATATGGTCGATAATCCACAGTGGCTGCGCCAACGTCGCCAGCAGCTCGATCAGTTGCCTGCCGCTGGCACCCGCCTGTCGCAGCGATAGTGGTGTCAGTTCGATGATCATGCGTGGTATCCGGGGCAGTTCCCGCAGCAGCGGGAGCAGGCCAACCATCACAGCATACTCCGCACCCTGCACGTCAACCTTCAACATGTCGAGACGCTGCATACGGCCGCGCAGGAACTCGCTGCCGTTAAACAATTGTATAGGCTGGCTGCGGCGCCGGGACCCGGCGGCAAAAACCTGGTGATCACCGGCGTTGTCCTCGCTCAGATACAACTGCGCGGGGCCACTCGTTGCGGCCAACCCGGACTCGAAAGCCGCCACAATATGCTCACAATCGTTCAGTCGCAGGTTGCCCTGTAACAAATTAAAATTGACGGTGTCGGGTTCGAAGGCGAAAACAGCCCCCTGCTCGCCCACCAGCCGGGCAGCAATAATCGGGTAGTAACCGATATTTGCGCCTACATCGAGAAACACATCCCCCGGGCTGAGGCTGGCCAACAATAGTGCGGTCTCGTAGGGCTCCCAGATGCCCTCTTCCCGGATACAACGGGACACATGACGATCCTGGTGATCATGCACCCGGATGCGCAACGTGTCGCCAAGGTCGGGAATCCGCAAACCGATTGGCTCGTCAGTATTGTCCGGCGATGTCAATTGGCCGCGGCCCACTGTTTTCAGGGCGTAAGGTCTTCCTGGTCCGCGCCCTCTTTCACAGGAATCATCAGGTCTTCCTTGCTGACGTTCATCAGCAGCAGGACGTTTGATGCCACGTAAATAGAAGAGTAGGTACCGATGGTGATGCCCACGATCAGGGCCACGGCAAACGCGTTGATCATTTCACCACCAAATACTGCGAGGGACACCAAGACCAGCAAAGTGGTCAAGGACGTAAACAAGGTGCGGCTGAGGGTTTCAGTGAGAGAGATATTGACGAGTTCAACGGGCTCGGTGCGACGAACCTTGCGGAAATTTTCGCGGATCCGGTCGAATACCACGATAGTGTCATTCAGTGAATAACCGATGACTGCCAGCAACGCCGCCAGTACCGTCAAGTCAAATTCCACACGGGTAATTGAAAAGAAGCCGAGCGTGATTACCACGTCATGAACCAGGGCAACCACGGCGCCCACTGCAAACTTGAGCTGGAAACGGAAGGCGATGTAAAGCATCACCAGGCCCAGTGCCAACAACATGGCCAGACCACCCTGCTCACGCAGTTCATCCCCCACCTGCGGGCCCACAAACTCAATCCGGCGCAGCTCAACACTACCGGCGAAATCGTCCTGCAATATACCCAATAGCGCTGTACCCTCCTCATCGGAGTATCCGTGAGGCAGGCGGATCAAAACGTCCCGATCAGTACCAAAACTGACAACGGTGGCGCCCTGGTAACCCTTATCTGCCAACGTATCGCGAATACCCTGCAAATTAACCGTATCGCTATAGTAGACCTCCACCAGCGTACCGCCGGTAAAATCCAGGCCCCACTCCAGTTGCTGAACCACCAGGGAACCAATGGAACCGAGCACCAGGCAGACAGAAAACAGGGCGGCGGCCATGCGCAGGCCCATAAAATTGATCACCTTCATACCTTGATGCCTCCGATGGACAATTTTTTCACACGGCGGCCGCCATAGATGAGGTTAATGATGGCACGGGTGCCCATGATTGCGGTGAACATGGAGGTGATAATGCCTAGCGAGAGTGTTACGGCAAAGCCCTTGATCGGCCCGGTACCCACAGCATAGAGAATAACGGCGACAATAAGCGTGGTGATGTTGGCGTCCAGGATAGTTGCCACGGCACGCTCGTAGCCGGTGTGAATAGCCATTTGCGGCGCCATCCCATTATTGACCTCTTCTCTTATGCGCGAAAAGATCAGCACGTTGGCGTCCACCGCCATGCCCACCGTCAGTACGATACCGGCGATGCCCGGCAGGGTCAGGGTGGCTCCAATCAATGACATGGCCGCTATCAGCAGCACCAGGTTTACGCTCAGGGCGAGAACAGCTGTCAAACCGAATAGCCGATACACAACAATCATGAACAGCACCACCATGGCCAGGCCGTACTGCACCGACTTCACACCCATACGAATATTCTCGGCGCCCAGCGATGGCCCGACGGTACGCTCCTCAACGAAAGTGATTGGCGCAGCCAGTGCACCAGCGCGCAGCATCAGGGCCAGTTCAGAGGATTCCAGCGGGTTATCCAGGCCGGTGATCTGAAACTGCGCGCCCAGGGCTGACTGGATGACTGGTGCGGTCAGCAGCTTCTTTTCATCATAGGGCACTTTCACAGCGATTTCGCTGCCATCGGGCTGTACTTCATAACGGGTGCGGTACTTGCGCTCAATAAAGAGCACACCCATGCGCCGCTTGATATTGTTGCGCGTTGCCCTGGACATCAGGCTGCCGCCCTCGCTATCCAGGCTGATATTGACATTGGGTTGGCCATTCTGGTCAAAGCTGGCCTGGGCGTTGGAAACACGCTCGCCAGTGATGATGACATCGCGCTCCAGCCACTCCGTTGCGCCCGCCCGATCGGGGCTGCGGTATTCAAAGCTCTGCTTTTCCGAGGCGGCGGCATCCATATTAGCGACAAGCCGGAATTCCAGGTTGGCCACTTTGCCCAGAATACGCTTGGCTTCCGCCGTATCCTGAATGCCCGGCAATTCGACCACAATGCGGTTCTGGCCCTGGCGCTGCACCAGCGGCTCGGACACACCCAGTTCGTTGACCCGGTTACGCAGCGTAGTGAGGTTCTGCGCCACGGAATACTCTGCAATCTCCTTGCGCACCTGCTGCGGCAGGCTCGCCACCAGATTCCAGCTGCCGTCCTCGTCAACCCTGTCCAGAGAGAGTTGCGGCTCGCCATCGGCAATAGCGTCGCGGGCCAGCTCGCGCTGCTCTTCCGTCTTGAATTTGGCCTCTACCTGCCCCGCTTCATTCTGCGTAACAAGGCCGCGAATACGCTCCTCCCTGAGCGTGCGTTTGATGGCATTGGTGTAATACTCCATGCGGCGTTCCACTGCCGCGTCCACGTCCACTTCCAACATAAAATGCACACCGCCACTGAGATCCAGCCCCAGTTTCATGGGTGTGGCGCCATAATCACTCAGCCAGTCCGGCGTAGTGGGCGCCAGGTTAAGGGCCACAATGTAGCCGTCACCGAGCGCACGCGACACGCGAGCCTGTGCGGTAAGTTGTTGCTCCTTGTCACGCAGTCGAATGAGCGCGGTGCGGCCACTCTCGTTAATTACCGTGTCAAAGTGCTCGATACCGGCCTCATCCAGCGCGACGAGAGCACGACCGAGAGTTTTGTCATCAATAAGCTGGGAACTGCTCTGCCCAGCGACCTGCAGAGCAGGGTCCGGCGTGTACAGGTTGGGCGCAGCATAAAACAGGCCCACCAGAACAAAAAACAGCACGAGGAGATATTTCCACAGGGGGTACTTGTTCAGCATATCGTTGCTCTTGTGGGGGGCGCATCTGCACCCCCGATGAAAAGTTCGTCATTATAAGGAAACGGCCCGGCGCTACAAGGCTGGCGGACCAGGCAGCCAAGGCCGCGACAATCGCGACTCAGTCCAGCCACTGCCGGGCATTGCGGAACAGGCGCATCCAGCCACCGTCCTCAGCCCACTCATCCGGTGCCCAGGAATTCTGCACGGTACGGAAGACCCGCTCCGGATGGGGCATCATAATCGTCGCCCTGCCATCCTCGCTGGTCAGGCCGGTAATGCCCGCCGGAGAACCATTGGGGTTGGCCGGGTAGCGTGAGGCCACAGACAGATCATTGTCCAGAAAGCGCATCGCCACCGTGCCGCTGCTGTCGCAAGCCGCCTGCGCCGCCGTATCGGCGAACTCTGCCCTGCCCTCGCCGTGTGCTACTGCCACCGGTAAATACGAGCCGGCCATACCCGCCAACAGGATGGAGGGGCTGCTCTCTACTCTTGCCAGCGCCAGGCGCGCCTCGAACTGCTCTGAACGGTTGCGCACAAAGCGCGGCCAGTGCGTGGCACCGGGAATCAGGTCCTTGAGGGTCGACACCATCTGGCAGCCGTTACACACTCCCAGGGTAAAACTGTCCTGGCGCGCAAAAAACGTGGCGAACTCTGCACGCAGGCGTTCATTGAACAGAATGCTCTTGGCCCAGCCCTCGCCGGCACCCAATACATCCCCGTAGGAAAAGCCACCACAGGCAACCAGACCCTTGAATTCGGACAGGTCGCGGCGCCCGCTGTGCAGGTCGCTCATATGTACATCAACCGCGGCAAAGCCCGCACGGTGAAAGGCGGCGCCCATTTCCACCTGGCCGTTCACGCCCTGCTCACGCAGGATGGCCACCAGCGGGCGTACGCCAGTGGCAATATAGGGCGCACTGATATCGTCCGCTGGATCAAATGTGAGCCGCGCCGACAGCCCCGCATCCGCAGCGACAATGCGCTCGTACTCCTCCCGGGCACAGTCCGGGTGGTCGCGCAGGGACTGTATTTCGTAACTGGTGCGCGCCCACAGCTGCTGCAGACGTTGGCGTGAGTCCTGCATCAGCGTGTTCTCACCGTCGCGGATCACAATACTGTCTCCCGCCGCAACCGAGCCTATCAGGTGCAGGCAGTTGTCCAGGCCCAGCGCCCTGGCGGACAGCTGAAGTTGCGCGAGGTCGGCTCGCGACACCTGCAGCACTGCGCCGGCCTCCTCATTAAACAGTTTGGCGAGCGGATCGCCCGGCACCGCTGCAAGGTCGATATCCAGGCCGCAGTGTCCGGCAAAGGCCATTTCCAGCAGGGTTACCAGCAGGCCGCCGTCGGAACGGTCGTGATAGGCGAGCAGTTGTTCGCCCTGCAAACAGGCCTGTACCCATTGGAAAAAGGCCTTGAGATCCTCAGCACTGTCCATATCCGGCACTGTGTCTCCCAGCTGACCATAGGCCTGCGCCAGGTTAGAGCCACCGAGACGGTTACGACCCCGGCCAAGGTCCAGCAGCACCAGCACGCCCTCTTCACCGGCTTGCAGCTGCGGCGTAACCGACAGACGCGCATCCGTAACCGGCGCAAAAGCCGTCACGACAAGCGACATGGGCGCAGTCACGGCCTTGTCCTCGTCACCATCGCGCCAGGTGGTGCGCATGGACATGGAGTCCTTGCCCACGGGAATGGTAATGCCCAGGGCCGGGCAGAATTCCATACCCACAGCGCGAACCGTGTCGTACAGCGCCACATCCTCGGTGCCGTATCCCGCCGCGCACATCCAGTTGGCGGAGAGCTTTATGTCGCTGATATCAGCTATGGCTGCTGCGGCGATATTGGTAATCGCCTCAGCCACAGCCATACGACCGGATGCCGCGCCGTCAATCAGCGCCAGCGGGGTGCGCTCACCGATCGCCATCGCCTCACCCGCACAGGAATCGTAGGACACCGTGGTCACCGCGCAATCGGCCACCGGCACTTGCCACGGCCCAACCATCTGGTCCCGCGCCACCATGCCAGTTATTGTGCGATCACCAATTGTGATCAGGAAATTCTTGCTCGCCACTGCCGGTACCTGAAGCACACGCTCGGCTGCCGCGGCGACAGTGGCATGCAGCTCCAGGGGCACGTGGGCAATGGCCTGCCGTTTAATATCCCGTTGCATACGCGGTGCTTTGCCAAAGAGTACCGACATGGGAAGGTCTACCGGAGCGTTACCGAACTCACTGTCATTGAGATGCAGGTGCAGCTCATCAGTGGCCTCACCCACCACGGCAAAAGGGCAGCGTTCGCGCTGGCAGATAGCCTCAAACCTGGCGAGGTTCTCCGGTTCCACCGCCATTACATAGCGTTCCTGGGACTCGTTACACCAGATCTCCACCGGAGACATGCCCGGCTCATCGTTGGGTACCTTGCGCAGCTCAAAGCGACCACCCCGCCCACCGTCTTTGACCAGCTCCGGCAGGGCATTGGACAAGCCACCGGCGCCCACATCGTGGATAAACGCGATGGGATTGTCTTCTCCCAGCTGCCAGCAGCGGTCTATCACTTCCTGGCAACGGCGCTCAATCTCCGGATTCTGGCGCTGTACCGAGGCGAAATCGAGGTCTTCGTGGCTCTGGCCGCTGGACATGGAGGACGCCGCACCACCGCCCAGCCCTATCAGCATGGCGGGCCCGCCCAGCACGATCAGGTGAGCGCCCGCGTGGTACTCGCCCTTCTGTACGTGTTCCTCGCGAATGTTGCCATAGCCGCCGGCAATCATGATGGGCTTGTGATAGCCGCGTACCTCATGGCCAGCGGGACCGGGAACTGTCATTTCAAAGCTGCGGAAATAGCCACAGATATTGGGCCGTCCGAATTCGTTATTGAAAGCAGCACCGCCTATGGGCCCTTCCAGCATGATATCCAGAGCCGAAACTATGCGGCCGGGCTTACCGTAATCCTGCTCCCAGGGCTGCATGTAACCGGGAATTTTCAGGTTGGAGACAGAAAACCCCATAAGCCCGACTTTCGGCTTGGAGCCTCGCCCGACGGCGCCCTCGTCGCGGATCTCGCCGCCGGCGCCAGTCCCCGCTCCGGGAAATGGCGCGATAGCAGTCGGGTGATTGTGTGTTTCCACCTTCATCAACAGGTGAATATTTTCCGCCGAAAAACCGTATTCCCCACTGTCCGGATCGGGGTAGAACCGCCCGGCGTGATGGCCTGCCACAACGGCAGCATTATCGGAATAGGCGGATAATACATTCTGGCCGCCGCATTCATTGGTGTTGCGGATCATGCCAAACAGCGAGTGCTCCTGCTGCTCGCCGTCTATACTCCAGCTTGCGTTGAAGATCTTGTGCCGACAATGTTCGGAGTTGGCCTGGGCAAACATCATCAGTTCCACATCTGTGGGATTGCGCCCCAACTCGACAAAACTGTCCACCAGGTAATCTATTTCATCATCCGCCAGGGCCAGGCCCAGGGCGCGATCCGCCACTGCCAGAGCATCGCGGCCGCCAGCGAGTACATCAACCCGCTCCAGCGGAGCCGGTGCAGCATGCCGAAACAACTGCTCGGGCGCGTCAACACTGTCCAGCACGACCTCCGTCATACGGTCATGCACCAGCGCATCGACCGCTGCCCGCTGCGCCTGCCCCAGGTCCGCCGGCATGCGAAAGTAGAAGGCAACGCCCCGCTCCAGCCGCACAACCTCTGTCAGCCCACAGTTGTGCGCTATGTCAGTGGCCTTGCTGGACCAGGGGGATATAGTCCCGGGCCGCGGCACCACCAGCCGCAGCGCCGCTGATGCCAACGCCGCTTCCGCCACTCCGGCAAAGCCGGGGCCATACTCCAGCAGGCTCTCCAGCACCTTGCGACGAGCATCATCCAGCGGCGCCTGCAGGTCGGCAAAGTGCACATACTCAGTGTGTAACAGGTGTATTCCGGGGTGAATCAGGGCCAGTTTTTGCACCAGCTTGTCCAGGCGAAAATCGGACAATACGGGGGCGCCGCGCAAGGTCAACATGCTGGTGGGAACTCCGGGTGGAGGGAAAAATCGAGGCAGTATTGTACTGTATTTGCCCCGCTCGAGTTAAGCTGCCTGGTGCAAAAAAGCACGGTGCCTACTCCGGCTTACGGCGCTAGAATGGACGCATGCTACCCAAGCCTCCCACCATTGCCCTGGCCCTCACTCTCACACTACTGCTGTGCGGACTGGTCGCGTGCAATGGCGACGGCGATGCCTTGCAGCGTATACAGGCCGAGGGCGAACTGACGGTTGCCACCCGCAACAGCCCCACCACCTATTTTATCGACCGGGATGGCCCCAATGGCTTCGAGTATGCCCTGGCGGGCATGCTGGCAAGGGATCTGGGAGTCGAACTGCAAGTGGAGCTGGCATTCACACTGGACGGACTCTTCGAAATACTCAGGCGAGGCGAGGCAGATCTGGCCGCCGCGGGGCTAACGCTCACTGAGCAGCGCGCAAGCCTGTTCCCCCATTCCTCAGCCTATAACAAGCAGGACGTCCAGGTTGTCTATGTCGCCGGCAAAAAACGCCCCACCAGGCTCACTCAGCTGCCGGGCCGGAACGTTGTGGTACTGGCAAACTCAAGCCATGCTGATGAATTGCGCAAGCTGCAGCGTGAAGAGCTTCCCGAGCTGGAGTGGCGGGAGATCCAGGGTGCCGATTCCATGGAGTTACTGGAATTGCTGGATACCGGGGAGGCAGACCTGGCACTGATAGACTCCCACGAGTTTGAGGCGCAGCGCAGCCTGTACCCACGACTCAAGGTCGCGTTTACCCTGGATAGTGGACAGCAAGAGGACATGGTCTGGTATCTGCCGCCCACTGTTGATAATGCGCGTTTGCAGGCCTATATAGACCAGTTTTTCCTGCGTCTTGAGCAGGACGGTACGCTGCAAGAGCTGCGGAAACAGTACTTTAGCCACAGCTCGGGCTTCACCCGTATGAGCTCCCACACATTCAATAGCAATATGCGTAACACCCTGCCTAACTACAAGGCGATGATTCAGCAAGTGGCCGAGGAGTATCAGCTCGACTGGCAGTTGCTGGCGGCCATCGCCTATCAGGAATCCCACTGGAATGCCACGGCAACCTCTCCTACCGGCGTACGCGGCATGATGATGCTGACCCAACCGACCGCCAGGGAAATCGGTGTCAGCAATCGCCTGGACCCTCTGCAAAGCCTACGCGGCGGATCGCGCTATCTGAAAAACCTCAAACGCCGGTTACCCAAGAGCATCACGGGTATCGACCGCACCTGGTTTGCCCTCGCCGCTTACAATATCGGGCTGGGCCACCTGGAGGATGCCCGCGTTATCACCCAGCGCCAGGGCGGGAATCCGAACCGTTGGGATGATGTCGCCCAACGGCTCCCCCTGCTGCAAAAAAGCGTGCACTACAAGACCACCCGCTACGGCTATGCCAGGGGGGTGGAAGCCGCTACCTACGTAAAGAACATCCGCCACTACCAGAACGTGCTCAACTGGCAGGACATCTCGGACAACAAACCGCTACCACCGCTGGAGATGGAGAAATACCTCCCGGAAGTACTTCGGGGCAGCGATCTGTCAGCGCTATAGCGTCGATTCCGGCGTTACCGTCTCGCCTTGAAGAAGGCCTGTAGTCTGGCGCTACTTTCCCCGGCAAGAACACCCCCTTCCCACGCAATACAGTGATTAAACCAGGGTTCATCCAGCAGACCACAACGACTGCATATCACCCCGGACTTGGGTTCGGTAGCGGCAAACACCAACCGCGCTATACGGGCGTGAACCATTGCTCCGGCACACATGGTGCAGGGTTCCAGCGTGACAAAAAGCGTGGCACCGGGCAGGCGATAATTCCCCTCCCGTTTCGCCGCCGCGCGCAGTGCCACCACTTCCGCATGTGCGCTTGGGTCGCTGGCTGAGATAACCTGGTTCCAACCCTCTCCCAGTAGCTCGCCATTGCGCACTAACAGGGCCCCCACAGGCACTTCATCTTGCGCGGCGGCCCTGTCAGCCAATTCCAGCGCCCGCCGCATCCAGCGTTCATTATCCTCCACGACCAATTACCCACTCCCATCCAAGGCTGTATTAAACCGGGGACAGTCCATGGTTACAACGGTTACCGCACACAACCCGCCCGTCCGACAGGGCTTGTTCGGGTATGCTCCGGCAAAAAAAAACGCCGCCCCCAGGAAAGGGAGCGGCGCCAGGATTGGGATAACCGACCGTTGGCCGGTGTCGATCCCGTTTACCAGTTAAAGCCAACGCCGATGCTATACAGATAGATACCGTTGTTGGACTTGTTCTGGAAGTCATCTTCGTCGTTGAAGAGAAAAGCGTACTCAACCCCAAAGTTGATGTAAGTCTTTTCCAACACGTACAGCTTCAAGCCAGCTTCCAAACCTGCGGTACCGGTATTCTTCACGTTTTCACCGTAAATCCCACCGAGGTTAGCGCCAACGTAGGGACGATAGCTGCCATCCAGGAAGTTGTATTCAACGAAACCACGGGTTGCACCATTCCAGGAATTCGGGACTTCGTCACCGGCAAATCCGTTGACACTCTGCCGAATACCGGCTTGCCAGCTATCCGTCAGAAAGTAGCCCAGTTCGCCGGACACACCGTAGGCGCCGTTATCGAAATCCTTGTCATTACTACCGCTACCGGAGATGGTAAAACTCTTGTCACCTTCTACAGGACCGATTGCAAATGCCGCCAACGGAGCCGCCAGCAGGGCGGTTGCTGCGAATGTCAAAATCTTGTTCATCACGTGTGTACCTCAAAGTTAATGAAACACTCCGACAGATTTATCTGGTCTGTCAGCGATGCGGATCATGGGGCAAAGAACACGGGAAAATAAGTAAATTTTAAGCACGCAATTCTCGACTTTTCGCACAAGAATTTTCGCCAGAAAAAGTGATCTGAATCAAGCGTGGCTAACTGGTGACAGCCCCCGGGGAGCAGCGGAGACTCAGGCAGCCACAGAGCCCAACCACTCGATCACCAGATGACACACGGCGGTTAACAAAAAGATTTGCATACACCAGGTCAGCGACAAATAAACGAACACCCGGCACAACTGGTCAGCTGACAATTGCTCAACCCTACCGCTATTTTGTAAAGCGCTGATACGAGTGGCGGCATCGTCACTATCAAAACCGACGCTGCGGTACCTTTCAACTCTGCTAGTACCGAAAGGCAAATCGGCAAGCTTGCGTATCATGGAAATCACACTCAGCGGCCCGCCCACTGCCCGTGCTGCCGCCAGGTCACAGGCCTGCTCCGCATCCACCCGGCTATCCCTGCGCACACGTTGAGCTATTGGTACTGGCCAGAATACGGTCGACCATCGCAGCAGCAGAGCCCTTAAATTATCCAGTCTCTCGACATGAGCCTGTTCGTGCGCAAGTACGATTGCCAACTCATCGGGCTGCAGTTGGTCCAGTAATCCCCGGGACACCAGAATTCCCGGGCGCCACAGTCCCACACAGCACACCAGTACATCAGCGCTGTCGAGGGTACGATAGCCGTTTCCTGAGCTATGGGCGAAAGCCTTTAAAACCCGCAACCTTCGATACCCGCGGCGCAAGGCCCACAAAACAGCTGCGACTATCATCAAGACAATAAGGCAGCATACTGAGGCCACGATAAGAAGTATCACTGAACCTTCCGCGTAGACCGGTGTGTGCGCACCGCATTGGAGTCCGTGACAGTGTGTCGGAATGAGAAAACCAGCAATCTGAGGCTGTGTAACTAACACCACAGCCAGCAGCGCCGCCACTGGAGCGGAACCCGCATAAGCAACCCGAACTAATGAACGTAGTGAGGGAGCAAAATGCTCAATCCAGCGGCAAAAAGTCGGGTAAGCAACCGCACTCAATAGACTGCCCAGCACTGCCATGGCCAGCCAGCAGCCCAAAATCTCCATGAACCGTAGACAGGGATATGCCGTCATCTGGCATTTGTTGGTGAACCGTCTGAGCGGTGGCTTCACCACTCTCCCAAAGCACGTCCAGCACCAGCAACTCCCTCTCCCCAAGATCGGGCAAACGTTGTTGTCGGCGGGTATTGAACCCACGTACCAGCTTCGGCAATTTAACTCTCATGCGGCAATGATATCCCGTTTGGGCCTTGCTTCACATGCGGCGCGGGTGCCGTGAATGCAGTGAAACGAAAACCGAGGTCTTATCGGTTTTCACAATCGGTAGTAGAAATTGCGCTTCAGGTGTTCGACACCACGACAGATAACGATAGCTAATTGATCTTATACAACGCCCGAACAATACCGTTATTTTTGCTCGCCACAGGCACCGGCCTTGCGCTAGCCCGTGAAAATCCAGTGCTCGAAGAAGTGCTTGTCGAAGGCAGAAGTGCAGTAATTGTCGGCGCAGCACGCTCAGCTTCCGAGGGTGTCGTGGGGCAGGCAGATCTGGCGCTGCGGCCGCTACTGCGACCCGGCGATGTACTGGAGGCTATTCCCGGCATGATTGTCACCCAACATAGCGGTTCGGGAAAATCCAACCAGATGTTTCTCCGCGGTTTTAATCTGGATCATGGAACCGACTTCGCTACCTGGGTGGACAGTATGCCGGTCAACATGCGCACCCACGGCCACGGCCAGGGGTATACGGATATTAATTTCCTTATCCCGGAAACCATTAGTTCCCTGGAGTATGTAAAAGGGCCATACCATGCTGAGTTGGGGGACTTCTCCTCCGCCGGTGGCACTCACATAAAAACCTTTGCCCGCATACCCGACAATCTTGTCAAGTTAGGCACGGGCGAAAACGGCTACCGTCGCGTATTGGCCATTGGGGGCATCAATACGCGAGGTTTTCAACTCTCCGGCGCACTTGAAAGCCAAAACTACGACGGACCCTGGAAGCACATCTCCGAAAACGTAGAGAAGCTAAACGGGCTTGTGAAGCTTGGTCAGACGAACCATTCAAGCAGTTGGGATGTCACAGCCATGTATTACGACAACCAGTGGAACTCCGCAGATCAGCTCCCGTCCCGTGCAGTGGAGCAAGGCCTGATCGACGAGCTTGGCTCGCTAGATGACAGTTTGGGTGGAAAATCGCGCCGCGCCAGCCTGTCCACCGGGTATCGCAGCACAACAGATGCTCAAGATCTCTCGCTGAGTGCCTACGTGATCGATTACCGCATGCAACTCTGGTCCAACTTCACCGACCTGTTGGATAACCCTATCCTCGGAGACCAGTTCGAGCAGCTAGACGACCGTACGATTTGGGGCGGCGACATAAACTACCAGTGGATCACTGGCGAAGAAAATCAAATCCATCATCGCCTGGGTGGGCAACTGCGCTACGATAACATCGACAAGCTGGGTCTCTACCACACTCGCCAGCGTCAGCGACTCGAAACCACACGGCAAGATCGCGTTAAAGAGGCAAGCATTGGCTTGTATTATGAGTTGGAATGGCAATATTCCGATAGCTGGCGGACCGTGGTGGGTGTGCGTGGCGATTATTTCCACTTTGACGTCGGCGCGGACAATACCGTCAACTCGGGAAAAACATCCGATGGCATCATAAGCCCGAAATTGAGCCTGATATACACGATCTCGGATGTCTCTGAAGCGTTCTTGAGCGCGGGTCGCGGTTTTCACTCAAATGACGCCCGTGGTACAACGATCAAGGAGGACCCGATCAGTGGCGATGCCGTTGCACAAGTCGACCCACTGGTCGCATCAACCGGGGCTGAACTCGGACTCAAGACTGTGTGGACGAAAGGCTGGATTAGCTCGCTAGCACTGTGGTATCTGAAACTCGACTCTGAGCTACTATTTGTGGGCGACGCAGGCACCACAGAGGCAAGTCGCCCCAGTAAGCGATGGGGCCTTGAGTTTAACAACCACTGGACCATTAATAATATCTGGACAGTGGAAGCCGATTTCGCCTGGACCGACGCAAAATTCTCAGATGATTCACCGGAAGGCGGTGATATTCCCGGTGCGATTCCTTTTGTCGCAAGTACCGTCCTGACGGCGCAGTACCCGAATGGCTCATTCGCTTCTCTGCGGCTGCGCCACTTCTCCGGCTACCCGATTATCGAAGATAATAGTGAACAGTCCGATGCCTCTACGATTGCCAGCCTGGCCGTGGGATGGCAAAGCAATCGTTGGAAAATACAGTTCGACGTGCTGAATATTTTGGACTCCGGCGATCATGACATTGATTATTTTTATTCCTCGCGTCTGCCCGGCGAGCCAGCTGGTGGCATCGAGGATAATCACTACAAGGTCTTCGAACCCCGCCAAATCAGGGCGTATGTAGGGTTCAGCTACTGATGGTGTATGCCGCACTGGCCGGGCCACTGCGCCGCTATGGCTTACCACTGGTGATCATATCGGTCATTCCCTTCGGCATTGTTGGCGCCATACTCGGCCACGTAATTGTAGGCAGCGCTGTCAGCATGTTGTCGGCAATCGGCCTGTCGGGCATTGTGGTGAACGGGAAGTGGAGCCTACGCAGCCCTCCCCCGCCCAATAACACACGGCAGTCGCCGCACTTGCTTGATTGGCTCTGGTAGCGACAGCTCTTTGGACTGAGCGCTGCCTAAGCCAGCGTCTACCACTGCAGCGCCACTACACTGGCTGGTACAGGTCCGGAGTGTGTTGCATCGACCGGTTGAGATCGCAACGCATTACGGCCGACACGGGCCACCGATTTTGGCAATTCAGGCAGTTTACTTGTCAGCAAGTTAGTCTACACCTACTGTAGTATCCCATCTTCGGATCTATTGATCTGGCCACGCAGCAGGAACACCACCATGAGACTTCTCCTCCTCCACGGTATTTGGCATCCTCCTTCCATTTATGAGGAGAAGGTCATGTTAACGCTATGGTCGAAGCTGGAAAAAAATGGCTTTACGATTTGCGCTCCGCAAAGCCCCCGTGATCACAGTACACCTGTCTGGCCCATGATTAAGGAGCGACATCCCGAAATAACCACGCATCCTGAGTGGTACAACGCAAACGACAACAACGACGGGACCAAGACGTTAGCTGGTTTACCGGAAACCGTAGAGTTTCTTCGAGACTACCTCAACAAAGAAGAGACCTTTGATGTGGTCATGGGTCATAGTCAGGGTGCTCAACTTTCGTCAATCTTGACTGTATTGGCAGAATCAGACTCTTCTTTCATTCCAGCAGAAAAGCGCTGGAAGTTGCTGGTACCAATGAATGGACCAAACGCTTTTGACACTGTCGATACTTTACTTGATGTCGTCCAAAAACATCGCAAGATCAGGACTCCATCGATTCATGTATTTGGAGGGCCCGAAGATCCGACTTGGGAAGGGCAACAAAGGATGAAGGATGTCCACTACCAAAACTCCAACTCGCGTATTGTACGACATGATGAAGGACACATGCCGCCGAAGGATGAAGCGGTATGTGATGAGTTAGTCAAGGCCATGCTTGACGTACTAAAAACGCAGAACAACGACTTGTCCCCTGCTCACCAAAACCCCTTACCGATCTTCCACCGACCGACATGACTTACGGGAAAACCCTACCGCCAGGTTCGGGATAGGTTCAGCGGTAGTTTTTGATGAGTGACTGCCAGGGAAACTTGAAATAATTCTTGGAGTTACCAGAGGAAAATCTTCGGCTACGCCTTTTTACCAATCACCGCTTCGCGCTTGGTGCACCGCCGGCTATCTATCGACAATGGTCGAGTGTGGCCGTGGCAGGCCCGCTCTCTATCAAAATGGCCGGGCTAGCGCTCATATTTTATCCACATAAACCTCTTGTGCTTTCCGGGCGACGCATGACTTTCTCTCACGCGTGTCTATAATCTATCTACCCTACGGTCATCTTGCATTCAGGTATCGACAGTGGATTGGAAAACAGCTCTGATTTGGATGGTAGTTGCTCTGGCCCCGCTTGAAGCTGCCCACGCGGACGAGTTAACTCAAATCGTGCAGGAGTCCCTGATCAATCTGGGCTATGACCCGGGCCCGGCAAATGGCGAGGCCACCACCAAAACGATCATCGCCGTGGCTAAATTTCAAACCCTGAACAATCTTGAACCCACGGGCAAAATCACGCCCCAGCTGGCAGGTATCATTCAGGCTTCGACTTCGAAGCAAAGCGGCGCCGCCAAGACCAATCGGCCGGCGGCAGTGAAGCCTGACACCAAAGCAATTCCCGGCCCCGGCGCCACCGTCCGCAATGTGTTCGGGCCCGATGTCGGCCTGGGAGCCAACCAGTGTCGCGGTGCCTGCGGCGGAGGTTGTCCGAAAAGCTGTGAGATAGCGGTGTACTACGAGTGCATGGGGTCGTCGCAATTGCGTCGGGTTGAAGCATTTAGCTGTGGCACTCACCAGGGCTGCCGGGAGCACGATGCCTGCCTCGATAACTGCCTGCAAAACAACCCGGAATCCCAGGAGTGCCAGCCGCAATGTGACGCCACGGCAATGGAGGTTTACGGTTTTGAATCCTCAACGTCATGGTTGCTGGGCAACGGTCCCTACGATGGCAATACCATCTTTGAGTACACGCGCTTCAAGCCCACAGAACTCGAAGCGGCCTACCACTGCCCGGAGGGTGCCAAACGCCAGTGCGGTGAGAGTACCGCATGCATCGCTGCCAATGGCAGCAGCGTGGACCCGGTGTTCGACACTTACCCCGGCGCAAGTAGTGGCGGCATGCGTATCTCCGGTTTACGCACGGGCCCCCTGTGTGCCAATGGCGCAGACAAGGTGTGTGACCAATCTGCCAACATTCGTATGACGGGCACAGACAGCTGCCCCGGTGGCAGTTGCACCCGCTTTGGTATGGAGTTCGACTATGTAAACGCCGATCCGTCGGCTCCTCTTGAGTGCACCACCTCTACACGGGGCGGGGAGGACGATTTCATCGGCGATCTGGTCAAGCTGGGCGGGGATGCCATGTCGACACGCAGCGGCAGCGCCGATAGCGAGGGGGGTGACGGTATGGCACAGCTACTGGGCATATTCGGCAAGGTGATCGCCAGTGGTGATTCACCGGAGGATATCCAGATCAGCATGACGGTGTTGGATGAAAACGGTAATCCGGATGAATCAAAGCGCGTGGGTAGCGAACCTGCCAACGGACCAGCGCCCATTCCGCGCAGTATCGCCCTACCTGCAGAGAGCGGTCACCTGTTCGTGCCCATGTACCAGTTAACAGCCAGTTCCAAACCCGGCGTGGTGAAAGAGCGCCGCGTCACTTGCTCGCACAAGGGAGAGCCGGTACTTGTGACGGCTTTTGTGCTGCAATAAATAGGGCCGGTTTACGCTAGGACAGATGCGTAAACTGTCCCCGAAAATCAGAACCCCAACGCGTCCTCCATGGCATCGGCTTCATCCTTGAAGCTCTGCTTCTGGGCTTCAGTTTTGTGCATGGACTCCTTCATTTGAAGGGCCGATTCCTTCAACTCTGCCCCCTTTCGTCGATACGCGCCGATCGCGCATCGCGCTCTGCCTGCAGCGCCGGTGCCACGGCGGCAAGGCCCTGAGCCGCTGCCTGTCGACGCGCGCCGTTTCCGGCAAACTCAAAATAGTTATCCGCTGCCCCATACAGCGACGCTCTGGCTTCAAGACTCAGCTTGCTATTACCCGCTTGCGCCATGAGCGCGTTGCCTCTCATAACCGCGCGGTCTATCACCCGTGTGGTGGCATCCGCGGAAACAGACTGTGACCAGTCCTGCGCGGCAACCAGCATAGCCAATGAAGCCTGCGCCCGGTTTACCTCCCGCTGGGCTTCATTCTTTACCGCCAGTGATTCATCACCGAGGATGCCAGTCACTATGGCCTGCCGGGTTTCCTGGATGACTTCTAATTGTTCTTCTTTGCTCGTTACCGTGCGAGTCAGCAGGTCACTTTCCTTTTCCAGAATCTCTGCGGTGCGCTTTCGTGCATAACTAATGGCGCCATCGAGTTCTTTTTGCCACGAGGTGCGCGCCGAGCGCTCGTCCGGCAACAGCTCAAAGCCCAACTCTTGTGCATGATCCAGCGAGCCTATTTCACTATGCAGTCGGTTGACGATAGCCGCCGCACCACCGGCAGTCGCTGTAAGCTGCCCTATCACGCGGCGCGCAGCATCAAGATTGTCGCCACGCACATACCAATCGAGCGCGCTTTCGGGCCCGATCAATTCTCCGGCCTTTTCCGCTTGCTGGCCCAGAGTGGCTGTAATCGTGCGGCGCAACTGGTACATGCGCTGCCACTGGGCAGTGCCGACGCAACGGGCATCCAGTGACACGTCCACACGGCGCGGCAGGCCATACATTGCCTCCCTGAGCTGCTGATAGGCACCCTGGTTGTTGCCATTCTGATAAGTTACCTGCACTTTATCCAACTGCGCGGCAAACCATTGTGGCCCCGAAGCCTCCATGGCGGCGCAATTCTGGCCGGCAGCGGACACCAGCGGGCTGGCCAGCAGGCATGATGCTGCGAATACTATTTGCCGAAGCATTACTCGAGTCACGGTCTTCTCCTTGCGAACGGCCCAGCGGCCGGGCTGATGCGCAGACGCTATCATTCAGCGCAGCAAACAGAGCATACACAACATAGTCCATAATGAGAAAATGGTAAGTGCCCTATCTTGACTGAATACCGCGATCAGCCTAGTCTCAGCAGACATTCATCAGAGCCGCAGGCCCCGACCATCAATTCGAGCTGCGAGCCTACAGGAGGGAACCATGTTCACCCGTCGACTGCCCGCAGCCATGTTGGTTTCACTGTTATTTCTACTGTGTATACCCGCACAGGCCTTCGTAGGTGGTATCGCTGTTTCGATTGGCCGCGCCACCAACACTGAAGGCGCAGAAATCCCACCATTTTCTGCCGACGCGCAGCTCGAAACCGAAGAGCACACGCTGAACTCCCATGTCTATTACAAGCCCGGCATGGTCCGCGACGTGACCGACATGGGTGGCATGGAGATGGTGACCATCCAGCGCTTCGACGAGGGCAAGGTATGGGTACTAATGGGCCAGGGCATGTATATGGAAACGGAAATTGGCGAGGCCGAGCAGGCACCTGAGTACCAGCTAATAGAGCGCACAGTTGAGGGTAAGGAAACCGTCAACGGTATGGAGACCACCAAGTATAAGACGATCTACGAGGGCCCCGACGGGCGCTTTGGCGGTTTTACCTGGTTTACGGATGACAATATCGCGGTCAAAGGTTTCATAGTCTCGGATACCAAAGGCGAGAAACAGCGCCTCCAGTGGACCATGACCAATGTGCAGCGCGGTGAACAGCCCGCTGCACTGTTTGAGCTGCCGCCCGGTGCCAGGCCGATGGGCGGGATGGGCGGCTTAATGGATATGATGGGCATGGGCAGCGCCAAGCCAGAAGGCACCGCTGACGACCCCAACGACGGCGGAGAAGCCAGCCTGCAGGATGCTGCCAACTCTGTCCTCAAGGGTGTTTCAGAGGGGTTCGGCAAGATGTTTGGGAATTAATTTCTGACCGATAATCGGCTGCCTTGTCCCGCTGTCATGAACTGACCTTTCTTATCTATCCCGTGCTCGGCCTGTCAGGCTTTTAGCGTCATATACAACTCACGGATTTTGACAGGCATCTATATCACTTTGAGATACGCCCAGGTCCTTGGCAGCGCCCTCCAGATCCGTGATGGTGGCATCCACTGAAGAAGCCTCTCTTGTCGTAGTGGAAATTTGCGCTGCCGTATCGCCCGCACCCATTTGGGATGCTGTGCGCGAGAATGCACTGAACAACTTTCCGAGCCCGCTTTTCATCTTGGCCGTCTGCTGCGCGGACTCCATCTTTTCTTGCAGGCACGCCTCCTGCCGCGCCTTCAGATCGGCCTCGGTCTGCGCCTGGCTGGCGGGTGGAGGACTGACGGCTGCCACCGGTTGCGCAGCAGCGGTAGACCCACTTTGCCGTGTGATTGCCGCTTGTATCACCCCCGCCAGTTGCGGGGTAATCTCACCCGTTGGTTCGAGATTGTTCTCGGCCTGAAATCGGGAGACGGCAATTATCGTCCTGGTAGAAGCCGACCCAGTCACACCGCCGGTGTCATAACCCAGCGCAGTCAGATCCCGCTGCACCATTTCCGTCAGCTCATCGCCGAAGGCAAGCTGTGCCTCGCTACAAGCCAGTACAGCAATAAACACTGCAGATGCCCAACGCATAACCCTATCTCCTGATGAGTGTGAAATGTACTGGCCTAGTATAGACGCGACTGGAAAAATGTCAGCTTGTCATTGTAGCTGCCGGGCCCTAAAGACGGCCTCTATTAGTCCACACTCCACGACCGCTGCCGGGCAATCTGCAGCCTAAATGGGGAGTAGTCCACAGTTTGGCACGCCACTTGTGACGGCAGCACGATTTGGCGCTAGGCTGCAATCAGGCGTAGTGATTTTTTTATCCCCCGATGCACCGCAATACGAACCCGCTATAAGCCCCAATTGAGACATAAGATGATCGCAAATTTTCGCCGCGCATGGCCAGACGAACTGGAGCTACTGCAGCGACGTTTTCGCTTGCCCGTGGCGCTGGATGAAAATATTTCGTGGTCAGTTGCCTGTGACACTTCGCCGCGGGAGCGCCCACTGGGCGTTGTGGTTATTGCACAGGCGCTGAACGAGGCTGGAACGGTCGCCCGGGCGGCTCTTTTCTGGCGCATGCTGCCGGCCTATCAGAAATCCGAAATAGAGCGAGACCTGCTACTTTTCGCACTCTCGGAAACCGCCGACGATGGCGTACATTCGCTATTTTCCTTTGCTGCCCTGCCAGCGACAAGTCCGGCCAGCAAGATGTTGCAGTCACTCGGCTTCACTGTCACCGAACAAACAGATGAGTTCGAAGCACCTTTTTCGGCTGTTTGGGAACGATGCCAGCGCGTATACCGATTACTGGAAAGACGTAAAGCGATACCACCGGACGCTCACATCGGACCTTTTGAGAAAAAGCTGCTGCCGGATATCCGCGCCATTTTCCAGAACACCCGGATCATGGGTAGCCTGGAATTTGATGCGAGGATGTCGCCCTTTCACGACGAGCCTATCGACCTGGAACGCAGCACGGCCATACTGCAGAATGACCAACTGATTGGCGCCATGCTGGTAAGCCCGAGTAAGCTCGGCCATGTTTACACTGTACCGGCTCGCTGGGTGGCCAAAGGGCATCGGCACAGCTGGGTCAATGCAGTACTCATCCACAACTCGGTGCGGCAGGGTGTGCCACTGGCGCTGGACCGGGTGCGTTTTGTCGCCAATCGTGAAAACCACAAGGAGACTGCTGCGCTGGCGGCAAACCTTGGTGGCCTGCAGGTTCGGAGTTTGCAGCGGTTTGGCATTAATCTGGTCGGCGGTCAGTTCCCATAAGTGAGCAAAATTGTCAGAATAATTTACACATCCACCGGTCTCGTATGCCCCCCTATTCCTGGCTTCTTTTAACTATTTGAATTTGCACAGTAATAATTTACTGGCTTGAATTTTGCATAGATTTATTTCACAAAATGCACTTGTCGCTTTATCGAAATAATGCATAAGGAGATCGTTAATGAATAATGACACTGGGCGCAATGGAACCACCCCTGACAAGCTGTTGGCCTACATGGTGGGCGCCGGGGCGCTTGGTGTGGCCCAATTTGCCAATTCCGGCATGATTGCTCTCGATAACGTTCCAATCACTGCGGTCGACCCCGATGCAACGGTAGAAGGCGACATTGAGGCGATTAAACTGGAAATTTTTCCAGATAGCCTCGTAGCCACCTTGCTGGCACCCTACTCAGAGGGAGAACTAACAAGTAATTCTATTATCTTCGCCCCCTCGGACCACTGGGTAAAAGCGGATAGTGGTGACGAGAAAAGTAATCCCGCATTCTTTCAAATGGGCTCGGATGTGAGTGTCACAAGCCCACTCGAGTTGGGCCAGATGGTCAATGATGACCAGTTGTGGCTCGGCACCCTGGGCGTGATCAAAGGCGGTGACCTGCCCAGCGAAGACGGGGTTTATTACGCCGGTTTCCGCCTGAAGGAGCCGGGAGACAGTGCCTTCGAATCCGATTTTTTATACGGCTGGCTGCAGTACGAGATCGGCTCCGTCACTCTGCTGAGTGCGACGCTGGAGACGACACTCAACGAAGGTATTGAAGTAGGCCGGACCGTTCCTGTACCTGCCTCTCTGGCACTGATGGTAGCTGGCCTCGCCGGCCTTACCACCATACGCCGTCGGCGCAAAGCAGCTGCATGACGCGACCGGCAGGACTTCAGTGCCTGCTGGTCAACTTTGAAGGAGCCGACTGGGACTCGCTGCATCGATTGGTGGACGCAGGATCGCTCCCTCACCTGGATTCGCTGATCACCCGGGGTTGTCTGGGCACACTGCAAGCGCCAACCCCTCTGATTTCGCCCATGCTCTGGAATACCATGGTGACGGGCCAGCCCGCCTCACGCCACGGCATTGCGGCAGTAACCAACCAGCACGGCCTTTTCACCAGCCCCCTGGACAGGCAATGCCCAACGATTTGGGAGATTGCCCAGGCTTCCTCCCTGGACTCCAGCGTTGTCGGCGGCTGGGCTACCCACGGAATGATAGAGGGCGACAGCCGGATCGTCTCAGAGTTTTTCGGATCACCTAAATTCACCTCATCCCCGGAACGCCTGGCACAGGCCTTATGCCCATCATCGCTGAGCGAGCAACTGGGTGAGGCATGGATACGCCCCGATGAAATCGACAGTGACACTATCGAGTGGTTTATTCCGAACTGGAGAGAGGTGGACCAGGAGGTAGATCCCCGGCTGGCACTGCTGGCAGACGCGCTGGCACTGACGCTGTCCCGAAACAACGCCGCAATCGCGTTACTGGAAGAGGATACGATGGCGTTTTCGCTGGTGAACTATCCCTTACTAGACTTGCTGGGTCACACGTTTCAGCCATGTTCAGCTCAACTGGAGGGCGTAAGCCAACAGGATATAGAGCGCTACGGCGAGGTTATGGATAAGGGCTGGGTTTTACAGGATATGCTGCTCGGCCGACTGCTTGAAACCATTGGGCCCGATACCAGCGTAATGCTTACCTCGGCCTGGGGCCTGAATTCGTCTCGTGAGGGCATGACCGCCAAAGGTTGGCTAAGGGGCGGCCCGGAGTCCCACCGCCGCAGCGCCGGTTGGATCCTGACCGGCGGCTCCACGCTGCACGAGGATGCCTTATTGCAGGGTGCGAATATTTACGATGTTGTGCCCACGTTACTGGCTTTGCTCGGCTTGCCCGGAGCATCGAACATGCAGGGGCGGGTCCTGGCTGAGGCATTCCGCATTGGGCCGCAAAAGACGCTTATTGCCGATTGGCAGGAAATCGTGCAGCCACCAGCAGCCAATTCTGATGCTGCGGTTGAACTGGAGCGCGAGCAACTTTTGCAGCATTTCCAGCGCTTGGGGCAGGCACCGGGCAACACCGAAGCCCCCGATAAAAACCCGGGAAGACCCGAGGACTGGCACTGGAATATGGCCCGTGCCTACATTCAGAACAGCGAACACCTGGGTGCCCTGCCCCTACTTGAAGAACTCGCCCAGCAACACCCGGAAAATATTCTGTATATGGTTGAGTTAATCGAGTGCCAACTGCACCTCGGGCTGGTACAAGAGGCGCGGGAATGGATTCAGGATATTCTCGATAGCGCTCCCGAGAGTGCCCTTGCATACCTGGCGATTGCGCGCATCGAGCAGGCCGCAGGCCGCTACCAGGAAAGCCTGAAATATCTTGAGCAGGCGCGTGCGGCTGGCCAGTCAGGCTCCCTGTTGCAGTCGCTGTTTGGCCTGTCTTACATGCGTCTGGCGCGATGGAGTGAAGCGTTGGATGCCTTCGAGGCCGCTCTGGCGAATGCGCCCAATAATCCCAAGGCATTGCTGGGGCGCTGCCGGGCGCTGCTTGGCCTGCGCCGTTTTGGCGAAGTTGTCAGTGCCGCCCTGGACCTGATCGAGCAGAACTACCAGAACCCGCTGGCCCACTACCTGCTAGCCCTGGCCCTGCTGAACGAAGGCCGCACACGAGAGGCGATCGTCAGTTTTAGCGCCTGTGCTGCCCTGGCCCCCCGGTGGAAAGCACCGCAGCAATACCTGCTGCGCATCAAACGAGAAATCGGTGCCCCCAAACAAGAGCTGGAGCCGCACAGGCTGGCCCTGGCGGCCACTGAGCCGCAATCACATGATGTGACAAAAATACGTTCGGATGCTGCCCAACGCGAAACCGACCGACTCGAAGAACGGCGGCGCTTAAGACAACAGCAGCAGCCTGATTTGCGCAACTCTATACCTTCGCGACATGGCCGCACGCCCGACAGAGCCCTGAACCTGACCCTCGTGACCAGCCTTCCCGGAGGTGGAGCCGCCGCCGTTATGAAAATGCTGGGCGCAGGCGACTTCGATCTGCTACTGAATGATTCCGGCGGCTATGACTGGCCACGCCTGCAGGATTTACCCATTGATCCCCGCGTACTGGATGCCGCAGAGGACAAAATACTCTACATGCCGTCTGCCCTGCTCGCCTACCTGCCCCGCCTGCACCATTACAAGATCGTTTTTGTGGATCGTGATATCGATAAGATCGCAGATACCCAGCAGCGTCAACTTGCGGGAACAGCACCACCTGCGGTTCATCAACGGGACTTGAACACATTACTCAACAAGCATCGCAATGGTGCATTATCAGCCGCGAGACTTTCCCCCAACGTGGATTTACTGCGCGTGGAGTTCAATGCCCTGCTCGACAACCCGGAAGTGGAAGCCCGGCGAATTTGCGAGTTTCTTGACCACAGGCAGCTACCGCAAAGTTCAACTATGAGTGCTGCTATCAGGTAGTAGCCAGCTCACTTCTGTAGGTGGAGGTCCTCCACGGACCACGTGTCGGCTACCGTCGGATCTTCCGGGTAACCCAGTACTGCCAGCAGTGAACCCGCTATCTTTTCCGCCTGCCTCTTTTGCACCCGACTCAACTCTTCGCGCCAGCCTCCCCAAACTCCACGGTGCGTATGATTCGGTTGCTGTGCGGAAATCTCTCCAAAACTGCTTGCTGCCACTACCGCCTCGATCCCTGCCGCATCCAGCGCGACACCCAGGAAGTCCGCCAACTGACGGACCTGGCCCGGCAGGTCTGCTACCAGCGCCTCGTAAAAAACTATCCGCATATTGCTTTTTGCCAGATTGACCAGATGGCCTTCCACATGCTCGACCCAGCGTTGCATAAAGCCCGAGAAGTGATACTCGAGGTACGACGCCGGATCTTTAAATCCAGGCGGGCGATGCAGACGATTGAAGTCAGTAAAGGCAAAGCGCGCCATGGACAGGGCCGCATCCCGGGGATCGCGCACGATATACATTCCATGTGAAAACAGACTGTAGACCTCGGCTGAGGCGGAATTCCACGGAGAATGGCTCGCCACCTGCGTAGTCTGTTCGATATATTCACGCATATCCCGGATTGGCCAGCGGAATACGTCAAGAATCGTGTAATAGCAGCGCTGTGGCTGGATGACAATGAAATCGGATTCCGCAACGCCATGTATCCCCAGATCCTTTTTAGCAAGCACACGGCTAATTTCCTGACGCGATATATACTGTTCCACCGGCATATTTGCAGCCGTTAACAGATTCCGTATCAGGTAAAAAAGCCAGACATTGCCGCTGCGTGGCACGCCGTTTTGAAGAATGTGTGGGCTGGACAAGGCTACCTCTCAATTTTTCCCGCTAGGGCCGGGCGCTGGTGCCAATAGAGAATATAGAGACAAGCTGTCAATTACACGGTGCCAGGCGCTGTTTTTTGCTCCTGATGAGGTTGTCGTCCGAGGGGCCCCGCCCTTTCCCGCTTTTGCACCAGCTCAAGCCATGCCCGTGACAATGATGTTACACAACGTAACCTTTTAGTGTGCCCTGCCCCGGCGCCTATTGCAGACATATGCTGCTATGTGTGGTGTATATGTCGGTATTTTGTAGAAAATAACTTGCATCTTCCCGCAATTACGTGAATATTAGTAGCACTACGAGGTAACGCGAGCTGCAGTACGGCTCGTCCGCCAAGACCGCTGCCCCCCGCTTCGTGCGTCCGGCCAGTCGAGTCCGCGCAAGGCACTGGCCTTGCGCACTAAAATCAGGAGGGGCAAATAGCCCAAAAATTATGACAAGCATGCGATTGCCATTGCTGGCAGGTTTGCTTCTACCGTTACTGACAGGCCTGGTCGGGTGTGGCTCAGACCAATCAGTCACCCCGCCCCCAACGAAGTCGGTGGGAGTCTATATGATCGAGGCACAGCCATTGACGCTGACTGTTGATCTGCCCGGGCGGACTGTGGCCTATCGCCTTGCGGAAGTGCGCCCCCAGGTGGATGGGATTCTGCAGCAGCGTTTGTTTGAGGAGGGGGCGGAGGTGACCGCCGGACAGCAGCTTTATCAGATTGATGACGACAAATACCGGGCCAATTATGGGCGCGCCCAGGCCTATCTGCACAACACGGCGGTGCAGCTGAAGCGCTACCGTGACCTGCTGCCAACAGGGGCAGTGAGCAAACAGCTATACGATAACGCGGAAGCCGACTGGAAACTGGCGAAAGCCGAAGCCGAATTGGCACGGATTGATCTGGACCACACGCAAGTGATGGCGCCGGTAACCGGCCGCATCGGTCGCTCTGAAGTCTCCGAGGGCGCGCTGGTCAATCAGGGTCAGCTGACACCGCTGGCGACCATCCAACAAATCGATCCCATCTATGTCGATATCAACCAACCGGCGGTGGAACTGCTCCGCCTGCGGGAGGCAGTGGACGCCAGGCAGCTCGATGGCGAAGCCAGCGCAGACGTAGAATTGGTGATGGAAAACGGGCGCATTTTTGAACACACAGGCACGCTGCGTTTCTCTGAGGTGAGTGTCGATAAAAGTACAGGGTCTGTTACCCTGCGGGCGATTGTCCCCAACCCCGACAATAAATTGCTGCCGGGCATGTTTGTTCACGCCCGCCTCAAGCAAGGCCGCAAAGACAAGGCGATTCTGGTACCCCAGCAGGCTGTGCAGCGGGACGCTACAGGCCAACCCTCGGTCTGGGTGATCAATGAGGTAAATACCGTCAACCGCCGATCCATTAAAACCGACCGCACCGTGGGCAATATGTGGCTGGTCCGCGAGGGGCTGCAATCCGGTGAAAGCGTAATCACCGAGGGCTTGCAGCAACTGCGACACGGCATGACGGTTGAGCCAGTTCCCGCCAGCAATGTGCATCCCCTGCTGGACTTCAAAGTGGCCGGGCTAGGGAACTAGTAACAGAATCCATGTCGAATTTCTTTATTGATCGCCCGGTCTTTGCCTGGGTATTGGCAATTGTGGTGATGCTCGCCGGCGGACTCGCCATACTGAGTCTGCCGATCAGCCATTACCCCAATGTAGCCCCACCTGCCATTTCCGTCAGCGTTACCTATCCCGGTGCCTCGGCGCAAACCGTCCAGGACACGGTCGTACAGGTGATTGAACAGCAGATGAACGGGCTGGGCGGTCTCCGCTACCTGTCGTCCACCAGTGAAGCAGACGGCTCCATGAGCGTCATCCTCACCTTCGAGCAGGGCACCGACCCGGACATTGCTCAGGTGCAGGTGCAGAATAAGCTGCAGCTCGCCTACCCACTGCTCCCCGAAGAGGTGCAGCGTCAGGGTCTTCGGGTAGCCAAGTACCAACGTAACTACATGCTGGTGATGGCGCTGATCGACGAGAGCGGCAGCCTGGATAACTTCGATCTCGGCAACTACATCGCCTCGAACCTGCAGGACCCCATCTCGCGGGTTGACGGGGTTGGCGACTTCCTGCTGTTTGGCTCCCAGTACGCCATGCGAATCTGGCTGGACCCGGGCAAATTGTACAGTTATCAACTCACACCTTCCGACGTGGCCGATGCGGTGCGTGCGCAAAACGTGCAGATCTCCGCGGGGCAGTTGGGCGGGCTGCCGGCGCGCGACGGGGTGCAACTGAATGCCACGGTGACCGGCAAGACGCGCCTGCAGACACCCGAGGAATTCAGGCAGATACTGCTCAAGGTTCACCCCGACGGATCCCAGGTACGGCTTGAGAATGTGGCCGAGGTGGAACTGGCCAGTGAGAACTTTTCGATCGCGGCCCAGTACAACGGCAAGCCCGCTGCAGCCATTGCCCTGCGCCTCGCCTCCGGCAGCAACCTGCTGGATACCGTGGAGCGGGTGAAAGGCCTGATTGACGAGCTCTCGGTCTTCTTTCCCGAAGGAGTAAAGGCGGTATATCCGCTGGAGACCGCGCCTGTGGTCGCCGCCTCCATCGATTCAGTGATCGAAACGCTGCTTGAAGCCATCCTGCTCGTCTTCCTGGTGATCTACCTGTTCCTGCAGAATCTGCGCGCCACCCTGATACCCACCCTGGCCGTACCGGTGGTATTGCTGGGAACGTTTGGCGTGCTGTACCTGTTCGGCTACAGCATCAACGTACTGACCATGTACGCCATGGTACTGGCCATCGGATTGCTGGTGGACGATGCCATAGTCGTTGTTGAAAACGTCGAGCGGGTAATGACCGAAGAGGGGCTATCGTCCCTGGAGGCCACGCGAAAATCCATGGGGCAGATCCAGAGCGCACTGGTTGGCATAGGCCTGGTGTTGTCGGCGGTGTTCGTACCCATGGCCCTGTTCGGCGGTTCCGCTGGTGTAATCTATCGGCAGTTCTCCATTACCATCGTGGCAGCTATGGTGTTGTCGGTACTCGTTGCATTGGTGTTCACACCCGTGCTCTGCGTCCAACTGTTGAAGCCAACACCCGATGGTCACACAGTGAGGCGCGGCTTTTTCGGTTGGTTCAATCGCAGCTTCGAACGCGGCTCACGCGCTTACCAGGGCGGTGTGCTGTCGATTCTGCAACGGCCCCGGCGTTACCTGACACTGTTTGCCGCACTCGTCGCGGGGTTGGCTTATCTGTTTTCCACGCTGCCTTCGGCCTATCTTGCGGACGAGGACCAGGGCCTGATGTTTGTCTCCGTGCAACTGCCCACCAATGGCACTGCCCAGCGCACCGAAGCGGTGCTGGACGAGGTGCGAGAGCATTTGCTGGGAGCGGAAGCGGGGCTCACGGAGTCTGTGCTGACGGTCAGCGGCTTCAATTTCTTTGGTCGCGGCCAGAGCCAGGGTTTTCTGTTCGTCAAGCTGAAGCCCTGGGAGGAGCGCGAGGGAGAATCGACGGATATTTTCAGCCTCGCCCAACGTCTACAGGGCGAGTCCTCGCGCTTTCGCGATGCAAACCTGATATTCGGTATCCCTCCGGCAATTATGGAAATGGGCACGGGCCGGGGTGTCAGTGCGTTTCTGCAGGATTTCGGTGGCATGGGTCACGAGGCACTGATGCACGGGCTGGATGAGTTTCTGGCGAAGTTACAGGCCGACCCTCGCATCATGATGGCCAACCATGCGGGCATGCCCGATACGCCCCAATACCAGATTGTCATCGACGATGAAAAAGCATCGGCGTTTCAGGTCAGTATCGGCGACGTCAATGCGACCATGACCGCCGCCTGGGGTTCGCTCTACGTAAACGATTTTATTGACCAGGGACGCGTCAAGCGCGTGTATTTACAGGGCAACCGCGATTCGCGCCTGGCACCTGGAGATTTCAGTAAATGGTATGTGCGCAACCGTATCGGGGACATGGTGCCTTTCGCCGCCTTCAGTCAGGGCCTCTGGGGATTCGGGCCGGGCAAGCTGGAGCGCTACAATGGCGTGGCCGCCGCGGAGATTCAGGCTGTCCCGGCGGAGGGCTTCAGCACCGGGGACGTGATGGACGCCTTTGTAGATGCGGCGCAGGTGTTGCCCGCGGGGCTGGATATCAACTACACCGGTATATCTTATGAGGAACGTAAAAGCGGCTCGCTGGCGTTTCTGCTGTACGGCCTGTCACTACTGGTGGTATTCCTGTGCCTGGCGGCACTGTACGAGAGCTGGTCAGTGCCCTTTGCGGTGATGCTGGTGGTGCCACTGGGCGTGCTGGGAGCTGTAACCGCCACACTGCTGCGGGGCCAGAGCAACGACATTTTCTTTCAGGTCGGCTTGCTCACCACTATTGGCCTGGCCGCGAAAAATGCCATCCTGATTGTCGAGTTCGCCAAGGCCCGTTACGAGGCAGACGGTGTGTCGCTGCGCGAGGCCGCACTGGAAGCGGCGCGGCTTCGATTGCGGCCAATCATCATGACATCTCTGGCGTTTACCTTCGGCGTGCTACCTATGGCGCTGGCCTCGGGCGCAGGACAGGGTAGCCAGCACGCCATCGGCACCGCAGTCGTGGGTGGCATGCTGGGCGCCACCTTTCTGGCGATATTCTTCATCCCGCTATTCTACGTGTGGGTGAGCGGCTGGGGTAAACCCGCGGAAAAACCGACAGACACTTAAGGGCAGTCCCGCGGCAGCGAACCCGCTGTGATATACGCCAGGTCCTGTTCGTTGGTCAGGCCATTGAGGTCAAAGTCGTACCAACTGGACATACCAAACAGTTCCTGCCAGTACTCCAGTTGTTCTATATCGAGATCATCAATAACACCGTCCAGGTTGCCGTCGCCAACACAGGGAACGTTCGAATCCAGCAAATCCTCCAGCGCGGTCGACAGGTTGGCAAAGTTTTCTTCCTCAGAGGGCGTAAGCTCGCGACCAGAAGCCAGCAGGTCAGAATCCTCGTTGTCCAGTTTTGGCGGCACGTTTTCATCAATGCGATAGAACTCGGTAACCGTTGCTGTACTGCAGGCATTGGCCTGCACGTCCCAGTCAGTCGATGTGGCCTGTACCAATTTGTAATCGGCATTGCGCATCGCCAACTGCGAACTGGGCTGTACGCTATAAGGATTCGAATTATTCGCTATCAGGTATTCATTCACCGCGCAGCAGCTCGATTGCGGCGCGCCAACTCCCACGCCTGCTGGGTTGGAACCATCGGGCTCGCCCCACCAGACACCGCCCTCGGAATTGCACAAGCTTTGCTCGGCAAACAGTTGTATACAGGTCTCAGTGGAACCGCCTGATGGCAGCGCACAGGGTGGAACTTCATAGCCTACCGGCTGCAGATTTCCCTGCAGCTGGGCGAAATTGGTTTCCCGGATAGGCTGTTGTGCAGCATTCTCGAGATAGGGCAGCATGGTAACTGAATCCAGTTGCCGGGACGCGGGGACTACATCGTAGACATCAACCCCGGCTATCTCGCCAAACAACTGGAACACATCGGCAATATTGATCATCGCCGCCACATCTCGCCCCGGCTCCTTGACCATGGACCCGGTCACAATGAGCGGTGTCCATACCCCGGTCTGGTAGACCGAACCCTTGGAGCGCACCGGATTAAACGGGCTCTTCACAACGGGCGCATAGGTTCCGTTGTCACCGAGCACCACAATCATGGTATTGGCATGCTCCGGTGTTAACTGCAGAGTGCCGTTTTCGATCGTAGCTATGCCCGTCTCGAGCAGCACACGACCGATCTCTGCATCCATCGACTCGATCATCTGGTTACTGAGAACACGCTGATCGTCCTCGGCTGCACAATCGGAATCCCCTGTCGGCACAGAATCTGGCGCCAGCAGTGACGTCGGTGGCTGCTGGAATGGCGAGTGAGCGGAGGAAAACGACACTGTGGCCATCCATGGAACGTCGGCAGACTGGCTGTTGATCCAGTCGATGGCCCAGTCGCTCTCGATGATCGAGCGATAGGCACGGGCGGCACCGGAAGGGTCTTCCGGTGGATACACCTCATAAGAACCGTCGGGCTGATTCACCACCAGCTCGCCGACGTAATAGCCATTTTGCAAGGTAAAATCGACGTAGTCGGGCGCCGCCCCGCTGCCGCACGCCGCGTCCGGCACGAACACGCCGCCACGCTCCAGGCAGCTGCGCCCGGGTGTAGGTGCCTGTACATTGGCGACGATCTCTTCACAGGAATCATTGGTGAAATAACAGGCACCCGCATCTGCACCGTTTGCAGATGCACTGCCCGGCACAAAACCACAGGCGTAACTGACCCCGGGGGCTGCGACACCGCCTGCTGTCGTGTCGATAGGGAACGGTGCACCCTCCTGCCAGCCTTTAAAGAAATCCCATCCCAGCTGATGCACGGCAGTGTAGCCCAGCGGGTTATTGTCACTACCGGTCTGGTTCACATTCGAGCCGGTCAGATGGAACTTGCCGAACAGGGCGCTTTGATAACCGCTCTCGCGCAGAATCACAGGAGTCGTACTTTCATAGGGTGAGACTTGCGAGTTGGCCAGATCGACAGAAAGAATCGCATCGGTGACATTGGTGCGAAGCGGGTAACGGCCCTCAAATACCAGCGCCCTGCTGGGTGAACACTCGGGCATTGCCCACATATTGCGAAAGCTTACGCCAGCTTCTGCTATGGCATTGACGTTGGGTGTCTGCGGCGGGGTTTCTCCACCGTATCCGAAGGACTGCATCTGGTCGATGCCGACATCATCGAGGATGAAAAAAAGAATATTGGGCGGATTGTCCTGCGGCTCGGGCTCGGGCTCGGGATTGTCACTACCGCTATTGTTGTCACAGCCGTTAAGCAAGCCGCACATTACGACTGCAAATATCAGGTTCACTGTATATCGCATTTTTTCCGTCCCTGCAAAAATGTGTCTCACCGCGAGGATTGGGTGACCAATATTTACCAACAACTTGTGACTCGCCCAGCCCTGCTGATTCAGTATGAACTGAACAATCACCGGTAGCTCTGCCAGTATACTGACTGAGAGCCGGCATTGCTCATTACTTCCACTTTTTAGCGGCTGCCACAACCACCATGGCTATTGCATACTTTTTAAACTGTAACACCCTCGCTACGCAGGATATCCAACACCGGCTGTAACTGGGTTTCATAGCGCTGCCAGCGCCCCACCGAACGGCTGTGAGCCGGCTCGCGCACCTGCACGGCGCTGGCGGTACTCACCGCAGTTGCCTGGCTGTGGAACTCCATACAAGCGTCTTCCCAGGGCAGCTCAAGGTACGCCAGGATTCGGCGGGCATTATCCTCGAGGTTCACCACCACGTCCTCGTATTGCACATCGAGGAAGCGGCCGGGAAAACGTTCCCTCCACATCGCCATCAGTCGATAGTAGCGCACGAAGTGGCGGGCCATTTCCTCCAGGTTGTAAGAATGAGGATAGGCGTCGGCAAACAATTGCTTGAACACCGAAAAGCACGCATCACGCGGATCGCGCACCAGATGAATGATTTTCGCCCGGGGAAACGCCGCGAGGATGTGCGGCAGGAACAGGTAGTTGTAGGGCAGTTTGTCGACGAAGCGCGGCAGGGTTCCTCGCAGCCGAGTGGTGCGCAGCAGGTACTCGTCACCCAGCACCCGTGGATTCACTTCCCGTGCCTGAGTAAACAGCTCCGGTGAGAATCGCTCCTGGCGATCGTAGCGGGTGAGGCGGCGAATGCAGTTGCCAAACTGCTGTAACTCCCCCGCCGAGTGTACGCTGGAATGCGCGGTGACAATGCGCTCCACCAGCGTAGTGCCGGTGCGGGGCTGGCCGATAATGAATATAGGCGAAGAATCATCGTTACCCGGGCTGCGGCTGGTCAGCCACTCGCGCGTATAGAGCTTGCCCAGTGTGTCAAAGGTGTCGCTTTCGAGTTGCTCGTCAAACTCCAGGGTGGCGCGCCGCGCCCGGGCGCCCCGTGTAAACGCATCGAAGGCGGGCTGCCACTCTTGCAGGTCCTCGTATTCCTTTCCCATGGCGTAGTGCAGGAACGCCAGGGCTCGCCGCGGCAGGGGCCGCCCTTTCAGCAGCGCCTGCATTTCCTCCAGGTGCTGGTGGTCGGGCGCCTTTTCCAGACTGGCCACCAACCAGTGGGCCTGAGCGTGACCGCGACCCAACTCGAGTGCGGCTGCCAGTTCCTGCTCTGCCAGCGCCGTCTCCCCGAGGTAAATCAGATTATTGGCGTAGTTGATACGCAGGGCGGAATTGTCCGGCTGGCCTGCAGCGGCGCGCCGGTACCAATCATCCGCCGTGCGGTGTTCACCCAGCAGGGTGTAGGTGGTGCCTATGACGTCCAGCACCTGGGGAATATCGTTGGCCTCATATTTCACCGCGTTGGCCAGAGCGACGTCAGCGCGGTTAACTTGCCCGCCCTCCGCCAGCAGCTTGGCCAGGTGGGCCCAGGCGGCAGCGTGGCCGGGTTCGATCTGTGTAACGGCAGCGAATGCAGCCTGTGCAGTGCGGCGGTCATCGGTGGCCAGACCTATCAGGCCCACGAGAAAGTGCGCGGGAGCGAGTTCCGGCTGCTGCTCCAGTACCAGTTTGCAACAGGTGGAGGCCTCGTTGAACTGGCCAGCCGATAGAGCCCGGAAACCCCGGGCCATAAGTTCGCGAATATTTGGCGGAGGACCCTTGGGCCGGTAGCTGCTCATCGGTACAGTGACATCCTGTGAGGTATAGTGTGGAGGTGCAATCAATGTCGCCCGGCGAGACACGCCTGCTCGGGGGCAACCCTATCACTACCGCGCGGGCCGCTCAACGCGAAGACCGCCGCGCTATCCCCTTAGGGGTATTCAAAGACACCTGTCTTGATGGAAAGATGGGGCTCTTCCCTATACTAACTACAGCAGCGACGGAACAGAGTTCATGACTAAATCCTATGCCCGACTGATCGCCCCCCTAGCCCTCGCCTGCGCCCTTTGGGGATGCCAGGACAAGCCTGAAGCCACCACGCCAGCCATAACAGCTGCGGCGACGCCGGCGGCGGAGCGGGTGTTCCTCAACGGCGCCATCTACACCGCAGATGCGCAACAAAGCTCAGCTACGGCGATGGCGATTAGCGGCGACCAGGTCGTCTTTGTCGGCGATGACGCCGCCGCCGCAAGCTGGGTGGGCGAGGACACCGTCGTCACCGACCTCCTGGGCAAGCGCGTGTTACCCGGTCTGCACGATGCGCATGTGCACCCGGTTGGCGTGATCGAGGTGGACGACTGCAACCTGGACAATGAGCCGGTCGACCTTGGCGAACTGGCGGCCTTCGCCAGCGCCTGCCTGGAGCATCTGGAAATACCCCCGGGTGAGTGGCTACTCGTCAAGCAGTGGAACTTCGCCCAGAACAACAAGCCAGCGGGTGAGTTGACCACCCTGCGCCAGGCCCTGGATGCCGCATCCACTGAGCATCCCATTCTGCTGGGGGGCAGCGACGGCCACCACAATGCGACCAATAGCATGGGCCTGGCCCGCGCCACCAACGATGTTGGCGAGCAGGTGGGACTGAGCGCCGCCAGCCTCGCCAGTGAGTTCAGCGACTTCGCGCCCTTCGTCGGCCTGGATGCCAGCGGCGAGCCCAATGGCGAGGTACACGAGGACACACCCAAGCTGTTGGGCGCCGGCCACGCCATACTGGGCAATGTGGAGGGCCTGGTAGCAGAGGCAGGACAAATTCCCGTGCGCTTTAACAGTCTGGGTATCACCTCCATCCTGGATGCCGCCTACAACCCCGAAATAGCTCCCCTTTATGACACGCTGGTAGCGCAGCACGCGCTCACTCTGCGGGTTAACCTGGCCCAGCACTTCGATCCCAACGACTTCAAGTCGGCAGGCACTGTGGATATGGATGCCATCATCACAGAGGCGCAGGCAACCCGGGAAAAATACCGCGACGTCCCCAACATCACCGCGGACAAGCTCAAGTTCTTCGTAGACGGAGTGATTGAGGGCAACCCACTGTCCACCCCGCCTACCCTGCCCAATGCCGCACAGTTACAGGATTACTACCAGCCGCGCTTCGGCCTTGACGCACAGAGCGGTGATGTCACCTTTACCGGCTATGTGGATCCCGCCAGCGACGCCTGCCAGCCCGCTACTGCGCTGGGCATCGCCGGTCTGAGCCGCGATCAGATCGACAACTTTGTCGCCGCCAACGGCTTCCATCCCGCCCAGTGTCTGCGCACTAACGGCGTACTGATGCAGCCTGTGGATACCGTTCATCGCTTTGTCGCCGCAGCCGCAGCCAATGGTTTCGGCGTGCATCTGCACGCCATCGGCGACCGGGCCGTGCGCACCGCCATTGACGCCATCGCCGCCGTGACGACGGGCGAACCCGTTACCAACCGCCACAGTATTGCCCACGCCCAGTTAGTACACCCTGACGATATTGCGCGCATTGCCGCCCTGCGCATTCCGGTGGCCTTTACCTACGCCTGGGCGGTGCGCGACTACTGGTACGATGCCACAGTGATCCCCTTCGTCGATAAAGTCAGTTCACTGGAGGATATGTACAACCCCGAAAACTACTACATAAAACAGGCCTACCCCGCCCGCTCCATCTTGGACGCGGGTGGTGTACCGGCGGGTGGTTCCGATGCTCCGGTGGATACCGCAGACCCCCGGCCCTTCCACAATATCGAGAAGGCGGTGACCCGCGACGAGGGTGAGGGCCCCCTGGATGCGAGCGAGGGACTGGAAATTCTCGATGCCATCGATGCCTACACCATCAGTAGCGCAAGGCTGATGCAGCAGGAGACGATCACCGGCTCACTGGAGCCCGGCAAGAAAGCCGACTTTATCATCCTGGATCGGGACATCATCAATCTGGCTGCCAGTGGCGAGATCGACAAAGTCTCTGAAACCCGAGTGCTGGAAACCTGGTTCGACGGGCAGTTGGTTTATAGCAAGCCCTGAGGGGCTGCCCGCCCGGTAGCCGCCGCCACAGCGGTATCTGGTAGACAAAAAAAACCCCGCGGCGTGAGCAGCGGGGTTTTTTTGTGTTTGCAATAAAGCGGCGAATCAATCGAAGTTCATACCCAGCTTGACGCCAAAGGTGCGCGGCTGGTTGGGCCCGAACTGGTACTGAGGAAACACCCCGTCGCCGTTGCCGCCGCCATCGAAGTAATATTCATCGGTGGCGTTTTCAACATACGCGGAAATCGACCAGTGGTCGATACGGTAACCGATGCTCATATTGAGTTCGCCCCAACCGTCGATCGTGCTGCTGTCCGGCTCCCAGCCGCCATACTGCTTGGTCTGGAAGTGGTAGCCCATCAGGCCAAACAATTCGCCGTCCGCCAGGGGGTAGTCGCCGTTTAGCACAACATGACCGGAGAATTCCGGCGCCCAGGGAATTTGCTGGCCCTCGCAGTCGGTGGTGCCACTGCAGAGTTTCTCCAGCTCGTTCGCCTCACTGTCGAACCAGGCAAAACCGACATTCAGATTGAAGTAGGGGCCAACGGCCTGCATCACCGAACCCTCGAAGCCCCAGCCGTCCACCTTGCCCACGTTATCGGCATAAAACAGCGAGCCGTCGTAGTAAGTGGCCTGCAAGTCCTTGTACTGGTAGTAAAAAGCGTTCGCAGTCACCTGAGTGGCGCCGTCAAACAGGGTGCCCTTGTAGCCCAGCTCATAGGAGGTGGAGGTTTCAGGGTCAAAGGAGGCCGGCTTGTAGTCACCCGGCGTGGCCTCCGTAAAGCCGTACACGGCTGGCGGCGTCACCCCGAAGCTGTTGAAACCACCCGCCTTGTAACCCGCGGTCACACTGCCGAATAACAGGGTGTCCTCATTGGGGTGGTAGTTCACGATAAGCCTTGGAGTGAACTTGTCCCAATCCTGCTTATCACTCAGGGCACCCTCGGGGGTGGAGAAACCCAGGGCCGCACGGTTGCCCAGTACCGGGCTCTGACTGGGATACACCAGGTTGGAGAATTTCTTTTCGTCGTAGGTATAGCGCACACCCGCGCTCACATCCCAGTACTCGTTGAAATCATAGCCCAGGTCCAGATAAGCGGCGTAGCCCTGATACTTGCCATGCGCGCGGTTGCTGTCGTTCAGAAGGCCACTGGGACTGCCCTGCCAATCGACAGTGCCAAAGTAATCGAGGAAGTACTGCACGTACTCGCCATCCGGCGCGTACTCGGCGTAATCCTTGTAATAGGCAAAGAGGTCAGCGCAGCTGCTGTCCTCACCTGTCCAATAGACCGAGCACCAGACATCCTCTGCCATTTCCTGCTGGAACGTCGCGTGAACATCCTCCTTGTAGTAAGACACACCGGCATACCAGTTCAACGGCCCGTCGCTGTTTGACACCAGCCGCAGCTCCTGCTCGAAGTAATCGCCCTCCTGGTCCTGGGCGTAGCTGTTGAGAACGACAGGCAGTCCATCAAAGTCCTCGGCGTAGTTGAAGGTATGGTCCTTGTAACCGGTCAGCGAGGTAAAGGTAGCGAAGCCCAGGTCGTAATCGACCTGCAGGCCGGTACTGTAGATTTCACCGTTGTCGCGGTTTCCAAGGCTCATATCCGCGTTGATGTCGTAGTCCCCGGCCGGATAGCCCAGGTCGCCGTAAATATCACTGAGATGCGCGTAGCCCTCGCCCTTGCCTGTGGGTACATAGATCGAGCCGGACAGGTTGCGGTTCTCGTACTCCAGCATCAGATTGACCGTCAGGCGGTCAGTTTCGTACAGGGTGGAGAGCCGCAGGCCATCCTTGTTGTGCTCGATGTAGTCGTTGCTGGTGAGCCCGGGGTAGGCATTGTCGACATAGCCGTTTTGCTCGGAGTGATAGGCAGCCAGACGAAATGCCAGATTGTCGTTGACCGGCACATTGATGGCACCCTCACCGATCAGGCGATCGCGCTCGCCCACATCGACCTCGGCATAGCCGTTCACGCCATCCAGGCTGGGTTTGGTAGTCTGGATGTTCATGGCCCCGGAGATGGCGCCTCGACCGAACAGGAACCCCTGCGGCCCGCGCAGCACTTCGGCTCGCTCAACATCGTACAGGCTGGTCACGGCTGAGCCGTTGCGCCCCTGGTACAAGCCATTCTTGTACAGACCGATGGAGGGATCACCACCGATACCAAAATCGTTGGTGAGAATTCCCCTGACACTGACAAAATCGATGAAGCTATCCTGTGAGTTGCCGGTCACACCCGGCGTATAACTTATCAGGTCCTTGATATCGTCGAGATTGGCCTCGCGAATCAACTTGCCTGAAACGGCAGAGATCGCCAGCGGCACATCCATTACCGATTCCGAGCGCTTGGTGGCGGTAACGATCACCTCTTCCAGCACCTGGCCCAGAACAGAGCCGGGTAGCGTGGTCGCTACTACTGCGGCAGATACCGCTACCGCCAGCCTTTTCCTGGAATTCTTCAAGACTTTCCCCCTCGCCAACGGAATACCGTGTCGCGACATACATTTACCCCCAAATATTTGAATTGCTTGTGAACGACCCCCTGCCCACAAATCACCAATGACCGTAGCGAACTATCGACCGCTAGCATATAACACTAAAGTGTAGGCAAGCCTCCGTCGCCTGGCCGGCCCCCGGCAACAAATTGACTAACGGGGCAGCCCCAGCGCGCGATTAACCAATCCCCGACTTGAACAGACCACCACGACCAGCGGGCTCCCGCTCCATCCCCCAGCTAGCATACAGAATACAAATATGAGCCGAAATCAAAATGTCATTAGCAGAAACACTATACTAGATATAAATACTGCTTTAAATACATATAGTTATGATACAAACGACTACCGAACAGACCAGATATAAGGCGAGTACTAAGATGAGGAAATGCGTCATATCATAAATGCTGAACGAGACCTATGACGTATTCAAATCAATAAAGTATCCACGAGGTTTACCATGGCCAAACAGTTGCAGGACAAAGTCGCCATTGTCACCGGCGGCGCATCGGGTATCGGCAAGGCAACCGTTGAGCTATTTGTCGAGGAGGGCGCAAAAGTCGTTATCGCCGACATTCAGGAAGACAAGGGTCAGCAGGTCGCCGAAAAGCTGGGCAGCAATGTAGAGTTCAAAAAAACCGATGTGTCCGATGCCGCAAGTGTTGAAGAACTGGTCGATTTTGTAGTCCGCCACTTTGGCGGCCTGCACGTGATGTTCAACAATGCCGGTGTGGTCGGATCGGACGGTGTCAACGTGTACTGTGAAAACGATTTCAGCAATTTTAATAAGGTCATGTCCGTAGACCTGCTGGGCCCCATGCTCGGCGCAAAGTACGCGGCAAGACATATGTCGCAACACGGTGGCGGCTCAATTCTCACCACCGCATCCATTGCAGCAAGTTGCGCCGGTTACAGCTTGCCGGAATATCGTGCAGCAAAAGCTGGAATAGTCGCATTATCAAAGTCGTTGGCGATTGAATTTGCCGAGTACAACGTGCGCGTCAATACCATTTCCCCCGGCGCGATTCCCACCGAGATATTCACAGAACCGTCGGCGAGATTAGGCATTCCTCCGGAGATGGTCGAAAAGGTGGTGGCGGCGTCCATTGACGCGTTAATGGACTGGCAGGCCCTCAAGCGCCCCGGACAACCGCGCGACATAGCCGAAGCGGCATTGTTTCTGGCGAGTGACCGCTCTGCATTTATCACCGGCATCGATCTTGTGGTGGATGGCGGAGCATCACTACCAGACAAAGTTAACCGCGCCGCTATACTCGACAGAACGGTCGCCGAGCTATTGGCACAAGCGCAATAGGCAGACTCGCGGCAGACGTGATGAGCCAGGCAAGCGCTGGCAAGCAGTTGATACGACGAGAGAACCGTAAATCCGTAGAGGTCAGGACTAGATGAAATTCAAGAACAAGGTCGCTCTGGTAACTGGCGCCAGTCGTGGCATAGGTGCTGCCATCGCTCAGGCTCTGGCGCTGGAGGGGTGCCACATTGCCTGTGCCGACCGCGCCACCAGAAGCACTCAACAAGACATTCCGGGTACTCTGGAGGAGACTGTAGAAAAAGCCCAGGCGCTGGGTGTTGAAGCACTGGCAATTCCAACCAATCTGGCACATGCAGATCAGGTACAAGCGATGGTCGAGAGTGCAAACTCGCATTTTGGTGGTATCGATATTCTCATCAACAACGCCGCCATCAATTTTATGGGGGATATGTTTATCGACCTCAAGCGGCATGACCTTATTATGGCCGTGAATCTACAAGCGCCGCTGATTGCGATAAGAGATTGTGTCCCTGTATTTCGCCAGAGGGGTGCCGGACAGGTGATTAATATTTCCTCGGTGGCTGCGCTCTACCCCCAAGCTGGGCAAATGTCCTATGGTATTTCCAAGGCGGGCCTGGAGCGCCTGACCGTTGACGTGGCGAATCAACTCCAGGGTGACAATATTTCAGTCAATTGCTTTCGCATTGACATGCCGGTGGCCTCCGAAGGGTTCGTGGCTAACACGCCCGGACTTCCGCGTGACAATTGGGAACCCTGCGCAGTGGTCGCAGAAGGTATCCTCTGGTCGCTTCTTCAACCCGTTGAATTTTCTGGCCAGCTAATGAGTATGAACAAGCTGCGCCACTCGGAGGGAATTATGACTTCCAGGGCAAAAAAGGCGTTCTCCGGAAAAGTACCCACCTCACTAGTAAGCGGCCTTCTCGATCGTCAAAACACGATACAGTGGAACGGGTAGAAAACTGTAGAATCACCCCCGACTACAACGAAAAAACACCATAGATATACGGCATCGATACAGCTATGTAAGCGGCGCATTCGAATATAAACAGGAGCCGAATTAGTGTCACAACTGAAGCAAAAATTTGATGAAGCACTGGCGTCATTGCTTGCCCCGGGTGCACCATTTGAATTGATTGATAGTCCGCAGACGGGGACTGGCTGCAAACAATACAAAAATGCACCGCAAAACATGGTCGAACTTCTTGCTCCGGCCAGGGCGCACGGCGACAGGGAATTTCTGCTGTACGAGGGCGAACGATGGAGCTTTGCCAAAATACTGCAACAGGCTGCGTCCGTTGGCTATCAGTTACTGCATAAACACGGTATTCAGAAGGGCGACCGGGTGGCAATCGCCATGCGAAATTATCCCGAATGGATGGCCGTCTATATGGGCATCACCTGCGTGGGTGCAGTGGCAGTGCCGCTGAATGCCTGGGGAATGGAAGATGATTTAGTGCACGGATTAAAAGACTCCGATTCAAAATTGCTATTCTGTGATCAGCGCCGCTACGACATGTTGAAGAATCGTTGTGCGCAAATGGATATCACGCCGGTAGTGGTTCGCGCAAAAGCCGACATCCACAACGACGCCTACACCTACGAGGCGCTTATTGCCGATGTCCCGGATGTCAACATGCCCGAGGTGGCGATTTCTGGTGATGACGAAGCGATGATCATGTACACATCGGGCACCACAGGCATACCGAAAGGAGCCCTGAGCACACATCGCGCTATTTGTCAGGCTGTTTACAGCATTGAATGTGTTAGCACCACGATGGCCATTAACAATCAGGCCAAGCTGGCCACAATTGCCGCAAAAGGTTTTCAGCCCTGCGGCCTGATGGCGGTACCGTTATTTCATGTCGGTGGGTGCCACAACACATTCCTGATGAACATACGCTCCGGGCTTCGCATAATCATGATGTATAAATGGGATGCCGACAAAGCCCTGGATTTTGTAGAGCAGGAAAATGTCACCTTTCTTGGGGGCACACCCCCGCAGATCCTCCAGTTCTTCGATTCCCCGCGTATTGCCACATCAAACATCAGTTCTCTGGCGGGTATCGGAGTGGGTGGCGCGGCAACCCCTCCCAGAGTGCTCAGCTTACTGCAGGAACACATCCCCCATCACATTCTGAGCACAGGATGGGCGATGACCGAGACCAATTCCATTGGTGTCTATGTTAGTGGTGAGGCATTCCAGGTGCCGAGTGGCAGCTCGGGGTTGCCTCATCCTATTGTGGAATTGAGTATTCGCGACGATCAAGGCGTAAAGCTTCCGCAGGGAAGTAAAGGTGTAATCTGGGTTCGCAGTGTTGCCCAGATCAAAAAGTACTGGAACAGGCCTGAAGCCAATGCCAGGGAATTCTACGACGGTTGGTTTAACAGTGGAGATATTGGTCATCTTGATGCTGAGGGTTTTCTGTATCTATCGGATAGAGCGAAAGACGTTATTATTCGCGGGGGGGAAAACATTTACCCGGTAGAAATTGAAAACCGCCTGCTGGAACATCCAGACATTGAGGAAAGTGCTGTATTTGGTTTGCCACACGAACTGATGGGTGAAGAGGTGGCGGTATTGGTGGTAGGCAAACAAGGTGCCAACCTGAATGAAGCAATAATTAGCAACTATGCAAAGGAGCATCTATCGGCCTACAAGGTGCCCACTCGAATATATTTTTCCGCTGAGCCCCTGCCCCGCAATGCCACCAATAAAATTACGAAAAATGTGATCAGGAAACAGTTCGAGTAAACAGCACGCATCCAACCTGGGCGGGGCTAAGCAGCGCTTATGTCCCGACTATCTTATAGAGCTGAATATTGGGACAAATGCCGATAGAGATATTGAAAAGTTTGGAGTATATTCTGCTTCAAATTTTGCCGGTTATTTGCGTACAGAAGCCAGGATAGAAGGGGCAAACGAATAGCCGGAAAGCCCTGACAGACAGAGGCATTTTTCGTGGCAGCAAGCAATGAAGACGGGGGTGTATCAAAGGTGGGTTTTTTAGCTCGTTTTTTCATCGTCTGTCTGGTCTTGGGCGGCGTAGCTGCATGTAATTCAGGCTCCAATGGCTGCACAGATCATTACTGGGTAGCGCCAAATGGCAGCGATTCTGCAAAGGGAAGTAAAAGTGCACCGTTTCTAACGCTGGAACGCGCTCGCGATGTCATCCGCACAATTGACGCACGTGTCGCCTGCACTATTAAAGTCAATATCAGAGGTGGAACCTATCGCCTGAGCGCTCCGCTTATTCTGGATTCGCGCGATTCCGGGCATAGTAACGCACCGATTATTTATCAGGCGGCAGCTGGGGAAACACCCGTTATATCCGGTGCGCGGGCGGTTAAAAACTGGACCTTGTACGACCCCGGGCTGAATATTTGGCAAGCTCAGGTAACGGTCGATACCGAGACCATGCCTCGGCAACTCTATGTCAACGAATTACGGGCCACCCGCGCACGAACGCCCGACTTTCCAAACTATTACATCCCCACCGCCACCGGTTTCACCTATCTCTACCTGTTTGGTTCTGACCCTCAGTTCCCACCCGTCTGGAATAACCCCGGGGATGTGGAGGCGGTCACAGCAACCCAGTGGAAGATGATGCGATGTCCAGTTGAGCAAGTGATTAACTCCACCGATCTGATCATGCAAAACCCTTGCTGGAACAATACCAATGTTTATCCCGAACCATGGAATTTTCACCTCTTAAGCTGGCTTGAAAATGCTTACGAATTTCTCGACGAACCAGGCGAGTGGTATTTGGATTCGGGCACAAAAACGCTCTATTATATTCCGCGTAGCGGAGAAGATATGGTTGCGGCCAATGTAGAATTACCCGTACTGGAGACACTTATCCGGGGACAAGGCACAGCAGCAGCACCCGTGGAGTATATTGAGTTTAAAGGGCTTACATTTAGCTACGCCACCTGGTTTGGGCCAAGCACTGCCAATGGATATGCGCTAGATCAAAGTGGTTTTCATCTTGTGGGGCCAGATCACCAACCCAACATCATCGGGCATGACCCCGATGTGGTTCGCACCCCGGGTAACGTAAGTTTCATATACGCCCAGAATATTACATTTGATGGAAATTCTTTTAGCCATCTTGGCGCGGCAGCGCTGGACTTTGGAACGGGCAGCCAGAACGTTCAGATCAGAAATAATATTATTAGCGATATATCATCGACAGGAATTCAGCTTGGAGGTGTGGCTGCTGAAGATCACCATCCAACGTCGCCCGCACACCTCACACATGACAATACAATTTCAAATAATCTTGTCGAATACACGGGGCGGGAATTCTACGATGCCCCTGGAATTTATATCGGCTTTACCACCCGGAGCCTGGTGGAGCACAACGACATTCAACATGTACCCTGGTCGGGAATCGCTATTGGATGGGGCTGGGGCTTACTGGATCCAGGCGGTTTTGCTGGCCTTCCGAAAGCGACGCCTTACGAATGGGGTGTCTTTGATACCCCGTCTGCGGCGCATGAGAACCGCATCGTTCACAATCACATTCAATACTATTTGGAAAAGCTATGGGACGGCGGTGCCATTTACAGCACAGGCTTTCAAGGAACATCACTTGAGGATGGTCAATTCATCGGCTGGAATGTTGCGGAGCATAAACGCAGTCTTGCAGGAGGAAATACGTTTTATACCGATGGCGGGAGCCGCTATATCACGCTTCATCAAAATGTCTCTTTGGATAATCCAGCTGGCTACATGGATTTCGGGCCCTGCTTAAAAGGTTCTTCGTTTGAACTTCTCTGCCTCCTGACAGACGTCCTGACATACGGTACCGACATGGGGGGTTGCGTGCCTTTTGGCGATCTGGTTTTTGAAGAAAATTATCTCCGCGACCCGGTAAATTTCTACAACATCTGTAGCAACCCCTATTTCCCGGATGCACCCATCGATACCTCTTTCATTGGCAATACGAAGGTATCCAATCGCAGTGAAGTTCCTGCATCAATTCTGGATTCTGCGGGCAGGCAATACTGACAAAGAAGCAGACCTACTAAAAATTGCACAGGAACCTCGGTATAATGAGGCATTCATATTGAGGGCCGCCAAAGAGTGAGCGATGCGATGACAAAGTTAAGCTGCCTATGGGATGGCGCGGCAGAATTGGGCGAAGGTGTGTTCTGGCATGCACCGGAGCAGGCCGTTTACTGGGTGGATATCTTTCAGTCGAATTTGCATCGTTTACACAGCAACGGCAGCACTCAGTCCTGGCACTTTCCCGGACAGATCAGCGCAGCGGTCCCTTGCGATAGTGGGGGCCTGATGGCCACTTTCGAAAATGGGCTTTCGCATCTGGACCTGGAGACTGCCACGGTTACGCCGCTGGTAACGCTCGAGTCCGAGCTACCTGACAATCGCTTCAACGACGGCTGTAGTGATACTCGTGGGCAGTTCTGGTTTTGCAGCATGGACATCAAGCAACAAGACCCCAGCGGCCGTTTCTATCGCCTGGACCGCAGCGGCGAAATACATCATCTACCATCGTTTGGCCAGATCAGTGTCACTAACGGTCCCGCCTTCAGCACCGACGGACAATGGGTTTACTTCACCGATACGCTTGAGAAAAAAGTGTATCGCGCCGAACTGGATGATACCGGCGTGCCTGGCAGCCCGGCGCTTTACATCGATTTCGTTGAAGAGGAAGGGTTTCCCGACGGTATGTGCACCGATACCAATGGTGGGCTGTGGGTATGTCATTTTGCCGGCGGCCGCGTTACACGTTTTTACGACGGCAAGGTCGATCGTTTTATTGAAATGCCCGTACCCAATATCACCAAGTGTGCCTTTGGTGGCGCGAATATGAGCACCTTGTATATCAGCACCGCGACTACCGCACTCGATGACGAACAGCGTAAGGCATACCCCCTTGCGGGTGGCCTGTTTGCGATCGACCTGCCGTTTCAGGGTGTTGGTATGGGCGCGGTCTCGCGGCCTGTCGTTGGCTAAGCGCGTTTAAGCTACTTTAGCCCGCTGTGTGTATGCGCCTACTCCCACTCTATTATCAATAAGCATTTTTTATCTTTTATTTTCAATAGCTTATTTTTTTGATAATCAGTAATACCATGAAAAATACCATGCTCAGAAATTTCTTAAAAAATCACAGATTAAGCTTGGCTTTTTCTACAGAACCCGCATTTTTCGCACCGCGCCACATCTTTAGCAAACACTTTCTGCCATCAATAAAATGGCCAGACCAGTGGTATGAGCACAGTAGTCACCGCTGTGGCCAATATAGACATCGGCAGGCCAATTTTCAGGTAGTCGGTAAACCGGTAGCCGCCCGGCCCCATGACCATCAGGTTGGTTTGATAGCCCAAGGGGGTCAAAAAGCTGGCACTGGCGCCAAACATAATCGCGATGATAAAGGGCATAGGGCTGACGCCCAACTGTTCAGCGACACCAGTCGCTATTGGAAACAATAAAACCGCTGCCGCGTTGTTGGTAATAACCTCGGTAAACAGGCTGGTGACAAGGTAAATCAGCAACAGCGCCAGCCATGGACTTTCAATGCCACCGCTTAGAAACATATTTACGACCCAGGCGGCTGCCCCACTCTCCTCCAACGCGGTTCCCAAGGCAAAGGCCGCACCGATAACCACCAGAACGGGCAAATTGACGCTGACATTCATGCGCGCGCGGTTGACAGTCACACAGCCGCTGAGCAGCAATAAGCCTGCTGCCAAAAAAGCCACCTTCAGCACAGACATCAAACCCAGTACATTGACCATCACCATGGCAATCAGAATGCCCGTCGCCAGGGGCGCCTTGGAGAAGTTCGGTGGTGTGGAATCACGCAGCGGACTGACCAGCATAAAGTCGCGGCGATACTGATACTGCTCCACGAAATTCTCACTGGTTTCCAGTAACAAGGTATCGCCTACCTTCAGAGTGATGTCACCCACTTTGCCCGACAGGCGCTGTCCGCCACGACTGATACTCAATATAGCCGCGTGATAGCGTGAGCGAAATTCGGTTTCCTTGACGGTTCTGTTCAAGCTGGGAAACTCAGACCCCACCACCACTTCGACCAGGCAGCGTTGATGATGGTTGAGGAGTAACTTGTGGGCACCGCCATGGGCAGGCACCAGGCCGTTGATGCGTTGCAGCTCACGGGCACAAGCGGGGGCACCAATAAAAGAAAGCTGATCACCTGCTTGCAACTGCATATCCGGCCCTACGGCTGTATAGAGTTTGTCACCGCGCGTGATCTCCGTGAGATAACCGTGCTGCAAATTACGCAAGCCGGCGTCCCGAATCGATTTATCGTGCAGGGGGCTGCCGCTGGGGATCACCATTTCGACATGGTACTCACGGGCGTGCTCCAGTTGCTCTATCAGGCCTTCGCGTTCCGGCAACAAGCTGCGACCAAACACCATCAGAAACGCTGAGCCTGCGAGCAACAATGGCACGCCGACCCAGGCCAGATCGAATATGTGCAGAGCGGAAAAGCCGCGATCCTGCATCAGGCCATCAACCACCAGGTTGGTGCTGGTACCGATCAGCGTACAGGTACCGCCCAAAATGGCCGCGTAACTCAGCGGCAGCAGCAATTTTGAGGGTGACATCTTCAGGCGCTGCGCCCACTCCTGTACCGCCGGGATCATGATAGCGACGACGGTCGTATTATTGAGAAAGGCACTTAAAAAAGAAGTCGGTAGAATCAAACGCATCTGGCTGGCCAGCAGTGTTTTGGGTTGCCCCAGCAATTTATGCGCAATCCAGAAAATGGCGCCGGTATCGCGCAGGGCTGCGGCCACCACATACAGCACCGCCACTGTCATCATGCCAGCATTGGAAAATCCCGCCAGCGCCTGCCCCGTGTCTATAACGCCACCCACGAGGACGGCCACCATCGCCGCCATCATGGCTATCTCCGCGGGCACGCGATTGCTGGCCAGGGCCACCAGCACACCGATGACCACTGCCAGGGTGAATAACATTTCCGCCGTCATACTCTGAGTCTCTTTTAATTTTGTTTCTGGTAAATAAAAACCGTGCTATCGCCTCAATTTAGCGCTGCCGGTATCTGGCGGGGTCGATACGATACCGCCGCAGTTTGCCCCGCAACGTATTGGGATTGAGCCCGAGCAGACTGGCCGCCCCCTGCTCCCCATCGACCCGACCGCGGGTGCGGGTGAGGGCACGCTTGAGGTAGGCAGATATCACCGTATCTAATGGTTCCAAGTCGGTACTTTCATTGCTGGTGGTATCCGTGACACCATCGCGGCTTTCCGGCCGCAGCAATTGCACGCCCAGGGCGGCTTGGAGATCGAGATAGCGACCGTGGCCCAGAATGACAGCGCGCTCCAACACAGCGCCCAGCTCTCGCACGTTCCCCGGCCAGTCATAATCCCGCAGCTGCTCAATGTCCGCCTTGTGCAACGGCGGTGTCGGTACCCCGAGTCGCCCAGCGGCACGTTCGATAAAATGACGGGCCAGCGGCTCGATATCCTCGGGGCGCTCATGCAGGGCGGGAAGAATAATGGGGAAGATTGCCAGCCGATACCACAGATCCTCGCGGAACTCGCCATTTTGTACCATATGCGGCAGATCCCGGTGGGTCGCGGCAATGACGCGCACATCGACCTGCATGGAGTTTTCACTGCCGACCCGCTGCAACACGCCATCCTGCAACACCCGCAACAGCCGCACCTGTGCCGCCAGGGGCAACTCACCGATTTCATCGAGAAACAAGGTGCCGCCGTCGGCGCGTTCGAACCAGCCGCGGCGAGCCGCCATCGCGCCGGTAAAACTGCCTTTCTCGTGGCCAAACAATTCCGAATCAATCAGCTCTGCAGGCAAGGCGCCGCAGTTGACCCGAATAAACGGCGCATCGTGGCGTCGGGAGTGCTCATGAATGGTACGGGCAATCACCTCTTTGCCAGAGCCGGTCTCGCCCAAAATCAGCACACTGGCGTCCGTCGGCGCCACTTGCCCTACCCGTTGCATCACCGCGCGCAACCCGCCGTCAACGCCGATAATCGTCTCTGACGACAGCGAGGTGCGGCCAAGCCGCGTCATCAAGCTATCCCTGTCAGCCTCCGCCGCTGCGCGCAGCCGCTGAATTTCCCGCAACCGGTGGTCATTGTCGATCATCACGGTCAATGGCTGCATTAATTCAGCCAGCAGGGCCAACTCGGCACTGGAGAACACCGCCCGACGAATCCGTAAAAACAGCAGCCCGTACCCCCCGGAACCCAGTGTGAGCGGGGCGAAGCAATTCGCGTGGCCCTCTTTTACTGGTACCAATGCCGCCAGGTGTTCAGGTGCCGCATCGACACTTTCATTCACGCAGACCTCACCGGTGGCCAACCACGCAATTAGTGGCTTTTGTAATGTCGCCGACAGGTCAATCGACTGATGCAGCGACTCCAATTTCGCCTGCGGTCGCCAGCGGTAGATCAGGTCAAGGCCGAACGGCTCCTGCCCGGCATCGTAGAGGTTGACCTCCACCAGAGGCAGTCGCTCCTGCAGCAGATGGATAAACACCGGGAGTGTTGTTTCCAGCTCCGCGTGACGACCCGCTTCGGCCCAGAGGGTGAGTAATTGATTTTTATCCATAGAGAAACCAGAAAATCTCTTTATTTGATATCTATGCGATAAATATAACGGTTTATATCATCAAATATAAATGAATTTTTTAACTATATATAAACACTAACTATAAATATCTTTAAATATCAATATGTTAAGTATTTATATCAGAGTTGGCATAAAGCTTGTAATGGCCTCACTGCCATACAAACCGCAAGCAAGGGAAAACCATGAGCCGCCAGACTACCAATCCTGCCAACGAAGGCACGCATACCCTGCGTCGCATTATCGATGCCCTGGATGACCTGGAGTTTGGTGCCGTGGAAATCACCGTGCATCACGGCCGCATCGTGCAGATCGAGCGACGCGAGAAATTGCGTTTTGAGAAGGAGCGCCGGCCCTCCGGAGCGACCTCTGAACCCACTATCCGTGACTGACCGGATCGCCGGAAGCCGCCTAAGCCAAAACAGGATATCCACGACAATGAAAACACTTTTTAAATATGGGGCCTATGCATTACTCCCGGCGCTGGCGGGGGCACTGCCAGCCTGGGCCGCAGGTGACGCTGACACCGCAGCGCTGGAGCAGCGTATTAAAGCCTTGGAAGAACAGCTGCTATCCGGGGCCGACAAACCGGCCGACAAAGACGCTGTCAAGGCCACCACAAACGGTCGCAGTCTGACCTTCACGGGCGAGGATTTCAGCTTTCAGGTGGGCGGGCGCATGCAGCTGGATGCTGCCACCTATGATGCGTCCAAAGAAGACAATGCATTTGGAGACGGCACCGACGTACGGCGCGCATATCTGGAGCTGCGCGGCTCCATGTATGAAAACTGGAGCTACCGTCTTCAATACGATTTTGCCCGAAACAGCGGCCCCGACCGGAGCGCGCGCGGCATTCGGGACGCGTGGATCAAATACGATGGGTTTGGACCCGCAATCACGGTGGGCCAGTTTAAAGAACCGTTTGGATTGGAAGGTTCCGCCAGCAACCTGAACCTCACGTTCATCGAACGCAGCCTGACCAACGTTTTCTACGCAAATCGTCGCATAGGGGTTGGGGTAAGCGATGCCTATCCAAACTGGACCTACGCCATCGGTGCATTTGGGGACGAAGCCGGTAATGAAAACGTGCAGGAAGCCGATGAAGTCTGGGAGGCAGCCGGACGACTCACCTACGCGCCCTTGAACGTTGAAGGCCGCGTAATACACCTGGGAGCTTCAGCTCGTCACCAGGAACAGAAGGACGACAGCCGCAACACATTACGATTTCGCGAGCGTCCGGAATCCAATGTTACCAATGTCCGACTGATCGACACCGGCCAGATCGAGGGTGTTGACGACGCGCAGTATTTCGGACTTGAAGCGGCCGCGGTCGTTGGTCCGTTTTCACTGCAGAGTGAATGGATGGAAACACAAGTGGGGCGCGAAAACGGCGCCGATGATGTCGACTTTAATGCCTGGTATACCTACGCCGGCTTTTTCCTGACGGGTGAATCACGTCCTTATAAGTACGGGGTGTTCGATCGTCTAAAGCCCAAGTCCACCGTAGGAGAAGGTGGCATCGGCGCCTGGGAAGTGGCCTTGCGCTACAGCACCGCCGATTTAACGAACGGCCCAATCATTGGTGGTGAAGAAGATAACTTCACGCTCGGGTTGAACTGGTACGCCACCCAGAACGTCAAGTTCCAGGCCAACTACATCAAGGTGCTTGAACTCGACCGACCCGATAGCCAGTACGACGACGAAGATCTCGACAGTTTTGTGCTAAGGGCGCAGGTCGACTTCTAAGCCATTTGAATTTTGATAACCATTAACCAGAGGAATACAACAATGATCACATCAACAGCAAAAAAACTGGGTCTGCTAGCAGCTTCATCGCTTATCGCGTTCGCAAGCTTCTCACACCTTGCAGGCGCCGCGGGCTTGCTCAATGTGTCTTACGATCCAACGCGTGAGCTCTACAAGGAATATAACGAGGAGTTTTCCAAGTATTGGAATTTCAAAACCGGCGAGGACATCAGTGTCAAGCAATCCCACGGCGGTGCGGGCAAGCAGGCGCGGGCGGTGATCGACGGGCTGGCCGCCGACGTGGTAACCCTGGCGCTGGCTTATGATATCGACGCCATCGGGGAACAAACCGGAAAGATCCCCAAGGACTGGCAGTCGCGACTGCCGAACAATAGTTCGCCCTACACCTCGACGATTGTGTTGCTGGTGCGCAAAGGCAATCCAAAAAATATCCGCGATTGGGATGACCTGGTGCGCGACGGTGTGCAGGTGATTACCCCCAACCCGAAAACCTCAGGCGGTGCGCGCTGGAATTACCTGGCCGCCTATGCCTATGCAAAAAACAAGTACGGCAGCGATGAAGCGGCAAAGGATTTCGTCGGCAAAATCTACCGCAATGTGCCGGTATTGGATACCGGTGCGCGAGGCTCCACCAACACCTTCGTGCAGCGCAACATTGGGGACGTGTTTATTTCCTGGGAAAACGAGGCGTTCCTCGCCGTCAATGAACTGGGACCGGACAAGTTTGAAATCGTAGTGCCATCCGTTTCTATCAAAGCTGAGCCGCCAGTGACAGTGGTGGATGGCAACGCCAAAAAGCATGGCAACGAAGAAGTGGCCGAGGCCTACCTGGAGTTTCTGTATACGCCCTATGCACAAAACCTGGTGGCAAAACACTACTACCGCCCGTTTCTGCCGGAGTTTGCCGACGCCAAGGATTTGGCCCGCTTTCCTCAGCTGAAACTCTTTACCGTGGATGAGCAGTTTGGCGGCTGGCAAAAGGCGCAGAAAACGCACTTCCTTGATGGCGGCGTGTTCGATCAGATCTATACCCCGCGCTAATTTCGCACTCACTAATACCCTCAGCCGGTCAATTGGCCGACTGAGGGAAGAGGACAACACTATGACCATTACCGCCATCAACGCACGCAACCAGTTCAAGGGCAACGTCCAGCGCATCAAGCGCGGCGATGTGGTCTCGGAAGTCGAGGTGGATATCGGCAACGGCATCATCACCTCGATTGTTTCTACCAGCTCGGTGGATGATCTGGGGCTCAAACCCGGCAGCCAGGTCATCGCTCTGTTCAAATCGACCGAAGTGGCGCTGGCCAGTTTCGCTCCGGTTTGACAGCGACAATGACCAATCGAAGCAAAAAGGATGATAACGACATGAGTACCAATGTATTGATCGTACCGGGATACCACGGCAGCGGCGACGCTCACTGGCAGAGCTGGCTGCAAACACAATTACCACAAGCCCGTCGCGTCACCGGTATCGACTGGGAAAAACCCGCGCTGCACCCGTGGGCGGATGCCGTGATCAATGATCTGGATAAGCACCCCGATCCAAGCATCATTGTGGCTCACAGCTTTGGTTGCCTGGTCAGTGCGCTGGCTATCGCTCACCGCCCTCGTCGCGTGGCGGGTGTGATTCTGGTGGCCCCGGCCGATCCGGAGCGCTTCGCGCTGTCGGGGCCGCGGGATCTTGGACAGCCCCGAGAGCCCAGCATTGCCCGGTTTCTGCCCTCAGCCGCTTTAGATACTCATGGTTTGGTGGTCGGCAGTCGTAACGACCCTTGGATGAAACTGCAACATGCCCATGCCTGGGCAAAGCGCTGGCGACTGGCCTTCCACGATGCCGGTGCAGCGGGCCATATCAATATCGAGGCAGGCTTTGGCCCCTGGCCCTGGATTCAACAAGTCACAGAGCGCTTGCAGGAGAAGGTGGCCCAGAGCCATAGCACAACTCAACACTGGCCGCACGGTCACGAAGTGGCCCGCCAACGCTCAGCGCCGATGCGGTTGCTCTATGCCTGAACGCAACAATAAACCCTATTCGACACATGTATTCACCAGAGGCTACCTTCTCTCATGACATTACTCTCTCGATCCGCGCTACCCGGCTTCCACCTGGCGCTCGGATATACCCTTGTTTACCTCAGTCTGATCGTGCTGATCCCGCTGGCGGGCGTATTTTTTAAAGCCGCCGAGCTGGGCCTGGCGGACATTTGGACCATCCTTCGCTCCGAACGGGTTCTTAACGCATTGACACTCTCCTTTGGCACCGCCCTGATCGCCGCGGCCCTGAATGCGGTTTTCGGCACTCTCGTCGCTTGGGTATTCGTGCGCTACGAGTTTCCCGGCAAGCGCTTGTTCGACGCCATGATCGACTTGCCCTTTGCCTTGCCGACTGCGGTAGCGGGTATTGCACTGACCGCACTCTACGCCGGCAACGGCTGGGTCGGTCAATGGCTGGAACCGCTGGGGATCAAAATCGCGTTTACCCCCATCGGTATCGTCATTGCGCTGCTCTTTATCGGCTTGCCCTTTGTCGTGCGCACGGTTGAACCGGTGTTGCGGGACATGGAAAAAGAGCTGGAAGAAGCCGCGGCGTCGTTGGGCGCCAGCCGCTGGCAGACCATTCGCCTGGTGTTACTGCCCAGCCTGCTGCCATCCCTACTCACCGGCTTTGCCCTCGCCTTTGCCCGCGGTGTCGGCGAATACGGCTCGGTGATTTTTATCGCTGGCAACCTGCCCTATGTCTCGGAGATCGCACCCCTGCTGATCGTGATACGGCTGGAAGAATTCGACTACGCCGGCGCCACCGTTGTCGCCGCCGCCATGCTGGTTATCGCATTTGTGATGCTGTTTGTTATCAATGCCCTGCAGGCCTGGAGCAATCGCCACAAAGTTCGCAATCAATCGCTGGCGTTGCCGGTACAAGGAGCTAACCCATGAGTACGACCTTATCCGTCAAAGCCAACCACAGCGCCGTGACCGAATCCGCTGGCGTGCGCCGACTGCTGATCGCTGGCGCCCTGCTATTCCTGCTGCTGTTTTTGTTGCTGCCGCTGATTTCGGTATTTTTTGAGGCGCTGCGCAATGGCGTCGGCACCTATGCAGAAGCCCTCACCGAGCCAGATGCCCTCGCCGCCATCAAACTGACACTGATAGCAGCGGGCATTTCGGTGCCGCTTAACCTGGTGTTCGGCATTGCTGCCGCCTGGGCGGTGGCCAAGTTTGAGTTTCGCGGCAAGACCCTGCTGACGACCCTGATCGACCTGCCGTTTTCGGTATCGCCGGTAGTCGCGGGGCTGATCTATGTATTGATGTTCGGCGCCAGTGGCTGGGCTGCGGGATTGATCGCCGATACCAATCTTCAAATCATTTTTGCTTTACCGGGCATTGTACTGGCGACGATTTTCGTGACCTTTCCGTTTGTGGCCAGGGAGTTGATTCCGCTCATGCAGGAACAGGGCACCGATGATGAACAAGCCGCGCTCAGCCTGGGCGCCAATGGCTGGCAAACCTTCTGGCATGTAACCCTGCCCAATGTGCGCTGGGGCCTGCTGTATGGGGTATTGCTGTGTAATGCCCGGGCGATGGGCGAGTTTGGTGCGGTGTCGGTGGTCTCCGGGCATATCCGTGGCGAGACCAACACCATGCCCCTGCACGTAGAAATTCTCTATAACGAATACAACTTTGCCGCCGCCTTCGCCATGGCCTCAGTACTCGCACTGCTGGCCTTGCTGACCCTGGGCCTGAAATCACTGCTGGAAACACGCCACGGTGACGCCTTATCCCAGAGTCAGAAGCACTAATTAACAGACACTGATTGATTTTTTGAGGACACCGTAATGGAAATCACACTGAACACTATCGACAAACAGTTCGGCCAGTTCAAGGCGCTGGACAACATCGACCTGCAGATTAAATCCGGCGAACTGATCGCCCTGCTGGGGCCATCCGGTTCGGGTAAAACCACACTGCTGCGCATTATCGCCGGACTGGAATTCGCCGACGGCGGTGCGGTCTACTTTGGCGGTGAGGACGTTGCCGCCACCCCTTTGCGTAAGCGTCAGATCGGGTTTGTCTTTCAGCACTATGCCTTATTCAAGCATATGACGGTACGCGACAATGTCAGCTTTGGCTTGCGGGTTCGCAAAGGCGAGACACGCCCCGACAAGGCGGCCATCCGTCACCGCGCTGATGAATTGCTGGACCTGGTACAACTGTCGGGGCTGGGCGACCGCTACCCCCATCAGCTCTCCGGCGGCCAGCGCCAGCGGGTGGCATTGGCCAGAGCATTGGCCATCGAACCCAAAGTCCTGTTGCTGGACGAACCCTTCGGCGCCCTCGACGCCAAGGTCCGCAAAGAATTGCGGCAGTGGTTGCGCGAACTGCACCAGAAAACGGGCGTCACCACCCTGTTCGTCACCCACGATCAGGAAGAAGCGCTGGAGCTGGCGGATAGAGTGGTCATTATGAGCAATGGAAAAATTGCCCAGGTTGGCAGCGTCGATGAAGTCTATGAACGACCCGCATCGCCTCTGGTATTCGATTTTCTTGGTAGCACCAATCGTATTCCCGTGGAATTACAGGATGACCATCTCATCGTTGGCGGCCAACAGATCGCCCGCTACAGCGGCGATCAAACCGGCAATGCCACCGTCTACGTAAGACCTAGTGATTTACGTGTAGCCAGCGCCAGCGATCCCGGCCTGGATGTGACAGTTCTGGACGTGCAGCGAACAGGACCAATAGTCAGAGCCACGGTGGAAATTCCTCCTACAGGCCAACGCCTTTCCGTCGAAGTGCCCCACTTGCATCACGACGTGAAACAGTTCGCTCCCCAACAGGCATTGCGCCTGCGATTGATGCAGTTCAGCGTTTTCACCGCCGAGCCTGATTTGATCGACAAAGGGATTTTAACGCCACATCTCATAGGCCGGGAGCGGTCAAGACTGGCCTAAAATTTGGTGAAAGGTAACCGAAGAGAAGTGCGTAATGACTGCCCCTTTACGTACTTCTCTGAAAACGATTGCAGAGACAGGCTCATTCTCATTGATGATGCAATCCAAACAATCAACAAAATTAAATTTTCACTTTAAAAACAATAGGTTGAAAAACCAGTCACTCCCACTCGATTATCAATAAAACCGTTTTCTTTATTAAATTCATGCAGTTATTTTTGGCTTACAGCCTAATACCATGAAAAATACCATGCTCAGAATCTATTGATCAATTAGAACTACTGAGTATATGTTTAGTGGTAGCTACTTATTTGAAAGACAGGGTTTAACCAACACCCACAAATCGGCTAATTGAGAACTATATTGACAATTAGCCGGAAAACTCCATAATGAAGCCATGCAAAGCCAGCAGAATCCAAGCGTGACCTATATCTCCCGACACGCGGAATCCAGACTTAAACACTTCGCCAGCGGCTATCCAGTGCTTGTCATCACGGGTCCGCGCCAGTCTGGAAAATCCACCCTGGTCCGACATGCCTTCCCCGAACATCGTTACGTATCGCTTGAAGATCTCGATCAGCGGGAATTTGCCGAAATGGACCCTCGTGGTTTTTTGAATCAGTTTAGTGGTGGCGCCATTCTGGATGAAGCACAACACTGCCCTGCCCTGTTTTCCTATATTCAGACCCGCGTCGATGAACGGCAACAACCCGGCGAATTTATCCTGACGGGTTCCCAACAATTTGGCCTGTTGTCAGGCATCACACAGAGTCTCGCAGGCAGAGCTGCATTACTGACGCTGCTACCGATGACCTACGACGAGTTACAGCGCGCAGAAAAGGTTGGCCTGAACCTCGATAGGATTCTCTTCGATGGTGCCTACCCCCCAATCTTCGACCGCAGACTTGAACCACATCCCTGGCATGGAAATTATGTCCGCACTTACCTGGAACGAGACGTCCGGCAATTAATCAATGTACAGGATTTGGGAACCTTTCAACGCTTCCTGAAATTATGCGCAGGCAGAACCGGACAACTCCTCAACCTTTCCTCGCTAGCCAACGACTGTGGTATTACGCATAACACGGCCAAGGCGTGGATATCAGTGCTGGAAGCAAGTTACATCGTGCATCTGTTGCCGCCGCATCACCAGAATTTCAACAAGCGCCTGGTCAAAACTCCCAAACTCTATTTTTTGGACACCGGCCTTGCAACCTGGTTGCTCGGCATCCAAAACCATGAACAATTGTCTACCCACGCTCAACGAGGTGCCTTATTCGAAACCTGGGTTATCAGTGAATTGTTGAAAGCCCGGTTTAACGCGGGTGAAACCTCGAACCTTTACTTCTGGCGTGACCGTTCGGGACACGAGGTAGACCTGCTCATTGACCATGGCACCCATCTGTCACCGCTGGAAATCAAATCCGGACAAACCATCAACAAGGACTACTTCAAGGGGCTGGAATTCTGGCGAAAACTGGCCGGTAAAAACGCCGGACAGGCATGGCTGGTTTATGGCGGCGACAACCGACAAATACGTTCCGATGTCACTGTTCTGCCTTGGTATGAAATCCACTCCGCGCCGATAGTTATGGCTGTATGATTAGGCCATCATTCCTTATCCACGTCTATTTTGCTCAGATCATCCAATGCACTTTCAGTCATAATAATTTTGTTCTTTTTCCTTAGCTTCACTATCGTCGGATCAAAGTTTTCCTGAATATCCTGGTTATTTTCGACTAACCAGGCATTCGCCCGTTCGATCTCCTGGGCCAGAAGAATTTCAACCTCCGCATATTCAGCCATCAGTGATTTGCAATCTGACAGAAAATGACGCCAGCGAATCTGCTTCAGAGTTATGTCATTAGTAAAAACAAAAAACCTGTGGGGGTCATCATCCCAATCCTTGTCGTGTATGTATACGGCAGGAAGTAGTTGAACATTTGATTCACTCAATGCCACCCAGCGCTCTCGTTGATAGCCATACCAGCGGCTTCTTAATTCATCCAACTGAGCCTCCTGCCCTGCTGCATCAATTTCTAAATCCCAAACAAACCCGCCCTTTTCCTGTGTGCCGTGGTTTTTGCCATCAACATATTCATGGGGAATGAGCTGACGGATAATTTCATTCCCCGCAGATTCGATATCATCCAGTGCATAGCTTGCCAGGGAGGTAAAAGTCGCATAGTAAAACCGCTCCTGTATGAGCAATCTGACCCAGGAAGGGTGCTGGTAGGCGTAGTATTCAATGCCTTTGTAATCCGCAAAGTCCCGCTTGCGGGCCTCTTCTTGAAACAGGTAGTCGGCATAGTCGAAATCGTAGAGTGTTGGGAAGTCCAGCAACGTCTTACCCTCTGCCATGCACTCATTGAGATAGACGTAATCTTCACCAATGCCTGTCGTCAGAAGCCTTGCCCAGTTAAGCTGGTTGAGGTTGGACAATTCCAGATTAGTCCAAACCTCATCAATCTCGTTTGTTCGGCACTTAATACTCAGCAAATCATCCAGCAGTACGCGCTGTATTTTGCGCCCTGCATCTTCACCCATGGTTGCCCGGAAGCGTTCCTGTTTTTCGGGTGTCCAGGCGTGGTAATACGCATCTGCTGCGATTAGCGCCTTGCGTGCAGCTGCCAACAGCTTTTGCCTATCTAGATGAGCCAGTTTGTATGTTTTTTCCTGCATTCTTAGATGACTCCGGCCTACCAGATCCAACTCAACTAAAGTGGGAAATAGCCGGTTTCTGGATTGCTCCACGGCACACGTATTTCAATCTCTCGAATACCATGCCAGCATCAACTTGCCTTGCATGGTATCGTTGTTTTCTGCCTTTCTATCCGCAACAAATACCATGAGAAATACCATTGATGATGCAGTATATACTGTTTACCAGGTTGATTTAGTTACTATAAATCAATGAGTTAAAAATCTCAGTCACTCCCACTCGATTATCAATAAGCCCGTTTTCTTCTTTATATTCATGAAATTATTTTTGGCCAACAGCCTAATACCATGAAAAATACCATGCTCAAAATTTTCTTAAAAATATTTTCTCTGTCCCTCACTAAACACCGTGGAGCCGAGGGAATCGAAGCATCAGGGGTCAAATCTAACGCCTGCGAATGCCCGCTAATGCCTTCAATATCAGAGACATAATACATTGCGATGGGCATTAGGTGGCGCGAAAGGGTGGGAAGATGGTCCCAGATTTCCTTTTATCACAGGGATTCCACAGCCCTGGCCACACCACCTACGAGTGCCATCAACCCGAGCAGACACAGCTCCACTGATTCGTCAAAGCGCATTACCCTGCCTTGGTGGGCCAACCGACCCAACGGGGCAATGCCTGCCTGGCCATGTTCACCGGGATATCGAGGCCTACCTGACATCCCGCCTCGAACAGGTACTGCTCCGGGAGTGCTGCCAAAAGTGCTCTAAATATGCCCTGTCTTCAATATGGGGAAGCTTACGCTCACAACGGCCGCTCGGGGGCACCCTGGCTGGTTCGGGATATGGAAGAGGCTGGATACCGGCATGACCGAGAGACCTTCGCGGATAGCCTGCGGCGGCAGGGCTTGCGAGCCAAGGCCACGGAGAAATTCAAGGCGACCACGAATTCCCGGCACAATTTGCCCGTGGCACCGAACCTGTAGCAGCAGGACTTCTCGGCCACCGGGCGTGACCAGAAATACGTGGGTGACATCACCTATCTTTGGACTGAGGAGCGCTGGTTGTATCTGGCGGTGGCTATCGACCTGTATTCGAGTCTAGTCGTCGGCTGGGCCGTGTCCGAGCGAATGACCGCGCAACTGGTTTGTGACGAGCTACAGATGGCCCTGTGGCGGCGCCGCATGCCCACCGGAGTCATTGTGCATTCGGATCGCAACAGCCAGTAATGTTCGGGCACCTACCACCGGTTAATCCGGGAGCACGATCTGTTATGCAGTATGAGCGCCATGGGCAAATGTTACGACAATGCCTGTGCCGAGAGCTTCTTCCACTCGCTCAAGGTAGAGGACATTCATCGGGACAGATTCTCCGAGAGAGGAGATGCGACAGATCGTGTTCGAGTACATCGAAGTGGACTACAATTGAAGCCGCCGACACAACGCCAACAGCTTAATTAGCCCGGCAGCGTTTGAGGCAGAAGACGTCGCTTAGGTACGTGTCCACTGTTGGTGGGCAGGATCAGTAAAAACTTGGACACGAGAGTAGACATTGATAGTTACGATATCTTTCAAAATAAGGAACAGAGTCAGAATTGCGCCGCATTTTCCCGTCGAAACGAAGGAAAGCACGCTCTTTCTGCAGACAGACAATGGACTTCTAACTTCGGCGGGTATCGTGCGCAGGGGTATCGATGTCAAACACGCTCCCAAATTCACACAAACATCGTCTACTGACAATGGCGCTAAACACACGCTCTCTGTCGAGAGCGGCTTCTATAAGGTTTTAGCGGAGCGCGAACTCCGCGAATGGCAGGCTGTCCTAGCTTCGTACCTGGTTATCAATATCGACTTTGACGATGTCAGCTCAACGTTCACGCCTGAGAACGAATCCGAGCGTTCCGCGATTCAAGTGACCTCGTTTCATCACGCCGCGGGCGAGAAGGACCAAAATCCTATAGAGTTCGAGCACATCGCCCGTGCATTTTTGATGAAGGAAGAAGCTTCGGCCAGACTGGAAGATGTTGCGCACTATCGCGATGCGTCTATCGCGAAATCCGCGGGCCGGAACGTGGACGCCTACAATGGCTATTTCTTGTTTCTTGAAACACGCTACTGCGACGGCAAGACGAAGCAGAGGGAGCAGGTCAGGCGTTTGCTGGGCGAGACTGTATTCGTTGACAAACTCAAGTCGGCTGTGGGGAGTTTCAAGGCTGAGTTCGCGGGAAAGAGCAGTCGGCTCCCAGTCGAAGACTGCGATGAGAGCGATGTCTCGAAGCTTGTTAAAGAAATTATCCTATTGCGCGGTGAGCTACGCCATCACTCGCTAAACAGTCCCCGTCGATGGGATCCGAACAATGTAAAGAGGTACGAGCTGGAGGCTCGCTTCCTTGGCGCGGTGTGCGGTTATATCCTGCTCGAAGAGCTGTTTTTGCGGACTTATCAACCCGAAGTGATGCAGGCCTTCGTGGCGCAGGCGCACAAGAACAATTTCAGTCTCGCGCTATTGATTCATAGACTCCCTTACGATGGGCACCGCATCGATGCGATGCGGGTGACGTTTCCAACCAGCGTGCCTGACATTCGGACGGCGGTGGCCGCGTTTTCCAACGTTATTGATGCGACCAGGTCCGCTATTGGGTTGGGGGGACTGCGAAGCCTGGTCTGTCTGTCGGAAGATAGAAAGATCGAAGTCTTCACCGCAGCCTTGGGCCGCTCGTTCGATGATCCAGAAGAGAAAATCGCGGTAGGCACCAGCATAAGGGCCTCGATCGAGTATATCAGCGACGGTATGGTGATGTCAGGAGCATTCAGACTGAACATAGCTGGTCCCGCGATTGATCGCGCCCAAGCTTGGAACCTAGGTACCCAGTGCACGGACCATTTTTTTGAGAGAACTCCAGACCACGAGCTTCTCTCACTAAAAGTGTTCGCGGAGAAGCCGTTGGTGGAAATCTTTTCATACCGTGTAGGTCCGGGGCTCGGTCGGTAGGTCGGATGTACGCCGCAACAGCCGCTCACGCTGCTCATCGCCTATCTGCTGTCGCCACTCGCGATCTACCTGTTCCTCGCTGGGCAGTTCGAAACCCTGCGCGACTCTACTAGGAATCATCTGATTCATTACCGATGTACATCGGACAGATCCAATACCTTCAACTTTTCATCATTCCTATGCCGGTTCCGAGGAAACGTCTTAGGGAATCCCCGGCCTATTTCGTCCTTCGGGGCAACAAGGCCCCAATTTGCTGCGTATTAGGCGCAACTTCCCTGCATTTCCATTCGGTTTCTACCCAGCAGCGCCTTCTTGGCAACAGCAAGGTTGCTCAGGGCACACGCGATGACCATTTTTGGCCAGCCCACGGTAGCGGACTTTGTTGAAGCCAAACTACCGTTTGATAATGCCGAACTGATGTTCCAAACGTGCGCGAACGCGCGATTTGTTCCGGTTTTTTGGCGCGCTCCTCTCCGGTCAGCTTTCGATTCCGGCTGCCTTTGGCCTGAGTGGAGTCTTGAGCGCGGGGCGCGTAATAGTCTGTTTTGGCGGGCATAGACGGAGTCGCCCCAAACCCGCGTTTCTTCGCTGTGAAGCAAGTCAGGCAATACCAGGGAATCGTGCACGTTGGCCGCGGTCGCCACCACCGAGTGAAATGAGTCGGGTTTTGCTGTCGACGGAGATATGCGCCTTCATGCCGAAATCCTGATCGGCGTTGGCCTCGGAACGCTAGATTAATGACTCGAGGGGGTATCGGCAAGTTAACTTTTCTAGGCTGCAGAAATCTAGCCCCGGATCTCAGACGCCTGTCCTAGTCACTCAACGAACGCACTTACCCTGAGATTCCGATAGTGCTGAGCGCTGACCAGGAGCCTGCCAAGGTTGAAAAGATTCTGAACTGCGGCATGGGCCGTGACGAATCTCTGAGCCTGCTTCATTGAACCCAAACACACCGCTATCCAAAGCTACTCACCCATGGCCGCCCGCGGTGTTGATTTCGCCACGACAACTACCGATAAGCACCAGGACAGCTCAATCGGTATTGGGCATATTGCCTTCCATGACGCAGTTGCATCGGCGCTCAATCTGTTGGTGATGCCATATAACAACCGTAACCGAAAATTTCATCGACAACTGCGCTTTCAATCCTCTCTTTTATAATGGGAAATGCAGTTTGATCGTTATGGGATGTTTCCAACACCACCGCTTCTAATTTCGTATGGCCAGTATCGGTCAAGAGGGCGACCGCTACAGTTTTATACACCTTGCCAATGAACAAGCGCTAGTGATCGGCTTTGGCAACTTACCGGTAGGCCAACCAGATGTCGAGAAGCTTACACACACAGGAACTCCTTGATGACGGCCGGTGACGTGAACGAGGCGCCCCGCTGGAGCTTCTGGTCGATCACCTGGCGGGCAGCCGTCAGAATCTGGTCGGCCGTAGCCGACAGGTAACGCCCCTGGTCGTCACGTACCAGCAGCGTGGAATCGGAAATGAGAGAGAATTGAGTCATGATCATGCTCCGGTTGCTCGGGCGGAATTGCCCGGAACCGGCGCCATCACGGCACAGCGCAAGCCGTCAGGGGTGACCAACGGCCGCAGGACGCAAGCGCGCGGAACACGCGCAGCCCTTGACGGCGAGAACGCCGTGGTACGGTGAAGGGAAAGAGCAAGACCGCCCCACCCCGCCAGCCACCTCTCTCGGACTGGCAAGCGGAGCGCGCAGGCCCTCACGGGCCGGAGGCGTCAGGGGTCAAAGCCGAATGGCCGCGATTCGACAAGAAGCGCGGGGCGTAGCCCGCGGGTCCGACGGCGGTATGCCGGGACGCTCATTGATTTGAGTGGTTACTATTCCACAGGAAAAAGTACCAAACCTCGACCCGAACTCGGCACCCATTCGACATAAAGGGATTTGCGACCGACGATGACAGCCAGCATAGGCCGTTTGTCACGACGCTTCTTTGCCAAGCGATTCCATTCCGACCTATCCAGACCAGAAGGATGCGGATGATCTTCGGGATGTGTGTGCCACTCCCCCAAATAGCGAACTGTGCCTTGACTTGTCGTCCATCGAGCCAAGGCAATAGCTTCGTGGCCAAACGGCATCCGCTCGAACAGGTAACGAAATCGCTTGTCCCACACCGTAGGAACTGTTGCTTGCTCTATGAGCATATGAGCTCCATGAACCGATCCCAACAGAAGCCCACCAGCTTCGCAGTCGTCTTCCCGCCGTTGAGCATGCTGGTCAAATATCTCCAGACAAGAATCCGAGAAATGCAACAGTGTCCTTCTGTCGTTAGTGGTCCAGGAATTCATGAAATGCATACAGGGCAATCCTGGTCCCGAAGCGGATCGCAATCGGGTGTGGCAAGCTGCTGTTCGCGGTCGATAAGCTTGGTTCGCAGCGCTGGGGAATAAACGTCGTTGACCCAGTCAAGGGCCATCTCAACACCGAGGCTGGCAGCATGTACAGAGACTGAGGCTGGAAATGGTACGTACAAGCCCTCGCAGCCATGCCCCGCCAAGAGGGCAGGAAGAGGATCAAGAGTGGGGAGGAGTTCACCTCTTCTGTTGCTATGCCAAAGACATCGGAAACAGGCACCAGATGCGTTTGACTTCAGGAGGGCACGAACAGCCGTTCCTGGTCCCTCGATCCAGACTGAGAGCATAGGTGTCGGAAGCGGATAGTGGCAGCACAGCCAATGTCCCAGAGACTCTTCCCCGGTCGCGTCGATGAGCAGATCGAGCTCTCCCAGTTGGGCCTGCCTGACATCCACAGGGAGCGCACGAATCTCGGCTCCTGGAGCGAATCGCGTAAGCTCCTTTGCCAAGGCCTCGGCCTTGTTCGACAGCAAATCCGGAAACCCCAGACGATGACGCCCGATGTTCTGGGGGAGAAGATAATCGAAATCGATCAGCGTGAGTTTCCCTCCACATGTCCCCGCCCCTGCCTTGACCAGCATGTCCGACAGATATCCACCGATCGTGCCGCATCCCACGATGGCCAGGCTCTTACCAGCAAGTGTCTTTGAATTGGGCATATTTCGCTGGGCAAGATACCGATCATCAATTCTGACTACCGAGACAGGCGTCACCTTTAACCCGTAGCTCGAATCCCGGCGACCTGCGAGCTTGCCCTTTTGAACTTGGCATTGGCGCTCATAGAGAACCGCGATGCCATAAGTCATCATCGGAGACTCGATAATGATTAGAACGCCATTTGCTTTCCTCCTTTCACCTTCCTTGATGCGCTCGTGAATCTTGCGCCGGCACCGAGGGTCAAGCGTGCTTTGCCACGCCAAGATATCCCCAACCGTGTCAGGGGGCCAATGGCTGGTCAGCGGGCGAGGTTGAGCGCTCGTCTTGATCCGGTAAGTGAGCACCGTTTGATTCGTGACTTCGTAGCCGAGCGACTTCAGTTTCTTCGTTGTTCGATCTTCGTTGTCGGTGATGAGCCACAAAGGATTCCCATTGGCCTGCGCGACTATACAGTTCTGTCGCCCCAGGTCTTCGCCCAGTATGTCTACAAAGCACAGCCAACCATCCCAATAGGCGAAAAACTCTTCCGTAAGATCTTCAACCATCTCGCCCTTCAAGATCTGCCCGAGCAAAACGGCGGCGCGCTGCAAGCATGCCAGCGACTGCCCAACAGGATCGTAGATGTCCAGAACAACCGTGCCCTTGGCGAGATAGCAAAGTCCACCACCTGCACCAAGATGAGGAACCGCTGCGGGTAGCTCGGGAGGGAGCTCCAGCAGCCGGATGCGTGGCAAGTCGAAGAAAGTGGGGTCGAGCTGAACTTCGCAAGGACAGCCTTTGTCCGCTTGGGGCGGGGTCAACTGCCCTTGCAGCCTGAACCAGCCATCAATCGTCTTGCCAACAAACTCGAAGCCTCGCTGCTTGAAAGCCTCAATCACATCTGCGACCACTGCAGCGCTGCTCATCCAGCCTTCGTTCGCCCGACAAGTTCGCTGGGGCCAGCCTCAACGGGGGCCGCAGCAATGGTGGCGGCGACGGATACCATCTTGACCCGATCCGGCTCATTCGGAAATCGAGGTCCGAGTTCACTTCGCACCCAAATACAAGCCTGGGAAGGGCTACCGGCGTCAGTGGCCGCGCGAAGTACCTTCTCGAACTCTTCAAACGCCTTTGCCGCTTCTTCGACACCCGCGCCGCCAAGCCGCTCCGTGAGCGATTCGGATTCGTCCACGGGGTTGTTTACACCCGCGCGCAACCGAGCCGGCAATGCCGCGACGACATCCAGCAGCGCGAGGTCGTCGCGCCGGTCGCGTTTCTCAAAGAGCGGGGCCGCCGCAGCCATCAACAAGATCGAGGCAGGCCCTCCGCTGGACCACGTCCAATCGCGGAAGGCTTTCAGGTAACGAATCACACGCCGGAGCTGCTCACCTTTGGCCTCCACTTCGCCCAGGAACCACTCCTTCACAGGCCTGGGATCAGACGGCATCCAGTCGCATTCACGATGAGCGAGGAGCACCTTGTCAGCTGGGAGCGCTGTCCAGGCATCCTGCTCCGCCATGTTTACAGCTTCTGATAGCAAATCGTAACCACGCTGTTCCATCGACGCCTTTAGAACCGCAAAATCCTCATCGGGAATAGCGTACAGCGGAATATCGATATGGGCATACGTGGCAATTTCGATGCGAATACACGTCAGTTTTTCAGTTACGAGCTTCCACTGCCTTTCTTCAACCAGCGTCTTCAAGGCTTCTTCCGCCGCAGCAAAGAACACTGACGCAGCAACGCTAGGGCGTTTTGTCTGAGTCACGAAACTCAATGGCAAATAACAGCCATCATCGATATCTGCTTGTTGCGGATGTTGTGCCGGTGAATTCAGTGTTTTGTAAGCCCACGATCCTTGTGTGAAGAATCGCGGCTGCGGCACTGATTCCGTGTACCCGTTTGCCCTCAGCACACGAGGGATGCCGGTGCGCAGGCAATCCCTAACATCCGTGCGTACACTGGCAATCCAGGCGCGCTGCTCAGGTGTCAGGTCCAACTCGTCATGCATGCAGGATTCATTATCAACGGTGGTGAAGAAAAGTGGACTCAGGTTCAGCATGCGGCCTCCGATGCATTCTTGTTGGGGCCGTGATAGAAGATGGGGACGCCGGCCTGATGCGCCCTAAAAGGTTGAAAAAGTGGATCGCCGAGCGCACGCTGCGCCGCATGAACACCTCGGTCCTTGAGCGTATTCGTGGCACCAATGGAAACACGATCCAGCGACTTCACATCCTTGCTCTGGTCGGGGGTCGCCTTGTCATCAATCTGGAAGTAATTGTTCCCCAACGACTGTCGGAGCATATAGTCCACAGACGATTCCTGTGCGGAGATCACTAGATCGAAGAGTCCCCCGCCCCACTTGCCGAATCCGCGATCAAGGCTGGCCCCGCCGCGGACCGTTGCACCAATAGTCATCGTTCCGATGGCGAGAACTCGAATCTCCGCGTTCTGATCTGGCGCCAGGAATGTCTTCACTTCGTGCAATCCGAACAAACCGGGGGCGTTACCCACAAGCCCCCCGTCGGCAAAGACACCGCGATCGTTGCGAGCCAGGGGAAAGTAGACGGGTGCCGCGGCGGTTGCCAGGGCAACATCGACGACCTTCATGCGGTGATCCAACTCAAAGGAAGGATGGTGAGGCGTCTTGAAGAATTGACCCCGGCCCGTCGAATAGTTGACTGCCGGCACGAGAACACGGTGCTTCAATTCGCCGATCGTGGTCTCTTGGAAGCGCTCGGTGAGGACTTCTCGCAATCCCGCTGAGTCATGCTTTGCGATCAGCCAGCGCCCCAGAAGTCGCCGCAGCGGGCTGCGGCAACCAAATATGCAGCTGCCCCGCTCTTCAAATAGTGCCTTGAGTTCGATGGCCGGAATTTCCGCAGCCAGCCCCAATGCCAGCATTCCTCCTGCCGAGGTGCCGCAGATCAGATCGAAATGCGACGCGATGGGACGTCCCAGCGCTGCCTCGAGTTCGGCCAGAACCGTCGCTGTGTACAGGCCGCGATAGCCACCACCTGACAGGGTAAGTATATGGTAGGTTGGGACGCTACTCATACCCTATCAGCCTTTCGGTGGGAATGGATCATTGCCGTGGCTGTCTTTGTCGCGGATGCGACCATCTGGCCGATGGATGACCAACTCGGACTGATGTTTTCGTGCGATCTCCCTGCCCGCATCGATGGCCTGTTGTTGTGTATCATGCACGGAGGTTGCCCGCTGGTTGCCAGCGCCTTTGACAGCCCACCCGTCATTGTGGGGAACTACATGTTGATTTTTACCTGACATACTAATTCACCTCAAACCAGTACAAAAAGTTCAATTTACAGAACCAATATACCGCCACGCGAAATACTTTTCAAGCACAAAATGTATGCCTATAATGAACTTTTGATTTCAAGCTGGTAGATGAAGCATCATGACCAATATTTTGGGCAATAAAATCAAGACGTTAAGAAAAAATGAGGGGCTCACTCTTGAGCAACTGGCTGAACAAATTGGTTCAGGCAAAAGCTACATCTGGGAGATAGAGAACAAAGGTGTTAAACGGCCTTCGGCTGAAAAGCTTGCGCTTATTGCCAAAGCTTTAAATGTCACAACTGATTTTTTGATTGATAACGAGCAGATTGAAATTTCAGAAAATCAAGAAAAGGAGGTCTTCTTTCGCAAGCTGGGCAAGCTTGAAAAAGGTGACAGAGATAAGATCATGGACATGATTGATGCATGGAGCAAAAAGTGACCGAAGAAAATAGGCGCCCCATCAAGGAAGCAAATAGAATCACAAAACTTCTCGATCTAGGACTAGACGCCTCTGCACGTTATCCCGTTAATGTAGAAAAGGTCGCGCTTGAACTCACTCCCTCTTTCAATGCTGATCCAATTACGACTGTTCAAGCGGGCAGCATGGGAAAGATTGATGGGATGCTGGCCCGACATCCCCATAAAGATGAATGGGCAATTTTCTACAACCAAGACATAGCACACAAAGGGCGAACCAATTTTACTTTAGCCCATGAGCTTGGCCATTCTACAATGTGTTCGCTGGTACGTGGCCTATTCCCTCAGCTATCGCGAGCTGGAGGAACTGATGCAGGAACGCGGCTACGCGGTGGATCATAGCACCATTCAGCGCTGGGTCGTCCATTACGCACCTCGAATAGAGAAGGCCTTTCGGATAAACAGGAAACGGGTTGGGCGTCGCTGGAGGCTTGACGAGACGTATATCAAAATCAAAGGCGAGTGTAGATATCTCTATCGCGCCGTCGACAAGCAAGGCAATACTATCGATTTTCTACTGACCACAAAGCGAGGTAAGAAAGCAGCGCGTCGATTTTTGAACAAAGCCATCGGATCTAGTGGCAAACCGAGCTTGATTAACATCGACAAAAGCGGAGCCAATACGGCGGCCATCAAGCAGTACAACACTGACGAGAACAAACGCATCAAGATACGCAAATGCAAATATCTGAATAACATCGTGGAGCAGGATCACCGGTTCATAAAGCGAATAATTCGACCCATGCTCGGCTTTAAATCGTTCCAGTCGGCGCACGCCACCTTGGCGGGGATTGAGTTGTGGCGGATGTTAAAGAAGGGCCAAAACAAGAGTTCGTTGCCAGCATGGGAGCAATTTTACGCGCTGGCCCAGACAGGATAGTTACGCCTGATGGATACAGGAAATTTGCAGAAATCAAAGAATGCGCCATTTTGAATGCTCGATATTGCCGCTGTGCGTGCGGCCCGGGCTAATGACTCGGGCACCGAGCGCGTATGGTTTGACTCCATGTTCGGAACCCTTTGCCTGGTGGTCCATAGCGTCGTGGACTGGCCTGACGACGGTCTATGCTCGGCAGTTTCTCATGGCTTTACGTGCGGTAGAAACCCTTACCTGGCGGCCCGTGTCGATGGCGCTCGGCGCTCGCTGATTCAACTTGTGCGTTTGTCTCAGCAACGCGCGATTCAGCGAATACCGGTTCAACGGCAAGACCCAGCGTTAATAGCACGACCGTCAGAATGCATTTCGAACTATCGTTGGATTGGATCATTTCAAACACCTCCTAAAAGGGTCCACGGACCCATTAAATTTCGCGACAACCTGGACACAGATCACGTGTTCCCTGCGAAATCTGGGACTGACTCGCCATCGGTGTGTGAAATAAATTATTGCAATGGGATATCCAGCTGTAATTGTGAATGGGCTGTTTGGGAACACAAGCCTTCTGGGCAATCTGTACGGGAGTTTTACCACCCAAAGATAAATGTCCACGAAATTCATTGTAATATGTTTTGTATTGGGCCAGCTTCCTGGATAAGTCACTCTCATTCCAAAATAGTGTCTGCTCGAGAAACTCCGTTCTCACGGTTCCGATTGTACGCTCCACAAATGGATGCAACAGCGGAGTATATGGGACCGTTTTGACCTCATCAATGTCCAATACCCTCAGATTGGCGTGCCACCGGTGATGCCGAAAAATCGGATCGTGATCGGTACTGATGCTGGCAGGTGGAGATCGACCTCCCAGTATTTGGTTCAACAGCCGGCATGCGATGACCCCATTGACATCGCCAGCATGAGCTGCAAAGCCGGCTATTCTTCGGGTGTGGATATCGACAGCAAGCATGACCCTGTGCGATTTGAGATGAATTGAATCGCGCCGGAATAGGTCAATGCTCCAAAGGTTGTCTTTGGCCTGGCCTAGAAATGTGAGCCACGAAGGGCCGCCGGGATAGACCGGTTTGTAGTGCTTAGCCAAAATACGTCGTACACATGCTTATCGACTTCTACACCAAACGCTTGAAGAACCTGCATAGCGATACGGTCATAGCCCATTCGTGGGTTTCGATGCTTGATGTCCAGCACCAAGCGAATTAGCTCTTGATCAGGCCCTATTGGGCCTGACTTTCCAGGTGATTTGGAGGAATAGAGAGCTCGGTACTTCTTTTGAACCATTGCTCGGTGAAATGTCAGGATAGTAGCTGGCTGCACAATGATGGGCAGCTTAAGGAGTCGTTCCCTCGGAATAGGAATGCAAACACAGTGCGGTCATTCTGAGAGAGCCTGGGCGATCTTTTTCGAGTCCGGCTCATTACGATGAGTTGTTGCCGCAGAATTAGGTTCTCCGCAGCGACCGATTTCACACCGCCGGGGCGTAAGAGCCTGACAATACACACGGCCATATGGCAAAGAGTTTTCGAGATGTCGCACATGGTTCAATTATGACATGATCCTGCCCAGATTTTGCCACAGATTAGAATTCGCACGGCACAGGGTAATAGAAAATTTCTCAACCGTTTAGACTGGGTCATTTAAAAATACCGGCTTTTTCCATTATGATGTTCTGCCGATAAATCACATGCCGCAATAGCATAACTAACAACCGATATTGTGAATTACGAATACTATCTGAATCACCGCAGACCCTAACATCTTCACCATTTGCCCTTAGTTTCGCGCAACTATCCCCATCGCCGTTTGTGGCCTCAGCCATCTCAGATGCCAAACGAGCGGTTTCTTCCATAATTTTGGCATGCTCCTGCATGCTAGATCGAAGTTTCCAACCATCGGTCTCCTCCTCCATGGCTACAATGAGTGCCTCCATTTCCTCTATCCTTTGATTCAAAGCTTCTTGCTCACTACTAAAAGTATCATCAGCATACGTATAGGATACGAAAGCCAAAAAAATTGCTGCGATACCCAGCGAAATGTAGCGCTTTCTCCCATGATCTCTTCGTCTTTCCTGACCCTTCATTTTCATGCTAGTCGCCTTAATGCCTCGCTCAGAATCTGTCGCAATGTACGCGAATACTCCAGAATTACGCATCCGAAATACTAAACTGTTTGTGTTCATATTAATCTCCCGTATTGTACAAATTCATAAAGCTGTGCCTTCGGTGCCACTCCTACCTTCGACCGCCTAGGCAGTGTAAGCACAACTACCCTGTCGGTAGCTTGGCTCGGCGACCTGTCGCCCCTGAATGCCTGCGTCCCGACCGCCAGTGCCAAGCCGAACGGCGAGCCAGGGGCCGCCCCGGCAATGGACTTGAGCGATGACTGGCAGATGATGGACCTGTGCGTACCAGTTCTCCGCAGGGGAATTATCCAATGCCAATGCCATTAGCATAACAATCAGTGTGGTCAGACCAGCCACCTATGGCGAACGCAGAAATGCTGTGGCGTTCAACTGCCGCTCCGGGCATATGGTGGTGCCTTAGAGCGAAGGCTAATGCACAACGGGTAGTCAATACTCATGAGCGATGAAAAAGCAGTATACGGTAACGTCTCACTCAGCCCTCTTTCATGAAAACGGCATTGTCGCATAATCCACCTCCCAACGGCATGCTATGCTCGGAGTCTATACATATGATCACCTAATGCCAGCAGGCCACAGTAACCCTGTGTTGCAGTTATCAACCGCAACAAGGCAGACCATCGGTAAAATGCAGCATAACGGATGTAACACGGTTCGCGTTTTTCATATATACACATATTCTACCTCTTGATTGTTGACGCTGCGAGTCAGCTGTAACTGCAGTCACCGCAGCTCATACCGGTAATTTTTAAGTGTTCAGTTTGCATGGTGATGATCTTTTTCATAAAGATGATTGAGTAATGCGCCTTCAACTTGCAAACGCATCGTCGACCATTGTTTGCGCCTCGTCCACAATCCGGCGCAGATGATCCGCTCCACGGAAGCTCTCCGCGTAGATTTTATAAATATCCTCGGTACCGGACGGCCGCGCCGCAAACCAACCGCTCTCCGTCACCAATTTCAGCCCCCCGATGGGTGCGTCGTTGCCGGGAGCCTGAGTAAGTATCTCTTGAATCTTTTCACCCGCCAGTTCTGTAAATCTTATCTGCTGGGGAGAGTGCTGCGCAAGCCTGTATTTTTGCTCCGGTGTCGCCGGAGCCTCGAGCCGGTCATTAACAGGCTCGCCGAACTCGCGCGTCAACTCGATGTATAGCTCACTGGGATCGCGGCCCATGCGTGCGGTGATTTCCGCGGCGAGCAAAGCCGGGATAATACCGTCTTTATCTGTCGTCCAGACACTGCCATTCATGCGGCTAAAGGAAGCACCCGCGCTCTCTTCTCCGCCAAAGCCCAGCGAACCATCGAGCAGGCCATCCGCAAACCACTTGAAACCGACCGGCACCTCAACGAGCTTACGACCAAGTTTGGCCGCAACCCGATCAATCATCTGGCTGCTGACAACCGTCTTGCCCACCGCCACATCCGTGCGCCATTTCGGTCGATGCTGGAACAGATAGGAAATGGCAACCGAAAGGTAGTGGTTGGGCGGCAGCAGGCCTGCGTTGCGGGTAACGATCCCGTGCCGGTCGTGGTCCGTGTCGCAGGCGAAGGCGATATCGAAGCGATCCTTGAGATCGATCAAACCCTGCATGGCGTAGGGCGAGGATGGGTCCATGCGGATCTGGCCGTCCCAGTCGACCGTCACGAAGCGGAAGGAGGGGTCGACGACATCGTTCACCACCGTCAGATTCAAACCATAGCGCTCGGCGATTGCGGCCCAATAGTGGACGCCGGCGCCACCCAGCGGATCGACGCCCATATTGATGTTAGCGTTACGAATGGCCTCCATGTCGAGTACATTGTCGAGGTCGTTTACATACGCGTTGAGGTAGTCGTACCGGTGCGTGGTAGCGGCGCGCAGTGCTTTTTCGAAAGGGACTCTCTTCACGCCCTGGAGGCCGTTTTTCAACAACGCGTTGGCTCTGGCTTCAATCCAGCCGGTAACAGCGGTATCCGCCGGTCCGCCGTTGGGCGAGTTGTACTTAAAGCCGCCGCTGTCGGGCGGATTGTGCGATGGTGTGATGACAATGCCATCTGCCAGCCCGCGACTGCGGGTACGGTTGTATGCGAGTATGGCGAGCGACACTGCGGGAGTCGGGGTGAACTCGTCGTGCTCGGCAAGCATGACGTCCACATTGTTGGCCGCCAACACTTCGAGTGCACTTGCAAACGCCGGCTCGGACAGCGCATGCGTGTCAACACCCAAAAAGATCGGGCCATCGATACCCTGTTGTTGGCGGTACTGGCAGATCGCCTGACTGATAGCAAGCACATGCCCTTCGTTGAAGCTGTTTTCAAAAGCGGAACCGCGATGTCCCGAAGTACCAAACGCGACCCGCTGTTTGGACTCGGAAAAGTCAGGCCGACCGGAGTAGTAGGCCGTGATGAGTCTGGGCACATTAACAAGCATGGCATTCGTGGCTTGCTTACCTGCCAAAGGATTTATTGTCATCTCGGTTTATCTCCGTTGTGGTCCAGGATCAAAACGTAGGTATCAATGTCCTGTTTCACTGCGCCGTCTTCTCCCGTTGCAGATGGGATATTCTCCTTCATGAGGCAATTCTTTCGAGCAAGGTCTGCGCCCGCTGACAGACAGCCTCTACGGTGAATCCATATTCTCGCAACATGTCCAACGCCGGTGCCGATGCGCCGAAGCGATCCACACTGAGCATGTCACCACGATCACCCACGTACCGATGCCAACCCTGGCTCACCCCGGCCTCGACCGCGAGTCGCGCCGGGATGGAGGGTGGCAACACCGAATCACGATAGGTTTTTGTTTGTGCCTCAAACAGTTCCCAGCTCGGCATGGAGACCAGGCGTACGGCAACGCCGTCGGCGCGCAGGCGTTGCGCTGCTGCCACGATCAGCCCGACCTCGGCGCCGCTGGCGATCAGGATCAGCTCGGGCTTACCGTCCGCTGCATCGTCTAACACGTATGCACCCGATCGCAGGCCGTTGGCCGACGCATAGCGATCGCGATCGAGCGTCGGCAGGTTCTGGCGACTGAGCACCAGCACCACCGGACCCTCGCGTATCTCCAGCGCGACTCGCCAGGCGAGCGCGGTTTCATTGGCGTCGCCGGGACGAATCACGGTCAGATTGGGAATCGCCCGCAGCGCAGCCAGCTGCTCCACCGGTTGGTGGGTAGGTCCGTCTTCACCGAGCGCAATGCTATCGTGGGTGAACACATGCACGACGTGCAGCCCCATCAGTGCCGCTAGCCGAATCGGCGGGCGCATGTAATCGGAGAAGATCAGGAAGGTCGAGCCGTAGGGAATAGTAGCCCCATGCGCCGCCAAGCCGTTGACGATCGCGCCCATCGCATGCTCCCGGACGCCGAAGTGCAGGTTGCGTCCGGCATAGCTCCAGCCTCCGCTGTCTGCACCCTGGGTATCGTCAGCCTCGCCGACTGGCGGATGAAAATCGCCAAGCCCCTTTAACGCAGTATGGGTGGACGGATCGAGGTCCGCCGAGCCGCCAGTCAGTGCCGGCAGCCGCGGCGCGATCGCATTCATCACCTGGCCCGAGGCAACCCGCGTGGCAATTCCCTTGTCATCGGCGGGAAACACCGGCATGTCTGCATCCCAGTCCGGCGGCAACTCGCCGCGCAGGCTGTGCAGCAACTCTTCGGCCAATTCGGGAAACGCCTGCGTGTAAGCAGCCATGAGATCGTTCCAGGCGGCTTCGTCGCGCTCACCCCGCACCTGCGCCTGGCGAAAATGCGTCAGCGCCGCGTCGGGAATCAGGAACGGCGGCTCGATCGGCCAACCGAGGCTCTGCTTGCTCAGGCGTACCTCGTCGGCACCGAGCGGTGACCCATGGGACTCGAAAGTGTCCTGCTTATTGGGCGAACCATAGCCGATGTGGGTCCGCACCAAAATCAGCGACGGCAGCGCCGTCTCCGCACGCGCTGCCTGCAGCGCGGTGTCGATCGCTGCCAGGTCGTTGCCATCCGCCACCGACTGTGTATGCCAGCCACAGGCTTCGAAGCGCTGGGCACGATCCTCCGAGAAGCTGATATCGGTGCTGGCGGCCAGCGTGACACGATTGTCGTCGTACAGGTAGGTCAGCTTGCCGAGCTTGAGGTGCCCGGCCAGCGAGGCCGCCTCTAGCGAGACGCCCTCCATAAGGTCACCGTCGCCGACGATCACATAGGTGGCGTGGTCAATCACCGCGTAGCCGGGGCGATTGTAGCGCGCCGCCAGCTGCGCTTCGGCAATCGCCATGCCCACTGCATTGGCCAGCCCCTGCCCGAGAGGCCCAGTAGTGGTCTCCACGCCCGGGGTATGGCCGCGCTCGGGATGCCCCGGCGCCTTGCTGCCCCACTGGCGGAACTGCCTGATGTCGTCCAGCGAGAGATCGTAACCGCTCAGATGCAACAGACTGTAAAGCAACATCGAGCCGTGACCGGCCGAAAGCACGAAGCGATCGCGATCGAACCAGTCCGGGTTGTGCGGATTGTGCTTGAGTAGACGGGTCCATAGCATATAGGCCATCGGTGCCGCGCCGAGCGGCATGCCGGGATGACCACTGTTCGCACGCTGCACGGCGTCTACCGACAAAAAACGAACGGTGTTGATACAGAGTTGATCGAGTTGGTGTGACATAGTCACTCCTTTGTGTACTATGCGCGTCGAAAACATATCTTTTCGTTGTGGATACACATCAGCTCTAAGTCATACCTGCCATTTTCGAGAGTTCAATTTGCAAAGTGAAGCTCCTTACTTAGTGATTGAGCGCTGACTTGGGGCGGTAAAGATAGCCCGCTTTAAGGTCCGTACGATAATCGTCGCCCCAGGTAATCGAAGAACTTACGCTCAGTGCCGTTTACCTTGGTGGGATGCTTGAACAGTGGTTTCGATACTAAAATGGTCATTTCTTTAGCGACACATTATAAATGGTGGCCACTGCCGCGCCTGTCAACCAGGCTAGCAAAAACGTCACAATGAGACCCATCAACGCCTCCCACAGTGGCATATCCATGCGAATTATGGTCGTAACGTCAATGCCGTGAAGCAAGCTATTGAAAAAAAGAATTGCTGCTTCTTCCCCGGCCGTCGCCATTACGAAAATGCAGCCCAGATATAGCAATGTCAGTGTCGTGCCGACGGCCAACCCGAATCGCTTCACATCAATGTTATTCATGGCCCGCTCCTTTATCATGTTCAGTGTGCTCGTGTTTGCCATGTCCTCCCATCATCAGCAGATGACAGCCGAACATGAGGACGATGAAAATTAGCAGCGTCACTCCGCTTCCTACACCAAACAACGGCAGGACAAAAATCAGTAGCAGTGGTAATAGACACCCGATAATCATCCAAAGGTTATGTTTAGTCACTTCTGCTCTCCTTTCACTTTTGCAGGCGCCGGGTCTATCGGTGTCAGATCACCTTGGGTGGGGCTTCCGCTGCGCATTTTTAGCAGGTTGCGCCATTGACCCCAATGTGGAATAAATCCGGGCACTTGCAGACGGTAGGCGCGGTATTCGTCACCGAATTCCTGCAGCATTTTGTGCTCCTCACTTCGCGCAAGCAGGACATAAATGAGAATGATGATGGGAAATAAGACGATGGAAAATAGGGTAGGCCAGTGGACGATGCCTTCGCCAAAAATGGCAATGAAAAGTCCCGTGTACTGGGGATGCCGCACCAACCCGTAGAGACGGTCCGTGATGAGCCGGTGTTCCTGGCGGGCGCGATGCAGTTCGCGCCATCCCTCGATAAATATCCCTATGCCAGCGAACAGAATCAGGTAGCCGAGGATCATCGAGATCATCATGCCAGTCTCGCCGAAACCAAGCAGTGTGGACCAGAGGTTGGCGTTGAGATTGGTCTGATCAATGCCGAAGTAACGGACGAGCAGATAGATGGTGAGCGGAAATCCGTACATCTCAGCATACAGGGCAATGATGAAGGCCTGGACCACACCGGCGCCTGCCCACTCCTTCCAGCTCTTGGGTGCGAGATAACAGTATAGAAACCACGAGACGAATACGATGACGATCAGGGCAAGGCCCCAGGCGCCGGAATGTGCGATGTGTTCATTCATGTTGACCTCTCTTCCTGAATAGTTTGGGCAACTGTCTCTTGCCAGGGGTTTTCACGTTGTTTCGAGTTAACCCGGTCATCTTGCTCCCGCTCTTCGGTACCAGATGATGCCTTCAGCCTCAGCAAGCTGGCGTTGATGGCCGCAACCACCTATCGGTGGCGCTATGGGGTAACAGTGTCTGAGTGCTTTCATTCGCTTTCCATCGCGGCGTTATATTTGCCCTGCGTAGCAGCACTGTTTAAGCGTGCTCGCTTGCACAGCGCTTGCTGTGCAAGCGAGCCATTTTCGATCTTTCCGCGCCAGGCCTGGAGTACAGATTCCTGCAGCGCGCGCCCATACGAAAAGCTCAAACCCCATGGCGACTTTTCGGCAATGGTATTCAAGGCATTGAGGTTAGCGGTGGCTGTCGTCTCGCTCTGCCCACCAGAGAGAAAGTTAATTGCAGGCACCGCTGCAGGCACCGTGCGCCGCAGACAGATAAGCGTTGTTTGCGCTACCTGTTGCGGTGAGGCAGACGCCGAACATTCGCGGCCGGACTCAATCATATTGGGCTTCAAAATCATATACTCCAGCGCAACACGTTGCAGATGCAGCGCGTGAAATACCGCATGCAAGACTTCCTCTGTGACGCGCGCAGATGTTGCAAGCGTGTGGTCGCCGTTCATTAATACCTCAGGCTCAACGATGGGTACCAACCCCTGCTCCTGACAGATAGCTGCATAGCGTGCCAGCGCGTATGCATTGCTTGCAATAGTCCCCGGCGTAGGAATACCCACGCCGATACGAATCACTGCCCGCCACTTGGCGAAACGTGCACCCAGCTGCTTGTATTCGCGTAGCCGCTGCGCCAGGTCGTCCAGGCCCTGCGTCAGTGTCTCTCCGGGAAAATTAGGCAGCGGTGTTGTACCTATATCCACTTTGATCCCCGGAACAATACCTTGCGCTTTAAGTAGCTCCGGCAGCGGCACACCAGCGGCACTTTTCTGCTTGAGCGTTTCCTCGAACAGTATGACGCCGCTGATAAAATCGCCAAGGCCGGACGTGGAAAATAACAACTCGCGGTAATCACGCCGGACTTCATCGGTACTCACTACGCCCACAGCTTTGAACCGCTTCTCAATGGTATTGAGACTCTCATCCGCCGCCAGAATTCCTTTACCTGGCGCCGTGAGCTCGGTTACCGTCATTGACATCTCTTGTGTTGTTATCGACATAAAACCTCCATTCGGTATGCAGAATATTCCTCATACCTGTGTACTGCACATGTTTCGAGTCATGGGAGAAATTATAGGCGCTATTTTCATTTATCGGGGTCGGGCCCAACGGAAGTCCTTCCCCTACTGTCCAGTAAGATGCCACTCTACTTTGGGAGGATCATGTTGGCTCCAGAGTCATGTTTTCTGGCGGTGACGACGGTAGCGCCGGATGAGTATGTTAGTCGAGCTGTCATGCCTGAGCGGCGGCTCCTCCGTACTTTCAAGTTCCAGGGCCACGCGGTGCGCCAGCGCTTTACCCAACTCGACCCCCCATTGATCGAATGAATTGACATTCCAGATGGCGCCCTGGGTGAAGACGCTGTGTTCGTAGAGCGCGATCAGCGAGCCCAGCGTCTCCGGCGTCAGACTCTCGGCGAGCAGGGTGTTGGTGGGGCGATTGCCATCGAAGACGTGGTGTGGCACGCGCCATGCAGGTATGCCCTCGGCCCTGATCTCGGCTTCTGTCTTGCCGAACGCCAGTGCTTCGGTCTGGGCGAACAGATTCGACATCAGCAGATCATGCTGGTTGCCTAACGGATTCAATGCCCGGCAAAAACCGATGAAGTCGCAAGGGATCAGTTGGGTTCCCTGGTGAAGGAGTTGGAAGAACGAGTGCTGGCCGTTGGTGCCGCGCGCGCCCCAGTAGATGGGTCCGGTTTGATAAGCGACGTGCTCGCCGTCGAGGGTGACATGCTTTCCGTTGCTCTCCATCGTCAATTGTTGCAGGTACGCAGGAAAATGTTTGAGGTACTGCTCGTAAGGCAGTACCGCCACCGTCCGCGTATCGAAGAAGTTGTTGTTCCATACCGTCAGCAACCCCATGAGCACCGGTAGATTCTGCGCAAAGGGAGCGCTGCGAAAGTGCTGGTCCATCGCGCGAAAACCCACGAGCATGGCTCGGAAGTGTTCCGGTCCAATGGCAATCATAGTTGACAAGCCAATCGCCGAATCCATCGAATAGCGCCCGCCGACCCAGCCCCAGAAACCGAACATATTCGCGGTATCGATGCCGAATTGGGACACTTTTTCGGCGTTAGTCGAAACCGCAACGAAGTGCCTGCATATCGCCTGCTCGTCACCTAGTTTGCGCAAGCTCCAGGCGCGAGCATTGTGGGCGTTTGTCAGTGTCTCGAGTGTCGTAAACGTCTTCGAGCAAACGATGAACAAAGTCTCTTCGGGATCGAGATCACGTGTGGCTTCTTCAAAGTCGGTGCTATCCACGTTCGAGATGAAACGGAATGTCATGTCACGCTGGCTGTAAAAGCGCAACGCTTCATAAGCCATCACCGGGCCAAGATCTGATCCTCCGATACCGATGTTGATGATATTGCGTATACGCTTTCCGGTGTATCCCCGCCATTCGCCACTGCGAATCTGGAACGAGAAGGCGGCCATGCGATCGAGAGTCGTGTGTATCTCGGGCACGATGTCTACCCCATCGACCACAATTCGTTCGCTCTCAGGCGCGCGCAGGGCGGTATGCAGCACGGCGCGTTTTTCCGTCACGTTGATCGGCTCGCCACTGAACATCGCGGCGATGCGCTCACGTAAACCGCATTCCTCAGCCAGTCTCACCAGCAGCTGCAAGGTTTGTTCGGTGATACGGTTTTTTGAGTAATCGAGATAAATGCCAGCAGCTTCGGCGGTGAAACGTGCACCACGGTGAGGATCGTCGGCGAATAGCTGTCGTAGATGCAGATTACGTACTGTTGCGTAATGGGCTTCGAGCGCCGACCACGCCGGGCGCTCTGTCAGGCGCTGAGCCTGCACAGTCGAACTAGTGGTCAGCGTCGGGTTACTCATGTCTGTATCGTCTTCCTAAGTACGTCGGTTTTTGTGGCAATACGGTCCAGCAAATCGCGCCATGATTTGACGAAGGCGACGGTACCTTCCCGTTGGAGATCGGCGGCAAGCGCTGTATTGTCAACCCCGGCCTGTGCGAACTCGACGAGCAGCGCTTCGGCATCACCGCCGTCAGTCGGCATTTCGCCGCGTACGTTGCCGTGATCCGCGAAGGCGAGCAGCGTCCTTTCAGGCACTGTGTTGATGGTACCCGGCGCCGCCAGCGCCTCAAGATAAAGAGTATCTGACGCCTCGGGATCCTTGGTGCCGGTGCTGGCCCACAGCAGGCGTTGCGGGCGCGCACCAGCGCCGGCTAGTTTTTGCCAACGTTTTGATGCCAGCAAATCGCAATAGGCTTTGTAAGTGCATTTAGCGATGGCAATACCCAGACGGTTGCGCAACACCTCTGGCACCTTGTCCTTCACGGCGACATCCCAGCGGCTGATAAACAGCGATGCCACGCAAGCCACCCTCGGATCGAGGCCGGCGGCGATGCGCCGTTCTATACCGCGCATATACGCCTCGGCCGAGGCAAGGTAGTGCTCCCGCGAGAACAGCAACGTCACATTCACCGGCACGCCGGCGAAGATCGTTTCTTCGATCGCGGCAATGCCTGCGCGCATGCCGGGAATCTTGATGAAAAGATTGGGGCGTTGCGCATACCTATGCAATTGCGTCGCTGCCTTGATGGTGGCGGCGGTGTCGTCTACCAGCAGGGGCGACACCTCCAGAGATACCCAGCCGTCAACACCATCGGTGGCGTCGTGAGCCGGACGAAAAAAATCGGCAGCCTGGGTTAGATCTTCCAGCGCCAGTTCGAAGAACAAGGCCTCGCCGGACTTGCCAGCAAGCCCTTTCTGGCGGATGGCGTCATCGTAGAAATCAGCCTCTTTGATGGCATGCTCGAAGATCGTGGGATTGGAGGTCAGCCCCGTGACGGAAAGTTCGTCAATGTAGCGGCCCAACGTGCCACTGCTCAGCAATTCGTGTGTGATGTTGTCGAGCCAGAGGCTCTGACCGAGATCGTGCAGTTGTTGTGTGGCCTTCATAATTTCTCCTGTTTTGTACGGTCAGTATCGCGCAGGGCGGAAAAATCGACATTGACCAAATCGCCGATATGCTCAATCGTGACATCAGCAGGCGGATACGCGGTGCTATGTTCGGGATCGAGCGCGTAGTGCCCCTGGCGCGGGAAGACGGTTGTCAGACGCGCTCCCCAGACCTCTTTCATCGCCGCCAGAATGCGCAACTTGTCATCCACCATGACGTAACGGCGCGCCGGATAATGCTGTGCGATGGCATCAAGCATCTGCTCTTTGTGCAGGTAAATCAGCACCCGGCCCTCGACTGCATCCCACAATCCCGAGCGCTGCACCTTGCGCGGCTGAAACACCACGTCGCCATCCGTGAGAATCACTGTCGTCCCCCAATGGCGGAGCTGGGTGACAACGTCGAGCGCACCGGGGTACAGGCGCTCGGCAAACGGATAGTCCACAAGGAATGAAGACATGCACAGCAGGCGTGGATCATTCAGGGCACCGATACGATAGCGTTGCAAGGCGCCCAGATAATCTGCATAACCGAGTTCCGCGCGCAGTGCCTCGAATATTTTCCAATAGCGATCCCGGCTTTCGTTGCCAAACTCACGGGCAAGATGGTCACCCAGGTCGGCCACGATGCGATCGTTGTCGAGCAGCGTATTGTCCACGTCCAGCAGGAACACCAGCGGGTCGGGTGTCGTCATTCCACCCCCTCCGGTACGGGGTTGTGCCAACCGCCGTCTGCTGTGTTGAGCATGTCCGCTGCCTTGGGCCCCCAACTGCCAGGTTTGTACGACATGGGTCGGTGAGGCTTCGCCAGCACAGGATCGATCACCGCCCAGGCGGCCTCGACGCAATCCGCATGAGCAAACAGTGTGGCTTTGCCAGCCATCGCGTCGCCCAATAGTCGCTCGTAGGGCGATTCTTCTTCTGGCTGCTCACTCAGCAGGTAAAGTTCACGCTGCTCGCCCGTAAACTCCTTGCCGGGGCGCTTGACGCGCGCAGCGAGGGCGATAGCAGAGTGTGGCGAGAGCCGGAAGCGCAGGTAGTTGGCGCGGCCATTCGCTGGCCCCAGGTCATCGAACAGTCGCTGCGGCGGAGGCTTTAACTCGACCAGCACCTCTGCCACTGTTGCGGCGAGACACTTCCCCGCGCGCAGATACCACGGCACACCCTGCCAGCGCCATGAGTCGATAGACAACCGCAGGGCACAGAAGGTCTCGACATCAGACTTCTTGGCCACCCCCTTTTCCTTTCGGTAACCGGCATACTGGCCGCGCACCACGTCGTCGGGTTCGAGCGGGCGCATGGCCCGGAACACCTTATATTTCTCGGCGTGAACGGCGCTATACTCCTGAAAGCCCGGTGGTTCCATAGCCAGCAGCGCGACGATCTGCAACAGGTGGTTCTGCACCACATCGCGCAGCGTGCCAGCGCTCTCGAAGAATTTGCCGCGCCCCTCCACGCCGAAATCCTCGGCCAGCGTGATCTGCACACTGGCCACGTGCTCGCGGTTCCAGATCGGTTCCATGAACGAATTGGCGAAGCGGAAATAGAGGATGTTCATGATCGCTTCCTTGCCGAGGTAGTGGTCTATGCGGAAGATCGCCTCATCCGCAAACACCGAACTCAGGATGTGGTTGAGCTCTCGTGCGGAAGCCAGATCGCGTCCGAACGGTTTTTCGACAATAACGCGCGCCTGCGCAGTCAAGCCTGTGGCGTCGAGCCCCGCGATGACCGTTTTAAACAATGCAGGCGGGATGGCTAGGTAATACGCCGGCCGGTGAGCCGTGCCCAGCGCCTTTTTTAGGGCCTCGAAGGTGGCCGGATCGTTGTAGTCTCCACTCACATAACTGAGCAGCGAAAGCAAGTGATCAAGGGCTGGCTTGTCGTCGATCTTGCCGGATTTCCTGATGGCGTCGCGGGCGCGCTTGCGCAGTTGTGCCTGGCTCAGACTGGAGGTGGCGACACCGATCACCGGGACGTTGAGGGTGCCGCGTTTGGCCAGCGCGTAAAGCGCCGGAAAGATCTTCTTGCGGGCAAGATCACCGGTAATGCCGAACAGCACCAGTGCGTCGGAGTCCGTCGCGGCGGCGTCCGTGTAGCCCATGTCAGCGTTCCGCCTTTTTTTCATCATGCCCACCAAACTGCTTGCGCATCGCGGACAGCAGTCGGTTGGCATAGTCGGCATTGCCGCGCGAATCAAAGCGCCCGAATAGTGCCGCATTGATGACCGGTGCCGGCACGCCTTCGTCGATAGCGGCCAGTGCCGTCCAGCGTCCCTCCCCCGAATCCGACACATGCCCCGAGAAGCCGCTGAGACCCGCATCCTCGATCAGCGCTGCAGCCGTCAGGTCGAGCAGCCATGACGCCACCACGCTGCCGCGTCGCCAGACTTCAGCGATTTCGGGCAGGTCCAGATCATATTGGTAATACTCCGGGTCGCGCATCGGCGTGGTCTCGGCGTCACTATCATGACTGCGTTTGCCGACGTTGGCATTGTGCAGAATATTCATGCCCTCGGCATACGCGGCCATCAGGCCATATTCAATGCCGTTGTGGACCATTTTGACAAAGTGCCCGGCGCCGTGTGGCCCGCAGTGCAGGTAGCCTAGCTCGGCGGTGGCATCGGAATTATCCCGACCGGGGGTGCGCGGTGCCGTGCCCACGCCGGGGGCCAGCGTGGCAAAAACCGGATCAAGGTGCTGTACGATCTCTTGCTCGCCGCCGATCATCAGACAATACCCACGTTCCAGTCCGGCGACACCCCCACTGGTGCCCACATCCACATAATTCACCCCAGCTTTTTGCAATTCTTCCGCGCGACGAATATCGTCGCGATAATAAGAGTTGCCGCCATCAATGATAATGTCGCCCGCTTCGAGCAGCGGTATCAACTGCGCCAGCATCTCGTCCACGACCGTCGCGGGCACCATCAGCCAGATCGCGCGCGGCTTGGCAATATGGGCAACAAAATCCTCCAGAGAAACCGTGCCAATAGCGCCTTCCTCGCGGAGTGCTTGGACAGGTTCGGCGCTGCGGTTGTACACCACACATTCGTGCCCTCCGCGCATCAATCGCCGCACCATATTGCGTCCCATGCGTCCCAGACCCATCATACCGATCTGCATATCAATCTCCTCGCTCTGAAACAGTTAATGTTGCTACACAATAAACCTGTCCTAAGTCGCATAGGAATCCTTAATCTTCCCGCGTAGTTCGCCAGCGCAATGAGCTATAGCATTCATATAGTTTCCCTCCGTGGGCAAACCGCAAAAATCTGCACTAAACGATCAGCCATGAAACACGTTAGCGGTGTCTATAAAGACTATCGCATCATTGCTTTCTGGATGATGACCCACACATTACAGTGCTGTAGTTTTCAGAATATTTTACTGACAGCCTTGTTGCATTGGCCGCGCCGGAATTGAGCGATATTGCGGCATGCAAATATTCGTAAAGTCGTGTGTTTGCATCCCTATCATTCGGAAAATATATGGCGCGACTCTTTATCATTCAAGCTGATGCAAATGCGAGTGACTCTCGCCACAAAGGACTAAATCAGTTGCCATTTCATTTAATGAACTGCTGCACTGTGCTGATGGTTTCGAATTGACTTTCAGGAAACAGATAGCGATTGACAAATTCGGCGGCGACGCTTTTCTTCCAGCTGCCTTCGCCATTGGTAATGCCGTGATTCAAAAAAATCCGCCGGGGTTGGGTACTCGCTGGACAATAACAAAGTAGCTCGGCAAGTTCTTCAAACCCACGTAATCAAACATGCCTACGCTCACCAACTTGTCATACTCGGCCTTGCCCTGGCGTTCGCGGTAATCGAGCACTTCGACGAAAACTGTTTGTTCCAGGCCCCGCTGTTTAATTATGCATTGGGCAAAATCATATTGATTTTGGCTAGGCGCAATGCCATGTGCGTTCACGCTACAATGCTCCACAGCCCAACAGATCAACGCCCCAACCACAACCACAACCACAACCACAACCACAACCAATAATGAGCAGCCGCTCCCTAGGTTTAGTTCAACTGGTTCAACATAAACGGCCTATGACTCAATTTGTCAGCCGATCACAAAATGCCGTATCTCGCGGAGCGCCTGGCGGAGTTCGGCCCTGAAATCAGGGTGAGCAATAGAAATTAGAGCCTGGCCACGCTCCCGTAACGTCATACCATGAAGATTTACAGCGCCGTACTCGGTTACCACCCAGTGAACATGCCCCCGAGTTGTCACTACACCTGAGCCCGGCTTGAGTTCAACAACGATTCTCGAAAGCGTTCCCCCTGCCGCAGTGGATGGCATTGCGATTATCGGCTTGCCACCTTTAGATAGTGCAGCAGCTCGGATAAAGTCCATTTGACCGCCGATACCAGAATAAATGTGATGGCCCAGCGAATCGGCGCACACCTGTCCCGTCAGATCGATCTCCAGCGCTGAATTAATCGCCACCACTTTGTCGTTTTTTCTGATTAGGGCGGTGTCGTTTGTCCGGTCGCAAGGATGAAACTCGACGATGGGATTATCGTGCACGAAATCGAACAAGCGTTTTGTGCCGCTCACAAAGCTTGTGGTTATTCTATTTGGGTGCACCTTTTTTAGACGATTGTTGATAACTCCTTCGTACACCAAATCTATAACACGGTCGGAGAACATCTCCGTGTGGATACCCAGATCGCGTTTGTCATGCAGTCGGCTCAGCACGGCACCTGGGATGGCGCCTATTCCCATTTGCAGCGTCGAACCATCCTCAACCAAATCGGCTATGATCTCCCCAATACGCGCCTCGACTTCTTGCTCGGGACTTTCCAAATGCTCAATGAGCGGACGATCGGTGTGGATGAAGGCGGTGATCTTATCGAAGCTGATAGCCGTGTTACCGTGGGTTCGTGGCATCTGCTCGTTTATCTCCGCAATTACCATACGCGCCGAATCGGCCGCAGGTTTTGCCGTATCCACCGACGTGCCCAAGGTGCAAAACCCGTGGCGATCGGGAGGGGAAACTTGCACCAGCGCAACGTCCAGTTGCACTCTGCCGGAGGTAAACAGCCCGGGGATATCAGCCAGAAAAATCGGCATAAAGTCCGCGCGACCTTCCTGTATCGGTTTGCGCATAGCGGGACCGGTAAACAGAGAAATGGAAAAAAGTCCGCCCTCGCAAGCAGGGTCGACAAAGGGAATAGTCCCCGCCAAATGTAAGTGATACAGATTGACGTTTTCCAGATCTGGGCGGCTACATAGTGCGTTAAGCAGCGGTGTAGGAGTGGCCGCAGCGCCCTGAATAAAAACTTTCATGCCACTTTTGATGTGTTTAATTGCGTCTTCGGCGCTTGTTGCCTGAGATCGCCAACCCTGGTCGATTTTCTTCATTCGAGTTTCTGACTCCCACAAAAGATCACGAATCCATTATTCCAAGGCCGCTGTGCCATCGACGCAGACCCTCCCTCTTTTCCAGTCCGGACGGTTTCTTGTAGTAGAGAATCGATCTGTTGAACGATCTCTCCATGTGAGTTGCTATCCACTTCGGCATAATTCAGGCTTTTGAGGGCGTCGGTCATGCGGGAAAACCAGCGCCGGGCCTCCGTCTTGCCGGGGAAGGACAACTCTGAGCTTCCCCCAATAAAACGGACGGTTTAATTCCCAGCATACATGGCTTCGAACTCGGCTGGAGTCATGTAATCCAACGTCGCATGCCGACGCTGACGATTATAGAACGCTTCAATGTATTCAAAAATGCTCTGCCTCGCCTGCTGTCGTGTACGGTAGTCTTCATGGTGTACCAGCTCGTTTTTCAGTGAACCAAAGAAGCTCTCTGCCACCGCATTGTCCAGACACTCCCCTTTGCGCGCCATGCTGCATATCAGGTCACAGTGGGCCAGCTGCTGTTGATAATCGCCTGAAGCGTAAGTACTGCCCTGGTCTGAGTGCACGATAACGCCCTCGACTTTTCCTCGACGCCAAATCGCCATGGTCAGCGCATCCTGGACAAGTTCGGCATTGTTGCTCTTGCTCATCGCCCAGCCAATGACTTGCCGAGAGAACAGCTCTAACACCACTGCCAGGAACAGCCAGCCCTCTCGTGTCGGGATAAAGGTGGTATCCGACACCCAGGCATCGTCCGGCTTGGCGACCTTAAAGTTGCGTTGCAATAGGTCGGGCGAGGCCGCTGTGGTGCTCTTTGAGTTTGTCGTTATCACAAACTTACGACGAAGCTTTGATTGTATATCGGCCTGTTTCATCAGCCTCGCAACCCGGTTAACGCCGCAAAGCTCACCCTCCGCCAGCAGGTCCTTGTGGATCTTGGGTGACCCATAGACCTCATTGGAGCGCTGGTGATAGTGATGAATCTTCTGCGTGAGTTCACGGTTCTCGCGGGCTCGACTGCTCTCTGGGCGGTCATACCAGTCGTAGTATCCGCTGGTGGAAACACCCAGTAGATTACAGAGACGGGTGACAGCATGCTCATCGCTCTGAGCACGGATAAAGGAGTACTTCACGGTTGTTCCTTCGCGAAGTACTTTGCCGCCTTTTTTAAAATTTCGACGTCCTCCTTGAGCTTGGCATTCTCTGCTCGCAACCGGCTCAGCTCGCTCTGTTCTGACTTTTTCGGACGACCTTTTTTACTGGAGGCCACGTCACAGTTCTTGCTCATCTGCTCCTTCCATTTGTAGAGTTGATTGCGCCTGATACCCAACTGCATCGCCACTTCACTGGCGGGCTTGTTGGATTCTTCCATCAGCCTGAGGGCCTCCAGTTTGAACGCTTTGGGGTAGATTTTGTAGGGTCTTCGTTTGCTTGTCATAGAACACTCCTTCATGAGGCTTTGCCTCTGATCAAAAGTGTCCGTTAAACTGGGGGAGGTTCAATACCCTGATTAAATATCTCAATTTTTCCAGATATTTGCTCTACGCCACTGTTCATAATACGCCTCTTTTTGCATGCCATTTTCAATATGTTTTTTGTAACTCGCTTTTGATTGTTATCAATTCCTAACAAATACGCGGTAGCGGATCATCTTCCAACTGATCCAAAAGCCGTTCACCTCCGATACGCGTGAATATACTGACAGGACAATGCTGATCTGCATGACGGGCTAGCACCTCTCCAATAATTGCCGCATCCTGTCCATACTCACAAGCGCGCCAAAGTGCTACCAGCTCGTCGCTTTGCTCTGGACTTACTATGGCAACAACCCGCCCTTCACTCGCCAAATAATAGGGATCGTAACCTAGCATATTGCAGACGGATTCCACCTGGTCACTTAGAGGTATAGACGCTTCATTCAACCGGACGGCTAAGTTCGTTGCTTGTGCCGCCTCATGCATGACCATGGCCAGCCCTCCGCGCGTCGGATCGCGCAGAAATTTAACACCGTCTAGCGTATCAATCACGTCAACTAATGGATAGACAGAAGCACTATCCGAGACCAACTGACTTTCCAAGCCAAATTCCTCTCTGGCCAGTAAAACCGCAACCCCATGATCTCCGACAGGCCCGCTGACCACGATATGATCGCCTGCGCATACACGATTGATATTCAGTTCAACATGCCCCTTAACAACGCCTATACCGGTGGTGTTGATATAAATACCGCCGCCCTGCCCTTTAGGTACAACTTTTGTATCGCCTGTCACAATTCTGACGTTAGCCTCGTGTGCCGCCTTCGACATCGCTTTTACTATCCGTATTAGGCACGCCATCGTGACGCCTTCCTCGATAATAAAACTGGTACTTAAATACAATGGTAGAGCACCACTGACAGCCAAGTCATTCACCGTACCGTGGACCGCTAGTGAGCCCACATTACCACCCGGAAATTCCAGAGGCTGCACAATAAAACTATCTGTCGTCATACAAATATTTACGTTCGGTAACGTCAGCGTGGCGGCGTCGTTTAGGGTATCGAGATGGGGATGCTGACCGTATTTAACGAACACCTCATCAATCAGCTCTCGTGTCAGGCGGCCTCCGTTACCATGAGCTAATGAAATACATTCTTCTGTCATTTTGTAATTTCCTCAATAAGCTCACTGCGCATCAGGTCATACTTCCGGATACGCCAATGTGTTCCACAATTTGCCCCATACTGATAGCACCATCGTTAACAGGTAGTATCTGGGGAAGTGTAATATCAAATGCCTGGGCTGCCGTTGTGTCCTGCACCCAAGATACCAACGTCTGGTTTTGAAAAACCCCACCAGTAAGACCAACCTGCTCAAAAGAAAACTGATCGTCTAGTAGTGTGATAACATCACCAATCACAGCCGCCATTGATGCGTGAAAAACCTCTGCTTTACGCTTACTGGAATACTGGGAGTCCAGCAATAACGGCAGCAACGGTGCCCAATCAATCTGCCAGAAGCCATCTTCGACAGGAACAATCGGCAGTGAGATTGGCACCGGTTTATTCGTAACCAATGATTCGAACATCATCGGCCCCTGTGCTTCGTAGGAAGTTGTGTGCAGATCCAGACTGATGGCGGCAGCGGCATCGAACAAGCGTCCGACGGACGACGATCGGTGACAGTGAATATTGTTTTGCCAGGCTCGTCGCGCCAATCCGGTTGGATCGCAATAGTCTAGCCCCGACCAATGCACATCGTTTTGCCAACATAATGCAGCGGCACTGCGCCATGGCTCACGTCCAGCTTGCTCTCCGCCTTGGAGCGTAAAGGGCTTGAAAGAAACCACCCGGCGCCACTGCCCCGGAGTTCCATAAAACACTTCACCGCCCCACAAATGACCGTCATCACCCAGACCAACGCCATCCCAGACAAACACGACACTGGCGTTGATCGGGCCATATTCAAATGCCCAAGCTGATGCGTGAGCGTGATGATGCTGAACACATGACACGGCTAAACCGGAACGCTGCGCCCACTGAGCTGAGAAGTAACCCGAATGTTTATCGCAGACTACCGCTTCTGCACGAACCCCATACAATTTCTGCAGATCGGCAATGGTCTTATCAAACAATTGTTGACTAGCTACTGAGGTCAAATCACCAATATGGGGCGAGACAACAAGGCGGTCATTCCATGCGAGGGATACCGTGTTTTTTTGGTGTGCACCCACCGCTATGGTTGGTCGTTCGATAGGCTCCGGCAAACTCAATTCAAGAGGGGTAATTCCGCGCCCCAGCCTGATCGGACGCAATCTACCTGCTGATTTTTGCATGACGCTATCATCACTTGGGCGCACGATCGAGCGGTTGTGATGTACAACATAATCCACAATGTTATGGAGTTTTTTGTGAACTAGTTGTTCACAAGTGATGACCGGCTCGCCGCTGATATTGGCCGAGGTCGTGACCAATGGCCGCGCAACACGATCCATCACCAATTTGTGTAGGGCACTGCAAGGCAGCATAACCCCGTGACGTGCCAGCTTGGATGCTATGTTATCTGCCAGCAATGACGACGATCTTTTAGGCAGCAGCAAAATAGGACGGCTGTCGCTGCGCAATCTATGCCATTCTTCATCCGACAGCCTTACGTCCGATGCCAACATCGCAGAAATACAGTCGTCCTGTGGCTCGGGATACATCACTGCAAACGGCTTATCCGGTCTGTTTTTTTGTCGGCGCAATCGTCTGACGGCCCTTTCATTGGTCGCATCACACAACAAGTGGTAGCCGCCAACACTTTTCATTGCAACAATTGCCCCGGCGGCAAGTTGTTTTGCAATAAATGGAATAATCGCCCCGCTATTCAACCCAATAAGTTGACCTCCCTCGTCGCTAAGCGATAGTTGTGGTCCACAGGTGGGACAAGCAATGGGCTCTGCGTGAAAGCGGCGATTACTCGGCTCACAGTATTCACTTTCGCAGCGTGAACACAGCGAAAAAGACTTCATTGCCGTGTTCGACCGGTCATAAGGCATTCCGGTTATAATGGAATAACGCGGACCACATTGACTACAATTGATAAACGGATACTGATAACGTGGGTCGTTTGGCGCCATGAGGTTGTTAGCACAATCCACACACAAGTAAGTATCTTTGGGCACGGAGATGGGAGCATCAGATTCACCACCGCTGGGTAGCACGACAAAATCGTGGCAAGGCGTCACGGAAACATCATCGATGCTGTATAACTGAGGGCACGAATGGAGGGGCGCATTGTCGACTAGCTCCCGAAAAAAGTCGCTCAGACCAGTACGATCACCCTCCAAATGAAGATAAACTGCGCCCGTTCTATTTTGCACCCAACCTGTCAGCCCGTGTCGATTAGCTAGACGGTACACAAACGGCCGAAACCCTACCCCTTGGACTGAGCCGATAAAACACGCTAACTGCGCCACAGTGTCGGACGCATTGACCATAACCGTCGGAACTGACCCATTGGCTGACAGCATCACCTCAGGCCTCCTCATCTCTTGACTCACGCGAAACACGGCGCTGGCCATTACTCAACCATATTCTACAGGCCCCCTCTTCCGACACCATACAAGGCCCTGCCGGGTTGCGTGGCGTACATGTGGTGCCAAACAATGGACACTGATCCGGGTATATCCGACCAAGAACGACGTTCGAACATTCAGCGCCTGGGGGAGGCAATGATGGAACAAAGCAGCCTTGCCCTTGCTGACTAGTGAAGCGCACACGGGCATTTGCCGATGAAAATTCTTCACGCAGGCTAAACCCGGAATCCGGAATAACACCAACCCCTCGCCAGTTCGCGGCTGAAACCGTCATAACTTTACGCAGCAGCCTTTGGGCATACGGGTTCCCTTGTGGTTTTACTAATTCAGGGTAACAATTCATCAACTCTGGCTGATTAGCTGCCCGCTGTTGGAGAAGGGAACGTAGTGCCAAAATCAAGCTTTCGCCATGAAAACCTGCAATCGCCGTCGGTATACCATGTTTTTCAACAACAAAAGCCCATTCGTTGGAGCCCATAATCGTCGCCACGTGCCCTGGTGCAATCAACGCATCAAATGCCTGCTCATCATCGCGCAGGAGCATTGCAACAGCAGGCCAAGTTAAGCGACCGGATAACAATACCGTTAAATTGTCTGGGACACCTTCGGCCAGCATAGCCGCGATCGGCGCCATCGTTGTTTCAAACCCGACGGCAAAAAAAACAACCTGTTGATTTACATTAGATCGGGCAATCACCACTGCATCCAATGGACTGGCGATTGGCCGGATATCCGCCCCTTTACTTTTTGCCTCCAACAATGATCTTGGCTCACTAGTGTCAGAAAAAACAGGGACTCGTAACATATCGCCAAAACTCAATAAGATAACCTGTTCAGTTAATGCCAGACGGATAGCCTCCGCTATGTCCTCTTCAGGGCAGATACATACCGGACAGCCGGGACCGGGGATCAATTCTATTTGCTTGCCCAATAGACTGCGAAGTCCCTCGTGTGTAATAGTTCTTTCATGTCCACCACACACATTCATTACCCGAAATGGACGATCAGGGCTTAGCGCAGCCAGCGCTTCTAGTAAGGTCTTAACGCTCTGACGTGCCATGGGAAGTGTCCGTAATAATAGAAGCTGAATTAACGAGGCTTACTGAACATTTATTTGCGTGGAGGGATAATAACCATTCAATCCATGCCGACATGCCCCAATCAAGCGGTGCCGCCAATTCCAGCACCGGCGCGCGTCCACCAATTTGCCGAAATGAATGTTTTGCCCGAGAGATTGAAAATGCTGTCGCGACTGGCAGGTAATCGGTTTTGGTAATCAACATCAGGTCTGCAGCGCGAAACATAACTGGATATTTTTCCGGCTTGTCATCCCCCTCCGGCACAGATAACAACACCACATTGGCATCTTGGCCCAGATCAAAACAGGCAGGGCAGATCAAATTGCCAACATTTTCAATAAAAAGTATGTCAATGTTATCGAGAGAAAACCGTGGCAACACCGACTCGATCATCACGGCATCAAGATGACAAGCGGTACCGGTGGTGATCTGTTCGGCTTGTATGCCGTGACTGCGAATGCGTTGAGCGTCATTTTCGGTATCCAGATCCCCTTCAATAACGGCGATAGTGAGTGCATCTTTAAGAGCATCAATAGTATTTTCGAGCAGCTGGGTTTTACCAGCTCCCGGTGACGACATCAAATTAACAACCATTACATTATGATTCGCGAATTGTTGACGAACACTTTTTGCCACGAGTTCTTCCGGTTGCAAAATATGGGTATGCATATCAACCCGCTCAGGCCACGATACTGAATGAGATGGATGTTCGTGTTCGTGTTCGTGTTTATTGTTGTTGTCACAACCACAAGTCTTACACATGTGCTTTCTCCAAATAGTTTACATTTTCAGGCAAGTTGCTAGGGAGGAATTCGATTTGCAATAACAACAACTCGTCACCGCTGACCAGTGTTGTCTGCCATTGCAGGCAGTGCGGACAGACCAGTTTATTGACAGGCACCTGGGACTCTTTGTCACAGCTTGGGCATAGCACAACTACCGGACATGTTTGAATATCAAGGACTGCATTTTCGACAACGCTGTCGGGGCGCAATAGGTCAAATGCCCGACGTAAAAGCTCCTCAACCACACCGGACAATGGACCTACACGAAGTACGATGCGTTTTGCACAACTAGATTGGTGACGCTTCGCCATTTGCTCTACTTGCGCAAGTACATTCTGGCAAATACTAAGCTCGTGCATCTGCCGAAACCATTTCATCGAGTAATGCCCACGTTACTTGTGCGTCTGCAACTGAGATCTGCTCAAGCGCATAACCGACATGTACCATGACATAATCTCCAATTGCCAACTGCGCATCCTGCAATAAAAACAGACTCACCGATCTACCGACCCCCTTTGCGGTACACTGGGCTGTCAAACCATCAATGGCGACTATTTGCATGGGGATAGCTAAGCACATTACGCCCTCCTGATATGATGCGGTGAGTCGAAAATTTTCTGTGGGTATAAACAAGCACGGCACTCGCTAACGCTACGACAAGCAAGACCATCCCAAAATTAATTTCAAGTTCTCCAGCGTGGCCGGGATGAGCAATAGCCGCCGACGAAGACAGACTTACGGTAAGTAGTAAGAAGGATTTAGAGTGACCGGCACCTGCCAGTCGATGGGTATTTCGTTGTATCATTTCGCTCTCCTAATCAGTAGCGCGCAAGCGCAGGTTGTTTTATGGCTCAACGGATTTTTACCTTGAGTTGCTCATTGCCGTTTTTGTCCATAAGATGCACCGCACAAGCCAAACAAGGGTCAAAGCTATGCAGTGTCCGCAAAATTTCAAGCGGTTGAGCCTGATCAACCAACGTATGGTTATCCTGTAGCGCGGCCTCATAGGCACCTACCTGTCCACTCGGATCACGTGGACCAGCATTCCATGTTGTAGGAACCACGCATTGGTAGTTATCAATCAAACCATCTTTCATCACAATCCAGTGGCCAAGCGCCCCTCTGGGTGCTTCCATAAAACCAACACCTTTGCCTTCTTTGGGCCAAAAAGCAGGATCAAAGTAGTTACTATTAAAGGTACGAGTATCACCACTCTTGATGTTTGCAACCAAACTGTCATACCAGTTTTGCAAGTTGTCGCACAGAATTTTTGTTTCTAATGCACGAGCTAATGTGCGCCCCAATGTTGAAAACAGTGCGCGCTGATCCAACTTTAATACGCTCAGTGAACTGTCTACCAATTCCTTGGCTTGCGCATTACCCGTGGCATACATCATCAACACCCGCGAGAGCGGCCCCACCTCCATCGGCTTACCGCGCCAACGGGGGCTCTTTAACCACGAATAACTGTTATCTACGTCCAGGTGTTTATATGGAGGGACCGGACCCGAATAGTTAAGATTCGTTTCACCGGTCCAGGGATGTAGCCCCTGTTGCTTACCGCCGCTATAGTCATACCAGGAGCGAGAAACAAACTCCTGTATTTGCGAGGGATCGGCTAAATCCACGTCATAAACACGACTTAAATCTCGATTCAAGATCACACCGCGGGGAAATAAAAACGAAGACGGATCGTCCATCCCATTCGCCGCCAGATCACCTACACAGAGAAAATTGCCTAAACCTTCACCCCGAGTGCCCCACTCTTTGTAATACCCGGCAATCGCCAGAATATCCGGCAGATAAGCCTGATCAACAAAGGTACGCATTGATGTAATCGCCTCTTGTAGTTGGGCTAAACGCCGTGTGTTAATACCTGTATCTGAATCCAGATTAATAGGTGATGGCACACCGCCAACCACAAAATTAGGATGTGGGTTTTTCCCACCAAAGATGGTGTGTACTTTAACAATATCACGCTGCCAGGCCAGAGCATCAATATAGTGCGCCAACGCCATCAAGTTGATCTCAGGGGGTAGTTTGTAACCGGGGTGTCCCCAGTAGGCATTGCCAAAAATACCCAGCTGACCCGACTCGGCAAATACCTTAAGCTTCTTCTGCATATCTTCAAAATAACCCGGCGATGAACGTGGATACGAACTCAGTGAGCCAGCGAGAGTCGCCGTTGCCTTCGGATCAGCTTTAAGTGCCGATAACACATCGACCCAGTCCAGTGCGTGAAGATGATAAAAATGCATCACATGGTCATGGACGAACTGTGTACCGATCATCAGATTGCGAATCAATTGCGCGTTAGGGGGAATATCCATGTCAGTAGGTGCGCCTGAAGGTGTAGCGTGCCCGTGCCCCCTTGGGGGGCCATGTTTAGCCACCTTGTTTGGACCACGACCCATTGCTTTAGGTGGCATAGACATACCATCGGGGACTGATTCCGTCATAGACGGTGGGCCGTGCTTTTTGGTGGATACCCCCAACGGCGCGTTGGATTCCCATGCCGACCGTATTGTGTGTTCGACACCACGTACGGAGGCCATACCGTGTACCAGTGTACAGACACCACAGATACGTTGTGCAAACGCCCATGCATCACGCGGATCACGCCCTTGTAGGATTTTTTCAATACCCCGTACGGAGGTGCCTGACGAATAGGCCTTCTTTATCGTATTGCCATCCATTTCCGCCTCTATGCGTAAATGCCCTTCAATACGCGTTATCGGATCAACCACCAGCCGATCAGTAATTTTTTGTTCGCTCATACAGCCACCTCACTTCTATAACGATCAAGACTGTCAATGCTTAGGACCACCTTTACCTGGTCCTGGTTTGGCTTTATAACGCTCCTTTGGAAATAAAGGTTGGTAAAAGCTGCCGTGATCCCAAAAATCCGGTTCGGAACATCCCAGGCAGGGGTGGCCCGATTCTATGGGGAAGCTGGTACCTTGATTCCACTTTACTGTGGCGCAGGCATTGTAGGTTTCCGGACCTTTGCAACCCAGCTCAAATAAACACCACCCTTTTTTCGCACCTTCATCATCAAAGGATTTGGCGAATTTGCGTTGTTCAAAGAAGGGTCTTCGGTAACAGCGATCGTGAATCGTGTTACCAAAAAATGCCAACGGCCGGTTAAGTTCATCCATTGCCGGTAGCGTATTAAAGGTTAGGTAATGCGCCAATACCGCAGTGATCGCAATCGGCAAGGGCGGACAACCGGACACATTAATGATCGGTTTGTCGGTAATAATACTGCTCACCGGTACGGCTCCCGTCGGATTCGGGTAGGCCTTGGGAATGCCGCCAAACGAGGCACAGGTACCAATAGCGACTATAGCGGCAGCGTCTTTTGCAGTTTCGACTAACATGTCAACGTTGCTTTGTCCGCTAATGGTGGAATACCCCATATTGCCTAGCGGGACGGAGCCATCAACCAACAACAGATACTTCCCCTTGTTTTCACGCATCGCATCGTGACGTGAGAGCTCCGCCTGATCACCCGCTGCCGCCATGATAGTATGCTGATAGTCGAGCGAGATACTATCAAAAATAAGGCTTTCCAGAGTGGGGGCATGGGAGCGTAACAATGCCTCTGTGCAGCCGGTACACTCCTGAAACGGCAACCAGATAACCGATGGACGACGGGCTGCACTGAGCGCCTCTACCATTTGCGGTACCGCCGTTTGTGGTAAGGCAAGCAACGAAGCAGTCGTGGTACAAAACTTAAGAAATGTTCTGCGACTTACTCCTTGTTGCAATAACCGTTCACCCAATGAAATTGAGGAAGACATATAGCTCTCCTAGTATTTTTCAACAGAATCATCTGATGGTTCTGTTGAGTTTAAAGGCGTGTCCAAGTCATGGGTCAAGCGAATAAACCCATCTTTCATATCGACAACTTGTGCCATCAGTATTGAGGGCACGGTAGCAATAGTGATGAATTTTCCCATCACTTCGTCATCCTCGTTATAGTGAGTTTCAAGCCACACGCCGGGATAGCGGGATTCTTGCAATACCGTCGGTCCTAATGCGCTAATCGTCGCTTTTACTTCGCCAATGCCCAAAAATGTTTCAAGCTTTTTCTCATCATCTGCACTCAGAGGAATGCGTCGAAGATCTATAACGGTAGGCGTTTTCTGATCCACTAAGGTATCCAGTGCGTGACGAACTTCGTGCAGCAGCGGTAACACGTTACCCGTGGTTTCCATCTGTTCAGTGGTGAAAATAATCGCTTCGTCCAGAGTCATTGTTCCGCCCCTAATAGGTCGCATGGCGGCCGCAATGCGTCTCCTACATTCACCCCCCAGTGCCTTAAAGTATCTGTAATTGCACTAAAAACAGCATCCATATTTTTTATAACAGGTTCACTCAACGTGTCTCCCCATGTCATGATGTCTGGCTGGACTCCAATCAGGGTCCAATGTGTGGGACGTTGGTACAAAATACGTGCCGTATTCAGCACATCGCGCATACAAATTTGATGGACAGTGCGGGAAGATGCCTGCGCAAAGTGGCTTTCCACTTCGTGGTCGTTAAGCCGCGTGACGGTTCCAGCCGGGGCATCCAGTTGAGCTGCGTCAATCAATAAGACGGCGTCCGCCATTGCCACCCATTCCAGTAACTCATAATTCAACGTACCCGCATCAATGCATTCAATATCGTCGTGATGCTGTAATTGTTCAGTAAGCCAACGCACCACATGCACACCTACTCCGTCATCACGGAGCAACAAGTTGCCAACACCGATGATGGTGATCTTGCCATAGGCCTGTCGGCTATCACTCAGCACGACTTTCGTTTCGGTGGGTTGTACCATGGTTACATCAACGATTGGGCTAGACACGTATCTCTCCTCCATTTAACTGTAATGGCAGACTAGAGGGTAGAAAGCAATAGAAATCGCATAAGCCCCGCCTAAACTCCATTGTGCAGCCCTCTCCAATTACGCAACAGATTTTGTTTTTCCCTACTGCATGGTAAATTCAGCATATTGGATTGCATCGGAGATTATCCCGCTCAGTTCGTACGTAAAAACGGTCAAACCGACGATACAGAGTAGCACCCATTTCCCCAGCACCAAGTGCAGCCGCGGAGAGATAATAAGAAAACCGCTTCAAACAATTGACACCAGTAGTGTAACAGTGGCGCACTACTGAACCGACGCGATTAACCATCGATGACATTGCATTCTTTCTGAGAGAACAAGTTAGAACAATGGCAATACTACTAAAAGGCATCCTCAGTCCTTGTGCTAATGGTGCTTGTACCAACCAGCCCGCTTAATATCATTCCACGATGTGCTTTGATGACAAGCAAAACAGTCTTCGACAGGTGCATTGGGCTCGCCAGCCACCTTGGCCGATATCATCTTAAAATGCTGCATGTAGTGACTGGGTGGCGCTTCATGGCACTGGTTACAATCACGGGATTGATTAGATGGGTGCAAAAATTCTGGCAGCGACCACTGATCAGTACGATGACATTGTACGCAGTCCTGCCCAAACAGAGTGAAATGCCTATCATCGTTTTGATGGCAAGTACTACACTGCAACAAGACTTCTTCGCCCGACACGTCTGGATGCACAAAAAGCGGACCAGGCATTCTATCTGAGGTCAGTAAATCTTCCAGAAAGGCTTTCGCGATTGTGCCCTCATGATTTGGATCTTTGAATTGCCCGAGCATTTCAAGTCCAATAGTCGACAATGCACTATGATCCATCGTTGAAATCTTGGCGCCTCGTCCTTCATGCTCTGTGTGGCACGCGGTACATTCGCTAATGTCAGCATGGAAGGCGGTGGGTTGGCGCTGGATAATAAAACTGTCATTGGCATGGCAAATCACACAGTTTTCACGCTCTACACCCCGAACAGGCGTATGGCAGGCCTCACAATCGTTGTCTAGAAACTCGTGGGCGGCACTGAGCTTGCCAGGCAGTACAGATTGCTCCCAGCCAATGTCTACCATTGCATCTGGTGAGTGCATGTAATGACTCAACAGAGCAATAGCAATAGCAATACCGATAGCAAATACTAGCGCCAGCGTTTTTCTCATAACCACCTCAATCCAAAATAGATTTCAGCGGTAATATGAAAAATCAGCAGTACAGACACTGTGCAAGAAGTTGCTATATGAAACTTCAGCCAACGTTTAAACCAGCGTTTGATAATGCCCTGCATTTTGATGCTATATTCAACATCAGACATAGCATCAACCAAACGAAGTATTTGATGTTCTGAGCTGTCCACCGCAGACTTCCCTTGCCAACTGGCCAGGCTAATGGCGGACAATGACGAAGTGTATGGGCTGGTCAGGCGCGCTCGCGGCTCACACTGCTCTTGATGACAGAGTGCTAAAGAAGACTGCTGAAACTCATCGTATAACTCGTTTCGTAAATTGGTTTTTGCGCGAACGCCAGACGAAATCTGGCCCAGCAAATAGCGGCCCACAAAACCGCTGATGACGTCAATAATCATTAAGAAGATCAACGCGATGCCCAGACTACTTTCAAATCGATGAGCACTGTGCAGCACTGCCAGGATAGGGCCGATAACACCCGCATAGACATGCCAGGCCAATAACCTGGGCATAGGCACCCATTGCGTGACCCATTTTTTTAGCGGCTTGATGCGCTTTATTACCGAATAAAGGAATGGTACAAACATCAATATGGCAGCCGCAATACCGAGCATACCACCGGCAAAGCTACCTGGAAACGCAGGATCACGATGCCATATAAACCCTGCCCAGAGCAACAGCATTAACACCACTAAGAAGGCGACTAGATTACGTTCCTGAGTTTTCACGCCTCTACATCAACGTCAGTGGAGGGGATAGCCTGGCAGGCCAAAATATAGCCCTGTTCCTTCTCATCTTCCCCCAATCCATCATCAACTTCCATCGACACTTCGCCTGACACCAGCTTAACGATGCAACTGCCGCAGCTGCCAGCACGACATGAGTTCTCGATCTCCACATCCACCGCTTCAGCCGCTTCCAGCACCGTTTCGCCAGTACTCATAACAGCCGTTTTTTGTGACTCCGAAAACTGTGCAGTAAACCCCGCTTGCGCAGCTGGAGCAACGATACCTGCCGACTGCGGTGGTTTTTTCGCTATCGGAGCAGCTCCAAATGCTTCGGTTTGTATCAATTTTTCCGGAACCCCCAGTTCTGTCAGCATCGCGGCCACACCGTCCATCATCGTCTGGGGTCCACAGATATGGATTTCCTTGGAGACAATGTTCGGCACAAAATCGCTAATCGATTGCGGCGTAAAGCGGCCCTGCGGGCCTTTCCAATCTGTGCCTTCTACCCGCGTCATGCTGGCCAGTACATGCAGGTTTTTATGGCGGGCCTGCAAATAGGTCAATTCCTGCTGGAAGATAAAATCTTCGCTGGTGCGACCACAAAACAGAAAGTAAATTTCACCGGACCAACATCGATCAGTCAAATAACGTACTGCGCTCATCATCGGCGTGATGCCCACCCCACCCGAAACCAAAACGACACTATCCGTATCATGGCCATTAAAATAAAATCGGCCATTCGCTGCTTTGACGTCTAGCAGGTCATTCAATTTCACCGTGTCGTGCATAAATCGAGATACGAGCCCCTGATTTTCACGTTTGATAGTCAGTTCAAAGTAATCGCGCTGTGTGGGTGAGGACGCAATAGTATATGAGCGCTTAACTGGCTTGCTTTGCTCCGGTATTGTTAAGGTCAAGGTCGCAAATTGCCCGGGCTCGTAGGTAAATGGAAGCGGCCTCCCATCCTTCTCTGCCAATCTGAATGTTTTCACATCATGCGTTTCAGCAAAGATGCCGACGACCTTTAGCGGTCCGTTATAGCGTCCGCCTTTGCTCAATGGCGAAGCCGTTGGCGTTGCCGCGAGAGCGCCTGCTGATGTTTCGACATCAGCGGTGTCGGTAGACGGCGTTAACACCGCCTGTTTACTTGTTTCAGGTGCCGCCGGTCGATCGGTTAATTCGCCTAACAGGGCCGCTGCTCGACGCATTTTAAACAGGTACATCCATAACATTACTGCGACAAACAGCAGCAAGATCAGCATAACCCCTGTGTGCAGCGGAGCCATACCCATAAAAGAATAGGGGGCTTGCTCAGATAGGGTCGGCAGCAAATTCATTTCACGCTTAAACCATAGCAAGGCGACATTGCGCGGCGCTTGCCCTTCAGCTAACGCTCGCTTGGCAGCCAAGCCACTGTCGTATTGAGCCAACCCTTGCTCGATGTCACTTACTGCACCTTGCATTAACTCAAAATCTTTCCGCGCATTTGCCTGGCTCAGCGCATTGAAACCTTGCAGCATGATCCCTGTTCCAGCGTCCATTCGTCGCTCAGCATCACCTTCGACCTTTTCGCGTTGCTCAAGCGGCAGTTCCGACAATCGCATGAGTGAGGGGTACAAATCTTTTGGTTTTGGGGCCCCCATTTTTTCCATCATACCGCCCATCATATCCCCTATGACCTTCCCCATAGCACCGCCCTTTCTTTTGTTTATGCCTTGCAGTTGCGGTGCTGTGGGTATCGCGTCTGTCGCCTGTATAGCTTGATCCTCCAGAAGGGGCTGATCTCCATAGATGTCCGGGTGGTGACTTTGGTGCTCGGCTTCAGACTGCTGAGCCTGCGCTGGCCAGCACACAAAAAAAGCGGTAATGGTTATCAGGCCTAACTTTCGCAAGGCGCAGAAAAATGGTTGGGGCAATTTCATTAATAGCTCTCACGTTCTAAAACGATTTTCACGCTAACTTCTCTGCTGACATTAACCCTTCCACCTGTTCCAGCTTTAGAATGCCAACTCTCTTGCCAACATATTGATAATGGAGGTCCACCTGAGCTGAGCGTTTAGTACGGCGATATCAGCCCTCTGCTTAATCGCGGTCAAGAACGCACTCTGATGGCCCGAGAGAGAAAGGTGTTCGGTATGATCAAACGAAGTTCAGCGTCACCCAGTTTATACAGATGAGGCGTTTGCGTATATCCCTAGCTCGTAAGAAGTCTAAGCATCAGGCGGCATACCTTCCCATCACATATCGCCCATACCCATTTCCCCAGTGGAGGGCTGCGGATCAGGCGCCATTTTGTCGTCCATATCTCCCATACCCATTTCCCCGCTGGAGGTCTGCGAATCAGGCGACATGCCTTCCTTCATATGTCCCATACCCATTCCTCCCTTGGAGGTCTGCGGATCAGGCGCCATACCGTCCTTCATATGCCCCATACCCATTCCCCCAGTGGAGGGTTGCGGATCAGGCGCCATACCGTCCTTCATGTGTCCCATACCCATTCCCCCAGTGG
>CAXBOW010000017.1:0-95383 GCA_963977485.1 uncultured Haliea sp.
TCTTCAGATAAATCGGGCTCTGGCTGGCCAATGAGCTAATGGCTCTTATGCGTCGTTTTCTGCCGCTAACGGTAGAATCTGCCGGCCGGGAGATTCTACGCGAAAGCGGACATGGCCAGCTGGTACAGTCTGTAAGATCAGCACGCGACTATTACACCCTAGTACTTGAACACGGTATCCAGCATTACCCGGTCGTATTCCAGCGCGCCGCCTTCGCCCTTGAATGCCTTTTCTCCGGCCTTGTTGTCAATATACCAGGTGAAACCCACGTTCCACTGCTTATTGATGCCGTAGGCACCGGTCAGCCTCGAACCTTTGCCGTCGGTACCACCGCCGGCAAAGTCGGAATCACTCACCAGACCCAGGGCGGCGTCCGCCTCCAGGTCCTCATACTGGTAACCGACCTGCCAGGTACCCGCGCCGCTGGCCTTGCCCAGGGTGACGCCGGCCAGCCAACCGGTGTTGTAATCGTCCGGGTCCTGGTTCTGCACAAAATCGCCGTAGAATGTCAGGGGCATATTGAAGATAGCCATCACCAGCTCTGCCGATACTTCCAGCAATTCGTAGTCGTACTCGTAGACGTCCTGGCCGTTTTTGACGACAACCGAGTTGCCGTAGAAATCGCCATCGAAGAAGGAGGTGTCTCCTTTTACGGGAATATCATAGTAGGCTACTGCCGTGGTCAGGCCGGCACCGCCGATGTCAAACTTCATACCGCCCTGCACACCCCAGGTCACCGCGTCGCCGCCGTTCTTGCTGTCACTCTCCAGCCAGTTCACCAGGGCGGTAACAAACAGGTGGTCGTTACTCCAGCCGGCATTGAAACCCTCAGGGCGCCAGTCGCCGTCCCACAACAGGCCTGACTTCTGCGGTTTGAACAGCGGGTTCTTGAATTTACCCGCTTCGATGTAGATTTGGTCGGTGGGAAGCCATCTTGCGTAGGCCAGATCCAGGCGCAGATCCTTGGATGAGTTGCCGTCGCCGAGCGTCTGGTTGGATGACACCGGGTCATCGCCGCCACTGGCAATACCCAGTCCGACCGTGACGTTGTCCGGCAACTTCGCCACCATCTCGGACCTGGCCCGAATACGGTTGCGGTCACGTTTGTCAGCGCCCTGCACATCAATCTCTTCATAGCGATAGCGGAAATCGCCCTTCACGCTGATACGCTCGGCCCAGGAAGACGCTGCGTTCTGCTCCTTTACCATCACCAGGTCTTCCCGGGCGCTTACCAGTTCCTCCCGTGCGCCCTCCAGTTGCGTTACGCTGGCGGTACCCTGCTCACGAAGCTGGTTGTTTTCCGCCTCAAGTACACTCAGGCGATTGGCCATGGCGGCAAACTGGGCCTTCAGCTCCGCAAACTCTGCGTCGCTGACGGCGGCAGACGCCGAGACGCTACTCAGCAGTGCGCTGGCTACTGCGACAGTTAGAAGATTTTTCATGTTCCATTCCCCCGGGTGGTCTCTGCATGTACAGCTACATGCACCTGGTGGGGGAGCTTACTTGTTCAATATGACATTTTTATTACAGAGACACCGCCAATAAGCGGTTTTTGGCTACCTTAATGCCCCCTGCAGGGTCTGTAGCACCGGGGTAAGGTCACATTTTTGTCATGTTGCAGTGTTTTGGGGGGAACGAGGGGATTAGGACTGACAACGCGCCGTGTACGGTTTCATCAGGCAAAAAAGCCTACCAGCATATAGCTGAAACTTACGACAACAAGTACTTCAATGGCGAGCGTCGCTCCGGTAACCCGTGGCGTGCGCCCCCGTAGTTCCTTTTGGGCGGCTTGTAAATTCATAGACATCTCCTACACTGTTGAAACTCTTTGTATATACATACACTATAGACTAAAAAGTGCAGGACAAGCTATATACATGTGCTAAAATACCAAATCTTTTTGCTTATTTATCAAGATGTTGGAATGTCTAAGACGAAACTACTTAATATTCGCATTGATCCGGATCTCAAAAAGCGGGCGAAAAAGCTTGCGGAGGCCGATGGGCGCTCTCTTTCGAACTGGGTGACCAATTTGATATCGAGCAAGGTGAAAGAGGCCGAAAAGGAGCTAAAGGCCGGGAAAAAGGATTAGCCAGGGGCTGTTCAGGACTGGTGGCGGCGTTTGATCTCCTCAAAGCTCAGGTGCCGGACATCATTGCCTTCCACCAGATATATCACTTCTTCACACAGATTCACCGCGTGATCACCGACCCTCTCCAGGGCACGGGCACAGCTGTTTACCCGCAACATATTTTTAACCCGCTGGGGCTGCTCCATCATGTGCGTCATGAGTAGACGGGTCAGGGTCTTGAACTCCCGGTCTATCTCCTGGTCGCGGGCAATGATTTCAAGCGCGGTGTCGACGTCCAGCCGGGCAAAGGCGTCCAGCGCACCCCGCAGCATGGCAGTAACCCCCTCCCCCAGATGCTGCGGTTCACTCTGGTACGTCTGTTTGTCACGCATGTCAGACAGCTTCAATGCCATACGGCCTACCTTGGCCGCCTCATCACCCACCCGTTCCAGGTTGGCCACCATGCGAATAATGCCCACGACCATACGCAGGTCACGCGCTGCAGGCTGCCTGCGGGCGAGGATGTCAGTGCATTGGGCACTGATCTCCAGCTCCAGCTTGTTGACCGCGTAATCCGACCTGGACACCTTTTCGGCCAATTCCTCATCGCCGGATATCAGCGCCTCTACAGCCGACTGGCACTGCTGCTCCACCAGTCCGCCCATAGTAAGAACACTGCGCCGCAGTGCTTCCAACTCGGCGTTGTAACTCTGGGAGGTGTGCTGTTCGCCGCTTATGATCGTTTTCATCCGAAGAATCCCCGGCGCTGCTAGCCGAATCGGCCAGTAATATAGTTCTCTGTGAGCTCGTGTTTCGGCATGGTGAATACCTGCTTGGTGTCACCCACTTCTATCAATTTTCCGAGATGGAAATACGCCGTGCGTTCCGACACGCGGGCGGCCTGCTGCATCGAATGCGTGACAATGGCGATGGTGTAATTCTCCTTTAGCTCATCTATGAGTTCTTCGATCCGTGCGGTGGCGATAGGATCCAGCGCCGAGCAGGGTTCATCCATAAGAATGACCTCCGGGCTTACCGCGATGGCGCGGGCAATACACAGTCGCTGTTGCTGGCCGCCGGAGAGACCGGTGCCGGGCTTGTCCAGTTGATCCTTGACCTCGCTGAACAGGCTGGCGCGGCGCAGGCTGGTCTCCACGATTTCATCCATCTCAGTTTTGTTGTGTGCCAGGCCGTGAATACGCGGGCCGTAGGCCACATTCTCATATATGGACTTGGGGAATGGGTTGGGTTTTTGAAACACCATGCCCACCCGCGCGCGCAGCAATACCGTGTCCTGCTCCGCGCCATAGATATTGTCGCCGTCCAGCGAAAATTCGCCCTGTACGCGGCAGATAGGGATGATGTCATTCATCCTGTTAAGGGTGCGTAGAAACGTTGACTTACCGCAGCCGGAAGGGCCGATCATAGCAATGACCTCGTTGCGGCCGATATCCAGCGAGACATCCAGGATAGCCTGCTTGTCACCGTAGAAAACGTTGACATTGCGTGCACTCATTTTCGGGTTGTCGACGAAGGGGCTACCAATGGTCTGGTATTCCGTGACGTCAGTGTGATCGCGTATGTCCAAAGTCTTTCTCTTTCCGGCGCCAGCCTGCGCAGCGGGTGACCTCGACCTGTCGTCACTCTCCATGTTTACTTCCCCTGCTGCCGATGGCATAAATTTCACTGTATCAGATCCTTGCATTGCCGCCTGCCTATTTCAGTTCAAAGCGTTTGCGCAGGTAAACTGCCAGCGCGTTCATCACGATCAAAAACGCCATCAGCACCATGATCGCCGCCGATGTTTTCTCGGTAAATCCGCGTTCGGGACTGTCCGCCCATAGATAGACCTGTACCGGCAGTACCGTGGCCGGGTCCGTGACCCCCCCGGGAACATCCATAATAAAAGCAACCATACCAATCATCAGCAGGGGCGCCGACTCACCCAGTGCCTGGGCCATACCGATAATCGAGCCGGTCAGAATGCCGGGCATTGCGACAGGAATAACGTGGTGAAAAACGGTTTGCAGCTTGGACGCACCCACACCCAGGGCCGCCTCACGGATAGACGGCGACACTGATTGGATTGCCGCCCGCGAGGTAATGATAATCGTGGGTAGAGTCATCAGTGAAAGTACAATACCGCCCACCAGGGGTGCCGACCTCGGCAAATCGAAAAAGTTAATAAATACCGCCAGCCCCAATAGGCCAAAGACGATGGAAGGTACCGCCGCGAGGTTGTTGATATTGATTTCGATAAGATCGGTAATACGATTGCGCGGGGCAAATTCTTCCAGGTAAACCGCTGAGAATACACCTATGGGAAAGGCGATAGCGAACGTCACCAGCAGGGTAAAAAATGACCCGTACAACGCCACCCTGATACCCGCCATTTCCGGTTCGCGGGAATCACCGTTGGTAAAGAACGCGATATTAAAGCGCGATTCGGTGCGCCCCTCTGCCCGCAGCTGATCCAGCCAACCTACCTGCAGATCTTTTACCCGACGATCGGACTCCGGCATAGCGGCATCAACCTGCCCTTTCAGGTAGCTGCCCGCCTCGGCGTGCGCCCGCAACCAGATATCCGTCGTGTGCCCCAGAAGAGCGGGGTTCTCTATAACCTTGTCGCGCAGGTTGTACTCTGCCCCAACACTCAGAAGGCGGTACAACTGCTGCTTGTCCTTGCGGCCGGAGACATCGGGGAACATATCGCGCAGGCTGGCCTTTATGACACCCTGGTAGTCGGCGGCAAAAAGCTGGTCTTCGGTGGGGTTTTCCGGCAGGTCCAGCGTATCGCGGTCAAGGTTGACGCTGACCTTGATAAACTGCTGGGTAAAGGCCGGTGATCCCTTGCTGACGATGTCCGCCAAAAGAATGAACAGGAATACAAAGCCCGTCAGAACCGCCAGCCGGCCATACCACTGAAAGCGGCGCTCTCGCGCATACCGCTTTTTCAGCGAGGCCTGGATGGCGCTACTGTGTTTGAAGGAATCAGGTTTACTCATATTGCTCACGGTATTTCCTCACCACGTAAAGGGCGATGATATTCAGCACCAATGTCACGAAGAACAGAACAAGTCCAAGGGCAAAGGCGGCCAGAGTTTTGGGGCTGTCAAATTCCTGGTCACCTACCAGCAAGGTAACAATCTGTACTGTTATTGTAGTGACCGCTTCCAGCGGATTTATGGTCAACTTGGCAGAAAGGCCGGCGGCCATCACCACGATCATGGTTTCACCAATGGCCCGGGATGCCGCCAGCAGGATGCCGCCGACAATGCCGGGTAAAGCAGCCGGTAGTAATACTTTGCGAATGGTTTCGTTCATGGTGGCGCCCATGCCCAGGGAGGCCTCACGCATGGTATCCGGCACTGCGTTGATGATGTCGTCGGACAGCGACATCACAAAGGGAATAATCATGATGCCCATTACCAGCCCGGCTGCCAGTGCACTCTCCGATGCCACATGCAGGCCCAGTGATTCACCGAGATCGCGAATAAAAGGGGCCACGGTAAGCGCGGCAAAAAAGCCGTAGACCACCGTGGGAACACCGGCAAGAATTTCCAGCACCGGCTTGGTTACCGCGCGGAAACGCCGGGAAGCATACTCCGACAGATAAATGGCCGACATCAGCCCAACCGGCACAGCAATAACCATGGCCACAGTGGAGATCAACAGGGTGCCAACCAACAAGGGGACAAAACCAAAGGAGCCCGAGGCGGCAACCTGGTCGGCCCGGATCGCCATCTGCGGGCTCCAGTCCAGTCCGAACAGAAAATCCGCCATCGGTATGGCCTGGAAGAAGCGAATCGCTTCAAACAGTACGGACAATACAATGCCCAGGGTGGTTAATACGGCCAGGAAAGAACAACCGAACAATATCCACTTTACGATGCCCTCCACATGATTGCGGGCACGCAGCGCCGGGCGAATCCGCCGCAACGCCAGCACCGCGCCCACCAGGGCCACCAGAAATACCAGCATCGCTTTCAAATTGCGGCTCGCCGCTGCCAGGTCCTGGTAGTGTTGCACTGCGGCGACCTGGGCTGCATCCAGCATGTCGGCGCCAGTAGCGCCCAGTGCCGTGCTGATGATCTGGTTAAGATATAAGCCCTGCTGATTAGCAGGCATATCCTGAACCTGCTGTGGCAGCTCGTTCAGTATGAGGCTGGATAGAATGCTGGATTCAAATACCAACCAGAGAAGAAGCAACACCAGTGACGGCAACAGTGCCCACAGGGCGGCCATGTAACCGTAGTGTTTCGGCAGGGAGTGCAGGCTCCTGGCGCCACCCTGCCCCGAGGCGACAGCATGGGAGCGCTTGCGACCCATAAAAAAACTGATAAACGTCAGCGCTATCAGCACTAGAAAGACAGTGGTAGTTTCCATTACAGCCCCAAAAAAGTGCGCCGCACACCGGACAGGCCAGAGGCGGCGCTATGTCTTATGCCGGGTCTGTCTGCAGCCCGACCCAGGACAACTACATTTCCAGCAGAGTCAATTCCTTGACATCAGTCTGAACTTTTTTCAACTCGTCTTCACTCAGTGGTATCAGGCCCTTGTCTAAAAGGTAGCCGTCTTCACCCATCGCCTTGTTCGAAGTAAATTCCACCGCATATTCCTGAATGCCCGGGATTTTACCCACATGCGCGCGCTTGATATAAAAGTACAGCGGGCGCGAGACCGGGTAATCGCCATTTGAGATCGACTCAAAGGTAGGAACCACACCGTCAACTTCCGACCCGTGCACTTTGTCGCCGTTCTCCTCAAGGAAGCTGAAGCCGAAAATACCGACAGCATTCGGATTGGCAGCGAGCTTCTGTACGATCAGGTTGTCGTTCTCGCCCGCTTCAATATAGGCGCCGTCCTCGCGGATAGCGTAGGCCACTGTCTTGAACAGGTCCTTGCCCTTGGGCGCTTTACCTTTGCTTTCCAGAAACGCGGTATATACCCCTGCCGGCAGGCCCAGTTTCGCCATGGCCGCCTTGATCTCATCAGCCTGCTCAGCGGACAAATCATTCAGGGTTTTCAGCGCAGGAATACTCTTGGCGCCGCCGCCCATCGCCAACTCGGCGAATGCATCCCTGGTGCCGGAAGTCGGTGGTGGTCCCAGTACCTCAATGGTGATGGCGGGCAGGCTGGCGTTGACGTCCTTCCAGGTCTTGTTCGGGTTCGCGATCAGCTTGCCGTCAGGGCCGGGAATATCCTTCGCCAGTGCCAGGTAGACATCCTTCAGGCTCAACTTGAATACCGGTGCGCTCTTGGCGTTGGCCAATGCAATACCATCGTAGCCCACGAGTACTTCAACGATTTCGGTAACGCCGTTCTGCTGGCAATCGTCATACTCGCTCATCTTGATACGGCGAGAAGAGTTGGTGATATCCGGGGTATTGGCTCCGACACCCTTGCAGAACAATTTCAGCCCGCCGCCAGAGCCCGTGGACTCGATTTTCGGCGTTTTGAAGTTGGTAGAGCGACCGAAGCGCTCGGCGACCACCGTGGCGAAGGGATACACCGTAGAGGAGCCCACAATACTGATGTTGTCACGTACCGCCGCCTGGGCGACGACTGCGCCGCCGATAAAAGCGGCTGCGGTGACCGCACTCACTAGATAATTTTTCACGTGATCTGAACTCCCTGTTTTCGACTGGAACGAATGGCTGTATCGGGTAGGCCTTTGCACTGAATGCCCGGTGAGAATTCTATGCCAGCTTTGTTACAGTAATGTTACAGGTTCCAGGCCAACTCAATCGGGCTCGCGCACCTGGTCTGCCATCTCCTCCAGGCGTCCGTGCCGCACATCCAGTCCCCGCACCAGGTAGATCACGTGCTCCGCAATATTGCTGGCATGATCGCCTATACGCTCGAGACTGCGCAGGGCCCACATCTCATTGATAATGCCGCCGATCGCCCGCGGATCCTCCATCATAAAAGTCATCAGGCTGCGCAGAGCACTGCCGTATTCCTTGTCGACAATAGTGTCACTTTTAACGACCTCCACTGCCGCATGGACATCCAGCCGGGCAAAGGCGTCGAGCGCGCGGCGTAACATCTCTGCCACATGCGTACCGATATGCCGAATTTCGATAAAATTACTGGGTGAGTTACTGGCTTCCGAGAGACGCATGGCCTGCCTGGCGACCTTCGCCGCTTCATCGCCAATACGTTCCAGGTCGGTATTAACCTTGATAATTGCCACCACCAGACGCAAGTCACTTGCTGCCGGCTGACGCCTCGCCAGGATGGAGGCGCACTGGTCATCGATAGACATCTCCATCTGGTTGACCTCGTGGTCTCCGTCGATGATCAACTCGGCCTTGCCACTGTCCATGGCAACCAGGGCTTCTATGGCGCTGGCCAGTTGCTGCTCAACCTTGCCGCCCATTTCAAGCATCTGGTTACGCAGGCCCTCAAGTTCGGCATTGAACTGGCCGGAGATGTGGTGCATGTAATCTTCTTGCTTCAACATTTACTCAACCTCATGTATTTGACGGTATGGCTCAGGCCACTGACGCTGTAGTCCGCTGTTCACGGGCAACCTGCCCCCGCGCTGGAAAGACCAGGCTAAAGGTACTTCCCTGTCCCACCCTGCTCTCGATGTGGAGCCGGGCGTTGTGGGTTGCCGCTACATGCTTGACGATAGCCAGGCCCAGGCCCGTACCACCGGTCGCCGAGGAGCGGCTGTCCTCTACCCGGTAAAAACGCTCTGTCAGTCGCGGAATATGGGCCGCATCGATCCCTATCCCCTGATCGGTCACGGTTAGCTGGTAGCCGCCTTCCGCTGGCTTCCAACTAACGCGGACCACGCTGTCTGGCTTACTGTATTTGATAGCATTCCACACGAGATTGGATACAGCGCTGTATAACTCGCGATAATCTCCAGGTACCTTGAAGTCCGTGCCCAGCTCCAGTTCTACCTTGCGCTCCGGTTGTGCGGTGCGTATTTCGTCCAGCAACTCCGCGAGCAAAGCACCGAGATCTATGGGCGTATGCTTTTCCATGCCCTGTTCACTTTCAATACGGGAGAGCCAGAGAAGATCTTTCAACAGGTTTTCCATCCGCACTGCCTGTTGCAGCATCTGCTGCAATGGCTTCACATAGCGTGGATCCAGGCGGTCCGTGTCACCGAGGAATGTTCCCAGATAACCGCTGATAACCGTCAGGGGGGTTCGCAACTCATGCGAAACATTGGCGACAAAGTCTTTGCGCATGTTTTCCATGCGTACAGACGCTGTCACATCACGAATAAATAGCAGGCGGTCACCATCGCCAAAACGGGTAATCTCGACCCGCAGCCAGGTGCCGGCATCACCGGCCATGCGGTACTGCAATGGCTCGCCAAAATTTCCACGGTTGAAATACTGAAGAAATTCAGGCGATCGAGCCAGGTTCATCAGGCTCTGGCCTGCATCGGCAGAGCGCAGCCCGAGCAATTCCTGCGCCGGGTCGTTAAACCACTTGAGTAGCCCATGGTCATCGACAATTGCCACGCCGTCGCGCATCGACGCGAAAGAGTCCTGCAGGTAATCCACAGTGGATTGCAGGTCTGCCCTGGCTTCACGCCCTTTTTTCTGCTGCTGGTAGAGGTGGCTCAGAAGATCGCCCCAGATGCCGTAAATTTCGGGCGGGGACTGCTCCGGGTCCTGCAGCCAGATCTGTACCCTGCGCATTTGTATCAACCAGTGCACCACCAGGCCGACCAACGCGCCTGCTACGGCCCACAGGGGATGCCCATAATACCAGCCGAGCAACGCTGCTGCGGCGAGCAACATGGCGACCTTGAGTGCGGCGGAGCGCCAGCTCATCCCGGTTGCTGCGGCAGCACTATGCTACCCCCCGGGAGGAAAACCGGTACCCCGTGCCGCGCACAGTCTGAATCAGGTTACTGTAATCACCGCCGGGACACTGCAGAGCCTTGCGCAGGCGACGAATGTGCACGTCGATGGTACGTTCCTCCACATAGACATTGGCCCCCCAGACCTGGTCCAGCAGTTGGCTGCGGGTATAGGCGCGCTCCGGGTGCGACATGAAGAATTGCAACAGCCTGAATTCAGTGGGCCCCATGTCAATCGGGTCATCATCCACCAGTACCCGGCGGCTTTCGCCATCGAGCACCAGCTTACTCACCTGCATACGCTCATTGGCCTGGCCACCACTGGATCTGCGCAACAGCGCTCTCACCCGGGCGATCAATTCGCGCGGCGCAAAGGGTTTGGTTATGTAATCGTCCGCACCCACGTCCAGGCCCTGGATGACATTGTCTTCGGCGGTCTTGGCGGTCAGCATGATCACTGGCAGGTCACGGGTGGTTTCACCTCGCTTGAGTCGGCGCAGCATTTCCAGCCCGCTGCCGCCGGGTAACATCCAGTCCAGCAATACGATATCCGGACGCTCATCTACCACCAGCGTATAGGCATCGTGAATATTGTCTGCCTCGATACAACGAAAGTCTGCTATTTCCAGGGCCATGCGCAGCATGTCCCGGATCGCATTCTCATCGTCAACCACTAGCACCGTCGGTTCATTCATTGGTCATTTTTCCATCTGGCTGCGAAGTGGCCCTATTAGATGATGAAATTATGACAATAAAATGACAACGCCCCCGAAAGTGGGTTTCTAGCGGAGGCTGGCGTTAATGTTGACCAACATTTTGTTGCCGGGGCACAGCTCGCCCTCTTCCAGCTCATTCAGCGGCCGGTGTGAAGTCTCCAGCACCTCGTGTAGGTCCCGTGAGTCTTTATCGAGGTAAATTAACCCGGTTTGGATAGTGCCCTCACTGTGATGGCTCATCAGCGACATCATGGCGGAACGCCGGTCAAAGGGGTTGAAATTCTCGACATCCTCGTACAACCGCAACACCGAACCGTCGTGCATGGTGACCTCGTGGGCGGCCCCGGGACGAGAACTGGTGGTGATTTCCTGCCGCATGGGCACAAAATCAACCGTTCCAGTGGCCTCGGCGTGATCCCGCACAAACTCATAGCTCTTGGTGGATGCGGCGTTATTGTTGAAGGTCACACAGGGTGAGACCACGTCAATCAGGGCAAAGCCCCGGTGACTCATGGCGGCCTTAATCAATGGCACCAGTTGTTCCTTGTCGCCGGAGAAGCTGCGGGCGACGAAAGTCGCGCCCAGTTGCAGCGCCGTGCCACAGAGGTCGATGGCATGAAAGGGGTTAACATCGCCTTTTTTACCGGCAGAACCTTCATCTGCGGTGGCAGAATCCTGCCCCTTGGTGAGGCCATAACAACCGTTATTCATGACCACGTAGACCATATTGAGGTTGCGCCGGATGACATGGGCAAACTGCCCCATGCCGATGGAGGCGGTATCGCCGTCACCGGATACACCCAGGTAGAGGAGATCGCGATTGGCCATCGCGGCCCCGGTCGCAACCGATGGCATGCGGCCGTGTACCGAGTTAAAGCCATGAGATTTACCCAGGAAGTAGGTAGGCGTCTTGGAAGAACAGCCTATACCGGACAACTTGGCAATCTTGTGTGGCTCCAGCGACAACTCATGGCAGGCGCGCACCAGGGCGCCGCTGATGGAATCGTGCCCACAGCCCGCGCACAGCGTGGAGATAGACCCCTCGTAAGCCGCTTTGGTGTAGCCCAGCTCGTTGACCGGTAGCTCGGGGTGTCGAAACTTGGGTATCTGGTAGCTCATGCATGTTCTCCCACACCGTTCGCCCGGATTTTCCGGTGCAGGGGCGTGACGTTATTCCCGGGCAAATGCTCCAGGATTTGTTTGCGTATATTGCGCGCACTGATCGGCGTGCCATCGAAACACAGAACCGACTTCAGCTTGTCGGGGCCAAGTTCAAACTCTGCCATCAACAGCGTACGCAGTTGCGCATCGCGATTCTGTTCGATAACAAATACCCGCTCGTGACTATCGATAAAGTCCTCGACATCATGGTTGAATGGGAACGAGCGTACGCGCATCGCATCCAGTGCCACCCCTTCATTGGCAAGCTGATCAACCGCCTCCCTGGAAGATGCCTCGCTGGTACCAAAGTAAAGCACTGCCATATCAGTTTCTTTACCACAGGAGATAATTTCCGGGCCGGGCACATACTCTTTGATGGTGTCCCACTTTTGCAGCAGGCGCAGCATATTCCGCTCGTACTCCTCGCCCTTCTCGGTGTACACGGCCTGCTCATCCCGCGAGCTGCCCCGGGTAAAATAGGCGCCCTTCTCGGGGTGCGTGCCGGGGTAGGTGCGGTAGCAGATCGCATCGCCATCGGAATCCTGATAGCGCCCGTACCGCTCCATCGCATCCAGTTGCTCGGCATTGAGTACTTTGCCGCGGTCGTACTCCCGGCTGTCATCCCATTCAAGCGGGTCGGACATATTGTCATTCATGCCCAGGTCGAGGTCGGTCAACATGATGATTGGCGTCTGCAAACGCTCTGCCAGATCAAACGACAGGGCACCGAAGTCGAAACACTCCTTGGGTGAAGACGGAAATAGCAGCACGTGCTTGGTGTCGCCGTGGCTGGCGTAGGCCGCCGCCAGTACATCAGACTGCTGGGTTCGGGTGGGCATGCCGGTGGAGGGACCCGCCCGCTGCACATCGAACAACACCGTCGGTATCTCGGCAAAGTATGCCAGCCCGAGAAACTCGCTCATCAATGACAGCCCGGGGCCACTGGTAGCAGTAAATGCCCTGGCGCCGTTCCAGCTGGCCCCAATCACCATACCAATCGCCGCCAGTTCGTCTTCCGCTTGCACGATAGCGTAGTTGCGACGACCCGTACCCGGGTCTATGCGCACCCGCCGCGCATATTTGTCGAAGGCATCCACTACCGAAGTAGACGGGGTAATGGGGTACCACGCGGCCACAGTCGCACCGCCATAAATGGCACCCAGCCCCAGCGCTGTGTTGCCGTCCAGCAGTATTTTGTCGCCCACGTTATCGGCGGACTTCACCCGGATACCAATGGGGCAGTCGAAATTATCTTTGGCGTACTGGTGGCCGAGTTCCAGCGCGTTGATATTGGGCAGCACCAGTTTTTCCTTGCCCTTGAATTGATCCGCCACCAGGTCTGTCAGGACCTTGAAATCCATGTCCAAAAGCGCGGCGAGCGCACCCACGTAAATGACGTTCTTGAAAAGTTGGCGCTGGCGTGGATCCTTGTACTTTTCGTTGCAAATGCGGGTCAACGGCAGACCGATAATGGTGATGTCGTTGCGTACCAGGCGCAGATCAAGCGGCTTGGTGTTGTCGTAGATAAAATAGCCGCCGGGTTCTATCTCACGGATGTCCTGCGCCATGCTCTGGGGATTCACCGAGAGAATGATATCCACTCCCCCGCGCCGCCCCAGGTAGCCTTTTTCACTGACCCGCACTTCATACCAGGTCGGCAGACCCTGAATATTGGACGGGAAGATATTCTTAGGGCTAACCGGCAGGCCCATGCGGAACAGCGCTTTGGCAAACAGGTTGTTGGCGCTGGCAGAGCCGGTGCCGTTTACGTTGGCAAACTTGATGACAAAGTCATTAACGGATTCGAGGCGCTTCATACCAGAGTCCCCGCGACGTTATACAGAAATTTCTGCATATCCCATGCCCCTGTGGGGCAGCGTTCGGCGCACAGCCCGCAGTGCAGGCAAACGTCCTCGTCCTTGACCATCACCCGCTTGGTCGGAAGTTTTGCAGAGACGTACAGATCTTGTGAGAGATCCTTTGCCGGTGCCGAAAGCCGGGTACGCAAATCTGCCTCCGGGCCATTCACGGTAAACGTGATGCAGTCAGTGGGACAAATATCCACGCAGGCATCGCACTCAATGCAGCGCACTTCCTCAAAGATTGTTTGAATATCACAATTGAGACAGCGTTCCGCCTCCTTGTAGCCCGTGTCCTGGTCGAAGCCCAACTCCACTTCCAGCTTGCGATCCTTGAGTAACTTGTCCAGCGGTGCGTGGGGTACCGCGTAGCGCACGTCAGGTGCTACCGAGTTATCATAGCTCCACTCATGTACGCCCATTTTCTGACTGGCCAGATTGGTCAGCGGCGGCGGCCGTTTACCCACTGATTCGCCCTGGCATACCAGGTCTATGCTAATGGCCGCCTGGTGACCGTGGGCCACCGCGGTAATGATGTTTTCCGGACCGAAAGCGGAGTCACCACCAAAGAACACTTTCGGATTGGTAGACTGGAAGGTAGTCTTGTCCACTACCGGCATATCCCACTTGTCGAACTCGATTCCCAGATCACGCTCTATCCAGGGGAAGGAGTTCTCCTGACCGATGGCCATCAGTACATCGTCGGCCTCCATAAAAACGAGGTCTTCCCCGGTGGGTACCAGCTTGCGATTGCCCTCCTTGTCGTATTCCGCCTCGACCTTCTCAAAGGTCATGCCCTTGAGCTTGCCCTCCTCCACAATAAACTCTTTTGGCACATGGTTATTGTAAAACGGAATGCCCTCCGCCATGGCATCCTCTTTCTCCCAGGGCGAGGCTTTCATATCTTCGAACGGGCTGCGCACAACAACCCGCACATCTTTGCCACCCATACGCATGGAGGTGCGACAGCAATCCATGGCCGTGTTACCGCCACCGAGTACCAGAACACGCTTGCCGATTTTGTCGGTGTGTTCAAAGGCCACGCTGGCCAGCCAGTCAATGCCCAGATAGACATGGTCGCGGGCGTCTTCAAGACCCGGCAGGTTCAGCCCCTTGCCGCGAGGCGCACCCGTACCTACGAACACGGCGTCGTAGTCCTTGGCCAAAACTTCCTTGAGACTGTCTACCTGCACGTCAAAGGTGGCATTCACACCCATGTCGAGAATGTAATTGACCTCCTCGTCCAACACACTGATCGGCAGACGGAACGACGGGATCTGGCTGCGCATCATGCCGCCGCCGGCAAACTGGTTGTCATAGATATCGATGATGTAACCCAGCGGCGCCAGATCACGTGCTACAGTCAAGGACGCCGGGCCTGCACCAATTAGTGCAATACGCTTGCCGTTCTTTTTCTTGGGGATGGCGGGCAGGCGATCGCGAATGTCGTCCTTGTTATCTGCGGCAACACGTTTCAGGCGACAGATCGCAACCGGTTCCTCCTCTACCCGCACACGGCGGCAGGCCGGCTCGCAGGGTCGATCGCAGGTGCGCCCGAGCACACCGGGGAACACATTGGAATACCAGTTGACCATATAGGCATCGCTGTAGCGCTGCGCAGCGATGAGGCGGATATACTCCGGCACCGGGGTGTGAGCCGGGCAGGCATACTGGCAATCCACTACCTTGTGGAAGTACTCGGGGTTCTTGATGTTTGTCGGTTTCACTTGTTAGCTGCTCGTTTTATTTCTGGGATTTATTACCAAGACGCGAGCACGAAGTGTGTCACAGGTATGCGCGTATTTCACCCGGGCAGGGAACAATTTCCGCTAATTTCCACAATAGACTTTCCTTGCGGCAGCCTAAAACCAGTCGGAGAACCAACCCTTGTCTTTCAGGTCTTCTTCACAGCCCTGTAACTGACCCTGGTAGGTGTTCGCCCGACGCTGTACTTTGCGCGCGACATCCATCAGCCAGGGCTTCTTGCGATAGCTGCCGCGACTGTATCCGCCGTGGCCTTCGTGGTACGCGAGATAGAGATCATAGGTATCATCCCGGCCGATACCATTGCTGCGGCGAGATTGGTCGTTATACCAGCCGATAAAGTCGATGGAGTCACCGAAGTCATCACGGTCTGCGCTGTATCGTCCGGCGCTGCGCTCGTAAGCGGTCCAGGTAGACCCCAGTGCCTGACTGTAGCCATAGGAGTCCGAGGGACGGAACCAGGGAATAACACCCAGCAGCTTGGTGCGCGCCGGCTTGGCGGTGGCATTGAAGCGCGACTCCTGGTGCATGATGGCCATCATTACCGGAATGGGGCTGCCCCAGTCGTCCCTGGCGTCCGCTGCCGCTTCGTACCAATCATCTTTTTCCTGGAAAATAGCACAGATATCTCCCGTATTGCGGGGCTGGGATGTTGTGCATCCCGTTAGCACTACACTGAGTAACAGTACCGTGAGGGCACCGACGCGGCGCGCACTCACAGCGCAACCCCATGATCAGCAAGAAATGCCAGAAAGGCGGCTTCATCGATCACATCGATCTCCAGTTCATGTGCTTTTGCCAACTTCGATCCGGCACCGGGCCCTGCCACCACGCGTGTGGTTTTCGCCGACACACTGCCCGCCACTTTTGCACCCAGCGCTTGCAGATGTGCCTTGGCATCGTCACGTCCCATCTGTTCCAGTTTCCCGGTGACCACCCAGGTCTGACCGGATAAAGGCAGATCCTCGGAATCTACTGTCAGGTCCTGCCAGCTTACACCTGCATCGCGCAGTGCTTTCACCACGGCCAGACTTGAGGCGGAATCGAAGAACTGTCTCAGGTGGTCAGCCACCACAGGGCCGACATCGCTCACTTCCAGCAGGCGCTCCTCAGACGCGTCCGCAATCGCCTCCCAGCTGCCAAAATGGCGAGCCAGCGCAAGCGCTGTTGCCTCTCCCACTTCACGGATACCCAGCGCGAAAATGAATCTTGCCAGGGTAGTCTGTTTACTTTTCTGCAGTGCAGCGAGCAGATTATCAGCCGACTTCTCGCCCATGCGCTCCAGTTCAAGCAACTGTTCACGGCGCAACTGGTAGAGACTGCCGACATTGACCACCAGGCCCTCATCGACCAGCTGTTCCACCAGCTTGTCGCCCAGCCCATCTATATCCATTGCGCGCCGCGAGGCAAAATGCTTGATAGCAGCCTTTTGCTGGGCCGCACACACCAGCCCACCCATGCAGCGCACCACTGCCTCATCGGCCGCCCGCTCCACCGCGGAACCGCACACGGGGCAGCTCGTGGGAAATACGATAGCTCGCGCATCGGCCGGCCGCTGCTCCAACACCACGGACACCACTTTCGGGATGACATCGCCCGCCCTGCGAACAATGACTGTATCGCCTATCATGACGCCGAGACGCTCTATCTCATCACTGTTATGCAGGGTGGCATTACTCACTGTCACGCCGCCGACAAAAACCGGTTCCAGCCGCGCCACCGGAGTAATTGCACCTGTGCGTCCTACCTGAAACTCCACGTCCAGCAGCCGGGTCATTTCTTCCTGGGCGGGAAACTTGCGGGCTATTGCCCAGCGCGGTGCTCGCGACACAAAACCGAGCTGCTGCTGCAAACCGAGATCGTTCACCTTGAACACAATGCCGTCAATATCGTAGGGCAATTCGTCGCGTCTTGCCGCGAGATCATCATAGTATTCTGCGCAGGCCTCTATACCCTGCACCACACGCGACTCCGCATTAATGCGTAAACCCCACTCCTGCAGGCGCTGCAGTACGTCGGCGTGACGCCCGGGCAATTCCCCCCCACTTACCAGGCCCACGCCATAGCTACACATTTCCAGCGGGCGCTGCGCAGTGATGCGCGCATCCAGCTGACGCAGGCTGCCAGCTGCCGCATTGCGGGGGTTGACGAAAGGTTTTTCACCCGCTTCCCTGGCGCGCTCATTCAATTGCTCAAACCCGGCACGAGGCATATATATTTCGCCGCGCACTTCCAGCACCGCGGGGTAGCCACTGCCCTGCAAACGCAAAGGAACAGAGGGAATAGTGCGAACATTCTGGGTTATGTCTTCGCCGGTCGTGCCATCGCCCCGGGTAGCGGCACGCTCCAGCACGCCATCGCGATAAAGCAGGCTTACGGCAATGCCGTCCAGCTTGGGTTCACAGGCAAATTCCAGTTGCTCTCCGGGTTCTCCCAGGCGGTCCTGCAGCCGCCGGTTGAAATCGAGCATATCCTGCTCGTCAAAGGCATTGTCCAGCGACAGCATCGGCACTTCATGACTGACCTGATGGAATCGATCAAGGGGAATAGCGCCGACACGTTGCGTGGGTGAATCAGATCTGAGCAGTGCCGGATAGTCGGCCTCCAGCTCCGTGAGACGCCGGAAAGCGCGGTCGTACTCGGCATCGGGAACGCTGGGTTGATCCAGTACATAGTACTGGTAGTTCCAGTTATTGAGGAGCTCCCGCAGCGCACTGACTTCCTGCTCTATCTCGGGGGAAGGCATCGGCGTGTCGTCGACGTCAGTGCGACCTGGCCAGCAGCCGACGCTCGAGGTCACGGATCTGCTGTCGGCAATGCTCCAGCGACTGCTTGCTCAAGGCACTGCGCGACTCGTCGAGCACATCACCATCGAGGTTGCGGGCCACCGCCTGGGCTGTTTCGAGCATATAGTCGAACGCCTTCATCATATCCTCAGGGCCCGGCAGGGTGAGGAAGAAGACCAGTCCTGGTGTATTGAAATCGCCCATATTGTCGATATCAAATACCCCGGGCTGCATCATATTGGCAACGCTGAACTGAATAGCACCGCGGCCGGCTTCAAATTCGTGCCGGTGGAAGAAGTTCATATCACCGAAGCGCAGATCACAGGCCAGCAGAATGTGCAAAATGTCCTCGCCGCGAAAGCCGTCGCGGTTCCGCGCCATAACATTCAGCATAAAGACTTCAGGATCGATCTCCCGCGGCAATTTGCCTGGATCCGCCGGTGCTGGACGCGAAGTAGACGAGGACATATCGTCTTCATCCGAAGTGTCCATGCTCTCTAGCCAGTCGACGGTAGTGGGCTCTGCTTCGCTGTCTGCGCTGCTCATTCCAGCGATCAGTTCTTCTTCGTCGTCGGCAGATGGTGCAGCGGCGGGAGTTTTAGGCTTGAGCTTGGCCGCTACCGATTTCGCCGCGGCCTGCTCGGCGGCTGCTTTTTCCCGTTTGTTGGCTTCCGACCTGTTCGTGGCGTTGATCAGGTCCCTGCGGTCGACGGTGCGGGCGCCGCCATTGGGCAGCTCCTTCAGCCAGGCCAGTTGCTCATCCTTTGCCGTCTCACTTTCGATGGCAGGCGCCAGCTTCACTTTTACCTTCGGCACACGCTCTCTGCGCACTCTGCGCCAGGCATCAAGCCCCACCGCCACAATCAGGATAACCCCGACCACGACCATCCAGTCACGTATAGTAAGATCCATTGCCCCTGCGCCGTACTCTCTGCCCGTTAAAACCGATTATCTGTTTGACTCGCTAGCTTGCGGCCAGTTCTGCCGCCTCTTCCACATCCACCGATACCAGGCGAGAAACACCCGGTTCGTGCATGGTCACGCCCATAAGCTGGTCGGCGAGCTCCATGGATATCTTGTTATGAGTAATATAAATGAACTGCAATTTTTCTGACATCTCCTTGACCATGCGCGCATAACGCCCTACGTTGGCATCGTCCAGCGGCGCGTCCACCTCGTCAAGCATACAGAAAGGCGCCGGGTTAAGCTGGAAAATCGAAAATACCAGGGCGATTGCTGTCAGTGCTTTCTCGCCACCGGACAGAAGATGAATAGTGCTGTTTTTCTTGCCGGGTGGGCGCGCCATGATGGAAATACCCGTGTCCAGCAGATCGTCACCAGTCATTTCCAGATAGGCGTTGCCACCGCCAAATACCTTGGGAAACAATTCCTGCAGACCGGTGTTCACCTTGTCGAAGGTATCGCGGAAACGGTTGCGCGTTTCCTTGTCAATTTTACGAATGGCAGATTGCAGCGTCTCGAGAGCCGTTTCCAGATCCTCATTCTGCAGGTCCAGGTAATTCTTGCGCTCAGACTGCTGGTTGTATTCGTCGATGGCTGCCAGATTAATGGGACCCAGACGGGCGATCCGATTGGCCACGCGTTCCAGTGAACGCTGCCACTCACTCTCTTCCGCCTCTTCAGGCATGCCAGCCAGAACCTGTTCCATTTCATGGCCACTCGCGGTGAGCTGCTTATGCAAGCTCTGGCGTTGCACCTGCAGTGACTCGTTGGCAATGCGCCGCCGCTCCAGTTCGCTGCGAACAGAGTCGGCACGGTGTTCAATAGCGGCTCTTTGCTGTTCTTTCTCACGCAGCAGGTGATCTATCTCAGCTACTTGCTGCCGGGCTTCGCCCAGTTTGGCTTCCGCCTGCAGACGCAATTCCAGTTGATCTTCAAGTGCCTGCTTGAGCCCGTCCTGGGGCTCATCGTTTTCTGCCAGTGAGCTTTCAAGGCTGTCGCGACGGCTGCGCAACTGCGCCACCTGACTATTGGTACGGTCTATGGCCTCGCGCATGGCGCCCAGCTGTGTGTGCAATGACTGATGCCGCATCGCCAGCTGATGAGCGCCATCTTTGTCATGGCGGGCTTTTTGCCGCGCCGTATCCAGGGTACTGCGGGTCTGATCGCGCACAGACAATAACTCTTCCCTGCTGTGGGAATCGCTCTCCATGCGCTCTATGGCCTCGGCGAGTAGCTGCCGCGCCTCGGTAATGGCTAATTGTTCGCTGCGGAACTGTTCGCGGGATTCATCAATCTCCGCATTAACACGTTCGCGCCTGGCGCTGATTTGTTCCACCTTGGCCCGGTGGGCCGACAGTTGCGCGCTCAGCTCCGCGTGTTGGCGGGTGCTTGCCTGAAGTTCCCGCTGCACGATCTGGCGCTGCTCTTCCTGCTCCTCCAGCGCGTCCTGACTGGCCCGTTGCGCTTGCTCCAGTGCAGTCTCACGTTGCTGCTCACTGTGCACGGATTCCACCAGGGCTTCCAGCTCCTGCTGGCGCTTGATGACACCACCCTGCCCGTCTGACAGCCGTGTTACCCGCAGCCAATTTGGCCCCAGCCACACCCCGTCGCGCGTGATCACAGACTCATGGCCAGCCAGGTGCCCGCGCTGGGCCAGTGCGCTGGCAAAATCCGGCGCCACTCGCACCCCGGCTAATAACGCATTGGCGCGCCCGCCACTTTGCACCTTGGATGCCAGAAATTCTGGCGCCACAGGTTCCTCGCTGTGTCGCTCCAGCAGCGCGAGCTGGCCCTGTTCCAACTGTCCCAGGGTATCGCCCAGCTGGCCGATATCGTCGACACATACCGCCTGCAGGTAATCGCCCAGGACAGTTTCTACTGCCAGCTGCCAGCCTTCCTCTACCTGCATCTGCTCCAGCAGACGTGGTTTATCGACTAACTGCCTGGCGGTGAGCCACTTGCCAACAGCCTCGTTACCATCCTCGGTGGCCGCCTGCTGCAGTGCTTCCAGCGAGGCCTGACGCCCGCGCATCTGCTGCAGGCGGGAGCGGACTTCATTGATCTCGGTAGACAAATCACCATTGCGCTCTCGCGTGGAGGCCAGTTGTGTTACCAGTGATTCACCCCGGTGCTCATGCTCCGCCATAAGCAGTTCGAGCTCTGCCAGCTGCTCCCCGAGAACGTCGATTTCGCCGTCGGCGGAGTCCGGTGCCAGGGTCTGTTTTTCTTCCTCCAGTTGCCGGGTACGGTTCTGGATGCGCTGCAGTACTTGCTCCACATGGCGAATGCGCGACTGCTGTACTTCCGCCTGCTGACGTGGCTCGGCCGCATGTTGGTTAAATTCGTCCCAGCGATGCTGCCAGTTGTGCATCGCTTCCTCTGCCTGCAACAGCGCTTCCGCGGAGCTCTCTTCCAGCTCCTGCAGCAAGCTCAGCTCGGGGCCGATCGTTTCCATCTCGGTTTCCCAGCTACTGAGTTTTTCACTGTCATCACCCAGGTGGCTCTCGGCCTCGGACAGCCCAATGCGCGTCTGCTCGAGATCCTCGCGCAACTGACGCCCCCGGTCCTGCTGGTGCTTAAGGGTTTGCTCCAGGCGTGCCACCTCAGAGCCCAGAGAATAATACGAGGCCTGTACCTGATTGAATGCGTCGGTGCGATCACCGTGCTCTACACGGTGCTGCTCGATAGCGGTGTCGACCTGTTGATGCTCGGCGTGCACCGCCTCCAGCTTCACTTCCAGTTCGCCGATGGTCTGGCTGGAGGCCGCCACCTGCTGATCCAGCTCCCGCCATTGCAGCGCCTGCAATTGTGCCTGTAGCTCGCGCTCTTCGGTTTTGAATTCGGTGTATTTCTCCGCCGCCTGGGCCTGCCGCTGCAAATGCTGCAACTGGCGTCCCAGCTCGTCGCGAATATCGGTCAGACGATCGAGATTTTCCAGGGTGCGGCGCATCCTGCTTTCGGTTTCCTTGCGCCGCTCCTTATATTTGGAGATGCCTGCGGCCTCCTCGATAAAGACACGCAACTCTTCGGGCTTGGATTCGATCAGGCGTGAGATCATCCCCTGCTCGATGATGGCGTAACTGCGCGGGCCCAGGCCGGTGCCGAGGAAGATGTCGGTGATATCGCGACGGCGACAGCGCGTACCGTTGAGGTAGTATTCTGATTGTGCTTCGCGTGTGACCAGGCGCCTGATGGAAATCTCGGCGTAGCTCGCCCACTCCCCGCCAACACCACCATCACTGTTGTCGAACACCAGTTCAATAGAAGCCTGCCCCACCGGCTGGCGATTAACCGAGCCGTTGAAGATCACGTCGGTCATGGATTCACCGCGCAGGTTTTTGGCCGAACTTTCGCCCATCACCCAGCGCACCGCATCGATGACATTGGATTTTCCGCAGCCATTAGGGCCCACAACTGCGCACATATTGCCGGGAAAATTGACCGTCGTCGGGTCGACGAATGACTTGAAACCTGCCAGCTTGATAGACTTTAGTCGCATATTACGTTAACTGTATAATTTATCTTGCTGTTTTTTATAGCGTTTTTCCCGGATTTAATGATAAAACGCCCACCTCCGGACCACAAGATGTAGTGTATAGGCTTTGCTCTGACAACACTATGCCTGACACTCACAAATGCAGAAATTTGGGATACCGGAGCTAGCCGCGGGGCTGTAGCACGATTTCCAGGGGCGCCAGATCCAGCGATGGGGCCAGCGGCCCGCCTTTACCAAGCCAGGTGGCGCCCGCCTCCCCCGGAGTGCCGCTGGGAGATACCTGGACAACCACCACGATAGATTCTGTGCCAGATAATTTCTGACCCGCCATGGAATTGCTGTCATCCAGGCGCAGGGTGAGGGGTAGTTGCCCTGCCTGCAAGCGCTGTACAGCGATGGGCATTCGGCTGTCGGAGTCGGCATTACGTGCGAGTACAAAGACGGTATCGGACGGAGCCAATTCTGCGCCCTGGGGCAACTCTACCCTGACAGTAACACCCGGCGTGGCGTCTCCGGATGCGGATTCCGCACTGCTATCTGCTGCAGCAACCGCTGTGGAATCCGGTAGTTCACCGGCGGCCACAAGCCGTTGACGCGCCGTCTCAACCACGCTGGCAATCATGCGGGCACCGTCGGAACCGGGCTGTTCAACTGCCAGCAGGCGCTGCCAGTAGGATATGGCTGCCCGATACTGTTGCTGCTCAAAGGACGCCATACCCAGCAGACCCAGCGCCGTGCGCTGGTGCGGGTCGATGGCCAGGGCCTGTTCTGCACGCAGGCGCGCCTGGCTACTCAGCTGCCGCCCCGCCGCCAGGTACTCCGCCTGGGCAGCGGAAGCCAGCGCGTATGCATCTTCTGGCAGTTCACGAGCCAGCGCGGCATAAGACAGCGCCGCCCGCGAATACTCTTCCCGCCCCATGTAATAACGCCCCAGCAGATTCACATAGTCCAGATTTTCCGGGCGCTGTGCGCTGCGCGCTTCCACGCTGGCCATCAGCGCCTGCATTTGCTCGGGTGTGCTGGTCTCATCAAGTGTCTGTAATTGTCGGCTGATGATGACATCCGGCGCGGCGCCAAGCCAAAAGTAGAGGGTGCCGGAAAACACGACCACCAGCGGCAGCAAAACCCAGGCCGGGAAGCCGCCGCTGGCTGACGCGGGTGCAGCCGGGGTGGCGGCGCTTTGCTCGTCCTCAAGCAGCCGCAGCCGCGCGTCTTCTTCCAGCGCCACAGCGCCCTCGCCTGCCAACTCGGCCTGACGCAAGCGATACCACTCCACATTTGCCCGCTCAAGGTCCGCGTCCGCACCACCGGTATACTTTCTGGGCCGCAAGTAAAACAGGCCGCTTAGCAGCAGCAAGCCAGCACAGGCCAGGAAAAAAAGCGTCAAGAATTATTCTCCTTCTTTTTTTCCAGCAAGCTGCGCAGTTGCTCTTCGTCAGCCGCATCGAGTTCGCCGGGTTGCAGCGCGCTTTTGCGCCGATTACGCAGCGTCAGCACTGCCATCAGGATGCCGACCAACAGCAGGAACACCGGTGCCAGCCACAACATTGCGGTAACGCCATCGTAGCGTGGGCGGTAACGCACAAACTCACCGTAGCGCGCCACCATATAATCCAGAATTTCCTCGTCGTCCGCGCCGGCTTCCAATTGCTGGTATAGCAGTTTGCGCAGATCCTGCGAGATCGGCGCGTTGGAATCCGCGATGTTCTGGTTCTGGCACTTGGGGCAGCGCAATTCCAGACTCAGCTGCCGATAGCGCAGCTCCAGCTCCGGATTACTGAACTCGTAAGTTTCGATCACTGCCAGTGCACCGGTCGACACTAATAACAGCAGGGACAGGCACAGCACACGGGACATCATTCGCCGACACCCCCGTTGCTACCCTCGGCAACCAGCTGCTGATAAAGCGGCTGTAAAATAGTCTGCCATACTCGCTCATCAACCACACCCACGTGGCGATACCGGATAACGCCGTCAGCGTCCACCAGGTAGGTCTCGGGCGCGCCGTATACACCGAGATCCAGACCCAGCGTGCCTTCGTGATCGGTAATATTGGCGCGATAGGGGTCGCCCAGCTCCGTCAGCCAGCGCTGGGCAGCGGCATCCTCATCCTTGTAATTGATGCCATAGATGGGCACGCCGCTGGTGCCAATCTGCAACAGGTAGGGATGTTCCACCCGGCAGGAAACGCACCAGGTGGCCCACACATTCAACAGCGCCGGCTCGCCGACAATATCCTGCCGCTGTATGAGACGATCCTGCCCCAGTACCGGCAAACTGAATTCCGGCAAGGGCTGGTCGATCAGCGCAGATGGCAGGGACTGGGGGTCCAGTGACAGGCCACGAAAAAGAAATATGGACATGACCGCAAAGATAATCAGCGGCAGAAACAGCTTCAGTCTAGGCGCCATGCAACGCCTCGCTGGCTGGTGCCGAGGCCGCCGCGCGCACGCGCCGGTAGCGTTTGTCCGCCACGGTGGTGAACGCGCCAAACGCCATTAAAATCGCGCCCAGCCACATCCATCGCACCATCGGTTTGTAATGCAGGCGCATGGCCCAGGCGCCATCATCGCCAATGGGTTCGCCCATGGCCACATACAGGTCCCGGAACAGGCCGCCATCGATGTCAGCCTCTGTCATTATTTGCCCGGTGGCGAGGTAACGACGTTTCTGCGGTGCGAGCTGCGCCACCACTTCACCGTGACGGGTCACCTCGACACGGGCCTCGTCGGCGACAAAATTGGCACCGCGAGCCGGCACCAGTTCCACGAAGCGAAATTCGTAGCCCGCGATGACCTCGATATCACCGGGCTTCATCTTGAGGTCGTGCTCGATATTGTATTGGCTGGTGGCCACAACCCCGGTGACGCAGGCGGCGAAACCCAGGTGCGCAACAAACATGCCCCAGTAGCTGGGGGTAATGCGCCGCAGGCCGACCGAGAGCGATGCCGCTCCTCGCACGCGGTACCAGAGGTCGCGCAACAGGCCCAGCAGCAACCAGGAGGAAAGTGCCACGGCGAGGGCGACCCAGACATTGTACTGGGCATTCAACAGCGGTAATGTGAGGCCGCACAGCACGGCAACTATGGTGGGAACAGCCAGCTCTGACTGCCAGCGACGGGTGGAATCCCGCTTCCAGCGCGACACCGGTCCCATGCCCATAAAGGGCACCAGCAGCGCCATTAACGGCACGAATACCGCATTGAAATACGGCGGGCCCACCGAGTACTTGCCGGCACCTAGCGCGTCCATGATCAGCGGAAACAATGTGCCGAACAATACGGTAATTGTCGCCACCAGAAACACCACGTTGTTGCACAGTATAAGCGACTCACGCGACACCCACTCGAAACTCACGCGGCTGGATACCGCCGGCGCACGCAAGGCGTAAAGCGTCAACGAACCACCCACCACAAATGCCAGGAATATCAAAATAAACAGGCCGCGTGCGGGATCGGTGGCAAAGGCATGCACCGAGGTCAGCACGCCCGAGCGAACTAGAAACGTACCGAGCAGGCTAAGCGAGAAGGCAAAAATCGCCAGCAACACCGTCCAGCTCTTGAACAGGCCGCGCTTTTCCGTTGCCGCCAGAGAGTGGATTAGTGCAGTGCCCGCCAGCCAGGGCATGAACGAGGCGTTTTCCACCGGATCCCAGAACCACCAACCGCCCCAGCCAAGTTCGTAGTAGGCCCACCAACTGCCCAGCATGATGCCGAGTGTCAGGAACGCCCAGGCCACATTGGTCCAGGGCCGCGACCAGCGCGCCCAGGAGGCGTCCAGACGGCCGCCCAGCAGTGCGGCGATGGCAAAGGAAAAAGCCACGGAAAAGCCGACATAGCCCATGTACAACAGTGGCGGATGAATGATCAGCCCCGGATCCTGCAACAGCGGGTTGAGATCATTGCCATCTGCCGGTGTGCCCGGCAGTAGGCGGGCAAAGGGGTTGGAGGTCAGCAGCATGAACGACAGAAAGCCTACCCCTATCGCGCCCATCACCGACAACACCCGCGATAGCATCAACAACGGCAACTGGCTGCTGAACAAAGCGACCGCGGCCGTCCAGAAACTGAGAATCAGGGCCCACAACAACAGGGAACCTTCATGGTTACCCCACACCGCGGAGAACTTGTAGATAGGCGGCAGTAAACTGTTGCTGTTGGATGCCACCACCTTCACCGAAAAATCGTCTTGCAGGAAGGCAATGCAAAGACAGATAAAGCTGATACCGACAAACACCATCGTTCCCACAGCCAGCCCGGGCGCCAATGCCATCGCCCTGGAATTGCGCCGCCAGGCGCCCCAGGCGGGCACTGTGGCCAGAATCAGCGCGAGGCTGAACCCGATAATTAGCGCAAAGTGGCCGATTTCAGGAATCACTTGGCTTTCCCCTTGTGGTCAAAGCCGGACTGCTCCAGCGCAGCGGCCACTTCCGGCGGCATATAATTTTCGTCGTGCTTCGCCAGCACTTCCGAGGCTATCAGTACTCCCGCTTCATCGAGTTCACCCGATGCCACGGCGCCCTGCCCTTCGCCAAACAGATCTGGCAGAATGCCTTCGTAAACCACCGGTACCACGGCCTCGTAATCCGTGAGCTCGAAGCTCGTGCGCAGGCTGTCATCACTGCGAATCACACTGCCCTCGAGCACCATGCCCCCGACCCGTATGGGCTGGCCCATCGGCGCCTTGCCCTGAGCGACCTCCGCAGGTGGGTAAAACAGATTGATATTGCCTCGCAGCGCGTACGTCACCAGCGCGATCGCGGCGCTGGAAAACAGCAATACGAACAACACCAGCACCAGCCTTTGTTTGCGCACGGGATGCATTAACTACCCTCTCCTGTCGTTGTTGGACGACCTTGCTCACGTTTTTGTTCCCCGGCCAGTCGCAGAAGAATTTTTTTCTGCCGCCGGCGCGGAGCCAGTAGGATTAACACCACTACCAGCAGGCAGAGGCCGTAGGCCGACCAGACAAACCCACCGTGCCCGTCCATGGCCAATGCCGCGTCCACGCTATCGAAGTACATCAGGCGCGATACTCCAGTGCTATCTTCTTCACCCAATTCGTCCTGGCCTCTCGCTCCAGAATGTCGGCCCGCATATTCATCAACAGACAGCAGGTGAACAGCGCATAGAACGCGGCAATCATCAGCAGCAGCGGATAGAGCATGCTGGGGTCGATACTGGACTCACCGGTGAACTTGATCGAGGCCGGCTGGTGCAGGCTGTACCACCAATCTACCGACTTGTAGATGATGGGAATGTTCACAGTACCCACAAGACTGAGCACAGCGCAAGCCTTGCCCGCTGCCTCCTTGTTGTCGTAGGCCTCATACAGAGCCACAACCCCCAGGTAGAGAAACAGTAAAATCAGCATCGAAGTAAGGCGGGCATCCCATACCCACCAGGTGCCCCAGGTGGGCTTGCCCCAGATAGCGCCAGTCACCAGTGCGATAAATGTAAGCGCTGCGCCTATAGGTGCACAGGCACGCATCGCCACATCCGCCATTTTTATCTTCCAGATCAAACTGACAGCACCGGCGATGGCCATGACATAGTAGCCCGCCAGGGCAACAATCGCGGCCGGCACATGGATATAAATAATGCGGTAACTATTGCCCTGGCGGAAATCCGGCGCGGTATACAACAGGCCCCACACCATGCCAACACACAATGCCAGCAGGGTTATTGGTAACAACCAGCGCAGGATGGCGCCTGCTATGCGATACAGCCAGGGCGGGGAACCTAATTTATGAAAGAAAGACCACATAGAGGCGCGAATTATACAGTCCCCGCAGTGCGCCACAACAAACAGTTCATCACCCGCTTGATTTCGCTCAATTGAATATCACGCATCAACGCTAATCCTCAGCCCGGCAGCTGTGGCAAACGGCGCCAGCGCTATCGCCAGGCACAACATGGCGCCAAGAATTGCCAGATAAGGCCCTGCTGGCGCCCCGGTTACCGCATTTTGAACAGCCGCAGTGCCGAAAATCAGCACAGGCATATAGAAAGGCAGGATCAGCAGGGAGATAAGCATGCCGCCACGCTGTAAACCCACGGTCAGTGCGGCGCCGATTCCCCCCACCAGGCTTAATACCGCAGTGCCAATCAGCAGGCTAGCCATCATCGCGCCAATGGCCTCCACCGGCAGTTTGATCATCACGGCAAACAATGGCGATATCAGCGCCAGCAAAAATCCGGTGATCAACCAATGGGCCACAATATAAGACAGTACCGACATATACAGTGGTTGCGGTGCCAGCAATAACTGCTCCAGGCTGCCATCCTCAAAGTCACTGCGAAAAACCGTATCCGAGGTGAGCAGGCTGGACAGCAGCGCAATAATCCACAGGATACCGGGTGCAAAACTGGCCAGTTTGTCTGGTGCCGGGCCCAGACCCAGGGGAAACAGGGCCACTACCATGGCAAAGAACAACAGGGGGTTGCCAATTTCAATGGGGCGCCTGGCCGCCAGTGTTAACTGCCGGCGCAGCAGGCCCAGGCAGTAAATCGCCGTGCCGGGTGCTGTGTTGTCGGCAAGACTCACAGGATCAATCCTGCGTCCAGCTTCAGCATTTGCACGCTATAGGCGATCTGCAGCAGCTGATGGGAGGTCAGTACCACGGCGCCGCCGCGTTCGACATGCCGCAGCATCAACTTCTCCAGCTCCGCCACACCGGTCTTATCAATCGCGGTAAAGGGCTCATCGAGTAACCACAGGGGGCACTGGGATAGATATAGCCGCGCCAGGTTAACCCGCCGGTGCTGACCTGCAGACAAGGTGTTGCTGGGCACGTCTTCGTAACCGTAGAGACCGACACTGGCCAGCGCAGCCTCTATCTCGGCGCTGCCGTAGCGCGCCTCGCCCGCCACATGCCATGCCAGATTTTCACGGGGTGTCAGCAGGGCTTTCACGGCGGGCTGGTGGCCCAGGTACAACTGCGCGCAATGGCGCTCGACGCGGCCAGTAAAGCCGTAGCGGGAAAGCCCTGCCAGGATACGAAGAAGGCTGGTTTTGCCGGCGCCGTTGGCGCCCTCAATCTGTACCAACTGGCCCGGGAGTATGGCGAAGGACAGTTGCTTGAACAGCTCCCGCCCGCCCCGCTCCAGGCACAGATCGTGGACCGCCAGCAAAGGTCCACCACCCGGCACTATAAGTTAACCACCTTAATTCCGGGGAAATACAGCTCGTTGTCTTCTGCGATCGCCGCGGGGGCCTCGCCACGCAGAGAGGTGAAATCAAATAGCTTGGTATCCGCCAGCTGCGATGGCGCGACATTGCGGATGCTGCGAAAAATCGTCTCGGTGCGCCCGGGATATTCCCGCTCCCATCCGGCGAGCATTTTCTTCACCTGCACCCTTTGCAGCTTGTCCTGGGAGCCGCACAGATTGCAGGGAATGATAGGGAATTCCTTGTACCGCGCGTAGAGCTCCAGGTCTTTTTCCTTGCAGTAAGCCATTGGTCGAATCACCACATTCCTGCGGTCGTCGCTGCGCAGCTTTGGCGGCATGGCCTTCAGCTTGCCACTGAAGAACATATTCAGAAACAGGGTTTCGACGATGTCGTCACGGTGATGGCCGAGGGCAATTTTGCTGGCGCCTATTTCCTGGGCAAACCCGTAAAGACTGCCGCGACGCAGCCGGGAGCAGAGCCCACAGGTAGTCTGCCCCTCCGGAATAAGCTCTCGCACAATGCTGTAGGTGTCTTTTTCCAGTATGTAATAGGGAACACCGAGCGCGGTCAGGTACTCAGGCAGTACTTCTTCGGGAAACCCCGGTTGCTTCTGATCCAGGTTGACCGCCACCAGCTCGAAATCCACCGGCGCGTGCTGGCGCAGGTTCAGCAGGATATCCAGCATGGCATAGGAATCCTTGCCCCCGGAGAGGCATACCATCACTTTATCGCCCTCCTCGATCATATTGTAATCGACGATAGCGTTGCCCACGTTGCGACGCAGCCGCTTCTGCAACTTGTTGAACCGTGTTTTGTCCTTGCGCGAAAGTTCTTGCACGATGTGGTCGCTGGTATAGCCCTGATTGGCGCGCAGTTTACTCGCTAGCCGGTCGGAGAGTCCATAGAACCTTGTTTTTTGCCGGGAATGCCATGACAATGTGCGCCCCAAAAGTCCGATACACCCCTAGCTACCCTGTGAGGAACCTATTCCAATGAAACAACCCGTTCGCGTTACCGTTACCGGTGCGGCAGGCCAGATTGGCTACGCACTCCTGTTCCGCATTGCCTCTGGCGCCATGCTGGGAGACGATCAGCCCGTTTTTCTGCAATTGCTGGATATCACACCCGCAATGGAAGCGCTGGACGGGGTGAAAATGGAGCTGGAAGACTGCGCCTTCCCGCTGCTGGCCGGCATTGTCTGCACCGATGACCCGAATACCGGCTTCAAGGACACTGACTACGCACTGCTGGTAGGCGCGCGCCCCCGCGGGCCGGGCATGGAGCGCAAAGATCTGCTGGAAGCCAACGCCGCGATTTTCTCGGTACAGGGCAAGGCCATCAATGACAGCGCCAGTAAAGATATCAAGGTACTGGTCGTGGGCAACCCCGCCAATACCAATGCACTGATCACCCAGCGCAATGCACCGGACATCGACCCACGCAATTTCACCGCCATGACCCGACTGGACCACAACCGTGCCCTGACCCAGATCGCCATTAAAACCGGCACCACGGTCAATGATGTGAGCAATATGACCATCTGGGGCAACCACTCAGCCACCCAGTATCCCGATCTGTTCAACGCCAAGGTCAACGGCAAGCCTGCCATCGAGCTGGTAGACCAACAATGGTATGAGGACAACTTCATACCCACGGTACAGCAGCGCGGCGCGGCTATCATCAAGGCCCGTGGCGCCTCATCCGCCGCCTCCGCCGCCAATGCGGCCATCGGCCACATGCGCAGCTGGGCACTGGGAACCGAGGGCGATGACTGGGTTTCCATGGGTGTTTGCTCAGACGGCTCCTACGGCATTGCCGAGGGCCTGATCTACTCCTTCCCCTGTCGCTGCAGCAACGGCGACTGGAGCATTGTGCAAGGTGTGGAAGTGGGCGAGTTCAGCCAGGCTAAAATGGCCGCCACAGAAAAAGAGCTAACCGAAGAGCGCGACGCGGTTCAGCACCTGCTGCCTTAACGCCGGGATATCTGGCCAGCCGCAGTAGTGTTGTAAGCTGAACCCATGACCGACGAGAATGCGCCAAAAGCGTACCACCACGGTAATCTGCGGGCTGAACTGCTGGATACCGCGATAGAGCAACTGCAAAGCGCCGGCGCGGAAGAGTTGAGCCTGCGGGCGCTCGCCCGCGCCGTGGGCGTCTCGCAGACGGCGCCCTACCGGCACTTCGCCGACAAGGGTGAGCTGCTTGCGGCCATGGCAGCCCGGGGCTATCGCGATTTGCTGGCAGCACTGAACGCAGCTGGTGTTCAGTCACCAGAATGCCCCACCCGGCAATTGATTGGTTTTGCCCATGCCTACGTGGACTACGCCGGAAGATCACCGCAGCTATTCAAGCTGATGTTCGGGCCCGCAGTACAGCCGGCGGAGCAGTATCCAGAGTTGCGTGAGGCCAGCCGGGAGACCTTTCTGCTGGTGCAATCAATTCTCCATCGGGGCATGAAACTGGGCCAGTTCCGGGAGCAGGATCATGTGTATCTTGCCAACGCCGCCTGGGCCGGCATTCACGGATTGGCAACCCTGCGAGTGGATGCGCCCGAACTGTTCGAACGCCATATAGATTTGCAGCGGCAGGTCGATCTGGGGGTTCATACCTTTCTGGACGGCATCAAAAAACCTTGACGCCTGACAACAGAATTGCACCATATCTATCTGTTATTGTTGAATAAATCCAACCAAACTAAGCGTTGTCGAGCCGCGATTCCCGGGCGCGGATTATGCTCGCCAACTCGTTCAGCTCATCCCGTAAATGACTCTGTAAAATCGTAAACGCTTCATCCGCGAGCAGGCGCTCTTCCACCAGGTCGGCAAAGGCAGCACGCCGCAGCGCCTCCATGGTGGCCTGGCGGGCCAACAAATCCTCCAACCCCATCGCGTGCACGTTTGACGCCAGCCTTTCGACTTCCAGCAAATAGGCGTCCACCCGATTTTTCATGCGCCTGCGTATCAGCTCCCGAAACGCGATATAGCCGGAGTACATAGCCAGCATTAGCGTCAGCCCAAGGCTCAGTGCCTCTGCATACTCAACAAAAAATGGCGGCTCCTCGCGGCGGTAGTACGCGGTCGCACCCGGGTGGTAGGGCACTGTAATCAATGCGGGAGCGTAGTTCTCCCGGATAATGCGCGCTGGCAGGGAGTCACTGGCCTGCGGTCCGGCCAAACTGGAGCGGTTGGCAAAAATGAGCGCGGTGATGGCGCGGATCAGAATATTGTTAACATCGGCGGGGGCAACCAGCAAAGCATCGACACCAATCGTGTTGATTGCCTGCAGCGGCAATCTGCCATAGGTACCTCGGGGAATGGTCGAGCGCTTGAGGCCGGGGAACAGTAACTCCAGTGCGTGTGTTTCGCCCCCCTCATCACCGTCACTGCTCACAGAGATGAAACGAATGGCATCTTGCTGCGCCAGGTCATGAATCAATTGTGAGGGGATGGTCGCCACCATCATGGCTGCGTCCAGGCTGCCGTCGACCAGGCCCGCGGCGGCCTCCGCCGGCGACAGAAAGAGTGATTCCCCCACTACCACGCCAAAGTGCCGCAGTATTTTCTGCGCAAGGGCCCGGTTACCGGAGCCGGCGAGCCCCAGCGCAACCCGCTTGCCCTGCAGATCAAATATTGATGTTATTTCTGCCGCGACAGACCGGGGGACCAGGATATGCAGCGACTCCTCGAACAATACGGTCACCAGCCTGACATCGGCGCCAAGCGTCTCGTCGCCCTGCACAAAAGCCAGATCGACATCCACATCCGGATCGGCCATCAGCTTGGCATTTTCGACACTGCCATCGGTGATCATGACGTCTACTCGCGGAAACGCAGGGGTGTTGTCAAACAAGCGCTGCAACGCCATACCCACAGCATAATAGCTGCCGCTGGGGGGGCCGCTCGCAATCCCTATTGACTGGTGGGCCACCTCGGCCGAGATTGTGCGATAGAGGTAAACACCCGCGGCTATGGCAAGCACCGCAATTACCGCCGCTATAGCCGCAATGGCGGGAACAGATGCCCCCACATCCGGCAGATTGACGGACTTTTTTACACGCAGCAAATGTTTATCCAGCGACATGGTTTTGGCCTGTATAGGTCATAGCATTTTACAGTTCCCGCAGCAGGGCAACAGGCGGGCTGGACACCACCTTCCTGCAGCTGAAAACCCCCAGCCCCGCGATCAATGCCATGCCGGCACCGATGCCCAGAGGCCATATGGCTGGCGAGGGAGCATAGCGCATATCCATCACCCACTCCTGCAATACATACACAGAACACTCTGCTGCCACCGTGGCCAGCAGGCCAGCGAACAAGCCCATTGCAGCGAATTCAATAAACAATCCTCCCAACAGCAGACTGCGGCGCGCACCCAATGCCCTGAGTATGGCGCTCTCGTGCATTCGTGCATCGACACTGGCCTGCACACCTGCCACCAGCACCAGTGAGCCGGCGGCGAGAATGACCGCGAGCACAAGCTCTATGGCAGACGACACCTGGTTGACGATGGTGCGTATCTGCTCCACTACCACGTCCATCTCAATCACCGTCACAGTCGGGAAACTGCGTACAAACTGGTTGAGGAAGGCCTTGTCATCCGGCCCCAGGTAGAAACTGGTCATAAACGTTGCCGGGTAAGGCGCCAACACCTTCGGGGGAAACACCAGGAAGAAGTTGGGGCGCATGGATTGCCAGTCCAGTTCCCGCAGACTGGTAACTCTCGCCTCCAGTGGCTCCGAACCCACCAGGAAAGTCAGGGTATCGCCTACCGTCACACCAAGGCGCCCGGCAAACTCCCGCTCCACCGAGACCACTGCCTCACCTGTTTGGGCCTGCCACCACTCACCGGCAAACAGCGTGTTGCCCGGCGGCAGCGTGTCGGACCAGGTAAAGTTCGTCTCGCGCTGGCGCCGACCCTCCTCGCGGTCGTCTGTCTGCGGCAATTCCACGCCATTCACAGCCATGATACGACCGCGAATCATGGGATACAGAGCCTCGCTGGCGATGTCCTGGCCCCGTAACATCTGATCCACCGGCTGCACATCCTCGGGGCCGATATTGATCATGAAGTGGTTGGGTGTACCCTCTGGTAACTGCGTCTTCCAATCGTCTATCAGCGAGGTGCGCACCAGCACCAATACCAGCAGTAACATGATGGCCATGGCGAATATAACCACCTGCATGGCGTTGCTGGTGCCGCGCCGCTGCAGCCCCGCCAGTGCCAGACGCCAGATACTGCCGGCGCGCATGCCGACCAGTCGTCCTCCTCTGAGCAGCGTGAGTGCCAGCACAAGCCCAAGCAACACAGTGATCGCCAGACCCGCCAGCACCGCCAGGGTCAGCTGCCAGTCCTGACTGTAGCCCCACATCAGCAGGGTGACGGCCGCGAGACCCAAAGCGTAATCGCCCAGCGTGCGACGGTTCTCCATGGGCGCGTCCCGGCGCAGTACCCGCAGCGGACTAGCCAGCCCCAGTCTGCGCAGCGGCGGCCAGGCGAAACACAACAGACAGGTAAGCGAGGTGGCAGCGCCTATCGCGTAGGGCCGGATACCACTGGAGCCGGGTTGTACTGGCAACTGGTTCCCAAACAACTGGAAGAACAATGCCTGGATCCCCCACCCCAGAAAACAACCTATCGCCGTTGCCACACATCCCAGTAGCAGCAGACTGCTGCCGTACAATCGATTGATCCGGGCCGAGGTGGCGCCCAGGCTTTTCATAATGGCGACATAGTCATTGTGCCGTTCGCTGAAGCGCCGCGCCGCCAGAGCGATCGCCACGCCCGCCAGCACCACACCCAAACTGCCCGCAAGTAGCAAAAAGCGCTCGGCACGCTGCAGTGCGCTGCCAATACCCGGTTGCCCCTCGCTGATATCCAGCAGGCGCTGTCCGTCCTCGAGCTGTGGCTGCAACCACTGGCGATAGCTTTCCAGCACCTCGGGCGGGCCTGCATATAATTGACGGTACTCCACCCGACTGCCGGGCTGCACGACGCCGGTCGCGGGAATATCGTCGTAGTGCATGAGCAACCTGGGCCCGTAACCGGAAAAGGTCGCTGCCTGGTCGGGTTCTGTGCGGGCCGCGGCTGCCACTGTGAATTCGGCATCGCCGACAAACACCTTGTCGCCAATGGCGATATCCAGCAACGCAAACAGTCGCGATTCCAGCCATACCTCCCCCGGTGCCGGGCCTCTGGTTGCGGGCATAACCGGGCCAAAAGGTTGCGCGCTGTAGGTGAGCGAGCCTCGCAGGGGATAACTGTCGTTCACCGCCTTGACCGACACCAGCTGCATGCCCTCGTCCCCGGCGTACACCATTGACGGGAATACCAGGGTCAGGGCTTGCTCTATGCCCTCTTGAGCCGCCTCTTCCAACCAGACTTGCGGCATTTCCCGTGAGCTGCGCACCACCAGGTCGGCAGCGAGAAAGCGATGGCTCTCCTGGGTCAGGGCATTTTGCAGGCGCGTGGCAAAGGCACTGATGCCGGAGACTACACCCACCGCCAGAATAAGCGCCAGCAGCAGCACACCCAGTTCCCCGCCGCGCCAGTCCCTGGCCAGCATTTTGCCCGCTGTTACAGACATGCGCTTTACTCCACTACCAGTTCGCCGGCTTCCAGGCAAAAGCGCCGCTGGCAGCGATCCGCCAGCTGCTGATCGTGGGTGACCAGCACCAGTGTGGTACCCTCCTCGCGGTTGAGCTCAAATAGCAGGTCGATAATATGGGCGCCGGTTCGCGTATCAAGATTGCCCGTGGGCTCATCCGCGAACAATATGGAGGGATGCGCGGCAAAGGCCCGGGCTATCGCCACCCGCTGTTGCTCCCCACCCGACAGCTGACGGGGATAGTGGCTCATGCGCGGCCCCAGGCCAACCCGTGCCAGAAAAGTCTCTGCAAGTTCACTGGCCCGGGCCTGCCCCTGCAGTTCCAGCGGCAGCATCACATTCTCCAGTGCGGTGAGCGCAGGCAGCAGCTGGAACGACTGGAATACGAAACCCACATGCCTACCGCGAAAAAGTGCGCGCCCGTCCTCATCCAATTCACCCAGATCGGTATCGCCGATAATCACCCGGCCGCCACTCGCTTCGTCGAGCCCCGCAAGCAAGCCCAGCAAGGTGGATTTACCGGAACCGGAGGCGCCTACAATAGCCACGGATTCACCCGACTTGATTTCCAGAGTAATCCCTTTCAGTATTTCAAGTTCGGTGCCCGCCATGGGGATTCGTTTCTGGAGATTTTCAACCTTGATCATTAATCGTTCCCTTTACCGCGTAATACGTGCGGGCTTCATTCCCGGATTACTGCTGCTGTTCATCTCGCTGGGTGCGCAGGCGCGCGAGCACCGGATCATGGTGCTGGGGGATAGTATCAGTGCAGCCTATGGTATGTCTCTGGAGCAGGGCTGGGTGGCGCTGTTGGAGAAGCAGCTGGAGCTGGGCGTACCGCCCGTCGAGGTCATAAATGCCAGTATCAGTGGCGAGACCACCGCCGGCGGCCTGCGCCGACTGCCGGAGTTGCTGGTGTTACACGAACCGAATATTGTGGTGATCGAGCTGGGGGGCAATGACGGCTTGCGCGGCTACCCGCTTGACCATTTTCGCAGCAACCTTCTCGACCTCGTGACGCTGTCACAAGAAGCCGGAGCACAGGTGATACTGGTACCCATGGAAATACCGCCTAATTACGGCAGCCGTTACACAGCGGGCTTTCGCGATAGCTTTACGGACATTGCCGCCAGCACTGGCAGCGTACTTGCCAGTTTTCTGATGGATGGTGTGGCTACCAACCCCGAGTTGATGCAGGCAGACGGTATCCATCCGCGCGTTGAGGCACAACCACTACTACTGCAAAATATTTTGCCTACCATCCAATCCGTGATGAGCAACTGATGACTAACCTGGACTGGAAGCAGCTACAGGACGCCGATCGTCAATCCATCTGGCACCCCTATTCATCCGCCACCGACGGGCCGGACATGGTACCCGTGGTGGGCGCCGCCGGCGTTCACCTGCAACTCGCCGATGGCCGGCGACTGCTGGATGGAATGGCCTCCTGGTGGTGTGCCATTCACGGCTATAACCACCCCGCCCTCAATCGCGCAGTGCGGGACCAGCTGGGCCAGATGTCCCATGTGATGTTCGGTGGCCTGACCCACCCTCCGGCAGTAAAGCTCGCGCAGTTGCTTACAGGCCTGACGCCCCCAGACCTGAACCGGGTATTTTTCAGCGATTCCGGCTCGGTGGCCGTGGAGGTCGCGCTGAAAATGGCGATCCAGTACTGGTACTCCGTGGGTAAGCCCGCAAAGCAAAAAATGGTAGCACTGCAAAGCGGCTACCACGGCGATACGTTCGGTGCGATGGCGGTATGTGATCCCGTTACCGGCATGCATCACCTGTTCGGCGAACTGCTACCCAAACATTTTTTCGTGCCCGCACCCGTTAGCGGTTTCGGCCAGCCCTGCCCCGACAGTGAAATGATCGCCATCACAGATCTACTGACAGAACACCACCGGGATATTGCCGCCATAATCGTCGAGCCAGTGGTTCAGGGTGCAGGCGGCATGCGCTTCTACTCGGCAGAATATCTGGTGAAGCTGCGCGCCCTGTGCGACGCCTTCGATGTGCTGTTGATATTCGACGAGATTGCCACCGGCTTTGGCCGCACCGGCAAGCTGTTTGCACTGGAACACGCCAACGTGGCCCCCGACATTCTCTGCCTGGGGAAAGCACTGACTGGTGGCTATATGACACTGGCCGCCACGTTGTGCAACGACCGCATCAGCGAGGGAATCAGCGCAGGTGAGGCCGGCGCCTTTATGCATGGGCCGACTTTTATGGCCAACCCGTTGGCCTGTGCCACCGCTATCGCGAGTGTTGAGCTGTTGCTGTCGCAACCCTGGCAGCGTAATGTTCAACGCCTGCACGACGAGTTGGCGAAGGGGCTCGCGCCCGCGCGGGAACTGGCGAATGTAGCAGAGGTGCGCACCCTTGGAGCGATAGGCGTAATAGAGCTTAAGCAGCCGGTGGATTTGAGAAAAATACAACCCATGTTTGTCGAACGCGAAGTATGGATACGACCATTCGGCAACCTGGTCTACACTATGCCACCGTTTGTCATGTCCAACGAACAGGTTGCCATACTCACTGCTGCAATGGTGGATGTGGTCGCAAATCTATAGGAGCTTTATTTGGCTAGCTGGCTTATTCTAAAGCTCAATCAATAATAGGAAATAGTTAAATGAAATTCAGCGCACTATTAGTCATTGTTTTGCTTGCCCCCCTCACCGCATGGGCAACAGATGCACCTCCCCCCAGAGTAAACCGGATACTGACTGCCGCCGAGCAGGCAGCACTGACTCCGGATGATGTCATTGTTGTGTTCCAGCAGGGCAACGAGCGTTTTGTATCCGGAACCATTACCAGCCGCGATCACTCTGCCATGGTGCGCGAAGCAGCGTTGGGGCAGCATCCCAAAGCCATAGTGCTGTCATGCATTGATTCGCGAGTTCCGGTAGAGGATGTTTTTGATCGCGGCATCGGCGATGTTTTTGTCGCCAGGGTGGCGGGAAATTTCGAGAACACGGACATCCTGGGTAGTATGGAGTATGCCACCAAGGTCTCCGGCTCCAAGGTGATTCTGGTACTGGGCCACACGGAATGCGGCGCCATCAAGTCCGCTATTGACGGCGTTGAGCTGGGCAACATCACCGCGCTATTGGCGAGAATAAAGCCCGCTATCGACAGCACGGAATTTGACGGAGAGCACAGCAGTTCGAACGATGCTTACGTGCGCGAAGTGACCGAGCAAAACGTGCGCCTCACTGTGGCGAATATCAGGGAACGCAGCCCGATCATTGCAGAGATGGAAAAAGTCGGCGAAGTGAAAATCGTTGGCGCAATATATGATATGCACACCGGTGCCGTGCAAGTGCTGGACTAGTTGGCAACAGCCCGGACCGCGTGAATATTGCACGAACCCCTCCTTCGGGAGATGAGCTGGCCAGCATGTATGTTGATGCTGGCTGGATTAACGCCCCCAACCCGGAAATAATGACCCGGTCTGTCGAGTCAGGGTCAGAATGGTTTGTGGCACGAGATGAATACGGGGCTGCTCTGGGGATTGGCAGAGTCATTACTGACTACGCCAGGTACGCATTCATTGTGGACGTAATAGTTCTGGCGAAACATCAAAGCGCTGGTATTGGTACCGCAATAATGAACGATATTATCAGCGAATGCCGACGCCTGGGTATCGACAGTATCAATTTGTGGCCCAGCATGGGCAAAATACCGTTTTACGAAAAGCTGGGCTTCTATGCATTGCCGCCAGAACAACCGCACATGAAGTTGAAACGGGACATTTAAGGGAGCTGCGTTATAGCCGCCACCTCAATAAGCCGCTGTCTCCGCTAGCGCAATTGAACGTACATCACTTTGTTACCGTACACATCATTCGCATGCTGGATGTCAACATCTCTGCCTTCGGCGCGCGAGATGAGTTGATCAACCATCTCAGACCGGCCATCTGCCAGTTCGGCATTCGCTGAATCGTTCACTGAGAATGTAACCTTACAGATTGAGGTTCTGCACTCCAAATCCTGAACCTCGACGCTGGCAGTCTCGTGAACACCCGCCTCCACTGAGTCAGCGTATTTACCCAGAGGTACACCGGAATCACTATTGAACGCAGTTTCAGCTAATGCGTGACGATTGAGCGCAGACATTTCGCCGGATTGCTGATCACCCTGGGAAAGAAGCGAGTGGAAGCTATCGCTATCGCCATTTTTTTGATTATGCGACTTTCGTAGGGATAGCTTATGAATGGCATCTTCAAGAGACGCAACTCTCTGCAATAACTCCTCAGATCCACTATCTTCTTTTGCAAAGACCGTGTTAGCCGTGTTGCTTGAGTTAGCATACTGGCGAAGTTGCGCGCGAATATCACTCACTTCAGAGTGCAAATTCCTGATCAACAGTGTAGTCGTCGCTTCGGCATGCTTCATTTCTGTCGTCCTGGCGGACAAGCGCTCAAGCTCGCTAGCTCCCTCGAAGTACTTAAGACCAAGAAACAATGACACGGCCAAAAGTATGGACGTTGTCAGTGAAGTAAACGTGGTTTTCATAGGGTCTATAAGACTATAGCCAGTTCAGAAAAGTTACCCCACCTTTAGGTGGCAATATGCATCTAAGGCTTAGATAATTCGAAGTAGTAGCGGGCACGATTCCTTCCCAGGCTAGCAAATTACCTTCCCCCGCTGATAGCGTGATTGATTTGCCTATAGTCCGGACTGGATCGCCGAAGAAGTCGCTCTCTTCAAGTGCACACAAAAATTTCTCCGTGGCGGCTGCGCTCGTATTCTTGACGCCAACGGTTATATAGTAAGGTGCGTAGTTAAACGGAATCTGCACGGGGCAAACCACAGGGAAAGATGCGGTGGGTGATATATTAATCGCTAGTCCATCTTGTTGCCGATAGTAGAGTCTTGTGTCCTCCCCACCCGGGTTCTTGGGATCACATACATACCCATTCGTGAGAGTTGACTGTGACATCGTTTCCCCGGAATATATACCAGCGACTGCCAGAAGAGTTACAGAAAACAATAATCTACCAATAGCTCTCATAAAAAAATCTCCGATTCAAAATAATTACATTCTCGAGACCAGTTAAACCCCTCTTTGTCAGAGCTGCCTTTAGCCGGCAGGACCTTAAAGGAGGTTTACGATGGTCCAGGAGCGTGGGGGAAGTCCCCATTAGTGTTGATGATTCCACATTGTTTCTTTTTACGGTCCTTGTAAACGTTCCATCAGTCGGTCATTTCTAAATGTATTTAGTGTGCACTACACTGAATACACTATGTGAATCCTAGCAAAGCATCGGAGACGCTGTTAGACCGTTTTGTCAGCAAAATTCAAACTTATATATGTGAGAGAACTAGGTATTTATGCTCAGTGAACAGTGGTCAGACGGCAGCACATCGCATGCATTCAGTACGTTGGTTTTCGACTGCGACAACACGATGAACTACCCCAGCCTGGGTATTTTTCGAAGTATAAAAATTCCCTGCAGTTTTACACTTATTCTGAAATAGATCCCGACCTGCGGCCTTGCACCATGGAATTCTTAGCACCACAACCGAATATATGGATAGTGCTTCAGAGACTAGCTCGAATAAAGCGAGGGCAGTTTCTCACTCTCTTTATGATAGAAACGGTCAGCCCAATTTGGATTCATAATCGTTGTTATTTTGAATTCAACCTGCATGTCTATGCCTGCTTCCGATGTGCCACGTGCCACATATCACTGGCCGCTGAGTATTTGTACTTGTTTGTAATTGCGCCTTATTTTATGGCAGCCTACGGCGTAGCGCTTTCTATCTACTAAATGAATTTCAATTCGCGGTGACATTTTGATGACGATTACACGGGCGAAGGCACCTCAAACACGAAACGTGACAACACCCCGCTTGGGAAATAGCGTTTTTGATGCTAAACGGGTTGAGGTGTGCAGGATGTGCTTGTTGGGCTTGGTAAGAAGAGAGTATCGCTGGCGGCGTTGCACCGTGCGAGCGTTTGTAACGGCTACTGTTGGGATTCTCTCACTGGTATCCTTCGCGCCGCCCGTCCTGGCGGCATTGCCAACGGCGACCGACTTTGATCTCAATCCCCTCCCTGGCAACACTGTCATCGTCGTTGCGGCCGCAGATTTAGTGAGCTCTTTCGCGACCGACCCGGACGGACCTCTTGACTCGACGTCGCTGGATTTCGACGGCGCCACCATCGGCGGCGTACCTGCGGGCAGTCCCGCTGACGCCGGGTTTTCCTACACCCCAGGGGCTGGCACGGCCGGAGAGTTCAACATCGATCCGACAGTACCCGCATTCACGGGGCTCACCCCGGGCGACTCGGTGGCCGTCGAGGTCTCCTACACGGTGACCGACCCCGACCTCGGCAGCGATACCGGATTACTGCGCTACACCGTGGTGGGCGACCCCGGTTCATACGACATGGTGACCTTCGACCACCAGGGCCTCCCCGCTGCTGGGGTGACAGCCACTGCAGTAGCCGGCGTGGGTGAAGCTAAGGCGACGGTTGTCATGACCGGTCCTGGCACAGTGGAGTCGGCCTTGGCCGGCTATGATTTCGCGGAGATCACAACGCCACCAGCGGCGCCCGGCGCCGAGACTGCCGTTGCGATCGCCATCGACGACTCCGGGGCTGACGCGTCGGCGGAAAACGGTTCGGCTGCGACTGCGTCGGCTGTTAGCGGCTCTGTCGCAACCGCGACCGCCGCAGAAGATTCGACCGCGGTTGCCAGGGCTGACGACCTCGCCTCCGCCACGTCCTTCGCCCAGACCTCCTCCGCCGCCGCGGCCGACGCTCTCGACAACGCCATCGCGACTGCAGTATCGGTGGACGAATCGGCAGCCACCGCCAAGGCCTCGAACACCTCAGATGCGCTCGCCTTCGCCGAGGATTCCTCGGCGGCGGAGGCCACTGCTGATGACAATGCATCAGCCAGCGCGTCGGCGGAGAATACGTCGAACGCGACCGCCACCGCATTGGATGATTCGACTGCGACTGCTTCGGCGGTGAACGTTTCCTCCTCGACCGTGTTCGCCGACGGTGACAGTGTCGGCAACGCCGAAGCCACCGGGGGCTCCATTTCCACCGCTGTTTCCCTAGATGGCTCCGCGGCCAGTGCGGCGACATCGCAGGACGCAATTGCGCTCGCCTCCGCTCGGGATTTCTCGGCGGCGTCCGCCGTCGCCAGCGCAAGCAGCTCGGCCAACGCGTCCGCGGAGAGCGAGAGGGTCGCGACCAGTCAAGCGTCAGGTGGCTCGTCCATTGACGTGCTCGCCCCGGCGCCGGTCGCATTCCCCGAGATTGACGACGACCCCAGCGGAGCTGCCTTGCGGTTGCCCGACGGGCTCGTCGCAATCGCGGACACCGAGACGCCGCTGTCCTTCGAGGTCGCTGGGGCCGGCGGCACAATCGACCGGGTCGTACTCGGCGGGTTCCCCGAGGGCACGGTCCTGAACGCCGGCACCGAGGAGTCCCCCGGGGTGTGGGCTTTCGCCGGGCTTCCGCCGCCGGATCTCAGCTTCTCACTGTCATCCGGATCGGCTGAATCCTTCTGGCTTCAAGTCAGAATCAGCGTCGCAGGTGGCCTGGGCTTCGCGGAGGCGCCGTTGTTGGTGACGAAAACGCCGTCACCGCCATCTCCGCCCTCACCGCCGTCGCCACCATCTCCGCCGTCTACGCCCACTCCGGTGCCGAGTCTCAACGGTTATGCTCTGGTGCTCCTGATACTGTCGTTGATGTTGGTGACCGGTGTGATGATGCGGGGCCGAAGCTGGACGTGAACCTGCATGAGAGCACCCATATGCTGCAATTCAGGCCGGAAAAGGTGAACTATCACTGCGTCAATTCCGACTATCTGCCCGCAACTTTACGGGCACTGAACTCGCAAAGGAACTGGCCGTTCACCGACATCTCGCACAATGGATACCAGAGCTAAGCGTCGCACTAGCCATGCTCGCGCTATCTCCAAAAAACCAGCGACACTTTGCCGAACGGATCAGGTTTATCAAACTATACAATCAAGGTGTCGATGATCTCAAACGAGTCGCACCACAGCCACAAGCGGGGCTAACTTGCCGATTTTTATTTCCTCGTGTCAATCCTGCGAGGTGGTGACAGCGGACCGCTCTCTTTGAGCCACAGATAAACTTATCTTGGCCTGCCTCAAATTGTTTGACTACACTGGAGTGTACTGTCGTTTTTAATCGACACGTCGGTATAGCCAACGACCAGCTGTGCGCAAAATCACGAGCGGAGAAACCTTATGCAAGAACAACAAAAACTTAAGTATTTGAAACTGGCGCTTATCGTGTTTGGCATTATTTTTATCGCAGGAATCTATGTGATGATGATGTGGGTATTCCCCTCTGGTTGGGGGTGGACTCCACGGCAGCCCGAATACGAACAGATGATTATGGGTATTTACGCTACCCTGGGCGTTTTTTTGATTCGGGCTGCAAAAGACCCTATAGCGAATGCCAGTCTAATATGGTTCACGGTTTGGTCGAGCATTGTCCACGGCGGAATAATGCTGGTGCAGGCGATTGCCGATGAGACCGAGCGGGCAAACCTGCTGGGTGATATCCCGGCTTTGTTCCTGGTCGCATTTGTCCTGTGGTATCTCATGCCCAGGAAAGCGTAGGGAGCAAACGCAGCGATTCCAGGACCTCTATAGAAGTTAGTAGATGCCCGTCCAGTTTGAATAAATTTTCGGTATTTTGCTGTAGTCGAAAAAGATACGCTGGATCGCCACCTGGTCCATGAAACCGGTTGCCGCCAACGGTGCAATAGCGTGACATAAACCGGGGTCTATGCACGCCGTTAAAAATTCTCCTCCGCAAAATCCCTATTGGTGCCCTGTGTTTACAGGGCTGCCCAAGGCGTTTAGTCTTGAGGTCATCGAAGCGCTACCGCCGCTTGGCAATAGCGCCGTTTTTAGGGATGTGGGGCGCAGATTAGCCAGGGTTTTGAGATCGTTAAACTAACTACGCAAACAGAGAACGGAATTCATGCTTAAAAAGTGGCTTTCAGCCTTACTTTTCTTTAAAAAACCAAAGACCCCAGAACCCTGCGACAGCGACGAACCCTCAGGCAGTCTCGAGCAGGAGGATGCTGTCGAGGCAACCCCGGAAACAACCATCGTCGCCTATGAAGCGGATAATACCTCCGGGCCTCTATTACACGACCCTACTACCGTTTCTCACGCATTCTATGACTTGATATTCAGCTTCAGATGCGACGACGACGAAAGCATGAATGAGCTTGAAAGGAATATATGCGACCAGCTCACCCAGATGATTAAAACTCAGTCCATTCCGGAAAAATGTATTCCCCGCCTACCCATAATCGTGACAGAAGTACTGGATTTATTGGCCAAAGATGCCTCAATAGATGACTTGAGCGCCAAGATTGAACAGGACCCCGGGCTGACCCACGATCTCTTCGCTTTAGCCAACAGTGTCGCATTCCGGCTGAACCGCGATAACAAAATGTCCAGCGTCAAGCAGGTCGTTGTTCAGTTGGGACAAAACGAAGTCAATCGGATGGCAGTGCGGCTAACGCTCCAGCCCATGATGCAAGTGCATCATGCCTATTTCAAAATGTTCGGCGATATTATCTGGGAGCATTCGCACGAGACCGCCGCCTTTTGTTCTGCCATTTTTGAATCTCAGGGTCAGGAGCCTTTTGACGGATTTTTACTCGGATTGCTGCACGATATCGGCAAAATAGTCGCCTTCAGCGTACTTGTAGAATCCCTGAAAGACAGTGATCCCAGTTTGATGCCGGGGTCGCGCAGATTCAAAGAAGTCATGGAGAATACCTCGCGGCAGGCCACGTTCTTTGTGGGCAAACAATGGAATCTCCCGGCGAATCTGATGATCGCCTTTCGAGATCATAGCGTCACCAACAAACCCGAGGAAATGTCTGATGCAGGCAAAGCATTGCATTGGGCTAACCTGCTCAGTGAATTATGCCTGCTGGTCAAAGCGGACATGTGCGAAACCGATGGCGTTGTAGATCGACTGGAGCAGGAGGGAATGCCGCGCGCCCTGTGTCAGAAATTGTTTGATGAATCGATCAACCCTACCGGGCTCGTACAATCGCAAACGGTAACCTAGAGCGAATAAACCACGCCCTGCATAAACGTCACGGCTGTGCCGGTCATAAAGACCCTGCCGTCCTCCAGCCGACAGGATAACTCCCCTCCCCGCGCTGAAATCTGCCTCGCTTCCAGTGTTTGCTGGTTGAGACGTTTGGCCCAGTAGGGAACCAGCGCGCAGTGTGCAGAGCCGGTCACCGGGTCCTCGTCTATGCCTACCTGCGGGCCAAAAAACCGGGAGACAAAATCACACTCATCACCCGGGGCGGTGGCAATAACACAATGTGCACTGGCCGCCTGCAGGGCGGCAAAATCCGGTTGCAAGTCGGCCACATCCGCTTCGAACTCATAGACATAGAGCACTGCGTGAGGGTCGTCACTGGGAATTACCGCTTCACTGGCGGTGGCGCCCAGTGCCTTGCAGATGGCAAGGTCTACTTCCGCCGGCACCAACTGTGTCTCCGGGAAATCGAGCGTGAGCGCCCCGCCCTCCCGGCGCACCCGCAATTCGCCGCTGCGCGTCTGGAAGCGTACCTCATCACTCGCCTCACCAAGGTGTTCAAATAAAGTGTGTGCTGCCGCCAGTGTCGCGTGGCCACACAGGTTTACCTCCACCGTAGGTGTAAACCAGCGCAGTTCATGGCCCTGCTCGCAGGGCACCAGGAAAGCCGTCTCCGACAAATTGTTCTCCATGGCGATAGCCTGCAGCGCGGTATCGTCCAGCCACCTCTGTAGCGGCATCACCGCTGCGGGGTTTCCGGCAAATACCTTGCTGGCAAAAGCATCCACCTGGAAGATGGGCATTTCCATAGTCACTCCACTTTCTCTGTCATGTTCATTGCACATACCCGGCGCTGTTTAATATAGTGGCTACACCGGCAACCGCCAAGCGCAGACCCCCACAATTATGTCGCACCGTGACCAGTCTCCACTGCAACTCAGGTTTTACGAGGTCATATTCGGCACTGAAACAAACGCTGGGAAGTGGTTCGATCTTATTCTGATCGCAGTCATCCTCGTCAGCGTCGTGGTAATCATGCTGGACTCAATTACCAGTCTGGATGCCCGCTTTGGCAACCTGTTCCTGCAACTGGAATGGGTGTTTACCCTCATGTTCACCTTCGAGTACATTGCGCGGATCTGGTGTACGCCCAATCGCCGCGCCTACATATTCAGCCTCTATGGCGTTGTGGATCTGCTGGCACTTCTACCCACCTATCTCTCTCTGCTAATCCCCCAGGCCGCCCCCCTGCTCATTATTCGCCTGTTGCGGATACTGCGGATATTCCGGGTGCTGCGGCTGCTGCCGATGCTGAACGAGGCCAACGAGCTGGCGGCGGCACTGCAACGCTCTGGTCGCAAGGTCTTTATCTTTTTTGGGCTGGTGATGATCATCGCCACCATTTTTGGCTGCCTGTTGTATGTCATAGAGGGGCCTGCCAGTGGCTTCGACGACATTCCTACCAGCGTTTATTGGGCCATTGTCACCATCACTACCGTGGGCTACGGCGACGTTACACCTTTAACGACCGCCGGGCGCGCCGTGTCAGCGGCGGGAATGCTGGTGGGCTACGCCATTATTGCTGTCCCCACCGGCATTATCACAGCAGAACTGACCAACGCCCAACGCGTGAAGAAGATGCGCGACACCCTGGACGCGCGCAACTGCACCAATTGTTCTGCGGTGGAAAAAGATGCACACGCCCATTATTGTCGCCTGTGCGGCGCCGGCCTACCCCGCCCCGGCCACGCTCCGGAAGACAAAGCATCGAAATCCTGAGCCCCCACACCTCGCATATCCACATATTATTGTTTACAATCAAAGAGTTACCATCAACTCTTTGTGTCTTGCATGGTATTGTTTCGCTATACCGCCCTTAAACATTCCCGCCAGCTATGGCAATAGTACTTAGCCCTGCGCCGCCGCAAGCCGCTATAATGCAGCCCGGTTTTTTACCTCCAGTTAACGCACCCATGGCTACACCACTGTTTTCCTATCGCAAATATTGGGCCGAATGCTTCGGTCCGGCCCCGGAACTGCCCATGTCACGGGCCGAGATGGACGCCCTCGGCTGGGACAGCTGCGACATCATCGTGGTCACCGGTGATGCCTACGTGGACCACCCCAGTTTCGGTATGGCGGTGATTGGTCGCCTGCTAGAGGCCCAGGGCTTCCGGGTGGGGATCATTTCCCAACCCGCATGGGATAGCGCCGAGCCATTTAAGGTACTGGGAAAACCGAACCTGTTTTTCGGTGTCGCCGCCGGCAACATGGATTCCATGATCAATCGCTACACCGCCGACCGCAAACGGCGCAACGATGATGCCTACACCCCGGGCGACGTTGGCGGCAAGCGCCCTGACAGGGCCGTTGTTGTCTACAGCCAGCGCCTGCGAGAGGCCTATAAGGACGTGCCGGTGGTCATCGGCAGCATCGAAGCCAGCCTGCGGCGCATCGCGCACTATGATTACTGGAGCGACAAAGTGCGGCGCTCAGTGCTGCTCGACAGCCGCGCGGACCTGTTGCTGTACGGCAACGCGGAGCGGGCCATCGTCGATCTGGCCCACCGCCTGGCTGCCGGAGAAGCCATCAACACCATCCGCGACCTTCGCGGCACGGCATTTGTGCGCAAGCGTATTCCGGATGATTGGCAGGTTATCGACTCGACCAGCATCGATATCGTGGGCCCCGTAACAGCGCCTATCAACCCTTATGTGGACACCAGCAGCGCCGGCTGTGCCACAACGGCGGAGGAATCCCAGGCAGTGGTGGTCGAGCCCATCACGCTGATGGGCAATGCCACGAGCAAGGACAAGGCGGTCATACGCATTCCCGCTTACGAACAGGTTAAAAGCGACAGCGCCCTGTACGCCCACGCCTCGCGCATCCTGCACAAGGAAACCAATCCCTACAACGCCAGGCCGCTGGTTCAGGCCCATGGCGACCGTGAGGTCTGGCTCAATGCACCGCCGATACCGCTGGAGACCGATGAGCTGGACACGGTGTTCGAGCTGCCCTACACGCGGCTCCCCCACACCAGCTATGGCGACGCGCGCATCGCGGCCTACGAGATGATTCGCCACTCCGTTAACATTATGCGCGGTTGTTTCGGCGGCTGTACTTTCTGTTCAATCACCGAACACGAGGGCCGCATCATCCAGAATCGCTCGGAGGATTCCATCATTCGTGAGGTGGAACGGATCCGCGACACCTCCACCGCCTTCACCGGTGTGATCTCCGATCTGGGCGGCCCCACCGCGAATATGTGGCGCCTCGCCTGCAAGAGCAAGGAAGTTGAGGCGAAGTGCCGCAAACTGAGCTGCGTGTTCCCGGGCATCTGCAAGAATCTCAATACCGACCAGACACCGCTGATCAGCCTGTACCGCCGCGCGCGCGAAGTGGCGGGTGTAAAGAAAGTTCTGATCGCATCTGGCCTGCGTTACGACCTGGCAGTGGAAACTCCCGCATACGTTGAAGAACTGGTGACTCACCATGTAGGCGGCTACCTGAAAATTGCCCCGGAGCACACCGAGGAAGGGCCACTGGGCAAAATGATGAAGCCGGGGATGGGCAGTTATGACCGCTTCCGCGCCATGTTCGAGAAATACTCCAAAGCGGCTGGTAAAGAGCAGTACCTTATTCCCTATTTTATCGCCGCCCACCCCGGCACCAGCGACCGGGACATGATGAATCTTGCCCTGTGGTTGAAGCGCAACAAGTTCCGCGCTGACCAGGTGCAGACCTTTTATCCTTCGCCCATGGCCAGCGCAACCGCGATGTACCACAGCGGTAAGAATCCCCTGAAGCGTATTACTCGCAGCAGTGACACCATGCCCACAGTGAAAAAGATGTCACAGCGGCAACTGCACAAGGCCTTTTTACGCTACCACGATCCGGACAACTGGCCCGCCCTGCGCCTGGCGCTGAAAAAAATGGGGCGATCAGATCTTATTGGCAACGGCAAGCTGCACCTGGTACCACCGCGCCAGCCAGCCAAACGTCACAAACCAGTGCCAGCCGCCGCTGGGCGCCCTTTCGCCACCCAACACAACGGCCTGCCCCGCACACCGGGCCAGCGCAGGGGCAGAACAAAGCGTTAATGGAGAATCAATGAGCAAGAAATTTTTGTACCCCCTGGCCATACTGGCATTGGGTATCGGCCTTGCATTGTGGATGACCCTGAACACCCCTGAGACCACACCCACGCCTTACGAGCGGCTGACCACTACCTTGCGCGTGGTCGAAGTTCAGCCCCGGGCAGAGTACCTGACGGTGACCTCCCAGGGCACGGTGGCACCCCGCAGCCAGACCGATCTCATACCCGAAGTGTCGGGGCGCGCTGTCTGGGTTTCGCCCGCGCTGGTCGGTGGCGGTATGTTCGAGCGCGGCGAGGTATTACTGCGCATAGACGATGCCGATTACCGCACGGCCCTGGCACGCAGCGAGGCGGCCCTGAAGCGTGCTGAAGTAGAGCTGGATTACGCCGCCGACGATCTCAGGCGCAGCGAGAGCTTGCTAGACAAACAGCTGATCAGCCAGCAACAACTGGACAATGCCCGCCGTATCTCCTGGGTAGCCGAGGCAACCCTCAGTGAAGCCCGGGCGGCAGTGGACCAGGCAAAGCGCGACCTGGCCCGCACCGAACTCAAGGCGCCCTTTGACGGCATTGTGCGCAACGAGCAGGTCGACCTCGGCCAGTTTGTTACGCGCGGCCAGAGCATAGGCACCATCTACGCCACGGATTATGTTGAAGTGCGCCTGCCCATCGCGGCCGATCAATTGACTTATCTGGGTGTTCCACAAGTGACCCGCGGTGAGATCCCCAAGGCTATCCGGCCGCCGGTTACGCTGACCGCAGACTTTGGCAACACACGCATGGTATGGGAGGGCGAACTGGTACGCGCGGAAGCGGAATTTGATGAGCGGTCGCAAATGCTTTATGGCGTGGCGCGTTTTTCGTCCGCCGTCAACGGCGCAGATGCCCTGCCCGTGCCAGTAGGCAAGTTTGTACAGGCTGAGATTCGCGGTCGCAAGGTAGACAACATCATTCGCCTGCCCCGCTCCGCCATGCGCGACAACAACCAGGTACTGGTCATCGACAAAGAGAATCGCCTGCACTTTCGCCACGTCTCTATTCTCCGCCTCGAACACGATGAAATGCTGATCGATGGAGGCCTGAGTGCCGGTGAACTGGTGTGCGTTTCGCCATCGCAGACTGTGGTGGAAGGCATGTTGGTAAACCCTGTAATGGTGACGGAAAGCACCCTGTGAAGTATCTTATCGATTGGTTTGGTCACAACCCTGTGGCCGCCAACCTGCTGATGTGGATACTCATCGTCGGCGGCTTGCTGTCCCTGCCACGAATTCACCAGGAAGAGTTTCCCAATATCGAGGTCGATGCCGTCAGCATCACTGTCCCCTACCTCGGTGCCGCCCCCACTGAGGTGGAGTCCGGCGTGTGTATTCGCATTGAGGAGGCCATACAGGGCACAGAAGGTATCGATAAAATCAGTTCCAGCGCGTCAGAAGGGATGTGCAATGTTACTGCTGAACTGGTTGAAGGAGTGGACAAGACCAAACTGTCCAATGATATAAAGAGTAAGGTCGACGCTATCGATTCCTTCCCCGCTGAGACAGAAAAACCCGTCACCGCAGAAATTTCCTACTCCGCCACCGTGCTGCAGGTCGCGATGTACGGCGACGCCGACGAACGCACACTGAAACTGCTGGGCCAGCAATTGCGCGACGACCTGGTTGCGCTGCCGGAAACTTCCCAGGTCGACCTGCTGTTTGCCAGGCCCTACGAAATCTCCATAGAGGTATCAGAACAGACCTTGCGCAGGCACGGTCTCACGCTGGCTGAGGTGGGGCATGCGATTGAAAGCAGTTCGCTGGACATTCCCGGTGGCTCACTGAAAACCGAGGGCGGTGAAATTTTGCTGCGCACCCGCGGCCAGGCCTATGTGGGCCGCGAGTTTGAGGATATTGTGGTACTCACCCGCAACGACGGTACCAGCGTCACACTGGGGGAAATCGCCACGGTAGTCGACGGCTTTGAAGACAGCGACCTGCGGGCGCGCCTGGACGGCGTGCCCGCAGTGGCACTGAAAGTCTCCCGGGTTGGCGAGGAAGACGTGCTTGCCATTGCCCAGGAAGTGAAAGACTACCTGGTGCAGGCGCAACGGGCATTACCCGAGGGAATTTCACTGACCATATGGCAGGACGAATCCCAGGACCTCGTGGAACGGCTGGATGCCCTTGCCAAAAATGCCCGCAGCGGCCTGCTGCTGGTACTGCTGGTACTGACCCTGTTTCTGCGATTTCGCCTCGCCCTGTGGGTTGCGGCGGGTATCCCGGTCGCACTACTGGGCACCGTGGCCCTGTTTCCAGCCACGGGCATCTCCATCAGTACCATGTCGGTAATGGCCTTCATTCTGGTGCTGGGTATTCTGGTAGACGACGCCATCGTGGTGGCAGAGCGTGTATACGCCTACGAACAAGACGGATTCGGGCAGCTCGCTGCGGCTATGGCCGGTGCCAAGGATGTCGCGATACCGGTGATGTTTGGCGTGTTCACCACCATGGCAACGTTCATTCCCATCGTCAGCATTCCCGGCCCCATGGGCGGCTTTTTCGCACCGCTGGGGTTTACCGTGATTCTCGCCCTGATATTCAGCCTCATCGAGTCACAACTGATCCTGCCCTCACACCTGGCCCATCGCAAACCGGAAGCGGTACGCGGCAGCGGCGGCGCGCTTCGGGAGCGCTGGCTCACGTTGCAATCAAAAATCTCGGACTCGCTGCAACTGGTCGCCACGCGCTACTACCAGCCCGCCGTGGAGCACGCCCTTGAGTGGCGCTACGCCACACTGGCCATCGGGGTTGTAGTACTTGCCATAACCGCCTCATTGTTTGCCAGTGGCCGTATGAACTTCCAGTTTTTTCCCGCCGTCGAAGGCACCCACCTGTACGCGGCACTGACCATGCCGGAGGGTACACCAGTGGAATCCACCTCTCGCGCGGTCGCGCAGTTGGAGCTGGCCGCTGAACAGTTGCGAGCGGAACTCGACGCGGACAAGGAAGAAGGCGAGCCGGGCATGATCAACCATGTTTTCAGCAGTATTGGCTCCTTTATCCCCAAGGGCAGTATGGGCGGCAGCCAGAGCTCCCAAAGCAATCTGGCGGAGATCGGCATCGAGCTCAACATGCCCTCTGATTACAAGGGTACTCTCGCCAGCGTAATGGCGAATCGTTGGCGGGAGCTGACCGGCGCCATTCCCGACGCCGTGGAGTTAACATTTACCTCCCAGGCGTTTGGTGCGGGTAACGCCATCGAATTCGAGCTGTACGGTAAAAGCTTTGACACGCTGCGCTCTGCCGCCGCAGAACTGCGCCTGGCCCTGCAGGGCTATAACGGGGTGTTGGATGTCACCGACAGTTTCAGGGCCGGCAAACAGGAAGTACAGCTGGCCCTGTTGCCCCAGGCGCGCAATCTTGGCATCACTCTCGAAGACCTCGGGCGCCAGGTGCGCGAGGCGTTCTACGGTTATGAGGCCCAGCGCATTCAGCGCGGCAAAGATGATATCCGGGTGATGGTGCGCTTTCCGGAAGGAGAACGCCGCTCTCTGGGCAGCCTGGAGTCCATGCGTATTCGCACGGCGGACGGCACCGAGGTTCCGTTCACCAGCGTCGCCCGCATCGAGCTTGCACGGGGCTATACCACTATTCGCCGGGTTGATGGCCAGCGCGTTGTCACGGTAACAGCCGATGTAAATCGTAGTATTACGCCGCCGGAAACCGTGATCAATGCGGTGATCAAGGGCGAGCTTGCCGATATTTTACTGCGCCACCCGGGTGTGAGCTTCAGCCTCGCCGGGGAATCGGAGGAGCGCAGCAAATCCATGGGCTCACTGGGCAGTACCGCCCTGCTTGCACTGTTGGTGATCTACGCATTGTTGGCCATACCCCTGCAATCCTATATGCAGCCGCTGATCATTATGAGCGTCATACCTTTCGGTGCCGTGGGAGCCATCATAGGCCACATGATCATTGGCATGGACCTCGTATTTTTCTCTCTGCTGGGTATTGTCGCACTGTCCGGCGTAGTGGTGAATTCCTCACTGGTGCTGGTGGACTACATCAATCGCCAACGCCAGTCCGGCCACGAACTCATCTGGGTACTGAGTCACGCCGGTAGTGTGCGTTTTCGTCCTATCGTACTCACCAGCGTGACGACCTTTGTCGGCCTGGCACCCATGATGATGGACAGGTCAATAGCCACAACAATGTTCGTACCCATGGCAACGTCACTGGGTTTTGGAGTGTTAATGGGTACCGTGGTCACCCTGTTCCTGGTGCCCTGTATGGTGATGGTGCTCGAAGACTGGTTGATATTCAGCGGCCGTAAAAAAGCCGCGTCCGGCGAGCCGCAAGATGATTTGTATGCCGGGAATGAAGCCGGATAGACGCGCTCAGTTCTCGCCTGCAAGGCGACGCTTGGTGTGCCGTGTTGCGGTCGCGTTGAGCGGATCGTCCGGCCAGGGGTGCTTGGGATAGCGCCCCTTCATTTCGCGCTTCACCTCCGCGTAACTGCTGCCCCAGAAACCTGCCAGATCGCGGGTAATCTGCAGCGAACGACCGGCCGGCGACAGCAAATGAACCAGTAAAGTCACTTTGCCGTCGGCCACTGTCGGGGTTTCTTCGCAACCAAACATTTCCTGTAACTTAACCGCCAATACCGGTGGGTCCTGGCTGTAATCAACCGATATCACCGAGCCGGAAGGCACGGCAATTCGCTCCGGCGCCAGCCGCTCCAGGTCCAGTGGCAAGGGCCATGCCAGGCTGGCGTATAGAATCGCTTTAAGGTCCAGGCCCTGGAAATCCTCCAGTCGCCGCACCTGACCGAGATAGGGCAGCAACCAGCTTTCCAGGTCGGCCAACAGCGCGTCATCCGACAGATCGGGCCAGCGGTTCTCTGCGGGCTGTTCAGACTCAACCTGCCGCAGCAGGGCAACCCGGGCACGCCATTGTTTCAGTGCGGGAGTCCAGGGCAGGATATCCAGGCCCTTCTTGCGCACCACACCTAGCAAGGCAATATTGCGCGCCTGCTCCGACACCTGCTCCAGCGGCTCGCTGCTTAACTCGATACTGCCCACCAAACGCCGGCGCTGGGCGACAAATTGCTCGCTGCGATAATCCCAATGCACCAGCTCTTCCTCGCGCACCAGGTGCGAGAGAATGGCATGGAAAGCCTCGGGATCCAGGATACACGCGCCATAGATGCGATCTGTCGCCTCGCCTGCGTGCCCGCCTATCTCCGCCACGGCCAGCCAGGGCGACCCTACCAGTGAGTCCGCAGCCGGCAATACCGCGCTGCGGCCATTGCTCATCAGGTAGCGCGTGCCATCTTCGCCCTTGCGCAAATGGCCGATCCGATCCGGATAAGCGCTGGCGAGCAGCACACCCAACACATTATCCAGGGGGACACCAATAGTTGCCCGCTGTTGTTTGTGTGCCTGATGATCCAGACCAAGCCGGGCGAGTTTCCTCGCCTGTTGCCAGATGCGCTTGAACCATCCCTGCAGTTCCGGCGGGCAGCGCCTCTCCCCCATCAGTGTCGCCAGGCTTAGGGAGATATCGGTACCCTCGGCTCCCAGCGGATTGCGCTCGGACAGAACAGCCGCCAGCAGACACGCAGTCTCCTGAGCATTGATGTCGCAGCCTACAAGTAGCATGTGAGCCAGGCGAGGATGCAACGGCATCTGCGCCATTCGCACACCCTGGGGCGTCAGTTGAAAGCGGTCCTCCCGATTGCGGTATACCGCGCCGCAAGTCTCAATTACCGCAAGCCCCTGCTGCATGGCCTGTTCCGGCGGCGGGTCCAGCCACGCCAGTTCGGCGGGCTCGTCCACGCCCCAGGCCAGCAGTTGCAGGGCCAGCGGTGCCAGGTCTGCCTGTAACAACTCGGGGGTGGCATGCGCCACCAGTCGTTTATCCTGCTCCTCACTCCACAGCCGGTAGCAATAACCGGGCCCCAGGCGACCCGCCCTGCCCTCTCGCTGGCGCGCCGACGCCCGTGAGATCCTGCGCGTGGTGAGGCGGGTCATACTGGTAGCACCATCAAACAAAGCCTCCCGCACCAGCCCGGAGTCCACCACCACTTCAATACCCTCGATGGTAAGACTGGTCTCGGCGATGTTTGTCGACAACACCACCTTGCGAATGCCCGCCGCTGTGGGCTCTATGGCCTGCTGCTGGCGCTGCAGTGACAGGCTGCCAAACAGCGGGGCGATCAAAACCTGCTCCTCGCCCGACTGCGGCAAGCGGCGACTCAACTCCCGTGCGACCTGCAGAATTTCGCGCTGGCCCGGCAGGAATACCAGAATATTCCCCCGGTGCGCACCCAGGGCGTGCACTACGGCCTGCGCCGTGGGTACAGCAATCGGGTCTCGTAATTGGTAGGCGGCACCGTGCCGGGTAGTCACCGGGTGTTGCCTGCCGGCTGAGGTCAGCAGGGGCGCATCGCCCAGTAACTCCGCCACCGCCTCCCCGTCAAGGGTTGCCGACATCACCAACAGCTTCAGTGGCGGGCCCTCACGAAACATCTCACGGCCCTGCAGTGCCAGTGCCAGGCAGAGATCGGAATCCAGGTTGCGTTCATGAAATTCGTCAAAGACAACCAGGGCGACATCTTCCAAGCCCGGGTCCTGTTGCAATTGCCGGGTCAGAATACCCTCGGTAATCACCTCGATGCGGGTTTGGTCGCTGACACAACTGTCTAGCCGTATCCGGTAACCCACGGTTTGCCCTGGCTCTTCCCCCAGCAACTGGGCCATGCGTGTTGCCGCCGCACGGGCTGCCATACGACGCGGTTCCAGCAGCAGAATTTTGCGCCCGTCCAACCAGGGCTCGTCAAGCAGGGCCAGCGGTACCACGGTCGTCTTACCAGCGCCGGGAGGAGCCTGTAGTACCAGTTCGTGACCGTCGCGCAACGCGTGCTTGAGGTCTTCGAGCACCTCGCAGATGGGCAGGTCAGAGATGGTATCTGGCAACATTGCGCCATCTTAGCCGAGCCGGCCGCCTGCGGCCATGCTTTCCCATGCCCAAGCGAGGGCATGAGCGGGTGCATGAACCACGCACCAGCTTTGGGCAAGACCGCACCCGAGTGGCGCAGGCGGCGGCGTTCTCGAACAGGCAGGGCACAAGATTGTGCGGAAAAGTACCAGGCCAGCCGCAGTTATCGTCACATTGCTGTCACATTAAGGGGATACCGTGCCCGGTGGCAGGGATATTGCATTATCCCTCGCAATCACCGCGCACCCGCACAATAGAAGGACCACAAAGTGACAAGCCTCGAACACGCGCTCAACAGCATTGCGCAACCGCCAGTGGGTCAACCTCGCGTCGCGTTTTTCGACCTCGACAGAACGTTGATAGCGGGCTTTTCAATCATTGCCATCGCCAGGGAAACCATTCGCCACGCCGCCAGTAAAGGCGAGCTGCGACAGGCGTCCCGTGTGCTTAGAGGTGTGCTGCGCCACCGCATAGATCAATCTGGCGGGAACTACCATCGCATCGTGCGCCGGATCACCAAAGCCCTGCAAGATGTGCCGGAGCAGACCCTCGTCGAACTTGGCAAAAAAGCGTACATCAACAGCCTGGAAAAAAGTCTGTATAGCGAAGCCATCAGGCTGGTAGAAACGCATCGTGCTGCGGGCCACAAGCTGGTGATTGTGACTGCCGCCAGTCACTATCAGGTGGAACCTGTTGCACGCGCACTGGGTATTGATGAAATTTGCTGCACTCAGCTAGAGGTGAAGGGCGGACATTTCACCGGCAAGCTGGTGGCGCCGATGTGCTATGGCGAGGGCAAGGTACTGGCGGCCCGCCGTGTGGCGCGGCAGTACGGGTCGAAACTGTCGCTGTGTTGGTTTTATTCTGATTCCAGCGATGACATGCCGCTATTGAAGGCGGTGGGTTACCCCGTGGCTGTGAATCCCTCGGATAAGCTGCGCGAACAGGCTGTCGCCCGCAAATGGCCACTGCTGCAATTCACCACCAGGGGTTATCCGGGTGTCGAAAGTATCGCGCGCACGGTGCTGGCCGGGCAAGCGCTGCTGGCAACCACCGCTATCGGTTTACTGGGGCGCAGGCTGGGTGTGGGCGCTGATCGCAATATCAACCGGATGACCCGGCTTATGGGCGATCTGGGGGCGGGTGTGGCCGGCCTGGACATAGAGATTGAAGGACGTGAGCACCTGCGACACCAGCAGGCCACGGTGTTTGTGTTTAACCACCAGAGCCTGCTCGACTCACTGGTGCTGGCGCATCTGCTGCGCAACGATGTGGTGGCTTTCTGTAAAAAGGAGATGGCCTCACATCCGCTGGTTGGCTCACTACTGCGCCAGATGGATACTGTATTTGTAGACCGGAACGAAAAGAACCAGGGCGCTGTGCTGCAACAAGCGCTGGCGTTGCTTGCCGGTGGCCGCTCCCTGGTCATTGCCCCGGAAGGCACCCGCAGCACGCTCGGTGAAATTCAGCCCTTCAAACACGGCGCCTTTTACCTCGCACGCAAAGCCGGCGTGCCCCTGGTGCCAATCGTGCTGCACAACGTGAAGGACGCACTGCCCAAAGGGGGGCTACTGATCCGCCCCGCCACCATCCGGGTGACCGTCCTGCCACCGGTGATGCCCGGTGCTATAAAGAGTGTGCGAGAGGCATGCCGTACGGTTGAGGACCAGTATATCCAGCTACTCGGTAATTCACACCACGCCGCGCTGCCGCACCGACTCGCTGCCGTCAGTTGAAGCGCGAGGCACTACTGGGCGGCACCGCCTCCAGCTGCTAAGCTGACTTCGACTACTTTCGGAGGCACTGCGATGACATTACTGGCAATTGGCGTACTCCTGTTTGCGGGTGTGCACCTGAGCAAGTCCCTGGCACCGTCCTTTCGCCCCGACATGCAAAAACGGCTGGGAGAGAATGGTTACAAGGGGATCTTTTCGCTATTGATACTGGGCTCGATCGCGCTGATCGTATTTGGCTGGCGCAGCACGGTGCCGCAGTATCTGTACAACACACCTGCGGCAATGCAGGCGCCCGCACTGTTCCTGTTGGTGGTGGCGTTCTGGTTACTGGTAGTAAGTGCCCGACCCTCGCGGGTGCACCGCCTGCTGCGGCACCCGCAACTGACCGGTGTGGGGCTGTGGGGCGTCGCCCACCTGCTGCTTAACGGCGACAGCCGCTCCCTGGTGCTGTTCGGCGGCATGGCCATCTGGGCACTACTTGAAATGTTCGCTATCAATCGGCGCGATGGGGCCTGGACAAAAGCTCAGGCGCCCACTCTGGGCGCCGATGTTATCAACCTGGTTATCACCGCCGTGGTTGTGGCAGTTGTCGTCTACGTGCACCCCTGGCTCTCTGGAATGCCGGTTATTGGCCCTCTACAGCAATGATTCAAATGGCGCCGCACAGCGACGCCAGAAGGCTCACGCAACGTATCGGGAATGTCTACCGCTGGGGGCAGATGAGGCATTTCTCTCCGGTGGCCTGTTTCGCATAGACCGATAGCGCCTCCAGCGACAGGGCCTCCGCCAGTGACACCTCCTGGGTATAGTGGCTGGCAAATGTGGTCTTGATTTCCCGCGCAACCCTGCCGCGCAGTTCCATCATTTTCTCCGTTCCTGCTTTTTGCAGGAAGGGGGTCAGCAGCCAGGCACCCACTGACCAGGCGAAGCCGAAATTACGGGTGAGTACGGTGGGGCTGCGATCCAGGCCACCGTAGATATACACTTGCTTGTGCACATCGGAGCCATAACCGCTGTAAGCGGTCATTTTGCTCAGGGCCGCTGCTTCCATACAGCTCAGAATCTGGCTCGCCAGCTTACCGCCGCCAATGGCGTCAAATGCGAGTGTTGCGCCGGTTTCCTTGAGTGCCGCGGTCAGGTCGTCCATAAAACTGTCTGTGGAGGAGTTGATCACGTACTTCGCGCCCAGGTCTCGCAGGATTTTCTCCTGCTCAGGCTTGCGCACGATATTGACCAGATCAATACCGTCGGCGATACATACCCGGTTCAACATCTGCCCCAGGTTGGAGGCTGCCGCAGTGTGCACCAGCGCTGTATGGCCTTCCAAACGCATGGTTTCCACCATGCCCAGGGAGGTGAGAGGATTGACGAAACAGGATGCCCCCTCTTTAGCACTGGTGCCCTCCTCCAGCGGCAGGCACTGGTAAACATTAAGGCAGCGGTACTGCGCGTACATCTCGCCACCCACCACGCCGACAGTTTTGCCCATCAGCGCCTGTGCTGCATCGGAACTGCCGGCGGCAATCACTACACCGCCTGCTTCATTACCCACGGCCATGGGCTTGCCCACTCTGGCAGCCACCATTTTCATAGCGGCCTGGGGGACATCCGCCGTGAGTACCGGGCGCTCAGCGCTGCCGCTGGCGCGAAAAGTGGTGATATCTGCCGGCCCCAGCAACAACCCCATATCCGACGGGTTTATGGGCGTGGCCTCAATACGGACCAGCACCTCGTCGGGGCCGGGTTCTGGCACTTCCACTTCCGCCAGAGAGAGTTCCAGGGTGTTATCTTCCTTAACCAGAGAGCGCAGTTGTAAACCGGTTGTTGTCATGAGAGTAGCTCCGAAATAAGTGCAGCAAAATTCAGAAAAAATCGACACTCAGGATACCACGCATTGCCCTCCTATAGCGGTTATAATGCCCTGCCCAACTCCCACGACAGAAAAACCTGATGTCAGCATTCGATAAAGACAACAACCCTCTGGGCGACAAGGAAGCTCTGGCTCGCCATATCGAGATAGCACTGCAGGTCGAACCGCCCTCGGGCCTGGAGTTCGAACTGAGTTATCGAATGGTCAAGCGGCTGTTCAACCCGGTGATACTGGGGGCCGACAATATCCCTGACCGCCCCTGTCTCTTTGTGGGTAACCACTCCCTGTTCGCGCTGGACGGCTGGGTTCTTGGCCCGCTAATGTCAAAAGAGCTCAACCGCTTCCCCCGTGGGCTGGGCGACAAGTTTCTCTTCGCCAACCCCAAAATTGCAGATTTCATGCTGAAGCGTGGCGCGGTGATGGGGCACCCGGATGTCTGCAGCGCACTGATGAAAGCGGGCGAGGACCTGATGGTTTTCCCCGGCGGGGCTTACGAGGCAGTCAAACCCGCCAGTATGAAGTATGAATTGCAGTGGCAGGAGCGCTACGGCTTCGTCAAGCTGGCCGCCAGGCACGGCTATACCATCATGCCCTTCGGCCTGGTGGGGCCTGACGAATTCTACGGTCACCTGATGGAAGGCCAGGACATTCCCGGCTCTGCGCTGGGCACGCTGCTCAAACGTATGGGGTTGCTTACCGACGATGTGCGCGCCGATGTCCTACCCCCGATTCCGGTCGGCGCCCTGGGCAGCTTACTGCCCAAACCGCAGCGCTGTTATCTGGGTTTTGGCGAACCAGTGGACCTGGCCAGGTACAAGGGCAGAACACCTACAAAAAAAGAACAAAAGTCTATTCGTAACGCAGTGGCAGAGCAGATAGAAACCCAGTTGGCAGAACTGCTGTTCACCCGTGAACAGGTTAAAGGGGAAGACAGCTTTCTGAGGCGCCTGCTGTCTATCTAGCAGGGTGTCAGCTTCCTGTCATACATTTCTCTAACTGGTAAGCACCACCCTCGGCCTGACGACCAATATCATAAGCTGTTTATATTGACCGCTATCTATTAATTTTATTTATAGATTATTCTGATGCGATTCAAAACACTGGACCTTAATCTACTGGTCGCTCTGGACGTGCTGCTCGACGAGCAAAGCGTCACTCGAGCGGCTGGCGCGTCTGTTTGCCAACCGGCTCGACATCGCCAGCGACGGGGAGGCGGATACTTCTCAACCGGTAACTAGCGGGTCGCGACTTGCGCTCGCGAATAAAATTTCAGCAGGGCGAGCATCGCAGCAGCCACCAGCGAACCCAGCGCCATGACGAAGGCGACAGTCGCCAGCCCCTCGCCAGCCTCGAACAGAAAGCCTGCGATAATAGGACCCAATACCGCGCCGCCGCGGCCAATACCGATGACAAAGCCAGTGCCGCTAGCGCGTACATTGGTTGGGAAAGACTGCGCAAATATCGCGTAAAGGCCTACCACAGCAGCGTTGGTGAAGAACCCGGCACAGGCTGCTACCAGGGCGAGTTGGGTTAGATCTGACTGACCCAGGCCGAAGACGTTGACCAGCACTGTTGACCCGAGCATGGCCGCTATCACCAACAGACGCACGTTGAAGCGCTGGGTCAGCGCGCTTAGGAGTATGCAGCCCGCCAGCCCGCCTACATTGGCCCAGACCAGCACGCTGCCGGCATAAGCGGCGGAGAAGCCCATATCCACCACGATTTTGGGAATCCATTTCAGGATAAAGTAGAAGGTCATGATGTGCGCGAGGTAGGCGAACGTGAGCAGCACAGTTGTACTTGCGAGCCCGGGTGTAAACAGTTCTAACCAGCCGCGCCGCTGCGGCGTAGCGGGCGGTGCAGGCAGTTCTTCGATAGCACTGTGCCCCATACGCTGCAGCGTTGTGTTCACGCGAGCCAGGGCGTTCGCCGGTTGGCGGTGTAGCAACCAAGACACGGATTCCGGCAGAAAAAACCAGGCTAGCGGAATCATTGCCGCGGTAAAGACTGCGCCAAATTCAAACACCGCGCGCCAGTCAAATGTCGCGAGCAGGACGGAAGCTATCGCCCCGCCGACGATGACCCCAAGGGGGTATCCCGCTGCCATGAGGGAGACGCAGGCGGCGCGACGTTTGGCATTGGCATACTCAGCCGCCATCGCGTTGACCGAAGCCAGCATACCGCCGATTCCAAGACCCGTAACAAAGCGGATAATGGACAGTGAGATCACACTGCCCGCCCTGGCGGCCAGCAACATACCCACCGCCATAAGGATGATGCAGAACAGTATGGTAGGACGCCGGCCGAACCGGTCCGCCATCCGGCCCAGCAGCACCGAGCCCAATGCCATGCCGGCCAGCTCCATCGACAGTACGATGCCGAGCGTGGCGCGATTGATGCCCCACTCGTCGGTGATACCCGGGGCTGCAAAACTGATTGCCAGTACATCAAAGCCATCCAAAGCAACCAGCACGACACACAGTGCGATTACCAGAAATTGCAACCTGCCCATGGGCGAATTGTCGATAATTTCCTGGGGATTATTACGCACTACGATTCTCCCGCACGAATTTTTTGGTTTCCTGCACGCACTTGCGGTTCTGCCGATTACAACGGCAGCCCGACATAGTTTTCCGCTATTTCCTTTTGCGCTGCTTCAGAGGACGCAATGTAGGCGAGCTGCGCCACCTGCATACGCCGCTCGAAGACACCGTCGTCGGGGAACCGATGCATCAGCATAGTCAGCGACCAGGAGAAGCGCTCCGCTTTCCAGACGCGTGCCAGCGCTTTTTCCGAGTAGGCTGCAATCGCATCACTATCGTTCTCATTAAAGAAAGCGGTTAGCGCCTCCGACATATAGGCAACGTCCGAGGCCGCCAGATTGAGGCCCTTGGCTCCCGTGGGCGGCACGATATGGGCCGCGTCACCCACCAGGAACAAGCTGCCATGACGCATGGGCTCGAACACAAAAGAGCGTAGCGGGGCTATGGATTTTTCAATGGCGGGCCCGCGAGTCATATTTGCAGCAGCATCGGGACCAAGGCGCAGGGCCAGTTCGTCCCACAGCCGATCATCCGGCCAGTCATCCAGGTTTTCTGTGAGCGGAACCTGGATGTAGTAGCGGCTGCGCGTCAGCGAACGCTGTGAGGCCAGCGCAAACCCATTGGCATGGTTGGCATAGATCAATTCGTGGCTACACGGTGGCACATCCGCCAGGACACCGAGCCAGCCGAAAGGATAAACCTTTTCATAGGGGCGCCCGACCAACGCCGGGATTGTGGGCCGGGATACCCCGTGAAAACCATCGCAACCGGCGATAAAGCGCGTGTCTATACGGTTCTCAATACCGTCTTTCGTATAGGTGACAAAGGGTGCATCTCCCTCTATATCATGGAGCGCAACGTCTTTCGCCTCCCAGATAATTTCCAGATCCCTGTCCGAAGCCGCGTCAATAAGGTCACGAGTTACTTCGGTCTGGCCGTACACCATGACTGTTTTGCCGGTGAGACCCTCGATGTCAATGCGGATCAGGTGTTCACCGTCTGCGAGCATCACACCGCTGTGGGGCAGGCCCTCGGCATGCATGCGATCGGCCAGATCAAGTCGCTCCAGGATGTCCGTCGTTACAGTTTCGAGCACCCCAGCACGAATGCGCGACAGTACATGAGCCTCGTTCTGGCGCTCGATGATAACTGCTTCGATGCCGGACTGCCTTAGCAGATGACCCAGCATCAACCCGGCAGGGCCTGAGCCGATAATCGCCACCTGTGTCTTTTGTTTCTTCATAACTCAAACCAGCTGCTGTTCAAGCTCGTGCAATACGCGATAGCAGGGGAGAACCTGTGCCACGCTGGAATTCGGCTCGCGCCCCTCTTGAATGGCGGCAAAGAACTCCCGGTCCTGCAGCTCGATACCGTTCATGCAAACGTCTACTTTCGATACGTCAATCTGCGCTTCCTTACCGTCGAACAGGTCGTCATAACGCGCGACATAGGTGCCGTTGTCGCAGATATACCGGAAGAAGGTGCCCAGCGGACCGTCGTTGTTGAAGGACAGTGACAGCGTGCAGATGGCACCTGAGCTAGCCTTCAGTTGGATCGACATATCCATGGCGATGCCGAGCTCCGGGTGTAACGGACCTTGCACAGCATTGGCAGTAATGATCTCACCACCGGCCTGGTAGGCAAATAAATCCACGGTGTGAGCGGCGTGGTGCCATAGCAGGTGATCGGTCCAGGAGCGTGGCTCACCCTTGGCATTCATATTCTTGCGGCGAAAAAAGTAGGTCTGTACATCCATCTGCTGCAGGTTCAGCTCGCCCTTTGCCATGCGCTGGTGAACCCACTGGTGGGATGGGTTGAAGCGGCGCGTGTGGCCTACCATGCAAACCAGACCCGTATCCAGCTGCATTTGATTCACGGCCTGGGCCTCTTCGTAGCTATCTGCCAGCGGTATCTCGGCCTGAACATGCACACCGGCTCGCATGCACTGAATGGCCTCCGCCGCATGCTGTTGCGTCGGTGTGCATAAAATGGCTGCGTCAACACCGGGCAGGGACAGCGCTTCCGCAAGGTCAGTAGTAACGTGTGGTATGCCATAGTCATCGGCTACCGCCTGGGTCTTGTCCAGGGTGCGGCCCACCAGCGATACGACTTCCACCCCATCGATATTGCGAATACCATCGAGGTGCTTGATACCAAAGGCGCCAGGGCCCGCGAGTACGACTTTCATATTGTTCTCCCTTCTGTCTGTCTGCGTTTAACTGTTTTCCAACACCAGGTGCCCCACTGCCGTGTTCGACGCCGGTACATGGTAGAAGCGGTGACGCTGCGTCACCTTGTCATTCAGGGCACCGCGCATGATCAGCCACATCACCAGTTCAACACCCTCGGAACCGGCCTCGCGCACATAGTCAATATGTGGCACCCGCGACAGTTCATCCGGGCTGTTAACGATACGATCCAGAAAATCGTTGTCGAACTCTTTATTGATCAGGCCCGCGCGGGGGCCCTGCAACTGGTGGCTCATACCGCCGGTCCCCCAGACCTGTACGTTCAGATCCTGATCGAAGGATTCCACCGCCCGGCGCAAGGCCTTGCCCAGCTCATAACAGCGGCGTCCCGACGGCGGCGGATACAGCACGACGTTGACGGCCAGGGGAATCACCAGGCAGGGCCAGGCCTCGGGTTGACCGAACAACAGTGACAGGGGCACGGTGAGGCCGTGGTCAACGTCCATTTTGTTGACGATGGTGAGATCGAAATCGTCCTGGATCACCGATTGCGCAATGTGTGACGCCAGTTCGGGGTGGCCTTTCACTACGGGTACCGGGCGCGGCCCCCAGCCTTCATCTGCCGGCTTGAACTCCTGTGCGCAGCCGATGGCAAAGGTCGGTACCATATCCAGACTGAAGGCGGTGGCGTGGTCGTTGAACACAAGAATAATGACATCCGGTTTCTGCTCGGCGATCCACTGTTTGGAAAACTCATAGCCCGCGAACACAGGCGCCCAATAGGGTTCCGCAGACTTACCATTGTCGAGCGCCGCGCCAATCGCCGGCACGTGAGAGGTGGCAACACCCGCTGTAATTTTAGCCATTGTCACTGCCCTCCCCTGTTGCACGATTGCCCTCGGGCGCGCGCCCACCATTAATCATCATCTGCGCATACTCCTCCTGGGTCATACCGGTCATGGTCGAAGCCGCCGCCTGGAAGCTGATGCCGTCGCTGGAAAAAATCTTGGCGAGAAAATAAATGTTACCGCCAAGGGATATCATCCTGTTGTAGTCGCGCTCCAGTACCCCCTGCTTTTGTGCCTCGGTCATTGGCCAGTGGTCGAGATAGGCGCGCTCGTTTGCCTTGAAGCGCTCGCGATTTTCAGCCTTCATCAGCGACACGCAGAACTGGTTGAGATGATAGCCAATACGGGCCATGTCGGCGTCGAAAATCGTGGTGCCGGGAATATCCTGGTAGGGTTTTTTCAGGGCCATCGCTCTCTTCCTCAATCGGACCAGTAAAGGCGCATGGGATTGTCCACCAACAGTTTTTGCTGCAGTTCGCCTGTGGCGGCAATGCGCGGAATAAAATCCACCAGCTGGCCGTCGTCCGGCATGTGGGTCTTCATGTTCGGGTGCGGCCAATCGGTACCCCACAGCACGCGGTCCGGAAACGTTTCCACGATGCGTCTGGCGAAGGGCACAACGTCGTCGTAACCGGGTGGGCCGCTCAGGGACAGGCGTTCGGGGCAGCTGACCTTGGACCAGATACGCGGATGCTCTGCCATCAATTTAACGAATAATTCGAACTCTGGTCCGTCCACCGGCTTGCTCACATCGGGCCTCCCCATGTGGTCAACCACCAGAGTGGCCGGCAGTGAACTGAAGAAGTCATACAGCTCCGGCAGCTCAGCAGCCTCGAAGTAGATCACAACATGCCAGCCGAGCTGCGCCACCCGCGCGGCAACCTCCTCTAGCGAATCGAAGGGCAGTGCATCCACCAGGCGTTTTACAAAGTTGAAGCGCACTCCCCGTACACCAGCGGCGTGCAGCTCGGCCAGCTGCGCATCGGTCACGTCCCGCGCGACCGTCGCCACGCCGCGGGCCATGTCGCCGGAGTGCCTCAGGGCATCCACCAACGCCCGGTTATCGCTGCCGTGACAGGTTGCCTGCACAATCACATTGCGGGTAAAACCAAGATGCTCCCTGAGAGCCCAGAGCGTTTCCTTCGGCGCATCGCAGGGGGTATATTTACGTTCGGGGGCAAAGGGAAATTCGTCACCTGGGCCGAATACATGGCAGTGTGCGTCCACGGCACCGGGTGGCACGGAAAATGCCGGTTTCGATGGCGTGCGGTGAAATGGCAACCAGTCAGCATCCATCCTGAAAGTGCTCATCGGCCGCGAGCCTTCAGCTGCGCGTCCAGGCGCGGGTAAATGCGGCGTGCATTGCCTTCGTATACCTTGTAGCGGTCGTCATCGGACAGGGGTAACGCGTCTACATAGCGCTTGGTGTCGTCAAAAAACTGCCCTGTTTCCGGGTCTATGCAGCGCACTGCGCCTACCATCTCGGAACCGAACAATATGTTCTCTATATCGATCACCCGAAACAGCAGGTCTATACCCGGCTGGTGATATACACAGGTGTCGAAGTACACGTTCTTCATCACGTGTTCCGGCAGCGGCGGACGTTTGAGCATGTCTGCCAGGCCGCGGTAACGACCCCAGTGGTAGGGTACGGCGCCGCCACCGTGAGGAATGACGAAACGCAAGGTTGGGAAATCCCGGAACAGGTCGCCCTCGATAAACTGCATAAACGCTGTGGTATCGGCATTGATGTAATGGGCGCCGGTGGCGTGGAAGTTAGCATTACAGGAACCCGACACGTGAATCATCGCCGGCACGTCCAGTTCCACCATTTTCTCGAAAAAGGGATACCAGCTGCGGTCCGTGAGAGGCGCCGAGGTCCAATGGCCACCCGACGGATCGGGGTTGAGATTGCAGCCAACAAAACCCAATTCATTCACGCAGCGCTCCAGTTCTGCGACAGAGTTGGCGATAGGCACCCCGGGAGATTGCGGCAACTGACAGACACCGATGAAGGTCTCGGGATACAAGTCGACCACACGCTTGATCAGGTTGTTACAGGCCTCTGTCCACTGCTGGGACACTGCCTCGTCGCCAATATGATGGGCCATTGCGGAAGCGCGGGGGGAGAATATAGTCATGTCTGCGCCGCGCTCGCGCAGCAGCCGCAGTTGATTTTTCTCGACGCTTTCACGAATTTCATCGTCGCTGATCGGCAGCGGTGCAGGCAGCGGCTCACCCGCCTTGTGCGCGGCCAGCTGGGCCTCTCGAAACGCCTGGTGTGGCGCCGGCGCAGTGGTGTAATGGCCGTGGCAATCGATAATCATTTTGTATTCCTCTCAATCGAAGCATCTGCCGCCAGCGCACAGATAGTGTCCAGCATTGCTGTCAGTTCCTCGTTTTCCAGCGCCGCGGAAAACTGTGGCGCCCAAGCGTGCCGGGCAACCGTCGCCTCGCTCATATGGGGCGCGATACCGGCATCGCTCACTGTGCGCGCCGCTTCTTCCATTTCCTCGGCGCGGCGAGTGCCGTGCAGCAGCGTGCGCGAGATCAGATAACGCGCATGCTCTGGCCAGTCCGGGCGGGGGAACAGGTCTGTGAGTGATTCAACAACCGCCACTTCAACCCCGTAGTGGCGCGCCGTCAACAGGGCCTCGCTCACCAGCGCCTCAATGCCCTTCACGATAACACTGCGGCACATTTTGGTAGCGGCGGCGGTACCCAACTGCTCTGCGCAAAATCGCATACCGCTAAAGCCCAGGGCAATCCCCTCTGCAAGAAAGTACTCGGCATGGGGCCCGCCGATAAGAATGGGCGAGGCTATCCGTTTGGGCGCGATGGGCGACATGATAGCTGCCTCCACATAGCGTCCTCCCGCACCCTCAACAACGTCCGCCACTGCGCACTTCGTGCCGGGAGAAACCGAGTTGAGATCGAGGAACCAGGTGCCGGGACGCAGCCCGGACAGTACCGATTGCGCTGCGGGCAAATCCTGGGCGGCAGTGACCGCCGAAATAACCAGGTCGCAATTGAGCACTGCGGCGGCGGCAGAGTCTGCCGCTGTGATATGCGACAACTCCCGCAACGCCTGCGAGGGCTTGCTTTGCGTATCGTCGAACAGCCGATCCCAACTCTTGATTACAATGTCTGTCCGACCGGCCAGATCGCTGGCGAGGGTTGTGCCAACTTCGCCCAGGCCCAGCAGGCAGATCGTTCTCAGGGCAGTCATAGACCGTCCCACAGGTCGGCGGGTATCAATACCGTGCCCCGCATTAATGCGCGAGTTGTGCGCAACAGGGCAGCTCGCTTAACCTCGATACTGTCAGCATTGCGGGCGACTTCAACATCCACCGTGAAAAAACCGGTGGGGTGTTCAACTTCGAGGCTCAGTGCCCCGTCGGCGGCATTTGCCCCGCACACCTGCTGTGCTACCGAACCCGGCAGCAGGCAAGCAGTGGCGACACTCACGGCGCCTAACACACCGATGGCTTCATGCACCCGGAGTGGAATAAATGTACGAGTGCTGATCACGCCGCCACTTCGCGCCGGAGCAACCAGACTCATCTTCGGTACTGTCTTGCGAGAGACATCACCCAGGTTCATGCGCTCTCCCAGCGCCAGGCGGATGGCTTCAACCCTGGCCCTCAGCTCTTTGTTTGCTTCCAATTCGTTCGGGCTTTCGTAGCCGCTTACATCGAGGTCCGCCGCGTTCAGCAAAACCACAGGCATGCCGTTGTCGATACAGGTCACATTGACACCGAGTACCTCGTCTACCACATTCCCCGTGGGCAGCAGCGCGCCGCAGGATGAGCCGGCGATGTCGAGAAATTCCAGCGTAACCGGCGCCGCAGTCCCGGGTACGCCATCTATGCGCGCGTCGCCCGCATAGGTGACAGCACCACCGGGAGTCTGGATACGCGCCACGGCAATACCGTCGGTATTGACCATATGGATACTCACGTCAGTGTATTCAGCGCCCGCCGACACGAGGCCACACTCAATCGCAAAAGCGCCGACACCGGCCAGGATGTTGCCGCAGTTCTGACTGTCCGATACCTCGGCCTTGTCGACCACTACCTGCAGGAATAGATAATCCACGTCGACGCCAGAACGCGCCGAGGGGCCGACCACTGCCACCTTGCTGGTAAGAGGATGAGCGCCACCCATACCATCGATCTGGCGTTCGTCCGGCGAGCCCATCGCCGCCAGCAGCACCCGGTTGCGCAGCTCGATGTCCGCAGGCAGGTCACTGGCAAGAAAATAAAGCCCCTTCGAGGTGCCTCCGCGCATCACTGTGCAGGGAATGGATGTCTGCATGGCTCAGCCGTCCGACTGGGATTCAACGTATTTGAGCCCCTTCGCCGCCAGCCGCTCGCGCATCTTATACAGATCCAGCCCCAGTACGCCGCTGGCGAGAATATCGCGTTTCTCAGTTTCCTTGGCTTCGCGCTCGTTCGCCCTGGCTAATACTGCCGCCACCTCGGCACGGGGTACGACAACAACGCCGTCATCATCGGCCACAATCAGGTCACCGGGATTGACCAGTGCACCGGCGCACACCACCGGCACATTCACATTGCCCAGTGTTTCCTTCACGGTGCCCTGGGCAAATACGGCTTTTGACCACACCGGAAACTGCATCTCGGTCAGGGTGGCAATATCGCGCACACCCGCATCGATCACCAGGCCACACACACCCCGCGCCTTGAGAGATTCCGCCAGCAGGTCGCCGAAGTAACCGTCCTCGCATGGGCTGGTGGGAGCCACTACCAGAATGTCGCCCGGCTGGCACTGCTCCACTGCGACGTGCAACATCCAGTTATCTCCTGGCGCCACCTCACAGGTGACGGCGGTGCCAACGGCATGAATGGGCCGATAAATGGGACGCATATAGGAGGCCAGCAGGCCCCGACGACCATGGGCCTCGTGGACGGTCGCAACACCCAGCTGGCTGAATTCATCGACGAGCGCGGCATCGGCTCTTTCAATCCCGGTAACTACTATAGCCACAGCGGTTCTCTCCCACGATCTGGCGGTCTGTTGTCATTGATAGTAGTGGCAGGTGGACCTCGCAACCAATGGTATTGGGTTTCTTTGCCATGAATAAAAGTTAACACAGAGGAAAAGCTCTTGAGGAAAAGCACACGCGAGAGGTAGCCGCCCTTGACGAAAATAAATTACAATTTGTATATTGTTCAATAGGATATGAACCTTTGTTCGAATATATTACAGATAATACAGCAACGCTCGACTTGCGACCGCTATGAATATTCAACTAAAGTGGCCGAACGATTCGGGAGGAAACGCCACATGAAAGGCCAGCAGCAAGCCGCTGACAACTTGCATTCCCTCAGCCTCCGGCATCTGAAGGCCGCCCGCGCTACTGCAGACTGCGGCAGCGTGACGGTCGCCGCCAACAGTCTCAACCGGTCTCAGTCGGCATTGACCAAGGCGCTGGGAGAACTCGAAGGCAAGTTGGCCACCCGCCTGTTCGATCGGTCGTCCCGGGGCATGACCCCAACGCCGAAGGGTGACGCATTCATTCAACGTATTCGCGAAGCCGAGACCCAGTTCGCCGCGGCGGAGACCATCTACCGCGCATATGCCCGCGGCAAGTACTCCGCTCAGCACAATCCCGTGTTCACCCTGGACGTCAGTCGCAAGCGCTTTGCCGCCTTCCTCGCACTGCATGAGACTCGGGATGTGCTCGCAGCTGCTGACAGTCTTGGTCAGACCCGCGCCGCTGTGTACAGCTCCATCCGACACCTTGAGGCCCTGCTCAATCTACCGCTATTCGAGCACACCGGACCCCGACCAACCAGCACGGTATTCGGCAATGTACTGGCGAGCCATACGAAACTGGCCTTCGCCCTGATTCGCCATGGGATCGACGAACTGCACAGCGGTGACGGAGTCATCCAGGGTTCGGTGGTTATCGGCACCCTACCCTATTCCCGCACCGTGCTGACGCCACGCACGATCCATCGCGTACTGGAGGCTCACCCAAAACTTAAGATCTCGACCCGGGAGGGCCCCTACGCGATGCTGGAGGCGGCCTTGCGCAACGGTGACCTGGATTTGATCATCGGCGCGACCCGAGACCCTGGAAGCGGATCGAATCTCGCCACAGAAGTGTTGTTCGAAGATGAGCTGTCTGTGATTGCCGGGCGCGATCACCCGTTGGCCGGGGCGCAGACAGTAACACTCCCCAGCTTGCTCGAATTTGGCTGGGTGCTCCCCATGCACCAGACACCGGCACGAGCACTGTTTGACCAGTACCTGGCCCGCGAGAGCGCCTCACCGCCTGCCCAGATAGTCGAAACGAGCTCGCTGTCGACAGTGCGTGGCCTGTTGCTGGCAAGCGACCGGCTGGCATTACTTTCGCGGCACCAGGTTCACTTTGACGAGATGGCAGGATTGCTTGTTGCACTCCCCATCCACCTGGAAGGCACTTCACGGCCAATCGGCATCACCCTGCGGGCGCATACAACACCCTCACCCGCAGCGCGATTATTCTGCGACGAGCTGCGAAATATGACTGCAGTGCTGGATTAAGGCGCTACTTTTTCTACACCCAATTCACCCAGGTTTGCCGCCATATCCTGAGCTGAAGTGGCGGGCGCAACGTCCCGATCAATTTTAACAATGGTGCCGTCCACGTCGATGTAAAAGGTTTCGCGCATGGCGTAACCCATGGTCAAAACCCCATAGGCATCGGCCACGTCTTTTGAGGGGTCACTCAGCAGCGGGAAATCCGCCTCTGTGGATTCGGCAAACTCAATATTCCTGGCCAGCGGATCAACACTGGCCATGAAGTAGGCCACGTCGTACTCCCGAATGAGATGGCCGTTTTCTGCGAGGGATTTGCATTCCACAGTGCAGCCACTGGTAAATGCCTTGGGAAACCAGGCGATAACCACTGCCTGCTTGCCCTTGAAGTCAGACAATGTGTAGGTCTTGCCGTCAGAGGCCTGCAGGGTAAAGTCGGGAGCAGCATCACCCACCGCCAGCGCACCCGCCTGGGCACCCAGTGCCGCCAGGGTCAAACAACAGAATAGTGCCAGGATTTTCATCGGTTTCTCCTCAAACAGGATGTGTATTTAAACAGAGTGTACGCCTTTATTGCGGGATCGGATCGCCGCACCAGCGCGATACCATTTCACCCAGCTGGTCCCGGCGTTCACCGGCCTTCCTGTCATTGCGGATATCCTCAAATAGCCTGGCCAGGCGCTTGCGCTCCTTGTCAGTGAGGCGCTCCAGCAAAGGCTGATTGAGATCCAGCGCCTCGCGATCGGCGTGGGTGCGGGTGCAGATCAGCCGCTGGTGCAGCAGCGCCCTGCCCAACAACACAAAGGGGAAATTGACACTCTTTGAGGGCCCGTAGGACAGCATATTGCCGCCAGTGGGTATGCCTTTCACTTTGACCTGACCGATTTTGTCGGCGTATTTGCGTGCGCCCCAGATTCCGCTGACTGCGCCACCGGCACCGGCTACCAGTGTGCCCAGCCCGCCCAGCAGGCCGCCTGTGGCCGCATCCACCATCATGCCGGTACTGCCACCCACCACCGCCCCGGCGGAGGCCGCCGCGGTCAGCAGCGCCCGCTCCGACAGCCCCCACAGATACCATTTTTCGATGTTGAACAGGTCCGACTCCTCCAGCGCGAGGGTGTCCTCAGACTTCTTCAGGTTGGAATAGTAATAAAGCTCTTCCACCCGCTGCCGACACTGGCGCTCTCTTTTCACCAGGTGCGCCTTGTAGCGTTCAAACAACAGCTTTTGCACCGGCTCCAGCGGTAAACCCTCTGGCACCGCCTGCTCTACCTTGTAGGTAATAGCCTCGACAATCAGATCGGTGATATAGCTGCTTGCACTCTGTGCCTGCAGTTGCCTGTCCTGCTTGAGGATGGACACGGCCCGCTCCAGCGGTGCCCGCCAGGCGGGATCCAGATGGCCAAACAGCTCCAGCAGTTCCAGCTGTTTGGTCACTTCAGCCCGGTGCGCATTGAAGGTGCGCACCGTACGAAAAAACTGGCCCAGCCCCGCCGTCCACTCCTCGACAAAGTCCTCGCCCTCGATGGGGTTGATCAGCGCCAGGCTGGGGCGCCCGCTCCAGCGCAGTATCTCCATCTCGGCCTCGTAATCAGCCCCGTAGGGCACCGAACCATCAACCACGTAAATGATTCCCGCCCCGTTGACGATAGGCCGCAGCGCCTGGCACTCGTCGCTGTAGCGCGCATCCCCCTCGTGTTGCTCCACAAAGGCCTTTACCGTCTCCGGCCGGGCGGCGGCATCACTGCAATGCGCGTTCAGCCAGTCCAGTACTGAGCGCGCGCGCTGCAGGCCGGGGGTATCCATCAGCTCGTACAGCGTCTCGCCATCCACCTTCATGGGATAGCAGTGGGCTTCTTTGGTTGAGCCGGCTCTGGCGTCGATATACACCGCATCGTCTCGCGCCAGCGTGGCCACAATACTGGACTTGCCCTTGTTGGGCCGGCCTACCACAGCAAACACCGGAGTTGTCATGTTGCGCGCTCCAGCGCCTGTACATCCACTACCGGAAACGCCAGGCCCCTGGCGAACAACTGCCAGTCGCCCAAACGGGTGGTAGACACGCTCTTGTGCGGCAGTGGCACCAGGTACAGCGTGCAACGCGGCACGCTGCTGAAATTGCCGAGAAAATCGGCCAGGTCTGCCATCGGTGGCTCCCAGGACTTGACCGTCACCATAATATGTTCAACCGGCTTCGCCACGCGGTCACCCAGGCGTTGCAGTTCCTCTGGCAGTGAGCCCAGCCCGGCGTTGACGATATTACCTTCGGGCACTGCGGCGAACTCCTCAAACGCGGCGATATCCGGCGGGCCCAGGGCATTTGCCCAGTTCAGCAGTAACAGGCGCCGATCAATGACCGCCGGGCCCGATTCAGTCTCCTGTGCATAACTGCCGGCGCCCTCGCCCTGTGTTTTAACCAGCGGCGATTTCATGCGCGCCAGCACTCGCTCACTGCCGGGCAGTTGTGCAAAGGCGGCGCGCATCTGACGCCCATAAAAAAACTTCGACAACAGCCACAGCAGCAGCCGTGGCAACACACCGTAAGTGAGCATAGCCATGATCAGGAAAGGCCACCAGCCCCGCATATCTTCGATATTCGCCGGGCTCAGCGAGGTCACCGCCGGATGGAAGCGGCTGGCAAAAATCAGATCGCCACTCACCGTTGCCTGTGGCAGCCAGGAGGACCAGGGCAATGCAATCCACGCGGTTATCTGCTCCATCAGGCTGTCGCTCAATTGAAACGTGGAACCCCAGACAAAGGTAAAATCGCTGAGCGCCAGCACCACGAAAAACCCGGCGACAGCCCCCAGGGTAAAAATCGCCCCGAACTCCTGCCCATAGCGCAAAAACACCAGCCGCAGCACCGACTGCGCCTCCCGCAGGTAACGCCTGTCCGGAAGCGCTTTCGCCACCAGCCAGTGCGCGGGGTTTACCGGCAACACCACTGGCGCCCCGCCGCCCACCGTGCGCGCCATCACCCATGCCGCCACCGTACACAGCAGCAGCTGTACAAGGACAAACAGCAGCAGGAACATAAACACGTTCACCAGGCCCCGCCCGCTGGTGAGCAGAAAGGCCGCCATGGAAGAAAAACCGAAGAACAGGGCCAGCACCCGCCCCAATGCGGCAGCCGAAGCCTCGCTGAGCCAGCGATCCTTGTGCGTTACCGGCTCTGCGCGCCGGGCGGAAACCGACGCCAGCCAGCACTGCAATCTGGCAATATCATCCGTGCCGGCACAGTCTGCCGCAATCGCATGATCCCGCTCCCGCGCCACCTGCACAGGCACCGACTGATCGAGCTCAAGCTGCTCTGCCAGCTGGTAGAGATCGGACAGCGCTGGGGTTGTTTTGGGCATCTGGGTCCTTTTGATGGCAGTTGACTACAATAGCAGCGGTAGTTTGGAGTACCCGGTGCGGGAATTGCAAGACCACTTCGATGTGAAAAGAAAACCCCACGTAGCCCGGAAATACCTTATTCTATGCCCCCGACCCCCATCCACGACTACGCGAGGTATTCCCAACCATGGCCAAACCGAACTACTCATTTGAAAAGCGGCAGCGCGAGCTTGCCAAGAAAAAGAAAAAAGAAGAGAAAAAACTGCAGAAAGCCCGCGCCAAGGAAGCCGAAGGTGTTGAACCCGGCACAGAGACTGCGGAAGACGATCCAGCTGCCAGCTAACTCTTGTGACCGCGAGTTAAAAGGGGCATAGTCTTTCGGCGCTCTGAGCGCGCTATTCCCGCACACTTACCTGGAGAAACCCCATGAAATTGACTCTGCCTGTTGTCGCACTGGCCACACTGCTCCCTCTCGCCTCAGCGGCGATTGCCCAGGATATGGGCAAACTGATGGACTCGGTGGACACAGACAAGGCCGCCGACTCTGTTGACACGGCAAAAATCTCCGATGCTGTCAGCACAGATGGCGTTGATATGGCAAAAGCTGCCGAGGCTGTCGATACCACCAAAGCGGCCGACGCCGTTGACGTGAGCAAAGCCAAAGAAGCATTGATGGGGAACTAACCTCTGATATCGGCCCTTCCCACCCTGCAATTGAATCGAAGTAGGCCGCGCAGGCGGCCACTCGGCAATACACTGTGACCAGCCGCCCCGAGCAGAAATGGCCTTTTCGCTGGGAGCTGCTGCTGCGTTATCGATTTATCGAGACCATTGCCCTGTGGGAAGGCAGACTGACCACCCGCCACCTGTGCGACACCTTTGGCATCGGCCGCCAGCAGGCCAGCAAAGACATCAACAACTACCTGCGGGAAGTGGCACCGGGCAATCTGGTGTACGACAAGTTTCTCAAGGGCTACAAACCCGCCCCTGATTTTGAGCCCAAAGTAACCCAGGGGCTGGCTGATGAATACCTGCACCTGATGGCGCGCAATAATGAGTTGATGAACGTGTTCGAATCGCTGTCTTTGAACATGGCGAATGTCGAGGTGCTGTCACAGCCCGTGCGCGACGTTAAACCCCAGGTGCTGCGGCCTATCATGCAAGCCGCCCGTCTACAGAAGCGCCTGGATGTGGATTATGTCTCCATCAACAACCCCGATCGCGAAGGCCGCATCATCGTACCGCATACGCTGGTGTATACCGGGCTGCGCTGGCATGTGCGGGCCTGGTGCGAAAAAAATCAGGAATACAGGGATTTCGTGTTGAGCCGTTTTCGCGACATTCCGGAAATTATGGATGACTCAGAGCACGGTGTAGCCGGCGATACAGAATGGAATACCAACATTACTATCCGCATTGTTCCCGACCCGCGCCTGAGGCGCGACCAGCAAGACGTGGTGGAAGTTGACTACGGCATGGAAAACGGCGCGCTGGAAGTTCGCACCCGCGCCAGGCTGGTACCCTATGCACTGAAGCTGCTGCACATCGACCCCAAGGAAGAATTGTCTGACCCCACCGCGCAACAGATTATTGTGGAAAACAGGGACGAAGTTCTGCCCTGGTTATTTGGCTAATATGAGGCCCGCGTGACATGAGTGAACACAACGAGTACGAAGAAGCGTTTTCCGAGAGTGGCTTCTGGACCAAGCTGAAAAAATACGCCAAAACTGCCGGCCGGGAAGTGGTGGAAAAAGCCCTGCTGCTGTTCTACGCAGCGCAGGAAGAGAAAGCGCCCCGGTGGGCCAAGGCGACAATTGCCGGCGCCCTGGGTTATTTTATCGTGCCTCTGGATGCGATAGCGGACTTCACGCCGGCAGTGGGTTACGCCGACGATCTGGGTGTGCTGGCACTGGCGATAGCGGCAGTGGCCACTTATATCAACGACGATGTACGCCGCAAGACGGCAAACAGGCTGTCGTCCTGGTTTGGCGATGATACGGTGCCGGTGGAAGCGCCGGATACCGCCGAGAACAACACCTGAGCCCCAGCGCATGCGCCTGTTATATCGCGTCATTCGCAGTGGCATCAACATAGCCGTACTGTTTTCCGCCCTGGTACTGACGCCCCTGCTCGCCTTCTCACACTTCAGCGCCGGCCTGGCCGGCATGCTGGGCGGCTTTGCCGATAACTACCTGCCCCGCCCCACCTTGCTTAACACGGAGAAAAAAACCCGCGCAAAAGCGGAGGCCCAATTGCGAAAGCAACGCGAGCTGGCTGGGCGGGAACGTGCGGCAAAGCGCCGGGCCGCAGTAGCCAGCAATAAAACCGTCAGCAAAAAAGGTCAGCGTATATTGCAGCGCGGGGCCGGTGCACTGGCGGTAGGCTGGATGCCGGTGATCGGTATGGCGGCGGACGTGGTGTCAGTCAGCGCAGACTATGCGGACGTATGTGCGCTGTTTGCGACCATCGACGAGTTGTCCGCAATGCTGTACCTACCCGAGGCCAGCCTTTACACAGACAACTACTGCGACGTACCCGAGCAGGGTATTGAGATCATCAGAGAATCGGCCGAAAACACCAACTTCCCCTGGCAATTCCAAGGAGCACCATGACTACCACCGCTGAAATAGCCGCATTTATCGCCACAGACTTTCCCCAGAATAACTGCGTCGTCGAAACCACCGGCAATAAGGGGGCCACCGTGCGCCATCATATCGGCCACAACGAATTGCGCCCCGGCGGCACAGTCTCGGGGCCGGTGATGATGGCGGTAGCCGATATTGCGCTCTACGTCGCCGTTCTCGGTGAAATCGGCATCGTGCCACTGACTGTCACTACTCATCTGAACATCACTTTCCTGCGTAAACCCTCAGCAGAGAACGACATCATCGGTGTGTGTAAGCTTCTTAAAGTTGGCAGGACACTCGCCACCGGCGATGTTTATCTATACTCAGAGGGCGATGATCGCCCGGTGGCTCACGCGGTGGGAACATACGCCATTCCACCGAAAAGCTCGTAGGTACTTATAACAAAAGGAATCCGGAACATGCCCCTTTTTACTCTTCCTGTGCGCAAGTTAATGCCGATAGCGTTCCTGCTCTGCATTGTCGCTGCCCCCGCGATGGCAGCGCCGGAGCAGCCACCAAGACTTATTCTGCAAATTACCGTGGATGCCCTGCGCGGCGATCTGCCACAACGCAGCCTGCACAATATGGGCAAGGGCGGCTTTCGCTATCTGTTCGACAAGGGCCTGCATTACAGCAACGCCCAGTACGAGCACGGCAACACCGAAACCATTGTCGGCCACTCCTCTCTTGCCACGGGTACTACACCAGCCGTGCATGGCATGGTTGGCAATATCTGGTTCGACAAAGATGAAAAACGGCTGATTTACAATGTTGAAGACAGCCGCTACCACCTGCTCAGCAGTAATGCCGATGTGGACAAAAGCAGCGAAATCGATCCCACCCAGCGTGTTGCACTGGCGGATGGACGCTCGCCCAGAGCGCTGCTCACTTCCACCTTCAGCGATGAATTGGCGTACGCGTACAATGGGTCGGCAAAGATTTTTGCGGTGTCGGTCAAGGACCGCGGGGCTATACCCCTGGCGGGCCAGACCGGTAAGGCCTTCTGGTTTTCCAAGGCCGCCGGGGAGTTCATCACCAGTAACTATTACTACGACAGCTACCCCCAGTGGGTTCTCGACTGGAACAGTAACGCGCCTCTCTCCCGTTTCAGCGGCAAAAGCTGGAAACTGATGAAGCCGCAGCAGGCCTATCTCTTTGGCGCCGACGATGACCAGCCATGGGAGACCGATTTTCCGGGCTTCGGCCGCACTTTTCCACACGCCTGGGGAAACCTCGGTGACAAATATTTCACCACGCTGCTCACCCTCAGCCCCGCAGGTGACCAGCTCACCCTGGATTTCGCCAGGGCGATAATCGAAAACGAACAACTGGGTCAGGACGCGGTATCGGATTACCTCTCCATCAGTTTTTCCAGCAACGATTATGTACTCCATGTGTTTGGCCCTTCCAGTCTGGAGGCGGAAGACAATCTGTTACAACTGGATAAAACACTCGCCGAATTGTTCAGCTACATCGACAAAACTGTCGGCCTGGAGCACACGCTGATTGTGTTGTCTGCCGACCACGGCGCGCCGGAAGCGCCTCCCTACCTGAACAAGATGGGCGACAGCAATGCGCACTACTACGATATAGATGCCTGCATGCAGAGCGTGCAAGAAGGCCTTGCACAGGGCCCCTATGCCGACATTGACGGTTTGCTGGGCCAGTTCGCGCACCCCTACGTCTATCTCGACCAGGCGGCTCTTACCGAAGCCGACCTCGACCGTGCCGCTGTTGCCGAGTCAGTTGCGCAACTGGTTGAGCAGTGCTCTGGAGTGAGTGCGGCGGTAACAGCCCGGGATACCCGCTACTCCCCTGCGAGGAATCCAGTGGTGGAAAGACGCGTGTGGAACAACTATAACGCGCGGCGCTCCGGCGACGTCTATGTGGTGCTGGACAGCAATGTTTACGTGAATGACTTTGACGGCCTGGTTGTGGCGACAACTCACGGCTCACCTTGGAATTACGACACTTTTGTGCCCATCTTCTTCCTCGGCAAAGGCGTCGAGAGCGGCGAGGTTAGCCGGCGCGTGACACCCTATGACATCGCACCGTCACTCTCGGCCCGCCTCGGCATAAAGCCCCCCTCAGGGAGCGTGGGCAACCCGCTGGCAGAAACGCTGGATGACTGAGCTGGCTGTGTGCTGCCCTAGCTGAACAGGGATTTCGCCGCACCCATCAGGCCGCCGACACCACCCAGGGATTCCAGCAGGTTGCCGCCACTGCTGGCTTCGTCCATGATTTTTGGCAGCGTATTGGCGAGCCCCTGGGAGGCTGTGGCGGGGTCGACACCCAGCTGGCCGGCAAATTTTGAGATATCTGCCTGCCCGAATATCTTGGTCAGCGAATCCGCCGAAAGCGCCCCGTTGGCGCCATCCCCCAGCCAGGAGACCAGCAGCTCGCCCATAGCGCCGTTCTGGCCCATTTTGGTGGCCAGGCCGGCAAGGTCTATGCCCCCTGCACCATCGCCAATGAGGCCAGACAGCGCGGCACTGACCTGGGCGCTGTCCAGGGACAGGCCCATGTTCTCGTTCAGTAGTTTAGTGGCGAGTGCAACAATATCCATGTGTATTTCCCTTTGATGAAACTTTGGTTTGAGCGTAAGAACTGAAGTATAGCCTGAATCAGCTGTCTTGTAGGCGCCGGAACCAGACCAGTGGTATCTCCCGCTGCACAGCCGCCAGATACTCGCCCTGATGCTTGTTAATCTTTACCACGCTCTCCCACAGCACCTCGCGGTCCTCATCCGGCACATCTTCCGCCATTGCCTCGAATTTCTCGGTGCCCAGCTGCACAGACACCCGGGGATTCGCTTGCATATTGAGATACCAGGCGGGGTGATTCTCCATGCCACTGTTGGAGGCGGAAACCGCAACGGAATCACGGTAGGGATAGCAGGCGATGGGTACTGTTCGTACCCTGCCGCTCTTGCGACCGATGGCCGCGACCAGCACCACATCGATCCAGCCCATGCGGGCACCGTATTTGCCCCCTGACAGCTTGTATAACAACTTGTGTATTTTGCCGAAATATTTCCAGTTCATCATCCGTCTACAATTCCCCATGAAAAAGCGTGTCCATCATACGATTACCCGGCGAGGGCACAATGCTCACCACCAACGCTATTCAGCGTTATAGATCACCGGCATTTGCCCCTTCCATTTATCCCAGATCTTTTGCTCTGTTATAAGGCGAGCCATAAAGTTTGCAACGTTAATTCTACTGGTGCTACCGGCGTCGAATATGGCACTTCTAATCGGCGACGGATGAACTGAATACTCCGTTACCTCCACCTCATCTGTTAATCCATCCGGGCGGACGACAACCCATTCGACACGGGAATCATTTTGGCCTATTTCCGTTCGCAGAACATCTGCGGCCTTCTCATTGTCGACATGCGGTGGCAGTAACAACCGCAATAGGCCTATGACACAAGTCTGGCCGAAGGAGATGCGCTCCGGAATATCGCGGTTACTATTGCCCGTGGTGTTCATCAAAATAAACTTAACGGGAGTGTCTGATTTGTGCTGTTTAACGGCCCGGCACAGCTTCCGGGTGGCGTCTGTTACCAGCCTGCGAGGCTGCCCATAAATGCCCCTGAAGCTCAAGGTGTGACCCAGACAGGAAACGATGGCGTTGCATCCGTCTACCAATTGCACAATCTCTTCATCAGCGAGATCACCAATATTGGCGCGGACCAGGGACAATGCTGCCCGATCGCTAAACACATCGAGTACACGGCTTTGTGCTCTTACTACAGCTTTCACAGCGTTGCCGCTCTCTAACAGCTGGGCTACCAGCAAACGGCCTGTAGCACCGCTGGCGCCCAGGACAAGAATGGTCATATTTTAATCATCATAAAGATATACCGGCTTAATATAAACGCTCGCGCTCATCATTTGCTATTATGTCGTGCATTTCCTGCTACGCGTTCTCTGGGCTCCACTAATACCAGCGCAATTGCTCCCTTGTTGAAATAACCTCTTTGAAACCGTCCATGCCGTCCCTTCCGTTTTTGTTATTGAATCGGGCAGCGAATAATACGCAATCTGCAGCAATTTTTCAGGCATTGACACAATTGGCCAAAAACCCCCGTCAAAAAAGCAACAGTGTGGCCAAACCTAATCCGTTTGTTGGCCGGTATGGAAAAAGCCCAGATTTAATTCCACTTCCCGGCCCAACCAATAAGCGAACTCGGTATGGTCTTTCAGGTGATCACCGGTTAGAGCATGGACAAACACCGTAAGATCTTCCCGGTTCGCATCCAGCCAGGCGATATACTTGTCGAAGTCTTTTGAGCCAAAAGTGACCTGGCAACTCCAGCAAGGATGCGGGCCAACCAATTTCTCATGAAAGCGCCCGACACGGAGGCCGAACTCTTGCGTTGAGGCATCGCACAACTTCTTTGCCAAATCTTTGGTATCTTCATCAAAGTAGACGTGCGCGTGATAGGCCTTGTGGGAGTTGGTCGGCCTTTTCGGTTCTGTCATAGCATCACTGTCTCGAAACTGCAGCAGCGTAGTTGTGCCCTGCCCTGCTACATTCCGACATCTGACCAAACTGCCAGCTCGTTTCCACTTGGCTCAGTAAAATGAAACCGACGCCCACCCGGAAACGGGAAAATGGGCCTGACAATAGTGCCCCCCGCCTGCTCTATTTTAGTGAGCAGCAGCTCCAGCGAATCTGAGTAGAGCACGACCAGGGCGCTACCTGAATCGGTGGAGGACGAGAGCTCAGACTTGAAGAAACCACCGTCAACGCCTTGATTTGAAAACGCGACATATTCAGGGCCAAAATCCTCAAAGCTCCAACCAAAGACACTAGTAAAGAAAACCTTCGTTGCCTCAAGGTCTTTGGCAGGAAATTCTACATAATTAATCTTGTTACTAATATTCATAGCTGGCCATACCTATTTGGACTTCCGCCACGGGGTTTGCTCTCTTAGCGTTGAGATATACAAACTCTCGACTTTATCCCTGGCCCACTGAGTTCTACGTAAGAATTTGAGCGAGGACTTTATGGATGGATCACTCTTAAAGCAATTGATGTCAATTCGCTCAGCCAGCCCACTCCAGCCGTACTGTTCCACCAACGTGGTTAAAACCGTCTCGATGGTAACACCATGCAATGGATTATTCGGTTGTTCTCTACTCATGCTATAAACAAACCTTCAATGGTTTCGGTATTAGGAAAAGGTAGCGCCATCTGTTTTCGAGACATTTCCGCCCCCCTATATGCTGCTTGTCATGCATGTAATTATTCCACGAAGAACTGTAAGCATGCGCTATGCAATTTTTGGCATACGCGTGGTTAAACTGCGGCGTTTTGAACGAGTTCGTTAGCTTGATAGACATTTTCTCATTTTTACCACTTCTACTGGCGCAGCAAGCCACTGCTTATATTGTTCAAACACCTGTGCTGTATAGGGTTTCAGATAATGCGCCTCCAAGGCTGACTCATTTTCCCACTCCTCATACAGGAAAAGGCTTCTTTCTTCGTCATTCTCATGTAGCTCAAACTGACGGCAGCCAGGCTCTGCCCTGGTTTCTTGCAAAATATTGAGAATCGCTTTTTTTGCATCTTCAAAATTTTCGTCTTTTGGCGAGATTCGTGCGAATACAAATAAACTATTTCCGGACATAAAAATGGACTCCATAAATTTGAATCACTGATACTTCGCGAATATCTCGGACAGCTTGTTTGAAATCCATCCTTTAGCTTCTGCACCATCCAGATACTCAGAACAAACACCATTAAAAACCGCTTTCGCATCGCAATCTATTATATCCCCATGACAAAGGAATATTCGCTCAAAATCCCAGGCCTGCACCGTCTCCAAAGCTCGCCTCGCTTTGTCTCCGTTGGCTGTATACATACGAAACTCCGGAGAAGCCATGGGTCGTTGCTTAACGCCGAATAGCCTGAAAAGAGCCATCATCGAAGTGGTGGATTTATTAAAGTTTTCCACCAAATCACACACTAGCAGTGTCTTTGACAGTTTGTGGAAAAAAATGACTTCTGAGAAGAACACATTCCCCTTGGTTAAGACTTGATCGATATCGTCTTTCCATTCCGGTTCGGGTTGATCCGTGAGAACGCCAGCATAGTCCATATCGGGTTTTCGTTCCGGAAGCCCAGGTGCAGCAAAAATCTTGGCTCCCGGATAATCGGCAGCATAATTATTCAGCGCCTGATTGTGGATTTTGTTTGGTGCTACCACGCATGACACTGGACCCAATTCATCCAATTGTCTTTTGATACCAGGCGTAAGTGAAACAGGTGAATATATCAGCAACGATTCATCTGACAGTTTTATGACTGCCATGCGGGTTTGTAGAGAAGCACCATAGAAATTCACACGCGCTTCCGAGGTATAGATATTGTTAGCTAACTTGATCATCGTCGCTCAAGTGCCTGGATCTAGAGAACCGAAAGGCTCGGTGACAAGGGATTCCTGACTGTAAGTGCACATAATGACTATTTGTCAGCGCCCTCTTTCGTTTGCTTGAGAGGCGGCCCGATAAACTCCGCCTCGATAATTACCTCAAGATCATCACCGACGCCCAGGGTTGAACCCGGGTCCGGTATGCCTATCGAAATACCAAAATCGGATCGCTTAAAGGTGCCTCGAGCGGAAAAGCCAACCCGGCCTTGTTTATCATAAGGGTGGCCGGCGTAACCGCCATTAAATGTCGCTTCGAGCATAACCGGCTTGGTGACCCCGTGTAATGTCAGGTCCCCAGTGATCCGCATCGAGCTGGCTCCTGTGGGTTCTACATTTGTCGAACGGAATGTGATCTGAGGAAACCGGGCCGCATCCAGCCATTGAGGACCCAGTAGTGTTTCGAGGAATCCCTCTGGTGGAGATGGCAGCGCAAGCGAGTAAGGGTCAATTGTGGTGGTCACGCTCATTGCCGCCGGGTTGGCCGGATCAAAATGAAGCTGCGCAGTGAATTGCGTGAACCGCGCCGTATACAAGGAAAATCCCAGGTGGTTGACACGAAATGTCAGGTCGGCATGGGAAGGGTCGATGCTATAGGCGCCTGCAGGCGCTTCAGTAGCGAAAGATCCATCAGTTTCAGGGCCTTGATCCTGACGGGCCATTGCCACGCCTGCTACCAGCGTGAGAGCGGTGGCGAAAAAGAGTGCGTGCTTCATTGTTTAACTCCATCGCAAGTGATCGTATGAGTGGGTTATGTGCCGATACAAGATTGTAGTTGCATCAATGCGTGTACGCTGGGGTTGGAACTAAAGCGGTTATGGCAATTTCTGCTGGAAATGCGATCACCTCGTCACCGTCCCTTCTATGCTCTAATTCTGTAATGCAGCCATCTGGTTTTCAAAATCGCGCATATCGAAATAGTCTCGCCACCTGGTGAGCTTGTCGTTTTCAAACTCGAAAGTACCCATAACTGGCATAACAACGCGCTTATCGCCAAAAACAAAGGTGTCTACTCGTTCCGTCATCACCACACCTGTATCATCTTCCGCGATAAAATGTAGCGCCCAGCTAATTTCCGTTATTGGTTCCATAAAGGGTTCGATAAAACCCCGGATCGCCTCTTTGCCGGTTAGCGGTTCCATCGGTATATTATGATAGAACGCGTTATCCGAAAACGTCGCCATAATTCCTTTAACGTCTAGCGCTTCAAATTTGGCGATGAAATTGCGTACTTTGTTGATATTTGACATGGTCATTTTCTCACAGACGGCTATTTGGCAGATGATTATTAGAGATCGAATTGGCACAACATTCAATGACGGACCTTAGCATGTCGGATACACGGGGATTCCCTATCAGATATCGCCCTGTGGAATTAAGGACTTTCATGCACCGGGAATAGGAACTTTGGGCTACCATGTTAAAAATCACATCATAGGTTTCTCCGCTTTCTGTGAAGTCTTTCTCAGCATAATCGAAGAAATGATCTGCACCGATTCGGCGAAGCATTTCCTCCTTGATGCCGCTATCAACTGCTGTCACCTCGGCTCCCATTAATTTTGCGATTTGAATCGCAAAAGTGCCAATGCTTCCGCCCGCACCATTGATTAAACCCTTGTTCCCGCTTCGAATTTTTGCTTTCCTCATAAAATGAAGCGCATTTAGCCCACCCAGAGGAACTGCCGCAGCCTCTTCAAAGCTTATATTGTGTGGTTTTTGTACAATTGTGTAGCTCGCCGGCAAACACATATATTCGCCATATGCTCCCATTCTAAGTTGTGCAGATCCAAACACCTGATCTCCTTTCTTCAACCCGGCAACATCTTTGCCAACGGACTCGATTTCACCAGCAAAATATCCACCCAATATAGGCCGCCTTGGCGTTATGACTCCCATCGCCAGTCGCAAGGGCAACCAAAACCACTTTACAGCGAAATTAAAACTTCGCAGCTCGCAGTCGGCCTTCGTTACTTCTGCTGCACAAACTTTTATTAAGACCTCATCATTACCGGGGCGAGGTTTTTCTACTTCTTTAAGCTGAAGAACCGCCGGTGATCCGTATTTTTCGTATACAACCGCTTTCATGGCTATCCTTTCAGGTTGCATTAGTTATAGCTATTCTCAAAATATTTTATCGCAAGCTATCCGGTAAACCCGGAAACCCAGCGCTTGCCGCAGCGACGGCGAGTTCACGTGCAGCGTCTGATCTCATCTGTGTTAGAGTCACAAGGTCTATCCCAGCCAGCTTACTGGCGACATAAACACCTTGTCAGGCGGCGCGCAACTCTCTCGGTTGGTCCTCAATCTCTGGTCTGGGACATCCACCACGCCGGTCTCTCAGTATATCCCGGGAATCAACCGATAGCGTACGCGCAGTGCATAGTCTCGATAGCCCGGTAACTCGTCCTGCAAAGTCCGGTCTTCAAGTACGGTTCTAATCACCGCGATGATTGATGCCGCCGCCGCAGGTATCAGTGTCCATACCGAGCCAAGAGCAAGAACAATACCGAACAGTGCAAGAATACTTCCGGCATAACCCGGATGCCGCACAAACCGGTACGGGCCACTGTCACACACCACATGCCCTCGATCCGTCTGAATGCGCATCACACTGAAGAAAAAGCGGTTCTCTGCCAATGCCCAAGCAGCAAAAGCGTATCCGAGCGAGATCAAAAGGAAGCCGATCGCGATGAGCCATAGCGGAAATTCAGAGGACCAGTTATAGCGGTGGTCCAGCCCTGCTACAATGACCATAGGAAACCCGATACTCACCGCCATCAGTGGCGCAAGCACTTTGTCCCAGGCTTTTGTGTTCTGGAAGTTTTCCATATTTTGTCTTTCGGATGTTAATCCGGGATGTCGTTGTTCCGCCCACATGCGCCCACCAATACCAGCGGCCAGGATCAGCATGGAATATAGCCACGCCTGCCACCAGCCGAGGTCCCCACCGCATATGAATAAAATCAGCGGGATCAGGAGATACGCCACAACCAATCTGATCCACTGGCGAGGGGATACTGTTTGAGCTGCCTCTTCATTAACCGTCTTTGCTGACATGTTATCCCCCAAAATACATTGGTTTTGAGTGTGTGCCTAACGCCTTACACAACCGGTCAAGGAAGTGCGTAACAAATTCTGGGGGCTGTCTACACAACTCAATCAATTACTCGGACTAATCAAAACAATTGAGTAAACTGTCCCTATAATTCCCTTGATTTGCGTTGTTTGGCGCTTCCACATCGTTTACTTCATCGCCACTTTCGAACTGCTGGCACGCTTAAACTACTTCCCGATCCTAAGGGACCACTTTAGATTTTCAGTTTCCGATTGCAGAAAACGTCTTTACAACCTCCGTGTATCCCTCATCCCTCGCCAATTCGATAGCTGTTCGTCCATCTTTGGACCTGATGTTTTGATCTGCGCCATTCTCCAACAGGAGTACCACAGTATTGACGTGGCCGCGCGCGGCCGCAGCCATCAACGCAGTCCAACCGCTATGATCGCTGGGAACGATATCAAGCTTCGCGCCGCGCTCAAGCAGCAATTTAACGATGATGTCCTGTCCATTGATAGCAGCGAACATCAAGGCCGTGCGGCCAAGGACATTTACTGCATTTGGATCAGCGCCGGCTTCGAGTAAGACCTTCACCGTATCGGTGTGTCTTTCCGCAGAAGCGAGCATCAGGGGCGTCCAGTCCACCGTATTGCGTACATTGATGTCCGAGCCCCCCTCGAGCAGGCTCTTAACCGTCGCTGTTTCCCCTTTGGTTGCCGCATTGAGCAGCGCAGCATTCGATGATGATCCTTGCTCAGATGCAAGGTCGAAAGGCGTCGCGACGCTTCGGCATTTTTCGGAGCTAGGATTATCGACACAGGTCTGGGCAAGCGCGGAACATACCTTATCGGCAAAGGCGGTAGCATCTTCCTTGGTCTGGATATCGCCCTGACCGATACGTTGCACTGCCAGTGACTCTTCATATCTCATGCAAGCCTGCATGATCTGGATTTCAGTTAGGGGGGGTCCTGGTTCATCTGCTTGCCAGGGGCTACTGGGACCAATGCCATGTATCCAACCCTGATAGAGGTTGTTTTGCCCACCAAATTGCCAAGGGCCGCTACGGAGTGGCGCAAAATCGACCTTGCCCGCGAGTTGTGGGTAATCCTTCAGGATCACTGTGATGTCCCGCTCGGCCTCGTTCCTGATTTGCGGAAATGCTCCGGCGGACATGTCATACCCGAACGGGGTCTTGCTCAATACCAGTCCGCCGTGCATGTTGCCAATGTAGGTTATGGATCCGGGCAGCACCTCGAACGTGATCGGCGCTGGTGATTTTTTCGGTTTGATGATGCGGACATCGGTACCAATGCTCCACTGGAGGCTCCACCCCGACAATTCATAACGCCCTGCCGCAAACTCTCGAACGTAGACGCGGCCCCAGACAGAATCAAATGCGGATGTTTTGACTAGAGCCAAAGTGTCATTTGAAAACGCCGCCGGGATATCCATGTTGTTATCCACGCTGCGGAAATCAACAGAGAACTTCATATTGGCTGCATCGTCCATAAAGAAGCTTTTGTCTTTCTTTTTTTTTTCATGCGACACGCTGAACAGTACAAGCCCACTGTTCTTGCTAACGGCTACGTCATACTTCGGGGAGACATTCCCGGTCATTTGGCAGCCGGCAAGGGCAAGCGTCAGCATGGTAGCGCAGAGTAAAGTGCGAAGCCGTTTCATTTTACATCTCCATAGCTTACAAACAATTCCGCCTACCAGGTTTTGAGCGCCTAACACTTCAAGCTGGGGCGTAACGGCCAGGAGCCTCCCCCATAAAAGTGCACGCCTTGCTTCTCAATCTGCGATCCGTTCATAATTCAATATGGAAATTCTTGGGACAGTTTACACAACTCAGACAACTACTCGGACTAATCAAAACGATTGAGTAAACTGTCCCTATAATTCGCCTTATCTGAGTTTCTGGAACACACGTGGATCGATCGCCGCAGCGCCCAACATGCCACCCGAAAGAGCTCCAGCTATTCCTGGGATCATAACATCCTGGCCTGACAAGAATAGGCCGGGAACAGGCGTGCGGGCGTTGAGTGCGTCTGACAACATGCGGCGCGGGGTCGTTTCTATGCCATAGAAGCCGCCCTTTTCGTGGCCAGTGAATGATGCGGTTGCGAGTGGCGTGCCAAGTTCATGGTAGACGATAAGCGGTGCCAGATCCGGGAACTTCTCCATGAAGAAGTTCATCATTCTGGACTCGATACTCTGCTTGAACGATGCCCACTCGTCGGCATATTTATCAGCACCTCCATCCGCAAATTTGGCCACCGACGACCAATCGGCCCAAAGCAGCATATCACCGGTGTGCTTGTTCGTCGGACCTGGATCATGAGTGGGATTCTTGAGAGACGAAAACGACACAAACATCATCGGAATTGGCTCGCTGCCTGCCGCTGCCCAGATGGCATCATTGGTGTCCCAGCTTTCGTAAAACCAATGGTTCGAGCGCGTCGCCCCGTGTTGGGCGATGTCTCCCTCGAAGCCGAGAAAGAGATCGAAATGGCAGATCGACGGCTTGAAAGTAGCTATCTCTCTAGCCCAGTCCTGCTCGCGAATTTCCTCCGGTAGCAGGTGCTTCACGGTTTCACCGGCGCCGATCGCCGAGACGATGAAGGGCGCGTTGAATTCTTCACCAGATTTGGTGCGCACACCCACGGCTTTGCCATCTTCTAGCAATATCTCACTAACCGGAGTTCCAGCTCGGGCACTGCCACCCGCCGCTTCGATCACCGGAACAAGTCCCCTTGCGATGGCGGCGGCACCGCCGACGGGATAGGCGGCGCCTTCAAGATAGTGGCCCATGATAGTGGCGTGAATGGCGAAGCTCGCCTCTTTCGGTTTGCCGCCATAGGTGCCCCACTGCGCCGACAACACGGTAGCGAGCTGCGGATTGCTGATGAGTTCCGCGATGACCTCACCAGTCGTGCGACTGCACCAGCGCTGGATCTTCCTCTTATTCCACCAGTGATGGGCGGAGCGGAATGGCTCGGGTATTGCTCGCTCGACACCCACCATGTGTCCGGCTTCCTCCGCCGACAGCAACGCCTCGAAGTAGGCATCTATTTCGGCAACATTATCGGGAAAACGATCTTTAAGCTCCATCTTGTAGACTTCAGCCGGGCGCCCTATGGAAATCTCAAATCCATCCGGGAAGTGCAGCGTGTCGTAGACAGTACCGACCGAACGGAACTCGATTGCTCCACCGCTGAGCCAGTCCAGGATACGGCCCGCAAGCTGGTCATGGCCGAATGTGCCGCAATAGTGGAGGCCGACATCCCAGGTGAAACCATCGCGAGTGAAAGCGTGAGTCAGCCCGCCAATCGTCTGCGCTTGCTCAAGTAGCAGGACTTTATGATCCAACCGGGAGAGCGCTGTAGCCGTCGTCATTCCGCCCATGCCGGACCCGATGACAATCACATTGAACTCGCTTGCAGACGGTTTAGCTGTCATTCGGCGGCATCTCCTCGTCTCATCCGCATATTTGTCGATAATAACAGTAGCCAGCCCGATTTCAGGTCAACTGATTGTGATTTCTTTTAGAAATGAGAATCGCTTGTCACCGACCCCTCTATTTCCCTCTATTTCTTGGGCACGGCGCGGTCTCTAATTGAGCGTCATTTCACGATTGCCTGTTCTGCGAAATATAGGGTATCGCTGCGCGCTTCATTTTTTTCCAGCGAGAGAAATCAACAGGAGGCTGGTGTGGGCGATAAAAGTACAAGAACTACCCCTCGGGGTGGTGTGCGCTGGCAAACTGTGATGTACCGTCTGCTCAATCGGAGGGGAGTTCATCGAAGCAGATATATAACGCTCGAGTAACTGCTTGGCTGGAGGACTAGATATCCGTTAGCAGGGTATTCCGCTCGTACCGCTCCAACAAGGACGAATTGTCGTTATGAATATTCAAGATAAAGTGGCCGTCGTTACGGGTGGCGCTTCGGGCCTGGGTAAATCCACGGTATCGATGCTATGTGCCTCCGGAGCGAGGGTCGCCATACTAGACGCGAATAAAGATGCCGGAAAAGCATACGCGACAGAACTTGGAGACGATGTGGCGTGTTTCGTTGCGACGGATGTCTCGAACCAGGCATCCGTTGAAGCTGCGATCAATTTCGTTGTACAGCATTTCGGAAATGTCGATATTTGCGTTAACTGCGCCGGAATTGCCGGGCCGTCGAAAATTCTTGATAAGACAGGCAAGGCTAGCGCATTAGAGAATTACGTGCGCGTTATCAACATCAACTTGATCGGAACGTTCAATGTTATGCGCCTGTGTGTCGAGAGTATGGCGAAGAACGAACCTAAAGACGGAGAACGTGGTGTCGTCGTCAATGTTGCCTCTGGTGCAGCATTCGAGGGTCAGATTGGTCAAAGCGCATATTCATCGAGCAAGGCGGGAGTTGTGGGCTTAAGTCTGCCTGCAGCGCGCGAACTCGGCCCGCTAAACATTCGGGTTAATTCGATAGCGCCAGGTCTTTTCTTGACCGAACTTGCAAAAGGGCTGGGTAACAAAGTCGTCAATTCGCTAATAGAGACCATTGAGGCGCCCAAAAGAATAGGTGATCCGGCGGAGTTCGCGCATCTCGTGAAGTTCCTGGTGGAGAACCAATACATGAACGGCGAGTGTATTCGCATCGACGCCGCCGCGCGAATGCAAGCCCGTTAGACGCACTCCTCTAATACAACCTCCAGGAGGTATTTAAATGAACACTGTTATATATGAAAAGCGCGGGAGAATTGCCTACGTCACGCTCAATCGCCCAGAAGTGAAGAATGCGATTAACCCCGATACTCACCTAAAACTGTGGGAAATATGGGAAGACTTCCGTGACGATGACGCTGTTGATGTGGCTATCTTAACGGGAACCGGCGATGCATTTTGCGCCGGCGCGGACCTAAACTCGTACGTGAATAGTTGGGCTGGGGCGAGTGCAAAAGCGGTACTTGACAATGTCAAGACTGGTTTGGGCGGGATCACTCGAGGGCTTCATCGAATACCTAAACCAATTATAGCGGCAGTTAATGGGTGGGCATTGGCAGGCGGTTTCGAGACCGCCCTGGCTTGCGATATCCGGATCGCGTCGGAGCGCGCTATGTTCGGATCATTCGAAGCACGGCGGGGCTTTCACCATTGCGACGGCGGCATACCGCGCCTAGTCAATTCTGCTGGTGTATCAGCCGCCATGCAAATGTTACTCACTGCTGAGCCGATTACAGCGGAAAGAGCATTGCAATGGGGTCTCGTCTCAGAGGTTGTGCCTCATGATGAACTCATGGCGCGTGCGGAATTGATAGCGAGCCAGATCCTGCGCAATGATCAAATCGGTGTTCGCTCCGCCAAGGAAACTATCCTCGATGTTATCGGGAAGGATCTTGACGACCAACTACGAATCGAGGCCATTAATGGATATAGCCTTGTGGCTCGCCCAGAAACTAAAGAACGGCTAAAAAAATTCTTTGATAAGTCAGACAGCGGGCGGCACGGCGTAAACGAGACTCCGCTGACCTAGATCAGAGGCCTCACGTTTCGATGGTCACATGACGGAGAATGGACTCGCGGGGTAACGAGTTCTTCAGCAGGGAAGGAGTATCACCGATGGACGAAGCGAGCCTTCTGTATGAAAACAGAGACGGAATTGCCTGGTTAACAATGAATAGGCCGGATGATATGAATGCTATCAGCATTGATATGATAGACCTCTTCGAAAAATATCTTTCTCAAATAGCCTCAGATGACGCAGTGCGGGTGTTGGCGATCACGGGAAGCGGTACTGCTTTTTGTGCGGGTGCCGACCTGAAACAAGTATTGGATAGTTTTGATTTGCCGCCCGGAGAAACGAATTTTGTTGATCGACTCTGTAACAACGTGCTGAACCCGCTACGTGACTTCCCCAAGCCGGTTATCGCCGTACTTAACGGTATCACCGTAGCTGGTGGATTGGAGGCAGCTATGTGCGCCGATCTGGTTGTCGCTGCTCAGAGCGCTAAAATCGGCGATGCCCATGCCAATTTTGGCGTCTATCCCGGTGCCGGTGGTGCCGCCGTTTTGCCGCGTATTATTCCACATAACGTTGCCAAATATTTGTTGTTTACCGGTAAGACCCTATCTTCCCAGGAAATGAAGGGCTATGGCTTTGTCAACGAGGTGGTGGCAGACGAGAACCTTCAAGACGCGGCCCAGCGCCTGGCGTTGCATATCGCCCAAAAAAGCCCTATAGCTTTGCGTCGGATGAAAGCTGTAGCGAATGCGGCACTGGACAAGAGTCGTGACAATGCCCTTTTACACGAGCAGGTTGAATACCTCAGGCACCAGCGCTCCTATGATATGAGCGAAGGCTTGAGCGCCTTTGTGGAAAAACGTAAGCCCAGGTTTGAAGGACGTTAACTCGGCAATAACTTCAGGAGGCAAACGAAATGAGTGATATCTATATAGCAGGTGTCGGCATGACGAAGTTCGGTAGACACCTTGAGCGTAGTTACAAAGATCTGACGCGGGAAGCGGTGGAGCTGGCGCTTGCCGATGCCGGGGCCCAGAAAAGTGATATCAGGTGTAATAGTTCAGACCTGATCTGACACCTTACTTGAAATAGGTGAGGGTTATCG
>CAXBOW010000018.1:0-94853 GCA_963977485.1 uncultured Haliea sp.
ACAATCGTTTAAGTGCCATGAACGCAAGATCTCGTCCGCTTATGTTCTCGGAGCCGGAGCTATAGTACGCGAAATTTTGCTAAAAGCAAACTCTTTTGCTGTGAGCAAAATGGGATGCTGGGACATATAGCGAGCCAATGCAAGGACCAATGGCTCTGTGTGTAAACAGGCGTTCAATTTTGACCCACGCGTCGTCAACTAAATCAAATAGTTAGCGTGCCGATCGGCGTCAAGACCATGCGCCGATCTACAGTTAGAGCGCATTTGAGCTAGAGCTACAGCGCGACTAGCTCGGCGATTTTTTCCGCGACCACTGCCATTGTATCTTCTACAGTGTCCAGGCCGCTTCTGGAGGCGAGCAAGGGGCTGACATTGCGGAGAGCTTCATACGTCGTGTTGTGCACGATGGGAACGAGCTGGTTCCCCGCCAGGAGCGCCGAAAGCTCTTTGTCGGCGACGCTCTCTTTTGGGAGGCGGGTCAACAGCGCCGGGGTCACCAGCACAAGTCCGATTCGAGAATTCGCTAAGCCCTTGTCGATGGCGCGCATCATCGGTACGCCGAGGCCAAGGTCCTTCTCGCTGAACCAAACTTTGACACCAGCCGCCAAGAGCAAACCGTGCAGCTCTTTGGCAGGCCCTTGCCTGTCGTCCCACGCGTGGCAGAGGAAGACGTCACGAAGGTCAGGTTGTTCCGATGCTCGCGTCTCAACGGTTTCCCGGATTGGCGTGAGTGACTGCACTTGAGTAGCCGTGTACGACACAGACGAACCCGCTTTCGACCAGCGCGGCTTTGCGCTGCGGCCGGATTCGCCCCCGATGCTCCGGCCGCCCCCGATGCTCACGGACGGGGAGTAGGACGGGGACGAGTACGACCTGTAGCCGCCATAGCCGCGAGAGCCACCACGGCATGCGGGGCAGGAATCTCGACCGCTCGCTGTGCGATGCCCCCTTGATGGTGCTGTGCATCTAGCCATGTACCTTACCTCTCCAAATAGCTTTGGCCGGCCGGTATTTTAAAACAGCACACTTTTAGCTTTTGTTTTCCAGCTCAAACCGAACCGCAGACAGCCCCATTTTACTAGCCTCTTTTAGTAAAGCGTCGGCTCGCTTGAAAAGCCGAGGCTTATCGCTGAGGTAGGTCGATAACACCAACTCATCTTTACCCGATTTAATGTGTAAATAGAAAACCCTCGACACTCTCCGGGGTTCTGGCTATCGCTTCGACTGCCGCATTCGATTCAACTAGGGCTCTAAGATCGGCGGTATTGATCAGTGACCTACCCATTGCCGCGGTCCCCCGCTTCTATCAAGCCGTGACGCAAAAGCACTTCCTCGTTAATTTGAATTATTGTCTGCATGAGGTCTGTGCGCGCCTTCTCACTATCAAGCCTCTCCTGCTTAATATCACGAAAGTATTTTTTAACACCAAAGCCAGCGACCAAAATGGTTCCAAAACCAACCACAAGTCTAGAACTGGTGTTTGCATACCTGCCTCTTGGTTGAGGTTATTGAACCGACGCCATAAAGTAGGAGGGCTTGAAGCCAAAAACTAACCAAAATACCTTCGGTTATTCAGTGTCAATCCGCTTTTGATTAATCATTGCCATTTCTACGAAGGCTTCAAGACGAATAATCCGTTTGTCCTGGTCATTGACCTCAATAGCGACTTTTTCCAGAGTTTGCCCCAACCGGTCTACTTTGTCCGCCAAGAGCAACACTTCCCTAACAGCCTTGAGTGTGTCGCTAAGCACTGGCTTTTCTCTTTTTGATTTGTTGTAAAACAGACTCTGCTTTTTTCATCCCCTTATCCAGAGAAGCATTCGCTCGCTTGGTCGCCGCCTGCAATTCTTTCGTGAGCTGAGCGAGCAATATTTTTTCATCGTCATTGCTCGCTGCGGGGCTTTCACAGCGAACCCGGATTAGCTCCGATACACTAACCCCCTCTTTTTTCGCCTCTACCGCCAAAAATGCCTTAAAATCCGGCGACGTCAAAATAGTCACCCGTTCACTTTTAGTCGCCATATCTAAACACCCACCAGTCGTTGTTTGAGCATTTGATTATAATACACATTATAATGTAGTTCAAGCCATATCCCAAACCGTAAAGCCATGACGCTCACCGAGCGCAGCACACTGCGCCCGGATGGCTCCAATATCTCGAAAAATGCCTGGCCAATCATGCAGGGCTTCACAGCCGCCACCGACCAGGTGGCCATAAATAGCGTAAAACGTTGGAGTGGTGCCCTCCTCCACGCGCTCTACACATCCATATTCCTCTATACAACCGGCCAACTCCAGAGCGTCATAGACGCTCCAGTCAGGTTCTTGAAGATCGGGGCAGCAGTTCCAGCTAATTGCCACGCTATCACGGTGTGTGTATACAATCCCCAGAGGGCGCTTTTCTACTTCTATGAGCTCACCAGACTTTACCATTGCGTCAAAATCGCTGATCCATTGGGCAAGATCACCTTCATGGTGCCAGCTCATAAGACTGAAACGGGTGAATGTCTCTCCCTTGAATTCACGCACCAATATTTCTACTAAAGACATCTTCTTGTTTTCCATTACGCGCCCTCCCCTGCTATCACGAAGGCTCTAGCCTTGTACGCTTGATTGACCGCCCAAACAAACGCTTCCGCTTCGTCCTTGATAAACCGGGACCAGCCTTGCAGGTAGGCGGCACTGTTTTTGATACTGGATTCACTATCAACCCCGCAGCCGTGACACATCAATGCAGAAAATATTTCGGCAACCAGTTCCTCCTTGGAATAATCCTCCTTCTGTTCCAGCTTGGTTTGCGCATCGGTAAAACGCGCCAAGCGGCTCTTGTGGCCGGTTGAGTGGCCAATCTCATGGAGCATCGTTGAATACATCTCATCCATTGACACAAAGCTCTCTCGCGCTGGCAGCTTGATCGTATCCACTGAGGGCACGTAGGCAGGATTACCGACGGTCACGGGGATACATTCGCGCTTTAAGTAATCGTTGATAACCTGCTCGGCATTTTGATCGGTCTGCATTTCTGGGCTGCTCTGTGTCTCCACCGCATCGAGGTCTAACCCTGTTACCAAGTCCAGATTGAACACAAAGCTATGACGCAACACAAAGCGCTTTTTACCCTCCTCGCCTTTTTTCTCGGGCAAGTCTTTATAGAAGATGATCGGAACTCCCTTACCCTTAGCATTTTCCAGCGTACCGCCTGCGGCGCCGATTTGTTTGAAGGTAGCCCAATAAGGGCTTTTGTAGCCCTCGCTCATGCTGACCACTGCCGTCATAAGGTGATTAATGCCTTGGTATTCGTTGCCACTGACAAGATTTGCCTGTGTCGCCATAATGCAAGGGTTGTGCCAAATCAGTACGCCCTCTGCCATGTGGTTTTGTAGCGTGTCGATGACTTTCTGAGTGCTTTTATTCATGTCCGGTTCTCGCTGTTGTTGTAAACCCAATTCCTCTGGGGTTAAAAACCCCAAGATGCGAGCAACGCGAGTAGAGCAGTGGCTTTGGGTGTGTCCGGGCAGGGGGAACCGCCCGGCCTGCAAGGAGTAAACGAAGAGAGCGAGTGAAGGTGGGGGGATGCCTGGACTAAGCCCAAAACGCTGCTAGGCTCTTCCCTCCCCAGAGGAATATTCTTTGAATTGATGAGAGGCGGTGCCAGCACCGCCTGGCCCCTTTTGTTTCCGCCCACGGGATTTGACGAATGGTTTTTAAGGCGTATCCTAGAAGGTACTTAGTCGCTGCTTACAGTAGCATTAGGTAAAGCAGGCACCGCCTGCATGTTCGGCTAGCACCGCTAGCATTTGTTTCCCATTGGGTCTTGTTACCCTTTGGGGAGCTTGTCTTGATGGGATTGATATTCATTTTTTTGGAGATTAAACCCATGGCTAAGCATTTAAACGTGTTTGTTCAAGAGACTTTTGAAGCGGACGGTAAGGAGAAAAGCAACTACACGAAAGTGGGCGTTGCGTTTCCCCATACCAAAGGCGAAGGATTCAACCTGAAGATCACTTCCGGCATCGCCGTGAGTGGAGACCTGGTTCTGTTCCCGCCCAAAGAAAGCGACGAAGGTTGAATCAAGGCTAGATAGGCTCCGCCTATCACTGAAACCTCAGGAGTAATCCCGGGGTTTTATTGCACCACACCCAATGGGATATCTCCCATTGGGGCGTATCTCACTTAAAAAAAGGCGAGATGCGTTATGAAAACATTTGCATTTACATTCACAAGCAAAAAAGAGGTGATTGCAGCAGCAATCGGATTTGTGGAAGAAAAGGCGCGCTACACAACGGACCCACTCAACAGCCCATCGGCGATGAGCGATATGCTCCGTCTCCGTATCGGTGATAAAGAGAGAGAGGTCTTTTGTGTAATTTACCTGGATTCACAGCACTGTTTGATTGAGGTCGAAGAACTCTTTTACGGAACAATAGATGGCGCAGCGGTCTACCCAAGAGAAGTCGCAAAATCTGCATTGGCCAAAAACGCTGCCGCTGTCTGCTTCGGGCATAATCATCCGAGCGGCCAAGTACACCCCAGTTCAGCGGATACACGGATCACTGAGCGCCTGAAAAGCGCCCTGGGACTTCTTGATATTCGTGTGCTGGATCATGTCATTGTGTCGCCCACGGAAACATATTCTTTCGCGGAGCATGGACTTATGTGAATGTCATTGTTTTATTGAATCTACCGCTTTTCTCTTTGGAGAACAGCGGTTTTTTTTGGCCACAAAAAAGCCGCCCAACGGGCGGCAAAGCGAGACTGCTAGAAAACAATGACCAGGCCCGTTTCCTGATACTCAAAAGCGGGAAAAATGGGGCCAGTGACGGCCCCGCTGTAATCAGAATTGCTCAGGAATCCATGTGCAGCGCACATCATCCTTGCTCTCGGGGGTCTGGTTGAACCGTTCCTCCAAACCCTCAACAATGGCCCCTTTCTTCATATCATCGGACCAATCCAACCACTCCTTACCGAATACCGGCCCAAACTGCTCGAACAGCTGCCCCTTGGTGAGCCGCCCAAAGTAATTGTCTTTGGTAGGTCGCCAGTATCCGGCAAAATCCACGTCCAACTGCTCGATGAGCGCGTCCTGTTCTTCTGAATTTCCTCGCACACCGATGTTCAGCGTCTGTACAGTGCAGTAGGCCACCAGCTTATCCTTGGCCTTTTTGTTGAGCTTACGGAACGCTGCGAACCGCTCACCAGCATCTTCAATAGCGGCCCACTCCAAAGGCAACGCCTCTCGGGCTTTGGTCAGTTCGTCAAACGCCCTGCCCTCTCCCGTATCCTCGCGGGTAGTTTTGGACTCCACTACAGTAAACGAAGCATCTTGCAGATTTCGGCCCATCCACCGCATCCCCGTACCTGCGACCACTTGCATACAAAGGGTGTAATGCAATACATCGGCTGCCGCTGCGGGATCGCGCAGCAGTGCGGCCTTGGTAGCCTGTTGCCGGTAGTTCCCTAGATCGCTGATCAATGCCCGGGTGAGTCCGGCCTTGGCCTTGTCGGATACCTGTGCGCCCTCCCCTTCCGTGTTGTCGGTCGTGGTGGTTTTCTTGGGTATATCCTTTTTACGCGCAATTCCTGTAATAATTTCCAGCTTGCCCGTATGGTCAAATGTCACCACACAACCGGAATACGCTTGTTGCTCCGCAGTAACCTGTAAATATTCGTCCCGCTTATCGTCTAACGCTTCGGCCTTTTGCTGTGCCGCTTCGATGGCAGCAGAGAATGACTCTTCGTCATCAAATCCTTCGGCCAGCTCATCATCGTAGTAGAGGTCTTCCCAGCCCATGATCTGCTTTCCCAACGACTCTATCTCATTGTCCAATGCCTCGGGCACACCCACATGCTCCGCATGGAGTTTAGTCAAACCATCGATAGTCTCGCGCCGCTCCAACGTGGTATCAATCCACATCCAACCGCCCTGCTCTCTCTCCAGCTTCTTCGCGGCACGCTCCAGCTTGGCTTGTGCCAGTTCACACACCAGTGCGGTATCACTCAGATACACAGTTTCTTCAAACAAATCCTCCGTGAGCACCCCGCCATGGTTGATATAAGCCGCTTTACCCACAAAGGCCCCAATGCCATTCCGAACACTCACCGCTTCACCCATGAGCCAGTTCTTGATTGCTCGGGCATAGATATGGCTACCCGACAATTCTTTATAGCAAGCCAGTTGACGCTCCTGATCGTCCGAAACCGTAAAACTCATGATGCAGTCCAGGTCGAGCTTGCCGCTGCGATACTCGTCCAGGAGCTTTGGCGCCACCAGTCCCAATTTCAGGCGTTTCCGAACAACCTTTGCAGTCACCCCGAACTTGGCCGCAATATCCTCGATACTCACACCCTGCGCCACCATTTCGGAGTATGCAACGTAGGTGTCTGCCGGATGCATAGTTTCCTGACCCACGTTCTCGGCCAGTGAAATTTCGGTAATATCCGAGTCCTTGCCTTTCACCAAACAGGGCACTTCGCAATTAGCGCCAACCACGCTTTTCTTGGCTAACGCCTGCAACGCTCGCAGTCGCCGCCCTCCTGCTACCACACCGAACTTTCCCTTGCCTTCGGGCACAACCACCAGATTTTGTAACACGCCCTGACTGGCAATACTGGCCATCAGTCGCGTATCGGCGTCTTTGTCCGGCGCAGTCTTACGCACATTTTTGGCCGATACCTGTAGCTTTGACAGTGTAATCATTTGAGTAGTCATAATCATTTCTCGCTTTTGCTAATGTTGGTTTTGTTGTGTAAACCCCATTCCTCTGGGGTTGAAAACCCCAAGATGCGAGCAACGCGAGTAGAGCAGTGGCTTTGGGTGTGTCCGGGCAGGGGGAACCACCCGGCCTGCAATGGAACGCAGTGTAATGAAGGTGGGGGGATGCCTGGACTAAGCCCAAAACACTGCTAGGCTTGTCCCTCCCCAGAGGAATATTTATTGAATTGAGAAGCCGTGCCGTTGAAAACGGCACCACCCTTATCCCGCCTGCAGCTGCAGGCGGCTAGTCGAGGCACGAGATCGCGCCAGGGATATGCAGGGCTAGTCCCGCAGGGATGTAGCGAACGCGAAACCCTAAGAAGCCCGCCTGGGCGCCCCTATCTGCCTATTGTTGGTCACCAAGTTAATTGAAAAGAGGTGATATCATAAAAAATTGCTTCGTAGTCCCATTTCCAAATATCGACGAGAACGAGGCTCAGCTAATTTCTCACGATATTTGCGCAAATCCAGAATTTCTCACCTAAATTTAGGGGCCGCTATGGGGCCGAGGCTGTGTGAAAACGCAAAGTGAAAATTATCGATCGTGCGTACAGGCCCTTACTTTTGTTTTTCGGCCTGAAATCTCAAAGCAAGCCACTCCAGCGCGCGTTTTTTGCATATTTTGAGGCCGCTTTTTAGGTGCCCGGAGTTTTCACACAGCCACGGGCCAGGAGCTGCCGCTCAGTAACGCACACATAAAAGGCGGAGTGTTAGCGAGGTCCAGCGTAACGATGTGTAGCGATGTTTCATGTACTTGTTAGATCGGGTGCCTAAAGAGTAACTCATAAATATTACCTTGCTCGAACTCCAAGCCTTTTTCACTTAGGGATTTATAGTAAGACTTGTAATTAATCTCCACCATTTTGAATCCTTGGTCTATTGTATCTAATGTGTTCTGGGACGCTGCAAGAATCATCAAGCCCGACATTACCGTATCTAGATAATCATGAGTATTTTCAATTAAGACTTCACTATAGCTTGGCGTAACTCCATCGTGGACTATCATATTTCTTGCGCGATATATTCTCCGTATTTGCCACTCGACTCGAATCTTGTGCGCATCAAGAGAATTAACTACATTTTTGGGTTCAGAAAAAAGATACTTCACATATTCATATCTATCTTTGAGCAGGTGAAAATTCTTGAAAGAGGACTCTAGCTCTAGCCGTCTCTCGGCAAACTCTTCTAGGATTAGGAAATTGGACAGCCTATGTGCAACTCCAGTCCCTGGAATATCTCTAAGCATTCTTTTTATCAGCCTACTGTCCCACTGAAATAGATCCTTGGATAGTCTAGTAATAATTTTATGGATGTACCCGATGTTAATAAAAGGCACTATCGAACTTGCAATATGCTCGATCTGAGATATGTCATTGCTTGTATCCTTGTTCGGGATTAGTGATTCGAGAGCGATCCATAGATTTATCATTTGGTTTTCTATTGATTCACTACTGAGAGCGAGCGCGTGTAACTCAGCGCTTCGATTGAACTTTCGAAACGAGTCTCGCTGCATCGAAAACCCGCTCATAAACTCCGCAAGCTTTCTCGCCGCCACGCCGGGCTTAGAGTCCTGACATTTATGCATTGGGTTAATGGATTTGGTCGCTTTCAAAACTTTTTGCTTGTCTGAATCTATAACCAGACACTCTACTATTGGGGCCGGCGCCTCTTTATGGTGATAGAGGCCAATCAGCGTTTGAAATTGTTCCAATTTTCTATCGGATACAGATTTGGCAAAGTAAAGATCTTTGCTGCCATTTTTTGGGATAAGTAAGTACACCTCGCCTCTCCTAAGCAAGAAATTGTGCGATCTGAGCACCTCTACATATTCGTCCAAGCTATCTGTGATCGTGATACCTAATTGCCTTGCAGCCAGCTTGAACTCAGAGAGATACTTCGGTGCTCTGTAAATGACAGAATATTCTTCCGCTTCGACAGAAAATAGTTCAAGGTAATCTGAAATTGCATTGTTTCCAGCTATTCTATTCGTTGAATAGAAGAAAAATTTCTGAGATTGTTTCTGTATATGTTTGGCGGAGAAATCTGAATTCAGCAAAGTAGTGATATAGCTTCGGGTCAAAGATCTGAGAGAAGCAGGAGATTGAGAATCACACACTTCCTGTATGAGAAGTTCTTCATTTTTGCTTTTGTAAATGTCAAGTTGCAGCTGGTTATTCAGTAGCTCAATCGTTGTAACCACGCTGCTTTCTGTCGATTTTGGGTCCTTTAGTACAGCCTTGACACCTTTTAACTCTACCGATAACAACTTTTTCGCAACATCATCTTTATCAAGATTCTCACACAACTCGTCCAGTATGTGCCTCAAGTTCGGCCTTTTTATCGTGCCTGATTCTATTGCTTTTATTGTTTCTAGCGCTTCTCGTACAAGAAGGCTTGTATTCATTGCTGATGGCTTGTAGGTGTCCAGCGTAAATTCAAAAAGTAATTCGTCAACAAGCTGTGCTAGAAAAACCAGTCCATACGATTCATCAACATTATCCCATTTTCTCAGGTTTCTAAATTTCATTCGCTATTCTACTATGCTCCTGAGGTAGATCTAACGCCCGCAACAGCAGCTGGAGGTACGCCAGTCTGCCTGCTTGCGCTTGATAGCTGTTGGATACTAAACCCATATATCATTTTGGGCAGTAAGTTCACCACCTGAGTCTCCGGTGTTCACTACACCTCGAGGCTCTACTAAAAGTACTTTGCAAAGCTCTTTGGCAATTGGTTTATGCTGCACCCCTTTTGGAATTACAAACATCTCACCTTCGTTGAGAGCAACTTGTCCATCACTGAACTCGATTACCAGTGCTCCCTCAATAATGATAAATACTTCGTCAGTGTCTGGGTGGTCATGCCAAACAAACTCACCTTCTGCTTTTGCTAATTTGAATTGGTAGTCATTCATTTCAGCAATTACTCGAGGTGACCATACGTCAGGAAACAGAGCATGCTTCTCTTTGAAGTTTATCGCTTTATACTTCATTTCCTATTACTCTCCACTCGATTCTTGGGGCGCGTATAACGGTGCATAAGGGGCAATATATTCTGACCGAACATCATGTTTCCGAGCGTCTGCTTTTGGGGTCGAAAGCAGACTCTTACTATGCCAGCGTATCACTGCCCGGGAATTGGTCCAAATATCGTGAGAAAGTTTCATTTATGGTGAGAAACAACACTATAAGTCGATTTACTGCTAATTGGCGTCATCGCAAGGTTTGTTCGCTGAGTTACGTTAAGCCCAAATGGAATATCTAGTACAGGACCTCCAAAGCCAGTAAATCTACCACGCCGAGCCTTTTTCGCGCCTGAGACGCTGTTTCGGCGTAGATGCACGCCCTAGCCTACAGAGACTTTCTCTAAAAACCTCACGCCGCCCACTTTTGGTGGTTTATAGCCAGGTCCAGCGTCAGATCAAAAACCTGATCTCGCTTTTGGATAAACAGTTCTTTGTCATACCCTTCTTCAGGTAAGAGTTCATCCAACACCTTCCCCACCTTGTCTCGAACGGCTAGCCTCGTCTGCCTATCCTTGAACCAATCTTGAACGAGCACACGCGGAAAATTGGCCGTTAGCTGCTCAATCAGTGTCTTGGCTGTCAAGCGCACCTTCTTCTCCTCCGCGGAGGTCATGGCGTCCTTACAAAGGATATCGTAGATTTCGAGTTCGTCTTCAGAGAGACCAAGTTTTACGTGGCGCTCCTCCTCCTCCTTGAGGCTTTGAGCGAAACGAACCAATTCTTCAAAGTCAGCGTCAGCGGAGCTACTACCTGCATTGTAATTATCGATGATTTCCTGCAATCTCTCGGCGAAATCTCTTCGTGTCCGATTTGCCTCAAGCATTTGGGTCAGCTTCATTTCAAGAAATGTTCGCAAATCGGCAATTTCGATATTCTTGTATTTGGTTTCCTTGAAATCTTCTTTGAGCTTATCGAAATCGATTTTACTGAGATCCCAGGATTTTCCTTTCTGCTCAATTCGATATCCCGGCCGAGAGTCCTTGCGGCCAGAGAATCCCTCGTCGTTTACCACGACGCTCTCATCGAGAAGCTCGCCAATTTGTTGAACAGCGGAGTCAATATCTTGCTGCTGGATGATGCTGTCGGTCACACCTCTCAAATATTGGAAAACGGCAACCGTGCGAACGATCGGGTCGCCCAGTATCTCTGGCTTGCTCGCCTGATATAATCCATTGATTGTATTAGCATAGACGTTGAACGATTTGCGCCACTCGTCGATCTCCAGCAGAGTATTGGCCCAGCCCTCGAACAACCCAACCTTCTGAAATACATCTTCACTCTGCAGCGCCTCATCTAGCTCCACCCCGATAGAAGCACAGAAAACTTTACCCTGCTCTATAGCCTCCGCGAGCAGCCGTAGCAGCTCGTCTTTGTCCTTGACTGGTGGGTCGTCGGTACCTTCATCTCCTTGGCCATAGTCTTTTATCGCCTTCTTGAGCCTTTCAAATACGCCGTAGTAGTCGACAACCTCGCCATTCTTCTTTTCAACGCCATCAATCTTGTGTGAGCTAACCCGGTTTGCCCTAGCGATGGTCTGCATCAAAGTGTGATCTTTCTGCGGCTTATCCAGGTAAAGAGTAGATATCGTAGGAGCATCGAATCCCGTGAGCCACATGGCGCAAACGAAAACCAACTGGAGCGGGTCGTCTGGGTCTTTAAAGTTGTATTCGAGATCGTGGCCGTTCTCGTCGATCTGTTCCATCCTTTTCCTGTGTGGGCGGATATCGAGCTTTTGGTGGTCGAATTTCTCTTCCTCACCGTTCTCAGCACTTACAACCACAGCCATTTTCACTTTCTTCATGTATTCGACCAACTTCTTTAATCGAATCACATGTAGCTCATCCGCGGACTTCTTGATCTCGCTTCGAAGCGTTTTGATTTGCTCCTTCCAGAGCCTTTGCACTTTGTCGTGCATCTTCACTGCCGTGAACTTATCCACGGCAATTACCATTCCCTTACCTTTGTAACCTCGGCGCGGGAAGTGGTAGACGATATCCTTGGCTATGGTCTCCAGGCGGTCGTCACGCTTAATCACCTCAAGCTCGCTGGAAAAGCGTTGCTCTAGTTTTGCCTGCTGCGCGTCGTCAAGGTTTTCATCCTGCAAGATCTCATAAAACTCCTCACTGAGATCCTCGTTCTGATTAAGAACCTCCGGAACTCGCTTCTTATAAAACAGGGGTACTGTGGCACCATCATCCATTGACTGGCTGAAGTTGTACTCCGACACATAGTCACCAAACCACTCGTTAGTCTTTCTATCGCGTCCCAACAGGGGCGTACCGGTAAAGGCCAGATATTGCGCTTTGGGTAAGCCAGCCCGCATGTTCTCCGCAAGGGACTTGTACTGCGTGCGGTGGGCCTCATCAACTATAACGATGATGTCATCACGTTCAGACAGAATTGGATACTTTTGGCCTTTGGGCCACCTGAACTTCTGAATAAGGGTAAACACAAGACGCTTATTCTGGCCAAGAAAAGTACGCATCTGCTCGCTATTGCCAGGTTGGGCGGCTTCTTCTTTACGAACAGTACTGGTGTTGAGAAAATTTCGATAGATCTGACCGTCGAGATCGTCGCGGTCTGTGACGACAACGAAGGTGTAGTTGCCTTCACATTTGCGGAAGATCTTCCTGGCGTAGAAGATCATCGAAAAGCTCTTTCCCGAGCCCTGGGTATGCCAGAACACACCCAGCTTCCCGCCATACTCATCGCGCCGAAGAAACTTCTCGAAGCCCCGGTTGACGCCAATGAACTGGTGATTCTGAGCGATGATCTTCTGGGTTTCTTTGTGATAGATAACAAAGTTTTCGATATAGTCCAGCAGGTTCTCCTTCTTACAAAGGCCAGCCAGAAGTCTCTCGGCGCTAGTGCCCTCTGCCTCAATTTGTTCCCGACGAATTTTTTCTTTCTCATCTTCCGGGCGAAGCCAGTGAAAAAAGTGTTCCCACTCGGCAGTGAGGCTTCCCACTCTGGTTTCTAAAGCATTAGAAAAAACACAGAATGCGTTGGGAAGAAAGAGCTGCGGTATATCAGCCTTGTAGTTCGTCAGGTTGTCATCGTAGGCGGAGCGCAGCTTGACATTGGAGTTTTTCAGCTCGATAAAGACCAAGGGCAAGCCATTGATATAGAGCAGAATGTCAGGACGGCGATAACCGGCTTTGGCAGTTGCCCCGGTGCTTTGTATCCATAGCTGAGTAACGGCAAGAAACTGATTCTGCGAAGGATCATCAAAGTCGATAATCTTGACCCGCTCTTTGCGGAGCCTGTCCCGCTCGTCTTTGAACTCAACCCGCACACCATCACGGATCAGGCCGTCTAATTCACGGTTTGCGGCGATAGGTGCCAATACCTGGCGCTTGTCACAAAGCTGCTTGAGTGCGTCGTCGATGGCTGATTCAGGAACCCCCGGATTCAACGCAATGGCCGCTTCCTTCAAGCGGTCGTTGAGAATGACGTCGCGCTTATCAGTGCGCCCAGACCCGTCATTGAGGTCTCCTGGATCAGCGGTGAAGCAATTTAGCGTATCGTAGCCATAGACCTGCTCCAGGCGCTGCACCATCGCGACCTCGATATCATCCTCTGAAATGAAGTTAGGCATGGGCGGGCTCGGGTTCGATTGCTTCTTCCTGCATGCTCGCCGGGAACTGGATGTCGAGGTCTTCGACCGAGAGCTTGCCGGAGATTAGGCGTGGGAGAAGGAGGTCGCGTGTTTGGGTGAGGGTGCCATTCTGCACCGTCAGGTTGTGTTTCTGATGAAACAGCGGTTCGCAGTATTCGTGAAAAGCTGCGAGTAGGTCTTCACCTGGCCAAAGCAACTTGGCTTTCTCAAAATCATCAAAACTCGTCGCTGGATATGCCGCACCTTTCGCAACGGCGGTCATCTGATCTACAAACCCATTGCTCGTGACAACAAAATTGAGAAACGTGAATGGCGTTTCAGACTTCGGCCGGATTACGGCAAACCCCGTCGACACAATCAGATTCTCAATCGGTTCGTAGATCTGGCAATAGGCTCGATTAGCAGGACGAACGGACGACCAGATTATGTCGCCGTGCTGAACTCGTCTTTTTGCTCTTCCCGGCGCTTCTGTCAACGGCAGCGTTTGAATGTCGCCAATGTGATTGGTGGTAACCGCGCCGATGTCAACGTAATGAATAAGCTCTGGACGGTCATTGCGCCCAAGGCTTGAAGAATTCACGTCGGCGCACTCCCCTAGTTCACGAACCTCCCACCCCTCCGGGACGCCTTTGACGAAGTTGGCGTTTTCGTAGCCGGGAAAGCGCATGCGGACGAACCATTCGCGGTAGAGTTCCTCGGCCATCTTTTCGAGCAGGGTGATGCGGCGCTTGTTGGTCTCGATCAGGTCGTCGTAGGCCGTCAGGGCCGCGGCGATCTTGCGCTGGGTGAGGATGTCAGGAATCGTAACCTCAGCGCGGTAAATCCTCTCCGGAGATGTGTGGCGAACCTTAGCTCCAGATGAGCTATTGCGAAGCTGCTGGCGAATGAGGTTTGTGTTAAATAGATAATATAGAAAATTGAGGTCGGCTTTCTTTTCAAAAGGCCGCACTAGCCCAAGTCGCTGGTTGTGTAAGAAGCGATGCGACTCCGGCATCATGGCGGGGCTGCCGAGCAATCCCTCGGCTTGCTCCGTCATCGCAACGATCATTGATCCTTTTGGCAGAATGTAGCGATCCGGTATCTCTCCAACGTAATAGCGATCCTTGCCCGGCCTGAGCTTGAATCCGCCTTCTTCGTAAAAGTTGCCTGGAGTTAAAAGAACATAGTGCCCCACGTCAGAAAAATACTCTCCCTTGAAAGCGTAGCCGTGCTCAACCTTCAGAAGCTCACCCAGCGTAGTTGGTTTCCAGGATTCCATTATTCGCCAACCATGATTTTCGTGTTCTTGGAAATGGCAGTTTCAAGCTTTGAGGCCAAGCCGCTAAGCGAATCGAGCTCATTTTGCAGCGAGAGGAGATCATCGATGAATTCTTCTTCTGTTTTTCCATCCTCCTCGATCACGACGCCAACGTAGCGACCTGGATTGAGCGAGTAGTCCTGCTTTTTTAGTTCGTTTTGGTCGGCCAGTTTACAGAGGCCGGTGACGTCTTCGTATTTCGCCTCAGGGAAGCGTTTCTGCAGCCAGTGGATGTGGGCGAATGCGCTCTCGGCGTTCTTCACCTCGGCATGCAGGGCTTCGAGAGCGATCTTGAGCTGCTTGGTGGCGCGATCGGCAGTTTGACGTTTGCCCGCTTCCCTGGCTTTTTCCGCGAGGGCTTTTTCGTGGCGGCGCACGGCCTTGTCGATCTGCTTGAGGCAGTCGTGCAGTTGGGTGAAGAAGGGATCGAAGGTGGCGCGGAGTTCCAGCTGGGCGGTGTTCTTCTTTTCCACCGTGGCTTTATTGCCGTTCTTTTTCTGGTAGGCGGCGTAGGCTTTCTCCAGCGGGGCGAGGTCGTCCCAGATTTTCACCAAGCTGGCAACGGCGTCCTTGCCCGCTTTGTCATCGAGGACTTTGAGTATTTTCCCGGAAACGGGCTCCACCTGGGTCTTGTTTTCGGCGAGGCGCTTCATACCCGAGGCGAAGTAGCGGTCGATGAGGGAGGAGAACTCGTCGCGGCGGCCTTTGTGCAGGCGGCTGATGATGGCGATGTTCTGAATCTGTTCCTCGGAGAACTCGCGGTGGGCGCGATCGATCGGGGTAAAGATGTTGCGGGCGTCGATAAACAGGACGCGGTCGTCGGTCTTGCCCTTGTCGAAGAACCAGAGGGTGGCCGGGAGCGTGACAGTGTAGAACATGTTCGATGGCAGGGTGAGCATGCCGTAGATGAGGTTGTTCTCAATGAGGGTCTGGCGGATGTCAGCCTCGGAGTGGCGAGCGTCGGAGGCGGAGTTGGCCATGACGAGGGCGGCGCGTCCGGTGTCCTCTTTTAAGGAAGTGGCGAAAAGATTGATCCACAGGTAATTTGCGTTGGGAACGGTTTCTTTACCCTGCTCGGATTTTTTCGCCTTGGTTTTCTTGCGTGGGATGCCGTAGGTGTTGAATCGAGGATCTTTCTCGACTAACGAAAGCGATACGTCATCCACATTGAATGGGGGATTGGCCAGTACATAGTCGAACTTGCCAAAGGAATAGTGGTGATCTTCATAGTACGTGATGCCCTGCTTGATCTCGCCTCGTAAGCCATTTACTGCGAGGTTCATTCGAGCAAGTTTGACGGTCTCGCTTTCCTTTTCCTGCCCCGAGACGAACACGCTGGTATCCTCTCCTTTGGCCTCGTATTCCTTGCGGTGCTCTTCGATAAATTGAGCTGATTGCACGAACATACCGCCGGACCCACAGGCCGGGTCCAAAACCGAACCGCCATGTGGCTCGATGATCTCGACCATAAGACGCACGACCGAACGCGGGGTGAAGAACTCGCCTCCGCCCTGGCCCTCAGCAAGGGCAAACTTACCCAGGAAGTACTCGTAGATCTGGCCGAATATATCGCCTGTGGCTTCGTCCGGGATGTTGTCGAACTGGCGAAGTAAGTCAAAGGGCAGGTGCTTCATTTGCTCGGTGCGGGTAAGACGATAGTACTCGTCCTTAGGCAGGCTGCCTTCAAGCTCTGGCTTGTACTTCTCGATCGACTCCATCGCTCTCTCGATAGCCTTGGCGATGTCCTGATCTTCGGGGAGATTGAGCAGGTAGCTGTAGCGAGCGTGTTCGGGCAGGTAGAAACCGCAAGCAGCTACAGCGATCTCGTGAAGAGGCTTTTCCCTACGTCCACCCTTCAGCTTTTCAAACTCCGCTCGGATGGCGTCCTCGTGCCTACGGTAGTTGATGTCGGCGAATTTGAGGAAAATCAGCCCGAGAACTGGAGTTCCGTATTCGGAAGCCTTGAGGTCGGAGTTAGCACGCAGGTTATCGGCGGCCGACCACAGGTCGCTCTCAAGCTGTTTTAGTTGTTCTTTATTCATGGACTAGTGATCGTTTGTATAAAGCTATTGATGTTATCAAGATCAGAAAATATTGGCCCAACTTTATTCTGATAGGCTAATTTTTGATCACCCATTGGTTGGTATTAGTCCTTTAACCTACGGGTTCTGGGAATTATGTCTTTTTAGGACGGAAAATCCCTAGGGACGCCCTTAACGAAACTCAGCGAACAAACCTTGCGATGACGCCTATAGGCCACAGCCTGACTGTTTTGTTCGTTGCTCACTGATTTTGATCCTCGTGTAAATATCGACCGCGTTCTAGCGGCTACAAATCCTTGGTATGGGCGTTTGGATCGAAGTCGATCCAGTGGCTACCCCGGCGCAAGGGCGGGATAACCACCTGGCGTTCTATTCCCGCTGAATGCCATAAATCCTGCCAGACCAGCTCGACCAGTACCCACGACGTTTGGTAAAACGACGGTTCTCCCCGGCCTGGCGTTGGCATTGCAGCGCTCGCGCCGCCTTCAACGGCAAGCCTCTGGCCAATGTGCGTTTGGCATACCGGCGGCCAATGCGATAACTGCAATACACGCTATAGTGGACGCTCATAGCGTGAACCGGATTATTTTGGTGGACACCTGGCAACTGGGGAATGTATCGCTAGGCAGTTCCTCCACTAGCTCTGCATCCTGGTGCTGGTAGGTAATCGGTACTAACGCGACAAGCACAGCGGGACCGTTATGCCCGCCACGGCCAAGCAACGACAGCGCGGCCGCCATGTGCTTTCGGATCTGCTTAAAGGGTGGATTCATAATGATACAGGGGAAGTCTCCCCTGCCCGCCCATTCTTCGGCGTACTCCAAAAAGCACCGTTGCATAGGGTCAATGTACTGGCACCCCTGGAAGCGTAAGCGAATTGCCTTGCACAGTCCGTGGTGTCGCTCGATGGCCACCGTTTCGTTAACAGAATGACCGGATTCAAACAGCGCTTCCAGGAGGCTCCCGGTGCCGGCGCTGGGCTCCAGTGTTAAAAAGTCTCCGACCGGCCCCAGGTACTCCACCATCCGCGCGGCCACATCGGGCGGCGTTACATGGCATTCTGTTGCGCTATCAATCTCGATGGCCTGCGGCAGTTCAGTGAGTGCCATTTCTGGCGCTCCTGATCGTTTGCGTACTAAAACGCGCTTTGGCTTGTTCGGCCTGCTGTAAAGTGAATCCTCCATTTATGCGGCCTCCGCTTCTTTAATGGCATCAAGATCAAGAGGCAGTGCTTTTTGTGGCTTGTCGGTCAACGTAATCACCCGATCCGCCGCATACAAACCCGATCCGCTTCCGACCCTAATACGGCAGACGGGCACCGCGTCGCGGTTGCTGCTCCAAACTCTATTGCCCAACTCGTCCAGTGAAATGGTGGAATAGCGTCCGTAGTCGCCTTTACTGTTGGCGCTGTAGTGGGGTTGTGTCGTTTCCAGTCGCTCGCTCGCCTTGCCGTACTTGGTGGCTTCTGCACTCGCATTCCAAAGCACTTGCAGCTTTTCGGCCTGCTCGGGCGTGGGGTTTATCAGCGGGCAAGTTTGTTTCTTGGATGGCCTGCGCACTTTAACCACCACCTCATACCCGGCAGACTGCATCAGATCCCGCCACTCGTCCGCGCTCAACGCCAGTTCGCTGCCTTGCGCCAGGTGGACAGGTAATGCCACGAGGGAAGTTAAAACAAACCCATTTTCCTGTTCTTTTGCCTTGGGCTTTTCTGCGCCGTGTTCACGGGCGAACGCCTGCAAGATCACGGGCGTTAACTCACCTTCAAAGCGAATCACCGGCCCCAGCTCTGCACGCTCGTAGCCTAATCGGTTAAGAATATGCGACACCCAACGGCTGTAGTGTGGGTTTTCAAGGATGAATTCCCAATGTGCCAAACATTTTTCTATCACCTCACTAGTGGACATCTCACCTCTATCCAACAAACTCCAAAGTGAATCGCCTCTAAGATTTGGCGCAACGCTGCCCCCGCCCAGGTGTGTCCCTGACCAATGCAAAGCCGCTTTATCTTGTTCATCCTGTTTGGTGGTCTGATCGATACGGGTCCACAGCTTCAGGCAAAAATGCGCGTGGTTGATTCTGCGTTGCATGTCTCGAAGCTCTGCCAGCAGTGTTTTAATCCTGCGCGCCCTGACTCGCGGATTGCTCTTGTGGTTGGCATGATGCTCAACGCCTTCGGCCCGATAGTTCCAATAACTCACCGCGTCATGAGCCTTTACAGCTTTTTCCATGGCAGAATTCATACGCTCTTTGTCTTTGCGTGCTCGCCGTTCGGAGTGATGCCCCACCAAAATGGGTTGCCCTGCTTCAAAACGCTGTGAAATAGAACGCGCTGCATCCTGGAAGGCACTCGCCTGCCCTGCCCTCTTCTCGGCCAGGTTGTCCAATCTCTCGGCTTTGGCTTCTGCACGTTCTGCCATTGTGGTTTGTTCGGCGGTAATTTCACCGGCCAGCTCTATGCACAAATCCTCTCGCCCTGGTGTCCATTTCGGCGCTACAAATAAACCCTGTTTTGGTGCCCACCTAAAACCCGCATCCTTCACCCGCTGGTAAAGCTCGGTATCCAGCCGCTCGCTGGCGTAAAGGCGTAATTTGTTGTCTTCGGCGCTGTAAGTCGCATCAATAAGAATGGTCATAGTTAAATCTCGCTCTGTCTGTTGTTGGTTTTTGTGTGTAAACCCCATTCCTCTGGGGTTAAAAACCCCAAGATGCGAGCGCAGCGAGTAGAGCAGTGGCTTTGGGTGTGTCCGGGCACGGGGAACCTCCCACCTGAAGCCGCAGGCGCAAGGCAAGCACATCCGCGCCAGCGGATCCGCGCAGGTCTGCAACGAATGTAGAGAGTGAAGATTGGGGGATGCCTGGACTAAGCCCAAAACGCTGCTAGGCTTGCCTCCCCCCAGAGGAATCCTTTTCCTTACGTGACACCCGAGGGTGTCACCACCCTACCCCGCCAGCCTGTTCTGGCGGAGCAATACGCGATTGTGATCTGCGTCAGTGATGCGCAAGGCGAAGTCCTGCCAGGATGCAGCGAACGCGGAACCTGAAGAAGCACGCCCGGACGCCCAAAGGGCTACCGCTCTCAATAAATACGTGCTATAAATACGCTTAATAAATACGCACGGGGCGGAAAATGGAATACAGATCAAAGATCTTGGGTATTTTCAATCAAAAAGGTGGTGTGGGTAAAACCACGATGGCATCTATCATCGCTGAGTATGCGGCGGTCGTAAAACACCTCTCAGTGTTGGTTGTTGATCTGGACATGCAATGCAATAGCTCGGATTACTGGGTTGGAATGGAGTCTGCACCGGGTGAGCCAGGCGGACAGCTCCCCCCTCCTCACCCGGACTTCGAGGAAGGCATTAATATCGAGCAGCGCTCCACAATTGCCGACATTTTCTATGGCAAGGCAGTCATGCCCTACGAAACGTTTATACAGGAATCGAACGGCTATACCGGCTATGTAGACATCATGCTCGGGCACCCGAGACTACTGGAGGAAGTCTGCACAGAACACGACAATGCCAGCGGCAAAATTGCCAGCGAGATCGTCACGCGCGTGGGGGAATTTCTTCATCTGCCCGATATCCAGGGGGCCTATGATCTGATCATTCTGGACACTGGGCCAACTCGAAATCCGGTTTTTCGCTCGGCACTCAGGGCCGCCACTCACGCAGTGATCCCGTTTGAGTTGGAAGAAAAGTCAAAACAAGGGATCAATGCCATGCTGCATGTCATTCAGAGCGAGAATTACGCCAGAAGCGGCGCGGGGAATGAGCTGAAACTTATTGGGCTTATACCCAATAAGGTAAGGCAACAAACGGCCCTTCACAGCAATTCACTGGAAGAGCTTCACAATACGCTTGGCAATTTGATGTGCCCGGAAGACGTATACCTTCCGTTGGCAGTCGCCTTCCCTGAAAGGGACATCAAGGGTATTTCGCCAAAATCCATCTTCAATATCGGCAAAAGCCACAAGGCGAGGCAGCACGCTGAGCGCGTTGGAGAGTATGTTTTGAGCAAACTGGACCTCAAGTGTCCCACCCTGGGACACCCTTCCGAAACGTTAGAGGTAGCGCACCATGAGTAGGAAAAAAGCATTCGGAACGGGCACGGTGGCCGAAATTACTGAAAAGAGCGCCGCCGGCGACACCTCAACCTGGTCCGAAGGGATTAAGGAAGGCGCAGCCCGAATGGACGGCATTAAGAACATCAATGCGAAAACACTGCCGTTAGCACTACTGGAAGAAGATCCTGAGAACCCTAGAACACTGCTTTACAGCTCCAAGGACATCAGGGCACTGATTCAACAGCATCCTCTTCCAGAAGGGTTCGCAGAGTCCACAGACTGGATAGAGTCTTATGTTAAACAGGCGCCCTGCCCCGCGGGCGTCGAAATCGCAGACAAATGGGCCAGCGCCGCTCAAAAAGAGCTGACCTCCCTCCTCCACTTCGCTGTTTCTCTTGGTTCTTCAGACAAAATAATTAACCCCATAACCGTATTTCCTGTGGGGAGTAACTTTCAGATTATTGCTGGCGAGCGTAGATTTCTGGCCTGCCTATTACTACTGGCTACTCATGCGCCGGTTCGAATACTCGAAACACGACCAGCGCCGGACGAGCTGTTGCTCATGCAATGGTCAGAGAATTCAGATCGAGAAGACTTATCGCTCTCCGACCGATTGGGAAATCTGGAGCGGATTCTGGCAGCGTTAAAGTCGGGCAATAACGGTAAAGAGATCAGCATTCGAGAGTTTGCAGCAAAAACGGGCATGAGCAAAACATGGGCGGAAAGGTACGTCACCGTCATCAGACACGCAACAAAGGTGTTATGGGAAGAGATCCGTCTAGGCAAAATTAATAGCATTGTGAGCGCCCATAACCTCGTCCAGAAAGCCCGGTCAAAAGACAAGGGCGCCAAAGCAGCACCACGTCGAGCAACGCTACGACTGAGTGCTGGTGAGAACACGCAAGCGGCGAAATTCATAATAGAAGCCGTGGTAGAGAAATTGTCAGATGAGGCGCTGAACAAGTCGCTAGGAAAAATCGACTATAGCGATCCGAAAATGATCAACAAAGCATTGGAGCAAATTATGGCAGCGGTAAGTCAGCATGGCAGTTAAAAAGAGGGCCTTCGGCTTGGGCCAGGAGGAGCCGGTAGTGAGGACCAGCATTAGAATGTCCCAAGCTATGGCCGACGATATAGGCAGGAGCCTCGAAAAAAGCGGCAGGAAAAGCAGAGAGCGGTCTACCTGGCTGTCGAGCATCATAGAGGAATTTATCGCAGATGATGAAGCGCCAGAGCTGGTGGCGGAGGAGTTTTACGAAAGCCCGAGAGGCAGTAGCGTTACGCTGTCATTATCGCTACGAAGTGCGGTTGACCAGGCTATCAGCGGCGTATTGGAAAAGACATCAGCGCAATATGGCGCGGCAAAGGATCGCAGCTCCGTAGTGAGAGCAGCAGTTATGGCGCACCTGCTTCAACAAGGTGCGTCACAAACATAATAAAGGCTAAGTGTCCCAGGGTGGGACAGTGCGAAAGAGGGCAGGCGAATGGCAAGGGCAATGGAAGTCATAGAGCAACCAGAGACAGTGGGTGCCGACCAACTGGAATTGTTTGTCGCGGATCTGATTGACGTCAATACCAAGGGCGATATCTCCAGCATGGAGTATCCAATATTTGCCTTGTCGACAAAAAAAGACACAGAGATATATCGTTTTGACAACCCTGATACCGGATCGTGGTTAGAGATCATCCCATCGGTGAAGGGAAGGGCGACCATATTTGACAAAGATCTGATGCTTTACATCACATCGCAGCTGGTAGAGGCTCAAAACCGCGGCAAGAAGACCAGCCGCAAAGTTAAAATAGTGGCCTACGACTTTCTAAAAGCAACGAACCGTCGGACCGATGGCAAATCCTATGCCGCGCTGAGCGATGTTTTGGCCAGACTGAGAGGAACGACGTTCCGGTCCAATATCCAGGAAGACGGCAAGGTGGGAAAGAGTCGCACAGGCTATGTGTTTGGATTCATCGAGGACGCGGTTATAAGTGAGGTTAACGGAAGAATGACCTCTATTGAGGTGACCATTGGCGAGCGCCTGGCTGCCGCGATTTCCCGTAACGAAGTGCTTACATACGATCGATCCTATTTCAAACTGAGATCACCTGTCGCAAGACGACTGTACGAACTGGCTAGAAAGCACTGTGGCAATCAAGCCATTTGGGAGATCTCATTTGAAAAGCTGTATCGAAAATTCGGCACGCGAGCATCCTTAAGAGAATTCCGCCGAATGATTAGAAAAGCCGTTGAGGAGCAGGCGATACCGGGGTATGAGGTTGATTATGAGATCGCCGCTCCCAAGCTTAACGCCAAAGAAAAGCTGATCATTATGCCCAGGCAGGCAACCCTAAAATGACTATCGTGGTTTCACACACACCCCGAAAGGTGGCCGCGCAAAGCAGACATATAAATACCGTATGCGAGGCGTGTATGCAAAAAAACAGACAAGAACCACCCCTAAAACAGGCTCAACACGGGCCAATATCGTCGAATACGGCTGTGGAAAAGCCTGTGGATTGGCACGTGGTATCACACACAGACTCACGTGGTATCACACACCCATGACACGTGGTATCACCCACAAACTATCGTGGCTTTACCCACACCAGTATCGTGGTATCACACTCGGTATTACGTGGTATCACACACAGACTATCGTGGTATCACACACCAGAAATGCCGCAACCCCATGATATATAAAGGTAATATCAAACGGTAACGTACTAACAGTATTTAACTAAGACCTATAACAAGATTATTAACAATAGGTAGTAACTTACCGTAACTGTTTTAAAGGTGAATATAATTACTGGCAAGGGGAGAGAAGTGTTAGGTAGTTTCTCATGGAGACTTAAAAGGGGAGGGCAAGTATCCACTGCCCCCCAGCTTCGGCTAATAAAAATCAAGCTGAACCAGGAAAACAACCGGTTGTGGAATGCAACTGGCTACCTCCCTTGCGAATATATTGCGGTAGACACACCGTCCCTCCATAGCTTGGCTGCCGTAAAGGACGCCGTAAGCGCCCCTGGAAGCATGCCAGCGCCCTTGGAGTACATGCGCCATGGAATCGGGCAATACGTCCCACAAACCCCCTGTATGGCGTGCACAGAGGTGTCAGAATGTTAAACGTGGCTAATTGGTTGGCAAAATGGTTCTCAAACGGGGCTCTGGAGGAGGCTGGACAGGATCGAGTGGAAACCGGCCCGAAGTACAACGAAGCCTTGGCATATTTGAAGCGGAAGCAGGGTATGCGCACCAGAGAAGATTTCGACCTGCAAATCGAGCCCATGTACCAGGTTCTCATGGCAGGGCTGAGGGAAACGATGGACAGCGCCGCCGCTGAAGACGCAGTGGCCCATATTATCTACGACACAGCGTGCGCGTGTATTCGCCGCTGGAGTGGGCGCTTGCCTCAAAAGCGTCCTGGCACGGACTATCGCCGTTATGAGTTTATCTACACAGACGCCTTGGTCACGGCAATGGCAGTAGAAGGATATTTAAGAGCTAAGCAAGGTGAAGATGACGTTCCGCAACTGCTTGCCGAGCGCTTAATACCGGCAGCCGTTCTGAGCGAGATGCAAGCCGACCCGATGGTCTGGGAAGACTGGCTTGGATATTTTGAACAGTCGTCACTAGGCGGCTTATACGCGATGGCCCACGATGCCCCCAGAGAGCTCGATTTGAGCGCTTCGGAACCCGCAGCACCGGTTCGACCTCCCGGCCCCCCAGAGCCGCCCGCAGAGGCGGATTCGCCCAGGCGTTCAAAAGCGGCGGGGTGGGATGTGGTGGACGGTATTCGAAAGTGTCTGGAAGATGGCACGTTGCCGTTCAATGCACCAGGGAACCTCGTTCAGATTGATAGGGAAGGACGAACGTTCCTACGGTCACCGGCAGCGTTTGAGGAAGTCAGAAGGCTGCTCGGCTGGGAAGAAGATACCAAGCGCCTGGTGAATCAGTTTGCGCGACTGAAGATCGGCAAACAGGTGCGAGAAGGCCGGGACTTGTTCAAGGGCAGGAGTCTTCGATCTGAGTCCTGGGTCGAAGGCCATGTGATTGAACAGAGCAATGTATTTTGGAATGACAACGCACCAGAGGGTCGGTTTGTCATAAAGGACGTGACCCACACGGCTTAACGTTTTTATGCTGTGCCAACCTCGGTTGACACGAGTGATTCATGTCGTGCAAAGCGACATGCAGTAGGACCGCCCCTGCATCCCGCACGGGGTGCATCAACCCTTCCTGTGGAACCCTGAGCAACGCTCAATGGTCGAGCCATCTCAGTGCAAATGCCACCCATTTGCGCGAGTGAGCTGCGGCCAGTTCCTGGGAGGAGGGCGGTTTGGGGTGAGGCTTTACCGGGGTCCGGAGCGGAGCGCACCGGGCAGGCTTGAGCCTGAGAAGCACGCGCTGGCGTCACTACATTGGCCGACAAAGGAGGACAAATAAAAGTAGTGACGCTAGATCCTAGCGTGCAAACTAGCCCCGGTCCCTCGGGGCAAAGCGGGCGTTAGCGCGCCCTTAAAAGTAGTGACAAGTCAATAATGGTTAAAAAACAACCATTGACGATCCCACAAGGGCGGCCATACAATGGCCTCACTTAGTCGCTGCTTACAGTAGCATTAGGTAAAGCAGGCACCGCCTGCATGTTCGGCTAGCACCGCTAGCGAAAGCGGCTCAGTGAGTACTGAGACGCGGCCTTGTCCTAAGGCCAAACTCGATGGGTTGAAAGCTAACCCAACGGGGGAGGTTTCAACTATTTTTAGCAATAAAAAGAACTTGAATAGGAGAAGCGAACGATGAGTACCGCTGGCTAACACCAGCACCAGTTCCCATTGCCCAGCAATGAGAACGGTCGGCTCCGCCGTCCAAACCCAACGGGTTGATGCGTTCACCCGATGGGTGAGGCTTCAATCATTTTTGCACGTAAACTGATTTGAAGAGGAGGAAGTGACTTGAAACGAAAACCTGTGGAATGGTGGCAACACCGGACCTGCTGCATCGGGAAACCGGCGCAATAGCGAGGCTGTGATACCACGTCGAAAGTGATAAATCGAACGTGGATTCCCAACAGGGAACGCACCTCAACGCTGAGAATATTCAGTGATATCGAACGCTTTCAGTCCGTCCCTGCTTGCAGGACACTCAGTGCTACGGCGCTCCGTGGTGGACATGAAAACTTACCAAACGGTGACACCCGAAGCGTTCGAAATAGTATCAGCAGCAGGGAAAAGAAACGGGAATCAGGACGAATAACACAGAGGAAACAGCGCTTGAATCAGCTTGAATATGGTCTCCAGGCGCTGCTGAAGCGAGATGAAATCGACACGGTAAAGCAGAGGAACATAAGCAGAGAAACGGCATTATTGAGGGCGGCGGCGGACCTGAATCATCTTGGTTACAAGCACATGACAGCGGACGGCTTGCAACAAAAACACGTCTTAGAACTCATCGATTATTGGACGAAAATAGGGCACAAACCAGACACTATAACCGTCCGATTGAGCGCCATTCGGTGGTGGGCCAAGCAGGTGGATCGAGAGTCAGCAGTTGCTAAAAAAAGCAAATCCTACCGGCTGGATGAAATAGCCGAAGTGACCAAATCCCTGATGGGTAACTTCGACGAAAAACTGTCTAAAATAACCGATCCCCACGCGAATATGTCCCTGCGGCTTCAGGCTGCTTTCGGGCTCAATGTGATGGAATCCATAAAGATTCGGCCAGCAGTGGCGGACCAGGGGTATTCCCTTGCCATTAAAAACACCTGGCGGGGAAAGAATACGAAAATGGGGCGAATCCTGTTGTTTGAGGAGCCCCTTCAACGGGTCGCGCTGGACGACGCGAAGGCGTTGGCAGAGCAGACAAGCGGGGCGATGATACCCGAGGGCCGCAATTATATTGAACAGCGCCGAGTCTACGAGAGACATCTGGCCAGGGCAGGGTTCAGTCAGGAAATAGGGGGGCAGTATCGGTATGTTTTGTGGCGATATAGGCGGCTGACAGGCCGGGATGCACCTGCCGAGGGGGGGCCATCTTTGGACAAAATGTCCCTTCAATCCCAAAAAGAACATGCGTTTGCAACTCGTCGAATCGACGATGAGGTGGCGGACGTCCACCCCAAAGCGGTACGCGCCATTTTGGAAAGCAATCACGGTATGCCGGCCGCATGAGGGATCTGAATTATCAGTTGAAGGAACTCCAAAAAACCCACAAAGAGGGCTCATTTGGGACGCGCCATGCGCGGAAAATGATATTGAACCAGACCGCCGATACGTTACATGAATTGGGGTATAAAGCGCTTCGAGCGGATACCCTGAAAAGCCGCCACGTTGATGCAGTCGTGAAGCACTGGACTGAGCAGGGTCTATCGCCTGGCACGGTTAAGAATCGGATGAGCCACATGCGATGGTGGGCACAAAAAATAGGCAAACCAGCCATAGTGGCCAGGAGTAACGATCACTACGCTATAGAGAGGCGGGTGTATGTCACTGGTGTGGACAAATCACGGCACCTGGACGGAGACAAGCTAGATAGCGTCACCGACCAATACACAACACTGTCGCTAAAATTGCAGGAAGCCTTTGGGTTACGCCGAGAAGAGGCGATTAAATTCAGCCCGAGTTATGCCGATAAAGGGGATAAAATCACCCTCAAAGCAAGTTGGACCAAGGGCGGAAAAGCCCGAGATATTCCAATCAGGAATGAAGAGCAGCGAAAATTATTGGACGAGGTGAGACGATTCGCGGGAAAAGGGGCCATGATTCCGAGCAACAAAAACTATGTCCAGCAGCTCAGGACGTATGAGAGAAACACCCTAAAAGCGGGATTGGATAAGAATCACGGCTTACGGCATGCCTACGCTCAACAGCGTTACCAGGAATTGACCGGATGGCCGTGTCCTGCCCTGGGAGGGCCGAAACGAAGGGACTTGCAGTCCGGTTTGAAAGAAACCGATCAGGAGGCGAGGCTGACGGTATCGCGTGAGCTAGGGCATGAACGCGTGGCCGTGGTCGCAATTTATTTGGCTTAGCGCATATAACGCGCATTTGGGCTGATTTGGGCTGAAGTGTCAGAAACGACGGATTCTGGCACACTAACCAGATTGCATAACTGGGTAAAAGAGACTTTCAGTGACAGATAAGATATCGAATCGAAAGACCATTACGCTGGGAAAGACGCGCGTTAAAAAGAAAGTGTCTCGCTCACTGGCAGCCGCGCGTCTGGAGAGGGCAGGGGGCTTGCTGGTCGATACGGAAATGGTCGAACTCGGGAGGGAATTTAACCCGCTATGGGCCAATGAGCTGCACAATCTCTGTGGGCGGACAAAAGGGGTGCGGTTTCGCACATCCTTCTACATGCCCACCAATGACAAGGTGCTGGTCCATGTCCGCGTGCAGGTCTCAATTTTTGGCAAGATTATGGCGGTAGAGAAAAAAGGGGGGAAGGGCATCAGCCGGAAGTATTTGACGCATGTGGCCGTGCAAGACTTGTACGGCCCCGCCACTGCAGCCATTGAAGCCATATCAAGAAAAACGAAAACTGGAGTTATAAGCGACCTATAGGAACAGCGGGCCGCCAGGGATTTTGAAATACAAAAAGCAACGCTTCGCTGGAGCCATTTGATATGAGCTCATCCCCATTGTTGTCGAGAATAACATAGAGTTTGTCGTCAGTGACCGCCAGACCTTCTGCCCGACCATAGGTCATAGATGTATAAGCGTATGCTTCTGCTTTCTCGGTTGAGGCGAAGCTTCGACACCCGAGGAAATCTTTGAATGGCGGCGTAATCTTCTGCGCGCATATTTGGCGTGAACTTCTGTGTAGTGTGTACAAAACATCGCCGTGTATGTCACTTCCTGTTATATCCTCCGAGCCGTGGGAGGGCGCGATGTAGCCAGGAATACTCATTATAGGAATAAAGTCACTAATTCTTCCCGGCTCCGGCGAGAAGATGAAGATGAGACCAGCGGCTGGCTCTCGTTCATGACCGATAAAAACGCTCTGACGATCAATGACCGAAATAGTCTCAAACCCTATAGAAAACCGTTCGTATAAGGGGAGGTCCCCCACTATATTTTGGTCAGCGACCGATCTCCATATCGGCGAGGTATCTTTGCTGGCTACCAGGAACGAGCCGAACATCTCGCTTATCAGAAAAATGTCGTTCCCTTCACAGCTGACGCCTTCCCAATCGGTGGTGCTCTGACCTACCAAACCACGCAAATAGGAGTAGAGCACGCGAAGCCAGGGCCTACTGTGGTTGTGCGGGGGCACATCAAGTTGAAGGTATTCCCCCACAGCATAACCACTGTTCACAGGCTCAAGGGAAAAGACGCGATCCTCTGTTTTGTCACTAACGGTCAGAAGCAATTCATCACACAGATCAAGCCCTGAAAGATCGAGACCCGACGAGCCGGCAACCGTATGCGCTTCAAGAAGCGACAGGGGAGGGGAGCTGTATACAGAAATGGAGGCAGCCAATGATAACGTGAGAATGACGCTATCGAGAACGTATTTCATAAGGAGGCAAAAATACGCTTCATCGAACTATTGACTGTAGAGTTAGCATCGATGAGCGAGCAAATATGGCTGGCTGTAACAGGCTTCACAATGACCTCGGTAAAGCCAATGCTCATCAGGCTTGAGATAGAATCAGAATCCTTCGGCTCGATCAGGGCAATGACGGATATTTGATTTGATTGTAACGGGAGCTCCATGCAGCGCAGAAGCTGAGAATACTCCGGCCTAGCTAAATCCAGTTCCACGAAGACTAACCTGCAATCGGGCCAGGGGAGGGGTCCCGGTGACGATAGAAGCGAGCTTACCGGCTGGACCTCAATATCCTTTGATTTGAGGTATTTGTCCGCAATGGAATTTCCCTCAGTCCCGTATCTATAGAAAAGAATGTCGGTTCGAGGAGTTTTACTTACAGCGGCATCGAGGGATGGCAGAGCACCAGGTTCCGCCTGAACCAAAAACTGAATTGAGAGGATCTGGCCGCCATTGAGGCACCTGTTTATGGAGAGATTTCCATTTAGAGATCGAGCCACCCTATTCGCCGTCCTGTACTCTATTGGAATGGACAGGTATTCGTCCTGCTCCAGAAAGTCCTGGCTGTCACTGAAGTATCTCGCAAGCACTGAAAGAGCTTTGTCGGAAAAATGGCGGGTGTCGTCAAACACATCCATAATCACCACTGCACGATTAGATTGCTCTCTCACCATAGTGCGTATGGAAATACTGCCACCGGCAGGGGCGTACTGAACAGCGTACTCAAGGACATTTTTCAATAAAACCCGAATTCGTATGGGATCTGAATAAACCTCTTGGTCCAGCAGATCGCTGTAATCCTCAGCGTCATGCACAATAGAGACACCACAAGCGGAACATTGTTGGGCGAAGGAGCTTATAACGCTGTTAGTTAACGTGTTGATTTGCACCGCGACGCTTCGCAAAGTCTCCGATTGTGTGCGTTGATCGACTAAGTAGCCAAAATCACCAGACATCTCTAACAGATACTCTATGTTACGCAAAGCTGAACCTATTAGATCCGCACCTGCCCCATCAGTGACTACACTGGAAGCATTTTGTAGGCTTCCTACAGCAGATACTAATGGATTGCTGTATTCATTGATTAGGTCATTCAGTAGTTCGGAATTCTCTTCCTGATGGCGGATGAGTTCTTCGCGAGATTGCAGCAATTCGGCCATCTGCTCATCAATAGCTTCATCTTTGGAGTTTAGCTCGCTAGCCAGGTGGAGAATATTGTCCGACAAAAGGCCCAACTCGTCGTTTTTGATGACTGTATTTGTGGTGGAGTAGTTCCCCGCCCTGATCTGTGTAACAGTCTCTCCGATGATGCCCAGGGGGCGCAGAATGCTCATACCAATTCGTCTACCTAGCCAGACTGATACTAGTAACGCGAATAGAGTGACAGCGTAGAGGAAAAACAGGACCCGGTTCTTTCGTATATCGGAATTCTCTCGGCCCAAAACTAGCTCTATGTGACCCAATTCGGCTGGGAGAGAGGAGTCTTCATCGTCCCAAATGGCGACTGGCAGCGACTCCCTGTATATTTTTTCAGTAACTGGAATACTTTTGCTGCTTCGAACACCGTCATTCGTTCCTTCTGCAAATAGCTCGCCACTAATATCAAACACCTTCACAGAAACGAGGTCAGGATCGCTCATTATGGACTGCATTAAAGAGCTGGCACTGGTTGTGTCACCAGAGATAAGAGGGCCTTGGAACAAAACCCGCATCGTTTCTATGGTCTTTTGAGCACTGGTTTGTAAAATTTCCCTATTTCTATACTCCACAACAGTGAAGATGGTTATCCCCATGACGACAGACACCACAAGCGCTGGAATAAAAGAGGTCGCCCGGAACCTGGTGGTCAGAGAAAGTGGTTTATTCTTGAAGAACAAAGCTATTCCTCCCCTTCTTGGATACTGCTGATCAAAACGCCATCAGTGGCGATATCCAGGCCTAGAGAACGAGCAACCCTTCGGTTAATTGAAAGACCAAGAGAGTGCCCGTCCAGCGGCGTATTGGAGTCATCATGATTCTCGATGTAGTGATCCACAACGGCGCTGACAAAATCGACTCTCGCCTGGTGAGAGGGGAAGGTGGTCCCCAGAACGCCACTCTGAACCAGCGCCGGGGAGAATCCGATGAGCGGAACATTCAGGTGGTAACTACTGCGTATGATGTTCGGCAAGGTCATTTTGTTGTACAGGTTCTTATCAGGGATAAGTAAAATGGCGTCAATGTCACGGTAATCCTGGATGGCCTTTAGTACGCCTTTCTCGTCTTTGACAGTCGCCAGCTGGAGTTCGAGGCCAAGCTGTGAAGCAGAATGTTGGTACTCAACAGCGATGGAGTGTGTTGAATACGAGTGTATCAACAGCAGGCGAGGGCGAGCTGGAAAAACGGCCTTGGAAAGTAAAAGCTGTGCGCGAGGGTCTGGATCGTTAAAAAAGGTGTAAATGTCCACCTTTTCATTGGCGGCCAGCATGTCCGATACGCTGGCCCTATAAACATTGGATATTATAATAGGCGAAGACACCAAGTATTTATTTGATAGAAGGCTCGTGGCATCCGAGTAACTAAGCGCAACAAAAACCTGAGATTGTGTTGGTAACACTGACTCGCAGTCAACAAATGTCGCGGGGTAGCGTTCTGATATACTGGAGATGACTGCCTGCCGAGCGGCCCTGCCGGGGCCGTCACAAAATACGACATCGACTACTCTCTCCTCGGCAGAGGAAACTGCGGACAGAAAAAGTAAAACGCCTCCCGCGATTACGGTAAATAATCTCCTCAAGAACATCAAAATGAATACTCTATTCCTGCAAGTATGCTAGTACTATCATTGTATGCGTTACGTACAATGAATCCACTGCTAGCTGTAAACCTATTCTCGGTTGAACGCTTACTTACCACAAGATCAGCGGTTAGATTGTGATGGATATTGAAAATCAAACTCACGTCAAACTTATCAAACGATGCCCCCGACAAATCATCGGACCCATAGTAAGCAAGGGAGGCTTGTAGGCGAGGGGTAAAAGAGTGAGTGGCATAGGCATGGCCGCTGTGACTGTAGTCCAGGTCCTCTTCCTCCACTGTAGAGGCATCTGTATCGAGATACGCGTAGCCCAAACCGATTGACGTGGAATTTGTCGGGGAATAACGCAGCTCTACTTCTGCGCCCTTTAGCGTAGAATCTGCCGTTGGTTGCTGTGATGCATTGAAGAAATTGATTCTAGCGGAGTTAAGGTTGTCTAGTTCGTCCCTGAACACACGTGCCTGAAAGAATAGCCCGTCCTTTGGTCTATTGAACAGATAGGCCACTTCAACACTGTCTATTTCTTCAGAATCGTAGTCACTACCCCCAGGGTAGTACCCAAGTATTCTTCGAGTGGTAGACCCCTCTACCGGCGTATCCAGATTCTTGACCTCAAAGCTCCATTTCTGATCGCTCTCAAATAGGTCGGGGGTCCGGGTTGCATTGGAGTATGCCACGCGAAGCGTATTTTCATTGTTAACGTGCCAGTTAGCGGCGAAACGGAATGAGATATCCGTTGGGTCGTCAAGGCGAGGAGTGTGTTCAACCATGCCGCCAGCGTTCAACACTAAGAACCTCCAAGTGTACTCTGCATTATAAAACAAGTACTCAGTATGCCCATCCTCTGTACCATCAAAAAAAGTATCGCTCTTTGCATCTATATAGTTGAATCCAAACCCAGCAATAGACACTAGATTGTTTCCGTTGCTCCACGTGTTCTGAGCTTCCAGGCGGTACACCCTATCCTTCTGATCCTGATTGAATTCCCCACAGTTCAGTGCAAATGCGTTTTCTCCCATTTCGTTGGCTTTGATCAAAACTGAAGCGAGGAGCATGTTGTCTTCTTCTGTTCCGCCACTCGGGATGGTACCGTTCCGAAGAGCGTCCACATAGCCTGGGTTATTTTCATATAGTTCGTGCACCTCATCCGTATAGAGAATGTTTTCGTAACAGGAGGTCCAGGATTGTTTGTTATCTGAGCCGTAGAAGGAGCCGAGAACTCGCCAGTCTGCGTTGTTGCTGGTATTGACTCGGTAATCTGCCACAAGGAAAAGGTCTTTTCGCTCTTGGTCGGGAAAGGAGGTTTGGCGTGAGTCCAGGAATTCCACATCCAGCTCGGAAAAGGTGTAACCAGCGGTCAAATTCAGGGTTGATGTGTCGGTAGGCGTAAAAAGAGACCTATATCTGGCTCCGGTTATATCTTCACTGTCTCTCCTGGTCTCATCCTCGAAATTGCGGTCAAAGCCGTGATCCTTCTGGCCCCATAAACTGAATGTATGCTGAAGCGACCCATGGGATACTCTCCACCGACGATGGTCATGGTCTCCGATAGAACCCTTTACGGAGGTCCCGACGAGCTGGGTAGTGGGTTTTGAAATAATATTTACTACGGCCTGAAAGGCGTTGGCGCCGTAACTCGCCCCAGCGGGGTTTCTGACGACCTCTACTCGCAGAATGTCTTCTACGGCTATCGGCAGTGTGGACCAATTAACCCGGGCGAGACCCCCAAGGTACACAGACGCTCCATCAATAAGGACCTGCATTCTACGAGGCTGGCTCCCTGTGCCGCCATGGTAACTGACACGGTAGTCGTTGCCAGACGCACTAGCGACCACCATTCCGGGGACAAGCCTCAGCACCTCAGGGATCTTGCGGATGCCCAGTGCTCTAATTGTCTCAGAGCTGATAACTGAAATGGTCGTAGGGCTATTTGCAATAGGCTGTTTGAGCCGAGAGGGTGTCAGAACGACGCTCATGTCATCCAGGTCGCCCAGTGGATCACTATATTCCCCATCCTGAGCAATTGCTGCACATGCCTGGACTACCAGAACGCACATCACCATAGACCGCGTGAGGTGTGTTGTAGTGACAGTCGTCCGATTCATCTCTCTCTCCATTATTCTATCTGGCACTGATTATTTCGGGATTGGGCGGTTTGTGGCACAATCGCGTTTCATTTACACAGAGTCACTATCTTGAAAAGAAGAGCGCCGAGTACTTTTTCCGAACGATTCCATGAACTGTGCGATGTGGCTGGGTTTGTTTCTGGCCGTGGTAGGGCGACAGAGATATCTCGGTTCTTCAATGTTGGTATCACCTCGGCTCGGAACTGGCTAGTGGAAGATATATGTCCAAGGAACCACACGTTAGTCAAAATTGTATCTCGCCTACAAAAATATGATCGTTTAGATTCGCTCTACGATGAAAAACAACTGCTTCTTTGGCTGGAGAAAGGAGACTCGTACATTCAAAATCCCCTTCGCGCGCCGCAACAGACTCCCGAAGTATCTACTGAACTCCTGACAGCATTGAAGAGGTATCCAGGGATATCCATCGCACTTAAGAAGTTGCAGCGGAATACGGACTGCTCGACCGATGAACACGCGGCTGCTCTCATCGAAAAAGCACTCTCAGACTTACTGGAATCCAAACACAAGGCCTAATTTCCTCGCAATAACCCTCTGCAAGCCGATATATCACAAAACACAATACTTCATCTTAGTTGTAACTATATATTATGGAAGCGCATAAATCCATTATGTATAGATATGTCGGTGGTCTTTTCTCAAATCAGAAATAAATATAAATATCCATATAGTTGATAATATCCATATAGTTGATATTATCCACGCCAAGACATCTATGAAACCGAGCTGAGAGAAATGCAGCAACCTCGGCTATTCAATAGACAGCGAAGGCGAGGAAAAAATCGACTTGAAGTGGAAAGGAAAGTTCGGTAGGGTCGCAAGTAGTCGCTCAGTGAGCGGTTCGATGTCGCCCCAGCGAAGTGCTACTAACACTTCACCGGGACTTCCGATGAAAACCTCGTATACAGGTAATCATGGCATGCTTATTTTAGCCCAACCTCGTTCTGGATTAAAACCCATTACACCGAAAACACTCCACGCAGCCGGAAGTTGCGAGGCGTTTTTGTGTGTGCGAGTTTGGAGAGCGTGGACCCAGGCTGCTCGCCTAGTGATCGGGCGGCCTTTCGGGGCCGTCCTTACTAAATTCCTTCTACTCGTCCTTGCGATGTCCCACGTCACGTTGGTGAACGCGCAAATTGTGCACGACATTACCGATGCCCAGGCTACTGAAAACCACCCTTCTAACATTCTGGATTCCTCAGTACAGGCCAAGCAGTGGGGGCTTACCAATGAGCAATGGAATCGTTACCAGGATGTGATGAGCAAGCGGCGGGGTGTCTGGAGCCCCGGGCTGGACCCATTAACGGCGCTGGGTGTCAGTGCTGATACCGTGTCAGAACGCCAGCACTTTGCAGAGCTGTATGTTCGCGCCGAATTTGAACGGGTGAGTAAAGAACTGGCCTTCCAGGTTGCAGTTGACCGGGCGTGGAAGCGCCTGTATCCAGACACACCTCGATTATTGGCTGCGGCAAACGCGGTAAAAGCCAGCGGACCAACTGTGCGGTACGGGGTGGTTGTGTCCATGGATTGCGGTAACTGTGGCGACGAGGTGATTAAACAAAGGGTGGACTACGCCGCTGACGGCAAGCCTTTGGACATCCACGTGGTTGGAACGCAGGGCGATGACAGCAACCTGCAAAATTGGATCACGAATCACCCTTGGCTACGGGAGGCCCTTCGAGCCGACCGGGTGACTGTTAACCATGGCGACCAGTTTGCCGATCTAGCGCACTTCCCGGTGGTGTATGCCAAAAAGGAGGGCGGACAGTGGGTCAGAGAGTTGTAATTCCGATACTGGTGGCGCTGCTGCCGCATTTTCCCGTGAACGCAGATGACTCAGCGATGTATGAGGCCGTGGCTCAGTACGTGGGTGTGCCGACCAACCTGTTGTATGCCATGGCCCTCACAGAATCCGGCCTATACAAAGAAGGAAGAACAACCCCCTGGCCCTGGACCTTGAACATTGAGGGCGAGGCCCACCGCTACGAAAGCCGCGAGGCCATGTTTGACGGGCTTATGGGTGCATTGCAGGCAGGGCGCATCCGAGTGGACATTGGCCCGATGCAGGTTAACTGGTACTGGCAGTACGACAAGTTGTCATCACCATGGACAATTACTGACCCCACAGACAATCTTAAAACGGGCGCTGCCATTCTTAGAGCGCATTATGAAGAGACCGGCGACTGGTGGGAGGCGGTAGGGCGGTACCACAGGCCGTCACAGGAACCACAGCACAAGGCCGCTGCTCTTGCTTATGCAGGCAGAGTAAAAAAAGCGATGCGTACACCCGATGTTGAGGCGCAAAACGATGAATAAGTTTTTATCGTCGGGTCTCATCCTTGCTGTTGGCTTTACCTCGATCTCGCTTCTCGCAGTTGCACAACCCATTCGAAAACCGGCTCTAACGGTGGTCTATGACAGTGGCAAATCAGTAGACGCGGCTCATTACTATGGCAAGCGACTGCGCAGTAGTGGGACACCTAAAAACACACGCACCGTGCCACCCGCACCCGCACGACCTCTCCGCTCTGTCGATCTGGCAGACAATCTCCCGCTGGTATCCCAGAGACTGAGACCAGGCCAACTCAATGTACGGGAATTTGAGGGTGTGGTATCGCCATTTTTTGTTATGGGCATGGACCCCCAATCCATCACTTGGTTGGAAGATGCTGCCGATGTGTTGGCTGAAATGAATGCCGTGGGGTTTGTGGTGCAGGCAGATAATCGAAGCGATTGGCTAGACCTTAAAACATTTGCAGAAGAACGCGGTATTCGGGTGTCGTTACTCCATGGGGATGGCCTTGCCGATGTCTACGGCCTGACGACATACCCCAGTGTGATCACGGGCAAAGGGTCCAAGCATGAGTAATCAACCTATTGAAGCCCTGCTACGCCCTGCGGTTGAGTTTTCGTCAGTGGTTACCTACCTCTCGCTTGCGGTGATGGCCATCGGCGCTCCGCAAATATTTCTTTTACCTGGAGGCGTCGGTTATGTGATCGGCGGTGCATTTTTATTGCGCGCCGCCGTATTAGGCAGGCAGGGCGCACGCCTTCTCAAATACCAGCGTGGTTTGCGAGCTCTTCCGGCGTATGTAACGCACCCGAACAAAATCCCCCGAAGCCCTATGAAGCTTACTTTGGGCCGTGGGTTCGAGTGGACCGCGAAACAGGCCCAGCGGTTGGCGGACACTAAGCGCAGTGAGAACGCGCACCTGTTTAACGATACATGGATCTATAGATCGGCGCGGACAGTTATCGACAGTACAGGCAAGGCACTTGGTAAGTGGTCGGTAGCACCCCTTGACTCTCAGTCTCTATTGAACCCCTTCCCGCCGCACCCCTACGTGGAGGGATCGAGCGAGCTACATGCGGTTGGCCTCTATGAAAAGGAAATACCTATCGCCCTGCGCCAGGCAGAGCGTGTGGCACACACGCTCGTTGTCGGTACCACCCGAGTGGGAAAAACGCGTTTGTTAGAAGTATTGGTCACTCAGGATATTCATAACGGTGACTCGGTTGTTGTATTCGATCCCAAAGGCGACGGAGACTTGCTTGCACGAATTTACATGGAGGCAAAACGGGCAGGGCGAAGTGATGATCTCCAGATATTTAACCTCGGGTTTCCTGAAGAATCTGTTCTCTACAATCCCGTAGGCACTTATTCCCGGATCACAGAAGTTGCATCCAGAATCGCCGGGCAGCTTCCCAACGAAGGTAATTCGGCAGCGTTCAAAGATTTTGCATGGCGGTTTGTCAATGTTATTGCGAAGGCGTGCGATGCCTTGGGTATTGTGCCCAACTACAAAGTACTCTTAGAAAAGGGTGGCGATATAGACCGCTTGTTGAGTGACTACATTCGGCATTTGCTCGCGGCGAACGACTTTGAAGGGGCGGAGGGTGCCATTGAGGCCCTGGTGAGTTCAGAGCGAAAGATGCCACCCCAACTCAAAGGCAGAGATCGAGATGCGTGGGCGTGCTCCGTCCTGTTCAGGGAGTCTCAGATCAATGACAGCACGGCGCATTCTCTGATTAAGACGTTTGAGCACGATAAGACCCACTTCGACAAACTGGTTGCAAGCCTGTTTCCCTTGCTGGAGAAGCTAACCAGTGGGCGCGCAGCGGAGTTGCTTTCGCCTGATGAAGCTAACAAAGACGACAAGCTGAACTGGAACCGGGTCATTAAATCCGGGGGCATAGTCTATGTCGGTCTTGACGCTTTGTCCGATCCCGATGTGGCAGCCGCGGTCGGCAATGCCATGTTCTCTGATTTGACCTCTGTAGCGGGCAGTATCTACAAAGCGGCACAGAGCGGTATCGAAATGAAAAAGCTTTGCGTACACGCTGACGAGTTTAACGAACTGGTTGGTCGAGAGTTTATTCCTATGGCCAACAAAGCAGGCGGCGCGGGCTTTCAGCTAACGGTTTATACGCAAACGCTCTCCGACATTATCGCGAGGTTTGATTCTCCTGCTAAAGCCGGCCAGGTCATCGGAAACCTAGGGACGCTCATTATGTTGCGCGTTAAAGAAAAAGCGACCGCAGAGCTGCTGACTGAGCGACTGAAAGAAGTTGAGATCAACCATCTAATGACGGAAAGCGGGACAACGGACAGTTCCAACCCCGACAACGATATTCACTTCGTATCCAATACCCGTCAACGGATAACCAGTCAACGGGTGCGACTGCTTGATGCGGGCGACCTGGACGCACTGCCCAAGGGCCATGCATTCGCGTTGATGGCCGGAAAACTCTACAAGCTGAGATTGCCGCTTCTAAGTGATGAGCAAGAGCTGCCTTCTGGAATGATGAGCATGGTCGAGAACATGCGTCAGATCCAAAAAGGCGTCAATCCCGATTCCTGGTTGGCGCAAACGCCTTTGGTGGTGGTAGGTGACGACGGTGAGTGAGCGTGTCGCAAAACCCGTCCAGCCGCAAACGGAGAAGCCGAAAGGCGTCTTGGCGCAAAGTCTGTCCTGGACGATGGGTGTTATTGGGGCTCTGCTCGTGACAATCGCTATTTCCATCGTCGTTGAGTTGACGGGCATTGCTGCTGGCTGGTGGCATGGAGGTCACGCCGCTGGATTACTGTTTGTGGAACGTGGGTATATTGAAGGTATCGAACAAATCCCATTGATTTCATTTAAGCCCGTGGTCGTGGCCGACCATGCCGAAGAGAGAGTGCATGCGGTCGTTGGCAGTATCTACCAGGACGCGCTCGGTACTCAAGATAGTGATCCGCTCTCAGTGTATTTGCTTGGCGCGATCAACATCACCCATCTAGTGGTCCTTCGACTAGTTGTGACCCTATTCACGCTACCAGGCTATCTCGTGGTCGCTCTAGCGGCTGTTATAGATGGTGGTGTCCGCAGAGATATCCGCAAGTACACGGGCGAGCATGAAAGTTCGTACATTTTTCATGGCACCAAACGCTGGGTACTGCCCGGCATCATGGGCACGGTATCGCTGTATTTGCTTTTGCCTTTTTCCGTCTACCCAGCGTTGGTCTTTGCACCATCCATGGTGCTGTTTGGGTATCTGTTGTACGTGGTCACTGGCCGCTTCAAAAAGTTCATTTAGGGAGTTTGGACGATGCCTTCAATGACTACAGCACAGGAAGCCGCATTCCGTTCAGCGAATGAAGGCTCACTGTCTATCGAATCAGGAGAAGTACAAAGTATGGTCGCGGGCATCGTGGCCACACTGGTTTTTGTTTGGTTTGCCTGGGTTTGCATAAGCGCATACCAGACATTACGACGCCCCGGTGCCACCGTGTCCGACGCAGGCGGACATATTGCCCGAGGTCTATTTGTGACGATCGTCATTCTGGCGTTGGTCACTATTTGACTAAGAGGAAGTACCTATGAACGACATTGCAGTAAACAAAAATGAACTACAGGCAGAAGGCCAGACCACGGGGCTATGCGCACGTTGGTCCAACGCCAAAATGGCTGTTGCGGCCAGTTTGACGTTTTTTGGTGCCGAAGTTATGGCACAGGCGCTGCCCACCACAGCACCTCCCTCGCGTGGTGGTGCAGCAGGTAACTACATTGAGATGATGCAGAACTACGCCTATGACATCTTCATATTTCTGGGTTTGGCGGTAGCGACCGTTGTATTTTTCATCGTCTCCAAGAACACCATTGGTGCTTACGGGGAAGTGCAAGACGGCAAGGGCACATGGGGACAGGTTGGCATGCAATTTGGCGTCGGGGTGTTGCTGTTGGTGTTTGTGGTGTTTCTGCTTACGGAAGCAGCAGCGATTCTATAGGGACGCGCGCATGAACAAGGAAATCGAGTTCATGCCAGACCGGCTCAATGAAGAGCCGGTCGTCTTTCTGGCCATGACGAATTCTGAAATCAAATGGGCCTTGTTGGTGTTCTTCATTTTTTGGACGCCCATTTGCTTAGTAATCGGAATACTGATTGGCAAGAAATTGCTGAGTTTGACCGCAGTTGCAGGGCTTGTGTTTGGGAGCATGTGGCTGGCGGGTAAGCGACTCAAGGTCATTAAGCGCGGCAAGCCTAAGCAGTATCACATACTGGCGTTAAGTGCCTGGCTTCAAGACCACGGTTTAGCTAAGGAAACACAGATTCGCGATAGTCGAGTCTGGGACATTAAACGCCGGAGAACATTGTGAGCGACTTCAACAATTTGGTACACGCCAAAAATCATACGATCAAGCTCATGGGAATGGGACTGGTGGCCCTGGGGATACTGCTGGCGTTAACGGTCGTGGGCTGGATGCGAGCACCGAGTCAAATTACCCTGCACTACCCACCCGATCTGAGCGCTGGAGCGACGCAAGGCGTGGGTGATATTCCTAAAGCGAATTTGTACAGTTTTGCGTTCTACATCTTCCAGCAATTGAATCGTTGGCCGAACGATGGTCGCGAGGATTACTTTCAACGCATTCATAACCTCCAGAATTATTTGACCCCTGCGTGTTTTGAAGACCGCTTGGCAGATTTTGAGTACCGAGATGATAACAACGAGCTGGCGGGACGTTCGCGGGCCGTGTGGGAAATACCAGGCCGCGGATTCAAATTTGGGCGAGTTAAGGCAACGTCAGACAAAAGCTGGGTAGTTGGATTGGATCTGCACGTGCAAGAAACACTGCGCGGCGAACGGGTAAAAGATCGCCTGATTCACTTCCCGATCAATGTGGTGTCCTACAGCGTTGACCCGCAACTTAACCCCTGGGGTTTGGCGATTGACTGTTACGCCAGTGCGCCTCGGGCCATCGAAATTGATAAAGAAGAGGAGGGCTAGGCCGTGATGAAACCAAGGAAAAGAATTTATGGCCGTTGGGTAGTGTTGTGTTGCCTCCTGGCTTGTGGTTTGGCGATGCCAGCGACGGCCCGTACGTTGGTGTGGGATAAAACGGTCATTGAGTTGGAGATGATCGTGGGCGTTGAGCAGATTTTGCTGTTCCCTTCAGATGCTGCGGTGGGTCTGCCTGCGTCGCTGGCGAATAAGGCACTCTTTAGAACACTGTTCACTGGGGGAACGGCTTATTGGACTGCATTGCAGGCATTTGAGCGCGAGCGAATCAAGGTTCGTTTGGACAGTGGCGAGTACGTCCTGTTCGATGTCAGTGCCCGCATGGAAAAAGCCCCTACACCCAGCGTCGAACGTTTACAGATTGTGTTTCCGGGCGAGGGTGAGAAAGGACAGATGGCCGATGGAACGACATCGGGTCCGGCGAACGTCTCCAGGCACGGGGGCCAAGCGACAGTTTTTGAAATGGTCCGTTATGCAGCGCAAGATATCTATTCACCTGCTCGACTGGTCGCCGCATTGCCAGGCGTTCGCAATGTGCCGGTCGGTATCACCGGGAACCAAAACCGGTTGTACGATCAGGGCAACCACAAGGGCTTGGTAGTTCTTCCTTATAAGGCATGGTCAGTCGATGGCCTGTATGTCACGGCATTTGTCGTTACTAACGGGCACAGTCATTCGATGACACTGGATAATCGCAAAGTAATGCACACGGCACAAACACACCGCAACGGCGTTGGCCCTCACTTTCTGGCCTCGGTGTTCTATAAGCCGCTGGTGGCCAAACGGGGTGAGCCTGGTGATCGCACCACGTTGTTTGTGGTGACTGATCGTCCCATTGCATCAGTCATACGGAGGTAGGCTATGGGACCCAATAATATAGTGAAGGCGGCTGCGGGTGTACTGGCTATTGTCGTGTTACTGGTTGTTGTGAAGACGTGCTCTGGCGGTGGTTCACCGGAGCAAGAAGTCATAGTAGATGGCGGTGAAGCGTTGTCTCAAGAAACCTTGGCAGGGCTGGGCATTGAGGGCGATACCGAGAAAGACGTGGTGGCCACGTTGATTGGCGGGGTCAAGGGGCTTAAAGATGACATCAATGTCTTGCGTGAAGAGAACCGAGAGCTGCGCACCGACAACGCCGATCTTCAAAAGATGGAAAACTCGATGGGACGACGGCTAGAAGGTCAAATCCAGAAAGCCGAACAATCCGTTGTATTGGAAACAGAAAAGAAACTGGACAGCATGTTGCGCCGGTTGCAGGAGGCCGAAACCAACTTGAAGGCCGCTCAGAACCGAAACGCAGCGCTGAACCAAACGGCGGGATCCTATACCGGGACCGGTGATGAGGCGGGCGGTAGCGATACGGTCTGGATTCAGCCTCTGGGCCGTGGTGGCGATGGCGCAGGCTCCAATACCCTTGGAAAGACGCGCTCCACCCTCAGCAAAAAAATCGGCCTGGATAACCTGCCCGGTATCAGAGGGCGAAACCATGACCAGGAAGTCACCGTAAAGCCCTTTTACACCATCGCAAAAAATTCCACCTTGGTGAATTCAACGGCCTTTACCGCATTGGTTGGTCGAGTGCCAGTGGGCTCGAAAATCACTGATCCGTACAGCTTCAAGGTCATCATCGGGCGGGACAATTTGATTGCCAACGGCATCGAGCTACCAGAGGTGGCGTACTCGGTTGCTAGCGGTAAGGCGGTGGGAGATTGGACGCTGGGGTGTGTGCGAGGCGATTTGTATTCGATCACTTTTGTGTTTCAGGACGGCACGATCCGCACGGTACCCAAGGCCAAAAGTGTTTATGAGGGTACGGGTAAGACACAAGAGGTCAAAATTGGCGAGTTATCCGATGCGGCGGGGAATCCGTGCGTGGTCGGTGAACGCATCACCAATGCATACACCTACCTTGCACAGCGTATTGGAGTAACCGCTGCGGCCGCGGCTGCTGAAGCGGCAGCCGCCAGTCAAACCACGGTACTGACTTCGGTAGGCGGTGGTGGTATTGGCACCTCGACTTCCGTAGAGGGCAGCACGGGCGAGTACATTTTGGGCAAGACACTCTCTGATGGAACGATGGAAGTGGCGAAGTGGTTGGATGAACGCCAGGCACAGCAGTTCGATGCGATCTACGTGGCCCCGGGCGCGAACGTCAGTCTACACATCACTGAACAGCTCGACATTGATTACGACACTTTAGGTCGCAAGACAAATCACGTGGGACCAAATAATGGAGGCTATCGTGCATTGGATTAAGCGCACAGTTGGAACGGGTATTGTTGGATTGACCTTAGTAGGGTGTGCCTCTCAGGACACCATCTTGCCAACGACCGAGCGGAATATGTTAGACATTTACCGTGGAGCGATGAACGAGCAGGCCGGGGGAACACTGGTTGCAAACAGCCAGGCTATTTGTACGGATCTTGAGTTGGATGAACCCGTTCAGGCCTGCGAGAAAACCCTGCAAACCCATGCGCAGGCGCGCTATTCGGTGATTGACAGTAGTAGTCAACCACAAGGGCTGGACTACATACCCTATACACGGGAACAAAAAACGGAGATTGAAAACCTCTTCCCGCGTTTGGAGAATCCCGACCTTGTAATTTATGTCTACCCGCACTTGGCGACCCGCACGCGCGCGCCAATCCCTGGTTACTCCACGGTCATTCCGCTGTATGACCGGGTGGAGTACCGTCTGCCCGGTGAGGCTCTGGCGGAAACGCCCCTACCGCAGACCGCAGAGCCAGAGGCCGCACATTGACTGCCCGAGAGGAGGTCGTAGCGCCCAGCGACGCGCCTGCGGTCAAAAAGACTCCCATCCGCAAACAAGAGGTGGAGAAGGCGTATCGTCGGGAACGCTCGTTTATTGACTATCTGCCATGGGTGGAATACCTCGATGAAGACCAGGCGGTATTGATGGAGGACGGCTGCTCGGTTGGCGCAGTGTTTGAGTTAACGCCCTTTGGGACAGCGGGCCGGACTCAAGAATACTTGAGTGAGGTGCGCGACTCATTTCAAGAAGCCCTGCAAGACTCTTTTGAGGAGTTCGACAAAGGCCCATGGGTACTGCAAACCTATAGCTTTGATCAATTGGATATTGATCATTTGATGGACAAAATCAGGGATTACGTTGTTGAGGAAGCCAAGGGCTCGGAGTACACGGAGGCATATCTTCGGTGTTTAGCCGATCACTACCGGGGCGTGACGCGCTCCGGTGGCTTGTTCGTGGACGAGATTGTGACCCACGGGGAATGGGGCGGGCGTGTCCGCAAAAACTATCTGGTGTTGTACCGCCGCCAGGGGGCAGGGCGCAAGCGGGGCAAAAAGCAGGACATTGATGGTGATTTGGCGCAGTCCCTCATCGGCCTAAATGAAGCCGTTGATAAGTTCACAAATGGGCTAAAACCTACGGGCGCGCGGTTGAGACGGCTCAGCGGCCCCGAGTTTCACCGCTGGATGCTCGAATTTTTCAATCCCTCTACGGCCATGTTTGGCGGCGATCGTCGGGAGTTTCTGGCGGCAAGTGGGCACCATGAAGACAGTTTGCCCTACGGCGACCAGTTCGCCGAAAGCCTGTTTTATGACTATCCACGCTCAGACCAGGATAACAAGTGCTGGTGGTTTGGCGATACGGCCATGCGCTGTGTGGCGATTGACGGCATACGCCGGCGACCATCAGTAGGTCACGTCACCGGAGAAATTAGGCGCGGTGATTCCACCAATGCGATGATGGATCAGTTGCCCGAGGGCAGTGTGTTCGTCAGTACTATGGTCGTTGTCCCGCAAGACTCGCTGGAAGAGCATATCAATGCGATTGAGAATTCAGCGATCGGTGATAACAGTGATTCTACGCAGGTGCGTAAAGATTGTGAAAAAGCCCGCGAAATACTGGGCGAGCGGCACAAGTTTTACCGCGCGCAGTTCGCGGTGTATGTGCAGGGCGGCTCTGTTGCCGCTCTGGATACGCGGACCAGCCAAGTAAGTTCGTTGCTGCTGAATTATGGATTTCGGGCCATATCCCTCAAAGACGATTTTACGGCGCTCGACAATGTGGTTCGTAACCTTCCGATGGTCTACGACGCGGACCGCGATGCCAAAGAAGGGTGGCGCGGCGCGCAGCTCACGCTAGTACAGCACATTGCCAATTTGAGCAGTGTCTTTGGTCGTAGTACTGGCACGGGCAATCCAGGCATTGCTCTATTTAATCGCGGTGGGGAGCCAGTCTTTTTTGATCCACTCAATCAAGCAGATCGGCAGAAAAACGCTCATATGTTGGTGCTGGGTCCATCGGGAGCGGGTAAGTCTGCGACGTTGGTCAGTATGTTGGCGCATGTGGCAGCCATTCACCGCCCGAGAATGTTCATCATCGAAGCGGGCAATTCCTTTGGTCTGCTGGGGGACTGGTTTGCGGCCGAAGGTTTGACGGTGAATCGTGTCTCTCTGAGGCCCGGTAGTGGTGTGTCACTGTCACCCTATGCAGACGCCCACCAGGCTCTGGGCGGTCCCCGTAACCCAGTAACGTTGACCAGTGATGTCGATGACGAAGAGGACATCGACGAGCACCGCGATGTCATGGGCGAGATGGAGATTGTCACCCAACTTATGATAACCGGCGGCGAAGCGCGAGAAGCAGAGCGACTGACTCGCTCAGACAAACGAGTGATCCGCGATGCCATCTTGTCAGCAGCGGCAACCACTGAAAAAGAAGGTCGCACAACGCTCACTGAAGATGTTCGAGACGCCTTTTATGAAACCGCGCAAGGCACGGATTATGACCCGGACACTCGGCGGCGAATTCGGGAAATGGGCGATGCACTGGGCTTGTTCTGTGATGGCTTTGCCGGGGAACTGTTTAACCAGGAGGGACAGCCGTGGGAAGAGGCCGATGTCACGATCATTGATTTGGCGACATTTGCGCGAGAAGGCTACGAGGCGCATTTGGCGATCTCGGTAGTGAGCTGTCTGAATATGATCAACAACATCGCGGAACGCGATCAGTTTGGTGCCCGAGAGATAGTGGTGACTATTGATGAGGCACACATTATTACCACCAATCCACTACTGGCGCCATTCCTTGTCAAAATCGTCAAGATGTGGCGCAAGCTCGGGGCGTGGCTGTGGAGCGCAACCCAGAATATGGAGGACTACCCAGCTGCGGCCAAGAAGATGCTCAACATGATCGAGTGGTGGGTATGCCTGGTTATGCCGAAGGAGGAAGTGGAGGAAATAGCTCGGTTCCGACATGTTGATGATGCGCAACGGGCCTTGTTGTTATCCGCCAGCAAATCTCCAAAACAATACACTGAAGGCGTGGTGATGTCGGAGACCAGCGAGAATCTGTTCCGCAACGTACCGCCTTCACTAATGCTCATGTTGGCCGCGACAGAGAAGCATGAAAAGGCCGACCGCATGCGCTTGATGGAAAAGCACGGCATCATCGAAGTTGAGGCAGCCAAACGCCTGGCGGTAGAACTGGATCGGGCGCGGGGGATCACGTCATGAAGTGGGCACTTGCAGCTTCCTGCATTGTGTCAACGATGCTTAATGCGACCTTCGTAACTGCCGCGCAGGCCGAAAGCGACCACGACGGCGTAGTGGTTTTTACCGCCAGACATTTGCCCCATATCACCAGCTCGGAGCGGGCCGACCGTGTTTTTTATTTGGATGGAGCCGATGCGGCATTGGCCGGTCTTCGGTTCACTAATCCCGGTAATGAAAAGGTGGCAGTCGCGCGGGCCTCCGCGATGTTACAGACCTCGGCAGGTCAGGCGGCCATTGAGCAAATCACCCAGGTAGGGGAGGGCATTGCATTGGCCTGGCAGCACGGTATTGAAAAACTGCCTGCGGTTATGGTCGGTGGTAGTCATGTGGTGTATGGGGTGTTCGATGTTAACGAAGCCGTACAGATGATCAAAAGGGAGCCCAGCTATGCGTTCTAATCCTGGGGTCGTGCTGATGGTAATGGTTTTGGCACTATCGGGGCCGGTACGAGCCGATGATGTCACGATTGATTCACTGGGTATTGTGGGAGCGGCCATCGACGTAGGGTGCATGGAATTTGAGGTTGTGGGGATCTGTATTTGGATGACGTGTGTCCTGACGGTCTGTGAGTTCGACTATTCAGTTAAGACCCGCCACAACATCCCCGAGGCAGTGGTGGCGGCCTATCCGATTATCGGCATGAGCCCATGGACGGACACGGCTAGCTACGCCGGGCCAACAAGTTTTGCCGAGGAGGGGGGAAGTAGTACGGAAGGCGGGGCAACCCATCGTGAGCAAGCGCTACGGTTCAAAAATGCCGACGTGATCGGTAGTCCCGGCGTGTACATATATCACGCATTGGCCGATGAGGTGGATTCCTTATTCTGTAAGCCCGTTACCTGGGGTTATCTGCCGTATTTCTTGAGCACTGAAGACTACAACTGGCGTGATCCGACGGTGGAGACTGGTTGGTCGCTGTACAACGCATTGGCCAGAGTGGGCAAAGGGCCTGCCACCTTTGCAGGACTGTTCCCTCGCATTGGGTTTGTGAATCAGGGACATGATTATAAAGCGTCCTTAGTCGCTGCAAAGCGCGCCGTGGATATTGTGCGCCAACCCTGGCAACCGCATGTGTACTGGCCAATGACCGCATCGGCGACGAGGCAGGGCTATTGGCCGCCCACACCAGACACTGAATTTATGTGGCAGCAGTTGGTGCCCGATGTACGCGACTGCGCGGTCCTACCCGATATCAACGACGCTTCCAGCCTGGGTGATCCCTATGCCAAACGACTCAACCCGACGATGGGTAATGCATGGCATGTCTGGCGATCCTATGCGTGCTGCCAGCCTGAGGGCGCGGTATTGATCTTTCATACAGGAGGTTAGCGATGAAACAAGCGCAGAAATTGGCCGGTTTGATTGTTCTCGCGTTGTCGCAGGCGACCCACGTAGTGGCGCTCGATGACGAGTTTTATTACAACTTGGGCGGTGGCGAGCCCATTTCCCGCTCGGCCACCAACCGTGCCGCGACCTTTGAGTTAGGCCCTGATATTTCATGGAGCACTGATCTCATCTGCGGAGATTTTGATATGTCCTTGTCAGTGGAAAACCAGCTAATGGGTATTGAGGGTGCATTTTCAGACTTGATGGGCAGCGTGATTAGCGCGGCCACGGGTGCAGTGGCCTCACTTCCCGGATTAGCGCTGCAAAAACTGAATCCCGCCCTGTATGACATGTTGCAGAACGGCATATTGCAGGGCTCTGAGGAATTCCATCTGGCCGAAACGAGCTGTGAGGCGATGGTTGGCAAGATGGGCGAAGTCATGGACACCAACGAGTGGGGCACGGTCGCTGAAGGCGCTTGGTGGTCAACTGAGTCCCAAACTGCTGGCGCGGACATACTCAATACCAAGGGCCGTGCTGACTCGGAGGGCGCGGATGCCGGTGTGGTGTGGGTTGAAGGTGCGTCTCGCGGTGGCCGGGCACAGCCGCCCATTGAGTTGGTTGGTGATACCGCTAAGGCTGGTTATAACCAGCTTATTAACCGCAATCCAGGTAATACGGGGTCCGCTGCCACAACGTGCGCTGGGGCTGCGATTTGTGAGGAATGGGAGGCTCCGCAATTTTTTGCAGACTGGATGGTTGAGGTCTTAGGTGAGGAAAAAATACGGACTTGCAAGAACTGCGACAAGGTGAGGACTCAGCCGGGCAAAGGACTATCGGCACAGGTGAAGAAGGAGCGGGAAGCAATCTCGCTGGATATTGAAACCCTAGTACTATCCAGCTCCGCACCGACATCTGACGAACTTAAAGAGGTATCAGGTGGTCCAGGTATGTTGGTCAGTCGCCGCGTGATTGAGGCAATCCGGGAGGAAAAAGAAGAGGACCAGGCGGTGCTAATTTCCCGTCTGGCCTCTGAAATGGCGCTGGCACGGACGATGGAGCGCGCCATGATCGCACGCCGTGCGTTGCTCGCGGGTATGAAGGAACCCAATATTGCCAGCACTGGCATCGCCCCAGAACGGCTAGAACGCTATTTAGGCGAATTAGAACAAGAGGTGGATAACTTACTGTTTGAAATGGATGTGAGAAAGCGGGTCGCAACCAATACGACTTCACAGCTCTTGAGGCGCGATAAAGCGCGCAAAGAGATCCCCGTGGCCGAAGAACCCTTTGAAAACAACTTCTCTGACGGGGCGGTCAAGCCATGAGCTTGCGGGACTCTGGTGGTAAAGGGCTTTCAGCAGGCAAACGGTCAGCCGTTATCGTGCTCGCGTTCTTTGGTCTGACGTTCATCGCTTACGCTCTAGGGTTTGATCCCTCGGTGCTACACAACTGGACAGATAACCTGTACCTAGCACTGAATCCATTCCGTTTTCTACTTCTCGCCCTGCGCTGGGCTGTTTTTATTGCCCTGTGGTGGTACTGGCCTGAGATCGTCGCGCGGTGGTTTCCTGATTCGTTGTCGGGCTATCAGGCACGGCGGGATGTGATGATGGGGATGCGGCACAGAATATTCATCGGTTTAGCGGTACTGGAGCTTTGCCTTCAGTTCGCTCGACTTTAGGAGTTAGAACGTGGGCGTAGCCAGTTATTTTGAGTTTGTTACCACGCTGTTGGCATGGATTTTATACAGTAAAGTGTGGTCGGTGTTGCTTGATACTGCGCTGGTCTTTGTGCCGTTTATCACCATGATCGTTGGCAATATCGTGAGCAGCCGGAGGGCAGGTGATGACGAAGGAAGCGCCGCCATTCAATCACTTAAGAAGATCGAAACGGACCTTTACATGATGGTCGGAGTGATTGTGTTTGCGGCCATACCGGTGCTGGATGTCGCGCTGGGAGAGATGACCTACGTTAAACCCGCGCTGGACTGCGCTGTGCCGGCTGAAACGATTGACGGCACTGCTACCGGCACAACCTACGACGGGGTATTGACGACGTTGGGCGGGGAGACAGGCAAGGCACCGATTTGGTGGGGGGCATTGCACACGCTCAGCAAGGCGGTGGTTTCAGCGAGCATTGCCGGGCTTCCCTGCGCCAACGATGTGAGTTCGGTCGGCTACAAATTGGCGGGGGACAAAATAGGCCCACCCGAGCTGCGCAAGGAGCTGGGGGATTTCACCAGAGACTGTTACAAGGCGTCGAAATCCCGGTTGCAGCGTATGGATACCTCATCGCTCACGCCCGAGCAACGTAACGATACCTTGTGGCTAGGATCACAGTACTTCAGAATGACGGACGGATTCTATAACAAGTATTATTCTTATGATCCGAGGGCCAGTTACCCGTTTAACGCATCACGTGATGCGGGGTTTGAGGACGATTCTGGTACGGGCGGGCACCCAACCTGCAATGAATGGTGGTCTGATGCAAGCAACGGACTGCGCATCAAGACACTCGACTCTGTTGATCCCACCTTGCTCAATGAAATGGTGTACGGCGCACCGAACCTCATGGACACGCTCCTGAGTACAACCCTTTCGACAACGGAAAAAGAGGATGCGTTTTTACGCAAATACCTGGAACTACAAGAGGTGAACCTGGGTCTGGCCGGATCGTCGGTGTCTACAGGCTATCGAGTATCGAATATCGAGGCTGCGAGTGGTCTCATGGATACGATGCTTGGCTTTGCAGCGGATCTCACTACGGCAGGCGTAGCCGCCGTAGGCGCTGTGATCGAAGCGCCCGGCGCGGTGATAGAAGGTTACGCCATTCGCAACGGCATCAGCATGATTCAGTCATTGGTATTGATGATGTTGGTGGTGATGCTACCTTTCTTAATGTTGTTCAGTCAGTACAAAATATCTACGGTGTTCACGCTCTCCATTATCTTTTTCTCGGTACATTTGTTGTCTTATGTGTGGGCGATCGCCTTTTGGGTCGAAAACAATATGCTGACCGCCATGCTGGACGGTGGCGGGCTGAGTGTGTTCACGCCAGGTGACAATCTAACGCAAACGACATTGATGTGGTTTATGGAGCGGTTTTTGTACGTGATCTTGCCAATGATCGTCTTGACGTCACTGGGCTGGGCCGGGATAAGTGCGGGCACTTTGGGAAGTCAGATCCAATCATTTGGCGGGAAGGCCGGTGCTGTCGGTGGCTCCGGCGTGAAGGCGGTGAAGACAGTCGCTACAAAGGGGAAAGGCTAGATGTCAGCAACCCCAGCCATCCTTAAAGTCGTGTGCGGCGGCATGCTCATAATGTTCACGCAACTCTTTGTCGTGATGACATTCACCGCTTTTGCCCCTTTCCGGGGTGTCCGCAAGGGACGCGTGCCAGCACAGCGAGAGGAATACACCGCACAGCTTAAACACCAGCTGCACCGATCGCTTGATCAATTCGCCGAATGCGCTGAGAACTTTGTTAACGGTCATTGTCCTGCCCCTGTTTATGGCTTTTACCCCACTAGGATACCACAAACAGAGCAGGGCGGGATGAGCCGTGTCATCAGTGGCTACGCGGCATAAAAGGGGTTTTAGAATGAAAAGGATAGGCAAAGCAGGCAAATGGTTGAATGTATGGGCATTAACGGTTGTCACGTTGGCCGCATGTGCTGAAAAGGTACCGGACTATAGCGGCGAGTACGAAATGCTCCTGGGCAATAACTGCCTGCTGATGGGCGAGGAGACCGTCTTTTTGGAACTTGCACTGGCGGGTGAAAGGGATGAACGGAGCTATGTGGCGCGAATACCCATAGCAGCCAATATGGGGCTTCCTATTATGAGCACGCCCGGTGCCTTTAATGCCTCAAACGAGCTGACTGTTTTCTTTTCGGAGTCATCTAAAGGCGCTATGGGTGTCACTGCCGGAAAATCCATGGCGGTGACGTTGACCCCGCACCCGACTAGACCAGAACACCTGTTGATAATCCGCTGGGGCGGGGAGGGCCATGCCAGTGGGTATGGCAGTATGTCCACGGACGTGTCTGTACTCGATACGCTCCTGACTAAACTCAATCAAGGCACACGTGAACAGTTCCCGTCTTATGTCGCTGACGCGGATCTGAGTAATACGACGATGTGTCTGGGCAATATCGCCCGTTTGAGCCCCGAGGAACGGACCGACCTGGTAAAAACTATTGAAGCGGGCAATGACGCGTTAGTGACCGATGAAGTCACCCGCCTTGCCGCACTGCCGTTTGGGCGGTTTTGGGGGATAGGGGAAGAATGTAAAGGAACGCCTCTTACGCCGACATGCCAAGCGTACGGACAGTTGGCTGAGGATCGTATCGCGCAGGAGCGTATCGACGCCGAAATCAGGCTCCAGGCGATGTCTGAAAGCGACCTGAAGCGCGTTGAACAAGAATGCCAAAATTTCCGGTTGCCGCAGTGTGATGCCTATACCGCGCTCATGAAGGAACGCGAGGCTGTCAACACCCAGAAGCTACGCGAACAGATGATTGCCATGGAATACGCGCTGTTCTCATCACAGGAAAACAAATACTGCGCTAACAGCTGGAACCCTGACTGCGATCTTTACCGCTCATTAGAGGAACAAAAGCGCGCCGATGAGATTGCTCGGCTGGTAGCCAAGCATACCGGGCAGGAACTGCTTGATTTTGAATGGCGAGCCTGTAATTCAGCGAGTCCAGGCTACGTAAGAAATGATGAGCTGTGCAAATTTAACCGGGTCGTGACGCAGGCCAAACGCAGTTTGCAGGTAGCACACTACAGTAACAATCCGGCCGAACTCCGCGAACTCCACAACGCTTGTTTTGACGAATACAAGGCATTGCGCGGGGCGCGTAAGAATCAAGAGGCCAATGCGCTCAAAAAGACCTTCCGGTGTATGACTGCATTGGATGGCGCACGCGCGGCAGGGCACAGAGGCCAGCTTGTAAGTAGGATGGAATAGGAGATGACTGACGTGAACGAGACAATCTATTGGACAGCTCGACCATCGCAGTGGAGCCTGTTACTGCACTATGGTGTTGCCGCCATTCTTATCGGCGGCGGAATTATTATCAATCCGTTGATGGCGCAGTGGTCGAGCCAGGCCGGACTTGCAGGCGTTCAGCCTGGTCTCTGGCTGTGTGCATTGGGTGCCATCTATGCACTGTGGCAGTTTCTTGCGGTGCGCAGCGTCTGCTACACGATCACAGAAGAGCGATTATTGGACGAATCTGGTGTCCTCAACCGCATTACCGACACGTTAGAGTTATACCGCGTGAAAGATACCCAAGTGTCTCAGCCGATTTGGCTACGACCGTTTGGTTTGGGTGATATACGGGTCGAATCCTCGGATCGCACTACCCCAACAGTGATCTTGCACGCGGTGTCCAAACCGAAAGCGGCGGCGACGATCATTCGAGACCGCGTCGAGGAAATGAGAACGCGCAAGGGTGTGCGGGAATTTGACTAAACCCGGGAAGGCAACACCCGACGCTGGGTACCACTACGCTGCCATGAGGCAGACAAAAGGAGTTGTAATAATGTTGATATTAACCAGAAGAATCGGTGAAACCTTGATGGTAGGGGATGCGGCTACTATGACCGTCTTAGGTGTTACGGGCAACCAGGTACGGATTGGTGTCAATGCGCCAAAGGACGTTGCTGTTCATCGCGAGGAAATCTACCGGCGCATTGAAAAAAGCGCACCGTCCAGGAGGTAGAGAATGAGAGTCTTTATCGCCGAAAAGCCGTCTTTGGGTAAAGCCATAGCGGCGGTATTACCTGGTCCTCAAAAGCGCCACAAAACGCATATTGAGTCGGGCGAGGCAAACGTGGTGGTCTGGTGTGCCGGCCACATCCTCGAACAGTTCTTCCCGGAGGACTACGACCCGGCGCTAAAAAAGTGGTCCTTGGAAAGCCTGCCCATTGAGCCGGATGAATGGCGAATGAAAGTGTCTACCCGCACCAAGGATCTGTATCAAACCATCAAGCGCTTTTCAAAAGAGGCCACGCTGATTGTCCATGCCGGTGATCCTGACCGGGAAGGGCAGTTGTTGGTGGATGAGGTGCTGACGCAACTCAAGCTTGAGGTCCCCGTTAAGCGACTTCTTATTAATGATCTCAATCCAGCCGCCGTCAAGCGGTCCTTGAGCAGGCTGAAAAACAATACAGACTATTCGGGTCTGCGCGATGCAGCCCTGGGGCGCAGCCGTGCCGACTGGCTCTACGGGCTCAACCTGACACGGCTACAAACGGTGTTGGGTCGCAGCTCGGGCTATGACGGTGTGTTGAGTGTGGGACGGGTGCAAACGCCGGTACTGGGCTTGGTGGTCCGTCGTGATAGTGAGATCGATGCGTTTACCCGCAAACCCTTTTACACGCTGGCAGCGACAATCACTGCACCAACGGGATCGTTTACCGCGCAGTGGGTACCCGGACCGGGTGCGACCGATTACCAGGATGAGGAGGGGCGGGTGATCGATCAGGACTATGCCCAGAGCCGCGCTGAGCAGTTATCGCGCTGCCCCGGTGTAATCGAGTCAGTGAAAACCCAGAACAAGCGAGAGACACCGCCGCTACCCTTCTCGCTACCAGAGCTGCAAAAAATTGCATCCCAAGGTCGTGGCCTTTCACCCAAAAGGACGCTGGCCGTTGCCCAGTTACTCTATGAAAAACACCAGCTGCTCACCTATCCCCGTTCGGATTGCCCCTACCTTCCCGTGGATCACTGGAACGAGGCATCCGAGGTGCGCGATGCAATCGCGCAGTCAGTGGGCAGCGGTCACGCCTTAGCGCCATTGACCGATGATGCGGATCTGATTCAGCGCGGCAAGTGCTGGAATGACAAGAAGATTACGGCGCACCACGCCATTATTCCCACCAAAAAATGGACGCCTCTGGAGAAACTGACTGAGGATGAGCGGTGGGTGTATGAGCAGGTGGCCTTGCGCTACTTGCTCCAGTTCTGCGCGGATCGTGAGTACGACCAAACCGATGTCGTCCTGCAGGTGACAGGGAAAGACAGCAAAGAGCAATTCAAGGCGAAAGGCCGTGTGGAAAAACAAGCAGGGTGGACCGCCTATAAAAAGGTGTTATCCCCTGGCACCGACGATAACCCGCCGGAAGAGGGCGATGAGACGACGGCACTGCCCGTGTTGGCGGATGGCGAGCCGGTGCAATGCTCGGCGTGTGACATGGTGGAAAAAATGACCAGTCCGCCGAAGCGGTTTACCGAGGCGACGTTGTTGGAAGCTATGACCGGGATTGCCCGTTTTGTCCAGGACCCCGAGATCAAACAAACATTGAAGGAAACGGATGGTCTAGGCACGCCCGCTACCCAAGCGACGATCATGGATACGCTTTTTCGGCGGGGGTATCTCGAAAAGCGTAAGAAGCTAGTATTTTCCACTGCACTGGGCCGCGCCATGATCGATGTACTCCCCGGCCCCGTGACATTGCCAGACATGACCGCAGTGTGGGAAAAGCAGCTCGCAGCCGTCGAGGCTGGCGCACTGAATCTGTCCGAATTCATGGCGGGAATCTCGCAGACAACACGAGGGTTGGTAGAGCAGGGCAAGGCACAGGGCTCGGTAGCTTTAACCGATGTTCCTAAACCAGCGGGAAAAGCCGGCAAGAAAGCCAGCAAACCGGCGGTCCAGCCGCCGTGTCCTGGGGCAGACTGTGACGGTCGCCTACGTCGAATTAAGGGCAGTAATGGCTTTTTCTGGGGCTGCACGAATTACAAAGGTGGTTGCAGAGAGACCCGGCCTGACAGCCGGGGTAAAGCTGGACGTGCCATGAAGGCCAAATCCAAGAGTGCATCCCGCGACCGCAAAGCAAGCCCGCCAGCGAATGTCGGTGAAAAGTGCCCGGAGTGTAAGAAGGGAACGATACAACTTAAGGCTCTGAAAACCGGAAAAAACAAGGGTACGCCATTCAAAGGGTGTACGAATTTCCCACGATGCAAGTATTTTGCTTGGCCGGAGCACGACCAAAGGGAGGCTGATAAAGCATGAGAAATCCGAGATCGTTTTCGTTACCAGAGAACCACAGCCTGATGGGTCGCCAATCACGGGCAACCTCATCCAAGAGGTCGCCCTGGCCAGCAGAAGGTATCCGAGAAGGAAGCACAATTGAAGACTACGTGTGGGGCTACCTGTGCATCGATCAAAATGGAGCAGTATCTTTCGACGATTCAACGCAACCCACGAATGATGAAATACTGCTCCGATGGGGCCACTATTTGCGGGACAACTGCACCCGGTAGCTTCTAATTCGTATGGAGAGCCAAATACGTCGAAGCGGCGTCTCAGTCTGGAGCAAACCAATAATATGGCCTTCAGAAAAAGCATAAATATATACTATATCAATAGCTTGTGGCTCAATGTTAATAATGTTTAGCAAGTTACACTGTCCAATACCTGAGGACCAACAATGGATAACCGCCAACTGCTCGTAGAAGAATTCAGAGAAATGGTCGAAGTATTACAGGACGCTAGTCACGAGAAAATGGGCGAACTTACTGTCCATACGGGCATACACCCTGAGATGGGAGAGATCGTTATCGTGACCAGCAGCGACCAGGATGCCGTGCTGATACACGGGTAATTTGTAATAGTCCTATCTGTAACAGTCCTATCTGTAATAATGTCCTATCTGTAATAACTCACATCTGATCTGAAAATAAGTGCACGAGCAGATCAAATGTTAATGTCCGTTTTGCTCCAAAGCGGAAGTAGCGGCTATACTTGGACCTACTACCGCTTTTTACTCAAAGCCGCCATTTTCTATATGCGTAGTCAGCAGCAAAATCTCCAAGAGATAGAGACCGAGTATGAATTTTGCTAATTGCCTGACACTGGTCATCGCACTGTTGATTTCTACGGGTTGCGCCGAAAAGAACGACACTGTTGAAATCGTCCAAGTATCGATTCCCTATTTCTCCGGTTGTGAAGAAACTGTCAATCGATTAGTAAACAATGCCAAAAAATCGGCTGAGCACAACGGATGGTTGCACGGAGCCAAGGTCGTAAAATTCGATGTTATTCCCATATCGCATGCGGAGTTACAGGGTTACGTAGAAATTTATATGGAAGCAGATGCAAAACTACTAAACGGTACCGTGGATGAATACCTGTTGCTTTCTGCTAATAGCATAGTGAACTCCTGCATGCCTAATAACGGATTTGCCATGACGCAATCGGAGTTGATTCGCTACCCAGCCAAGCTCAGTTATCTGAATCATAAGGGTGCCATTTACCCCAAAATATCTGATGGGGGAATGATGTTTTACTACAATGACGCTAGTTACGATTATCCGGGTTACGAGTAAAGATAATGGCTGCTTTTGGCACATCCTTGCCTGTCGTGGAGGCCACCATGGCAGGCTCTGAGGGGCCGCTTACCGGCGGATAACGGTTAGCGTGGGTGTGATATGCTTTTCGGCAGAAAGTTACTCACAGGGGACATTCGAATGAAAAGCCAGACTCCATTTTCTCAGTGGGAATATTTCCGTCAATGTAGCTTTTAGTGCACCAAATTCTTTCTCAAAACAAGGGGTAAGTATGTCGTATGAGGGAATAGCAAAAGCTTGTGAGGCATTAAGCTACAGAGACAAGTTTAGACTTGCACAGCTGTTGCTTCAATTGGGTAGAAAGCAAGAAGAAGAGGAATATCCTGCACCTCGAAAGTCTTCTGGTCCTGATAGTCAGGATCAGACAGCATACGTCGCAGAACGGTTGTTGAAGCTCAAGCCACTCAAATTAAGCGCACTTTCCAACTCCATAGCTGCAATGTTTCAATTCCAAGGTGGCATATCAGAGTTGGACAAAGATGCCATAATTAGAAGTCTCAAAAAACAAAAAATTATACTGGTGAATGAAGCAGGTCGTGTTTCTTACCCAGAGTGGCCGTAATGAATTGCACTAACCATGCCAAGCATGGCGACGGCTATTTTGGTTCGGCTTCGCCTCCGCTTCAAAGCCGAGTGTGTAGACGGCGTTATGTTTTGGTCGAGACCGAAAGATGAAAGAGTTGCTCCAATTAGTCGAAGTGGACCCAGAGGACAAGGTCCTTTGCTGCGCTCCTGGCTGTGGTCACAGTGTTTATAAAAAGGTTCATATAGTTCGTGATGATGGAAAAATAATAGTTTTAGGTCAAACATGCTTTCATAGGTTGTATTCTGATAAACACATTGGCAAATCAAACTATGTTAGTGGCTCTCCAAAGAGACTTACGAAAGAAGAACGCAAGCTTCTTATTGAAAAAACTGAGGAGCTAATTTCTAAATTCGAAAAAGAATATGAGGAAAGGCAATCGGCACATCGTATAATTTCAATTCCGGAACCACCGCCGTGCAAATCTCCGGCGCGTCCGGTTAAGGTTGAGGCTGTTCGCAGTAAAACATACACGCGGGGTAAGACCCGTAGTGTTACCTGTCTGTACTGTGGTTGCAGTATGTTAACCGACATGACGTTTGTGCCGGCGAAGGGGTTTAAGTGTCAAAAATGCAAAGATGCTGCCGCTTCGGAACCACTTCATAAAAGCCGCCGCAGTAAATACCGCAGATACACTTAACAGTTTAAGCAAGCTGGGTTGTCTTACAGTAAGCCCATTTTTGAAGCGTTAATTACAGGCCGCTACTGGCACAGGTCTGTCATGAGAGTTCCCAGAGCGGGTTCTGACAGGCCGTTAACCGGCAGAAACGTGCCGTATGGGTTAAACTGGGGCGAACTGTCGTTGATTACTCACCGGACGCTCGAACCATATAATAATCGAATCAGGGACGACCTTATGGCTGGCATTTTTGCTTTCACTTGTTCTTGTTGTGGCGAGGTGCATGAGGGGTCCCCCAGTTTCGCTTATCGCGCCCCTGATCCGTACCTCACCCAACCAGAAGAAGTGCAGAGTGCGGGCGAGCTAGGCACTGATCTGTGTCGATATACAGATGAGGATGGTGAACATTACTTCGCCCGGACCATAATTGAGGTTCCCATTCACGGAGTAGACGAGCCGTTCTTGTGGGGAGTTTGGGCCTCTCTAAGCCTAGAGAGCTTTGATCACTATATCGAAACATCTGATCAGCCTGAGGAGGGGCGAAGCTATTTTGGTTGGCTGAGCAACAATCTGCCCTATTATCAGGATACCTTCCCGCTGGCGGTGGAAGTGCACCCTCGACCAGATGGGCAGCGACCCTTCCTGGTCTTGCACGAGGTAGAACACGAATTTTTTGATGATTTCACCAACGGAATCACTATAGAGAAAGCCCAGCGGATTGCCGAAATTGGCATGCATGGAGAGACAAAGGACGAGTCTCGGCGGCTAATAGAAGAAGCGCACTCACATGATTTTGCTTCTGCTGATTGGCCCTTTGATGACCCGGTAAATCTAGCGACATTCACCACTAAATACATCGTCGAGAATCGTCATCCGCTAATGCTCATAACGCATGACGAAGAAGGAGATTGGCAGTTCTTGTGTGGCACCACGAATAACTCTGATGACGTCAAAATCTCGTGCTTTGGCTGTATATACGAGAGACATCCTGAGATTGCAGAGTTTTCTAACTTGCCCAGGGGCTGGCTTGCTTGGAGAGAAGACGAAAATTCGCCTTGGATTCGCGAAGAAAAGCAGCCTGAGGAGAATTAGACGTGAGTGGCCAGTTCTGGCACATTGTTGCTTGCTGGTAGCTGAGATACTATCGAGCCCAACGGGCAGGAAATAGCTCAAAGGAGACCCATGTGGAAATACGAGTAGCACAATTCCAGGCGAAATTGTTCAGTCCACATGGCTATTAGACGACTAAGATGCCAACGGCGTGCAAATCTATTGACCAGCCCGGCTGGCTCGAACTTCGAGAGCGGCTATGGCATGAAAGTCTGCCGGAAAGGCACCTTTCTGAAATGTCTGCGCACTTGGCATCACCGGATCGCTTTGCACAGTTTCTGCAATATGACCCATCACACAAAGCGCTGGGGTTTGTAGAAGCTTCGCTTCGCTCAGACTATGTGAATGGTACAAGTACTTCTCCTGTTGCTTTCCTTGAAGGCATCTACGTTATTCCGGAGGCGCGAAGGCGAGGTGTCGCACGCAGCCTTGTCACTGAAGTTGAAGGCTGGGCGGCTGACCGTGGCTGCACTGAGTTTGCTTCCGATGTGCTACTTGAAAATGTCCTAAGTCGCTCAATGCACATTGCTCTGGGCTTCGAAGAGACTGAGCGCGTAATATTCTTCAAAAAGGTGCTGTCTTGATTTGTTCACCGCCTGACCTTGAAATCCGTTGGCGAGTCCCTGCCGGTTATCGAGATGTGGATATCCTTGCATCACTCAATCAGCAGCTGATTCGTGATGAGGGTCACCGCAATCTGATGAGTCTGTCTGAGCTTCAGGACCGAATGAAGGGTTGGCTTGAATCAGAATACGAAGCAGCCCTCTTCAGCCTTCCGGGTACCGACAGCATCGCTTATGCGTTATGGGCAATTTACCCTGAACACATTTATCTTAGGCAGTTCTTTGTTACCCCTGAACATCGGCGCCTGGGAGTTGGTCGAGCCGCATTCCAGCAGCTCAACGAACACATTTGGCCGCCCGGTACGCGCTTGAGGCTGGAGGTTCTCTCTGAAAATGTTAGGGCCATGAATTTCTGGAGGGCTGTAGGTCTTCAGAACTACGCGCTTGTCTTGGAGAGAGATCGTGAGGCCACTACCTAACTATTGGTGGCAGGTGATGCGGCTCCCGCAGCACTGCTCAAGTGAACCATGGCACGATGTCCCATGGCGTGACGGGGCCTGTCACAATGGCGCCATAGGGCCGGTCTGAGGGGCCGCTATCGGGCAATGAGCGGACCGGAGGTATGTGATAGGCTATCCGGCAGAGATTTACTCATTGCGGTCAGGCGCAGCACATAGCACTTGCCAATATTGCGGCCCGGTATGTTGTGCTACATACGGCACTGGAATTGACTGGAGTTTGGATTGCAAAGGGGATCGATTCTATCAGAAATAGTGAACAGGGTCTCGATGTTCTGTAGACCGCTCTATTGGTGTAGCCGTAATGTATAAGTACGACCAATGAAGATAAGTTTCCTAGCATCGCACGGTGGTACAGCAACCCGCCAGATATATCAGGCCATAGAAGTCGGCGAACTTGGCGCATCATTGGGAGTTGTAATAACCAATAATCGCGACTCCGAAATATATGATTGGTGTTGCGAACACGCACTAAGCGTTCACCACATTAGCGGCCGTACACACCCAGATGATGACGAAAAGGACCTTGCGATTCTCAAGGTGCTAGATGATGCGGGTACGGACCTTGTAGTTCTCTCTGGCTACATGAAGAAGATTGGATGGAGGACGTTGTCACAATATCAGGAAAGGATTTTGAACATACATCCTTCGTTGTTGCCCCGTCATGGAGGCAGGGGCATGTATGGAGATCACGTTCATTATTCAGTACTGCGATCGGGGGATTCTGAGTCGGGCGCTACGGTGCACCTGATTGACGAAGAATATGATGAAGGCCCGGTGATCGCGCAAAGAAAGGTCCCCGTTGGTCCTGATGACAATCTCGAATCATTAAAGGCGAAGGTGCAAGCGCTCGAAGGCCCCTTGTATATTGAGGCTATCTCATCAATTATGCGTAAAAAGAAAGCGCCCCCGTCGGTACGACGGTCTGTTCGTTAGGCGTTACTGACCAGCCGCTATGCGGCGGAAACGTGCCGGATGCGTTAGACTGGGCGCAAGGTCAGAAAATTACTCGGACATTCGTGAAGACTCAGGTTTCGCTTTGCCAAAAAAAGTGACATTTCCAGTTACACGGATATTGGTGAGGTTACTTTCATGAGCTCTGTAAAAGAAGTATCTGTTGCATCTACCTCAGCGACCTTGCAAGTAACGCTGGCAATTTCTCTGCTTTTTACCTCCCTGTCCTCTGGTGGTGAAACATCCGATTCATCTCGCACACCAACAACTACCATTGGAGGCGTGGTTATGAACACTCCCTCTCGTATGGAGATTGCGGAGTACGAAGAACGTGAGCATGCCATACGGGAAGGTACGGTTAGAGCCTATGAGGCTGGAATGCGAGTTGATCTGAGGGGAGTAGCTGTACCCGTACTTGATATGAGACTGCTCAGAAGACGTGACATTGCCGCGCTAAAACCGGTACTGGATTCGTTAAGCAAATACGGCTTTCCCATCTATGATTTGGACATTCGATATGTACCAAAGGAAGACCGAGCACTTCATAGCCCCGGGTTTATCGAGTTCGAACAGTTCATTGATGGGCACAGCATTGGTTTTCTCTATTTGGCCTCCATTAAGGAGGGTGGTAATGATCCGAGAAGTCGTGTTACCGGACTTCTCATCAATCCACTTCTGCCCCAGTTGAACCGCAAGAACTGGATGCCCGAAAAAGCTGCGATTCAGATGGCTACGGATGTTCTTATGCGAAAATCTGATGGATTTTCAGCCTGGTTTTTGCACCAAGTGGAGGAAGGTAAGATTGCTGGAAAAGTACAGAGTGATGTGACCTACACGGGAGATGGATATACCGTTTTTCCGATATACGAAGTAGGGGGAGATTACACTATTGTCAGGATCAATCTGTATGACGGCTCAATGGAAACATTTGAGAACTCCCCTGTTTTTTGACTAGGCCCGCTTTTGGCACAACCGTGCTGTTACCAGGTGCTCCAGCATGCTCTGGATGGCCGCTAACCGGCCGAGAGCGGTAGTAGCAGGTGTGGTAGGCTCTACGGAAGGGATTTACTCTTAAGGGACCTTTGTGAAAATCCCGATTTCACTTTTTCTACGGGACTGTTTTCGTCTATGCGGCAGCTATACATCCTTATGAGATTGGCCACCATTCTGCTGCTAGCGCTCACTTTATCGTCCTGTTCGGGGAGTGAATCTGAGCAGGCAGCAAGAGCTGATAAGTTCGTAAGAATGGCAGTTATTCCAGCTCTCAAGAGCATGAACGCCGAAAGTCTGGACAGTGTTAGTTGTGACGAAAAGGGCATAAAGTCGATCACAGCTGATTCGCAAGATATCCAGAATTATCTCGAGACAGTGGGGTACATGATGGATCAAGAAAAGATTCTCGTGGCGTCAGATTTTGTCGAAGTGCTCGAGCCTGGGTACAGCTATGTTGCTACCTACAAAATAACCGGCGAATTTTCTACCGGGAGAAACTCTATCGGACTTGGGCTACTTGATTTAGATTCAGGTTGGTGTCTAGCAACACTTGGGCGATGGTCAGATGTATAGCAGGGCTCGGCACGGTCGCATAGCACATTGCTCTTGACCAATTTCCGCAGCGTTGCAAACCGTCTGCTTATGGCACCTTTGCGACCTGGAGAGAGGTGAATATCGGGGTGTGGCTACTACCGCTTTGGAGCGGATAACTGTCGTTTGAGCTATCATGGCTTAATTACCGGGTCCGACTCATTGCGGCCGGTCGCGAGATTAGAATCCAAGTAAATCACAGCGAATATCGTCAGGACGCAATCGCTTACTTTGCGACATTTCGTCTATCGCTCCGAGAAGTTTAAGTAGACAAGGGAATTGTAATGAATTGGGAAGTCTTTAGCGCAACTGGGGAGTGGGCCGGGGCAATTGCGGTTGTCGTGACGCTTTTCTATTTGGCAAAACAAATCCACCAACAGAACGTCCACAACGCTTTGGCAATGCAGGATAGCATTTTAGACGGCTTCAATAGTGCCAATGCCTTACTAGCAAACAAACAGGAACTCTCAGTACTTTTCCTTAAGGGGCTTTACACGCCTGATGAACTCACGGATGGGGAGGCAGCACAATTTCAATTTCTATTTCGCCTTTACGTAAATTGCTATCTCAAGATCTACAGAATGAAGGAAAGAGGCGTGATTTCTGAACAAGATTGGTCGAGCCACGGAGCTACGGGTGGCACGCTATTCAGTACTCCGGGCGGACAGCTATGGATATCGTCCAATGCAGACATTACCAACACTGAATTTTATGACGAAATGATAAAGATGTCGCCAGATGGCAGTGCTCTCGATCTTGGCCTTGGTAGGTTAGAGAAATAACAATGATGCTTATGAGGTGGTAGCGGTCTATCATCTATTCCCGATTCGAGCTAAATATGGGACAAATCGAATGACCCTTCATGGCAGATACTGTTGAAAAACTCTTGCTGATCAAAATTGCGAAAACATGACGTGAACGAGAGCTCGATGCTTTGTATGTTCACCGTCGTAAAACTGGTTTCACGGCACTCTCCGTACGCAAATTTGGTGGTCTCCGGGCACTGCCAGAACCAAGCAGAGTTTTTCAACAGTATCGGCACATTCCGGCCGAAAAGCGGACCCTCAAAACGAGTCTTGGGATGGCCGCAATGGAGTAAAGCGGACCTTCAAAAATGACGAGCCTGAGAAACACTCATAACCAGGTTCGGTCAGTACCCACCTCAGTAAAATGACATTCTATGAATCCGTTGCGTGAATCTGCTTCTTCACTCATTTCTGCAGCTAAATCTTCCATCTGATTTTCAAGATCTTCATCATGCTTGTATTGGAAAGTCAGCTCATACTCCCAACCATCTTTTTCCAGTTTTTTCGCGCCATATTCTGAGAGGCAATAGTCCTCGATATTTTGCCGAGATTTGCCTTTCCCTCGCACGAACTTACTATTGTTTTCGACCTGCAACCAGAGGATCACCTTCGTGGACTTCTTCGATGGCGGCTCGTCAGCTTGTTTAACGGTGTTCAGCGCTCGATAGATCGTGGCTTCCCCCAAGCTAAATTCTTTGGCTAATTGACCAATGGTGGCACCGGCCAGCCGCCGCGAGTAGATGCCCTGTTTTATAGAATCCGTCACTTTAGCAGGGCGTCCGAATTTAATGCCATTTTCCCTGGCCTTAGCAATTCCCTCGGCTTGTCGCTCAGTGCGCAGATCATTTTCAAACTCAGCTATCGAAGCAAGCATATTGAACATAAGTCTGCCGGTAGAGGTACTGGTGTCGATATTCTGATCCAGTACCAACAAATCAATGCTCTCGCTTTGGAAGCGTTTGGCCAGTTGTGCCAGGTGAACCACCGATCGTGCCAAACGGTCGAGCCGAGTGATAATCAGCGTATCCCCTTCGCGAAGGTAGTTCATACAGGATTGAAATTCAGGGCGATCTGCCGTTCGACCGCTGCGCTTCTCCTGGTAAATCCGGTCGCATGGTGCCTGGTTCAATTTTTCCAGTTGGACTTCCAGGCTTTGGCCCGTTGAGCTGACTCTGGCATATCCGACGCGTGGCATAGCTCTCAAATCTCTTTGAAGGTTTTGATTGGATACTTATGATAGTAGTTTTGATAGCCTTTTCCCATGACTATCAAATAGTATACTTAATGATAGGATGTGATTTCGACCAATGTGAGGTATTGGGGCGTGCCCGATCAAAAGGAGTAAATTTCCGGGGCAAGCTGGATTTTCCAGTGCGTCAATATCAAGATCGTTTGCTGTCCAAGAGGAGCCGGCCATCCTGTGACAGGGGAGGGGGGCCGCCACTTTTTTACGAACTACATTAATAATGGGTAGGAACTCACTGATAACATTAAAAAATCCGTGATTTTTAATTCTTATCTCTTTGATTTTGAAAGCATTCCTTAGCGGCACTTTCTGCACGTTTTGCACGCCCTAGCCGATTATGCTTCGAAAACGGCCAAATTGGAGTGATAACGCTAGTGGTTAAAATTTAACCAGCTCTGCAGCCCAGTAACCACGCGGCCTGTGGAGGCAGTTAGGACTTTACGAGGGGATGGTCACAAAACCCGAATTACGGATACGGCAAACAACTCAGATGGGCGGCAAAGAACGCCCTCAGTGATCGCTATGGCGCGGGTCATTACAGCACCCGCGCATCCCATGAGGCACGCTGGATGCCCTTTGTGCATTTCCTGAGATCCGAGTTCGGGATCAAGGATGCCCGGGATATCGATAAAACCCCCATCGTCGCCTATGCAAAACACTTGGCCCAGCAGGTCCAGTCCCAAACGATGAAGGTGGCCTATGCGCAAAACCTACTTTCCACCGTCAATGTGGTCCTATCCACGATGCGCAAAGACACTAAATTGTCAGTATCTCCGGCTTCTGCGGTTGGAGAACGGACCCATGTGCGTTCCCAGGTCCCAAAGACACTCAGTCAGCCTTCCAGGACGCTCGATCAGAGTGTCAATGGGGCCAACAATAACCAGCACGACTTGGCAATAAAGAGGCTGGTTGTAAAAGGGGAACATCCCTTGGCGTTGACAGCATCCCTATGCCGGACCTTCGGGCTTCGCTTCCGAGAAGCGTCATTGATAAACGCCAGGGTGGCACTGCGCCAGGCCTCCCGACACGGCATGATCAACATTACCCAGGGCACGAAAGGCGGACGGGGGAAACAAACTGATCGCTGGATTCCCGTCTCCCCCCGGGGCTTGGCACTGTTGAAAAAAGCCGTATCAGAGCAAGGCAAAACCCAGAATTTGATACCCGATCAGCATAACTACATTCAGTGGCGGAATCATGCTTACAGTCAATGGCGACTGGCCACCCAGGACACGGGGATTCGGGGTTTCCATGATTTGAGGGCGGCTTATGCCTGCGAGCGTTACCAGCAGATCACCAAGCACCCCGCACCAGTAGTGAACGGTGGCAGAACAGTCGATATACGCCTGGATCTGGAAGCACGTGCCATCATAGCGCTGGAGTTGGGACATTCCAGAGTCAACGTGCTGGTATCGTACATTGGATCGTCCAGGTAGTATGCGACCGGCAAATACGGCACAGGCCCAGCAGCATATGCGGCAGCTACTGGCTGGAAAAATTACGGGCCGACGCCGTACACGAGTCAAAGAGCACACCCAACGGGCTCAGCACATAGCCGAATGCCTCTACCGGCGCTTTCAGTTGGGACCGTACCAATATCGCATGCACCACCTACTGTGGTATCTCGACTCCCAAACAAAACCGCTTTCACCCGCAACGCGCTACCGCCATTGGTTGACCATCCAAATTATTGTTCTCGCATTGCAGCGCGAACGGGATTGGACGAGTCAGCTGCACGGTCCTTGGGTCAAACCGGCTCAGGTCAGTGATCGGGAAAGACCTGGTAGTGAGCACCCAATGCCAACTCATCGATAAATGTCACCAGCTGACAACTAGATTGTTGATTACCGGGTAATCGATCGAGACAGATGTCTCCGTTCGCTGTTATGAAAATATTCGTGCATCTTTTCGAAACCAAACCCAGCATTGCGTGGGGAGAGCTCACCAGCCCAGTGTTCTACCCAGCGGCGTATTTATGGCACGCTCGCCCGAATTTCCAGCTATTCAGTACTATTTGGGTGAGGTCTTCACCGACTGCGAGAATCTAAAGAACCCATTCAAGGAGATGTGAATAGAAGCTTTGTAAGTGATTCACGTGTAATCAATAACCACACCCACCGAAGGTCGGGTTTGCGCTTGCATTCTTGGTCGTGCGAGCCGCGAAAAGAATTTCATGATTATGAATAGGCACTTAAGTAGTCTGCGCAGCAGGGTGCTTAAGTGTGTTGAACTGAGCCGCGGGGTGAGGATTTCGATGAACTATGGGGATAGTAACTGCACTGTCGGAGCAAAATTGGCTTCAGAGAGCAGGAGCAGGCAGTTCGACAGCCGATAACAGCTGCAGCGGTACCTGGGGATGATAGGCCGAGTAAATCTGGTGACCCTTGCGAACGGGCAATATACAGATAGACACAATCCGATCCCTGACCTCGGACAGTGGTAGAGTTCGAACGAAGACATCAAGGCATTGCTCTTCAGAAAGGTCATTGTGGAGGCCCTGTTGCCCTGGGAGCGGGCGGGCGAGATGACTCCGGGTCGATGGTGGCAATCACCCGGAGCTGCCCTTGCTTACAGTGGGGGCAACGCTGCACATCGATGTCGGCCAGGCGCAGCATCATGTCCTCGGCAGATTCTGTTGGGGCTGGTTCTGGTTCCGGCTGCTCGAGCAGGGCCCGACAGTGAGCCAGCTTGCTGTGCCGGCAGCGATTGCCGAGCAGGCCATAGTGCCGGATCCGCACAAACCCGTGCGGTAGTGTGTGCAGGAGAAACCGCCGGAGGAACTCTCCGGCATCCAGTGCCATGACCTTGGTGGCATTTCCATGGGCGTAGTCGCGCCATCGAAACCGGACGGTGTCATGTTCAAAGCTCACCAGCCGGTGATTGGCGATGGCCACCCGATGGGTATACCGCCCCAGATAGGCCATAACCTGGGCGGCACCGCCGAAGGGTGGTTTGGCATAGACTACCCATTCCTTGGCTTTGAGTTCGCTGATAAATTCCTGGAAAGCGGCGATGTCGGACAGCGCTGATGTCGCGCCAGAAAAACGCAATTGACCGTCCCGGTGGACCTGGAAGAGAGCCTCGAGATACTTGGCGCGAAATACCTTGGACAGTGCCCGCACCGGGAACAGAAAACCGCGCCTGGCGGGCATCCAGTGCTCACCATCACAGCTCAGGGCCCCACCGGTGACCACGGCGTGGACATGGATGTGCTGGTCGAGCCGCTGTCCCCAGGTATGCAACACCATGGTGATGCCCACGTCGCCGCCGATCCAGCGGGGATTGCGACCAAATTCCAGTAAAGTCTTTGCAGCAGCATGGAACAGCAATCGATAGATGACTCGCGGGTTGCCCTGAGCCAGGGGATTGAGTCCGTGGGGCAAGGTAAAGACCAGGTGCCAGTAATCGATATCGAGGAGATCGGCACACTGGCGTTCGAGCCAACGCTGTTTGGCCAGGGTCTGGCACTTGGGGCAGTGGCGGTTACGGCAGGAACGATAACTGATGGTGATGGCTCCGCAGTGGTTGCATTGTGAGCGCTGGCCGCCCAGCGCGGCGGTACGGCACTGGGCGATCGCCCGCAATACCCGGTCTTGCTGCCCTGAGAGTGGATGTGACTCGCGGTAGGCAACTCCAGCGGCGCGCACGATATCCGCCACCTCCAACGCCGGCCGAGGCGCGGGGGATGCGTGACAGTTCATCGTTCAGGGCTCAGGAGTTTGGGGAAACTCCAGCAGCTCCAACGGCGAGGTCGTCGCATCGACGTGCACTTGTGCCAGGTGCAGATAGCGAAACGTCGAGCGAATACTGGTATGGCCCATGAGGCGCTGGATGACCGGCAGTTCGGTACCGGCTTCCAGCAGGTGGGTGGCAAAACAGTGACGCAGCAGGTGGAGGCCACCTTCCTTGGTGATGCCGGCGCGGTCACGCGCATTGGTGTAGGCATACCAGGCGGCGTCACGGGTCAGGGGTCGGTCGAGACGCCTGCCGGGAAACAACCACTGGGGCGACCGTCGCAGGCACCAGTAGTCGCGCAACTCCGCTAATAGATAGGGGGCCAGCGGCACATAGCGGTCCTTCTGGCCTTTACCCTGCTCGATGCGGATACACATGCGCTCGCTGTCGATATCCGTCACGCGCAACCGGATAACCTCACCAGCGCGCAACCCGGCGCCGTAGGTGGTCATCAGCAGGGCGCGATGCTTGCGGTTGGCAGTCAGGGTAAACAGGCGCACCAGCTCCTCATGGCTGAGGATTTCCGGAAGCTTCAGTGGTTCCCTGGCACGGGGCAGGTAAAACGTGGTGCTGGGTCGGTTCAGGGTGATGTGATAGAGAAACTGCATGCCGTGGCGAATCGTATTGCAGCTCGCCCAGGTCAGGCGTTTCTCCTGACTGAGGTAGAGCAGGTAGTCCTGAACCTCTTGCACTGAGAGCTGATCGGGACTGCGGTGATAGAACCGGGCCAGGCCTTTTACCGACGTGACATAGGATCGTTGCGTGTTCTCGGTCATATTGCGCACCCGCATATCGTTGAGCATCTTCTGTCTGAGCGTTGTCATGGGAATTACCTCCGAATGATGAATAGAAATCACCAGGCGCCGACGGTTTGCCGGCACCCATAGAGAGGAATAGCTGAAGATCGAAAGATTGGCCTGAAGGAGAGACCTGGGGCGTCGGAGTGGAGAGTGAGGCCTGATCAGGCCTATGGGTTCTGAGCTACCTGTGGAAAGCCGTTAGCGACACCTGCAGTCGGGCACCGTCGCGGCCGGAGGACGCGGCTTAGTTCTACAGAAATAATCATGAATAAGCAGAGATCCCCAAATGGGGGGTTCTAGAAACACAATTGGACTACTGAGTCGGCCCCGCTTTGCGATTGCGCTCCGCGATTACATTAGCAACGTGGTAGCAAGCGCTAGCATGAGCCCCATACCCAGAATGTCAGTAAAGGTCGTCAAAAAGATACTGCTCGCCATCGCCGGGTCAGCACCAAAGCGGCGTAGTGTCAGAGGTACCAAGACACCAAAAATACCGCTGCCTATACAGGCGCCAACCATAGCTGTCAGGATGACTGCGCTTAGAACCAATGGATCGGGGGTGTCGGTCATGGTCGCATAGAGGTACATCGCTCCTGCCGCGATCAGCCCGACAAAAAAGCCGTTCATGGCGCCCAGAACTATTTCTTTCCTCAATAGCTTTGCCATCGAGACATCCGCCAGTTCTCCCAGCGTCAGGCTTCGCAAGGTAATGGCAAGCGCCTGACAACCCGTATTGCCACTCTGTCCGGCCAGGACGGGCAAGAATACGGCCAGGGCCACAATTCGCGCGATGGTGTCTTCAAACATCCCCACCACAAAAGCTGCGGCAAACGCGGTAAGCAAATTGACCTGAAGCCAGGGGTGGCGCATAAGAAACGCCTTAAATATGGGCGTGGAGACACGTTCCTCGCTGCTCACACCAACCATGGATCCGGCTTGGGCGCTGATCTCAGTGGCGACGTATTCGAACAGCTTCCAGCCGTAGACCAGACCAACCAACACGCCGGTCTCATCGACTACCGGGTACAGGCGATGCCGTTTGGCCAATGCGGCGTTGACAGCCTCGGGCATGCGGATATCCGGGGTGAATACAAACGGTTCCCTGGTCATGATTTCCTCCAGGGTCTGCCCGGGACGGGCCAGCAGTAAATCACGCATGGCAACGACGCCCAGCAGTCTTCCTGTTTCATCTGTGACGTAAATATACGTAACAGAGGTCACCGGGTGTGTTTTTACGACAAAGTCCAGTGCCCTGGCGACTGTCGTTTCCGGAGATTGTACGCCGAAGGCCTCAATCATCAGCTGTTCAACCGTACCAGCTATCCCATGCAGGTGTTCGACAGAAGGCGGGAGATCATCTTTGGGTTTTGCTTCGGAGGCGAGGTGTGAGGCTATTCGCAGGGCAGCATCGGGCGGCAGCCTGGCGAGCACTTCCTGGATGTCTTCCGGAGTTTCCCGCGCCAATAAGGATGCGGCAATAACCGGGTCCATATCGGCAAAAGCCGCTGGGCCCACTTCTGTTTCTGTGTTTTCAGTATTCATCTCTTTACTTCTCACTTATCAAACATCTTTTCCGCCTGTGACCGCTGTATCCAGATCCTGCACATCTGGACGGCGCTTGCGCTTGGTGCGTGCAGGGATCATTCCGCGCATGGCTTCCATCTTGCCAAAACACAGCAGTTTGTCCCCTGCCTCAAGGAGCCGATCACTGCGCGGATTTGGAATCACCTTGGCGCCACGGTATAGGGTAAGAATATTGACATCGCTTTCTGCAAGCTTGGTCCCAATTACGGTCTGCCCTACAAACTTTGAACCTTCCGGTACGAATATCTCGCTCACGCCGTAGCCCTTACTCACGGTAAGGCGCTGTCTCACGTCAATTTCAGGAAAATCGACCTGGGCGGCGATATAGTCAATAACTGCCCCTGCAATGTCGAGTCCGGTACTTGTTTCTATGCCCTCCAGGCCGGGCGATGAGTTCACCTCCATCACTTGCGGGCCGTCTTTACCTTCTAGCATATCAACACCGGCAACGCTTAAACCCATAATCTGGGTGCACCTTACCGCCGTCTCACGATACTGTTCATCAAGCTCTACCGGCTCAGCGATGCCGCCGCGATGGACATTGCTACGAAACTCCTGACCTTGCGCTACGCGTCGCATGGCTGCCACCACGCGATCACCAACGACAAAAGCGCGAATATCTTTTCCCTTGCTCTCGGCAACGAATTTTTGGATAAGTACGTTTTGCTTCTGACTTTGCAGCAGCTCAATTATCGATTCGGCTTGCTTAATCGAATCGGCGAGCAATACACCGATACCCTGTGTGCCCTCGATCAGTTTGATTACAACGGGCGCTCCTCCCACGCGTTCAATGGCGGGCAGTACATCTTTTTTATCGCGGACAAAGGTGGTTTTCGGAATCCCCACATGGTGTCGACTCAGGAGCTGCAGGCTGCGCAGCTTGTCGCGTGAGTTCAGGATGCCGTGGGGCAGTGTTCGCACAAAATACGTTCATTTCCTGGAACTGGCGCACCACCGCCGTACCGTAGTAGGTGATGGAGGCACCAATGCGCGGCAATACGGCGTCATAATGACTCAATGCTTTTTGTCGGTAGTACAGGTCTGGAGAGCCGCGATCGAGATCAATGGCAAATTTCAGGGTATTGAGAATCTTAACCTGGTGATCCCTTTGTTCCGCGGCTTCTTTCAGGCGCCGGGTACTGTAGGCATTGGGTCCACATGACAGGATGGCTAATTTCATATTTTTACCTTTTTAGTCGAGCGTATAGTTAAAAGTTCAAGTGGTGCGTTCGCCCCTATGGGATACTTTTCTGGCAGCGCGCGTCGTACCTCAATTTTGACCCGAACCAATGGTAGGGGCTTCCTTCATTTCAGCTACATCACCGTTTGCATTACCCAAGCTGGCCACTTCGGGGGCAGCAGTTGCGAAGATTGCACACGAAAATGGCAGTGACAACATCAGCGAGTGCGCAAACCACCGGGGTACTGCAATACCGGTCCCGCTATGCCCGTGTTTGCCGCCGGCCGACTGTTGGGCTCTCTGACCGGGTTCAATCGTCGTTACGGCTTGTGTGCAGGGTCTGGGAATCTTTGAGCACATATAAAACTGACTATCGCCGTTGGGTTTTAAAAAAGGTGGTTTACAGCCGCTGGGCGGCCGAGGCTCTCACTGTATTGACGTTGGTGGTGTGCAGGAAGTCACATCCACGAGCAAATGTCTCACGTGTGACCCGGGGGCGCAGCCTGACGTCTAGATCTTACCAATAGCGACCCTGCGAGCGATCCAAAGTGGCAAGTCTTATAGAAATTATCGTACTACTGTGTCTGAACGCTTTCTTCGTTGCAGCGGAATTTGCGCTGGTAAAAGCTCGCGGTGTTCGCATCGCCAGTATCGCCGCGGCTGGAAACAGCGCAGCAAACATGACGGTACGTATCCAGGGCAACCTTGAGGCCTACCTCGCGGCTTGCCAACTCGGCATTACCATGGCGTCTTTGGGCCTGGGTTGGGTGGGAGAACCGGCAGTTGCTGCGATACTCGAACCGCTATTCAGCAGTTTAGGCTTGTCTGATTCGGTTACTCACACCGTGGCATTTATAACCGGTTTTCTCATCTTTTCCTCTCTCCATATTGTGGTTGGGGAGCAAGTGCCGAAGACTTTCGCTATTCGGCGGCCAGAGCGTGTGTCGCTGGCTATTGCCTATCCATTGCATCTCGCCTATCTAATGGTGTGGCCATTGAACTGGGCGCTCAATCGGACATCCGGCGCCATTCTGTCCTTGTTCAGGGTCGAGGAAGCGACACATGGGGAGATATTTACCGACGAGGAGTTGAAGGATCTGGTGTCGGCATCGCGGGACCACGGAAATATCGAGCTGCAAAAGGCGGATATGCTCCGCAATCTATTTGAATTCGACCAGCATGACGTGCAGCGGGTAATGATTCCCCGACATGCGGTTTGTACGCTGGATATCGCTCTCGATGCTGCTACAAATCAGCGGATAGCATTTGAATCTGGTCATTCGCGCTTCCCGCTAATCGATAGTAGTAATAATAATCGCATTCTTGGTGTCGTATTATTGAAGACGATTTACCGTGCGCAACCAGAAAATGGTGGTGCTAAAAAGGACGCCTGGTCTGAGTTGGAAAAATGCTGCCGCAGTCCGCTGGTCGTGCCGGAAACTCAGAAATCTGCCGTGCTATTTGAGTTGATGCGCGAGCAGCGGAACCATATAGCGTTGGTGGTAGATGAATATGGTCAATTGAGTGGCATTGTCACGCTGGAGGATTTACTGGAGAAAATTGTAGGTGACATAGAGGATGAAACCGATGCCGACGGCGACCAGGAACTGAGCGTCAAACCGGACGGCGACCGCTGGCTCGCAGATGGCCTGACCACACTCAGCACAGTGGAGCGCTTCTTTGGCATTGAACTGGCAGACGATATTGAAGCGAATTCGATCTCCGGGCTGTTGATGCAACGCCTCGAACGTATGCCGGTTGTAGGTGATGCGTGGGTGGAGCACGGCTACCAGTTTCGGGTTGCGGAAATCCGCGGCAGCCGGGTAGGTCAGGTGGAGGTTTCGCAGCTATCGGGCCCCCATATCCCGCACTAAAAGGTCGCTTAGGCCGCGAAGGCGACGTCGGTCCCTTGCGCCTCCTCATGGTATTGGTGCTTAAACTCTTCCAGAGCACGGTACAGACGCATTTTGGTGGCACTTAGGCTCAAACCCAACAGGCAACCAATCTCAGCGATGGGAAGCTCGCCAAAAAAGCGCAGGTGAAGTACCTCCCTGTCGTGTCCCGACAGTGCATTGAGTGCATTGTGTACCGCTTCAATGGGGACGTCGTCAGAGTGGTGGTCAGCATCTTGCTGGGCTTCAAACAGTGCGATAAGCGCGCCTATCTGTAAGGTTGCAGTGTTCTTTTGCTGGCGCCGTATCAGGTTCACACATTCGTTGTGCGCGATAGCACCTAGCCAAGTGCGCAGCGATGAATTGCCTTCAAATTTAGGTAACGCCTTGTGCATGCGCAGCATCACTTCCTGAGCGGTGTCCTGCGCGTCTGCATCGTTTCGTAGTATTTGCGCGCAGCGCTTTAGAACCCAGGGGTAGTAATCCTTGATCAATTTTGCCTTTGCACGTTCTCCCAAGTAGCCGCCAATTCTGGCCTGCTTTATATACGCCAATTCTGGCTTCTCGCCGCCTGTCGACCTGGCGTGACACGGATTATCTGACGTGTTGCTCATTTGCCTGGCTCTCCATTTGATTGCCCAAAGTATCGGGAGCCGAGAGCTTAGAAAAAGCGGCATAACAAATAAAACGATATTTAATTGCTATATCAGAGAATAATATTTATCGTACTAGCATGGATTTGGAGCTGCTCAGGACATTTCTCGAAGTGAACCGGCACCGTCACTTTGGCCGGGCCGGGGAAGCGCTGCATCTCACCCAATCTGCTATCAGCGCACGTATCCGCTCCCTGGAACAGCAGCTGGGCGTAAAATTGTTTATCCGCCAATATCACGACCTGCAACTAACCCCGGAAGGGAGCAGGCTTGTGGGGCGTGCGGACATGATGCTGTCTCGCTGGAGGAAGGCGCGGCAGGAAGTGGCACTGGGCGGCGCCCAGCAGCAGTTGACCATGGGGGGCAGCCTGAGACTGTGGGATGTGGTCTTACAGGACTGGTTCCATATTCTGCGACGCCAGAAACCCCAATTGGCCATTATTGCTGAGATGCACACACCGGATCTGCTGACCAAGCGCCTTCTCGACGGTCACCTGGACATCGCATTCATGTCGGAACCCTCCCAGCTGGAGACGCTGCAAGTGCGAGAAGTGGCGCAGATCGAGCTGGTGATGGTCAGCGCAGAGGAGGGCCAGGCGGCTGAGGAGGCACTGGCCGCCGGGTACATCATGGTCGACTGGGGCCTGGCGCACGTGCTGCAACACCGGCGCCTGTATCCAGATGCACCTGAGCCGCAGTTGCGGGTTGCCCAGGCCCGAATGGCGTTAACCCACATGCTGGAGCTGGGTGGTGCGGCCTACCTACCGGCGCGGATGGTAGACAACGCACTCCATGAACGGCGTCTGTTCAGCGTCTCGGGAGCCGAGTCCATCATGCGTCCTGCCTACGCGGTGTACCCCCTGCGCAGCGGCAAATTGGAATTGCTGGAGCAGATAATCAGCTACTTTGAGTACCCGGTCACAGCGTAGTCCCGGCGGCTCAAGTCTCCGCCAAGCTCTAGATCTTTGACTTCCACGGGACCTGAACCGGCTGGGCAGGCACTTCTGTGTTGATTTACATCTGAGAACGATCCACTAGTGGCATTCAAGAAGCCACCATCTTACCTGGGTAAAGTAGTTGATTGGCGACTGGATATCTGCCCCGAGCTTGGATCAGCGCTGCTTGCAGCTATTTAGAGAAATTGGATCACCCTTGGATGCAATTCATCATGCAGGTGATAAACTACTGATCTTCGACAAGCTCGAGCCAATGCGCGGCATGTTATCAACGCCTACTTGTCGTCGAAGTCCCAAGATTCAGGATTTACACACAGATCTTGGTGTGCAAGTCCCAACCGTGTAATTTCCAGCACAGCAAAGTCCACAGAGCGGAGTAAACACATGACACTCGAACCCCTGATCTGGGTTGGCATTGTGCTGTGCCTGACACAGTCAGCCATTTTTTCCGGTCTGAATATTGCGTTTTTCAGCCTCAGCCGCTTGCAGCTCGAAGTAGAGAGTAAGCGAGGTAACGCGAACGCAAAAACCATACTGAGCCTGAGAGAAGATTCCAACTTCCTGCTCGCCACCGTGCTGTGGGGTAACGTATCAATCAATGTATTGCTGACCCTGTTGTCGGATTCAGTAATGGCGGGTGTTAGTGCCTTCGCGTTTTCCACCTTCGCCATCACCTTTTTCGGTGAGGTTTTTCCCCAGGCCTATTTCTCTCGCAACGCGCTGCGGGTAGCATCCACCCTGGCCCCGGTGATTCGTCTATACCAGGTGCTGCTTTTCCCGGTCACTCGGCCCACCTCCAAACTCCTCGATGCATGGCTGGGTAAGGAAGGCATCACCTATTTCCGGGACAAGGAGTTGAAAGCTTTGATTCATGCTCATACGGAAGCTGAAGAGGGCGAGGTTAAGCATGTGGAAGGTGTGGGCGCTCTCAATTTTCTCGGGATTGACGATATTCTGATCACTGAGGAAGGCGAAACGCTAAATCCACACAGCATAATCGCTCGCCCGGTCACCCTGGATCTGCCGCTACTACCCCAGAAGGGTGATGCAGACTTCGAAGACTTTCTGCAGCTGGCCCACGCCTCACAGTGTAAATGGGTGGTATTGGTCAACGAGGCACATAAGCCGCTACTGGTCATGGACGCCGATGGTTTTCTGCGCGCGGCTCTGTTGGATAAAACGCCTGTCGATGCCTATCGATACTGCCACCGCCCCGTTGTCGTGGAGGACGCGCTGACCACGCTGGCCACGGCGATGAAATTGCTCAAGGATTCCCAGGAATCGTGCAACAGCTCGGACGATGTACTTGATGACGACGTTATCCTGGTATGGATGGAGGGAGACCAGCGAGTGATCACCGGCGCCGATATTCTTGGGCGTCTATTGCGAGGCATAGGCGAGCGACCCAACCTAAGCACCCCGTCGGCGGTGGAACCAGTCCTTCCTGAGAGCTCGGATCTCTGACCAGATTGCAGCTGGGCTGACTGGACTATTTCAGGCGCTAAACTATTTGGCTCTAAACAGCGGCCTTGAACTTCTGTCCTGCAGAAAGCGAGTTAAACAGATTGGAAGATGCGACAATAGTGATTGTCCGCGTTAGTGCACCCTCCGCTGGCTCCTCAAGCATTTCCGCTTGCCAGATAAGACCCGAGGCTTCGGTAAACTCTCCCTGTTTAAGTTCGTCGCCATAAAGTCGATGCACTATGTTGTCGTCGCTGAGTCCACAGGCGAGCAGGCGCAACAGCCAGGCGGACTTTCGGGGCTCAATTGATGTCAGGCCTGCACTTGTTTCGGCCTGAACCCTGATAGTCAGTCGCGTGGCATCGGGTGTGCCGTAACGTGTCGGGAAAGCCTTGTGGAGCAGGCAGACGGCAACAAAAATACCACGCTGCTTGCTGACCTCGGCGAAGTCATTCCATGGCTGGTCCTCCTGCAAGTCGTCCACCAGATTCTGGCGCACGCCGGGCCGCATACTGTCGTCGAACACCGCCTCCAACACAATTTCACCCGCACGTTGATTGCCGATATCCTGGAGTGACATCAGGCAGATATCTTCCAGGTCCTCCTCAGCGATCTCGCCAATATCGTCCGCATCGGCTAGCGCCAGAACTTTTCTGAGAGCCTCGGTATCCCAGTCGCCAGTAAGCGAGTGGATTTCATCCTGAGACAAGACTGAAACATCGAATGTATTGGGCATGCAATAGCTCCTACACCTTTTACCACGTCATGATGGGAGTGACGTTATCCGCTCTGCAGAGTCGGGACAAGTGCGAAGAGTGACGTTGGGTCATTTAGGTAAGTCCAAAAAAAACGCCACCCATGTCAAAATGGGCGGCGCCTGAAACAGTTTGCCGACCATGGGCCGACAAGGACTAGCTTTACCAGTTGAAACCAACACCTATGTTGTAAAGGTAGATGCCGTTATTTGACTTGTTCTGGAAGTCATCGGTGTCGTTGAACAGGAACGCATACTCAACGCCAAAGTTGATATAAGTCTTTTCCAGTACATAGAGCTTCAAGCCCGCTTCCAGGCCGGCGGTGCCGGTGTTGGAAACATTTTCACCGTAGATGCCGCCCAGGTTTGCGCCCAGATAGGGGCGGTATTTGCCATCGAGGAAGTTGTACTCAATAAAACCGCGGGTTGCTCCATTCCACGAATTCTTAGCTTCATCTCCGGCAAAACCATTGACACTCTGGCGGAGTCCAGCCTGCCAGGCGTCTGTCAGGAAATAGCCCACTTCGGCAGTTACACCGTAAGCGCCGTTGTCGAAATCCTTGTCGTTACTACCGCTACCAGCGATAGTAAAGCTCTTGTCGCCTTCGACCGGACCGGCTGCAACCGCGGTCAGAGGAACTGCCAAAAGGGTGGAGAAAGCCAATGCCATAGTCTTGTTCATTTTGATCTACCTCTAAATAGGTCTAAGAATTCGACAGGCATTACTCCTGTCAATGGGGACGATCTTGCGGCTGGGACATATCATTTGCCGCATCAATAGGTAGACAAAGATGAGCCGGGAAAAGTCACATTCAAGGCCTAATAGGATACTAATAGTAAGAACCGTAGAAAGGGATCAGGTTCATTTTGCGCATCGGCGGCCTCTATGGCGGCGATAATGGCCTAGCCAGGGCCTCGTGCAGATAAGTGCGTTCCCTGCTTCCTCGAGAAACCCGACTGTGACATTTGGGTGCCGGAGCGCGTCTAATTTTTATTGGCAGCTAGCGCTAGCTGCATAATCGATCAAGTAAGCAGGGCGAACGAATCTTCAATGACTGCAGTCAGGAGTGTAATAAAATGAATGAACTCATGAACAATTTCGGTGAAACTCTGGGTCAAGCGGGGTCGTCCGCTCTGGGACATGCGCTGATTGGGCTGGCTATCCTGATCATCGGCCTGTATATGGTAAAGATCATAGCGAACCTGTCCAACACCTCGCTAAAGAAGATGTCCGCACTCCACCGCCAGAACGAAGACGGTACAACAACAGATTTTGTTTTACCCATTGTTTCATTTTTTAAGGCAGTTCTAACGATATTTGTGCTGATGGCCGTGCTGGAGCACTTTGGGCTCACCAACGTACTCGATCCACTGAAATCGATGGTCAGCAAATTCACCGACGCGGTTCCCAATATTATCGGTGGCGGTGTGATCGCCTACGCGGGCTGGATCATTGCCTCGGTGATATCAAAACTGGCCGGTACCGGGCTGAAAAAAGTGGACGAACAACTGGCCGAACGGATTGGTAATCGGGACATGAGTATTTCCGGTTTTGGTAGCGCACTGATCTTCGCGATAATTTTACTGCCTATCGCAGTGTCAGCGATCGGAGTGCTTAATATACCGGCTATTTCCGACCCGGCGTCGATGATGATTGAGAAACTAATGGCCGCCGTGCCCAACATAGTGGGCGCCGGCATTGTGCTGCTGGTGGTTTACTTCGCTGCAAAGTTTGCGGTACATATTGTCGATGGGTTGCTCGCGGGCATGAATATTAACGCGCTGCCAGCAAGGATGGGCATCCAGGGGCTTTTCACTGAGTCTTTCACCCCGAGCAAGCTCGTGTCGATTGCCATTATGTTTTTCTCTATGCTGGCGGCGGCTACGGCAGCGGTCAATATCCTCAGGATCGAGGTCATCTCGAGCGTATTTGCCAATGTACTGGTGTTTGGTGGCGGCTTGCTGGTCGGTGGCGTAATCCTGATCATCGGTAATTTCCTCGGTATGCTGGCTCACGACAAACTGTCGGCTCACGGCGATACCGGCCTTGCCAATATCGCCAGAATTGCCATTCTCGGGTTGGTCCTGGCTATGGGCCTCAAAGCCATGGGGCTTGCCGACGATATAGTGACTATGGCTTTTGGCTTCACGCTCGGCAGCGTAGCGGTGGCGGCCGCGCTGGCCTTCGGGCTCGGTGGCCGCGATGCTGCTAAATCCATCGCAGACAGCTGGGCACGTAAAGTCAACGGCAAGTAGCGGTTGACCTATATGAACCGAAGGCTGGGCTGGCTCAAAATTTTGGGGCTTGCCCTGCTCTTTGGGATCAATACGGCATGCCAACGCTGTGAACTCAACACCATTGAAGAGACTACTGGACCCAAGCCAATTCCAGTCGAGGCTGTGCAAGCCGCAGCGGAGAGACCTCAAGTATCGCCACCAGAGATTATTGAACCGAATACAGAAGATGAGTCGCGGGCAGTTCAACTAAATCTAGATTTACCCCGCGATATAGTGGCAACGGGTGACCAGGCCGGGAATGTGCTTTTTAATGAACAGAGTAAGCTCCCGGATTTGTTTGGCAGTGAGAAAAGTCAGAATAGCACCAGCGTATCCACGCGATTACTGCGCGATGAGGACAATCCTGACGTGGTCGATTCAATAGACGGCCTGGGAGTGCACATTGAGAGAAAACTTTAGTACTCATTTGTCGGTACCCACGTTTGTGCTACTGCATTTGCCCGCGTTTTGCACGTTTGGTATGGCGTGGCGGAGACTCAACTGCACTCCAGTCGGCCTTTACCGACCTTCTGTTTTCTTGCTTAATTGAGACCTGACATGTCAAACAAGATCACCCTCGGTTGGCGCGAGTGGATCGGTTTCCCGGATCTGGGTATTCCGTCTATCAAAGCCAAAGTGGATACTGGAGCTCGCACCAGTTGCCTACATGCTTTTTGGGTAGAACCTTTTGAAGTCGATGGTGCACCCTGGGTGAGATTTGGCATACACCCGGTTCAAGGTAGCGATTCCACTGAGGAAATACGCTGCGAGGCCCCGCTGCTAGATAAACGCCTGGTGAGAGATTCCGGCGGCCACGAAGAACTGCGCCATGTGATCAACACCACTATCAAGGTCGGCGAAATGCAGATCAAGGCTGACGTTACTTTGACCGACCGCGACTCGATGAAATTTCGGGTATTACTGGGGCGCACGGCTATGAGATGCAATTTCGTTGTCGACCCCGCCCGCTCATATCTTTACAGCAAATCTGGCAAGCGCAAACAAACAAAGGTTCGTCATGGCTGATCGTAGTCCGGCGAATTAAAGCAGGTCAACGTAGCGGTTCCGTTCCGGCCCTAGGCTAGTACCTTATCGCGTTTGTTAGCCGCCCATCCTTACTAAACAACGGATAAAACTGTGAAAGAAAAATCGACTGATATTGAAATCGGAGGCACAACGGTAAAACCCGGCGAGAGTTGCGTTATCGATATCCCAGTGGCGCGCATGTATACCCACGACGATCTGTCGATCTCCACCCAGGTTATTAGAGGTGAGGAGCCAGGCCCTACCCTGTTCATCAGCGCGGCCATTCATGGCGATGAAATTAATGGCGTGGAAATCATTCGACGCCTGTTACAGCACAGAGCACTGCGAAGCATCAAAGGCACCTTGCTAGTCATACCCATTGTCAACGTCCATGGGTTTCTCAATCACTCTCGTTACTTACCGGATGGGCGCGATTTGAACCGTTCATTTCCAGGTTCTGCCAAGGGCTCGCTCACAGGAAGAGTTGCCGATACCTTCGTGCGGGAGATCGTGCAGAAATCTACCCACGGCATTGATTTGCACACAGGCTCACGGCACCGCAGTAATTACCCACAAATTCGTGCCGATTTGAGTGATCCCGAGACGCTGGCCATGACCGAGGCTTTTGGCGTGCCGCTGGCCATTGACGCAAAAATACGGGATAGCTCGCTACGTGCCTGCGCCGGAGAGCTGGGGATTCCGGTCATTCTTTATGAAGCGGGCGAGGCCCTGCGCTTTGAAGAAATGTACATCAGTGCAGGAATGGAAGGAATTATCAACGTAATGCGCTGTATCGGGATGCTGGGAAAGAGTCGGCGTAAGAAGCCGCTGGCAGCACCCGTGATAAGCGATCAAACCAGTTGGATACGCTCTCCCGAGAGCGGCCTCCTGCGCACTCTGGTGCCCCTGGGAGCAAAGGTAACCGCGGGGCAGGTGATCGCGCTGGTGGCGGACCCGCTGGGAACCTCAGAAACAGAGCTGTGTACTCCCAACGCCGGGGTGGTAATCGGCCGCACCAATTTGCCGCTCGTGTATGAGGGAGACGCCACTTTCCATATCGCGGCCTATGGCCGTCAGGTGGGCACGGTAGAAAAGCATGTCGAGGAATTTCATGAAGAGCACCAACCAGAATTCACTAACGATCCGGAGCAGGACGCTAGCATAGCGCCTATAGCCTAAGCGCTGACCATGCCTGGGAAACAGCTTGGGAATAGCAACGAGCTCGCCGGATTTTTGGGTTGGTAAGGTATAATTGGACCGGTTATAACGCCTGACGTTGTTGCGGAACAAAGGAGGCAGCAAATTGAAAATTTTGTCGATTGTATTGTGTGTCGCCACTTACTTGTTCGCGGTTAGAGCGATCAATGTCGCCATTCGAACACTGGGCAAAAGCAAGCAAGTGCCCGAGCCGCGTGTCAAATACCTACTCAAAACGGCTAACATTTCTTTGTTCTTCCTGTTGGTAGTATTTGTCTGCCTGGTACTTGGGCTGGAGTATGGAGAGGTATCTGTGTTCCTGTCCTCGTTATTTGCAGTTATCGGTGTCGCCCTTTTTGCCCAGTGGTCACTGTTAAGCAATATCACTGCCAGTATGGTTATCTTTTTCGCGTTCCCCTACCGGGTTGGCGACCGAATCAAAGTTACTGATCCCGACTTCGACCTGTCGGGAACACTCGAGGAAATCGGACTTTTTCATGTATTGATACGCTCGCCGGACGGCTACATCATTACCTATCCCAACAGTATGATCTTGCAAAAGTCAGTGATAAAACTAAATCCCGAGACCGAAAAATTTCCGCAAAAAATATTTGCGCCAGCTGTTGCCATTAGAGACTCCAGCACTGAAAGCAAGGCGTGAAAAATCTTACTGCTATAAAACCCGACAATTCATACCATAATTACGGGAGTACACAGTGCTAACAATTACCATGCTGCTGATCGGTCTACTGCTGCTCTTGGGCGGCGGCACAGGCTTGGTCAATGGCGCATCAGCAATTGCCACCCATTACGGCGTCTCACCACTGATGGTGGGGCTCACCGTGATAGCTTTCGGTACCAGTGCGCCCGAGCTTGTGGTCAACATGGTAGGCGCTTACCGAGACGAAACCGAGCTGGCATTTGGCAACGTGGCGGGATCCAACCTAGCCAATCTCGGTCTTGTTCTGGGGACCGCGGCGCTGTTGCGGCCACTGACCATTGAAGGGCAGATTGTGCGCCGTGAGTTGCCATTGCTGTTGCTGGGAACCGCTATTCTGCTAATCATGATGTTGGACAGGCCCCTGACCGGGCTGGATCCTGTGCTCAGCCGATCGGATGGTTTGATCTTATTACTCATTTTTAGCATTTTTGTCTATATGACGGCCAGCGATTTTCTGTTCAGGGAGCGTCAGGACCCGTTGATGGATAATTTGGTGGAGCTTGATAGCATAGTGCCAACGCCGAAGGCTGCCAGCACCCGGGTCAGCTGGATCTATGTCGTGGTGGGCACTGTCGCACTGACTGCAGGGGGGCAGCTGACTATTATTTACGGTGCCCAATTGGCTGAAAACCTGGGGATGCAACCCGTCATTGTCGGGATGGTTATTGTAGCCGTGGGCACCAGCATGCCCGAGTTTGTAACTTCGATTATCGCCGCATTAAATAGAGAATCTGACTTGTGTGTCGGCAATGTTGTGGGCTCGAACATTTTTAATGGCCTGGTCGTTTTACCTGTGTCAGCACTGGTGAGGCCTCTACCGATTCCCGACGGTGGACTGGTAGACGTGATGATGGCCTTGCTATTCGCCGCCGTGATTATTCCGATATTTTTCTTTGGCAGAGCCCATATGAACCGCAAAGTTGGCGCCGCGCTGGTATTCGGCTACATCGCGTACATGGTCGTAAGAGTCACTTCCTAGGCCACTGATCCTTCTCCCCCGGCAACCGATTGGTAAGACCTGTGCTGACCAGTTCAGGTGGGCTCGCTTGATGGCTCAATGTTAGTGTCCAGTTCCTGAGCCTGTACATGGCTAATTCTTATTTCATCAATAATACCAGAAGGCTAGCTATTGCTGCTTTCCGGCGCCAATATTACCCTCGGACAGGTTCTGCCAACTTAACTTTTTGAGGCCGCAAGAATTTGCCACCTGATCTCAGGCTACCACCGTATCCCACTCACCAAACGCACTGATCCTAAGATCACGATAATGCTGCGCGCCGACCAGATGCCTACCCAGATTGACCAGGTTCTTCACTGCGGCATGGGCACTAACGAATCGCTGAGCCTGCTTAACTGACTTGAACTTCCTCTCGAAGTTGAACAAAAGCAGGGCAATGAAATCGCTGGCAAAGTGCTTGAGGCTCGTCGGAATTCCAACTATCTCTTAACGACCATTCTGTGGGAAAATGTCAGCATCGATGTACTGCTGACTCTGCTCTCCGATTCTGCCCTGGCCGGTATTTCTGCATTCGCATTTTCCACGATATTCATCACTATTTTCGGCGAAGTCCTGCCGCAGGCGTATTTTTCAAGCAATGCGCTGCGCATGGCATCCTTGCTCGCCCCTGTATTGCGCTTCTACCAATTTGTTCTAATGCCTGTGGCCAAGCCCTGTGCCTGGGTTCTCGATAAGTGGTTGGGCAAGGAAGGTATCGACTACCTTCATGAGATAGAGCTGGTGTCGTTGATTCGTGCCCACATGGAATCCGAGGACGCGTCCCTTGACCACCTTGGGGGCCGAGGTGCGATGAACTTTCTGACTATCGATGAAATCAGGGTCACTGAAGAGGGTGAACTGGTGGATGAAAAATCTATTATTCGCCTGCCCACCAAAGTAGACCTGCCCTTGATTCGAGAAGTTACTCGGGACATTAGCGACCCTTTCTTGCAAAGGGTGAATGCCAGCGGACATCACTGGGTGGTACCGACAGACGAGTTAGGCAAACGGAGCTATTGCTGGACGCAGACCGAGCGTTGCGTGCCGCTTTGCTAGGTCTGGACAAACCCTACGACATTTACAATTTCTGTCGTCGCCCACTGGTCATTCGAGACACCAGCAAAACTATCGGTGAAGTCATCAGCTACCTGAAGTCCATTCCTAGCGAGACGTCGGTTGAGGACGCCGCCATTGACTATGACGCGGTATTAGTCTGGGGCGAGAAGCCAAGAACTCTTACCGGGGCGGATATTATCGGGAAACTATTGAAGGGAATTAAAGCAGCGGGAACCACGTGAGAGCTGCATCTTGACGCGCCTGTCGCCAGTCTCGTCTTATAGATTAGAGCGCAGCGTTTTCAGCATCTCAGTGAATCTTTCAAGCACATTGTGTTCTTTCAGGTCACGAAATTCACCCGCGTCAAAGAAAGTACCGTAACAGGATGGACACGACTCATACTTGATGTGGAACTGGTGCTTATCGACCATGGGCAACATTCTCACCGAGCAGTGCGGGCAAGAAACATCGCGTACATTGCTGTATTTTTCACCGACCTGCGCGTCTCCTATGTCGATTGCCTCGGAGCCGTCTATCTTGACCAAGTCATCTTTTTCCAGCATATCGAACCAGAGCCCGTGACAACTCAGACAGCGCTCTACCTCAATATCTGCGAAGGCTATCTGTTCGAATTGAGATTGGCATTTTGGGCATTCCACAATAACTTCCTCCTGATGGCGAGTAATAAACATCCTAACAGATGTCGCTGAAAGTCGTCAGCTTCAAACACCCTATTACCGGTCAGATCCAGGCGTTTTTTTACAGGGCTTTAGCGCGATACCTGCATCAGGGTACTCTGCTAGACTCTTCCCTAATTCGCAAGGCACTATGCACAAATTAACGCTCACGCAGACTGAGCCCCAGGCTAACAATAGCGGGTAGATGACCTATGAGGCAGGCATGAACTAATAGGCGCTAAACCAACTTAAAGTGCTGGATATATCAATTGTTGAGACTTCAAAGAATATCAAGGTATCAAATTGCATTGAATATTGATCCAGTATCCCTTCCTATACTTTGTACAATGTCACAATGACGTGGTCGTCTTGGGTTGACTAGGTCACACTACAGTTTTGTTATAACTAAGCTCGTGAACAACTCTGATGTTGCACTCCCCCGTATGCTTCCAGATACAGGCATGGTATTTTCTGGAATTGCACTAGAAGCAACAGGAAAGTGTGTGTTCCCAGTTAGGATCCCATGACTAGGGTCAAAACCTAACCAACCCATACCTGGTAAAAAGGCCTCTATCCAAGCATGCAATTCGTAGGTTGGTTTTTCCATATCAAAATAGAAATACCCACTGACAAAGCGCGTAGCAATGCCATAATTTCGCAATAAGATAATTTGCATCCAAGACAAGTCTCGACAAGAACCCTTTTTGATTTCAAAGGTATCGGCTGCTGATAACGGTGGACCGATTTCTCGGCATTCTACGGCAAAATCAGTATGTATTTGTCTCGTAAGATTGGTTAAGAATGCAATAGTACTAAAATGTGACTCCTCAAGTATCGTGTCAGCATAATCGACCAGTTCCTGAGAGAGCGCTTGTTTTTGTAAATAGGCATTGAGTATCTGACATTGATGGCCCGAATAGATAAAAGGTAAGGTATTAAATGAGTCTGGGTGAATTATAAAATCGAAGGGATTATATTCTTTGGTTTGTAAACTACTTTCTACATAGATAGTAAGACTGCTCGTTAGGGTTTCAAACCAGCAAAGATCTATCACGTTATGCTCTTCATCTTCAATCACCCTGTGCCCTTCAGGCTCAGATTTTAGCGAAATCGAAAAATTTGTAACGTCTACAAATGCAGTGTTTTTAGGACGGAATCTTAAATAATGTGGTTCCAAAAACACCTTGCTATCAAAGATGTATCGTGTTTCATGGATTATCTTGAAATTCATATGACTCTTCTTTACCGGGTAAAAGTTAAAACGTGCAAATTGTGTGGGTATTTAACCTGGATAAACAATTACAGCATCATAGGGTGTTCAACAAGGCTCTGTCGCGAGTTCAACAATGAGTGAACTAACTCCCTGTATCAGACACAACTATCCTGCGGCGGCAAGCGCCAGCACTTTTCTGAGAGCCTCATTATCCCACTAGTCAGTAAGCGAGTGGATTTCATCCTCAGATAAGACTGAAACATAGAATGAATTGGGCATGTAATAGCTCCTACACCTTTTACCATGTCATGATGGGAGGGACGTTATCCGCTCTGCAAAGCCTGGACAAGTGCGAAGAGTAACATTGGCTCAATGGGTGCCGTCTGTAACATATTGCCGACCAGGGGTCGGCAAGCAATAGCTTTACCAGTTGAAACCAACACCTATGTTGTAAAGGTAAATGCCGTTATTTGACTTGTTCTGGAAGTCATCGGTGTCGTTGAACAGGAACGCATACTCAACGCCAAAGTTGATATAAGTCTTTTCCAGTACATAGAGCTTCAAGCCCGCTTCCAGGCCGGCGGTGCCGGTGTTGGAAACTTCCTCACCATAGATTCCACCCAGGTTTGCTCCCAGGTAAGGGCGGTACTTGCCGTCAAGGAAGTTGTACTCGACAAAGCCGCGGGTTGCGCCGTTCCAGGAGTTTTTGGCCTCGTCGCCAGCAAAACCGTTTACGCTCTGGCGGATACCCGCCTGCCAGGCGTCTGTCAGGAAATAACCCAGTTCCGCGGTGACGCCGTAGGCTCCGTTATCGAAGTCCTTATCGTTGCTGCCGCTACCGGCAATAGTAAAACTCTTCTCGCCTTCTAAGGGTCCCACAGCGAATGCTGCCATAGGGGCGGCAAGCATCGCGGATGCTGCCAATACCAGAATCTTGTTCATTACTGTTACCTCTCGATGTAACGAAAAATGACAGGCAGATTTGCTCTGTCAAGGGCGTGCATCCTGAGGCTTGCGGGTGGTGAAAAGTAGTAACTAATAGCTATGGCAATAGCGGATTATCACACAAAATATTTACGGTATTTCAGCGATCCCAATAAACCCAGCCTCAAGCCGAGCCTTGCAATTATGTGAGTATGTCATGGACAAGATCCGCAGCAACGCGAATCGGCTCTACTATTTCTTCGGACGCGAGTAGGAGGATGCAGATCACGTAAAAAGTGAACCGGCAGAGGCCGGTATATGCAATTAGGCCCTCATATCAAGCGGTCAACAAAGGCAACATTAGAGAGGCAGTACCCAGTAGCAAGAAAAAACCGCACATGTCGGTCACGGTTGTAAGTATCGGGCCTGAAGCGACCGCCGGGTCGATGTTCATGCGTTTGAGAAACACCGGGACGGTACCGCCAATCGATACTGCGATCAATGTATTGACCGACAGCCAGGACAGGCGGCGGCGAGATCGAAGCAGCGTCGGCATAGAGCGCAATTCCTCGCCACCAACAATACCCTGGGATTTCAGGTGGTCAGAATCAGCCTGCGCGGCAACTGCGTCATACACCGCTTGGCGCCGCACGACCCCCAGCATTTTATCCTGTTCGTCCACAACGGGCACCGCGGTGAGGTGATGCTCATCGAAAAAATCTTCCAACTCGTCGAGTGTTGCTGTGTCCCGGACAAAGTCCGCGGGACGCAAAATATCGCGCAGCTGTACCTCTGGTCGGGAAAATATGATGTCGCGAATGCGCGCTACACCAAGCAGGCTGCCGGAACGACCCGTGATATAAATATACTGCACGTGATTCAGGTCGTACTCATCCTCACGCTTGGCAAGGTTAGCGAGAACTGCGCCTGCACTAAACGACCTCGGAAAGCTGAAGTATTCCGTCATCATCAGCCCGCCGGCGAGGTCGGCGTCATATGCCATCAATTGCCTGGCTGTGCCGGCCTCACCTTGATCCATGAACTGCAGGATTTCCTCCAGATCATCCTCGTCCAGTTCAGACAATACATCCGCCTGTCCGTCACTCGACATTTCGTGGACAATAGAGGCTGCGATCTCCGGGCTTAATTCGCCAAGCATCTCTGCGACTCTTTCATCGGGAATGAAATCGAACACTTCCGCCGCTGCTTCCGGAGGGACGATGGCCAGAACTTTTTGCTGCTCCTCTGTTCCCAGACGCATCAATGCCCTGATGCTCTCCGCACCACTGAGGTCCGCAAGATAGGTGTTCAAGCCTGTCGAATCATCCTGCTGCAGGTATTCACGCAGTTGCTCCCAGGGCTTCTTATCTTTTACTTCCATTGGTCAGACATCCTTGGGACAGCAGTTCGCTGCCTCGCTTACTGTACTCCTCTTTCGTCCACATACTAATCAAGTCGCCTACTGTTCGCCAAATACAACGCGTGTGGTTGGTTCTTTCCCGATGATCGCACTTCCGTTGATATTGCGCGGCGGGTTGTTCAGCGTTGGCATGATATGAACCCCACCCCATGGCACTGGAGACAGGCCAATTCAATCTCTTCTTGAGTGCAGATAGAGAATTTTTGCGACTGTGGCTTCCCTGGAGTTCGTTTTTTTTCAATCTGGCGAAGGCGGATTGAACACTCCGTGCTCTGACAGCTGGCCGGTCGACTTTTCACCTTTTGGTTAGTTTTATGTTTGAGCTTGAAATTATACTTGGCGAGCGCTACCTGACGGGCTCAGGCCTACAATGTGCGAATCAGTTGTAACTTTTCAGACAAATCAGCAACGAACGTCGGCCAAAAGGTTGTAAGCTATGGGATGGACTCCTCCTCACCCTATCATTTTGGCGTCTACGACGAGATTAGGAGAATCGTGCTATTTTGAAATGGGACGAGCTCAGAGGTTTTCATGGGCGCTTTTTCATAAATCCTGGCTGTGGGCCACAATAAATCGGGAGCAAAACAATGATCAGATGCATGCTGACTGACGGAAAAGACGGACGTGCGGAGGGTGGTGAGGAGCTGGTGGAGCAGTGGCGTAAGTCCGATAGCTCCGTGCTGTGGCTGGATATCGAGGGCGAACCGAATGATGAAATTCGGCAGCCACTCATTGACCTAGGCTGTGATGAATTTGCGATAACAGATAGTTTCCGCAAGCGGCACCCCCCTAAAGTGGAACACTTTTCAGACAATAGCTTCATTCTGTTTCGCGGAATATCTGTTCTGGATGACAGCCTCGAGCTGATACCGCAGCAAATCGGTTTCTGGGTGGGACACAGGCATCTGATTACTGTGCGTCGCGGAACCTCGGTGAGTATTGAGAAGCTCTGGGCCCGACAGGATACGCAGCGCCTTCTCGAGAAACCGGCCATTCTCGCCCTGAAAATTCTGCACTATGCCTGCGGTCGTTATCTCGAAAAGTTACTTGATTTTGAAGACCACCTGGCAGTGCTGGAAGAGGGACTGCTTTCCGAGCGCTCTGAAGAAGGCATGAAAGAGCTTGTGGCTTACCGTTCGCGGCTGCGGCGGCTACGGCGAACATTTCGTTACCATTTGACCATGGCTGAAGGAATTTCGAAGGATAACAGCTCTATTCTTGTAAGTGCGAACGATGAGTCAAGTCACGTACACCGTGATCTATATGACGTTTGCGAGCGTCTCTACAGCCTGTGTAGCATGTACTACGAATTGTGTGGTGATCTGGTCGAGGGGCATATCTCTTTAAGCTCCCACACACTGAACGGAACCATGAAGATATTGACAATTATCTCTGGTCTCTTTGTGCCGCTGACGTTTCTGGCTGGTATCTATGGAATGAATTTTGAGCATATGCCTGAGTTGAAGTGGGAGTATGCGTATTTTGTCCTGCTGGGCGTGATGGGCGTTCTTGCGACGGGAATGTTAGTGATGTTCCGCAAGTTGAGATGGTTATAATATTCATGTGCTTTTACGTTTTGTCGCCTGAGTGAGTAGGGCTGGCCCCCCGGCTGTCCTGGTCGCCGACCATCCGTACCTCTATAGGTGACGCGGCATCCAGGTGCACATCGCGCTGCGGGAAGGCGATCGTGATATTGTGTTCGCGCAGTATGTCGTCTATCCCAAATCTAATCCGGCTCTCAGCGTTCTTTACGCTCATCGGCGAACGTGCGGTGACCCAGAAATAGACGTCAAAGTTTAGGGAGTTGTCTCCAAAGGAGTCAAAAATCACATTGGGCGAAGGCGTGTTGAGTACCAGCGGCTCCACCTTTACCACTTCCTCGATCAGTTCCTTAACCTGTCGAGTAGGGGAACCATAGGACACCCCGACACTGACCTTGCTTCGCATCAGTTCATCCGAAAGGGTCCAGTTGACAACGTTGCTTTCCAGGAAAAAACTGTTGGGTACCACGATGTGGCGGCCGTCAGTGGAGCGAATCTGGGTGCTGCGCGGCCCTATTTTCTGAATGACTCCATGGGCGCCGTCAATTTCCACCACGTCTTGTGCCCGCACTGGCCGTTCCAGCATTAGAATCAGGCCGGAGATGAAATTGTTCATCACGTTCTGGCTGCCGAAACCGACACCGATGGCCAGCGCGCCGCCAAGAAAGGTGAACGCGGTGAGTGGGAAATGAACCGTCCGCAACGCCAGTAGTGTGAAGACGGCCAGCATCGCGTAAAACGAAAAAGTCTCTATGGCCTGGGAGGCCCCCGCATCCAGCCTTAGGCGCCCGGCGGCAACCCGGCCAATTGCGGCAGCAGCAAGGCGAGATGCCCATAATCCGGCAGAAAATAGTAGCAGCCCCATTACCAGAGAACCCACGGTAAACGGCGCGTCGTCAATTGTAGTGATCTCAAAATTCCACAGATTGACTGTCGTATCCCAGGCCTCCGCCAGGATTTCGACGAGACCGATATCCCCAGTGATGTCGGCAATTTCATTTATGAAACGCTGAGTAAGGCGCATTTCTGCCGCCAGCGAGCGTTCGGCGACCCCCAAATCGTTTTGCAGACGATGCATGACTTCGCCTGTTTCCTCCAAAGCCAGCCGCGTTGGAGAGCCTCTTGAATACTGGTTGATCCGAGTCTCGAGGTTTTGCAGGCGTATCTCCAGGTCCGAGGCCTGACCCTCGCGCAGGGCAAGCGTCATGCGCATATCACTGAGCTGGCCTGCGGCCAGGTCCTCCCCTGTGGCCAAATCCTCTTCTGTGTAAGACTGCCGCAGCAGTGCCTCCCAATTGCGCCAGATTTCACGAAGATACGGCAAGCGCTCCAGCTCAGAGGTCGCCAAAGAGATTCGCTGGCCGATGGCGTCGCGGTAAGCGGTCAGTGCTTCCACCTCGGAGAGCAATTCTGCGGAAGGCTGAGGATCCTGGGCGTAGCGTTGCTTGGCGGCGGCCAGTCTCAAGTCAGCCGTTGCCAGGCGTCGTTCTGCGCTGGCCTTTGCTCGTTTCAGACCGCCTTCACGCTCGCTCAGGGTGGGGATGGAGCCACCGATAGTGCCTGCACCATCCGCGAGGAGCGTGCGGACGATGGTGATTCGTTTCTGCAGCGTGTCCAGCGTTTCAGCTTCGCGCTTGGCGGCATCCAATTGCATAGCGGCGAGATTCAACTGTTCCCGGACTTCGCGCGCCGACAGTTCAGCGCTCTGCAGTGCTCTTTGCCGCTGCGGTTGATCTTTTTCCGATGCATCGGCCAGCGCCGCCCTTGCTTCTCTCACCCGGGAGTCGAGCTCTTTCAAGCGCTCCTTCGTGGCTCCCAGTCTGTCCCGGTTATCGCTCACAGCGGCTTCAGTGCTGGCGACCTGTTCAAAAAGCCTGTTGAGCTGGTAAATAGAAGGTTCATCTTGGTAGCGCTCAACACTCGCTTCGGACTCTAGTGCGAGTGACTCCGCCAGGTCGAGCTGTGCTTTAAGCAATAGGTTAATCTGGCCCAGGCGTTCTTGAGTACTGGTCAGCTGCGCGGCTGTGGTGGCATCTTCCGCTTGCTGCTGAATCAGCAGGGCGAGTCTCGCGCGCTCAGCTTCGAGTTCTTCTGAGCGCTGGCTGATCTGGGCAAGGCTGATGGGGTCCGGTTCTGTAGAGGAGTCAGCCGACTCCGATGGGATGTTTCCCAGCGCTTCAAGCTGGGCATTGGCTTGCATACTCCCGCTGAGTATAAAAAGACAGAACAGCAAGTGGCTGAGCGGTAGCAGTTTGCGGGTATTTTTGAGGTATATCATCCTTCACCTATGCTGTTTAGCACGCGTTTCTCATTCTGGCTCTATCCCAGTCTACCTATATAGTCTGGTGAACGCCTTTGCCCCAACTTCTCGGTTTCCATAATTAATTCTTCGCAATTTATTGGTGGGACCCTGACTCTTCGTACAAAATATTCGATTGGTGCACTTGGCTGACAATTGGAGCCAAGGTAGTGGCAAAGACGGAATCGGCGCCGAAGCTCGGCCAGCATTTCCAGGGATTTGCGAAAGTAGCGCACAGACGTGGAAAATACAACTTCAAGGGAAGTCAACAGCGAGGTCATCTCTTAGATGGGAGTTAATATTATTGCTTTCTTGGCGGTGAGACAGCAGTCTACCCGCGTTAATGGAGGGCCAAGAGGTAATATCCCGTGAGGTATCGGGTTCAAGTTTTGTTCACTGGCTTACTCTTGCCGGTTTGTTCGGTGCGGCCAAGGAGGCGGTGGAGAGCTGTCCGGAGATGCGCTTGTGAACGCCTGCCAGCGGTATTCCGAGGCCATTGAAGCCGTCGTCGACAGGGGGCGCTGGACGGAATACCAGAAGCTGCACCTGGGCCTGGAGGACTATCCTCTGGCGATCAGACTCATGTTCTTACTCAGAAAGCATGGATAGTTTGAGAAGGCCTTATATGGCAAGCCGTTCGTGTCGCTAGGCTAGGGCGTGCAAAACGTGCCGAAAGTCCCGCTAAGCAATGTCTTACAAATCA
>CAXBOW010000019.1:0-83375 GCA_963977485.1 uncultured Haliea sp.
AACGGCGGATAGCGCGCATCATGGTCGAGCCTCCCCGGCCTGCCACTGCCGATACCGTTGGGTTGCCGCTCGAACATCGGTGATGCCGTAAACCACCGCATTGCCATCGAAGACAATGGCCGGGTAGCGATCAATGCCGTAGTGCATCGCCTGAACAAGGCCTTTCGCAGCATTTTCCAATTCACTGCTGACGTGGCTGTCAATACGTTGGAAGCGATGAAGGGCAGTCTGTTTTGCGGCTTCGGGATTCGCTGGCAAATCTTTGGAGAGTTCTTTCTGAAGTCGATCAATACGGTCTATGTAATACACGGTTATACCGTCCGTACCATTCGCCACAGGGTTCATTGAACCGGTAAATACCTCGATCGCAATTGATGGTTCGTCAGCAAAAACTGGCTCACAGAGCATCCCTGTTAGAACGATCGAAAGAATGAGATGAGCTCTTGCACTATTCACTGGCAGCCATCCAGATCCACATACCTTTGACAGAGCATTCATGCTGCAGGATTGACTGTGGGGGATAAACAGAAAACCCAGACACGAAGCGTTGATGTTTCTAGCCGACCGGAAGCGACATTCCTATAATGGCGGAACATTCATAACGGAAGAAACGCGGGAATGGATTTCAGCCCCATCATCCAACAGGTCTACGGCGCGCTGTGGTACCTCATACCTCTCGCCATTCTGACAGGTATTCTCAAGTCACCCTGGTTCAAAGGCATTACCGGTGAGTTTCTGTTGAATACGGCCGCACGGCTGTTTCTTGCAAAGGACGAATACCACCTGATCAAGGATGTGACATTACAAACCGATGATGGCAGCACACAGATCGACCACATTATTGTGTCGCGCTACGGCGTGTTCGTAATTGAAACCAAAAATATGAAGGGCTGGATATTCGGTTCGGCCAACCAGAAGACCTGGACTCAAAAAATCTACAAACACACCCATAAATTTCAGAATCCACTGCACCAGAACTATAAGCACGTCAAAACGCTGGAAGCTTTGCTGGATATTCCCGCTTCCGCAATTCACTCGCTGGTGGTGTTTGTCGGTGATTCGACGTTCAAGACGGAGTTACCCGACAATGTGGTTTATGCCGGTGGGTATACCCGGTATATCAAAGCGCGGCACGAAGTGATCCTCAGCCAGGCCGACGTGGAGACCGTGACGGCAGAAATCGAACAGCTGAGATTACAGCGGGGATTTACCACCAACCGAAAACATGTCAACCATCTGCGCCAGAAGAAGGCTCTCTCACCGCCAGCTGCTCCCGCAATCGTGCCGCTAATCACTGCGTCAACGACGTCCCAAAGTCAAAAACAGTGCCCAAAGTGTGGCGGTACGATGGTACTAAGAACGGCCAGAAAGGGACAAAACGCGGGCAATCAATTTTGGGGATGCACAACCTATCCGGCCTGCCGTGGGATCGCGAAACACCCCTGATATCAGTAAACCTGCTACGCAGGAGACTGTTCGATACGCTTGGCGATCTCGTAAACCGCCTCCAGCTCGGAGCAGTTCTTCTCACGCATAATGGCTGCGCGCTCAGCCTTTTCATGCTTTTCGGTCATCGCCAGGGCAAGTGACAAGGCAGGCGGTACGTTGCGGAACAGCGCTTCGACCTTGTCGGCCAGAACCACCCCTTCCACGTACTTGCCGGGCTCCTTGCGGGCGGACAGCAGCAGGTTTCGTTGCTCATCATTGAGATCCTTAAAGCGGGCGATCTGCTCCACCTCCTCTTTCGGCATTACCAGACATAACCACCACTCCATCATATTGAGCATCTTGCGACTGGCGTCGGGAAAGTCCTCCAGATTCTGGGTTGCGATCCAGAACCAGGCACCGAGCTTGCGCCACATTTTGGTAATCTTGACCACGTAACGGGCCAGTAAGGGATTGGTGGTAATGATATGGCCTTCGTCGGTGACTACCAGAGTGGGCCGGTCATCATGCTGGTGGCGTTCCACCAGGTCGTTGATGTGGCCCATCATTGACAGGTAAGCAACTGTCAGCTGATCTTCATAGCCCTCTCTGGCCAACATACCCATTTCCAGGATAGTGACATCAGCCTCTGGCCAGGACTGCCCCGGCCGGTTGAAGAAGTGGCCTGCCAGGCCCGAGCAGAACAATGCCATGCCGTCACCCATTTCGAGAGCGCGATTGCGTCGATGCTCGGGCAACTCCGTGTTGGTGGCGATGGTTTGAAAGGCATTGACCACATCCTGGGTAATCACTTGGCTTCTGGCTGTCTCTTTCACGGTTCTTGCGGCCAGGAAGATGGCGTTGCGAATCAATAGTCGATCCGCGCGAGTCAACCGCGCATCTTCGCGATCCTCGCCGCCGGTGATCATGATGCGTGCGGCTATCTCCATTTCACCGAGAATATCGCGACCGCCCCCCTCTTCTTCGACCTCATCGTCATCACCTAGTATTGCATCCAAGGTACTTTCATCGACATCGAGCGGATTAAACGCATGGCCTCGATCGAGCAACCGCAACGCCGCGGCAAAGGGCGGTAGGCTGACATCGACATTGGGGTTTAGCGTGATCTGGTTAACCGACAGGCCGTGGTGGGCAAAATGCTGTCCCAATAGCGAAAACGAAGCCCCGGCCTCGATGATAAAAATGCGTGGTCGATGCCGGGCCATCATCTGTTGCAGCAGATACACCAACAACGCCGATTTCCCTGCCCCCGTGGGCCCCAGTATCAGCATGTGGGCATTCTTCTTGCGGTCATCTTGGTGCAGCGGGTCGAAGACCAGCGGTTCGGCGCCTCGGTTGTAGAAAACCAGGCCCGGACGGCCAGTCCCACGCGAACGACCGTAGAACGGCAGTAGATTGGCAATGTGGCGAGAAAAGACCAGACGTGAGCGACGTCGGGATTTGTCCAGGTCGGCGTCATAGGCCATGGGCAGGTTGCGGATATAGCTGTCGAGTGACAGTAAGTCTGCTTCCTGGGTAATGGGCTGCAGGCCGTTGGGTAAGAGTAACGCGTGTAGTCGATTCAGATTAACGCGCAGCGCCTTCTGATTATTTCCCCGCACATAGAAGGCCATGCTCACGGGATACAGCTTGTTGCCCTGGGCCATCTCCCGCTCCACTTGTTCAGCATCTTCCCGAGTAATCGCCGCCTCAGCGGAATCGCCCACTGATGCGCGCTTGATCTGGGCAATATGATTGCGGGTGGTGTCCTGCGGCTTGAGCGTGAGTGTGATCGCCATGATGGTGTGTTCAGGCAGACGATCGAACAGCGAAAATACCTGATCCCCAGCCTGGCGCTCTGCCGTGAAATGGCCGATGTCCGGCGCCCGCCGCAAGCTTTGGATGCTTACTACGCTATGAGGCATATTGTCGAAAACCCAGCTCGCCGTTGCCTGGTCCGAACGGGGCATCGACAGGGCCAACTGTTCCGCAAAGTCATGACCGAATGGCAAGTTGTCATCACCCGGGTATGGCGCGAACTGCAGAAGAGCTTCAGGATTACCCTCTGCTAACGGTGGGTTGGGATTGAACCAGCTCAGCAACCATTGATAGAACGCCTGACCGTCAGCGCGTTGGGCCGTGATCCCGGCGGCGGCCAATGAAGTGATCCATTTGGTTGCCACATCATTGAGCGCCTCTTCCACCTCGATAGCTGCTGGAGTATTACCATTGCTCTTCAAGCGACGGTATAACACTACACGGACCCTACGTTGCTGCCCCTGCCAACGCGAACCGGTGACCGTAGTATCGTCAAACAAGCCTCCTGGTCGAGAAATTGCCTGCAAGTGTTTCGTCATCACCGACTGGTAGTGTTGTGAATACTCCGAGGCACGAACCTTCGAAGACGGATAACTGGCCAGCAACGTATCAAACTGGGTGAGCTTGGGCTCATCCTGCACATATATCTGCAATATCCAGGGCGCGTCATCGCGCTCGGGGATAGCCTCGTTGATTGCGGTTTGAATCGCATCGCGCAGCTGTGTCATAAACGCTGGCGTGCGGGCTTCGCACCCGACCGGCTGAACCTCGAATAGGGCCCCCAGACTAACGCCATCCTCCAACAAGAAGGCTTTGCTCTCAGGCAGATATTCCATCCAGGGCAACAGGTCGGTAAACGACGGCGGACGATGGTACTGCTGTTTGATCGCGGCGGACGTCAAGGGTGATGCGTCTGAGCTTTCGGGGTAATTTGAAGTTACTTTTTTTGAAGTCTTTCCTTTTGAAGTCATCGCGAATGCCCTACTGCTCACCGGGCGAATGACCAACCGCTGCCGGCACCTCACCTGGCACTTCCCCCGGTAACGCATACTCCGCCTTTTCGTAAAAGGGAAATGTGGTCACATAACCCGGTACCGGCGTGCGTTCACTGCCCGATAGATGAGGAAAGATATACATCACCAGAGTCGGATTCGGCAGTCGGGGAAATGCCGTGTCGATTTCGTTCGCGGCCTCTCGCACAAAGCCCCGGTAGTGCTCGATACCGGAATGCGGTAACGGCTGACCACCGATAGCTCGTCGATGGTCAGGTTTTTGAACATCAACCATGTGCTGATCGTAGATGGACTTCATGGTGGGACCGTCCTGCGGCAAGACCGACTCCTTGGTGCTGGCGCAGCCGACCATCAGCACACTAGTCCAGACCAGAACCAGTGGTAATCGTTGCGTGTTCGAAAAGATTCGTTTCATGATGGAGTTTCCTGCCGTTGGAATGGAAATCAATGGGGAGTTCATGATCAACGTGAATCGCCAGCTCGATACCCGCGGGCACAAATACCGCATCGAAACTCTGAGCCTGACGCTCCCGCAACCACTGAGCGACTTCGTCGCTTCCCCCGCCCAGTGTTTTACCCAATACGTATTTGCCCGTCTCACCCGAGACCACGCTGGTGGCGGTACCCGAGTCACTGATCAGCGTGGTGGTTTCGGACTGCGCCGCAGCTTCACCGGCAGCCTGGAGCGCCATCACCCCAATGCGCTGCGCCAGGAACGCCGGTGCGTTGGTCTTGCGCTCACCAGTAATACAGGGAATACCGCGCGCATCGGAAATCCAACCCAGGGGTCTATCGCTGTTTCCACTGGAACCACCCAACTGATTGTCGTCACTGGACAGGGTCTGGATGGTGCCGTCCTCGAAAACAAAGGTCACCGATTCCAATTTCCCCGTCACGCAGGAGAGCGTCCAATCACCGATCGCCGTGCCACTCCAGATCATGCCTTCAACACCTGGAATGCGCAGACCATTTGCGGCCAGGTTTTCCTTGCCGGTAATCACCTTGAACGGCATGGGGTCGCGGACCTGCCCCTGTATAGGTACCCTGCCAACCAATGCAGTCATGCCAGTGGATCCAATCAGTGTGGCATTGCGAGGCACGGTGTAGACCGGAAGGACGCTATTGAGGGCATCGGATCCTTTCGCCACGAGCGATTGCACCTCCGGGCGGGTCGTGTCTAATGCATTGCGGCTGGTGCGAGTCAACCGGTTGAGCAACGTCTCCTTATCACCCTCAGGTGCTGGCGTGAACTCTAGGGGATTGACCCACACCAGCGATTCCGATTCCACCGCCGATGTTCCGATCCCATCCAGACCGAGTCCGATCGGAATATCAGAACCCGTGGACAACGGATGTGACGATGAGGTTCCAAGCCGGTTGGTCAGCGAATCCACCCTTGCCGTCAGCGCGGCGATGGCTGACGTGGTTTCGGTGGGGGCTGTGTCCAACCGCTTTGTCTCCAGAGCTGTCTGCACTTTCGACAGCACGTTGTTTTCGATCTGTTTTCTATCGTCGACAAGGCCGCGATTCTCCAGTTTGAGGGCGGTGTTATCCCGACGCAGGGCATTGAGTTCCGAGGTCATGGCGCTGACATTAGCCGTCAGTGTCTTGATGGTGTCTGAGGGTGTATCGGCATCTGGCTTCGGCGCCCGCGGCACGGCTTCCAAGAACTGAAATTGCTCCTCATTCGGGTAGCAGGACTTCACTGTCACAAGCACCGCCATCAGCACAACGGAGCCGGCAAGAATAGGTAACAAACGATTACTGGTTACCATCGACATGGTTGATTCCTATCCTCTCTCAAAGCGCCACATCAAAGGGCCGGTCAGAGACCAGATAGACAGCCGTGGTATCGGCCTCATTGCCCGCTGGTAACAGGCGATTGTGTTGAAACGTCGCAGCCAGCCATGACCCGCGCAGTTCGCGCGGATCCAGCACAACCGCTTTTTGAGTACGATTGGTCAGTTTTACGGCGGTGACATACTGCAGACCTACCTTCCAGGCGGCGACAGGCAAGGCCTCAACCTTGGCGCCATACACCAGATCGACCGGTTCGCCATTCACCGGTATGGCAACCACACCCGACCGACGGGGGATGAGTCGCGTTGGCGCATAGAGTTGTTGAGCTGCATATCGGGTTAATGCAGCGTAGCCCCATGGATGTGATCGTTTGTCACATTTTGGCTCAGCTGCACCTGCATCTTGCGGTGTTTCCAGCAGTATCTGCACATCAGGCAGTGAGCGCCCCTCTGCCTCGTCAGGCGCTGCTGAAATATCGAGGACGTACATCGGACCATCGGTTTCCGATCGCACCATGACACGGCTAGGCTCAAAAGACTGTCTAGCCAACAGGTAAATGGTACCGTTGATGCTTTGAGTACGTAGCAATGGCGTCAGCGTCTGCGGCAAGCCGATACTCACCGAATCAGGGAAATGAACAAGACGCTCTTCGCCCACGACCAACGGGATGACAATGGGCGATTTGTTCCAGACAACTCTTTCAGGACCGTTCGAGGCCGCGTCATCGGCTTGCGCAAAGCACGCCACGAAAAAACATAACCCTAGAAGAGCAACCCATTGGGCTGGAGAGTAATAATTCGGTGCTTTCATCTAGAGGATTCCTCTTCAGTGCTGGTACCCTTTGCACCGGGATCAGCCAGTTCGGCATCGGTTAATCGGCGCGGGCCTTCACTTCCGTAGCCATCAAGAGCCATGCCCCAGGGATTGGATTCCGGATCAATCGCTTGCCTCACCACGCGAACCGGGTATCGAATAGTCGTCTGCTTAACAGTCATGCCTTTCACCGACTCCATCAAATCCAGATCCAGCCATACGATCCATGCGTCGGAGGACAACACGTCAACGCGGCGTTCTTCGTAGCCATGCCCCGGCACTTCATGAACGCCGCGCACCCGGTAAGCCAACTCACCGCGTCTGGCCTTCAACTCCATATCCTCAATCAGATCATTGCGGTAGCGAGGCGTCAGGTAAGGCGATATCCGAAAAATCGCACTGCCATAATCTGTCGCGCCGTTCTCGGGCCAGCGATTAAGTTGCTGAAAAATGTAGAACGCGAACGCATAGACATTCGCTGCAGGCACTTCCTCGGCGGCCAGCACTGCGCCGGAGCGCAGATCGGGTGGCACATAGACGCGCAGCTGTTTGGGGGCCTGGCTCCAGCCAACCCAGAGCGCGAGAATGATCAGTCCTTGTAGGCCGATGACGGCCCACAGGGAGCGCAAATGCGACCGTACGTTATCGATTTCGAGACGGTAGCGGCGCATGCTGCGTTCTCCCGATATCCCAGGACCCACTCCGCAGTACCCAGGGGACACGATACAGTCCCATGGAATGCAGACGGACACGTAACCATTGCTGGTAATAGCCTTCTGGCCGCCCACGTTTGATACGCTGGAACAGCGTCGCCATGACCACGACTGTGGCCACCACGCCGACTCCGGCAATCCCAAATCCCATAGTGATTGCGCCCAGTAACCAGGCCAGCAATAGACTGAGGGGCAGCCATATTACAATGGCCACCCCCACAATCATGCCTAGCTCAGAGGATGAGCAGCCTTTAAAGATGGCGGGCTCGGCATTGAGCCGATCCGCCAGAATTTCATGGTCGTTGGACACTCACGTCTCCTATCGCAGTCAATTGTTGACGTCAGACATTAGATGACGCCTGCCGCTTCAGTGAGCAGATAACTGGCGAATATCAGCACAATCGCACCGACAATCCCGAGCACACCCACTTCGGCCCATTCAGCCTTGCCCTGGCGAGCTTCATTGAATTTTGCAAAGCCCAAATACGCGATCCAGAGAAATCCCAAAACCGCAATGGCCAACCCAAGCACCAGGCCACCATCTTTGATATATCCCTGAATCAGGCCAATCCAGTCCCCTGCTGGCGGACCGGTACTCGGCGCGACCGGCGTCGGCAATGCCGCCCAGAGCGGGAGTGGTACAACCATCGCTGCCGTTGCCAATAACGACCTGCGGATGGCAGTAGTCTTTTTGCTGAAACTGATTTCTGTATTTGTTGTACCCATAACAACTGTCCTCTTCTATAACGCTGATAAAAATGGGGCCTATCCCCGCATCCCACTGCAATGCTCCGCCGCTTGCCCCTGCGGGACTTTCTCGATTGACTCACCGCAAATAGAAACCCAACACCATCAAAACAATGCTTGCCCGCAGAGTGCTCCAGGTCAGATCAAAAACCGTTGCCTGCCCGTCCTGCCAAGCCCGAAATGTGCCTAAAGCCACCCAGATCACCCAGACAAACGCCAACACCAAAACCATCGACGCGATTGCCGTCAGCATGGTGGCTGGGGTAATACCGGAACCGGCTTGAAAAGCTGTTTGTTGTGCGGCGTTCATGACGAAACCTATCGACGGTAATCGCCGCGCAATGGCGGAAATGAGCGAGGCTGAGCACGGGGAGAGTCGATGTGTGACTGGATGCCGTCCTTGATCTGCTTCAGGTCCTGACGCAGCCAGTCATAGCGAAATCGGATACGGGCATCTTGTTCAGCATTAGCCTGCGCCTGCTTGATCAGCGGCTCGAGGGTATTGAGTTCATGGATGATTTTCGCGAGTGCCTCATGCTCAGCGCCGGCATCGGCAAGCGCCGCTGACGTGACTGACAAACCTATAATCAGAAAGGTAGATGGCCAGAATTGGCGTTTCATGGCACTGTTGCTCCCGTAAGTTGTTACGGGGCATAGTGCGAGAATTAGATAAGCGCGACGATGGGAAATCTATTCAGTGGGTGGGGTGTTTTTCTAAGTGTCATGCAAAATCTTCCACTGCCAATAGCGGATGTACATCAACACCGCTTCGGCGATCCTATCGTAAAAGGTTAACGGCGGTAAGCGAAGCCTGATAGCGCAAAGCTGGAGAAGGTTTCTCGCGAGTAGCACGGTTGAAGACTAATCTTCGGTGTGGGTATGAGATTCGATAGACGCGCGGATACGCAAGAGCAAATTGCGGATAAACCTGTCCCCTGAGAATGCGCCGTGCGCCACTGTCGCGGCCAATTGCTCACACGCTTGGTGCTCGTCCAATTCAGCCAAAATGTCTCGAAACCCAGCGTTGATCAAGCAGTCCACAACTGCATCAAAGCCTCGCGTGGGCTCCACATCACTCTTTGACTTGAGAAAACGACCGTGGACATGTGCAAGACGCGATTGAATGAACTGGTCCTCCTGAGAGCCACTGAAGGACTTAAGAATTCGAGAGTTCAGTTCCTGCTCGTCCTCTTGTCCACGCAATCTAGAAATGAAATCTCGACTGGCTCCTATGGAGGGGAAGCGCTTTCCAAGCCAGCCACTATCGTGCGTTAGCGCCCAAGCTTCGCCCGACGCAATAGCTGATGCTATATCAACTGCTAGCCTCTTTGGAGTCACAGTGGCGATGCCGGCGGGCTCTCGTGCCGGGTTAAACGGTTGATGGGCAGGTGCGTCCTCGGAAAACTCTGCCCCTTCCCGCATGCTTTTTATCGTACCGACATCGCGACACGCCGTCGCCGGTAAAGAGGGGCCCGTCACCACGAAGGTCCCGGCGACAGCCTTGAGCCTGCTGCTTAGCGCAGCACGAAACGACTCATCGCCTGAGTGGTCTCCTTTTGGCGCCCCAAACACGTCGGGTGAATCGAATACATCTGAAACATGCTCCAGAAAGACACTCTCCCATCCGAGGGGAGTGTTCTCAAGAGCGTCCGCGACAGCATCACCGACGCGGAACCATATGACATAGTGCGCTATTGGTCGGCCATGCTCGTCCCTACGTGACGGATCAAGGAAGGCGGCACCAATGAACGGGATAAGATCGTTGCCATCTCCACACAAGGCACCGGACACGTAAGTGGGTTGCTGTGTAGGTGCACATCCACCGAATACCTTTCGATGCATCCAGTACCAGCCATTTGAATGAGGCGATGCTGGCTCTAGTACAAATTCATAGTCCCAGCTCAAACCTCTAGTGCGCCATAACAAGGAGCTGAGATCGATTGCTGTTGAGGTGTCTGCTTGCATCATCGGCTACTACTGATTTCGGAAGAACGCAACCTGGGCAGCTTCGGATGTTAGCTCCGCCTTCATGGCAGCCACTGCGGCCTCGATTTTTTTACCGCTCCGAGCGGCCTTCGCTTGCTTTTCGCGAAAGTAGTTGGCCCCCTTATCAAGCCCTTCCTTAACAGCTAGAGCCTTAAGTAGCTTAGTCAGTACCTGATACTTGATCGGCAAGAAGTCATCGAGCTTGTCTATAAGGTCGGTAAAGGCAGCCAGGCGCTCAAGAATGGCCTTGGCAAGGCCTGCCGGACGTCCACGACCGGCCTTCTGAGCTAGCTCGTCGAGAACGGAGAGGAGCGCCACAGGAGCTATTAGCTGCAGGCCGAGGTAAGAGTGCGCATCGACAACACGGCTACCGTCGGCGCTCACAGCCGCCAGTAGAAGGTACTGCTTACCAAAGCCTCGCGCGTTAAAGACGCGCGCTACGCCTGCAAGTTGGTCAGCAGCATCCGAGACGACCTGCTTGCACACTGCCTCAGCAGTCGCGCCTTCTGTCAGCAGGTCGGCCTTGGATACTGCAATTACCCATTGTCGTGGCAATTCCTCGATTGGCTTCCCTTCTGCAGCGAGCTGGTCGACTATCTTCCGAGCCTCGTTTTTGAACTGGTCCAGTGTATGACAAACGTATTCCGCGCCGTCCTGAACGAGACGCTGCCCGTCGATCAGCAATACACCGACATGACTCGACAGAAGTTTCGTAATAGCAGCCTTTCGCTCTAACTTCTCAGCATCATCTGCGGGAGTACGCTCCCACCAACCACCAGGATAGTCATACCAGACGATACGGAGACTGGGTGTGGGCAGTTGGTGAACCTTAAGGCCGAAAGCATGCTCAGAAAAGTTCTCTGTACCCAACGGGAACTCTCCTCCTTCCATTCGATAGTAGCGCGCAAGGAGTTGGTTACCGTCCGACGCGTCCTCTGCTTCAAGTCGATACCCGTGTGCCTCCTCAAATCCGTTTCGCTGTTGATTGCCGAAGTAGCTTGCCAATAATGTCGTCTTGCCGGATCCGCTCGGACCGAACAGCGCAATCCGGATTTCTGGTATTTCTTCGGTCATTTGGTACTCCACATCGTTAGCGTTTATTAAATTTTTGTTCACGTCTCGACAGTTCTGACTTCAGTCAACGTGCGCCTCTAGCCATTCCCGAGATTGCATAATCTCAGCCTGACAACCATCCACAGGATGGCTCTAACATCTGTATTCACTTGATGTCCGTCTTGTATTAGAACCGCACACATTTATCTACTGGCGACCCTCATGATTCAAGGTTGAAACCTAATCTATATTTCCATTGCGTCTAATCATCTCTATGACCCAGGCTGATTGCTTGGTATCAATCTCGGCCCCGTGTATTCCAGCGTCCTTTGTTCTGAGATTTTCAACGCCAAGCACTTTGGTCAGCGTATCTAACGACGGGCCTCTATCGCTGCATGGCAATTCTATCGCCTGTGCCCAAGGTATGACTGCTTTCTGACTGCAAAATACACCCTGAATCTCTGGCAGTGCTACATCATATCGATCAACATGATCAAGCAGGATTGGCCAGTCAAAACTCGCATTGTGAATTACGATAAGCTGACCTTCCAGGTATTTGGCGATCTGGCTCCACTGAGAATCAAAGGATTCAAATTCGGCAGCATGCTCGTTGGTAATACCATGTATCGATTGCGCCTCTTCTGAGATTCGTTTTTTCGGCCTTGTTTTAAACTCCACTGAATTCGCTATCTCTCGATTCCTCACCACAGTGATCCCAAACGTAACGATATCCGGCATGCCATCTTCATCAGGGAGTCCGGTGGTCTCGGTATCAAGTACGATGTAATCGTCCGGGAGTTGGGTGAATATCCACAGCAGTTCGTTAAACATTGCCATTACCTCCTGCCACTGCCGTCCATGGATTCAACCTCAACGATCGCCCCCTGGTCATAGTGGTAACGTAGATATCGCCAGTGAATGGCATCCGAGAGCGCCTTAGGACGCATCACCCCGTAGCACTCACCCTCCGTTCTTACGCTTTGGTAGTGAACGCCGAAACTTTTAGCATCCCGCAACGCGCACCCAAGCTGTTGCCCTACTGCGTATTCATCGGGGTCGTAGATAGCGTCACCGATCAGTTGTCGCACGTCATGCAGGGTTGCCGGCCCAAGTTGTGCGCGGATAACACGCATTTCCTGGGTTGTATGTTCAATTCGAGATTCCCGCAGAAAACGTGCGCGGTGAAAAGACGACTCGGCGATGGCCACATCCTCGTCAGCGGTGCAGTAGTAGATACCAAAATCGCAATTAAAGCGCCCGCCTCGATCGTCTACCGGAGGATGGGTGAAGGCCGCCATGATCCAGGACGCACCATCGCCATACACCCGGTCTTCCGGTGGCACTAGGCGAATATCACCGACTTCATCCCGTAACCTGGGGTTGGTCAGGGACTCAACGGCGTAGAGCACCTCCCAATCCTGCGCACTGGAGACGCGCTCGAACAGATGGATCTGAGGATAGCGCGACAGAATGACCCGATAGACCGGTTCATTTGCCTCGCTACTGGGTAGTGTATCGATATCGATCACCAGCCACCCCGCTCCGCATCGAGGAAATCTCTGACTACGGCCAGGTCCACCACCTGACCGGCCAGCAATCGATCCAGCGGTGCCGTACCATTGAACAGTGGGTTGTCATTGGGGGTTGCCAGCCACTGATCGGCCAGACCCTCGTCCGGCAACAGAATCTCCAGGGATTTGTAGATACCCAGGATATAGCTGGCCCGTTCCAGCAGATCCCGCGTCAGCTTGGCCTTTTCAGGCTGGCTCTTCCAGTTGTAGAGGGTCTTCTCGTTGCTGAGCCCCAACAAGGTCATCTGCTGGGCGCCAGTCAGACGCCACTGGCTAAAAATACGAAAAATCGCTGGCAGCAGGGAACTGGTGACACTGGAACCACGTTGCAGCAGTTGTTCGGCTTGCGCGATCATGATTACCTCCTGAACAGCATTTAGACTGTATATTTACAGTGCTCAAATACAGCCTAGCAGGCTGTAATAGTACAGTCAACTGTGTCAGAGATACTTTTTGAAGGTACTCGCCGTGATGGTCACAGCGAAGGCGAAGGCCAGAGCGAACGGCAGGATGATCCAGGACGGGTGCAGGCTGAAAGGCAGCGCCAGGTACAGCACCCAAGCCATGATAATCAGTGGTATGGCGGCTTTCTTGGCGTAGTGGTAGACGAAAGAGCTTTCCCTGCCGCCGCCCCAACGCCGCAGGTCCCTCCGCACCAGGCCATCCACCAGCGCCACCAGCGTGAACAGTCCAAATACTGGCGTGGCCAGAACAAGAATAGCCAGACGCACCGCAAAGACCTGGGCGATTTGCATTCCAGCCAGGACAAAGTCAGCTACCGGTCGGTAAAGCCGATGGAGCACCGGGCGCACGCCGGATTCTTCAATAGATGGAGCCTGCGTAATCCACTGGAGAAGATCGACAAACCCGGTCCATTCAAAGGCGAAGTAGTAGAAGCGCTCTGACAATTCACTGGCGAACTGCATGGGATGTTCGGTCAACCAACTGCGATGAAAGTCCGCGCCGAGGAACTGCAACTCATTCACCAGCATCTGCCGGCTATGCGCTAGGCCCTGCTCCTCCCACCAGAACACCATCCCAATCCACTCGATCAAAACGGAGAAGACCAGGGAGAGGAAGAGCCATTTCAAGCACTGGGCGATACCCGTCAAAATCCGGGCGAAGATGCCCGGGCTTGCGACGGGTCGGCGGGGATCGGCTGGTTCCGCCACCTTAAGGTGAAGCGACCTGTTCAGATGAATCCGATGTGGTCTCAGACACCGCGTGCCACCAATGATCGGTCACCCGATACCAATGATCGTTGGTGATGTAGCTGCGCCGCATCGCGTCGGCCATCGCTTCAAAATCGCTCGGTATGGCGGCATCCCCACGGCTATCCGGCAAGGGAATACGGAGTTTCCAGAGCTGACCGCCCTCCAATAGCGCGAAGGCCTGCCCTTTGGGTAGCGTGACCATATCAGCAGCGATCAGCATGGGCACTTCCGAGACACTGATCCGATCTTCGTTACGGGACTTGAAGTCGACACCAGACCCGGGGTCCGATGAATCATCGACGCCGGAAACACTCATCAGACTGAACACTTCGACCCTGGGCAACTGTTCGGTCAACATGTCTGCCGTGTCTAGCTCCTTCACCCGCAGCATTAGCATCGTATTGAAGTTACCGGCCACCTGACCCGCCTTGGCTTTGCTGCCAATCCGCGCCTCCACATCCGACCAGGTCTGGGTGTAGGCCGTTACCTGAAACCCTGCTCCGCCTGCTTTGTTCAGCAACGGTACGAACTCATCACCGATCAGCTCATTGAACTCGTCGGCATGTAGGGAGATGGTCGGTAGTGTGGACATGGAGGACTGTCCGGGGCCGTGTCCGGACGCGTCCAGGTCGCCGCCCCGCGCGTGTCCAGCCTGTTCGGACGCCACGCCATGTTTGTAAATATGGCCCGCCACTGACACGAGATCTGCAAACATGGAATTGCCCACCGCACTAGCCACCGTAGTATCGGTGAGTGCATCAAGCCCCACGTAGACAATCCCCTTGCGGCGCACCACATCCATCCATTCGAAGATGGGTCGTGCATCCTGCTCGTCTTGATAGTCCGGAGAAATCAAGGAGGCGATGGTACCGGTCGTGAGTTTTTCCATCAGCGGGCCGACGGAGCTGACGATCTTGTCGAAATAAGTCTTGTCGTACTTGAACGCGGAAATAAGACCATCCAGGACGGGGTCGTAGATGGCCCTCTCCTGCAATAACCGCATGCAGGCGATAGCTTCCATCGACCTTCCGCGCAGTGCATTGGGCAGATTGCGTTCCTTGATATCCGCTGCGCGTTCTTCGACCAGAGACACCCAGGCGTCGATGCCTGCAATCGCCGCACAGTAGCCCGCATACTCCACAAACAGCGGTTCGATGTCGTTGATGTAACGTCGGATCTGTTGATAGTCCGGTCGGCGTTTCAGCGCCACCAACGCCCGCGCAATAATATTGACGAAGCGCCAGGCGAACTCTTTGAATGCGGCAGAGTTACCCTCGTTGGGCAACTGGTTGGCAATACGGGTTGCGACCTCGGTAATACGGGAGAAGTTCCCTATAGCGTTGTAGCGCGCCGATAGCTCCGGAAAACCCAAATGGAACAAATAGAAATCGTCCAGACGATCGGCACGCTTGGCTTCGGCATAGATGCGGCGCAACAGATCTGCATCGCCTTTGGGGTCGAACACAATCACCACATCCCCGCGGTGGATGTCCTGGGTAATCAGCAGTTCTGCCAACCGTGTCTTGCCGACCCGGGTGGTGCCTAGCACCAGTGTGTGTCCGACCCGTTCACCCAGATCCATCCACACGGGTTGCTCATGGGGTTCAACCGCGTGCAGAGCGGGCTTGCCGCCCACCGGTGGTAACGGCGCCAACAGGTTCCAGCGGGATCGACTGCGCAAGAGCCTCGCCAATAAGGTCAGCCCCGGAATCGACTCCCAGGCGACTTCCTTTTGCCGCGCCCAATGGTAAATCGCACTCGGCTGAACGTAACGCTGAACCTCGGGTTTCAGCGTGTCGCGTAGGCGCTGCGTGTGTTGCTGAGTCCAGCGAAAGCCTTTGCCCAAAAATAGTTTGTGTTGACTGACGGGGACCCGATCGGCCGCTATTCGATACTCAGGTAAGCGTTTCATGTGACGCTGATAGCGCAACACACGCCAGGCTTGATGGCCCCGCCAGAGGCCAAACCCAAAGAAAGCCAGGCTGCTGGCGGCAGCAATCCCCGGCGGCATCATCAGGCCCCACGGTGCAAGCAAGGCCAGTAAGCCAGCGGCGATCGCCGTGAAACAAGACCACAACTCGACCGGCGGTCGAAGCAACGCCTCCATAGGATGGGCGCTCATTGCGTGATGCCGTCGCGGGTAATGAGTACCGGGTAGCGATCGATACCCAAGGCATTGGCCAAATCGCTGCCAGATCCGAGTGTGATGGAAATGCCCTGTGAGATTTCGGCGACATGCCGGACATCTTGCTCGGTGTCAGCTTGCACCAGCATCCCCACCGCACCAAGCGATTCAAGGGTGTCTCGATGGGTTGCCAGCCACTCCAGCGACTCCGGGTCGGAACCGATCAAGAAAAAGGGACGCGGATTACCCTGTGCCAGACGCGCTTGGACACCAGGTTTGAGTTGCCTTCCCGCAAGATCACCGACCAGTAGGCCGGGAGAACGCACGGGTAGTAAGTTGCTGAGCGTAGGGCCATTTAACACTGTCTGGTCAGCTGAATCCGCAGCAGTGCCCGGATGGGCCGGCAGTACCTGATCCGACACAAAGGGCTTCTGTAAAGGCGCTATCGGTTTCGTGTGACCCGCATCATAAATGACGGTCAACTCGGCGATTGCCGATACACTTGCGAACGCACCTATGAAGACAACAAGTAGAAACTTGGGCAACCAGTGACGATTAGGGATATTCAAACCGACCCTCCGGCTCAATGTCGGCATGCTGCGTCAAATATTGTTGGACGCGACTGGCGTAAGCCTGCGCTCTCGTGCGATCGTTTGGTGCATGGTAGCAGCCAGCAGTCTGCATCCAGTTAGCATGCTCATTAAGGCAATCTCGCAGAATCGCCGCCGCGACGCGCAAATTATGGTAGGGATCCAGTGCTTGCCATGCTGAACCCAGTGCGGCGCCATGGTAGCGCCAGTTGATTTGCATTAACCCGATATCGACAGAACTGCTCGTGTGTATCAGGGCCGCTTGCAGCACCTGCAATGCTTCTTGTCTTGAGGTGAAATAGTGTCCTTCACCATTAATATTGAGCGCCCAGGGCCAGGGACGGAACCGACCTTCGCTGAGTGCGCTCTGCCCGCTCTCAGTCAATGCCACCGCGTAAAGCAACGCCGGGGGCAAATCATACTCAATCGCCACTCGCTGATATCCGGCCGGTATGGACTGGGCCTCGAAGACGAGGGACCCACACAGCAGGCCGATAATCCACGCGACAATGGATTGACGATGCATCGTCATGCTCTTCAAAATCGCCATGCCGGCAAAGGCGTGAACTGGTCTCCCCTGCGTAACACGAGCACGGGTAATGCTTGACCGTCCTGCCCAGTGTGCGCGGCGACTCTGTCCCGCGCACCTGCGTCGACATTCAGCGTAACCTTGTGTTCTTTGACCCATTGCGGACTGATCTGTTTCGACGCTGCCCATTCGCGTATCAGGGATTCCTCACCGGGGGACACATTGATCAGGTACACATCGATGCCGGAGAATTGCGCTAACTGACTAACAAGACGCTCAAGTACAGCATCGCACGTCGGACATTGCGTGTCGGTAAAGAACAGCACGCGGTCGGCGGGCTGCCACGCCAATCTTGCTAACGCCTCATGGTCTGTCTTGTTGGTATTCAGCATACTGGCGTCAATGAGTAAACCATTGGGATATAAACGTCGCTGGGCTTCATCGTACGCGCGCTGAAATGCCAAAATACGCTCGGCATCCTCACGCATCATTACGGCCCATTGCTCGGCGTACCGCCGCCGCTCTTCGGTGCTCCGCGAGTGAATACCGAGGACTTCTATGGGGGACAACGTTGCGGCACTCACACTCCCGCGAATACCCTGTTTCAGCGATTCATAACGCTGCCATTCGTTATCATCCAGGCCCCACCGTGCAGCGCTGGAGGTCTGATGGTCTAACTGCTGTGTTGCAGACTCTTCGGTCGTATGTCGTGTAGACACGTGTGAATTCGATTGTTCTCCCGCTCCTGCTAGAGTGGATAAGGCATTAAGGATAGCGAACCCGACAATCCGAAAAACACGGCCGCGCTCTCTGGCGCTACTGTTCATCGTCAATGACCCTCCGGTCGAGTGGGATAGTGAGATCACGCTGGGTAATGTGTCCGACCCGTGGATCACAGAACTGATCTGAGTGTTTGCGAGTTACTGGGTGAACTTCCGATTCGGATGAAACATTGGAAGAATCTGCTTGATCCTCACGCTTGCTATCTCCTGTTCCAAAAGCCATTACAGAAAACAGCACGAGAGCGACTAAAAAGACGTCCATTACAGCTCTCCTTGTGCCTGTGAAGAATTCTGTACTGTGTTACAACGCTCAAATGACAACAGACGATGTACCGGGTCCTGAACGATGTGAAACTCAGGGCCAACCATAAGTGCTAGCACCTCTTTCAGCGGCATCAGCCCTAGTCGTCGATGGGCTGCGGGTAACGGAAGTTTGAGCATCGAATGTACCTCAGGAGGAATAACGGAGTCGGCGGCGAGGCGGTAGCCCGAATCGCGCAGAATCCAACGCAACGCACCACCGAGGCTGGCGATGTTATTGGGTATGGAAACGGCTACAGTCGCGGCAAGCAGATCACGCTGCTCCAACGTCGGCCCAGCTGTCAGTTCTGAATAGCGATCAATCCTTGAGACGGTTTTGCTCGAGGTTATGGGTTGCGCTGCTGCCAGCACTGCATTGTTTACTATCGCAACAGCCAGACCGCCCAGCAGCATCAACCTTTGCGTAGAAAATAGACGATGGATTCGCATGGTTTGGCCCTGGCTATGGTGAGGAGCCTCATGATCGCCAAATCGTTTGCGCGCGTGAATGCGTAATCCATGCTCGGGGTGCTGTGCTTTTGGCTTACTTATCGCCCAAGATACACATTATGAAAAGCATTACATAAGGTCTATTTAGGAAAGTAGTTGATTATGTAAAGTAACCACTACGGCAACCTTATTAATCAGCAAGTTAGGTAAAAACAACTTTACATAATACTCAGCGTATCTTCGGTGGCCCGCGATTTTGTTTGCTCATTAAGATGCCCTTTATAGCTGCTGCAACCATTGCAGCAATGATTTATTTTCCTTCCACGAAGGAAGGTTTGGTATTGGCGCTGGACTGACCTTTTCGATAGCTGCTCGCTTCATCTCAAGGTTTGCCCTGGCATACAGTTCTGTCGTTTTGTTGTCAGCGTGACCCAAAAAATCACGAACAATGTCCAGTGAAACGCCACCCTGAACCAAGTGCATCGCTTTGGTGTGCCTCAGGGTATGAGGGGTGACTTTCTGCTTAAATTGCGGATCCGTGTCTTGTATTTGCCTCAAATACTTTTGCAGAATGTAATTGACGCCGACGCGGGTTAACGCATTTCCCTGTCTGTTTCGGAACAATGGCTGGTCGTAATTTTCCGGCAGACTCAGGTGATACTCGTCGATATACTGCCGAAGCAGCTCGGCAGTATTTTCCATCAACGGAACGACTCGCACCTTCCTCCCTTTGCCCAGTATTCTGACCTGTGCGGGTGCATCCAAGCGCACGTCGCCTGCGGTCATGTCGATTAGTTCTTGAACCCTTGCCGCTGTATCATAAAGTACGCTCAACATAACCGCATGACGCCTACCATTCGCTCGTGTTAAATCGGGCTGAGCTAATAAAGCAGCAAGGTGATCTTTTGATAGATAGCTTACTTCATTGCGAGTGAAGCGACGCAGGGGGATGGCGAGGATGCGTTGACACTGTAATAACAGTGCAGGCTCTTCTGCCTGTAGATAGCGGAAGAATGCGTGCACGACAGCTAATCGTTGATTGATGGTACGGATCGAGCAATGGCGTTCATGGCCGAGATAATCCAGAAAGTCATTCACCATTTGGGTGTTAATCTGTTCAAGCTGCAATCTTTCGATAGCAATGCCTTTATCATCGCGGCAGAATCGCAGTAACAGCACGAAGACATCGCGATAGGCTTTGATGGTATTTACCCCCAGATTTCTCTGGCTCGCCAGGTAGTCACTCAGGAAGTAGTTGATGTGTACAGACAGTGTTGTGGGTTTCATGCTGACCTCCGTGGCGGTATGGCACAGCCAAATTGCTGATTCATTCGCGCGGCAATTTCAGGGAACAATTCAGCAGTGAGATGTAGATATTTCTGCGTGCCGGTAAAATCATGGTGGCCGAGGTACGCGACTAAGAAAGGCATTTTGGTGTTTAAATCGGCACCTTGCTCATACCACTGCAATAATCGGTGGACAGCAAAGGTGTGTCTTAGGTCGTGCACTCTGGGGCCTTTCCCACGCCCGCCATGCGGTATGCCACATTGCAGCAGGATTTTTCGGTAATACTGGTAAATAGAGGAAGTATGCCAAGGGCGGCCTTCTGCTGACGGGAAGAAGAACGCACCCGCTTTTTGTTTGGGTAGTGCCCGTTGACCCATTGCGTCGGCATAACGACGCAAACGTTCCACCATATCAATCGCGGGTGGAACCAACCGGTCTTTACCGAACTTGCCCTGCCGTACCGTAATAACGCCTTGTTGTAGATCCACGTCACGCACTTTCAGCATCAGCACCTCGCTCAACCGAAAGCCACAGCCATATAACAGTCGGAAGACTTCTGGCAGGATAAGGTGACGCAGTGGTGAACGAGGGCCAGGGGTGATCGCATCTACCGCCTGAATGATCTTTCGTACTTCAGCGCGCGTGAATATTCTGGGTGAGAACTGGTAGGAACGGTGAGGCCCTATACCCTCAGGTGGAACGTATGCCGTATGGCCCAGCCGTATCATCAATCGAGCGAGTTGCCGGACGAGTACGATGCGACGTTGTACCGTTGAAGGTTGCTCGTCGGGATATTTTTCCAACCATTGCTGCATTTGGGCTTTGGTTAACTCGTCGGACTGGCTGGTTGTGGCGCAGAGGAAGTCGTCCAGGTCTTTGAGCACCCGAGCAGGTGTATCATACTTGTGGCCAGTGGCGCGTTTTTCCTGAACTAGCCGCGTCATAAACGGCGCTAACGGGCTCTTATAGCTGTACTCTTTACGCTTGGTCAACATGGCTCACCTCCTGAATCGGTAATGCCACCTGGCGTAGAGATTCGACACTCGCTTTGGCATAAATCATCGTCGATCCCGTGGAAGCATGTCCCAGGATATTGGAGATGAGAGAGAACGGGACTTCGTCTTCCAGTAGTCGCGTTGCCAGGCTGTGCCGCAATGAATGCAGGCCCTGGCGTTGTGGCGTTTTAAAGGTGATGCCTGCCAACTCGCGCCAATATTTCACGATATGGTGTAGATGGCTGTTTTGGCTAAACGGCTTGATTGGCGGCTTCAATCGGAGGAAGACTTCACGATAAAATGTTTCCGGGCGCACGAACTTGATATAGCTAATCAGTGCATTACCAATCTCATCGGTGAGCGGCAGAGACAACGACAAACCTGTCTTTGCCTGCACAAACGTAATCGCCTCTGAACCCCAATCGATATGATCAAGGGTTAATGTCCTGATGTCGCCTACGCGCAGGCCCAGCCGACAGGCCAACAGGAGAATGGCATAGTCACGCTTTCCGCGTGGCGAATGTCGATCAATGCTCGACAGCAACTGTTCCAGCAGTTCAGTATCCCACGTCGATGGGATCGTGGATCGCTGTGCCTGATACACGCCCGGTAGTGACTCACTCAGGTCACGCTTTATTTTACCGGTATAAAATAGGTATCGAAGATACACGCGTACATTCGATACCATACAAGCAATGGTTTTACGCCGATAATGCCCCAGGGAATACACATAATCCGACAAGTCTTCTGGCCGTATTTGGTTGAAACACTTCACATCGCGTTTCCCCAAGAAGTTGAGGAACTGGCCTAATTGCGGTAACCGCTCCGCCAGGGTGGTCGGATTCAAATACCGCTCCTGTTCACAGTAACGCTTGAAGTCACGCAAACTGGCTTTCATTGACTCGGGAATATTGAGTTTGGAAAACACCTGCCTGCTGCGCTCGAAATAGCCGAAACGCGAGTAATGCCATAACAGTGTTAAGGCGTATGTCGCATGTTTTTTCCATCCGCTGTAATGGTCAATGGTTTCCTCAGGATCGACTCTGTGATGTGCTAGAAAATCAACGATGAGTTGTTCTCGTAGATGGCCTTTATAACCATTCTGTTTGGCGAAAATGATCAGCTTCCTCCACACGGTTTGATAGCGCCGTATTGATCTGGGGTGGTAGTCGAGCACTTGCATTTGGCTCAACGCATTAAAAGTTAATTCGTCCAGTGAAAGCTTGTTGGGTTTTCTATTGCGGGAATTCATACATAATCCTCCATCAGTTTTCGATGACACTATGGCCAATGAGGAGAATGATGGGAATATTATGTAAAGTTCCGAAAAGCTAAGTGACTGTATTTATTGAAAGAAAAAGCAGTAACTTTACATAACTACTTACCTTCCTAAATACACAGCACTGATCTGTTCACGAACATGGCCTAATTCGCGGCTGATGATCAATCGCGCTTGATGATCATGCTTTCTTTGCTCTGCATTTAAACTCTTGGCGACCGGCCCACCCGCCGCAGGGCACGCCCACCCCGTCAACCGTTGATAGCGAGATTGGGCATAGGCGTGACGTAGTCCGTGCAGCTTCGACAGTCCAGCCAGAGTAGTATGACGTTCGTAGGTGCGCAGTTGCTGAATGTAGTTCTTTTGCGGCGGAATCAATGAACCGGTTCCCGCGAGACGGTGGGCTCGATTCAGCGCGGCGCGCTGCTCCTCGGTGAGCAACGGCACGATCCGCGATTTTCCCCCTTTCGTCCAGGATGCCTTCAGGCGAACATGATCGCCCTGATCAGCATATGCCGGTATGAATTTGATTGCCTCCTCCCGGCGCAGGCCAAAGACGCGCTGCAACTCGAGGCTGACACGCACATGGTCATCTCTGATGCTCGCCAATGTGTCTCTATCGACAATAACGGCCTTGGAATCGTTGCTAACGAATTGCCGGTCGGGAATGCCATAGAAGCTATTAGATCGCGCCACCACATTGGACCGACCCACTTTGGCTGCCCACCAGCGCAGGCAATTCATGCGATTTTTAATGGTGCCGGCCGCCATCCCCTCACCTAACCAACGCTTCACCAATGCATCAACGTGTTTTGGTTTTAATGACTGCGCGGTCATCCGTCGGTACCCCATGTCTTGCAGTTGATTCGCGATTTGATTGAGAATACGCACCCGGTTAGCCTGCGTGCTGTAGCTGCCATCCCGATTGCGCTGGCACATTTGCTTCAATTGGTAGTTCAGGTCTTTCATCGTGTACTTTCCAGTCTGGTAAGTGTTTATGACCAACCAGCAGGCGCGTAGCCTGACCGGGTCCGCTTACGCGGATGAGTCAAGGGACACTACTCCCCCGTTTGACCTGATAAGCCTGGTCACAGGCAACCTGACTGCTCTTCTGATGAAGATGGTGCCGGGTAAACCAAATGGGCTCAAAAGCCCACATTCGATGGTGAGTGTTTCACCTCCTTTTAAATAGGCGGAACCATCAGTCCGCGTGTTGAAAAAAACCGTCAGTAGGACGGCACGTTGGGTTTCGGCTACTTGCGAGCCGGGTTTGAAATGGCTAATGCCACAGTGAAGGGAGGACGAACGTCCCGTTGTTGAAGACCCATTGAAGATGAGCTGCAGTTTTCACTGTGCGCCTTGCAAGCTCTGAGGACGCTAGTGCCGTTTTCTACCATTTAAGATGGCGAGGGCAACTCCCCCCATCCACGTTACCGCCGTGGCCGCGTTTTGTTCTGCTATCTATCAAAGGCTATCAGTATAGTCAGACCGAATTCGCCGTGAACTCAACAATCCGAGCGCAATCCGTTGTCGTTCGGTGCTCCGCCGCCCTCGTCACTACCCCGCTTCGCTCTGCAGTGACGAGGGCTTCGTTCGTATCAACTCCCACGCCAGGTCTTTGACCTGTCATTGCAGTCGAGTAAACAGGTCAATCCGGCCGTGGGTACAGTGGAACCACAGGCTAAACGTCAGGTGGGTGCTGTGTTGGCACTTCGTGGGAACATACTACGTTGGAAGCAGAGTGGGTGAGTAAGAGAGGGGCGCCACTTTATCCCAAGTGGCCAGGGCAAGGAGCCGATTCTCATCGGCGACATTAATCTTCGATAGGCAGCATGATGGTCACAACGGGTTCTCCGGCATCACCGGGACCCACCATCAGCTTCAAGGTCACCTCCTGAGCTTCCATCGTGCAACCATCACTGGGTACCCGATACAACGAGAAGCTCAGTCGATCACCGGAATCAGTGGCCGTGCGTATGGCAACAAATGCCATGAATAACACGTCCCACAAGCGACCGGGCTCATCCTGATGTGTCTGAATCCGGCTATCTTGTTCAGTCCAGGCGACACAATCACACCATGCCGCATGTGTGAGAGCCACCGGCCACTTGAAACCGGCTTCACGCGCCATGGTGGAGACATCGACCAACACACCGTCTTCAATTGCCTGTGCTCGGCTGTAGCATGAGATGACAGGACCAAAGAGCTCTTCCAATGAAGCGTTCTCTGTATTTTTCATAAAGTTTCTCCCTGAGGAGTTGATTTGAGAATTTAGGGAATCTCTCCTTCCCATTGGGAAGCAGCGACTCCCCAATGGGTTGAGTAAAATAGTGAGCTAAAGCAGTCCGCGCTCTGCGAACGACAATGACTCACCAGCTGTGACGATGAAATGATCCAGCACACGTATGTCCACCAGTGCCAGAGCATCCTTTAACCGCCGAGTAATCGCCTCATCCGCGTGACTGGGTTCGGCAACTCCACTGGGGTGATTATGAAAAAACATCACCGCGGCGGCATTGAGGGTTAGCGCCTGCTGCACCACCACGCGGGGGTACACTGCCGCACCGTCAATCGTTCCCTGGAACAGCTCAGCTGTCTCGATCACTCGATGCCGGTTATCCAGGTACATGCAACCAAACACTTCTGCTTTCCGGTCGGCCAACAGCACACGCAAATAGTCGCGGGTACTGTTAGGACTGGGCAGCTCGAGCCCCGGTCGATGCAGGTCCTGCAGAACCGCAAGAGCCAGTTCCATCAGAGACTGCTTTTCACTGTCGTTAAGCGTTGCGATCTTCAGCGTCGCCAAACGGTTTTTAGTGTTCACCTTTGCAGGCGATGATTTCGAAACCATGACTGGTCTCCTTCGATGGTGCGGGGAGACCAGTCCCGCGAGGAAGTGGTTTCCTCGCGGGATTGAAAGATTGGCAGCATCGGTAGATGCTGCCAGGGTTTGTGGTTAGGCGGTGACGTCTCTGGCGACAGGCGCCGGAAACGGTTGTCCGTCTACCTTGATCCATTGAAAACGAAGCAGTCGGGATTTCAGTCCAATGCCTGTCGTGCCGGCACGTTCACCTTGTTTAAATGTGAACGCTTCTGCCTGCAAATCGCTGAGGTGAAACCCCACCAACACTTTCATGTCGGCTTCGACCGCAGGCATCAATTGGCGCACCAGATCCTTCGCTTCCTCGCCAGACACCACACAATCAAAATGGGTATGCTGGACGTTGTCGGCGGGGCCTCGCAGTGCCGCTATGGTGACACTGAGAAAGGGAGTGCCATTCTCGGGTGTCACGTCGCGCACACGGTTGAGGTAACCGATGCCGTGGATATCAAGATCGAAATACTTCGGTTTTTCAGTCGTAGACTGTTTAGTGTTCATAACACATTCTCCTTGAACTTAATGAACTGCCGGGGAACGCGAATCCCTGTCGGGATACGATGTCCCGGCAGGGTGAGTAAATATCAGGACGAGTCCTGACACTGGATTGACGGCGTAGCCGCGGTATCGTTTGCACAATCCGACGATACTTATTGCCACTGAGACCGCAGTGACCACGTATAAAACCGTTAGAACTTGTTCTCGGTGTCATCACACACAAATTGCAGGTACTTGAGCATCCCACGCGCATTCGCGAACGCTGCGTGGTCGGCTATCATTTGGTTCGGAAACCAGTTGGCGATATCGGCTGCGAGCGCGGCACTACCGCCGCCCACAAAGAGCACCCGATCAAGCTCGACACCCAATCCCAGTTTGCGCCGGGTTTCAGCGTAGAGTAACTCCACCAATTCTCGCTTCGCAGCAGCCACCATGGCCGAGATATCATGATCCTTGCCATGCAGGCGTAATCGGGAACTCTCCACTGCTCTTGAGATACTCTGCTCGCCCAGTTCGCTCACGTCGAAGGTTTGCTGAATAAGATCGGCGACCCGAGATTTCACATTCAGCATGCCCCGGTTAAGGGAGCCGGATGAACCGTGAACGATGCCCTGATCCTGCACCACGACATAATCGGTTGTACGTCCGCCGATATCGATGATGGCAATGGGCGCGCTCAATCGATCGCCATCCAGCGTGACACCATCATCCTGAGTCACGATGACATAGTCATACCAGGCGGCAAGGGCTTCAGGAATCACCTCATGGAAGCCTATACTGGCCTTTACCGTTAACCGGCTCGATTTTGGGTTCCCGGCGAGGGGCTCTACAACCAGCTTCAACTTGTCCCGTTTTTGATCAATGCCCTGCTGGCGTCGCTGGCCATCGTTGCGGTAGAACGCTGCAACCGGCAAACCTGTCACCAGATGAACAGAGCGACCCGATAGGCCGGCCTGCTGCAAAGCATGTTGGACAATCACACGGTTAAGTGCCGACCCGGGATATTCGTCAAACTGTGTAGGCTCCCCATCGACGGCTCCCGCTGAATAGACGGTACCGCCGGTCTCATACTCAAAAATTCGTTGTTCCTGCTCTCTAATCCAGGTGACACCGGCAGCGCCAATACGTGCTCTGGAAGGCACGCTAAACAGCCGCCCGTCGGCTAACGCCACCTTGGTATAGGCATATCCGTCATCGAGCCCCGCCTGAACCACAGTCATGGGATCCGCGGACAGCCGGGAAGTATTGTCATCCTGTGTCGGTTTTTCATCGGTGCGTTCTGTCACTGTCCATTTCCTCGAAATCTATCCATGTGCGCTAGTGGCCTATCACGTTTTTCAACTGCGCAAAGGGCTTTTCAGAATGGGTACTGGGGCAACTCTGGGCTTTTTCCACACTATGCTGATCACCAGATCCAGGTGACGCATCGCTTTGGGAGCGGCGCGCACCACTTCGCATCACTGGCATACGCCAATGCATAAATCGGCGATTGTCAGTATCACTATCTTGCTGAGGGATCGGTGCTGTTTGCGATTTGATCACCTGACACTCTGTACTGAAGCCAGTCAGCAGCAAGCCTCTTAGCCAATCTTTTCGCCGCCGCTGCGGCAATCGCTGTAAACGATTGAGAATCATCGCCTCCAGAGGAATACGCGTATCCAGAGTGATATTCAGGCGCTGTTGAGTCGCGGCTAGCATGGCGGCTATCCATCCTGGCGAGCAGGAGTACAAGGCGTACTAGCACGCTGGAACGTGACGGGGCGTAGCGAAGGCAGTTTCTCACCGACGAGTATCTCCTGCGGCAGATCTCCCATGCATTCTTGCGCTTTCTCTGCTCGCGCAGTGCCTTGATGTATGTCGCTACGACTGATCTCCAGGTATTGGTAACTTTGGGGGAGTGCGAATGTGCGCCGCAGCCACCGCCCACTCCCATTCGCCTGTTCAGCAACCTCCGTCGGCAACGCCAGACCCAAATGTCGGGCAGTCATCCACGTGCACACCATTCGGTCATAGTCAGCGAGCATCTGCGCCGCCCTAAAGGCATAAGGGTTGGCAAACTGCAGGGACACACGCTGGGGTCGACTCGACCGGGCAAAGGTCACCTCGAAGCACTCGACGTTCACCAGAACGGCTTGGAGTTGTTCCTGCAGGCGATGCAACTGCGAACGTACATCGCCAATACTGTCTTCCACCTTGACCAGCCACCAGTCGGCGTACGGGTCATCCGATCGGATGGCTTGCCACAGCACCTTAAGCCGTTCTGCAAATCCAACCAGGCCCATAATCGCTGGCTTGCCTTCGCCGCCACGCCGCCCCCTGATCAAGCTTTGTGCTTGGTAGGTCTGGACGTTCAACCAGACCTCGCCACGCAACGCACCTGGAGCAGTTTTATCCGGTTGATCAGTAGGCTGTTCGCCAGGGAGGCCCACATGAGTATTCATCAGCGTGTTTCCTATCAATTTCTCACCACGCTATGAACCCACGAAACCCTCCCGCCGACCACGGAGTATCTCGCCGAGTGCCGTAGAGGTTTAGGCCCTGCTATTGGATATTGGTCCTCCGGGCTGGTGACAGTGGAACCACTTCGAAAAGACGTTAAATGCAGGGCACCAATAACCAGATGACTTGGCTGAGCGGTTGAATCAGGGGTCATCCTTCGCGTTGAAGGAGAGGCGCAATTTGGCAATCTGTTCAATGCCATAAGCTCGAGTGCGTTCACGCTCTTCGGCGTTGAGTGCTTCTTGCTGGGGTTCCACAGGTGGTGGGGATGGCTGAGCACGAGACAACCGCCCTTCAGCCACCTTGATACCGAGATTGGGTATAAACTCACCCTTGTCCGCTGCCTTACACAGCGAATGCAGGAAACGCAATTCGTCGTAGACCGGCTTCATACCTCTTTGCTCTGAGTCCAGCCGACCTTGCAGCTCATCCAAGACAGACTGGCGGCCTTCGGGGGCAATCATGCCAAGATACCGATCGGCCAGCAGTTTCTGGTTGTCCGACAACCGGGGCGGATAGATCAGCGGTTTATCAGAAAGTGAACTGGCTGCCGGTAAAGCATTCTCATTGCTGTTCGAATTCAGTGTAGGGGTTGTTGTTGTAGTTGTTTTATAATCACTACTACAACCACTACTGTTGTTTACTTTTTCTTCCGCCTTCGAATTTTGGCTACGGTCATTGACCCTGTCAGATCTATCCGACAGCGGCTGTTTAAGTCGGTTGACAGATGCGCCTGTGAAGGAAAAGTAGCGACTCGTGCCTTCTGTTTTTTTCCATCTCTCCGTCAGAAACTGGGCCGCCTGCAGACGACGCTCAGCTCCCGATTCAGTACCGGCAAGGTTCTGTCCGCCCCTAATCGATTCATCCATACTGTCTGATATTGCCTGCGCAACGAGACGCACGCGGCCATGGTGATGTTGCTGCGACTGCGAGACAAATGCCATATAGGCATCGTCAAGATGCAAGGCGTCAACCAGCGGCAAGGGCTCGTCGTGCAGAACATAGATGTTACCCGTAAAGCGCCCGGATTTTTGACGTAACTTGGCACATAGGGTTAGCCAGCGTGTTAAGCGCAATATGGCAATGGCTCGCGATACGGTTGATGTCGAGGAGACGTTGGTTTGACTAGCAATGGTGTCGTAATCCGGAAAAGCCGTTCGCCCACCGGTTTCTCTGGCGTGGGACATAATGACCATCCACACCACTTTGTCGACCGGCTCCAGGATAGGATCCTGAATCACCATGGCGGGAATCGCCTGGTGCCAATTGCCCATGAAGAGCATGGCGTCAGGCGAAGATGCTGCGCCCTCCCCTTTGAATCCCGCAAGGGTCGCTTTGATTAAAGCATCGAGGGCAACGGTTTCGGGTCGCACAATGGCATCATCATGAGCCATTCTCTATAACCTGATTTGCATCGGCGCCTGCCATAGGCTCGCCGTACTCCTCCCAACGTTGCACCAGTACCCAAATACAGCGCAGCCCGATGTCCGTCTCTTGCTGGATGCTGAGATAGTCTGCTGCCGCCAGCGCGCTTTCCGCACGTGCCTGAACCCGTTCTTGCCAGGCATACCAAAGAGTATGCGTATCGGTCTCACCGAGCTCAGGCGGCCGTCCCACAGAGGGAGCCAGCGTCAACAGTCGACGCCATCGGGTGTATTCGCGCGAGCTCATCCCGAACAACTGTTGCATCATATCCAGGGGGGCATCGGCCACGATCAGCGTGCGCTGTAGCTCTTCAGACTCCCGCTGATGGCGCAGGTGTGCCAGCATGGGCCAGAACACCTCCCTGTTCAGGTCTATCTTCAGACAATGTACGCGAAGGGCATCGGCTCGATACAGATCAGCCAGGTTCATGCCCTGCAATGCATCGAGTTCCTTGGGGCCAAAATTCATGCTTCGCAGAGCCTGCTGGTCGCCTTCGGCGAGGCAACGGACCGCGTATAGCAGGACGGCAGAGGTGAGATCTGCTTCCTTATTGGATGACATCAGCTGCCACCTTCCGCGGCGTCCCACAACGGAAAGCCCGCGTCAAAGGCACGCCGTTTTAGCGCACGATAAGTCTCCATCATCTGCAGCAACAGCTGCCAATCCTCTGGATTGAGTTGCTGCCACAATTGGCAACCCATGTGACCAGGGTCGAGCGTCCAGACATTGCTAAACAACAACTCTGCATCGTGCGATGCCAGCGCCCGGTGCAGAATCGACGATTCGTCAAGGTAGTTCAGTAGGATATCTACGGGGGCTGCGGTAACCTCAGAACAGGCCACAAGTTGCCACCACAGTAACGACACCAACCCGAGCATCTCCTGATCCAGTGTATCCGTCAGCTCCGTTGGTGGAACATCCGTCACCAAAAAGCCCAACCCGTGATCCGTCAGGGGAATCACGCGATCGCCCAGGCCGTGATGTTCCGCCAGGTGTGCGGCGATGGCAGACAGGTGGCGGCGCAATGACGGGATATCCAGTGAACTCAGATCTCGAGTACTCGTCGCGCGGTCGGCAGAAACCTCGATGGGTTGAGTCGAGTGGCCCGGTGATTCCCCCTCTTCACACACAGGGCGCTCTGGCGCATCCTGATGTGCCCGCGGCTTGGGGGCCGTTGTGCTGATCTGCGACTCCTCGTCCATCACCGGCGGCTTGTTTGGCTCGCCCTCTTGCAGCGCTTCCTCGCTGTCTTCTTCGAGCGTGGAAGGATATTCAAAGGGTCGACCTGCCAGGCTAGCTTCAATTTCAAGATGTATGATCTGTTCGCTCTGTTCTGACTCCACCGCGATCTCATGCTGCAGCGCATGGCGCAGTGGTTGTATATCCCACTCGCTGCCATCGTAGCGCCGACACAATTCGGCAAATACGTCATCGAACAGGCTTTCCTCGCCCAACTGGCGGTGTAGCCAGATGTGTCGTGCCGAACGCTCTAAAGCCCGAATCTTTTCAATCTGGGGTCGCCCCAAGCCGGCACTCAATGCGGTTGGCATCACCGGCCACAACGTCTGAACGGCATACCCCATCTTGGAAATCATGCTGTGACTGAGGCTAAAGCCTCGTTCCTTGAACAGGGTTTCCAGTTGCCGCTGCGACAGGGTCTCTATGGACAGCTCTGCTTCCAGCAAGGATTTGGCGTCAAGGACAGCGTGGGCTTTATCGATAAAGGGTAAACTGCCGCGCAGCTCATTCTCTCTCAGGTGAGCGAACAACAGCGCCGACTCCTGGGACCAGGATCTAATGACACAGTCTACCCAGTAAAACCGCTCTTCCCCTGTCTCCTCATACAGTTCTTTGAGAATACGCAGCCGTGTGTTTCCGCCGGTGTGCAACACATAATCGGTCGCGCCGGGTTCCTGTGAGATCACTAGCGGCTGATCCAGGCCCCCAGCACGGATAGACGCCTTGATGCGGTCATACTCAGGATTTTTCTGACGACGGGGATTGCGACCGTAGTGGTGAATACGGGTGACCTCGATCCGTGTGGCGACGAGATCGTCAGAGGTGGACGCAGCGGATCGATTATTCAGCGCCATCGGCTTCACACACCATCGCAGGACATCGTTGCGCGTCTTGCTCGTCTACCCCATAGAAGATTTCAGGATGGCGGACCATTGAGGCGCGAGGCACTGGGTGAAGACGGCCACCCGACGTTTCGGCGACAAGCTTCGTCGATTGTTCAATTTGGGTCGCCAGCAAGGGGCTGGCGTATCGGTGATTGCCCGCAATCTGATACAAGTAGGACACCGAATCATTGCAGGCAACGGCGACTTCCGCCCGCTCCCTTTTCGTTGCCATCTTGAGAAAATACTTTAGCTCCATGCGAATATACATTAGCACTGAGCAAATTTCCCCACAAGCTAACGTGATAACTTTTTGTTTATCATTCTGCTAAATTTTGCTAAGCTCCTGTCATGACACGTAAACAAAGCCCAATACGCCTAAAGAATCTTGAGGCCCTCATTCGCGAAGCGGGTTCGGCCGTGCGCCTGGCTCGCGCCGCGGGAACCAACAGCTCCTACCTCAGCCAGGTACGCAATCAGCTACCCACCAAGAAAGGAACTCCGCGCGCAATCGGAGATGACCTGGCCGCCAAGTTAGAGGCGGCGATGAACAAACCCCCGGGCTGGATGGATGAAGATCACCCTACCGGCTCGGGTCTGACAGCCCAGCACGATCGATCAAATACAGGCAGTCAGCATCAGTTGATACCGTGGGACCAGGTCGGTAAAGGGCACGATATTTCAGAAGATCTGCCACCCCCTTATGGCACAGCGCTTTTAAGATGCCCGGTAGAATGTAGCCCGGAAACCTTTGTTCTGCGTGTGCGTGGCGCAAGCATGGAACCGAAATTCCGGGAGGGCGAATTGATTTTTGTCGATCCGCGCGCGCCCGTCGAACACGGCAAATTTGTCGTCGTCCGACTGGAAGAGTCCAACGAGGTGACGTTCAAGCAACTGATCCTGGAAGAAGGCAAGAAGTATCTCAAAACGCTCAACCCGGACTGGCCCAATCGCATTATTGAGGTGAATCCGGACACCCCGATTTGCGGCGTCATCGTCTTCAAGGGGGAAGAGCTGTAGCGCCATTTAGCACCGCGATAACAATTTTCTCTGCAGGTTTAGTTGTCGCAGTAATTAGCTCAGTGCTAATCTTTACACGAATCCATTTTATGAATTTGTGTGAGCCGAATGAACGATCCTCTTGAATACAGTGTGCCGCTGCCAAAATGGATCCGCGGCAAAAAGTTGACTGAGCTGACCGGGTTTCGCGTAGATGCGCAGAAACATAAACGCGTACAGGGCGTGTGGCTGGAAGGTGTGCACTGGGTAAAAGCGCCCGATGGCAACATCATGTACAACTGGCGCGCAATTGATCAATGGACAGAGAGCGGCTATCACTAAAACATCAACAAGCAAGTCATCGGCACTGGCATCCGACTCGGAGTTGCCTGATGGCGTACAAGTACACGGTGCCACCATTCGTATCGATTTTCGCTATCGTGGGGTACGTTGCCGAGAAACATTGAAAGGACTGCGGGTCACAAAAGCCAACATTAAATTCGCGGAGAAAAAACGCGCGGCGATATTGCATGAGATTGGCCGTGAGATATTTGATTATTCCAAGCACTTCCCGGAATCCCCTCGTTGCCGTCTATTTGGCACGAACCCAGACCGCGACAGAACCGTCGACCAGGCATTGGACCTCTGGCTAGCGGTCAAGAAAGTCAGGACGGCTCAATCGACCTATGTAAACTACAAATCCAAGATAGAGAATCATGTACGCCCACGCTGGGGGTCGTACAAACTGACCACGATTACAAAGACAGAGTTGGAGAAGTGGATCGCGGTAGAACTCAGTGCACTCGCAAATAAGACGATCAATGAAATCATGATCATACTGCGCGGCATCTTCAAAGATGCGAAAGCGGACAACATACGCAGTGACTCACCGATCGACGCGATTGACAATCTTTCACTGGGCGACAGAGAAGACCCCGATCCATTTACCCAGTCAGAAATAGAACAAATACTCGCTACCCCGACCCGGCGGACTCAGGAAATCAATATGATGGGATTTGCGTTCTGGTCAGGACTGAGAATCTCAGAGCTCATCGCCCTGGCATGGGAAGATATTGACTTAAAAACCGGGACCGTCAAAGTGTGTCGAGCCAGGGTGAACGGATCCTACAAACAAACAAAAACCAAACGCTCCACACGCGAAGTGGAGCTGATTGATCCAGCGATTCAATGGCTGCAGGTGCAGCGCCTTTTCACCGAGCGACTGGACACGCGTCGCCTCAAAATCATGTCACGAGACAATAAGAAACAATTCTCCGAAGACGTTCGCATCGTTTTCTTAAACAGCAACACGAAGAGGCCACACGAATCGGACGGGACGGTACGAAATAACTTTTGGCGTGCTCATCTAAAAAAAGCCCAGGTGCGTTATCGCGGACCGAACACTGCACGGCACACTTTCATCAGCCAATTGCTCACCGCCGGCATCGCGAAGGAATGGATCATTCGCCAGGTGGGTCATACCAGTACGCGCATGATCGATGAGCATTACGGCAAATGGATCTCCGCAGATGCGACCGGGATGGCGCAGTTTGTGTCGGAGCGATTGGGAGTTTCTGAGCGTTTGGTCCCAATATGGTCCCATGGAGGGGAGGAAAAACCAAATTTTCCTTTAAAATCAAATAGATATATGGCGGAGAGCGAGGGATTCGAACCCTCGATAGGGTATAAGCCTATACACCCTTAGCAGGGGTGCGCCTTCAGCCACTCGGCCAGCTCTCCGGATTGTAATGGGTTGAGGCCTATGAACAGGTCTCAACCGGGGGTGCGCACCGATTGCCGCTGCGCTCCTCTCTCAAGGCGCGGCATAATACCACAATCAGTGCAAAATCAAAGTGATACAGGGGGATGAAGCCGGATTATTCCTTATCAGTGGGCGGCGCTTCCTCGTCACCCTGAATGCGGTTGTAAATCTCCTCACGGTGAACGGCAACATCGCGGGGCGCGTTCACACCTATGCGAACCTGGTTGCCTTTTACTCCCAGTACGGTGATCGTGATGTCGTCGCCCACCATCAGCGACTCTCCGACCCTGCGCGTAAGAATTAACATTGTCCAATATCTCCAGCCATGTGCCTGCTATGTGGTCCTACAAACACATGACAGTACTGTGCGTGGGGGCGTTATCCCTCCTACGCAACCATTCCTTCGGACAATTAGTTTTAGTTGAAATTGCCGAAAATGCAATGAAAGTTAGCACAGCTTACTTTCACGTTTGCACGCTGTGCCCCATCTATAGTCAGGCAGTACCTTCTTCTATTGGTTCCCTGTCCAACTCAAATGATGAGTGCAGGGCACGCACGGCCAGCTCCAGGTACTTCTCCTCTATGATCACCGATATCTTGATTTCAGAGGTCGTAATCATCTGAATATTGATGCCCACATCCGCCAGCGCGGCAAACATCTGGCTCGCCACACCCGCATGGGAGCGCATACCCACACCCACTACCGATACTTTGGCGATTTTGTTGTCACTGCGCACTTCCCTGGCGCCGATCTTCTCGGCCACCGCCTGAAGGACCTTTTCCGCTGCGGCAAGCTCGTTGCGGCTCACGGTAAAACTGAAGTCGGTGCTGTTGTTCTCGGCGGAGTTCTGCACGATTACATCAACCTCGATGTTGGCGTCGCCTACCGGCCCCAGAATCTTGTACGCCACACCTGGCTGGTCGGGAACCCCCAGGATAGTCAGTTTGGCCTCATCCCGGTTGAATGCGATTCCAGCAATTGTTGGTGTTTCCATTTGACTCGCGTCCTCCAGTGTAATGAGCGTGCCGGGGCCTTCCTCGAAGCTGTGCAGTACGCGCAGGGGCACCTGGTACTTGCCGGCAAACTCTACCGCGCGTATTTGCAGCACCTTGGAGCCCATGCTGGCCATTTCCAGCATTTCCTCGAAGGTAATCTGTTTCAATCTGCGAGCGCCGTCCACCACCCGGGGATCCGTGGTGTAAACACCATCGACATCCGTGTAGATCTGGCACTCATCGGCTTTCAGTGCGGCCGCGATTGCCACCGCCGTGGTATCTGAGCCACCGCGACCCAGGGTGGTGATGTTACCTTCCTCATCAACCCCCTGAAAACCGGCCACTACAATCACGTAGCCAGCCTCGAGGCCAGCACGCAAGCGTTTGTCATCAATTTCCCGGATACGCGCCTTGGTATGGGAATTGTCCGTAAGGATGCGCACCTGGCTGCCATTATAGGATTTCGCCTTCACCCCCAGCTTGTTGAGGGCCATGCTGAGCAGCGCGGTTGTGACCTGTTCCCCGGTGGAGATCAGTACGTCCATCTCCCGCGGTATTGGCTGCGCCTGAATCTCGTGAGCCAGTGCAATGAGACGGTTGGTTTCGCCGCTCATGGCGGAGACGACAACAACCACACTGTGGCCTTCACTACGGAAACGGGCCACCTTCTCGGCTACCTGGCCAATGCGCTCTACGCTGCCTACCGAGGTGCCGCCAAATTTTTGGACTATCAGGCTCATGAATACTCGCGTTGTGCGGTTCGACAGCCCGATGAAGAACTGCCCTGGCTAAAAAGGGGCGTTATTAAACACTAATGCGGACAATATTTAAACATTTGGCCGCTGCGTATGAATGTGCAAACTTACCGTTTTACCGCAGTGCGGATGCCACCCAGTCCGGCACACTCTTGAGTACCTCCGGCAGACCCGCGACATCCGTGCCGCCGCCCTGCGCCATATCCGGGCGGCCACCGCCTTTGCCACCCAGGCGCTGTGCCATTTCACGCATCAGATCACCCGCTTTTACCCGGCTGGTGAGGTCGGCGGTAACACCGGCTGCGAGGGCCACCTTGTCATCCGTAATCGCAGACAACAGGATGACCCCGCTGCCCAGCTTGTTCTTGCACTGATCCAGGGTATCGCGCAGGGATTTCGCATCGGCCCCTTCAACATTGGCCGCCAGCACTTTTATCCCCTCGACCTCTACGGCAGCGGCGGTCAGATCGCCGCCGGCAGAGGATGCCAGTTTCTGCTTGAGTCTGGCGATTTCCTTCTCCAGATCCCGATTTTCGCCGCGCAGCGACACAACCTTGTCCACCACGTTGTCGCTGGTGCCCTTCACTGCCTCGCAGACCGCTGCCAGACGCTGTTCAGCCAGGTCTATGGCAGCCAGTGCGCCGGCACCGGTCACGCCTTCGATGCGGCGTATCCCCGAGGCAACCCCGGATTCACTGACAATACGCATCAGACCGATGTCACCGGTGCGGCTGGCGTGGGTGCCGCCGCACAGTTCCACCGAAAAGTTCTCCTGCCCCATGGCCAGCACCCGCACCTCGTCACCATACTTCTCGCCGAACAGCGCCATGGCACCCGCAGCCACGGCATCGTCCATGGACATTACCCGGGTGCTCACCTCGGTGTTGCCACGAATTTGCGCGTTCACCAGGTTTTCAATGTCTTTCAGTTCCTTTTGGCTCACCGCCTGGGGATGGGAAAAGTCAAAACGCAGGCGCTCGGAGTCCACCAGTGAGCCCTTCTGGGCAACATGGTCGCCCAGTATCTTGCGCAGGGCCGCGTGCAGCAGGTGAGTTGCGGAGTGATTGAGCCGCGTTCGCTGGCGCACCTCTGCCTCCACCGCTGCCTGCAAGCTGTCACCTGCCTTCACGCTACCTTCCAGAACGGTAACGTGATGCAGATGGTGGCCCGAGGCCTTGGTAGTGGCGGTAACTTCCAGGCGCACACCCGCCGCACTCAGATAGCCGCAATCGCCTACCTGGCCGCCGGATTCACCGTAAAAAGGTGTGCGATCCAGTATCACCACACCGGTTTCGTCTTTGGCCAGAGATGCCACCCGCTCGCCGTCCCGCAGTATCGCGGTCACAGTGCCTTCGCCGCTGACACTGTCGTAGCCGGTAAATTCCGTGCTGCCGTCCAGCGTGAGTACCGAGCTGTAGTCCACCTTGAAGCTGCCGCCCTCCTGCGAACGGGAGCGCTGGGCGGCCATCGCGGCATCGTAGCCCGCCATATCAAGGCTGAGATCCCGTTCCCGTGCAATATCGTTGGTGAGGTCGGTGGGAAAACCGTAGGTATCGTACAGCTTGAAAACCAGTTCGCCGGGAATCTCATCCCCCTGCAGGTCCGCCAGCGCCTCCTCCAGGATTTGCATGCCGTTGTCCAGGGTCTTGGCAAACTGCTCCTCTTCCGCCAGCAGCGCTTTTTCCACATGCTGCTGCTTTGTCACCAGTTCCGGGTAGGCCTCACCCATCTGCTGCGCGAGTGTGCTCACCAGCCGGTGGAAGAATGGCTTACTCGCACCCAGTTTATTGCCGTGCCGAATAGCGCGGCGGATGATGCGGCGCAGCACATACCCCCTGCCCTCGTTGCCCGGCATAACGCCGTCCACAATCAGGAAGGCACAGGAGCGAATATGATCGGCAATCACCCGCAGTGATGCGTGCTTCGTGTCTTTCACGCCAAGAATGCTGGCGGCGGACGTCAGCAGTGCCTGGAACAGGTCGATCTCGTAGTTACTGTGCACCCCCTGCATCACCGCAGCGATACGCTCCAACCCCATGCCGGTGTCCACCGAGGGCTTGGGCAAGGGGTGTAGTTCACCCGCCTGATCCCGGTTGTACTGCATGAACACCAGGTTCCAGATCTCGACATAGCGGTCCAGGTCATCGTCGGGGCTGCCGGGGGGGCCGCCAGGCACGTCGGGGCCATGGTCGTAGAACAATTCGGAGCAGGGGCCACAGGGGCCGGTATCACCCATTTGCCAGAAATTATCTTCCTCCAGACGCGACAGGCGATCCGGGCTGACACCGATTTCATTGACCCAGATGTCAGCGGCCTCGTCGTCGGATACGTGCACAGTGACCCACAACTTTTCGCCGGGAATCTGCAGGGTTTCCGTGAGAAACTTCCAGGCAAACTGGATGGCCTCACGCTTGAAATAGTCGCCGAAACTGAAGTTGCCCAGCATCTCGAAAAACGTGTGGTGCCGCGCGGTATACCCGACATTTTCCAGGTCATTGTGCTTGCCGCCGGCCCTCACACAACGCTGACTGCTGGTTGCACGCACATAGGGCCGCGGGTCGGTTCCCAGAAAAGTGTCCTTGAACTGATTCATGCCCGCATTGGTAAACAGCAGCGTCGGATCATCTCCCGGCACCAATGAACTGCTGGCCACTCGCGTGTGTCCCTGCTCTTCAAAATAGGCCAGGAAGGCCTCGCGTATCTCTACGGTCTTCATACGTTATCCCGGTTGTGAGGAGGTGACTGGTCTGTTGCTAACCGGCCATTTGTCCTTCGGCGAAGGTTTTACCTGCGATGATGTGCAGGTGCAAATGAAAAACAGTCTGACCCGCACCGGCGCCGTTGTTGATAATCAGGCGAAAAGCCTCCGCCACGCCAAGCTGCTCCGCTATCTTGCCGGCGGCAAGTAGCAAATGGCCCAGTAATGCCTGGTCCTCATCCTGCGCATCTACCAGGCGGGGAATGCCCCGCCTGGGAATCACCAGCACATGCACCGGCGCCTGCGGGTTCACGTCATTAATGGCAATGCAGTGCTCGTCCTCGTAGAGGAAATCACTGGGAATCTCACCGGCAATAATTTTGCCAAATATGGTGTCGGACACGGGTTTACCTCGCTATCCCAGTTTTTCGTCTGTGCTGAGCACGCGGGCCTCGCTTTCCAGCATCACCGGAATACCATCGCGCACCGGATAGGCCAGGCCACTGGCCTTGCACACCAGCTCATCTTTTTCAGCGTCGTATTCCACCGGTGCCTTGGTTACCGGGCACACCAGGATGCTGAGCAATTTCTTATCTAACATTACGGCCTCACAGGGCTGGAGCGAGGCGGTATTATACGGATTTTTCAGGGCTTGGGCACAGCTACCGGCATAGGTGGCGCGAGTAACTGCGGGTCTATGCGCTCGTCCCGCCAGTTCATACGCCAGTCAAGGTGCGGGCCAGTGGCCCGACCGGTGGCGCCAATAGCGCCGATCAGGTCCCCAGCGTGCAGTTCGTCACCCACGGCTACCGACACCTCGCTCATATGCAGGAAAGTGGAAGACAGCCGGTAGCCGTGGTCGAGAATCACCGTGCCGCCGGAAAAATACAGGTCCGGCTCCGCCAGGGTCACTACCCCCGCCGCGGGCGCGTACACCGGCGTACCCTTGGGGGCCGCCACATCTACGCCGTAGTGTGGGTTGCGCGGCTCGCCATTATAAAAGCGCTGGCTGCCATAAACCCCGGAGATGGGGCCCCGGGCGGGCCAGACAAAACCCGCCAGCACACCCTCAATCAGGTCGGGGCGCTGCAGGCTGGGCGCCCGGGCATTGGCCACCAGAGTAGCCTCACGACGAATGCGGGCCAGCCGCTCAGGCGGCGGTGTAACCGTTTCCTGTGGCACACCTTCCACCCGTTGTATGTTGTACTTCCTGCTGGTGATCTGCAGGGTCTCGCGGCAGGGCTGAGGGCCGGATACCACCAGCTCAGCGCTGGTTGGTGCATTGCGACCAAAGCCGGCGAACGTGGTGCCATCGGGCAGTACATCCAGGGCCTCGCCGTCCAGCCTCACCGTGCTACCCGGAGCCACCCTGGCCCAGATAAAGCCACCCTGCTCCAGCGCGCCGCTGAACTCCAGGCATTGCGCCTGTATCAGGGGCGAAGCCAGTACCAATCCCGCCAATATGCCCCATGCACTCCACATTCTGTTTTTCACCACTGCGCCTCGAAAACCCGTTAACTGAAACGCACTTCTATCAGCCGGCAGCGGCCACGTCCAGTCACAAGCCGAAGAAGAGGCGAACTTATGGGGCCATCAGGATGCTGCGACCATGCCTCCGTCTACCACGATAATCTGACCGATAACATAGGAGGACGCCCGGGCACTCAAGTAAATGGCCACACCGGCGGCGTCTTCTGCGGTACCCAGTCGCCTTCGGGGGATAGCCTGCGTCATTTCCTCCTCGTGATCCAGCAGGTGGGCCGTCATCTTGCTGGGAAAGTAGCCGGGGGCGATGCCGTTAACATTGATGTTCTCGCCGGCGAGGTCGGCACCCAGATGGCGGGTCAACATATGCACAGCGGATTTGCTGGCAGAATAGGAGTAATTCTCCATTGTGGTATGCATATAATCGCTCACCGAGCCTACATTGATCACCCGCGCGGGATCCTCCGGGCCTCTCGCTGCACGCAGTACAGGCAATAGTTTCTGGGTAAGGAAAAATACGGATTTGACGTTGAGGTCCATGACCTTATCCCAACCACTCTCGGGAAACTGGTCGATGGCAGCGCCCCAGGTGGCCCCCGCGTTATTTACCAGGATATGCACTTTCTTCTCCCGGGCACTGATGGCATTCGCGAACCCGGTAAGCCCCTCCAGGGTGCTCAGGTCAGCTGCAATGGCAATGCATTCACCCGGCGCAGACAGCTCCGATGCGGTGGTCTGCAGCTCTTCTTCGTTGCGCGCGGTGATATAGGTTTTTACGCCATTTTCCACAAAGCCGCGGGCTATCATCGCCCCTATGCCACGGGACCCGCCGGTTACCACGGCCACCTTTCCGCCAATATCGAACAGAGATTTCATTGCGTTTCCTCAGGGTTTATTGCACCCATGTTGCACAGCAGGGTGTCTGCGTAGATCTACTGCTCGCGGTCCCGGCTGCACATTCAAACCTGTGCCTGATCAATAGATTTGAAAAACTTGATAACACTCTCTGTGACCGCCTCCGGCTGCTCCACCGGCAACCAGTGCCCCGCATTATCGACGTAGACTTTTCCGCGCAGATCAGCCACATAGTCATCCATGGCGTCCACCCAATTGCCGTCGAAAAACAACAGCGCAACATCCTGTTTACCTATCATGAAAAAGGCCGGCTGACTCACCTTGGCAGTGGTCAGCTGGGGCGTTATCGCTTCATTTCTCTGAATATTTCGATAGAAGTTCAGCGGGCCGCGGAAGCCATTGCGACTGTACTGCTCGACGCAGTATTTGAGATCAGCGGCTGTCAGCCAGGCAGGCAACTCAGTGAAGTCCTGCAGGCCGTCCAGTAATCCCTCATCGCATGAGCGCTCGGAAAACCAAAGACCCTGGGGCGCCTGGGCAGAGACGGAATAATAAATGTGCCTGAGTGATCGCTCCAGGTCGGCGTTGAGCTCCCGCTCGGCGACACCCGGCTGTTGAAAATAGACACTGTAGAAAAAATTCTCGCCGTGAGCCGCCTGCTGCGTCATGGCGTTGGTATCCCAGCGTGTGTAGGGGACACTCAGGCAGGCAATCGCCTCAACCCGGCCCGTGTGCAGCAATGCCGTGTGCCAGGCAACAATCGCACCCCAGTCATGCCCCAACAACCGGAATGTCCTGTGCCCCAGTGCGTCAGCAAGACCCACCACATCCCTGCACAACTCGACAATGTCATAATCCTCCACCGACGGGGGGCAGTCACTGCCGCCGTAGCCGCGCTGGTCGGGTACGGCCACCTGGTAGCCCGCAGCAACCAGCGGGTCGATGTGATGACGCCACAGATACCAGCACTGCGGCCAACCGTGCAGCAAAATAAGCAACGGGCCACTGCCCTCCACCACGACACGCAGCCGTACACCGTTGGTATCGATCATTCGAAAATTGCGTTCTTTCATGACTGGGATGGCTCCGCTTGGGAAGGGTTGCAGGTCGAATTCGCCACTACTGCGAGACCGATGCGTTCAGGCGCAAGATCCAGCGGGTAATACGCCTGGCATCCTCGTCCGAAAGCCCGGGATAGCTGATCATGGGTACCGTGCCCCAGGCGCCCGCGCCGCCCAGGCGTATTTTCAGGGCCAATCTCTCTACTGCCTCCGGTGTGGCACCAGCGTAACGCTGGGCAATGATTTGAAACGACGGGCCCAGGCGAATTTCATTTACACCGTGACAGGCATTACAGCCCCGATCATTGAAAAGAGCACCCGCTTGCGAATCGCTCAATTCGGTGGCGAACACAGACGCGCTGGCTACCCCAAGGAACAGCCCCAGTGCACAAACCGCCCCCTGTGCACACGCAGTGACGCCAACACCATTTCGCCTTTTCATTCAGTAAGCCTCGTCACCGGGTTGAATCAGCACGCCCATGGACGGGCCGGAGCCCTCCGGGTAGTTGCTGTATGTTCCGACCAGATAGCCGCTGACCTCATCGATCGCAAGCTGGCGCATATAGGCCATTTGCCGGGGCATGGGTAATACCGTGATCGTTCCCGTGGACGGCTGCAGACGGTAGATAACATCGCTGTTGGCGGTCACGACCCACACTACCTTGCGTCGCTCGTCCCAGGTCACGGCATAGGGCCCTGAGCTGGGATCCGGCAGGTCAAAGGTTGCCATCACCTCACCCTTTTCCATATCGATCCTGGCGACCTGGCCGCTACCAAATAAAGCCACCCAGAGATTGCCGTCATTGTCGCGCGCCATCCGCCGTGGGCCGGTGCCCTCGGGGAAGGGTATGATCTTGTCTACCTTTTTGCTCGCGGTGTTGAGGCAGGCCACCGAGCCGTTAACTTGCGAGTACCAGGCACATAGACCATCGGCCGACAGTACGGTCGCGTAAATGAGATGGTTGATGGGACTCAATCCCGAAATCTTACTCACATCATAAAAGGCAACTTCACCGGTATCGGGATTAAGCGTTCCCATCTGATTGGTGCCCACCAATGTCACCCAGATATTGCCGGAAGAGTCGCGGGCCAGGTGGCCCCGGGAATCAATGGACATATCGTGCACAATTGCAGCACCCCCCATATCGGCAGCGCTTGCAAGATCGCCCGGCCGCAGCGTCCACAGAGTCCATTGCTCGGTCGCGGGATCGAAGCGGCCAAACTGATCATTGTCTATCATCGACACCCACAGCTTACCGCTGCTGTCCGGCACGATTGTATGAGGCCCGGTTGAACCGTCAAAGCTCACCGGATACCACTGCGTGGTACTGTCCTTCGGGTCCAGGCGCACTATCAGGTTTCTCCTGACATCGGCACCCCACAGGTAGGGTGACCCCGGCGCCGACACCAGTTCGCGCACCAGCGCGTCGTCAGGAAAAGAGAACTCGCGGATTATTGTTTTTGCGCTGACACCCAGTGGTGCACCGTAGCTGTAGTCACTGCGAGGCAAGCTCACGGTCAGGGCGGGAAAATGGTCTGCCAGATAGCGGGCAATAATTTCTCCCTGCTCTGCATTGAAAAAACTGTAATCGGCATTTTTGGCGGTGGGCCAATCGATGGCATCCAGGTTCATCGCGCTTTCGAGGGGAAAAACGGCGTAATGTTTGGCGCGCATATAGGTAACAGCCACTCGCCAGGACTCATGGCGCACCACCTTGCGCCATTGACGCAGTGCTTCCTCGCTCCCCTCTTTTCCCACGCTGGTCGCCTCTATCTTGGCCGCGTATTCCCTCACCCTGGGGCTGGGCATCTGGTGACAGCTGGAACATCCCGAAATCATGATATTCCTCGCGTCCCCGGCCGGTGTCCCGACCAGCCAGGCGGATGCCGGGACCTGCTCACCAATATCGGCCACCGCCTCGACGTACACATTTGTTCGATACTGTCCTTCGCGAGCACCCGGTGCCAATTGCAGCGTATCGGGTGCGGGCTGCACCTGCCGATAGCCCAGTTTGTGTACCCTCAGGGACGCATCGCCAAGTTGTTGCTGCGAGTCCAGAGGCATACTGAAAGAACCATCCGGGGCGGTAAAGACAGTGATGGCGCCAGCTCCGGCCACGCCGACAGGCGGTGTCAGTGTGACCATGGCCTCGCCAACACCCAAACCGCTATTGACAGCAGTCACCTGGCCGGACAGCTGCGCAGCATACACCGCTGCCGAAAAAGTGAGTAGGCAGAGCATTGCCGCCAGCCCGGCAAGTGGGCTTCTGCAGCATTCCTGTGTGTTATGCATCGACATTCAAGGGCTCTCCCGGCATAGGTTCGGAGCTGGTCAGCTTGCCGTGGCTGAAGTTTTTTTCTATCAGCGTTTCGCGCAACAGCATCTTGGTACCCAACCACTTGCCAATGGCCCTGGTGAAAAGCTGTGGCGATAACAGGCTTGTCGGTTTGGAAACGAAATGCGTTACCGACAGCAAACGCTTGTATACGGCCACGTCGCTGTGCGAAAGCTCTATCAATCGATCCATATACCAATTGAGAAAGCCGAAATAAAAGGGTCGCTTTTTCTCCACATCCTTTATCCAGGGGTAGCGGAGATTCTGCTCTCTGACCACGAACCAGACACTGTCGGAAATTTTGCTGATGCGCTGATAATACTTGTGCACCAATTGTTCACTGTCCGCACAATAGTGCCTAAGAAGGTCTCGCAGCTCGTTCAATTCCATCAAGGCCTTGGGGATACCCGCACCGGAAACCGGGTCCGCACTGCTATAGGCGTCACCAATAACTATCAGCCCCCTCGGCAGTCTCTTCATATCCTCGTATTTACGCCTGAGCATGGAGGGGTAGCGAAAACTGTGAATTTCGGAACAGGGCTCCAGGCCTTCCAGCTCTTTGGCAATAGCATCAGAGGGCATTTTTTTAGCCAGCTCATTGAACTCTTTAACCGTTCTGGGCGGCGTGAAGCTGTCGTAGGCGATGAGTGATGTCGACAGTACTGAGCGAGTGGAGTCCGTATAATACTGCGCTGTGTAGTGTTTCTGGTGCGGGCGATAGGCGTAGCAGATCACCATCACCTTATCTTTCCACCGCCTCTCCGGAGGCACTTTGTGCTGCATACTGGAATACACTGCGTTAATGCAATCCTGATCAACCTCGAGTGCGCCTACTCCCAGCGACTCCAGTAACTGCGGCACCGGCGTATTCTTACCCGAGGCGTCAACAACAAATTCAGCCGGGATAATTTCCAGCTTGCCCTGAACCGAAACAGCAACACCCAGAACCTGGTTGCCACCCCGGTCATAGATGAGTTCGGCAACCTTGCTGTCATAGCGGTAGTCCAGTTTTTCTTCGCCATCCAGGCGTCGTCTGATACACCACTCCATCAGTGGCCTTCCTGCGCAGATTATTTCCAGCCCCGAACGAAAGACTTTTTTCCATGAACCGGCCATCAGAATGCGGTACTGGTGGGCCGTGTCTACCCGGAAGGCGCCTTCGCGCACCATGTCATCGCTTATACCGGGAAAAATCTCTTCCAGGGCTTTTTGCGCTGCGATTAACAAGTGGTGTAAATGCCAGCCCTGGGCGGCCCCGGGCCTGCCCTCTTCACGGCTGTGTTCCGGGTCCTGCTCCAGCACAATGACTCGCTCGAAGTGCTCCGTCAGCACCTTGGCGGTACAGATACCCGCGATACTGCCACCCATCACAACGGCTGTCCGCCGCCCCTGCATCCGCAGCTGCTCGTAGTCGAGTTGCTGCGGGTCAAGACGCGGTACCGCATCAAGCAGTTCGGCACCGCTGGCGACAAATTTTTCGTAGAAAACCTGAGCTCGCTGCAGCTCGTGCTCTCTCAGCCATTGCCGCGTGGCATCCACCATTGCCGGCGGCCCGCAGAGATAGACATCGGCATCACCGTCAAACAAGGATGATTTCTCCAGCTGATCGGTGATCACTCCCGTATGTCCCGACCACTCCACACTGGGCCGGACAACGGATAGGTACAATTGAAAATCCGCCAATAGTTGACGGTACTGTTTGAGCTGGTCCAGCTTACAGAGATCGCCATAGTCGGTTACGCCATAATACAAGCGTACTGGCACACCCACCCCCTGCGCTACCAGCTGCTCGAGAATGGCGAGAATAGCCGACAAACCGGTGCCCCCGGCCATTAATACCAGAGGCCTCTTAACCGGCCGCAGGTAGAAACTCCCCTTGCTTCCACGTATGCCAATAGTGTCACCGGGCTTTGCGCCAGAGCGCAGGTAGTCGGACATAACGCCCTGTGGCAACAGGCGAATAAGAAAGGTGAGGTGGTTGGACGGATGCGGCAAATGCGCATAGGAATAGCTGCGCCACTGCACGCTGCCTGGAACCTGCAGCTGGGCATACTGCCCCGGCTTGAAGTCCAGCGGTGTTTCCAGGGAAGACGCATCCAGCGAAAGTATGGCGGTGGTATCAGAAACCAATTTCACACTACTCACCACTGCCTCGCCGCAGGCCAGCCTCGCTGCGTTGTCATCCATCGCGTAATCGAGTTCTACAACACAATTCGAACGCACCAGGGTTTGACAGGTGAGGATACTGCGCTCGGCTTTTTCCGGATCGGATAAGGCCTCCGCATTACCCAGCTCGTAGCTGCCGCTGGCGCAGTGTCCCACGCAGGCCCCACAGATCCCGCTACGGCATTCGCTCACAATGGGAACACCCTGCAGTTCCGCCGCCGCCAGAACTGTCTGCCCGGGCAGCACCGACACCGCGCGCTGCAAACCATCGCTGTAACGTATGGTTACATCAAAGCCGGTGGTCTGGTCTGGTGGTGGAACGCTGGCGCCCATGAGCTGTCCTCATCCTGTGATAGGCTCAGCATCCGCAATTTGAGCCCCCACAACCATCACACTAATTGGGGAGGCGTTGCAGTTATTCGGGGGACTCCACGCAACCGCGTGTCGGGACATAGGGTAAGGTTTACTCGATTATGGTCTGGCGCAGAGCGATTGCCACCGCGTGTGCCCGGTCCGACGCACCCAGTTTCTCGTACAGGTTCTTGAGGTGAGACTTTACGGTCTCCTCGGTTATCTCCAGCGTGCTGGCTACGCTCTTGTTACTGCTGCCCTCTGCCAGACATTCCAGTATCTGCATTTCGCGCAAGGTCAGAAGGCTGCGCTGACTTTCAGCCCGGGCATCGTTCGCAAGACGTTTCAACAAAGGCATGGTGACTTCCGCCTGCAGAAACCCGGCACCGGCAGCCACCGCGCGGATGGCGCGCAACAAATCCTCCTTGGGCGCGCTTTTTAGCAGATAGGCTCGCGCACCCGAGTTCATTGTCTCCCATACATAGGCCGGATTGTCATACATGGTAAAGACAACAATACCGGCGCCGGTGGCCAGCGCGGCTATTTCACTGATCGCTGACAAGCCGCTCATGCCGGGCATTTTCAGATCGACAATGACAATATTCGCTTTTGATTCCACTACTCCGCTTATGCCCTCGCGGGCTGAGCTACTCTGGCCAACCACAAAAATATCCGGTTCGGACTCCAGCAGAGACGCCACCGCTTCTCGCACAACGTTATGATCATCAATTAAATAGACCCGAATCTGCTTCACAATTGCTGACCTCGCGGAGTCATCATTCAGCCATACACCTTAGAGCATACATAAACATTTACCAGTCGCATGTTCTGCTAAACTCAAGCCGCGAACAGCAAACCCGGAAGAATAAAAACTATGGCCAGCGATTCAAGCACGCCTGTTATCCCCGGCACCGATACACAGCCACCGGTGATGGACAGCGCGACAACAGCCTCTTCGCATGTCGCAGCAGACAGCTCGGCCCTGGAGCGACTGCACAGTGCCGAGCGGGAAATAACGTATTTACGCTGGTCGGGCATGGTCTTTTGGTTGATCGTTCTGCTGTTTCATAAGCAAACCCTATCCGCTTATGTCTGGCCGGTATATTTGGCCTGTTTCGCCTTCACTGCACTGGTGCAATTCCGCCTGGGGTCCAGGCGATCACCGCGGATGAACGCCTGGATTACCATGATAGGCGACCCGCTGCTTGCCGCTGCTATTTGCTCGGTAACCGGCGGAATTGATTCTGTATTCGTTCCCTTTTTGTACTTCACTTCTCTGGCCGCGGCGTTCAGGTTCGGGATCCGCGAAACGCTGGTTATCCTGAGCCTCAACTTCGCCCTGTCTACACTGCTCTATCTGTATGCGAGCTCACCGTCTGTGCAAACAACCACGCTGTTTGTCACCGTCTTTTACAATGGTATGGCAGCCGCTATCGGCACAATGTTTGCCGGCTGGGCGCGCGCCAATCTGGCACTGGCAGAGGCACAATCCAGCGCGCTGGAGCGCGCTCACACGAGCATCCGGTCACTGCTACACCGTTTAATCAATGCGCAGGAAACCGAACGTAAAAACATCGCAGACGACCTGCATGATCGCATGGGTGCAAGGCTGTTCACTCTGCAGCAGGGTATCGACAGCTGTCGTGAACAGGTTGACACTGCCACGGTACTGGACGCGCGGCTCTCAGCCCTGGCGCAGGAAACCCGCGCCTGTGCCGACGATGTCCGACTGCTGATGAACGAGTTGCGCCCCACCATACTGGACGATCTCGGCATTGCGGAAACACTCAACGAATTCCTTACCAACATGCGTGAGCATGTACCCTTTACCATCGAAACACAGATCAACCCCGCACTGCGAAAATGGCAATCGAAACAGGACGCACTGCTGTTTCGACTGGTACAGGAAGCGACCTTGAATATCCGCAAACACGCCGCGGCTACACACGTTACCCTCAGCCTGGACCGCAGCGCAGAGGGTGTCATTCTGACGATAGCGGATGATGGCGCGGGCTTCGACCCAGACATCGTGCAGTCACGACACTATGGCCTGCTGACCATGCATGAGCGAGCGGAAGCCCTGGACGGTGTATTAAAAATACGCAGCGAGCCCGGTCGGGGGACCTGCATTACGCTGCAGCTGCCAGAATAGCGTTTACTCGCCCGAGGCGCACAATGCACACCCTATTGCGCCGTGTACCCCCCATCAATGGTCATGCCATGACCGGTGATAAAACTGGCCTTGTCTGAGGCAAGCCAGATGGCAGCCTCTGCAACCTCCTGCGCCTCCCCCAGCCGGCCCATGGGTTTTAACGCCAGCAGTGCCTCGCGAAAGCCCGGGGTGGCCGCGGCCAGGCGATCCACCATATCGGTTTCTATCATCCCCGGACAAACGGCATTGACTCTGACGCCCCTGCCGGCGGTGTCAATGGCCAGGGATTTCACCAGCCCCATCACAGCATGTTTACTGGTCACATACGCGGCAAGGCCGCCGGCACCTACCAGCCCTGCCACCGATGCGGTAGCAACAATGGCGCCTGCGCCACGCTCCACCATATCGGGTAATACCGACACCATGGTGCGCCAGGTGCCCATCAGGTTGACGTCTATCACCCGCATGAAATCAGCCTCGCTGCAGTCCCACGGTGCACCGGAGGGCCCTTCGATGCCGGCGTTGGCAAAGGCGATATCGGGGGAGGAAAATTCCTTGCGGGCCAGTTCCAGCAACTGGCCGATATCATCGGTACTGCTGACGTCGGTGCGGCGAAAACAGGCGGCGAAGCCCGCCTCGCGCAGTTCGTTTAACAACTGCTCCCCGGCGGCCTCCTGTATATCACCCAGTACCAGTGCCGCGCCTTCTCTTGCAGCCGCCAGTGCAATCGCGCGGCCAATGCCCCCCGCCGCGCCTGTTACCAGGGCAACTTTTCCACTCAACATAGCATTCATAACATGATCATCCGGGGCGAACCCAATAGGTGCCTGACGGGCGTTGGCTATCCTCGCGCGGCATGGCGGAACTGTTATTTTCAGTCCCCCGGGTTCGCCCTGCCACCCCGCCATTGGGGGATATGCCTCACTGATTCAGGGGAACGATTCGGGTTATGAGTGGAAAATGCAGAGAATGACGTCTGTTGTGGCCACGCGCTGTTAGGGCATTTGCGTCACCGCCGCTACAATAGCGCCCCATGAGCAGATACAGACCACCACGCCAACGCGGCTCCACCTATATCACCCCCGAGGGTGAGCAGGGCCTGCGCGCCGAGTTACACCAGTTGTGGAAAGTTGAGCGGCCGGTAGTGACCAATGCGGTGCACGAGGCTGCCAAGAATGGCGACCGCTCGGAAAATGGCGACTACATTTACGGTAAGCGCCGGCTGCGAGAAATTGATTCGCGGGTGCGTTTTCTCAACAAGCGCCTGGATGAGCTGAAGGTCATAGACCAGGAGCCGACCGATACCAATAAGGTTTACTTCGGTGCCTGGGTGACGCTGGAAGACGACACGGGCAGCGAACAGCGCTGGCGTATTGTCGGGCCAGACGAGTTCGACTTGCAGCAGGGGAAACTGAGCATGGATTCACCCATGGCCCGCTCTCTGCTGGGGAAGGGCCTGGATGATGAGATTCGCGTGAAAAGCCCATCGGGAGAAAAGGTGTATTACGTCACCGATATCCGTTACGTACCGCCTAGCGCCGGTGCAGCCACCACATAAGCAAACCACTGGTGGCGAGGGCTGCAAGCACCACGCCAATCAGGTCGATTAGAAACACGCCGATAGGGCCCGCTATTCTGCCGCTGTGTAAATCCAGCAACACCCGCTCCCAGCTGAGCCAGGACGCCTGCGCCGGAATAGCATCGCGTATCGCATCCGGTAGCACACCCGGGGCGTGTTGCTGAATAAGCGCTCCGGGCGCCACCGAAGCAGTAAAATCGATGGTATCCAGATCGGCGAGCCACCAGCCAGAGTCCGTTTGCAGGGCCATCGCTGACTCTACCAGACCAACTCCCTGCACCGGCACAGGCAGGCCAACACTGGTGTTAATCGCTTCCAATAACTCACCTTCACGCGTAATAAGCAGCAATTCCTCGGTGCAGGCGGCGATGAACACAGCGTCAACCTGCAGCGCGCCTACAAGGTTGCCACTACAGGGCGCCACCTCTTTGGAATTGAAGTACACCAGACCATTGGCGGCTCGGAAAATCCAGTTCTGGCCGGGCTGGAAAGCCGGCAGCTCCGCGCTACCATCGCCATAGGCCCGGCTAAGCCAGGGCCAGTCCACGAATGCGCGATCCAACCCCAGCTCCGAGGAGTGATTCAGTATTAGCCCGGTAACGGACAGCATAAGCACGAACGCTGCCGCCCACACGCCCAGGCGGCGATGCCAGCGCCACAGCACACCTACCAGACGAGACCAGCGGCGCACTAGCCCTCCACCTGAGAGTCCAGCCATAAAGCCAGGCGTGCCACCCGATCAACCGCACGCACAGAAAGTGTGGCGCCGGTTATGCCATCAACCGTGTCAGACAAATGGCCGTCTTCCGCCAGGCTCAGGCCACTGAATTGGCTGGTAAAGAAGGGATAGCGTATCTCCCAGCCACGGCTCTCGCGGAAGGCGAGCACGTCCACTCGCTCGATCTGTCTATTCGACACGGTAATGCCCAGGGTGATGGGCTTGTCTTTACCGATATCTTCAAGAATCCAGGCAGTGCGGCTCCCCGCCTGCCAATACCGCAATCGCAGGGCGTGTGGAACCCAGCCCACAGCATCCCTGGCAGCTGCCTTGCTGTCCTCGGTTAGCCACAGGGTATGCATTTGTGGCTCGCTGTCGCCGAAAGCCAGAACAAGGAATTCGTCGCGCGCGAGATACTCTTCCGCCGCAACGGAAAAAGCCGCCATCAGAACGATGGCGGCCAATCCTGCATTCCAGCCCATACTATGCAGTGTCACGTATCTCCTTAAAATCCAGCATCAAAAACTCCAGCCAACACCCAGGTTCAAGCCGTCAAGTTCCTTTTCGTCTGCGGGGGCGTCCTGAAACTGGTAATCCAATTTGAACACCACATTCTCTTCCAGCCAGTAGTTCAGGCCCAGCGTCCACTGGCTGAATTCGGTATCGCCCGCGCCATCTGCCTGATTGTCCCATTCACTGTAGCGGGTAAAGATACCGAGGTCGCGCATAATCAGCCACGAGGGTTCCACATACCAACCCTCCTGCGTGGCGGCACCCGCGGCAATATTGTTGATGGCGTCATCAATATCCCAGGTTGCCGCAAGTGCGCGCAAACCGAAGGGGCCATTGCGATAAGCCAGGTGAGCCTCGTACAGCCATGCGTCCACGTCCTGGCTGTACTCACCCTGGTAGATGTCCTGCTGGTACTGCACTGTGGCACCCAGCTCCAGGCCAGCGATGCCAGTGTATTTCAGGTTGCCCGTGTAGGCCGGGTCCGATGCATCCGCCTCGGCGACCTTCTGGCGCCCGTCGCGAATCTTGAACTTGCCCTCGGCGGCGTCCAGTTTCAGACCGGAAGTATACGTGGTCTCGTAGCTCAGCCCCGGTGATATCTCACCCGCCAGGGCAAGACCGCCCTCCCACCATGTGGTGGGTATGATGTTCTTCTCAACATTGTTGCGCTCAACGCCGTAGAAGGTATCGGGCTCATGAGTCTGGTTGAGGATGCCCACCGGCAGCAGGAACAGGCCTGCACGCATGCGAGTTGAACTGCTCAAGTCGTGTTCGATATACGCCTGCTCCAGCTCCACCTCACCGGGTTTGCCATCGCCAGACAGCGAATGCTCCAGTTCCACTTCGGAGAACATGCGGGTGGTGTCGCTGAATTCGTGGCCGAGGTACAACACGAAACGATGAAAATCGATCTCATCCTTGTCGCCGCCGTCGCCATTCTGGTTATCCAGGTTGTTATAGTGCATCTCGCCGTAGCTGCCGATGGTGGTTTTCTCGGTCCAACTGGATGCCAGGGAGCGGCCACCAGACACGGCACTCTCTTCCACCATACTGGCAGTGGCTTCAACTTTAACGCTGGTTTCCTTGATTTCAGCATCCGCCGAGGCTACCTGCTTCTTAAGGCGCGCAATCTCTACCTGTTGCTGCTGAATAATCTCCCACATCTCCTCGGGAGTGGGTGTGGCGGCAGTGGCCGCCGCCGTGCACAGGCCCATTACCAGGCCCGCTGTCAATTTTTTCATCTGCGCTATCCCCCGCGATAGAAAGTTGTCCTTGAATGGGGGGAATAATAATAGGAGTGATTCTCATGAGCAATCATAAGTGAGAGATATTCTCATCAGTGGCAGAATTACCGAAAATCCTGCCCCTGATGAGAGATTTGGCTTACATACTACCGCCGGGCACGTAGCCATCCGTGGTGCAGGGCAGGCTGGGGTCGCAAGTGTCGACAAACTTACCCTCGCCATCGGGCATCAGAAAGAAGGATTTTTCCTCCTGGGCCGTGCTGTCCTTACGGGGCAGGCTGTGGGGGTCTTCACCAAATTCGGGCTCAAACGGGGGCAGATTGGTGATGGGCGGAGCCACCGTGCCACCCCCTGACGCACCGCCGCCCAGCGGGCCGTTATCCCAGATGGTTAACACCGAACCGGTGTAGTCACCTGCCGGTACCGGCTCCAGGCCAAAATAGGGGTTGCTGTCGGGGTGGCGCCCCGGCTCAATAGCGGGAACACGCAGCTTCGCTCCAATGCTGCGGGCCATGAATTCCGCGGTCCACATGCTGACCTGATGGTCGCCGAAAGCAACCTGCATCAACACCGCGTGCGCCGGCGTATTCGGCAGAGGGTTGTGCTCAATGTGGTAGACATAGCCACTTGACTCCGCCCGATCCCATAGCATTTGTGCCATAGAAAGGAGGAAACTCTGGTCCTTGACGTTGGTATAGCCACCGCCATCGTCCCCGGTATTGCTGCCGGTAAAGAACAGGCTATAGGTGGCAAAATCGATACTGCGACGCAGCAGCATGCTGTAGTTCATGCCCGGTACACCCAACGCGCCGCGGGTGACATCCTGAATAACCCCCATCAGTGCTCCGCCGAGAATACCGCCCTGACTGTTGCCGTCGTAGTACACGGTGCTGTTGTCGAACACCGGCACACCGCCCGCCTGGAAGGCCGGGTCACTGCGCAGGCCCTCGTCGTGCTTGAGCAGACGGGCGAGGTACATAAAGTTGAGCAGCCCCTGTTGCTGGCGATCAAAGAAGGCCGGTATCAGCGAGAAGTCCTGCAGAACCTGCGTCGCAAAGCCAGCGTCCTCCGATGCGAATCCACTCCAGTCTGTGCCGCAGAACATCATCTGATGGCTGTCGGCCATGATGTTGATATTGCCGCCGGTGCCGCGCAGCGCCTCGGAGCCGCTGCCCAGCAGGCCATGACCGTATAGCGAAGGCCGGGCAACCGCCTTGGGCGCCGCGTCAAAGTCCTCCGCCACAGAACGGGCCACGCTGCAGTAAAAACGCGCGGTGAACATATTGTCACCACCGAGGCGATCCGGCAGGCCATCGTCGGGCGTGTCGTAGAAGAAAGGCGAACCCGGGGCGCCGCTGTCTGAGTTCAGGTAGTTGGGTACCTCATAGGTGCCAACGATGGTCCGCGACTTGTATTGATCCTGCCCCGCCTCGCAACCCGTCTCGGCACAGGGCGCCAGATCAACTACCTCGGTCACAGTAAACCCGGGGGCTGCCCCGCCAAGACTGGCAAAGGCGTCATCCCGGATGTGCAAAATACGCTCGGTAATATTTTCCACGCTCGCAATGTTGAAATCCCATGCCAGGTAAAGTTCATCGCGGGCTACCCCGGCGTCCGCCAGAATACTGAAAATGTCCTCCATGGCTTCCCGGCGACCCTCGATGGCGTCATTGTCGGTGAGGGTGTCATCACGCAGCGCCCGGAAAACTTCCGGTGCTTCCAGCAGTTCCCCGGACGCGTCTCGCATATTTCTCAGCGCAACAATGTAGCGTTCGCCGCGCTCGAACTGAATCATGGGGCGGATGATTAAGGCCTGCTCCGACGGGTCGTCTGTATTGGCGTCCAGCTCAGCGAATATCAGGTGCTGCTCACCGGTACTGGCGCGAATAACCACCACTGGCGAATCGGCGCTGAGTGACTGTTCGAGATCTGTGATCGGCGGCGCCCCGGTCTGTTCGAGATCCACTCCCGGCACCTGGGCCAGCAGCATCTGCGACGGAGAAAAACCGTCGTTACGATTCCACTCGGTGGGGTCGACCTGAATGCCCTGTTTGTTCGCAGGCATCGAGTCCCGGCTGAGATTAACCCGCAGCCCGGTAACCGTGCTGTCATCAGCAACCGTGAATGTGCTGCTGGGCCACGGAAACATGCAATTGTCAGAATCGAGGATCTCACAGCGATCGGCGTTGGGTGTTTCAATAGTGACTGGCTCGGGTGTCTCGTCCCCGCCGCCATCACCGTTATTATTGTTATTGTTGCCGTCTGAGCAGGCTCCAAGGGCCATGGCCAGAAGAAGCGCAGCGAATAGTCTGCTGAAGATATTACTCATGGAAGTGATCTCCGTATTTTTCTGATTATAATTAATATGTAGCGGGTAGCGGGCTTCAGTTCTCCTCGAGTGCCGCGTAGATAATGTTCTCCAGCTGCCCCCTGAAGTTGAACGTACTTGACGGAATCAGCTGGGTCAAGAATATGACGATAAGTTCTTCTTTTGGGTCAACCCAGAATACCGTGCTGGCCAATCCTCCCCAGAAGAAACTGCCCTCGGAAGCCGGAAAGCCATTGCGCACCGGGTCAATTTTATTGGCAAAGCCCAGCCCGAACCCAACACCCTCGTAAATCGTTTCACTGAAACTGCCCGTGGCAAACTGCGCCATGTCGACACCGCCGGGCAGGTGATTGTGCGACATGAATTGCAGCGTACGCGAGCCGAGCACGCGACGCCCTTCGAGCGTGCCGCCATTCAGCAACATCTGACAAAAGCGGTAGTAGTCCCCCGCAGTCGATAGCAGGCCGCCGCCACCGGACCAGAACGTACGCCGGGCGAAATGACTGTCCTGCCCATCGTCCTGCAGCACCATCTCCTTCTGCATGTTGCGCTCGTAACACGAGGCCAGGCGCGCCACTTTATCTGCCGGAATTTCGAAGCTGGTGTCCACCATACCCAGGGGCTCAAAAATTGCCTCCCTCATAAAATCGGGCAAGCTCTGGCCACTGATACGCTCGATCAGGTAACCCAGCACATCGGTCGCCAGGGAATAGTTCCAGCGCTCGCCGGGGGAAAACTCCAACGGCAATGTGCTCAGCTGGTCGATCATGTCCTGCAGGGTATAACCGCGCCGCGGCAGCCCCACGCTGAGCTCACGATAGGCCGCGTCGACATTACCCGCGTGCATAAAATCGTAAGTCAGGCCGGAAGTGTGCATAAGCAGATCGCGTATCGTCATGTGACGAGTGCAGGGCTCTGTTGCAAACAGGGGGTGAGAGCCCGCCTTGAACACGCGCAATTTCCGCCACTCGGGAATGTAGCGATGCACAGGGTCTTCCAGCGAAAACAGGCCGCGTTCATACAATGTCATCAACGCCACAGAGGTCACCGGCTTGCTCATGGAGTAGATGCGCACAATCGTATCAGCGGCCATCCCGGTGCCACGTTCAACGTCCCGCTGCCCGGCCACATCGAGATAACAGACCTTGCCGCGGCGAGCCACCAGGGCGATGCTGCCGGGTATCTTGCCCGGCTCCACGTACCGTTTGCGCAAATGCTCACCCACCCGGGCAAGCTGTTCGCTGTTCATTCCTACAGACTCTGGCGCGACTATCTCTGACACAGTGCAATATCTCCCGAACAAAAAGGCACAGTGAAACGCGTAAACCGCACGCTGGCAAGTGGCTTATCCGGTTTGCAGGGCGCGAGCAACGCGACTCTGCAGTGCCGGCAATACCTCCGTTTCAAACCAGGGGTTGCGGCGCAGCCACAGGTTATTGCGCGGGGACGGGTGCGGCAGAGGAAAGTAGCGCGGGCCGAAATCCTGCCAGCGCCGCACACGTTCGGTGAGGGTCGTACCGCTCGCCAACGGCGCCGCGGGTGTCTGGCCCAGGTAGTATTGCTGCGCATAGGCACCCACCAGCAAGACCAGTTCAAGGTGAGGTAGTTGCGCAATAAGACGTTCGTGCCACCGGGGGGCACAGGCGGTAGATGGCGGCAGATCCCCGGACTTGCCGCGGCCCGGGTAACAAAACCCCATCGGCACTATCGCCACCCGCGACTCGTCATAGAACTGTTCCGGCTCTAACTGCAGCCATTGCCTCAGGCGGTTGCCACTGGGATCGTCCCAGGGTATGCCGCTGGCATGTACTTTTGTCCCCGGTGCCTGGCCGATTATCAGCAGCGATGCGCGGGCACCGGCCCGCACCACCGGATTGGCACCCAGCGGCAGGTCTGGCTCGCAATGGCGACAGGCGCGGATGTCCGCCAGCAGATCCAGCAGGGGAATAGCGGGTTGTGTTGCGGTGGTCATGGTCTGGATCATATACCCCTAAGGCTGAATACAGGAGAGTCACGGTACCCAAAGCCGGGCCGAATATGCCATTGCCGCCGGGCCATAATATGGCCTGTTGTTGCCCGGGCGGTGGCCCAACTGCTACTATCGCGGCCTCGAAAAGCCCGCCTGTATCACGCGATTCGGCCACACCCGGAGCATCTATGACACGCCTGTCTGACCTGGAAAACCACGCAGAGTTCATCCAACGCCATATCGGGCCCACCCCGAAACAACAGACCGAAATGGCCAGGACCATAGGCTACGACAGCCTGACAGCGCTGATCGATGACACCGTACCTGCCGCAATTCGCCGCAAACAACCCATGGACCTGCCGGGTGCGCAGTCCGAGCAGGCCACACTGGCGCGGCTGAAGCGAATGGCCAGCCAGAATGTCGTTAATAAGTCCTTCATCGGCACCGGATACCACGACACCTGGACTCCCGCTGTGGTGCAGCGCAATGTGCTGGAAAATCCGGGCTGGTATACCGCCTACACCCCCTATCAGCCAGAAATTTCCCAGGGCCGGCTGGAGGCGCTGCTCACCTTCCAGCAAATGATTCTGGACCTGACCGGTATGGACCTCGCCAACGCCTCCATGCTGGACGAGGGTACTGCCGCCGCCGAGGCCATGACCCTGTTGCACCGGGTAAACAAGCGCAACCGCAGCAACACTTTTCTGGTAGCCGCCGACTGTCACCCCCAGACCATAGCGGTGGTACAAACCCGCGCCCAGGCTCTGGATATTGAGGTCATTGTGGGGCTGCCAGATGAACTGCTGGGTAACACCGAAGCCTTCGGACTGTTGCTGCAATACCCCGGCACTTATGGTCACCTGGAGGATATCTCGCCGCTCATCAACAAGGCCCACGAGGCGAATACACTGGTAGCGGTGGCCGCCGACATCATGGCGCTGTTGCTGGTTAAATCCCCCGGGGCACTGGATGCGGACGTGGTGGTAGGCAACACCCAACGCTTTGGTGTTCCCATGGGCTTTGGCGGGCCCCACGCCGCCTATTTTGCCACCCGCGACAGTTACAAGCGCTCTACCCCCGGCCGCATCATTGGGGTTTCCATAGACCGTCGCGGCAACCAGGCCCTGCGCATGGCGATGCAAACCCGGGAGCAACACATTCGCCGGGAGAAGGCCACCAGCAACATATGCACCGCCCAGGCGCTGCTGGCCATCATGGCTACCTTCTACGCCATGTACCACGGCCCCACGGGTTTGCGCAGAATCGCGGAACGCATCCATTACCTCACCGGCACACTGTGCGCTGGATTGGCCGATGCCGGTTTCAATGCCGACAATGCAAGCTACTTCGACACCCTGACCTACACCGTGGGCGATCGACAATCCGCGATTATCGAGCGCGCCCTGGCCCAGGGCATGAACCTGCGCATTATCGGCAAAGACCGGCTTGGTGTGTCGCTGGATGAAACGACCAGCATTGAGGATGTGCGGCGCCTGGTATCGGTGTTCAGCGGCAAACCAGAGCCAGACCTGAACGCGGATATACCACTGACTCATGGCATACCCGAGGCACTGCAGCGCGACGTGGACTACCTGCAGCACCCATTGTTCAATGACTATCACTCCGAGACCGCCATGTTGCGCTACATGCGCTACCTGGAGGACAAGGACATTGCCCTCAACCGGGCCATGATCCCGCTCGGCAGCTGCACCATGAAGCTGAACGCCACCACCGAGATGCTGCCAATCACCTGGCCGGAATTTGCTGGCCTGCACCCCTTCGCACCCACCGACCAGACCACCGGTTACCAGGCCATGCTGGCAGAGCTGGACCATATGCTGCTCGAATGCACGGGTTACGATGCGATCTCCATGCAACCCAACGCCGGCTCACAGGGCGAATATGCCGGGCTGCTAGCCATTCGTCGCTATCACGAGAGCCGCGGCGATCAGCGGCGCAATGTGTGCCTCATACCCTCCTCCGCTCACGGCACCAATCCGGCAAGCGCCGCGCTGGCGGGCATGAAAGTGGTGATTGTGGAGTGCGATGCGCTGGGCAATGTGGATCTGGACGACCTCCGTGCCAAGGCCGACCGGCACAAGGATGACCTCGCCTGCATCATGGTGACCTACCCTTCAACTCACGGCGTATTCGAAGAGTCTATTATCGACCTATGCAATATTGTGCATGAACACGGCGGCCAGGTGTATGTGGACGGCGCCAACCTCAATGCCCTGGTGGGTATTGCGGCGCCGGGCAAGTTCGGCGCAGATGTGTCGCACCTGAACCTGCATAAAACATTCTGTATTCCTCACGGTGGCGGCGGACCGGGCATGGGCCCGATCGGTGTGGGCGCCCACCTGCAACCCTTCCTGCCCAGCCACCCCGTGAGCCCGGTGGCCGGTGTGGATGCGGACAATGATGTGGTCGCCTCAGCGCCCTACGGCAGCACATCCATCCTGCCTATTTCCTGGACCTATATCGCCCTGATGGGCGGTGAAGGCCTGGCGCAAGCCACCCGGGTTGCCATCCTCAGTGCCAACTATATTGCCCATCGCCTCAAGGACCACTACCCCATTCTGTATACCGGCAGCAGCGGCAATGTCGCCCACGAATGCATCCTCGATATCCGCCCGATCAAGGAAGCCAGCGGTGTAACAGAAGAGGATGTGGCCAAGCGCCTGATCGACTACGGCTTTCACGCGCCCACCATGTCCTTCCCGGTTGCCGGCACCCTGATGGTGGAGCCCACCGAAAGCGAGTCACTGGAAGAGCTGGACCGTTTCTGCGATGCCATGATCGCCATTCGCGAAGAGATTGCCGCGGTGCAGGAGGGCCGCCTCGATGCGAAGGACAACCCCCTGGCCAACGCCCCCCACACACTGGAAGACGTGACCGAAACCAACTGGGAACACCCCTACTCCCGCGAACTCGCTGCCTACCCGGTGGACTCGCTGCGCCGCTACAAGTACTGGGCGCCGGTTAACCGCGTGGACAATGTGTACGGCGACAGGAACCTGTATTGCGCGTGTCCGGCGGTTGATTCCTATAGGGAGACAGAAAAAGTGTAGACGGCCAGACTGGCTGATGAGGAAAAACTGGTTGGTAACAAATCGCTCTACTGTGCGGCGCAAATTCCAGTTGATAGAGCGGCAGCCTAATAATCGATGTCTAGCTAATTTGGCAATATCCTGTTGGCAGCTGTTAACTTGGCAGTACCGTTAATTTGTCAGCATCCAATCATCCGGCGGAGTGTCGTCGCTGCCAAAAAGTAGCTTCTGTGAAACGCTGCTCGATCGAATACATAAGTTGCCGCTGCTCAAGAAAGCGCATAACGCCAGTACGTACCGCCATCGAGTAATTCTCCAGAGCGAACGCATTGCCACTGAACAGCGACGGAATCACCTGTCCTGCCTGCTCCCCCGCCCAAAGCGCTGTTGTAATGCCATGGGACGAAAGAGGATCAAATGCGGCGGCACTATCGCCAATCGCCATCCACGGCGCACCGTCTACCATTCCACTTGCGCGATTGAGCCATGTTGTACCGGCACTAAAGAGCTTTGGTGGACTGCCTATCTCAAATTCAGCATCGGCAATCCATCGACCTATATAAATCGTCTCCTCAATCAGCGATTTCCAGGCCTGCAAATCGCCTCGTGGTGAACCCTCAATAAGGTCTGGGTCCGTGTAGAAGCCCACTGACAATCGCTTATCTGGTAGCAGGGCAGCGTACCACCAACCAGCGGCCACAGCCTCTATGAGCACGGCCTGCGTAGGCTCGACGAAACTTCTTCCTTGTCTCAAAAAAGCCACCACTGCCGCAAGTTGATCAACTCGCTTGCGATCACAAAACCTTCGTCCTATTGTTGCTTTTCGGCCTGTAGCATCAATCACAGCGTCTGCAAAGATTTCAGTGCCATCGGTTAAGGTCAATTGCCACTTTGAAGCCCGGGTTTTTAGCGACCCCAAACTCGCAGGTTGATAGTCAGCAGCTACTGACAACGCAGAAGCCCTTATATCTGCGTCAAACTGGTTGCGGTTTAACACCATCCCAGGGCCCTCGAGGTGAAGGATGGCATTGCGATCAATTAATTGCTCACTACCCCATGACGAGAGCGTCGTGTTCGACGGACGGTGCGCACCTGAGATCAACACATCACCCAGCCCGAGGCGTTTTAGAATCGGATTTGCAGCCGGAGCCAGGGTCTCACCCACGGCATCCAAACAAGATTCAGGTTTGGGCGCGACCCAGGAAACAGCTACCCCGGCACGCTGCAAAGCAATAGTCGCTGCTGCTCCTGAAACCCCGCCACCGACGACGGCGACCTCGCTGGTCACGATATTTCAAATTGGGAGACAGTCATTGCCAAGGGCCTACTTAAAGCGCAACTCCATGTCCCCTCGCCCGACTTCAACATAGGCCTCAGCTGGAATGCCAAGCTCACGTGCGACCTCTTCGGGAACTTTCTTTTTGACCACAAATCCCATGTGCTGCCAAAGTGTAATCATATTAGTAATTCCATCCCAGTAACTCGCAGTTGCATGGTAACCAATTCCTGCGACGCCACGCTTCCAGTCTGCTCGCTGATTAAAAAACTTAAGACGTTCCTCTCTTGAGAGTTCCTTACCACTTGCACTTAGACCGGCAACAACCTGATTCTCAAAAAAGCCCTCGGGCAAGACATCTACCGGAAGCAGTGCAGGCCACCAAACTGCTGTTGGGAAGTCATCCCTCATCAATACCTGCTGGCAACTAAAAGCATCACACTGCCATGGAAGCCCCATCCACCGCGTCATGTCACCGGGCATGCAGGGTCCTACTGCCGGATCAATACCCTTTGTATCATCGCCTCGCAACACAAGCTCTGGCGTCAATAACGGCCCAAAGTCCTGGGCAAGGGATGAACGGCTACCCAGAGCAACTCGAAATGGCTCTGGCTGATACGCATTTGGTTCATCTGATTGTTGATGAGCGCGTGCGTACAAGTTTGGATGTCGAAGATAATAGGTTAGCTCAACACCAGGATGGAAAGCGCCACCGCTTAGGGGCTCTAAGGCAGCCTGGGTTAAAGCAGAGGGTTGCTGGTCTAAAGGGATATCATCAAAGCGCTGAACTCCCTCATCATCCGGCTTCCAGTCATTGATAAACTCACCGTCTCGCCACTGTTGCAAGAACTTGTACTGTTGATGAGACATCTGGAACCAACGCAGGGGACTTCCATCGTAGTTAACACCGTCACCGAGCATGTAAGGAAGCTTGAATCGTTGATCGTTCAGGTATGTTTCAGAATCCTCCTTCCAGAACTCATACGGTATGCGAATCTGCTCAAAGACCTCTTGACGCAATTTACGACTCCTAACGTCATTGTGCGATAACGACTTGATCAGCGCCTTATCGGAAAAGTCATGGAACTTGTCCATCCAGGATGCTCGAAGATTCGCGGCATTGCTGAGCCATTGCATCAAACCCAGTCGATGAAAAGTAGGGTAAATATGATTAGTAAACGAGAGTGTCTCGGGGACCGTTTGCCAGCCATTTTTCACATTCATATCGTAGATCACGTCGTACATGGTTGACACTGGCGGGATCTCGGGTGCAAAGTTTGGCCCGACACAAGCGACCCAGGCCGGTTCTGCATCTCCGGAAAAGGTGCCGTCTTTCATTTTGACAGAGGCTTGAACTGGCCCATCACACCAGTCATCACACCAACCATCATTGTCTGCGAAACTCGTGATACCAGCCTTCATCGGGCTCTTGGAAATGCCATCGGGAGGCATCATGAGCAAACGTCCTTTATTATCTGTTCTCAATTGGCCCAGCCCAACGATTTCCGACCCCCAAAAAGCACCTTGCATCGCGTAGCGCTCATCACCACCATTTTCGTTTGTTCTTGAACCTGTAATGGATGTTGCGCCACCATCAATAACAAGGTTGTGTTCTCGCTGCTGCTGATTAGAGAAGTATTGATTTCGTTTCTGTCCGGGAATACCCGGTGCAAGATTATTATTATCCATTGGGTTGTTGAAGCCATACCAGGCGGCTTTTGTATTTGCCACGTGAACGGTCCAATCAATAGTGGCCTCATCAGCGGTAATCTCTCTAATTACTCGCCCATCCTGAGCAAACGCATAGATTCGAAACCGTTGTGCCTGCTTTTTAATCTTTTCGGAGCCATCCTTAAACGAACCATCTTCCGGCTGAGGAGGCAGACCAGGAACCTCAGGTGCAAGGAAATATTTCTCTGATCCACCCACCCTACTAATACCTATTGCCGGATAGATACCAAGTCGGTGGATGGGCGTGCCTTTCGGCGCTAGACCTGACCCAGCAATGTTCGCTAGAGCAGCCCGGGGCAGCATTGGCAGACTGAGGGCAAACGCTCCTGCTCCAGCGAGAAAGTCGCGCCGCTTCAGTCCTTTTTCCAAATATGTCATGCCACTTATCCCTGCGATTCTCTAGAGAGTCCGAAAGCCAAAATGTAGGCACCTGATTTGACTCTGTAAGGCCAAGTGCAACTAAATATCAAAGATGTGTAATTTGAGCTAGTATTGCCTGTTACTCGATCAAGTACGACATGTTTTCAACTAAAAAAAGGATATGATGATGAGAAAAATACAAGTGGCGTTGGCGATTTTGGCGTGCGCATTTGCATTTAGCCAACAACTGTCCGCAGAATCGCTTTATAGGCCTGCAGTAGAAGCCAATGGCTTTCTATTTGTGTCCGGACAGAATGCGCAAACACATGATGAAAATCTAACCGGAGATATTAAACAGCAAACCAAAGCCGCGATAAAAGCAATCACAGCAACGCTGAAAAATCACGGTTATAATTTGAGCAATGTTGTTGACGTGACAGTCGCGCTGGCAAGCCAGGCCGACTTCCAAGGTTTTAACGAAGTATATGGCGAGTACCTCTCTGGCATGCCGGCAAGATCAACTGCACTAGGTGTTCTACATCAAGATAAAGGAGCGCTGGTAGAGATCTCAATGGTCGCATATAAAGCACCCTGAGATCACAATAATACTGAGTACGTACCCGGTACCCTAAGGCTTTCGGGGTTTTTCATATAAAGGGCAGGCCCTCAAAGTATGATTACATAGGCTTACTAGACCTGCCCCTCCGAAAAACCCCATCCATGAAGAACCTGCTCGTTTATCTCACCAAAAAAGTGGCCCTCGACAGGCGAATGGCCGTGGGTGCCGGGTGTGAATTGGTGCCGGTTGTAGGTGTTCATGGGCCGACTGTATCAATCAGGGAGTACCCTTGGACGCTCCCCGGGAGGGTAAAGTCTACATCCTGCCCATCGAGAAGAACTCGGGATTCGGCCGCATGCTGGTGAGATTGGCCATACGGTTACTGAGCGCAAAGAATGCAGTAATGGCCCCGATATCCCAGATATCGTCGAGTGAAAACCCCGCCTGAAGCAGGACATCGACATCCTCATCGAGTATCGCCCCGGCATCCTGTGCGACCTTGACCGCAAAATCCAGCATCAACACCTGTTTAGGCGATAAGTCCGCCTTGTGATAATTAATCGCCAATTCGTCTGCGATGAACCGATTTTTAGCCCTGATCCGCAAAATGGCTCCGTGCGCAATCACACAGTACTGACAATCGTTCAACGCCGATGTCGTCACCACAATCATTTCGCGTTCGGCTTTCGTGAGGCCGGAATCTTTTTCCATCAGGGTGTCATGGTAGGCCATGAAAGCACGGAGTTCGTCGGGGCGATGCGCCAGCGTCAGAAAGACGTTGGGCACGAAACCCGTTTTCCCCTGGATCGCCAGGATGCGATCTCGCAAATCTGATGGTAAATCGTCGATCTCTGGTACAGGGAATCGACTGACTGGTCGTTCGTTCATCGGAAATAACCTCCCTCAAAAGTAAGACCATGATAGCCGGCAATCGCAAGCCTGTGGGTGGTGAACTACTAATTTATGGGATAAATCGGTCGGTTAGTTGTTCGGGACAGGTTCGGAGTTCGGTTTCAACACACTTTTACGATTCTTTGGCTTACTACCACCCACCCAAAAAACGGCCCCAACCAGGTTCGGCATACGCTCGGTTTCGGATTCCCTACCCTACCCCAACAGAAAAACCCGTTACCCTTCTTCCGCTTACTGCCCCGGTTCGGCTTTCTCCCAGTTCCTCATAATCGGACGCTCAAAGCCTCAAAACGTGAACGACGTTGCCCGTGATACAGGCGATGTTGTTGTCGTAGCCACATCCGCACCGTCGAAGGCTGGCTCTATTTGAGTGTTGTGGTGGACCTGTTCTGTGCTCAGGTAGTGGGCTGGTCCATGAGTCACCGGATGGATTGCCAACTGGTCATCCAGGCCGTTCTTATGGCCTTGTGGCAGAAGAGGAAAAAAGGGACTGTTGTTCTGTCTTCAGACAGAGGCTCGCAGTTCACCAGTCACAAGTATCAGTAATTCTTGGGAGGCCATGGCAGCGCGCCGGAGCCTATTGACGGATATCACGGCGTAGCGTCCTTCATTCCTGTTGCGATTTTCTGTTGCTTGCGCAAAGGCAGTGCCGTCTTATAGCGCACCTGTTTCAGTGCAATACTGGATCGAATTTTTTCCACCTCAGGCATGGGGGAAAGTTTGTCCACTATAAAACGCTCAAGAGCAGAGACGTCGGGTACCGCCACTCTTAGAAGGTAATCCTCTTCGCCTGTCATCAGGTAGCATTCCATCACTTCTTCATGGCCGGAAACACGACTTTCGAATTCGTAGAGAAGTTCCCGGCTCTGTGCTTTCAAGCTGATGAAAACGAAAACGTTCAGGTTTAGCCCAAGGCACATCGGGTCGAGGAGCGCTACGTAGTCTCGTATCAACCCGGATTTTTCAAGCCGTTTGACCCGTTTCAAACAGGGCGACGGTGAGAGGTTGACCCGCTGAGCCAGTTCAGCATTGGTAAGTTTGGCATTTCTTTGTAGTTCATCGAGGATTTTCGAATCTATCCCATCCAATTCCATATTTACCCCTTAACCTCAATATCGCGGCATAATATGCTCCGCACGATGATATCTGAAGCGCAATATGGCAGATAATGGTCATGCAAGGAAGATATAATATCTCTGCTCTAAATGGAGATTCATATGACGCAATTTGCTGAAATAGTATCTGCGGCTGCGCTCCCGGCTGCAGATGCTGACGCCCAGGAACTCGCCGAGTGGTGCGAGGCCCTGCAGTCGCTGGTTACCCATGCCGGACCCGAACGGGCACGGCAGATACTGGACGCTGTTGCGCAAATAGCGCGTGATCCGGCGATTGGCTGGCAGCCGGTGCACGGCACACCCTATGTGAACACCATACCGGTGGAACAGCAGCCGGCTTTTCCCGGCGACCTCGCGCTGGAGGAACGGCTGGTATCACTGATGCGCTGGAACGCGCTGGCGATGGTGGTGCGTGCCAACAAGGCCTACGGTGAATTGGGCGGGCATATCGCCAGCTATGCCAGCGCCGCCGATTTGTTCGAGGTGGGCTTTAATCACTTTTTCCGCGGACACGATGAAACCGGCGACGGTGATCTGGTGTTCTACCAGCCTCATTCCGCGCCGGGCGTTTATGCGCGAGCCTTTCTGGAGGGCCGACTTACCGAACAGGACCTGCAACATTATCGGCAGGAAGTGACCGCCGGCAAGGCCGGTGCGCGCGGTCTGTCGAGTTACCCACACCCCTGGCTGATGCCAGAGTTCTGGCAGTTTCCTACTGGTTCCATGGGCATCGGCCCCATCAGTTCCATTTACCAGGCGCGCTTCATGCGCTACCTGCAGCACCGGGGGCTGAAAGATACTGACGAGCGCAAAGTATGGGGGGTATTCGGCGACGGCGAGATGGACGAGCCCGAGAGCATGTCGGCCCTGACCCTGGCTGCGCGGGAAGGCCTGGACAACCTGGTATGGGTAGTAAACTGTAACCTGCAGCGCCTGGATGGGCCGGTGCGCGGCAACGGTCGCATTATCGACGAGTTGGAGGCGCTGTTCAGCGGCGCCGGCTGGAATGTGATCAAACTGGTGTGGGGGTCAGACTGGGATGGCTTATTTTCCCGCGATGGTGAAGGCGCCCTGGTACGGGCGTTTGCCGATACGGTGGATGGCCAGTTCCAGACTTTTGCCGCCAAGGACGGCCGTTACAATCGCGAAAATTTCTTCGGCCAGAATGAAGCGCTCGCCCGTCTCGCCGAAGGCCTCACCGATCAACAGATTGATCGGCTCAAGCGCGGGGGTCATGATCTGGTAAAGATCCATGCGGCTTATGCGATCGCCCAGCGCCATAAAGGCCGTCCCACTGTGATACTCGCCCAGACTAAGAAAGGCTACGGCATGGGCGAAACCGGGCAGGGCAAGATGACTACCCATCAGCAGAAAAAGCTTGATCGCGAGGACTTGCTGGCGTTTCGCGACCGCTTCCAGTTGCCCCTCTCCGATGCAGAGGCGGAATCCCTGAGTTTTTATCGCCCGCCTGAGGACAGCGTAGAAATGCGGTATCTGCATCAGCGCCGCGAGGCCCTGGGAGGGTATGTGCCAGCACGCAGCGACATCGCTGATGCGGTGCCCGTGCCGGAGATCGCCGCCTACGGAGGATTCGCCACGGCTGCCAACGGCAGGGAGATGTCAACCACCATGGCCTTTGTGCGCATGATGGCGGCGCTGCTGAAAGATAAGGAACTGGGGCCGCGAGTGGTCCCTATTGTCGCCGACGAGGCGCGCACATTCGGCATGGCCAATTTGTTCAAGCAGGTGGGTATTTACTCCAGTGTGGGGCAGCGCTATGAACCGGAGGACATAGGTTCCATTCTCAGCTATCGCGAGGCGCTGGACGGGCAGATCATCGAGGAGGGTATCAGCGAGGCCGGCGCTATCAGTTCCTGGGTTGCGGCGGCCACCAGTTACTCCGTGCACGGCCTGCGCATGTTGCCGTTCTATATCTACTACTCAATGTTTGGTTTTCAGCGTATTGGCGACCTGATCTGGGCCGCTGCCGACCAGCGCGCTCGTGGCTTTTTGATGGGCGCCACCGCCGGTAAAACTACCCTGGGTGGCGAGGGTCTGCAGCACCAGGACGGCCACAGCCACCTGATAGCATCCACGGTTCCCAATTGCCGTGCCTACGATCCGGCGTTTGCCGGGGAACTGGCCGTGATCGTCGACCACGGGATGCGCCAGATGCTGGAGCAGCAGGAGGACGTATTCTATTACGTCACGGTAATGAACGAAAATTACCCGCAACCCAGCCTGCCCGATGGGGTGGCGGAGGCTATCATTCGCGGCATGTACTGCTATGAGAAGATCACAGTGGACAATGCGCAGGCAAGCGTGCGCCTGCTGGGTTCGGGTGCTATTTTGCTGGAGGTGATTGCCGCAGCGCAGCTACTGGCAGAGGACTGGGGCGTAACCAGCGAAATCTGGAGTGTGACCAGCTTCACTGAGCTGGCCCGGGAAGCGCGGCATGTGGAACGCTGGAATCGCCTGCATCCCAACGAAGTCGGGCGCGTTAGCCATGTGGCCGAGTGTCTCGTTGGTGGCACCCCGGTAGTGGCAGCCACCGACTACGTGCGCGCTGTGCCACAGTTGGTGGCCTGCTATATCGAACCGCATTACACCGTACTGGGCACCGACGGTTTCGGGCGCAGTGACACGCGCGCATCGCTGCGTGAATTCTTCGAGGTTGATCGGCACCAGATTGCCATAGCAGCGCTGGCGAGTCTCGCGCAACAAGGGATTATCGACAAGCTGGTGTGTGCCAAGGCAATAGTCAAATATGGCGTAGACAGCGAGGCGTCGTCGTCGTGGGTGTGCTGAGCCAGCTGCAGAAAAACAGCCCCCGGCTAGGCACTCAATCGAGAACTGCTTGCTCTGATGCCAGCAGCGTATGAATCATTCGCCGACCGTTAATGATTATGGCAGATGCCAGATCGGTGAACTCCAGGGGGTCGGTTCCTGATGCAGCAGAGCCACGCGTCGTTGCACTCAGCTGAACGGCTCTGAATCGATGAATCGTCGAACGACGTTGCCCGTGATACGGGCGATGTTGTTGTCGTAGCTATTGTGAGCGAGCGCACCTGCCCACGCGATCGAGCTCATCGCGAATACTGCGCCGCCATTTGGCGTCTCGTAGAATGTTACATCGGCGTGTATGTGTGGGCAGTTAGGGCCCGTTATCGCGGTGTGCGTGTGAGTCATCTCCTCCTTCATCCAGTTGTAGGCGCTGCTGAAGTTGTCCGCGCGTGCTATCACCAGCGCATGCGGCGGTGTGCCGAGCGCGAAATCGGCGCGGTCGATCTCCGAACCCGCCGCACCGCCGCCGATAATGCCGAAATCACCGATGCGCTCGTCGCTCCCTATGCCTTCAAAGACGAACGAGACCCTAGGGTCGAGACTCTCACGGGTGCGCTCGAAGTACGTCGACGAATCGAAGCCTTGAGCGGTCATGCCGGTGCCGGCGACCGTTTGTGGCGCGCGCCCCATACGCCGCCACATGCCGCCGAGCTCGCCGGTGAAGCTCGAGTAGTACTCGCCGCCTTCAGCAGCCCACGAGCGAATGCCATCTTCGGCGCGTCGCACTTCCACGATGCCGGGTCGTTCCGGGTGGTAGTGTGTGCGCCAGTAGAAGCCATTACCACCCATGTAGATAAAGCGGCCGCCGTTTGCTTGGTACTCAGCATAAGCATCCATCATACGCAGCGATGGATATTCGGGGTGGGTGCCAGTAGTGACGCAGCGGTAGGGCGTAAGTAACTCGGTACCGTGCAGTTCGAGGTCATCCTCGGTGATCACGTCATACTCGATTTCCTCCGCTTCTAGCCAGTCGGTGATATGCGTGTCGGCAGGAAACTGCCACAGCGCCTGCTTGGGCGAGAGATCGAGCACTGGGCGTAGTCGTGAAGAATGGCACACGCCGCTTCCGTCGCGGTGATGGTCGTACATCGACATACTGAAGGCCGGATTCTGAAATAGAAACAGACCCGTCTCGTCGACCACGGTAAAAATGCCCGTCACGTGTTCGACTTCGGGCCACTCGATGTAAATAAGGTGATTGGCGTAAGCCCAGTAACTTGCGGTAGGCAAGATTAGCGCGAGCTGCGCGCGTGCCTCGCCAAGCGGCGGGCTCACTACGAACGGCACAAGATACTCGGCGTCGCCTTGCTCGAGCTTGGCGCAGTAAATACCGCTGCGTGCACCGCTAGGCACAGTCCAAGCGAAGCTAGTGTCCCAACCGCAGTCATGGAGATCATCGTCGTGGAAATGGATGGCGCCGTAGTGCGCCGGTGCGTGTGCGAAGTTGTACTCACTGCCGTCCCAGCCGACGCCCTTCATGGCGCGTGTAGGTTGATTGACGGTGTGGCCATGGCGGCCGCTCGGAGTTTGATCGACTACGCTGGTGCCGGCGAAGTCTTCACTGAAATCCCATCGCGCGATTAGGTCAACGCCATAGTCCACGCCGGCAGGGTCGACGAGAAGAGCCTCGATTTCGCTGTCGCGCAATGCACGCTGTGCCAGCGCGGGCGCCTCAAGCTTGCCGCTGTAATGCCCGCCCGCACGGTGCGGTAGAGCGTCATTGTTGTGCCACGCGGCTAGACGAAAGGCTTTCCCTTGCGAGGGCTCCAGATCGCAGCTCTCAACGCAGTGCACGGTGCGAGCACGATACGGGTCCTTCTCAAGCGGCCGCTGTAGTACGATCACGCGGTCTGTCTCCGGATCGTAGCTCGCCGTAACGAACACCCACGCCCTCTCACGGAGCGGTACGCCGGTGGTCACGACGACTCGGCGTTTGCCGTTGCCGAGTATGAGTGCCGGCGCGCCGTGCTCGTCTAGCTGCAGGCCCCAGCCACAATTGCCGGTCTCGTCCCAGGTGCCGGCGACATGCTGTCGGCGTAGGCCGGGAGTTGTCGGCCACAACCAGACCTGCACCGTAAACGCACGCGGATGCCAGGCAGGATCGTTTTCGAACGCGACGAACGAGCCAGCGCAAATCGATTGTGCTACCGCGGTGTAGTCGCCTTCGAACGCGGCCTCGGCCGGATACTCCTTGTACCCTGCGCCGCCTTCGGTCGCGTCGCCGCAGCGCAGCCGCACCAGCGAGGCGCGGAAGCGTCCTTGACGCGTTGCGCTCACCTTGAATTTGATAGTTTCACTCGGCCGGACGCTGAATTCGTCGGGATAGCCGAGAAGGGGCTTTTCGACTCTCTCTAACGGCTCCAGCACGTCTGGCGCATCGGCGACAGGTCCCGAGGTCGTCCAGCTACCGTCCGACTGCTCGGCGAGTCGGATTCCCGTATTTGTTTCCCAACGCTTGCGGAACACGCCGCATTGCGCCGCGAGCAGATTATCGTAGGTTTCGCCAACAACCGCGTATAGCGGGGAGTCGCGAAGGCCGGTCTGCTTAACGACCAAATACGCGCCGTTCGCTTCGGGCTGGACGATGATGTGGCGGTCGTCCACCGGTGCCCAACGCAACACCTTGAGCATCTCCAGTAGGTCGGCACTGTGCGGCCCGAAAGGTCGCTCGTGGAATTGGTGGACGAGATCAAGACGTTCAGGATCAATAGAGTGCACTGGCGGGCGCCTTCTGCATTAAGGATAAGTCACACCATGTTACACCAACCGCAGCGCGTCGCCCAAAGCAGCCCTGACCCGGCCACAGATTAACCGGCTTTAGTAGATTTCCCTTTTTGCAGTTATCCTCAATACAGGCATCAACTTTGTTGACCCAGTGCTTTTTAGACGTCAAACATCAATACTTGTGGCTGAAGTGAGGACACAGCAAGTCGTGAAGTGCGAGTTGGCATTGCACCTGCGTAAATAACTGATTGGATGATCGGCCCCAGCTCAAAGTTCGGTTTCAAAAACCCCTTTTGCTTCTTCCACTTACTACAACCCAGTTCGGTATTTCCCACCATCAGTCTCGGCATACGGTCGGTTTCGGTCGCCCTGCCCTACCCAATCAGAAAAACTCGTTACCTTTCTTCAAGCTTCCGCACAATTTCCTCACAGATCACTACGATGTATCGTCTGCTGGTGTCTCACGCGAGTGTGCCAGAGTGGAGAAGGCATTCTGTTGCTGCCATCGGTAAGTTGCAGCACCTGTACACCCGTATCATCAACGATCAGGAGACTGATGGTGTTGAGCGGTGGCTTAATCGCAATTTTGAATCACCTGCCGCACCAGCGATCGGAAAAGTGATTACAGACGCACGCCTTTCGTCGGAAGACTGGGCTTGTCTCATCTGATTTCTAGCTGCACAAGATGTGCGTACGCCGGCCCGGTTAATGGATATACCAGTGTACGGAAGACGGCCTGAAACGCAGCAGAGTACACAGGAATCGCTGGACCGCGCGGCCGCAGAATTCACAGCCGAATTAAGCAAGGGTGTGCCACTGGAAAAACTCAAACTGGGATCGGATCAGATCTCGACGAAGCACTTTCCTATGAAACTGAGCATAGAAAAGTCGCCGGAAGGAGATAGCGCCAGCATTCGCTCAGAGGTAACAATTGGGCGGGCCTACTACCTCTTTGTAATGGAAAATTCACTGAAGAAGACCGCACAATTTTTACTTCAGCACCAATGGACCATTCTGCATAGTCCAGATGGCATAAGCTGGCCGACCAGTGACAAGCCAGTGGTCAAGCTGAACTATCACTCGCCAAATCATTACGATTTTGAAGGTGGCTGGAATAGTAGGGGTACAGAGATATTCATGCCACTTAGCACACGTCACTTACTGTACTGCCGAGTCGGCGAACGACATCCTCAAACACGAGGGACCATACTACCTCCCAACCAAGCCAGCTTAATCCAGAAATTTATCATCAAGAATGCTTACCGCTATATTTATGCCGCAAAAGCTCTGGAAGTAATTCAAACAGTACGTCCACGAACAGTGAACGCCCGACTTTATGAGGAGGATCGAGCCGCGTGGGCACGCTGGCATACGGAGCAGAGTGCCGTGGAAGCAGAGTATTTTTCGGATGCCAATAAAAGGAAATAGCATAGTCACCCTCGTATTGGAGTTACTTATTGTAGTCAGCCGCAGGTTGCGATAGTGCTGTGCATGGCGAAATACTACAACGACGCTAGAGCGCCATCTTCGGGTATGAGATTGGGAGGGTGCGAGTCGATTGTCTGCCAATAGCCTCTTTATTTCACCTATACTCTGGAACGATGGAAAATCGATAGGGTTTGACGCATAGTATTTTGGTTTCGCGAGTCAGTCAGCTCAATCCCGAGGCGTATTCGACAGGAACCCGGAGACACTAATGGTTTCGGAAACAAATCCACCAAGCCGCGTTCTGATGTTGATTGCCCTGATCCAAGGGCTTGCGCTACTGCTATTGCATTGGTCCATTGTGCTGGAGTTCTGGCCCTACGAGTCACCGGAATGGTTATTTGCCTTTTACTCATTGACCCTCACCTGGCCAACCATGCTGCTACTTGGCCTCACCCACGACAATTTTAAACGCTTCCTTCTACTGTCGTCGGGGGTGGCGTTGGTGGCATTCGCCTTGGGTTTCTACGTTGGTTTTCAGGCGAGCCCTGTGTCGCATATTGCCTCCCATGGGTTGCTGGCCGGCTTTATTCTTACGATGGCAATCGGTGTATTCAAGGCGCTAAATTACAGTCAGGCGCTGGTTGCTGCTGGGCCAATCACCTATAGCGCATTGTTTCGTTGGTCATGGCGAAACTTTTTGACGCTTTCTCAGGCTCTGCTGTTTACACTAGCAGTCTGGCTAGTTCTACTGCTGTGGGCTGGGCTCTTTGCTTCCATCGGAATCGATTTCATCCTCGATCTTTTCCAAAAGCAGTGGTTTCTTTACCCGGTGTTAGCGCTGGCGAACGGCTTTGGGGTAATCATTTTTCGTAGATTGACCCACGTCATTGACTCTGTCACCCGGCTGCAGCAAGCGTTAATGAAGTTTTTGCTCGTGCTGCTTGCGCCTGTTTCGGCTCTATTCCTGCTTGCCCTGTGTTTCACCGGACTGGGCGCACTGTGGTCAAGTGGCGGTAGTAGTCTGATACTCTGGATGCAGGCTCTGATGCTGTTTTTCACCAACGCCGTGTACCAAGACGACCCCGATCTCAGGCCGTATGGTCTGGTGCTGCATCGCTTCATCTATGTTGCAATCGCGATTCTGCCGATTTACAGCGTGCTCAGCTTTTATGGCCTTAGTCTTCGAGTGGATCAATACGGATGGACGCTTTCGCGTTGCTGGGCCTTTTTGATCTGGTTTGTATTGACGGTGTTCTCTGTTGGCTACCTGCGCGGAATTGTAAAATTTGGAGACGATTGGCTGCACTCCCTTGGACGGGTGAACGTCATTGGGGGCCTGCTGGTGATGATTCTTGTCGTATTGGTGAATTCGCCTCTACTGGACCTTCGAAAATTGACCCTGGGCAGCCAGCTCGCAAGGTTGAATGCCGGTACGATTGATCTGGACAATCTCGATGTAGGCTATATCGCGCGGCATCTGGGGCGCCCCGGTTACCTTGCACTTCAAACCTTAAAAGATGACTACGGTGATACCAATCCTGAATTTGTGCGACGAGTCGATTTTGCTTACCAGCCGACCTCACGCAAGAGAGTTGATGCCGTTGAATCCTACCCCGATCAACCGGCCCCCAATAAAGAGCATTTCCTGTCGACTTTGACGATCATTTCCGGAGAGCCCCCCGAGAAGCTTCTTGCAAAGGTATACCGAACCGAGTTGCTAGCTTTAAACCTGCCAAACATTAACAACGATCGCTATTACCTCATGGAAATCGAAGTGAACAATTTGCCCCCCACCGAATACTTGATGCTCCGAGAGTCGGAAGACGATGCCAGCGCTAAACTCTATTACTGGGACGGCAAAGTCTGGCGAAAACAAGTACTCCGATTTTTCGATGATGGAAACAATCAGGCATTATTCGACGCTGTTCGCAATAACGATATTGAAGCGGTAACCCCTCATGCGCAGGACATCCGTATTGGCGAAACTTATTTCAGAGTACGATAAGCAACCAGTCGTATTCGAGAGAATTCTGCGGACAGTTTACTTGTTTTCTGCCCGCGAATTTCGATGGGGCTTCATAAACGTCCAGTACAGGTAATCTTGGCGAAGCCATGCTGTTTTTTTATCCTAAATCCTCCAGAGTGACCACCTCGCAGCAAATCCCGGGTGGGGCATGGGTAGGCCCATGGGATGATCTGGCGTGCCAACCCTCTGCACAGAGGATCAGCAGCGCTATCGTCAGGCCCAACGTTGTCAATATGATGCCCTCGATGAGGACAGTACAGCGTGACCACCCCGGAGCTGTTCATAGTCCTCCGGAAGAAATCTCCATACAACCCGACGCACTTCACGCCCCCGAAGTGTAGTGATGTGACTCAAGGCTGAGCCAAAAGGCGCGCAGACACGGCTGGCAAATGGGGCATTTATCCGCAGGCATTAATCGGGGTCACGAGAGGCGATGCTCGTATCGCGTCGGGTAGAGCTTCGACCTGAGCACGGATGCGACAGCTACTTCAGAACAATTGCGTCAAGTCCTAGACTGTGCATAGCGATGCAAGGGCTCAATACCTGACTCCGCCCCCGTTAGTCTTTTTGTAGTGGTCAAGTAAAACTGGCAACGGTTTAGCTGCCAATCCTGTGCTGCATGGCCCGGATTACGGGGGTACGGTCATTTCTACGAATATCAGCAAGCCACTCGCGATGGTCAGTCAAGTGTTTCCGTTCCGAGCCGATCTTGACTATCTACGTTCACTATCTGCACCTACAATCCGCTCAATCGGGGCGGGCAGGGAAGCGCCTTTTCCAGCATAAAACTGCCAGAACCAGGTTGCCACGATCTCCTTTACGGACCCCCTTCCGAGTGCTGCCAGCGTTTTATCCAGTGAGAACAGTACGACGATTCCACGCACATCCTATAAAGCCAGAAAATCCAGTCATTGATCTCAATGGACATTTGTTGAAAAACAATCGTGTGCACATAAATGAAGATGACCGGCACCAGCACGAAGCGGGCGTGCTTCAAGAGCTTGACTCTAACCTTTACCCACCTGCGAAATGGTTTCCAAACTGTGTATGTTATTAGCGCCGAGGGCGCTCACACCCCATAATGTGTTGATTTGCACGATTATTATCATACCGGTCTGTACTCAGCAAATTCAGTATAACCGGCTTCAAATTGCTCATGATCCGCTCTTACCCCATCTTTGTGATTTGCCTCGCAACACTATTTGGCAGCAGCCTATGGTTTAGCGTTAACGCGGTTGGAGATGGCCTATATGCTGCATGGGGCATTACCACAGCGGATATGGGGCATTTAACCAGCGTTCTGCAGTTCGGCTTCATTTTAGGTACGCTAGTTATTGCCTTGTCTGGCATCGCAGACCGCCATTCACCTAGCAGAATATTTCTGCTGAGCGCTATCGCTGGGGCAATTGCCAATGCCTTGTTCCCGTTTTCAGAGGGAGATCTGAGCGTAGCGTTACTGCTGCGCTTTATTGTCGGCGTCACCCTGGCTGGCATCTACCCCATAGCCATGAAACTGGTTGTCAATTGGGCGCCAGGTCGCACCGGCAATGTATTGGGGTGGATGGTTGGCATGCTTGCGCTGGGTTCTGGCGCGCCGCATCTTATTCGAGGTGCAGATCTTACCTCGCATTGGCAGGGTGTACTTTATGTAACCTCTATTCTGGCTGTCATTGGTGGATTATTGGTCTTCAGGCTCGGTGATGGCGTGAAGAACATTCCCGCGCAAAGGATCCGCGGTCTGGATGTGATTAGTGCGTTCAGGATTCCCGCGTTTCGAGCGACAGCATTTGGTTACTTCGGTCATATGTGGGAGCTTTACGCGTTCTTCTCTTTGATACCGGTCATGCTCGGTTTAAGCGCTTTAATAGCAGGCGATCAAATATACATCGTCTCTTTTGGCGTATTTTTTGCATCAGGGGTCGGGTGCGTTGTTGGTGGTTTGCTGACGCGGCGTTGGGGGAGTGGGCGTGTTGCTATTGTTGCGCTGGCCGCTTCCGGCTTGATCTGCGCGTGCATTCCCTGGCTTTACTCGATTTCTGAGTTCTCACTCGTGATTCTCATGATGCTGTGGGGCCTTTTCATTGCCGCCGACTCACCCCAATTTTCGTCACTTGCCGCTCGCGCCTGCCCGCCGGAAAGAGTAGGTGGCGCACTGGCTTTAATGAACTGTATTGGTTTTGGCCTAACCATTTTTGCCATCGAAATTGTTTCAAGGTTATGGGAAACGTGGGAGATGACGGTGGCCTGGATTCTATTACCAGGCCCACTCATTGGGTTGTATGCCATGCGCCATATGTGGCGCAATGATGTGCTCGAACAACAATAGTATTTTTTAGTACTAGAATATAAAGAATTTGGAAAGTACCAACGGAGTGAAAAGATGACTGAATACGCCTTTAATCTTGGCCCGTACACACGGAAAATTACAACAACATCTGATACAGCGCAATTATGGTTTGATCGCGGCTTGAATTGGATGTTTGCGTATAACTATGAGGAAGCGCAGGCCTGTTTTCAGAGCGCGTTGGAGCACGATCCCGCCTGTGCTATGGCGCATTGGGGTGCGGCATATGCCGTTGGGCCCAATTACAACAAGCCCTGGGAGCTATTTGATGCGCAGGATATTGCGCAAACCCTGGAGCATGCAAGCGCTGCCATAGCCAATGCCAAAGAGCATGCCGGAAACGCCACTGCTGTAGAACAGGCATTGATAGATGCGTTAGGCAAACGCTATCAGTCAGACAAACCCGTTGCCGATCTTTACACCTGGAGTGGTGCCTACGCGGACGCAATGCGTGAGGCGAGCAGAAATTTCGCTGACGACTGGGACGTAAGCACACTATTTGTCGAGTCCATGATGAACCTCACTCCCTGGCAGATGTGGGATCCTCGCTCAGGCGAGCCAGTGGAGGGAGCCCGCACCCTGGAGTGCCGTGAGGTATTGGAGCTGGCGATGGCGAAAGTGGAAGCGGCAGGGCAGGCGCGACATCCGGGGCTGCTGCATCTGTATGTCCACTTAATGGAAATGTCACCGATACCTGAGGTTGCGCTCAAAGCCGCAGACGAATTGCGCAATGCAATTCCCGACGCAGGGCATCTCAAGCACATGTCGACCCACATCGATGTATTGTGCGGTAACTATAAGGATGTAGTAGCGGGTAACTCCGCGGCGATTGAAGCTGACAGAAAGTTTATTGAGCATGCGGGCGTAATGAATTTCTACTCACTTTATCGCGTCCACAATTTCCACTTCAAACTGTATGGCGCAATGTTTCTCGGCCAGTATGATCAGGCAATCGATGCATTTAGCGAAATGCTGAAAACGGTACCTGAAGAACTTTTGAGGCTGGAATCGCCACCCATGGTCAATTGGCTGGAAGGGTACCTCTCCATGGAAACTCACGTATTGATCAGGTTCGGGCGCTGGCAGGCGCTAATTGACGCACCGCTGCCTGAGGATACAGAATTCTATAGTATGACAACGGCGATGAACTACTATGGCAAAGGGATTGCTCAGGCGGCCCTAGGGAACCACACGGGCGCACTTGAAGCGCAACGAAAATTTGAAGAGGCGGCGGCTAAGGTTGCCGATGAGCGGCTTATTCATGTTGTGACTTGCCAGCAGATATTGGGCGTTGCACGAGAAATGCTTGCAGGCGAAGTAAACTATCATCATGGGGATTACGATGCCGCTTTTTCTCATCTGCGACAGGCTGTGGTTAATGAAGACAGTTTGCCGTATGACGAACCGTGGGGCTGGATGATGCCTTCAAGACATGCATTGGGCGCGTTACTACTTGAGCAGGGACATGTAGAGGAGGCAATGGCCGCCTACGAGGCCGACCTGGGGCTTGACGATTCAGTGATTAGATCGAATCAGCACCCGGACAATGTCTGGGCGTTAGTGGGCCTGGATAAGTGTTATCGCAAACTCGGTAAGATGCGTGAAGCACAGCTCATCAAACCGCGACTAGCATTTGCGTTGTCGCGGGCTGATAAGGAGATCAAAAGATCGTGCTTTTGCAGTGTGCGAGATGCGGCCTGAAGAACGGGTGGCCCTGCCAAAAACTAGATCCGAGAATAGCTAATTCCTGTATATCACCAAAACTTTCTGAGCAGAGCACTAGGTATTTTTGCGGGTCCCGAAGACAGTTTACTCAATAGGCTCAGCTGAAAATTGAATTGAGTAACCTGTCTCCGGAATTCAAACTCCGACCTGTGTGCGTTGGCGTACAGACATTTGTCTACTTGCAGTGCAATCTGCGCATGATGAACTCGCAATTTGTCAGTAGTGTCAGACACTTTGTTGGCAATTGTTGCTGTCGAGTCGCCAGGCACGTCGGGTTTAGCGGATGGAAAAAGCATTGCCGAGGTCTATTTCGAATTGCCAGTGACAGCATGAAATGCCAATTCGCCAGAGGTAAGCTCTGCAGTTGATTTCTCCCAGCTAACTACGTAAGAATGCGTCTCAAGGAGAGATCTATGAGCGAGGGCAAGTATCTAAACACAGGCGATGGGCATGAGCTGTATTATGAGGCCCATGGAGACCCCAGAAATCCCTCTATTTTATTTGTTCACGGGGGGCCGGGCGCGGGTTTTTCCGAGCACGACAAAGAGCCCTTTGATTTCGAAAACCAGCACGTCATTTTCTTTGAGCAGCGCGGTGCCGGACGCAGCAAACCCTTCGCCAGTCTGGAAGCGAATACCACAGATCATCTGGTTGCTGACATGAATCAGCTCCTCGACCATCTCGGGGTCGAAAGGTGCTCACTCTATGGGGGATCCTGGGGCTCGACGCTGGCCTTGGTCTACGCGATCCGAAACCCGGAACGAGTTGAAGGGATGATCCTTCGAGGAATTTTCCTCTCCACCAAAGAGGAGTACCAGCATATTTTCGTCGATGGGACGGACCGCTTCTTTCCCGAGGCCCTTGAAGGGCTGTATGCGCCGGTTCCGAAAGATCGTCACCACGACGTTTTGAATTACTACTCGGAGCAGATTCGTTCCGGCGATCCGGAAAAGGCAGAGCAGTACTCCCGGGCCTACGCGACGTTCGAGCTTTCCGTAGCCAAGCTGGAGCTGCCGACTTCCGAAATCCCAAAGTACCTGGAAGAGTTTAACTACAAATCTCTGGCTGCGATCGAATGCCACTATCTCTCGCAAAACTGCTTTCTTGAGGAAAATTACATCTGGAATAACCTGGAGGTAATCCGCTCGAAGCCTACCGCCATCTCCCATGGCCGGTACGATATGCTTTGCATGCCGAAGTTGGCTTATCGATTAGCAAAGGAATTTAGGAATTGTCGGTTGGAGTTTGCAACCGCCGGGCATTCAGCCACGGATGCGGCACTTAAAGAATCACTCGCCAAAGCGACAAAGTGGGTTCTGGAACAAGTGAAAGATTGACGGCTCTTCTCGACAAAATGGAAAAAACATCTCTACTGGACCCGTGCATGGCCAATTAGTAATTTATAACGCAAATCAGCCAGTTAGTTGTTCGGCTCCAGTTCGGAGTTCGGTTTTGAAAACTTGTTACCATTCTTGGGCTTACCAGAAACCTGTTCGGAAACCGATCTTAATCCGGTTCGGCATACGCTCGGTTTCGGCCACCCTGCCCTTCCCCATCAGCAAAACCCGTTAGCTTTCTTCAAACTACTGCCCAGGTTCTCCCTGGACCATCCGACTAATCGGGGTCTCTAAACTCTATGCGCTGCTGGGCCCAGCACTTTCTTTGTAATGGATAAGCTTAGGTTATGACAGATGCTCTCGACTATTATAGTACTCCCTCAGGGCTCATAGCTTGGAGGCGAGGCGGGTTATCACATTAGTACCCCAAAGGGGAATGCTCATCCCCTTGCATTTATCTTAGAATAAACCTTTGTCTCGACATCAAGGAAAGTATCCCACCGTGTATCAATTAACTACTCGCACTCGCAACCTGTGGCTACTTATCGCTTTATTTTTGACCGCCTGCACCGCCGAACCAAACCACCCACCAGCCGACCAGGTATTTACCCATGGAGTCATCTATACCGTTGACAAGCAGCAGCCTTGGGCTGAGGGCCTTGCCATTGTGGGTGACAATATTACCTATGTGGGTACAACCGCTGGCTTACAACGTTGGATTGGCCCAGCAACCAAGATTACTAACCTGCAAGGCAGGTTTCTGCTACCTGGCTTTGTTAATTCCCACTCTCATATTTTTCTTGGTGCGGCCCATATTGACGATCTGCTTTTAGATCAGTTCGACCCCGTTGAAACGTGGCTAAAAGAAATAGGCGAGTTCGCCAGACTAAATCCGCATCGAGATGTCATTGTCGGCAGCGGTTTCCTTGCAAGCAGTTTCGGTCATGAAGGCCCTAGTCGCCACTTGATTGATTCAGTGGTGCCAGATCGTCCTGTATTCATTATGGACGAGGGGATGCATGGTGCGTGGCTCAACAGTGCGGCCCTAAAACAGCTGGGCATTAATGCGAGTACACCAGACCCAACTCCCGGCTTTGACTATTACAAGCGCGACGCTCAGGGAAATCCCACCGGATACCTGCTAGAAGGTACACTCTGGCAAGCTATGAAGGATCTAAACCTCGTGAATGTCGATAGTCTGACTGAAAATACCGCAGAAGTTATTCAGCTTTTTAATAGCTACGGAATTACTGCGGTATTTGATGCCGGCCCATGGGAGGCTGAGGAAATCCAGGTCGACATACTAGAATCACTTCAGACCAACGATCAACTAAGTATTCGCTTTGCAGGCTCATACTATATTGATGATGCCGCCGATATCGACACTGTAATCGGCAAAGTGAAAGCTCTGCAGCAGCGCACACAGGGCACTCCATATCCAGTCAGCACTTTAAAGATTATGGTTGACGGGACTCTGGAGGGACGCACTGCCGCGATGTTTGAGGACTATCAAGGCGACCCGGGTAACCAAGGCACGTCAGTGCTGACACCGGAACAACTGAGTTTTCTGGTGAGTGAGGCTGTTACCGAAGATCTTGATATTCACTTTCACGCTCTTGGTGAACGAGCTATCTCGGAGTCGCTGGATGCTATCGGCGTCGCACTATCACATTATCCGGAAAGCACCTCACGGTTCACTCTCAGCCATATTCAACTGATGGCACGGTCTGATGTGGCTAGATTTTCCCGTTACAAAGTAGTCGCACAGAGCACGCCTCTTTGGGCAAAGCATGATGCAGAAGGCAGAGTGTTCATCACCGAAGATCAGTTTAATCGCTATTATCTGTTCAATAGCCTGGACAAAGCGGGAGTCAAGCTAAGCTTCGGCTCCGACTTTCCCTCTACCGGAGCCGGCAACCTGGGTATCTCACCTCTGTACAATATTGAGATTGGTCACACGCGCCAATACCCCGGCAGACCTGAGGCGCCTATTCAGCCTCCGATGGAAGAAGGGGGTGCGGACAAAATCTTGGACTACTTTGGAGGTAGTCCATGTACTCATACGA
>CAXBOW010000020.1:0-78651 GCA_963977485.1 uncultured Haliea sp.
GTCCATGATCTTGTCCCAGGCCTCGTCGGTCATTTCGGAGGTTGGGCCATAAACCGGATTGGTCGCGGCGTTGCATACGAGCACATCAATCGTGCCCCAGGCTTCGTTGGTCTTGTTCACCAGGTTCTGCAGGTCGTCTTTTTTACCGACGTGGCAGGGTATGGCCATGGCCTCATAACCTTGTGATGTCAGCTCATTCGCAACCTGCTCACAGGCGTCAGCTTTACGGCTGGAGATAACAACTTTCGCGCCCAGCCGGGCCATTTCTTCGGCAATTGAACGGCCGATGCCTTTGGTGGAACCCGTGATCAGGGCTACCTTGCCGGTCATATCAAAAAGTGGGTTATTCATAACTCGATCCTCATACTCAAAGCTGCAGGAGCGTGCGGGAAGAGCGTTCAGGGGATGTCAAAAACACGGATGTTTTTGACAAGCGTACAGGGACGTATTCACAGCGTGCCCCTGAACGCTCTTCCCGCTCGCGCCTTCTCCAAGGTTTCGGTCTGATCAGCGGTACTGGCGCAATTCAATCTTGGCGACAGAATCCAGATGCACCTCATCCGGGCCATCCGCCAACCGCAGTGTCCGGACCTTGGCCCAGGCTGACGCAAGGAAGGTATCCTGGCTCACACCGGCACCACCGTGTACCTGAATGGCACGATCGAGCACCTTCAAAGCCATGCTCGGAGCAATCACCTTGATCATGGCGATTTCCTGACGGGCTACCTTATTACCCACGGTGTCCATCATGTGTGCAGCCTTCAGCGTCAACAGCCGCGCCTGCTCGATCTCGATACGGCTGCGGGCGATGTCCTTGCGGATAGAATCAAAACCGGACAGCGGCTTTCCGAAGGCCTCGCGTTCGTTCGCGCGCTTGCACATCAGCTCCAGCGCGCGCTCAGCGACACCAATGGTGCGCATGCAGTGGTGAATGCGGCCCGGCCCAAGACGACCCTGCGCGATTTCAAAACCACGCCCCTCACCCAACAGCATATTGCTGGCAGGAACCCGCACATTTTCGTAATGCACCTCTGCATGGCCGTGAGGTGCGTGATCATAGCCAAACACCGTCAGCGGGCGGACCAGTTTCACGCCGGGGGCATCCAGCGGTACCAGAATCATGGACTGCTGTTGATGTTTGGGCGCGGTCGGATCAGTCTTGCCCATTACAATGGCAATTTTTGCCGAGGTGGTCATGGCACCTGAAGACCACCATTTTTTGCCGTTAATCACATAATCATCGCCTTCGCGACGAATTTCACAGGCAATATTGGTGGCATCAGAGGACGCCACATCCGGCTCGGTCATGGAAAAACAGGAACGGATTTCGCCCGCCAGCAAAGGCTTCAGCCACTGCTCCTGCTGATCTTCATTGCCGTACCGGGCAATGGTCTCCATGTTACCGGTATCCGGTGCGGAGCAGTTGAACACTTCCGGTGCCATTTCCGAACGGCCCATGATTTCGCAAAGATGAGCGTATTCAAAGTTGGTCAGGCCAGCCCCCAGATCGCTCTCTGGCAGGAACAGATTCCAGAGCCCCTGGGCCTTCGCCTTTACTTTCAGCTCCTCGATGATCGGAACCGGTGCCCAGCGATTCTCTGCCTGTTCAATCTGCTCGTGATGCTTGTGCTCATTGGGATAAATGTGCGCATCCATGAACTCGTTCAGCTGCGCTTGCAGCTTTTTTGTTTTGTCAGATAACTCGTACATGTCGCTTCCTCTTTAATATGGGTTCGTTGACCGGCCTTTATCGCCGCTCAGTCTTTTGTTTTTTTGCACTGAAAATCAGATAGGAACGCCTTCCGGCTTGTCACTGCCGGACCGGATCCGGAACGTGCCCTCGGCGATAGCAAGCAGGTTGCCTTTGTCGTCATGCACCTCGCCGGTGCTGTTGAAAATCCGCGTACCACCGGCCCGCTTGCGACCGGCCACACGAATGGTGCCGCTGGAGCATTGGCCGGTGAACGTCGTCGTCAAAGACAGGGTGATAGCCTTGCGCATGCGCCTTGGGTAGGGGCAGTGCGTGCCAGCTTGAGCCATGGCAATATCAAGCAATGATGTAAGCACTCCGCCGTGGATGACCCCGCCCAGATTCAGATGCCTCGGCTGCAGCTTCAGCTCAATAACCGCTTCATTTTCTTCCCAGGAGGCCTGGCGGTAGCCGAGCAGGCTATGAAAACCCGGCAGCTCTGTATCGTCCAAGTAGCTGCCATCGGCATGCATGCAATCAACAGAAGAACCTTCTTGCTCACTCATTACACTTTCATCCCTGGCAAATTCAGAGAGGCCGTGTTGCCGCCATCCACCGGCAACGCTTGCCCGGTGATATAGCTGGCATCGTCACTGGCAAAAAACAGAATGGCCGCCGCGATTTCTTCCGGGTTGCCATAGCGACGGAGTTCGCAGCGAGCGCCCAGCTTGTGGGCTTTTTCATGGGCGCGAGCATAATCAAATATCGGTTTGGTCATGCCGGTCTCTACCAGGCCCGGACACACGGCATTCACCCGGACATTGTCGGCGCCAAGATCACATGCGGCAGTCATGGTAAGGTTAATCACGCCAGCCTTGGAGGCGCTGTAAGCGTTACCTCCTGCGCCGGACCGGATACCGGCAACCGACGCTGTGTTAATAATAGAACCGAGTTTGCGGGCCTGCATGTGGGGCGCAACATGCTTTATGAGCAACATGGTGCCAACGAGATTCACGGACAACACACTGTCCCACTCGTCGCGCTCGTTTTCTGTGACCGGCGGATGCCCTTTGCCTGTGCTCGCAATGCCCGCGACATTGCACAGGATGTCTATCTTCCCGAATTCTTTCATAGCTTCGCTGACCAGATGTTTTACCTGAGCCTCATCGGCAACGTTGACGATGCGCCGGAGATGTTCAGCGCCTGCAGGCATCATATTCCCGGTTTCAACAAGACCCGACTCGGACGTATCCGCCATGACCACTCGGGCGCCCTCGCGGGCCAATCGCAATGCGGTTGCCCGGCCTATACCACTGCCAGCCCCGGTAACGAGTGCTACCCGGCTCTCAAAACGCCCCATGCCGCTGCTCCTTGTATCTCAACTTTACTATTGCGAATTTTATTATTGCGTTGGCGGTTTTGCTTTCACATTAATTTGTCACGCCTTCCGCTTTTGAGTCAATATAAACGAAAGTAAATTTCACTAGTCAAAACACCATAGCAGCATAAGGCACAAAAATGAAAAATAACCTGAACGACATGCCGGTGTACGCACCCACAACCTCAAATGAACCCATGGAGGCCATCGGACACCGGATACAGACGTTTGCGTCCTCCCGCCCAAACCACCCGGCATTGGTCAGTGAGCAAGGCACGATGAGCTGGCGCACGCTTCTGGACCGGACAAACCAGATCGCCAACCGCCTCAGAGATGCCGGCCTGCAGACCGGCGACGCAGTTGCCGCGCTGTCGGAGAACAGCGCTGATTATGTTGCGCTGTATCTTGGTGTACTCACTGCAGGCGGCTGCATGGTGCCGCTGTCAGGCATGGCCAGCCCCGAAGCGCTGAACCTGATGCTGTCAGACTGCAACGCGGAATTTCTGTTTGTGTCGCAAAAAAACCATGAGCTCCTTCATAGCTTCTGGCCAGAACTGAAGGGATTGTCGGCCGATCGCATTATTGCGCTGGATGAGGTTGGTGAAGGGATTGGCCGGCCGCTCAACGACTGGCTGGGCAATGCCTCATCGGAAGGCGCGCCCGCGGAGGTAACAATGGATGACGCCTTTAACATCATCTACAGCTCTGGAACTACCGGCACACCGAAGGGCATCCTTCACGATTACCGCTTCCGGCAAAGGCAAATGGTGCGCATGAGCCGCTTCGGGCTTGATGGAGAAGCGATTAACTTGGTCTCTACACCACTGTACTCCAACACCACTCTGGTTTCGGTATTACCCACGCTGTTCCATGGCGGCACCCTGGTCATCATGGCAAAGTTCGACGCCCGGCGGTTTCTCGAGCTGGCCGAAAAACACCGCGTGACCCACGCGATGCTGGTACCCGTTCAGTACCAGAGGATTCTGGCTGACCCGGAATTTGATCGATTCGATCTCTCCAGCTTCAAACTCAAACTCTGCACCAGCGCACCCCTGAGGCCGGATGTAATAGCGGATGCCATGGCGCGCTGGCCCGGCAACATACGAGAGGTTTACGGCCTGACTGAGGGCGGCATTTCGACCAGTCTTGATTGTGCCGCGCACCCGGACAAATGGAACACCGTGGGCGTACCCACCGAAGGCGCAGAAGTGCGGGTTATTGACGACGCTGGCAATGAGCTACCGCAAGGCGAAACTGGCGAACTGGTCGGCCGCGCCATTTCAATGATGCGGGGCTACGTCAACCGCCCTGAGCAGACCGTGGAAATGCTATGGAGAAGCCCTGAAGGTGATGTGTTTTATCGCAGTGGAGACATGGGGCGGATCGATGAGGACGGCTTTATCCATATTCTCGACCGCCGTAAGGACATGATCATTTCCGGTGGATTCAACATTTACGCGGTTGATCTTGAAAAGGCACTGCTGGCGCATCCAGCGGTGGACGATGCGGCGGTTATCGGTATCCCGAGCGAACAATGGGGTGAAACACCTCTCGGCCTGGTCGTCCTCAAGCCCGGACACAAAGATTCCGGGCCAGCGATACTCGCATGGGCCAATAACAAACTGGGCAAGAGCCAGCGCATCTCTGCCATCGAATTCCGGGAGGAATTGCCCCGCTCCACCATCGGCAAGATATTAAAACGAGAGCTGCGCGAGCCTTACTGGAAAAAAATCAGCCATTAAACTGCTTTCAGCACCGTCGGAGCCTGCACGGGGATGGCCAAGGACAAATTGAAGCGCACCGTGAGCCTGCTGACTGGCGATCATTGAGCTATCCTTTTAAGTAGTTTCTGTCGTCTACGCCTAAAACATCCTATTGCAAAAGCCCGATCTTGTGTTAGATTCAGAAAACAATAGTTCACCCTGCAGTCGTCAGTTCTGCACAGTGAAACAACAAGAAGCATCATTACAACATCGAACGAGGCACAGTCATGAATCTCTTTGCCAACGCACGCAAAAGTCTGACCGTTTACGCGTCAGCTCTTACCTTGGGTATTTCTGCTGCCGTGGCCGCCGCGCCTGCAGCAGCCCAGGAAACCTTCACTTGGAAAGTACAGTCTCACTGGCCAGGCGCCAGCAGCTCCTACACGGACAGCCTGGTAAGGCTGCAACGAGTTCTGGAAGAGCGTACTGACGGTCGCCTGAAGCTCAATCTTTATGAAGCCGGCGCGCTGTTCAAGGCTCAGGAAACGTTCAATGCCGTGAGCCGCGGCATCCTTGAGATGGGCACGATTTCCCCATCCTACGCTCAGGATAAAGTCTCCCTTGCCGGCATTGCCTCGGGTCTGCCCTTTGCGTTCCGTAACGTCTGGGAAGCTGAGTACTTTCATCAGGGCATGGGCTTTGAACAGATGCTCCGTGACGAAGCGGCCGAGCACAACGTCTACTGGGCGACCGACAAGGTGTACCCCACCGAGATGGTGATCAAAAAGCCTATCAATAACTGGGACGATTTCACCAGCCTGAAGATTCGCTCCTCGGGTGTTCTGCAAAAGTTCCTGACCGAAGCGGGTGCTGCAGCATCTTATATTCCTGGCAGCGAGCTATACTCGGCACTGGACTCGGGCATTGTTGACGGTGCCCATTGGGGCGCCGCTCAGGGCGCCGCCAGCATGGCTCTGTATGAAGTGGCCAAGTACCACGTTCAACCAGCCCTGAACATTGCGGGCACAGACGTCATCATTGTCAGCATGAAGGCGCTGAACAAGTTGCCGGAAGACATGCAGCAGATCGTCAAAGACGCACTTGATGAGCAATTCTGGATTCGTACCAACGAATACCTTTACAAAGAGCGCCTTACCCTGGCAAAGGTCATCGCAGAACAGGGTGTGCAGACAAACGTTCTGCCGGATGATGTTCAGGACAAGCTGGTAAAGGCTGCTCAGGCAATGTGGGATGAGGAAGGCGAGCGCAGCGACAACGCCAAGAAGGCGCTGGACATGCTGAAGGGCTACCTGGCCGAGCTCGGCTACCTCTGAGCCGCAAGATCAGATAAGTGATACAGGCCGGAGTCTTTGACGTCCGGCCTTTTTATCCCATAAGAAACCCAACATCCTCCTGGAGAATGCCATGAGTGTGCTGACCGCATTCATAAGCGGGGTTACCCGCCTTAATGACTTTGTCGGGCGCTGGATAGCCTTGCTCGTCTTCGCCATGTTCGCGTTTCTGTTGCTGGAGGTGGGTTTCCGCTATCTGCTGAATGCACCCACAGTCTGGACTAACGAGCTTACCCAGATGTTGTTCGGCGTTTATGCGGTTATGTCCGGAGGCTACATCATGGCTCATCGGGGCCATGTCAATGTCGACCTTCTGCACTCAAAGCTGCCCCCCCGCAAACGGGCGGCAATGGACATCTGCACCTCAGTGATATTTTTCATCTTTACCCTTGCATTGTTGTGGTTCGGAATTGATATGGCCAGCGAATCCATCTCGAGCTGGGAGACCACCTACTCAGCCTGGAACCCGCCGGTTTGGCCAGTCAAGCTCGCCATCCCTGTCGGCACAGGGCTGCTGGCACTTCAGGGTCTGGCCAAACTCCTTGAAGACATTGCCATTGCATTCAACCTGGATTACTACCGCCCGGATCAAAGCATTTCCGAAGGAGAGCAGTCGTGAGTATTGAAATCCTGACCTTGCTGTTTTTCGGTTCGCTGCTGTTCTTCCTGATACTGGGCTTGCCGCTAGCCTTTGTTCTCGGTGGCGTTTCGGTGATTTTCCTTTATTTCACCTGGGGATTTGATTCCTTCTATATGGTGGCCTCGCAAATCTGGGGCACCATGGGCAGCTTTACCCTGGTGGCCATACCCTTGTTTGTTTTCATGGCCATGATTCTGGAGCGAACGGGTGTCGCAAGGGATCTGTACCGGATGATGCACCTTTGGTTTGGTGGTCTTCGCGGCGGCCTGGCGATAGGAACCCTGGTTATCTGCGCCATATTTGCCGCCATGGTTGGTATCAGTGGCGCAGCCGTGGTTGCAATGGGAACTATTGCACTGCCCTCCATGCTGGAACGGGGCTATGATCGCAAAATGGCACTGGGCGTCATCAATACCGGTGGCGGCTGGGGCATTCTGATACCGCCCAGCATCCTGATGATCCTCTACGCACTGATTACCGGTGTATCCGTAGGCCAAATGTTTGCTGCCGGCATCATGCCGGGTGTGCTGCTGATGGTTATGACCGTTATTTACATTCTCGTGCGATCTACCCTCCAGCCACATCTGGCACCGGCTCTGCCACCGGAAGAGCGCGGCACCTGGCCCGAAAAGCTCCGGACCCTGAGGGCTGTACTGCTGCCTATTGGCGTTGTTGTCATGGTGCTGGGTTCTATCATCGGTGGCATAACCACCCCAACAGAAGCCGCCGCCATGGGCGTTCTCGGCTCGCTGATTTCGGCGGCCGTTTATCGCCAGCTCAAATGGAGCATCCTGCAGGAAGCTGCCATACGCACGTTCAAGCTCACAGGCATGATCATGTGGATCCTGTTTGCCGCGCACGCATTCAGCGCGGCCTACCAGAGCATGGGTGCGCAGGAACTTATCGAAGGCATGATGCAGTACATTCCCGGTGGACCCTGGGGCATCATCATCGCGATGATGGTGATCATATTCTTCCTGGCCATGGTGCTCGACCCGGTTGGCATCATGCTGATCACCCTGCCGGTGTTTATGCCGATCGTGAAATCCCTTGGCTTCGACCCGATCTGGTTCGGCATCCTGTTCGTGATCAACATGGAGATCGGCTACAAGACGCCACCTTTCGGATTCAACCTGTTCTATCTGAAGGGCGTGGTTCCGCCGGGCATTACCATGAAGGACATATACACATCAGTGGTACCCTTCGTGATCATCGAGATTCTGGCCATTGCCATCATCATGGTCTTTCCGGAAATTGCCACATGGCTACCGGGCGTGTTCTTCTGATCAATTACTCCGGTGGACCAAAAAGGCGGTCAGTGAATTTGGGATACCAAGCTGCCGCCTGCAACTGGAGGCATACTAATTAAACGAGCCTTTATCCGCTCCGCGATGGGCGGGGCAGAGGCCTGACATCGCTCTCCAAGACCAAGCGGGCCAGATTGCATAGAATGGCTGTTACGCCTGGAGCTTGAGAACACCCTAGCTGAAATTCGCCGATTGAGAGGCATCATGAACCCGACCATAGAACTACTGAAATCCCATCGCTCCATCCGAAAATTCAAAGGCCAGGCCATTCCCCGCAAGCTGCTGGCGGAACTCATCCGTGCCGGCCAGAGTGCCGCAACCTCCAATCACGTTCAGGCCTATTCCGTGATTCACGTAGTTAATGCAGAAAACAGGAAAAAGATCGTAGCGTTAGCCGGTGGACAAACCTACATTGCTGAATGCTCGGACTTCCTTGTGTTTTGTGCCGATATGAAACGATCCACGGAAGCGGCGGAAAGGGCTGGTGCAGAGGTGGTTCGCGGCATGACTGAGCAACTCGTGGTAGCCAGCGTCGACACCGCTCTGATGGCTCAAAATGTTGCCATCGCAGCCGAATCAGTGGGCCTGGGACTCTGCTACATCGGTGGCATCCGGAATAACCCTGTCGAAATCAGCGAGATTCTCCGCCTGCCTGAGCATGTGTACCCGGTGTTCGGGATGTGCCTGGGCTACCCGGACCAAAGCCCGGAAGTTAAACCCCGCCTGTCGTTAGAGACCATTCTCAAGGAAGACTATTATCAGGACGAACAGGACGAAGCCCAGGTAGCAGCTTTCGACAGCGCTATGAACAAGTACTATCTGGAACGCACCGGTGGCAACAAAGAAACGAACTGGTCAGAGCAGCTGAAGCCCCTGTTCACCAGCAAACTGCGCCCACACATGAAAGACTTCCTGCAGGGTAAGGGTTTCAAGATGCAGTAAATTACACAGGGCTGGTGTTGAATTTCCCGCTAAAAAAGCCTGGATGCCGCCGCGACCGTTTCAGCTTTTTCAGGGCCACTCGAGGCTATACGTGATGGCCCGGAGCAACGATTCCGACATTCCTGGCGACCAATGCGCAAACAAATTGAGTCGCGCCTTGGCCTGTCATTCCAGCGCAGTAATGGTTTTCACCTTCCATACTCCAGGGGTTTTACTTCCTTAGGTGCACGCCTTTGGTTCACATATCGCGATACTCGGCTGAAAGCCGGGCGTTTAGCGCCCCTAATCCAGAGCACCCTCTGCAACCCCTTTGCTTGGAGGGTGATATTTCTTGCAGCTATCCCAAACAACTTAAACACCCCTTCAAAAAACTCGAATTCCAACAATGCGTTTGAAACATGAGTATGACGAACGAGAACTCGTCCGCCGTGATCACTCGCGTGCACGCATATTAAAAAAACAAGGAACACACGATGAAAGCCTTAGTTACCTTCTTTACGCACTTGATGCACAGGTACATGCCAGATGCGTTTGTTATTGCGATTGCCCTGACTCTGGTTACCGTTGGGCTGGCAGTAGTGGCTGAAGGCGTTTCCGTTGCTGAATCTGTCCTGCTTTGGGGAGATGGATTCTGGTCACTGTTATCTTTTGCCATGCAGATGGCTATCATCCTGGTGTCCGGGTACGTATTGGCAAAAACGCCGTTGATGGATCGCTTGCTGGATCGTATCACCAGCAAGGTAACCTCCCCTCGCAAAGCGATAATCATTGCGACTTTGGCGGGCGTTGTAGGCTGCTGGTTTAACTGGGGATTCGGTTTGATTGTGGGCAGTGTAGTCGCTCGCAAGCTTGCCATTAACGTCAAGGGCCTGCACTTTCCATTGGCTATTGCTGCTGCGTATTCTGGCTTGTCCGTCTACGGTATAGGCATGTCCGGCACTGTCCCTCTGTTGATTGCAACTGACGGGCACTTCCTGGAAGGCCTTATGGGTGTTGTGCCTCTGACAGAGACTATTTTCTCTCCAATACTGCTCGGTACATCGCTTTTTGTGCTGATTACGTTGCCCATCTTTAATGCACTGATGCACCCATCTGATTCAGAGCATGTCCGTGAAATTGATCGAACTGAAGTTGCGCGCAAGAAGGTTGAGGATGATGCCAGGAAGGCAAGCCAGCCTGTTCATGAGAACAAAACTTTCTCCCAAAAGATGAATGACAGCCGTTTTTTCGGGATTGCCATCGGCTTGCTGGGGATGCTTTATTTGTTTCTGTATATAAAGAATGGCGGCTCACTGAATCTAAATAGCCTGAACTTTGCTTTCCTGTTCCTTGCCATCCTCTTGTTTACAAGAGTCTCAGCGTTTCTTGAAGCTCTGAATGACGGCATCAGGACAGTCTCTGGGGTTATCATCCAGTACCCATTCTATGCTGGCATTATGGGAATTCTCGTGGGCTCTGGCTTGATGGTTTCTTTCTCTGATGTCTTTGTTCGTACTGCATCAGCTGAATCACTGCCTTTTTGGGCCTTCTTCAGTGGTGGCCTGATTAATATTTTGGCGCCTTCAGGTGGCGGCCAGTGGGCTGTTCAGGGCCCGGTGATGATGGAGGCTGCCAAAGAGTTAGGTGCTTCATATGGCGCTACAGCACTAGCCGTGCAGATTGGTGACCAATGGACGAATATGGTTCAGCCTTTCTGGCTACTGCCAGCGTTGGCCATTTCTGGACTCAAGCTTCGTGAAATTATGGGCTATCTGGTGCTGATACTGGGCTATCTGGGCGCGGTTTTTGGCGCCGCCGTCCTGATTTGGGGCTACATGGCAGCATGATGTTCTATTCGAGAGGTTTTAAATCCGATCACGTCAAGGGGGCTTATCTGTGAGCAATAGTGAACACCTCTACAGCTTGGTAGAAACCAACCTCCGCAGTAACCCGGGGTCAGTCATCTTTGTAGAAGATGGTCAGAAAACAAGCTTCCAGCAGTTTGACCAACTCTGCAAACAAAAGGAACAGTGGCTTCGTAGTCAAGGTATTCGCCATGGAGACACAGTCGCGATCTGGCTGGTGAACAGCAGTCAATGGCTGGCCTTTTATTTTGCGCTGGCTCGAATAGGGGCCACTTTGGCGCCGTTGAATACACGTTTTAAAAGCCACGAAATCGGTTATCTGATCAACAAGTCCCAGCCCCGGCTGCTGATTATGCAGGATCAGTTCCGGAAGATTGATTTTACCGATATCCTTCTGAACGTAGGGCGGGATGAAGTAGGCTCTCTGGAAAAAATAGCTTACGTGGATGCCAGTGAAACCCTGCCAGAAGCGTTACATGGTATTCCAGTGATAAGCACGGATACTTCTGGTAACAAGAGTTCCCCGGAAGACCGGCCGGATGAGAATGGGGTCTCTATCTTATTCTCCACCTCTGGTACTACCAGTGGCCCAAAGCTGGTCATGCAAACCCAAGCAAACCTGGTGCGACACGCCCATTATTGCGCACAAAGCTACGGTATGACTGAGCCCGAGTCTGCGTTGCTGTCTGTGCTCCCTTTCTGCGGCGCTTTTGGTCTGAATGCGGTGTTGGCGGCCATAGCGGCAGGTTGCCCTACCATAATGATGGCAGCGTTTGATGGCCCAGAGGCAGCGTCATTGATACAAAAATACAACGTGAGCCATGTTTACGGCAGTGACGAACTGTACCGGAAGCTGATTGATGCCGCAGACGGAGACAAGCCCTTCCCCAGCGCTCGCTTGTTCGGTTTTGGGGCGTTTACTTCCAGTTTTAATGAATACGCGAAGGCAGCCTGGGAGCGAGGCATCCCACTGTGCGGCCTCTATGGGTCCAGTGAAGTTATGGCAATTTTTACCGCTCAGACAGGTGACCTGCCGGTACAGGAGAAAATCCGCGGCGGTGGTGTCCCGGCGGCGCAACATCGAGTGCAACTGCGCATCAGGGATATTGCCTCCGGCAAGTTGCTGCCCTCCGGCGACGTTGGAGAAATCGAGATCAAGGGCCCCTCCAATTTTATTGGCTACCTGAACAACCCGGAAGCCACAGCAAATGCATTAACGGATGATGGTTTCTACCGTACTGGTGACCTGGGGTATCTGCGACAAGATGGCTCCCTGGTATACGAATCGCGTATGGGCGATGCCATTCGTCTGGGAGGCTTTCTGATTAGCCCCTCAGAAATAGAAGCTGTGCTGAAAGACGTGCCCGGTGTTGAAGATGCATACATTGTTGGCATTGAAATTGACGGTAAATCCCGTGTAGTCGCTTTTGTTCAGGATGATGGTAGCGCCACCCTGAGCGAACAACAGATTATCGATATCTCCAAGCTACACCTGGCGGCTTTCAAAGTGCCTTACAGAGTGTGGTTTGTAGATGATTATCCGGTTACAAAAAGCTCTAATGGACTCAAAGTGCAGCGCGGCAAGCTTCGTGCGCTGGCTCAAGAAAACCTGGGTGGAGAAGAATAACGATGGATCATTCCCTGTATTTCGAAGATCTTGTGGTCGGGCAAAGTTTTGAAAGCACCGCCCGAACTATTACTGAAACGGACATGACCTTTTTTTCCATGCTTTCTGGTGACTGGAACCCCATTCATTGTGATAAGCAGTTTTCAGAGAATACCCGGTTTGGCGAGCGTCTGGTCCACGGAGCCTTTGGTATAGCTGTTGCTACTGGAATGATGCATGCCTTGGGTATTTTCGAGAAGTCTGCCGTAGCGATGATGTCCATCAGTGACTGGAAGTTTCTGAAACCGATCACCATCGGAATGACTCTCCGGCTACGTCTTACCATCCTCCAAGCTGAAGCCGGAGAGAGTAAGCGGGTTGGTCGCGTTGACCGGCGTCTAGAGCTGATAAACCAGAACGGCGAAGTTGTTCAGAGTGGCGAATCCGATATGTTGATCCTGAAGAAGTCGGCCTGATTTCGGTTTGTCCCATCTGCTAATAGTTTGGAGGAAGCATGAGTAATAGAATTCCAGAGGCACTGCAAAACCTTACCCTGCCAGTCATCTCGTCTCCGATGTTTACCGTCAGCTATCCGGAGCTGGTTTTGGCTCAATGTAAGGCGGGCATCGTCGGCTCCTTTCCGGCATTGAACGCCCGGCAGCCAGAATTGCTGGATGAATGGCTGACGATGATGAATGAGGAACTGGGCGCTTTTAAAGTGTCGAATCCTGATAAGCGGGTTGGGCCCATTGCAGTCAACCAGATTTCCCATTCGTCAAACGTGCGTCTGGAGCAGGATGTGGCAACCTGTGTTAAACATAAGGTGCCCATTATCATCTCCTCTCTGCGAGCTCCGGTTAAGGAAATCGTGGACGAAGTGCACAGCTATGGCGGCATTATCTTGCATGATGTTATTAACTTGCGGCATGCGATGAAAGCATTGGAAGCTGGTGTTGATGGCTTGATACTAGTGGCGGCCGGGGCCGGTGGTCACGCGGGTACCCTGTCACCATTCGCTTTGTTAGGCGAAATTCGGCGTCACTTTGACGGCCCGCTGGCGTTGGCAGGTTCAATTGCCACGGGAAGCTCAGTGCTGGCAGCAGAAGTTATGGGCGCTGATTTTGCTTACGTGGGAACTCGTTTTATTGCCTCTCTGGAAGCCAATGCAACAGAAGAATATAAGGAGTGTATTGTTCAGTCGGGTGCGTCTGATGTTATTTACAGTAACTATTTTTCCGGCGTCCACGGCAATTATCTTAAAGAAAGTGTTCGTCGTACGGGCCTGGATCCAGACAATCTACCCGTGGGCGATAAAAGCACGATGAGTTTTAAAGACGGACGCTCTAAAGCCAAGGCTTGGAAGGATATCTGGGGGGCAGGGCAAGGAGTAACCATGATAAACGATTTGCCACCAGCGGGAGAGATCGTGTCTCGAATGAAGGCTGAATATGATGCTGCGATCGACAAGCTTTGCAGCAGGCGTAGGTAGAAACCTACGCTGACAGGAAGAAGTGTTGATTCAGTATCTTCTCCGGGCATTGGCGGAGCTTTACAATACTCAATCGCGGTCCTGGGTGAGCCGTTCGTTATGCTCATCAAGCCCGATTGAGCCTTAACAAGTTAATCATAACCCGGGTAGCTGGCCATCGGACACCGCATCCGGCTCTGTCAAGGCAAAGGAGCCAATCAGTTCACCTGTTGCCAGCTTGGCAAGTATTTCTCTTTCTGCTCCGGAGTACCGTCTAAAACGATTCCCTGCGACCCTATGCCAACATTTGTACCGAACATTGAGCGGAAAACCGTTTCCTGAATTATCTCGGGCGTTGCGCCAATTTCGACTTCTGACTTTCAACAATGTGATACCAACAAACGCCCTCAGAATCGGTCACAAAATCTACTTCTGCACGTTCCACAAGATAATTCAGGCAGGCGAGCGCCTCTCCGGTCGCCAGATTAAAAATCATAAAATTCTCTTCGCTCAGATCACGACCAAACAGCACCGGGAACAAATCAATCACCCTCTTTGGTTCGATTGCCAGAGCTTCCCTTAAGCGAACCAGGGCCCTCTCCTGGTCTGCGAGCAAGGCATTAATCCGGCCATGCAAACCTTTAAAACAGTGCTGATGTGCTGGCAACACCAACACATCGTCAGGAATTTCCAATTTCAATTTGCGGAGCGATGCCAGCCAGTCAGCCATCGGGTTCGCCGTAGGTTCCATAGGCGTCACTGACACATTGGAGGAAATACCAGGCAACACCTGATCGCCGGATATCAGTAATTTGCTCTCTTCGCAATACAGGCAGGCGTGCTCCGGAGAGTGACCATTACCGGTGACAACCCGCCAGCGGTGTCCACCGATGACATGAAACTGCCCTTCCTCCAAGCGCTGATAACTGCGGGGCAATCGCGAAATCCGCCTGCCATAATTGTGATAGTGATCGTAATAACCGTCTATTGCCGCGTCAGGCCAGCCCGCCGCGCGGTGAAAGGCAGTAAAGTCCTCGGGTACGGTTTCGTCATGAGATTGCCCCACCATTACCCGGCATGTCAGGTACTCCATGCGAGTCATCCAGAATTCGTCTGCACCACGTTCCATCAGCCAGCCGGCCATGCCCACGTGATCCGGATGCAAGTGGGTCACAAATACTCGCCGTATAGGCATCCCCTCTGGCAGAGATGCCAATAAAGACGTCCAGGCTGCCTCTGCATCAGCGGTATACATACCGGTATCAAGCACGGAAAAGCCGTCATCCTCGCGAAATAGCCAGATATTAATATGATTCAATTTTCCCGGCAGAGGCATGCGGGACCAAAACACATTCTGCGCTACCTCAACCAGCTCGGCCATCTCAGGCGCGCTGGCAACAAGCTCCGGGTTAACGCCGGTATCAGGCAAAGTTCGAGCCCTCCATGCGTGCCTCTTCCTGCAACTGGCGCCACATGATTTTTCCGGTGCCGGATTTAGGCAGCTCATCCAGAATCGAAACGGCTGCCGGCACTTTATAAGCAGCCATATGCTTTTTGCACCATTCGATAATATCGTCTTCGGTAAGGCCTGCCGGCGCAGTCGGCTTCAAGACAACCATCGCCTTGGCCGCTTCACCCCGCTTCGAGTCTGGCACGGCAATGATGCAGGCTTCGTGAATATCGGGATGGCCATACATGATACTCTCTACTTCTGCCGGCCAGACCTTGTAGCCAGAAGCGTTAATCATCCGCTTGAGCCGGTCGACCATGAAAAAATAACCCTCCTCATCCATGTACCCCAGGTCGCCTGTGCGAAGGAAGCGTTTGCCGTCGCGTTTCAGAAAGCTATCGGCCGTGGCTTTCGGATTGTTCCAGTACTCCAGCATCACCTGTGGGCCCTGCAGGATTATTTCGCCGGTTTCGCCCGGAGGAAGCTCTTCCCTGGTAGCCGGGTCGACAATACGGGCATCAACCCCGAAGCTGGCAATACCCAGGCACTGGCGCTTGCCTCTTTCGATAGGATTTCCAAGAATGAAGGCAGCTGTTTCAGTCAGGCCATAAGCCTCGTTGTAGACAATGCTGAACTCTTCAGCGAGCTTCCGGGATATGGCTTCAGGCATTGCTGCACCACCACCCATAAGCTTGATAAGGCTGGAAATGTCATGATTGCCCAAGTCCGGATTCGAGAAAAAATCGACAATCATGGAGGGAGGGGCGCTCCACAGACTGACACGATGACGCTCGATCAACTTCATCGCCACATCTCGATCCCAGCGCTGCATAAGCACCGAGGTTGCACCGTTTAAGATGGGCCCGTTCATGCCACCTTGCATCCCCAGAAAATGAAATAGCGGGGCAATCGACAATACCGAGAATGCCGGCGAACCGCCGCGCCAGACAGCAGAAGCGGCGGCTGCTGCCATCACTGTACTATGGGAATGAACACAGCCCTTGGGGTGACCTGTGGTACCGGAGGTGTAGCCGATCACGCACAAGTCGTCGTGCTTTCCGGTAAACGTTGCCGGAGTGAGGTTGCGATCAAGTGCATCCCGCCAAAGGGTAACGCCCCGGCCGCGTTGCTCTTGCGCTGGTTCAGTTACTGCTGCAGGCACCACAAGGTCGGTCGCGTCAGTCAGGTATTCTGAATAGGAGTGAACAACCAGGTGATCAAGACCACCTGATTCCAACAATGGTTGCGCGTTGTTATACAACTCCTGGGCCACCAGTGCGGTACGAGCTCCACTATCAGTCACACAGTATTGAAGTTCATCGACCAGATTCATCGGGTTAACAGGAACCACCACAGCTTGGGCGCGGAGAATGGCGTAGTAGCCAATGACATACTGAGGAGAGTTCTGCGAATACAAGACAACCCGGTCACCGGGGCGAACGCCACACTCCTGCTGCAAATGCCCCGCAAGCGCCTGAACCTGCTGGTAAAGTTCGGAATAACTGAGCACAGAGTCGTAGAAAACAAGCGCCGGCTTATCTGGATACCGGGTTGCCGCCACCTCCAGATTGTAATAAAGGCTTGTTCTGGGCAGGTCCAGCGTTCGTGGTAATCCCTTAGGCCAGTAGCCACCCTGTTTCGCTTTCATGATTTTCTCTCCCTCGCCTGATTTTTTTTGAAATTGTTATTGTTCTGGCCACTCAGGAATTGACGCACGCAGACTTAGCCGGCGCGATCAATAATAGTTCTGGCCATTGCGATCACTGGAGCGTCAACCATCTGCCCCTCAACTTTGAACGCCGCACCACCTGACTTGGCGGCCGCCATAATCTTACGGGCCCACTCCACTTGCTCAGGATCCGGAGAAAAACCGGCCTGCACGGGCCCAATCTGCTTCGGATGGATACACAGCATGCCTGCAAAACCCATGTTCCGAGCCCAGCGTGCCCGCCCGAGAACCGCCTTTTCATCATCGAAAACCGGGAAAACAGTATCGATGGGCGCCATTAAACCGGCCGCGCGCGAGCTGACCAGAAGCTGATAGCGGCAATGGTTAATAACAGCCTCCGCTCCCTCGGTATTGCCTTCAATACCGAGGTTATCACTGAGATCCAGGCCGCCATAACTCAGCCGCTCGACCCCAGGCGCTGCGGCAATTTCGTTGAGGGCAATCAGGCCGCGAGCTGATTCGATCAGCGGAATAATGGCCTTACCAGAACTGGCCACGGCGTTAATGTCACTCGCCGATTCGGCTTTTGGCAATACAATGCCGGTTACCTTCGCATGGCGTTTACACAACGCCAGGTCTGCGTCGAAGCCCGCAGTCCCTCGGGCGTTGATACGCACGTATATCGGAGCACCCTCATGGGCAGCAAGAAAAGCATCCAAAGCCTCACGGGCGGAATCCTTGGCATCCGCTGGCACGGCATCCTCCAGATCCACGATCACGGCTCCGGCGCCACTGGCGATCGCCTTGGGAATGCGGTCTGGTCGAGAGGCCGGCACAAAGAGCATGGTTTTCAAATCTCTGCCTGTCATGGTCAGGTTCCTGTTATCTCTATTGCGTTAATGTCAGATCACACCGTTATTTGTTAACTGGTCGATCCGATTCCGGTCAAAGCCGAGCTGCTCCAGAATAAGGGTGCTGTGTTCGCCCAGTGCAGGCACGGCAGAAACCGCATCGGGAAACCACAGTCCGGGCGCCCTCAGAGCTGGCAACGGCCCCGCCGGCGTTGCCACTTCCAGCCAACGGTTACGGGCAGCCAATTGCGGATGCTGCCAGACCTGCTCCATGTTATTGACCGACGCATTGGCAATACCCGCCGCATCCAGGCGACGCACTACTTCGTCCAGCGTCATCCCGGAAAAGACCTCTCTGATGAGTGCTCCCAGCTGAGCCCGGTTCGCCGATCGCCGAGAGTTATCAAGGTAACGCTGATCCTGAGCCAACTCCGGACGCTCCAGCACCTGTTCGCAAAAACCCCGCCATTCGCGGTCGTTCTGCAACCCCAGCATCACCGTTGTGCCATCCCCGACCGGGAAGGGGCCATAAGGGTAGATGGAGGCATGGGAGGCTCCCGTTCTGGCGGGAGGCGGCGCCCCGTCATAGCCGTAGTACATGGGGTAACCCATCCACTCCACCAGGCTCTCCAGCATGGACACATCAATGTGGCTGCCTTCGCCGGTTCGCCCCCGCAACAACAGCGCCGATAGAATGGCATTGCAGGCATACATTCCCGCGGCAATGTCCGCCACCGAACAGCCCGCCTTCGCCATACCATCTTCATCCGGTGTTCCGGTCACAGACAAAAAACCGCTCTCGCTCTGGATCAACAAGTCATAGGCTTTCTTGTCCCCATAGGGGCCACCCTGGCCATAACCTGAAACATCACAGACAATCAGCTTCGGATACTGTTCATGCAGCTCACCGAACGAAAGCCCCATGCGGGCTGTAGCGCCAGGTGCCAGGTTCTGCACCAGGACATCGGCTTCTGCCAGCAACCGATGAAGGATCTCCTGACCCTCCGTCGACTTCAGGTTCAGGGTCAGGCTTTCCTTGGAGCGGTTGGCCCATACAAAGTGGGAGGAAAACCCGTTCACTCTGTCGTCGTATGCCCGGGCGAAATCACCACCGTCAGGACGCTCAACCTTGATCACTCGCGCGCCCTGCTCCGCCAGCTGGCGGGTACATAGAGGCGCGGCAACGGCCTGTTCCAGCGAAACCACTGTCACCCCTTCCAGTGGGAGCGTCTTATTTTTGCTTGTTGTCACAACAACCCTCCCTCTGCTGCCTGTGTCAGAACGACCGGGGCAACTCCAGCAGATGCTCAGCCACGTATGACAGGATCAGGTTGGTGGAGATGGGCGCTACCTGATACAAACGAGTTTCACGGAACTTCCGCTCCACGTCGTACTCATTGGCAAACCCGAACCCACCGTGTGTTTGCATGCACACGTTTGCGGCCTCCCAGGATGACTCGGCCGCCAAATACTTGGCCATGTTGGCGCTAGCGCCGGCGTTTCGGCCACTGTCATATTCCTCACAGGCGCGCCAGCGCATCAGATCAGCCGCTTCGACATTTATGTGGGCTTTGGCGATAGGAAACTGGACGCCCTGGTTCTTGCCAATTGGCCGACCAAACACTTCACGCTCGCTGGCATATTTGCGGGCTTTTTCGATAAACCAGCGACCGTCACCAATGCACTCAGCGGCGATCAAGGTGCGCTCGGCATTAAGGCCATCGAGAATATAGCGAAAGCCCTTGCCTTCTTCTCCAATCAGGTTTTCAACTGGAATTTCCAGGTTATCGAAGAAGAGCTCATTGGTTTCATGGTTCACCATATTGGCAATTGGCTGCACAGTAAGGCCATTACCGACAGCATGGTGGAGATCAACAATAAAAATCGACATGCCTTCGGATTTACGACGCACTTCTTCCAAGGGAGTAGTGCGGGCAAGCAGAATCATCAGGTCGGAGTGCTGAACCCTTGAAATCCACACCTTCTGTCCATTGACGATGTATTTGTCGCCCTTGCGCACAGCCGTGGTTTTGATTTTGGTGGTATCTGTACCGGTCGTGGGCTCTGTCACCGCCATGGACTGCAAACGCAACTGCCCAGCGGCGAGTTTTGGCAAATATTTCTGCTTTTGCTCTTCACTGCCGTGGCGTAGCAAGGTAAACATGTTGTACATCTGGCCATGAACCGTGCCTGAGTTGCCACCCGCGCGGTTTACTTCTTCCAGAATGACAGAGGCTTCTGCAAGCCCGAGCCCGGAGCCACCGTATTCCTCCGGAATCATGGCCGCCAACCAGCCAGCTTCTGTCATCGCCGTGACAAATTCTTCCGGGAACGCTTTGCGCTCGTCTACACCACGCCAGTATGCTGCATCAAAGTTTTGGCACAGACCACGGACACCCTCTCGAATCTCTTCATATTCCTGTAGAGCCGGATTAATCATTCGCTTTTCTCCTTAAATTCAATTTCTGCTTCATGGGCCGGACCATCTTCGTTAGCAGCCCAGAGTATGGCTTTACCGTCACCGCTGACTTGACCTTCTACATTGAAAGGCTTGTCCACCGTCAACGGCCTTAATCCTCTGTACGACAGGCGCACCGGAATGCGTCCCGGGTTAGCATCCAGAAAAGCCTGCACCATCAGCGTGGCAATCATCGGGCCATGAACAACCAGGTCGGGGTACCCCTCAACCTCGGTGGTGTAGGGCCGGTCGTAATGAATGCGATGCCCATTAAACGTTACTGCGGAATAACGAAACAGGAGCAACGGCGAAGGTATAACCTGCTCACTCCACTCAGCTTCCGCGACCGGTTTATCCAGAAACAGCTTCGGGGCCGCAGGCGCTTTGTAAACGATGTCTTGTTCTTCACTCAGGCACAGCTCACCATTCTGGCGATAGTGGTGCTCAACCGTCACAAACAGTAATTTGCCCGAGCGGCCGGTTTTTTCGGTGACCGATTTGATACGAGACTGTCTTTCAGCGCGCTGGCCGATTTGAAGGGGCTTGAGAAACTCCACCCGTCCACCTGCCCACATGCGGGTGTTACCCTCAGACTTCGGCAAGAAGTCACCTGGAGCTATGTGACCATCCGGCCCGGTTCCGGAAGGGGGCGCAGGTATCTGGAAGAACGCCCAATGCCAAAGAGGGCAAAGAGCATCGCCCTCTTGTGGAGCAGGTCTCGCCAGCATGGCGGCAATACGACTGGCGAGCGAGGTATCAAGCGCATCAACGCAGGATTCCGTCTTGCCGATCCAGTCCTCAGGTGTTTTTGACATCAAGCTACCTCTATCAATACGTATTCTGGCTTTTTAACTTTGAGAATAATGCCGGTATACCATGGAGTATTGAATTCGATTTTCCTCAAGGGTGCGTTTGGTTTCCATGAACACCCCCCCATGGTTTAGAATGGCAACCCCCTTGTTAGCTTGCTGTCGATACCCACTATGCATTTTGATATTCCCGACTTACGCCTGTTTATCCATGTTGCTGAAGCTAACAGCCTGACCGGCGGAGCCAGGAGGGCCAGCCTGTCGACCGCTGCCGCCAGCATGCGTATCAAGGCATTTGAAGGTCAGCTAGGCAGCCGCCTGTTTTATCGGGACAGCCAGGGTGTTGAACTGACGCCCGCTGGCCACGACCTGCTGGTGCATGCCAGATCCATCATGCGTCAGGTGGACCATATCAAGGATGAGTTCTCCCAATATACGGAAGGCCAGTCCGGCCATATCCGCATATTCGCCAACACCACCGCAGTGAGCGATTTCATGCCGGATGTGTTGGCGCGCTTTCTTGTTGCCCGCCCGGGAGTAACCATTGATCTCCAGGAACGCCTCACCAATGACATCGTAAGGGGCGTGATCGATGGCTCAACCGACCTTGGCGTGGTGGCCGGAGCGGTGACGGCGAAAAAACTTGAAATCATTCCTTTTAATGTTGACCGGCTAGTGGTTGTTACACCTCACGATCATCTTCTGGCGGGACGCAAAAGCATAACGTTTCAGGAAACCCTGAATTACCCTCATATCGGACTGCGGGAAGGCAGCACCCTATTCAATTTCTTGCGGGGGCAAGCCAATGAAATTAACTCCCAACTGCAGATGCGAATACAGGTTTTCGGGTTTGAATCAGCCTGCCGCATGGTCAGCCGTGGCGTGGGTATCGGGATACTGCCCCGCTCCATCGCACACCGCTACGCGAAGTTCATGGAGATTTCCATCATCGAGCTCGAGGAAAGCTGGGCGCAGCGAGAACGCAGCCTTATTGTGAGAGAACTGGATGCACTACCTAAGTGTGGCAAGGAGCTGGTTGAGCAAATTCGCGCTCAGGCCAGCTTGACAACGCCCCCCTGAGAGCGCCGATTTCCGGCGCGCTTCAGGGATCATACGGCCTGCACTAAAGACTAACTCCCGGATGTAAATGAGTATCAGGCACGCTCAAAAATCGCAGCTACACCCTGTCCACCACCGACGCACATAGTTTCCAACCCGTAACGGCAGTCTCTTCTTTTCATCTCATGAAGCAAGCTTGTCATAATGCGAACGCCCGTAGCGCCAATGGGGTGGCCTAGAGAAATTCCGGAGCCGTTAACGTTGAGGCGATCATGGTCGTTCCAGCCCCACTCTTTGAGGACGGCAAGCACCTGGCAGGCGAAGGCTTCATTCACTTCCACAAGCCCCATATCATCGAAACCAAGACCCGTCTTGCGGAAAAGCTTTTCAACTGCGGGCACCGGACCAATACCCATGGTCGCAGGATGACAACCTACCGACGCCCAGCCCACCATGAAAGCCATCGGATCCAGATCAAGCTCGGCCAATCGATCTTCGGACACAACGAGGCAAGCGGCCGCTGCATCGCTTTGCTGGCTGGCATTACCGGCAGTAACCGTACCGCCTTTTATCAGGGGATTCAGTTTTGCAAGCGTTTCCATCGAAGTTCCGGGGCGAATGCCTTCATCCCGCAAGAACGGGAGCGGGTCCGCCTTACGCTGAGGGATATTGAGCTGGACGACCTCCTCATCAAAGCGGCCTTCATCCCATGCAGCCGCGGCCCTTTGGTGGCTGCGTACTGCATAGGCATCGGCCTCCTCGCGGGAAATACTGTATTTCTCCGCAAGATTTTCTGCAGTTTCAATCATGCCGGAAATATAACCGAAACGGTCCTCAGGTTGGGACCTTTCGCGGCCGCGCTCCAGACGGTCATGCATGGTAAAGGAACCCGCTTTTTTTCCCCAACGCATATCAGTCGAGTAGTACTCGATGTTGCTCATGCTCTCTACACCGCCGGCAACAACCACATCGCAAGCTCCGGACTCGACCATCATCACAGCGTTAATGACGGCCTGCAGGCCCCCACCACAACGACGATCCAGCTGCATACCCGGCACATGCTCCGGCAGCCCGGCCTGCAATGCTGCCCAACGACCAACACAAGGAACTTCGCTGTTGGCGTAGGACTGGGCGATCACCACATCCTCGATCAGGGCAGGGTCAATCGATGAACGACTGATAGTTTCCTTAACCACCGTGGCGATCAGATCTTCAACCGATACCGGTCTTAATGTCTTGCCAAATGCACCCACGCCGGTGCGGACCGGCGTAATAATGGCTGCTCGTCGTTGTTGCATTGTGTCACCTCAAGAATCTTGTTTTGTTAGTTGGGCAGAAGGTCTGAACTGAAGCCTTACTCACTCAGAGCGCTTGGGTGCTCGTTCATGGGTGTGATGCTCACGTCCATATAGGGAAAGAGCGGGAGAGACGTCAGCAAGTCATGGAGCTCCTGATTCGAGTCCACATCAAATACACTCACATTGGAATATTTCCCTGTAACCCGCCACAGATGTGGCCACTTCCCTTGGCGCTGTATTTCCAAGGCACGCTGTTTTTCTTCTTCCTTGATTCGTGCAAACTCGTCCGCCGCCAAGTGGGTAGGTGGATTTACTTTCATCTGTACAAGAAATAGCATGGTTTCACTCCTTGGTTTTTATAGGTTTTTGGAACCCCGATATTCAGTGGAGCTCCCGGGTATAAATCGGCTTAAGTTGTCCAATAAAGGTCTTGCCGTGTTCAAACCATTCTTTACGAATATCTGAAGCAAGGTACTCCTCGTACTTTTCGGAGCTTTCAAACCAGCACTCGGCAACCGCATCAAACGGCCCGATATCGAGAAAAGGTACGTGGGTGTCTGACGGCTCGTCGGCCACCAACCGCACTTCATATTTGTGCAGCGCAGGAACGTTATGAGACATGTCGTAATGAACTTGGCATTCTTCAGCAAATTTTGCCTGGGTCATGCCTTGTGGCCTTACTAGAAGGTAGACAACTCTGATCATCATTAATGTTCCTTAAGTGTCTCTGCCAGCATGGAAAAATCAACCTCCACACCGGTATGCTGCTGAATTTGTTCGAAGGTTAGTTCAGGGGCGATATACAGAGCTTTCACTTTGTTTCCGCCAGGGCTGGGCTCAAACGTTCCCATGTTTGTGTAAATGCGGGTAACACAGCCAAGCCCCGTAGCTGGATAGCTTAACTCGGGGACAATCTTGGGATTACCCTCTCGATCCACATGATCCATCATCACGAAAATCTGTCGGGCTCCAATGGCAAGGTCCATGGCACCACCAACCGCCGGCACTGCTTGAGGGTCACCGGTATGCCAGTTGGCGAGGTCCCCATTGGAAGAAACCTGGAACGCCCCAAGCACACAGATGTCGAGATGACCACCGCGCATCATTGCGAAGGAGTCTGCATGATGAAAAAATGCCGCGCCCGGCAGTAACTTGATAGGCACCTTGCCTGCGTTAATCAGGTCTGGGTCCTGCTCGCCTTCCGGCGCGTCAATCCAACGACCCAGCACGCCATTTTCTGTGTGCAATATGACTTCTTTGTCCTCGCAACCCAAACGATTGGCCACCAACGTGGGCAAGCCAATACCCAGGTTCAGGTAAGCACCTTCCGGCACATCCGCTGCCACTCGTCCGGCCAGCGACAGTTTCTCTTCTGCATTCATGACTTTCACCTTTATACCGCCCACGTGAAAGCGGACTCAAACTTTATAGAAATAATCCACGTAAATACCGGGGGTTACGACATTTTCCGGGTCCATCTCGCCAGCCAGCATTACTTCACTGACCTCCACAACAGTGATGTCAGCGGCTGAGGCCATCACCGGCCCAAAATTGCGGGCGGTCTTGTTGTAAATGAGGTTACCGAATCGGTCTGCAGCCTTGGCCTTTATAAGGGCAACATCAACCCTTATAGGGTGCTCCAGCACATAGTGAACCCCATCTATCTCACGGGTTTCCTTTCCTTCGGCCAGAGCGGTTCCATGACCGGTCGGAGTGAAAAACGCACCAATACCTGCTCCGCTGGCACGTAACCGCTCAGCCAGATTCCCTTGGGGAACCAGCTCCAGCTCCAATTCACCTTTTCGATAAAGCTCCTCAAAAACCCAGGCATTCTTCATACGGGGAAACGAGCAGACAATTTTACTCACCTTGCCCGCTTTCAGCAGCGCAGCAATACCCTCTTCGTTTTGCCCCGCATTGTTACTTACTATCGTCAGGTTTTTCGCATCACTTCGTTCAATAAGCGTATCGATCAGTACATTCGGAGAACCGGCCCCACCAAAACCCCCAATGGCAATCGTATCGCCATCCTTGATCCGGGAGATCGCATCCTCAGGACAGCTAATCTGTTTGTTGATCATTAGATTCCCTTTACCTTTCAGATATAAAAACGCAGCAGAACTATAAAACCTTTATCTAATATACAATTAGCTCATGATATAAAGGCTCTATTAATATAATAAACCATCACTTATCCGGAAGTTGACGGCAGCCAAAGAACAAGATCCGGAAAAACAATAAGCAGAAAGACCAAAACAAGGAGCGAAAGTACATAGACCATCACCCCGGAAAATATTTTCTCAACAGGAATATTGGCAGACTTGGAAACGACAAAAACATTTATCCCCACTGGCGGTGTCACTATGCCAATCTCCGCCAGCAAGATAACAATAATGCCGAACCACAGGGGGTCGAACCCCAGACTGATTACGAGAGGCAAGACAACGGGAACGGTCAGAATCAGTATAGATATCAGGTCGAGGAACAAGCCAAGCACCAGGTAAAGCACTACAATCACTGCCAGTATTACATAGGGGGAAACATCCAAACTGCCAGCCCACGCCACCATATCTCGTGTAATGCCCGTAAAAGTAATGAAATAACCAAAAATATGGGCACAGACAATAATCAGACCAATCATGGCGGAGATGGAACAGGTATTAAATAAAGCCTCTACAAAACGTGATTTCGTTAAATTACCTGACTTCACCGCAATCAACAGTGCCCCGAACGCACCTAAACCTGAAGCTTCAACCGGCGTGGCAATTCCCGTATAGATAAGCCCGGTCACCACCAGAAACAGAAGCACAAATGGAGCCGCGACCTTCAGCGACTGGATTTTCTCCACAAAACTGTACTTCACGCTCTGCTCAGGCAGAGGGTTTCGCAGCAATAATGCCTTGATGGTCAGAGCAATGGTCAATGCCACCAAAATGCCCGGCACGATCCCTGCGATTAGCAGGTCCGCGATGCTGACACCACTCAGAAGCCCATAAAAAATCAGGGCCACACTGGGAGGAATCAGCATTGCGATAGTGCCCGAAATAGCAGCGATACTGCCTGACATGCCATCACTGTATCCCTGCTCTCGCATGGCAGGAATACTGGTTTTCGCAAGGGTAGCTGCTGCTGCAGTACTGGAACCGGAGATAGCCCCGAACGCGGCCCCTGTCACCACAGTAGCAATACCAATGCCACCGCGAACGTTACTGGTCCATTTTGCTATGGCATTGAACAATGAAGATGTAATGCCACTCACACCCATAAATTCTGCCATGAGGATGAACATGGGTATCGTGAGCAATTCATAAGTAGTCAAAGCAGAGCCGGGAGATGCGGTCAAAATACCTACCAACACCCCAGCGTTGGTCGCCAGGTAGATGCCCAGGGAGCCAGCCAAGGCGAGGCTGATCGCAACTGGAACACCAAACACCAGCAACACAAACAGCGTTATAAAAGGAAGATAGGCTGTCATTTCTCAGCCCCCACCAGCAACTGCAGATGGTTGAAGCTGAGAATTACCAACCGCAGGGCAAAGGCCAGCGAACTAATAAATACAATGAAGTCTCCCGGCCACATAGGCCATGGAATCACCCCCCCCATCACATCGCCATCCCGCCAGGCAGAATAGGCTTCGATCAGGTAAAACCAGGAAATATAGGCAAATAGCACAACGGATATCAGCCCAACCAGAAACAACACTGACCCGCGCAACCGCCGGTTAATGTATGACACGAAGTAATCCACCTTCAGGTGGGCTCCAGTCCGAAGAGCGTAAGAAAAAGCCAAAAAATAGGAGCCTGGCAGCAGATACAATACAATAAAATCAAAAGACCAACTGAGCGGCTTTGAGAGTACATACCGCATAAAAACATCCACGCAAGTAACCGCCATTGCCGCCAGAATCATTAATGCCGCAATTGCCACCAGTGCGTTTTCCAAGTACCGCACAGGGCACTCCAAATATTTAACCGAAGCGGAAATACTGGTTGACGCATTCAAAGTGGGCCCCTTTATTGTTATCAAAATCGAATAATTGAACGGACAGTTACCAAGTGGCTGGCTCAAACAGGAAGCCGTCACCCTGGCGGCGTACATATCCGCAATAGGGAGCCCCAAAGTGAACCGGCAGTATGAGTGCAGACTCGTCAGCCAGTTCATTCAGCATTTTCAAACGTACTTCACGTGCCTTTTCCTGCCAGATGCAATAACCAGAGTTGAACTCAGGACGCATGATCTGCAGAGGGCTATGAAAAACATCACCAGAAAAAACACCCACTTCGCCCTTGGACTCCAGCCGGAAAATTACCTGCCCCGGGCTATGGCCTTCTGCAGAGTGCACTGTCAGACACTCGGCAATTTCTTCGCCTGGCCGCATCATCTTTGCCAATCCCGCGTCGACAATGGGCATTACGCTGTCGAAGAAAGAATCGCCAAACACGTCAATGACGCCCGGCTCCTTATTCTTGCCTTCTTTACAAAAGGTAAAATCATCAAGGGGGAAGTGGTAGCTGGCATTGGGAAATGTTGGAACCCAGCGGCCGTCCTGCCAAGTGGTATTCCAGCCCACGTGATCCGCGTGCAAATGGGTTATCACTACATGTGTGACATCTTCAGGAGCCGCTCCCGCAGCAACCAGCCATTCACGGACGAGGGTGTTAAGCATGTGCATGCGAGGAATACTCTCGCGTGACTTGAAATTGCCCACCCCAGTATCGATTACAATAATGTTTGTACCAGCCTGGACAATCCAGAACTGAATGGTAACTATCAGCTTGCCCATATGGGGCACCCAATGATTCGGTGCCATCTGACTTTCCAGCCGGTCAATATCCGCGCGCTCTGCTTCAGGAAACAGGAAAGCCGGGTCGTGAGTCGGACCGGAATACTCGATAATATTCGTGACCTTGACGTCACCGATTTTTCGAGTCTGAATCATACTGACACCTATAGTATTATTTATAAAAATATTGCAATCGATATTCTTAAATAAATCAGAGAATCTAGATTACATTTAATATGTTCAGTGGCAGCAAGCATGTCAATAAAAAAAAGCTGAACCCACCTTTAACAACAGGTTAAATCAAAGCACCTTTATACTTAGCCTGCCCCCCCTTTTTAACCAAGCATTAAGACGCACTAAATAAATTAAAAATACAGATCCCCAGTAACTCTGCTAATTTTGAAAAACGCCATTCCTAAAAAACCTAACAAAAAGGATACTTCATGAACAATAAAAAACGTCTCTTCATTGGGTGCGTGTCAGCAGCCCTGGCCATCGGGTCGGCAACTAACGCCAGCGCCCAAGACAAGATAACTTTAAGATTTGCCGACTGGATGCCCGAATCTGCCTTTACTACGACCTACGGCGCCAAGGCATTCATGGAAAAAGCACAGGAGCTCTCTGGTGGCCATATCAGTTTCCAGTATTTTCCCGCTGAACAACTGGGCAAAGGGTCGGAGGCTCTTACTCTGTTGCAGTCAGGAGTAGCTGATATCGCAAACGTCGCGCCAGCCTACCTCTCTGAACACCTGCCTCTTTCGGCTGTTGTGGAACTTCCAGGCATAGTTACCGACTCTTGTACTGCGGCGGACAAATTCTACAATCTGGTTCAACCTGGAGAACCGCTTTATGAGGCGGAATTCAAGAGAAAAGATGTTCGCCCTCTGTTTACTGCCAACCTTGGCCCCTATCGCATTCTCACCAATGGAAAAAGCCTGTCGACACCATTGAATATTTCAGGTCTGAAGCTCCGCACTGCTGGCGGAGCCATGGCTATGACAGCCGATCGGCTAGGCGCAAACCCCATCCGCATGCAGGGTTCTGACGTTTTGCCCTCTCTGTCCCGCGGCACTCTGGATGGTGTCTTCTGGGGCCTGATCAGCATCGAGGACTGGAGTCTGGAAACGGCGCTGGACCAAATGGTTCCAAACCTGAGTATTGGCAGCTTCAATGTTACTTATTCTATCAGTGACCGGACCTGGGAAAAGCTTTCCCCGGCTAACCGGGAAATACTGGTAAAAGCCGGTCAGTACGCCAATCAGAATCACTGTAACTATGTGAATCAGGCCGAAAAACAGGCCATCTCCGATTTAGAAAAGAAACACGGCATAGCACCTCTATACCTGCAAGAAGCTGAACTGAAGCACATCCAGGAAGACCTTGTCCAGGTACACAAGGACTGGGCTGAACCGCTAGAAAAACGCGGGCTGCCAGCAAATGCCATTGTAGAACAAATGCTCTGATCCCTTAAGACCAGTCACAACAATAACCTCCGCTAACTCAGGAGGTTATTGTCTAAATAACTCGGGAGCATCTTGTGGCCCAATCAATCGAATTCCTGTAGCTTACTGTTGGGCTTTCTTGCTACTGGGGTATTGATGGCGATCAAGTATGACCTGACAGATTTCCGGCTATTCATCAAGATTGCAGAGTCCGAGAGCATGTCGAGGGGCGCTGAGCAATGTCACATGTCTGTACCCGCTGCAAGCAACCGGATGCGCAACCTGGAAGATTTGCTCGGGCTAAAGTTGCTACAACGAAGCTCCCATGGGGTGACACTTACCAACGAAGGTAGGGTCTACCTGCATCATGCCCGCAAGATCACCTCACAGTTGGAAGTGCTCAGCGGAGATCTCCAGGAATTTGCCCTCGGCATCACCGGTCAACTCAGGCTTCTCGCCAACACTACTGCCATCACCGAGTTGCTACCAGCTATACTGGGAGAGTACTTGCAGTCGCATCCCAACGTGCGTATCGAGATGAAAGAAAAGGTCAGCGAGGAGATTGTTCGTACAGTAAAGGAAGGAGGTGCAGATCTTGGCATCGTCTCGGGCAACGTGGTCACCGCCGGATTGCAGACACTGACTTTTGCAAAGAGCCGCTTGGTGGTTATCTGTCCAATAGGGCACCCAATCTCGAAGTTCGACAATATCCGTTTTGAGGACTGCGTTTCTTATCCCCTTATCTCGCTACTGGAGGGCTCAGCGATCCATCAGTTTCTGACGAAAGAAGCAGAAAAGCTGCATATCACTCTAAACATCCGCGTTCAGGTAGCGAGCTACGATGCCATTTATCGAATGGTGGCCAACAATCTAGGTATCGCAATTATTCCTCAGCTGGGATTTGCCCGCCACAAGGGCACCCGTAATATCAAACAGATCGAACTAACTGACAATTGGGCAGAGCGTAATTTCCAACTCTGCGCCGAAAACTTCGACACCCTTCCAACCTTCGTCCGTGAATTCTGTGAAATCCTGCGGTTACGATACCTGTAGAGCGGCGCTCCGGGCCCACCTAAGTGTTAATGCCAAGGTCACGCTGAGCAGCCATCTCTCTCAACTTCGTCCGTTGAATTTTAACGCCGTTAGCACTTTCAGTCACCGGAAAAGCATCCAGAAACCACACTCGCGCTGGCACCTTAAAAGGGGCGATTCTCTTTCCAAGCCAGGCACGAATGCCTTCAGCCTCGATTTCTCTACCCGGCTCGACAATTACGAATGCCACGCAGGACTGCACACCGTCCACGTTCGCCCCAATCACCTGAGCCTCAACAACACCCGGACAGTCTCTCATCACATCTTCGATTTCCGTCGGGTTTACCAGAAACCCACTAAGGCGGATCGCATCTCCCCGACGGGTCAGGTAAACAAATGAACCATCCTTACGCAGGTAACCGATATCTCCTGTGGAGAAAAAACCATCCTGACCAATGACTTCAGAGGTGGCGTCCGGGTCATTGAAATATCCTGAAAAGTTACCCTTTGCGTGAATCTCCAGAATGCCGCTATGCTCAGGGGCCTGCAATTCACCAGTCTCGGTATCGCGAACCCTCAACTGTGCTTTCGGGTCAGCAGGAAAGCCTCCCCCCCGGCACCGTTCCTGTGCGTTCTCCTGCCTGATCTGTATTGAAAAAAGGCCTTGCACCTCGCTGGAACCGTAAACACCTTTCAGTGGTATGCCCTTGGCGCCTGCCCGCCTGACAAGATCCTCGCCGCCCGTCTGGAACATAGCAAAGCCACACACCCGGAGGCTATCCAGCCTGGACTCCGCGGGAATCGCATCAAGAATGCGCCGATACATTTCATCACTGCCGAACAGATGAGTCAGCTTATGTTTCCGGATCAGCGCAACGGCAGGCTCCGCATCAAATGCCTCCATTACAACAATGGGGGTGCCTGCCGTCAACGCGGTGAGGACCGGCACCAGCCCAAAGGTTCCACAAAATGGCAAAGGAGCAAGCAACCCCGCACCTGGTTGATCGAACTGAAATGTTTCCGCAACGCAACGTGCATGACTGGTCAGTGAGCGCTGAGTATGCATTACCAGTTTCGGCAGCTTGGTGGTGCCCGATGTAGTGAACAGCATCGCCAGATTGCTTTCGCGCGAACTGTCAGCTATGTCGGGCGCATTACGGGCTGCCAACTCCGGGAAAGGCAGCGTTGAACAACCAGCCAGCTGCGGCATCTCTGATGCGGGCTCAAGAACGGCGATGACATCGAGATCCGGCACTGTCGCGGGCTCGAGTTTCTCCAGAAGAGCCTGAAAATCGATCTTCCGGAAGCGGGGCTGCATGATCAGCATGCGAGCCCCGGATGCAGACAGAATATGCTGCAGTTCCGCCGTGCGGTAACGGGTATTCACGGCCACCAGCACAGCCCCAAGACGGGACAGACCCAACATCAGTGCCAACCACTCCGACCGATTAACGAGCCACACCGCCACTCGGTCACCGTGGCCAACACCCTGTTCCTGAAGCCACACAGCAGCTGAGCGAGCCATCTGATCCAGCTCGGCATAACTGATGCGACGGTCACCCTCCAATAGAGCGCAAGCATCCGGCACCTGCTCCAGGTGCCTTGTTGCCAAAGCAGGCAACGTTAGCTTCTTCGACATCAGTACAGCTCCATCAGCTTCTTGTTGTCGCTCAATTCCTCCGGCTGACCTTCCCACGTCATTTGGCCGGACTTCATCACCACTACCCGGTCAGATATTTTCAAGGCTTCCTTGACGTTCTGCTCTACCAGCAAGATCGACATACCTGTTTTCTTCTGCAACTCCCGGATCGGGCCACAGAGATCCTGGAACAGCTTTGGTGCCAGCCCGATGGAGGGCTCATCCATCAACAAACACCGAGGACGGCTGAGCAGCGCCCGGCCAATCGAGACCATCTGCTGCTGCCCCCCTGACAGGTTGCCGGCTCGTGTATGGTAGAATTTTTTCATCACCGGCAAGATCGACATCACCCATTCGATTCTATCCGCCCGTTCTTTTTCCGGAACCCCCGCAGCCCACATCCCCAGACTCATGGTTTCCTCCACCGTCATACCGGGGAATACACCACGGCCTTCCGGCACCATGGACATACCTGCTATTGTCATGGCCCGGGGCTCGGTACCCGCCGCTTTGCCATTAAACAGAATGCGGCCACTTTCATGGGGCACCAGCCCAAAGATGGTTTTTAGAAGTGTGGACTTCCCCGCACCGTTATGCCCAATCAGGCACAGTACTTCATTGGCGTTGACGTGAACATTAATGTCCGTCAGCACCGGCCGACCGCCATAACCGACCACCAGATTCTCAACCTGGAGTATTTTGTCTGTCATGGTTATCTCTCCCCGAAGTAGATAGCGGCCAGAGCCGGGTCGTTCAAGATAGTTGCCGGCTCGCCGTCAGCCAGTAATTTACCTTGATCAAGGAACGCAATCCGATCAGAAATGTTCACTACAATGTCCAGGTTATGCTCAATGATGCAAACGGTAATACCGTCACTGACTTCTTCCCGGAGTAATTGCAGGAACAGATTATAGGAGTTCGGATCAAGTCCTGACGCCGGCTCGTCCAGAAGCCATAGGCGCGAATCGGTCGCCATGATACGGGCGAGGCTCAGGAACTTCCGCTCCGCATAGGCCAAATCAAGCGCGCGGGTGTGGCGCTTGCCCGTTAGCCCGGTTCTTTCGAGAATCCGGTTTACTTTATTGGACCGCTTATTCTTGCGGGACTTTCCACCAGACTGCCAGAGCCAGGAACCAGGCTCCATCATCGTAAGGATGTTTTCTTCCACCGTCATGTGAGTAAACAGTCGCAAGTCCTGAAAGGTTCTGGCAATGCCTTCCCTGGCAATTTTCCAGGGTGATTTGCCAATTACCGACTCGCCCTGCCAGCGCACGTCGCCTGCGGAGGGCAGAATATGTCCGGTAATCAGATTGAACAGCGTAGTTTTACCAGCTCCATTCGGGCCGACCAAGGTCGTGATGATCCCTGCTCTTAGACTTAGGGAAACATCATTGGTTGCCTGCAGCCCACCGAAGTTCTTGCTCAGGTTACTGATTTCCAACAGCACCTCCTGGTCATCGGTAGATCCGGTAAAGCCAGAACCGGGAACTGACTGCGCCATCTCCTGAGATGTCGTTAACGACTCGCTCATTTGCCACCTCCCGGCTGTGAACTCACGATGCCGCCGGGGCGGAAAATCATAAGCAATACCATGGCCAGACCGTAAACAATCTGCTGAATGGAACCGATTTCAGTCTGCGGCAAGAATGTCAGGTACGTCAGTGCACTGGGCATCAGCATCAACAAAGCTGCCCCCAACAGCGGACCGGCGATCGTTGCAGTGCCTCCAATAATGACCATTGCCATGACCAGCACCGAGGTGTCGAGCATGAAGCTCTCGACATTGATAAAGCTCATATAAAAGGCGTAGAGCGCGCCTGCAACAGCCGCCAAAGCCGAAGAAAGCACAACGGACAGAGTCTTGATCACCGTTATGTTCTTGCCAGAGGCCAATGCGGCCGATTCACTGTCCCGTATCGCTTTGAGGCTTCGCCCGAAGCTGGTGTGCACCAAAGTGCGGATAATAACGAGAATAATCGCGAGGCAAACCAGTGACATCAGCAGGAACTGCCAGGGTTTATAAACCGGATAACCGAACAGCTCTACAGCGGGAATTCCGATCACCCCACCAATTCCTCCGGTAAAACTCTTCCACTCTGAGAAGAGTGTTACTGCCAGCACCTGCAGACCAAGGGAGGCCGCCACAAAGTATTCACCTCGCACCCGCAACGCGGGAAGTGCCAATAACAAGGAAGTCACCGCGGCTGCAGCCATCGCGATGGGTACTGCCACGAAAAACTCCGGGCTGACATTCATCGCCACCAAGGCCGCGGTATAGCCACCAATGCCAAAAAACACAGCATGCGCCAAAGAGAAGATACCGGCGTAACCGATAATGAAATTAAGTGTGGTCGAGAGGATCGCGTAAACTGAGATCAGGACCAGCAAGTTCAGTATATAAGCCGTCATGTCAGCACCTCACGAAACTGTCGCGCGCCCAAAGAACCCGGACGGTTTGAAAATGATGAAGAAGAACAGAATCCCGAAAGTAATGGCTTCACTCCACTGGGTGCCCAACTTCCACATCGCCAGGTTCTCTGCCACACCGATCAGCAGGCCAGCACAGGCTGCACCCCGAAGGCTGCCTATGCCGCCAACAATAGTCGCAGCAAGACTGATTAGCATGACGTGGTGACCAACGGCCGGGTTGATGCCCGTACCCGCAGCCGTGAAAATAGCGCCAGGCACCACAAGCAGAGACCCAAGGGCAAAGGCGTATGTGGACAGCCGTCGGGGACTAAGTCCAAACATACGCACCAGCTCCGGGTTTTCACTCAATGCGCGCAGGCCTTTACCCACGAAGGTGCGGGTCAGGAATAAATGCAATGCCACGAAGCAGATAATGGCGCACACAATAGCCAGTCCATTTAGTGGCGAAAGGTATAGCCCGGGTATAACCTCCACGGAGTTGCTCAAGGGAGTCGGGACCGACATAAAGCCACGCCCGAACACACTGCCCAGTAAATTTTGCACCACAATACCGATACCAAAAGAGGCTACAAATACGGTGAAGAATGAGCCTTCATGACGCTGAATAGGAGCGTACATATAACGATCCAGCAAGACACCAAACACCACCGCGCTGGCAGCCGCTACTGCAACCGCAAATATCCAATGCAAGCCCAGGCCAACCAGCGCGAAGTGGAAAAGGTAGGCCGCAATGGCGAACGTAGCACCGTGAGCAAAATGGAATATCTTGGTAGAGCCAAAGATTAGTGAAAAGCCAGCTGCAGTGAGGGCGTAGATCGCCCCCACCTGCAAACCATTAGCAAGAAGCTGCAAAAATAGCATGATAGCCCCTTACTTCACGGCCTTGACGGAGACCACTTTACCACTACCGGAGCCGTCGACTTGTAGCACTTGAATCGGTGCCAACAGAGTGCCGTTTTCCTGGAAAGAAACCTTGCCACCGACCAGTTCGAAGGTATTCATTGCCTTTCGCTGGGCCAGCAGATCAGCACCCGTAATATCTTTACCTTGCTCCTCCAGACCCTTAGCGAGAAGTGCAAAAACCCTTACGGCATTGTAGTAATTGGCAATATAGGAGGTCGGATTTTTACCGTACTTAGCCTTGTAATCGTCGACAAAACGTTTAGTAACCGGGTCTTTAGAGTCCCAGTCAATGCTCTGCGTCGTAAACAGTGCTCCCTGGGCTTCCTTCAGCGTTTGCAGCTCAGGAACAGAGAACGCGGAGTAGCTGGCAATCTGCGCCTTTACGCCATTATCACGTAGCTGTTTAACAATCTGCAGTTGCTGAGAGCCGTAAGAAGCCACATAGACCACGTCCGGGTTGTTGCTGCGAACCCGTGCAGCCACCCCACTGAACTGCTGGGCTGAAGCGGCAATGGAGTGAGACTCCACGAGCTCGCCACCCAGTGCGGGTAACGCCATCTCCAGCTCCTCAAGAATTGATTCCCCAAGCGGATCGTCAACATAAACCAAAGTAAACCGTTTATGACCCAGATCACTCACCGCGTGAGTAACCAGCGCTCCCACTTCATTGTTCGCCAGAGGAATGACGTTCCAGAAATAATCGCCCAACTCCGCCAAATCAGGGCCGACGCCACCGCCATTTACAGCCACTGTCTGGCTGCGCTGGGCGAGCGTGGATATCGCCTTAGAGACACCGGTGAAGGCCGAGAGTACGTAAGGAACGCTCTCCACGTTAACCAGTTTGTTCATCGCGACAACACCTTGTTGGGGCAAGGCCTGACTGTCTTCGTAAAGAATTTTCAAGTCGCCTGACAACAATGCATCTTCATTAACATGCTTGGCTGCCAAATCCGCACCAGACATGAATATGTCGCCATAAGTTGCATTGGGCCCACTCAATGGAAATACCGCACCAATCGCAATGTCGTCCGCTTGGACTGTCGCAGCGGACGCAAGTCCCAAGGCAAAAGCGATGGATGAAAGGGTCTTGGGTAACATAAGCTTATCCTCAGTGTTATTGTTGTCATATTTGACACTAACACTGTTTAACCAGCGCACAATTCGCCTTTTATTAAGACCCGTTTAATGTCAGGTGAACGTCAGCCCTATAGTCAGAATGGCAGGGTAAGAAAAGCACAGAGCAGGCTGCAGAGGGTCAGCGCGATTAACGAATACTTCAGGCTCCATTCGTAAGAAGCCCGGTGGGCGCTATACCCCGTGCAGCGTTCCAGCAGCAGTGAGTTGGCAGAATAAGGCGTGCCAGCAATGGTAATACCCCAGCCGGTAACCATACCCAGGCCCAACCCCAGCAAGCCATAGTCTGGCCAGATCGGCCCGAGAATACTGCCTGCGAGAGTTCCGGAAATAATCGGGTTTATCCCCACTGCACCGCCAGCAAAAAACAACCAGGGAACTGCGATAGCCACCATTGGATATGCCCACACTGGCAGACTGAAGTCCATCCCCAGCCAGGTCAGCGCGAAGACCCCGATGATTCCGCCGAGAAAGGAAGACCCGCCCATAATGACCAGTTCATTATTCATGGGCGCCAACGACGGCATGGACAAAATGCCGCCCATAAGCCGACGATAAGCCAGGCCAATGATCACAGCTGACAGACAACTAAGAGTGACAGCCTGGGAGTAAACCAGCCCGGCCTGAGAGCTCAGCGCAAAAGCCCCGGAGCAAATGAGGGCAATAATGGCGACAAACCGGAGCCAGGGGAAAAGTGCAGATTCATGATCGTCCGGCAGCACCGCCACCTCAGCACTGGCAGGCTCCCGCTCTCGTGCGAGCGCCCCAGCGAGCAAGTAGAGGATGGCCACCGGTAAACCCACCGCAATCAACTTCCAGCTCGACAACTCTGGCAGGAAGGTAACTGTCATAACTATCGCGATGGACAAAGGAGAGGCCATGGGCGAAGCGCCAAAGCCACGCACAACCGCCCGAGCAGCATTGCGGGCTAGCGGACTGTCGCCTTGCTCCTTGACCTGCACCCCAATCATGGTGGCTACAACGCCTACAGCTCCGAAGTTCAAGGGGATCGATAACAGTGCTGTGCCGAAGGTCATACCCAGGTAACGAACGAGGGAGTTGCCGGCAAACAGGCTGCGGGAGATAACCTTCAGATCGTCGGACTGCCCCATCACGGCGGATAACAACATGACGGTGATAATCAAAGCACCAATTCGTGCCATGTTGCCGACAGCCGAAGGCAAAGCTGACGGCTCAATCGCGAGTGCTGTTATAGTCAGCAGGATGATCAATGAGAATATTACCTTGCCCACCAGGCGCAGGTTGCCCCAGCCCAACCCAATTGCGAGGCAGGCAAACACCGTGGCGGCCACCGCATTGCCCGGTATAGACGTGGCAATGCCGGCAGCCAGGGCCAGATAAGCCAGAATGGATCGGGGCCGGTTCAGGCCGTCCGATTGCAAAAACACCTTCATGCGAACCCCATTCCCTATCGCTCGACGCCCACTCTTTATATTGCCGCCTTGCCAACCAGGCCCTCAGGCCGGCGGCAACAAGCGAGCACCGGTCAATGCCTGTACATCCTCGAACGAGTTATCGCCAAACAACTCCACGACCCGGAGCCCATCCGGCGTAACATCCATCACCGCAAGGTCGGTGTATATGCGTGTCACCACTGCAGTTCCGGTCAAAGGATAGGTGCATTCTTCGAGGATTTTCGGCTCACCCTCCCGAGTAGTGTGGCGCATCAGAACGAACAGCTTTCGGGCACCGACAGCAAGGTCCATGGCACCACCAACAGCCGGGGGAAATATATCGCTATCGGTCGCCCAGTTCGCCAGATCGCCACCGGCGGACACCTGAAATGCTCCAAGTACAGCGATGTCCAGATGCCCTCCTCGCATGATCGCGAACGAGTCTGCGTTATCGAAATAACTGCCACCCGGAAGCAGGGTTACATATTGTTTGCTCGCATTGATCAGATTGGGGTTTTCTTTACCCGGTGCAGGCGCAGGTCCGACAGCAAGGATGCCGTTCTCACTGTGATAGATAACCTGCTTATCATCAGTCACGTAGTTTGAAACCGCAGTGGGCATACCTATGCCAAGATTTACATAAGAACCATCGGGAATATCCTGGGCCACCCTCTCAGCCATCTGTTCGGAATTAAGCCGGAACATGATCCATCTCCTCTACGACCAACCTGTCAACGAAAATTCCCGGTGTCACCACATGTTCGGGATTCAGGTCGCCGACCTCCACCATTGAATTCACTTCAACGATAGTTACACGTGCCGCAGTCGCCATCATCGGGTTAAAATTCCGCCCGGCAGTGTCGTACGTCAAGTTGCCCCATTGGTCACCGCACTCCGCCCGCACCAGTGCGTAATCAGCAGGCAAAGGCAACTCCAGGACATAGCCTTTGCCATCAATGACTTTGGTTTCCTTTCCTTCCGCAAGCTTGGTGCCATAACCGGTTGGCGTCAGAAAACCGCCTATCCCGGCGCCGGCAATCCGAATGCGTTCACTTAAAGTACCCTGAGGCACCAGTTCCAGCTTTACAGAGCCCTCTTCATAACGCTTTTCAAACCACACGGAGCCGGCCGAACGGGGGAAGGAACAAACAACCTTGCTCACCAGTCCATCCCTAAGCAAGGAGGCGATACCTTCCTCTGCCACACCGCAATTGTTCGAGATTATAGTGAGCCCCCTGGCCCCATGCTGGCGTAGCGCTTCAATCAGGTTTAGCGGAATGCCTGAACTACCGAAGCCACCGATCATGACCACCGCTCCATCAGGAATATCCGCCACGGCATCTTTGTATGATGAAACCCGTTTATCAATCACAGCAAATCACCTTTCGTAAAAAACCTGGTTAACGATGGAGCACCGGTGTAGCTCTCCGGTTCAGGAGCCCCTGTCCTGCGTACATCACCGCTATAACCACCAGCCCCAGGATTTCGGTAACCAGGTCTGGATAAATCATCAGTCCTCCGGCGACCAACGACATCACCCGCAAGGGCCACGCAATAACGCCCACCCTGTAAAGATAACCTTCCATGGCTGAGGCAATCAGCCAGATCGCGGTGACTGCAGTCGCTGCCGACATCAAGATGCGTGGCAGGTCTCCCTGCAAAATAAGGGACGGGTTAAGTACGAACAGGAACGGCAGAATAAAGAGAATTCCGCCGAGTCGCATGGAATACAGACCCGTCTTTGTTGCATTCGCGCCAGCCACGCCGGCGGCTGTTATCGCAGCCAGGGAAACAGGTGGCGTGATGTAGGACAGCATGCCCCAGTACAAAATGAACAGATGGCTCGCCAGCGGATTCAGCCCTGCATTTACCAGGGCCGGGGCCAGCAGGATAGACAGGAAGATATAGCAGGCACTGACCGTCATCCCCATGCCGAGTATAAAGCTGGTCACCGCCCCAGCCGCCAACATCAGCGGGACGCTGCCATCAGCATACAGCAGCAATTCACGGGAAAACGCCCCCGCTACACCAGTATAGGAAAGCCCGCCAACCACTAATCCGATACCCGCCAGAATCGCCACAAGGTTGGCTACGTTGGTCGTCAGATCCCGGATGAACAGCTTCGCGCGGGTAAAGTTCATGCGGTACTTCCGCTTGAACACCGAAACACCCAGCAGCACCAAGGAAGCGTAATAGGGCGCATAGGCCTCAAGCCGCATAACCAGAAGCATGTATATCAACATGACAAGGGCGAACAGGTAGGGCCACCCCTCTTTCAGGGTTTCTTTCAGGCTCGGGATCTCACTTTCCGGCAAGCCTTTCAATCCGCGCTTTGCGGCGTAGTTGTCTACCTGAAAAAGCAGCGCCAGATAAAACAACAAGGCGGGCAAAAACGCCGCAATCATGATTTCGGCGTAAGCCACACCAAGGAACGACGCCATGATAAATGCTACCGCACCCATAACCGGAGGCATCAAAGTACCACCTGTGGATGCGCAGGCCTCAACCGCCGCAGCATAATGAGCCGGGTAACCGGTTTTCTTCATGGTGGGAATGGTAATAGGACCTGTGGTCAGAATGTTTGAAATCACACTACCAGACAGGCTGCCCAGGATACCGCTGGACAAAACCGACACTTTGGCCGGACCACCGCGGCTCCGACCCATAAGGGCAGTAGCAAACTTCATAAAGAACTCACCACCTCCGGTGATGGTCAGAGCGGCACCAAAAACCACGAAACCGATGACCAGTTGTGCCACAACCTGCATGGGTATGCCGATCACACTTTCCACACCGATCACGTGAGCACGGATAATCTCCGGCAGCGTATATTCATTACCCCAGAGGAAACCCGGCATACTGCCGGCATAAAGCGGATAAGTGCCAAAGAACAGCGCAACGAAGAGCAGTGGCCAGCCGCCACACCGCCGAACACCTTCCAGAATCATCAATAACAGCACGGCGGAAGATACGGTTGCTTCCAGCGGGGCCTCAAACTCCCACCCTTGCTGAATCATAGTCAGCCCATAAAACCCCAGATACCCACAGGAGGCCATTGCCAGCAACCCCAAAACCCAGTCATACCAAGGTATTTTTTTGCCGGCACCCGGCCAGGCAGGAAAACACAGAAATGCCGCAGCCAGAAAGATACCAATCAGGTAGTACAGGTAAGAGTTCCCCAGCGGCTGAAACCCCAGAATGGAGAGATTGAAGGTCTGGTTGATCGCCATCAATAAACCCGAACTGCCTAACAGAAGGACAGCCCAATAGCCGGCACCCTGGAGACGCCCTTTAGGGGTGTCGCCGGGAACGGATGGAGCAGTTGGGGCAGAGGCGCCCGGAGAAGATGTCATGTGATACCCCGAAAAACATAGAAAAGTGGCACATCACCTGCGCCACTTTCCTCAAGCTATGAAGAAACGATTACAGCGAGTCCAGTGCCTGGGTACGATGCTTTTCCCAGATCTCGGCAAACTCGTCATCACTTTTACCCTCTGCCTCTTCAACTGCTTTAGGCCAAGCCGCCAACAGAACATCAAGGCGTTTGATACGAGCATCGTTCCAAGCCTGAGCCTCGTCAGTCCAGACTCCGATTTCTTTCAGGTAACGGATGGCGCCTTCGTGAAAGGGGACATCTATAGCTGGCGTTCCAGACAGCTTGATATCCCAACGAGGCATTGCTGCAGTAGCATCCTTGTACATAGGGTAGGTTTCATCCACAGCTTTGAGCATATTGTAAACCTTGTCCGCATCCTCATTGGCACGAACCACCAGTACCGGATAACGATAGGACATGATGTCCACCGGGTTCTCTTCGCTGATGCCCGCGCCAAGAGTCTCGGTGAATGGTGCCAGGAAAGGAGTGGTCTTGTTCAGATTTGCCCAGCCTTCCTTGTCATCCTTCGGTACGTCCAGCCAGCGAATGCCACGCGGCGATTCAGCAAGTTCATAAACGTGACTTGGCGTGGTGGTGGTACAGGACGCATCTGCCTCACCCCGTGCCAGAGAGCTCATGGCACTCGCATAGGTAGGAAACATGACTGCTTCCACATCATCTCGGGTCAGGCCGGCAAAGCTCAGAAGCGCATCGCACTTGACGTTGATGGAAGGGTTACCCGCAACATACGCAAAACGCCTGCCTTTCAGCTCTGAAAGCGTCTTGATATCTGCATCTTTCGCGGTGAAAACACCAATGGAGGACGGGCGGCCAGCCATCGCACGAAAGTTCTGTGGGCCCCAGCGGCGAGTAGAAAAGTCATAGATGCCCTCTGCCGCAAAAAAGGTTTCTGTAGCCAAAAAACCGACATCAGCGCGACCGCTTATCAGTGGCTGCAGACGTCCGATAGCGGATCCCGATGGCTGAATCCGGATGCGGGTGCCGTATTTTTTCCCGAAAGCATCGGCAATGGCGGAAGCTTCAGCGTAGCCCGCAGACCCGACGTCGTAGGCAGACCATGTCATGGTGTCTGGCAGTTCCGCTTCAGCAGCAGCCGTTGCGCTGATACCCACCACCATGGCGGCGGCGCATACGGCGCTGGCGAGGGGACGGAATAATCTTGCTGTTCGAGGTGTCATAGTGAGTCTCCGGATCATTGTTGTTGTGTATTGCTCGATGATAAGCCCACCGCAGACCCCCTGCCTGCCGTGCCGAGCAACCTGCCATCGTTCAAATGGCCAGCCTGCTCAAGCTAAACCGGCCACCTTAGTCAGTCAATGTCTTTTCTATAATTACACAAACAACTATTCTATATATCCGATACCGTTATTATATACCTTATGCCAACACTCCCTTACATGGGCAACTGCGGTCTGTCCGTTCAATACATCAGCGACGGCAGGAACAGGGATATCTGAGGAAAAAACATCAACAGAGCAAGCACCACAGTTTCTGCTGCCAGAAACCACAGTGTACCCCGGACAATGGCGCTGAACGGAACAGCATCACCCACTCCGGCGCTCACCACAAACAGGTTAAGCCCTATCGGCGGCGTCAGCAGGCCTATTTCAATAAACTTGACCACCAGCACCCCAAACCAGATCACATTGATATCAAAGGCAATAACAAAAGGCGCCAGCACCGGTAACGTAACCAGCATCAAACCGATCGGATCCAAAAACATACCGAGAATAATATAAAAAACTGTAACAATAAGAAGAAATATCCATAGCGACAAAGCATAATCATCAACCCAAAGGCCAATGTTCATGGGAATCTGACTCAGAGTCAGCATCCGGCTGAATAACACGGCGCCAATAGCAATCAGAAAAATAGAAGCGGTGCTTTTAACGGTCTCCGAGACCGCCAGCCTGAGCGCCGCCCAACTGAACGATCGTTGTACGACAGCCGCTATAATGGCGATAAAGGCACCGAACGCGCCTGCCTCAGTCGCTGTGACGGTTCCGGTATACAACCCGCCAACCACGCCTGCGACAATGACCGGCAGCGGCCATGATTTCACCAGGAGTAGCACTTTCTCGGATCGTGTAAAGGTCTCGGTGGTAACCGGTGCCAACGCCGGGTTCATTTTTACCCGGACGATAATGAGTAGCGAGTAGGCCACCATGGTCAGCAGCCCCGGAATAATACCGGCCATCAGCAACTGGCCAACCGACGCTTCCATGAAAACGGCATAAAGTACAAAAGGAATGCTGGGAGGTATAAATGCTCCCAAGGTGCCCGACGCTGCCACTACGCCGGTGGCTAGCCCCGGATCATACTTTGCCCGGAGCATTTCCGGCACCGCCAGCCTCGACATTGCACCCGCCATTGCCACGCTCGAACCACTAGCCGCGGCAAAACCTGCGCTAGAAACATTGGTGGCAATAGCCAACCCTCCGGGCAAAAAACTCAGCCAGGCTTTGCCTGCATCGAACAACGTTCGGGTAAGCCCGGTGTGAAAGGCTATAGCACCCATCAGAATGAACATGGGGATGGCCGTGAGAGACCAGTGGGCAATGAACTGAAAGGTTGTTGACCCCATTAAAGAGAACGCTGCATCCATACCGCGGAGGGCAAAAATGCCGGTAAAGGCCGTCATCCCCAGCGAAACCCCGATAGGAATTCGCATGGAAAGCAGTACCAGCAGCAAGCCAATACAGGCCAGACCGATCTGGATATTACTCATTGCCCTACCTCCCGGAGTTCGCCATGGCGACTGCCCCAACCAAGGCGAAACAGATACAAGACCGATAGCAAGGAAAAGACAATTCCTGCGACCGCAATCCACCGCGAAGGCCAGACCGGCAACTCCAGGAAAATCGCATCGACGGTTTCACTGCGGGTCCAGCTTTTGACCGCCTGAAGATAGAGGCCGTAGGAGAAAATCGCGAAATACACCGCCATAACCACCAGGCCGATCACCTCGACGACCCGGCGAACCTTACCCTTGAAAAACTGGGCCACTACATCCACCCGGATATGGCCGTCTTCTGTGGTGCAGGCGAAGATTCCCATGAAAACCGCAGCGACCATGTAGTAATAGGTCACTACTTCCATCGTGCCCGGAATATGCAGGCCGAACCCTACCCGCAACAATACTTCTGCGGTTACGTGTAACATCATGAGGACGATAAGCACCCCTACCACCAGTGCTGTCCATTCGCTGAATTTTTTAAAATACCTGCCCACGACACACCTCTTATCTTGTTGTTATAACGACTTTTCCGATTGAGCGACGACCAACAACACAGTCAATAGCCGCTTCAAAATCGTCCAGGGTGTAGACCTCTGGCTGTTTGATGGCGAGATTGTTGTCTGCTTCATTGAATAGCCAGGCCATCAACTTCTTAACCTGGCGAGCAAATTCGTGTCTGCGGTCCTGCTTACCCCACCCGACATATTCCGAAAAGTTCACCCCGAAGAGACTGATGTTCTTTACCAGCAGTAGATTGACCGGAACAACGGGGATATCGCCACTGGCAAAACCGAGGGAAAGGATACTGCCTTCGATAGCAGTGCAGCGGATCAGCCGTTCAAACACTTCGCCTCCGACCGGATCAAAAACCAGATCCGCTCCCCGGCCATCAGTAAGCGATCTGACGCTGTCAATCAGATCATCCGCAGAGTAATCAATAACGTGAGAGGCCCCAGCGGCAAGGGCCGCGTCCCGTTTCAGCTCAGAACTTGCGGCGCCAATCACCGTAGCGCCCCTGAGCCGGGCCACCTGCACCGCAGCCAGACCGAGCGCACCTCCCGCTCCGGTTACCAGTACAGTCTTGCCCGGACCCACACCGCCACGCTCCAGTGCCGTTGCGGCGGTGCCAAAAGACAGCGGCACTGATACAGCTTTCACCAAAGGTAAGCCCGGAGGAAGCGGATAAACCGTTGCCGGGTCGACCACGACTTCATCACCGTAAGCGCCCGCATCGACAATCGCGGCCACCGGATCACCGGGTTTAAACTCCGACACGCCCTCACCACACTCCAGAACGTATCCGGACACCTCTGTGCCGGGGATAAACGGCAACGACATCTTGCGTTGATACTTGCCAGCAACCATCAACGATATGGCATAACTGACACTGGCGAAGTGAACGGCAATCCGCACACATCCCGGTTTCATTTCAGGGGCGGCGACCTCAGCAAGCCTGAGATCCTGATAGGAGGAGAACTGCTCACAAATAACTGCACGCATAACTGAAACCACCTCTGTTTAGCTAGCTGAGCTGACGGGCCTGGATACAGGTTTCCGATGCCAGAAAGGCGTCGATTTCGCTGCTGCTATAACCCGATTCCCGAAGTAATTCACACGTGTGTTGCCCCAACTCGGGTGCCGGGCTCAGTTCTTCGGTCTGCAGGTCTGCCCCAGGGAATTTTGGCATCGGAATATCTCCGAATGCCCCGTGCGCGACCATCGGCATCAGGTCAAGAAAGCGAACTTGCGGGTCCTGCTGCAACTCCTGATAAGTGTTCAAGGGGCCGCAGAGCACACCGGCATTGTTCAGGCGCTCAATCCACTCTGACCGGGATCGAAGGACGAACACACTCGCCAGCAACCGGTGAACCTCCTCGGCATGGGTCTGGCGCGACTCGTTATCAACAAAGCGAGGGTCTGTAGCCCACTCGGGATGCTCCACGGCCTGAGCAAGCGCAACGAACATGTCATTGCGCAGGCACACCACGGAAATCATTCCATCGCTGGTGGCAAAATTACCCGAAGGCACGGTGACGTGTTTGTTCCTGGCTCCACCCTGCAAGTGGGACTCAATAATCGGCATGGCCTGAAACGCAGACGCCGCGCCCAGAAGAGACAGATCCAGATGACGCCCCTGCCCCGTTGCACTCTGTTCATGAATGGCAGCAGATAAAGCAAAACCGGCATAAAGGCCCGCGATCATGTCCACCGCCAGCATACCCACCCGCTTCGGGGTACCGTCCTCGGTTTCATTCATCATCGCCATACCGGTGGCGCCCTGCAGAATGCTGTCCGATCCCGGTCGTTTGGCGTGAGGCCCGGTACTGCCAAAACCCGAGATGGACCCGAGGATAATGCCCGGACGCAGTTGCTCCAGAACGGAATAGCCTACGCCCATCTTGTCCAGCACACCGGGGCGGAAGCTCTCAAGCACAATGTCGGAATCACGCACGAGCTGTTTGAGTATGTCTTTTCCTGCTTCTTTTCTGGCATCGACACAGATAGCCCGCTTGCCCCAGTTTGCCGACACACTGAGGGAACTGTGGCCGTCGCGGGCGACGCCCATTACCCGGCCCCAGTCGCCCTGGGGCGGCTCGACCTTCAGCACCGTCGCACCCATCATTACCAGCATTTGCGCTGCGTAAGGACCCGCCAGACCCTGACTCATATCCAGTACACGAACCCCGCTAAAGGGTTTGAACTGCGTTAAACTGTCGCTCATCTGCACAACCACCCTGAAAAATGAAAATGCCGGCCCGGGGGCCGGCATCCTTCCTGCATTAAAACGCCTTGTCGTAAATTTCGGTCTTCAAAAGCTCTGCATACTGCGCCTCGGACAGGGACTTGTCGGAAAGCAGCATTTCCCACTTCTCCAGATTTCTGGTGAAGCTCTCAACAATCTGCTCCGCATTCTCGACCCCGCGTCCAGTAGCGGTTTCAGCCGCCCGCTCAAGCTGCGACTGCATGAATTTCTCGCGTTGCTGTTTCATGGCATCGGATACTTCTACAAAGTTAACGCCCTTTTCCCTGGCCAACTTTTTGACTTCGTTTTCCTCGTCCTGGTAGGCATAGATAGTTCGAGCAAGGCCAATGGGCGCTGCATCAACCAGAGCCTGCTGGTCCTTATCACTCATATCCTGCCAGACAGACTCCCGGATATTCAGCAGTGAACCACCGAGGAAAGCGCCCATGGGCAACTCGACCACACTGCTGGCCACTTCGATCAGTGACAGAGACTTGAGCCAACTGGTAGCACCGATGACACAATCAAGCTGACTGCGCTCCATGGCTTCGTAGGATTCATTGTTAGGAATGTTCACCGGCACGCCACTGATACTGGATACCCATTTGCCTATTTCCTCACCGGCCACCCGCATTCTTTTGCCTTCAGGTGCAAACCCAGAGGCAAACTCGTCCTTGCACATGGCCTGGTAAGGTGGTGTTGCGTAGCTGGCGAGAAATCTCACATTGTTACTTTCGTACTCTTCGAGGCACTGCGGACAATCATTCAGGATGGTGTCCACCGATGCGGCGGTGGCCACGAGAGAGTTCTGATTCCAGAATGACAGGTCACTGATGGTGGTATTTGCGGGCACTGCTGTCGGAAAATAAACGGTGACCAGAAAACCGCCGTCAATCATCCCGTCGGTGACAGCAGACAGCATGCCCTTACCGGATGCGGCAGCGCCGGACGGGAAGAATTTGAAATCAACGCTACCATCAGAACGCTCACGCGCTTCGTCGATAAACGTGGTGATTCCTTCACTGGTGGGGTGCTGGGGCGGCAGATAGCTCCCAAAGGTAAGGTCACGGGCAGCGGCACCGGATGAAACGGCCAGACCGGCGAGTAAAGTACAACCAAAAGCTGCAAAAATCAGACGGGATCTATTGTTGTTAGGCATGAATACGTCTCCGAATAACTGGGTTGCACACAGGACCACAATACTTTATTGTTCGCTATGCGCACGGCATGTTCCCTCTGGGAACGGCATAAGAATAGTTACACTTTTTGAGCATTGTCAAAGAATCTTTCCAGGTATAGAAAAAATGACTACCACCACTCATAACGACGAGAACACCATAGTGACGTCTTTTGCCAGGGGACTGGTCGTGATCCGGGCCTTTGGTGAAAGAGCTTCACGACTGACTCTTTCGGATGTGGCAAGGCGCTCGGAAATCTCCCGAGCAAGCGCCCGCAGACTACTCCACACGCTGACGGCTCTGGGCTACGCCAATACCGATGGCAAGCATTTCTGGCTCACTCCCAAGATTCTGGATCTGGGCTTTTCTTACCTGTCCTCCATGGAAATCTGGTCGTTCGCACAGAGCCATATGGAAGAGCTGGTGCAGAAGGTTCAGGAGTCCTGCTCAATCGCGGTATTGCAAGGTCATGATATTTACTATGTGATGCGGGTTCCGACCCGGCGGCTGCTCAAAAGTACGTTAAACGTGGGCAGTACTCTGCCGGCTCACGTGGTCTCCCTTGGGCGCATTCAACTCGCGGACCTGTCCCCTGAAGATCTTGACCACTGCCTCAACACCCAGGAACTTATTCGCTACACTCGATTCACCATTACCGACAGGGAAGAGCTGAAACGGGTGATATTGGAGGACGGCGCCAAGGGCTGGTCGATCGTAGACCGTGAGCTTGAGGAGGGTATGTACGGTATTTCTGTTCCCATCCGCAATCGCCACCACAAAGTCATTGCGGCGATTAATCTGACCCTGCCTCCGAGCAAGGCAGCGGAACCGGGAATGCTGGACTACCTGCTGGATGAGTTGCAGCAGACCGCCAGCAGGATCAACATTGCTTTAAAAGCCAGAGAGCCCCTGAGCAAGCCGTGAAGCTTTTCATTCCTTGAACGGAAGGGTTTACAGAGCCATTCATAAACGGCATGCCTTTTATATAAAATATGCTTTTCTCGGCTGACCTTTATCTTGTTACGGTGTCAGCCACAACCATGCTTTTGACAACTTCGAGAACTTCATGACGACGCCAACAATGACACTGATCGACGCCATAACGACACGCCGCTCAGTAAGGGGGTTTCGCCCTGACCCGGTGAGTGATGATGTCCTGCAGGCGATCTTTGAACTGGCCAGAACAGCACCGTCCAACTGTAATACCCAACCCTGGACGTGCTATGTCGCCTCCGGTGCTTGCAAGGACCGACTGCGGGACCAGTTCCTGCAACGGCAGGAAGATCGCATTGCCGGCACTCCGGACTTCAGCTACGTATCCCAGTTTGAAGGTGAGTACCGTAAACGTCAGGTTGAGTGTGCCGTTGCCCTGTATAACGAAATGGGTATTGCCCGGGATGACAAACCTGGGCGCCTGCGGGCTGTACGACGCAATTTCGAGTTCTTCGACGCGCCTCATATCCTGTTCCTCGGCATGGACCGCAAGTTCGGCTCAACCATCGCTCTGGATGTCGGCATCTATGCCCAAACTCTGATGCTCGCGATGACTGCGTACGGAGTGGGTTCATGCGCCATGGGTAGCATGCGCGCGTACCCGGATCTGGTGAGAGAGGCCTTCCAGCTTAACGAAGAGACCGGGATACTACTGGGCATCAGCTTTGGCTATGAAGATCCAGATGTGCAGGCCAACCGCACCCGCACCTCGCGGGAACCGTTGTCTGACTCGGTGATTTTCAATAGCCAGTAGGGGCCGTTTAGTGGCTCGTACCCTGTCAACACTCTGCCTGCTGACTGCCTGTTTCTGTGCCATTGCCAGGGAGTTCAGCGACTGGTCGCTTTTTAGCCCACTAGCCGGTGGAGTCCTGATATTTTTCGCGCTTCTGCAATGGCCGGGCATTAACCTTACTTATCGCATTTTTGGCATTCTGGCTCCCTCTCTGGGGCTCGCACTTTGGGTCAGCAATGCCGTTTCTGCGGAGGTACTGGCGGATGCGGTAGACCGGGCAGCTTTTTTCACCCTGTTTCTGACCTCACTGGCAGTGCTTCGGGAGTCAGCCAAAACCTCCCAACTGGTGCGTCGTTGCGGAACGGTGCTGGTAAACCAGCCCCCGGGCCGTCGCTACCTGTTGATGTCTTTCGGCTCTCATCTGTTCAGTGTCATGCTGAATATTGGCGCACTGAATGTATTGGGCACCATGGTGCGCCGTGCGATTCGGCCATCCGCCGATCCGGAAGCACAGCGCATCGGCGCCATCCGCCGCAAAAGAATGTTAACCGCCACCATCCGCGGGTTTTGCGGTGTGCCACTCTGGGCACCCACTTCCGTCACAATGCTACTGGTGCTGTCCGGCATTCCCGAACTGAGTTGGGAGCAGTACGCCCCGCTCGGGCTACTCTGGACCCTGCTGTTCATTCTTTGGGGTTGGGCACTTGATCGTCTTACCTACAAACGCCCCAAGATGCATTCTGTCAATGGCGGCAACCTGGCCCACCTCATCCCCTTGGTGGGTCTGGTTGCCCTGATCCCCAGCCTCGCCTTCATCACTTCCCGGGCCACCGGTCTTTCGCTATTTTCGACCTTGCTGATGTGTGCACCTATCATAGGCTTGGCCTGGATCTGGGTACAGTACAGAGGCAAGCCAACCCAGGTAAAAAGAGGCCTGCTACTCAGGCGTATGGCAAGATCCTTCCCCGAAACCTTCACCAATCAACGCAATGAGGTGGTGCTGTTCGCCTCTTCCGGATTTATCGGGGTGATATTGATTCCACTTATAGACCCGGTAGCGGCCAGCGAATTGCTGGCCCAGGCAAACATCAGCAATGCCACTTTGATGGTCGGCATTTCACTGATGATGCTGGCGTTTGCGTTCATCGGTATAAACGCAATTATAACGGTGACTCTGATACTTGGTGCACTGCAGCAAATACCCGACCTCAATATCCAGCCAGAGGTCCAGGCTTCCGTCATTGCCATTACCTGGGCGGTTTTTGCAGGCGCTTCACCATTCACAGCTTCTTTACGTTTTATTTCCGGATTTTCCGGAGTCTCCCCATTACGTTTTGGTATTGAGTGGAACGGATGGTTCAGCACCAGCGTGCTGGCAATCATGTACCTCACACTTTACGTGGTGCTATAACGCGCCACTCCATATAGACATCAAGACAGGAACCTCACCATGAGTTTACCGGACACACTGAAAAACAAACTAAACCTCCCGGTGCTGTGCTCGCCGATGTTCATCCTCTCCACTCCGAAGATGGTTATCGAGCAGTGCAAAGCCGGTGTTATTGGCTCATTCCCGGCTCTCAACGCTCGCCCTGCAGAAAAACTTGATGAGTGGCTGACCGAGATCGAAGAGGCTCTTGCAGCTTACCAGGCCGAAAACCCGAACCTGAAAGTCGCCCCCTTTGCAGTCAATCAGATTGCCCACCCCTCCAACGACCGCCTTGAACACGACATGCAGGTGTGTGTTAAGCACAAGGTTCCCATCATCATCACCAGCCTGCAGGCCAATTCGATGATTATCGAGGCGGCCCACAGCTACGGCGGCCTGGTCTTCCATGACGTCACCAACATTCGCCATGCCAAGAAAGCCCTGAGCATGGGCGTCGACGGGTTGATTCTGGTGACCGCAGGCGCCGGCGGTCATGCCGGAACCCTAAACCCATTCGCGTTGCTATCGGAAGTCCGCCAGTTCTTTAATGGTCCGGTGATTCTCGGGGGCGCCATTACCAAGGGCAACCACATTCTCAGCGCTCAGGTCATGGGCGCGGACATGGCGTACATGGGCACCCGTTTCATCGCCACGGATGAGGCCAACGCCGAACAGCCGTATAAGGATATGATTATCGAATCCTCGGCCTCCGATATCGTCTACTCCAATCTGTTTTCCGGCGTTCACGGCAATTATCTGCGAGGCAGTATCGAAAGAGCCGGCCTGGATCCCGAAAACCTGCCTGAGTCGGACAAATCGAAGATGAAGTTTGGATCCGATGGCAGCAACAAAACCAAAGCCTGGAGGGACATCTGGGGCGCCGGTCAGGGCGTCGGCGGGATCACCCAGCAGAAATCTGTCGCCGACACAGTGGCCGAACTGCGAGACGAGTACGAAACGGTAAAGCAGCAGGTCGCGATTGGCCTCTGAAGCAACATCCAGACGTAAAAAAGGGCCTCATGGCCCTTTTTTATGAACGTGCCCGGCACTTCACCACCCTGTCACGAGCGGCTGAAGTGTCCTACCCGTCTGCCACTGACCGCTGCCATACCTTCTTTATGGTCAGCGGTTTTGGCCAGCCAGACCTGTTCGGCAAACTCATGATCGAGTCGTGACTTCAGCTCATCTACCAATCCCTGGCGGAGAGTGGCCCGGGTAGACTCCACGGCCAGCGGCGCGCACTGGGCAATTTCAGAGGCGAGCGCCAGGGCTTCATCCCGAACTTTATCCGCCGCCACCAGTATATCCGCCAAACCATACTCCAGAGCCTCCTCTCCCTTGATCCGCCGACCGGTAAGTAGCATCAGCCGCGCCCGCTGCTGCCCTACCAGTCGCGGCAACACCAGGCTGATCCCGAACCCGGGATGGATACCAAGTTGGACGAAGTTCGCAGCAAAGCGCGTTTCCGGGCAGACAACCCGGAAGTCCGGCACCAGTGACAACCCGAACCCCCCTCCGATAGCTGCTCCGTGAATAGCGCCTACCACAGGCTTGCGACAGGCAAACAGCCTCGCAGCGGCCTTGTACAAAGTGATGGCGCTGTTATCTGACTCCGGGCTGAACAGGTCATTGCCGCTGGATGAAAAGTCGGCGCCCGCACAGAACGCCTTACCCCGAGCCGCCAGCACAATCGCACGGCAACGGTCATCTCCGTCGAGGGCCTCGAAAGTCTCAGCGATATGCTCAATCAACGTCACATCAAAAAAGTTCAGTGGCGGGCGACAAATTTCCACCAACGCGACATGGTCATGCCACTCAACAACAACATCTTCAAATATCTTCACGGGCTCTCCAGGTCATTTCAGGTTATAACAGCCCATGCGGAGCCTGCGGCCCCGCCAGCTTTACGGGCACAGATTTCGGACGCGACCTCCATTCCCAAACGCTCGGACCAGTAGAATTCAGAGCCAAACTCCTCACGCCAACTCCAGACCCTGCGGCTGTACTGCTGCAAAGGGTATTCAAAACTGAATCCCATGGCACCATGCGCCTGGTGCGCATCCCGGGCTACCTTTCCTGTCGCCTCAGACGCCACGACCTTGGCTGTTGCCACGGATAGCAGTGAGCCACCGCCAAAGGGTTCCTGATGCACAGAAACCAACCTTACTGCCGCCTCCACAGCTGCGCCGGCTAGCGCACTTTCACCTGCAATATCAGCCACTTTGTGCTGAATTGCCTGAAACTTACCCAGCGGACGCCCAAATTGCTGGCGTCCTTTGACATAAGCAACGGTCAGTTCACCTATTTTTTCCAGCGCGCCTGCAATCTGGCAGGCACGGACCAAAGCACAGAACTGCTTCAGACCATCCAGAGTCATACCCTCTACCGCCCCCGACAATTGGCCGGGAATCGCCGATTTGAGTGTGATACGGGACCGAGCCTCACCAGCGAGGCTTTCCTGATGCTCCATCTCAATGGTAGACGGCGCAAACGTAGCAATCTTGACCACGCCTCTTTCTGCTACCGGCACAACCAGTGTCGCAGCCCCCGGCGCGCCTGAGGCCGCCTCTACCACTCCGTTGACTTTGCCCTGAAAGAGCTCAGGCAGTTCACCCCCGTCAAAACCCAGAGCTGCCCAGCGGTCGCTCACCGTAAGGCCACTTTCCGCCAGCAAAAGGTTAGCCACCAAAGTGTCGGCCAAGGGTACTGGCAAGGCAAATCCAGCAGCCTGCCGAATCAGGTTAAACCCAAGAGCCAGCGAACCACCAACACCACCCGCCGCTTCCGGCACCCAGGCCAGGGTCAAGCCTGAGTCAAGCACGGCTTGTCGTAGCCGTTCGGGCGTCTCACCAAGCTCTGCACCGTTAACAATGTCTGAGCCACACTGATCGGAGAACAGGCGATGCGCGGTATCAAGAATCAGTTGGTCAGTTTGTTCCATTTCAAATCCCATAATGAGTCCCTCGTGAGCCGCGCATCAGCGCAGCCCCATGCCACGAGCGATGATGTTCTTGAGTACCTCGTTGGTACCGCCGCGCAATGTAAAAGAAGGCTGGCGCAGCAGGCTATCCGACATCAGGTGCTGGAGCTGGTCGCCATTCCCCGGCTTCATCTGCACCGGCCAGAACTCCCGCAGTCGCTCAATGATGTCCTGCTCCAATCGGGTGCCCAGATCCTTGACCAAAGCCGCCTCCACTTCCGGAGAATGCCCTTGCCCTAGCAACGCAGCGACACCTAGGGACATGGCGCGCAGCGCACGGATGCGCGCCAGAATGCTGCCCACGACTGCGGCTTGATGCCCGCTCATACCGGCGGCTCCCTGCTGCAGCGCCTTCTCCAGGGCAACAAAAGTACTCAGGAAACGTTCTGGCCCTGAACGCTCCAACGCCAGCTCACTGGTGATTTGTTTCCAGCCTTCACCAACCGCCCCCAGGACGGCATCGTCGGATACAAAAACCTTCTCGAAGTGGCTTTCATTGAAGTGCTCTACTCCACTCATGTCTCGAATGCCCCTTACCGTCACCCCGGGCGAGTCCAGCGGAACGAGGAACTGGGTCAGACCTTCGTGTCGCTTGTCCGGATCCCGTTCGCCCGTGCGAGCGAGCACTGTCATGTATTGACACTGCTGAGCACCGGAGGACCACAACTTAGTGCCGGTAATTTCCCAACCACTCTCAACTCTTTGGGCCCTGGTGCGCACAGAGGCGAGGTCTGAGCCGGATTCTGGCTCACTCAACCCAAGGGCCACAAAACACTCACCCCCAGCGATTCGCGGCAGGATGTTACGCTTCATATCTTCGGTGCCGGTGGCCAGAATCAAAGGCCCGCTCTGGCGGTCCGCAATCCAGTGCGCATGCACCGGTGCACCAGCCACCAGCAGCTCTTCGGTAATCACATAACGATGGAGGGCGCTCAGCTCGCGGCCGCCGTACTGCCGTGGCCATGTGACACCTATCCAGCCTTTCTGACCCAGTTTCCGGCTGAACTCCGGGTCAATCCCGGCGCACCAGCAATCCGTCGTCGGGACAAAGCCTCCATTGCGAACCTCCTCCTCAAGAAAGGCACGTACCTCCTTGCGAAGCTCATCAACGCTTTCAACGATCTGCGGAGCGGGAAAATTAAATCGGACACTTTCCATACTGAGCACTCATGTAAATCATTAGTGTTAATTGCAGTCCAATACCAAGAAGAGCTAAAGCTGATTTTACTTAAGCTTATCGATTACCATTTTCCGAATTTCCGTTTTCAGGATTTTATTAACCGTTGAAACCGGCAATGCATCTTCCACAAAAGTAACCGCCGTCGGACACTTGTAATGCGCGATCCGCGCCCGACAATAATCCTTGATTTCACTTTCAGTCACACTTCCCGGCTCCATCAGCCTTACCACCGCATGAACGGACTCACCCCATTTCTCATGGGGCACACCGAGTACAGCACATTCACTGATTTCCGGGTGACGAGACAGAATATTTTCAATTTCAACGGGATACACATTTTCGCCGCCGCTGACGATCATGTCTTTGATCCTGCCCGCAAGGAACAGATAGCCGTCCTTATCCAGGTATCCACTATCACCGGTGTAATACCAGCCGTCCTGCAGCACCGCATTCGTCAACTCGGAAGCCCGCCAGTATCCCTTCATGACATTGGAACCCTTAACTGCAATCTCTCCTACTTCTCCAGAAGCAAGGGGGTGCCTTTCAGCATCCACAATCCGCACGTGATTGTGGAACACCGGGCGCCCTACCGACTCCAGTCGTGCCAGCCGCTCTGGCTCCAACGAGTGATCTTCAGCATCCAGTACAGTCACCACCGGGGAAGCTTCCGTCATGCCGTAGGACTGCGCGAATGATATCCCTGGCAATACCGTCAGAACCCGCTCCAGCAACGCCACTGGCATCGGAGCAGCCCCATAGGTAATGAGCCGCAGGCTCGAAAGATCGAAATCAGAGAAGCTTGGGTGATCGAACATCATCTGCAGCGTAGTAGGGACGAGCTGCATCGTATTGATGTGGTACCGCTCCACCAGCTGCATCACCTCGACGACATCAAAGCGGGGTAGAATTACGGTATGAGTTCCTGTCATGGTGGCGGTGTAAACTCGTGACCCCGCCGCAGTATGAAACATGGGACCGGCAAGCAAGTGCGTTTCCTGTTCGACCATGCGGTACCAGGCGATCCCGCCCAGCGCATTGGTAAACTGGTTGGTGTGAGTTAGCATCACCCCCTTGGCGCGCCCAGTGGTGCCGCCGGTATAAAAGATCACCAGAGTATCGTCGTTGCCACTGGGCGTAAGGCGGCTTGCCGCGGCGCCCGACACCAGCCTCTCGTAGGCCACCATCTCGCGAGGGGCAGTTTCTTCCTGCCCGGCAAAGACAACCGTCTTCAATCCTGGACAGGCACGGACAATCGCCGCTGCCTGCTCCAGATGGTACTCATCAACCAGTAACACCGCCGGCTCGGCATCTTCAATGCAGGCAACCATCTCACCGGCGGACAAGCGAAAATTCATAGGTACAACGATGGCGCCGGCCATCGGAGCTGCAAAGAACAGTTCAAAACACCAGTGGGAGTTGAAGCCAAGATAGGCCACCCGGTCTCCAGCGACCAACCCTAACCCGACCAAACCGCGGGCCAAACCCTCACAGCGGCTAAAAGTCTCCCGCCAGGTGAAAGTCCGCCCCTCATAGCTGACCGATGGGCTCAGTGGCCATTGCTCCGCCGCTTTTGCCAATAGATGACAGACCGAAATGGCCGCCGGGCCAGGGCTTGGGTTAACTGAGCGTTCACTGATCATGGAATTCAGATCCTCCGATTCATCAACCCATACTGCTCGGTATCAGCAGCGATATGATCGGAAACGCTACAATCAGGCCCAGCACCATCAGATCTGCCACCAGGAATTTCATCACCCCGAAGAAGATAGTGTGTACCTTGATTCCCCTGCCAACCACACTGTTGATAACGAACACGTTCATGCCCAGCGGGGGAGTTACCAGTCCGATTTCGAGAAGCTTGACCACCACAACACCAAACCAGATGAGGTCCATTCCCATGCCTTCAACCAGCGGAATGACAAACGGCAGGGTCAATAACATGGTACCGATGGAGTCCAGAAACATGCCCAGAACGATATAAAGCATGACTATAAGAAACAACACCATCCAGGGCTCAAGCGCCAGACCTTCGACAAAACCGACAAAGGCACCAGTGACACCGGTTAGTGACACGAAGGAAACAAAGATCTTGGCGCCCACGGCGATGAAGAATAGAGCAGCCGACTGGAACGCGGTCTCCTTCATTGAACTGAGGAAATCCGCCCAGCTCAGACGCCGCGACAGCACACCGAAACCGATCGCAAACAGCAGGGAAACTGCAGCTGCTTCAGTCGCTGTAAAGAATCCGCCATAGATGCCACCAATAATGATGGTCATAAGGGCAAGCGCTGGCCAGCCTTTGACCGCGGCCTTAAAGCGATCACGGTTGGTATAGTTGAGGTCTTTAGGTGCTGGCGCGTGATCTGGCTTTAGCATGGCCCAGATGACCACCACCAGGATGAACCCCAAAATGGTGAGGATGCCTGGAAGCACTCCAGCCAGAAACAACTTGTTGACCGACTGTTCGGTAAACATGCTGTAGAGAATGAACAGCACGCTGGGAGGAATAAGCGAACCCAGGGTTCCGCCCATTGCGACAGTTGATGTGGCTAACTGTTTGTCATAGCCGTAGCGCAACATCTCGGGCACGCAGATCCGTCCCATGGACGATGCACATGCCAAACTGGAGCCGGTGATAGCAGAAAAGCCGCCGCAGCCAAACAGGGAAGCAATCGCCAAACCACCAGGCAGCTTGGCCAACCAGACCCGAACCGCCTCATAAATATCGGTTGTGATGCGGGCGTGGTAAGCAACGTGACCGGCTGCGATGAACAGCGGAATCATACTCAGGGAATAAGAGTGGATAAAATCAAAGGCATTGGACTCTATCAATGCCATAGCCGGCCGCATACCGCGCTCAAACATGAACTCCCCTCCCGGGCGCCATGCGTATGTAATCAACGAGCATACTGAGGCCACGCTAACCAGCACGAATGCAATGGGCACTCGCATGATCATCAATGCCAGGGCGACGGCAAAACCCCAGCCGCCAATAACGGATGGTTCCATTAGTGATCTACCTCATCGGTGATTTCAGGCCTTTTGTTATTGATTACCCCAAGCGCGTCCAGAGTATCGTGGATAGCCAAGTCAATCAGCCGGATAAAGAACAGGAAATAACCCAGAAAAAACATCGTCCTGCCCGGCCATTGGGGCAGCTGAAGCATACCGAAGAAGTAGCCACCAGATTCGAAGGCGTCCACCATAGACAGATAAGCCGCATAGGTAATTGGTATCACAGCAACCAAGCCTACTATCACGGTCAAGACATTAAGCACCTGCTGAAACTTTGGCCCCAGCATTTGGGTAAAGATCTCCACGCAGATAAAGCCGCGATCGGCCGCGACGAAGGCTAGCGGCAGGATCAAGGCGCCAATCATCATCTCGCCCACAATTATGATCTCGTCCGGAACACCCGACGAAGCGAATGTGCGCAAAAGGACACTGCTGGCAATGATCAGGCAAAGACCCATGATGCAAATCACGCCGACCAGCAGAAATACATTCTCCAGCCATGCCAGCGAACCTCTTGCACGCCCCAACGCCCTCAGGGAAATAGCCGCTGAGCCATGAGACTTGAGTCGTTTTTTACGCTCGGTGACGGCCATGCGCACCTCCCGATGCAGACCTGCCCATACTTCGGACAAGTCCCGGTTTCTGAATGATGGTTTATTGTTGTTCAATCAAAGCAAACTGCGGTGAAACTGCCGGAAGCAATACCTCCGGCAGTGCAGGCAGGGTTCAGGTCGGAGACCAGGGGTAACCCCTCTCATCCAGTTCGGTTTGGTACTTGTTCAGCAGTGCCTGGTATTGATCCCAGATGGCCTTGCCATCAAGGCCTGCTGCATTCATATCACTGATCCAGGCGTCAATGTATTTATCTGACTGGGCAAACAGCTCGGCGCGCTCTTCTTCGGACCACTCAATGACTTCGACCTTGTTTCCGAGCTCGCCTGTAGGCAGCGCTTTGGCTACGGCCTGGTTGTCCTCAACCAGCCTCTCAGCATAAAAGTCGACCATTTCAGAACCCACCTTCCGCATCAACTGCTGCTGCTCGGCAGAAAGATCATCCCAGGCCCACTTATTCATAGCTATAGCAAAACCAGCGATCTGTCCCCAGTTCATCAGTGACACACTGGTTGTAACTTCCGGCGTTTTGAACGCACGCATGGCGTACAGGTAGCCACCAGAACAATCCACTAGCCCGGTATCCAAAGCCTGATAGACCTCGGAATACACGAAATTCACCATGTTGGCGCCAACCTCATCAAGAATCTTGGCGTAGATGGCGGATGCACGGATTTTCTTGCCCGCAAAATCCTCGAGCTTTTCAATTCGCACATCACCGGTGCACTCAAACTGCATCTCACTGGTCGAGTAGTTTGTAATGTAAACCACTCCGTTATTCTCAAACTGCTGCTGCAACTGTTCGTTGGTTGTCATCAACTCGTACATCGCCCGCATACCCACCCAGGCATCAGACTGGGGCACAGGGATATCACCAACACTCAGAGCGCGCATCTTCTGGGGTTCATAAGCCGCAAGTACTGAGCCCATATCTGCGGCTCCAGAGGCAACCCCACCGAGAATTGCACTGTACTTGAGCAACGCTCCACCCCAGTGAATATCCAGCTTCAAATCACCACCAGACTGGTCATCCAATTGATCAGCGAAATACTGCAAAGCTTCAGCACGCGCACCCCGGTTAGGGCTCGCCTCGGCATAGCGCAGCATCGTTTCAGCCGCGGCTTGCCCCAGCGTGGCCAGCGAGAGAACCGACCCGACCACTAAAGACTTGAAAGCCTTGTTAGCAACCATCTGTTAACCTCTTGTTATTTATGAGTGCGGACAAGCCGCCTCTTCGCCACTTCAATGCCCCCAGCAATAGTCTGAAAGGGGGCGGTCTTGCTTGTTACACGATGTCAGCTCTGCCAGGGGTAGCCTTCGGACTCTAGCTGGCTCTGGTACTTTTTCAGCAGCTCGATATAGCGATCCCAAATCTGTTGGCCAGCCATGCCACGACCATTGGCCTCTTCAATCCAGCTATCACGAAACTTGAGTGTGGCATCAAGAATTTTCCGGCGCTCTTCCGGTGCAATCCGGGTAACCGGAACCACCTTTCCAAAATCACCGCGATCCAGGCTCTTGGCAACAGCTTCCGCATCCTCGATTGTCAGGCGGGCAAAATGATCAATCATGTTTCCGCCAGCCTGCATCAGAATTGCCTGCTGCTTCTCATCAAAATCAGACCAAGTAAACTCATTGATTACAATGGCAAAGCCTAGCAACTGCCCCCAATCGACTCGGGTTACAGACTCCACAACCTCATAGGTCTTATAGGCTCTCATGGTATAAAAATAGCTTGCCAGGCAGTCCACCAGCCCAGTATCCAGCGCCTGATAAACTTCACCAAAGGTCATGCTGACGGTATCTGCACCAAGTTCTGCCAGCACATTAGTATAAGTTCCGGTAGCACGGATCCGTTTGCCTTTGATGTCATCGACGGTGAGAATCTGATTGCCCGTAGTGCATTCGAACTGGACACCGGTGGTGCTGAAATTACTGAGGTAGACCAGAGACTGGTCCGCAAGGGATGTCTTCAGCTGAGACTCGGTGGTCATCAACTCATACATGGCGCGCATGCCTACCCAGGGATCTGCATATTCGAGAGGGATATCGCCAATGCCCAGTGCCTTCAGCGGCTGCGGCTCATAGGACGACAGCACTGAGCCAAGATCTGCACTGCCTGCGGAGACGCCATTCATAACACCGCTCCACTTGAGCAGTGCACCACCCCAGTGAATATCGATCTTAATATCGCCGCCCGACAGTCGTTCGACTTCGTCGGCAAAAAACTGCACTGCATCAGCACGGGTACCGCGGTTTGGCCCTGCTTCTGCGTAGCGCAATACGATTTCAGCTGAAGCCTGAGCTGCTCCGGCCAAAGCCAGAACGAGCCCTAAAGCCAAGGTCCTGAATTTCATTGTCATGACGTTGCTCCCAAAGAGGGGGGGGGTATTGTTTTTGTTAAAAATGGCAGAGGTAAAGTTTCCACCATACATCCAAGCTAGCACCCGAACCCGATATCAACAACGACCTATATTGTATAGTACCTATGCTTTACAGATATAAGATGACAGACCTTAATCCGCCGGCACTCCCTCTTCGTTTTCGCCCCCTAAAACATAACGAAACGTGCCCTGACCGGTCGCGATCAATGTGTCCTCACAGATAATCCGCGCTTCGACAAAAAAGATCTTGCGTCCGCGGCTGACCACTCTGGCCTCTACTTTCAGGAACCCATCTTTCACCGGGTTCATGAAGTGAGTATTCAGCGATATGGTGATACACCGCCGGATGTTTCCGGGTACCGTACAGTAGGTACCGCAGAGCCCGGCGGCGCTGTCCAGCAGGGAGGCAAACACCCCACCGTGGACAAACCCGTTGCGGTTAAGGTGGCGCTCCGTCATCTGACCTGTGATCACTGCGCGCCCAGGCTCCCACTCTGCCACCGAAAATCCGAGAACCTCCCTGAAGCCGCTCATAGTGGCGGCTTCAAACTGCAAGTTTGCTTCGTTCATATTGTTCCCTCAATTTCCTGGCCATGCCCAGAACGTCACGGCGGCCGCTATTATTGATATAAGTTCGGCATGCCTCAGAGCAAAGCCGACCGAAAGATAACGATCAGTATGGCGCAGCAATTTCGTTCTTATCACTCTGAAGCCCCATGCACTCTTTTACGGACCTTGACGCTAACACCCTGTTGACGGCTGTACCTTTATAATTTCGCTATATTTTCCATGCCGATCAGGTATGCCTCAAAAGGGGATTAAGTACAGGTTTCAGGTTACTTTCAAGATGCAGGAAATTCCTTGCCACAAATTACCAACCCATAAAACGGAGTAGCCATGGCTGATTTATTACATGACACAAATAACAATATTCTGACCATCACTCTTAACCGACCCGACCGACTCAATGCCATGAGCAACGAAATGCGGGAGTCTTTGCTCTGTCTGCTAACCCAACAGCACTCAAACTTGAGCGTCCGCGCAGTGGTGATTCGCGCCAATGGACGAGGCTTCTGTACCGGCGCAGATGTTCAGCCGGATCAAATTCTGGCTCGCCGCGCGAACATTGGAGAACAAGTAAAAAACGGGATCAATCAGATCATAAAACAGCTCGTAACCCTACCAGTACCAGTTATTTCAGCGGTCAACGGCCCCGCTGCCGGAGCCGGCGTCAGCCTTGCTCTGGCATCCGATTTTATGCTGGTGAACAGGGATGCGGCGTTTCATATTTCCTTTGCACGTATCGGTGCTGTGATGGATGGCGGCTGCTCATGGTTTTTGGCACGAACCATCGGCGCTCGTCGTACTGCGGCGCTCGCGCTGACCGGCGGCACCTTCAGTGCAGATGAAGCGCTGTCGTGGGGGCTGGCCCACAAAGTGGTCGACAACGACAGGCTCTGGATAGAAGCCGACGAATTGGCCAGCCACCTGGCTTCCGGGCCAACCACCGCGCTGGGATTGATAAAAAAGGAAATTGCCCTGGCCGCAACTCTGGATCTCCCCGCAGCACTAAACCATGAAGCCGAGTGCCAACAGGTTGCATTCAACACTTCGGACTTCGTCGAGGCGATCGAGGCCCGTCAACAAACGCGAAAGCCAGAATTCAGCGGCCACTGACCGGTTCCGCAATCCGGCAGGCCTCATGTCAGAGGCCTGCACACAGAACCCGGCTCAGTTTCAGCTCAGATCTTCCGGCCGGCCTGCTGCCAGTAATTATCGCGGAGCCGGCGCTTGAAGATCTTGCCGGAATCTTCCCGGGGCAGGTTTTTGCCAATCTCGATCGTTCGGGGAACTTTGAATCCAGCCAGGTGCTCACGCATGTAACGCCTGACCCCGTCAATGGAAATCTCCTCCTCGTTCTCAGCTTCCAGCACTGCCATCACTGCCTCGCCAAACTCTTCGTCTGGCACACCAAACACCGCACAGTCCTTGATGCCTGGGTAGTTATGCAATACCGACTCGATCTCCGCAGGGTAGATGTTTACACCACCCGAGATCACCATATCCTTGACCCGATCGGCAATAAACAAGAAGCCGTCCTCATCCATGTAACCCATATCACCGGAGGTAATATAGCCATCACGGTCGATTTCTGCCCGCTCCTCCGGCCTGCCGTTGTAGGTAAAGTCATTCATAGGAAAGCGAGAATAGATCTCACCAATGGTATTCGGCGGTAAGACGCGGCCCTGATCATCAAGAATGCGAACATCGGCTTCCGGTACGATTTTCCCGACACTGCCGGGTCGCGCTAACGACTGCTCGGAGTTGCAGGCAACCACGGCACCGGACTCCGTGGAACCATAGAACTCGTTGATCACTGGCCCGAACCATTTGATCATCCTGTTTTTGACATCTACAGGACAGGGAGCCGCTGCGTGGATAATGAACTCCAGCGACGACACATCGTACCTGGCACGAACTTCTTCTGGCAGCTTGAGCAGTCGAATGAACATGATCGGCACCATTATGCCCGCAGTCAGCCGGTATTCCTCGATCAGTTTCAACAGGCCCTCAGCATCAAAGCGCGGCACGATCACCAACAGATCACTGATTCTGGACGCCTGCATGCTGTAACCGTTGGGCGCACTGTGATAGAGCGGACCCGGCACCATACAGCGGGCTCCAGGAGCGCAGCCGTATACCCGGGACCGGAAGTCCCGCATACGGGCAGTTTTATCGGCATCGAGGGCAATTCGGCACACGCCCTTGGGGTGGCCCGTGGTACCAGAGGTATACAGCATTGAGGACAGCCCTGCCTGTGCCGGCCCCGAAATGGGCTGCTGGCTGTCAAGCCAATGGTGCCAGTTAATCAAACCGTCCGGCACCGTGCATACTTGGGCATCCAGACCGAAAGCTGTACTCAGATCCTCATGGGTTTCCACTACCAGACACGTCACACCCGCGGGAATGGCTGTATGGATAGCACGCCAAAGGTCAGCGTGGATCACCAACACTTTAGCGCCACAGTCATTCAGAATATAGGTAAGCTCCTCTCCAGCCAGATGCCAGTTGATGGGCACAGCATAGGCGCCTACATAGTTGGCAGCGTGGGTTGCAGTCAGAAAAGGGATGTCGTTACGCATGAAAATACCAACACAATCCCCCGGCTCTACCCCAATGTTTTTAAAACCGGTCGCAGCACGGCGGACATCGCACTGGAATTCCTCATGGCTCAGATGCCTGTTGCCGCAAACAATACCCTTGAAACTGCTTTTATCGATTACCGTCTTGGTCACTATCCAATCTCCTGAATCCGACCCATTAGAAATCAACGGCCGGTAAACCGCGCTTTACGCTTTTGATTGAAGGCACTAACGCCCTCAACCCAGTCTTCTGCCATAGCGGTAACCCCAAAGGTCTCCGCCTCGGACTGCAGTTGTTCTTCGAGAGAGCTTTCCGACGACTTGAGAATCAGCCTCTTTATGCTTCCGTATGCCTTGGTTGGACCCTGCGCAAGTCGTTCTGCCAGCTTCCGGGTTTCTTCCTCGATGTCCGAGCTGGGCACCACCCGATTGATCATGCCAAGCTCCTTGGCTTCTGCTGCAGAGAAGCGGTCGCCCAGCAGGGCAATCTCCATTGCTTTCTTGGTGCCCACCAGCCTCGGCAAGTAATAGGTTGCGCCGCCATCCGGGCTGCTGGCGATATGGCTATATGCCAGCGTGAAGAACGAATCATCGGCTGCAATTACCAGGTCGCAGCTCAGCGCAACGCTGACACCGGCCCCGGCCGCTGCCCCACAAACACTTGCGATAATCGGCTTGTTCACCCGTCGCATGGTGTACATCAGCCCATTCAGTCCGCCATGTATCCGATTCACAAAGGTTAGCCTTCGCTGCTCAGGGGGCAGCTTGGCGAACTCCATGAAAGATTTTACGTCGCCGCCTGCCATGAAGTGTTCACCGGCACCGCGCAGCACCACACACCGCACTGAATCATCGGATTCCAGATTTTGAAAGGCCTCCAGCATCTGCGTGCGCATATCCAGGGACAGCGCATTCCTGACCTCCGGGCGGTTCATCGTAAGATAGGCGACGCCATTGTGAACTTCGTAAAGAAGGTGACCCATTTACTGTTATCCTCGTCCAGGGAAAATTTAATCAGAAACCGTTCAGCTGCTCCCAGCCGGCTCGAACACCTCGGCCAACTGCTCCTCGCTCATCCCCAGTTCGCTCAGCACCGCTTCGGTGTCGGCCCCGTAAACACGAGCAGGGTGCCGGACCTGTGACGGGGTGCGGCTGAAGCGTGGTGCGGGTGCAGGTTGCACCATCTCGCCGACACGAACATAAGTCTGCCGAGCAACATTGTGAGGATGGTTCTGGGCCTCCTGCATATCCAATACGGGTGCAAAACAGATATCCGTGCCTTCCATGAGCTCACACCACTCATCCCGGGTCTTCTGCAGGAATACTGCGCTGATCGCCTGCTTGAGTTCCGGCCAACGCTGGGGGTTGAGCTGATCCGCGAACGGATCCTGCGGTAAACCGGCCACTGCCATCAGTTGGGCGTAGAACTGAGGCTCAATGGAGCCGATAGAGATGTACTTCCCATCCCGGGTTTCATAGGCGTCGTAGAAGTGCGCACCGCCATCGAGTTTGTTGGTGCCGCGCTCCAAAGAGTGCAACCCCATGGCATGGGCGCTATGGAACATGGACATAAGAATGGCGGAACCGTCTGTCATGGCCGCATCAATCACCTGGCCTTTGCCGGACTTCGAGGCCTCCAGCAATCCCGCAACCAGCCCGAGTGCCAGGAACATTCCACCTCCACCGAAGTCACCCACCAGATTAAGCGGGGGAACCGGCTTCTCGCCATTGCGGCCCACGGCATTGAGCGCACCCGTCAACGAAATGTAATTGATGTCGTGACCAGCGGCATGAGACAGCGGGCCAAATTGGCCCCAGCCAGTCATGCGACCATAAATCAGCTTGGGATTACGGGCCAGACACTCGTCCGGGCCAACGCCGAGTTTTTCTGTCACCCCAGGGCGAAAGCCCTCAAACAGGGCATCGGCGCTTTCCACCAGTTTCAGCAGTGCCTCCACCCCGGCCTTGCTCTTGAGATTAAGGGCAACAGAGCGCTTGCCGCGGCGACTACAATCCAGCACCGCCTCAGGTGCGCTGGCGCCGAGACGCTCCACACTGATCACTTCGGCGCCCATGTCTGCGAGCACCATGCCGCAGAATGGGCCTGGGCCGATACCTGCCAACTCGATAATGCGAAACCCGTGTAACGGTCCCATTTGAAACCTCCATCGCCGCCAGGCCCTGGCGGCATTTGTTATTATTGATGGAACTCTTACTGGCCTGAGCTCGCCACGATTTTCTGATCGAACATTCGAGCAATTTCGCTGGCAGAAAAGCCCAAGGTGTCCGCAAGAATTTCCTCTGTGTGCTCACCAAGTTTCGGCGCTGGCCGCACAGGCTCTTGTTCCACTGACGTGAAGCGCAGCGGATGATCCGGCATTAGATATTTTCCTATGCCCGGCTGCTCCACCATCTGGAATAGAGGGTTATCCACAGAGCAATCGATATCGTTTTCAACCACTTCCCGAATGGTCTGATATTTGCCCCAGCATGCACCGGCATTATCCAGCTCGGTTGCCACCTGTTCGAAACGACGAGCGGCAAACCAGGGCTGAAAAATTTCAGTGATCCCGTCGCGACCTTCATAACGGTCCCCTTCCTTGCTGAAATCCAGCCTCATGCGTTGCTGTAGCGCGTCAATCTCGGTGTGGGTTCCAGTGACATCCACCAGCGCCCGCCACTGGTTCGGACTGACACCGACGACCATCACCCGTTCACCATCCTGACACTGGAAGTCATGGCCGTAGGTGCCAAAGATGTTGTTACCAATGGCCTCTCGATCGGTATCATTAATCATCGCTTCAGCGATGTAGCCGAGATTGCCAAGGGTAGCCAGCGCCACGTCTGCCAGCGCAATACGAACCAATTGGCCTTGGCCGGTCCGACTGCGATGGCGCTCTGCCGCCAGCAGCCCCAGAGCAATCTGCTGTCCGGTAATCACATCCCAAGCCGGCATTGGATTGTTCAGCGGCGGGATATCTCCCGCTTTGCCTTCACCGGTAAGCGCCGGAAATCCCACCTTGCAGTTGACGGTGTAATCCAGGGCGCCACGACCGTGACGATCTCCAATCAGGTTCAGATAAATCAGGTCTTCCCGGTGCTCCTTCAGGCGATCATAGGACAACCACCCTTTGGCCGGAAAGTTGGTCAGAAACATGCCAGCCTCATCGCCTGGGGCTGTAATCAGCCGGGTTAACAATTCCTGGCCTTCCGGGCGACGGAAATCGACCGCGATAGAGCGCTTACCCTTGTTCAAACTGTGCCAATACAGGCTTTTCTGGTCAGATGTCACCGGCCAGCGGTTGTAATCGATGCCACCACCGATGGGATCGAAACGGATAACATCCGCGCCCAGCTGCGCCAGCGTCATGCCACCGGAAGGGGCGGCCACGAAGGCGCTGCCTTCAACAACACGGAGTCCTGAGAGAATATTCTGCATGGTATTCAGTTCCTGGCTGTCTAGGTTGATGGAGGCACGGGTCACCGTCATTGGCCCCCGGATAAGGCGTCAGCTGACTTCAGCGTAACCATTGTTGATCACCACAACGTCACGTTCCGTAACCCGACAACGGAAGGTTACCTCGTTACCGTTGCGCCAGATTTCTGTGCGGATGGTTTCGCCTGGGTACACTGGAGACGAGAACCGCAGGCGAATACGATGAAAGCGGGCCGGGTCGTAGTCACACAGAGCTTTCAGAATGGCGTGTGTAGCCACACCAAATGTGCACAATCCGTGCAGGATCGGCGCTTTGAAGCCAGCCGCCTTAGCCACCGCCGGTGAGGCATGCAACGGATTGAAATCACCCGACAGGCGATAGATCAGGGCTGCCATAGGCAGCGTTGGCAATTCGCAGACCAGATCCGGTTCACGCTCGGGAATAGCGTCTGGCTTCGGCGATGGTATCGACGGGCCGCCAAAGCCACCGTCGCCTCGGGCAAGGGTGGTGCTGATAAGTGTACACAGGTCTTCACCGGTAGCGACATCGCGCACAACACGCTCAGACAAGATCAGAGCACCTTTGCCCTCACCCTTATCGACGATTTCGTTGATTTTGGTGGTGGCTTCAACCGTGCCGGATGCAGGCAGCGGTTTGTGCATGATCATTTCCTGGCCGGCGTGAAGAAGCTTCACCCAGTCAATGCCAGTATCCGGCTCTTTCGCCCAGAAACCGGGATAAGCCAGCACGTTGGCCATGCTCGGCAAGGCTTCGAGGCCATCTTCATAGACAAATTTCAGACAGTCTTCATCAAGGGGATCGATACCCATACCCACACCCAGGGCATAGAGAATGGTGTCTTTCCCGGTATAGGTGTGTTCGAGACGGTCGAACTTGCGATTCTTCAGCTTATCGTAACTGATGGCCACCGTGGCGCTCCTTTGATTGTTACTGTCAGGGCCGAGTTGGTGTCCGGCCCCTCAGGGCCAGAACGATACTGCAGTGGGTCAGACCGAGATCAGAACGGATCCCAGCTGAAGACGTCCGCAGAGCGGTGCAGCGGATAGAAGTCCGCTTCGAAGGCCGGCAGTACACGGTCCAATACGGTCTCCGGAGTCCAGCCTTCAGACGTGTGGGCAGAGCGGAATGGACGCGGCTGGCTGAACAGGAAGATTTCATTGTTACGCACACCGAAGATCTGGCCGGTTACGTTCTTGGCCTGGTCGCTGCACAGGGATACCGCCAAGGTGGCGATTTTGTCTGGAGTCATCTGCTGAATCTTGGCAACGCGGGCCTTCTGCTCCTCACTATCAGTAGGGATACTGCCGATCAACCGGCTCCAGGCGAATGGCGCGATGCAGTTGGAGGTTACGCCAAAGCGCTGCATGTCCAGAGCCATAGACTTGGACAAACCCACGATACCCATCTTGGCCGCAGCGTAGTTGGACTGGCCGAAGTTACCAATCAGGCCGGAAGTGGAGGTCATATTGACGAAGGTGCCACTACCCTGTTCACGGAAAATCGCGGCGGCAGCACGGCTGACGTTGAAGGTGCCTTTCAGGTGCACTGCCAGTACCGAGTCGAAATCTTCCTCGGTCATCTTGTGAAAGATCACATCGCGCAAATTTCCGGCATTGTTGATCACACCGTCGATGCGGCCAAAGTTATCGATGGCAGACTGGACGATCTTCTGACCACCCTCCCAGGATGTCACACTGTCGAAGTTGGCAACTCCGTCACCGCCAGCAGCCTTGATCTCGTTGACCACTTCCTGAGCCGGGGTGGCATCATTGCCGGAACCATCAGCGCCACCACCAATGTCGTTCACCACCACTTTGGCGCCTTTTTCCGCCAACATCAGTGCTGTTGCACGACCAATACCACGACCGGCACCGGTAACTACGATAACCTTACCTTCCAAAAGTTTCTTATCGCTCATGACACCCTCCTAAAGGTCTCTTATTGTCTGATCATTGATGTTGTTGGGGCAGTACTGCACTGCCAATCAATCAGGCCTGGCCGACCACCATTCAAGCGTTGCTTACCAGGTTTCTTGCAATGACTTTAAGCGCCAGAGTTTCCTCGGCACCCTCAAAAATTGATAGCACCCGGGCATCAACGAAGTAACGACTGACTGCCGCTTCCTCGGCATAGCCCATGCCACCATGAATCTGCATGGCTTCGCGGGTTACCCACTCCGCCGCACGACAACTGAACAGTTTGACCAGGCTTGCCTCCACCTGACCCGCACCTTTATCCATCATCCGCGCCACTGCATAGCTGAACTGACGGGAGGCGGTAAGAGTGGCCATGATGCGACCCAGCTTCACTTGGGTGAGCTGGTAATCACCTACCGGACTGCCGAACACCTTACGCTCACGGGAATAGCTCAGCGCCTTCTCGAAGGCTGCCTGCATCACGCCAGTGGCGCGGGCTGCGGTTTGGATACGGCCGCCGGCAAAGCCGGCCATGGTGAAGTAAAAGCCTTTACCACGGCCGCCTTCCTCACCAATCAGACAATCAGCGGGCACAAAGTAATCCTCGAAAAACACATCGTAGGAATGCATGCCTCGATAGCCCAAAGTGGCTATAGCCTTGCCCTCGATCACCCCGCCCTGCGGTTGTTGGTGACGAAATTCATGGCCAGACGCAGCTGGCTTTTCGACCAGGAACAGGCTCAGACCTTTGTAGCCCAAGGCAGGATCTGGCTCAGTGCGGGCCATTGCCACCAGCAAGCTGGCCTTGCCGGCAAAAGTGCACCAGGTTTTACTGCCATTGAGCACCCAGCCGCCTTCCGCAGGAGTTGCCTTTAACCCTAGTGATGCCACGTCTGAGCCAAAATTCGGCTCGGTAATGGCAATGGCACACAGCGTCTCGCCGGAAGCAATTTGTGGCAACCAGGTCTCCTGCTGAGCCGGTGTCCCTCCTTGCAACAATGCCTTGGCCGCGATTTCCGGGCGGGTAATCAAGGACCCTGCAGCGCCCAACGAGGCTTTGGAGAGCTCTTCGGTGACCACGATCATGCCGAGGCTGTCATCGTGATCATCCGGCTGCAGCCCCCCAAATCGCTCCGGAATACTAATGCCGAAACAACCAAGTTCTGCCGCCTGACTTAGAATTTCGTCAGGAATATCGAGATCCTCGCGGTGAATTTTTTCCGCCAGTGGTGCAACCACATCGGCCCCAAAACGGGCGAACATGTCGCGAACCATTTCCTTGTCTTCACTGAGCAAGGTGGGCAGGCGGCTACTGCCCCGTTCGGTGACGGCAGCACCAATACCGGCAAGAAACTCCGCGCTTCCATAGCTGGCGCGCAGGTCACTGATGGCCCTGTCGCCGAACAATGCAGACACTTTAGCCACATCCAACCCCAGATCAGTGGCACGGGCTACCAGCCGCTGGAGTGCCGAACTGACGGCTTCAGCAGTGAAGGCAAGCGCAGTATCTGTGGCAAAACGGTCCTCGCCACCAACGTTATGAGCGTAACGGCACACCTCACGGGCCGCAGCCAGCTCGGCGGTGCAGAATGCCAGCTCGTAACAACCCAGCTGATGCTTGTCCAGAAGACTGCTATCCAGTTTGTCGTCCACGGTGCTGGACGCTTTGAGGTTCTTCAGCCCCAGGCGGACAAGCTGATCAACTGTGTTGATGCTACTGTCCGCAAGCTCCAGACCCACAGTCTGTTCAGCGACACTCATACTCATCCTTCCTGACTCTGTGAATTAGGAGAAACTGGCCGGGGCAGCACAGTCAATGCTGCCCCGGATGAACCATCCTACTCGTACCGACCAATGATCGAGATACTGCAGATATTCTGGTGCGGGAAGCCGCCCAGGTTGTGGTTCAGGGCCAGGCGCGGATCCTTCAACTGACGGTCGCCAGCGCGACCGTGGAACTGCAGGTAGTTCTCATAGATCATCCGCATACCGGAAGCACCGATCGGGTGGCCGAAACATTTGAGACCACCATCAATCTGACAGGGGATTCGCCCGTCTGAGTCGAAGCTACCATTAAGCACATCCCAAACCGCCATGCCTTCGTCTGAGAGCTGCAGATCTTCCATGGTGACCAGTTCAGTAATAGAGAAGCAGTCATGCACCTCAGTCATACTGATCTCTTCGCGGGGCTTGAGAATGCCAGCCTCATCGTAGGCTCTCTGGGCCGCAACTCTGGTTGTTTGCAGGTATGAACCGTCCCACTTGCTGAAGCCCGCCTCCTCTCCATTGGATGCGGCCAACTGCAAGGCCTTGACGGAGACGAGATCGGACTTACCGAGCGCTCGGGCAATCTCTGGCGTGCAGACGATTGCACAAGCGGCGCCATCACTCACACCACAGCAATCATAAAGACCAATGGGCTCTGCTATGTAAGGAGCATTGATAGCCTGCTCTTCAGTGATTTCACGCTGCAGGTGAGCCTTGGGATTTTTCGCACCATTAGCATGACTCTTAACTGAGATATGAGCCATGGCGCGCTTCAGATCAGCCTTTTCAATGCCGTGCTTCGCGCGGTAGCCGCTGGCAAGCTGGGCGAAGGCGCCTGGTGCTGACAAATTCGGCCAATACATGTCGTTTTCAACGCCGCGGGTGCGTTGAGGCAAGCCACCATAGCCAACATCCTTAAGCTTTTCCACACCCAAAGCCAGTGCGATATCACAGGCACCGGACGCTACGGCGTAGACTGCGCCGCGAAATGCCTCTGTACCAGTAGCACACATGTTCTCTACCTTGGTCACTGGAATATTCGGCAAACGCAGTGCTATGGACAGGGGCATAGCACTGGAACCAACGTTATAAGCATCGATACCGGCACCGAACCATGCCATCTGAATCTGACCTTTCTCTATACCTGCATCTGCAAGGCTTTCTTCAAACGCTTCAGACATCAGATCGGCAGGACTCGCATCCCAACGCTCACCAAACTTGCTGCACCCCATTCCGAGGATCACTACCTTATCTTTGATTCCACTAGCCATGTCTATTCGCCTCTATCCGCTGCGTGTGTTATTGCTGGACTGGAGTAGCCTTCCAGAAGTACTTCCGGAAGCCCCGCTGGCTATCGAACTGCCGAATACGGAAGTGCAAGGAAACCTCAACACCCGTATCCATGCCATCAGGTTCAACCTCAGTGAAATCCATCATCAGCCGACCTCCGCCCTCGAACTCCACCAGACCGAAATAGGCAGGCGGGTTCCAATCAAAAGTCAGTCGATCAGCAGTCCAGGTCATCACACGACCCTTGGCGGTTGCCATCGGGTGATCATCCTGACTATCCAGGGCGCCACACTCAGGGTTAACGCAGTATTTTTCTTTGGGGATCTGAACGGTGCTGCAGCTACGACACTTGCCGCCAATGAACCCGGTGAGCAGATCCTTACGGCGATACATAGCTGCAAGGTAGCTTTGTTTGTCCAGCTCACCACGCTTGCCAACCTCACGATCCACGAGATTGTTGAAACTCAGGAACCTGTTGTAGTTGGCGTCTTCCCGGCGGCGGGCCATAGCACCGCTGAAGCCGGCTTTCGGGCGCCTGTCGGCAATGGCATTGGTAGCTCTCAGCAGCACCGCATCGGTACCCTGACCAAAGCCGGTGAGCAGGATCAAATCGCCAGCCTTTGCTTTCTCCAGCACTTCAGTGAGCAGCAGAATCGGATGAGCAACTCCGGTGACACCGAGGTTGCCGATGTGGTTATCAGCCACCGCATCCGCTGGAATACCGATGGCCTTGGCAACGGCAGCAGGCGTCCTGCCTTGGTCGGTGGCCAGCACGAAATGGGCGATTTCAGGCGCCTTCACACCGGTCTTTTCCAGCAGGCGGTTCACCGCCAGCGGGACGTTCTTCATGAAGCCTTCATCCCGGATCCAGCGCTCTTCCCACTCATAATCAAAATCGGAGCCTTCACCGCGGTAGTGGTCTACAAAATCAGTCACGTAGGTTTCACTACCCAGATACTCAGCAATAACATCCTCGTTCCCGATCGCAACCGCTGCCGCACCATCACCCCACAGCATCTCAGCGCGGGAGCCGCACTTGCTTTGGCGGTGCTCAGATGCCAGCAACAGGGAATTACCCTTGGAAGAAGAGCCAACTTCAAACATGGAGATCAGCGCAGAGGTTGCGGCGCGCTGGGAGGCAGACACGTCCATGGTGCGCAGACGGTCCCCCAGATTCAGAGCCTGACTGACCACAACCGAGTTCTGACGATCAAGGAACGGCAGAGTAGTCGAAGCCAGGTACAGTGCATTAACAGAACCGGGATCCACCGTCGACAAACAGTCCTGAGCGGCCTCAACAGCCATAGTTATAGTATCTTCGTCCCAGTTGCAGACACTGCGCTCGCCCTTGGCGAGGCCACGCAGACTGGCATCAAACCAGTCATTGGCGTCCGCAATAGCAGACTTCAGCAGGCGGGTCCGGGGAATGTAGGCACCGTAGGCGGTAATACCAGACATGTGAGTTCCTTCCTTTCTGTTGTGCAATCCCGATAGCTACTGGCTGCCGGGATCGCAAAATTAATAGCCGGATCAGAGCGAGCGGGCGATAACCAGCTTCATGACCTCAGACGCGCCACCGTAGATACGGCGAACCCGTGCGTCGACGAACATGCGGGAAATCGGGTACTCGCTCATATAGCCGTAGCCACCGAACAGCTGCAGACACTTGTCGACCACCACACCTTCGTTCTCGGTGGTCCACAACTTGGCCATGGCACCTTCTTCTGGCGTCAGCGTGCCTTCCGCACATTTCTTGATGCACTGATCAAGAAACGCCCAACCCACTTCCAGATTAGTCTTGATATCGGCAAGGGTGAACTGAGTGTTCTGGAAATCCGCCAGCGCCTGACCAAACATCTTGCGCTCTTTCACGTACTCATTGGTCACATCAAAGGCGCGCTGTGCTTCCGCCTGGGCTCGACAGGCAATAGTGATGCGTTCCCGCGGAAGCTCGCGCATCATCATGGCAAACCCTTCGCCTTCCTGACCCACCAGGTTGGAAACCGGCACACGAACATCCTGGAAGAACATTTCAGAGGTGTCCGCTGCCTTCTGGCCGATCTTGTCCAGATTACGGCCACGCTCGAAACCCGGACGATCAGCTTCAACAATAATCATACTGATGCCGCGGGCACCCTTGCCCGGCCCGGTTACACATGCCAGAAGCACAAAATCGGAGTTCTGGCCGTTGGTGATATAAGTTTTTTGACCATTGATGACATACTCGTCACCGTCACGGACGGCTGAGGTACGGATGGCCTTGAGATCACTACCGGCACCCGGCTCGGTCATACCAATCGCCGCAATTACTTCACCCGTTACCATTTTCGGCAGCCACTTGTGCTTCTGCGCCTCAGTCCCAGCGTTCATAAGATAGTAGGCAACGATATCCGCACTCACCGAGAAACCAACGCTGGCACCACCAATGGCGTAACCGGTTTCTTCTGACAGTGCCATGTTGTAGAGGAAGTCGGCACCCGGACCACCGTACTCTTCCGGCACACCACAGCACAGAAAACCGTTCTCGCCGGCTTTGCGCCAAAATCCCTTGGGCACGACGCCATCTTTCTCCCACTGCTCTATATTGGGCTCGAGCTCTTCGCGAAAAAAGCGACGAGCATTCTCGCGAAACAGCACATGATCGCTGCCATAGATCGAACGGTTCTGCATTGTTTTTTTCCTCTTTGAAACGTGTGGTGAGATGCAGTGCGCGGAAAACCAGATATCAACAACCGTATCAGCAAGAAAAAATCACATCAATTATATACTTTTTATATCTCCCATCTGTTTTAAGCATACCTTATATAGAGAACAACCTTAGACCACACCGTCGTAGTTGGTATAGAGTAGAAAAAAAAGATAACCAAATGTTATGGAAGAGACCTCCTGATGCCATTTAATCTGACCGTCGACCTACGCCAACTCAACACCTTTCTGACAGTTGCCGATACTGGCAGCTTTAGTCGCGCCTCCGAAAAGCTGTTCGTGGCCCAACCAGCACTCAGCCGCCAGATCCGGATGCTGGAGGAAGCCCTGAATGTAGATGTTTTTGTCCGTCATGGGCGGGGTGTGGTAATGACGGCAGCCGGTGAACTGCTCTACGAAAGGGCCCGGGCACTACTGCAGAGCCTGGAGCGAACCCAAGCCGATGTCACCGCGGTGGCAGGAGAAGTGACCGGGCAGGTGGTGCTGGGCCTGCTACCGACGGTGACCCACGGTTTTTCAGGCACCATTATTGAGCAATATCGTAAGCGCTTCCCTCAGGTCCATCTGGGTGTCAGATCCGCCATGAGTGGAACACTGCAACAAATGGTTATGCAGCACCGGGTGAACCTTGCCATCACATATGACCACGCTAGCCACAAAAACCTGCGTTACCGGCCTCTGATAGAGGAGCGGCTTTATCTGATATCCCCGATCAATACCAAGGTGGCCAAGCGCTCCGAAATTACTCTCGAAGAAGTGCTGGACCTGCCTCTCGTCATGCCGGAAGAAAAGCATGGCCTGCGAGTCGCCATGGAAAAACAGGCAGCAGAGCGTAAAAAAGTTCTGAACCTGGCCTTGGAGGTCAGCGCCTGGCCCATGCTGACCGACATGGTACGCCGCGGCCTGGGCTACACCATCCTGTCGTCTGCCGCTGTCCATGACATGACTCAACGAAATGAAGTGGTCGCCGTCCCCATTACTAATCCGGAAATTAAGCGCACCTTATCCATCGTCACACCGACTGATCTTCCCGCCTCTGTGGCCACAACAAAGCTGACTGAGATCATCATGCAACAGGTAGCCGAACAGGTAGGGGCCGGAACCTGGAAGGGGAAGCTTCTATTCAACCCGAAGGAAATCGGCCAGCCAATTTCTGAAAGCATCGAACAGAGCGAAATCATAGAGTAGCCAAGCTATCCCTCAGAAAGGCATGAAAGACCATGATATGCCTTAAGCGCATAAGACTTATCGAATATAGATAATTGTTAGCACTCCTCTTCATTGTTAATTTGCAGATGCATTTGGCGAGCATAGACAGCTTCACAGTAGCTTGACTGAGGCATGATTGAGTAGTTTGCCAATACTCCAACAATAATCTTTAGAGATGAAGACCTTATGTCTAATAACAAACTTTCCATGGCCATAAAACTGGCTACAGCCACTGTGGCACTTGGTGTCGCGGGACATGCGGCAGCTATTGAATTCAACGCTGGCGATGCAACAGTCGATATTTATGGCTATGCGCGACTCAACGCCTCCTACGATATAGATGAAGACATCAGCCGTGCTTCCGGCACCCGCTCAGGCGATTTCAGTAAAGTGAACACAGGCGCAGCAGAAGACAATGAGGCCTCCGGTTACTTCGGTGCCGATGCGGTTCAGTCTCGCCTGGGTGTTCGTACGACGCTTTCCAATGATGTAAAAGTCACTATCGAAGGTGACTTCAGAACGAGCACCAGCACTGTTCGCCTTCGGCATGCTTTTGGCCAGTATAAGAACTGGCTGATGGGTCAGACCTGGTCAAACTACACAGCGTTCACCGGCGCCACTTCCGTTTTGGAGTTCGACGGTGTAGCAGGTAACGCAGGTCTTTACAGCTGAACAGCCCAAGTACGTTATACAACTGGTGGTTTATCACTGGCAGTTGAAGATCCCAAGTCCAGCATCACCAACGGCACTGTTGCAGTAGAGACCAAACAAAGCGTCCCGACCTTTACTGCGCGCTATACAGGCAAGTCCGGCCCGGTTGCTTTTTCCACTGCTGCACTGGTACAGCACGTGGGTTATGACAATGGAGCGGAAGACGATGCTTCAATGGGCTTTGCCGTCTTCGGCTCAGCCAAGTTCAGCGTCACCGACACGGTCAGCATCCAGGGCAACGTTAACTATACCGATGGTGCCAACGGTTATCTGTGGCGCTCGGGTACGAACTACTATGGCGAGGATGCTTATGTGGACGCAAACGGCAGTGTAGAGACTATTACTGGCTATAGCGCCAATATTGGCACCAGCATCAAGACTGGCCCGGGGACACTCAACGTCGTTTACGGTTTTACCACCATGGACTGGGACGACGCCATCGATGATGGCCTTGCCGTCGGTAACAAACACGAAACCAATACCAATGCCTTTGTTAACTACCAGTGGAGCCCGTTGGAAAATATCAGCCTCGGCCTTCAATACGGCTATTTCCAAGTGGAAAAAGTAAACGGTGATGATGGCGATGCAAACCGCCTTATGTTCGCGGCGCAATATAACTTCTAATCAGATCTGACGAAAACCCGGATAGCCTTACGATCCGGGTATTTTCGGCCAGCATAACTTCGCCGCTCAAAAAGGATTCGGTTTCCTACACTGCGTATTCCAGACCAAGGTTGCCACTGATTCCAGACGAAGCCTGCCACCCAT
>CAXBOW010000021.1:0-76638 GCA_963977485.1 uncultured Haliea sp.
TCGTATGAGTACATGGACTACCTCCAAAGTAGTCCAAGATTTTGTCCGCACCCCCAATTGATCAATATTGGATGCAATTCAATACTGCATCCACGTTCTCAGATTCCACGATCACTTTCTGGACGACCAGTTACTCTCGACACCCCATTCGTACTTCTTATACTTATTGCACCGTAGTATCGACAACGGGCAGACGCTACAGGTTGCCTGATCGAACACACTGATCCTCAAATTCCGGCAATGCGGCTGCTGGTCAGCACCCTAATCAGCCAACTGCACGCGCACAATAGGGCTACTGACCAGGCTCCACAGTAGCCTGAGGTTGAACTGAACGCCGTTGCTCTGGTGCTCGGCGAAACTCAACAGTTGGTCGAGCGCCGCACGGTTGAAAAACTGGCCGTTAAAGAGCAGGCCGTAGATGTTCTGAGTTGCCTCGATGTTATCCAGCGGGTTGTCGTTCAGCAGCACAATATCTGCAGCCTTGCCTTCTTCAATAGAGCCGTACTGCTGATCAAGGCCGCTGAAGGTCGCCGCGCCCATGGTGGCAAGGCGCAGGGTATCGGCGGCAGAAATACCGGCCTCGACAAATTCCCTGAGTTCGTCGTGAACGGAGAAACCCGGAAAAATATAGGTATCGCCGGCGTCGGTGCCCACCAACAACTCAACACCCGCCTGATGGGCATCCACCAGGTTACGCTGCGCCAGCTGATATAACTGCTCATAGGTTTTTGCGTGTCCGGCCAGCCTGGAATTCCTGGCGGCATTGTCCGCGTCCGGCATCCACATACCTTCGCGAATTGGCCAGGGGATGTACTTCAGGCGAGGGTCGTTGCGGAAACCTGCATTTTGGGCGCGGGCGCTCATGGCCAATACCTGCAGAGTTGGTACCCAGGCAGTTTTTGCACTCGCCATGGACGCCATCAGCCGGGAGCAAGTGTCGGTGTCGTGCTCCTTCAACAGTTTCTGGCGCAGATCCATATTAAAAGTGGCCAGCGGATCGTTTAGGCCGCGGAAATCACTGGCCCCACGGTAGCATTCCAGCAGGAACAGGCGGGGGTGTTCCACGCTGCGCTGTCCTGCCGCAATCAGCTCGGGAAGTGACACGCCGAGGGGCCGATGCCCGGCCATCAACAATCCCTGTACCCGTGCTTCTCCGGCCAGGTTGCTATAGGCCTCGGGGGATAGTTCGGAGTAGATCTTGAGAAAATCCGTACCTGCATTCGCATAATAGCCAGCAAGTTCCTTTGCATCGTCGCCATTGCGGACCCGGAAGAAATCAGGGTAGCCCTGGGGTACCTCGTTACCGCCGTTGATCTGGAAACTGCTGTGCTGAACATAGCGAGGGCTGCTTGCGCCGCCCTGGGCCAGGTTCCGGTTCCAGCTGACACGCTCTTCCTGGCACGCAATATAGCTGTCGGGTTCGGACATACACCCCCACATTTCACGCACCCCGGTTACCCCGTTGGCGAGGAACAGGGGGTGCAGGTATTGCGGGGATAACTTGGTGGAGTGGGTGTGCATGTCCCACAGGCCAGGAATTGCATACTTGCCAGTGCCGTCAATTTCCAGCGCATTGCTCGCGACTGCCGGCTGTCCTGCCGGAGCAATACGGATAATAAGGCCTTCACGGACGAGGATATCCCGCGGCCCCGTCATCTCGCCTAGTTCCACCGCCAGTAACCGTACATTGCGCAACAGTACGTCGCTGTGGATACCCGTCTGCGGCATGGCCGGCAGGGGCGCCAGTGCGAGCGCCCCCAGTGCCAGCCCTGTGAGTACTACCACTGTGGCCAGAATTTTGAATAAGCGCTTCATAAACCGCCCCCAACCGGCCTGGCACCGGCGGCGATCATCACCAATTCGAAGGCCTTGACCAGCTCCATCTTCATCGCGGCAACCAGCGAGTGCATGGCGATCAGGCGATGGTTGATCGGCGTGTCTGCCCTGCCCGCCAGAAACTCAAGCTGTGCCCGGGCATTGCGGTAACCATGTTGCTCATAGGTGCCAAGAATCTGGACGCTGTACTCGTCCGCGGTTTTTAGCCGGGGAACAGGGTGATAGCCCAGTTGCACAATCATGGATTCAGCCAGCGCCCAAACCGACCAGGGATTCTGCCCCGTGAGTAGTGCCCCGTCCCGGCTCACCTGCTCCAGATAGGACGGGCCTGTCTGCACCGCCGCGCCGCGAGTACGCAACCTGTCCTCCAGCAGGAACGGAAAAATGGTCCGGGCTTCCGGTATCAGAAAGAGCTCCTCGTCGTTACTGAATCCGCTGACCTGCCTACCGGCAATAAAGTATTCACCACCGTCGAGCTTCACATTCACTAGCGCCGCCGGTCCGTGGCAGATAGCACCAATCACCTTGTCTTTATAATGGAAGTGCCGAACGAGGTTCTGTATGGCCTCATTGTCCGGAAAATCCCACATGGCGCCCTTGCCACCCACGAAATACACAGCGGCGTATTCCTCGGGATTGATGCTCGCTACAGCAGTGGAGTTGATGACTTTGCTTCTTGCTACGGGGTCATTGAGGAACGCATAGTCAAATTCCCCCATGTCATCGTCATCGATCACTACCGGTGGTCTCCCGCCGTCCGGACTGGCGATATCGACAGTGAAGCCATTGGCGGTGAATACGTAATAGGCCCGGGATAATTCAGTGAGTTCATAGCCCGTTCGTTTTCCGGACTCACGCATCTCGCCGGTGCTGGTCACAATGGCGAGAATTTTCCCTCTGCCCGAGGTGACTTTCGCGTCAAGATAGGTGAGTTTATCCGGGGTTGTGGCGGCCAGTTTCGCCAATTCACTGCCCTGTAGCAAGCTGACGATCCAGACGCCAGCACCTGTGAAGCACATGATTATCAGGGCTATGCCCAGTAGTATTTTCTTTAACATATGATTTCGCCTCGCGTATGCAGTGACCACAGGCTAAGGGACAGGAGGTCAAATCAAGGTGAAATTTTCAGGATAATGCTAAATAACCCTGCCTGAGTGCGCGTTGAAAGTTGCCAGTTCAGCCTTGCGGCAATGCGCTCAACCAGAAATAGTCCTTGTCCAAATCCGGGGCTGTCTGCCTGTTTTCTGCCAGGTTTGACCGGGTCATCGATCACGGGGGCAAAGACCGCGTTGCTGAATACCAGGCTGTCCTCATGCGATGCGATGTTCAGCAAAGGCTCGCCGGCATAGCGCATTGCATTCTCAACCAGATTGCCGACCAGCAGCGTGATCAACTGGCGATTGCCGATCAGCTCGCAGTCGTCTGCTATTGCCACTTCCACCGAAAAATTGGAGCGCTCGAGCGCCCCATGCAAGCCCAGTATCGCTTCTTCCACAATGGGGCGTAACCTCAGTGACTGCAACTCTACCGAGTCCTGCCGAGCCAGGGCGAGCAGGATGGCGACGGTGCTCTGCATATGTTGCACTGCTAGCTTCAGTTGCTCGATATCCCGGGGCTGCGGCGACCGGGTTTCCAGGAGGGTAAGGGTGTTGTTCACCACTGTGAGCGGTGTGCGCAACTCGTGGCTGACGTCCCGGGTAAAGTGGCTCTCTCTTTCGAGTGCGTCATGGATCTGGTTGAAATTGCTTTGAATGGTCTCCGCCAGGTAGCCAACCTCATCATTCCTGCCGGCTGCACTTAGGTCCAACGCCTTGCCCTGCTGATGCATCTGCTTCACTTCATCGCTCAGTAGGATAATGGGGCGCGTCGTCTGCCGGGCCACCCTGTAAGCCAGCCAGAGTGACAGGGCGAGAGCAAACACCACCAGGCCAGCCAGAATTTTCAACAGGCTGCCGGAGAGGTTGGTCACTACCAACAGGGACGACACCTCGGCAACCAGCAGCGCCTGAAGATCTTCACCCAGGTAGAATTTGCGCACATGGTAGTGTCTCTCGTCGGCAGTGAATATCTCGCCGCTGTCGGGGCTTTCCAGCAGCTTTCGGCGCACTGGCACCGGAGCCTGCTCAGCACTGGCATAGAGCATCATGTAGTCAAGCCTGGGAGAGGGCCATTGGCCAGTGTCGGCATAGGTATCCTGCAGGTAGCTGATCTCCCGGGCCAGCAGCTTGTCGATAATCTCGTCTTCGGTGATGTAGGCGAAGAGAACCACCATGCCCACGTAGACTGCGGTGAGCAACACGGTCAAGCCAACGAAGCTCCTCGTGACCTGCCGCTCGATACTGTTCCTGTCAGGCATCGGGGATATCCAGCTTGTAACCCACGTTGGTAATGGTCTTCAGGATGCCTGATTCGAAGGGCTTGTCCATGGCATGGCGCAGGCTGTAGATGTGGGACTTGAGTGCATCGCTGTCCGGTGGCGCATCCCCCCAGATCCGGTGCATTAGCACCGAGCGTGATACAGGGTTCGGATGGGCCTGCGCCAGTAGCGCCAGAATTTTAAAGCCGATTGCGGTCAGCGCCAGCGGCTGATCCTGCCGCCATGCGGCTTTTTGCGCAAGGTTGATGCGCAGCTCTCCGAGCTCCAGCACCTTGCTCTGGTTCAGCGCATTACGCCTGGCCAGTGCCTGGCAGCGCAGGGCCAGCTCCCGCAAGTCAAAGGGTTTGGTCACATAGTCATCTGCACCCATGCCGAAGCCGGTGGCCTTGTCCTCGAAGCTGTCGCGGGCCGTAACCATCATCACCGGAACGTTTATCTCCGAGGATTCCTTGATTCGTGCACAGACATCTACGCCGTCCATGTCCGGCAGGTTGAGATCAAGAAGTACAAGGTGATAGAGGTTATCCTGTGCGAGCGCTACCGCGTGGCCGCCAGTCCGGGCATGGTCAACCTGCCAGCCGTGCCCCTCCAGGAAATCAGTCACCTGGCGAGCGATGGACAGGGTGTCTTCTACGAGCAGGATGGAAAATGAGTTCAATGCCTGGCTCAATCTGGGTGTGTACGCTGGCAGGGGATATGGCTCGGCACCAATCGGCCGGTTTTCCGAATGGCACTGTTTTGCCAGTGACTACGGTAATTTAGCCTACTAACAGTAAATTGTGCATTGCCCGGTTCCACCCTCTCCAGACTCCTCATAATCGGTAGATGTTGCAGGCCATGTTCGGTACTACGCAATTTTTCAGGCAATTGGGTAGAGGCCTTCCCGATTAGCGGAAAGAGCGACCAGACGCTGAGAGGGAAACGCGCTAACTGAGACATCTAGTGATGGGTAGTCGGCACTGTCGGGAGATTGCGCGATAGCGTTGCCGGCCAGGTTCAACAACAAAAATACTACCCAGGCCGCCTGGATTACAGGCGAGGAAACCGTCACTGTGGCACGATATATAGACATACACAGCAGCTTAGCCGTTGACTGGCGAGATGCCAACCGGCAAAGCTGCGTGGCATTCAGCCGGCGCATGAAGCGAAATGCTCCTTTGGTCGCGCTTTGTCAAACAGGCGGTCCGGCGTTCCGGTCCTCATCCAATCCCACTCACCTCTATAAACAAAAAAGGGCCACCCTAGCGGGCAGCCCTTTTTCATTTATGGCGGAGAGCGAGGGATTGGTTGCCACGACAACGAAGTTCTCGGCAGCGGCTATTGGATAGTTTTTAGCGGTCCGGGCGAGGGATTGATCAGAACAGCCTTTGGGCCGTTCTGACCCCTGCGGGGCTTCGCGCCGTTGGCGCTCGTCTCAAACTCTCCCGTGGGGAGAGTTTGTCGAACCCTGAGTCATGCATTTTGCCGCCCCGCCATGCCTTCTAATGCCTTATAAATCAGAGAGTTAAAAAATAGGCTAGGCATTAAAGGGCATCAGAAGGCGTGGAGATGGTCCCATGGTAGTCCCACGCGCGACATTTATATGACCGACAATTCCACGCATCAAGAAGTAGTACTGTTAAAGAAAGAAAGGGCTTCCTCAACTGTCGCAGTAACCCCCTGGGTAAATCCGCCATATGATTTTCTTGGTACGATTGCAAGAAGCGTATATGATGATAATATACACAAATGATCAATTTGACTGAAATTGTTGGTTTCGACTGGGACTCAGGTAATTCTCGGAAGAGTGTTAAAAAGCACGATGTTAGCCAATCTGAGGCTGAACAGCTGTTCTTCAATGTACCGCTCCTGTTGCTATCCGATAGTAAGCACAGCCGAGATGAGGCCAGATATCATGCCTTGGGCCAAACGGATGCTGCCAGGCAGTTACACGTCACGTTTACACTGAGACGCCGTGGGACATTAATCCGGGTAATCTCGGCGCGAGATATGCACCGGAAGGAGAGAAAAATTTATGAGCAAAGTTAAGAAAGTGCCAAAATTTGATACCGAGCAAGAGGAGCGAGAGTTTTGGGAAACACACGATTCGAGCGACCATGTTGATTGGACGAAGGCTGAATCTGTATCACTGTCAAATCTGAAGCCGTCAACGAAGACGATTTCGCTGAGACTACCTGAAGGCTTGCTCGACAGCATTAAAATCGAAGCAAACAAACGGGACATGCCGTATCAGTCATTGATAAAGGTTTGGCTGGCGGAAGATGTTAAGGAAACTCGTCGGCAGTGAAGAATAGTGCTGACCACTATTGACCTGACAGGAAATGCCGATATCAAAAGATTCCAAGATTCGAACTCTCTTACAGACCAACTTCCTGTGCATGGCGAAATACAAATTCAACAATAGTATCAGAAGGTTAGCTGTTGCCGCTTTCACCGATCACTATTTCTCTCAGACGACATGAGAGACGTCATTTACCTACTTGTTCAACTGCTCACCACTCTGGCTAAGCTGCTGCGGCTAGGCGGCGGCCAAACAGTCATTGCTGAAAACCTGATTCTAAAACAACAACTGATCATCCACAGACGGTCCAGACAAAGAGCACCCAATCTATCAACACAGGATCGTGCCCTACTCGGCTTTTGGTCGCTGTTTTTGAATCCCCGGCGCATCGCCAGATCAGCCATAATTATCAAGCCATCTACCCTACTTCGATTTCATACTGCAATGAAAAAGCGAAAGTATCGGCTGCTGTATTCACCGGGCGGTGGAAGAAAGCCTGGTCCGAAAGGTCCTTCAAAAGAAGTGATAAACGCCATCGTCGAAATGAAGCGGCGCAACCCCCGATACGGCTGTCCCCGAATCGCCCAGCAAGTCAGCTTGGTCTTTGGTTTGGAGCTTGATAAAGACACAGTACGGCGTGTCCTAGCAGCTCACTGCAAGCCAGGTCCCAACAACCAAGGCCCTTCCTGGCTAACTACCATCGGCCACGCCAAGGACAGCCTGTGGAGCCGGGACGCCGGACCGGTAGACCTGTTTCGCTGCGAATCTATTTTATTGAAGAGTCACTGGGTGATGGTCGTGCTGGATCAGTACACCCGCAGGATCATCGGCTTTGGTGTACTTGCTGGTAATGTTGATGGGCCAGCGCTATGCCGCATGTTCAATCATGCAACTTCCGGGCACGACCGGCCGAAATATCTCAGCTCAGATAACGATCCACTCTTTCAATACCAACGATGGAAAGCCAATCTGCGTGTGCTTGAAGTGGAGGAGATCAAATCGCCACCACATGTGCCGATGTCGCATCCATTTGTAGAGCGACTGATTGGTAGTATTCGACGAGAACTACTGGATCACACGCTTTTTTGGACTGCGACAGATTTGGAAAACAAGCTCTGTGAATATCAGTGCTATTACAACGAGAGCAGGACTCATTCGGGGCGGGGTGGCTCTACTCCAAAAGAAACCGCCGGAAGCAAGATCGTGGATATCAACAAGTACCACTGGGAAATGCATTGTCGCGGGTTATTTCAATTGCCGATGGTTGCTTGAGTTACGATTTCGCCAGGGACAGGTTGCCACGACAACGAAGTTCTCGGCAGCGGCTATTGGATAGTTTTTAGCGGTCCGGGCGAGGGATTGATCAGAACAGCCTTTGGGCCGTTCTGACCCCTGCGGGGCTTCGCGCCGTTGGCGCTCGTCTCAAACTCTCCCGTGGGGAGAGTTTGTCGAACCGGAGGGTTCGTCCACACCGCGATCTTCACCATATAAAAAAAGGGGTCCCCACGGGACCCCTTTTTTGTATATGGCGGAGAGCGAGGGATTCGAACCCTGAGCCATGCTATTTTGCGCCTCGCCATGCCCCCTAATGCCTTATAAATCAGAGAGTTAAAAAATGACCTCGGCATTAGAGGGCATGAAAAGGCGTGAGGGTGGTCCCATGGTGGTCCCATGGATACCTCAGTACAGAGAGAGCATAGTTTTATGCCCAGCCTTCAAGAGACTATAGTTCCTGCAGCTCTTCAAATATATGCATCATATATCCAGAGTAAATCAACAACCTCTGAAGGCACCGACTATATTGGTTCAACAAGCGCCTTCGAGAGGGTTAAACTCAGCCATCTCCTTTCGTCCAATCAAATTGGGGGAATTTTTTCGTACTGCAAATCCTGTGAGATACATCTGTAATGACGGCACTATATAAATATTCATAATCAATAAGAGAATGAAATTCTATAAGCTGTAATGCTTCTGGAAACTTAAAAGTTTTAGAGTTATTGGTTTTCCATGAAATATAAAAGACACCGCCATCTGGCTCCAGAGAACCCACACCGAACTGTAGGTCCGCTTGCATTCTGGCAATACATTTGCCTTTACTTAAACTCACTAGAGCCGTTATTTCCATAGAATCAGCTCTCACTATATGGTAGCTACTGTAATCCCCCCATTTTTAACCGCCCGTTTGAGTAGAGGGTTACCCTGCCTTTAACAGCTGGGTTGGAGGTATCCCTCCGATAGCCGTATTCGGCCGTTCGTTATTGTATTCCCAAAGCCACTGAGTCGCTAATAGCTGGGCGTGGGCAACGCTGTTGAACTCATGCAGATCCAGCCATTCATGCCGCGCAGTCCGATTGAAGCGTTCAATGTAGGCATTCTGAGTTGGCTTGCCGGGCTGGATGTAGATCAGCGTAATTCGGCTTTTGTTGGCCCAGTCCACCAGGGACTGCGAGATGTATTCAGGCCCGTTGTCACAGCGAATTGCCATAGGTTTTCCGCGCCATTCAATGATCTGGTCCAGAGCGCGAATCACACGCAGTGCAGGTAATGACAGGTCTACTTCAATACCCAGGCCTTCGCGATTGTAGTCGTCAATCACATTGAACGTCCGGATGGTCTTGCCGCTGACCAGCTGATCACTCATGAAGTCCATCGACCAGACCTGGTTCGGCGCAATCGGCACATCCAACTCCCCAGGGTAAGCCCGCTTGATCCGCCGTCGGGGCTTGATACGTAAGTTCAGCTCCAGCTCCCGGTAGATGCGGTACACACGCTTATGGTTCCAGGAGTAGCCCTTCACGTTGCGCAGATACATGAAACACAAACCAAAGCCCCAGCGTTTGTGGGCCTGGGTGAGTTTTAGCAGCCAGTCCGCGACCAGGGCGTTCTCGCCATCAAGCTTGGCCTGGTAGCGATAGCAGGTCTCGCTAATGCCATATACCACACAGGCGAGCCGAATGCTGATGCCATGTTTAGCTACGCCCTTCCTGGCCATCTCCCGGCGCCGAGATGGCCTTACAGCTTTCCCTCAAGGGCTTCCTGACGGAGCTCGGCCTTGATCCGCTCTTCGGCATACATCTTCTTAAGGCGAGCATTCTCGGCTTCCAGCTCCTTCAGTCGCTTCATCATCGAGGCGTCCATGCCACCGAACTTTGAGCGCCACTGATAGATCAGCGCTGTACTGACGTTATGTTCGCGGGATAGATCGGCAACAGGAACTCCGGCTTCGTGTTGCTTCAGAATCGCCAGTATCTGGCCTTCCGTGAATCGAGACTTCTTCATTTATCGCTCCTTCTGCGATCATTGTAAAAGTCTCTACTCAAAACCTCGATTATTTTTTGGGGGGATTACACTACCATCTATATAGTAGCTAATGAAAAAGTATATTAAATCCCTTCCAAATAATGGCGGATGAACAATAAATTCGTGCCCGCTATCTACCCTTCTTATCGCTTTGAAAAGTATAGATTTCGTTATCGAGCCCCAATTAAGAAATCTACTTTTCCTCTCAGGGGCTTTCAGGTTTTCCCAATATTCAATAGGCAAGATTGTGACGACTTCTTGTGTCGAAATATCTATAACTAATACAAAAAATGTATTCTCTATATCAGAAAAATATAGATAACTTCCTCGATTAGAATATTGCTCGACAGTAATCAGTTCGATCCTGCCATTTTTTAACGCCGACAAAACGATATCTGGCCCTATAACCGATCTTTCGCGTAATCGATCTAGCGCATGCGAGGTTAAACGGAAATTATCCACAATTTCTCAATACTATTTTCATGAATTTTCCGTTTACAACTAATCAACACCCAACTCTCTAAAACGGCATCAGTAGGGTCCGTATGAAAAATATTTTTGAAATTAAGTAAAAAACTCCTCTGGTATCGATAGCATGTCTGCATGCGCTAACCATCTCCATTAACAAGCGTATAAGCAAGCTTTCTGCCTTTTCTTCGTACGAGGCCTTTCTCTTCCAAGACTATTAACCATTGCTTAATGACAGCATCACTAAGCTCTGGATACTCTGACGCTAGTTCTTTAGGAACATAGGTTAGCTTTTTTGACCGTATCAGCTGCTGATAGAACACATCAAGAAACACACCAAGAGAGACATTGTGACTCAAGTCAGCGGCCTTTTTCTCAGCATCATTTGATAGTTTGGCTACTCTCTGTATTTGCTCTTCTTTATCCTCTTGCTCTGACCTTTCCTTTGAGTCAGTATTTTCGTCCACCTCCGCCTCGCCCTCAAAGGTTGACGCGTTTTCGTGAAGACTGGATTCTTGAGACGAAACGTCTTGAGGACCAGATTCTCCAACTGCAGCATCTTGACCAGATTGCTTTTCCACCGCTGTCACTTCTTCGGCGGCATCATTCTGCTTTTCAGAAAATAAGTCACCCATAGTTGGATCGGGTTGTATTTCCTCTTTTACACTGTGTGTTTCTTTAGGTTGCTTTGGCTTAGTGCTGTCAACACTTTCAAAAGTGAAATCTGATTGCAGCTTTGCGAAATCAACTGTATCTTCTGAAAGTGCCTTCCCACCCAGCTCAATCAGCTTTTGATTACCCGCTTGCTCTATATCGCGAACCCAAAGCGGCACCCACTGCCTTTTAAGATTTTCTTTCGCACCTGACCATGTGCCACCTTTTTCATCGGACTTTGCGACAACCACGCCTTTTGACAGTGAATAAATATACTTGTTACGGCCCATGGCATTGCCAGTGCTAAACCCGGCTTCTGGATAGTAAGGCGTAATGAGCAACAATCGGCCCTCCTGGAGAGCGGTCCGGTATTGGGGCTTGGTAGCAGCTTTCAAAAGCGAATCAGCCAGGATGCCTACGGCCGAGCCACCGGCCTCTAACGCCGCTAGCATTGATGTTTGATCAACCCCTTTTGCGCCTCCTGACACAACGGCATAACATTGATTAACCGCCTGCTGTGCCAACCTCTTAGTGTATGATTCATCATCGCTATTGGTATCGCGGGAGCCAACGAAACCAATGCCCTTCATATTCAACAACTCCTTGTTACCGATGCCATAAAGTAACGGTGAGCGGGTCTCTCCTAGTGTTTCTCTGAGAATTCTAGGGTAATCCTGACTCGCACGGCTTAATACCCATACCTTTTGTTGCTGCCATTTTTCTAACGCGAACCCCATGCTGGCGGCACGCTGTAACAGCTCGGCCAAACGCTCTTTAGTGATTGGGTTTTTAGATGTAGGCTTGGGATCTACCCATTTTTCTAACAGTTCACCTTGCCGGTCAAGAAAGTCGGCGGGGGTGTACTTATTCTGATGCAGCCACGCCGCTAAACGCGAATATTCTGTCGGCGTTAACGGCTTTATGCTTCTGCTTTCCCTTCTATTGAAAAAGCTACATAGCAATAAAATGGCTTGCAATACATTCTCGTTATTCATGACCTAACCTTGTTTACTCGTTGAGGTTAAGGCTATGGGATAGACCTTACCCGAATTGGTTCGTTTCAAAAGGGCTGCAGCAACCGTAAACGTCCAACCGGAGTCTACGGCATCATCTAACAGGAAGACTGGATCAACATAGACCTGTGCCTCCTCCACAGCGAAGGCCCCGTCAAGGTTCTCGCTACGGCGATAGCTGTTTTCCATCATTTTTTGAGGTGCTTTTTCTTGGTCGACCGTAATAGCATCAGAACAATGAATACCTAGCGCGTTGGCCAGCTTGTGCGCAAAATTCTTGACCAGGGTTGGATGGCGAGGTGACGGCACATACGTTAGCCAGCGTGGTTGTTGATCCACAGGCATGCTCTGGATCATTTGAACCATTGGCGCAATAAGTTCGTCACTGAACTGGTCAGCGGCTTTACCAGCGGCTACCAGATCTCCCCAGACGCCATCTTTCCAGCGTGACAGTGCCAATCCCTCTTCGGCTTGCCACTGTGGATTTTTATAAGGCAACTGATAAATAGGGAAAGCCTCCCTAACCAGATCACCAGAACCACCAAACACTTTTCGGGGTTTAATCTTTACATATCGATATTTGAGAAATTCCGCTGCCTGTAAAATAAGCTCTCTAGGTGCCTCAATAGCCACCTTTGATACTGGATCACAATTTGCACATTTACCGCAATTCTCCGCCAATGGGTCATCCAGGGCTTGAGCCAGAAAACGCATCAGGCATTGTAAATGAGCACTATAGGCCTGTAATTGTTCCCACTCGCCGGTTTTGATGGCGCTTAATCGCTCTATTCGGGCTGAGGGTAAATGGTAATCTATGGCCGTTCGATAAAAAGTCGATCCATCTTTAAAGATAGGAGAAGGATCTTCTGCCGATAAAAATTTTATGGCTTTATCTATATTGCCTTTTGAGAGGTTTGTGTGTTTTTCCATTTCAGACTTTTTCAAGCCTTCCTCACTGGCGATGGCTTGAAGCAAATCATCAACTTCTGCCTGGGTTGGAAATGCACGATTGATAAAATAGTCTTGTATGCGCTCATCCTCCTCTCCCTGCATGAGAATACCGTAGGCATCGTCTATACCGCGGCCCGCACGTCCCACCTGCTGGTAATACTCAACCACATTGCCTGGAGACTGAAAGTGAATAACGAAACTGATGTCAGGCTTATCAAAACCCATCCCTAACGCCGATGTGGCTACCAATGCCTTTACGTGGTTATCCAGTAACGCGTTTTCTAGCATGATGCGGTCGTCTGAGTCACTATCGCCAGAATAAGCTCTAGCATTAATATTATTGGCGATCAACCAGTCTGCCACCAACTCACAATCCCTAACCGTTTTGGCATAGACAATGCCAGTGCCTTCGATATGGTTCAGAGCCATTACCAGCCAAGCCAAACGCTGTGCTTTGGGCATCAGCGGCAGATTTTGCAAGTGCAACGCTTCTCGCGTCAGTTCACCACGACTGATCAAAATGTGCTCGCCCAGCTGACTTTGAATATCGTTAACGACACGGTTGTTAGCCGTAGCGGTAGTTGCTAGCACGGGCAGGTTTTTAGGCATAGCTCGAAGTATACGAACAATACGACGGTAATCAGGCCTAAAGTCATGTCCCCAATCAGAGATACAATGCGCCTCGTCCACAACGAAAAGTGACACGCTGGAGAGGATATTACTCAACACATTTTGTACAAAGTAGTCGTTGGCCAACTGCTCTGGCGCAATAATAATCGCGTCGACTTTACGGGCTGCAATTTTAGCCTCATTGGCCGCTCGCTCTTGCTTAGATAAAGATGAGTTTACCGTTACCACTCTTACGCCTAAGCGGGCCGCACTTTTAATTTGATTGCGCATTAGGGCAATAAGCGGCGAGATAATAATCGAAGGACCACGCCCCTGGTCGACTAGCAACTTGGTTGCAATAAAGTAGACCGCACTTTTTCCCCAGCCTGTTTTTTGCACAACGAGCAACTGTCGGTTATTTTGCGCTAATTCGACAATGGCTTCTAATTGCCCATTATGAAATTGCGTGGCTGGATCATTAGTCATCGAACGTAAATGAGCCAACGCCTGTTGCTCTATCATGGCCTCATCCTTTACTTCTAATGTTTGGCTCAACTCGTTCAAGAGGGCTTTTTAGCGCAACTGGATCGTGCCGCAAGGCGCTAACCAATTCACTTTCCACTTTCGAGGATTTTTGTAGGCGAGAAAGGATTCGTTTCTTTATAAATCGCTCTCCAACCACTTGTAGAGTTCTGATATCACCTTGTTTTTCAAACATTGTCATTCCTACTGACCACACCTATTCATAATTATTACTGAAGCCATGAACAGCCCCCTACTGCTCTCGCGACAATATAGTTCAAACAGGTAACTTCTAGCTAAACAGAAAAGCCGTGATACCTGTCGCCGTTGCAGCCTGGACAACAATACCCAGTGTGCGCTTACCCGCTGCACCCATCTCCGTCTCGCCATTCAATACGGCTAGTGCCTCTCTACCTGCACTAACCAAACCGGCCAACTCAGCGGACTCCGTAACTCGGTCTGTCAATGTATTGTCTGCTACTTCGTAAAAAACATCGTCTACGTAGGCAGTATTTTCTGCATTGGAAAAACCACTCGATTCAACGCCATTCATAACACTCGACGCTTCATTCGTCACCAGCACATCGATATCAGGATACTTCTCTAAATGCTCCCGCACGTAGCTGGTACTACCGGTCGACTTAAGCTGATATTCCTCCAAAAGCTCGCCCGTGTCTTGAGAGAATATCTGCACATCTGAGCCCTGATGGGTAGTAGATTGGTGCAGAGTAGCGTAACTATCTGTGTGGGTATCGTTGTACTCTTCAACCCACCGCATTTCGTGGTAGATCCCTTTAACGTTATTGGCAACCCCTCTCAACTGCTCTGGTGACAACGAGTCTAGGTAGACCGCCAGATCAGCCTCGGAAGCACCTTCGAGCGAAGCACGGGATCGCCGGAGGGCTTCGAGTACAAACAACTGCTCTGAGCTACCATCTAACACGGTATGAGTAATGAGTGCGTAGAACACGCCACCAATAATGGCCTCTACGCTCACGTGCGCATGTCTCACATAGTGCCTGAAGCCTTCAATAACTACGGGTTGGAAGTCCTTTAAGACATGCTGACGGTATGCCAAGGCATTCTTGTTATCCAGCCGGGAACAGATGGTCTCTGCATGCTCTTCAAGGTACTCATGAAATGGGACCAATGACTGTTCAACAAATAGCGAAGCCTCTTCAGCTGTCAACTCGATCTCTGCCTGATCAAGTTGTTCCTGTATAGCAGCCAGAAGTGTTCCTGCGGTGCTGACTATCTGTTTATCTTCATCAGGCAAGCTATCAAAATCTCTGGCCTCGGAAGCAAGTAACTTATAAGCACCTATGCCTACAAGGATTCCAACACCTGACATCACCAACGCGCCAGCCGCCATACCTCCACCCACTAAGCCACCTATTGAGGCCAAGGTCGCGTTAGTTGCAGCGGCACCAGACAGGCTGGCGATAGCTGTGCCGGTCCCTGCAGTACCAAAGGTACTGACCAAACCGAATAGAGTAACCGTACCCGCGACCCCTGCAATTTTAGCCGACAGCAGCTTACCAAATTCACCTAGCCAGCCTTCTGCTTCTTTGTAGCTGATCTGGAGAATACAAGCGGTAATGTACGTGAGTTCTTTGCGAGCATTTTCCAGTAGTTCCCGCGCATCTTCAGGCTCGAAATAGGGCTTAACATACCCCCGAGCTGCGCCATAGACATCTCCCGTTTTACGTCCTACGCGAACAACCACATCAGTTACGCCGCTATCATCTAAATACTGCTTAGTTGGCTCAGCAACAGTCCTCACTACCACAGCCCTGGCCGACTTCGCCTTTTCGCTAATCTTCAAACTCTCGTCTATGTCGACGGCCTTGCCCAGGGTATAGCCAATAGTTTTCGAGCCCGCGCCGACTAAAGGTTTCACTGCGTCGCCGAAGCCACTTTTCGTATAGCTATCCTTAACCACTTTTCCCGCTGCTGTAGCCTTCTCAGATATTTGGCCTGACAGCTCACTATCATCAAACTTTTTCTTAGCTGACCTAGCATTATCACGCACAAATCTTTGAAATTTGCGAAATCCATTGTCTTGCTCAGTCACAGATCTACTCTCTCACTAGCATCATTTTTCCACCGGCCATTCTCGGAAAACTGTAGATTCCCTCCACAATCCTTGAAATCGATGACGATTGCCGCGTATCGCTTAATGACAAGGGCATCAATTTCCCCACCATCAACGTAAAAATTCCCTAGCAAACGGAGAGGCTCGTCCTGCTGTCCCCAGTGAGCCAGCAGAATATCGTAGAGCTGATTGAATATACGGTTTTCATGCGCATGACTAAAAGGCGCAGCTCGGTAAGCCTTAAACGTCATTGGAACCTACCACTTCTGTATTGCCGCTTCATATTCCTGGACCCAACAAAAAAGTTGTTCGTTTTATATAAACTCACTGCGTCTGAACGCTTGTCAAACGACTCCTCACTAGGTCTATTTTCGCCTTGTGTGCAAGGGGGCGTTGGTATGCTCTATTCTGAATGGGATCTATAACCTTGCTGATAGCGATATACGCCATACTCAAACCCGATTCGCTCTCCGACTGCTTCATTTCTACAAAGTCATACGGAAAGTCAGTACAAAATTTATGGAAACCTGAAAACTGACCAATCTCGTCCGTGAAGCTGAAACCGTCGGGTGTCAGTCGTGAACGTCGAGGGTGATATAAATCCACAAATAAAATGAACCACTCGCTTCCCGAGAACGTAACGGCCTCGAAAACGTCAATAGTGTCCACCGCACCAATTCTGTGAAAAATGATTCTCTCGCCCCTTTCCGTTTCCAGCTTCGACAGGTACGCAAGTTGGCCGATTGGGCCATTGACGGGGATTGGGTTGGTCTCGGTAAACCCAAAGGGACCAGTACCATTCGGATCTTTATCATAGGCAGGGCGAGACTCGATCATCTCCTTCATCATGGGATGAATCATATCGAGCTGGAATTTCTCATCCTCAAGAATGCGTCGAATCTGCCCAAACGCTTCATGAAGTGCTTTATCCTCTTTGTTGCCACCGAATAATTTAGATATAAATCCCATAGTTGATCCTCGCGAAGTTGACGACCTTATCTTCAGCGGATCACATCGCTTAAGCGACGCATACCCGGTTTTTTAAAGGCCATCCGAATTGCCTGTTCGAGGACGTGAGTATTTGCAGCATGGATATAGGAAAGGCCAACATAAGTTTTCTTGTTGTCCTTGGATCCGATATAAAATGATCCGTCTGCGCTCCAGACATTCACTTGCCCCCAAGAACAAGTCACTTTTTCATTTGCACCAAGAAACTTGTGTTTGATCAACGTAACGCCATCATCCCTGAGCGTAAGCTCACCGAAACGGACCTCTCTTCCTGCTTGCAAAGTCTCAAACAACTCTGTCAGTAGCCGAATAACCACTGCCTTCCACAGTTTCTCCAGGAACGTAGAGTATGTCGACTCTTTCTTCAACTCGACGACGGCTTCTGATCGGTTGTCGCCAAACGCAAGAGTGTACGTGGAGCCAGTAGGTATACCGTTTACCGAATGACGGACCGCGCCCCACCGCACGCGGGTGACTGCTTCTAGCGGAAAGCGTTGATTCTTCCAAGCGAGACCATCAGGCGAGATACTCAACACATCTTTGAACATCACCCCAACTTCAGCACGATATGTGATATCGCGAGTCCACTCATCCTTCTGGGCCTCAGCCTGCTTTCGATTATGGAAAATGTCCGCAAGTGCCTCTGCGTCTTCGCCAACTCGTTCGACAACTTCAGGTAATTCCGCGAAGAGCTCTTGTATCAACTCTGTGAGTCTCGTCGATTGGTCAAGCATGTCATGCTCGTTAAATAGATCAATCGCCAGGCTTCTTATCGAGTATGCAATTTCATGGCTCGGGTCGTGATCAATGCCCCTTGCCTTTGCGCTAAGCTGAATCGGTTGAGCAACTTTGTCCCAATTCCTCGCAACTACCACCAGCTTATCTACGATCGGCTTTACTACATTTTCGCCCGACTTAGCTGAGTCTCTGGCTGCAATGATCAATTTCTCTACACTTTCAGCCTCTTTCTGCAAGAATCCCTGGGTTTCAACAGCATAACTGTCCACCAGGTCGTCGATGAGTTCTGGCGCATGATCTTCACCATTACAGGTAATTTGGTCGACGGCGGCAGTCATAGCATCGACAAGAGAAGCAGGCGGAAGCCTATTTAAAGCATCTTTGATTGCGTTACGGTAATAACGCTTTCGCTTAGACAGTTCAGCCTCCACCTGTTCGATGCCCTTCACTTCGGGAAAGCCAGATACCGAACGGTCTTCGTTTACATCGCGCAGTACTTGTTCCGCAGAAAGATCATCCACCAAGTACGCCATCTCCTGGATGAATTCAGCGACATCATTCGCTGAATCGTTGCCGTCTACAGCCTCAAAAGCCGAAGCCAGGAGGTTCAAGTGAGCAAGAGTCGGCAGGCCCGACTCCTCACGAAGTGACATCGGCTCAGAATGCAGCGCGGAAAAAAACTGTACGGCCTTCCCTGGCGATACTCCGGGCATCCAGGACATTTCTGCACTCAACCGCATCCTCGGGCTGGTCAGGTCAGAGCGAGCCTTTTGGCATGCGTCATGATCCAGCTCCAGCGACTTCTCGTCTGCCAGTTCAACAATCCTGCGCCGATCGTCTCTGGTAGTTGCACCAAGTAGCGCAAACGGGTTACGTTGAAGATCCGACTTGTTTAAATAGCGTTGGCGTTGGGTTCCTGATGAACCAACCGAGAAGCTCTGCGCAGCAACCGCTTTGGGAGTACTTCGTCTATCTACCGCTGAGCTGGGTACCTTAGGCCGAGCACCCAGCATTGCCATAAGTTGCGGGTCTTTCAGTGCTTTCAGAGCTTGTAAATGTACTTCGTGTGGTACCGATAGCTTCAAATGATTTTGAATTTCATGACGGTAATGTACTAGCTGTGCGTTTGACGACAAATGGTCGCACAGGGCTAAAGACAAAGTTAGTTCGCTAGCAGTTTTCGGGGTAGATCCGCAAGTCTCACAGACCAGGAGAGCTCCTGATTTATCAGAACCACAGTTGAAACAAATCGATAACGTCATTTACTCAAACTCATAGTTCGCACCTACCGTAGATTATTTCGTGCTAGCAATAATACTGGTGTATACATAACTAGCTGTGATCAGATTAGATAATCACGGCGAAAACACCGAAACACATCGTTCGCCGACCTTCTTATATCCATCTTTGCAGTACCAGTTCGAGCCACTGACGAAAGAGTTGGCGGGTGCCTTGACTCTTTCACAGCTATTGCCAACCTTCCTATATCCATCTTTGCAGTACCAGTTTGAACCACTGACGAAGGAGTTGGCTGGCGCCTCGACTCGCTCACAGCTATTGCCGACCTTCTTGTATCCATCTTTGCAGTACCAGTTCGAACCACTGACGAAAGAGTTGGCTGGCGCCTCGACTCTCTCACAGCTATTGCCGACCTTCGAATATCCATCTTTGCAATACCAGTTCGAACCACTGACGAACGAGTTGGCTGGTGCTTTGACTCTCTCACAGCTATTGCCAACCTTCCTATATCCATCTTTGCAGTACCAGTTTGAACCACTGACGAAGGAGTTGGCTGGCGCTTCAAATTGTTGCACGTCTTTTTCCGACGGCATTAAAGTCGGGCTCGAGTCGCGATTGACCAGCTGTCGCACAGCGGATTCAATTTCTCGAAGCAACTCGGTGTTTGCTACTCCATCTAAATCAATACCGCTTTCCCTCTGAAAAGACAGAATCGCCGCTCGTGTTTTGTTCCCGAATAACCCATCAGGCGTACCCGCGTTATACCCGAGCTCATTCAACCGACGCTGAATAGCCAGCACCGTTTCGTCTGGCGCAGGTCGGGCGAGTTTAGGTACTGATGTAGAGGACGAAGGTCTCGCTGTTGTAGCTGCGCTCTGAACGAATCTGCTACGACCCTCGGCCTGCAATTGACTACGGTATGGTTCTACATCTCTTCGAGCGCTCTCAAGCGAACCCTGGCGGTACCGAAACTCACCACAACGGCTGTTATAGTCGCTCACATACCCATTAAAGCGGTCTACATCTGAATCGTTGTAATTGTTGAGAACCGTCTCAGCAGCATCAAGCCGAATTTTTTCAGCCAAACAGTAGCGAATCTGCGCAGTTGAGAGGACATTGTTTCGACCAACGGAAGGCTTGCTTTCAGATGGACGATTCGGCGCCTGAGGTTGTGCGATTGCTGGTTTGTTGGCCGGTGCTGTGGAAGGTAAGGAAGTTCCGGGGGAGTACGCCGAATTCGATGGCCTGCTGTTATCTGATTGGTTAGCAAGCCATATGAGGCCAATAACCACAGCAATTCCGAGCAGCCACTTCCCACCTGACGAGCCACCAGATGGTTGTGCGGGTGCCTGATAGGGCTGCGAGGTTGATTTGGTTGACGTTTGTTTCGGCTGCTGACTGCTGCCGCCGACGGTTCGTTTTGGAGGTGGCTCAGAGGGGGCTTTCTGCGACTGTTTCGGTTTCTTGCTAACGACGTCATCAACATCTGATGCCATTGATGATAGACCAGCAAAACCTTTGGCCTCACCCTGTTTTTTTTCTTCTTCATTGTCCACGTTAGCGTTACCGAATGAAGCCAATCGGGTGCCGCTTTGCGCCCTCGCGCTCTCTGGCTGGCGCAGCACGCATCGCGGTGAGCAGGCTTTCCTGGTCTAGCTTGTCTTTTCCTGATCGTGCTGCGAGTCGGGCACCCTCGCGCACTACGAAAGCGACATCTGACAATGGTCGCCCAGCAAGCTCCTGAGCAAAAGGCGTCGGATCGACGTCATCCTCTCTGGGTAAGGTTGACAACAATTTCTCCAGCAATGAGAGCACTTCTACTTCGCTGGCATAATCGACATTGACCACATGATCAAAGCGGCCCCGCCTCAATATGGCCGGATCAATCATATCTACACGATTTGTCATCGCGACAATGAGTACGTCGTTTTTCGCAGCCTCAGGAATGCGGCGCAGAAATTCGGCAACCTCCTCAACACGATGATGGCCTGAACCGGTCTCGCGATCGGCCAGAAAGGCCTCCATCTCGTCGATGACCAGCACAGAGGGCGCATTCTCCATGGCCTTATCAAAAACCTCCGCTACCTTCTTGCTGGTTTCATGAATGTAGGGGCTAGCAACGCTGGAAGCGTCAATCTGAAAGCTTGGCCATCCGAGGAAGTCGATCAGTCGCTCTACCGCAAACGTCTTTCCGCATCCGGGAGGTCCATGCAAAACCACGGCGGACGGGAACTCAATGCCAAGAGCCTTATAACGATCACGATTTTGGATGATGTCAACGATGTGCTCATTGAAGAAGGCGGCTAGGTCAGGTCGCCCTGCCAACTCAAAGACTGTCGACGCGTGTTTTTGATCACCCTGCTCTTCTTTTCGATCCGTACGCTCGGCTTGCTTGTTATCTGTCCGCGAAGGTACGCTTCGATACCGGTCGGCCGGTATAACTTCAGCGACTTCGAACCCAGCAGCTTGAACAACCTCCTGGAGGTGGCTTGCACTTAGCCAGCTCATGGTCTGACGAAGTCGGCGAAACGATTTCGCAGACACAGTCGCACCACCTGTGAGCCAGTGACCTAGCAAGACATCATCGTCGGTTCTTGCTGTGATACTGTAAGTAGGTAAGAGACGGCTGATCTTTTCGACGTAGAGTGCGTCCTGCAACGGTGAGTCTGAATCTATGTCGCGGGTCGCCTTCAGCGCCAACGCGAACGACAAGGCCTCGGCCTTCGTGTCAGGCGAGTTTCCATCTACAACCGGGCACAGCACCTGGTCTGCGCCGCAAGTAATCGCCCAGTATCGCTGGTCGCCGAAATCAAAGAAATTGTTAGCTCCCTCTGCGATCAGCCCGGCATCTATCCATCGACTTGCGAGTTCGTCCTGGGCAACGAGCGCTCGCCCATCGGCGTGGGTTCCGTAAATTTGCCAATTTACCCCCTCGAAGACAGCGACACGGACCTTAGCGCCATCCGGTAATTTGTACCCAACTGGGAGCCAAGCATCGAGGGGCATAATCAGTTAACTCCGAACTATATTTGCGCCAGCCATCATTTCATCCTCACCTGCTGAACCAATGCGTACCGAGTCGAGATGCGCGACTACCGCTCGCAACTTGTCGATATCGTTCGCCTTGAGAGCTTCGGCACCAACTGCGACTAACTCAGCATGTTCTCTTGCATCGGGGAACAGGTAAGTGTCCTGAGCAAGCCATTTGAAGCGATCAATTACGAACCAGTCTTGACGCCACAGGATCATAAAATTCTTTCCGCGCAGTTCATCCAGATGCGATTCGAAGTCTCCGTTGTTGTTGTCAATCGAACGCTGGGCTGTCTTGGCGAGATTATCGATAGCATTGGCTTCGGTAGGGCGCGCATGCTCACGCACTGCCTGGTCGAAGAACTCAACTGCCTTATCCAGCTCAAGCTGACGAATGTCTTTTAAATGCTCCTTGCGCGTAAGAGCCAATAGCCGTTTGGCTTCCTGGACATCGTCCATAGCCTGCTTCGCAGTTTCGGGGTCGGATTCGCTGCTGCTGATCGATTCAGCTCGGTCAAGCTTTTCTCGCGCCTGGTCCAACTTCGAATCATCAATCTTGGATGCCATTTCCTCTAAACGTTGAAGCGTATTTTCCGATTGTTCCTCAACGAGTTTTGACGCCTTTGAGTAATCAATCTGACCGTCCTGACGGGAGTAGAAATTACGCCCACTGTGAAAAGAACCACCGATCGAGGGCACTGAAACCTCCATCACGATGTTCCCGGAATCCAGCACTTCATACTCACAAACCAGCTCGGCACCAGCGGCGATCACACCGTCATCAAAATCAGATCCCTTAATCTCGAACATACCAATGAATCGATTGTCGTTTACCGGGTCGGAAATCTCGCCCTCCCACAGCTTGAACTTAATCGAGCCGGTACTGTCTGCCCGGAGTGACTCCTCCGTTTTGAAGATTTTCTTCCCTTTCTTTGGCAATTGATCGCCTTCGCGAACAAGATGGTCAAGAACGAGACGCCCACCGAGCTTGTCCCGCGCCTCAACACCTATCGAGTGCGATGCGGGAATGGCATCAATACTGGCTGCTGTTCGCGTTATAACAATTTTGTCATCGCCTAATGCGACAGGCCCACCCTTGGAATCGAATACAAACACCTTGAATGTGTTTTCCCCAGGCTTCGCCAGGACAAGTTCGACCGCAGCTCCGTCTTGAAGGGCCATTCGCCCCGAGGACCAACCGGTATCCAGGCTATCGATCTGAAACTCAACGCCTGCCGCTGCATCCCCTCCAAGCTTCGCTACAATTTTCGCCTTCGAATCCGGCGTTCTTGATATGTAATTGAAAGAGAGGTCCAACGAGCCGCCGGTGCTGAGTGCTCCCCGAGCGTTCTTTCGGCCACGGCTTTGTGAACTCCAGTCGATCGATTCTGCAAAAACGGCCGCGCCCTCTGCGACGGCCGTCATGGGATTCATATCGGATGATGGCGCTATGCCGAGCTCAAACGCGACCCGATCACGCAACGGTTTGTATTGGGTTGGTCCGCCGATGAACACGACGCGCTCGACATCATGAGGGCTCAAACCCGCCTTCTCCAGTGTATCTCGGGCTGATTGGATAGATTCATCGACCTTTTCGGCGATCAAGCTATCGAGAAGCTCTCTAGCAAAGGGGATGTCGACATAGATTTCATCACCAGATTCATCATTAACGCCTAAATCAGACTCCGTAAGGCTTATGACAGAATCCTCTTTTGCCGACAATTCAATCTTCGCCTTTTCCGAGGCCCAAAGACACATTCTCAGAAGCGATTTGTATTTCGGGTTCGCGCTGAAATCGTCAGGAAGATCAAAGGTAGACTTCAACCATGGTTTGACTACGTTATCAATAATGGCGCGATCGAAGTCCGTGCCACCGCACATCGCGACGCCACCATGTGCTAGCAAGCTCACCCGTCCACTGATACTTTCAGCAATCGCAATATCCAGTGTCCCGCCACCGAGATCGAACACCAGAAAAACGCCGTCGCCTTTGCGCTGCTTCATAACGCACATAACAGCCGCAACGGGTTCTTGCATCAGTGCAACGCTACCCAGACCAGCCATTTCCGCAGCGGCTAACGTCGCGTCTTTTTGCATCTGATTGAAGGCTGCTGGGACGGTGATGACCGTTCCGGTTTCACCGCCGTTTCTAATTTCCTCCGGCAAATAGCCAAAGCAGAGTTTGAGGATCTCCGACGAACACTCCTCGGGCGTCATGGTGATATCAACGGCGGCAAGCTTTACTGGGGTACTGGTCCCCATCATGCGCTTGAATTTTGTAGCGGCATTATCAGGATTTTTGGCCGCACTATCATAGGCTCGCTTGCCTAAGTACTTGTTACCCCGTCTATCAATAAAAATGGCTGATGGAGTGACATCATTTTGATCAGGACTTTTGTAGAGGCGCACCGACTCCCCGTCATAGGAGCAAATTGCACTGTTCGTTGTTCCAAGATCAATCCCGACGTATTTCATGCATGCACCTTCCTTAGCATTACCGTGCCCTGCTTGCGCAAGCCCTCTGGACCCATGATGATGGGCTCCACCATTTGATCGACTAGCAACTCATCATCAGGGCCGAAATCCCCAATATTGAGTGCCGATGCAGCCATTCCAGGGTCATATGGCTGACCTTCAACATTCACCAGTTTCAGGCCACTGGCACCCAGGCTCTCTTCAAGCTTTTTCTGAAAATAACGCACCTGGTTGACGTAACGAGTGGATTCACCAGCATCCAGTTTGTTGACAACACGGGAGAACAGTCGGGCAAATCTCCAGCTCTCGACTGCCACTTCGATCAGGGATTGTTCCAAATGGTCGTTCGTACCGTTCTGTTCACTTGTCATCGTGCTCCCCTGTGCCTCCATGCTGGTCTTCAGACTGGCGCCGTATCCACTGATCGATTTCTTTCCTGGAAAATCGCCAAGCCCCCCCGACCTTGAAGCCGGGGATTTTTTTATCCGCTGCCAAGCGATAGATAGTCCGTTCCGTGACCTTCAGGTAGAGGGCAACCTCCCTGATCGTAAGAATCTCTGAGTCCACTGGTTCGTCAGGCATGGCGAAGGAAAATCCGTCGATTTATGGCAAAATAGTGTAAACCGTTCATATGTATACAACGATACGATGATCAGATCCATCTCAAAATGTCTAAATGGCGACATCGTTCAAAGTACTGCGAGGTTTTTTGTCTGAATCTGGACAATCATGGCCTGCAGATCACACAGGGCAAAGTCTCCATGAACAGTCCATACCATCGATACGCGACACCCCCCTTGATATTTCCAAAATCCATTACCTTGCTTATTCACAGATCTACTTTCTCGCCTTCGCTTTCACAAGCTTTGATTTTCCGGGTAACGTTATGCAACTAGTTACAAAACCTAGCATTAGCGCACCCAAGGTGCAGCGGGTTTCCTCCACCGTAGTAAGGGTTTGGGTACAACAGCGGTCTTTCGTGTGGTGACTCGAAATTAGCTAACCACTTAACGACCTGCTTTTGTCTACCATCTCCCATATGATCTGGATCAGGAGAATAATTCCCCTTCAGAACAATGCGACAAAAATAGGCTAACAACAGGCTGAGTTGTCCACGATCATCCCAGACTATTTTGAACAAATCCCACGCTTTGCCTTTTGACATGTTTTCAGACAGGTAATCAGAAAGAAAATGTTCGGGTGATTCGTACCCCAATATGGTGACCAGGTAGTAGATAGCCCCTTCCCAATACGCCCCAATTTGGAATAACAAATCGTGATAGCTATCGTCGCTGTCTACTTCCTGCGGCAAGGGGTACTCTGGCGCCATAACAGGCGTACCTTTCCGCAAATCCTGTCCCATTCTGTCTACTATGGGCTGGTACGCAGTGTGCCAGTCATTTTCTTCTACAAATTGTAGCGAGATAGATTGCCTCGAAAGCAAGATGCCATTTTGGATTTTCGACGTATGATGGGGTGGAAACGGAATGGGCGATCCAGTCGCGGAACCCCGACAATCAGTTCCATCCAGGCCGTCATCAGAAAACATGACTGGCAGGTCGCCCCGCTCACTGCGCCCGAGCATGAGGCTAAACCAACCTGAGTAAGGGAAACATTCCCCTAAACCCGCTGCGGATAATCTGGGGAATCTTTCTACGAACTTGCCTGCAAGCTGCCGCGCTGTATCTGACTTTGCATCCGTCCAGCCGAAATAATTGTTTGACTCCCCGGAGCTGTATTCTGCAACATCTACTTCGTCGGAAGCATACACCTCCAAAACATTTTCTGGAGATCTGAGCATAGAGTCGTATGGAAGAATTTGGCAACGCCAATACAACCCGCTTGGTGCAATTCCGGGGAAGATAGCAAGCCGCTGATAACCCTGCTTATGCAATTCATGAACCATCGCGAGAACGCGCTGCGCACGCCTAACCTCACTATTTTCTATCCTCCCCGTGTCCAACATACTATTCAGATTCACTAGCCGCTTGGCATTGTGCCGAGTCGAATACGTGTCTTCTGTGCCAGTCCAAATACTTTCGGTGGAAGTCACTCACTGACTTCAATGACATATGCTCTGAAATCGACAGCTCACCAGCATGATCTTCTAATGCCGCGCTAATCAAAATACCGCCATCATCTGCAAAGCTAATGAATCCCCTATCAAAAGCCGCGTCTAAAGTCGTATTGAGAAGCAGACCATTGTAGGTATCGAGCCTTTCCGAATTTGTGCAGTCGCGCCACGGCTTGATGTGGGACGCGCGCAGAAACGCGGGCAACGTAACGCCCGAAACGGCACATCCGGACCAATAATTCAGTAGATTATCGCGGAATCTTCCCTGACCCAACCGCGATTTCACAATCGATTCCTTTTCCGTTTCACTGACAGTTATGAGTTCAGCGTCTGCATTCTCAATATCATTCAAGGCAGATGTCACCGGCATCACCTGGTCATCCGGCCTGACCAGCCATTCGACAAATCGAGACAGCGCCTCCTGGTCCTTTACATTAATGGCCAAGCCATAATGGGTCGGTTTTTTTCCAGTATGGATTCGAGTAGGAACGTCCCTCATATTACTGTTATGTGAAAATTTATCTGTAATCGGGTCAATTCCGTGTAAGTCCCCACTGGCTGTGCGAAGCCGCTCCAAGTAATCAGGATGCACGACCAACGGCGCCGTTTCAAAGACTCCAGATTTCGATCTGGGATTTGGCGTTTTAATATAGAAAGCATGTTCCATATCGTTTCTATGTGCCGAGTGGATTCTAACTTTATCCACGTTCACATCAAAACCAAGTCGAGTCAGGCCTTCTTCAATCTCTACTGAGTTCAACATTGATTACTCTCTCCTTGAGAAAACGCATAGTCTCTTAACTTGTAAAACAAGTTGTATAAACGTATATCACTCAGCCTATTGGGTGATCCCTCTAAAAATGAGTTACCAGCCACCACAACAGCCAAAGCCTTAGCCCTCAATAGGGCATACGCTAGACGCCCCATTGTTTAACAAAAGTGGACCGTAGTGGCTCCAGCCGTTCTGGTAGTACTTCATTGCACACCAAGCCCAAATAGGTAGCGGCCCGCGTAGCACCTACATACAGGAAACGATCAAATAGTTCGGGCTTTTGAATTGCCAACTCGTCGATACCTGCAAAAAATACTGCTTCAAATTCAAGGCCCTTAATATGCTGAATATCAAATACCCGCACATCGGTACCTTCACCCAGCGCTTTACCCTCTTCGCAGGCAACGGCACTTAGATTCACCTCCTCCAAATAGTGGGAAAGTCGCTCAGCAGTTATCTTTACCTCAAGTTCGGAGTTCACCAAAACCGCGATGGTCGGTAGTTGCTGCACTTCCCTTTCTACCTCCTTGATACGGTCAGCTATCCAGCGCATGCCTTCATCACCGGTTGCCTCTTCACACAACACCGGGCTCACGCCTTCATGGTTGCTCTCCTCCGGTACCTGCCCAAGAGCACTGAGATCACCACCTTGTAGTCGAAGAAGCTCTCCAGCAAATGCATTCAACTTACGACTTTGTCGATAAACCAGCTGCACCGACCTGATCGAAAGTGCAGGCGACAACCAGTTTAAATGCTGGTGAGTACGAATACCTGTAGTGGTAATACGCTGGTTAAAGTCGCCACAGGCGAAAAAAGATTGAGTGGATAGAGCTGCCAGGCTCTCCATGCAGGCCAATTCCAGCATAGAAAAGTCGGTCGCTTCATCGACCATAATCTGGTTGCGAAACATCTCGGTGATGTTATACAGATAACTGAACCTTGATTCGTCGATTGCTCTTGAAACGAATTTTTGTTCCAGCAATTTCCTGGAATTCTTCAGCATTAGGAGGATGATGGCATCAAGCTCAATGCCAGAAAGCTGAGTGGTACTGATTACTTCACTGGTATAGAAATTTGTTCGTGCAGCTTTATCTTTGCGAAAGCGTGGGTAACTGGCAGGTATATCGGTTACATAGCGCTTATGGCTATTGATGAAACGCCGTAAGCCATTCTGAAAACTGATGTGACGACCAATTTCAACCAGTACTTCGATGCTTGGGATGGCATCGCCTAGAAACTGGACAACCAAACCAGATCGAGATGCCTTTGGCATGCTGCGTTTGAGATATCTATTTCTGGCGAGTGCTTTCACTGCAGAAAGGTATGATTTTACCGCTACTTGTATTGCGCTATGTGTAGGCGCAGCTGTTTCTTCCTGATCATCTTCATCAAAAACATCTTCGTCGTCCTGTTCATTATCTTGTTGCAACGTTTCCAAATATTGAGCTAAGCGCTGAAATACGTCCTTGTCCTTGTTGTACAGGCGGTTGCGTTCCTTCTTGAGTAAATCATCGGCGATGGCTCTGGAGCTCTTCAGGGCCTGCTTTAAGGAATCCTCATCACTGTCCAATGACCGATAGATCTCGATCAGCGGTCGATTTTCCAGAGCAGCAGCAAGGGTTTTCAGCTGCTCTAATATCGGTTGTTCGCCTTCAGGACCGGCAGCTTCCACAATCGCCAAACCATCCACAAGTTGCTGGCGCAGACGCATTTCGTGAAAACCCTGGAATGCGTCATACCAAGCACTGGCATCATGTACTACTTCGGTCTTCACTGGTAAAAGATCATTTTTCAGCGAAAATCGGCCACCATTTGCACTACGTAAAATGCCGAGAGTATTGCGAGCAATATCATTGCGCAAGCTAACCCATGTACGAATATGCGCATCCGATGCTGGCACTTGTTCACGATTAAAAGCTTCCTTCAAATACTGTTTTAGTAACTCCGATGGCGTGAACATAAGCCAACTACTTTGATGGGGGCGTTGATGGCTTGCGGATTCTGCAAGCCGGCGTTCATCAGCATCAAGACTTTCGAGATCCAATTTTTGCCCAAGGCGCTTAATTAGCGTAGTAGTTTTCCCTGTACCGGGTGGCCCCAGAATCATCAGACGACTTTTCAGCGGCAGGCGAAAAATCTCCCCCTGGAACTGATCGAGAACTGGCTGGTCGCGTAAGCCCATGGCGGTGCGAACCTGATGGCTTATACCCGCTACTACGCCACTTTGAACCTCAGCCTGTTCCAACAAACGGTCCAGCTCATCCGCACTGTCTAATCGCTCTGCTTGTAAGAGGGCGCGCAGGGACTCAATGGAGTAACTGCCGTTGTTATAGTGTCGATATTGCGTTTGCCTTGAATCCCAGCCGTCGGCATTGTGTTCTGGCTGGTAGCTGGTCTTTTCGATGACCCAATAACGGCATTCCTTGCCACCTATAACGATACTGGCTTCATCTCCCGGGGGAATTTCAGCAAAACGTCCTAAAGGTGAGCGGTAGCTTGCAAACTCTGTTTTTGATGGCAATAGCAAATTACTGGCGCGGGCTATATAAATTACTCGCTGGCTTTCATCGTCACCTTCTAAAACCAAACGAACTATCGCAGGCTCTGCACACAACTTTTGCATTGCCTCGCGCTGTTCTTGTTGGATACCGGCAAGATTTTGATAGGCCGCCCCTCCAGTGAGGGTATTGCCACTGGCAAAACTATCGTTACCCGGCCGCTCATTATTACCGAGCTTATCGCTCGCCACATTGGCAATCTCATCAAAGGTGGATAGCGTTTCTTTCGCTAACGAGGTAAAGCCTATTTCTTGCATCAGTAACACCCCTTAGTATTTGTATATTTTTGTTGTTTCAGCTGACCTATAATCCCATGTAAATAGTCTACGGCAGAACTGGCAACCATTGGGTCGGAAGTTTGGTTATTTTGATAAAATGAAACATCTGTATTACCAAATACCGTGGCGGGGACATTGGTAATGTTCAGCCAAATTATCCATTGGCACAACAACGGACTTAGCACCGTTTTCAAAAAGCATAGTTATCTTAATAACAAAGTTACGCCAGAAAACACTTTTAGTTTATGAAACAAATTGTAAAGACGCAGATCTTTCAACTTCCCAGGCGAACCGTGTAGAAGAGTATCACTAGCAACGACAACCGCTAGAGCCTGCGCCCTTGAAATGGCTACGTTGATACGATTTTTGCTCAAGAGAAAATCCAGTCCACGCGCAGAATCTTCTGCGGTACTCGCTGTCATGGAGATAATGACAACAGGCGCTTCTTGACCTTGAAATAGGTCAACCGTCCCTACCCTGGCTAAGTCTCCAATCCTTTTCTTGAGTTCATTCACCTGATAATTGAAGGGCGCGACGACGAGTATATCTTTGGGCTTAATGGGATGATCGGTTCCTTCTTTGTCAGTCCAGGTACTGCCTTTCAGTGACTTGATTAGACTGGCAATACACTCGACCTCTTCCGGGCTCGCTTGCTTATTGCCACTGTGGGGAACCTCTATGTATCTGATGCCATTGCTGGCTGAAATCGCTGGTTGTGCAGCGTGCTCCAAATGAATTTCCTGGAGATCACAGGCCAAATCATTTCCTAAACGACCACCGTAGATCGCCTCACTGATAAAGCGATTGACGTTTTTATGCATCCGGTACGTTCTATTCAGGAAAATACCCATGTCCGGCGGCACTGTGGACTGGCCCAGTAAGAAGTAATCCAGGATTGATAGACTGCTATCCTCAGGGTGCGAGCCCTGAACCGGCTGCGGGAGCTGCATTTGATCACCGAGACACACGATATTTTCAGCCTGAGGACTCATTGCAGCCAAATTGGCGATGGATACTTGCCCCGCCTCGTCGATGAACAGATAGTCGACACAGGCCTGCGGGCGTGAAAAACCCCACGCCGAAGCACCGACTACACAGCCGCCAGCCTGAATGCCCTCCACTATATCAGCGGTCGATCGAATCTGATGGAATGGATACTGCTCGAACAGTTTGTCATCGCTTTGAACCTTCGTGATAGCGAAGCTCTCGCCCTCCGCTTCACATAATTCATGGATACCAATGAGTAGGTTATCGATGGCTTTATGGCCGTTAGAACACACACCGACACTCTTGCCTAACCTCAGCAGGTTCAAAATCACCCGCGATGCTGTGTAGGTCTTCCCGGTGCCCGGGGGACCCTGAATCGTAAGAAGGGAATTATTGAGTGCGGTGACGGCTTCGGAAATTTTTCCTAACTTGTCATCTCCATCGGCCTGATCAATGGCGATGAGCAGATCCCTATCCACATCTGGCGGTTTGCGCATCAGAAAGTCGTGCAGTGGTTTGTTAAGCTCTCTACTGTCCAGGAATGTCAGCCCAATCGCGACAAGTGACTCCACAATCGGCTTGGGATTGACCCATTCGTTTGCGATGATATCGATCGTTTCGGCTGGCTCGGCCATTTTTGATAACAGAAACGTGCCTGATTCCGTGTCGATCGACTCTACGGTGGCATTCTCAGCTTCCAAGCCAAGCACATAGACCTCACTAAACCTTCGATTCCTGAACTCCTGGTTAGTGTCGTAGGTATATTCATACACCAGCTTACGTGCACGCGGGGTCTTCTTGAAAGGCACACGATCAGTCCGCGTGCACCCAGCCAGACAATCCGGATCATCGTAGAGCTCAGTGAAGGACATGGCTGAACGCTCAAAAAATCGCCACCATGTTGGCTTGTGTTCACGACGGTAGAATAGAACGAGGTGAGCCAGGTGTCTGGCAAGAAACCGGTTTTCATCACTCTCTGAAGTAGAGTCAGCCAATGCCAGCAGGTTGTCCTGGAGGATATCAAGCTCGTCGGGCTCACGCTCCTCCGCAGCGTCAGCTGATCCCCCCATAGACTCATACACAATGCCGGATTCCGACTGTACTTGTCTGAGCCACTGACCCAATTCCAGCGTGGAATCGCAGTCGTCAATATTGTAATCCCGAATACTGCTTAGAATCTTGGAACTCGCCCACTCCTGCCCGTCTGGCGCTTCTCGCCATTTTGCGTATACGACAACGGATTCACCGCCCGAGGCGACGTCCGTATCACGTTTGCCGCGATAGAGGTGCTCGACATTCTTGATGGAGTAGGCAGGCTCTCCTACGAATAGCCCTTCTCGAACGATCTTATAGAGGTCGACGAATACCCCGTGTCTCAGCAATTGGTCCACTTCAAATTCGCAGACCGAATACCGCCCCATCAGCCGCTGGCAGACACTGACTTCATAGTGCCCATAGTGGTAAATATGCATTCCTGGATTGGCCCGCCAACGCTGATAGGCGAATTGAATAAACGCCACAAATGCCTGACGTTCCTGATCGTGGTCGTGAGCCCAGCGCTCCCAAAACTGGCGCTCTCCTCGATCGTCCAGATAGGTACAGCCCCACAGGTACTCCAGGCCGCCTTCCTCAAGGGGAAAACCCTCGAGATCCCAAAAAAGGTCTGCTGCATCGCCAGGCGGCATTAACGACAGCCCGGATGGCATGCCGCTCTTTCTTGGTCTGACTTCGTAGGCAGTTGTTCCAATCTCCGCAGACCTGGCCTGGATAGCGGACTGATGCTTCAGGTTTGAGAATATTTCGTCATGTAGACGCGGGATTCGAGCAAGGTTTGTTGTGGCGAGATCGGCGCAGGTCTCTATACCTGCAGATTCGAGCCTCTGAATGTGAAGGCGGGTGATATTCGCAATACGCGAAAGGTGATCCGTATCCTGGCGTCGCTCTTCTACATAGCCAGTCCACTCCCCATGACTCGCATACAAGAACGGATCAGGCATTTGCTCAGCATCGAAGCTATCTTGCTGGGCGAGAAACTCGCCCTTCTTGGCCAAATAGTAATCAAAGTACTCGTCGAGCGCGAAGGGGACTTCTTCGTTGGTTCCCAGAACCACGGTGGCGCTCTGGGGCCGCGCTCCCTGCATCGCCTCCAGCATTTCACTGTAGCAGCACAGCTGAATGACGAAATAAGGCTTCATCTCCCGGGCGAGCTTGGTATCCCAGGCGACATACGAGTACTCGCCAAGATCAGACGGCGCATCCACCTTGATCAGAAAATCGGCATACCCTCGAAACGGCAGCTTCTCCAGACAGGCCTGGAAAATGACGTCGGCTCCGTCTCTCATGGCATCCATGGTCTTTGACAACTTGGTCGTATCATCCAAATCATCAGGAATAGTGACTACAGCGCCATGTCGGCTGCGGAGCGTCTCCAGGAAACGACTTTCGTGGTCGATACCCTTCTCTGCCAAATACGAGAGCAACGCGTCTGCGGGGTCCTTATCGATACCGCTATCCGGACATTCGAGCGCGTGTCTTGCCATCCATGACGCAAAGGGGGAATCAATATAGCGAACGAGATCAGACGGGCTGAATATCAACGCCCCGCTATCACTTCCAGATATCTTCAATGAGTCCCCCTCCGTGGGATTATCAAGGCCTAGTCTCCATAGATTTCAAGGCCTTCGCCGTAAGGATTGTTAGGGCTATCGCTACGATAAGGACTACCCGCACCATAGGGGTTATTAATCGACTCCGACGAATAAGGACTGCCATAACGCCCGTGCGGGTTGGAAACAGAGTCCGCATCATAGGGATTGCTGCTCAGCTTACCCCGATAGTTACCGACACCGTCGTAGAGCTTGGGTGCATCCGTGGCATAAGGGTTCGTCGCCGATTTTGAGCTGTAGGGGTTGCCGTAGGTACCATTCGAATTATTAACGCTATTGGCATTGTATCGACTACCCGCGCCATACGGATTGGAGGTCGAATTCGCATTGTATTTGTTGGCACTGTAGTTCCCGATGTACTCATCGGCGGCTACTGGCAAGACCGTAATCAGTGAGATCAGGGCCATTGAGCGAATAATGATCATGGGTACCTCCTAGCGGGATTGCTCGAAGGACACATCATAGTCGCCCGCATCTACATGTATAGATTGTATACATATACATGTAACGTTTTCGCGCATATCAGGGTTCGACCACCGGATAGACAGCATCTCCCCAAAGCGTATTTGGGTTATCCAGCATCAGCTGAATGACGTGCGGGACGAGCTTGCCCAGAAAGCTGGCGCAATCGGTCAGCTGGTCGCGATTAACCCGGGAATTCCAGGTTGCCCCGCCATGCACGAGCTGATTTCGAAGCGTATACATGCGCGCAAGGACAATAGACAGTGCATCAACGGTTCTGTGCTCCGCCAGGGCGCGGTTTGCAGCCGCTTTGGCACTATCAAAGCTGGATTTCCACTGCTCCTGCGAAATATTGCCGCGGTGGTACTCCCAGAAGGGTTCGAAGACAAATTGGTTGTTCAGGAGCACCCTGATTGAGCCAGAGAATTCAGTCCAGATCAGCTTGTATAGGATATCGTCAGTATCAAGTTCTACGAGTTTTTCGAGGAACATTACAAACGTCCTTTTCTCATGAGCCCGCTCGCCTTCGACGATCTCGTTGGCATAGGCGGCATTGAAAGCTATCCAGAGGAAGATGAATTTTCCGTCTTCGTCTTCGCACTGCTCGGCCCTATCCAGCCAACTGAGTGCTCGGTGAGAGCGCAGCGCCAGGCCTTCGGAATGACCTTCCCGCTCCGCTCGTTGGCGAGCCTTTAAATCTGCATGCGTGATGGACATCTAACGGCTTCCCTGCGGCAATATGTGGCACCATTATTGGTAATTGCCCTAACTGAAACAAGGATTCATGCACGAATACAGCGACTTAAACAGGTGAAAAGATCAAGCCGCAACTCGGACGATCTGAGCATTTTTTGTCCAACTCTGGATAATCATGGTTTGCACATCACGCGAGGACAAAGTTTCGATGAACACCGATCTAACGCGCGAAGAACTCTTCCTGCTTGTCTGGGAGCGCCCCACCCGAGATATCGCGCGGGAACTGGGTATCTCTGATGTCGCGCTGGGCAAGCGCTGCAAGAAACTTCAAGTTCCCAAACCGCCCCCGGGATACTGGGCGAAGGTCAAAGCCGGTAAACGACCCCGAAAACCAATCCTGAAAGAATTCAGCGAGAAACTCGTCGAGCGCCAAAAAGTGCGAGCCAAGCGGCAGCAGGTCAGACAGGGCTGGGTCGGTTTGTCGCCGCTTCAGGCGGAGATATTTCAGCGGGCGGTGGTTGAGCTGTCGGCAGCGGGGATCGACCTAGGTGAAATGGAGGTTACCCAGTCCGGCGTCCGTGCACTCGACGGGGATATCGCGACCCAAATCCTGCTACTAGTCCAGAAGCGATATGTGAAATGGCTGGAAGATCGGTCAAATTCTGACCAAATTGCCCATCCATCCATTCGCAGTGTCCAGGCGCTGGTCTCCAAACTACTGCCGTTGGCCAAAGCGCACGTACTGCTGCTCGAGAAGAAGCCCGAGCGACACAACCGGCACAACGACCGCGGCCCCAAGATTATTGTTCGAATCACCCCTGAATTCATCCAGCAGGTTGCAAATCTTCGTAGGGCCGTCGCAGAGAACAACTTGTCGTACGCGGTTTGGGACCTGGGCCCCTTCGAGCACGCCTGGATCGTACAGTACCACCATGATTATGATCGCTACACCAGGGCGCGCAGTCAGCTTTGTGTGTCTCGGGAGACGCTCTGGGTCGTTTGCAGGGTAAACCACTCCTGGGACGAGGATTATGAAGAAACCCTGGAAACGGGCGAAATTCCCCTGGGAGACATCGCGCCAATCGAACTGGTACCCAAAGCCGATGTAGTCCTACCGGCAGTACTTGAGTTGCCGAAACTTCGGATATCCAAGAAGCGGATCGAGGCCTTCATGGAGCTCGATCATGCTCACGACATCCTGTCTTCCGCCGTGTATAAACATGAATACCCGGTGCCCGACGACCACCTCGTCCTGTTGGAGAAGATATTTATTGGAAACGAATCAGGAGGCCCTCTAACAGCCGCCAGGGAAACCTGCAGGAAGCTGGAAGACGATATGGAGAGGTGGGATCTCGCCATGGAGGCTGAGCGCGAAGCTATCTGCGCCGAGGCGCTTGGCCTTGCAATAGGAGACACCGTCCTGACCGAGTCGCGTGGCAAACCGGTCCGGCTAAAAATTGAGCAGATGGGCATGTTTGCTTATGACGGCAAGCTTAGCTTCCACTTCTCAGGTAAGCGCTACCGAAAAGACGGCTTGCTTGGCAAACGATACGAATCAATTTACCTGCATACCGATAGCAAATTCAGCCGGTCTGAATAGGTATAGACCCCGGAGGGGGCGCTATACTGGCACTCTGAACTAGAAAATAATTGGATACACATGTCCAGGGACGCCTACCCCTTCAACCAGACGCTCGATATTTTTGCATCTGACGAGCCTGAGGATCGGCTGCTGCAGTCCGGCTACCCGGCACAGGATCGCTTCCCTCTGAACCTTGATGGGGCACAAGTGGAGAACGTGGTGCTACCCGATCTCCGAGACAGTGCCTCGCCGCTGATCATTACCGGGTTTGCCAGTATCGATCGTCTATTGGATTTCTGCTGCGACCAATGCGCTAATCCCGAGGCTGAAGTTCGCCTGTTGATTGGCCAAGAACCATTTCCGTCGCGCCGGGATACATTCACCGTTAACCGTGCTGACTTGACGTCAGAAGCTGAAGCCTACTGGTTAGCACGAGGGATCTCCCTCCTCTACTCCGCCAAGGTCATCGAGATGGTCGATCTTCTGAAAACCGGCAGAGTTACAGCGCGTTACCTGCCGGGGCAGCGCCGTCTGCATGCCAAAATCTACAGCGGCGACGCGGGCATCACCTTAGGCTCCTCTAATTTCACCGAACCCGGCATGCGCACACAAATAGAGGCCAACGCCCGTTTCTCGGCGACCAAAGAGCCGAAGCGCTTTGCCGAATTAACCTCAATTGCCCAGAACTACTGGGAGCGCGGTATCAGCTATCAGGAACAATTGATCGCCTTGTTGGAAAAAATGCTCCGGGTGGTCAGCTGGGAGGAGGCCCTGGCACGCGCGTGTGCCGAGCTGCTGGAAGGCGAGTGGGCGGAGAAATACCTCCAGGGCGACTACCTGACGGCCACGGGAAACCTCTGGCCCTCACAGAAGCAAGGTATTGCCCAAGCGCTTACCGTGTTGTCCAACCAGGGTAGCGTCCTGATCGCCGACGCAACCGGGGCGGGTAAGACGCGCATGGGGACCTACCTTGTTGGCGCCGTGCAGGACCAGATCGTGCGCTCGGGCCGTATGCGCCAGGGCAAAGCTATCATGGTCTGCCCGCCCGCAGTGGAAGAAAACTGGATACGGGAATGCAGCCAGAACAGCGTCTCATTGGAAACCTTTTCGCATGGAAAGTTGAGCCATAAACGCGCCCGGCGCCACGAACTCACTATTGATGCGCTACGCAGAGCCCAAATTCTGTGCGTGGACGAAGGTCACAATTTCCTGAATTTCAAATCCAATCGCACCCAGGAACTGCTACGCAATATGGCCGATCATGTAGTCTTACTGACGGCGACCCCCATCAATCGTAGCATTGTGGATCTCCTGCGTATCGCCGATATGCTGGGTGCAGACAACTTGTCGCCATCGATCCTCCAGGCTTTTGACAAAATGTTGGGGGTTAAAAGCATTAACCGGCAGCTCACAGAGCCCGAGCTGGAGGAGTTACGCAAGGAAATCAGGCGATTTACCGTCCGCAGGACAAAGCGGCAGCTGAATAAGCAGGTGGATAAGGATCCCCAGGCTTACTGCGACCAGGACGGCAACCGTTGTAGATTTCCGGATCACCTGCCCAAAGTGTACAAGCTCAGTGAAAGCGCCGCCGACTGCGCGTTAGCAGAGAAGATTCAGCAGCTTACCGATGAATTGTACGGTGTGACCCACTTTATCAAACCGATTGATATGCCCACTGTGTTGCGAGACCAGGGCGTTTCAGAGTCAAGGTATCTCGAAGGAAGGCTGCATTCGGCAAAAAAGCTGGCACGTTACATTGTCATGGCATCGCTTCGGTCCTCACGTGCGGCGCTGCTGGAGCACATCGAAGGCACCGCCACCGCGATCGAGTACTTTCAACTTGATCAATTCCATAAAGGCAGCAATACGGGAAATGTAATACTGCAACTGGAGAAAATCCCGGGCCACGTCCCAGACAATAAGCTGTCGATAGCGCTTCCCGAGTGGCTTACGTCCCCTGAAGAGCATGCCGCGGCCTGTCGACACGACCGATCCATTTACGCGCAAATCGCCGAATGCACACGGCAGATGAGCGAATCTCGCGAGCAAACCAAGGCGGATAAGCTCTACGATCTACTGGCTCACCACTCCTTGATTCTGGCATTTGACAGCCGCCCGATTACGCTGGCGCTGATAGACCAGCTACTCAGAAAGCGGGCGGGGGTGGAGACCATTCTGGCTTTCGGCAGCGCCGGGACGGAGCGCAACAAGATCCTCAAAAACTTTGCACGCGGTTCACAAACAAAGGGCATCATAGGTCTGTGTTCAGACAGCATGTCCGAGGGTGTGAATTTGCAGCAGTCTTCCTGCCTGGTGCACCTGGATATGCCCAGCGTGGTCAGAATAGCGGAGCAACGGGCGGGTCGCGTCGATAGAATGGACAGTCCGCACAAGTCGATCGAAATATGGTGGCCCGAAGACGCGGAGCAATTTGCCCTTCGCTCCGATGAACGCTTCATCGAGCGTTACGAGACCGTGGAACAGTTACTCGGTTCAAACATGCCGCTGCCGGAGTCGATGCGCAGTAGTCAAAGTGAGGTGGTACACGCACAGGATATGATCCATCAGGCAGAAACCGCTGATGAGCACTGGGACGGTATCGATGATGCGTTTCAGCCCGTGCGATCTCTAGTAGAGGGCGATCACGCCATCGTTGGAGAGGAGGTGTATGAGCACTATCGTCACACCCAAGAGAAAGTCCTGTCCCGTGTCAGCCTGGTCAGCGCACAAAAGCCCTGGGCACTATTTTGTGTCACTGGAGGCAGCTTTGGTGCACCACGCTGGGTATTGATACCCGGACAGAACTCAAAGCCAATCACGGAACTTAGTCAGATTTCTATCAGCCTGCGCGAACAACTCACACCGAGCACAGAAAACCGAGCACTGGATAGGAAAAGCAGCCAGATTCTTCAATCCTTTCTGGATTTGCTCAACGACAATGAGAAGAATCTACTGGCTCAGAAAAAAAGACGCGCCCTGGAAGAACTTCGCACTGTGATCCAGAAACTATTGGGCACGACCACACAACAGAAAGACATCGATCATCTTTTGCTCCTAAAGCAGCATCTGGAAACACCCCGCAAAGACTACCAGCCCGACTGGGACGAGGTGGCATCGCGTTGGCTGGATATGATCAGGCCAGTCTGGTTTGAGCGATTGACCGGCAAACGAAATAAGCCACTGTTGCTTAAAGATATACGCAAGGACCTCCTGGCAAGGCCTGAGTGGTTAATTCAATCGCTTGAGGATAACTTCAGGGAGTTTCCGCTACTTCCAGGTATAGAGGAGAGGATCAAGGCGTGCATTATTGGTGTCAACTGACTCAAAGCCATATCATCTTTTTTAGCATATCAGGTACTTTCTAATCGATTCTTCATTCATAAATTTACTCGATTCAAATACCTCCGTTGGTATCAAAGCGATATTATTTTCCGAGGAGAGTACCTGGCAAGCCTGCCAGAGCTTGGCTTCAGTTTGTGGTGTCCACGATGAGCGCGAAATCCACGTTTTCACAATTATTTTACCCTCCTCGTCCAAGGTGCAAGGCATGTACGACTCCGCACAAACGGCAACAAAGTCTTCAGTCATATTCTCGACAAGCAGGCAACGAACGAAAGGTTCGATATAGAGCCGAATTAAATTTACCAAGCTACCTATAGATGCACACTGGCTCCTACGGATCATTTTTATTAACGCATGCTCTGATAAACAAAAGACGATTCGAGTTCCGTACATCGCTGAACTAATTTTGGAATCCAGTATGTCCAGAGTTACGGGATAGAGTTTTCCCTCCTTCACATGCTTGAAAGCTTCTTCGTAAAACTGTAGGCCACCGAAAGCAACAAAGTAAGTCTGCTCTCTTCGGCGTCTTGGATTTTTATAAACGTCTTTGAAAACTAGAGCATCGCCATACAGGTCACCCTGATGTTTGCATGCCTCCAGGTAGCGCTTAAAGGTATATCGGCCACTGGACTTACTCTCCTCCATTTTTCTATACTTTTTCATGTACGATTCACGAGCTTCACGCATGAACCTCAAGAGAATTGCACGGGCATGCATATCATCATGTACTACATTTTCAGAATCCATCGTGCCCCACGATAAAGGTTGAGAGATCAAAAGCGCTTTATGAATAAAGCGACATCCGTTACAACATAATCATGAAAGTAAGTGTACTCTCACCTGCGTTCAGCGCTGAAAGCGGGCTATATTGCAGTTAATCTACCCCTAGAATTTGAGCGCTTCAATCACAGACAGGTCTCTTAGAACCAAAGGATTAGCTCGTTCGTTATCAGACTTATATGTCGGAACCTGAAGCATGTGCAACAAATATATCGCTGTCGCCTCCCGCGTCTTAAGTTCCAGTACCTTTCCTTCAAAACATCGCTCACGTCGAATCAACTCTTGCTGTAGCCTGTTGAGCTTGGGATGCGGGACGAGGCTCAACGTTATCTCTGTATGCCATTTGCTATCGTTTTTAGAATTCTCCAGGGCAGATCCCAACTCACCTGTAATCTCCAACACCCTGCCTAACAAGAAATCCCGGTAATCGCGGTTCTTCTCGCAGTAGGCTCTAACGTGCCACCGATAGCCAGTGAAAACTACCGCATGGGGAGCGATTACGCGCTCCTCTCCTTCTGGAGAAGACAAGGAAGCATAAGTAATTTCCAGTCGTAGCCCCCGCCGGCATGCATCCACAAGAGGCCGGACAATGTCCGGCTGGGCGAGTCTAGGGGGAAACTGCAGGATGTGGGTATGCACGTTTGGTATTCCGACGCGATGAGTCGCTCCTTGCGTGAACCCGCGTGAGTCCACCAGGTTGAGGTATTCATCAACTGTGCCCTCAGTAAAGATGGGTGTGAAAGCCTGTGTTGGGCAGTACCCCTTGCGCGCTGGTAGATACTCGATGTTTCGAGGCGCGATGGCCTTGTAAGCGTTGATATCCCTGGACGCTTGCTGACGCTTGATCCCGAAAGTGGACATTAAGTGGCGAGTGGTCAAGTGTCCTTCCCAAAGGCACACGATCTCGATCAATCTGAATCGCAAATGTGATTCCCATTTCACATCGGCCAAGCTCTGCTTCTCCTAGTTGGTTCTCATAAAAGATACATGTATGGATATACACCTCTAACATGTATCAAAAGTATACCCTAATATTTAAGCCGCACAATGGTCGTGGCGTAGGAGGGATTATGAGTCGGAAATATTCGTACAAAGAGCTGGAATCACTGGGACGTAGAAGACTTTCCGGAACTTTCTACCTACGAGAGTTTCTTCACTCCGAAATTGCTCAGCATTTTGGCGTTGTGAATGCTCCGGATGATGTTGACCTGGCTACAGAGGCAGGCAGCGCGCTGTGCGGGAAAGTGCTGGAACCGATCCAGAACGCATGGGGAAGGGTTCATATTCGCTCAGGTTACCGCTCTCCAGAGGTCAACGGCCTGGGAAACAAAAATCGTATGAACTGCGCCAGTAACACACGTAACGCTGCCGCCCACATCTGGGATCAGAGAGATGAACAGGGGTACTGCGGCGCTACCGCCTGTATCGTGATACCTGCTTATCGTGAACACTTCGAACGAACCGGAGATTGGATGTCTCTGGCCTGGTGGATCCACTTCCACATCCCTGATTATTACGAGATGTGTTTCTTCAAAGAACAATGTGCACTTAATATCCGCTGGTACGAGGGAAACGATGGAAAAAAATCTATCAAAACCTACCTTCCTGATCCGGAAACCGGCCAAAAGTCCGCACTGATTTCTCGCGGCATTATGCACCAGCTCTACCAGTCACGTTCGCCAGCGGATTTGTACCAGCAGGCGACAAAGCTTCTCAATAAAAATGGGGGGGATAATTTATGATCGTCGACTTAGTCAAGCTTGGTGGCTTACTACTCCTCTGGCAAATTCTCACCGTCCTGCAAGATGCCATTTCGGCGGGTTATGGCGTTTGATGCACCAAGAAGATAATCAGGACCTTATGCGTGAGGCTCCGCTGAGCGGCTCCGCTATTTGACAGACATATAGCTCTCTTCATCCGTAGCAAAGAGACTAGAGGATGATCTTATATTGATCGTGGCTCTCGGAAACCGCTTGCAATTGTTTTAGTCGCCCAATACATCGTACTATAATCTTTTGGAAGAACGTCACACGGGTGTCATACCGCCTCTGGGAGAATAATCTATGGACATGTGGACCACCGAATCTCTTAGGGCGTGGGGGAAAACCCATGGCTACACAACCCGCCCTCTTCCGTCGGGCAATGGTGTGATGTTTCGTCTGCCGACGAGCAAGAAAGCGGTTTTCACTATTTATCTGTCACCCAACGATGGGAATAACGCCGTCGAAGTCGCATTCAATATCAACGAGTTCCCCGAAGCCAGAAATCTGCTCGATAATTTGAAGGCATCCTATCAGGTCGCCCCTCCAAACAAGGCGCACAAGTGGCCCAGAGTCGGTTCGAAAACCTTTGATGCTCGCCTGCTGACCATGTTGACGGGAACTTGAGCAGGCTGTCACGCAGCCATTGCACTCTGATGCGTGGATGTCAGGAAGGGTAGTTCAAGACCAACCGGCAGACACAACTCATCCCTATCAAGGTCATAGGGAAGCGCCCATAACTCCAGTTCGTGTTCGAGTGCGAAGGGCGGCAGCCCATCCTGAAACTGAGAGTGTCGCGGAAAGATCAGCAGTAACCTCCCGGTTGCTTCCAGGTACTTATGCCCGTAGGCAAACATTTGGTAGAAATCAGCCTGACTCAATTTGTATTTTATGCCGGACTCAGCCGCAGACTGGTCGAGCAACTTCCACTTGGTGTCCATGATGCAATAGTTGCGAGAGCCCTTTTTCACCAGAATATCCGGTTTCAACTGAAAGATCGGCTTGCCATTATGCCTGGCGAGATATTCGGACTGTGCCTGCTCTTTCATTGAGTACCCGGCAACCAGCCGCTTACCCAGCATGCGGTATACATACCGTTCAAACAGTTCCTCCATGGGGAACAACATGGAAATGCCCTGCCACTTGCCACTGAATGCCCAAGGCGACAGTTCGTTAAGTATCAGTTCAAGCCAGGGATATACGGGCCGATAATGGACCATATCCCGCTGAGAGCGCCACGACCGAAAATCAACTTTCACATTTACACTGGCTTCTACGTCAGTAAAACTGAGCAGCAGTTCTTTCGCCAAACGTTTGTTGAGGGGCGAAAGTCGCCAGCGCACGACTGTCATAAGGGCAAGTTTGATCAGTCGGTTCTCCGGCCGATCAACGCTGAAACGGTCATATTCAATGCAGAAATCTGTTCGTTTTGTGGGCGGCAGTCTTATCTGCTTCGCGACATTCAGCCGACCTTTCAAGTACTTCGCCTGCTCCCTGCGCCTGAGATAATCACTGCGCAGACCTACGCGGACCAAGCGCCCGACAGTCTCCAGGAATCTTTCCACCAGAATATCGGGTAGTCGAGCATTACGGGTATCAAGTGTCGCATCCGTTGCCTGCTTCCAGTTCAGCCCATAAACCACCGATAGCATCTTCAGTAGAATTCTGCGTGAATACTCCACCGTGTCGCTGTCAGAGGTGTTTTTTGGGAGAATTTCAATGACTGTTCCGTCAGGGGTCGACAGTACTCCGACATAATTCTGTACATTCAGGCTCTCCCGTCCGTTCCGGGCGCCAAGGGTAAGTACGTTCGTACCGGCCAGCCCGCCCCGTAGTACTTCGTTTTTCAGAAAATCATATGCACGCCTGGAGAGATTACCACCCTCACCCCACCGAAGACTGCCAAACTCTCTGACAATAACGTCTTCAGACATCAGTTACTCCAAGAGCTGCGTTATTATAAATTCCAATGTACGCACGGGGATCGTTTAGAGCATCTGTATTACGAACGAAGAAATCATCACCCACTTCTTCAGACAGATCATTCCCCAGCACTTTTTCAATATCGCTAGCCGTAAACTGCCTGATTAGAAAAGCAGGCTCTGACTGCTTCAAATGGTCTCCAAGAATTTGGCGGATGCGGTTCCAGTCCTCAAAAAAGTATTCTTCCAGCGTGGGAAGTATATGTCGTTCAAAGATTCGTTTTAGGTCACCGATAGAGGAAGAACTACTCAAACCCATGAAAAAGCTATGGCCAATCAAATGCTCGCGATCATAGAGAATAGCGATGCGCTGGTTCAACGAGGTGAGCAATGCCTGGATATTGACACCTTCCACCACAACGCCCGCCACTAGTCCAGGCTCGGGGTACATTGCCTGAAATTCGAAGCGACGCCGGAGCGCCGTGTCCAGAGTGGCAAGAGATCGATCCGCCGTGTTCATGGTGCCGACCACATAAAGATCAGCAGGCACACTGAGGGTATCGCCCGAGTAAGGAAGTATTACCTCAAGCGCCTCATCATTACCTCTACGTTTACTCGCTTCAAGGAGCGTAATGAGCTCACCGAAGATACTTGCCACATTGCCGCGGTTGATTTCGTCAATGATAAGCACCGAAGGGCCCATATCAGTTACATCGATTGGGGCACTCAAGCCATATTCAGTCTTTAGGTGCTCGAGAATGCCCTTCACGTAGCTCGGGTTGTACATCCCGTCAGACTCGCCATGTAGGTAAAGCCGGCGAAGATGTTCAATACTGGCCGGGTAGTACTTATCGTCCGTACTACTTGCGGGGTTGATGCTAAACGTGCTCCCTCCAGAGTAGGTCACTGCAAACGCTTTACCGGTCGCCGTTTTCAGTTCAACCGGTGCATCGAGTGTTTTTTCCTGAAGATCTTGGATGGCCTTGTCCAGTTCCCGTGAACTTGCTTCGGTTTCGCGATTACAGAGTCGCTTGAACACGCCATCGCGTACGCGGTAATGAATACTACCCTCTTCATCCGTATCTGCCCGAAGCCCCTCCACGAAGTCTTCGTAGCTGAAGCTCTGATGGAAGGTAACCATAGCAATCCGTTCTTGTGCTTTCAGCTGATCAAAACGCTGTTTCAGGGCTGCTCTGTCATCGAGATGAGCCGCGAGGTAACCTGGATCAAGGATTTCCAGCGCCCTGTTCACAGTATGATAGGTTTTTCCGGTACCCGGTGGACCATACATGATGGTATTCAGCGGTATGGTCATGTTCTCTCCTATCGGTTTAGGGGCTGGTGTCTCATATTTATCATACAAATCACATAGTTGAGCCAAAGCCTGCCTGGAACTGACTCTCACACTGACAGCGGTATTACCCGCAGCCAGTTTAGGGGCCTGGGATAACAGGTTACTGTTTCTGCCTTCTCCGGCGGCGTATGCTTTGAGCAACTTTATGCCATCAACGCCAGTCGGATACGTTTCGAGATACAGAGTGACGGTCTGGCCCTCTCGCTCCAAGGCGAGCTGTTTAGCAGAGTCCGTTTCGAAGGCAGCAATCTTCTTAGTGGGTGGCCTGTATAGACCATAACGTTCATCCAGATATTCAAATGCGGAATTCGGATCAAATGGTGTTGAATCTCCCTGCGGATCACCAAATGGCAACCAAAGAAAGGTGTAGATGTCGGCCAAATCCCGCGGCGACCAGCCATCCGAATTCAGGCTCTCACTGACTTCAGTAACCACCGCCATGATCCGTTGGTATTCATCCCCTGACGGCTTACTATCGAGCCCCTGCTCTGCAAGCTCTTTTAGGCAGTTGTGCAGATCCTGTGTCCGAATGAACATGTGTTTCTCAGGATCAGAAAGAAAAAGGTAAAACGAGTAAATTGCTCTGCCACAGGCGCTTGAATAGGGGTATTTTGGATCCGATGAGACACTCTCCAAGAAACCGAGAAAGTGATCGATTCGATCCTCAATCGCGCCTACGCCATATAGAAACTCCGAGAGACGCACAGCGAACTCTGGCTTGGACTCCGCGCTAATGGTCTTCAAAAAGTTGGTATATCTAAATCCGACTAAGTTCTGTGGTTTACCGGCGTTGGCCTCGAGCTTGCGGAAGAAAACGTCGATCGCTTTTGCGGCTACGGCAGTACGTGTTTCGGGGTCCTCCGAAAGATTTTTCAGCGCATCGGACAACTCGTCCCGAAATATACTGATCAGTTCATCCTTATAGGCTCGTTCATGCTCAATATACTGCGGGTGATCGAAGCCTATGTTGCCATAGTCTCGGGAGAGAAAATCCCTTTTTAGCGCTTCATATTTTTCCTGGTTAATCATTTCATGTCCATTCTGTTATCAACTGTGGCATTTAATGCCGCAACCACGGAGGCCTCCATTTAGAGCTCGTGCACCTTCCCTAGCCCTTTCAGTAGTTTCGACTGCTCAACAACCCGCGAGTGATGGGTAAACAGAATGACTTGCGTATTCTCGGCCAGCTCAGCCAAAGCACTCAATGCGGCTTGTGAACGAGCGTCGTCAAAGTCCACAAGTATGTCGTCGACAATGAAAGGCATTGGCTCAGAGGTTTCCATGTATTTTTCCAAAGACGCGAGACGCAACGCCAGGTAGAGCTGGTCCCGCGTCCCTGAGCTCATGCCCTCCACCGTCACACGCTCTCCCCCTGGACGAATGCCAGCGAGGATGGGTTCATCCTTTTCATTGAAATCGGTCATGAGGCCATCGAAGGAACCCAGCGTCAGTGCAGAGAAATGTTCGCTGGCGCGCTTGACCAGCGGTCCCTGGTTCTCCTGGCGATAACGCTCAATCTGATCCCGCAATATCTTGGCAGCCAATTTCACCTGAATATAGCGCTCAGCGTCTGAGCGGATACTGGCAAGCGTGGCCTGAGCCTGATCGGCGAGCGCGGCTGCCTGATCACTGCCGTCCATAAGTTCCAATTCCTTTTCTTCACGCCCCTTTGTCGAAGCAAGCTCCGTACGTTTGGGTTCGAGCTCATCCTCAATCTTATTGTTCAACTCTGTGATGCGTCCCGGCAAACTATCCGGATCGATGCCCTCCACCTGAGCTTCCAACTCCGCAATGGTACTGCCCTCACCGGCATCCAGAATCTCCTGCTCTATCGAATCGATTGCCTCCTTGATGCGAAGATAATCTGCCGAACGGCGTTCCGCCGCATCAAGTTGATCGTGGTTCTCACATTTTGCTTCCACACATAAAGCGTCCAGACGATCCGTCATGGTATTTATGGAGGCGTTCGAATCCTGTATCTCCTGCGTTGCCTGTTCGATCTGTTCCTCAATCTGTTGCCGCTTTGTCTGCCTTGATCGGTTTTCAGACAGCAGTGCGTTGAGGCGCACAACCGCATCATCGGCTGGAAGATCACTCAGTTCGGGTGCAATAATGGCTGCCATCGCCTCCACCTGGGTTCGGAATGCTGCTGCATCTTCCTCGATGGCGTTGATCCGTATGCGCAGTTTCTCCACTTCCCCCAGTTTCGAAAACAATGCCCTGAGATTTTCAAAGAAATCATCAACCTCCGATGGTGATGTCTCGCTTCGCAAACCAATACTCTGCATCTGCGCTGCCCACTGTGCCTTCCATGCTTCGAGCGCCTGCGTTGCCAATCGATGCTCTTCATTCAATGATTCAACGTCAGATTCCCGATCCTTAACTTCCCTACTCAATGAATCCCGTTTGCGTTTGGCTTCATCAAGGTTACCGGCTAACGCCTCGCATTCCAGGAGCACGATCTCAAGCTCGTTTGATGTGGACGCCGCGCTCTCGAGTTGAATCAGTTGTGCATTAAGTTTCTGGAGGTGCGTGCTACGATTCTGATCGAGCTCAGTCTCTTTTTGGCGCAACAGGTTAAGCTGCATCACCTGATCACGAAGTTTTTCAAAGGTATCCAGCCAGGCTCTCATCTCTCGCGGAGTGCGTGGATCAATTTCACAGGGTGCCCACAATTCCTGCCAATCCGAATCCAGTTGAGCTTTTTCAGCGCTTGTTGCCTCAAGCTGCTCGGCGAACTTCTGAGCTTGCTGTTGCCCTCCTTCCTGCTTGGCCTGTAGGCTTGCCAGCGCATGAACCCGTTCTGCCTCACGGCGCAGCCGATCGGATACCTCATCGGCACTTGCTAAGCGATTCTCGAAGACATCAGGCAATGTGCCTTCACTCTGGTATTCACTCGCTTCGGCTGATACGTCTTCGCTGCCTATCCACTGGCGACGCAGCAACTGCCAGACCACATCGCGCTCGGATCGAGCTTGTTTGAGAGAAACCTCCGTTGGCACCTCCCCAACTCGCTCGATCTCATCGAGCCTCTGCGATGTATCCTGCAACGCATCGATTAGCTCGTTCTTTCTATCCTCAAGCCGCTGAATACGTTTTGAGAGATCGGCGTAGTTCTCTTCAAATTGATGGATGCTTTCCCGGTTTGGTAACGCCAAGCGAGCCATGTCATCCAGCTCACCTTGCCAAAGCGTGAGTCTTGAGAGGTCGGCAACACACTCTGCTTTCTGGCTTGCAAGTTGACTCTGAGTGGACTGGATCGATGCGTCCAATTCCCCTTGCTTCCTGGCGGCGGTTATTGCCCGGTGCAGTGCATCGGTAGAACCTGATTCGGCGATTTCGTCACGTTCCTTGCGGGCGGTCTGAAGGCGCTCTTCCGTCTCTCGCAGACTGGTCTCAGCCTGTTCTGCCCGAGCATTCAGGACGGCTTCTTTAGTGCCCAAATTGGCAATAGGCTGCCGCTTTGCCACGACAGGACGTAATTGCTCAATATCCTTGAACTCGAGATCAGGGCGATTCTCTTTGAGTATAGATTCGGCATCTGCCGATAACTGTCTGGCTTCTGCATCAAGGTGCGGTCGGTCCTGCTGTGCTTTTCGATGGCCACCCAAGCGCGCATGAAGATCTTCGATATTCTCTGCCTGTTCCAGCAATGCCTGATTGGTGGATAACCCAGCAAGTTGCTGTTGTAATCCTTCGAGGCGAGGGGTTGCCTTGCCTACGATTGCTTGAGCGGTGTCCAACGTAGTGACTGCCTTCCTACGACGGGCGGAAAAATCATCGTGAAGGATGACAACGTCGCCCAGCGATTCCAGCTCCTGAACAAGCTCTCGTCGCTTTGAGAGTTTCGGTAAGACGCGCTGGATCCGCTGTAAACGATTTGCCTCCGTCCTGTTCTCAGCCAGTTCAGCCTGAATTCGCTTTAGCTCTTCCTCTGTACGTGCCAATGCACGGCGATGTTCATCCCACTCTCTGGACGAGAGCGAGCACTTTCTAATCTCAGCCCTCAGATCCGCATGTGTTCGAATGGCCGAGTTAATCAGTGGCTTGGAACCTGCGGGAAGAAAAAGATTTTTCGCCGAATCATCCAGGTCCCCAAGTACGGCGTGCAGTGCATGACTACCCAGCGACGCGGAGAACAGTGCCTGACCGACCTCCCCTTTCTGCTCAAGGATCTCATTCCCACCCTGCACCAATGCCTGATGATCGATCCCGAAAAGCGATTCGAAGAGTTCCGGTGTCACGCCTTGGATAAATGGCGCCAGTGCCTGTTCATCAAGCGCTTCACCATCGGGAGACAACAAGGTATTTTTCCGGCCTTTGCGCCGGCCCAACGCCAGCTCACGGTCATCGGTATTCTGTAAATGACCGTGGATACGGAGCTTATCATTGGCGTGAATGAAGTTATCAAGCGTACGCTCATCGATCCCATAAAGCAGCGCTTTCAAACCGCGCAGAGCCGAGCTCTTTCCCGCCTCGTTAGGGCCATAGACGATATGCAATCCGACCTCCTCAAACACCAGCTCCCGCTCGGTAAAAGGCCCGAATGCTGCCAGATTCAATGTCCGAATCTTCATGACCTATGCTCCGTGGTCATCAGGCGGTTTACGAGGAGCTCCTTGATATCCTCCAGCGTCTCTTTGAGGAATTCCGGATTAGCTGGATCAAAGGGGTCATCGCCAGCCAGCAGTTCCGCGGGGAGTTTCTGACGAAGCACGGACATTTCATCTGCCAGTCCGTCCAGAGCCGAGGAATCCAGATCCATGTCGTGGATGGCACGCAGCAGGCCACTCAATGCATCATCACGTTCAAGTACTTCGTCCGTGGAAACGACGGGCCTCGTCTTGATGGAAATTTTCTCTAACCAGATGCCAGCACCGCCGAGACCGGTTGCCAAGGCTCGATACTCCTGTATCCAGCGTTCACGCTCAGCATGCAACTTCAGGTGTGCAGAGCAAGCCCCGTACAGAACCAGGCGCACAGCCACCGGCCGCCCCTCAGCGGCATCTAATGCCAACTGCAGCCCCTCGCGCACTTGCTCATAAATGTCGTCGACCGTCTCAGCAGCAGAAACATCAAGCTCGCAAATGGACCAACGCATCACATCAAGGTCGCGGTGTTCTACCGCCACAATCTCTCCAGCATTCACCGTGACCAAAGTGCAGCCCTTTGGTCCTATCTCACGAATATGTCTTCCCTGGATATTGCCTGGAAACACTATCCATGGGTCTTGACTCACCTCTTCGCGTTTGTGCACATGGCCCAATGCCCAGTACTGGTATCCTTTGGAGCGCAGCCCATCGACCGTACAGGGTGCGTAAGGCTCATGGCCTGGCTTACCGTCCAGGCAGGTATGCAGCAAGCCGATATTCAGGAGTTGTGGATCGCCTTGCGGATAATCTTGTGAAATATCGTCCGTGACTGCCCTTGTTGCGAAACCCTGTCCGCAAATGCTCACACCCAGGTCGTCCAGGACAACCCGTTCAGGCTTCCTGGTTGAAAATAGAGTAACGTTGTCAGGTAAGCGAAGGTGCTTGGTGATCTGGCTGGCTGCGTCATGGTTGCCAGCCACGATAAAGACACGGATATTGGCGTCGCGTAGCCTCCCCATGCGCTCAACAAAATAGAGGCCGGTGTTGTAGTCTTTCCAGTCCCCGTCATACAGATCCCCGACCAGTAACACGAATGCCACTTGCTCATCGATCGCCAGCTCAATCAAGTTGTCGAAGGCACGGCGCGTGGCACTTCGGATTTCCTCTACGGGGGCACCCTCGTATCGTTCTAATCCGTGCAGAGCACTGTCGAGATGAATGTCTGCTGAATGAATAAATTTCACAAAATCTTTTCCCTAAATTTAGTCCATTCATCCGTTATCGAAAGTGTAATCCTCATATCTAATGTCCATTTCCAAGCACTTCGCTGAAATCAGTAAGAAGCCTAGTCAGGTGCAAACCATTAGCTCGAAGCAATTGCCCAACCGCGTCTACCTGCAAACCCCATATCTCGGCAAGCTCGACTGCCACAGTGGCAGCTTCCCACGGCATCACAGACGCACCACGAACTTTGGCGAATGGCCCATCACTTTCAGGAACCACACGATCTTGGGGCATGTGACCAGCTAATTTTCGACCATTGGCGGAAGCCAACATTGCAGGCCCAACGCTGAACCAACAGCCCATCTCCTTGGCTCGGGAAAGTTGCGAAGGTGAATCGGTAAACCAGTGGAGGACAGCTACCCCAAAACCCGAATGGGCTTCAAGTAAACCCAGCACTTCCTTTGCAGACGATCGAGAGTGAATACTAAGGACGCGCCCCCCGAGAGTTACACTATGCTGCAGAACTGACTGAAAAATGTTCTTCTGAAGTTCAAAGTACTGTTTGTACCGCGGAGATCCGTCAAGGCCAACTTCGCCAACCCCCGAACACACTTCCATCTGAGAAAGCAGCAAATCCAACTCGCCGAACTTCTTATCTGCCACTTCTGGGTGAAGACCAGGAGAAATAAAGACTCGCTCTGAGGCTGGAAGGACTTTTGATGTTGCTGCGAAAGCTCTCGGGCTGGTAGTGACCAACCAAACAAACTCGACTCTATCCGATGCTTCCACATAAACCTTTCGTGCATCAGGATAAAGATCCAAGTGGCAATGAAAGTCCATCAGATTATGCCGTCCCTGCGAAGCACAACTGCAAGCTCTAGCAATCCCTGTTCAATAACACGGCGGTATTGAGGCCGATCCGCCTGAGAGGCAAACGATAACGTGGCCCCCAGAAAAGAATCGATGCCTTTTTGCTCAGAGGAAAGAACTGCGCAAGCTACGGCCATGGGATCATCCGCCTTTGTCTTACCTGCGGATGATAAAGACGGAAATTTGTAATGTGTTGTATCAACTTTCCCCCAATGCTGGATGGCAGCCTTGCGAACCATACATGGCACACAACGTCCACAGTGCGTGCGATTGTAGGTACGAAAACGACCACAGCTTGTTGTGTCACAAGCATGTCTTTTCAACATTGACTGATCAGCGCATTCTTCCAGCATCTCCCCTTTGGTTTTAAATCGGTAGGGCATGAGTAGACTGGCTTTAATATTCAGACCTACCAACAACTCCTGAAGCATGGACATGAATAGCGGGTAGGTAGTTCGGGTACTAAAACTGGCCATCCTTCCCGGCAATAAAGGCGGGTTGATGCTTATGAACCCATTTTCCGCCACAAAGATCTCTGTTTTCTCCATTGGCAGCAGCGATGTCGCAAGCACCGCCAGGCCATAGAAGGCCATTGAACGAGCTCTTGTGGATGTCTCTTTCTTACCTTTGAATACAACACGGTGGCTCCACTGCTGATGCCATTCGCCACCACCAAGGTCATTGGCATATTTAATTTGTCGGGCTGAATCTTCAAAAGCGCGTTGTGATACAAAGATTGGCTTACGACCTTGCGCTACAGCATCGATCCCCCCTATCAGGCTATCGAGGCCGCCTGAAAGCAAAGCGACACAGTCACGATCGCAAAGCCGGCGCTGACCGTTGGGTGGAACAGGGCCACCTGCTGAGAATTGCAACGTCCAAAAATCGCCAGTCAATACACGCAACATCTTCTCGACAAGCTGACGATTGGCCTCCCATGGCGCGGGGTCATTGAGTGTGATATCAAGTTCAATCTGACGGGTCCATCCATCGGCGCTTTCCTTGCGGAGAACGGACACATCGGCCGCATAGACAGCAAAGCAAAAAAGTACAAAATCCCACACTGGAACCGACGGGGCATAACCTTGCTTTTCCAACTGTCGAATCCAGCCATGGGCTATACGGCCAACTCCCGGCTGCGATGACGACTCCAAGAATGTAAATGCCAGCGCACCTGAAGGCAGAGAGTCTGGCAACGCATCAACACTCGAACAAATAATTTTCATGATTCAGCAAACACCGTCAGTGCATCTTGAAGAGCGGCATTCGCAATCTCCCTCATCGCTCGTGGTGCACCTCCGGCACGAGCCTTTTGCATAGATCGATTGACAACCACCATTACGTAATCGAGAACCTGCCCCAAGCGATTCTGCACGAGCTGGGGCGCATATTTCAGCTTTTCAAATACCTGACCAAGCTCAAGCTGAACCCGGTTATAAACATCAAAAGCCACCGTGTAAGCCATCAAGTTGGCGATTTGATCGTCCGTCAAATTAAAGATATCGGCGTTCGGTTCCACTTCGTAGAGATGTGCAATAGCATGATCCATGGAGTGTCTGGCTGAATCCTCGTCAACACTCCCTCCCGTTGGAATCAATTTCTGCACGACTTCGAGTGCGGTTTCCTTGGCAGAAAGTCCGCGCTGCTTTATTGAATCGACCCAAGTATTAATGCTTGGATCAGAACCGTCGCGAGCGGTGGCAAGAAATCCACCCAAAGACGATGCGGCAATTGCGCTAGTCCGCATTCGACTCGCGGCTCTGGACGATCCTCCCATGCCCTTCTTCACAAAGCTTGAAACACCTCGGCGCAGGTCGGAGCTGCTACCAGACCGTACAAAACCGGTCAATGCACCACGAGCTTGTTGATACCGTCCTGGCGGAGCTTTGGCAGGGCCGGCAGGTGGTGTCGTCGGATTCTGATTATCCTCCCCATCCTCTGTGCTGCTGCCGTCATCTGAGGGGGTTTCGCCCGGGCTTAGGGGAACTTCCGCGTAGTCGCTATCAATACCGGCGCCAGCATCATCCAGCCATGGAGGATCAAAGGGCGCGCCTGTACCCGCACCCGAGCTCGATGCTGACGTACCCATTATTTCTTCCTCGCATTAGTGATTGCCCGCTTCACAGACTCCTGTGCATCCGCATCGCTTACCCACTTGTCCAGAATGTCTTTTGCCCAATCACAGTCCGCCAAAGCAGAAACAAATCCGGGAGCAAGCTGAGCGATAGGCGCTTGACTAATGAATGCCGCCGCACGCGGCCCCGCACTTGGGTGAATGCGGCAAACCTCAGTCAACATCAAAATTTCGTCATGCTTCTGCCAGGTTCTACCGGACCGCCTTGCATCCCACGCCCTCGCCATAGCAAGACCAGATTGAATATCCCCGGCCTCTCGAATCTGCTGTTTTAATGCATCATTTGATGTTCGAGCGGAAACCAGCGAATCACGCAGCGCCTTGCCAGCGGCATTTAGCTCATCCGCGCCAAAATCCCTGATCGTGCTGTCGCGACTTAGATGCAATATTGGCCTCAAGTCCATGTCGCCAAGAGGCGGTTCGAGCCTGAGCCACTCACGCGAAAACGCTTTGTCGCCAAAGAGTGCGGGGAGCTTTTGATCCTCATCTTTCGCAACTTCTTCTGCCTCGCGAAGAATTTCAACTTTGCCTTCGTTCTCAGCAGAGACCCTTTCTGCAAGTGCATTCGCGATTGATTCATCGCAACGTTCAAGAAGGTGCCACTTCGCTAAAACCTGGACATCCACGTCGATGTTTTGAGGTTTAGCCAGGGTTTTGCGCAGGAATACAGTGTTGAGGAAACGTTTTACCAACCTCGGATTAGCTTGAACCGTACTTGCACTGAATAGCAGCGGAGCCAACCGCTCAGCCAACCCCATCAAACCCAGAAGCTCAGAACTCCCTGGCGGGGCGAGACTCTCCAAAAACGTCAGGTCTACGGACTTCCCGGTCCATGTTTCTCTCAATCGCATCTCTACACTAGACTTCGCAGAATCGAAATTTTCAGCGTCAAGCTGACCATTGCGATGAGCGCGTTCCAAGAACAATAATGCGGTATAGGCTTTGGTCTCATTGGGACCAAGTCTTGGCACGCGCAACGGCACTTGAATAAGTTTATCGAAGTAATTGGTTGCGATATCGTCATCCAGGCCAGTACCCGCAAAATGCACCCGCACAGCACCGCGGATGAAGACATCATCAGCTGCGATGACAAAAGCACTTCGTCGCAAAAACAGCAGTAATCGAATTGCCTCCAGCGTAGAAATTGCAGTTTTCGGCAAACACCTATCGAGATCGTCGACAAAGACGACCAGCGTGATCCCCAGATCATCGAGCAACTCTTCCAGCGCATCACGAAATGACTGGATTTCTTTGGGGAGAGAAATGGGCTGGGCTTCATTCAAGAGCCCTTTTGTAGCAGTTTGTGCTTCCTGTACTGCAGCTTGCCCTTCCTGAACAGACTTATTCCTAAACGCCTCTGTGCCGGACTCCACCACCTTCCCAATGAGACCGACAGGCACTCCGGTGATGATAGTCGCAGCCGTCTCTCCTCCGAGCTGAGCCAGGCGCAGGAGATTAATTCGCTTAACAAGCGACTTGGCCTTCTCAAACAGACCAGCATCCTTCTCGGCTTCCTTGAGAACCGCGTCCCCTACGGTTTGCAGCAGTGCCGTTCGGGCGTCTTCAAAACCTTGATAGAGCCACGGGTTGAAGGTAACAACGATATACCTTGTACCGCCCGGTCCATCGGCTTTCTTGCTGGAATCCTGGTCAAGCGATAATTCCGATGCGACCATTCGAACGAGGGAGGATTTACCCATGCCCCAGCCACCAGATATTCCGATGGATATTGGCTCGCCTCCTGCGTCCCGAACGAGCTCAGCACAAGCCTTGGCTACTAGCCGGAAGTTGACATAGTCAACAGTAGTCTCGTTGTCATGCCACATGTCAGAATCCTTCAGTCAGGCTCGTATGATTTACCCACCACCGCACCAACAACTCCACCCACGACCACAGCCGCCAACCGCAAGTGCGGCGACACCAGCAGGAAGGCAAGCGCCCCCACAACTCCACCCGCTACCGTATTTTCACCCCGCTTGACCTTGGAAAGCGGCGCACACCGGTAGCCGTTTGTAGACCGGACGGATGTGGTCGATGAGTTCCCCTTTTTACGATTGCATGGAATGCAGGCGGCATAGAGGTTATTCATATGATCAGTGCCGCCTTGGGACCTCGGTTTGGAGTGCTCAACCTCCCAGGCCCCTCGTTTCCCGAGCGTTCCATAATTGCGTAAGCTCAACTGCTTCCGGCAAATATGGCAGCGCCCTTCTGTCCTTTGGTAAATGCAGTCAAGCTTGTCTTCGGTGAAACTCATATTCTCATTCTCAAGTCAGTAACATGGCATTTAGCGCCCTGCTAAACACAACTCCCAATATCCAAAATTAAATCATGATCATTTTGATTATGTCAACGAATCATATTGACATTATTTTCATCTCTTTAATACTATAGGAGCCTTATCGACCCGCCCCGAGCATACTGGACAGCCCCATGCCCAACCCCATCCCAATGGACATCAGTCAGGCACAGCAAGAACGGCTATCCCACATTGATTTCAAGACCTGCTTCTTGGGAGCTATCGGGCGCAGCGATCTGGTAACCCGCTTCGGCATAAAGGAGGCCGCAGCGACCAGAGATATCACGCTGTACAAGGATCTTGCCCCTGAAAATCTGGAGTACGATACCAAAGCCAAGATCTACGTCCGGGGCCCCTCCTTCGAGCCTCTTTTCGACTACTCCCCCAGCCAGGCCTTGGCCGCATTGGCCCACGGATTTGGGGATGACTTTGTCGGGAAGCATAAGGCTCTGATTGCCTGCGAGACCCCGGCACAGCTCAATAATCCAGACTTGGAGACCCTGTCCGTACTGACCAGAGCCATCCATCAGCACAAAGTGGTCAGCCTGGTGTATCGCTCCCTCAGCAGCGGCCGCAGCACGCGCGAGGTCGTGCCATTTGTGTTGGTTGATAACGGTCTGCGTTGGCACATCCGTGGCTACGACAGGAAACGCTCAAGATTCTCAGACTTTGTTATTACCCGTATCTCCGACCCGGAAATCCTCGACGAACCGTTGAAGGAACATGAAAATCGGGAACACGACATCCAGTGGAATCGAATCGTCGAGTTGGAAATCGTCCCTCACCCCAAACTCAAGCACCCCAAGACCATCGAAACGGATTACGCCATGGAGAATGGTGTATTGAAGGTCAATGTTCGGGCTGCCGTGGCGGGTTACGTCCTCCGGCGCTGGAACGTCGACTGCTCTGAAAAACACAGTATGGATGGCTCTGAATACCACCTCTGGCTAAAAAATAGGCAGGCACTGTATGGCGTTGATAACCTCGTTATCGCGCCCGGTTACAGCCAGAGCAACCAGATTACCAAGGAAGGCGCATGATTATGCTCGAAGACATCAAAAAAGACGCTCAAGTCCGAGGCATACAGGGCGAAGAGGTTGTGCGCATCGTCCAGGTTGAACCTGTGGGCGATAGCGCCATCACCGTATACTACAAAGACAGCCAGGGCCGCCTGGCCGAGCAGATGCTGTTCCGCTCCGATGAGGCCCGCCTCGAACTGGCTCAGACCGGTCGCCCCTGGGCCTTCGACGCCCCCGGTGCCGAGTTCAAGCTCGGACTCGAAGCCTTCCGCATATCCCAAGCGGCATTGTTTGATCCGATGATGGCTGTCCACACCTCTAATGTAGAACCGCTGCCGCACCAGATATCCGCCGTCTACGAGTCCATGCTCCCTCGCCAGCCATTGCGTTACGTGCTGGCCGATGATCCCGGTGCCGGCAAAACCATTATGGCCGGCCTGCTGATTCGCGAACTGCTGATGCGCGCGGACGCCAAACGCATCTTGATCGTCTCGCCCGGCGGCCTCACCGAGCAGTGGCAGGATGAGTTGCTGGAAAAATTCGGCGTTGTGTTTGAGATCTTTAGCCGTGAAAAGCAGGAGCAATGCGCGTCCGGCAACTACTTCGACGAGCAGGACCAATTGATCTGCCGCCTCGATCAGCTGTCACGCAACGAGGAGTATCAGGAAAAGCTCAAGAACACCGAGTGGGATCTGATTATCGTCGACGAAGCCCACAAGCTCTCCGCCAATTACTTTGGCAACAAGGTCAACAAAACCAAACGCTTTCTGCTGGGTGAACTACTCGGCTCCATCACCCGCCACTTCCTGTTGATGACCGCCACCCCGCACAACGGCAAGGAAGAAGACTTCCAGATCTGGCTCTCCCTGCTGGACGGTGACCGCTTCTACGGCAAATTCCGCGAAGGCGCTCACAAGGTGGATGTTTCCGACATGATGCGCCGTATGGTCAAGGAAGAGCTGCTCAAGTTCGATGGCACCCCACTGTTTCCGGAACGTTGCGCTTACAGCGCCAACTATGAGCTATCGAATGCCGAAGCCTCCCTCTACGCTGCCGTAACCGATTACGTTCGTAATGAGATGAATCGGGCCGACAACCTGGACGGCAAGCGGAAAGGCAATGTTGGGTTTGCATTAACCATGCTCCAGCGCCGCCTCGCTTCCAGTCCCGAAGCTATTTACCAGTCCCTCCAGCGCCGTCGCAAGCGCCTCGAATCCCGCCTGGAAGAGATGAAACTGGTCGCGCGCGGCCACAGTGTTCAGAACGGTGTGGCAGCAACTCTCGGAGAGTATACGGTCAAGCGGCAACTTGATCTGCCGGACAATTTCGATGAACTGGATGAAGAGCTGAGCGCCGAAGAGTACGAACTCTATGCCGACCAGGTGGTCGATCAGGCCACCGCAGCCGAGACTATTCCCGAACTGGAAGCGGAAATCCTGATCCTCAAGGATCTGGAATACCAAGCGTTGGGCGTCGTGCAATCCGGGAATGACAAAAAGTGGGAAGAGCTCTCTCACCTACTTCAGGACCGACCCGAGATGTATAACGAATCGGGCAGTCGCCGCAAGCTGATCATCTTCACCGAACACAAGGATACCCTTAATTATCTGGTGGGTCGTATCCGCGGGATGCTGGGCAGGTCAGAAGCGGTCATTACCATCCACGGCGGCACCAACCGCGACGATCGACGCAAGGCGCAGGAAGAGTTCCGCAACAATCGCGATGTGCAGGTGCTGGTGGCCACCGACGCCGCGGGCGAAGGTGTAAACCTGCAAAACGCCAATCTGATGGTCAATTACGACCTGCCCTGGAACCCCAACCGCCTGGAACAGCGCTTTGGCCGTATTCACCGTATCGGCCAGACTGAGGTCTGCCACCTGTGGAACCTGATTGCCAAGGAAACCCGTGAAGGCGAAGTCTTTCAGAGGCTGTTCGAGAAACTCGAAGTGGAGAAGCAGGCACTTGGCGGCAAGGTATTCGACATCCTCGGCGAAGCCTTTGAAAACCGCTCCTTAAAAGAGCTGTTGGTCGAGGCCATTCGCTACGGGGAGTCACCAGAGGTCAAGGCCAGACTCAACCAGGTGATCGATGGTGCGCTGGATACCGAACACCTGAAAGAGATCCTGCGCCGCAACGCCCTGGTTGAGCAACACATGAGTCTGGAAGACCTGTATGCCGTGAAGGAGGAGATGGAAAAGGCCGAAGCCCGCAAGCTGCAGCCCTATTTCATCCGCGCTTTCTTTACGGAAGCTTTCCAGAACCTCACCGGCGAAATGCGCCCCCGCGAAGCCGGGCGCTACGAGGTTCGCCATGTGCCAGCAGCCATTCGTGAACGCGACCGCGTCATAGGAGAAAGTCGCACCCCCGTACTGAAAAAGTACGAACGCATCTGCTTCGAGAAGGATCTGGTGCGGGCTCAGGGCAAGCCCATGGCTGACCTGATTCACCCCGGCCACCCACTGATGCATGCCACTACAGACCTGATTCTGTCAGCCCACCGCAGCAAACTGAAGCAGGGCGCGGTACTGGTGGACCCCAACAATGACGGCGTAGAACCGCGCATCCTGTTTATGGTGGATCACAGCGTTCGCGAACCCCAATCCGAAAAGCATGGCGACCAATCCAACATAGCCTCCCGACGCCTGCAGTTTGTCGAAATCGACCAACAGGGCCAGGCCTACCACGCCGGTTGGGCACCCCATCTCGACCTGCAACCCATCGACGCCTGCTTGTCAGAAGAAGGTGAGAGCGACCTGAAACTGGTGCAGGACATCCTCAACGCCCCCTGGATAAGCACCGACCTGGAAGGCCTGGCCCTCAACCACGCCTCGCAACACCTGGTGCCGGAACACTATCAGGAGGTTAAGACCCGCCGCGAACGGCAGGCCGACAAAGTGTTGGCTGCGGTCAACGAACGCCTGATTAAAGAGATCAACTACTGGTCCGACCGCTACATCAAACTCAGCGACGATGTCGCTGCCGGTAAGCAACCGCGCATGCAACCAGAGATGGCGCGCCGTCGGGTGGATGAACTGACTGAGCGTCTGAACCAGCGCAAGCGCGAACTGGAATCCCTGAAGGCCGTAGTGTCCAGTACCCCCGTGGTGATTGGTGGTGCGCTGGTGATTCCTCAGGGTTTACTTGCCCAACGTAAAGGCGAGACCACGTTCTGTGCAGACGCAGCTGCCCGCTCCCGTATCGAGAGGGTCGCCATGGAGGCGGTTATAACCGTGGAGCAAGGGTTTGGTCACGAGATAAAAGATGTCTCAGCCGAAAAATGCGGCTGGGATGTCACCGCGCGCCCACCGGCCAATCCGAATGGTTCCCTCAAGCCGGATCGTCATATCGAAGTAAAAGGCCGCGCCAAAGGCCAGGGCACCATCACGGTCAGTCGCAACGAAATCATCTACGCACTGAACCAGGCAGATAAGTTCCTGCTGGCCATTGTGATTGTCGACGGCGACAACTTTGAAGGCCCGCACTATATACGCAACCCGTTTAATTCTGAGCCCGACTTTGGCGTGTCCAGTATTAATTATAATCTTAGCGATTTGATGGGAAAGGCAGTAAGACCTGAGGAGACTCTGAATGGGTGATTGTCTTCTTTGTGGAGCAGCGGACGTTAAATTGGCAAAGTCTCACATCATCCCCAAAAGCCTTTATGCAGAGACACTGAAATCTGAAGAAGGGCCAGCACGTATAGTTTCGGGGGATAAGGGTTTTCATCCAAGGCGCTCACCGATGGGTGTTTATGATTCAGAAATTCTTTGCATAGCTTGTGAAGAAAGCCTGTCGCCGCTAGATGATTACGCTCACGAATTATTCATGCAAAAGTGCGCTCAGGATGCCTTCCATATTGAAGGAAAGCCAATGGCAGGCAAACATGACGGCGTAGATATTGAAAAGCTTATGATGTTTTTCATTTCTTTAGTCTGGCGAATGCAGGTAACCAAGCAGCCTATGTTTTCTGGAATGAAGCTTGGACCGTATGAGAAGAAAGTAAAAAAGGCATTATTAGACCGAGATCCCGGCATTGTTCCAGAACTGGATGTGGTTATTAGTAAATTTGATGACGAAACATCCGCAGCCTTTATGGGGCCTACACCACTGCGAATGGAAGGTGTTAATGGCTACAGAGTAGGTTTTGCATACCACCTGTGCTGGGTCAAAGTAGATAAGCGAGCTTTTCCCCATCCTTTCCATTCCATAAGGTTGTCTAAGGGCAATCCATTACATATTTTATACAGAGAGTTCGCAGATAGCCCAGAGAGAAGGGCTATGGTCGAGACGGTTAAGAGTAATAATTGAATGTCCGAAATTAAATCCCCGAAAAAATTGATCGAAGTTGCCCTCCCTCTCGACGACATCAACGTCGCCGCCGCACGGGAAAAATCGATCCGCCACGGCCACCCCAGCACCCTGCACCTGTGGTGGGCGCGTCGGCCCTTGGCTGCTGCGCGTGCAGTGTTGTTTGCTCAGATGGTGAACGATCCCGGTTACCAGCGTGAAATCGGTTACGGCGTCAACAAGAAAGAAGCCGAGATCAAGCGCGAAAAGCTGTTCCAGATCATTCGCGATCTGGTCAAGTGGGAAAATACCAATAACGAAGAGGTGCTAGACCGCGCCCGCGCAGCAATCTGGGAGAGCTGGCGCGAGACTTGCTATCTGAACCGGAATCATCCGCGGGCGGCTGAGCTGTTTAACTCGGAAAAACTGCCCGCTTTTCACGATCCGTTTGCCGGTGGCGGTGCCATTCCGCTAGAGGCCCAGCGCCTGGGGCTGGAAAGCTACGCCAGCGATCTGAATCCCGTAGCGGTCATGATCAACAAGGCGATGATCGAGATACCGCCCAAGTTTGCAGGTCAAGCACCGGTCGGCCCGCTGCCGAACGGCGAAAAGCAGCAGAATATGATGGAAGACTGGACCGGAGCCAAAGGGCTGGCCGAGGATGTGCGTCGCTACGGTCACTGGATGCGCGAGGAGGCCTTTAAGCGCATCGGCCACCTCTACCCCAAGATCAAAATCACCTCGGAAATGGTCTCAGAACGGCCTGATCTGAAAGCCTATGAAAACGAAGAGCTAACAGTAATTGCTTGGCTTTGGGCTCGCACAGTAAGAAGTCCCAACCCAGCCTTTAGCCATGCTCAGGTTCCACTAGCGACAAGTTTTATTTTATCAAGCAAAAAAGGTAAAGAAGCATGGGTTGACCCACAGGTTAACAATGATCAGTACTCATTTTGCGTGAAAGTCGGCCCTCCAACAGATGAAATGCTATCAAAAGCTGGAACATCCGCTGGGAAATGGAAGGCTTTTAAGTGCCTCATTTCAGGCGCCCCGATCCCCTATCAATACATTAAGGACGAAGCTCAAAATGGGAGAATGGGTGTTCGGTTAATGGCCGTAGTCACAGAGGGTGTTCGTGGTCGAGTTTACCTATCTCCTGATATTGCTATTGAAAAGATGGCGGAGACTATTGAGCCCGATTGGAAACCAACGTTAGATATTAATTATCATCCTCGTGATATTAAGACGCAGATCTACGGGCTTACAAAATATTGTGACCTGTTTACACCTAGGCAAATGGTCGCACTAACTACTTTCTCTAGTCTTGTTCAAGAAGCGCGCGAGAAAATCATAAAAGACGCGAGCTCGCTTAAGAATAACGATGATGCTAAAAGACTTTGCGATGGTGGACTAGGCTCGGCTGCTTATGCAGATGCGGTTTCCGTTTATTTGGGGTTTGTCTCAGACAAGGTTTCTGACTACTGGTCCTCAATTTGTAGCTGGCATTCATCTGGTGAAAAAATGCGCAATACATTTGGGAGACAGGCGATCCCTATGGCTTGGGATTATGCTGAGGCGAACCCGTTTTGCAGTTCAACTGGAAACTGGGTGGCTATGGTCGACTGGACGTGGAAAGCCTTGTCCAACACTCCAGCCATAGCTTTTGGGTTGGCCACTCAGCAGGATGCTGCTAACCAAGATTTAAGTCGAGAAAAGATTGTATCAACCGATCCACCATATTATGACAATATTGGATACGCTGACCTTTCAGACTTCTTCTATGTCTGGATGCGTCGCTCCTTGCGCGACATTTATCCTGATCTTTTTTCAACTATGGCCGTACCAAAGGAAAAGGAATTAGTTGCGACCCCTTACCGCCATGGTAGTAAGGACAAAGCCGAATCGTTCTTTATGGATGGAATGACGCGGGCAATTCACAATATTTCTGAATGTGCACATCCAGCGTTTCCGGTATCTATCTACTATGCCTTCAAGCAAAGTGAAACTAAAGAAGGGAGCACCACTAGCACTGGATGGGTAACCTTTTTAGAAGCCGTGATAAAGGCAGGTTTTTCCATTGATGGAACTTGGCCCATGCGTACAGAAATGGGAGCACGAATGATAGGTTCGGGTGCTAATGCGCTCGCCTCTTCTATTGTTCTTATTTGTAGAAAGCGTGAAAAGAACCTTGATTCTATTTCTCGTCGGGAGTTTCAAAAAAAACTTAGAGAGGAAATGCCCGAAGCGTTAGAAACCATGATAGGCGGCCAGACGGGCCGAACTCCGATTGCTCCGGTGGATCTGGCCCAAGCCGCAATTGGACCCGGCATGGCCATCTACTCCAAATACGAAGCCGTGCTCAACCAAGACGGCTCCCGCATGAGCGTGCACGATGCCCTGGTGCTGATTAACCGCGCCATTACCGAGTACCTAAGCCCGGATTCCGGCAACTTCGACGCCGACACCCAGTTCTGCTCCAACTGGTTTGACCAATACGGCTGGGGTAACGGCCCCTTCGGCGAGGCCGACACACTCTCCCGTGCCAAGGGCACCAGTGTGGAAGGCGTGCGCGAAGCCGGCGTACTGGAATCCGGTGGCGGCAAAGTGCGCCTGCTTAAATGGGCCGATTACAAAGCAGACTGGGACCCAACCACCGACAGCCGCACCCCCATTTGGGAAGCCTGCCATCAAATGATTCGCAGCCTGAACAATCAGGGGGAGTCCTCTGCCGGTGAGCTTCTGGCCAAGATGCCGGAAAAAGGCGAATCCATCCGTCAACTGGCCTACCACCTCTACACACTGTGCGAACGTAAGAAGTGGGCAGAAGAAGCCCGCGCCTATAATGAATTGATCGGTTCCTGGCACGCCATTGTCACTGCCTCTCACGAGGTGGGCCATAGTGGTGAACAGACCGGACTGGACTTTTAAGGAGGCATTCGATGACGAGTACAGATTGGCCCTATCCTGGCTCGCGCTGGTGGAAATTTGACTTTCACACCCATACGCCTGCATCTAAGGACACCACCGCGTGGCAGAGGGCACTCGGGAGCCCTGATGAGTTAACCGCCGAAGCCTGGTTGCTAAAGTATATGGTAGCCGGGATCGACTGTGTGGCTGTCACTGACCATAACAGTGGTGCGTGGATAGACCAGCTCAAAGAAGCCTACGCCGCCATGAAGGATCAGGATAGCCTGGGGCTTGCGCCTGAGGGTTTTAGAGAGCTGACATTGTTTCCCGGAGTTGAAATTTCTGTTAGCGGTGGCTTTCACCTGTTGGCTATTTTTGACCCGGAAGCATCTACGCGCACAATAACCGATCTGCTATCGGCAGTTCGTTATCAAGGCACCGATGGCGATAGCGATGGTGTCACTCGGGAAGGCCCGGAAGCGGTCATCGAGGAGGTTCTGAAATCCGGCGGACTTCCGGTTCCAGCTCATGCCGATCAAGAGAAGGGCTTACTGAGGTGCCAGCCAGAATCCAAACGAAGTCAGGTTGACGCCAACACACTGCGCCAGGCCATTGGTGTAAAAGGACTGCTGGCCGTAGAGTGGTGTGACGGCAGCAGTCCCTGGCCGGAGTGTGTGGCGGATGCGGAAAATCGTCTCGCCCGTGTGTTGGGTAGTGATTGTCACAGTTTTCAGGGCAATGCCGTGCCGGGCAGTCAGTTTACCTGGGTCAAAATGGCCAGCCCCACCCTCGAAGGGCTGCGCCTGGCTCTACTCGATGGTAATGGAGTGTCAATCCGACGCAGTGATGATGGAGAATTTAACCCGTTCCGTGTTCCACCCCACGCGATTACGGCCATCGACATTGAAGGGGGCCGCTATATCGGTAATGGCCGGACTGCACGACTTGAGTGCTCGCCTTTCTTTAATGCCATTGTCGGAGGGCGGGGTACGGGTAAATCCAGCGTGGTACATGCCTTACGCCTAGCCGCTCGCCGCGAACAGGAATTAACGCAACTGGGGCCAGACAGCGAACCCCGTGCTCAATTTGAAGATTTCCGCAAAACCGCCAAGGGGCGCGATGACAAAGGGGCACTGCGAGACAACACCGAGATTCGCGTGGAATGGGAGCACGACGAGACCCGGTTACGGTTGCGCTGGCGCGCCGATGGTCAGGGTATCGTCGTTGAAGAGTGGAATGACAACAAATGGCTGGAATCCAGTAGCCAAAGCGTGAATGCGGCGCGCTTTCCGCTGCGCATTTTCTCCCAGGGGCAAATCGCCGCAATGGCCGGAAGCGGTCGGCAAACCTTACTATCGATCATTGATGAGGCGGCTAATGTCGAGACATTGAAGCAGGCCTTTGAGGAGGCAAAACGCACCTTCTTTACCCAGCGCGCCCGGCTGCGCGAGCTGGATGGCAAACTCGCCGGAGAGCCTGAGGTTAAACGTAAGCTGGAGGAAACCAGCAAGAAGTTGGCCGCTCTGTCTCAGACCGACCAGGCTTCCGTACTAAAGGCTTATGGTCAATCGCAACACCAGTCCCGTGAGGTGAAAACCCTGTTCGAGCAGTTGCAGGATGATTCAGGTCGTATTTCCGATCTGGCTGAGCATATCATGCTGGACGACTGGCCCACTCAATACTTCACAGAGCAGGATGCGGATATTCTGGCGTTACGCAAGGAAATTGACGCTCAGGTCGCACAGGTTCGAATCGGGCTGCAGGAGCAAGCGAAAAAGCTCAGAGGCATTGTTGAGTTTGTTCAGAAAGACCCAGGCTATTCGCAATGGAGCGCACGTGTTCGGGCTGCTCAGCAAGCCCATACCGAATTACAGCAGAAACTTGCAGCCCAGGGGGTCAGCGATCCGCAAGCTTTTGCCCGCCTGACGCAAGACAAACAGCAGCTTGAAACGCAAAGCAAAGCTTTTACTAAGATGCGTAGCGACCGGGAGGAACTCTCCCTGCAGATTGATGCGCAGCGGAAATTGATAGGACAACGACGGCAAGATATCACCCAGGCGCGAAAGGGCTTCATACAGCAGGCGCTCGCTAACAATGACCATGTACGCATAACTGTTGTGCCTTTTGGTTATGATCCCAAACAAACAGAGCGTGAACTGCGCGAGCTGATAGATGTCATGGATGACCGTTTTTCAGACGACATTCTTAATGACGAAGCTACTCAAGGCATGGCCTTTGAATTAGCACAGGCCAATGAATCGGATAAATCTGCGGCGATGAAACTGCTTAAGCGAAAATTACTTGAGATGGACGAGAGTCTGAACGGACGCTTTCGCAACTACCTGCAGCGTAAGCACGAAAAGCCAGAATTCGCAGATCATATTCTAGCTTGGGCCCCAGAAGACGACCTGCGTATTCAGTACAAACGCGAGAGCAATTGGCATGATATTCAGACTGGTTCGCAAGGCCAGCGTTCTGCGGCGTTACTGGCATTCTTGCTTGCGTTTGGTGAAGAACCTATTGTTCTCGACCAGCCTGAAGACGACCTCGACAATCACTTGATATACGACCTGATCGTGCGGCAGATCCGCGAAAACAAGTTGCGTCGCCAGCTAATTATTATTACCCACAATCCCAACGTGGTTGTAAATGGCGACGCCGAACTGGTGCATGTGATGGAGTTTGGGCGTGGGCAATGTTACGTGCAGCAAAGTGGCGCTCTCCAGGAGACTGAGCTGCGCAATGAGGTATGTCGGGTGATGGAAGGTGGCTACGAGGCTTTTTCCCGGCGCTGGAAGCGATTAGGAACGGAGTTTTAGTATGTTTGGTACACGTAGCGAATTGCTTGAAAAAATCCAGCTGGGCGAAGACAGCTTTCTTGAGCTTAAAGAGGTTCGTTTTGCGGGCGACAAAATCCGTGGGCCGTCACAGGCAGACCTTGCCGATGAACTCGCGGCCTTCGCGAACAGCGCCGGTGGCGTGCTGGTGCTCGGCGTTGAAGACAAAAGCCGTGAAGTCGTGGGCGTCCCTCTGGAACGGCTGGATGCATTGGAATCCTTGGTCCGTGAAGCGTGCGAGCAATCCATCAAACCACCCTTGGCCCCTATTATTGAACGCATGACGTTGCCGGATACCACCGGTAGCGAACAACCAGTCATTCGTATTGATGTTTCTCGCAGCTTATTCGTGCATCAGAGCCCTAGCGGCTATATGCAGCGGGTGGGATCATCGAAACGCCCAATCCCGCCGGACCAACTTGCACGGCTGTTTCAGCAACGGAGCCAGTCCCGCCTGATCCGCTTCGACGAAACACCGGTGGCCAAAGCAACAGTGGCGGACCTGGATGAAACTCTGTGGAAGCGGTTTGTGCCGTCGCAACACCACAGCGCGCCGGAGACTGTGCTGGACAAGCTGGCTATGGCCGCTCGTGATGACCAGGAAGTATGGCGGCCCACCGTTGCGGGATTGCTGATGGCCAGCCATGAACCACAGCGCTTTTTGCCAGGGGCCTTTATTCAGGCCGTGGCCTATCAGGGAGCACACGCCCTGCCTGAAGCTGAAAAAGCTTATCAGCGGGATGCTCAAGACATCACTGGGCCTTTGGACCAGCAAATATTGGGGGCCTGCGCTTTTGTGCGCAAAAATATGCAGGTTGCAGCTCGAAAACGCGCAGCGGGCGGGCGTGAAGATTTGCCTCAATTCGATCTACTCGCCATTTTCGAAGCGGTTACAAATGCCGTTGCCCATCGGGACTACTCAATGGGTGGTGCCAAAATACGGCTCCGCCTGTTCGATGATCGGCTGGAGCTGTACTCACCCGGTATGCTGCCCAACACCATGACGCCTGAGAGTTTGCCATTCCGGCAGGCGGCACGAAATGAGGCGCTCACCAGCCTGCTGGCTCGCTGCCCTATTGAAGATGACGCTTTGTCTGCTCACCGTCAGCATCTGATGGATAAACGCGGTGAGGGTGTCCCCATTATTCTTGAAATGAGTGAGCGCTTGTCCGGCAAACGCCCGGAATATCAGCTCAGTGACGAGAGTGAACTGAAGCTGACGATATACAGCGCACAGATGGAGAACGAACTATGAGCCTGAAGCCATGGCGAGAAATTGCCCGCCCACATAGGGACGTCCTGGAAGGCACCTTTAAGCAGTCGGAGTTTGCTGCCGACATCACCCAGGTAGCCAATGGTACGGCAACGGATGAGTATCAAGATGCGGAGAAGTTTTTCTCCCGCACATTCATTACCGAGGGCATGCGCCTGCTGCTGATCTCTGTCGCGCAGCGTCTGGCCGGCCACGGTGGCGATCCGGTTATTCAGCTGCAAACCGCCTTTGGTGGCGGTAAAACCCATACCCTTCTGGCTGTGTACCACTTGGCATCCCGTAAAGTCGGCACGGAAAAGCTCCACGGCATTCCGCCGGTGTTGGATGAAGCAGGCATTCAAAGCCTCCCCCATGCCAAGGTTGCTGTCATTGACGGCATCAAGCTATCTCCCAGCCAGCCACGCAAATACAGCGATACTACGGTTAACACCCTCTGGGGTGAGCTCGCCTTTCAGCTACTCGGTGATGAAGGCTTTCGTATGGTTGCCGACAGCGACGCCGATGGCACATCCCCTGGCAAAGAGGTGCTGACCGACCTGATCCGCAAGGCTGCCCCCTGCGTGATTCTGATCGACGAGTTGGTGGCCTTTATCCGCCAACTGGAGCTGGGCAAACAATACAAGGCTGGAACCTTCGACAGCAACATCAGCTTTGTTCAGGCGCTTACCGAAGCGCTGAAGGCGGTACCCAATGCCATTCTATTAGCCTCGCTGCCTGAATCGGAACTGGAAGCGGGTGGCACCATGGGCCAGCGGGCGCTCAATTCCCTGGAGAAATACTTTGCCCGGGTGGAGTCAGTCTGGAAGCCGGTGGGCACCGAGGAAGCCTTTGAGATTGTGCGCCGCCGCCTGTTTGAGACTCCCGGCCAACGCGCCGAGGTGGAAGGTATCAGCCGTCAGTTCTCGGATTTTTATCGCAGCAACGCCGAGAAATTCCCGGTCGAAACTCAGTCCAACGAGTACTTCGAGCGTCTTTGCCGCTCCTACCCCATCCACCCGGAGATTTTTGACCGCCTCTATGAAGACTGGTCCACTCTAGAGAAATTCCAGCGCACACGGGGTGTGCTGCAGTATATGGCGATCGTTATCCATCGCCTGTGGAACTCGGACAACAAAGATGCGCTGATCATGCCCGGCTCACTGCCGCTGGAAGACAGCAATGTGCGCAACAAGAGCATCCACTACCTGCCACAAGGCTGGGAACCGGTCATTGAGCGCGAGGTGGATGGTACCCGTTCGGCGCCCCACGATATCGATGGCCACCACACGCTGTTTGGTGGTGTTCAGGCAGCCCGTCGTACTGCCAGGACTATTTTCCTTGGCAGTGCACCATCCACCACGGATCAGATGATTCGTGGCGTTCAGGTCGAACGTATCTTGCTGGGTACCGTACAACCCGGACAAACTATTGGCGTATTTGAGGACGTGCTTAAACGCTTGCGGGATCGCCTGCATTACCTCTATTCCGACAAGGATCGGTATTGGCTGGATACCAAACCCAACCTGCGCCGAGAGATGGAAAGCCGCAAACAGAACATCAGCGAGCGCGATGAGTTGCTGCCCATGCTGAAAACCCGCGTTACCCAGGTGTTTGGGCGCAATCACCAGTTTGGTGGCGTGCATGTCTTCACGCCGTCTGTCGATGTACCGGATGACTATGGCACGGGCCCTCGCCTGGTGGTGCTGCCGACCAATGCCGCCTATAGCCGCAGTGAGACCAATCAGGCATTTACGGCAGCAGAAGATATTCTGCGCAACCGTGGCGACCAGCCCCGGCAAAAGCAGAACCGTTTGATCTTCCTGGCGCCGGATTACGACGTGGTCAGCCGGCTCAAGGAACAGGCGCGTATCTTCCTGGCGTGGAAATCCATCGTCACCGACATTGAGAATGGCAATTTGAATCAGGATCTCTCCCACCTGAATCAGGCCAAACGCAATCGCGATGGCGCTGAACAATCCCTGTCGCAACTGGTGCGGGAAACCTACAAGTGGTTGATTGCCCCAGTTGAGGAGTTTGTAAAAGGTAAGCCAGTGCTGAATTGGGAAGTGGTTTCGGTATCTCCCACAGCACCCAGTCTGATTCAGGCTATCGAAGAGAGACTGCGTGAAGAGGAATGGATGATCTATGAATGGTCGCCTATCCATCTCCGCAATATACTGAACCAGTGGTATCTGAAAGGCGATGAAAAAGACGTTGGCGCGTTAAAAGTCTGGCAGGACTGCTGCCACTATCTCTACCTGCCGCGACTGGTCAATGACAGTGTATTCCGCAATGCCATCAACCAGGGCGTTGAGACAGAAGATTTCTTCGCTTTTGCCTCGGGCAAGGAAGGTGACCGTTACCTCGGCTTTACCTTCGGGCGCGGTTCGATCGCCACTTTGGATGAGTCCTCGCTTCTCATCGATCGCGAAGCCGCAGTAGCCTACCGCGAGAGTACAGCTCAGCCGCCACAGCCCACACCGGATCCTGGCGGTATGGGTGGTGAACCAGGAGGTTCGACTACACCCGCTGGCGGCAGTGGCAGCACAGTAATACCGTCGCCAACGCCTGGTTCAACTGGCGGTACTGGTACACCTGCACCAGCCGCAACCAAGAAGCAGTTTTACGGAACCATCTCGCTTGATCCGGTCAAAGCCAAAATGGACTTTGCTACAATCATTGATGAAGTCGTACAACAGTTCACCGCCAAACTTGGTGTATATGTTAAAATTTCTGTTGAGATTGAAGCGACCAGCCGGGACGGATTCGACGAAACCATGCAACGTACGGTCAAGGAGAATTGCAACGTCCTGCGCTTCAACTCAGCGGAATTTGAGGAGGAATCATGACCTCAACAGCCGAAAAATCCCGTACTCGCCGAGTATTACTGGCCATTTTCGCAGTCATAGCTGCCGTCGGCTATTTTCTGCGCGATGTGCTTGGGTTTTTCGCTGAAAGCGCCGAAGCGGACTCTGAGAAAACAAGCTCAGAATCTGTTCGTGGAGGCGTACTGAATTACCGAACCGGCAAACTCGACGACGGCACTGATGCCGCTGGCTGGTACGAAAAGGACTAACGTTTCTTACCCTTGGTCAGCGCCATTTTCCCGATACTTCCCCCCTGATTTCCCGCGTCCTGCGCGGGAGCCTTGATGGGACTCGTCGCAGCATCAATAGACCGCCCTACTTTTACCCCCGCCCACGCCATCATCCCGCTCCACAACAATGGCAATCCCAAATACAGGCTGGTGGTAATCATGTTCAACAGCATGCGCTTGGCGTCGTGTTCGCCGGGATTGGCGAAGATCTGTAGAAAGGTGTTTACGTCCGGGTACATGGACAGAATCAGGTTCTGATCCACCCACATGGCCAAATACCAAAGCACACTCCAGAATTTAATGGTGAAGATGGCCATGCCACCTACAACCATCATGGCAATGGAATATCGGGATAACACGACCACCAGCGGCAGTAGTGAGTAGATACCCAGCAGCATGATGGCCTGCACCATGGGCAGAGACTGAAGTACCGCGGTCATGGTCACGGAAAACAGGGCGGATGCTGTAATCATGCCACCGGCGGCAAGCCCGCCTTTGACAATGGACCCAGCCGCGTTGACAAGCCCTGAGCCGGAAGTGTTGTTGGCAACTAGCTCATTATTTGACCAGGAGGGTGGCGCGTTAGTGAGTACGGTTTTGGCGACGGCGTCGTTTTGCTGTTCGCTGGCTAGCGCCGGTGCGATGGCTACGACCAGCCCGGAAAACCCGGCGGATGTGGCATCGGCCTCATTGATCAGCTTTTGCCGCAAGCCAATGGCGGCGTCCTCCCACCATTGCTTGCAGTAAGGCTTGCCCCAGGGCGGAGGTGTGGCTGCGTCATATTCCGTATCTCTGGCCGCATTGTAAGCCCAGCCTGAGACTTGGCTGGAGGGGCGCAGAGTGTCGTAGTAACCCGCGGTATCTCGATAGACGTGTGACCCAACCCAGTCAGGGTCATCGGCTCCATACGTTGCGAGACTGCCATTGATCGCCGCCGTATCCGGTCGCTCTGCCTGGTATTTGGAGCGAGCCGGAATATAACACTGGCTGAAGAAATCGCTCACTTCCTGCTTGAGGCGCGGATCGGCGATGGTGGCCAGGCGTGCCTGCTGTTCGAAAGTCCGCATATCCGCCACCGTAGGCAGGCCTTCGACAATGGCGTGGTTTAAACCCGAGCTGAGTGCCATCACCCCGTACCACCAGACGGGAATATTGACGGTTGCAGCGGTACCGATAAAGCCAGTTGTACCATAGGTGCTCTGAGGGTCAGCCACGGTTGCTGTGGCTGGTGTTGGGTCCAACAGGGTTGGCGGTGGCGAATAGGACAAAGTGCCGGCGTTGAGCGGTGTCAGCGCAGCGGGTTGCCCCGCCAGCACAACTACTAGCAACGCGATAAACAGCTCGATCTCCATGCGCCGCAGTGAGAGGCCGCTGGCATGACCCACTTCACCGCCTTGAGCAGGCTCCCGCCAGTTATCGATCAGGATGCCCAGAAACGGCAAAAAGACGATACCGGTACTGACCAGCACATCCCACAGAATACCGTAAAAGGTCCAGCCAAAAAGCGACGTAAAGAGCTCCAGGTAGCTATCGACACTCATGGTGGTGTTCCGGCCAACAGGCTCAGGGCTTTAACCAGCGCACCCTGCCCTAATACCAGCTCCACTAGCACTAGCCAGGTGACGGTTCGCCAGCGCAACGCCGCTAGCGACGTAACCTTGCTATGAGTGATAATGCCTGCACTCGCCAATCTCGTGATCAGATAATTCCAACCGAGTGCAACAAAGGCGATCAGTGTCCAACGAAGCGGAGTGAGTGCCATCCGCCATGCATTGATACTGTGCTGGACGGCTTGTACGGATTGAGTCTGTAGCTGGTGCATGAGTAGATAGCCGACCACCCCGGTCAGCAGTGCGGCCAAGGTAGTCAATGCCAGAAAACCTTTGCGCTTTTTCCGGATGTTATTGAACACGGCCGTCTCGCAACGGGTTCGGATCGAGGGTTGGCACTTCCGGCACGGTGAGAGAGCTCTGCCTTCTGGCCGCTGCTCGTTCAAGTAAGGTGGCAACGGTATCGGAGACCACCTCCTTGCGCACTCGGGTTTCAAACAGCAGGTTCTCGATTTCTTTGTCGAGCTCGACAATGGAATTGTCGGCATGCTCTCGGGCCACTTCGGTGGCATAGACCTCAGGCACTTGCCGTCCTGACAGCAGTAGCCTCCGGGCAAATAGCGCCTTCTCTACCGTGCGCGCGGTACTGATTTCAGAGACCAGGCGACCCATGATCAGACTTTGCTCCGAAGCAGGCATTTCGCGAATCGCTTCGATCACTTGCCGGGTAATGGCCACACCGGGTGCGGTGATCTTGTCTAGGTTGGTAAGCGTTAGCGGTGTTGCGCCACTGACCAGATCCTGGATGTCTGTGGTGACGGCAGCGGACTCCTGGTAGAGCTTGGGTAACAACCCCGTGCCAGGAATGCTGTCCTTGCGGCAAGTGTCGCACGTGGTAACAATATTCTCGCCCACCACTTCGACCGTCCAATCGCGCGCATCAGCCGGTGATGGCCAGACCTCGGATAACCGTGTCGATGACGCTGCCGGCACCGGGCTCGGATCCGTAACAGGCCGATTCATATTGATGTTGTAACCGGCTTCGACGATATCGCCGGTGAATTCCAGCACCGGTTGTCCGCTGCCACCGGCCTGGCCGCCAATCCAGGGCACTCCGTTATTGCCATTGGACGACTCCACCGTGGTTTTTGCTGTGACGGCATCATTTCCACCGACCCCCATCTGCACTTTCCAGTCATTGCCTTTGGATAAGGTAATCAAGTCAGCATAGGGGTTCTTGCCCTGAGCGATTTCCGCTTCCATCTGCTCACAGGATTTGGTGGCCAACTGCATGGTCTCTTCAGCTTTGAGCAGGGCGTTTTGGAACAAGTCATACAAACCAGGATTGGCTCGTTGCAGTATCAGTGCCGGCAAGGCAGCAATAGCGCTGGTCGCGGCTGCTGTCATGGCGTTCATCATATTGTCGACACCTGCGCCAATGTCATTCAGAGTATTGGTCACAGCCGCCACCGGATCGAACTTGCCGCAGCTATAACCCAAACCTAATTGAGCGGATCCACCCAGAGTCACTGATACTACTGAGGGATTGGCCGGTACCGAGACGGGCTCTGCGCCGCCAATTTCGTAGTACCACAAGCCATCCTCGGTTGGTGCTTGCGCGGCAAAACCGTTAATGGTCCATAGGAGTGACCAACCGAAGAGTAGCGACATGCATCGGTTGTCGGTCTTCATGGGGGGTAATTGATCCAGTTAATGTCGATTAGAAAAAACTGCCCTTCCCTCTCGCAACATTGGTAGGGCCTCCAGAGGTTCCACACGTAATCACCCTCGGTATCAACTCTACCTCCGCCCCAACCATTGGCACTGGCGAGGTCGTTGGTGCCGAATACGGCGCAACTCGATTCTGCTTTGGGAAGCAACATCTGCCACTCACCGGTGGCGGGATCGTCTTCAACCAATGGGCCCGGTGACCAAATCCGCTGGTCGGAGCTGGAAGACGGTTCGATCTGATCGTAAATGTGCGGCTGACCGTTCCGGGTCACGATATCCCCGGCTCGCTGCGCATTGATTGCCGCGGCCTTGGGCTCCTCCGCCTGTGTGGTCCAGCCTGTTCTGGGGTAGACACCACCCCAGGTCTGGAGAGGCCAGGTGCCTATTTCCCGCATGCCGGGTATCAAGCTCGCTGGATAGAACATTTCCGGGATTTCCATACGCCAGGAGAGCGCGTCCAGGCTCGACATGAAATAGGTATAAAAAGAGGTGGTTTCCGATTCACACAAATAGCCGGTACCCGCCAGGACACCCGACAGCGAGCCTAAAGGATGGCCAATGACATCGGTCTCCCGAAAGATCAGATTGCGGTGATCCCTGTTGCCCTGCCCACCTTCCGTTCGATTCCCGGCGCTTTCGATGGGCACGGCCAGCAAGCTGCCGAGCAGTCCTGTCGCGGCGGAACTTTGGGCGGCGCCAAGAATGCTGCGAATCTCTATCCAGGGATTGCTACCGAGTTCGTTGTAGCTGCTCACCACTGCATCCGGCTGGTAATGGCCAACTTTGATTGATGTCTCGACATTGCATTCGTAAATGGAACAGCGCAGCCAAAAGCACATCCCCACCGGCATCCAGCGCATACAGCTGAGCGCGGCACTCGTGGTCTGAGACACGATTTCCGCGGTGGAGATGGTTCCAGCATGGCTCATGAGGGGCAACCACATCAGCAGGATGAATCCACAACGGCGGATAGCGCGCATCATGGTCGAGCCTCCCCGGCCTGCCACTGCCGATAC
>CAXBOW010000022.1:0-66850 GCA_963977485.1 uncultured Haliea sp.
AAAGCGTGTATACGTTAATAGCGTATCGAGGGTTCGAATCCCTCTCTCACCGCCATACAGTCTGCTGCTAACGCGACAGTAGCGTGCAGATACCGAGATAGCCCGCATCCTGCGGGTTTTTTATGACGGCGTAAGTCTTCGATGTCTCCGGAGACCGCCAAAATGCTCTGAAATAGCGGTGGAGTCTCCGCGGGCGATTCAGCCAGTCACTGTTCGCACTTGGCCGTCAGACTCAGTACAACTCACTCAAATCGAGATCCGGCGCGGGTCTATAATACGAGAAGTCCTTAGGCTGATTACTGGCGCCGACGTTCTTGGGCGCTGGCCCAATGGGTCCTCCCGGGTGACCCCAGCCAGGCGCGCCGCCGGGATTGTCTGGTCCTCGCAGGCGAGCCCACTTCAGAAAGAGCGATATACTGTCGATCTGATCGTCGTGCTTGGACTCAGGGAACTTGATCACTTCCGCCCGAAATGCCTCCAGCCAATGCGCATTGTGAGGCACGTGTACCCTTCCCTGAGCCAGAACTGGCGTCTCGGATTCCATGCGCTCCTCTTTGGATGCCGTCGGCTTATCCCAGATAAGCCAGAGTTTCGAGTGCTTCCGCAGCGTTTCAATCAGTGCCGCACTACCGTTCGTGTGCTCTATCAGAACTCGGTCCGCCTTGAATTTGATCGCATGCTCGTGGACGATGCGGGGCAGCTCGCTGCTGGGTCTTCGGTGCCGCCAGACGTCAACAAGATAGTACTGGTTGCCAAAGCAGTACCAGGTGGTGCAAACGGTGAAGCTGCTGCTGTTGGAGACCACCATCGCCGTATCCCAACACTGGACGATGAACGCACCCTTACCTCTATTGGGTAGCACGTCATAGTGTTGGAACCATTTCCATTCAAGCACCCCGCCGCCGGCGGGAATTGGAGCCTGCTGATACTGTGCACCAAATACTCTAGGTCCCAGGTCTTCTCGGAGCTGTTCAAGTACATCCAACGGCTCACGTTCGGGGTGCAAAGCCTCGCCCTTTTTGCGATGGTATGTCTTGAAGGGCCCAACCGGAGTGTCCACATCGTGTTCCGCGATGGCCGAGAGGCTGAGCACATGCCAACCGCCCTTGGCGATGAGTCGGCCCGGAGGATCATCTTCGTGCAGGCGTTGTGAGACAATCACTATTTGTCCATTCGTCTTGTCATTAAGACGAGAGAATAGTGTCCCTTGCAAGAAGTCACTGGCACTGTCGAGTTCATTCTCCGACGGCAGCATCGAGGCCTTCATCAGGTCATCGACAATCAGAAGGTCTGCGCCCATGCCGGTGATGGCCCCACCCAGTGACGTTGCATAGCGAAATCCTCCTGCGGTCGTTTCAAAGTGCGTCACTGCGTTCTTGCCCTTGCCGATCTTCAGATCTGGGAACGCATTGCAATAGAATGGTGCCGCCATAAGTCGCCTACATTCCAACGAAAGCTTCTCGGCAAGCGAATACGCATAGCACGCGGTGATGATACGTTTGCTCGGGTCCAGCCCGAGCAGGTAGGCGGTAAGTGCGACTGTAGTGGCGAGCGACTTACCGTAACGCGGCGGCATATTGATAATGAGTCGCCTGATATCACCGTTAATCACGCCATTAAGTACATGAATAATTGCATCCATGTGCCAGTTGTCCTGATAGTCGATGGCCGGATTTAGCTCGGCAAATGACCGCTGGTAAAAGAACTTGAAATCCGTTCTCAGGATCGCGTTAAGTGCTGTATGGCTGTTCATTTCTTGGTCTCCTGTTGCTGTTGAGCGTCGTTAAGGATTCGCAGCTTAAAGTCTTCGAGGATGGTTATGTCGTCCGGGGTGAGGGCCTCTACCGCATCGCTGGCAATGCGGGTTTGCTCCAGTCCAAGAATAAGGTTGATCAGCACTGTGGCGGCGCGTGTGTCTCCCTTGAGCGCCTTGGCGAACAGTGACTTGATCATGGCGCGCTGCTTGGTGGTCTCTTTGGTCATGCCACCTTCGCTCACTACGACTTTCTGGCTGAGTTCCTCCTCTAAGTCCGTGTTGAGGTTTCTGATGCCTTTGGGCCGTCCCTTGGGATTGCCCGACTGACCCTTTTTGAACTGCGCATGCTTGGGAGGTTTGCCATAGCCAACCGCGTACTTGTCTTTGCTCATGACAGGACCTCCTGCAAGTCAACGTGTGTCTCAGACGCGATTTCAGAAAATGTTTTCCCCGAGGCCTCGTGAACGGCGTGCTTGCCAGTCATGGCCTCCCAGCGTCGAACTGAGACATCCACGTAGCGCGGGTCGAGTTCCATGCCGCGACACACACGACCCGTTTGCTCGGCGGCGAGGAGGGTAGTGCCAGACCCGAGAAATCCATCGAGCACCACGTCCCCAAGCCTAGATGCATCAAGGATTGCATCAGCGATCATGAGCATCGGTTTTACTGTGGGATGGGAGGCCAAACACTCATCTCGATCCGTGGAGAAGGTATTCATGCCCGGGTAGCGCCAAACGTTGGTCCGGTATCGGCCGTTGGCACCCAGCTGAACATTGTTGATATGCGGCTCGCTTCCTTTTTTGGCGACTACCACCAGTTCGTGCTGAGAACGGTAGAGCGAGCCCATGCCTCCATTGGTCTTCGCCCACACGCAGAGATTTATCTGCTGAGAGAAAACGCTATCCACAGCCTCCAGCAGTTGCTGAAGATGACGCCAGTCCATAAAGATGTAGTGAAGCGAGCCCGGTGCGCAGGCGTTGGCGAGTACGATGAGGGCCTTTTTGAGAAACTCCGTGAACTCTTCGGAGCTCATCTCTCCCGCAGCCATCGCAAAGTCGCCGTGTGCAGCGCCATCGCCGATGGAGATGTGGCCTTGAGTGGGGACATTGTATGGCGGATCTGAAAGATGCTGCTGGGCTATAGCGCCAGACATTAGCTGCGACATTTGTTCGGCACAAAGAGAGCTGCCGCACATCACTCGATGCTGGTCGAGAGTCCAAATGTCGCCGGGCTGCGTTACCACTGACTCATCCTCGGGCATCGCCGGCTCGCCAGGCTGAGCTGTCATCGATTCCACAATGAGTAGGCTGTCGATTTCGGCAGCTTCAAACCCGGTCGAATCGAGATCAATCTCAACATCGCAGTCGATCAGATAGCTCAGTTCAACCTTTAGAAGGTTCTCGTCCCAGCTTGCGTCTTCCGCTATGCGGTTATCAGCCAGCGCATATGCGCGCAGCTGAGCCTCGTTTAGGTGGCTGTTTTCCAGCACCGGGACTTTGGCTACGCCAAGGCGCTTGAGTGCCTCGAGCCTAGCTGTACCAGCGTAGACATTGCCGTGCTGATCTGTAACCAGAGGCGTTACTATGCCGAAGGTCGCTATCGCGTTCTTCAGCTTCTTGAGTTGCTTTTCGGTGTGTTTTCTTGCGTGGGTGGTGGGAGCCACCAACGTTTCGATGTCGACGAATTTCACGTCGCTATGCAGAGTGTCCATGGACAATCCTCCAGGTTGTGATAAATGAATGCCGTAAAGTCGGCAGCCTTACCACTCCTTTGAGGCTTGTTCACTTCCGGTGGCGCTGATTGCCAGCGCTACCGTGTTGGGCTGTGCAGGGGTCACTTGCTGGAACCCCCTGGGTCGCGATGATCACGCCCCTGAGTTGAACAGGGACTAAGCTACAACCTCCAAACGCACCTGACAAATATTTTTCATAACTCACTGAAATATATAAATAATCTGTCAAGAGTTATTAGGTGGAATGCTGGGAAAAGATCGATTTTAATTCGGATACGATTTTTCGGATGCACCTAGCGCCGATTATGGTCTCTCTAAATGGAGGATAGGCGGCGCAAATATGGTGCGAGACGCGATGGTATTGCTGAAATCAGAAGGGCGGCGCTAATCCAAACAGCACTCGCTGCTTTTGCCAGTCCATCGGAAACCCTTTCTTCAACTTTTCCAGCGTGAGCGTTTCAGGCACGTCTCCTTCAGCAATTCGCGCAATGATGTCCGGTGCCAGGAAGGCCAGTTGTCGGACTCGATACACTTGGCGTCGATTCAGACCATCCCGTTGGACGAGCGCCTCTATCGAACTTACCTGACCTGTGGTCAGCTCTTCGTTCCAGCGCATCGCTTGCAGCACCGTGCGCTGCAGCGCGACTACCGATCGTGGATACGCGTTCGTGAGCTTGCTGGGGTTATTGCCGATAATCAATTTCTTTCCGATACCGCTGCGGCGAAGCTTTACCGCCGCCGACAGCCTGATGACATCGCTGTCGTGTTCAGAGCGCTGGCTGGACTTGTCGGAACGAATTTTCTTGAGCAAAAAGTCGCATAGACTCCTGGCCGCTAGGGTGACGGTGATATTGCAGTCTGACACCACGACTTTCGTATCCAGCGCTTCCAGCACTGTTGCCCTTTCACAGGTGTTATAACCAGTCCAGTTCATCGTCAGAGCCTCGGCTTGCGACATCAACCGGTACACCTGAAATGCTTCGCTGACGAAGTGACTAAGATTATCGGTAAGCGTTGTCGGATTCCGAAGTAGATCTAGCAGCAAATTTTCTACTGCTGTATCGAGTTCCTTTGCGGGTATGCGAGTGACACCATCCACGTCATCATCACAAAATTGTAGTAACGCCTGATTAACGTAGTAGCTGTAACGCTTACCCCTTTTCTGCGTGTAGGTGGGCGACAAGCGATTGCCTGATGTGTCGGTAATGCGTCCGGCAAGTAGGCTAGGGTGCTTGGCATTCTGGCCGGTTCTATGCTGGGTACGGTTTTTGGAAACTCTTGCCTGTACCGCATGCCACACGCCCGCATCGACGATCGCCGCGTGATTGGCCTCGTACAACTCTCCGTCATGATGGATCTTGCCGATATACAGTGGATTTTTGAGGAGCGAGTATAGATTGCCTCTAGAAAACCGCTGCTCACCTTGGATCTTGTGGTGCTCAGGTCTGGGCTTACTGCGATAGCCGTCGGCATCCAGTTCGGCCTTGAGTTTGCGGACGCAACCGAGCGCCATGTAGCGATCGAAGATATGCCGAACTGTTTTCGCCTCAATCTCGTTCACGTGCAACTCACGATCGGCGAGATCGTATCCCAGCGGCACGCGACCGCCCATCCACATGCCCCTTTTTTTGGAAGCGGCAATTTTGTCGCGGATCCGTTCTCCTGTGACCTCCCGTTCAAACTGGGCGAACGAGAGCAGCACATTCAGCGTAAGTCGGCCCATGGAAGTGGACGTATTAAAGTTCTGTGTGATTGAGACAAATGACACCTCCTGTTCGTCGAATCGCTCAATTAATCGGACGAAGTCGGCGAGGGAGCGCGACAGGCGATCCAGCTTGTAGACGAGTACGACATCGACCTTGTTGCTGGTGATATGCTCCAGCAGGCACGCCAGGGCGGGGCGCTGAACATTGCCACCTGAGAAACCGCCATCGTCGAAGTGCTCAGGTACTAGTTGCCAGCCTTCATGCGCCTGACTCGCAATATAGGCCTCACAGGCCTCACGCTGTGCGTCGAGTGAATTGAAGTTTTGATCGAGGCCCTCTTCAGAGCTTTTTCGGGTGTAGATCGCGCATCGGATCTGAGTGGCGCTACTGCTTCTCATTTTAACCATGTTGATTCAAGCCAAAGAAACGTGGCCCGGACCAGCGGGTGCCGGCGATGACGGAGGCGATCTTGGACAAGCTGCCAAAGCGCTGCCCCCTAAACAGGAACCCGTCGTTTTCTACCATGACTTCGTAGGTTTTGCCTCTCCATTCACGCACGAGGCGGGTACCAGGTTGCAGTGCGCTGCTTCGCTTACTTGGAGATTCAGACACAGCCCGCTCTAGCTTGCGGAGGAGGTCGGTTCGCAGTTTTCGATGATTGAGTCCGTTATCAGTTGCTTGCGCTGCCCACTCCACGTTCTGCATGGCGAGTTCGTGGCTCATGCGTTTCGGTGTTATCGAGAAAAGCTGCGAGAATCGCGAGAGTATATCGATCCTGCATTGGGATGCTGTCGATTGGGATTCGCTATTGGAAGAACGGCTAGTCATGCGTCCATTGATCCATGGACGCCCTACTATCTCAAGTCAATTCACCGCGAACTGCAGGAAATACTTGGCTCTATCGAGACTATTTAGCGAACCGGTTTTCGCCCGTGTATTGTAAGATCTTAAACGCATCAAGAGGGGATAGCCCCACCAACCGCCCACTCCGGGAACGGTGGTAAGACGATGCGCCGATTTATTTGGAACACATAGGAGCATTCGCAATGGCGAAGAAGTTCTAACACTCCACCCCCGGAAGTCCCGAATTCCTGCGTGAATTCCGCCGTCTCATGGCTGAGCGTCCTGAGATTTCGGATAAGGACTTCATGCGAGAGACTGAGGTCCCAGTCGGTCTCGATGGAGAGTACCTTTATGGCCTAGGAGTTGTACTGACCACTCAGTCAGAAGTATTAATCACGGGGTTCTAGGGTTCTACCCCGTTTCTACGGACGGTTTGAAAGCGCTTGAAACGCTAAATCCTGCTTGGCAACTCGTCGACGCATTCTCGGGTTGTGGAAACGCTCAATGTAGTTAACACGTCAGACTTTGCAGCATCCAGTGTCGGATACCGCCTGAAAGAACAGCTTTCCGGTGGTCCAAAAGTTGCGGGTCATATTGAACAAAATGAACAGGTTGAGGCTTTCGGGTGCCCAAATTTTGGGGCAAGTCCACTATGGCGTGCACCAATCCGAGCACATCGGCCTCCATTCGCTTGAAGGTTGTGATTCCGGTTAACATTAATTCAGGTTGCTACAGGGAGCCAAAGGGTGAATGTTGTCGCAGCCGGAGACGAGGCGGCTTCAACACGGCCACCATGAGCTTCGATGATGGATCGCACTATCGCCAGACCAAGTCCCGCCCCCTCGCTTTGTCGCGTCCTGGATGGATCGACACGGTAAAAGCGCTCGAAAATGTTAGCCAAGTGTTCGGTGGGTATTTCTGGTCCCGGGTTCTGCACACTCAGCGAAACGTCGTAGTCCGAGGGTTTGGCAAGCCGTACCAGCACATTTTCTCCCGGGGGTGTGTGCCGGAGGGCATTGGATAGCAGGTTCGAAATTGCCCGCCGCAGCATGGCTCGGTCGCCCTGAATGGCAGGCGCTTTGCCCTCCAATAATAGGCTGATTTGCCGTTCTTCCGCCAGTGCTTCGAAAAAATCGAACAGTTCATTGACTTCGCTGGCTAGATTCAGCGGTATCTGTACCGGTTTAAGCTGGCCATGATCATTCTTGGCCAGCCACAGCATGTCATTGACCATCTTGGCCAGACGCTCTTGTTCCTCCAGACTGGAATACAGGAGTTCACGATATTCCTCAGCTGTTCTGCCTTTGCCCAGCCCGACCTGGGTCTGGGTGATGAGGTTGGTAAGCGGAGTGCGCAACTCGTGGGCTATATCGGCGGAAAAGTGTGACAGGCGAGTAAAGCTGTCTTCCAGTCGACCGATCATGTGATTGAAGGAGGTGACCACGTCCCGTAATTCCGGTGGAACCAGAGAAGGATCGAGACGCACGTGTAGCCGGTCGGCCTGAATGTCTCCCATTCTGTCGGAGAGTCCGCGCAAGGGAGCATGAGCCTGATGCACCCCATACCAGGCGGCCAGCAGGGTAATGGCGCCGGCGAGGCTCATGATAAGCCACAGGCTGCGGCGAAAACTATCCAAAAACTGCAGGTGAAAGCCCAGATCAATGGCAGCAATGATCGAGTAGCTTCGACCCATGACATCATTCTGTGTGAGTACACCTCGAAGGGTCATACCGTCTGTATGCCAGTTTTGCAGGTTGCCCGCGTAAATCTCGGTTACTGGGGTGAGGGTTTTTGCTGCTTGCGGCAGGTCACCTCCCGGGGTGCTGTAGACAACCCCACCTCGCGGATCCAGCACCTGAAAATAGACACCGTGATGTCCCGATATGGCGTTGGACAGGGCCTCTCGCAGTCGCCCCGGATCGTCGCCGCCATTGTGCAGGGCTTTGACCACGGCTTCGGTCATCACTAACAGTTCGCCGGCATCCTGTTCTGCAAAGTGGCGTTCAACGGCATTGAGCACTAGGTTTCCGATCAAGAAGAGGCTAAGTCCGATAGCCAGTCCGACGAATACCATTACCCGGGTGGCCAGCGAAAATGGTTGACGAAAAAGTTGGCGAGAGGGTTGCCGATTAATGAGCTTCATAATCGGTTTCTACATCAAGTTTGTATCCCATGCCCCGTACTGTGTGAATCAGTTTGGGCTCGAAATCGTCGTCAATTTTGGCCCGCAGCCGGCGAATAGCCACATCGATTACATTGGTGTCGGAATCAAAGTTCATGTCCCATACCTGGGAGGCGATCAGAGAGCGAGGTAGTACCTCACCGCGGCGACGGGCAAACAGCTCCAAAAGAGAAAACTCCTTGTGGCTGAGATTGATTTTCCTGCCTGCGCGTGTGACGCGGTGTTTGGGTAAATCAAGGGTGAGATTGGCTACGTGGAGCTGCTCCGACATGGTAGGTGTGGCGCCCCGGCGCAGCAAGGTGCGTATTCGGGCCAACAGTTCGGCAAAGGCAAACGGCTTGACCAGATAATCGTCCGCACCGAGTTCCAGACCCTTGACCCGGTCATCCACGCTGTCGCGGGCGGTCAAAAAGAGCACCGGTGTCTGTTGACCTGCTTCGCGCAGCGATTGCACGATGCGCCAGCCGTCCACATCCGGCAGCATGACGTCTAGAATGATCAGGTCGAAGGTTTCGGTCATGGCCAAATGATGTCCGTCCAAGCCGTTGCGTGCGAGAGCGACCAAAAACCCGGCCTCGGTCAGACCCTGACGGAGATAGTCGCCTGTCTTGACTTCGTCCTCCACAACCAACAGTCGCATGATGCATTGCTCCAGATCCGTATAGTTCCAGTCTAGCGGGCTGCGCCCAACGGCAAGATTACTCCATGATTACAACATTGTAATGTAAGGGTAATCCGACGGACAGGGCTTGTTGATTACGCTGGATGTGTTTCTGAGAATGGAAAGCCACCCTTCATATTCACATGATTGAGGAGCAACATCATGAAACGCAAAATTCTTTCTTGGCAGGCTACCTTGGCCGTGTCGGCGCTTATGCTGGCCTTTTCCGCTCAGGCACATGAGCCTCAAAAGCACATGAAGGAGGCCGAAAAACCGGATTGTGCGGCGATGAAAAATATGGATTCTTCCAAGATGGACAAGGATGATCCGGTCATGCAGGCCATGATGCAGAAATGCATGAATGAGATACATCAGGGCGAGTTCGAGCAGGACGACTCTCATGACGGTCATCCTGAAGATGATGAAAAAGGCGGCGCGAAGCGTCCGTCCAAGCATGAGCACTAATCCATTGCCGGAAGTTCTTCACTAAGGAGGAATTGTGGTACCCCCCAAGTATCTGTCCTGCATCAAATGCCTTGTCGTTGCATCAGGTATCGCTGTCGCAGCTGGCGTGGCGTTCATCTACTCAGGTCTCTACCCCATGGCGGCGGATGACCGCCATACCGCTTTGACCTATTGGGCGCTGGAAACGCTGCGAGAACGCTCCATCAACCGGGCCTCGGCCGGCATTGATGTGCCAGCGGACCTGGATATCCCCGAGCGCCTGCTGGCTGGCGGAGCCGACTACAATGATATGTGTGTCGGTTGCCACCTCAAGCCGGGCAAGACCGAGAGCGATTTCACCCTGGGCCTCTATCCGGTACCGCCGAATCTGGCACAACCACAGCGGGGCGAAGTGGACCTTGAGGCACGAGCCCAACGTCGGTTTTGGGTCATCAAACACGGTATTAAGGCATCGGGAATGCCGGCTTGGGGGTTGGAGCATGATGATGAGCGGATCTGGAATATGGTTGCTTTCTTGCGGCGACTTCCTAGCTTGTCACCTGAACAGTACCAAATTCTGACTGCCCGTGGGTCCACTAATTCAGATCACCATTGACGTATAGGATTTTCGGACAGCGCTGGGTGTCGGAGTCACGTGAATTATTCTAAAAGCTGAGAGGTTATGTGATGGAAAAGCCGATAAAGCCGGGCCGTAGACGGTTTATCAAATCAGCTATCGGCACGGCGTCCGCTCTGGCTTTGGCGAGAATCGCCCCGAGTTGGGCTTATCCAACAGGTCGAAGCTATGGTGACGTCATCGCCGCCGACAATGCGGTCGATCTGCTTATTCGGCGGGAGAATCTGGATATAGGTGGGCGGATCGGTCGACCGATCACCATCAACGGTAGCATGCCTGGGCCGCTGATCAGGCTTAAAGAAGGGCAGAGAGCCAAGCTGAATGTCACCAATGGGATGATGGAGGACACTTCTATCCATTGGCATGGGATTATTCTGCCCGAGAATATGGACGGCGTGCCTGGCGTCAGTTTTCCCGGTATCAAGCCGGGATCGACATTTCATTACGAGTACGATGTTCAGCAGAGTGGGACCTACTGGTACCACAGTCACTCGGGATTGCAGGAACAGCTTGGGCACTTGGGACCTCTGGTGATTGATCCGGCAGATGGTGACATCGGCGCGGACCGGGAACACGTCATTCTTTTAAGCGATTGGACCTTTGAAGACCCCGGTGAGGTATTCCGCAATCTCACGGTAGCCGAGGGTTATTACAACTACCAACAGCGAACACTGAGTGACACTCTGGCCGATATTCGCCGCCAGGGGCTGGCAAAAACCTGGCAAGAACGGTCCATGTGGAACCAAATGCGCATGAGCGCCCGGGATATTCTGGATGTGACCGGATCTACCTATACCTATTTGATCAATGGTCGCGACAACGCAACCAACTGGACGGCACTGTATAAACCCGGGGAAAAAATCCGCCTGAGAATTATCAATGGTTCTGCCATGTCATTTTTTGATTTCCGCATTCCGGGTCTCGAGATGACGGTGGTCTCCGCAGACGGCCAACCAGTCAAGCCTGTTACGGTGGACGAATTCCGTATCGGGGTGGCAGAGATCTACGACGTCATTGTTACGCCGAAAAGTGATCGACCCTATACGCTGTTTGCGGAAAGCATGGATCGCAGTGGCTATGTGCGGGGGACGCTGGCGACAACATTGGGACAGGAAGCGGCAGTACCCGAGCTGCGGCCGGTGCCTGAAAGGGGTATGGCGGCCATGGGGATGACTCATGAAATGTCCCGTGACACGGGTGATATGAATATGCCGTCCTCTGCTGCTGATGAGTCCGGTATGGCCGGGCACCAGGGACATGGTGGGAAGATGGGTAAAACTCAACAGCGGCCTTCAGCACCAGACCTCGGTATCGAGCATGCGTCGGGCGGGCATGGTCCCGCTGCAGCCATGATCGCCAGAAATCCGGTCAGCCGGCTGAATGAGCCGGGCGTTGGTCTCGAAGATGTCAGTCACCGTGTTCTGGTCTATGGCGATCTCATCGGCGCCCATCCCTGGCCGGACGAAAGAGAACCGGAGCGAGACATCGAACTCCACCTGACCGGCAATATGGAAAAATATATGTGGTCCTTTGACGGTGTGAAATATACCGAAGTCGATGGACCGGTAGAATTTTTCCACGGCGAGCGTCTGCGTCTGATTATGGTGAACGATACCATGATGGATCACCCCATCCATTTGCATGGCATGTGGATGGAGCTGGAGAACGGTCAATATCCGCGCCCCAGGAAGCACACCATCAGCCTTAAACCCAGTGAGGTGGTCTCATTGCAAATCAGTGCCGATGCTCTCGGCAGTTGGGCCTTCCACTGCCACCTTCTCTATCACATGAAGGCGGGGATGTTCCGCGTAGTCAAGGTCAGCTAAGAGGGAGCCATGAAAAAACTGAAAGTCGTTATGTTTCTAGCGCTGGCTGGCATAACTAACTGCTTGCTTGCAGGCCACGCTGAAGACGATTGGTCGGAACCGGTCAAACCCTATCGTACCGGTCAGATCCTGTTTGACCGATTGGAATTTACCCGCACGGACAACGATGCGGACTTGATAGTCTGGGATATGCTGGCCTGGTACGGCGGTGACAGGAATCGAATATATTTTAAGAGTGAAGGAAAAAACGAGCGAGGTGACGGCGAGCCTTCCGAGTTGGAAAGTGCGGAGATACTTGCCAGTCGTTTGATTGCACCTTTCTGGGAAATACAGGGAGGCGTTGGTACCCGGGGTTCAATGGCATCGGGTGCAGACAGGGAAAACTACCTGGTATTCAGTCTGTTTGGTACGGCTCCCTATCGATTCGAAATGGATAATTCCTTCACTGTTAACGAAGACGGTGACATCGCCGCGAGCATTGAGGCCGAGTACGACATACGCCTGTCACAGGTGTCGTACCTGCAGCCACGTCTGGAGGTGAATGCGGCATTGACGGACGCTGAATCCCATGAACGCCCCAGCGGATTCAATGATGTTCGTGTGGGATTGCGCTATCGCTACGAACTATCCAGAGAGTTTGCCCCATACATTGGCGTCTATTGGAGCCGTTCTCTTGGCAACAAGGCCGACCTGATCCGCGATCAAGGGGGCGATGAGTCCGAAACCGGCATGGTTATCGGCGTTCGTATGTGGTTTTAGCAGGCTGTTGAAAAACTACCTGCGTTTCCATCACTGCGTTAAAAATTGGCTCGAAATGCTCATTTACTAACTGTAAACTCCGCTTTTTCGCTAATTTTTGCCTTGTGCTGGCTACCTCGCGAACGTTTTTCAACAGCCTGCTAGGCACATATATCGGGAAAATTTATAACCGGAGGGTTTATGGCGAATCAGGAAGACAGAACAACGCATTACCGGGAAGGCAGCTTGACGTTGGCCGGGACCGTAATGCTGGGAACCGGCGTCATGATCGGTGCGGGCATCTTTGCGCTTACCGGCCAAATGGCACAGATGACCGGCGCTCTTTTCCCGTTGGCATTTCTGGCGGCCGCTGTGATCACCAGCTTTAGCGCCTACTCCTACATCAAGATTTCCAACGCCTATCCGTCAGCCGGCGGCATTGGCATGTACCTGCACAAGGCCTATGGGAACCGCCTACCGACGGCCTTCAATGCCTTGCTGATGTATTTTTCGATGGTCATCGCGCAGAGCTTTCTCGCCCGCACCTTCGGCTCTTACACCATGCAGCTGTTTGGCGGAGATGAGAGTGGTCGCATGGTGCCCATTCTTGGGGTGTCGCTCATCCTCGCCGCCTTCTTGATCAACCTGCTTGGCAACCGAATGATTCAGGGGGTGGCGTCCTTTATCGGTATTTTGAAAATCGCGGGTATTGTGATTTTCGGATTAGTGGGTGTCTGGGTTGCCGACTCCATATCGGTTGACTTCTCTAGCCCCGGAGAGGCCGGAACTATGGGCAACTTCCTGGGTGCAACCGCGCTCGGAATTCTGGCCTTCAAGGGCTTCACCACCATTACCAACAGTGGCTCCGAGGTAATAGACCCTAAGCGGAATGTAGGGCGCGCCATTGTTATTTCCATCGCGGCCTGCGTGGTGATCTACACCCTGGTCGGTTTTGCCGTCGCCAGTAATCTGTCGCTGGCTGAAATCATCGAAACGCAGGATTATTCTCTTGCCGCTGCCGCCCGCCCGGCACTGGGGGAATACGCCGTCTGGTTCACCGTTGCGATTGCCATGATGGCAACGGCGGGTGGCATTCTGGCCAGTATTTTTGCGGTTTCGCGTATGCTGGCCATGCTGACGGAAATGAAGTTGGTGCCTCATAGCCATTTCGGCATGCCACGGAGCATTCAAAAGCACACGCTGGTTTATACCGTAGTGCTCGGGCTGGTTCTGACGGCGTTCTTTGATCTATCTCGAATTGCCGCGCTGGGTATTGTGTTCTACTTGATCATGGATATTGCCATTCACTGGGGCGTTCTTCGCTATCTGAGTGAGGATATCAAAGCACAGGCATGGGTACCCGTGACGGCCATTATGCTGGACCTTCTCGCCCTCGGTGGATTTGTCTGGGTCAAGTTGAATACCGACCCGTTTGTAATTGGCGTGGCGGTCGTCACCATGATCGTGATCGCCGTAGCGGAGCAGGTTTTCCTGAGAATGTCACCAGAATCCGCGCAGTCAGAAGATGAAGACCCTCACACTCATCATCACCACTAACCAGCATTAGGCTATTGCCACAATGAAAGATGATGATGGTTAGGATCCGATCAGCTCAGGGATTAAAGCTGGATGATGGCGAAAGTATTTTAGCGATTTAGGAGAGATCGATCATGCAAATTAAAACATTTTCCGACCTGATAGAGTGGACTCGAAGTTTACATTCGAGCATGGCGACATGCATGACGCACTGCGCTTCTCGGCACAGTGATGAGAGAGCGAAAATGTTGCTTGAGTACTTGGCGTCCCACGAAACCGAAATGGAGAAGATGGTTTCAGCCTTCGCGCGCGACGCCAATCCAAAGGCCGCTCGAACCTACGTCTATGATTACATTCCGCATCATCCTATTACGACACATTTGGTTTGCGATGATCACTACGCCAAATTGGATTCAGGTGCGATTAGTACAGAAGTGTTCGATTTTCATGAGCAAATCATCAGCCTTTACCAGTCACTCGTTGGTAAAGCGGAAATTCATGAAGCTGCGGAGCTTGTGCAGTCGTTGCTGGATATGGAGGAAAACGAAACCAAGCGGTTGGTCCGGCAGGTAGAACGAATGGACGACCTGTAGGCAAGGGGAATAGGGCCTTTACCTTTCGTGAAACCTGCCGGGATGGAGCGGCGTACTGTGTCGTGTCGCGGGTTGAGAGAGGCGCTTGCTGATCAATTCTTAAGGAGCAAAGGCGCGAAACCGCCACCTGCGGTGCGGAAGTTGGTGGTCTGCCCCCGGTAAAGTCGGGTGGCGGCGAGCAATACCCCGCCGCGATAGGTATACAGCCGCACGTCGACTTTCAGGGTTTCCCGTTCGCCGTTGACGAGAACCGTGCGCTCTGAGGGTGGCACAAAGGCCTGGGCGATGTAGGCGCTCTCGAGAATCTGGGCGAAGGTTTTCTTGGTGAGCTTGCTGCCACGATACACCCCTTTACTGCCATGGCCCGCGACGGGTTTGAAGAACCACTGCCGCCGCTCCTGCCAAAGCGTGGAGGCATTTTCGGCGGTAACCCGTACCGTTTTCGGTATACTCTCCCGCAATAGATCGGCGTCGGTGGCGCTTAACCCCCAAGGTTCCAGGGAAGTCGGGTCCGACAGGACCGTCAGGTTGCGTTTGTCCGCCAAAAGCGCATGGGTATGAGGGTTGGGCGTAATGACAGCGCCCCCATCAAGCCACGCCTGCCGCAGGGCGTCATGCGCCGGAGCCACCAGGGCGAAATCCACCAGGCGGTTGTAAACCAGATCAATTGGCTTGCCGTCTCCATACAGCATCCCGGCTTCGTACTGAAGCGCTTCTGGGGAGAGAATCAGGGCGTCGATGCCGTTCCGTTGAAGCATATTCTGAGCCAGCCTGAACTCCGGATACAGGTACTGCTCCTCCGGCCGATCATCAATGATCGCTACCCTCTGGGGGGAACCGCTGCCGCGTTGAGCTCGCCACTCACTCTGAAACTGATTGATCACCGCCCGCTCGAAATCTTCGATCCACGACTCAACGGATGCTCCGCCACAACACCGGTGTTGGGCGCGGGCCAGTACCGCATTGAGGAATGCACCTCCGGCGTTGGTGTTAATCTCGATTAGGCGTGGCCCGTCTACCCCAAGATGGAAGTCATAGCCCATAAAAACACCTGAGGGGCCGGGGTTAATTGATGCTGCCGCCGGAGCCCAAGAGAGCACCTGTTCCCGATAACCGGGAAGTACCGAGGCGGATTCCAGCGCCCGGACAATAGCCTGCAGCCGCTCCAGATTCTGGCGTGCCATAAATACGGCAACGTCGGAAAAGAGTTGATGCCAGGCCCCACTGGACAGAACCTCGTCGGCGTTGTCGGCCAGTTGCGAAGTGATATCCTGGGCGATCGCGGCTCGGTCCACGGTGACACAAACGCACTGCTGGTTCAGTTTTTCCGATGCGCCGTGACCGGCGGAGTCATTGGTCGATTGCAAGAGCGTGCCTCCAGTTCCGTTCGTCTATACTATCCGTTGCTTTTGGAAAAGAAACGGTACAAAGGGACAAACAAAACCGCGATATACCAGCCATACAAATAGGTTTCCACCAGTCCGATCAAAAATCCCGGCCATGTTAACCATTCGAAGCCCGGCAGTAACGGAGCCCATGCCTCGTGCATGCGCATTTGTTCCGGGGCGAGTAGGCCGAAGCCTACGCACAATAGATAGCTCAATAGAAGAACTATGGATAGGGTGTTGCCTAGTGGGGCAGTGCGTAAACAAGCGTTAGATGCTTTGGGTTGCTGCATGTCATTTCTCCTGTGAGAGTTAAATTTGGCACAAGCTCAAATGAACAAGGCCCCAACCGGTTAGCGATCGAGTGTCTGTGCGGGGCATTCCTCCGGGGCGGTTGGATGAATCCCCTCTTCTTCCCGGCGCTCCGCCTCCCGCTCGGATTCCCGCATCAGCCATTGTTCCATTCGGGTATGGAGCAGTTGATTCTTTTCCTCCCGCCGTCTGATCTCCGCAGCGAGGTCTTTGTGAAGGGAGAACGCCATCAGCACCATTAGCAACATGAATGGGAACGCTGCGATGATGGATACGGTTTGGAGCCCGTTCAGCCCACCGCTTAGCAACAGGACAGAAGCCATTAGCAACTGTAGTACGCCCCAAAGGATACGAACAACGCGTGTTGGCGTGAGAACTCCCTTGGAGGTGAACATGCCCAGCACAAAGGTGGCGGAATCTGCGGAAGTCACCACGAACATGGAGACCAGGGCCACGGTCAGGACGGCCGCGAACCCGCCCCAGGGCAGTTGATTGAGAAGCACGTAAAGACCGGCCGGCACTTCTTTCGACACGGCATCCGCAATGGCTATGCCGCCGAACAAGTCGAAGTAGATGGCGGAGCCGCCGAAGGTGGCAAACCACAACATGCTGAGCCCAACGGGAACGATCATCACCCCGAGGACAAACTCACGGACAGTTCTGCCCCTGGATATCCTCGCAATAAAACTGCCCACGAAGGGGGCCCAACTCAAGCCCCAGGCCCAGTAGAATATGGTCCACTGCTCCACCCAGTGTTCGTGGGAGTAAGGCGTAGTTACCAGGCTCATCTCAATGACATTGCCAAGGTACTCGCCCATTGTCTGGGTGAGCTCGCTGAAGATAAAACCGGTGGGGCCTGTGATAAGTACAAAGACTAACAGCCCTGCGGCGAGCACCATGTTGGCATTGCTGAGGTAGCGAATCCCCATGTTGAGGGGTGTCATTGCCGAAATGATGACTAAGGTTGCGAGTCCTCCGAGTATGTAGAATTGCGAGGTTGCCGAGTAGTCAGCCACGCCCAGATTAGCCAGCCCGACACCCATCCCGCCTGAAAAAATCATCGCCAGCCAACTGTTGAAGGAAAACTCCGGTGCTTCGTCCTCTGCTCCCAGGCGAATGCTTCCAGATTTGGAAAAGGCGAGAAACAGGACAAACAGCACAAAGCCGGTGGTTGCCAACAGATACATCCAGCCGAGCTTTCTGGCGGTGAGATCGAGAATTTGTTGGGCCGTGGATTGCACAGCGTCGGGATACAGGGCGGCGGCGGTGACGAAAGCAGTGATAATCAATACGGAGATGTAAAATACCAGTCCCACATCACCCAGATATTTCCTCAGAAATATAGTCAAACTGTTCATAAACAACCCGCTTTATGTTCTTCGATGCCATTCTGAACGGCATCCTTTTCCTGCATAAGGGCTATGCCCACAAGGACAACCAGAATACCCAGCACCTGGACAAGAAGTTGCAGCCGCTCTCCAAAGAACAGAAACCCGATCAGCAACCCAAATATCGGGGTCAGAAAGCTGAAGACGTTCAATTTGTTCAAGGGGGCCAGAGCGAGTAGGCTGAACCATAGAAATATCATCGCGGCTGTAGCCAGCGCGGAGAGAATGAGCAGGGAGCCGGTGAACCGGAGAGTCCAGCCAACGTCCCAGTCCTCACCGACTAGCGCTGAGGCGAGCAACAGTATTGTGCCGCCGATTAAAAGCTGGACTGCCATGGGCGCAGCAATAGCGCCACCAGATTCCTTCTTTAGCAGAACATTGCCTACTGCCGTTCCGATAGCCGCCATCAGAACCCAGGTAATTACCCATAGGTAGTCGTCATTGTCATCGCTGAATCCCGACCAAGACAACAATGCCACACCCAAAAAACCAATGACAAGTCCGACTATGCCCTTGGCCGTACAGGCCCTCGGCGTGCCCATGCTGTAAAAGCTAGTGCACCAGACTATTTGCATGAGAGGGGTCTCAGCAGCCCCTATTTTCTGGTATGTTTGGGTGTTTGGTGACAGCTCCAGGGCTCATGTTGGGCATTGTCCTTGACGTTCTGATCGATGAATCGGTAATACTCTTCCTTGAAGTGCGTCCACCAGCCATGCTTGGGATGGATGCTGTGTTTTTCCAAAACTTCCTCCACGCAGTCAATACATAATCGGGAGGCATCGTAGGAAAAGTCGAGCCTGGCGGATTTCTCGTCGAAAGTGACGTCATCCAGGCCGTATAGCTGGTCAATTTCTGCAATGGCTGCATTCAGTTGTGTGATGTCGACGGGCGTTACCAGTGCGAGGTGACGGGTCACCAGGTTGATCTCTGAAACGCCCAGTCGATGTTTCTTGTGCTTCATTTGACGCGGCTCCTTCTGCCCGACAGATTTGAAGGTTCAGCAGTGGGGTAGCGGGACAGCTGTGCAGGCTATTTTTTGTGAATATGTTTGCGCAATTTTTTCTCCTGCGCCTGGTGCTCCTTCATCTGGTCCATCATCTCCTGCATCATGCTTCTGTGTTCGCCCATCATGCTCATGCACTTTTCCATGTTCATATCCTGGCCCTTGTCACCAGGCTGGTGTGACGTGCCCATATTCATGCTCATCTTGTACATCCCGGTTTGCATGGCATCCATGTGCTTTTCCATCAATTGCAGGCGTTTTTCCGGGTCTTTCTCTGATTTTATCTTTTCCATCAGCGCATGCATTTCCTGCATGTGCTCGTGCATCAATGCCGTAGGTTGATCATGCATTCCCATGGCGCCGTCCTCCTTGTCGTCGCCGTGTTGATGGCTGTCCTGGGCGAAGGCGGGAAGTGCAAACACTGCGGTGAGGGCGATTACTCTGAATAGTGGTTTCATGGTGTGCTCCTGGTAAATAAGTCGAAAATTCGACGTTGTCTGGTAGGGGTTGAGCTCGTCTGTTGTATCCAATATCTGCCTTTGGTTGACATGTAGGCGTCTCCTATGGGCTCTGTGATTGGTCATCTATTCGGCTTCAGGTTGCCATTTTTGTCTGCAGTTCACGGATTGCTCCTGCCTTGCCTTCCAGCAGTACAACGGCATTATTCAAAAAATGATGCTTTAATATATTGCAATGCTGCGTTAAGTTCAGCATCAGAGAGCTCACTATTGCCACCTCTAGCCGGCATAGGCATCGGACTGCCCGGGCTTTGAATGCCGGTGATAATATTGCTAAGCAGTTCACTATCACCCTTCGAGAGACGACCATTTTTATCAGTAAAGTCGGGCGCGCCAGGTATGCTGCCTTTGCCGCTCGCACCGTGACAAGCGACGCAACTGTTCTCATAAACTTGCTTTCCCGAATAGCCGGATGATGCGGCTGCACTAGCGGCTTTAGTAGTGGTAGTGGCTTCAGCTTGGCCGGCATTGACGCTTGTCGCTCTGGTATTTGAGTTTTGTAAAAAGGTCAGAACGTCGCGCATTTCTTGACCGGTGAGGCCCGCTCGCACTCTCATGTGAAATACACTTGCAACCCACTGATCATCTCGAAGATCAGAAGGACTGCGCATGTTGTGGCAACGTGCACAGTTTTCGGACCACGTCTTGCTTCCCTGAGCAACATCCCCGGCTTCAGGGTAATCAAGTGCATACAATGACTGCGTTGCCAGTGCCGTGAGTAACAATAGGACCGATTTCCTGCCCAATTTATTGGCGCTTTTCCAGATTAAATGTTTCATCACAGTGCTCCTCAATTAAAAGCCATAAGCCATTTGGAAAAGGACTCTATTTTGATCGGCATCGCTGCCGGTCTGCCCATCGTTGAATTCATAGCTAAGCTTTCCGATGAAGCTACTGGTAAGGAGGTAGTTTATGCCCATCGCCCACTGCTCCTGATCCTGGCTTGAATGAGGTGAGTCGAAATCCGTATAGCGGGTCACCAGCTCCCATTTTGATTGGTTGAGGCGATAACTCCCTTGCGTATACCAGGCCTCCCAAGTGGCACTCTCTGATGCCGCAGTGCCACTGTTTGTAGCCCCAACCTCAGTCTCAACATACTCGCCACGTAGATTGAATGCCCTGTATTGCCAGTTGAAATCGGCGCCGATCACGTCGTAGTCACGTGCCCCTTCATCATCACTCAGCAAACTGCTATCCCCATCTTCAATGGAAGTTACTGTCGCTTTACCACTTGCTGCCGATAGGCCCAGCTCGAAACCTGCAAAAGGGATAATACCCAAGCGTCCACCAACGACTAACTCACCGTCACGGTCTGAGCCCAATCCCTCTGCCTCGACACCATCCAGTTCGAATTCACCGTCCTCGAGTTCGGCGATTAATTCCGGTCCGTTGCTGACATAAATAGCGTAGTTAGTCCTAATGGCACCAATTGGAAATCCACCGCGTAACTGGAAACCCAGATCACTAAGTGGAGCGGCGCCATCATGGCCGAACCCCGGAGGCGCCGATGGCAGTTTATTGATCCATGAAGGGTGCAGGTTTTGTCGAAACTGGCCAATAGGACTCAAGAATTTCCCGCCCACCAGGGTCATATAGTCATTGATAAACCAGTCGATGGTCAGGTATTCAAGATTAGTTTCAGTCTCGCCATCCTCCCCTACCTCAAACTCCAGTTCTGATTCCAGCAACACTAAATCTCGGTACTGATAATGGAAAATGGGTGAAAAGGTACCAACATTAAAACTGCCATCGTCTGATTCCGAGTCGGTGAACCCCACATCCGCATAGCCGGCCATGTGGGTCAAGGTATCGGGTTGCAGCCATTCGCTAGCCGTAGCGACCTCTTTTTTGATGATCTGAACCTCTTCTTTAGTCGCTCTGTTCTCAAGTTGCTTTTTGAGTAGGTCCATTTCCTGTTGCATACGCTCCAATCGTTCGCCTAATTCTTCAACTGAGGGCTCGGCCAATGCCGTCGTTGAAACAGAGAAAGCAGCGACCGTGAACATAAGAGTGCTTGCCAGTGTTTTCGATTTCATAAATACATCCTTCCTCAGAAAAAAGATGGAGAAGTGCTTAAGGGCCAGTTTAGAGGTCGTTTACCGTCAGCAGCGTTACCCCAGGATTACAAATATGTAATCCTGGGGTAATCTTCCTGTTCGTGATCATTGGTTACCACGCCCCTTGTGTGTCTATCCCTAATACCCTTCTGGATGGCCTTTATTAGGCTAGGGTCTAAGTGGCAAAACGGCTTAGCCTGCGCCGACTTAAGGTGCGTATTGCCGCATCGGGCACAGCGCATTCGCTTTATTTGCACGGAGTTTATACATGCTCACACCACAAATTTTAATGGCAATACGGGTAGCTGCACTGCTGGCAGCCGGGTGGCTGATGTCGCCTGTGGTGCTGGCGCAGCCGGAACCGCTAACCCTTATTCACCCGGCGGCCTCGATTGTCCGGGAAAAGGAGCGCGGCACAATCGAGCAGCTGCTGGTGACGCCCATTTCCACCCTGGAACTGTTCCTGGCCAAGATCACACCGGCTCTGATCATGGGCGTGCTCTCTATCTTTCCGAGCCTCGTGATTGTCAGAGCCTTCGATGTGCCCCTTCAGGGCAGCCTGGTATTGTTCCTGGTGTTGACGGCCATTTTTTTGCTTAGTGCGATTGCCCTCGGCGTGTTCATTGCCGCGTACAGCCGCACCCTTCAGCAGGCACTGTTGCTCTCGTTTTTCGGACTTTTCCCTGTGATGTTCCTGTCGGGCAGCCTTACCCCGGTAGAAGCCATGCCCGAGTTCCTGCAAAGCCTCTCGCTACTGAGTCCCCTGCGTTACTATATGGATATCGTCATCGGTATTTTCCTCAAAGGCGCCGGCTTGGAGGTTCTTTGGGATGAGGCCTTGGCCATGTTGGCGATCGGAGCCCCATTGTTTCTGCTATCGTTGAGAATTTTCCGGCGACGTGTCCGTTAATGTTTTCGGATTTTCTGAACCGGACTGTAGCGAATCAGCGGCACAGGCCGGTCTAGGGCACTCCTCCGGAGCGGTTGGATGGATTTCTTCCTCTTCCCGGCGCTCTGCTTCCCGTTCAGATTCTCTCAATAGCCATTGCTCCATACGGGCACGGATCAGTTCTTCCTTCTCTTCCCGGCGTCTAATGTCTGTCGCAAGGTCTTTATGAAGGGAAAAAGCCATCAGCACCATCAGTAACATAAAAGGGAACGCGGCGATAATGGACAGGGTGCGAAGACCGTACAGGCCGCCGCTGAGCAACAGCACGGAAGCCATTAACAGTTGCAGGCACCCCCAGAGGATGCGAACAAAGCGTGTCGGGGTTAATACCCCTTTGGAGGTGAACATGCCCAGGACGAAAGTGGCTGAATCCGCGGAGGTCACCACAAACATTGAGACCAGTATGACCGCCAGAACAGCGGCGAGCCCGCCCCAGGGAAGCTGATCAAGAAGCATGTAAAGACCGGATGGAACTTCTTGCGCCACGGCATCGGCAATACCGGCGCCTTCAAACAGCTCGAAATGGATGGCCGAGCCGCCAAAAGTGGAAAACCACAGCATACTCAAGCCCACGGGGACGATCATCACCCCCATGACGAACTCGCGGATGGTTCTGCCCCTGGATATTCGGGCAATAAAACTGCCCACAAAGGGCGCCCAGCTCAAACCCCATGCCCAGTAAAACATGGTCCACTGTTCTACCCACTTTTCGTCGGAGTAGGGGGTAGTTACCATGCTCATTTCTATAAGGTTGCCGAGGTACTCCCCAACCGTCTGGGTGAGTTCGCCAAAAATAAATGCCGTGGGTCCCATGACAAGGACAAAGATCAGTAGCCCGGCCGCCAGTAAGAGGTTGACATTGCTGAGATAGCGTATCCCCTTGTCGAGGGGGGTCATGGCCGAAATGGTAAAGAGCGTTGCCAGCCCCCCCAATATCATAAACTGCGATGTCACCGAGTATTCAGCAACGCCCAATCTGGCCAGCCCACTGTTTACCTGCAGGGCGCCAAGCCCCAGGGTGGTGGCGACACCAAACAGGGTGGATACCACCGCCAGAATGTCGATCATCTTTCCCCAGCTACGGTCCACCCGATCTCCCAGCAGCGGACGGAAAGTTTCGCTGATCAAGCCGTGGCTATTGTGTCGAAAACGTACATAGGCGATGGCCAGGCCCACAAGGGTAAAATTTGCCCACTGGTGAAAACCCCAGTGAAAAAATGCGTAACGCATGCCCAGTTGTGCCGCTTCGACGCTGCGTGGTTCTGCGAGTCCTAGGGGCGGGTCATTCAAATGCATTATCGGCTCCGCCACACCCCAGAACACCAACCCTACACCCATGCCACCCGAAAAAATCATCGCCAGCCAGCTAGTGAAGGAGAACTCCGGCGGCTCATTATCTTGCCCCAGGCGAAGGCTCCCAAATTTGGAAAACGCAAGGAAAAGAACAAACAGAACGAAGCCGGTCGTTGCCATCAAGTACATCCAGCCGACATTTTTTGCGGTAGCATCAAGGACTTTTTGGGCGGTTGCCTCAACGGCTTCGGGCTGTAAGGCGGCAGTGGTAACGAAGGCGGTGATAATCAATAAAGAGATGTAAAACACCACTCCCACATCACCCAGGTAATTCCTTAGAAAACTCGTTAACCTATTCATAAAGGGCTCACTTGATGTTGCTTACGTTATGATGCATGTCTTATTGTGCTCCTTGTCGGAGGTAAGAATCGGATTTCTGCCTATAATTTATCCTGCGTTCAAGGGCGAGACTTGCCAATACACTTGACTCAATCAAGAGCACGCACTGGCCCACTAGAGCTGTCGGACCGAAGAGCGATATGGCCGAGCATGTGCCGACGCGCCAGCCACATAATCAACGGTGGTAAGAACAGCCATTGCAGCAGCGGGGCCAAGCCCACGTCCAGCAGTGGAATGATCGGCATGGAGTCCGCGTATGCCCATCGTTCCAGTGGGCCAGTCGCCAGCCATTCCAGAACGATGGTCACGACGAAAGCCGTGACAACCAGAATGACGGCTGGCTTCCGGTCGCCCTCCAGGAGCCATTGCCGATTTACACAGGCGATCGATGCCAGCCAGAAACTGGCCAGTAGAATCAGGACATCGCCGCCCGTAGCCCGTATACACAACCAAACAACCGAGCCGTGAGATGCATCCGCCATCCCGGTGAACCAAGGCACCTGAAGCATCTCCCAAACGAAATGCGCCAGAAAACCGAACCCCGCCAGTGGCAGCTCTGGAAAGCGTGGGTTGTGTCTGTATTTCGTGCCGATAAATGCCCCTTGGCGTATTCGTTCGATCATACGCGGCTCCGGTTGTTGGTATCCCCCATCAGTCCATTCACAGGGCGTATTGGTTTCAGTGATTAAGAAGGCGTTACCTCATTGCCAGGTTCGAGGACGGCGTTTCTTGCTTGCATAAGGGCTATGCCGCAAAGGACGACCAGAATCCCCAGCGCCTGGACAAGTTGCAGCCGTTCTTCAAAGAACAAATAGCCAATCAGCAGGCCAAACACCGGGGTCAGAAAGCTGAAGACGTTCAGTTGATTCAAAGGCGCACGAGCCAGTAGTCCGAACCATAAAAAGATCATCGCGGCTGTCGCCAGTGCCGAGAGAATAAGCAAGGAACCGGTGAACTGGACTGTCCAGTCAACGTCCCAGCGCTCACCGGCCAGTGCTGAAACGAGCAACAGTATTCCGCCGCCGATCAAAAGTTGGATCGCCATGGGCATGGCGATAGCGCCTCCAGCTTTCTTTTTCAACAGAATATTGCCTATTGCAGTTCCTAGAGCCGCCATCAGCACCCAGGTAATTCCCCAGAGATAGCCGTCATTGTTGCCGCCGAATCCCGGCCATGACAACAAGGCCACACCCAGGAAACCGATGACAAGCCCGGCTATGCCCTTGGCCTTCAGGGTTTCTCCAAGCCAGCCGGCGGCGATCGCCGCGGCAATCAGGGGTTGAATACTTGCCAAGACCGTTGCCAGCCCCGGTGATAAGTGTCCGGCGCCCAGGAACATGCCGCCAAAGCCCATTGCCGTGTACGATAATCCGATCAATCCCAGGTATAGCAGGTTTCGGATATTGAAAAGATAAGGCCCGCGATGCTGCTGCACAATGCAGACAAAGACGAGCAGCCCACCGGCGAGAAAAGCACGCAAGGCGGCAAACAGCAGGGGCGGGGCGTCCGGCAGGCCAATCACGATGAATGGGAAGCAAATGGCCCAGAGCAGCGCAACCACGACCATCCACGCGACGTCGGAGGCTACTGGATGCTCCCTCATAATGACGGCCTGGGGAGGTATCGTCGCCAATACAGGTGCTCGTAGAGAGAGCACCACATCAGACCGAGTGTGCCAGCAAAGAGCAACTCCTCTACCGGAACACCGGCCACCAGCCAGCCGCTGAGTGATGCCAATTGCCAGACGTGGTCAACATAGGCCGGATAAAACGCCACAAGGGAGGAAAAGTAGGCAAAGTAGACAGCGGTGAAAATGAAAGACCCGACCAGCATCGGCCGCCACAAGTCGGGGCGGCAGAGGCCGTTGGCGATACCGCCGGAGAACATGGCCAGCGATGCCGTATAAATTGGGTTCCAGAGGGTCAGTGTTTCCAGGAAAAGGAATAATACGATTGGAGTCCAGAGCACCACCTTGTGCCAGCGATGCCGGGAGTGATGGCGCTCCTCACTGGCAACAGGTGTCATGGTCACGGGAACAAGTGCGGGATAAATTGAACTGCTGATTCCCCCCACGGCAAAGGCGAAAATCAGGCTTTCCAGGTCGAAACCGGTACGCTCGGCCAGATCGAACAGGGTGGGTGGGAGCCAGTAATCGGGGACGAACAGAGGTTCGCTCAAGCCCAGGGGCGCCGTGATCAGGCTCATGCGCAGCATTTTGCCTCGCAACCGCGACCGAATCGCGAAAATCGCTCCCCAGATTCCCAGCAGTATCAGGCTCCAGATGAGGTACGCATACGGCATGGCGCTTCAACCCAACTCGCGGATGCTGTCGGCCAGAAGGTCGCCGATATCGATGGCGTTGGTGGAGTGGGGAATGGCGTTGCTGGTCACTACCCGCCGCGCCACCGCAGTGAGTTTTTCGTCCGCCCCCTCGGCGAAAACCCCATGGACCGCCAGGCACACGGCGTCGGGCAGCCCCAGGTGTTTCAGGTGCGCCAGGGTTTCCAGCATGGTATGACCACTGGAAATGATGTCATCCACCAGTACCGGGGTGTGGTTCCGCCAGCGCTCAATTTGGGGCACGCTGACCTCGACGTCACGGTCGCCGCGCCGGGTTTTGCTCAATACCGTGAAAGGGGCACCGGCCTGCCTTGCTACAGCCGACACCCATTGCTCACTTTCGCTGTCGGGGCCGATCAACACGGGCTTGTCGATATTGGCGGCGATCCATTCGGCGATCAGCGGCGCGGCGTGGCCTACCCGGGCGGGAATATCGTAAATCTCCGACAAGTCGTGATAGCGGTGCAGGTGAGGATCGACGGTGACTAGCGCGGAAAAGTAGTGGGACAGCAGTTTCGCGAAATACCGCGACGTCACGCCCTCGCCGCTGTGAAAGCGCTTGTCTTGGCGCATATAGGGCAGGTAGGGCGCCACCAGTAATATCTCTCTGGCGCCGAGATCACGGAGGGTCTCGGCCAGCAGGAGCAGGGGAAGGATGCGGCGATCCGGCTGATAGAGGTCTGCCAGCACCACCACATTGCGATGTTTGACGTCATCCAGTATCCGCAGATAGCTTTCGCCGTCGGGGAAGTGGCGCATGTCGAGCCGCCCCTCCTCAAGGCCGAGTGATTCGCCGAGCCTCTGGGCGAGCGTCTTGTCCTCGTGGAGGCTAAATAGCCTATGCCAGGTGGTTGTCATGAATCCTCCTCGACTCGAAGCAGGGGACGTGGATCGATGCGACCGGCAAGGGCATTCTGCTCTGTAGAGGTCAGCCAGTCGGCGGTATTATCTCCCGTCAGTTCAGCGACGGTCGCGAGGGCGTGCAGCCAGCTGCAGCCGTTGGCGAACAGCATGCCTTCCACGTCCAGAGTGCCGCCCCGGTTACGGTAACCCAACACCCGCGTGGCGCGGCCCGTCGGCAACAGGCCCCTGATCGCTTCCGGGCGAGTATGGGCGAGAACCACCCGCGTGGCTTCCGGCGGCAGGAGGTTGTCCAGGGCCGCCTGGCAGCCGGCTTCCAAGGTATCCCGGGGGGATTCCCGAAACCGGCCGGGTTCCAGCAGGCAGACAACCGCGGCATTCAGGCCGCGATCCTCCAGGCGTCGCCAGGCTAGCAGGCACTGCTGTAACTGGTAGGCGCCGATTGCCACCAATTGGATATCGGCTCCGTCATTGCCCCGCAGGTAGACCGCCCCCTCGTCCACCAATTGCTGGGCCTGCTCCTCGGACAGCATCACCGGGAGCTTTCCCTTGGGTACCACCAGGGCATGGATCTCCCCCTGGCGACGGTAACAGTCTGCCAGGGCGGCGAGGGCGCTGTTGGCGTCCGCCGGGAAGCGCACCACACTGGTGTCCGCCATCTCCCCCAGCAGGGTTTCGGCCAGGGTGGGATCCTGGTGGGACTGTTCGTTCTTGCCGTTCTCCCAGGTGTGGGAGGTGAGGAGGAAGGGCACCGACAGCCAGCGGGACGGCCTGCCGGCCTCCTTTTGGTGGCGGGAAAAGATGATCTCCTGGCGCAGGATGCCGAGCATTTTCACGGCAAAGGCCTCATAGCTGACCACCAGGTTGATGCCGCCCTTGTTGCCCAGTGCCGCGCAGGCCACGGCCTCCTCGTTCAGGGCCGTGATCACCGCGCCGTCCACGGCCTCATCGACGCCGGACTCCGGTTTGTACACGCGGTGGCGGAAGCGCTCCAGCGTCTTGCCGAAGCGGTTGCTGCGCAACTCGTCGGGATTGCCGATGCGCACCCGCCATTCGGGATTGGCCTCGGTGAGGGCGACAAAGTACTCATCGAGTGCCGCCATGGGGGAATCGCGACTGTCGACCGGGCGCCATGCCGGTGTCACCGGGTTCTCCAGCGTCACCGAGCGGTGGGTAAGCGGGTGGTCTTTCTCCAGCGCCCGCTTCTGCGTCTCGTGGTTTTGCAGTTGGCGGCTCGCCTCCTGCAATGCATCCGCCGGAACGAATAGGCGCGCCGCACCGCTGTTGAACTCCGCCGCGGCCGATTCGTCCTCGGCGGGATTGCCCCTGAGGGGAAGATTGTGGGCGCGGTTGGTGCCGGCGCCGGGAAAGCCATAGCCCTTCGGAGCCTCGGCGATGACGTAGTGCAGTGGCACCGGATACGTGGTGGCGCCACTTTGAATGGCATCTGCGCATCCCTGCAAGCGTTCTTCGGCTTCGATAATGGCCCAGGCGAAAGCCGCCGGGTCGGTGCCATCGATCAGCAGGGGGTCGAAACCATTGTGGCGCAGATGGCGAGCGAACCATTCGACGCCGCCCTGCTGGAACAGGGTGGAGCGCTGCTCGATGCGCCGGCCGTTGGCGATCATCACCGGTGTCACCAGGCCGCAGTCTTCTGCCCGCCACCAGCGTGGCGCCCAGTCGCTGCCGCGCTGTTCCTCGAAGGCACCGTCGCTGAGAAAGGCCACCAACCGTTCGCCGGGCAGGGGCATGTGCACGTATTCCAGCTCGGCAAAGCCGAGATAGCCTCCCTCGTGGAGACCGCCGGCGGTGTGGACATTGACGTGGCTGCCCAGGGGGGAGGCGGGTAAACCATCCGGCCCCAACCCATAGGCGTAGAAGTCCCGGGTCAGACGGGAAAGCCCTTCGTCCGACCAGTCGTAGCGGGCGGCGTGGACTGATTCCATGTTGCCCACCAAGAGATTACAGGCGTCCACCGCCGCCACGCAGTGACCCTGACCCATCAGCCAGCTGCGGGTGACGCCGGACAGAGTATCGGTGGTGAGATAGCCGATGTAGGCGGGCACCATATTCAGGGAGCCGCCAGTGTGGCCCTGGGGATCGTCTTTGAAATCTCCGGCGTGCAGGGGACGGCCGTCGAGATAGACATTGTTGGCGTAGGTCATATGAACCACCAGCCACATGCCGGCATTGGCCAATCGGTCCGCGGCTACCAGCGCTTGGAACACCGCGGTCTTGTCCGCGATCTTGCCGGTCTCCTCCAGATCACAGGCAAGCCGGAAAATACGCACCTGGGTGTCATCCCGGTGCTGGATAACGCCATAGCCCCGCGCCCAGTGGGCAAATTCTCCGTCGTGTTCGCGGTATTGTCTGGCGAGAGCCGCCAGTCGATGCTCTTCGTGGCTCATTCTGATCTCTCCAGTGCCATCCCCTGTTCGCAGAGTTCCCGTTCCTCGTCTCCCGCCAGGGCGTATAGTCCGACAGGACTATCTGGCGTGCTGACGCAACCGCCGTTATCGCTCAGGCCGGCATTTCTCCCGGCATCCATGCGCAGACCGAGCCATGCCAGCGGTTGCACGATGTGCTCGCGAATGACCGGCGCGTGCAGCCCGATGCCGCCACCGAACACCAGGGCGTCGAGGCCGCCCAGCACGGCGGCGTAGGCGCCGACGTATTGTCGTATGCGGTAGCAGAATTGCTCGATAGCCATCGCGGCCTCCGGCTCCCGGCTCGCCAGCAGGGTGCGCATATCGCCCGATTTCCCGGAGACCGCCCGCAAGCCGGATTCCTGATTAAGCATCGTGGCCAGGTTCTCGCCGCTGTAATGTGGCAACAGGGCCAGCAATGCGCCGACATCGACATCGCCGGGGCGCGTGCTCATCAGCAGACCGGACAGCGGCGAGTAGCCCATCGAGGTGTCTAGGGGGTGGCCATTCAATAGCGCTGAGGCCGAACAACCACCGCCCAGCTGCAGCGTGATGACCCGGCCGGCGGCGCGAGTCGGGTCGTGCTCACGCAGCCCACGCCACAGTGCGGCGTGGGCGAGACCGTGAAAGCCGTAGCGCCGCAAGTTGTGGTTCTCACACAGGTCACGGGGCAGCGGAATACGCCAGGCGACTTCGGGCATCGTGCGGAAAAACCCGGTGTCCGGGACCAAGATTTGTTGGGCGTCTGGCCAACAGCCTATCGCAGCCTGCAGCCAGCGATTGGCCTTCGGATTGTGCAGCGGCGCCAGCGCAATCAGCTTGTTGAGTTCTTCGGCATCTTCCGCACGGTACTGATACGGGCCGGTCAACCAGTTACCGCCATGTACCCAGCGATGCGCCACCAGCGCGGGCGAGGGCAAGTCGCGCAAAACAGACTGTGGATCGATCGCTGTTTCGGATTCATCGTAATGAAATCGCTTGATTAAGTTCACAGCGCCCGCCTCGGTTCGATAACTGGCCAAACGTACGCTTTGGCTGCCGGTGTTGATGCTGAGTGCAATGTTAGTGGAGCGATCGGAAGTCATTGCGACGGACTGTCTCCCTCCGGTTCCCCGGCGATACGAATGACATTGGCATGGGTGTCCAGGTATTCCAGGGCATAGGCGAGCTCACCGGTGGTCTCGGTGTGCAGGGTGAACAGGGGCTGTCCCCGTTCTACCCTATCGCCGAGCCGCACATGCAAGTCGAGCCCGGATGCGGGTGCGGCGGGTGCGCCGGAGAGCTTCGCAATGCGCGCCAGCACGCGGTTGTCGATAGCGGTGACGATGCCCTCACGGGGCGCCGGTACCGGCTGCGTCTGGGTCGCCAACGGCGGTGTGCGCATGCCGCCCTGAGCTTCGCAGATAGCTTGAAATTTCCGCCAGGCTCTGCCACTGCTCAAGGATGTTTCCGCCAGAACGGTGCCGGCACCCTCAGCGGCAAGTCCCGACAGCTCGAAAATCGCACCGGCCAAGTGAATGGACCGCGCCCTGAGATCCGCAGGTGCGCCATTCTTATTTTGTAACACCGCCAGGACATCCCGGGCTTCCAGGGCGGGGCCGATGCCGCGCCCCACCGGCTGCAGGCCGTCGGTGATGACCGCCCGCACCGCCAGCCCGATCGCTTCGCCGGTGTCACACAACAGCGCCGCCAGGCGGCGGGCGTCGGTTTCGCTGCGCACTTTGGCCGTGGGCCCCACCGGCAGGTCGATCACCACATGGGTGGCGCCAGCGGCGGCTTTTTTGGAGAGCACCGATGCCACCAGTTGCCCCTCGCTGTCGAGATCGATGGCCCGTTCGATACGGATCAGGATGTCATCGGCAGGGCTTAGGGACATCGCGCCGCCCCAGGCAATGCAGCCGCCTTCCTGTTCCACCACGCGCTGCATGTCGGCAATGGAAAGCGCGACGGGCGCCAGGGTTTCCATGGTGTCGGCGGTGCCCGCCGGCGAGGTGATTGCCCGGGACGAGGTCTTGGGCATCACCAGTCCTTCCGCGGCGACCATGGCCACTACCAGCGGCGTGGTTCGGTTGCCGGGTAAACCGCCGACACAGTGCTTGTCGACGATCATTTCCCGGTGCCAATCGAGGTGTTCCCCGGCATTGATCATGGCCCGGGTCAGGCCGGCTATCTCCTTTTCATCCAGTCCATGGCTGGCGCAGGTGGTGAGGAAGGTGGCCAGTTCCACATCGGTATAAAGCCCTTTGCACACATCCGAGATAATGGCGTCAAACTGGGTATCACGAAGTGGATTGCCGTAGATTTTGGCCCGTACCGCACTCATGGAATCCACGGTCGGCGCGTGGGCGAAATCCGCGCGTTCTCCGTCTCGGGGATTCAGGGCGTGCCAGGCGGATTCCGAGAGGCCGAATTCGTTCGAGGCCAGCCAGTCGCCGTGAATGACGTTAAGGGTGGCCAGGACACTGCGTTCGCTCAAGTTGACCTGGATCCTACTGTGGGCATTGAAGCCCTCTGAGCGGCAAACATGGCAATCGTCGCGCATATAGACCACCAGTTCCTGGTGTGTATCAACGCCCAGCCGACGCGGTTTGAGCAGGTGCTTTTGTCCGCTCATCAATCGGCCCCCCCGTTTTCCCGGCGGTTTTCCGCAGCGTTTTCGATACGTTCCAGAATGGCCAGCAGGTCGAGCGTGTCGTTGCTGAAATGCACCTTACGCAGGACATTCCAGTTGTCATGCAGGTGTTGCCGCAGGCAGCGGACGATATTTTCCAGGGACACGGTGTGCCACTTATGGGGAGATACCCCGGGCTCCTCGTTGTCGTCGACATCGCCAAAGGCGACCATTCTTATTTTGTGGCCGTGTTCACTCTCGGCGTGCCCGTGTTGGAGAAGATCATAGGCCAGGTTTTTCGATTGCGAGGGATTACAGCACCCGAACCGCATTAGTGCGCCGGCCAGGACCTCCGGTTTGCGGGCGGGGGGGTTGAACCGGGCCCGTCCGCGCTTGACCTCGCCGACGATCATGTCAGCAATGTCTTGGGGGGCGCCCAAGGCCGGATCCGGTTCGAAGAGGACGTCGCCGACGAGTTTGCGCTTTTTGCGGACACTGGTTTCCCGACCGGCATGGGGAAACCGAAAGGCAAGTATGTCCAGATCGCTGACGGTGCGGACATTGCCGCTTTTGGCCGTTTCCATGAGCGGATATTCCGTCACGCAAAAATAGCCGTTGATTTGCAGATAGGCTTTGACCAGTGCAACAGCGGTATCCAATGTTGATTACTCCAGTTCGATGCTCTGTCCCTTGTCGGGGCAGACCGTGGTCCAGTTTAGTGTGCGGGTAATATGGTCGGCGAAACCACGCCTGGCCTCCGCTTCACCGTGTATAACAAACGTCTGGCGTGGCGGATCAGCCCCCTGCAGCCAGTCGGTAAGTTCAGCTTGATCGGCATGGGCAGAAAGCCCCTCGATGCTTGTCACCTGAGCCTCCACCGTCACTTCTTGACCGAGAACCTGGACTTCCCTGGTGCCCGCTTGTAGTTTGGCTCCCAACGTGTTGGGTGCCTGGTAGCCGACGACCAGCAAGGTGCTGCGCGCGTCCGGGAGATAGTGCTTCAAGTGATGCAGGACGCGACCTCCCGTGGCCATGCCACTGGCGGCGATAATGATCTTGGCGCCGGTATGGGAGAAAATCTGTTTGGAGTCCTGTACTTTGCGGGTATAGCGGGCGCGACCGCACATCTGTTCGCATTCGTCGCTGTTTAAACGGTGATCGTCAGGGTAGCGGCAGAACAGTTTGGTGGCATTGATAGCCATGGGACTGTCGAGAAACACGGGCAGATTCGGTATCCGCCCCGCATTGGTAGCTTTGGCCAGCAAGTGCAGGAGACTCTGGGCCCGGCCTACCGCAAAGGCCGGGATAACAACGGTGCCGTCTTTATTCGCGGTCTCATTGATCAACTGCTCCAGAGCCAGGGCGGGGTCGGTCGAAGGGTGTTGCCGCATGCCGTAGGTAGATTCCACCAGCAGGAAGTCGGCTCCGGCGAAGGGCTCGGGGCGCTGCATGATAGGATCCACAGAACGCCCCAGGTCGCCTGAGAAGCAAATACGTCGATCGCCGACCTGCAGATAGAGGCTGGCGGCGCCCAGAATATGGCCTGCGGGAAGAAATTGTGCGCTTACATCGGGGGAGATAGAGAAAGAATCTCGTACCGGTCGAGGCTGGAAGAGCTCCAGCGTTCTCTTTGCATCTTCCTCGCTGTATAGGGGCTCGTGGCCCGGCTTACTGATCGCGTGACGTTCGAGGTAGGCGAAATGTTCATTTTGCAGTTTGGCGGAATCCGGTAGCAGGATGCCGCAAAGCTCAGCGGTGGCCGAGGTCGCATAGATCGGCCCCTGATAGCCGTTGGCCACCAGGGCTGGCAAAAAGCCGCTATGGTCGATATGCGCATGGGTAATCAGGACCGCATCCAGCGTGCTTGGAGAGAAGGGCAAGGCTTCGCGGTTGAACCCCCCGGCTTCAGGACCGCCTTGGAACAACCCGCATTCGACCAGTATCCGTTGCTTCCCATGCTCGAGCAGGAAGCGTGAACCCGTGACGGTATCGGCCGCCCCCAAAAAAGTGATTTTCATCGTTTATTTTTATCCCTCTAGTTATTTGTTCGCCGTTGTCTTAAGTGCAATATCAGTGCGCTGCCAGATCGCGACGGTTCTGCTGTTTCTGAAATCCGTCTAGTCGTCGGGCTCTGTCGCCTTACGCCAGTTGGGAATAAATCGGGGTGTGCTCTCGGCGTATTGTCGCCACTGTTGCCCGAATTCGGTTTCGGCAGCCTTCTCTTCGCTTTTGGCCAGGCGCACGTACATGTAAACAAGCACGGGGTACATGGCGAGGGTCAGCAGCGTTGGCCACTGGAACAAAAAACCGGTCATGATCAGGATAAAGCCAAGGTATTGGGGGTGTTGCATCCGGACATACAGCCCTTGTGTGGCCAGTGTTTTTGCCTTTTGGGCGGTGTAGAGTTCCTGCCAACCTTTGGAGATCAGCCAGAAGCCTCCGCCGATCAGCGCAAAGCTGAGCAGGTGGAAGGGACCAAAATGCGGGTTGGCTTCCCAGCCGAACATCATCTCCAGCAAGTGGCCAGCATCGTGGGACAGCCAGTCCACCTGGGGGAAGCGGGATTGCAGCCAGCCCGACAGCAGGTAGATGGTCAGCGGAAAACCGTACATCTCCGCAAATAATGCGACAAGAAAAGCGCTGAATGCACCGAAGCTGCGCCAGTCCGTGCGGGTTTTCGGTTTGAAAAAACTCAACGCAAAGAAAATAAAAACCGCCGAGTTGATAATCACCAGTCCCCACAAACCGTAGGCCTGCATGCTCTCGTGGTTCATGCCTTATCCTCTTTGTCGTCATCAGCCATTTTGTCGAGCTCTCGGTCCAGATTTTTATCTTCCCGGTAGATCACAAGAAGCATTAGCGGACACAGAATCAAGATCAGGTAAAGCACCATGCCCCATAGATGGGCTCTGTGCTCCTGCAGGAGAAGGAGTGCGGCAAAAGCGGTGAAACCACAGAAGACAAACCAGTATCGCCAATTAACGGGTTTGTTCGGCTTTTCCCCTTGGGGGCTATCGCTCTGTTGTGATTCCTGGTTCATTTTGGCACCTGTCTTCGGTATGCGGGAGCAAGGGCATGACGTCATCCCTATTTCCGGGTATGTGAGGGTGTTCGGTGGCAACTCCAGGGTTCATGCCGGGCATTATCCTTGACGTTCTGATCGACGAATCGGTAGTACTCTTCTTTAAAGTGCGTCCACCAGTCATGTTTGGGTTGAATACCGTGCTTTGCCAGAATTTCCTCCACGCAGTCGATACATAATCGGGATGCGTCGTAGGAAAAATCGAGCCTGACGGATTTCTCGTCGAAAGTGACTTCATCCAGACCGTATAGCTGGTCAATCTCTGCAATGGCTGAGTTCACTTCTTTAGCCTCGGTCGGTCTCAGAAGCCCGAGGTGACGAGTCACCAGGTTGACTTCTGAAACACCCAATCGATGTTCTTTGTTTTTCATTAGTATGGCGCCTTCTACTAGGGAATCGGTGCGTCCAACATCAGTGAAAGTCGATCACTGGACACCTGAACCAGCTATTTCCTGTGAATATGCTTGCGCAACTTTTTCTCTTCCGTCTGATGTTCTCCCATCTGGTTCATCATCATCTGCATCATATTCATTCGCTCGTCCATCATGCTCATGCAGCCTTCCATGCTTTTCTGTTCCATGCTTTTACTTTCCATGTCCCCGTGCATCATTTGCATACCTTTCTGCATGGCGGTCATATGTTCCTGCATTAGCTGCTGGCGTTTCTCAGGGTCCTGTTCTTGTTGAATTCGGTCCATCAGAGCTTGCATTTCCCGCATATGGTCTTGCATGGCCGTCATTCCCTGATTCTGCATTTCCATAGGGTTGTCTTGCATTGTGTCACTGTGCCGGTGGTCATCCTGGGCAAAAGCTGGCGCGGCAAGGATGGCGGCGATGGTGAGTGCTCGGGTTAGGTATTTCATGGTTATCTCCTGGGTTTAATTACATGGGGACTATCCCCAACTGGTTTGCCGGTGGTGGTCTGGCAGGAAGTTATGGCCGGTCTTTCGCGTTTTTTCGGCCCTCTTCCAGCCCGCGGCGATAGGCCTCGTCCGCATCCTGGTGTTGATGTTCGCCGTGACCTTTCTCTCCGTGACCGTGCCCGCCGTGGCCCTTGTGCATAAAGAGGTGCATCAGTGGGCACAGCAGGATAATCAGAAAGGGGAGATACGGGAGGACGTGAGCGCCGTGTTCCATAAAGAGAAAATAGAGTGCGGCGCCAATCAGTGTGAGTGTTGCCACGCCGTGAAGGCTGGTCCAGTATCCGGGTTTGCTCGTCATGGGCTTCTCCTGTGCCGACTCTGCGGCCGCGCTGTTAAATTAGTGTCAGATTATTTATCCACATTCAGTTTCACCCGCTTGAGGCGCAGAGAGTTGCCGATCACCGACAGGGAACTGGTGGTCATGGCGATCACCCCAATCATGGGATGGAGCAGACCCACGGCGGCAATGGGGATGGCCGCCAGGTTGTAGAACCAGGCCCAGAACAGGTTTTCGACGATCTTGCGGAAGGTGGCGCGAGACAGGCGAATCGCTTCCACCACTTTGGAGAGTTCGCCCTTCACCAGGGTGACATCCGCCGCCTCGATGGCCACGTCCGCCCCGGCGCCGATGGCGATGCCCACGTTGGCTTGTTTCAGCGCCGGGGCGTCGTTGATGCCGTCACCTACCATCGCCACCAGCTGGCCATATTTTTTCTGCAGCCGCTTGATGGCGTCCACCTTGCCTTCCGGCAGAACACCCGCCATTACCTCGTCTATCCCTACCTGATTCGCCACGTGGCGGGCAGTGCGCTCGTTGTCACCGGTGATCATGACGGTGTGAATCCCCAGCTCATGAAGCGCGGCAATGGCGGCTTTCGAATCTTCCTTGATGGTGTCGGCCACAGCGACAATGCCGGCGGCACGATCGCCGGCGGCCACCAGCATGGCGGTCTTGCCCTCGTTTTCCAGCCGAACCATCGCCTCTTCGAGGTCGCCCAGCTCGATGTCCGCTTCATTGAGGAGCCGGCGGCTGCCGACGCGAATGAGTTGGTCGTCGACGCGGCCTTCCACCCCGCGGGCGGTAATGGCGCGGAAGTCGGCGATGGTGGGAACATCCAGGCCCTTGTCCCGGGCGCCGGTCACGATGGCCTGTCCTAGGGGGTGCTCGGAGCCGGCTTCCACCGACGCCGCGAATCGGAGCACATCAGACTCGTTGAAGCCAGCGGTGGCAATCACGTCGGTGAGCGCGGGTTCGCCTTTGGTGATGGTACCGGTCTTGTCGAGGACCACCGCCTTGATGTCCTTGAGGGACTGAATGGCTTCGCCGGAGCGGATCAGCACCCCGGACTCTGCGCCCAGTCCCGAGCCCACCATGATGGCGGTGGGGGTGGCCAGCCCCAGAGCACAGGGACAGGCGATCACGAGCACGGAAATTGCCGACAGAATACCAAGCATTAAGGGCGAAAGTTCTGGGTTGACCCAAGGCAGGAATTCGGCACCCCAGTAAAGAATTGGCCGAAGCGGCTCGGCGAACAGCAGCCAGACCACCAGACTCGCCAGGCTGATGACAATAACTCCCGGGACGAATTTGGCGGTCACCTTGTCGGCGAATTCCTGGATCGGCACCCTTGAACCCTGCGCCTGCTCCACCAGCCGGACGACCTGTGACAGGAAGGTATCGGCTCCCACGCGGGTGGCGCGCACCTGGAGCATGCCTTCCTTGTTGATGGTGGCGCCGATCACCGCATCACCGGCCCCTTTCTCTACTGGCACGGACTCGCCGGTGGCGATGGATTCATCCAGATGGCTGTTACCCTCGACGATCTCGCCGTCGGTGGGCACCTTGGCGCCGGGCCGGACTACCATTATATCTCCCACCTGGAGCTCCGCCACCGGTACTTCAATTTCCTGCCCGTCTCGCAATACAGCTGCTGTTTTGGCACCGAGTTTAAGTAGTTTCTTGATCGCCTGTGACGCCCGCCCCTTGGCGCGGGTTTCCAGGTAGCGACCGAGCATGTGGAAGGTCATGATGGTAACGGCCATCTCGATAAAGGAGGTCATGGGGTAGACAAAGCCCACCAGTCCAATCAGGTAGGGGGGCAGGCTCCCCATGGAGATCAGCACGTCCATGTTGGCGGTACGGTTGGTCAGAGAGCGCCAGGACGAGCGGTGGGTAGCCCAGCCGCCGCGCATGAACACCACAGGAAACCCGAGCAGGGCCACCCAGGTCAGATAGCCTGGTATCGGTACCCAGAACATGTCCACCATCATCAGGATCATAATCAGGGTAGTGGGGATGGCGGCGAACCACAGGCGCTTCCATGCCTGGTCGAGGTAGCGCTCCTCAACGGCTTCATCTGCTTCCGTGTCCGCTGGCGTCCGGTTTTCGCTGACGCCCGCCACCTCGTATCCCGCGCGCTCAATGGCGTTTTTGATAGTTTCTGCGCCCGCCGCTGTCGGATCAAAACGAACCGTGACCTTGTGGTTGGCAATATTGGTGGCAATATCGCTAATACCGGCGAGGCGCTTGATGGAGCTGGAGACAAGCCCGGCACAGTGATCGCTGCCCATGCCGGGCACGGTGAACACGGCTTCGCCAGTTCCCTCCGACCCTGGCGATGACATGTTGCCCACGTCGTAACCGGCTTTTTCAACGGCTTCGCGAATTTCGCCGTCACTGAGTTGACCTGCATCGAATTTCACCGTGACACGGTGGTTGGCGATATTGGTGTTGATATTGATGATGCCCGGCAGCCTTTCAATGGAAGCGGTGATTAGGCCGGAGCAGTGATTGCTGCCCATGCCGGGTACCACTAGTTGCACTGTTTGGCTATCTGTTGGCTTACCCGTGATTTGCGGCTGCGAAAATGGTGCTGGTTTATCCATGGTGATTTCTCCGGTTCCCAGTTGCCGTTTCTTTATGAAAAGGCAGCATCGTCAAATTCTTCAATCAGGTGACAGATCATGTCTCCCGTTGGTGTTTTGTCAGGCTTTTGACTCCAGGTTTCGACCGCGTTGAGCATGCGCTGCCGTAACTGTGCGCTGTCCCGAAAGCTTCTCTCATTCTCCTCCAGTCGCTGCTGGATGAACCGTCTGACCAGCGGGCAAGGGGAGGCCCCCTGTTCAGCGGTATGGAGGATATCGCCTATATCATTCACCGAAAATCCCAGTTGTCTGGCGCTAAGGATGAACCTCAGAAGGCGCCTGTCCTTTGGGCTGTATTCCTTGTAACCGTTGCAAGGATTTTTCGTCGGCTTCAGAAAGCCAATACGGGTGTAATAGCGCACGGTATCCGCAGTCACCCCGATCACACTGGCCAGTTGATTGACACGCATCTAGTCGTATTCCTCTTTCCAGCTTTACCGAGAAGGTTAGGCCTCCCTGCGAGATCTGGCATTGACCCATGTCAAGCTGCGAGGTTATAGACATGGGTTTTAATGTAACCATCAACATGATAGGCCTGTGTCCTGCACACAGGTCAAGCCGGCGATAATGTTCTCAAGGCAACACCATGACCCAGTGCATGCGGCCGCAACACACCTAAATGGCTTAAGTTATGATTTCGATACTTTGTCTGAGCTTAGAAGGGAGTCCCTTTCCATAACATGACACCAAAATTACATATATGTAATGTCGAGGTAATCTTTCTGTTGGTTTAGCGAGGCTATTCTCATCCTGTGTGTCCCTACCGTAAGCGACAGCTTGACCTGTGTGCAGGACACAGGTTCATCATGGTTTGTGATAGTTGCTGGTGCGGACGAATGGTTGTGATACCTGCTCAATAACCGCAACAATTTATGCAACTACTGATAACTCAGGGAAGCTCACTATGAGTGAAGGCAACGAATCGCGTCGCCGCTTTCTGATCGCAGCCACCTCTTTTGTCGCCGGCGCGGGTGTGGTGGGTGCTGCCATCCCGTTTATAGGATCGTGGAACCCAAGCGCCAGGGCGCGGGCCTTCGGTGCTCCAGTACGGGTGGGTATCAGAAAAATTGAACCCGGCGCCATGATCACGGTGTCGTGGCAGGGTAAGCCGGTCTGGGTGCTGAGACGCACCAGCGAAAATCTGGACAATTTACGAAAACCAACACACCGCCAGGCATTGCGTGATCCCGACTCCGAACTCAATCAACAGCCAGACTATGCAAAGAATGGCTATCGCAGTATCCGGGAGGACATCCTGGTGGCAGTGGGTATTTGTACGCATCTGGGTTGCGTTCCGAACTATGAGCCGGAGGGCAGGGACGAGGTCAAGCATGCATTGTTTTTCTGCCCTTGCCACGGATCGAAATTCGACCTCGCCGGTCGGGTCTTTCAAAACGTACCGGCACCCACCAACCTGATTATTCCACCACATCAATATCTTGATAACAATGTGTTGGTGATAGGCACCGATGCCATAACCGGTTAGCAGGTATCCGCCGGCGTTGCGCGGATCATACATCGATAAAGGAAACAGCCATGAACGATAAATCCAATCAATCCTTCCCGGACATACCCATTTCACCGCGGAAGATCACCGTGGGTATAGGCATCGCGTTGGCGGTGTATCTGGGCTTTAGCAGTTTCTACACCGTTCCGGCAGAATCTGTCGGCGTCGTACTGCGCTTTGGCCACTACCACGATGTGGTCGATCCCGGTCTGCACTTCAAGATTCCCTTGGGTGTCGATTCAGTGACAGAAGTCCCGGTGGAACGCCAGCTCAAAGAGGAGTTCGGCTTTGGCACACCCGGCGCGACGTTCACGGAACAGGTGTCAGGCCCCAGAGAATGGGAGCTGGAAACCACCATTGTCACCGGCGATTTGAATACGGCGCTGGTGGAGTGGGTCATTCAGTTTCGCATAGAAAACGCCTTTGACTTCCTGTTCAAAGTGCGCAATCCGGGGGATGCCCTGCGTGATGTTTCCGAATCGGTCATGCGTGAGGTCGTCGGTGATCGCACCGTAGATGAGGTGTTGACCATTGGCCGTCAGGACATTGAGGCCAGCGCTCAGACCAAAATGCAGGAGGTCGTCAACCTCTATGAAATGGGCCTGCGCATTGATCAGGTGCAGCTGAAGAATGTCAATCCGCCAAAACCGGTGAAAGCCTCCTTTGATGAAGTCAACGAGGCGCAGCAAGAGCGGGAGCGCATGATCAACGTGGCCCGCGGGGAGTACAACCAGGCCGTACCGAAGGCCAGGGGCACAGCGGAGCGTTCCATCCAGGCGGCGGAAGGTTATGCCCTCCAGCGTGTCAATCAGGCAGAAGGGGATGCGGCAAAGTTCAAGGCGCTGTTGGCTGAATATGTCAAGGCGCCGCAAGTCACCAAGCGGCGGCTCTACCTGGAAACCATGCAGGAGGTATTGCCTGCGGTGAAAAACAAGATTGTGCTCGATGACAAGGCCGCATCGGTACTGCCGCTGCTGCAGCTCAACGCCATTGAAGGAGAAGGACAATGAACAGGCTAATCTCCATCGCTGTGGTGGTACTTGTTCCACTATTGATCGTCGCCTATGACGCTTTCTATACCGTAAACGAAACCGAGCAGGTGATCATTACCCAGTTCGGAAAGCCGGTTGGCGGTATTGTCAACGAGGCTGGACTGAAGCTCAAGATCCCTTTTATCCAGAAAGTGAATCGTATCGAAGAGCGGATATTGCTATGGGATGGATCCGCCAACGATATGCCCACCAAGGACAAACTCTATATCACCGTTGACACCTTTGGTCGCTGGCGCATCAAAGACCCGCTGCAATACTTCTTGCGGTTGCGGGACGAGCGCAGTGCCCGGTCGCGGCTGGAAGATATTCTCGGTAGTGAAACCCGCAACGCTATCGCCAAACACGAATTGATAGAAATCGTCCGCACCACGAAAGACAGGGAGCCCGCCTTCGATCCGCTGCTGGCAAAAGCGGAGATTGGCCAACTGCGGCCCATCCAACGGGGCCGACGACTCATCGAAGCGGATATCTTTGCCGCGGCTTCAGCAAAGCTGGCTGAATTCGGCATTGAATTACTCGACATTCGTTTTAAGCGGATCAACTACAATGAAAGCGTTCGCCAGAAAATCTACGCCAGAATGATCAGCGAACGTCAGCAGATTGCCGAGCGATTCCGTTCCGAGGGCGCCGGCGAAGCCGCCAAAATTATCGGCGACAAGGAAAAGGATTTGCAGCGCATTGAGTCTGAGGCCTATCGGGAAGTTAATACGATTCAGGGGGTGGCGGACGCGAAAGCTACGGAAATTTACGCAGCGGCGTATAACCAGTCGGAAATATCCCGTGATCTGTATGACTTTGTCAAAACCCTGGAGACCTATAATCGGGTGATCGACCCTTTTACCACACTGGTATTAACCACCGAAAGCGAGCTATACCACTTGTTGAACGGTATAGGCCAGCAACCCTGAGGAGGGCTTGATGAACAGGCTGGAGTCCACGATTCGTTGCCCCGTGTGTGATATGACAAAAATCAATCGCTTGCTGCGATGGAATTATCAGGGCGTCGACCATTATTTCTGTTCATCTCAGTGCCTGGAGCGATTTAAATCCCACCCGCATCTGTTTGTGGGCGACCCTCAACACGGATTTTCGCCGAAGCAGAAAAATCAAGTGGTTCTAAAAAAGCGCCGCATTCGACTCCGCGACGCGATTAGCGATGAACTCAAGGCAGATTTGGAAACATCACTGCAGTCGCTGATGGGTATTGAGGCATTGGACCTTACAGATCAGGATGTGTACGTGACTTACGATCTGCTGCAGGCTTCCCTGGAAGATATCGAAAAAACCATCGAACAGGCCGAAGCCCGGCTTTCAAAAAGTATGGCGGTACAGGTAAAACGGGGGCTGATTCATTACAGCGAGGAGTGTGAACTTGACAATCTCGCGCACCTGACCAGGGGCGGCGGTTATCACTGAGGAGAAACCCATGGAAAAGAAGCATCAACTAAACCTCGTCTACCTGTTTGTGGCGCTGTGGGGGTGTGTGCTGTTTCAGGGCTTCTGGGGGGCATACCGCCAGTCTGGTAGAGCTGAGCTACAGCGAGTTCGAGCGCTATCTGGAGCAGGGTTGGCTAAGGATCTGGTAGTCACCAGCATGCCATACGTGGCTCATTTAAGGAGCCCATTGAAGGCAAAGACTACTTCGTCACCTCGAGGGTCGATATCGATTTGGCGGAAAAGCTTGCTCCCTATAACGTGGATTATAAAGGTGTCGTCTCCGGAGGGCCTCTCGCCACATTGATCGGCTGGGTCGCGCCGGCGCTGGTGTTTGTTCTGGTGTGGTTCTTTCTGTTTCGCAAGTTTGCCGACAAGCAGGGCATGGGCGGCATGATGAATATTGGCAAGAGCAAGGCCAAGGTGTTAGTCGAAAAAGATACGGGTGTCACCTTCGACGACGTAGCCGGGGTGGATGAGGCCAAGGAAGAATTGGTGGAGGTGGTGCAGTTTTTAAAAGAGCCCGGGCGATATAGCCGCTTGGGCGCCCATATTCCCAAGGGGGTACTGCTGGTAAGTCCGCCTGGTACCGGCAAGACGCTGATTGCCCGCGCCGTTGCCGGTGAGGCCGGTGTGCCGTTCTTCTCCATCAGTGGTTCTGAATTTATCGAGATGTTTGTCGGTGTTGGTGCAGCCAGGGTTCGGGATCTGTTTGAGCAGGCCAAGAGTCAATCGCCGGCGATTATTTTTATCGACGAACTGGATGCGCTGGGTCGTGTGCGCGGGGTCGGCCCCCTGTCGGGGGGGCATGATGAACGCGAACAAACGCTGAACCAGTTGCTGACCGAACTGGACGGCTTTAACCCCTCTGTGGGCGTAATCATTCTCGCCGCCACCAACCGGCCGGAAATTCTCGATCCGGCACTGTTGCGGGCGGGTCGATTTGATCGTCAGGTGTTGGTCGACCGACCGGATAAAATCGGCCGGGAACAGATACTGCGGGTGCATATGAAAAAGATTCAGGCCGACGAAACTGCCAGCGTCGAGGCGATTGCCTCCCTCACCACCGGATTCAGTGGCGCGGATTTGGCGAATCTGGTCAATGAAGCGGCGCTTCTCGCCACCCGGCGCGGTGCTGATAACGTTTCCACGGAGGATTTTGTCAATGCCATCGAACGCATCATCGCCGGGCTGGAAAAGAAAAGCAAGTTGATCAACCCCTACGAAAAGTCGATTGTCGCCCACCACGAGATAGGCCATGCCCTGGTGGGCATGGCGCTCAGCCCGGAACAAGCCATTCAAAAAGTTTCCATCATCCCCCGCGGCGTGGGTGCGCTTGGATACACCATCCAGCGCCCTTCTGAAGATCGTTATCTGATGAGTAAAAAAGATTTGCAGAACCGTATCGCTGTATTGCTGGCGGGGAGGGCTGCGGAGCAACTGATCTTCGGCGAAGTGACCACCGGTGCCGCCGACGATCTGGTAAAAGCCACGGATATCGCCCGGGCCATGGTGACCCAGTATGGCATGTCTGACGAGATCGGCATGTTGTCGATCGATACGCCAAAATCGCCGTTTCTCGATCCATCCACTACCGATTCCAGTCTGCGATTTGGTCCAGAGATGGCGCAACGGGTATCGGCGGCGGTCAGCCAATTGTTGAATGATGCGTTCCAGTTGGCGACAGACGTGCTGGCTCTTAACCAGTCAATGTTGAAAGATATCGCCCGGCAGCTTTTGGCGCAGGAAACTCTTGATGATCAAATGTTGTCGGCAGTGAAACAAAAAATCCAGGTGTCGGATGCGGTTCAGGAGGCTGAATTTTCCAGCTATACACCCACGGAGTAACTTTAACCCCGGGAAGAGTGGACTGGGTGGTTCTCGTCTATATCTTATTTTCTGGCGACTATTGAAGACAAACCAGGGAGAACAGCTGTGAAACGATTTGCTATCAATGGTGCCGGCCGAATCGGCCGGTTGGTGATCCGGGAATACCTGCAGCGCAAGCCTGAAAACCTGCAACTGGTTGCGCTCAATGACCTGACTGACAATGAGACGCTGGCCTATTTGCTGGAATTTGACTCGGTCCACGGTCGTATTGCCGCACCTGTTGAAATCAGTGGTGATCAGTTGCAAGTGTCCGGTGTGGCTATAACGGTTTACCATCAGCCCGATCCCGAGCACTTGCCGTGGTCGGAATTGGCGGTGGACTGGGTGCTGGAGGCTACAGGAGTATTCAGAAAGCGCGAAGAGGCCACGAAGCACTTGGCTGCAGGGGCGGGAAGGGTGTTGATCAGCGCCCCTTCGGAATCGGCCGATTTAACCATAATCCATGGTGTTAACCAGGGTCAATTCAATCCGGCGAAACACCAGATCGTTTCCAGCGGTTCCTGCACCACCAACTCCCTGGTGCCGCCACTGTCTGTACTACTTGAGGCGTATGGCATCGAGACGGCATCGGCGACCACCATTCATGCCTACACCTCCTCCCAGGGGTTGGTGGATGTCGCCTCCCGAAAGCGTATCCGGGGTCGCGCGGCAGCACTTAACCTGGTGCCCACATCCACCGGTGCGGACAAGGTCGTCGCGGCAGTCCTGCCCGACCTGGCTGGGAAATTCTCCGCATTGGCGGTCAGGGCGCCGATAGCCGATGGCGGTTTGACCGATATTACCGTGCGGCTGCAACAACCAGTGACCGTTGATGAAGTCAATCAGCGCTTGTCGGACGCCTGTGAAAATGCCCTTAAAGGTGTCATGGATTTTACCCTGCAGGAGTGGGTGAGCAGCGATATTGTGGGCAACCCGCACTCCGCCATTGTCCACGGGTTATCCACGCGCGTTATTGGCGACCGGACGGTCAAGCTTCAGGTGTGGTACGACAACGAATTCGCCTATGCGTGCCGGCTATTGGATTTGCTGGAAACATTGTGAGGATGGAGCGGCATGAACAGAGAATCTTTTGCGGAAAGCGGGTCTTTCGAGTCTCAGGAAAAGCAAGCGGGAAACACAAGCGTAGTTCATCTCAACCTTTTTCGACAGGCACTGAAATCTCTTCAGTTCGGTTCGTTATCGCTTACCTGGCCAAATGGGGAGACGACGCGCCATGAGGGAACCCAAAACGGTGTACATGCGGAAATGACATTATTGGAGTGGGATGTTATTGATCGCCTGATCACCCACGGTGACGTGGGATTGGGTGAAGACTACATGGCAGGCAAATGGTCTACGCCCGACTTACTTGCCCTCATGCGCCTTGCCGCAGTCAATCTCGTCGTTTTTGACCGAGCTTTCCACACCAGCGTGTGGCTGAAAGTATGGTATTGGTGTAAGCATCAGTTGTTTTCCAATACAGTGAAACGCAGCCGTGAAAATGTCCATGAGCACTACGATCTGGGCAACGACTTTTACCAGCTCTGGCTGGATAGGAGCATGAGCTACTCTTGCGCTCTGTTTGGCGGCAATAGCACCATTTCGCTTTACGAGGCACAGAGAGCGAAATATGAACGGATCCTTCAGCGATTGGCGCCGGAACGGGGAAGCCGCATTCTGGAAATAGGTTGTGGCTGGGGCGGGTTTATGGAAATCGCAGCCACACACGGATGCCATGTCACCGGCGCGACCTTGTCAAATGAGCAGGCCGACTATGCCCGCCAACGACTCGCATCCGCCGGACTCGATGAAAATAGCGACGTTCGTTTACAGGATTATCGGGAGCTGTCGGGTCCGTTTGATTACCTGGTGTCAATCGGCATGTTTGAACACGTTGGCGAGTCGTATTGGCCCACTTACATGAGGGATGTGCACGATTACTTAAGGCCTAGCGGCAGGGCAATGATACAAACCATTACCATTGCCGAGGAGCGATTTGAGCGGTATCGCTCCGGCAGTGACTTTCTGAGAGAGCATATTTTCCCCGGCGGTATGCTGCCCTCCAGAGAACGCTTTGAAGTAATTGCCATTGATAACGGCCTGGTGGTGAATGATGTATTTGAATTCGGTCAGGATTATGCCATTACATTGGAAAAATGGTTGGCAAACGTGGATCAGCAAATCCCGGCGATAAAAGCGTTAGGCTATAGCGAAACATTCATACGCAAATGGCGATTTTACCTGGCCAGTTGTGCCGGCATGTTTCGCGCCGGCGGCATCAACGTAATGCAAGTGGAGTTGGCCAGAAAGTAGAAGCCGCAGTAATCGTTGACGATCATGCACAGATCTGATTGCCGGTTGGGTTGTGCTGCTCGTTTATGTGTTCTTGGCGGTATCACCGCTTGTCTGCTGCTGGACAGGCTGCTGTCAAACAAACATTAACCTTGCCAATAACATTGAGAAAACTGGAGATTAAGAATGGAACCAACAGTTGCACACTCAGGTGCCTGGGCACTCGCGATCATCATGATCGTGGTGATTTCCTGGTTCTTATATCGCTATCTGGCGCCCAAATCCTGGCATGAGTGGGCCAGCGTCGGGGTGGTTCAGGCGTTTATCATCGCCTTATACGCTGAAATGTACGGGTTTCCATTAACCATTTATTTGCTCTCCAGGTTCTTTGGCCTCGATCGGTACGATCTCAATGCCAGCCTCTGGTCTACGTTATTGGGATTGGGCGAGACGGGTATGATGATTTCGATGATTCTGGGCTATGCGCTAGTGTTCCTCGGCATCGGTATCTTTTTCCAGGGCTGGCGACAGGTGCACCGCGCACGCCAGCAAAATACGCTGGTGACCGATGGCCTGTACCGCTTTGTCAGACATCCCCAATACACAGGACTGTTTATCGCGTTGTTTGGCGAGGGCGTGGTGCATTGGCCCACCCTGTTTTCTGTAGGGCTATTTCCCGTTATTGTATTCGCCTACTTCATGCTGGCGAGAAAGGAAGAGCGGAAAGTGCTGGCGGAATTTGGTGAAGCCTATCGGGTTTATCAGCAAAAGGTACCGATGTTTATTCCCCGTAGAGAGCAATGGAGGGAATTCGTCGGCAGTTCCAGCTTGAAATCCGATGATTGATATCACGCAGGTTCGGCAGTGAGCTTGGCCGATCGAAAAAGCCGATGTGGCCACCATGATTGCGCTACATTGCCCAATCGCTTTACGGAAACCTTCCAGTTGTTTACGGAGGGTGATGATTTATATGCATGCATGCTGGCGGCGATAGCGGGCGCGAAAGAGAGTATTAGGCTGGAAAGCTACATCTTTGGCGGTGACGCGGTTGGCAATCAGTTTTGCGAGGCGTTCGTTGAGCATGTTGATTTCAATACGTACAATGTTTGCGTTAGCCTCGGCTATTTTGTTTATGATCGAAAATGCCTGGGCTGACGCCACGCAAACTCCGGAAGGTACTGACGTAAAGCGCATTTTGGATACACGCTGCGTCGTCTGTCATGGCTGCTACGATGCCCCCTGTCAGCTCAAACTCGGGTCTTTTCAGGGGCTTATGCGCGGTGCGACGTCACAGCCAATCTACAATCCATCCAGGCTCTCAGAAGATGTAACCACCAGGCTTTTTATTGACGGTAGATCCATCACCGACTGGCGCAAGCTGGGCTTTCACGAGGTGATCACCGCCGCGTCATCTTCTCAGAAAAGCGCCAACAATAAGGCTAACAATGGGGATGATGTGTTGTACAAACTTGTCGTGCAAAAGCCGCACAAGTCTTTCTCTTCTGGCGACCGATTACCCAAAGACTTTCCGTTGGATATCAATCGCGATCTGTCCTGCGCTACAAGGATTGATGTTGATACTTTCCTTGATCAAAATCCGATGGCTGCGATGCCCTATGGCATGGCACCCTTACCGCGTCAGGAACAAAGACAGTTGGAACGCTGGATAAAGCAAGGGTATCCGGATTTTGATCCGATCATTAACCTGCCATCAAATGTTACCGCGCAAATCGAACAATGGGAAAGGTTTTTCAATCAATCGTCACTCCGGGAAAAGCTGGTTGCGCGCTATTTGTATGAACATTTGTTTTTAGGAAATTTGGCGATTACAGACCACGAAAAAACCTATTACTTTCGGCTGATCAGATCCTCGACGCCGGCAGCTTTCACGCCCAATGAGATCGCGACCCGTCGCCCTAATGATGATCCGGGGGATAAGCCGTTTTACTACCGGCTAATTCCGATCAGGGAAACGCTCCTGGATAAAACCCATATTGTCTATTCGCTCGATCGGCAGCGGTTGACTCGCTGGCGCAGTTTGTTTTTCTCCGGGGATTGGCGCGTCACGGAGCCCATGAGTTATGCAACAAAAAATGAGAGCAATCCGTTTTCAACGTTCAGCGCCATTCCTGCCGATGCCAGATATCGGTTTATGCTGGACAACGTTCACTTTTTTATCGAGTCCTTTATCAAGGGCCCCGTTTGCCGCGGACAGGTCGCGTTGAACGTGATTAATGACTATTTCTTCGTGGCCTTCCTGGCGCCTGAGTACGATTTGTCGGTGGTCGATAAAACCTACCTGCAAGACGCGATACCCTTTCTCGATCTTCCTCCGACAACCGCAGGCCCCCTGGACTTTGCCGGTTTGTGGCACGAGGGGCTGCATGCTCACAGGGGCTACCTTGAATACCGCGACAACACCTATCGAACCCATGCGCTCACCCGGCAGGGGCTGCCCATCGGCGCCATCTGGAAGGGTGAAAATCAATCGACGGCGCTTCTGACCGTCTTCAGGCATTTTGACAGCGCTTCCGTGTCCGAAGGGTTCATTGGCCAGAGCCCCAAAACGGCTTGGATCATTGACTACCCGACACTGGAACGTATTTACTATGATCTGGTGGTGAACTTCGACGTCTTCGGCAGCGTGTCCCACCAAATACTGACCCGGATGTACATGGACTATCTGCGTATGGAAAGCGAGGGTCTGTTCCTGTCCTTTCTGCCCGCTGCTGACAGAGAGCCCATCCTTAAACGCTGGTATCGAGGGGCGCTGGCACAGGCCAAGGTATTTTATGGCCATTCAAAGTTGCTGGTTGATGCCCCGGCAGCGATTCGGTATGAAAGCCGCGATGTTAAAAACGAACTGATCGAGATGATCCGTGTTCGACCCTCACCGGCGTTGCGTAAAGCGCCGCCGATTGGCGGTGATGTGCCCACGGTTCTTGAAAATCTATCTGGATTGCCCGCAAAACAGGCGCCCTGGCTACGCTATCTTCCCGAGTTGAGCTATGTGGTGATTCATAATGAAGACGGCGAGATTGAAAAGGTAGTATCCATGATTATCAATAAGGCCCACTCGAATGTGTCATTTATTTTCGGCGAAGATGATCGTCGCATTCCTGAAGAAGATACGATGATCCTGGTGGATGGGGTTCTTGGGAGTTATCCCAATTTTATTTTTTGGGTAGAACGAAAAAAGCTGCGACAATTTGCCGATGAAACGGAAAAAATAAAAGATCAGGCGGGTATGGCGCAATGGGTTGGGGTTTATGGTATCAGGAGAACCGATCGTCGAATTTGGGCGGTCCTGGATAAGCTCCACCAGTATCGATGGCGTATGAGTGGGGACGAAAGTCTCCTAGATGTAAGTCGTTATGACAATCTTTGATGCAGGCGAGAGGTACACTACGAAGAAAGGACTTTGGCTTGTTCATTGACCTGACATTGGCGGGATTAAGGCGGAGGGGTTATTGTTTGCCTCCCTCCGCCGCCAAATAAAGCGCGCTTCATGAAGACAGATAGCGGTTGCGTGAGAGGTCGGTGTAATCCTTCCTGTGGGCGATAGGACAACGTGATGATTCTGATAATTTTATTTCCCTTTCTTCTGGTTTTAACCGTCACGGTGCATTATGGATTTTTGACGCGATTGATGGCGATTCTCGATACCGGGTGGGAGCAGTCGATTAAATTGATTGCCATCATTTGCGGGTTGTTTGTTGCCCATGTGGTTGAAGTGGTGGTTTATGCGGTTGTTTATTATTTTGCCCAGTTGATTCCTGGGGTTGGCGAATTACCGGGCATTAACTATGACGGCTGGGTTGATATCCTGTACTTCTCATTTGTGGCTTATAGCTCGCTGGGCGCTGGTGATTTATCCTCATTGGGATGGATAAAGATTCTCTATGGGTTGGAGGCCATCAATGGGTTGGTGCTTATCACTTGGTCGGCCTCTTTTTCTCTACTGGCTATGAATAGGATGCATTTTTGCCAACCCTGTTCAGAGAGCAGTTCAACGGAATGAGGATTTGTTGGGCGTTTCATGGCACATTGAGTGGCGAAGCGCGATTTAACGGCTTCAATCTTTTTAAAACCGTCCGTGGAAATGGGGTAGAACTCGTTGTGCATGAAGGAAAAAACTGGACATCAGCCGATGAGTAGAAACACGCGAATTGTGATTGTTGGAGGAGGCGCAGGCGGCCTTGAATTGGCTACCAAGCTGGGACGGTCTTTGAAAAAGAAGTCGGGAACTTCCGTTTTATTAATCGATAAGCATGCTTTTCATGTATGGAAACCTTTATTTCATGAGGTAGCCTCTGGCTCTCTGGATGTCGATATGGACGGTGTTGACTATCGAGCCCATGCCACTAACCACGGCTTTGAATTTCAGTTGGGTACTCTGATAGGGCTGGATAGAGGTAACAGAAAAATTGAGGTTGATGCGATACAAGATAAATCGGGTGGGGTGTTGGTGCCACCCAGATGCGTAAATTATGACATTCTGGTTCTGGCGGTGGGATCCATCACTAACGATTTTTCTGTGTCTGGCGTGAGTGAGTATTGTTTTACTCTGGACGACACCGATCAGGCTAGTCGCTTCCAACAGGAGCTATTCAATGCTTTTCTGAAAATCAAAGCTTCTGACAGTGGGGCGCCGTTGCGTATAACCATTGTAGGTGGTGGCGCAACGGGCGTGGAACTGGCCGCGGAACTGTATAAAACTACCGATTCTTTACACGCTTACGGTTTCAGTAATGTCAGCCGAAACACGTTGGAGATCAATGTGATCGAAGCCTCAGATCGACTTCTCGGTGTGCTGCCGGTGCATATTTCTCGGAAAGCGACAAAGGTTTTGTCAGAATTGGGAGCAAAGATATTAACCCGGACGATAGTCAAGGCCGTCGATCAAGATGGTGTACAGATCAACAACGACGAACGCATCGAGGCCGATGCCGTCATCTGGTGTGCGGGTGTGAAATGCCATGAGGCCCTTAATAATATCGGTGGCCTGTCAACCAATAAAAACAACCAGATTGTAGTCGATTCGTGCTTGCGATCCGTTGACGACAACACTATTTATGCATTGGGTGATTGTGCCGCCTGCGAGCTTTCCAATGGTGGATTAGTGCCGCCACGTGCCCAGTCCGCGCACCAAATGGCGAGTTGTGTTTACCGAAATATATCAAGGCAGCTCAAAAATATTCCGCCGGTTCCGTTTACCTACCGGGACCATGGTTCGCTGGTGTCTTTCGCGGACTATACCGCTGTGGGTGTTCTCGCAGGGTTATTTAAGAGCGACATTTTCGTGGAGGGCGGCATTGCGAAATATCTTTATATTTCACTGTATCGACTGCACCAGATTGCATTACACGGCTATCTGAAAACTGTTCTGCTCGTAATGGTTGGGCGAATCAATCGACGCCTGCGGCCCACGTTAAAGCTGCATTAAGTTGCCTTAGGTGATCGAGGATCAACCGGCTGAATGAATACCAAACATAGTTGCCTCATTTTATGTTATTTGCCCATAGCATCGGCATTTCACCGCATCTGCTCGCGCGTGGTGGATCGTGCCAAACATATTCCAGGATTACCCGGACGGTTTTGTGTTATAACTGTGGGACGGTGATGTTTTGAAATACAAAAAATCGGGACTCGACGTTGAACGGATCGGAACATGGTTACCTCCCTGCAACGATTTTACGAGTTTTCCTCGGTTCAATACCGAGTACTAACAGCTCACGGCTCCAGGGGCTACGTACGAATTCTGGTGATGGGGATCTATCAATGGCCCAACGAAATTTTGAAGAGCATGAATGCGACTCTTCCTGCTCACGCTACGCTTTTTCCTGGTAATCGTCGTGCGAGTGGGATAACTGAGCGTAATGGCCCCGGCGAGAGGCCGGGCATTTCTGAACGGGTTCATAGTTTGACCCGCTTCAACAGTTGCGCGTTGATCGCCACCACGACCGTGCTCGCCGACATGAGCACCGCGCCCACGGCAGGTGTCAGCAGGATGCCCCATGTCGCAAGCACGCCAGCGGCAAGAGGTATCGCGAAGATGTTGTAGCCCGCCGCCCACCAGAGATTCTGCACCATCTTCCGGTATGTGGCCCGGCTCAGGGTGATGATCCTGGGAATATCGCGGGGGTCGGACCTCACCAGCACGATGTGCCCGGCCTCGACGGCGACGTCGGCCCCCGCGCCGATCGCGATCCCGATATCGGCCGTGGCCAAGGCCGGTGCGTCGTTCACGCCGTCGCCGATCATCGCAACTTTTTTCCCTTGGGTCTGAAGCTCGCGGACTTTGTTGGCCTTGTCGTCGGGTAGCACTTCCGCGAACACGGTGTCGATTCCGAGCTCCTTCGCGACGGCATCGGCCACGGCCTGCGCGTCGCCCGTCAGCATGGCGACCTGGATCCCGCGTTCATGCAGCGCCGCGATGGCATCGCGGCTCTCCTCGCGAATCGCGTCCGCCACGGCGTAAATGGCCAGGGCACGGCCGTCGCGAACGAGATAGATCGTCGCCTGCCCGCGGCTGGCCGCAGCCTCGGCTGCCTCCTGAAGCTCCGGTGGCACCTGGACTTTCTCCGTCTTGAGGAGCGCCGGGCCGCCCATATGGTATTCGGTGCCGCCGACCATGGCCGCCACGCCCTTGCCGGTGATAGCGCGGAAGCCTTCGGCTGCAGGAATCTCTATGCCCTTATCCTCCGCGGTCTTCACGATGCCCCGAGCGATCGGGTGCTCGGACTCCGATTCGATGCCGGACGCAATGCGAAGCGCTTCGTCCTCCGTCAGCTCTTTGGCAACGGACATGGCCACGACCCGGAACTCGCCGAGCGTCAACGTTCCTGTCTTGTCGAAAATCACAGTGTCGAGGTTGCGGGCCTCCTCGAGCCCACGCCGGTCCCGCACCAAAAGACCGTTGCGGGCCCCAAGCGTCGTGGAGATGGCCACCACCAGCGGCACGGCGAGTCCGAGCGCGTGGGGGCAGGCGATCACCAGCACCGTTACCATCCGTACCACGGAGAAGTCTATCGCTGCCCCCAACAACTGCCACACCCCCAGGGTGATTGCGGCGGCGCCAATCGCCACGACGGTCAGGAGCCGGGCCGCGCGATCCGCCAGGTGCTGCGCTCTGGATTTGGATTTCTGCGCATCGGCCACGAGCCGCATGATGCCGGAAAGCTTGGTCTTCTCCCCCGTCCCGGTGACCTCGACGCGCAGAGACCCTTCTCCGTTGATCGTGGCGGCGATCACCTCGTCGCCTTCCCGCTTCTTCACCGGCCTGGACTCCCCGGTGATCATCGCCTCGTTGATGTCGCTCTCGCCCTTGCGGACCACGCCGTCCGCGGGAACGCTCTCGCCCGGACGCACCAACAGGAGGTCACCGTTCTGCAACGCGCTGACGGCAACCTTCTCCTCGCCCCCATCGGTGATCCGCGTCGCGGTGTCTGGAAGCAGCTTCGCCAGTTCCTTCAACGCCCCTTGAGCCTGATTGATGGATCGCATCTCGATCCAGTGGCCAAGGAGCATGATGGTGACCAGCGTGGCCAATTCCCACCACAGCGCATTCGCCTCGATTAGCCCGAACTGAACGACCCAGGAGAACAGGAAGGCGACCGTGATGGCGAGCGAGATAAGTGTCATCATTCCCGGTAGTCGGGACCGCAGCTCTCGCCACGCTCCCTGCAGGAAGACCAGACCGCCGTAGACGAAGACGACCGTGGCGAGCACGGGCCCGATCCAGTCCGATCCGGGGAACTCCGGGGCCCGGTAGCCGAGGAGCTCCTGGATATGGGCCGACCAGAAGACCACCGGGACGGTGAGAGCCAGCGAGAGCCAGAACCGGTCCCGGAACATCGCGGGAGAGTGGCCCTCGTGCTTGTCATGGTTGTCGTGGCCTGCATGGCTGGAGGCCGCTTCAGGCCTGCGGGGCTGCGCGCCCGCCGCCTCCTTATGGTCTTTGTGTTCGTCGGCTGGAGAAGCGGCCGGTACGGGTACCGGAGTGGCGGCGGAAGCATCCGGTGTAGGCGGCGCCTCGACTTGTTGTTCGTGACCTGAAGGTGCGATGGGCCTGACGGAAGCGGCATCCGGTGCCGACTTCGACGCAGTGGGCGCGGAGCTTGAAGGTGGCTCACCCGGTGCCATGTGGCCTTCATGACCCGCGTCAGTCGAAGCGACGGCGGGCGCGGCGGAATCGTACTCGCGCTGGCGTACGGCCGACTTGATATCGGCTACCTCGAGTCGGGTTTCGTCGTAGCGCACGGTGGCGCTTCCCGCAGCGTAATTCACGGTAACGCTTTCGACACCCGGTACCTCGCCGATCCGCTTTTCCACTTCGTCCACGCTCAATACCGACAGCATGGCGTGCACTTCAATAACGCTCGTTTTCATCGTGTATCCTGCGGCTTTGGTGGCATTCTCAATAACCTTCGGAGGGCTGATCTTCGGCCTTGCACAGGTGCGTGGGCAGGAATTCGCCGCTGTAGTGGTAACCGCACTTGGCTGGGTCTTTGAAACGAGAGATAGCAACAAGTTGCAGTCGTTGGGCGTTCATATTCAAGGTATCGCAGGCGGCATTGGGCAATCCAAAACACTCGCAAAGGCGCGCAATAACTCTACCTCGACCGGTGTCGCGCTCCGATCGTGCCAGATGCTGGCAGCACAGGCCTTAAGCAATCTGGATTTCGCCAAGGGTTTCAATTGTTCCAATTTCCCCAAGGCCAGATCCAGATCAGAGACCTTAATTTGATCTTTCCCCAGTAACTTGAGCCCGCTCAGCCCCAGCACTTGTGCCGCCGCGCCAAACGCTTGTTCCATATCGCTTTGAATCTCAGCGCCGGCATGGGCAACTACAGAGAGCACGAGTTCAACCTCCTTCCTGATTTGCCCAAGATTGGAATAACGCGCCGCGATGGGCGCCAATTTGAAGAACTGCGCGTCTAGATGGCTGAACAGGATTTTCTGCAGCGACCATTCCAGCAGATCGACGCTGGAGTCCATCTCGATCAACTTGATCAGGTTTCCTCTGAATGTCTTGTACTGATTGAGCGACAACTGCTTCAGCGCCGGCATGGCGATATCGGCCACCGGCAAGCGGTATTTGACGTCCAGCCGACCCGTCTCCTGCATCAGCTGGCGCGCCAACGCGTAAACACCCACATCGGCATGATCCTGCAGTTGCTTCAATTGCCTGGCGCGAACTTCCTGCCCTCCGTCCAGCACCAGGGAATAGACGACTGCCCGAGCACCGTGCGGCTCTCGCGCGGCGTCCCTGATGGCTGCGGGCAACTCCGACAGCAGCGAACGGGCATAGTCGATGGTTTCCTCCCTCGGATTGCCGATCTGATCCATTGCAGTCATGACGTGGGCGACCGCCGCGCCAGCGGCAACCGCGGCGAGCTCCCCGGCAGCCGTACTGCGCGCCATGGTTTCCACTTCAGCGGCCTGCTGCTCGTCCCGATCCGCGTCGGCCTGGTCGACGGAATCAAACTTGCCGTCCCAATGAGGATCAATGCGCAGAATGCGCTCCGCCAGAGGCGGGTGGGTGGCTGACAAGCCTTGGATGAAGCCCGAAACGCCCTGCGCGAAAAAGGCATGGCTGACTTCGGGCGCGCCAGGATTCTCGATTTTCGAGCCAGACTCGATCCCTCCGATCCTCTTCAGTGCGCCCGCAATCCCGTTCGGATTGCGCGTGAACTGGACCGCAGAGGCGTCCGCCAGGAATTCGCGCTGCCGACTCACTGCGGCTTTTATGAGACCGCCGAAAAACGTGCCAGCAAATCCGATGACGATCAGCCCGATCGCCAGCGCCAGCATTGCAGCCGCGCCTTGACCGCTGCTACGCCGGCCGCGCGAGAACGACGCCGAGTACAGCAGGTAGTAACCGAGAATGCCGAGAATGAGGATGCCGTTCAGTACACCTATCAAACGAAGGTTGAGGCGCATATCGCCGTTGAATATATGGCTGAACTCATGCGCGATGACCCCTTGCAGCTGGTCGCGGCTCAAATTATCGATCGCACCCCGGGTAACCCCGATGACGGCATCGCGGGGCGAGAATCCCGCTGCAAAGGCGTTGATGCCCGGTTCGTCGGCAAGCACGTAGACCGGCGGCGCTGGCGTTCCCGAAGCGATGGCCATCTCTTGCACCACGTTCAGCAGCTTGCGTTGATTAGGGTCCTGGGTATCCTGCGGGATCAGTTGCCCGCCCAACGCCTCCGCGACCACCCTGCCACCTCCCGACAGCGCCAGGATCTTGTAGAGGCTGCCCGCCAGCACCACGACCCCGACCCCAACGCTAACAGCGGCGAAAGTCCGCCAGTCCATTTTCTGGAAAAGTGTCCCGCCATCGCGCAACTCCTGACTATCGATAAAGCCGAACACGATCATGACCAGTAGGTTCGTCATGACGATCAAGGCGACCACAGCCAGAACGAACAGGGCGACGAGCAAAGCCGTGTGCTTGCGCACCCGATCTTGCGATTCGAAGAAGTTCATCGTTTCAACACCGAGGCGGAGCCACCGCCATCAAAACGCGACTTTCGGCGCGGCCTGTATGGCCGCGCTGTCTTCAAATTCGAGCAACGACGCGTCCTTGGCGTGGCCAAACATCGCGGCAAAGAAAGCCGGTGGGAACGACTGCTTATAGGTGTTATAGGCCATAACCTGGTCGTTGAAGGCCTGGCGCGCGAAGGAAACCTTGTTTTCAGTGGACGTCAGCTCCTCGCTCAACTGCATCATGTTCTGACTGGCCTTGAGATCCGGATAGGCCTCCATCACTACTCTCATATTCATCAAGGCACCGGACAGCTTGCCCTCGGCACCCATCAGTGCCGACATCGCCCCTTCGTCGCCCGGTGCTGCCGCTGCGGCGGACAACGTGCCGGAGGCCTCATTACGCGCCGCGACCACCGATTCCAGCGTTTGCCGTTCGTGCTTGATGTAACCCTTGGCGGTCTCAACCAGATTTGGAATCAGGTCATAACGGCGCTTTAGCTGTACCTCAATCTGCGCGAAGGCATTCTGGTATCGATTCTTCAGGGTGACCAATTTGTTGAAGATCGCGACCACATAGAAGACCGTCAGCGCGATGACGACCAGTATGACGATGACTGTTAGCGTGGTACCCATGTTTCTCTCCTTTATCGTAGTTTGTATGTGGTCACAACCAGGAATGGCTGCAGAGTCCGACGCAGGTCAGTGGCACACCACCACCGGCAGCGCGGAGTTGCGACAGCACATTCTGGGTGACGCTGCCCATGACCAGCCTGGAAAGGCCTCGGCGGCCGTACGAGGCCATGCAGATCATGTCCCACTTGCGCTTTTTCCCCGGCAGTGTCGAGTCCCTCACAGGGGGTGAAAGCCTTCGCCATTACCGAAATAAATGGAACACCAGTTGGCTTAGCCATCTTGCCGATTTCGTCGACGCGTTTCTGTACTACAGCGCGCTTGTCGAAATTGTCGTAGTCCTGCTGTCTGAATGCATAACGATCGGTGTAAATCGCATGCAGCTGTTCGAGCGCCCAATAAGCAGTGGCCTTTGCGCCGAGGCGCACGTCGTGCAAGAGCGATTCCGGCTTTGGCAGCTTTTCGGGAAGCCGGCGAACCGTCGGTGGGAACCAGAAAGTGCTTGAACATATGTGTTCCTTTAAAAGACGTTTGCACGGAAGACGCAATCCGGTCTGTGCGGTTACGCACTTTGGGCGTTCATGGGGAGCGCTTTGCCAATTTGGCCGTAGCCTCGCGCACTGTAAATGATTTCGATAGTCATCAATGCATATCATGAAATATGAAACCGTCGTGATTGAGCATAGAAGGGAGCCCCTTTCCGTAGCATGACCCCAAGATTACAAAGATGTAATCTTGGGGTCATCTTTCTGTTGGTTCTGCTTTCTTATTATTGGCAATGAAAAGCCTTCGTTATCCTCGATTCATGGAGCGGGGTAGGGAAGAAACCGGTAGAGATTGATCTATCGCACAGAGTATCGACGCTTCGGTTATAGGCAAAGGTGTAATTGGGTGATCCGGGACATAGGTGTTGTCGTTCTATTGATAATGGCGTTGCTGTGGCAGACCTCTGCCGCAGCAGTGCTCACCTATTGCACCATGGGCGACGAAGCGGTCGGGCTGGCCACGACCTTTCAGGACGCTGCCGAAAACCCTGACCACGAGGCAATGCGTGATGTCGACGATGAGCAGCATAGCGAAGAGGATTGCTGTGGTGCCGATAAATCAGAGAAGGGTTGCGTCATGGCGGGATGTGCCTTGTCGATGCAAATGCTGACACCGACCGTGACTGCACCAGCGGCATCCGACACCCGCTCTACTGGCTTCGTTTTTCATCCCGTCGTCTTTCCCCCGGTACCGGTTTTTCCTTTCCTAAGGCCTCCTATCGCCTGATCTCACAGACGCAATCCGTTGTAAAAGCTCCAAATAAGTTGACCAGTTCGCAAGGGCAGACGTATTACGCAAACTTATTGCTGGAGCATTGTCGCTGGAACCTGAAATCATTGGCGAGTTATCGCCGGAGGCAAATATGAATTTATCGCGAATTAGAGCCCTGGCGCCAGGTTTGATTATGCTCCCCCTGCTCGTTGCCTGTAACGAAGCATCGAATGATCTGACGATACCGGGCGGATCCGATTCACATGGGATGGGAAAATTCACCGTTTACAAGAGCCCCAGTTGTGGTTGTTGCAAAGAATGGACATCTCACCTTGAAGAAAAGGGCCGTGATACTGCCGCCAAGCACCCGGCGGATCTGAATGCCATCAAGGTTCGATATCAGATCGCGCCGCGCTACCAGTCCTGCCATACTGCCGTGTCGTCTCAGGGTTATGTCTTCGAGGGGCATATCCCCGCTCGTTACATCCAGGAATTCCTGGCAAATCCCCCAGCTGATGCCATCGGACTTGCGGTACCCGGCATGCCTCTCGGCAGCCCGGGTATGGAAGTCGGGGACAGATTCACGCCGTATCAGGTGCTGTTGCTGAAAAATGACGGCAGCAGCTTAGTGTTCGCCAGCGTCGAGAGCGCGGCACAGCAAGATCAGCGGGAAGCACAGCCATGAAAGTACTCACACACCTAATAGTCCTAATGCTCGTTACTGGCAGTACACTCGTCAATGCACAGGCAATACAAGAGGGATTGACACTCAAGGAGGCCGTGGACATCGCCATTGATGCTGATCCCTGGCTGACCGGTAGCCGCTATACGCAGTCCGCCTTGGCCGATGAGGCAACGGCCGCCGCGACTCTGCCAGATCCCAAGATGAGTTTGATGGCCAGTAATTTTCCTGTCGACAGTTTCGACATCAATCAGGAGGCGATGACTCAGCTTTCGGTGGGGGTCAGCCAGATGTTTCCGCGGGGCGACTCGCTCGCACTGGCGAAACAAAAGAAGCTGCAGCTCGCGCTGCAACACCCATTGTTGCGAGAAGACCGTCGGGCCAAGGTGGCGGCGACAGTCGCACAGGTGTGGCTGGATGCGTACATCGCTCAGGAGAGCATCCAATTGATCGAGAAAGACCGGGCATTATTTGAGTATCTGGTCGACGCGGCAGAAGCAAGTTATTCGACAGCCGTAGGTCGCACGCGACAGCAGGATGTGATCCGCGCCCAACTGGAATTGACGCGGCTTGAGGACCGATTGACGGCGCTTAGGCAGCGACAGGAAACCGCCCAGATGCGTCTGTCCGAATGGGTTGGCTCCCGTGCTGGCGATGGGCTCACGCGGGTGATGCCCACAGAATCGCCCACCGTGCCGGTGTCTACGTCGGCTTCTGAGCAAGAGCGGTATGAATGGGTAAGCCATCATCCCACCTTGCTGGCATTGGACAGAAGGATCGAGGCCATGGAAACCGATGTCGATCTCGCGCGACAGAAATACAAGCCCGAGTGGGGGCTCAGTGCCCAATATGGTTATCGCGATCGGGACCCAATGGGACGGGACAGGGCAGATCTGTTTTCCGTTGGTGTCTCCTTTGATCTGCCCATTTTCACCGCCAACCGGCAGGACAAGGAAGTCAGCGCTGCCATTAGCCATGCGGAGTCGATCAGGACCGAGAAGCAGCTATTGATCCGCCGGTTGATGGCGGAGCTGGATACGGCGAGCGCGCATCTGGTGCGCCTTGACGAGCGGCACGCGCTTTATGCCGACCAATTGTTGCCGCAAATGGCAGAGCAGGCCGAAGCCTCACTCGCCGCCTACAACAACGACGACGGCGACTTCGCCGAAGCCGTGCGTGCCCGTATCGATGTCTTGAATGCCAAGATCGAAGGGCTTGTCATTGCGGTGGAGCGGCAAAAAATTATTGCTCAAATCAATTACCTGCTCGTCCAGGCGTCTTCTGACGCCGTGCGGCCGGTGGAAGACTTCTGAGGTGTTAAACATGAAAACTTTTTCAAAGACCTTGCTGGGGGCCGCTATCGGCGTGCTGGTGGGGGCAGGCGGGGTCTGGTTATTGGGGGCCTCACAGGAAGACGGCGTCAACGCGGCAGGCGGCGCACGCGAAGCCCTCTACTGGGTGGCACCCATGGATCCGAACTACAAGCGCGACAAGCCAGGCAAGTCGCCCATGGGTATGGATTTGATCCCCGTCTACAAAGAGGAGGGTGGAGAGAGTGAAATCGGGACGGTGCGGATTTCGCCGGATGTGGTTAACAATCTCGGTGTGCGCACCGCTGTGGTCGAATCCGGCCGACTGGGCCTGGATGTTAAAACGGTGGGTTATGTGCAATACGACGAGGACCGCTTGGTTCACATGCACCCCAGGGTGGAGGGATGGATCGAGAAACTGTATGTCAAGGCCGCCGGTGATCGGGTGGAAAAAGGAGAGCCTCTGTACGCGCTTTATTCGCCGACTCTGGTCAACGCCCAGGAAGAGTTACTGTTGGCATTGAAGCGCGACAACCCGGTTCTGATCCGTGGCGCCATGGAACGGTTGTCGGCTTTGCAGGTGCCACCAGCGGATATCGAGCAGGTGCGCCAGACCCGCAGTGTCAGTCAGACGATCACCATTACCGCGCCGCAGTCCGGTGTCATTGACAATCTGGGCGTGCGCGAGGGGATGTTCGTCAAACCCGGGATGGCGCTGATGGCCATCGGCCAGTTGGAGCACATCTGGGTTATCGGGGAAGTCTTCGAGCGCCAAGTGAGCCAGGTCAGGGTCGATGACAGCGTGCGCATGCGGCTGGACTACCTGCCTGGCCGCGAGTGGCTGGGACAGGTGGACTATATCTACCCCTCGTTGGACGAAAAGACGCGCACCGCGCAGATTCGGGTGCACTTCAGCAATCCGGACGGTTTCCTCAAGCCCGGCATGTTCGCGCAAATGGTTATCGATACCCAACCAGGCGCCAAAACCCTGTTGATCCCGCGGGAGGCACTGATCCGCACGGGCAGTCAGTCGCGGGTGGTGCTGACCCTGGGCGAGGGTCAATTCAAGTCCATTGCCGTCAGGGTCGGACGGGTGGGCGAGCGGCAGGTGGAAATCATATCGGGTCTAAACGAAGGGGAGAGCATCGTCACCTCCGCGCAGTTCCTGATCGACTCGGAATCCAGCAAGACCTCGGATTTCAAACGCATGGCACACGCCGAGGACGAGGACGAAACGTCGGTATCGGCCTGGGTAGCCGCGCGTATCGCCAGCCTGATGCCAAGCCACCGCATGGTGACCCTTGAGCACGAGGCTATACCTGACTGGCAGTGGCCCGCCATGACCATGGACTTTGCCGTCGACGAATCTGTCGACATGGGTGAATTAAGCCCAGGCATGGGCCTGCACGTGCAGATCACCCGGGATTCAGAGGGTGACTATCGGTTGACTCAGGTGCACATCCCCGGCGTTGAATCAGCTGGCGAAGAAACTCCAACGGACGGGAATCATAGTCAGCATGCCGACATCGGCCATGAAGCGGGATCGACACCGGATAGCGGCTCGGACACGGACCTGAGGCACGACAGCCACGACCAGCGGGAGCGCGACCATGATTGAAGCTATTATCCGGTGGTCGATCGGCAACCGCTTCTTCGTATTGCTGGCCACCCTGATACTGGTCGGTGGCGGCCTGTTCGCGCTGAAAAATACGCCGGTGGACGCCATTCCGGACCTGTCCGACGTCCAGGTGATCATCAAAACCAGTTATGCGGGGCAGGCGCCACAGGTAGTGGAGGACCAGGTGACCTACCCGCTGACCACCGCCATGCTGTCGGTGCCTGGCGCGGTCACGGTGCGCGGCTATTCCTTTTTTGGCGACTCCTACGTCTACGTGATTTTCGACGAGGACACGGACGCTTACTGGGCGCGTTCGCGGGTGCTGGAGTACCTGTCCCAGGTGGCGCCCACCCTGCCGCCCAGCGCTCGGCCGCAGCTGGGGCCGGATGCCACTGGCGTCGGCTGGGTCTATCTCTACGCGCTGGTGGATCGCACCGGCCAGCACGACCTCAGTCAGCTGCGCAGCCTGCAGGACTGGTTCCTGAAATACGAGTTGCAAACCGTGCCTGGAGTTTCCGAGGTTTCTGCACTCGGAGGCATGGTCAAGCAGTACCAGGTGAAGGTGAACCCGGAAAAACTGCGCGCGTTTGGCATACCCTTGTCTCATATCCAGATGGCCATTCAGCGTGGCAACCAGGAGATGGGCGCCTCGGTGGTGGAAATGGCCGAAGCGGAATACATGGTGCGCGCCAGCGGCTATATCCAGGGCATCGAGGATCTGGCGAGCATCCCGCTGGGCGTTAATGCTAATGGTGCGCCGCTGCTGCTCAAGGATGTGGCCGATATCGAACTGGGGCCACAGATGCGTCGCGGCATCGCCGAACTCAATGGTGAAGGTGAAACCGTGGGCGGCATCGTGGTGATGCGCTTTGGCGAGAATGCTCTGAGGACCATCAATGGCGTCAAGGCCAAGCTGGACAAACTCAAGGCGGGTTTGCCGGAGGGCGTCGAAATTGTCACCGTTTACGATCGCTCGGGGCTTATAGAGCGCGCGGTGAAAAACCTCTGGGCCAAACTGCTGGAAGAGTTTGTTGTGGTAGCTCTGGTGTGTATGGTGTTCCTGTTTCACGTGCGCTCGTCGCTGGTGGCCATCGTCAGCTTGCCGGTGGGAATCCTCGCCGCATTCATCGTCATGCACTGGCAGGGACTCAATGCCAACATCATGTCCCTGGGTGGCATCGCCATCGCTATCGGCGCCATGATCGATGGCGCCATTGTGATGATCGAGAACATGCACAAGCATATGGAGCGCACGCCGCTGACCAGGGAAAACCGCTGGCAGATCGTCGCTGATTCGGCGGCGGAGGTGGGGCCGGCGCTGTTTTTCTGTTTGCTGATCATCACCATCAGTTTCGTGCCGGTGTTTACCCTCGAAGCTCAGGAAGGCCGCATGTTCTCACCACTGGCCTTCACCAAGACCTATGCCATGGCGGCCAGTGCCGCCCTGGCGGTTACGCTGGTGCCAGTGCTGATGGGCTACTTTATTCGCGGCAAGGTCTTGCCCGAGCACAAGAATCCCATCAACCGCCTGTTGACTGGCCTCTACATGCCAGCCCTGAAAACGGTGCTGCGCTTCCCCAAGCTGACCCTGGTCATCGCCTTGGCGGTTACCCTGGTGGGCTTTTGGCCGGTGAACAAGATCGGTAGTGAATTTATTCCCGATCTGGATGAGGGCGACCTGATGTACATGCCCACCACCTATCCGGGCCTGTCCGTGGGCAAGGCGCGCGAACTTCTCCAGCAGACCGACAAGCTGATTTCCACTGTACCCGAGGTGAAAACCGTATTCGGCAAGATTGGCCGTGCCGAGACGGCCACGGACCCGGCACCGTTGACCATGGTTGAGACCTTCATTCAGCTCAAGCCCAAAGAGGAATGGCGTGAGGGCATAACCACAGAGAAGCTCAAGAAGGAGCTGGATGCCCTGGTGAAATTCCCCGGCCTGACTAACGCCTGGGTAATGCCTATCAAGACCCGCATCGACATGTTGGCCACCGGTATCAAGACCCCGGTGGGCATTAAGGTGGCGGGAGAAGATCTCAATGAGATCCAAAAGATTGGTCAGCAACTGGAGCGAATTCTCAAGGATGTGCCCGGCACCGCTTCGGTTTACTCCGAGCGGGTGGTCGGGGGGCGTTATATCAAGGTGGATATTCAACGGGAACAGGCCGCGCGCTACGGCCTGAATATCGCCGACGTACAGCAGGTAGTAGCTACCGCCATCGGTGGCATGAACGTGGCACAGACCATTGAAGGACTGGAGCGCTACCCGATCAATCTGCGTTACCCGCAAGACTATCGCGATTCACCGGAGCAGCTCGCGCTGTTGCCCATCGTCACGCCGGGCGGACAGCGGATTGCGCTGGCCGATGTGGCGAGAGTGTATGTGGAAGACGGCCCCCCGGCCATCAAAAGCGAGAACGCACGGCTCAATGGTTGGACCTTTGTCGATATCGACGGTGTGGACGTGGGCAGCTATGTCGAGCAGGCCATGGCGACCGTTCAGCAACAGCTGGATCTGCCCGCGGGCTATTCGGTGTCCTGGTCCGGCCAGTATGAGTACATGCTGCGGGCCAAGGAAAAGCTGACCTACGTGGTTCCGTTGACGTTGGCCATCATCATCGTGCTGCTGTATATGAACTTCCGTCGTTTTGCCGAAGTGGCCATCATCATGGGTACCTTGCCGCTGGCGATGATCGGTTCCATCTGGTTGATGTACCTGCTCGGCTACAACTTCTCGGTGGCAGTGGGCGTCGGCTTTATCGCATTGGCTGGCGTTGCGGTGGAAATCGGGGTGATCATGCTGGTGTACCTCAACCAGGCCTATGTCCAAATGCAGTCTGAGTGCGAGGCGCGGGGGGTTGCCCCAAGGTTGGAGACACTGCGCCATGCCGTTCTGCACGGCGCCGGCTTGCGGGTGCGGCCGGTCATGATGACCGCCAGCGCTATTATTCTCGGCCTGCTGCCCATCATGTTTGGTAGCGGTACCGGTTCGGAAGTGATGAGTCGTATCGCCGCGCCGATGGTGGGGGGCATGTTGAGTGCGGTGTTGTTGACCCTGCTGGTCGTGCCGGCTGTGTATTATCTGTGGCGCGGATATTCGATAAAAGGTTGATATTAGCCTGGTAGCTCAATGGAGCCGAAGGGCAGCCCCTGTGCCGGCAGGGGTCGTGTCACCACGGAATGCCGACAAACCAGTCACAAACTTGACTCTATAGCTACCATAGGGGTTACGATTGAGATCGATTATCATTGACAACAAGCCAAATAGAGATCTCGCTAATGCAGGCTCACTGGATATACCGTTTTACAAGCCCGAAGCTATTTGTTCTGAATGTCGCAGTTGTACTGTTGGCGTTGTCATGTTTGCTTCCAGCGACCAGTCAGGCGGAGAGGAGTGATAGTTTCGCTCAGATGCGTCAATTGGCACAGTTGGCCGAATACATTGGTGTGGATTACGTGGAAGCCGTCAGGGATGGGCAGGTGGTCAATGACGGTGAGTATCAGGAAATGCTTGAGTTTTCCCAGCTCATTGTGACAAATATTTCTGTTATTCAGGATAGCCCAGCCAAAGCCA
>CAXBOW010000023.1:0-58120 GCA_963977485.1 uncultured Haliea sp.
TGGCCAGACCTCTTTGCAATCTCAACTGCGCGATTTGCGCTATCACTGTGTCGACCTCTGATTGATCCAGCACCAACTCACGCTTGGACTTGATGTGGCGGATGTAGCCGCCAGCATTGGTCACATTGTCTGGCATCGTGGTCTTGAAGGAGGAATCACCGATAAACACCACCAGAGACTGGATTGTGGCAGCGGGAATATCCAGCAGGGCTTCGAGGGTTTTGACGTGTTGGTAATTCTGATGCAGTGGGTTCTGAAACTTGTTGGTGTGTTTGTAGATCTTTTGCGTCCAGGTTTTCTGGCTGGCTGAGCCGAAGATCCAGCCTTTCATGTTCTTGGTTTCGATCACGAACACCCCATACCGCGACACAATGATATGGTCGATTTGAGTTGTGCCATCGTTGGTCTGCAATGTCACATCCTTGATCAGGTGGTACTTGTCTTTTGGAAGAAATAGCCGTGCGGCCGTATTTACCAGAAACTCACCGGTAATTCCTTTGAACCACCGTGATTTGAGTATGCCAGCAAAGATGGCGAGTGGGATGAGATACCACAGCGCGTTAAAGACCTGTTGGATGATGGGATTGAAGTCCATATCTGAGTTCGTTCGACGATGTCAATTCTCGCCATTTTAGAAACCTCGCCATCGCTCGGCCAGAAACATCGACTAAACCTGTCTGAATAAACCGTTCTGCCAGAATGTGGAATCGAGCAGGATGGTTACCTTATCAAAGGCCCCTTGTTCTGGATGATCGTCAGTGAATGTCACAACAGCCCATTTCATCATCTCGATGGTTCTAACAGGAACGTTATACGAACCCGTCTGGGCCAGCGAGGAGTCGCCTACGATTGAGGTGTTCACGGATTCCAGATTTGCGGTTATCAATGGTACTGACAATACGGCTGTGTATATGATCGACCGCATTGACCAGCTACAGCAAGCACTTTCCAAAGGCTTGCCCAGCAAGCCCGAGATTGCTAAAAAACGGGTGATGCAGCGATTCCAGGGAATGAACAGTCAGCTCAGTAGTGAGATGGAAAGCGCTGCCAAAGGGCTAGTGCAGGCGCTGCAGTACGGTATTGATCGCTACCCGGCAATTGTCTTTGACGGTGAAGTTGTGGTGTATGGCGTAACCGACGTAAACGCTGCAACGCGGATCCATAAACAGTGGCAGGGAGAGGGAAAACGCTGATGCGAAAAATGCACAGATTCCTCTTGCTGGCCGCACTCCTCTGGATTCCCGTTAGCGGCAGTACCGGCACCATAAACACCGTGGAAATCGTTTCCCAAACGACGAGTGCAGCGCTCAGCTGCATGCGCTGGATGCCGGTAGGGATTTGTTTTTGGTTGCGTTGTTCCATTTACGAATGTGATGTCGAAACCTCTATCAAGGTCGGCCACTACCAACCCGATGCGGTCGTCAGCAGCTATAACGAACTCGGTGGCAATCCCTGGACAGAAATCCGAAGCACCTTGGGCTTGGCGCAGCAGTCAGCCGCTAATGGGCTATTGGGGAGCCTGTTGTCTGTGACGATTGAAAGCGCTGGTAATCGAACCGAAGGTGGGCAGGGCAACAAAGACCACCGCAATCTGATCTTCAGAGAGTCTGATGTTATCGGCCACCCGGTGAGCTCGCTTTCGGCAATTCTGGCGGGTACCGGCTATTTGTGTGAGTCGGAAACCACTTCATTCTATCCCTATTTTATGTCGGGGCTTGACGCGCTGTCCTGGCGTATGGAAATCCCGGAGATGTTTTACGCCGCCAGCCTGATCCCCGGCCTGCGGGAAATCGGCGACTGGCCGTTGCAAACCTGGGGTGGTGTCTACCCGAGAACCGGTTGGACAACTCAGGCAGAAGAGCCCAAGGCAGCGGCAATCAATGCCCAACGAGCTGGGGATATTGTGACCCGAGACAATCAACCTCACATTTATCAGCAGATAGAATCTTCCTCCAGCTCCGATCAACGGGTGTGGTCGCCTGGCCCTCTTAAAGAAAATGATCCGGCAACGGGAGAGTGGCAGATGTTGCTCCCTAAAGCGGAATCGAGCTGTGCCGTTTTCGGCACCAACGATCTCGCCAGTGTCAACGGTTGGGGTGGAGGTCGGGTTGATGTGGGGGGTGAGTATGCGTGGAACCTCTGGAGGCCCTACCAATGTTGTGAAAGGAAAGGCCAGTTTTTTCTATTCGACATTAACTGGATTAACTATCCCCCATGAAGACGCGCAAACGATGCATGCCGCTACTCTGTGGCTTTTTCCTCCTTTGGACCATTAACGGTTTTGCCGCCCAAGCGCCGACTGAAGACGGTGTGTGGTATTACGAGATTGGCGGTGCTGAGCCGGTCTCCGTGCCGGCCAATCCTGCCGTGGTTTCCGTCACGTTGGGGGGCTCTGCGCAATTGGGGCTGGGATACAGCTGCGGCAAGTTCGACCCCGTAGCTGCGGTTACCAATACCCTAAACAACATCGGTGCCGGTGTTGACAACATGATGAACGCCATGACGGCGGCGGCGACCAGCGCTATTGCCGCCTTGCCGGCACTGATTTTGCAGCGAGCGAATCCCGGTCTCTACGATCTGTTCCAGAATGCCCTGATCAAGGCCGAAGAAACCATGCAGCTGGCCACCAAATCCTGCGAACAGATGGAAGCGGAAATCGCTCAGGGAAAGAACCCCTATGCTGACCTAATCACTTTATCCAAAGGCAACGACTGGAAAGTCCAGATGGGGGTTGGTGGTAATGATGCCGTTACAGCAAAAACCACAGTGGAGTCATCCAATGGCGATAACGGAGTGCCCTGGATCGGTGGCCAGGCTGGCGGCAGCGGTCAGCCAGTGCTGGAGTTTACCGGCGATATCGTCGAGGCCGGTTACAACATCAATATGAACCGGGCAGTAACTGATCCCACCCCGGTGCCGGCGGCATCCTCGACACGTTTATCCGAGATATGGCCGTCACCAGCCGATGCCAGAGACTGGACCGTCGAAGTGGTGGGCGAGAATATCGTTACCACCTGTGACACCTGCCGCAAGGACAGTATTCCCGGAACTGGTTTGTTGCCCAAGCTCTTCCAGGAGTCGGCGACGGTCACTACCGACATTCAGAACCTGGTCAGCGGTGCAACACCGCTCACGCTCACCAATCTCGACCAGATCACCGCGCCTGGCGTGGCGATCAGTCGGCAGGTAATCGAAGCTATCCGCGAGATGCCTGCATCGGAACAGAGTTTGATCATGGGTCGTCTCGTTTCTGAAATCAGCACGGCGCGCACGGTCGAGAAAGCGTTATTTGCAAGAAGGCTACTGCTGTCTGGCAGACAGGTACCCGAGGTCTATGCCACCGAAGTCGCTCGTGAGCATGCTGACAACTCCATCGCCGAACTGGATAAGGAAATCGAAAACCTGCTATTTGAGACCCGTGTGCGCAAGGAAGTGGTCTCCGATACTGTTACCACACTGTTGCAGAGAGCAGCCGCAAGGCGGCAGAGCGCTCTCACCGTGCCGGAAGTGCCCACCCTCGATCCCAACCCTTTGCGAGGTGGGCGTGTTCAGTAGTATTCGGACAAGACGGAGAGGTTTCCTGCTATTCACCACAGTGGCCGTACTGCTGACAGCACTGGTGGGTTATCTGCTGATGGACCGGCTACAGACCGAATCCATGCAGAGTATCCAACACAGTATTGATACCTGGCGGCTGTCGCTGGCACTCATTCGCTGGTCATTGATCGTCCTTGTTGCTCTAAGCTGGAATTATCCAGTCGCGTGGTTGGCTAACTCGGGAACGATCAACCATGCGAAAGCTGCTCAGCTAACAGCGTTGCGCTGGCGCGCCATCACCTGGCTTGTGTTATTGGAGCTAGTGTTAGGGCAGGGCGTACTCGTGAAAGCCCTGAGCCTGATGGCTGGAATAATGCAATGAGTGTCGATAGCTACCTGGAGCTTTTTACCTCTCTGTTCGGCTGGACCTTTTACGGTATTTTGTGGGATGTGCTGGTCGGCACCGGCATCGTCTATTTACCATTCTTGGGTATCCTAATCGACAACTGGCGCGAACCTGCCCAGGGCGGTGAGGTAGGCCATGCTAGTGGACTATCGCTGCGTCGCATGGAGATCGAACTGTTTATCGCGCTACTCGTGGTTGTGCTCGCTGGGCAACCGGCCGCTCTGACGCCGCTCAACGCAGCAACCTTGTCCTATTCACCACCGCCAACGCTGTTGGACCCAACGCCGGCCACAGCAACCGTGGCTGTACCACAAAGCACTTATGGCACAACCGGATTTGCCGGCTCCGCAGCAACCGTCAATGTCCCGATCTGGTGGTATAGCGTGATTGCTCTGAGTTCAGGGTTGAACCACGCCATTGTCGAAGGCATGCCGACCGTGGCGGATATGCGGACGTTTGAGCAGCAGGCACATCTGGCGACCATTGCCGACCCACGCCTAAAGCAGGAGGTGAGCGATTTCTTCAGCCAGTGTTATATTCCGGCTCGCTCCAAATACCAGGCAGAGCGACCGGATACCGCGGCCATCAATGGCATTCTCGCCACTTATGGAGCCGATGACGCGGATTGGATGGGGTCGCACGTCTACCGAGATACCGCGGGTTACTACGACACCTTGCGTCCGGCCAGTCAGGTCACGGGTTGGGCGTACAACGCGGCCAGAGATACGGAATATGACGCCGCCACACCGCCAGCCTGGGGCAAACCTTACTGCAAACAGTGGTGGGACGATGCTGCCATGGGATTGCGGGAGAAGCTGATCAGTGAGGCGGATGCAACATCTGCCGGATTTTCCGGGCTGGTAGTCGCCATCGCACCAGCGCTGGCCAGCGAGCAGCAAAACGACGCCGTTGCCAAAACCGTACTCACCAATGCGCCACCTTCATGGTCGAACAACGAATTGATAGCCAATAACGCTTCTGGTTCTGGCCTCATCAACGCGGCTGGTTCCATCGTCAAAGGCGGTCTTGCCGCCGGAGGAATGATCACGGCATCAGCGCTGTTTTCCGTGACTATGACGGCGGTGCTTCAGTCATTACCCATGGTGCAGGCCATTATGCTGTTGGGCGTCTATGCGCTATTGCCACTGGTGGTTGTACTATCGCGGTACTCCATTGCCATGATGGTCGTGGGCGCTATGGCGATTTTTACCATCAAGTTCTGGACGGTACTTTGGTACCTGGCTATGTGGGTGGATCAGAACCTGATCCTGTCCATGTACCCCGACGTTAATATTTTTCTACAGATATTTTCCAGCCCTGGCGAACACGACGCCAAGCGTATGCTGCTGAATATGATTACTACCAGCCTCTATCTGGGGCTGCCGTTGCTGTGGAGTGGGATGATGGCGTGGGCGGGGGTGAAAGTTGGGCGTTCACTAGATAATTCTGCCAACCCATTTATGAAACCGGCTAACGATGCTGGTCAGAAGGGTGGGGCGCTGGGAAATGCAGTAATGAGTAAGGGCTTAAAAAAGTAAGGTATTACTCGTGGTCGTACCAACCATAAGGGTCGGTGCCGTCGTCACGCTTTCCTGTTCGATAGTTGAGTGATCCGCTAGCAGTCTCTCCGGATTCGTCTTCGCACGATGTATCGGCACTTGCGAAAAGTTCACGAATAGTATCCAGGACCAAGAGCAAACCGCTGATAAAAATACCGCCGCCCATCGTCATAAATCTGCTTAGTTTCATCTTTTTTGAAGCCGCCTTAATCATACGCCAATGGTAGAAAAAATAACCACTTCTATAAATAGCCAATTTAGCGCGAAACTCTATTTGCTCCGAATTTCCCAAGTATAGATTATAAATCGGACATTATAGGGGGCGGGCCTGTCGCAATAATAGACTTAAATCGACCTAAATCGGCAAAGATCGTTCCTTATCCAGTCATTTGCTCATATACTGCGATATTGCATATTTGGGGTAGGTATTCATCTATCCCAAGTTATCCACCTATCGCGAGCGCAGGACATAACCCCAGTCGCGCATGAGGGACTTAGAAATGGCCGAGATGGAAGACCGCTGGTTGTCGATCAGTGAGATATGCAAGTACCTCGGGGTTAGCAATGACACCGTGTACAAGTGGATTGATAAACATGAAATGCCCGCCCATCGGATGGGCCGCCTTTGGAAGTTCAAAAAGGACGAGGTTGATTCCTGGGTTAAAGCCGGTGGTGCTTCTGATAAATCCGATAAAATTGACGCCGAGCAATAAGGAGCGACCTTGGCCGAGCCGATTCACGACAAGATAAATCGTTCCCTCCAGGCTGCGGAAGGCCTGTATCACCGCCTGGTGCTGTTGGTGGGTGAGACCGGTTCCGGCAAGACAGGCGTTCTGCGGAATGTTGCCGAAGGTTTTGGAGCATCCGCCATCAACATCAATCTGGCGCTTTCAGGAGAACTGCTTGAGCTGACGGTAAAGCAGCGGTCACTGCGTCTGCCGGCCATCCTCGAGCAGATCGCGGACAAAGCCCAATCACCGGTGGTGCTGGATAATCTCGAGATCCTTTTCGACAAGGACCTCAAGCAGGCCCCATTGCGCCTACTGCAGGGCATTTCGAGAAACCGGGCCGTAGTGGCTCTTGGAGTGGAATCATGAATACCGGGAGGCTTTTGTTCGCCGTAACTGGCCATCCAGAGTACCGCAGCTATGACTCGGTCGACGCGCTGATTGTGGGCATGGATGGCACGGCCACGGTCGATGAGGCGCAAATCGGCAGGACGGCGGATTTGGAAGCGCAGAGCGTACCCGCAGGGGGGCAGACCAAGGATGGCCTGGCATATAAAAACAATTAGAGAGGCAGGACAAGCATGAAATACGGAGACCTTATCCAATTCGACCCGATTGAGTCGGTCGTTCAGTTGCGTGACGCGGACAAATCGAGCGCCGCGCACACCCTCGTGAACACCTATGTCATTTCTGATGAAATGGCGGAACGGCTCACGCAGCTTGTCATTCCACAGATGCAGTTCGACCAGCCGGTCGATAACAAGGGCCTGCTGGTCGTCGGTAATTACGGCACTGGTACGTCGCACTTGATGTCGGTGGTCTCCAGCCTTGCCGCAGACGCCTCCCTGCTGGAAGGGCTGAAGAACGATGGGGTCCGCGACGCAGCCGCTCAGATCGCCGGTCGGTTCAAGGTTATCCGTACAGAGATCGGAGCCACCACCATGTCCCTGCGCGACATCCTCCTGGTGGCCGAACTGGAAGAGCATCTCGAAAAACTCGGCGTGGAGTATGTGTTCCCCGAAGCAGGGACCATCGCCAGCCACAAACGGGCCTTCGAAGACATGATGGCCAAGTTCGGCGAGGTCTTTCCCGAACACGGCCTGCTGCTGGTGGTCGATGAGCTGCTCGACTACCTGCGTACCCGCAAAGACCAGGAGCTGATCCTAGCAGGCTGTTGATTTTCTCGCCCAGAAATACTGGGCCCGATACAATACGCAAAACTATAACTCATTGGGTTTTTTAGATCAGTGCGTGGCGAAGATGTTTTTCAGGAATCCCTTTTCACAACGGTGCAGTTGGAGTCGTTCGTCCCAGCAGATCACCCGCTGAGACCCATTACAGTACTCCTTGATGAGGCGATGAAAAATTTGAACTGGCTGCTCGGTAGTATCTATGCCGATACTGGCCGAGAGTCCATCCCGCCCGAGCGTCTAATCAGGGCGCAGTTGCTTCAGGTGCTTTACAGCATCCGCAGCGAGCGGCAATTAGTTGAACAGATTAACTACAACCTCCTGTACCGGTGGTTTGTCGGGCTAACGATTGATGACACAGTCTTGAATCACTCCACCTTCAGCATCAACCGGGATCGCCTGCTGGAAAACGATGTGATTACCGAGCTATTCGAAGAAGTGGTTGGCCTGGCCAGAAAGCAAAAGCTGCTGTCCGAGGAGCACTTCAGTGTAGACGGCACCTTGATTCAAGCCTGGGCTTCGCAAAAGAGCTACTGTCGTAAAGATGATGATAGCGAACCCCCGGCAGGTGGTGGTCGCAACAGTGAAACTAATTTCCACGGGGAAAAGCGTAGTAACGACACTCACGAGTCAAAGACCGATGGTGATGCACGGCTGGCCAAGAAAGGTCCGGGCAAAGAGGCCAAGCTCTCTTTAATGGGCCACACCGTGATGGAAAACCGGAGCGGCCTGATTGTTAAGGCCGTAGCCAGTCATGCTACGGGCACGGCCGAACGGGAGGTAGCTGCGAGCTTGTTGGCGGAACTCCCGGGAACGAAGAAGCGTACCGTGGGCGCGGACAAGAACTATGATACGGCGGGCTTTGTGGCGGATTGTCGGTCCATGAAGATTACGCCTCATGTTGCCCGGAATGACAATCGGCGCGGCGGTTCTGCCATCGATGGTCGCACCAGTCGACACACCGGGTACAAGGTTAGCCAACGCAGCCGAAAGCGGGTGGAAGAGCCCTTCGGCTGGGGCAAATCAGTTGGCTTGATTCGGCAGATGAAAGTGCGCGGTTTATCGAAAGTGAACAGCGTATTTATGTTGACGATGATTGGGTGGAACCTGACACGGATGAGGGCGTTACAGGGGTAGTCCGTCTTGATGACGGGGAATCCCCGCCATTGCCGCCGATATAGGTTGAAATAATACCTAAAACGGCGGTTTAAGCCGAAAATTCCAGATTGAAACTATCAGTAGGTTCGAAGCTGGGTAAAAATCAACAGCCTGTTTGAGAATCAGAGAGAGATTGATCGAAATTGCGGATGTTTTTGACCGGATTTTCTGCGGAGTGGGACGTAGCGACCGCAGGTAGTAGTGCCAAAAATAACACTATAGGCTTTGATAGGATTTTTGGCATCTGCATGTTGATCTCGATGTGGTTTCCGTTTTATATGACGTGAATAGGAATAGGTAAGACCCGGAGGCGCATGAATTGATATTGGATATCAAATTGATACGTTTTAGCGAGACACTGAATCAATGACTTTGCCCCTCTGAATTGTTACCACTTGCTGTGACTATCTGGTATTGGTCCGGTGAAAGACGCCCTAAAGGTTTTACTTGTCTAGTTAGCAATTGGGTCACGGGCAGGAATCTCCTCGCTGATGTCGTGGACGTTTTTCCATAGCCTAGTCGGTCGAACCTGTCATCAGCATGACGTAAAGATGACATAACACTAATTTTGATGTCACCTTACTGTGCGAAAGGCCTGTCTATACTCGTAAGCAGAACCTGTAGTGCCGAGGAATCAGTGCGACGCGACTGTTTTATCTTCTGGTCAACGTCGAATTATAGGCTGGCTAATTTGCATAGTGGGGAAGGAGATAGGGGTTTATCCACATGCGAAAGTGAAAGGTTGACCATCTTCCTCGTCGTTTACTGAACCAAAAGGGAGAATGGACATGGATAGGAAAACGGACAACCAAAAGAAAACGTATTTTCACGCGGATCGAGCTTTCCGAGTGAATGGTGTTTGGTATTACCTTACGAGGGAAGGTACAACTTTTGAACCATTTGTATCCAAAGAACTTGCATTGCAAGACTCGGCGCGATATGTAGCACAAATAGGACTTGCTTCAGACTCTGTGTCACCAAACATTCAATCGGGAATTTTGAGTGAGGTGGAAGTTTGAATACTGAATTGGAAATATCGTCCGCGCGGTATGCAAGATTAATATCTAGCGGGCACAAAGATGGGTTGCAGGGCGTGGGAGGAGTTCTACGGCAGTCCATTATGCGCATTACGAGCCAATTGGTTTATGGCCGTAGCGTTCAGTATTGAGAATGCCGAAGCCTCGGGAAAAGAGTGCCGATATGGTGTTGATGAAGAGTGATTCTTACGTTGTGCACGGTGCCATCGAGCTGTCGCGCTCTACCTTGCGCAAGATGCACCAGCACCTGACTAAGCGGTGGGCTACGTAGTGGTCGTATTTCCGGTGGTCAACGCCCTGCTGATTAGGCGCACAATGCTGGACGGGGGACGCTGCCTTCGGCTCGCAACCGAGACTCCGCACGGTATCCGGAGCGGCAGTTGAGCGCCACAGCAATTCTGCGTTCGCCGCAGGTGGCCGGTCTGACCACACTGACTGCCATGCTAATGGCATTGGCTTTGAGCAATTCCCCCGTGGTGAACTGGTACGCGCTGGTCCATCATCTACCGGTCATGGTGAAGGTAGGTACCTTTGTCATCGACAAGCCACTCATTCTGTGGATTAACGATGGGTTAATGGTTTTTTTCTTTCTGCTTATCACGCTGGGACTTAAACGCGAGATACTGGATGGGCAGTTGTCATCACTCAAGTCCTTTGCCGCGCCGGGTTTCGCCGCGCTGGGCGGCATGCTGGCCCCGGCTCTCATATATACCGCATTTAACGTAGGCGATCCGGTGGCGATGCGGGGCTGGGCGATCCCGGTTTCAACAGATGCGGTGTTGGCGCTAACGGTGCTGGTGTTACTCGGTACGCGGGTGCCGGCGTCGCTCAAGATTTTCCTGACAGCGCTGGCGATATTCGACGACCTCGGTGCAATCCTGGTCATCGCGGTGTTCTATACCGAGGGGATTGTCACGTCGTCGCTGTTGCTGGCCGCCCTTGGTATCGCGACCCTCGTGGCGCTCAACTATTTCAACATTACGCGTAGCGCGGCGTATGTCATCGTCGGTATCTTTCTATGGCTTGCCCTGCTTAAATCCGGTGTGCACGCGACCATAGCCGGGGTGGCCATTGGCCTGTCTATCCCGTTGCATGTCACGCAGAATGGCAAGAGATGGTCGCCACTGCAAGAGGCCGAGCACTCGCTCTATCCCTGGGTTGCGCTTGGCGTGGTACCAGTGTTTGCCTTTTTCAATTCCGGTATTCCGCTGTCGGTTTCCGTGCTTGACACGCTGGCCACGCCGGCTTCGCTTGGTATCATGCTGGGTTTGTTTGTGGGCAAGCAAATGGGAGTGTTCGGCGCAACATGGCTCGCCGTTCGGCTCGGCCTAGCACAGATGCCACACGCCGCAAACTGGTGGCACGTCTACGGTGTGGCGCTGGTGGCCGGGATCGGTTTCACTATGAGCCTGTTTATCGCCGGTCTGGCGTTTTCCGATCCGGATATGTTTCGCAGTGCGCGATTGAGCGTTGTGGTTGCGTCGCTACTTTCTGGCCTTGTCGGGGCTGCAGTGTTGTGGTGGGCGGGGCATAGGCATTCTGGTGCAGACTGACCGAGTATGGTGGAAAAGCGAATGTAGAGGAGCGCGTGAGTCTCTGGCGCTGGCTTATGTATTTCATCTACTGAAGGTGTGAGATAACTTCATTTCTCTGGTTCAACAGTACATTTAAAAAGGCGGTAAATATGGACATCACATTCGTTATCATTTTGGTTGTTATTGCACTAATCATTTTTTATGTAATCGCAATTTTTAATAAACTGGTTACGCTGAAGAATCGCTACCAGAATGCCTTTGCCCAAATCGAGGTGCAATTGAAGCGACGATACGACCTGATCCCCAATCTTATCGAGACCGCGAAGGGTTATATCAAACATGAACGTGAAACCCTGGAGGCCGTGGTCGAGGCGCGCAATACGGCAAACAAACTGTTGTCAACAGCTGCCGCCGATCCGGGCAATGCTGACGCGATAAGAGGACTGAGTGGTGCCGAAGGCAAACTAGCCGGCGCCCTGACGAGCTTTAATATGGTGATGGAGGCCTATCCGGATCTCAAGGCAAATCAGAACATGATGCAGTTAAGTGAAGAACTCATCGCCACCGAGAATAAAGTCTCTTTTTCAAGGCAGGCCTTTAATGACGAGGTGATGGCCTATAATACCTATAAGCAGACATTCCCGCCGATGTTCTTTGCAGCGCGTTTTGGTCACGCGCAGGATGCGACGCTGCTGGAGTTTGAAGATACGGCGGCCATACAGGCTGCGCCAAAAGTTTCGTTCTAATCAATGCAGTATATATTCAGAAGGTCGAAATGAATTTCTTTGAATCACAAGACCGTGTGCGTAAGCATACGTTCCAACTGGTCTTGCTATTTGGTCTGGCGATCGTCACATTGATTGTTATGGTCAATCTCCTGATCATGGTGGTGTTCGGTTATATCAATAGTCAACAATTGCAAGACGGTGGAATACTACTCCAGAAAATTGATTGGCAAACATTCGCCGCTGTGAGCGCCGGTGTTATTGTGGTGGTGGTGGCGGGCAGTCTCTACAAGATCATGGTCCTTTCGGCGGGTGGCAAGGTGGTTGCTGAATCGCTGGGTGGAAAATTGATCCCGCAAAATACTAAAGATTTGAAGCAACGCAAGTTGTTGAATGTGGTGGAGGAAATGGCTATTGCCTCCGGAACCGCGGCACCGCCGGTTTATCTGCTTGCCGATGAACCGGGTATTAATGCCTTTGCGGCTGGGTTCTCTCCACGCGATGCCGTCATCGGGGTGACCCAGGGGGCTATCGATCATCTGAGTCGTGAGCAACTGCAGGGTGTGATTGCCCATGAGTTCAGTCATATCTTTAACGGTGATATGCGGCTCAACATTCGTTTGATCGGCGTACTGCATGGCATCCTGATTCTCGGCATTATTGGTTACTACCTGTTGTACTCCGCTTCTTTTTCGCAGCGCGGACGCGGTAGCGGAAAAAACGCAGGCGGATTACTGGCGCTGGCGATCGGGCTGATGGTTATCGGCTTTGCCGGTACCTTTTTCGGTGGCTTGATCAAGGCCGCAGTGAGTCGGCAACGGGAATATCTGGCGGATGCCTCGGCGGTACAGTTCACCCGTAGCCCGGATGGGATCGCTGGAGCGTTGAAGCGCATCGGCGGGCTCGAGTTTGGTTCCAAGGTGGAAAATCCCGGCGCTCCCGAAGTGAGCCATGCCTTTTTCGCCCAGGGTGTTTCGGGATTTATGCAAGCCTTGTCCGCCACGCACCCGCCGCTGGCAAAGCGCATCCTGCGCATCGATCCTCATTGGGACGGTGAATTTTCCTCTGCCGACAAGCCCGACTTAGTTCAGGATGAGGAAAAATCTGGCCCAAAAGCAACCCTGACGCGCGAACAACTCGCCAAAACAGTTGCCGCTGTCGCCTTGTCCGGGGGACCCTCTCGGGCTGCTACCCTTTCCTTGTCCGGCGCCGCGATGGCTGATATCGCCAATACCGTTGATCAAATCGGTAATCCGAAACCAGAAACAATCGATCATGCCCGTTCGCTGATAGCAGAAATACCCACCAGTATCATTGAGGCTGCCCGTGAACCTTTTGGCGCCCGCGCCGTTATCTATTGTCTGGTGCTGGACAAGGGGCAGGAGGTTCGTGACAGGCAGCTGGCGCGTTTGCAGTCGTATGCCAATGCGGATGTCCTGATGCTAGTTCACAAACTAGTACCGGCGATGGACGGGCTGAACATTAAATACCACTTGCCACTGATTGATATCGCCATACCGGCACTTAAACAGCTGTCACTCGATCAGTACCAGATGTTCAGAGATAACCTGGTCGCATTGATTGAAATGGACTCCAAAGTCGACCTATTGGAATGGTCCTTACAGAAAATTATTTTTGGCCATCTTGATGGGCAATTCTTCAAGTTACCGCGAAAAAAAGCGCGTGATTTCCAAGTTGGCCAGCTCAAGCAGGAAATTGCGTTGGTCCTCTCGGTAATGGCCTATGCCGGTCAACAGGATGAAAATGCTATTCAGGAAGCATTCACTGCTGCGACAAAATTACTGGAAATCAGCGGGCTTCGATTAGTGGCAAAAGATGAAATTGATCTTGCAGAGCTGGATATTTCCCTGGAAAAACTGGAAAGGCTGAAACCCTTAGCCAAGCCGCAACTACTGAAGGCCTGCGCCGCAAGTGTTCTACAGGACCATAAAATATCTTCTGTTGAAGTCGAGTTATTGCGTGCCTTTTCGGATGTCCTCGGTTGTCCCATGCCGCCGGTAATCCTGTAACTTGCATATGCTCTCGCAGTGGCTCTGTTCGGATGAGCTGGAAACTCTGGGCAGGTCCAGATAGCGTTTACCCCACCTACCGCTCAATTACGATGCAACAGACGTAAGATGAACTTTCCTCCGGCCATGTAACGAAAGCACTACTATGGAACAAAACTCAAAAAACAAACTATCTTTGTTAGGCTCCGTATCATTGGGTACAGGCGTCATGATCGGTGCCGGTATCTTTGTGTTGATGGGGCAGATCGCAGAGCTGGTAGGTGTGCTTTTTCCCCTAGCCTTCCTGGTGGGTGCGATCGTTGTCGGCTTTAGCGCATATTCTTATGTTAAGTTTTCGAACGCCTACCCCTCATCGGGCGGTGTTGCGATGTTTATGCGCAAAGCGTATGGACCTGGTACGGTGGCAGGGACCTTTTCGCTGCTCATGTATGTTTCGATGGTCATAGCCGAAAGTCTTGTCGCTCGTACCTTTGGCTCCTATACGCTACGACTGTTCGACGTTGAAAATACGGCGGTATTAGTGCCAACACTGGGCGTGTTGTTAATCGCCTTTGCCTATATCGTCAATATTTCCGGTAATAAAGCTATAGAGAGAACCGCCAATGTAACTGCTGTGATAAAAATCGCCGGAATCGCTGTCCTGGCGATTGCCGGGCTGGCCTTTGCTGATTTTGCTTCTGTTGTGGAGAACTGGGGCAGAGCCGATCAAGGTGCGTTGACGGGTGGCCTCTTCAATTTTGTTGCCGCGCTCGCGCTGGCTATTCTCGCCTTCAAAGGCTTCACTACAATCACCAATCAAGGCGACGATATCCTCGACCCTCACCGCAACCTGGGGCGCTCGATCATCCTGTCCATTCTCATTTGTACAGTGATCTATACGATCTTGGCAGTGTCAGTAGCCAGCAGCTTGAGCGTTGAGGAAATCATTACCGCGAAAGATTACGCTCTTGCCGCTGCTGCCAAGCCAGTTTTCGGTGAATGGGGATTGCTGTTCACGGTGTTGCTGGCGATGGTTGCCACCGTTTCTGGTGTGATCGCCAGTGTTTATTCCGCGTCCAGAATGCTGGCTATGCTTAGCAACATGAAGCAACTTCCAGAGCTATATCGGGGCTTTAAAAACCCAGCGCTGGTGATAACGGTAGCGCTCGCGATTGCCTTAACCGTGTTTTTCGATCTGACCCGCATCGCCTCGATTGGCGCCATTTTTTACCTGATTATGGATATCGCGATCCATTGGGGCCTTTTTCGCTATCTCCTAAAGGAGACAAAATCGACCCCGGTGATTCCTGTGATCGCGATCTTGCTTGATATCGTTATTCTCGGCACGTTCTTGCTCTTGAAGTACCAACGCGACCCGCTTGTGATTATCGTTTCGTTAGTTGGGTTTGTGGCGATCCTGGCTGCACAGCGATTATTTATGATCACGCATACCGACAGCAATGGCCTCATGATCATGGATATGGATATGGATATGGAGGAGGGAGGAAAAATGGATATGGCTGACGAATCAGAAACGTCTGATGACATGGATATGCGCAAGTAAATGTGGCACGGCTATATCGAGTGAGCTTTGAGCCTCTTATCTTTTTATCGATGATGGTAGATAGCATGGCACTTTCAATAATTGGCTACATGGTGAGAAAATGACCTTTGTTGTTGGTGAAAATTGTATCAAATGTAAATACACTGATTGCGTGAATGTTTGCCCTGTTGACTGTTTTTATGAAGGTCCCAATATGTTGGTAATACATCCTGATGAGTGTATCGACTGTGCGCTGTGTGAACCCGAGTGTCCAGTGGATGCGATTTACGCTGAGGATGAACTGCCTCAAGCGGAATCCGAATTTCTAGTTCTGAATGCGACGCTTTGCCAATCCTAGCCAAGTATTACAGAAACTAAATTGCCGATGGTGGATGCGGAGAAATGGAAAGACAAGCCTGAAAAACGCAAACTTCTTGTGCTAGATTGGTAGTACGCTCCGCATAGAATAATTCTTACGTTATAATACCAATAAATTTGATCCCGCGAGGTCACTCACTCAAAATGAATCTGGACACATTTCCTGCTAAAAATGCTCGTGGCGCGGTTCGGTTTCTAACCTTTAGAGTTTACAGTTATGGGTACAGAGTCATCATTGTCTAAAAGTATGAACAAGCATTGCCTCTGTAAGACCTTAGATCGCAGTGCGCTTGAGCATCAACTGCGTCGGTATATCGACCCGAAAATTCTTATCGAAAGACCACACCTTTTTTCCGATACCGCGTATTATATTTCAGAAGAGGTTATCGAAGAAATGGAAGGGGTAATTTCAACCATTGAAAATGTCATTAATATGGAACCTTTTCAAAGCAGAGTAATAAATTCTGTACCACCGATAGCGTCAACTATTTCGGGGCCCAAAGGTGTACTGATGGGGTACGATTTCCATCTGACTGATGAGGGTCCCAAGCTTATCGAAATCAACACGAATGCGGGCGGGGCTTACCTAAACTTGGTACTAGCAAAAGCACAGGTTTCATGTTATGTAGGTATAAAAGAAATCGTAAATTTGGATAAGTTGGAAAAAGTATTCTTCGATATGTTTATTGAAGAATGGACATTGCAACGTGGTGAACTGCCATTAAAAACGATAGCAATAGTAGATGATCGACCTCAAGAGCAATACCTGTATCCTGAGTTTCTTCTTTTCGCCGAGCTTTTTCAAAAACATCAAATGGAGTGCGTGATTGTTGATCCTTCGGAGTTGACTTCAGAAGGGAGTTTTATTAGTGCTGGAGGAAAGAAGATTGATCTCATTTATAACAGGTCTACGGACTTCTACTTCGAAGATGAACGCTATGCTGTTATTAGAAATGGCTATCTGAGAGGGCTTGCAGTTGTTACATCCAACCCCTATCACCACGCTATTTTTGCGAATAAAGTAAATCTAACAATCTTATCAGATGCGCAGGCTCTTAAGGCGCTTCAAGTCGATGCTAAAACCATATCCACCCTTGTAAAAAGCATTCCCCGTACCGTTACGGTCACGCCTAAAAACAGGAGCCATCTGTGGCAGCAGAGAAAAAGTAATTTCTTCAAACCGGTGGCAGGATACGGAAGCAAAGCTACTTACCGAGGAGACAAAATCACCTTAAAGGTCCGGGATGCCATCGCTCAAAGTGACTACGTTGCTCAACAGATTGCGAGCCCCGGGGTGAGGATTGTACAAGTTGATGGTCATCAGAAGGATCTCAAAACGGATATCAGAGTTTACACTTATAGTCACTACTGTCCGGTTAAAACTTCGATAAAACGGAAATTTCCCAATGATCACAATATGTTGCAACGAAATTAGGGTGTCCCCGACTTGAACGCAAATCCGGCAAAGTATCCTCTCGGTAGACCCTTGTTGCCGAGACGATTCGATGTACACCGGAAAGACGCTGTTTGCACAGATCATGGACTTTCTTCCGTGGAAAACATTTCACCGGCTCGTGTCCCGGTACGATGGGGATCATCGTATTCGCACACTTCCTTGTGCCGAACATTTTCGCGCTCTGGCGTTTGCGCAGTTGACCTACAGGGAGAGCCTGCGCGATATCGAAGCGTGTCTCTCGGCGCAATCGGCCAAGCTGTACCACATGGTCATTGGCTCGCCGATCAAGCGATCTACCCTGGCAGATGCCAACGAACGAAGAGACTGGCGAATCTACGCCGAGTTTGCACAGCGGTTGATCACGCAAGCTCGAAGACTTTATGCCGAAGAGGATCTTGGACTGGACCTGACGAACACGGTTTATGCGCTGGACTCCACCACCATAGATCTCTGCCTGTCGCTGTTTCCATGGGCGCCATTTCGCAGTACCAAGGCGGCGGTGAAAATGCATACGCTGTTGGATCTGCGTGGTAATATCCCGAGCTTTATACATATTTCCGACGGCAAGGTGCACGATGTCAACGTGCTCGATCTGATGGTTCCGGAACCAGCGGCAATCTATATAATGGACCGCGCCTATATCGATTTCGAGCGGCTCTTCACACTTCACAACCCTGGCGCGTTTTTTGTCACTCGCGCCAAAGCGAATTCCGACTTGCGAAGAATCTATTCGGCGCCGAGCGACCGGGCGCAGGGCATTATCTGCGATCAGACGGTGGCCCTGTCGGGATTCTACAGTCACAAAAGTTATCCCCATCATCTGCGCCGCATTCGCTTCAAAGACCCAGAGAACGGGAAAACGCTCAACTTTCTGACCAACCTCTTTGGTCCGCCAGCAGCCACTATCTGCGAACTATACAAAGCGCGTTGGCAGGTCGAGTTGTTTTTCAAATGGATCAAACAACATCTCCGTATCAAGAAGTTTTACGGCACGTCAGAGAACGCCGTCAATGTGCAAATCTGGACCGCCGTATCGGTGTACGTGCTGGTAGCCATCATCAAGAAGCGCCTCAATCTGGATGCCTCGCTCTACACTTTGTTACAGGTATTTTCAGTCACCCTTTTCGAGAAAATCCCTTTAAACAAGGACCTTTTCAATACCAAGCATATCCTGGAGGATGACATGAATTCTAACCAACTGAATTTATTCAATAATTAACCGGACAGTAGTGGGGTTCTCTATCTAGTCAAAGTTAAGCATTATTTTGAAATCAATAGTCAAAACCATGCAAGTTGAAATACTGTCGTTCGCCTGGACGCGCAGAAAATCCCCGCCAGTTTTCTAAAAGCCTACCGACTGACAGTTAAACGCAAACGAGAGTCAGTCACCCTCCCCTTAGCGTAGGATAATTTACTAATTCCCTGTCTATCCCATCTCGGACGGTAGCTGCCAGATGGCTGCAGCACAGGCAAGTAGAAAGGCCGGTGAGGCGACAAAAACTGCCCACTTTGGGTAAAGCGTCTCTCCTGCGAGAATGAGTGCGATGAGGTAAAGGCACAGGGCTGAACACCCCAACACGGCAATTGGCGGAGTGCCGCCAAGACGCCTGTTAGAACCAGCATGATTTTCTACGAATAGCATCTGTGCCAAATGGGGGATTACAATGCCCCAGGCCGTCCCGTAGATGGACATTTTTTCTAGTAAAAGGACGTCTCCAGACTGTACGGTATCGCCCACCCGATAAATGCAAAAGTGCTGCAGCCGTCCGCAGTGCGCGAGCATGGTTTTCCCCTCGGACAATCGATGGGAAAAGCCCAGCCGAATCAAATGTCGTGCGGTCTCAGCCGCTCGATGCCCGAGCGCGTGATTAGGATACACCTCGGTACGGAAAAATGCGGAAAACTGCGGCCTTCTGAGTCTGCCGGAAATTGGCTTGCAACCATGGCTGAACACAACCATCTTCCAGCCATAGATATAATCACTGTTAAGTGGATGACCAGAAGTTGCAAAATTGTAATTCCGGCGTAATCAGGCTGACGGTTGGTATGTAGTAGATTACTGATAGCAAAAGACGAGTAGATCGCCAAAAGCGAGATAGTGTGACTTTGACTTTGACTGGCGACATATCGATGTTGGTGTCCACCGGTGATATGGCGTGCTGTCTTGTTGTGGATGATCGGGAAGCCGTAATGGGATGGAGGAATGCCCGTTGACCCATAATTAGGCAATTTCGCAGCCGGTGATTGACATATGTAAGTAATATTTAGACGAACTGGCACACATTCGATAGTCAGAGGTTCAATTTTTCTCGAATCATAGGCTGTATATACTGAATTAGTTCCACCAGGACAGAGAGAAAGGAGTATTTATGAAGCCACTCAACAAGGCCTCCGCAGTTGAGGCGAATCCAGTAAAGAAAGCCACTCGTAAAAAGACCAAAACGGAGAGTTCCGCATCGAAGGCAGAGAAAGCTCCACTACAAGGATCGGTGCTTGCAAAAGTTTCACAGGAGCAGCGAGCAGACATGATTAGGACTGCCGCATACTTCTGTGCTGAGCAGCACGGATTTCAGTGTGATAGATCACTGGACGACTGGCTCAGTGCGGAAGCTGACATTGACAGCCGGATGTCAGCGGCCAGTGAGAACTAGAACTGGTATCTGGTGGGCTCGGAATTAGCTATTCGAATTGCTCTGAGTTAAACGGATATTAGTAAGATGTGGCGACAATGCCATGTGTATGCTCGGCGATGGCGCTGCTAGGGTTTTGTTCGCTAGTCACAAAGGAGCAGGGATGGGTATGTGTAATATAGGTAATAGAGGCTGTTTGAATCAGGGCGTTGTTTGTGAGGCGCGGGCATTCTATCTTGTCAAACACTACAATCAAGATTGCACTGAGATGCCTCATAGCTTGGGAAAGCGGCAGGTGACCCAATGAGCGTCCAATCCCGTCTCCGTGAGGTGACGTACAGCCTGTTGCACAGTGATGTGGACGGTGTTGACGCCCTGGCCGAGCTGGCTCTGAACCTGCGTACATCGTGGAATCACGCCACGGATCAGATTTGGCGGCAGCTAGATTCGGACCTGTGGGAGGCAACCCAAAATCCGTGGGTTGTGCTGCAGACCGTTTCACGTGAAAAGCTGCAGCGTTGTTTGGCGGACTCAGCCTTTCGCGAATATGTCGACGACCAACTGCAAGCCTGGCGTGACGCAGAAAATGCGCCCGCCTGGTTCCAGGAAACCCATCCACAATCAACGCTGAACTGTATCGCCTATTTCAGCATGGAGTTTATGCTGAGCGAAGCTCTGCCTATTTACTCCGGTGGATTGGGTAATGTGGCCGGGGATCAACTCAAGGCGGCCAGCGATCTGGGTGTGCCAGTTGTCGGCGTGGGGCTACTCTACCAGCAAGGCTATTTCCGCCAAATAATTGACCATGACGGCGTGCAACATGCCCTTTACCCCTATAACGACCCCGGGCAACTGCCAGTAACCCCACTGCGTCTGGAAAATGGGGAATGGTTGAGGTTTAAGCTCGATTTGCCTGGCCACCCAATCTGGCTGCGTACCTGGCAGGTGAAAGTTGGTCGGGTCACGCTTTACCTGCTCGATAGCAATGATGCAGCAAATTATCCTCCGTATCGGGGGATAACCAGCGAGCTTTATGGTGGCGGCGCGGACTTGCGCCTGCTGCAGGAAATAGTTCTAGGTATAGGTGGTTGGCGTATGCTCACCGCGCTCGGTATTGAGCCGGATGTCTGTCATCTGAATGAGGGACATGCAGCGTTCGCTGTGCTGGAGCGCGCTCGCAGTTACATGCAGGCCACAGGGCTATCCTTCGAGGCTGCGCTGACAGTAACCCGGGCGGGGAATCTGTTTACCACCCATACAGCCGTTGCCGCCGGTTTTGACCGGTTCGAGCCGGCCCGAATAGAGCACTGCCTTGAGGGGTACGCCAGGACCCAACTGGGGATTACTTCCGGCGATCTGCTGGCTCTGGGCCGGTTGAACCCTGATGATACCTCGGAACCTTTCAACATGGCCTGCTTGGCGATCCGCGGGAGTGGGGCCGTGAATGGTGTGAGCCGACTGCATGGCGAGGTGAGCCGAGAGTTATTTGCGCCGTTGTTTCCGCGCTGGCCGGTGGACGAAGTTCCCATCGGGCATGTGACCAATGGCGTGCATATGCCGACCTGGGAATCGGCCGAAGCGGACGCGCTTTGGACAGAGGCCTGTTGTAAGGACCGTTGGCTACTGCCGACGGAAACACTGGAGCACAACATCAGGCGTGTCTCCGATACCCGTCTCTGGCAATTTCGCACGGCTGCCAGCGCCGCGCTGCTTGACTATGCCCGCGACAGATTGTCCCGGCAACTGGCCGACGCCGGTGTCTCGCCCGAGGAGCAGGAGGGGGCGAAGCATACCTGTGATTGCAATACCTTGACCGTAGGTTTCGCACGCCGTTTCGCCACCTACAAGCGCCCGGATCTACTGCTCCATGACCCGGAGCGCCTGCTGCGCCTGCTGAATAATCCGCAACGTCCGGTACAGATCATCATGGCGGGCAAGGCCCATCCTGCGGACGAAGCAGGGCAGGCGCTGATTCAGCAGTGGATGAATTTCATTCGGCGGCCCGAAGCGCGCTCTCGCGTGATTTTTCTCAGTGACTACGACATGAATTTGGCCGAGCACCTGGTACAGGGCGTCGATATCTGGCTCAATACACCTCGTCGGCCGTGGGAAGCCTGCGGTACCAGCGGCATGAAGGTGCTAGTCAACGGCGGTATCAACCTGTCGGTCCTGGATGGCTGGTGGGCGGAAGCCTATACGCCAGACGTGGGATGGGCATTGGGAGATGGGCTGGACCACGGTGATGACCCGGGCCGTGATGCGCTCGAGGCAGAGGCACTCTACGACCTGCTCGAACGCGAAGTGATTCCCGAATTCTATACTAGAGACGCGAATGGAATCCCCATAGCCTGGGTGGGAAGGATGCGGGAAAGCATGGCGCGCCTGGCCCCACATTTTTCGACCAACCGCACGGTTCGCGAATATACCGAGCAATATTACCTCCCAGCGGCGTCGGCCTTGAAAGAACGAAGTGCCGGGGGAGGAGCGGTTGGCTTGGAGATAGTGAAATGGTGCCACACGGTGGAGCAGAAATGGGCCGCGTTGCGCTTCGGAGAAGTCAAGACTGAGACCGCAAACAACATGCACATATTCGAGATACAGGTATATCTCGATGGACTCGACCCGAATGCGGTACGGGTCGAGCTCTATGCTGACGCAGTAGGGGAGTACGATGCCGAGCGGCTGGAGATGACGCGCGTACGGCAGCTGGTGGGTGCGGCAAATGGTTATGCTTACCGTGCGGAGCTGCCTGCGAGCCGCGTGGCGGCGAACTACGCGGCACGAGTTGTCCCCTACCGCGATGACGTGGCGATACCACTGGAACATGATCATATCCTGTGGCAATCGTGATTTTATACTGGAACGGTAATCGCGACGCGGTGGTGTCATGACACTCTGCGTGTGCACCACCCCGGGACGTCCATTTCCACTGGGTGCCTGGGCTGTGGGCAGCGGTGTGAATTTTGCGCTGTTCAGCCGCCACGCCGACGGCGTAACTCTGTTGCTCTATCCGGATGCTGCCGCGACACTGTCCTCACAGCACATCGTTCTGGATCCGGCCCTTCACCGTTTCGGCGACATCTGGCATATATGGGTCGACGGTATTACACAGGGGATGGCTTACGCTTACCGGGTGAATGGCCCATACGACACACAGGAGGGCCTGCGCTACAACGCACAGCGCGTCGTCGTCGATCCTTATGCTACGGCTCTGACTGGCGTCTCTTCCTGGGATTTTGTCCGTGCTCGTGACTACGATCCTGCTGCTTCGGAGAGTGATCCCGATGCTGCAACCGAAGATAACGAGGGCCATACCGCGCGGGGTCTGATTGTCGATTGCAATTGCGATTTCGATTGGGAGGGGGATCGGCCCCTCAAGCACACCTGGTCGCAAACTATTCTCTATGAGACCCACGTGCGAGGATTTACGGCTCATTCCTCCTCGGCGGTGCAGTGCCCCGGTACTTATCGGGGACTGATTGAAAAGATTCCGTATTTGCAGGAACTGGGCATCACGGCGGTGGAACTACTGCCGGTTCATGAATTCAACCAGAACGAACTGGCGAGGACGGACCCAGTCACCGGTGGCCGGCTGCGCAACTATTGGGGCTACAACACTGTCGGTTTTTTCGCCCCCAAGGAGACCTACGCTACGAAGGTAGGGCAGCAGGTGGCCGAGTTCAAAGAATTGGTGCGCGCCCTGCACCGGGCAGGTATCGAAGTCATCCTGGATGTGGTCTTCAACCACACCGCCGAAGGTGATGTGTATGGCCCCACGCTGAGCTTCCGCGGAATCGACAACCCCATCTACTATTTGCTGGAAGACCACCCGAGTCAATACAAAGATTACACGGGTTGCGGTAACACGTTCAACTGCAATCATCCTGTCGTCCGGGACTTCGTGCTGGATTGCCTGCGCTACTGGGTTGCCGAGATGCACGTGGACGGATTTCGCTTTGACCTCGCTTCAGTATTGGGACGTGATGAAGAAGGTAACGTAGCCTACAACCCACCATTGCTGGAACGCATAGCCGAGGACCCAATCTTGCGTGATATCAAGCTCATTGCCGAGGCCTGGGATGCGGGTGGCGCCTGGCAGGTGGGGAATTTCGCAGGGCAGCGCTGGTCAGAGTGGAACTGCCATTTCCGCGATCAAGTGCGTCGTTTCTGGCGTGGCGATCCCGGGATGCGCGGCGAGTTGGCCCGACGTTTATGCGGCAGCGACGATCTCTATCAGTCGACGGGCAAGCAGCCGCTTAACAGCATCAATTTTATCACCTGCCATGACGGTTTCACGCTCAACGACCTGGTGAGCTATGCGGAGAAACACAACGAGGCCAATGGCGAGGACAACCGCGACGGCAGCGATGCCAACTGGAGTGCCAATTATGGCATCGAGGGCGATACGGATGACCCACAGATAAAAGCCCTACGGATGCGGCAGCTCAAGAACTTCATCGCCACGCTCATGCTCTCTCGTGGTGTCCCGATGCTGCTTGGTGGCGATGAATTTCGCCGAAGTCAGCGCGGTAACAACAATGCCTATTGTCAGGACAATGAGCTGTCCTGGTATGACTGGGCTTTGATGCAGAGCAATGGTGAATTGCTGCGCTTCTGCCGCGAACTGATCACCCTGCGCAAACGCCACCCGGTGCTCAGTGCCGAGCATTTCTATACTGAGAAAGACATTACCTGGTTTGATCTGGAAGGTGCGGAGCCAGACTGGCGCAGTGAAGCTCGCAGCCTGGGTTGCCTGCTGCATGTTGAGCAGCTGGAAGATACGCAGTTGTGCCTACTGTTCAACGCCGAGTCGCATCCTGTGGAGTTTTCTCTTTCGCCTGACAGGATAGGCAGAGGGTGGCACATAGCGGTGGATACGGGGAGGCCTGCCCCTGACGATGCTCCGGGTTCAGATAATTATTTGCAGATGGATGAAAGACCGACGCTGAGATTGATAGATTACTCTTTGCTGGTATTGATACGGAAGTGAAGATGGGATATCACCGGTGGAGTTCGAAAAACGGTATTACGAGAAGCCTTCAAGTCTCTAGGTAACTAGGGGCTTGCCTGTACGATGATTGTGACTTTTCTCTGTCTGGGCGGTACGGCGTAAAATCGGAGGCGAGAGGTTGCGAAATTGTAATTCTACTGTCATCAGGTGGGGTGTTACTGTGTAGTAGAATTCACTGATTTACAACAGGGAGCATATGAAACCATGCTCAGGATATTTTCCATTCCCGTTGTTCTTAAGCTGAGCTGACTGCGGTGCAAGTACTAGTTTTCAATTGTGGTAGCTCCTCGCTTAAGTTCGGTATTTTTGATGTTGATGTTGATGTTGATGTTGAGGGTGGACTGACGGCGATTCATCGTGGTGCCGTTACCGAATTTGGGTCCGCAGCGAAGATGAATTGGTCCGACGGCAACGAAGATGGACAACAGCGCTTTGCCGCGCACGATCACGGCGAGGCGGCACGCGCTATTCTGGCGCTACTTGACCACAAGGGCTTGCTTAACAGTGTCGTGCTGGTCGGCCACCGGATTGTGCACGGTGGAGATCGTTATGACGCCGCTGTTAGTATTACAGAAACGGTGCTCAAAGACCTCGAAGAGCTCAGTATACTCGCGCCCTTGCACAACCCACCGGCATTAATGGTACTGAGCGTGTGTCGCGCCAAGTTCAATTCCATACCCATGGTGGCGGTGTTCGATACAGCATATTTCCATACACTTCCCGATTACGTGAGTACGTACGCATTGCCGCGGGTGTGGCTAACAGGGCTTGATCCAGTTCGACGTTACGGTTTTCATGGAATCGCACACCGTTATATGGTCGAACGCTTCCATGTGATTAGTGGTTCAGATGAGCATTCCTGTCGTGTGATCAGTCTGCAATTGGGCCAAGGTTGCTCGATGGCTGCTGTGCGCGGGCGACAACCGCTGGAGACCAGCATGGGGTTTACCCCCCTTGAGGGGCTTATCATGGCGACCCGGCCGGGGGACGTTGACGCTGGTGTACTGTTGCATCTTATCGGTGGTGGCAAGATCACCGCACGTGAACTACGTGACGGCTTGAATGAACAGTCTGGTTTGCTTGGACTTTCGGGAATCAGTAGTGATATGAAGGCGTTGCTTACGTTGGAGGCGCAGGGCCATCCCGGAGCGGCGCTGGCGGTGCAGGCATTTTGTCATCGCGCTCGCAAATATCTTGGCGCCTATCTTGCTGTGCTTGGCAGTGCTGATGCGATCATTTTTGGCGGCGGCATGGGTGAGCGGGCGAGCGAGATTCGAGCCCGCATCTGTGCAGGTATGGAGTGGTGTGGTCTGGTAGTCGACCTGGAGGCCAATGAAGCGGCCGTGGGTGTGGAGGGCCGAATTACTGCGCAGAGTTCTCCCATCCAGGCATATGTTATACCGGTTGACGAGGAATTATTGATTGCGCAAGACGCCATCGACCATCTGCGCAATGAGCATATTGGAGGTGACAATGACAGAGCAAATTAGGGGCAACGATATTATTGAAACGGAGATCGGGCTCGGATCGCTCTCCACTGAAGAGCTGCAGGCGATAGACGCATACTGGCGAGCTGCCAATTACCTGTCAGTGGGTCAAATTTATCTGCTTGACAACCCGTTGCTTCGAGAGCCCTTGTCGATAAATCACGTCAAGCCCCGGTTGCTCGGTCATTGGGGGACAACACCGGGACTCAATTTTATCTATGCGCATCTCAATCGCATCATCAAACACTACGATTTAAACATGATTTATGTCGCGGGTCCTGGTCACGGTGGCCCTGGGCTGGTAGCGAACACGTATCTGGAAGGCACTTACAGCGAAGTCTATCCAAACCTCCCACAGAATGCCCTGGGCATGCAGCGTTTGTTTAGACAGTTCTCCTTTCCCGGTGGTGTGCCAAGCCATGTCGCACCCGAAACCCCGGGATCCATTCATGAAGGTGGCGAGCTTGGCTACTCGCTCTCTCACGCCTATGGTGCGGTGTTCGACAACCCAGACCTGATCGCCGCCTGCGTGGTCGGCGACGGTGAGGCCGAGACCGGCCCGCTTGCCACCGCCTGGCACTCCAACAAGTTTCTCAATCCCGCCGACGATGGCGCCGTCCTGCCAATATTGCACCTGAACGGGTACAAGATCGCCAACCCGACAGTGTTGGCGCGCATCAGTCACGAGGAACTTGAGAGTCTCTTTGTTGGATATGGCTATCAGCCATACTTCGTGGAGGGCTCAGATCCGTTAACCATGCACCAACGTATGGCGGCTGTGCTGGATACGGTGGCTGCGGAGATCCAGACTATCCAGCACAACGCACGTTATAAGGGCGTTACCCAACGTCCTCGCTGGCCGATGATCATCTTACGCACACCCAAGGGCTGGACCGGTCCGAAGGAAGTCGATGGGAAGAAAACTGAGAATTCCTGGCGCTCACACCAGGTGCCATTCGGTGACCTGGTAGATAATCCGGAACACATGAAATTGCTTCAGCAGTGGATGTTGAGCTATCGGCCGGACGAATTGTTCGATGTGAACGGTACACTTCTGCCTGAATTGGCTGCACTGGCGCCAAAGGGCATGCGGCGCATGGGTGCCAACCCCCACACCAACGGGGGACTACTGCTCAAGGACTTGATACTGCCCGATTTTCGCGAGTACGCGCTGGACGTGGCGAAACCTGGCGACTCCCGTGGTGAAGCGACGCGGGTCATGGGGACCTATCTGCGTGATGTGATGAAGCTCAATCTGGAGGCGCGGAATTTCCGGGTGATGGGTCCGGATGAAACCCAGTCTAATCGTCTGGGGGCGCTATTTGAGGTCACCGATCGCGCGTGGATCGCCGATCGATTGCCTGAAGACGACCACCTTGCCCCCGATGGCCGAGTCATGGAAATTCTTTCCGAACACACCTGTCAGGGGTGGCTCGAAGGGTATCTGCTCACGGGCCGCCACGGGATGTTTTCCTGTTACGAAGCCTTCATCCATATCGTTACTTCGATGTTCAACCAACACGCGAAGTGGCTTAAAGTAACGAGTAAGGAAATACCCTGGCGCAGGCCGATTGCATCGCTGAACTATCTACTGACCTCTCATGTCTGGCGCCAGGACCATAACGGATTCTCGCATCAGGATCCCGGATTTATCGATCACGTTGTGAATAAGAAAGCGGATGTCATTCGTATCTATTTGCCGCCCGATGCCAACACTCTGTTGTGCGTGACTGACTGTTGTTTGCGTTCGCGCAATTTGGTCAATGTCATCGTTGCTGGAAAACAGTCCCAATCCCAGTGGCTCGATATGGACGCAGCAATAAAACACTGCGCCGCCGGGATCGGTATTTGGGCTTGGGCGAGCAACGATCAGGGTGGCGAACCGGACGTGGTGATGGCCTGTGCAGGCGATGTTCCAACGCTTGAAACTCTGGCTGCAGTTGCGCTGTTACGACAATACGTTTCCGACTTGAAAGTCAGAGTGGTCAATGTGGTAGACCTCATGACGCTGCAACCACAGAGCGAGCACCCTCATGGGCTGGCTGATCGAGAATTTGACAGCTTATTTCCGACAGACACGCCGGTAATTTTCGCCTACCACGGCTATCCTTGGCTTATTCATCGACTAACCTATCGCCGAGCGTGTCACCACCATCTACATGTTCGGGGTTATAAGGAAGAAGGCACCACCACAACACCCTTTGACATGGCGGTTCGTAACGACCTGGATCGCTTTCATTTGGTGGCTGATGTGCTAGACCGAGTGCCATCTCTGGGTGCGAAAGCCGCGTACATCAAGCAGATTATGCGCGATAAACTGACCGAACATAAACATTATATCGAGAAATATGGCCAAGATATGCCAGAAATTCTCGATTGGAAATGGGATAGTGATACCGGGGATAGTCACATGGTCGGCTCATGACCTACAGATTTAATATGATCGGGAGGATATCAATGCACAATGAGCTGGCATGAACTGCGGTGGTTCAGCTTTCGATGATTGCACTCGTGCCGACGATGACATCGTCATATATTAGTCTGTAATTCAGACCACTGCCTTTGGCGGGACAAATAGAGTCAACCTGAATGAGGCCTGGAATAGGCTAGTATCCTGCACAAAAAGTGAGAGAGCTGAGAGCGGGCGTGTTTATAGGAAAATACATCTTGGCGCATCACGGCGTTTATGGGTCAGGAACGTAGAGTGCTAGACTTCCAGCTTCTGAAAACTGGCCTGAAGCGGCAACTATCAACTACATCATCTCTTTGGAGAAAGAACAATTCGCTACTCACTAGGAAACTAAATATTAAATACTAGATCCAGATCATGCAACCTAGTTCAAACGGGTGACTCATTGCGTCATTGAATGGGTACATACGCAGTCGATAGTATTGCATGCCGGCAACCTGCGGTGCGACTTCCATTTCGAATTCATAGTAGTGGTTCTCCCCGCCGACGCATTCGAGTTCTGCCACCTGCAACACCTTAAGTTCCTCCTCTCCAGGATCTCGCCCCAATAGACACTCCAGCTTCACATCGTGTGCCTGCAGACCGTTGAGATGCGCCCTCACCTGTAGCCTGATCTTATCGTCGTAGTGCAGGTGGGGGGAAGGCTGCAACATCAATTCCATGCGCACACTTGGCCAGGCGTCCCGTATGCGACGTTTCCACTCGGCGAGTTGCCGCGCCAGTTCCGCACCATTTGCTGCTAATTTGCGGCGCTGCGTTTGCGCTGGGTGATACATTCGGGTGACATAGTCCCGGAGCATGCGTTGGGCATTGAAACGCGGAATGATCGATTTCATGGATGCCTTGGACATTTTCACCCATTCCTCGGAGTAGCCGCTGTCATTGCGGCCGTAATATGTGGGTATTACCTCGTGCTCAATCGTGTTGAGGAGATCATTCGCCTCGTCAAGAAAACGCTGATCATGTTCGAAGCGCGAATCTCGCGGTTGAATACCCCAGCCGTTGGCCCCGTTGTATCCTTCGGCCCACCAACCATCGAGCACACTCAGGTTCACCGCCCCGTTGAGGCCGGCCTTCTGTCCGGAAGTGCCGCTCGCCTCCAGCGGATATTCGGGCGTGTTCAGCCAGACATCGACACCTGCCACCATTTTTCGGGCCAGGACCATATCATAACCTTCCAGTAAGAGGATTTTGCCGATGAAATCCGGGTGTACGGAATATTGATGAATCTGCTTGATCAGTTGCTGGCCTGGATGGTCATTGGGGTGCGCTTTGCCCGCGAATATGATTACTACCGGTTGTTCCGGATCGTTGAGCAATCGCGCCAGACGATCGGGATCTGCAAATAGCAACAGCGCACGTTTGTAGGTGGCGAAGCGGCGCGCGAAGCCCATGACCAGTACTTCCGGGTCGGAACCATCCACATGGCGGGTCATGCGATGGATTACCGCATCACTGTTACCGTTGCGCCGCTGCTGCTGCTGAGCCACGTCGCAGACCAAATCCAGCAGCTGCTGCTTAAGTGCCCGGTGAATGCTCCAGTAATGGTAATCGGGTATTTCGTCAATTCGCTCCCAGTAGTCCTCGTTCGTCAACTCTCTGTGCCAGTGGTCGAAATGTAGGTCAAACAGACTGACCCACTCTCTGGCCAGGAAGGTCTCGAGGTGAACCCCGTTGGTGATGGATTGTATAGGGTTTTCCCGGTGCGGAATCTGCGGCCACAGGTCCGCCTCCATTTCGGCGGCCACGCGGCCGTGTATGCGGCTGACGCCGTTGTGAAAACGGCTGCACCGCAGTGCCAAGCAGGTCATGTTGAAGCCGTCACCAGAGTTAAGGCCCAGGGAGTAGAGGTGTTCGAAATCCAGTCCTAGTGCGTTAGCCAGGGGTGACAGATAGGTCGCTACCAACTGCTTGTCGAAAATGTCGTGTCCCGCCGGTACCGGGGTATGCGTGGTGAAAACCGTGCCTGACGCGACTAGCTCCATGGCGGTGTCGAAATCCAGTCCCTCGCGCATGCGAAAAGCACAGCGCTCCAGCAGTTGGAACGCAGCGTGACCCTCATTGATATGCCACACCGTGGGCTGCAAGCCTAGGGCGCGCAGCGCGCGGATCCCGCCAATTCCCAATACCATTTCCTGCTGCAGGCGCATTTCCCTGTCGCCGCCGTATAACTGGTGTGTTATTGCACGATCCGCTTCGGAATTATCAGGCATGTTGGTGTCGAGCAGGTACAAAGTGATGTGTCCAGCCTTGGCCGTCCACACACGGACCTTGAGAATACGGTTGGGAAATTCCAGGTCCAGCGTCAGGTGCTGCCCGGATTCGGTCAGGGTGGGCACCACAGGCAGGTCGTGCGGATGCGAGCGTGTATAACTGACCTGCTGCTGGCCGTGGCCATCGATGGTCTGGGTAAAGTAACCCATCTGGTAGAGCAGTCCGATAGCGACGAAGGGCAAACCAACGTCACTGGCGGCTTTGCAGTGATCCGCGGCCAGAATACCGAGACCGCCGGAATAAATCGGAAAGCTTTCGTGAAAACCAAACTCCAGGCAGAAATAGGCGATCAGGTCCTCGTGCGGGTCGAATAATTCTGTCAACTCTGGGCGGCCGCGGTGCTTCCGGTAGGCATCATAGGCGGCGATAATACTCCCGTAATCTTCCATATAGGCGCGGTCTTCGACGGCGTTGTTCAGTCGATGTTGCGACACACGCCGCAAAAAGGCTTTGGGATTGTGACCACAGGACTCCCATAATTCCCGATCCAGTCGGTGGAACAGAGATCGAATGGAGCGATCCCAGCTATACATCAGGTCGTTGGCCATCTCCTGCAGACGCTCCAGTTCTGCAGGAATACGGGGTTGGACTTCCAGTGGAAATACGGAGCCGGGCATGGTTGTTAACTACCTCTTTAATCAGTCGCGGAGCGGTACAACTCCAGATACTTTTCGGCACTCATCTGCCAGGAAAAATCCATGGACATTGCCCGTTGTTGTAGGTGTTGCCAATTGCTAGCATCATGCCACAATTCGATGGCGCGTCGCACGGTCTCCAACAGGTCGGCGGAAGTGGGTTTTTGAAAAACGAAGCCGGTGGCTTTCTGTGCCTTCAGGTTGTGTTCATTGGCGTCCACCACGGTATCCGCCAGCCCCCCGACTGAGCGCACTACGGGCAAGGTGCCGTAACACAGGCTGTACAGCTGATTGAGCCCGCAGGGCTCAAACACCGATGGCATCAGGAAGATATCTGCGGCGGCCTCGATTCGATGCGCCAGCCCCTCATTATAGGCGAGCGCCACTGCCATCGATTCTGGATGTTCCGAGGCAAGTGCGTGCAGGCGCAGTTCGTAGTCGGGTTCGCCTTTGCCCAGGATCACCACTTGGGCCGGGCTGGCGATAATGTCCTCAAGCACAGGCAGCAACAGTTCCAGGCCCTTTTGCGCGGCCAGCCGGCCCACAAAGCCGAGAAGCGGTTGGTCTGCGTGTTCTGGTAGACCCAACTCGTGCTGCAATGCAGATTTGTTTTGGGCTTTTATAGGCAGCGAACTAGCGTCGTAACGGTGTGTCAGAAAATCATCTTTGGCAGGGTCCCAGATATCGGTATCGATACCATTGAGAATCCCGACCAGCCGGTCCCGCCGCTGGCTCAATAGGCCTTCAAGCCCCATACCTCCGGGCGAGCTGCAGATTTCCCGGGCATAGGTTGGGCTAACCGTGGTAATACTATCCGCGAAGACCAGCCCTGCTTTTATGAAACTGCACTGATTGTAAAACTCCATCCCCTGTTCCTGCCAGAGTAATTCGGGCAGTCCCAGGCGCACAAACGTGGCCCGATCGAAGATGCCCATGTGGGCGAGGTTGTGAATGGTGAACACGGTGCGCGGACGCACTTCCGCCTGATGCGTCAGGGCGATTGCGGGGCCGGTATGCCAATCGTTGCAATGCAGAATGTCGGGGCGCCACCCGAGCGCAGTGTCCTGTGTGCTGATGGCAGTAGCAACTCGGGATAACAGCAAAAAGCGGTCGGCGTTATCGGGCCACTCGTTGCCGTTGGCGTCCAGGTAGGGATTGCCGCCACGCGAGGAAAATAGTGGGTGGTCGATCAGCCAGGTCACCAGCCGGGTCCCTGGCAGTTGACATTCAAGAATCCTGGTGGCCTTCCCTTCCACGTCGAGTTCCGCCACGACCGAGACAGTGTCCCGCTGGCTTTTCAGGACGTCGGCATAACCTGGCAGGAGCAGCCGCACATCCATACCCTTCTGTCTGAGCACCTCTGGCAGGCTGCCCGCTACGTCGGCTAACCCTCCAGTCTTGATCAGTGGAAAAGCCTCGCTGGCGACGAAGAGTAGTTTCTCCATGGGCATTATTCTTCCGGAAGCAAACGCAGAATCAACCCACCCAGCGGCGGCAGTGTCAGCGCCAGGGATTCAGGTCGGCCCATAAATGGCAGTGATTCACTGTGTATTGCCAGCGCATTGCCGGCGTCGCTGCCACCGTAAAACCGGGAGTCAGAATTGAATACTTCTCCATAGCGCCCGTGACAGGGTACACCAATTCGGTAACCCTGACGCACCACCGGTGTGAAGTTCAGCACGACTAACAAAAAGTCTTCACCGTCGCGCCGCAGGTAACTCAGAACCGACTGGGTGGAGTCATGGCAGTCAATCCATTCAAAACCACAGGATTCATAACCGTTGCGATAGAGGCTGGACTCATTGCGATACAGGCGGTTTAAATCACTCACTATCACCTGTACTCCGCGGTTGAGCGGTTGCTGAACCAGTTCCCAGGAAAGCTGCTCGTGATGACGCCATTCACCAGGTTCACCGAGTTCGCTGCCCATAAACAACAGCTTCGCTCCCGGGTAGGTGAACATATAGGTGTATAACAGGCGCAGGTTGGCAAACTGCTGCCACTCGTCCCCCGGCATCTTCGCCAGCATTGACAGCTTGCCATGAACCACTTCATCGTGGGAAAAGGGCAGCAGGAAATTTTCCGAGAAGGCGTACATCAACCCGAAAGTCAGCTGATCCTGATGATACTGCCTGTGAATGGATTCCTGGCCCAGGTAATTGAGCGTGTCGTGCATCCAGCCCATATTCCATTTCATGGAAAAGCCAAGCCCTCCCACCCAGGTCGGACGCGTGACCTGGGGCCAGGCGGTGGATTCTTCGGCGATGGTCAGTGTGCCTGGGTGACTACCGAGCGTCAGGGTGTTCAGTTCCCGCAGGAATTCGATTGCCTCCAGGTTTTCGCGGCCACCGTGGCGGTTGGGTTCCCATTCCCCGGCTTCGCGCGAGTAATCGAGGTACAACATGGAGGCCACCGCATCAACGCGTAACCCGTCGAGATGGAACTCCTCCAGCCAGTAGTTGGCGCTGGCCAGCAAAAAGTTTTTCACCTCGTTGCGGCCAAAATTAAAGATCAGAGTGCCCCAGTCCGCGTGTTCACCCTTGCGCGGATCCGCATGCTCATACAGTGCGGTACCGTCGAATTGCGCCAGTGCGTGAGCGTCCCGAGGAAAATGTGCAGGCACCCAGTCGAGTATCACTCCGATATTCCGTTCGTGCAGTAAATTGACCAGGTAGCGAAAGTCGTCGGGGCTGCCCCAGCGCCGCGAGGGGGCGAAGTAGCCGGTGGCCTGATAGCCCCAGGAATCATCTAGTGGATGCTCCGTGATCGGCAACAGTTCGACGTGGGTAAACCCCAGTTGCGACAGGTAGTCGGCAAGCTGTGGCGCTATATCCCTGAAATTTAAAAAGTTGCCATCGCTGTCCCGTCGCCAGGAACCGGCATGCAGTTCGTAGATCGAGATCGGGGCGTGTTGCCAGTCCCAATCCTTGCGCTGCTCCAGCCAAGCCCCATCATTCCAGTGAAACTGCGAGGGAGCACAGACGATGGTTGCCGTGGCGGGCCGCATTTCGAACGCATTGCCGTAAGGGTCGGCTTTTAGATGCAGGCGACCGCCGGCATCGCAAAGTTCGAATTTGTATTTATCTCCCGCCTTCACACCTGGAATGAACAGCTCCCACACGCCGCTGGGGCCGCGTGAGCGCATAGGGTGGCGCAGGCCATGCCAGTGATTGAAGTCACCAACCATGCTAACTCGCACTGCATTCGGTGCCCAGGTGGCGAACCGCACCCCGGAAACGCCCTCATGGGTGCAACAATGTGCCCCCAGTACCCGGTAAATATGTTGGTGTTTGCCCTCTGAGAACAAGTGTAGATCGAGATCGCCCAGTGTGGGTCCGAAGCGGTAGGGATCCTCCTCCTGCTGCCAGTCGCCCGGGTCTGAACGCCAGCGCAACTGGTATTGTGGCATCTTGCTACTGCTCAACTCGCAGGTAAAAAAGTCCATGTCCGGCAGTCGTGCCATGGGTCGGTATTTCCCGTCGATCACCAGTTCTGCCTCAGCGGCGCCAGGTAGCAGTGCCCGAACCTGCCACTTCTTGCCGACCCGATGGCAACCGAGGACCGAGAAGGGATCGTGGTGGCGCCCGGCGAGTACGCGGTCTATGCTTTCCTGCAGGGATTGTCGTGTCGACATGGGGTTCAGCTATACTCTACTGATCTAAATCAATCACAATGACAGGAAAATTTCGCACTTATTCGTCATAATGTAGTCTATCTAATGGTAATGAAAAAAATGCACGCTAACCAGCACACAGATCATTGAATTATTTATGAGCAAACCCGATTCAGCGCGATACGTCAGCCGCCTAACCCGTGATACGCTTGCGCTGGTAATGGCGGGGGGGCGCGGCTCGCGGCTGCAGGAACTCACCCAGTGGCGCGCAAAACCCGCCGTACCTTTCGGGGGGAAGTTCCGGATCATCGACTTTCCTCTGTCCAACTGTGTTAACTCTGGTATCCGCAAGGTGGGTATTCTTACCCAGTATAAGGCACATAGCCTGATTAAACACATTCAGCGCGGGTGGGGGTTTATGCGTGGCGAATTCGACGAGTTCGTAGAGCTATTACCTGCACAGCAGCGAGTTGAGACTTCATGGTATGCGGGAACGGCTGATGCCATCTATCAGAACATCGATATTATTCGCACGCATAACCCCAAGTTTGTACTGATTCTGGCTGGAGACCATGTTTACAAAATGGACTACGGGACCATGCTGGCCGCACATTTTGAAGCGGATGCTGAGATAACCGTGGGCTGTATCGAAATTCCGCTCGAGCAAGCCGGGGGCTTTGGCGTGATGGCAGTGGACCGGGATTACCGTATCGAGGATTTCAAGGAGAAGCCAGTGCAGCCCACACCCATACCGGGTAGAGAAGACCGGGTCATGGCCTCCATGGGTATTTACGTATTCCGCACCGAGGTGCTGATTGAGGAATTACTGCGAGATGCCGCCAACCCGGAATCCGGACACGATTTTGGCGGGGACATCATTCCGGATGTGATCCACCGGAGGCGTGTCACCGCTTTTCCCTTTAACGAAGATCCCCTCGGCCGCAGTGCCTACTGGCGCGACGTCGGCACGGTGGACGCCTTCTGGGAGGCAAACCTAGAGTTGATCGGGGTCAGCCCCATACTCAATCTCTACGATCGGGAGTGGCCCATCTGGACCCACCAGGATCAAGTACCGCCGGCCAAATTTGTGTTCGACGATGACGGCAGGCGAGGTCGTGCGGTGGACTCCATGGTCGCCGGAGGGTGTATCGTCTCGGGTTCGGAGGTCAGGCGATCATTGTTGTTCAGCAATGTGACGGTCCACTCCTTCTCCGAGATCGAGGATGCAGTGGTATTCCCGGAGGTTGAGATCGGACGGCACTGTGTGATCAAAAAAGCAATTATCGACCGAGGTTGTATCCTGCCGGCTGGAACTCGCATCGGTGTGGACCCGAAAGAGGATGCGGCGCGCTTCCATATCTCCGACAACGGCGTGGTGCTGGTAAGTCCGGAAATGCTAGGGCAGAGGCTGCACTCTGCCCGTTGATACGCGCATGAGCGTGGTGCTGTTGTGGCACATGCACCAGCCCGATTACCGAGACCTGCGTTCCGGCGCCATACATCTGCCGTGGACCTACTTACATGCCATCAAGGACTATGTCGATATGGCGGCACACCTGGAGGCTGTGCCGCAGGCCCGCGCAGTGGTCAATTTTGTGCCGATACTACTGGAACAGTTAGAAGATTACATTGAGCAGATCCGCTGCTACCTGCAGGGGCAAGGTAGCATTCGCGATCATGTATTGGCCGCACTGGCCGAACCGGCCCTGCCCGGTAACGAACAGGAACGGTTGCACCTGGTGCAGGACTGCCTGCGCGCAAACAGGGAGCGTATGATCGAGCGCTTTGAGCCCTACAAGAGACTGGCGGTGATGGCGGAGTGGTATGAAAACCACCCTGCCAGCCTGCTCTACGCCTCCAATCAGTTTCTGGCTGATCTACTGGTCTGGTATCACCTGAGCTGGATAGCGGAGTCCGTGAGGCTTAGCGACACTCGCATTATCGGGCTGCAGGACAAGGCTTTCGGTTTTACTCTGCACGACCGCCGTGATCTACTACATATCATTCTGGAACAACTGGAATCGGTGGTACCGCGCTATCGAAGACTGGCCGAACGGGGGCAGGTGGAGTTGTCTATGAGCCCCTATGCACACCCCATTACGCCGTTGCTATTGGATATAGCGTCGGCCCGGGAGTCTATGCCCGAGGTGCACTTACCGGTGATCAGCCAATACCCGGGTGGTGAAGCGCGCTCGCAGTGGCACTTGCAGAAAGGGCTTGAAACCTTTGAGCGGGTGTTTGGCAGGCGTCCCGCGGGTATTTGGCCTTCGGAGGGCGGTGTCAGTCAGCGGGCGCTCAAACAGTTTGCCGACAACGGTTTTTGCTGGGTGGCTAGTGGTGGCAATGTGCTGGCGAACAGTCACGATGGACACAGTAAGCCCTGTAGTCACCGCGTCTACCGGTTCGGAGATGTACCCATCGATTGCTTTTTCCGGGATGACGGCCTATCTGACTTGATAGGCTTCACCTACTCGGATTGGCGTGCCGAGGACGCCGTTGCCAATCTGATCGGGCACATGGAAAACATCGCCGAAGTCTGCCCTGATCGCGACGACTGCCTCATTACTATCATCCTTGATGGAGAGAATGCCTGGGAGTACTACCCGGAAAACGGATATCATTTTCTGCAACAGTTTTACACACAGATGGCCGAACACCCAACCCTGAAATTATCAACATTCGAGCAGTTTAGGGCGGAGAAATCGCCGCAGCCAGCGCAGGAGGAAAAGCTTGTAGCCGGAAGCTGGGTCTACGGCACATTTTCCACCTGGATAGGTGACCCTGACAAGAACCGCGCTTGGGAGATTCTAGCAGAGGCGAAGCTGGCCTTTGATGATCAACTTGCCTGCGGCGCTCTGTTACCCGAGGTGATCGCTGCGGCGGAAAAGCAACTGGCCATTTGCGAGGGCTCGGACTGGTTCTGGTGGCTCGGCGATTACAACCCGGCTTCGACTGTAAGCCAGTTCGACCAACTCTATCGCATGCACCTTGCCAATCTCTATCTGTTACTCGGAGTGGAAGCGCCGCCCTACCTGTCCGAGGTCATATCGCGCGGTAGCGGCAAGCCTTCCCATGGCGGCGTAATGCGATACCACAGCGAGTCAGGTGGTTAGCGGTGGCCGATAATACGCTGCTGAATCGGCGCCGCGCAGGGGTACTACTACATCCCAGTAGCCTGCCGGGCGCGGGCTATTGCGGTATCTTTGGCGCAGAAGCGCGTAATTTCGTGGATTTGATCGTTGCAGCGCAACTGCAAGTCTGGCAGGTATTACCCCTGGGGCCCACCCATACAGATTTATGTCCTTACCAGTCGTATTCAGTGCATGCAGGTAATCCGGATTTCATCGACCTACACTGGCTGGCTGCACAGGGCTGGGTATCCCGCTCACGGGTCGATGCGGGCCATGTGTCTGCAGAGGAAAAGCGTCTCGTATTGGATGAGGCCAGCCGGGCCTTTTTCTTGGAAAAAGAGGCCGGGATGAATTTGTCTATGGTCAGCGCCTATGAGCGCTTCTTGGAGCGCTCGGCTTTTTGGCTGGAGGATTATGTGCGCTTCCAGGCCTTCCGCGATGCCCAGGGTCACCTTCCCTGGACCTCTTGGCCGGCGGCCCTGAGGAATTGTGATTCGATTGCCAGTAACCGTTACGCCGCGGAACTGGCTGGTCAAATCGACGAACAGCGCTTTCGACAATTTGTTTTCCACTGCCAGTGGGAGGAGCTGCGTCAGTACGCCAATGAGCGTGGTGTGCTGATGTTTGGAGATATGCCCATTTACGTTCACCACGATAGCGCTGATGTCTGGAGTCACCAGTCACAGTTTGATCTCGACCAAGATGGGGTGCCGGTGACCGTGACTGGAGTCCCGCCGGACTACTTCTCTACCGAGGGACAGTTGTGGGGCAATCCACAATATAACTGGCACCTAATGCAGGAAGATGGGTTCCAGTGGTGGCTGCAGCGATTCGCATCAGCGGCAGCCCAGTTTGACATACTCAGGATCGATCATTTTCGCGCCCTGGAGGCTTACTGGGAAATACCCGCCCGGGCCTCTTCCGCTCGAGAAGGCCGCTGGGTGTCGGCGCCGGGCAGAGCAATGTTGACCGCCGTGCGTGAGCGTTTTCCCAGTCTGTGCCTGGTGGCGGAAAATCTCGGCACTATCAGTCAGGAAGTGGAAGCGCTGCGTGCAGATTTCGCACTGCCGGGCATGGTGGTATTACAGTTTGCGTTCGATGGAAATTTAGAGAATCCCTATCTTAACCATAGGCATTCACCGATCGATATTGTCTATACCGGCACACACGACAATGACACTACGCTGGGTTGGTTCGAGAGCCTGTCCGATGAGTTGCGAGCGAAGGTTTACAGCTATTATAATTATCCCGAACAGGCAATGCCCTGGCTATTGATCGAGCAGGCCTTCGCGTCGCCGTGTGCCACAGCAATCATCCCCTGGCAAGATTTTCTAGCACTTGATGGTACACACCGAATGAATACACCCGGCACGAGAGAAGGGAACTGGCAGTGGCGATTTACCTGGGAGCAGGCCCCGCCGGGTATCGCTGTTCGCATCCGCGAGCTATTGGAGCAGTATGACCGCACGGGTTCAACGGTGTGCAGCTGTGAGGGACAACAAGTGGAATGTCACACTCAAACATCGGGCTGATTGATTGGCCTTGCGGGCATTGGGCAGAGCCTGGTCCTCAAAATAAGCCGCCACGTAATCTCTGTATCAGTTTACAATGATACCCTGGCAGGGGTGGAGGCGTTTGTGGAACGCGTCAGTGTAATCTTTAAGCGATCGTTTAGGCGGGATCGTTAGTGTAGGCCCAAGAACGCGAACTCAATGCAGGTCGCAAAAATGTGAGTGCGTGAAGGATCCAAATGAGAAAAAAACCATCCTTTGGTCATACATAGAGTTCGCGGGGTTTTAGTCGTCAAATTTTTGAGCATTTATCGGAAGTGTTAATCTAAACGCAGTTATTCGATGCTCAGATGTGACTGAAATACTTCCGCCATGTAAGTCGACAATGGATTTTGAAATCGCCAGGCCAAGGCCGGTACCGGGGCGTTGCCGTGAAAGGCCTGCACGATAAAAACGGTCGAACAATTTCGCAATATGTTCGGCGGGTATCTCTTTACCGAAATTTTCAATGACTATACTGACCTCTTTATCATCGCTACCAAGCCGGACAACGATAGACGAACTGGATTCTGAATAGCGGATGGCGTTCGTAAGTAGATTGGTAAGTGCGCGGCGCAGCAACTCTTTATCGCCTGCAATTATCGGGCACGTACCATTGAATACAAGTTCCAGATAGCGAAGCTCTGCCCACGCGCTCAGATAATCAAATAAATCGGCCAGCTCGGCACCGAGGTCGATAGCCTCAAAACGTGGTTTCAGTATGCCGTTATCGGCCTGCGCAAGCCACAGCATGTCGTTTATCATTCTGGCCATGCGCTCAAACTCTTCCAGGTCGGAATACAGTATCTCTCGATATTCCTCTGGCTCGCGCGCCTTGCTCAGGGTTACCTGTGTTTGTGTGATCAGGTTCGTAATGGGTGTGCGAAGTTCATGAGCGATATTTGCCGAGAAATTTGAAAGTCGCTGGAACGCATCATCCATGCCTGCTAGCATATTGTTGAAGGATGTGACTAGACCGAGAAGATCGGAGGGTACACTTTCGGTATCCAATCGCAGGTTCAGCTTCTCTGTGGTGATGTTTTCTATTTTCGCACTGATCCTGTGTAGTGGTTGATGCGCAAATTTTGCTGCCAGCCAGGCTGATAGCAGGATAATCAGGCTGGAACAGCCGAGAATGGTCCAGAGCTTGGTGCGGAATTGTTGCATGAATTTCAAATGAAAATTCATTGAAGTGGCAACAACGATGGTCATGGTATCCGTTTCTTTAGAAGCCTGAATATCTACCTGCCGAATCACCCCGCGATAACTACTAGTGCCCTCTGTCTAATGGTACAAATTATCCTTTCTGGCCATTTCAACAGGTGCGGTGTTGCTGAGCAGTTCAGAAAAATCCGGACCTCCTATAGAAAAGAGCTTTTCCCCATTACTGTTGAAAACTGCGTAGTACATCCCGTGGTGCCCGGAAACAGCACCTCTAAGGTGTTCATGCAACGCATCGCCGTAGTTTTTCTCAGTTGTTCCTTGCAGCGCGCGCTCAACGGAAGCTGAAACAACGTGAAGCTCATCAGCGGCCTGTTCGTCGAAATGTTGGCTGAGGGAACTTTGCACGACCAGCCCCAGCATCAGTACACAGGACAGAAAAGTGGCGCCAACGAAGGAAGTTACTCGGGCGGCAATCGTCATCTGACTCCACCGCCATGTTTTAAGCGCCATTCATAATGTCCAGCTGATAGCCCATACCTTGCACCGTATGAATCAGTTTGGGCAAATAAGGTTCGTCTATATTGATCCTGAGTCGACGAATAGCAACATCGATAATTTTAGTATCGCTGTCGAAGTTCATATCCCACACCTGTGAGGCGATGAGCGATCGCGGCAAGACTTCACCCTGTCGCCTCACGAATAGTTCCAACAAGGAAAACTCACGATTGGTAAGGTTGACCCGCCTGCGTCGAGTATCCAGTGCAAGGTCAGCTATCTCCGGCGCTCCCCCATGGCTGACGTGAGAGCTCGCCGCAACAGAGTACGAATCTTGGCCAACAATTCTGCGAATGCAAATGGCTTAGTCAGATAATCATCCGCGCCCAGTTCCAATCCTTTCACCTTGTCGTCCATGCTATCTCGTGCCGTTAGGAACAGGATAGGGGACGCGTCGTTTGCTTCCCTGAGTGACTTGATGATCCGCCAGCCGTCAACATCGGGCAGTATCACGTCGAGAATAACCAGGTCAAAGGACTCCGTCATTGCAAGATGATGGCCATCCAGACCGTTGCGAGCCAGATCCACTAGAAATCCAGTCTCGGTCAGTCCTTTGTGGAGGTAATCGCCCATCTTTCTCTCATCTTCAATAACCAGAAGCCGAATAATGAATCTCCCAACGCTGAAATTTCTAAGCGACGCCTGCGAGAGCACGCGGGCCGAATTGAGTTGAATCATTTCCAGACTAGACCTGAGCTCCTGTCGAAAATATTACAATGAGATTATATTTATGTAATGTAATGTTTTCTGTCATCACAACGAAAGCCTTCAAGGCGGGATTTATGCTCTGCCTGTTGCTTTCTATTACAGTGTTTTATTGTCTTTCTCTTTGTCTTTGACCGCATTGGTACCGTTGATCTCACTGTCTCGAAGTCGGCGATAACTACACTGTGACTTGGGTATAGGGGGCGCCTGATAGTGCAGTGTACGCAGGCTCGAGTGGATTGAATTATTTCCCGTGTCGATAGCACTGCTCTCAAGTAGAGGAGAGTTACGTACTCAGTCTTATCGCTAATGTAGCTGTGACACATCACGGCTAAGAATTTGATGACAACATTGTCATTCTTCGGCAACCCGATTGACATGATCTCGTTGCTAACTTGTGTCATTCATCTCCTATGTGGCCGTTCTTCGGGTTTATATCTGCCGCAGCTTGGTTGGGAAGTTGATGTAGTTCGGGAAAGAGCAGCCAGATCCTATCCGCATTATGCAGGCCAAAGGAAGGGTTCGAATAATGAATGTGGGGGTTAAATGAAATACGCGCGAAATAAGATTTCAATAAGTATTGCAGGCGCTATCGCCGTCTTGCTGCCGCTCTCTGTTTCTGCTGATGCATCCTATGATGCACTCAAAGCACAGGTCGAAGTGCTGCAGAAGCAGCTTGAGAAGGTGCAAGAGCAATTAGAGGCACAGGAAGAGCGCTCCGTAACTAAAAATGAGGTGAAAGTACTCGAAAAGGAAATTGTGAAGGCTTCTGAATGGCAGACACCCAATACCCTGATTCACATGGCAGGTTACGGGGATGTGGGTTACGAGAAATCGTATGGTGATGACGACGACGGTAGCTTTAGAATGGGTAACTTTGCCCCAATATTTCATTTTCAATACCGCGATCTTGTAATGCTCGAAGCTGAATTGGAAATTACCGTTGAGGATGATGGCGAGACCAATACTGAGCTTGAGTACATGAGTATCGATTTCTTTTTGAACGACTATATGGCGCTTGTTGGAGGTAAGTTTCTTAGCCCGATTGGCCAGTTCCGACAGAATCTGCATCCTTCCTGGATCAATAAAATGGCCTCCGCACCCCCGGGGTTCGGACACGACGGTGCCGCTCCGGTCTCCGACATCGGATTTCAATTGCGAGGCGGTCTGCCTGCTTTCGGCAACGTCAGGACCAACTATGCCATCTTCGTTAGCAACGGCCCGACGCTGGAGTTTGAAGACGGAGCCCTGGAAGGCATAGACGCCGAGGGATTCAACAAAGATGCGGATGGGGACAAAGTGGTTGGCGGCCGATTTGCCATCCTGCCAGTACCAAGTTTGGAGATAGGTCTGTCCGGTGCAACTGGTAAGACCGCGGTTAACAAGGATGATGGAGACTCAATCGATATCAAGGAGGAAGGGAACCGAGACTATGACGTGTATGGCGCAGATTTCAGCTATGACCTGAGATCACTGGAGACACAGTGGTTGCAAGGACTGGGGTTGCGAGGGGAGTACGTCAAATCCAAGGTAGGGTCCACTGATAAGGGCGAGGCCGCTTCAGCCGGAGCAAAATGGACGACGTGGTATACACAGGCTGCATATCGTATTCCATCAACACAGTTTGAGACGGTTATTCGATACACCGATTTTAATTCGGCTATTGATAGTGGTGATCAGAAACAATGGGCGCTAGGGGTGAATTATCTCTTTTCCAATAGCTTCATCGGCAAGGTGAATTACGAATGGAACGATGGTATCGAACCCAATTCGTCCGCAGACAGTAACCGCTTTCTGTTTCAGCTGGCCTATGGTTTCTAGGGAAATTTGATATGATAAACCTGATTCGAGAAATTCCGAAACTACTTGTAGCTTCAGTTTTAGTCGTGTTTACAGCGGGAATACAGTCTTTCTCTGCTCAAGCATTTGACTACCCTGAGCCTGGTAATTCCGCGCTTGGAGCACAGCAGTGGGCAGATAACTGCGCCAGATGTCACAACCTGCGAGGCCCAAATGATTTGCGAGATGACCAGTGGATAACCACGATGTTTCACATGCGACTGCGCGCCGGTCTTACCGGTGAAGAAACGAGAAACATTCTCACGTTTTTACAAAATTCCAATGGTATCTTGACTGGCGAATCCATTGTCGAGGTGTCGACGTCGACGCCTTCTGTAGGTGACGGCAGTAGCCTTACTGGTAAAGCTATCTATGATCAAACCTGTGTAGCTTGCCACGGTGCAAACGGTAAAGGAGCGATACCCGGCGTGCCGGATCTAACAAAAAGCGACGGACGTATGTCTCAGTCGGATGATGTGCTTCTCGTTAACATTGTGAGGGGGCTCCAGAGTCCGGGTTCTACAATGGCTATGCCGCCTAAAGGCGGAAACGCTGACCTTTCCGAAAATGATCTGCGAGCCGTTATCGGATACTTGCGTTCAAGTTTTGGAGAATGAAACACATCGCGGCTCTGATTTTTTTGATGTAGTAGAGAGGAATTAGTGGAGATTTCCTCGTGCTTCACGGACCGCCAGAGCCGTTCTACAAACACGGTGTCTCGCCAAGTTCCTTTGCTGTGCATGCTAATCTGGATGTCATTCTCCTTAAGTAAGCCCGTGAAGGCCGCACTGGTGATCTGACTGCGCTTAGTCTGTGTTGAAGGTGTCAGGCTTGCTGAAGTACTCCATCGGTTCCTCTATAACCTCCAAGCAGAAGTGCATATCCATGGTGGTCGCCCAGCGACGGCGCACATAGCATTGAGCCAGGGTTCAATCCCCTGCAGGGCGGTATCGACGATGTCCCGGATATTGCGGATCCAAAGGTCCTTGGGGGTGCGGCTCTTCAGGTCGATGTGGCTGAACATGGAGGCCTGTGGATTAATTTCTCCGTGCACTGGCAGCCCTCATTCTGATTGTTGAGCCATTGTGCTCTATGTCGAGTGTTTTCAACACGCTGCCAGGCCTGTCGCCCTCGAGAATTCACTTTCAATCGTTGAGTACGAGTCATGCTTCTTCAGTGACATTCCGCTTCATTCGGGAACGGAAAATACTCACAGTGAAAAATAGGATTATCGCTGCCTGTGCCAGTACCCCTTGCCAAGTGGATTTAACACCAATCCAGTTGACCTCAAAACTTACCGGTAAAGGAGATATACTGATGACAGCGGCTTCCTGTAACGCCGACACGGCTTTGCCCATCATTACGAATGAAAGCGCCAGTAACAGGTAGGTAGTTGTCGCGAAGAATTTCGCTATCGGAAGCTTGATGGAATATCGCATCAGTATCCATCCCAGTATGGCCAATATAACTGCACCTAGTACGAATCCTCCTGCAACCGTCCAATATTGGCTGTTGGCCGCCTGTGTCAGCAAGGATTGATAGAATAACACGGTCTCAAATACCTCCCGGTAAACGGCTATAAATGCAAGTCCTGCCAGCCCCCAAAGTGTGCCGGTTTGCAAGCGTGTTTCGATGTGCTGCCTGATGTAGGTCTGCCACTGCGTAGCATGCGTTTTGCTGTGCATCCATATACCGACGTAGAAAAGCACAAGCGCTGCCAGCAGTGCCGCAACACCCTCCATTATCTCGCGACTGGCACCACTGATGCTGATAAGCGACTGGGCAGCCGCCCAGGTCGCTCCGCCTGCAATCAAAGCGGTTACCCACCCGAGGTGAACGTACTTCAACGCGTCTTTCCGCTGGGTTCGTAACAAAACCGTAACCAGAGCAATCACGACCAACAGGGCCTCCAGTCCTTCTCGTAGCAAAATCACCAAACTGGCCGAGAACAGCGTTCCGTTGGAAAGGTTGGATGCAGCCATGAGTCGTTCAGCCTCCTCAAGTTTCAGCAAAGTTGCGTCCATTAAACTGCGTAGTTCATTATCATTGTCTGGACGACCGAGCACCTGGCGGAGCTCCATCAGTGAAACTTCGATATTTTTGCGCAGCACCTTGTCTCGAGTATCCAAAGAATCTTCAACCAGTTCAAATCCGTCCAGGTAGGCACTCACTGAGAGATCACTCGCTTCGTTGTACTCGCCTCGTTGGTGAGCGTCAAAAGCGGAAAGCAAAAGTTTTCGGGTCACTGAAAGTGGATGGACTCGTTCAGCAAATAACCGTGCTGGAGTGGCACGTAGCCAATCGACGTCGCTGTTTTTAATCCCAGGCAATTCATCGCGCAATTGCGAAGGACTGTGATTCACCATTTGCCGCACAGATACCTGTGGTTCACGTGCGGGCCGAACTTCCAGGGCTGACTCAAAGGCGAGACTGCCTGTATAGAATGCCAAAGACCACCGCTCCAGCTCTGTTAGCTGATTGAAGGCCGACATCGCTGTCGAATCAATCCCGTTGGAAATAGCATCAAACAATCCCAGTATTGATCGATTTTCAGCGCGTTCTCTGTTGGTAAAATTGGTCGGTGCTGGACCCAGTTGTGCAGCTAGAGGGCCATCACCCTGGCCATTTGCTCCATGGCAACCTGCGCATTGGCTCTGGAATATCTGTTGGGTTCTATCAACCGGTAATAAACGCTCCGGGAGTCGCGAGTTCGGCATTAGCGCTAGTAAAGATCGGCGAAGGTCGGTACTTACCTGCCGCACTATGGTGCGGTCCTGCTTATCTTGAATAGCTTTTTTCAATGCCTCAGCCTGTTTTTCGAGGGATTGGAGTTCGATGAATGTGTCTGCAAGAGCTCCGGTTTTTGCAACAATGAGATTTGAAAACTCAATCATCTCCTGATATTCGTCGGCGTCTATCACCTGACCGCGGTCCACCGCTGAAACATAATCGATACTGACATACTCGACCAACTGGGCGATTTGTCGAAGTTGTGGCTGGTCCTTGACCTCTGATGTAAATGCACCTGTGCTGAAGAGGGTGGTTACGGTCAGCAATAGCCCGAATAGGAGGTGTTTGCCAGTGAGATTCTGGTCACTCGCTAAAAGTACCCGTTGAACTCGCATATTAGAAATCTCGAATGTGTGTGTAGGAAATAATATTCATTCTCAACAGTAGAGCCTTTCGCCGATACAGAATCAAGGCTGTGCTATGCCCGTGGTTCACAAAAATATTCAGTTCCACGCGCGATAGTTTACCCCTTTGATTTTACCCTAGATGCGAAATATTCTCATCATGTATTGTGAGTAATAACAATTATCATTAAGATATAGGTGTCGTCGGCTGTGAACGTATTGAACCAGATCGAAAACGCTTGCATCAATTGCTGCAAATGAGGGAAATCCATGCAAAGGAAACTTTTGGTAGTCGCAATGGCGAGCATTCTGGGAAATAGTATCGCTTTCGCCAACAACCAGCAGATTGAGGAAGTGATGATCGTAGGCTCGACCGAGGATGCGCGTGTGCTAGCCGGGTCCGGTTCAGTGATCGATAGCGAGCAGATGATGATTGAGGCGACCGGTGATATAAACCAGTTGCTGAAAACAGTACCTGGTGTGTACATCATGGAAGAGGATGGCTATGGCCTGCGTCCCAATATTGGTATTCGCGGCGCAACCTCGGAACGCTCCGCCCGTATAACGCTGATGGAGGACGGGGTGTTAATCGCACCCGCTCCTTACTCGAATCCCGAGGCCTATTACTTTCCCACCACCTTGCGGATGAACTCAATCGAGATACTCAAGGGAGCACCGCTGCTGCGCTATGGGCCGCAAACCACTGGCGGCGTGATCAACCTGGTATCCACGCCGATTCCCGACGAAAATACCGGCCAATTTGACCTGTCCTATGGCCAGAATAATGAGATGGACATGCTGGCCAGCTATGGTTTGCGCAGTGGTGATTTTGGCGCGCTGGTGGAAACCGCCCAGCGCCGCAGTGACGGCTTCAAGGATATCGACCGCTCCAGCGCCAATACCGGCTTCGACATCGAGGATTACCTGGTGAAGCTGGGGTGGCAGGGCGAGCGGCAGAGTCTCCTTTTGAAGGCCCAGCATTCCAGGGAAAATTCTGATCAAACTTACTTGGGCCTGACCGATCAAGATTTTGATCGCGACGCCGACCGGCTCTACGGCCTGTCGCAAATCGACAAGATGGAAAACGACCACGAGGGTTACAACCTTACCTATCGTCTTGCCCTGACCGAGAAGGTGAGCATGACCGCCACTGGCTATTACAACAGTTTTTCCCGTGACTGGTTCAAGCTGGATGGGGGCGGAGCACTGGTCACGGCTGCCAATGAGGGAGATGCATATGCCGAAGGCGTGCTGGATGGTAATGAGGATATCGAGGGGCTGCGCTACAAACATAACGACCGTCAATACGATTCCTTTGGGCTCGACCTCAATTTTGATGTTGACCTGGGTGCACACCAGTTGTCACTGGGTGTGCGGCCCCACGAAGACAAGATGGATCGATTCCAGCCTATCGATTTTTACGACCAAATCAGTGGGGAATTGGTGTATGTGTCTACCAAGCGGCCAGCTGACAGTGACAATCGTAAGGAATCTGCCGAGGCGCTGAGTTATTGGGCAGTGGATAGCTGGCAGGTGTCCGACGCGCTGGCAGTCAACTTGGCCCTGCGTTACGAGGATATCCAGTCGGAGCGAAAGGAATATGCCGACCCGGGTCGCCTTGAATTGAAGAGCACGCGCAGTAACAAGACCGACCAGTGGCTGCCTGGTGCATCATTCACCTATGATCTGACCGACCACTGGCAGGTGCTTGCCGGTATTCACAAGGGATTCTCGCCCTTGGGTGGTGGTGCCAAGGAAAATGAGGACCCGGAGAGCAGCACCAACTGGGAGGCGGGTCTACGCTATCACGGACGCTGGTTCGTGGAGGCAATCGGCTTCTATAGCGATTTTGACGACAAAAGCGAGTACTGCTCCAACGCCAGCCCCTGCAGTAACGGCGAGACATCCGGCTCGTTTAATACCGGCAAGGCAAAGATCGCCGGACTGGAGTTGCAGGTAGGTAGTAGCATGGCATTGGGAAGTTTCACGGTCCCCCTGGAGATGATGTACACCTACACCGATGCCACGATTAGCCAGGACAACGTCGTTACCGGCTTCAATGATGGCGACCGGCTGGCAGCCGTGCCAGATAATACCTTCAGCCTCCGACTGGGGTTGGAATCGAGCAGCGGTTGGAATAACTATGCCATTGCCAAATACACAGATAGCATGTGTGTCCGAGTAGGTTGCAATAATAACGGTGACCCCTATGAGAGTACTGAAGAGGTTTTCGTACTGGATTACATCAGTCGCTATTCGCTGACAGACGCGGCTGTGGTGTACCTGAAAGTGGAAAACGTGATGGATGAGCGAGCCATTGTGGCGCGCCAGCCTGACGGTGCGCGACCCAATAAGCCTCGTACGGCCTCGGTTGGAGTGGAATGGCGCTTTTGATAGCCGTCATGTTGGGTTATATGCGGCAATTGGCGAGCTCACTGGGTGAAACGCTGGCTCGTATGCTGGGGTAGTCCAGCGCAAGCTTCGGCGAAGACCTCGGTCGGCCGGTGATCCGCGGGCTACAGGGCACACGTGTGGGCATCCTCAACAATAGAATGGTCGTCGGCGACGTATCATCGGTGAGCCAAGGCCTCGCCCTCCATCGTCAAGGTGCCGTCTGATAGGTCTAAATATGATGAATCATCAACAGGCTGGTTCAAGCAATCTCGCGTGACTCAATGAAAATTGTCACCGATCAACCTGGGGCGATTCAGTGCCCATGTTCAGAAGCTTCGCCACGTGCGGAAAGTATCTGATATTGGCCAGACGATAGTTCAGGTAGACGTTTGAGAAAGGCCACCATGTTCCAGATTCGCTCATCGTCATGTCCTGGCCCCCAGGCGGGCATGCCTGAAGCTTTGATGCCGTGTTTGATAATCCAGAATTGTCGTTGCAGGGCATCTCGATCTGCGTCGTGATTGCCATGGCCATGGCCATGGCCATGACCTTCTCCGTCCAGTGATAAATTGGGCGGAGAAGGGTATAGCCCCAATGTGAAATCGCTTTGGGTTTTACCGGGCTTCAGATGGCAACCAGCACACATATCATTGTAGTCGGCACCCCCTTTGAGCAGACGGTCGGGTGCGTCCAGATCCCTGGGGACCTGGATATCACTTGCCGCATGTGCGATTGAGCGTTCCCGCAGAGTTTCCAGCACCCAGTAAGTAAGGGAGTTATGCGGAACATCAGCGCCCATTGGGTAGAGCCCAGAGTAAAGAAAGGCCACGCCGCCGAAGATGGCTATGCCAGCAGTAATCAGTAGGCATTTACCACAGGACAAAACGTTTCTTTCTGCCATACAATTTCCTCGTAAATTTGCCTTTGGCGTAATTGCGTTATCTGGCTTGTCTCGGGGCTGTCCAGTGATGGCTATTGAGATCCATCATCATCGGCGTGCCCCTCGCTGTCGTCATCGTCATGGCCTGTATCCTGGGCCTTCTCCTCTCCGTTGGACATCCCCTTCATGCCGGACATCCCCTTCATGCCGGACATCCCCTTCATGCCGGACATTTCCTTCATACCGGACATCCCTTCCATGCCGGACATTTCCTTATTGCACTTCTCCATCATGGCCTGTGTGACGGGATCATTCATATCCATTTTACTTGGGTCCATATCGTTCACGGCCGCGCAATCTGGCTGTTCAGCGTTTTGCATGTGTTCCTTGGGATCATGGGCCTGAGCTGACAGGGCGAACAGTAATGATGAAATTGCGAGGACGCGGGGAAGAGTTTGCTTTTTCATAAGTGTGTTCCTTGAGGATTAATGAGAAGTTGCATTTTCAATAGATGGATTGCTAAAACCAGAACCGCACGCCGGCGACAAACTGTGTATCACTGACTTCCGCGCCGGCAGCACGCCGGTAGTCAGCTGTATCACCGTAGCTATCTGTCCATTCCACGCCGATATACGGCGCAAACTGACGGCTGAACTCATAGCGCAGGCGAAGACCCAGGGATACATCCGACAGGCCGCTACCGATATCATTATTACGGTCATCCTTGCCGTAGAGATTCAGTTCCGCGCGAGGTTGTAATACCAGCCTTTGTGTCAGCAGTAACTCGTACTCAGCTTCTATGCTGAATGCGGTACGGCCACCTTCGCCGAGGTAGGCAGTCATATCCAACTCGAACCAATAGGGCGCCAGGCCTTGTGTACCGACTGCGATCCATTGACGGTCCTTGCCTTCATCGTATTGGTCCAGTCGAAGGCCCAGCTGAGTATCGAAATAAGGGCTAATAGCATGCCCCCAAAGTAACTCGGTCTGGCTCTCTTCCAGCCGGCTGTCAGCTATCTCGCCTTCAGTTTTCACCACGAAACGGTCGAAAGTGGTGCCATACCAGCCTTGTAGGTCAAACAGAGTACTGTCTGAGCCCGCCTGATATTCGAGGCGATCGCCCAGTACTGCCCAAAAGGCGTGTTCGTCGGCCAATTTCAATTGTCTGGGCCCCGCCGGCTGTGCATAGGGGCCTTCGGTGAGTGAGTAGCCACCGGAATAGGCATTCGGGTCACGGGCATCAGCTGGCGCGCTGCCGCCTTGCATTTGCATTTTACCACCCTCCATTTGTGCCAAAACGGAGCCTGTGTTTAATGCGGCAAGAGCAAACAACAAGCCTTGTACGGGTTTCGAGATACGACTGCTCATGACACTATCACCTCGCGGAACATCCCCGCGTCCATATGAAAGAGCAGGTGGCAATGCCAGGCCCAGCGTCCCACATCATGGGGAGTGGTCAGGAAGCTAATACGTTGTGCTGGCTGCACGGGTATGGTGTGTCTTCGCACCTGCAACTCGCCCTGGTCTGTTTCCAGTTCGCTCCACATGCCGTGTAAGTGCATGGGGTGGGTCATCATGGTATCGTTCTGGAGGATGATTCTGACGCGCTCTCCCTGACGCAGTGAGACTGGAGTGCTCTTGCCAAACTCGAGGCCGTCGAAAGACCAGCTGTACCGCTCCATATTGCCCGTCAGGTGAAGCTCAAGTTCTTTAGTGGGTAAACGGCGGTCAGTTAACACACCCTCTACCGATTTCAAATCTGCCAGCGTTAGCACACGGCGGCCATTATTACGCAGCCCAATACCGGGATCGTCGAGATTGGTACGCGGCGTATCTACTCGCATATCCACTGATGCCCCGTATTCGGACCGTGCGTGATTTACGGTTTGCGATGGTATTGCCAGGCCGCTTCCATGCTTACTATGATCCATGGCCATTCCGCCATGCATACTGTGATCCATGCCTGATTTGGCTGAACCGCTGTCCTGCATGTTCTCATGATTCATGCCACTCATACCGGTATGATCCATGCCACTCATGCCACTCATGCCACTGTGATCCATCCCGTTGGGGCTCATGGCGCCCATCATGTCGGACATAGTTAACCATTCCGCCGGATCAAGGGGTGGCACTGGTGGGGATATGCCTTGGGCTACGGCTAATGTGCCCCGGGCGTAACCGCTACGATCCATGCTCTGTGCAAAAACGGTATAGGCATCGTCGGTCGGCTCGACCAGTACGTCATAAGTTTCACCCGGACCAAAGCGAAATTCATCCACTGTGACGGGCTCAACATCCTGTCCGTCAGCCTGTACCACTGTCAGCTTTAAACCGGGTATGCGCACGTCGTAAAAAGTGTTACTGGTACCATTGATAAAGCGCAAACGTACGCGGTCACCATGCTTGAACACTCCGGTCCAGTTTCCGGCAGGCGTTGTGCCGTTCATCAGGAAAGTAAGCGGTGTATGTATGGATAAATCTGACAGGTCGGTGGGGTTCATGCGCATCTCGTTCCACATCTGGCGTTTATCGAGCGCCGCCTGTAAACCCATTTTCGAAATGTCTCGCGTAAAATCAAAAAGCGTGAGCTGATTGAAGTTATAGACGTCACTTTGTGCCTTCAGTTTACTGAACGCGTGCATGGGCTCGTCATCGGTCCAGTCCGAGAGCTGCATCACATAGTCCAGGTTAGCGCCATGGCGCTCTCCCGCCCTTGGCTCAATGATCAGGGCTCCGTACATGCCGGTCATTTCCTGAAAGCCGGAATGGCTGTGGTACCAATAGGTCCCGCTTTGCCTAAGCGTAAAGCGGTAGGTAAAGGTTTCGCCCGGTGCGATACCTTTGAAGCTGATGCCGGGTACCCCATCCATTTGATAGTCCAGGAGGATGCCGTGCCAGTGAATGGATGTAGATACCGGCATGTGATTGGTGACGCGAATCGTGACCTCGTCGCCCTCTCGCAGGCGCAAGGTGGGCGCCGGGATGGAGCCATTGATGGTGGTAGCCATGCGTGTCACGCCGGTAAAGTTGACTGGCGTTTCGGCAATGATGAGATCAATTTCACGACCACTGAGCACCGGTGCAGTTCCCAACAACGTATTACCGCTGCTGGCTGCCCTTAGCCCAAGCGGGGTAGCAGCCAGGACGCCGCCAGCCGCCAAACCTTGTACAAAGCGACGGCGACTGAATGGTTTTGCTGCAAAAGGTAGCCAGTGGGTCACGGGCAAATATCTCCTATGAGTTCGTTGATGTAGAGCAATATACTAGCCGATCAAACATGTCGCCATAATGACGCAGAGATTACAAAAAACTAATCTCAAAGTCACCTGATTGTCGGAACGTCCTGTTTAAACTTATCGCTATAGATTTTAGTACTGATGCAACGGAGCGACGCGACTATTCGACTATTAGCAGTCGAAGACGAAAACAAGGCTGGTAATTTTTATAGTTGGCAAGCAGATGGGGATATTTATCCCTGTGCGATAACACAAGATGAGAATGCATGAGCGACCCCGTCTAGCTGGGTTCTTAGTAAGAGTTGACGGTTTTCTCATCACATACTCAGCAAAAAAAGAGAGAAGGTACATGGATCGGGACACCTACAACCTTAAGAAGACGTACTTTCACGCGGAGCGAACTTTTCGCGTGAATGATGTTTGGTATTATATGACGAGGGGAGGTGGAAATGTAGGCCCATTCGCGACTAAAGAACTAGCAATAGAAGATTCGGCACGATACATAGCTCAAATTGAGCTCGCTTGTGACTCCATGTCGTCTAGTGTTTAAGTGAGAATTAAAAAGGACGGAGGAATTCGAATACTGACTTAGAAATTTGTTGATCCTGGTTTGCCACAGCAATATGCGGTGTGAGCATAAAGACAAATTGCAGTGCGCGTCAGTTATCGGCAGCCCAATAACTGGCCTATGGAAGAAGTGCCCGATATTGAAAACGGCCCGCACATAAGCCTAGATCACTACACTTTTATCTCTGCGCAAGTAAAGTGCGAGGCTTCACTTTTAGTATATCGGTAATAGACTCTAACTGCTCAAGACACGCATGTTGCGCCGTATTGACGATATCTTGGGCACCATCGATAACGGGCCATGTGAGCCTGGGTAGCTCAGGCTCCAGTACCACGAGTATAGCCTTGCAACCGCAGGGGCATGGATGTATAGAAAGTGGTTGTCCTGTTGCGTACCAGGCGCGTTGCAGGTACAGCAATCGGTACAATATATGCACGATTGCCCATGGAGTACGAAATGCTTGTACCAGCTCCCCGGGGGGCGTTAGAAATTCTGTGTCAATCCACTAATCTCTATATGAGAGGATTGACCTATGAGCGACGAGTTCGATTTTGACGAAGCCCTGAAGGCCCTGCAATCAGGCAAAGCGATCACCGGGAAGGACGGCGTCCTGACTCCGCTGATCAAGAAACTCACCGAGGCGGCCCTGGAGGCAGAGCTGGATTCCCATCTGGCCCAGGATGTTGTCCCCAACCGTAAGAACGGCAAGACAAAGAAGACGGTCAAAAGCACTGCTGGCCCCTTCGAGCTTGAAACGCCCCGCGATCGAGCTGGTAATTTTGAGCCGCAGCTGATCAAGAAACACCAGACTTCCGTCAATGACGAGATCGAGGCCAAGATCTTATCGATGTACGGCCTGGGCATGAGCTATCGGGATATCGCCACCCAGGTCGAGGATCTCTACGGCATCAAGGTCTCCACAGCCACGCTGAGCGCCATTACAGACAAGATCATAGCCGAGGTCAGGGAGTGGCAGCAGCGCCCCCTTGAGAACCTGTACCCGTTCGTTTGGCTCGACGCTATCCACTACAAGGTCAAGGACAACGGACGCTACAAGAGCAAGGCGATTTATACGGTTCTGGCCGTGAACCTAGAAGGCAAAAAGGAAATTCTCGGACTCTATCTGTCCGAGAGCGAGGGCGCCAACTTCTGGCTCTCTGTCCTGACAGACCTCAACAATCGCGGCGTCGAAGATATCTTGATCGCCAGTGTGGACGGTTTGACCGGCTTCCCGGATGCCATCGCTACAATTTATCTGAACACCGAGGTTCAGCTCTGCATAGTTCACCAGGTCCGCAACTCACTGAAGTATGTTGCCTCAAAGAACCAGAAGGCGTTCATGGTCGATCTGAAGCGTGTCTATCGAGCTACGTCCAAAGATGCGGCGGAGCAGGCACTGGACGAACTGGAGGCCCGCTGGGGTGATCTTTACCCCATCGTGATCAAATCCTGGCGAACGAAGTGGGACAACCTGTCAGCGTACTTCAAGTACCCTCAGGATATTCGCCGGGTGATTTACACAACGAACTCCATCGAAGCTGTGCACCGCCAGTTCCGGAAGCTCACCAAGACCAAGGGCGGCTTCCCGAACGAGGATAGTCTGCTAAAACTGCTTTATCTAGGGGTTCAAAATGCCAGCAAGAAATGGACGATGCCGATCCAGGGCTGGAACATTGCGATGTCCCAGTTGGCTATCTTCTTCGAGGGCCGGCTTGATGGCGTACTGGATCTGTGATCAGATGATTAACGAGGAATTACTGTGACACAGAATTCTGAACACTCCCGCTCCCCGGTGGTGTAATCGCGTTGCGCTAGATGATGAACCAGTAACATGTCGAGCTGGTATCGACAACATATAGCGTCTGCTGGCGCGAGATCTATGACAGCACCGTCTGTGTAGTACTGCCCTTCGATTTCTACTGGCTCATAAAGACCTGGCATGGCCGCGCTGGCCATAATTCTTGGCGCAAGCAGGCCCTTGTCGAAAACTGTCTTTTCACATTCACCCAGATTGACTACCACGGTAGACAAAGGATAAATACAGTCTTCGAAAGTCTGAACTGCTAGCTGCCCGGTTAAAAACCGAATCGCAGCTGCTGTGCTAGACAATCCGGTTACCCCGCGCCCCTGTAGCAAGCCGAAGCGGTATAGTAACTGCAGCATGGATTGAGGTGTCCAGAACTGTTTGGTATTGACTTGAGTTATAGTTTTAATCCAGTCCTGGATATTGGTGCCGCTTGCCATAACACCACCCACTATGGCCCCAGCACTGCTGCCAGCGCATGAACTGATCGGTATATCCAGTTTCTCTAATGCCGCCATAAAGCCTGTGTGCCCGTACACACCACGGCCCCCGAAATGATCCATTGTAAAAGGCCTCTGGACGCCACGATTCAGCAAACTATTAGTGGCGCATATCGGTGTACTTCGCATCAGTAGAGCAACGGGCACGTGCATCATGCGAACATTGTCGTGCTGATGTCGCAAAAATTACAAAGAAGCAATCTTCCAGACTGGAAGCCAGGAGCGTAAATATTCAGGACTATGACACCATCGGACATCTGCCTACATCGTATTCGACTAGGTGCAGGGCGTGTCAGAAGTTTTATCACAGCTTACTATGCGCATTATGAGACTATCGGTCTATGGTTGAAGTGATGAGAGCGCCCCGAAGCCCAGAAAACAGGCAAAACGATAGCTGGTATCGATGCTATCCTGAACTTGCAGTTACATGTCGAAACTGTAATTTCCATGTAATCTTGATGTAGGGATGCAGGTTGTATTCTGGCCCCAATAGGGTCGAGTAAGTGCATCTATAGATGCGGGCACTAGAATTGGACAACTATGAAAGGCAGTAAATGTTTACTGCGTTTGCGATCTAATCACCTTCAAAACAATGAGGAGCGCGACGATGCAATTTTCAATACTAATGCCGGTGCCATTAATACGTTGTGGCCTCTTTCTTGCGATTGCAATGGTGAATGTGGTCGTTAGCGCCGAAGACGGGATGGGGTCCCCTCATAAATCGCTATCTAACTCATCAGAAGTGCAGTTTGGTGAGATACAAAAAATTCTTGCGCAGATCGATAGCGCTCCGGAAAACGCGCAGTTAGATACACAGCACTCTGGCACAAAGTCCTCCGCACAGAGCGAAACTGATCCGAGTGAAACTTCTACCACCATGATCAAGGACCACGATATGCCTCCTACTAAAACGCAGTCCGCTATGGGAATGGGTATGGGTATGGGACATATGAAGGACGGTATGGCGCCTGATCCGCAGAGCTCCACTGGGGGAATGGGTATGGGGCATATGAAGGACGGTATGGCGCCTGATCCGCAGCCTTCCACTGGGGAAATGGGTATGGGAGATATGGACGACGGTATGTCGCCCGATCCGCAACCCGCCACTGGGGGAATGGGTATGGGACACATGAAGGACGGTATGGCGCCTGATCCGCAGCCTTCCACTGGGGAAATGGGTATGGGAGATATGGACGACGGTATGTCGCCCGATCCGCAACCCGCCACTGGGGGAATGGGTATGGGACACATGAAGGACGGTATGGCGCCTGATCCGCAG
>CAXBOW010000024.1:0-56612 GCA_963977485.1 uncultured Haliea sp.
GCGGCCTCACTCTGGTCATCAAAGGTGAGTCCAAGTACTGGTGGTTGCGATACCGGTTTGCGGGTAACGAGAAGACGCTTTCACTGGGCAGTTACCCACAAGTTTCTCTTGCGGATGCACGCAAGGCTCGCGATGAAGCCAAAGGTTTACTCAAACAGAATATCGACCCGAGCGCTCACCGGCAGCATGAGTCTACTCAGCGAGTATCCGATGGTGAGAACACCTTCCGCACCCTCTGCCAAGACTGGTACCAGCAGAAACACTCTGCAGAAGTTACTGAGTCACACGCAGTACGTAACTGGCGTAGGTTAGAAATCTATACCTTTCCCCAGCTTGCCAGGCGCCCCATTCGCTCGATCCAGCCTGCCGATATCCTGCAAGTACTGGATAAGATCGTTAAAAAAGGAAACGTAGAAACCGCACATAGGGTGAAAACGCTGATCAGCCTGGTATTCCGATACGCAGTGGCAACGTCGCGAGCAGACTCTGACGTAACCCGGGATTTAACCGGCTACCTACCCAAGACCCAAGTTAAGCACCAACACGCACTGGTACGGCCTGACGAGGTCTCACGCCTGCTGAAGGACATTGAGGCATACCAGGGGCACTTTGCCACGTCAGCCGCCTTGAGAATCTCTCCGTTGGTATTCACTCGACCAGGTGATACGCGGCAGATGCTCTGGGAGCAGATTAATTTCGACAAAGCGCTATGGGAGCTTCCGACAACTAAAAACGGCGCGCCCTTGATGGTGCCTTTATCACGCCAAGCAATTGCCATATTGGAAGAAGTCGAACCCGTCACCAGACACCGCAGCCCGTATGTGTTCCCCAACGCCAGGGATGCCAAACGCCCGATGAGCAATGTGGCAATCAAGGCTGCTCTGGATCGGATGGGGTATGGTGGAAAGATGACTGCTCATGGGTTCAGGGCTATGGCCAGAACCCTGCTGCAAGAAGAACTGAAGTACCCCGTTCACCTGATTGAGATGCAGCTGGCTCACCGCGTTGCCGATATGCATGGGCGCGCCTATAACAGGACGGAGTTTCTGGAGGATCGCCGGGAGATGATGCAGACTTGGGCCAACTTTCTCGAAAAGCTGAAGTCTGCCCGCGACTAAACTTCATGGCGATCAACTTGCCCTGCTACAGTAAGGAACTGCCCAGAAGACCAAGATCAGAAGCAATAGCTGCCTTTTTGGCAGCCTTTCGCTGCTTAATAACTCCCTCCACCGACCCACGCCGCTCATGCAAAAGATCAACAACAATGGAAAGGAATTCATCTTCTTCCAAGCTATGCTCCGACGCTAACGCTTTAATCTTTCTCTTGGTTTCGGCATTTACAGCTATCGTATTCAAAGCTTCCGCAGCTTTGCGTGCCCGATTTACCCTCTGGTTCCAAACATTTCTGGCCTTCAAAAGGTATTTAGAACCGTCTCTTGCGATAGCTTTCAACGCCAACGCCTCATATGAATCCCGCGATAGAGTCTTGCCACAACTTGCAATCTGACCCGGGACGTCACACAACAGCAATTCAAGCATACCGACCAACTCAGTACGAGAGTGCTTACCCGGGAAGACCTCATGAAATCTCACGGAAACATGATTGCACAAATACCCGAGCGCCCACCTGCACTGAGCCTCATCCGCATCTTTAAGCCACTCGGAGACTTTAGCGGGATCAGCGGGATCAGCGGGATCAGCGGGATCAGCGGGTGAGGACGCAGCACTATACGACATTCCGCCAGATCCCAATCGATTAAGAGAAGACGGCGCCCCCGCCCAAGGTACTTGCGACGGGCGAACATATGAGGCCCTCCCCCCAACCTCGCCCTCACCTGTGTTCCCGCTCGAAGGCCCTTTATTAACAGCCATAACACCACCCTAGAAATAACCAATATCAATTGAGGCACCACCTAGCTAGCCCGCATGCCAGCGGCTAACGACATAATTGCTCGCTTGGACGAGACAATTCAATCAATAAACCATTAAAAATGAAGGTTTCTCAAAATTTAAACCTAAAAGATTTGAAGCATTTATGCCTTAAAAACGTCATGGCATACTTTTTCCATTCGTTTAATCTAATTTTTCGCAGGTAACAGATTATGGCATAATTCGTTTATTCGCGATTTAAATAGGTATTTTAATGCAATTACCGTCCTCAGTACGATGCTTGCTGTCCTGTACTCCTGACCTTAAAGCTGATGAAAAATTGTTCCTGATATTTCTGCTAGCTATAAGTGAGGGGGCAAGTAATCCCGGCAGGTTCAGCCAAATTGAGAGCAATGGCGAGCAGCTTGGAATACGCTTTAGGTTCACAAAAACCGCCTCATTCCGGGCTCTAAAAAAACTCAAGCAAGCAGGAATGATCGACGAAGTAACAAACCAGGGGAGAATAGGTCGCCCAAGAAAACTGAGGGAAATAGTTCCCAGAAGCTGGGAAACAGAAAAGACGAATCAGAACGTTGTAAAAGCGGTGCTGAGTTCTCAATGCTCTCGCCTGATCAGTAATAGGTTGAGGCGCCTACGACTCTTCGATCAGACGGGCAGTAGCAATGCCCTCTTCCTGCTACTGCTTGTACTTGTGGGTAAAGCAGATCAATCCGGAGTAATCAATACTGCTAGCCATGCCACATTAAGTCGATATACAGGGATTCCGCAGCAACAAATTCAGAGAAGAATAAATCGGCTCCAAGAGTTGAACATAATTACGGACGTTATACCGGGCTTGGTTGAGGGAAGCTTTCTAGGAAAACCAAGTTCCATCTATTACCTGAACTTTCAGCATCCAGTTTTCAAAAACACCGGCGTCAGCGTTGAGCCAATCGAAATCAGGGGAAAAGGCAGCACGTCTATTGAGATAAATCGCATTGCTATGAAACTCGGTTGCCCGGGACTAAATGATCGACTTGCATCTTCAGCAGAACATGCTCAAAAACCCCTCGGTCTTAAGATGACAGCGATCAGCCCCGGCTCTTGGGAACAGAATGCTCCTGCGGTACTCAACCGTCCCGCAGCCAAACTATTTACCCAGTGTGTGATCGAACGTTATGCCGCAAAGTTGCTCGGAGATCCTATTTCCATTCGGTCTGCGTCAGAATGGAGGAGCGTAAGAGACCGCGCCACGAACAACTTCATACTCGAGTTAACCGGAAAGCCCTTCAACACAATGCAGAATTTTGATGAGCACAAGCACATGTTTTACAGCCTCTGCGCCGACTTGGAGGAACTATCCCATCAGCTTGCATCACTGTGCTTGCAAAAGGGGAAGATCCCCAAGAGAGGGAATTCTTGGGGCGCACCAATTACGACTTATCGAATATTACCCTCGGGCATAGAACATCGTTCAAAGATTAGGCTTGAGCGAATAATCTTCAGACAGTGAACTCTGCCCACTCAAAACCGCAACCATCCCAAACGTCAATCACATAAGCCAAAAGCTGCTGCGTAAAGCGCAAGAAGGCAGGAAAGCAAGCAAAATACCCCTCCACGTTCATTCTTTACGGGCTGTGCAGATCTTCTGAACGCAATTGACCAGGAGACACCCACAATGCGCATTCTTAGACTCAAAGATGTCATCAGCCAAACAGGCCTCGCCCGCTCCACGATCTACAAATACATCGATGCCGGTTCATTCCCAAAACCTGTGCCCTTAGGTGGCCGCTCTGTGGGCTGGGTTCAATCAGAGGTTCAGGATTGGATTGCACACGCAATTCAGCAGCGGGATGCTCAGTAGCTACCCGGCCTGCTCACTCTTTCTGCTTTGTATTTATTAATAGTCACTTACTCGTCATCAGAAAACTCCGCATTACCTGCTACGGAAAGCTCCGACCCAAAGGACTTCCTCAGCAAATAGGCACCATCCAGCGACATCACCACACCTCAGCAAGATAAATGCGCATCATCAAATCTGTCATCAGGAGTCAAAGCTATGACAACAAAATCTATGGAAGAACTGGAAAATTTCAAACGGAAGTCACAACACACGGCTATAGCACTGTTAAAGGACCCACATACACAGAAGGTCGGGCAGAGCATTTTGGAATGTGCTGAACGGGTCTGCCTGACATATCGAGATCAACTTAACCCCGCTGTCCGCACGTACTATTGCCACCAGCGCCAGTGCCCAAACTGCCAAGAACGCCGCTCGCAAAAGATCTGCAGCGAAATGCACCAGATGTTCGACCAACATCCCGCACTTGCTCAGCAACAATGGCTCTACTTAACGCTAACAGTTCGCAACTGCGCAATATGGAATCTCCGAGAAACGCTTTTGGAAATGACACAGGCTTATCAGCGGATGACTAAAAGAAAGTTTTTTCAAGAGAACGTCATTGGCGCCATCCGATTTACTGAGGTTAACGCCGGCCAATCAGAGCCAAACACAGCCCATCCTCACTTTCACTGCCTGTTATTGGTTCGGCCTTCGATGTACTCAGGTAATAACTACGTTTCGCAGCAAAGATGGACGGAGGCCTGGCAATCTGCCTTGCAAGAACCTTATGCCCCAAAAGTTCACGTTCAGCGTATCTCCGGGTCCTCTGAAGACGTCAGACGCCAAGTCGTTGGTTTGGCCGGGTATTCGTCCAAGGCTCGGGCAGATGAGCCGGATGATCAATGGTTGGTGGCTATTACGCAGGAACTCAAGAATCTCAACCTTATGCAGACCTCCGGCTTACTGCAGACGATGCGATCCCAGCTAAGCGACTACAACGTTTTTGAGGACAGTGGTTGGCCAGCCCACGGTCAGCCTGAAGTCAGCTCCGTCTTCGCATGGGATGGCTATACCTACAAGAATTATTCCATGTGACGCTGAGGTGACGCTGAGCGACAAAAGGGCTACGAGTTCGCTCCCTGACTCGTTAATCGCGCATACGGAGCCCTCCCCGCCCCATCAACAGCCGCACCCCTTCGGCAGCGCCATAGAGGCATTTGTTACATGAATCCCACTTACTCGCCTTCTACAACAGACATCAGCGAACTCTATCTAAATAGACTGGATTTCGAATACCAGGGCCGCATGCTTGAAGAGTGCGGCCAATGGAACAAAAGCTACCCGGTCATCCGTACCGTCACCAATCCGCACTTTTTATGGTGTTACCACCGCCATTGCCCAACTTGCCAGGCAAAACGGGCAAAACGATGGGCTTATGGGTTTGCTCAACTACTCGATAGCCAAGTGCATCACGCAATAGAACTGAATTTACCAGCACCCACTTGGGTCAGTATCGAGTTAACCGGCGTACCCATGCCAGTGAGTCGGATTCGCAGTGAAATATCCGAATGCTGGAACCGCCTACATAATGCACAAAGAAAACGAATATGGCAGTTAAGTATCAGAACTGCGTTGGTATTTATTACGATGCAAAAAACCACCGAGAACCCACTGCGAACACAACTTACGCCGAAAGTGACAGTTGTTGCGAACCTGACACAATTGGGCGTTACGAACTTCTGGTCCGGCAGATTGCTACACGCGGCATATAAGCACTGGCCAACGCCGGCGGGGTATCCGACGCCATTAGTTCCACACGTAACGTATTTATCGGTTGATGACGAGCAGGAGCGCCACAACGCTGAAAAAATCGTCGAAGGCTTGGTGCAAAACTGGTATCCAACCCTGGATTATGAATTTGATCACTTGGTGATAGCGAATCAACTAAGGGGGGTACCACAAGTCCTGACAAGGGATCCAGACAATCTGTTTCTGTCCGAATCAGCTACGCAACGAGGAGACCAAAGCTATGAATGGGAATATACACGCTCAAAACTAGGTGAAGATTTACCAGCCACGCTGAGTGGCTTGGACAAGAGCTGCGAAATCCCTTGGGATCATTCAGTTCCGCAGGCCATACAAGACCTCACAAGGGTAACCTTTTAACCATCTGCACCAGACTGAATTGGAATATCACTTCAATCCGGAGCTACGATCTCCACAGCTTCAACAACCTCCAAATCGTGAGTGCTTCGAACCGGCTCACACACCAACGACGCAGGAATGTGGCTTGCCATCAAATCAGCAAAAGCATCTGTGTGGTGGAAATCCGGATCCAACCAGAGGTCGAACTGCTCCGGACGTAGCATCAGCGGAATGCTTTTAGGGTGAATATGGCTGAATCGTGGGTGCGGCGGCAATGTGATAACAGTGAACGAATTCACCTGGTCATCTCCAAAGTGCCAAGACTGCCAAAGCCCAGCGAGAGCGGTCGCCTCACCTTCCGGATAAATATTGTAGACCTGCTTGCCCTGCCATTCATGAAAGGCGCTGACCGGCACAACACAGCGTTTGGTGGGGTATAACTTTCTCCAGAGCGGACTGCTGGTCAATCGGTCACTGCGGGCGTTGAAGGTATTAAACTTCGGATTTGGCCGGTAGCCATGGCCGTCGGGACGTTGCTCGATCAACAGTGACCAGGTGCCGGGTAACAGATAACGATCGCCAGCAGCCTCCACCACAAACTCCCCAATGCCGCCGGGAGGCACATTGTGCTGAGGCTTTGGCGTTAACCCTGGCAGTGACAGGTGCTCCATCAAGGCCTGAACTTCTGGCGAGTCAATCACGTTATAACGACCGCACATGGCACACCTCTTTCCCGGGGGGCTGAAATAATTGTAATTGGAGCGGATTTACCCACAAACTTATGGAGGAGGCAGAGGCCGGGTATATTTCACTGGTCTCTGCCTCCACCCGCGAAGCATTGCGGTTGATCTTCGTTCTGCTTCAAAGAAACTAAAGTCTCTCAGTTACCCGTTTTAATCCTTTTGACCAATGACTCGAGTTCTCGAAGTGCTCTCTTTTTGCCGGGCGTAGAAGGAATCACAACAATACCTCGTCCCCCGGGCGCTACTAGCTTCCCATGTTTTTTACCACGCTTGAACCGCCAACCATCCACCACCAAATGTCTTGCAAATGAGTTTACGTCCTTATTGGAGGAGTACTTCATGCAGCACCCCCGGATTGATTCGAGTACCGGGAGAGAAAACGCGAGGCATTGAAGTTCACCTGCTCAAAAGCCCTTTCGGCACCAACATCCAGAATGGGTTCGCTGTATTGATAACCGGCAGAACAGGGCGAGTTCTGAAAGAACCGGCCCTGAGGATCAACCATGATGTAGGACTCCAGCATGTCCTGGTTGTCCTCAACCACAGATATCGATCTAAAGGCAGTGTGGCGACTCACAAAAGCCTGAAACTGATCATCCGTTACCGTTGATGATTGATCAATGACTGGCAACGCTCGAAGAATCTTCCACTTTCCGGGCCGAACCAAATCAACAACACTGGACAGGTCATCCTGCCAATTCAGCCTGTTAACTACAGTATTCAACTTCACGGTCAATGAGGGGTTTCGGTGGCGCAGCACCTCAAAATTTCTGCCGAGGACCTCGAAATCCAGGAGCCGACCTTGGCTATCAACGCGCCCAATCAGCTTATTGTTACCTGATCGGCCGGCATCGATACTAATCCCCAACATATCAAGGTGAGGAGCGAGTGAATCACACAGATCCTCAGTTAACAGAGAGCCATTCGTAATGATAGAAGCCCGCAGTCCAACTCGCCGTGCTTGCTGTGCGGCTGCCTGAACAGCTGAGGGAAAGAGTAACGGTTCTCCGCCTGCAATGTTCAGCCTGGGCTGAGCACCGCTGAGCCCAAACTGTCGTGCTGCACCATCAGAGCGGAAAAATCTTCCGAGCTCTTGAACTAGAGCCCGGACGTGGTGTTCTTCTCTGACTAAATCTTTTACGCTTTCAGCGCGTTCCCAGTGCGCGTAACAGTACCTGCAAGAGAAGTTGCAGGCTTCGGTCAAATGCCAATTGACAACAACAGGTACTGGACTTGATGACTGATTCATAAAAGCTCCTATTGATTTGTGAAGGAGCCAGAATGTCAGCCAATACGATTCTCCAATATGAAATCTCGCGTATCCCCCTTGTTGTCCTCACCCAGGGGGGGGGGTACGTCACTTTTCAGAGAGATAGGGGCCGCGTTAGGCAAGGATGTGAGTATCAATCACCAAGGAGAGATTTATGGCCATGTTCCCTTCCATCGAAACAGTTTTTCTCGAAGTTCATCAAAGCCTAGGCCTCAAGCAGGGCCAATCCGGCATTAAGCGCAAATTTTCTTCCGGCCAAATGCAACTGGTCAAGCATCGGCAGATGGGCGAAGAAGTGCTAACAGAAATCTTCAACGAGCTGGACCTGGACGGCCCGGCGAGAGCCGACTTTCTCGAGAACCTCATGGAAATTGCCAATGCATATAAAGGATTGGAGTGTAGAACATGGACGTTCGATTCCGACTCAAGACAGGTTCTTTGGTTGGTGCTCGGATACTTCTTTATACCAGGCATAGCTCGGCACACGGCATTTTGGAACCTACAAGGCAATTTGGACAGCGGTATGCCGCGCGGGAGCTTTTGGTATCTTCCAGAAGTGCTCGCCGAAGAAAATGAGGCAAATGTGCTTCTGCCTGTTGCTCAAGTCATCGATTGGCTGTCCGACCTGGCTGGAGGTTCGATAGAGCGCCTTTCCGAAGCCAGAACTCGTGTAGGGAACTTCTTAGACACTGACGACAAGGACACCTTCACCAGAACAATGCATAACTGGCGCAAAGGTACGCTCCCCTACCGCGACAAGATTCACAGCTTCTTTTCTGACGATACCGAAATTCACTTTGTCGGTTCGTTTGAACTGGACACGACACAACCTTTTGAGCGCCAGTTCTCTGACACGCTTCGTTTCGTGAAGGAAAAAGAGCTCGACGAGCACGCGTTAAGAAGAGAAATCGCCATTGGTGACGAGCAAGACATTAAACGCATCATCACAGGCAAAGGCACAGACGACGAAAAGCAAATCTTCGTCAACCTGGTGGCCGAGCGCTATAAGCGCCCGACCCTCAAAATCATCCGGCAGCGACTGCTTTTTGCCAGAATGATACAAGATGGTTATGAACGCGCCCTGAAGTTTCTGTGTCCTGGGGTGGATAAATACTGTTCTGATTTCGAGCAGAACAAGGTGCTTCAAATTTTCGCTATCTACAAACACATATACAACCTGACAGTAGCGGCTTGGCGAAATTGTCGAGATGATGGAGAGCCTGCTGAGAACAACTGGTTCGAGGGGCGTCTTTCGCCCTGGGATGCAAATACACTTTACCTTTCCATTCTTCCCTCCAAACGGCAGACCGGTATTCTGGAGCTTGCGTCCTTGCTTAACCGTCTGTTTGAATCCTTCACAGCCGGAGAAGAGCTCGAGGAGTTGATTGGCTATGATGCGCCCTCAACAGAGCACGTCACCAAAACAAAGATAGACTTGGTAGAACGCATTGCCAAAGAAGCATTCGCGATATCAGAACTGATGAGCCGCCTGAAATCTGGCTCCCCTTGGCGCACACTCCAATCTGAGAACCGCTACTTCGTGGTTGCTCAAGTTGCTGGTGCTGACGACCTGGCGCCAAAGACTCGATCTGCAGCCATTAACAGGCTTAAAGAACTGGCCAGAACACCCAGTGAGCAACTTCAGCCACTCTTGCTTCAGCTGGACGGGTTTCTCAATGGAGAACGCAAGAAACTTCCGAAAGACAGCGCCACTCAAGTCGAAAAACTCATAGATGAAGCCAAAGCCAACCCTGTGTTTGAGCAGTGGAAAGCTCCGCTCCTCCAGTATGAGGCCAAGCACTATCTTTCCATGAACGAGTTCCGACAAAGTGCAAAACTGTTTCGTGAAGCTCTCAAGGCAGTTTCAGAACGTAACTTTGGCTTTTTGCGAGGAGAAATAGCGCGGGACAGCTTTGCCGTGCAGGTCGCCGATCAAAAGCTGATCCCCAACAATCATGAGATTTACTATCGGGAAATGCTGGCCGGCGGCGTTATCGAAGACGATAAAATTCCTGGAATTGAAGATGTAGCGAAATGGGCCTCTGAATACTTCTGGAGTGACCTTTACAAACCCTACCCTGGGTTTGAACGTAAAAAGCCGGTCGGCAGTACGGAACTAGAGTCCACAATGCGGGTGTTCATGTCTGGAGACATCGATACCATTGAAGAGTGGATCAATCTCAACCATAAAAAATACAACAAGAGCCTTCACTACGTTACCGGCGATTCTTTGTTATTAAGCTGGATCAAGTGCCGCTCACACTTTCAAACCCAGCTTCCCAGGATGAAACAAATGGCCCCCACCGATCTGCAGCCAGAACTCCAGCGAATGGAAAATAGTTTGGGAGTGTGGAGGCAGGCTATTGGATTGCTCGCTCAAAAGGCACCAAAACAGCTGAACCTTACCGATTTTAAGGGCCAAACACCGCTCATGCTGGCTGCAGAGGATGGCGACTCGGAGTTAATGCAAACATTCCTTGACGCTGGTGCAGATTCGGACCTTAAGGACTTCCAGGGCAGGTCTGCATTGCATGCTGCGGTGAAATCGCACGACAAGGCGTCAATCGATGTTCTTTTGAATCATGCGGATGATCTCACCCCAAAGACTGTAGATGGTCGCTCGCCGCTTCATACTGCAGCTTGGTCGGGAAACAGTTATGCGATTGAAAGAATCATCGCAAGCTCGCCACAGCTTGCCTGGCAGCGTGATGCAAATGGAATGACGCCGCTTGAATTGGCAGAGTTTTACAGCGAAACCCCGGAGGCTCTCTCTTATTTGAACGAGGAGCTTGCACGAGAGGGACGAGCGCCAGTGCATGTGGGCCAAATAGAAAAGCTTATTCCCGCTTTGCAAATTGCGCCTGTGGTAAATTAACTAGGTAAGTGGGGCGTGACAGGTCGCTAGTCGGAGCCACCTACCGCCCCACCTTGGAGACCGGACTATACTGCATCGCCATCTGACCAGTTGAACATCCCATCCTGAGCGGGCAATATCTTCGCTAACTAATTACGACATACGCAACGGTTTCCGGCACTCCCTGTCGCACTTATCGGATAGCGTTTCAAGCAACACCTCAACGGAAGTAACCATGGCATTAACGCTTCAACAACTCGAACGCCACCTGTTCAAGGCTGCCGATATTCTGCGCGGGAAAATGGACGCCTCGGAATTCAAGGAATACATCTTCGGCATGCTATTCCTCAAACGCTGCTCCGACGCATTTGAGCAACGCTATCAGGAGGTGGTCGCAACTCAGGTGGCTAAAGGCAAGGGGCAGGTTGAAGCGGAAGCCATCGCAGACATGGAGAACTGGTACAAATCGACCTTCTACGTGCCCAAACAGTCTCGCTGGGACTTCCTGATGAACGACGCCCACCATGGAGTGGGCAATTACCTGAACAAAGCCCTGGCGGGACTAGAGGAACACAACGTCAGCTTGGCAGGCGTGCTGGAGCATATCGACTTTACCCGCAAGGTAGGCTCCACCACCCTGCCAGACAGAAAGCTGCGGGACTTGATCGTCCACTTCAGCCAATACCGTCTGCGCAACGAAGATTTCGAGTTTCCGGATTTGTTGGGTGCGGCCTATGAGTACCTGATCGGTGAGTTTGCGGATTCTGCCGGCAAGAAAGGCGGCGAGTTCTATACACCGCGTTCCGTGGTTCGCATGATGGTGCGCCTGGCCAACCCTCAGGAAGGCCAGAGCATATACGACCCCTGCTGCGGATCAGGCGGTATGTTAATTCTGGCCAAAGAGTATTTGGAGGAGCAAGGCGGCGATCCCAAGCATCTGTCCCTGTTCGGGCAAGAAGCCTCTGGTTCTGTTTGGGCCATCGCTAAGATGAACATGCTCCTGCACGGGATCACCAGCGCCGATCTACGCAACGAAGATACCCTGACTGATCCCCAGCATGTGGAAGGCGGCGAACTGGTGCGATTTGACCGCATCCTCACCAACCCGCCCTTTTCCATTGGTTTCACGCCTAGCAATCAGTTCCCGGAAAGGTTTCAGTATGGCCAGGTACCAGAAGGCGCCAAGAAAGCCGACCTGATGTTCCTGCAACACATGGTCGCCAGCCTGAAATCCGATGGCATGCTGGCCACGGTTATGCCCCACGGAGTGCTGTTCCGGGGTGGCGATGAAAAACGCATTCGTGCCGGCCTGTTGGAAAACGATCTGGTGGAGGCCGTAATCGGCCTGGCACCAAGCCTGTTCTACGGCACCGGCATTCCCGCCTGCATTTTGGTGCTGCGTAACAAGGGGGCCAAATCGCCAGAACGCAAAGGCAAGGTTCTGTTCATCAATGCCGACCGTGAATACTACGAAGGCCGTGCCCAGAACCACTTGTTGCCGGAGCACATCGAGAAGATTGTCAGCACTTTTGAGGCCTTTGAAGAGGCTGACAGCTTTTCACGGATTGTCATCTTGGAGGAGTTGCAGGAGAACGACTACAACCTGAACATCCGCCGCTATGCTGACAACGCCCCACCACCCGAACCCCAAGATGTGCGGGCGCACCTGGTAGGCGGCATTCCACTGAAAGAGGTCCAGGCTAAACAGCCTCTGTTTGATGCTCTGGGCCTAGACCCTATGGATTTGCTCACTCCCAAAGCAGGCGAAGAAGACTATGTGGAGTTTCGGAAAGACCTTACCGACAAAGGCGCCCTGAAACCGGCCATTGAACAGAATGCCAACGTCCAGCACAAAGAGGCCCAACTCAAGGACACTTTTGAAACTTGGTGGCAGCAGAGGGGTACCCACATTGCTCAACTCTCCGGCAATGGCCAACAACTGAGCACCCTGCGGGATGAATTGATTGACACTTTCACTCATGCCCTCGACCCCATCGGAATGCTAGACAGGTTTGCTGTGCGCGGCATCATTGCCGGCTTCTGGGACCAGAACAAGAACGAATTCCGCACCCTGCAGGCCCGCGACGTGCTTGGCGTGGTGGATGCCTGGCGCATCAGCATTATCACTCTGCTGGAAGACGACCAGAACAAAACCAACCCGCTAGACCATAAGCTGGTGACATTCCTGTTAGCAGACTACGTGGCCGAACTGGAAGACCTTCAAGCCCACAAGGCCGAGCTGGATGCCCGTATCAAAGCCGCCACCGCCAAGCCGGAAGAGGACGACGAAGCCGAACCGGACGAAGATGCGCCCTCTGAGGCAGATATCAAAGCCTGGAAGGCCGAACGCACAAAAGCCACCAAGACCCTGAAAGCTAAACAAGCCAGCTTTGAGGCGCACCTGAACGAAGCGGTGGATAAACTGGACGAAGCTGGGGCCGCAGAGCTGATGCTGACAATTCTGCATAACGACATACTGGGAATACTGGAGACATACATTCGGAAACAGCGTCAGGAAGTAATTGCTGCTTTTGGGACCTGGTGGGACAAGTACTGGGTTACGTTGGCGGATATTGAAACGGAGCGGGATAAATCCGCAGCTGAGCTAAAGGGTTTTCTGACGGGGCTCGGGTATGTTTGAAAAACGTTCACTGGGGTCACTCGTTGAGCGACAGCAGGGCGGAGGCACCCCAGAGCGGAACAATCCCCGATTCTGGAACGGGCCAATTCCCTGGGCATCGGTTAAAGACTTTGCAGATAATCAGTTGGTTCTTAACTCGACTGAGGAGTCAATTACCCAGCAAGGCCTAGCAGCAAGCTCTACTAATTTGATCCCAGCAGGCACTCCTCTCGTCTGTACAAGAATGGCCGTTGGTCGATGTGCGATTAGTAACAGCGATGTGACGATCAATCAGGATGTGAAGGCACTGTTCCCCAAGGCAAACGTAAGTCCACGGTACCTTCTAAGGTTGTTGGACAGTCTTAAATTCCATGCTGAAAGTGTATCTGTTGGGTCGACAGTTAAAGGCATTCGAATCTCTGATCTACTTGGCATCAGGACGCCCATCGCCCCTCTACATGAACAGGCCAAAATCGCCCAGATTCTCGATACCCTGGACACCCAGATCCAGAAAACCGAAGCCCTAATCGCCAAGCTAGAAAAAGTTAAGGAAGGCCTGCTCCACGATCTGCTCACCCGAGGCATCGACCAGTACGGCCAACTCCGCCCCACGCCGGAGCAAGCGCCGGAGCTCTATAAAGAGTCAGCTTTAGGATCGATTCCCAAGGAGTGGGAAGTAATGTCACTTAGGCAAGTAACCGATTCGATGGTTGACGGCCCCTTTGGATCAAACCTGAAAACATCTCATTACGTCGAGGAGGCCGGAGTTCAAGTCGTGCGCCTCCAGAACATAAAAACTGGGGAATACGACGAGACTTTTACTGCGTTCATTACCAGAGCTCACGCCAATCGACTTGATAGAAATCGAGTGGTAGGCGGCGACCTATTAGTTGCGTCCCTTGGAGATGAAAGAAGTAAACCTGGTAGGGCATGTCTCTACCCCACACATTTGCCCCCTGCAATAAATAAAGCCGATTGTTTCAGGGTTAGAGCACACCCCTCCACCGCGACAAGCAGCTTCCTTATGCACAGTTTGAATTTTGAACGCTCCATGAAGCAGGCCACCTCCAAACAGCAAGGGGTGACTCTACAAAGAGTTAATCTTTCTAACCTGCGAACCATACTTATCGGACTTCCAACGATTGCCGAGCAAAGGCTTATAAGCGAACAGTTAAACTCAATTGCACGTGAAATCAGCGGGTTGGAGTGCGACAGACAAAAACTAGAGTCAACAAAAAACGGTTTAATGGATGATCTTCTAACAGGCCGTGTCCGCGTCACTCCCCTACTCAAGGATGCAGTATGACCACCTTCGACAGCACCAAACGCTCCCTCCCAGACCTGCTCAAAGACATCACCAACGGCAAGATTCAGCTGCCAGACTTTCAGCGTGGTTGGGTGTGGGACGACGAGCATGTAAAAGGTCTGCTGGTGAGTATCGCCCGCTCGTTTCCCGTTGGGGCTGTCATGCTAATGGAAACAGGCGGTGAAGTACGGTTCCAGGTGCGTCCTGTCGAAGGTATCTCTGCCAAAGATGTCACGGACAAGCCCGAGCAGTTGATCCTTGATGGGCAACAACGCTTAACTAGTCTCACCCAGGCTGTAGGGCTACCCAGCCCCGTAGATACCCGTACTGCTAAGGGTAAAGAGATCAAACGCCACTATTACTTCGACATTCAGCTCGCACTCGAGGGCGAAGAGCGGCTGGAAGACGCTCTCATAAGCGTGGATGAGAATCGACAGGTGCGCTCGAATTTCGGTCGCGATGTAGAGCTGGATTTATCCACGCGGGAGCTTGAGTGCAAACATCTGCACTTTCCCTGCGACCAAATCATCAACTCGGATGATTATGAGGAAGCGCTTCAAGAATACTCCCCTGAATCATTCGGCATATACATGCAGTTCCGCAAAGCCGTCATTAATGCCTTCCGGTCCTACCAGATCCCCATCATTGAACTGACAAAAGAAACAACCAAAGAAGCCGTTTGTCTGGTGTTCGAGAAAGTTAATACCGGCGGAGTTCAGTTGTCCGTATTTGAGTTGATCACTGCCAGTTATGCAGCAGAGGGTTATAACTTGCGGGATGACTGGTTTGGCTCTGAAATACGTGATGTGGCGTCTCGCCATAAACGCCTATCCCGTCATGAACTGCTTAAAGGCGTTGAAAGCACCGATTTCCTGCAGGCTATTACCCTACTCCATACCCGAGAGCGCAAATACCAGGATATTGCAGATGGCAAACATGGTAAGCAGGTACGGCCTGTCAGCGCCAAACGAGCTTCTGTACTTGAGCTTCCGCTTGCTGCCTACCAAACATGGGCTGATCAGGTTGAGACCGGTTTTGTGGAGGCATCAAAGTTCTTGGCCGGTGAGTGCTTCTTTAGCCGCAGAGAACTGCCTTATGGCACCCAGCTGGTTCCCCTGGCTGCGACCATGACACTTCTTGGAGAGCGTTGGCGGGAACAAAAAATTCACCAAAAACTGGCGCGTTGGTTCTGGTCTGGCGTGCTGGGTGAGCTATACGGCGGTGCTGTTGAGACCCGTGTTGCGGTGGATCTTGAAGAACTGATGACTTGGTTTAAAGATGACACCGCCACACCCCGCACCGTTACCGATGCCTCCTTCGATCCAGAGCGCTTGGAATCCCTGCGTAGCCGACTCAGTGCCGCATACAAAGGCATTAACGTGCTGATTTTGCGTGAGGGCGCCTCCGACTTCTTCTGGAAGGGCAGCATTCAGCAGTTGGATACTCAGGAAGTGGCTCTGGATATTCACCATATCTTCCCCCGAGCCTGGTGCGAAGCTAACGGAATACTGCCAAAGGTTTACGATTCCATCATCAACAAAACGCCTATTTCCTATAAGGCCAACCGGATGATTGGGGGCGATGCGCCATCGGTTTACTTAGCTAAACTTCAGAACCATGAGCAGGTTCAACTGGACAGCGATGGGATGGATGCCATACTTTCTGGGCATTTCATTCCTACAGATCAGTTAAGAGCGGATGACTTCCAGAGTTTTTTTGAGGAGCGCAAGCAGCTTTTAATGGGACTGATTGAAAAGGCCATGGGCAAGAGGTCTCTGTAGTGACGGATCACGCTTTTACAGAATTTGAGCAGCTAATTCTCAACAGTCAGAACCAACTCGGCACATCGATTTTGTTGGTTCTTTCTTGGATTGCAGCCAGCGACGGAAGAGTCGACGAAACAGAAGCTAAACAGCTTGCCGAGATTTCGGCAGCATCTAAACACGGAATCTCGGCCCAACCGATTATCCGCCTCGCAGAAAAGCGAGACACTGCCGCATTGTACCTCGCTTGCGACATCGTTGAGTCGCACTTTAAAGGGAAAAAAGCCCACCTGTTTTTGGAAATGGCAATCGGCATCGCCATTGCTGATGGTTTTTTACTGCCTAGCGAAAATCATATTTTGAGGTTTATCGCTGATCTATTGGGTATCAGCAAAAACGGTTTGAATGAAATATTCATAAACGTAACCGGACGAGAGATCCCCTTACCATCAGATGTGAGTTCTGCGCATTATTGGCAGGAGCGTGACAAAGCCCAAGGTCGATCATCGGGACAGTCAAGCGAATCTGAAAACTCAACAAACCACAAAGAGCCTCCTCGCCATTCCAGTAAGGCTATAGCTGCGTACGCCACTCTTGGCCTTGAGCCTGGTGCAAGTAAAGAGTCAATCAAGAAGTCCTATCGGCGGCTCGCTCAGGTTCATCATCCAGACCGCTTCTCGTCATTGGGCGAAGAATCTGTTGCTGCAGCCTCGCAAACGTTTGTTCGCATTCGTGAGGCTTACGAATATCTGGTGAAGTATGCGTGATTTATACCTTCGACTTGGAATCAGCCAAACCGCATCATTCGATGAAATTCAAAAAGCATTGCACTCATGCAAAGACGCCAAGCTCAGAGCAGATGTAACAGCAGCGTTGCTCAGTGAGGGTCGGCGGAAAACCTATGATCAGGTCCACTCCACTCTGACAGACATTGGAGCATTAAGGGCCAAGCTCGGACTCAATCATGGCGAGAATTGGCAAAGTGCCGGGGCCCAAGACTTTCAGAAAGGTGCTTGGACTCCATCATCTGCCAGCCAAGCTTTGAACGACAAACTCAGGCGTCACGAAAAAAAACCAGAAAAGAAGTCGTTTCTCCGGCGTGTTATTGCGGGTTTAAGTCCTTTTATCATAGCTCCGGTTGTTGTTGGCGGCTTTTTTATGCTGATCTCCAGTGATCAACCTCCTGCAACGAATCAGCGATATGAGTTGCCAACGTCACAACAGCAAACAGAAACAGTTAAATCCATGCCAACACCTTCGGTTCAATCTGCCCCAGCTCCTCGCGCAGAACCGAAGTTTAATAAGCCAGTATTGGCCTTGCCTGCAACAGGCTCTGTTCAACGTAATTCAAATCAAACCGGTGAGGCGCCGCTACAAATAAAAACTAGTGCAGGGATGAACTATTTAGTTCGTCTTGAAGATACGAATTCAGGACAGAATGTCATGGACGTATTCGTTCGCGGTGGCAGCACCGTGGAGGTAGAAGTACCCCTCGGTACCTACCGGCTTAAGTACGCCGCTGGCCAAAACTGGTACGGCCTACCCCATCTATTTGGCCCCGAGACCTCATACAGCAAAGCAGACACTCCATTCCGCTTCTATATAGAAGGGCAGCGCATCAGCGGTTATACAGTTACTCTTTATTCGGTTAGGGATGGGAACCTACGTACCAGCCCATTAAACCCGGGGGACTTTTAGAAGACGCGGTGGCCATGCGCACTCGAAAGGTAGCCTTCTTGACCAAATTCATAGTGCGTTGCCAGCGATCCAAATAGCTTAATTTTTGAACACCACCCCGCTCGAGCGAATAAGCTGCAGGAAGTTGGTACATGTTACCCCCACTTCTTGCAGCTCACATACTGCCGGAATTTTGTATTTGGCGAGAATATTGGGCTTTCCAAACTGACGTCCTTCCTCAGAGATCAACGTCAAACCATGAGTTTTTGCTGTTGCTATGATGAAGATGTCGTTCTCACCAACGCCCTTGGTGTGATATTGATCCTCATTGATGCCCAGCAAATGTTTTATCCGTAAGGATTCACCCAACACTTCCGACGTCAGAGGTAATGCGGTGACGTCATTGTCGTTCAACCACGCAGCGCATTCCGGAGTTTTCTTTCCCACTTCTTCAAGCGCCACACTTGGGATAGCAAAATTCCCATTTACGATTTCTTGGGCCAACCAGTCCCATAGTGGTGGGAACAGCTCTGGTGGGTAATTGTCCCAGGCATGAATAATCGACGACGCGTCAAATAGAGGCATGCGTGTCTTCCAGCTGGCGCAGGTCTGCTATTTTTAAATTATCCAGATAGGAACTGGCTCTGGCTAAAGTGATGCGCTGTTCATGCAAAGCATCCAACACAGTACCGACATAGCTTTTGCCAAAGACTCTCACTGGCTCCTTGAAGCGATAGCGGGCGCCGCCACCTTCCTTGCGCTCAGGCACTGGCAAGGATTGTTTCCACTTCCGGTAGGCCTGGTAGTCCTCCTGAGACAGAAGCCCGCAATCCATCATCCGCCGCAGGATAACCTCAGGGCTAACACACCACCGTTGGGTGTAGTCTTTCAAGAAAATGTCATACGCCGTTACGTCATCCGCAGGAAACCGCTTGAGATCTAGCACTTCAAGAAACTCATCCGGCACAAGCAGATTCCCGGCAAACCGATTTGCCGCCACTTCATTGGAACTATTGCTGTAAAAGTCGTCCTCGTCGTCGACAAAACTCTCGCGATGAAGCAGGAGGTGTCCCAGCTCGTGCATCATGGTGAATGCCTGAGCTCCCTCAGAAAGCTGCTTTTTTATGAAAATAACCGGAAAATTGTCGAAATACAGAGAAAAGCCCCGGATGGGACTTTCCTTAGGGATTTGCCACTTACCGGCATATCCGTTGCTCAGAAATACCAGAATATTTCGGGCTTCGACAGCGGTCCGCATTTCAGCAAAACTCTGCCCTGGTTGAAGCCCAAGCCAAGCGCGAGCTAACTGCGCTGCTCGTCCCGGTCGCGGAGAATTCTCCGCGATTTCTTCCGGGTACCAGGCAGGATCAACCGGTTCTCCCAAGTCCTCCAGTAAACTTAAGTAAGTCAAGCGCTGGCGCTCGGTTCGCTCAACCAAAGCCCGGAAACGCGCGCTTAGTTGTGGCTTTTGATTGTTCAGTGTGCGGAACTGCACAGAATGAACTTGTACATCACTTACCGGGCCATCTTCGAGGAAGAAAAGCAGTCCCCGATTAAAGAAGGAGGCCAGCTTCTGTAACTGTTTAACGGACAGGGCGTCCTTTCCCTCTAATGTCTTTTCGAGGGTCGCGAGGGCGATATTGGTCTCGTGGGCCAGTTCCTCGACGGAAACACCCAGATCATCACAACACCAAAGAATTCGAGACGGGTTGATACCCTTGATTTTGTCCATAGCGCGAATGATAGCAGGAGATTTATAAGTTAACAGTGACGACTTCCGATAAACGGACCTGAGCAAACACTTGGCCAAGTAGCGGGTCAGCATAGAAAAATGCGACTTTCACCAAACTGCCCTACAATGACCGAAATAACATCAAGTTAATGAACTGACATGCAGGAGCAGTAATGCCTGGCCCGGAATTCACCGAAGTTGAGCTCCCCTTTATTCAGCAACTGGAGCATGAGGGCTGGGAGTACATCGAGGGGTCACTGGATTCCCCTTCCGTCACCCACCGCGAAACCTTTGCTCAAGTCATCATAGAACCTCTTTTACGTGAGCGGCTGCTTTCCATTAACTCCCGGAACGGCCAGCCTTGGTTGGACGAGAGGCGCCTTGATCAGGCCGTCTCCGCCATTACTCGCCTTCCCGCCAACAAGGTAATGGAAGCAAACCAATTGGCAACTGAACTGCTGCATGGCGGGATCACAGTAGAGGGTCTACCAGATTGGGATGGCGGTAGAGGGCAAACCATTCACTTTATTGACTGGGCCAACCCTGAGAACAACACCTTTACCGTGGTGAATCAGTTCAAGGTTAAATGCCCGCCAGGACATGATGGCTGGAAAGGGCACATCATTCCGGATCTGGTTCTGTTTGTGAATGGCATTCCTCTGGTAGTCATCGAGTGTAAAAACCGAACGGTTCCCGAAGGCATTCCGGATGCTGTGGATCAGCTCCGTCGATATCACGACCAACGCCATCAAGATCTCGAAGTAGAGGAACACGAAGGCACCCCCGCCCTATTCTTCACCAACCAGTTTATGGTGGCTTCCAACTTCGATGATACCCGAGTTGGAACCATTGGCGCAGGGTTCAGCCATTACCTGAACTGGAAGACCGTAGCACCACGTTCCGAAGAGGACGTTGCTAAATCACTCGGTGTTGCCTCGCTCTCATCCCAGCAACGACTGATTGCGGGCATGCTAGCTCCCGCCAACCTGTTGGATATCGTCCGTCACTTTACGCTGTTCATGACCATGGGCGGGCAAACCATCAAACTGGTGTGCCGGTATCAGCAGTATCGGGCCGTCATCCGGGCCGTCCAACGTCTGAAAACCGGTAAAACTCGTTCTGAAGATGGCGAGCACGACCGGCGGGGCGGGATTGTCTGGCATACCCAGGGCAGTGGTAAAAGTCTGACGATGGTGTTTCTGGTTCTCAAACTCAGAACCGACCCTGAACTGCGCCGTTTCAAAGTCGTCGTGATCACAGACCGGAAGGACTTGCAGGATCAGTTGTCGGACACAGCGACGCTGACCGGGGAAACCGTCAAGATCGCCAGCAACACCAGCAAACTGAAATCGTTGCTGGGGCAGCCCGGGCCGGGGCTTATTTTCGGGACCATTCAGAAATACCGGGAACACGAGAGTGCATCTTCAGCCTACCCTCTTCCAAAGAAAGAGCGCGGGTTGGAGCTCAATCGTCGCGATGCGGCAGAAGAGCCGGACGAAGTACCCAAGATGCCTGTGCCCTCACGCCCTCTTGGCTTACTCAATGAAAGCCCCGATATCCTGGTGATGATTGACGAGGCTCATCGGACACAAGCCGGTGATTTGCACGCCAACCTTTTACAAGCCGTGCCTAACGCTGCGCGAATTGGCTTCACGGGCACACCCATCATCATGGGTAAGAAGAAACAGACCAGCGAGATTTTTGGTGAATACATTGACCGTTACACCATCAAAGAAGCGGAAAACGATGGCGCTACTGTACCGATTCTTTACGAAGGCAGAACGGCAGAAGGCGCAGTCAAGGAAGGTGCCAACCTTGATGACTTGTTCGAGGATTTATTCAAGGAACGCACTAAAGACGAGCTGGAGCTGATCAAGAAAAAATACGCCACCAAGGGTCAGATCTTTGAAGCACCTAGGCTGATCGAGGAAAAGGCGGCCGATATTCTGCGCCACTACGTTACCAATATCCTTCCCAATGGCTTCAAAGCGCAATTGGTTGCCTACAGCCGGAGAGCAGCCATCCGCTACCTGGAAGCTCTCAATCAGGCCAAGTCGAAACTTCTCGAAGAGGCCTTGGCGCTACCTCCTGAAGATAAGAACATTGCCGAAACCGAGCTGATTACCCGCCCCCCCAGAATTAAGGCAGCTATTAAGGCCTGGCAATATCGTGAATTACTTCAGCAGCTTGAGTTTGCCGTGGTGTTCAGTAGCAGCAACAACGATGACAGTGGCTGGGCTCAGTGGAGTGATCGGGCGGAGATTGAGCAAAATATCAAACGATTCAAGAAGCCACTGTTTCACAAAGACCCAGAGAAGTCCGACCCCCTCAGTTTCCTGATCGTAAAATCTATGCTGCTGACCGGGTTCGACGCTCCCATAGCGGGCGTCATGTATCTCGACCGCCCGATTCGGGAAGCAGAACTGCTGCAAGCTGTTGCCAGGGTGAACCGCACAGGCTTCGGCAAGCGCTGCGGAATCGTGGTGGATTACTACGGCGTTGCAAATCATCTGAAAGAAGCGCTTGCGGCATACAGTGATGAAGATATCGAGGGAGCACTTCAGAGCCTGAAAGATGAGATCCCATTGCTTCGTGACCGTCATCTACGGCTTGTTGATGTGCTACGAAAACAGGGCGTCGATAGCCTGACAGATACCGAGGAGGCTGTAACTGCGTTAGGCGATGAGCGACTGCGAGCGGAGTTTATCGTGAAGCTAAAAGAGTTCAGCCGAACACTGGATGATGTCCTGCCCCGTCCGGAAGCACTGGAGTTCGTGAACGACGCCAAACAACTGGCCTATATTCATGCCCTGGCGCGGAATCGCTACAAGGACAGCCCGGAGTTGGGCAAAGACGTTGGCAACAAAGTCCGCAAGCTGATCGATGACTACATGATCTCGTTAGGTATCAATCCCAGGATTCCTCCAGTTCAGTTGACCGACACAGACTTCGACCAGCACATAAACCGGCAAGTGAGTGATCGGGCAAAGGCATCAGAAATGGAGCATGCGGTTCGCTCTCATGTGCGTAAACACCTGGATGAAGATCCGGTTAAATATACCAAACTCAGCGAGCGCCTGAAGGAAATCCTGGAGCAGATGGACGGGCGCTGGGAGGAGCAGGTGGATGCCCTCTCTGGCCTGATAAAAAAGCTACAGGATAACGAAGCAGCGGACGACGAAACACCCACAGGCCTTCCTCCCCACTATCTACCGTTTCTGCGTCTAATGACGGAGACCAAACTGGGCGATTCAACCACGCCTGATTTGGGGGAACAGGAAAGCCTAGAGCAAGCGACCGTCTCAGCTGTCCAGATCATCACTGAAGAACTGCGTATCCCAGACTTCTGGAAACCCTCCCACCTACCAGACCAGGAGCGCCTGAGAGGCCGGCTGTTCGAAGAACTTTTCGAACTGGGTCTATTCCCGGTTAACAAGCTGGACAGCCTGCTGGACAAATTACTGGACCTTGCACGAGCAAATCACAGCAAGCTGGTGAATACCTGATGGAATTACAGGTAGATGACCTGACCTTTGAGGTGCGCCGCAGCGCCCGACGCAAAACGCTAGAAATCATCGTGGACCGCGAAGGCGACCTAGTGCTTGCAGCCCCCAAGGGCACCGACGAACGCCTGCTCAAGGACTTTGTTCAGGAAAAAAAGTTCTGGATTTACCAAAAGTTGGCTGAGAAAGCCCAACTTCTAAAACCGCAACCTCGCAAAGAGTACGTAAACGGTGAGGGATTTCTGTACCTGGGCCGAAGCTACAGACTGAAGCTGGTCGACGATCAAAAAACGCCCCTCAAACTGATAGCTGGCCGATTCTGCCTGCGGAAAGACCTGCAGCCTAAGGCGCGATCCCACTTCATTCACTGGTACAGCACCAAAGCACAGATATACCTAAACGAGAAAGTTCAGGGTCTGGCGGCCCGAATGGGCGTTGAGCCTGCAGGTGTCAAAATTCAGGACTTGGGCTATCGCTGGGGATCTTGTGGCAAGGGCAACCGCCTTTACTTCAACTGGAAGACGATCCTGTTGCCGCGAGCGATTGTTGAGTATGTGGTGGTGCATGAGCTGACGCATCTCCATGAACCGCACCACACTCCGCAGTTCTGGAAGAAGGTTGAGCGAGTTATGCCGGATTATGAGCGGAGGAAGGACTGGTTGGCTAAGAATGGGATTGAGGTGGAGGGGATTGGTTGAGGGTAGGAATCTGAACCGATACGATTGAGGTTGAATACAGGTAAGGTGATGGGAGCCGTAAAGTCTTTAATTTGGGCAAAACCGAAAGTGAGCCACCTCGTCTTTGACTTTTCCGCTTGTGCATTCGAACCGATAATTTTGCGCACCCGCAACTGTGCAGCACTCCCTCTGGTTTTATAAGGGTTGTTATTTTTAGCATTGAATAGATTATTATGCTGCTGTAAAAGGGTTTGGGATGAGGATCTGATCTCGATGGCTTCTAATATTTTTTGAAGCCTCTTTAATCCACTGCGGCATACATTCTGTTACACCCATCTCTCCCAACAAATTAGCGGTTACTTTAATTATTTCGTCATTCTCATACCCACTTTCTTTTAATGCAGCCCTAACAATGTCTTTCAGCATTTCTGTGCATGGCATTATGTCAGAAACATTCATTAATAATATTGCTCCAAAATTAACAAATGGCAGATCGTGTCCATCATTTGTACTTTTTAGAACAGGTGTCAGGCAAAGCGAAGCTCCAAGTGCCAAGAGCCGCCTGTCAGCATCCTGATTCCTGAAAGAGCTCATCATTGCGTGCTGAGTATTTCCCCGGCTGATGGCGCCCCTGGACCTAAGTTCACTCATGAGCTCCAAAGTACTCATTTTTTTAATCCAAGGTGCCTTCCACCCAAGCGAGGGATCACTTCTTGCGACACGATGAAACTTTTTCTCCCACATTTTGCTTTCGGTATCATATTTCCAAGTTTTGATCTTTTGCTGAAAATGAACTAGCAACAACGAGTCAAAAACTTCTACTGCCGTTTGATTTTGCGCCCACATAGCAAGTGCTTGAGCATAGTCAGTAGCATGATTATTTTCACTTGAAAAAAGAACAGGCATCCAAGCCTTTGGATTTCCATTAATGTTTGACTTAGGCAGTGCCTCCAAAAAAATAAAAATACAATCTTCTGAATTTTTAGCCCAAAAATCCCAAGACTTCCTCGTGATTGGATTTCTTAAAAGCTTGAGAATCGAATCTGAGAAGTTTTGTATTGCATAAACATGCTCATCCATGTACCCATAAATTTCAGATGACACTTTAGACAACTGATCATTCGGATCGCCACTGTAGTTATTGAGAGATAACACAAAATTACGATGTAACCTATCGCTGGTCATTTCCATACGGCGAACTGCGTCAGAAAAATTCCAGAAATATTCAGCCGCAGTATTCGCGATGCCTTCTGCGTGAGCAAGTGACTCATTGTGCGCTTGCAGTTGAGCTACTTCAAAGGCTCTTCGAGCAAGAACGATAGCTACAACACTTCCTGCCAATGCAATTGGAAGCCCAAAAGCCGCTGATATCGAATCTGACAAAGGCGACATGACAGCAATATCAATATATTGCCCAGCATAAAAATAGAGCCCGCCCAAGATAAAAATCGAAAACAATGAAAATATAAAAAATAAAACCCAAAACTTATCAAGAAAAAGCTCTGAGATTTTCAGCCTTGTTTTTGCTCCATTTTTCATAAAAGCTCTAAATTCCTGAATTTAGATGATATCCGAAGCGCTATATCACGACCGAATTACTCCACCCCAGCGACGCTGGGCTGGATGACAAACGGCTCAATGTCTCACAGTAAACTATCACTGTTATTCTGTTCGCGCTTGAACCATAGGTTTGCTATGTGCCCAATTATAGGCCAAGAGTGGCCACTGTAGCGGAGTATACCCAAACGGCGTGGTGCGCAGGATGCCGCCCGCGAGTAATTCCGCAGACTGAAGCGTGACCTTCCCCCGTTTGGGGCCGCTACTTGGTGAAGAATCACTCGGTATCTAACCAATTATTAAAAGCCTATCAAATCAGTATTGCGGACGTCGCCAATCTTGGGCAACAGCCAATACCTGAACAGCACCCAATTTTACACTAGACGTATAACCTCTGAAGTACGATCCGAAGTTTCACTATGCAATCTAAAGCCTGATTACGACCTGCAGGTACATTCGTGACTTTCTTCTTTTTTATGGGGTGCATCACTTCATTTCCGCATGAGTTAATGAGATTCATATACTCGCTTAATTCCGGGAACTTCTCAGATGCGTTATCGATAATGCGCTGAAGCGACAAAGGTTTTGGAGACTGGCCTCGATCCTCCTTGTACGCATCAAAACCGAGCGGAGAATGCCGATCCAGTAACGCGTATTCAAGCAATGCTCTTCCACTAGACAAGACAGACAACCAATTTCCATACACGAAAGAGGCATATACCTCCCGAACCCTAAGGCGAACATGTCGCGGGATGCGAGTCATGTGTCGAGAGGATATTATCGGGTTTAATGCATCCAAGTTTTCCGCCCATTGATCTGGTTTGAAATACTCAGAGTTGAGCAACCTTCTGGTTTGAGCGATTTCATCCTCGTCAAGATGGAGGATATCAGCCTCTTCTGCACTTTCGAGCAACGTGTCAATCTGATCCAAACCATTTTCAAAAATTGCCCAAAGCGGATTCTCTTGTCGAAACGTCAATGGTTCAGACGGAGATAAACCAAGGCCCGTTTCCTTAATCAGTGCATCCAGGTCTATCCCTTGCGTATGACCAAAAATCACGAGACTGAAAATATCACCGGCTCTTGGAAGGTATTCGTTTTCATAAAAACAGAAAAGCTCATTGGATCCCTGAACGAGCGGAACAGCGTTGTTGTAGACACTGCCAGAGAGAGCATCCCGGATTTGGCGGCCATATGCATCCACTGTGCGAAGCTTCGTGCGAATCCACTCACCCTTTTCTGAAGGAAGTTTGTCCAGCTCCAGACTCTCAATCTCAACCGCAGACAAAACCGTAGTGAGGCTCTGTTTCAGGATCGAAAAAGCTCGTTTTAAATTATCTTCCATAATTACGCCTACCAAGAAACCAATACAACGCCGTCCTGCCTATAATCAGAAGCTTAGACCACCTAGCGCCTCAAAACTATGTGCTAACTGCTGTAAATTGCGGAGTGATCTCCAAAAAATAATGACGAAGAGCCGGTTCAGGCGAGCAGTTAGCACAACCGCTCGCCCAATATCTAACCAGACACTGCCACCGTGGGAAGCAGACCTTCTCGCAATTTCGATATTGTGAGCGATGTGTCGGCAACACTATCTGCTTGTGCAGCGGGATAAAACTCCTCAATCACCTGAGTCATTTCATCCTCATCGTATTCAAACAGCGTATTACCAAACCCCTTCGCAGCTGCCGCATCCAGCGCAGCCTGATCAACACCCTCCTCTTTCATTTTCTTGGCTTTCTCCCTTGCTTCAGCCACCGCCTCCTGCAGCAACAACCCTTCCTTGATCACCAAATCCACATAGTAAATCGGCATGCGCCGGCTTTGTGTCGTGCTTTTACCCCGCAACTTTAATTCCAACGGCATGTACGCCAACAATCCACCAGAGACTGCCTGGTAATAACTCAGCCTGGCCGCCAGTGTCCGTATGCTGTTGTAGCCAGTGGTGCGAAAGATGAAGGTACCCAGATCATCGTCATCACCTACCTTCACGTTTAAACGCCCGTAGGGCTTGCACAGCCCACCCTTACCGAACTCACACAACGTTGGTCCGGGGCATGGCAAAGACTGAACTCCTGACTGCGTGAGGCGCTTACATGTATCGCCATTCCCTACACACATAGGCCGTCCGCTTTTCCGGTCGAACATGGTGTATTCAGCTCTCAAGTTGAGATCCGCATCGTTGAACAACATGCGTACTGGAATGGTGCGCAGCTTGCCGTTTGGCGCGTCCTTTCTCAGTTCTTCGTCCATGGGGTGCAGCACCCACCCATCCTTCTCCTGTATCTGTGAGGTAATGGTGAATTGATTATCTTTTTGCGGAAGCCGGATGCCGTTCTTCTCAACGACCCGGCCAATGCTGATGCGCCCCAACACGGGCGGCGTAATCGCTAAACCTTTAATCATGATGACTCTCCTGAAAAAGAGCCACGGGGCACTTGTCATACCCGCGTGACCAAGGGGGGCTATGCTTGGATGAGGAATCGCCGGCTGCCCGGCCTGGTGAGTGGATAGCGTTCCAGAAGCTCCGGCTGATCCTGGAGCAGTTTCTTCGCATTCAGCCCAATGGAGTCCTTGCCTCGTTTCCAGCTAACACTGCCACTTGGGAAGGTGGCCTTTGAGGCCTCGCCCATCTGGCTTTGTATTCGCTGCTTGAGGTGTGATTCTGTGGACTTCAGGGTTTCCATTTCAGACCGGATAGCCAGAAGCTCATCGAACGCTTGGGACAGTTCTTGGCTTTGGCTGAAATCCAAGGTTTCGCCATGGTCTACCGGATACAGATGGCGTAACGCTCTGTCGGCAGAATCGGTACCGTCAGCAGGCGGTGGCGTATCCGTTTCCACGAAATTCCAGAACTGACGCTCCAGCCTAATCAGTGCATCAATGAGCTCTTCATTTCGTTCAATGCGAAAGATCTTGAGTTCCTGACCACACAACAGAACGCATACATCCGCTGCCTGTTTGCCTGTGACCGCTAACTGGTGCTGAACCTGGCATTGGATGTAATCCGGCACACCGTCTTTCCATAGCCGTGAGCCGAACTCCCCTGCGGTTTTGCATTCCAGAATCTGCACTTCGTCGTCGGCTGCTACCGAGTAATCGAGGTTAGCCAGCATCCAATGCTTGTCCGGATCTGGATGCTGCAGAACCGCATTGACTCTGCGCACTTTGCGACCTGTCTGCTGGCTGTATTGCTCAGCCACGATCGGTTCAAGCACATGCCCCCAATACACCGGAGAACTGGGGTCGTCAGAATCCGGTTTTGGTAGGCCAGCATCTCTTCCGGTTTTGACCATCCAGAGTTCCAACTGGGACTGGTAAGGGTTCATGCCCACGGCTGCGGCGGCATCGCTACTGCCGATGCCCTGCTTGCGCACCTTCAGCCATTCATCTCGGCTGAGGCCCTTGGTGGAGACCAGGCGCAATGCTGGCCGTTGTTTCTGAATTGTGTTGGCACTCATGCCCATGGTGTTTTCCTCCAGACATAAAAAAAGCCCACCCGAGCGCAATGCTCCGGCGGGCTTTATGACGTTTTGGCTTTAAGTAGTGGGTTTTAGGCGACTAGCGACATGGCCTGTTCAAGCGCCCGATTCTTTACCGCTGCCCCTGTTCCAAACCAAGCAGAATCCACTCGGTGATCAATCGTTTTGGCTCTGCGGTGATGATCAATGAATTCCGTTATCGAGTTGAGCAAGCCGTAGGCTGTGCCGTCGGATGATGCCAGCGCTGCACCCATACCTTCGCCCTCGTACAGTGCGAGTGCTTTAGCCATGGATCGCTCGTTGGTTTTACCCACACCGTCTTTAACATCTTCCGTGAAGACTTTGAGGAAGTAATTGCGGGCTTCTGTGGTTCTGACCTTGCGCTCGCTCAGCGTTTTGAGACGATACATAAAGTCATCCCAGGCAGAGACAGAGATCCCCAGCTGCTTCTTGACCAGATTCGCATCGAAGGCGGTGTTGTGCTTCACCTTCACTGCGTTTGCAGTCGCACCTTTCAGGGCAACCGCGAGGGTGTTGTTGCATACCACACGAATACTGGTGAACTGAGCGGTGGTAGCCATGGTGCCATCACAGGCCGTAGCCAGAAGCACATAGGCGTTGGTTTGATCGTTGCCCTTCAGAACACCGGATTGACCGGTACGTGCCAGCGCCCACATCTTGCGGCCACCTTTCAACACACCAGCCGTATCCAGTTCAAAGCCAGATATCTCCGTCAGATCCCGATAAAACTCCAGGATCTCTTCTGGCTGTACAACCTTGAACCGGTTGCCAACAACGGACAGTGGCGCCTTGGTGTCCGAACGATAGAGCACCTTGCTGTCCGGATAAGCTCGAATTTCGCCAAGGGCGCCACCAGCATTGGTAACGAAGCGCACCGGGCTTTCTTCGATCTGCCAGTCCAGACCAGCTTGCTTTGCCCAAACTTCTAGGGGCTGATTTGTGGTGAGTTGATTCCCCAGGCCATGCCACGGGGTTTGGCCAACATAGGCCATCTGCTCAATAAGGTGAGCCATGATTGTTCTCCTATGGAATGTGCAAAACGAGTTAGCGAGAGTCGTCCCGGGAATCGGGATCAGTGCTAAAGGAATAGCCGCAATCTAAACAGCGGTAATTGTCGAAGACGCGCTCATCCAAGACCTCACCCAGAATCACGCCGGCTGAAGCGCCCGTTGCGCCACCCAGCAGCGCACCAATCAGGGCGCCACCTATACCGCCTACCGCTGCGCCCATAGGCCCGGCAGCGACGCCAAGGGATGCACCCACTCGGCCACCTGCTGCGGCAGAGACATAGCCGCCATAAGTGCCGGCAGACGCACCAACGACACCAGCCGCTTTTTTGCCATAGTTTTTCTTACCAATCCGGACAGACTGGCAGTTGGGGCATTGTTCGGGCATTGAAGATACCTCTGTGAATTGGGAGGGAAGGCGCTGTCAGCGCCTTGGTTCACAGAGGTGATATATGTCTGAGATTTTTTGGAATCAAAGTATTTTGGACGTATTAATCAGGCGAGGCATCCCTGTAGAGGAAGTCTAGCGGGTTTCGATCAAGGTGTTCTTTCAACCATAGTTGGCTAATCCGCCCTCATTATGGAGACATACGCTGGGAGTTCTGGTCGCTCACTTTCATTGGAAAGCGGACCTTTTTACCGCGACGAGATGTCCGAGCTTAAACAAAAGCGAACATTCTAGTCACGCCTTCCCTCCGCCTCCGAAAGCACCACTGCCAAATCCTCGGGCACCGGCATGGGTGCAAACGCGCTGACGTTTGCACGACCGGTGTTTCCGACCGGAACCCAAATTCGGGAAAAGACCAGGGCGGCAATGGTTCGGGTCAACTGCCCCAGCACCTCACGAACGTCTCTTGTTCGCCAACCCAGTCTGAGCATCCGTAAGTGGGTTGCAGCGTGCGCCAGAGCATATTTCTGGCTGAGGATATGGGCACGTTCCAGATGGGTGAAGGCTGTCTGGAAATCGCCTGCGCCTTCCGCCCTGCCTGTCGCCTCAAGCTCCGCAATATAGGATGGCTTCAGTTCACTGTGCATTGATGTTTACTCCCCGTAGATTGGCAACGGCAAGCCGATAATCGACCGCCTGCCCCCGAAAGGTTCAGCCTTTCAGTGCCAGTATGCGTTTGGCACCCATCAAGACGATGCCACCGACAATTCCGCCAATAATCAGATCTGGGTAGTTGGACCCGGTCCAGGCAACGAGCAGCCCCGCAAGTATTACCCCCAGGTTGATGACCACGTCGTTGGCTGAAAATATCCAGCTGGCTTTCATGTGAGCACCGCCTTCACGGTGTTTTGCGATCAGGAGCAGGCAACTGATATTCGCAATGAGAGCAACAGAGGCGACGGCCATCATCATTAACGACTGAGGATCACTGCCGAACAGAAAACGTCTGCTAACTTCAACCAATACCCCAGCGGCAAGGATAAGCTGGAGGATGCCTGCCACATGGGCCGCTCTGACCTGCATTTTGATGCCGTGCCCAACGGCGTAAAGTGCGAGACCGTAGACGGCGGCATCGGCAAGCATGTCTAGCGAGTCTGCAATCAGGCCAGCGGACTGGGCGATCAGGCCCATCGTCATCTCGACCAGAAACATCAGGCCGTTGATTGCCAGCAGTATCCATAAAGTGCCGGATTCTTCGCTTTCGTTGGCCTTAGAAGATTCAGCCGCTCTGACGGATTCAGCGCTGGCGTCTTCTGTCCGCTGCAAGGAAGCACCCAGGCCCAGGTTTTCCAGTTTGCTGGTAATAGGACCGGTTTCTCCATGGTGGATAATTTCCAATGTACGACCCGATAAATCGAATGACAGCGACTGAATGTTTTCAACGCCAGTCAGTGCCATTCGAATCATTCGCTCTTCCGAGGGACAATCCATTTTTGGTATTTTGTAGGTGCTTAGCTGGCTACCTGTTTCGGCGGTGGCGCGTCCCTGAAACTTGTCATCTACGACAGAGTCTTCACTACCACACTGCCCATTGCAGGGTTTGCTCATTTTCTCGGCTCCGGTTTTCGTACAAATGATGCAATTTAAAACCCTGTAGCCACTACAGGGTCAATAACTAATCTACACTAGTAGTCGTCAAAATCGGCGTTTGTCTGGATAAAGATCTACAATGATAAGTGCGATGGTGTGGATGTCTAATTTTATTTCGAGGGTAAACTTTATGATTTCATTTAAAGGACTTACAGCAACCGCTGCGTTGTTGGTTTTTCCTGCATTCGTGCTAGCGCATGGTGATCAAGGCTCATGGCAAGGGCATGGTCCTGGCATGATGATGGATCAGGAGCAAATGCAACAGATGCACCAGAACTGGTCTCACATGAACCAGCTGATGCAACGCATTCCTGATGAAGCTTCACCGCAAGAACGGCAACGATTGATGCGAGAACACAGGGAGGCGATGCAAGAGCAAATGGGTTTTATGCATCACGGTATGATGGGCCCCGGCATGATGCGTGGACAAAACGGCATGATGGGAGGTCAGCACATGATGAACGGCGGCGGTAAATCAAAGAATGGTGGTAGTCTGTCTAACGAGCAACAAATTCAGATGATGCAGGAGCGCATGGATCAAATGCAGCTGATGATGGAGCAAATGCTGCAATACCAGCAAAATCTAAAGGTAGAGTGATCGAGAAGCCTTCAAATACTTTTACTTAACAGACGCGTAGTATCTGGCGAGTTTGATAGGCTGAAGTTTGTGAAAACGGCGCAGTAGCTGGGTTTCGGTCTCAACGAAATCCCTGGCCTTTTACGGCTGGAAGATGGCGCTCTGGGCACCACTTCGAATGTTCGCTTTGCGACCGAAAGCTGACAACACCTAGTAAGCTTTTTTGCTTGGATAGTTAATTGTGGCTGAGTCACAAATACTGTGAGGTGGAATCCGTGCAAAGGCTCAACCTGATGAGCGGTTGTGCTCGAGCCTAAAATGATCGGGCGCTGTCACGGCACTATTTGGTCACATACAAACAAAAAAGGCCTGCGTTTTCACGCAAGCCTTTGATAATAATGGCCCGCCCGTCAGGATTAGAACCTGAGACCTTTGCCTCCGGAGGGCACAGATTTTGGTCGGGGCTGAACGGCATAATAGGGGCTGATTCGAGACTGTTCAAGCAGATACAGTAAGAAGACCTGCTTGCATGGAGCCCTTGTCCTGAGCGGTTTACTATTCCGATGGGCGCGTCCGGGAAGAGGTGTTTGTGCTGGGCTCCTTTGAGCAAAGCAAGATGTTCCTGGCTGGAGTTGTCTGCTCGGATTGCCACAACCCCCATAGCGGCAACCTGAAGATGGAGGGCAACGGTGTCTGCGCCCAGTGCCACAACGCCGGTGACTACGATACCCCGGATCATCATCACCATCCGCGTAACAGCGCGGGTGCGCAGTGCGTCAGTTGCCACATGCCCGAAGCCTCGTTTATGAGGATCGACAACCGGCGGGAGCACAGCTTCATGGTGCCCCGGCCTGATGTGTCCAAGGCATCCGGCAGCCCGGATGTTTGCCTGGCGTGCCACACGAACCAGGATCGCGCCTGGTCAATGGAAACCGTCGGCAGCTGGTACCCGGATCTTTACCAACCGGATACCTGGCATCACGTTCAGCAACGTAACTTGTCAGAGGTTCTGGCCTATCTGGCCGATGATCATGAGCCTGCCATTCGCCGGGCAACGTTGCTGGAACAGCACGGGCAAGGGCTGGTGGCCCGGCACATGGCGGTCCTGGCAAGCCTGGCAAAGAGCGATCATGCGGTCATCCGCGAAAGCGCCTATCGTGTGCTCAGGCACGGCGACATGAGCCAGTCCTGGGAGCTTGCTGAAAATGGTCTGGCTGATGACTCCCTGGCGGTCAGGCTGGCGGCCTTTGAATCCATGGTGTGGTCCGGCACCCTGCCGGACCCTGAGCGCTGGGGCGAAGTTCAGAGGGAATACGAGCACTACGTTGATATGCAGTCAGACCTGCCCGCAGGCAGCGTTCTGAAAGCCCGTTACCTGTTGGCGGGAGATTATGTCTACAAGGCCGAACAACAACTCAACCGCGCTCTGGCCAAAGACCAGGGCTACGTGCCCGCCACCATCCTGCTGACCGATATTCTCCGTGCCGGCGACCGCAACCTGGAAGCGGTCCGGGCCATTGATCAAACCCTGGAACACAGCCCTGATGAACCCCAACTGATTCACCTGCGGGGGCTGATCCGTATTCGCCTGCAAAACTACCCGGCGGCGCTGGCGGATCTGGAACGGGCCCATCAACTGGTGCCCGGCCAGTGGCTGTTTGGCTACCGGTACGCGGTTGCGCTGTTCCAGCTGGACCAGAAGGACAAAGCCCGGCAAGTGACCCAAGCCTTGTTGCAACAATACCCCGATAACGCACAATTGCGGGCACTGATGAACCACCTGTAGGGACAACCAAAACCGGGGCTGGGGCGCGCTGTCGCCTCAGATCCACCCCAGCCACCTCCACCACAGGTAATCCAGCGGAAACAGAATCACGATGGTGAGGGCGGCCAGTATCAGGCACAACCTGGCGGCATGGCCCATGGGGATGCCGGCCAGGGGCATGGCCATCATCAGGGGCACGGACTGGTAGGTAAAAATGATGGTGGAGAAGCCCAGAACCTGAGTCATCAGCACCGCTTCCAGGCTGAAGCCGGTCATTTCGCTCATGGGGCCAGCCAGGGGGGTGAGCGTTGCCGGAATGCCCGCCAGGGTGGTGACCATCCCGGTCGCGGTCGCCGTGAGTGACAAGGTAAGGAAGTTGGCAAAATCCCGCCCCGGCTCCAATGGCAGCCAGCCCAGCACGTGGCCGCCCAGAATACCGCTGATGTTCTGATGGTTGATCAGCCCGGCAATGCCCAGCAGGCCGGCCACCACCAGAATTGAGCTGATGTTCACTTTCTGGTTGAAGCTCTGTGTAGAGATCATGCCAACACCGGGCATCAGCAGCAGGGTCGCTGCCGCCAGGCCAATCCACGCCGCGGAGATCTGGTGCCAGGTGTCGGTCAGCCAGAACCCGAGGGTCACCAGAAGTATTACCATCAGCCGCGATTCCTTGAAATTGAAAGGCCGGCTTGATCCTGCTTGCGGAACCGGCTTTGGGTTGTCCGGGTACAACCGCACCAACACAACCACCAGCAGGATAGCCTTGAGGATGCCCAGCACCGGAAAGTGCAGCAACAGGTATTCCCCGAACATCGGGCTCCAGCCATGAATCTTCTCGGCAGAGCCAATCATGATCATGTTCGGGACATTGGCGGGCAGAATGGCAAAGGTGGGCAGATGGCTGCCAAAGGCCGCCGCCAGGCCAGCGGCTTTCTGGCCATTGCTGCCAGGCTCAAAGCCACAGCTGTGGGCGATGGTCAGGGCGATGGGAATAAACAGCACAATGCGCCCCACCGAGGAGGGCATCACAAAGCCCAGCAGAATACCGATCACCACGATGCCGGCGATCAACCGGGTATAGCTGGCATCCAGGTGCCGGGTAAACAGGTCTGACACCCGTTGGGCCAGGCCGGTTTCCGAGATGGCAATGCCGATCACCAGCCCGGAAACAATCAGCCAGCAGGCGGTCGAGGTGAGCCCGGAAAACACCACGTCGGCCGGAGCCAGCGACAACAGCATGGCCAGGGTCAGCACCAGCAGGGCGGTGACAAACTCCGGCACCGCGCTTGTGGCAAACAGCACAAGCCCGGCCATCACCAGCAGCGCCGAGAGCCGTTGGGGGCCATCGAACCAACCGGCTGCCGGGCTGAACAGCAACGCTGCAGACAATAACGGAATCAGGGCCAACGCAAGCCACTGAGACCGGTTAACAGGCAGATTGGTCATTGCCGGGTAAGATCCTTCTCGCCGTTAACGGACATCCTGGTTCTTCTTCGGGAACAGCCAGAAGGCAAACCAGCGGGTCATCCGTGGCATCAGCACATAGCTCATCAGCAACATGACTACGATGGTAACTGCCATGGTGCGCAGCAGCAGCGGGATCTGGGCCAGAAGGTCACCGAATAGCACGAAAACGAGCGTAACCGCAGGATACAACGCCAGCCAGCTGACTATGGTCATTTTCCACTTGGGAGGCGGTTTAACCGGGTTCTGTCCGGGCAGGGTAAACCAGGTGATGATTCCTGAAGTCACTTCACGCTCACTGGGTTTTGCCAGCAAAGCTTCAAGTTGTTCAAGGAGCTCAGCTCTTTCCGGAGACTCTTCCCAGGCGGTCAGAGTTTCTCGATCCCTAAACTTGAATATAATCCGGTATTCGGGATCATCCGGTGAGGACGGCCGGAACATGGCAGCTCCGAGGTAACCCGGAAAGTGGGCTGCTCTTTCGGTCATTTGGCTGCTGAGTTGCTCGAATGCGAACTCCTCGCCTTTCCTAACCCGACGTGAAATCACGACAGTGATCGGATGGTTGGAGGTCTGGTTGACCGTCTTTGTCATGATACATTCTCCGTAAGGTGCACAAGCCCGGGAGAGGCTCATGCCGTGATCTCTTTTGCCTGCTCTGAAATTAAAAAGGGGCCCGCAAGAGCGGGCCCAGAGAGAGCGACAACAACGAAGAGATCAGCTTCCCGTTGCGCGCATATGCTGGACGTTGAACATCTGCGGCTTGGAGAGCTCCGGATCAACCTGACCTTTAAACTGTCCGGTTGTGCAATGGCTGGCCTGTACATCAATCATGCTGAACGCATCATCGATAGAGACACCGGTACCTTTGTTCTTGGGCAGGTGATAGTCAGGGTGGGCCTGGCCGATGGTGAAGGTCTTCCACAGGCTGCCCTTGCGGTCGTAAGACACGGTCCGGGGAATAGTGAAGGTCTGTGCGTCCATATAATGAACGCGTTTCTGCAGCGGATGGCTGTCATCCACCGGAACGGCTTCCACCTCGTACACCTTGCGCAGCTGCCAGGTGATTTCCGGGAAACAGCCACCCTGGCCACCAAAGGCAACAACCTGGTAGCCATCGTCATCCTGGTGAGTCTCTGTATCGAGCTTCATGTCATTGTGGTTATAGAAGGGCATCAGCATGTGACGGGTCCCTTTATAGGTCCAGTTCATGTCTGAAATGCGACCGTTATAACCTTCAAAGTCCTCGATCATCAGATCGGAACCCAGGAACGCATCGGTAACCTGACCGGTAGCCAGACGGCGTACACGACGCTGGAAGCCCAGATACAGCCATGAATTGTCCCGCTTGAGGTCGTCGGAAGCGCGGTGGATCAACAGCTGGGTGTTGCGAACATCAGCGGGATCCAGAACCTGCACGTAGATAGCGCGGAACAGGTCAGACGGGTTTGGCGTAATCTCTGGTACTGGTTCCTGGTTCACTCGGCCCTTGAAGTTCAGGAAATGGAAATTGAACTTGATGGTACGTTCCACCTTGCCGGAATCCATATCCCGATACTTCCAGTAGAACGGATAAACGGCAGCACTATCACCCCAGTTGTAGCCATATTTATAGTTCCATGCGAGTTTTTCACCGGCCCGGGGGTCACTTTCATCCGGTTCCTCAGGGAATGGTCTGCCAGCCTGCCATCCGTTGATCTCACCGAGCTGGTCGCCCAGGGATACCTTACCCAGAGAATCACGAGTGGCATTTACGTAGCCTTCATTCAGGCCAAAAGAAGTGGTGTCGCCTACGGTGATCGATGTCCAGCCGTTTTCGATAAAGGTGTAGAAGGCAGGGTCGATGACATCCTTGAACTGGGCCACGTTGGACTGGTCGATGGTCATGCCAACGTTAAGGCCTTCATGGCTCGGAACCTCGTTCTCATAGGGAAAGAAGGAGTTATGAATAACATCCTCGTTGGCCTGCACCTGAGTGGCAAACATGCCAGCAGCAAGACCAGCTGCGAGGCACTGTGACAGTATTGTCGGCTTTGTTCTTGGTTTCATGTTTTTATCCTCTTGTTATCAGAAGCTGTAACGTGCAGTCAGCTGGATTTCGTCTTCTTTTTGAGCCATGCCAATGGGGCCTGACTTGAAGCGGCCGAGAGGCTCATAACTTCCGAGACCGGCAGACTCTCCTGGTTGTTGGCCCGTAACGCCCGGTGTTTGGGTGAACGGATCCCAAGGATTACAGGAGCGACAATCGTCGAATTCACGGGCACCGTTGCCCACTTTGAAGTTTCCTCCCAAAGTCAGCTTGAAATTGTCGTTAACCAGCCAGTCAACTGAAGGTGCAATAGCGGTGGCTTGAGCGCGGAAGTCGTGGGCTGTAATGATTTTCGGGGTCAGGCGACCATTCATGTAGAACCCTTGCATCAACAAGGTTGCGGTCCAGTTGTGTTCATAATCTGGAATGCCAGCTTCACCGTAGGTTCTTTGCTCACGTTCGTGGTCCAGAATATGCTGGCCGAAAATCTGTCCGGAGAACAGGAATGCCTGACTTTCGTTCAGGGCTGGGATGAAGATGTTTTTGTCCGCGCCGATTACGTAACGGAGTACATCTGATTCTGAATAGAGCTCTTTGCGAAGGGTATTGGCAAATTCCTCACCCGAGGTGTAAGCCGTTTCTACGCGGAATACCGTGTCAATTCCCTGAGAGTAATAATCCAGAGAGCCACCAACGAGATTCACGCGCGGGAAGTGGATGTCGAAAGCGATCAGGCTCGGCCAGACAGCAGTCTCTCCGGTGAACCCATTGGTTGCAGGAATGCCCCCTCTGAGAGAGGGCAATTGGGAGCGATAGGTCAGGGCATTGAGAGAGAATCCAAGATCGCCATAAACCCCTTCAAGCTTCAGGCCCAGCTGAGTATTTGACAGGCTCCAGCTCGGCATGTGTGCCTTGCGGATACCGATCTGGCCGGGTCCGAAGTCTGTTGCGAGGCCCCCGTCAGGAGTAGCCCCCGCGAAGTTTGCCACGGTTCCACCATTTTCCCAGAGGTTGTTCATGCCCCGGAAGAAACAGCCGGCATCCAGGATCACGTTTGGTTGGCCGCACTGGCCAATGTCATGGGGGCGGAACTTGTCGAAGTTCCACACCACCTGAAAGTTCAGGTCATCAAATGCCAGACCGTCGAACACTTCGGTGGGGCCCATGCGGTAGTCAGTCCGCAGGATCCACATGGGAATCCGGATATCTTCCAGTTCGTCGTAGATGTTGTTCCGGGAGTAATCCACCGGGTTGATGACATCGAGTACCCGGAACAGGTCCGTTCTGCCCCAGATAACCTGCTGTTTACCCAGTCGTGTACTCAGGATGTTGCCGTTATCGAAGTTAATATCGAAGTCGGCATAGAGTTCCCGGATGAAGTCGGCGCGATCGTTGAACTCCTGGAATCTCAGGTCGTTGGAGTCTTTGTCCAGATACCCGTTGATACAGCCGCGGTCGTCTTTGTCACAAGGGCGCACCGGAACGCCGAAGGCGACACCGTTGTTCTGTGAATGCAAATGCTCCCCCAGAACCACCATGCCATCATTGGGGTTCTGGCTAACATCAAAGCCAAAAGTGTTACCAGGGGGCAAAGGAATAGCACTTGCAGGACTGCCAACACCACTTCCATGCGGAACAGTGCCTTGAGGTAGATCTTGTAACTGAACCGGACCCCCTGCGTTTCGTCCATACTCATCATCATTCAGATCATAAACTCCGTCATAACTTCCCCGGAGTGTGGCGTTGAAGCCCACATTGCTGAAAATTCCCACATCACCGGCTTTTTTCTCCAGCTCTAGTTGCAAGGTATTGCGGAATTTCGAAAGCCCCACGCCTTCTCGGCCGTAGGTGGCGTTTTCAACGTAACCGTTAACGCGGGTATCTTCTGCCGCTACGGTTGTGGTCAATGGAGTCAGCGCCAGGCAGGCACCACCCGCAAGGGTGTAGCACCAGAACCTCAGGCCTTTTGTTTTTATTTGCATGGCTTGTCCTCGTTACAGGTTTTTTTGGAGTTTCGTACCGGTTTACGCCCGGTACGGTTCTCCTGGCACAAATCCGTCCTCCTGCTTCCTGGCGGGAGCAGCAGCCGGAGTTGATTTCGGTTTTCTGTGTTCGGAATGCAGAATGCCGTCTTCATCTGCGTAGACGTCGGTGATAAAGCGTGGCTTGAAGACCAGCACCCATGAGGGCACCAGAAGCATTGCGGCAAGACCGTTGATGATGATCATTACGCACAGCAATAACGCGGCATCGGACTGGAAACGCAGGTCAGAGAAGATCACCCACATGATGATTCCTGCCATCAGTGTCAGTGCGGTGAAGCTGATTGCCATGCCGGTTGTAGAAATAGAACGCTGCACAGCTTCCCGGAGGTTCTGAAACTTGGCCATTTCTTCCCGGATACGATCCATCATGTAGATGGAGTAATCAATACCGACACCTATGCCCACGGCGATTACCGGCACCGTGTTGATGTCGATACTCAGGCTGTTCAGGCCCATATAAGCGTAGGTCAGGGTGGTGGCAAACAGCATAGCCATCAACATCATGAGGCCGGCGTGCCATGAGGTGTAGAACAGCATGACGAAAGCGAAGATCAGCAGGAATACAAGCGGCAGAACGATTACATTGGTCTCGAATGCTGATTCGTTCATTGCGGCCGCTACGCCCAGGGTGCCCCCGGCCAGCCGAATGGTCAGTCCTTCTACGCTATCGCCATTCTCTGCAATCCATTCCTTTGCCATGTGAATGGCGCGGCGAATGGTTTCGCCCTGACGATCCTTGTAGTAGAAAACCAGGTTGGCAACGCGGTCGTCGGTATCGTTGAACTCATCCAGAGCTCCGGGGATCGGGCTGGACGCCATGTAGGTAAACATCAAACCGCCCACGTAACCTGCATCATGGGGAATCTGGAACCAGCGGGGATCGTCGTTGTGCATCAGGCGGTTTACCTGCTTGACCAGGTCTGGCAGTCCCTTGGCGCCACCTACCTCCGGGTCAGTCAGCATATGGGCCTGAAGGTCGGCCAAAGCTGTCAGTACCTCCGGGCGTTTCAGCCCTCCTTTTTCATCGGTTTCAGCAACGATATAAAGTTCTTCTGATCCAGGGAAACGCTCGTTCACGATCCGGGACGAGACGTTGTAGTCATGATCTGGATAGAGAATTGGAGAACCGGGCTCGGAGTCACCGATCTGTACATTGGAGGCCGCGAGAAGGCCCGCCAGCATGGCAACGCCGGCGATCAACAGGATGACCCTGGCGGAGCCCGGTTTGGTGACCGTTCGTGAACAGGTGCCACCGATGTGGCGCAGCGCCGTTTCGCGAATTTTGGCGTTTTTGGGGGTGGGCAGGATCGACAGCAATAGCGGCACACCGATCAGAACGGTGAACACCACCGTGATGGCCCAAAGGGATGCATAGATGCCGAGGTTGGTGTTTAGCGGAATGGAGCCGATGGCGATCAGTGACAGCCCGATGGCATCGGAAACCACGCCCAGCGAGCCCGGCCGGAACAGGCTGTCGAAGGTGGCTTTGGCCGCTTTCGGGCCGTCTCCCAACACCTCGGCTTCGGCGTAATAGCGCTCGACCAGCTGAACCCCGTGGCTCATGGCGCGCGCTGCAATCAAAAAGGGGATGACCAGCCCGAGTGGGTCCAGGTTGTAGCCCAGAAAACTGATAATCCCAAGCCCCCAGATGGTGGAGATAAGCACGCCACCAAGGGGGATCAGCACACCGTACGCTTTACGGAAGTGGAAAATCAGCAGTGCCAGCATCGTCAGCACGGTAAAGATGAAAATCTGAAGAATCTGGTCCATGTAGGTGTAGGCCCAACCTACGAGTACCGGCTGGCCGGTGGCGTAGAGGGTAACGCCGTCGGTTTCTTCATTGGCGCGCAGTTGCTGCAGCTGAGCAAAGGTTTGCTCGTAATCCAGTTTGCCTTCAATCAACTGGGCCTTGACCAGGGCCATCTTGAAGTCGGGTGAAACCAGCGGTCCGTAAACCCTTGGGTTCGCCGCCACGTCGGCACGGATCGCGTTCAGCGCCTCTGCTGAATACTCGCCCCGGGTAGAGTCGTAGTAAGGCTCTGAGTTGATGCTACCGACCTCTGTCAGCCACACCTTCCGGGAGTTTCGGTGGGTAACGCTGGACACCAGGTTGTGGTTGACACCGGGCAGGCTGTCCACCGCTTGAGTAATGCGATCGATCTTGGCGAGGTTGTCGTTAGTGAACATGTCACCTTCTTCAAACTCGACCCCCACCACCAGGACGTTCGCGCCGCCAAAGCTGTCTTTAATGCTGTTGTGTAGCTCAATGTACGGATGCTGCTGAGGCAGCAGGTCGGCGAAATCGGTAAAGATCTTCAGGCCGGGAACGCGCAGGGCAAATACCAGCGTGAGTATGGCAATCAGGGACAGCACCTTGCGTGGGTTCCGGAAAATCCACAATTCCAGCAGGTGCATGAAATGCGTAAAACGATGCAAATGGGACATGACGGCTTTCCTCAGTCTTTACTGGCTGCAAGGGCGGCTGGGATTTCAAGATCAAAAAGCAGGCCCCGGCCTCCGGCTACCAGCAGGTGCTGGTTCGGCAGGAGTAGCCCGGTTCTAAGGTACAGGGGCTGATTGGATTCGGAGATTTTCTCCCAGTGGGTTCTCTGCAATTGCAATACCGTGGCGTTGTCTGCCAGGGCATACAGGGTGGTGTCACCTGGAATGAAACCGAACACCGGTGCGCTGGTAGCCGCAGGCATTTGATCCCAGCTTTGACCGCCGTCAGTGGTGTGGTAGATAAACCCGTTCAGGCCGCCAATCCAGCCTTCGTCTGCGGTCTCAAAATGGCTGGCATGGATGTAAAATTCGTCTGGTGCCTGGCCTGCCAGGTCCCAATTGAGGCCGCCGTCATCTGTGCGCAGCACCATGCCGTATTCGCCGGTGGCAATCGCCTGGTCGTCATTGATGAACTGAAGATTGTTGAGGATGGCGTCTTCATAAAGTGACGTTTCATCCCAGGATTCGCCTTGGTCCGAGCTGTACTGAATCGTGGTGAAGCTGCCAGCAGTCCACCAGCTTCCGTCTGGAGCGCAGGTTACTGTCATCATCTGCTCCTGACTTGGCAGGGCATGAGCTTTCCAGTGAGTGCCGTTGGTGTCGCTGTGCCAGAGCTGGTTGTCGAAGGTCAGGCCTACGAAGGTGTCGTCAGGGCAGACATCCAGGGCAAGGAAACTGGTTTCAGCGGGGCTGGATTGGCGATCCCAGGTGACTCCCTGGTCATTGCTGGACAGCAATACACCTTCATTTCCGGACACCACAATAATGTCCTGGTTGCTGGCCATGGCCTGATAGAAATCCGTACGTTTCGAGGGCTGACTCGCAACGTCTTTTACCGCTTCGAGATTTAGAGGTGCCTCGCATCCTGCAAGCAGGAACATCGATGCACTGGCGAGCGCTGCAGCCACGCCAGATTTACGCTTTGGGCGCAGGAGGGCATTTTGCATTTTTTTGTCACCGTCTTTGTTTTTGTGAAGTAAAGCGACTGACGGTGGTTCTGCAATGGCTGTGCCATTGCACAATAAAAATTTTTAACAATCTGATAAATATAAAAAAGGTCGGTTTTTTATAGGCACTTGCCAGAAAACATTGATTGGTTTTCGGGTTTGATTTTAATCAAATGATCAAGTCAGGAGGTGAGTTGTTTATTTGGTCAGGAGGGGGGAAAGAGCAACATCCTTGTTGCGATTGGGTGGTGAGGTGATTATCCGGTTTCAGACAGAATGTCTGATTTTTTAAGTCTGTAGGCAAGCGCGGGCCGGGTCAGGCCGAGAATTCGCGCAGCCTTTGAGACATTCTGCCCTGCCTGTTCCATGGCTTGCTTCATCAGTGTTTCTTCAACCTCGTCCAGGCTGATGCCGCTCTGAAGGATGTGTTCGGACCAGTTCTCAGGCCCACCTCCTGGTTGTCCCGACACCATATTGCCCTTGTTGTCGATATGCTCAACAGACTGAGTCTCCAGGGCGGGAGGCGTTACAAACAGCGCGTCCTGGCTGATGGACTCGTTGTTATCGGTAAGGATTACACCTCGCTCGATCACGTTTTCCAGTTCGCGGATGTTGCCCGGCCAGTGGTAGCTCAGGCAAAGTTCCAGCGCCTTGTCGGATAAGCCCAGGGTGCGTTTGTCGTATTCGGCATGGAATTTCTCGAGAAAGTGCCGGGCGAGCAGGGGCAAATCTTCCACCCGTTCACGCAGGGGCGGAATTCTCACCGGGAAAACATTAAGCCGGTAAAACAGGTCAGCCCTGAAACGGCCGTCTTCCACGGCCTTTTCCAGGCTTTCGTTGGTGGCTGCGATCACCCGGACATTCACTTTTCGGGTGCGGTTGTCTCCGACGCGTTCCAGTTCGCCTTCTTGCAGCACTCTTAGTAGCGTAGCCTGGGCTCTTGGGGTTAGCTCCACCACTTCGTCAAGGAAGATGGTACCACCGGTTGCGCGTTCAAATCGGCCTTCACGGGACTGGTTGGCGCCCGTGTAGGCGCCTTTCTCAACGCCAAACAGCTCGGCCTCAATCAGGTCGGGCGGGATGGCGGCGCAGTTGACCGCAATAAAGGGTTGATCGTCACGTTCGCTACGCAAATGCACGCTGCGCGCGATCACCTCTTTACCAACCCCGGTTTCACCCAGCAGCAGCACAGATACTTTACCCTGGGCGGCCTTGTCGATCATCTTGCAGACCTTGTTGTAAGACGCCGATTGGCCGATGCCGTAGTACTGGCCCTCCTGTCGTTGCAGGGTGCTGCGCAAGGAGCTCAGCTGATACTGCAGATCGTAGAGCTCTTCTATCAGCGGGTCCGCTTTGAAATAGCGGGAAAACTCTTTGGCGTCAGGCCATTCCTCGGCGGGCCTGCCCTCGATAATGCATCTCTCATCTCCGCATCCCCTGCAACTGATTTCCCGAAAAATAATTTCGCGGGCCATAAAAGACGATGTGAAGGAGCAGGCATAACCCAGCAGTACCCAGCAAGCAGGCTCATCCATTTGCCCCAGTTCGGTTTTGCAGATCTCCACTTCCCAAGAGTCGATCCATTCAAACCGGCCAAAGAACTTGCCGTTCTCCTGGTCCAGATCAATCTCCAGTGGCACCACCTTAACCATGCCTTTCAGGGAGTGCAGTTGTGGCCCGGCCAGGAAAATGTCGAGTTCGTCGCAGTGAGGCCGCAGTTTGCGAGCTAGCTCGGCATCCTTCAGGCCAGAGAGATAACCCAGGCGCAGGAAGAAGCCCTTGGCCCGTTCAATACCCATGCTGTTGACGATCTCGCGGCGAAACGCAGCCAGCGAAGTCAGGTTCATCAGCAGCATGCGCTGTTCGCCTAACCAGATTTTGCCTTCCGTGCTGTGGAAATGGATCTGCTCCGTAAGATCCTTGAAGTCGGTGTAGTTCAGCTGTGGCTTATAAGTGACCGCCATGGTCGGAGACCCCCTTTAATTGTTATGGGTGGGGAAGGGCTCTTTTTGAGCTTATTGTTTTGTCATCTAGTGCATGATCAAAATCAAAAATCAATCAAATAGTAAAAAATCGGTCTCCCAGAGTAAGTGCACAAATGGTCGAGCATTTGCTGAGGTGCGGGTAGATTTTGATCATTTGGAAAAAAAATAAGGTGAGAATGCTTGATTGCCTGCGCCTGTTCGGTGCTCTTTTTCAGAGGTTGGCGTTCAAAAAAAGACTATAAAACAGATGCCTACGGTTTTCTTGAGTCCCAGTTTTCCAAAGTGGCACAGCGGTTGCTGAGTAACCGTTAGCCGACCACAAACATAACCGGGGCTACAAATGACCACTCAGACTGAAACCAAAACGTTTGACGAAATGACCCGTTACATCCGGGTGCGCAGCCAACCAGACGACAAGTTCGTCGAATTCGACTTCGCGATCGGCCATCCAGAGCTTTTTGTCGAGCTGGTTCTGCCTCGCGAGGCCTTCAAGATTTTCTGCAAGCACAACAACGTTGTCCATATGGACTCCGACATGATCCGCCAGATTGATGAAGACATGATCAAGTGGCGGTTTGGGGAGAGGGGAGAGCGTTACTAAGCCACACCCACATCACTCTGATCCACAAAAACAAAACGGAAAGGTTGATATGAGTATTGAAATCAAAACCACTTCGGTGGAGCCCATTCGCCACACCTACAGCCACATTGCTCGCCGTTTCGGTGACAAGCCGGCGACGCGCTATCAGGAAGCCAGCTACGACCTGGAGGCGAAAACCAATTTCCATTATCGCCCCCAGTGGGACTCAAGGTACGAGCTCAATGATGATCGCCGCACCGTAATCCGCATGGAGGACTGGTATGCGGTGTCTGATCCCCGCCAGTTCTACTACGGCGCCTACGTGGGTAACCGGGCAAAAATGCAGGAAGCAGCCGAGACCAGCTTTGGTTTTTGCGACAAACGTAATCTGCTGACCCGGCTTCCGGAAGACACCCAGAAGCAACTGCTGCGCCTGTTGGTGCCCCTGCGCCATGTTGAACTGGGCGCCAACATGAACAACAGCAAGATTGCGGGTGAGGCGGTAGCCACCACCGTTTCACAGATGCACATCTACACCGCGATGGACCGTCTGGGCATTGGCCAGTACCTGTCTCGCATTGCTCTGATGATCGACGGCAGTACCGGTAAGGCACTGGACGAGTCCAAAAGCTATTGGATGGATGACGAGCTGTGGCAGCCCATGCGCAAACTGGTGGAAGACACCCTGGTGGTTGACGACTGGTTTGAGCTGACTCTGATACAGAACATTCTGCTCGACGGGCTCATGTATACCCTGGTGTACGACAAGATGGACGCCTGGTTCGAGAGCCAGGGCGCGGAAGACGTGTCCATGCTCACCGAGTTCATGCGGGATTGGTACAAAGAGTCACTGCGCTGGACCAACGCCATGATCAAAGCGGTAGCCGGTGAGAGTGAGGCCAACCGCGAGCTGCTCCAGACGTGGATCGATCAGTGGGAGCCGCAGGCCTACAACGCCCTTAAGCCACTGGCCGAAGCCTCAGTCGGTATTGACGCCCTCGATGAAGCCCGGGCGGAGCTTTCTACCCGCCTGAAGAAATTCGGACTGCAGAGCCAGGGAGTCTCAGCATGAGCCAACTTGTATTTATTGTGTTTCAGGACAACGACGACTCTCGCTATCTCGCCGAAGCGGTTATGGACGATAACCCTCATGCGGAAATGCAGCACCAGCCTGCGATGATCCGGATCCAGGCCGAGAAGCGCCTGGTGATGAACCGGGAAACCATGGAAGAAAAGCTCGGGCGCGATTGGGATGTTCAGGAAATGCTCATAAATGTCATCAGCATCGGCGGCAATGTCGATGAAGACGATGACCACTTCATTCTTGAGTGGAAATAATCGGGAGAACCATCATGGCTGTTCAAAACAAGAAACTGAATCTCAAAGACAAATACCAGTATCTGACCCGCGACATGGGTTGGGAACCGACCTACCAGAAAAAGAAAGACATTTTTCCGGACGAGGACTTTGAAGGTATCAAGATCACCGACTGGTCCCAGTGGGAAGACCCGTTCCGTCTGACCATGGATTCTTACTGGAAGTACCAGGCGGAAAAAGAGAAGAAGCTGTACGCCATTTTTGATGCGTTTGCCCAGAATAATGGCCACCAGAACATTTCAGACGCTCGCTACGTCAACGCCCTGAAGCTGTTCCTCAGTGCCGTATCTCCGTTGGAACATGGGGCCTTCCAGGGATATGCCAAGGCAGGTCGTCAGTTCAGTGGTACTGGTGCGCGGGTGGCTTGTCAGATGCAGTCGATTGACGAGTTGCGTCATTCGCAGACCCAGCAACACGCCATGAGTCATTACAACAAGCACTTTAACGGCCTGCATGATGCTGCGCACATGCACGACCGGGTGTGGTTCCTGTCGGTGCCCAAGTCGTTCTTTGACGATGCCCGCACCGCTGGTCCGTTCGAATTCCTGACCGCCGTTTCGTTCTCGTTCGAGTATGTGCTGACTAACCTCTTGTTCGTTCCGTTTATGTCGGGCGCCGCATACAACGGCGACATGGCCACCGTGACCTTCGGCTTCTCTGCCCAGTCAGACGAAGCACGCCACATGACCTTGGGCCTTGAGGTGATCAAGTTCATCCTCGAGCAACACGAAGACAATGTCCCCATCATTCAGCGCTGGATCGACAAGTGGTTTTGGCGTGGTTTCCGCCTGCTCAGCCTGGTCAGCATGATGATGGACTACATGCTGCCGAACAAAGTCATGTCCTGGTCTGAGGCTTGGGAGGTGTACTACGAGCAGAACGGTGGCGCGCTGTTCAAAGATCTTGAGCGTTATGGCATTCGTCCTCCCAAATATCAGGACGTGGCCAACGATGCCAAGCATCACCTCAGCCACCAGCTGTGGACCACCTTCTACCAGTACAGCCAAGCCACCAACTTCCATACCTGGATTCCAGAGAAGGAAGAAATGGACTGGATGTCTGAAAAGTACCCGGACACTTTCGACAAGTACTACCGCCCGCGTTACGAGCATCTGGCGAAAGAAGCCGCTGCTGGTCGTCGGTTCTACAACAACACCCTGCCGCAGCTGTGCCAGGTGTGCCAGGTGCCGACTCTGTTCACCGAAATGGGCGCGCCCACCAAGCTCAGTCACCGTCAGTTGAAGTATGAGGGCGAGCGCTACCACTTCTGCTCCGAAGCCTGCTGTGAAATTTTTGAGCATGAGCCGGAGAAGTACATCCAGGCCTGGTTGCCCGTGCACCAGATCTATCAGGGCAACTGTGAAGGTGCAGACGTCGAGACTGTGGTGCAGAAGTACTACCACATCAATATCGGCGAGGACAATTTCGAGTACCTGGGCTCTCCGGACCACAAGCGCTGGCTGTCCATCAAGGGCATCAAGCCGGCCGACGAGGACAAAAACGCAGCCTGATACTGATTCGGGAATCGCCCGGCTGCCGCTGGCGCCGGGCGACCTGCCCACAAAAACAACAAGGTGACCACTATGAGTGTTAACGCTTTATACGACTACAAGTTTGAAGCCAAAGACAAGGTTGAGAACTTCCACGGCATGCAGCTGTTGTATGTCTACTGGCCGGACCACCTGATGTTCTGTGCTCCCTTTGCACTGTTGGTGCAGCCAGACATGTCCTTCCGGGCTTTAGTGGACGACATCATCAAACCGGCCACCGCGTCGCACCCGGATTCTGCCAGGGCGGACTTTCTGAAGGCGCATTGGCTGCTGAACGACGAGCCTTTTACACCGAATGCCGAGGCCAGCCTGACCGACAACGGCATTGACCACAAAAGCATGCTGACGGTCACAACACCTGACCTCAAAGGCATGGCTGGCGTCGGATACTGAGGGTAGTGCTATGAGCCATACCGTAACTATCGAACCCATTGGCGAGCAGATCGAAGTGGAGGAAGGCCAGACCATCCTCGCGGCGGCGCTCCGCCAGGGCGTCTGGTTGCCGTTTGCATGCGGTCACGGCACCTGTGCTACCTGCAAGGTGCAGGTGCTTGAGGGAGACGTCGAGATTGGCGACGCCTCACCGTTTGCCCTGATGGACGTGGAGCGGGGCGAAGGCAAGGTGCTGGCCTGCTGCGCAACCGTCGAGAGCGATGTCACCATCGAAGCCGACATTGATGTTGATCCGGACTTTGAAGGCCATCCCGTTGAGGATTACGCCGCAACTGTCACCGACATCGTGGATTTGTCGCCGACCATCAAGGGTCTGCACCTGAAGCTGGACCGGCCCATGACCTTTCAGTCTGGCCAGTACATCAACATTGAGCTGCCCGGCGTTGATGGCGCCCGGGCTTTCTCCCTGGCCAACCAGCCCAGCAAAGCTGATGAAGTGGAGCTGCACGTTCGCCTGGTCGAAGGCGGTGCCGCCACCACTTACATTCACGAGCAACTGAAAGCCGGAGACGAGCTGAATTTATCCGGTCCTTACGGCCAGTTCTTCGTGCGCAGCTCTCAGCCCGGCGACCTGATTTTCATCGCTGGTGGCTCCGGCCTGTCGAGCCCGCAATCGATGATCCTAGATCTGCTAGAGCAGAACGACGAACGCAAAATCGTGTTGTTCCAAGGTGCCCGCAACCAAGCTGAGCTATACAACCGGGAGTTGTTTGAAGCCCTCGATCGTGGCCACGACAATTTCACCTATGTACCTGCGTTGAGCCAGTCCGACGGTGATGCCGACTGGAGCGGATTCCAGGGCTATGTGCACGAAGCTGCCAAGGCACACTTTGATGGCCGATTTGCCGGCAACAAAGCCTACCTATGTGGACCGCCTCCGATGATTGATGCAGCGATCACCGCCCTGATGCAAGGCCGGTTGTTCGAGCGGGACATCTTCATGGAGAAATTCCTGACAGCGGCCGACGGTGCGGAAGAGACCCAGCGTTCAGCCCTGTTCAAGAAGATCTGACCTGGAGGTGAGCTATGGCAGGATTCCTGGTAAGCAACCGGACAACCGGCGATCACTTCCTTTGCCAAGAGGGCCAAACCGTCCTCAAGGCGATGGAGCTTGCAGGTAAGAACTGTGTACCCGTCGGGTGCCGTGGCGGTGGCTGCGGTTTTTGCAAGATTCGGATTGTAGAGGGTGATTTCGAGTGCGGAAAAATGAGCAAAGCTCATGTGCCGGCCGAGGCCATCGATAAGGGGGAGGTGCTGGCTTGCAGAATCTATCCGTTGACGGATTTGACCATGGAGTGCGTGCCTCTGCCTGAGGCGGCACTTGCGAAGCAAACAAAAACAAAAACGTTGAGGTAACTGTCATGAAAAAAGGTGTAATGCGTCCCGGCCACGTCCAGATCCGGGTTCTCGATATGGGCGAAGCCGTCAAACACTACACAGACCTGATGGGTTTGATCGAAACCGATCGTGACGACCAGGGGCGTGTTTATCTGAAGGCCTGGAGCGAAGTGGACAAGTTCTCTGTGGTTCTGCGCGAAGCCGATGAGCCGGGCTGTGACTTTATGGGCTTCAAGGTGGTGGACGAAGCTGCCCTGAACCAGCTTGAAAAAGACCTTGTCGATTACGGTGTTGAGGTTGAGCAAGTACCGGCGGAAGAGTTGAAAGATTGCGGTCGCCGCGTTCGCTTCACTGTGCCCTCCGGTCATGCCTTTGAACTTTATGCTGATAAGAAATATACCGGAAAGTGGGGTGTGTCCAGCGTTAACCCGGAAGCCTGGCCTCGCGGCCTGCAGGGCATGAAGGCGGTGCGTTTTGACCACGCCTTATTCTACGGCCCTGAACTGGCCGCCGTGTATGACATCTTCGTCAACGTGCTGGGCTTTTACTTGGCGGAACAGGTTCTGGACCCCGAAGGCACTCGCGTAGCGCAGTTCCTGACCGTCTCCATGAAGGAACACGATGTGGCCTTCATCCACCACGAAGAGAAAGGCAAGTTTCATCACGCCTCCTTCTTCCTGGATACCTGGGAAGCGGTGCTGCGGTCTGCCGATCTGATCTCCATGACCGATACCTCGATTGATATCGGCCCAACCCGTCACGGGCTGACCCACGGCCAGACCATCTATTTCTTTGACCCGTCCGGAAACCGCAACGAAGTGTTCTGTGGCGGCGACTATCACTATCCGGATCACAAACCCATTACCTGGAAGGCAGAAGACCTCGGTAAGGCGATTTTCTACCACGATCGCGTGCTGAACGAACGCTTCCTGACCGTGTTGACCTGATTAGGAACAGGCCGAACGTGATTCAATTTAACAGGACTAGGCAGCCATGAAAGAGTTCAAACATTTTATTAACGGCGAGTACGTGGCTTCGGCCAGTGGCAAAACATTTGAAAATCGATCGCCAGTGGACAACAGTCTCATCGGTCAGGTTCATGAAGCCGGTGAATCAGACGTCGATGCAGCGGTTCGTGCCGCCAAGGCAGCGTTGAAGGGCCCGTGGAGCAAGCTGACCCAAAAGCAGCGTGCCACCATGTTGAATAAGATTGCGGACCGCATTAACGAGCGTTTCGACGAATTCCTGGCTGCAGAGTGCCTGGACACGGGCAAACCGCGCTCAATGGCCAGCCATATCGACATCCCCCGTGGCGCAGCCAACTTTAAAGAATTTGCTGACAGTATGAATCATCCGACTGAAGGCTTCCGAATGGATACCCCGGATGGCACGGGCGCTGTAAACGTAGGCCATCGGACGCCAAAAGGCGTTATTGCCGTGGTGTCTCCATGGAACCTTCCCCTGTTGTTGATGACCTTCAAGGTGGGCCCTGCGCTGGCCTGTGGTAACACGGTTGTTGTTAAACCGTCGGAAGAAACACCTGCTACGGCCACTTTGCTGGGTGAGGTCATGAATGAGTGTGGTGTGCCACCAGGTGTGTTTAATGTGGTGCACGGTTTTGGCCCTGACTCTGCGGGTGCTTTCCTGACGTCTCATCCATTAGTGGATGCGATCACCTTCACCGGTGAAACCCGTACCGGTGAGATCATTATGAAAGCCGCCGCAGTGGGCCTTCGTAATGTTTCCATGGAGTGCGGCGGAAAAAACCCTGGCCTTGTGTTCGCCGACTGCGATCTCGAAAAAGCCGTGGAGGGCACGATGCGCTCCGCGTTTGTCAACTGTGGTCAGGTTTGTTTGGGCACCGAGCGGGTCTATGTGGAGCGTTCGATATTTGACCAGTTTCTCGCCCGTATGAAAGAAGAGGTGGCCAAGCTGAAACTGGGCCGACCAGAAGATCCCTATGCGAATTTCGGGCCGCTGGTCAGCTTGGAGCATCGTGACAAAGTTAAAAGCTATTACGACTTGGCTCGCGAAGAGGGTGCAACCGTCGAGATTGGTGGTGGCATTCCCGACATGGGCGCAGAGCTGAACGATGGCGCCTGGATTGAACCGACCATCTGGACCGGTCTGCCTGAAGACGCCCGTGTTATCCGCGAGGAAATTTTTGGTCCGTGCTGTCACATCCGTCCGTTCGACACCGAAGAAGAAGCCATCGAGTTGGCCAATGACACCAGCTACGGTCTTGCCTGCGCCATCTGGACAGAAAATTCTGCCCGGGCTCTCCGCGTGGCGGAACAGATGGAAGTTGGTCTGGCGTGGGTGAACTCCTGGTTCCTGCGTGATCTGCGCACATCCTTCGGCGGCGCCAAACAATCAGGGATTGGTCGTGAGGGCGGCGTGCATGGTCTGGAGTTCTACACTGAAACCAAAAACATCTGTATCAAACTGTGAGGTAGCCATGAACGTACCTGTAGACAGCCCTGAAATCGGGCGTGAGATCACCGCGGCCGGCTACCGGACCAATGTGCACGATCACGGCGAAGGTGGCTTCCCCTTGATGATGATTCACGGTTCCGGCCCCGGGGTAACCGCCTGGGCCAACTGGCGCCTGGTGATTCCCGAGCTGGCCAAACACCGCCGTGTGGTTGCGCCAGACATGCTCGGCTTTGGTTACAGCGAGCGCCCGGAAGACAAGATCTATAACCGTGAGCGTTGGGTAAAACACGCCATCGGTGTTATGGATGAGCTGGGGCTTGATCAGGTCGATCTGGTGGGCAACTCCTTCGGGGGTGGTCTGTCATTGTCGTTGGCCATCGAGCATCCAGAGCGCGTTCGCCGTCTGGTGCTGATGGGCTCTGCCGGGGTCAGCTTTCCGATCACCAAAGGCCTGGATGAAGTCTGGGGTTACCAGCCCTCGCTGGAAACCATGCGCCGGTTGATGGACGTATTTGCCTTCAACAAGGGGCTGTTGACCGACGAACTGGCAGAAATGCGTTACCAGGCAAGCGTTCGCCCCGGCTTTCAGGAATCCTTTGCCGCCATGTTTCCGGCCCCGCGCCAGCGCTGGGTCGACAACCTGGCAAGCAACGAGGATGACATCCGTGCCCTTCAGCACGAAACCCTGATTATCCACGGTCGCGAAGACGAAGTGATTCCCCTGGAAGCCTCATATAAGTTGGCTGAGCTGATTGATCGTGCCCAGTTGCACGTGTTCGGCCGCTGCGGCCACTGGACCCAGATTGAACACGCCGACCGGTTCGCCCGGTTGGTCAACGATTTCCTGAACGAAGCGGATCAGGCCGCTGCCGGAGACAAGTAATGGATAAGCAGAAGATCCAGCAGTTTGGCGACGAACTGTACGAAGCCATGGTCAAGCGGGAAGCTATTTCGCCGCTGACCAGCCGTGGCGAAGACATTAGCATTGACGATGCCTACCACATCTCACTGCGCATGCTCGAGCGCCGGCAACAGGCCGGTGCCCGGATCATCGGCAAGAAGATCGGCGTCACCAGCAAGGCAGTGATGAACATGCTGAATGTACACCAGCCGGATTTCGGTTACCTGACCGATGACATGGTGTTCAACAGCGGTGAAGTGGTGCCTATCAGCGACCGCCTGATTGCCCCACGTGCCGAAGGCGAAATCGCCTTCATTCTGAAGAAAGACCTGACCGGCCCGGGCGTGACCAACGCCGATGTGCTGGCGGCCACCGAATGCGTCATGCCCTGTTTCGAAATCGTCGATTCCCGAATTCAGGACTGGAAGATCGCCATTCAGGACACCATCGCCGACAACGCCTCCTGTGGCCTGTTTGTGCTCGGTGACAACGCGGTCTCCCCCCGGGATGTTGACCTGGTGACCTGCGGCATGGTGGTGGAAAAGAACGGTTCCATCATCAGCACCGGTGCCGGCGCCGCTGCATTGAGCTCTCCGGTGAACTGCGTGGCCTGGCTGGCCAACACCCTGGGTGAGTTCGGCATTTCCCTGAAGGCAGGTGAAGTCATCCTGTCAGGCTCCCTGGTACCGCTGGAGCCGGTGAAAGCCGGTGACACCATGCGTGTGGACATTGGCGGGATTGGCAGCGCGTCTGTGCGCTTCGTCTGATCCGGACCGAAAGAGGACAAGATTATGAGCAAGAAACTGAAAGCCGCCATCATCGGTTCGGGCAACATTGGCACCGACCTGATGATCAAGATTCTGCGTAACGGGAAGAATATCGAGATGGGCGCCATGGTCGGCATCGACCCGGAATCCGACGGCCTAGCCCGTGCCAGCCGCATGGGCGTGGCCACTACCCACGAAGGCGTGGACGGCCTGGTGAAGATGCCGGAATTTGCCGACATCGACATCGTGTTCGACGCCACCTCCGCCGGTGCCCACCGGCACAACGAAGTGTTCCTGCGTGGCCACAAAGAGAACATCAAGATTGTCGACCTGACCCCGGCCGCCATCGGCCCTTATTGTGTGCCCGTGGTGAACCTCGAGCAGAACCTGCACGAAGGTAACGTCAACATGGTCACCTGCGGTGGCCAGGCCACCATCCCGATGGTGGCTGCGGTGTCTCGCGTGGCGAAGGTGCACTACGCCGAAATCGTAGCCTCCATCTCGTCGAAGTCCGCCGGCCCCGGCACTCGCGCCAACATCGACGAGTTCACCGAAACCACCTCCAAGGCCATCGAAGTGGTCGGTGGTGCCCGCAAGGGCAAGGCCATCATCATCCTGAACCCGGCCGAGCCACCCCTGCTGATGCGCGACACCGTGTACGTGCTGTCCGAGGCCGCCGACAAAGCCGAAGTGGAAGCCTCAGTGGAAGAAATGGTGAAAGCCGTCAACAGCTACGTGCCCGGCTACCGCCTCAAACAGAAAGTGCAGTTCGACGACATTCCGGCTGACCAGCCCATGAACGTCCCGGGCCTGGGGCACTTCAGTGGCCTGAAGACCTCGATCTTCCTGGAAGTCGAAGGCGCCGCCCACTACCTCCCGGCCTACGCCGGCAACCTCGACATCATGACCTCCGCGGCCCTCGGCACCGCCGAGCGCATCGCCGAGTCACTGATTAACTGAGGAGATTGAACCATGACGAATCCCGGTAAAAAACTCTACATCTCCGACGTGACCCTGCGCGATGGCAGCCACGCCGTACGTCACCAGTACAGCATCAAAAACGTGCAGGACATCGCCCGGGCCCTGGACAAGGCCAAAGTCGATTCCATCGAAGTCGCCCACGGCGACGGCCTGCAAGGCTCAAGCTTCAACTACGGCTTCGGTGCCCACACCGACCTGGAGTGGATCGAGGCGGTGGCCGAAGTGGTCACCCACTCACAAATCGCCACCTTGCTGCTGCCTGGCATCGGCACCGTCCACGACCTGGATAACGCCTACAGCGCCGGTGCTCGCATCGTACGGGTCGCCACCCACTGCACCGAAGCGGATGTTTCCAAACAGCACATCGAACACGCCCGCAAACTGGGTATGGACACGGTCGGCTTCCTGATGATGAGCCACATGCAGACCCCACAAGGGTTGGCTGAACAGGCAAAACTGATGGAAAACTACGGCGCCACCTGTCTGTACGTGGTCGACTCCGGCGGTGCCATGAACATGAACGACATTCGGGACCGCTTCCGGGCCCTGAAAGATGTGCTCAAGCCGGAAACCCAAACCGGCATCCACGCCCACCACAACCTGGCCCTGGGCGTGGCCAACTCCATCGTTGCCGTGGAAGAAGGCTGTGACCGCATTGACGCCAGCCTGGCCGGCATGGGTGCCGGTGCCGGCAACGCGCCACTGGAAGTGTGCATGGCCGCCTTCGACAAGCTGGGCTGGAACCACGGCACCGACGTGTACGCCCTGATGGACGCGGCCGACGACATCGTACGGCCGCTGCAGGACCGCC
>CAXBOW010000025.1:0-50874 GCA_963977485.1 uncultured Haliea sp.
CAAACCAAGATTTTCTTAATGAAATCAATAAGCGAAGGACCTTTGCTATCATCTCGCACCCGGATGCGGGCAAGACCACTATTACCGAAAAACTGCTGCTGCTGGGCAATGCCATTCAGGTGGCGGGCAGTGTCAAGGGTAAGAAAGGCCCCCACGCCACATCCGACTGGATGAGCATGGAGCAGGAGCGGGGCATCTCTGTCACTTCTTCGGTGATGCAGTTTCCCTACCGTCAGCGCACGGTAAACCTGCTGGATACCCCCGGGCACGAGGATTTTTCCGAAGATACCTACCGCACCTTGACCGCGGTCGATTCGGCGCTGATGGTCATCGACGGGGCCAAGGGGGTGGAAGATCGTACCATCAAGCTGATGAACGTATGCCGCTTGCGTGACACCCCGATTTTCAGCTTCGTCAATAAAATGGACCGGGATATCCGCGATCCGATCGATTTGTTGGACGAGATCGAGCAGGTACTGGCTATCCAGTGCGCCCCGATCAATTGGCCCGTTGGCATGGGCAAGGAGTTCAAGGGGGTTTACAACCTCTACACTGACATCATTCACCAGTACACACCGGGCATGGGTTCGGTGCTGGCGGACGAGCGGCAGATTGAGGGCCTTGCCAGTGATGACGCCCGCGACCTGCTGGGCGACGAGTACGAGGCCTACCTGGAGGAGATCGAACTGGTGCGCGGTGCAAGCCACAAATTCGATCGGCCCGCTTTCCTCGCGGGCAAGCTGAGCCCCGTATTTTTCGGTACTGCCCTCGGCAACTTCGGCGTCAGGGAGATGCTGGATGATTTCGTCCAATGGGCCCCTCCACCCCAGTCAAGAGATGCCACGAGTCGCAATGTGGACGCGGGTGAAACCAGCCTCAGTGGCTTTGTCTTCAAGATTCAGGCCAATATGGATCCCCGTCACCGCGACCGTATCGCCTTTATGCGTGTCTGTTCAGGGCGCTACAGCAAGGGCATGAAAATGCGTCACGTGCGCCTCGGCAAGGATGTGAAAATCGCCGATGCAGTCACGTTCAAAGCCGGTGAGCGCGAGTTGGTGCAGGAGGCGGTGTCAGGGGACATTATCGGCCTGCATAACCACGGTACTATCCAGATCGGTGACACTTTCACCGAGGGTGAGGATCTCCAGTTCACCGGTATTCCCCACTTTGCCCCGGAACTGTTTCGCCGTATCCGCCTCACCGACCCGATGAAGTCCAAGCAGCTGCAAAAAGGCCTGCAGCAGTTGTCGGAGGAGGGCTCCACGCAGGTATTTGCTCCCATCAACAACAGCGACCTGGTTGTCGGCGCGGTGGGCCAGTTGCAGTTCGACGTGGTCACTTATCGGCTTAAGGACGAGTACAAGGTGGAGGCTCGCTATGAGCCGGTGAACGTCTACACCGCCCGCTGGGTTTACTGTGATGACCCGCGCAAGCTGGAGGAGTTTCAGCGCAAGGCCGGTGAGCACCTCTCCATAGACGGCGGCGGCCACCTCACCTACCTGGCCCCGACCCGCGTCAATCTTGCGCTGATGGAAGAGCGTTGGCCGGATATTGAGTTTCGGGCTACACGGGAGCACTAATTACCTTCACCGTGCACGGATCGCAATCTGATCTTTGCGAGCTTGCGATGTTATTGGGTTCCTCAGCTGTTCCAAAGACGGGCAAATGGGTGGGCAGGAGTTGGTGAACGGCCGCAAGCTTTCCCGTGTTTTCGGGCTGCTGCGCAACTCGACCAAAATTGCTGTGCAATTTTTGGGACTCAAACAGTGCTCGCAGAAAGCCCCCGAAAACACGGGAAAGCTTAAGCAGCGACCCTATTGTTCACCAACCCCTGCCCACCCATCTGCCCTCATATCGAGCATGCAATATGGGTCACATTGTCTGCCAGTAGCCAGTAGCCAGTAGCCAGTAAAAATGGCATATCAGGTTGTTTGGTATAGCACTTTGGAAGGTCTGAGCCGGGTAGTGCCCCCGAAAAAATCAGGCCACGCTCAGCCCGGTCGACCAACTCGGGGTTTTCCGCGAGCACTGTTCGAGTCCCAATTTTTTGCGCAGCAAAAAATGGTCGAGTTGCGCAGCGGCCGAGTTGGTCGACCGGGCTGTGGCCTTTTCGGGGGCACTACCCGGCTCAGACCGTCTTGCAAGCACTTACGAAACTCGCTTCTGATGTCGAGGCCACTTTGGAATGGATCGTAGATCTGTTGTATTAGAGCGCTTCAAGCCATTAAGGAAATGCACCCACAAAGAGATCTGTAAGTTAAGCCAACAGCTTTTTAACGTCCTTCTCAATCGCCTTGGGCTTATCCGTAGGGGCATAGCGCTTGACCACGTTGCCGTCAGTATCGATCAGGAACTTGGTGAGATTCCACTTGATGCGCTCGGTGCCGAGGGCGCCGGGGGCCTCTTTCTTGAGGTGTTTGAACAAGGGATCGGTGCCGCCGCCGTTTACCTCGATCTTGCCGAACATGGGAAAACTTACGCCGTAGTTGAGCTGGCAAAACTCCATGATCTCGTCATTACTGCCGGGATCCTGCTTGCCGAACTGGTTACAGGGGAAGCCGAGAATCTCCAGACCCTCGTCCTTGTACTTCTCGTACATTTCTTCGAGGCCGGCAAATTGGGGAGTAAAGCCGCACTTGGAGGCCGTGTTGACCACCAGTAAAACCTTGCCCTTATAGTCGGCGAGGGATTTTTTTTTGCCGCCGGTGGTTGCACAGCTGAAATCGTATACGCTCTTGGCCATAGTGTTAGTCCTGATTGGTCAGTGAGTTATTGCAACAAAGGTAGCACACCGGGCTTGTACGCCCACCGCCGCAGACCGGATTGGTCTGCGGGTGTGAGATTGCCATTGGCGGGCGGGAGTGATGTCTTCAGGCGGCCTGGAACTGGGCTTGCAAATGTAGGTGGTCTACTAGCAGGCCAACCCGCTTGCGTTGCATCTTGAGGGAATACTCCAGTTCTTTCAGGCGGGTGCGCAGCGCGGCGGTTTCCCACTTGAGTTGCAGGTGGGCCTTTTTCTCTTCCAGGGCGCCACCCAACTGTTCCTTCTTGCGGCCATAACGCTGGGCCTGCAGCGCGGTCCACTGGTTGATGGAGTCGGTAAACACCTGGTACTCGCGCTCCAGCATGGCGAGCAGGGATTCGCTGTTCTTGGCCTGCTCCAGCTTTGCTCTGGCCCGTTCAAATTCGGTGTCGAGCAATGCTCGCTGTATCTTGAAATCCGGTACCCGGTTGAGGTTGCAGGCCAGGCCCAGGCTTGAGCAGGTGCTTATCATCCATTTTGTGGGGTCCCACTGCCACCAGCGGATGCCATTGCGGTAGTCGGTCTGAAAGATATGGTGGAAGTTGTGGTACCCCTCGCCATAGGTCAGAAAAGCGAGGAATCCGTTATCGCGGGCGCTGTTTGATTCGGTATACGGCCTGGAGCCCCAGAAATGGGCCAGGGAGTTGATGAAAAAGGTCACGTGGTGGTTAATGACCAGTCGTAGCAAGCCCACCAGTAAAAGCGTGCCTATGATATCCCCGTGCCATACCCCCAGCAGCAGCGGCAGGCCCAGGTTCATAAAGACCGTCAAGGCAATGTAGTGCCGGTGCTGCCACATAACGATCGGGTCGCGCTGCAGGTCTTTGGCGTTGCTGAAGTCGGGCTCATTGCTGCGATATTCACGCAGCATCCAGCCCATATGGCTGAACCAGAGGCCTCTGCCTGCCGAGTAGGGGTCAAGCTCGTTGTCGTCTACATGGCGGTGGTGACGGCGGTGGTCAGATGCCCAGACGAGAATGCTGTTCTGCAGGGCACCTGCACCCCAGAGAGCGAAGAACCACCGCAGGAGAGGGCTGGCCTCGTAGGCCTTGTGCGCCCACAGCCGGTGATAGCCGCCGGTGATAGACATGCCGTTGAGATACAGGAAAGCCAGGGCCCACAGCCACTGGAAAGCATCGAAGCCACGGTATATACCCCAAGCGGGAACCAGTATCAACGCGGCCAGAGGCAGCCCAACGAAGATGACTGCGTTAACCCGGATCAAGGGTGGTTTAGGTTTGCTCTTTGTCATTGGGCTGGCCGGTCCTCGGCGATGGGGCGAATGTTAATGTTAGCTGTTGATAGGCGAAAAGTCTTTCCATGATTCTTGGAGCCTTTGTGGGCGCTGAAGTTCCGCAGACGAACGGGCCCCAGCCACCACAGCGGGGCGCTTGTGCAGTATCATGCGCGTTCCTTTGTTCACGCCGGTAACAATCTTGTCTGTTGGCTCATCATCCAGGGCGGTTTTTCTGCATGGCTCTGCCATGCGCCACGTGGTCGTGATGACCAGTGCCAGTGCGGCGGGCCTGGTGGCCATGTTTGCTGTGGATATGGTCGATATGTATTTCCTCACCCTGCTGGGTGAGCAGGAGCTGGCAGCCGCTGTCGGTTTTGCCGGCACCCTCCTGTTCTTTCTGGTATCGGTGAGTATTGGCCTGCAGATCGCATTGGGGGCACTGGTTGCCCGCTCCGAGGGAAATCACCGACGCGACCTGGCACGGCGTTACTGCAGCAGCGCCATGATGTTCAATTTCCTGGTATCGGCAGTCATCAGTGCCATAGCCTGGTTCAACCTGCCAGCATTACTGGGCCTGTTGGGAGCACGAGGCGCAACGCTGGATTATGCCATCAGTTATGCGAGTATTATGTTGCCCAGCATGCCTATCCTGGTGCTGGGCATGAGTGCTGCCACGGGGGTGCGTGCACTGGGGGATGCCCGGCGCTCTATGTGGGCTACCCTGTGGGGCTCACTGGTGAATGCGGTGCTGGACCCCATCTTCATTTTCACCTTCGGCTGGGGGCTGGAGGGCGCTGCCATTGCCTCAGTGGTCGCCAGGCTGGTTGTGCTGCTGGTGGCCTGGCATGCCCTGACAGTGGTGCACAAGTTGCCTTGCCGGGTCAGTCGAGCGGAGTTCCTGGCTGACCTCAAACCCATAATGGCGATTGCCGGCCCTGCGGTACTGACTAATATTGCCACACCGATAGGCGGCAGCTTTGTGCTGATCACCATGGCCCGCTTCGGTGACAGCGCCGTGGCGGGAGCGGCCATTATGGGGCGTATTACCCCGCTGGCAATGGCGGCGGTATTCGCCTTGTCCGGGGCGATCGGGCCTATCGTCGGGCAGAATGCCGGTGCAGGGCGCTATGACCGGGTGCGCTCAACCCTCGTCAGTGCGATGATTTTCAACGTCGTATATGTCGCCCTGGTCTGGCTGCTGCTCTGGCTGTGCGCCGATTTTATAGCCCGCGCGTTTTCTGCCTCAGGTGAGGCCAGGGAGCTGATTCTCTTTTACTGCAATTTCCTGGCGGGGGCGTTCGTCTTTAACGGCGTGCTGTTTGTCTCCAATGCCAGTTTTAACAACCTGCACCATGCGCACTGGGCAACCGGGTTCAACTTTGGCCGGGCCCTGCTGGGGACTATTCCCGCCGTATATTTTGGTGCTCAGTGGTATGGCCCCAAGGGGGTGATGGCAGGGGAGGCCATGGGTTCTATGTTGTTTGGCTTGTTGGCAATTTTTGCGGCGTTTGCCCTGGTCAGGCGGTTGGAGCGCAAGCACGGGCCGCTGGAGCCGATCCCCGCAAGCTCACCCGTTGTGGAGAACCTGAATATCACCCGTGAACCACCGCTCTAGGGTTGGCGGGATTCGCGCCTACAGCTGCTCCAGGTAGGAGCGGTATTCGAGGGTAGAGATCTGGCGGCGAAATTCGGCGATTTCCTGTTCCTTGGTAAGGGTGAATATGCGTTGGAATTCAGCACCCATCGACTTGCGGATAAAGTCCGACTTACTGAACAGATTGACGGCATCGGGCATGTAAACCGGCAGGGGTTTCTTTTCCTTGGCGTAGCCGTCACCGGTAACAGGCTTGCCCGGGGAGAGGTTTGACAGGATTCCCTCCCGCATGGCTGAAAGCAGTACGGCAAACAATAGATACGGGTTGGCGTCGGAGCCGGCCACCCGGTGTTCCAGCCGTCTTGCGGCGTTACTGCCCGCCGGTACCCGCACCGCAACCGTGCGGTTTTCGTAGCCCCAGCTGGGGTAAGTCGGTGCGTGGCAGCCCGGTTGAAAACGGCGATATGCGTTGAAGCTGGGGGCAAAAATGGCGATCGACTCGGCCATGTGCTGCAGGCAGCCGCCGATGGCGTTGTGCAACAGTGGGGTGCCCAGCTCGGTGCCATCGTCAAAAATATTGACACCTTTTTCATCCAGCACACTGCAGTGTACATGCATGCCGTTACCGGACTCGTTCTCAAAGGGCTTGGGCATGAAGCTGGCAATAAGCCCGTGCTTGGTAGCGACCCCCTTGATCAGCCGTTTCATCATGATAATTTGTTTAGCCGCCAATACCGGGTTGTCCACGTGGTGCATATTGATTTCATACTGGGACGGGGCCGATTCCTTCACCACACCGTCGAATGGCAGGTCCTGGAGTTCGCAGGCCAGTCGCAGGTCTTCCAGCATGGCCTGGTGGTGGTTGAGTATGTCCAGGCCATAGGTGTTGCCCCCGACGGGGGGTTGACCGGGCAGTGACGGGCAGGTGTGCCCGGGCTTTGTATCGTCCCAGCGCACCAGGCTGAATTCCAGTTCGGCGGCCACAACAGGGCGCCAGCCGGCTTCCTGGTAGAGGCTGAGGACTTGCTTCAGGACATGGCGTGGGTCACCCATATAGGGCGTGGCGTCTTCGTTGAACATGGAGAGCATGACCTGGCCGTGCTGACCCTGTGGGGCCCAGGGCGTGGGCAGCAAGGAGCCTTCCACCGGTCGGCAGATTCCATCGGCATCGCCCGTGGCGAATACCAGCTCCTGTACGTCCCTGCCCCAGATATCCAGGCTCAACGCGGTCTTTGGCAGCTTGAGTTCGCCTTCAAAGATAGAGCCGAGCTTATGTCGCGGTAGCCATTTGCCGCGCATGATGCCATTGCAATCGGGTAGGAGTACCTCGATTGTGGTGATCTCCGGATGAGCTCGCAGGAACCAATCGGCTTCTAGCGACATTCAACCACCGTCTGTTTACCGGTAAGTCCGCACTATCCTTGCTTCGCCCGCGCGACTCAATGCCCCAGTTTGGGCAGCATACATCGGGTTGGGTTTTGTCCTATCGGCTGGCGACGAGCCTTTGCGGGCGCTATGCCCCGGCTATACTGCCCGAGGTGACATATAGACGCTGAGAGGGTCGCCGCCACCGGCCTGTCCCAGGCAGGAAAGGGTGTTGATAAATAACGAGAACAGGTCAGTCTGTGAGCTCACATCCAGTTTGCGGTAAATGCTTTTGCGATGGCGTCGTACGGTCTCCACAGCGATGCCCAGGCGCTGGGCCGAGACATCGGTACCGTAGCCGCGCAACATGAGCTCAAGGACACCTTTCTCTCGAGGCGATAACAGGGATTCGCCGAAGGTGCGGAAGGCGAGGTCTATCTGATGATCAATGCCGGGCTGGATCAGGTTGGTCACGGCAAAATTGTCATGCTCGCTGTGACACTTCAGTAGCTCCGAGACCGGTTCTGCGAGCAGGTACAGGGTCTCGTACTCTTCTTCGCTGAATTCGCCGTGTTGCGGCAGGCGCATCATATCGAGATTTATCACACTGCCGCCGCGCAACTTCGCTATGTACGCAGCCTCGTCCACTGTGCCGGTATCGCCGTAGTAGCCGCGGTAGTAATCCGATTCCTCCAGGTTCCCCAGGCTGATACGCGACATGCGGTACAGCTTGGAGCGGGGTTGTTCCATGGAGGTTCGATAGAACGGGTCCTCGCTATAGGGGCCCTCCATATACTGTTCAACCTGACCTTCAAAAGCGTGGTCGGGTATTTCGTGATAGAGGACACGCGGCGGCAGTTCCCGATGGAACAGCCAGACCTGGGGGTAATCGAACTTGACCTGACCCTGAATAGCCTCGATCAGTGTGGCAAAGAACTGGTCGCTGCCCAGGGCCGCAATAGCCCTGGATATGTCCCGATTCCATCTACTTATTGTTTGTATATCGGTCATTGGATTTTGACGGTAGCTGCCCCTTGCTCCGGACTTCCATATTGGTGGGAGCACAATGCATTGTCAAACCGACCAGTAAATATATTACCTACTCCCCCCTGACGGGGGGTAGGTAGTAAAAAGGCGGCAATGCTAGAGCCTGGTCTTGATGAAATTCAGGATTTCCCCCTGCGGCACAAGCTGGGATTCGGCATCCCGGCGACCTTTGTACTCAATATTGTTGTCGGCCAGGGCGCGATCGCCGATTACGATGCGGTGAGGAATGCCAATAAGCTCCATATCGGCAAATTTAACACCCGGGCGCTCGTTGCGATCGTCCATTAAAACCTCAACACCAGCGTCCAGCAGTGCCCGGTAGAGTTCCTCGGCACAGCGCGCCACATCCGGTGATTTTTGCATGTTCAATGGAATGATGGCGAGCTGAAAAGGTGCCATGCTATCGGGCCAGATGATGCCGCTGTCATCGTGGTTCTGCTCAATGGCGGCCGCCACTATGCGGCTGACGCCAATACCGTAACAGCCCATGGTCATGGTGACGTTCCTGCCGGTTTCATCGAGTACCCTGGCCGACATGGCTTCGCTGTACTTGGTGCCCAGTTGGAAGATATGGCCCACTTCGATACCGCGCTTGATTTGCAGGGTGCCCTCGCCATCGGGGCTGGGGTCGCCCTCTGCGACGGTGCGCAAATCCTCTATTCTGCCCAGGGGGCAATCCCGCTCCCAGTTGGCACCGGTGAGGTGAAGGTCATCCCGGTTGGCGCCGCAGGTAAAATCCGCCATGCAGGCGGCGCTGCGATCGACGATAGTCGCAAGCTGCAGGCCCACCGGGCCCAGCGAGCCAAAGCCGGCACCGCTCGCAGCGCGGGCTTCGTCCTCGGTGGCCATGCGCAGTGGCGAGGCGACTCCCGCCAGTTTTTCTGCCTTGATAGCGTTTAATTGGTGGTCGCCGCGCAGAACCAGTGCTACCAGTTCACCCTCCTTCTCTGCGGCAACCAGTAGGGTTTTAATCGTGGTGGTCGGGTCTATTGACAAGAAATTTGCAAGTTCCTCTATGGATTTGACCCCGGGAGTGGCCACTTCCTGCATTGCGGTGCCCGGCTCGGGGCGGCCGGCGGCGGGCGCCAGCGCCTCGGCCATCTCAACGTTGGCAGCGTAATCACTGCTGTCGCTGAAGGCGATATCATCCTCGCCGGAATTGGCCAGCACGTGGAATTCGTGTGATGCGCTGCCGCCGATACTTCCTGTATCAGCGATGACAGGGCGAAACTCGAGGCTCAGTCGCGTGAAAATGCTGCTGTAGGTGCGATGCATCACCTGATACGTCTCCTCCAGTGACGCCTGGTTGGCGTGGAAAGAGTAGGCATCCTTCATCAGGAATTCCCTGGAGCGCATGATGCCGAAGCGCGGGCGTATTTCGTCACGCACCTTGGTCTGGATCTGGTAGAGGTTAATAGGCAACTGTTTGTAGCTCTTGATCTCATTGCGTACCAGTTCAGTAATAACTTCCTCGTGGGTTGGTCCAAGGCAAAAATCCCGATCGTGCCTGTCTTTTATGCGCAGTAATTCGGGGCCGTATTGTTCCCAGCGGCCGGACTCCTGCCACAGTTCTGCAGGTTGCATTACGGGCATGCTGAGTTCCTGGGCGCCTGCCTTGTCCATTTCCTCGCGCACAATCGCCTCTACTTTGCGCAATACTCGCAGCCCCAGGGGTAACCATGTGTAGAGCCCCGACGCCAACTTGCGAATCAGACCGGCACGTAACATCAGCTGGTGGCTGATGACCTCGGCGTCAGCTGGTGTTTCTTTTTGTGTGGCGATCAGGAAGTTACTGGTGCGCATGCAGGAGTCCGTATTTCAGTTTGGATGAGGCGCACTAGTTTACGACTGAACGCATGGAGCGTACAGCGCTCCAATCCAGCGCATATTTCAGGCCTCTGTGTGCGACCTCCCGCGAGTGCAAAAAAACCCCCGGAAAGTGTGCCCGAAGTCTGATACACCTGAAATAGTAGGCTTTTTTCACCCGGGCATCCTGAAAACGCTTGTATTGTAGTGTTTCATGATTTATACATTTACCCGTAACTTGTGGCGGCACTGTTTTCGGTGTTCAGGGGAGGCGGGCAGTCCTGGTTCAACACTTGTTTCAGTTCACTTTATTAGGGAAGGTTTAAAATAACATGGCAACTAAAAAAGCAGCAGCTAAGAAAAAAGCTCCGGCCAAGAAGGCGGCGGCCAAGAAGGCTCCAGCCAAGAAAAAGGCAGTAGCCAAGAAGGCAGCAGCACCGAAGAAAGCAGCCAGTGCAATCACCCAGAAACTCACCAAGAGCCAGATTGTAGGCAGCGTCGCTGACTCAACTGGTTTGAGCAAGAAGCAGGTTGGTGCTGTTATGGACGAGATGCACTCGCTGATTGAGCGCAGCATCAAGAAGCGCGGCGTGGGTGAGTTTACCATTCCCGGTATGCTCAAAATCACCACTGTGAAGAAGCCCGCTCGCAAGGCGCGCAAGGGTATCAACCCCTTCACCGGTGAGGAGACCATGTTCAAGGCCAAGCCTGCGAGCATCGCCGTCAAGGTTCGTCCTCTGAAGAAGCTGAAGGAATTCGCCGCTTCCTAAGAGACGTATCCGCCCTCCCGGCCCGGCACTGCCAGGTCGGGAGGGCAACTCCCATCCCGGCGGCACTTCACAGTGCAGGATTTTCTGCCCCCTTCTGCTTATACATCCCCCGCTTGGCCTGCTTGGCTGCATGAGGTAAAATCCGCGCCTCGAAAAATTGTCTATAACCACATTTGATCATTGATGGGTAGAACTCATGCCGATTTACGAATATCAGTGCCAGGACTGCGGTAAGGAACTGGAAGCGTTACAGAAAATCAGCGATGCACCACTGGTTAAATGCCCCGAGTGTGGTGCTGCAGCGTTGAAGAAGAAGGTTTCAGCGGCGGCTTTTCGCCTCAAAGGCGGTGGCTGGTATGAAACCGACTTCAAGACAGGCAATAAGAAGAACCTGGCTGGGGGCAGCGATTCTGCCCCGGCGTCAGGATCTTCCGCGTCCGGCGGCACATCCGCTGCCAGCGATAAGCCATCCAGCGCCAAAAGTTCAACCTAATTCCAGGCCCGCATTGGGCCTGGCGATATAATCCAGACGGAATCCAGACTATGCGCAGTCATTATTGTGGCGCCTTGGGAACAGCTAATCTCGATGAAACGGTCACCTTGTGTGGCTGGGTAGACCGGCGTCGGGACCACGGGGGAGTAATTTTCCTCGATATGCGGGACCGGCAGGGCATTGTGCAGGTGGTTTTCGACCCGGACACCGAGGAGCATTTCCAGCGGGCTGACCGCGTACGCGGTGAGTATGTGTTGAAGGTGACTGGTCGCGTGCGCGCCCGGTCAGACGCGACCGTCAATCCCGCGATGGCCACCGGGGAGATAGAGGTGCTCGGGAAGGAACTGGAAATTCTTAACGAGGCAGCCACCCCCCCGTTCCAACTGGATGAATACACCGCGGTTGGGGAGGAGGTGCGCCTGCACTATCGCTATATGGATCTTCGCCGGCAGGAAATGCAGCAGCGCCTGATTCTGCGCTCTCGCATCACGTCGGCCGTGCGCACATTTCTTGACGCAGAAGGTTTTCTGGACATCGAGACGCCGATTCTCACCCGGGCGACACCGGAGGGCGCACGCGATTACCTGGTGCCCAGCAGGACGCACCCCGGCCAGTTCTTTGCCCTGCCGCAGTCTCCCCAGCTGTTCAAGCAGTTGCTGATGGTCTCGGGCTTTGACCGCTATTATCAGGTTGCCAGATGTTTCCGTGATGAGGATTTGCGCGCCGACCGTCAACCCGAGTTTACCCAGATAGATATGGAGACCTCATTTCTCAATGAGACAGAGATCATGGCGATCTCGGAACGCATGATTCGCGAGCTGTTCAAGTCTGTGCTGGATGTTGATCTTCCCGAATTTCCCCATATGCCCTACGCCGAGGCCATGGATCGTTACGGTTCGGACAAGCCCGACCTGCGGATATCTCTTGAGTTGATCAGTGTTGACGATTTGATGCAGCAAGTAGAGTTCAAGGTATTTCGCGGCCCTGCGGACGACCCCGCCGGCAGGGTGGCAGCCCTCAAGGTGCCGGGTGGCGCAACCATCAGCCGCAAGGAAATTGACGATTACACCCGCTACGTGTCGATCTTCGGTGCGAGAGGTCTCGCCTGGATCAAGGTCAATGACATCGACGCAGGTGTGGCGGGCCTGCAGTCGCCCATCCTCAAGTTTATGCCCGATGAGGTTGTTGCCCAGATGATGCAGCGGCTGGAGGCGGCGAATGGTGACATTATCTTCTTTGGTGCTGACCGTGCGAAGGTGGTTAACGAGGCGCTTGGCGCTCTGCGCATCAAGGTGGCAGAGGATCAGGGGCTTGTTGCCGACGAGTGGGCTCCCCTTTGGGTGGTTGATTTCCCCATGTTTGAGGAGGATGGAAGCGGGGGTTTGACACCGTTGCACCACCCCTTTACCGCGCCCTCCGGAACTGTCGAAGAGTTGGTGGCAAACCCGGAGCGTGCCCTGTCCCGCGCCTACGACATGGTGCTTAACGGCTGCGAGCTGGGTGGCGGCAGTATTCGTATCCACCAGCGCGATATGCAGGAGGCGGTTTTCCGCATCCTGCAAATTGATGAGGCCGAGGCCGAGGAAAAATTCGGCTTTCTGCTGAAAGCCTTGCAATATGGTGCTCCGCCACACGGCGGCCTGGCTTTTGGCCTGGACAGACTGGTGATGCTGATGTCCGGCACCCAATCCATCCGCGACGTTATTGCGTTTCCAAAAACCCAGACCGCACACTGTGTCATGACCGACGCCCCCGGCGACGTCAGTGCGCAACAGTTGAAGGACCTGAATATTCGCCTGCGGCAGGTGAGGGAAGAGGTCCGTCAGAGCTAGGTCAATGCATAGATAGAAGGGAGCCCGTTATGGCCGGTCATAGTAAATGGGCCAATATCAAGCATCGCAAGGCCGCCCAGGATGCCAAGCGCGGGAAGATGTTCACCAAGCTTATTCGCGAGCTGGTGGTGGCCGCCAAACAGGGCGGCCCTCTACCCGAGGACAACCCACGCTTGCGCGCCGCCATCGATAAGGCCCTGGGTGCAAACATGACCCGGGACACTATCGATCGTGCAATAGCCCGGGGCGCCGGGTCCACCGACGCGGACAATATGGAGGAGCTGACCTATGAGGGCTACGCTCCCGGCGGTATCGCTGTGCTGGTCGAGGTTATGACCGACAACCGCAATCGCACAGTGGCCGATGTGCGCCACGCCTTTACCAAGCGCAATGGTAACCTCGGCACCGATGGTTCCGTATCGTATCTCTTCGACCGCAAGGGGCGCCTGAGTTTCGCTGCGGGTGCAGACCCCGACCAGATTATGGAAGCTGCTCTGGAGGCCGGCGCGGAGGATATTGAACTCAACGATGACGGGTCGGTAGACGTGCTGACGGCCTGGGAAGACCTCGGGTCGGTGAAGGCCGGCCTGGAAGAGGCCGATCTGGCTGCCCAAGACAGCGAGGTCACGATGATCGCCTCGACCACAGTGCCGGTGGACGAATCGGGTGCCGAGACGCTGATGGGCCTTGTCGAGATGCTCGAAGACCTGGATGACGTGCAGAATGTCTATACTAATGTGGATATTCCCGACGAGGTTCTGGCCGCTCTTGAGGGTGCGCCTGAAGATTAGGCCGCAAGCATGCGGCGATTGTCTCGCGATGCTGATTAATACTGTAAATTTGTACATAATAAGAGCCTGATTCAGCCAGCGGACAATTGCATGTCGCTCATTCTGGGAATAGACCCCGGTTCCCGCAAAACAGGCTTCGGCATCATTAATTATGTGTCCGGGCGCAGCGAGTATGTGACCAGTGGGGTCATCAGATTACCGGCTGGTGATCTGCCCGAACGGCTCAGGGTTATTTATGTCAGCGTTACCGAACTGGTGGATTTGCACTGCCCGCAGGAACTTGCGATAGAGCAGGTGTTTATGGCCAAGAGTGCCGGGTCTGCGCTCAAGCTGGGGCAGGCACGAGGCGCGGCGATTGTCGCCTGTGTTGCCCGCGATATGGCGGTGTCTGAGTACTCGGCTCGCCAGATCAAGCAGTCAGTGGTGGGCACCGGGGCGGCGGACAAATCCCAGGTGCAGCACATGGTCAGGATATTACTGAAGCTGCCGGCCGAACCGGCGGAAGATGCCGCAGATGCCCTGGCGGCCGCCCTGTGCCATGCGCACACCAGGCAGAGTCTGATAAATATGGCTGGCGCCAAATCCGTGCGCCGGCGCCGAATACGTTGAGTACCCCCAACTGATGATAGGAAGAATCCGAGGCACCCTGGTGCACAAACAGCCCCCCGATATTCTGGTGGAAGTAGGGGGGGTGGGATATGAATTGCAGGTGCCCATGACGACATTGTTCCAGTTGCCGGAACTGGGCAGCGAGGTGTCACTGGTGACCCATTTCGTGGTGCGTGAAGATGCGCAGCTATTGTATGGGTTTATCGATGAGCGCGACCGCGGCCTGTTTCGCCAGCTGATCAAAGTGAGCGGGGTGGGCCCCAAACTGGGCCTGACTATTTTGTCCGGTATGGACTCCAGCAGTTTCGCCCGCTGTGTTCAGCGAGACGATATCTCCTCCCTGGTGGCCCTGCCGGGGGTGGGCAAGAAAACCGCGGAGCGCCTGCTGATTGAGATGCGCGACAAGCTCAAGGACTGGTTCGTACACGCGGAGAGTACCGCGAACCCGGCGGTCGGGGAGGCAACACTGGTGCCGATGCCCAATGTAGTGGCGGATGCCGAGGGCGCTCTGATAGCCCTGGGTTATAAGCCGCAGGAGGCCGGCCGGATGGTGGCGGCCGTGAATGATGACAGCGTCCAGAGCAGTGAGGACCTGATCCGCCGCGCCTTGAGATCCATGGTGAAGAGCCAGTGATAACTGCGTATCGGGCATGTGGAGCACCGTATGATAGAGACTGATCGACTCATCGCGCCCGCCGCCGAGAGCCCTCGGGAAGATGCTTTCGACAGGGCCATTCGCCCCAAAACACTGGAGGAATATGTTGGCCAGAAGGTGGTGCGCGAGCAGATGAGCATCTTCCTGCAGGCCGCGCGAGCGCGGGGTGAACCACTGGACCATACGCTGATATTCGGGCCGCCCGGATTGGGTAAAACCACCCTGGCCAGCATTATTGCCAATGAAATGGGTGTGTCACTTAAAACTACCTCGGGCCCCATACTGGAAAAGGCCGGGGATATAGCCGCTCTGATGACGAACCTCGAACCCGGCGATGTGCTTTTTATCGACGAGATCCACCGCCTTAGCCCGGTGGTAGAAGAGGTACTGTACCCGGCGTTGGAAGATTACCAGCTGGACATCATGATCGGCGAAGGGCCGGCGGCACGGTCCATCAAACTGGAATTGCCGCCGTTTACACTGGTGGGTGCCACGACCCGGGCGGGTTTGCTGACCTCACCCCTGCGAGACCGCTTCGGCATTGTCCAGCGCCTGGAGTTCTACGAGGTGGCGGACCTGTCCCATATTGTGGCGCGTTCCGCCGGCATACTGGGCATTAGCCTGGATGGCGCTGGGGCGACCGAGATCGCCCGGCGCGCCCGCGGCACGCCGCGAATTGCCAATCGTTTGTTAAGGCGCGTGCGGGATTACGCCGAGGTCAAGGCGGATGGACATATCTCCGCCGAGATTGCCGACCGCGCTCTGGATATGCTTAGCGTTGACCAGCAGGGCTTCGATCACCTGGACCGCCGCCTGCTCATGGCGATGATAGAGAAATTCGACGGTGGCCCTGTGGGAGTGGACAGTCTGGCCGCGGCCATTTCCGAGGAGCGGGGCACCATTGAGGATGTGCTGGAGCCTTACCTGATTCAGCAGGGGTTTATGGTGCGCACACCCCGTGGCCGCATGGTGACCCGCAATGCCTATCTGCACTTTGGCTTGCCCAGGCCCGCTGATCCCGGCGCCGGCAGTAATTTGCCGCTGGATCTGGGTGCGGGCGGCGACGCATCGTGACGGCAGGGGAATTTTCCCTCGATTTGCGCGTCTATATCGAGGACACGGACGCCGGGGGTATTGTCTACTACGTCAATTACCTGAAGTTCATGGAGCGGGCGCGTACTGAATATATGCGCAGCCTGGGTTTTGGTAAGAATTACATTTTCAATCACGATTTGATGTTTGTGGTTCGCGATGTCGTGGTGCAATATCTGCGCCCCGCCACGCTGGATGACGAACTGGTGGCTACCGCGGCCATCCGGCAATTGAAGGGCGCGTCCATGGTGATGTACCAGCGGGTAGAGCGAGGCGGGGAAGTGCTGGCCCAGGGCGAGGTGACGATTGCCTGCGTTGACAGGGCCGGTGTTAAGCCCCGGCGCATGCCGGCAGACATGGTCACTACACTGCGAGCAACACTGGGCTAACAACGATATTTTACAGGGGAAACGTTTTTGGAAGAACAATTAAGCCTGATTGACCTGATATGGCATGCCAGCTTCACCGTGCAGGCAGTGATGGCACTGCTGTTGGTGGCGTCCATGTTGTCCTGGTACATGATTGTGCAGCGGTTTATTTACTTTCGCAGCGCTCATGACGAAATGTACCAGTTTGAGGAGCGGTTCTGGTCGGGTATAGATCTCGCCCAGCTTTACCGCGAGGGCAGTGAGCAGGCATCCTCAGGCCACCAGATCCTGGGCATGGAAAGCATTTTTCGGGCAGGTTTCAAGGAATTTTCCCGTCTCGCGCAGCAGTCCGATATGGATTCCGAGGCGGTGGTGGAGGGTTCCCGGCGGGCCATGCGGGTGGCGATGATGCGCGAGGATGAGCGTCTGGAGCGTCACCTGGCCTTTCTCGCCTCGGTGGGTTCAACCAGCCCCTACATCGGCTTGTTCGGCACCGTCTGGGGCATCATGCACTCGTTTCGCGGGCTGGCCAATGCCACGCAGGCTACGCTAGCCACTGTGGCGCCGGGCATTTCTGAAGCACTGGTGGCCACGGCCATGGGCCTGTTTGCGGCGATTCCCGCGGTGCTGGCTTATAACAGACTCGCCTCCCGGGTAGACGTCTTTACCAACCGCTACGATACCTTCGTCGATGAGTTTTCCGGTATTCTCAACCGGCAGGCCTATGCCTTGCGTTCACGCGAGAAAAAGGCCGAGGCGGCGACCGTTGGCAGATAGTAGCTATCGCAGAAAAAAACGCCGGCCCATGTCGGAGATCAACGTGGTGCCTTATATAGACGTCATGCTGGTATTGCTCATCATCTTCATGGTGACAGCACCCATGTTGATGCAGGGCGTGAAAGTTGAGCTGCCCGAGGCCAGCGCGGATCCGGTGGAAAATCAGGATAGTGAACCGTTGATTGTGTCGGTGGACAAGGCCGGTCAGTTGTTCCTGAACCTGGGTTCCCAGGAAGACCAGGCATTGTCACTGGCCACGATCAGGGATCGTGTTGCCAAGGTGATGAGCCGCAACCCGGAAAAGCCGGTATTGGTGTGGGGTGATCGCTCTGTACCCTATGGTGACGTGGTCACCGTTATGGTTGCGTTGCAGGCGGCGGGCGCGCCCAGCGTTGGGCTGGTGACCGAGAACCCGCAGTGAACACCAATAGCTCAATCTATGCCAAGCCGGTTGCGCCCCGAATCGTATTGCGGCCAGCATTGGCAAGTATTTTACTGCATGTGCTATTGCTGGTTTTCCTCACCGCCAACTGGATGGATTCCACTCCGGATGTGATAACAGTTAAGCCCCAGCCGGTGGTAATCAATGCCCGGCTGGTTGACGCCAGTACGCTGAAACCAAAACCCAAGCCGGCGCCGCCAAAGGCCGCCCCCAAGCCAAAATCGCAGCCAGTGGCAAAGCCGAAGCCTAAAGCCGCAGCCAAGCCGAAACCGAAACCGCAACCCGTGGCCAAGCCCAAACCCGCAGCGAAGCCTGTGCCCAAGCCAGCTCCCGCTCCGGCGAAGCCTGAGCCGCCGCGGCTCAGCCCGCAGGAGCTGGCGGCGCTTACCCGTGCCGACATGGCACGAGCAATGGCCGAAGAGGAAAGCGCTGCCGCTGCGGCCGCAACCTCGGCGGAGATGGCGGCCAGCTACGCCGCACTTATTCAGCAGACTGTGATAAATTACTGGAGCCGCCCACCCAGTGCGCGCAATGGCATGGAAACCCTGTTATCCATTCAGTTGATCCCCACCGGAGAAGTGGTGAGCGTCAGTGTTATCAGGGGCAGCGGCAACAGTGCCTTCGACCAGTCGGCCGTCAATGCAGTGAAGAAGGCCGGCAGTTTCCCCGAGTTGCAAAATCTTCCCGCCAGGGAATTCGAAAAGACATTCAGGCGTCTTAGCCTGCTGTTCAGACCAGAGGATTTACGTTACTGATGAAAACCCTTGCTGTTGCACTACTGAATATGTGTCTGGCTCTGGCCGTGATGAGCGCCAGGGCTGACCTTACCATTGAAATTACCAAAGGCATGGACAACCCCACCGCCATTGCCGTGGTTCCTTTTGCCTGGCAGGGTGCGGGCACTGCACCGGAGGATGTCGCCCAGGTTATCGAATCGGACCTGTTGCGCAGCGGCCAGTTCGCACCGCTGGCACGCACCGACATGCTGGGCCTGCCCAGCACTCAGGCAGAGGTTTTTTACCGCGACTGGCGCGCGCTGGACACGGAATACCTGCTGATTGGCAAGGCCAGCCCCCAGCCCAACAACGGTATGCGCCTCGACTACGAGTTATTCGATGTGTTGCGTCAAAGCAGGGTCTTCTCGGGTTTTGAATCGGGCCCGGCCAGTGATGCCCGCATGTTGTCGCACCGGGTAGCCGACAAGATCTACGGTCATCTGACCGGGGTGCGAGGTGCCTTTGCCACGCGCTTGCTTTACGTATCGGTAGCTCGTGGCGGCGCCGGGAACAAGGATTACTACCGGCTGACCATGTCAGATTCCGACGGCGCGCGCCCCATAGTGCTGCTGGAATCCCGCGAGCCCCTGCTGGCACCCGCCTGGGCGCCGGACGCTGTACAGATAGCTTATGTCTCTTTCGAAACCGGTCGCCCGGCGATTTTTCGCCAGGACCTTGCCACCGGCAAACGCGAGCAGTTGACGAACTTCAAGGGGCTTAACAGCGCCCCGGCGTGGTCGCCGGATGGCAAGACCATGGCGATGGTGCTGTCCAAGGATGGCAATCCCGATATCTACCTGATGGACCTGGCCAGCCGACAGCTGACCAATATCACCCGGAATTACGCAATCGAGACCGAGCCCGCCTGGATGCCCGATGGCAAGTCGTTGCTGTTTACCTCCGACCGCGGCGGCAAACCGCAGATTTACCGTTACGAAATTGCTACCGGTGTGACCAAACGTATCACGTATGAGGGCACTTACAATGCTCGTGCGCGGGTGGCTCAGGATGGGCGCAACGTGGTGCTGGTGCACCAGCGCGAGGGGAGTTTTAACATAGCCCTGCTCGACCTGGTAACCAATCGTATGCAGATACTCACCGAAACCCAGTTGGATGAAAGTCCAAGTATCGCGCCAAACGGCTCTATGGTATTGTACGCGACCAAATCCGGAGACCGGGGCATTCTGGCCGCGGTATCTGTAGATGGCGGTGCGAAATTCCGTTTGCCCTCACGCGAGGGCGATGTGCGGGAACCGGCATGGTCACCCTACCTGAGTGCCAAATAGCACGCTACAATCTGTTATAACCAGCTCTGAGGAATGTTCCGATGAAACACGTATCTGTTGCAGGAAAGCTTGTCACACTGTTGTTAAGCGTAGCCTTTCTGGTTGCCTGCTCCGGTAGCAGCACGAAGGAAGACGAGGAAGCGGCTGCTGCCGCGGCAGCTGCTGCGGCAGCAGCCAAGGCAGCCCAGGAAGCTGCAGCGGCATCCGCCTCTTCGGCCTCTGCCTCGGCCGCCGATGCCGAACAGCAGCGCTTGATGGAAACCGCCGCAGCCTATGGCAACGTATTCTATTTTGCCTATGACAGTTCCAATCTGACGCCGGAGGCCATCACCGCCCTGGACGCTCATATTGCAGCTCTGCAAAGTAACAACAACTCTATTCGTCTTGAGGGCCATACCGACGAGCGAGGCACCCGTGAATACAACCTCGCCCTGGGTGAGCGTCGCGCCAACACGGTACGCGACTACATGATTCTGAACGGTATATCGGCCTACCGCCTGGAGAGCATCAGCTACGGCGAAGAGCGCCCTCTGGCGTACGGCACTGGTGAGTCCAACTGGGCCCAGAACCGCCGGGTGGAACTGGTTGTAGTAAACAATTAATCGTATCGCTATGCATATTATCGAAAAAATACTTCTGGCCGGCGGGCTGACCACAGTAATCGGAACGTTCTCGCTTAACGCGTTGGCCCAGGATTATATCGACGTAGAGGCAGAGCGGGCCGCCGCGGCGCAAACTGCGCCCGGTGACCCCTATGCCCCGCGCAATGCGCAGGCCTACCCGGCTACCAGTTACGGTGTCAGTAATGCACCTGCTGCACCCTCTGGCACCGCGGTAACTGCGGCGACAGGCTCCGGCGGTCCGGCAGCTGCCCAGCAGGTTTCGCAGCAGCCACAAGGGGGTCAGAATCTCGGTCTGTTGTTCTCCCAGATCCAGCGATTACAGCAACAAGTGATGGAGCTGAATGGCAAGGTGGAAGAGCAGGCGCATGAGCTGAGCACCTTGAAGGAGCAGAGCCTGCAGCGCTATGTGGATCTGGACAAACGTATTAGCGCGGGTGCAGTAGCGGGTGCCCCGGGTGCAGACGCTGCCGCGGCTGGCTCAGCGCCACCGTTGCCTGTAGCCGTTCCCACAACCGGCACTGCGCCAGTTGCAGCCCAGGCCGGTGAAGCAGAGGCTTACCGGGCGGCCTACGCTTTGGTGCAGAGCCAGCGATTTGACCAGGCGGTGACGGCCTTCCAGCAATTCCAGCAGGATTACCCCGCGGGTAAGTACGCCCCCAATGCTTATTACTGGCTGGGTGAACTGTATCTGGTTATACAGCCACCTGACCTCGAGTCTTCCCGTCAGGCCTTCACACTGCTGTTGAGCCAGTACCCGGACAACAGCAAGGCACCGGATGCCCTGTACAAGCTCGGCAAGGTGCAGTTCATGAAGGGCAACCGAGAAAAGGCCCGGGAGTACCTTGACCAGGTGATCAGCCGCTACGGCTCCACTAATAGCTCTGCAGTGAAACTGGCCAAGGATTTCATAGCCGAGAACTACTAAGCTCAGCTCGGTAGAACAACCATGGCAGACATCTTCCCAAGTAGCGATCAACCCCACCCCGTTGGATCGGAGCAGGCTGTGCCTGCAACGGCGGCACAGCTGCGTATCACCGAAATCTTCTATTCCCTGCAGGGGGAGGCCCGCACAGTGGGCATTCCCACTGTTTTTGTGCGCCTTACTGGTTGCCCGCTGCGTTGCTTTTACTGTGACACAGAATACGCCTTCAGCGGCGGTGAGCTTTTTAGTCTCGATAGCATTGCCGCGCAGGTGGCGGAATACGCGCCGCGCTATGTGACGGTCACCGGTGGTGAGCCATTGGCGCAGAAAAATTGCCTGCCGCTGTTAACGCAGCTCTGTGATGCCGGCTACGAAGTCTCCCTGGAAACGGGGGGTGCGATGAGTGTCTCCGGTGTAGATGCACGGGTGGTCAAGGTTCTCGACCTCAAGACCCCGGCCTCAGGCGAAATGGCGCGCAATGACTACAATAATATTCCCCTGCTGACCGCCCACGACCAGGTCAAGTTCGTGATCTGTGATCGCGCCGACTACGAGTGGGCACGCTTTAAGCTGGACGAGTACCAGCTGGCCGAAAAAGCGGCAGATGTATTGTTCTCTCCCAGCCATGGTCAATTGCTTGGCCGCGAGCTGGCTGAATGGATTCTGGCGGATAACCTGCCGGTACGCCTGCAGCTGCAACTCCACAAGCTGTTGTGGAACGATGCGCCGGGGCACTGATGGATATCCCTGAACAGAAACGTGCCGTTATCCTGGTTTCCGGCGGGCTGGACTCCACCACGGTGCTGGCCATGGCGAAGGCCGACGGTTATGCCTGTTATACCCTCAGCTTCGACTACGGCCAGCGTCATCGCGCTGAACTGTTTGCCGCTGAGCGGGTGTCTGCGGCGTTGGGTGACATAGAGCACAAGGTAGTCAAGCTGAACCTCGACAGCATCGGCGGCTCTGCCCTCACCGATTCCAGCATAGCGGTACCTGAGGAAGCCACAGAGGGGATTCCCATCACCTACGTACCCGCCCGCAACACTGTATTCCTGTCTATAGCACTGGGCTGGGCCGAGGTGTTGGGCGCCAGCGATATTTTTATTGGTGTTAATGCGGTGGATTATTCCGGCTACCCGGACTGCCGCCCCGAGTTCATCTCAGCCTTTGAAACTGTCGCCAATCTCGCCACCCGGGCGGGTGTGGAAGGCATGCCCCTGACAGTCCACGCACCGCTGATATCCATGGGTAAGGGCGATATTATCCGCGCGGGTATAGCGTTGGGGGTGGATTACGCCCTCACGGTATCCTGCTACCAGGCAACGGCGAAAGGACTGGCCTGTGGCAAATGCGATAGCTGCCGATTGCGAGCCCAGGGCTTCAAAGATGCCGGTGTGGAGGACCCCACTCACTACCTAAGTGCTTGATTCTGGTTAGTTAGTGACCAAATAAATACTTATGGGTACTTGAGTTTTCCCACTAAATCCGTACTATACGCAGCTCCTTTCGGGGCCGTTAGCTCAGTTGGTAGAGCAGTTGGCTTTTAACCAATTGGTCGCTGGTTCGAATCCAGCACGGCCCACCAAATACTCTTTAAAAACAATAAGTTAAACACTCTCAATAACCATACTGATTGTATGGATTTCCCCACAATAGGCCGTTTTCCCCATAGATTGACCAAATGTTGCTCACTTAGTGCATAATTTGGCCCAATCTGAGAAGTATTTTTGTGCCTTGCACAGTAGTGTGCCTCAGGCGCTCTGCCGCGGGGCCCGACGACAGAGTCAATGCCAGGGTGCGAATGGTGGAGGGAAATGACATGCGCCTCCTAAATATTCAATCGCCGTGGCCGGCGGCCTGTGTCACTGGGGCCAGGTATTTTGGGGCCACCATGGGACCATCTTGTCGCCTTTCTATGCCTCCGGGTAGTCATACGGGGCGCGGAGGCGCGGTCTCGTGCTATTTACGAAATTTTTCTATCGGAGGTTGTTGTTTTGTCGAACTCATCTATTGACCGGCTATGGCTAAACAAACGTGACGCCGCCGCTTCACTCGGCATTTCAACGCAAGCCTTTGGAAAGTGGGGCATAAAGCCGGCTCACCGTGCCGGGCGCGAAGTATTTTTCGCCGTCCGCAATATCGTCGACAATCGGGTCGAGAAAGCACTAAAAGGCGCAACTAACGAAACTACGGCGGAGCTGGAGGATTTGGGGCGCAAGAAATATCTCGAGGACTACCGGCTCTCCAAGGCCCGCCGGATCGCGCACGAACAAAAGAACGATGTGGCAGCCGGGAAGGTTATCCCGGCGGAGTTTGCTACTTTAGCGCTAAGATCGCGGCCGAGATCGCGACAATCCTCGACACGCTGCCTTTGACAATGAGGCGGGCACACCCCGACCTGGAATCTCGGCACATGGATGCATTCGCCCGGGTGATCACCCGAGCCCGTAACAAGGCGGCCGGGCTCGACGAGATGTTGGCAGAGCTTGTCGAGGAGTATGTCGAAGGTTTCGAGGGTATGGGTTGATATCTCCCGCAAGTCAGGAGGTTAACCTCCTAATCGCCTCGCCTAGGCCGGAGTGAGACGTTGCAAATGCTATTCTAGTCGAATATTTTGCGGCGGCCACTCGGGTATGGTCATTCCAACAGATAGCCCTCGAGAGGCCAGTATATCCTTCACCTGACCTAGTTGCTTTTTGTCCAGATCAGCTTGCTCGAGCAACATAATTTCGTCCACAGTTACCAAGTCGCCGATATAGCGAAAATCCAAATCAACGAGCTTCAATTCTAACTTTGGCGTAAACTCAAGATCACTTATTGGCCTAAGCAGTATTGGATCTAATGGTTCAAATCTAGACTCCATATAATACATTGCCCGAACCAGTTGTAGGGTTTCTTTCATTATCGATCTTTCGTCTCGATGACCAAATTCATCTAATGCAAACGGCTCGGGATCTACAACTTTAACCTTCCTATCTAGCTCCGGCCACCATTTGGCGAAAGTAGCATCCATGAGTCCGCCATCAAGAGCATCTCCCTCCAGCCGACTGTTAATCGTGGCAACAAGCTTCTTAATATCGTCTTCCTCGAAGCTGGTTGCCTGAAACTGAGCAAGCGGCCCCTGAACATCGGTCGGCGCAACATCGAAAAGAAGCGGCATAACATTAGTTTTTGAAAGAGCCTTGGCAAGAGCACCGGCCTCAAACATGATCCAAGGCGCTGATAGATTGCCGGGTGTAAGACAGATAATACCTAGTGAACATTCCTCGAGCTCTTTTCCTATTTCAGCTGCCCATCGGGCACCCTTATCGATGTCCTTTGGAGAGTAGTACGGCTTCACCGATTGAAGCACGCTCGAGAGCCACTCGCTGATTATTTTGGCGTATTCTCGACTTTGATCTCCTGACCAACTAATAAATACCTTCACCTAATTTTACCCCCATATTTCCGACAATCGGCCTTATAGAACTTGTCGTTGTATTCGCGGCGCTTCTTTCGCCAGCTGTCCATTTGACTGCTTGAACCCCCCTCTCTGCGTAGCTCGGTGTATTTATCAATCTTGTCTTGCCATTGTTGGCACTGCGCGAGGCTGACCTCCTGTGCGGCGACAGGGGCATTATGGCTAATTAGGAGGGCTGCTAGGGCTATGGTGCGTTTTAGCATGAATCATTCGCATCCGGTTATTGGCGGGTGTGGGGCATTTTAGCGAACGATCGGAGACCCGACTACCACGCCGTACCTTTAAGTGAATAAATCTAGATATATCTCAAATGGGCGGTGACCACTAGGACCGCTGCTGGCCAGAAAGGGGCCAATTTTTGGGGGTGGTTCTTGCGGTTGCAAAGGTCAGAAATGTGCCAGGAGCGGTCATTTTCGACGACGACTAATCCATTAACGCAGTAGAGTTGAGATTGAAATAGTAAATTTCAAAGGAGTCTCCAAGATCGACAAGTCGTATCGTTATCATGGCTTCCCCATACTCATATACTGCTGGGACAGTATAGGTGACAATGGTCATCGAGCCTTCGTTTAACATTGCACTCGAGGTTACATTCGAGAAGGCGGGCTCACCCAATGAGAGCAACTCCCCCATCTTTGACAGCCAGTGGAATAGCTTCTGAAAGTCTTCTTCAGAAGTGTTTTCGAATGTTTGGCTTGTAAAATATGGTCGAGCTTTATCTGCATTCCACTCAGAAATAATGGGGATAACTTGCTCAATGTAAGGCACAGCTGTCTCGCCATACTGTGCAGATATGTATCCGGTGTATACAGCGATCAGCACAAAAAGAATTACAAGACCGGCAACGAAAATTCCGATCCACTTCAAAACCCTTTTGAGCATAGAAATTTCCCTTTCCAGAATTTACGACAGTCTGCTATGAGTAACTTTCTGCCGAAAAGCATATCACACTCGCACCGACCGTTATCTGCCCGTTAACGGCCCCTCAAAGCCTGCTAGCACCACCCCTACGACAGGCCCAGACTTGCCAAAAGCGGACCTAATCAGTAACCAGGGAAATTCGCGAACGTTTCCATTGAGCCGTCATATAGATTGATCCTTACGATCGTATAATCGTCCGTCGCGCTATATATCGGATTGACGGTGATTCCTTCTTCACTGGAACCCACCTCTAACGCCAGCTTTCCTGCAAATTTATCCTCACGCACCTGGTCTAAAAACCAATCCGAAGTACCATCAGGTTTCACGTCTCGCATAAGAACATCGGTAATCATTTTGATAGCATCTTTCTCGGGCATCCAGTTCTCGCGGTTCAACTGAGGCAGATGCGGATTTATGAGAAGTCCGGTAACATTACTCCTCGGATCATTACCATCCTCCTTAATCGATTCCAAATTGAGAAAACCAACGCTGTGCTCATCAATAAACTGTTCGAGTTCGATAAGAACGGAGCTATGAATTGCTCGGTCTTCCTTTGGTACATATCGAATGTCCAAATCATAGATGGGAAAGCTGTATTTGCTTAACGAATCCAGTACCGGGTTTAGCGCGGCAATATCACGCCTCCTTAGCAGTTTCATATCAAGCTCGGGTACAGCTAATCCCCTCAGATATATTTGGATTCCCGACTCAAAGACTCTAACCGTATCTTCCCGTATGCCACGTACACGCTTTTCAGCATGTTCGTAATCTACTTCCTTGTCCATAGGACGTAGATACACATCTTTACCGTCAATATCTTTAACTAGTATCGAGATGCCCGGAGTGCTTGAATCTCTTGGAGAGACAGATGTCTCGGCACAAAGCGACATAGGGGCTAAAGACGTAATAGCAGCCAGCGCACCACTAAGGGTGGCTGTGACCGGTAACACAAATAGTCTTTTTGCTGAACTCATGCTAACCCGCCAATAATCATCTAAGAGGAAATGACTCAATAGAAAAAGCAAAATCTAGATTTTTACAAAGGTTCCTTAAGAGTCGGCTTCTGCCGGTTTCAACCGAGTATATCCGACTGCGTGACCTGCACAAAGGTGCCAACAACGGCTGTTTCTTGCTAGTTGTCGACAACTTGCCGTACAGCGACATTACATCTGCCAGAATATATGTACAAAACCTCCAACGATTCTAGGTACAGCGGTGCAATATTGAAAGTTGCATAGGCAAATCCATTCTGGATGTTGTAATGAAGCGGAATGTGGAATTCGGATAGTTCGCCATGCTGAAGTTGGAGGACAGTCAATATGTGTTCCTGAATTTCAACCGCTAGGGAAATAGTCACTTGTTTTAGCGGCAGAGCCCCGGACTCCTGCTTCTCCAAATCAGTAATCGCGATTGTGAGAGGGAAATCTTGCTCCATCGGACATGCAGAATTGGCAATTGAACTAACGAACAGAGCTGAAGCTATCAGAAAGCTCTTCACTGGCAAACGCCGAATGTATATGAGGCAATAATGTACGAACAGGCAACCAATCCCCAGATTGCAACGCCAGTGCTTATGGTGTTTAAGCAACTTCCAGAAGGCTTGTATTTCCAGAATGTGTAAAAATACACGAAGCGCGAGAAAAGTATGAGAGCCGCGATTACGCCTTCGTTGCCAGCGAGCATTATTGGGGAAAATAGAAGAATCCAGTCATCCGCAGCCTGTTGCATGCTCCCGTCAATAGTAATATTTGCTACGCACACCGCTGGCACCACCAGTGATAGCCATAACAGTATCGGTGTGAGTACGCAAAGCCAAAATATTAGTATGCGATGCCCTTTTACCATTATTAGTTTTCACTTACATTTCGAAACGGTAAAGACACGAAGCCCGGCAAGCTCTGTTATAGAAAATGTCCGCTAAGAGTAACTTTCTGCCGAAAAGCATATCACACTCGCTCTGACCGTTAACCGCCGGTAAGCGGCCCCTTAGAGTCTGCCAGGCTGGCATCCACGACAGGCAACGATGTGCCATGGGACTAAACCGCTCGCGCGGTAGGGGGCTGCCACTGCCGATACCGTCCTTAAGTTTTCCACGTCAACTTGTTCGCTGATTGCCTGGCCTATGTTGATTTCTCCGGCGGGGATGTTCCCGCCTCTTTCCAGGAGAAGTCCCATGACACAGTCCAACTCAACCATCAGTCCCCTACGCCAACGCATGATCGACGATATGATGTTGCGTAAATTGAGCCCCACTACCCAGGCGGGCTATCTTCGCTCGGTCAAGCACTTCGCTCGGTTTCTCGGGCGATCACCCGACACCGCAACCGCCGAGGATTTCCGGTTGTTTCAATTGCATCTGGTGAAGTCGAAGGTCTCCAGCTCAAGCATCAACGGTACGCTATCCGGCTTGCGGTTCTTCTGCCGATACACTCTGGACGACCCTCAGCTCCTCCGCAAGATGAGCACCGTGTTCGAGCCGCGCAAGTTACCTGTCATTCTGAATCCGGATGAGGTCAAGCAGCTGCTGGAGGCGACGACGAGCCTCAAGTACAAAGCGGCGCTGGCCACCGCTTACGGAGCCGGCCTGCGCGCCAGTGAGGTGGCACACCTCAAGGTCACTGATATCGACAGCCAGCAAATGCAGATTCATGTCGAGCAGGGCAAGGGCAGCAAGGACCGCAATGCCAAGCTATCACCCACCTTGCTGCGATTGCTACGGCAATGGTGGCAGGTGGCGCAGGCCGAGCACAAGATGCTCAAGGGCGGCTGGCTGTTCCCCGGAATGAACCCTGTGAACCCCATGTCCACCCGCCAGCTCAACCGGGTCTTTCACGCCGCCGCCACCGTCGCGGGTATCGACAAACCCGTCAACCTCCACAGTCTTCGCCACAGCTTTGCCACCCACCTGCTGGAGCAGGGTGTCGATATCCGGGTGATCCAGGTCCTGCTCGGGCACAAGAAGATCGAGACCACGGCCCTCTACGCCCAGGTGGCCACGACCACCCTGCGCGATACCCACAGCCCACTGGATGCCCTGTCGCTTGATCCGCCTGACTGACCGAGCGGGTGTCCTGCTCTGTCGAGGTCGCGGACATCTTCCGTGCCCAGGGTGCTGCTTGGCGTAAGGCGCATGCCGGCCATTTAAGCCTGGGCCAACTCAAGGTCATGTCCGCCATCGAGCGCTGCCGCAGTGCTGAACTGGGTGGTCATGTGTTGTGCTGCGAGCACTGCGCGCAATTGCAGATCGCCTACAACTCCTGCAGGAACCGGCACTGCCCCAAGTGCCAGGGCACCGCAGCCAGGCGCTGGCTGGAGGCTCGGCAGAACGACTTGCTGCCGGTGGAGTACTACCACCTGGTCTTTACGCTGCCGGCCCCGATCAGCGCTATCGCCTACCACAATAAAACCGTGATCTATCACCTGCTGTTCCGGTGCGCCGCCGAGACCCTGCGGATCATCGCCCGTGATCCAAAACACCTGGGGGCCGAGATCGGCTTCACCCTGGTCCTGCATACCTGGGGGTCGGCCATGACCCACCATCCCCATGTGCATGGCATTGTCGCCGGCGGTGGCTTCTCCCTTGATGGCCAGCAGTGGATCGCCTGCAAACCCGGGTTCTTCCTCCCGGTACGGGTACTGTCGCGATTGTTTCGACGCTTGTTTCTTGAAGCACTGCTGAGAGCCCACCGGGCCGGCGAACTGCGCCTCTACAATGATCACAGCTCCCTCATCGACCCACAGGTGTTTGCCGACTGGCTCAGACCACTCAAGAAACAGGAATGGGTGGTCTATGCCAAGCGCCCCTTTGCCGGACCGGAGGCGGTGCTAGCGTATCTGTCCCGCTATACCCACCGGGTGGCCATCGCCAACAGTCGGCTCATACGATTCGATGAGCAGGGGGTCACCTTCAGGTGGAAGGACTATCGGCAGAAGGGGCGCACCCGCCAAAAAACCATGACGCTGGACGCCGGTGAGTTCATTCGCCGCTTCCTCATCCACATACTGCCCCACGGGTTCCACCGCATTCGTCACTACGGGTGGATGGCCAATACTACGCGGGTAGAGAAGTTGACGCAGGCCCGTGAGTGCCTGCACGTAACACCGGCAGACGTGTCCGCATCGGAAGACTGCCAGGCAGAGCCGAGCAGCGCCTGGGTGTGTCCGACCTGCGCGGCGCCGATGATTGTTATTGGCATCGTTGAACGCGGGCATAAGCCGCGTGCACCACCAGCGGAGGGCAATCAATGACCCGCAGCGCCTTCATTGCACTGCGACAGCTAAAGGCTCTGGACTACCATTACGGTGAGGTCAGCGGGCTGGTCTGTACTGTGCTGTTACCGAGCCATCCCAAGCGGTGGTCCGGGACACTTATTGCCAGCCAGCAATATGAAAATACCCGCCGGGTGGCGGTAGTGAAGTGGACTCACTGGCCGGCCAATGGCCTTGTCGAATCAGTCGGCACATCCAGGCGGCTAACAATCACCATAGCAACACACCTATCGCATACCGTTCCCGTGTTCCCGCGGTTTCCTCCCCTGGGGCTTGTCTGACGCCTGCCTGACAGATTCCGAGCTTGTCTCAAGGGCTTTTGCTGGCGGCAGGCATCTGACAACCCTTAACAGGAACGGCCGTTGAGTAGCTTAAAGCCAAAGCGCGTCTCAGCATTTTCATTTCCAGTGGAGCACCGAAATCCCTGTTCAATCACATTTCTGTTCATTTAGTGCCCTATCGCCATTCCGTCTCGCACTGTCCTGCGATGCATACCGGATATGCGTCACCGGTGCGACACGCGGTAGCCGTAGCAAAGACGTTTCCACTTTTAAGATAATCGCGTATCAGTATATGCAGGTCGTTCACAAAATCTGCCCGAACCGCTATAGAGCCGCACGGAAACCCGCGCAGGGATGAAACTAGAACGCACTCAGAACTCGAATTGCAATTCCTGCCCTCTCGAAGTTGAGCAGAAAATCGAGCATCTATCTCTGCTGAGTTCCCGTACTCTTTTACTCCTCTACATGACGCCAGCAGTCCAGCGAATAGGAGAATGTACCTGAGTTGAAGGAAAATAGGTATTTTCACGAATGTCCCTTACGAGTAGGAGCGGCCGGTCGGTAACTTTTTGCGCAGCAGCGGCCAAAATGACACGGAGCGGCTGTTTAGACGTCCGGCTGCCGGTACTTGTATGTTTACCCACAGACTATTTTCTCTTTCCCATAAAAGTATGTATTGTGCACAAGTACGTAGGCCCCAGATATCATGGCTGTGGTTGGCACCAATATCGGTGAAACCAAATAGCCTTCCGTTGTGTAGTAACTATTGGTCGCCTTTGCCAGATCAATGATCTTTAATGTCATACGATCCGTTGATATCTCACACCGCTTCGCTTGGTGATCCGCAGGGACGGCAACGGTGATACAACCTGTTAGCGAAAAGCTGACCAAAAGTGCCATTAAGATTGCTTTCAAACACGACTCCTGGGGAATATGGCAGCTCACTAACGAGAATAACCCTCTTAAAGGGCGGTATTGCGGCTTTTCATGAGCGGCCGCCATGAGTAAATTCGTGCCTATCGGCTCATCATAGCCCATCCTACTGCTGTACGCCGCTTACCGGCCGTTCGTTGGCAGGTTTCCTAGGCAAATCGTACTACCGCGTTGTGCCAGGCCCATCGTGGCTGGTGGCAATCCTCACTAAAAGGCCTCTATGACGATGTTGGTCCCTGCGACAGTAAGCGGATAGTCGAGGGAGACATTGGTGGAGATTAGAGGGAAGTGTACTCCCTCATTTTCCGGCGCACGTCGGCACCTCTGCTTGACACTATCCCAAGTTCTACCCCAAGTGGAACGGACCGAACGCCCCACTGGGTCTGGGATATAAAACAGCGAGGATGACCTAGGTACTAGAGGGGTGGGAGGAAAAGCTGGGCGAGCGTACCTCTCTTCCCCTGGTTCGGGCAAAATCATCGTTGGGATGGACTGCTGCCAGCAATTATCAACAGCGTAGGCCAAATCGTTTTTCGATGTCGCAATCTGAAGTTTTCCGGAAATAGGAGATTCCTCGAGCAATAGTATGTAAGTGGCGGCGAGACCCTTAAAGTGAATATTGATGCCAATAGGATCAAACGGTACGCTGTTAATATCGCTAGACCAGGAGCCGTACTGGATGGTACCTATTGATTTGCCTTCCGCGTCAATAACTACCTGCTTGCCATCACCCGGATATTCGATTTCTGCCGTTTCAACTGGACCAATCCGTTCAAACTCGGGGGTCAGGAAGAACACCTCATCTGACCGTAGGAATGCCTCTAGAATATCGTGCCCGGCAAATCCCGTTGTTGACAGAGCGCAGGGACCCGAACTTCCACCGCAAAATCCACGCTCCATGCGACGCCACTGTTTGAATCGATAGTTAGGATGCCCGGGAACAGCAGTAAAAGTCTCTTCAAAAAAGATATCCACGATATCAAACAAACACCAGGAGCTAGTTCTGCACTCATAGTTGCCACTATCAGTTGCCACCCCACCCACATTGTGCGGAGCAATGGATAGCTTGCAGCCTGAACAAAAAATGATTGCTGCGGAAGCAAAACTGTAGGCAAATTTCTGAATTCTGTTCAAAGGAGTGGTCCATCCAGTATGCAATGATGAGTCTGTCTTGGGTCGAATGCGGTAGTTTTCACCCGAGTATATCTCATGCTGCGACAGGCTCAAAGGTGCCTACCGCGGCCATTTCTTCCCACGCAACCCAGGCTCCAGCCGTGAGTATCTCGGTTATGGGATACGGTAAAACCAGCCGCCGGGAATGGGAACAAAATCCGTTCGTACCCCCGTTGCGAGCCCAGTTTGGTTTGACGATTGTTCCGTGGGTCCTATAACAGCGATGTATTCGGCTGTGTTGGCCATAAAGCCGGCAGTCAGCTTTTGATAGCCGTTATCCACTACGGGTCGCCACCCATCGCGGAAAAATGCCATTCCTATCGAAGCATTGCCAACAGTAAGGTCAGGGCCGGGACCAAGCGCGGGGCTGCCGTAATCGCCGTAGTAATAGTTAAAGAGAGAGTTCACGTCGTCCACCGACGCCCACCTCCAACCGGTCATGTCATAGCCATTCAAGGTGCCAAAGTCAGCGCATATTCCCGCTGGACAAACGGCATTAATCTCGTCCCATGAGAGGTTCAGAAACAGATCAACTTGCGCCCATTCTTTACCGTTAACTGTGACGATATCTGCAATGGGCACTCCAGCGACACAATTTGTATCCGGATCGAGCGGGCATGGATCATACACGTCCAGTATTCCGTCATTGTCATCGTCCTCATCTACTCGATTTACATTCCCATCGTTATCTGAGTCTATACCCACGTCCTTGAACACGGGCATGATGTAGGCCACCTCATATGAAGCGACGACTGCCTCAGACTTTTCATCCCCTGGGAGGGCCACAATGCAAGTTCGGTCGGTTGAATTGCCACACAGAAAGCCTGTTCCTCCCTGCCACCTTACGAACTCATGGCCGGCCTTGGGTATAGCGGTGAAGGCTTCGCCAAAGTTGGCATCTGAAATCTCATTGATACAGTAATTCCCAGCAACACAATCTCGCGAGCTGGACTGGGACAGTACGTCACCACCCTCGCCAACGATAACGGCCAGCTTGCAGCCGGCAAGCAGGCTGCTGAGAGCGAAAAATACAAGAGTCCGGGATAGGCGCGACATAATCGTTCCAACTGTTAAACGATTTCGGTGGTTTTGAATTTCAAATAAGGCAGCTGAGTAGATGCAGCCTATTTGATATTAAAAATGGCCGCGCAGGCTACCTGAGAAATAAAGGAGAGGCAAATGGTAAAAATGGACAATTTCTGCGATTCGACCGGCCGCAATGAGTTTTTGCCAGTCGCCATCCTACCATGCGACCGACCGCTTTGGAGAAATGCAGCCGTTCAACACTGATCTTGCTAGGTGCTTGTCAGGCGCTGTGAGTGAGCAATCCGGTCACCCCAATAGCAGGGTAATGCCCCAGGACAATCTGATCCATAGAGTGCCACTCTGGAGCAAGTGGCGGTTATCTTGGTACTGCTGCAAGATCATCCAGTCGGGCCTTTTAGGACCCCCCTTGGAATTCGCGGGCAGCTCTATTGGCGAGATGCATGCTAAAGGGGTAGTAGGGGGTGAAACCGACCAGCCCCATTACGTAAGTTCATGGGCCCTAGGCATGGAGCCTGACTCCTTCACCCTGCGGGGCGCCGGGCTCAGAGGGTGGAAAATTCACAATTGCCACGCCCTGCGTTCAGCTGTATGTTGCGCGCCGCTTGTCAGACTGGAAAGGCAAAACGGTGAGATCGACACCGCTTGGCCGGAGTCGTATCCACCTCCTTCAGACCTAATCTGACCCAACGTAATTATTGAATCGGACGAGCTAAGCGTCTCGGTCCGTCCCTGGGAGACTTCTGTGAAGAACATTATCGTTGTCGCTGCCCTGTCGCTGCTGGCAATGGGTTGTAGCCACCCGATTGAAATCGTCGGTGAGGGTGACGTGCTGTCCGCCACCGGTGACCGGGATTGCCTGCTGGAGGAGTTTCATGCCAGCCTTGAAAACTGCAGTAAGAACCATGTCCTGGGTGACTATCAGGAAATCTACACTGCCGTAGCCCGCCCCGGGTGGGAGTTCGAGGGGTGGGGTAATTATTGCGCCGATAACGGGACCGATGCTTGCGGCTTTGTTATTGATAAGAAAACCGTGGAAGGTGCCTGGGGCGCTGTAATGCCGCCGCTGAAAGCGAGATTTACCCGCATTGGATGCGCCCCGTCGACGACGAGTGACCGATACAGCCCGAGCAGCTACGACTCATGCCACGCCTCTGACGATGACCTGACCGGAATCTGGATGGTCCTGTCGGACTATTCGCTCGCCAGCGGCAGTAGAACTGTCAGGGAGTGGACACAAAAGCAGCGTTCGTTGATGACGATTACAGATAACGGGGACGGGACGATGAACGCCCGGCTTTGCAACAACCCCTTCGATGGCCCTTTTCAGGACCATACTATTCCCAAAGAAGACTCGTCGCTGGTGATCAGGGATGCCAGGGCTAGTGCGGATATCGAGTTGCGCGTCGTGGACAACGTGTCCATGGAGGGAGAGCACCTCAACAGCGAAGACGTCTCGGTGCAGAGCAGTGTGGTCAGCGCCGTGAAAATTCTCGACAACAGTCCCGTGGCGGTCGGAAGGGTGAACATCGACTACAAACTGAATGGTGACTCGTACAGCGAAAAAAGGTTGGGTACCTACTGTTTTTCCCAGGCGCAAGGCTCCGTCGCCATACCGGATCGGGAGATGTTATTCGAAGGGGAACAATTGAGATTTGTTACAGAAGTCGTACAGAAGGGCGCCGCCGTCTATTTGAAAGGCGACATCTATATCCCTGTCGCTCCCACCGACTTTGAGCGAGCCCCTGATATCTGGCTGGCATTTCTACTGGATGACTACACGGAAATTGAGGCGGAGGAACCGGGCTACACAACGGCAGTTTACAAAGAGAACTCTGCAAATAAAGTAGTATTGAAAGCGAGCGTGATCGACGAGATTGTCCCGGCGAACTCGGCGACTATGGGCCTCGAAATCATCCTCGAATAGGCGCGTCTGGTGACAGACGTGGCAAGTCGGGGGTTCGATTAGTGCTCTGGTATTCCGACTTGCGTTGGACGGGCACCAGACTCCTCACGGTCTCCTTTTGCCAATTCCAACCGTTAATATTGCTTGAAGATAACTGCTTGACCAACGCTAACGTCCCGCCTAGTATGCGCCACTTTTTTCTGCTCAGCCGGCTGACGGCCTGATCCGTTATAAACCACCAAGGAAAGATTATGAAAACTAGTATAACTCTGGCGTTGACGCTGCTGCCGATGGCCTGACTATTCCCGCATTTGTCGGGAAGGCATTCAATGATGAACTCAAAATGGCTGGATTGTATTCAGAGTCAGGAGCCAGTATTTCGGGGGATATTACCCGAATCAGCTATTCATCTATTAGTGGTTTAACGAATGGCTACTGGGACATTGCCGTATTGTTAAAATCTTCTAACGGAAAGTCTCTGAACGTAGCGAACAGATACGAGTTTAAGAGTGGTTTTGATGCCATAACGGCGTGTAACGCTACTGCAGACGCACTCACACCGGCAGTCCAAGATCTTATTCAATCTGCCGTGACTAACCCGGGATTTGTCATTTTATTGTCAGTGGATAGTGAAACTAACAATCTATGACAGTGCCCGCGGGTCATCACTTACTCAATTCCCCCCCCCAAACTACCCGGAGTTAATTCAATGATAGTGTCAAGAGCGGCAACTGGAGCGGTGCTGGCGTTGCTATTTGTCCTAATCTAGGGCTGTGCAACATTGGACAGCCAGCAGGAGATAGAGTACTCGCTTCTGCAAAGAGACGGCATGCTCGTTCAGGAGAAAACTGTTGGTTTCCACTTAAAACTGACCCGGTGGGTCAATTTTGGGCGGCATTCAACAGTATGGAGAGCATCGATCGCGGCCTTAGAGTTGATCCCCGAGGTCTCCACACTACTCAGGTAATCCCCTACATCAGTCAATCACTGCGGGGTTTTAGGTCCAGGGCATGGGAGCCAACCCAATGCTATTTTTTGGGCCGTAGTAAATTTGGGAGGGTCCGCATTTTTCGTATCCAATTTCGCTTGAATCGAATTGCCCTCTCACCACCAAAGGCAGACCATCGCGTCATAGTTGCCTGTACCTTACTCCGCGTCGGCAAACCCGAGACTGCCCAGTCTGCGATCTGCTCAAGCGGTGTACTGAACAATTCGGCAAGCTTGCCCGCGCTTACATTGGAGTACTCGCGTAATTCTTCCATTAGAAGTGCCAGGCCCTCCACCAGTTCCTGGATCAGACAAACAGCCCCAGGCGGCAAGCCTGCCTCTGTTTCCAGCTGGCTGGTCAATGATGGAAGGCTTGAACCATGGTTTACTTGGCGCTTACAACGAACTGATGGCATTCGGCGGAATGCGCAGATATTACAATCGCCAAATCTTGCTCAACGTGTGTCTATTCTGTCTCTAATTGAGTAATGCTTTTTTGTGGTTTGCGCCGTGGTGTGTCTCAACAGCTCCTGTGCTCGTTGCAGACTTTCTCCCTCGATCGCCTTTTTTCTCAGGTCGTTTTCGGTAAAACGACTGATACCCTTGTTCTCAGCCTTTTTCATCCATCGTTGCCACATCGAATCAAAGCCGCTGGTTTCACCCGTCGCTTCATTGATGTAGGGTTTGCCATGCCTGTTAACAAACAAATAGGCATTACCAATTCGCCTGGGAGGCAGAGAGCCTATTTCAGCCACAATTGATTTTAACTGGGGTGTCCATTCGATGAGATACACGTCATCAGGATTCTTGTTGTTCCGAAATTCAATCCCCTCCTCGGTGCAGTCAGGCAGCTTGATGCGGAGCAATTCCCCCTTTCTTCTTCCACGCGTACACAGTTTTAAGGAAATATAGAGCTGCCATTTACGCGGAAGTAATCCGGCGAATGCAATTAGGTCTTCATTACTGACTTTATGCTTTCGTCCCCTAGTACTGAACTTGCGCACCTGCCCAATAACGGGGTTGCGATCAATCGTGCCCCATCTGACAGCGCACGACAGTGCATGTGACAGGCATTCCAAATCCGTGTTCGCCCACTTTTCTGATTTCACTTTTTTTACATGATCCATATAGGTATAGATCATAGACGGTGTCAGCTCGTGGGGTATGAGGTCGCCGAAAGCCGTCATTAGTCTGGGTAGGCTATAGGCCCGCTGTTTCTGGGTGCTGCTGGACTTGGTGGGCAATATTTCCAGCCGGTAGCGGGTCAAAACATCCCTCAGTGTTTCGCAACTTTCCGTAATGGCTATTCGGGTCGCGTACGTCTGAAAGGCCTCTGACTCCGTTCTCCCCAGCCTGAATTCAACCTTCCCGTCCCACAGGTGGCGATTGTCAGCGCTCGTTCTGAACCAGTAAAACCCCTTTCGGTAGCGCCAATATTGGGGCAGTTTCCGGTTTTCAGAGGTCCTCTTTTGCGGAGCCATTAGTGTACATCCTGGATGTGCAGGCGCTTCCCGGGACTACTTTGGCGGGAGCGGTTGGCTGCGGAACCGAGAGCTTGTTCGACCGCCAATCGATGTACAAGCACTTTTTTGGCCGCGTTCAAATTCGCCGTCACCCCAATTTTCCTGAAAAAGCGCACCTGATCCGTTGGCCTTTTATAGCCGGTAAGCAGGAAGCATTGTTCGGGTGTAAGAAAATCATTGACGATATCCATAGTGAAAAAGATTAGCATTAAGCTAATTGTCACAGTACCCCAAAGCACCCCTATCTCCTTATCACTGTGCTAAATGTCTTTACAGCACTTCTCCCTTAAACACGATGACGCCACAGATGTAGGTGTCCTTGTCGACTGCAATGATGCGATTTGGCCAATCCGGGTTCAACGCTTCCAGGTACTGTCTGCCTTCTTCAGCGATCAATAGCTTGAACGTCACTTCGTTGGATCCACTAAGCCTAACCACGACATATTTGCCGTGCTCCGCAGGCGCGTGAGGGTCGACAAAAATCAGTTCGCCTTCGCGAAATCTCGGTTCCATGCTGGCCCCGCGAACTCGAAGCACAAAGGTTTCCTCACTGCAGGCAACCGGACAGGCTAGCCATTCGGTCCCATACAGAGCCGGTTTTTTTTCAGAAATCCCAACCCCTGTCTCGACCTCATCCCATGAAATCAAGGGGTAAAGACGGCGCTGATCCCGCCCTGAGTGCGCACTGGAGGCAGATGTACCGCCCGCATCACCAGCATGGGGCACATCCATCCAACCCGGGGGCTTGTTCATGGACGTCTCTAATTTGACGGCCAACTCATCCCCGATGCCGCGAGGCGTCCCTTTCTTGGTGGGCAGCTGATTGCGTACTTGGCTAAGGTAGGAGCTATTGGTGCCCGCAGCGCGTGCCAATTTGACCGCGGAGCCGGCCTCGCCAATGAGGATTTCGAGGTTCTGGAGTCGAACCTGACTACTATTTCGCTTCATGCGAAACAGTCTAGCAGAAATTTAGCAGTGTGATAAAGAAAAGATTAGTCATGTTAATTGATGGGCGGTTTGCAGGGTGCTAATGTTTATGCATGAAGCTAAAGGAATTCTTAAAGGTCGCTACCAAGCGGGAGCGCGCGGACGTTGCCACCGCCTGCAACGATTCGGTGTCCTACCTGTACCAGATTGCCGGCCACCACCGCTATGCCAGTCCGTTGCTGGCCACCCAGATTGAACGGACCACACGGGAGGTGGCCGACCTGTCCCATGGCCGGCTCGAACCCGTGCCGCGCGCCACCATGGTTCGCTACCCTGAAATTTTCTACGGGGTTGAGAAGCCTTCTGGCGTGGCGAGCCCCAGGGGGGAGGGTGAATGTGACGCTGCCGATTGACCCTGCCGCTAACGCCGTGATCTCGGAATCGGCCAGCGAGGGCATCGATGCGACCGCCGCGATCCGGGTCGAGGTGACGCGCATACACCACTATGCCCGCAATCCCCGCCGGCACGACAATCCGGAATATGATCGAATCAAAGCCTCCATTCGAACCCAGGGCCTGGATCAGCCGCTGGTCATCACCCAAGAACCCGGGTCTGAGGACTATGTCCTGCAGGCCGGGGGTAATACCCGGCTGCGTATCCTCAAGGAGCTGTATCAGGACACCGGTGATGAGCGGTTCTATTGGGTGAATGGCTTGTTTAAACCCTGGGCCCATGAATCCAATCTGTTACTGGCCCATTTGCGCGAGAACGAACTGCGCGGCAACCTGTTGTTTATCGACAAGGCCCAGGCGGTGTTTGAGGCCAAGCAGTTACTCGAAGCGGAGCTCGAGGTCGAGACTTTGACACAGCGTCAACTGGAGACGCTGTTCCAGGAACGCGGCTTCAGCGTCAGCCACAGCCTGATTTCCCAAATGGGGTATGCGGTGCATACCCTGTGGCCTCTCATACCCAATGCCCTGTCCGCCGGTTTAGGTCGGCCCCAGGTCGAGAAAATCCGTACACTGGAACGCGTGGCCCGGCGCATCTGGGCGCGGCGGGCACTGGGAGACGAGGCCCTGTTCGACATGATCTTTGCCGAGCTGTGTCGTCGTTACGACGACGTGGAGTGGGATTTCCAGCTCCTGCGTGCGGCGCTGGAGAACGAAATTGCACAAGAGGCGGAGCAGAGCCTGCAGGCGATACGCCTGGAAATGGATGCCTGCCTGGCCGGCAAGGAATTTGTCATTGTCGATCACCCCGTTGAAAACGAAATTCGCGCCGTGGAGGATGACCCGCCTGTCGAGCAGGACACTTGGGAAGAGAGTCCCGCTGAATCCGACGTGGATCACCCCGAGTCACACCCAGTCCCACCGCAGCCGACCCCGAAGTTAAAACAGGTCGGCACCGTCCAGGCGTTGCGCGCCGAGGCCTGGACCCTCGCCGCGGGATTGGCAGAGCGTAATGGGCTGGCGGAGCTGGTGTTCGCCTTACCCGATCAAGGACTGGGATTTTTACTGGGCGATGTTCCGGACCCGGAACTGACGTACACCCTGGATCAGGCGATGTTGGGACAGGTCTCGACGTTGTGGTGGCAGCTGGCCGCTTGCGCCGAACTGACCGTTGCACCCGTTGAATGCCTGATGCCCTATCTGAAGCCAGACACCGTATTGCGTGAGGCCCTGGCGGCACAGGATGCCGGTATGCTGTTTAACAGTGTCTGGACAGTCGATCCCGGGCATACCGGCCATCAGCTTTGGCAGCAATTGAGTGAACCCGACTGGCAGGACCTGTTGGCACTGATGGCAACCTATCGGGCGCTGAAGCGCCAGGCCATGGCAACCGGCACACCGCTGTGGGTATCCGGTGACGGTAAAGGCTGATGCCGGCCAACAAAGAAACCGACCTGATCACCGCGGTCCTGTTGTATGCCCTGCGCTGTCTGGCAGAGGGTGATCAGCTGGCGTTGCGCTCGATGAACTTTGGGGCAAAAGAACTGGATGCCCTCAAGGACATGAACCTTGCAGACCTGTACCGCGCCGACACCCTGCGTGCGCATTGCCTGAAGATCGACCTCAACCGGGACGTATTCTGGCCCATGATGGACCATCTTCGTCAGCAGCGGGAATCGGAGGAGTTGCAGCGTGAATTAATCGTGGCCGATGCGCCATTGGAAATGATGCAGGCCTTGTTCGGCCTCGGCTCCCGGGAATACACCCGCTGGCGCCGGTTATTGACGGTCGCGCCTGCGGTCGGCCGACCACCGGAACTGGGTGAGGCGTCCAGCCACGCACTCTGGCACGCCTGGCGTGACCGTGTGACGGGGTGTGCGGAGGCCTCACTCTCCCCTGCTGACTATCTGTCGCTCCAACAGGAGACCGGGCTCGGGTTGCGGGCCATCTGGACTCACGCGCAACGCTGGGCCACGTACGGTCATCCCGAACCCCCCGTGGGCATTAAGCGGGTAACAGAGAATGGTGCATGACGATGCCCCCTTGCGCCCGGAAACGGTTGCCCTGGATGCCCTGATACAGGCGACCATCCAACGCGCGAAAGTGGCAACGGACGCCGACTCCCCGGACACCATGCTGTTTATGGGCAATTGGCACCAGGCGATTCCCGCCCTGGTGATCGAGGACCCGGTACTGGAGCCCATCGACAAACTGGTGTGGATGGTGATCATGCTGCAGGCCCGGGAAACGGGCAGCCGAACCGCCTTCCCCAGTTACGAGCTGTTGGCCAGTAAGACCAACGTCGCCTCCACGTCCACCGTTTCGCGCGCGATCGCAATCCTGCGCATCGCGCGCTGGCTGACGCTGTGTGCAAAAGTGCGCGGCAAAAGTGGTCAGTTTAGAGGCAATGTCTATGTGCTGCACGATGAACCCCTGCCTCTGGGCGATGCGCTGTACCTCGATTCACAGTACATGCAGTTCGTGGAGACGGCATTGACGCACCACCACGCGCGCGTGCGGGCGGTGGCGCAGGGGATGCTGGACAGTTTGGATGAGGCGATACACGCAGGCCTGGACGTGTCCGGAACCGAGCCGGTACTGGAGCGGCGCGCGAGAGTGGCACGCACCCTGTCGGACACCCCACAAAACCCCGACGGTCCACGTCGGTATTTTGCCTTCAGTGCCAATGCCCTCAACCAGCTCGCAAAATCGCCTATACCCGGAAAAATTGCGGGTAATGACCAGAACCAAAATTCAAAGGCGGCTGTAAAGGAAGACTACGGTAGTAGTCGTTGTAGTAGTGATTATAAAACAACTACTACAACAACGACGACACAAAACCACGACGACCCAAAAAGTGCTTTCCAGAAACAGGAACAGGAACAGAGTGAGTCATTGATCTACCCGTCGCGGTTGTCCGATAATCAAAAAGCGCTGGCTGATCGCTACCTGGCCCTGATTGAGCCACCGGCCCGTCAGTCTGTCCTAGACGAACTGCAAGGACGGCTGGCGTCCGAGGAAAAAGGGATGAAACCCGTGTACGACGAACTGCGGTTCCTGCAGGCCCTGTGCAAAGCCGCCCAGCAGGGCGCGTTTATTCCCAATCTCGGTCTCAAAGTGGCCGAAGCCAGACTGACGAGGCAACAACCGCAGCAGCGCCCTGACAGCGCTCGGCGTGATGAGCCTACGGCGGAAGAAAAAGCGCGCGCGCAGGCACTGGGTCGCCAGGAGCTGACCAAGTTAATGCAATCCTTTGGGATGGATAGAAAAACCTAGTCCCTGCGTAACGCTTGACCGTTCCGCTGAATCGCCCATCAGTGGTTACACTGTAACCAACCCCTGCAGCCGCACAAACGGCGCCAGTCGCTGCGTCGATATCCGCTGGTTCGGGCGGGTGGTTCGTGGATTGATAGCCAGGTCCCGCCCACCCCCACGCCAGGAGTGCTGCCCATGATTACCTCTACCCCTGTCCCAACCAACGATCATGCTGAACACACACGCCATCGGGTGGGTGCCATGCGGGGTGAGGTATGGCTGATCCTGCAGACCTACCAGGCGCAAAGCCTGGTCCGGGGCCGTCGTCGCCGCGAGGACAAGCCGGCGATTATAGGATTACTCTACTTTGCCGATCGCCTCAAAACCCTGTGGCAGGCGGCGCGACACGATGACCCCTATGCGGACTGGTGGCTCATCAAGATTGAACAAGCCATCATCCAGTGTCGTGCGCGTCTGGGTCGCCTGTTTGAGCAATTCAGCACCGTACTGGCGTCCCAGGACAGCTTGCACCTGACCCTGGCCGAATCCAGTAAACCCCAGCGCATTGATCTGCAATTTGCCAACCCCTACGCCTTTCGCGCCGCGCAGATGCTGGCCGAGTTTGACCGATTGATGTGCGCGGTGCTGACGGCGCGCCATATCGGTCTGGCCAGTTCACAAACCCTCGACGAACACATTCATGCCAGCAGTCGCTGGCTGCGCGGCGTCTTCGCGCTACCCCTGGGATATCAGTGCTATGACATTGATCGCGTCGCCGTGATTCGCGGCGCTGAACGTGCTCTTGAAGCCCGTGAACGGATGGGGGAGCTGCCCGACGACATTCTGCGGGGTGAAACTTTGCCTTCACTCAGGCCCCCTCCCGAGCGTATTTTCTCGACCGAATTGCCCGCCATGGCTGTACGAGATGAAGGGCAGGAAGAGCCTGACAGGACCAGTGACACGAAGGCGGACATACCGTGACAGGATTACGTCTGTCACGGTGTGGATCGACGGACTACCCTCAGACCCAATGACTATTTCGAACACTGAAACGCCATGACCCAACCCGGTTCTGCACATCGGATTAGCCTGTCGCTGGATACGCGCATCGCGCTGGAATCGCTGGTGCTCAATCGCTTGCAGCGCCTGCCCGAGACACGGCGCGAAGAGTGGCTGCGAGGACTGGTGATTGGCGGGTTTCGAGTGGAGTGCCAGGCCATTAAAGACCAGCAGTCAAAGCGCGCCGCAGTAAGTGGTGGCGCGCGATTACAGACGCCGTTTTCGCATTGGCTCACGCAGGGGCCGACCCCGAAGCAACCGAAAACCCACGAGGTCGAGGTGCCGGGTGGACACCTGCCGAACGAGCCAGGACACCGCAAGCCCTTTGCCACACTGAGAAAGGTGATCGGATAGCGTGGTGCAAAGAACAATGCCAACACATCAACCCAGGCGAGTAGAACATGACTGAATGCACCGAGGGCAAGGATCCAAAGCAGGCAATGAAAAATGCTGAACTCACATCCTCCCACCAGCCTGTGGCACAGGTCGGCCTGGATGACGGTTACGCCTGTACCAAGGTAGCGCTGCCTGACGGCCGATTGATTGCCATTCCCTCGCGAGCCCGGATCGGACCGGCGGGCGTAACCTGGATGCGGGAGGAACACCAACGGATTTTTGAGTATGACACCGGGGGAACCCGCTACTGTGTCGGTGCCGTGGACGGCGAACCGACGCACTTTGAGGGATACCCCACCTCCGGCCTGAACCGGGTGACTGTGCAGCACGCCCTGCAGCAAACAGGTTTGGCCGGCCGGTCCATCCATATGGTATCTGGCCTGCCGGTGGCAGCGTTTTATCGGAATGACGGGCAACGACAGCAGCAGGCCATCCAACGCAAGCGCGAGAGCCTGCTGCTGACAGTGGAACCGGTGTCCACGTCCAGTCATGCACGCAAACCGGGACTCAAGGCCTGCGTAGCGTTTCACGAGGTCATACCCGAGGCCCTGGCTGCCTGGTATGACCATGTCATTGTCATGACGGATGATGGCGTGACACTGGATGCGGATCGCGTCAGCGCGCCCCTGGCCATTGTGGATATCGGAGGGCGTACCACGGATTACGTAGTGGTGCAGGACCAGGGGGTCGTTCACAGCGCCTCCGGTTCACTGAATCGCGGCATGCTTACGGTCAAGACCCAGGTGGCGAATCAGATTCAGGCGCATTTTGACGTCGATCGCCTGGGTGAACAGCGCCTTGCCCACGCCGTGGAGACCCACAGCCTGCGGTTGCATGGCAAGGAGCATGATGTCTCCGCCATCGTCTGTGCAGCCAAACGGGAACTGGTGGAGCGCCTGTATGCAGAAACCCGGCGGCAGCTGGGATTGGGCACTGAATTGGATGGCGTGTTGTTCGTCGGGGGCGGCAGCGCCGCGCTGGCCGCCGATATTGCGGACTGGTTTCCCAACCAGCGGATCGCCGATCATCCGGTCTTTGCCAATGCGCGCGGGATGTTGAAATACCTCCAGTTTGTGTGTGATGACACGGCTTCCCTCGGTAACGGTTTTTAACGTGGTCACTGCGGTCTCAGTGGCAAAACAAGGTATCGTCGGATTGTGCAATCGGTACCGCGGAGTTTCCGTCAATCCATCGTCAGGGGTCACCCTGGTTTTACTCACCCTGCCGGGAATAGCTTCCCGACAGGGAATCGCTTGCTCCGGCGTTAAATCGCAACAAATGGAGAAAGTGTGATGTCTCAAGACAACAAAACGAAGTATTTCGATCTTCATCTAACCGGCCTCGGCTATGTCAACAAGGTGCGTGAAGTCACCCCGGAACAGGGTAACCCGTTCTGGAGTGTGGAGCTCACCGCGTTACACGGCGCCGCTGATAACGTCCAACACACGTATTTTGATTGCATTGTGTCGGGCGAAGAAGCAAAGGACCTGGTGCGCCAGCTGCAGTTTCTGGTGGAATCCGGGTCCAGGGTGCTCGCGGGGTTCAAGCTCAGTGACTTGAGTGCGGCCCCTTTCATTTATAAGCAAGGGTCGCGAACGGGCGAACCCGGTGTACGGCTGCGAAGCCGGCTGCTGCGGTTCGACTGGATCAAGGTCGACGGGAAACCGTTTCTGGCTCCCCGGAGCGCCGTCGCTTAACCACAATCCAGGCGACATCTAACGATGTCGCCTACTTTTCAATCCAGCGGGGATGCCACTCCTCGCGGGGCTGGTCTCCTCGTATCATTGTAGGAGATCACCCATGTCATCAACAGCATTGCCCAAGGTAACGAGGGCGAAAGACCGTTTCGCTGACCTGAAAACCGCTCAGCTTAATGATAGTGAAAAGCAATCCCTGGTGGCATTGGCGTTTGCCGTGCTACAGGAACAACATCAACCGGGCATGTTATTGCCCAGCCCCAACCGGACCCGCGAGTATTTGCGATTGCGTCTGGCGGGTCGCAAAGCAGAGGTGTTCGGTTGTGTGTTTGTGGATAATCGGCATTGCGTCATAGAGGCGACCGAGTTGTTCCAGGGAACCATCGATGGCGCAGCAGTGTACCCCCGTGTGGTGGTACAGCAGGCATTAGCATTGAATGCTGCCGCCATCCTGTTATTTCATAACCACCCCAGCGGTGTGGCTGAACCCAGCCATGCCGATGAGGCGATTACCAGGCGCCTGAAAGAGGCCCTGGCACTCGTCGATATCAGAGTGCTGGATCATCTCATTGTCACCGCCGGCGAAAGTGTCAGTTTTGCCGAACGTGGACTGTTATAAAAGGCAACACCAACCCCCCTGGGAGGCAACCTGCTTCCCCTGGGGGAAGGAGGTTAGTCTCCTTTTTATCCAAAGAAGCGATCTGAGGAGATAGCGATGAAACGTACCGATGAACTGTCGTCCCTTGCGGACATTTTTGGCCCGGTGATTATGTCGTACACCCGGGCTCAAGCCCTGGAGGACGGTGTGCTGGTGGATGCCAGTACGCTGGCCCGGGAAGCCGGCTTCAACTGGCCGGTCGCCCTGACCCGCGCAGTCTGGGAAGACTGTGTGGCCTGGACAGCATCCGATAACCACCGCGATGTTTATCAGGATGAAAGCGGGCGCCTGTGGGATCTGCTGTTTATGGCCGCGATAGCCATTCGCAGTAGCCGTGACAAGGGCAATCAACTGCCACTGACACTGCTCCGGGTTCCCCGGGATGGCCACAGCGGCCTCGCAGAGGAGGTGACACTCAAACTACTGGTCGGTCCGGGTGATAACGGAGAACCCGTCATTACCATCCTCCAACCCCAGGAGGATTAATCCTGTTGCGACGATGTAATGTCGCCCCTGGCCACTTGGGTAAAGTGGCTTCCCCCTGACGTATTCTTTTCCATCAAATGCGGTGCCCGACTGCCTATGGGCGTTGCAAGGCGTATATTGGGGCCATGTGCATTCAAGGAGGAATGACCATGTTAGTACTATCACGCACACCGAGCACCGCCATCATTCTGGGCGACAACATCGAGATCGAAGTGATTGCCATCCGGGGTAACCAGGTCAAGCTGGGGATCCGCGCACCGCAGGAGGTGGAGATCCTCCGAACGGAGCTGAAGCAACACCCTGACAATGAGCCTCCGGACAACGCGTAACAACGGGCGCAGCTCCAGATCGTATATCGCATGAGTAGCGGCATGTTTCCACTGATATAGGTGTTCAGTCCCGCTTTTAGTCTTAACTTAGGCAACTGGCAGGTAACTGTCAGTGAAGGCGGGACATGCACCGGCGGGTCACGAACATTTCCACTGAATTACCAGACGATCAACGTTTCAGCTTCGAGCCTGCCGGTGCGCTCGAGTTCATTAACGAACTCTCAGGGTTTGCCGTTGCACTGGCCCCTATATCACTGTCGCAGAACCCGGGCATGCATGTCCCTACATCAAATGTAGCACGCCAGGTAGTGACACATGGATACCATTCAGATAAACCGTTACAAAGCCTCTGTAGGCCTGGAATGGTTTGAGCAAAGGAACAGTGCGCTGGTTTGCGATTTTATTAACCGGTAGCCGAGTCTACACAAAGCCCAACGCGCACGAACGACAACGTTGCTGAGCTTCTTCCGTGAACACCACAGCTATCGCATGTGCGCCAATGAGCGACGTATCGAAGGTAAATGCGGTTCTGCGTTTTGGCCATGGTGGCATTTCGTCTCAATGACCTCAGCCAGGGCCTGCTCCTCCAAAGCGAAGATCTCTGCAGGTATGTTGAGCATCTAGGTTACTATTCTAGCGGTGCTAATTCGAGGAGAGTCAAGTGAACTTACTCAGTCACAACGCCGCTGGTGCTGCCATCCATTTTGATGAAACTGAGCTGCGCATGGTCATGGCCCTGATCCAGGAGGGCAGACTAGCCTTCGATTGTAAAAATCCTAGAGGGCAAGCCCTAGACGAGTTGTTCAGGACAGCAGCTATGCTGGTTCAGGATGCACGAAATGGTGGTCAAGAAATGACCAGTACGCACTAGAATTTGCCGCTCGAGAAGCAAGCGGGTAGCAACATCTTAGCGTCGGAAATTAAATCGGTTCCTTACATTCTGCGAGATATTGGCATATAGGGTGAGCAACCACCGACGTAAGTTCGCCATAAATCAGCTCAAACACGAATGATTTTGCCCGATGCTGGTGAGATAATGAAACTTGAGCGACGTGGTTACACTGTAACCATCCTTCAAATTAGCGGATTAATTTCAGGCGACACGACTGCCAATTTGGTTGGGGCGCGACTTGATCCGATCGAAGCACTCGTCACTAGCAAGCGAAGCGGGGTAGTGACGAGGGCGGCGCAGCCCCGAACGACAACGGTTTGCGCTCGGATTGTTGTGTTCACGGCGAATTCAGTCTGGATATACTGATGGCCTTTGATTAATAGCAGAACAAAACGCGGCCACGGCGGTAATGTGGATGGGGGAAGTTGCCCTCGCCATCTTAAATGGCAAAAACAGCAGTAGCGTCATCAGAGCTTGAAAGGCGCACAGTTTCGGCTGCAGCTCATCTTCAATGTTACTTCAACATCAGGACGGTCGTCCTCTCTTCAATCTGGCAATCGCCACTTCAAACCCGGCTCGCAAGTAGCCAATTTTCAATGTGCCGTCCTCTCGACGGTTTCTTTCAACCTGCGGACTAATGGTTCCGCTCATTTAAAAGGAGGTGAAGTACCCACCATTCAAGGCGGGCTCTTTGAGTCCATTGGTTTACCCGGCACCATCTTCGGCAGAAGAGCAGCCAGGTTGCCTGCGACCAGGCTTATCAGGTCAAACGGGGAGTAGTGTCCCTTGACCCTTCCGCCTCGGCGGACCCTGTCAGGCTACGTGCCTGCGGTTGGTCATAAACACTTACCAGAGTTGGAAAGTACACAATGAGAAACCTGAACTACCAGTTGAAACAAATGTGTCAGCGCAACCGGGATGGCAGCTACAGTACTCAAGCCAACCGGGCGCGCATGCTCGATCAGATTGCCAATCAGTTGCAGGAGATGGGCTATCGGCGCATGACTACCCGTTCGCTAAAACCCAAGCATGTGGATGCCTTGGTGAAACATTGGCTTCGTGAGGGCATGGCAGCGGGCACCGTCAAGAACCGAATGAATTGCCTGCGCTGGTGGGCCACCAAGGTGGATCGCCGCAATGTCATCGCCCGATCGAATGACTTTTATGGTATTCCGGATCGGCAGTTTGTGAGTAATGATTCCAAGGCGGTTGTCGTAGACGACGATACGCTGTCGAGCGTCAAGGACGACCATGTGCGCATGAGTCTGGAACTACAGCGTGCCTTCGGCTTGCGCAGGGAGGAAGCGATAAAATTCATGCCAGGTTACGCCGATCAGGGCGATCATATTCGCCTGAAAGCGTCATGGACGAAAGGGGGTAAGGCGCGCCAGGTGCCCATCCTTACGCAGGAACAACGTACCGTGTTGGATCGTGCCCGCCGCCTGGTGGGAACCGGGTCCCTGATCCCTCCGCAAAAAAATTATATCCAACAGCTGCGCACGTATGAACGCCATACCACGCAGGCGGGATTGTCGAAGCTCCATGGCCTGCGGCACGCTTACGCTCAAGCGCGGTATAAGGAGTTGACGGGCTGGGCCTGTCCCGCTGCGGGCGGACCGGTGTCAACCAGTCTAAGCGCCGATCAACGCAGGCTAGATCATCAAGCTAGGCTCACGATCAGTCGCAATTTGGGCCATGCTCGGGAACAGATTAGCGCCGTCTATCTAGGCAGGTAGGAGCTCTTTAAGAACCCCGACACTCTCAGAACGGATTAACCCTACATACGTGCCAGCCAAGTGGCGATGATGTGGTCATTCATTCTGGCAGGGGCTAAACCATGCGCAAAGTTCGTGTATTCCCTTTGCAGTTCTCAACGCTGCTCTGTGGCCTGTGTGTTGTGATTGCGGGCAATGCCGCGCTAGCGGCATCACAATCCGCAACGCAGAGAAAAACAGTGACCCAGATCGATCGCTACTCGATTGTGGTCGTGGCCCCGACAGCCGGTCAGCGTGATCTGCTTGCAGAAACGACCGCAATTGCCATCCCTAACGACATCGAAAGTCTTGGTGATGCGTTGCGTTGGCTTCTGCGCGATTCAGGCTATCGCCTGGCCGACGACCGTGTGCTGTCCGATGACGTGCATGCCATGCTCACATTGCCGTTACCAGCGGCGCATCGCCAGTTCGAAGCCATGCCGCTCAGGGTAGTAGTGGAGCTGATCGTCGGTCCGGCCTTTTACATCGTGCAGGATCCGATACATCGTTTATTGGCTTTCGAGCGTTGCGACTCAGCGCCTGCCTATTCATCGTCAGGAGGTACGCCGTAATGGAAGTCTTTTCTATTGCCATTATGTTGATCGCCGCGCTGGTCATTGGAACTGAAAATAAACAGCGTGATGATCGCGCGACTTCCTCCGATCCTGCATCCGCTTTGCCGGTTTCTAAAACGCAATCCAGTGATCATGAACGGTCAGTTGATTTCTGCGATCCAGAACGTCCCCACATGATCCAGCGCAATCTCACCCTGCCCTTCGACCAGCAGAGCAGCGACGATGAAAGCTAAGTTCGGAGTACTTCGCTCCTTTGCCTGGATTGCAGGGTGCACCGCCCTTGCTGCCTTACCGGTGATCGCCGTCGCGGCACAGAGGACTGATTCGCAAGTTTCTACAATGCAACCCACCGACTCCTCGGCAACCCAGCTTATAAACCCTCTAACATTCCGCGCTGCACAGTGGGACCTGGAAGACAGCGAATGGCAGCGCTATCAAACGCTGATGCAGGGTGTTCGTGGCAGTGTAAGCCCATCGACCTTGTCCCCCATTGAAGTGCTCGGTATTCATGCGCGTAGTACCGAAGAGCGACGGCGATATGCGGAACAATGGGCATTGATGATGCGAGAGGACGCCGAACGTATTCTGGCCTTCCAGCGCGCCTACGACGA
>CAXBOW010000026.1:0-44886 GCA_963977485.1 uncultured Haliea sp.
TGTGGGCATCCTGGGTGGAAATCGCGACCGGCTGTTCGATGAACTGGGCCTGGCCACCTTCCCGGTGGGGTGGGACCACCATCAGACGGGCAATGGTGTTGGCCGTCTTCGCGCCGTAATACTCCCGTACCAGAAACAGGCAGCAATCCAGCCCGGCGGCGGTTCCTGCGGACGTAACCAGCCGGTCATCTTCTACATAGAGGGCGTTGGTATCCAGGTTCACCTTCGGAAACCGCTGTAGGAAGTCCTGTTCTGCCAGCCAGTGGGTCGAGGCTCTCTTGTTATCCAGCAAACCCGCATAAGCCAGCGCATAGGTGCCGTAGCAAAGGCCCACCACATGTGCGCCCCGCTCATGGCAGCGGAAAAGGGCTTCAGACAACTCAGGGGGTGGTGGTTCGTTCAGATCATGCCAGCCGGGTACCAACGCAATATCAACCGCATCCAATAGTTCCAGCCCGCCATCCGGCTGCACGGTCATGGCCCGCTCGGACTCTAGGGATTTTCCGTCCGGGGTGATAATCAGCAACTCGAACAAGGGGCCCTCAGGCAGGGCAATGCTGAACACCATGTAAGGAACGGAAAAGTGGAAGGGGCTGAATTGTGGATGAAGAACAAGCCCGACTCTGGGTAGTGCCACGGTGTCACTCCTGGGGTTCATTTAACCTGATGATAACTGCTTGGCCCGATTCTTTCGATCATTGTCTTTCAGGTCAATATTGCTAGTGATCAGATCTCCGTAGACTTATTCCATCAACGAACACCCTGTTGGAGGATGAATACCATGTTGATTAAAACCTTCGCTGGCGCTCTGGTGCTGGCTTCGACTGTTTTCGCTGGCGCTGCTTTCGCCGAATCTGGCACTCAGGCATCCAGCCACCAGATACAGCAAATCCGTAATGCCACCATTAAAGTCACATACGGAGAGACTACCTTTCTGATCGACCCCATGCTGGCGGAGCAGGGCGCTTATCCGGGCTTCCCGAACACGTACCGTAGTGAGCTGCGGAACCCTCTGGTTGGCTTGCCCATGGCGGCAGAGGACGTGATCGAGGGTGCCGATGCGGTGATTGTGACCCATACCCACCTGGACCATTGGGACGATGCCGCCCAGAAGTTGTTACCAAAAGAGCTTCCCCTGTTTGTGCAGAATGTGGCGGATGCCGAGATGATCCGTTCACAAGGCTTCCAGGATGTACGTATCCTCGATGGCCAAGCGGAGTTTGGCGGCGTGACACTCCACAAAACCGGCGGGCAGCACGGCTCCGATACCCTCTATGCCATTCCCGAGCTGGCCAAGGCGCTCGGTGAAGTAATGGGCGTGGTTTTTGAAGCCGAGGGGCGAGAAATCACGTACGTGGTCGGCGATACCGTGTGGCGTGATGAGGTGGTGCAGTCGCTGGAGCGCTTCCAGCCGGATGTTGTTGTACTGAATGCCGGCGCTGCGGAGTTTACCGGCTTTGAGGGCGACCCGATCATCATGGGCAAAGAAGATACCCTGCGCGTACATCGAGTTTTACCGGATGCGGACATTGTCGCCGTGCACATGGATGCGGTGAACCATATGACCCTGAGCCGCGAGGAGCTGGCAGAGTTTGTAGAGAACGAGGGTATTGCCCATCAGGTTTTGATCCCGGCGGATGGTGAGAGTCTTTCTTTCTGACCAGAACACACCTGAAATAAATGACCAAATGAGGAACCGTCTAATGAGTAAACGAGCCGTTATTGTTGTCGATATCCAGAATGAGTATTTTGCCTCCGGCAAACTGCCACTGGTGAATATTGAACAGGCAGCCGCCAAGGCGGCACAAGTGATCGACGCAGCGCGTCAGAACAAAGACCTATTGGTGCATGTTCACCACGAGTTTCCGGATCCGAATGGGCCTGTGTTCACACCTGGCTCAGACGGCGTCAAGATCCACAAATCTGTGGCACCGAAAGGCGATGAGCCGGTTATTCTGAAGAACTACCCCAACTCATTCCTGAAAACCAACCTGAAAGAGCTGCTGGATTCCAACGATATTGAGGAAGTGGTGGTGATCGGTGCCATGAGCCACATGTGCATCGAAGCCACCAGCCGCGCCGCTTCAGACTTTGGCTACAAGGTCACTGTGCTGGAAGATGCCTGCGCCACGATGGACTTGGAGTTCAACGGTGTGACCGTGCCTGCGGCACAGGTTCATGCCACGGCCATGGCGGCTCTTGAGTTTGCCTATGCGAGTGTCCAGTCCACCCGGAATTACCTGTGAAGATCCTGCTCTTCGTGTCTGTCGGGCGGTTGCTATCGTAAACTGAGGCCGACCGGCTAGAAACATTTCAGCCGGTCGTTTCAATGGTATCGTTCTGCCTGGATCTATTGCTGGACGACCTCATTTGTGGGGTGCAGATTCCAAAAATCTGAATGTCCGCTTTGCGACCCCAGTGCTTTCTGGATTTGACGAAACATGCCAACCACTCAGAGCGATCTGAGTTTGTAGTGCACCTTCAGGATGACAATCTGGGATGCCTATTATTCCTCATGGGAAAGATTTTTCGTCGAATGACACTCAATCACCAGCCAGGCCTGTAAGTCGTTGGTAGCCCAGTCTCTGGCAAGCGGCATTTGAATTAGCATCTGGGCACTAATCGGCTTCTGTTCTGATAGGCTGGCTTTAAAGGGTAAGACATCCGTCTGTTCCATGATTTCGGAGGATTCATCATGTTTTCGGGCCTCAGCGCATTTCCTTTAACCCCGATGAGTGAGCAAGGTATAGACGAGGCTGCATTTGTTCGATTGATCGAACAGCTCGTTACTGCCAACGTTGATTCAATAGGCGTGCTGGGCTCGACTGGGAACTATGCCTATCTGACCATGGCCGAGCGTGCACGTGTGGTAAGGCTCGCAGTCGAACACGCAGGAAATATCCCGGTGATGGCAGGTATCGGTGCACTGCGCACGCGCGATGTACTTACGCTGGCCGAAGATGCCGAGGTAGCTGGTGCCTCCGGGGTGCTGCTAGCGCCAATGTCCTATCAGAAACTATTTCCAGACGAAGTTTTCGGGCTCTATGAAACCGTAACCCACGCACTGTCGGTCCCGCTTTGTGTTTACGACAATCCCGGCACTACTCAGTTTATTTTCAGCGACGAGCTTCACGGACAAATCGCGCTTCTTCCGAACGTGGCGTCAATTAAGATTCCCGGAGTGCCTGAGGACCCGACTGAAGCAAGGTCGCGGGTTGAAGCGCTTCGAGCACGCATTCCATCAAATGTCACTTTGGGTGTCAGCGGAGATGCCTTCGCCGCGACTGGTCTGAATGCCGGATGTGACACCTGGTACTCAGTAATCGGGGGTGTGTTTCCCGCTGCAGCACTTGCGATTACCCGCGCAGCTCAGGCCGGGAACGCGCAGGAAGCGACACGTTTATCGAAACGATTACAGCCCTTATGGGAATTGTTCAACGAATCTGGAGGAAGCCTGCGGGTTGTCGCAGCTGCTGCGGAATTGCAGGGAATTGCTGAGTCTCCGTGTTTACCGCTGCCGCTCAAAACCCTTGATAAAGAGGGGCGTCGACGACTGGCGAGCTTGATTGATGAGCTGGATTTATCGTGACGCAAATGTCGCTCCACGACGGTCAATACAACGGGGTAAAAGCGGAGGGTTTTGAGTGGATTGGGGACTTTTATTCACTTTCGCTACAACCTTCGCGTCAATCCTGGCGCTGCCTGGGCCGAACGCTGCATTTGCCGTAGGACAGTCCCTTAGGTATGGCGCACGGAAGTCGCTGGCAGTCGCAGTGGGTTTTATGCTGGCAACCTGCGTCCACGGGATACTCGTGTTATCCGGACTGGGCGTACTGATACAACGCTATGCAGGTGCACTGGTATTGCTGAAGTGGTGTGGGGTTGCTTATCTGGTGTATCTCGCCATAAAGGCGTTCAGGTCCGGGGTAAATATTGTAACCGTTTCCTCTCAGACAATGACCGTAAGCAAAATGATGCTAAGCGCAATGGCAGTCTCACTGACAAATCCTAAAGCACTGCTGGCGAGTCTGATGATCTACCCGCTATTCATCACGTCTTCCGGCACTTATATCTCTCAAGCGGTAGCATTGATGGCAGTCGCAATGGCGATTTCTTTTTCCATATACGCGACCTACATAGTGGGAGCATCCAAGATGGGCAAGCATTTGCGGGGGAGCAAATGGGCCAATAAGATCGTCGCGTCGTTCTACTTGGGCGCAGCTGGTGTGTTGGCTTCCAAATCAACATAACTCAAAGCGAGCCCTTCGGCCTTTGATCTGAATGTCCGCTTTGCGACCTGGCTGGCCAGCAGAAAACAATATTCTGAACCATACTTAAAGGCCTTTACCCTCCAAAGAGGGCCACGTCATGACATTTCCTATCAGCAAAGCTCCCTGGAACAAGGGAAAGCTCGTTGGCCAGAAGCTGCCGCTCAAACTCGAACAAATATGGGCTATCCGGATTCGGTTGGAGATTGCAGAGAACATCCGCGAGCTGGCGATGTTCAACATGGCAATTGACTGCAAACTCCGATCCTGCGATCTGGTAAAGCTATTGGTTCGAGATATTTCCAGAAACGGTGAGGTTCTGGACCGGGCGCAAGTCATCCAGCAGAAGACTAGTCAGCCTGTTCAGTTTGAGATAACCAAAAAGACGCGCGAATCGGTCGAGGCATGGATCGAGTTGCGCGGACTTTCGGGTATGGATTATTTGTGGCCGAGCCGGATGCGAAAGTTCGACCATATCACTACTCACCAATACGCCCGTCTTGTCAAAAAGTGGATTACCAGCATCGGACTTGACCCTTCAGTCTACGCAACCCATTCAATGAGACGCAGCAAAGCGACATTGATCTACAAGAAGACCAAAAATCTTCGAGCCGTTCAGTTGCTGTTGGGACACACGAATATGTCGAGCACCGTGCGGTACCTTGGTGTGGAGGTTGAGGATGCTCTGGAGATAGCCGAGAGTATTGAGATCTAAATGCGTAACTTGGCTCCTTGGTCGCTGGATGTTGCAGACGCTGGCAGATCCGGTTGATGAACACCTTCGGGTTTCGATCAGGCTCCTTCAGTCGTAAACAAAAGCGAACATTTGAGTCAGGGCTTTTCTAAAGTGCTTCTAAGCTAATCACAGCCATTCCCTTCATTATGGCTAGAGGAGCAAGTCATCAGACCATGAGTGATTATATGGCAGATATAGCCATGCTCAGCTCAGATAGGCTATTGTTTTATAAATTTATGTGCAGAGCGATTGATGGTTCAAAGCCAGTAATAATGATGAGGTCAAATTTCTGAAATGTTATATTGCTCAGGCCCGCCTTGGCGAAGGAAACTGAGATTGAAATATAAAGACCTGCCGGAAGAAGAAAAGCTAAATGCATACTGGTGAAGCATAGGCGGCGCAGCAGTCGCAGAATGGCCGAGAGCTCTTCGAAAACATCAGCAAACCTATTCTATACGCAAACACTGGCGGAATTGCGGTCACAATTGATCGGTTGATCGAGCACGCGGGGGGAGCCACCGTTCAAGGTTGGCTGTCATACGTTTCGGCATAGCTTTGCGGTACACCTGTTATTGCATGGATATTGCACGGACGGCCATTGAGGTTTGTGAGCCAGCTTCTTGGCCACCGCAGCGTAGAGTCGACCGAGGTCTACACGAATGTGCTTACGTTCGACGGAGCGCCTTTCCTCGATGGTGTGTATTTTTACTGAATCACTTCCGCATTAAAAACCTTATATATAGGGCGTCTCGTCATGAAAGGGCACTATATGTTGTGCAATGTAAATTTATGTGTATATAATGTCATGTAGCGTAATTAGAGAGGTTTTGACTATGGCCGGTAAAAACCAGCATGTGGTTCAGCGAGACAATGGGTGGGCTGTGAGAGGGGAAGGGAACAGTCGAGACACTTCTCATCACTCAACCCAAGAAGAAGCTGCTACAGCGGCACGAGAGATCGCTCGGAATCAAAAAAGCGAAGCCCTGATCCACGGGCGTAATGGCCTAATTCGGGAGCGAGATTCATACGGAAACGATCCGTTTCCACCAAAAGGCTAGCCCGCGAAAAACAGAGACCTCACTAAATTACTGTTCCCATATATTGAGAGTCGGAGTTAAACCATGCCTGGAGCCTATGCTCACCTTACCCTCGTCAATATCGCCCGTGAACCTCACCGATTGACCCAAGCCGGCTTGCCCCATGACGTAGGCCGAGCGCTCCTACGCAACCTCAAGTATCTGGAGTTGGGCGCCGTTAGCCCCGATCTGCCTTATCTCACCCTTGATCTTCTCCAAATCCCCCCTGGACTCGACTCTAGAGCCAAACAGTGGGCCGACAAAATGCACTATGAACGAACAGGCGACGTGCTGGCTGCGGGTCTGCGTGCGCTCCAGGGATATACCGGGATGGCTTGGGAGAAGGGGATTGCATGGCTCTTTGGTTACGCCGCTCATGTCGCCACCGATCTCACCATCCACCCGGTCGTTGAGCTCAAAGTCGGTCCCTACCATGCCAACCAGCAGGCTCATAGACGCTGTGAAATGTATCAGGATGCCCATGTTTTCTATCGGCTGAAGCTTGGGAACATTGGCGATTCGGAACACCTAGACAGTGGCATCAAAGCTTGCACGGATGAAAGCGGGTCGCTCGACAGCGATATCCAAGAGTTATGGAGGGCAATGTTGGCCGACGTCTATCCCGAGAGCTACCAAGCCAACGAGCCTCAACCCGCTGACTGGCTCTCGGGGTTCGGTGGACTGCTGGATACAGTCGAGGAGAGCACCCAGTTGTTCGCGTGGGCGCGGCACGTGGGTGCCCATACGGGGATCAGCTACACCACTCAAGACGATATTGACCCTACGTATATCGACAATCTTGCCGTGCCGGGGGGAGGGCGAATGCATTACGATGACCTGTTTAATCAAGCCGTCGACAACGTTCTTACGTTTTGGTCCCAATTGGCTGTTGGTGTCAGTCAGCCCGAGGCGCCAATCTTCGCTCAGTTGGGGCAATGGAATCTCGACACGGGCAAGGATATCCAAACCGATCAGTATGTGTTTTGGGAGGTAGCTTAATGATTTGCCAGTACAAGATGGTCCTGTTGGCAACGGTGGCATTGCTCACTGGGTGCGTATCCCAAGCAAACAGTGAAAAAATGTATGAAAAGGCTTCTGCACTGACGAAGGTTAGTAGCGCTTTAGAGGCCGCAGTCTATTTCGACAATCCACCCGAAGGCCTCCAAAATAGAGCATTGCTCGAATACGCGACCAAGCACGACCCCCAACTGTTAGAGCCGTTCGACAGTCTCACCCTCAAAGCAAGCTACACCAATCGTCATGGAGTGGTTTTAGTTTGTGACGAGCAAGGCCTTGAAGCCTTTATGCAAGACTTGGGTTGCACCGCCAAGCTTGATGAACATTACTGGCAAACAGCCGGTTCAGAACTCTGTGAGATAGACCATAATGCGACGGCAAAGTGTCCTTCTGGTTCGCATTAGTTCTCAGTCCCAAGTGATATCTAATCCGGTGTGGCGAAACCCATTGGAAATATGCGAAAGGGGTGATATGCGAACCCGTTCGCTGAAGTAGCTGTTATGCCTATACCCGTGAATTCAGATAATAACTGCAGCACTTTGGTGTAACCAGGTAGAGGTGGGAGGGCCGTTGCCGGTACCCTCACGGACTTTACCGACCAAAGTGAAGCAGTGATGAAGTACCGACAACTGACCCAGACACAACGATATCAGATTTCGGCCCTGCGTGTGGCCGGCAAAAGCCAACGACAGATCGCCGGAATAATCGGTTGTCACAGCAGCACCGTCAGCCGTGAGTTAAGGCGAAACAGCACCTCGGGCTATGACCCCGAGCACGCGCAGCAACAGTCGAATGCCAGGCGCAGCCAAGCCTTTAAATGGCATAAACGAGTACAGTGGCTGACTGAGTGGGTCCGCAAGCAATTAAAGCAGTATTGGAGCCCGGAGCAGATTGCCGGCTTCATGCATCGCGTGAATGCACCGGTTCGGGTCAGTCACCAGTGGATCTATGATCTGATTCATCGTGACCGGCTCCGCGGCGGCAATCTCTGGCGCTATTGCCGACACAGAAATAGTCGTGGTCGCAGACGCAAAGCCAAGGATGCCGGCTTAGGCAAAATACCCAATCGTACGGGTATTGAGCACCGCCCGGATGAAGTTGAAAGCCGCGGCACTTTGGGGCACTGGGAAGGCGACACAGTGCTTCAGGGTCACAAGCAATCCGGCGTAGTAACTCTGGTCGAGCGCCGGAGCGGCTATTTGCTCGCAGGACGACTAAGCGAGTTCACAGCCAAGCAAACAGCGCGAACCGTGATTCGTCTTCTGCAGCCGATTCGGGGCGCGGCTCAAACTTTGACCCTGGATAACGGCAGTGAGTTCTCAGAGCATGAAAACATAGCCAAAATGCTGAACTTATCCGCCTATTTTTGTGATCCGTATTGCTCGGGTCAGCGAGGCACCAATGAGAACACGAATGGCTTGCTGCGCCAGTACTACCCGAAAGGGACGAACTTCGCCAAACTGTCACAAACACACATCAATCGAGTGGTTGAGCAGTTGAATAACCGACCCAGGAAACGGCTGGGTTACCGAACACCGGCAGAGGTGTTTTGGGGTGAATATTCCGGGGCACTATAAATGAGCAGTGCTGCGGTTATTGGTTGAATCCACGCCAAAAGGAGGCCTAGAATGGCCAATAAGAAAACAATCTTCATTGCCTTTGCAATAGAGGATGAAAAAATTCGCAACATGATCAAGGGCCAATCGTTGAATACAAACTCGTCGTTCGAGTATGTAGATATGTCGGTTAAAGAAGCCTACGAAAGTGAATGGAAGAAGAAAGTTCGGACTCGAATTCTTCGATCAGACGGGGTTCTTGTAATCGCTAGCCAAAACTCATCCAACTCAAGTGGTCAAAAATGGGAGATTCAATGCGCTCAGGAAGAAAAAAAGAAAGTTCGTGGGATTTGGGCCTACAAAAGTGACCGCACGGATATCGCCGGTGTAAATACAATGGTGTGGACTTGGGATAATATTGCCAAATGGATTGATAGCCTCTAATGCGTAAAGCTCTTGTTGTTGGAATCAATCATTACGAAAACGTATCACCACTGTTTGGTTGCGTTAACGATTCGTTTGCAGTCAAGGCGATGCTAGAACGACACGCTGATGGTTCGATCAACTTTGGCGTTAAACATCTCACTGCTACAGGGCCCAGTGATTTATGCGACCGAGACCAGCTGCGAGAGGCAATCGAAAGCCTTTTTACTGGAGATGGTGAGGTCTCCATTCTATATTTCGCTGGCCATGGTCACATCGAAGCTACTGGTGGTTATCTTTGTTCTTCAGACGTTAAATCTGGTAATGATGGCGTGCCGTTGGCTGAAATTATGACAATGGCAAACCAATCGAGGATTCAGAACCGGGTGATTATCCTCGACAGTTGTCACAGCGGTGTTGCAGGAGGAAGTGCACTGCAGCAAAAAGTAGCTGAAATTAGCGATGGCGTAACCATACTTACCGCCTCAACCGCAGAGCAATATGCAACCGAAGAAAATGGCGCAGGCGTTTTCACCAACCTGTTGGTTGACGCGCTTGGCGGTGCAGCAGGAAACCTAGTTGGTGATGTGACGCCAGGAGGGGTATATGCCCATGTGGACCAGTCACTTGGCCCATGGGCGCAACGGCCTGTTTTTAAAACCAATGTGAACCGTTTTGTATCCCTTAGAAAAGTCCAGCCGCCTCTTGAACTTACTGATCTCCGCCGAATTTCGGAGCTTTTTCCAGCCCCAGGCCATCACTTCCAGCTTGATCCCACCTACGAACCCGAACGTCACGAATCTTGGGCCCAAGATCCTCAAGGCGTACCGGCGCCGATTTCGGAGCACAACGAAATCTTTAGCGTGTTGCAGAAATACAACCATGTGGGATTGGTAGTGCCAGAGGATGCGCCTCATATGTGGCATGCGGCCATGGAGAGCAAAACAGTTCGCCTTACTGTACTTGGAGAGCATTACCGGCAACTGGCGGAGAAAGGACTTATATAAAAAGTCCTATTTTCTTGCTCCAGACTAGAGAGCTGACGTAGCAAGTCGCTGTTGGCGGGAAATTTTGCATCGTTATGCGGATCCAAAATTGCCGTAATGTTTCGCGTTAAACACACGAAAATCAAAATGGAGATATGCATGGCAAACGATAAAGACAAGAAGGGTTCTGGGGGGCAGAAAGGAGGCAATGACGGTAAAAGAGGCGGGAACGATCGAATAATCAAGCGCCCAGGAGACAACATCCATGGGAACAATAACAACACCAACAGCACTGGCCCCAGATCTCCCGGCAATGGAAAGCAATAGCCATGAATCTTTCTGGCTACAGAGAAACCTATTACGGGTTTAGTGGCTCAGCTAGCGCAGTTACGAGACAGGCGGCGTTTGCAGGCATTGCACTTGTTTGGATATTCAACAGTAAGGCCGACGAGGCCATAACGCTGCCACAGGAGCTATTGTGGCCTACGCTATTTTTGGTTGCCTGTCTGGCATGTGATCTTCTTCAATACATCTATTCGGCTGCAATATGGGGCTTTTATCACAGGCACCTGGAGAAGAGCGGACTCAAGGAAGATGAAGAAATAACTGCGCCAAAATATTTTAATTGGCCGGGAATAGGGCTTTTTTGGGGTAAGCATGTCTTTGTCTTGCTTGGATATTATGGGCTACTGAGTTATCTACTCGTCGCCATAAAATTCGGCAGTACATAACAATGTTGCCAACGGACGTCTACCGCGCTGCGCTCAACAGTCGCCCATTTCCACTGGCGTTGATCACCCAATCTGAATGTCCGCTTTGCGACCGTCTGCATCTCAGGCAATACCTTAAAAAAAGCGGACATTCTAGCCATAAACCGTTTGGGCTAGCTCAAGAGATACTTCGTGACTGCGAATTTGCCGCGTTTTTACTATGAACCGGTCGGATCCCGGATGAGAGATGGATGAAAGAGTGGTTCTGTAATGACTCTCATGTGTTTCTGATTATACTGGTCGCATGAAGTATTCTGAGATCGGCTTGCATATACGAACCTACGAGGACGAGGGAAAAAGCCACTCCAACGACCATCATCAACTGGTATTGCCGTTGGTGGGAACGTTATCTCTGTCAGTAGATGCCAAGGAAGGGGAGGTTGCGCAGCATCGAGCGGCAATTATTCCCGCGGGAATTGGCCATGGATATGCTGCGACCGACGATAACCGGTTTTTGGTTGCAGACGTCCCCGAAGGCTTGGCGCCGGCGCTAGACAAGCTACCTTGTTTCGTAGGCCTCGATCCAGCCTTGCTCCATTACGTCCAGTTCCTTCACGCACAGCTCCAACATGGGATCGAGTCGGATTTTACCCAGCATCAAATGCTGCTCTTGCTTATTCAGTTGCTCCAGGAGCGCCATGGAAGTCAACTGAAGCTGGACCGCAGAGTCCACGCCGCGAAACAATTTCTGGACGAACACTTCAGCCGACCGCTGTCCTTGGCCGAGGCGGCTGCCGTGGCACATCTGAGCATTCGGCAGTTGAACGATCTGTTTCGGCGCCAGGTCGGCATGACGCCGCATCAATACCTCACAGAGTTACGAATGAAAGAAGCTTGGCGGCTTCTGGAGCAGTCGGGGCTCAGCGTCCAGCGAGTTGCCGACGCTGTCGGCTATTCATCGTTATCGGCTTTTAGCGACCGGTTCAGAGCTCACTTTGGCAAAGCACCCAGCCACTTCCGCCGTATTTCGAAATAGTTCCGCCAGGATTTGAAAGTTCCTACCCTTCGCACTGGATACCCTTCTGCAATCATTCACACATGAGAGTTTCGGGAGGGTTTCATGGCATCCGTTACCGCCGCAACCTGGATCGGGTCAATTTCGGTTCTGTTATGGGGCACTCTGGCATTGCTGACCAAGCTTTCCGGTGGTGAGATTCCGGAGTTCCAGCTCATGGCCATGACCTTCGGTATCGCTTTTCTGTTGATGTGCGGCCGTTGGGTCTTCTCGGGGCATTCCGGTGTGCGTTATTTACGGCAATCGCCACTTGCATGGTGCATCGGCGTCGTTGGCTTGTTCGGTTATCACTTTGCCTACTTCAAGGCTATGACACTGGCCCCCGCCGTCGAAGTCAGCCTTCTTGCTTACCTCTGGCCGCTGCTGATCGTCCTATTGTCGGCCTTCCTGCCGGGCGAGAAACTACGAGCTCAGTACATCGTTGGGGCCCTGGTTGCCCTGGCAGGTTGCTGGTTGTTGATCAGCCGCAATGCCGATGGATTTGCCTGGGAGAACCTGCCGGGTTACCTGGTGGCTCTGTCCTGTGCTCTGATCTGGTCATCTTATTCCGTTCTTAGCAGACTGGTTCGCTCGGTACCAACCGATGCCGTGGGCTGGTTCTGCGGTGTTACGGCCATTCTGGCGTTGATTTGCCACCTTTTGTGGGAGGAAACGGTATGGCCAGAAGGCGCACTTCAATGGATTGGCGTGGTGGGGCTCGGCCTCGGACCGGTGGGCATAGCATTCTTCACTTGGGACCATGGTGTAAAGCACGGAAATATCCAGTTACTGGGAACCCTGGCATACAGTGCGCCACTGATTTCAGTGATCCTGTTGATTCTTGCCGGATACGGCGAGGCTACGGTTGCCGTGTTGAGTGCCAGCATCCTGATTGTCATTGGTTCTTTGATCGCGGGTCGTGCGAAGAGCCGGACGGTCGCCGAGCTAGAATTGTTAACAGACTAACTACGTCGAAGGAGCAATAAGATGATTACTTGGGACGATTTCGAGAAGGTTGAACTGCGGATCGGGACCATCATTGAAGTGACGGATTTTCCCGAGGCACGCAAGCCTGCTTATAAATTGCGAGTGGATTTCGGGTCGGACATTGGTATTCGTAAATCGAGCGCACAGCTTACGGACCTCTATGGCAAGGAGGAGCTCGTTGGCAAACAGGTTCTTGCCGTTACCAATTTCCCCCCCAAACAGATCGGACCATTTTTGTCGGAGTGCCTGGTCACCGGCGTGCAGACGGAGAAGGGCGCAGTTACCCTGGTAAGACCGGACGCGCAGGTGGATAACGGAGAACGCTTGTTCTGAGTTTCGGCGGCTTCCACATCGCGGGCCAATCGGTATGCGAGTCCAAGTGAAGGTGATAAACGGGACAAAATCTTTTGTGCTGGCAATGGTGAGCGGGAAGCTCACCATTGCAGTGCTCCAATACATCTTCCTCCGATTCGCTGCTCCAAAATAGCCGCAAAGCTCCGCGTAATCGTCTAATGGAAATGTTCGCTTTGCGACCTGGCTGGCCAGCAGAAAACAATATTCTGAACCATACTTAAAGGCCTTTACCCTCCAAAGAGGGCCACGTCATGACATTTCCTATCAGCAAAGCTCCCTGGAACAAGGGAAAGCTCGTTGGCCAGAAGCTGCCGCTCAAACTCGAACAAATATGGGCTATCCGGATTCGGTTGGAGATTGCAGAGAACATCCGCGAGCTGGCGATGTTCAACATGGCAATTGACTGCAAACTCCGATCCTGCGATCTGGTAAAGCTATTGGTTCGAGATATTTCCAGAAACGGTGAGGTTCTGGACCGGGCGCAAGTCATCCAGCAGAAGACTAGTCAGCCTGTTCAGTTTGAGATAACCAAAAAGACGCGCGAATCGGTCGAGGCATGGATCGAGTTGCGCGGACTTTCGGGTATGGATTATTTGTGGCCGAGCCGGATGCGAAAGTTCGACCATATCACTACTCACCAATACGCCCGTCTTGTCAAAAAGTGGATTACCAGCATCGGACTTGACCCTTCAGTCTACGCAACCCATTCAATGAGACGCAGCAAAGCGACATTGATCTACAAGAAGACCAAAAATCTTCGAGCCGTTCAGTTGCTGTTGGGACACACGAATATGTCGAGCACCGTGCGGTACCTTGGTGTGGAGGTTGAGGATGCTCTGGAGATAGCCGAGAGTATTGAGATCTAAATGCGTAACTTGGCTCCTTGGTCGCTGGATGTTGCAGACGCTGGCAGATCCGGTTGATGAACACCTTCGGGTTTCGATCAGGCTCCTTCAGTCGTAAACAAAAGCGAACATTCGCGACTCTTTAACCTTTTCGTTTCCCGCTTGAAATAAGACAAACATATTTTCTTCATCGCCTGGGAGCACGATTTGGGATCAGGTCGCGGGCTTTTCTCCCCCAATTGGGACCGACTTCGACACGAACGTCCCGAGCAGTTATTTCTTCACCGCATTCGGAGCAAGCAGTCACCGGAGCCATGCGGTGCCCGCAGGATTTATGGATGTGTACGAGGGGAACTCCACGCTCATCGGTCATGTAAGTGTTGCCCCAATGCACCAGTGCCATGATTACCGGGTGCAGGGCTAGCCCTTTTTCGGTCAGGCGGTATTCCTCTCGAAGTGGTTTTTCCTGATACGGAACTTTGGTCAGTACATCGTTCTCCACGAGCTTTTTCAGCCGGTCTGTTAATACATGACGGGTAATACCAAGCCGACTTTCGAACTGATCGAATCGACGTACTCCCAGAAAACAGTCCCGCAGTATAATGAGTGTCCAGCGATCACCGACAACAGCCAAGGCTCTGGCCACTGAGCATGGCTCTTGATCCAGCTCTTCCCAACGCATGTCTTAACTCCTCGTGGATTCCGCCGTCATTTTAACTTGACAGGTTCCAAAAAGGAACTGAACATTAGTTAGTTCCAAAAAAGAACTGTTCGGCGACAATTAGGGTGACCGGTTAACGACAATTATCTTGGCCGGTTGGGTGTGACAATGAGCACTTTGTTTTCCATCGTGGAGCGCAGGGTGCCAGGTCAACACATAACCAACCGACAAGAGGAGCTGTACATGCAGCACCGACGCAACGGCGCAAGCCAAGAAGTGGCTGCCGCCAAGGCAGGGGTTTCCGTTAGATCTGGGAGACGTATCGAGGCGTCACCACATATTCCCCGCAATCAGGCCGAGCGGGACTGGCGCACCCGGGAGGATCCTTTGGCGGCAGTCTGGGATACAGAACTGCTTCCTTTGCTGGAGAACGAGCCTGACCTGACAGGCACCACTTTGCTCGACTATCTGCAAGACCATTACCCTGAGCATTACGACCAGCGCATTCTGCGCACCCTGCAACGTCGGGTGAAGCAGTGGCGAGCGCTGCACGGGCCAGAGCGTGAAGTCATTTTTCGTCAGCAGGCTGTGGTGGCTCAACAGGGGTTTTCTGACTTTACCCATCCGGATAATCCGGTCACGATCCAGTCAAAGGCTTTCCCGCACCTGCTTTATCAGTTTCGCCTGGCCTACAGTGGTTGGCGTTCTGTCACCGTCATACAAGGCGGCGAGAGTTACGCCGCGCTGGCGACCGGCTTGCAACGCGCCTTACAACAGGTGGGTGGCAGCCCCATTGAACACCGCACCGATAGCCTAAGTGCCGCACGCAATAACCGTCAGAACCTGTGGACCGAGGCTTACAGCGAGCTGTGTCAGCATTACCGCATGATACCCACTCGGAATAACCTGGGGCAGTCTCACGAGAACGGTGTGGTGGAGTGTGCCAACGGCTCGCTCAAGAAACGCTTGGCACAACAACTGCTGCTGCGCGGCCATAGTGACTTCGAGAGCATTGCCACCTATCAGGTCTTCATCGACCGTGTTGTCGGCAAGCTCAATAACCGCAACCGGGCGCGCGTGCTGGAAGAACAGGCCGCTCTGCAGCCGCTCCCCGAGTTTACGGCCGCCGAGTACCAGACCCTTCACCTCAAGGTGACACGCAGTTCGACCATCGAAGTTCGGCGCGTTGTTTACACGGTACCATCGCGCCTGATTGGCGAGTCAATACAAGTCCGACTGCACCACGACAAGTTGGTGCTGTTCGTCGGCCAGCAGCCTGCATTGACCTTGATGCGCGTATACCCAAAGCCTGGCGAGAATCGCGCGCGCAGCGTCAATTACCGGCACGTTATCCGCTCACTGGCCTCCAAGCCGCAGGCCTTCCGTTACTCTCAGCTGCGAGACGATCTGCTGCCGGACGACAACTACCGCCAACTCTGGCAACTTGCCAATACGCACCTGGAGGCTCGCGAAGCCTGTAAGTGGATCGTGACCACACTGCGACTGGCCTTCGAATACGACGATGAGCAATCACTGGGTGAGGATCTGCTGACTGAGGCTCAGGCTGGCCGGTTCGCGTCGATTACCGAGATCCAGTCACGCTACCTAAACGGCAACCCAGATCTTAAATACACAGCGCCCAATCAGCACTCGCTGGTCAGTTACGACGAGCTACTGTCGTCCATCAGCAGCCATGAGGTGCAGATATGACCGGCTCTGTCGCTTTACTGCTTAAAGAACTCCGCCTGCCGGCCTTCCACCGACATTATCAATCACTCTGGGAAACGGCCGTTGAAAAGAACTGGTCACACACCGATTACTTGGCGGCACTGTGTGAATATGAGCTCTCAGACCGCTATCAGCGCCGAACCCAAAAGTGGATGCGCGAAGCAAAACTGACGGCCAATAAGACCTTCTCAGCGCTCGATCAAAGTGGGTTCAGTCGCCCTTGCAAGGCTGCTCTTGCCAAGCTGCAGCAAGACAGTGACTGGGCACACCATGCCGACAACGTGCTGTTGATCGGACCCAGCGGCACGGGTAAGACCCATATTGCCAACGCACTGGGCCATCAGCTCACCGAACAGGGAGTACGCTGCAAACTGTTCTCGGCCATGGCTCTGGTCCAGCACTTGCAACAGGCTAAGCGAGATCTCGACCTGATGACGGCCATGACTCGATTAGATAAATACCGAGTCATTATCATCGACGACATCGGCTATGTGAAAAAAACAGATGCCGAAACCCAGGTGTTGTTCGAGTTCATCGCCCACCGCTATGAGAGTGGCAGCTTGATCGTCACCGCCAACCAGCCCTTCAGCGAATGGGATCAGATATTCCCGGACAACATGATGACCGTAGCGGCCGTGGACCGGCTAATACACCACGCGACAATTATTGAATTAGAGGGGGAAAGCTACAGACGACAACAACAGATCAAACAGTCTTCAAAGAGTAAGAAATAAAACGACTCAACCGGCCATCATAGTTGTCGCGGACCGGCCAAGATAGTTGACGCCAGACAAAGAACCGAAACGTAGCAAGAGGCAAAGAGTTATGACAAATAACGAACAACAAGTGGCTGTCGTGATCGGTGCCGGCGATGCGACTGGAGGGGCGATTGCGCAGCGATTTGCCAGAGAAGGTTATGTGGTTGTTGCAACACGGCGTCATCAGGATGCGTTAGCCCCGCTCGTTCAGGAGATTGAAGAAAATGGCGGTACGGCCATCGGTCTGGGGTGCGATGCTCGTGACGAAGAGGCTATGTGCGGTCTGTTCTCAAAAATTGAGTCAAAAATCGGTGAAGTCGGTGTTGTGGTGTTCAACATCGGTGCCAATGTTCAGTTTCCGATTACCGAGACAACCGGACGTGTTTACCGAAAGGTGTGGGAAATGGCCGCATTCGCGGGATTCCTTGCTGGCAGGGAGGCGGCCAAAGTTATGCTGCCGCGGAGCCGGGGAACCATCATCTTTACGGGTGCTACGGCGTCCATGCGAGGCGGCGCCGGTTTTTCCGCGTTTTCCAGTGCAAAGTTCGCCTTGAGAGCCCTGGCTCAAAGTATGGCCAGGGAACTGGGGCCCAAGGGTATTCACGTGGCGCACTCAATCATCGACGGTGCGATTGACACCGCCTTTATCCGCGATAACTTTCCAGATCGCTACGCGCTTAAAGCGCAGGGCGGTATCCTCGATCCCGACCATATTGCAGAGCAGTATTGGCGGCTCCACGAACAACCCAGAGACTGCTGGACCCATGAACTGGACCTCCGGCCCTGGATGGAAACCTTTTAAGGAGTGACGCCATGACTCAAATAATCGATTTCTATTTTGATGTGGGAAGCCCTGCCAGTTACCTGGCCTGGACACAGCTGCCCGCGCTGGCTCAAAGAGCAAACTCAGATATACGCTGGAAGCCCATGCTGCTTGGGGGCGTCTTCAAAGCTACCGGAAATAACTCTCCAGCTGAGGTTCCTGCGAAATCTCGATACAACCGCTTAGATATGTCACGTGCTGCAACGGGCTATAGCGTTCCCCTGAATTTTAATCCCTACTTTCCCGTTAATACCTTGCAGGTTATGCGGGGCGCTGTCGCATATCTAAGTACCCTGCAGTTCGATGATTATCTTCAGGCTGTTTTTGAGGCGATGTGGGTGAATGGAAAGAATCTGGCTGACAGTGCCGTGTTGGCCGAAGTTCTTGCCGGTGCGGGCTTTGATCCAGGGGAAGTGTTTGCTCTATGTAAAGGCTCCTCGGCCAAAGAAAACCTGCAATTGATTACCGCAGAGGCTGTTGAGCGAGGGGTATTTGGTGCACCAACTTTTTTCGTGGGAAATGAAATGTTCTTTGGTCAAGATCGCATGAACCAACTGGAAGAGTGCTTGCGGACAGAGAATCGACAACCGGCCACTTTGGCTTTTGATTACGTTGATGAGGAACTCGTATGGACACCAATCAATTAACTGGCTTTCAGCATTTGCAATACATTGCAGAGGGAAAAATCGAGGAGCCAACGATTTTTGACACCATGGGGATGTCGAATCTGAAAGTCTTCGAGGGGAGGGTCAGGATCTCTTGCCGTGCGACGGATAGGCATTGCAATCCTATGGGCGGAGTCCATGGCGGTTTTGCTGCTACCGTTCTCGACTCCGTGACGGGCTGTGCGGTACACAGTTTATTGGAAGCCGGAGTGGCCTATGGCACCGTCGACCTCTCGGTGAAAATGATGCGCCCCGTGCCCAAAGGTATAGATCTGATTGCCGAAGCTTCCGTAACTCATCTCTCTCGATCAATCGGTATCGCAGAGGGAACAATACGCGACATCAATGGGAAGCTTTTGGCTAGCGGTGCGGCTACATGCTTCATTAAGCGCCCGATAGGCTGAGTGCCTTTTAACGCTGGGTGGCTTTCTTGCCGCCGTATTCAATGCTACGAGCCTCGTGCTGAATTACTCGACGGGTATATGGAGCAAGTGCTTTGAAGTCCATTCAAATCAGTGACGTACTTTTTCAAGCTGTTGATGGTTATCCTCTGTCTGGCAGGGTTTATGAGCCGCAAGGACGATTAGTTGGCACTATTGTGGTTGCCGGCGCTACGGGTGTACAGCAAAAGCTCTACCGTCGGTTTGCCGAGTATGAGGGTTGGCAGACAAACGTGAAAAATAGCCCAAAAACACTCCCAACCTATTGAACTACCGTTTTTTTGGTCACCCGAACCCGAGTTCATGTCATTCTGACCGATAAAAGTAACTCAGCCTTGTTGTCGGCCCCGCAGACTCTACTCGACTGGGGACTGACCTTAGCGGATGCGGATTGCCTGGAAGACGCCGTGCCGAAGACCCGGCTGGTGTCGAGTGAAGATGCTACGGTGTTGTGGGGCGCTCGGCACCAGCTTTTTAAAAGCCGGTCGCCGGTCACAACAGACAGCAAGGGTGTCTGCCAGGGCGACAATACGCTGAGGGCCTCCGGTCTCTGAAGAAGCGAGGAGTTACCTGTCTCAGTGAAAGGAGAAGTTCCTTAGCTGGCCTCGGAATCCGCGTGATGTTGCCTATTGATCTGGTGCAAACCTGGCTAATGTGTAACTGACGCTTGTCTATATGATTAGCTTGCGATTTACTGTTACTGAATCGTCAATAGCAGGACAGTGACATGGCCCCGCACTCCCCTCGAGATCAGTTTCCTCTCACCAATGCCCGGGTAGCAAGGCGCTGGCGTAAGTTGTTGGATGAGCGCCTGAAAGATTTGGGGGTTACCCAAGCTCGCTGGTTCACCATGGTCTGCCTGCAGCGTGGTGGTGGAGGATTGACCCAGCGGGAGTTAGCCCATTTGATGACCATCGAGAATCCGACATTGGTCCGCCTGCTTGACAGCCTCGAGGAGCAGGGTCTGATTGAGCGCCGGCCCAGTGAGCGTGATCGGCGCGCCAGGCTGCTTTATCTTACCAATGCCGGTGAGCACTTTATGAGCGAACTGAATGAGCGGGCGAATGTCTTGCGAGAGGAGATGCTGAAAGGCATTGAAAATACCGACCTGGAAGTCGCCCTGCGTGTTTTTGAGCGGGTTATGGAAAATTCCGCCAACCTCAAAAATTCCTGAATCCGAGACATTTTTCAGGCAGCGAGCGAGAAGATTAGAACTGGAGCGTTCTGCACATTACACCGTTGCAGGACAATTCCATCACGGCTAGCTGTCAATCATTACTTGTGTTACGTTTAGTTTATACTGAACAGATTGAACAAGTTGTGCGGACAGCCGTCTCATCATTTCTGGCCGGCGACCAAAAAGTCGCCGTACGGAAGGTATGTCAGCATCCGGGAGCAAGTTCTTTTACATCCGGTTCAACCCAGCTTTGACAGAGGAATCTTCAGTGAAATCTGGATGTTGCAGAAAGCGTTACCGGAATTGGTGCTCAGGTCTGTTGCTGGGTTCTCTTGTGACATCAGCTTCCGCTGAAGGCCTGCTGTCCCTGAAAGTGGAAAACGATGCGTTTTCCGCCGGCGGCGATGGTCAATATACCAACGGCGTAGAGGTGATCTGGGCCTTTGAGCCCGCCGATCAACACTGGACCCGTCGTCTTGCGGATATTATTCCGGGCTGGTCTGGCAGTAGTCTTGCCGGCGCAACGTACCGGCTGGGGCAACAGATGTATACGCCGGAAGATATAGAGGTTGAAGCGCTTATTAAAGATGACCGTCCCTATGCCGGCCTTTTGTTTGGCGGGGTTTCGCTACTGAGCGAAAGGGAGCACGGTGGCTTGCGTTTGGCAGACAGCCTGCATATCGACGTGGGCATCGTAGGCCCGGCCTCCGGCGCTGAGGTGGGTCAACGAAATTTCCATGAACTTATTGCGGCAGACAAGCCGAGGGGTTGGGATAACCAGCTTGATAACGAGCCAGTTATCAATTTCGGTTATGAACGTGCCTGGTTTATGAAGCAAAACTTCTCTGGGCTGACCATTGAATATGGGCCGTCTGCCGGGTTTGCGCTCGGCAACCTGTATACCTACGCTTCCGGCGGCCTGGGGTTTCGTTTGGGAGAGGGGCTTGAGCGTAGTTTCGGCATTCCGTCAGTCGCTCCTGCACAAGGCGGGCAATCCTCTTTTCGGCGGGATCAGGGCTTTAGCTGGTACGTCTTCGCTGCCGTTGAAGGGCGCTATATGGCACACAACCTGCTGCTCGACGGCAACAGTTTCGAGGACAGCCACTCCGTTGATAGTCGCGAATGGGTTGGCGACGCCCAGGTGGGTGCGGCATTGACCTGGGATCGCTGGCAGATCGCTTACACCTACCTGTGGCGAAGCGAAGAATTCAAGGAAAAGGACGGCGTCGATCAGTTTGGATCGATCGTTCTGTCTACCTGGTTATAAACGAAGGCATGGATCGAACGGTTTTTGAGTCTTTGGCCCATTCAGAGGTTAGTTATATGGAAACAGAGAAGAGTTTGATGGTGCGTCTATTTGGGGCCCGCATGCTGCCCATGTGGTTGGCGGTTCTTTTGCTGGCTGGTTGTGACAACTCCTCCGGTCAGACAAAGGCTGAACGGTCTGCGCCGCCGCCTCCAGAAGTCGGCGTTGTTGAGGTGCAGCCGCAGCGTGTGAATCTTTCAATGGAACTGCCGGGCAGAACCGCCGCTTACCGTATCTCGGAAGTGAGGCCGCAAGTCACGGGCATTTTGCAGGAGCGCTTGTTTGAACAGGGCGCCCAGGTCAAAGCAGGTGAGGTCCTCTACCAGATCGACCCCAACCGATACCGTGCTGCCCATCAGCGGGCCCAGGCAGAACTGGAGCGCGCACAGGCCGAATTGCGACAGGCGCAGCGGGAGTGGGCACGTACGTCAGACTTGTTTGAGAAGAATGCGGTCAGCAAGCGTCAACGTGATGAAGCGCTATCGGCCTTGGAGGCAGCCCGGGCGGATGTCTCCCGATCCCAGGCGATGCTCGAAACGGCGGGTATCGAGCTGGCGTATACCGAGGTCAAGGCTCCCATCGCCGGGCGCATTGGCCCGACACTGTACACGGAGGGTGCGCTGGTGACCGCCAATCAACCCCAGATCCTGGCGCGCGTTGTGCAGCTTGATCCCATGTATGTCGATATTCAGCTACCGGTCGAAAAACTGGCTCGAATTCGGTCGTCTCTGAAGGAGGGCGCGGCTTCTGAGGCCGGCCCAAATGAAGCCGAGACTGTTTTGTTGCGCGAAGACGGCACCCCCTATCCGCATAAGGGACGCGTTGACGTTACGGATGTAACCGTCAACCAAAGCACCAGTTCTGTCACGGTGAGAGCCGTCTTCCCCAATCCGGACGAAGACCTTCTGCCTGGAATGTACGTGCGCGTTCGTCTGAGTGAGGGAGTTCGGGAGAACGCCATTCTGGCGCCGCAGCAGGGCGTGAGCCGTAATCCGCAAGGAGAGGCCACCGCGTTGCTGGTCAACCCGGAGGGTGAAGTTGTCGCCCGCCAGTTAGAGGCAGAGCGGGCCATTGGTGCATTCTGGCTGGTGGAGAAGGGGTTGGAACCGGGAGATCGTCTCATCGTCTCCGGTCTGCAGAAGGTTAGGCCAGGAGCCAAGGTGAAGCCGGTTGCCGCAGATATTCCATTACATCCCACCCAAAACCAGCAAGCCAGTGGCACGAATAGTCCGAAGAAGAACGCCTCCGACGAGGAGGGCCCCGCACAATGATCAATTTCTTCATTTCCAGGCCCGTTTTTTCCTGGGTTCTGGCCATTGTCGCCATGCTGGCGGGTATCATGGCGATCTTCGTTTTGCCGGTCCAGCGGTATCCGTCGGTGGCACCGCCGGCGGTGGAAATTCAGGCCGATTATCCTGGCGCCTCGGCGGACACCGTGTCCAATACGGTGGTTCAGGTCATTGAACAAGAGATGACCGGCCTCGACAATCTGCTCTATATGGGGTCGACAGCGGATTCCTCAGGCCACGCTACGGTTACTCTCACCTTTGCGGCGGGCACCGATCCGGACATTGCCCAGGTCCAGGTGCAGAACAAGCTCAAACTGGCGGAACCGCGACTCCCGGAAGTGGTGCGCCAGCAGGGGATCAGCGTCGAGAAATCCAGCACCAGCTTTCTGATGGTAATGGCATTCGTCTCTACCGACGGTCGTCTCAGCAAGCTGGATATCGCCGATTTTATCAGCTCCGAGTTAGCCGAACCCATCGGACGGGTAACCGGTATCGGCAGCGTGCAGGTTTTCGGCTCTGAATATGCGATGCGGATTTGGCTGGACCCTTCGGCGTTGACCAATTACGGCCTGACCGTCGCCGACGTGAGCGCCGCCATCGAGGCGCAAAACGCCCAGGTCACCGCCGGTCAGCTCGGCGGGCTGCCCGCAGTCGAGGGCCAGCAGCTCAATGCCACGGTCACCGCCCAGACCTTGCTCACCTCAACCGAAGAGTTCCGCAACATCCTGCTCAAGAGTATGCCCGACGGGTCCCGGGTGCGCCTGGGGGATGTTGCCCGCGTTGAGCTGGGCGGCGGTGCAGTCCAGATTGACACTTTCTACGATGGCGAGCCGGCTGCCGGCCTTGGCATCAATCTGGCGCCGGGTGCCAACTCGCTTGCGGTCACAGAGGCTGTTAAAGCGCGGCTCCAGGAGCTCGAGCCCTATTTTCCCGAAGGGGTGGAGATTCGGTACCCCTACCAGACGGCCCCTTTCGTGGAGGCCTCCATCGACGCGGTGGTCACAACCATCATCGAGGCAATCGCCCTGGTGGTCCTGGTCATGCTCGTATTTCTCCAGAGTTGGCGGGCTACCCTGATACCAGCGATCGCAATCCCGGTGGTGCTGCTGGGCACGTTTGCGATCATGGCGGCCTTCGGCTTTTCCATCAACATGCTCACTCTCTTCGGTCTCGTATTGGCGATCGGCCTTCTGGTGGATGACGCCATCGTGGTGGTGGAGAACGTCGAGCGGGTGATGCATGAGGACGGCCTGGGCCCGATGGAGGCGACGCGTAAGTCCATGGGGCAGATTGCCAGCGCGCTGATTGGCATCGGTGTGGTGCTGTCTGCTGTTTTTATTCCGATGGCCTTCTTTCCGGGCTCCACGGGGGCCATCTATCGACAGTTTTCTTTGAGTATTGCCGGTGCCATGGTGCTTTCGGTGCTGGTGGCTCTGATTCTGAGCCCCATGCTGTGTGGTCGGATACTCAAGCCCACGCACGAAAGAACCTTGCTGCAAAAGCTGTTCGGCTGGTTTGAAGCAGGCCTGGGGCGACTGACCCGGGGCTATGTCCGGCTGGTTGGCCATACGGCGCGCCACGCCTGGCTCTACACATTGGCGTTCCTGGGCATCGTTGTCCTGGTGGCCGTTCTCTTTGTGCGGTTGCCCGGCGGGTTCCTGCCCGCGGAGGACCAGGGGTTCGTCGTGTTGCAGTATCAGTTGCCCTCCGGTGCGACCCAGCAGCGCACAATCGATACCATTGAGGTTATCGAAGATTACTTTATGGAGCAGGATGAGGTGCAGGGCCTCTTCACAATCGCTGGTTTCAGCTTCGCTGGCCGGGCGCAGAACGCGGGACTGGCGTTCGTCAATCTCAAGCCATGGAGTGAGCGCGATCCCGAGACGCAAAGCGCCGGCGCCATCATTCAGCGGGCGAACCGGGCGCTTGCCGGGCTGGTGCGTGATGGGCGGGCTTTTGCTTTCAATTTGCCACCGATACCGGAATTGGGGCAGGCCCTGGGCTTTGAATTGCGCTTACAGGATCGGGGTGCCATCGGGCATGAAGCGCTCATGGCAGCGCAAGGTCAATTGCTGCAGTTGGCGGCCGAAAGCCCCGTGCTGACGAGTGTGCGTCCCAACGGTTTGGCGGACAATCCCCGCTACAAAGTGGACATTGATCACGAAAAGGCACAGGCCCTTGGCATAGAGTTGTCCGAGATCAGTCGACTTCTGTCGGTGACCTGGGGCTCGCAATACGTTAACGATTTTCTCCATGAGGGGCGGGTCAAGCGGGTCTATGTTCAGGGTGATGCCCCTTTCCGGATGCTGCCTGAGGATTTTGAGGCGTGGTATCTGCGAGCCGCTAACGGAGAGATGACCCCGTTGAGCGAAGTGACGAACGGACGCTGGGAGTATGGCTCACCGCGCCTTGAGCGTTTCAACGGTGTTCCGTCCCGCCAGATTCAGGGTGAGCCGGCACCGGGGTACAGTACCGGTGAGGCCATGGCGGAGGTCGAACGTTTGATCGCTCAACTCCCGGACGGTGTGGCCGGAGCCTGGAGCGGCCTGTCCTATCAGGAGCGCCAGGCCGGTGCCCAGGCATCCCTGCTTTACGCGCTGTCGGCACTGGTGGTGTTTCTGGCGCTCGCCGCGCTCTACGAAAGTTGGACCATACCCATTTCCGTGATGCTGGCGGTGCCCTTGGGCGTACTCGGGGCGGTACTTGCAGCGATGGTTCGCGGGCTTCCTAACGACGTCTTCTTCCAGGTTGGCATTCTGACCACCGTTGGTGTGACTGCGCGCAACGCTATACTTCTGGTGGAGTTCGCCCGAACACTCGAGGAGCAGGGAATGAAGCTGATTGAGGCAACCAAGGAAGCGGCGCGAGTGCGCTTGAGGCCGATTCTGATGACATCGGTTGCTTTCGGCATGGGTGTGTTGCCGCTTGCTTTCGCCAGTGGAGCCGGTGCAACCACCCGTATTGCGATAGGAACGGCGGTTCTCGGCGGCATGATTTCGGCAACGATACTGGCGACGTTCTTTATTCCACTGTTCTATGTGGTGGTCCGCCGTATCACGGATTTTCTGAGTGGCTCCAGAGACCAGGATGACTCGGCTGCGGCCGCTCCCGGACGTGCAGACGGAGGTGTGGCTGATGACCGTTAAGGTATTGCTGGCCACTGTGATGGCGTTGTCACTTGGTGGCTGCTCACTCGCGCCGACTGTTGAGAAACCCGAGCCGTCGGTGCCGGAAAACTGGTCTTCCGCACGACTTTCGGCGAACGAGAAACTCCCCCTGGATTGGTGGCGTGGCTTTGGCGATCCGGCGCTTGTCACCCTTGTTGAAGAGGCGCTTGGTGCCAACAGCGACCTGCAACTTGCTGCTGCCAGGGTCGCCGAAGCACGGGCGCGCCTTACCGGGCAGCAGGCGGAACAATATCCGCTTCTGGAGGTAGAGGGCTCTGCGGTGCGCCAGGGGCCGAGTGAGGAGGTGGTCAACAGCGCTGGTGGTGGTCAACCCTTCAACGATATCCAGGTCGGTGGGGTGCTATCGTACGAGCTGGATCTTTGGGGGCGGCTTGCGAATGCCAGCGAAGCAGCCCGGGCGCGTCTCCTGGCCAGTGCAGCGAATCGCGAGGCCGTGCGACTAGCCGTGATTGGTGAGGTAGCCAATGGTTACTTCAATTTGCGTGCGCTTGATCGTCAGATCGACATCACCGAACGCACCGTGTCATCCCGCCGCGAATCGGTCGCCCTGCAACGGGCCCGGTCCGAAGGAGGCGAGGTTAACGAGTTGGTCCTGCGGCAGGCTGAAGCCGAGCTTGCAGCCGCTGAATCCGAACTTCCGAGGCTTCGCCAGCAGCACGCCCTTCAGCGAAACGCCTTGGCAGTGCTTCTGGGGCGAGATCCACAACAGATTGTACGGAGTGATATTTCCGTGGCGGATACCATTGGTGAGATGAATGTTCCGGGCAGCGTCCCTGCCGGCCGGCCGGCGGATCTGATGGTCCGCCGACCTGACATTGCGGCAGCCGAACAGGAGTTGATAGCGGCCAACGCCGAAATCGGTGTTGCCCGGGCGGCGTTCCTGCCCAGGATTTCGTTTGAGGGCCTGCTGGGCCTGCGAAGTGCCTCCGGTGGCGACTTGTTCCAGGGCTCCGCATCCACTTGGCAGTTGGGCGGCTCGTTAGTCGGCCCGTTGCTGGACTTTGGGCGTTCCGAGGCACTGGTCAATCAGGCGGAGGCGCGTCAACGCCAGGCCCTGATTGCGTATCGTCAGGCCATTCAAGTGGCGTTTCGGGAGGTGCTCGACGCTATGGCCGGGGTGCGTGGTACCGAAGATCGCTTGGAAGCGCAGGCCCGGCAGGTAGCAGCACTGCGAAGCACAACTAAACTTGCGCGATTGCGCTTTGAGGGGGGCGCGTCCAGTTACCTGGAGGTGCTGGACGCTGAACGAAGCCTGTTTACAACCGAACTTGATCTCGTGGAAACGCGGCGTGATCAATTGCAGTCAACGGTTAATTTGTATCGAGCTCTGGGCGGGGGTTGGCAGAGTTCGTTACAATCTTCTGATTATGCAAACACTGACTGATTCAGACAGGCGTTTTATTGAGCGCCTCGGTCTTCAGGCTCAATCTGAAGGCTTTTCCCGCATCGCTGGCCAACTTTGGGCGACACTTATCGTGTCGGATGGTCCCGTCAGCTCATCGCAGCTTGTGGATACGTTGCGCGTCAGTAAGGCGAGCGTCAGTACGAATACGTGCTTTCTTGAAAGACTCGGCATTGTTGAACGTCGAACAATGCCGGGTGAACGCCAGGATTTTTTCGCGATTCGTCCCCATCCTTACGCTGCCTTGGTGGAAGGGCAGATAGAACGGCTCGAGGCCAGAAAGGAGGTGATTGCCGAAGCCAAGGCAACCATTACCAATGAACAAACGCTTGCCAAGCTGACTGATCTCGATCAGTTCTACACTCTGTATTATGAGAGCTCCAAAGACCTTCTGAAGCAGCTGAAATCTCAAGTCCGAGGTCATAAAACAAAATAAAACCAAAGGAGTAGGCTCGAGCTTCATCCGGGCCTGAATGAAACGCTGGCTATGTCAGAGCAACCCCCGTCGGTGTTACTGAAAGGAGGGCCTGGACCGTTCTCACCGTTTGGAATGCCTTGTCAACGGTTCTAAACAAAGCAGGCTCGTCAATTTGTCTCTTGCAAACCTACCTACTGATAGGTAAATTACGTGTCGTATGCTTAATGACCAACAGAGGTAATCAATGAAAATTTACGACACTGAAGGCTTTCCCAACCCGCTACGGGTTCGCATCGCCCTGGCAGAAAAAGGCGCAACGAATAAGGTGGAATTCGTCCCGGTCGATGTCATGGGTGGGGAGCACCGTTCCGATGCGTTCAAGACGAAAAACCCGGATGCCACCGTGCCCATGCTGGAACTTGACGACGGCACCTGCATCGCCCAGTGCAATGCCATCACTGAATATATCGACGGTGTCTTTGATGGTCCGTCCCTTATGGGTACAACCCCAGCGGAGCGTGCCCGTATCGCAATGATGAATCTGCGGGCAGAAAACGGTCTGATGAATGCCGTGGGTGCCTATTTCCATCACGCGACCCCGGGGCTTGGTCCGGATCTGGAAACCTGGCAGTGTGCTGAATGGGGTAATAAACAGAAAGAAATTGCCAGCGCAACCATGGCCTACCTTGACAGCGTTCTGGCGGACAATGAGTTTCTCGCAGGCGACAGCTTCTCGGTCGCAGACATCACCGCCTTTGCCGGCCTGGGGTTTGCGGATTTCGCGAAGGTTGACATTCCCGAGTCCCTGACCAATCTCCAGGCCTGGCGCGCAAAAGTCGCAGCCCGTCCTTCAATTGCCGGGTGATCCGATACCCTCGGGTTTCATGCAAGCGCGGAAAACATGAAGGCCAAAAAGGGAGGAATATCATGGAGATTAATGCAGATTTCTCCAAACCGGTGGTTATGCATTCCGACCAGATTGAATGGCAGCCCTCGCCCATGAAAGGCGTGGAGCGGCGCATGCTGGACCGGATCGGGGAGGAAGTTGCCCGCGCCACGACCATCGTTCGTTATGCGCCGGGGAGTCATTTCTCGGCACATACCCACACCGGTGGAGAAGAATTCATCGTACTCGATGGCGTGTTCCAGGACGAGCACGGTGACTTCCCAGCGGGCAGCTATGTGCGCAACCCCCCAACCACGTCACATATTCCGGGCTCTGAAACGGGCTGCACGATATTTGTGAAACTGTGGCAGTTCGACCTGGCCGACCGGACCCAGTTGAGCAAGAATATGGAGGCCGGGCTGGGGGTCCCGGTGGGCGGCGTTGCCACCACAAAGCTGCATGAGGACGATCGTGAGATCGTGACCTACAGCCAGCTCGATGCGGGGGCGACACTGACCTCTGAGGCGCCCGGCGGAATCGAGCTGCTGGTGATCGAAGGTTCGGTCACCAGGGATGGCGAGATGCTGGCCAGGCATGACTGGCTGCGCCTCCCTGAAGGACACAGGTTGTCCGTGGCGGCCGGGGACGGCGGCGCCAAGATCTGGATGAAAACGGGGCACCTGCGATTTGCCGGGGCACCGAGGGTATAAGGCCCGGCAATAGCGGGATTGCAAAGGCAAACAGGTGAATAACCATGAACCGTGATACCAGAACAGCCCTGATGGACCTTGCCGAGCACACCGTTCGGTCACGGGGCTTTGACGGGTTCAGCTATGCGGATCTGGCTGAGGCCATCGGCATTCGAAAGGCCTCGATCCATTATCATTTCCCCACCAAGGCGAAGCTCTCCGAAGCCTTGATCGAGCGCTATCAGACCAGTCTGCAGCAGGGTCTGACCGAGATAGATGCAGCCCATGCCAGCGCCGGCGCGCGCCTCAAGGCACTCATTGCCCTGTACCGCGGGGCCTTACATGATGGCCAGACCGTGTGTCTGTGTGTTGCCTTTTCGACCTGCCGCGAAAGCCTGTCCGACACCGTCATTGCCAGAGTCGGCGCCGTTCGCGCAATGGTTCTGCAGTGGATTACGGCAACGTTTGAACTGGGGCACAGGGATGGATCCGTCTCGGCCATCCTGGGTCCCGCCGATGAAGCGCAGGCGACCCTGGCGATGCTGGAAGGAGCCCACCTTGCCGCGCGCACCGAAGAAGACCTCGCCGTGTTTGATGCCGCAACGCGACTGCTGCGCGCCCGCTGCCAGTAACGACGGGACAGGAATCGCGCTTTGAGCGAGCGATTAAATTCGTGTTCGCTCACGTGGCGACATTTCCTGTGAGCTTTGGTCGATGTCTACCCGTACATAATCGCTACGCAAATTGACTCATAACGAGCGAAAAGGAGCAAACAGATGATGAGCACCCTGAAAACAGCACTGGCAGCAGCCACGCTGTCACTCACTGTTGCCAGTACGCAGGTACTGGCAGAAACGCAAACCAGAACCATTGAGTATCAAGTCGGCGACGAGACCTTTACCGGCTACATGGCCTGGGATGATGAATTCGGGCAAAAGCGCCCGGGGGTTCTGGTGGTCCATGAATGGTGGGGGCACAATGAATTCGCCCGGAATCAGGCGGAACGGCTTGCTTCCGCCGGCTATACAGCGTTTGCGCTGGATATGTATGGCTCTGGCAAACAAGCCGACCATCCCGATACTGCCCAGAAATTCATGCAGGAAGCCACCAGGGACATGGACCAGGTTAAGGCACGCTTCATGAAGGCGATGGACATCCTGAAGAACCACGAAAGTGTTGATGGGTCCCGAATTGCAGCACAAGGTTACTGCTTTGGCGGTGCCGTTGTTCTCAACATGGCGCGCATGGGTGTCGATCTGGACGGCGTTGTCAGCTTCCACGGTGCGCTCGGCAGCCTCCTCCAGGCTGAACCCGGGTCCGTAAAAGCCAGGGTCCAGGTGTATACCGGCGGTGCCGACAAGCTGGTCCCCTCGGATCAGGTGGCGAGCCTGGTCAAAGAGATGCAGGATGCCGAAGTCGATCTGACACTGGTGAGCTTCCCCGGAGTGCTGCACTCATTCACCAACCCGGGCGCCGACAGGATCGCCGAAAAGTTTGGTATGCCGGTTGGTTACGACGAAGAGGCTGCCGCCCGCTCCTGGGAGGGCGCTATGCGTTTCTATAAGGCCATCTTCGCCGAGTAACACAAGCGCATGCAAAAAAAACCGAAACCGGCAGTATTTACAGTGAATTCTGGAATACCAACCGAAATGCATGAGGAGGTGCAACATGGCAACTGAGAGTTTACCGCGGTTCAATGATGACAATCGTCCAGGCTACAAGTCGCTGGGCAACTCGGGTCTGTTCGTCTCCGAACTGTGCCTGGGCACCATGACCTTTGGCGGTGATGAGGACATCTGGGGGCTGATCGGCCAGTTGCAGCAGGAACAGGCCGACGAACTGGTGAAGATCGCCCTGGAAGCGGGGATTAACTTTATCGATACCGCCAACATCTATGGCTTCGGGGCCAGCGAGCGCATCGTCGGCCAGTCCCTGAAGAACCTCGGCGTTCGCCGGGAAGATGTCGTGCTGGCCACCAAGGTGCTCGGCCCGATGGGCGAGGGCCCCAATGCCCGTGGCGCTTCCCGCGGCCACATCATGAATGAATGCAAGGCGAGCCTGGCGCGCCTGCAAACGGATTATATCGACCTGTACCAGATCCACGGTTTTGACCCGGCCACCCCGATCGAGGAAACCCTGGAGGCACTGAACACCCTGGTGCGACAGGGCCATGTGCGGTACGTGGGTCTGTCCAACTGGGCCGCCTGGCAGGTGATGAAAGCCATCGGCATCAGCCAGGCCCGCAACCTGTGCCCGATCATATCCCTGCAGGCCCACTATACCCTCGTGGGTCGCGACCTGGAGCGGGATATTATTCCGATGCTGGAATCTGAGAACGTCGGTCTGATGGTGTGGAGCCCGCTGGCAGGCGGTTATCTGTCCGGTAAATACGAGGGGCCGGACGTGTCCGAGGAAAACCGGCGTGCCAAGTTTGACTTTCCGCCTGTCGACCGTGAGCGGGGCAGCGACGTCATCAAGGTGATGCGGGAGATTGCCGGCGGAAAGCAGATCGACGGCGAGCCGGTTACCGTGGCCCAAATAGCCCTGGCGTGGCTGCTACACCAGAAGCCTGTATCCAGTATTATCGTTGGCGCCAAGCGGCCGGAGCAGCTGAAAGCCAATATCCAGGCAGCGCAGATCCGGTTGTCTGGCGAGGAACTTAATACGCTCGACGAGGTGAGCCGTATACCGGAGGAGTATCCGGGCTGGATGATGAAAATGATGGCCGGGTATAGGGACTCTACTGAGTCCTGATTCTTCACATCGCGCTGCGCCCCGGCGGCGCAGCCGCTCAACTTGAGAAGTGGCCTATGCTGTCAACACGTAAACGTCCGTGACTACTTCAATCTTCTATCTGTAAGCGAAACCAGAGTGCATAAAGCGCCGGAACAAACAACAGCGTGATCAGAGTGCCGACCGCCACGCCCCCTATAAGGACATAAGCCAGCGGCCCCCAGAACAGGTCAAAGGTCAGAGGTACAAACGCCAGAACGGCCGCCAGGGCAGTGAGCACCACGGGGCGGGCGCGTTGGACTGCCGCCTCGACCACGGCTTCCCGGGCAACCATCCCTGCTTTGAAGTTGTCCTGCACCTGTTGGGTCAGAATCATGGTATTTCGCATCAGGATGCCGCCCAGGCCAATCAGTCCCAGCAACGCGGTAAAGCCAAAGGGTTGGTTAAACAGCAGCAAAGCCAGCACAGCGCCAATCAGCCCCAGTGGCGCGGTGGCCAGAACGGTCAATGTGCCGATAAAGGAACGCATCTGAAGCATGATGAAGATCAGCATCAACGCCAACATCACCGGTTGTAATGTCTGGATTGAAGCATTGGCTTTGGCTGATTGCTCCACCGTACCGCCAATTTCAATACGGTAACCCTCCGGCAACTGTTCACGCAGGGCAGTCATCGCACTCCAGATTTCCTTGGTGACATCCGGTGGCTGGGCACCTTCTACATCGGCCTGAACGGCCAGGAAGAGGTCACGGTTGTAACGCTTTATAACGGGCTCCTCATAGCGAACCTGCCACTTGCCCAGTTGCTGTGCGGAAAGTTTGCGGCCGTCGCGGGTCTTGATTTCAAGATCTTCGGGCATCATCACTTCGCCACGGGCATTACGCGCCACCAGTTGAACGCTCCTTATTCCCTGACGTAGCTCGGTGACGGCCACTCCGCGAAGTTGGAACTGCAGTTGCCGGGCAACTTCTGCCGGGGTCAGGCCGATCCAACCCAGGTTTTCCGGGTCCAACTCAAGATAGAGAGTGGGTACGCGCTCATCCCATTCGAGATGCGGCATGACGATATTCGGATGCCCGGTCATAAGAGTCCGGATCTGGTGCGCGATCTCTCTGAGTTGATCTGGTTCCGGGCCCAACACTCGAAAACTGACCGGCCAGGCCACCGGGGGACCATACAGCAAACGCGTTACCCGCACTCGTGCCTCCGGAAACTCACCCACCGCGATTCTGGTTTCCAGCGCCGAGATGATGCGATCGCGCCCTTCAACGTCCTGCCCGATGGCAATCAGCTTGGCAAATGCCGGGTCCGGCTGCTCGGGGTTGGCAGATACGAAAAACCGGGGGGCACCGGCACCGATGTAAGCGGAAAGGCTTTTCACCTCCGGCATGTCCATCAATATCGCTTCCAGGCGTCTGACACTTTCATCTGTGGTAGCGATAGCGCTTCCCTGTGGAGCAAAGACGCTGACCAAAACTTCGGGGCGATCAGAACTCGGAAAAAACTGCTTCTGCACCTGAGTTGCCATACCGAAAGCACTGATCACCAGCAAACCCAACGTGATAAAAACGACGGTTTTCCGGTATTGTACACACGCGGCAATGACCCCACGCAACCGCTGATAAAAAGCGCTTTGGTAAAGGTCCTGGCCACCATGACCGGGATAGTTGGGCAAAAGCTTGACGCCCAGATAAGGCGTGAAGGTTACCGCCACTACCCAGGAAATCAACAACGAAAAAGCCAGCACCCAGAAAATGTTGCCGGTGTATTCCCCGACACCGGACTGGGCAAATCCGATGGGGACAAATCCGGCCACCGTCACCAATGTTCCAAACAGCATGGGAGCAGCTGTTACGCTCCAGGCATGACTGGCGGCCCGTACCCGGTCCCAGCCGCTCTCCATTTTAACAATCATCATTTCAATGGCGATGATCGCATCGTCCACTAACAGGCCCAATGCGATAATCAACGCGCCCAGGGTGATGCGGTCCAGGTTAATGCCCGCCATTTTCATCAATAAAAAGGTCAGGCCGAGAGTGACGGGAATCGCGATGCCCACCACCAAACCCGCGCGCAGACCGATCGCCAGTATGCTGACCCCCATCACGACGACCAGCGCCACCAGAAACTTGACCTGAAAAAGATCAACCGCCTGAGTGATGGCTTCGGCCTGGTCGGTCAGGGTCTGTATTGACATCCCCAGGGGCAGCCTGGCCTGTTCAGTATTGACAAACTCGCGCAGGCGCTCGCCAAACGCCAGGCCATTTTCGCCCGCCTCCATGACGACGCCCAGGAGGATCGCATCCTCACCGCTGGAACGGACGATGTAGTTCAGCGGATCTTCATAGCCCAAACGCACCTCGGCCAGATCAGACACGGTGATAAGCTGGTCTCCGATACGCAGAGGTACTGAGGCGAGGCGCTCAAGGTCAGACAGGTCGATGTTGCTGCGGATGTAAACCCGCGGGCCGGCCAGATCAACAAAGCCAAGAGGCTCAAGACGATTGTTGGCCTCTATCGCCTGTAACACGTCTTCTGCCGACAAACCGAGGTTGTTGAGCCGGTCCTGATCAAACTCGAGATACACCCGCTCAGGACGCTCCGCCAGGAGCTGTGCTTTTTGCAAGCCGGGCAACCGCTGCAGGCGATCTCGTATCGACTCTGCCTCGCGGGTCAGTTCACGCATTGGCATGCCGGGTGCCGTCAGGGCCAGCAGGGAGAAATACACATCCGCAAAATCGTCGTTAACGATAGGCCCGATCACGCCCCGGGGCAGGTTGGGCCTCTCATCGGACATGCGTTTGCGAACCTGGTAGAAGAGGTCAGGCACTTTTTCACTGGGGGTGTAATCCTGGAACCGGATAAGCATGGAGGCCTGTCCCGGCCGAATAGTGGTTTCAACGGTATCGAAATAGGCCACCTCCTGAATTCGCTTTTCCAGACGATCCACGACCTGATTCTGCAGCACTTCGGGTGTAGCTCCTGGCCAGACCACAGAGACCACCATCGACCGGACGGTGAACGCAGGATCTTCCGCCCGACCAAGGGACGAGAACGCATAGAAGCCGGCAACAACGGACAGCAAAAGAAAAAAGAGGGTGACCGAACGCTCGCGCACTGCCAGCGCGGAGAGATTAGGCAGGCTCATCGCGCCAGCTCCCGCACCGCCATGCCAGGAGTGAGCAGGTGTGTCCCCAACGCGACAATGGACGTTCCCGCATTGATATCGGCCCTGATCTGCGCATATTCCTCGCCCAGATCGATTACCTCGACCGCAAGGGGGTTCACCGTGCCGTCGGAGACCAGCCAGACCTGCGGCGTTTGCCCTCTCTCATCCAGGGCACCCAGAGGTACGCGATGGCTGGGCGCGGTTTGCTTCTGTGCTAACCGGACACTCACCACCGATCCCAGGGTTAAAGATGAGGGGTAGGGCCCCTCCAGGCTGTATCGGGCACGCCAGCTCAGGCTTCTGGGGTCGGCAGCCCCGGCAATCTCTCTCAGACTCACAGCAAGCTGTTCGCCAGTGGGTAAAGGAATATAACCGCGCCTGGGTGGGTTACTGCCCTCTGGCAAAAAAACCTCCACTTCCAGCGATTGATCTTCAGCCAGAACGGCAAGTGTTTGTCCGACCCCCACCACCTGACCGGGTTCAACGATGACCTCAGTGACCACACCTGTGTTGGACGCTTTTAGTTCCGCATACCCCAGAGCATTCTGAGCCTGCTGATTGCGCGCAGAAGCCGTTTCCACCTGGCTGCGCGCCTCGCGCTCTGCCAATTCAAGGCGTTGCAGGGTTTGTTCGCTGACAAACTGACGTCCTACGAGTTGCTGCTGACGCTGGAGCTCATTGGTGGCAATGGCCTGGGCTGCTTCTGATCGCTTGAGTTCCGCGGCAGCTCCCCCCGCCGTTGCCACAAGGTCTCGTGTGTCGAGCTTGAACAGTAAGTCGCCTTTTTTCACGCGCTGACCGGCATCGATAAAACGCTGTTGAATCCGGCCGGAGATCTGAAAGGCCTGAGGAACTTCGTGGCGGCCTCGCAGGGTTCCGGAAAATCTCTGCGCTGTTGGGTCTGCCGCCTTTAGAACAACTGTTTTTACCCAGGGGATAGAGGCGAGAGCCTCTGGGGGCGGTTCCGAAGACTGCTGACAACCAGACAGAAGGAGCAGCGAGATAAACAGTGTCAGCATACAGCGCATGGCAGGTGTCCTGATTGGCAAAATCCAGGTGTGGGTATCAGTTCTCGCGGCATCCGGATAAAGCAAGCTGCAGGATGGCGTCGCGAACGGTGTCGTTCTGCTCCATGGGCAGAAAATGGGTTGTACCTTCAACCACCCGCACGCCAGCCGAGGGCAGCAGGGTCTGCAGCCGTTGTCGGGCCGCCGGCGAGAAGGTTGACCCGCGTTCTGCAGCCAGCGCAATAACCGGGCACCGCAACCGACGAATACCGGGCCACGGGTTGTGTTCGGTATGGGCAAACGTAGTACTTTCCCACTCCGGGCTACACGCCAATTGAACTTGATCGTCCTGCGGCACGAAGGCGTGTTGGACGTAGGCTTCCAGCCATGCTTCAGGCCAGGTTTTGAAACCACCGCGACCTCGATAGTTGTCCAGCGCGGCAGTGTGCGAGTCGAACACCCTGCGCCGACGTGCCGCTCCGGCGGCCAGTGACAACCGATGTGACTGGCGCAGCAGTTTGGCCAGCCCCAACTTCAGGCCCTGCACTGGATCCATGATCACGGGTTCCGCCAGAATCAGGCCCAGCACTTTGTCAGGCCGGCGGGCAGCGGCCATGATGCTGGTGGTGGCACCGATGGAATGGCCGGCAAGCCAGACCGGCTCGTCCTGGCTATCCAGCAGAGCCGTCATATCTCGATAGTAGGTATCCCAGCCCCGGAATGTCGAAACATTCGCCGCACCGGCGCTGGCGCCATGCCCCCGCATGTCCCAGGCCAGGACATTGACGTCCGTGGCAAGCTCGTCAAGGAGGGGGTGGTACAGGTGGCCATGGAAACCCGTGGCATGCGCCCAGTGCAGCGTGGGGCGCGCTTTGGATTGCGGCCAGCGCCACAGTGCGATGTCGGCGCCATCCGTCGCCTGGAATTCGTCGCGTTCAGGTGTGTTGTGCTTAATGTCCATGTCGGTCTTCTTGTTGGGCGGCCATTGTCGGGAGCAATAACTGAACCTGACCCGTGGCGATCGGTTTGTTCTCATCGCCTTGCCAGCAGGTCACCTGGACCAGGCTGGTCCGCCTGCCTTGCCGAATAATGTCGGCCCTGGCGAACGTCGATCGGGCCTGCGCGGAGCGGAGGTAATTGATGTGGCTGTCGAGAATGCGCGGGCAACGTGTCTCCGTATCCTGGCTTTGCGCAGCCACCCGCGCGGTGAGTTCGATCAGGGCCCCAAGCACGCCGCCATGGAGCGCGGGTAGCATGAAGTTGCCAATCAGCGCTTCACGACACGGCAAATGAACCAATACACCTGCATCACCGCGCTGAACCTCAAGCCCGAGGTGCCGTGCGTAGGGAATACGCTCCAGCAGAGCCTGCCAGTCAGCACATTCTTTCCCACTTTCCGCAGCGCCAGAGATGTGTTGTGCCGAATCGCCAGTCGTGCTCATGCGCTCTCCTTTCCCCGTCCACCGGCATGGAATTGCTGGCCCTGGGTGTTGCGCATGAAGGTGGCATTTGCCGTCGCCAGCAACTCACGATTGCCCTCGCTAAGGATGTCACAATGAATAAACGCGACCTCGTCCGTTAAATGTCGGCAGGTAGCCACCGCTAACAGGGCCTGGTCGCCGCTGGCAGGGCGCAGATAATCCATGCGCAGATCCAGCGTGGCAATGGGCATCAACTCCAGGGCCCCCGCGAATACCGCCAAGCCTCCGGCGGAGTCTGCCAGCGAGTAAAGTACGCTGGTGCAGATTTCTTTCGTATCCTCTTGGGCGAACATCCATGACTGTGGCGTCAGACGCATACAGACCTGGCCCTGGTCTACCGAGACAACCTGCATACCCAGCTCCCTGCCGTGGGGAACCTGCTCGGTGAACTGCCACGCCGTCGCCACAGCGTTACTGTGCTGAGCTCTGTTCGGCTTGGTCATCAGATCTGCCCAGCCTGGCATGCCTTTCGTACCGGGGCGGAGGTGATGGGAAACCACTGATTTTCATCGATCATTGCCATGTCATTGTCTTCCGAATAGTATTGTTGCTGGATTTTGGTTGGTTAACCAACCAAAAGTCAAGGCTATGTTTGCGGACCAATGGCACGCCGCCTGGGTCATGGCGTACGATCAGTGCAGCAAGTCTGGTGGCGACCGCTCTGATGAATAATAAATGGGCTTGCTGAGGAGATACTTAAGCGATGGTTAACAGACAGATGACTCCTGCAAGCAAACTGGGCGACCAGGGCGACGTTTTGTCTAACGCAGCCCGGCTTTTTCGTGAGAAAGGGTTTGAAAGGACGTCGCTCAAGGAGATTGCCGAGGCCTGCAATATGCTGCCCGGAAGTCTGTATTATCGTTACAACAGCAAGGAAGCGCTGCTTGTCGAGCTGATGCGCCGGGGAGTCGACCTGGTAACCGCAGAGGTCGAGTCGGCTTACGCCAGCTCGGACGACCCGGTTGAGCGTATGCGTCTTTGTATCAACGCGCATCTGCGAGCCCTGTTGTTAGATTCGGATGCGGTTTACGTGCTGTTGTTTGAATGGCGAGCGCTGGGCCCGGAGGCTCGTAAGGAAATCATCGAACTGCGTGACCAGTACGAGTCCCTGTGGGCCGGTATCCTCGAAACAATGATTGCGCAGGGCGTGGTCCGGAAGAATGTTGACGGCCGCTTGCTTCGCCTGATAGGCCTTGGGGCACTCAACTGGGTTGCAACCTGGTTCGACCCGAACGGGGCCCAGTCACTCGACGCCATTGGTGATTTGATCTGGCAGATCGCTATGGACGGTGTCATCAATAAAGGAGTCAAGGCATAGGGTAAACACTGCCGGAAAATGTCTCGGTACTCAGAAGTGATACGCAGCCGACACAGTTCCAAAAGAAAGTGCATCTTTATTGCTTTCATCCTGACTGGTCGTCGCTCTGAGTGTGATGGCAATCTGGATTCCAGGCGAATGCCAGCCAACGCCCACGCCACCCAGACCGACAACAGGACGCTGGTCATAATCGTAGCGCCCTGACTGCTCCTCCAGATAGGAATAGGGTATGAATTCCATACCCAAACCAATGAACACGGACCAACCCGAGCCGGGGGCATTCAGTGAGCCCGGCAGGGCAATGGTTGAAGAGGCTCCTGCATAATCCGGGATGATATTGGCGGGCAAGTTAGTGCCGATTCGCCAAGACATACCCAGCTCGCCACTGCTGACGAAATTCGACAGCCTGCCACCGGTTACCCAAGCCATCTCTTGGTGCACCCCACTGCCGATATTTTCGCGAAACAACCGCCGAGCATGAAAGGCGTGCACTTCGCCAATGACATCAGTGCCCAGCTGGTTATCCCAGCCATTCGGATTGGTGCTGCCGGTCAGTTTGTGGACCCATTTCTGCGTTGCTTCGGCGCCGGAATTCGGTCCAACGACACCCAGACCGATGCCATAGCCGGTCAGGGATTCTGAACTCCAGCTCCAGAGAGTGATTGAGCCAGAGAGGTAGCCGACGTAAGGCAAGTCTTCATAAATCGGCCCAGATGCTTGTATGTTCTCTGGGGTGACCATCAGTTGGCTCAAGCTGAAAGTCAAGGCATGAGCGTTGCCCGTCCGACCAATAACGGGCAACCAATCCATTGCGTTTCTGGCGCTTCTGGCCAGACACACCTCGCAGTTGTTGTTTTCTGCCGAGGCACTCAGATAGGACAATCGACCACCATTGGTATACCCCTTATCCGAGCCGGTCAGAAGGTCGTTGTCCCAGGAAATGCTAAAGGCCCCGGAACTGGCCCCGGCAAATTCGGGAATAAGTGCAAACAAAAAAATGATCAACCTCAAGAGAGCTTTGTCCCGTTAAAAGCGATAGTTCATCAATAATCCGCCGAAGCCCTGAACATGATCTCCAATATCCGCAACTATCGGACTGTCTTTGGCCTCTCCAGTCAGGTAAGCCACTCCCGCAAGACCGGTCAGTGACCAATCAGCACTTAGGCGGTAAGTCATGGCGCCGCCAAAACGTATGCGCAGGTAACCTTTATCAACGTCATAGGCGCTCAGCCCGGAGCGGGCGCTCTCTGCCTCGGATATTCCAAACTTGCTCTCCGTCCAGCGCTCACTGCTATAAATGAGGCCCGGACCGGCCGACAAGAAAAGGTTTTCTGTCAGCGGGGTTCGCCAACTTCCCTTAAGTGTCAACTGATAGCCGTCGACGTCACCGGTCACCGGTGTCTTTACCGACGCGCTGTAATTGAAAGGCCCGTCCTCCAGGGCAACGCGCAAACCAATGGCAGCCCCACTGTCCACCTTATCAAGGTTGCTCAGGTCATCCTCATTATCACGGCCCCCGACATAGCCGATGTAGGTCGACAGCGACCATGCGCCATAATTAATAAAGTTCCAGCCGAGGCCATCGCGGATATTCAGATAGAACCGGTCGTCATAACTCAGGTTCAGGTTGGGCAGGCCTCGGGTTTCATAGTCGTCACTGCCAAGATAGTCCGGCGCATAGAAGGCTCCCGCCCCGATGCTGCCATCCCAGTCTGGGCTGGTCATGGCATTCTGCCAGTCAGCGGCTGCAAACACGGTGGGGCTGAGCACTACCAATGACAGGGCCATCGCTGTGGGGGCGTATTTGTTTCGTAACATAAAGCTAGCGTCCTCAGTTTCGGGTTGGATCGTCGATGGTTTCATCGTCCTCGGCCAGAGCTTCGATGCCTGGCGCCGATGCACTGAGCCAGCGGTTCAGATTCATCAAATCCTGTGGGCTGAGGGTGCCGGCGGACTGTTTCAGGTTAAGAGTGTTGAGTACGTAGTCGTAGCGGGCATTGGCATAGTTTTGCAGGGCTTCGTAATAGTCCCGTTCGGCATCCAGCACTTCGACGATGTTGCGAGTGCCGACTTCTTACCCCGCACGGGTAGCGTCCAGTGCACTGCGGCGCGAGATGATGGTCTGTTCGAGTGCCGAGGCGGATTCGATATTGGTATTGACCTGACGAAACAGACTGCGGGTGTTGACCCGCACGTCCCGACGAACGGTATTCAGGGCCTGATCGGCCACCGTGACCAGTGATCGCTGTTGCCGCACTCCGGCCTGTGTTCCGCCGCCGAGGTACAACGGCACGTTCAGGGTCAGACTGATCACGCCCTCAGTGGTCGTTCCATTGCCAGAGCGGGTGGCGCCTCCACTGCCGGCGGTGGAACCCGTGCCGCCGGGCCCGAGGCCGTTGATGTCTGTTTCACCGTAAGAGGCGTTCAGGTCCAGCGTCGGGTAATGCCCCGCCTTGCGGCTTTCAAGGGTGGACTTGCTGGCATCGAGCTCAAGCAGGGCGGTCTGGATTTCCCAATTCTGTCCCAACGCGATCTTCTCCCACTCTGTGGGATTCGCGGGCGCGGGTCTGGCCAGAGGGAATTCCTGGCGCAGGTTGTCCAGTTGTTCGGTGTATTCTCCGGTCAAGCGGGCAAGATCTTCCCGGGCGATGTCCAAGTCACTTTCGGCGGCAATACGCCGGCTTTTGGAATCATCGTAGCTGGCGCGGGCCTCATACACTTCGGTAATGGCGATCAGGCCGACATCGAAACGCTCCTGAGCTTGCTCGTACTGTCTGCCTATAGCTGTCTCGGTGGCCTGTGCAGTGGTCAGCGCATCTGCCGCCCGCAACACATTGAAGTAACCTTCGGCAACGTCGAGGATCAACTGCTGCTGCGCCAGGTTGTAACGGGCTCGGGCGGCCTCGCTCCGAATCTGGCTGGTTTCAAAATCAAACCAGGCGTCAGCGCGGAACAGCGGCTGAGTCAGTTCAACGCCGTAGCTGAAAGTTTTGTACGAGTCTTCGCTGGCGTTGTCCGGATCGATATCTGTGTGCCTGGCATCACCAAACGCATTGAGCCGGGGCAAAAGGTTGGCGCGGCTAACATCAATGCCGGCCTGTTCTGCCTGCAGGGTAGCTCGGGATTCGGCGATGCCGGAATCGTAGGTAAGCGCTTTCTCATAGGTTTCGACCAGGTTCATGGCCGGCACGTGCTGGGCTGCAAGCGCCGCCATCAGGCCAGGCAACAGGCGTTTGTTCATGGGGTTTCCTTGTTTGTTTGGAATGGCTCGTTTTCAGGGCAGAGGCCCCGGAACAATGTATCGACCAGGCATTCCGCTTCGGCGCTCAGGTCGTAGGCGTCAGGATTCCTGAGCCAATCAACGTAGATGCCCAGCATTTGGGTATGCAGCGAACGGGCGGCCTGACTGGCGGTTAGTGATGAATGGGGGGGGTGATTGCTGAAAAACCGCGTCAGTGTATCAATAGACTCCTGCGTCATTTCATCCTGCAGCCGCAGACCGTGTTCGGATTCCGTGTGGTGAAACAGGATCTTGTAGACACGGAAGTGGCGTTGATCCTTAACGAGGGTCTGAAGCGCATACACACACAGGTTTCTGAGTGTCCGAAGGTCACCAGTGCGCTCGTCAGCGGCGTTTTCAGTCATCTCTGCCATCGGCAATCGAACCCGCTCGAGCATGGCCTTGAAAACATGCGATTTATTCTGGAAGTGCCAGTAAATCGCGCCACGGGTGACCTGGGCGGTGCGGGCGATTTCCTCCAGTGAGGCCCGGGCCACGCCCTTGTTGAGAAAGACCTGCTCTGCTGCGTCCAGCAAAGCCTGATAGGTGACTTCAGCTTCCGCCTTGGTTTTTCTGGCCATGGTGAATATCCGTCATTCTGAGTGTAGGCCCCACCGCTAAAGTGCATACGGGTCCGTTTGTCTTGGGCGCCATCATGCCAAAGTTTTTTGCATACATCCATGAATGTAGGTATTGTCCCATCAATTCGAACAACGTTTACCCAAGGAGAACTCCGTCATGCCGTCGCATGCTGCCCTACTGTATTCCTCCAGATCACTACGTCGAACATTATTGCTTTCTGTGCTTGTGGCCGGTCTGGCTGCCTGCAGCGGTGACAATAATCAAAACGCTGGGGAGGGCAGTGGCAGGCCAGCCCCGGAGGTCATCGTGGAAACGGCTGAAACAACCGACGTGACAGTGCGCCAGGACTATGCCGGTCGGGCTCGCGGGGCTCGGGAAGTAGAAGTTCGCGCCCGGATTCAGGGCATCCTCGAGGAACGCCTGTATCGCGAAGGCCAGATTGTCAGTGAGGGTGACTCTCTGTTCCGCATTGACCCCAAGCCTTCGGAAGCCGCACTGCAGGGAGCAAAGGCTCAACGCCAGGTGGCGGAAGCGGATCTCCGCCAGGCTGAGCGGGAATGGAATCGCATATCCTCGTTGTACGAGCGTAATGCCGTCAGTGAACGGGATCGTGACTCCGCCCGTTCCGCCCTGGAACTGGCCCAGGCCAATCTGGCTGTTGCCGAGGCAGGCGTTACGGTAGCTGAACTGAATTTGGGGTATACCGACGTCAGGGCTCCGGTCAATGGCGTGACCAGCCTTGAAGATCTGCCCGAAGGGAGCCTGATTAGGGCCACCTCACGAAACGGAAAATATCGCACGCTAAGCGCTCTGGCGGCGTTCGGAGCGGACACACCGGGCAATGTCAGCCGGGAAGCGCTAGAGGGGTATAACCAGTGGCGGGAGGAAAGGGCCGCTTGAACTATATAGATGCCTAATGTTTATACTATAAAGTTGTTTCACTCGATTTTGACCAACCAACCATGAGATACGCCCATGAAAATCGTTAAAGTTCAGGACATCATTGGTACCGAGCGTGAAGTCAGCGACAAGCAGTGGACCAGCCGCCGTCTGCTGCTCAAGAAGGACGGAATGGGATTTTCCTTCCACGAAACCATCATCAAGGCAGGCTCCGAGCACACTTTCTGGTACAAGCACCACCTGGAAGCCGTTTACTGCGTTGCCGGTAACGGGCGCATCAGGGACCTCTCCACGGGTGAAGTTCACGAGATTACCGACGGTACCCTCTACGCCCTGGACAACCACGACAAGCACACCCTGTACGGTGGCACCGAGGACATGCGCCTGATCTGCGCCTTCAACCCGCCGGTGACCGGCCAGGAAGTTCATGACGAGGACGGCGCCTACCTGTCGGACACCAGCGATAACTGATCCGCCCTGATAGGGCGGCTGATCTGACCGCTGGCACACCGCCAGCGCGCCTGCTGCCGGTGGCGGTGTTGCTTTGGCTGGCACGCCCTTACCAGCGAGCCCCGATCTTGGTGGCGCCACCACTGGCACGTTTGTCCGGCCTGCGCCTGGGCATTGGTAAAGAATGAGACGGGCTATGACCACAGCATGGCTGCGGCTAGCATGTGAAGGCGCTATCGGAAGCACACAAGTACGTTAAACAGAGCTTCCACAGAGGTAGCCACCACCGAAATAGAGGAGGGGGCCATACACGTCCAATAATTACATATTGTAACATGGGCCCGTGCAAACTGCTGTAAAGCGCGTTTTCAAAAATGAAGGGATCTCAACGGCGGAAGTAACCACCCGGAGATTAGTAGCAGACGATCAATAAGCCATTGGTTTACCGAGCGAACTAACCAAAGCGCTCAGTGCGTCTCTTCGAACTGACTTTCCGCTGTAGATCAGGGGCGTGGTTGCTGTAT
>CAXBOW010000027.1:0-39239 GCA_963977485.1 uncultured Haliea sp.
GAGTGCCTGTCCTTCTGATACTTCTTACCTCGAAAGAGTGCCTGTCCTTCTGATACTTCTTACCTCGAAAGAGTGCCTGTCCTTCTGATATCTCTGATATCTCGGAAGAGTGCCTGTCCTTCTGATATCAATCAATTCAGCTCAATCGATCGAAAGTTCAGCTTCATGGATATGGTTCATAATAAATAGTGAATTGCTTCTGCACCTTACGACGGAATACCCTACCAAAACCGATCCAGCATCATCTCGAACGCCCCCAGGTAGGAGGTCACTATGAAAAATGCGTCGATCAAAGCAGTTTGCGTTACTTTTTTTCTCTTCTCTTTCAATTCGACAGCTGCGGTAAACCCCCCTGAAAAAGGGTGGGAACTAGGGCTGGCACCGCCGAACATCCACTCCTACTACTTGTCAGGTAAAAAACTCCGGCCCAGAAAGACCTCTTTGTATTCATTAGCCGGGCGTTACGATGCAGTTATCATCGCGGTCTGTGCAAGCTGGTGTTCGCCCTGTATTACCTGGTCTTTGGAGGCGCAAGCGTTTGCCGATAACCTGGCAGCCGAAGGTATTAATGTGGGTTTAATCGACCTGCTGGTTGAAGATTACTCCTACCGGCCCGCGACCCGCAAAACCGCTTTAAATTGGCTGGACACCGCTTGGACTGGTGACCCCCGCGATGTCTGGTACGGTGCCGATAGCTACGACGCAGGTTACGATATCCTGGCAGTTCAAACCCCGGCTGTCGGATGGCCGAGTTACATTATTTTGGATAGCAATCTACAAGTGTACGGTCACTTTTTTGGTGTCTATCCCAACGAGATCAGCGAAATCGCCAGGCAAGCAAGCGAAGTTACACCCTGGTTCGGCAATTACCAAAGGTCGATATTTGCAAGGCTGCTATTACGTTTCTATCTAGCCACCGGTTATCCGATACCGAATACGTAAGAGGCGGACGTGCCGGCGCACCGGGAGAATGCGGCTCTCGCTGCGCTCTCCAGATGTAGTAAGCAAAGCCATTCCATTGTTTGAGCCCGGAAGATTTACTCGAGCATGACGGCCTTCAGTTCTTCCCGGAACCACACATGTGCCAGATCGCGGTTGAAGCGGCTGCCCCATACCAGATAAATCGGTAATTCTGGTGTTGGGAAGGGGATGGGAAAGCATGCCAGTTCGAAATACAGAGAAAATCGTTTAGCAAGATTTTCCGGCATTACGCACAGGTAGTCTGAATTAACTATGGCAGGAATCATACTGGCAAACTGCGCTACTTTAGCGCCAATATTGCGCTGCACGCCGTCGTTGCCCATGAAGTTGTCCAGGTGGCTTATATTGTCTTTTCCCGTCATCAGAGTGACATGCTTTTCTGTATAGAAAATACTCTCAGTCATTTTTTTTCGTATTTTTGGGTGATGCTTTCTGGCTAAGACAACCAGACGATCATCCAGGATATGTTCGTAGCTCAGTCCCTCATCACTAGCCAGCGCATAATGTACAGCAACATCTACTTCACCCAGCTGCAGCGCTTTTTCGTAGCCGTTAATCTGTAACGGTTTCACTTCGCTCGTTACACCCGGCGCCCTGGAGTGGGCACGTGCTAACAGTGAGCCATAAAACAGCATTTCCACATAGTCACCGCCCATCACCCGGAAATGTCTGTTGCAAAGAGCCGGGTCGAATACCGTATTACTTTGCAATTCGATTCTGATTGATTGTAGCGCCTCAGCTATCGTGTGATGGAGAGCTTTGGCCCGAGGGGTTGGTAGCATACCCTGGTGTGATCGAATAAACAGGTCATCCCCCATCGTTTGACGCAGGCGCGCAAGTGCTGCGCTCATGGCTGGCTGGCTCATACCTAAACGCTCACCCGCACTCGACAGCTGGCCAGTTTCCATAATCGCATCAAACACTGTCAGCAGATTCAAGTCGATCGATCGCAAATTCAGTTTCATGGATAAAGTATAGTACTAATATAAACAGAAGTGATTCCAGATTGGAGACTATCTCGGGTGCCACCCTCCCGTGTCACAAATGTCTCACTTCCTGGACAGCCTCTGCATTCAACCGTAGCGGCGCTTATGCGCCCCAAGAATCAGTTGGCAGCGACCTAATGCCTTGTGTATACGGTCAGGTATCAATGCCCCACGGTTTGTTTCTGCCAATAGCGTGCCGGAGTGTGCAGCACAGAGGTTTTCGGCTTCACTCCATGTTTCAGCCAGCTCTTCGGCCCACTCCCTGAACTCTGCCGCCGCCCCCTCGCGCTTCTCGAGCGCCATCGCCAGCGTCGGATGAAAGCTGACCCGGTCGCGCAAACCCACCAGACCCAGGATGCGCGGTAGACGGATATACATCAGGGTATCGTCGACGTGAATAGTAGCTGATGCCCGGTGGTAGGCCAGGACAGACGCAAAATGAACATTTTCATTGGCTGAAGCGAAGTCCACGCCCTGCGGGATGCTAAATTCGAGATCATCTGAATACCAATCGTGGAGTTCCGTGTCTTCACATCGGACCTCCTCCCAGGGCAAATCGGGGAATCGGTCCAGATGCCGCTGGGTCCCATAAAGGCGCGCCTCGGGGTACAACTCGTGCATACGCTCAACGTGGACAGTGTGAAAGGGGTGCAAGTTCAGGATAGCTTCTACCTCGCCTCCGCCCTCCAGGATAACGTCAACTTCCTCCCTCGTAGGCTCGCTCATCGCATAGGAATCCAGAAAAAGGAAATTGCCACTGGCCAGCCTGACGAGTGAGGTCTGAGTACCAATGTCCACGACTCCGGCAATGCGGAAGGAACCCCGTATATTCCAAAAGTTTTCAGCTATCTGAACAATTTTTTCCTTCATCGGTCTCTCTCGTCCTGGTTGGAGTCTCCATCGTACGCTTTAGCGGCCGGACGGCAACACTCCTTTCAGGCGTGCCGGCCCTGGCTAATACCTTGACCCTGCGGCAACCCCCACCGGGAACCAGTTATCCAGCGCCGCCAATTCCTCTGCGCTGAAGTCGAGTTCCAGTGCGCCAACATTGCTCTGTAGGTGTTGGACGCGCGTCGTACCGGGAATAGCTGCAATGTTCTCCGCTCGACTGAGCACCCAGCCCAGCGCCAACTGTGCTGGCGTGACCTGCTTTGCCGCCGCCAGTTCGATAACATGCTCTGCCAGACCCAGATTCCTGTCCAGGTTGTCGTCGCTGAAGCGGGGACTGTTCAGGCGATAGTCATCGGAATCGAGGTCCTCCCGGGAGGCGATACTACCGGTCAGAAACCCTCTGCCGAGTGGGCTATAGGCCACGAACCCTATCCCCAGTTCCCGGATAGTCGGCAATATCTCCTCTTCGACTTCTCGCGACCACAGGGAATATTCCGTTTGCAATGCGGTGATCGGCGCTGTGCTATGCGCGCGACGGATCTGCTCCGGCGATGCCTCGGAGAGGCCCAGGTACCTGACCTTCCCTGCAGCAATCAGCTCAGCCATGGCCCCCACGGTATCCTCAATGGGGACAGCTGGATCAACCCGGTGCTGATAATAGAGATCTATCACATCGACCCCTAACCTTTGCAGCGATGCCTCACAGGCCGCCTTGACGTATTCCGGCCGGCTATTCATCCCCATACCGCCCCCTGAATCTCGAGTAATACCGAATTTTGTCGCAATCAGCACCTCTTCCCTGCGCCCGGCCAGAATTTTCCCCAATAGCTGCTCATTGGTATGCGGGCCATACATGTCCGAGGTGTCCCAGAAATTGATGCCGAGATCCAGTGCTTTGTTGAGCGTTGCGAGATTTCTGGCTTCATCACTGGGGCCGTAAAACTCTGACATCCCCATGCAACCCAGCCCGAGTTTTGAAACACGTAAGCCCTGAGTACCCAACGCAATTTGTTTCATCATCAAACTCCTTTATATACCGCGTATATTGGTTATCGAGACGATAGAGCACGTTAACTCAATCAGACTACAGAAATATATCATCAAGTCTCAAGCAACCACCCTACCCTCGTCTGCAAAGGCGATTACACTGACATCGACTAATGTATAGCCCGACTGCCCAATTCACAACCGGACAGGAGACTCAAGCAATAGATGGCGAAGTGAAAGGGCTCTAGGGCGATCTGGAGTATGTGCTGGTGGAACTGGTTGGGATTTCATGAAAACCAGCGCTTACAGCGTTGCTATAAGGGAATTGGAGAACTCGCGCCCCAGTGTGCCGGCATATACCCCGCTAAATAACGAGTACATCCACAACTTCACCGATGGTCTGGACAGTATCGATTGCAACACCAATTAAAAACCGGACGGCACAGCCACTTGATAGCAGCGGGATGACAGGGCTGCGCTCTTTATCCTCGGGGAAAAAGGGCGATCCAAATACTGCCGTACTCAGATCAACCCCGGCATAACGGTGCCCGGCAATAGTCCCGTTTTTTCACAATGACTTGAGATATTCCAGCAGCGCTCGTTTGTCACTCTCGGGCAATTGAGTGCCAAATTCATGACCGCATCGGCTATTCCCTGAACTGAGGTTTGAGCAGTCCGTGGTATGTAATACATAGTCAAACTGGGTCTGTGCGGCGGCTAATCCGACTTTTTCGATGTCGTAACTCCAACCAATCGCAAATTCGCTCTTCCTTTGCGAAGCCGGTTTCAGCAAATCCTCCAAAGTTGCGACAGAGCCATTGTGCAGATACGGTGCCGCAGCCCAGATGCCCTCCATAACGCGAGATTCGTATGCACACTCCGGCTCGCCATCAGTCACCATCATCACCTCTGTGCCGGATACCTGCATTTCCGGGAACGCACCCTGCAGTTGCTTCAACTCGTCGGGAAACTGCTCTGCACTATCGACCGACTCAGACATCAAAACTCCCTCGCTCTGGCTAAATGTGCTGAGTTTATGTTGAGTAATGGCGCCCACTACCGAGAACGAGAGTAAATTGAATACTGACTCAACCGCTTGAAGCGGTTTTCCGCTGTTCAGAAACGGAATTTTGGCACCCTCCAAAACACCTGATTTAGCGGTACGGGTAAGGATTTCACATTCGCGCCTGTCAGTACCGACGTCCAGTATGGGTGTCGCCCAGGTCTTGATTCCTATGCCCCGAAACTTTCCGGGGTTAATCCGGTGACACTCTGCACATCCGCCATCTGCCTGTGAGCGGTGGTATATTTGCGCGCCTGCCGATGCGAGCGTATCGTCGATCATCCACGGCCAACGTGGCGGTCCAAATTTCCGGATCAAGTCTTCTACATCAGCCAAGCCGTCAAAATTAGCCGAGTTATTGCTGATATAATCGCGATTCAGCTTTAGGAACCCACTTTGTTTAGTTGGGTGAAAGACGCCAAATACGCCGTAAACTTCACCCAGGTTTCGCGCCAGCCCCAGGATCGAATTGCCGTTTTCAGCAAAGCCAGGCCACTGCGTGAAATCCTGGCGTGCCGCGTTCCACAAGAAAGGATAGCGGGTAGGCGCATTCGCCGATTCAATATTATCCTCGATGATATAGCTTGGTGGTTCCCCCAGATCGAGGCCAGCCAAACGGTTAAAGATCATTGAGACGGCATCCAGTCTGGATGGCCCCCACGCTGGGTCAGGCAGGGATCGTCGGATCAGCGTGCTAAACCGCAATTGCCAAAGCTCCACTTCTGTTTTCAACGCAGTAATCGCCTCCGGACTGGCATCATTCCCCAGCACCGCGCGGGCGAATACTTTCACGGATGCATCCGTTTTCAACACAGCTGCCACCGCAAAATCCAATTCCTGCAGAAAGCTCTGAAAGTCCACGATGGCAGGACCACCATCGATGCGATACGCCGTTCCGTTGACATTGATCTGCCGTGTATGGCAGGCCGCGCATGTCATACCGATGGACGGAACACTTTCTTGCGATACCGTAAAACCGACGGGAATATCGGCCAGGTTGATTGCCGGATTAGGCAAATAACCAAAGCGCGCAAGACTGTCCCTGAGAAACGGCTTCTTGCGAGGGTATTCGAGTGCCTGCATCCACACCAGTGGCATAATTCTAGACCCCTGATCCCGCGTGTAAAATTCCTGGCGCTCTCGATTTGTCCAGTCAGGCCCCTGATATACCATGACCGTTTGTGCTGAGGCAGCGTTGACAGCGGAAAGAACCATGAGCATGAGAAACAGTTTTCGTGCGATTTGCCATGTGAGAATCATTCGATTTACTCCTGCAAATACGTGGAGACAGTGACGCCCTACAACACCCGCAATGGGCATAGTTTCTGTTGATATGGATGCGTGAAACACCTATCTTTTAGCACAGCAGGGAGCGCAATAACATTACACGGCGTTACAGGCTATTATCTCAAGCCTTCGCAACACCGGTTCAAGTAGTTACTACGATACGTGTAATTTTACGTACTCAAAATCGCCAGGACGGCGGTCGATGCCACGTTCAGGAGCCGCTATCCAGCCGGCATATTTACCTGTTTTTCGTTCCGGCACCATCAGGGAACTGATATACGCGAGGTCCGCATCATTGGGCAGAAACTGGTGATACGCGCGCTCCCAGGCAGCATTATCCATAACATCGCCCGTGGGACTGACATTGAATTCAGAAAACTCGCCAACATTTCGATTAAACGCAATGTGGGGAAGTGTTAGCTCCCATTGGATTCCCGCCTTATTTATCATCTTGTTCCAGCGGTCAACACCCACTTGTGCGTCGTTAACATAGTCATCCCGCAAACGGGCATTCAGTGCATTGAGCGCAGTTTCCTGCACTACTTCAAACTTACCCTCTATTAATTTGGTAACCGGATAGGTCTCTGCATGTAATTGGTGATCATCCTCGAGTTTGGTCTCCTGGAACCTGCCCTTGATACCAGCCTCATAGGCGGCCGCCGCATTGGTCGACACTTCCGAGCCGAACAAGTCCAGGGTAACCGAGAAATGGAAATGCATTTTTTTCTGGAGGGTGGGCAGGTCAATAACGCCCAGCTTGCGCACGTCCTCTATTGCCATTGGGTCAGTAATACCCGCTTCGTTCATCGCCTCACAGGTGCGTGCGATAACCCGCCGCACGCCCGTTTCCCCGACAAACATGTGGTGGGCTTCCTCCGTAAGCATAAAGCGGCAGGTTCGCGACAGCGGGTCAAAACCGGATTGCGCCAGTGATTCCAGTTGCATTTTGCCGTCGCGATCAGTGAAGAAAGTGAACATGAAAAAGGAAAGCCAGTCGGGTGTCTCCTCGTTGAAAGCACCGAGAATTCTAGGCCTGTCCTCGTCGCCGGAGCGCCGCTGCAACAATGCTTCAGCTTCTTCACGGCCATCTCTACCAAAGTACTTTTGCAGCAAATACACCATCGCCCACAGGTGTCGGCCCTCTTCGACATTGACCTGGAATACATTGCGCAGGTCATACAGCGAAGGTGCGGTGCGGCCAAGGTAGCGCTGCTGCTCAACCGAGGCAGGCTCTGTGTCACCCTGAATCACCAACAGGCGGCGCAGCAGAGCGCGATACTCACCGGGCACCTCCTGCCAAACGGGCTCTCCCTTGTGCTTGCCAAAGGCAATGGTTCGCCCCTCCTCCTTGTCCGCCAGCAGAATACCCCAGCGATACTCGGGCATCTTCACGTAATCGAAAATTGCCCACCCTTTAGGGTCTACCCCTACTGCTGTGCGCAGATAGACTTCGGCATCCTGAAAGCCATCGGGCCCCATACCCTTCCACCATTCAATAAACTGCGGATGCCATTGCTCCATGGCGCGCTTCAACCCGCGATCTTCCGACAAGTTCACGTTATTTGGAATCAGGTCGTCGTAGTCTACCGCCTGCACCGGTTCGCTCATGATTTATACCCTCTCCTGATCAAATTGTGGCCGTGTACCGCTGCCATATAACTTTAAGGCACCCGTTGTGCCCACAGCATTGGGCCGTTGGAATATCCAGTTCTGCCAGGCAGACAGGCGCCCAAAAATCTTTGTTTCCATTGTTTCAGGCCCGGGAAAGCGCAAGTTCGCTTCCATGCCGACCATGGCGTCCGGCGAGAAACTCGCGCGCTCTTCCAGGAACATTCGCAACTCATGCTCCCAGTCGATATCATCCGGAGCGAAGGTCAACAGACCAGCCTCAAGGGCCGCCAAGGCACCCAGCGGCTGTCCTACCAGTTCCTGCGCTGCAATTACACTCGCTGGCTCTCCCAAAAAGCGCGTTCGCAAACGCGTCAGGCCATTGCCCATTGGCAACACACCGAAGTTGGCTTCGCTTAGGTGGAGCACCGCCGGCGGAGTATCATCTCCTTCGAACTGCCCCTCAAGCATATAACTACGATCTGCAGCAAACACCAGCTCAGCCAGTGTGCCGGCGAAACAACTTCCCGGATCCACCAGGGTAACCAGGGAGCGGGAGGTAACATCGACCCGCTTCAACAGGCGCTTCCAGTAAAGCAGAATTTCGTTGACCAGCCAGTTGTCCCGATTTGCCAGCAGCAGCCTGTCATAACCGAGCACTAGCTCACTGTCACCGCGGGTTCTGAAAATCAGTGTCCCCAGCTCTGGTTCATTCAGCCGCAGGTGCAATATGGCGTCATCCAGCTCCCGCACCGCTGCCAGAGGCCAGAATTCGCAGCCCTGTGCAGCGATGTCCTCGACTCCCGGCGCCGGCGAACCCGGCCCGTGCACTGTAATACTCGCGGTACGCAATTGGCGGTCCATTTCGACAGTCACCCGCGGGTAACGAATCTGGTCACCATCGATTTCACGCGCCACTTTCGTCAACTCGAAACCACTGGCGGTAGTTGGCCGCGACGACGCAGCGGCGAATTCTTTTGCCCGCTGCTTCACTGTTTCACCAAACTTCGAGTTGGGCACGATTTCATCCACCAGCCGCCAGTCGACCGCTCGCTGCCCGCGCACACCCTCCTCCACGCTGCAAAAGACGTCCGCGAGATCACGTCGCACCATGCGCTTGTCTACCAGCCTGGTCAGCCCACCCGTGCCGGGCAGAACCGCGAGCAGTGGCACCTCAGGTAGCGACACAGCGGCGTTGCCGTCATCAACCAGCATGATGTAATCGGTTGCCAGCGCCAGTTCATAACCGCCCCCGGCGGCCGTGCCATTCACGGCACACAAATAACGCTGCCCGGAAAACAACGTGGCATCTTCAATGGAGTTGCGGGTTTCATTGGTGAACTTGCAGAAATTGACCTTGTGGCCATGCCCTGCCCCGCCCAGCATCTTGATGTTCGCACCGGCGCAGAATATGCGATTCTTGGCTGAGCGCATCACCACAGATCTGACCTCGGGGTGCTCGAAGCGAAGCCGCTGCACAGCATCATACAGCTCGATATCCACGCCAATATCGTAGGAGTTCATCTTGAGCTCGTAGCCGGGAAACACCCCGTGGTCTTCGGCGACGTCCATGGTCAGGAATGCGATTTCACCATCGAACTCCAGGCGCCAATGGCAGTAGTCATCTGGATGGGTACGAAAATCGATCATGAACTGGCGCCCCCGGGCATCCTGATATTCGGAATATATGCATTATATTTCATACCAAAAAGATTACAAGAAATATAAAGCACCACAGACACTACCTTGCCAGGCGCCGCCGCACCGGCTGCCAGCAACCTGATTCAGGACGCCGCAGCTCGCAGCTTGAAGCGCTGAATCTTGCCCGTGGCTGTCTTGGGTAAATCCTCCACAAACTCTATCCAGCGCGGATATTTGAAAGGAGCAAGCAGGCTTTTAACATGCGCCCGCAGTTCGTCAGCCAGCGCTTCCGAGCCTTCCAACCCGGGCTTCAACACCACATAGGCCGCTGGCTTGGTCAGCGATCCCGCGTCCTCCCGCCCGATTACTGCGGCCTCCAGCACTGCCGCATGCTCAATCAGCACGGCTTCTATCTCGATAGGTGACACATAGATGCCACCCACCTTCAACATGTCGTCGCTGCGCCCGGCATAAATGTAATAACCGTCCTCGTCCTGCCGGTACTTGTCGCCGCTGCGCACCCAATGCCCCTGAAAACTGCTGGCTGTTTTCTCCCGGTTATTCCAGTAGAACAGCGCGCTGGTTGGTCCCTTGATCTGCAGCTCTCCAACCTCCCCGGCCGGGACCGGGACACCCTTCTCATCAACAATGCGGAGTTCGTACCCCGGCACCGCGAGGCCGGTAGTGCCGTAGCGCACAGACCCCGGCCGATTGCTTAAAAAAATATGCAACATCTCGGTTGAACCAATCCCATCCAACAGGTCCACGCCAAAGTGCTGCGTCCATTGCCTGCCAATCTCCTGAGGCAATGCCTCCCCTGCAGACACACAACAGCGCAGATTCAGGCGCTCCGGCGGCGGCAGGTCCGGGCTCGCCAGCATAGCGGCGTAAAGCGTGGGCACACCGAAGAAAATAGTAGGCCGATACTTTTGCAGGCGCAGCGCCACCGATTCCGGGGTGGAACGTTCGCCCATCAACAAAGACGTGGCACCCACCGCCATGGGAAAGGTCAAGGCATTGCCCAGACCATAGGCAAAAAACAGTTTGGCCGCCGAAAACACCAGATCATCGGCGGTGATGCCGAGAGTTGGAATAGCGTAGTGCTGCGCAGTCTCCAGCAAGCTGGAGTGTCGGTGCACTGTACCCTTGGGCGCACCCGTGGAGCCGGATGAGTACAGCCAGAAACACATGTCATCAGCGACCGTGGGTGCCACCTCAAACTGGCTATCTGCGGCGGCCAGCAAACTCGACATATCATCATCGCCGGCTACCCGGTCACCGGATACGATGATCGAATTGAGAAAGGGCGCGGAAGTAGCGGCCGCTCTTACCTTGGACAACAGCGGCTCGGAAACCACCGCCAAGCGCGCGCGACTATCGCGCAACATGTAACGATAATCATCGGCTGTCAGCATTGTGTTGACCGCCACCGGCACGATCCCGGCCTTGATGGCGCCCAGGAAGGCCACCGGAAAGTGAACAGAGTCTTGCATACACAGGAGTATTCGCTGCTCCATCTGCACACCCCGGGCCAGCAGGGCATTGGCGAACGCTGAGGACATAGCATCCACCTCGGCGTAAGTGTAACTTCCGTGGTCATCAATAAAGGCGACCTTGTCCCCGCGCCCCGCCGCCAGATTGCGCTGGATAAGGTCTGCCGCGGCATTGTAGTGGCCCGGTGTTGTCATTGGCGGATACATACGATTGTCTCGCCGGCACAGACAGTCGGCGGTATACCGGTTGCCGGGGAGGACATAAACAGTGGGGATGTAGTGCCTGTGGTCATGGGAATTACTCACCCGGGGAGAGATAGTTATGATAAATCAGTATTATTATTAGCACTTTAGTGCCGAATCAGATGATAGTTCACTGAGCTCGATCGGTAAAGGCACTATAATGCATGTTCGTGTTATTATACGCACCATCAGAGGTCCCTACTGGGAAAAACCATGAATGCAAAGCGCAGCAACACATCGCCGGAGGTTGCCCTCCCCGATTCTTCTGCCGCGTCCCCTGAATATCAGGGGATTGATGCTTATATCGAAGCGATAGGCCAGCGGGTTCGAGGCGCCCGCGCCAGGCGTGGTATGACGCGCAAGGATTTGTCACAGCACTCGGAAATCTCCCAGCGCTACCTCGCCCAGGTAGAAACCGGCCAGGCCAATATTTCAGTTGGCCTGCTGTCCCGTATCGCCCAGGCGCTCAACCTGGACATTCACGAACTGTTGCCGCACTCACGCAATGACCGGGTCGCCGGACAGGCACAGCTGAAACAACTGCTGGAACGCCTCAGCGTGAAAGAACTGGCGCAGGCAGAAAAATTGCTGACTGATCAGTTCGCCAGGGCACCGCTGGAGGTACACGGTATCGCGCTTGTGGGTCTGCGAGGCGGTGGTAAAACCACGCTTGGTCGCCTGCTCGCCGACAGTCTTGGCATCCCCTTCATCCGCCTGGGTAATGTCATAGAAAGCCTGGCGGGCATGGACATTCCGGAACTGTTCGCGCGCAGCGGGCAGGAAGCCTACCGCCAGGTAGAAAAGCAGGCAGTGGAATATGTGCTGGAGTCCTATGACAAGGTGGTACTGGAAACAGGCGGTAGCCTGGTCTCGGAACTGGACACCTACAATCTGGTGATTAACTCATTCTACACCGTCTGGGTACAGGCATCTCCCACAGAACATATGAAGCGCGTTATAGAACAAGGCGACCTGCGTCCCATGCAGGGGAACCGGGAAGCGATGGATGATCTGAAGTTGATTCTGGAGGAGCGCAGGCCACAGTACGAGGCGGCACACTATGCCATCAACACATCGGGACGTTCAGTCGACGAGTGCCTGCTGGAGCTGCAGAATACCTGTTCAGCGCATTCCGTAGCCCGCTAGGCGGATGTATATCTAACAGGTGTTTACTTGTGTGGGTAAATTGCGGCCGCACTTATTAAGTGATTGACAACTAAAACGTAGTGGCCGCTTTTTGGATATCCCCAGATAGGAAAATTATTCTCTGTCGAGGGTATTGCCGCTTTGCATCGGAAATTTTTAACGGGTATTTTGAGGAACAGGGGAAAATGTTTGGTAGGCATATCATGCCCACCTAACATACTGATCCTATTCTAAATATGGAGGCTCGGGTCTCACCATCATGGCTGTCTCATCCTGTATCAATTTGTTGCATTTACCCCTTTATTTAAAGCATATTTCTCATTTACGTTGTAACAGCCAGTTTCATGCTCTAGCATACAATTTCATGCTTTATGTAGGGTAGGAGTGAGGAATGCCAAAACTCGGAATTGAACTCACCGACATGCAAGTGCGCCGCTTAAAGTGGGGAACGGTGAAGTCCGGTCGCAATAAGGGCAGGCCGCGCCCCAAATTGCACACTGTCGGGGGCGTGGGGGGGCTATACCTGCAATGCTCCCCTCCGGCCCCCGGGAACACCACATTTGCCCGCTCCTGGATTCTTAAAACCCCGGTAGGAAACGCACGCCCCGAACTGGGATTAGGGCCCTACCCCGAAATCACTCTGGGTATCGCCAGGGCGAAGGCCCGCGAGTTCAAAGAACAAATCCGGCAAGGAATTGATCCTCGAGCAAGCCGCAAAGCGGCCAGGTCTGCGCTGCTGGCCGCCCAGGCAAAGTCTGTGACTTTCCGCAGTGTCTGTGAAAACTTCGCTGCAAAAAAGGCTAAGGAATATAAAACCCTTAAGCAAACCAGGAAGTTGAAGAACCAATTGGAAACATACGTCTACCCGACGTTGGGGAATCTGATAGTCGGTGACATCGAGCGCGCCCACATAGTAAAAGCACTCACCCCTATTTGGGAAACAAAGACTGAGACCGCCACCCGGATTCGAGCCATTCTGGAGCGCATACTTGATATGGCAGGGGCGGAAGGGTTACGAACGGGTGACAATCCCGCCCGCTGGAAAGGCAATCTTGACCAGACACTTCCCATGCCCGGAAAAATATCCAAAGTTCAGCACTTCCGCGCTCTGCCCGTTGAGGAGTTGCCCAAATTTATGCAAGAGCTGTCCCGCAAGAAGACAGCGGGAGCTATGGCCCTGAGATTTGGCATTTTGACTGCAGCCCGCTCCGGCGAGATTCGCGGTGCGACCTGGGATGAAATCGACCTGACAAACAAAGTTTGGACAATACCCGAGGAACGGATGAAAGGGGGCAGAGTGCACAGAGTACCGCTGTGCCCCGATGCTATCACTTTGCTGAATGCCCTCCCCCGCTTTGAAGACAATGATCTCGTATTTGTTAGCCCCAGGGGCAAGATGTTCTCCGATATGACGCTAACCAAAGTTATCAAGAGCATGGGGCGTACAGTCACACAACACGGTTTCCGCGCCACCTTTCGCACGTGGGCACAAGATCACACGGGTTTTCCAGAGGAAGTCTGTGAGCTTGCGCTGGCTCACGTGAACAGTGACGCCACGCGCGCAGCCTATGCGCGATCTGAGCTTCTCGAAAAGCGTCGCCTGCTGATGGCCGACTGGGAGCATTTTTGCTACCAGGGTCTTAGAGAAGGCAAGGTGGTGAAGATCGGTAATCGCAACAATGGCTAGAAGTCAGCAGCTCTGTTGGGCCACGAATAATGCCTTTGGACTAGAAACACTCAGAGGTGCATTAATTCAAAAATCTGTCTCCTGTTCTTGTCTGCACAAGATCTTGCCCGTAGTGGCATTTGAATTGGTTCCTGTCCAACCTGGCTGCAAGCTCGTGAAGGTACCCCAGCGGTGACTTCTTGATCTTGCCTGCACTGATAGCACCCGCCCATTCATCGATTAACATCTGTGCCAGGGCCGACTCAAATCTCGCCACTTTTTCGCGGGCTGCATTTTGCTGCTCATCTGAGATCCAGTCGGGAAACGCTATCACTTGTGTCGGCTGATCCAGGTTCGAATATCGTTCCTTGGTATTGTGGGTAGTAGTTGTTGTACTTGGTAATAGATTAACTTCAGTAGTAGTTAAAGCTTCCGGCTCAACCGGATACGGTGCCGCCGGTTCCGGCACGTCCGTATCCGGAGATTCCGGATGTGGTGGATTGGGAATTTCGCGAACGATGTAGGAGCCACCACGGATACGACCCAGTGCGTCTCTGGCTTGTTGGAATTCCACGTAGCCTGTCGATCGAAGGTCACTGATGAGCTTGTACGTGCCATCCCGGCCCAGGTTTCCGCGCCGCTGCAGATCCGTCACACGCACCTCCCAGTTGTCAGGCCGGGAGAGCAGGTACGCCAGCATGCCCCTGGTCGCCCAGGACAGACGCGTGTCATCGATAATGCGTTGGTCGAGAACAAGGTAACGGTTGCGCCGAGGTGCCCGGATAATGGTATTAGCCACCCCTTGCACCACTCTCTATGATCTGCGCCACCTCCGCGGCGGGATAATACACCCTTCGACCAATCTTGCGGCCGCTGGCCTTGAGGTCGCGGGTATGCTGGTCACTGGGGTAGCTCAAGCTGTAACGGAGCCCGCCGGGGGTTCGCCCCAACAGCTCCGCCAACTGGGTTTGTGAGAGCAGAATGCCATAGCGCGTGGTGATCTTCTGCTCAAGGCTAGCCTCGCTGAATTGTGTAATACCGTCCATTGCCTGCACTCTCCTTTGTCTCGCTGACCAGACACACGTTTGCATAAGCTTCGACAATTTTTAACTCGAAATCCGCACTACCAGCGCCGAGATTTCTTAGGAACCAAAAGCAAAACCAACGGCTTACCGACCAGGGACACTATATCAGCCTAGCAGCGCGAGTCTGTTACGGGACTTATTTGAAGGGTGGTCACCTGGAGTAAAGATGGCGGCTTTGGAAATTTCGCCCGTTCTGGCCAAATGTCGTAGTAGAGCACTCATAATCATGATTATGTTAAATGATGTAGGCCACTCCCACAGCACCATATCCTTTCCCAAAAGCTCGATTGGTAGTAGGATAAAGTAGTACATATTCCTTCTTATTGGAGAGCATCAGATGGCAATGGTGAAAAAAAGCATTACCGTAACCGACCAACAAGAATCCTGGATACAGGCGCAGATGGAGACGGGCAACTACGGCACGGACAGCGAACTGATCCGAGAAGCCTTGCGGGAAAAACAGTTACGCATGAACGAGGTTGACGCCCTCCGCGCCAAACTGATTGCGGCCGAGCTATCCGTTGAACAACAGGGGTGGGTCAAAGAGACGCCCCAAGAAATGCTCGACGGTTTCAAAGAAAAAGCGCGGCAAGATGGGAAGCTATAGGCTCGCCCCAGCAGCTAAAGCCGATCTAGAACGCATATGGTTCTATGGCCTTGAGCGTTGGGGTATGGCGGCAGCAGACGAATACTACGCTACATTTTTTGACCATTTCGAACACCTCGCAGAGCAACCCCATTTGCACCCTGCAGCTGATATACGCGAAGGCTACCGGCGCAGCGTGTGCGGTTCAGAAAGCGTGTACTATCGTATCGTCGACGAAGCCGTCGAGATCATGGCTATCATTGGGCGGCAGGATGCAGACGACTGGCTTTAGTTTTCTCGTAAATTTTTACAGCCCAAAACTTTGCTGCACAGAATATTGCGGTCTGGAATGTTGCCGTCCGGGAATTGCCAATAATCTATCTTATGTTAAATAATATGCCGTCCTAGTATCTTCTTCTGTTCCCTCAATAATATATACTTTAAATATATCTTTTTCCGGTATAAAATAGAGTCTGAAAATTAGAGGTGGAGGTCCCCATGTCGGAGCTCGAATCAAATGACACGGCAAAAGTGTTCATGTCCGGTAAATCGCAGGCGATACGTTTACCCAAGAAATTTCGTTTCACCGAGGGATGCGATGAAGTGTCAGTGCGCCAGGTGGGTCGTCATTTAATTCTCAGCCCGCGGTATAGCGACTGGGCCGATTATTGGGCCAACTCAACTCGCCCAAGCGATGATTTTGTTGAATCGGTGCTGAATCGGAAAGAGTCAGAACTGCCCGCCGAAGAGCGCGCGAGTTTCGACTAATGCAATGTATGCTCGATACCGACACGTGTGTCTACCTCATCAAAAAAGCGCCGGGATTGAAGCCTCGATCCGCCTTACAGGACTGCTATATCTCGACGATTGTCCTGGGCGAACTTGAGTATGGCGTGGCCAATTCGGCTGCAACCCGGCAGGAGCAAAATCGACAAGCGTTACTTGATTTTATCAGTGCCGTGCAGATATTGCCTTTGACCGAAAGTGTGTCGGAAACCTACGGTCAGTTGCGTACGTCGCTAAAGAAGCAACCCATTGGCCCCAATGACACCTGGATTGCGGCTCACGCCTTGGCACTGCAAATGCCGCTAGTGACGAATAATATCCGCGAATTTTCGCGCGTGCCCGATCTTGTCATCGACACCTGGTTAGCTCAGGAGTAACCACCTGACGATAATCCGTCAAAATCACATCATTACGGATTACTAAAGAGGCTGTCCCTACCAAAAACGCTGTACGTACTGATTTTATTGACTTTAGAGGTATTGGACCGCTAGCGTTACTGGTATGAAAACTGTACTCATGCCTCTTCTTGAAACTCTGATCGACGTCCTGCGGAGCAGGGCGTCTTTGCACCTGGAAATGCTCGCGATGCGCCAGCAGTTGGCAATGGTTGCCGACGGCGATAGAAAACGGCTCAGCTTTCGCCGAAGTGAGCGCATTTTCTGGGTGTGGCTCTACCGTCTGTGGCCAGCGTGCTTACAGACACTGAAGATTTTCAAGCCGGACACACTGGTCCGATGGCATCAGAAAGGATTTCGATTGTACTGGACCTGGAAGTCGCGCCGGCGTTGGGGTGGTCGACCAGCTACTGATCCTGATGTGCGCGAACTAATTCGGACGATGTCTCGGAACAACGTTGGTTGGGGTGCTCCCCGAATCCATGGCGAATTGCAGATGCTGGGCATCCCTGTGTCAGAATCCACTGTCGCAAAATACATGGTCCGCCACCGGAATCCACCTTCCCAGACCTGGCGTACTTTCCTTGATAATCATGTAACTGATCTGGTATCCGTAGATTTCTTCACCGTTTCCACGGCGACTTTCCGGGTCCTGTATGTCTTAATCGTTCTGCGTCACGAACGTAGAGAGATCGTACACTTCAACGCGACGTACAACCCGACCGCGGAATGGGCTGCTCAGCAAATCGTGGAAGCTTTCCCCTTCGACTCGGCACCACGCTACCTCTTGCACGATCGTGATCGTATCTATGGTAAGCGATTTCGGACTCGTGTGAAGAGCCTGGGTATTGAAGAGATGGTCACCGCGCCTCGGTCGCCCTGGCAAAATCCTTATGTGGAACGGAGCATCGGCTCGATCCGGCGAGAGTGCCTGAATCACGTCATCATATTCAATGAACGGCATTTGCGACGGGTGTTGAAATCCTACGCCACTTATTATCATGAGGCGAGAACGCACTTGTCTCTCGATACGCAAAGTCCGGTACCGCGATCGATTCAACAGCCAGATCAGGGAAAGGTCGTGGCCATTCCTCATGTCGGTGGTCTCCATCATGAGTACCGACGCGCAGCTTGAATTTTCGTTTGGCAGGGCGCCAGGTCAATAGAAAGCCAAGTGTCATCGGCGGATGCGATTCTCTGCCCGTGTTTGCCCAAAATAGTGGAATTACGGGAATTTGCGGCGCCGAGGACGATCCGTGCGTCTGCAAAAATATTCGACACTCGTCACGGGCTATTTTATTGGTGATATACAGGAGTGAGCTGTTTGCGGATAGAGTTTTTGGTAGGGACAGTTAAACAGTTTCTTCATTGCGTGTAGCGAAGATAGAATACCAATCGGGAGTAACCATTTGCTGTGAGCGACCAAGAAAATACAAAAAAACGACGCAGAGCTGTAAAGAATATTGCGAGTGAGGTTCGAATTCGCCAGATACTCTCCGCTGTACGAGAGTTGCTTATTCAAGACGGCTATAAGCGACTGACTATGCAGAAGGTCGCCGACAAAGCAGGGATTGCCGTCGGGCACGTGCAACATTACTTCCCCACAAAGAAAATCCTATTGCAGAACATGTTTCAATTTGTGTCCGATGAGTACATCAAGCAGTACAATCTAATTCTGGAAAAACTGTCCACCGATCAACCTGAAGAATCCTTGAAAGCTATTGTTGATTACATATTGGGCGGTGTCTCAAATGAGAACGTAAGGGCTTTTTCTTTCGAATTTTGGGCATTGTCCATTCGCTATCCCGATGGGAAAACTACAATGGCCACGATAAACGCCCACCACCAGGAAGTTCTCGCGAAATTGATTCATCAAATTAGCCCGGGGAGAGATAAAGAATTGTGCGGTCTTCGTTCTATTCAAGCCGCGTCGCTGTTGGACGGACTCTTTGCGCATACTCTCCATCTGAAAACCGATTCAAAAAAATACCGGCGCCTGCTAGAGGATACGCGTAGAAATTTAATGCGTTTGGCAATGGATGATTAGCCCCAAGGTATATCCAGCGCCGGAACGCGAACTTATGGTTCATTGCTAATTTTCTCTGTAATAGTCATTCTAGTAGGGCACCTCTGCCTGAGGCAACAAGAGGCCTAACGTGATGGAGTAACAATGCCCACTGTTTAAAACTTACTCTCAAGTCAGTCCTTCCAACCCATATCCATAGCAAACTTCAATAACTTTACATACATTCTCAGTTTAGCCATTACAAGTTAATCTTCCCACACGGCTCTAACCTTTCTTATCGGTCCCAAGAGCAACTATCTGACACATTTTCCCAACACCATCAGTTCAGATCAAATGGCGACGCAACTCGAACACATTTTGAATTTCAAGCAGTAGCCTGCCCGGCCAATTGGGTCACGGTGCCTGTAAACTGAACGAGTGATCTTCTCTATTTCCAAACAAGCCCCGGCAAGGGAGAAGACATGATCCCCTTCGGGTCATACTTCTTTTTGGCCGCCAAAACCTTATCCCAATTGTCAGCAAAATGTTGCTTCCATTGTGCTTCAGTTTGGGGGAGGACATCTATGACATACGTCTTTCCACCAAGGTCCATGGCCAGTCTTAGAAGACGCCTATTTAGCGCCAAAATCATTTCTGCCTCTTCTAGAGATTTAAAATTTGGAGTAAATTGAGGTACGAAGTAGAAGTCACCCATTTCTGTCACGGGCATTTGCTGAATGGAATAATTGTGTGGACTCTTCTTAGGTACAACTGAAATACCAAGAAAGTCAGTTTCACCAGACAAGACTCCATCACCGAGAATTTTATGAGCTTCGTTAAAAAATTCTATGGTGGTATTTTCTGGAATGAAAAAATCAGCCCAGGGAAACAAACCCTGCCCCCACCAACCATGAAGAAAATTCAAAGCTTGAATATACTGCCCATATTCAACCGGCTCAGTAAAATCAATTGATTCTTTTATAATACTGTTCCTGTCGGGGAAAACATTTGTGACCTTCGGCGGATCGAGAGAATCAGACCAAACCGCCTTTTCTATACTAAAATTTAGACTGCCCTCTTTCCAGGTATATCCGTCAATTGCGTAAATGCTATCGTTGTTAGCAGAGTCCAGCATTTCTTGAATGACAGATGTTACATCTGGAAAACTAGCTTTAACCACATGAATATACTTTTTGGCTGGCTTCACTTTAAAAACAGCTTTAGCTATAACACCAAATTGCCCAAGCCCACCCAAAACAGCATCAAAGAGCTCAGGGTTCTTGCTCGAAGAGCAAACGAGGATTTCACCGTTTCCTGCAACCACGGTCAACTCTTCAATATTGTCAATCGTTAAGCCATCTGTATGAGAACCAGGACCTACACCACCAACAGAAAGAATCCCACCAACCGATTGAGCGATAAATGCGGGTAATGCCGGAATATAGGCTCCATTTTTATTCGCCTCTACAACAACTTGAAATAGCCTAGCCCCGGCTTCTGCTTCCACAAGGCCTTTACTTAGGGTTGTAACATTCGTTAAAAGTTCTGTTTTTAACACAATGCCGTCTTTAGCCAGAGATTGCCCCGAGGCACTGTGCCCGGTACCACGGGGCGTAACAAAAATATTATTTTCATTTGCCCACTTAATCACAATAGAAACATCTGAAACGGTTTTTGGTCGAATAACAGCTAGGGGTCTTGCCTTTTTAGAACCGCCGAAATCAGTAGATGCAGCTTCCAATGATTTACTGTCAGTAGAGATTTGGCCTTCGATTTTTGGAAATTCATAAGCTTTTGCGCCATCACTACTGGAGAGTGATTCTCCGAAAGTGGAAGGGGAGAAGACTACTGCCAACTGAACGGCTAAAACGCCAGCTAGAAGATTTACCGATATATTCATGTTGCCACCTCACTCTAATTCACCAAAGTGGTGTAATTTACTCAATCTCTGGCAGTGGCCGTCTGATTCGTTTTTTTCAATTGATCCGCAACGGTCACAAGCGGGCCATATTCAACGGTAATCATATGAACTGGGCTAAGTTGCCTCCAAATTCCCATAAATCCCCTGGGTATTATGAACCTGTCGCCGGAGCCATATGTTTGTACAACACCATTTTGTGTGTTTACTATTTCAACCCGCCCCTCGAGAAGGTGGAATAGTTCGTCAACTGGCCAGTCTTCCATGACAAGCGTCATCTGTTCGTGTGGGTATCGTTTAACACTAATATCCAACACCGCTTCGGGTATTGACGAGAAAAATATCTGTTCAATAATTTGCGTCCCACCACCCTGTTCTTCCGGGAAAACCAAAGTGGGAGGTATACTTTCCATATGATCGCCTGCATTACCGTTTGCAGCCTCAGGATCAACATCCAATATTACCACCAGGTTTTCCTCACCGGCTGCTACAGGCACTGCACCCATTACAAGCCCCAGTGCAGATAACAGTAGCCCCAGCAGGGCCAGCCATTTGCCGCCACCATAAAACACCGGCTTTTGGGACACTACCCGCTCCGACATGTTGCTCTCCAATCTGTTACCAAGGGCTTCGATCCGCTGCAACTTGCCGCAAATAGGCCGTCACAGCGCATCAGCTTCTTACACGTTCTCACTTTGCCAGGGTGTAGTGAAGCCAACCTGGACATATCGAAAAACTGGGGTACCGGTATGAAGACGCGACGCTCTTCTTCTCTATTCTTCGAAAGCCACGCCAACGACAACTGCAGTGGAACAGTTATAGGCCGCGCTGCTGGTGCCCAGGCACCAGTTGATGTCATTGGTCTTATCAGGTCGATAGGGCGGCCGGTCCCCCTCATCGCGCTGGCACAAGCAAGCGCCACAGGCCGATCTACCACAGCAATCGTTGTAGGAAATCACATAATTGCGCCCATCCGCAGGGTTGCGACAGGTCCCAATCCAGGTGACGGGGGACATCTCTGTACCTGGAGGGCAGGTATTCATACTGCCGCCGCAGCAGCCACACAAAAAGCCATCGATTGCACAATAACGCCAATAGTCGCAACTGTTGGGGTCACCCTCCTCCGCCGGCTTACTGGCACCCTCGGCCACTGATGCCCTTGCCACAGGAAGCAAGGGAATGGAGGCGCCGCCAATCAGCAAGCCCCCCAGCCCCTTCAACAGGCCCCGGCGAGAGGAACGCTGGGCCAACTGGCGGGCTTTTCGCTCGACTAAACTGTCTAGGATTTTCATACCTTATTCGCCTCCACTCATCAAATTGCCTGTCAAATCGAGCTCGACTGGTCTCAGCTACCGCGCACCGTGGATAACCAACGGTGTTTCCTGTCCGAAATCTGTTATGTCTTTAAGGAAGGTACCCGTCAATGCATCGTATATTTCCAAACTCATATTGATCGGGTTGGTGACCATAAGAAGTGGATTCTTACCACGGCTTACGCCAAGTGAAACCCCCCAGGCCTGAAGTGCTATGCGCTGGACCCTTGTCTTCTGCACGGGGTCATACACCCATACCTCGGGTCCACCGCCCTGATAACTGCCATCTTTGCTATCCGGGTGCATTATTACGTAGAAACGACCGAGATCATCTTGCCCCATCAGACTCAGGCCCGCAGGAGCCCACCTCTCAGATCGTTCGGCTTCCGGCACCAGATTCCACGCTGCGCCCACCCTGGCCACCTCGCCACTCAAATCCACCGGGTAGACCAGGCCGGCAAAAGAGGGGAAATAGACAATTTCGCCTATGCGCGCAAACTGATCGAAAATCGGTGATTCATCCGAGTTGAAAAACGCGTCGGTTCTCACCTGCTTGATTATGTGCCCATCGGCGTCCAATTCGGTACTCAACATACGCCCGTCCGCGCATAAAGAACTGAACCCCACTTTCCCCGCCGGATAGATCATTGTGCAACCGGGCGTGGCAATTTCATTAATGATTTCCCGCTTGTCCAGATCGATCAAGGTCACTGACGTGGCAGGACTGAAATTTGCCACTGCAAGCAGGCGCTCATCATCGAGTAGCGCTATGGCGGCGAGGCGCGGAAGACCTATGTAACGAATGGGCTTAGGCCACACTATTTCAGCCACCGGCAACAGCGTTTCCTGGTCCCAAATGGTTACTACATCGGTGCGAACCCCCCGGGTGCCTCGACTGTAGAAAGTTTCTGCCGAGTAGATTTCGCCGCGTTTAGCTGACTGGACTATATTGGCACCCATTGCATTATTGAAAAGACCCTTCACCTGCTCCGCAAGCGTATCGGCATCCGCATCAATCACATACAGCTTGCCGTCAGACATATGAAAGAATGAAAAATCATGCACCAGGAACCAGTGTTCCGGATAATGCCGTGGTAAGGTCTCGACAATACCGGTGGGCTCAATGGGTAGAGGTGGCGGCCTGTCAGACTGTGCCAGTACAACACCGGCGAACGAAAATCCGGCCACTGCTGCCAACAAACACCGGCCTTTACGCGCAATCATCATGGCTAATCACCCTATTTCAGTCACTTCAACAATATTGGCTTCAAAAATTCAAAAGGAGTTTATTCTTTGGCTTTATAAAGGGGCTGGATAAGGCCCCTGTGGTTCAGGGCATCGCTGATGGTTCACCTCAGAATCGGTAGGTAATCGCGCCGCCGTACCAACGCGGCGGTGCGTAGACTTCCTCCGTAAGGCCCAACAAACCGAGGTCCAAGTTGTACAGGCGATATTGTTCGTCGCCGGCATTCTTGACCCAGACCGCTATTTCCCAGGCGTCACTGCCCGAGGTATAGCTCAGACGGGCGTTCCACAGCAGGTAGGCATCCTCTTCGGATACCTGAGAGTTGGTTGCCTCAATATACTGCTCATCGTTCCACACCCCGTCGACCTGGGCCGCCATGGTGCCGCCAAGCATATTCCACTGATAACGCGCCAGGGCATTAATACTCCACTTGGGTGCATTGGGAAATTCTGCCTCATTCAGCCCCCCGAATGGATCGGGAACTGCATCGACGGTGGAATCAATGTACGCAAGCCCAAACAGAAGATCCAGCCCCTCCATCGGAAGCAATGTCAGCTCTACTTCACCACCCCAGGAATCCGCATCCGAGTTGGTGACCTGTGGGGTCAGTTCCAACAGCGAAAAGGCCTGGTAATCGTTGTAGTCGTAGTAGTAGACATCCGCGTTTAGCCGTGCAACATCCCCGATCTCTGATTTAAAGCCAAGCTCATAGGAATACAGTACTTCTTGCTTATGCTTCAAGTTTTTAGGGTCTGTCAAAGCTACGACACCCAATGGATCAACTGACCAGTTACCGCCCTTGATGCCGCGGTTCCAGGAGCCGTAGATAAGTATGTCATTGTCCGTGGTGTAATTGAGCTGCAGGCGGGCAGCGTAATCGTCGTACTCAATTTTGTCGATATCCTTGATAGAGACACCCTTGATATTGAATACCTCAGTGGGAGGGATACCCGCAGCCGGCTCGGCATATACCTGATTATAATCAATTTTTTTGGAATCATCTGACCATCGCAGACCGGCAATCAACGTCCATTTGTCAGTCAAGTCATATTCCCCTTGACCGAATACAGACCAGTTGCTCGAATCCACCGTGGAATTTGTCGTCTGCATTGCAGAGTCCGTGGTAGCGCCCGCAACCTCTAGAACGGCCAAGCCCTGTACCGACTGATTAGTTTCGGTTTCCATATCGAGATAATAGAGGCCAGTCTGCCAGCGAAAACGGTCTCTATTCCCCGATAGACGAAGTTCCTGGGAGAAATCCGTGAAATCGGTAGGCACACGGTAGGGAAAGAAAAATAAACCGCCTCCCGCATCTTCAATGTACTTTTTATCCATATCCAGGTAGTGGGTAACAGACACCAAATCCGTTGATTCGTTTAGGTTCCAGGTTAACGTTGCCAGGTAGTTGGTGGTTTCCCGATCATAACTGCCCTCCAGGGAAGACGCGTGCTTCCACGGACCAGTCAGGCGTCCCGGGGCGTTAACGCCCAGCCCAGTGTTGGGGTCGAAGGTGGCAAAATTGACCGAGTAGGTTCCCGAAGGAACGTCGTCGTCCTTGCTGTAGGAGACCCTGACGTCCGCCAAAAAATCTTCGGTGACATCCCACTGGGTGGATCCGCGAAGCGTATAACCGTTTGCACCGTTGGAATCACGAATTCCCGGAACTACAGACTCAACATAACCATCATTCTCCTCCCACCGCGCAGCCAGCCTGCCGCGCAGGGAATTGTTTAGCGATCCGCCCACTGCACCCTCAACGGCCCCCTGGTTGTAATCTCCAACGGTGCCTTCCACATAGCCATTAAATTCGTTTTCCGTGGCGCCCACGGTGATGTACTGCACCAAGCCACCGGTGGTATTGCGTCCAAACAAAGTCCCCTGGGGGCCGCGCAACACTTCCACCCGCTCCATGTCAAAAAGCTGGCCATTGATAGCGTTCATACTGGGTATGTAAGCCCCGTCCACGTAGACCGCCACCGGGGCCTCCAGGTTGTCCTGGAAACTGTTCTGGGATATACCCCGAAGGTTGAGAGCCGTAAAGGCGGGAGTAAAGGTCTGTAACTGCAGGCCGGGGACTTGCTGGGCAATGTCAACCGTTCTGGTCATCCCGAGTTCCTTCAGTTGGTTGCCGGAGAAAGCGGTCACCGATATGCCGACATCCTGCAAGTTCTCCTCTCGCTTCTGGGCTGTGACGACTATCTCCTCGAGCACAGAAGCGGTGGCAGGCATCGCAACGACTGCGGCCATAAGGGTCGCGCCGGCAGAGGCGGATATTCTCGAGATATTTTTCATATTTCATTCCCCAAACTTTAAGACATTTTCGAAACCTGTTGTCCTGCCCGCTCACCTTCGAGAACCGCTCCCTCCCACATTTGCATCCCCATCAGTTCGGCATGGGCAAACGCAATACGGCCGAATGGCTCTCTGATCACATCTGCGGGCGGTGCTTTTCCGTCTTTTCCAAAAAAGAATCCTGGGGGCGTTGCCACATAAGCGTGCCCCTGGCGGTTGACAATAATACCGGCAATATCCCGATCCGCATCGAAGCCCCCGGCGGCGAACATGGCTGTGAACTGATCGCGAACTTTTTTCTCGATATCCGCGTAGGTCATGCCGAACATCATCATCCTCGCGTTTACCGTCTGCTGTTCGACGGGTAGCCCTGGTATGCAAAAAGAGTTGTACATGGTTAATACCGTAGGCTTATCCGGTTCCAATGGCATGGGTTCCTTGCCATCGATGATCATCTGTCGCCTGAGGGTAGTAAACCAACCCAGGTCATCGTCAAACCAACGCATGGAAGCGACACCAAGCTTGTCCATGAACTCCCAGTTGCGCACAGCGACATTGATAATCATCATTGGCGCGTGCATGAACTGATCCATTGCGTTGATGTACGCACTCGGCAACCCGGCAACAACCCGTTTGTTAAGGTGTTGCTGGCCCGCCATAACGACACGTTGTGCCTTAACCCGCCGCATGGTGCCGTCTTTCAAGTAGGTAACATTGACCTGTTTTGCCTGCGCTGCCGGGCCATCGTGCGCAACACGTACTACCAATGAGCCGAGGCGCATTCTGACCGGCCTATCGTGGGCATCAAGGACAGACCGGTCAACCGGATTCGAAAGCACTTCATTGATTGAAGTTGTTTTACCGTAGATGTCCGGGTTTAATTTCTGAACCAGGTGACGGAGCGTCCCCGTATTACCTCCTGGCCATTGAGCCAGGTGAACGTAATCCGTGGGGTCACCGATTCCCAACTGACGTCCGTACTGTTGCACCCCGGGTTGCATGAAATTGAAAGCCTGATAGGCGGAGATAATGTCCGGGCCCAGCCCCATCCCCATAGCGGCGCCAAAGGGTTGCAGATATTGAAATATTGCAGGATTGTCAATTCCCATTTCGTTTTTGAGGAACTCCTGGTATGTCATGCTGTCCAGCCACTGCGCCCAATCCTCACGTTCGGGCGGCTGGCGATAGGTTTCCATCCAGATAAAGTCGTTCTTGGTTTTCTCGTCGATGGGCACGTCTTTGAAACGATTGGACCATGGGTTTATGGCTACCGGGTGTCCTGGGTGGAACCACCCCAAGTCGGTGCCTTCCCAGGTCAGGTGCATTGGCGAATAGTTATCGTAGGGAATCTTGAGCTTGGATTTTTTCGATTCCTGCCAGGTAAACTCCTGAGGTAGCTGCAATTCGTCCCACAAGGGGCTGTACATGTCGATACGCTTGGCCTCGGCTAAGGGCCAAACCGCGCCGGTTGACCCCTGGGGTGCCCACAGTTTATAGCCGTCTACCTCGAACTCATTTTGCCTGGCCTCGCCACCAAACATGTCGTGGTTGTCGAAAATCAAGATCCGCGCGTCAGGATTCTCCTTGAGGAAGGTATAGGCTGCGGTACAGCCAGAGAACCCCGCCCCCACAACGACCAGATCATACGCTTCCCCGCTGTCCTGCGCGGCGTCAACCTGGTCTTTGAAATCGCCATTGCGCAGGGTATGCGCCGCGTTGACGACAGCATGTGTGTTGCCATTGGCGGTGGCGTAGTCCCCCACGCCGCCATAACCTGTCCAGCTCTCGTCAAGATTGTTCAAGGGCAGAGGTATGGTGTTGCCCATATGAAAAACAGGCAGGCCCTTGTCGTCCATGCCCATAACCGCCAGTGGTGCTCCCGCACCCAGCAGTGCAATTCCACTCCCAATCAAGGTGTTGCCGACAAAATCGCGGCGGGTCATTTCTACCGGGCCAAACATACCCGACTTTCCTTTATCAAACTCAGTGCTCATATCTATTTTTTGCCCTCAATCACTGCTTGATATCAAACTCGCCGTTCACATACATCTCGCCGTGAGACCACCACTCCCCATCCACGCGTTCCCACAAAAATAGCATTTTGAACGTGAAAGGCGCTTCTCCCGAAGCTGCAGGTGGGGTTACATGGAAGTTGACCCAGTCCCAGCCCGCATCTCCGCTGACAAAGCTCCGGTAGGATTCGATCCGGACATCGCCAAATATCAGCTCTTCGTACACAGGTCGCAATGCGGCTCGACCCACCTGGGTGTGGCCATCCGGGCCAGTAGAAATCGCGTCGGGGTGATAGAAGCGAGTCAGGATCGGCTCTGGATCATTTGCCGCAAACGCGGCCTCCTTCAGATCGTATTTTAGGCGCGTTTGGCGCTGGAATTCCGCCAGATCTCCCGGCGTTGCGCCCACACTTTTTTGCATTGTCGTCATCAGCACCGCGAATGCGAAAAAGGTCAATAGAATACGCGGTAACCCGCGTACCAGCGGGCCGATATAATTCATTGTGTGCACACCTAATACTCCTTTATTTGTACGCTCGTACTATTATAAGTTAGTACACCTGACCTAAATAGTCAAGTGGCTTTTCTTACTGCAACTCCCATGAATGAGAGATCGAAGAAAATCACGAGAAAGGCCAGGTTCTGTGGTGTATAGGGTGGGAGATTGACGATGCTCACGCCGCCTGACACGAGTGCGGGCGCTGGTGCAAATCGATTTCTCAAACGCCTATGATATGGGTACCGCCACGAGCCAAGGAAGATTCTTACGGATAGACTATGGAGTCATCCAATTGTTTAGCCCGGCCCATTGCGCACTGACAGCGCCAGCAGACTACTTGAGCAACCTACGAATTACCTGAGTCATTTGCTCTGGACTAGTACCTGATCTAAATACTGCCACCAACTCGCGCTGGGGCGAAATCAGGTAGTTGAAGCCAGTATGTTGAATCATGTAATCACTACCAGCGCCTACTTTCTCGTATGAAACCCGAAAATTTTTAGCCGCTGCAGCCACCTGCTCTGTCGAACCACTGAGCCCGACAAAACGCTCATCGAACTTGCGGACATAATCTTCCATCATTTGCGGTGTATCACGTTCGGGGTCAACAGTAATCAGGATCGGCACCAAACGTTCAGCCATCGCTACCGGCAACTCCGCCATGACTTTCGCCCAGTTGCTAAGAATGGTAGGGCAGGTATATGGACAGTGGGTAAAACCGAAGCTGACCAGCAGATAACTATCGGCAAAGTCTGCCTCACTCACTAACTTGCCTGCGCCGTTTTGCAAAGAAAACTGCGGGATTATCCTGCCACTGTCTTGATCCTGTGAGGAATGATCATTCTGTTTATGATCGTCCGCCATGGTGTCCATATTATGACCGCTGTGCTGGTCCACAGTCGTCTTGACTTGGCCTTCATGCTCCATTGATGCATCCATATCCGTGGCGGCCATCACCAAGGAGACTCCCATAGAAGCTAGCAGCATAGGAAACATGCTCTTGATATTCATAACAACTCCCTGCATTCATGTGAGCATTGAAGATATATAATAAAAAAAGAGGCTGGGCGAACCCAGCCTAAAGGAATAAACCAGCCTATAACACTGCTTTCTTGTTCAAAGTGACCGTCCTCCAGTTTGTATATTCCATCAAGCCATGTAGCGAATTCTCACACCCCAACCCCGATTGCTTATGACCACCAAAGGCAATATGCGGAGAATAATGGTGAATTTCATTCAGCCAGACCTTTCCTGACTGAAGCTGATTACCAATCCGCTGAACCGCCTCCAGGTCTTTTCCCCAGACCGAGGAGCCCAGGCCATAGATCGTGTCGTTGGCTCTTGCTATCACATCCTGCTCATCTGACCACTTGAGCAGTGGCAGTATTGGCCCGAAGGGTTCCTCCTGGACAATGCGCGAGTCTTCCGGCGGATTGTCCACCAAAGTCACGGGCACAAACCAGCCCTCAGCCTGCTCATCGATTTGCCCACCGATCGCAAAGGTATAGCCATTGTCCTGGCAGTCCTTGAAAAAATCTTTGACTTTGCCGTACTGCATCGCGTTCTGTATAGGGCCAAGTGTCGTATCGGACTCAGCGCCATTGCCGGTCTTCACCTCATTCTTGATAAATTCCACCAGGGCATCGCGCACTGCATCGTAAATTGACTCATGAATATAAATGCGTTTGGTTGCGTTACAAAATTGCGCATTGTTCTGAAAGGCAGCCCAAAATAATTGGGGCGCTATTGCCTTGGGGTCCACATCCGGCAACACGATAGCCGGATCATTGCCACCCAATTCCAGGGTCACCCGCTTAATCGTCTCGGCGGCAGAGCGCATCACATGGCGGCCGGTTGCAGTCGAACCGGTGAACGCGATTTTGTTAATACCCGGATGCGCCGACATCCATCTTCCCAACTCATCGCCACCACTGACACAGCTGAACACACCCGCCGGGAATATGTCCCTTGCCAGTTCTACCAGTTTTAGATCACACAGTGGCGTATACGGTGACGGCTTCAATACAATGGTGCACCCAGAAATCAGCGCCGGCGCAATTTTCCAAATCGCCAGCAGGATCGGGAAATTCCAGGGAACAATCGCACCCACAACACCCACCGGGGTAAATTGTGTCACGACTTTATGGGTGTCCGTATCTTCAATAACTTCGTCTTCGAGACTCTGTGTCGCTATCTCTCTTAACCAGGTGACGGAACCAAACACTTCCCATTCGGCACCAGCCCGTGGCTTGCCCTGCTCCCGGGTTAACAAAGCCATCATCTCTTCGGCGTGTGCTTCCAGCTTATCCGCCAGGGCCAGAACCAGTGCCTGACGCTCGCTGACAGGCCTTTGCCCCCAGGAATTGAAGGCTTGTCCGGCACAGTGTATCGCCCGATCAAGCTGTTCTTTGGAACAATCCGGCACCTGGGCAATCGTTTCTTTGGTCGCCGGGTTATAGACCGGCAGTGTATTGTCCGTTGTTGCGGCTTCGCCGTTGATGGTCATGGAATAATTGGCGTTAAAATCAATCATAGTCTTAATCCTGTAATAATTTCGTTCGATTGCCTGTCTCTGTTTCTGACCGTGTCTTCAGCGTTAATCAAGTATCCAGTTCGTGCAGCTTGCGCCGCATCACTTTCCCGGAACTGGTTTTAGGAAAATCATCCACAAATTGAATTTCTCGTGGGACTTTATAGGCGGCCAGGTGTTCGCGGCAGTAGCTGATAATAGCTTCAGCCGCAGGCTGGGTTCCGTCCTTGGGAATAATATAGGCCTTGGCCAATTCCCCCTTTTTTTCATCCTTAACAGCACCCACGGCCACCATAGCCACATCAGGATGGCCGGAAATCACTCGTTCCAGTTCGGCGGGATAGACATTAAATCCGGCAGTGACGATCATGTCTTTCTTTCGATCGACAATAAAAATATGGCCGGACTTGTCAATTCTGGCGACATCACCAGTATGTAACCAACCATCGGGCTCAATGGTCTCGGCTGTTCCGGTGTCATTGCCGTAATAGCCCATCATCACAATGGGGCCCTTCATCATTAACTCGCCCACTTCATCGACGCCCAGGGTTTTGCTGGCGTCCTCTGTATCCACGACCTTCGCCTCTACATACGGCAGGGTAACGCCAATGGACCCCCGTTCAATCGGGCCTGAATCAGCAGAGGTCGTCCCTAACCCGGCCAGCTCTGTCATCCCCCACAGCTCTATCAATGGGCAATCGAAGCGACGCTCAACCTCTTCCATCTTGGCCACGGGCATGGTCTGACCGCCCACGGTACAAATACGTAAGGAAGACAGGTCGTATTGATCCAGTTCGGGATGATTGAGTAAGTACATGTACATGGTCGGCACACCCTCAAACAAGGTCGCCTTGTGCGCTTGCATGGACTCGAGTATTACCTTTTCATCAAAACGTGAGTGCAGTACCAGGGTCATGCCCTTGATCATGGCGGCATTCATCACCACATTGCCATAGACGTGACTGCAGGGGAGTGCTGTGACAACGGTATCCTTGTCTGTACGCCCGTGCATCAGGGCGGTCATATTGGCATTGATGAGGACATTGCGGTGGGAGTGCATCGCACCTTTGGGATGCCCAGTGGTACCCGAGGTATAGCAGATGGTGGACAAGCTATCGGCCTGGCTGACAACGGGCTCAAATTCAGAGGATTCGCCATTGAGCAATGCATTAAATGACAACATACCCGCCGGCACCTCATCTCCAAAGCAGATGAGTTCTCTAATCGGTGACTGCTGCTTGATATCCGTCAGGGGAGCCAATTTATCGGCCGTCCCCAGCAACACCGCACTGCCGCAATCATTTGCGACATAGCTGACTTCTTCCGGTGTGAGCATCACATTGATGGGATTGATGACCGCGCCCACCTTCAGCGCGGCGTAATAACTGACAACCCATTCGCTACAATTAGTGCCGTACAAAGTAATGCGCTCACCGGGTTGAACCCCCAGATTGACAAAAGCATTCGCCAGCTGGTTAGTCTGTGCTTCGAGTTCAAGAAAACTGAGCTCTGCATCTCCCGCGATGAGGGCGGGCTTGCTACCAAAGCGCGAGGCAGCGTAGGGGAGTATTTCGCCCAACGTTTTTGGCATTCCAATCTTGGGATTCATTTTGAGTTCTACCTGCATGCCTATGTCCGATTTATCATTTATTTAAACTTGATTCGTAGTCCAGTTCCGCGACATATCTCTCCAAGCTATTTTCATAAATGTCAGTCTATACCCGCTGCGTTTCATATCTACAAAGGCATATGAAGAACAGCTTTAAGCACACCGCCTTCCTCTGTTTCTCTTACGGCCGTGTTAATGTCTGCAAAATCGTAATGCTTGATCAAGCGATCAAAAGGAAACTTTCCCTGCTCGTATAGATCGATCAGGCGATTGATAAAAACGTCTGGAACGCTATCCCCTTCGATGATGCCCTTAAGTGTTCGGCCAAAAAGAATAGACACCATATCGAAGGTCACTTCAGTGCCTGCGGGTGGCAGTCCTACAGAGCCGCAAACGCCCCGTACGTGCAAACATTCGACTGCCTGGCGCAGCACGATGGGTGACGCGGTGGTCTCAAGTGAATAATCCGCACCCTTTGTGAGCGCCTGGACAAACTCGACCGCATCTGCGTCCTTCCCGTTAACAACGTGTGTCGCACCTAGCTCTTTGGCAAGCTCCAAGCGTTCTGGATTTATATCCACGGCAACAATCGTTCCACAACCCGCCAATTTGGCCGCCATGATTGCCGACATTCCAACGGTGCCTGCGCCAAATACCACAATAGATGAACCTGCCTTAACCGCCAAACTGTTAAGTACCGCTCCCGCGCCGGTTTGAATGCCACAACCTAAGGGCGCAAACAGTGCTAACGACTCGTCAGAAGTGTCGCTGGATAGCTTCACGATATTTCTCTCGGTCACCAAGGAATGGGTCGCGAATGACGATTGCTGGAAAAAATTGGCGCTAATTTCCTCTCCATCAAGATAAACAGACCCAGATCCATCAACCCTTTTCCCACTGAAATTATTTTGCATGAAACCATCGCAGTAAGCCGGGTCACCTTCTGCACAGGGATGACAGTGACCGCAGGCATGGAATGACATTACCACCCGGTCTCCAGGCTTAACCTTGCTAACACTGACCCCTACTTTCTCCACCACGCCTGCGCCCTCGTGTCCCAGTACTGCTGGCAACGGAATCGGAAGAAACTGATCTCTAATCACTAAATCCGTATGGCATATACCCGTTGCGAAATTCCGCACGATAATCTCATCATGACGCGGTTCATCAAGCTCGACTTCTTCGATTAAAAATGGGCCGCCCTTTTCTCGAACTACAGCTGCTGTTATTTTCATAATATCTGGGCCTATATACTGTTCGTTAAAATATTATCGACAATGACGTCTTCATATTGGAGATTACAACGGTGGATTCCCACCGGACTCGATGGCTGCCTGCAAGAGGTCATCCGTCAACCCACCGGTTAGCAGCTGACCACTGACTATAAAAGAAGGAACTCCTGTAACATTGAGCTGTTCGGCCAGTGCTTTTGTCTTGCCGATATGGTGCCGCACTTGATCAGAAAACATATCCGTTTCCAACTGCGCTTTATCGAGTCCCACGCCTTCCGCTATTGCAGCTAAAACAGAAGGATTTAACGCTGTATCTGACTTCATCACATGTCGGTGAAAGGGTTCGAATTTACCTTGTAGTTGCGCGGCTAGTGCCATTCTCGCCGCCAGCTCTGAGCCACTGCCATACACCGGTAGCATTTGATAGACCACTCTTAAGTGAGGATTATTGTCCTGCGCGCGCTGAACAACAGCGTAACTGGCTTTACAGGGTTCACACTGATAATCCAAAAATTCTACAATATCAACGAAAGGCGCTTTACCATTGTCCACCATTGTTGCCAGGGGTGACTCCAACAGAAACGTTTCTTGAAATGCTATAACAGAGGCTCTTCTTTCTCTATTTTTATGTTCACGCTGATTTTTTGCCAGCTGGTGTGCTGCGCTTATCAACTCAGGATGATCCAGCAATACCGTTGGATCATCCTGAAGATGGGCCACAACTGTGCCGGAAGACGGAAAATGTCGACCGATTTCAAACGTGGCGTATAACACGAGTACGGCAGCTATTATTCGCAGGAAAATAGACACAAAGGCACCTTGGCTTACTAAACACCCCCGCCGTAGACAGCGGCGGGATATTAAACCGTACTGGCCCGCTTTCCATTGCCATTACACCTACTTATTTCACAGCAAGGTGTGAGGAATTGGATCAGTGGTCAACTTCGGCTATAACAAAGCTACTGGGCTTGGATTTAGACAATATTGTCTCGATAACCAGGTTATCCTGCGCATCGACGCTATACTCACCGTTCATCGATTCTTCCGACATAGAGATTTTTTTGACTAACTCATTTCCCTTCCAGATAGCGTAGATTTTATCCGGATCAAGATTAACGACTTTAAACGCGACTTTCTTCGCCGCCACGGGGCCTTGCGCAAGTGTAACCAGTAGCGCTCCTTTTTCCTCAACAAACACGGCCTGAGTCACCGATGTGGTCAAATCATCAACACCCGTGATATATGGCTGGCTCCAGTGGTCTGCGGGCCAGGGGCTATTATATAGCGTTTTAATGCCGTCTTTTATATTCAGGTAGGCTTGCGGAATAAAGGCATTTGCACCCATGGTAGGCATCATGTGAGAAATACCATTTTCGTCTTTCGTCGGGTCGTCATTTCGCGGATAGTAATAGCGCCCTGTATCTTCCTCCCAGATAGGTGAGAAGTTTGTCTCCAGATGTTCAAACAAAGCATTACTGGTTTCCGTATCACCCATCTCTACCGTATAAGCCAACAGCGAAGTCAAGCCAATACGATCTTCCCACATCATTAAACTTTCTGTTTTGACTTTGTTCCCGATTGCGTAATCAAAATGCAGATCACGCTGAGCAGGGTAAAGCGATTGAATATACTCAGAATCCCAGGCGTTCATATACATACCAGCCCAGGAATCCACCCAGCTTTCATCCGCGTAAAGCACCTGTTCTTGCTGTTTGAGCAAAACGAGCATTAGCGAACTGGACTCAGGATTCTGGTATTGGCGCTCATCCCACTGCTTCTTGAATTTTGGAATAACGTCTTTGGCATACTCTGTGCCATAGACAGCGTCGTAGTGCATCAGGCCCAGGATCGGATGCTGATTGCACGGGACAAATACTAAATTTCGTTCACAGGCTATGCCCTTATAGTTGCCTTCCTTGAACAGACCGTGAATGATTTTTGCTAAATCGTGCAGATCATGTTTGTACACTATCGGCCCATCACCCCAGGATTCCGTAAGAAAATCAAAGGTAAACGCACCTGACTGTGCATATTTTTCGTCCCTGTACAACATTTCATACAAGGCAGCCAACTGCAGTAAATGGCCGCTGTACATGATGTTATCGTCAGTAACCGGATCAAACGATGGCACGAAAAGCGCTTCCTGATCAGGATTGACCACTTTTCCACCCATACTTATAAGATACCAGGCGTCCCAAACAAGAGGATGAAGTAATTTCTGAATGTACGAATCCATCGCCTCGCGGTAGATATCCGGGTATGCCGGCGTATAGTGATACTGAGCCAATCCCAATGCGTAACCTCCCATTGAGAATTGGTATTGTACTGGGGGCTCATGTATATCCGTCCAGTCGGAGCCCATTCCGTCGAAATTGCCTCTCTGTTGCCTGGAAAGCTTCAGTATATGGCGAATGACACCAATCTGCTTAGCATCCAGAGAGCGAAAGTCTTCCGGGTTTAGCGGTAATTCTTTCGAGTTTAGCGATAAATCTTTCGTTACGTGAACAACTGACTCATTTTGTGTTCGGGCTATTGTCTTCTTTTCTGATTGCGCTTCAGCTACATCTGTTGTTGCTTCTGCGGTTTCCTGATCTTTTGCTTTTTCAGCAGCATCTTTTTTCTTCTGAGCAACAGCACCAAATACAAAGTCCGATTTTGGTGCCTCTTCCGCTTGAGCAATAGAACCAGCCAAAAAGACCGATACCAATAATACTTGGCCAGTAGACCTGAGCCAGTTCTGTAACAGCAGGTTCATGATTTTTCTCCAATCTCGCTAACGGAGCACTTTCTGGCTGCTGCAATTCAACAGCAGCGCATCGATATCTGCAGATATATTAGTACATATGTACTTTTATATCAATAGCCGCGTTATTCCAATAAACGATGGGACAGCGATTTTCTCGTGCCCGAATGATTGCCTTTCGCCTGACTGTGCCGAATATCATAGCAATGTATGTCGCAACGCCTACTCGCCAAGAAGACTCGGCTTTGAGATACTGTCCGCCTTCATGAATGGGATCAACGCTCCGAAAATACGCTTTTTCCAGGAGTGAAATAGACCACTCTCTGTATGTTCACCCGTTATACCTTGGTATCGGCTGAAAAACCTTTGTCATGATTCGCGCAGTCAAAAGTTGATGCCACGCTAATCATGAGTCGCATCCAACAGCATGGTATCCAGGTATGCAGTCCATTCACATATTTTTCCGTCCCGAATTCGGTATATAAAGGCATACTCGTTGTTATGTTGATTTGCACCCAAAATTGACCCACTAGCCCCCCAGATTTGCATCGAATTTTGACCCACGTTAAACCCCTCCCTGCACAAATAATGAGCAGGGGTGACAGGAGTGATAGACGTGGCATTAGTAAGTGTTATTCGACGCTGGCACCTGCGTGAAGGCATGCCGATCCGAGAGATCGCACGGCGCACTGGGTTGTCCAGAAACACGATTCGCAAGTACCTTGCTAGCCAGGAGTTAGAGCCCGCATATCCCGCGCGGAAATCTCCCAGCAAACTGGACGATTACGAGGAGACGCTGACCAACTGGCTGTTCCGGGAGTCTCGCCGGCACCGTAAGCAGCGGCGCACCGTGAAACGGTTGTACAAAGACCTTGTGGAACTCGGATATACCGGTTCCTATGATCGGGTGGCCGCCTTCGCCCGCCAGTGGCGCCAGGCACAGCAGAACGCGAGGCGCCAACCCGGTAAGGCCTTCGTTCCCTTGCAGTTTGCTCCTGCGGAAGCCTTCCAATTCGACTGGAGCGAGGACTGGGTCAAGATCAACGGCATCAGCACCAAGTTGCAGATCGCCCACTTCAAGCTCAGCTACAGCCGGGCGTTCTTCCTGCGAGCCTATCTGACACAATCCCACGAGATGCTGTTCGATGCTCACTACCACGCGTTCAGGGCCTTCGGCGGCATCCCCGAGCGTGGCATCTACGACAACATGAAGACGGCCGTAGACAAGGTCGGGCGCGGCAAGCAGCGTCAGGTTAACAAGCGCTTCCATGCCATGGTGGGTCACTACCTGTATGAGCCGGAGTTCTGCAATCCCGCTGCTGGCTGGGAGAAAGGCCAGGTGGAGAAGGCCGTGCTGGATGCCCGCCACGGGCTCTGGTACGACACACCACCGTTCAAATCCTTGCAGGAACTGAATCACTGGCTATATGACCGCTGCCAGGCGTTGTGGCTAGAAACTGCTCATCCGCAGATGAAGAATCGTTCGTTGGCGGAATGCCTGGCGGACGAACACTCCAAGCTGATGCCGGTACCAGCTGCGTTCGACGGCTTTATCGAGATCAGTAAGCGCGTATCCTCGACCTGCCTGATCACCTTCGAGCACAACCGCTACAGCGTGCCCGCCAGCTTCGCCAATCGTGTAATCAGCCTCCGGGTCTACCCGGAGCGGCTTGTCATTGTGGCTGAGGCGCAGGTAGTAGCAGAGCATACGCGTGTCTTTAACCGGCACAAATCACCGGGCCAAACGATCTACGACTGGCGTCACTATCTCTCGGTTGCACAGCGGAAGCCGGGATCGCTGCGCAATGGCGCTCCGTTCCTGGAGTTGCCAGACAGCTTCCGCCAGTTGCGTGCTCGCCTGATTAAACGTCCCGGTGGTGATCGAGAGATGGTGGACATCCTTGCCCTTGTGCTACTCCACGACGAGCGACAGGTGGAGCGTGCGGTCGCTAGATCACTGGAACTGGGCGAAGTCTCCAAACAGCACGTACTTAACTGCTTGAGCCGCATGGGGGAGCCGAGCCTCCCGCGGCCGCTAAAGCCACCGCCTGCCCTGAAACTGGTCACCGAGCCAGAAGCCAACACTGCCCGATATGATCAACTGAGGAGATCCAGCAATGAACCCTGACGCAATGATCAGCACCCTGAAGACACTGAAACTGCATGGCATGGCCGATGCCATCAATACACTCTCGAATCAGGCGTCACCTGCTTACAAGCAAGCGATACCTGTGCTGGAAATGCTGCTCAAAGCGGAATCGTCTGAGCGAGAGGTGCGCTCGATCAACTACCAGATGAAGGTGGCCAAGTTCCCGGCCTACCGAGATCTAACCGGCTTTGACTTCAGCCAAAGCCTAGTGGATGAGGCACTGGTAAAGTCATTGCACCGCTGCCAGTTCCTGGAAGACGGCCAGAACGTAGTTCTGGTGGGCGGCCCGGGTACGGGCAAGACACACCTAGCGACAGCCATTGGTGTCCAGGCCATCCAGCATCATCACCAGCGCGTGCGGTTCCTCTCTACCATCGAGCTCGTGAATCAGCTGGAGCAGGAAAAACGCGAGGGCAAGCAAGGTAGAATCGCCAATCGTCTCGTGCACACAGACCTGGTGATTCTCGACGAGCTGGGTTACCTGCCCATCAGCCAAGTCGGTGGCGCCTTGCTGTTCCATCTGATCAGCAAGCTTTACGAGCGCACCAGCATCATCATTACCACCAACCTCAGCTTCGCCGAATGGTCCTCGGTATTTGTAGACGAAAAAATGACTACCGCATTGTTGGACCGGCTAACTCATCACTGCCATATCTTGGAAACAGGAAACGACAGCTACCGGCTGAAGCACTCGACGATCAATCAGGAGGAAGGAAAGAGCAGCAAGAAACCAAAAACTACGCCATAATCTGGCGTTCAGGGTGGGTCAGTATTAGATGCAAACCCTGGGGATGCGGCTAATTTCTTGGACTGATTTACGTCACTAACCCTAAGCTTTCACGGTACT
>CAXBOW010000028.1:0-36633 GCA_963977485.1 uncultured Haliea sp.
GGGTGGATTCGAACCACCGAAGCTCGCGCGTCAGATTTACAGTCTGATCCCTTTGGCCACTCGGGAACCCCTCCGAAAGGCGGCATATTGTCCGGATGGACCGGCACCTTGTCAACCGCTTCTTCTAATAAAATTATAAACTTACGGCGAATTAACACCAGGTGCCAGCAATGGGGCTCAAGCGCTGCATATTACGCCTGCCTGTCTCCATTTGCAGCCACCGAAACGCGGACTCAGTGGAGCATCGGCTCTTCTGCCTCAGGCGCCTTATACAGATAGTTCAACTGCTCACAGCTCTGAGCCAGATGACCGCCCGCCTCTATCGCCGTCGCCACGAAGAGATTGAACTGCTGCCGCGACAAACCAGCCCCCGCAGGGCACGTTGCAGCCACTACCAGCTGCGGCAACGCATCATCCACCACGTCGAGGAAAATCTTCAGGGTTGGGTAGTCCATATTGAGCCTTCCCATATCTGCTGATAACAGCAGCAAAGCCCCCGGACGCACCTCCAACTCTGTAGTCAATAACAAACCGTATTCTTCCAGAAACAAGCGACTATCAATCACCCCAGGCGCGTCGCGCAGCGCCGGGATGTGCAGCCCCTCACACTGGCCACACATATAGTACTCTGTGCCAGCGGCATCCAACCACTCCTGCAGCAGCGGCTTGTCCGGGACCTGAATGCTTGTCACAGTAAGGCCTCCTGGGGCAGCCTGATCGCAGGGCCCGCGCACTGGTTGGAAGCGGGAAAACAGGGGGCCCGATCTCATTCGAACCTCCGCGCGGCGCATTCTAGCGCAGGTAGTCGGAATTTGGCAGTGCGCTGTGTGAGTTCCACAGGTTTATCCTGAGTACAGGTGAATCAATCAGCGCTTACCACAGGCACTCGCTTGCGGTAAAATCCTCGAATGAATGAGACAAACACCCAAAAGGGGACCAAAGATGACAGCCCCAAACGCCCTCTTACTTTTATAGAACTTGTAAGAATCGTGTTGTCTGGCCACCTGGGCGTGCGCAAAAGGGTGCAACGCGTCAGTGATTTTGACCGCGCCAACGGGCTCCATGTATTTCTCGCAGCCGCATTGTACTTTGCACTCATCGTCACGGGGCTGATTGTATTGGTCAGCTATATTGCCACCTGACCAACCGCAAAAGCTAAAAGTATATTTTCGCCCGGCTGAACCCGACCTCTTTCAACATCAGGATTAAATGCTCCAGCTCCCTGGAGCATAGAACCGTGTCATTTTCATAGCAGAGCATGAAGGACTTTCCATCCTGACCGAACAGCAAGGCTATATACTCACTTATATCGGCAGGATTTTTCCTGATCTCTACCAGGCTAAAATAATTAGCTTCAAACTTCTCCTTTGCTTCTGATATTTTCATAGTGGTAATTTCAATTCAGCTGAAATGATGAATGGCCTCATTAAGTGTTGGATAAAAAGTTGTCACACCGGCTATCGGTTCGACTTTCGCCCTGGCCAGTGTTTTTAATGGCTGAAACTGGAGGTCGGCTATAATGACCTGCTTTCCCTCGCTGGCGGAGTAAGCGACCAACTTGTTCATCGCCGCGACCCCCCCCGCATCCAGAAGCGTCACGCCATCCATATAGAGAATGACCCCGTCGAGATCTGCCATGATAGCGGAGATCTCACCGAAAGCGCGGTCTGCTGCGGCAAAAAACAGCGGGCCATTTATTTTCAGAACAGCCCAGCGGTCCGGAAGATCCACATCAACCAGCTTGTTATTGCCCGTTATATCGGTGATCTTCGTCATCGCCGCCATCTCGTTAACAAACAGAATGCAGGCCAGCAGCACACCCGCGGTGATCGCGATCACCATATCGAAGAAAACTGTCAATATCAGGCAGGTTAAAAAAACGGCAATGTCGGATGCCGGCGCGTGCTTGACAAGGTGCAGTGATTTCGGCGCCTCGCTCATATTCCAGGCAACCACGATCAGTAACGCCGCCATGGCGGGCATCGGCAGGTAGGCCAAAAGGGATGCGAGCACTACCAGCCCCAGCAATACCACCAGTGAATGGATCATGGCTGCAACCGGAGATTCCGCGCCCGCTTTCAGGTTGGCCGTAGAGCGCGCTATCGCGGCGGTTGCCGTAATACCGCCAAAAAATGGCGCGATGATATTTCCCAGACCCTGCCCGAGCAGCTCGCTATTTGCGCTATGGCGTTTCCCCGTCATTCCATCCAGCACCACCGCACACAGCAGGGACTCGATAGCGCCCAGCATGGCGATGGCGAAAGCCGAGGGGAGCAGGCTCACCGCCAGTGCCCAACTGAATTCAAACGGTTGTCCGCCGGGGCCGGGCTGCTGCCATGGCCAGGCAAAACCTGGCAGGTAAGGGGGAATACCCATGCCCATTGAGCCATCCGGCAAAAGATAACTGAACCGGGACCCGATGGTATCAACGCTGTATCCCGCGCTCGCGAGATACACACAGAAAAGACTCGCCAGTATCACGGCGGGCAAGTGTGGTGGAATCGCCGTTTTGAGCCGCGGCCAAAACAGCATGATGCCCAGCGTTAGCAACGCCGTGACCACACTTGGGCCGTCGAACTGGTCAATCGATGTGGCGAGCAACCAGACCTTGTCTACGTAGTGCTCCGGCATGTCCTGAAAGGTCAGGCCGAAAAAGTCTTTCAGCTGCAGGGTGGCGATAACAACTGCAATGCCACCAGTAAATCCGAGAGTGACCGATTCGGGAATATATTCAATAAAACGGCCCAGGCGCGCGTAGGCCATAGCTATCAGCATCAACCCAGACAAAAAAGTTGCCAGCAGCAAACCTGCGAGACCGTAGCGCTGGGCTATCGGGTAGAGAATAACCACAAAAGCCGCTGTCGGCCCCGAAATACTAAACCGGCTACCTCCCGTCAGGGCAATGACAAAGCCGCCAATGATCGCGGTATAGAGACCGTACTGAGGCGCCACTCCACTGGCAATCGCCAGTGCCATGGCCAGCGGGATCGCGATAATTCCGACGGTCACCCCCGCCAGTACATCACGCCACAAGCGCGGCAGGCTATAGGGCTCACTGCCAAAGCATGCCTCGCGCAGGGCATGACCGATGCGCAATGAAAACAAATGTGCTCTATGAGCCATGCAAGACTCCCAACTCCATATCCCAAATGTTAATTATAAACTAATTGCATGTTAATCACATTAGTACATAATGCAGCTATACCTCAGCGCCGCCTGAAAGGCATGGTGTCTGGTAACCTGATTGCAAGGGGTACTGGAAAGACGAGATATATTGTAATAATATGTTAATTAAATACCAACGGACCAGAGCCTAGCCAGGCTTCTTGACGAGTCATTACTATGGAAAAGCGTACTGCGCGATTAACGCTACTGGTCGATCCAAATAAAAAAACTACCTTCGAAAAGCTCTGCGCATTGGAAGATGTCACCCCCTCGCAAAAAATACGGCAGTTTATGCGCGACTATATCGAGGAGAAAATGGGTGCCGACTGGCGCGCTGAAGTGCTCAATGAGCCTGCAGCCAAACCAAACGATTAGACACCTTTCCCATCATCGCCCTCCGTAGCGGTTCATAAGCGGTTTGACACTGATGCCGTGGACAAGAATTGACAGCGTAATCACGATCAGCGTTATCTGGATCAGCTGCAGGGCGAGGTCTTCGGGCAGCCCGTGCTGAATGGCGTACATCAAATAGTAAAGTGAGCCTATCCCGCGCACGCCAAACCAGCCCGCCAGGCCGCGAATCCGCCAGGACGTGCGGGACAAGGACAGCCCGACCAGCACACTGACCGGCCGCGCCACCAGAAAGAGGAAACAGGCCAGCCCCACGGCCCGCCAATTCCAGGAGTCGACAAATAAGGTACCGCCCACCAGTAGGATGAGCATCATCTCAGACAGGCGTTCGAGATGCTCCTTGAACAGCAGCGAGCCCTCACTAACGGTAGATACCGGAACTTCAACAGCCGTATCACTGAGGGGTAACGCGCTGTCTTGCAATTCGTCGGGGTTGTCCGGAGGCCTGCCACTGAGCTTGAGCTCGGTTTGTCGCAGTGCCACGGCGGCAAAAAACACGGCCAGAAAACCCCATGCAGAGAGCAGTTCGCTAACGCCGTAAACGGCTGCGATCAGCCCGAGACCAAGGAAATCATCCATCAGATCGTGCCTGTGCGGCCCGTTGCGCAGTTTCCACGCCAGCCGTGCCAGCCCAGAGCCCAGCGCAACCCCGATAGCGATGCCGCCCGCAGTGGCCCAAATAACATCCACCATGGCCCATTGCAGCCCCGCTTCACCCAGGTCGTGCAGGCCGAGCAAGCCCAGCCCGAGCATCACAAAGGGAAACGCGCTACCGTCATTCATGCCCGCCTCACAGGTCAGGTAGAAGCGCAACCGGTCGCGATCGCCTGGATGCCGAATCTGGACGTCTGTGGCCAGCACCGGATCGGTGGGCGCGACGATAGCACCAAGCAGCACGGCCGCCCCCAATGACAGACCGAGTGCGTAATGTGCAAACCCGGCGATCAGGCCAACGGTAACTGACATGGACACGAAGGCCAGCAATATCGGTGTGCGCCAGCGAAGGAGAGTGAAAGGCACAGGCATTTTCACTCCCGCGGCAAACAGGGAAATGAGCACCGCTACCTCGGTCAACGTTTCCAGCAGTGCCGATTGCTTGAGCGGGTTAAAGTGGTAGGCATTCAGCAACGTTGGCCCGGCGATAAGCCCCACTGCCAGATACACCATCGCGGACGTGAATGGCACGCGCTTGATAAGAGACGGTGTGAGGCCCATGAGGAGCAGGAGGCCACCCACCAGCAGAAACCATTGCTCATTTATCATGAATTTTTCCTGTTGGGCTGGTCGGGAGGAGTTCCATCGGGACCGGTATACGAGTTGTTCTACTGCTCTATTCCGTGCGTTTCAAGCACGCTACCTTGCTAGACTATATGGAATTAACCCGGCGCGCTGCAAATTCCCGCTGGCCTAACAAGCGCCCATTGTCCCAGTGGTCTTTTGCTTTTCTCGTGTCATGTCACCCCCGTGAATGCGCCAGGAAACAGAGGTGCTTCGCCTCCCCGCCTCAATCGAGCAGGCGAGCCAGGCGTGTATATTTTGTTTTGAAATCGTCCAGAAGTCGGTTGAAATGCTGAATGCGCCGTATGGCGGTGGTAACAAGATAAATCCCCAGCGCCACGAGTCCAATAGTGAGAATCAATAGTGGGAACAGCCAGTGCATGACAGCGCTGACTTCGTAGAGCCGCGAAGTGGCAATCAAAACGCTGAGCACCGAGAGCGGCAACGCGAACACGGCGATGCCGGTGCGCAGCGTGGAGAGCGACGTACGTTTTTCCGCCAGGATCACCTGTATCTCGCTGAGAATCAGACTCTCTGGAACATCGTCGCTTCCATCAGCTGTAATAGTTTGCTGCGGCATGCTCAAATCTCACGTTCGTATTGCGGCAGGATGGCCAACCGGCTTGTACTGAAAAAATCGAATCCGCTTGAAGAAAACCCCCGGCGCGAGAGCGATTAGGCACTTTTGCGCTGATGCTATAACCGGTCTGCATGTCGTGCACAATATGACAGGCCTGGGGCAGCTTGCGCATGTCGGATTGAATTATGGCCTTGCGGCCTTCCCGGCTCAGCCCGCCTACCAGCACACGACGATTATGGACCTCGGAACGAGGAAAACGTATCATTTTGCAGTATAACAATAACAAACGTCTGAGAAAAATTCGTGCTTTTACTTGCCGGGCTGTTCTATACGCCCGCTAGCCCGGATGCGCCGGTTTGCGTAAGCGGAAAGACACTCGCCGTTACAGTACAGAAGATTGGCAGGACCCTGCTTGGCAAGTCAGTCGAAAACTGACTTTACCAGTTCGATCCGTTCCGCTAGTTCCAGCCTTTCCAGTTGCCATACTCTCGAAGCGACAAAAGGCTCACACATTAGCGAATTTCATCCATACAACGTCTGTTCAGTCGACCCTACATTAGCTTATGCTAGAATTTGCTGTCAGCGGTATGTATACCGTGAAACCCTGAAATAACTCACGGAATACCGTTTATCAACATGCGATCGCTCAGACGTGCGCACTGAAAATAAGCCCAATGCCCTCGACCGGCTAGTACTGTATGCCTTGCGAGGTGGTTTACCTCAACTGATATTCTTGCTCGGAATCGCCGCTGGCGTTATCGCGTTGCTTTATACACCGCGAGAGGAGGAGCCGCAGATCGTGGTTCCCATGATCGACGTAATGGTGGAGGCGCCGGGGCTAAGCGCCAGGCAGGTGGAGCGACAGGTAACCACACCACTGGAAAAACTCCTGGCACAAATTCCCGGTGTTGAACACGTTTATTCCGCTACGGCCAGCGGCCGTGCCACGGCAACCCTGGCGTTTTACGTGGGGCAGGACCGGGAAATATCGCTATTTAACACGTACAACAAACTTTATTCCAACCAGAACAAGATTCCACCGGTGGTCAGCCAGTGGATGCTGCGCCCGGTCGAGGTGGATGATATCCCTGTGGTGATGCTCGGCCTATGGAGTGAGGACGCGGATCTCTACGATGATTATCAACTGCGCCGCATGGCTGATGAGGTGGCAACCACACTACAGGGAATCACCCAAACGAGCGAGGTCAATGTAGTCGGTGGCAGGCCGCGCACTATCAAAATCCTCGTCGACCCCGAGAGCATGGGCGCTCGCAAGACCACACCAGCTGACGTGGTTGCGGCCCTGGCTATATCGAATGTGCGGCGCAGTGCCGGAAACTGGGGCTTCAATAATCAATCGATATTGCTGGAGTCTGGAGATTTTGTTCGAGATGTGACCGAACTCGAGACACTTGTGGTCAATGTGATAGATGGGGCCCCGGTATTCCTTCGTGACGTGGCCAGGGTTGAAGACGGGCCGGCAGAAGCCGATAGTTATACATGGATAGATTTCACCTCGGCTCACCCTGCGGCTGACAAGCGTGGCGGCGCTGCCCCTGGTACGGGTAACCCTATGGTGGCGATTTCGGTGGCCAAGCAGCATGGCTCAAATGCTGTAACGGTGGCGCAGGAGGTGCACCGCGAAATGGCTAGCTTACAGCAACAACTGCTTCCTCCCGAGGTCCATGTGGCGGTACTGCGAGATTACGGGCAGACGGCTAATACCAAGGTTAACGACCTCGCCAGCAGCCTGGTGTTCGCGGTCATCACGGTGGTGATATTTGTCGGCGTTTTTCTGGGCTGGCGCGCGGCGGTGGTGGTAGGCCTGGCAGTCCCGGTTTGCTACGGAATCACACTTGGGCTGGATATGGCCCTGGGTTACACCATTAACCGGGTCACGTTGTTCGCACTGATCCTTTCACTGGGACTGCTGGTGGACGACCCCATCACAGGCGTCGATAACATTTCCAGGTTTATGGCGCGAAAATCCTTGTCGGTGCAGGATCGGACCGCAGCGGCTATCGCGGAAATCAGGGTGCCTCTCATCCTGTCCTCGGTCACTATCATTGTCGCGTTCATGCCGCTCGCTTTTATCTCTGGTATGATGGGGCCCTACATGGCGCCCATGGCCTTTAACGTGCCCGTGAGTGTAATTGCCAGTACATTGGTTGCCTTCCTGGTCACCCCCTGGCTTGCCAGCCGGTTGCTCAGGGAAAGCCCGGAATCAGACGAAGAGCTGGCGGCCAGGTTACACCAAGGACTCTACCGCAGGCTGCTTAATCCGTTGATCAGCCATCGCCGTCGAGCCAAAACGGTTCTGTGGCTGGTACTTGCGCTGTTTGTCGCAACCGCCATTTTGCCGCTGTTTCGCGCTGTACCTCTCAAGCTGCTGCCCTTCGACAACAAGAATGAAGTGCAGGTCCTGATCGATATGCCTGAAAGCTCCAGCCTGGAGCATACTGCAGCGGCAGCAAGGGAAATTGCCGACCAGGTGGCCCGGATGCCCGAGGTGCTGGCGATAGCCGCCTTTGTCGGTGTGCCGTCCCCCATCGATTTCAATGGCATGGTGAGGCGTTACTACCAGCGATACGGTACCCACCAGGCCGAGCTGCGCCTTACCCTGGCAGATAAATCCCTACGCGTCGATCAATCCCACGCAGTAGTACTGCGACTGCGCCAGCTGCTGGCGCCCCACAACCGCGAAGGAGTCAGAATTAAAGTCGTTGAAGTGCCTCCCGGTCCGCCAGTATTCAGCACCCTGGTCGGAGAAATTTACGGCGAAACCCTAACGCCATACAGCACCCAGAAAGAAGCGGCCCGGGTATTAATGAGCAGGCTGTCACGGGAGGCTCATGTAGTGGAGATCGATTCCACGGTGGAGGACGATAGATCGCGCCTGCGTTTCGTCACCGACAAGTGGAAGGCGGCCCTCTCCGGGGTGAGCACAGATGATATCGCCAGTACACTGGCTATGGCCAACGCAGGCTATGTGGCCGGTTACCTGCAGCTGGAACGGGAAGCCGTACCCCTGCCACTTGAGTTTCGAATTGACCCGCAGCACAGGGTTTCCACAAATGATTTCGAACGTCTGCTGGTCAGGGGGCGCCAGGGCGTCACCAAAACCAGCACCGATCAGGGGCTGGATTTTGCGCCGCAACCCCTGGTGCCGCTGGGCGAACTGGGCGCTTTTGAACCGGGTATTGCCGACCAGGCCATTCATCACAAGGACCTCCGCCCGGTGGTGTACGTGACAGCGGAGCTCAATGGGCGCACACCTGCGGAAGTTATTGCCGACTTGCATGCTGACATGGATGCAGCTATCGGGCGGACCGCCACGCCATGGGATAAGCGCACGTATATTAGTAGTGGCGCCGGGGACAGCTGGCAACTACCTGCCGGAACGGATGTGGTATGGGATGGTGAAGGGGAATGGCGGATTACCAAGGATGTTTTCCGGGACATGGGCTTGGGCTATTTGTTTGCCTTGATAGCTATTTTTGCGGTGTTACGCTTCCAAACCAGTTCCACCGCTCTCTCACTCATCATCATGTCATCCATTCCCCTTACAATTATCGGCATCATGCCAGGCTTCTGGCTGTTGAATCATCTGGGCGAACGGGTCGTTGCAGGAGCTCCAGAGCCGGTACTTTTCACCGCCACCGCCATGATAGGCATGATTGCCCTGGCCGGCATTGTGGTTCGCAACTCTCTTATTCTGGTAGATTTTATTGGTCAGGCCAGGGGGCGTGGCGAACCCATTCGCGAAGCCATCCTGCAGGCGGGATCGGTGCGCATGCGACCGGTCCTGCTCACTGCGGGCACAACCATGCTGGGCAACCTTATCATCATCCTCGACCCGGTATTCAGCGGACTGGCACTGGCCATCATACTGGGCATTGTGGCATCCACCGTACTGACCCTGCTGGTGGTCCCGGTGGTGTACCTGCTGGTATTCGATGACAGCCGAGCCGTTCCAAACGACCCCGCGCCACAGGAGGAAATATTATGACCAGACACCGGGTGCTGCTGCCTATTGTGGCCATCATCGCGCTGCTTTTGCTGTTAGCAACGATGGGAGGGTACTTTGACCACAAAATTCAGCCGGGGTTGGATCCCCTGGAAAAGGCGGATATCACCGCAGCTGTGCCAGTCTTTGTGCAAGAGTCATCTATTACCGAGCCTGTGCCAGCATCCATAGAGGCAAAGGAAACCACGGTCATATCCTCTCGCCTGATGGCTCGAATCACCAGCATCGCAGTACGCGCGGGCGACCTGGTAGAGCAGGGACAATTACTCCTGGAGCTGGAGAAAAGAGACCTGCTGGCCCGGGAGCAACAGGCCCGCGATCAGATTCAGGCGGTGCAGGCTCGCCTGGTGGAGGCAACGCAAAACCTGGAGCGGGCGAATCAATTGCACCAACGTGGCTTGATCGCCGTCGCTGATCGCGACGCTGCGCGCGCCACCGCTAGCAGCCTGAAGGCCGATCTGGGATCGGCACAGCAGGCACTGGAACAAGCCCAGGTCGCGGTGGCATTTACACAAATACGCTCACCGATCTCAGGACGCGTTGTCGACCGCTTCGCCGAGCCGGGCGATACAGCCTCCCCCGGCCAGAAACTGCTCTCACTCTACAACCCGTTTTCACTAAGGGTGGAGGCATGGGTGCGCGAACAGCTGGCGCTGCCACTGAAGGTCGGCCAACAGTTGGAGGTGGAAATTCCCTCTGCCAATAGCAGTCTGATCGCGAGTATCGAGGAGATCGTACCGGCAGCGGACCCGGGATCGCGCAGCTTTTTGGTCAGGGCGATACTGCCGCCGGACCAGGGCTTGCTGCCCGGCATGTATGCCCGTCTGCACGTTCCCGCGGGAACACGCACACGCCTGCTGGTACCTAGTGACCGCGTTGCTCAAGTGGGACAGCTGGACGTTGTACTAGTGACGCGTGACGGCAAGGTAGAGCGTCGCTTTGTGCGTCTGGGCCAGCCAACCGGAGATGGCATGGTTGAGGTAATAACCGGCTTACTGCCCGGGGAATATATTCTTCCCAAGCTGAAGTAATTTCAACCACCATTCGCATACTGCACTGGGAGCCGGCAGCGGACCCGGGTGATTCAGCCCGGGCGCCGCAGCACCAAATGATCGACCGTCAATTGCCTGACCTGGGCAACCATCAGCAGTGACAATATGATTCCCCACGCAAGATGGTCCTGTATTGCGACGGGAGAGTCCTTCAAGGCATCGTAGTAGGACACGAACGCGACAATATTCAATACAAAGAGTCCACTGGCGGAAAAGCGGGTGAACAGGCCGACTGCGAGCAAAACGGATAATACCAGCTCACCGCCTGTCCCCAGCCAGGCCGCCAGCTCGGGCGGTAGCAAGGGCACACGATACTCCTCACGAAAGAGGTAGAGTGTAGTGTCCCAGTCCGTGATTTTATTCCAACCGGACGACCAGAATATTTTGGCGATGTAAAGGCGCGCAACCAGGTCGGCAACCGGCGCCAGCCGATTGAGTACCTGTTCCTCAACGCTGCCCCAAGCGGAGCGTACTTTGCCAATAAACGAATTACTGCCCATAACTTTATCCCTCTGGTGTTTAGTCGTATTGGATTGAAATCAGCCCTTGTTCGACCCATGATCGCAACAATTCTGCCGATCTTAAGGCACTATCACCGGCGTCCGGCACCAACCTCGCCACTACCTCGCAGATATCGGAAAATGTTTCTCCCCGGGCCAGGCAGTCCAGTGCCGCCATTTCCAGTTCGAATACACTGCGCCACGCCGCCACCAGGTCGGGTTGACGGTAGACGATCCAGTTCATCATTTGTTTGACCGGCTCGGGTGGCAGCTGCTCTGCGGTCAGGGCCTGCCATAACGGCGGTGTATTCCACTGCAACGCCATTACACTGGCTGACGGATGCAGGACAAATCGCAATTCGCCCCAGCACTCGGGCACAATCGCCTGCAGACTCTCAATCGTCAGCCGCTCTGTGTCAGCGGCATCGACGGTATGGCGCAAGGCCCACTCAAAGCTGGCAAGCTCGGACATTATCGGTAAGCCAGCGTAAGGTTTCTCGCTCTGGAGAAATTTTGCCAACGCATGGCCAAACCAGCGAATGGACGAATGCGTGGGAGGGTACTGCCGCAGGTAGGCAACGCCCATCGAGTCAAAATCTCTATCGCCAAGTAGCTGGTGCAGCGCGGGGTAATTACTGCGCAATGCTTCGACCAGCCGAATAACGTAGGCATTGCTATAGATTTCCAATTGCGCTTGCTTGCTGGTGGAACCGGGCAACAGGTTCTCGAGCAGGACTTCATCGGGTTGCTGCGACTGGAAAATACGCCGCTGGAATCGCTCCTGCCATTCACGCAGTTGCACACTGTGCTCCCAACTGGCTCAGACTTCGCGCCCGGTCCAATTCCCCAACCAACTCCACCAGTGGCGGAATATTGTCATCGCGTTCGATCATCGTGGGTATTTCGCCGAAGAGTTCGGTGGCGGCAACATACAGAGCCCAGACATCCTCGCACACCGCCTGGTCATGTGTGTCGATGCAATGGCTGCCATGATCACTGTGGCCGGCCAAATGCCATTGACAAATCCGTTCCGCCGGCAAGGCCTGCAGGTAAGTCAGCGCATCAAACTGATGGTTGCGGCTGGAGACATAGATGTTGTTGATATCCACCAGCAGATCACAATCCGCCTCAGCGGCGATGGCCGCAACGAACTCCCACTCTTTAAGGGGTGCCGCGGCCTGGATGTAGGTTGAGACGTTTTCTATCGTCAATCGACGCGCCAGGATATCCTGCACCTGCCGGATGCGGCCCGCTACATGCATAATGGCTTCGTCGGTATAGGGAAGTGGCAGCAAATCGTGCATGCGTTGGCCGGCGAAACCGGTCCAGCACAGATGGTCCGAAACAACAGCCGGACTGACGCGATTAGCCAACGCCTTTACGCTCGCCAGATAATCCAGATCAAGCGGGTCGCATGAACCGATGTTCATGGCGACACCGTGCATGGCGATCGGGTACCGTTCGCGTATTTTGTCCAGGAAATACAGGGGCTTGCCGCCGGGAACCAGATAGTTGTCGGTGAGTATTTCCAGCCAGTCTACGCGCGGATGGCCGTCTATAAAGTCATGGTAATGCTCGGGACGCAAGCCGAGACCGAAACCCTGAAGCGTGTTAGTCATTATCTAATCGAATGAAGGACACGGCGAACCGTGCCCCTACACCCACCTCCGTCAGCTGCTTACTTAAGAACAGTGCCACCTTTTTCCGTACACTCGTCAGCAGATCCAGCCATTATCCAGCCGTGCCCCTTACAGGAATTCTGGCCTGCGCAGGCGCTCTCTGCCGTTTGACACTTTGAGGTCCCTTTACAGGAATTGATACCCTGGCATTTGACTGCGCCAGCCTCATCCTTATCACCAGCATAGGTCGGCATAATAACTGCGCTGGAAAACAGCGCGGCAGCTGAGGCGGCAAGCGCCATTTTTGCAATTGTGTTCATGATATATCTCCGATACTCGTCGTTGTAACTCAAAAGAATCATTGCGAGAGCATGCCTCGCCCGGATTAGATGCAACCGGGGAGTATTTGTTACTTGTTTCCCGAAAAACTATTCCCGCGGCAGAAACAGTTTCTCAGGCGGGGTGAACAGCAATAAAAAATCGGAATGCGTTTGCTGCTTCACAAGCAATCGATCAAAATCTTAATAGGATGTATTCTTTGTCCGCGAGCTCGATAAGAGTTTGTTCATCCACTGGTGAATCATTCCACAGCTTAAGCCCGTCAGATGTTTCTGTTTTGTGAAACAATAGTAAGGACCCGCCAACGATCTTGAAATTGGTAGGGTCAAGAGGCACTGCTCCCCCTATCGTCAAACTGTAGGGGCAAACCTTGTATCTTGGGCGATACTTCGCGGGATTTTCAGTGAACAGTTCGACCTGATCTGCCGATGTTAGATAGTATGTATTTCCCTCATGCTTTACTGCGAATTCCGCACTTCCTCGCTCCGCAATATTCTTGGTGAAGTAGGAAACGGGGCTATAGCCTCCAATCGTGGGCTGTTGATTTTCGTATTTCGTGTTTTGCGAGTAGCCAGCGACAGGAAATAGTACCCCCATTAGAAATAGTATGGTGAGACGGTAAAGTAATGACGTTTGCATAGAGCGGTGCCTCAATAATATAGGTATATAAACTCAACGAAGTATCGCGGGTTCCGTATACGCGCCTAAATGGATTCAGCCACAATACAATCAAGATCCTCTGCAGCGACGACATTGCCGCCGTAGATGGATCGGATTGATTTGACGGTTTCTTTGATACCCACAAGACTGCGCGCCATAAAATGACTGAGCACTAGCGTTTTCGCCCTAGACTCACTGGCAATGTCTGCAATAACACCTGGCGGCGCGTGAAGTCGCCGGGCTACGCCCCCAGCACCCTCAGGGATCGGCATGTGCATAACCAGTACGGTTGCATTTTTTGCAAATTCGATGAAGCGGGGATCATCACCGTTCTGGTCACCGGAAAAAACAATGACCGTAGCGCCCATGCGGACCCTGAAGGCCAGCGCAGGCACAATACCGTGAGGGACATGCATAGCAGTAATTTCAATATCAGACCGATTATCGCCCATAATCATTGCGGGTTCTTTAGCACTCCGGCTTATCTCCAACGGCACTAGAGCCGGCAGGCCACCGGTACCATTCAGGTACCCGGACAGATACCCATAAGCGCCCTCTTTTTCATCCAGCATACGCTGCAGGTAAGATTCCAGGCCCGGAAAAGTGTCGCTTCCGTCCGGTCCTGCGATGCTGAGGCTGCGCTCTCGTCCGGAGAAATATCCGGATTTCAACAGTGCTGGCAGATCTGCTGAGTGGTCGGTATGGAAATGACTTACACCGACAAAATCAAGGTCGGAAAAGCTGGCCCCGGCTTCCCCAAAACGTAAGAAAGTACCTCCGCCAGCATCAATAAGTACTTTTGATTGTCCATCTACCCAGATAATGTAGCCAGCTGAGGCGCGACCGTCATCGGCTATCGGGCCACCGGAGCCGAGCACCTGTAGGGCAACGCCCTTTTGCGGCGCGCATTGCCCCTCTGTGCGAGCATACGCACTAATTGTAAGAAGCCCCCCAAAAATAATCAGGACTACCTGGTTTCCGTATTTCAGCACTGGCTCTCCGTGATTTCGTAAACTGTATGGCGTGGTGTTATGCCACTGTTGTGCAATACTCAGGTTGCGGATTGTGCGCGAGCGCGTAAACATCCCTGCCCGATCCACAGCCCAGATCCAACACCCGACACCCTTCCAGCAAGGGCGGGCACACCAGTCCGCAACCGTAATATCGGGACAACACTTCGGGATGAATTTGTGAGAGCAAGGGTTTGAGCCATTGCGGCACCAAACTGATATCGCAGCAAGCACTGGTTTTCAGATCATTGGAACTCTGCAGCTGCCGGCCATAGTAGTCTTGAACAAGTGCATACATCTCTAATTCCTTATCGATTTATCGCGTTCACTTACGTGATCATTGAGGCGCCAGTCATAGTCCAGGTACTCGATTTCGATTTGCCCTGTGTTGAGACGGTCTATGTCGTCATCGGTCAAACCCAGTAAAGCACCGTGCTGTGAAAAAAATTGTTGCAGTGACTCAAACCCCATCCAGCCTTTCTCAAAATCTTCCCTGTACCACTTGAAAATAGAGGAAACCTGAAGATATCCGCCGTCCTTTCTATTGCGGGCGCGGTCCGAGAAAAATAGTTGCATCTGATCCTGCAACTGCATATCCAGCTCCGTTCCACTATAGGCCTCGTTTCTCAACGCCGGACAACCGATACTGGCGCAGTTCACAGCAAAGTGAATACGTGGATCCTGGTATCGGCCTGAACCACGAATCAGCTTGTGCTCGATATCATCCAGAGAACGGGTCTTACCCAGTAGAACGACAAACTCCCGCCCCCAGGGCGAACGAAAAAAATTGCCCAGATCCTTTATAGATTCAAGATTGGGATATTCCGTGAGGATTAACTCTACAGTCCAGGCATTGTATGCATTGATCAAAAAGGCCAGTTGATCCGCTGGCGATGAAAGATCGAACTCCGCCAGGCTGACCTGCGACATCCGCTCGCGATACTCACGCAAGACCTCACGGTCTCGCGCCATACCCGCGTAGTCGACTTCACTTGCCTGGCCGCCACGCAGAAGAGTTACGTGCTTCTTGAGCAGATTATCCCACTCCCGGTGATCAGGTAATTCCGCATGACTGGCACTCGCGAGCAGAGCCAAGATCAGCATTGCAAAAGAACGCTTGATCATGCAATCAGCCCCGACGCCAGCTGTGATAACGCTCTACCAATGCCAGCAGCTTGTGGGGTGCGTGAGCGCGTTTCCACTCCCCAGCAGCATACTTATTGGCCTCGGACCAGGTCGGATAGGTGTGGATGGTGCCCATGATCTTGTTGAGGCCCAGACCGTGCTTCATGGCCAGTACAAACTCCGCCAACAGATCGCCAGCGTGTTCGCCGACAATAGTAACCCCCAGTATTCGATCCTTGCCCGGAACTGTCAGCACCTTGACGAAACCGTAAGCTGCACTATCGGCAATCGCTCGATCGAGATCGTCCAGGTTGTAGCGAGTCACTTCATACGGAACCTTCTGCTCCCTGGCCTCCATTTCGTTTAAGCCCACCCGCGCCACTTCAGGTTCAATAAATGTTGTCCATGGAATCACCCGGTAATCGGCCTTGAACTTCTTCAGATGACCGAAAAGTGCATTCACCGCCGCGTACCAGGCCTGGTGAGACGCTGTGTGCGTAAACTGGTAGGGCCCGGCGACGTCACCAGCTGCATAGATATTGGGATAGATTGTTTCGAGGTAGTCGTTGGTCACCACAGTGCGGGCAGTTTCAATCCCAAGCGTCTCAAGACCATAACCGGTAAGGCGTGCGGAGCGGCCAACCGCGCAAACCAACTGGTCAAATGCCAGGCGGCGTTCACTGCCCTGGTGTTCTACCACAATGAACTTTTGTTCACCTTCACGTTCGCAGCGCAAAGCCTTGTGGTCAGTTAACACTGATACACCATCGCGCTCCAGCGAAGACTTGGCCAGCACCGAGACCTCTTCATCCTCACGTATCATGATTCGCGGCAACATTTCAATCTGGGTGACCTGCGAACCCAGGCGCGCGAAACTCTGGGCCAACTCACAGCCGATGGGGCCTCCACCCAGTACAACCAGGCGCTTTGGCGCCTCATCCAATTGTGCAAACTCATCCCAAAGTGTGTCGCTGGTGACATAGCCCACTTCATCGAGGCCTGGCAACGGAGGCACAAATGGGCTGGCGCCCGCTGCTATCACGATACTGCGCGTGGTCAGGCGCTGGGTACCACCGTCATTCAGGGCAATCTCTACAGTCCAGGGGTCTACGATACTGGCGTATCCCTGCACCACATCCACACCCAGGCCGGTATAACGCTCCACACTGTCGTGAGGCTCAATGGCAGCAACGATGTCATGTATTCGACGCATGACCGTCTTGAACGAAAACCTCGGCTCGTTACTTTCAAGTCCGTAGCGATCAGCATGGCGTTGCTGATGGGCTAACTTGGCGCTGCGTATCAGTGCTTTGCTGGGGACGCAGCCATAATTGAGGCAGTCGCCACCCATTTTGTGGGCCTCCACCAGCGTTACCTTTGCTTTGACTGTGGCCGCAATATACGACGCAACCAGGCCGCCTGCGCCTGCGCCAATAACAACGAGATTGCGATCAAATTTGGCTGGCTTTTGCCATTTTGCATAGACACGGCGAGCCTGAATGGCCGCGGTGACTTTGCGCGCAAGCAACGGGAATATGCCCAGCAGCACAAAGGACAGGATCAAGCCTGGCGACAAAATGCCTGACAAGCTCTCAAGTTGTGCCAGTTGGGTGCCGGCATTTACATACACCAGAGTACCCGCGAGCATGCCCACCTGACTAACCCAGTAAAAGGTGCGTGCCCGGATCGGGGTCAGGCCCATAAGCAGGTTAATCATAAAGAACGGAAAAATCGGCACCAGGCGCAAGGTGAAAAGGTAGAAAGCCCCGTCTTTTTCGATGCCCGCATTGAGGGTTTTCAGGCGATCGCCAAATTTTGACTGTACGCTGTCCTGGAGTAGATAGCGCGAAACCAGGAAAGCCAGCAACGCTCCTATACTGGATGCGAACGAGATGATCACTGTGCCCCACAGCAATCCGAATAGCGCCCCTCCGATCAGGGTCATTACCGCCGCGCCGGGAAGTGACAGTGCTGTCACCAGTATATAGATCACAAAAAACGCGCCAACGGCCAATAGCGGTGAAGAATCACGCCAGCTTTGGAACTCGTCGAGGCTGCCCTTTACGCCTTCCAGGGTGAGGATGTGATGCAAATCGAAAACAAAAAAGCCTGCGATCAGCGCGCAGATTACAATTACCAGACCTATTTTCTTCAAAGTTTTTTCTCCTTTAGAGCGCCGCCACAGCTACTACCCTGTCCGGCGGTACAGCCAAAACAGTGATCGGCCACGCTGATGCTTGTGCCTTCAATATCCTGCTGTAAAAGGTCACGCAAGTGTGGGCGGGGCCTGCCGCCGAGATGGAGACCCAATTGCTGGTTGAAATCGCAGTCCGACAAGGTCCCCTGCCAGTCCACGCTGATCGCGCTACGACACATCACATCGTTCAGGTTAGAAGGCAGATGGCTGTCTTTCAGTAGAGCCATATAGTCATGAAACTGCCCCTTGGAAATGAGGGTCGATCCAAACCGCTGTATTGGCATGTTGGCCAGCACATAAAGCTCGTTGAAGACAATACCAAAGTGCTTTAGCAACTCTCGCTTGAAATCGTCCTGCAGTGCTGCCTGACCGGGAGGCAGATTTGCGCCTTGGGGGTTGTACACCAGGTTGAGTGCAAGATTGGAGTCGTCGCGGCCATAGCCGAGCGTATTCAATTGCTGCAATGCCGCAATGCTCTTATCGAACACACCTTTGCCGCGCTGCTGATCCACGTTCTCAAGCGAGTAGCAGGGTAGTGAAGCCACAACCTCTACCTGTTTACTGGCTAAAAACTCAGCGAGATCGTGCTGGCCAGGCTCAAACAGAATAGTCAGGTTACAGCGGTCGATGACATGTACACCCATATCAGTAGCTGTTTCCACCAGCTCGCGAAAGCTATCGTGCAATTCTGGTGCACCGCCAGTGAGGTCGAGTGTTTTGATGTCTTGCGCCTGCAGAACCTCGGGGATCAGGCGCAGCGTTGCCGCATCCATCATTTCCGTACGGGCGGGGCCGGCGTTGACGTGGCAATGCACACATGACTGGTTGCAGCGATAGCCAAGGTTTACCTGTAACGTATCGAGCCGCCGCCGAACAATCGGCGGAAAGTCTGAAATTTCGAGCAATGGTAACGTGGCATGCATTTTTTCAATCCTGTTTCGCGTGGCAATCTCATCGGGAAGCCTTATTCAGTTACACAAGGTAGATGACAAACAGGGGACTTTGTTACAAGGTTAGCTCGGATTTCCTTCGAAGACGGTGTTGGCAATGCATCCGCTGTTTTTTACCGTTCAATCGGGATCAATCCCACCGCGTATCCCGATGATCTCGTTTCGAGCTCAATGTTCTGGCGCTTTATACTTTGCTTAAGTTGACAAACCTCGAACCGCTGGCAGCGGCTGGGAGAAATAACGTACAATCTGGTCTACGAGCCTGCCTTCCATGCAGGTGCAGGGGTTAACCTCACGTAGGTCGGATTGCGCAGTGCCAATGCTGAACAATCTGGCATGAGTCATGGCAATCCGCGTCCCGCTGGTTTTTTTGCTGTTAGCTACGGTTATTATCGATTTCTGAATGGAATGGGTTCTTGTGGATAATGATAAGCTCAAACAACTAAAGCTTGGCGATCAAAAGCTATTTTCTGAGCTCGTCCGAGATCATCATCATGCACTGGTAGCCCTCGCCACCCCTATCGTCGGCCGCACTGAAGCAGAAGAAGTCGTGCAAAATGCTTGGGTGAAAGCCTATAGGGCCATATCGAATTTTGAGGGAAGATCCGCCTTGCGAACCTGGTTGAGCCGAATCGTCATCAATGAGGCAAAAATGCAGCTGCGGAGTCGCAAGCGTGAACTCCTGTTTGCAGATATGGGAGGCGCAGATGAAAACCGTGACGCCCTGGCAGACCGTTTTGAAGAAAATGGCAGATGGAAGAACTCACCCTTCAATTGGCACGTGGACTCTCCCGATGCCCTGCTGATGAGCTCAGATCTGGAGCAATGCCTGGAGCAGTTGCTGGCAGAGATTCCCGCCAACCAGCGAGCCGTGCTGGAAATGCGCGACTCCAGTGGCATTCCTTTCGATGAAATTTGTAACGAACTGTCCATTTCCGCATCCAATGCCAGAGTGTTGTTGCACAGGGCCAGGACGGAATTGTTCAAACTTGTAGATCATTATCAGGAGACAGGCGAGTGTTAAGTTGCCGTGAAGTTGTACGCGACTCCGACCTGTTGCTGGCCGGTGAGTTGCCATGGCAGCGTCGTTTGTCACTGAAAATGCACTTGCTGATGTGCCATCACTGTCGGCGGTATGTGAGGCAATTGCGTGTCCTGATTCGCGCCGTCCCATTTATGCATGGCAAGGCAAGTGACGAGGAAGTTTCCGAGATCATGGGCCACGTCTGTTCCAGTGAGAACTCGGAACACTGAGTCGCGTACCGGGATAGAACTTTGTGCTGCAACACCTCGTCATTTATAGGATAACGAGGTGATTATGAAGCTACTACGATTGGCATTGGTTTTACTACTGATTCCGGCCAGCACGAATGTTTTGTCCAGAAATGAAAAGAATGGCTTTGATCTGACCAATAGCCTGATCCCCGTTGCCGAAATCCTTTCGGGCGGCCCACCCCGGGATGGCATTCCCGCGATTGACAAGCCCTCCTATCTACGCGCCGGTAAAGCGCATTATCTCAATGACTCTGATCTGGTACTGGGTATCGTGCACAATGGAATTGCGAGGGCATATCCGGTTCGGATACTGGTCTGGCACGAGATTGTCAATTCTGAATTTGACGGCGAACCCGTTGTAATTACTTTCTGCCCGCTGTGCGGTACAGGCCTGGCGTTCTCTGCGTTAGTGGACCGCCAAAGGCTTGATTTTGGTGTTTCCGGCCTGCTTCATAACAGCGATCTACTGATGTACGACCGTCAGACAGAGAGTCTGTGGTCTCAGATCCCCGGACAGGCAGTGACGGGAGATATGGCTGGCAAGGAGCTGCGGCGCCTGCCGGTTGTACACTTATCCTGAAAAGATTGGCGAGAACGTTATCCCGGCAGTCAAGTCCTTTCCAACAAGACCGGATCTAGCCGTGACTACAGTCGCGACCCCTATGAGGGCTATGGGAGAACCGAGCGGCTATTTTTCCCGGTATCGAAGAGTGACCGGCATTACTCGTCCAAAACATGGGTGCTCGGTCTTGAATCAAATGGCATTTCGAAGGTTTGGCCTTTCCCGGAATTGGCTAAAACCACGGGCACGATCGTGGATACCTTTGCGGGGCAGCCAGTGCAGATTCGATTTGATGCCGCACAGGAGACCGCTTCTGCCCATGATGCCGATGGCAATCTGCTACCGGCGGTCCGCGCCTACTGGTTCGCATGGTATGGATTTTACCCCGACACAGAGGTTTACAATGCTGAGCATTGACTCACTATTAGAGGTAGGGAATATAATCCCTATGGCACTGTTAAAAAAAAGTGGAATCAACAAATATGAATAATCAACGCGTGGCCACTGCCTTACTAATGCTTCGTCTCGGAGTTTTTGTGGTCATGTTGGTCTGGACGCTGGACAAGTTCATCAATCCGCAACACAGCGCTGGCGTATTCGAACATTTCTATGGCTTATCGGGAATGTCAGGCACCGCTTTTATATTGATCGGTATAGCCCAATTGATTCTGGTCATGGCGTTTGTCACGGGCTACAAAAAGCGCTTCAGCTACGGAGCCGTGCTAGTGCTGCATTCAGTATCCACGCTTTCCGCCTGGCAGAAGTACATGGATCCGTTCAACAACCTCTTGTTTTTTGCCGCCTGGCCGATGTTGGCAGCCTGCTTTGCACTGTATTACCTGAGAGATATGGACACCCGCTGGGCGCTTGATGACAACTGAGGTCTGGCGGACCTCGTTACAATTCCTTGCCCCGGCATCACCCAGCCCAGGCAGGCCCGTTATTTTACCCCATGAGAAACCGAGTTCTTGAGTACGCCGAATAAACTTGAGTCGCCTCATACGGTCCCAGGTGTATAGCCGGTGGCCACCTGCGCTTCTCTGGTCAGGAACTTTGAGAATTATCGGTTGAGAGTGCTGATACACTGCGGGTGGGGCGGGATAATCAATCGAGTGCAGATGAGTGCCCATCCCCCGTAAATGGGGTAGAGCCGGTAAAGCCAACGCACTGGTGCATCTGCCTACAATGCCAAGAAAAGCGTTAACCCTTTGATTTTACTACATTAATTGGAGCTGGCGAGAGGAATCGAACCCCCGACCGGCTGATTACAAATCAGCTGCTCTACCTACTGAGCTACGCCAGCCTTGATCAGATAGGGGCATGCGTGACCTGCCCCATTTGAAGGTGGGGGATTGTAGAGAAAGTGGTATGGGGATGCAAGAGATTGGCGGCTGAATACTGGGGTTTCAAGGGAGTGTACCGGGGGGGACCTGGCGCGGAACAGCAGGGATCCGGATCGTAAGCTGATGGCTGCTCTGCTGAAAGTGGATGTTTACTGGCTCCATGGGCGCCCATGCGACCGGCGCTTATGTGCCAGTTTGCGACATCACCACCAAATCGCAGGCAATAAAAAGCCCCGCATGACGGGGCTATATATGAGAATTTCTGTTTACACTTTCTTACGGCGTGACCAACCAAGGCCGGCCAAGCCCAGACCGAATAGGGCAAGGGTAGCAGGGTTGGGCACCGCGCTTACGACCTGCAAAGCACCATCACCTCCGCCATAGGGGGATGAAGTAGTAATGCCGGTAATTGAGTAGCTTCCGGCGGACAGGGCTATTGAGCCCGAACTCCACTTCGCGTCTGCGAAAGCAAGATCGTAATTGTTACCAGTATTACTGCCGTCATCGGTCGGGGCGCTGGTCGAAAAAAGAAGTCCCAAGACAGAGTCGTACACGTCAAAACTATCACCGTCTGCAAAGCCATCGGTTACCTTTAATACACCATCTCCCACCAACGAGAAGGTATAGGGCTCATCAGAAAAGCTTGAACCAACATCTCCAAAGTTGAACACTGTCCAGCCCCCACCAACAGAAATTGGGCCGGCGGAAACGCTACTGGACAAACCGAGGAAGACTAAAGCCAACGAGGCAATTATCAGATTTATTTTCTTTTTCATTAGAACGCACCCTTTCGGTCGTAGATTTTGCGTTTTTAATGCAATACCCGCGCCATTCTAGGAAACACGTGGCCTCCAGCGGTTATGGGCGTAGATATGACCCAAGGTTGTAAAATATCCTGACACTAATAACCTATATATAAGGGTTATTGGCGGGGAATTAGTGGGGTAGGCGAATGTCTCACACGCGTCGAAAGCGGTCTATTGCACGATCATAGCCTGGACGGCCGCTTTCGGGAAAAGCAGACATCACCCACCCCAGGTATCAACAACAGCTCCAATCTCTACATCCTGCCAAACAGGCTCTGACGAAACTGGGTTTGGGCGGTGTTGTCACTATGCTACCGGGTACTTTAGAGCAGGGTAGGGTTGCTATCGTTATGGGGGATTGGGGGGTGTCGGAAGATATTACTTGGCCTCCTCTGCACGCTCAGCAGCCAACTCACGATACGCCCTCCTGACATCCTTACTCACCTTCACGTATCTCGCCACCTCATCCACGATCTCCGGAAAGAAATACAGAGGGGCATTTTCAGCCTGAAATGGAGCCGGGATACTTACCTTCTTCCGGTTGGAGGTGCTGTAGTAGAAGTTATTCCACACAAGAGCAGGTCTGGCAGGATGCCTTCGGTTCTCCAGGACCTTCTCCAGGTAGCCACCGGCCAAATTCGTATTTCTGGCGGTCCTATCTTCAAGCCCGCGCACATCCTCCAGCTTGGTTACCTCAAGATCAGCACAGCCTGGGTAACAATCCAGCGGCTGGCAATAGCGCCTTACCTCCCATACTGCCGAATCCAGATGAGCTGGATCGATATCATGAACACTCCATGACACCTCCAGGTAGCGCGCCCAGCCAACCTGCTCCAGCTGGCTGAAGAACTTGGTGGTGGGGTTGCTGGATCCAATCTCCAGAACTCTACTATCATTCAACCTCTTAAGTAGCGGTGGGATCGTATGGCCAATATCTCTAGCTTCGACCCTGGCAAGCAACAAGATGCACTTCAGGTATTTTTCAAGACAGTGCAAGGAGGACCAGTAAAACTGCGGTATCAGGCCGTGCCTATATGCTAACCGAGCGTGCACATAGTCCTTATCAGCAGTGTCCCGGAAGCTGCGGAGAGCGAAGTAGTTGAGTTTCTGATCGAGAGTATGCGACATATCTGACCCATCCTTACTTGCGGTAATTCTCACTCCAAAATCATACAGCACCTGCGCTGAAGGGTGGGCATCAGCTAAGTCACCGCTGCAGTGTCCTTTCTGCGTGATACCATCCACCATTAGAGAATACCAGCTCGCATATGAGGCACAACGATGAGTAAATCTCTCTCAGAAATTCTTGTTGGAGACACCGAGCTATCAACTGATCGAAAACGGCTTATTTCAATGGCGCTTATTACTCTCGCCACAGTAGTCGCTTGGCTCCCACACGAGCGGACTGTGAACTTTCTTTTTTGGCAGAGAACGCTTTCTAGTGATGGTTTCTTGCCTGATTTCCTGACAGCAATTTTTGGGCTTATGATCGTACTGCCTCTGTACTTTCGGAATATTCTCCACTGGCGAACCACCTCTGTTTACAGCATCCTCTCGTTCGCCGTAAATCTCACATTAGTATCTACTTTCTGTAGGATTATCGTGGGCGACGGATTTGAAATGACGTCTACAACAATGGGGATGATCGTCGCGCTAACATTGACTTGGTTGGGGATGAGGGCAGTCGCCAGTCTAGCTTGGCTTGCAGTAATTGCTCTTGGTATTTTTTCTTTGATGCACCGAAACTACATTATGGGTATTGAAGGGTTCTTCTTCATTTTGTTTGGCTCCATCGGGATACTCCTTCAAGCCGAGACTACACCCGCAAAATTCTATGGAGACCTAAAGTCTGAATTTTTTGGTCCATCTGCAGATTGACTCATGATAACTCGATTATTACTTTGTCTCGCCATGTTCAGCCTATCATTCACCGCCACAGCTCAAACCACCACCCCCCTCGTCGGTGATTCCTGCCCCACTGGCACCTACAAGTCCGGGGGCTACTGCAAACCCTTCAAATCATCTGAGGACCAGGTGATCATCCCGAAGAACGGCAAGAACTGCCCGACAGGCTTCTATAAGACTGACAACTACTGCAAGCGCCTCAGTAGCTCAGACCGGGAAGCTCTACCCAGGGAGGGTGGCAGTAAGTGCCCCACTGGCTGGTACAAATCCGGAAGTTATTGCATCAAGCAGTAGCCATATTTTGCACTCACCTGAATAGCCAAAAAATCACTATTATCATCGAGATATCGCTAAAAATATCTCCGCTAATTCATCGTAAAATGCCAGCTAAGGCGAAATATCAAAATCGTATTTTGCTCGGGAAAACGATGTAGTACATGGTATGGCGACCGGTTGGTGGATTGCTGTGCATATACAGGCGGCATGATGAAATCTGACTAAAAGAAAACTCACTGGGAGTCCCAGGGGAAATTGGGTGGGGTACTCCCCCTTTCGACTTGACACAGGTGATAGATGCTGGCCGAAGAATTTGGTTAAGGCCCATAAGGGCTCAGCCCAGGTGGTGGATGTCAGCTTTTCTCAATAGCGGTCAAAGACAACGCCGGAACTAGGGCAAAAAAATAGCTAATTTCCACAATACAGTTCAGCCGCCTGCTGATATTCAAAATAGCTCACATCCGCTTTATAAAGGATCGGGTCACGTCTCTTCATAGCCGCCATTTTCGAGCGTGCGCTCATACACTTCTCTGGGTCGTAATTGTCTGCTTTCATCTTTGCTATTTTGGCTTTGCTGTCCGCGATGCTCAGGTCTAGTTTTTCTCTTTCAGCACGCTTCCTCTGAGCCTGCCTTTGCAGGCGCTCCTTTTCTTTATCCGTAGCCAATTTTCCAGCTTCTTCAGGCTGCACTGGCGCAGGGTCGATGGTTACCGTCTCCGACTTCTGGGAGCTAGAGCAAGGTTGGTCAGAGTAACTAACATTGCCAGAATCGCCGGTGCACTTGAAAATCTGAGCATGCGCGCCCGCTGAGGCTAGCGTGCAAGCCAACACACACAGCCCCAGTCGTACTCTTCTTGCAATCTTTGACGATTCCACGAATTCACCTACCTCCACCACTACAGGTTCGAGTGACTACCTTGCGGGTTGTAAGTGAGCCTTCACTGAATCATAGCAAAAACTTTCGAAAAAACATCCATCTATATTAGAAGGTATTTTCATTCCTTTTGGTTACACCTGCTCACCCCACACAAGGAGCCCGCACCATGGCCAGAAAACCTGCACCTGCAAAAACGAAATCCACTCCGATAACCGACGATTCCCCAACGTCATCAATCACCACCATCCGCACGTCAACTTGTAGCAACCTATTGTCCACCCAGACCCTCGGATATGAAATTGGTATAGAGGCGGAAACCTCGGCCCTCTACTGGAGGGTCAGCTCGAATACCGGTAACGGCTACTGGTCCCGGGCATGGGTGAGGTTCACCGATATCCAGACGGCACTGAACGACTGGCCGAAGGATATACCTCTGACATCAATGGCATTGAAGCCGCTATTCACCGGGTCGGTCAACTCATCGAGCTTCCTACTGGCTACCCTGGTCACGGAGGGCATTCTGGAGCCAGTGCCTGACAACCTGCGGCATTACCAGATAGCCAACCTGGATGCTGTAGCCGAGTTGCAGTCCCCACATAGCAAACCTGCGAAGGCCAAACCCAAGGCGAAGGCAAAAGCAGCTGCCCGTATGCCAAAAGCCAAGGCAAAGCCAGCAACTGGCAAGTAGCCCTCCCCGCTCCACCGAAGTACGACTAATTGGTAATCAGCTGGTGTAGTAATCCCTCCTCAAGTAACCCCATGAAGCGTAACGCTTTTTCCTGACCGGGCAATCGCCCCCCTCTCTTGACTGAGCCTATACCGGGCTTCAGGCGGATTCTTGTACCCATTTTTCAACCACCACGAAAGGAGACTTATGTTTTTCAGCTTGCTCACTGTTCTCGGCCTGCTCGGGTATTTCCTGGGAGGCCCTGCCTGCTTGTTCTTTCTCGCCCTGCTTGCCGTTGCCATCAAGTTAGCCCCTGTCCTCATCGGGCTGGCGGTTATTGCTGCTGCGGCTGCCTGGGCATTCAACCACTACCGGAGATAAATTATGACTAACGACTATATGCTTTACCTGGCCGACGCCATCGAACTCTGCGATGCCTGGGAAATTCCCGAGCCTGAATTCGCTGAAACCGCCAATGCGCAAGCTCGCCTGATGGCTGGCGTGAATCTGGAGCCCAACTTCGATATCCCCGTTGACGATCCCTACACACCACTGATGTTTTAACCCAGCCCCCTACCCCACCTACTATCTCAACTAAAGGAGACCACTATGCCTATCCGCGATCTTGCGGAGGTACGCACTCGCCTGGAAGAAGCCGTTGCTGGCCTTCCGGGTGAGCCTGCGGATGCCGCTAAACTGTTTGACCGGTACGAGCAGATGGCCATCCAGATCCTGGACAGCGAGTTCGGCGATTACACGCCTGGTGAATTACAGGAATACTTGATGACCTTGCTATACCTCCGCCAGCTAGAGCTTGGCCTCATCTCCTTCCCGGCCCCTCAGGAAGTGTGATATCACAAGGCGGCGCTTTCGGGTGCTGCCTGCTTCCTGACCAGCCCAGGCCCGCATTGGGTTTTGTCGGTTTTGGCGGTTTAACTCTTGTGAAACCTTCGTCGCGAACCCGAGACTATAGGCTCTAGGGGATTAGGGATTGCTTCAACCCGGCTGGCACAGTAGCGTTATGCTCCTTTTTCACCAGAGGCCAGAAATGTCGCTGCACAGGTTTCATTCAGCGCTGCCGGAATCGATGGCCATCGAGGATGCCGTCCGGGTGATGATTGAGGGTGATGACCGCATCAAATTACCCCTGTGTTACGACACTGTTATCGGCTTTCCCTTCTTCGATCATCTGGAAGAGTGCCGCCACATCATGGGTAGGATGTACGACTCAGCCCTCGAATTCGCCACGACCGAGAGCCAAGAGATCGCCCGGCAAAAATTGGACGCAATGGAAACTATCCAACGAAATGCCCAGCTATACAGGGAAGACCTCAACAACCTCGCCGATAGCAATGCGCCCGGATTCTCGCCTGAGATGGCGTCACCGGAGTATTCCGGACTCCAGTCAGATCACCGGCGAGTCAACCGCGCCTTCCTTGTTCCCTGGGCATACAGCGGCCCCCATGGCGTGGACATCCATGGATTCCATGCACGACAAGTCCAGCCTGAAAACGACAGTGTTCAAGCAGTCCAAGGGGGCCTGTCTATCCCAGAACCCTCCAGAGTAACCGAACCTGATCTTCATGACGGGGCGCAACAGAATGTAACATCGGCAGATGAACTTCGACTGGAAGTGATGGGTGAAACAATTCAGGCCAGACCAGAATACAGCGAAGGACAACTATTATTCCTCTCCCTGGCTTGCTTGCTAGATGAACTCCTGACAGCAAGAAACGGAGATTGGCGGGGGACTGTTAGTGCCGAAACCGACAAAACTACCATCGGCTTTATTATCAACGGTCGGCTAAATATTGCCGATATCGTCCGATCTGTTGCTGACCAGCTTCCCGTGAATGAAACTGCCAAAGACCCGACCAAAAATGTGGAGGGGCTCATCAAACCAACCGTAGATTTCTTGATGCATGGCCCAGACTGCGTCCTGGAGTTCTCTGCGGGACAGATGCGTATGGCATACCGAACGCTATACGGCCTGGCGAGGGCTTCCTGGAAGGCGAAAACGGGCAAGTTCCCGCCTGATCCGCGCACCGTGCAATTTCCACCGAACATGCTGGATGAGCTTGTCGATGAACTGACCTGTAAGACTCCGCTCACTGCCGACAAATTGAAGGACTGCCTGGAGGGAGCGCTGCTGACCACCCGGGGGCTCTATCCAGCCCAGGAACCGTAACCCGCTGTCATCTCGGCTCTTTATAGTATTCGTCCGATAAACTAGGCGAACTTTCCTTTTTCCTGACCGCAACTTTCCTTTTTCCTTGCCCGCTTTCCCCTTTTCCGTCCGCCCACCTGCTGAAATGCTAGCTCATTCACAGCCCCCACAAGGAGGGTTACAAGATGGCACAAGAACCATCAACAACCCCAGGTCAGCCAGACTTGGACAAAACCAACGATAAAGGGGCCGTAGCGCAGGCCGCTACCACCCCGGAGTCTTTTGATATAAACGACGCTGCAGAGCAGTTCGCAGAAGCCATTGCCAGCAACCTGGGCGCTGACGTGGAACCCCTCGCTGACGGGGAGATCCACCGCTTCGCTGATCCTGAAAAGCGCAACGGCAACGTAAATCTTTGGTATACCCTCGACCCCAGTGGCACCTATGGCGTATATGGCGACTGGGCAAACGGCGAGCCATGGACTTACTGGTACAGCGATGACTTTACGACGCTACCTGAAGAAGAAATAGAGGAAATCCAGACAAAGATCGAGGTCGCCAGGAGCCAGCGAGCACAGGACCGCGCCAGGGGTCATGACAGAACCACCAAAAGGGCAGTCGAGCGGTTCAACAACGCGGAACCTGCCGATAGCACCCATCCTTACCTGCAGAAGAAGTGCATCCCGCCCGCGAATGCCCTGGGTGAAGGACAAGACTTGCTGATACCGCTGCAAAACGTCCACGGCGAAATCCGCAACCTGCAACGGATAGGCCCGAGCGGAAAGAAGCGATTCCTGAAAGACGGCGAGGTCAGCGGTAATTTCTCCTTGATAGATGCGGATGAGCTGCCAACCGAGGGGAGCATCATCGTCTGTGAGGGGTGGGCAACCGGCATAACACTCAACCAGAAGCAGGGGTGGCCCGTCGCGGCAGCTATGAACGCTGGCAACTTGCGTAATGTCTGCGTTGAACTGCGGAATACGCTCCCCGAAGCAGTCGCTATCATAGTAGCAGCGGATGACGACCGGCAAACAGAAGGCAATCCCGGCCTAACCAAAGCATTAGAGGCGCGTGATACCATCGGCGCGGAGGTCATCAGGCCAGAGTTTCCCTGTGCTGACTGTGACTGCACGGACTTCAACGATGTCGCGGCATGCAAGCGGCAAGGAAAACCCGACAAGGCAGGTGAACCCCCGGCGCCCGGTAAACCCAAGACAGCCTCGAATCAGCCGATATCACTCACAACCGCCCTACCGCCGGTAAAGCCTCTGGTGGCCAAGATGTTGCCAAAGGGTTTCGTCGGTTTTGTCACTGACGTTTCCACACGTTTGCAGATACCCGCCGACTATATAGCAGTGTGTGCCATAACAGTCGCCGCAGGCATCGTGGGCGCAAAGGTCCGGATACACCCTAAGCAGAACGACGACTGGCTCGTGACACCCACCATGTGGGGTGGGCTGGTCGGTCCGCCATCAGCAATGAAAAGCGCCTGTATGGGTGCTGCACTGCGACCCCTCCATGACCTGGAGAAAGAACTGGCAACCGCGCACGCTGAGGCACTGGCAGAGCACCAATTGGACTGCGAGCTGGCCGAAGACCAACTCAAAGCCGCCAAGAAGCAGGCGAAAGAAATTTATGCTCAGGATCGGGATAAGGCCATCCAGACCGTACGGGATGCCGCATTCACCGATGCGCCTCCCAACCGACATAGGTACGTTATCAATGATGCGACCATTGAAAAAATCGGGGAGCTCATGCGGGAAAACCCAAATGGCCTGCTGCTGGAACGCGATGAGCTATCCGGCTGGGTCGCGAAAATGGTTCAGGAGGACTACCAGGGTGACCGCGCCTTCTTTCTTGAGTGCTTCGAGGGCAACAACCGTTTCATATGTGACCGGATCGGCCGGGGAACGATCGAGATCGACAACTGCGTCCTGAGCATCATCGGCGGTATCCAGCCCAGCAAGATCGCACCAGTGATCCGGAACGCCATTGAGGGCACTGTGGACGACGGCCTGATCCAGCGCTTCCAGTTGGCTGTATGGCCTGACGTGCAAAAGGGGTGGAAGTGGATCGACCAAAAACCAGACCAGATCGCCTATGCCAGCTACCGGGATGCTCTATATAGGCTTCATGAGCTACCCGGGCCAGACCAAGAAGGGGCGAGCAGCACGAACTTGCGGTTTTCCAAGCCCGCCCAGGCTATATACATCGACTGGACCGAGCGGGTACAGGCCGAGATACGGTCAGACCAGTTGCATCCCGTGATGCAGAGTCACCTGGCCAAGATGCCGAAGACGGTCGCGGGCTTAGCACTGCTGTTCGAGCTGATCGACGGTGGACATTCCGAGGTCTGTGAGGCCGCCATTGAGAAGGCTATTCTGTGGGCCGACTACCTCGTTTCCCACGCCAACCGCCTCTATAGCCTCTCTGCCGGACAAAGCGTGATTGGGGCAAAGCTGATCTTGTCCCGCCGCGACAAGTTACCGGAGATATTCACCTCCCGAGAAGTCCAGCGGAAAAATTGGTCGGGGCTATCGTCGCAACAGACTGTTGCCGATGCGCTGGATTGCCTGGTTGATTACAGGTATCTGACTGAACTGCCGGTGCCAACCAAAAGTTCCGGTGGCCGCCCAACCACGCGCTATCGGTGGAACCCTACTTTGCCGAAAAATGCCTGACTTATCCCCGGGTGGCTTATGCCAAAACCGTCAAAACCGAAATTTCGTCGATTTTGTCGGTACCCCACCTGGGAGTTTTCGCTCTGTGGCACTCCACCGGGCACCTACCTAATATTAGGAATTATAAGAATGCCAAACACTATCAACTTATCGACTCACTTCGCGCAGCAGGTGGTCACTGCGGCCAGCACGGGAAGCAACACAATGGCCTCCGGCAACCTACGGACAGCCCGGCAACTCTGCGGGCCTGATTTCTGGGATGCCCTAAGCAAGCCCGAACAGCTCCACGCGGGCAAGATCGTTTCTGCAGCCGTGAACGCAGGCATGCTGCCCGTGGTCAGGAATGGTAGTTCCGGAAGCAATCATCAGCGGTATCAACTGGGATGACCAGTCTTGCCCTTAACCAAGCCGTTCGCTCCATCATCCCGCTAGTGTAGCGGCTACATGTCGGATACCTGCCTCCGCTCGCGGAAGTAGACCCCGCAAAGGCTAAACGCTGCCGCACCCTCAGCCCGAGGATGTGGTGGCTCTGACCCCTCCCATGCCCTTCTTCACCCACCCCGCCAGTGCATGCCCCTGTGGCGCCGATTCTGGCTAAGCACCCGCGCCCCGCAGTCGTTACACCAACTCGCAGCTACACCCTGTTTTTTCAACCGGCGACAACGCCATAACCATCACCAATATCTCTTTGGAGGATACCCCTATGTCAAAACCACTCACTCAGGCAGATATTACCAAGCTCAGCTGCCCCCCACATCGCAAAGCCATCCAGTATTCCGTTGACCCCCATGTTCCCGGCTTGCTGATAGAGGTTCGCCTTACCGGCAGCAAAACGTACTTCCTGCGATATCGCGACGCTGATCTGGCTACCCGGTATCACAAGATTGCCCGGTCAATGGACCTATCGCTGTCCGCAGCAAAGAAAGAGGCGCTACGGCTACGCAGCGGCATCGTTCTGAAGCAATTCCCCGGTGCTGGTAAAGCTGTGAAGACCCAGTGTATGACCTTCTCGGAGTTCTTCGAGCAGAAATACCTGCCGTTCGCCAAGCCCCGGAAGCGTTCATGGCGCGACGATGAGAAGCTGTATACCCACAGGTTGCGAGACTTGTACGGTGCCACTGCCCTAGACAAGATCACCCGCCATTCCCTCCAGCAGATGCATAGTGACCTCCGCGACACATTATCGGCATCTTCTTGCGATCACCACCTCGGCCTGATGGCCCGCTGCCTGCGCCTTGCCCTTGACTGGAAGCTCATCACAGAGAATCCGGCTCAGGGCTTGAAGAAATACAACGAGGACAACCGCCGTGATCGCCTGATGACGGATGATGAGCTACAACGGCTCATCCATGTCCTCGACACCGACCCTGCCCGGACGCCCTGCCTGGTCATCAAGTGGCTGCTATATACGGCCTGCCGCAAGGGTGAGGCGCTTCACCTGCGCTGGGATGATATCAACCGCGACACCGGGACTTGGACGATTCAGGCTGCCAACGCCAAGAGCAAGAAAAGGCGCGTGGTACCGCTAAACTCTGGCGCACTGGCTATCTTGGATGGACTGAACCCGGGCAACACGTCAGAGTGGGTTTTTCTGAACAGCAGGACCGGTGAGCGCCTCCAGTCAATTGACCGGGTGTGGAATCAGCGAATCAGGAAAGCGGCTGGCCTCCCGAATGACGTGGTTCTCCATTCCATGAGGCACATGGGGGCTTCGATGGCCCTGGCGTCTGGTGCCGATCTGGCCACTGTTCGAGATCTGTTGGGACACGCCGATATCTCCACCACGGAGAAATACCTGCACGCCTCTGGTAAATCTCTACGCTCAAGTGCCACCGGAATTGAGGACTACCTGGAGAAAGCGCTGGCGAAGAAAGCGTCCTGATCCTCCCCTGACGACCGGCTGTACCTGCAATGGGTATGGCTGGCTTCCTACCCTCCACATTCCAACCACCGATATCATGAAGGAAACTATTATGGTTACCCAAACAGCATTACCTCAACCCCACCCGATCACCGATCAGCCAAACGGCTGGCCTCCTCTCTTTACTCTGCCCCAGACCCGTTATGTACGAAGGCAGCGAGCAGCCAATTCACCGCAGTATCACCCCTGGAAAAAGCCAGTGAGGACTGACTTTGGACCTACCAGCCAACAGCAGACGTACTACCAGCGTTGCATCAAGGGAATCACCACTGCCACGAGGAGGGTCTGGATGACTCTGAAGCACTTCGGTCGGCAGGTCGTTCACATGTTGGTGATGTGGTGCCTGCTACCGCTGACTGTTGTCGTCTGCTTTTCGATGATCGATGCAGCGCCTGCTGAATTGCCAGCGGACTACTACACCGTTGAAGACGTGGCTGTGATAGAGCGGTAACGATAGCTACCCGCCATGACGGTTTTATCGGCGACACCTGATTGGTATAGCTGGTTTTCTTTTTACCCCCCCTATGGCCCCCTTGAAGACCACCAGCTTGAATATATCTGGCCGCGAATTCCGAGGGGGGTTCTTAAAAGCCGATCAGTATTGCCTCGCAGCAGTAACTAGGTGCATCCTACGTGCTGCAGAATGGCAGCCTATGGGCAATCTTGTCGGGGGGTATTACTCTGGCAATGAGGGAACCAGGTTGCTCACCGGCGATCCTTTTTCGGGAGAGGTATGGCCCAAAGTTAGGTAGCAAAGCCAAATGCGACAAGAAAGACGAACGCTATGTGTCACCAATTCCGCCTCAGCGGCCCCCGCCCCATCCTTACCACCAAATCGTTTGTCGAATCGTCAATGAGAATCTTTTTTCCCTGGATAACAAGATTGGAAGTACGCAAGTCCATAACGCAATTGTTCTTGAACGCCGAACCCGGTACCGTATTGTAACTGGCCGTCGATACCATCAGCGATCATGACGCCTTGCTCTTTAATATTCACTAGAAACGAGATTTCTCCGCTATAACCTCCATAATTGTTCTTGCTGTTAGCTCGCAAGCAAACCACGTTTGGGGTAACTATGGCAAAATCACCATATACTACGCTTGCGGGGTCTCTTAGTTTCTTTTCCAAAATGGCTTTAGCATTCTTCACCTCATTTGGTTCGGAAGCTTTCTTCACCTCACCAGGTTCGGAATCAACGCATCCCATAACTGTGATTACAACTAGTGTAGCGAATACTAATGTGGCCTTCATTCGGGCACCTGTTCTGAGTCCAGATTAGCCTGATTGTTGAATTAGATTTTGAACCATTGTAGCTAGTTTTACTCGGGAAGGCTTTACTCCACTATAATAGTAATAGATGCAAATTTGGCCGGGACATGTCAGCCAACTCAAAAGATGAGTCGCTCCGAACTATCGCAGCGCTCTTTATCAGCTCCGAATACCTGCAGCCGTCATTGCCACAGGTAGAAGCCACCGTTGACATAGTAATTGCCTCGCAGCGGTACCGAGATACCACCTACGTGTTCCAGAGTGGCACCCTATGGAGGACTTTGCCTGGCGCATTAACCTAGTGATGGGGTGGCTGGATTGCTCACTAGCAGCACCGGACAAGCACCTAGCAAGATCAGCATCGAACAGCTACCTTTCTCCAAAGCGGTCGGTCGCGTGATAGGATGGACAGGCAGAAGAATACTCAATTGGCCCCTGAATTGCCGCGAAGAGAGTCACATGCACAAATGGGAATACCTTCGCAAAGCGCAGAATACACGACCATCCAAGCGCGGAGTATAGATGACAGTTGACCCTAAAGAAGTATCATCGGGCTATCGTAGTTCGAGGCGTAATACATCGCTTCTTTGCGGCTTTGGTATTGCTTGGGCCGCTGCTCAACTTGAATTCACGAGCCTGTCGCTTGGTTCTATTGGGGAGGTAACGATTCAGACAGCTTCAATTCCAATCATCGTAGCAATAATGTGTCTATATTCAATGACGCGGTCGACAATCGAATACATGATGCAAGCAGACTCTGTCAGAAGATGGTCGCTGGCCAAGGCGGACTATGTGATCACACTGTATCTAGTTCGCTTTACTATGGTCTGCCTGGCCGGCTCAGTCATCGCGAGAACATGGGAGACAGTGCTATATGTTGCTGCGACTTTTCTAATCGGCGTCGTATCATTTTTCCTTCTTTCCTTAGTTTTAGTATTGGTCTTAATGCCTATTCGAATGTGGATTCGAAGCCGCTCTGGACGTGCATCTGCCGCCTCATCTGCTTTAGAAGCTTACGCTTACTCACTCTTTTTCTCAGGGGGGATTATAATCCTAGTGCTTATCTTGTTCGGGTTTAAGGTGATTACACCACTTGAGTATTTTGGCGAAAGTTATAGCTCGATTTCCCCCAGCCAGATGATGATATTTTCTAGTGTCGCCCTCATAATAGCCTTTAGCTTTTTCCTTGATACGAGATTTCTCAATTGGGTTTTCGCCTATGTGCCGCTAATGATTGAGCAGCGTCGCTATGAGAACGGTCGGGAAATAATTTCAGTAGTACCAAATACTGCCCATCCAGATTACAACATGGGCAGTGATCAAGCGCCTCTAGTATATACAAAGCTTACAACGACGGATGCGCTGAAAACTACGCAGATCCAAACGGAAGAAAATAAATAGGCCTGTAGGTAGCTGTCTACCGGGTGTTGTGAACGACCACTATCGAGCAGTTAGCCACCTGTCAGCTCAGAACAAGTTCGGTAGCTGACTACCAGAACCCTTTACCAGCCATCACCCTACTGACCACGCGCATGGAAACATACCGCCGCCATGTTCGGGATAGGTTCAGTGGTGGTCTTTGATGGGTGACTGCCGAGGAAAACTTGAAGCATTTCTTGGAGTTGGTAGAGGAAAATCTTCGACTACGACTTTTTACAAATCAGCTGCTCTACCTACTGAGCTACGCCAGCCTTGATCAGATAGGGGCATGCGTGACCTGCCCCATTTGAAGGTGGGGGATTGTAGAGAAAGTGGTATGGGGATGCAAGAGATTGGCGGCTGAATACTGGGGTTTCAAGGGAGTGTACCGGGGGGACCTGGCGCGGAACAGCAGGGATCCGGATCGTAAGTTGATGGCTGCTCTGCTGAAAGTGGATGTTTACTGGCTCCATGGGCACCCATGCGACCGGCGCTTATGTGCCAAAAGCGGTCGTCAGGATGTGCCAGCTTTCAGGCTGAACCCACAGCTC
>CAXBOW010000029.1:0-31490 GCA_963977485.1 uncultured Haliea sp.
TCTGTCGCATGGAAATCCTCGCTGCCGGCATCCGCCCTTCCTCGTGATGAAAAAGAAACGGGTATGCCGGATAAAGTTGAAGAATTCCAGCGTGTTGGCAGTGATTCCGGAGGAACGTGACCGGGGATTCCGGCATCGTGACCGGCGATTCCGGAAAAACGCCCGAAATCGGTCACGATAAAACGGAATGAGCGGTCACGATCGCCCGGAACAGGCGGTCACCTTCAAATGGAATGGGCGGTCACGATGGGCCGGAATATGCAAGGTTGCAAGACCGATCTCCGGCATGCGGATTTCAAACAGTGCATGGAAGCCCCTCATCCATTGCTCATCTGTCTAGAGCGCAGGATTTAGGCTATCTTCCTTGAAAGGTATGGCTTCTACCATTGAAGCACTCAGGCATAGAGAAACAGTATGGGGTCTTCCGAGAACAAGCTCAGACCAGCCGATTTTTCCAGTCTTGTAAGTGCCACTAACTCCGCACCTGTTTCCAACCACCAGAGTTCGCCACACTGATTCCTGCCTTTTCATCCCAGGAGGAATCCCATGGAAAGACAACCCCGACCTGCACCAGTTCTGGCAGAAGGCGCTGTCTGACTGACGCGTTTCTGGCTTATCCTGCACAGCTTACTGCAAACAACAGTCGCTCGTTTACGAGAAACTGGAAGCACTGTTGTCCTTGCACGTGGATTTGCCCGCTTCAAAAAAGTGGCTCAATACCCCTGAGGCAAGTGGGTCGATTTACCGGCGCTACCGCCAGCGGTACACAACTACATGCTGGCGGAGCAGTGCCAGAAGGAGCTGCAAAAGGTTACCTCGCTGGTGTTCGCCGCGGGATACGCTTTATCGCATCTGATCGGTATCGCCACTATAGGCTTTTCGAGATGGTATCGACGGTTGCGCGGATCGCGGTTTGGAAGAGCTTGGTATCGATGGAATCATAGCGATACTTGGGCACGCTGACACTGACACACCCGATTGGTTGGCCCTCGCAATCAAGAATCGCGGCTCCGAAGCACCGAATGTCCAGTTCGTTCTCTTCCCAGTCGAGCGAAAAACCTCGCTGTTGGGTCTGAGCGAGTTCGTCCCGGAGCTGATCGAGATTGGTAATGGTATGTTCCGTGCGCGGGGTCAGTTGTAGTTGCGCGAGAATATTTTCCCGTACCGCGGAATCGAGGGCCGCAAGATAGGCCTTGCCAACGGAGGTCGAGTGCAGGTTCACTCGCGTACCGATGCGCGAAATCATGCGTACATTCTGCGGGCTCTCAAGTTTATCGACGTAGACCATTTCCAATCCGCTGGGAACCGCGAGGTGCACGGTCTCGCCGGTGGTATCGCGAAGCGCAGCGACGTGCCGATGCGCTATGCTTCGCAGATCGTGTTCATCCCGGGCGCGGGCGGCCAAGCTGATCAATCGCGTACCCAATTTGAACGTGCCGCGGTCCCCGTTTTCCATTACCAGCTCTTCGTTAATTAGCGCTGAAAGGAGGCGATAGAGTGTTGGTCGCGGGTACGGCACTACATTCATTAATCCGGTTATATCGATATTCGGCGAGTCGGCGATCGCCTGCAACACGTTCATGAACTTGGAAAATGACGCTGTCCCCTGGACTTGGGGCTTAGATTGCTTGCTAACTTCTGACATTTCATCTCCTAGGTTATCCGTCTGCGATTGGGCGGGACTGACTGGAACGCAGCATCACCCGCCAATCAGCACATCATTGGATAGATACGCTACTGCAATTGCCCCGCCCCCCAGAGCTTCGGTAACTACTCTCTGCTTGGCTTGCCAGCATGTGCATCAAATACCAACCTTGCTGTGTTGACTCGGAATCGGAAGAATGCTTTATACTAGCACGTCCACAAAGTGGATCAAAGACCACATTGTGGATTAATCCAGACCACTCGCTTTTCTGTGAATCGAGTGATGTTGTCGCGGACCTGAGACTCTTTTATACGATGGAGAACCCGATGGCTATAAGCATCTATCCAATTACCCAAAACTTCGCAGCCGAGGTGGGTGACGTGGACCTGTCAAAGCCTCTTTCTGCGGATGATAGCGAGGCAATCAAAGAGGCATTCTGGAGATACGCTGTACTGGTTTTTCCAGGGCAAAGTCTGACCCCTGAGCAGCATATCGCTTTTGCCAAGGAATTCGGACCGTTAGAGGGTGAAAATCCAACGATCGCGTCATATCGCAATCGCGACGTGACGACGAAATCCCATAGCTCCGAACTAGCAGATGTGTCCAATCTCAATCCCAAAAACGAAGTGTGGACCAGCGGCAGTCGCGCACGAATGTTCCACCTAGGTAATCAATTATGGCACACCGATAGCTCCTTCCATCACGTGCCTGCGCGGGCCTCGCTATTGTATGCCCGCGAGATCGCACCGATTGGCGGGCATACCGAGTTTGCCGATGAGCGCGCAGCTTACGATGCGTTACCGGAGGCAATGAAACGGCGTATCGAGGGCCTCATTGCCGAGCATTCGATATTCCACTCCAGGGCCAAGATCGGGTACACCGATTTCCCCGAGGAGGAACGTCGAGCCTTACCGCCGGCCTTGCATGTCCTGGTTCGCACAATTCCTGAGAGTCATCGCAGGTCGCTCTATCTCGCGGCTCATATAACACGAATTGTCGAGATATCCGATGCGGAGAGCCAGTCCCTCCTGGATGAGCTGACCGAGCACGCCACCCAGCGACAGTTTGTCTATACCCACCGTTGGCGCCAACACGACCTGGTGATGTGGGATAACCGCTGCACCATGCACCGGGGCAAGGACTTCGATGATCTGCGCTGGAGACGCGACCTGAAACGGGCCACGGTTTCCGACGTCGCCAATTCGGTAGAGGTAGCCGAGGCGCAGCGTTAGACGCGAGGCAACTTTACTGCGCCAGAATGGCGCGGCACAACACTTTACGCCAATGGGCTCGATCAGTTGTGGCCCCGTGGCGTGATATTGATGAGGCGGGCGTCAAGCCCCAATGGAGTAAGCTGTGTCTGAAACTATGAAAATACTAGGGGCTCCCGGCCTGTATGTACAGGGCCCCGGCGCCATCGGGCGTATCGGTGATATTGTCGCAAGCCTAGGCACGCGAGCGCTGCTGATCGCCGATACCCATGTCGAGCGAATGGTTGCGCCGCGGCTTGCCGAGCAACTGGCAGCTGTGGGCGTGGCGTTCAGTTCCGCAGCGCTCGCTGGAGAGGTCACACCGGGCAACATTGCGAAGCTGGCGGTTGAACACCGTGCGGATGTGGTTATCGCGGCGGGGGGTGGAAAGGGCGTGGATGCCGGGAAGGCGGTAAGTCGTGAGTTGGGGGCGCGGTTGGTAACGCTACCGACCGCGGCCTCGAACGATGGCCCTACAAGCCGGGTCTTCATTTTTTATGACGATAATCACAAGCTGCTGTCCGCCGAGCGCATTCCACGCAATCCCGACGCGGTGATCGTGGACACTCAAATCCTTGCAGGTGCACCGCGCCACTTACTCGTTTCAGGTATTGGCGATGCCTTGGTCAAGCGGTACGAGGCGGCACAGTGTGTTGGCGCTGGCGGTCTTAACATGTTTGGTGGCCGCGCCACCGTTGCGTCCGTTAGCTTGGCCAATGTCTGCGAGCAAGTGCTACGGGAGCATGCCGTTAATGCCTTGGCCGTTGCTGGCAGCGGCGAGCCAGACGAGGCCTTTGAGAAAGTCATCGAAGCTTGCATCTTACTCGCCGGGCTGGGATTCGAAGGCAGCGGTCTTTCCATCGCCCATGCCATGACACGCGGGTTGAGTGCCGTGCCGGCGACGGCGGAAGCGTTGCACGGCCGACAGGTAGCCTATGCTCTGCTGGTTCAATTCGTTTTGGAAAATCGATCGCACTCCTTCATGGGCGACCAATTCGCCTTCTATGCAGCGGTTGGATTGCCGGCCAGTCTCGCTGAGCTGGGCCTGAGCCAGCCCGACACCGATGAGCTGCGCACGATCGCAAAGCATACTCATGCGGCGCCGCATACACGCAATTTCGAGCGTCCTCTAACTGAAGATGATCTTATCGACGCTATGCGTCGCCTGGAACGCATGCATTAATCATATACCTATGGAGGGGGCTTAGAGGTTCGGGCCGTATTGACACCCTGAAAAGCAAGTGATAGATTCATCCATATTGTGGATCTAAATCCACAATATGGATAAAATGTTCAATTAAGATACCTATACCGCCACCTTTTTAAACAACAAAGATAAATTTAGCAGAGAAGGGAAAGAACATGAGAATGCTTAAATTCGGTATGTCATGTGTTATTACTTCATTGGTCGCAGTCTTTGTGGCTACCCCCACTAGTGCCATCGCGGCTGACGTGAATTGGAAAATGGCCACGCCTTGGAGTGGAGGCCCCTGGCTTGAACGAGACGTCAAGGGCTATGCCAAACGGGTAGCTGATCTTACCGAAGGACGGGTCGACATCACGGTTTATCCTGGAGGGACTCTCTATAGCCCTTTGAAGGTAACAGAAGGGGTCCAAAAAGGTGTTGCGGAGATAGGAAATAACTGGATGGGCTATGACTGGGGCATCGACAAGACCGGCGTGCTCTTCGCCGGCTACGCCGGAGGCCTGACACCCGAAGGTTATATGCTGTGGATGTACAAGGGTGGTGGCCTCGAACTTTGGCAGCAATGGCGTCAAGAAGAGTTCGACGTGATCTCTTATCCTTGCGCGATTTTAGGTACCGACATTTTTTTGCACTCCACCAAAAGAATCCAAACGCTGGAAGACTTCCAAGGCCTTAAACTGCGCACCGCCGGTGCTTGGGCCGATATTGCGTCTCGCCTGGGTGCTTCTACGGTCGTGATGTCGGGTGGAGAAGTATACAGTGCGCTGGAGCGCGGCATAATCCAGGCTGCCGAGTTGGGGACACCGGAAATCAACCTCCCCACTGGCCTTCAGGATATTGCCCAGTACGTGATTGTTCCGGGCATTCAGAACCCAGGTGGTTTGCTGGAATGTCAGGTGAACAAAGAAGCCTGGAGCGAACTCTCCGAACACGATCAGAAAATGTTGAAGCTGGCCGGAAAACTGAGCGTGTTTGAGAGCTGGCTGGATAGTTCCGCGGCTGACTTGGATGCTTTCCGCGAATTGCAGGAGGGGCCGAACGAGATTGTAGAACTGGAGCAGTCCTTCATCGATGAGGCGGCGCGAGTGACTCGGGAATGGGCAGAGGAACAGGCGACCGCAGATCCCTGGTTCAAGGAAGTTCTGGAATCCCAGACAGATTTCAAGAACAAGCTCAAGACATGGAGCGAGTACCGTTTGCCTATCGGAAGTCTGGCGGATTAGTCGAAAAATTGTGCCGCTCCCTAACAAATCGAGGGGGCGGCAGGTTTTTAATGCTGGCGGATGGCAAACGCCGGCGAAGAACTAACAGTCTGGAATATAAACATGTTTATATTGAAAATGGCGGAGCGGATGTCCGATATCGCTGGCGTGATCGCGGCCTTGCTAACCATCCCATTGATTGCGTCGTTGGTGTACGAAGTCTTCAGCCGTTATGTCCTAGGCAGCCCAACTTACTGGGTCTATGAAGTCAGCTACATGTTGATGGGATCGATTTTTGCGCTGGCAATGGGGTATGCGTTGAAGATTAAGCAACACGTCAGTGTCGACCTCATTTATGCAAGGCTCTCGGCGCGGAGTAAGGCCGTGGTCGACGTTATCGGCTACTGCGCGTTCGGATTCGCGGTCTGGTGGATGACCATCGAGCTATTCGCCAGCGTTATCAATGCCTACCAAAACGGGGAGGTCACGGGTAAGTCGGCCTGGAGTCCCGTTGTCTGGCCAGTTTACACCACCTGGTTCTTGGGATTTTTTATGCTCGGGGTCCAGGTGATAGCCGAGCTCATCAAGGCTACCGCAACGCTGATTAGCGGTAAGGCATGGGAGGGGAACGCATGACCAGCTACGTCGCATTCCTGATGTTTCCCGCACTGTTGATATTGATTCTGGCGGGGTTTCCCATCGCCTTCTCAATGATTTCTGTGGCGCTGGTGGCAGGCTATCTTCAGTTCGGCGACGGTGTCATCTTTCAGTTACTTTCCAAAATGGACGATGTGGCCACTAACTCGGTGCTCGCCGCAGTGCCGCTGTTTATCTTCATCGGTGCCATGCTCGAACGTTCTGGTATTGCTGAACGGCTTTTCGATGCGGTACATGTGTGGACTCGACGCGTACCGGGCAGTCTGGGGGTCAGCGCCGTGCTGTTGGGCACTATTTTCGCAGCCGCGAGTGGTGTGGTGGGGGCCACAGAAACCGTAATCGGTATGCTCGCGGTACCGATCATGCTTAAGCATGCTTATGACAAGAGCCTGATTTCCGGGACGATCTGTGCCAGCGGTTCGCTGGGAACAGTGATTCCTCCGTCAATCACCGTGATCGTCCTGGCTCCGGTAGCCAACGTCTCGGTTGGTGACCTCTTCGCAGGGTTACTTTTTCCCGGACTGGTCATGGCCGCGCTGTTCATCGCCTACGTGGTCGGCATCGCGATGCTAAAGCCCGCGTTCGCACCTCGCGAGGAAGAAACCCCCGTACTTTCTATTTCGCAGAAAATTCGGATGACGGTTTTCGCGCTGGTTCCCACCATGGCGTTGATATTCACCGTGCTCGGTACGATCCTGCTAGGCATAGCAACGCCGACGGAGGCGGCTGCGTGTGGCGCGGCAGGAACGCTGATTCTTTCTCTGGCCTACCGCACATTCACCTGGGGAATCCTCTGGAATGCCCTGCGACGCACGGCCTCGATCACTGCGATGATTCTGCTAATCGTGCTCGGTGGCAACATGTTCGCTGGGGTATTCTTTGCTTCCGGCGGCATGGATAGCGTTCAATCGCTGCTGTCGACTCTGGGCCTCTCGGGTGCCGGGGCCGTGACTGCTATCCTGGTTCTGGCGTTTCTCGCCGGTTTCGTTTTGGACCTGATCTCGGTGGTGCTAATCCTGATCCCCCTCGCCATGCCTATCGTTACCGGGTATGGCGTGGATCCGGTGTGGTTCGCGGTAACCTTCCTGGTTGTGCTCCAGACCAGCTATCTGACCCCGCCCATGGCTCCATCAATCTTTTACCTCCGTGCGATTACCCCACCGGAGATCACGCTCAGACACATGTACCGGGGCGTGCTTCCTTTCATCGGAATGCAATTGGTCACTCTGGTCCTTGTCATTCTATTCCCAGGGCTGGTGCTATGGCTGCCGGAACAGATGAGCGGTCCGAGTTGGTAGAGAGTTGAAAAAAGAGTCCCGATGAACTGACGGGGCTGAGCTAATTGCGCCCCGCGAAGTGCTCAGGGTGGCGCACCACATTCAGCAGAGTAAGGCCCACCCAGACTCGAAGAAATGCTGAATTAAACCGTAAAAGCCCGCTTGACAGGCTTGAAGGCTAACGATACCGTTTAGCCATAATGTGGATAATGATCCACATTATGATAAAAAATAATTGATCTGATCTCTGGACCTCAACACGCAGGTCTGACCGGTTAGATCTCCCTCTAGAGAAGGAGAGTCGTGATGACACACGCGCAGAACGCTCAGCAATTCAGAATCAATCCACTGACCGAGTCATTCGGTGCTGAAATACTTGGCCTCGATCTCGCAAAGCCGATCTCGGACGCGACCTTCGCGGCGATCCAGGAGGCCTTTCAAAAATACCATGTGATCTGCTTTCGCGACCAGGTGATGGATGAAAAGGCGCATCTGGACTTTACTCTACGCTGGGGCGAGTTGGAGGTTTTTCCGGAAGAGGACAAGACTACTACCGCGAACACATTTTACAACGTCGCCAATACCTCGCGAGAGGGCGAGCATCTCTCGGAAGACGATCCCAGGGTGCTGTTTCAAAAGGTTAATGCGCGCTGGCATACCGATAGCTCCTACCGATACGTCCCTTCCTTCGCGTCAGTGATGTACAGCACTGAAATTCTGCCGGACGAAGCCCGCGGCGGCGAGACTGAATTCTCAAACATGCTGGCCGCCTACGACGCTCTGTCTGATGCCGACAAACGCCGGTTTGAGCCGCTGCACATGGTTCACTATTACGAGTTTGGCCGTCGATTGTATCCCGCCCTGCCGCCGATCACGCCATTCGAGCGCGACGCCGTGCCGCCGGTGTCCCACCCTCTGGTTCGTGTTCACCCCGACCGGGATAACCAACGCTCGCTGTTTTTCACGGTGAATGCCGGGAATGAGATTAGCGGGATGAGCCTGGAGGAGGGCCAGGGACTGCATAGGTGGCTGGACGAGTACGCGTCCAAGCCCGAATTCATGTACAGCCATCGCTGGTGCGAAAACGATCTTGTCATGTGGGACAACCGCGTCCTCCTCCATCGCGCCACGCACTATGACATGGCCAAATATCGACGCGCATTTCGCCGCACCACCGTGGCCGGCAATGGTCCAGCATTTGGTCCCTTTTCGTTAATACCAGCCGCTGTCACTTCGAAGTGATAGCTGCGGTAAAACCGACTCTTTCGAACACGATTCGCCCACTGCAATCTCAGGAGAACGATTAAATGAAATATGCGCTAGTCACTGGCGGTACCCGTGGCATTGGTTCAGGCGTATCAAGGTCGCTGGCAAGAGCTGGCTACCGGGTGGTCGCCACGGGGGTTAGCGATCAGGAGGTCAACGACTTCGAGTCGCTTGAGGGCGTCGTAGCACGGAAATTAGACGTGACGTCCCAGGAACAGGTAGACGCGATGATCGCTTCTTTTGAACAATTGGACGCCATAGTCAATTGCGCCGGGATTATTCAGCGCGACGGCCGGGAATTCGAGCCAGACTATTTTGCGCAAACTCTGGAGGTAAATCTCACCGGCACACTGCGCACCTGCCATGCGGGAAGAGCCAAGCTTATCGAGAGCGGCGGATCCATTGTCAACACTGCCTCGATGCTCTCTTTTTTTGGCTCGGCTTCCGCACCCGGGTATGCGGCATCCAAGGGTGGAGTGGCGCAATTGACGAAGAGTCTGGCAGCGGCCTGGGCAATGGAGGGCGTCCGCGTCAATGCGGTAGCACCTGGATGGGTCGCCACTGAACTCACTCGACCATTGATGGAGAGTGACGAACGTTCAGTGGCGATCCTCTCTCGTACGCCTATGGGCCGTTGGGGTGAGCCCGATGAGATCGGAGACGTCGTCCTGTTTCTCCTATCGAACCAAGCGCGCTTCGTCACCGGAGCAATACTGCCCGTAGATGGCGGCTATTCCATCGTATAAACAGAGAAGGTTCCTATTATGAGTAATCTAGAACAGACCCCGATGAACGATAAGTCGCAACCCTATAGACATCCGCAGCCGGCCGAGGCGGCGATGGAGTTGGTCATCCCCAGCGCGATTCCCGACGACGAGCGAATCTGGGTGCCCGTGGAGGAGAATGTCTGGTTCCGCCCACTGTGTCTTTCAGCCTCTAGCGGCTATTGGGTGAATCTCTTACGCGTGCGTAAATCCGGCGTGTTGTCACGACACCGTCACCCGCAGGCTGTTCACGGCTTCGTCCTCAAGGGTGAGTGGCGCTATCTTGAGCACGACTGGATAGCCACCGAGGGCGGTTATGTTTACGAGGCTCCGGGTGAAACCCATACCCTTGTCGTTGAGCCGCATGTGAGTGAGATGATCACATTGTTCCAGGTTAACGGTGCGATGATCTACGTCGATCCAGACGGCGCTAACGTCGGTTATGATGACGTTTTCACTCGCATCGCCAAGTGCCGCGCGCACTACGAGGAAATTGGACTGGGCGGCGATTTCATCGATCAGTTCATTCGCTGATGAGTTGGGTGCGCTCGCCGCTACCGGTCGCTTTACAGTGACGCTGCGGTTCTCGACGCCTGATCGCAAAGCCCGGGCACGGCACATAGAGCGCGAGCGATCCGATGTATGTCTTCGCGGGCAATGCCGAGTGACGCGAGGGAGTCGACCAGACAAGTCTCGCGAATTTTGGCGTGGCGCTGACAAATGCCCCGACCTTCCTCAGTATTGCGAAAGAAGGTCTCTTGCACTTATTGTCCTCGGCGACCAGCCTTAGACCACCAACCAGCACTGTCGCAACAGCATTGAACCAATCATTGGCCACTTGAAAAGTGATGGGTTGATGACGCGATGCTATCACGGTGGTTTCCCCGGGAACCAGGTTCACGCCGTATTGTGTGGCGGGGGTCTGAATTTGAGGAGAGTTTTGAAGAAGCTAGCCTAACTTCTTTGGCCTCGAGAAAAGTGGCACAACCTGGCTACCTTTTGGTTGTTTTATGCTCAATCCAGAGGGTGAACTCTGGTTCGAATACCTCCGGCATCCAGATGGGCGCTTGAAAAGGCCGATTTTGCAAGTTGATTACTGAAGGCAAAGGGCTGTGTGTCACTGCAGGCGGTCATTAGGATCGCAGGCTACTCCGCACATTTTCCGGAGGACGGTAACCTGAAGTGCATATCATTTCATCTATGAGTGAAAATGGTCAGAACTATGCCCTTCTTCCCGCAGCGCTCACATCAGGCCCCAACATATGCAGCCGGATGGAAATCTGAAGTATGTGCGTGTGAGGGCTGTCTTTAGTACAAGTGCTTGGCCCATCAAAATTCATGATTTTGCGGTCAATTTATTCATCTATTTTTATTGACCATCCGGATAGTATGTGTTTTATTGGTCAAAATACGCACTCACTACCAACAAAAAACGTGGGAGAAAGAACGATGCTTGAACGACAGGATTACGAAGAGTTTCGCAAGGCGGTGAGGCGTCTGGCCGAAACCAAAATTCAGCCTCATGCTGCGGACGTTGACGAAAAGAAGCGATTTCCGGAAGAGGCACTTGACGCATTCAAGGAATTACAACTGATTGCGCTGCCTTTTGATGAAAGCATCGGTGGCCAGTCTGGGGATGTATTGGCCCAATGCATTTGTTTGGAGGAAATCGCCCGTGTCTGTGCCACCTCATCATTAACGCTGATGGTGATCTGGGCCGGGCTTGGTCCGATAGCCTCATTTGGTTCGCCGCAGTTGGTCGAAGAGGTGATGAAACCGGCCATTAATGGAGACACTGTGGCCTCCATCTGTCTGACTGAAATTCACGGCGGCTCTGATGTCTGGGGTGCTCGCACTCGCGCCCAGTACAAGGATGGCCAGTGGGTGATCAATGGCCAGAAGCGCTACATCACCAATGCCAGCCGCTCCGACTGGTACTCGGTCCTGGCACGTACCGGTGAAAACAGCTTTGGTGTGTTCGCTGTGCATAAATCTGACCCCGGTCTCTCCTTCGGCAAGCTGGAATCGAAGATGGGTGTGCGGGGCAGCCCCACTGCCGATGTAATTTTTGAAGAGTGCCGGGTTGACGATTACCGGCTCCTCGGTGACTCGAAAGAAGGCCGCCAGTACATCACTGATTCACTGGCCTATACCCGGCCGTTAATTGGGGCTCAGGCGCTCGGTATTGCCCAAGGGGCACTTGATGCTGCCATCAAGTACGTTAAGGAGCGGGAGGTTTTTGGCCAGCAAGTGGCACGCTTTCAAATGATCCGCGGCACCATTGGCGACCTGGCAACCGAAATCGAAGCCTCCCGCCAACTACTTTATCGCTCCTGTGAAGCAGTTGAAAACAAAGAGCCTGAGGCCCGCACCCTAGCCTCTATGGCCAAGCTATTTTGCAGCAATGTTGCCATGAAAGTGGCCACCGAGTCCGTACAGCTCCATGGCGGTGCAGGTTATCTGACCGATTTCCCCGTCGAGCGCATGATGCGTGATGCGAAAATTACTCAGATATACGAAGGAACCAGCGAGATCCAGAAATTGATCGTCGCTAAAGCCATGCTTTCAGATTAAGGCGAAAACCATGATTGCCCAGATTAACTACCTGACCAATATCCGCTTAGGCACAGGCGCAATGGCTTCACTGAATGATGAGCTAGCAAACCTGAAAGTAAGCAAGCCGCTGATCATCACCGATGCCGGCATGTCATCAACCGGCCTGCTTGATAAGGCAAAGGCAACTGCCAAGCTCCCCGACAATGTTGCTATTTACGATGGCACACCTGCCAACCCAACTGAAGTGGCGGTGGAAGAGGCCCTGGAAGCTTATCGTTCCAACAATTGCGACAGTATTGTTGCCATCGGAGGAGGCTCCAGTATTGATCTTGCCAAGGCTGTAGCTTTGCTCGCAACCCATAAGCCGCCACTGCGCCAATATGCGGCTATCGATGGTGGCGTTGCCAAAATCGGCCCAACTGTCCCCTTGGTGGCAGTACCCACCACCGCAGGTACCGGCAGCGAAGTAGGCCGGGCATCCCTGATAACGCTGCGGGACGGCCGCAAGCTAGGATTTCTTTCTCCTTACCTGATCCCGGACTTGGCCATTTGCGACCCGGAACTGACACGCTCACTTCCGGCCAACCTAACCGCCGCAACCGGGATGGATGCTATTGCCCATTGCGTTGAAACTTACCTGAGCCCCAAGATCAACCCGCCGGCCGATGCCATTGCACTGGACGGTCTGCGCCGAGCTTCGAAGTATCTGATTCGTGCTGTCAACGACGGAACCGATATGGAAGCACGCAGCGAAATGATGATTGCGGCCCTTGAAGGCGCGCTGGCATTCCAAAAGGGCTTGGGGGGGGTTCACTCCATGTCCCACGCCCTTGGTGGCTTGAAGGAGCTTAAGCTCCACCATGGCACGCTGAACGCGGTGCTGTTGCCCCCGGTACTGCGGTTTAACCAGAGTCATTGCGGTGACAAATTTGACCACCTCAAGGCCGCCATGGGCCTAGCGGCCGATGCCGATTTGCCAGCAGAATTCGAGCGTCTGAATGCCGAGCTTGGCATGCCGAAGAATCTTCGTGAAATGGGTGTGCTGGACGAGGTGCTCGAGGATATGGCCCAGTTTTCCGAAGAAGACCACTCCACCGCCACCAATCCGCGTCCAGCGTCGGCTGAGGACTTCCTCGCCATGCTGAAAGAAACCATGGGCTGAGGTTGTGACCGTGAGGAGTTTGATATGACTGGCCAGAATTCAATCTTGAAAGGCACCCGTGTGCTGGACTTGACTCGTCTTGCACCAGGTCCGTACGGCTCAATGTTGCTGGCGGATATGGGGGCAGAGGTTATTGTTGTTGGCGGCGGCCGCTCCGGCTTGCCGATTGATTGCTACCGACGCGGCAAGCGTTTCGTGAACCTTGACCTGAAAAGCGAAGAAGGTTTGGATGCATTCCGCCTGTTGGCTGCAGATGCGGATGTCTTGATGGAAGGCTTTCGTCCTGGTGTTATGCACCGCCTTGGCCTCGGCTATGAAGCCCTTAAGCAAGACAACCCCAAACTGGTGTACTGCTCGGTGACCGGCTACGGCCAAGATGGTCCACTCGCTCAGGAGGCAGGCCACGACATCAACTATGTTGGTCTTTCTGGCGCCCTTGGCGCCATGGGCCCGCTCGATGGGCCACCAGCACTGCCGCTGAATATTATTGCGGACTTTGCCGCGGGCGGGCTTTACGCTGCCTATTCTATTCTCGGAGCCCTGCTGGAGCGGGAGCGCTCGGGACTAGGCCAGTTCCTGGATGTCGCCATGGTAGATGGCTGTCTTTCCCTGATGACAATGCACTATCCGGACTGGGGTAAACCAGTGCTGCCTTCTCGTGGCAAAGGACTGCTGACCGGAGAGGCTCCTTTCTACCGGTGCTACGTCTGCAACGACGGCAAATACCTAGCGGTCGGGGCTTTGGAAGGCGCATTTTTTACAAATCTGTGGCGGGGGCTGAACCTTGAGCAACCAATGCCAGATCACATGCGCCCGGATACTTGGCCCGCCATGACTGAGCAGTTCGAGCGACTATTCGCCAGCCGGTCCCGGGACGCCTGGGTGAAGCACTTCGAGGGCCGGGATGCCTGCGTTTCACCGGTGTTAGCGCCAGATGAGGTGTTCGAACACCCGCATGTGCAGGCTCGATTCCCTGGCAGCGACAGCTACGCTACTCCGGCTATTCCCCACTATTCCCGAACCCCGACCATGCCGGGTGTTACTGATGGCACGGACGATTCGTATGCGCTCCTCCGAGCGTTAGGTCTGTCAGAAGCGAAGATCAACAAAGCTGTTCCTGAAACCTCGAACGTGACAGGACTGGAGTGGCCACCGGTTAAACCCAGTCAACCCTGAGGCTGCAGAGCCAAGCCGTCACAACAGCCCATAACAACAAGAACTGGACGGATCACCGTCAGGGTGAACCGGCCAATTACGCAAGACTGAGAGGAGTTCAATAATGAAAACGCTTAAAAACCCTATCAAGGTGGCTATTATTGCCGCCAGCCTAACCCTTGCTGCCGGTAATGCCATGGCCGAGGAAGTAACCTGGAAAATGGCCACGCCCTGGGGCGGCGGTCCCTGGCTGGAAAGGGATGCTAAAGGCTTTGCCAAGAATGTGGAGGACCTTACCGGTGGACGCATAAAAATCAATGTCTTTCCGGGCGGTACGCTTTCCAACGCCCTGAAAGTCACCGAGGCTGTCAACCGCGGTGTTGTTGAGATTGGCCACAACTGGATGGCCTATGACTGGGGCAGGGACCGAACCACTGCCCTGTTTGCTGGCTACGCGGGTTCTCCTACCCCGGAAGGCTATCTGATGTGGCTTTATGAGGGTGGTGGCCTCGAACTTTGGCAAGAGTACCGTGATAAAGAGTTCAATGTAGTGTCCTTCCCCTGCGCGATTATTGGCACGGAAATTTTTCTGCACTCAAATAAGAAAGTTCAGACCCACGAAGACTTCAAGGGTCTGAAGCTTCGCACCTCCGGCGCCTGGGCCGAGATTGCGTCAAACCTTGGTGCTTCCACCATTGTGATGCCTGGAGCCGAGGTATATACGTCGCTTGACCGAGGGGTTATCGACGCCACTGAATGGGGTAGCCCGGAAATCAACAAGCCGACCGGTTTCACCGATATAGCTAAGTATGTGGTCGTACCCGGCATGCACCAGCCCGGAGGCGTCCTTGAGTGCGAAATCAACAAGGACGTCTGGACTGGCCTGTCCGAGGAAGACCAGCGGGCGATCGCCACGGCGGCAAGGCTCTCCATGTATGAAAGCTGGAGTGCCGGTGCCAATGCTGATCTCTCCGCATTCAAGGAGATGACCGACGGTGACAATGAAATTGTGCACCTTGATCCGGACTTCATGGCGACAATTGAAGAAGCTACGAACAAGTGGGAAGACGAACAGGCTGAGGAGAATAAGTGGTTTGCCAGGGTGCTTAATTCCCTGAGGGACTTCGAGGAGCAGTTGGCAGTCTGGCCCGAGTATCGCTTTCCGATCGGCGGTAAGCAGTAACAATAGGAAGTTCCCGGGCCTTTGTCTCTATGCACGAGGCCCGGCACTGTAAGAAACACGATGCCCTCGGCCCAATCCAAATTGTGCCCGGGCCGGGAGCATCGGCACCAGTAGGGTATGCATAATGGGAGTTTTCAGCTACCTCGGAAAAACCGTGGATGCGTTCTCGAAAGCGGCTGCGCTGATCGGTGCATTACTGATTGTGCCGCTGATTGGCTCGCTGACGTATGAGGTCGTCAGCCGCTACATCCTGAATACGCCAACAGCTTGGGCCTACGAAATGAGCTACATGTTCATGGGCTCAATTTTTCTATTGGGCATGGCGTACGCGCTGAAGGTTCGCCAACACGTCAACGTGGATATCTTTTATGGCGCCATGCCGCCGCGAGGCAAAGCGACCATGGACATGATCGGCCTGGCCATCTTGTTAGTGGCGCTGGTCTGGATCGTTGACGCGCTATTTCTGTATGCGTTGGAGGCCTACGAGTACCAAGAAACCTCCGGAGCTTCAGGCTGGAATCCCGTGATCTGGCCGTTCCGAACCGTCTGGGTTGTCGGGTTCGGTATACTAACCGCGCAAACCGCAGTCGAATTGGTACGCTCCATTGCCATTCTAATTAAGGGCGACAAAGAGCCGGGGGTGTGGCATGAGTGAATACATCGGATTCTGGATGTTCCCGGTTCTCCTGATTTTCCTTCTGGGTGGTTTTCCCATTGCGTTGTCGATGATCTGCACAGCGTTTATCTTTGGTGTTATTCAGTTCGGCGATGCCGCGTCATTCCAGCTGATTTCCCAGATTGACAGCGTGGCGGGTAACTCGGTACTGGCCGCAGTGCCCCTGTTTGTCTTCATGGGAGCTTTCCTGGAGAAAAGCGGTATTGCATCCAAGTTGCTTGAGGCTATCCATATCTGGACATGGCGACTTCCCGGCGGCATGGCTCTTAGCACCATTATCATGGGTGCCATCTTTGCTGCCATCAGCGGAGTGGTAGGCGCCACAGAGGCCGTGATTGGATTGCTAACCGTCCCGGTTATGCTGAAACACGCCTACGACAAACGGCTGATTTCCGGCACCGTGTGCGCCAGTGGGTCGCTGGGCACGGTAATTCCGCCTTCCATCACAGTGATTGTGCTGGGTCCGGTTGCCAATGTTTCGGTGGGTGAGCTGTTTGCCGGTCTGCTGTTGCCTGGCCTGATCATGGCTGTGCTGTTTGGTCTTTACGTGGTCGGTGTTGCTGTTGCCAAACCGGCCATGGCTCCCCGCACTATGGAGGATGGCCCCAAGTACAGCCTTGGACAGAAACTGCGAATAACTGCAGTAGCGCTAATTCCGCCCTCAATACTTATCTTCGCCGTGCTCGGCAGCATCCTTATGGGTGTTGCTACACCCACGGAGGCAGCTGCATGGGGTGCGCTGGGAGCGGTTGGTTTATCGGCTATCTATCGCACGTTTACTTGGTCCTTGTTTGGCAACGCCCTCATGAAAACCCTGCTAATAACTACAATGATCCTGCTCATCGTTTTGGGCGGCAGTATGTTTGCGGGGGTGTTCTTTGCATCAGGTGGGATGTTGGCAATCCAGACGCTGCTAAACGACCTGGGTATCCCAGCCTGGGGTGTGATTGCGCTGATTCTGCTTCTGACATTTGTAGCTGGCTTTGTCCTTGACTTGATTTCGGTGGTGCTGATCGTCATTCCGATTGCCATGCCTCTGGTGCTGAACCTTGGCTTTGATCCTATTTGGTTCTGTATTGCCTTCCTGGTGGTATTGCAAACCAGCTATCTGACTCCACCCATGGCACCGTCGATATTTTATCTTCGAGCGGTGGCGCCGCCGGAGATTACCCTAAGGCATATGTACAGCGGTGTTATTCCGTTCATCTTCCTCCAGATCATTACCTTGGCGGTGGTGCTGGTATTCCCGGAGCTAGCGACCTGGTTGCCAGAAGTACTGCTGGGCTAAATGGCCGAGGCTAAACTTTGAAAATAATTCGACCACCGGACATACGAAGGAGATCATCATGACTGTATCAGGACACCAATTGATTGGTCAGACCAGCTGCCGGGGGGATCAAGCTGCCCTTGAACCGGTTGACCCTGCCACCGGAAAGCGCCTGGAGCCAGAATTCCCCGGTGCCAGTAGCAAGGATATCGAACAAGCCTGCAGTTTGGCCCTGGAGGCCTTTGGTGAGTATCGCGAAACTTCTCTGGAAGCGCGAGCCAGTTTTCTCGAAACTATTGCCACGGAAATCGAGGCTCTCGGCCCCGGACTGATTGAGCGAGCGATGGCTGAAACTGGACTACCGAAGGGCCGGATTGAAGGTGAGCGCGGCCGTACCTGTGGTCAGCTCCGGTTGTTTGCCTCGGTAGTGCGTGACGGTGAGTGGCTGGACGTCAGAGTGGACCCGGCGCTGCCTGAGCGCCAGCCGATGCCCCGGCTTGATCTGCGCCAGCGGCACATCGCTGTCGGACCAGTTGCGGTTTTCGGGGCTAGTAATTTCCCGCTAGCGTTCTCGGTCGCAGGCGGCGATACTGCATCCGCGTTGGCAGCAGGCTGCCCAGTGGTGGTCAAGGGCCACCCTGGCCACCCTGGCACATCGGAGTTGGTCGGCCGGGCAATCCAACAAGCGGCCAAGCTCTGTCAGATGCCGAATGGCGTATTTTCACTGTTGTTCGGTGTCGGCAACGAGATCGGCCAGGCCCTGGTGGCGAACTCCTGCATCCAGGCGGTTGGCTTCACTGGCTCGCGGCGCGGCGGGTTAGCCCTGACAACGATTGCGCAGCATCGCAGCGTACCGATTCCGGTCTTCGCTGAAATGAGCAGTATTAACCCCGTATTCATGCTGCCTGAAGCTGTTGAGGCCCGTGCTAGCAGCATTGCTAAGGATTTTGCCGCATCCCTTAATATGGGCGCGGGTCAGTTCTGCACCAACCCGGGGCTGATAATTGGCTGTCGCGGCAAAGCCCTTGACGCTTTCCAACAAGCTGCCACGGACGCCGTGACGCAACTGGATGCTCAGACCATGCTGACACCGGATATACGCGCAGCCTATATGCAGGGCATCGAGCGGTTGTCCGACCATGTCGCCGTTAAGTGTCTAGCGAGTGGGCAGCAAGGCGTAGCCTCGAACACCTGCCAACCCCAGTTGTTTTCCGCCCGTGCCAGCGATTTTCTCACAGACGAGGTATTGCAGCAGGAAGTTTTTGGCGCCGTATCGCTGATTATCGAGTGTGAGGGACTGGAGGAAATGCGGCGCGTTGCTGACAGCATCGAAGGGCAGCTCACTGCAACCCTGCAAATGGATGACGAAGACCTGGGGGCTGCGCAATCACTGCTCCCTATACTGGAAACGAAAGCTGGCCGGATATTGGTTAATGGCTGGCCGACAGGCGTAGAAGTCTGCCATGCCATGGTTCACGGGGGACCTTTCCCGGCCACCTCTGACAGCCGCACCACATCAGTAGGCAGTGCAGCTATCCGACGCTTTCTCAGGCCCGTATGTTACCAAAATTTCCCCGACGCCCTACGCCCGCTTGCCCTGAAGGAGGTCAACCCTTACAGGCTGCGGCGCTTGTTGGATGGCGAGCGGGAAGCATAGGTATGACAAGCTAGAGTGGTGAACCAGGCACGCTAGAGCGTGCCGAGTGAATATAAGGAACGGTTTAGCGCCATGTTCCATTTGCTGTATTATAGACCAGTTAACTTATGCGCAAGCTGAAATCCCGCTTATCCGAGAGCCCAAGTTCATTTAGGAAACGACGTTGACGACTACTAGCAAGAAACTTAACAAGAACGAAATATCTCGTGGACGCAGCATGAATCGGCTGATTCAGGCTGCGTTCGAATTGTTTGTGATAGGCGGATACCATGCCACCAGCCTTGAGGCTATTTCATCAAAAGCCGGCCTCACTAAGGGCTCGGTTTTTTTTTACTTTGGTAGCAAGGAAAAGTTGATCCTCCACATGTTTGAAGTCCTCCGTGAGGATCTTGTGGATGGTCTGGTGGCCACTCTGAGGAACCCTGTCGGCAGCCATGTGGACCGAATAATCCGCTATATCCACAAGGGTGCTGATTTTGGCGCGGAACGGCCCAACGAGCTGCTATTCATGATCCAGATCGCCATCGAATTCGCCCGCCAAGATAACGACATTGCCACGGCAATCAGGCAGCTCTACGGAGATGTGCACGACGCTGTCGAAGAGGTGGTAAGAGAGGCCCAGGCAGTTGGTTCGATGTCGTCAGACATTGATGCACGCTCATTCGCCTCCATGATAGTTGCAGTTCACGATGGCATGATGCTGGAATGGCACCTGCGTGGCGCTGAAATTAGCGGCCCCGATCTGGTCAAAAATGTGCGGCGCATGTTGTTGCACGGTATCGGCTAAGCTATCCCACCGGGTTTACCTAATGTTGTTTATCCTTGGTCGATAAGCTCCTTTAGGCTGACGCCGGCGGCCTTGCGGTCCCAGGTTATGGTTTGAATGCCGCGCTGTGAAAGCTGCTTTTTCTTCACCTTGTTGGTGGGTGTTCTGGGTAGTTCGTCGATAATTTCTATATAGCGTGGCACCATGAAATGGGGCAGTGCGCGTGCGAGGAAACCCAACAGCTTCTTTGGTTCAACTACCGAGTCTTCCTTGGTTACGATATAAACCAGAATGTCGTCGTCGTTCTCATAGCTTGACGGAACACCCACCGCCACGCATTCCTTCACGCCCGGAAAATCAGCCACTACGGTTTCAATATCAAACGATGAGATATTCTCGGCCCGTCGGCGTATACGGTCGCCTTTGCGATCAATATAGAACATGTTGCCGCTGCTATCCCTGACGGCGATATCTCCGGTATGGAACCAAAGGTTTCGCCATGAGTTCACGGTTGCCTCCGGCATACCCATGTAGTACAACATGGTAGTCCATGGGTGGCAGGACCTGACCACAATTTCACCTGCGGTGCCGTCCGGTACCTGCCGGTCTGTTTCCGGATCGACGATTTCCACGTCATACCACTCGGTTAGTACTTTGCCGCAGGAGCCATTAACCGCCGGGAATTGTCGCGACGTCCAACATGGGCAGCCAACCTCACTCATACCCCACATTTCGATACCCTTAACGCCAAACCGCTCCAAAAAAGCATGACCATGACGTCTGGGCAATGGGCAGCACATCAGACGTGTGAGAACGTTGTCTGAATCTTCCGGTCGTGATGGCTCAGCCTGGATCATTTCAATCATTGGTCCATGGGCAATGCTTACGGTTGCTCCACTTTCCCGGATGCGATCTAGCCAGCGTTTAGCGTCAAACTTTCGGTCAAGAACCAGAGTTCCGCCGGCGGCAAAGATAGCGAGTACTCCCATGAACTTGCCGGCAATGTGAAACAGAGGGTGGGCACTGTAGAACACGTCAGACGCGGTCATGTCGGTTTCCCTTGCGGTGGTGTGAGCCAACAGGCAGACATGGCCATGGGGCATCACCACGCCCTTGGCGGGACCGGTGGTGCCAGATGTGAACACCACAGAAGCCGCATCGGAGGGCTGGATCTCTGGCCAAGGCTGCTTCAGTGATGTTGGCGTGGCGATGAGGTCACGGTGATGCCACACGCCAATATTCCCTTTTGCCTCAAATGCTTTGGCCAGTTCGCTAGGACCAGCTTCCGTGTTGTCGATAACGACAATCTGCCGGACGCTGGAAAAGTCCCAAGTCAGTTCGGTAATACACGGCATTAAATCAGCATCGCTGACAATCAGGCTGGGTTTGGCTAAGTTGAGGACATGGGCCAAGGAGTTACCGCGATAGCCGGTATTCGCCGACACATCGACCGCGCCAACTAGTGCTGCGGCCATCCATGCATGCAATGCGGCAATACTGTTGGCAGCAAATATCAGGATACGGTCACCGGGCTCAATACCTACCTGAAGGAAATGCGCTGCTAGCGCCTCCGCATGGGCCATAAACTGGCCATAAGTCTCCCGATTACCCGAGACCTCGCGGACGAAAATTGCCTTGGGTGAGGCCGCCACGCGCCGTGCAGCCACTTTGGGTAATGTCCACTCAGAGAGCGAATCGGGAATCGCGAATGCAGGTGATTGTTCATTTAGAACCATAAAGCGTCTCCGACTATCAAGGCGTACCTTGAGAAATAAAATAACGATCAGCACTTGTCAAACTGGCTTGTGTATATTATTTAAATACTATACGGTCAGTAAGTAAAATGGAATGATGGAGGGAATTAATGAAACCACTTTCTGGGATCACGGTGCTAGAGCTTGGCATGGTTATGCAAGTGCCACTTGCCGGGCAGATGCTTGGGGATTACGGCGCCGACGTGATTAAGATTGAACGGCCGCCCCGAGGCGACATTATGCGGGATCTCGACGAGGTCGGCACCGCCCGTGAGGATATGAGCTGCTATTACGCTGCGGTCGGCTGTAACAAGCGGACCCTGTGCCTCGACCTCAAGCAGGAAGAGGGCCGGGAAGTCCTTGGCAAGCTGATCGATGAAGCCGATGTACTGATTCACAACTTCCGTCCTGGCGCCATGGAGCGACTCGGCTTTGGTTACGAGGAAGTCTCTAGGCGCAATCCCCGACTAGTGTACGCCGTCGGTTACGCCTTCGGCGCCAGTGGCCCTCTATCAGGCATGCCGGGCCAGGATATGCTGGCGCAGTCTCTTAGCGGGTTTGCCATGAATGGTGTCGAGTCCGGTGGCCGTCCCCGTCTTACTGCCACTCCGACGGTCGACTATGCGACTGCGGCCTCACTGTCGCAGGGGGTGTTGGCGGCCCTGCTTGGACGGGAACGCACCGGAAAAGGCGATCTGGTAACGACCTCTCTGTTTGATGTCGCCATCGCCATGCAGCTGCTGGAAACCTCCAGCCGCACACTTTACGACTACCGCACCGACTGGGTTCAGTACGCCATGATTTTCAAGACTCGGGACGGCTGGATCACCGTACTCACGCTGTTTCGGGACAACCCGCTGCAACTTATGTGCAAGGCGTTTAACGAAGAAGACATGAGCGCAGACCCGCTGCTGGCCACCGCCACTCTGCAACGCAAGCATGCCAGCAAAGTACAAGAAAAATTCGGGCCTGTGATGGAACGTTACACCACCGATGAATGTGTAAAGCGGTTATCTAAAACCGACATTCTGTGTGCCCCGGTGATGGATCTGGACGACACATTGAAACACCCGCAAACCCTGCAAAACGATATTTTGCGGGAGGTGGAAATCCCCGGCCATGGAACAGTTCAACTAGTTGGCAATCCAGTAAAACTGGCTGGCCAGGGTAAAGACAAGCCACGGCCACCGTCCGCTCTGGGCGAATTTTCACGTGAGATTCTGAGCGACTTCGGTTACTCCGAAAGCGAGATCAGGGACTTCCAGGAACGTGGCGTCATTACCTGATTGACAACCACACAATACAGAGAGGCATCACTTAATGAACAGCAAATCGACATATATCAATGACGAAGACCGGTTATTTGACCACACCGTTGTAGGTCTGACAGAGCGGGCGCGTCACACCCTGAAGCAACCGTTAAAAGGCTTTCCCCACTATGCCGACACACGGACCGGGGAGTGGACTACCACGGAAGATGGCTTCTGGACCGGGGGATTCTGGCTCGGTGTACTCTGGCTGGGCGGCTTTGTTTCCGGCGATTTAACACTCTGGCAAGCAGCCGAGGAATGGGTGGAGCGCCTGGAGCCGAGGGTTAACTCTGATTCGGTGTTTCGGGGCTTCCTGTTCTATTTCGGGTGTTCTGTCGGGGCAGATCTTGCGGGCAGCAAGAAAGCCGAGACACTAGCGTTAGACGCTGCCCGCAGCCTTTGTGCAACCTTTCGCTCCAATATTGGTCTTATGCCGTTGGGCACAACGGCGGAGGAAGCCCACACGGTAGGCGAGAACGAAACCAACATCGACAGCTTATCAGCGAGCTTGGTGCTGGCTTGGGCAGCGGAGAAAACTGGCGACGACAAATTTAAGGATGTGGCCATCCGCCATGCCCTTACCAACGCCCACTTTTGTGTACGCGAGGATGGTTCGGTGTGCCAATCTGCCAGCTTTGACAGCCAGACCGGGAAGGTGATCAAAACATATACCCACAAGGGCTTCAGCGCGAATTCTACTTGGGCCCGTGCGCAGGCCTGGGCCATGATGAGTTACGCTTATCTATCGGTACTCTACCCGGAGAATCGTGAAATCCGTGACTATGCCGAAAAAGTGTGTAGATGGTGGACCCAGAATGTGCCCGATGACGGGGTGGCTTACTGGGATTTCGATGCGCCCCAGGAAGCCGACACTCCGAAGGACACGTCCGCCACTTCTATCGCCTGCTATGCCTTGCTGACACTGGCTACCGTCCTTGACGACCGCCAAGCCGCGCGGGTATATCAACGCAAGGCTCGAAACACCGTCAAAACCCTCTGTCGTGACTATGTCGCGGTCGTGCCGCGGGGCCAGGCAGAGACCACTGGTGCCATCTCGCCCGCAGTGCTGACAAGGGGCTGCTTCGACCCAATGCGCGGTGTCGCCACCGAGCATGAGCTGATTTGGGGCGACTACTTCCTGCTGCACTGCCTGGGTATACTGACGGGTCTGTTGCCCACCAACAAACCTGGCTGATACCGAGGGACCAGGGCCTGAATGCTCAGCCTTGGGACATTGTGTTATCTGCTGAACATCTGGGAACTAAGTCTTGAACAGTACAATATCGGAGTCTACCTTCGAATTTAGCCGGTTTGCGGTCATGTTGAGTATATTCGGTGTGGCGCGCCTACTGCCTGATGGGTAATCAGGTAACCGCCCTGAAAAGGCGATGACTGTTTTCAGGGGCGGATTACCCGTTCAACGAGTTACTAATTGTTGACTATTATTTGATCAATCACACTTTGGTTGATCAAATATGCTGATGCAGTTTCCCCTCGCCCATGAAGACGAGCTGTTGGGTAGCATCATAGCGAGGTTCGTTCAAAAGCAGGGCCTTCAAGACGACAAAGTGGCCTTGGATCAGCTGTTCGGTTCTCGGAAAATCGTACCGTCATCAGTCCTTCAGGGCCATGCGAATCAGTTGCTCGCGAATGTTGGCCACCTTTGGAATATCTCGGCCCGCGGTCTGCTGGAACAACATACCCTTCTCCCGGTATTTCGGCCTTTCGTAGCTGCGAAAGCCTACGAGCGATTTGTTCGAGATCTATGCGCTGAGGGCAAGAATCACAGCATGCTCAGAACAGGCCTGAACGCTTCGAATATCGTTTGGCCAGCGAACTTCCGTGTTTGTCCCCTATGCTGCCAGGACCAATCAAGAAGGCTTGGTTACCGGTATTGGCAGCGGCTATTTCAGTGCCCAGGTGTTGATGCATGTCCGGAGCATGGCTGCTCACTGATTGACACTGGCATTCCATTGCAGTCATCCAGGCGGCACCGATTTGTTGGCATTCACTCCATCAGGCAACCGGTTCCGGCAGTGTCGCCGCTGGGAGATACGAGAAGTGTGCTGTTATCCTCCCTAGTAGCGGAATTGCTTCGAGGTGGGACGTCCAGGACGCCCAACAACTATCAGTGGTCGAGGTTTTATTGGGCCCTGGCCAGCCAGCAGGACCTTTGTAGGGGCAAAGGTGTGCTGCATAGGGAAATTGCCAGCCGTGTGCGAGATTGCTGGGGAGTTGAGTGGCTGGAGAGGCAAGGTCTTTCCCTCGATGCCGACGAAAACTGGCTGGTCTCAATGTTCCGAAAACACCGCCGCCCCTTTTCTTACCTTCAGCACTTCGTCTGCTGGTTAGCCCTGTGTGACGATACGCCGGTGCTGAGCAGGGTGTTGGCAGAGGTTTCCCTGTTGTCAAACCAGCCACCAGGGAAGACGGTCTATTTTTCATCACGCGCCGAAGAGGTTCGTCATCGGTATCGGGCACGATGGGCCGAATTGTTGAACCTCTATGATTCCCTGCACAGCTTGAGGACGCACAGGGAGGGGGCACGAGTCTATTCCTGGCTGTATCGCTTTGATTCGCATTGGCTTGCGTTACACAAACCCGCGAAGATCAGCGTTAAAAGGCAGCCAAAAGTTGATTGGGAAAAGCGGGACTGGTTGATTGTCCGGGAGCTTCTCACCATTGAACGCTCCATCTGGCAAAGTCTGGAAGGTCCTAGGCGGTCGATAAGCTGGTACTGCAAACAAGTTGCCGGTCGAAGAACGCTGGAAAAGAAACTCAGCAAACTGCCCTTATGCCAAGCATTCTTTATCCGCCACGCAGAAAGGGTTGATGAGTACCAGGCAAGGCGGCTGGCGTGTATATTTACCCGCTTGGTTCTGCAAAAAAGATGGCTCACACCTAACTATGAAATTGAACGAATTGCCGGGCTTGATCAGCGAAAATGTAGGGAAGCTGGCCGAAAAATTCTTACCGAATCAATCCCAGCCTGGCGCATTTCTCAGGAGATTTCCCTCAGATAGTATCCTCAAAAAGGCTGATGGCATTCATCAGCGCAAATGGTTTTTCATGAAAGCTCGCCCCTTCATAAACGTTTGGTTTGAGGGGAATGGACAGCGATCTGTCCCGGCAGAGCTGATTCCTATGCTGGCGATAGGTAGCACTTACGAAAACAAGAAAAGGTTTCCGCGTCTGAACGCAAAAAACGTGCGATTAAACGTAATCAGCGAACCGAAGCCGACAACGACATCTTCGGGGGTGCACTGGCTTAGGTTTAGAACCAAGAAAGGGGATATCGTTCGCGTCCGACAGTTGGAGTTGGCAAGGTGTTTGTTCCTTCAGAATTTTCATTTGGCCCGAACGGCATTCCGGCATAATGGCCTTGCTGGCCTGGCACAGGTGTTGGAATCCAATGATGCCACCATCATTAAATTTCCTGCGATGGCGGACTATCCGCCCTCGAATCTGCGTACGCACGCTGCCTTGACCCATCTGTCATGGGTGGTTCTGGATAAAGATGCTCGTCAGAGTTTTGGATCAATCCTCAAGTTCTGGATGAATTCTAATAGTGATACATGGAATTTCCGCTTCAAGCCACCCCGACTAACAGGCTGGCATATCGCAGGATCTGGCGATTATGGGACAGGTGACGCCAGTAACATATTCACCATCGACGAGATTACGCACTTTCATAACCCCGTTTTTTCTCACCCCAAACAGATCGTCTTTGATCATCCGAAATTCGAGGAGCTTTTGGCCAAAGATCCGGCAAATGGAAAAAGGCCGACCGTTCCTCGTGGTGATGATGACTCCCAAATGGACCTGAGTGTTGAACCGTTGCTTGGCAAGCGGTTGGACCAAGTGTCGGATTCTGGGTTTTCATGCTCTTTCGACGATAATCTGAAGGTTGGAGTAACCGTAAACGGCCGCCGATATTCGGTAAAACCCATAGCGGATCCGGAATCGACCCCCGCTTCCGAAACCAGCAGCCCAGGGCATGCAACCGAACGAGGAAACGGCCGGGAACTGGACTACGGTATTAACAGACCCGACGAGAGTGAAGATCTCAGCTTGGAGGAGCTGACCGATGTTGAGTTGACGGAAAGGTTCTCGATTTTCGATGAGGTTGTTCGTCGGTTAGGCGACTGCGAGAACTTCAGCTTCGAGAGAATTTCAGCGATACGTTTGCCGTGGCCAAAGGGTGGCAATTTGACAGCTACCCGGACAGCAACGGGGAAGCCAATTCAGGCTTGTGTTTCCTTGATCAAATATCAGTCAATCCCCGTCGTTATTATTGAGGTAGACACAGAAAGTATTCGGAAAGAGCACACGCTGAGTACACTGGTTGTGATCTTCTCCAAAAATGCAGCTGACGGTGTTGCATCACTGCTTCGGCGTTGCTCGAACGATGGCGTTCATTGGGATTTTGAGCATATCCGAAGCTTGAATGCTGTTGCGAAACATAGCAGGCACCCTCACCGCCAAACGCGGAGAAATGGCAGGCATATGGTGGTGAGCCCCGAGGATTATCTAGAGAGGTGGGTGAATATACTGGAGCGTAATATTAGGGCGTTGGTTAAACAGGTGAGGAAAACCTCATAACAGATTCAGATGATGATGCCGTGTTCCAGCCGGGCATTTCCCGCGCACCCTTTTCAGATCTCCGGAATGCCCTCCAGTTGGGCATGAAAGCCATTTGCCGGAAGGGCGCTTGTTTTTCAGCATTGCACAGCGTGCTGACCTCGCGGAGCCCACATTGTCCGGATTCTTCGCACGGAAAGGCGTTGTTCATGGGCAGATAAAAGATGCTAGGCTTTATGACAACGATGGGCCGTTTCCCTAGGGTTTGTGATGACTAATTGCACCCCACACGATACTCAGATTGGCACTGATGATGTGCAACTGATGGAGCGCCTCGGGGTCCCTGCTGCACTCATACGAATACTGCTGAACGAAGCAGACCTTCCAATACCGGACGATTTGGTGTTATCGGATAAGCCGATATCTCAAGGGCTATCACTGACTGAGAAGACAATTCTGCGTTCCGGGGGCGCCCGTGGATTGGACGGAAAATGCGGCTGCCGCGAAAGCTAAGGAACATCTATTGGCTCTAAAGCATTTGGATGAGTGCCGAGAACTGGTAAAGCAATCTTATGAACTTGAGGTCGTAGCAGAACGGCTTCGGATTTCACCGGAATCCACCAAAGCCTCTGCCAGTGGCAGGGTTCGTGATTTGTATACTTTCAAACTAGCAGACAACGGCCCATGGCTTTTTCCAAAGTGGCAATTTTATGAGTTAGGCCGCATACCGAACCTGCGCAGTCTGCTGTCAGCAGTTGGGGAGTCTGTAAATCCGTTAGTTTTCTCACGGTTCATGCTGATGAAAAGCACAGATCTTGAAAATGACGAGGAGTGCTATTCTCCGCTGGACTGGTTGATCAGAGGGTTTGAGCCGGAGCCCGTGCTTATGCTTATTAGAGATCTCTGACATTGGACGCTTAACGACGATTTTGCGGACTAAAGCATTTTCAGGGGCGTCCCGCATTCTTGCCAACGAGAGCACACTTTCGGTGAGAAATTTAGGAGCAGCTTATGAGCACGAAAGCATCGATTTCATCGGGTGAGAAGCATCACTTGTATCATCAGGAGCTGTTGAGCCAAGAGCCCACATCCGTGTTTTTGGAAATTGATAGCCCTTCGGAATTCCGGGTAGAAAAAGAGACATTCCAGGGCAAGATTATCGAGACGCTGACTGTAGAAATCCCCTCTGCGACAATGGATCAAATCGCCATAAACTGGATTAAAAAACGAAAACTTCAAGGAGCTGTTGGTGGGCCCGTTGGCGAGGAATGGGGTAGCCCGGATTGTCCTTGGGATTAGTGTTTAATCGGTAATGGGGATGCAGCTAGTTACCCAACACAAATCGGGCATTCAGTTCACGAAGAAACTGAAAAGTATTCAGGCAGGAAACTTCGAAATCGCGGCAGATATTCGGAACCTTCACTTTGCGGGCGTTCGGCGCTACCGCCGCCTCATGGGTTACAACCGTCGCTCCCAGTGTTTTGGCTTTGGCAATAATCCATGGATCGGCTTTCGCCAGAAAATTGTCTCGGTGGCCGGCATTGTAATCGCCGTCCATGACTGATTGAACGATGTCCGCAAAAATGCGTTGGGTCGGCTCGTCGTCATTACTGATGAAGTGCCCAGGCCTGTCACGTACCCACTTTTCCAATTCGTCGTTGCCGTCCCGCAACTCCCTGCCAATCATATCGACGCTGGCAATTATCCCTTCCCTAAATTGTAGGTCCAGCCAATCCCAATAGGCGGGGCAGATATCCATGCCGTAATACTGGTTCTTGGCCTGTATGTAGGTATTCGCATCCAGCAAATATCTCAAACACCCAACTCCTTCGCGAAGGTCTCAATCTTGCCCGGTTTCATTCCACCTAACAGCTCACCGGCCTCACGCAGCAACAGCTGGCCACTGAGAGCCTCTCCTACAACAGCACGGGAAAATGGGCGGCTTATCTGAGCTTTCTTGGTTTGGTAGTAGGTCGGACCACTGCCCCGCGTTCGCTGTTTGTGCAGAGACTTTTGTTCGGCGATATAACGCCCATACTGGTCATTGGAGATGAAATGAAGCGTCAGCGCACGCCGTGCCAGAGCCCAAGTACTCACGTGAAAGCGGGCTTCGAGCGCTGGCAGGTTATCTTCCCAGCGTTGAAGATCCTGTTGCCAGAGTGCCCGGAATTCCTCCGCCGGAACCAGAAATTCTGCTGCTACAGCATTACACAGAACCTCCTCCTGACGATGGGTATTGGTGTCGCCATCGGAGATACCAGACTGGCCAATCCATATGTGGCAAAGCTCATGAATCAGCGTAAACAGACGAGCTCCAAGAGCGTCGCTGTGGTTTACGAAAATGATCGGAGCGTATTCGTCGACAATCGCAAAACCACGGAACTCCTCCACCCGCAGTGGGCGTGTATGGTGTCCGAGATCGCCCTGCCGCATGACAAGAATACCCAAAGACTCGATGCGCTGGACCAGATCTCGGTAATAATCATCCCATTTGCCTCTCGTCGGGTGTGCTTCAACGCCCAGGCACGCCCGCATGTCTTCAACAATGGCCGCTACAGAGTCAGAGCTACAGAAACGGCTAACGTAGGGGCTGGTTTCAGCAAAATGTTGCTGAAGATACTCGCGGTACCATTCCTGCCGCTGCAGCATCAGTTTGACCAGATCGAGTAGCTCTGCACTAGGCCGTTGTACGCCCCGTCCCTCCAGAGTTCGTAAGTCCGGAATTGGTAATACTTCCTTTGGCGGCTTTATCAGAAACAGGTAGCCAAACGGTACATGGGCTTTCTCCGCGTACCGCATAGCCTGATTGAAAGTCATTGTTCGCTTTCCGGATTCCCATTCCAGAAGGCGGTCCTCTGTCACTCCGCACTTCCTAGCAAAATCAGACACATCTATGCCGGAGCGCTCCCGCGCCCAGGTCAGCATATGTGTGTTGATGTTTGCCGTGGTCATTTTGGCTCGTCTTACCTACTGATCGTGATGACTTTCTGGTCTGGCTTTGGCTGAAGTTTAGCAGTGAGGGGATTCTTGCAACAGCGTCAAGCAGCCGAATCGACAGATCTACTGACGAAGTGAGCATCGGGAACCGCTTGTCCTAGCAAAGTGGCAGCGGGTGGCAGGCTTCGTCTGGAATCAGTGGCAACCTTGGTCTGGAATACGCACAGAGTAGCGGGAACACTGTTAGCGAGGGGCAGATAAAACCGCCGACCCCGGCATTATGAGAGCAAAGCAGAACTGTAAGGTGTTGTTTAATAGAACTAGCAAGGCATGTCCTCGTCAGTAACGCCCAACAGAGCCCAACGGTTACCGACGGATTCCCGCAACAAACCGCTTAGGTTGGTGGAGTAATCGAAATTGAACTTACTCGGCCTTAGTGGGACGTGCAGTACGCAAGCTTTTCAATAATTGATCTGCCACCTTTGAGCCAGTCTGTCGCAGGCTGAGTATTTTCCCCTCCAGGCTCCTGAATCGCGTTAGTCTTTCCTGATACGTGCCCATCTCTCCAGCGGAATCTTTGACGAAGCGATAGACGCTAGCTCTAAGGAGTCTCTGTTTCTTCTTTGGCAGCCGTGCCCTGCCGGAGTTAACATTGAGCCCAGTTACCGTCTGGCATCGATTACGGTCCGCTACCTTAGTCTTGCGGGTTTTGATTTTCAGGCCTTTCGAGAGGAAGACCTTCTGTGCTGCTTTTATCGCACCAGTTTTCTGAACTCTAGTGAGATGCCTCTCATGCGAGACCACAATATCGTCGACGTAGCGTGAGTACTTAAAGCCCTGGCTCCGTAACTGAGCCACTATCAGCGGTTCAATATCCCAAAAAGCGAGGTTAGCTAGAAAAGATGAAGGCGGAGCGCCTTGAGCAAGAAAACCTCGGCGGGTGCATAGTTTTGACAGGGTCTCGGCGGCTGTTTCTTCAAATTGCAGGAGATTGAACCAGATATCTTTAACCGAGCTCTGGCTGATGCTTGGGAAAAAGTTAGTGGCATCGATACTGATAATTGTACCTTGTCCTGCATGGAGCTGGGCGTTTTTGAGGTACGACCAACCTTTCAGCGAGCCTGTAAGATAATCCGGGTAGTCGCACCGTTTGAGAAAACGTGAGTTGATGGCCTGAAGCAGGGACTTGAGCGGCTCATTCGTGTCGTACTTTTCTCG
>CAXBOW010000030.1:0-22021 GCA_963977485.1 uncultured Haliea sp.
AGCGGCGCGAATATTAACAAAAGGGTTTGCGGACTACAACGGCAAATCCAACAGCACGCGGAATTGGCGCTATATAAGAGCGGATAACGGCATGGGAATCACATCCTGCCGGAACCAGCATGCCAAGCTGTAACGCGTGCGATAGGCCTCAAGAACCTCATGGCGGATTTCTTCGCTCATGAACAGCGCTACCCTGCCCGCTTCGGGCAACACCAGCCCACAAGTTTCACTTTCATTTTCCCGGCTGTAAATCTGAAGTGCACCCCCGTCTGCAGGCTGCCAATCATCATTCAGATACAAAACAAGGCTGACAATACGCGACGCCCGGCCTTGAAAGCTGTCCACGTGAGGCCTGTAAAAATCACCATGATGGTAGGTCGCGTAGTGGGCCTCGAAGCGCTTCAAGCCCAGAAAAAGACGCTTGTTCAAGCCCAACCGGAGCTCATCCAGAAAATCGAACAAAGCCGCCTGAGAAAGCGTTGAACCCTGGAGCCAGGCAATCTTGTCGCGACGCACTGAACGATCCTGAACGGGTGCACTACCACGCCCGATCCCGGCAATCTTCAGGGCATCGTTCTGGTCAAGCACGATGATTTCCTGCTGCAGCGCTCGCAACAGCTCCGTGCCAAGCCAGGGCGTGATATCAAAACTAATCCAGCCGCTGTCACACAGACCCTGAGCAAGCTCATCCAACCACTTAGCTTTATCCAATGACATTCCTTAAAGAAGTGACGGTATTTCCAAGGTTTTGGGTGGCTATTTTACGACCAGCTGTCGCCCGCAACACAGATTTGATTTACTCTTCGAGTAAGCAGATGCACTTAAGTCCGGAACCGAGCCTTATGTCCGAGAGCAGCAACAAGCCACCTTTATCCCTGACACCGGGACAATGGTCTTTTACCCGCTGGAATACAATCGGACAACTGGAAGCACTGGAGGTTCATCACCCCCTCTTTGAGGCCACAGTGTTCCTGCAAGGTGCGCATCTCACCCGATTTATCCCGAAGAACGAACCCAACTGGCTATGGCTCAGCCCCGCTGCACGCTTTGAGCCCGGCAGGGCCATTCGGGGCGGCATTCCCGTATGCTGGCCGTGGTTCGGCGATCCTGCCCGCAACGCGCCGGAAGTGCGCAAACGGATAAAAACGCCGAGCCCCCACGGGTTTGCCCGCACGGCACTCTGGAAGCTGGAGGATGTGCGAGAAAACGCCCATGAGGTCGAAATAAGTCTGTCTCTGGATGCCAACGACGACTTTGCCGACGTATGGAATGGCCATGCTCTGGCCCTCCTGACGTTCAGCTTCTCGGTACGCGGCTGCCAGCTTGCCCTCACAACCACAAACCTCGGCAGTGATCCCTTGGCGTTCAGCCAGGCGCTGCACACGTACCTGCCAACAACCGACATCACACGGTCGAGAGTATTGGGCCTTGGCTTCAGCAACTACATTGATACGCTCAAAGACTGGGAATACTGCACCCAGGATGGCCCGGTGTATTTTGAGGGCGAAACAGACCGGATATACGAAAGCGGTGAACCACTCACCATCGCAACGCCCGGTGCCAGCCGAAAGCTGACTGCGGTCGGGAGTGATTCTACCGTTGTGTGGAACCCCGGCCCGGACAAAGCCGCAGCACTCAGCGACTTTCCGGACGCTGCCTGGCAGACAATGCTCTGTGTTGAAACTGCCAATGCGGCAAGCGATTATCGCGTGCTTAATGACGGCCAAAGCCACATCCTGGGAGTGTCGATCGGACGTGGCTGAATAATGCTAATAAGGGAGTATGCATGAGCCTGGCATCGTTTCTGAAATCCCGGTTGATTCCAGCGAAGCTGGACGAACAAATCAACCGCATCCGCAAACCTATTGGGTCGCTGGGATACGATCCCTGGGGTTTTAACAACGAAACCTTCAAGTACGGTTTTTCTCTGACAAAACCAATCTACGAGAAGTACTTCCGTACCGAAGCCCTGGGCGTTGAACATGTGCCTGCTGACGGGCCTGTGCTGATTGTAGGAAATCACAGTGGGCAGCTTCCGATTGACGGCGTTTTGGTGGGCTACGCAATAGCGTCGAGAGAAAAGAACCCTCGCATCCCCAGAGCCATGATTGAGCGCTTTTTTCCCACCGTACCCTGGCTCGGCAACAAGCTTAATGAGGTAGGTGCCGCACTGGGCGACCCGGTCAATTGCGCCAGAATGCTCGCCAACAATGAAGCCATCATCGTGTTCCCCGAAGGCGTGCGTGGCTCGGGCAAACTCTACCGCGATCGCTACAAATTACAGCGTTTTGGCAACGGCTTCATGCACCTGGCCATGAAACATAACGCAGCAATCGTGCCGGTAGGCATCGTGGGTTGTGAAGAAACCATTCCCGCCATCGCCAACATCAAACCTCTGGCCAAAGCCCTGGGCGTACCCTATGCCCCGGTCGCTCTGCCGGTCATATTTCCTGCCAAGGTTCACCTGAATTTTGGCCCTCCCATGCACTTTGAGGGAGGAGACATCTCCGAAGAGCAGATCATTGAACGCGTCGAGCAGGTAAAGGCGGAAGTAAACCGGCTGATCGACAAAGGACTGACTGAACGAGAAGGGCTGTTTTGATGACCGCTCCGAAAAACGCACAACGCAAGCCTCAAATCCTGATTACGGGTGCCGCCGGCGCAACGGCGCAGCGTGTAATCGACCGGCTGCGGGAAACCTGCGATCTCGTGGCTGTGGACGCCCGAATACAGGTGCCACTCGGTGATGATATCCCCAGCTACTGTATCGACTTCAATCACCGCAGCTTTGAGGATCTGTTTCGCCGCTACCAGTTCGACGGCGTTATTCACTTGGGGCGCATCCGTTCCAGCCAGCTCACCCGGTTGCGGCGCTATAACGCCAACGTTCTGGGAACACAAAAACTGCTGGACCTGAGCCACAAGTACGGAATCCGGCGCATCGTGGTGCTTTCTACCTTCCACGTATACGGAGCCATGGCCTACAACCCTGCCCTAATCAACGAGTCAGCGCCCATGAAAAGCGCTGGCCTGAGTGCAGATCTTATCGATTCGGTCGAGCTTGAGAACCTGGCAAACCTTTATCTCTGGCGCTTTCCGGAACTGAACATCACCATTTTGCGCCCGTGCAACATCGTGGGCCCAAGCGTCCAGAACACCATGGGCAAATTACTGACCAGCCACCGAGCTCCAGTTCTGGCCGGCTTTTCCCCCATGATGCAGTTTATACACATCGACGACATGGCCGATGCGATAGTGCTGGCTTACAACAAGCCTGTAAGAGGCATATTCAACGTGGCGTCGGATGACTGGGTAGCCTACCAGCGAGCACTGGAGCTATCCGGCTGCACGCGCATCCCGGTGCCATCTGTGCCGCCCGTTTTGCCGCGTTTGATTCTGCGCACACTGCGCCTGCAAAGCTTTCCCGCCTATCTCATGGAGTTTTTCAAATACCCGGTGGTGATCGATGGCCAGGCGTTTGCGAAAGAGTTCGGGTTCAAGCCAAAGCGGCCTCTGAAAGAGATCTTCCGGTTTTATCGGGATAATAAAACGCCGTTGTAGCCACGCACCCAGCGTAGGTTCTAACTTGAGTTGCACAGAACCGCCGCCCGCCGCAAACTACATCTATCTATAGACTAGGCAGATTACATGCTTCCAGATCTGAGCGTGATAAGTCACTGCGCGGCCGCCATAGTATTCGCAATACTCGCGCTGCTCGTGGGCACTCGTTATTTAAGGCGTGACATAGACCGTGCGTTGTTTCTGGCGGCCGTTGTCACCACTCTCTGGGCCTCTACCCTTGTTACCCAAAGTATCTGGGGCCAACCCGGCTTTTTTATTCGTTACCTGCTGGAACTGCTTCGTGATACCGCCTGGATTCTCCTTTTGTTCGCCATGCTGCGGGATACCTTCCGGCAAGGTCGTCTGAGCGGGCAGATCAAAAAGTTCCTGGGGATCGCAACGGTCGTCCTGCTCGTCACCTTACTTACCCTTGGTAGCCTTGAGTTCATCCTCAGCCTGGCATTGGTGGACGGCAAAACCAAACTCATCGGACAAATTGCACTGTCACTTCTTGGCTTGTCGCTGGTTGAGCAGATCTGGCGTAACGCTCCCGCCTTTGGCCGCTCCAGCATGAAGTACCTGTGTATTGGCACCGCCACCATCTTCGCGTTTGATTTTTTCATGTACGCCGACGCGCTGCTGTTTGGTTCGATCGCCGACTCCTTCTGGAACGCGAGAGGCTTCGTAAACGCAGCATTGGTGCCGTTGTTTGCCATAAACGTCGTCAACACCCGCAAACAACCCATCGACTTCCAGCTCTCCCGGTCTGCTGTATTTCACGCTGGCACGCTGATTCTGGCCGGCGTATACCTGCTTCTTCTTTCAATTAGCGGTTACTACGTTCGTACTCTGGGCGGCAACTGGGGCGAGGCCTTACAAGTACTTTTATCTGTTGTTGCGGTAGTTTTCCTCGTCATGCTGGTACTTTCCAGACGCCTGCGAGCAAAGCTGATGGTGCTGATCAGTCAGAACTTCTTCGACTACAAGTACGACTACCGGGAAGAATGGCTGAAGATGACCAAAGAACTATCGGATCTCAGCGATGAGCCCCCCCTTCCCCTGCGCGCAATCCGGATTCTTGCAGGCCTGGTTGAAAGCAATGCCGGCGCGATCTGGCTGAAAAACGAACAGGGCGCATATACCCTCAAAGAGTCTGCCAATGTTGCGACGCCCAGATACACAATTATTGATGAAGATTCTGATCTGGTGCGGTTCTTCGTCGACAAAGAGTGGATTATTAATCTGGATGAATACAAGGCGGATCCGGTTAGCTACAACCTGCTGGAAATTCCCGATGCCATCTCCAGAACCCCGGATGCTTGGCTGGTTATTCCGTTGTATCTGGGCAACGAACTTTATGGCATTGCGATGATCGGCCACCCCTACGCCCGGGTGGACCTGAACTGGGAAAACTTCGATCTGATCAAGGTAGTAGCCCGCCAAACCTGTAACCTGCTGGCGCAAGCAGATTCACAGAACCGCTTATCACGGGCAATGCAATTCGAAGCCGTGAGCAAAGCATCAGCGTTTATGGTGCACGACCTGAAAACCGTGATTGCGCAGCTGTCGCTGCTGGTGAACAACGCCCAGAAACACCGGAACAATCCGGCCTTTGTTGATGACATGATCAAAACCACCGATCACGCGGTCGGCAAGATGACCAATCTCGTCGAGCACATCCGCAAACCGGGGCAGGAAGCCAATGACGACTCGAAGGTACTGGACCTGACGAGCCTTGTAGCCGGCTTGTTGGAATACTACAACCGACAGCTTCCCTTACCAAAAATGGAAGGAAATCCGCCGCGAATCATGATTAAAGCGGATTCTGAACAATTGCGGAGCGTTCTTGGACATCTGATCCAGAACGCACAGGATGCAACCCCGCCTGATGGAGAAGTTACTCTGTCTCTCAAAATTGCCAAAGGAAATGTCGTGCTCTTTATTCAGGATACTGGATGCGGCATGACCGAGGATTTTATCAGTAGCCGGTTATTCAAACCGTTCGAAAGCACCAAAGGCCTGACCGGCATGGGTATTGGCGCGTATCAGGCCCGGGAATACATTCATAGACTCGGCGGAGCTATTGATGTCACAAGCGAAACCGACATTGGCTCCTGCTTCTCCATTCGAATTCCGTTGGTGGAGGAGCCTGTACATAGCCATACAAATGGCGAAGTTGAGGAAAACGGTGGGATTGAAGAAAATGAAGAAAAGAGATCAGTTTATGACACTCCTGACCCTGAAGAATTCGTCAATTAAATGACGAACGCCCTCAAAAAATCAAACGACCATTGCAAAGTGTCAATGTTCAGTTAAGAATCAGAAGTAGTAGAACACTCAAACAAAGGAATTGTTGCTGTTGTGACTAGACGACTGCTAATCGTAGAGGATGATCCGGGTCTGCAAAGCCAGATGCGCTGGTGTTTCAGCGAGGATCTGGAAGTGACAACCGCCTCAGACAGAGAATCCGCTCTCACTGCACTCAGGCGCGAAGAGCCGGATGTCGTAACACTGGATCTGGGCCTGCCACCGGACCCGGGCGGCGCGACGGAAGGTTTCGCGTTGCTGGAAGAGATTCTTCGGCTCTCCCCCATGACCAAAGTGATCGTGGTCACAGGCCGCGAAGATAAAGAAAACGCCGTCAGGGCGATTGGCATGGGTGCGTCGGATTTTTACCAGAAGCCCCTGGATGCCGATATTCTTAATTTTGTGGTTAACAGAGCCTTCCGGCTGGCGGAGCTGGAACGGGAAAACCAGCACCTGGCCCAACACGGCAACGTTACCAACATCAAGGGCATAATCGCCGCCAGCCCGCAAATGGTAGCGGTGTGCCGTACACTGGAGAAGGTCGCTCCCACCGATGTAACCACACTTATAATCGGCGAAACCGGCACGGGCAAAGAAGTCCTCGCCCGCGCCCTGCATGACCTGAGCCCACGGGCCGGCAACGTGTTTGCAGCTATTAACTGCGCAGCCATTCCCGAAAACCTTCTGGAGAGTGAACTGTTCGGCTTTGAAAAAGGCTCATTCACCGGCGCGACCCAGGCCAAAAAAGGCAAAATTGAAAGCGCCAACGGCGGCACCCTCTTTCTCGATGAAATCGGTGATATGCCGATATCACTTCAGGCGAAATTATTGCGGTTTCTGCAGGAACGTGTTGTCGACAGAGTGGGCTCAGTAAAGCCGATACCAGTAGATGTGCGCGTGGTATGCGCAACGCACCGCAACGTGAATCAATTAATCGAGCGCGGTGATTTCCGGGAAGACCTTTACTACCGCATAAGCGAGATAACCCTCGACGTTCCGGCCGTAAGAGAGCGAGACGGCGACGCGCTGGTCATAGCCCAGTCGCTGCTCAAATCCCTCGGCAAAGCAATGGACCGACAAAATCTCACCTTCTCCGAAGATGCCATTAACGCCATCAGCAGCTACGCCTGGCCCGGCAACGTGCGGGAAATGATCAACAAGGTGAAGCGGGCCACCATCATGGCCGATGGTAAACGGATTACCAGTGAAGATCTTGAATTGCCGGGCAGCGAGGAGCCAGGCGCGAGCCATCTGAACCTCCGCCAGGTGCGCGAGCAGGCCGAGCGCAAAGCCATCATGCAGGCGCTGCAGACAAGCGGCTTCAACATGACGCAAGCCTCCCGGCTTTTGGGTGTAACCCGCCCGACCCTGTACAACCTTACTGATAAATACAAAATCGACACATCGGCAGAAGCGTCGGAAGTCTAGGAGCAGATGTACATGATGAAAAGGCAAACACTAAAAAAATCACTGCCGGGGCTCGCGCTTGCTGGCAGCCTGCTAATTGCACTCCCGCTGCTATCAGGCTGCAATAACAGCCCCGATTCATCCGAGGCCCTTTCACACATCACCCGGGCCGAGACATACTCCGACCAGGGTCAGTATCGCTCCGCCTTGCTTGAAATTAAAAACGCCATACAGAAAGATCCGAACAACGTCGGGCACATCGTGCAGTTGGCGGATTTGTATATTCAGTTAGGCGCTTCCAAAGAAGCCGTCGAACTCCTCAAGCCCTGGATGAAAGAACAACCTGACGCTGTCGCCCTCACCCTCGCCCGCGCGTATGTGGAACAGGGCAAACACCTCTCAGCCACCGAAACTCTCGCATTGCAAACGCCAAGCTCTCCGGAAGACCAGCTCGAAGCGTCACTGGTCCGGGCAGAAGCCTTACGCAGATCCGGAGAAGCAGCCGAGGCGCTTGCACTTTTCAACAGCCTGTCGGCAAGTAACGCCTCCAGCGTCCGGGCCATAACCGGAGCTGTTCAAGCGCAGATCAACCTCGGAAAGAACACACAAGCCGTAGCAACGGCTGATGAATGGCTCGCGAAAAACGCACCAGCTCCGGAAGTTCTTTACTGGAAAGGCTATGCCCAATACCAGATGAATCAACTGGACCAGTCATCAGCAACCCTTACCGACGCCGTGGGTATACTTCCCACATCCGATATTTTTCTGCCGATACGCCGCAATGTACTCACCACACTCTCCCGGGTGCTTACCGAGCAGGGCAAGATAACCGAAGCCCAGATTTACAACCGGATACTTGCGGAGAACATGAACTCCGCCGCGCGGGAGCAAGCCGAAGCGGCTGTCGCAGCATTGAAAGAAGGCAATTTCGACGAAGCCAAAGCAATCCTGCGGGACACACTGAAGCTCGACCCTGAAAACGAACAGGTCGCTCTGATGCTGGGTGCGATTTCTGCCGGCACCGGCGATCTGGACGAAGGCGCCCAACTGCTCAAAGAAAACCTCGACCCGGAAACAACGCCCGTACAGTTCATTCGGGCCGCCACCATGGCGCAGATTGATACCGGCGACCGGGAAGCCGCCCTCACAACGCTGGAGCGCGCAATAAAAGCACGCCCCAACGATAACGAACTGCTGGCCATGCACGGCATTCTTGCACTCAGCCTTCCCGGCCATGAGAGCGACGGTATCGCCAGCCTCAGCAAAGCCATCGGGAACGAACCCGGGCGAGTGCGCCTCCGGCTTGCACTGGCACGGCACTATCTGCAGAACGACCAGCCAGAACAAGCACTTGGCCAGTTACGCATGGCCTTTACCTCCGACCCGTCAGACTGGGCCACCACCAGTACCTATCTGAACGTACTCATCCAGCAAGGCGAAGCGAAGGAAGCCGGCGAAATCCGCGACTCCCTGATTAACGGTTACGGAGACCAGCCCAGGGCCGTTTTGTTGGCTAGCCTTGCAGACGCACAGCTAGGCAACCCGGACGCAGCAAAAAAACGGCTTGAAACGCTCGTAAAGGAAAGCCCGGAGCTTCAGGCGCCTAAAGTCGCACTGGCCAGCCTTTATGCGCAAGCCGGCCAGCGCGATATGGCTGTTGATATGCTCGTGGATGCGGCAACCCTGACACCGGATGCCATACGCCCGCTGCAGCAAGCCGGCCAGATTTACATGCAAGACCATACAGTACCGGAAGCCAAAAACTGGCTGGCAAGCGTTGCTAAAGCCCACCCGGAACTAAAACGCAACACAGACACCCTCACCGCACTGATAGCGATAACCCAGGGCGAACTTGCCGAAGCCAGAGCAACGCTCGCCCAATGGAAAGATGCCGACTCCGCAACCGTGAAGCGCGCCCACGGCCAACTGCTGCTGGCGGAAGCGAAAGCCGCAGCAGACGAAAAAGACTGGTCGCAGGCGCGCGCTAAAGCCGCCGAAGCCATTGCGCTTGAGCCGGAAAACATAGGGTTTGCACTGCTACCAGCAGGAATTGCCCAAATGGAAGGCAAAATGGACGACGCCTTCGCGGCGCTGGATGCTGTAGAGCAGACCCACGGCGAGGTTCCTGCCACAATTCTCTCCCGCACAAGACTGCTGCAGCAGCAGAAAGGCCCGGAAGCTGCACATGACTACCTTTCCGGCAGATGGCAAGCGACCAAAGACCTGCAATTGATGCCCTCGCTTTTGGCTCTCGCGAAAGCCACGGCTCCGGGCTCACTTGACGGGCTTACAGAAAGCTGGATCCAGCAGGCCCCAAAAAGCCTTGCTGCGCAGCTGGCACGGGCCGAATGGCTAATGACCAACAACCAGGAAGCGGCTGCCATCGGCCATTACGATCAAGTTCTTGCCGGGCAACCCAACAACGTAGCGGCACTGAACAACCTGGCCTGGATACTGCGCGAGGAAAACCCCGACCGCGCTTTGAAGCTCGCTCAACGAGCCAGCGAGCTAGCCCCTAACAGCCCTGCCGTGCTGGATACCTATGGCTGGGTTCTCCACCTGGCGGGAAATCACGCAGAAGCCCAAAAAGCTATAGAAAAAGCTCTCGATCTCGCCCCGGGTAATGCCGAAATAGAAGCGCACCTCGAAGCTGTCAAAAAGGCTATGTAAAGAAGTTCGACAGTCGTGTAGGGCATCAATACACAAAAGGCCTGAGGTAACCGTACCTCAGGCCTTTTTTTCAGGGGCGATGTCGAGAATCTTTACATGACCAGCAAACAAAATGAACATTTAACAAGCTAAAACAGCATGTTGCAGAGTTGGCACACTAATCGCTTTATATTTAACATAGGATCGGGTAGTACCGGTCGTATGCCAAACCACTTGCGAGGGTGGGACGGAAAGCCAAGGATCTCTAAAACAATAAGAGACAGCCTGGTTGCAAAGCAGACTACAGGGAATTAGAGCTAGACAACCGGAGAATAAACATGAAACTTAAAGCAATCGCATCAACCGCATCGTTACTGTTGCTGAGCATGTCCGCACATGCATCCATCGTGAGCAGCACTAGCGGTGATGGCGTTAACCTTCAAACTGTTCTCGACAACATCACTCAGAATGGCCCTTCAAGCGTAGACGTATACAACGACTACCTGGACGATGGTCAGGATTCATACTGGAACATCACGGCCTCTGGCGGCAGCGTAAGCACCTTTGTAATGGAAATTGCCGGCCAATCTTCCTCAAACACCTTTGGTGTGTATGACCGCGCTGACTCAAGCAAGTACGTGGAGCTTTTTTCCGGCGCCGATAGCAACAGCGTAAACAGCCAAGTCACACTATCCATTTTGCTCGACGGCTCCGTCAGAGTGAACAGTGTTGATACTGGTCTCGATTTCTCTGGCGACTTTGGCTATTACCTGGGATCTGGATCGAGCACTCCTACCTTCTATTCTGATAGTTCACTGAATACAAATGGCAGCGATCAAATGGTTGCCTATCAGGGTACTGGTGATATGGTTCAGATCGCTGGCTTTCAGCAAGGCGAGTGGACAGACAACGAGTTCATTTTGGCATTCGAAGATATTCTGTATGAAAACTCTGACCAAGACTTCAACGACCTTGTAGTTATGGTCGAGTCTGTTTTGCCGGTACCTGAGCCCGGCACCCTTGCCCTCCTCGGCCTCGGCCTTGCAGGACTTGGTGCAGCTCGCCGTCGTCAGAAAGCCTGATTTCGGTAAGCTAGTGTGAAAAAACCAGCTTCGGCTGGTTTTTTCTTGTCTGGAATTTGAGTTTCTTGCGAAGCCAGTTTTCGATCTCAAACTAAACGACGAGTTCAGCGCGAGGCGTCGACATTTTAAACACTTAACGTCGACGAGTACTTTCAATAGCCCACATGGAAACTCTATCTTCATGTATTAAAAAACTTTTTATAACTTGGCCACCTCTTTGCTTATATACAACCAAACCGCTTCGAACTATGAGGCAAAAGTGTAAGCGTCCCAGACCAACCGAGTGTCGGCGCAGGGACTGGCAAGTAAACAGGGGAATCAACATGAAGAAAGTACAACTGAAAACAGCATTTGTTACTGGCGCTATTGCTGCTGCCGCACTGGGTATGAGTTCGGTGGCAAATGCAGTACCTACTTTCACCGTCTCAGGTAACGAGTGCCCAGGACAATGCCAGGATCTTGCAAGCTCCGGCCTGACCGGTGTTTCCGGAGGGGCTGTTATTGCTCCGGCAACCAGCATTAACGGCGTGGCAAAGGCTCCAGGTTTTGATTCCGGCCAGCCCGTCTTTTCTTACAACGTAACAAGCGCGAATGACAATCCAGCTGGTGCCGGAAGCGATATCGTCATTGAAGGCTTGTCAGGCGCATTGGATTTCTACTGGGGTTCAATCGACAGCTACAACATCATTGAATTCTTCCTGGGCGGAAGCTCTGCGGGTAGCCTTAGTGGCACCGATGTACAAGCATTCGTTCCTGGCACTGATGGCAGCGCACAGCAGTACAATACCGACGGTTACTTCTATTTCACAGGCAACTTCGACAAGGCGGTACTGAGCAGCTCAGGCGGCGTAGCCTTTGAGGTTGCCCGCGTACCAGAGCCCGGCACCCTGGCCCTTCTCGGCCTCGGCCTTGCAGGGCTAGGAGCAGCTCGCCGTCGTCAGAAAGCCTGATTCCGGTAAGTTAGCGTGAAAAAACCAGCTTCGGCTGGTTTTTTCTTGTCTGGAATTTGAGCTTTATGTGGCGCACATAGCCGGTATCAAAGTAAACAGCGAATACAGCAATCTGATCAAGAAACATACATTGAGCCAATCCTGAATAAAGTGATCACTCTTGTCCTCTTGAAAACCGTCGATATTTTTTACATATCGGATATAAAGTTAATTTAAAACACTGATATTTAAGGTTATTTCCATTCTGGCATACTTATCGCTTACTTCTTCATATCGGGAAACCCCGTAAAACTATTCGAATCCCTTTCGGCGAAGGGGATGAAATATAAAAGGTCTGACAGAATCAAGAAGACCCGAGTTAAATGGAGAATTAGTCTCATGAAGAAGTGGACAATGTTACCTTGCGCTTTGATGCTCGCTGGTGGTGTTAGTGTGGCGCAAGCAGCTCCGATCAGCCTGCAGGATATTACGACCTTTGATCGTAACGGCACGAATGCTGCCGAAGACTTGAATAGCTACGATGGCCGCAGTGTTTCAAAACTTGAATTCAAGGGCGATTTCGTGTCCTGGACCCACATTTTCAATTTTGATCCTCCGGCGGCCGAGATCACATCTGCAACCTTAACACTCTTCCTGCAGGACGATGGTGGCTTCTTCGACTTATGGGAGTACGGTTTTGGATACGGAGAGGACGGCTCTTGGGAGCTGAATCAGGAAGTTGGCACCGATGCATACGATTTTGCCGTAGACGTTCTTGCTGTTGCAGATGGATCCTATACGGTGAGACTTGAGAGTGATGGTGGCGATTTCTACCTCACCAAATCGGTTCTGGATATTGAGTATCTGCCAGTGCCCGAGCCCGGCACTTTGGCCCTCCTCGGCCTTGGCCTCGCAGGCCTTGGTGCAGCTCGCCGTCGTCAGAAAGCCTGATTCCGGTAAGTTAGTGAAAAAGCCAGCTTCGGCTGGCTTTTTTTTGCTTTGAATTTGAGTTTTATGTAATTGAAATACACAGTATCCTGTCGGTTGATAAGCAGTCTGGCGGAGAAACGATGTTAAGGAAGACATTAAACAACCTACCTCTATCGAGGCCTTACTTGGTCGTTACCGCTATCGCGGTGCTTATTTTCTACCCGACCTGGATCCGGCTCGCACAAGCATGGCTTGAATTCGAGCAAGTTCTCGCCCATGGCTTGGCAACTGCCCTAATTTTTATCGGGCTACTACTAATCCATCCGCCCAAAAGCGCAACCAACAACACACAGCTCAAGCCCTATCATCTTATAGGGGCCATACTGCTGGTTGTAACAGCATTAACATGGGCACTGCTCGAACTGGTTAGAATCGATACCCTTGCTTTCCTAATGCTTCCAGCTGGCGTAATAGCGACCGCCTGGGCACTGCTCGGGTTGGCCCGAACCCTCAGCTTCCTCCCCTACGTTTTACTTTTATCGCTTTCATTACCTGTATGGGCAGATATGGTTCCCGCACTGGTAGACCTCGCCAGCATAGTGGTAGGAACCTGGGTTAGCTGGTTTGGCATGACAGCCCTGATTGAAGGCAACAGCATCACCCTACCCTACGGCCGCCTTCTCATTGCCGACGGCTGCTCCGGCATCCGCTATTTCGCGATTTCCATATTGCTGGCAATGATGACCTCCATTCTTAATGATTATCGCTGGCGCGATTGGCTAATCACCCTGCTGATAGCCATGACACTCGCCCTGATCGCGAATTGGGTGCGCATTACGATTCTAGTTGTGGTTGCCTACGAAACCGACATGCAAAGCGACATGCTTACCGATCACGAAACCATGGGCTGGGTTGTGTACGGCTTATTTGTGTTGCCGGCGCTTTACTTCTCACCTGTCCGCAAAAGAATTTCAGAATCGACAGGGGCCAAAGCAAAGCTCGGCTTTCAAAAGATTGGCATCGCCGCCGTTATTACCGCCATAGTATTAGGCCCCATCGCGCTAACCATCACGCAGCCTTCAAACACAACAGTTTCCCCCTGGATCCTTGAACTAGCCAGCGCCACACCGGCAAGTGCTGACAACATGCCAATACCGCTCACACTACCAAGCACACTTACTCAGCAGGTATGGAATTCTGAAGGAGCCTGGATATCCCTCGCCCAAAGCCAGAAAACCACTACTGAAGAAAAGCTTGTGCCCTACTTGCGACCACCATTCGACCACTCCCTCTGGCAGATTCAGGAAACCTACGGCCCAGGGCTAGTGCGCGTTCGGAATATCCTCAACAGGAAGCAAGTTATTGTTGGGCAGTGGTATCAGGTTGGTTCATATCGAGCCTGGACATACAGCGAGGCAAAGCTATTACAGGTTTTAGCAATGCTGAAAGGAGAGCAGCGGTTTGCCCTTGTGACGCTACAGGCTGAATGCGGACAAACAGAGTGTGACAGAGCGATTGCAAAACTGGATCACCAAATGCCGCTTATCAATAGTCGCCTGACACCCAGCAAGCAATGACAACCAGCTTGAGAGTGCTTAAAAGCGCGGGCCTGTTGCTAGGCATGCAGCTCGTACAGCGCGGCCTAGGCATTATCAGCACCCTGATTCTCGCCCGCCTGCTGCTACCCGAACACTTCGGTGTTGTTGCCCTCGTTATCATTGCACTGCAGTTCTTTGAGCTGCTGGTTGAGATCGGCAACCAGCAGTACATCATTCAAAAAACCGACGTCACCGAAGCAGACCTCAACACCGCATGGAGCATGGACATAGTTATCAAGTCCGGCATGTTCGTGTTGATTCTTCTTCTCGCGCCCTCTCTGGCCGACTTCTTTGAAACCCCGGAACTCACAACAGCATTAGCCGTTGCAGCAATTACGCTGCCGCTTAGAGCGCTTAAAAGCCCTGGCATGATGCTGTTAGCACGGGAAATAAACTACCGCCCAATCTTTAAGCTCACACTTTGGCAAAAAGGACTGTCGTTTATCGTTGTGATCGGCTGGGCTTTCATCAGCCCAAGCCACTGGGCAATCATATCGGGCACCGTTGTATCCGGGCTGATCTTCACCATAGGGTCGTATCGCGTTCACGACTTCCGCCCCCGCTGGACTCTCATTCACTTTCGCCAGCAGTGGCAGTTTTCCCAATGGTTGCTTCTGCGCGGAATTGTTGGTTTCACAAGATCCCAAATAGATAACCTAATGGTTTCACGCCTGTTTGGCACGGCCCAGCTTGGCGGGTACAACCTGGTACGCGAGGTCAGCCTTTTACCAGCACTGTCAGCCATAATTCCGATGAGCGAACCGTTGCTCGCTGCGATATCAGAAAGCAAAGCAGACAAGCAGGCACTTGCCTACCGTATACGGTTGAGCCTTGCACTTATGATAACCGTGCTCACCCCAATCACTGCTTTTGTAATGTTATACCCTGAACTCATCATTCGAGTTCTGCTGGGGCCAGACTGGTCGGAATTTGCTCCTTTGCTGGAACCCTTCGGATTATTTTTCTTCACCTTCTGTCTTTTTGCGCTGATCAGCGATGCCATCATCGCCCAAGGGCGAGTAAAACTGCTCTTTTGGTTTGATGTGGCCTCAACTGCCATCATCGTTGCTGTCCTCTGGCTAACAGCCACAGGGGGCCTCGAAATCATGGCGTGGGCGCGGGGCTGGTTGGCTGTCGCAACCACTATCACACTGCTACTCATCCTGGAAAAACAAACCGGATTCTCGTCCGCTAAACTTTTGTTCCTGTGCATTCCCACTCTTGCAGGAACATCACTGGCGATTTCTGTAGTTCAATCGATTGATCTGTCCAGCAGTCATTTCCTGGTGCAGTTTTTTGCTCTGGGAACGATGCACGTTGTTACAGCAGCCCTGAGCACAGGCATAATCGGCTTTTTGATGCTGAGAAAAACCGAAGAATGGGGGCAGTTTCGCTTCCTGATAAGCCAGATAAGAAAAAATTAAAAATCATGAATATAAAGCAGAGGGCCCGATCAGTGTGCAAAGCGATTAAAAAAATTTCATTTATAACCCCCTGCTTCAATGAAGAAAAAAACATCGGAAACTTGATTGCATCAATAGAGTTGGCCCTCGGCTCTACACCCCATGAAATTATAATAGTCGACAACGGGTCATCAGACAGAAGCGTAGAGATTGCTAATTCAGCAGGCGCAAAAACTTTCATAGTCCCTGGCGTTGCAATCGGCGCGCTTAGAAACATCGGTGCACAGAATGCGGATGGGGATTTGTTGGTTTTTTTAGATGCAGATGTGACGATTTCTCCTTGCTGGCTTGAGCAACTCGTTCACTCTTCACAAAGCTGGCCAGAAAACGGGCTATTTATCACGGGCAGTAAAGTTGAAAGCCCGCCCGACTCCAGTCACTTAGAAAAAATCTGGTTTTCAAAACTTAAAAAGTCCAAAAACACCTATGTGAATAGCGCACACATCATCACTAGCACCGCCGCGTTCGACCAGCTCTCCGGGTTCAGTAACAGTCTGCGAAGCGGTGAAGATTACGACTTTTGCCAGCGCGCAATCGAAAAAAACATCAAGGTGTTCAACGACCCACGCATCAAAGCTTTTCATCATGACTACCCGAAAACCCTTTTGGAATTTTCTAAAAGAGAAATTTGGCATGGAACCGAAGATTATCAGTCGATTGAAAAATTCCTGAAGTCACGGACTGCCATTGCCTCATTGGTGAATGCTGTTTTTTTGTTATTCATCATCGTATTTCTATTTATCAAACCCGATGCGGTCTATGTTCCCATTGCAGCGATTTCTGCCTTCACATTATTTTCAATATTTACGAAACTGGACAGACCACACAAAATAAAGTATCTGCCTTACCAAGTTTTAGTGATGCAGATTTACCTATTTAGCCGCACGCTATCGATCAAAAACGCACTAAAAATTAGTAAAAATTAATTTGAAGGCCGCTGACAATGACTAAATCATCATTCATCGCCACATTACTTGCTCTTTTTACTTTGGCTACGCCGGCATTTGCTCAACCATTTCTTGCGTTTTCCGATTTAATCTCAGGCCCCTCAACAGGCCTTGAAGACGGAAAAGGAAGCGGTGTGATTGTTACAGCCTGGGCACAGAATACGGGTAGCAACCAGGACCCCCGACATTTGGTGTTCGTGGACTCGGCAGGCAACGCTCATACACCTTACATCTATTATTGGAAGCCCGCGGATGGCGAACTTCCCTCGGGGCCAGCGAATCTGGCCGCATCGCACCAGATGGATGAAATCGCATTTTCAGTTCCGCAAACGCCCGATGGTATGGGTTACTTTTACATTTCCGTAAATGGCGCACACTCAAACAACATGCCCTTTTCAGTCAGGCAAGGCGCTATATTTCACGTAAAGTCGAATGGGAGCCCTCGAAACCCTGGCTCCTGGAAAGCACCCTGGGCCTCTGTACCTCATGCATTAAACAATGCACCCAAAGGAAGCACTGTTTACATACACGATGTCGATACCGGTAGTTTTTCAGACCCCAAAGCCAGAGCTATTTATTGGAATAATGCGAAAGCATCCGGTGATCTGAACTCTCAGTTTTCGATCGTGGCCTATCCGGGATTCCAGCCTAAAGCCATAGCTCAAAAAGCTGTCGAAAACTATCGGACCACCGGTATGGTGGCATCAAAGCTGGATGTGTATGCCTCTAATTACCTGAGCACAGATCCATTTGGACAACCCCAGGGTGCGGTGATTGAAAGCTCTCCCGGCGACACGTTTGGCGTACAGACAACCAAGCATGGACGCGTTATTGCGAACCGTATAGGTGATATTCCCGGCGGGTGCGCAAGCAAATGGGCAGGTGCCATCAGCGGCGCTCAGGAGCGGGTTCACGGGGTTAAAATATTTGGTAACGAAATATACGATTACGGATGTAACGGTACATCTAAATTACACCATACCACCTACCTTAGTGTTCGCAGCAAAGAGGATATTCACGTTGACGCCTGGGAGTGGGGATATAACTACCTGCACGGTAATAAAGCTAAATTTGGCATCCATAACTACGATGAAGGTGCAGTTTGTGGTGACCTGAAAGGTGTTTTGAGAATACACAATAATGTTATTACTGATCAGGGTGGTGCGGGAATCAGCGTTGGCTCTGCCTGTAACTGGTCAATGGATGCTGTCATAGAAAACAACATCCTTATTAATGTAGGTCTTGCATCAGACTGGGACGGTAAAGACCCGGCTTCGTCATTTGACCCCGAAGGTGGCGGAATTTCACTGCGAGATAACGGGCCTCAAGGCCTGACAGGTACCTACTTTATTCGAAACAACCTCGTATACGGGTATTCCAAAGATAAAAACAGTACAGATGCACGAGGGTGCCTTAACTTTCAGGGAAGCGGCGATAGCGTTAGCGTGGTCTGGGACAAGAATATTTGCGTCACAAATGACGATTTTGCATTTATTGCCTACGGCTATCAGGGGAAAAACAAACTGGATAACGTTACCGGGCAACAAAACCTATGGCACTACTCAGGCGAGAACCCAAATAGCGCAATAGCCCCCGCATGGGACCGCCAGGCGATTGCTGAGAATCCGCTGATCCGTGTTACTGGGGCTAAAGTCACACTCAATACAGAGTCTCCTGCTTTTAAAACAGTCGGCGGACCTGCGGATCAACCCATTCCAGGCCCCGTCGAAAGGCTCTCCAGAGATATTTATGGAAACCTCAGGCCTGCTTTTTCCTCAATCGGCCCTGTCGATGCCTATGTGAACCCTCCGAGGCCGCCCGAGAACTTGCTGATAGAATGACAGCACACCCTTAGCCGAAAAATGTCAGACGGGTGCCGTTTAATTTGTCGAACCAAAATATGCAACTTTATGTTACCGCGCTGGCAGATTATTCTGTGCATCTTCCAGGGAAACAGGAAACAGGACGTTTTATGCAGAGAGTATCCATTCAGGTAGAAGAACATGAAGGTTCTGAGCGTATCGGGGAACCAATTGGCCTGGGCATTCCGCTACCCAAAGGTGCCGTAAACAATACCCAACACATCACACTTGTGGATGGCACCACACCTCTAATTGCCCAGCTAGAACCCCTTGCTCATTGGCCAGACGGCAGCATTCGCTGGGTGCACGCCAGCGCCCTGATTAACCTGGAACCCAATGCTCAAAAAGAACTGATACTGGATTACCTGCCAACACCCTTACCCAGCGCCTCTGATCCAGTGGTCAATCAAACAATTGCAGGCCTGGAGATTCCTACAGCGGCAGGCCGCGTTACTCTGCAACCAAACAGTCTTGCTTGGCAGGTTCGTAACCAAAATGAGGCAGGCGTTCCCTCTTCAGTAAAGCTTAGCGATAGCGCCGGTGCACACTGCACAGCTAAGGCGGATACTGATTGGCGGATCACTCACCAAGGGCCTGTATTTGTTGCTGCAGTTTTAAAAGGCCAATGGATACAGCAAAACAACGAGCCGTTGATGCGATTTGAGTGCGAGCTGCGTATTTTTTTGGAGACCGGCCTGGTGCAGGTTGAACTGATCACTCACAACCCGAAACGTGCCCGCCACCCCGGCGGCCTGTGGGATTTGGGGGATTCAGGTTCCATTCATTTCCGTGAGCTAGCTATAGAAACAACATTACCCAGCAACAGCACTACAAGGGTCTCACCCCAGGCTACTGACAGAAGCCCAAGCACTTTCGATCTTGTCGATTTCAATCTCTATCAGGATTCCAGCGGCGGCGAAAACTGGCAAAGCCGAAATCACGTAGACGCTAACGGCGAAGTCACGACCCAATTTTGTGGTTACCGTCTCACTAACGCAGGCAAACTCGAACACGAAGGTAAGCGCGCCAATCCACTGGTGAGTATTGACCACGATTCTGGACAGCTAGAGCTTGCAGTACCCCACTTCTGGCAGAACTTTCCAACAAGCCTGCAAAAAGAAGGAAATAAAGTAACAGTTGGACTCTTCCCGAAAGAATCCAAAAAGGCCTACGAGCTACAAGGCGGCGAAAGGAAGACGTTACGCTGCCTCATGAGGTACCAAGGCAACACCAGTTTATCTGCAATGGCCTACACACCTCTAGCACCAACAATCGCCCCAGAGTGCTATGAGCGAGCTGAAGCCTTCCCTTGGTTTAAGGCCAATACAAAACCCGGCACATTAGACCAACTTATTTCCGAAGGCCTTGAAGGGGAATCCAACTTCTTCGCTAAAAGAGAAGTGATTGACGAGTTCGGCTGGCGCAACTTTGGGGATATCTTTGCGGACCATGAGACGCTCTACCAAGCCAAAGGTGAAGAGCCTTTTATTTCCCATTACAACAATCAGTACGATGCCATATACGGCTTCGCACGACAGTTCGCGCTGACCGGAGACAAGCGCTGGTTTGAGTTGATGGACGACCTTGCCCGCCATGTTACAGACATAGACATTTATCACACCGAGGAAGACCGAGCGGAATACAATAATGGTTTGTTCTGGCATACCGATCATTACCTGGATGCCTACACAGCTACTCACCGAACCTTTTCCAAGTCCAATGACACCAGCTCAACACCCGGCCAGACCGGCGGCGGACCAGCGGCTGAGCATTGCTACACTACCGGGTTGCTTTACCACCATTACATGACAGGCTCACAAGCATCACGGGATGCAGTTCTGCAACTAGCTAATTGGATTCGCACTTCCCACGAAGGCCAAGGCGGGCTATTGGAGCAGATCTTGGCCCTGAAGAAACACGAGCTGCCAATGCTGAAAGCTCTACTGAAAGGCCAGCGCCCCTCCGCACACCAATACCCGTTTACCAGAGGCACTGGCAACTATCTCAATGCCTTGCTGGACGCATCACTACTGGAACCTGATAAGGACTGGCTGAAACAGGCAGAGGTGGCCATTAGCAAAACCATCCATTCAGCAGATACTATAGAAGATCGCAATTTGTTGGAGGTGGAAACTGGCTGGTCATACCTGATACTGATGACAAGTATTGCACGCTACCTGCACATCAAAAGGGAATTCGGCGATACTGGTACCCACTTCACCTATGCGCACGATGCGTTCATGCATTATGCGCATTGGATGCTGGAGAATGAGCGGCCTTTTCTGTCCGATCCTGAACAACTCGAATTCCCCAACGACACATGGGTGGCCCAGGATATACGCAAAGCGATGCTGATGTTCCAGGCAGCAGTGCTAGACCCGGCAAATGCAAAAAGCTTCCGGAATAGAGGAAACCAGTGGTTAACAGAGATCTGTGAAACCCTAGCCAAAGGTGAACAAAAGCACTATTCACGGATCCTGATTATACTGATGCAGAATTATGGACCTCATCAAACGAGTTATAGGGAAGGCGTGCCAGAAGAACTAATGGGCAAGCCTTCGAAAGCAACGCCCAATAAGCTTCCGATACTTACATGGGGGGAGCTGCTAGCTAGAGTAGTAACCAGATTAGTAAAAGGCGCACTCACGTTCAGGCCTACAAAGGAGCGCGCTTGGATTCAAGCTCGATTGGATCGTACTTAATATGCGAACTTTAAAACGTTTCCTGAAGCTAGCCTTTCTGGCACTCGCACTCCCGTTGTATTTGCTCTTCTTGCTGTTCGCTCAACTTGGCAACACCGACAGCGTGTTCATGTCATTTTCGCAGGGTCTAAGCCTTCTACCTGGAAAATTCGGAACCTACTTCCGCGCTGCGTTTTACCACTTCGCCTGCCCAGCCACCTCGGACGAAATATCAGTGGGCTTTTTGACGATACTGTCCCACCGCAACACCAGTATTGCGAAAGGGGTTTACATCGGCCCACAGTGCAATATTGGCATGTGCTCCATTGGAGAAAACACTTTGATTGGTAGCGGCGTGCATATTTTGAGCGGAAGTCGTCAACATGAGTTCACAGATATTAAAAAGCCCATTCAAGAACAAGGCGGCACCTTTGAAAAAGTCCGGATAGGAGCAGACTGCTGGCTGGGAAACACTGCACTAGTGATGGCGAGCCTAGAAGACCACAGTATACTTGCAGCGGGCAGTGTCCTGATAAAATCTTCTGCCAAGGGAGATATTCTCGTGGGCAACCCCGCGAAATGCATCAACAATCGGTTAACGCCTA
>CAXBOW010000031.1:0-21937 GCA_963977485.1 uncultured Haliea sp.
GGGTTCGAGCCCCACCGGTGCCACCATCCCTATTAAAATCAAAGACTTACGAAATAAATCAGCTAGCGCTTTAGCCTAGCTGCGATTTTTCCTGTGCGATGAAAAAATGGTCCTACCCTAAAGTCGTTGACACCGATAGGGGCTCACACCTAAGCTTTCGAATGTGTGACATTTGGAAAGCGAGTGAAAATGAAAAATTTTGTGCTGATTGAAGCCCCCATAGCCACCACGCAAGCTTTCCTCTTGTTGCACCTTGCTCACGGGACGACCAAGAATGGACCGGATTTTGAACCTTTTACACACTATGCAAAATGGCTCACGCAGCAAGGATACGCTACAAACACAATCAGAGCTTATTCAGAGCATGTCGCACGATTTATTGATTATGTCTACGAAGCAACTATAACTACCTTTCCTTCAGATATAGAAATAAACACTCCTGAAATAATTTACAGCTATCAGTCATTTTTAATTTTTGGAAAAGAGGCTACAAACCCGATTGCCAAAACTTTAGCTTATAGCTTGAATAAAGAAAGACTAACCAGCCAAACTTCTATAGCACAAACTATAGAGACCTCTATCAGGTGGTTCTTAGAGGTATCACTCCAAAGAAACGACATTAAGCCCGACCAGTTATTTGGAAGATTCTATACGAATCGTCTTGAATACAGAAATCAGTACGAAGTCTCAGCCCAGAGAGCTAATTCGTGGCTAACTGGCGTGATTCGTGATGCCCTTTCTTCAGTGACGGTCAAAAAAAAGACACAGCCTCTTTTTGCTGGCGCAAAACGCAGATCTCGCAAAAATGATAAAAATCCATTCGCGACAAATGCTTACCCTATAGAGCATGCTGTACCACTATTGAGAACAGCAAAGCCAGAAAAAACAAGTATGTTCCACCGGAACATGTGTTTCTATTCCTTATTAGCAGCGACAGGAGCACGAACTAGCGAAGTGCTCCAAGTACGAATGATAGATATTGTTTCGAATAAAAATAAAATATCGGTATACCTCAGGAATCCGTTTTTAAGAAAAAATGAAGGATTAAGCGAGGCTGAACATAACAAGCTCTCGTGGAAGGGCCGAGAGACCGAACTAACATTTATGATTGAACCGTTCTTTTCTATATTCATAGAACACCTCGAAAAATATATGAGCTATGAATACAATTCTTGTACCGGGCATAACTTTCTATTTCAGAGCGCAAACGGACGACCATACTTCGCCGCAGATCGCAGCAGTCGTGATAAAACGTTTAAAAAATATGTAAATCTTTCGAACTTGGAAGATTCTCAAGGCATTAGCTTGCACTCACTAAGACATATGTATGGAACCTATGTCCTAAACTATCTGCCCGTACCAGATAACAATCATCCGGGACTACCGTTAGCATACGTCAAAATCCTCATGGGACATGCGAGCATAACTTCAACAATGAAGTATGCAAAACATGATACAGAAGTAGTGGACAGCTATATCCAAATAGCTAATCAAAGAATAACCGCCTCAGGAGAGGACTCGCTCGCGACTATACGCCAAGAATTCTACGAGAATCAAATCAAGATGATTCAGCGAGAGGTCGAACGTATTGGTGCAGGAACCGTATGATCAACCTGACAAAAAATATTGTTATTGTTAAGAGCGGCAACTGCCTGTCAGAGTCCGCAAAGCTTGCAATAACAAAAGCAAAAGAAATTGTATCTAAAGAGCTACATGGTGGAAAGCATATTCCACCAGACCATGTAACCAGCAGCGGCAGGAATCCCTTTTACAATGCTTCCATAATCCGGCTGTTTGAGGATCATACCAAATCTTCTAAAGCCCCCGATTACGATGAAGCATGGATAACAAACCTGCATACCTGTTCTAAAAAAAGACCTGACATAAGCTTGGCAAGAAAGGTTACACCAAACACGTGTCACAACTGGCTACAGAAAGGATCACTGGACCGCTTGAGTAAGGACGCTACGCTTATCCTGCACTTCCTCTGGGAAGCAGGAGCTATCCTGCTACCCCTAGATAGCAAGAAACCGGTGGAAGCCGCTCCAGACGGCTCAAAAAGCAGAGGCCATGAATTTGCAGCACGGTCATACTCCGAAGTGCTGGCGTTTGCGCGTCAACCCTTTGTTCCCCATGTCAAATATAAAAACATGCCAGATGTTCTGAGTGTAATGACTCCGACAGCTATCAAAAATTTTGAATGGTATTCTTGGCGGCTGATCCGGGCAACAAACTGGCACCGTGTAGAGGACGTAAACACTGAAGACCTAGTAGCGTGCATGCTGAAATTAGTAGCAGCCCGGCGAAAAGAATGTGACTGGTTCCTATACCCTATTGCGCCACAGGCATTTGCCTCATATGTAGCTAAGCTTTTTCCGGGTCGGTGTAATTTCGACCTTAACGACCCAAGGATCTCAAACTATCTGCAAGGCACGCGGACGGCAATAGAAAGAGGCGATTTTTACATATCTGAAGAACACAAAGAGGCTTCTCATATATGGATGAAATATCAAGACAAACATATCGCCCGGTTAAAACTTCGAGGCATGAAAACTTTTAGCTCATACGAAAAAGCTTACGGGCTACTAAACAGCTATTTATTTGAAGAGCTGCCTCAAAGCTCTGCGGGCCAGCCTCCTTTTCCAAAGGAATTTACTCGAGAATATATAGAGGGGGCCGGTTTCCAAGGACTTGTTTCATATATCCAAAAAAGCAGATCAAAATCTACGAGCAAGGGTATTCTTCAAAGAATAAGCGGTTTTTTTGATTATCTAGCTGCCAATTCGAGTCTAGACCCTAAACTCTCTGGATTTGTTAACCCGATATCATCCATTGATTTCCCATATGTCCGCCGCTCAAACTCAACGAACAAAGCCATATTCAGCGCTGACCATTTCCCTCTACTGCTTCAGTTTTGCTACTCCGTAGAGGCCTTCACATGGTATCTAGCTGAGAAGGTACATTTTGAAGGATGGAACCTATATTCCGAACAGTACCGTGCAAGCATTTGCTCAGATAACTGGAGCGACGTTCATAAGGTAATTGAAACGGAGAAATTGGGTTTTGTACCAATTGTTTTCTACAAAAACCCTACATACAACTCCACTTACGGTTCTACAGCGCAGAACCGCCGAATGCACTACTCAGCGATTCAGTTTCTACCTCGATTCATTGTGCCTTTACACCTTCGGACCACCACAAACGCGCCTGGTCGGACAAGTTATCCTCAACTGAATTATATCCAACACAATATTGTGGCACTTGAAACTGGTATACGCACGATGCACATACGTTGGCTGGACAGGAGAACTTACGATAAAAACATAGACCGTTCACGTCCATTAGATCCAATCTGTAAACTTTTTATCAATACAGACAAGGCCAACAACTCATGGAACGCAACTGTGTCAGAAGCTGTAATTCGCGTTCTAGATCGACAAAGCGCATCACACAAATGGTTTTCCGAACCGGAAATGCTTCAAGAAGCTTGGTACGATGACCATGAAGAAAGCCCATTTGGGAAAATTCTAACTTTGTTCCCACGAGGACAGGTTTCTTCAGGCCCAAATAAAGCTGGACCCTATACGCACGAGGCCTACGCAAAATTTTTCAAACGTTTGATTTTCGCTTTTGACCTTTTTTGCAAATATAATTTGAGCATAGCCACTACCAACCCCTTACCCGCCCCTTTCGCCGACATAGACTGTATCGACGGAGCAGAGGATTATGCTCAGGCCATTAGTTACGAAAAAGAAGCGGCGAAGTTAATTGAGCATACGCCCCACTCATGTCGTGCTTCTGTTGTATCAGAGCTCATAAAAATATTACCGCCCCACATTATCGGTGATTACATCACTGGCCACTCTACTGTCGCCCATGTTATTTATTACGCTAAAGCCGACCCAGAATATCTCAACAGAAACCAAGAATATCAAAAATACGCAATAGAAAACGGTATTTCGTGGGACAGCACTTTAATCTCCCAAATCAAAGCAGAGGATGTTAACTCTTGTCTCCAGCGTGCATTTAAGCGCAACCCAACTCAGACAATTGTGGATTTCGGCGCTATCTCTTTTGACAAGGAAACTGATTCGGGCATACTTTCTGGAATCAAATTAGTTAATATTCAGCCCTTCGACGCTCTAGCATTTATGTCGACACACGTCTGCCCGTTTGGAAACAATTGTCCTGCTGAAGTTATCAAAGACCTCGGCGCCATACCGAATAGCCGCACACCTTGTGGTGGGTGCTACTACTCAATCAAAACGGTCGATCACCTTCCTCGAATTGTCGGTCACATCAGAACGATAACCGAAGAATGCGCTGAGCTTGAAACCTATATTGATGAGGCGAAAAAACAGGGCGCATCCATTGAAAGCCTTACTCCTAAAGCCCAGTACCGTAAGTTTCTAGCGGCAGAAATTGTCGCATGGAGCGTGACGGTGCATTGCCTGGAGCAAATGTATAAGGAAATTAAAACCAGGACTAGTTTCTTAGTGCAAAAACCGGAGATTGTTACTGAGCAACTAGAAAGAATAGAAATTAAGGACGGCGGGCTTTCAAATCTCATGGCTAGGACGTCTGAAGCTAGAACACATGCAGAGTTTTTTACTCCGCAACTACAGAATCAAGTTGTAGTCGCGCGTAATAAACTGCTTGCCTACACCGGACGGTTCAACGAGCTATTACAGGAAACACCAAGGGGCTTCACTCTCTTAGACGAATTCAGGGGGTTAATTCGTACTACCTGCGAAACTCTCAATATATCACTATCCGACCTTGCAATCGCCTTTGAAACCCCCCCGCCAATGATTTCGGATAACCCGGATACGATTTTAAAACTCATATCACAAGCAGGACCTACCAAACCATGAGTAAGGGCGCTAAACAAGGCCAAAACCGGTTCGAACGCTCTCAAAAAGCACATCATAACTACAGGACTGGTCGTATAAAGGATGAAGTCATTCCAAAACTTAAAACATATACCGGGAAAATAAATTTTAGTGGCATCACGCCTTTTTCTCGTTTTTGTTCGGAGCTATACAACACTGAACTTCCAGCAAATGAGAAACCTATTGGCTACCGGACCTTTGTTCAGAACGAAAAATACTGGGCACTCATTGGGCCTATTTATTATAAATACTGGGACAAGAATGGTGAGGGCACTCAAGCAAAAGAAAAGCTACTTAATAATCTAGCTTTGAATAAGGCGAGTAAATTATCCGCCGAAGTGGAGCGCTTGAAGCTCGAGAATGAGGCACTGCGAACAGCTATTAAGAATTATGGAGTTATCACACCTAGCCAGGGCGGCGAACTTGCTCCCGACAGAGATCTCTATAGGCAGCGCTTTGATAGGACTTGTCGAGCTATGAAGCTGATCATTGATGCAACCGATGGAATGTTTAAAGTCGACGAGAAAGCCATAAAAATTACGTGCGAATATAATGATCTCGAACCGGACGAAGGATTGGTCCCGCGCTTGCTCGCCAAACCTTACGTCGAGTGGCTCAAGTCTAGAATTGAAGATTGAATCGGACAGGGTTTTGTGGAGGCCTCAGCTATTATGGGAATAGGGCATGAACGAATCCTATAGCTACTACCCCTGAAGTCCATGAACGTGCTGCCATCGTGGTTCTGAAGAGCCTGAAGGACGAGCCATCTGGATGCGCAGCCGTCGAATTCCCTGCAATCAAGATTGGCTGTCTCCCTGAGGCACACCATAGCTAGGCTAGTTGTGCACACAAGAGACCTACAACGACCAGTGAGCCAGATAGGCGACTGAGCAGCAGCACCGTATCAAGGCTCTGTGACCTTTCCCTAGAATCAGCACCACCGGCTCGATCAGATTTCTCACGTTACGCCGCCAATATTCTAGACATCCGTTTTTAACCGGTTATTGGGCTAGGGGGAAAGGGATCAGCCTGAGCTTTGGTATACGCTCCACAAGGAACATGCGCTAGGATAAAGAATAGCAGAGGAAAACAGATGACTAGCGACGGCCCTTCCGATCAGCACGTAACAGCAGTGCGTTATGCCAGAGGCAGCGTATCGCTGGAGGGAGGTATGCAGAGCAAACGGCAGCAGGATCGTATGCGCCTAGTTTTGACTGGGGAAATTACTGCGAATGAAGCCATTGCCTTAGCGCTGACCGAGCATACAGCCCGATCAGATTGCTCCCTGAATCGCCCCGGATTTTCTAGATAACGTCCTTGATTCGGGCTGCAACGTGCTATTTGTTTACCTCAACAACCTGCTGGAGTGAGTCCATTTCTTTGGTCATATCATGAACTAAGCGATTGATCCGACTTATAACGAGGCCCTGCGTCTCTTCGCTCTGGGCTGCGGCAGCTTCGATAATATCATCCAATCGACTGATTTGTTGCATGAGAACCAACTGGTTATTTAAGGCGGTTTCGTAGTTTTTACGTGCTGCCAAGTTCATCATTTCGTCCCTTGTTGTTAGGTCGATTTAATAATATGACGAGCCGTTTGAAACGTCTAATCATAAACGCAGATCACAAGGCAGATGCCACAAAAAGTTTCCATGCCGCACCATGCCCGTAAGTTTCTGAATGGGGGGGGGTCTAGCCCGTTTCATGCTCGTGTTTGCCGTATGGCCTGCCTGCGATTGCTATATCGAGTACTTCGGCTACTTCTTGCGACGGCACGAGATATGAGCAACTTGCATTTTGCTTCATACGGGTACCTGCGGGAGGCATCACACCGGCTGGTGAAGGCAAGGCATCGTTGCGCTGAATAGTAATCTCACTACCTCTCAGCTCCAGGCAGCCCACAGCTATGCTGCTGGGGCGATTCAGGGGACAGCTACGACAATGCCTTAGCGGAAACCATCAATGGATTGCACAAAGCTGAGCTGATTTACCGGCAGTCCTGGCGGAGCCGCGAAGCCGTCCAAATCGCCACCTTGAAGTGGGTTCACTGGTATAACCACCAGCGGCTACTGAGCTCGACTGGATATATACCGCCGGCAGCAGCTGAGGCAAACTTCTACCAGCAACACAGCGGTCAGGCCATGGCCGCCTGACTTAAACGAAATGGCCTCCATAAAACCCGGTGTGATTCAAAGTGCCTCAATTCGGTGGTGTGAGCGATATCAACATTGATCCCGATAGCACTGACGTACCGTTTTAGAACCGTTCGTAGAAGCGGGGTAAAATCCCTATCAGTTGCTCGAAACGTGGATCATTCTCTAGCTCTGGCGTGGCTGTTCGGATCGTTTCTAAACAAAGTCCAAGATCACCTGGTGGCCGCTGAGTTTGGTTATTGATCACCCTGCTAAGGAAGTCTAATGCCTGCTCTGGAAACTTAGCGCATAGTTCTGACTCATGAAGCCGATGCACTAAGAAATCAGGATGATCAGGTGGTTGCAGCCAGGCACGCAGCAGCGCCAAGGCTTCGGGGAAGGCGTCCTGTGCCACGACGCAGAGTCGTCCGAGGCTTTCGGCTAGCACGGGTGAAATGTTGTCTCGCGTCTTGGGCCAGACAGCGTGGAGGTACGGGGCAACCCGGTTGGTCCAGTAGTCGGACCTTTGATCGCCCGCCCCCTCCATTGCAATCCCCAGAGCTTGAGCTGAGACTTGCAGACCGTCCGGGGGCAGAGAGCGTGTAGCGGCCGCCAGCTCGGCTTTGGTGAACGTGTCGCTCGGATCGAGAGCCGCATATGTCAATAGCGTGGCATATTGTCCCCTATACGCGCCTAATGCCCCATAGTGTCGTGCGGTGTCGAGGAAGGCTGTCTTGAGCATTTCCATTAAAGGTCGGTACAAACGCGGAGACCGCAGATAGCCCTCCCACGCAGCACATGCTTCAACTTCCGAGCGCTGCCAGTCGAAAAGCGGTAATAGGTGCCGCGCTGTCCAATCCCTATCGACACGCAATAACGAGATGATATGGGTCGTGAGTAATACGCGGCTATTTCGGAATTTTGCGATCCGGGTGTCGCAAAGCTCGGTAAAGACAGGCTTAAGCTCCTCTGGCAAGCCTTGGCCATCCTCCGGTGAGCGTCGATACCACCATCGCAGCAGGGCTTCGGTGACGTGGCCTATGGGGTGGTTAATGGCTCGCCCGATGTTGTCGTCGGTGTCCTCAACATCCTGATAATCGAGGGCCAGAATATTATCAGCGATTTTAAAGAAGGCTTTCTCGTTGCTTTCAAAGACTTTAGCAGTGGCCTGTAACCACCAGCCGATACTGTGGTCAAGGTTTTGCAACTCCTCTGCGGGTACATCGGCCAACAAAGAAGCCATGTAACGCCATGACCTCTTCACCAGCTTTTCATCTGACCAAGCTTGCAGGGCCTGCCGCCAGCGCTCTAAAGGCCAGACTCCTTCCCTGGCCAAGGCGTACAGCGCACACGAGGTCGTGGCAAAGTTGTCGCGACAGCGTTGCTGCCAGTCATCCTCCTGCCAATGATCCGTATCAGGTTGCTGCCTAAGCCATACAATCAGTTCGTTACGGCTTCGCGGTGTGGTGACGAACTTGCGCCGCTCCTCGCCATCTCCCATCCAGACAGGAAATTCATCGCGCTCGTCATCTGCCAAGTCCCATTTAGGATACTGCGCCGAAAGTACTTTTAGTTGCTCGTTGCTGTCCGCACCCAAAACAGCACCGGCCTTTGTGATCTTCGCTAGCCGGAGCCAGATTTCGCGCTCTACGATACGGGCCAAACGCTCCGGTTCAATGTCGTCTTTGAACATGTCGCGAGGAGGCCCGGCAAGTACAGCCTTTTCCAGTTCCCGAAGCATAGCCTCGTCAAGTCGAGGCACCATCGAAGTCATCAAACGCATAGCTTCCCGTTCGGTCTCCACCGACCAAAGCCACCAATGATCGTCCGCGAGAAGCCAGTCTAGTGCTTGGCGATGGGAGATCACATTGTCGTGGGTGGCGGCAAAGAAAGCGAGCCGTCGGAAAAGCGGATAAGGCACATACCACCAGGACTGTGCTACATGTGCTGCAAGCGCCGGTGATTGAAATAAGGTGGCAAGCCAGGCATCTCTAGTCAGATCGATCAAAGCGGTCCAGTCGTGGAAATCCCTATTCTGCGGGTGCTCGCTGATCGAGGGCTGATGAACGTATGAAAGATCACTATTGTTGTCCGCACCACCAAGCTCACGCATCAAATCAAGCGCATCTTGCAATAACGCGCTGACATCGGATAGTAGCTCTGGCAGTGCAGCGTCCCAGCGCTCATCCCCCAGTAAATCGCGCACGATGGTATGGACGTGATCCGTCGATAGCACAATCTCCCATTCCATCAGCTCCTTGATGCGCAGCGGCTCGCGACTTTCTGTATCGTCTGCGAGCCAACGGAATGGCGCGCGTAACGCTACTCGCGGTGACAGCATCTCGCGAAGTTCTAGGCGCAAAGTAGCAGTCAGGCCATCGCGGTTGAGGCGGTCCCGCCAGCGATACAAATTGAAATCGTTTAGCAACGTTCTGACGCGGCCGGTCAGCAGTAGTCGCCATAAGGTCCGCATCATCGGACCGGGGATCGCCTTGGGTGCGTTCGCGCGTATCTCTGCCAACTTCGCCATGTTGCCCACGCGTTCGAGACTGGCCAACTCGTCCAGACGGTGTTCGATCCACCAAATTAGATCGTTATGCAGCTGCCCGCCGCGCTTGACCAACCAAAGCAGCAGCGCTGGGTCATCAAGATGGCGAATTAGCCAGCGCGCCAGTTGCCGCATCACTTCATCCCAACGGCTGCTGTGTGAGCCGGTATCGACCAGACACATCAAGGGCGCCAAGGGATAGGGTAAAGGGCGGCGGGTCAGGCTGAAAGCAAGCTTTTCATCTACGGTCATCTTGGACGGGACGCCGAAGCGGCTTAAGTCGGCATGCCGGTAGCGTTCGTCGCTAAGCGGCTCCAGCCAATCCAGAGATGGCACCGGGTCTAGATCAGCAAAGCGCCTGGCGGGCAAGCCTCCTGGATCGCTCAATGCCCACAGCAGCCGGCCGACGAAGTCATCCTGCTGGGTACTAGCCATGGGTAGGGCCATGACACACTCGACGACTATGCGTTCCTTGCCGCGCACGCCGTCGCGGTAAGTTTCGGCCCAAGCGCGTATGGTCTTGTGCAGGTATGCGTGGCGGTTGTGCTCGCGGTAGAGGATGGGCGTGACATTCTTGGCCCTCCATTCGTTCGCCCGCTGTTCTTCCTTTCCTTTGGAATAACTACCGAACGCGAACATCTCGGGTGGCGACTCACCAAGCAGGCGGTCGGCGGCCAGAGCGTCCATCATGTAACGCAGCACAGGATCGTTGATGCTATAACCAACGAAGCAGACGGTGTAATTACGGAAAAGCTCGCTGACGAAGCGCGCCGCCCAGCGCTCGGTGAGGTAGGCTAAGCCAAAATCACCGCTAGAGACGACCAGTCTGTCCAACTTGCTCGCGGAGGGCGTGGTGCTGAGTAGCCCATGTAGATACACCAAGCCGTCCCAGCGGTTCTTGGGTACTGGCAGTAACGGCGCCTGAAACCGTTCGATAGTTAGGGAATTTGCCGCAATCACCTCCTCGAACAGGCGGTCGAAGTTGGTGGTGATGATGCGAGTATGCCCGTCGCGGCACTTGCCCAGCGTAAGTAAGGCGTCATGCGTTGCGGTCGCGTTCGCGGCGGTGAGATTAGGGGTGAGGACGCCTGCCAGCGCCCGGCGCACGGTCTCGCGCCCCCCGACCATGTCTGCTTCCAGCAGACCAATGGCGGTGTCGAAAAGCCCAGCTTTGATTGCCGCTTGTTGCACCGCATTGGGCACTGCAAATAGAGCGTCATACACTTCCGTCACTAGTCCTGCGAAGCCCGGTAGCCGTGCGGGATAGGAAATGCCCGCACCGCAGAAGAATACGACGCGCCCATCTTCGTGTGCTTGAAGAAGGCGTTCGGGTATGTCGGGGCCGCCGCTGACGAACTGCATCTTAGATCCTCAATTCTGCGGAGCTGGGATCATACGCGACCTCCGTTATCGTCCCATCCCTAATGCGCTGAACCGCCTCGTCAATAACATGCAGTGGCACCAGGAACCACTCTCGAGGTTTGACTGGGTGCCCGAAGCGATCCTGGATGGTGAGCTCGAGCTGAGCCGGCGCAAAGATCCGGTGAAAGAGCGCCTCAAGTTTTCGGCGATTGACTCCGGCGAGCTTGTAAGTCGCTACAATTTCGACATCCGCCAGCAGGTAAGTGGCATCGTGTGCCGCGTTGGCAATGCGGGTTTCAACCTTGCCGCCAGTCACACCAATCTTGTGGATCAGCTCGCGGTGTTCAGCGACGAAAGGGTGTTCTGACAGGCTGCGAAGCACATAGATGGTTCCGCTTTCTATGTCATCCTCTTCCCAGGCTCCATTGAAAAGCGGCCCGGCATCAGGTTCGGTGATGCGCCGGCTTGCTTCGTCCTTGTACAGTGCTCTGACCAGCGAAAGGCGCAGCAGGTTGCTTTCGGTGCCGTTGGAAAAAATCACGCGCAGTCTTGCATCCTTCTTGCCTTGGGGGGAATCAAATTCTTGACCCTCACCGGCCACATAGGCGGTTTGCCCGTCCAAGATAAACCACTGACCTACCTCGATAGTGGAGTTCTTGGCGAAAGGGCGCGTGATTCGTAAACCAGCCTTAAGTTCGCTTGCTACCAACTCAAACATTGGCTGGAAGGTTGCGAAATCTTCGCATTTCTCCCTATTGGCAATCTCTTCAGCTGCGCGTTTCTCGACGCTAGAACGAACGTGTTTTAGCTGGGTTAGCTCGGGTGCACCGGCAGCACCGGACAGCTCGGCGAGTAAGGCGTCATCGTCCATAGCTTCTATGGATTCCGCTTCATTGTCGTAAGCACCGTCGAGCAGGCCTTGATGATCAAGTGCTGACACCAAGATACGACATTCCTCAAGCGCCCGAATGCGATCCAGACGCACAGCGTAGAGTCGTTCGAAGATGTCATTGTCTTCACCATGCTGAGGCGCGCGACTATGCTCTTCAACAAAGCGCTGAATCTCTTCAAAGCCGGCAACGATCCGTTCTTCCTTGGCAGATAGCCCCTTCTTTTTCTCCGGCTGGGCGTACTCATCCAGCTCGGCGCGCAACTCGTCCAGATCAGTCATAACGGCCTTCATCTTTGTATCTTACGAATGCGGCGGCACCTTCGGCCATACGCTGTTCCCACGCATCCTGTGAACTGACTGACGGCAACCGGCCTCGCTCTTTCTTGAACTTTACCGCTCGAAGGGCAAGCTCCTTCGCCTCTTCTGGTGTCAGGTTAGTGCGTTTACCAGAGATGACCGCAGCTACCTGCCTCAGGCTTTCTTCGCTCATGGTCTTGGCCAGGATCGCGTAGGCCTCACTGAAAGGGTTAATGCGATCAATCAGGTCGATGTCGAGCTCCCTCACGTCCATGGCGAACTTACGCACGCCTGCGATCAATGCAGTGTTAGGCCTGGGCTCATTACTGCCGATATCAATAGCTTCCCCACCTACCAGCAACTGCTTGGCCTGCTGTGTGAGGTTCAGGGCGGCAATAGCGTGTTGACGCACGGCTTCCTGGTCTTGCTCGCCCAGATTAGGGTAACGATCCTTAATGATCTTGCCCATGCGCACCTGAGTCAGCTCTTCGGGCACCAGTTCTTCATCGAACAAGCCGCGCTCGATAGTAGTCTTGTCCTGAACAAAGCCTGCAATCACCTCGTTCAGATCTTCCTGGCAAATCCGGCTGGCTTCCTCGCTCCTGGGTTCTGCCAGCCCTCTGATCTCTATCTGGAACTTCCCGGTGTCTTCGTTCAGACCCACGTTGCACTTACTAGGGTCATAGCCACCTTCACCATAATCGAAGCCTTCCTGCGGGCCGCTGGTGGGGTTCTTTGGTGTGAACTCAAAGCGCGGCGCCAGTACTTGCTCCATCAGCAAGCTAGCTGCAATGGCTTTCAGCGTGTCATTGATGGCTTCGGTCACGGCCTGCTCGGCCGCATCCGGTTCGGCAATAAGATTGGTGAAGCGAGCCCGAGTCTTACCAGGCGCATCCCGCGTGGCACGGCCAATGATCTGTACGATTTCGGTCAGGCTCGAGCGATAACCCACCGTCAGAGCATGTTCACACCAGATCCAGTCGAAGCCTTCTTTGGCCATTCCCAGGGCAATAATGATGTCCACGTGATCGCGGTTGTTCTTTTGCGCCGGATCTTTTAAAGCGGCAGAAACACGATCACGCTTTGTTGGATCATCGTCGACCAGATCGGCAATTTTCAGTAGCCTGCCATCGGCTGTTTTAACAAGCTGAAAACCCGTACTTGAATCAGACCCTTGCCATTCCCCCAACTCCTCGATGATGTGCTCGACCTCGCGAATCTTATCCTTCGTGCTCTCCCGAGAGTTGACATTAGGGATGTGAATAATGGTTTTCTCAGCAGGGTCGAGCACCTTGAGGATGTCATCGGCGTAGGAGCCGGAATAAAAGTAATAACCGATGTCGAGCTGCTTCAGGTGCTCGTAGCCGTTGAGCTGCTCGTAATAAGTATAAGTGACGGTATCAAAGCGCGATTCATCCTGCGGATTCAGCACAGCCTCGGCATCACCCCGGAAGTAAGAGCCGGTCATGGCTACAACATGTACCTTGTCACGGGCAATGAGGTCGCCCAGGTGAGCTCCCAGTTTGTTATCCGGATTGGCGGAGACATGGTGAAATTCGTCGACCGCAATTAACCTGTCATCGAATGCAGCAACACCAAACTGATCAACCGCAAAGCGAAAGGTGGCATGGGTGCAAACCAGTACCTTATCGTCGCTTTCCAGGAAAGCGCCCAGAGATTTGACCTTGCCACCATTGTCGGAGCCTGGCGCATTGCACAAATTCCATCTGGGCTCAACGTGCCAGTTTTCCCAGAAGCCATAGTCACTGAGTGGCTCATCGTTGAAGCTGGAACCGATGGACTTTTCCGGCACAACGATAATGGCCTGTTTCAGTCCTTGGTTGTGCAGCTTGTCCAACGCGATAAACATCAGGGCACGGCTCTTGCCCGAAGCGGGCGGTGACTTAATCAGCAGGTATTGCTCACCTCGCCGCTCATAGGCGCGCTCCTGCATGGGGCGCATACCTAACGCATTCGACTTTGCAGAGCTGCCATTGCTGGCATACGAAACGGAAACTGAGGGTACTATCTTGGGCATAATGCGATACCTATCAGGGCTACGTGCCTTTGTATTTAAGGTCTTGAGCCTTGCTTAGCCATACTGGCATAACTGCATGCTCGTGATCGTAGATATCTTCTGGAACATCCCGCCAGAACGTCACAATGGCATCTGAGAAGACCTGAAAATTTGACTCGCTGACGAAAAGATGCCTGTGACTCAAGGTGTTGAAGTAGGACTCACCTACTAAGTCAGCGGTAGGGTCGTGCAAAAACTCAGGATATTTACGCTTCAATTGAGCAAGCGACGAGCCATTTCCATGCTTATAAACGTTGATGACTAGTCGGCAGGCGTCCAGGTGGGGAAAATAAGGCTTATTTCGGATGGACCAGCCAAGAGGCTCGACCAGGTCAGCAAGGTCGGTGAGCGTTGTTTTCCAAACAGCCATTTCGAAGCCGCTGCCTGAGCACCACCCCCTCATCTGATCCACCATCCACTGGTGAAGCTGCTTGTCCCACTCATGGAACATGCCAGCAATAACACTTAGCCGAGTGCGGTCGCGCATTTCACAGAGAAGCTGGTAGAACTCAATTCCCTCATCCTGCGCAGTTTCATAGAATTCGCGTGGGTCATGGTAATCAGGGTTAAAGCGGTGCTTGTTGGCATCAAGCCAAGATTCGGCGGCTTTATTTGCCTCACCCTCAATGTCGTCAAACTGTGATAACAATCGTTTCTTGGCTTGCTCCACGTAGAAAAGATGCCCGGTAATAAGGGACTGTCGGAGAGGTTCCCACATTTGAAACAGTGAGTATTGGCCCATCAGAAAGAGTCCCGCTTCGGCTTGGTGTTCGAGCTAGAGGTAGCCGTCATTTTGGTGTAAAGCTCAAACAGCTTTTCCAGACGTTGGGTGTCGTTCTTGAAGCGGCGGCCAATATAAATGCGCTCCAGCACCTCATCGTTCTGCTCGTGTGCATGGCGCAAGTTGGCTGGCATTTTTTCTGGGTCGTACAAGTCAGCAATGGTGGCGGGAAAATGTGCTTCCCGTGCCAGCAGAATGTTTTCGGCGCAGCGGGTCAGATCGGCTTTGTTTTTCTCGGTCAGGACTGGTACCGGAAAGGTGTTCCAGCCCATTGTATTGGAATAGCGAAAATCAGTTTTCATCTTCCCGCAAACTGTAGCGATCCAGACTAAGTGAACGCGAGACGCGATTAGAGCCATGTTCCACAGCGGAGCGTCATAAAGCGCAAAAGCTAGATCAGTAACGATTGAACCGGGTGGCAATAGCCCGACTGGCAAAAACTCCCTAGTTTCAGATGATACTTTGGGAATGATAATGACGCGCTCCGTGCTGGTCTGTTTCACTTCCTCGAATTTATGCGGCCATTGAGCGCCCAGCTTAGTTGCAGCCTTAGGGCTTTTGCTTCGCCCGGCTGCTACGGCCTTAAAGCGAAGTTTAAAGTCCGCGACTTCTTCAGCTGCTGGCATGTCAGTGTCTGAAACCCAGATACAATAACGGACATCACCTCGGATATACTCGCTTGCCCCATAGGCGCGCTTGAGGAATTGCTTTGCTCGACGATCACTGTTAACAATCCTTTGTGCTTCTGACGCACCAAATAAAAGATTTCCGCCTTCGACAGGCTTACCACCTGCCTCGACAATTCCGAATCCGACATTTGGTTTAGAACGCTTGTCCACGACAACATTCGGAGCCGCGACTAGATAAGCATTAATATTGCCCGCATCCTTCACCACCAAACCACCGTCTTCAGCTACCGAAAACAGCTCACGCATTGGTCCCGTATGATTTGAAATCGCCACAATTGCCACGGTCACGCCCGCGTTGTGACTGGCCAAGTTTGCCCACTTGAAGCTGGTATGAGCAAAGGCAATCTCATGACCTGTCTCAAAAATCAGCGGCCACAGGATCGGAACTTGTTGCCCTTGGCAAATTGAGTTGGTAGACACAAAAGCAGCAACGCAAGGGGTGCTTCGACCATAATCAGCGGCTTTCATAAACCAGCCAGCAACATAATCCAGTGACTTCCAACCCTTGGTTCGATTTTCAAAGATACGCTGCAAATCCGCTTTCTGTTCAGCAGATTGCCACGTTGATCCTAAATATGGCGGGTTACCGCAAATGTAGGTTTCCCCTCCCTCGTTCTCAAAGTCGATCTGCGCTTGATCCAGCGGAGACTCGAAAAGATCATCTGCATGCATCTTCACGCCAGTTCCCGTTGGCGGGCAAATGCTAAGCCAGTCCAGACGTAGAGCGTTACCGCCGGTAATCCAGTTTTGTGAGTCCAGCGGCAGAAACTCGGCCAACGCCAGTTTTTGGCCTCGATACAGCAAGTCGCACTGGTACTCTGCAATGATCAATGCGAGCCGAGCTATTTCTGCGGAAAAATCACGCAGCTCAATACCACGGAAGTTGGTCAATGGAATGTCGGTAGGCCGGTTGGGTTCTTTACGAAGCTGATTGATTTCGGCTTCGATAGCCCGCATTTGCTTGTAGGCGATAACCAGAAAGTTTCCAGAGCCACAAGCTGGGTCAAACACACGTATTTTTGCCATGCGGTTTCGGAGATTCAGAAGCTTGCGAGGGTTGCCACCCGCCTCAGCAAGCTTCTCCCGGAGGTCATCCAGAACCAGCGGGTTCAGCACTTTCAGGATGTTGGGCACGCTGGTGTAGTGCATGCCCAGGGCGCCACGCTCTTCATCGTCGGCGACCGCCTGGATCATGGAACCGAAGATGTCGGGATTGATCTGCGTCCAATCCAGTCTGCCGATGTGTAGCAAATAAGATCGGGCAATCTTGGTGAGGCGTGGCACCTCTATACTGCCGGAGAACAGTCCACCGTTTACGTAAGGGAAGCCATCAGCCCAGCGTGGAATACCTGCGGCGGCACGTTCTGCTTGCTTGGTATTCATGGCGTGGAAGATTCCGCTGATCACCTCATGAGTGTTCGCAGAGTCTCGGTCGCTCATTTGCGCGACGGTATCGGTAAACAGGCCGCTACCGGCGAAGATGTCTGTGTCCTCGGCAAAGAAACAGAAAATCAGACGGGCCATGAAATGGTTCATTTCGTGACGCTGTTCTTCAGTGCCCCAGTCCGGATTGTCTTTTAATAGCTCCACATACAGCCTGTTAAGGCGGCTGGTAGCACGAATATCAAAAGAACTATCACGTAGCTGTTTTACGGTAGTGATGCCCGCAAGCGGAAGGAAGAAGCCGAAATGATCCGGGAAGCCTTCATAGGTGCACGCGACGGTCTCGCCGGTGTTCAGATCTTCCGCCTCAAAGTCCACGCCGTCAGTGGCCAGGATGTAGCGAGCTTTGGCACGGTTAGTCGCCGGGCTGGTTTTTAAGGCTGCAAGGGTTTGCGTTACCGCTCCGCTATCCGCTACAGCAATGTGGATATTGTTGGTCTGTAATACGCCACCGCAATCTGATTTGTTGGATGCACCGGTACGCAGCCGCTTGAGGGTAGTGGCCTTGTTGCCGAAGGCTTCCAGAAAGGCATAGGGGAACTCAGCTGGGTCAAAGGGCTGCTGGGCCAAATCAGATATGGCGGCTTCAATTTCTACTGCGTTCATGGCGATTCTTGTATTGAGGTTTCGCGGGTTTGAGCAGCCGCTAGAGCGGGGACGCAAGTCAGACTTCAGCTGCTTGCGTCCATGCAATAGACAGCGATGGAATGAGTATACAGGCTGTTTTCGGCGTCTGTGAGTCACTCTGAGACTCCCAGACTTTCAAGAGGATTGCCCCTCCATCGCGCCAGCGCAATCCAGGAAAGCAAAGGTAATCACACTCAAAAATTATCTGCACCAGAGCTCCCCAAGCTGGCCCTCTCCGCTGCGTCAGCTTTGGCCACAAAAGATCCGATTCCAATCGCGCAATACTAGCTCATGGCAAGCGGCAGGTGCTCCACCGAAACAGCGTTCTGACGTAACAGCTAGTCGTGCCTGGGTGTCGTAAATAATGTTCCTGCCAGCTTCATCTATCAGCACACCGCCCGCACCAATAAGAATGGCATGGCCAGCAACGAGATCATGTGCTGATGTTGCTACAAGGGACACACCTGCGACTGCATCTCCGGCACCAACTGCCGCAAGACGATATGCAACACTCGTCGTTGGTATGGGTAAGGCTGGCGCACAGAGCTCAGCATTAATGCCTGGCTTCTCGCGAGCGGCGCTACTAACAAGAACACTGGTGCCAGGCTGGAGTTCGAGACAGCTCAACGAACTGTTTATCATTTCACCATTACGCTGAATGCGCGTCATTCCCTTAGCCCAGGCGATGCAGTCCGGCCCGCGAAACCTCGTCACCGGTGCATACACGACACCAAGCACTGGCCTGGCTTGGCATAGCAAGCCGATAGAGATTGCTGAACCTTTAAGTCCTCGCAAATAATCAGCGGTCCCATCATTGGGATCGACGACCCAGCAATGCTCTGTTCCGTCTAACCGAGCCCCGGTTTCCTCGCCCCAGAAATCACAGTCCAGAATATCTAACATAGCGGCACGCAGGTGTGTTTCGATTTCAAGATCCACTACCGCCTTGTCGCCTGATCCTCTTGGACCCGATGGGCGATGGTATTCCGCCGCCAATAATTTTCCAGCTAGGAGAGCTTGATCAATCACTGCTTCCAGTATTCTTTGATAGTCCATTGTCAAACCCCTAATAGATGCGCGCAGATTAAACATATGACTTTGGACGATGATCAGCTGCTGCTGCCAGGCCCTTCCCTGCCCACCGGTCAGAGAGGTAACACTATGCACCGGTAGTTCTGGAAGTCCTAGGCAACCGAGTTAATCCCACTGTAAACACGCACCTAGTGACAGCGCATGTCACTCGATGCCCATCATTGCCTCGTTCTTTCACACAATTTCCTGGCATCGTCTGGATCAACGAGATCTGCATGGCAGCCGACCGTCAGTTGACCAGGCCTGGCTTATTTGTTTTTGAGAACAGCCATAAGTGTTGAGTTTTGCTCTAGCGCAGCTGCCAGGCGTCCGCGCAACTCTGCTGACTCTCCCTTAGCATCTCCAGCTTCTTTACGGGCTGCATCCAGTGCCTCACGTATCTCGGCGACACGCACCTCAAGGTCTCCCACACGGGTTTCGAAACGATCAGCGCGACCGTTGGCTGTAACAAGTTTTTGAGCCATTTCTTGCCCATACTTTCCTGCTGCCGCCAATTCAGCTGTGAGTTTCTCAAGTTCAGAAGCTTGGGTTTCGTATGCAGAAGCGACCTCTTCTCGCAGTACATCCAACTCTTGCCGCTCGACATCCCACGAGGACTGGACTGCAAGCAAGGCTTCGTTAGCAAGCTCCTGAGCCTGCCGCCAAAGTGCTGCCAACGCGTTGTTATGCGCCCGCAATACCGGTTCCGGGATAGTTACGACAGCGGGGGTTACTTGGGAGATGCGTTGGCGCCGCCACTCCTTCATAACAGCGCTAGTGTCTCCCATGCTCGCACGGGCAGCACGGCGTACCTCTTCGACCTTCGGGAGCGCGTTTTTCTCGCCCTCCTGATACAGCTTGTCAGCGGCCGCAATGATACGGGCACGGACATCAGGCTTGGTTTCCATAAGATTTACCTAAATAGTAATAATAGTAGTTGTTTTACAACTATTATTACTATTGTCAAGGTAATGCTTTAGATATGACAGAAAATTTCTAAGCTGAGCAGCAGGCTTCTACCCTAAATAGGCTTTGATCATGCTCTTCTTGGGCTGCACTAAGCTAAATCTCCTGGCTGCCGTTGGCCGTTACCACACACTTGTCAGGCCATGGCTGCCTGACTTAAACGAAATGGTCTCCTAAAAACCGGTGTGATTCAGTTGTGACCGCACCGCTAAGCGAGCCCGCAACCTTACCCACAGTGCCGCCGATGCGCTTGCCATAGTGGCGGCGTTGTGCCCTCTGGGAATGACAGACAGGACAGGATGGAATCACGAAAATTACCTCATGCAGAGCCAGTTGAGTCGACCGGCTGGGTATGCTCATGAGGGTGATATAGAACTGAAAATTTCTGGAGTGAAATTTTAGCGGACACCGGTTGAATCCTAAGATGTCCGCAGTAACGGGGTAGACCCCGCCATAAATGTCCAGCGGCTGCGTATCCCGGATGTTCAAGCTCGGTAACTTTTTAAGCAGTGGGCGAACGTAACACTACGAGCCAAATACGGTCCATTTCGCTTTCATTCTCTCATGGACACGATGACTAAAATCAGCTCTTTCTTCCAACGTTCGCAAGGTACTCGGCTCAGGTAAATCTTTGAGTAATTTGTAGGCCGCAATTTCAGCTTGGCAATAGAAAAAATCCGGTAGGTTATTAGAAACTACGTAAGTCACTAATGCCGCTAAAATGGGTTCGTCTTCTTCTAAATAAAAGTCTTCTTCTGCCTTTGTCGAAAAAAAATGGCTTCCGCGATATGTGATGCAAGGCACCGAGGGATCATCTAGCTCATCTTCAGTCAGGCAAATATCGAAAAGGCCGAAGAAATCAGCTCCTTGCATGAATGCTCCGATCATCCGTGTTCCGGGGTCGCTTTTCACCTTTTCTATAGCTTCTTGAAAGTTATAGCGATACTTCATGCGCGTTACTCCTTGATGGGTCAGGTTAACATAGCAGCAGAGACGAGACGGTCGTAAAGATCCTTCATGAACCACTCCTTGTCTTCTTCGGTCATTGATGCCAAACAGCGCAATTTTCTTAGCCCGATTTTCAGCTTTGATACGACCAGCGGTATGAAAGCCGACCGGCATTTCTTGAATTTCACTATCGTCACCTTTACCTTCCAATGCACATCAAAAGATTCACTGAAGCTCTAAATCATGCTTAATGCCCATTAAAGTGGGCACTGTCCAGACTGTTATCTTTTCCTAGAAGTGCCTTTTTAATGCCAGCAAGCGACTGGTGAGCTCCAGCTGGCTCGCCGGTCCATTGCGCCTCTCAGCGATTGCCACCATAGATCACATTGATGCCGAGCGTCTGCGTTGCATCGAGATCTTAGCCCCCACCATGCCCTAAAAGATGCGCGGCAGCTTGCTGAGCTCTGTGAACATGCATGCGTGCAGCCTGGACGGTACAAATCCCACCGATGATGGCTGGAGCGACGCGGCTACCTGCGTTTCTTCGATGATCCATTCATAACGCCGAGCCTGTTATCGGTTCATGTGCAACATGCTGCACTTTTATCGCTAAAATCAACAGCAAGTGCAGTATGTTGCACATCGGCTCAACGGCCAGTGACAGCAGCATCTTGAATCGTCCCATGCATTCTAGAAACATCGCGAGGATCAGTTTTTGGCCGAAAGCCGCCTAGACGGACGGACGGACGGACGGACGGACGGACAGAATATGGCCAAGAACTGCATTTCTGGAACGCATGAGATCGACCCGAAGGGGTCATTGCCTAACGTTTGAATTCAGCGGCTTGCCGAGGGCAACTCCGCTGTAATGAAGGATTACACATAGCGTCCACGTGACTAAGCTTCTAGTTAAAACGTGGCGGAATAACCAAATCTACTGTCCTCAGGGCCGGATTAAACGGCACCATAACGAGCACACGAACATCGTGCGACAGATTGTTGGTGTCGGTGGCCTTTGCCATGCCGTTATCATCAAACTGAACGTTTTGGTTAGCAAAGGCTGCGTCACTGCCGCTCCTAACCTCGAAAAACACGATCTCATCCTCTGTCCAGTGACGGTAGGCCTCACTTGTTTAGCCTTTTCTACCAATAAACATAGGGCGGCGGCAAAAACTGAGTGCAACACCTGACCTTTCCGGTACGGTGCTGCCC
>CAXBOW010000032.1:0-21411 GCA_963977485.1 uncultured Haliea sp.
ACATCCGTTGCATGCCAGCCTTGTTGATCGCAGTGTCAATAGTCAGTACTTCTGCCGTAACGCTCGTCGGTAAAATAGATGAGAGCATGATCATCAGTATCGCTATCATTACCAAGGGCGGAATCACCGCTTGCGCAAGGTGTCCAGTAAACTGGTCACGCCTGAGCATCCTGAAACTGGGTCGCATCAAATATTCCTCTGTCAATGGTGTAGCCGAAAAGAGTCCGAAGAAGCATCGTCTGCACCAAGATCATGAAGTTGTGAAGCTACACTTCTTGCCGGAAAACATCTTTGACGATAGTCATTGGCCACTTTGCAGCTGACGACACATCTCTAGAATTTACTCCAGGTTTGTGCGCAGTGATTTTTTAATGGCAGGCTGAGCGCGCTGCAGCCAATAAACCACCGCACTTGTGAGACCGTACTTCAGACCCAAGTCGGGCGAGTAGACTCGTTTCTGCTCGTCTTGACCTTGCCTTCTTTGTAAGCCCGCTACAGTTGTTCAGGACAGGAATCAAACAACTTGAATGGTTGCTCAAAAGGTGCTTGAATAATTGCTCAAAAATACTGGAGAGACCCATGATCAAATTGTTTTTTCACCCTACGCCCAACTCTTTGAAAGTTGCGCTCTACCTGGAAGAAGCGAGCCAGCCCTATGAGCTGGTGCCGGTCGATACGCTGAAAGGCGAGCAACATTTAGCTGCGTTTCGAAGTATCAACCCCAACGGGAAAGTGCCAGCCATTGACGATAATGGTGTACGGGTGTTCGATTCCACAGCCATTTTGCTCTATCTGGCCGAAAAATCCGGACAATTGGCCGGCACCCCCCAGGATCGCGCAGAACTGCTGTCATGGATGATGTTCATCGCCAGTGGCGTCGGCCCTTATTCCGGCCAGGCGGTTCATTTCAAGCACATGGCGCCAGAAAAACTCCCTTATGCAATCAATCGCTACGAGCGCGAAACCCAGCGGCATTATGAGGTGCTGGATGCACATCTGGAAAACCGCCAGTACCTCGTTGGCGACAGCTTTAGCATTGCCGATATCTCTGCCTGGGGATGGATCGATAAGGGGCCTTTCATATTGGGTGAGGATGCCATGGCGAGCTACCCGAACCTGCAGCGCTGGTTCGATGGTATTAACAGCCGTCCTGCCGTGGCACGTGTTCGGGAACTGGGCAAGGATCTTAACTTCAAGACCGAGCGTGACGAAGCTGCCAGGCGAGAGCTTTTCCCGCAGAATTACCCGAAAACATAAGGTACGATTACCCGTCATCCCTTAGTACATCCGATGGCGGAACAACCAACCGGCCAGGGCCAATGTCACCACACCAATGAGTGCCATTGGCCAATACTGGTTGATCAGCAGCGCATAGCTATTACCTTCCAGCGTGACGCCACGAACGATCACCAGGAAATAACGCAGCGGATCAAGATAGGTCAGCCACTGCACCGCTTCCGGCATATTGGCAATCGGCGTGGAAAACCCGGAAAGGATGACGGCAGGAACCAGAAACAAAAAGGCACCGAGCACAGCCTGCTGCTGAGTAACCGAAATGGCCGAAATCATCAAACCCACTCCCACCGCAGATAGCAGGAACAACGCAATACCGAGATACAGTGCGCCCAGGCTCCCGCGCAGCGGAATATCGAAAAGGGTGACCATCAGTACGATGATCAGCGTGGCCTCCAGCAAGCCGATGATAATACCGGGAATGGCCTTGCCGATTAGAATTTCCACCGGCCTGAAAGGCGTCACCAGTAACTGGTCGAAGGTGCCGCTCTCGCGCTCACGAGCCACCGACAGCGACGTCACCAGCAGTGTTACGACCAGTGTCAGCAGGCCGACAATGCCGGGTACGATAAACCAGCGTGACTGCAAATTTTCGTTATACCAGGCTCGCGTTTGCAAGGTTACCAGCAGGCCACTTTCACCCTGTGATGCCAGCCAGCTAAGGTTGTAATCCTGCACGATATTACGCAGGTAGTTCATGGCGATCATTGCGGTGTTGGAATTGCGGCCATCCAGTATGGCTTGCAAGGGTGTCGTCGTACCCTGTATCAGATCGGAACTGAAATTCTGGCCAATGTGCACCACTATTAGCACGTCCCGGTTATTGATGAGCGGTGCAACTTCGCTATCACGGTCGATGTAAGCAACAACCTCAAAATTTGGCGAGCCCTCAATGCGGCTGACCAATTCCCGCGCCGCACCGCCGCGATCCTCGTTGTAGATTGCCACCGCTACATTATTAAGGTCGTAGGTCGCGGCAAAACCAAACACCAGCAATTGCGCCAGAGGCGGACCGATGATGACTAAGCGGCTGCGTTTGTCGCGTAAAAGTGCCAGAAACTCCTTGATGGCCAGAGCAAAGATCTGTCTGAAATACATCCTCTACTCCAGCCGCTTGCGAAAATTTCGCCACACCAGCGCGAAAAAGAACAACGACATAATGAGCAATGCGCCCATGTTGGCCAGCACCACCGGCCACACATCGCCTGCGAGAAACAGGGTTTGCAGGATGGCAACGAAATAGCGTGCCGGCACTAAATGGGTGATGAGCTGTATCCAGTCGGGCATTGTATTAATGTCAAACAGGAAGCCAGACAGGATAAAGGCAGGCAGAAAAGTGACGATTATGGCCAACTGCCCTGCTACAAACTGATTTTTCGAGACGATGGAAATCAGCAGGCCGATCGCCAGTGCCACCAGCATGAACAGCGCCGAGCTGAGCATAAGCACCCAGAAGGAACCAAGCAGGGGCACATCGAACTGCCACACGGCCAAGGCCACGCTGAATAGCATTCCACCCATGCCCAGCACAAAATACGGGATCAACTTTCCCGCCAGTATCTCGCTCCGGTGTAGCGGGGTCACCATTAGTGCCTCCATGGTGCCACGCTCCCATTCACGTGCTACCACCATGGCTGTAAGCAGAGAACCAATCAGGGTCATGATGATGGCGATCAAGCCCGGCACCAGAAACATACGGCTGGATAAGGCAGCATTGAACCACACTCGCTGTTCCAGGCTCACTGGCATAAGCAGTGTCTGGCCGCGGCTTTCTGCATAATGGCTGAGCCATGCCTGCCAGGTCCCCTGGATGTAACTCTGGGTGATATTGGCCTGATTGGAGTCCACGCCGTTGACGATGACGCCGATGGGCGCTTCATCGCCAGACAATAGCTGGGCGGAAAAGTTATTGCGCAGCCATACGATGCCGTCGATCTTGCGCTCCTTCAGTGCCTGCTGAGCTGTTTGAATGACAGCAAAGTACTGCGGGCGAAAAAACTCGGAACGCTCAAAAGCCCCGGCCAGGGACTGGGTCGTCGTATCCGGCTGTTCAATAACGATACCCACCGGTATATGTTTTGCGTCCAGTGAGACTCCATAGCCAAAAAGAAACAGTAATACCACCGGCATAATGAAGGCGATCGCGATGCTCGACGGATCACGCAGGACCTGCAGGCTCTCCTTACGAATCATCGCCCACAGACGCATTCCGGCAAGCGATGTCATGTTGCTATCCCCGGATTTTGCTGGCGCTTTTCGATCAACTGAATGAAGGCATCCTCCATACTCGGGTCGGGGTTTTCCACCGTTCGTGCCTGGGTTTTCATCGCCAGAGGTGTACCTGCGGCCAGCACTTCACCTTCGGCCATGATCACCAACCGGTCGCAATAATTGGCTTCTTCCATAAAATGTGTGGTGACCAGCACAGTGACACCGGCTTCTGCCAGCGCGTTGGTGCGCGCCCAGAATTCCCGCCGTGCGAGCGGATCAACCCCGGAAGTGGGTTCGTCGAGAAACAGAATCTCGGGTTCGTGCATCAGCGCCGCAGCAAAGGACAGGCGCTGTTTATAGCCCAGCGGTAAATCCCCGGCGTTGGCATCATGGAACGGCTCCAACTCGAATGTAGTCAGTGCCCAGTCAATACGTGCCTTTTGCTGTTTCCCTCGCAGTCCATAGGCGCTGGAGAAAAAGCGCAGGTTCTGCGCCACCGACAGGTTGGTATAAAGCGAAAATTTCTGTGCCATATAACCAATGCGGCTCCGTGCTCTGGCGGCTGCGCGGCGTAGGTCGTGCCCGGCTACTGCCAGTTCGCCGCCACTGGCAGGCAATAGCCCACAGAGCATGCGGAAGGTGGTGGATTTGCCGGCGCCGTTAGCTCCCAACAGGCCGAAAATTTCACCCCGGCGAACGCTGAAGCTGACATTATTTACCGCCATAAAATCACCAAAACGACGTTGCAGCTTATTTACCCGAATAACCTCATCCCCATCGCCGGCGTGTATTTGCAGCTTTAGCGAGAGTGCTTCCTCAGACTCAGGCCGACGGGTTTTCAACTGGGCAATAAAAGCATCTTCAAAACGCGGTTCCACTGGGGCGATGTGAACACCTGCCTGCCCTGGCAACAGTGCTTCCGGCGTGGGTGCCTGAGCGTTGGTCATTACCAGACGCACTGCCTGGCCATCAATCAACGCATCCAGCACGCCGGGCGCCCGGCTCAACTGCTCCTGTAAGCGGCGGTGTTTCAATCCCTTGGCTGTCACTTCAAAGGTACGTCCGGTTACTGCGTGGCTGAATTCTTTTGGTTCACCCTGTCCTAACAGCTTGCCCTCGTGAATCAATATTATTTCGTCGCAGCGTTCGGCTTCGTCCAGATAGGCGGTACTCAGTAACACGCTCATGCCTGCCTCCTGCACCTGACGATACACAATCTGCCATAGCTCACGGCGCGACACCGGGTCAACGCCCACGGTGGGCTCGTCCAGTAACAGCAATCGCGGCGAACGTACGAGTGTGCAGGCCAAACCCAGCTTTTGTTTCATTCCCCCGGAAAGTTGACCCGCCAAACGCCGGGTGAATGGGCTCAGACCGGTCATCTGCATCAAGTCTGTGTAACGTGCCAGGCGCTCAGCCTTTGGGACACCTTGTAAATCGGCGTAGAGGTCAAGGTTTTCCTGCACACTGAGATCTTCATAGAGGCCGAAGCGTTGCGGCATATAACCGACGCTGGACTGAACCGACAGCGGTTCGGTGAGTGCATCGATACCCAGTACTCGAATTTCCCCCGTCTCCGGCACTAGCAGACCTGCGGCGAGACGCATGAGAGTGGTCTTGCCCGCCCCATCCGGCCCCATCAAACCTGATACCCGACCGGGTTTGATACTGAAACTCATGTTCTCCAGTGCCTGTACCTGCCGCCCACCGCTGGAGAAGGTTTTGCTAACGGATGAAAACGTGAGTGCGACGACGCTCACCGCTATGGCTCGCAGTGGTTAGTGGTGGCGTCAGGCAGCGTCTGGTCGAGTTCAATCGTAACGGTTGCCGGCATCCCCAGACGCATCTCTTCTTGCGGATTACAGGCATAGATCCTCACTGAGTAGACCAACCGGGTACGCAGTTCCGGTGTCTGTACACTCTTGGGCGTGAATTCGGCGCTGGGGGAAATATAGCCGACCCAACCTTCGTAGGTTTTGTCGGGATAGCTATCGGTGGAAATAAGTGCTTTTGCCCCTAAAGCCACCCGTCCCATCATCGGTTCTGGCAGATAAGCACGTACCCAAACCGGGTCTATGAAAGCCAGTGTCAGCACGGGCGTTTGTGGGAAGGCCATATCTCCAGGCTCAAGAATACGTTTGCGGATGATACCGTCGGCAGGTGCATAGAGGTTGGAGTTTTCCAGTTGCTGCTGTGCCAGCTCCAACCGTGCCTCCGTCGCAGCCAGTTGAGCGCGTGCTACGGCGATGTCTTCTTTGCGGGGGCCTGCCTGCAACAATGCCAGTGCCTGTTTTGATGCCTCCATCTGGGCCTTGGCTACATCCGCCAGGGAATAGGCTTTCTCCACATCTTCGGGTGAGGCCATCTTTTTCTCAAGTAAGCGCGCTATGCGATTGTAACTGTCGCTGGTTGACTTTGCCGTCGCGCGGGTGGCATTAAACTCGGCTTGCCCCTTGCGAATTTCTTCCGGTCGACTCCCCGCCTCCAGTTTGGCCAGGGTCTGTTGTTGAGCGCGCAGAGCCGCTTCTGCCTCGGCTAATTGTGCGTCGAGTAATTCGGTGTGCAGACGGGCCAGCAGCTGCCCCTTGGTAACGCGATCCCCTTCCTGAACCCGGATCTCGAAAACGTGTTCACTGCTGTTGAAAGCCAGTTGCGCCTCACGGATGTCCACGTTGCCGTAGAGATGCAACGTCGACTCATCACTCCCATTGCGGTCGCTTTGCCACCAGAACGCCGCGATGATGGCTATGAAAACCAGCGGCACGATCGCCGTAATGATTTTTTTCTTCTGCATCTTCGCCACCCATCACTGTTTCTGAGCCTGAACAGGCAGTATGTATTCTGTTGGCCTGGTGAGAAAGGGAATACCGCTTCCATGCACCTGTGCTGATCATCGATACTGTGGCGAGCTGAACAAGCATCTGGTTATAGCAAGGTATCCCGGAACCTGGGAGATAAAAGAGGGAGAGTTTGTCAGGGTTTGAAAACCACAACGCGGGGAACGATATTATTCCTGCTCCCCCCGCCTCTGAGTGTGAACCCGGACGCGACCCAGTAGGTTGTGCGCCGTGGGTCAGCTTGTATATCGAGATAGTCGCCCCAGGCCTGAGCAGCAGGAGGGTGGGTTGAAGCAGCACCCAGCGTCATGGTCCATAGCCCCGTCGATGGATCGAGACATCCCACGCCCAAAGTGGGGTGTCGTCCCCCTGCTCCGCAAAATGCCGCTATGCCTACGTCACCTCTCTGGTTTGGACTGATTGCCGGATAGGCCCATGCCAGGTCAGAGTTCCACAAATCCGGCTCGTCGATACGTTCATTGGTCGTTTCATTAATGCGCACTACTCGCACGTAGGGAAAAGGATGCAGAGCATCGGCAGAGGCTGTCCATGCAAATCCGAGAATGCCATCGAAACTCCAGCCGCCGGTTATTCTGTCATCTAATCGGTTCATCCAGGCGCTTGTAGCGTCTGAGCTTGAGGCGTATGGGCCGTTACTCCAGGGCGTTACCGGTACTGAAACCTGCGAAACGTCGCTCTCCGAGTCCGGCCACCGGAATATTTCAAGCGACGGTCTGCTGGTGCTAAGGCTTGCGAAAATGGCGGTACCGCCCTCACCTCGCGCAAAACGCAGAGACCCGAATTGGGTCGTCGACCAGGCTTTGCGAATGAGTTGTTGGCGAGCCTTGAGCTGGTCCAGAGACAGCCGCAAAACCACGGCTTTTTGCCAGCGGTTCGAGGTTGTTGAATACACGTTGAATGAGAGCAGAAGATGCGAGTCTGATTCGGCCATGTCCGGATAATCCAGCCACACCTGAGTCCAGTTTTCATCTATGTCCTGAGGGCGTGTGTCCCACCAGGTCCAGGTACCCGGCTTGCCCGATGAACTGACGGCTACACGAATCATATTGCCGCTGCTGTTTGCGGAAAATTGTAGCAACCAGATCCACAGGCGGCGCGATTTGCAGTAGTGCACGAGTTGATCGCAGCAGAACCCGGCGCCCGCCGGGGGCAACTCGGTATAGGGGTCGATGAACGTCCAGGTTTTACCTCCTGTTGTTGAGCGTGAGCAAAACCAGTTTCCGGTCACCATTATCCGTTTACCCGAACATGCCAGACTGGGTTCGGTTATGGTTCCGGCCTGGCCGCCGGTTGCTGCGAGGTCGAGCTCGAAGCGGTCTACGATGGCTGTCATTATCAGCGCTCGGGCTCAGGGGGCAGATCATCCTTGATCTTTGCTTCAGGAGGCCTGGCCTTTTCCGGGGCTTGCTCTGATGGGCTGCCCTCTGGGTCAGCTGATCGGTTAAGGGTTCTCAGGTTTGGCCCCGCCGCTTTCCGACTTGGTGAGATATTGGAATCTTTCTCGTCAAAATCAGGTTTGCAGGCCTCATGCTCATCCGTGTGATGCCCTTTCTCATGCTGGCATTCCGGCTCCTGTGCGCTGGTGGTATGAACTTTCCCGGCGCCTTTCTGCTTGTTGTCCGCCATTTACGCCACCATCAAACGGGTCAGATATCCGCCCATTACGGTCCAGAACAATATGCTGTGCCACTTCTCCCCTATTTCCCGATTGATCTTTCTGCCCAGTAGGGTGCAGCCGGCCATTACCGGGACCAGCACGCCGGCCAGTAATAGATGGCTCGCCGTAATCAGGCCCGATTGACTGAATACCAGAGCCTTGGTCGTGTCGCCAACCATCGAGACCAGCGAAGCCGCCCCAACGAAGTAGAAGCGCTCCAACTGAAGGCTGCGGATAGCAACGCCCTTTAAGGGGCCGGATGTACCGGAGAAGCCGGAAGTGCCACCGGAAAGGAATGCCAGAAAAACCGCCCAGATTTTACGAACAGACCCCTGGGCAACAAAATCCCCGGTAAGGGTAAGCAGCAGCATGGTTGCAACCGCATAGCGAACCCAGGCCTCTGGCATTTGCAGCATCAGCGTGGCACCGAGGGCGCTCCCAACCATCACGGCAGCGGCAATCAATGCAGACGAGGCCCAGGGAAGAGTCTTCCTGTAAACGACCACCTTGGCGATGTTGTTACAGGCCAGAAGCAATGCGGCCACGGCAATTCCCTCACGGGTTCCGATGGAGAGCATCAGGCCTGGAACAAGGATCAGTGATCCGCCAAGCCCCGCCGCTGCAGACAGCATGAATGACGCCGGGATAACCAGCGCCAGTAGAACGAGAGTTAAGGCATCAAATTCCATGGGTGGCGTCCTTCTTTAGGGGAAAAGTTGAATTCCGGGCCTGCGCCAGACACTGATTAGCCGCGTTGCTGCGTGCGGCCAGTACCGAACGAGATTTTCCACCTGGTCCAGTGTGCCGTCGGGATCCGCCGAAAACGGGTCTGCTGTTGACCCAGCGAGCGCGACAAGCAGAACACGGTGCCCGGTCGGTACCGCTGAAAAATCAATGTTGATAGAGACGGCCCGTGGCATGCGCGCGGCCAGCGGAACCGGCAACTTATGCAGAGGCGCGCCATCTGCTGCAAGCGGCACGTTCCAGCCTGCCGGTGGTGGCTGTGGTGCGCCGCCTGTCAGGCTTCTGGCAAAGGGAACCAGGTTGGTGCAATCGGTTGCCAACAAGGTGTTCTGGGAGGCATCGGAACGCCACAAAAGAACAACGAACGCGCCGTTGGCAGCCACTGGGCGTGTGTCACGGTGATGCAGTAACACGTCCACAGTGCTTCGCTCTCGGTAAGCCTGCCAAACATTATTGATATTCCGCCGCGGCACCACCGTTTCCATCAGGTCAATTTCAGAACCGGGAAGGCTGGGCACTGCCGCGTTTTGCCACGGTGCCCGATAGACGCCGGGAGCACCGTTTTCATCCTGAGCGGAGCCCATCACGGCTGTCCATAACGCAGCATCTACCCGTCGAGAGCCTGCTGCTGGCAGCGCCAGCAATCGACGGTGTCGCTCTATGAGGTCACCAAACTGGTCGCTCCATTGGCCATCAGGAATAACACTGGGATAGATCCAGCGAAAAGCCGTCTGAAAGGTCCAAAGTTGGTAGCGAAGATTGCCGCTCCAGAGATTCGCACCACGAAATGACGGCGGATTGGTAACCGGTGCCTCAGGTCGAATACAGATGTCGGGGCTGGCGAAAAACGGTTCCGCTGGTGCGGCCGGTCGTCGCCTCGGATTCTGCATCGGCGTCGGAAACATCCGGCGGTCATCCCGGGCGTGCACCCGCAAATAGGTTCGGATCGGTTCGGCGGTCGCCAGGTTGACTTCCCACACTCCACGGGATTGCAGCGCCGCCCGCAGCAGGCGTGGTGAGCCTGCTGCCCCGGCTGGATCGGTCCATACGGTCAGGTCCTGAACGGTAGACTCTGGGAGACCATTAACAAACGACTGCCATGGATTGTGAGCGTTACCAGCGACTTTGTTTGTACGCCAAACGGCTGATGCGGTACCTACATACACGGTGTTCACGTTAGCCGGGTCGATAACAACCGAATAGGCCGGGTCAATGGGGCTGTTCAGGAACGGCGGGACTGGCGGCAGGACCTGCCCTAGACCGGTCAGGCGAAATCCGCCTGCGGCACTGTCAAAATAGTAGCATGTGTCCTGAGCTGCAGCCGGTGGGACCGCTGCCACGGCGGCATTGGGTGGCGAGGCAGGGATTGCAGGTGTCCACTGGCTGGTCTGGCCGGTTCCTGTCAGATAGAAATCGCTCGTTCCGGGAACCGGTTCAATATCCGTAAAGAACGTTGCCTGCGGTACCACCAGTGGAGCTGCAGGAGCCACCATAGCCGGGGACAGAAGGGTCGTCGATGTCCAGCGACCAGGGTTGGCTGCACTCTCCTGATATCGAACGACACCTTGGTTGAACAATGCGAGAAGGGTTCTTTCATCCGCCCATTTCACCGTAACAATTGGCCCAAGCCCGCCGCCAGTGACTCCAAAGGCCAAATTGGCGGCTGTGCTAGGGCCTCGTCCGCCCGGGCGGGGGTCTCGGGCCTGCACAAACACGCCGGCCGCTGTGGTTGGCAGAACCCTCCAGGTGTTAGGGTCGCGGGTTCCCAGGTTGTCCGTGATCCAGACCCGGTTGGTCCCCAGGGCAATTCGGCCAAGGTTTCCAGCCGCACGGCGGATAGAGGCGATTCCTGAATAGAAACCACTGGCGGCGGACTCTGCATCGTTCGCTACTACATTGCACGGTTGGACATAGCGGGAGGAAGGGTCACAGGCCCAGTTTGCCCTCGTAAACTGCCCCATCACATAATGTGACTGCACCGGATGGAAAACGACACCGCCGCCATCCCCCTGCATAGTGGTTTTCATTTCCCAAACTGTGCTGCCCACCCTCACCTGTCGGCCATTGTCCTGGCAGCCCAGCATCGCGAAGTGGCTGGAGGTCGGGTGATTCGCGCAGAACACCGACTCGATGGAGGCAAGCCCGACGTTCTTGGCGGCAAACGTATTGCTTTGCCCGTTAAGCAGTGAAACGAATACGCCCCCGTCGCACCCCACCCAGATCTGGCTTGATCCGTCCGGGTTCGTGGCCTTACGAAGGCTGTGAACGTCCGGGTGGATCGCATTACCTATGAGGCCCAGCGCGCTGGCCCCGTGGGTGGTGCCAGCAGGTTGATCGGAAACGCCGGGCGAAGGAATCAGGTTGTTTCCGTTGACATCAAAGGCCCAGATAGACGCATTCCAGTTTGCCAGCCAGATAAGTGAGCCTGCGATGTAGACACGGTCGGTTCGGACGGGAGGAGGCCCGGCTGCTGTCGTCCGGGTTGTCACCACTATGGCCTGGTCATAATCCCGCTGTCCCGGCCAGAGATTGGCCGTGGTAGGCACATTGTTGAGAGGGTTGGCGATAGGCACGGCGGGTGCAATCGCAGCTGGATTCGCAATTTGCCAGACGTGAGCAACAAGAGGAGCGTTATTGACGAAAGGATTGGTATCCACCTCGCCCAACACATAGAGCTGGTTGTTATCGTCATTCACTGCCATGCTCATTCGGCCGAGCAGGCGGCTTGCTGCAGGTACTGCCGGGGGCGGAAGAAGATTCATCGTTACCCAGGCAAAGCTGTTGCCGTTGTCATCGGAGAAGGCCACGCCTGTGTGTCTGAAGCAGATAAACAGGCGGTTACCGACGTAGCACAGGTCTGTAGGGTCGGAGAACGAAATCGCAACCCCTCTTGCAGGCGGCGCTGCCGGAGCAGGCGGAAACTGCAGCGGTGTCCAGGTGAAGGCCAGATTGGCACCTACCATGGACCGTGTGCCCCTGAACAAACCGCCGGATGTCGCCGCAATGACCTGATCCGTATCAGCGCCCACGGGAGAACCCGGGACTCTCACCATGCGGACAACAGAGACACCTTCCAGAAAACCGATGCCGGTTGTCGTTTCCCAGGGGGTTGCATTCAGAGCCGCACTAGCTGGGCCCTGTGCCACGAGAATGCCCATGCCGCGGGCTGGCGCTTGCCCGGTCGCACGCTGGAAGGCGCCGATTTCCCCCGTACCCACCATGACAAAATCGGCCGCCGCATTGGCGCCAAATGACACCAGGAGGCAACCAGACGCAAACGCGCTGATATTGCCACCTATCCGCCTGGGCTCATTGGCCCAGCCTCCAAGCGGTTCCCAGGTTGCGCCGCCATCGCCGGTGTACCAGACGCCGCCTTTAGCCGTACCTGCGTAGGCCCGCAGGCCATCGGGGCTGACGGCCAGGTCGCGGACTCGCCCGGATACTCTGGGCCGCCCATCCGCCTGCCCCTGCCTGACAACGGAGGGTCCAATGGGTACCCAACGATTGGTGTTGTTGGCAGCAAAGGCCATGGGCGCTGGCATTGGTGCTGCGCCCGGTGCTGGGCCGGGTCCACCGAATTCGCCAATTCCCGCTCCCGCCATGAATGCGTTTAAAGAAGCTGACAGGGCCTGGCGGTCTACAAAACCTGTACTGTCTTCGAGAAAGGCATCGCGAGCTGTTGAATTCCTTTGTTTTTTCGATTTTCTATCTCGCCTGCGCTCCCAGGCCATTTCCTCGGCAATGCGAGGGTCGGTGGATGTAGTAGTCATGATTCATCCTCCTCGATTATCCGAATCCAACCCTCCTGGAATTCATGGGGCATCCGCGGCAACAAGGCAGATTGGCTCGCTGACACGATCGGATCATCTCGCCATGTCAGCGCTCCGGTTCGCCTTGTGAATTGTTGTCTATCGCCCAACAGATTCACCTTCGGCAATCTGATTTCGTCCGGGTCCACCAGCACGGGCCCTACCCGCACAGACGGAATCACACGCTTCAGTCCCCGATTGATCCACACATCATTCAGCGCTAGAGATTTCCTCGGCAATACCCCCGAGGTCAGGTTTACCTTACCTGCTGGGAGCATCAGTAGCGTCAGCCGATAAGACTGCCCGGGTTTGATATAGAGAATGTCGTCGCTGAACAGATAGGGATGCTCCAACGGCTGAACATCCGGTATGTGAACCTGGCCAAGCAAGCCAAGCTGGCCACGACGGCGGCCAGAATCCCGGGCCAAAGCGGCTATGGATTTGTCGACCAGATGGAAGTGGTCGTAATTGTCATCAATGAAATAACCTAACAACGAATCGTCGCTTCTCTGCAGGTCACCCAAGCGCACGGGGAAAGACTCGTCCCGTAGAGCCTCAAAGGCAGCCCGTCGGGCTTTGGCTGTTTCTTCTGAATCAACCCGAACGTCGTCCAGATCATCGGGAATATCCAGCCTTAACGTCGCCTTCACCACGGCAATCGGGCGGCCAACCAGCCCAGCGACAGTTGCCGAACCAAGCGTGCTGTAGGTGTCTACTGTCCAGAGGGTGGTGTCGATTGCGCGGAGAAGCGCAGTCAAAGAACTTTCAGATTGAGGAAGCATACCGTCGCGCTGCCGGACATCTGACCGGATGACACCGGCTGCCAGTTTACCCAGAGGTGTGGCACTGGATGGCAGCTCTGCCATGGGGCCAGCTCCCGGTGGCAATGGCCGTCCAGGCGCAGGCTCCCAGCGCACAGCCCCCGTTAGTTCATGATGGCTGATCTGCCCGATCGGATTGCCTTTATTATCAAAGGCTTCCAGAGATTCATCAATGTGGTCACTAAGCAGGAAACCGGCCACCGGGTTCACGGCCAGATCCGGCTCCAATTGATTAACAAATGCTTCCGGTGCCAGCGAAGGCTCTCCTTGGTAGGCTGGATCAACCAGGCGGAACAGCCAGCGCGCACCGCCCTGTATTCTTGCGGACATTTTCATGGATGAGGGGGCGTCGCTGATCTCTAACGACGTAATCGTGTGGATGTCGTTGGTGGGAACATTCAGCACTCGCCCGAACGCGTCCACCAACCGCAGTGCGCTGAATTTGAGAGTGCCACCGAACAGAGGTATTGGGTCTGCGACCACTTCCGGGCGATCATCGGCTTCGGGGGCAGAGAAAAAACCGCCGCGATAGTTGAGCCCCAGAAGCTGTTCACGGATGCCGTCCAATGAAGCTGAGGCCAGGTCCAGGGGTTCCAGAAAATCGGCCAGTGATTCCAGGGAACTTTGTTGCGAAGCGGTGAGTGAATCACCGGTGGCTTCTCGTTCCTGTTCGACTTTAATCCATCGTTCGATGCCAGTATGAAGAGCGGTGCCGAGCCCCCTGCTGATGGGGCTGCGACCCGTGATTTCGACCATCTGAATGTCAGCTGCATCTCCGCGACGCACCACGTCCAGTTGGTCGAGTGTCCAATCGCTTATCCGGGTCGAGCCCTCCAGCTCCACTCGCCACTCCAGCCATAGGGGGACCCACGGCTGCCGCCACGCGGTCACTCCCAAGGGGCTGGGGTTGAAGCCATCGAGGTATGAAGCTCGGGCCAGTTCTGCTGCCGCCTGTTTTTTGATGGCTGCCTGGGAAAAAGACACAGAGCTCCAGCTGTCCTTTCCAGGTGCCTGAGGACTGACTGAGCTCTCAGACAGTGTGTACTCCCCGCTTCCGTCGTAACGACCATCGCTGGAAAACAGCCTGAGCATTTCGCCTTCGATTCGGCGTTGATATTGAGGTCGGCTCTCTTGTTTTTCAGCGGCTGCGTTCGCCAGCCAGCGGCTGCAATATGGGTTGAGCACCATCGCCTCGCGCACGACTATCAGAACCTCCGGCGGAACCGCACCAGACCCTAGTGTTGGTACAAGGTCGCGGGCTTTGACGACGCCTTTGATGCCTTTCACTGCTTCATTCGGGTAGCGGCACCGCAAGCGGCCTTCATCATCGAATAAACCATCGAAGTGATGACGCAGGCTGGGCCGGGCCCCCTTTATGGCAATTGAGGGCGGCTGAGGGATAAATATTCTTGGCGCGGGCCGCTCCACCGTGCGCCGGTCCTTGATCGCACTTTTAACAACCTTTTCCTCAATATTCAGGTCGGGTGCCTTGGGCGTTTCGCCTGATTTCTTGAAAACCACCTTGTCGCGCCATTTTGGCCGGGGGTTCAGATCGTCACCCTTACTCTGCCTGGCTAGCTTGGCCCGGCCCTTGCGGCCTACCGTGGTAGCGTTCACCGATGCGGAGTCTTCAGTTCTGAGGTGATCGAGCTTTGCTAAAGGCAGCGGCTTCCCGGGTAAAGAACTGAACATGTCATTGTGTTCACGCTCGGCGATATCCCGGAGGCCGTCCTGAGTTCCAATCCTGTCGATCAGGTTGCTGGTGAAGGCAGCAGCCAGCATTTCAGCCGCACTTCTCTGAGATAGGCTGGTACCTATAGTTCCCGCGCCAAGAGCAGTCACAAGATCGTCAGTATCAAACCCGGCTGAAACAGACAGTGACTCACTCCGCGGTCGCTCATCAGAGCCCGGTAGTGCGGTATCAACGGGTACGCCGGTAATCATTCCGTGGAATAGTGACATGAACGTAGGCGGTTTCTGAGCAATCAGAACTTTGGCCGCTTTATGGACGGGTAAGGCCATCTCCGGGGCAACGTCGACATAGGTGAAAGATTCTTCTCTGCCGCGGGCAACGATTTTCGTGGGTGTCGATTCCGCTGGCTGCTTTAACTGACCTTTGGCGAGTAAACGCTCCAGCACAGCGAGATCCGGCTCGTTACCTGGTGGCTCGGCCTCTGGGTCAAGCTGCCAGCCAAGATCCGCCATGACATCCAACAGATCTGCCTTGCTGACAGCCAAAGGATCCTTGTCGCTGTCGGTATACCAGCCTGCCACCACGTAGGTGGCGACGTTCTTCTCGAAGCCGTGCTTCGCAATTTTCCTCAGTTTGGGCAAATCTTCAAAGGCATCGTGGAAGCCGAATCGCCCTGCACTCGCACTGTAGGACGCCGTCCACAGTGGCGATCCCCCAACGGTTCCGTCGAGCTGGCCGTAGGTAGGTTTATCCTCGCTGTCGTTCGTTGCCCCCTGATATTGATCCAGCGGCGTCACTGATCCTTTCTTTGCATCCACCACCCAACCTCTGAGCATGGGGCGGTTGATACCTACGGGAAACAGAGAACGAATCACCACCCAGCGGTCGGGCAGTTCAGTCATCTCCAGCTCACCACCCGATGCCGATTCAGCGCCTCTGAGCAACGCATCGGGCAGCGCCCAATGCAGGTGTACGCCGGTTTCAGGAACGGTGCCTTCGGTGAAAGGCAATGGGTCACCGGGCCCTCCGGTCACAGGCACCAGAGATTCCGGGTTGGATTCGTGAGCCACATACGCCTGAACGTCCACGGGAACCAGTATGCGTTTGTTTCGGCGCAGATTCGGATCCCAGGTTGTAACAGAGCCCAGGTCTGTGTCTGCCCTGACCAGCCATGCCCAGCGCTCATCGAAGATGGCCTTGGTGAGTGTTTTCGTTTTGAGCAAATGTTTGAACATGTCGGGCCTCACAGCTTGAAGGTGGCATTGACCATCGGCGCGTACTCGATGGAGGCCCGGAACATGGAACCGATTGGCGGCACCTGGATTTCGCCAAATACCTGCCGCCACGGAAAGCGAATGAGCTGGAGTGCGTATTCGGCACTATCCAGACCGTCAGCGGCACCTGTTTCAGGATGGGCCGCCAGGGCATCAGACAGACGGCGAATATCCACTACACCAGATGAACCAACCCGGAAGGGCACGTCCACATCCTTACTGCCGTCTTCCGCAAGGTACTCAAACGATGTTTTACTACGGGGTCGCAACGTGGCAGAGCGCTGACTGCCGTTGTCCTTGTGCTTAAATCCGAACTGGACGCCCTGCCTGGGCTCTTCGATGTGGACTACCTTGGGGATGCCGTCAAACATGCAAAGCAAGACAGCCGGAGCCAGACGTTCCAGACGCAGTAGCCGGATTCGACGGGGGTCGTCTTCTTTGAACCGGGCCTGATCCCCCTCTTCCGGATCAACATTGAACGCACGAACATGAAGGCCAGGCCAACCGGAAACGGCAGCGGAACGCAATAAGAAGCCGGTGATGGGGCCGGGCTGCCCCGCGAGCCGGGCCATACCTTTGTTTCGGCGGACGTTACGTTCCTCGGTGTCCAGCTCTGCGCGAATGGCAGCGTATTGGGCATCGATTTGTATTCGGTCATCACTGTTCACGGTTCCGACGCTTAGGGAACCCTGCACCAGAGCATCAGTCCAGCGCCGATCCATGTAAAACCAGCGAATGGATTCCTGCGGAAGCAGTTCGCTGTCCGCGACCAGATTGGCAAAGGGTACGCCTTCCAACAGCCGCAACCGAACCAGCCAGTTTCTGAGCTCTGCAGGCATCGCGGTGTTTTCGTCGCGTTTGAATTCTGTGGAGGGAGATCGCGCCGTTTTTTTAATTTCAGTGCCAAGTCGCTCAAGAATATCACTGCTTTTGTTAATCATGATTGATCCTCATCCGTGAAGTCGCGACGTCTTGGGTCACGCAGGATCACGTCCAGGTTGTCATTCAAAACGTCGGCCCTGATGCGATCTGTTACCGGAAACGCGGGGCCTGTCAGGTTGTCGTCCAACAACTTGTTTGAAAGCGCGCTGGACACCAGGTCGATGCGTTGCCTGTCCAGGTCAATTCCGAGGGTCTCCCGAACATCAATCCGCCCAAGGTCCGTTATCAGCAGGTCATCCCTCGGAACCCCAACATCACGCAGGCTATTGAACACCTTCGCCAGGTCCCCGGTAAAAAGCGCCGGCTTCAGTCCAAGCCCGCGCGCCAGTATGGTAGTTGCCTTACCCTCGAACTCCAGCGGCCGACCGGGAGTGACTCGGGGGCGGGGGTTGCCGAGGAACTGTTCCGGATTCTTGACGATGGCATCGGCAAAAAAACGACCTGCCAGAGGGCCTATCTTGTGAAGGTCGATCTTTTCAAAGCCGACACCCAGCAGCTCTTCCCATAGGTTCCGGTTGCTGACCATTAGTGAACGCAGGCGTGCCGCGTGGTAATCCGCCTGACGCCAGCGCATCAGTGCAGCAATGATGGAAGGTTGCGAGAGCGTTAACAGCCGCCCGATTTCGAATGCGGTTGCCAGTGAGAGGTCTTCCCGGCCATCGGGAATAACTACCCGGAGCTGGTCCGAACTGTGAGCCAGCTTGAGCCTGTCAGCCCCGGTATTTTTCGTGGGATGTGGTACCAGAGGGCCGCGGTACCAGGCCCGGACCCGATCACCTTCACGGGTCTGATGACCCAGCCCTATATGTCCGCTCTCAACCACTTCAAGGGGAAGCCGCCCGCTTAAAGGCTTGGCGGCATTACCCACATCGCCAAGCAGTCTGGAATCGAGGTTGGTCATCAGGGATTGGAAAGTGGTATCGCCCGTTGTGGTAAAGCTCCAGTGCAAAAGAACCGGGAAGCGATATTCCGGGTCAAACGGAAGTGCCTCAAACCCATCGACAAGTCGAAAAGACTCCGCCATCTGAAGGGAAACCTGCGCCGATGTGTTCATGACCGGTGAAGATGTCGACCATTGTCTGCTGCCAGCGTAAGGCTTCGCTCCGGTGCCCACCGCAGCGCCGGACTGATATCGGGTGCTGCGGGAGCCTTCGCTGCCTTGTGCCAACGGAACCAGATTTGTCAGTTCACCCAGATCGGCTGGATTTATGACAGGACGCCCGGGAGCCAGCGCCGTCCCCATAACCAGATGATCATCGCGCGCAGAGTGCTCCTGGTACATAAGATTTTTGATCAGGAACTGCGTTGCGAAGGTAGGTGCCGGATCCGGCGAGCGGTTCAGTAGCACATCGTACTGGCCTTCCAGATTGATCAGGCACGCAAGATATTTCACTGGCGCGTCGTTTCCTTCTTCATCCTTTCCCGGCAGGGGCAGACGGTTACTGATCACGACCGCGAGGAACCCGTCGTCATCACCCATCATCAGTTCAGTGTCCTGGATGTCCACTTCCCGAGCGTGAGCCAGCAGGTCGAGGTCTCTCTTGGTGGGGAAAACGCGGTTAATCAGTGATTTTTTTGCGACCAGACAATTGCCCTTCGCAACCTCTTTCAGGCCCTCAAGTTCCACACCCGCTGTTACGCAGTTTTCCACATCCACCGAGGTTTCCAGTTTTGCTTCTCCCTCGGCAATCAGAACCAGGGCAAACCAGGGTGTTTTCGCTGGCGCACCTTCAAGACGCCTTTCCCACGGCAGTGTCCGGCGTTTGATCACAACCTGGGGTAAGCGGCTTCCATAACTCCCGAAAGAGTTGGCTGGCGGGTAGGTGGACAAGATCTGGTCCGGTGGCAGCAGATACCGGGGTGATCGTATGCGCAGATGCACGTTTTCCTGATCCACGCGCAAATCATTCTCGTCCAGACCTGTTTCTGGCGTTTGCGCCCCGAAATGCTGATCGGCTCTCAGGCGCCACAAGCCAGCCTCCAGCGGTGGCGTCAATTTGGCGTAGAGCTTGAATTTTCCTTCACCAACAGGCATGCGCTCCTACTCCTTCACCGAAATCCACTCAATGTCACAGCTCTCATCCGAAACCGCCCGCAAGCGCGATACCGTGGCTGGTAACCCTTTTTCTGCAACAAGCTCTGCAAGAGAATCTGCGTCAGAAACTGCGGCAATCATGCCCGCGATCTCCTTTGCACCACCTTGAATCGCGCGCACTGAAACGCCCGAATTGCCCCCATTCGGGATTACATCGAACAAGAGAATGGATCTGGAACCGACCTGAACCACCGTGGGTTCGACTGGATCGCTTCGATGAGTCGCACCGTACAACTCAATCTCGACATCGCTTGCAGCGCGGGAGGTGGCACCCTTCAGGACCACGCCAATACACGTGACCTGAGCGCCGAAACGAGTTGAAACGGAGGCCGCACCGCGAACAAGATCCTGCGCTACATGCCAACCTACCCGGGGGCGACTGTTGGCTCCATTGAGCGCCAGCACGCAACCAGCCCCCAATGCAGAACGACCGGATAATCGGATCAGGCGTGATTGGTCATGCCAACCTTTCACCTCAATCCCGGTGGCTCGACCATCACCGCCTCCACTGGCCTGCACCGCTATGAGTGCGGTGTGGGCTGGCACTTCAAGCGTTTTGTCTCGCACCGGCATGTCGTGAAGCACGGCGCCGTTACCAAGCAGCATAACTACCCGGGCGAGACCGGAAATACGCAGCTGAGGACGGCCAGAACCTGTGTCAATCGCCGCGTCCGGGCATCGCAGGGTTACAAAATCCCCGGCCCGAAGGCTGGTTTGAGGCGCCTGTGGCGCAGGGCCGGAATTGAGGCCTTTCACATAGCCGGTTCCGGCACCCGAGCCTACGCGCCCCCCAAGATAGGATTGCGAAAGGCCCGCTACATTGGTGCGTGGCACCGAACCTCTGAGCACAACGGTATCGTCGCTGATTCGCGAGGGAGCGTGGGTCAGGTTGAGCTTGATAGGTAAGCTCCGGCCCAAGCGGCCACGCACCGATTCGATTGAGGGTGCGGGTCTGCGCTTGATTCGCCCATCTGAGACCGAGGTGGTTGCAGCTCTCAAAGTCACGCCGGCACCACTGGTCATGAAACCGGTCACAAATGGCTTGGCAGGTTGCCGGTCGGCAACGGTTGCGCCGGTCGCCATCTGGCTTACAGATGAGTTCTCAGCGTTAACCGGTTCAAGCCCATCCATCAGGGAGCCAAACAGCGGCGGTGCCGTTCTTGAGTTTTCATATATGGCCTGAGCTTTTGCGCTCCGTGACCCGACGGCAAGTAAGCCCTCGGGCACTTCTCGCACCGCCTCTGCAAACAGGTATTTCCTCGCCTCATTGAACGCATCAGACACCGAGACGGCGATGGGAGAAAGCCCCATATCATCGGCACGGTTGATATTTCTAAGGCGGACATTGCCTATAGCGGACAACGGCAGAGGCCGGCGGCCTGCTTCGACCCGATAGTAATCGATTTCCGGGCCGGTCTGGCTGCTCATGTCCGCCGCAGCGACGAGTTTAAGCCTGCTACCTGCGAAGATAACGTCGCCTTTGGGCAGGGGGCTTGAGGGTTGATCGGGATCTTCGGGTTGGCCCCAAACGCCAATCGGGAAGGCTTCCAGGCCATAGGTAGGGCCTTCTTCGGACTCTTTTTCGTCAACCATCCCCTCGACCAGGGGACGCAGGTCCGCGGTGCGATCTACCCAACTGCCTCCGGTCCTTCTTTCAAGCCTTAACTTGAGGGTGCCGGAAAGCCCGGAAGCATTCATCGGGCTGAGGCCCATAGAAACTGACGTTCCATCTGGCAGTTTAGGCGTGATGGTTTTGTTAACCGCCTGATTACCAAAATCGAATTTGGTGACCGGTGCCGACGCGACAACCGAGACTTCAAATTCTGCAAAGACTTCAAAAGGCTTTGCCAGACTGCCGTCACTGGATGGTGCTGAGGTGGCGCCATTGGTCGAGGCGGGCAAGGTGCCCTTGCCGGTAGCACCAGATAATGTCCGCGCCCTGCCCGGCCCCACCTCTTCCAGGTACTTGGGTACGAAGCCGTCCCAGTCGACGAATATTCCGCGAATTTCCCGG
>CAXBOW010000033.1:0-20366 GCA_963977485.1 uncultured Haliea sp.
AATCTGGCGAAAAGCGTAACGGTTGAATAGCGCCAGTTGCAGAGCGATATTTCGTGTGGGATAGTAATAAACAATCATACTAAGTATTAAAGTATCATACTGAGTAATAGAGTTGCATACCAAGACCGTCAGAACTATGCTTATTTAATGAGCTGAGTCAGGCGGTTTTTTTTATGGCATCGTACAAGAAGGGATTTACCGAGGTTAAATTCGATAAGTGGATCAAAGAGGGTCGCGGTAGCGGCCAGCATGCAGACTACAGACCTTGGTTAACGGTTAGAGATTTTCCTTCTCTAGGCCGCGTTCATCGAGTCTTTGGCCATAAATCGAAACGAACCCATCATCTATTTTCTGATCTTGAACTTTGCGTTTTCTTGATGCTGGAATGGCACAGTGAAGTCACCCAGATCCGCGAGCAATTTCCACTGGAGCGGGATCTTACCCGTAGACTGGCAATAGATTCAGGGATAAAACACCCCAATATCGCCGGGTTAGACCAGTATATGTCGTCGGATTTTTTGGTCGACTCTACCGACGAAAAAGAGCCTAGATGGGTACTACAGGCTAAGTATGCATCAGCTCTCAACGATGTCAGAACTGTGGAAAAAGTGGAACTCGAACGCCGATATTGGCAAGAAAAAACCTTGCCTTGGTATTTGATAACAGATCAGGACGTGCCAGATGTAGTAACCAATAATATCAAGTGGCTCTATCCGGCTCAAAGAGAGGAAGAAAAAGATGCTGAGCTGGCGCTGCAGCAGATCGAATTCTATGCCCACCACTTCAAAAAAAGCCCTCACAAGACGGTACTTGTCATCTGTAAAGAGATGGACATCGCTTATGACCTGCAGCTCGGCGAATCGCTTTACGAAGTTAGGTGTTTGTTAGCCAAGCGCTATTTCTCCTTCGATATATTTATTCCGACCACAAAGCTCAAGGCGTGTGATTTAAAAGCCGGAGAGCTGGGTTTTATCCGGGAGACATATCTTGTTTCGAATCAATGAAGTTCTTAAGATCGGCGAACGTAGTTACCGCGTTCTACAGTTGCTAGGTGAATACCTAGTATGGATAGATATTAACGACGAGTCTGCGTTCCCTGAATTAGCTTCTATCGACGAATTGATAAAAGCCATTGAGCAGGAAAACCTTGAGCGTGTCGAGGACCCATATCGCGAATTAGCCTTTGAAACGCCTAATGAAGGAAGCACTGCCAGAACCAAACGCGACACTAACTATGCTCTGATCAAACCGCTGCTCATTTTACCCGACTTCTTTGTACCGAAAAGCCGTGGCGCTGTCATTAAAAGCATCCTCGCCGAACATGGCTCTACCAAGCAGACTTTGTATAGGTTAGCTCGTCGCTACTGGCAGCGCGGGCAGACGCCGAATTCCTTATTGCCTGACTACAAAAATTCTGGCGGCAAGGGTAAGAGGCGGATAGCCAATGACAAGAAACTTGGGCGTCCGCGTAAATATGAGCCTGGCATCGGAGCCAAAATTGATGAGTTTATAGAGCGCCTGTTTCGTATGGCCATTGATCGTTATTTGTTGAAGGACAAAGGACATTCATTCCCCTATGCCCATCGTCGCTTCGAGACTCTATATCTAAACTATTTCCCCGATACACCTCAAGAAGAATTGCCCAGCAACTGGCAGATGATGCATTTTTATAAGCGCGAGTATTCTCAACCGGACAAGCTCAGAAAGCGTGTGTCGAGCATAGAATATAACAAGGATATTAGACCTCTGTATGGCACGGCGAATACTCAGGTACTCGGGCCAGGATCCCGCTACGAGATAGACGCCACCATCGCCGATATTTACCTTGTATCTGATAGTGAGAGGGGAAATATAGTCGGCCGTCCCGTTGTCTACATGGTTATAGATGTGTTCAGCCGCATGATTGCCGGTTTCTATATAGGTTTTGAAAATGCTTCCTATGCTGCAGCTATGCAGGCTTTATTTATGGCTACTACCGATAAAACTTCGTACTGCAAAGAATTGGATTTTGACATCGAATTGGAGAACTGGCCAAGCATTGGTCTGCCAGACGCAATTCTGGCTGACAGAGGTGAGCTGTTGGGCTATCAGATCGAAAATCTAGAGAGTAATTTTTCAGTAAGAATAGAAAATACACCGCCCTATCGCGGTGATGCTAAGGGGATCGTCGAGCGTAGTTTCAAAACTATTCAGGCTTCTTTCGGTCCTTTCGTGCCCGGTTACGTATCTGGTACTAAGGTAAAAAAGCGCGGTGGAAAAGACTATCGACTAGATGCGAAGCTGACAGTGAAGGCGTTCTCTCAAATAATCCTATCTTCAGTGCTTTATCATAATCAGTATGCGGTACTTGAGAAGTACGATAGAGACTCAGACATGCCGACAGGCCTGCCCACGACTCCTATCCACCTGTGGAATTGGGGTTTGCAGCATAGAACTGGACGTTTACATCAAGCCGATGAAGATGCGCTTCGCATTGCTCTTTTGCCGAGAAAGACGGCTACCTTGTCTGAACTGGGAATCTGTCTGTTCGGTATTTACTATGCGTCTTCTGAGCAGTTGCTGTTAGGCTGGATGCATCGGGGGAAGGACGTGAAGCGTCCTGCAAATATGGAAGCGGCCTACGATCCCCTTGTTGCCGACCGGATCTATCTTTTCCCCGAAAGGGGCAGCAACAAATATTGGGTGTGCAACCTAGCTGACCGCTCCAGAGAATTCCAAGGGGCTTCGTTCTGGGATGTCTGGCTACTCCGCAACGAGCAGAAGAAAACCATTGGACAAACTCGCGTACAGTCAAAAACTAAGAAGCGGCAGCATGAGCAATTCGTCATCGACAAGATAGCTCAGGCCGAAAAGACCGCGCCTGATACCTCTGGTCTCTCCAACGCGGGGCGAATTCGTGCTATCAATGAGAATAGGCGAGAAGAAAAGGCAAGAGAGAGGCATGAAAAAGCGCACCGCCCAGCTACAAGTGACAATAAGAAGTCCGGTGAGGTGATCCACCTTGTAAACCCAGAGCTTGATCTGAACTATCCTGATTATATAGACGAACTCTTCGGGGATGACGACTGATGCCGCTACCTGATAACTTTGTTGATGCCATCTATATAGATCCGGGCCTTGAGCGATATCGAGGCAATCCATTGATAGAGGCTCTGCCGCCCATAATGGACCTACAAGCTCTTAAAGTGAAGTTGACTGGTAAGGTTAAATTTAACCCAAAGGATTGTTATGAAAAAGGGCATATTCGCGCTCACCAGATCAGCGCGCTGCTTGACGATTTTTTCCAGCCTCTATCTATTCACAAACAGCTGGAGGAGAAAATTTCAGTTATGATCCGCGCTGGCTATGTTGGTCGTAATATAGCGGATGGCTCCCTGAATCAGAAGATGCAGGAAGGCTACCAAAGGATTATGTCAGGAGCGATAAACGATTTTTGCTTTGCACAGTCCAACTCTACGGCTAAGTGTATGTCGTTGATCGGCTGTTCCGGCAGTGGTAAGAGTTCGACAATCAACCGTATCCTAGCGACCTATCCGCAAGTCCTCTATCACCAGAAATATAACTTCATACAGCTACCCTATCTAAGAATTGAATGCCCTTCTGATGGTTCGTTGAAGAGCTTATGCCTGAATTTTTTCCGTGAAGTTGATCGTACGCTTCATACTGGGTATGAGGAAAAATACGCACGTAAGCGGCATAGCACTGAAGTTCTGCTTTCCCTGATGGGACAAGTGGCAACGCAGCGAGCGATCGGTGTCTTAGTCATTGATGAAATTCAGCGATTAGCGCTGAAACGCTCGATAAGCAAGGAGGCCATGCTGGAGTTCTTTGTTGCTCTGGTAAATGTAGTTGGCGTTCCTGTAGTTATGGTTGGTACACCCAAGGCTCGGCCTATATTCGAAATGGAACTTCAGGCAGGTAGACGCAGTGCTGGGTTCGGTGCGCTGTTCTGGGAGCCGATGCAACGAGGTATTATAAAAGCTGATCCTAAGACTGGAATATCGAGAAAAACCGAATGGCAGGCCTTTACCGACAAGCTTTGGCAATATCAGTGGTTGAGTAGCAGGGATGAGTTACTGAGTGACGAAATCCGCGACTGCTGGTTCGACTTGTCGCAGGGGGTACTCGATATAGTGGTGAAAATTTTCGTGCTCGCCCAGATGCGATCCATATCTACGGGATTGGAACGGATAACCGCCAAGCTACTGCGTACCGTATACGAGCAAGAACTGAAACTGGTGCATCCCATGCTGGATGCTCTACGTAGAGACGACCCGGAGCTTATCGTCAAGTATTCTGATTTACAGTTGCCAGAGATGGACAAACGACTCCTTGAACTAAGAAGGCTGATCGAAGAGCGGCAGGACGAAAAGGAAAGTGAATCGTTCTTCGGCGGCAATGAAAAAGCACTGCGGCTGCATACTATGTTGCAAGCCATGGGATGTACTTCCGAACTGTTACAGCCTCTGATCGTAAATGCTTTCAAAGAACACCCGAATCTTTCTCTGCCGGAGCTGAGTCGAATCATATTGGAGTGGTATTCTAAGCCGTCTGAACCAAAAAAGATCAAAGCTGAAAAGGTGAACCCTAGAGATTGGCATACGCTATCTTCTGAAGATTTGAGATTTAAGTTCTCTCAGGCAGACAAGGGACGGCTGTACGATGATCTGAAATACGATAAAGAGTTATTCGATGTGCCTAATTGGCTAAGGCATGTGGGCTGACATGCTGGGTTTCCCTCTGCCTTATCGCGACGAATTGCTATATAGCACTATTGCTAGGCACAGGGTTCACAGTGGTATTGTCTCGCCGAAGGGGCTGTTATTGGAGGTCTTCGGCGATACCAAGGTCTTAGCCACGTCTGATCTGCCATCGCATCTGGGGCGGATCGCAGAGCTTTACCCTGCAGCACTCGGTGTTACACCGCTCGATTTACTCTATCAAAATACCCTCTTCCCTTTATATGCGCCTTTCGTGGGGGAAACTCGGCGGATTGCTTTGATCCGGGAACTGACCGCAAACGACAAGAGTGCGGTTCACCTCGCTGTCGGGGTAGCGGCTTCGCGCATTAGGCAACCGATCTATCTTAGATATTGTCCTGCTTGCATGTGCGAGCAAGTGAGCAAGCACGGAGAATGTTATTGGCGGCGTGACTGGCAGGTGGCTGGTGCCGATAGTTGTCCTGCACACGGAAGCCTCATCAATTCAAAAACACGTCGTCACGATGCCCAACGGCATGAATTTATGGCGGCGGATCCGAATATTTGCCCTTTAATCGATCAACTACCGGGGAAATGGCAAAGCAATTTGCTTGCAGAAAGCATAGATGAACTGTTGAACCTAGGAACAGTAGTAGTACCCGAACTGCCCCAATGGAGCCTTTGGTATGCCAATTTGGCAGCCGAACACAGATTAACTCGCGGTATCCAAATGCGCCATAAGCTTATCCGCGAAAAGGTCGTCGGGTACTGGGGAGCAAGCTGGCTTTCTTTATACGGACTTATGCCAGATGATAGTGAAACTAATTGGCTTAAGAATATATTTCGGAAGCACCGCAAGGCTTTCAGCTACCTGGAGCACCTAGTAGTGCTTTACGCCTTTATGGAGCCAAAATGGAAACTAGTTGATGTCGTCGATAGGGTTGCTCGACTTAAATTGGATAAGAAAATCCCGACAAAGATTCTGGATGAAAAAGATAATCCTTTGCTAATTGAATATCGCAGTCGGTGGCTGGCCGTAGTCGAAAAGCAAGGTACTAAACAGGCTCGTCTCAATGGATTTGGGGGGGTATATGCTTGGCTGTATCGTCGCGATAGAAACTGGTTGTTCAAAACTAACCAGACTAATAGAAAGCTGGAGCCCAAACATAAAGCTAAGGTTGATTGGCAGAGACGTGACAAAGATATCGTTAGAAAGCTTATAGGCATTCTAGAACTAAGCGAACAGAAGCTCGATACACCTAGGCACTCAATGAACTGGTATTTGAACCAGTTGGAGTATAAGGCCCAGGTAGAAAAGCACTTAGATCTACTACCTTTGTGTAGTTTGTTTTTTGTTCGGTACTGTGAAAGTATATTTGAATATCAAATAAGAAGAATCACCCGCACCGTCATACACATAACACGGGATGACGAGCCACTGAAACGTTGGCAGGTGCTGAGGGGAGCTAGCTTGAGCGAGCAGCGGCTTACCAACCTGGCCCGTCGATTTCTTGAGGAGGTACTCGAAATTTGAACAGCAGCACCTACCTGAAAGGGTTCAAGGACGATACCTGGCTCAACGGAATTGGCGATTTTTTCTGTAGGGTGGACGGAGTCAGATGGGGGATCAATTTAAGCATCTACCCCAGCAAGGAGCATGGAAAGGATTCAACCTCTCTTTCCAATGCACCTATGCTGATACGCAAGAACATCATCAACCCAACCAAAGACTATTACCGTAAGAATTACGAGATAACATTTACAGTAACCTCGACCCACGAATGGCTAGTTGACGAGCTTGGTAACTGTCCGGCTCTTGAGAGGCGGCTGCATAAGGAAGCTAGGCAACATTGCTTCGTGTTCCACCATCCAGACGGTACCAGGATCTATCTTCCCCAGTTCGAACTGGCGAGAGCGCTCTTTTTTCACAATGGCTATCTGGCCCGTTCTTCGGTAATTCATGACGTATTGAACAATGAGTTTGCAGTTGAGTACGACAACGTGTGGGGAAAGGCCATCATCAACGTACTGGATACCTGCAATTGTCCGGCAGAGCTGTTTAACGATTATGGTTATCGCCGGGTGCTTGCCTGGTTGTTGATGGATGCTGATGCCTGGCGTTCATACGACAGTATTGGCAATTACCAGCTGCGTAATGGAGCTGATGACGGGCAATACAGAGTATGGACCTTTCAGTTCGAACCTCCAGTACTGGAAGGTGCCAGCCTGAAGTTGAAAGGTAATTTTGACCCAGAAAGCCAAACGTTCTTGGTTTACGAGGTTACCAGCATAAGAAATATTCCCGCCAACTTACCTGAGCATATCGAGTTTTACAGTCCCAAGTTTTTCACTCGGGTCGCTGGGAAAGGTGTAGTAGCCGGCTCTGCTCTTGAGCGGCCGCCTGGGTATAACGTGGATGACGCGGCGGAAGGAAGCCGGGAAAACAAGCCGGTCATGATTCGAGAAAACACGACTGAGCTTGCGTTCAATCGTGCGGTGGAGACGTCGAAGATCAGCAAAAAGAGAAAGTCCACGGTGAAAGGCCACGAGAACGATGGTGAGCAGGGTGAAGTTTCCAAAGATGTCAGTACCGAAGAGCAAGGACCATACGGAGGTCTGATAAGCGCCGAATGGAACAATCTTGATGACCAAACTGATGATGCTTACCTGTATCTGAACAAATTCGAGAGCTACTTAAAAATGCTCGGATTACTTAGGGATAAATATGGCTTTAAGGTCAACACCGATCCACTGAGAAAGTTGCCGAATATTGGTAAATGCAAAAAGCATATATTGGAAACTGATCAAAATCCGAGGTGTATGTCGGTCGCCCATGTTACAGCAGGCCTCACAGGGTACTATCTGCTGGAAGTCGATACTTCAGATGCAAGCAAGGCCTTATCGACTAAAGTGATTCTCGCCAAGGCTATCGGCGACATAGAGCCCCACTTGTTTGAGATGGAAAAGCAGTTGCTTAAGGCATCTCTATCCTGGCCGAAGCAGCATTTGGATAACTTGGTCGGTGCAGAGAATCACACTTGGATTCCACACCAAAAGTCTGACAAGCCCGGAGCAATTACCGCAGAGGACATTGATAAGTGGGCTGAAAGGGTGTTTGTGAGGCTGATTTCTACAGAACAATAATCACACAATGCATCTCAAGAGGCACATGCAAAGCCTGGCTTAGCGGCACAAATTGAAGGCTCTGAGTTTGCAAGTTGTGCGCTTGCAGCCGGACATCGTGATTAGGCTATACCGGGTTTATCACATGCTTGGTATTTACCCGCCGCCAGCAGGCTCCTGATATAAGGACCGGTGGCCCTACTCCCCGCATTTTCCCGTGAAGTTGCCAATTACCTTCTCGATCCTGTGGTGCTGTCAGAGCAATTAGTTTTTGCCATCAAGTGTTTATGTTGATTCTGGTTTATTTATCACCGCCTCCGTAGGCACGCATAAATAGGGTCACTACATTGGTTACCCAAGTCTCTATCTGCGCTGCCGAGGGTGGGCTGTCCGGGTAAGTCAGGTACTGTAACTGCAGCTCGCTGCGGACCAGGTTTACAAACATACAGGCGACGGCCTCCAGACTGGTGTCACCAAAATTTACTTCACCGGACTGGCTGGCACCGGCTAACAGATCGGCAACCAGCCTGGCACTAACCTGCGGCCCGGCACGGTAAAATGTATGTGCCAGAGCAGGAAAGCGGGCGCTTTCGGCAATGGCAACACGATATAGTGCCAGTCCGGACGGGGAGAGCACCACATCCAGATAGGTCCGAGCCAGTATGCCCAGGGTTTCTTTCAGTCGCCCCGGCTGAAAGCGGATATTATGCAGGGCTCTGGTAAAAGCAGCGCACTCGGATTTGATCACGGCGGTAAAGAGCGCTTCCTTGTTGGTGAAGTGCGCATATACCGTTGATTTTGAAACCCCGGCTTCGCGCTGGATCATGTCGGTGGTGGCAGCACTGAAGCCATGGGCCAGAAATACCTTTCGAGCAGCCTGCAAAACCTTGAGTGCTTTACCACTAAGCTCGGTTTCACCCGAAAGGGAAACATGTTCGGTTAGGTTGCGTTGTTGCATCTGAATCGGCCTCTTGGCAATGATGTATATTCTTGACACTGTATCGAACTGTACGGTACAGTGCAAATTGTATCGCTATCCTGGTGCATCCCATCGTTCTTGGTGGGCAATGTTACCCGGATTATTTTTTTGCCACCAGTTCGAACCGATCGGTTCGAACTGAAGTGTTCGGTGAGCTTATATGACTCCACAATCGTTGTTACCTTCGCTGCGTAAATCCACGGTAGCGCTCAGTATACTGCTGCTTGCCGGCTGTGCGGTCGGCCCCCATTTTGTTCAGCCCGGCAACAGTCTGCCGGGAACGCCGTTATCGCCTCGGGATGATTACCGTCATATGCAGGAAACATCCGTAGTCAATGTGCCTGTGCAGTGGTGGGTACTGTTCAATGATCCGATATTAACCGAACTGCAGCAACGAGCCCAGGCCGGTAACCTGGGCCTGCAAATGGCGGCGGAACGCATAGAGCAAAGCCGCGCACAGCTGGGTATCACGTCGGCCCAGCTGTTGCCCGGTGCGGCGGGCAATGCGAGCTATTCCCGTGGCGGGCTCAGCCAGCACGGCCGGCTGGCCGCGCTGGGAGCACCGACCAGCGCCACCGGTTTCTGGCAACTCGGATTTGACGCCAGCTGGGAGCTTGATCTGTGGGGGCGAGCTCATCGAGCGCGCGAAGGGGCCACTGCCGCCCTTGAGGCGAGGGTATACGACCATGAGGCGACCCGGGTGGCATTGTCCGCTGAGGTGGCCCGTGTTTACCTGCAATTACGGGGCACCCAGGCCCAGCTGAACATTACGCAGAAAAATCAGGCGATTGCCGAGCGAGCCCTAGAACTGATCGAAAGCCGTGAACGCAATGGGGTAGCCACCGGCTTTGAGGTCGCGTCCGCTCGTGCGCAAGTGGCTACAGTCAAGGGCATGGTGCCTGCGCTCATTCAGCACAGAAACGCTTTGATGAATGCGTTGGCCTTACTGCTGGGAGAGCAACCGCGGGCATTCGACACCGAGTTGAAAAACGCCATGCCCCTGCCTTCATTGCCGAGCAAGGTGCCGATGGGGGTTCCATCCGAGCTGGCGCAGCGACGACCCGATATTCAGCGTGCCGAAGCCGAACTGCATGCGGCCACCGCCGCCATCGGCGTTGCCAGGGCTGATTTCTATCCCCGCATTGGCCTGGGAGCTCGAATTGGGGTAGAAGCCTTTGAATCCGACGACCTAGATAGTTGGGATTCCCGCTTTTTTTCCGTCGGCCCTACCGTTTATCTGCCCATCTTTGAAGGGGGGCGGCTGAAACAGCGACTAGCACTGAATGAGGCGAAACAAAAGCGCGTCGCGCTGGCCTACCGGCAAACGGTACTGCAGGCCTGGCACGAAGTGGATAACGCCTTGGATGCCTGGGCAGCACAACGCAGCCAGCACGCCAACCTGCAGGTGTCCTACGAGCAGAACATACAGGCGCTGAATGCCGCCGAGCGAGGCTACCAGCAGGGTGCGGTGGACTATTTGCGAGTACTGTCCGCACAGCGCAACGTGCTGGAGAGCGAATCCCGGCTCAATGACAATGCCACCGACGCCACCCTAGCGCTGGTGAACCTCTACAAATCACTAGGGGGCGGATGGGATCCGGACGCCCTGTCGATTGCGCCGTCATCCCTGGAGGCGGACCAATGAGCACGGTCGTAGTACAGCCGCCCGCAAGCTCGCCTGCTGTGGCGGCAAAGCCATCCGGGCGCGCGCTTGGTGGCCTGGTCGGCATTCTTGTCGCCGCCATGATGGCGGGGCTGAACAACCGCGTTGGTGCGCTGGCGCTGGCGGACGTGCGAGGGGCGTTGGGTTTTAGCCTGGACGGCGCCTCCTGGCTTACCACTGTGTATACCGCCGGTGAGCTCATCGCCATGCCCTTCGCCGCCTGGTTTGCCATTATGCTGTCCATACGGCGCTTTGAGCTGTGGATGATTGGCACCTGCGCATTATTGGCCTTGGTGATGCCCTTTATCCAGCGTCTCGATCTGTTGCTCGCCCTACGCTTCGTGCAAGGTGTCGCTAGCGGAACTATGATTCCCTTGCTGATGATGGCGGCATTGAAATTCCTTCCTGTCCATATACGGCTGCATGGTCTGGCGTTGTATGCACTGACGGCTACTTTCGCACCCAATGTGTCGATCTGGTTGGCTGGGCATTGGACTGACGGACTGCTCGACTGGCGCTGGGTGTATTGGCAGATCATACCCTTGGCCCTTATCGCAGGTGGGCTGATTGCCTGGGGGCTGCCGAAGGATGCCATTCAGACCGGGCGTTTCCGGCAAGCCAATTGGGTTGGCCTGGCACTGGGTGCGCCTGCGCTGGGCCTTATTGCGGTTGCTCTGGATCAGGGAGTGCGGCTGGATTGGCTTAACTCCCCCCTGATTGTCGTGTCATTGGTGGCTGGCTTCACTTTGCTGGGCGTCTATCTACTTACTGAATGGTACCACCCTTCTCCGTTCATCAAGTTGCAATTGCTGGAGCGGCGCAACCTGGGGCTGAACTTTACACTGTTTGTCTTTCTACTGGTAGTCATGAGCTCCGGGGTGATGTTGCCAATGCACTACCTCGGGCCATTACAGGATTACCGCCCCCAGCAGATAGCTCCCATTGGTTTGATTATCGCCTTGCCACAACTGATCTTTGGCTCAGTAGTAGCGGTCTTGCTGTACCAGAAATGGGTCGATGCTCGCTTCGTTTTCAGCCTTGGCCTGCTTTTGATTGCGCTGGCGTGTTTCTCGGGCAGTTGGCTTACTCCAGATTGGAATCGGGATCAGTTCGTGATGGTACAGATGCTGCAGGCACTCGGCCAGCCCATGGCGGTGGTATCAATGCTGTTTCTCGCCACCAGCGTGGTGCGGCCTAGCGAAGGTCCTTATGTGTCGGGAACCATTAATACGCTGCGTGCTCTCGGCTCATTGATAGGCGGTGCCGTGGTCGGGCAGTTCCTGACGGTTCGCGGACGCTTTCATGGGGAAATGTTGCTGGATCATGCCGCGCTAGCTGAGTCCTCTCTCTCATCGGTGCCTGAGCCGTCCCAGTTGATGGGCATTATCGGCCAACAAGCATTGGTGCTGTCGGTGTCGGATGCCTATCGCGCCTTGGGGGTTCTGGCACTGATCTTGATTCCTTTCGTGCTGCGGCTGACCTACATTCCTGCGCCTGACCTGAAGGCCAGTACTTCTTTATCATCATCTTCATAAGGATCATTTCATCATGGCATTGCCAAAGAAAGCCAAAATCACCAGTGCAGTACTGCTATTGGCAGTCGCGATAGGCTGTGTGCTTTATCTCAATCGGCCAGAATCAAGCGCATCAAGTCAGTCCACAAAAGATGCTTATGTACAGGCAGACTTCACTTTTGTTGCCCCACAGATTGTTGGGAAGGTCGATCAGGTATTCGTGGAGGAGAACCAGCAGGTGAAGGCAGGGGGCTTGCTCGCGACCATTGACGACCGGGATTTCGTCGTCGCCGTGGATGCCGCTAAAGCACAAGTTTCCGGTGCTAACGCCAGTGTCGCCAGTCTGGAAGCTCGTCTGACACAGCAGCAAAACGCGATACACCAAGCGCAGGCAGCCGTTGCCATGGATAAGGCCGAGCTAGTATTGGCGAGAGCTAACCACGAACGCTATCGCAACCTGGCCGCCGATGGTTCAGGTACTGTCCAAGCCATGCAACAGGCCCAATCACAGTTGAATATCCGTCTGGCGAGCCAAGAGAAGAACCAAGCGGGACTAAAAGCGGCCCAGCAGCAGGTGGCCATTCTGCAAGCTGAACTGGAAAAGACCAAAGCAGCGCTAGCCCAAGCCCAGGCCGCTCAAGCCGCAGCGGAATTAAAATTGTCCTATACGCGTATCACGGCCCCAGTTGACGGTACCGTGGGACAGAAATCGGTTCGTGTCGGAGCCTTCGTCAATACCGGTACTCCACTGCTAGCAATCGTTCCACTTGATGCCGTCTATATCCAGGCGAACTATCGCGAAACGCAATTGGCTCATATCCAAATAGGACAAACGGTGGACATCAAAGTAGATGCCTTGCCCGGCGCCACCCTGAAAGGGACAGTAGAAAGTTTAGGCCCTGCTAGTGGGGTCAGCTACTCCGCCATTGCGCCACACAATGCAACCGGTAATTTTACTAAAATTGTGCAACGCCTTCCCTTACGCATTCGCGTGGATTCTGGTCAGCCTGAGGCGAATAAACTACGCGTGGGTATGTCTGTGGTGCCAACCATCCAAACCCGGAACTAATGAGACGTAAGAGTTGAGTTTGAACTTGCTGCTGCTCAGTGGCGATTAAACCGGTGGTAGTTTAGGTCGGTCAAGGTCAGCCGAAAGATGCATGGTTGCTGGCTACTGGCCTCTTTCCGACAGGATAAATTGATAGCGTCAGATCTGTTGCCGGAACAGTGTGCTCTAGCTAGCCGTGATGTTTTGGCGCTAACGATTTTCCAGCTATGCTTTTAGTCTTAAGGACCATCCTCGCTCTATTTGGAGGCTCAATTCAGGCCGTGGGTTGAGTTTTTATTTAGCCACCGTAAGCAATTACCCGTCATTGAATTGAAGCGCTGGAAGCGGGAGCCCACTTTGCTTATCCGTATTCATCGCTGGGAGCGAGGTCTTAACGAAAACTTCAATGGATTGAGAACTAGATCTCACCCGAGTTAACGTACATACCTCGATAACACGGCCGATCCCCATAGGTTTAGTATGAGACTTTATTACTTATAATTAAGGCTTTAACAACTAAATTTGTCTGATGAGTATGATACTTTTTTCAAAAATGACTTGAATCCCAAGCCACAGAGTCCGTTGTACATGGATTTTAAGTATGAAACTTTATTACTCTCCCACATTTCGCTGTCAGAGGACATTAAAGTTTGATAAATAACTTTAATGTTTGATAATTTACATTAAAGTTTGATCAAAAAAAGCCCCCTGCTATTCTCAACACAGCAGGGGGCTTTTTTCATGACAGATGCCAACAAACCGCTTGATCCAAAACACGAGAAACTGTTGAAAACTCGTGGTCTGGGATCAGGCAAAGACTATGAACCTTTCATCAAGGTTCATGAGCTCAGCAGCTCAGGTGAGAGCGTTCGAATCCGCAGTGCCTCGGTGGGCCGGATTCATCATCTGTTGTCCGGTATAGAACTGCTGGCGTTCCTGGTTTTCGATCAGTTCGAGCAAACGACTGATATCCGCGAACAATACCCCCTGCCAATAGACGACACCCTCGACATCTGTGCTCGACTGGGAATCCGGCATCCCCAGATGCATGGCGGTTTAATGGTGGTTTCAACGGACCTATTAGTCGACTTTTCGTCAGGCAGTCGGTTGGCGATTGCAGTGAAATCGTCGTCGGAGCTATCGAAGCTGAGAGTGATGGAGAAGCTCCAGATTGAAAAAACCTACTGGGAAACTCGTGATGTGGAATGGAAGATTTTCACAGAGAGGGAAGTCACAGATGGGATGCGGGAAAATCTTTTGTGGATCCAGCCCTATCTATCCCCGGATATGGCGGCACATCAAGAGGTGGATTATTCAGATGTGCAGGACCTCTTCCATCGGCTTCAGTCGCATCCGCGAACCAAGATCACACGGCTTTGTGCGAAGCTTGATGACCAATATAACGTCGATCGTGGATTTCACCTGAGTATCCTTCGATACGCTTTGGCCCACCGTTTCATAAAGGCACCTCTGAACAACGCATTTCACAGCTGGAAATTTGGAGACCTGGCCCTCAGAGAGCCAGAGTTCGCCACCGAGGTGAACAATGCTTCTTAATCGTGTATTCCAGGATCCCTCGACAGGCAAGCGATATCGTGTGGTCCTGGAGCACCTCTCAGATTTGATGTTGATCGACGTCGACAGTGACAAAGCCTGGCCTTTCCCAATGTCAGAAGAAGAATTCCGTTCGGTTGGGTATGACTCGATTTCGGACCCCTACCCAATACCGAGTGTCGAGGATGACAGCATTGGCGCCAAAAGGCGTGATGAAGCCTGGGCCACGATCAGTCCATTGTTGGAACACTATCAATCACTTTTGGTTAAAAACGAACGCAATCGGCTGATAAAGGAACTCCTTAAATCCACCAATAAGCCAAGGTTATATATCACCCGACAGCTTCGTCGATACTGGCAAAGGGGAATGGCTCCGAATGCCCTGGCACCGGATTATCACAAATGCGGGGCCAAAGGGCGTCCCAGACGTGAGGTGGAGCAAAAGGTTGGTCCAAAACGTTCAGTTACTCCCGGGGTGGGAGTGCCAGTAACAGAGGAAGTTGCGGAACTGTTTCAGATGGCACTTGATGGTTTTTATCTAACCAGCGAGAAGGTTCCTCTGACTGCCGCAAAAGACAAGGCTGTCGGGCTTTTCAAAGCGCGCTACCCCTCCGAAACAGAGAAAAGTATGCCCACGATGAGGCAATTCCGGTACTTCTATGAAACGAATTACCGGAAGTCTGACGTGGTAAGGACCCGGACTCCAAGCCGCATCTATCAAAAAGATAAACGGGCGTTGACCAGCACCTCAGGCAATCTCAATTTCGGCCCGGGGGCCCGGTATGAAATAGACGCGACCATAGCGGATCTCTACTTGGTGGCAGAGGACGATCCTGCTCTCATCATTGGCCGTCCGGTTTTGTACTTTGTCAAAGATGTATTTAGCCGGATGGTTGTGGGTATGTATGTGGGCCTCGAAAATCCCTCCTGGGTTGCTGCGATGGTGGCGCTCAGCAACGCCTTCAGCGATAAAACAACGTATTGTCAGGGTTATGGAATAGCTATCAGTAAAGAAGACTGGCCAAGTTTCGGCCTTCCCGCGTCCATCATGGCCGACCGCGGTGAGCTTCTTTACAAACAAGCGGATGTCTTGGTTAATAGATTCAACATTCAATTGAGCAATTCACGTGCCTATCGCGGTGATGACAAAGCAATCTGTGAGCGATTCTTCAACACCATTCAAAGTAAGTTTCGGCCCTATGTTGGCGGGGTAGTTGAACCTGTAAATGGGAAAAAGCGTGCCGGAAAGCGCTACGAGCTGGATGCGGAACTGAACCTCTCTGACTTCACGCAAATGCTGATTAATCTGGTCATCATCTACAACACCCAGCATGTTGTTGAAGGTTATGATTTTGCGCCTGATATGCCTACTGACTTGCCCGCAGTGCCCCGGGAACTCTGGAACTGGGGAATTCAAAACCGCACCGGCCAGCTTCGCTCCTGTGACGAAGACTTGGCCCGCATTAATCTCCTGCCCTATGAGAGTGGAACGGTGTCACAGGTTGGCATCACCTTCAAAGGACTTGTGTACACCTGTCAGGAGGCGCTGGCGCAAGGCTGGTTTGATCGCATCCGCCCGAACCGCCCTTCAAGAGTTGAAATCGCTTTTGACCCGCGACGGACTGACACTGTTTACCTGAGACCTGACTCTACATTCGAAAACTACTGGGTATGTGAGCTTTCGGACCGAAGCCGGCGATTTAAAGGCATGTGCTTCGTGGAGGCCGCTGGAATAGTGAAAGAGATGAATCGTACCAAAGCCACTGCCAAACAAGAGGAGGATTATCAGAAGCCGGATGCCCTATCCGCGGTTGAAGAGATTGTTTCTAACGCGAAGAAGCGGCAGAAAGCCAGCAAACCATCCCTTACTGACTCTGAGCGACTTCGGGGCATACGGCGGAACCGCGCCACAGAAAAAGAAATTGAGCGAAATCGCAGCGGAATTAAATCCAAAAAACAATCGAAGCGTGACCGTCCAGCGGATGTAGTACAGTTCCGCTCTAATAAGACTTTATCAAACGACGGTCTCGATTACCCGGATATGGATGCCTTCCTGGAGGACGACGATGATTAAACTGCCACTGGCAGAATATCGGGAAGCAGAAATTCGGGAATACGAAGGACAGCCTCTAATTAATGCCCTGCCACCCATTAGTTCGCCGCAGGATACAGCGAGGATGCTGGCTCGTTTCCCAAAAGTCGACGAAGCTGAAAAGGTATTGCCGGCCCATATTCGTCGCCATGCCATGATGAGAATTCTGGATCAGTTCCTGTACCCAACAAAATCCCATCTCCAATTGGAGCAAATGATTTCCGGCATGATCCGTCGCGGCTACCTGAGCCGAAATATTGCTGAGCCGGACTATCACCGCACCTTGGATGCCGTTGCCCATACCGATTTTAATGCGATCGTTCGAAATGCCGGAAATGAAGCCCTCGTGAGTTCCATAATCGGGTGTTCCGGCACCGGCAAATCCACGGCGGTAGAGGCAATCCTGAAAACCTACCCGCAAGCGATTTATCATCCAGAATACCAGCATGCCCAATTGGTCTGGCTGAAAGTGGAGTGCCCTCATGATGGTTCGGTAAAGAATCTGTGCACCAACTTTTTTCGAGCCGTCGATGATGCGCTGGGTACGGATTACCAAGCGCTCTACGTAAAAAGCCGATCCTCAGCGGAGTCCATGCTTGGAGATATCGCCCGCGTTTCAGCCTTACATTCAGTGGGTGTCCTTGTTATTGACGAGATTCAGCATTTGGAAAAATCGCGGTCAGGCGGGGTTGCCAAGATGCTTAACTTCTTCGTGACGCTGACTAACGTCATCAAGGTCCCGGTGCTTTTCATTGGAACGCCCAAGGCATTGGAGCTTTTCCAGCCAACCATGCGGTCGGCGAGGCGAGCGGCGCAATTCGGTAGTTTGGATTGGGGACGATTTTCACGGGCTGAGAATGAGGGCGCTGATGGAGAGTGGGAGCGATTTTTCAAACGGCTATGGAAACTGCAATGGTTTGAGCACGCAACTCCCATCAGTCAAGAAATGATGGATCTGTTCTGGGAGTATACTCAGGGAATCGCGCACATTGCCGTTGCCCTTTTTTACCTTAGCCAGGCGCGGGCTATCGCTGCTAGCAGGGAAGTGATTGATCGGAGTCTTGTAACCAAGGTCTATCAAGAAGAACTTGCCATGATTCATCCAATGATTGCCGCGTTGCGAACCGGGCGTGAGGCAACGATTCTCCAATACGATGATCTGGATGTGCCAAGGGAGTCTATCCGGGCTCAAAGCTCGTTGCAGTCTGCAGCTCATCTTCAGTCATTTGACCAAGAAAAACCGACCGCAGCTAAAGACTCCAAGCGCGATAGCCTCGTGACAATATTGGTCCAGATGGGAATAGGAGCGGACATTGCTCCCACTGTTGCAGAGCAGGCTCTGACTGAGCGCCCGAATGATGATTTATTTGAGCTGGTGGCTCACATAAAACTCCTGGGAGAGAGAGAGCCGGCCGCACCACCACCGAAGGTTCGTTCTCGGACAAAGGAGAAACTAGCCCCGGTCTATCTGGAGGATGATCTGCGTTTGATGAGGGATGATGATCCGGAAGAAGGCTACCAGACCTTGAAAGCGAGGGGTGTGGTCATTGAGATCACCTCTTACCTATGAGGTTTGCGTATTCCGGCGAACGTGACCGGTCATTCCGGGGATCGTGACCGATTTGCACACGGCCATCACGCTGGAGTCCGTTTTGTACTCTGAGCGGTCACGATGGGTCAACCGTTTCCGTGTTTTGTGCTTTCGCTTTTCGCAGTGATTCCCCTTCAGATTGAGTCGGTGAGCGCCGTGCAGGAGCCTGTCCAGGATGGCGTCGGCGAGCGTGGCGGAGCCGATGTAATCTGCCAGTGTTCGGTTGGTAACTGGCTGGCGATGAGCGTTGAGCCTCTCCCGTGCCGGTCTTCGATCACCTCCATCAGGTCTTGCCGTTGTTGCGCTGTCACCTTCTGCATGCCCCAGTCATCCAGGATCAGCAGGTCGGTCTTCAGCAACTGGTTCATCAAGCGAGCGTAGCTGCCATCCCCGTGGGCGATGCGCACCTGCTCGAACAGCCGAGGCACACGCAGGTAGCGCACCGAGAGCCCCTGCCGGCAGGCCTGGTTGCCCAGGGCGCACGCCAGCCAGGTCTTGCCGCAACCGATTGGGCCGGTGATGCACAGGTTCAGGGACTGGCGGATCCAGTCACAGCTGGCCAGGCCCGCCATGCGGGAGCGCTCCAGTCCTCGCGGGTGGCGGTAGTCGATATCTTCAATGCAGGCCGACACCCGCAACCGGGCTGCCTTGAGCAGGCGGTCCAGCCGGCGGCTTTCCCGGTGCAGCACCTCCCGGTCGACCAGTAACGCCAGGCGCTCCTCGTACGCCAGGTCATGGGCTTCCGGTTGGGCACGTTGTTGTTCCAGGGCATCGCACATGCCCGTCAGCTTGAGTTGGCGCAGGGTTTCGAGAGTGTTTTGAGTCAGCATACGTTTCTCCGGGATCAGTGGTAGTAGCGGGGGCCACGAACGTTAGTGTGTACTGGCAGATCGGTCAGTTCCGGCTCTTCCTCGGCCGGTGGCAGGGGCAGCTGATCCAGCCCCTGCTTCAGGATCGAGGTGATGCTCTGGTAGCTGGCCGAGTTGATGGACAGGGCCCGGGCACAGGCCTGTTCCAGCCGGTCACGGCTGTAACGTCGGCGCAGGTTCAACAGCCCCAGGCAGGCCCGGTAGCCATGTTCGGGATGGGGGCGATCCTTGAGCTGCCGCTGTACCACGTCAAGCGTGGCGGGGCCGATGTCCGTGGCCCAGTTCAGGAACCGTCCCGGTGACCAGTTCTGGTGGGCCTGGTGCGCTTTGGGCGTGTGCTCAGTCAGAGTAACGAAGCGACCCTTGCCGTGGCGGGGATGTAGGGACACCCGCTGGCCTTTGTGCATGACCTCCACGGACGTATCAGTGATGCGCACATCCAGCTTCACGCCCACCAGGGCGTTAGGCACGCTGTACAGCCGTTTGTCGGTCGATGCCCGGTCGTGCTTTGCGCCACTCGGCGTAGACATAGGGCGTTGCTGGCAGTGGCTTCAGCGCGGGTCGATCCAGCGCTTCGAACAGGCTCTGACGGCTCTCGGAGCGCCCCTGGAATGGCCGCTGGTTCAGAGCCGGCAACAGCCCGGCGATGGCTGCGTTTAGCTCGGCCAAGGAGAAGAACGTCCGGTGTCGCCACCGGGCCAGGATCCAGCGTTCAACCAGCAGCACGGCGGCTTCGGCCTTCGCCTTGTCCTTGGGCTTGTAGGGGCGTGCCGGCAACACAGCCGTCTGGTAATGGGCCGCCAGTTCCGCGTAGGTCTCGTTGATCCGGGGCGTGTATCGATCTGCCTTGGTGGCCGCCGCCTTGAGATAATCGAACACCAGCAGTTCCGGCACCCCGCCGTAGAACGCCAGCATCCGCTGGTGGGAAGCGATCCAGTCCGGCAGGCTCTGGCTCCAGGTAGCTTCGGCGAAGGTATAACTGGACGCCCCCAGCACGGCCACAAAGACCTGGGCCTTACGCATCTCGCCGGTGCTGCGATCCCCACCACCGGCACGGTGGACCTAGCGCATGCTGCGCCGCTGCCGGCCGCGCCAGAGCCGGTAGTGATGGCAGAACTGGCTGTACCGGCGAGTCATGTCGCCGTGGCGTTCCACGTACTCGACCCACAGCAGCTGCGGGGTCACGCCCTTGGTCTTGAGTTCCTGGTGGACCTGGAAGTAGTCGGGCTCAGC
>CAXBOW010000034.1:0-20061 GCA_963977485.1 uncultured Haliea sp.
TCGTCGTAGGCGCGCTGGAAGGCCAGAATACGTTCGGCGTCCTCTCGCATCATCAGTGCCCATTGTTCCGCATATCGCCGTCGCTCTTCGGTACTACGCGCATGAATGCCGAGCACTTCAATGGGGGACAAGGTTGATGGGCTTACGCTGCCACGGATCCCCTGCATCAGCGATTGATACCGTTGCCATTCGCTGTTTTCCAGGTCCCACTGTGCAGCGCGGAATGTTATAGGATTTACAAGTTCGGTCGCCGAGGAGTCGGTGGGTTGCAGTGTAGAAACTTGCGAATCAGTCCTCTGTGCCGCGACGGCGATCACAGGTAAGGCAGCAAGGGCAGCCCACCCTGCAATCCAGGCAAAACGGCGACACACTCGGAACTTAGTGTTCATCGTCGCTGCTCTGCTGGTCGACGGGTACGGTGAGGTTGCGCTGGATCATGTGGGGACGCTCTGGATCGCAGAAATCAACTGACCGTTCATGATCACCGGATTGCGCTTTCGAAACCGGCAAAGCGGATGCAGGATCGGAGGAAGTCGCGTGATCATCCCGCTGTTTATTTTCAGTACCAATGACCAGCGCGGCGATCAACATAATGGCAATAAAAAAGACTTCCATTACGGCATACCTCCTGACGATGAATAGGCAGGCGCTGAGTCGCAACGCTCGAAAGCCAATAAACGATTTATCGGATCCTGCACGATGTGAAAGGCCGGACCGACGATGAGCTCCACTACTACCCTGAGCGGCATGGCTTCGAACTGGCGATGAGCCGCTGGCAACGGCAATGTGAGCATCGCGTGCACGTCATCGGACAGCACACGGTCGTCGGCCAGGCGATAACCTGAATCGCGTAAAAGCCAACGCAACGCATCACCAAGGATTTCGATGTCGTTGGGGATGGAAATTGCGGACGTTTCTGCAAGCAGATCACGCTGTCCAGCTGTCGGGGCCGCGACCACAATCGAGTAGCGATCAATCTGGGGCACTGTCTTTCTCGGCGCTGCGGATTGTGATGCGGCTTGCATGGCATTGCTCGTAATCGCAACTCCCAGGCCTAAAAGCAACACTGAAAAACGCGAAGGGAATGCACGAAGGTTACGCATGGTTTAGCCCCTGCCAGAATGAATAACCTCATCATCGCCAATTGGCTGGCACGTATGTAGGGTTAATCCGTTCTGAGCGTGTCGGGTTTCTTAAGGAGCACTTACCTTCCTAAATACACAGCGCTAATCTGTTCTCGAGCATGCCCCAAATTGCGACTGATCGTGAGCCTGGCTTGATGATCTAGCTTGCGTTGATCGGCGCTTAGACTGGTTGACACCGGTCCGCCCGCAACGGGACAGGCCCAGCCCGTCAGCTCCTTATACCGCGCTTGAGCGTAGGCGTGCCGCAGGCCGTGAAGTTTTGACAGCCCCGCCTGGGTGGTATGGCGTTCGTAGGTGCGCAGCTGCTGGATGTAGCTTTTTTGCGGAGGGATCAGGGAACCGGTTCCCGCCAGGCGGCGGGCACGATCCAACACGGTACGTTGTTCCTGCGTGAGAATGGGCACCTGGCGCGCCTTACCCCCTTTCGTCCATGACGCTTTCAGGCGAATATGATCGCCCTGATCGGCGTAACCTGGCATGAATTTTATCGCTTCCTCCCTGCGCAAGCCGAAGGCACGCTGTAGTTCCAGACTCATGCGCACATGGTCGTCCTTGACGCTCGACAGCGTATCGTCGTCTACGACAACCGCCTTGGAATCATTACTCACAAACTGCCGATCCGGAATACCATAAAAGTCATTCGATCGGGCGATGACATTGCGGCGATCCACCTTGGTGGCCCACCAGCGCAGGCAATTCATTCGGTTCTTGACGGTGCCCGCTGCCATGCCCTCACGAAGCCAATGTTTCACCAAGGCATCCACATGCTTGGGTTTTAGCGAACGGGTAGTCATGCGCCGATAGCCCATCTCCTGCAACTGATTGGCAATCTGATCGAGCATGCGCGCCCGGTTGGCTTGAGTACTGTAGCTGCCATCCCGGTTGCGCTGACACATTTGTTTCAACTGGTAGTTCAGGTTTCTCATTGTGTACTTTCCAACTCTGGTAAGTGTTTATGACCAACCGCAGGCACGTAGCCTGACAGGGTCCGCCGAGGCGGAAGGGTCAAGGGACACTACTCCCCGTTTGACCTGATAAGCCTGGTCGCAGGCAACCTGGCTGCTCTTCTGCCGAAGATGGTGCCGGGTAAACCAATGGACTCAAAGAGCCCGCCTTGAATGGTGGGTACTTCACCTCCTTTTAAATGAGCGGAACCATTAGTCCGCAGGTTGAAAGAAACCGTCGAGTGGACGGCACAATGAAAGTCGGCTGCTTGCGAGCCGGGATTGAAGTGGCGATTGCCAGATTGAAGAGAGGACGACTGTCCTGATGTTGAAGTAACGTTGAAGATGAGCTGCAGCCGAAACTGTGCGCCTTTCAAGCTCTGTTGACGCTACTGTTGTTTTTGCCATTTAAGATGGCGAGGACAACTTTCCCCATCCACGTTACCGCCGTGGCCGCGTTTTGTTCTGCTATCAATCCACGGCCATCAGTATATCCAGACTGAACTCGCCGGGAACGCAACAATCCGAGCGCAAACCGTTGTCGTTCGGGGCTGCGCCGCCCTCGTCACTACCCCGCTTCGCTCAGCAGTGACGAGGGCTTCGTTCGTATCAACTCCCACGCAGGTTTTTGACCTGTCATGGCAGTCGAGTAAACAGGTCAATTCGGCCGCGGGTACAGTGGAACCACAGGCTAAACGTCAGGTGGGTGCTGTGTTGGCACTTCGTGGGAAAATACTACGTTGGAAGCAGAGCGGGTGAGCAAGAGAGAGGCGCCACTTTATCCCAAGTAATGGAATGGACCCATCCCTCTTCCCAGCAGCTACTGGACGGCTCAAACTGACAGCCTGAACAACAGAAACGAGGAGGTTATGAGATGAGCGCTATCAAAGAGATCGCTTACTTGGGAATCGACTTGGGTAAGAATACTTTCCACTTATGTGGTACTGACCTGACGGGACACCCGGTCTTGAAGAAAAAACTGAGCCGTAAACAATTACTCCCTTTCCTGGCCAACCTGGAGCACAGCCTACTCGGCATGGAGGCTTGTGGCGGCTCGCACTATTGGGCCAGGGAGATAGGCAAACTGGGACATGAGGTACGCCTGATCAGTCCCCAGTTTGTAAAGCCCTATGTCAAAAGTAACAAAAATGACTATAACGATGCCGAGGCTATCTGCGAGGCAGTCAGCAGGCCGACGATGCGCTTTGTCGCTATCAAGAGCGTCGAACAGCAGGACATCCAGGCATTGCATCGGATTCGTCAGGCAATCGTAAAGACGCGAACAGCGCAGGCGAATCAAATTCGTGGATTGCTTGGAGAGTATGGCATTGTTATCCCTCAGGGGATCACCTGGCTGCGTCGTCGAATCCCGGAGATTCTGGAGGACGGCGAGAACGGGCTTACCGCTCGGTTTCGGGCATGGCTTTATGCGCTGTATCAGGAACTACAGGCCCTTGATAAACGCGTGGAGGGGTGCACTCGCGAGATCGTGCAGCTGTTTAACTCGAATGAAGCGTGTCAGCGCATTGGCGCAATCGAAGGCATTGGCCCGCAGACCGCCACTGCGTTGGTGTCGGCTTATGGCCACGCGCGCGAGTTCAAGAATGGTCGACAATTTTCTGCCAGCTTGGGTTTGGTACCACGGCAACATACTACGGGTGGCAAGCCGCAGCTACTGGGCATCAGTAAACGTGGTGATACTTACCTGCGCACGCTGTTAATTCATGGCGCGCGCTCGGTAGTGCGGTGCGCCGGTAACAAATCCGATTCTCGAAGTTGTTGGATCCAGCGACTCTCTTCCGAGCGCGGCACGAACCGTGCCGCTGTAGCAGTGGCAAATAAGAATGCCCGTATTGTCTGGGCACTGCTGTCGAAAGGAGGGGAGTATCATCCAGCCACATAGAGAAAGTGTGGATCAGCGAATAGAAGGGCCTTCGCTGATCCACAGTATTAAGAAATGGCCCTTAGTTGAATAGACTGACACAACGATTGCGAAGGCACAGTTCATTTGATGGCAAGACTGGTCGAACCGACGCTTTGTTAACCTGTCCCTGGCTAGGGCCCATTGAGGCCGTCCAAGTGATTAAGGACAAAGCGTGCATATTCCATCAGGGCCAGAGAAGTCCACTTCTCATAAACAGGCCGGATATATGGCAGCAACCAACCACTTACCTTCACCAAACTGGACCTTGCATACCGGGATGGGTCCATATATGGCCAGGGCAAGGAGCCGATTCTCATCGGCGACATTAATCTTCGTTAGGCAGCATGATGGTCACAACGGGTTCTCCGGCATCACCGGGACCCACCATCAGCTTCAAGGTCACCTCCTGAGCTTCCATCGTGCAACCATCACTGGGTACCCGATACAACGAGAAGCTCAGTCGATCACCGGAATCAGTGGCCGTGCGTATGGCAACAAATGCCATGAATAACACGTCCCACAAGCGACCGGACTCATCCTGATGCACCTGAATCCGGCTATCTTTTTCAGTCCAGGCGACACAATCACACCATGCCGCATGTGTGAGAGCCACTGGCCACTTGAAACCGGCTTCACGCGCCATGGTGATGACATCAACCAACACACCGTCTTCAATCGCCTGTGCTCGGCTGTAGCATGAGATGACAGGACCAAAGACCTCTTCCAATGAAGTATTCTTTGTATTTTTCATAAAGTTTCTCCCTGAGGAGTTGATTTGAGAATTCAGGGAGTCCCTCCTTCCCATTGGGAAGCAGCGACTCCCCAATGGGTTGAGTAAAATAGTGAGCTAAAGCAGTCCGCGCTCTGCGAACGACAATGACTCACCAGCTGTGACGATGAAATGATCCAGCACACGTATGTCCACCAGTGCCAGAGCATCCTTTAACCGCCGAGTAATCGCCTCATCCGCGTGACTGGGTTCGGCAACTCCACTGGGGTGATTATGAAAAAACATCACCGCGGCGGCATTGAGGGTTAGCGCCTGCTGCACCACCACGCGGGGGTACACTGCCGCACCGTCAATCGTTCCCTGGAACAGCTCAGCTGTCTCGATCACTCGATGCCGGTTATCCAGGTACATGCAACCAAACACTTCTGCTTTCCGGTCGGCCAACAGCACACGCAAATAGTCGCGGGTACTGTTAGGACTGGGCAGCTCGAGCCCCGGTCGATGCAGGTCCTGCAGAACCGCAAGAGCCAGTTCCATCAGAGACTGCTTTTCACTGTCGTTAAGCGTTGCGATCTTCAGCGTCGCCAAACGGTTTTTAGTGTTCACCTTTGCAGGCGATGATTTCGAAACCATGACTGGTCTCCTTCGATGGTGCGGGGAGACCAGTCCCGCGAGGAAGTGGTTTCCTCGCGGGATTGAAAGATTGGCAGCATCGGTAGATGCTGCCAGGGTTTGTGGTTAGGCGGTGACGTCTCTGGCGACAGGCGCCGGAAACGGTTGTCCGTCTACCTTGATCCATTGAAAACGAAGCAGTCGGGATTTCAGTCCAATGCCTGTCGTGCCGGCACGTTCACCTTGTTTAAATGTGAACGCTTCTGCCTGCAAATCGCTGAGGTGAAACCCCACCAACACTTTCATGTCGGCTTCGACCGCAGGCATCAATTGGCGCACCAGATCCTTCGCTTCCTCGCCAGACACCACACAATCAAAATGGGTATGCTGGACGTTGTCGGCGGGGCCTCGCAGTGCCGCTATGGTGACACTGAGAAAGGGAGTGCCATTCTCGGGTGTCACGTCGCGCACACGGTTGAGGTAACCGATGCCGTGGATATCAAGATCGAAATACTTCGGTTTTTCAGTCGTAGACTGTTTAGTGTTCATAACACATTCTCCTTGAACTTAATGAACTGCCGGGGAACGCGAATCCCTGTCGGGATACGATGTCCCGGCAGGGTGAGTAAATATCAGGACGAGTCCTGACACTGGATTGACGGCGTAGCCGCGGTATCGTTTGCACAATCCGACGATACTTATTGCCACTGAGACCGCAGTGACCACGTATAAAACCGTTAGAACTTGTTCTCGGTGTCATCACACACAAATTGCAGGTACTTGAGCATCCCACGCGCATTCGCGAACGCTGCGTGGTCGGCTATCATTTGGTTCGGAAACCAGTTGGCGATATCGGCTGCGAGCGCGGCACTACCGCCGCCCACAAAGAGCACCCGATCAAGCTCGACACCCAATCCCAGTTTGCGCCGGGTTTCAGCGTAGAGTAACTCCACCAATTCTCGCTTCGCAGCAGCCACCATGGCCGAGATATCATGATCCTTGCCATGCAGGCGTAATCGGGAACTCTCCACTGCTCTTGAGATACTCTGCTCGCCCAGTTCGCTCACGTCGAAGGTTTGCTGAATAAGATCGGCGACCCGAGATTTCACATTCAGCATGCCCCGGTTAAGGGAGCCGGATGAACCGTGAACGATGCCCTGATCCTGCACCACGACATAATCGGTTGTACGTCCGCCGATATCGATGATGGCAATGGGCGCGCTCAATCGATCGCCATCCAGCGTGACACCATCATCCTGAGTCACGATGACATAGTCATACCAGGCGGCAAGGGCTTCAGGAATCACCTCATGGAAGCCTATACTGGCCTTTACCGTTAACCGGTTCGATTTTAGGTTTCCAGGAACGGGTTCTACCGCCAATTTCAGCTTGTCCCGTTTTTGACCAATGCTCTGCTCGCGTCGCTGGCCATCGTTGCGGTAGAACGCGGCAACCGGCAAGCCCGTCACAAGATGAATGGAACGGCCCGACAAGCCCGCCTGCTGGAAGGCGTGCTGTACAATCACGCGATTGAGGGCAGAACCGGGGTATTCGTCGAACTGTGTCGCCTCACCATCGACGGCACCCACCGAGTACACGGTTCCACCGGTCTCGTACTCAAAAATCCGTTGCTCCTGCTCTCGAATCCACGTGACACCAGCAGAGCCAATTCGCGCTCTGGAGGGCACACTAAACAGCCGCCCATCGGCTAACGCCACCTTGGTATAGGCATACCCGTCATCAAGCCCTACCTGAACCACGGTCATGGGATCCGAGGACAGCCGGGACGTATCGTTATCTTGTGTCGGTTTTTCATCGGTGCGTTCTGTCACTGTCCATTTCCTCGCAATCTATCCATGTACGCTAGTGGCCTATCACGTTTTTCAACTGCGCAAAGGGCTTTTCAGAATGGGTACTGGGGCAACTCTGGGCTTTTTCCACACTATGCTGATCACCAGATCCAGGTGACGCATCGCTTTGGGAGCGGCGCGCACCACTTCGCATCACTGGCATACGCCAATGCATAAATCGGCGATTGTCAGTATCACTATCTTGCTGAGGGATCGATGGCGCCTGTGATTTGATCACCTGACACTCTGTACTGAAGCCAGTCAGTAGCAAGCCTCTTAGCCAATCGTTTCGCCGCCGCTGCGGCAATCGCTGTAAACGATTGAGAATCATCGCCTCCAGTGGAATGCGCGTATCCAGAATGATATTCAGGCGCTGTTGAGTCGCGGCTAGCATAGCGGCTATCCATCCTGGCGAGCGGGACTACAAGGCGTGATAGCACGCTGGAACGTGACGGGTCGTAGCGATGGAAGTTTCTCACCGTCGAGTATCTCCTGCGGCAGGTCCCCCATACATTCACGCGCTTTCTCTGCTCGCGCCGTGCCTTGATGTATATCGTTGCGACTGATCTCCAGATACTGGTAGCTTTGAGGGAGTGCAAATACGCGCCGCAGCCACCGTCCACTCCCACTCACCTGTTCAGCGATTTCCGTCGGTAAAGCCAGGCCCAAATGTCGGACCGTCATCCAGGCGCACATCATGCGGTCATAGTCAGCGAGCATCTGTGCGGCCCGAAAGGCATAAGGATTGGCAAACTGTAGGGAAACTCGCTGGGGTCGACTCGACTGCGCAAAGGTCACTTCGAAGCACTCGACGCTGACCAGCACGGCCTGAAGTTGTTCCTGCAGGCGATGCAACTGCGAACGTACATCGGCGACGCTGTCTTCCACCTTGACCAGCCACCAGTCGGCGAACGGGTCATCCGACCGGATGGCTTGCCACAGCACCTTAAGCCGTTCTGCAAATCCAACCAGACCCATAATCGCGGGCTTGCCTTCGCCGCCACGCCGCCCCCTGATCAAGCTTTGTGCTTGGTAAGTCTGGACGTTCAACCAGACCTCGCCACGCAACGCGCCCGGACCCGTTTTATCCGGTTGATCAATAGGCTGTTCGCCAGGGAGGCCCACATGAGTATTCATCAGCGTGTTTCCTATCAATTTCTCACCACGCTATGAACCCACGAAACCCGACCTCCGACCACGGAGTATCTCGCCGAGTGACGTGGCGGTTTACGCCCTGCTATTGGATATTGGTCTTCCAAACTGGTGACAGTGGAACCACCTCGAAAAGATGTTAAATACAGCGCTCCAATAACGGGTGACACGGCAAAGGGGCTGAATCAGGGATCATCCTTCGCGTTGAACGAGAGGCGCAATTTGGCAATCTGTTCGATGCCATAGGCCCGCGAGCGTTCGCGCTCTTCGGCTTTGAGTGTTTCTTGCTCTGGGTCCACAGGTGGCGGGGCTGGCTGGGCACGAGACAATCGGCCTTCAGCCACTTTGATACCGAGATTGGGTATAAATTCACCCTTGTCCGCGGCCTTACACAACGAGTGCAGGAAACGCAATTCGTCGTAGACCGGTTTCATCCCTCGTTGCTCCGAGTCCAGCCGACCCTGCAACTCATCCAAGACAGACTGGCGACCTTCGGGAGCAATCATGCCAAGGTACCGATCTGCCAGCAGTTTCTGGTTGTCCGACAACCGGGGCGGATAGATCAGCGGCTTATCAGAAAGTGAATTTACTGTTGGTAAAGCACTTTCTTCGCTGTTGGAATTCTGTGTAGGGGTTGTTGTTCTAGTTGTTTTATAATCACTACTACAACCACTACTGTAGTGTGCTTTTTCCTCCGCCTTCGAATTTTGGCTACGGTCACTAACCCTGTCAGATCTCTGCGACAACGGCTGCTTAAGTCGGTTAACAGATGCACCTGTGAAGGCGAAGTAGCGACTCGAGCCGCCTGTTTTTTTCCCTCTCTCTGTCAGAAACTGCGCCGCACGCAGACGACGCTCCGACCCCGACTCTCTTTCCGCAAGGTTCTGTCCGTCCCGAATGGTTTCATCCAGACTGTCTGATATTCCCTGCGCAACGAGACGCACGCGTCCGTGGTGATGTTGCTGAGACTGACTGACAAATGCCATATAGGCATCGTCAAGATGCAGGGCGTCAACCAGCGGCAAGGGCTCGTCGTGCAGAACATAGATGTTACCGGTAAAGCGGCCGGATTTTTGACGTAGCCTGGCGTATAAGGTTAGCCAGCGTGTGAGCCGCAATATCGCAATCGCCCGCGATACGGTTGACGTCGAGGAAACGTTAGTCTGGTTAGCAATGGTGTCGTAATCCGGGAAAGCCGTTCGTCCTCCGGTTTCTCTGGCGTGAGACATAATGACCATCCACACCACTTTGTCGACAGGCTCCAGGATGGGATCCTGAATCACCATGGCGGGAACCGCCTGGTGCCAATTGCCCACAAATAACATGGCGTCGGGCGACGATACTGCACCCTCAGCTTTGAATTCCGCAATGGTGGCTTTGATTAGGGCATCGAGGGCAACTGTTTCCGGTCGCGGTACGGCATCATCATGGGCCATGCTCGACGACCTGATTCGCATCGGCACCCGGCATAGGCTCGCCGTATGCCTCCCACCGTTGCACCAGTGCCCAAATACACCGTAGCGCGATGTCCGTCTCGTGGTAGAGACTGAGATAGTCTGCTGCCGCCAGCGGGCCTTCCGCACGCGCCTGAACCCGTTCCTGCCAGGCATACCAAAGTGTATGCGTATCGGGCTCATCGAGCTCAGGCGGCCTTCCCACAGAGGGCGCCAACGTCAGCACTCGACGCCATCGGGTGTACTCACGTGAGCTCATCCCAAACAACTGCTGCATCATATCCAAGGGGGCATCGGCCACTATTAGCGTGCGCTGTAGCTCTTCGGACTCCCGCTGATGGCGCAGGTGTGCCAGCATGGGCCAGAACACCTCCCTGTCCAGGTCTATCTTCAGACAATGCACGCGGAGCGCATCGGCTCGATACAGGTCAGCCAGGTTTATCCTCTGTAAAGCATCCAGCTCTTTGGGACCAAAATTCATGCTTCGCAAAGCCTGCTGGTCACCTTCGGCGAGACAGCGGACCGCGTATAGGAGAACGGCAGAAGTGAGATCCGCTTCCTTATTAGATGACATCAGCTGTCACCTTCCGCGGTGTCCCACAACGGGAAGCCCGCGTCAAAGGCACGCCGTTTTAGCGCACGATAGGTTTCCATCATCTGCAGCAGAAGCTGCCAATCCTTAGGATTGAGTTGCTGCCACAATTGGCAACCCAAGTGACCAGGGTCGAGCGTCCAGACATTGCTAAACAACAGCTCCGCATCCTGCGATTCCAGTGCCCGGTGCAATATGGACGATTCATCAAGGTAATTCAGCAGGACATCTACGGGGGCCGCAGTCACCTCAGAGCAGGCTGCCAATTGCCACCACAGCAAGGACACCAATCCAAGCATCTCCTGATCCAATGTTTCCGTCAGCTCCGCGGGCGGAACATCCGTCACCAGAAAACCCAAGCCATGATCCGCAAGAGGAATGACGCGATCGCCCATGCCGTGATGTTCCGCCAAGCGTGCGGCGGTGGCATACAGGTGGCGGCGCAATGACGGAATATCCAGTGAACTCAGATCTCGAGCACTCGTCGCACGGTCGGCAGAAACCGCGATGGTGTGAGTCGAGTTGTCCGGGAATTCCTCCTTGTCGACCAGTCTGCGCTCTGGCGCTTCTTGATGCGCCCGGGGCGTGAGGGCCGTGGTGACAATAGGCAACTCCTCACCCGCAACCGCGGGTTTGCTCGGCTCATCCTCTGGATGCACTTCATCGCTGTCATCGTCGGGAGGCGCAGGACAATCAAACGGCCGACCCGCCAGGCAGGCTTCGAATTCTAGGTGGATGATGTGTTCGCTCTGCTCTGACTCCACTGCAATCTCATGTTGCAGTGCATGTCGCAGTGGTTGTATATCCCACTCGCTGCCATCGTAGCGCCGACACAACTCGGCGAATACGTCATCGAACAGGCTGTCCTCACCCAACTGGCGGTGTAGCCAGATGTGTCGTGCCGCACGCTCTAAAGCCCGAATCTTTTCAATCTGGGGTCGACCCATGCCGGCACTCAATGCTGTTGGCATTACCGGCCACAGTGTCTGAACGGCGTACCCCATCTTGGAGATCATACTGTGACCGAGACTGAAGCCTCGCTCCATGAAGAGGGTTTCCAGTTGCCGCTGCGACAAGTTTTCTATGGACAGTTCGGCCTCGAGCAACGATTTGGCGTCAAAGACGGCATGCGCTTTATCGATAAACGGCAGACTACCGCGCAGTTCATTCTCCCGCAGGTGCGCGAACAACACCGCCGACTCCTGAGACCAGCGTCTGATCACACAGTCTATCCAGTAAAACTTCTCATCCCCTGTCTCCTCGTACAATTCTTTAAGGATACGCAGCCGAGTGTTGCCCCCTGCATGGAGTACGTAGTCGGCCGCGCCGGGTTCCTGCGAGATCACTAGCGGTTGATCCAGACCGCCGGCACGGATAGACGCCTTGATGCGGTCATACTCCGGGTTTTGCTGACGTCGGGGGTTGCGCCCGTAGTGGTGAATACGGGTGACCTCGATGCGTGTGGCGACGACATCGTCGGATGTGGACGCAGCGGCCGTGGCGGATCGATTATTCTGCGCCATCGACTTCACACACCATTGCAGGCCGTCGTTGCGCTTCTTGTTCCTCTACCCCATAGAAGATTTCGGGGTGGCGGACCATTGAGGCACGAGGCACGGGGTGAAGTCGCCCCTCCGATGCTTCTGCAACCAGTCTCGTCGATTGTTCGATCTGGGTCGCCAGCAAGGGGCTGGCGTAGCGGTGGTTGCCCGCAATCTGGTATAGGTAAGACACCGAATCATTGCAAGCGACGGCGACCTCTGCTCGCTCCCTCTTCGTTGCCATCTTGAGAAAATACTTTAGCTCCATGCGAATATACATTAGCACTGAGCAAATTTCCCCACAAGCTAACGTGATAACTTTTTGTTTATCATTCTGCTAAATTTTGCTAAGCTCCTGTCATGACACGTAAACAAAGCCCAATACGCCTAAAGAATCTTGAGGCCCTCATTCGCGAAGCGGGTTCGGCCGTGCGCCTGGCTCGCGCCGCGGGAACCAACAGCTCCTACCTCAGCCAGGTACGCAATCAGCTACCCACCAAGAAGGGAACTCCGCGCGCCATTGGGGATGACCTGGCGGCCAAGTTAGAGGCGGCGATGAACAAGCCCCCGGGTTGGATGGATGACGATCACCCTATTGGCTCTGATCTGACGGCTGAGCACGACGAATCCAATACGGGCAGTCAGCATCGGTTGATACCGTGGGACCAGGTCGGCAAGGGGCACGATATTTCAGAAGACCTGCCTCCCCCATACGGCACAACGCTTTTACGGTGTCCCGTGGAATGTAGCCCGGAGACCTTTGTGCTGCGTGTGCGCGGCGCGAGCATGGAGCCCAAATTCCGGGAGGGCGAATTGATTTTCGTCGACCCACAAGCACCAGTCGAACACGGTAAGTTTGTCGTGGTTCGGCTGGAAGAGTCCAATGAGGTGACGTTCAAGCAACTGATCCTGGAGGAAGGCAAGAAGTATCTCAAAACGCTGAACCCGGACTGGCCCAATCGCATTATTGCGGTGAATGCAGACACCCCTATTTGCGGTGTCATTGTCTTCAAGGGAGAGGCGGTCTGAACGGCCTCACCTCCCTAAGCGATACGCGTAAAGAACCCAGCCAGTGGGATTAAACCAAGATAGCCCCACTCCTCAGGACCGCTAAAACCATCAGATGATCTGGCAAGATGTTTATCACCTTGCTAAACATTTTCTTTTGCCAAAATGATTTGCACAGTGCTAATGTTGATTTATCACAACCACACAATTCTGAGAGGTGCCGTCAGGGGCAACAGAAACGATCAATGGATGCTGGAACCCAAAACCGCCCAAGCAAGACATTAATAAACCGAAAAACACTTCTGGCGATGATCCCACTGTCAGATCGCGCCATTTACAACATGGAAAAACGCGGCGACTTTCCCCGCCGAATCGTACTAACAAGTCGCAATGTTGCGTGGGACCTGGCCGAGGTCGAGGATTGGATCGAGTCGCGCATGGAGTCTGAGGATCCAGCGCACCGTCCTGGATTTACTGCCGTTTCATAGTAGTCCAATCGTCAATCATATCCGCCCAATCTTGTAACATCGCCGCCCGCTGCTCCCGGTACTCGGCTTTGTTATAGATCGCACGCACGCCTTTCTGCTCGTGCGCAAGACACTTTTCAATCCAGTCGGTGTTATACCCGGCCTCGTGCAGTAGTGTGCTGGCGGTGCGACGCAGGTCGTGAGGACCGAATTTCCCAAGCGGTTCATCATTCTTCTGTGCCGCCTGGTAGGTCAATGCTAGAACGCGATTCATCGTTGCTGCACTCATAGGTAAATCCGAATCATACCGAGAGGGAAGTACGAATTCAGAACCGCCGGCAAAGGTCTTGAGTGCGATAAAAATATCCAACGCCTGACGAGACAGAAACACCAAGTGCGGATTGCGTCGTTTCATACGCTCTTTTGGAATCGTCCAAAGCGCTTCGCTGAAACTGATCTCCGACCAGGTAGCGTTGGACAGCTCGGACTTCCTCACCATGGTCAGCAACAGCAACTTTATAGCAGCTCTATATTGAGGCGACGTTCCAACTCGGTCCATGTATCGATACATCAGACCAATCTCTGGAGGACTCAAAGCCCGATCGCGAGGTTCAAACCTGGCGATACTGGTAGGCCGAACCAGTTCCGCAGGATTCTCTACTTTCTGTCCGCGCTCAATCGCCCAACGATAGACCTGCATTACCACCTCTCGGGCGTGAACTGCTGTTGCTGGCGCCCCTCTCTCTACGATGGCATCGGTTACAGTCCGAAGATCCTCATGCGTGATCTCAGATAATTTCTGATTGCCAAAGCGCTTCTTCAATTCACGGTTGTAGACTGACTTACGCATGTCACGCGTCGAATCAGCCATCTGATAACCACGCATCCATTTCTCGGCCCACGCACCAAACGTTTCGGCATCTTTTACGCGCGTCTTGTCGCGTGCTTTTTCTCTGGCCGGTGACTTCCCTCCAGCGATCATCTTTTTTGCTTCGCTGAGCCGCTCTCGTGCTTCTGACAACGTGACACCGCGCTTGCCATACCGGCCTATCGTCAAAGTCTCCTGTCGACCGCTGATCGAGTAATTGTATCTGAAGGAAATGCCGCCCGCTGGTGTCACAGCCACGTAGAGCCCATCGCGGTCATTGACCTTGTAGATCTTGTCCTTTGGCTTCAAGTTGCGCAGCTTGGTATCTGTCAGCATCACAAGTCCTCCCGTAGGAAAAGTACCATGAGCCTATATGGTATATTTATCTCGTATATCTTCTTTTATATCAGGGAGTTAACTGAATTTAATACCATGGGTGCACTTGAAAAAGTAGCATGGTATTTTTTCTTGGCCCTGACATTTCAAAGAACAGTACCATGTTTTATACCATTGAAAAAGTTTGCTTGGAGGTGCCAGAGAGTGCCAGTCGTTGCTAGACAAAAAGGAGAATAACTCTATTTTTATAGTGTTTTTATGAGATTTCTTGCTTGCAGGTGCCAGCCAGTGCCAGACGTGAAATCATTCCCACTCGATCGTTGCCGGTGGCTTACTGCTGATATCGTAAGTCACTCTCGATACACCGGATATCTCATTGATGATGCGGTTTGAAGCTCGCTCCAACAGGTCGTAGGGCAGGTGCGCCCAGCGAGCAGTCATGAAATCAACGGTCTCAACAGCCCGCAGGGCAATCACGTATTCGTAGCGCCGCGCGTCGCCCACCACACCCACTGACTTCACCGGCAAGAATACGGCAAAGGCCTGGCTGGTTTTCTGGTACCAGCCATCGCGGTGTAATTCCTCGATGAAAATTGCGTCCGCCAGGCGCAGCAGATCAGCGTACTCTTTTTTAACCTCGCCCAGTATGCGCACTCCCAGCCCCGGCCCGGGAAAGGGATGGCGATACACCATATCGTAGGGCAGGCCCAGTTCCAGGCCGATTTTTCGCACCTCGTCCTTGAACAACTCGCGCAGGGGTTCTACCAGTTCCAGTGCCATATCATCTGGCAGGCCACCCACATTGTGATGTGACTTGATCACGTGCGCCTTGCCGGTTTTGGCACCCGCCGACTCGATCACATCGGGGTAAATGGTGCCCTGTGCCAGCCAGTTGACGTCCTTGAGGCGGGTCGCTTCTTCATCGAAAACCTCTATGAAGGTGTTACCGATTACCTTGCGCTTCTCTTCCGGGTCTGCGACGCCGACCAGCTTGCCGAGAAACAGCTCTTCGCAATCGCTGCGAATCACCTTCACCCCCATATTGCGGGCGAACATTTCCATCACATGGTCACCCTCGTCGAGCCGCAGTAGACCGTTGTCGACAAATACGCAGGTGAGCTGATCGCCTATGGCGCGGTGCAACAAGGCCGCCACCACGGAGGAATCGACGCCGCCGGACAGTCCCAGCAGCACTTTGTCATCACCCACCTGGGCCTGCACTCTACTGATAGCATCTTCAACAATATTGGCCGCCGTCCACAACACTTCACAGCCGCACAATTCCAGCGCAAAGTGCTCAAAGATACGCATGCCCTGGAGTGTGTGGGTCACCTCCGGGTGAAACTGGATGCCGTAAAAAGGCTTGCTGCGATGCGCCATACCGGCTATGGGACAGGTTGCGGTGCTGGCGATAAGCTCAAAATCTTCGGGTAGCTCAACTACCTTGTCACCGTGGCTCATCCATACGTCCAACAGCGAGTTACCCTGCTCGTCGAAATGATCGCGAATATCGTGCAGTAGACCATCAGTGGACACCAGCTTGATCTGGGCGTAACCAAATTCGCTGACATTGGAGCAGGCGACTTCGCCACCAAACTGCTCCGCCATGGTTTGCATGCCGTAGCAAATACCCAGCACCGGCACCCCCAGCTCAAACACGCAGGCCGGCGCCCGGGGCGATGCCTCCGTAGAGACGGATTCGGGCCCACCGGACAGAATAATACCGCGGGGGTTGAATTCCCGGATCTCTTCCTCCGATAAATCGAACGGCCGGATTTCGCTGTACACACCCACTTCGCGTATGCGACGGGCAATCAACTGGGTGTACTGGGAGCCAAAATCGAGGATAAGGATTTTCTGGGCGTGAATATCTGCGCTCATAGTCGTTCCTGGGTATACATCGGCGACAAAACGAAAACGGCGCCCGCAGGCACCGTTGCTGATGGAGATTTAACAGGGCTTTTCAGCCCATGTCTAACGAACCGGGTAATTAGGTGCTTCCTTGGTAATAGATACGTCATGTACATGGCTCTCGGACATACCCGCCGAGGTCACCCGCACAAATTCCGGCAGAGTGCGCATGGATTCCATGTCGGGGCTACCGGTGTAGCCCATAGCAGAGCGCACACCACCCATCAGTTGATGAATAATGGCCGACACAGGGCCCTTGTAGGGTACCCGGCCCTCGATGCCCTCTGGGACCAACTTCTCAGCACCCTTGCTGGCATCCTGGAAGTAACGATCGGAAGAGCCCTGGGTGCGGGACATGGCACCCAGTGAACCCATACCCCGATAAGCCTTGTAGGTACGCCCCTGATATAGTTCCACCTCACCCGGCGCTTCCTCGGTGCCGGCAAACATACTGCCCAGCATGACCGCGTGGGCGCCCGCTACCAGCGCCTTGGCAATATCGCCGGAGAAGCGGATGCCGCCGTCGGCAACTAGCGGAATATCAGTCCCCTTCAGGGCCGCAGTGACATTGGCTATGGCCGTGATCTGCGGAACGCCAGTGCCGGTAACAATACGGGTGGTGCAGATTGACCCCGGGCCTATACCCACCTTGACGCCGTCCACCCCGGCCTCGGCCAGTGCAATGGCGGCGTCGCCGGTAGCGATGTTGCCTCCTATGACCTGCATAGAGGGGTAGGCTGCCTTGATCATCTTCACCCGCTCTATCACGTTGCGGGAATGGCCGTGTGCGGTGTCGACCACCAGCACGTCCACGCCAGCACGCACCAGCGCAGCAATACGGTCATCGGTATCGGGACTGGTACCCACCGATGCGCCCACCCGCAACTGGCCATAGGAGTCCTTGCAGGCCAGGGGAAAGCTCTCTGCCTTGTCGAAGTCCTTTACCGTGATCATCCCGCACAGATCAAAAGCGTCGTTTACCACCAGAATTTTCTCTATGCGATGCTGGTGCAGTAGCCGTTGCACTTCCTTGGAACTGGCGCCCTCCTTGACTGTCACCAGCTTGTCCCGGGTCGTCATGATAGTGGACACCAGCTTGTCCAGATTGGATTCAAAACGCACATCACGCTTGGTCACAATGCCGACCAGATCCTTGCCATTCAGCACCGGCACCCCGGAGATACCGTGGGCGCTGGTCAGTTCAATCAGCTCGGCAATAGTGGCCGACTGCTGGATGGTGATGGGATCCTTGACCACACCACTCTCAAACTTCTTGACCTTGCGCACTTCCTCAGCCTGTTCGGCGATGGTCATGCTCTTGTGGATAATGCCGATGCCGCCCTCCTGGGCCATGGCAATCGCCAGCCGGAACTCGGTCACGGTATCCATCGCGGCCGACACCAGCGGCATGTTCAATTCAATACCGCGGGTCAGCCGGGTTTTGAGCGAGACCTGTGTCGCCACCACCTCGGAATAACCGGGCAGCAGGAGGACATCGTCAAAAGTAAGGGCTTCTTCGGCGATACGCAGCATAAGGTGGCTCTCCAGGTGGCGGCGTTGAGGTAAACATGCAATTATAAATCCCCGGCTTAGTCCAGGTAAACAAAAGTTCCAACGGAATATATCTTGCCCAATCCCTTCGATAGCGCCACTCCCCCTCCCAGTCTCACCGTCAGCCAGCTAAATCGGCAGGCGCGAAGCCTGCTGGAAAGCCACTTTGACTATGTCTGGGTGGAGGGAGAGGTGAGTAATTTCACCGTACCCTCCTCCGGCCACTGGTATTTTTCTCTCAAGGACGGCAGCGCCCAGGTGCGCTGTGCCATGTTTCGCAACCGCAATCAACGCGTCAGAGTCACCCCCGCCAGCGGCGATCACATCCGCCTGCGCTGCCGGGTTTCACTGTATGAGGGACGCGGGGAGTTCCAACTCATCGTGGAGCATCTGGAACAGGCGGGCGCCGGGGCACTGCAGGCCGCCTTTGAAAAACTGAAAGCCAGGCTGCTGGCCGAAGGGCTGTTCGACCCAAAGCACAAAAAACCGCTACCGGAGAGTGTTTCCCACCTCGGCGTGATCACCTCCCCCACCGGCGCCGCCATTCACGACATTCTCACTGTGTTGCGCCGGCGCAGCCCCGGAATTGCCGTTTCCCTGCTCCCGGTGGCGGTGCAGGGCGAGGGCGCGGCGCGGGAAATTGCCAGTGCAATAGAGCGTGCCAATCGCTGGCACCGCGAGGGCAAGGTCCAGTTCGATGCCCTGATCGTGGGCCGCGGCGGCGGTTCCCTGGAAGACCTGTGGGCCTTCAATGAGGAGATTGTCGCCCGGGCCATAGCCGCCAGCGAACTCCCTGTGGTTGCGGCAGTGGGCCATGAGGTCGATTTCAGCATTGCCGACATGGTGGCCGATCACCGCGCTGCCACCCCCTCCGCCGCGGCGGAACTGCTGAGCCCGGACCAGCGCGAATGGCAGCAGCGGCTGCAGGCCATAGAATCCACCCTGGTGCGCTTGATAGCCCGCAAACTCAACGATGCAAAAGTCCGGCTGGGCCACCTGCAACAGCGCCTGAAACACCCGGGGGCGCAACTGCGGGAACAGTCGCAGCGACTGGACGAGCTGGAACAAAGACTGACACGAGCCCAGAACAACCTGCTGCAACGCCGCCGCAGCGAGCTAAGCCTGCTGGAAAGCCGCCTGCGAGCCCATTCCCCCCTGCCCTACCTACGGCAACGCCAGCTGGATCTGGAACGCAGCAGGCAACGACTCAACGCCGCTATGCAGCAGAAACTGCAGCATACGAGGGAGCATCTCGGCCACCTGGCACAGATGCTGGATTCGCTCAGCCCACTCAGTACCCTGCACCGTGGTTATGCGATTGTCACAGACAGTGACGGCAAGGTGGTCACGAGTTCCCAGGCCGTGGAGATTGGCGACGAGGTTTCTGCCCGGCTGGGGTCGGGGTCTTTGGGCTTGACCGTCAAGTCCCGGAGTGAGTAATCGACCTATCGAAATCTGCGTGAACGATCGGATTCCCGCAAACTTGGTGAGTCATTAACCCCGCCGCAACCACCGGTCCGGAGATCCCCCGCTTAGTTGGAACCCCACGCCTTCGCAGGGGATCTCCAGACCGGCGGCTGCTTCCATCGTTCATTTCATAGGATTCCAGGGCAAACTGTCCCACACACAGGTTTTGTCCCGATTTCTTGTAGTTTGATCTCTGCATTGATGTGCCGCCATGCAGCGGCTGCCGCAGCGGGAAACCCCCGAGAGGGCGTGGGGTTCCAACCGAAAGGGGGTTTCCTGCTGCGGCAGCCGCGACAAGGGACCAGACCAAGCCAATAGACCAGAAGCCACCAAACACCAACCAAGAGACACAAAACGCCCAGTTTCACTCTGCATTGATGTGCCGCCATGCAGCGGCTGCCGCGGCGGGAAACCCCCGAGAGGGCGTGGGGTTCCAACCGAAAGGGGGTTTCCCGCTGCGGCAGCCGCGACAAGGGACCAGAACAAAGCCCGGATTAAAGCTGATAACG
>CAXBOW010000035.1:0-19481 GCA_963977485.1 uncultured Haliea sp.
ACAGGCAGCTTAACCCTCTACTCAAATGGGCGAGTAAAAATGGGGGGATTACACAAGCGCCGAATTAAATTCGATGCGATAGCCTTTATTTATTTGAATATTACCGTTGTCATCCACCCATGGCACACGGAACATAATTTGACGTTCAGGTTCAACGATACGCTCAATAATGGCTTGCTGCTGATAACGATCTGAAGTTTCCAGCACGGGCCTAAGTGAATCTAACACTTCTTCTACTGCTTGGTAGAACTCGCATTGGGCAGGGCTTGTAAGCTTTAAATCAGAGATAGTTTGATGAATATAAGTCATAAAACATTAGGCCTTAACTAATAAGATTTCCTTACCTGTCTGATTAATAAGTAAATCAGTAATATTTTTTGATACACACCGCCTAAACAATATGTTCTGATCATCCAGTCAATTTTTACGCGTATTGAAATGATAAATTATATACCACATCAGATATATAGCAGCAGCCACCGTGTCAGCCGGCGACCATGGGTCGCTCAGGCGGCAATCGGTATCAGTAGCCAGTGGCTTGTTTCCGGGCATGGCGTCCGGCTGGCACTGATGCGGGTCTGGCGAACCCGCGAGTTTGACGAACAACTCGGTCATCACGCCTTTGGTTCGATCGCACTGAGTTTTGAAATTTGAACAAAGCAACCACGCTTGGTCAGCAAATACCACTCACTTACCAGTTAAAGGAGTACTAATGAGTAAATCACAACCCCTTTCAGTTTTCGTTATGGCAATAATTTCACTTACCTCTGCTGCAACCTTGTACGCTGAGACTGAGGAAACCATCGAACCTTTAGTTTTGCAGGGTGTGATGCAACAGCTTGGGCGTGATATGCAAGCCGTCGCCGGGGCAATCGCCACGGAAGACTGGAGCACTGTGGCAGAACTCTCACCCCAAATTGCTCGTCATGCCCAGCCACCAATGATGGAAAAACTACGGATCCTTAGCTGGCTTGGTAGTGATGCCGGCAAGTTTCGTGAATTCGATGGTGAGGTGCACGATGCGGCAACTGCGATGGAAGAAGCAGCAATGCGCGGCCAAGGCCAAGCGGTTGTTAAAGCCTTTTCCGAGGTGCAGCTAAGCTGTCTGGGATGTCACCAGAATTTCCGTGAACCGTTCACCAAGCATTTTTATGAGCGACGTTGAAGAAGACAACGCAACCGTAAAGCGAGGAGTACAAACATGAGTAAACGTGCGATAGCGAGCAGCAACACCCTGATGAGCACCCCGTTACGAAGCCGTGGAAGACAATTTCGAACCTTCGCAGCGGCTGGTCTGCTAGGGAGTCTGGCACTTAACGGAGCCGTCATTGCTGCGGAGCCCGTGGGCCCCGATCTGACTGAGAAACTACGTGGACTGTTGGCGAAGGAGATGATCGAGATTGAGACAGCGATGAAGGCGACCTACAGCGCCATCATCCAGGGCAGACATGATGAGGTAGCGCAGAAAGGACAAGCCATCCACGACAGCTTCATCCTCAAACAGTCTCTGACCAAGCAAGATCAGCAGGATCTGAAGGCCGCGGTGCCCGAGGAATTCCTACAGATGGACAAGTACTTCCACCAGCTGGCAGCGGAGCTGGCTGAGGCGGGGAAGCAACAGGATACCCAGGCCCAGGCCGAAACCTTCAACCGTATGACCGAATCCTGCGTAGCTTGCCACAGCCGTTATGTGACGGATCGATTCAACGGACTGGAAAAGCAGTCGATTCCTCAGGGGTGGGGTCACACCACTGAATAGTTTTCCCTGACGCCGGGTGAGGCTCCAGCTAGCCAGAAAGACTCATGGACCTGCGGAACAGCGCCAGACTCGCTGCGAAAAATCCGATGCCCAACCCGGCCATCATCGACAACTCGAACCATACGTTCTCGGGACCCGCACCGCGGAACACCACGGCCTTGGCAAACGCGAGAAAGTGTCGCGAAGGCAGTGCCAGCGTTAAACGCTGGACAATATCAGGCTGGCTTTCGATCGCCCCCATACCACCGGAAAGCATGATGATGGGGATGATCACCATGATCACCAACAGTGCAAACTGAGCCATGCTGCGCGCCATGGTGCCAAGGAACATCCCAATGGCCGCGGCGGCAGCCAGATACACCATCGTACCTGCCAACAACAACGGCACAGATCCGGCCACAGGCACTTGCAGAATCTCTTGCACGACGAAAACAAGCGACAGGGTGAATGCTCCCAGCACCACAACAACGTTGGCCAGAACTTTGGAAAGTGCAATTTCGAGCGGCGTGAGTGGCATGACCATCAGATGCTCAATGGTGCCCTGCTCGCGCTCGCGCAGCATCGCCGCGCCCGTCAATGCGATGGTGAGGAGCGACAATTGATTGAGCAACGAAGACACTGCCTTGAACCAGACAGGGTTTCCATTGGGATTGAAAGCCCGGCGCAACTCAAGCTGCAATGCGGGCTCAGGAGTCTCAGGAGTACCCGACAGAAATGCACGGCTTTCGGAAGTCAGAATATTGGAGATGTAATCCGTACCGAGTTGTGCCTGTGACACGGCCGTTGCGTCCACCTCAAGCTGCGCGGCGGGCGCCAGGCCAGCGATTACGTCGGCTTCAAATTGCGGCGGAAAGCTGAGCACAAACATGATACGCCCGGCGTCCATCTCTGCTGCCACCTGATCCGCTGAAATAGTAACGGGAGACTGAAACCAAGGTGGCCCCAAAGCATCCGTTACTTGCCGGCTAAGCGACGATTGATCTTCATCGACAATGGCAATCGCCGCATTGTAGACCGTATCACCCGCCCCACTGGCCTCAAGAATGACAGCGACCACAAAAGACCACAGAATCAGGATAACCATCACAGGGTCACCAAGAACGCTTTTCAGTTCCTTACCCGCAAGCCAGAAGGTATTGGCAAGACGCTTCATGTTTACCTCTCCTGCTTACGCAAAGCGAGCACGGCCAGCCCGGTCAGGACCGGACCGAAAGCGGCGAGACGCCAGAGATGTCCGGACAGCTCCGAAAGGCCCAGCCCCTTGGTAAAGGTGCCCACACTGATCCCCATGTACCAGGTTGTTGGCCAGAAGGTGCCGACAACCTGCGCCGCGCCCTCCAGCGAGGAAACCGGGGTTATCATTCCGGAAAACTGCAGGGTCGGCATAACCGAAAGAATGGCTGCAGCAAAGACGGCCGTCACCTGGGTTTTGGCAATCATTGATACGATCAGGCCGTACCCTGTTGCGGCAACCGCGTAAAGCAAGGCTCCAAGCACCAATGCAAGCGGCGCGCCCTTGAGCGGAATACCCAGAACCGTGACCAGCAACGCCGTCAGGATCACAAAGTTCAAAAGCGTGATGACGATATAAACCAGTTGTTTTCCGATCAGGAATTCGGCACGACTGGTGGGTGTAACGTAAAAATTGGTGATCGTGCCGATTTCTTTTTCCCGTGCCACGCTGACCGCCATCAGGATCGCCGGGAAAAGTAACAACAAAAGCGGTGGGATTGACGGGCCGATTGAAGGCAGGCTTTCCATCGCCGGGTTGTAGTGAAATCGCGGAACCAAGGTCGCTGGCGGGGCCGCATCCGGTGACCGGGGTGTCATCAGGTCTTCCAACGCCAGTGCAGATTGCGCGTCAATACCCATTATGTGGGCGTGAGCGCCCTTCACATAGCTTTCCACGGTGCCCGCCCGGTTGGTATCTGCGCCGTCAATCAGCGCGGCTATTTCGTTTATTCCGGTTCCACGCACTGATCTTCCAAAATCTGGCGGTATCTGGATTGCCAACGCCAGCTCACCGCTTTTAAGACGTTGCTCTAGTTCTTCCACACTGCTGATAGCCGGTCGTTTCAGAAACCATTGAGAATCCTCAAACCCTGAAAGATAGGCCCTGCTTTCCGGGCTTTGGTCCAGATCCAACACGGCGAACGGAATATTGCGCACTTCCTGTGAAATACCAAAAGACATGATGAGCAAAAGCAGAGCGCTGCCGACGAACGAGAATACCAGCCGCACAGGGTCGCGCCTTACCTGCATCGCCTCTCGTGTGGTGAAGGCCAACATGCGTTGCAAGCTGAAGCGTGGCGCGGTTGGGCCCGGCACATCAGCGTCATTCCCGCCAAGCAAGTGTTCGTCTTCCGCTACCTCCTGTAGCTGAGACGGCTGTGGTTGCGCTGGCGATGAGGCATCAAGCATATACGCTATGAAGGCTTCTTCCAGTGTTTCGGCACCCCGCGCCTTAATGAGCTCGGCGGGTACATCCGACACCAGCACTTTACCTGCGTGCATCAGCGAAATCCGGTCGCAGCGCATCCCTTCATCCATAAAGTGCGTCGAGATAAAAATCGTGACTCCATCCCGGTGCGCAAGCTCCAGCAACATGTCCCAGAACACATCCCGTGCCTGCGGATCAACGCCGGAGGTTGGTTCGTCCAGAATCAGAATGGCGGGGGCATGAATAACCGCCACCGCCAGAGAAAGGCGTTGCCTCACACCCAGAGGCAATGACCCGGCCCCCTGGTCAAGATAGGATTCGAGTCCGAAACGTGGAACCAGCTCCTCCATCCGCTCAGCGGTCAGAGCTCGGCCCAGATGAAACAGACGCGCGTGCAACAGCAAGTTCTCACGTACCGTAAGTTCGCCATAAAGGGAAAACGACTGGGACATAAAGCCGACCTGCCGACGTGCGTCGAGATTCTGCGCATCCACCGGCTCACCGAAAATCCAGGCTTCACCCTCGGTTGCCGGTGTAAGGCCGGTCAGCATTTTCATGGTGGTGGTTTTGCCGCAACCGTTCGACCCGAGGAAACCGAAAATCTCACCCCGCGCGATCTCGAAACTCACGGAGTCCACAGCCGTAAAATCGCCGAATCGTTTGGTCAGGTTATGGGCGCTGATGGCCGGCTGTTCTGACTTTCCTTCCGTTGCAACTGGCGCATCGGGAGCCTTGTGACTCTCAGGAATCGACGCAGGCTTGCCGCCCAGCAGTGTCACGTAGGCCGCTTCGACCGTCTCTGTTCCCGTCCGGGTCAGCAGCTCTTCCGGGCTTCCAACCGCCAGGATACGTCCGTCGTTCATCGCCACCAGATGCTCAAAACGTGCGGCCTCTTCCATATAGGCGGTTGAGACAAGAACACTCATCTGCGGACGATCGGCGCGGATGGTATCGATCAGATCCCAGAACTGACTTCGTGACAGCGGATCTACCCCGGTTGTCGGTTCGTCGAGCAGCAGGAAATCCGGATCGTGAATCAGCGCCGCGCAGAGTCCCAGCTTCTGCTTCATACCACCCGAGAGCTTACCTGCGGGACGGTTCATAAATGCGTCCAGGCCTGTTGCTCGGGTCAGCCTCGCAATCCGCGCCTTGCGCTCGGATTTGTTCAGTCCGAACAGTTTGCCGAAGAAATCGAGATTCTCCTGCAGGGTAAGATCGTGATACAGATTGCGCCCGAGCCCCTGGGGCATAAAAGCGATCCGGCTCCCGGCATCGGCCCGATGGCGTTTTTTCGCCATATCGCCGCCCATCGCTTCAATGTGCCCGGTCTGCAAACGTTTGGCGCCGGCGATCAACCCCATCAGGGTGGATTTACCCACGCCATCCGGCCCGATCAAACCGACCATACGCCCGGCGGGCAATTCCAGGGTTACCTCATTGAGCGCACACACCTTGCCATAGTGATGACTCACATCAACCACGCGTGCAACCGGCGCATAAGAGCGGTCCGCGACAATCATTTTTCAGAGTCCTCAGGCACCTCGCCGGTTGTGCCCGCCCGACTGTTTGGTGCAGGCAGAACGTTAGCCACGGGTGGAGTCAACCCCTCGGGCCAGTCAGGCAAGGTTCCATCTGCTCGCACTAACCGAACCCAGGCTTCGCCGCGCACGCCGGTTTTTACCTGTGCAAGTCTTGCTGCAACCATCTCCGGAGGAATGCGCACACGGACTCGGAACATCAGGCTCTCGCGCTCATCCAGTGTCTCAACCTGTTTTGGTGTGAACTGCGCCTGTGGCGCGACGAAGCTCACCACCGCTGGTATCGCCATATCCGGCATGATATCAGCCACAATCCGCGCCTCATCACCCAACCGTACTTTTGGTGCTGCATTGGCCGGCAAGAAAAACTCCATGTACACGTCACCAAGGCTGACCAGCGTCAGCACCTTGCCACCACTGCCCAGAACTTCACCAGGCTGGGCAAGACGGTAGAGCACCCGCCCCGCTTGCGTTGCATAGAGTGTGCTGTCGGCAATGCGAGCCTCAATTTCCTGCAAAGCAGCTTCTTCTGCATCAACTACCCGCTGTTTCGCAACCGCTTCCGCATGCCCTGCAACCAGTACAGAATCGGCAACTTTGGCTTCCATCCGCCGGATATCCAGTTCCTCGCGGGTTACGACGCCCCGTTTGCTCAAGGTTTCCGCACGGGCCAGATTGCTCTGCGACAAAGCAAGCCTGGCGTTGGCCTGAGTAATGCCGGCGTTCGCCACAGCCACGGCTGCCTCGGCGCTTGCGACCGCTGCCTGCGCACGCCTCTGTTGCGCCACCAGCTCGGTCGTATCCATCACGGCCAGAACGTCGCCGGGCTGAACCAGGTCACCCTCACGCACTGCAATATCCGAAACCCGGGCGGCGAGACGCGTCGAGACATCAACCAAGTCAGCCTCAATCCGCCCATTACCGCGGGCAAAGCCATCGGGTGGAAGGTTGTCCGGCGCCAGCAGCACCTTCCAGATGGCGTAGCCCAGAAATGCAGCCAGAACAACCAGAACAAGAGCAGTGGAAATTTTACGCGACACGATTATTCTCCTCGCTTTTCCGAAACTGTGCCGGCAATTCCGCGCCGGTATATGGCAAACACACCCGGTGCGGCCCGGTGCATTTGCTCCATGTCGCCGGAAATCAATGACTGCATGATCAACCCTTGAATGGTGCCTATAAACAGTGTGGCAGCAGCCTGATTATCAAGCTCACGCGGAAGTTCACCGCGCGACTTGGCGGTCTCGATCAGCTCGTTCAGGCGTTCTGCGTACTGTTTGAGCAACGCGTGGGCCAGACGTTTCGCCGGTGTTGCCTTGGCGCCCTGAAGCTCACCGAACAGCATACGAGGCGCCCCTGGGTGCTCGGAAACAAACGCGATGTGGGCCATGAACATGGCTTGCATTGCCTCAAGGGGCGACTCCATTCCGTCCGCAGCTTTCTTGATCCGCGACATCAGGCGCTCGGCAACCCATTTCATGACCGCCTGCCAGATGGCTTCTTTATTCGGGAAATGCCGGAACAGAGCTCCCTGAGTCAGCTTCATGTGTTTGGCGATTGCCGCCGTCGTTATGTCACCCGGGTTGGTCGTCGCGGCAAGATCAATTACCGCCTCAACGGTAACGTTGCGGCGCTCATTGGCTGGAAGATTCTTTTGTCTTGTCTTTTCCATCACACCCTCTCATAAACGTTACAGACTATTCGGCTTCTGCAGGCTCGCCGGCCGTCCAGCCCCAATCATCGAACAACACATAAACCGCCGGAATCATCACAAGTACCAACACAGTAGTGGCCAACAGGCCAAACACTACCGAAATCACCAGAGGTTTGATGGCCGCTGACTGCACGCTGGTTTCTGCCAGCAAGGGCAACAACCCGGCGATGGTAGTGATGGAGGTAATGAGGATGGCGCGTAGCCTGTCGCGACTGGCCTGCCCTGCCGCGACAATTGCAGTCATGCCCTTTCTGCGATGTTCCTTGATGAACTGAACCAGCAGTATGGAATCGTTTACCACTATGCCGGCCAGAGACGCGGCACCGATCATCGATGGCATGGAGATGTACCAGCCCAGCAAAACATGTCCCCAAAGCGCGCCGACAAAAGCCAGCGGAATCGCCAGCATAACAATAAGCGGCTCGGCGTAGCTGCGAAACTGGAAGGACAAGATCACAAACACGCCCAGCAGACCAACCAATAGACCACTGGCGATCGAGCCGCCGGTTTCTGCCGACCGGGCCACCTGGCCTTCAAAACTGACCTTGACGGTTGGGTGGCGCTGCTCAAACTCCGCCAGCCAGTTGGCTTTCACGTCGTTGACAATAGCTTGCGCACTGGCCTGCCTCGCATCCACATTAGCCTGCACGCTAACCGTACGCTTGCCATCAAACCGAGTGATCATTGCCCAGTCGCGCCGATCATGTACTTCGGCCACAACTTCCAACGGGACCTGACGCCCATCGGGCAACAAAATGGTCTGATCGGCCAGGTCATCCAAACTGGCTCTGTCACGCTCATTCTGGCGTACCAGGATTTCCACATCACGCTGACCTATCCGCAGGGTATCGGCAATTTCTCCAAGGAAAGCCGCGCGCAATTGAGAGGCTACGGTTTCCGCCGTTAACCCTGTTGCCAGGGCGCCGTCCGTCAGTGTGAAGGTTCGCTGCGGTTTGCCGGGGCGCAGGTCATCGATGATGTTGTAGACGGCGTCATAACCTACAAGATGGTCGCTCACTTCCAGCGCCGCCGTTTTCAACTGATCCAGATCAGTGCCTTGAAGGCGCACCTCGATGGGAATGCCCGCAGGGCCGAAGCCCGGTTCCTGAATAATAAGGCTCGAAAGCCCTGGGATATCACCAATCTGTTTGCGCCAGGCAACTGTCAACTCGTCCAGCGTCATGGTTCTGCGCTCGGCGCTCAACAAATCGACCATCACCGTTGCAACGTGGGCGCCCGCCTCCTGTGCACTGGGGTTGTAATTGAAGCGCACTTGAATAGCGTCGACCAATGGAGCCTGGTCGGGCTGTTCCGGTGTAAGAGTTCTGTTGAGATGCCACATGGCGTCTGCAATTTGCGCAGCGGCTTTCTCTGTGCGCGCTAGCGGGGTGCCTTGAGGCAATAGAAGCCGGGCATCCAAAGTATCGCCGTCGAGGTCCGGCATGGCTTCTGTGCTGACATGGCCACCTGCCATAAAGCCTGCAGTACCCAGCAATATGAGCAGCACAAAACCCAGCACGCCGTAGCGCCATTTTACCGCCCAGTCAGCGAGCCTGCCGACGCGCTCCTGAAACACACCAAAATGCCGATCAAAGACTGTGCGAAAGCGGGATTGGGTGTCTGCCCGCAATGATGGAACGCTGCCCTTAAGATGGTGAGGCAGAATCCAGAGAGCCTCTATAAGACTCGCGAACAACGCGGCAATCAATACCACCGGTAATACTTCAAGTACGGCACCCAACTCACCGGCGAGAAACGCCAGAGGGCCAAACACCCATACCGTTGTCAGGAAAGATGACACAACTCCCGGTAACACCTGTCGAGTGCCTTCGACCACGGCGTCCAAGGGCGAGGCCCCCTCCCTGGCCTGGACGGCGATGTTATCGGCTATGACAACAGCATCATCCATAACAATGCCTATCGCCATCAACAGCGCCACCAACGTGATCATGTTCAACGATAAACCGGTCAGGCTCATAACGAAAAACGCCCCCGTAAATGCAACGGGCAAGCCGAGTACGGCCCAAAGAGCAAGACGAGGGCGAAAGAACAGACCCATAACCACGATCAGCAATGCCAGCCCCGCAATACCATTGCTGACCAGCATTTCCAGACGTTCGCGGACGATGCTGGTCATATTCTGCGTCAGGCTCAGTTGTACTCTCTCGTCTGTGCGCAGGCGCTCCGCGGCTATCAGGGCTTTGATCTCGTCCAGCACATTCAATGAATCATCACGAAGCGTCTTACTGACCTCCAGCACCACAGCCCGCTCATCATTGAAATAGACCTGTGCCTCGGGCTGCTCTCCGATTTCCCGTAGGGTTGCGATGTCGCCAAGGGTAAGCTCGCCTCCGCCGCTGCCCGAAACTACTACCAAATCCGCAAGCTGCTGCAGACTACGCCGCTGTTCGGTAAAACGCAGTAAAATGTCGCGATCCGGAGTCTCCAGAGTACCCAGCGGCACATCGACACTCTGTTGTCGAAGCCGTAAAGCCAGATCGCTGGCTGACAACCCATATTGGGCCAGGACAGCCCGCGATACCTCTACCTGCCACTGACGCTGCGAAAGCCCTGCCATAGTGACTTCCGCCACACCGGGAAGCGCCATAATCCGCTCTTCCAGTTGCATCGCGTAGTCTTCGAGCTGATTAGGCGCCATGGCGCCATACACAGCCACGGCCGCCACCAGGTCACTGCGGTGCAACTCCCTTACCACCGGTCTTTCGGCCCGCACCGGCAGGTCAGTAAGTGCATTGACCTCAGTATCGATATCACTCAGAAAGCGGATAGAATCCCCGGTGGCTTCCATAGTGACTGTGGCCCGAGCTAGGTTATTCTGTGCCACACATTTTATTTCGTCGAGATAATCAATACCTTTGACGGCATCGTACAAACGGCGACAAACCGCATCTTCAACGTCAGCCGCACTGGCACCGCGATAGACAACCTCGATGCTGACTTCGACAGGAAGGTAATCAGGAAAGGTTTCTCGCTTCAGGTCTGGCGCCGTAAACAAACCTGCCGCCAACAGCAAGATCAACAGTAGATTAGCGGCTGTGGGGTGGCCTGCAAACCAGCGGATCATTGAGCGATACCCAGCGCAATTTTCTGCAGGTGTTCTTCAAGATCCAGATCACGATGCGAAACAACCTTCATCCCTGCTACGGCAGGCACAGGGTCATCAACGATCAACACTTCGCCGGTAGTCAAGCCATCTTCTATCACCGACAGGCCGTTCTGCTCGAAAGCCACCGTCACCGAGCGCCGCTGCAGAAGACTGCCCTCCCCCAGCAGGTAGACTTCGCCCTGATGCACTGCCGAAGACGGCACCGCCAGCACGGGCTTTGGACTGTCGGCGGCAAATTGCACCTGCACATGCATGTCACGCTGCAAGGCGGGGCGCTCGGGCAAACTTGCAAGGCCGTATGGCTGGTCTACCGTAACGACAACTCGCCCACTGCGTGTACCTGGATCAAGGCCACTCGCCACCCTGCTGACAATTGCGGGCCAGCGTACTGTCGGAAAACCTGTCAGTTCTACCTCGCTACGGATGGCTGAAAAATCGAGACGTTTAGTGATATCCAGTGCAGTTTGTTGGGGTTCAACCGATAGCGTCACCGCCATCATCAGCCTGCGCAACATGGCTAACGGCACCTGCGCTTCAACTTCAGCCTGTTCAATACTGTCTGCAAGAAACAGCGGCTGCCCGAGAGCTGCGTACTGGTGCTCTTCAACCTCGACAGCCCGCACCCGCAGATCATAAGGAGCAACAAAGCGCGTATCCTCAAGATCCTGACGCCCCTGCTCCAGGCGCACCTCGGCACGCTGTATTTGCGCATCAAGATACTGCTGCTTTGACGGCAACAACGAGAGCTCGTTATCCAGTGACTGCACAAGCTGACGCTGCGCCAGGGTCGCGCGGCGCTGCTCATCCAGCCGTGACCGCGACACGGCACCGGTTTCGAGGAGCCGTTCAATCCGGTTGAGATCGTTTTCAGACAACTGTAGTCGTTCACTTTCGAGCTGCAACAGGTGGCGGGTATTTTGTGTTTCTACTTCAAGCTGAGTCTGCTCGGCCGCCAGGGAAGCCAGCTCAGCTTCGGTCTCGGCAATCGCCAATTGGTAGCGTGCCGGGTCCAGCGCCAGCAGCAATGTGCCTTCCGGTAGTAACGTACCGCTGTTGAGTTGCGGATGACGCTGAACAACGCGTCCGGCAACGTTGGCGACAGCCTGCCAGGTTTGTACCGGGCGAGTAATGCCAAAGCCGCGCGCGGTCAGAACAAATGGCATGGTTTGTACTTCGATGACCGTCAGGGGCATAGGTGGCGTATTCGACTCACTGCGTGCCGGCCTCTCGCGCAGGAATATGAGAAGTAACACCAAGAGAACCCCAGCCACAAGGCCGGCTAAAGCCAACATCTTTCTATTGCTAAACTGCCGCAGAACCATTGGATTTTCTCTTATAAAATTATCCGATAAAACAGATAGTAATTACTTGCTATCTTTTCTTCAATCATTGACTTTAGTTTGTCGGCGCTGAAAAACTAAAAACCTGAGCAAGGGCAATGAGTTGGCCTGATTTCGGGGTATAACATCCAACACAAATATCCCCGTTTCGCCCAAAAACCAGAGGAAACCCCATGATCCCACGGGATAAGTGCCAGGCACCGCAGCGAGATCTGCTGGAAACCTACCTCGAAGACATTCTCAACCCCCGGCACGAACTGGTACAGATAGGCAAGCGGATCGACTGGACGGCCTGCGAACAACATTTTGGTCAGTTGTACACGGTGGAAGCCGGGCGTCCGGGATTACCGATCCGCTTGCACATGGGCTTGCAGTTGCTCAAGCACATGTACTCGCAGTCGGATCGTGATGTCCTGGATCGTTGGGTGGAAAATCCCTACTGGCAACATTTCTGCGATGAAGTGATCTTCCAGCACCGGCTGCCCATGGACGAAACCACCATAATGCGGTTCCGTCATCGCATCGGCGAAGATGGAGTCTGTGGGTGGGCTTGCCCCAAAATTTGGGCACCCCAAAACCTCAACCTGCTCATTCTGTTCAATATGACCCGCAACTTTTGGACCACCGGAAAGCTGTTCTTTCAGGCGGTATCCGACCGGGTGCTTCACGATGATATTCGAAATAAGCTGCTGAATATCTACGGTATCAGCGGGGTTCATCACCAGTATCTCTGATGCTCTCGACAGATAGAACCACGTGCGAGAACACACATTGTAGTTAATGTCCGCTTTGACGCCATCAAGAACATCATGGCTCAAGTATTGGAATAGTGCGTATTGACCCGCACCTCTACCTATTTTTTAAAAATTTTTCTCAAAAAACTTTGTACACGATCTCTAAGGTTGTTTCCTTATCAACAGCTCAATCTGTTTTGTTGGAGAACGACACAATGACAACCTTAAATACCTACGAATTAGTCCCCATTGAATCATTAAAGCCCTATTCTGGAAACCCCCGTCGACATTCGCCGAAACAAGTCCGGCAAGTGGCCAAGAGTATTGAGCACTTTGGCTGGATCAACCCTATTCTGGTGGATGAGGACAACCAGGTTCTGGCGGGTCACGGACGTCTACTGGCCGCGCAACACCTCGGTTTAACCAAAGTCCCGATCATCCAGGTCACTCACCTTTCAATAGCTGAGAAGCACGCCTATCGCCTGGCTGATAATAAGTTAGCTGAGAATGCGACCTGGGACGAAGGTCTGGTCCGGGTAGAACTTGAGATACTCATGGATTCAGAGATTGATTTTGATATGGACCTAACCGGATTCAATACACCTGAGATCGATATGTACCTGACAACCAGTGAAGTAACAGATGATGAAGGGGGTGATAGCGAGCCACTTCCAAATCCACCCTCGCCAGATCAGACGGTTTCCAGAAACGGAGATGTTTGGCTGCTCGGTGAGCACCGCCTTACCTGTGGGGACTGCCGAGATCCGGCCATTCTATCTGCATTAATGCAGGGCCAACTGGCTGAAATGGCCATAACGGACCCACCCTATAACGTCCCCATTAAGGGCCATGTCTCTGGTCTGGGAGTTCATCAACACTCAGAGTTTGCCATGGCCAGCAGTGAGATGAGCGCAGAAGACTTCACCGAATTCCTGAGAGAAGCGCTTAGTCATATGGCGTCAGTGTCCAATGATGGATCCCTGCATTACGTGTTTATGGATTGGCGACATATTGAGGAATTAACAGCGGCAGGGAGTGCCGTTTACGACTCACTCAAACATTTGTGCGTTTGGGTGAAGAGCAATGGTGGAATGGGGTCATTCTACCGTTCTCAACATGAACTGGTGTTTGTCTTTAAGTGCGGCAAAGGGGCACATATCAACAACATAGACCTTGGCCGTTATGGCCGCTATCGCACCAACGTATGGGCCTATACCGGTTGTAACGCGTTCGGACCAGATCGAGACAAAGCCTTGGCAATGCACCCAACCGTTAAGCCAACTCCCATGATTGCCGATGCCATTCTGGATGCGTCACGGCCCAGCGGTATCGTTCTGGATGTCTTTATCGGTTCTGGTACCACCTTGATCGCCGCTGAACAAACCAGGCGCCGATGCTTTGGGATTGAAATCGATCCTCGTTATGTGGATGTTGCTATTCAACGTTGGCAAAACCTCACCCTACAGCCTGCTGTTCATGAAAGTTCAGGACTCACGTTTGAAGAGCGCACAGCGCTATTAAGCAACAACACCCTAGAGGCAAACCATGAGCAATAAAGATTATGAAGTGGGCTATGGCAAACCGCCAAAAAAGTATCAGTTCAAACCAGGGAAATCCGGCAACCCTAAGGGCCGACCCAAAGAAAGCAGGAATCTCGCCACCGACATCTCAGAAGAAATGTCTGAAATGATACAGCTATCCGAGTCAGGTAAAACCAAGTCCACCAGCAAACAACGCGCCATGATCAAGGCACTGTGCTCAAGGGCACTCAAAGGCAATGTTCCGGCAATTACCACGCTGCTGAAATTGATTACACAAGCAGAATCTGTCCGAGACGGCCAGACCGACATGGACCACCTCAATCAAGAAGACAAAGCCATTCTAGCGCGGTACATCGCTCGTCTTTCCAGTCCGTCTTTAACCTCAAAAGGGGATAAATAATGAGTGAGGAAGATGTATTAAATGCCATGTTGCGCTCTGACTTCTCCGCTTTTGTAGAGAAAGTGTTTAATGCACTACATCCAGGGACAGAATTTGTCGATAACTGGCATATTCACGCAATCACTCATGCCTTAAATGGATGTATAGACGGCACAACGACACGCCAAATCATCACAATACCTCCGCGTAGTCTGAAATCAATTTGTGCATCCGTGGCATTTCCCGCCTGGGTATTGGGACATGATCCCAGCAAAGAAATCATCTGTATCAGCCACTCCCAAGATCTGTCAGAAAAGCTGGCAATGGATTGCCGGCAAGTCATGGAAATGGCGTGGTATAAAGCCCTGTTCCCCAAAACACGCGTAAGCCCACTTAAAAATAGCGCTGCAGAATATGTCACTACAGAACATGGCCGCCGGTTTGCAACGTCCGTTGGTGGGTCACTAACTGGACGCGGTGGAGATATCATTATCGTAGATGATTTCCATAAAGCTGATGAGCCACTATCAGAGGCAAAACGCACCAGTTCGATCAACTGGTATAGCAATACCGTCCCCTCTCGACTCAATAATAAAGAAACGGGGGCCATTATCATTGTGCAGCAACGCCTTCACGAAGGAGACCTGGTTGGTGAGCTGACGGCACAAAGCCATTGGCAACACCTTTGCTTGCCTGCGATTGCGGAGCAGACCGAACTTATTCCTGTCGGCCCAAATAAAACCCACACACGCATGCCCGGTGAGACACTTCACCCTATTCGCGAATCAAAAGAGACGCTGGACGAGCTGGCCTCTCAGCTGGGCAGCATTACTTTTGCGGCGCAATACCAACAAACGCCAGTGGCATTAGAAGGTAATATTTTCAAAGAAAAGTGGATCACTCGCTATCAAGGAAAGCTGACGAAGTACCCTCGAGATTCGATTGTACAAACCTGGGATACAGCAAGCACAACCGGGCAAGCATCAGATTACTCGGTCTGTATGACCTGGCTAGTCAACAGAAAAGGAGCCTATCTGCACCACGTCTTCCGGGGCAAGTTGGAATACCCGGAACTGTTACAAAAAGTCTATGAACTGGACGGACAATGGGGGCCTGACTTAATTATCATTGAGCAAAGCCCTTGTAGCACTGCGCTTATCCAAACGGTACAAAAAAAAGAGCTTTCTAAGTATAAATGCCACCTACCTAAAGGCGACAAAATTTCCCGTTTAATTCAAGAGGTACCTGTTTTGGAGGCAAGACTTGTTCATATCCGGGATGACAAGCCCTGGTTTGCCCCGTTACTTCACGAGCTGAAAGCCTTTCCTTCCGGCAAACATGATGACCAAATGGATGCGCTCACCCTGTTTCTCTATTGGTACAGAGAACTCTATTTACACCAGGTGATACCAGCACCAAAACAAGATGATCCCGCTGACGGTTCGTGCCCACCGCAATCTTCACTTCCGCCACCAGAAAGCACCTTAAACGTGAATGTCACCGTTTTGGATTCTGGGCCAGATCTGGATTTAAGCTCCCTGTACTGATAAACAAAAACCAGCATGATCACATGCCATCTTGCCGCAACGACAAATACGTTAACCTCTTTTAACCCACACCACTATCAAGATGGCCGGCGAAGTGGCAACTCAGATACGGACACGCATAGACTGGCCCAACCATATAACAGTGTCCAAGAGTACTTCCATGGACACTGTTCACATTCGACTGAATGGCTCTCCTCATGGCTCCATGGAGTCATGACAAGCCCAAACCATACAGTCTTACCGAGTTTACAAACTCTAGGCGAGCTGCCAACAACAGAGCTCCGCAAACTCTATGAACAGCAGTTTGACCATGCCCCTCCAAAAAACGCCAGCGCCGGCTTCTTGCGTTATAACCTGGCTTGGGTAAAACAAGCCATCGAGCAAGGCCATGATCCCATGGCGCTGCGAAAGATATTAATCGATCAACTACAAACCTGTCTGGGGGTGAACGCCCGCAAACCCCAACTCTCCCCGGGCACACGACTGATCCGGGAATGGCAAGGCCTCGTGTATGAAGTCATGGTTACCGATGGAGGCTATGTTTGGGAGGGCCGAACCTATAAAAGTCTGTCCCCTATTGCCACCACCATCACAGGCACACGCTGGTCTGGCCCTAAATTCTTTGGCATCAAGGGACAAGCCAGTATTTCTTACAATACATCTGGAGACATTCTATGAATCGATCTTCAATTCAACACAAACGCTGCGCCATCTATACCCGAAAATCTTCAGAAGAAGGCCTGGAACAATCCTTTAATTCCCTGCATGCCCAGCGAGAAGCATGCGAGGCTTATATTCGTAGCCAAGCCGCTGAAGGCTGGGTATTGATGGATACCGTCTATGATGATGGCGGTTTCTCCGGCGGCACAATAGATCGCCCTGCCCTGAAACAGCTACTGAGGGACATTAACAACGGCCTAGTGGATTTAGTGATGGTCTACAAAGTGGATCGACTCAGTCGCTCGCTGGCAGATTTTGTTCGTTTGATAGAACAGTTTGATCAACAGAATATTTCGTTTGTCTCGGTCACCCAGCAGTTTAATACTGCCTCTTCAATGGGCCGACTCACCCTGAATGTTTTACTGTCCTTTGCCCAGTTTGAAAGAGAGGTCACGAGTGAACGTATCAGGGATAAGATCGCTGCTTCCAAAAAGAAAGGGCTATGGATGGGAGGGGCTGTCCCACTGGGCTACGATGTAGTAAATAAACAATTAGTCGTTAACGACTTGGAAGCACAGCAAGTCAGGCAACTGTTTGAACAATACTTAGGCTTTGGCTCAGTGAAGAAACTAAAATCCTGGGCAGATCATCAGGGTATGCTAAGCAAGCGCCGGATGACCCAAAAGCAGCGGCAAATGGGGGGATGTGTTTTATCTCGAGGAGCACTCTATACCATTTTGAAAAACCCCACCTACATCGGCAAAGTTGCCCATCAAAATGAACTCTTTGATGGGCAGCATCAAGGGATAATGGAAACCGTGCTCTGGCAGGAGGTGCAAGCAAAGCTCAGTCAAAACCGACAACAACAGCAATTAAAAACTCACTGCCAATCTCCCAGCCTGCTCGCTGGAATTCTGTTTGATGATCTAGGCAACCCGATGAGCCCATCTCATTCTAAAAAGGGAAAGAAACGCTATCGTTACTATGTCAGCCAGGCACTACTTCAGTTTAGAGAACAAGATGCAGGCAGCGTCACACGACTTGGTGGCAAAGATATCGAAGATATCGTGATTACCCAACTGAAGGCTTTATTAAGTAATCCAAATCAACTATTGAACGGTGTCAATAATGGCACTTTATCGGCGACTGACCATCAGGCATTAACCAAGAATGCCGGAGCTATCGCCAAAAAATGGGATCATCAGAGCACAGAGAAACAGATTACCTACCTGAAAAACTTCATCCAGCGGATCACCGTCAGCCGGCATCAAGTCGTCATCAATCTGAGTGGAGCAGAAATCTTAACCCATTGCCTGGGGAGAAACTTATTGGGTCAACATCAATCAAATGCCTCTAACCCTATAAAGCTTGCAATCCCTGTTCACCTAAAACGCTGCGGTATCGAAACCAGACTGATAATGGTTAACGGACCAGCGCCAAAAACACACTCATCTTCAGTAAAAGCGTTACAAACAGCGCTGCTCAAAGCCTTAACCTGGAATCAGGAACTCATCACAGGGAAAGCCCTATCAGCCTCTGAAATTGCTAAGCGTGAAAAGGTAACAAGCCGCTATGTAACACACATACTCAAGTTGGCCTTTCTATCGCCGGCGATTATAAAATCAATTATTCAAGGTTCACTACCCGCCTCTTTCAACATGGAAGTATTTAAAAAAATGGATCTCAAATATTTCTGGGACGATCAAGAAGATAAGCTGTTAGTTTGGTACCCGCCAATAGCGGTCATATGAATGAGACTGACAGTGACGACTTTGATACCGTTACACAACTCTTATATAAAAACCTCTCTTTAGTCCCGTCGGTTCTTTCAACCCAAAAACACTTGGTTACATTGACTTGCCCCGCCCACAAAAAACATTAATCCCAGAACCAATTTTTTCGTGTGCCTCGGAGTGTTTTTCTGAAGTATGAGCCAAAGAACAAATACCCGCTTTGGGTCCGCTGCAGACAATATCGTTTTGACTAAAGGCAAGGCAAAAGCGAAGCGAAATTTTCCACTTTGAGAAAACACAGGTATTTTGGGTGATCAGAGGTCTCTATGGTAGTGTTTGAGACAAATTTTAGGGGGGTATAGTGTGCTATCTAACTAATTCTTAAAGAGTTCTGCCGAGTCTCTACAAGACTGTAGAAACTCGGCAGACTGTATGGCGGTGGATACAGTCAGCTGCTAACTCATCTCGCCTAAAACAGGCAAATTCTCCCTGATAACCAGCTGTTTACAGTGATATTTTCCATTTTTAGCAAGGTTGCCTGTACAAACTCAGCTGAACGCCAGTAAACGTGCGATTTTAAGCAGATTTCCTTGCCCCCTATAACAGGGAACTCAATTTCCCTGCTACCGACATACAATCAAACTACTAGCAGCTCATTGAGAAGCATCACCTGCCATCTCATTAATGTTTAATTATCCCTTACATATCTATGAATCTGTTTTATTGGTAATCCAATGAGAAGTGTATAACCCTATCCGCTATAGCGGTATCAATCTATCTATGGAGATATTGATGACGCAATTTAATTATCGCCTCCACTTGATTTGCTCAGGCCAGCGCACTACTGCCTCACGTAATGCCATGGGGGTCCAGTCGTTTCAATGTGGTTGCCTTTCTGCTAGGCTCACGATCAAATTCCGGGACCACTTGCATGATTAAACGCTGTTTCATAGTCGCAATGACGCTGTT
>CAXBOW010000036.1:0-17857 GCA_963977485.1 uncultured Haliea sp.
TCAACCAGTTAGGTCTACTGAGCGGAGAATCTCGTCCCCTTATGTTCTAGGAGCCATAGTTCATTAATCCGACGCCGTCGTAATCTGGAAATAGTAATACCCGTTTAGTCCGTGAAGTCCTGGAGAGCCACTCGATTAGTAGATTGTTTAAGTGCCCCCCGTAGTACGCGATCGACGCGTTCGTACCAGGTGGCAACCAATCCAATCTGTCGAACATATTTTGGTTTTCTACCAGCCATAATACTTGTTGGCTGGCCCAGCTGTCATTTTTAGTTATCCCCAGGGTAGCTGCTCCATAGTTCTTGGTTGCAGCAGTAAGATCGAGTGTGGAGTCACCATTTGACCAGCTAACCCCCGCGCCTGCCGATTTCAGTAGCAGGTAGTAGGTGTCGTGGCCAGGGTCGGCGTTCTTACTGTCCCGGGAACTGGCGATGTTGAAAGCGCGCTTTGGTAAATCATCGGACAGTTCATCCTCCTCTCTCGGGCGTAGCTGTCGCCAATAGGTATCCAGCGCTTTGTCGTTCACCACGCTGAATACAGTACCACGCCCGATAACCATCTCCTGTATACAGCCCGTTTTGCGTGCAAAATCACCCAGGGCTGATTTCTGACCCTTTGTGAGCGCAGAAGCAGCCACCCGGCCATCTCGCCTTAGCTTTTCCAGAGCGGCTGCTAGTGTCTTGCTCATTGAGCCGACATGACCTCTGGATCGGACAAGGGCTCAAAGATCTGCCAGCTGCGCTGACTGATGTAGTTTTTTCCCTCCCGATGTTGAATGGGCACACAATATCGCGCGGTGGCCAGTGGTGCAGGAGAGGCAAAAATCAGAGCGAAGCCAAAATCAGCCGCGGTATCGATGAGGCTCTTCTGGTTACGTGCATCCAGCGCAAGCGCCTCATCCAGGTAGCATACTGCTTGCACGTTTCGGCGCTTATCCTGCATCAGGTGCAGCATCGCCAGGCCGGTGACCAGCTTGGCCATCAATACAGTGCCATTAGACGCGGCGCTATCGAGATCATCGAAAGACTCTGATTCTCCATCAATTTTGCCAACAACAAAGCTCAAGCGAAACAAGTCGGAGACCCTCAGCCCCTGTCGGGCATTGCCCTCGTCAATGAGCGTTTGCTTGGCTCTATCCAGGGCATCATCATCCAGGACGCTACCCTGATCAAACAGCTCAAAGGAGTCCCCGCTCTCTACCTGCTCGGCAGTACTGATCAGCAACGTCATGGCTTCGACCAGTACGGTTTCGTCCTCCGGTTCGATCTTGAATACCTTGAGGTCAGATAATTGCCTGTGACTGACAAGGCGATTGAACTCGCGCATTCGATTTTTGAAAGCGCGTAAGCCGTCGCGCAGCTCTCGCAGACTGGCCGTTACCGTAACCACGGCGCTGCGAGCTTTTTTCTCCAAAGCTTCTTCTTCGCGTGTCAATTGCTGGCAAAAATCTATGATGCGCGTCAGTTCGCCCTCATCATCACCGCTGTACTGGTACTTCGTCAGACCATTGGCATGCAGCTCACTGAGGCCCAGAGTCAATTGACGATCCAACTCCAGCAGCCGTGCGCAATCTTTCTGATACTGGGTTAAGCGGAGAAGAAGATCGATAAGGGGGAGCTCAGGCTCTCCTAGCCAGGGATGGTGGGCCAAAGCGTCGAGGTAGCCAAACTGATCTGCTTCGTCCCCTCGGTGGTCACGCTTCCGCCCGATCTCGGCGTCCTGATGTGTAAGGTCTTTAATCTTGCGCTCGACCTCGGCTTGTCGCTGCCTCAAACCTTGAGCGTACTCGGTGGAACGATCTAGCTTTTCGCCGATTTCATCCAGGCTTTTCTCCGCAATCTTCAGACTTTCACTTCGATCCGTCTCACCCTGCTTCAGCTCTGTTAGTAGATCAAACGATTCAAGGTCCCGCTCTATGTGCCGGACCTCTTGTTCAAGTTCATTCTTGTGGGCGCGCGCGGCATCTAGGGCGCTCGCTGCCTCCAGCTGCTTTACCAGATCTGCGAATTCCTGGCGGAGCTCTTCGATTCTCAACCCAATTTCTGCCTCGGTACGCTGTTGGTACTGGGCTGATAGGGTCGCCACGCTGATGGTCAGCCCAGGAAGCAGTATCTTGTGCTTTTCTGACTGGTTCAAAAAATCCAGCACGGCGGTCTTTGAGAGTGCAAACTCACCTGTGGGCAACGTCATGACATCTTGATTGAACAGGCGGTTCAGTTGTTCTATCTCTGCGGAATCCAACTGCTCTGATAGACGTCGCCACAGGTTGTCGGCAAGCGTTGCCAGTTCCCGTTTATTTTGTTCCAGTTCATCCTTGTTCCGTTTGATATCGCGGGTTATTGCACCTGGTTCTCGGCTCGACGCCCGATTGACCAGAGCGATTTGTTGCTCCAGGGTAGTTTTGGATTCTGTAAGACTGCTCTCCAACTGATCCCGCTGGGATACCAGTGCGAACTTCTGTTCTAAGGCCCCTTGTTGTTTTGCCTGGCCCTGAAAATGTTGAACTTCGCCCCGCAACGAACTTTGATTGAGGGTTAACTCCCGGTCCCGCTCTAACAGCCGAGTATTTTCCGTCTCGAGTTCCGTCTTTTCCTGCTCATGGCCAGCTAAAGTCTGCGTATAGTATTCCTGCCACTGTTCCAGGCCCTGTGAAATTAACGGCCTGGTTACGATTAGCTTGCCTCGCAGTATCAGTCGCTCTTCGCGCAGTTTCTCCAGCTCGTCAACATGCTGTTTCTGCGCCAGCGCCGCCTGATACTGCTCTCGGTCAGCATTAACATCGGCGAAGGCCTTGTCCCATTCCTGCTTAAAATCAATGCTGGCATCGGGCAGGTCGCGGCGAAAGATTTGGAGCAAGTGCTCTTTGACATCACTGGATCGCAATTTGTCCAGTTTCAAGGTTCGGGTCAGGACACGCTGAAAAGCTGGCGCATCAGAGGCGTATTCAAGTTGAAATACCGTGAAATCCGCATCCTGAGAGGTTCTCTTCCTTTTGCCGCCATAGAGCAAATCAACAAACTCCGTTGAGCTATAGCTGAAGACACTTTTTCCCAGCTCCGCCAGGTGGGATCGTAGCTGTGGTTGAGCCACAATTGCGCCATTGGGCAGCCGAAAATCATCGATATTCAACGCCCCTTTATAGGCAAAGTATTCGTAGTCGTGACTGACACCTTTGCCAACACAGCCCAGAACCAGACTGCCGGTTTCAGGCAACATCACCTCAAGAAGGATGAACGCACTGTTGTTGGGGAAATAAAAACGTCGGCTCTTGTCCGTGCTGTGAGCGCCGAAATCCATTCGGCGTTTATCAATGATCAGAAGGTACTGCAGCGCATTGATCAATGCAGTTTTACCCGTGTTATTCGGGGCAATCAGCGAAACCGAGTCATCCAGAGGAAGCTCCGCCCGTTGGTAACCGGCGCTACCCAGTAACACCAGCCGTTGAAATCCGTACCGGAGGCTCATTCGTCCTCCTGTGGAGACGTTTTATCAGTCTCCAGCCAGTCTGTGCCCTTTTCATCTGTATTGCTCTGCGCCAACTCTTCGAAATGATCAAGATACCGACACACCGCCGGGAGCAGTCTCCAGTGACCAGCCTCACTGATAGTAAAGCCGTAACGCTCAGCTGTGCCAAGAAGAGCCAGGAGCCCACCGCTATCGAGTTCCTCTGCATCGAGCAGATCGTGATTTTTCTCATAGACTTCGTTCAGAAGGCCCTTGTCGATACGCCAGTCTGCAAAGCGCAATAACGGCTTGCCTGCGTCGGCCTGGAATTCAAATAGAACCATAAACAGCAAGGCCAGTTGCCGGGACGTCTTGCTCGTATTTTGGCTCGCATCCTCTGTATGAAACCAGGCATAACCGCGACCATCAAAAGCAAGTTCAAACCCCAGGTTGCCAAAAAGCGAGGTGTAAGCTTCCTGCTCCTTTTCCAGTTCCGCCCAAAGCGCGGGCTCCGAGACCCTATTGAGGTGTTTACCGCTGTTAAATAGCCGAAAGAAATGGGCAAGGTTGGGCAATTGATCCGGTTGTATTTTTTCGGTACTCATAATGAAGACAACATATGGGGGAAGTGGTGCACGCGCACCGTTTGCAGATCCGTCGCAGAAGAGTGACTGGCCTGTTTGCTCTGCCACTCGGTATCTCGCGTTAGGTCATGATAGAGCCGAAGCAGCACAGCATCGGGCAGCTCTCCATAGTGTTGGTTCAACCAATCAAGCAGGTGCGCTACTGGCAGTGACTCCAACAAGCGCTCTTTGAGCCGCTGCTCGTCAACCCAGTCATTGATAGCGCTATGCTCGGGAGCGAGATCTTCCGGGAAGGTATGCACCTCGGGGGAAAAATGCAGTGCTTCGGCCATTACCTCAAGAACATCGTCGCCCACGGAGATGCGACGTGGCCTCTCGGCGCGCCACACGGGAAGCCTGAGTGAGCCCTTGCGGGCAGGGAGTGAGCGGCGCAGCCCTTTCTTTCGAACCTCTCCCAGCAGAGTACTGACTGCAGAAGAGAGTGTGTTGTGTTGACGCAGCTCCTCCCGTAAAGGCAATAAAGTGTCGGCACACTGTTGGGCTACCACTCGACCCGTTCGCCGTAGCTCCTTTGCCTGATAGGCCACCTGCCGAAGCTGTAAGCGGTGGCTATACAGAGCCCCTTGGATACTTAGCTGCGAGTTTGCGTGATCCAAAGACTGCTCGGCTGACTCCAGGTAGCGGTAAAACGTCCCATTGGAGCCAGTATCCATCATCTGGTTCATCGGCTCTACGTATTGATCATAGGCGTCCAGAACCCTGCGGTAGCGCCTCGCCAGCGGCATACCGCTATCGCCGGATTTGGCCTGCTCGGCCAGTTCAAAAATCGCGTGCCGGTCCTGATCCAATTGCTGACTGATCTGCCTCAATAGCTCAGACAGTCGCGCCGCAGCCGTGCGTAATTGATCAGTATTATCGTTTTCAATACCGTCATTGAGCTCCTGAGTCGCATCCCTGAGAGCTTCTACCCTGGCCTGTAGCACGGAGGACAGCCCGAGTTCATGCTCACGCGTTAGTCCACGAACAAATTCCAACACCAGAGGATTGAGTTGTAATTCATTGGAGCGGGGAAGCTGCTGCAGGATATCGGCGTTTGACAGCGCTCGAAGCACGGCAGAACGCTCATCCATACTCGATCCGGAAGAGACCTTCCCCACAGCGGCTACGATTTGTTCTTCGTTAAAGGAAGGCAACTCGCGACTGGCGCGTGCGAGAATCTCCACTATCTCCCAATGTTTATGCAGGTGAAAGAGTAAGCTTTTAGGATTCGCCATATCGACGGCTCCTTTGGGCAATACAAACTCGCCGAGTTTGGTGGTATAAGCTATGCATTGGTTTTCAGTTTCGCCCAACCAGACGTTTCAACTGAGATTCAGTGAAGCGGGACGTTGAACCGTGTGTCCCCACATCGTGACTGGCCATCGACACGGCCACTTCAACACTCAAGTCCTCTCTGAAACTAATGCCCACCCAATGATCGTATGTGGAGGTTTCACCTTTCATAAACTGGCTATTACCCCGGTATGTGGTTCTAAGGCGTGACTTCACCTGGATCCGTGTCCCATCGCCCAACACAACGTCATGACCCTTGGCATTCCCCCCAAGCACGCTACCATTTAGCATCACGGCCACAGCCTGCTCTGCAATGTTACCTAAAATGACACCCAGCGCATCAGCTCGAAGCGCGCCGCTAGCCCGATTGGAGAAATCAACAACCAGAGACCAGTCTTCCAGAGTTGGCAGTATGCTATCGATCTGTTCTGTCACGTCTTTCAATCGCTGAACTCTCTGTTTTCAGGTTGTCTTTCGCTGATCATCAGTACCGCTGAGATATGCAACATTAGTCGCGCAACCTGTGAACGCCCGCTGAGGCTGTAATAGACATTTCGGTATCGAAACGCTCCAGAATACCCTTTGTCGCGTGATGACTTTGTACTTCCGTGCGCCATACTTCGCGAAATTGGCGCTGAACAGTATTGAGCTTGTCGGGGTCGGGCACTTCATCATAGTGCCAGAGGTTTTCGTCCATAAACTCAGTGATCTCTCGCCACCATTTGTCCCCAGCAGCGTGAACAGTCCCCGAGTATTTCGAATCAAAGGCGCGCTCTACATCGCTCAAAATGTATTTCCGTTCATTGTAGTAGGCTGACCGAGAAATGCTCTCGTGGTGGATGCTCAAGGCGAGCGCCCATAACAAGAGGTTCCTCGTGTCTTCTGATCCTTTTGGCTTGGGGATCGCTGCTGCCAACAGTGATAATCGCTGGCGCTTGTAATCTGCTAGCCGCAGATCGCGCTCCTTCTCTTCTCGCGCCTTTATCTCCTTGGCATGCGCTATCTTATTCTTAACTGACCCCAGGATGCGGGAGGCCTCTGCCAGAGTTCGTACTTCGTCATCTGAAAAGAATGGCTTGAATTGCGTAGATAGTGCATCATTCTGAATAGTGTTCTTGGCCGTTGTCAGCTTGCGCTGGAGGCTCTTGAAACGCTCGGCATTCCAATATTTCAGCGCCTTAATGATGTCGGTGGTTTCTGTCATTTGTTATTGCTCAGCCTTTCCCGATGTTGCGATAGAAGTTCTCATGTGTGCCAACAGCCAGGAGGGTAATCAGTTCAAATTCAGCGTCATAATCGTAAGCCAGTAAATACTGCTGGGCCTTCACCTTGTACTTGAACACTCTAACGCCCGCTAGGTCTCCCTTTTTTGAGGCCCCGGATTCGGGAGAGCTCGCAATTTTTTTCACGGCCCTATCCAGAGCAGCCTTCTCGGCCGTGTGTAGCTTCTTCGCTTTGCGCCTAAAGCTACCTGATTGGACTATCTTCATCCGAATTCGTAATCAGTGACATCACCGGCGGCAGCCTCTTCCTGGCTAATGAGGATGTCCTTAACCAGGCCCAGCGGCAGGTCAGGGTTCTCCTCTGCGATTTTGCCAATTCGGGCCCAGTATTCGATCTGACGAGGTGGCGACCTGTGAAGCGCCTTCCCCGTCGTCGTAGCGGCGGTAATCAGTTCATCAGACAACTTTATTGACCTAGCCATTACGAGGCCCTCCAGAAGAAAGGTGGCAGTATACCCAATTAGGTCACATAAAGCGACCTAATGCAACCTAGAGAGCCGACGGCCTGATAGGGCTGTCCGCCAAATCATTGGGTTCGCTCGAAAATATTGAAGCGTGAGCAATCGCAACTGCCTGGCACTACGCGCCCTCCCCTTCGAGAATACAGGCGCGGGCCTTGTAAGCCTGGTTAACCGCTGACAGGAAAGCGTCGCCCCTTTCCTGGATAAAGCGGGTCCACCCCTGAATATACGCGGCACTGTTCTTGATGCTGGACTGGCTGTCGACGCCGCAACCATGACACAGCATCGCTGATGTGATTTCCGCGACGAGCTCTTCTTTTGAATAGTCTTCCCGACTGTCAAAATCGTTGGCTTGCGCGCCAAATCGACAAAGGCGGTTAGGATGGCCTGTACTGTGCGCCAGCTCGTGGAAGTAGGTGCTATAAAATTCATCCGTAGACGTGACTTCGCCCAACTGTGGCATCCTGATGGTATCCAGCGCCGGTAGATAGGCTGGTCGGCCGTGTGTCACAGGCAGTTGTTCACGGTTGAGATAGCGGGCCGCAACAGCCTCGGCTTCCGCAGACAATTCAGTTTGCGGTTCCGCGTGCGTATCACTCTGCGACGTGTCGATGCCACACACGAGATCCAGATTAAACACAGTGCTATGGCGCAAGACAAAGCGTTCTTGTGCGTCTTCGTTGTCTTTCTGCGAAGTCAGACTTTTGTAATAGATGATTGGAACCCCCTGCCCTTTGCCATCGACCAGTTTGCCGCCCAGTGTGCGGATTTGGTTGAAGGTGGCCCAGTGGGGGCTGTGATAACCTCGGCAATCTGAGACCACTGCGGTGACAAATCGATTAATGCCCTGGTATGCCTTCTTAGTCACCAGATTGGACGGTTGGGCTATCAGGCAGGGGTTGTGCCAGACCAGTTGGGCTTCGTTCATATGGGCACGAAGGGTATCGATGACGCTTTTCAAACTCTTGTTCATGTTGACCTCGCATTAGGCTTCAGGATTGGCCCCTCCCTCTGGGGGCGAAGGCCCAATAACGCGAGCACTGCGAGCGGCGCCTGCATGCAACGTGTCCCGGAAGGGGGAACCGCCCGACCTGCAACGCAGGAATCGAAGAGATCGAAGAAAACGTAGAGGACGCAGTGAAGGTGGGGGGATGCCTGGACTAAGGCGAATCAGGTGCCAGGATTTTTTCCTGCCCAGAGGGAGACGCTGCTGAGCGAGAATAGACCGTGCGCAATGAGACCCGCGTCCGTGCTAGCAAGAAAACATGATTCATAACGGCAAGGATGAACCCAATACGTGTGGCGCCCAACCGACCCGGTAAACCGTTGCGGTACCCTCAATGAAGTGAGTCGTCCCACCGGGCCGGATGAGCAGGCTTCACTCTACCGATTATTTAGCGGGTAGCAATAGACGATCGCCCTGTAACGATACACAGGTTCCAGAGTGTGCGCTGGTTCTCGATCCTCCGTGTCTCCGCGGTCCGCCCTAACGTCAATTTCCAGCACTCAAGAAATACACGCAGGGAAGGGCTGGCAGTACGCCTTGCGTGGTACCATTTCTGGGTGCGAGGGTCTTCGCGTATAGTGTGTCGGTACCAGCAGCTATTTCAGCGTCGAAGGTGATTGACGATGTCTGCTGGGCCTTTTTCCAACGGAGGCGGTTGACGGACGATGGGGGACATTGGCGTATTTCAATGGCGTGAGGAACGCTACCGCCTCAATCGAACCACCCTGGCGTTCTGGCCCCGGGCGAGAATGATCATGCCACCGGCGGACGGTTTCGCGCTGAGGCTTGTTACCAATGATAAGCAACTCCTGACCATAGCAACTGAGACTAAGATAGACGTGCCCGATACAACGAGCCCGCAAGAATTTGCGGCCGCTTGCATCAATCTGCTACGAGAGCACAGTTACAGGGTGTGGTCTGTCGAAGAGGCGCTGGCACACATTCAGGAAGCGCCCGACTCGTCTGTCGCTGCCGCCCTGGTGCCGTGCTTGGAGCAGTGGTTTTTTCTGGAAAAATTCCCGCCTGCCCTCCCCACTTCAAAAACTTGAACCTTGACGCGGTTTTCCTAAAGACCTTACCCTGAGAGTGCTTCGTCGCTACTCGCTGTAGCACATTGGCAGCAGGCAGTAACCTGCACATGATGCTGGATGTTCCCAGCAGAGAAGCCTGTAAAGGCATCGATCGTCCCACACCGTCGGGTAGTACACCCGCCGGGTGATGCTATTTGACGTTTCACCTTAAGGAGAAACCCATGAATAGCATTACCAAGGTAGTGACAGTACGGTATGGCCACAACGATGAACCCGAACCCCTGTTCCAGTGTCCGGTCGTCGTTGATCCGAAAGTGTTGAAAGTACTGCAAATGCTTTCGGGTACGCCGAATCGGGTGGAGAGGATTGTCAGTGCAGCGGCGTGTGCGGTTGAACTGGTCAGTCGCTTCGAACGGGACAGCCGATACGTGGACTTTACGTCCACACTGGCTCTGCCCATCGGCGATATTCCAATCGCCATGCGGGTGCAGTTGGTGGCCGGTCGTATCGGTAACGTGGCGAGAATAGACTTTACCGCTGCAGGTCACCGTCACTGACGTGTTCCGCCCTACCCTTTCAAGAGGTCCGGCCGGTAAAAGCGTTGAATTTAGCCACTTCTAACGTAACCGATTGAATATTATGAATTAATCAACCAGCAGTTCAAAAGTCATGGGCTTAACCTGCTTGGTTAGATCCAGCTCAAAACTTCCTAGCCGCCCCAAATGCTCGGTATGATACGGTGAGAATTCGGCCATAATGTCGCGGGTAATATTGTACCCTTCCGACTTCAATTGATTGAACACTTCGGTCATCGCGTTTACGTTGTATAAGATCGCGAAGTTGGCCAGCAAATGATTGTATTTAACGATTTTGCTTTGTTCGTGTCTCAAGTTTGCAGGAATTTTCCCGCCATTAGCAAAAAACAACCACCGGGCAAACTCATTGAACTCTTCGCTCTTACAGGTCGCTGCCTGGATTGTTTTGCGCAGATCAACGTCGGTAATGTATTCCAGCAAAAACATGGTTCTGACCACGCGCCCGAGTTCACGGAACGCAAAGTACAGCTTGTTTTTCCGGTTCTTGGTGCCGAACCGGCGCAGGATTGTCGAAGCGGTGATTTTCCCTGCTTTAACTGACATGGCCGTTCGCATCATATCCGCATAGTGCTTTTCAATGAGATCCCACTTGATCGGCTCCTTGAACAAAGACTGAATATGCTTGAGTACCATGGAGCGATCAGGCTTATAAAAGCTGAGATCTTTGATATTTCGGATACGGGGCATGAGCTTTATGCCCAGCAAGTACGCCAGGCCAAAGACGGGTGTGGATTGCGCCTGTGTATCGCCGTGAACGGTGTCCGGATTAAAATCAGATTCATCGTTGAGTAGGCCGTCCAAGATATAAATCGCCTCGTAGACACCGCAGGGAATAAACCGGCTGAACAATGCAATATAGGTGTCCGAGACGTGGTAATAGGCAATGCCGCCATAGCTGCCATACCGAATATGGTATTCAGATAGCAAATTATCTTCGTAGAGATCCCAAAGCTTTCCATCAGCGGACACACTGCTGCCTGATCCCCAACACTCAATGAGCCGGTATTTCTTATACTCGCTATTGATCTTCGCAATAGCTTTATCGAGACGCGCTTCCGTCGTGCGTTTTAAGTTAAGCCAGGCGACTTGCTTGCGAGAAACGCCCTGCACAGATCGCACGGTTTCGGTGGGACCAATGTTGGTACCGTAACAAAACACGGTCAGGACAAAACGTAACTCCGGGTCGCTGATACGTGATTCGAAGCCCGACAACGGGCCAAAATGTTTATTCAGGTTCAGCCACTTTTCGACATTGATAATCACATCAAGCAGGTTGATTTTGTCCAACCGATCGCGCAAAAGCGCTCCAATTTCTTCGACTTCAGGTAAGGGTTGATCAGGCTTTGGTTTACCGATAATCAGATTCCCGTTTTCAATACGAACCAGTTCGTCCTCCGGGAATTGGCTGTCAGCTTTCCGGCAGCTCGTTTCCATGGACTTCTTCAGCGTTGTTGTAAATTCAGTATCACCGGCGACGAGCCCTACCTCCTCGCAATAGGTAGGCAACTGCGCTTCGTATTCTTCCCAGGTGATCATCTGCTCCCGGTAATCATCGAAGGTTTCACTGTAGGGAATGAACAAGTCACCGGTACTTAGTTCTTCAGCGATCCGTTCAAACACACACAGCTCAAAACAGGTTTTATTAACCTCCGACACCTGTGCTGATTTGGTTGATTTTCCCGTGACTAATTTCCACCAGCTTTCGCGAATCCAGCGAATATTAATGACATTTCTGGAAGAGGGATCGTTCGGATCGCTTTGAATTGACAGGAACTCCGTGCGACGCTTTTTGTGCGTCAAAATAAACTGGAACGCATTGAGCAAGTCCTTGTCTTCCGTGGCCGATGCCAGGTTGAGTATTTCAATCGTACGAAACAAGGTGGATCGTTGCTTTTTATAGAGTCGAACCATAAACGGCAAATAGTTGTTGCCTGCGAATGCCATATATTGTTCGCACATTTGCATTAGCTGATCACTGTTCTTTCCCAGTATCGGATCAAAAGCTGCCACCGAATCGGGTTTATCAAGATACACCTTGACCGTCCCAGACAACACAGAAATCAAATGATCGGTTTGCTTTTGATGGTCTGCAAGGTACTTCTCCAACAGCTTCTGCGCCGAGCGATCCATTTTTAACAACATCTTGATAAAAATATCGGCGGCGTTATCCAGTGTTTGTGCGTATTGGTGCCGGATTAAAACGATGACGAGTGCGAGTCGCTTGTTCAGCTTTAGTTTCATCAATTCGGCGTAATCCAGGGCCTTGGCCTCGTTGATAAACTGCTGGTGTTTAACTGGCGGCAACCCCAAATCCGTGGGCAAAAGTGTTTGCAGGGATGTAAGCCATTCCAGGTATTGGATGTACGCATGGATATTGCGAGGGGTCGGGCGTTTGGGTTCATTTTTCAGCGTGCTCCAACCAAAACCATTCAGTCCTGTGCTAGATCGAAGAATATCGTTGATGCATTGGCGACTTTCAGACTCTAAAAAGCCACACAATTGATCGTAATACCGAGTGTTGACTTCGGCCCTGGCCGCCTGACATATCCGCTCAAGTACACTGAACGCCGGTAACTCGTATCGCTCTTTGACCAAATATTCCAACGTGACATTGATGATATCCGGTAATGCTTCTTTGGTAGTCGCTGCCTCAAGTGCCCAAATCTGTGCCAATTCAGAGGTCTTGGCCGCATCGTAGGCTTTTATATTAAGATGGCGCCGAATCAGCTTTACGTGACGATCCTTCGCGCCCGATGTGTAATAGGTTTGGAGATCCTTCAGTGTCACCCGCGAACGGCACTGATTTTTAATGTGCGTGATGATCACCTTTGGTATTTCACCCAGGTTTACGAACCGGCCCAATCGCTGCGTGATTTTTAGCTGAATCAGGAGCCCCAAAAAGGATGCGCTGGTTCGTTTACAGTGACGCAGTGCAAACTTCTGACCTTCCGGCGTAGGTGTATAGACATCCCCTAACTCATCTTCGGTGATATCAGATTTAATTCGTGGATAAGCTGTCTGATAGATAGCGGCCATCGACTTAAATTTTCTCTGATAGATGCATTATTGTGTAAAAGCATCGCGTTATAGTTATCAGGTTTCTAGTCGTCATTTGGATATGCCTAGATTAGTCGCAAGTGGCTTTCATTGCTTTATTCCTTGTGATGGCCTGCCATTACGTCGCCTGAATTGAGATGCCAAGCATTTTGAACAATCGCAAACAACAGTAATACCAACGCCAACAGCAACAGTTCGGTTTGATACACATTGACCGCATACTGAATTTTGAGACCCATACCAGAAACAGCGGAAGGAAACAAAATGGCGATAAAACTTAAGATGGTCGGCAGCAGCGGGGTACAACACAACAGGGGGCTTACAATCCCGATAACTATGCCGCCCGCCGCTGGTGCCGTTCTGCAATGGGTCTTCTTGCGTATCAGTTGAACCCATAAATTGATGAGAACGCTCTCCAGCGTTGCGAACAAAAACGCAAATAGCGCGATTCTCAGATTAAGATGTGCAAAAGAACGCAAGCCAATATCGGAACCCAGTTCATGCGCTGGCAGGACAACCAAGTGGACGACCAGCACCAGACTAAAGAGGATCGCGGTACGCCGTTTTGAGTGAGAATCCTGAACCGGCGATTGAAATGCATACACTACAAGTGACCAGAGGCGTTTTATAGAGTTTGTAGCGCGCTTCACTATCGCATTCATTCTTCTTTGCCGTTTGTCGCAACTTTGTAAGTTCCCCAGAACATCTCCGGTAACACGCAAACCAGTGGTGTACCGATCAGTAAAAAGAGTCCTAATCCGTTAAAGGTGAGCCATTGTATCCACTGCATCCCAATGCCTAATGCCAACATGGCGGAACCCAGAAAAAATGGCCCGCTGAAAAAACAATGCATTCGCCCACATTGACGCGCATTTCTTAAACAGGCATATCCCATCCAACTTAAAGCGATCGCCCAGATACTGCCGGTCATCCACGGTGCAAGTTGCATCATGCCGGTAATCACTATGAGTATCGCTGGCAATACCCAGGTGAGAATAAATCGGCCTTTATTGGTTACCCAGTCGTGGGGGCCGGTTTCACATTTTTCTGACATCGTATACTCCTTTGTTATGGCGATCAGGCCAGTTGGCGCAGCTCCGACAGCTGTGAATCCAATGCCTGCAAGTAAGCCTGGCGTTCATCAATTTTGGTTTGCAGTTCGCGCATGGCGGCTTCACAGGCTTGCTGGTCGCCTTCGTTGATGGCGTAGAGCAAGGGTTTTATATCCAGGATCAGCAGGCCCGCCGCACGCGCTGCGCGAATGAAGCGCAGCCGGTTTAAAGCGCATTGATTGTATAAACCGAAACCACCCGCGGAATGCTCTGGGCAAAGTACCAAATTTTCCAAGACGTAATTCCTGACGGTATGCACTGTGGTTTGCGCGGCTTTCGCCAGTTGCGAGATCGTCAGGGGAAATTCGAGTGCCTGCCCATCGGCATCCATGAATGCCGCAAAGTCGGGGATCACCTCAAAGTATCGTGACACATCTTTTGACACGGCGGCTTTTGACATGGGTTTGTCTCCGTTCGTTTCAAACACTGCGGCCTGGCCACAACGCTTCAGTCGTTTCGGCATCGGCTGGCCGCGCCAGCCGATAGCCCTGTAATACATCACAGCCAAGCTTCTCTAAAAGTTGTTGTTGAGTGGCCGTCTCAACCCCTTCCGCGACGATGGATAAATTCAGGTTATGGCCAAGGGTGATGACGCTTTCGGTAATGGCGCGATCCTTTGGCTCGGTTGTCATATGCGTGACAAAGGTTTTGTCGATTTTTAGGCGGGTCACTGGGCAGCATTGCAAGCGTGCCAGCGACGAACTCCCGGTACCAAAATCGTCGATGGACAGGCGAATGCCCAGCGCCTGGCAGCGATGCAGGTTTTCGATCAGGATTGGCGTATCCTCCAGGGCCAGTGTTTCGGTTAATTCCAGTTCCAATGCCGGAGCAGGCAGTCCCGTATCACGCAATATCCTGGCAAGGTCTTCGACAAAGTCAGGTTGGTGGATTTGTAAGGCAGAGACGTTGACCGCGATGATACCCTCGGGTAAACCGCGTTGACGCCAATGCATCATCTGTTGACAGGCCGCCCGTAAGACAAACGCGCCCAGTTCCAGAATTAATCCGCTTTGTTCGGCAACGGGAATAAAGGTGTCTGACTGGATCAATCCTTCAGTTGGATGTTGCCAGCGAATGAGCGTTTCAGCGCCTTCCCAGCATTGGTGTTGAACATCCCATAGAGGCTGGTAAAAAGGAACGAATTCACCCTTGTTCAATCCATCCGCCAACGCATTGACCGTTGGGGCTGTCAGTGAATGCGTGGCGGGTGCCGTTCCCATACTGCCCTCTCTTATCCTGCACAACAGGACAGTTCTTTGACATCCTTGTTAAAGGTTTGCGCGCAGAGCTTCAAACCTTCCACCATGGTGAGGTAAGGGAAAAGCTGGTCGGCTAATTCCGTCACCGTCATACGGTTGCGGATGGCTAAAGCCGCACTCTGGATCAGTTCGCCGCCTTCGTGAGCCAGGATCTGCGCGCCTAGCAACAACCCCGTTTCCTTCTCTGTGACCAGTTTGATAAAACCGTCGGTTTCAAAGTTGGCTAACGCACGTGGGACATTTTCCATACCCAGTACGCGGCTGTCGGTCTCAATATCCTGAGCCCTGGCTTGCTCCTCGGTCAGTCCGACGGTAGCCACCTGTGGATCGGTAAAGATCACGGCGGGCATGGTGGACAGATCCAGTTTGGCGTCGCCGCCCGTCATATTGATACCAGCACGGCTACCGGCGGCCGCGGCGACATAGACAAATTGCGGCATGTTAGAGCAGTCACCGGCAGCGTAAATACCAGCAACATTGGTTTCCATGCGTTCGTTAACAACGATTTCGCCCTTTTTGTTGGTGGTGACACCCACCGCGTCCAGATTGAGTTGGCTGGTATTGGCGTGTCGCCCGGTGCTTACCAGCAAACGATCACAACTGAGCTCGCCTGCATTAGTGTTCAGGGTGAATTGATTTCCATCGTGGGTCACTTGGGTGGCTTGCGTGTTGTTTAAAACTCGAATGCCTTCTTTTTCAAAACAGCCTGCCAGTTTTTCACCGATTATGGGGTCTTCACTGTAAAGTAGTGAGTGTCTTGCCAACACGGTGACTTCACTGCCCAATCGTCGGTAAGCCTGGGCAATTTCTAGCGCCACGACCGATGAACCAATCACCACCAGGTGCTGCGGCAATTCCTCGGCAAACAGCGCTTCGGTAGAGGTCCAGTAAGGCGTTTCGGCCAGCCCCTCGATGGGAGGAATGGTTGGCGTGGAGCCAGTGGCGATCAGGATTTTATCAGCAAAGATTTCCTGCTCAGTGCCATCATTTTTTCTGACTATCAGGGTGTTTGCATTTTTAAATTGCGCCCAACCTTTAAGTAAACTAAGCGCAGGATTTGTCTCTAGAATATTCTGATACTTTGCAGCGCGCAGCTCTTCGACTCGAGCGGTCTGCTGCTGAGCCAACAAGGCTCGACTCAATTGGGGCGCATGATTTTCCAGTCCGGCAAAGGGATTATTGCGTTGCTGCTGTGCCAATTGAGCGGCGCGGATCAAAATTTTTGAGGGTACGCAGCCGACATTCACGCAACAGCCGCCAATCACATCGGCTCCCTCAATAAGAGTGACCTTGGCACCACCTTCAGCGGCTTTGATAGCACAGGCAAAAGCGCCGGAACCCGTACCGATAATCGCCACATGTTGAGTTCGGTTGCTTTCTGTGTTGCTGGTATTTTCGTTGTCACAGTAGGCGTTCGGTGCTGTGTTTTCCGCTAAGGGGTTTTCTTTTGCGGTATAACCCAGGGCTTCAATCGCTCCAATGAGATCGGTTACGCTGACCCCACCGTTTGTGGTGATCGTTGCGCTGGCGTTTTCATAAGATATTTCAACCTTATTCACGCCTTCGATCGCATCGAGCGCTTCTTTAACGTGAGCGACGCAACTTGGACAGGTCATCCCTTCTATCGATAGTAAGATCATTCGTTTTCCTCAAATAGTAGTCAGGCATTGCGTCGTGTTAAACAGCACAGCTGTCATCATCACAGCGTTTATTCGCGGGTGAAAAAATATCCCAAAGCGATACGGCAACCATCAGGCCTAACGCTGAATAGGTGACATAGCTGCTCCAGCCGTATTGGAAAAACGGATAGAGCGATAACAGCAATAAAATGGGGCCGACCACACCCAGCGCACTACGGTGCCATTGCCGGTGGCTGAACCAGCCAAGTCCGTTGAGTACCAGGGCAATCCAGGCAAACAACGGTAACAGGGTATTAACAAACAAACCTTCCCATTGGCTGAGAAAACCCAACCCGACCGCAGCGCCCAGGCTGGCGATGGCCGGGAAACACATGGCGCATCCCATAGCAGAAACCAGCGCGCCCAATGAGCTAATCTTATCGCCGAAACGGGTCAGTAACTGTATTAGCATTTCCATGCTTTACTCCTTGAGCGTTGATGGATAACCCGCATTAGTGGTGGCTTCGGTCAGTGCTTTTACTGTGGTTTTTTCGTCGTCGAATGTGACAACTGCCAATTTGGTTTCAAAGGTGACTTCAGCTTTACTCACACCCTCAACATTTTTTAAGGCATTTTTGACCGTAAAGGGGCAGGTCACACAGTTCATGGTTGGAACTTCCAAAGTAACTGTTTTCGGCGCAGCAAAAGCGGTCAGGCTGGTCAAGGCTAGCAAAGACAACAAGGCAATTTTCTTCATCATTTTCTCCAGTAACGTATTAAGTCATTAATAAAAGTGAGCGGTAAGAAAGTATTCAGGCAAACCAGACAATCCAATAATTGCTGGTGACTAGCACCAACGCAGTCAGTGCCGTTAACCAAAAGATCACCTGCCGGCGTTTTCGCACTTGAGGAACTGCACAGGCGGTGCCTGGCTCACAGTCCTCAACGGGGCGATAGACCTTCCAGCCTGCGAAGCCAAATAAGGCTAAAACCAGCAGGATAAAAATGGGACGATAAGGTTCTAACAAGGTTAAATTACCAATCCAGGAGCCACTCACGCCTAGCAGCAACAA
>CAXBOW010000037.1:0-16571 GCA_963977485.1 uncultured Haliea sp.
TGAGAATTCTCGGTGAAGTAAAAAAAGAGTATGCCGACATTCTTCGCGAAGCCGATGCCATTTTTATCGAAGAACTCCACAAAGCCGACTGGTACCACAAAACCAGCCAGGCGTTCGCAGTCTTCCTGCCGGTCAAGTCCGTGGGTGTGGTGGGCGATGCCCGTCGCTATGAATGGGTGATTGCCCTGCGCGCGGTGGAAACCATCGACTTCATGACGGCCCGATGGGCGCATTTACCCTACCAACTCCTGGAGCAGGTATCCAATAGAATTATTAATGAAATCAGTGGGGTATCCAGGGTTGTTTATGATGTTTCGAGCAAGCCGCCAGCCACGATCGAGTGGGAGTGAGCGGTACTGGCGCAGACCCTTCTCTATTCGGATCGTCGAGGCGTATTACACGGCGTTCAGTGCTCATTTGGCGGAGCAGGGCAGCCAGACGCTGGCGCAGTCGATATCATCCGAAAATAACATTTCTCATTGAAAGAGACCCTAAATCGAATCCCTCGGTCGGGAAACTTACGTGATCATTTGCATTTACAGCACCTGCGGCATAAATCAACGGTAACCAATGATCCGGTGTGGGATGTGCAAGTTTTCCATCGGCTGAATCCGGGTACAGCGACAAAAGAGCTTCAATGTCATGTGCGAGTAATGCGTGCTTGACGGCCTCGTCAAAACGACTGGCCCATTCAGGTGTGGTGGTTGCACCGAATCGCATTTGTCTGAAAGCATTGGGAAGATTGTGCACAATATTCCCGCTGGCCATTATGAGAATGTTTTGATCACGCAATCCGGCAAGTGATCTGCCAATAGCAAAGTGCTGCCGCACATCAAGCTTTCGATCTATACTAAGCTGCACGACAGGGATATCTGCTTCTGGATACATCCAGTACAGCACTGACCAGATTCCATGATCCAGTCCCCAATCCTCGGTAAGCTGCACTTGCCACTTCCCAAGGAAATCGCGCACTTGCTCAGCAAGTATTGGGTCTCCAGGAGCAGGGTACTCTATGTGATAGAGTGCATCTGGAAAACCACCAAAATCATGAATGGTTGGTTGCTGCTGATTAGATGTCAGATAGCTGCCGTTCACATACCAGTGTGCCGAGATTGCCAAAATAGCCGCTGGCTGTGGTACGTGGTGGCGTAGCTGTGCAAAGCCACGGTTCCACTGATTGCCTTGAGCTAAATTCATGGGTGAGCCGTGACCAACAAAAACCACCGGCATTCGGTCATGGGATAGGCCGCGTTTTTCTTCGATCATTTTTAGTTCCTGTCAGGTTAGCCCGTTCTTCATGTGAGTGTTTTCCTCCAAAAAAGGGCGGCTAGTCTTACCATAATTCCGTGGGGCCGATCGGGACGATACCCGAAGGATTCAGGGCCTGGATAGAGTAGTATCCAATTTTAATATGCTCTGGCGATATCGTTTCTGCGATGCCAGGCAGTTCATAGATACGCTTCACGTAGGCAGTAATATTCCGATAGTCGCGCAGCTGGCGTAGATTGGTTTTGAAAAGCCCGTGATAGGCGAGGTCGAAGCGGATCAGGGTCACGAATGCACGCACATCGGCCTCGGTGAGACGGTCGCCAACCAGATAGTTTTGAATATCAAGTCGTTGATCAATCCAGTCCAGACTATCAAACACCTCCTGGACAGCCCGCTCATAGGCTATCTGGGTTGTCGCAAAACCGGCGCGGTAGACGCCGTTGTTGAAATGGTCGTAGAGGCGATTGTTGACGTCGTCTATTTCAGGGCGTAGATCAATTGGGTAGAGATCAATGCTTTTCCTGGTCAGGTTGCCAAACCCGTCATTGAACATGCGAATGATGTCGGAAGATTCGTTGTTGACGATGGTCTCTTTATGCTTGTCCCAAAGCACGGGAACAGTGATCTGACCGGTGTAATCAGATTTGGCACGCAGGTAGATCTGGTAAAGGTATTCAGCGCCATACAGTGAGTCAGATTGAGTTCCTGGAATGGACCTCTTGTCGTCACCAAAACGCCAGACCTTTTCAGTCAAGCGGGGGTCGAGCACGGTAATCGAAATGACATCTTCCAGGCCCTTGAGTTTACGAGCCATCAATGTGCGCGAGGCCCAGGGACAAATTAGCGCAACATACAGGTGGTAGCGGTCAGGTTCCGCGACAAAGCCTCCTTCACCGGTAGGTCCGGGGCTACCATCAGTTGTGATCCAGTTGCGAAATTGGGATTGCTCTCGAACAAATCCGCCTTCATCGTCGGTTCCCTGTACGGGGTCAAAATCTTTCGCCCAATGCCCGTTAATTAACATTTCAAACCTCCTGTCAACGTTTATGTTCAAGTTAAGCCGGGACGACGTGTCCCGGCCTCGTCGAGCCTTTACACATGGCCTCAATTATTCCCTGGACAACAAGGCATCGAGAGAACCCCGGCCTGCACCACTGATGGCAAGGGCAACCGATGCAGCCAGTAATGCCAGACCGAACTCGTAGCCGTCATTGCTCATATACAGGCCGTTACCGATGTGGACAGCAACGATGGCAACAACCATGGTAAAGGCAAGCACTGCGGCTGCCGGGCGAACAAGTAAGCCCAGGATCAGGGCAAGGCCACCAAAGAACTCGGCACTGCCGGCCAGTAATGCCATCAGGTAGCCGGGGTTCAGGCCGATCGAGGCCATCCATTGACCGGTTCCTTCCAGGCCATACCCACCGAACCAGCCGAACAGTTTTTGCGCGCCGTGGGCGACAAAGATGATGCCGATCGGGATGCGAAGGGCCAATTGGCCCAAACTGGTGTTGGTTGCCATCACTTTTTTCACTAACGTTTTCATAATGTTTTCCTCAGTAAATTTACACGGGTTGATAGATATGCCTATCAATCTGATTAGGCGTCCTGCATCCAGGTTGGCGCGATGTGTGTGCCAAGGCCTGCGCCATATCCGAGATAGATATTCAGGCCAGCCAGCGGCTCCAGATACCGCGCATTCTTCAGTCCACCGGCGTCGACGGTTACAAACCCCATGCTTTCGGCAACTGTGCGAGCCTTGTCCTTGCCCTGTTCGCTGTCTCCGGCGATGAATACGGTCACCTTCCGACCGTCGCCGAAATCTCCGCCCTCGGCCAGGACCTGGGCAAACACGGTATTGAAGGCTTTAACGACATCTACGCCAGGTACAGCCTCGGCGATTTCCTCGGCAGCGGAGGTCTCATGGCCCAGGGTCAGGCCCATATAGTCGGGAGTCAGAGGATTCGTGATGTCGATGACGACCTTGCCCTGAAGATCGCCTACAGAACGCAGCGCATTCACCGCATCGTCATAAGCCGTAGCGATGATCACGACTTCAGCCTGGTCAGCGGCCAGCGCAGGGCTGACCGCTTTTGCCCCCGGATGGGCTGCCGCGACAGTGTCGGCTTTGGCGACATCGCGGGCGGTGACAGTGACCTGGTGTCCAGCACGGGTCAATTGCTTGACAAAGGCTGAGCCCATGTTGCCGGCGCCGATAACAGTAATATTCATTGTCTATCTCTTGGTCTGAACAGTGTTTTAAAAGCCGCCTCACGGCGGATTCGGGTGTATCCCGAGTACGAGTAAAACTTTACATGTTCAGTAAAATGAGATAAATACGTAAATATTAAATGAATTATACCGATATTAGGAATAATGGATCGATTTCAGGAAATGCAGACTTTTTGCGCGGTGGTGGATGCGGGTAGCTTTGTAAAGGCCGCTGACGTCCTGCACATGTCAAAGCCAGCTGTGTCTCGCTATGTGGCCGATCTTGAGGCACGACTGGGCGTGCGGTTGCTGCATCGAACCACGCGGCGGCTTTCACTAACAGCAGAGGGGGCGGTGTTCAATACCCGTTGCCGTGAATTGTTGTCCAGTCTTGAAGAGGCGGAAGCCGAGGTCAGCTCGCGCAGTGGTGCGGCACGCGGACTCCTGCGAGTGAATGTACCGGTGTCCTTTGGCATTCAAACTCTTGCACCCCTCTGGGATGCTTTTCACGAAATGCACCCTCAGGTACGGCTCGATATAGAACTCTCTGATCGTGTGGTGGATGTGGTTGAGGAGGGATATGATCTGGCGATCCGCATTGCCACCTTGTCCAGCTCATCACTAATCAGCAAGCGTCTTGCCAGTACTCGAATTGTTCTTTGTGCCTCACCAGGGTACCTGAATAAATATGGTGAGCCCTCAACTCCAGCCAATCTGGCCGAGCACAAAGTCATCGGATATAGCTACTGGATGGGTGGGGATGCCTGGGAATTCGACGGTCCTGAGGGTCCGGTCAACGTGAAGATTCACCCATGGATGTCCACAAACAACGGGGATACATGCCGGGCCGTTGCACTTGCACATCAGGGTATCATTCTACAGCCGACCTTCCTCGTCGGGGACGATCTAGCGACTGGCAGACTCGTGGAAATACTTCCAGAATACCGTTCGATTGAGTTGGGCATTTATGCTGTCTACCCGACACGCAAACACGTCGCTCCCAAGGTGCGTGCCCTCGTCAACTTTCTTGAAGAGAAGTTATCAGAACTTGATTGATGCTGAACGTGTAAAGTCTGGAATCAGTTTCGGCCACTACAAACTGGATTCACAGGTGTTGGCCAACGCTTTGGAACTGGATTGTGCCGGCCCCTGTATGCTCGCCTGGTTGATTTAACGGCTGTCCAGAATCATTTCGACATGTGTTTTTATTCTGCGCCGTAACCATTGGTGCGCTGGGTCTATGTGGTCCCTTTTGTGCCAGGCCATGTACATCGTGAGGGCTTCGGTTTTGAAGGGTACAGGGGCCGAAGCAAAGCCTTTGAGATTTATTTTACCCATCAGGCTACTTTCAGTTGAAATCAGCTTGCTCCCCTTAAGAAAAGGGGCGACAGCGGCGAAATTCGGTACAGAAACACGCGGTTTTTTCAGTACTAAGGGTTCAGCTACGAATACAGCGTTGAGAGAGGATTCGCTATCATCAAAACGCACCTCGATATAATCGGCATCGACAAATTCTTCCGGCGACGACGGCGCGCTACGCACACTGGCATCGTAGAAACAGGCCAGTTTGTCATCGAACAGGCGCGACTGGTAGATGTCTGGCCCTTCAGGCGGATAAGGCGTTACGATGAGCTGACAGCGTGCCCGGCGTAAAAGATCGGCGGCCGGTATACCAGAAGGAATGAAGCGGAAACGGGCATCCACACCTTCTGTTTGAAAATCGAGTAAAAGACGAGGAAATATCAGGTCTCGCTGAAAATCATTGGCTGCAATGGTAAATTCAAGCGCACCTATTAATGGGTCAAACACTCGCTCATTGGTGAGTCCTTTCAGTTCATCCAGCACGGCACGAACCGGTTCACGCAAAGCAATGGCGCGGTCTGTCGGCACAATGCCCCTTCCCGAACGCACGAACAGTGGATCACCAAGCGCTAGTCGCAACTTATCCAGTATATGGCTAACAGCCGATTGTGTGACGCCCAAGCGGGCCGCCGCCCCGGTCACGGACAGTTCCTCAAGAACGGTCAGGAAGGTTCGAAGGCTGCGACCGTCAAGCGATAAGAAATCGATTTCTTTCATGTATATTATGATTATATCACTGTTTTTTCGAATCTATAAATGATGTCTAATAATAGTTGTTGAGCGGTTCTGGTGAATAGAAACACCAGGGCAATTCATGCCACCCGTGGCGGAGTCCGGAACAAGAGACAGGTGATTCTGGCTGGCATATTTATCAATAGACTCAAGGTGAAACAACTGAACAACATGACAACTGAAGCAATAGTGAAAACCGAATTTGGCGCACTCTACTTGAAGAAACTTTGCCGCCATTTTGCACACAAGATACCGGCCACGATATCCGGGTCACAGGGGCGAATTGAGTTCCCTTTCGGACCGTGCCGCATCAATGTTAATGACGAACAAATGCATCTGCACATTGAAGTGGATGACGCTGCTGAGATGGACCGTGCCGAGCAGGTGGTGGCAGAGCATCTTATTCGTATGGCCAATAAGGACGAACCGACAGTGAAGTGGATAAGAAACAACCCTGCACTGGAAAACACAGCCATTTAATTCGAGGGTGACAACTATGACTATCGCAATAACAGCAGCATCCGGGCACCTGGGAAGCGAGATTATCAAGGCGACCGCAGCTTTGGTAGGCAATGATCAGGTCATCGGGGTGGCACGTAACCCGGAACATGTACGGGCGCTCGATGTTGAGCTAAGGCGCGGTGATTATAACAACCGCCACGAGTTTGAGCAGGCGCTTGCCGGGGTCGATACCCTGTTACTGGTTTCCGGTATGGATGCTCCCGACAAACGTATTGCTCAGCACCGGAACGTGATAGCTGCAGCCCAGGCGCAGAATGTAAAAAAGATTGTGTACACCAGCATACAGGGCGCAGAAAAGGACAACGCATTTTCGCCCATTGTGCAGAGCAATCGTCAGACCGAGCAGGATATCCAGGCAAGCGGACTCGACTGGATCATTGGCCGTAACGGCATTTACATCGAGCCGGATGTGGAATACATCGAGACCTACAAAGAAAAGGGGGAGATCGCGAACTGTGCCGCCGATGGCAAGTGTGGTTATACCACGCGGCCCGAACTCGCCTGTGCCTATGCGCGCTTGCTGACCGACACCGCTCTCAATGGCAACACCTGTAACTTACACGGCGAGCCGATCACTCAAACACAATTGGCGAATTACCTTAATGGCGCGTTCGGTACGCAGCTCGGTTATCGCAGCATGAGCGTGGCCGAATATCGACAGGAACGGATTGAAGAACTGGGTGAGTTCATGGGCAATATTATTGCAGGTATCTACGAGGGCATACGCAACGGTTATGCCGATAACCCCAGTGATTTTGCGTTGGCCGCGGGCCGCGCGCATCAATCATGGCAAGACTATTTTAGCGGGCTGGGCCTGTCGCTTGGTCATGCTGCAGAATCAACCGGGAGGAAAAAGTAATGCACACTAATAAAACCTATATCGTCACCGGGGCGGCATCAGGCATCGGCGCAGAAACGACTCGTCACTTACAGGCACAGGGTGCAAAAGTTATCGGCGTCGACCGTAACGAGGCCGTTGATGCCGACAGTTTTTTCCAGGTCGATATGTCCGACCCGACCTCAATCGATGCACTGGTCGCCGGGCTGCCTGAGGGTGTAAACGGACTGGCTAACATTGCGGGTGTGCCCCCGACGGCTCCGGCACCAGTCGTAATGAAAGTCAATCTGGTCGGGCTTCGTCATCTAACTAATGCACTTATTCCCAAGATGGCCGATGCCGCATCGATCGTGAATATCGCCTCTTTGGCTGGTGCCGGCTGGCAGAAATCGCTGGACCAGGTCAGGGCAGCGTTAGAACAGGATTTTACCTCGGATATTGAGGGTTTCTGTGAAGCTGAAAAACTGGCTGATGATGGGCGCTCCTACTTCCTGACCAAAGAAGCGCTTATCGCATGGACGATTCAGAATCGCTGGACCTGGCGTGAGCGGGGTATCCGTATGAACACTGTCAGTCCCGGGCCGGTAGAAACGCCGATACTGGGAGACTTCCTGCAAACCCTTGGCGAACGAGCAAAAGAAGATGCACGCCTGATGGAGCGACCCGGAACCGCTCAGGATATCGCGCCAGTCATTGCCTTCATGTTATCCAGTGAAAGTTACTGGATACGAGGCGCCAACATTCCTGTCGATGGTGGTATGGCGGCGCACATACTCGCTAGCAGTGTTGACCTTTAATCAATCGTGCCACTTAGGAGAAACTAATTATGAACGAAATTCCATTAAATTACGCAACGGCCTACAACTGGACAGGTGACGATGGAAAAGGCGAGATCCGGATTGGTGATTTGCCGGTACTGCCTATCGGTTCACCACACAATGCAGATCGTTACAGCCCGGAGCACATTCTGGTCGTCGCGGCGGAAGCATGCCTGGCGAATTATGTGCTGCTGATTTCCCAGATGTCCGGGCTGGAGATAAAAGCTTATCGCTCTACCGCGGAAGGGGAATTGTTGAAGGAAGGTAACGCCGGGTATCGATTCAATCGTATCGTGATTCGCCCTGTGGTGACTGTTGAGTCAGGTAAAGAAAGCGCGGCCGAACGAATCGTACAAAAAGCACATGACCTCTGCATGGTGGCAAGATCCCTCAATTGTCCGGTAGATGTTGAATCACGCATTGATGCTTTTGAAAATTAAAACATTTGAAAGATTGAGTGTGAATACTAAGTCAATGGAGACAAGCATGACTCATCCAATTATCAAAGATCTTAACCGTCGCTACTCTACAAAAAAGTACGACGCATCAAAAAGGATTTCAGCGGACGATTTGGCTGTGATCAAAGAAGTGCTACGAATGTCGCCTTCTTCAGTCAATTCTCAGCCGTGGAAGTTCATCATTATCGAAAGCGATAAAGCAAAACAGCGCTTACACGATACATTTGTTAACAAGTTCCAGATGAACCAGAAGCATGCGACAGAAGCGTCACATATCATTCTATTTGCATACAACCCATGTTATACGACAGAGCAATATAAAAAAGTCGTGGATGTTGAAGTCAGCTCTGGCCATCTGCCAGCCGATATGTATGAAGACATGCTAAATAAAGGTTTCTTTTTTGCAGAAATGAATTCTGATGAGTCCGGTTTTAATGGTCACTGGACCAAAGCCCAGACTTACCTTGCTCTGGGAAATGCATTGCATACCGTTGCACGCCTGGGTATTGATTCAACTCCAATGGAAGGTGTTGATTCCGAATTGATCGGCAGTATCTTCAAAGAGGAACTTGATGGTTACATCTGCGAAGTAGCACTGGCCATGGGGTATCACCTGGATGGCGAAGACTATAACAATGGCCTGCCAAAAGCACGTCTGCCGTTGGAAGATGTAATAACCGTTCTATAACCCGAGTAAACAAGCAATGAAATTACTACATGATTATTTACCTACTCCTCTGCTTAACTTACTAAGCGCGAGCGTTATCATTACTTGTTGTTCTTTCAGTGGCGTTGCACAAGCCGCACAAAGCACATTCGATACTGAGGCTGTAAAAGCCAGATACAGTGTCAGAGACTATGTTTATGCACCAATGCCTGAGCGTGGTTACAACTACTTTGAAATCGCTAAAGATACCTATTTCGTGCATGATGAATTCGAACATATGGTATTTTTTGTTACTGAAGAAGGTGTTGTCGTCTACGATGCAAAGCCGGATGTGTCTCCATTTGTACTCAAGGTCATTCCTGAGGTCACCGATAAACCGATCACCCATGTGATTTACTCACACCATCACCGTGACCATGCTCAAGGAATGTACCTGTTTCCGGAAACAGCCACGATTATTGGTAACGACGAGACAGAAAAATTCCTGAAAATTGCCAATGACCCTAAACGTCCAATGCCTGAAATTGTCTGGAAGGACAGCTATGTTCTTGAAACGGGGGGTCTGCGTCTGGAATTTAAGGATTACGATCGAAACTGGCATTCACAATCAGACAGTGTTGCGTATGCACCCAGGCAAAAAATCTTATTAGCAACGGATACCTTCCATGCAGATGCTGCTCCCTGGATTCATTTTGGTGAAGCGACTGATCCTATGATGACGTGGATGCTTCCTCAAATATTACTCGATGAATATCCCGATTTTGAATTTATCATTAATGGTCACGAGCGAATTGTGCCGACTCGTGAGCACTGGAAACTGTACAAAGAGCTGATTGATGATATGAAGAAGATCGTTTTTGAAGTGGCAAAATCCAGAGAAATTCATGCCATGGCAGACGAAACAGCCAAGCGGTATTCCGATGGATCCGAGCATTGGGTCTACAAAGAAACCATCATGACAGCGGCCAGGATGTGCGCTCAAAAGTTTAATAAGAGATGGGTCGGTCGCGTTAGAAATGTCAGGCTAAATTCTGTGGAAAATTTCCAGATGATGTTCATGCAACTGATAACTTTAAATCCGTAACGGAGTTGAGGTAACTGGGCAGAACTTGCAGAGAGACCGTAAAATTATTGCCCACAGTTGTCGTCAAGTCCGGATGTAAATATGAGCATGTTTTGTAAACCAGAGATAACGTAAATAGGCGACAAAATGAAAAATATTAAACTGGCCATTTGGCTTATTCCTATGATAGTGACTGTTCTCTGGTTACTGGCGGATACGCTTTTGCCAGAGCCCTTTAACTATTTTTCTTTTCGTGCTGTCATTATTCAGTACACCGGTATCATTGGAATCAGTCTGATGAGTATCGCCATGCTGCTCGCGATACGGCCGATGTGGTTAGAGCGATACTTTAACGGCCTGGATAAAATGTACCGCCTGCACAAGTGGCTGGGGATCGGCGGCCTGGCTATTTCAATACTGCACTGGTGGTGGGCGCAGGGTACGAAATGGATGGTTGGCTGGGGCTGGCTTGCCAAACCGGATCGTCGTCCATCGGGCCCGGGGGACGACTTGCCTGCCATTCAACAGTGGATGATGGACCAGCGTGGTTTGGCTGAAAGCCTCGGTGAGTGGGCCTTTTATGCAGCGGCCCTTTTAATCATCCTTGCACTGATCAAGAGCTTTCCTTATCACTGGTTCAAAAAAACACATACGCTGCTGGCCGTTGCCTATCTGATTCTTGTTTTCCACGGCGTTGTGCTGACATCCTTTAACTACTGGTTCCAGCCAATAGGTTGGTTGACTGCTCTGTTGATGGGAGTCGGAACTGTGTCTGCAATCATAGTACTAACGCGACAAATTGGTCGTAAACGTAAAGTTCAGGGCACTATTAAATCGTTGACGACCTACCCGAAGCTAAATGTTGTCGAGGGTACGATTGAATTAAAAGAGGGCTGGCAGGGGCATGCACCCGGTCAATTTGCTTTTGTAAGTTCAAAGACCAAAGAGGGATCACATCCCTATACCATCGCATCGGCCTGGGATGAACAGGAGCGGACATTGACGTTCATCGTTAAAGCGTTGGGCGACTGGACTAGCCAGTTAAGACAACGGCTGAAAGAAGGTATGGACGTCATGGTTGAAGGGCCTTATGGCTATTTTAATTTTCATGATGATTGCCCAAACCAGATTTGGGTGGGCGCAGGCATCGGTGTTACTCCATTTATTGCAAAAATGAAGCACTTGGCAAACCAGCCGAGCGACAAAATTATCACGCTGTATCATTCGACAGCCGATTATGACCAGAGTGTCATCGATAAGTTGGCTGCTGACGCGCTTGCGGCCAACGTTAAATTGCATATCCTGGAATCTCCTAAAAACGGTCTGTTGACTCCCGAGCAAATTCGTAAAGACAACCCGGATTGGATGAACGCCAGCGTCTGGTTTTGCGGCCCGGCAAAATTCGGTGAGGTGATGAAAAAAGATTTTATTCAGCATGGTTTGAAAGCTGAAAATTTCCATCAGGAATTATTTGAAATGCGATAGTTGATTTGTGATTGAAGGGTTTCACAAAGCATTCATCCAGTACGGATTCTGATCGTCAGTCGACCTGGAATCCTGATGCAGGTGCTAAAGGGCAGCCCGCAACTGGGAGCGGGAAGTATTGTAAATGCTGGGCGTTGCGGATGAGAACGCCGAGGAGTTGTTACAGGGAGTACGTGGTAGCGACTGTGCCCTGGTGCAGAAATCTGGCGTCAGGGACTCTGGCGGATATGAGCCTTTCCAGACCACGCGTCCGCGGCCGGATAAGAAATGATTTACTGTTGTGTGAATTGGTGATTTTTGTGTCGGTTAGCAGGATCTTCTGAGCATGGTTTTTTTCATGGTATTATCGATTTACAGGAAAATAAGCCATTGAATATAAAAGACAAAAAAGGCTTATTTACAATCGAGTGGGAGTGATCGGTACCCGAAGGCAATGTCTGGCACTGGCTATCCAGCCAAAAGATTTTGACGGAGGTTTTGTGCCGCCATGAGTACCGATCCTTGCCATCTTTGGTGATGTGCCAACCGCAAGAAAAAATCGGCTGCGCTTGCGGTACGGGAAATCGAGCACAGCCCAGGTGAGCTAGAGGTGCAGCTTCAACTTTTTGTCTGGTGAATGCATTGAATTATTAACCTCTATATTCTGCAGCTAATGTGGTATGTCCTTGACAGGCTTTTGAGCCATGCAACATACAGATAATCCCAGCAACCACAAATAAAGCGCTAACGAGAAACACAGGAGCTATTGCCTCATCCAACAGAATCACTGCGATGGGCACACCAAATATGGCACTCACGCCACCCATAAGGCTTAGCAACACGGGGCCACCGAGTTTTTGCAGCGTAAACAATAGCAGGAACTGAGCGGCAAAAATGATGGCCTGAATGCCAATCAGTGACATTGCATGGGGAGCTTCATTGGGAATATTGAGATTCTTGCCGGGTAGTAATGAGAAAATAATTAGTATTGTCAGGGCGCTCAGCAGCATCCCGGGAGCCAGTGATTCAGCACTGGCCCCCAGAGGCCAGCGGTGTGTACGGTAGAGGTTGCCAATCGCCAGCAGAATGGGGCCAGTCAGGGTAATTAATATCCATGCTGGATCAGCATTCGGGGAGATCCATTTCTGCATCACCAGAACTACGATTCCGATCAGCGCCAGGCTTACGCCCATCGCCCGCCACCAGCAGAATTGTTCTATGCGCAATAACAAGGCTCCGACATAGGTCAGTAACGGGGGCAATGCCATCATCAACGCGACAAAACCCACGCCCATATGCCTTACGGCAGAAAAAAAGATCAGGTTTGACGCCGCAGTGGTAAGAAAGCCCGAGACGATAAAATATTCGAGGGTTTGTCGGTTTAATTGAATCGATTGTCCTCGTAAATAGCTCATGGTTGTCAATAGGAATGAGGCGCCAGCCAGTGACCAGACAAGGTAGGAAAGGGATGTGAAGCCGATTCCCAGGGCTACTTTTGCCAGGTTGGTTGATATGGCGAGTGATAGTCCCGCCAGCAGTAAAATCAGCGGTGCAACATAGCGCGGGTGATAGGGCAGAAGTTGCTTGTGTGATTCTGAGGTGGGGAGGATATTCATCAGTCAATACTCCCAAATCCAGTTATTTCTTGTGACTTTTCGAGCGGTATTGCGATGGGCCGAATCGGAGCGGCATCAGCCCCACGCAATTTTAGCGATCCACCGATAAAGGCGAATTCATAGACTTTGTCACGGGATAACTCCTCCAGAAAGACCAGTTCGATAATCGGCGTACCCTGTTCCGCCAGTAGATAGGTGTGCACGGGCACATAATCCGTTTCCAGTTCAGAGGGGAAAGACTCGAAACTCAGATTATCGGCGCCCACCACCATGGCACCGTTTTCTTCCACTAGAAAACGTGCCGCCGCCAGTCCGAGTCCAGGAGGGTTCGCCATATAGGCTTGAGTATCGTTGTAGAGTTTCATTCGACCTGTGCGGATTAACACGATATCGCCTTGATGGAGTGTGGTTTTTTGATGTTTCAGTGCATGAATCAGGTCTGGGCGAGTGACACGATAGCCTTTGGGTAACATCTCCAGTCCTTTGGCACCGGCGACGTCGATCAGCACGCCGCGAGCGATGAGTGTTGGAATATTCTCGGCACCGCCCACACGCCAGCCGCGATCACCAAGATGATCGGCAGCACTGAATCCATTCCAGATCTTTCCATCCAGGCCAAAATGCACCAATGCATCGATATGAGTGCCCGTATGGGTATACATGGAGACAGCTGCGCCGGTATAGCTGACGTGTTCGTTCATTCGGGTGCCAACCCCCATGGGATCATCGATGACAGTACCGTGAGGGGTATGCGTCATCCAAATGCGGTAGTGTGGGTCACCGGCAGCCTGCCAGCTCGGCATGCCCATGAAATACTCCACAGACAAATCATAGACTGGGCCACCCGTTACTCGTGAGAGGATATCCTCTTGCGATGCAGCAGTGATTAGATTTAAGCGGCCAATTTCATCATTCGGCCCCCAAGGGCTGGTGCCGGGTTTTCTCTCTATAGCCTGTGCGCCGAAAGCCAGGCTGGTCAGAAAGGTGGCAGCAATGATTGCTTGTGAGACGATGCGTTTCATTTTGCGTGTCCTCGTTGGTTGGGTTGCTGATCAGTAGGCAGCGGTAAAGCGGGTTTGGTGATGCCCTGGTTGTTCAGCTTCATCCAGAACGACAATCGCGAGATCCTCAATGGATATTGATGAATTGCCTTGGCTATCCACTATCAATTCATCTCGCCCTAACCGGTATTTGCCTGTGCGATTTCCGGCTTTTAGGTCGGCCGGTGGGCTCAGATAGCTCCAGTCGATTCGCACCTCCTGGAGGCAGGCTTCGTACTGAGCAAAACTGGCTTCACCTATGTGTCGCAGGGATGCGGACAGGAACTGAGGGGAATCAATGACTTTTTTGCCGTTAGTGCCAGGTACTGTAAGACTTGCTGCACCACCAATAATCATTAGCCGGACTCCTGTACGGGCCAGCCCTTCCATAATGGTTTTTGTGACCATGACCACTTCATCAACATTGCTGATGGCAGAGCGGGTCGCATTGATCACCAGATCCTGACCAACGCTTAGTCGGACAATGTCGTTAAGATTGCTGGCGTTGCCGATTTGGACATTGGTACCTGCCGGTAACTCTTTAATACGCTCTGGACTGCGAACGACGGCTGTGACTTCATGACCTCTCGACAAGGCTTCATTGACGATACGGCGGCCGACATTTCCGGCTGCACCCAATATGGTAATTTTCATCGTATTAAGCTCCTTGGTTTGAACAATTACTGAGACTTCATACTACTGATTTACTTTTGTTCTATAATCTCGCTAATTGGAACAATATTGTTCACAAATATTGATTAATGAGGCGGGAAATGGATTCACTGTCGGATATCGCGGTGTTTATTCAGGTGGTGGATAGTGGCAGCTTTACTGCGGCCGCCGAGCGACTGTCATTGTCGAAGTCGGTGATCAGCAAGTACGTAACGCGGCTAGAAGACCGGTTGGGTGCACGGTTACTGAATCGCACGACGCGAAAGCTCAGCTTGACCGAGGTGGGACGGGCGTTTTATGAGCGCAGCGAGCGGGGTCTGCAAGAAATCGCCGAAGCAGAAGCCGAAGTTTCACGACTGCAGGGGGAGCCTCGAGGGACTCTGCGCATCAATGCACCGATGTCTTTTGGTGTGCTGCATATCGCGCCTGTCTTATCAGAATTTCTGGAACGATATCCCCAACTCACCGTGGATATGAATCTCGACGATCGAAAAGTTGACGTCATAGAGGGCGGCTTTGATGTCTCTGTGCGCATTTCAGATCTTGGAGACTCGTCCCTGGTTGCCCGGCGAATAGGGCCATGCCGCCATGTAGTGGTGGCATCACCAGCCTACCTTAAACGCTATGGAATACCTCGCACTCCCGAAGATCTGGAGGATCACAATGTGATTACCTACCAGTATAAAGACTCAGCAAAAGAATGGGAGTTTCGGTTACCTGGTCAAAAACCGAGCATGGTTTCTGTGTCTGGATCAATTCAAATGAACAACAGCCTGGCACTGCGGGAAGCATTGTTAAATGATGCGGGAATCACGAGAACGCCAACATTTGTCGTTGGCAGGGATATACAGGAAGGGAGATTGCAATCTGTTTTGACAAACTACGAATTACCCGAAATATCAATCTACCTTGTATTTCCACAACGTAAGTATCTTTCACCAAAGGTACGGGTGTTTGTGGAATTTATGAGAGAGTATATTTCGGATACTCCGAGCTGGGATCAAAAAACTAAAGTAGACCGGTAGCTGAGATTGTCAGGTATCTGATTATGTTTCTGGTTTTGCTTATGAGAGTGCGTGTTGATTTCCGAGCGCTCAGTTATCCGAGAATAGTCAAAGAATTTTAAGAAATTTCTGAGCATGGCATTTTTCATGGTATTAGCGATTATAAGGAAAATAAGCTATTGAAAATAAAAGATGAAAAATGCGTATTGATAATAGAGTGAGAGTAGGCGCACAGTACCGCCAGCTTTGGTCAGGTCGCCGCCGGCTAAGTTGAGACTCAGGATGACCTTACAAAGATGCGAACATTTTGCCATTGGCGGCTGGCCGTTTGACTGGCATGGCTCGAAACAGGGCGCTGGCGCGGGAGGCCATTTCGGTGGCAAGGACTGAATGGAGCAGGATTTAGACGGGCTAGTGGGCCCGCCTCCACCCGTGAATAACCGGTTGACCGGCTCGGAAAAGGGTGTTTATCCTACTACCCCCAACTCAACACAAGACAAAATCCTTTTGCCTTTTTTGCATTATTAAGCGCCTCAAGCCTGGCTATGAAAAAAGACTTGATTTTACGCCAGTGAAGGATAAAGACCGCGCTTTTCGCCTTCAACTAATAGGCCACTTCGCGTTATTTGGTGCGCCTACCGGGTTTGATTCAGATATAGTTGAAATTTAATAGAGGAGTCCGACGTGTCAAAATTTTTCTCCCAACATCTTGTAGCATTTACAATTGCCGTTTTGTCGATGACAACATTTTCGTTCAGTGCGTTTGCAGAAAACCCGCAGTGTTATAAAAAGATCGAAGGGATTTCACTTGATCAAAGCGTTGGCGACATTACAA
>CAXBOW010000038.1:0-15255 GCA_963977485.1 uncultured Haliea sp.
GATTGATTGTCACCCCGCTGATCCTGGCCTGGTTAACCGAACGGTTGACGGAAAAGCACCCGCGAGCGCAAACTGGTGGGCTGGCTTGGGTGGCTGCCCGTGCCGTTGCTGGCACTGGTGGTGTTTCTGATTGCCGGCTCCCAGGTCAGCCTGGTGATCGGCAATGGCGCCCTGCTGTGGTCGGCGCTCGTGGTCTTTGTACTTTATCTGGTTGCCGCTGCTGTTATCGGCAAGGGGCTCAGTGAGCTATTCGGGTTCACGTCCACCATCGGCCGCACCCTCACCTTCAGCTTTGGTACCCGCAACTCCTTCGTCATGCTGCCGCTGGCGCTGTCACTGCCGGTGCCCTGGCGGGCCGCCATCGTTGTCATCGTCTTCCAATCTCTGGTTGAGTTGTTCGGCATGGTGGCGTATCTGCGCTGGCTGCCGCGCCTGATCAGGCATTCCGACTGAGCCGGGAGCGCAGCCTTACCCGGCACAACAGGACAATTGAGTCACATCTCGGGTAAAGGTCTGGGCGCAGAGCTTGAGCCCTTCCACCATGGTCAGGTAGGGAAACAGCTCTTCAGCCAATTCCTGCACGGTCATATTGGCCCGCATCGCCATCACTGCCGTCTGGATCAGTTCTCCAGCCTCAGCGGCAACTGCCTGCACTCCCAGCAAGCGGCCTGAATCCTGTTCGGCCACCATTTTGATAAAGCCATGGGTGTCGAAATTCACCAAGGCGCGCGGCACACTGTCCAATCTGAGCACGCGAGTATCGACCCGTAAGCCCTGCGTGGTCGCCCGCTCTTCCGTCAAGCCAACGGTAGCCACCTGCGGATCGGTAAAAATCACCGCCGGCATGGCACCGAGATCGAGCATGGCCTCGCCACCGGTCATATTGACCCCGGCTCGGCTGCCTCCGGCGGCGGCCACATAGACAAACTGCGGTTGGCCGGTGCAATCACCTGCCGCATAGATATCCGGCACGTTGGTTTGCATTCGCTCATCCACCTGAATCGCGCCACGCACTGTCTTTACGCCGATCTGTTCCAGGTTCAGCTGTTCGGTATTGGGTGTGCGCCCGGTGGCGATCAACAACTGCTCTGCTCGCAGTTCACCCGCGTTGGTGTCCAGTATGAACTCGCCATCGGCGTAATCGACCCCGCTGGCCTGGGTCCGCAGCAATACCCGAATGCCTTCCTGCTCAAAGGCCTTCCGAATAACATCGCCTACAGCCGGATCGTCACGGGATAACAACCGGCTACGCGCCAGGATGGTTACATGACTGCCCAGCCGCGCAAAGGCCTGGGCAAGCTCCAATGCCACCGCCGCCCCCCCTATCACCAACAGATGCTTCGGAATGACGGGAAGCGACAAGGCGGAGGTGGAAGTCAGATACGGCGTATCGGCCAACCCTGGAATGGGTGGGATCGCCGGTCGCGCACCCACCCCAATAAAGGCCCGATCAAATTCGATCCGCCGCACTTCGCCCTCCGTGGTGGTGACGGCGAGCGCATTGGCCGCCACGAATTGCGCTGTTCCCTGGATCAGGGTAATGGCCGGGTTGTCACGTAGAATACGGGCATATTTAGCCTCGCGCAGCGCTTCTACCAATCCCTGCTGTTGTTCCAGCAGTCTGGCACGATCTACGAGCGGTGCCCGGGCGCCGAGCCCATCGTCGAAGGAGCTATTGCGTCGAAGGTGAGCGATCTGCGCTGCTCGGATCAGGATCTTCGACGGTACGCATCCGGTATTCACGCAGGTGCCACCAAGGGTGGCTCGCTCGATCACGGTTACCCGGGCGCCGCGTTCCGCCGCTTTAAGTGCCGCGGCCATGGCGGCACCGCCGGTACCGATGACAGCAATGTGAATCGCGTGCGCTTCACTCATGACAGTTTCCTATCCGAAAATTACCCTACAATCTCATTACTTCTGATCTGCCGAGCTTTGTTTGAGGGTAGATGGATAACCGGCATTGGCCGTGGCCTCCGTCAACTCTGTAACGGAGGTTTGCGTGTCCTCGAAGGTGACCCTGGCTTCGCGCCGCTCGAAGCTGACATCGACCTGCCTGACACCCTCGACCCGGTTGAGCGCGGTCTTGACGGTGATCGGACAGGCGGCGCAGGTCATACCGGGCACATCCAGCGTGACGGTCTGCTCCGCACCCCAGAGGGGTAAACTGAACAGGGCAAACAGTGAACTCACAAGTAAGGACTTTTTCATTTCTGGTCTCTCAATAAAACAGGGGTAGGACATAGGGGAACACCGCGGCGATGGCGATCAGCAACGCTACGAACCAGAAGGCGGCTTTGTAAGCGCCATGCACCCTGGGTGCAGCGCACACATCGCCGGGTTCACAAGCCCTGGCCGGCCGGTATATCTGGCGCCAGGCCAACACCATGGCCACCAGGGCGGCGCCCAGAAACTAGGGACGGTAGGGTTCCAATGCGGTTAAATTGCCGATCCAGGCGCCGGAAAACCCCAGCACCACCAACACCAGCGGTCCCAGGCAACAGGCAGAGGCCAGCAAGGCTGCGACACCCCCGGCAAGCAACGAACCGCGTCCTGAATTGGATGCAGGCATGGACAAATCTCCTGTTGTTTCATTCACCACTGTGGCAAGCTTATCTCCGTAGTCGACTACGGAGTCAAGCATCGTGTCCGGTTCTAAATCCACCTCCATGACCATCGGCAGTCTGGCCAAGACCGCAGAGATAAACGTCGAAACCATTCGCTACTACCAACGGCTGGGGCTGATGACAGAGCCAAAAAAGCCCTTAGGCGGGATTCGCCGCTACGACGACGTCGCGCTGGCACGGCTTCGATTCATCCGCAGGGCGCGATGGCTGGGATTCAGTCTGGAGGAAATCGGAGAACTGCTGAAACTCGAAGACGGCACCCATTGCGACGAGGCCAAAGCACTGGGCGAGCGCAAGCTGGGCAACGTGCGAGACAAGATCCGCAGTCTTCAGCAAATTGAAGGCGTGCTCGACCAACTCGTCGAGGAGTGCTGCACCCAGAAGGACAGTGTCACCTGCCCGCTGATCGGTTCCCTCCACGAGGGGTTTGATACAGCTACCAAATGATGGAACACATGACAAAAAGATCGTCGCAACTAGTCGGATGCGATGTACAAGGTCCAAACCAAAAAAAACGAGACCAGCCTTTGGGCAACCTACCCCCCCAGCTGGCGAAACTCTATTTCGGACAATGGCCTGAGTTGATCGAACCTTGATTTATGGTAGACTTCTGCTCTCTTCACACAGGGGTCACTTGATAACCGAATGGCAAAAAACTGGACGCTAATACTGTTTGCGGTATTGATGGTAGTGCAATCACTATCCATCGCCGCTGATGTATTGCCCATCCATTCGGATCACCAACCCCATGAGTTGGCGGATATGTCCGGGGGCGACGGTTCAACCCAAGCGACAGACCCGTCACCGGGATCAGACCACAACACGCCGCCCAGCCATTGCCACTCCTGTCATTGCCATGGCTCTCATATGCTGCTGTCCATGCAGCTGCCCACGCTGTCTACTGCCTCTTCCGGCCAAGTCACGCTGCGCTATACCGTCGACCACCCCTCTCCCCACATCGCTGCGATACTCCGACCGCCCATAGCCTAACCTCACTTTCCGGTCATCGACCGGCACCAGGATTTTTCAAAAATCTTTACGTGAGGTAATTCATGTCCATGCTATTCCGTTTGCGTCCGGATTCAGGCCGAAGCCTGATAATCCGGACAACGCGCCTGCTGATTTGCGGCGCGCTGCTAAGCCTGTCCGGGCTTATCCAGGCCGCTGATCGCGCCCCTGCAACACTGACCCTACCCGAGGCCTTCGCCCGGGTGCTAAATGACAACCCCGAATTGGCGATCTATCCCTACGATATTCGCGCGGCCGAGGCGCGGGCTCTCCAGGCCGGGTTTCGACCCAACCCACAGGTCTCCCTCGAGGTCGAGAATATTGCCGGCAATGGCGAGTTCTCGGGCACCGATGCCATGGAAACCACCCTGGCGCTCAGCCAAATCATAGAGATGGGCGGCAAGCGCCCTCTGCGCCGGGATGTCGGCCAGTGGCGTCGCCAAACCGTCGAGCGCGATTACGAACTGGCCCGCCTCGACGCACTGTCGGCGGCGGCCAGCCGCTACCTGGAGGTGGCACAAACCCAGCGCCTACTGGCCTTTGCCCGGCAAGTCGTGGAGTTTACCAGCACCGCAGAAAAGGTCGCGCAAAGGCGGTTTGACGCAGGCAGCGCCAGTCGGGCGGAACTGAGCCGTGCCCGCACGGATCTGATGCAGGCCAAGCTGGCGGTGAGCAATCTCACCGTGCGCTTGGACAATTCCAAACGGCGCCTAGCGAGTCTATGGGGAGAAACCTCGGCGGATTTTACCGGCGTCGAGGCCGAACTCTTTGCCCTGGCGCCAACGCCTGAGTTTGCCAGCGTCCAACTCCAACTGGAGCAGGCCCCGCAGCTGCAACAGTTTATAACCCTGGAAAGACTGCGCCAGGCTGAACTGGACCTCGCCATTGCCCGGGGCCGGCAGGACATCGAAGTCGGCGCGGGCATCAGACGGGTCGAAGGCACCGGCGATACTGGTGTGGTTTTTTCGTTTTCCATGCCCCTTGGCGTCTCTAACCGAAACCAGGGCAACATCACTGCCGCGCGGGAAAACCTGACAAAACTGGATCTCGAAAAGAAGACCACTCGGGTGAAAGTGTTCACAGAACTGCGCAATGCCTTCGCCCAACTGGAACAGGCCCGCGAGCGGGTTACCCTGTTACGTGAGCAGATACTGCCCGAGGCACAGCAGGCACTGGCGCTGATTCAGGAAGGCTACGGCGACGGGCGTTTTTCCTATCTGGAACTGGTGGAAGCCCGGCGCCAGTTGCTGTCCTTCGAAACCGAGGCGGTTGCCGCCGCCACCGATTTTCACCAAACCCTTATCACCCTGGAGACCTTGACCGGCCAGCCGCTTACCGGGGAGCGCCTATCACTCTACCCCACCGACGGGGCCAATGATTTCCGGTCCAATCTGCGTCTGCCCACACTGGACAGCATCGATGATGAAGGGTCTCTTTCGCCACAGGATGAATCACAATGAACAAGTTACTGAATTATTTAATGAGCGGCTTGCTGCTTGCTGCCATGGCATCTCAAAGCGCAATCGCCGCCCCATCGGATCAAGCCGCTCACACCGAAGAAGGGGCTCAGCACGCAGATGAAAAGCAACACTCGGAAGAGGAACATACCGGGGAAGATCACGCTGAAGATGAAGGCGACCATGCCGAAGAAGCCGGTCATGAAGGCCATGAAGACGAAGAGCCCGAGCTGACTTTTAGCGCCGACCTGCTACGGGACTTTGGTGGTGAAATCGCCACTGCTGAAGCCGGTGTGATTCGCCAACAGGTCTCGCTGCCCGGCGAGGTGAAACTCAACGAGGAGGCCGTGGCCCATATCACGCCCCGCTTTGCGGCAAAGATCGTCGAGGTACAGGCAAAAACCGGTGACCGGGTCAAGGCCGGCGATGTGCTCGCCGTGGCCGAGAGTTCCGAGACACTGTCCCGCTTTCAGCTGAAATCCCTGATCGACGGCGTGGTTATCAAACGCCACGTCACCCTGGGAGAACACCTGGCGCCCGACGATACTGCTTTTGTCGTCGCGAACCTGTCCACCCTGTGGGTGGATATTGCCCTCTATCCCAAGCAGGTGCCGCTGGTAAAAACCGGACAGCCGGTGCGAATCACCACCAGCCATGGCCCTGCACCCGTGGAGACCAGCCTGGACTATGTGGCGCCGCTGGTAGACGAGGCCACCCGCACAGGCCTGGCGCGGGTCTTCCTGGCCAATCCTGACAATGACTGGAAGCCGGGAATGTTCATTGAAGGCCAGATTACCCTGGGTGAATTTCCCGCCGCGGTCGTGGCACCCAGGACCGCCGTTATCGACCTGGAGGGCCAACCCACAATATTCGTTCAGCACGACGGCAGCTGGGAACCCCGTCCGGCCAAGCTCGGTCGCGGTGACAGCGACTCGGTGGAGATATTGGCGGGCCTCGACGCGGGTGAACGCTATGTGGCCAAAGGCGGATTCGTGCTCAAGGCCCAGCTGCAAAAAAGCGAATTCGAATCCGGTCACAACCACTAATCGCGGGAGCACAGTATGCAAACTCTTATTCGTTTTGCGCTGGAGAACCGACTGTTAGTGGTCGTGATCTCTCTGGCGATGCTGATCGGCGGTTACTTCGCCTATCGCACCCTGCCGGTTGACGCCTACCCGGATATTTCACCGGCGTTGGTGCAGGTCTTTGTGGAAACCGAAGGCCTGGCACCGGAGGAGGTGGAGAAATACGTCACCTACCCCATCGAGAGCGCCATGAATGGCCTGCCGCAACTGGATCATGTGCGGTCAATCTCCAACTTCGGTTTGTCCGTAGTCAATATCTACTTCGAGGACGGCACCGATATTTACTTTGCCCGCCAGCTGGTGGGGGAACGACTACAGGTGGCCCGGGAGGCTATTCCCGACGGTTTCGGCGAACCGGTGATGGGCCCCATCACGACAGGACTCGGCCAGATTCTGTTCTACGTGCTGGAGGACACCAGCGGGCAATACAGCAACACCGAGTTGCGGGAAATTCAGGACTGGATCGTCAAGTTCAACCTGCAGACGGTGAAAGGCGTTACGGAAGTTCTTTCCATCGGCGGTGAGGTCAAGCAGTTCCAGGTGCGTATCGATCCCGACGCGCTGATCCGCTACGACGTGTCGTTGCCCGACATCAAGGAGCGCATCGAGGCCAACAATGCCAACGCCGGGGCGCAGTTCATCGTCAAAAACGATGAGGAGTACATCGTCCGCTCCGTGGGTCTGGCCACGGATCTTGAAGCCCTGCGCAATATCGTGGTGAAAACCATCGACGGCACACCCGTTTACCTGCACCAGCTGGGCGAGCTGGACATCGGCGGCGAAATACGGCGCGGGCTCACTAGCAAGGACGGAGAAGGCGAAGTGGTTGTGGGCATGGTATTGAAGCTGATCGGCAGCAATACCTCCCAGGTGATCGGCGCCGTTAAGCAGGAGCTGGCCACCATCAATGCCAACCTGCCGGAAGGTATCGAGGTGCAGCCCTATTACGACCAGGCGACATTGGTCAAGGCAGCGGTGAGCACGGTGATCAACGCCCTGTTGCAGGGGATTATTCTGGTGGCCCTGGTGCTGTTGGCTTTTATGGGCGGCCTGCGGCCCAGCCTGGTGGTGGCGCTGTCGATTCCGTTCTCCGTCGGCTTCACCTTCCTCGCCATGAAATTCTTCGATATCTCCGCCAACCTGATGTCGCTGGGCGGGATTGCCATCGCCATCGGCATGATGGTGGATGGCGCGGTGGTCGTGGTGGAGAACATCGACCGGATGTTGCGGGAATCCTCCCCGGACGAATCACGCCTGCACCTGGTGGCGCGTGCCTGTCAGTCGGTGGCACGCCCGATTCTGTTTGCCATCAGTATCATCATCATTGTGTTCCTGCCGCTGTTCACCTTGCAGGGGGTGGAAGGGGCGACCTTCCGGCCACTGGCCTATACCGTAGCGGTGGCCATGCTCGGATCCCTGTTCTTTGCCCTGATCGTGGCACCGGTGGCCTCCTCCCTGCTGATGAAGCGCCCCGAGACAGACCCCGACAAACCTCGCAAGGACATTGTCAGTTTGCTGCTAAAAGGCTACCAACCTCTGGTGGAGGCCATGGTGGCACGCCGCTGGATTGCCGTGACCCTAGCGGCAGTGGTCCTGCTCATCGGCGTTGCTGTCGCCCCGCGGCTGGGCTCGGAATTTGTGCCCCGCTTTAATGAAGGGGATTTGCTGATCCGCGCCACCATGGCGCCGTCCATTTCGCTGGAAAAAGCCGAGACGACGATTGGCGTATTCGAGCGGCAATTGATGGCAGCGTTTCCGGAGGTCACCCAGGTGGTGTCGCGCATTGGTCGGGGTGAAGTCGGCGCCCACGCCGATCCGGTGAACAACGCGGAGATTTTTGTCGCTCTCAAGCCCCAGGACCAATGGCAAAGCGCGGAGACGCTGGATGGCTTGTATGCGGCCATGAGCGAGAAATTCGCGGATTTCCCCGGCGCGCAATTCAACTTCACCCAGCCCATTGCTGCCGCTGTGGATGAACTGCTCACCGGCACCAAGGCCGAACTGGCCGCCAAGCTGTTTGGCGATGACCTGGATGTGCTGGTCGAGAAAGCACAGGCTATAGAAAAGGTGATGCGCACCGTGCAGGGCGCTCAGGATGTTCAACGCGACCAAATCGGCGGTACGCCGCAATTGCGCATTTCGTTGAACCGGGAGGCTATTGCCCGTTATGGCCTCAATGTCAGCGACGTGCAACGTACCCTGAGCGTGGCCGTGGGCGGCAGCGAGGCCGGTCAGGTATTCGAGGGTATCCGCCGCTTTGATATCTATGTGCGGCTTGAGGAGCCCGCGCGCAACCGGGCCGATGTCATCGGGCAGCTCATTATCAAGAACGCCGCCGGCCAGCGCATTCCCCTGGAGGAACTGGCTGCCATCGAGGAGGTGGTGGGGCCGCGCCAGATCACCCGGGAAAACAATCAGCGCTTTATCACCATCCAGACCAACGTTCGCGACCGGGACATCGGTTCCTTCGTGGCCGAGGCCGATGCCGCCATTGCACAGCAGGTGGATTTGCCGCCGGGCTATTTTCTCAAATGGGGCGGGCAGTTCGAACTTCAACAACAGGCCAACAAGCGCCTGATGATCGTGGTGCCAATTACCCTGGCGCTGGTGTTCCTGATGCTGTTCGTCAACTTCGGATCACTGCGCAACGCCCTGCTGATCATGCTCAATATTCCATTGGCGCTGGTGGGCGGCATTGTCGCCCTGTGGCTAAGTGGCCAGAGCCTCTCGGTGCCGGCCTCGGTGGGATTTATCGCCCTGTTTGGCATCGCTCTGGAAAATGGTCTGGTGCTGGTGAGTTACCTGAATGAACTGGTCAAGGACGGGGTGTCCATTGCCGAGGCCAGTGTCCGGGCGGCTTGTGCAAGGCTGCGTGCGGTAATCATGACCGCCGTCACCACCGCACTGGGGCTGTTCCCGCTGTTGTTCGCCACCGGCACCGGCAGCGAGGTGCAGCGGCCACTGGCCACCGTTGTGGTCGGCGGCCTGGTCACCGCCACCATACTGACCCTATTGGTTATACCCGCACTGTATCACTGGTTTGCTGACAAGCCCGCTGATATGAGCGAATCCCATTAACCTGGAGTGACTGTCATGCAAGAGATCAAAGCCTATATCAAACACCGCAAACTGGAAGCCGTGACCCTGGCCCTGCACCGCGTGCAGGGCGTCACCGGCATGAGTGTTGCTCACGTTGTCGGCTTCGGCCGGAGCAAAGTCAATACCAGCGCTGCCAACCCGATTGAAGGCGCGGGGGATTTTGTCAAGCACGTGAAAGTGGAGATCGTGTGTCACGATCAGTACGTGGACGAGGTCGTCCGCGTACTGAAAGCCGAGGCGCATACCGGACTGCGCGGCGATGGTCGCATTTTTGTCAGCGACGTCAATCGTGCAATTCGAATCGAGGACGGTGCCGAGGACAGTACGGTTGTCTGAGAAAAGAACCCGCCCTTTTCAAGCGGGCGGGTTCCATTTCAGCTTTCGCCCCCTCTACACCTGATGATTCATCTTCAACAGGAGCTGTGACTCATGACCTTGTACAGTCAGTTCAAGCCGTTTTAGATGGCTTTACCGTGCAGGGTTATGACGACAGGACAAGATTATGAGTGATTCACCCAAGCATCGAAAAACTGACTCGAAGAATGCTCCACCCTTTCGAACACATCGTATCTACGCCATCAACAGTGAATGGTATTTTTTAACCCGTGAAGGTCAAAATATCGGGCCATTCCCGAACAAAAAAGCGGCAGAAGAAGGCCTCGCAGAATTCCTGAAAGCTGTCAAGAAGGATGAGTAAACAATGACCCAAAATCCACAAAGTTATCAATGCAAAATTCCGTTGCCGTGAGTCGAAAAAAAATCAGGTAAATCCATGGACCAGTCAGTAGAAAGAAACAGCATTGATCTAGCCTATAAAGCAACTGGCCGTAAGTTTTTGGACAGGGAAACCGCCGGAGGGCTGCTTCTGATTGGGGCCACCGTCATCGCTCTGGTGTTGGGTAATTCTCCATGGGCAGGCGCATACCACCACTACCTTAGGGATGATCTTGTTTTTGAGCTATCCGAGCATTTTACTTTCCGCCTGACACTCGAAGAGTGGATCAACGACGGCCTTATGGCCATATTCTTTCTGGTGGCTTCTCTGGAACTGAAGCGGGAAATTCTGGTAGGCGAATTGTCATCCCTAAAGAAAGCCTCCATGCCACTTTTGGGAGCGCTTGGCGGGATGCTCGTCCCGGCCCTGATTTTTGTCGCCCTGAATGTTGACACAGAAAATATAGCCGGATGGGGTATTCCCATGGCGACTGATATTGCTTACTCCTTAGGCATTATCGGATTACTGGGAAAACGCGTGCCTTTGCAACTTAAAATTTTTTTGGTTGCACTGGCTATAGTCGATGATTTAGGAGCGATACTCGTCATTGCTTTGTTTTATAGCAATGACCTGAGTTGGTTATATCTAGGGGCAGGAGCAGCCACTTTTACTCTATTGATACTATGCAACCGCCTTGGCTTAAAAAATCTTTTTTGGTACCTATTGGGAGGTGTCGCTTTGTGGTACTGCTTCCTGAATTCAGGCGTTCACCCTACCATTGCCGGCGTCCTGTTCGCCATTACTATACCCGTTAAACCCAAACTGGACAGTAAAACCCTGAAAGAACGCACCGCCAGAAATGTTGCGGCACTGGAAGAGACGGACATAGAAAACCGTGACCCATTCCAGGACAGTCGTCAGCGAAAAATTCTAGAGGCCATAAAAAAAGACACTGAAAACTCAAGCCCACCACTACTGAAATTAGAAAATTCGTTAATTGATTTTAACGTCTTTTTCATTATCCCTGTCTTCGCTATTGCTAACGCGGGCGTTAAATTGGATGTCAGTTTATTGGAGGTGGTATCGGGTTCCCTGGGCCTGGGTATATTGCTAGGTCTCGCGCTTGGAAAGGCATTAGGAATAACCCTCTTCGCGCTAATCGGTGAAAAGCTGGGCATAGCCGAATTGCACAGCTCACTGAGATGGCGGCATGTGGTTGGCATGGGCATGATAGCCGGCATTGGATTTACCATGTCGCTGTTCATCACCAACCTGGCGTTTAGCGACCCTGAATTGGTCAAGATATCCAAGATCAGCATCCTGTTGGCGTCGCTGATTGCCGCCGTTGTCGGTGTTGCCACGTTGTTGATCGGCACTGCGCGAGATAGCCACGAAAACAGGAAGAAATAAACGATGTCCGATGGTATTCGTGTTCAATTCGCGGCTTTTCTCGCCGCAGGAGGCCTGGCTACCGCCACTCACTGGGCGCTCATGGCATCTCTGATCGCCGTGACAGTTCAACCGGTCACGGCCACAGCTGCCGGAAGTGTGGCTGGCGCTGTCGCCAACTACGGCCTGCAGCGGCGACTCGCTTTTCGCAACGCGCGTGGCCACGGTCGAACACTTTGGCGATACCTGGGCTCCTGCGTGTTCGCATGGTTCGCCAACTTCGCCCTCTTTACGTTGCTGAACCACGGTATGAATCTACCCGTTATCGCGGCACAGGCAACTACCACGGCGCTGGTGGCAGTACTGAATTTTGTAATTTATAGGAGTTTGATATTCCATGAGCCTACAATCTGATCCACAGCAAGCAACACGCCGTGAACTGCTATTATCGATAGTCGTTCCGGTCTTTAACGAACGCACGATGTTGCCCGTTTTTCTTGAAAACCTACTGCCAATTCTCCAATCGCTAGCCCTGAAATCGGAGGTTGTTTTCGTCGATGACGGCAGTCAAGACGGCAGTGCTGAATATCTGAAACAGATGATATCCAAAATGCCGGGCATCAAATTGCTAAAGCTGAGCCGTAACTTTGGCAAGGAGGCGGCGGTAACCGCTGGCCTGGAGCACTGTGGCGGAGACGCCGTCATCGTGATGGACGCGGATCTACAGGATCCACCGAAATATATTCCGGCCATGGTCGATGCATGGCAATCCGGTTCCGAGGTGGTACTGATGCAGCGGCGTTGCCGTAACGGCGATTCCCGGCTCAAGCGCTTGAGCGCCCACCTGTTCTATCGGCTGCTCAATGTCTCAAGCCGTACCGAAATTCCTGTGGATACCGGTGATTTCAGGCTGATGAGCCGAAAAGCAATTGACGCTTTACTCAGCCTCAATGAGCGCAATCGATATATGAAAGGGCTATATGCATGGATTGGCATGCCTACCCACACCCTACAGTATGAGCGGGAGCCTCGCGTAGCTGGCGAGACCAAGTGGAGCTATCCGGCGCTTGTCGGACTCGCCTTTGAGGGGTTGACGTCGTTTTCAGTATCGCCATTGCGATGGGCGATCGGCTTGGGAATCTTATCCGCCACTTCAGGGCTCGCCTGGGGGCTTTGGATTTTTATTAAAGCGCTATTGGTTGGAGATCCAACCAGCGGCTATCCATCCCTGGTGTCCATCATCACTTTCCTGGGCGGAGTTCAGTTGTTCAGCATCGGCATAGTCGGTGAATACATCGGCAAGATTTACCTGGAAACCAAGCAAAGACCCATCTATATCGCCGAGGAAATTATCGAAAGCCAGCAAGCAAAATACTGCATCCGATCAGTCCAGCAGGAGCCGTTTAACAATGTTGCCGAAATATAGCTATTGGCTGCTGGCTCTGGCAGCGATTCTTTTAAGTCGTTTTGTCGGTATGGCGATATTTCCTTTCGCCGATACCACGGAGCCGAGATATGCGGAAATTGCACGATTGATGGTAGAAACGGGGGACTGGATCACCCCCTGGTTCGAACCGGGCGTACCATTCTGGGGAAAACCTCCCCTGTCATTCTGGTCACAGGCTGCGGCAATCAAATTATTTGGACTGTCAGAGTTCGCCCTGCGCTTGCCGTCGTGGCTAGCCACTATCGGCATGGTCTATCTCACATGGCGGCTCGCCTTGCAGCTTTGGGGCAGTCACGTAGCCCGCTGGTCGGCGCTGATCTTTTCCAGTATGGCCCTGACCTATGTAAGCGCCGGCGCTGTGATGACGGATGCCTTCTTGGCGCTTGGGACAACACTCTCGCTCGTGAGTTTCTGCCTGGCGACGCAGGAACAGGGTTTTGCCTGGCGCTGGTTATTCTTTTTGGGCCTGGCAATCGGGCTTTTAGCCAAAGGGCCGCTGGCAGCCGTGCTGGTGGGAATTCCGATTGTGTTGTGGTTATTGTTTCGAGGCGGGAAACTCAGCGAGTTGAAAGCGCTGCCGTGGCTGCGGGGAGGCTTGATAACCGCCGTTCTGGTGGTGCCCTGGTATGTTTTGGCGGAACTCAAGACTCCGGGGTTTCTGGAATACTTTCTCGTCGGCGAACATTTCCGTCGGTTTGTCGTGCCCGGCTGGGCGGGGGATCTCTATGGCAGTGCGCATCAATATCCGCGGGGCACCATCTGGGTTTTCTGGCTCATGGCCAGCTTCCCCTGGGGGATACTGGCCCTGTTTATGCTCATTGCTGCCACGGTGAGAAGGCGATTGGCGACAAAACGCAGTTTGAATGACCGGATGACGCTGCTGTTACTGCTTTATGCCCTGGGGCCGCTGCTACTTTTTACTCTCGCGGGCAATATTCTGTGGACGTATGCGCTGCCTTCGTTACCCTTTGCGGCGATACTGATCGCAAGACCGGTTTCGGCGCTGAGTGCGCAGTCGCGTTCCGGGCGCCTGCGCGCACCTGCTGCCGCTATCACCCCACTGCTGTTGACTGGCGTCGTTATCGCTGTCGGCAACAGCTTAACCCCCGTCAAGTCGGAGAAGAGCCTGGTCAACTACTACAGCCGCCAGAGCAGGCCCGCCGACAGCCCCTTGCTATATTTGGATAAATTGCCATTCTCCGCGCGCTTTTACTCTCAGGGGCGGGCTCGAGCAGTAACACCGGAGCAGTTTGAAAACATGCGCGAGCGGCGGGAGTATCGGCGGTATTTTGCAGTGATCCCTGCGCGCTGGCCAAATGAGCGCATAACCGCATTGTTTGGCGACGCCAGTACCGAATTCACAGACCGCCGACATCGGCTATTGTCAATCCAAGAGCGGGCCGTGGATCTTGTGCCTTCGGCCAAAGGCCGATAATTGACCGGGATTAATTCCCACACTGACCTGGCCGGGCTGCCACGCAGCCGGGATGTTACTGGAGACGATAATCCAGCTCCTTGACCTCATGGAAAGTTACGGACACCGCCGATGCATTGCAACTATTATCCAAAACCGCGCCTAACTAACCGAAAACTGACACATGGAGTACTAAGTAACTATCATGAATAGCAGATCACCAAAGCAAATCTCTCCATTTATTCGCAGATTAGCATTCCATGGTGTGCTAGGAGCTATCCTCGGCGTTTTACTGTTACATCCGCTGATCACGGCAGTTTTCTTTCTGGAATTCAAGAGTCAGTTCGATATTCCGTCAGAAAGTATCTGGGATTTTGCTATAACTAGATTACAAACTAATGCTTGGTTTGAACTGGTCCCCATGAACGCCATTTTTGCGTTGATTGGTGCCTCATTCGCCATCGTGGTCAGCATCTACTCTCGCGCACTCGAAACACAGCATAGGCGTGCTTTGTGGTTGGAAAAAGAACTGGATATGAATCTCTTGTATCTCGTGGATGCAGGTGAGAGCGAGCGTCTTGAATTCAAATCCTCGCTTCGGTGGGACCAGCGTAAGCAGGAATCTAACAAGTCTCTGGAAATGGTGGTCGCCAAATCCATAGTGGGATTAATGAACCATCGCGGGGGCAGCCTAATAATCGGAATAGACGATGACGGTCAAATTATCGGGATCGAGGCGGACTGCCAAACCTTGAGGCACAAGAATACGGATGGTTTTGAGCGAGCAATCATGGACCTGGTACGCACAACGCTTGGTGCGCACGCCTGCACGCTCGTTCACTGTCAGTTTCCGGTGATAGACGACCGCCAAGTCTGCCGCATCGTTGTTGAAAAAGCGTATGCTCCGATCTACCTCCAAGATGGAAAAGTAGCACGGTATTTCGTTCGTACAGGAAACTCGACTAGGGAACTGGATGCCCGTGAGGCCCAAGAACACATCACACAGGGATATCATGT
>CAXBOW010000039.1:0-14942 GCA_963977485.1 uncultured Haliea sp.
ATGCGCTCACCGATACCACGGTGGCCAGCGCGGTGGGCAACTCCATGTTCGCAGATTTGGTGTCGGTGGCGGGCCATATTTATAAACACGGTGTGGCGTCCGGACATTATGGACAACCCCAAGAAAGCAGCGCGGACGCGTCCGAACATGTCCACGGACAGCCCTCTGCCGCAAAAATACCTACCATCTCCCTGCATGCGGATGAGTTCAATGAGCTGATCGGTGATGAGTTCGTACCACTGCTGAACAAGGCGGGCGGAGCAGGCTTCCAGGTGACTGCCTATACCCAGACTTGGTCGGACGTGGAAGCTCGGATCGGCAGCAGAGCCAAAGCCGGGCAAGTGGCCGGTAACTTCAACACGATGCTGATGCTGCGTGTGAAAGAATTGGATACCGCAGACATGCTGACCGAACAGTTGCCGCGGGTTGAAGTCTTTAGCTTGATGAGCGTTTCCGGGGTCGATGACTCATCGGATCCCGGTTCTGGTGTCGACTTTAAATCCCGCAACGAAGACAGAATTAGTGTCTCTGAAGTGCCGATGCTGACCGCCGCGGATATGGTCACGCTACCCAAGGGCCAAGCTTTCGCGCTGTTGGAAGGTGGTCAGCTGTGGAAAATCCGCATCCCCTTGCCGGATAGCCGCGAGGATGCCGTCATGCCGGGTGACTTTGAAGCGATGGCCAGCGCCATGCGGCGCAGCTATATCACCAACGACCACTGGTATCGGGTAACCGATCACTGGTGGCATGCAGTATCCGAAGCCGTGCCCGATTCCTCCGAACAGTCGGTTACACCCTAGCATGGCAGAACCAACGGATTCCCGTCGACCGGTCGCACGTCCTGGTGCCGGCTCTCGTGTATTGACGGGGATTGCCCAGTGCATCAAATGGCTTTTGGTCTCCTTGGTATTTTCCATTCTGATTGAATGGGTCGGGATGGTGTTCTGGTGGGAGGAGCAGGGATTGGCGCATAGCCGGCAGATGTTGGTGAACGAGTTGCAGTTCCTGGGCGCAGACTTTCATCGCAGTTGGTTGACTGGACATCCCATGCAGTTCGCCAGCGATTTGTCAGACCGCTTTTACTATTTCGCCTTTGAGTGGACTGGCATCGTGGATCTCATCCAGTGGATTACACCGCCCCCAATCATTGAAGAGCCTGGCATGCGCCCGGTACTGCACGCTCTTTACGGGCCCGTGGCTGACTTTGTCCTGGCCGGTATGCAAATCACCCAAGTCTTTGCGGTCCGCCTCGCCATTCTGACTCTGGCTACGCCCGTATTTGGGCTGTTCACTCTGGTGGCGCTGGTCGATGGGCTGGTGCGGCGTGATCTGCGGCGTTGGGGCGGCGGTCGGGAAAGCTCCTTCGTTTACCACTATGCCAAGAAAGCCGCGTTGCCGCTGATTGTCACGGCTTGGGTGCTGTACCTGGCGTTGCCGGTCAGTTTGCACCCGTCCTGGATCATCCTACCTTTTGCCTTGGTCTTTGGCTTTGCTGTCACCATCACAGCCAGTACCTTCAAAAAGTATCTCTGACACAGTTGACTGTATCAATACAGTTTGGTAGCCTGCATTAAAGCACTGTAAAAATACAGTATGGTGCTGCTTAGGAGGTAACCATGATCGCCCAAGCCGAACAACTGCTGCAACGTGGTTCCAGTGTCACCAGTTCACTGCTGCCGGCAATTTTCGCTATTTTCAGCCAATGGCGCCTGACCGGTGCCCAGCAGATGACCTTGTTGGGCCTCAGCAACGAGAAGACTCTCTATAACTGGAAGAGCCAGCCGGAAAAGGCCAAGTTGACAAGGGATTTGCTGGAACGGGCCAGCTATATTCTAGGCATCTACAAATCCCTACAGATTCTGTTGCCCGAGGAGGCTCAGGCCGATCAATGGCTGGCTACCCCCAATGACAACCCGCTGTTCAACGGCACGGCCCCGTTGGATCGCTTGCTGGCCGGGCAGGTGACGGACCTGGCCGCGGTCAGGGATTTTCTTGATGCGGAGCGGGGTGGCTGGTGATCGATATCACGACCTTACCCGGTAGTGAGGTGAACGAACCAGTTTATCGGGTCATTCTGTCGCGCTATCCGCAGATCAGCCTGTTCGAGCGCGTCTCCAGTCCAAAGGATTGGGACGTGCTCTATGCTGTCGAGTCCCTGACGAACCCCCGCTTGCGCGATGAAGTGGGTGATATTCGCATGGTGTCACCGGAAGACCGCGTGTACGGCGATGGTGCGTCCTGGATCATGGCGGCATTCACCCACCCACCAGTGGATGGTCGCGGCGGTCGCTTCAACCGGGACTTCGGTGTCTACTACTGTGCGCCTGATGAGGCGGTGGCCATTGCCGAGACATCTTTCCACCGAGCACGATTCCTGAGGGAATCCAGAATTGAGAAGGCCACCCAGGACATGCGCGTTATTCGAGCACAACTCGGCCCTGTCACACTTCAGGATGTGCGGCAGCTAATCGGACGTGCTATTTACGACCCCGATGATTACCGTGAAGCACAGCAGCTTGGTTACGCCTTGCGTGATGTTAAAAGTCATGGCGTTCACTATCACAGCGTTAGAGCGACACGGGAGTGCTATGGTGTGATGCGCCCGAAATCGCTATCGGATGCAATTCACTGGCGCTATCTGCGTTACCACTATGAGCAGGGACAGATCGTTGAAGTTGAATCTCTGGACGGCAGTGGCAAGAGATGATGGCCATGTATAACGAATTGCTGTGGATCTTCACTCAACTCCCAGACGATTACATCGTGCTTGATACCGAAACGACCGGCCTGCCCGATGAAAACGGTCCACCGGATATTGTGACGCTTGGCATCACCGTGGTGAGGTATCGGGAGATTGCAGAGTCTGTCGAATTTGAAACTCGCCCACAGAAACATATATCAGAAGAAGCGCAGTCAATACACGGCATCACTAATGAGAAGGCTGCCGGCTTTGATGCGTTTGATTCCCAGTGGCACCGCATTGCCGAATATTTGAAGAATCAGTTGATCGTGATCCACAATGCAAGTTTTGATTGGCCTATCTTGCTGGATCATGTTGCGCGATATCATTTAGTAATTCCGCCTATTCAAGGTCTATTTTGCAGTCAGAAAGCGGCTATATCTTGGGCACAGGCCGTTAACCTGCAGTGCGGCCACAGAGGCCCGTCGTTAGATACGCTAACAAAAGTGTTCGGCGTTAAAGATCTCAGAGTGGAAATGTACGGGGCTCACGGAGCGAAGATCGATAGCTGCCAGGCTGCTTGGGTATTAGAGGCAATGAGGCACCGTGGCAATATAGGTTAAGTTCGCAAAATTAACGGTTTAGTCTTCCTCCAGTAACCAATCACCGTATGCTTCTATATTAATCATCGGAACAGTCCCACTGAATTGCAATTCAGAAATTAATCTAAATAAAAATGCTGTTGCGGCCTTGGCTTCGGGTTTTAGGTTATACTTGTCATTCTCGCTGTCATGGAAAAAATATCCATGACTGGCAATACATCCAATATCTAATTTCGCATTCTCTTTTTCAGCTTCAAGCTGGTTTAGTAGAGAGTCACCTAAAGCCGGTTTCCAATCACTTTCAAGCGTTAGAACTCCACCCATTATTGGAATTAATGGCTTCGGTGGATATACCCCTCCAGCATGGGGTATGGGTAGAGAAGTCCGGTACAGTTTCCTCACGCTACTTACTTTTTCTTGAGCATATTTAACCATGTCAAGATTTAGTGTTTGTTTCGCCTCGAAAGCGGCATACACACTCTCAGCTGGAATTATGGTTTGATCTTGATAGTGAAATACAAACGGAGAATACTGGCGGTCAAAGACTACCACATCAATTTGATCGCTAAAGACACCGTTGCTATCGACAACAAATGCGTTTGCAGCTTGGTATCTTTTTGGAAGATACGTGTTTAAAAGATCTAGCCAGACTTTTTCGCTTCCATCGCCTTTGGCGCCGGGATGAACGATAGACTCACGAACAATTGACAGCCTTCCTTCAATATCTTTATGAAGGTTCTTAAGCAGAACCGGAAGTGACCATTCGCTCATTATTACTGCTCCTTGAAGGGTGGTGTAGGCTCAATAGTTTGTGCGACTCTCAATGCCCGATCAGGTGTAATAGCTTTATTAGGATAAGCGTCTAGTACAATTGCAGGAATTAATCTTTGCGTAAGGTCTGAAAAGGTGAAGCCGTATTGCCTTTCAGAGATTGCCCCCGTTATTTCTACGAGGGAATTAATTTGCGGCCGAGTAAATCCAAGCTGAGACAAAGCATTATTCAGCACAAAAAATCGTTGCTCTGTATTTGGTCGTGTAAATTTTAGTATATCGGCTGCACGCCTTCTAATTGCTGGATCCAGGGCGTTAATGCGGTTAGTACACATAATTACTGCGGCTGGAAGTTGTCCGTTCGCAATCCGATCAATACCACGTATAAATGCGTTTACGCCAGCTTTATCCTCATGGTGCATTTGTGCAGCCTCTCGGGATTGAGCCAAAGCGTCAGCTTCATCAACGAGTAATAATACTCCACCACGAGCCACACCATTTTCAGATTTGAGTTTCTGTGCTTCATTAACCGTATACTCAAAGGCGCTGGAAATAAGTTGCGTCATTTCTCCAACTCGTCCTTGTCCTCGACTGGATAGACTTAAAGGTAGTAATGTTATATCTATATCTGCCTGACGAGCTACTGCATCACCAATAGTTTCCGCCAATTCTGATTTTCCTGAACCTACGTCACCCTCAAGAACAATAAGCGGAGGTCGTCGGAGAATCATGTTTACCAATCGATCAGCACCAGAATGGTGTGTGTCTGCCCATCGTTTTATTCCCTGTGGGTTAACCAATAGAGACAACATTTTAGTTAATCGGCTTTTGTGGTCGTCTAATCCCACCAACTGATTTAGGCGATCTTGGGCATCGGAATCCGGATATGAAATCGTCGTTTCAAAAAGACCATTCATGACAGGTGATGTGCTCATCCATAACTCCTTACGCTTGATCGTGATAGCGCTTTACCGCCCGAAGAATACATGCGGTCAACTTCAAGATATCCATTTATTCCTGGGGTACTTGCTGTTGCTCTTTGAATTGGAAGTCCGTCGTTGAATTTTTCTTTTTCGGATTCTGAGAGGGCATACCATTTATCGGAATACTCAAGAAAACTATAAAACGAGGCGCCGTTAATATCCTTTCCCGGCTTTACCTTTCCCGGATCGTCATTCGTATCTGTTTCGATATCGCTAGCGGTATATATCAGAGTTGGCTCTATCCAGTTTCCATCCTTTTCAAACCCATAGGTTACTTTTTTTAGATAGCCATTTTTCAAATACTGTGCAATTTCTTTTTCGTAACTTTCAATCATATAATCACTGGGGCTATTGTAAAAACGCTGTATTCGTTTTAGATCAGTAGCCAGTTTTGACGCCAAATAATTGGCATGGGTAAGAGTAAATGTCTGTGTTTCTGTTGCTGTATAGCTGTAACTCATTTTTGACCTCACACCTGAAAGGATGGCCCGAATATTTTCTGCCAGTAATAAACAGTATCTTGTTTTGTTGTAGCCGAAAGTGCTGAGTCGATGGCGTCGCCAGCTTCAAGAGCTGCATCTACTATCATATCGGCCTGAGTTGCGGTATATAGCTCACTAACATTATTCACTTCATTCACAGGATCAATAATTTTTACTGGTGTAGTCACTGATCCAACTTTGTCGGTAGAGTAGTAATCATCGAACACTATTAAGTCACGCATATCAGTTGTGGCGATATAGGTGAAGAAACTCTGTAGAGCTTCCGGGTAATCAGAGAAGTTAGTGCCGCTGTCACTAAGTTTTGCAAGAATCAATTCGATCATGAAAGACTTGAATCTGAAGCCGTCCCGTTCACGCTTTTCTTTTCGTGCCCAGAATTTAATAAGCCTTACAACCTGACTATAATGTTGATCGTGTTTTTGCTTCCTTTTTTTCATAAAATCTAGGTGTAACGGAATGCTGGTCTTTAAAAAGGAACCGTCGTCCTGACTTATGAGGTTTCCGTACCAGTTGTCGTCCCCGTAGTAGAGTATTGGAACAATATCAACATCAAGACCCGATCCTTTAAATGAAACCGTTATGCAATAGGTCTGAGGTTTTACTTGATCGGGCGTAAAATTGGGGAACGCTTTTCGTAGCTTTTCGGCAATGTAATCCAGTAATTTTGGAATATCAGAAGGTGCATCTGCTCCACTTACGTAACAGGCTACATCAATATCATTCAGTGTGCGGAGTGCAGTACCCTTTGCCAAACTACCTGAAACCATCATCTTTTTTAGAGTGAAATCAGGGTGTTCGTTGAGGTATTTTTCAAGCTTTTCACGTAATTGACGAGCCTGAGCACGGTAGGCGTTCGCTTTATCTTGCGGTAGGTTCACCTTGTTTTGGGCGAAACTCGCTATCTCTTTGTGGTCAACATGGGCGCGTGACATTAATATACCCCTATAGTAATACCTAAAGTTCAGAACTCTGAACGACATAAAAACATGGATACATTCAGAAGTCAAAGTTATTATGTATGTCAACTCTGAACTTTTCATTGTCAGTCGGAGGTCGTATGACAAAAACCGCTTTAGGAACGAAGATTAGAGAGCTGAGGGATAAAAAGCAGTTTACACTCGAAAAACTTGCAGATTTAACCAAGTCAAGTAAAAGCTATATCTGGGAGCTTGAGAACAAAGCTCCACCACGTCCATCTGCCGAGAAGATTTCCAAAATTGCCGAGCAATTAGGGGTTACGATTGAATACTTATTGGATGACCAAGCAAGCATAACAGTTGAAAATGCAGCAGATGCTCGTTTTTACCGCAAATACCAACAAATGGATGATAAGACAAAAGCCAAAATTCGATCATTCGTAGATCTATGGGATGAGGATGACGACGGATAGAATGACTCCTCAAAAATGGGCGTTCCAACTGACCCATATTTTGAATGCTTTTGCATCAGATCAGGAGCGCTTCCCCGTTGATGTGAAGACCCTAGCGAAAGAGTTTTCCCACCATAAATATCCTGACGATCCAATTACCAAAATCAAGGGTGCATCACTTCCCCGCTTCGATGGTGGACTTTTTAAGGCTCCGGGTGGCAGGAACGAATGGGGAATTATTTACAACGATTCGATGAGATCAATAGGTCGGATTAATTACACTTTAGCCCATGAGTTTGGACATTATCTGCTGCACAGGCTCGACTATCCAGGTGGTATTGAATGTGGCGAGCAAGACATGGTTCGGTGGGATTCTGCATATGGGCAGATAGAACATGAGGCTAACGTCTTTGCTGCAAATTTGTTAATGCCATTAGATGATTATCGCCAGCAAATTGATCCAAAGACCATTATTGATTTGGATATGGTTGGACACTGTGCGGATAGATACGAAGTATCATTAATGGCAGCGATCTTGCGTTGGATAGAATACACAGAACGCAGAGCTGTATTGGTAGTATCTCGTGATGGCTTTATATTATGGGCAAGATCTAGTAAGGCCGCATTTCGCTCCGGCATTTATTTTAAAACATCAAACCGCCCGCCAATTCCAATTCCCCACGGCGCATTGGCTTCAGGGTTGGTCACGTCTAGAAATCAAAGACAAGGTATAAAGCTTCCGCCAAACGTTTGGTTTGAAGAAAGCTGTGATGAAATTGTTGTGTTCTCAGAGTTGTACGATTTTACGATTTCTGTAGTTCAACTTGAAAACAGCGCTGCACGTTATTCCAAAAAAGAACCGTACCAAGTCTAAGCATTTCTATTGATACCGCGTTCAGCTAGTGGGGAGTTTAATATTTTTGACGACTAAGGATTCCATCCCCGCGCGGATCAGGAACTTGGCGCGAAATTCCAAGTACAGTTTACTTTATTCTATGTGCAATCGTTGCCGCTGGCAGGCTATGGCTGAGGAACCAAAAACCACCCCACCCACCGAATAGATTTCCCATCGTCCAGCCCAATTAATTTCCGCACTATGCCCCGTAACAACTCACGGGAGCAGCAGCGCCATGAAACGCCACCCCTGGCTACCATTTTTACTAATTGTCGGATTGGTTACTACACCAGCCGCGCTTGCTGACGCAGACGCCGAGCATGAAGCGCTGGCAAAAATCATCCATGAGCTCAATGCCCTCGAGACATTAATCAATCGCGCAGAAGCCAATACCGACAAAGACTCCCGTATACGTTTTCGATATGACTGGTTGCGTAAGGACCTGAAGCAGATCCGGGACGGCATTCAGTCGCACATCGATTCTCCGCGCACTCAACCACGCTCGTTTCCGCCACTGCGCGGCGATTACCGTCGATAGGTCTTGGCCGTGACTCCCGCACAAGAAACTGTATTCCAAGCCGGTTCGGGCATTACCCCAGGCACGATGCTGACTGCTATCGCATCGATGGTTCTGGTGCTGGCGTTTGTCTGGGTGATCTGGGTGGCCTTAGGCACTTTTCGGGCCTGGCAAGACGGTCAGACATCGATCTTCGATCTGACCTGGAGCGCTCTGAGGGCAAGCATTGTTTTGATGGTTTTGGGTTTCTATTTGCGGTGAGTCAATCGAGAAAGTCCGGTAAGGGCGAACGGCGGAGCATCGCAGTGCGAGGCGGGGATAAGCCCCATTTTTATCAGCGTTATGGAAGAGGACATTTGTTATGGGTACATCAAAGACAGAAAACGGTTTCAGCAACAAAGCGGCCGCCATCCGCAAGCCGCTGCTGGCAACGGCAGCGATGTTTTTTCCACTGCCGCTCTGGGCGGCGCTACCGACGCCAGTCGCGCCGAGTACCGGTCCGCCGGCGGGTGACTGGATCGGACTGATTCAGGGTTATATCAAGGATGGTGGCTTGGTGCTCGGGCTGGCCATAGCGGTTCTGGGTTTTCTCTGGATCGCTTATTTGGGCTTCGCAAAATTCAATGAAGCTCGCCAGGGCAAAGCGGAATGGGCCGAAGTGGGCGTCTTGGGGATCGTCGGTGCGATTGTGTTGATCTTCGCCAGCTATCTGCTCACAGAAGCGGCCGGTGTCATTTAATACCCTCCGTCAACAACGCCTGCGGTAGGAGACGCGAATGTCCAATGACCATGAAATTCTGGCGGATCGGCTCAATGCTGAGCCCGCCATCTTCAAAGGCTGCTCATCCTCTGAGCTCGGCATGATTGTGGGGTTGGCCATTGTGGTATGGCTGCCCTTCAGTCTGCTGCTGGCCTGGTTGCTGGGTGCAATCACCATGGGATTTGGTATTGCCGGGGTCGGTGTTGTGGCCACAGTCGTGGTTATGGCGAAACTGTTTCAGCGTATCAAACGCGGGCGGCCTGAAGGCTATTACCAGCAATGGCTGCGTATCCGCCTGCAGACGGTGGGGCTGTATCGCACGCCATGGGTGTTACGCAGTGGGTCCTGGGATATTGGGAGGACGCATCATGCGCCGCTATCGCCTCGAGATCGATAACGTGCGGTCCCATTTGCGGTCCCTGTGGGTCGTCATCGGTTTGCAAGGGTTTATTATTCTGGCCCTCTGGTTTGGCTGGAGTCAGGCGCCCAAACAGCTACGTGTCTATGTGCCACCTGATCTGCGCTCGGGTGCAGTCTTTAACGCTGAGGAAGTGCCCCCGGCCAATGTTTTTGCCTTCGCGTTCTACATTTTTCAACAACTTAACCGCTGGCCCGACAACGGTGCCACGGATTATGGCAGTGCGATTTTTCGGATCTCGCCCTACCTTACGCCGCGCTACCGCAATGACTTGATCGCCGATATGGAATTGAAGGCACGACGCGGTGAGCTGGCTTACAGGGTGCGCGGTGTTCATGAAGTTCCGGGGCATGGTTACGAGGAACGCCGCGTTGATGTGTTGTCCTCTGACGCTTGGATTGTCTGGCTGGATCTGGATCTGCTGGAATCGGTGAAAGGTATGACCGTCAAGCAAACCACCATTCGATACCCCGTCCGCGTGGTACGCGAGGCCATCGATCCGGAAACCAATCCCTGGGGATTGGCACTCGATGGTTATGGCGGTGATGGCCCACGCCGATTAAGCGATGCCGAACTGGCTGAACCCAACGCAAATAGCACCGATGCCGATAAGGAGTCTTCTTGATGCCTGCCGCTCGCACTCACACATTGATGAACCGGATCGCTTTCGTTTTGCTCTGCTTGCCACTGGTGTCCCATGCACAAACTGACGGGGCTGCGGAAAGCAATTTTGAACGAGTCGTCTGGCGCAAAACCCCGATTTCGATCCCTTTGGTGGTGGGCCAAGAGCGCCTCGTGCATTTCCCCGGTTCGGTGAGTGTCGGCCTGCCACAGCCACTAACCCCATTGCTACGCAGCCAAAGCATCAACGGCACTGTATATCTATTGGCTAGGCAACCCTTCGAAACCACCCGCGTCATGGTGCGATCGGAAACCGATGGTCCGATGTACGTACTGGATATCTCTGCGGCGCCTGACGAACCAGAGAGCCGATCGTCGCCTGATGTGCAGATACTGCTGGAGACACAGCAAGGTGTCAGTGCTGCCCAAGGTGAGTCGAAATCTAACAACCGATCACTGCCACGAAGTTATGTCGCCATGACCCGTTATGCCGCTCAACAACTCTATGCGCCAACGCGACTGATCTCCAGTCAGCCGGGCGTGGTTGCGATGCCGGTGAATGTCGAACCGGTCGATCTGGTGTATGGCGGCAAGATTGAAGCCGTGCCCGTTGCCGCCTGGAAGGCGGGTCTGCAGTACCTTACGGCAGTGAAGCTGACCAACCGTACCCGAAAGGCGGTGGTGCTCGATCCGCGCGAACTGCGCGGTGCCTGGCTAGCCGCCACATTCCAGCACAATCGCCTGCTGCCAGCGGGCAGTGAGGCCGATACCACTGCCGTCTATCTGGTGTCGGACCGGCCGTTCGATGTGGTGCTTTGAGAGAGGATAGGAATCTACCGTGTCGATGGTCACCAGTAATCGTCTTTTACCCCTACTAGCCGGTTCCGTTGTGCTGATGGCGGCACTCGTGGCTGTGAAGTCCTGCGCACCAAATGAAGAACAACTTCGGTTGTTGGAAACCGTGCCGCAGGCGCCGAAACCGGACGCCGATACGCCGGCGGATACCATCAAGACATTGACTGCGAATGTTAGCGCCATGACCTCCGAGCTCAATGCCCTGCGTCGGGATAACACCGTACTCAAAACAGAAAATCGTAATCTCGTCGATGATAGAAAGCAGATCGAAAACAACGTGCTGTCGCGATTGCAGAAAGCACAAGAGACTAAGCGGCCAGACGCTGCGCCAACTGAAACCACGTCCGCTATCGCTGCGTTGACGGCGAGGGTGGATTCTCTCACCAACCGATTTGGCAAGTCATCTAGCCAGCCGGCTTCCGCAGGTTCTGATATTCCTGTCGGGCTCGGCTTGGATGGCATCCAAACGTCGGCTGCCGAATCAGAGTCGCTGGTCTGGGTGAGTCCATTGGAATTCATGCCATCGACGGACGGTGATGAGGAGACGCTACTCAACCGATTCAGTCGCACCAGTCGCAATGCGTTAAACAACGCTCGCCCTGAGGTGCAGTCATTGGTAGCGAAAGGATCTGATGCCATCGATACCACGCTGCCGGTCTATACGGTACCCCGCAATGCCACGCTGATCGGATCCACCGGTATGACCGCGTTAGTGGGACGGGTGCCAATTCAAGGACAGGTGCGCGACCCCATGCCCTTCAAGGTGATTACCGGCAAGGACAATCTGGCTGCCAATGGCCTGCGCATTCCAGGTGTCGAAGGCATGATCTGGAGCGGCACGGCGATTGGCGACTGGACGCTCTCCTGTGTGACTGGGAAATTGGAATCGGTGACCTTTGTCTTCGAGGACGGCACCATTCAGACCCTGTCCAGTGACGACAAACAGTTAGGTGGTTCCAGTGGAAACAGCGATCGGCCGTTAGGCTGGATTTCCGATGCGCGCGGCATCCCCTGTATCACCGGAGAACGCAAAACCAATGCGCCGGCATTCCTGGCACAGCGTATCGGCGTGATGGCGTTGCAAGCTGCCGGGGAAGCGGCGGCGCAGGGCGAAACCACAACGCTGATTGGTGACACAGGCACAGCCACCAGTGTGGTCTCCGGTGAGACGGGTAAATACGTATTGGGCAAATCCATAAGCGGGGGCAGCGACGAAGTCGCACAGTGGCTGCGGGAGCGTCAGGCACAGAGCTTCGATGCGGTGTTTGTGCCCGCCGGTGTCGAGCTGGCGATTCATGTCGACCATGAGCTCCCCATTGATTTTCATTCCAACGGCAGGAAACTCCATCATGAAACGAATCTATTCGATCAAGCGACTGTTAGTACTGGCTCTGGTCTGGACTAGCGTGCTGATGGTCGGCTGTGCCAGCACCAAGGAGTCGGTGTTGCCCCAGGACGGACCCACCATGAAGTCGATCTATGACCAGCACATGGTGGATGTTCAGAAGCCGGATCATCGGCTGGTCATCGGTGGGCAGCCGTTACCGCAATCCGGTATCGAACACTATCGAGGCTATGTTCGAGAGGCTGCGAATGAAATTGATACAGTATTTCCGCGCCTGCCGAACCCCACTCTGGTGATGTACATCTTCCCCCACTTGTCGAGCCGTGAACGCACGCCGGTGCCAGGCTATGTCACCACATTTCCCTTCTACGAGAAGGTGGAGTACGCATTGCCCGGGGAAGTGCCGGGTGAGGTGCCCGCAACTGTTCATTCTTCGCCGCAAGACGAGTAGGGGTTTTTGATGTCAGCGCATGATTCAGATAGATCCGTCCCCTTAACCACCGATGCGGTAAAGCAACACTATCAACGCCCACCATCGTTCACCGACCTGTTGCCGTGGATGGAGTACATCCCCGAGAGCAAAGCCTTCCTGCTGGAAGATGGTGTCAGCCTTGGGGCTCTATTCGAGGTACAGCCGGTCGGTTGCGAAGCGCGCACGTCGGCCTTCATGACCCAACTGCGCGATGCCATCCAAATCGCCATCAACGAGACCATCCCCGAGCGTGATGATGCGCCCTGGGTGTTGCAGGTTTATGTCCAGGATGAACCTCAGTTGACTGGCTTCAGTGAGTCTTTGGCCAGTTACCCGTCGCCGGCAGTTCGTGCGTCAGATTACTCACTACACTACCAGTCTGTGATGGCGAACCACCTGCAGGCGATATCCCGGGCTGGCGGGTTGTTTGACGACACCACGGTTACCGGTTCGCGCTGGCAGGGACAGCAGCGGCGAACTCGGGTGGTGTTGTACCGTCGTCTTAACAACAATGGTAAAACCCCGGCAGCTGTCGAAGTGGAGGAAGCGCTCAATGATGTGGCCATCAAATGGATTGCGGCATTGGCCTCGGCGGGTATTCACGCCATGCGCGCCGACGGTCGCACGTTCTATGACTGGCTGCTGAACTGGTTCAACCCCAAACTCTCCGCAGCAGAAAACAACGCGGAATCGCCGTTGCAGCTTGCACCCTATCCCGGGGACGATGATTTTCCCTTTGGCTATGATTTTGCCGAACAGCTGACCTTATCGATGCCGCATTCTGATGAGGGCACGGCGACATGGCTGTTCGATAACGTGCCGCACACCATCATGACCGTACAAAGTCTGCGAAGGGCGCCGGATATCGGCCATTTTACGGCGGAGCGACAGGCGGGGGATCAGGTGTTCTCGTTATTTGACCGTATGCCTGAGCACACCATCATGGCGCTCGCGCTCACTCTCAAACCGCAGGACACGACGCGCAATCACATTGCCCAGATAAAGCGCGCATCCGTGGGCGACTCCGCTGAGGCGTCTATTACCCGGGAGGATGCAGAACAGGTAGAGCGGGAGATGGCGCAAGGTAACAAACTCTATCCAGTCAGTCTGGCCTTCTATGTGCGCGGGGACAATCAAAAGTCTCTACGAGCGAACCTGAACAAGCTCAATGCGTTGCTTCTGCCCAACGGACTGCAACCCATCACCCAGGAAGCGGACCTGCTGTCCCTTGATAGCTATATACGCAACCTACCCATGGCCTATGATGCCGATCTGGACAAATCCCGACGCCGCTCGCGGCTGATCTTCTCTCGCCACATAGCTAACCTGTTACCGTTCTACGGTCGCTCCAGGGGCACGGGTCACCCCGGGCTGGTGTTCTACAACCGGGGCGCAGAACCCCTGGTTTTCGACCCACTGCATCGGGAAGACCGAAAGAAGAATGCCCACATGCTGATCCTCGGGCCGACTGGCGCGGGCAAATCGGCGCTATTGGTGTATCTGCTTCAGCAGATGATGGCGCGCCACCGCCCCAGGATTTTTATTATTGAGGCAGGTGCTTCTTTTTCTCTGTTGGGGCAGCATTTTGCCCACCACGGCCTGTCGGTTAATCAGATCACCCTGAACCCCAACATCGATGTGAGCTTGCCGCCCTTCGCCGATGCGCTGCGCTTGCTTGATCGGCGTCATGCGTTTAATCCGCTCGACGTCGATGAATCTACTTTGGAGGAAATCTTGGACGAAGATGAAGAGGTCGAGGATGAGACCGGCGGCCGCGATATTCTCGGTGAAATGGAGATCGCCGCACGCATTATGATCACCGGTGGCGACGAGCGCGAAGACGCACGATTGACCCGAGCAGACCGACTGCTGATCCGCAACGCCATATTTCTCGCCGCTAAAACGGTGAAAGAAAGCAGTCGAAACCAGGTGATTACTCAGGATGTGGTCAATGCCTTCCAGACTATCGCCACCAACACGGACCTGCCCGAGCACCGGCGCAATCGTGCTTTGGAAATGGGCGACGGCATGGCATTGTTTTGTTCGGGACTGGCCGGCCATTTCTTTAACCGGCCAGGAAAGTCCTGGCCGGAGGTCGATGTCACTATCCTGGAAATGGGACTGTTGGCCAGAGAGGGCTATGAGGATCAG
>CAXBOW010000040.1:0-14474 GCA_963977485.1 uncultured Haliea sp.
ATGCGCTCACCGATACCACGGTGGCCAGCGCGGTGGGCAACTCCATGTTCGCAGACTTGGTGTCCGTGGCGGGCCATATTTACAAACACGGTGTGGCGTCCGGACACCGTGGACAGCCCCAAGAAAGCCGCGCGGACGCGTCCGAACATGTCCACGGACAGCCCTCTGCCGCAAAAATACCCACCATCTCCCTGCATGCGGATGAGTTCAACGAGCTGATCGGTGATGAATTCGTACCGCTGTTGAATAAGGCGGGCGGGGCGGGCTTCCAGGTGACGGCCTATACCCAGACTTGGTCGGACGTGGAAGCGCGGATCGGCAGCAGAGCTAAAGCGGGGCAAGTGGCCGGTAACTTCAACACGATGCTGATGCTGCGTGTGAAAGAATTGGATACCGCAGACATGCTGACCGAACAGTTGCCGCGGGTTGAAGTCTTTAGCTTGATGAGCGTTTCCGGGGTCGATGACTCATCGGATCCCGGTTCTGGTGTCGACTTTAAATCCCGCAACGAAGACAGAATTAGTGTCTCTGAAGTGCCGATGCTGACCGCCGCGGATATGGTCACGCTACCCAAGGGCCAAGCTTTCGCGCTGTTGGAAGGTGGTCAGCTGTGGAAAATCCGCATCCCCTTGCCGGATAGCCGCGAGGATGCCGTCATGCCGGGTGACTTTGAAGCGATGGCCAGCGCCATGCGGCGCAGCTATATCACCAACGACCACTGGTATCGGGTAACCGATCACTGGTGGCATGCAGTATCCGAAGCCGTACCCGATTCTTCCGAACAGTCGGTAGCACTCTAGCATGGCAGAACCAACGGATCCCCGCCGACCAGTCGCACAACCTGGTGCCGTCTCTCGTGTATTGACGGGCATTGCCCAGTGCCTCAAATGGATTTTCGTCTCTCTGGTCTTCTCCATCCTGATTGAATGGATCGGTATGGTGTTTTGGTGGGAGGAGCAGGGGTTAGCGCATAGTCGGCAGATGTTGGTGAACGAGTTGCAGTTCCTGGGAGCAGACTTTCATCGCAGTTGGTTGACCGAGCATCCCATGCTGTTCGCCAGCGATTTGTCGGATCGTTTCTATCATCTTGCCTTTGAGTGGACTGGCATCGTGGATCTCATCCAGTGGATCACACCGACCCCAATCATTGAAGAGCCTGGCGTGCGCCCGGTGCTGCACGCTCTTTACCGGCCCGTGGCTGACTTTGTCCTGGCCGGCATGCAAATTACCCAAGTCTTTGCGGTCCGCCTCGCCATTCTGACCCTGGCCACGCCCGTATTTGGGCTCTTCACCCTGGTGGCGCTGGTGGATGGTCTGGTGCGCCGTGATCTGCGGCGTTGGGGCGGAGGTCGGGAAAGCTCCTTCGTTTACCACTACGCCAAGAAAGCCGCCTTGCCGCTGATTGTCACGGCCTGGGTGCTGTACCTGGCGTTGCCGGTCAGTTTGCACCCGTCCTGGATCATCCTACCTTTTGCCTTAGTCTTTGGTTTTGCTGTCACCATCACAGCCAGTACCTTCAAAAAGTACCTCTGATACAGTTGACTGTATCATTACAGTTCGCTAGACTGAATCAAAGCACTGTAAAAATACAGTATAATGCTGCTTAGGAGGTAACCATGATCGCTCAAGCCGAACAACTGCTGCAACGTGGTTCCAGTGTCACCAGTTCACTGCTTCCGGCGATTTTCGCTATTTTCAGCCGGTGGCGCCTGACCGGTGCCCAGCAGATGACCTTATTGGGCCTCAGCAACGAGAAGACCCTCTACAACTGGAAGAGCCAGCCGGAAAAGGCCAAGTTGACACGGGATTTGCTGGAACGGGCCAGCTATATTCTGGGCATCTACAAATCCCTACAGATTCTGTTGCCCGAAGAGGCTCAGGCCGATCAATGGCTGGCAACTCCCAATGACAACCTGCTGTTCAACGGCACGGCACCGCTGGATCGGTTGCTGGCCGGGCAGGTGACAGACCTGGCCGTGGTCAGGGATTTCCTTGATGCGGAGCGGGGTGGCTGGTGATCGATATCGCGACCTTACCCGGCAGCGAGGTGAATGAACCGGTTTATCGGATCATTCTGTCGCGCTACCCTCAGATCAGCCTGTTCGAGCGCGTCTCCAGTCCTAAGGATTGGGACGTGCTCTATGCCGTTGAGTCCCTGACCAACCCCCGGTTGCGCGATGAAGTGGGCGATATTCGCCTGGTGTCACCGGAAGACCGGGTCTACGGCGATGGCGCGTCCTGGATCATGGCGGCATTCACCCACCCGCCGGTGGATGGTCGCGGCGGACGATTCAACCGGGACTTCGGTATCTACTACTGTGCGCCTGATGAGGCGGTGGCCATTGCCGAGACATCTTTCCATAGGGCACGATTCCTGAGGGAATCCAGAATTGAACAGGCCTCGCAGGAGATGCGCGTGATTCGGGCTCAACTCGGGCCTGTCACCTTGCACGATGTGCGGCAGTTGATCGGTCAGGCCATCTACGACTCAGATGATTACCGTGAAGCACAGCAACTCGGTTACGGCTTCCGGGAGGCCAAAAGCTTCGGCGTTCACTATCACAGCGTTAGAGCGAAAGGGGAGTGCTATGGAGTGATGCGCCCGAAGGCCATCTCGGATGCAATTCACTGGCGTTATCTGCGTTACCACTATGAGCAGGGACGGATCGTTGAAGTCGAATCGCTGGACGGAAGTGGCAGGAGGTGACGGGAATGTATAAAGAATTGTTATGGATATTCACCCAGCTTCCCGATGATTACATCGTACTTGATACCGAAACCACCGGGCTAGCCGATGAAAGTGGCCTGCCGGATATCGTCACTTTAGGGCTGACAGTGGTGCGGAATCGAGAGATCGTCGAATCCGTGGAATTTCAGACGAAACCACAAAAACCAATTTCGAAGGAGGCACAGCCAATACACGGTATTACCAATGAGCAAGCTACTCGATTTGAATCCTTTGAATCACAGTGGAATCAGATTGCGGACTACTTGAATAACCAGTTAGTGGTAATTCACAACGCCAGTTTTGACTGGCCAATTCTGCTCGACCACGTCGATCGGTACAGTCTGGCACTGCCGGGTATTCAAGGCGTTTTTTGCAGCCAGAAAGCCGCGATTCCCTGGGCCCAGGCTATGAATCTTGAATGCAGCCACAGAGGTCCATCGTTGGACACGTTGACGAAAGCCCTAGGCGTTGAAGATCTCAGGGCAAAGAGCGGTGGCGCTCATGGAGCGGGAATTGACAGCCAGCAAGCGGCTCAAGTTTCAGAGTTGATGAGACGCAATGGTAATATAGACCAGGTTTAAACCTTGAATCATGATTGATGGAAATAGATCAATGTGTCCGGTAACGATTGCGATCTATTGCAGACATCAAGCTTTGGAGAGAGTGGGGTTATTGGAATAAATTGTAAGTAGAATATCAATCCGACGACTGTAGGTTAAGGCACAACGGTGCTTCAGACGATATTTCAAATTATTAAGATATATATGGTCGATAGACCGATATATAAATGTTAGTGAACGATATGCGCCACTTCCTGCAACGCTGGTAATGAAAGCAGCTTCGCGCACAGAGCGGACGTGAGTAGGGATCGGGACGGGCTCGCTATCGATCCGAAGTGGTGATTCGACGGTCACTGGTATCAGCAAACTGATTGGTTCAATAATTTTCGTTTCTTTAAGGTTAGATTAGTTCAGTATCATATGATAAAGACCATCACCTCACTAACACGCTGGCTCGCCAATAGCCTCTATAGCATGGTGTCTTGGCTGGAAAGCAAAGACCGCTCCGCCGGCATGCAATCGAAGTTCGTGGACCTCGCGCCAACTGATGAGGCGGACAAAGCTGGCGTATATTCCGAAGCAATTCTGTTCGCGACTAACAATTCGAAGGTCTCCAACATTGCCCTAACGGGTCCCTATGGGTCGGGAAAGAGCAGCATCATCCAATCCTTCTTGAAGAGGTATCGGCGGCCTGCGCTTCATATTTCTCTCGCTGCGTTCGTTCCCGAGGCCGATTCGGGGGGCGAGCAGGTGAGCCGTCAAGAGATTGAGAGAAGCATCCTGCAGCAGATGCTGTATGGCGCCGATGCGAACAAGCTTCCGCTATCGCGGTTCAAAAGAATTCGGTCGCCCGGTGTTTGGTCAATTTTTAAATCTCTTTACTTAATGCTTGGAATTCTCGCGCTTTGGTACGTGTTTCATCAGCGAGAAGAACTCATCAGTGGCTCCCTTTTCATTCCGTTCGCGCTCAGAAATTGGTTTAACCTGGGGACCTTCGTGCTCGCGGCAACATTTCTCTGGGTCACACTGCATCACTTTTATGTCGCGAGCTTCGGTCTGTCACTCAAGAGCATCTCGCTGAAGGACGTTGAGATAAAGCCTGCGCATGATGACCAGGCGTCCATATTGAACCGTCACCTAGACGAAATAGTCTACTTCTTCCAATCAACCGATTACGACCTTGTAGTCATCGAGGATATAGATCGATTTGAAAATGCCGAAATTTTCGTAACATTACGCGAAATAAATAGCCTCGTTAACGAGAACGCGGGCGTGAAACGAACCATCAGGTTTCTCTACGCCCTCCGTGACGACATGTTCGTCAACACCGATCGAACCAAGTTCTTCGAATTCATCATCCCCGTCATTCCGATCATCAACACATCGAATTCGATCGACATGGTGCTTGAACAGGGAACGAGACTCAAGCTCGACGGGCGCCTTGATCGGCAGTTCCTGAGAGAGGTGTCCAGATACCTCAACGACCTTAGATTGATTCAGAACATCTTCAATGAATACGCCATTTATATGGCCAATTTGGAAGCCGATGGAGAGAACCTGCTCGACGCCAACAAGCTCCTCTCGATCCTGATCTATAAGAACGTCTATCCCAGAGACTTTGAGCGACTGCACCGGGGCGCGGGTACTCTCGCCGGAATCTTGAGCCGCCAAGATGAGTTGATCAGGCATGGTGAGACCACTTACAGACAAGAGATCGCGGAACTCGAAGAGCGGCTCAACGTCGCCGAACGACAGACGCCTTCGGACGTGAGAGAATTGCGCCAAATTTACGCTATGGCTCTGCTTGAAAAGCTGCCAGCGAATGTTGTAAACGTCAGTCTTGACGGGCAAACATGGATCAGCCTTCAGCAGATGGTCGCGCACGATGCGTTTGAACAGCTGCTAGACGCCCCGCATCTTATCTGCCGTAACATTAGTGGACATCAACAACATCACAATATTCCAAATCTGCAATATGATGTGGATTCTCAGAAATCCTATCAGCAACGCAAGGAGGAGATCGAAAGTAAGGCAACTGACAGTAAGAACAAGAGCTTGCGCCGAATACGGGACCTTAAATCAAAGATCGTAACGCTTCGCACCATTAAGCTCAACGAGCTGTTTCGTTTGAACACCGACCGCGTCCAAGATCTTTTCGAAGACTTCGGGGAAAACGGAGAGCTTGCTCGTTTTCTGGTTTTGGAAGGTCATCTCGACGATACCTACTACCAATACACGTCACTCTTTCACTCGGGCCGTTTGTCGCCCAATGACAACAAGTTTCTGATCCAGATTAGGGCCTTCGTCACGCCTGAGCCGGGTTTTCCGATCGATAATCCCGAAGAGGTCATCGCAGCGATGCGAGATGAAGACTTCCGGCAAAGTTACGTTTTGAACGTTACGCTCGTTGATAGCATCCTGAGTGATCGGAGCCTTTATCTTGACCAAACGCAGAAGCTTTTCGAGTTTCTCTCGGCCGAGTTTGAGAACTGCCAGGGCTTTTTCGATGCCTATTATGACAGCGGCCGCCATGTCGCAGGATTACTATCGGGATTAGCCGACGCTTGGAGAGGCCTCGTCCCAGCAGCTATTGCCAGCCCCAAGAATATCTTTCACGTCACCCAACTACTAGCGGGCCTACCTGAAGACTCGCTCAAAATGCTAGCAAGGGATTTTGACGAGCTACCGGAGTTTGTTTCGGCGAAACTTCCTGAGATTCTGGAGCAGTTACCCGAACTAGAACCGGAGCGCCTTGAATGCCTCGACTTCGAGGTCAAAGATCTGGCTTCAATCAAAGAGCACTTTGGAGTTGTGCGGTTCATGTTTGAGGCGGGGCTTTTCAAACTCACAATAGCGAACCTGGAATATGTTTACGGATCGATTTTGGGAGAGAACGATCTCGAGCCACTACACGAGAGGAACTTTACCGCCATACGTTCGACGAACAACGCTATTTTGATGAAGCGGGTCGAACGTGATTTCGACCACTACTTTAGCGATATACTTTTGGCGTTGGAGGGAAACTCTAAAGAGGACGCGCCTGCTATCCTTGCCGTGGTTCGCCATGATTCGCTTGATGAGGATGATCTTCGGGATTTTTTAGAACGGCAGACAATACTACTGTCAACCCTGGATGGCGTGCCTAAGAGGTTGCACGCAGTGCTGTTCAACCTAAGTATGATCGAACCAACTTGGGTGAACTGTCGTGATTTTATGGAGGGTGAAGGGTTCGAAGCAGATAGCTTGGTTGACTATCTTGATCGAGATGTTGTTCGTGCGGCTATTCTGCAACACCCCATACCAGGTGACTCAGATTCACTGCAGCTGCGTCAATTCCTCGTCGGGGCTGGTTCGCTGTCTGATCCCGCTTATATAGAATATGCTCACGCCTTGCCGAACTCGTTTCAGATGCCACCCGAAGGACTCGAGCCAGCCAAGCTTCGAATACTGATAGATCAAGGAAAAATCACATTGTCTAAGGCGAGTCTCGACGCTCTCGTGGACAACAGGAGCTTGCAGGTACTATTCGTCGCGACCAACCTCGACACATATCTGACAAATCCAGACAACTTTGCACTAGACGATGGTTTCCGAGAGGAGCTTCTTCGATCTGAAATTGATAATGTAGCCAAGCTCCGGTTAGTCGAATTGATGGATCTGGAGGCGCTCGTAGGCCTTCCCGAACGGTCAGCACTTATCGGCTCGATTATTGACAACGCCGACGCCAACATATCCAACCTTAATGGGAATATTGCGCAATCACTGATAACGCATTCTACGCCCATAGCAACGCAAATTTCACTCTTTAACAAATATCACTCTCTGATGACGGATGACGAAGTGCGTCATGTCTTGGCCAATTTGCCGAAACCATTTTCCGAAATAACAACTGGTTACAATAAGCCGAAACTGGAGAACACACCCGAAAATCTGAATTTAGTCAGATGGCTTGATTCAAGAAACATTATTTCGTCATGGAGTGAGGGTGGATTCTTTAGCGACGATATAAGAGTGAATCTCTATCGGCGCTGATCAACGGCTCCCAAAATTCCGCACTGTCTCGGTGTCAGCGGTACCCCGCCTGGAGCCCAAAACTCTGGAGATTTGGGGGTAGGTCTTTGATGTTGAATTCACTGAATGTCCGCTAAGGCCGTGAGCAGAGAATGAAGATCTGGATTCAAAAACCACCTCACCCACCGAATAGATTTTCCATCGTCCCGTACACCAGATTCTCGCACTATGCCCCTTAACAACCCACGGGAGCATCAGTGTAATGAAACGCCAACCCTGGCTACCATTTTTACTAATTATCGGATTGGTTGCTACACCAGCCGCGCTTGCAGACGCAGACGCCGAGCGCGAAGCACTGGCGAAAATCACCCACGAGCTCAATGCCCTCGAGGCATTAATCAATCGCGCAGAAGCCAGTGCCGACAAGGACTCACGTATTCGCTTTCGATATGACTGGCTGCGTCAGGACCTGAAGAAAATCAAAGACGGCGTTCAGTCTCACATAGATTCTCCCCGTGCTCAGCCCCGCTCGTTTCCGCCATTGCGCGGCGATTACCGTCGATAGGTCTTGGCCATGACTCCCGCACAACAAACTGCATTCCAAGCCGGTTCGGGCATTACCCCAGACACGATGCTGATTGCTATCGCTTCAATGGTTCTGGTGTTGGCGTTTGTCTGGGTGATCTGGGTGGCTTTAGGCACTTTTCGGGCTTGGCAGGACGGTCAGACTTCGGTCTTTGATCTCACCTGGAGCACTCTGCGGGCAAGCATTGTATTGATGGTTTTGGGTTTCTATTTGCGGTGAGTCAATCGGGAAAGTCCGGTAAGGGCAAACGACGGAGCATCGCAGTGGGATGCGGGGATAAGCCCCATTTTTATCAGCGTTATGAAAGAGGAAATTTGTTATGGGCACATCAAAGACAGAAAACAATCTTAGAAAAAAATCAGCCAGCAAGAAAACAGCCGCCATCCGCAAGCCGCTGCTGGCAACGGCAGCGGTGTTTTTCTCGCTGCCGCTTTGGGCGGCGCTACCGACGCCAGTCGCGCCGAGTACCGGTCCGCCGGCGGGTGACTGGATCGGACTGATTCAGGGTTATATCAAGGATGGTGGCTTGGTGCTCGGGCTGGCCATAGCGGTTCTGGGTTTTCTCTGGATCGCTTATTTGGGCTTCGCAAAATTCAATGAAGCTCGCCAGGGCAAAGCGGAATGGGCCGAAGTGGGCGTCTTGGGGATCGTCGGTGCGATTGTGTTGATCTTCGCCAGCTATCTGCTCACAGAAGCGGCCGGTGTCATTTAATACCCTCCGTCAACAACGCCTGCGGTAGGAGACGCGAATGTCCAATGACCATGAAATTCTGGCGGATCGGCTCAATGCTGAGCCCGCCATCTTCAAAGGCTGCTCATCCTCTGAGCTCGGCATGATTGTGGGGTTGGCCATTGTGGTATGGCTGCCCTTCAGTCTGCTGCTGGCCTGGTTGCTGGGTGCAATCACCATGGGATTTGGTATTGCCGGGGTCGGTGTTGTGGCCACAGTCGTGGTTATGGCGAAACTGTTTCAGCGTATCAAACGCGGGCGGCCTGAAGGCTATTACCAGCAATGGCTGCGTATCCGCCTGCAGACGGTGGGGCTGTATCGCACGCCATGGGTGTTACGCAGTGGGTCCTGGGATATTGGGAGGACGCATCATGCGCCGCTATCGCCTCGAGATCGATAACGTGCGGTCCCATTTGCGGTCCCTGTGGGTCGTCATCGGTTTGCAAGGGTTTATTATTCTGGCCCTCTGGTTTGGCTGGAGTCAGGCGCCCAAACAGCTACGTGTCTATGTGCCACCTGATCTGCGCTCGGGTGCAGTCTTTAACGCTGAGGAAGTGCCCCCAGCCAATGTTTTTGCCTTCGCGTTCTACATTTTTCAACAACTGAACCGCTGGCCCGAAAACGGTGCCACGGATTATGGCAGTGCGATTTTTCGGATCTCGCCCTACCTTACACCGCGCTACCGCAATGATCTGATCGCCGATATGGAATTGAAGGCACGACGTGGTGAACTGGCTTACCGGGTGCGGGGTGTTCATGAAGTTCCGGGCCATGGTTACGAGGAACGCCGCGTTGATGTGTTGTCCTCTGACGCTTGGATTGTGTGGCTAGATCTGGATTTGCTGGAGTCGGTGAAAGGTATGACCGTCAAGCAAACCACCATTCGATACCCCGTCCGCGTGGTACGCGAGGCCATCGATCCGGAAACCAATCCCTGGGGATTGGCACTCGATGGTTATGGCGGTGATGGTCCACGACGATTAAGCGATGCCGAACTGGCTGAACCCAACGCAAATAGCACTGATGCCGATAAGGAGCCTTCTTGATGCCTGCCGTTCGCAATCACACATTAATGAACTGGATCGCTTCCGCTTTGTTCTGCTTACCACTGGTGTCACATGCACAAACTATAGGGGCTGCGGAAAGCTATTCTGAACGAGTCGTCTGGCGCAAAACCCCGATTTCGATCCCTTTGGTGGTGGGAGAAGAGCGCCTCGTGCATTTCCCCGATTCGGTGAGTGTCGGTCTGCCACAGTCACTAATACCATTGCTACGCAGCCAAAGCATCAATGGCACTTTATATCTATTGGCCAGGCAACCCTTCGAAACTACCCGTGTCATGGTGCGATCGGAATCCGACGGTCCGATGTACGTACTGGATATCTCAGCGGCGCCTGACGAACCAGAGAGCCGCTCGTCGCCTGATGTGCAGATACTGCTGGAGACACCGCAAGATGCCAGTGCTGCCCAAGGTGAGTCGAAATCTAACAACCGATCACTGCCACGGAGTTATGTCGCCATGACCCGTTATGCCGCTCAACAACTTTATGCGCCAACGCGATTGATCCCCAGTAAGCCGGGTGTGGTGGCCATGCCGATCAAGGCCGAACCAGTCGATCTGGTATATGGAGGTAAGATTGAAGCCGTGCCCGTGGCCGCCTGGAAGGCGGGTCTGCAGTACCTTACGGCAGTAAAGCTGACCAACCGTACCCGAAAAGCGGTGGTGCTCGATCCGCGCGAACTGCGCGGTGCCTGGCTAGCCGCCACATTTCAGCACAATCGCCTGCTGCCAGCTGGCAGTGAGGCCGATACCACTGCCGTTTATCTGGTGTCGGACCGGCCCTTCGATGTGGCGCTTTGAGAGAGGATGAGAATTTACCATGTCGATGGTCGCCAGTAATCGTCTTTTGCCCCTACTAGCCGGTTCCGTTGTGTTGATGGCGGTGCTGGTGGCAGCAAAATCCTGCTCACCGAATGAACAGCAACTTCGGCTGCTGGAAGCCGTGCCGCAGGCGCCGAAACCGGACGCCGATACGCCGGCGGATACCATCAAGACATTGACTGCGAATGTTAGCGCCATGACCTCCGAGCTCAATGCCCTGCGTCGGGATAACACCGTACTCAAAACAGAAAATCGTAATCTCGTCGATGATAGAAAGCAGATCGAAAACAACGTGCTGTCGCGATTGCAGAAAGCACAAGAGACTAAGCGGCCAGACGCTGCGCCAACTGAAACCACGTCCGCTATCGCTGCGTTGACGGCGAGGGTGGATTCTCTCACCAACCGATTTGGCAAGTCATCTAGCCAGCCGGCTTCCGCAGGTTCTGATATTCCTGTCGGGCTCGGCCTGGATGGCGTCCGAACGTCGGCCGCGGAGTCTCTGGTCTGGGTGAGTCCTCTGGAATTCATGCCATCGACTGACGGCGATAAGGAGACATTACTCAACCGATTCAGTCGCACCAGCCGCAATGCGTTAGACAGTGCGCGCCCTGAGGTGCAATCGTTGGCAGCGAAAGGATCTGACGCCATCGATACCACGCTGCCGGTCTACACGGTGCCTCGAAATGCCACACTGATCGGATCCACCGGTATGACCGCGTTAGTGGGCCGGGTACCTATCCAGGGACAGGTGCGCGACCCCATGCCCTTCAAGGTGATTACCGGCAAGGACAATCTGGCTGCCAATGGTCTGCGCATTCCAGGCGTCGAAGGGATGATCTGGAGCGGCACGGCGATTGGCGACTGGACGCTCTCCTGTGTCACCGGGAAATTGGAATCGGTGACCTTTGTCTTCGAGGACGGCACCATCCAGACCTTGTCCAGTGACGACAACCAGCTGGGTGGTTCCAGTGGAAACAGCGACAGGCCGTTGGGGTGGATTTCCGATGCGCGCGGTATCCCCTGTATCACCGGTGAGCGCAAAACCAATGCACCGGCATTCCTGGCACAGCGTATCGGCGTGATGGCGCTGGAAGCTGCCGGGGAAGCGGCGGCACAGGGCGAAACCACAACGCTAATTGGCGACTCAGGTATAGCAACCAGCGTGGTCTCCGGTGAGACGGGTAAATATGTATTGGGCAAATCCATAAGCGGGGGCAGCGACGAAGTCGCGCAGTGGCTGCGGGAGCGTCAGGCACAGAGCTTCGATGCGGTATTTGTTCCCGCCGGTGTTGAGCTGGCGATTCATGTCGATCACGAGCTCCCCATTGATTTTCATTCTAACGGAAGGAAACTCCATCATGAAACGAATCTATTCGATCAAGCGACTGTTAGTACTGGCTCTGGTCTGGACTAGCGTGCTGATGGTCGGCTGTGCCAGCACCAAGGAGTCGGTGTTGCCCCAGGACGGACCCACCATGAAGTCGATCTATGACCAGCACATGGTGGATGTTCAGAAGCCGGATCATCGGCTGGTCATCGGTGGGCAGCCGTTACCGCAATCCGGTATCGAACACTATCGAGGCTATGTTCGAGAGGCTGCGAATGAAATTGATACAGTATTTCCGCGCCTGCCGAACCCCACTCTGGTGATGTACATCTTCCCCCACTTGTCGAGCCGTGAACGCACGCCGGTGCCAGGCTATGTCACCACATTTCCCTTCTACGAGAAGGTGGAGTACGCATTGCCCGGGGAAGTGCCGGGTGAGGTGCCCGCAACTGTTCATTCTTCGCCGCAAGACGAGTAGGGGTTTTTGATGTCAGCGCATGATTCAGATAGATCCGTCCCCTTAACCACCGATGCGGTAAAGCAACACTATCAACGCCCACCATCGTTCACCGACCTGTTGCCGTGGATGGAGTACATCCCCGAGAGCAAAGCCTTCCTGCTGGAAGATGGTGTCAGCCTTGGGGCTCTATTCGAGGTACAGCCGGTCGGTTGCGAAGCGCGTACTTCGGCTTTTATGACCCAACTGCGCGATGCCATCCAGATCGCCATCAACGAGACCATTCCCGAGCGTGATGATGCGCCCTGGGTGTTGCAGATTTATGTTCAGGATGAACCTCAGTTGACCCGCTTCAGTGAGTCTTTGGCCAGTTACCCGTCGCCGAAAGTTCGTGCTTCAGATTACTCACTACACTACCAGTCTGTGATGGCGAATCACCTGCAGGCGATATCCCGGCCCGGCGGGTTGTTTGACGACACCACGGTTACCGGTTCGCGCTGGCAGGGACAGCAGCGGCGAACTCGGGTGGTGTTGTACCGCCGTCTCAAAAACAATGGTAAAACCCCGGCAGCCGTCGAAGTGGAGGAAGCGCTCAATGATGTGGCCATCAAATGGATTGCAGCATTGGCTTCAGCGGGTATTAACGCCAAGCGCGCCGACGGTCGCGCGTTTTATGAGTGGCTGCTGAACTGGTTCAATCCCAAACTCTCCGCGTCAGAAAACAACCCCGAATCGCTGTTGCAGCTTGCACCTTATCCAGGGGACGATGATTTGCCCTTTGGCTATGATTTTGCCGAACAGCTGACCTTATCGATGCCGCATTCTGATGAGGGCACGGCGACATGGCTGTTCGATAACGTGCCGCACACCATCATGACCGTACAAAGTCTGCGAAGGGCGCCGGATATCGGCCATTTTACGGCGGAGCGACAGGCGGGGGATCAGGTGTTCTCGTTATTTGACCGTATGCCTGAGCACACCATCATGGCGCTCGCGCTCACTCTCAAACCGCAGGACACGACGCGCAATCACATTGCCCAGATAAAGCGCGCATCCGTGGGCGACTCCGCTGAGGCGTCTATTACCCGGGAGGATGCAGAACAGGTAGAGCGGGAGATGGCGCAAGGTAACAAACTCTATCCAGTCAGTCTGGCCTTCTATGTGCGCGGGGACAATCAAAAGTCTCTACGAGCGAACCTGAACAAGCTCAATGCGTTGCTTCTGCCCAACGGACTGCAACCCATCACCCAGGAAGCGGACCTGCTGTCCCTTGATAGCTATATACGCAACCTACCCATGGCCTATGATGCCGATCTGGACAAATCCCGACGCCGCTCGCGGCTGATCTTCTCTCGCCACATAGCTAACCTGTTACCGTTCTACGGTCGCTCCAGGGGCACGGGTCACCCCGGGCTGGTGTTCTACAACCGGGGCGCAGAACCCCTGGTTTTCGACCCACTGCATCGGGAAGACCGAAAGAAGAATGCCCACATGCTGATCCTCGGGCCGACTGGCGCGGGCAAATCGGCGCTATTGGTGTATCTGCTTCAGCAGATGATGGCGCGCCACCGCCCCAGGATTTTTATTATTGAGGCAGGTGCTTCTTTTTCTCTGTTGGGGCAGCATTTTGCCCACCACGGCCTGTCGGTTAATCAGATCACCCTGAACCCCAACATCGATGTGAGCTTGCCGCCCTTCGCCGATGCGCTGCGCTTGCTTGATCGGCGTCATGCGTTTAATCCGCTCGACGTCGATGAATCTACTTTGGAGGAAACGTTGGACGAAGACGAAGAGGCCGAGGATGAGACCGGCGGCCGCGATATACTCGGTGAAATGGAGATCGCCGCACGTATTATGATCACCGGTGGCGACGAGCGCGAAGATGCACGGTTGACCCGAGCAGACCGACTGCTGATCCGCAACGCCATATTCCTCGCAGCAAAAACGGTCCAGGAAAGCAGTCGAACCCAGGTGATTACTCAAGATGTGGTCAATGCCTTTCAGGCTATCGCCACCAACACGAACCTGCCCGAGCACCGGCGCAACCGTGCTTTGGAAATGGGCGACGGGATGGCGTTGTTTTGTTCGGGTCTGGCCGGGCATTTCTTTAACCGTCCAGGAAAGTCCTGGCCGGAGGCCGATGTCACTATCCTGGAAATGGGACTGTTGGCCAGAGAGGGCTATGAGGATCAG
>CAXBOW010000041.1:0-13802 GCA_963977485.1 uncultured Haliea sp.
ATTTAACCTATTATCTCCTAATTGGAGTGGTCTGTTAAATCGGGGTAGGATCAAGTTAAAGGATGTTGCCGAGTCCTTGGGGATACATCCAGTGATGCTTTATCGCTGGCAAATGGAACACCGGAATTGTAAGCCCCCCCAGAAAATAATCGAGATTTTAAGTAACCCTTATCTTTATATGGCCTTACCTCATATGGCATTACCTCGATTGCCTCAGTCCTTTGGATTTTCCTCGCCGCCTGCTAATATACTGTATATATATACAGTATCTGGTGGTTTATGTGTGTTGTTGTCCTGGCCCGATGTGCCGAGTGGTTACTGCCGGGCTCGAATCGGTTATTGATTCCACTATTTGTTGAACCTGTTTCGGCTGGCTTTCCCTCACCTGCGCAGGACTATGTGGAGCAAACGCTGGATCTGAATGATCTGTGTATCCAGCACCCGGCCGCAACGTTCTTTGTCCGTGTGCAGGGCGATTCAATGATTGAGGCCGGTATTTACCCCAACGATGTTCTGGTGGTCGATCGTGCTCTTGACGCAGGGCATGGCGATATTGTTATTGCCTCTGTAAATGGCGAGTTCACGGTTAAAGAGTTGGCATTGCGCCCCCGGTTGCGGTTGCTGGCACACAACGCGGCTTATGTTCCTATTGAGGTTGTGGACGAGACAGAGCTGGAACTATTTGGCGTGGTCACCAATGTGGTTCGCACCCTGCAGCGCAAGAGTCCACAGGGATCTGCATGAAACCGGTCATTGCGTTGGTGGACTGCAACAACTTCTACGCCAGCTGTGAAAAGCTGTTTCGGCCAGACCTAAAACATAAGCCGTTGATTGTCCTTTCCAATAATGATGGTTGTGTTGTCGCCCGATCGCGTGAGGCAAAAGCATTGGGTATCAAAATGGGCGTGCCGGTATTCCAGGTACGAGCGTTGATCCGTGAGCACGGCATTGCTGTGTTTTCGTCCAATTATGCGCTTTATGCCGATATGTCATCACGGGTCATGGGGGTACTTGAGATGCTTGCTCCAGAGGTAGAGATCTATTCCATCGATGAAGCGTTTTTAGAGCTTACTGGCATATCACATGCCGTAGACCTGACAGACTTTGGCACACAGGTGCGCGCCACCGTTGGTCAATGGACGGGGATCTCCGTTTGCGTCGGCATAGCGCCGACCAAAACCCTAGCCAAACTGGCTAACCATGCGGCCAAACAATACCCTGCAACGCGGGGTGTGGTTGACCTGACAGACCCGGAGCGGCAGCGACGATTAATGGCGCTATTGCCTGTATCAGAGGTCTGGGGCATCGGTCGGCGTTTAACGCTGCGTCTCAATCAGCTGGGTATCAAGACCGCGCTCGACCTGGCGCAGACTGAGCCGCACTGGATACAAAAGGAATTCTCCATCGTGGTGGCTCGAACTGTACGAGAGCTGAATGGCGAGTCGTGTCTTGAGCTGGAGTCCGTCGCCCCTCCCAAGAAACAGATCGTTTGCAGCCGTTCCTTTGGCGAGCGAATCATGGATAAGCACGCCATGCGTGGCGCCATTGGCCAGTATACTGCCCGTGCCGGTGAGAAATTGCGCCTCGAAAAGCAGGTAGCTAAACGCATCACTGTATTTATCCGCACCAGTCTGTTTAATGCAGCAGAACCCAGCTACGGCAATACGGTGACGTCAGAGCTTCTGCGGCACACCAGTGACACTCGCGATCTGTTGGCACAAAGTCACCACCTGCTGGACAGTATTTGGCGAGACGGTTATCGATACGCCAAGGCCGGTATTATGCTCAGTGATTTTTGCAGTGAGGCACAAGGGCAGCGGGGGTTATTTGACGGCATAGAATCCCGGCCGCACAGCCCAGGATTGATGAAAGTTATTGATCAGATCAATCAGCAGAAAAAAGGATTGGTGTTTTTGGCCGGCCAGGGGATAAAAAAAGAATGGTCAATGCGCAGGGATTATCTGTCACCCGGCTATACCACGCATTGGCAGGATTTACCGAGGGTTATCTAGGTAACTACACCAAAACCAGTCACCTTGCGATGCAGAGCCTTAGATCAGAGGCCCCAGCCCCACCCGCTTCAATCAGGCGTCATCACTGACTGTGGTCTGCTACCCGGAGGTAGCCTTACAAGCCCGATTTATCGGGACAATCCATTCTCCGGTCCTGATCCGTCCGAATCAAGCCAAATATTACTTGAATCCTCACCCCTGATATGCCACATTCTTACTTGGCAAGCGCAGGAAAGGTAGAGGTCGCTTCTCGTAAGTGGCAGCCCGCATGGGTGGGACCCTCGGTTCCTGGGGCCAAAATCACAAGCCTTCGAGGTTTTCGACCTCGGGGGCTTTTTCTTTAGTGGCCTCCAAATCCTCCGGCCAAACCTTGATGCCGTAGCCCATCAGTTCCCCCTTGTGGCGGTAAAACGTCTTCTTCATGTGCGGCAGGTAGGCGGGTTCCGTCTCACCGTAGCGGCTTACCTTCACCCCGAAATGGATGCCGGACGCGACCGCATCAGCCACCTGCAAGCCAGCCAGTTTGGAATGCTCTACCGAGCGAATCCGGTCCGGGTCGATCACTGTGGGATCGATCTGCACCTGCTGGGGATTTGCATCATGCTGGCGTTGTAGCAACCGCAGATATTCCCGTATTTCTTCGTAGGACATATTGCTACGGTTGGAAAAAATAATCTCCGCGAATCCATCACCCTCACCCTCCCGGCGAGTATCGCGGCAGAGCCAGGAGACCCGCTCCAGCAGCATCCGCGTGGCGTACCGGTATAGCCGATATTTGTCGTTCTGGAACTTCTCCGGCTCCCGGATCAGCGGTTTGTAAATCGCCACATTCGCGGTACGGATGGGCAGGCCGCCGACCCGGCGGATATAGGGCACTCGCTGTTCGTGTTTCAGGTCCACGAAATGCAGCGGCGTCTTGGGCGGTTTGCTCAGCACCTCTCGCACCTCCTTGAGACAGGAAACCATCTGTAGATCATTCGCCTTGCGGATCACCGCAGCCGAGAGCACCAGCCAACGGGAACTGCCGCTGCCGTCCTCTTTGAAGACAAAGCCTTCGTCGCCGGATTCGTCGATATAAACGACAAAGCTCGCTTTTGTCTTCAGATCCGCCATCGCTGGTTAGCCCTCCCGCGCCACCACGGTGTTGTAAAGCCCATAGTGCGCCAGCCCCTCGTGGCTCTCGATGCCGGTATAGCGCAGCGAGGCGTCTTCATAGCGGCGAAAAGCGAAAACCGCCTGGTTCATCTGCTCGGTATTGAACACCTTCAGCCGTACCAGCAAATGAAAGTCCTGCACTGTCAGGCCGGTGACGGTAAGAAACAGGTCCGGTTCGAGCCTGGTGATGACATCCTGGAGGGTGTTTTCGCGGAAGTCGGTCAGGTACATGAACGCCGGAATGCGGGTGGCGAACTTGATCAGCTTCTCCTGTACCAGCTTGCGCTTGGATTTGTACTCCTTCTCCTCGGCGGTGAGTTCCTTCTTCTCCTTTGGCGTGAGGTCACCCTCCTTAGCCTTGTTCTTGAGTTCCTTGACCTTCTCGCTCTTGTTGATGATGGTCTCGATGATGTTGTCACCCAGCGAGCGCCAGCCCTCGATGCGTTCCACAGCTGACATCGCCTCCTGGTTGTCCATGATGCGGCGCAGGGTGTCGTTGTCCACGTTCACCAGCAACGCACTCTCCCACTTGCGCGCCAGCAGCGTGGCCGAGGTGCCGGCCATGGCGATGTCGAGAATGCCGCCGGCGTCTATCTGCGTCATGTTCGCGCCGTCATAGGCCAGCACCGGCAGGAACGACACCAGGTCCTTGACTGCGTTCTCCGGGTTGGGCTCGTTGGGCGACAGCCCGATGCCGTACTCCGAGAGCTGCCTCAGCGCACGGGTGGGCGCGAAGTCGAACACGAAGCAGACGGGCTTGAGAATCTCCTCCTCGTTCGGGTTGTCGCCGTTCGGGTTCTTGATCGACCAGGGTGACTGCACCCGAAACGCCGCCTGAAAATAGGTCTCCGGCGACTTGAGGTTGCGCAGCATCAAGATGGAAGACCACTGCGCCACCGTAACCCCCGTAGTGAGCTTGCCGCATGACAGCGTGATGCTCTTGCTCTCGAACCCGCTGCCGATGGCCTTGCGCACCGGTGGCAAGGCCTCCAGCCCGATGCCCGCCGATGCCCCGGCAGCGACGATTACCGCGTAGTCATGCCAGAAGGTATTGTGCTTTTCCGCCAATAGGTTGGCCATCGCGTGGCAGGCCGCGACGTTGGGCAGGAACCAGAACGAGTGTTGCAAGTAGGGCAGCAGACGCACATCCGAATAGGGAAACGGCGGTCGCGTTCCCGTCTTCAGATGCTCGACCGATTGCGCCGCGTAACCGCCACGAATGATGTCCAGCCACTTCTGCACATCGCTCTTGTGCTTGAACTGCGCCATGACCCCATCGCCCGAGGCTTCGAAAAAGGCGTTGAGGTCAAACTCGTCGAACTCCCCGCCGCTGGCAACGGAAAGCAGCTCATCAGGCATCTGATAGGTCAGCAGGCGCATCTGTGGCAACGAACCGTAGGGGTTGCGCTGACCTGGATGCTCGACGGCGAATGCCTCCTTGGCCCGCTGCTCGTCGGTATAGGTCCAGTTGAAAATCTGCTCTTCGATAAACTCGCCGGTCGCCAGCGCCTTGAACGGTGTGCCAGAGAGATAGAGGTAGGCACGGGTAGTGATGGGCAGGAAATCGGATTCAGCCTCGGCGAGCTCCTCAAACTCTTCCTGAAACTCCTCGATGCTGGCGCTCTTGGTGGTCCGTCCAGAAAGGGCCGTGCCGTACTCGGCCTTGATCTCGGCACTTGCGTCCTCTTCGCCCTCGAACAGTTCCTTGGCGCTGTCCCTCCAGGCGCCAAAGTGGTACTCATCGAATACCACCAAATCCCAATTGATGGTGTGCAGCCATTCATTCCTGGGCTTGATATTCCCCGCCGCGTCACGACCAAGCAGGTCCTGAAAAGAGCCGAAATAGACGACGGGTTTCTCGCTGTCAATCTGCGTCGGGTCGCTGCCGGACGAGCGCGAAAGGTACTGCCAGCCATCGAAGTCCACATGACTCTCAAGATCGGTCTGCCAGGCATCTTCTACAGCGGGCTTGAAGGTGACCACCAGCACCCGCTTAGCCCCCAACTTCCTGGCAAGCTGATAGGTGGTGAAGGTCTTGCCGAAACGCATCTTCGCGTTCCACAGAAAACGTGGCACAGCGTTCTTGTTCTCTGCCCAGAGCGAGTTGTAGTAGTCGAAGGTCTTGTCCACCGCCACCTCCTGCTCCCGGCGCATCGGAAAGGTTTCATGGTGCGTGCCGGTGAACCGCTGGCCGGTGCGCAGTTCGGTGAGCACGGTCCGCACGTTCTTGACCGAACAGCGCACCCACTCCAGTTCGGTGTTCTCGAAGCCCTTTTTGACTAGGGCGGCACGTACCTCGTGATCGGTAAAGATGCTGCCATCGACGCGCTCTGCGGATTCATCCAGCTCGATGGTGTAGTTCTTGATGGCAGCGGTCTTGAGCTGCTCGGCGATGCGCTGTTTTACATCGCGTGTGGTCTGGCCCACCTTGAGGAGACCCTCGTGCGCATCATCGCCAATAGAGTAGGCGTAGATGCGTGGCCGAGCTTCCGGCTTGGGGGCGAGGATTTCCTCGATGGTGGGTTTATTCATCGTTGTGCGCTGCCACCTGAGACTCGATAAAGGCAATCTCATCCTTGGTCAGTCCATAACGTTTATAGAGCTTGGCGTCGGTCCATTCCTTATCCAATGGAAGATCAGGAACAAAGCCGTAAACACCACGAGCAGCGTCTTGAGTAGGCTTCCGAAGGGACACTAAGAATCGAACAAACCTAGTACGCAGATACATTGCGTAATTGGCTGCAATCTTGTCGTTATCAAAATGACCAGCAACAAGGTAGGTCTCCGTACAAGCTGTACCTGGTTCGGCGATTATCGGCTTGCTGAGGAATTTAGTCTCGACAGCCGCGCTTGTGCCTTGAACCCTAGTCATCAATACCTTCCACTCATCAATCCATTCTGAGTTGACAGTGATGTCCTTACGTTCTATCCAGCCAATCCGCTGGTTCTGAAAGAGTTGGACGGGACTTTTTAACCCCGTCTTCAATGGTTTTCCCTTGAAGTTCGTCGCAAGCCCAAAAGGCTTACGACTGGACACCCGAGCATCGAGGGCGGACTCACCCTTCGCCCTGACCTTTTCCAGGATCGACACCGCTTCATTTCGCCTCACGAGGATGTTGTAGGCATCAAGTTGGCGTAATACTGCCGGCCCAGTTGGCTGTCCATCCCAGATCGTTTGAAACTGACAAGGGCCGAGGTGGTCGCGATCCCAGAGGAAGTATGAGATACCGCCACGAATCTTCACGCCCGGAAAACCCTCGTACAGCTTTGGATAGTCCACAATGCTCCGCATCCGCTTGTCGGAAAGCATTCGCTCCCGATACTTGTCGAGCCCCTTACCGCCAGCCATCCACCTTGAAGGCGTTACGAAAACGGCATAATGCGGCTCTAGCTCTAGGGCCTTTTCCACGAATAGCTGATAGATTGGCGCAGCACTCGTGCCATGCCCGCCATCGCTCAACTGGTACGGCGGATTGCCAATAATCACGTCAAACTGCATTTCGTCTCCAAATAACTCGGCGATCCGAGTCTTGATGTCGTCGGTGTGAATGAACGCATAGGCATGGGACTCCATCCCTTCGCCGCGATCCAGGATGCTCTGGCTTGCACCACAAAACCTGCATTTTTCATTAATCCAGGTGTGTTCCAAGCGCTCGAACCAGATATTGCCGTCATTGCTGTCGAACCCTTTGGCAATCGAGTGCTCGCCATTGGCGTGCTTCGAGCAATAGAGACTGCGCCGCGCCAGCAGGCTGGTTAGATGGGTAATGCCGATGCCGAACACCTGCTGGGTCAGAATGTGGTTGACGCGCTCGCCGAGGTTCGGAATCTCATCCGCCAGCCCCTTGGTCAAGCGGCTGGTGATTTCTCGCAGGAAGATGCCCGACTTGGTGCAGGGGTCCAGAAACCGCACCGAACTGTCCGCCCAGAGATTTGCGCCGTCGTGGCTGGCCGCCCAGGCCTCGGTGACGGTATCCAGCATGCGGTTGGCAAACTCCGGCGGCGTGAACACCTCATCGTTGGAGAGGTTGGCGATGCAGGTCAATACATCCGGGTTGCGACCGCGCAGAGTGAAGCTCGCTTGCCCATTCATGGCGCCTCCTTCGATGCTGCATAAAGCGCCGCCAGCTCACTCACCGACATAGGTGAATAGGTCTTGATCGGCGTGAAGATCTCGTGTTTGCCTAGCTGGGAGAAGAGATCATCTTCCGCGCTGAAGGCAGAGGAGTGGGTGAGAATTTCGAGGCTAAAGTCGCGCCGCTGGAATTTGCCTTTGCCGAGGTAACCCCACTCGGCAAATGTGATTGGTTCACCATCGCTGTTAAGCATGGTCAAGGCGTCACCATGCACGAGGTTCTGTGACAGCACGTAGAAGGCTGCCCGATAGAGGTTGTCCGATTCGTCGAGGTTCAGGTAATCGGCAAGAATCTCCAGCATGTTTGCACGGCACTCGGCGATGTTGTCCGCCAGCAGCTCGATGCCGTAGATGCTCATCAGCGCCAGCAGCGCGTAGTGCTGTTTTTCGAACGCTGACTTGCCGAACTTGCCCTGAACGGCAGCGAGCTTGCGCTTGAGCACCTGAACCAGAAAGTTGCCGCTGCCACAGGCCGGTTCCAGAAAGCGGGAGTCGATGCGTTCGGACTCCTCCTTCACAAGGTCGAGCATCGCCTCGACCATCCACGCTGGGGTAAACACCTCGCCGTGGTCGGCGACCCGTTGCTTCGTCTTCACCAGACGTGTTTGGTCGCTGCTGACCTTTACAGCAGCTTGCCCCCCTTCTGGCGGCTGTTGCGCTGGCGATATACGAGCCGCGCCTGCTTGCCCCTTATCCGTTTTCTTACACACCACAGTCACAGCCCCACTCCTTGGTTTTTTCGTTATTGGTTCCTGTCACTTCTTTCCTGCCCTCGGCTGTGATGTCGGTTCCTCGACAGGGATGTCTTTGCGCCCGCAATAGTCCCGGATCAACACCTCCACCATGTTGGCGATGGAACGGTGCTCCTGCTGCGCGGCGGTGCGTAGCGCCTCCTTCACGCCGGGGTCGATGCGAAAGGTCAGTGTGGCGGTCTTGGTGGTGGCCACGGCAGCCTCGATTTCTGGATATTGCGGATGTACTGCAATGTACTGTAATGTCCATAGGATTCCAAGATAGCTTTTGGTAATTATCCGGCTTAGGCCGACACCGAGTAACTGTCGCTATGTTTTCTTCTAAACATGAAATATGGAAATTCGCCTGTGCGGGGGACGAACTCGATGACTGGTTACCTTATGCCGAGGACCTTGTTAATACATGGGGAAACATCGGCATCGATGAGGTGCGATTTGAGAACAGCTTCCAGATAGTCCTGGCGTCTCTTTTGCTGATGGACGATCTTCTTCCCCGGCCAGCCAAACGAGCTTTCGCAAAACTTGCCCTTGACGTTATCGATGAAGCCAATAAAAAAAAGGTGACCCTAACCACCATGAAAATGTCTCCAGCTGAACCGGGGAGAAAAGCTGACCGCCGGGCTCAAGCGATACGGCTATTCACAGTCAAAGATTATTTGAAGTCTGGTTTATCTAAACAAGAGGCATATCAAAAAGCTGCAGTAGAATTTCATAAATCGCCGGATACTATTCGGCGTGAGTTCGAGCGGGCGATGAAAAAATCAAAACAAAATCGCAAGGGGGAAATCAACTAGTAATTTCCCCGCTGACCTGTTGCTCGCAGGTAACCAATATGACGGCCATGTGTTTAACAATGTCCAGGAGACGCTAACATGGCTACTACTATCCTAAGACTTCCCGAAGTCAAAATTCGCACCGGTCTTTCCCGAAGCTCGATCTATTTGAGAGTTTCCGAAGACCGTTTTCCACACCCCGTATCTCTTGGCGGCAGAGCCGTCGGGTGGATCGCGTCCGAAATCGATAACTGGCTGGACGAACAGATCAGTCAGAGTCGCGGCCCTGCCGAAATAAGGGAGGGCTAAACCATGGACAAAAAGATAGGCAAACCAAAGGCCAGCGCTACCAATATTTTTAGCTTGAGATTTATCAATACCGATAGCGTGATTCAACAATTTGCGAATGCCGTGCACAGAGACATGGGGATAAATGTTGCTCCCATTGCTGATGGCGAGATTCACCGCGTTAATGACCCGAAGGGCCGTCGCCACAACGCAAACTGCTGGTATCTGCTTCATCTGGATAACGGACCTGCCGGAGCCTATGGAAACTGGCGTACAGGGACACAATTTACTTGGTGTGCTTATCAGAAAGAGGCGCGCTCTCCAGGAGATCGCCTTCAGCTTGATGCAGCTTTACAGCGTACCCGACAGCAGCGTCATACACAGCGGCAGTTTGCGCAGGAGCAGGCCAAGCTCAAGGCCAAGGCAATGTGGGAGAGCGCTCTGCCAGCAACGGTCTATCATCCCTACCTTGCCCAAAAATCAGTGCCTGCCCTCAATGTGCGCGAGCTGGGAGGCTGGTTACTGGTGCCGCTGTATGACACTTCCGGCGAGTTGGTGAATATTCAGCGTATTGATCTAAACGGCAACAAACGCTTTTTGAAGGACGGGCGAATAACAGGCTGTTTCGGCTTGGTGGGCGCTCCTGCACTGCCACAATCTGGCCGCTTGTATATCGCCGAAGGTTGGGCCACAGCGGCCACGATCCAAGGCCAAACCCGTAGCCCGGTCGCTGCCGCTATGAACTGCGGCAACCTGAAGCCGGTGGCCCTGGCGCTGCAAGGGGCGTTTCCCGACCTTGAGCTGATTGTGGCTGCGGACAATGACCACCGCACCCCCGGCAATCCGGGTATCACTAAGGCCACGGAGGCCGCCCAGATCGTAGGTGGTGGGGTGGTCTGGCCTCAGCGTTGCGGAGACGATTGCGCCTGTACAGACTTCAACGATGTCGCCAACTGCAGGAGGGCCAATCAATGACCTTGGACCCCATACTGACCTTCCCCAAACCAAATGAAGGGGCCGACAACGCGCCCCTCCCGTTGCTGCCCATAAAACTACAAGACCGACCTTACCCGCTGGATGCCCTCCCACGCCAGATGCGGGAAGCTGCCCAGGCCATTGCCTACCATGTGCAGGCCCCCCTAGAGCTGGCAGGACAATGTGTAATCGGCGCGGCGGCATATCTGGCACAGACTCGTGTGAATGCGCCCCACCTCCAGCGACAGGACGGCATGTCTTGTTCACTGTTCATGCTCACCCTGGCCAACAGCGGTGATCGGAAATCGGAATGTCGCCGCTTGGCGTTTCACGAAGTAGACGAGGCGGAGCGGGAAGCACGTACCGAGCACCGGAGGCAGGTGACAGAGATCCTGTCACAAGCTGATCGGCTGAAAGGGAAGAAGCGAGATGAATTTCTGGCGGACAACCCCCTGCCCGCTGACCCCCGTACCCAGTATTCTGACGCCACCTTCGAACCCATTGTGGGCGACATGATTCGCGGCGCTTCCCAGGCGTGTTGGGATACCGACGAAGGGGGACAGATGTTCGGCGGTGCTTCACTCAAGGCGGATACGCGGGCCGCCACCATTGGTGGGCTTATCAAGGCATTTGATAGTGGCATTTTCGAGCGGACCCGATCCAGGGGCAATGCCGAAGGCTCCGGTTTTGCCTACCATCGTCGGCTAGCTATCCTCATGCTGGCACAGCCAGTGACCATTGCAGAAGCCCTTCAAGATCCACTGTTACGGGAACAGGGTTTTCTGCCCCGCTTCCTGTTTTGTAGTGCCGAGAGCCTCGCGGGCACCCGGATTTTGACGCCAGAGAAGATCACCGAAAAGAGTTATGCCGATGCCCGATTGCAGCGGTTCTGGGTTCGCTGTCGCCAGCTACTGGCAACGCCGGCCCATATCGTGCCTGACACCGGCGAGGTTATGCCTCCTGTCCTCGACATGACTAAAGAGGCGACCAATGCATGGCTGACGTTCTACAACGAGGCAGAGCGGGAACAGTTGTCACTGGGTGAATTTGCCAGCGTTCGTCCTTTTGCAGCCCGTGCTGGAGAACTGGCAAGACGAGTGGCTGCCGTGTTTGCCTGTTTTGAAGACCACGGCGCAATCAATGAGGAAACTATGCTTAGCGCCTGCCGATTAGTGCGTCACTCCCTGGTCGAATGGGCACGTTACTCCGACGAAGCACAGCCGGCTATCGAACTGGTTCAGGCCTCCGATCTGATGGCTTGGTTCCGGGACCCCAGTCGCGCCGACAGGTGGCAATCCTTCCACCGAGATACCTTGGGGAAATCAGGACCGACGTTTGTGCGCAAGGCGGCCAACCGGGACAAACTGTTGGCACTGCTTTACCAGTACCGACACCTACTATCTGACGATGGTAAGTGTTTTCGCCTCAACCCCCTTGCGGAAACTGCGGACATTGCGGAAGTGGAGAAAGCACGGGGCTTGGATGCTGCGGATACTGTGCGGAAGGCTGCGGAACACCCTGATACACGACATAACGGGAAGAGCAATATCCAGAATTCCGCAAGCATCCGCAAGCATCCGCAAGCATCCGCAATCTTTCCGCAGCACGAAACGTAGGTGAATCATCGGATTCCGCAACTTCCTCAACTTCCGCAACTGACGGGGTAACGATTTCTTCCGACGTGTATCGGGGGGCGTTATGACGGTATTGGCATTGCTTAATGAAGCCAAGGACTTGGGCCTTAGCCTGACGGTGGAGAACGGCATGATTATCTGGGAATCAAGCCGCCCACCCCCGAACCATCTGCTGACGAAGCTGGCGAGTCATCGAGACGAGATTGTTGCAGCCTTATCGGACTTTACTGAGGATGAACCGTTGTCGTCGGAGGACAGGGGGATGCTGGAGGCTTGGCTCAATCATGTGGGCGAAACCGACATAACTATTCGACAGAGAGCCGTGGAACGTTGTTCTGCCGACCGACTCAAGCTGGAACACGTCCTCAAGCAAGCGCGAAGAGCCGGCCTTTCTGCGACACCCTTCCCCAAACCTCAAGAACGTCTGCCTGCACTGCCGACTGCGTTCTCTCCGCTGCAGAGCCTAGAGAATCTACCCTTGCTCCCCGAGGACAAGACTTTTTTGTTGCGTCTGCTGCAGGGAAAATCCAACGCCATGTGGCAACGGCTAATGGAAGGCTACCGGCAAGTTTGGCATGAGGCCAGTGACAGGGAACCGGTGCCCCATCGCCGGGATAGTGCAGGAAGGAGAGCAGCAAACACCTGGATCAGGCATGAGATTTAAAACGTCATCGAGTGTTAGCCCCCTAAGGGATAAAATTGGAAAGTGAAGCTTGCCAAATGATTTCGGTAAAAATTTCGGAGCAGATGCGGGTGGTCAGGGGAATGAAAGAAGGTGGCTGGGTGCCAGGCATACTCAACTCGACTGATCGGCAGGTGCCCGGGGGGATACCCTGGCAGATGTTTAAATGACTGATTGCCGAATATGACCAGCTGGGGTAAGTCTCCTTGCGAGGCATGGCTGTCAAATTAGGGTATGTTGAGGACATCCAATTAGGATTGGATTTGATGGTAGATGGGGGTATGGTTCAGATAACTTTCAGATAAGGGCCAGTGTCGCCCATGTCCTATCAAATCCGTAGCGAAGATCCCATGCCATACCGGCTTGGATGCCCAGCGGCCAATCTGGTCAAAATTATTTCTGGTGGCCAGACAGGAGTGGATCGAGCCGCCCTTGATGCTGCCATGGCCCACAACTTCCCCGTCGGGGGCTGGTGTCCGGAAGGCCGACTGGCAGAAGACGGAGTTATCCCCGACCGTTACCCCCTTCAGGAGCTTCCCGCCGCCGGTTACCGGCAGCGTACTCTGCAGAATGTTCGGCACAGCAATGCCACACTGATCATCTATTTTGATACTTTGTCAGGCGGAACAGAGCAGACACTGGCCTTCTGCCTGAAAGAGCATAAACCCTATCGTCTGATCGATGCAGAAGCCATTAATACTGACAAAGCTGTGGAGAAGGTGCTTCGGTTCCTGGGGCAAGGTGAAGACAAGGTTCTTAATGTAGCCGGGCCTCGGAGTAGCACTAGCAACTGGGCCTACGCTTACACCCATGAACTGATCAATAAACTGCTAGACCGGGTAATCAACGGATAATCATCTGATCCTGACAGTCCTCTGGATCTATATCTCGGTTACCCTAGCAATCGCTACCTGGCTTTGCTTGGTGATGTGGCGACGCTTGGACAAATTTGACTGGGGGTATCGCTCTACACCTATCCGGATAGGCTTTTGTGTTAACTTGATAATGTGGCCGCTGCTGCTAATTGTAAAACCAGCTGTGATTCTCAAAGGCAAAACTGTCTCAGGCGCCGATTAGAGAAATTCTTTCCGCCACGACATGAGGGCTGGAATTTCGATACCTATGTCTGTCCTGAGGGACATAACCTGTTCAGCCACCAGACGGTTCATATTTTGATGTGATGATCGAAACATACCGAACAAAACCTGAGTAACATTATGAGTAACTACAAATTTTAAACTGAATATAGATATATAATTCAATATCTTATATTGCTTATCCAAGTCCTCTCCTGGCACCATTTTAAAAAACGTCGAAAGACCACAAGAGACCATTTAAGGAATTGATTCTTAAATGGTTTTTTTGTCAACCAATCCCATTTCCAGATACCAGCAGC
>CAXBOW010000042.1:0-13634 GCA_963977485.1 uncultured Haliea sp.
ATTATACGAACAAGCCTCCTAAAGGCGCTGGTCTGTTAAACTGGGGCAAGATCAGCTACCCTCTGGACAACCGGTTAATCCAAATAGAGGGGATGCAGATATTGTTATTCGCCCTTTACCCGGTTTGCCCGTGATACGCGACCTGGTTGTCGATATGACAATGTTCTTTAAACAGTATGAGCGCATCAAACCCTATTTAATCAACGATGAAGCTCCACCGGTAATAGAGCGGCTTCAGTCGCCAGAAGATCGAGCGAAACTGGATGGACTTTATGAATGTATTTTGTGTGGCTGCTGTTCGGCACAATGTCCTTCCTGGTGGTGGAATCCAGATAAGTTTGTCGGTCCTGCTGGGCTATTGAATGCTTACCGTTTTCTTATTGATTCTCGCGACACTGCAATAGAAGAGCGGTTGTTCGGACTCCAGGATCCTTTTAGCGTCTTTCGCTGCAAATCCATTTTAAATTGTATTTCGTTTTGCCCAAAAAAACTTAAACCTCGTTCAGCCATTGGTAAGATTGAGCAAATGCTTCTGAAAAGAGGTGTGTAATAGGTATTAGCTAACAACTATTGAAGTTGTAATTTAATCTTTAATCAGCATTGTTTCTACCCCAAGTCACTGGATAGCATCTTGCCTGCAGATCTCTCCGATAGAAGGCGTAATGAAATACTAGATCAGCGTGTTTTGATAAAGGTCAGAACGATGACAATATGCAAAGTACATAACCTGAAATTTACAGGCTAAATATGGACAACAAACGAGCAGGGAAGTCTCTATTAAACAACGCCTCGTTTGGTATCATATGGTTTGGCGGTGTAAAGTTTTTTCTTTAAGAAAAATGGCCACACAGTGGATGATGAACGTTAACATAAAATCTCAAAAAACAGACCTATCGTTCTCTAATGTAGCCATTTAACTATTGAACCGTAGTTTTTAGCAGTGTTTTTAAAGCTCATTTAGGACACTAGGAATAGAGTAAGTTACTCTTACGCCTACCTTAAACGTCTGTGGCTTGTGAAATGCTTATTAGACAAACTCTCATTGGGATTTTATCGGTGAAGCTCACCAGACCTCTCAGGCTGATAAGTTATCTCTTTAATGATAACTTTTGTTAGTCCTCCGCCAGGCTTAGGCCATTCAATTTCATCGCCTTGAGAAAGCCCAAGTAACGCACTTCCGACTGGAGCAAGAACAGATATTTTATTGCCATTTGAATCAATATCTTTTGGATAAACAAGAGTTAGCAGGAATTCCGCTTGAGAGGATTCGACGGAAAATTTAACAGTTGAATTCATTGTAACGATTGTTGGGGGAACATCCGAAGGGTTTACTATATTCGCCCGAGTAAGCTCTTCCTCAAGTTCGCTTATTCCTACCAATTTATCCTTTGGCAATGTGTCAATCAATTTATATAGCCTATCTGCATCTAATGATGAAATCGTTATTTCTGGTCTTTTGTTCATTTTTTTCTCAATAATATGCCAATAAATTTTTAGTTTTAGGTAGGATCTTTCCTAATACTGATGTAGCTAGAGGCGGAGCGAAGAATTGTAGCTTCACACGAAATTGGTGAAAACCATGGTCTACATACACCAAGCCTGTAACTTTACCCGTAGTCTCTGATAAATGCGTGCTCGACCTGACTATCCGTAAAATCTAACAGCATTTCATGAACGTGCCACTGTAATCTCCCATTTTTAACCGATTTTTTTGGGTAGAGGGTTAAACTGCCAGTAGCAGCCTAGTTAGAGGTATCCCTTCGATAGCCGCGTTTGTTCGTTCGTTATTGTATTACCATAGTCACTGGGACGCTAATAGTTGGGCATGGGTGATGCTGATAAACTCGTTCAGATCCAACATTCATGCCGTGTGATCCGGCTAAATCGCTTGATGTAGGCATTCTGAGTGGGCTTGGATATAGATCAGCATAATCCGGTTTCTGCTGGCCCATGCCATCAGTACCTGCGAGACATACTCCGGCCCATTGTCACAGCGAAGTGCCGAGGGCTGACCACGCCATTCAATGATCTGGTCCACCGCCCGAATCGCACGCAGAGCAGGCAATGACAAGTCTACTTCAATACCCAGGCCTTCGCGGTTATAGTCGTCGACCACGTTTAAGGTGCACAAGTCTTGCCGCTGGCGAGTTGCTCTCTCATGAAGCCCATCGACCAGACCTGGTTTGGTGTCGTCGGAACATCCAACTCACCCAGGTAATCCCGCTTGATCCTCCGTCTGGGCTTGATGCGCAGGTTCAGCTCCAACTCCCGGTAGATGCGATACATATGCTTGTGGTTTCAGGGGTAGCCTATGAACACAGGAAGCACAAATCAAAGCTCCTGCGCTTGTGGATCTGCGTTAACTTCAGCAGCCAGTCGGCAACCAGGGCGTTGAATTCCCCCCCCCCCTCTTTGTTTACTCCAATCCTTTTAGGCACCCGTGATACGGTGCTTTTACCGGAATGCGTGGGCTGGCGCCCCGAACAGGCGGCTACGGTCTCCATTTATCTAGTTTTAGAATCACTTCCCGCAATACGGCGAAGGCTTCCTCCAGTCGCTGCAATGATCGTTCCCGGGAAAAAACCAGGTAAATCGGATAACTGAATTCCGGCGCCGAGGATTCCCGCACCAACAGTCCCTCGTCTAGATAGGACTGGACGACGCGTGTGCGAAAGTAACCGCTGCCGCCCTGCTCCAATAACAATCGCAGAGCAAGAGGGCCGAGGTTGGTGGTGACTCCAGACCGGGCCCATTCCGGATGCGCGGCATCGTGCTGCCGGCAAAAGTGCTCTCCCCAATCTACGTAAACGTAGGGCACCGATCCCTCCACTGAACGCACGAGAATGAGCTTTTCCTCCAACAATTCTTCCACCTGCATGCCAGGCCAGTAATGGGGCTGATGTACCAGAGCCGCGTCCATCACGCCCTGCTCCAGCTTCTCATGCAATTTTCGCCGTTCACCCACTTCCGCGCGCACGGCCAGACCCGCATATTGTTGCCGCAAAGCAGACAGCCAGTTAAGCAGAAGGGGGTTCCAGAGACTGATTTCACCCCCAAGAGTCAGCGAACTGTCGGCCTCAGATGGCAAAGGGAGCTCACGGCGGGCGGCGTCCCAAGTACGTACCAGTTGACTGGCACGGGTGAGGAAGCGCTCGCCGTTGACCGTAAGACGTGCGCCGGATCGATTGCGAACAAAGAGTCGGCAACCGAGTTGGCTCTCGAGATTGCGGATCCGGGCAGTCACCGCGGTTTGAGTCACGTGCAGGTGTTCGGCGGCACCCATAAAGCTGCCTGTGCGCACCACTTCCAAGAAAGTTCTAGCCAGATCGATATCCATGATATATCAATAATTTTGAAGTAAATTTGGATTATATTTCATTATTATTGCTAATGTGTTGTTGGCAAACTGGTCTTACCGTTGTTAATGATTAGATGGCATGTCAATACATCCCCCCGCACAATTGTTTCCGGATCAACAGTGGCGGCAACTGCTGGTCCAGCTCGACAGCCTCACCGAGCAACAACGCCTGTGGCTGAGTGGTTATCTGACCGGCGATGTCAACATTATATCGTCGCAACCGGCCATCGAAAGTGCCAAGACCGTGACCATTGCCTTTGGCACGGAGACAGATAACTGCAGGCGTTTGGCCGGGAAGCTGAAAGATCGCTGCCGTGAAGGAAGCATCGCCGCCGACGTGGTGAACATGGCCGGCCTACGGGTTCGGAGGCTGGCTCGGCTGAAATATCTGGTGGTGATTACCGCGACCCACGGGGATGGAGATCCGCCGGAGCCCGTCGGGGACTTTTACGAGGCCCTGATGGCCGATGACGCGCCGTCACTTATTGGCCTACGCTTTGCCGTCCTCGCTCTGGGCGACAGCAGTTATGAACAGTTTTGTGTTACCGGCAAGCGTATCGATCAGCGCCTGGAGGCGCTGGGGGGAGAGCGTCTTATTTCCCGCCGGGACTGCGACGTAGACTTCGAGCATCCCGCTGGCGAATGGATGTCAGATCTTTTGAGTCATCTTCCCGAATCTCGCAGCAAGTTTCCCCAAGCCGCACCCGTCCCTTCGGTCAGCCAGAAAGTACAATATGGCAAGCATCAACCACTGGAAGTGGAAATTCTCGCCAACCGCACTCTCAGCAGCCCACAACGAGAAAAGCCGATCCACCACCTCGAACTGGCACTGTCCGTAGCCGAGTTCAACGTTAACCCGGGTGATGCCATTGGGGTGCTGCCGGAAAATCCTGCGGAGCTGGTGGCGGCAATACTCGATAACATCGGACTGTCGGGAGAACAACCGGTAACGCTTGATGACAGCGCCATGCCCCTGGTGGAGGCGCTGCGCAAACACCGTGATCTGACCATTCCCGGACGTGGCTTCCTATCGGCGTGGGGGAATCTCACCGGCGATCCGATGCTGTTGGAAATTCTCGGGGGTGACACCAGTGTCCAACGCACCTTTCTCAGGGAGCACCAAATTCTCGATCTCATCCAGCAGAGACCTGCTCGCCCTGAGCCTCAGATGTTCGTGGACGCCCTGCGGCGACTTCAGCCCCGTCTTTACGATGTGGCCAACAGCCTTTCCGTGGTGGACGACGAGCTGCATCTGACCGTCAAGGCCTTTCACTATCTGTTCCGCGACAGGGAAGAAAGGGGTATTACCTCCCGTTTCCTTTTGGAACTCCAGCCGGGGGACAGGCTTTGGGTTTATCCTCATCGCAACGCCCGATTCCACTTACCCGACGATCCGGAGGCACCGTTGATTCTGGTGGCCGAGGGCACCGGCATCGCTCCCTACCGGGCATTTCTTCAGGCTCTATCTCACCGCGACTCGGCGCCCCCTTGCTGGCTGGTCTTCGGGGAATCCGAGTTCGAAGAGGATTTTCTCTATCAACTGGATCTCCAGCAGGCGCTTGCCGGCGGATTGCTTCACCAGCTGGATGGGGTCTTCTACGCCGACCAACCTGAACGGGACTTGGCAACCCCTCTACTGAACCAGGTGGATCGGCTCACGGACTGGCTGGAATGGGGCGGCCATATCTACCTGAGTGGTGAAAAGAAACCGATTGAGCAATGTGAATCCCGGATCCAAGCCTGTCTCGACGACAGACTGGGCGAGGGATACTGGAAGTCGTTGACAAAAGCCAAGCGTGTTCATCGCAACCTTTATTAGGAGGATTCCATGGTGGATCGCAACAGTGATATCAGTCAACCCATTGAGTCCCTGCACGACAACGAGCAGTTGAAGGCGCGCAGCCGCTATCTGCGAGGCAGTATTGTCGAGGGCTTGAGCGACGGTAACACCGGCGCCGTGCCAGGCGACGACCCCCTTTTAATTAAATTCCACGGCATCTATCAGCAGGACGATCGGGATATACGCACGCAACGGCGACAGCGTTTTCTGGAGCCACTCTATCAGTTCATGGTGCGGCTGCGTATCCCCGGCGGACGCTTGAGCACGTCACAGTGGCGCGGCATTGATGTCCTCGCGCACCTTTATGCCGAACGGGGTATTCGCATCACTACTCGCCAGACCATCCAGCTCCACGGAGTACGCAAGCGCCACCTCCGCGACCTGATGCAGGGAATCCGGGACCTAGGACTAGACACTATCGCCGCCTGCGGTGACGACAGCCGCGGTGTCGTGTGCGGTGCCAACCCGGAACTGTCTGCCGTCCACCAACGAGTGACGGAGCTGACCCGAGCCACCAGCGACCGACTTATCCCCAAAACCGGCGCCTGTCGCGAGATTTGGTACGAAGAGTCCGTACCACCGCGCAACGACGAGGAACCGGTGTACGGCGAACTCTACCTGCCGCGCAAATTCAAGGTGGGCTATGCCATTCCACCGATCAACGATATCGACGTTTATGGACAGGATGTGGGCTTTATCGCCGTAGTGGAAAATAACGAACTGCAGGGGTTCAACGTCTGCATCGGGGGCGGCATGGGACAACTGGATAACCGGGAGGACAGCTACCCCCGACTCGCGGAGGACATTGGTTTTGTCCAAGCCGACCTGGCCCCCGCCTTGGCGGAGACCATCATGACCATCCAGCGAGACTATGGCGATCGCAAGGACCGCCACCGGGCACGGTTCAAGTACACCCTAGACCGTCTCGGCATCTCCTGGTTCTTGGAGGAACTCGCCAAACGCTGGGGACAATCACTGGAACCCGCCTGGCCGGTTCATTTTGAACACAACGGCGACTGCCTGGGCTGGCAACGAGGCGACGACGGTCAATGGCATGCCACCCTCTATATCGAGAGTGGTCGAGTGGCTGGCCCGCTGCAATCCTGTCTGGAGACCTTCTTTCAGCAGTATGGCGGAGCGATACGCCTGACCACTAACCAAAATCTGCAATTGACCCATATTAGCGATGAAGAACGCCCGCAGGCTCAGTGGCGGCTGGAGGATCTGGGGCTAGCGTGGCGGCTGGCCCCAGATGGCCAAGCGGCCCACACCCTTAGCTGCGTGGCACTGCCCACTTGCGGCTTGGCCATGGCGGAGGCAGAACGCTACACACCCCGCCTGCTCGTGCTGCTTAACGACCTCAAGCGGCGTCACGGTATCGACGACCCCATCACCCTGCGAATCACCGGCTGTCCCAATGGCTGCGCCCGGCCCTACTTGGGGGAGATCGCCCTCACCGGGCGGGCCCCCGGTCTCTACAACCTCTACCTGGGGGGCAGTTTCCACGGCGACCGACTGGCGCAGCTCTATGCCGTGAATGTGGACGAAGTCCGGTTTCTGGATCTACTCGATCCCTTGCTGGCCCGCTTCGCCAGTCAGCGTCGTCCCGGCGAACACTTCGGTGATTTTTTAGTGCGCAAACGACTGCTGGACGATAGGCCGCTGGACGTCCAGCCCACTCCGGGAGAAAAACATGTCTGATTATCTCTTTATTCAAAGCCAGGACCCCTTTACCGAGACCCGTGCGGGTCACCAGTATCGGCTGGCCCAACAACTACGGGAAGCGGGTCACGGGGTGACGGTCCTGCTGGTGCAAAATGGCGTCGTTCCGGCCCGACAAGAGGCGCAGTCCCGCCCTTTCGATTCCTTGCTTAAGGCTGGCGTAAAGCTGTTGGCCGACGAATTTTCTCTGCGCCAGCGGGAAATCAATGACGAACAACTCAAAGCCGGCATTGCCGTGTGCGATATGGGTGCCGCTATTGATGCCATGCTCGCCAGCCATAAAGTCATCTGGCACTGAGGAGCAGAGTGATGAGCGAGACCAAGACCCTGACATTTGTCTTTATGGATCCGCCCTTCGAACATGAAAGGACGGTAACTTTCTTTCGCCTTCTGGATACAGCCCTGGACCGAGACGTCAATGTCCGGATATTTGCCTACGAAGGCGCCGTTACCCTGTCTTTTGCCAGACAACAACGCCATGGTAATGCCGTCCACGGCCGAGACACTGACGAAGAAGCCCACCCCCTGACCCGGGAGTGGATCGCGTCTCTGCAAAACAAAGCAAGCAGCCGCGGACTCCAATTCGAATGGATCAACTGCGGTCTGTGCGTGGACGAACGGGGTGTGAATGAGGTGATTGAAGGCTGCGGTCGGGGCGGGCCACCTGACCTGTGGCGCTATGCCACCACCGCCTTCAACACTCTGACCATTGGCACGAGGTAAACCCCATGAGAGCGCTGCAAGTGATCGATCAGGCATTTCGCGCTACCACGGAAGAGCAGGACGACCCCATCCTCTGGCTGACACGTTCCATGTGTGGTGCCGGAGCAACCCTGATGTTCCTGCTCAGCGGCCATGCCGTTCAGTACGCCACTCTCTCTCAGCGGCAACCATCCCTAAGGTTGGGGCAATGGCAACAGACCCAGCCAGCGGATATCCCCGGTGATATGACCAACCTGCTGGACAGCGGTGTGCCTTTTTATGTGGTACGGGAGGATTTAGTGGAGCGGGGTCTTGGAGAAACGCCACTCCATCCGGGGGTAACCGCCATCGCCCGGGACGAACTCCCCGGTCTTTATGAACAGGCCGATCAGATATGGCAATGGTAGCAGTGGGGCTTCACACTCCGCTCTGCGATCGGCTGGGCTGTCGTTACCCCATACTTCTTGCGGGTATGGGTGGCGTGTCTCGCCACAGACTGGCGGGGGCGGTGGCCAACGCTGGAGGGTTCGCCAAACTGGGCATGGTGCGCGAGCCCGTAGAGCGTCTCCGCAAGGAAGTGGCGGCCCTGCGACAGATCACCGACAAACCCTTTGCCGTCAACCTCATTCCCGCAGCCACAGAACCCTCGCTGCTGAAAGCCCAAGTGGCGGCCTGCATCCAGCTGGGGGTGCCATTCATCGAACTGTTCTGGGATGTGGACCGGGACTTGGTGCGCCACCTAAAGGCCGAGGGTATCGGCGTGCTTCACCAAGTGGGCAGCCGCAAGGACGCCGATACGGCACTGGCCGCCGGTGTGGACGTGCTCATCGCTCAGGGAGTGGACGCCGGCGGTCATGTACGTGGCACCCGAGGCGCCCTGAACCTGACGGCGGAGTTGGCGATGCAGTGTTCGGTACCGGTGGTGGCCTGTGGCGGTATCGCCAACGGTCGCGTTCTGGTGGCAGCTCTGACACTGGGCGCACAAGGGGTCAATCTGGGCACCACCTTTCTCGCCACAGAAGAGGCCAATGCTCACAACCACCACAAGCAACGGATTGTGGAGGCGACTTCCGACGAAACGATCTATACCCACCGTTTTTGCGTCAACTGGCATGAGGGCGCGCCGGCGCGTGTATTGCCGAATGCGGTCACCCGGGGCGATTACGGGGAGTTCGATCCCGGGAGTTCGCCGTCGAAGATCGGCGAGCAGGACGGCCAGTCAGTTTATCGCTTCTCCACAGACTCCCCGCTGGCCGGCGCCACCGGTGAGATTGATGACATGGCACTCTATGCTGGACAGGGCTGCGGGGAGATCAATGCCATCGTGCCGGCAGCACACCGCATGGAGATGCTCATTCAGTCGGCATTACAGGCAGTCGACGCTCTGTGCACCGGCTCCATCGAATAGCTTAGGGTTTGCATCGGAGTAAGCACGACATGACATCATTACCGACAGTTTGTTGCAAACGGGTCTATGATCACATCGAGGAAGACGACGGGTACCGCGTGCTCGTGGACCGGATCTGGCCCCGGGGCATCAAGAGGGAGGATCTGGTCCTGGATGCGTGGCGCAAGGAACTGGCCCCCTCCACCGAGCTGCGCAAGTGGTTCGGGCACGATCCCCAGCGGTGGGCTGCTTTTTACCAGCGCTATCACGCCGAACTGCGGCAAAACCGCGAGGCGGTCAAAGCACTACTGGAAGAAGCCAGGTTCCGTCCGTTGACGCTGCTGTACTGTGCCCGGGATCGGCTGCACAACAATGCGGTTGCCTTGAAAAGGTATCTGGAAGACGAAGGAACCGCCGATGATTTGAACGCACCTTGAGGACCTCCAATGTCTGACGATGCCTTTTATTCCAGCCCCTGTATGATGGTCGACACCGACCCAGCCTACCATGGGTTCCTGACAAAGGAGGAAATTGTCGAACTCCTGTCCACCCTGCTGCGGGCTGAGCGGGCCGGTGTGCGGATCTGCGTCCTTTCCCGCCAAGACGCTCCATCTCATCGTCATAGACGTTTGCTACGGGACATTCAGCGGGACGAAGCAGCATCCTGTCGCGGCCTCATGGAGAGTGTGAAAATCCTGGGGGCTACACCAGATAAAGCTGTGGGAGACTTTGCCGAAAAATGTCTTGCCATTGACGGTTTTGACGAGCGGTTACGTTTCCTCAACCGGGGCCAGGGGTGGGTAACGAAAAGAATAGCCGAGGCTTTACCGAAGATCCGTCACAGCGATGTCCAGCGGCAACTGGCCCGAATGCTGGACAATCACCGGCGCAACATCGACAGCATCAACGCTTTTCTTAAGAGTTTCGATTGAGCACCGGACTGCCTTGACATGAATCAATGACCGGCTGCCACCACAACCCCTCTACTCCCCGCGGAGCGCAATCCCTTTCTGGGCGCACGAGGCATCCGTGTCAGCCTGGCATATTCTGAGGTCTTTGCCTGTCAAATTTGTGCACTACTTCATGCAGCTGAGGGGCTCGGCAACTTACATATTTTGCTGCCGATGGTGGGCACTGTCTCGGAAGTGGTCAGGGCTTACGAGTTAATTAGAAAAAATAGTGCCATTCTGGCAGCGAGAGGTGTTGAAATTACTCAACTGCCAATTGGAATTATGGTCGAAATTCCGTCTGTGCTGTATCTAATCAAGGAAATTGCCGAGCAAGTCGATTTTTTCTCTATCGGCACCAGTGACTTGGCACAGTACCTGATGGCTTCGGTGCGTGAAAATCCCGATGTCACCGAACTTCACGATCACTTTCAGCTCTCAGTCCTGCGCGCCATCGCCACCGTCATCGACGTCGCACAGGCCGTTGGCCGCAAGGTGTCAGTTTGTGGCGAACTCGCGAGCGATTCGGGAGGTGCTACGTTGCTGGCAGGAATGGGCATTGATGAGCTCGGCGTTTCCGTCTCTTCTTTGGGTCGTGTCAAGCGGGTTCTCAACAGACTTTCGTATGCACAGGTTCGTGCGCTCGTGGATCCTATACTCCTGATGCGTGACGTAAGGAATGCCAAAACAGAGCTCAACTCGACAATGGAGTGTTCAGGTTTGGGCGGCCTTGTACGAGCGGGTCGTTGAATAGGTCGTGAAATGTCAGAATCTTTTTCAAAGCATTTGTCACCTTTTCTATTTGGCAGCGTCTAATAGGTTAAGAATCAATTGAACGATGTTGGCGAGAGACATCAGAATGATCTATTCAACGGCAAAACCCTGTGAACTACTAGCCAATTTAGACGACGTTAGTTTAACAGAGCGGGCTCGACAGGGGGACGGCGCCGCTTTCGAACTCATCGTACGTCGTCACAATCAGGCACTTTTTCGTGCCGCCAGAGGGATTCTTGACGATGACCTCTGCGCTCAAGAAGCAATGCAGGAGGCGTACCTCAACGCTTTTTTACACCTGAACTCCTACGAGGGTCGGGCTTCACTTAAGACTTGGTTGACCCGTATCGTCGTCAACCAAGCGATCAGTATCAAGCGTCGGCAACGCCCAACGATTTCGCTGGAGGATAACATCGCGTTTCTTCATGGCAATCGGTCAGAGGAGTTCGCCATGGCGTCAGATATCACTGAAGGCAATACTCCGGAAGCGATAGCTAATCAGCAGGAAGTGAAACATCTTCTGGAAACCGCAATCCGGCGTCTACCGGAAATCTACCGTAGCGTCTTCATGCTTCGGGAAGTGGAAGGCATGTCGGTTGCCGACAGTGCCTTTTCTCTGGGCATTAGCGAGACGCTGGTTAAAAAACGTCTGTCGCGAGCACGTGACATGCTACGCCGGGATTTGGCACTGCGGATAGAGGCCCAAGCGTCTGAGGCCTTTGAATTCGCTGGCAAGATCTGTGATGCCGTCACCTACCATGTGATGGTTGAACTGACCCGCCGCGGGATAACAAAGCCGGGCTGACCCGGTCACCTTCAACCACTATTTTTCTTAAAAAGGAGAAAACCCATGAAAGCCGCGACGATAGTACTGACAGTCAGTATGGTTGCATTGTCGGCCAGCCCCGCCCTGGGATTTGCTGCCGACCAGACAACGCTCTCCGAAGAAAAGCAGTCAACAGTCAATATGTTTGGCGGTACCTCCTATCATGGGGAACCGGCGTTAGTGGTAACCGCCTCACTGGTCAAAGCTGGTGGTGGTGCTGAGGACTTTAGCTTTTCGAACGCTCTGGTAGCCATGCTTGGTGAAGACACTGTCAATGCCGAGATAACCAAGCTTATCAAACAGTATGGTGAAGACGAGGTGAACACCTTCATAAGCGGCATGGACATGGCCATCACCTACAGTCTAAAGCGTGCCACCGAAGCCGGTATCCGTCTGCCGGAGCCGGCCGACCTTTCGGGCCCGGCATTGGCGAAAGCGCTAGTAAAGGCCGGCGTCACTCCGGATGGTACTTTTTGGAGCGGCTACCTGTTCGACAAAGCTGTCTCTCACCAGCTGCATAGCCAAGTAATGGCGGATATCAATGCCGATGCGGGTTATCAAGCCGACAAAATTACTCATAAGATTCTCAACCAGGCTATGTATGACGTGGCTCAAGCGTTGGGATTGAATGATGTGAAATTGGCCGAACTACATTGAACATACACAGTCGCTGCCAGATGGCCATCTCAACAGCGTGCATAACTATCTGCCGATCCTGGCGGTGATGCATTGACCAGCCAATAACCAACTTATTAAACAGGTCGATGATCACACACAAATACAGCTTGCCTTCGCTGGTGGGGATTTCCGTGATGTCAGTCACCCACTTGCTCTACGGCTCCAGTGCGGTGAAGTCTCGCTGTAAGTGATTCTTCACGCCTGGAGGCGTCAGCACAGGCTTTCCATATTGCCCGTGCTTGCGTTTACGAGGCCATCCCTGCAGACCGTTGATGGCCATTAACTGAGCAACCCGATTCTTGCTGACCATTTCACCTTCTTCACGAAGATCTTCGCGCATCCGAGGCACCCCAAGGCTGCCTCCGCTATCTTCATGAATCTCGCACATGCGCTTTAACAACCGATCATTATCCATGGCACGAGGACATGGTTTGCGGCTTTCCCAGGCGTAATAACCGCTTGGAGAGACAGCAAGGCAACGACACATCAGGCGGACAGGAAACTCGCCGCGACAACGTTGAATCGCCCGGCACCTCAGGACGACTCCCTTGCAAAGAACGTTGCCGCTTCGCGTAAAAAATCTCGCTCCTTTTTAATCCGAGTAAGTTCTCACTTGAGTCTGGCAACTTTTTCATCCTTGGGGCTGCCGGTACCGCCAAAGGCTCCGCTACCATTTTGCTCGGCCTCACGCCTCCAGCCAGTTAATAAATTGGCTCCAATGCCAAGCTCTCGTGCGACTTGGGCACAACTGACTCCAGGCTGGTTCGCTTGTTCGATAGCACCTTAAAAACGGGGTAGAACCCGGTTCAGCTTATCCAGTTTATGGGGCACAGCGGTAAAGTCCCGGGTGCACTGCAGCCAGAAGATTTACCACAGGCCATTCGACTACTGAAAACAGCGGTAGATGATTATTCACCTTCAGGTACGGATATTAATTCTATTAATGAAAACGAAGACAATGATGAGGCCAAGGTTAGTTTACGAAATCGCTCCTTTCCACTTATTCAGCTACTTGAAGCAGCTGAGCGCGAAGAAGAGCAGGTTGTTTGGGAAAGCTAAGGCCCGTTGAGCAAAAGGGTGCTAGTTGTAGCAGTGCCGGATGCTGAAACGGTAGAGTTGGATTAATTAGGGCACCATAGTATGAGTGACCTTATTTCTATTACCTAATGGATCTTTTCCCTGTTATTAGGGTAGGGAAATTGGCGGTAAGTCTCTTTGTAAAAGGCTTTCGGCACCTGAAAGGTGCTTAAATAGAAGAAAAAATATGATTTTCCCTGTAGATAAGCCTAAAACAGAGTAAATATTCCCTATTTGGGTTTGAGGCTGTTCCGCATAAGACTGTCACCACCGCCACAAATAAAAAACCCGGCCTTGTGCCGGGTTTTTTATTTGTCCGTGAC
>CAXBOW010000043.1:0-11206 GCA_963977485.1 uncultured Haliea sp.
GCTGGATTACGCCAGGTTCATTGCGGATTGATGCCGTATCAGACAATAAACTTGTCAAAGTGACAGCATTTCGCTCTGACAGGCAGAACGAGCTGATTCTGATAGTCATCAATAACTCGAATTTCGAGGCCGAGATGGATTTTTCAGTGAAAAATATGGCCTTGCAAGGAGCTGTAAAAGGCGAATATTCGGATAGGTCAAACCGCTGGAAACAACTTCCGCCCCTCACGCCTTCAGATAACGCGAGCTTCAGATTAACTGTCGGTCCAACAAGCGTGACTTCCTTGTCCGCAAGCCTGGTTAATCCGGATTAGGCACCGTGACAGAGAGGGTTTCCCGCAAAAGATGCCTTGTAACTACCCTGGTCGTGCTGGACTTTTGGGGCTTAAGTTGATGACATTGGGGCTGTAGAGAGCTATGTCTTTTTAGGAGGGAGAGCCCCCAGTATCCCTCTCCTTGGGATGAGGCCGTTCAGCACTGTTTTATTGTCGAGACCCGTCAGCTTGGCCATGGTCGCGTCGGTGCCCGCGCGGTTCTTGTATGACGTCAGATCTTCCAAACAGAATATAGCCACTTTCGATAGTGGCGCTGGAGAAAAGAATTGCGGCGGACCGGATCACTGGTCAGCAGATATTGGGTAACACTTCTTGCCCGTTCGCGCAGAGTGTAGCGCCTCGGTTTTGGGCGCGCTACGTCTGATGGCGGCGGTCCCTTCAGTATATATCCCTGGGATAAGAGTTCGTCGCCCAGGATTTGCTCGATACGTGCGATCTTCTCGGGCGCCATTTGTTCTATCCACCGGTCGATCAGCGCCGCATCGGGCCGCCGCGAGAGATTGGCATGTTCCGGGCTGAGCGCGCGCGCCTTGGCGAATTCGCTTTCGTGATAAGCCTCGACGGAGGGATGCCACGGCACTGAAAGGAAGTGCAGCACCTCGGCGACGCTCTTGCCGGTGTTCAGAACTAAGTCTTCGTATCTCAGCGTTAAGAAGTGGCGATCCGGGTATCTCCGCTGCGCCTCGCGCCACATGCGGACCGAACCGGCCCACTGTTGCGTCGCATCCCAAAGATTGGTCGGTCCGAAATCCGTCTCCAGGAGCGACTGCACCACTGCTCGAGGATCACGGAGGCAGTAGATGAATTTTGCTTCCGGGAAATCAGACAGCAGCCGGTTTATCCGCTGTTCACCCCCGACCATCTTCGCGCCCCAGGTGCAGCATCCCGACGTGCGCGCGTGAAATTCGTGCAGCGCCCGATAGGCTGTGGAGAAAGACTTCCTTGAATGATCGAGGCGCAGATCGGAGGGCTGCGGCGGATGCTCCCAGTTGCGCACGGCCACGTCACTGGTCAGCATATTCAGTAATCGGCGCCACTGCCTGTCGGACAGTTCGGCTTCAGGTGCCGGTATCGGCACGAAGGGCCCGTAGATATCGTACAGGGCATCTGCCCTGGGAATGTCGATGTCTGGATGCGCGTTCAGCACAGTAGCCAGCAGCGTTGTCCCAGACCGCCCACACCCGATGATGAAGAAGGGTGGTCGCGTCTCGGCTTTCATTTTGCTTGCTGCAGTAATAAACACCTCCCCTTGTATCTCTACAATAATTGTAGTGTGTACACGAAAATGAGGTAAGAAAAACTTAAGGAAGGTCTGATTAACGCCCGGTTTTCCGTAGAATCGCTTTTCAACTTGAAAAAAGCCATTCAACTGTTATTCCGGGGTCATCATCCCTTCATTTCGGCTTCGGCTTCGGGTTTGTCAGCATCGTTCTTGGTGGAACTCGGTGCCGAGATGATGGTGGCATCGACAATGCTACCCTCGCGTAGTAACAGGCTATTTTTCTCCAAGTGTCGGTTCACCTTCTTCTCCAACTGCTTCCAGGGACTCAACTTGTCCATCCGTTCCAGAAAGATCTAAAGCCTTATCAACTTATATCTCAGAGACTGCGCAGCTTCTCACAGAGATCTTAAGCTGCAATGGCAATAATAGTAATACTGCCAAACTGACCGGACGTGCTTGTACGCCAGGGTTCTCTCGTCAGTGGTGACCAGCGCCTCCCAGTCTTCCTTACCCACCGGCCCGGTTGAATTTCGAAACTCCACGACCGTTCCCGCGTAGTCGCTCAAGTAGCGAACGTTAATCGGGATTTTGTGACAAGCTCCTGGTTCATTCTCACACCCGAGTCATCGCATATAGTCATTAATACACGGCAGGGTAATGATCACCACAAATGGTCATGCCGATCCTACTTCCGGCCGGGCGACAGCGGTTTCACATTGTCGGGCTTGCCGATACTATCTCGCTGGGTGGAATGTTCATCCGGGAAAATGCCGGCCAGGCGGCTATCAATTCGCTCCAGCGCTTCCGCCATACGCAACAGAGCGTTCGTTGCGCCAGCCAAATCGCCCGCGTTGTGCCCGCTTTGCCCCGGGGATGGATGTTCCCGCTTGCTGAGCTCGGCGGCTCTGGGTGTAGTGGCGGGCAGTTCGTCTCCCAGCAGATCCTTGCGAATGGCTTTCAGATCGTGAGGGTCGATAAATGGCCGGTCTTCAGAGTAGGCGCACATCATCATGCCGTCACACAGCTTGTTTACCAGTCGCGGAATGCCTTTGCTCAGCTTGTGTATCTCACGAACGGTGTCGCCATCAAAAAGCTTGTTGCCACCGTGGCCGGAAACCAGAAGCCGGTAGTCAATATACTCAGCCGTTTCTGCAAGCGTCAGGCCTTCCAGATGGAAGAACAGTTTTACTCGCTGAGCAAGCTGGGGAATATCCAGAACCGACTGTTTCAGCTCCGGTTGGCCAAGCAGAATAACCCGCATTGAAGGCCCGCCCATGCTTTCCATTCCGGCCAGCATGCGGATGTCTTCCAGGTTCTCCCGGGTGAGGTTCTGAGCTTCGTCTATGGTCAGAACCACCGGTGTACCTGCCGTAGCCATCTTCTCCAGGTAATCGGTAATCTGAAACAGCATGGCAACCTTGCTGTCATCCTCTACCTTCATCCCGGCCTTGCGAAGAATCAAGCCGAACAGGTCTTTGGATTCCAGGTTGGTGTAGGCAATATTGAGCAGCTTCAGGTTGCCTTCGAGGTTACGGACGGTCTTCTTCAGCAAGGTTGTCTTACCGGAGCCGATCTCGCCGCTGATAACCACAAAACCTTCAGAGCTCCAGATCGCCGAAGACATGTACACATAAGCCCGGGAGTGTTGCTGGCTCATGTAAATAAAATCGTCTTCCGGTGTAATGCGGAAGGGGTGTCTGTGGAGACCGAAAAATTCCAGATACATGTTCAGTTCCTGTTCAGTTCTTTGCCCTGAATCAGGCGAGGCGGATCATCTGATCGCTGCGCAGCAGGGTTTTGTCTGGTTCATAGGCATTATAGCTTTCGCTCACGGTCCCGAACCGGAAATCCCCGAGTAACCGTTCGAGGCGGTCGTAGCACTGATCCAGGTTGGTGTAATGACGGAAACGTGAGAACCAGCTTGCGTTATTGTAACGGGGCTGCTCCGGGTCTATCTCCCAGGGGTGCAGATAAAACATCTGGGGCCGTACACCAAAGCCCGACGCGTTGCAGAACAGATAGCGAAACACCGGGTAGGGGAACTGGCGGAAATAACCGCCCCCGGCCGCTGGTATGGAAAGCCCCATTATTTGGGCAGTGGTCAGAGGAAATTCCCGGATAATGGCGCCGCTGACGGTTTCGATCGAGTAGGGGGCAGACGGTGAACCGGGTATGCCATAGCGGTCGTGTCGTATGGGGAAAATGCTCGAATCCCAGGTAAAACCTGCATCACTCAATATATCCAGTGCCCAGAGAGATTTCCGGGTAATGGAGTAGCTTGCAGCGCGGTAGCCTTCTACGGATTTGCCAATGATGTCTTCCAGCAGGGCCTTGGAGCGCAGGGTTTCTTCCCGGAATACATCCTGAGTCTGATTATAAATCAGCTGGTGACTGTATCCGTGGGACGCGATCTCGTGACCATGGTCGGACAACTTGCGAATGAGTGCTGGAAATCTCTCGGCTACCCAACCTAGCACAAAGAATGTTGCCTTCACTTGATGCTTGTCAAACAGGAATAGCAGGCGTTCCGTGTTTTGTTCGACGCGAGAAGGCAGCGTGTCCCACTGATCCGGTCTTATTACGCCCGAAAGTGCAGCAACGTGGAAATAGTCTTCTACGTCTATGCTCATGGCATGCAGGGGTTGGGCTCTAGCCGGTCCAGGCATAGGCTCTCCTTTTCAATGGTACCAATAGCCAATTATGCAGATGGCCCGATTTTCGCGTACTGACCGTGCAAATACAATTCTTGATGCGAATAATTCCCCTTTGCCAGGAAAAACAATGTAAAACTATGTTACCAAAAGATACAATGAGTTGTGATTACATTGTGGTCAGCGCAATATGGACTACAGAATAATAAGGAGCCGGTGGTAAGGGGTCGCTCATTGTCAGGCTGAGTGTTCGCTGCCGGAGAATTTGATGTTGGTCTGTCGCATGGCGTTGTGCAGACGACAAGGAAGTTTTACGTGTCGTATATACGTTTTCGAAAACACTACCTTCATATTCCCTATCTGGTGCTCGCTGCGCTGGAGTTTGTTGTTCTATATGCGATTTTCATCTTTCTTGGGTTTCTGCTTTCGCTTGCAGACGTTGGTTATCCTTCTGTTGATACAAACATTCTGTCAGCTAGCCTCTTTGCACTGATCCTGAGCGGTGGAACGCTTGCTATGGGTGGCTATCTCGCCATGGTTCATGAAAGCGTTTCAGCGTTGTTTTTTCGCACGTTGGTTGCCTACTGTTTTGTTGGGGCGATCGGGCTGAAATTGCTCTATCTGGTCCTTCCATCGGCAAATCCAGGCAGCACGAACCTGTTCTGGGCCGTTATTCTCGCTTCGCTGATCGTGATTCTGCTACGACTGATATTTCTCCGGATTGTGGATTCAGAGCAGTTAGTGCGCCGCGTTGTAATCCTCGGTGCCGGCAATTTCGCCGCCAGCCTTCTGGACGAATACGAACGCAACATGCGGGCACTGGGTGTACGAATCATCGGCTGTATTGCGGATGGCCCGAATGGCGCTGTCGAGGCCGATAAACTTCTGCCCACACCCTACGACTTTTATCAGTTCTGCCGGCAGAATCGGGTTTCGGAGATTGTCGTCGCTCAACAGGAGCGCCGTCGCAATGAAGGTGGCGGGCTACCTGTGCCAGAGCTGATGGAGTGCAAGCTTCGTGGTATTGCCATAACCAACGGCGTCGATTTCTATGAGCGCGAACTGAAAAAAGCCAAACTGGATATGGTGTACCCGTCCTGGATTGTGTTTTCTGAAGGGTTCAAAGCCTCAAAAACCCGCGATTTTGCGAAACGCTCCCTGGATCTGCTGATCAGTCTCACGCTCCTTACGGTGATGCTGCCGTTTATTATTCTTACAGCTATTGCGGTGTTCCTGGAAACCGGGCGCCCCATACTATACAGCCAGACCCGAGTTGGAATGCTGGGTAAAGAGTTTCGCATCTACAAGTTTCGCAGCATGCGGCAGGATGCAGAGAAAGATGGCAAAGCGCGCTGGGCCTCCGCTAACGACAACCGGGTTACCCGGGTGGGGGCATTTATACGCAACACTCGCCTGGATGAGTTGCCGCAGATCTATAATGTGATCAAAGGCGAAATGAGCATCGTCGGGCCGCGCCCGGAAAGGCCGGAGTTTGTCTCGGAACTGAAAGAAAAGATTCCATTTTATGATACCCGGCATTATGTAAAGCCTGGCTTAATGGGCTGGGCACAGCTTAAATATCCTTATGGCGCATCGGCTGAGGACGCCCGGGGCAAGCTGGAGTACGATCTGTACTACTCCAAAAATCACAGCCTTTTGATGGATTTTCTGATTATGATCCAGACCGTGGAAGTGATCCTCCTCGGCAAAGGCGTTCGGTAATAAACTGACGAAGAAAACAAGGGTTGGAGGGTATTTATGACTATTTTTACGTTAATGCGGGCATGTTTGATTGCGGTTCTTGGGCTGTTTATCACGGCTTGCTCTGGCCTTCCGTCTTCTGCGGAAATGCCGCCGGCGTCTGAGCTGGAGACCGAGCCTTACGAGATTGGTGTAGGAGATACTGTCTTCATCCACGTATGGCGCAACCCCGAGCTGGGTCAGACCATCGTGGTTCGCCCCGATGGTTTTATCTCCATGCCTTTGATGGGTGACGTAAAAGCAGAAGGCAAAAGGCCGGAAGAGCTGGCGTCTGAAATCAACACCACTCTGGGCGAGTTTATCCGTACTCCCGAAGTGACCGTGATGGTTACCAATCCGCTCAGTAAAGAGTTCCGTAATCGGATCCGGATTACTGGCCAGGTCGCTTCGCCGCAATCCGTCGCCTTCCAGCCGGGCATGACCGTGCTGGACGTTGTGCTAATGGCCGGTGGCATTACCGATTTTGCCGCTGATAGCCGTGCGGTTCTGCACCGCCAGATAAACGGCGAGTACGAGAGTTTCGGCCTGGATCTCGAAGCCATTCTCACCGATGGCGACATGCGTACAAATCACAGTCTGCAGCCGGGTGACGTAATCAGCGTGCCCCGCAAGCAACTGTTCCGGGGCGAGCTCTGATGGATATACAGTTCATTATTGATACCCTCCGTGCGGTGAAGCTTGAGCTTTACCGGCACAGGTTGGCAGCGGTCATCATCTTTATGACCGTAACAGCAGGGGTGTTGACGCTGGGCTATGTAACACCAAAAAGCTACACCTCTCAGGCTGTTTTGTACGCAGACCAGTCCAATATTCTCCAGCCACTACTTCGGGGCAAGGCTGAGTTGACTCAGCTCGATCGTATCAACGAAGCGCGAGAGATGATGCAAAGCCGCTCTTTCCTTGAGCAGATCGCTCTGGATACAGGTCGTATTCGAGGTGGCGAAACCGATGCCGTTCGTAACGGAAAGATCAGCAGCCTGCGTAAGCAGGTGGGTATACGGGTATCAAACCGAAACTTTCTTGAGCTCTCCTATACCAGCGGAAATCCGGACGAATCTTTTCAGGTTCTCAGCGCCGTACTGAACCGCTTTTTAGAGCGCACCGTGCGCAAAAAGCGTTCCGAGAGCCAGGGTGCGTTTGAGTTTATCGATTCTCAGGTTAAAACCTACCAGCGCCAGCTTGAAGAGGCTGAGCAGCGTTTGAAGGAATTCAAATCCGGCAATCAGGACGGCACCGAGGGTAGCGTGCTCGCCAGAATCGAAAGCCTGCGCCGTGATATTGAAAACCTCAAGCTTGAAATCCAGCAAACCGAATCTGAAGTTCAGCTTACCCGTCGTCAGCTTGAAGAAGAGCAGCCCGTAAGGCGCATAACGGTCGACCCGGGCAAATCATCTGCCGAGCGACGATTAGTCGCTATGCGCCAGGAGATGGACTCACTGTTGTTACGCTATCATGAACGTCACCCGGATGTGGTGAGCGTTCAGAGTCAGATTGCAGACCTTAAAAAACGCATCGCCACACAGACCGACGATGATCGGGACGGTGGCGTTACCGAGGTGATGGAAAACCCGGTATACGAAAACCTTAAAATTCAGCTTTCCGACGGCACAACGCGCTTGGCCGTGCAAAAAAACCGACTTGCGTCGCTTGAGCGCCTTCTTGAGGAAGCGTTCGAGCGCTCCCAGCGGGTTGCAGAGAACCAGGCACAGCGTTCGGAGCTCACGCGGGATTACGATGTTACCCGGGGTGTATACGAAGACATGCTTCAGAGTCGCGAAAAAGCACGGTTGTCCATGACTCTGGACGTGCAGGGCGAGGGCGTAAGCTATAAAATCCAGGAGCCTGCTTCTTACCCGACTCGCTGGGACGGGTTGCAGCTTTATGAGATAGGACTTGCCGGCCCCTTCCTTGGCAGCGCTATGGTGCTGGGCCTGCTAGTAATGCTTGTGATGTTTGATCAGCGCGTGCGCTCACCCCGTGCGCTGCAACTGGCCCTGCCGGAAAACATTCCGGTGCTGACCACGATTCCCCATTATCGCAGCACCTGGAAAGATCGTTTGCTGCGTAAGGACGTTGTCTCAATCCTGGTCGTACTGGTGATTTTCATGACAGCGTATCTCGCCGTTCTGGTCTTCAGCGTAATGGGCATTACCCCGGAACAACTGATCAATAAAGCCAGTGAATTAACCGGGCTAGGGCTTGGAAGTGGGAGCAATTGATGGACGACAACAAACTCTACAATGCGCTTCTGAAAAGCCAGGACGAACGCCGTCAGCTCGAGCGTGACCGTGGCGAAGCAAAAGCCGAGGACAATTTTCGCAAAGAGCGACCCTACGCGGGTTCGGAACGGGACAAGCCGAACTGGACTCGTGTGGAGACCAACCACAACGAAAACCCGCCCACACTTTATGATTCGTCGATGTCGCTGGGGCTCATTGGTAATCCAAACCCGTGGAGCCGTGAACAGTTGCGGGAGCGGAAAATAATCTATTCCGGCATGCCCGATAAAGAAGTGATGGATGCTTACCGCGAGCTTCGTATTCAACTGCGTAACCGGGCAGGCGAGGGTAATTTCACGGTAATGTTCAGTAGCTTGGGTAACGGCCCTGGCGGACTTTTGACGGCTTTTAATCTGGCGGCTGCCTTCGGGCTGGATTCCCATAGCTCGGCGTTGCTCGTGGATTGCGACCCTCACAACAATGAGCTGGCAGGCCTGGTTTCAGCTCCGATGGAGTACGGCGTTACGGATTTCGTTGGCGATCGCTCGCTGACCATCAAGTCCATTATTTACCCCAGTGGTGTTGAGCGCCTTTCAGTGATTCCTGCGGGTACTCAGGCGTCCTCTGCCGTTGAGTTGTTTTCTGCCGCGCGTATGCGTGAGCTGATTACCGAGCTGAAAACCCGTTATCCGGATCGTTGCATTGTGTTGAACGCGCCGCCTTTCCGGGAAAACACAGAAGCACGGATTCTCGAGCGTTTTGCAGATCAGATTGTTTTCGGTGTTCCTTTCGGAGAAGTCACCGGCGAAGTTATAGCAGATTCAGTGGATGCACTTGCGTCTGATAAATTCTCCGGCCTGATTTTTCAGGAGTAATCTCATGGAACGCAGAGCAGGGAATGCAAGCAAATACACTCTCGTCACTCTTTGTGTGGGGGCCTACTTCGTAGCCTGGCCTTTGGCAGCAACCGCGCAGAGCCTCAGTGACAGTGTTAAAACGATCTCCGGTTCGGCCTCGGTGTTTACCGGTGTTACCCACACCCGAACGGATCGGGGTGCGTCCACTGACACCAACACAGAACCCAGTGTCGGGCTAGCTGGGCGCGTGGGCGGCACGTTTGAAAGTGGCGCTAACGCCCTTGCTCTGCAATATGGCGGAACTCTGGAAACGCGCCGGGACACAGCCGACGGTGATCAGACAGACAGAAGCTCCATCATTGGCGCCTCCCGCTATACGTACTTTGACCCTGGCAGCCGCTTGGACTTTAATCTGGGCCACACGGTTAGCTCCGTGCGCAATGACACCGGGTTTGTGGTAAACCCCTCAAGTTACGACACCCGGAATACCCTGAGTGCGGGTGCGGGCCTGCGTTTCTATCCGGGTGAGCTTTCAACGCTGCGGTTTTTTAGCCAAGCCGGTCGCAGCTTTGGTGGGGGAGCATTCAACGACCAAGAATCCTACACGGTCGGCAGTGAATTATCACGAAGGCTGAGTGAGCGGTCCACGGGTAGCCTTAACGTCAGCCGCAGCTGGTCTGACGGACGTGGTACAGATATCACCATTGATTCCGCACAGCTGGTATACAGCCTGCAGTTGGAAAGCGGGTACTTCAGTATTGGGGCAGGGGGCAGCCAAGCTGAAACCGAGTTTGCAGGAGGCACAACGAGCGAGAGCGATGCGGTGACCGGTTTCGTAGAGCGCGCCTGGGTCACCACCGACTGGCGTACGTTGATAAAATACGATCGCAGCATGTCGGACAGCGCCACAGATCTTTCCCTGAACCTGCCACCTGATTTCTCTTTTCTACCAAATACTGTTCGGTTGCAAGATCTCGTCGTCAGAGATTCACTTTCGATTACCCACAACAACCAGCAGGTGTGCGATGCTTGCAATCTTGGCATATACGCAGCAGGCGCCATACTCGAATCCCAGATTTCCGGAGCCACCACTCACGAATACCGCGCGGGCGTAAATCTCAGCTTTCAGCTAACGTCACTTCAGCGATTGAACTTCGGATATAGCTGGCAAGGTGATGCGGATGAAGATGCCAACGTTATTGTTGATCAGATCCATCGTTTTACCACAGTCTGGACACGACAACTTGCCGAAAACACAAGCTTCGGTGTGCAGTTTAACCAGTCATACCTGCGTTCAAAATCAGTCAGAAACGATCAGGATCAGTTCGAGCTGCGCCTTGTGCTGAGTCGCGGCTTCTCAATGAGCGGGCGGCGTTGATCCCAAATATGTTTGAGCAAAAAAGGGAAATACGTCTTCCTGCGGACACACCGCCACAACTGATTGTGGTGATAGATACCGAAGAAGAGTTCGACTGGAACGCGGAGCCAGACGCCAAGGCAAACCGGGTTTCTGCCATGGCGCACATCGATCGCGCCCAGAATATCTTCAACGAGTATGGTATTTGCCCCTGCTACGTTATTGATTATCCGGTGATCAGCCAGTCCCGGGGCTATGGGCTACTGAAGCAGTATGCAGAAAAAGGTCAGTGCGAAATCGGCGCGCACCTTCATCCCTGGGTGAATCCACCCCAGGAAGAAGCGGTTACCCGATCAAACATGTATCCCGGCAATCTTCCCGAGGCCTTGGAGCGGGAAAAACTCCGTGTTTTGAGTGAAACCATTCAGCAGAATTTTGGCCGCCCCCCGGTGGCCTATAAAGCCGGGCGATATGGTTTTGGGCCGAATACGACGGGCATTCTTCAGGAACTGGGGTTCGATATTGATCTGTCTGTTTGTCCGCCCCTGGATTCCCGTGCGGATGGCGGGCCGGACTATCGCAGATTTAATGCGCACCCGTTCTGGTTCGGCGGTTCGGACAAACCCATTCTGGAGATTCCCTGTACCGGAGGTTTTATCGGCTGGGCGCATCCCATGGCGATTCCGCTGTTCGAGGTTGCGCAGCGGTTGCGCAAGTTCAGGGCGCCGGGAATATTATCCCGGATCGGCGCGGTGGACAGGCTCATGCTATCACCGGAAGGCTTTACGCCAGCAGAACACATCA
>CAXBOW010000044.1:0-9339 GCA_963977485.1 uncultured Haliea sp.
CTAAGGATGTGGAGGGGAAATACTATAGGCTGAAGCCGTCGGAGTTCTTTGAGCTTGGTGGATCGTCGCATCTTAGCTGTTCGTCGTGATTGCGCGATGTCGAAAACGTCTCTTGTCATTCGTCTACCGGATACGAAGCCGGAATTTGTACTTATTCGGCCCCACTAGACGACCACAGAAAAATGGCAGTAGTGACGCCAGCGAACAAATCACCCGATAGATGGGCGACTCGTGAATCCCCAATCTGTTTTAGAAAGAGAATATGCGATTTAGCCATTGATCAATATCGCCAGAGTATGATTGAAGCCGGACCAGTAATCGGCGGCGAGCGCCGTGTTCTTGAAGAACAGTCCATGCTCACAAGCGTCACTGTTTCTTGCCACAGGCCAGAAGGAGCATAACATTCCTTTGTAATCATGCGCCGGATACACCAGCGCATCGTCAGGTAAATGAAACAGCTTGTTGACAATAGAATCGTAGCTTTTTCGCGGATCTCCGCCCTGGAAATCAGTCCGACCACTGCCTTGAAGTAATACAAAAGAACGCAACTGTCAGTTACAGAAGAAGTGAGCTCCATACCCCTTACCGAACAGCAGCGGCCACTGGCAACCAGCTTTCCAGTTGACCCAACGCGGCGAACAGTTGCCTTTGAAGTCTCGCTTTCTCCAGTTTGAGAGTCGTCAGTTTCCGGGCACTGTCGATGGCGGCTTCGATATCACCACGCCCGCTGCCGATTTCGTCAAGCATGGCCCGCCAGTGTGCGGTCTGGTTCGGCACCTGCCGATCTTCAAGAATATCCAGTCGCGAATAGCTGGCACGGATCGCAGCAATCGCCTGGGCGGTCGCGGCCTTCCATTCCCGGCGGGTCTGGAGCAGGTTCCACTCCTGTTGTGCCAGTTGCGATTTTGCCTGTTGTACCGCGCTGCTCTGGCGGCGGCCGGTAAAGGGTATCTGGACACCAACGCCGATGGTCCAGCGCTTGTCCTCGTCGGCCCAGAGACTGTTGTAGCCCGCATTTGCGGTAAAAGAGGGGCGTTGATCGGCCTCTTTTTCTTTTAACTTGGCGGCTGCGGCTTCTTTTCGGGCTTTGACAGACAACAGCAACGGGTGCGCATCAGTGATGTCGGCTATCCGTGGTAAGGCTGAAAGCGGAGGAATCCGCAATGAAACAGGCTGCGAACCGGGCTCAGCACCCAACAGCGGTAACAGGCTGGCACGCAGCTTATCCTGCTCCTCTCCCAGGCCAATAAACTGGGCATCCAGCGCATCAAGTTCTGTTGTGAGTCGCAGCAACTGGCTTTGCGGGGCCCTGCCGTAGGCAAGTCGCTGCTCGGTGATCTCAATAAGATGCGAGACATGGCTACGGGTTTGATGGTGCAGTTGAATGGCTTGATCGATATACCACCAGTTCGCGTAAGCCGCCTTTACCTCCGTTGTTAATTGTCGCTCCGCCCACTGAGCGTCGGCACGTGCACCTCTTATCTGGGCGGCCGCCGCGTTTTCAGATGCTTCCAACTGATCAGGCCAGGGGAGTTTCTGGGCGATTTCAAAGCGGTGGCCTACCGTGTTTCCGCCTTCCAGGGTTTGTGGGGCTAACGCGTATTTCGCCACCGGGTCATCCCAGGTGCCACTAGCCTCGCGAGCTGCGCGGGCCGCGGAGATTGTTTCACGCGTGCCAGCCAGCGACGCGTTGGTGTCGAGTGCCTTTTCAATCCAGTCATTAATATCCGTTGGCCGTCCGGGTTTTGCCTCAGCCCGGACAAAGCTGATGGAAACTGCAATCGTCAGGATGGAACCAACCAGAATAGAACGGATCAGGAATCGGATTAAAGCGAATGTCATGATTGAGCTCCTTCACATACAAAGCGCTTCAGGCGACGAAGCTGCCATAAATAGAAAATCACAGGAATCAGTAGCAGGGTAAGAATAAGCGTCGTGATCATGCCGCCGATCATGGGGCCGGCAATGCGCTGCATCACTTCGGAACCGGTACCACTGCCAAACATGATGGGCACGAGACCCGCGACGATGGCAGAAAAGGTCATCATGATGGGGCGCACCCGCTGGGCAGCGCCACGGGAAACGGCCTCGCTGAGCAACGTCGGAGTGAGCCTGGACATCTGGTGGTCAACGGATTCCATCGCTTCGCGCAAGGCTTGGTTCAGGTAAACCAGCATCAGCACGCCGATTTCAACGGCAACACCGGCGAGGGCAATAAACCCGACCGCCACCGCTACTGACAGGTTGTAGCCCAGCAGATACATCAGCCAGATACCACCGATCATGGCGAAGGGCAGGGTGCCGAGGATGATGCCCACCTCAATGAGATTACGGAAGTTCAGGTATAGCAGTATCAGGATAATGGCAAGCGTCAACGGAACGACCACCGTCAGCCGTTCTTTTGCCCGCTGCATATACTCATACTGACCGGACCAGGTAATGGAATAACCTGCGGGCAGATCAAGCTCTTCCCGAACCCTTGCCTGCGCGTCCTCAATCCAGGTTCCCAAATCACGGTCTGCAATATCCACGAGGGTCCAGCCGTTGATGCGACCATTTTCGGATTTGATCATCGGTGGCCCGTTATCGATACTGACGTCGGCGACATCAGCCAGGGCAATGCGCTGTCCGTCTGGAGTTACTATCGGCAGTAGCCGCATTTGCTCAACTGAGTCCCGGTATTTCTGGGGGTAGCGCATGTTGATGGGGTAGCGCTCCAGCCCTTCCACCGTGGTTGCCACATCCATGCCCCCGATCGCCGTGCGCACAATGGACTGAATATCCTCTATGTTGAGACCAAAACGGGCGGCGGTGTCACGCTGTATATCCACTTTGATATAGCGCCCACCGGCTACCCGCTCGGAGAAAGCAGAAGCGGTTCCAGGGACTTTGTTGAGAATGGTTTCAAGCTGCTGGCCGATGCTCTCAATAACCGCCAGATCTGCACCGGCCACCTTGATGCCCACGGGGGTTTTGATACCGGTAGAGAGCATATCGATTCGGGTTTTTATGGGCATGACCCAGGCATTTGTCAGCCCTGGCAGTTTAACGATCCGTTCCAGTTCTTTTCGAACCTTGTCGGGGGTCATGTCCGGCCGCCACTGGTCACGGGGTTTGAACTGAATGAAAGTCTCAATCATAGTCAACGGTGCGGGGTCGGTCGCTGTTTCCGCACGACCGATCTTGCCGAATACCGTCGCCACTTCTGGCACTGTCGCAATCATTTTGTCGGTCTGTTGCAAAATCTGCCGTGCCTTGCCGATGGATATGCCCGGGTAAGTTGTCGGCATATACATCAGGTCGCCTTCATTGAGTGGCGGCATGAATTCGCTACCCAGTTTATTGGCTGGCCACAGCCCTATCATGAGCACGACCAATCCGCCGATGATCATGATGGCCGGCCGGTGCAACGCCCAGCGAATGACCGGCGAATAAATCGCTATCAGCATGCGATTGAGAGGGTTGCGGTGCTCCGGGAGAACGTTGCCACGAATGAAATACCCCATTAACACCGGAACCAGTGTAATCGCCAGCCCTGCGGCGGCTGCCATTGCGTAGGTCTTGGTGAATGCCAGCGGAGCAAAGAGCTTGCCTTCCTGTGCCTCCAGGGTGAATACCGGTAAAAAGCTGACGGTGATAATCATCAGTGAGAAGAACAGCGGCGCGCCAACTTCCCCGGCCGCCCGGGCGATGACCGACCAGCGGTTCTCAGCCGTCAACGGTGTTTTTTCGATGTGTTTATGGACGTTTTCGATCATCACGATGGCCCCGTCCACCATGGCACCGATGGCGATGGCGATCCCGCCCAAAGACATAATGTTGGCGTTGATACCCTGATAGTGCATCACCACAAACGCTGCCAGAATGCCCACCGGGAGACTGACAATAACAACCAGGGATGAGCGCAGATGAAAGAGGAACGCGGCGCAGATCAGAATAACAACGAGGAACTCCTCCACCAGCTTGATGTAGAGATTGTCCACGGCGTTGTTGATCAGGGTCGAGCGGTCATAGGTGGGCACAATTTCCACACCGTCGGGCAAGCTGGGCTCGATTTCCCGCAGGCGCTGCTTCACGCCCTCAATGGTTGCAAGGGCATTCTCGCCAAACCGCATCACCACAATGCCACCGGCAACCTCGCCCTCGCCATTCAGCTCGGCAATGCCCCGTCGCATCTTGGGCCCCAGCCGGATATCCGCCACATCCTTGAGCAGCAGTGGCTTGCCATTAACGTTTACGCCGAGGGGGATCTGCCGAAGGTCATCGGCGTTAGTCAGATAACCGGTCACTCGCACCATGTATTCCGCTTCCGCCAGCTCAATCACCGAGGCACCCGCTTCCTTGTTGCCCCGGTTAATCGCCACCTGGATGCGCTGCAAAGTAATATCGTGGGCACGAAGACGGTTGGGGTCGACCACCACCTGATATTGCTTGATCATGCCGCCGACGCTGGCCACTTCCGAAACCCCAGGGACGGTTTGTAATTCAAACTTTAAAAACCAGTCCTGGAGGGATCTCAGACCCACCAGATCATTGTTGCCGCTTCGATCAACCAGCGCGTAGGCAAACACCCAGCCCACACCGGTGGCATCTGGCCCCAGTTCCGGTTTGGCGCTGGCCGGCAATTGCCCGGCCACCTGGCTCAGGTATTCCAGTACCCGGGAGCGAGCCCAGTACAGGTCGGTATCGTCGTCGAATATCACGTACACGAACGAATCCCCGAAAAAGGAATAGCCGCGAACAGTTTTCGCGCCGGGTACTGACAGCATGGCAGTGGTAAGGGGGTAGGTAACCTGGTCTTCCACAACCTGCGGTGCCTGCCCCGGATAGCTGGTTTTAACGATAACCTGCACGTCCGACAGGTCCGGAATGGCATCAATCGGCGTTTCTTTCAGCGAATACAGGCCCCACCCGGTAAGGATCAGTGTGGCAAGAAGCACAAAAAAACGGTTATGAAGTGACCAGTGGATAACGGTATTGATCATATTGTTCATCCGGTTCTGGAATGCGCGGATGCCCGGGTAGCTGTCGCAGGCACCCGCAAGGACCTATTGTTTCTCGATGCGGGTCACTTTTTGCCCGCTTTTCGTCGGGGTGAGAGTGAAGGCAACCGAATCGCCTTTACTGACCGCCTCCATATTGACGCCCGGATCAACCGGAAAACCCATGGTCATGCGCGGCCATTTCAGTTCGGGAATGGGCTCGTGGCTGAGCGTCACCTTGCGGCTTTCGGGATCGATGGCTGTGATGACACCGGTGCTGTCAACCGCATCAACAGACTGCCCGGACGCCATGCCCGACATGGGCTCATCCGCAATAGCTAGTCCAGGAACCGTGATAAAGCCAATGCTCATTGATAGAGCGAGAGTGGTGAACTTCATGACTTATTCTCCAGTGTTTTGTTGTGGTTTGGGCGTGGTTGTCAGGTCTTCGATCACATAGCCCTCGGGTGCTTCGCGAAAGCGAAAAGTGATCTCCTGATCGATCGCCAGCCCATCGGTACTGACCGACTCTGACAGCCCAAAGGCCATTGTCATGGCGGGCCAGTTCAGTTCCGTTATAGGACCGTGATTCAACGTGATGCTTGCGGATTCGCCGCCGAGGTCAAGTTCTGAAATCCTCCCGATCCCCGTGATCAACCCTGCCGCTGCGGCGTTCTCTATGCCACTGGATGCGCTGGTCTGACTGGATTCGAAGCGCAACAAGGCTTCCTCCAGGTTGGTTTCCGAGTCGATTAGAAATTGAGCAGATGTAACCACCCGTTGACCTTCATTAAGACCGTCAATGACCACAATGCGATTGCCGGCTTCCTGGCCGGTGCGCACTGGTGCAGGACGAAAATAGCCGTCGCCCTCCGCAACCAGCACGTGCTGGCTATTGGTACGCTGGATCAGCGCGGACCTTGGAACAGTCAGTAAGTTTTCACCAATGGGTGCATCCATTGTTAACTGGACGAACATATTGGGTCGCAGAGTACCCTCCGTGTTGGGCACACGAATTCTGGCCCGAAGACTTCGTGTGCGAGGGTCGAGCTCCGGGTAGACATAATCAATTGTGCCTTGCCACTCTGTGTTGGGTAGTGCCGGGGTCGTGAAACGCACCGCTTGCCCAGCTTTCACCAGCCCCGCCTGACGCTCAAAAAATTCTGCAATTATCCAGACCGAATCCCGACTACCGATCGCCATGATTTCAGTGTCCGGGCGGATATACATACCCGCACGGGCATTCAGGTTCGTTACATAACCGGAGCTGGGTGCAAACATGGTTATCCGCTGCAACGCTTTTCCATTTTTCTTCAGCGATGCAATCTGGGCGTCCGTCATCCCCAAAGCGCGGAGCTTGTTTCCGGATGCTTCGGCGACCGGGCCGGAGCTGATACGCAGGGCAAGCAGAAACTCCTGCTGGGCGTTGACCAACTCCGGTGAATAGATCTCAAACAGCGGTTCGCTTTTCTCAACGCTTTCGCCGACGGACTTCACATGGAGCACCTCAACCCAGCCAGAAATTCGACTGTGAACCAGAGTTAGCTGATCTTCATTGTCAGTGACGTAGCCCACCGTCGAGACGGAAACAGCAACGGCACCCCGCGTCACAGCACCGGTTTTGACTCCGAGGTTAGCGCGAATCTGTGAGTTAATACTGACGCCACCGTCCTCGTTATCTACGCTGTTGTCGTCGTAAACCGGCACCAGATCCATCCCCATGGGGGATTGCCCAGGTTTGTCTCGCCGATAATTAGGGTCCATTGGTGCGACCCAATAAAGCGGTGCTTCTTTGCCTGCCGACTCGCTGGATACGTTCATTGCTGTTCCCGACACTTCAGACAACACGTATGGACGGCCCAGCCAACCGGCTATAAAGGCAATAGCAACCAGTGCCACCAATAAGGCAAATCGCATTGGTTCTTTCTCCAAATCATCAAATTGAGTGCGGGGGAGTGTAGCGAGACATCATGGTCTGCTGTTGGTCAGCGGACATACGACTCATCATTTTCTGCAGGTGTTGGTGTTTGTTCATCATGGGATTAGAGACGGTATGTCCCGCCAGAAGACGTCTGGATGGTTTCATGATATTTCCTCGTAATAGCACACATGCGCCCGTTCAGCCGAATTAGCTGGGAGTTAGACGGGCAAACAAGTCAGGTATTGATTCAGGCTATTGAGGTATTCGGTGGGGGAGTCAGGGTATCGAGTATGATGCTGCGGTAATCGCCCTCGACAGCGATCGGTAGCTGATCAGGCGTAGACTGGATAACTTGCTTGAATTCGCCAGCAGGAAGCAAAACCGTTGAAAGCCCACAATTGCCCAGGCTAATAGCCAGAGAGCAGCTTTCCAGCGTCATGCCTCCGCATTTTTCATCAGTTTGGTCTGTAGCGACGCCAAAACTGATTGCTTTGGGGCAGTCTTCCATAACCGGTGCATTTGAGGCGATCCCAACATGCTGTCCCGGTAACGTCACGGCAAACGACACCATCGGCTGAAAAACCACAATAAGGGTCAGCAGAAAAAGTGCGAATTTGTTAGGCCGTGAACGTTCCAAGTTAATGGGTTCCTATCGGGTGAGTCACATGCTTCAAGGTCGTTTTTGAGCTGGCTTGAGTATGAAAGTCTTTAGCTGCTCACAGGTCAAGTATTAAAACGAAAGTTTAAGTCGTTTTTAGAATGACATGCAATTTGGGAGTTGAACCAACAAATATATTCTGGTTCCTCATCATTTTCATGCTGGGCCTGAAAGGCCGGATTTTTGTGGTGTTGTCCGGGTGGGGTATGGTGGCCAAGTCACTGCTCAGTTGGCCTGCTACCACGGGCACAGCCGGGCGAGCAAACAATGTCAATTCGACATCGAAAGAGCCCCGATTAAGGCCTGAATCTTCTGTATCACTTTTGGCAGTACCTTGCTGACAGCCGCTGAGCGCCAACGATGCTGGAAGCAGCGCAAAGGTCGCCGCGCCACCCGAGGTTTTTCACTCGGAGTGCTGCACAATTCCATGCTGCAGAGAGGCAATCAAAGGACATTCAACATTCATCCTTTGCGCTGAACACTCCTGAACCAACCCATCCAGAGCTTTTTCTATACCTTGCAGGCTCTGGATTTTCTGCCGCACACTCGTTAATTTCTGCTCGCCCAATACCCGTGCTTCATTGCAATGGGTGCCGTCCTGCAGTGTCAGCAGTTCCGCGATTTCATCCAGACTGAACCCCAGCCATTGGGCGGTTCGAATGAAGTGAAGGCGTGCCAATGCCTGGTCGTCGTAATGACGAATGCTCCCATAAGGTTTTTCAGGCTCTGCCACCAACCCCCGGCGCTGGTAATAGCGGATGGTTTCCACCCCCATACCGGCGGCCTTGGCCAGCACACCGATGGTCATTGAACGTCGTTTTTTGGACATGGTTCTTGATTCCGTATCTGACTACGGGAGTAACCTTATCTTAGTCACCTATGTCATGAAAGGAGCCATCGTAATGTCAGAGTCCAAATCCGGTCGCGGTTCGCTGTTTGCAGGGGGTGTCGCAGCCATTCTGGCATCCGCCTGCTGTCTCGGCCCCCTGATTTTAATCACGTTGGGCATTTCCGGGGCCTGGATCGGCAACCTGACAGCCCTGGAACCCTACCGGCCATGGTTCATCGGTGCGGCACTGGTGGCAATGGTCTTCGCCTGGCGTCAGATATATCGACCTGCCGGGGCCTGTCAGCCGGGTGATGTGTGCGCGGTACCGCAAGTGCGCAAGGCCTATAAGGTCGCTTTCTGGATCGTCGCGCTGCTCATTCTGACTGCGTTGGCTTTCCCCTTCGTCTTACCCCTATTTTATTGAGAGGTACTACGCCATGAAAAAATCACTGATCGCTACTGCGCTGCTCCTGTTAGTTAGCCTGCCCGCTCTGGCGGCGCAACAAACGGTCACGTTGTCCGTGCCTGGTATGACCTGTTCGGCCTGTCCATTCACCGTTAAAGCTGCCCTCAACCGAGTCGAGGGCGTGAGCTCCGTCGATGTCCGTTATGAAGCACGTGATGCGACGGTCACCTTCGACGATGCGAAAACTTCCGTTGAGGCACTGACTCAAGCCACGACTAACGCGGGCTATCCGTCCACGCTGAAGCAGCCCCAGGCGAAACAGGAGTGACCATGCAAAATCCCAAAACCCTGTTGCGAGTGAGTGTTATTGGCACCGTGCTGGTCGCGCTTTGCTGTTTTACGCCGATATTGGTGATTTTATTTGGGGCGGTAGGTCTGGCTGCGCTGATCGGTTATCTCGATTACGTGTTGTTGCCTGCGCTCGCATTTTTTATTGGCCTGACCTGCTATGCCGTTTGGCGCAAGAAGAAACACGACGCCTGC
>CAXBOW010000045.1:0-7992 GCA_963977485.1 uncultured Haliea sp.
AAACCGCCTGAACGGCCCCTACGATGCCATTATCATCGGCTCCGGCATTGGCGGACTGACCGCCGCGGCCTGCATGAGCAAGATGGGCCAAAAAGTTCTGGTGCTTGAACAGCATTACACCGCTGGCGGCTTCACCCACAGCTACGATCGTAATGGCTACGAGTGGGATGTGGGGGTGCACTACATCGGCGACATGGGCGCAGATCACACCATGGGTAAGCGCCTGTTCGATCACATTACAGACGGCCAGCTGAAGTGGGCGCCAATGGACGCCAATTACGACCGCATTTTCCTGGGCGAAAAACACGTGGACCTGGTTGCCGGCCCTGGAGCCTTCCGGGCAGAACTCGTCAAGACGTTCCCGGAAGAAGAAAAGGCCATCGACACCTATCTGGGTTATCTGCGCAAGGTATCCAAGGCCATGCCCGGCATCGTTCTGGGAAAAGTTCTGCCAGATCTGGCCGCCGGCCCCCTGAGCATGCTAACCAAACGACGGGCTCCGGACTTTCTCAACAAGCCTACTCGGGAGGTCCTGGAAGGCATTACCAGCAATCAGGAACTGATCGCCGTACTCACCGGGCAATGGGGTGACAACGGCCTGCCGCCGGCGGAATCCAGCTTCATTATCCACTCGCTGATTGCACGCCACTACCTGCACGGTGGCTACTACCCTATTGGCGGCGCCTCCGAAATGGCGAAAACCATCATCCCGGTGGTTCAGCAAAGCGGCGGTGAAGTCTTCACCTACGCCGATGTAACCGGCATTCTGATCGAGAAAGGCAAAGCCGTGGGCGTTCGCATGGCCGACGGCGCTGAGATACGCTCACCATTGGTGATCAGCAACGCCGGAGTGTTCAACACCTTCAACAAGCTGCTGCCTGAGGATGCGCCTGAATGGAGTTACTATCAGGACAAGCTGAAAACCGTTAAGCGCTCCATGGCCAGTAACTGCCTGTACATCGGCCTGCAGGATACCGCCGAAAATCTTGGCCTGCCGAAAACCAACTACTGGATATACCCTGGCCCGAATTACGAAAAGCAGATACAGGATTTCATGGACAACCCGGAGGCCAACGACATACCGCTGACCTATATTTCGTTTCCTTCCGCCAAGGACCCCAGCTTTTCGAAGCGCTACCCTGGCCGCGCCACCATCGAGATCGTCGCGCCCGGTCCGTTTGAGTGGTATGAAGAATGGTCCGAAAAAACCTGGGGCAAGCGTGGTGACGAATACGAAGCCAGGAAAGAAGAGTACGCCCAGCGCCTGCTCGCGAAACTGTATGAGAAGTTCCCGCATCTGGAAGGCAAAGTGGATTACTACGAGCTGTCCACTCCCCTCTCCACCGACTACTTCTGCCGCTATAGCGAAGGGGAAATCTACGGTCTGGATCACACCCCTGACCGCTTCGAACTGGACTGGCTGAAGCCCAAAACCCGCATTCCCGGCTTGTACCTGACAGGCCAGGACATCATGACCTGTGGCGTAGTAGGCGCCATGCTGGGCGGACTCCTCACAACCGTTGCCGTCAGTGGCTTCAAGGGCCTCCCGCTTGCGAAAAAGATGTTCGTAGGCTAATAAAGTTCAGTAATCCCGGCGTCACCACCCCAATGGTGACGCCGAAAACTGAAACGCCTTCTTCGCAATTGGGGTTGTATGAAGACCATCGGACTAATCGGCGGAATGAGCTGGGAATCGACCCAGACCTATTACCGCCTGATCAACCAGAAAGTGCGGGAGCAACTCGGTGGACTCCACTCAGCAAAGATCATTCTCTACAGCGTAGATTTTGCAGAAATCGAGACTCTCCAGCATGAGGGAGATTGGGAGGGAACTGCGAAGATACTGGTATCGGCGGCGCAATGCGTGCAGGCCGGTGGCGCGGACTTTCTCCTGATTTGCACCAACACCATGCATAAAGTCGCCCCACAGATTGAGCAGGCATGCCCTACTCCCCTGCTCCATATCGCAGATGCCACCGCCAATGCACTCATAAAAGACGGAATAACATCGGTAGGGTTGCTTGGAACCCGGTTCACCATGGAGCAAACCTTCTACCGTGAGCGCCTCGAAAAACAGGGCATCAGCGTCATCATTCCGGATGACCGCGAACGAAACGCGGTACACCGGATAATCTACGAAGAGTTGTGCAAGGGCATCATCAACCCTGACTCAAAAGCCGCCTACCTTGATATTGCAGATTCACTGGCCGCGCGCGGCGCTCAGGCCGTTATTCTGGGCTGCACAGAGATCGGTTTGCTGATCCAGGCGTCCGATACGCGGGTTGCGCTATACGACACAACAGAGATACACGCAGATCAGGCAGTTAAGTTGGCTTTGAAATAGCGATACACAAATACTGGCGGCACACTGACCGCCATGCCTCTCTGCTACGCCTCCTTGCGGGAGCGCGCCGTTTCAATCCATTTATAGAACACGGGCACCAACAAGGTGCCAAGAACGGTGGCCGCCGTCATGCCGCTGAGCACGGTAACACCCAGGCTCACGCGACTGCCTGCGCCAGCCCCGGTGGCAAACACCAGCGGAAGAACGCCCAGCACGAAAGACAGAGCGGTCATCAACACTGCCCTGAAACGCAGCACAGCGGCCTTGCTCGCAGCTTCCTCTGCAGTCATCCCGGATTTTCGCAACTGCATCGCAAACTCAACAATCAGAATGGCCGTTTTGGTGGAGAGACCGATCAAAAGAACCAGCCCCACCTGAGCGTATATGTTGTTGGCAAGGCCGGACAGCCACAAGCCTGCCAAAGCACCGAAAATGGCAATGGGTACAGCGCCAATAACAGCAATCGGCAGCGCCCAGCTCTCGTACTGAGCAACCAGAAACAAGTACACAAACACGATAGCCAGGAGAAAGATTACAGCGGCCAGGTTACCCGCCTGTATTTCCTGCAGGCTCTGCCCGGACCAACTGAACTCATAACCCTGCGGCAAGCGTTTTGAAAGCTCAGTCATAGCACTGATAGCATCGCCACTGGCGAACCCGGCAGCTGCCTCTCCGGAGATCGTTACCGATCGCTTCAGGTTGAAATGCGCGATGCTGGAGGGCCCGAGAACCGGTTTTAACGTGGCCAGTGTGGATAGCGGCACCATGTCACCGTCCTGGTTACGGACGGAATAGTAGGAAAGATCCCCCGGCCCCTGCCGGAACTCCCCTTCAGCCTGCAGTTGTACCCGGTAGTTTTTCCCGAATCGGGTAAAATCATTCACGTACAGCGAACCAAGCTGAGCCTGCAGCGTAGAGAAAATATCGGTCAGCTGAATACCCAGTGCCTTTACCTTGTTTCGATCGACCTCAAGCAGGTACTGGGGAATGTTGGCGCGATAGGTACTGTATACCCGCGACAGCTCTTCCTGCTGGTTTGCCTCAAAGATTAACCCGTTCATCACCTGAGTCAGCTCGGACACGTCACGCCCCAGATTGTCCTGGAGGCGATAATCAAAGCCCGCTGCGACACCGATACCCGGTATGGGCGGAGCGTTGAACACCATAATCTGAGCCTCCGGGATGGTGGCCAACCCGGAATATAATCGCGGCACAGTTTCACCCAGGCCAAGTTCTGGTCGTTCCCTTTCGTCCCAATCGCTAAGCACAACGATACCCAGGCCATTATTGGATCCGGAACCTCCCAGCAAAGAGAAGCCCGAAACCGAGATAAAGTCGTTCACTGCAGGATCTTTGAGAACCATCTCCGTCACTTTCTCGAGCACCACATCGGTACGCTCCTGAGAAGCTGCAACCGGCAGCTGCACATCTACAAACAGGAAGCCCTGATCCTCCGGGGGCACAAAAGCCAGTGGCACGGACTTGAACAGGCCAGCACTGGCAGCAAGTATGGCAACGAGCGCGATAACAACCACAATACCCTTACGGAGCAGCCCCGAGACGAGTCCCGAATAACCTTTCGTGCTGGCAGTAATCAATCGTTCTACAGGCCACAGCCACCTGACCGGGTCGCTGCCGCCGCCTCCCAGCAACGTTGCACACAATGCCGGGCTGAGCGTCAGTGCGTTGACAGATGAAATAATGACCGCCACGGAAATCGTAACGGAGAATTGCTGATACAGCTTGCCCGTTATTCCAGGCATGAAGGCGACGGGCACAAACACCGCCAGCAAAACAAGAGTCGTCGCAACAATCGGCCCTGTTACCTGCTCCATGGCTCTTGCGACCGCTTCCTTGATGGGTAATTTTTCCTCCTGGAGTATGCGTTCAACGTTCTCCACAACCACAATGGCATCGTCCACAACGATACCGATCGCAAGCACCAGACCAAACAAGGTGATGATATTTATCGAATAACCCATCACAGCCATGATCGCGAAGGTGCCGACCAGGGAGACCGGAATCGCAATGGCAGGTACCAGGGTTGCACGCCAGTTTTGCAGAAACAGAAATACCACCAGGATGACCAGCGCAATGGCCTGGGCCAAGGTGATTACAACTTCTCTGATTGACTGGCTGATGAACTTTGTAGAATCGAACAGGACGCTGTGGGTAACACCATCAGGAAAGTTCCGGGCAAACCCGTCTACGGTCTCTTTTACCTTGTCTGCAACCTCAAGTGCGTTGGCATCCGGCAGCTGGTAGATCACAATAAACGCCGTATCCTGATTGTTCAGCTTTGCCGTTGAGGTATAGGAACGCGTACCCAGTTCAATCCGTGCGACATCGTTAAGACGCAAAAATCCACCGTCCTGATTTGCCCGGATAATCATCTGGGCGAACTCATCCGGGTCGGACAGCCGCTCTTTGCTCTGAATGCTGTACACGAATTGCTGGCCTTCGGGAACGGGCGCCTGCCCTAACTTGCCCGCTGCGACTATCTGGTTCTGTTCCTGCAACGCGGCAACGATCTCGGCTACCGTTACCTTCAGGGATTTCATGCGCCGCGGATCAAGCCAGATGCGCATGCTGTAGTCTTTCGCACCCATCACTTCGGCAGAAGCAACACCGGGCACACGTCCAAGCTCCTCAATCAGATTGCTGGAGGCGTAGTTGCTCAAGAAAACCGCGTCCAGATCGGGTCGATCCGACACCAGGTTGACACCCATCAGCATATTGCCGGTCTCTTTGCTGACCGTAACCCCTTGCCGCCTGACTTCCTGAGGCAGAAAAGGCTCTGCCAGTGCCACACGATTCTGTACGTTTACCTGCGCAATGTCGGTATCTGTGCCACTCTCAAACGTCAGTGTAATCACGGCCGAACCGTCGTCAGATGCCGTCGATTCAATGTAAATCATGCTCTCGACACCATTGAGCTGTTGCTCAATCGGGCGAACAACGGCCTCTTCAACAATCTGCGCACTGCCCCCGGGTAGCACGGCCGTTACCTGGATCTTTGGGGGCGCCATATCCGGATACATATTGACGGGAAGCACCTGCAACGCCAAAAGGCCTGCAAGCGTTATCAGGATAGAAATAACAAAGGCAAACTTTGGTCGATAGATAAAGGTACGGCTGATCATTGCTCAGCCTCTCCCTCTCCGGCGGAACCTGTGCTATCAACAAGCACACCGGTCTCGACATTCATCTGTTTCTGAACCGGGCTCACTGTGATTCCTGTGCGAACTTTCTGCAGGCCTTCTACAATAACGCGCTCACCCGCCTCAAGACCGCTCTCGGCCACCAGCATGGCACCGAGGCGCGGCCCGGTTTTGATAAAACGCTGGGACACGGTCTGGTCGTTGCCTACAACCAGAACAAACTTGCCTTCGATGGTTTCCTGAATCGCCACTTGCGGCACAAGTACTTGCGCAGCGCCGGCCCTGCCTTCAACTCGCAGCGTAACGTAAAGCCCAGGGAGCAACACCGCATCCGGATTAGGAAAAACCGCGCGCATATTCACTGTGCCCGTGCTCTCATTGGTCTGCACATCCGCGAAGCTAAGGACGCCGTTCTGGTTGTAGAATTCGCCGTCTGGCAAAGTCAGTCGAAGCGAAAGCGTGCCGGCAACATCCTCAATGCCCGCGTTATCTGCGCGGCGAAACGCAACATAATCCGATTCATCCAACTGGAACTCGACGTAGATCGGATCGGTTACCAGAACTTCCGCGATAGGCCCACTGGCAGGACTGACGACAGCGCCGACATCGTAATTCAGCCTACCTATCCAGCCATCAAACGGCGCGCTGATTTCGGTATACTCAAGGTTAAGATCCGCTTTTTGAACGGCGGCGCCTGCGGTTTCCAGGCGGCTTTCGGCCGCGTTGAAGCGATCTTTAAGCTTGTCCAGGTCGGCATCCGACAGAAAGCCCTTGCCCGCCACATCTTCTCCTCGCTCGAGATTTTTGCGAGCGGATTCAAGCTCAGCTCTGGCAGCGGTCAGCTCGGCCCTCGTCTGCTGGAGGTCGGCATTGGCGCGGGTATTTTCCAGCCTTACAAGAACCTGTCCCTGACTCACCCGAGAGCCCTCCCGGAAAAGAATCTCCCGGATTTCTGCTTCGATGCGCGGAGTAAGGCCGGCCTTGGCCGATGCCGCCGTGCGCGCAACAAAATCGCGAGAGGGGCGCACTTCGGTGCTCTTCAGCGTTACCACAGAAACCGATGGTGGCTCAGCCCTGGGTGGCGGGGCAGACTCGGAGCAACCGGCGACGATAAAAGGTGTGCAGACAGCCAATAAAACCCACCAAATTTGCCTTAACGGCGAACGACTCGAAAAGCTCTGCATTTCTATTCCCTGTTTAATAAGCGGGTTGGACTCTGCTATCGATGTGAAAAACCTGCACTCAGATTAGACAATACCAAAGTTAATGGCCATAAATTCAAGCCAATCATCGTCTCGAAAGATTTATTCTATCCTCCTGATCAGGAAGCTACGGTACCCGCAAAACTTTGCTATATTTCATCGCAATACAATAACGCGCCTTCTTTTACAGTTGTGTGCGAACGCGGTAAACCCTTCGAAGAGTGAGCGTGGCAACAATGAGTTATAAAATGTTGAAGTGTGTACCCCTGCTGATAGGCTTTTCCCTTTCAGGTTGCGCTGTTCAGGAAAAACTCTCGCTAGGGGTGGAAAACCCTTGTGCCTCACTGCAAAACATCGTCGCAGACTATGACTCGGGTTTCGCCAGTTATCGCGGCAAAGCGAGCAGTTTCAATTCGATGACGGTTTTCAGGGCTAAAGAGCAGATTATCAGCGGCCATTGCGAGGTCTGGGCATGGGCCAACAATGACAGTGCCTATATCTGCTCAAGCACAGCCCCCAATGAAGACGTAGCCAGTGCAATGTATGAGAAGTCCATCGCCTCTGTTGCCCAGTGCATTGGCAACACCTGGAAACAGGAGGCCGAGGCCGAGCGCATTCGCGATGGTGAAGCCGCAGGCGTAGCGACGCGCTTCGCCGCTCAGAAAGCCGACACGCCGGGAATTGCGGTTCATCGGGTGGATTATCGGAGTGACAATTCAGTCTATATTTATATCGGGCCAACCAGTAGGCGGGATCATTTCTGAAGGAGCCCTCTCAAGCAGTTCAGCAATGAAAAAGGGCCACTCCTGAAAGTGACCCTTCATGATTTCTCTTTCCGTGGGACTCCTGGCTTAACCCAGGTTCTTCCTTACAAACTTCTGGACCTCTCCCACGATACCGCTGCGGAAAGCCAGCACCGTGATAACAAAGATGCCGCCAAGAATCGGATCTACCCAATCCCGGAGGGGCCCCTGGGAGAGATGGTATTCGATGTTGACTACGAAGGTGGCACCCACAACCGGTCCAAGCAAGGTTCCCATGCCGCCAACCAGAGTCATCAGAATGACTTCGCCGGACATGTGCCAATGCGCGTCATTCAGCGACGCCAGCTGGAACACTACAGATTTCATGGAGCCGGCAAGGCCAGCCAGAGCCGCAGAGATGACGAATGCCAGAACCTTGTAACGATCCACGTTATAGCCCAGTGACACTGCACGGGGCTCGTTCTGTTTGATGGCTTTCAGAACCTGCCCGTAAGGGCTGCTGACAACCCGTTGCACCAAGA
>CAXBOW010000046.1:0-7471 GCA_963977485.1 uncultured Haliea sp.
GGGCAGCACCGTACCGGAAAGGTCAGGTGTTGCACTCAGTTTTTGCCGCCGCCCTTCTTTGGGATGCTGAAGCGAGAGCGAGTACATCACCGACGTTACCGTACTCAAGACGAGGCAAGAGCAGACCTATTTGAATACATCGAGCGGTTCCATAATCCTAGGATGCGACGTAGAGTTGCTGCGCAGGATCAAAAGCTCTTAGCTGTTTTATAACCGTCCGTGGAAACGGGGTAGAACCCAACCGACGTCATTGAAGTGGCGGTGCGCCGATTAAGGGCAAAGATAGATGATAACTTTGAACCCAAACTGATAAGGACGGGGCGTGGCATGGGCTACGTAATAGACGACTCGGAGGTCTAATAGGTGCAGGTCTCACTCACGAAGCGACTGAGTATCATGTTTATGCTCGCTGTTGTTGGCGTACTGGCGGTTGCTGGGCTGTCCTTCAGGCAATTGACCCTGCATCATTTTGAAGAAGTAGACAGACAGATTTTAGAGGAAAAAATGACTGCTGCTGAGCAAATTCTGCGAACAGCGGGGCAGGGCGTCTTTTAATGCTGCTTTCCCAGAGCTGAAAGCCTTGCTTGGTGGCCATCAGGACTTGTATGTGGTGATCGAAGACCCGAGTGGGTAGATTCTGTTCAGCGAAGCTGGGCTTAATGGTTTACACGATCATCTGAAGCCTTTCCGGCACCAAAGCGCCTAAGAGTTAAAAACAGCCGGAAAGGTTTGGCGTGCCAGCAAGAAACGTGTCGACATAAATGGCCAAGAGCCAGTGACGATTCTATTGATGCTCGACATTACTGCACTTAAAGCCTTCTTCAGCACGCTGGCTAATTGGTTGTGGACAGGATTATTTATTTTTGCTTTTGTTGGCGCGTTGCTGGGTTGGTTGCTAGCACGGGCTGGGCTGAGGCCGTTGAAAGAAGTAACCAACGTATTCTCTTCTATCTCGGAAAAGTCACTGGAAGATCGTATTTCGACCCAAAATATTCCTGTTGAATTGCGTGATATGACCGCTGCATTCAACGGTATGCTCGCGCGCTTGGAGAGTGCCTTTGTAAAGCTCAGCCATTTTTCAGCTGACATAGCACATGAGCTGCGTACACCGTTGACTAATCTAATTACGCATACCGAAGTTGTATTGACCCGGGCGAGAACGGCTGACGATTATAAGGAAAACCTCTACGCGAATCTTGAAGACTTGCGGCGCATGTCCAGAATGATCGATGACATGTTGTTCCTAGCCAAAGCCAGTAATGGCTTGGTTATTCCGCAACAACGGCTCATCGCGCTCGAGCAGCTTTGTGCGAGCGTGCTTGAGTACTATCAATTTGAGGCGGAAGAACGAGATATCAGGTTTGTCGTAACGGGTAAAGTTAACGCCTATATCGATGAGCAAATGATACGCAGGGCGATCTCTAACGTGATCAGTAATGCCTTGCGTTATACGTCAGATAATGAACAGATAGTGGTCAGCCTTTCTAAACTAGGGCAGTTCGCAAGAATTGAGATAGCCAATCCGGGGGAGGCAATTGCACCTGAACACCTAGAACGTTTATTTGATCGGTTCTATCAAGCTGATCCGTCTCGAACTAAAGGCAGTTCTGGAAGTGCTGGCAGCGCTGGGTTGGGTTTGGCTATAACCCTCTCGATTGCAAATGCCCATGGCGGTACAGCCTGGTGTTCTTCAGTGCAGGGAGTCCCCCGATTTTTCTTGGAGTTGTCTTTGGATAATGTGGAACCTAAGGAAAACTGAGTTATGAGTTTTCTCCGAGGTTCCATTGACGGGGCATCGCTGGTCTTTGCTTACGTGCTTACGTGCTTACAGCTTGATAACCCTCAGTCGCAAAGCATTAGTAATCACGCTGACCGAAGACAACGACATAGCCGCCGCCGCAATGATTGGCGACAACAGAATGCCGGTAAATGGGTACAAAAGTCCTGCCGCAATCGGTATTCCCGCCGCGTTGTAAACGAAGGCGAAAAACAGGTTTTGCCGAATATTGCGCATCGTAGCGCGTGACAATTTCCGCGCTTCAACAATCCCCATCAGATCACCACGCAGCAGCGTAATGCCTGAACTTTCAATGGCCACATCCGTGCCGGTGCCCATGGCGATACCGACGTCTGCGGTGGCCAGGGCGGGTGCATCGTTCACACCATCGCCGGCCATTGCCACAATACGCCCTTCATCCTTGAGACGCTGGACGATCTTGCCCTTGTCTTCGGGCAGCACTTCCGCTTCTACCTCATCGATGTGGAGTTTGCGGGCTACAGCCTCGGCGGAGGTGCGATTGTCGCCCGTCAGCATAACCACGCGAACGCCTTCCTTTTGTAACGCGGCAATAGCCGCTGCGGTGGTCTCCTTGACCGGATCGGCGATCGCCAGTACCCCACAGATCTTCCCGTCCACTGCGGCAAAAATGACCGTAGCTCCGTCCTTGCGCAGCTCGTCTGCTTCTTTGTCAAAAGCGGAGGTATCGACATCCTCAGACTCCATGAGTAACCGATTACCGAGCAGGACCCGTTTGCCATCGATCTTGCCCGTTACCCCTTTACCGTTAGGGGAGTCGAAATCCTCGGCATCGGAGAGCTTCAGCTCCATGGCCTTGGCTTTCTCGAGAATGGCATGTGCCAACGGATGCTCACTGCCCTTTTCAAGACCAGCGGCGTAGCGCATCAGATCTTCGTCGCTGAAGCCGTCTGCCGTCACCAGCTGGGTCACCTGCGGCTTGCCTTCGGTCAGTGTGCCGGTTTTATCCACCACGACCGTATCTACTTTCTCCATGCGTTCGAGGGCTTCCGCGTCACGGATCAGCACCCCAATCTGAGCGCCACGGCCAACACCCACCATGATCGACATGGGTGTTGCCAAACCAAGGGCGCAGGGGCAGGCAATAATCAATACACTCACCGCAGCAATCAGCCCAAAAGCCATTGGCGGCGAAGGTCCGTATATTGACCAGACGACAAACGCAATGACGGCGATGACGATGACCGCTGGCACGAACCAGCCAGCCACTTTGTCGGCCAGGCCTTGAATTGGCGCTCGACTGCGCTGGGCGCTAGCCACCATCTGCACTATCTGGGACAGCATCGTATCGCGGCCTACCTTGTCGGCGCGCATAATGAAACTGCCCTGCTGATTGATGCTGCCACCGACCACTTGGCTGCCTGCTTTTTTGCTGACTGCCAAAGGCTCTCCCGTCACCATGGACTCATCCACATTGGAGCTGCCTTCAAGGACTTCACCATCCAGTGGCACCTTGTCGCCAGGGCGCACTCGGAGGCGGTCGCCGACTTTTACCTGCTCGAGTGCCACATCGGACTCCTCGCCCTCTTCACCCAGCTTCCTTGCGGTTGCTGGGGCAAGATCCAGCAAAGCCTTGATGGCGCCGGAGGTTTTCTCCCGGGCCCGCAGTTCCAGTACCTGCCCGAGCAACACCAGCACGACAATGACGGCAGCAGCCTCGAAATACACCGCGACCGATCCGTCATCCTGGCGGAAGGCGCCGGGGAAAATCTGCGGCATCAATGTTGCGACCAGGCTATACAACAATGCAACGCCGGTACCGATGGAAATCAGCGTGAACATATTCAGGTTACGGGTGATAACAGATTTCCATCCCCGAACAAAGAACGGCCAGCCGCAATAAACGACCACTGGGGTGGCCAGTAGCAGCTGAATCCAGTTGGATATTTGCGGCGACACGATGTGATCAAGCCCCGTCAGGTGACCGCCCATCTCAAGCAGAAATACCGGAAGCGTTAAAACAAGACCGATCCAGAATCGGTGTGTCATATCAGTGAGTTCTGCGGAGGGCCCGTCATTCAGACTGACTTCTTCAGGCTCCAGGCCCATGCCGCAGATGGGACAATCACCGGGGCCTTGCTGACGGATCTCGGGATGCATCGGGCAGGTGTACATGGTGCCGGGTGCGACCGGCTCTGCCTCGGCACTCTTTTCGCCGAGGTACTTCTCTGGATCGTCTTCAAACTTTGACTGGCATCTGGAAGAACAGAAGTACCAGCTCTTGCCTGCATGCTGGCTGCGATGTTCTGCCGTATGGGGATCCACCGACATGCCGCAAACAGGGTCTTTTACAGCGTTTTCGCCGCGGCTTTCATGATCATGATGATCGTGCTGGTGATCACTCATTGCCTGCTCCTGCTTTATTCGCAGGCCAGTCGGCAAAAGCGATAAAGTACAATAAAACCAGATTGACCATCGGAACCAGCATCAACAATCCCAGCCAGCCCGGATATCCAGTGCGTCGGCATATTCGCCAGACCGGCACAACGACAACGATGGCTATCACTACCATCCACAGCCAATGCCCGGCCCACATGGTGTTACCTGATATGCTCTCGTTCATCATGGTGTTGACCTCCTTTTCAAATCGTAGATATCAATGATTGTCTGCATGGGAGGCCTTATCGGCCACCGCTTTTTTCCGTGCTGACGATGTCAGGAATAATTGCGCTGCAACCGCAATAACAATCATGATGACTACGGCCACGCCTATCACGAAAGGGTCAGAGTTCAGTTTGACCCAGACAAAGCCGCCCAAAGCTGTCAGATCCAGAATGATCGCCGTGCTCGGTACCCATATTGACGCTTTCACATCCTTACGTAGATACCGTAATACCCCCCAATGAAGGGCGATATCCATAAACAGGTAGAAAATAATCCCGAGGGCCGCAATCCGAGAAAGATCAAAAAAGGCGGTCAGGATCAGACCCAGCACCACCGTATAAACGAGCGTGTGCTTTTGAATGCTGCCCGGCATGCCGAAGTGGCTATGCGGTACTAAATTCATTTCAGTCAACATAGCCAGCATGCGAGACACCGCAAAGATGCTGGCGAGTATGCCGCCTGCGGTAGCCATCATGGCGATAGCGACTGTGAACCACACACCGTACTCACCGAGGGCGGGGCGTGCTGCTGCGGCTAAGGAATAATCCCGACTGTCAATGATCTCGGAGAGTGACAGGTTGCTGGCGACCGCAAAGCCTACCAGCGTGTAGATCACCACGCAGGCGGCTATGGAAATCACGATGGCGCGGCCAACGTTGCGATGAGGATCCTTCACTTCGGATCCGCTGTTAGCGATCGTGGTGAAACCTTTGAACGCCAGAATGCCCAAAGCTGTTGCCCCCAGAAAGTTGCCAGCAACCCCGACTTCTCCGGTGCTGGAAAAGTCGACGGCAAGACTATCGGCTAACCAGACACCGACCAGGCCGATGATTAAAATGCCACCGATCTTCAACACGCCGATCAAGGACGCCACGCCCTGAATCATACGGTTGCCCAACAGATTGATCAGAAATGCCACCAGAATGAGTGATACCCCGAGAATCGGCACCATAAGTCCACTGTCATCGCCGCCAAACAACTGCATCGTATAGGAGCCAAAGGTGCGCGCAAGAAAGCTCTGGGCGATCACCATCGAAAAATACATTAGCAGGGCATTGAAAGCTGTCGGTAAATGGTCACCGTAGGCTTTGTACAGGTACATACCTATGCCGCCGGCGGACGGATAGGCGTTAGATATTTTGACATAGGAATATGAGCTAAACGAAACAATCACCGCCGCAGCCAGAAAGGCCAGCGGGAATAGCGCGCCTGTCATCTCCGCCATCTGTCCAGTAAGCGCGAAAATACCGGCGCCAATCATGACACCGGTTCCCAGCATTACCGTACCTGACAATGTCAGGCTTCCCTCTTTGTAACGCGTGGTCCTATCCCGCTCCGTGCTCATACAGCCTCCTGTAACAGACAATCCGACATTACTTACGTCATTTGTCACAACTCAAATCAAATGAGGAAAACGAGCCCAGGGACGCTTCCCCGAGGCCCGTTGAATCGATTAAAAAGAAAGTCTTGCGCCAATGACGGCAAACCATTGCTCGGTACCAGCTCCATCGGCTCTGGCAAAGTCAGCAGAGTCGCCGTACTTGCGTTCATGCACGACGCCAACGTAAGGCGAAAATGAACGGTCAATAAGGTCGTAGCTCAGTCGCAATCCCGTTTCAGTGGATACCAAGCCTTTGCCCACTCCGATTTCCCTGTCTTCGCTGAACGCCATTGTTGCATCTACAGAAGCAGTGAGTATCCAGTAGTTTGTCAACAGCAACTCATATTCCGCATCGAGTTCGGTGGAGGTGTCTCCATCCTTGCTGACGTAGAAGTTGGCATCAATCTCAAACCACTGGGGCGCCAGGCCGGCAATACCCAGAACAGCATAGGTACGGTCTGGACCTTCCGGGGTGTCAAACCGAATTCCCGCTTTGGCATCGAAAAAAGTAGAAATAGGCACTTGGCCAACTATCTGATTCTCAAGCCCTTCATAAGCCTGCTCTTCAATGGCGTACTCGCCGCTTGTGAGCCAGCGAAATTTCAGTTCATCTGTCCCGTAGAAAAAATCCCCATTCCACGTAGCCAACTCTTCGCCGTCATCGCTGTAGCGGTATTCAAGCTCTTCGAGCTGAGCGCCCCATATCTTCAGGGACTCCTTGCGTGGAGTTGTGTCCTGTCTGCGCTCTTGAGCAAAACTCAGCGAGGGCATCATCACCAGCCCGGCTAGAGTGGTCACAGCTAAAGACTTTAAAAAACTCATGCCCCACCTCCCACTTTGACCGATTGCTCGCTCACGGCTGCCGCTGGAGTCTCAGGGCCACCTTCGACAATAATCTTGCGGAACATTCCCGTTGCTGCGTGGTATGACAGGTGGCAATGGAAGGCCCACTGTCCAGGTGCATCCACTTCGGTTTCCATATAGACCGTGGTGCCCGGCTGTACGCTGACCGTGTGCTTGACAGGGTTCAACTGACCAGCGCCCACATCCAGAATGGACCACATGCCATGCAGGTGCATCGGGTGAGTCATCATTGTTTCGTTGACGAACTTGAAGCGTACTCTTTCGCCATATTGCAGCCGAATGGGATCGGCATCTTCATATTTGACGCCGTTAATGCTCCAGATATAGCGCTCCATGTTCCCGGTAAGACGCAGTTCAATTTCCCGGGTGGCCTCACGTTCCTCAAAGAGTGGTTTCTGAGCTTTCAAATCGGCATAAGACAGGAATTTGCCGCCATTGGCCGCTACTGGGAGTAGTCCACTACCTTTTGCATAGAAAGGATCGCTGACACTCCCGTCATCCATAGCCATCTTGGAGTGATCCATACCTTCCATGCCGGATTGCTTCATGCCAGCCATCTTGGAGTGGTCCATACCTTCCATGCCGGATTGGTTCATTCCAGCCATCTTGGAGTGGTCCATACCTTCCATGCCGGATTGCTTCATGCCAGCCATCTTGGAGTGGTCCATACCTTCCATGCCGGATTGGCTCATGCCAGCCATCTTGGAGTGGTCCATACCTTCCATGCCGGATTGGCTCATGCCAGCCATCTTGGAGTGGTCCATACCTTCCATGCCGGATTGGCTCATGCCAGCCATCTTGGAGTG
>CAXBOW010000047.1:0-7350 GCA_963977485.1 uncultured Haliea sp.
TGGATAAGGCGTTACTGGAGTACCTTAGAACCCATAGCCAGTCGGATATTGAGAGGTTGGGCTAGTCTGCCAGGCCCGGCAAAAGTTTGATCATGGACAGGCACAGCTTAGCTGCGGCTCACATCAGGCTAGATTTACGTAGTTACTCCATTTAAACTAACTAAAGTAAACTAAACTAACCCAGACTTGGAGAGCTTATGGAATCTGTAAACATGCATGAAGCGAAAACCCGGCTCTCGCAGTTAGTTGCCCGGGCCGCCAAGGGGGAGGCGTTCATTATCGCCAAAGCAGGCAAGCCGGTTGTGCGTGTAACGGCAATCGATAGCCCCGAAACCAAAAATCAGAAGCGGATTGGTTTCATGGCCGGTGAGTTCAAGGTTCCTGATGATTTTGATCGGATGGAGCAGGATAAGGTAGCCGAAATGTTTGGGGTCTAACGTGAATCTGCTTCTGGATACTCACCTATTGCTTTGGGCTGCGGCCGAGCCTCAGAAGCTATCAGCTGAAGCAACAGGATTGATTAGCGATCACGCGAACACTTTATATTTCAGTGCTGCCAGCCTTTGGGAAGTTGTTATAAAAAATAATCTGGGCCGACAAGACTTTCAGATTAATCCCAATATGCTGAGGCGGGGGCTTATGGATAACGGCTATCTGGAGTTACCTATCACCTCCCGGCATACGCTAGCCCTGAGCCACCTGCCCGATATTCATAAAGATCCGTTTGATCGGATTCTGGTAGCCCAAGCAGAATCTGAGGGGTTTCTATTACTTACTGCTGATGACCTGGTGGCCCGATACCCAGGCTCTGTTCGGCAAGTGTGATAAATGACCATGGACAGCACAGCTTAGCCCGTTCGATCTCAGGCCGCCCGTCGTCGCCGGCTCTGTCGGTAATCCTGATAGGTCTCCTCAAACCGCGTAGCCCGCTCGCACCATCGGCCTGGGTCCAGGTTCAGCCGCTCAAGAATCGGTAGGGCTTTTTCATCGATCGCGCCGCGTTTGTCGTCCCGGCTAATCCGGCCGGTGCAGTCCACCAGTTCCAGATAATCCTCGAAGCCAAACAGTACGCCTCGCTGAAACCCATTGCGAATCACGCCCTCAAATCTCAGCAGGGGTTTCAGCGGTACTGTAAATTCATTTAGAGACTGCTGTTCGGTTTGGCTGCGAAGTGCCTCAGCCAGGTCGAATTGCGGCGAAATACGTTCTTTAATGCTGGTGTGGGCCGAGCTCTCCGGGGTGTCGGCGATTGCAGCCCTAATCGGGTTTAAATCCACGTAGGCCATGCAGGAGAGTAGGGCTTCTTCGGTATCCAGAGGCTGTGATTTGAAACGGCTTTCCCAGAAATGGCCTGTGCATTGGTCTTCTCGGTTCGCGTTCCGGGCAATCGGTTCATTCAGGCACTTCATAAACCAACTCAAGTCACCCAGTCTCGCTCGAAATTCATCGGCGTACTGATAAACTCTTTGAATTTCAGCGGCACACAGTTCATCTCCGCGCTGATATCGCTGAACTAGCATGGGGCCTTTATGAAGGCAGCACCACCGTGCCAGCACCTCATCGGCGCTCCAAAGTTCGACGTCGTCAGGGCTCAGTTTGACCACTAAGTGATAGTGATTCGACATAACCGCATAAGCGGCCACGTCCACGGCAAATACGGAGGTTAGCAGCCGAATTCGCTCTTCTATCCAGGCTCGCCGATGTTCGTAACTGCGCCCGGTAACACGGTCTTCTCCACACAGAAACGTTCGCCGCACGCAGCGGGAAATTACGTGGTAGAACGGGGTGTCTGCAACGCTGATCTGCTCGGCGCGTGGCTTGGGCATGAGTGACTCCTTGTCGTTTTGTGTTTTAATACCAATCTCACAACACTGTACGAATATCCAGTTTTTTCTTGATCTTTGCAAGAGCTTGAGTCGAGAATGGGTGGAGCGAGTCAGCAAGGAGAGCCAACGTGCCAGGGAATTCGGCAAACCCACCTACGAGCCATGACCAAAACTTCAAAAACTTGATCCTGGATTACCCGGTTCAAGCCATTCAGTTATTCAGCCCACAGGAGTCGGCGGCGATTACGTGTGAAGCTCGTATTGTTCCGTTGAGGCAGGAGCAGCTAAAGGAAAGGCTGGGTAGTCGATTCCGGGAGCTGGATGTGCCATTGCTGGCTGAGTGGCCGGATGGCCGAAGAGAGGCGCTATTGTTTGTGCTGGAGGAGGAATCGGACCCACGGCGGTTCTCTATTCACCGCTTGGCGCATTATTGTCTCGATCTTTCAGAGTTATGCAAGACTGACAGAGTGGTTCCGGTGGTTATTTTCCTGAACTCTACTGGAAAGGAGCCACGTAAACTCCTGCTGGGCAGTGAGCGCTATGAGTATCTCTGCTTTAACTACATTCGCTGTGCATTGCGGGAGTTAAAAGCGGAGGACTACTGGGAAAGCGATAACCTCATCGCAAGGCTTTGCCTGAGCTTAATGAGCTGGCAGCAAGATCAGAAGTTGGAAGTCTATGCCCGGGCGGTGCAGGGCCTGAGCACGCTGGAGCCTGATCCCGAGAAGCAGCTGAAGTACCTGGACTTCATCGACATCTACACAGCCTTGGATGATAATGAAATGGAACTGTACCAACAGAAATACCCGCAGGAGAGCACTACCATGGCAACACTGAGCGAACGACTGCGAGCAGAGGGCATGGAAAAGGGCATGCAACAAGGCGAAGTAACCGCCCTCCGAAAACTCATAGCTCTGAAGTTTGGGGCACTGCCGGGTTGGGCGGAAGACGCAATACAAAATGCCTCTCCGGCGGAGATTGAGGCATGGCTAGAAAGAGTGCTGACAGCAGATAGTTTGGAAAAGCTGCTTGAGTGACGCCAAAAGAACTAATCATGGACAAGAACTAATCATGGACAGGCACGCAGCAACATATGTTTGGTTGGGCGCAGGGGCGCATAGGCCGGGAAGTAACTCATTGCAAACTGATCATGGACAGGCACAGCTTAGCCGCAAACTGATCATGGACAGGCACAGCTTAGCCGGGCACAGCTTAGCCTGACTTGATTCCCGAAGGCCCGACGGTTTCGACCCCCGGGCCTTTGCTGCTTTTGGTGCGTGTATTTCGGGTTATGGTAAGTCCGAGGTGGAAAACGGTCATGGACAAGTACATCTCAACCGCATCAAGGTTGACTAATAGTAAACTTTTCTTATGTATAAACTGACGTACAAAAAATCAGCCCTTAAAGTGATTCGGAAAATGCCCAGGTCTCAGGCGCAAAAGCTGCAGCGCGAACTGGAAGTTATGGCGCAAGCCCCGGGCGCCTTTCAGGGAGACTGGAAGCTCATGAAAGGGTTGCCATATTGGCGGTTAAAGCAGGGTAGCTATCGGGCAATTTGTAGTATTGATCACGATGAACTGGTGGTTTTGGTGCTGAAGGTTGGTTCAAGAGGAGATGTTTACAAATGAGCGCACAAATCATTGAGCGTGGAGGAAAGCCGGAGTATGCCGTGCTGCCCTACAATGAATACTTGGAACTGTTAGAGTTGGCGGAAAGTGTGCGGGATGCAGAAGACGCCAGAGCAGCTATGCGTGAGCTCGTCAGCGGTGAGGACGAAGCGATACCCGCTGAGATTGCTGGTCGTTTAATTGCCGGAGATGAGCACCCACTGAAAGTCTGGCGGGAGTATCGTGAGCTTACCCAGGAAGCGTTAGGTAATGTTGCCGGCATCGGCAAGTCCTATATCAGCCAGATTGAGGCAGGCAGAAAAGCTGGTTCAGCCAAAGTGCTGAAGGCGCTGGCGGAAGCTCTGCACGTGGATATAGACGATCTGATGGTGGAGTAGATCAAGCTTGGCCATTAGATTTGAGTTGATCATGGACAGGCACAGCTTAGCCTGACGTGATTCTCGATGGCAGGCCTCAGTCGGTTGGCCAGCGTTATGATGCCGTAGTCAGTCAACACTTGACATACCATATAACTTCTATACTTTATATGGTATGTGGAGAATTTTTGAGCATAGGCGAGTAACGAAAAATTTGTCTGCTGCACCTATTGAGGTGCAAAAGCGCTATGAGAAATGGAAGGATATCGTTTCCATTTCGGGTCCGCAGGGACTGAAGCAGATTCGGGGTTTTAATGATGAGGCGTTATCAGGGAAATGGAAGGGTTTTCGATCCTCGCGGCTCAATATTCAGTATCGCGTTATTTATAAAGTGCAGAACAACCAAGTGCTTGTGGAAGTTGAAAAAGTAACTCCCCATGATTATGGAAGGAGATAAAATGAGCGAGTATGATAAAGCTAAAAGAAGAGTTGAGGTTTCTGTTGGCGAATCTGTCCGGATTCTGCGCGAACTTCAGGGTATGAGTCAGAATGAGCTAACTGCGGCTACTGGCATACCCCAGTCTACTATTTCGGCTATCGAAAATGATCGGGTGCGCCTGGGTGTCGAACGTGCAAAGGTCTTGGCTCGGGCTCTGCAATGCCATCCTGCCGTGCTCGTATTCCCAGGTTGGGATATTGAGCACGAATCCGCAGCATGACCAATAACCATCTCAGGATGGACAGGTACAGCTTAGCCTGACGTGATTCCCGAAGGCCCGGTGGTTTCGACCTCCGGGCCTTTGCTTTTTCTGGTGCGTGTATTTGAGAGTTATGTTGACTTTTTTAATGCAAAAAACTAACGTTATGCGCATCGACAGTGCGTGTAGGCTATGGTGAATGCGATGCAGCCTCTAACTAATAGAAGTGCCCCAAAAAAAGCTACGAACCTTAGCATAAACAGGGAGTTGCTGGCTGAGGCTCGCACTTTGAAGATAAACTTGTCTGAGACATTAGAGCAGGCGCTTACAGAGAAGGTTCGCGAGAAGCGCCGCAAGCAGTGGTTGGAAGACAATCAGCAGGCAATTAAAGTCTGCAATGAGCTTGTTGAAAAAAATGGACTCTTTGCTGACAAGCATAGAGTCTTTTGATGAAACAGTTCGACCTTTATACAAATACGGACGAGGATACGTGCAAGACTTATCCTTATTTTGTTGATATTCAAAGTGGCCTTCTTGATGCGTTAAATAGCAGAGTTGTAATTCCGCTAACTCCTGCAAGTAAATCGGACAAGAGTTATCCCGATAATCTTTGCCCAATCATCAAGATAAAGAATAAATGTTACGCTTTACTTACCCACCAACTTACGAGTGTTTCTGCGAGCTTTCTTAAAAAGAACGAAGGCTCATTGATGGCTAGTAGAGATGAAATCGTTGGAGCAATCGATTTTCTGGTTACTGGCATTTAATGATGATAGGTGAATCATCATGGACAGGCACGCAGAAGAATATATTCTCCAATCAGGATTTTGGCTCTGAATTTGCTTAATAGAATATAAATTAACTGCCAGAACCTGATCGCTGATGACTAAAAATGCCGGTTTTACCTTAATAGAACTGATGATTGTTGTTGCGATCATCGGCATCCTTGCTGCGATTGCTATTCCCACGTATCAGCGTTACATCGTAAACACTCAGATAAACCGGGCAGTAGGTGAATTGTCAGCTTATAAGGCCCCGTTTGAAGAGCGTACAGGTTCCGGTGGAAGTGTTACTAATGATGATATTGGCTACAACCCGTCAAATCTTACTGACGGCAGCCAGGCCGTCAATATAGGCACACTCAATCCTGACGGGTCAGGTCAGCTTCGAGTGACCTTGGGCGGCAGTGCCCACCCAAATTTGACAGGTTTGATTCTGCGTTTTGATCGCGACGTCGCGGGAAAGTGGGAGTGTGTGGTTGATAATACAGCCGTATCAAGCTGGAAGTCGTCCTATCTGCCTTCCGGTTGCCGGCTGTGAATATATTTATCTATCCCAAATTCAGTTCTTACCCTTTGCACCAGAGGACGTAATGCAAAAAACCTGGAATTCTGCTCTTTGGTTGTTGGTTGCTGCGGTGTTTGCCAGCGTTTTATTTGCAGATTTTTTGTCGCTGCCATTCGGTGGTTATGCTTCACAACGGTTTATATTGGTAGGCCTGTTGGGGTTGGCGGTTAGTTGTTCAGTAGTGGTTTTGGTTTATCAGCACGGTTGGGCTCTGTTCGGGCGTATATGGCCTGCAGTTTTGGTTGCGGGTGGGTTTATTTTGTTGGCACTGCCGTTTGGCGAAGCCCCTTATAACTGGGCCGAGGCTGGAATGTATGCAGCGTTCTTTCTTGGTTTCGTGCTGGTGGGCAGTTTGCCGGGAAGTGACAAGCAGAGGCAATACTGGGTCGTTGTTTTGGTGAGTGTCGCGGCGACCGCAACTGCTTTTTATGGTGGCGCCACTATAACGGTTTACCTGTTTGCACTTTCTGATCAGGTAGCAAGCTTGTCGAGTTTTATTCCCTGGGGCTTTGTGAGTATTCGCTATTGGAGCCACATTGCAACCTGGCTTCTACCATTACTGCCATTGGCTGTGCTTGTGGGGCCGCTCCAAAATCAAAGATTGTGGCGACTCTTCACTGCGCTGGGCGCGGCGCTTTGGTGGTGGGTGGTGTTCCTTTCGTCCTCTCGGGGAACTATGTTGGGGCTCGCGTTCGGGGTGCTTGTTGCGATTGTGTTGATTGGTCGCCCGGCGCTACCCTGGCTGAAGATTTTTTTACGGTATCTGGTGTATGGCGTAATTGCATGGTTGCTTCTTTCCGTAATTATCCCTTCGTTGTTGCTGGATGAAATTAGTATTCGTGCATTGAAAACGGATACCTCTGGCCGAATGCCTTTATTCATTGAAGCTTGGCGAATGAGCCTTGAAAACTTCCCGCTTGGTATGGGGCCACAGTCCTGGCTGACCCATGAAATCTTGACTGAAGGCTACCGGCAGTCCCATAAATTTGGCCACCCCCACAATATGTATTTAATGTGGGCTGCTGAGTATGGCTGGCTGCTGATTGGTGCACTTTTAATGTTGGTTGGTCAGGCAGTCCGGCTGTTCTGGCAACGAAGGGATGAAGTGCTTGCCGGCGAAAATAATGATCTGGCCCTGCCTCTTGCGGCCTTTACCGCATCGGTTTCTGCCGCTTTACTGCATGCCGGTGTTTCCGCGGTGTTTATGGCTCCCGGTTCAATGCTAATCGGGTTTTTGGTGCTCTGTATGTTCTGGAGATTAATTACGCCAGAGTCGCGGCCGGTTACACCCGGGCATCCCAAAGCAAGGGGGTTGGCAGCCGTTTTGGTCGGGTTGCTGATAAGCTTGTCATCTCTCTACTGGCTGAATGAGGTGTCGGCATATTACAAGGCTATGGAGAACGATCTAGAGTTCTATAATGAAAATGTGTCAGCGGGTACGCTGCCACGGTTTTGGTTTCACGGGAATTTCCCTCGCCACCCGAGTCAAATGCC
>CAXBOW010000048.1:0-7321 GCA_963977485.1 uncultured Haliea sp.
CCAGCAACCGCTGCTCAGCCTCCAGCACCAGTCCCCGGCTTTGCATCAGCGCGGAATGGCGAACAGCGGTAGTTCAGGTCCTCGCCTACAAGGGAGATGAGCTCTATAACCAGGGCTCTGGCGTGGTGGTTGCTGATGGCGGCGTGATTATCACCAGTGCACACCTTCTTGAGCATGCTGACAAATATGTTGTCCTTGATAGTCAAGGGCAGAAACTGCAGGCCGTGATGGTCAAGGCGGACGCCGCCAGTGATATGGCAGTCCTGCGAGCGGCTTCTCTGACGTCTTCTCCTCTGATTTTTTCCCAAGATACAGCCTCGGACAAAGGCACGCTGGAGGTGGCTGGGTATTGGCACAAAACCGAAGAAACGCCACGTAGTACCTTTTTTGGATTTTCGAACAAGCCCAAGTTTGTTGCAGTGATTGTCCCAGAGCTGAAATGGACCAAAGCGCTGTTCGATACATCCCAAGAGGAAACTGGTTATGTGAAGTTGGTGACAGCTATGGGTCGCGGTGGCTATGGTGCCCCCCTGGTGAATCGCTGTGGTCAACTGTCTGGGGTGATCAGGAGCAAGCCAGGGGCAACTCTCAAAGAGCTTTGGCGAGCTCACACCCCTGTGGGTGCTACTGCTGTGCCACTCTCCCGTCTTGAAAGTTTTTTGGCCTCGCTATCTATTTCTCCACTTAAAGCGGATTCCCCTTGCCTAAGTGTCGTGGAGCAGCAGAAACTTGCTGAAGCCGCCAAACAGCAGGAAGTCGAAGCGGCTAAAAAACAGGCGAAGGAAGCGGAAGACGCAGCAAAAAAAGCCAAGGCTGATGCGGATAAAGCCAAGGAGGATACGCAACAAGAACGCCAAGCCCGCGAAGATGCGGAAAAAGAGCGAGAGGAGATCACGACCATTGTTGCTGATATCAACAGCAATGCAGAATTGATCGATTCGGAAAATGCCCATATCAAGAAGCAGAACCAAACATTGTTCTGGGGCGCTGTGGCTGCGATTGTGATCGGGGTGCTAATTGCGGTATTACTGTTAATCAAGCGCCGCAAGGACTTGTCTGTTGCTAGCAAAGCCCTGTTGGCGGCATCCGCCAGTTTTGGTGACTGCCGTTTTGAAGGCCGTGACTCTTCTAACGCGCCCATTGCTTTTCTGGTGCTGGGTAAAGATCTGATGCAGCGTCAGAATGGCCTAGTCGTGGGGCGGAATCCTGAGCTAGCGCAAGTAGTGATTGCCGATGACACGGTGAGTCGACAGCACGCCCAACTTTATATTAAAGAAAATTATTTGCATATCAAAGACTTGGGATCAACAGGTGGTACCCGGGTCAACGGTGTGGCTGTGTCGGAGGAAGGCGCGGCACTGATTACCGGAGATAAAGTCGATTTTGGTCAGGTGCAGTGCACATTGACAGTTTTGGAGCGCACGAAGTCGTGATGCTAATCAACGAGCGCAATAAAGTAGCTACCGTATTCAGTGTTGCCTGTCTTATTGGTGTCGTTCTGTTCTTGGCCGGAGGGCGTTTGGCTTTTGCAGGTAAGACCTACGAAAATCATGTGGTCAAGGTTAATGTTCTCACCGTGGACCGCAAAGGTAATGTCGGTATGGGACATGGTACGGGTTTTGTGATCAACGATGAGGGACATATAGTTACCAACTGGCATGTGGTGAACAATGCAGCTGCTATTTTTGTCTTACGGGATGGTCAGCGTATTGATGCCATGCAGGGATTTGATGTGGCGAATAAATTTGTCGGAACCAATGTGGAAGACAATCCCTGGACATCGAAAGACCTCGACTTGGCTATCCTCAAAGTCAAGCCAGAATACTGGAACCAATTAAATTTGGAGCCAGTGACTCTAGCCAATCAACGACCGCTACAGGGCAGTATAGTGGCAACCCAGGGCTATCCGGGTATTGCCGATCAGACGGCGGTAAAATCTCAGGACATTACCGCCTATTCAACCTATGCCGCGCACAATCTTGCCCGGATTATCGAGGGTGGTCGGTGGTCTGGTACCGAACAAAACATTGTGCAGTTGCTGCACACTATTCCGACCTCTGGGGGAAACAGTGGTGGCCCCGTTTTTGACGAGTGCGGGAGGGTGGTCGGTGTACACAGCGCATCTCCTACGGAGACTGCACGCCTGTTTGACTCGAAGGGCCGTCAATTGGACGCGATGGGTGTGGTTTCCAACGCTGCCTATGGGCTGGCCTCAGATATTTCAGAGTTGATCCGGGTTTTGGACAGTAAGGGCATAAAATATTTTCTTGATGAAAGTGTCTGTTACTCCAAACAGGATCTGTACGAAGAAGAAAATAGAAAACTTTCCAAAATACTACAATTTTCTCTCTATTTTGGTGGTGCGGCACTGGTCATCATTGGCATTATTCTGGTTCATCTGTTGCGAAGCCCGGCTGCGCGGCAACAGATTAGTCATGCGGTGGAAAGCTATTCTCGCTCACTTCGTGCCTCTCGTCCCCAGTCGAAGTCTCCTTCTGCCGGTGCAGTGCGCTCTTCCCAACCGGCGGCGACTGTGCTGGATGCTCCCAAGATAAACCTGATTCTGGATGGGTATGGAGCAAACCGGCAACGTTACCGCTTGGTGATAAGCGGAGATCAGTTATATCGAGGTGATGTGGTGGTGGGCCGCAGCCCTGATGATTCTGCCTATGCCGTTAACGAAGACAGTATTTCCCGTCGGCACTGTGCTTTCTATGCACAAGGTAATAATCTCTATGTCCGGGACATCAATTCCACCAATGGTACATTCGTAAATGGCAGGCAGCTTTCATCAGGTGAAAGTGTACCGTTGGAAAATGGCGCGGAAGTCAGGTTGGGTGGTGTGAAATTTAAGGTGATTTCCGGTTAATTTTGATGATGAGTGGAGATGGAGAAAAGACATGAAACTGAAAAGGAAAGCCTTGGTCAGTGGCGTTGTAGCAGTATCCTTGACTCTGGGGGGGTGTGCTTCTATGACGGAAGAACAAAAGGCTTCCTGGGGCAAGGTAGCCGGTGCAGTGGGTGGCGGTGTGATTGCGGAAAAGCTCTCAGAGGATATGGATAACGATGCCCTTCGCGCGGCAGCCATCCTCGCTGGTGCGGCGGCAGGTGCTTATATTGGTGACCAGTTTGCCAAAGTGTTGAGCCGGCGTGACCAGGAAAAGTTGTTTGCTGCTCAGCAACAAGCGGCTGGAACTGGTCAGAGAGTCACTTTTTCCGGTGATGATGGAGTCACCGGTCAGGTCAGTGTGCTTGACGACCAGCCTGTGAGCCGAGAAGAAAAAACGGTTAAGCTTAAAGTGTTGAAGCAGAAAGTAGAGCAGACTCCACCGCTGAGCTTGATCGGTGCACCCTACAGTCCGAAGAGTGTTACTAATGTGCGCAGTGGCCCCGGGACGGACTATAAAATAGTTTCCCAGTTGGCCGGGAACCAATCGGTTCAAGTGATTGGTGAGGCCCTGCCGGATAAAAAGTGGTACCTCATTTCCCAGCTCCCTGATGGCACTGCTGGAGGTTATGTGTACCGTCCATTGATGTCCCCATCGAACCAGCCGGTAAGTTATGCCCAGGCTTCCACGGAATCTGTATCCGAGGTAAAAGTACAGGCCAGCAGTGTTTGTAAAACAGTCAGACAGGAAGTGACCACAGCAGATGGAACTATTACAGAAGATTTGCGGGTCTGTCAGCAGGGCGATGGTACCTGGAAGCTGGTTTAGGCTATTAACTGAAGAATGCGTATGAGCTTGATAGGAATCTTTCTTCGTAACCCCGTTATCCACTGGCAAGTCACTGCATTTTTTTCAACGCTTCTGCTTTTATTGACAGTTAGCCCGGTACAGGCCTCGGAGCGTCTACTGATGTCTCACGCAGGAATGGAGGCTTTCATGCTTACACTTGATTGTCGCTCAAAAAATGAGGCGACCCTGGAAATTCGTTCATCGACTCCGGACGTTTTTGATGGTGAGCGGATCGAGCTACAGCGCTTAATCGGGCAAGTCAGGGCTGTGGTTAGCATAGAGTGCCCTTCCATTCAGCGTATAACAGCCAAAGGAACAGTACGTCGACAACTATACTTTGCCGGTGCTACCGAGAAGGCTTGGGGCTGGCGAATTATCGGCCTTTTTGCACCATTAAACGAAGGTTAGGATCTTTCGGAAAACGTGATGGAGAATAGCAATTTCACTACTGATCAGTCATCCTCCCAAGTCCTGCCGGCGGGATACGAACTTGATGAATATGTGATCGAGCAAGAAATTGGTGCTGGTGGTTTTGGTATTACCTACAAGGCCTATGACAAGCAGCTTGATCGTTATGTGGCCATCAAAGAGTATTTTCCTTTTAACCTTGCTTCCCGTGATGAGGGAATGCATGTCTCTCCGAAGACTCGGGTCGCTCAGGATGTGGATGAATATCAATGGGGGTTGAGCCGTTTTATTCAGGAAGCGCGGACACTGGCGCTTTTCGAACACCCCAGCATCATCCGGGTGATCCGTTATATCGAACGCAACAGTACTGCCTACATCATCATGGATTTTGCCGTGGGGCGCGATGTTTCGGAAGTTTTAAGAAGGGACGGCCTGTTGTCGGTGGAGCAGTTGAAAGACATTTTACTACCGATTGCTGAAGGTTTGGCGGCGGTACATTCTGCTGATATGTTGCACCGGGATATCAAGCCGGGCAATATTCGTTTGCGGGATAACGGTACGGCAGTGTTGATTGATTTCGGGGCTGCCCGGCAGGCCATCGGGGTTCGCTCCCAGTCCATCTCAACCATTCTGACTCCGGGTTATGCGCCGATTGAACAGTATTCAACTCGGGGAAATCAGGGCCCCTGGACGGATATTTATGCACTGGCTGCCGTAGGCTACGTTTGCCTTACCGGAGAAAACCTATCCCATTATGAGGCAACTGAACGAATCCGAAATGACCAGCTCCCCAAGTTGGTAGACCGTATAAAGAGCATTGATACGGCTTTTTTGCATGCGCTGGATTGGGCCCTGAGTCCTGAGGAAAGTGATCGGCCACAGACAGTCAGTGAATGGCTCGAGGTCATAAGAGGTGGGGTCCTCCCCACTCTGGATTCATCGTCAGTGGATGATCAGGCAACAGTCCGGTTATCTTCTCCCGCGGTGGATGAGTCGGTTGACAAGCGTGGGAAAAACTCCAAAAACACGAATAATCAAGGAGAAAAAAAATCCTTCCACTGGGGTATGGTGGCTGTGACGTTTGGAGTTGTGGTTGGTTTTGTCATGTTTTTCATGGCATCGGGACTGGATAAGTCGGAGTCCGATCATCGGATTGTGAAGAATGCACCAGATAGTACGGTAAGTCATGATGAGGGAGTAGCTGAAAACCGCACTGAACCATCTGAGCCGGATCCGTCAGCGGTGAGAGCACGGGTGGTGGACAGTAAGCCCAGAGCACCTGCCGCTGCTTCTAAAGATTCTGTTCAGGATGATCGTGATTTTGAAATTGCCAAGCAGATCAATACAACAGAGGCATTTGAGATTTATTTGCGGTTACATCCCGATGGCCGTCATCGGGAAAAAATTAGCGCTACCCGACAATAAACTTTTTCAGGAGAATCAGCATGTCAAATGATGATGGAAATGACCGAGGTTTTTTTAATAACCCGACTAGACGGGTAGGAGGGGCAACGGATGTGACTGTGAAAAAGAACCCAGCCGATTCCTCACCCTCTTCTCCAGCTGCGGAAGCCACTATTTCCGGTGGGTTGGCGGGTGATCTGAATCCGGTAACGCGCCGGGTTCGACCGGGTGCCGGTGGTGAAGAGGTCTCGTCCACTCCTGTTTCCAGCGGTACTGCCTATCACCCTGAATTTGTGGTGGGGTGGTTGGTGGTGGTCGATGGTCCGGGGCGGGGTATGAGCCGCCCTCTTGGTTATGGGATGAATCCGGTTGGTAGAGAGGAAAGTAATGGCGTAGAACTGAACTTTGGCGATGAAGAGGTTTCTCGCAAGGCTCATTGTCTGATCGCCTATGATCACAAGAACAAAAAGTTCTATATCCAGCATGGAGGTGGTCAGAATCTCACCTATGTTGGTAACGAACCGGTGCTGTCCTCCTGTGAGTTAAACAAAGATGCCATGATTTCTCTGGGGAATACCACATTAAAGTTTATAAAGCTCTGTGGTGATGGCTTTGATTGGGAGTAACCCTCCATTGATGATGGGCTATTGCTCATGAAGCTTGATATCCACGGAGAGGCTATTCAGGGCGCTCGTCACTACCAAGAAGACTGCTTTGAAATCTGCGTAGAGGAGGTGTCTGATCCTGAGGGATGTCTGGTAGTGTTGTGCGATGGTATGGGGGGGCACAAGGGCGGAGCTGTAGCCAGCTCAGTTGCCGCCACCGCATTTATCAATCATTTTTTGACTCTGTCAGGACTCCCTCCCACCGAGGCGTTACAGTTATCACTAGATGCAGCGCACCAGGCCATACGAAATGAAATCGCTGAGCAGGGTGCACCGCCCGAGATGGGAACCACTCTGGTTGCAGTCTATGTCGTTGGTAACGATGTTCATTGGGTGAGTGCCGGGGATTCCCACCTTTACTATTATCGCAAAGGCAGGCTCGAGAAACTCAACCAGGATCATTCCATGGCTGCAGTACTTGATGAGTTGGCCGAGATTGGTCGTATCAGTCCTGAGGAAGCAAGAATGGATCCTCAGCGTAATGCCTTGAGAAGTTGCCTGTCTGCTGATGATATTTCGTTGATGGATTTGCAAAGCCGGGAGGGGCTGTTGAGGCCAAGTGATAAACTATTCTTGGCCTCCGATGGGCTGGATACCCTTGAGGGCCATGAGATCGAAAAGTTGGTGACCAAATACAAGCGTAAAACCTCGTCTCTGCTGGTATCCAAGCTCCTGAAAACAGTGGAGCAGGTCAACAAGCCAAACCAGGATAACACGACAATTGTTATCATCTCCGCCAAAGGTAATTCCTGGTTTTGACATTGTCGCTCAGGAATTGGTTTTGATCGTTTAAGGCCGAGTACGTCCTTAGGGGAGAACTCGCAGTCATATTCAACAACACACAGCTTTTGGAGACATTGTGGCTGGTTTTTTTGCGAGTGTGCCTGCTGTTGAGTAGCATTAGTCAGTAGGGGACTAATATCGGGCTTTTCTTCTATTCCCTTGTAGGTGGTTTACATTGCTATCTTCCAATAGCGCTCGACTATATACCTGAATTATTCCTATTAGCCGTATCAACGCAGCAACAACAGCGGAATTTTTGAATTGATCAGCATCCGCTGGGTCACACTGCCAAACAGCAGTTCACGTATACGGCTCTGGCCGAAG
>CAXBOW010000049.1:0-7155 GCA_963977485.1 uncultured Haliea sp.
CACCGACAGAAAGTGCCGGATGGCTCCGGCACGGCCAGAGCCCTGGATTACAGCCTCAAACGCTGGACAGCGCTAACGCGCTATCTGAACGATGGCATGGTGCCCATCGATAATAACTGGGTAGAAAATCAGATCCGGCCCTGGGCATTGGGCCGCAGCAATTGGCTGTTCGCGGGTTCACTGCGCAGTGGTCAACGTGCGGCTGCGGCCATGACACTGATCCAGTCCGCAAAGCTGAACGGGCATGATCCGTATGCCTACCTCAAGGATGTTCTGACCCGGCTGCCGACGCAGAAAAACAACGCCATCGATGAGCTATTACCCCACAATTGGGAGCTGGCCGTTATCAACAAAGAGCGATGACCGTGCTCTTTGTTTTATAAGGCACTATAGATGGCCTGATAATATCCATACCCCTACCGCGATTAGCGTAAGCCCACCAAATATTTCCGCTCGGTGTCCCAACACAGAGCCAACAACTCGACCAAGCATGACTCCCAGTGTCACCATGACAGTCGTGGCCAAACCAATGAGTGCCGCTGCTAGCCAGATATTTACATCGATAAATGCTAATCCAACGCCGACTGCCATAGCATCAATACTCGTGCCGATTGCAGTCAGGGCCGTCTTGAAGAATGGCTGCCTAGAGGGCTTTTCTGCTTCTTCTTCACTCGGCTTCAGGCCTTCATGGATCATGTGCAAACCGAGAGCCACCAGCAGGGTAAATGCTATCCAGTGATCCCAGGCCTCTACGTAGGCCGAAGCCGACCGACCAATTAGCCAGCCAATCAGCGGGGTGACTGCCTCAATCGACCCGAAAATGAGTCCAATTCTTAAAGCTTCTAGAAGGCGGGGCCTGTTGAGGGTTGCCCCCTTGCCAATAGCTGCGGCAAAGGCGTCTGTGGACATGGCAAGGGCTAGAAAAAGAAGGGCAATTGGGTTCATTAGATTGTTTCCGGTCGGGCATATTGAGTCCACGATATAACCACACGCCCGACCTCAGGCATGGATATATCGATGGTCTCGCCAACCGAGAGGTGTTCGCACCATGGCATGTGGCCAATTGTGTTGATACGAACTCTTCCGTCTATCGGAAGCAGGCTACTCCCCAACGAGGCGCTACTTTAGCAATCATTCTCAGAGATCACAAATAGAGGCTCGACTTTACCCGTAGCGCGCCCAGTTAACTGATAAATAAGAAACGAGTATTCTGAAGGTGGCAACGTCGGGTTCAAGATGGGATTACCGGACGCTTACGAAGAAAAGCCCCGACTCGAGTGTTCGCTTTTGTTTAGGCATTGCCTGGGGTGCCGGAGGTCGCAAAGCGAATGTTTAGATTTGGGGATAACGCCGGCAGCATGCGCGGCTACGGAATGGAGGCGAAGCCGCAATGTAATTGGCGTCGCCGTGCCTGCAATGGTTATGTACTTCGAGGTTTAAAGGGCAACTACACCCAAGAATACAGAGATAGCAAGCGCCATTAGCCAAAAAAGTGCCGGATGCTCACCGTATATGTCATTGATTCGACGATAAAATCCGCGCCCCCCGTGCTTGTTATCACTCGTATTGACCTGGCTTAAATAGACCGTGTCTATGGTGCTGAGAAGAAGCCTGTGAACCCTTTTACAACCATTCTCCGCACCTACTTGTGCCGTTGACCTTGGAATCTCAAGTCTGTGACTGACCAAACCAAAATCTGTACCGTATTGCCCGCATTTTCGATCAATTGATTCGAGGAACTTCTCGAATCTCATCTTGTACAAGTCCGGATCGATAAAGTCACTGACAACTTCAATAACAGCTTCTTTAGCCGGCAAAAAGCCACTGACCTGCCCTCTCTCCAGAACCTCGGTTAATTCGGATCTAAGACAGTCCCCATAGCGGGAAATTTCTGCCTCAATCCCTTTGTTGTACCCATCAAAAACATCCTGAAAAATTATTCTTCTGTCCGGAGTCATAGCTTCTAGAAAAGGATTTGGAATAGCCAAAAGGCGAGCTATGTGTTCCTCGTAAACCAAGTTCAGAGCAGATCGAAGAACCTTTAGAGTGCCACCTGAATCCAATATTTCCTCCTCACGCATAACGCCACCCATCAGACGCGCGAGGTACGAGCGTCGACTGCATGTTTTCGTTGGGCGCGGTCAGAGTTCGCCCTTAGCTTCTCAACCCGCTTGCTGATCTTCTTTCCCATTGACATGTTGAGGGCGGAAGGAAACTCAGAGAAATACCTATCCGCTTCAGCTATTGCCTCCTCAGGTTTTCCGGCCCTGATCAGGCAAAGGGTCAGGCGATCCAAGATATTTGGATCACCCCAGTCCGGACCTCCTCCCAGCTCCGCAACTACCCCTCGCTCTTTAGTAATGGCCTCATATTCACGCATTGATTCGAGAGCACGCCTATATCGCTCAGCGGCCGCTGCCTGATCGTTGTCCTCAATTCGACGAGTTTCATCAACAAACTTCCTGTTTTCATTTCTAAGCTTTTGATAGTGGTCGATCGCTTCATAATCAAATTCACGGCCTGGATTTACCCAGTTGACGAGGTTCTCACCGTGCTCGCATATCAGAGACCATTCAAGCTCTTCAGCTTCCTGCTCTGAAAGACCATCACGCGCAATTTCCACTTCAAATTGGCCATCGAGCCGCTCGGACACGTACTTTTTCCATACTGGATGCCGATCTGTGGACCACGCGCGCTCCCCAGTGCCCTTCCCTACATAAAATATGTCCCCTCGGCCAGTTTTATGGAAGTAGACGTAGTAGTCTCGCCGAACATCGAGTTCCACCGATGAAGAAGGACGGCTTTTTGCACTGCCAAGTTGGAAAAGCTCTTTCAGCAACTCAATCATCGTGATTCCACCGCCCACCGCCTCAATAACCGGCGCAGCTTTGCTGCGTCCGGCGCCGAAGGCGCCTGGTTGATTGATTTATCGTATTTTTTGATAGCATTGTGTTACCTCATCCTGCGCTACCTTCTGGAAGATAGAAACCTTCTCCCTAGCAGATGCAACCATTTTATCTACCAACTCAACTTCCTGCTGATTTTTGTTAAGAAAAATAAACGCCTGAATATCCGATACCAAGTTGAAAGCAGCCAATCTTATTGAATCACTCGATATTATCTGGACTTCGTTAAATGCTCGAAGATACTTTTTATAGCTCTCCGAATCGGGAGCGCAACTAGAGTATAAATGAGCCTGTATTAATTCTTGAGACTGAACTAAAAGCTCTACATATTTAGACTTTTTTTCTTCTTGGAGCTTATAGAATTGAGCCCTAGCTTCTTTTTGATCCTCGTGCGACTGACTCTTGATGAGAGCTATATAAGCCGCCAAGGCAGATATCAAGGCACCCAGACCAATTTTAACTGCTGTATCTACGACATTTATCCAGGTTAGATCCATTTAAAACTCCGAAGCTTATTGGAAGCATAATAGCTGATTCAACTTCGAATAGCGTATATCCCCATGCGTATATGCCTCAGCAGGAAAAGACACTAACCTCCATCGTATTATTAGTAACCAAAAATCTACGAGGAAACCTTTGAATACGTTGAATCGGGATATACGAAGATCGTCATTTTCCGCAAAAGCTGACGGTTCGCTTATCCCAATATCAGATCACTCCACTATTCCATAACTTTCATAGGCATGTAAGCCCTGGAGCGTCCAGCTGACGAGGTATTTCAACAATTGTCGTTGAACTCCAGGAGGTAACCGTGCGCCACGGAGTGGGCGGCGAACCTTCGGTCGCAGTGTCCGCTTTTGTTTAAGCTCGGACATCTCGTCGCGGTAAAAAGGTCCGCTTTCCAATGAACGCGGACCTTTACAGATGTCCTGCCAATGTTCGCTTTTGTTTATGGCGACTCTTTCATCCGCCTATAGCCAAGTTATCTCCGCCGCCCATACTCTGTGACTATGATGAGGCTTCGGTAGGGGCCTACTCTGAGCGAAATCGTTTGGGTTTTGTATGGCCTCTCTAGCTTGAATCTTGAGGTATTAAACGGATACCCTCGCGCCCTTCAACAGCGAGCCTTAGTGGTTCTAATTCACTGGGCCTCCCCACAGTGTCCGTTACTCCAAGCCAGCGTTCGATGAAATACCTGATTTTTTTAACATTTCTAGTAATCGTGCTTCTTGAGGCGACAACGCCCGTTTTCGCCAGTACCGTAAAAATGTCAGCCAGTGGACTTTGTCATCCGCCTCAAAGCAGTTGGTACGACAGAACCCAGAATTACAAGCCTTTTAACGGCCTCCAGGCCTGCCTGAAAGCGGGTGGGCGGCTGCCTAAAGGGGTAACCTTGGGTAGTCTCGACGAGGGCGCTGAAGCTGCTTCTGGCCAATATCAACGACCTGCCTTTGGCCACGGCTGGGATGATGCCGATGGCGATTGTCGTGATAGCCGAGCCGAGGCTCTGATTAATACCTCGACCACTCGTGCCAGATTTGCTAGCGCAAAGGGCTGTCGTGTCGTGACTGGCCGCTGGATTAGTCCTTTCACCGGTGAGGTTCTTCAGAATGCGTCAGATGTCGACATTGATCACGTTGTGCCACTAGCTTGGGCTTGGGAGCGCGGAGCAAAGAATTGGTCTAAGGAGAAGCGCGAACGTTTTGCTAACGATCCGAAAAATCTACTACCGGTTGAGGCGAGCTTTTCGAAAGACCAATATCGAATAGGAAAAGCATTGCTTTTGTAGTCGGATCGGCAAAGTATAAGAAGACCATTCAAATGCCGGTGACGATGTGACTGTTTTCATCGAGAAGCAAGTCGATTATCAATTTAACGGTCACCGTTTTGAGCCCTTCTGGCTTATCCTCAATGAGCGGCGCAAACCACCGCTTCTGCCGCTTATGTTCACTACCTTTCTAGCTCGATTCGGCGCTGTCTTTGAGATCAAAGAATTGTCCGACGGAACGTTGCAAGGGCGCACCGGCAAGCTCTACGAACTGGTCGAGAGAGAGGTCTCTGATGCGACGATGCGAGCCTATATCTACGCGTTGGCTCAGTTTTTGGGCTACCTGGAAGAATGTCGGCTGAGTCATCAGACGGCGGGACTGCATGCCTCTTCGTCCTGTAGTGAGCGATTCGTGAATCATTACCTCAATGAGGTGCTTTCAAACCGTCTTAAATCCTCGCAATCCCTCCAGACCCATCTATCAGCACTCACTGCTTATTATAACTTCCTGCATTACATGGAATTCTCTTCACGCCTGGCGCTGCGCGTTTATCGACGGACCCGGCAGGCCATGGCGGAACGGAACACCAAACAGCATTACATCCAGTACGTTCCGAGACACACGCGTCTCACATTGCTGAATCATTGTGAAAAGCTGGCTGAAAAACTCATGATGAGACTGGGGTTTGAGGTGGGGCTCAGGACTGCGGAGTTGCGGGGTCTGCGCACACCAGCCTTGTGTGTTCTGTTCAAACAGTTGGATGACCGAGCTTACGACCACGTCGAGCAGTTTAGGTACTGGCTGGAGGGTCGCTATGCCAAAAACAGCAAGAGTGGTTGGGTGTATTTTGACAGAGAGTTGCTTTCGGATATGAGACGGTATTTTAGTACCGAACGCCAGTGGGCGATTGACGAAAGCGGAACGGCGGATGAAAGCTTTTTTCTCAGAACAGATCCGCGATTCCTCGGTACGGGCATCAGCGAGTGGCACGCTTCACGACGCTTTCGACAGAGGGCCGATGAGGCTGGTTTGCACTCCAGTCTGAGCTTTCACGATCTCCGCCATACCTTCGCAACGGAACTGTTTCATGAAGAACTCACGGGGCCTGACGGCCGGGAAACACGCTCGGAATCGGCAGCGCTTATTGTTGTTGCCCAGCGACTCCGGCACACCGTCGGGCGAGACGGTCATGCTTCATCGGTCACAACTCGGTACATCCGCATGAGACTCCAAATGTTAGAACTTGAGGGCGGGAGGTGAGTGAAAAGTTGGACGGAGTGGCTGAGCTGGCGCATGCACCGGACGATATGGCTAAAGCATTCGATCAGACGCTGCCGGAACAACCCACATATACATCGATTAAGCCTACTCGAATCACATACAACACCCAGGCTGGTACCACTCAGATCATCGCCTTAACCCGGGAAAACAAATTTCACGAAGCCATTTTCCAAGGGGCCTCTGCCACATTTCAATCAGACTGGTTTCATGGCCTTACAGAGACATCGCGACGAGCTTATTCGGACTCCATACGCCGATTCATCGATTGGGTAAATGAAACGGGTTACGAAAGCACTGATATCAATCGTTACGATTGCCTGAAGTCCTACGAAGCGTATTGCATGAATCAGCAGGGCCAGAAGCGCAGCCCGTTAGAATTCTTAACCGCAGTTATGAACAGGGCCCTGGCTAGCCCCGGCCTGACGGACGAGGATTTCGGCTATCTGAAGACACTACTGAAGGTGTCAAAGCCTTCAAAAGGAGGGGGTGCTAAGCCATATACCCTTACGGACTGGTTCAATCTGCCCTGGCTGCGATCTGTTCTCGGTGAGCAAAAATACCTTCAACTGGAAAGCCCAAGCAGAATGTTTTTGAGCTTTCGGGTGACGATTGCCGAGACACTACTTCATCTACTGGACGTCCGGGCAGAATGGCAGCAACACCCCATCACAACGTTTGAAGAGTCTGCTTGCGGGAAGAACTGGTTTCGTAAATGGAACTACAAGATATTAAGGCGTTTTGGTTCGTTTGATTCCGCAGGGCAGCCGCGAGAGGCATGGACAGAACTGCTGTGGCTGGATTTGGTTCGCCCCTCTGACCGAGGGTCTATTAAAACGCTGTTATCGCAGAGCGGCATTGAAAGCTTGGCCTCTATGCCTCGGGTCTGCGGCCAACGTATTCGATCCTGGGCTCGCTCTCCCACCATTTATCATCCGGATTATCAACACGTTTACTCCCCTCTTGAGGAGCGCCTGATGGCCTGGTTGGTTGCCTGTGAAGCGGTGCAGCCAACCGATATTCCCAAACTGAAAACAACGGATTACGCACACGAATTCAATCAATCCGGTCGCCTGATTGCGATGGAGTGTTGTTACTACAAGGGCCGTGCCAGCTCGACTCGGCAACCAGCGATCCTGATGGCGTCCGACTGCTGGACAAAAGCCCAGTATCGCTACTTAACAGGTTTGCCGGTCTCTAGC
>CAXBOW010000050.1:0-7129 GCA_963977485.1 uncultured Haliea sp.
TTGAGCTAAAGCGCCCCTGCTTCCTTATCCACCGGCTCGATGCCGATGCCGCCGGGCTAATGCTCATCGCCCACGATTCAAAAGCCGCTGGCGCCCTCTCCCAATGTTTTTCCGGGCGCACCATGACCAAGCATTACCTTGCCAGGGTAACAGGCATCATCCATACCCGGGACCAGCTCATAGACACGCCGGTTGACGGCAAAGCCGCCATCAGCCGGGCCACCACCCTGAGCACCGATGAAACCAGTCAGACCAGCCTCCTGCAAGTAGCCATAGAAACTGGTCGCAAACACCAGATTCGCAAGCACTTGGAGAGCATAGGCCACCCCATTGTCGGCGACCGTCTGTACGGCAAACCTACCAAGGCCACCTTGCAACTGCTGGCCGTCAGCCTCGAGTTTGACTGCCCACTGAGCCGCCAGCGGGTGAAACTGGAATTGCCGGAGCCGCTGAACAGGCTGGAGCCAGCCTGATCACCTGATGCAGGATCATTCGACGTTCTGCGCAGTAACGCCTGGTCAAATAAGCTGGCGTCAAAATTGTAATATCAGAGCAAGCCCCGGCTGTTTTTGTTACAGATAGAAGGGTAAATACAGCGCAACAATGGGAAAGAAATAAACGATCAACAGGCAGACAAACATCAGCAAGATAAACGGCCACACGCCGCGCACAACGTCCATCACTTTGCCCCCGGCAACGGCCTGTATCACGAACAGGTTAAGCCCTACGGGCGGTGTAATCAGGGCGCACTCGATCATGATCACGAAAATGATGCCGAACCATATGGGGTCAATGCCCAGAGGCGCCAGCGACGGATAAAGCACCGGCATCATGATCAGCAGCATAGATATAGACTCCAGGAAGAAGCCCATTACCAGCAATACCAAGCACACAGCCAGTATGAATAGACCGGCACTGCCAATGTGCATGCTGACGAACATCGAGATGTCTTGCGGAATCTGATACAGGGTGATGGCTTTGCCAAACACTTTGGCGCCGGCCATGATTATGAAGATCGTTATTGTGGTTTTCATGGTGGCAATACAGGCCACTTTGAAACTATCCCAGCTGAACGTTTTCAGTGCCAACACGATGATCAGTGATAGTGTCACGCCGATGGCTGCGGATTCTGTCGGTGTGAACACACCGGCGTAGATACCGCCAATAATAATTACCGCCAGCATAATGATGGGCAGTGCGCGCAGGCTTGCAACGCGGCGCTCGCTTCTGGACGCCTTTGGCACCGGCTTGCAGGCCTTACCAAACGTTGCGTACACAAAGCTGAATACAATAAAGCTACCAGCCATGATCAAGCCCGGTCCAACTCCAGCCAGAAACATATCCACTATGGATTCTTCGGTAATAACGCCATAGACAATCATCGGAATCGACGGCGGAATCAGAATACCAAGCGTGCCACCGGCGGCAATCAGGCCCAATACAAAAGGCCGATGGTAACCGCGATCCGTCATCTCTTTGATGGCAACGCTGCCAATGGTCGCCGCGGTTGCCACAGACGATCCTGAAATAGCCGAGAAAATCGTGCACGAGGCAATGGTTGCGATGCCCAGACCACCGGGCCAATGGCCAACCCAGGTTTGCACCGCATTGAACAGATCTTTACCAACGCCGCCTTGCAATAGGATGTTAGACATCAGCAAAAACAGCGGAACAGACAGCAAAATAAAGCTGTCGAACGAAGAATACAGCGCCATAGGTACCATCAGGGGCGACATGTCAGCCAGCAATAGCATGGCAAGGCCAAGCCCACCCAGTACAAAACCCACAGGTATGCCTGATAGCAACAGCATTAGCAGGGCAAATATAATCAGCGCAACGGACATCAGACGTGGACCTCTTCGGCCGGCTGCAGGTGACCCGTCAGCACAAGCGCGGCCTCGGTCAGGCACTGAATAAACAGCAGGCCAAAACCAAGCGGAATAGCGCTTTGGGTGATCCACATCGGCAAGCCCAGCATGGAGGCGGATGCAGAATTTATGGCAATGGCGTCAATCACGATTTGCGCTCCGTACCAGGTAACCCAGGCTGAAAACAACGCAATAACGAGCAGCGACCACAACTCTGCGATAATACGTAAGCGTGGGCCAAAGCGGCCGATGAGCATATCGATCCGAATCAGGGCCTGATGCTGTAGCAGCCAACTGACGCCTAGGCAAGATGCCCAAATCTGACACAGCAATGCCAGGTCTCCTGCCCAAATGGTGGGGGACAGGAATAGGTAACGGGCAATCACCTCATAGGTGATCATGGCTGCAATAACCACAAACAAGGCGGCAGCAAGTCGCCCGCAAAGGGTAACCACGGCGTGGTTTGTGCGCACCCAGAATGAAGGATGGCTGGCGCGCCAGGCCTGCGGATTTTTTAATGAAGCGTTGACATCTGACATGAATAATCCCGACAACAAAATATTGAACAGTAACGGACGCCTGCTAAACAGGCGTCCGTTTACGGGAGGGTATGGCTAGAATCAGAGCGCGCGTGCGGCGTCAATCACTTGCTGTCCGAGGGGGCCTGCGTTTTCGATAAAGCCATCAAGCACAGGGCGGGTTGCCTCCTGCCATTTGGCGATATCCGCTGGGCTGAGTTCAATCACGTTCATTTCGTTCTTGGCGCTTGCGATGGCATCGGCTTCAAGCGTCTGAATCTTGTCGCGCAACTGCTTTTCCACCTTTACCGCTGCGTTGTGCAAAATGGTCCGTTCGCCATCGGTAAGATCCTGCCAGACTTCTTCGTTGATGATGGTCATGAACTCGATGTTGGCGTGGTTTGTCAGAGTCAGGTGGTTCATTACCTGATAAAGCTTGCGAGGGCCAACTGCGGTCACGCCGGTCATGCCGGCATCAACGGTTCCGCGTTGGTACGCCAGAAACTGTTCAGACCCTGCCATTACGGTCGGAGAAGCACCCACAGATTTGGCGAACTCACCAAGGGTTTTACCGAACACGCGCACTTTCATGCCTTCCATGTCTTCCGGCTGCTGAATGGGTTTTTTCTTGGACAGCAGGGCGACACCACCGTACGCCTGCCACCACAAAGGGCGGGCACCCGTTTTGATGATTTCGTCGTCAAGCAGCGTGCGCACGGGGCTGCCGGGCTCGGTGGCTTTTACAACTTTGTCGTTGTTCGGAAACATAAACGGTACGTAAAACACGTCAACCGCTGGAATGGTGCCAGCCAACTGGGTAAGGCTCATTACGCCCATTTCTATGGCGCCAGAGCTTACGGCGTTGTGGACTTCTTTATCTTTATACAGTTGTGCAGACGGGAATATCTGAATTTTGATGTCGCCGTTGCTGGTGCTTTCGACTTCATTTTTGAAATCGACCAGGTTCTGCCCCAAGTGGTGCTTGAGCGGCAGCTGCAACGTCACCTTTAAGGTGGTTTGAGCGAGCGCGGGCATGGCGCCAAGGGTAGACATCAGCATGCCGGAATAGAGAAGGTGTTTTAATTTCATGATCATTCCTTGTTTTTAGTTTTCTTTGGGGATGGCCTGATCAGCTGCGGCCGTTTTGCATCAACTGCTTTACTGATTGCGGGAGCGGCCGAGTCTGGCTGCGCTGTCCGGCTTTGCGAACCTGTCCGGGCAGGTCGTGATTAACAATCCCGGCCAGGCGCTGCGATTGCAGCAACAAGCCGTCGAGGTCTACGCCTGTCTCCAGGCCCATTTCATTCAGCATATGAACCAGATCTTCGGTGCAAATATTGCCAGTAGCACCGGGGGCAAAGGGGCAGCCGCCCAGACCGCCCAGAGATGCATCAAACTGATGAACCCCTGCGGCCAAGGCCGCCAGCACATTTGCCAGTCCGAGGCCGCGGGTATTATGGAAGTGCAGTGTCAGCTCCAGCTCTGGCCAGCGTTCGCGCACGGCCTGGCACAGTGACTGTACCTGGTTGGGTACCGCCATGCCGGTGGTATCAGCCAGAGTCAGGCTGTGAAGACCACATTCCAGGTAAGCGTCAACAAAGCGCAGTACCCGCTCCTGTGTTTGCGGGCCCTCAAATGGGCAACCAAAGCTGGTGGCCAAAGAGCCATTCAGGCGCATAGGCGTTCCCGCCGTCATCCCGGCAATTTGCTCAAATTGCTGCAGCGACTGATCGCAGGTCATGCGCATATTCGCCAGGTTATGGCTTTCGCTGACCGACATTACCAGGTTGATTTCATCTACGCCGAGTTCCAGTGCGCGGGTACAGCCTTTTTCGTTGGGCACCAACGCCACATAGCGTGTCGGCGTGTCGCGTGTGATGGCGCGAATCACGTCGGCGGCGTCGCTCAGGTTGGGTACGGCGCGCGGCGAAACAAAAGAAGTCACCTCGATTTTATTCAGGCCAAGGCCAGCCAGGGCATTGATCAGCTCAATTTTGGTGGCCGTTGGGACAAAATCCGGTTCGCTTTGAAAGCCGTCGCGGGTGACCACTTCGTTAATCAGTATGCTTTTTGGAAGTTCGGTAAACATCAGATCACTTCCTTGTCTTTTAACGCCTGAATGTCCGCCGCGGAGTAGCCCAAGCTCGCCAGAATTTCGCCGTTATGTTCGCCAAGGCCAGGGCCCAGCCAGCGAGTAGTGCCCGGAGTGGCGCTTAGCTTTGGCACAATTCCCGGCAATGAAATCTCACCGCCACCGGGTAGTGGTTGTTCGGTAATCATTTCACGGGCGCGGAAATGGGGGTCTTCAAAAATCTCGGCCGCGGTATTGATCCCACTGGCGGGAACCGAAGCTTGTTCCAGCACGCCCAAGGCGTCAGCCAGAGTGCGGCGTGAGGTCCAGGCTTCAATGGCCTCGTCCAGTTCATCGCTGCGTTTAGCGCGGCCATCGTTGTGCGCAAGCTCGGGGTCATCCGCCAGATCCTGGCGGTCAATCGCGCTCATCAATCGTTTGAAAATACTGTCGCTGTTGGCGGCGATGACAATATAACGGTCGTCGCCGCTGAGGTAGGTACTGGATGGTGCAATGCCAGGCATGCTGGCGCCAGTGCGCTCGCGCACAAATCCGAACATACCGTATTCCGGGATCATACTTTCCATAACGCCGAACACGGCCTCGTAAAGCGCAACGTCAACGTATTGGCCCTTGCCACCATTTACCTTTAGGTGATGCATCGCCATCATCGCGCCGATCACACCGTACAGGGAGGCCAAGGTATCGCCAATGCTAATGCCGGCTCGTACCGGTGGCCGATCCGGGTAACCTGCAAGATAACGCAAACCGCCAATTGATTCGGCAATAGCAGCAAAGCCCGGGCGTGAGGCATACGGCCCATCCTGGCCATAGCCAGATACCCGGATCATGATCAGGGCGGGATTAATAGCTGACAGTTGCTCCCAGCCCAGATTCCACTTTTCCAAAGTCCCGGGGCGAAAGTTTTCGATAACGATGTCGCTCTCTTCCACCAGCTTATGAATGATGGCTTGAGCGTCAGGATCTTTCAGATTCAGTGTCAGGGATTTTTTGTTGCGGCTCTGTGAATACCACCATAGCGAGGTATCATTGTGCATTTTGCGCCAGCGCCGCAGTGGGTCGCCGGTGCCCGGTGGTTCAACCTTAATTACGTCGGCACCGAACTGGGCAAGGATGCTGGCTGCGTAGGGACCGGCAATCAGTGATCCCAATTCGAGGACGCGAACGCCTTCCAGGGGCAACGGCTTTTTTTCCGGATTCCCAGGGCAGGAAGATTCCTTGGTCATTTTCAACTCACCTTAAAATGGCATGGCTATCACATTATTTTCGAAAATAATGAGCCGGAATGAAAAAATGCCAAAATGGTTAAATGTGAGGCTGCCATCTCCAATTGCGATGACTGGAGTCAGTTGCTTGGTGTCAGATGTTCAAGCAGGCGTAACGTTGCCTGCGACAGCGGGTGTTGATTGCTGGTACAAAGTTTCAGGTTGCGGCTTGCCCAGTTGTCGGTGAGGGGTATGACCTTGATGCGGTGGGTGTTTACGTACGGTCGCGCAATGTCTTGCGGCATAATGCCGATGCCCAGATCCTGTTCGACCATGCGCAGCAGCGCTTCGTAGCTGGTTACCTGAATGCGCATGCGGAAGGTTTTTTCTGCAGCGGCGGCCGCCTGCAACAACTTGTTGTTAATGGCGCTGCCGGTGTGAAGGCCAACGTAGTTGTACTGCAGGGTATCTATAAAGTTCACGCTCTGGGCCTGGCTAAGCGGATGTTGGTTGGCAGTAATCAGAGCCAGTCGATCGGACTGGTAGGGGTGAATGGTCAGGTTTTCCGTGTTGCCAAGTACTTCGGTAAAAATGCCGATGTCTGCCTGGTTCTGTGCTACGGTTTCAATAATTTCCGAGCTAATGCGTTCTTCCAATTGAATCTGGATAAAAGGATGTTGATCCAGAAATGCCTTCATCTGCGCGGGCAGAAACTGGATGATGGCTGAAATATTGGCCACGATACGCACTTCGCCCCGCATGCCCTGAGAGTATTCGTTCATGCGCGCATGCACTTCTTCAAGTTGATGCAGCACACCCCTTGATAGCTGGGCTAGCGCCTTGCCAGCTTGGGTGCCTCCAACGCCACGATTGGTGCGTACCAGCAACTGAGCATTCAGGCAGGTTTCGAGTTCGCTGATGCGCTTGCTAATCGCTGAGGCCGCGATGTGTTCCTGCTCGGCAACGGCGGCTATGGTGCCCGTTTCCAAAACACGCACAAACAGGCGTAAAGAGGTGGGGTCCAAATGCATTCAAGCGCTCCAGGTATCTGCAATCCCACCGATTCTATGTATTTGCGCCCTTCAATCGGGTCGATGCCGCTACGGATGCTCTTCTGAGCCTGCACTGCCTGCTCACGGGCTTCAGTTAAGGGAAACTGACTGGACTTGCCGAGAGTCAGCTCACGCCGCTTGGCTGTATTGCTTCCCATCGCCTCACCCCTAAGCACGCCAAAGGAGAATTCAAGTAAGTCGAACTACCACCCTTTATACTCCCCAACTTCCGCTGAATTACACCAGATCTTCATAGACATCCATGGATAACCTATATTTTTTATATCAAAAAACCAGATATTTGTGGATGTTTATGGACAGTTTTAGGCATCACTCTATGTTCTGCACCTGCTCTCGCACTTGTTCAATCAGCACTTTCAAATCGACTGCTGCC
>CAXBOW010000051.1:0-6942 GCA_963977485.1 uncultured Haliea sp.
CAATCTGATTCCGAATAACTGGGTTCCGGGGTGGTCTCTCCGGACAGAGGCAGGAGAGAAAGCATGAGTAGCGACAGCGGTAACAAGCCGGAAGCGGTTATTGTCCGGCTGGATATCAGTGCCCTGAATGAAGCAAGGTCGATTCTGTATGACGCATACCGGGACGAACCAACGTTTCAATACCTGTTCAACCATCGCAAGCCAGGCTACAACCAGCGTGTCCGGGCAACTCTGCGTGAACTGGTTGACCTGTACGTTGATCTTGGTCAGGAAGCGGTTGGTGTGATGGTCAACGATACGCTGGTAGCTGTGGCGTTCATAGGTGACCCGGACCTGCGCCTGAACCTGGCGGATCAGTTCAGTTGGAGAATCCGTATGGTGTTGACGGCCGGGTTTGCCTCGACCCGTCGCTACCTGGACTATCACGAAAAAATCCGCGCAATGTTACCTCAACCACTGGCGCACCAACTGCCGTTGATGGGGGTTAATCCAAAATATCAAAATCGCGGTTACGGTCGTCTACTGCTTAAGGCTGTTCAGCGGCTATGTGCAGACAACCCGCGTGGAAGCGGCCTGGTTCTGGATACCGGCAACAATCGCTATCTGCCTTTTTATGAGTCGGAAGGTTTCCGCAGCCTTGGTAAAATTCGCCTTGGTGGCTTCGAAGATCACATACTGTTCCGTGAAATCCACCCCGAAGCCGAGGCTACTGCAAATCAAAACTAACGTTGTTACAAACAACAGGAGACATTGTGTCTGACAGCCAGGATTATGATCTGATAGTTATTGGTGCCGGTTCCGGTGGCGTGCGCCTTGCGCGCATGTCTGCCGGCCGCGGCGCCCGGGTTGCGGTAGTGGAATCCCGCTATCTTGGTGGCACCTGCGTTAACGTTGGCTGCGTGCCCAAGAAACTGTTCGTCTACGGCGCTCATGTCAAAGATGAGCTGGAAGATGCAGCGGGTTATGGCTGGAACGTGCCGCTGGACGGAGTCAACTTCGACTGGCCAACGCTTGTTGCCAACAAGAATACAGAAATAGAAAGGCTCAACGGTATTTATGCCCGTTTGCTCGAGAATGCCGGCGTTACGATCATCGAAGGCACGGCATCCATAAAAGATCCGAATACCGTTGTGGTGGGTTGCAAGGAATACACAACGGCGCACATCACCGTTGCGACAGGAAGCTGGCCGGTCATTCCGGACGTTCCGGGCAAGGAATGTATCCTCACGTCCAACGAAATGTTTTATCTGCCGCAACTGCCAAAAAAGGCGGTCGTCTGGGGTGGTGGTTATATTGCAGTGGAGTTCGCTGGCATTCTGGCAGGTCTCGGAGTTGAGACCACGTTACTTTACCGCGGTGACCTGTTTCTTCGAGGCTTTGATAGCGATGTTCGCAAGTTCACCGAGCAGGAAATGCGCAAGAAAGGCGTTCGTCTTGAATTCGGCGTGACGATTGAGTCTGTGGAAGCTGAAAACTCTCACTATCGGGTCCAGCTCAGTAACGGCGAGACAATGGAAACCGGGCTTGTGATGGCGGCCACGGGCAGAAGGGCATTGGTAGATGGCTTGGGGCTGACCGAGCTGGGTATCGAACTGAATGCCTCCGGACACGTCGTCGTGGATGATTATTTCCAGACCTCGGTGCCCTCGATAACCGCTCTGGGCGATGTCATCGGTACGCCGCAGCTGACGCCGGTAGCTCTGGCGCAAGCGATGGTGCTTTCCCGCAGAATGTTCGGGGATGGTGAAGGCGAGATGGATTACACCGCCATACCCACCGCCGTTTTCTGTCAGCCCAATATTGGTACCGTCGGTCTAACGGAAGAAGAGGCGCGGGAATCAGGCCATACCCTGAGGATCTACCGCTCCGAATTCCGGCCCATGAAGTATGTGCTCAGCGGCCGCGATGAGCGCTGCCTGATGAAGCTTGTGGTTGATGACGTAACTGATCGGGTGCTGGGCGCGCACATGGTCGGGCCAGATGCCGGTGAAATCACCCAGGGACTTGCCGTGGCCATCAAAGCAGGGGCAACCAAGGCTCAGTTTGATTCCACCATGGGCATACACCCGACATCGGCAGAAGAGTTTGTCACCATGCGTGAGCCTGTCGGCTGATTGAAACTGGAGCCCAGGGAAGGGCTCTGAGTCGTGTCAGCTATCCGCCGATGCCAACTCAAGAGGTATCTCAAAGCGGAATGAGGTGCCTTTGCCGGGATCTGTTTCAACCTGAATGCGCCCTCCAAGAAGCTCAACCAGGCGCTGCATCAGGGACAATCCCATACTGGTACCGCCGAAGCTGCGTGATTGGGTGATATCCGGCTGTTCGAATGAGTTGAAGATGTCCCCCGGGTGGTCATGTGAGATACCGTTCCCGGAGTCGCTTACGGAGCAGTTGAGCACAATACAGCCATCCTCGACACCAAAACAGCCAGCCTGAACATTTATCAGGCCTTCGTTGGTGAACTTGATCGCGTTATCCAGCAAGCATGCAAGAACCTGTCGAACCCTCGCCGCGTCAACGATTACCTGCGGCACTTCCGGCCAATCACCATAAAAATTCAGCGTCAGTGCCAGGCCCAGCTCTTCGGCCAGGTGCCGGTGGGACGCAACGCAATTCGTGATTAGCGCTTGCAGATTGAATTTCCGTTGCTCCGGAATGATCATGCCACCATCCATATGAGCATAATCGCGAATGTCGCTGATGACAGTCAGAAGATCCTCTGTAGATTGACGGGCGGTCTGCAGATAATCTCTCTGTCTGGGGCTAAGTGGCTCCTCCTGGGCCAGGTCAACCATGTTTTGCACACCGCTCAAGGGCGTACGCAGATCGCGGCTCATGGATACCAAAAGCTCGGATTTGGTATCGTTTGCGAGCTCTGCCTTTTCTCTTGCAAGCTCTGAAGTCGCCAGCGCTTGCTGATCAGATGCCCTCAGCGCGGCAAGGCGTTCAGCCAACTCGTTGAGTTGTTGCTCAATCGCGATAACGTCTCTGGAACTATGCCGCGTATTCACATTCGTAATCTGATAGTCCCTTTCAATCAGGCGGCTGATTCGCCCGGAAACCTGACGGATAGGCAAAAGGATTGCTTTGAGCGAGTGACTGACCACCAGTATTGTAAATAGCAGCAGCGAGAATCCCAGGGCAACGGATGTCCCGAGAATATCCTGGCGCCGGGCATCCAGAATGCTATCGCTGACTCCAACGTGAACAGTACCGACGCGCAACGCACTTGCCGCATATCCATATTCTGGCTCGAACCACTGGGTTTCTCTGCCAGTATCGAATGCAAGTGGCTCTTGCAGAATTTCAGCTTCATAAACCTGAAATTCGCTCTGCATGTCGGGAGTTTCGGAATTGCCTCGAGCAACTTGGCCGATTTGCTCACCGGTCACATCGGTTACACGAATCCAGTCTGCCTTGCTGTAACGAATAGATTTGGTAAGTATTTCCTGAAGCGCCATCTTGTTGCCAGAAACAACGGCATACTCCAGGGAAGGCGCCAAACTGTCGGCCAGCAGCTGGTTGCTATCAGAAAGGTCACGTCGGGCATCCTCCAGCCGGGCAGAGGTAAAGAACCCTATAAGGGTTATAAACATCACGATAGCGGGCAATGCGCCCAGTATCAGGAGCTTACGGGAAAGCGGCGTACCGATCCTGTTATGCTCACTCATCGCCTTGCCCCCTTTCCTTGGTCAACAGCAATTCAACGGCTCTAGTGATCTCTTCCCTTGAGTCCAGGGGAATATTGAGGGACCGGGCTACTTGTTGATTGATCTCGATCTGAAAACTGGCGGGATAATCCGGTTCAGGGAATGTTCCGGTTTTAAGGAACTCCTGCACATACTCCGCCGCCTTCCTGACCATTTCCGGAAAGGGTGCGTAACCGGACGCCAGAGAGCCGGCTTTGACGTACGCCTGACTTGGGCCGATGACGATCCTGTTTCGGCGATAGGCGGTCAGAAGAACGTGCTTTATTGTTCTGGGGTTGTAGATATCGCTGTCGGGTGCTGCCAGCAGAAAATCGCCGTAGCTGAGTGCTCGGGTCAGCGTCGGTATGAGCTGCTTGTCGTCGTCCACGACGAAGAGACGGGCCTCAAGGCCATACTTTGGAAGCTGGTCGATCAGGGTGTCATAGAGTTCGGCCGAGCTGGTGGTGGAAATCAGTGCGATCCGGGTCGCTTGTGGGAGAATGGCTTTTCCGATCAGGGCTTGGCGGAGCAGGGGAACGTCGTAGTATATTCCGGAAACTTGCCCAGGTGACCGGGTTGCGAATCCTTTGAGAAAATCCTGCGATGCCAGCATGGCAAGCACCGGGGCGTTGCGGTTTACCTGACGAACACGGGAAAATGCGCGAGGGCCGATGGTTATAATGGGTGCGTTGCCGCTAAGGGCGACGTCCTCATCTGAAACAAAAACCAGGTCTCGTTGGTCGCCCAGGCTTTCTTCCAGAAGGTTCTTTATATGCTTATCCAGCGTGATATTACCCGAGCCTGCAATGTACACAGGTAACCGATCACTTTCCTGGGCCAGAGCGGGCACTGCACCGACAAATATCGCCGTTGCTATAAGCGTGTAAAGAGCCTGACGAAGTCTGGTAATAGCCAGTCTCCAGAACAAAGCGACGTTTTCTGTCATACCATCCCGGGCCTGACGCATTCCCTGGTTAAATATCAGAAGCGAATACCTGCTTCCAGAAAGAGCTGGTTTTGATCCTCGATATTATTATCAATGCTCATATCCGGATCCGTATTCATGTAGTGCTGAACAGTCACAGCAACCTCCGCCGTATACCGAGGCTGAAAAATTGATTTTGCCAGACGAAGGTCGAGGCGCTCAAACCGCGACTCCTTGAGTTGATCTGCCCAGTAATAGGCGGCGGACCCTTTCAGACCAAACGGCAAGTTCTGAATTAAAGCGACACTGCCGGAGTGCCTTGCCGAAAGTCGTCCCAGAAGGTCTACCTTGTACTGCTTTTCCTTTTTGTTGACGCTGTTGTCAGAAGAAATTTCCGGGCCGTTGTACCAGTCATCCTGGTCAAGATAGCCATAACTGACTCTGAATGTTGTTCCGGGGTACGCCATGGCAGCTTCAACTTCAAAGCCTTTCTGATCGATATCGACGTTGTTGTCGATCGTCCAGTCTTCAAAACCGATGATACCGCTAATCATGTCCCGCATTTTGTCTTTGAATACCCTGACTTCCAGAGAGAGTTGACCTGTATTCGTAGGAAACTGACCGAAGTAACTGATTTCCCGCGATATAATGCTCTCTTCTTCAAGTTCTACGTCACGATTAACGAGAGTGTTTTCTACCCGAACGCCCTCGTACAAAGCGTATTGTGTCGGCCGGACATCTTTCAATGTATACCCGTAATCCGGATCTTGCTCAAAACCGTCCGGCGTGCGCACAGCTTTTGAATACACGAACCTTAGCGCGTGGTTATTGCCGAGCGTGAAATTTGCCGCAAGCCGAGGCGAGAAATAGCCATCATTGGTGGTTGTCGTGCGTTCCCAGTTACCGCCAGCGTTCAAGGTAAGCCAGTTGATAGGGGTGTACTCCAGATTTCCAAATACCCGCGACTGGTAGTTGTTTCCGCGCCCGTCGAAAAGCGTCTCAGAGCGATAGGTGTCTTTGCGGAAACCCAACCCGGTAACGAGCTTCAGGTCATCGCTGAACAACAGGGTATCCTGAAGCTCGAATTCCAGCCTCGAGTCCTCGGAATCCGAGTTTACATTGGCGGTTAGCGGGGATCCGCCGGGCTGGAAGCAATTGTTGGCGTCGTCAAATAAAGAGTTGCCGTTGGCGAGGCAGTTTACGACCGACTCGGGTACTTCTATAGGCCAGCGTTGTCTGCGGTCGTAGTTCGCGAAACTCACTAGAACGTGGAAAAAATGGGTGCTTGATGTGGTGAAGTTAAGCTGTGTCTGAAGATAGTAGTCCCGAACATCAATGTCCGGGTTGTCCGTAGCGCCGAGTTCACCATTTTTGAAAACATCTTCTTCGTTTATCCCATCAACGACGCCCAGGCGGATATCTGCGTTGAAGCCTGGATTCACCTTCAGACGGGAGTCATAGTTAAGGACGTTGATGTCATGGCCATCGTGAAAAGGCGCGCGCTTCCGATCCTCAATTTGATAATCGAAACCGCCGAATTTGCGCTTTTCGTACGCTATCCGCCAGTCGTAGCTTTCGCTGACATCGCCAACGGAAGCAAACGTGCGGACATAGTCTCTGGAGCCTCCAACAACGCGAATCTCTGCACCTGCAGTGTCAGCCGGGTTGCGGGTAATGATGTTGATCGTGCCCAAAAAAGCGTTGATGCCATAGGCGGCTGAATTCGGCCCGCGGCTTATTTCGACTCTTTCAATAAGTTCGAGTGGAACCGGCATGGTTTGCCAGTCCATATCGGACAGGGTGGAGCGGTGCGCGGTACGGCCATCGACGAGCACCTGCATCCGGCGTTGCTCATAGTGCACGGTGCCATGATAGGTTGTGACCGGCGTGCTGCTGCCGACATCGCCCACAACCATGCCCGGGACGAGTCGGAATATCTCAACAAGGCTCATGATGCCGAGATCACGAATCATCTCTCCATCAATAACCGTGGTTGTCCCGGGAACCCGGGTTTTTGGCTGCCGTAGCCGGGTGGTCGTCAGTACCTCCGGTATCTCATCGTTAAATCCGTAGAAACCAATCTGTTCAGGATCGTCGGAGAGCGATTGGGAAGCGGCTGGAGAGCTCACCAACATGAAACTCAGAAGGCCTGTTGCAACGAAACCAGAGTTCCAAAAAGCCGGGCGCCACCGAGTGCAGTTGTTGAAGTTCGTAACGGGCATGGGTGTCGTTCTATAATTACGGAATTAAAAGCGAAGCGCTGTTTGCGTTCCTTCGCTATCGTATTTGACTACACGTCATTTGTCTCTCAAAAATGTAATGAATCAC
>CAXBOW010000052.1:0-6540 GCA_963977485.1 uncultured Haliea sp.
GCGGCCTTATTGGCCAGGCCGGCAACGACAGCCAGAAAGAAACCTGGCTGGGCGGAATTGCCAGTGGCGAGGTGCAAGCCGCAGTTGCACTTCAGGAGCCCCAGAGTTTTTACAATCTGAACGATGTGGAAACTCGCGCCGAGAAGAAAGACGGAGGTTACCTGCTCAACGGCCGCAAGGCTGTGGTCATAGGTGGGCATTGCGCTGACGTTATTATGGTATCAGCACGCACGTCCGGAGATGCGCGAGATGCAAGCGGGATCAGCCTGTTTGCCCTCAAGGCGGACACCGCCGGAATCGAGCGCCGTGGTTATCCGACCGTTGACGGCTCCAAAGGCTGCGACCTTACCTTGAACAACGTTCAGGTAAGTGCCGATGCCCTGCTGGGCGAAGAAGGCAAAGCTGCCGAGGTGATCGAGTATCAGGCCGGCCGCGCCATTGCAGCACTGTGTGCGGAAGCCGTCGGGGTTATGGAAGTCGCCAACGAGTTGACTCTGGACTACCTCAAGCAGCGCAAGCAGTTTGGCGTACCCATCGGCAAGTTTCAGGTGCTGCAGCACCGTATGGTCGACATGATGTCTGAGCTGGAGCAAGCTCGCTCCATGGCCACTCTGGCCGCCAGCGTGGCCGACGAAGAACAGAGCGATGAGCGCCGCCGCGTGCTGGCTGCAGCGAAAAATGTTATCGGGCGCAGCGGTCAGTTCATATCAGAACAGGGCATACAGTCCCACGGCGGCATTGGCATGACATGGGAATACAATTTTGCTCATTACGCCAAGCGCCTGATCATGATCAACCACCAACTGGGCGATGATGATTTCCATCTGGAGCGCTACGCCTCTCTTTTGCAGGCAAACCAAACTCCTTGATCAGTGAGCCTGAGACCCCGTCTTATCAGTCAGAGGTCTTTTCGGGGGTGGCTTGCCACCCCCTTTTTTATGCACAGTGGATAACAAGGTGAACAACGCATGACAACAAACACCTCAAGCACCGACGCAAAAGCCCTTAAAGAGGCCGAATCGCAGGTTCGTAGCCAGTTGGCTGCGGCCTATAGGCTTGTCGCCCTGTTCGGCTGGGATGACCTGGTGTTTACCCACCTTTCCGCCCGAGTGCCTGGCCCTGAACATCATTTCCTGATTAACCCTTATGGCTTGCTGTTCCATGAGATTACGGCGTCTTCTCTGGTGAAGGTCGACAGAGACGGGCAAGTGGTCGAATCCGGCGGCCTTGGCCGGGTGAATCCTGCAGGCTTTACCATCCACAGCGCCGTGCACATGGGGCGCGACAATGCCGGTGCCGTTATGCACCTGCATGCGCCAGATGGCGTGGCGGTTTCCGCCCACAGAGATGGCCTGTTGCCCCTGAGCCAAACGGCCATGCTGTGCCTGGCGCACCTGAGTTACCACGATTATGAGGGTGTGGCCTTGAACCTGGATGAGCGCGAGCGCCTGATACGGGATCTCGGAGACAAATCCATGATGATGCTGCGCAATCATGGTGTTCTCACCGCCGGCAAAGACGTACCGGAAACCTTTACGTACCTGTACTTCCTGATGAAAGCCTGCGAGATACAGGTTAAAGCGCAGAGTTGTGGCCCGGTGTATATGCCCTCGGAGCAAGCTATCCAGACGACTGCCGATCAGTCACAAGCCCTGGGCAGCGCAGCAGCGCTCACCTGGCCGGCACTGCTGAGACTGCTCGACAGCAAAAACCCCGGTTACGCGGTATAAAAAGGGAACCGACATGGTGGAAATCAACGGCCAGGACAAGCCGGCCGTTGTAACAGAAAACCTGGTCATGTACGTAATCTGAATGAGCCTGCTGCCTTCAGATATTGCTACCGCCCTTCCAGCGCTGCGCGCATCTTCAGCGTAACCAGCACAGTACTCAGGTGAGGTACTGAAAGGCCATGGCGCTTGGCCAATGCCACCACATTGCCCAGAACGGCCTCCCGCTCAATCGGGCGGCCGTTCAGGTAATCCAGTGCCATACTGTTCTTGTAGGCAGGCATTTTCCGGGTGCCTTCGATGTTCTTGTCGATCAATGCCTCATCCATTGGATAACCTTCGGCCGCAGCCACGGCCATGACCTCACGCATCATGGCCCGGATCAGCTCTTCACCGCCCTCAGTATCCAGAATGGTAAGAGTGTCCGCTCCGTTGGCAACAACAGACAAGGGGTTGAACGGTGTATTCCAGAGACACTTGCGCCAGCGTTCACCCACCACACGCTCGGTCAGATCAATCTTGATACCGCCGTCCATAAACAGCTGCGACAAAATCCGGCAGTTCTTATCAACACCTTCCGGGTAGCTCCCCATCACCAGCTTGCCGTAAGTTTTATGTTCAACCACACCGGATTCTGTGCGGCTCACGGCAATAAAGGCGAGACAACTTATAAGAGGGTTGTCCGGGTAGGCATCGGCCAACTCTTTCTCGATATCCAGGCCGTTTTCAATCAGCACCAGGCGGGTTTTCTCGCCCATCCAGGGCGCCACCAGTGCAACGCGGTCCACACCGGGCAAAACCTTCACGCACAGGATGAGAAAGTCCGGAGCCGCCTCCGGCGAGTCGCCATCGCGGTATACATGGTCCGGCTCGTAGGACAAATCTCCGAGCGGGCTTGTGATGCGAACACCCTGCGCTCTGACCGCTTCATAGTCTGAGCGCAATACCGTGCTCACCGAGCAACCGGCTCTCTTCAGAACGGCGCCGTAGAAACTGCCTATAGCGCCGGCACCAACAATCAGAACGCTGGGTTTGTCGTTCATGAGTTATCCGTTCCTTTCCATTCTTCGTCCTGAAGCGCGCGCCACATCAACTTGCCCGTGGGAGACTTCGGCAAGGCAGCCACAAATTCAACAATGGTAGGTACTTTATAGACGGCCATCTGTTCCTTGCACCAACCCGTAATGTCCTCAACGCGGGTGGTACCTTCCGCTTCAGGTTTGAGAACGATACAGGCCTTCACCGTTTCACCCCGTTTGGGATCCGGCGCCGAGATAATGCATACCTCATGAATGGCGGGGTGTTGGTACATCAGGCCCTCAACCTCCGATGGCCACACTTTATATCCCGATGCGTTGATCATTCGCTTAAGGCGATCAACCATGAAAAAGTAACCTTCTTCATCGTAATACGCGAGGTCACCGGTGCGGAAGAAGCGCTTACCGTCAAGCTCGACGAACGCCGCACTGGTGTCAGCCGGCCGGTTCCAATAGCCGATTGTTACCTGCGGGCCGCAGGTAACAATCTCGCCGGTTTCACCCGGGCCTTTCTCTTTCAGGGTATCCACATCAATAATCCGACTGTCCACATCAAACACCGGGATACCCAGACACTGGGCCTTGGGTTTTGCGTTGGGGTTAATGTGGGTTGCCGCCATGGTTTCCGACAGGCCATAACCCTCAATGTAGTTCAGCCCCGTCAGCTTTTTCAGCTTCTCCGCCACGGCAACCGGCATGGCAGCGCCTCCGCCACCAATCATGTTGAGGCTGGAGAGATCGTATTTGCCAATATCCGGATTGGAAAGAAAGTCCACGGCCATGGTGACGATGTTGGTCCAGCCGGTGACTTTGTAGCGTTCAATGAGTCTTGATGCAGTGGTGCGATCCCAGCGCGTCATAATCACTGATGTGGACCCTGCAAAAATCGGCCCGTTCATGGAACCGGTCATGCCGGTCACATGGAAAAACGGCAAGGTAGCCAACTGTACGCTATCCGAAGTACTCAGGTTCCAGAACACACGGTGGACGGCCGTTGCCATCACCGAGCGATGCGTGTGCATACAGCCTTTTGGCGCACCGGTTGTACCCGAGCTATAAGGGATCACCGCCAGGTCTTCCGGACCGGCCGTGTGTTTTTGGGGGCTATGGCCTGCCGCCATGGCGCTTTCCCAGCTCACCAGACCTGGAACATCGCCCGACCATGTGGGACTTGCCACTTCCGCAGGCAGGTCCAGATCGGTGTCAGGCTTGATGTAGGTGTTATATGAAGCCACCACGACCTGCTCCAAGTCGGTTTTTTCCAATAGCGGCGCAATGTATTCAGCCAGCTCCTGGCCCGCCAGGCAGACGGCCGAGCGAGTATCCGCAATGAAGTGTTCGAGTTCTGCGGCCCGGTTCATGGGGTTAACCGGAATCACCACGGCATCAGCTCGCAGAATCGCATAGTAAGAGATCACATACTGCGGCGAGTTCTGCATGTACAACAATACGCGGTCACCCTTTTTCACACCCTGTGCCTGCAGATAACCTGCCATGGCCTCCACTTCCGCCAGCAACTGACGGTATGTGATGGGGGCGTCATAGAAGATAATGGCGGTGTGGTCGGGATAGCGCAGGGCCGAGATTTCCAGATTGGTAAAAACACTGGTTTTCGGCAAAGTCATGGTCTTGGGCAACTCTTTGGGCCAGACCGCATAGTGACGTGTGAACATGATTATTGCTCTCTCCAGGTGTAAATCAGCCTGCCAGCATCGCGGACAGATCAAATTCTTTGGTGCCCCCGGGCAAGGTGCCCTCATGTCGCAGGGGTGTGATAGCAACCGCGTTATCTCTCAGCACCGCCACATCGGAATCCGGTGCGACGATATGCCGGGAGCTGCGATCAAAGCCCAGCCACCAATAGGGCAGGCTTCGGGAATCCTGGCCGGCTTGCAGGCGGGCTTGCTGGATGGAGCCACTGGACTGCTTGCTCCAGCGCGCAGAGACAATGTCTCCGACCTCGCAAGCGGGAAAGTTCACGTTCCAGGCCAGGGTTCCACCCGGCTGCCACAGTTTCCGGATTACCGCTTCGCCAAACTGCTCGACGGGCGCCCAGTCGATCCCTTCGCGAGACAGAAAGGCCTGGCTCAGGGCAATGGCGGGAATGTTCATGTGGTGAGCACTGAGCACTGCGCCAACCGTTCCCGAATACTGCACCGAGTCACTGATATTGGCACCACAATTGACACCAGACAACACCAGATCCGGAGGCGCTTCACCAAACCACTGGGCAAGAGAATAGAGCACACAATCCGCCGGAGTACCGGAAATTGCGTAGCGCTTCTCTCCAGTTTGGTAAACCCGCAAAGGGTGGTGTATCGAGATGCTCTGGCCCGCACCACTGCGATCGTGCTCAGGAGCAACGATCCAGACTTCTTCCGCCAGATTACGGGCAATTTTTTCCAGCCTCGCCAACCCCGGGGCGTTGATACCGTCATCGTTGGTGATGAGGATGCGTCGAACCATGGGGGCGGTCATATCCGGTCTCCTGCACTGGCAATTGCCCAGCCGGTTTCTGCCAGCATGCTGGCTCGCTTACCCACTTCCAGAGCATTGGCATTGGCGGCGTTACCGTCGAGTGCGCGCTTGTAGACTCCCTGAACGATAGAGGCTAACCGGAACAGTGAAAACGCAAGATACACGTGCCAGTCTGCAATGCCTTCACGCCCGGTTTTGGCGCAGTAACGAGCGATGGTTGCCTGCTCATCCGGAATACCCAGTGCATCCAGATCTTCGCCAAGCAAACCACGCATACCCGGCATATCCGATGGCGTATGGTATGGCAAACAGTAATAAGCCAGATCCGCCAGCGGGTGCCCCAGAGTTGAAAGCTCCCAATCCAGAATAGCAATAACCTCCGGTTTGTCCGGCGCCAGCATCAGGTTACCGAAGCGATAGTCGCCGTGAGCAATGGCGCACTCGTCGGTAGACGGCAGGTTTTCCGGAAGCCAGGCCATTAGCTTGTCCATGGCAGGCATATCGTCGGTTTTGGCCGCCAGATACTGTTTACTCCAGCGCGAAACCTGACGCGCCACATAGCCTTCCGGGCGGCCGTAATCGCCAAGGCCAACGGCGTTTACATCAACGGAGTGCAGCCTGGCGAGTGTGTCGATGGCTGAGTGATGGGCCGGCAGCCTTTCCTGACGATCCAGCTCTCGCAAGGCGGAATGACTGACAATGCGGCCTTCCAGAAAGTCCATCACGTAAAACGGTGTACCGATGACGTCGCTGTCCTCGCACAGCACCCGGGCCTTGGGAACCGGCAAGTTGGTGTTGTCTGAGAGTGCACGGATAACCTTATACTCTCGCTCGACCATATGAGCAGAGGGCAGAGTTTTTCCGGGTGGTTTTTTGCGCAGGACGTATCGGCCGCTGTCGGTGTCCAGCAGATACGTGGGATTGGACTGCCCCCCCTGGAACTGTTTTACCTCAAGGCGGTTACCAATATCCGGCATGGCTTGCTGGAGCCAGGACAGGAGCCTGGCTTCATCGAATTTGTGTGCTGGCAGAACAGTTACCAGCTCTGGGGTTATGCTCATTTTTTCTTCTGCCTTCATTAATAGATAGCGGCATGTTTTGGGCGACGTTGTATTGAAGTGTCGGTCTGCGGGTGGTGACGCTTTTCTTTCGGAAAAAACAACTCGCTGCGCTCAGACATTTTTTTCCTGCAGAAAAGCGTCACCGCCCACAGCCCTTGGCAGAACTCAGTGCTTGCTCGCTTAACAAATAGTTTCGCCGCCGTCGGCTACTATGGTTTGGCCGGTTATGTAGGCGCT
>CAXBOW010000053.1:0-6204 GCA_963977485.1 uncultured Haliea sp.
AGCGACAATTCATTTTCTTAGGAGTTTCGATTCAAGAGCAAAGCTTGTGAAAACTGGTCGCCAATACTCTTTATTCGACCGAATTACCTAAGCTAGCATAGCACCCCAAACGTAGCAGCAATGCTGAAGCAGTACGTCCGGCCCGCAATAGCAATCCTTACATCAACATGGATAGCTACCTAAAGAAACTCCAAATATACCACCTTAGGCAATAGTGCAAATCGAGATGATCTGGAGTCAATTTGGTTGAATGACCAAATATTGGTATAGTATGGTCGAACCCTTAGTGCTGTATGCGGAGGAGGACTCGCTCTGTCCCCTCACAATCTGATCACGTGGCACAAATCATGACTACATACGACTTCATAATTGTTGGCGTAGGTTCGGCAGGTTGCGTACTCGCCAATCGACGTAACAAAAGTGCCGCGTACAAGGTACGCCTTATTGGGGCAGGGTCGCCCGATAAGAGCATGCTCATCCTCTTTTACCATTCAGAAGCCAATCATGAATTTATTTACCCCATCAGATAGCGACTCCTATCAAATCCTGCCCTCTGCTATCAAAGCAGCGAAACAATTCTCAGATAACGTACCCCACAACCGTGATCTCGGCATGTTGGTAGAGTCACTGGGAGACTCATCTGCCATCATGCGACTTCCCTACCGTGACTTGCTGATTGGGGATTCTGAAAGAGGTTGGGTTTACAGTAGCGTTCTCTACAGCCTGGCAGATGCCACATCCGGCATGGCTGTGTTTTGCGCACTGAATGAACTCACATCAATTGCGACACTGGATTTGCGCATCGACTATCTGCGCCCAACACTGGCTGGGCACGACCTAATTGCCCATGCCATTTGCTATCGCTTAGCTCGCCAGGTCGCCTTCACCCGTTGCACATTACGACTAGAAGGTAGCAATGAGGTCTGCGCCATTGCTACCGGCACTTTTTATTGCGGTAAACGCACCGGCACCCACACTATCAGCACAATCGAGGATTAATCATGCAGGAAAAGCATATCACAGCGATGATTGAGGCCGTTATTGCCGGTCAGTATCAGTCCTTGCTGGACTCTATTCCCTATATCAACCATCTTGGCATCCGCGTGGAAAGTCCCACAGATAATACATCCGCGCCCCTGCACTTTCACCTGCCCTTTCGCGCGGAAATCATCGGCAACCCCATGCTGCCTGCTCTGCATGGCGGTGTTGTAGGCGCCCTTATGGAAACAGCTGGACTCATTCAAGTTATTGTATCCGAGCGTCAGCCACGCCTCCCTAAGGTTATTGACTTTTCAGTGGACTACTTGCGCTCAGCACGGACAAAGGATTGCTGGGCTACTTGTGATGTAGCTCGCATGGGCAGCCGCGTCGCCGCCATCAGTGTGCGTTGCTGGCAGGAGAGTGAATCCCGCCCGATTGCAACCGCACGCGCGCACTTACTACTGGTTGATGATAAGACGGCATGAGCGCGCAGTTAAGTGGCCGCTCAGTGCTGCCATGGACCGTGCGCGAATCAACAAAGAAGACCTGCACGCCCGCGTACCTAGTGAGCGCGACATGAAACTCATCTCTTTACCTCCAGTCACAAGTCAGTGTAATGCGGGCTCCCTTATACGATTAACCACTTTCATCAATGCCGCTGGCAGAAGACATGTAAGTCAATATAAGGTAGTGCATGTTGCGCTCCAGCAGCACCACAGATGATTTGTTGCCTGCACCTTTAATCAGACAGCATCCTAATGAACCGGCACTAAACGACTCTATACTCTCGATGGGCGCTCGTGAATCATCAGCATGTTGAGGATTTGTCACGCCAATCTTCGCCTGCTAAGCGCAGCTTATAGCCCATGATCTCACGCAGTAATTCGCCCTTGGGCATGGTGTAGCCGCAGAATAAATGACGTCGTGGATACTGTCTGATCAGGATACAACGCCCTAAGCTTGCTATTGATTTGCTATGACGATCAGCGAAGTAGCAACATCTTCTCACCTATGCCACAGAATTAGGAGTAGAGAGCGAGCTTACGCTCTCGTCGTCATTCGTACTTGCTTACCCGCCTGAATCACCTCGTAGCAAAACTAAGCATTGCGGGCAATCTCACAAATAATCGTACTGAGCAAGTGGCTTAGAAATAATACAACGTGTGTCAGGTATGGTGCCGAGCATGATGAAGGCATGTCCTTCAGATAAACATCATTAACAAGCTACTGCGTCGCCACCATCAAATATTCATTTGCTGCAAATGTCGTGATCAAGCTCCATGAGCTCCTAGAACGGGACTTATCACACTCGCTAATTTCTCAATTCGGCAAAACCTTTAACAAGATGCGCTCGATCGCCGTGTGTCAGAGACCCGTGTGTAATTAGCCGGAAGTAGTGGCCGACATCAAGCTCCTCGGTAACACCAATGCCGCCGTGAATCTGAATCGCCTGTTGCGCGATACGTACTGCCTTATCTGCATAATAGGCCTTAGCCGCAAGGCTAGCGCGTTGACGCTGAAAATCATCAGTAGACTCTGCCTTAATAGCCACCATCAGCAGCATCGACTCGAGCTGCTGAAGATCGATGAACATATCCACCAGATAGTGTTGAATAACTTGAAAGCTACCTATCGTTACGCCAAACTGCTTACGTATTTTGGCATACTCCAATGTGCGCTGATACAGAGCGCTGGCAGCGCCATACATGCGAGCGCAATCCAGCGCTCTCAAATAGGCCAGCAAACGGCCGAGTGCCTCTTCAACCACTTCACCACGGGCAATTATCATCTCATCCGTGATGACGACGTCTTCGAACAATACGTTGACCATGCGACTACCATCCAGCGCCCGATACCGCTGCGTCTCGCAAAGTTTGAGCGGCACAGCACATAATACCAGTTCACTTCCATTTAGTGCCGTCACCAGCAAGATGTCGGCATGTCCTCCATCAGGAACAAAGTGCTTCTGCCCTGACAGCCGCACGCCGTTGAAGTTCAGCGAAGGCGTCAGCACTTGATAACCGGCTTGGAAATCATATAGCGCGCAGGCAAGCCTCGCCTGCCCGTTAATCAGCTGTGTCAGCATGGTTGATGCAGCATCGGAGCCGATGAATTCAAGCAATTTACCGGGCGCGACTACCACATCGACATAGGGGTCGAGGCAGAGTGCTGCACCCAACTCCCTCACAATCATTGCCACATCCAACAAATCACCACCGTAGCCACCGGAAGACTCAGCAAAAGGCAAACCGAACCAGCCAAGCTCTTGCATCAGCGACCAGCGTGGGCTCTGAAGGTGGTCAGCCTGTTCGAGTTGTTGTCTGTAGGCATCAAAACTGTAGTTATTCTTAAGATACCGACGGGCAGTATCCGCGATAAGGGTCGTATTTTCCGGAAGAGTAAATTCCATCGTCGTGCCTCAAAGACCAAGTAACATTTTTGCCAGCACATTCTTCTGAATCTCGTTAGATCCTCCGTAAATTGTACAGGCTCGCAGAAAGTTGTAACGACGCGTGGCGCGATTGAAAATATCGCTGCCCACTGTTTTCTGGTTATCCCAAGTAAGTGACATCATGCCACCCAGCTCGACCATCGCCTGCGACACCTTCTGTTGAAACTCGGTGCCTTTGATTTTCAAGCCCGAAGACTCTGGGCCAAAGGGTTGACCTTCGTCGGTCGCTGCAACGGTACGAAAATTGGTGTACTCCAGTGCCATCAATTCGATTTCCAACTCGGCGATACGTTGCCATGCTTGACTTTTATCATAGCTGCATGGCGATTCGGCAACAGCCCTCTTCAATCGTGCAATTTCGTGACGGCTGTCCGCTACACCGGCGATGGTTGTACGCTCGTGGGTAAGCAAGTACTTGGCGATGGTCCAACCCATCCCTTCCTGCCCTACTAGATTATTAAGCGGCACCCGAACGTCTGTGAAATAGACTTCGTTAAGGTGGTGATGGCCATCGATCGAGTAGATCGGTCTTACTTCGATGCCGGGAGTTTTCATATCAATCAGCAGAAATGAAATTCCTTGCTGCTGTTTGACTGCCGGATCGGTTCTGACCAAACAGAACATCATGTCCGCCCAGTGCGCCTGAGTAGTCCAAACTTTCTGGCCATTGACCAAATAATGATCGTCTTTGCGTTCGGCGCGAGTCTTCAGGGAGGCCAGATCCGAGCCGGCATTGGGCTCGGAGTAGCCCTGGCACCATAGGAGCTCCCCACTGACAATACCGGGCAACCAGCGATCCTTCTGTTCCTGAGAGCCGAAGGTATACAACACAGGCCCCACCATCGCTACGCCAAACGGACTGGTTGGAGGAGCGCCAACCATGGCTCGCTCTAGATCAAAAATATACCTTTGTGTCGCCGTCCAACCTGGCCCGCCATACTGTTTTGGCCAAGTCAGTGCCAGCCAGCCTTGTTTGCCGAGCAGCTGCTCCCACTTTTGCTGCTGCTCCTTGGCAGGCATTTCACCAAGCGCGGAACATCGTCTGATGTCTTCCGTGACATGGGCACCCATCCAGTCACGAATGGATTGCTGAAACTCCAACTCTTCCCGAGTAAATTCAAGATTCACGGTATACCCCCCACCGATTATTCATTTTCACGGTGTACAATCGCTCAGTTGACTGCACGATCCCTACCTTCCCAGTAGGGCTGCCGCAGTTCGTTTTTGAGAATTTTGCCCGCGCCGCTCACCGGCAAAGGTTCTGCGCGAAACTCGATGCTGCGCGGCAGTTTGTATCCGGCAATCCGAGCTCGGCAATGAGCGACTAGTTCTTCCTCATTGAGCGAATACCCTTGCTTCAAAAGGATAATCGCATGAACCAGCTCACCCCATTCATGATGAGGAATGCCGACTACAGCGCACTCCTGAACCGCTGGGTGGCTGTAGATAGCACCTTCGACTTCCACCGAAAAAATATTCTCTCCTCCACTAATGATCATGTCTTTGGCACGGTCGACAATGAAGACAAAACCATCGTCATCCATGTAGCCGAGATCACCTGTATGCAACCAGCCATTACGAAGCGTTTCCTCGGTCTCCCGTATCATGCCCCAATAACCCAGCATGACATTTTGCCCCCTAGCACAGACCTCTCCGACTTCACCACGTAGCAACTCCACATCATCCTTGTCCATCACCGCAACCTCGACGCCTAAAGCCGCCCTGCCAGCACTACGCAGTTTATCCCCACCCAGCACGTGGTATTCGGGCGGTAAGGCGGTGATAATCGGCGACGCCTCGGTCTGCCCGTAACCCTGAGCAAAAGAGGCACCGGGCATCTGCGCCATGGCAGCGTCAAGTACAGCACCGGGCATCGGCGACGCACCGTAGAGCATGCGCCTGAGGCTGCTGACATCGAAAGCCTTTATGCGACCGGACGATACCAAAAGATTGATCATTGTCGGCACCAGCAGGGTATGAGTAACTTTCTCCTGCTGGATGAAACCCAGAACCTGCTCGACATCGAAGCGAGGAACAATCCCATGGGTACCCGCGGCCAGCGTCACGGCAAAGGTACTAGCCATATCGGCGAGGTGAAACATGGGGGCTGCATGCATATAGATGGAGTCTTGCGTATAGCCCAACTCCGGCACTACGTTCAGTGCATTGAATACAAGGTTATCATGACTAAGCATCACGCCTTTTGACCGTCCGGTCGTACCGCCGGTATAGAAAAGGCCTGCCAGTTGCGCGCCGCCCTTGCTCACATCCGCTATGGGCTGATGCCGCTCCATCAGAGTTTCATAGGCGATGCAACCTTGCGGCAACTGCCCTTCCCCCATGAACACCACATGCCTCACGCTTTCAAGCAACGTGCGAAGACTAGGTAGCATTGTGCTGAACACATCATCGATGAACAGAACTGACGACCCTGAGTCATTTAGGGTATAGGCAATCTCCGGCAACGCGAGGCGGTGATTGACCGGGTTCAGCACTGCCCCCGCCCAGGGGACTGCGTAAAAATACTCCAGATAGCGGTCAGAATTGAGCGAAAGGATAGCGACACGATCGCCCTCAACAACACCTAATGAACAAACGCCTGCTGCCAAACGCGCCACCCTATTCTCAAATTCGCGCCAAGTCTGCCTCCTGCACGCGTAAATCGTGGCCACACCGTTCGGATTCAGCTGAACCGCCCGACGTAATGTCTGGGTAATAAACATAAAGACGTCCTTATTAATCTACAAATAGTTAATATTTAGCGCGTACAG
>CAXBOW010000054.1:0-6201 GCA_963977485.1 uncultured Haliea sp.
AATCCGCCCTGCCTGGCCGGAGCCGACCGGCTGGTCCCTTGATATATCCAGCACCCCGTGACTCTGGCCCGCATCGGATTCAGTCAGCGTTTCAGCGCTGGCCACCCGGTCACGGCCCAACCACCAGGCCAACCCAGTTATCACGGCAGCCAATCCGAACCCGGCCATGGCAAATTTCGGCACCATCACGACGAGGGCGAATTGGACCAGAACCAAAACACTGCTGATACGGAATACCAAAGGCTGCCGTGGACGATTTTCCGAAATGACTGCATTCATTTTTATTAGCATCCTCTGTAGGAACTGTTTTTTGGGTTATCGGCAGGGCTCAACAAAACTTCACCGTATTTTCATCCCGCTGTTAAAAGATCAAAACCGCACCACCCCAGTCACTTTCTCACCAAAACCGCACTAATATGATGCATAGAAGGGGCAGCAAGCGGAGTAGACCTTTATCGATTGTGCACTTTGCACAACTCGTGCTCGGCATCCAGTGACAAATCACCCACGCCACCCATCCATGGCACGAAGGTTGCCGACTACCGAGGTGTCTATTCACGATAGGGAGATTTTCTGATGACCACCCAGACCACCCCAAAAGAACAGGACTACCCGTTAAGCCCTGTGCCCATGGACCAACGCAAAAGCGTCTGGTCGATGGGTTTGATACTGCTCGGCTTCACCTTCTTCACCGCAACCATGTGGGCCGGCGGAAGCGTCGGCACCTCCTTCAATTTCTCGACCATGCTGATGGTTCTTGCGGTGGGCAATCTATTGCTGGGGCTCTACGCCGCGGCGCTGGGTTACATTGCCGCCAAGACTGGCCTGAACACGGCGCTGATGAGCCGTTTCACCTTTGGTGAGATGGGCAGCAAACTCTCGGACTTCATCCTCGGTTTCACCCAGATTGGCTGGTACGCCTGGGGCACCGCGACCATGGCGATCCTGCTGGTGAAACTTACGGGCATTCCAGAAAGCCTGACCACACCACTCATGGTCCTGTTCGGCTTTGGCTTCTGCGTTACCGCCTTCATTGGCTATCGGGGGCTGGAATGGCTGTCCCGAATTGCGGTGCCCGCCATGATCATCCTGGTTGCGGTAAGCATGAGCATCGCCACCTCCGATGCCGGCGGCCTGGCCGGGTTGCTGGCAATCACTCCAACCGACGACATGACCGTAGCCGCCGCCATAACCCTGGTCTTCGGCACCTTCGTCAGTGGCGGCACCCAAGCCACCAACTGGACCCGTTTTGCCAAATCCGGCAAAACCGCGGTTATTGCCACACTGCTGGCGTTTTTCCTCGGCAACGGTCTGATGACGCTGATCGGCGCCTTTGGCGCACTCGTCTATCAGCAGGCGGATATTGTCGACATCATGGTCGTCCAGGGCCTAGCCACACTCGGTATCCTGATGCTGTTCCTGAACCTCTGGACCACGCAGGACAACACCGTATACAACTTTGCCGTCGCCGGGTGCAACCTGCTGCGCACCCGCCGCCGCAAGTCGGTAACCATCGCTGGCGCCGCCATCGGCACTGTACTCGCGGTGATGGGCATGTACGAATGGTTGATTCCGTTCCTGGTACTGCTGGGCACCTTTATCCCGCCCATCGGCGGCGTGATCATGGCCAGTTACTTTGTTGGCTACAAGCGTCAGTACCCGGACCTCGCCCAGGTAACACTGCCAGCCTTCAACCTTCCGGGGCTGGCCGCCTATGTGATCGGTTCGGTGGCAGCCTACACTTCCCCATGGATCGCGCCCATCGTTGGCGTGGTTGTCGCAGCACTCGCATACAGCGCTATTCTGGTGGTCAGCCAGGCCGTGCGCGAGCGCAGAGCCCAAGTGATGGGAGCGGGATGAATGCCTTTACGTTGCCGGGATATCCCGAAGCTCCCCGGCCTGGAGTCCATCAAACTCCGGGGCGGGAGCACCGCGACAAACAACCCGGTGCGCTGGCCTTACGTTGCTGAAAACCGCTCATTCAGAGACTGGGTCAAGGGCGGCGAACTGGTTTTCGTGACCGGGATCAGCCGGCATCGCAGCCCGCAAAATCTGGCGGAATGTCTTTACGAGGGCAAGGAATGTGGAATCTCCGGGGTGATCGTGTTAACCGGAGAGGCCTACATTGGCCAGTTGCCGAACACCTTGTCGCGGCTGGCCGATAAGTTATCGATGCCGTTGTTCGAACAACCCTATTCGCTGCCCATGGTGGAAGTTACCGAATCGATTGGCCGGGCAATTGTCTGGTCGGAACACTCCGGTGAGCAAACAGCGGAGCTTGAGTTGGCATCCCGGTCCTCGGAGCTTCTGGATGCCTGGATTGGATGCCGGGGCAACCAGCGCGCCATGGCCGACGTTCTGAGCTGCCACCGAAACACCGTCCACAAACGAATGAACCAGTTAACCGACGCATTGCCGAGCCATACTAATGGTCACCAAGGTTTCAAAACACTGCTACTGGCTCACTTGCTGATGCAGCCGAAGCAGCACAGGAGAACACATGACTGAACCGCTTAATGCCATAGTAAACGCCCGCCTGACAGGCCGAGACGGGTTGCACAGCCTCACCATCAACAATGACCGCTTCACTGAAATTACAGTGCAAACATCACCGGTGACCGCCAAAGCAAACGAACTGGATGCCGGTGAAAATCTGGTAACCCCGGCCTTTATCGAACCCCACATCCACCTGGACGCCGCCCTGACGGCCGGCGAGCCACGCTGGAACCAGAGCGGCACATTGTTCGAGGGCATCGAGTGCTGGGCCGAACGCAAGGCGCTACTGAGCCATGAAGATGTCACCAACCGCGCTACTCAAACGCTGAAACTCTTCGCAGCCCACGGCATCCAGTATGTCCGCACCCATGTGGACGTAACCGATCCAAGCCTGACCGCTCTCAAAGCCATGCTGGATGTGCGCGAGCAAACGGCAAGCTTCATCGACCTCCAGATCGTCGCCTTTCCCCAAGAGGGCATCTGGTCATTTCCCAACGGCCGGGAACTGATGGAGGAGGCCATCCGCCTGGGCGCAGACGTGGTCGGCGGTATTCCCCATTTCGAGTTCACCCGGGATTATGGGGCCGACTCCGTGCGCTGGCTGATGGAACTGGCTCACAAGCACGACAGGCTGGTGGATGTGCACTGCGATGAAATCGACGACCCGGAGTCACGCTTCCTGGAAGTGCTCGCCGCCGAAGCGCTGCGTCTGGATTACGGCTCCCGGGTTGCGGCCAGCCACACCTGCGCCATGGGCTCTTACAACGATGCCTATTGCAGCCGCCTGTTCCGGCTGCTGAAAAAGTCCAACCTCCGGTTCCTGTCCATGCCCACAGAGAACCTGCATCTTCAGGGCCGCTTTGACAGCTACCCAAAACGCCGCGGCATCACCCGCGTGCCCGAACTGCTGGACGCCGGCCTGAAAGTCGCCTTCGGCCAGGACTCCATCCGGGACCCCTGGTACCCGATGGGCAATGGCAACCTGCTGCGCACCCTGGATGTTGGCTTGCACGCCTGCCATATGCTGGGCATGAGCCGAATCGAGCGCTCCCTGGAACTCATCACCGACAACGGAGCGGCGGCCCTGGATCTCAAGGAGTATGGCATAGCCCCGGGCAGGCCTGCCCGTTGCGTCGTTCTTCAGGGGCAAACCCCTTACGAGATTCTGTTAGGCCAGCGCCCCGTGCTTGCCTCTGTGCGGGATGGAAAGGTTCTGGTACAAAGAGCAGCAGCGCAGCCCGAGGCTGATTTGATACTCACGTGAGGCACCCATGGCAACGCCGAAACACATCCATCTCGCCGGAGCTGTTCCACCGCTGAGTACGGAGGTCGCTGTTATACCCTTCCCAAAGATCTAACCCGACAGCTTCGATTAGCCCTTCTAAAATTCCGATGCCCCTCGTGCAGAAAATGAATCCGTGCAGAAAATAAATCTGTCCCGGTTTTCGGAAAATAAATCCGGAAAATAAATCTTTCCCGGTTTTCGGACGGGAATGCCCGGCAGATACATCCGTGTCTTCCGTGGCATGGTTCAATTCCGTTTGCTGGTGTATTGAGCCTATCCTTTGGCTCCGGCTGGAATTCTAACCGAAAAAGCTGGGCGAGCCGAGTTGGTCAAATAAAAATCGATCTGACCCCGGCATTGACCTACAGTTTTGCCAGTGCCTCAGGCACCGACGTGTCGCCGGACACCACATCAAAGACGCGGTCAGTGGTCGTATCCGAATCCAGCACCGCCAGAAGGACGCGGGCAACATCCTGCCGTGAAATCTTACCGAAATCCTCCAGCTTCGCACTCACCGCAACCTTGCCCGTACCGTCATCATTGGTCAACTGGCCCGGACGAACAATGGTGTAATTCAGGCCGCTGTTCCTCAGGTGCTCATCGGCGTTGTGTTTGGCTCGAAGGTAATGACGGAGTTTTTCCGGCCCCTTTTCCGGCTCCTCAGCACGCATACTGCTCACCATGATAAAACGCTTTATACCCATGGCCTTGGCTGTATCCACCAGCCGGATAGCACTGTCCTGATCCACATCGATGGTTTTATCCGGCCCGGTATGAGGGCCTGAGCCAGCGGTAAAAATGACCGCATCGCAGCCTTTCATGGCCTCGCTACAGTCTTGCTCCAGATCGCCCAGCACGGTTTCCGTAGCGCCCAGCTGCTGCAATTCCGGGCCCTGATCCGGGTGCCGGATCAGGGCCCGTGCCTCATGATCACTGTCTTCCATTTCCCGCAACAGATGTTGCCCAATTTGCCCGTTTGCTCCTGCAATGAACACATGCATGGCGGATCTCCTGGTTAGCTGTTTGGCGTGAATATCTTTTATAGCTGAGTGCACTGCACGCACAATTCAAGGCAGCGAAAACCGGGACACCCAGTAGCCCGCCAGCGCGGCCCGCACCTTCTGGCTCAGATGGCCCATTTCGACCGGAAGCCACCTATTCCAGAGCACCTTTAACCTGCTCCGGGCTCAGCACCTGTTCCTTTTTCGAGCGGATATAGCGGACATATCCCAGGCCTTGGGTAACGTTTTCCGCCATGGACGTTTTGAAAGTACTGTCACCCACAAAAACTACAACTGAATGCAGCAATTAATGGCTGGTAGACCGGACCAAAATCTATCATGCGGACGTCCTTGTTTTGCTTCCTTTAATCAGTCAGAAGTGGAAGATAAATCACTCTTTCGCTTTGCACCTTAGGATTTTTGTAACGCCCACGATCCTTACCGGTAGCCCCCCAATTGGCACTGCGTTCGATGTCAACGTCTGCGTGCGGCGGTTCGGCTTGTCCCTCTAAATCTGTCCCGGTTTTCTCTTGGTATTGAATATGCACACTGAACCGGTGCAAACTCAGACGATGACAAAGCTTCAACAACTACTGGCCCTGATTGCCCTCGCCGCCCTGGCCCAAACCAGCCAGGGCGAGCTTCGCTGCGGTAGCTCGCTGGTCAGTGACGGTGCCTGGCCATTAGAGGTAAAGGAAAGCTGCGGACCGCCGGACTATGTCGCGGAATATCCGACTGCAACGGTTCCCGGGCTCGGCGTGGTTCAAACGGAAGAACATTGGTATTACAACCGAGGCCCTCAGCGCTTCATACGGCGCGTCATCTTTCGTAATGGCAAGCTCTCGCGCGCTGACAACCTTGGCTACGGATTCCACGTTTCCGATTCCCCCAGTTGCGACCTCAGCACCCTCAGGCACGCCCAAACGGAATACGAGCTGGTTGCCCGTTGCGGCGAGCCCGCGTCCAAACGGATGGAATGGCAGACACCTTCAATTCACAAACGCTCGAGAACCTGGCAAACCCTGCAGCCGGTGCTGGTTCAGGAGTGGTTGTATGACTTCCCAAGCAATCAGTTTCGACAGGTTGTCACCCTGAGAAACGGACAGGTTGTGGACATTGCGTCCCGTCCTGGCCGGTGAGACCATAAAAATAAACCTGTCCCGGTTTTCGGTGGCCTTTAGCCCGCCAGCGCGGCCCGCACCTTCTTGCCCAAGTGACCCATTTCGACCCGCCCAAGTACCTGGGGGCGCAGCTCGTTCATCACACGCCCCATGTCCTGCATTCCCTGGGCGTCGGCTGAGCTGAGGGCCTGACGGATCAGGCCGCCCAGCTCATCCTCAGTCAGGGCGGCGGGCATGAATTCCTCAATAATCACCATTTCCGCTCGCTCTTTGTCGCCCAGTTCCTCGCGACCGGCAT
>CAXBOW010000055.1:0-6092 GCA_963977485.1 uncultured Haliea sp.
CTTAAGCTGGTCAGGGGGTGACGGGCGAGCTTTTACTGACTTTATTGGAAGTGTAGAATGAGAAAGCCCCTGAAATCAGGGGCTTTCTCTTGGTTGGTGGAGACGGCGTCACGCTAATAACGTCAGTAATAGCATGATAGTAAATGATTAAATTTTTATATGGTTTATGGTTACCCGCAATGTTACCCACAAAATGGAAACGTTAAACTCTGCAGGTAAAGAAGACTAAAATCGCTAGCCGCCATTTTACACTATAGTTTGCCTGTCTCGAACCCGACTCTTTTGCTATGGACCACAAAACAGATCTTTTCAGATAGGGGCCTGCCCAATCAGCTATTTGGAAACAAAGCACGCTGAGGTCGCAAAGCGGACATTCAAACTCGCGGGTAACACTTGCACTGTGTGCACGCAAGAAATGAAGTCGAAGGTGCAATGTAGTGGGCGTCGCCGTTCGTTTAGGGTGACGCTATCAGGCGTCTATTGCATCGGGGGCTTGCCAAGGTTTACCGCAGCAACTCACTCAGGTTACGCTCCCAACGGCTGATAAACCCGTCTTCCGTATACTTCGAAAAGTCGTCCACATGCCAGATCGACACATGCTGAGGAACGTCAGCCAGCTTGCTGTGATCCGGCTCAAGCGTGGTAATCAGCAGCGTCGGTAACTCGCCGGTCAGCACCTGCTCGAATGCCACTTCAGGCAGGTAGCTAGCCTGGCCGAGCGGGGTCAGCTCCTGTCGCCGGACAGCGAACTGCAGGGCCTCCAGCGCGCCGATTTTGCGGTCCAGCTCCAGCTGGATGCCCCGCAACTGCTGGCTCGAGCTGTCGAAACTGCGCTTCAGGGCGTCGGCTTGCCTGGACATGGCGTCCGGGGACAGGCAGCTCTGCTCGACATACGCCAGCAGGTCCCGGTGGATAATCCCCAACATCACCAGTGCGTTGGCCGGGTTCAGCCAGAAGTATCCGGGCTCGCCGCCGGCCATATCGTTCACCGCCACGCGCTCCCCGCCCGGCATCATCGCGGTCGCGGCATCAATCGGGACCACCGAGATATTCTGCATCCGCAGGTAGGGGTAGATATTGATCTGCGGCCAGACCGAGTGAATGCTTAAAACCAGACCCGCCCGGGGGAACTGATCCGCAGGCTGGCGGTCCAGCCAACCGGGTACACGCTTTACGCTGTAACGCGACGGGGCAATGTGCAGGGTCAGAAATGCGGTGTTCCGGGTCAGTGCCGAGGCCATGCAGCGACCAAATGGGCGGGAGTTTGTCAGAGACCATGATTCAGCAAAGCATTTACCAGGCTGGTATAGGGCGCCTCCACCTCCAGAGCATCACACCGTCTGAGAACAGCTCCAGCGATACTTTCCAACTCCAATGGACGGCCTTTTTCCCGGTCAATCAGCATGGATGTTTTAATCGCGTTAAAACTACTGATCAACTCAAACATTTCTTCCAAATCTTTACGGGTCAGGTTTACACCATCCGCTTTCGATGCCTCTACCGTTTCACTCATCATCCCAAATACAACGTGCCGGAACTGGGGGTGGTGAGTCAGGCTTCGAGTATCCAGGCGTGTCAGGGCCGAGAGTGGATTTATGCCGTTGTTGATGACCAACTTGCGCCAGAGTTCATACCGGATGTTTTCAGTCATAGTGGTGGGAATACCGGCTTCATTAAAAGCAACTTCCAGAACCTTGAGAAAATCCGCACGCGGATCGTCTTTCGGTTGCTGTGCGGGCCAGGCGCCCATCACGATCTGGGCCACGCCTTCGGCAAACACCTTACCGGGTTCAGTAATATGGCCACCAATGCGCACGGCCAGGCCACCGAGCACACGCGCCTCACCCACCACTTCGGCAATCAGGGGTTCGTTATCAACGCCATTCTGCAATGACAGCACCGGTACGGAACCGGAACGCAGCCAGTCGCAAAGTTCGCTCATGACGGCACCGGTCGCCGTGGATTTGAGGGCAATGGCAACTAGATCAAAATCGTTCGGATGGTAATCCCGAAGGAGCGTCTGATGATCACAGGCAGGAAGACCATGCCAGAGCACCCGACCTTCATAATCAACGGTCAGGCCATCCGCTTTCAGTGCCTGAAGGTGACTGCCACGCGCCGTCAGCACAACCTGGTGGCCAGCTCCAGCCAGCCTTGCGGCGTAGTAGCCTCCGATGCCGCCAGCACCGATCATCAGTATTTTTAATGCAGCCACTGCAACCTCGATACGTCAGGATGTTGGTCAGACAGGATTCATGGACAACTTCCGAGTATTTCAGGACCGAAACCCAGGCAACGTTCAACTGCCTGGCCAATCGCCAGAAGCCGGCCTTCCTGCCATGGTCCTTTTAACAACTGCAAACCAACTGGCATCCCGGCTTTATCTTTCCCCACTGGCAGGGTCAGTCCACACAGGCCCAGATAGTTGGCCATGGCGGTGTTACGCAAGGCCTGCATGTTTTGCCGTCGCGTAGGCCCCCGGCTCGTCCAGACTATCCACCGCAGGCGGTGTCAGCGTAACCGTCGGCGTCAGCAGGGCATCGATACCCTGCAATTCGGTGGCGGCGCTGACTGACAGGCGCTTGATGAGGTCCAGCCTGTGGATATATTTCCATGCCGGCAGCTCCTCAGCGGTGCGCAACCTTGCCGCTACGTTCGGATCCAACGTGGGCACAATCTCTGGCAGTTCTTGCCGGATAAAAGCCGCCAGTTCCGGCGCCGCCACACCACCCTGAAGAAACAGGCCATAGATTTCATTGAGTCCCGAAAAATCAAATCGAACCAGCCGGGCACCCGCCCTTTCCAGGGACATCAAAGCCTGCTCCACGATTTCGGCAATGCCGGGGCTGCAGTCTTCCCAAAAGAACGCCGAGGGGACGCCGAAGGTGAGACTGGCAAGAACCGGGACCGCTGGCAGCTGCCTGCCTTGTTTCCCGACAACCGGGTCTAGGGCACTGAAGGCATATGCCAGGTCATCGACACGGTGCGCCAACAACCCGGGCGTGTCCAAGGTACTCGACAGGGGTACAATCTGCGATGTTGGCCATCGCCCGGCAGTCAATTTCAGCCCCGCCACGCCGGTCATCGTGGCGGGCACACGAACGGAACCGGCGGTATCGGTGCCCAGGGCCAACGCGGCAGTTTCATTGATCAGGGAAACACCGGCACCGGAACTGGAGCCACCAGGAACACGGTGAACACGCTTGTCCCAAGGGTTTCTGGGTGTTCCCCAGTGGCTATTAGTACCGAGCCCTCCGAACGCCAATTCCACGCAATGGGTTTTACCCACCACGGGCGCCAGTTGGGACTGGAGGGCGTGAATGAGGGGGCCTGTCTGCTGCCAGTGTTCTGGCAAGGCACGGGAGCAACCGGCATAGGTTGGAAAACCGGGCACACCGAACAGATCTTTCACCGACACAGGTATGCCCATCAAAGGCCCGGTGTTACCGCCTGCAGCCCTTACCTTGTCTCCGGCACGGGCAAGTTCGAGCGCAGACTCCGGGCGCCAACTGACATAGGCACCGTGATCACCCGTCTTAGCGGCATCAATGGCCGCTTCGACCAGCTCCTCACCAGTCCGGGTTCTGGACTCAAGCTGTTGTGCCAGCTGCCTTAACGGCGTTGACAATAGTGGCGCTTGAGCCATTACGATTCCTTGGCAAGGTCAATAGCTTGTGCGGCAAAACGGGCGCATTCGATGTCTTCATCTTCGCTACCCCCAGATACCCCGATGCCACCGACCAGAACGCCATCCCGGTAGAGCGGAACGCCGCCGCCAATCATGGTGAAGTCGCCGGCCTGGTTGAGGCCATCCAGCACCCTGGCAGGGGCTGAAGCCAACACGTTTTCAAGATCTACCGTGTTGAGGCCCATACCTGCCGCCGTGATGGCTTTTTTCTGCGACAGCTCGGAAGACACGAGAAAGGAGCCCGCCATTTTAAGGAAAGCCAACTGACGCCCTGAGGCATCGACAACCGACACCGTCGCCTTGATGCCCAGCTCTCCAGCCTTGTTAATGGCCGCCTGAAGCAAACTTAGCGACGCTTGTTCAGTCAAAGAAAACGAGGGTTGTACGAGTGTGAGTTCCTGGTTGTTATCCATAGTTGCTATCTCATCCAGCCAAATCCGGACAGCATCTGTGCCGCATTGTTCATTCCACTGCTGAACATCCGTTGCGGAAACTGCGAGCCCCCCAGGGTAAACGCGGCATTGAGCAGGCACACCGTCGGGTCATCCAGGCGATTGGTTTGGGTGGAGCCCGCAGCATCGCCCTTGAATGACATCACGGCGACCCACTGCTGATCCTGTGCCCAGGCACTGAGTAGCTCCCGTAAATGCCGGTCGTGCAGGGAAACACCGTCTGCTTCTCTATGGCAAGGCTTGTCATCGAGGCAGATCACAAGGACATCCTGTTCCCGAAGCACCTCCAGACACCGCCCGACTCGCCGGTATTCAAGCTCACTCATACCGGTATTAAGGATGAGTTCCGTTAACTCCCCCGGCTCCTCTGCCAGAAGCACCCGGAACAACTGGTGCCTGCTCGATACGTCCCGTGAATGCACTTCCGGCTCAAAACCCTGGTCTGAGAGCAGCGCCTTTATCCTGCCCGAGGTGGAGCCGCTGCCTTTGAGCTGCAGGATTTCCGGGGCATTTTGGCCGGCACTGGAGCTGATCACCACCACGCTTTTGTACTGCTTGCCCCAGATCATCCGTGCAGGCCCTGAGCCGGCTTGTTCCCGGGACTGGATGTTGTCCGCATCGCAGGAGACAAATAACACTGGAAGTTTGCTCATTTGCCTTCTCCTAAAAATCCGCAATCATCGCCGGGGCTTATCGCCCCAGCTTTTTCGCCGACTGCCCGCCAATGCCGAAATGTTGCTTGGGCATCTCGTTGAGAATGACGCGCACACTTTCAACCGGCGCTCCGAGGGAACGGACAATGGCGTCGGTTACCTCGTGGATCAGCATCTCCTTTTGCTCGTCGGTACGACCTTCCAGGATGTTGATTTGGGCAACGGGCATATAACCTCCTTATTCGAACCGGGCCGTGACAGTACCCAGCCCCTGGTAGCGAACGCTGATGTTATCTCCGGCTTCCACCGCAATTGCCGCTGTGATTCCGCCGGTCATAATAAAAGTACCGGCCGGAATGTGTTCACCGCGCTCAGCCAGTAGGTTAGCAAGCATGGCAACGCTAGACGCCGGATGGCCCAGCACAGCAGCACCAGCGCCCACGTCTACCACTTCACCGTTCTTTTCCACCACCACTCCTAGGGTTTTAAGGTCTAGATCGGCCAAGTTCGCCATAGTGCCACCGGTGATAAACCGGCTGGAGGAGGCGTTGTCAGCCACCACGCTCACCAGGTCGAACTTGAAGTTCTCGTAGCGGGAGTCGATCACTTCCACCGCCGGGATCACGAAGTCGGTGGCGGCCAGGACGTCACCGATATGGCAACCGGGGCCATGCAGGGGCGCCTTGGTCACGAAGGCGATTTCGGCTTCGATTTTCGGATGAATCAGTTCCTTGGTATTGACCACACCGCCATCCGGCACGCTGAAGTAATCTGCCAGGAAGCCGTAGATCGGGGTTTCCACGCCCATCTGGGCCATCTTGGCCCAGGAGGTCAGGCCCATTTTCATGCCCACAACCTTGTTTCCACGCTCTTCCTTGCGACGGCGGATTTCCCACTGCACGTCGTAGGCGTCTTCAAAGGTCATGTCCGGATAATCATTGGTGACCTTGGTGATATCGCGGGCGTTCAATTCGGCGTTTTCTACGTGCTCGGCCAGGGCCAGCATCTGGTCATTGTTTAGTGTCTTACTCATGCTTTTTGCTCCTCTTGCGCCTTCAGCAGATCCAGCGCCACGTCCACGATCATGTCTTCCTGGCCACCCACCATCCGGCGTTTGCCCAATTCAACGAGAATATCCACAGTCTTCAGGCCATACTTCTGCGCCGCCACTTCGGAATGGCGCAGGAAGCTGGAGTACACGCCAGCGTAGCCCAGGGCCAGGGTTTCACGGTCAACGCGAACCGGGCGGTCCTGCAGCGGCCGTACGATGTCGTCGGCCGCGTCCATCAGGGCGTACAC
>CAXBOW010000056.1:0-5752 GCA_963977485.1 uncultured Haliea sp.
TCCGGGATCACCGGGATATTACGATCCTTCAGGACGCGGTCACCGTCGCTGCTGAGGGTTGGCAGACAAACGTGAAAAATTGTCTAAAAATGCCCCTAACCCAATGAATAATTAATAGTTTAGCCGTTTCTATTTCGGCTCATATTTGGGGTTCACCTGATCACCGGACGTTCTTTGAGAGGTAAGCTCAGCAAGTTTCAAATCAAACAACTGCTGCCCTACCGGACGTCTAAAGTCCAATGTGTAATCTCCAAAACGATTGATATGACGGGTTCGGTACGGCGAGAGCGTTTTCAGGACATCTTCGGTGATGGCGATCCCTTCCGCTGCCATATCGCGCAACACCCGGCTGAGGGCTTCGACGTTGTGTAAGATCAGCATATTCGCCACCAGGTGGTTGTACTTCACCACCTTTTGCTGTTCATGCCGGAGGTTGGCCGCAATGATGCCCTCGCCACCAAAAAAACTCCATTTTGCAAACCCGTTAAACTGCTCGTTCTTATTGGTTGCGGCGTGAATGGTCTGACGCAATTCCACATCGTCGATGTAATTCAACAGGAAGCCGGTCCGAACAACCTTGCCCAGCTCCCGGAAGGCGAAATACAGCTTGTTCTTGCGGCTGTAGGTTCCCAGCCGTCTCAGGATCGTGGATGCGGTAATTTTACCGAGCTTGATGGATACGGCCACACGCAACATATCCGGGAGGTGTCGTTCAATTCGTGCCCAGTCTATATGGCCGTTGAACAGTTCTTCGATATGCGCGTAACGGAATCGCCTGTCGGGCCGGTAGAAGTTCAGATCCTTGATATTCCGGATACGCGGCATCAGCTTGATCCCCAGTAGATACGCGAGCCCGAAAACGGGATAGCTTTGGGCCTGCGTATCACCGTGCAAGGTATCCGGCTGGATATCGCTCTGGTTCTCAAGCAGTCCGTCGAGGATGTACACCGCCTCGTGAACGCCACAGGGGATGAAATGGCTGAACAGTGCGATATAGGTGTCGGAGACGTGGTAGTAACCGATGCCACCGTAGCCGCCATAGCGAATGTGGTATTCGCTGAGCAGGTTTTGCTCGTAAAGATTCCATTTGGTGCCGTCAGCGGCGGCCCGCCGACCTGTACCCCAGTATCCGGGCAGTTCGTACTTCTTGTACGCGTTGATGACTTTGACGATAGCGCGGTCTAGCCTGTCTTCAGTGACGTGATTGAGATTGAGCCAGGCCACCTGGCGACGGTTTAGTTGCTTGATGGAGTCGGCTGTCTGGGAGGGACCCAGATTGCAGCCGTAGCAAAAAAGCGTAGCGATGAACCGCAACCGGGGGTTTTCCACGCGCCCCTCATAGCCTGACAGCGGCCCGAATTCCCGATGTAACCCAAGCCAGCGCTCCGCATCGACCAGAACGTCGACGATGCTGCGGGTGCCAAGCCGACGCGTGATGTCGTCATCGAGCGCCTGCCAATTGGTCGGTAGCCCCTGTTTCTGGTTGCGTTTGATTACGATGCGACCGTCTTCAATCGCGGCGTGTGTGTTGTCCGGGAAGGAGGCATCCACCGAGCGGCTTACCTGAGTCAACTGATCCTTAAGGTGGCGGCTGAGAGCCTTCGGTTCGATGGGAAGCTCCACTTCCAGCCCGTACTGGTCAATTTCCTGCTCGTAAGCCGACCAACTCACCAGTTGATCGCGATGGTCATCGAAACGATCCCCGTGAACGACCGCAATATCGGCCGACTTCAGCTCCTGCTTCACCAGGTTAAAAACGGCCAATTCAAGATATTTGCGGTGAACCGTCAGACTGTCCGGCCGGATGAAAATCAGACGGCGCCACTTTTCGAGCGTCCACTTGGTCTGTTGGATGCTTTCGACCAGATCCGGCGCATGGACCCGCAAATCCAGCGTCTCGGCTTTCAATGAACGGGTGTTCCGGAGTAACTCGATCAGTTGAATCGACAGCAAGTCGCTGGAGGTGCTTTGAAACGTGAGTATTTCCAGGCAGTTGTACAGCAGGCTTCGCTTGGTTCGAAACGGTCGCAACATGAAAGGCAGGTAGTTATTGCCCGCGTAGGCCAGATGCTCCTCGCATTCGTCCAGCCACTCCTGGCGCTTGTCTCCGACAACGGCTTGAAGCGATTGCCACGGGTTCGGCTCGGCCTCCATGGCAGTCAACACGTCTTTAAAGCGCGACACCAGTCGATCGGTGCGCTGGGTCTGCTCCATTTGATAGGCCAGGAGATTTTGCTGGGCGGTGTTTTCCAGCTGCCTCATCAGCTTGATCAAGAGCTCAGCGGTGTCGTCCAGCGATTGGGCATACTGTTGCCGGATCAGAATCACCGCCAGGGCATAGCGTTTACGCGCAGGGATTCGAGCCATTTTGGCCACATCCAACGCTCGTGCTTCGTGGGCGAACTGTCGCCGCTTGGTCACGGGAATTGATTTGACGCCCGGCAATTGTTCGACGATATCCTTCAGCCACTTGAGGTGTTGCAGGTAGGACCGGATCTCTTTATTCGTCGGCTTGCGAATCTCACGCTTCAGACGTTGCCAGCCGCTGATCTCGATTCCTGGTGGTGATATCAGCAAGTCATTGACCAGTGCCTTTGTTTCGTCGTTGAGTTCGCTGACGATGGATCGGTAACAGCGGTCATTGACGATAGCCCGGGAATCCTTGGCGAGCCTCAATAACACCGTGAAGCCGGGGATCTCGAAACGGTGACGTACCAATTCTTCCAGAAGAATATTGATGATATCGGCCAACACCTCGCGGGACTCGGCGGCTTTTATGGCCTGACTGGACAGCCAAGCATGAGCCGCCTCGTCCAGAGTCCGGCTGCCCACATAAGTTCGAATCCACGGGATATGGCGTTTACGGGTGGCAGAACGATCATACTGTTGTCGTTGGGCTTTGGTCGGCTGCTTGTCGAGACCAAGGCACTGCGCAATGTGACGACGCAAATCGCCCGGCAAATCGACCGACGAGGAAAAGAACCCTTGTTTCTGATACGCCTTCAGGTGAAGCAGTAAAAAGAAGCGCTCCAGGATCGGCCGGGTGCGCCGACGAGCCCAGTGCTGTTCGCCGGACGTGGGCGTGTATACTGCATCAAGTTCCTGTTGCGAGATATCCGTCCGAAACCGTGGATAGGCTGTTTCCTGAATAGCACTCATAACCGGCTCAATCCCATGCTTGCCCGGTGGCCGGGTCCTTGATCAGTGTCTCCACCCAGCAGGCTTTATCGGACGCAATGCGGTGTATCTCATCGATCAAGTCGTCCATCATTTCGTCCAGCTGCTCATCCGACGTTGCAGGCACCTCAATGCGGTAGTCCCCATTGTTCTGCTGTTCCATCTCGAACGGTTTCAGGCAGTGGGCTTCGATTACCGTGCGGGCCTGATGGTGTTTCCGGCTGCGAGGACGTTGCGGCTCCAGGGTGAGCTGAACGGTTAATGCCCGGTAACTTGGCTCGGATACGCTCGCCAAGCGCGGCTGACCGGCAGCAGACGCCACTTCGGTTGGAATTTGCATCAGGGCCTGCTCGAACGGCGATTTAGCTTCAATGTATCGCAAGGCGGTCTGGGTATCCTGCCAACCGACGTACTCCATCAGCGCTTTGATTTCCCAGCCGGAAGCACTGGCCCAAGTGGCAAAACCGCGTCGCAGCGAATGGCTGCTGAACGCTTGTGCTGCGTCAATGTCTGCGTCAGACAGTAGCTGACGTAGCAACGGCACGATGCTGTTCGGGTGCAATGAAGTATTGGAAATATTTCCCCAACGATCAATCGCCCTGAATAGCGCACCGCTGGGCTGGTTCAAAAAGTCCAGCCAATCCTGACAGGCCTCGACCGGACAACACTGCCTCAGAGCGGGTACCTTGTACAGGCGACCTTCGGCCTGACGGTCCCCCTTACTTCTCCGCAGGTACAAGGACATACCGGCACCGGGGGCCAGCGTGATGTCTTCAATGGTTAACCGACAGAGTTCGTCACTGCGAAAGGCGCGCCAGAATCCGAGCAAGACCATGGCCCGGTTACGCAACCAGGTCCCGAGACGCCGGGCATCGTGCTGCCGCGCCTCTGCGATCTGTCCTGCTAGCCACTGATCCAATTGCTGGAGCTGGGGGATGGCCAGCGGCTTTGCTTGTTTTTGCCGGTAGGGATGCTCTTCGCGAATGCCCTTCAGAACCGTGCGTACTAAAGGAGCTCTCGTCGGATCTGGAAAACCTTGGTCCCAGTGCCAGCGAGCCAACGCCGCCAGGCGCTGCTTCAGGGTGGCAGCAGAAAGACGTCCGGCATGGTCGGCCAGATAGCGAGCCACGCTGTCGGCTGTTGCGGGCAGAAACCCGCCCCAGGTCACCTCAAAATGCTCGACCGCTGACCGATAGCTGCGCCGTGTATTGTCCCGTGTGGCGGCGCTAACGTACCGATCAATCGTCATTGGGCGCACCGACGTCGTTCGACTTCGGCAGTGCTCGTATCGCTTCCCTTAACCACCTTTCTGCCGACGCGCACACGGCCTCATTGTCTGCCTTTGAAACCATCTTTGTGAACGTCATAGTCACCGCATCGCGCACTTGTTTTTCAGTTGGATCGTCGGGGTTGGAGATCAGTGAACCGGCGAGCCTATCCAGCGGAGAACCCTTGGCTGCTCGTTTCTGGCGGGCCTGCACCCAGCTTTGGGCCTCTGCCAATGACGCAAACGGCTTTTGCTCCACCCAGAAGAAACTGTTTGGAATGGCAATCGAGCGGCCGTCTTTGAGGTAGGCCCTGATCTGTGCCTCAACATCCGGCATATAGGCGTCCTCGCTTTGCAGGCATTCCAGGGCGGCACGGAAGTTCGGTAATGGGTCTGGAAATCGGTTCCGAAAATCAAACGCCCGAAAGGCAAACACCTGGTCAAGTGGGTCGGCTTGTTTGTGCACTTGTGGGCTCCTGCATAGTGGGCGTATGGCCTCGGTCCGGGGTAGTTGACCAACTTCGTATCGTACCGGGCTTTGGTCAGTATAGTCGTCGAAATGGGTATCACAATGGATAACTCTGGATTATCACATGTCTGTAAAGCTGTACTTTCCAACGATCTTTCTGGTGTATATAGTATGTAATTACATAATACGTACCACAGTACGAAATAGACATGAGGACACGATCATGGCCCGAGGCGGCATCACCCAACCCCTGGTCGAGGACGCCCGTAAACGTCTTCTGGCTCGCAATGTTCACCCCTCCATCGACGCCATACGAGCCGAGCTGGGCAACACCGGCTCAAAGACCACCATCAGCAACCACCTGAGAGCGATTGAGGCGCGTGAAAGCACCCGTCTGGACGACGAAGCGCTTCTGAGCAACCACGTAACCGACTTGGTGGGCCAACTGGCTCGGCAATTACGCCAGGACGCGCGGGAGACCATTGAGCAGGCCGAACAGCGCCACCAGGCCGAGGTGGCCAGCCTGCAGGATGCCTTGACGGCACAGACCGCTGAGACCAGGCAACACCAGGCGCAAAATGCAGTGTTGGCTCAGGCGCGGGATGATTTACAGGCGGAGATCCATGGGCTGCGTGAGGCGCTCTCAAAACTCGAAAGCGATAACCGCGCACAGGCCCAACGCATTGAAAGTTTGACTGAGCAGGTTCAGGACAAGCAACGCCAGGTGAATTCACTCGAAGAAAAACACAAGCATGCCCGGCAGGCGTTGGAGCACTATCGCGGTTCCGTGAAAGAGCAGCGCGAGCAGGATCAGCGGCGGCATGAGCAGCAGGTCCAGC
>CAXBOW010000057.1:0-5416 GCA_963977485.1 uncultured Haliea sp.
CCTGCTCTCAGAGCAGCTGAAGGGTAACGCTACCCTACACCCGAGAGCGGCCTGAGTAACCTGACCTTCGGCTCGGACTCGACTCTGCGGCACTTGCGCTGCGCACTACTTCGACGTCACCTTTTCAACGTAATACGCCACGGCTTTGATCTGCTCGTCAGACAGCGAACCGTCAAACGCAGGCATGATGCCCACGCCGCCACTAACGGCGTTGGCCACTTGATCTGCGCTGGGTTTGAGTTCATCCAGGTTGGGACCAATTTCACCAGCAGATCCTGCGTCGTTCAGTGTGTGGCAGATGGTGCAAGACGGTTGCGCCTGTTCCAGAAAGACTTTCTTACCGGCATCAAATTGCTCATCCGCCAGAGCGGAACCGATGGTTAACATACACGCAGCAAACGCAAGGGGAACTCGGAACGTCATAATACTTCCTCGATAGGATCGTACTTTGTACTTTCGCGGTAATCCAAGGGATGTCGCAGCGGCCCGGTGTAGCGACCGCTGAATGACTTTCGGTTAGACGACGGTGACAGTCACGCCATGATCCTTCCAACTGGCGTTGCCGTAACCGCGCTCATTTTCGGTCCGGTTGGGTGGCTGGGTGTTGCCTTCGCTATCGGTGGCCCGGCTGACAATGCGGTACTCCCCCGGGGACAGATCGGTTGCAAGCACAAAAGGCCGCCAGGCGTAGCGCCCCATATCCGGCCCCAGAAAGCGGGCCTGTTTCCAGGTTTTGCCGCCATCGATGGAGACATCGACCTTTGCGACCGCGTTAATGCCGCCAAAGGCCACGCCGTGAATCATGTTGCGGCCCTTGTTTGTATTTGACAGCGGCGCTGTCACCCAGGATTTAACGGGCATCTCCCACATGGACGGATGCCCCGGCGCACCCTTGTCACCAACGGGTCGTATGCGATAACCCGAGGTCTGAATCTTGGCCTCGGACTGATCTTTGGTAAACGCAACCTGCTCTACGTACTTGACGTTGTTAACGCCATAATAGCCGGGGATCACCATCCGAAGCGGGCCGCCGTGGGCCAGAGGCATAGGTTCATCGTTCATTTCCCACGCCAGCAGGGCCTGATCAAGACCCCGGGTCGGCACCGAGCGCTCAACCTGGATGGTCTTGGGGTCAAGACCCGCAGGCAGTGATTCACCACCGGTACTGGTTATGTAATTCATACCCGCCTTTACACCACCAAGCTTCTCAACAACATCCCGCAACAGCACACCGGTCCACACAATACAGCCAGCGGCTCCCGTGCCCCATTGGGTACCACTGGGACCATGCTCGAAAAAAGCGCGACCGTTACCGGAACATTGCAGCACCGTCGTTACCGTTTCAATACCAATGTTTTTCAGGTCTGCGATAGTCAGAGTTTTTGGGTCGTTGACGCCCTTGATACTGACTTTCCAGGCATTGCGGTCAGCCACGATCTGCTCGTTCGGCGCAGGCAGATTGTTGCGCACATACAACTTGTCGCTGGGTGTGATTACGCCGCTGCCAATGGCGCCTCGCTCGGTTTCTATGATGTTTGTGTTATGGACAATCACATCGTTGGCATTTTTCCATTTGACGTAATCGGGCAATGTCTTGGGCTCTTCCGCCCTGGCAAGGGGCGAAAATCCCAACAAACTCACTGACGCCATGGCGCCTGCACTACCGAGCAGCAGGCGTCGGCGGCTGAGCTGGACCGGCTCTGCCTGAGCGGCGATATCACTTGGGTAGTGGTCTGATACGGGCATGACTCTTCTCCTTGTTGTTAGTCTTTCCGCGCGCCTCGTCTAAGGCATCACACGATACAATCCATGCCTCAGTGTAGGTGCTGGATGTAAAATAACCACGCTTGTTGCCTAAGTAGATTCGAACTCCAAATCACTGGTTGCTGGCATGGCATTCGCTGGCCCGACAACCAGTAAACCGGCTTCCTTTATCGGGATGGCCAGCACTTCCAGTTGGTTTTCGCGAGTGCGGTAGCCGCCCATTGTGGCCATCGCCTGTCGCACGTCCGGATTTCTGAACAGTACGTGTTCCGAAATCCGGTACTGAATCACCAGGCTGTTGCCCCGACGCATGGCAAAGGCCTCAGCGGGTTCACCGCCCACGGTGGTGCGCCAGGTCGCCAGTAGACGACCACCTGCCAGCTTGGCTGGAGCTGACGAGTCAGCGGTGTTTTCCAGCGCAGGCAGGTCCGTGAGAGCCATCTTCTGATAGTCTGCCAAGGCATCACTCACCATCGGTATGTGGTCGTGACTCATGACGCCCACGTCGGGCAACCACAGTACACCTGCGAGCACCAGTGCCACTGCCCATCCTCCGGCGCCGACCACTGCAGGGCGGTACAAACCGGTCAGCCATTGCCTGAGATTAAACCTGGATGTCGTACTGGGCGCCTGTTCAGAATAATCAGGCGCGACTGAAAGCGCATTATCAAGTCGCTTATGCAACTCAACCGGCATGCGAGTCGTCGGCATATCATGGAATCGTCTGCTCGTGGCCTGCTGACGGGCAACGTCTGCGCGACAAGCTTCACAGCCTACCAGGTGCGCCTCTACTATGGCCGTGTGATGCCCATCCAGCTCGCCATCCACGTAACCTGCCAGCCAGTCCTGTAGTTCGAGGTGGAGTTCAGAGAAGCGCCAGGCTTCTGTTTTGTCGAGGTCATTCATGTGGATTTACCGCCGTGTATAGAGGTTGCAGCTAATCCATCCCCGGATTTCGTCCTGATAAGCAGGCTGGCTAAAAGCCGCCGACCTCTCGATAACCGACTCATAACCGTGCCTTGTGCGATGTTCAGAACCTGTCCCATCTCCTGATAATTCAGTCCTTCAATATCCCGCAACAAAACAACCTGGCGGAAATTATCCGGTAGCGCCTGAATCGCTTTCATGAGCTGTTCATTGCTTTGCGTTTGCACGGTTTGTTCAAAGGGTCCGGCGGACGTACAGGCCTGCTCCTGCAGAAATACGTCACCGGTGGTGAGCATCGGCGCCAGTTGATCTCGCCGTGCGCTACGCCGAACGTCATCAGCCACTACCCGATTCAGGATTTTCAGTAGCCACGCATATATCGCGCCCTGTTCCGTAAGCTGGCCAAAGTCACGCCACGCCCGGAGCAGCGTCTCCTGTGTCCAGTCCTCAGCCGCCTCCCGCGACCGGGCCTGGCGCTGCGCAACACCGAAAAGCCGATCCCGCCAGGGGCGAGTCAGGGCGTCGAACTGCTGCTTGCTCCGGGCGTTGCGCATCCACAGTGCCTTATCATGAGTGCTTTATTGGGTGGGCTAGCCATCAACCAAAGACGTCACCGGCTTTCATTTTATTCCCAACCGGCAGTCTTTTTTTAGGGGTTGCCGGGTACTGCAAGCCAGAATGGAAACTTCCCGTCAACGGGCTCCTGCCGAATTACCTCCAGCGACCCCATGTCAATAATGGTGATCATATTGTCTGCTGTCACAGACGTGTAGAGGTAACGACCATCGGCACTGGCCCGCACACCATGGGGTCCGGTTCCTACTTCGAGGTTGGCAACAATAGCGAGGCTGTCAGCATCGATCACCGTCACCTGGGACGCGGAGATGGCGCCCGTGGCCACATACCGGCTGTTCGGGATCACATCGATGCCACCGTGACCCGCGCCGACCTTGAACACCTTGAGAACCCTCCCACTGTCCAGATCAAGAACGCCCACATGGCCGATGAAATCACGAATCCATAAGCGACGCCCGTCACCGGAAATATCAATATTGTGAGGGCTATCCAGCCCTGGCGTGGGTATAGCGCGCTGTTTGTTGAGCGTTGTCATATCCACCACGGCTAACGCTCCCTCGCCTTGCAAGGTAACGTAGGCGAGGCTGCTATCCTTGTTAAAAATAATGTTGTGGGGCGTGTCACCCACACTGACCTTTTTGACCAGTGACAGCGTTTCCATGTCGATGATGGCAACCACTCCCTGGGTAGGTGCCACTGCAAGGCCATAACGCCCGTCCGGTGACACTTTAACGCCCTGCACCACCTCGCCGATCGCAATACTGGCCTGGATCTCGCCGTTATCCGTGTCCATGACGTACACATTGCCGGTTTTGAACCCGGAAACCATCAGCTGTTTACCATCCGGGCTCAGGGCGTCGTAGTGAGCGCCCTTCACACCAGGCCAGGTCGACTTTGAAGGCAAACGTTCGACAACACCGGAATCCTGGACTGCAGCATAGATCGGTTTCGGGATGGCCTGCTCAAGTGACACTTTGGCTGCCATGCTGGCAACTGATGCATCCTGAGAGGTGACCGAGCCTGAGCTCTGTCCTCGACTCCCCACGACGGCCTGACGCAACTGGTAGACCTGTTTTCCAGAGAGATCCTTACCGGAGACCGCGTTCACCTCGTCGGCTGTATAGGGTTGGAAACTGCGAGAGAGTCGCTCCCTGTTGCCAAATGCTGTCAGCACATAATTCAGGACATCCGCGATTTGCTGGTCGCTGAGCGATCCACCCCAGGCAGGCATATTGCCGTTATACGATGTCCCCTCTACATCAATCGAGCCAGTCAGGCCATATTGCAGCACATGGGCCAGATAGTCTCGCCCGCCCATACCGCCACTGGCATTGAAGACGTTTGCAGTGTGACCTTTCTGAGGCGGAAACGATCCGGGAATGCCCTGCCCTCCGGCCTGATGGCAGGCGGCACATTGCTGGTTGTAGACCTGTTTTCCCCGGGCAATACTGTCTTCCCCCGGTGCCGCTATGGCACCACTGGCGCCGTAGAAAAGACCTATTGAAAGCACCAGTTTTGATATCAGCGAGATACGTTGGTTTACCATTTTTAGAGTCCTGATTCACATGTGGAACCATGAAGTATTCAGTCAATGACGGCCTCATCGCATATATGCCGAGTAAGCTTCACGGGAGTAAGAACCATTTACGGTCCCTTATCAAGGCGTCACTGGTATGCGATTTATTCCGCCATTTGCGATTTATGTGAGATTGTCTATCAGGGGCCGGACGACAGCCTGCTTGATCGCACCAAGGTGGATTCGCAAGCCCAGAGCGGTCATCGCCATAATCTGAGTAGCACGGTATCAAGCGCTAGCAGAAAGTGAGCGAGCATCTGGGCAACCTCGTGAATGGTGGAACCCACAAATAAATCGTACTGGTTTAGGCAGTAGCCGTGGAGGCGGTGCGCTGGTAACTGCCGACCGAATCCCGATGCAGTATTTCGCCTTCGAACAGGTAAGTGACCGTGGCCAGGTTAATGTGCGGATGTGGCCGCACATTAACCTCCTCACCGGCGGCGAACTCAGCCGGTACATTTTCGTTAAGTTATTGAAGCGCGTCTTCTACGGCGCCCAGAAAACCTGCCATATCCACCACCCGCTCCGAATCCGGGTCGACGGTCTTGCCCTTGAGGTCGGCAGTAACAATGC
>CAXBOW010000058.1:0-5342 GCA_963977485.1 uncultured Haliea sp.
ACAATCGTTTAAGTGCCATGAACGCAAGATCTCGTCCGCTTATGTTCTCGGAGCCATTATTGCCTGTATCGAGGACCCGTCGGTCATCAAGAAGATTTTAGCTCACCTGGATGCGAAGTCTGGGACGCCCGCCACCGTGAATCAATTACCAGAGCCCCGCGCATCGCCGCAGGAAAAGCTATTTAATTAGGTATCAACAGGGAGAGGATGATTAAAGCTGCTCATGGATGAGGCTGGCAGGGCAGGTTATGGGCCGGAAACCGCAAAACGCTAAAAAGGCCTGCGCACCATTGATTTATGCTTGATAATCGTAAAGCTGAGCACTAATAATAGCCTGTCGATTGCCAGTAACTAGGATCTTGTAGTAGATTGAGCGATATTAGGGGGTATTAATCCTTCCTATACCCAAAGCTGAGCACTAATAATAGCCTGTCGATTGCCAGTAACTAGGATCTTGTAGTAGATTGAGCGATATTAGGGGGTATTAATCCTTCCTATACCCGATACGTTTGCAGTTCGCTATAGGTGAGCTTTTGAGGGAGTACGCCTTTAGCGCTCACAATGCCAATAGCAAGCTTACCAATTGGTACACTTTCTAAATCGCCTGTTGCATGAAATAAGTCAAACCACGGGCCAATGCCTAATTCGGCTTGCCCACTGTTTACTTGCTCTAACGAAATAAAACGCTTCCCGCTTGTTAAGCTAAACTCTGTGCTGGTAAACAACCTAAAAGTATTACTTATGATCTCGTTGTAACTCTGCATATGGCACAGTTGTTCGTAACAAATTCTAAATTGAGGCTCATTACCGAGTGCCAATTCTTCAGCAAGTTGTGCCAGCTCGTCGTTGGCATGCAGGAGCTGCTTCGCTTCGCGGTGAAAAATACGCCCTTTTTCAGTGAGCTGTAATCGGTATTTACTTCTGTCTAGTAACTCAAATCCTATTTTGGCTTCTAAGTTTTTAATGGCGAGTGTAAGCGCTGGCTGTGTTTTATGTAGCTTTAGTGCTGCTCCGCTTAAGCTTGCGCTTTGTACTATGGCATCTAAAATTATTAATTGATTCAGCTTCATATACCGCCCTACAACATTATAAGTAAAACTTATTGAGTTTCTAAAATTTAATGATTTTTATTTTATATGTTTGGTAAGCGCGCTTAAATCAGCACCTATTTTTCTGTAAGAGTTCCGGCCAGACTTTCTCCTGATGCCCACACAGGAGAAAATCATGAACGATATAACCCAGCCTCTGCCCCAGCCACAAGACCTTTACTGGAAACAGCAAATTCAAATCTGGAAGCTCTCGGGCTTGTCACAAGCCCGGTTTTGCAAAAACAATAATCTGACTTACCATCGCTTTGTGTACTGGCGTGGGAAGTTTGACGATGCCACCAGGGTGCCTCCGAAACAAGATCGAGGTGGTTTTGCCGCGGTGAGTGTCAGGCCTGATACCGATCGAGGGCTAACGTTGTCATTTCCCAACGGATTAGTTATGCGAGGTATCTGTGCCGAGAACCTGTCAGTGGTGCGCCAACTGCTGGATCAATTGTGATGGCGCACTACTTTCGCCCCTCCGACGACATGCCACAGATTTACCTGTACCGCGATGCCGTTGATTTTAGAAAAGCGGTTAATGGCCTTAGCGCTATTGTGGAACGAGAGCTTGGCCATAATCCTTTTGATGGCGCACTGTATGCTTTTATCAATCGCCGCCACAACAAAATCAAGTGTTTGTTCTGGGAGGACAATGGGTTTGTGTTGTATTACAAATCACTGGCGGAAGAGAAATTCCGGTGGCCGCATTCTGACGACGACGTGATTTCCCTCACCGGTCAACAGATCAATTGGTTGTTGGACGGCTACGATATAATGCTGATGACCGGTCATAAAAAACTGCATTATGAGTCTGTATTTTAAGGCTTTTAGTGGCCATGAGTGTTACAATTACACCATGCAATCGGCGATAAAAAAGCAGCAAAAACAAGGTGATTATGAGGGATTGTCTCTCGCTGATTTGTTTGTTTTTCTCGCCGAAAAAGACCAACTTCTTGAAGAGAAAGACGACCTCCTCCAGGTTCACCAGAAACACCTCGGCGACAAAGATCACATCATCCTTGAACAGAGCAAACGCATTGACCTGCTCGAAGAGTACTTGCGTTTGGCTACAGTACAAAAATTCGGTGCCAGTAGTGAGAGGGTGGCGTTTCAGTCTGATCTGTTCGATGAGGCTGAAATTGAAGTCACTCTGAGTGAGCTCGAAGAGCAACTGCCTGAAGAAGACCGGGTTCGGCCTCAAAAGAAGAAAAGAAAGCGCGGCTTTAGTGACAAACTGCAGCGGGTGCAGATCCACTTGGTGCTGACCGATGAGGAAAAAGAAGGGGCCACCAAAACCTTCTTCACCAAGGTCAAGGAAGAGCTGGAGTTTATTCCCGCCCAGGTCGCCGTTTGTCAAAGTAGTTGTCGCGTCCATCTACGCGGCGACCTCTAAGTCGCCCCGATCATTTTCCGGATTCAGCCAGACCGCCTCCGGTAAATTCCAATCCCTGATGTCCTGAGACCAGCGCCGCGGGTTGGCCGCCTTGGCTGCCTCGTAGACCGCTTTGCGGTTGTCCATCACCAACTCCGTTTGGCCCGTATGACGCTGATGTGGCGTCATGAACTTCAGCCCACTGTGCTTGTGCTCATGGTTGTACCAGTTCACGAACCTCAGCACCCAGGCTCGGGCATCATCTAGAACCGCAAAGCCTTTGTAGGGGTAATCAGGGCGGTACTTGCAGGTCCGGAATATCGATTCGGCATAGGCATTGTCGTTGCTGACCCGCGGCCGACTGTGGGACTTCACCACGCCGAGCCGATACAGTGTCTCCACCAGTGACGCCCCTTTCATGGGGCTGCCGTTGTCTGAGTGCAGGATCAGTGGCATGCCGGCAATACCCTCCCGCAGATAGGCCTTCTGCACCAACTGAGAGGCGAGCTCGCTGGACTCCTGGTCATGTACCTCCCATCCCACGATCTTCCGGCTGTAGACATCCAGTATCAGGTAGAGATACGAGAACACGCCCTTGGCGGGGCCGGGCAACCACGTTATATCCCAGCACCAAACCTGGTTGGGACCCGTCGCACAGTGGGTGCTCATCGGCCGGTGCTCAGGCGCTCGACTACGGCCCCGGTGCTGTTGTTGGTCTTCCTCCCGCAGGATCCGGTAGAACGTCGATTCAGAGGCGATGTAGCGCCCCTCGTCGGCCAGGGCCGGCACAATCTGGCTGGGCGGCAGGCTGCGGTAGGCCGGGCTGTTGACCGTGTCCAGCACTGCCTGGCGCTCTTCCTGCGTCAGCTTGTTATCAGGTGGTGGACGGTCGGCGTCAGGGCGACCGTCCAACTTGATCTCATCCTCCCGGGTCCAGCGCTGGAAGGTGCGCAACGAGATGCCCATTTCCTGGCAGGCGCTGGCCGTGCGTGCGCCGGCGTCTATCGTTTCCTCGATCAGTCTCACTGCACGTTTGCGATCCGGGGCGCCGATCATTCGGCCTCGTCCTCCCCCCAGATCGCATGCATCTTTTTTCTCAAAACCAGTAAGGCAGCCGTCTCGGCCAGTGCCTTTTCCTTACGGTGCAGATCACGCTTGAGACGCTTGACTTCCTGCTGTGTGATCCGCTCCCGCTTCCTGGCGGCCTTGGACTGTTCGAAGGCGGTGGCATTGCCCCGGAGGCAGTTCTCCTTCCAGGCCGCTATCTGTTCAGCGAACAACCCCTTCTTGCGGCAGTACTCCGCGAGTTCCGCCTCGTTCATCGATGCCGTTTCCAGCACCACGGCAAATTTATCCTCCGGCGACCAATTCTCCGGATTCCGACCATCTCCAGGCACTACCAACCCCTGTGCTCTGGCTTGTTTGCGCCAATGATACAGGGTTACATTTGAGATGCCTGTCTCTTCAACCAGCGCTGGCACCGGGGTATTCTCCGGCGGCATCATCCGTCTGATCACTGCGTCTTTACGCTCCTGCGAGTATCGTGTCATTGCTCATTCCTGAGCGCCCCCCGAATATTGATGAAAAATTAGGCACGACATCTATCCTGACACGGGGGGAGGTCAAGGTACTGGAATACTGGCAGGAGAAGGCGGTATTCAATAATGACGGCGAAGACCTCATCGTCGCTGCACAACGGCCCGCTCACCCCTTGGGTAAATGTTTTGCCAGCCCTGCCTTGCTGGCCTATATCATTGCCTCCAAATACGCCGATGGACTACCGCTGTACCGCCTGGAGGGGATGCTCAAGCGTTATGGCGGTGATATCAGTCGCTCCAACATGGCCAACTGGATTGTACGGCTCCAGGGTGTATTCCAACCCCTGATCAATTTGATCCGGGAGGTTCAACTGGAAGGGAATTACCTGCAAGCGGATGAAACACGCATGCAAGTCCTGAAGGAAGCTGGCAAAACGGCCCAATCGGACAAATGGATGTGGGTGATACGCGGTGGACCACCGGATAAGCAATCAGTGCTGTTTGAATATGACCCTTCACGTGCCGGGGCGGTGGCTGAGCGCCTGCTGGATGGCTTTGGTGGTGTATTGCAGGCCGATGGCTATTCCGGCTACAGCAAGGTGTGCCAGGCAGCGGGTATTACCCGGATTGGCTGCTTCGACCATGCCCGGCGCAAGTTTGTTGAAGCCAGTCGGGCGGCCCAGACCAGGGGCACCAAAACAAAGGCAGCCCAGCCCACCAAAGCCGACGTGGCGTTAAGCAAGATCCGCAAACTGTACGCGATAGAGAAATCGATCAAGGATCTGGAGCACGACAAGAAAAAACAGGCGCGACAGGCACTGAGCGTGCCGGTTCTCGAGGACCTGAAGCCATGGCTGGAGAAGAATGTCAGCCGGGTACCGAAAGATAGCCTGACCCATAAGGCGATAACGTACACGCTGAACCAGTGGGCGTATCTGATTGGCTATTGTGAGGACGGCCAGTTAAACATCAGTAATGCACTGGCTGAGAATGCAATCAGGCCCTTTGCGGTAGGTCGCCGCGCCTGGTTATTCGCAGATACCTCACACGGTGCCCGGGCCAGTGCGACCTGTTACAGTCTAGTGGAATCGGCAAAAGCGAACGGTCTGGAACCTTACGCCTACCTCCAACATGTGCTGGCGCATATAGCGGGGGCAGATACAGTGGAGAAGCTTGAAGCGTTACTGCCCTGGAACCTCGAAGTCGAAGACTGAACGCAGAGCAAACTGATTTACTGTTCTACGGCCAACAAATAATGTCAATGGGGTCGATTTAAGGGCGCTTACTATGTTTGCAGCGTATGCTGCACTTAATTATTTTGCCATCATTGCAACGGAGAAG
>CAXBOW010000059.1:0-5206 GCA_963977485.1 uncultured Haliea sp.
GGCTGGCGAGCAAACGCGAAGCGCCCCCGACGCCCGTCAATGCTTAATCGTTAGCGGACAGCTCGAAGACCGTTGCAGCGCATTTCACTCTGACAGGGGATGGATCACCTGAATGAAGTTCGCCCAGCAATAGGAAGTGGGATTGCCGTGTTACGAAACCGTATGCCGGTGGGATGAGAGGGCGGGGGAGTCACCTCCCCCTCCTACTCGATTTTACCTGTAGCTCAAGCTGTTGCGGGGTTGGACTCGGATTTGGATTTTGAGCGATTGTAGATCGACTCGTCCAACTCGTTCTCGCTCTTGCCCACCAGGATGGTGACCATCAGGTCACCGCAGACATTGACGCTAGTCCGTGCCATATCAAGGATACGGTCGATACCGGCGACGATGGCCAAACCTTCGATCGGCAGACCCACGGTAGTGAGCACCAGGGATAGCATGATCAGACCGGCACCAGGATATCCAGACCGTATTTACCAGCGACCCAGGCCATTAGGCCAAACACGCCGTAAGGGGCGAGCTTCATGACCAGCTCGGTCAGCTTGTACATGCCCTCGGCCAGACTTTCGAACAGTTCTACCGCAGGCTTGGCTTTTTCACCGCACAGGGTCAGGTCAGGGCGACACCCAGGCTTCACCAAGTAAGTCTTTCTCACGTCGTCTGTTATCTTGCTGACGCATCAGTACGGTTTCACCCATCTTGGTCTCCTCGATATTTTATAGTTTTAGTTGTTGTCGAAAGGGGGCAGCAGTTGCCGATCCGGTGCCCTGTGGTTTTTGTTGTGAGGATTATGGCAATGAGGGTGCCCAGATTTTTTTTTGGCCTAACGCTATGTTTTTCTGTATTTAATCTGTGACTTTCGGGTTTAAAGGCTTGAATGAAAGGGTATAACCAGAAGAATGGTTCATTCTTCGGAAATAGAAAAAATCATTATTAATAGCGGCGATTGGTGTGCAGGAAACATCTCAACAAAATATCGACATTTTAATAAAACGTCAAAATATTTATCATAAGAAAACGCATGTTCGCCTGATAGTCGAATGACGGCATCGAGAGAAAGCCTACGTTGCGCGGCATGAGACCAAGTTAGGCTTGGGGTGCATACAGGTGTGGTTTAATTGCTATGGATCAAATAACGTGGACATTTTGAAAATTTGTAGAAATTTTGTGGCATGTTCTATTTATATGGGGCTACACTGAATCTGGTTTAGACGTTCCGGACACTCGATGTACCTACAACAAACAACAACATTCCTTACAGATTAAGGGTCCTCTTATGAATCTCTCTGCATTCGTGAAAAGCCTTCTTGCCACTTCCCTCGCGGTTTCCGTGCTGGCCAGCCAGGCGGTCTACGCTGACACGCTGCGTCTGCGCATGCATACGTTTTACGGCACAGAAGTCGATCAAATCGCTTCCGACCTTCGAGATCGCGTTAAAGAAGCCAGTGACGGCTCTATCCGAATTCAGTTCTTCCGTGGTGGTGAGCTGGTAGACAGCGATCAGTTTGTGGAAGCCGTTGCGGGTGGCAGTGTCGATATCGCTCACGGTGTAGGCAGCTATTGGCCGGGTACGGTTGGTATCGGCACGATTGAAGCTGGCTTGCCAGGCGCTTGGGTGAGCGTAGAAGAAGCTCGTGATGTTTTTGCTAATCAAGGCTTGGACAAGCTAATTGCGACAGCCTATGAAGAAAAAGGGGTCAAACTGATCGGGCGGGGTTTTGGCAGTGATTATGGTCTGGTTACTCGCGAACCGATCACAAGCCTTGAAGATCTTTCTGACATGCGTATTCGGGCCACCAGCTCAATCGCCACCGTACTGGAAAAGTTTGATATCCCCACCGCCTTCATCCCGGGTGAAGAAATTTACATTGCTCTTTCGACGGGTGTCATTGACGGGGCTATTTATGGTGGCCCAGTGGAGTACGAGCAGCTGCGAATCAACGAAGTGGCCGGCTATTACACCGATATAAACCTGCTCAATCCGGGCTGGACAGAAAGTGTGCTTATCAATCCAGATACATGGGAGAAGATGAGCGACGAGCAACAAAAGATAGTTGCAGCAGAAATTGATCAATATCTTCTGGACATCCATAACTGGCTTGAAGAAGGCAATCAGCGCCTCATCGACGAAGGCAAACTGTTTAAATTCTCCGTTTTGCCAGAAAAGGATTCACGCGGATTGGCGGAGGCTTCCCTTCCGATCTGGAAAGAAGAGGCTGCCCGTTCCGAGCGCAATGCCCGCGCCGTCGAAATCCTGATCGAAAATGCCAAAGCGAAAGGGCGCCTCAGTGAGTAAGATTACCCGCTATCTTCGTTTTCAGGACGGGCTCTCCGAATGGATTGGCCGAGCCACCTCCTGGCTGACGTTAGGTATCATCGGTGTACTGCTCTATGAAGTTGCTGCTCGCTATATTTTCAACGCCCCCACCGTGTGGGGGCACGAGTTGGCAACAATGTTCTTCGGTGCATTGGCCATCCTGGCCGGGAGTTATACGTTGCTCCATCGGCAGCACGTGTGCAGCGATGTCATCTACCGTTTGTTTCCGGTGCGCGTTCAAGCCCTTTGTGACGTGATCGTATTTTCGTTGGGTATTCTCGTTTTGGCTGTGTTTTTCAAAATGGCGGTGGAATTTGCCTATCGTTCATGGGAAATAGGCGAGTACTCCAACAGCAGCATATGGCGCCCAATGGTATGGCCCGTTAAAGCAACAATCCCTGTTGCTGTCGGTTTTCTGATTCTGCAGTCCATGGCAGAGCTTGTCCGCGCCTTAGCCCGTTTGTCGGGCGTGCAGTATGACGACCCGCGAGACCAAGGTGATGAGCAAGGCGCCTGATTGAGGCGCCCCCGGTAAGACAGACAACGCAGCCATGCTGATCGTGACGCACTAAGAAACACATTTGGGTCTATCCCTGAGATAGCCCCTGGAAAGGCTTTTTCTATGATAGATCTAGATCCCTTTGCCATCACTGCCATCATGTTTTCCTCCATGATTATTTTGATGGTAATGGGTGCTCCGCTGGCATGGGCACTCATGATATCGGGCATGGGCAGTGCCTACTTGATGTTTGGCCCTGGTGGGCTGCAATTCCTGCTTTCATCAGCCTACAGCACTATGGACAACTTTTTGCTGGCGGCACTTCCGTTGTTCATATTCATGGGGCTGGTGCTTGAGCGCTCAGGAATAACTGACGACCTTTTCGAGATGATACACAAGCTGATGGGGCGGCTTCCTGGCGGTCTTGGTGTCGGCACCATTCTGATCTGTGCCCTTATAGCCGCGATGGCAGGTGTTTCGGGTGCGGCGACCGTAAGCCTGGGCATCATTGCATTGCCTGCAATGCTTAAGCGAGGCTACGACAAGCGGTTGGCTACCGGAACCATCATGGCAGGCGGGGCACTCGGCTTTCTGATCCCGCCAAGTGTGTTGATGATTGTTTATGCCTTTCTTGCACGTGAGTCTGTGGGCAAGTTGTTTGCTGCGGGTTTGATGCCCGGTTTGATGTTGGCGGGCATCTATATGGTCTACATCTTGATACGCTGCCGCCGGAACCCTGCGCTCGGCCCTGCGGCGCCCGTGGAGGAGCGCTTCACCGCCAAAGAAAAACTGAAGTCGCTCCGCCACCTTATATCCCCGGGTATTCTGGTCACGACTGTGCTGGGCTGCATTATTGGTGGTGTAACGTCTCCGTCCGAGGCCTCTGCCGTCGGCGCCGCTGGCGCGCTAGTCATCGCGGCTATGCACGGTAGGCTGAACTGGAATCTGCTGCGTTACGTTATGCTATCCACTACAAAAATCACTGGCATGCTCTTGTGGATTGCTATTGCGGCCGTCTTTTTCAGCCGAATCTACATGGGGTTGGGTGCTGATGAGATCATCACTGACTCAATTGATGCTTTCTCACTATCACCCTATGTCGTCATCCTCATCATGCTGTTCAGCTTTTTCGTCTTGGGAATGTTTCTGGATGATTTTGCTATATTGTTCATTACCATCCCGATTTACGTACCGATCGTGCGCGACATGGGCTTTGACACTACCTGGTTTGCGGTGCTGTTTATCCTCAGCATGCAATCAGCGTATTTGACGCCGCCCTTCGGATACAACCTCTTCTACATGCGATCGGTGGCCCCAAAATCCATCACCATTGTGGACATTTATCACTCGGCGCTGCCCTACGTTGGCTTGCAGCTTTTTGGCCTTGCTCTGGTTGTCGCTTTTCCGATGATTGCACTGTGGCTACCCGGCCTGTTGTTCTAGCAGCCGCTTAGTCCATTCCCCGGAAAACGATAGCAGTATAAAGGGACGCCATAGTCCCTTTATACTTTCAGTGGGCTGCCTTCAAGCAGTCCCTTGTTGCTGCATTATTGCTGTGATAATCGGAACAGGCGTCATCAGGTGTTCGCGCATCATCCTTTCGGCATCTTTTTTGCGGCGGGCAAGTGTGATCTCTACGAGAGCATCGTGTTCTTTGCGCTTTTGCTCCAAGGCCTCCTTGGAAAAAACGGTGGCTTTCAGCCAGACATGACGATATCGCTGAACCTTGTCAAAGAGGCCATCGCGTACTTTCATTAGCTGGGGAGAGCTGCAACCGCTCACAAGAGCTGTATGGAAACTGCTATGGCGGGCATCCCATACTTCCAGCAGTGAGTCGGGCGTGTTGGCTTCACTCACTTTAGCGAGTTGATAATTTTTGCCCAATATACCCGCTTCCCAATTGTCATCGCCCCGTTCAATCGCCAAGCCCAGCATCATGGCCTCCAGCTCGGCACGTGCGTCATACAAATCGTGCAGTTCAGCAAGCGACATAGGAGAAACGCGATAGCCGCGTTGGCTGATTGCCACAACTAATTGCTCGGCTACCAATTGCGACAACGCCTCACGCAGAGGTCCAATGCCGAGGTCATAGCGCTCCTTCAATACACTCATGCGGAGCTTTTCGTCGGGGCGGAGCTGACCTTTGATAATGTCATTCTTTAGCTGTTTGTACGCGCGGATACCGAGGTTCTCTTTGATATCCGCCGGCTCTTCTGGGCGTGCTGTCAGATTCATGGTCAGAACGTTCGCAAAATTGATATCGAAGCATAACATAATTCGATAGGAGGCAATGGGATGGCTACCTGGCCTGGCGGTTAACCTGCAAGGCCGCGATAATGATCCCCAACGAGGCAACACCGATAATGATTGCCGCCAGCGCGTTCACATCC
>CAXBOW010000060.1:0-5151 GCA_963977485.1 uncultured Haliea sp.
CGCCAAAGTCGTGCTGGATGCAGGTGTTGAACTCACCATTGCCGGCGGCGGCAGCTTTATAAAGTTGGATCCCAGCGGTGTGACGCTCAGTGGGCCGGGGATCAAGATTAATTCCGGGGGGAGCCCGGGGAGTGGTTCGGGGCAGGGGGCTGTGATACCGGAAATGCCGCAATTGATTGATGGCGACCAGCCAGTAGCGCCGTCGAACGTGATGTTAGCGGACGTAGGGCAGCGAGAAAACGCCCGGGCAATCAATGTAGAGTCCCAAGTGGCTGCGCTCAGGAAAGGCAACGCAACATGCCCTATCTGTGAGGTGAGTAGCTCATGAATCCGGATGGCTTCCCGATTTCTGATTCGCCGTTTGATCAATTCCACTGGCCGGATCATTGCGCTGTTGGGCTTATTCTGGATGGTGTGGCTATCCCGGAGCTTGGCAAACAGATATACCAGTGGGCTGGCGATCAGCCGATCAGTGCAGAGTGCTTGTACGCTGCAACTCGCTGGGAGGTGATTTCGGACCTGTCCCCCTGGCTCGTTTGGTTAAGCGGGCCGGAGGACTCGGTGTTGAAGGGGTTTCTGGAGCAGGGACCTACACAAGAGCAAGGCTACTTGCTGGTTTCTGTCACAGATCGTGCGACCTCTACCCGCTGGATGCGATCTCTCTTGCAGATCAAAACGGCGCCAGGGTGTGAAGAGCTGATGCGTATTGCTCATCCGGCGCTGGCGCGGTTGGTTATCGGGAACAATTTGACCTGTCCTTCAAGTAGTATCGTGGATCGGCTGATCGTTCCGGATCTTGTCAGCGAGCAGTGGCAAACGATCAAGCCGCCAGCAGTTGCGCCACGCACTGGGGTTGATCACATAAAAGAACTTACCGTTTCGCAGGAACTGAGGGGTGCTTTCGAAGCCTTTAATCGGCGCAAAGACGCGCTGCACATATGGAACAGCCTTGAGGAGCCAGTACGCAATCAGTTAGGTGGGCCTCAATTGCGTGAGGCCTATCCGGCACTCCGTAAAACACTGGATGAGGCACTTGGCAATGGATGCAGCAGCCTGCGAGAGGCTATGCAATTCCTGTTCGCTACACTGCCCAGCCAAGCAGCCGGAAAGGCCGCTATTGAACCCGCATTCCCGATGGATCGAGGATGAATGATGGCAAGGATACAACGCCCCGTTAATGACCGAACAAGCAGTGATCTGTTGTGCTGGGAGCAGCCAGGCACGTCTATTGATGAGCCTGCCTCCTGTCCATTGCTGAAAACTGTTCACCTGCTGCCTGTTCGTTACGGCAGAGTGGAAATCGCACCCGTCGATACCGACCCAGGCTATCCATACTCGTTGAGCTCCCGGCCCATCGGTTATCGCCTTCCGCGGCATGGCTATATTTATGTATTGGATGCTGATTCAGAGGAGCTTCACGAATATCTGCATGAAGACGGAGGTCTGACAGGGCATAACGGTGGCAGGCTCGAGTACCCTGCATCTCACACGCTGTATGTCACTTTTTGTGAGATGGCGTGGACAGCGCGCAAAAAAGCGCAGGTACTGGATGACCCGGAAGAGCGTGATGCATTGTTACAGAAAATCGACCTCGCTAGCGCCTCACCGCTGAGTGGCGGAAAATTTCTTCTCACACCGGATCAGGCGAAAGCACGAGTAGCCGAATTTGCCGAAGACGATTCGCCGGAGTCAGTCGAAGGTGCCCATCCACAGGAAAGCGAACCCTATCACTGGGAAAATCAGCCCTATTACCACAGAAGCCGGTTCGGCAAGCTGATAAAGCAGCAAGACATCGACGATACCTCCAACTGCCTCTGCCTGGTTTTGAGAGACGATGTGGGCGTTATGCTGGATCTTGCTCAGCATCAGGACGATGTGGTTGGATGGATTGAGAGCTGGACAGAAGATGGAGACAGCGAGCGAGATTACTTTCTTGGCACATTGATCGAATCCATGACCTTGCTGGATGAACAAGGCCTGGGTTCCATGATGGCTAACTCGGATCATCCTGCCATTGCGTCCATGCAGCAGGATCTGGATGCCATGTCGGAAAGCGATCGTTCAGGTACCCAGTCGGCCTTGCTGGCGGCCTTGAGACAATTGGAAGACGAGAAGCGGCCCGGCCCTAACGACCCCTCGCTTCCAGCTGAGGTTAAAGCGAGAGTTGAAGATATTCGGGGGACAGCCAACCGGACTAACGCTTACAGCATTGTTCCAAAAATGCAGAGAGTGGTGGACGAGTGGTATCTGCGACAAGCCATGGAGGGGATGCCGCCGGATTTTGTGGACTCTCACATTGACGGCATTGTTGCTCTGGAGAAGAACTACCGCGACCACCTGAAGGTGATTCTGGAAGGGCAAGGTTTCGGTCACCGTGGGGTCAATGATCTTATCGATCGTGAAGCCATGGATCAGTTCATGGTTGCCCAGCGTACCAAGCTTGCTCGCTGGCAGGCACTACTGACGGCTATAACGGATGACCGTGTCAAGCTTCTGACAGACAATCGCTATCACGATGCAGCGTGGTATTTTGACCCGGAAGACAAGGCGCAACTCGAGGCCGCCCTGGATCTGGAATATGCCTGCCTTAAAGACATCTGCCGTTCCGATGAGGCGAGTGAAGGCGTACTGGAGTGGCTGAAACAGAACCCTCAGTACAGTCGCCCATTGTTTCAGACCTTGCCAAAGAACGACCGGTCCGCGGATGGTGAACTGGCGAAAGCTTATATGGCAGTTGGTTCTGCCGGCTATGCGGTGGTAACTCGAGCGGCGGACTGGGTAAAGCGCATAAGAGCAGCAGAAAAGGATAAGCTCCCGGATTTTTCCAGCTACTCGCGGTTAATTCAACAAAAAGCAGAAGCACTAGGGGATACCATCACTCCGGCTATTGCCCTGGCCAAGGGGCGTGCTATTGGCGAGCTGTACAAAGCGATCGAAAGCCAGACCTTGCCTGAGCTGGACGATCTCTTCCGGGATCTGCCGTATTTTTTCAAGCGGGGTATGCTGGATGCCATAGATCAGGGTAAAGCGGAATTTCGCATCGCTTCGAGCACCGAGCTGGCGACGTTCCGGGAAAACCTCAGAAAAATGCTGCAGCTTGATCAACGGATGAAACAGCTGCAGAGCGACCATGATGTTGCCAAATCAACACACGGCCATCGTTCCGAAAGAGCCATAGGGCTGGTGGCTGAATTCAAGGCCACCCGTGAAGAGCACCGTGAAATTGGTAAGCACGTAGCTGCTGCTCTCAGCCCGGTTGAGGAAATCGACGCCGGCCTGAAACTGGAAACCGCAACCACCGGCCGTGCCGGCCTGACGTTGATTTTGCCGGCATTGGATCAGCAAGAACTTGGGCGGCTGGTTGGGCATTTTCGGCAGGGTCTGGCTTCGGCTCCTCGAGTGAATTTGATGGGGGATGGGCTTGGAGTAATGGTGGCGTTCGTTCAGTTAGCTGTTTTAAGAGCCGCATTGGTCGAGATTTACTCATCAGATAGCAACCAGCGATTTTCGCACGATAACCTGAAACGCTTGGGCGAGAGCTTTCTGGCTTCTTCAGCAGCAGGTTTTTTGGCCGCTCAAGGCATTATCGAAACCGCGTATGGAAGCAGGGCGAAGGTGTTGGCTCATGCTTGGCAGCGAAGCGCTCTCAATGGTGTGCACATACGAATGGGTAGGTTGCATGTGGGACTGGGCATTCCTGCCTATCTTTTTGGTGCGTTCAGTGCCGGTATTAGCGCTTACAAACATAGGGAAAACTGGCTGAGAGCGATTCAGACCGGCAATGCCGAAGCTCAGGCTGGCGCAGCGTCAGGGATGATCGGTAGTGGGGGGCTAGCTATTACGAATTTTTACGGATTCGCGCGCACTGTGCGTGCGGGATTAGCTGTTAGCCAGGCCAGTAAGGGGGTCGCCCGGGCACAAGCTTGGGCCACTGCTGGACGTACCTTATCGGGTCTGTTTGCGCGCCTGAACATGGCGGGGCTGGTGTTCACGGTTTTTGAGTTGAGCGGTACATGGTTGTATAACCGTTACAATCTGAGCGAGCGGGACAAATGGCTGCAAACCACGCCCTGGTCCCGGGAACCTGAGCAGGTCCACAACGGCTCGCTTGAAGACTACGGAGAGGCTTTTGCCAGGATTGGCGACAGTGTCACTCTTGATGAAATTCCAGGGGAAGATGAAGAGCCTTCAAGGTTAAAGCTAAACTGCTACAGCTTGCCTGCGGACAGCCTGCTGGACCCCTTGGTGGGTGAGTCGCTTCACCGAGTGTCGATCGCCGCATGGCGAATCCAGCCAGGGCAGAGGGGGATGTTCTCTCTTCATCCAGAAACCTGGATACGTTGTACCGGTGCGATCCTGGCTAACCTCGAACAACCGAATGGTGCGGGGCACCTGCAACTGGCCTTCAGGCCACCAGCCCATGATAAAACTAAACATGGTATCCGAACCCGCGATCTTAGCCTGATGGTTAAACTGGAAACTCTACAGTCAAACGGTGCATACACAGGCGCTGTGTATATGCTGACGGTGTCCCCTGACAGCCGGTATCCTCTGGCTCCTGTTCAGGAGATGCCGAAAGCTGAAATTTCTTGGTGGCCAATCTGCCAGCCAATCACAATGATGGATAGTCTTTCATGAATTCGAGAAACCGTGAGCTAGAACAGCCACACCGTGCAGGGCGTTCTGAGCCCTTCCCGAGCGGCCGGCTGACGTTTTTGTCCCCCTTGCCTCTACCGACCGGATTGCCGCCGGTGGATCATGGCCACGCGGTGGGAGAAGTGAGTGGCGGATACCTGGACTTTGGGACGGGGGTGACACCCGTGTTTGGTATTCAAATGGTACTGGGCGGGCCTTTTTTCTGTTTTCTATTTATTGCATTTGTTTTCCCCTTTGTCGTCCTTTTAGGAGGATTTGCTTTTGGGAATGGCTGGGAGGACGCGCTATTGGGATGGGGTGCAACTTTTGGTTATGCCATAGGGCTCTCTTTCTGGACTTGCAGTTTCTTTCTCTTGGTCGGTCTTGGTATCTGGTACCGAGAGCACCTGAAACATGAATCCGTAATCCCCACCCGCTTCAATCGCCAACGCCGTGAAGTATGTTTTGTACCTGAGGGCCAGAAAGAGCCGATCTTCGTCCCCTGGGAAGACTTGG
>CAXBOW010000061.1:0-4932 GCA_963977485.1 uncultured Haliea sp.
ACGGCCGCCTGTGTCAAAACTGGGCCGACACCCACCAACCCGGATCCACCGTCAACAGGCGCCTTAAACCTGATGTGAGACTAGCACTGTTTATGTGACCAATGGAAATACCCCGGCCAGCTGAAGATAGCACAAGAGATATGCCCCCTGATGGCTTCTATGATGAACTTGGTCCGATTTACCTGCATTTACCTCAACGACATCTCTAGTTGGAACAAATACAAATTTTGAACTAACTTTTTACGTGTGTCGGGCCACAGCAGCACTATCCAGCAACATAGTTTCATCATGGCATTGATGACTTCAGTGACCCCGGTCAGGCGAAAAAAGGCCAGCACAATGTCAGCCAATACAGTTTGTAGAGAGGACCCTTATCAAAAACACCAGGCAAAAGTCAGCTAACAAACCCATTGTTGTTATTACCGGTGCGGGTGGAAATATCGGCACAGCCCTGACAAAAAAGCTCAAGGCAAACTATCAGGTTGTGGGGATGGATTTGAAGCCTGATAAATGCGATATCGTTGCCGACCTCACCTCCGCAGATTCTCTCCGTCTGGCATTCAATCAATTGCATCGAGAGCATGGCGACAAAATTGCAGCAGTTATTCACCTGGCGGCCTACTTTGATTTCACTGGTGTCAAATCGGTTTTATATGAGGAAGTCAACGTCGAGGGAACACGCCGTCTGCTGGATGCCCTCGAGCCCTTTGACGTGGAGCGCTTTATTTATTCAGGCACCATGCTGGTTCACAAGCCTGTGTCGCCGGGGGAATATGTAACGGAAGGTTCTCCCCTGGCCCCCGGCTGGGCCTACCCGGAGTCCAAGGCTGAAACTGAAGCGGTGATCCAGCAATACGGTGAGCGTATCCCTTACACGCTTTTGCATCTGGCAGGCCTGTACGACGAAAACACCGCCGTGCCAACACTGTCACACCAGATTGCTCGCATCTATGAACGCGCCATGGAATCGCATCTGTATTCCGGAAACCTGGATGCCGGTCAGGCATTCATTCACCTAGAAGACATGCTGGAAGTCTTCAAACGCTGTGTCGACAAGCGCACGGAGATGCCAGCTGCCTGCACCCTGTTGGCAGGAGAATCCGAGGTGATGAGTTACAGGGAACTACAGGACGCACTGGGGTATCAGCTCCACGGAGAAAAGCAGTGGAGTACATATACCCTGCCTGAGTCTATTGCCAAAGCGGGAGCCTGGGTTCAGGAAAAAGCCGAGCCTGTGGTGCCCGACGCACTGGATCATGGTGAAAAGCCTTTTATCAAACCTTTCATGATCAACCTCTCTTCCGATCACTATGCCCTGGACCTGAGTCGGGCCAAACAGCTTCTCGACTGGGAGCCCCGACATTTTATAGGCGATGAGTTGTCCAGTATGGTTGGAAACCTCAAGAAGGATCCGGCTGCCTGGTATGAACACAACGGTATTCGCCCCCCCGACTGGATGCTGGATGCGGCGGAAAAAACCGACAAACCTGAAAGGCTGCGGCGTCGGCACGAAAACTGGTACCGGGAAGAGCATGCCCGCAACCTATGGGGGCATCTGTTCAATATCGGTCTGGGCTTTTGGCTGATAATGTCCGTTGTACGCCTCGATTACCAATCCACAGGTATGGTTTACAGCGACATTCTCGCCGGTTGCGCCATTATTGTGTTTGCCTTTTTATCCCTGTCCTGGTCCCTGCCAGCAGCACGATGGGCCACCGCTGCTGTGGGCATCTGGGTCATGTCGGCCCCCCTGCTGATGTGGGCCCCGGAGCCTTCCGCCTATCTCAACGGCACTCTGGTGGGAAGTCTGGTGGTCGGCTTTTCAGTACTACTGCGGCCCGCCCCCGGCGTGTCGCCACTGGCAGCCATGACAGGGCCGACAATCCCGCCCGGCTGGCACTACTCCCCGTCCGGCTGGTTTCAACGGCTGCCCATTATTGTTCTGGCGTTTATCGGGTTTTTTATTTCCAGCTATATGGCCGCTTACCAGCTCGGCCATGTGGATGGGTTGTGGGAACCCTTCTTTGCAGGCGCTGTGCCGGGAGACAGTAAGAACGGTACCGAAGAAATCACTACATCGTCGGTTTCCGAGGCATGGCCAGTGCCCGATGCCGGTGTCGGAGCCCTAGTGTATTTACTGGAAATCCTCGTAGGCGTGGCCGGTTCGGTCCGGCGCTGGCGCACCATGCCCTGGCTGACCACACTGTTCGGCATTCTTATCGTGCCGCTGGGGGCGGTGTCCATTACCTTTATCATTATCCAGCCAATCCTGCTGAATACCTGGTGCACTCTGTGCCTGATTGCCGCCATGGCCATGCTCCTGCAGATTCCGCTTTCCGTGGATGAGCTGGTGGCCACTGGTCAGTTCCTGTGGCGTCGCAAGTGTCAGGGCCACTCCCTGCTGCGAACCTTTATCTTTGGTGATACCGATGAGGGCCGTGTACAAAAAAACGCCGGGGATAGTTTTCAGATGGATTCACTCAGAGCAGCGGCGAGAGAAATCTTGAGTGGCAATGTCAGGTGGTCCTGGGGACTGGGAATCTGCATTGCCGCAGGTTTTTTGCTGATGTTAAGTCGCATTCTGTTCGGGGTGGAAGGTCCTCTGGCAGATGCCCATCACTTGATAGGAGCTTTGCTGATCACTCTTTCGGTGACTGCTTTGGCGGAAGTGGCAAGACCCGTGCGGCTAGTCAATATCTTCCTCGGGCTGGGGCTGCTGATTTGCACTTTTCTTCTCGAGGCCGGGTTGCTGGCTACCGTGGCGAGTCTGGTACTGGCGGTAGTCATCATAGTTTGCAGTATTCCCCGTGGGCCGGTGAAGGGCTCGTACGGTAACTGGAATCGGATTATCGTCTAGGCGAACTCATGGAACAGGACTACAACGAGCGCTGCCGAAAACATCCTGAAGAGCCGGGTGTAGGGGAACAACAAGGGGCCTGGCGTGGTTGGGCAACTTCTCGGTGAAGTGAGGTTTATCTAATGTACTTGCTGGACAATATTTTTACACTTGCAATTCCTTGACCGTCCAGAAAAATTTTACTAAACCTCTCAGAACAAACTACAAATTTTAAAAATTAAAGTAACAGCGCAACAGATAAAAATACTGGATTGCCAGTAATGTTTTTATCGGGCGTTACACCATGCCTTTATTCCCATAGATTGGAAAGCCAGGAAAAACTAGCGTCGTTTTTTCTGATGTTATATATGGCATTTTCTTTTCACCATCAGGCAAGGAGAAGATCTTATTATGCAAGTTCAGCAAATCATGAGCACTAGTGTGGAATACGTGCCCACAGACACCACGCTCGCACAGGCGGCAAAATATATGCGTGACCTCGACACCGGGTTTTTACCTATCGGTGATTCACCCCAAGGCAGATTGCAGGGAGTGATTACCGACAGAGACATCACTGTTCGTGGCGTTGCAGCAGGCAAGAATCCTGAAAATACAACAGTAAGCCAGATGAAAACGGATAAGGTGCTTTATTGTTTTCAGGATGAATATGTAAATGATGTCGCAAATAATATGCAGGATCAGAAAATCTATCGCCTGATTGTTCTGAACAATCGCGACGAAAAGCGTTTATGCGGTGTTGTCAGCCTGGGCGACATCGTACGCCATGACAGTGCCAAACTGGGTGGCGAAACCGCTCGGGAAATCAGCCAGCATTAGCCCCGGTTTACAGTACAACCGCCGCCCTGTGGAATCAGGGATAGCATTTTTTTCAGCGATGATTTTAGGAGTAAACCTATGCAAACGATCAGCCGAGAGGAACTGGAAGCCATGAATGGCAGTGAAAAAAGGGATTTTGTCTTGATCAACGTGTTACCTCGCGAGGACTTCAGGCACGAACATATTCGCACCTCCATCAATATTCCAAAGGCTTCCGAGGATTTTAGCGATGAAGTGGAACGTGTGGCCGGTAGCAAAGAGCGGGAAGTAGTACTTTATTGCGCCAATTTTGACTGCCCGTTATCTGCCGAAGCGGCCAGAGAGCTGGATGAGAAGGGCTTTAATCATGTATATGATTATGAAGGTGGTAGTGCTGACTGGTTAAAACACCACCACTGAGACCCTACCTTAAACTCACCTGACCGGGGGCAGGCCTCCGTGAGGCTGACCATATTCTGACGGCGCAGTTTACATATCATGAATCGAGTCGGCCCTGCGGGTAAATGCCCGGCCCTCGGCTTTTTCAAGTTGCAAGAGGTTTTCCAGTAACTCGCAGGCCTCTTCTGCGGCCACCTCATGCAAGGCTCCCTCCATTAAATTAATCTGATAGCAGTGTAACTTCTGACCCAGTTGGCCGATTTGCTCAACTGTACCAGCTCCTTCTGATCTGGCAGCGGCCACGATATCATGTGGGTCCTCTTCCAGGGTGTACTGCATATAGGTATTGAGGGTACCGCGTGGCGTGCGGTGGAGAAATTCTCCCAGCAATTTCGCCATCTCCAACTCCTTGCCGGCCATCTCCCCCAGTAGAATCCTGCAGCGTTCGTCAGAGCTCTCATTCTCCAGTGAGCGGTACAATTCGGCAGCCTGATGATGGATCTCGATAGAATTATGAATCAGGCTTTCCAGCGTTTTAAAAGTCGTGTTCATTGCTTGTTGCTCCTCGTAGTCATATACACTCCTGCCAGTCATGCTTCTTATCCAGCAAAGGCTCGGGAGCCCCCCTAAGGGACGGCCCGTCGTCCATGGTTAGCTCCCGAACAGGTCGCAATCTATCCCGGCTACGTTGTTCCCCCTGTAGTTTTTATCAGCTATTCAGGTGACGAACCAGCATCGGGTTGCCGAAACGGACCAAAGTCTGAGTTTGGGACATTCTAGTATTCTATGCCTGGTCGAGACAATGTAACGGTTGTGGTGACCACGCCACTATCCGAGAATTAGTGAAGACTTTCCCGGAGGGGAGATACCGATACTGTGCG
>CAXBOW010000062.1:0-4851 GCA_963977485.1 uncultured Haliea sp.
CTAGCCCTGTCTTCCAATTCAACGTTATGTCAGAAAAAGCGATGCCGGACATTAGAGAAGGTTTCGCGCAGAAAGGAGATATCTCTTTCTTGTGGCGAATCTGGCAATTGCCTCGCGTCCAGCGGCTAATTGACGCAGCTTTAAGGCGAGCCGGTGCCAGTTCGATTTTTCTGGACGCCGCGTTGGCGCTGACTCAGGGCAGCGAGCCTGTGGGCATTTTCGCAAAGACATCCGAAAATAATATCGGGGCGTATCGCGAGTCGGTCGCGCGCCCGCTTCCTCAGAACATATTTTCTCTCACGCATGTGAAGACCACTGCCGTCCATGCGGGGTCGGACCGTTACCGTGACGGTGACCTGATCAACCACCACTCGCACACCTCGGCAACCGAAAAGCATGCTTATCTGACCGACGCCAATAAGGATTTCGTCAACCGTGCAGGTCGGGTCACCCGCCTGGTTCTGAACGATCTCCAGAATGTTGTATACCAACCATCCGTCTCCGCAATGGCGGCAGCGGTGAACGATCTCGAGTTGAACACTCGCGTGGTAGAGGCCACCGGTTCAGAGGACGCTCGAGTTCATTCGATCGATCAGTCGATCAAACGGATCCAAAACGACGATGTCATCCTCGTTCCTGACACAGTGGAGCAGGCGCTGCTGTTTATTCATACGATCGCCGAAGCCGAGACTCGGCTACCGCAAATGCTGGCAGTTCGGCCCGATTGGGTCGAGCGCACACTGTTGATCCGCGTTGAATGGATGACGCGCAATCTGGCTCGTATGCGTTCTGCTGCTGAGGCCCAGAAACAATATGCCGACCTTAAGCCCCATCTGCCCAATTTGTTTGATTACCTACTGGAGACTGTGGAATGACCGCAACGACAGCACGTCGGCATCGGAATCTACCGGATCTCAATGAATTGCAGGCACGTCTCAACGCTTTGCCTGGTAACCGGAGTAATCAATTTACGGAGAACGTATGGCAATTCATCAACCTGAGGGGAAAATGTTACACAGTCGACTTTGACACTGTTTTGGCACTGTCTGAGGACTACCCAGACTGGGTGCGGGAACAGGGTATTGATCCCGTCTCGCTCTCCAAAGAGATCTGGCTGTCCCTCGCCGAATCGACGACCGTCAACAGCTACACAAGAAGACTGAAAGGACTGAGGCTATGGATGGTCGCCTTGGCGCGAAGAAACCTGCCCCGCCTCACCCGCGAAAACAGCCGAGAGGTGTTGGCCTTCATGCTAACGAACAATTGGAGAGGGGGACGCCCCTCGCCGCTTAAAGCCGTACGCAGTCAAATAGACATGACGTTTCTCATGCCCCTTCAAGCGCTGAAAGACGCCACTTCGGAGTTGGGCCTTGACTGGATTTCTCGGGATGTGACCGAAGCTCATGTCAGGAAGCAGTTCAAGGAGCTGATCCCTGAACTGACGGATAATAACCTGACCTACCAGGATTGGAAAAAAGGCCAATCCTTTAACCTGCTTACATTGGATCATGGAAGATATTATGTGGAGCACTGTCTCAATTTTTTTGAGGAGCACGCCGCGCTTGCCTGCGCCCTCAGTCAAACATTGCAAGCCTTTGCGACGATTGCCACGGATCTGGGCGTGAGCCAGACATCTGTCAGGGCTCATATCTCACGGGTCCTTGAGGGGCGACCGGTCACCGAGATATGGCCAAGTAGGCCAGCATTGGGGCAGCGGGTGCAGACGGCTGTTGTGGATTACTTCCTGGAAGCTCACCGTCAGGCACGCTTCGAACATCACGTCCTGAAAGAAAATGTGTTAGAGCAGATTGGCGAGGCTTTCGGCCTTATCCCGTCACCAGAGACCGTAGACCGCCTGCGGGTTATCATCTGGAACTGGCTGCGCCGGGAGGATATCGAGGAAACGCAGTACCTTCTGGGGGAATGTCAGAGGCCGGTGCCCTGGCACTTGTTCCTGCAAAATCTCGATGCCATGAAACAACGCTGTGACCAAAGTGGCTCTTTTGTGCCCACGGTGGCATTTTTTAAATCCTTTGGCCTTGAAGGAACGGCCTACGAGGGCGGAAAAAAGACGAAAGGTGGCTACAGTCTGCCTCGCCAATTCATTGAACTGGTCGCGTCAGCTGGCTTAGTCGGTGTGGTGGCGTTGACCGGATGGCGAGCAAGCGAGTTCGGGTTTTCCTATTCTGACATCCAGCGCAACCGAAACATGGACAAGCTGGATCAGTATGCCTTCCCGCATCGCTATCAGGTAGATTGGTACGTCTATAAGACATCCGGGCGAGTCCGACAGTTACGGGAAGTCACTTTCAGTGCTGTTGCTATCGCTGAGCGCCTGGGGCGTATACATGGCTCTGACCATGACCGGCCATGTTTGTATGGAACATTAAATAAAAAAATCCCCTCCCAGTCTGAAGAATCAGTGCTCAGAGCCGTCGGTGGCCTTTGGCCGCACTACGTCCAAAACTATGCCGGTTTTGAACTGATCGATAACTGGGGGTCGTGGCAAAGTTTGGCGCAAGTTGAAGCATCCGGCGATTTGCTGACGATGGACCAGTACCGGGAAAAGGAACGGCTTTTGGTATCGCGCTCCGCCGACGAATGGAACGAACTCACAATAGACGGGAATTTACGAGAGGCGCATCGTCGAACCCGTGAAGAGTGGCCTCGGCTGGCTTTCTTTTTCCAGAAATCTGTCGGCGACAAGAAAGACTGGGTGACCCAATACCGTAACGGTACCCTGCGGCCAGACTGGCGGGCTCTGCTTAACACTCACCTGTCCGACGAAACACGGGATTGGCTTTTCTCACTCAGTGAAGTCGAGTGCCGATCGGGGGAAACATCCAAAACTATCCACAGCGAGGTGCTGGGTGAGGCACTGTATCCAAGCCCCCACGCGTTCCGCCACATGTGGGCAGAGGCGATTTACCGACGGTTTGATGGTGATGCAGGCTGGATGATCCGCAGCCAGTTCAAACACATCAGTCGAACCATGTGGCTGGCTTACATCCGCGATAAAGACAACCGCGCAGGCCACCAACGGGTGAAGATCCGTGTCATTAGTTCGCTTGTCCACAACTACATCAAACATCACGGCGAAGGCTACGCCGGTCAAATGAACAAGTTACTGCGCCGCCTCCTCCGGCAGACGCGCGTCCAGAGCCCGGAGCAACAGACGGAATTGGCCGAGCAACTGGCAAACATAGAGGTTGAAAACATCAAGGCGAATCCCTGGGGGTATTGTTTGCTGATGCGGCGGACCAGGTATAGAGCCAGATGTGCCGAAGAGGGTGAACCGATGCGCCACAATGCGTCCCCTGAGCTGTGTCTGGGGTGCGTCCATAATCTGATGCAGACGACCAATGTCGAGTGGATGCTTTTTCAAATTGCGTCACATGTTGAGGTTCTGAACAACCCGGTCGTCCCGGACATTTTCAAACAGCCTTCGTTCGAGCTGGTGCGCAATGTCACACGTCACGTCCGGACGCTGAACGCCCGCCACGAGGCACTACCTGAGCTTGAATCCGTGTTAACAAGTTACAAGTTGAGGGCTGCGTAATGGTGATGGAGTATCTAAAAAAACGTGCGGAGGCAGGGGCCGGCAAAGGACTCGAAGATCGTCCAGACTGGGTTTCCGACAGAAACGCCAGTGCTGCCGCCTGGCAGTGTGTTGAGGATATGAAACGAGAGAAAGCGCTCTACATTCGGCGTCACCGCACGCCTACGGATTTTCTCGTGAAGAAAAGTTATCAAATCAAAGGCTCCGAAGTCGCCGCAGTGCTCGGCATGAACCGCGCGACGCTCATGAACACGTCGAGCTATTCACCCCATCTCAAACAGTACCTCGATGCAGTAAACGTGGATCTAGACGAAGCCAAGAGCGCGAAACTGAAGCGGGCTGAACGCCCCACAGCCACCGGGATCAGGAAGAGCCGGAAAGACGACCTGGTCGATCTGGTCAAGGAATTGCGGATGAAGAACGAAGCGTTGAGGACATTGGCAGCAGAACCGTTGGACGAAATCTTCGAAGGTTTACCTCTGCCGATAAAAAAGAAGTTGGGGATCGCCTGATGACGAATGGACAGCAAAAATCGAAGCAGGTCACCACCCGAACACCGCAAGTCCGTACGTCAGCATACCGACCATTACGTTATCGATAATTTGCACCCAGACGAACTTTTCGAGTGGGAGCCAGACAATCTACTCGGAAGATCTGAAATCGCGTTCAAAGCAAGTGGTACCCTGTGTATCTATTGGTCTCGTTGACCGGGTCGTCGGCACTAGCTCCACGATTCTATTAACTTCTGAATGCTAAGGTCACTGGGAGCGCGGGTGGGGCGGCACCCTTGCCATCTCTATTGCCAGATTAACGTCTGTACCTTGGTACGGGGCCGAGTGGACACAGGGCTAACCGAGATCAACACCGGCCCGAAGCCAAATATTACTGGGCAGATTGCTCGTCCCTCTGGGTTATATGCCCCCTGATCCCTTCATGCAATGACCCAATCAGCGGGCAGGTAATATTGCCTTGTTGGGCGTGGCATCGGTCAACCATTTCGCCCAGAACCAACTCGACTTTCTTCAGCCTGTCGATCTTTTCGCGCACGTCCCGCAACTTATGCTCGGCCAGAACACTGGCTTCCTGGCAGTGGGTGCCGTCTTCGAGCCGGAGCAGGTCGCTGATCTCATCGAGACTGAAGCCTAACTGCTGCGAAGTTTTCACAAAGCTCAACCTGCTGATATCGCTGGGAGCGTAGCGTCGAATACCCCCGAGAGGACGCTGGGGCTCCGGTATCAACCCACGTCGCTGGTAGTAGCGGATGGTCTCAACTGAGACGTTCGCCGCCTTAG
>CAXBOW010000063.1:0-4453 GCA_963977485.1 uncultured Haliea sp.
CAATGCCGGAGCCGATGATAATGGCATCGTAGGGGCCGTTCAGGCGGTTTTCACGGTAGCGTTTGCCAACGCGGATGGTACTGGGTTTAGGGCTGCTCATAGGGTTACGTCCTGTTGTAATTGTTGTTGCGATGATTGTTCAGAATGTTGTGGAGAGTCAGATCGAGAGCCATCCAGTAGCAGGCTGAGCACTCCCTCGGTCAACATGGGTTCGGCCTTTGCACCGGGCAAATGGCCGTCGATTGTGAGCTGTGACAGCCCGTGCACCAGAGACCAGGCTGCGGCTGTTATCAGCGAAACGGGGGAGGGCTTGAGATAGCCAAGCTGGCGGGCATTGGCCACGGTGTTTTCCAGTACCTTAAACGCACTCTTGCCTGCAGCATCCAATTGCGGGTGTGCTCCCAAAGGCAGAACCCTGCCGCCGAACATCAGGCGGTAAAGGTTGGGTTCCTCGTGTGCAAACGTTACGTACACCAGCCCTATCTCGATCAGCGCTTTGCGCGGCGTTTGTTGGTCTACGGCGCGCAGGCGGTCTGTCAGAGCATCGAACCCACCAATGGCCAGCTCAGCCAGCAAAGTGTCGCGGTCTGAAAAATGCCGGTACAAGGCTGGTGCACTGACGCCGAGCTGTTTGGCGAGCGCCCGCAGGCTGATGGCAGCATCTCCTTGAGTTCTGAGCGTCTCGAGCGCCAAACGCTGGGCTTGTATCGGTAAGTCGCCGTGATGGTAGGCCGGTTTTGTCATCGGGTGTTCGTGCTCTTTAAATGTTATCGGTGGTAACAATGTTAGCTGTGATAACATCATGAAACAGAGCGGCGGTCAAATTGCTTTTTTATGGGTGCAAAGATGATTTAGCAATGCCCACGCGCATACCCCGATCGACTTACTTGCGCCCTAACGCGACAAACCCCGGAAAACCGGGGTTTGTCAGCAATACTAGTGGGTGCACTTGCCCCCTGTTTTCACTATTCCTTTAGCAGACTTATTTGCGATTAATTATCAAACGAATCTCTGACTCAAGGTTATCCTCTACTGCTTGCTTTGTCAGGTGTTCAGCTTTGCAGTTCCAGTCGCGGAATAGCTCAAGCTGATCATCATAGTGAGTCGTTTTTGTGCCATCGGGAGCGACAAAGCCGCTTTGCCCTGGAGGGGCCACCGTACACATGACTACATCACCATCGCCATTGAAGCTAACCTGATGATTCTGTGTTCCACGGTTCATGTAAGTCGGCAACTCCAACTGTTCGGAACTGTTTGCCTGAGGAACACCAAGGAAGTTCTTGGTGCTGAATCGGTGAACGGCGGCAGCTGTTAGCCAGTCGTTGCGCTCAGTACCAAGCTCAGTTTCCAGTTCGCTGACAGCCTGGGACAGAGAATCTCTCACAATCGCCAACTGTTCTTCGGGCGTCGCGCCGTTGAAGAAGTCGAACGTCTGATCCACACCGGCGCCGTCACCCAGAAAAGCGTTATATAGATACTTCGAGCTTTGGCCAGGGCGGGTACTTCCGCCAGCAGTTATAACCGGATACCCCGCTGAAGCAGAGTAGACACTTGCCGGGATGTCATCCTTAAGCACGGCGTCGTACATGATGGGGAGCCACTTTCGGAAAATAGTCACTGCAACTTCGTTATAGGACTCATCTCCATCGCTATTGGTATTTAACATAGACCACTGTGAAAGCCGCATCGCTGCCTGATACACGGGGTCGTCTGGATCCAAGCCTTCAACTGAATCGACGATGATCGGAATAAAATACCGGGCATTTGTGTCTGATAGTGCAGTCTGCCGGTTAAGATCCCAGACTTCGTCAGGCGATAAAACAGGCTTGGCCTCAATCCGCTCGTTAAATTCGTTAACCCGGTCGACAACGGACCAGTTAGCTCCATCACCCAATCCTACGATTCCGGGGGCAGACTGGTTGTTCCAGTTTGCTACGTAGCCTTGGTCCGGATTGTATACTTTTGGAACCTCACTGAAGGGTCTGAACCCCTGCCACTCCATGCTTCCATCACCTACAGCCGGAAGACGGATATCCTGGCTTGAGGGTCTGATGGGTAAGTAGCCCGGCGACACATATCCGATGTTTCCGGATGCATCCGCGTAATACCAGTTGATGGTCGTTGCCACTTGCTCGGCCTGCTCCAGCCACTCTTCCCAGTTTTGAGCTTTCATGGAGTGAATCCAGCCCATCAGGGACTGAACTTCATAGCCACTCCAGCTCCGCTTGAACGCATAGGCAGAGTTTTGTGCAACGTCGAAGCTCGTAACAACGCCGTGAACGCTCGAGTAGATATCGAGCGTCTCTTCTTCGAAACCATCTTCGGTTTTAACGCGAATGACTTCACTACGCTTGTCCATCTCGCGGTATTCACCGTCGAAATAGTACTCGTACTGATTGCCTGGGTTCAGCTGGAGCTGGTAATAGTCGTTGACATCAAGTGGGCCTGCGGTGGCGCCCCATGAGATTTGGTTGTTGGTGCCAAATAAAACGACAGGCAGAGCAAAGGGGGTATTTCCTGTGACGTCATAGCCTGCGCCATGAAGGCCAATACTGTAGGTGTAGGCCGGATTGAACCAACCGAACTGTGGGCCATTATTGAAGATCGTTGATCCATCAGATGTCTTGTTCGGCCCGACAATCCAAAGATTACTGGCAACAGGCCTGTCCTCGGGCGTGACAATGCCCTTGAATGCCGCTTCCTGAACGCTGTGCGCCGTTAGAATTGAATCGGAAACAGGTGCAAGAAGATCATAAACGCTTGCGACTTTTGCAGGTTCACTATCAATTTTGGTTTGCTGTGCGTCAGAAGATGTACTCTGCCCTTCAACCGCGCTTACAAAACTGTTAACCCCTGGCTGCCGGGGAACGGTTGTGGGTGCAAGCGTGTCTTCGATCCACCGAAGTTGATCAAACATGGCGAGACCGTCGGTCTCTCCCAGATCGTCCTGGAGATTATTCAAAACAGAGAGGTTGCGAATTTCGCTGGAACTATTGGAGTAGCGACCCGCCATAGTGCCCACGTAAAGCATCGCGACATCAAAACCTGTCCAGGCCTTCGGGGCAAATCCAAAATCATTAAACTGCTTTGGCAACAGACTCTCTGGTTTGGCAAGCACTTCCTCAATGCGTTTGTTAAATCCATCCGCATACCCTTCAAATATATCCCGGTCCTCTTTGGGCAGCGCCGCAATCTGGTCCCGAATTGAGCTCGGGTTGAAGCCGCTTCTTGAGGACCTGTCCAATGGAAGATAATCTGATCCCAGCACCTCGGAGACCGTTCCCAATACGGATCGACGAATCATTTCCATTTGGAAAAGGCGATCTTCTGCCAGAGCATAGCCATAACCGTAGTAAAGATCGTAAGTGTTCTCAGCGTAAATATGGGGTACGCCATAGCTATCTCGTTTGATGGTTACTGAGGATGTTTCGTCCTGGTCCCCATCGTTTGAGTTGTTGCTGTCGTTGCAACCAGTAAGCGCGACAGACGCTGCAATCGATGCGGCAAGCAGAAAAGCTCTGTTGCGTTTTATATTTGTAGGTGACATTCGGCGGATCCTTTTTTGGTTTTGTATTTTTATCTGAAGCATCGCAATTTTCAGACCCTACCCTTATAGTCTTCGCAAACCAGATACGCAAAATGGTGTAATAAACCGATTTATGTGTCGTATTTTTTTGATTTATATCAAATAGATGTAATAATTTGGATTCACTCATGGCGCAATTTTGTTGTCATCGCTCAATAATAATGTGATGTTTTTAAGGGAATGTTGCTTTAAATACAAGTACTTATGTTTTTTCTCCCTAAAATCCGTTCAGTCTCTCAAAATATATATTTTATAATTATATTATTATTCGTTGTGCGCATATCGTGGGTGCGTTGAGGATTGGAGAGGTCATATCAGAAGCGGGGGAGTGAGCTTTTCCTATTCCTCGAGATGTTGGTTTTACTCACTTTTCAACATGTGGCATTGATGCAGGAGTGGGGTGAGGAGTGGCCATCTCATCGTTTACAAAGGCCAAAAAAAGCCCCGGGCTCAGCGAAGGAGTACCGGGGCTCTCAGGTTTGCAGGCTTGTTACTTCAGCCCCATTTCCTCGATGGAGATTTCCCGCATCTTGAACTTCTGGATCTTGCCGGTCACCGTCATCGGGAACTCATCCACGAATTTGTAGTTTCGCGGTATCTTGAAGTGGGCGATCTTGCCTTTACAGAAGGCCATCAAGCCATCGGCATCCACCGGGTCTGCGTCGGGCCGCAGCTTCACCCAGGCAATCAGCTCTTCACCGTACTTGTCGTCGGGAACACCGGTAACCTGTACTTCTTCGATGGAAGGGTGGGTGTACAGGAATTCCTCGACCTCTTTTGGGTAAATGTTCTCACCACCACGAATCACCATGTCCTTGATGCGGCCGACAATCTGGATATAGCCTTCTTCGTCCATCGTCGCCAGAT
>CAXBOW010000064.1:0-4346 GCA_963977485.1 uncultured Haliea sp.
GAATAAAACGGCAGCGGCCAAGAGGCTGGGGATCAGCTTTCGGGCGTTGCGGTACCGGTTGAAGAAGTTAGGAATGGAGTGAATAATAGCGAGGCTTTCAGGAAGAAAGCCGCTAATTTGCCAAGGAGGCCACATGACTTTTGCTCGGAACAAAGGCTTAACGCTCGTTGAGCTATTAATCACACTGATCATTCTTTCCATTACGTTCAGCTTTGCCGTGCCTGCAATGGATCGTGAAATTGCGCAATCGCGCCAGCGCGAACTGATCGCAACCTACAATGGCGCCTTTTCATTCGCTCGCTCACAAGCAGTTCATACCGGAGCCCTCGTTACCATATGCCCGCTGTCTTCTGGTAACCGATGCGTAAACGACTGGACGCTACCCGCAGCGATATTCCCGGACCGAGACAAGAACCTGCGACCGGATAGCAACACTGTATGGAAACTTATTCCACCTGTGACAAACTACCGCATCAAATCCCGCACAGGCGGGCGTGGCTATTTAACGTTCGGCCCCAACGGTCTTATCCACGGAGCCAGTGGCTCGTTGATAGCATGCCCAGAACAGAACTCACAGCAACCAATGAGTTACCTCAGTGTCAATCGTGGCGGTCGCTTCCGCGCAGTTCATGATAAAGACTTCGACAATAAAATCCGGCTATCCTGGGGCGCAGTGATTCAGTGCTGAACCCACGGTTATCTTCTATTTTTTCCAGCTCGTCTCGCCGGTGCCGATGCCGCCGCTGTTGTCTTTATCCCAGCGTCTAATACCCTGGTTATTCAGATCCAAGAAACCATCCCCGGCCTGAGCATTTGCCGGGGTTGCTTTCACTACGAACGCAGAGTCCGACGCACTCTCGACAGTAAGGTTGTAGTACGCGGTTCCACCGTCACTGGGTACCTGATCGTAGTAAATATCAGGGGCTCCGGTGTCCCCACCGCCAGAGCCAGCCCCCTTGTATGTATTGTTAGCTGTAAAATGCCGCTCCATGGCTGCTGCCAACCCCATGAGAGCGGACTGCGCTTCGGCCCTTCGGGATGATTTCACATGTTCCTCATAAGAAGGGTAAGCCACAGCGGCAAGAATGCCGACAATGGCAACCACAATCATCACTTCTATCAAAGTGAAGCCTTGATGTTCGCGACCGCCAAACCCCATCACTCAACCTCCCTCCAAAACGTTTGAGTAAAGGTGTTGCTATCCTCTACCTGCTCGCAGTTTGTACCAACACAGATAAACGCGTTCTTTTCCGTCCGTAACAGTTTCGGCGGAGGCGGTATACCGGGAACCGGTTCATCTTTACTGCGATCACTCTTTTTGAGATCTTCGATTCCATCTATGCCGTCATAATTACGCACCGGTCGGCCATCACGTAGTAGCACCGAGTAAAGTCGCGAGCGGCCCGTTGATGGCGCACACGCTGACAGAGAAGCCGCAGGTTCATACGTTGTGAAGGTAGCTACCCCATCAACTACAATGCTCGATGAAAGCATTTTTTCACCACTGTTCTCAAAGCTGAGCATCCAACCACTGGCGTTAGATAAATTTTCCTCTGCTGTTAGCTTTTCTGCATCCGTACCCTCGCCTATTTTGTTGTCTGTTATGTCGTACAGGTCACTCTCAGTAAGAGTGGAATAGCTTACATTGCCGGAGCTAGGGTCAACCGGCGCTCCAAACAATGCGGGAATACGAATCATGTACGCGCGATCTTCGATAACCTTGTTCAAAGGATGAGCGTGATAGCCAGACCCAATTACCAACGTCAGATAGCGTTTACCCCAATACCGGCTGATTGAAAGATCCGGCGTATGGTAAAAGCGTCGTGCATTCGCGACCTCGTCGCCCGCAAAATCTGCAATGCGACCGCCGAACGCCAGTGCACCTGCAGAGTTGCCGTTATTCAGATCAAACCGCCAGATCTGTCCACCCATATCACCAACGTAAACTTGGTCTGCAAGATCATCTCCGTCTATATCAAGCACTTTCGGGGATGCGGGCATGCTGTACTGCATGTCACCAAGCTCAAGATTGGCACCTGACCCTGCTGGGCCTGCCCACCACAACCTCTGACCGGTAATCGCATCCACGATGTAAAGAGCGCGACCCATATCGTCTTCGGTGCGAGTGGTCGCGTTATCCTGGTCCGCGTCATAGCCACCGGCAAAAAACAGCACATCCTTCACGGTTCCGTCGATGTTCACTTTACTCTTTACCGGCGTAGACCAACTCTGGCCAAGCTCAACAAAATCACCCGAGCCTCCAGATATGCGCCACATTGCCTTTGGCGCCGACCTATCGGTGGCATCCAGCGCATAATAGCTGCGACCACCTCTGCGCATCCCGGCGTAGAGATACACATGATCTCCGTCAGCTAACTCAACATCCCCACTAGGGTTTTTCACCCAGCTAACGATTGGACCGTCCATACCATAGATGCGATCTACCACGGTATCGGCGTTATCCATAAACGTCTGCTGATTCTTCAGTAACTCGGCCGGCATAAATGCGAAATGAGACTCGCCGGTTTCGCCGTTAATTGCATGAATATAGCCCTGATTATCACCAAAAAATACCGATGTATCCGGACTTGCCTCTGTGCCACCATAAACAATCAACCTTGGTTCCGAATGCAAGGGATCCGAGACGAACTTACGGGCGTCATTGGTCTGGTTGTTGCCATTCTCATCCAGAACATCCTCACCCCGAATCCAACGTATTAGCTCCAGCTGCTCGGCATCAGTCATGGTGCTATCGCCAAGCAGTGTCTTCGTTATGGAGCCTGTGTTGGAGGCCGCGATAAGGTTATCACTGGCGTTCAGGTTATTTCCCTGGATCCAGGTATAAACTTTTCTGCTATTTGTTGCATCAGGCAGTTTCGAACGAACACCCCCTGCTGTTACTGCTCTTCCATCCGGCGCTTGCGACCACCAACTTTGCGCTCCGTCTTTAAAGAAGCCAGTTGACGAATCAATTGCCTGGTTGCCATTGGCATCTACAATTTCTCCCGTATCGGAAATTTTGTAACGCTTCAGGTTGCCCTCCCAGAGAGGTCGGGTATCAGGTTCGAAAACGGAGTAGTAGAGCGCATCAAAGTGATTCAGCCGGTTAAACGAGTTAACCGCAACACCGGGAGCAACAAAAGTACTACTGGTTTCGAGCACACTCCTTACAATGTCGTCGAAGGCTCCTGCTAGCTGCTCCGCATCATTCGCCAGATAATACTTCCCCCCACCAGCTGTTGCTGCCGCAGCCAACAGAGGATCATTAATCTCAAATCCGACAGTATATGTGGTTATCGTCTGATCGCCAGCGTGAGCTGAGGACATATCATTATTTCTCATATAACCGGCTATTTCATCAAGGCAGTTACCCGAGCAGGTCTCACCTATTTCGCCCTCCATGGTACCTTCATGGTTGGCATCTCTTGTTGGAGCTCCATCCGTCAGAACAATGACATTGTTTGATTGGCACTCAAGTGATATTGGGGATACATAACCATTTTTCTGGCTGTTTATCGGATTCGAGTCTAAAAACTGTGAGCCACCTTGATAATATCGCATCGCCTCAAAAAGTGTTTCTGAGAGTGGAGTCCAGGTGTCGTGATCCAGGCTGTCAACGGCTGCTTTAAAAGTACTTCGATTGGTAGCGACATCTTCCACAGGATTGAGAAGGTGCCCACCTTCATCGGCACTACCTCTTGTATTAAAAGCCATCAAACCTATATTTACACCAGTGGTACTATCTGCCAACTGACGCGCGACGCCCTTCATAACATCCATGCGCGTCATCTTTACTGTGCCACCACTCGTTGCCTGCCAGTTGCGGTAGTTGGCGGAAAAATAAGTTTGAGTGTCAAATTTTGACCAATTTTTTATACTCGATCTATCGTTATCCGCCTCACAATCGGTTGTGCTGTTATTGACATTAACTTTATCAAAGCTATTCCACTTATTTTGATAATCATAAGCCATCCTATAGCTCTTTAACTCACCAACTTGATCAATTCTCGCTAGCATATCCGAGCAGTCGATCACTGAGCGTCTAACCGTGTACCAGCTACCACTTTGCTTATAATAAACAAAATCGGAATCAAAACCTGAGCTAGGATATGTCTTGGATGGATCGTAAACAGGATCAACCGGAACATTAACGGTAACTTCTGCGTCCATACTCCCGGAGTTATCCAGAATAAACAGTAGGTTTGGTCGAATACTGGTATTGTTCTGGGTGTTAAAGAAAATCTCAGTATCATCCGCCACTGCGGCAGTGGAGCTAAGGGCCATAGCAAAGCCACAGAAAAAAGCCGTTAATCTGCCTTTATAAGTCTTCATTCGTCACCCCCACT
>CAXBOW010000065.1:0-4290 GCA_963977485.1 uncultured Haliea sp.
CCTTTAAGTATGGCTCAGAAAATTGTTTCCTGTTGTCCAACCTGGTCGCAAAGCGAACATTCAGATGGTGCGATAACGCCTTGGCTTTGCGGTGCACCGAAGCGCCAGCGTTGCTGCGTCCGACAACAGCCACTGGTTATATGGCACGTAAACGATCCCGCCGAGCTACTCTGCGTGACTCCGCGTAAAGTCGTCAACTTCATCGTATACGGTCACGGAAATCCGCTGAGCTATCTCCCGCATTCCCTTCATCTCGGACGGATTATCCGCCACCCAGAAGGTCTTCCAGTTCTCTACTGAATCCCACTTTGCCACTGTCAGAATTTCAGTCGGATCTTCTGGGCTACGAAGCATAAAGCTTCCCAACGCTCCCGCCACAGTCTCATGTATGTGATTCGTGGTGCGGCTCCACACCTCTTGGAAGTTTGCGATGTCATCTTCCTTTACTTTCCAGCGGTAAATTACCCGAATCACCTTACCCCCTTCTCAAATAAGAGCAATTAGGCAGCGAGCTTTATCATTGCAGAAATTTGACTGCGTCACTATTACTGACCTTGAACCATCAATCACGCTGTACATGAATCCATAAAACAATAGCTTAGCCGAGCACGGACGTCTCTGCCATGTAATCATTCAGTGTCTGCAACTTGCTCTGCGAATCATACTAGTGTGGTGCGTCATTCTGTTTGGAACTCAATTTTCGATTTGCTCGCACCACCTTGCTCAGTATGTCGCTCGCCTTTGCCGTCCAGATAAAGGGCTTTGGTTCGTTATTGTGGCGACGGATGTAAGCTCCGATAGCGGCGGTAAGGTCAGCCACACTTCTGAAGACTCCTCGACGCAGACGGTCCTCCGTCAGATCACGAAAAATCGTTCAACCATATTGAGCCATGAGGCTGAGGTGGGCGTGAAATGTAGGTGGAACCTCGGGTGCTTATACAGCCGTTCCCGGACTGCGGGATGCTTGTGTGTCGCATAGTTATCGCAGATCAGGTGCAGCTCCTTGTCCTTCGGTGTCTCACGATTAATCTGGCGCAGGAACTTCAGCCACTCAATGTGGCGGTGCCTTTGCTGGCATTGCCCGATCACTGTCCCGTCCAACACATTGAGTGCGGCAAACAAAGTGGTTGTGCCATGACGTTTGTAATCATGAGTCATGGTTTGTGCTCGTCCCTTCTTCAGGGGGAGACCCGGCTGAGTCCGGTCCAACGCTTGTACCTGACTCTTTTCGTCACACGAGAGTACCAACGCATGCAGCCAGCCTGGTGCTGGATCAAGGTTACACCATTCCCCAGGCCAGAATGTCATTAGGTGTGACTGAGAGCGCCATTGTCCGTTGGCTTAATCAACTCGTCCGATGAGCAACACGTAGGCACCCTGTAGCGGGTGGCCGTAGCGGTAGTATTCATGTCGGTGTGTCTCAAGGTGTGTCATGAAGTGATCATGAAGTCGTCATACAACGGTATCGGACCTGTCATGTTTGCTCGCTAGAGTTGGGCTCCTGCCAGGTTGTTGGCTTGGTTACATATTAAGGAGTAAGTTATGACAGTCTGTCGCCGCCCCATGGTCCTGTTGGTCGCCATCCTGCTCAGTACACTGGTGCAGGCCAATCCCGATGTCATTTCCCGCGAGTACAAGCTGATGCTGGATGCCAGCCAGTTCACCTACCAGAACGAAGCGGTTTCGGTGGGACAGCTTCTGGCACTGGCCGAGACTGAAATCGAGTCGGCCATTGCCCGTGACGTCTCCGGCAGTGCCTCCCTGGACAAGCAGCGGGACGTGCGCTTCTTTGACGTTCAGGGTTCCTGCCAGCTCCGCCAAATGGGCTATTCCTTCCGCGATCGCGTGGAAAATGGCCAGTCGGAAGTCACTCTCAAGTTCCGCAGTCGCGACCGCTATATTTCAGACTTTGAAGACGTATCGTCGTCTACCTCCGGTGCCGAGACCAAGCTGGAATCCGATATCGGAGCCACTTCCACCGAGCCGTTCAAGGTAGTGTACGGCCATTCCACCAAGGCCCCAAATTCACGGAACCTGAACGAAATAAAGGACATCAATCATCATTTTCCCGACTTTGAGGATGATTACGGTCTACCGGATGACCAGCCCCTGTCACTGGTAGGCAACCTGGTGATCCGTGAACATGTCTACCGCGGAGTGGAGATCGACCTGGGCCAGCACGACGCCGAGATCAGCGTGACCCTCTGGTACCAAGGGGTGCCGTTGGGCGCCCAGTCGCCGCTGGTCGCCGAACTGTCATTCCGCTATGAGGACGGATCCGCCGATTACACACGCAAGGTGGTCAATCGGGCGGCCAAGTCTTTTGAGGCGCTCAAATCCCTGTCCCCGTGGGTTGCCCCCGATTCCCAGACCAAGACGGCCTTCGTCTACGGTTTTAATCCCGCATTCTGCAAGTGATACCTGGCCCGGGGGCCTGAGCGCCCTTTTGTAATCTGTACGCGATGAAGGAAATAGAGAATGAAGTCGATGAACAAACATAAACTGCTCCTGGCGTCCCTGGTGGCGTCTTCCCTGCTGGTGGGTTGCAGCGACAGCGACGATAACACCAACAACGCTTCCGTATTTGACAGCTATCCGGCGGAAGGTGTGTTCCTGCCCTATAACGTGCTGAGGGATGACCTGATTGACGGCAAATCCCAGCAGCCGTTTGAAATTCGTAACGGCGGTTTCGGTTCGGCGATGACGGCCCACCCCTCGGATGCAAACCGTTTTTACGCCCTGACCGACCGGGGGCCCAATGCCACGTTCACGGGCGACCAGGGTAAAGGCAAGATATTCCCGACACCGGACTATACCCCCCGTATTGCGCTGTTCGAAGTCCAGGCGGACGGTATGATCGAGCAAGTTGATACGATCCTGCTGAAGCGCCCCGATGGGTCCCCGATTACCGGCCTGCCCAACAGTTCCGCCCTGGGTGGAACCGGTGAAACGCCGTACCACGCCGACGGCCAGCCCATACTTGAGGATGACGGCCAGCCCTACGATGAGACCACCAATCCGTTTGCGCTTGATGACTATGGCTTGGACGGGGAAGGTCTGGTGGCCCTGTCGGACGGCACCTTCTGGGTCAGCGATGAGTATGGCCCCCATATCGTTCATTTCGATGCCGAGGGCCGGGAGATCGGCCGTATTAACGCCTTCACCAACGATGACCGGGTTGACCTGACTCTGCCGGCCGAATTCGGCAACCGTCGCGCCAACCGGGGGATGGAAGGTCTGGCCGTTACGCCGGATGAGAAAACCCTGGTGGGCATCATGCAGTCCACCATGTATAACCCCGGCAGTGCCGTGAAGGACCTGGACATTACCCGCATCGTGACCGTCAACCTGGAGTCCGGCGACATCGGGCAGTACCTCTACCGCCAGGAAAAGACCCAGAATTCGAACTCCGAGATTGTCGCCCTGAGCGCCACTCAGTTTCTGGTGATCGAGCGCGATGGCAGCTTTCTCTATGGCGGCCCCAATGGTGCTGAAGCAGCAGCGCCGGATGCGCAAAAGCAGGTCTACCGCATTGATCTTGCCTCCGGAACCAATCTGGAAACCATTGCAGCCAGTGGCGACGTTGAACAGGATGCGGAGCTCGGCCTGACATTGTCTGGGAAAACCCTGGAGGAGGTCGTTCTGGAGCAGGGTTGGAGTGCCCTGGCCAGCACCGGGATCGCGCCGGTCAGCAAGTCCCTTGTGGTAGATATGGTCGCCGAAGTAGACTACCCGCACGATAAGATGGAAGGCTTGTGGGTGATTGACGACCAGCACCTGGGGGTGCTGAATGACGATGACTTCGCCACCTGGGCCACCAGTGGTGAACTGGAGCAGAAGATGCTGGACCCCAATACCGTAGATGGTAATCGACTGTTCATTGTCGAGGCCGACCTGAGCACCGACTGACCCGCACCGATGTATCCGTCGCCCGGAAGCCGGGCGGCGCCCCTATCCAAGAAGCCTGAACGGCCAGGACCTGGTCACTGCACAGGTCCCTCTGTTGGCATGTTGCAAGGGAGCTGTAGGATAATAATAAAGTTGGTAACAAATCATCTTTTGAAGCGTTACTTTTTGGTACCACGCAATCGTTAGAAATAAATAAAGTTGGTAACTTTTGAGGCGATCGCCGAGAATAAAGCCCACATCCATCACAATATAGTTGGTAACTTATTGTGGCAAGCTCGCAGTAAAAGATTCAGGCTTCCCAAAATGAGGTTCGAAAAGGGTACAAAGGTCGCAAAGCGAACATTCAAGCAGATAGACCAACACTTTCCCTTGGAGAAGTCC
>CAXBOW010000066.1:0-3885 GCA_963977485.1 uncultured Haliea sp.
ACCCAACCGGCCATCATAGTTGTCGCGGACCGGACAAGATAGTTGACGCCAGACAAACGGTGAATTTTCCTGTGTTAAGCTTTCCATAGGAACGTACAAGCTTTTCCCATAAAAAGGTAACCACAAACGCCATAATTGAAAGGGCCAGCATTCCAATCGCGCCGACCACAGAGAACTCGAACGATTTACCAACTACTAGCGAAATAGATAGGATTGATGAGGTAACCGTAAAGAATAAGTTATTAACTCGCATTCTTTGATCGGTAACTTTTTCCGTTGATCCGACCATTATTTTGTACTGCTCGAGTAGTAGTTGACGATCTTCCTCGTAAGTTTTTTCAAGATACGACCAGCAGTGCTCTGGTTTTCTGAAAACAGGAAACCCTTGACAGAAAAGAACAGAGCTTTCGCAAGCAGACGGCAGCCTTATACCCACAATCTGTTTATTCAGAGCCTTTGCTTTCGCATACTCCCACTTCATCGGATCACTTTTGAATGTATCTTTTCCGACAAAAAAGATAACAAAGTCAACCTCCTTGAACTGCTTTTCCACGCGCTCTTTCCAGTTCTCGGAATGCTCAGTCTCTCTCAAAATTGCAATCGAATCGCCTGCAATCGAAAGTAGCTCATCCAAAACTTGGTTGGTTGCCTCGAGGTCAATATTTCTATTGCAAACAAATATTTTCAAACCCGTACAGCTCCGAATGTGTGGGGGTTGTGTGTGCTAACTCCAGCCATAATCAGCCGAAAAAACTGCGAGGTTTTTGAAGTCCAGCCGCCCGCCTTGCGGGCGGCGATGTTTGATGGCCTGGTTGCCTACTCGACTATCTGACTATCGGCCGATAATCAAGAAACTCGGGCCCCTCACACCATATATTGATGTACCCATTTTTCACACGCGGCCCCGTCTCTGAGAGCACAAAAACCATCTTTGGTTTGTTGTCAGATATTTTTTCCAGAGTGTTCAAATTAAATCGCGTAAAACCAGACGCTTTTAGCGCATTTATTGGGAGATAGGTTGTAGGGCGCTTGGTGGTTTCACCATGCGTTAGATTTTGTTCGAAAACAATAGAATAGCCATTTTCTCTTTTGTTGAACCAAGCCTTGCCATAGAAAATTCGGAAATCATCTTCGAGCTCGGCTACATCCTGTCCGTTAATCTCATAAAATAGATCATTTATATCTATAACACCCGTTGCTGGTAGCTGCACCGTTATTGACTCTTTGGCCAAGTAAGAGTCAATTAATGAGGATAGCGTTTTGGAGCGTTGAATTTCACGCTTGCCCGATTCAGGACCATCCTTCCGTCTCGCCTCGCCTTCTACACCGTCTTTTTCCTGAATATCTCCGGAACCCTCTGGTCGTTTTGTGCTTGGGGGTCGGAGATTGAGACGAATTGCGTTATCAAAATACTCATCGCTATCACTATAGATATCGGAACCAATTTTAGAGCCATATCTTTGGTCTTTGATATCTTTAGCTAGATCGCATTGAAGAGTGTGCTTGCCTACAACCTTGTAGTAAGGATCCCGCTTTCTTTTGTGTTTTGGACGATCCAGATTAGCGCATGTGACAGGAGCGTCGCACTTCTCATCGGGACACTGAAAGTTAAACTTTGATTCGATTTTTCCTTCTTCAAACTGCTGGTCCGCCTTCTGGGCAGTAATACATGCGTTAATATCTTCTGAGAATGCCTTTTCCAACTTCACGCGACTGCTCCCAATATTCTTCCTCGTGCTAACGCCTGCATAAACGGCGGCTTTTGCGCAGCGAAGCGGAGAAAAAGCCGTCCGGTGGAGGCCCGTCGGGCCGGAACGAATTTGATGCATTTGTTAGGTGCCTATGCATCCGGCGCGAAGTATTTTGCAGCGAATACCGTGAGCGCAACTAGAGCTAAGAAGTTTGGAACTAAAAACTGCCACACCAACTGCCATAAAGTCCATTTATAAACCTCTCCTCGGGATTCATTCCGGATGAGCTGTTCCATATTCCCCGGCTCATGTTCTTCAGCTTCCCAAGAGGGATCAAATTCCAAAAGCGCCCTTCGTTCTGCAAGACTCAAATCAGTTCCGTTTTCCAATAAAACTGAAGCCCAAAAAGCGATTAACCGATAAACCAGTAGGGCTAACAACAGTAACCCGATACTGACTTCTTGGGGCGGGGACACGGATATCCCTAGTCCGCCTAGCGATGCACTTCCGAACGTGATTGAGACCCGTGGATCAACGAAAATCATCACCACAGAAAGCAGCAAAATTCCACTTCGATGCTTCAGCGATGCTTCGCTAAACTTCCCGATTCTAAGGTGTAGCTTGTGTAGTAAGTGTCTGAACAAATTGGTACTCACCTAGACATTATGACTCCCCACTAGGGGCTGCCCTCGCCTCTTGGGTTAGCCTCAGCCAGAGCCATAATTTACGTGATCACATGCGTAAAGTTGGGGGGCAGCACCATGAAAAAACATAGCACACTGTTTATCGGCCTGGATACGCACAAAGACTCCATCGCCGTGGCCTACGCCACCGATTCCCGGACAGAACCGGTGACTTATCTCGGTGCCATCGGCACCCAGCATTATGCCATCCGCAAGATGGTTCGGCAGTTTGAATCCCGTCACCCAGGATGTCAGCTTCAGTTTGTGTATGAAGCCGGTCCTTGCGGTTACTGGCTCTACCGTCTGCTCTCAAGTTGGGACTATCCCTGCTTTGTGGTGGCACCGTCACTGATTCCGAAGAAACCCGGCCAGCAGGTCAAAACCGACAAACGCGACTGTATGCAGCTGGCTCAGTTGCTCCGTAACGGTGACATTGATCCGATCTATGTGCCGGAACCGGAAGATGAAGCCATCCGCGATCTCTCACGAGCCCGGGAAACCGCCATGTGGGATCTCAAGAATGCCAAGAGCCAGCTCAAGGCCTTCCTGTTGAGGCACGACATCCGGTATACCGGATCGGCCAACTGGTCGGCGGCACACATCCGATGGCTCTCGGAGCTGGTCATGCCCACACCAGCGCAGAACACGGTGTTTCGGGAGATGCTCTACACCATTGTGGAACGCCATAAACGCCTGGAACGGCTCGACAACGAACTGACCTACCAGGTGCGCCGATGGCGCTTCTATCCACTGGTGAAAGCGGTACAGGCCTTGCGGGGTGTCCAGTTGCTGGTGGCCACCAGCGTTGTCGCCGAACTGGGCGATCTACAGCGTTTCGACAACCCCAGGAAGCTGATGGCCTATGTCGGTCTGACACCGAGTGAACGCTCCAGCGGTTCCCGGCGACGCATCGGGCCACTGACCTGTGCGGGCAACAAACGGGCGAGGCGAATGCTGATTGAGGCCGCTCATGCCTATCGCTATCCAGCGAAAACCTCAAAGATCCTACAGCTCCGCCAGGAGGACCTGCCCAAGGCCATTGTGGAAAAGGCCTGGGATGCGCAGGTTCGGCTCTGTCGGCGGTATCGAACATTAATGCAGCGCGGCAAGCACCGAAACGTCGTGGTCGCCGCCATCGCCAGGGAACTGGTCGGCCACATCTGGGCCATTGCCCGGGAAGTGGTCATTGCCAAACCCGATCCAAGGTTGATGTTATGACAACGGTTATGGGACAGGACAGGCGCCTCAGGCCGCGGAGTGTGAAGCAACCCTCGACGAGCGTTAGGAAGCCTGGCTGAAGTCTCAGACCAGACGCTCGCTCCTAGACGGAGGACCGGCTTCACGACGGAAAAGTAAGGTGGTGAGAACCCACGGATATCAGCATGAAAACCGTCGACGATTACTGGCCTCAGCGTCTGTCCTGACCCGCCCTTTAACAGCGGGAACGTAGCTCTGAAAAATGGGCCCGGACGGGTGCGTGCCTCTTGACGTGGGGAGTCATATCAACGCTG
>CAXBOW010000067.1:0-3557 GCA_963977485.1 uncultured Haliea sp.
CCGGTTTGGAGCCGCGAAGCGGCGGAAAATCGGTCGCTGTGCAGCCGATGGTTATATTTTCTACTTTCCATGCTCTTTCTGAGCCTCGAGCAACGGATCAAGTAGCGTCCAGATTTCTTGCTCGGGGTCGAACTCGAAATAGAGTGACCTACTTGGAGTACTCAGCTTCTCCGCAATTTCGGTGATGCTATCGCTAGGGTACATCTGGAAGTGCTCTGACAAGAGGCTGTACATCGAATCAACCGCAACCTCATATTTTTCGAGCGACACACCTTCTGGGAAAACAAACTTCAGGGATCTTCCATCTTGCAACGACACTATCGTTGAAAACAGCAATGAGCGCTTCCGCTCTCTACGTTCCGGATGTTTGCCGTATAGCCTGCGAGCAAGCTGCAAGATACCTTTCTTCAGAGCCTGATAATGATCCTTCCCAGCCTCTTGGAGGAATCCCTCAAAGTACGGTTTTGCCAAATACGCGATTACCAAGGTTGGCAAGGCCCACTCAATAGAGGCGTAGAAACCACGAGAACGAGATTCAATTTTGAGCTGGAGGCGGGGGTCAGAAACTGTCGCAGAGAACTCATCTATGAAGTCCTGAGGAATATCTTCCTGATACGAAATACCGATATGAATTTCTTGGCTCATATTCCCTGCCTATAAATATAACGCCAAGCTAAGCGGCGGCCTGAAAAGGCCGTCCGGTGGAGGCCGTAGGCCGAAACAAACTTGAGCGACTTGTTAAATGCAGGTCGCTTCCATACCTGGCTTGCTGACGTAATGGTAGTGGAACAACAATCCAATAACGCCACCAGCAAGGTTCCAGTAAAGATTCTCTATCGAGGTAGAGAAACCAAAGCAAACGAAGGTAACAGCTAAACCGAAGCAAAATGCCGAGTAATAGTTTGCGAGACCATATTTTGAGAGCAGAACGTAGATTGGTCCCGCAACAACTATAGCTAGCAGGCATGAAACAATGGCCGTAATGAAGTAAAAAAGCAGGGCCGCACCGATTGCGTCAGCGATGAAATCCCAGCCACCTCCAATAAACGATGCAACCATACCGATAAAGATCACCACGCTGCCTAAAAACGAGGAGTAAATAGCACTAGCAACAATATTAGCGGCAATTTTCTTCATGGGCATTTAACGCTGAGCTTAGCGGCGACCTTGCAATGGAGGCGAAGCCGCAATGTAAAGGGCGTCCGGCGGCCATCGGCCGCGTACTACAGCGACTTGTTAGCACTTTGCGTGAAGGTTACGGCACACATCGAAAGCGAATTTCTGTTTTAGGAAAATTGCCGAATATATATGGTGGTTTTGCATCTATCGCTTCCACGATCTCAACACGTTTACCTGTTTTCTGACATTCAGCGTATGCCTCTCGCATTGCATCCGCTTTAAGTGTGCCCATGCCAGAAAACGCTGACGCTGCTTGACGCGAAACCATATAAGTATCATTTCCCATAGGCACAACACCAGAATTTGAAGCGCAACCAGCCAAAAACAAGAAGGGGAAAAAATACCTTAATTTCATAGACAGTCCCGGATTGTTTGTAGTGCTAACGCTGAGCACAGCGGCGCCACGACAGTGGCGTCCGGCGGCCGCAGGCCGCGTACTGATGCGCCTTGTTATAAATCAGTGGCTTTGGTGCTCATGAGAGCACTATTTCCAGAGAAGCCAAACTTCTCGTACAACCCCTGAGCATCGCGTGTTTGCAACACCATTTGAGTTCCCTTTATGCCAGGGTGCGAAACCAAACATTCCATGATCCACTGTCCCAGGCCAGCGCCCCGAAACTCCGGCTCAACCACAATGTCCGCAACCCAGGTAAACGTAGCACTATCGGTGACTGCACGCCCAAAACCAATCTGCGTGGCACCACGGTAAAGACTGAAGCAGATGGAGCCAGCAACCATGCGCTCTACGGTTTCTCGGGGACGGCGGCCACCCCAATAGGTTGCCGCAAGCAAGCGGTGGACGATATCCAGTTGCACCTTGGAATTATCGTCAGTGATTAGGTAATCGTCCTTGCGCCACTCCATTGATGGCTACTCCCTGATTTATAACGCTTGGCACACGTGCCGACTTGGAGCCGCAGCGCGGCGGAAAAGCGGTCACCGTGCTGCCACTTGTTATGAGGTGAAACATCCTGCATCATTTACCTATGTCCATCTCCGCGGGGTGTCAAATGACTGCGCTCGAACTCGAAACCCTCAGAAATGCTGCCATGACGCTCTCCGAACAGGAGCGCGCTGCTTTAGCCAAAGATCTGGTGGCAAGCCTGGATGGCCCTGCAGATGAAGGTGTTGCAGAAGCGTGGGACCGTGAGATTCGCCGAAGAATCCACCAGATTGATTCAGGAGAAGCAGAGCTGCTCGATGCAAAGGAAGTTCTGTCCCGCGCCAGAGATCGAATTAGAGGCTGATCGTTTTGAGAGTAAGAGTCAGCAGGGAAGCTGCTACAGAATTGGAAGAGGCCGCTTCCTGGTATGAGCAGGAAGAAGTTGGGCTTGGAGAACGCCTGATCAATGCTTTCGAACAAGCAATTGAGCTGCTTGAGGAACCCTATCCCCCACTGGCTCCAGTCAACCATGACGCCGCAGAATCCGGAGCAAAACAACTCATCCTTCATAGATTCCCCTTCTCCCTCGTAACCATCGAAAGAAACCAAGCTATCATAGTCGTTGCTTTTGCTCACCACTCCAGAAAACCAGGCTACTGGCGGAGACGGCCGTCCCCATAACGCTTGCAGCATGCGCGCCTACGGAATGGAGCCGAAGGCGCAATGTAGTAGGCGTCGCCGTGCCTGCACTTGTTAACTGCCTGACGTCACAAAGAATGAAGATATGTACGGGAGTATTGCGACCGCAATGTAAACATAGATTCCTCTGCGCCCCCACCGTTTCGGGCCGTCTTTTGATAAAAATATTCCCGCCAGCCAAGCCCAAGAACTAAAAAAGATCAACGCAACGGGTTTCAAAAATGAATCGAAAAAAAGGCGTGGTTCCAACATTTGCTGTTCCCTGAAATACTCAACAACTGCGGAAAGCCCGAAAAGCAGGATTACAAAAATTACAAACGAAATAAGTCCTGCCAGTAACACCCACCCAAATTTTTTAAAATATTCCATAACTTCGCTCACCCAATTGCCAAACTCCGGAAATTTCGTATTGTTATTTTTTCGCCAGTCCGGCTAGTCGGCTCGGATAATTGCAGCTATCGCAGACTGGGGAACCTTGATTTTATCTCCATGCGACCAGCCTTCGAACTCCCACCGGGGATCAGGGCCGATACCAACAAGTTCGCCGCAGATAAACCCTTGCAAACAGTCTTCTACAAGCACGTAAAAATCTGTCGAGTGCCCGGCATGAAAAGTGATCGTGTCATTCGGTCTTGCAGGGCCATTATTTATCCTTGCATCATTGCCCACGAACATCCTTCCGAACTTCAGTGGGAGCGGATTTGGAAAATCCTTGTACATGGTGAACTCCTTTTTTGACAGTTAACAGCTAATTCAACGACAAATGACATCTATCCATATGCGCCTATTTCCCTGC
>CAXBOW010000068.1:0-3556 GCA_963977485.1 uncultured Haliea sp.
CCCGTTTCTTTTTCATCACGAGGAAGGGCGGATGCCGGCAGCGAGGATTTCCATGTAATGTTGCCGCCCGCGTTATGTGCCCTGCAGACTCAGAAGCCAGCGGGCACCAGGTGGTGCTCTGGTTTTTGGCAACATAAGATTCACAGCGAATCGAGCCATTTCAGCAAATCGGCATCGTCGCGCCAGTGTGGTTTTCCGAGTGATGAATCGGATGGCTGTATCGGTGGCTCGCACTGTGCCAGAGCTTCGGTCTTCATGCGCAAGGTCAGCTCGGCGTAGCGATTGGTGGTCTCCAGGCTGACATGCCCCAACCAGGCCCGGATGACGTTGACCTCGACACCCGCTTCAAGCAGGTGAACCGCAGTGGAATGCCTCAAACAATGGGGAGAAATTCGCCGTGGGGTCGATGGTTGCCGCTCCCGCAGATACTGCGTGTGCTTGCGAACGATCTTATAGATGCCAAAGCGAGTTAGTGGTTGTCCCTGGGCGGAAGCGAAAACGGCTTGCTCCGGACACATGATCGCCCCCGTCTGCTCCAGCAGCTGTCGCAGTAGCTGGCTGGTCTCCTTCCACAATGGGCAGACGCGCCATTTGTCGCCTTTACCATGAAGATGCACACGCGGCGCGGCGGACAGTTCAAGATTGGCGGTACGCAGGTCCGCCGTCTCCTGGACTCGGGCACCGGTGTTATAGAGGAACAATATCAACACGCGGTCACGAAAGGCGAAGCGCCCCTGTCGTGGCAGCAAGGAGAACAGCGTCTGAATTTCATCCCGTTCCAAGAAACCCATAACCGCCGGTGCCACCCGCTTGCGAGGAATGGCGTCCACTCGCTCGGCTTCATGCAAGGCCTCGGGAACACGAGAGGCCAGATAGCCGAAGAAGCAGCGTAGCCCTGCCAATCGCTGGTTGCGCGTGCGGATATGATTGTTGCGCTTCAGTTCTATCTCATTGAGGAAGGCGGTTACCTGCTTGGCAGTAAGGTCGGTGATCGTCAAGCGGGTAATGCGACAGCCGCGGTCTTCTGCAAGGTACCCTAGGAACAGTCGCAGGCCATCGCGATAGCTTTTGATGGTCGCCGCACTTAAGCCCTTCTGGCAGATCAGATAATCTTCGAAAAAGCTGCGGATCAACAGACCGAGTGCTGGCGTGTTCATGACTTGACCTCCCGCAGTATTGGGGCCGCGCATTGCTCAAAACGCTGGTTTGCGCATTGCAGCAGCTCCGGCGTGATCGTGAGATATACGGCGGTGGAGCTTGGACAGACATGGCCCATAAATGTCGAGAGATGGATCAGACGTCTCGCTGGGTCGATCCCCGTTCGGTACCAGTGCGACAGGGTACCGACGGCGAATGAGTGGCGCAGGCAATGCAGGTGCGGTGGTGAAACGCCGGGCGGGATGTCGAGTGCGAGTCCTGGCATTAACTGATGGAATGTCCAACTGATGGTGTTCGGGTTGATCGGTCGGGCTGTGGCTCTGGAGAAAGAAAACGCCGGTTGCTCCAGCGCCAAGGCACCGTAACGCTCTTCTTGTTGTCGAATGTAATCCCGTAGCGCTGCGCACAGACGTGGCCCGAAGGGTACCAGCCGGGTCTTGGAAAACTTGGTCTCCCTGATGATCAACAAATCACGTTGGAAATCAACGTCGCGGATCTGTAGCCGTGTCACTTCACCTACCCGTAGACCAAGCCCATACAGCACGGCAAAAATCATGCGGTAGGTCGCACCACGGTTCGGTGCGGTTGATCGGTTGGGCAGTTGTACGGCGGCATCCAGCAACAAACGGGCTTGGTCGGCAGTGAAAATGAATGGGAGCCGGTGAGCCGTCACGCGCCGTGACGAAACACGCACGGGTGAGCAGTTGATCAGCTTGTGCAGTTCCAGCCAGTCGAACAACCGGCGCAGAGTGCTGAGCAGTTGGTTGTAGCTCTTCGACGAATGACGCGGACGAGAAGCCAGGAATGACTCGACCAACTCAGGTGTAATGTGCTCCAAAGCCTCGACTTGCTGTTCAATCAAGTATTGGTCCAGCAGCCGCAACACCTTCTCTTCACATACGAAGCGCTTACCCAATGCCCGCTTGGCCGTCAGAAACCCCTTAATCTGCTCCGCCAGAACGCTCTGAAATGCATGGTTGTGGCCCGTGTTCATAGCACACTCTCCCCATCGCCAAGGGCGACTTCACGCAGGGTCTCGATCGCGACCTTGGTATAGACTTCAGTAGCTTCAGGTGAACGATGCCCAACATAATCGCCAATGGTCTTCAGCGAAAACTCAGCATCAACCAGGCGCTGAACGCAGGTATGACGCAGCGTATGGGAACCCGCACGCGAAACCTGGAGACCTGCACGGCGAAGGTGGTGTGCGGCTCGTTGGGAAATGGCATACCAAGCAAGCGGCCGGTAAGGTGCCATCGCACGGAAGAACAAAGCGCGCATTTGACTCACCGGGCGGCCATTCTTGACGTAGTCGATGATGGCTTCGCCCACCACGGGTGAGAGCGGGTAAGCTGTGGTGTGGCCAGCCTTACGTTCAGGCACCAGCAGCCGTTCGCGCTTCCAGTCGATCGAGTCCAGGGTCAGTGCTGCCACTTCCTTGGCACGAAGGCCATAGGTTACCAATAGCAACAGTAACGCATAGTCTCGTTTGCCGACTGCTGATCGCCGATCGACACTCGCCAGCAGATGCCGGACGTCCGCCCACGAGATCGACCTGGGCACATTTGCTAGCCGGTACCTTTGTGGGGCTTCAATACTCCGGGCAAGCTTCTCCGTGATCAGCTGTTCCCGGTAGAGATAACCGCAAAAGACTCGCAGCACGCCTACGGCATAGCGCAGGCTCTCTTTACCGAGACGGAGGCTGCACTCGGTGATGAAACCACTGATTACCGGGATCGACAGGGCCTGTAGCTCCGTCAGTTCGACCCTCTCAAGATAGTGCTCAAAGAGACGTAGGAAATGCCGATAATGACCAACCGTTGTCTCCTGAAGCCCTCGCTCCTGCCGCAGGTACGAGAAGAAGTCCGGGGCCGAGACAGTGAATGGATCGGGCATGGCCTGTCGTGTGTGCAAGGCATGACCGGGGAGAATTAGCTGTATTAACTGCGCGACAGGATTACGCGCAGCGTTCTCGACGCATCGTCGATCAGCGGCATTGCGACACCATTGGCTATGGTTCTGAACCCAATCGGCAACAAAGTTATCGACGTAATCGGGCAACCGATCCCACGACGTCGCCCCATGGCTCTGCGCATAAATCCCAAACTGCACCAACAAGGGTACGCGAGAATGGATGTTCCTGGCCGCATAGTTGTTCTCATGAAGCCAGGTCACATACTGTTCGATGGGCTCGCCCAGCCAAGCGTTGCGAACATGGTCTACTGTCTGGGGGCGGATAAAATAGTGCTCTAACATGACAACCTCCGTTCTGACTGAAATGAATGGAGGCCATCGCGCCACGGAGTTTTATTATGTGCCGTACGCTACGGAAAACCTCCAGTTCATCAGACAGGTAGAAGTCGAAAACAACATAACGCGGGCGGCAACATTACATGGA
>CAXBOW010000069.1:0-3443 GCA_963977485.1 uncultured Haliea sp.
CCTTTTTGTCGATCGTTATCTCAATAGATTTGCTGTTACCCGCAAACCACTTCTGAACGTACAAAGTGCCCACGATAGGAGCCGTGCCCTCATCAGGGACTTCCTTATAGCGCACACTGTTTTTTGTTTCTTTCTCGTACTCAAACATGACTACTTTCTTTGACATGAAATGCTCCTAATGGCAAACGACGGATCAACTTCAGGGCGAATGATACCGATTTCATCCGCGAAAATTTTCCCGATAGGTATGCCCGAAAGGAACAGAACGGCATCCTGAACCCTGAACACATCGCCGAGCAGTACTGGCAAAACCATAGACGTATACTTCGACGTAGGCAGCGCCGCCAGCTATCTTGCCTGGACGCAATTGCCCGCGCTGGCTACCTGCATAGCCCTCGCTTTCAGAAGTACCTCACCGCCATCTTCACAGCTATCTGGGTGAACAAGAAGAACCTGAACGACCTGGAGATTGTGTCGGAAGTGCTCACTGATGCGGGGCTTGATCCATCCGAATTACTAGCACTCAGTAATAGCCCGGAGGTGAAGGAACAGCTCAAACAAACTACCGAGGAAGCCGTTTCCCGGGGCGTTTTTGGCGCACCCACTTGTTTCGTAGCAAGCGAAATGTTCTTTGGACAGGATCGCCTTGACTGGGTGGAAAAAGCGTTGCTTTAACGAGGCTGTAGGAAAACGCTTCACAGAGCCTTATCCACAGCCGCCTTGTTGTTTTTACATCACTTGCGATCAACTGGCGCAAGTTTGCTCGTTCGCCAACCATAACTGGTCATTAGCGATATTCAGCTCGCGATGCCGGCCAGTCGGTTATCTCACGGCGGCGTCACCGATACACTTCCAGCATATCTGACCAGAAATCAAGACCTCGTGGCCTGAGACCGTCAGAACTTCCTGCCCCGGCGTCTCGCAACCATGGCAAGCAGTGGCAGCAACAGAACCAGCTAGCCCGTGGCGCCGCTGCCGCCACCCTTTGGTTTAACCGTTGGCTTAACCGCTTCTTCCAGAGTGGCAATCTCCTGCTCAGCCATGTCCATCAATGATTCGATCCCATCGAGGCGTTCTTGCCGGTCCTGAAAAAGCCCCGCGTCCAACTGAGATTTTATGAGTACATCGGAGTCACCAAGAGCAGATGCCACGTGCACCAGCCGACGACGCAGACTTGCACTACCCAGACTCACTTCTCCGTCTGCCAGTTCAGCCCCAATTCCAACCGCAGCGCCGCTGCCCGCCGAACCGCCAAGGACCAGAGTATCTAGCTGCAAGAACTGCTCAATTCCCAAGCAATTAAATTCACTCTCCACTGGCTGGCCTTCCTGTATCGTGCCAACCACCGGTCTGGGGTTCCCGGAAGTGCCAACGCAATCGTAGTCCGGGGCCGTTCCGTCACTCAGCACAAAAGAGCTGACCAGGCTCTTCTGGATAATGTAGAAGCCATTGAGCCCGCCGTTACTGGACTGGTTGGCATCCATACCCCAGGACTGGCCAACGGTATTTTCAAGGTAACTATTCTCCAGTACCTGGCGTACAAGTGCTCCTGAGGTAGCCGAAGTGTCATGCCATCGGATGCGAGTGTTGTTTTCCTTGAGTTTCAATGCGCCGAGGGAAAAGTCTTCCCCGTTTAGACAATCCTGGCCCACGCAGAGGTTACCCTGCACAATTAAATCATCGGTTTTCACCTGATCCGCTGATGATGGCAAAGCCATCAAAGCGCCTAAGACCAGAACGCCATGCTGAAGTAGTTTCATTAGCTGGATTTCCTCGCTGAGCGGCTATGGTTATTCGATTTCGGCCGCAACGGCCTCAAGACGATCAACAAGGTCCGAGAGTCGGGATTCCAGCGCCAGAAGGCGAGCATCCAATGCATCGACTTCGGTTGACACCGACACTGTAGCCTCGCCTTTGAACACGTTGAACTGGGCCAGGGTCACCGCATCAGTGTCGTCAACAGCGTCATCAACGTTCGTCACCCGGCGTTCACTGCCGAGGTCGCCTACCGATACCGCATCTTCGACGATCTCAGCGCCAGCACCCAGCGCGACATCTCCGTCAGCAGAAATCACCAGGGCATTAAGCCCCTGCGTCAGATTCTGTATGAAAAAGGAGCTTTGTATTGCAGAACCACCATCAGTAACGCCCACAACCCAGTCTTCGGTTGGGAAACTGGAGGAACTACTCGTGTCCTGGAACACGATCTGAGGGCTAGCTGATTGGAGTTTCAGTGTATCGAAACCAAAATCTGCATCCTCAACACAGTCTACACCGGCGCAAAGACTGCCTTGAACGATGAGATCGTCAGCGATGACCTCATCGGCCATGACAGTAACAGGCAGTGAAAAAACGAGGGCGGAAGCTAGTTGGTAGGGAATTCGCATTGTCTATTTCCTTTATATTGAATATGGACATCAGGCCTCAGTGATAAATCCGCCGCCTGTGCCCCGCACACTTGATACCCTTTCCAGGATCATGGCGATAATATGTCAAAAAGTTAATTATTGCCCGCGAATTCCAGAGGAAGCTTGAGGGGGTAACTGGAGTCGAGACAATTTGACCCCGGCCGGATAGTGTGGCGGCCTTGCGTATCGCATCTGACTCTGGCCACATATACAGATATGACTGACCGCCCTCACTCTTCCTATGCTCCAGCTCGCACATTCGGCCTGCCCATAGCCCTTGGAATCAGTCTGGTTCTGGTCTGGCTGCTCGGGGATGACGCTACGGATTTGTTGATGTATCAGCGAACTGATATTGAGGCCGGGCAAGTCTGGCGATTACTCACAGCTCACTGGGTTCACCTGAGCACACAGCATCTGTTTCTGAACCTGAGCACACTTGCCATCATCTGGTGGCTCTTCGGCCACTCTCTGGCAGGGCGAACCGGCTACTTTCTGACCGGACTGATCGCGCTGGGACTTACCTTGTCCCTGTTTCTGCTTCACCCGGACGTGTGGTGGTACGCGGGATTTTCTGGCGTTCTCCACGGATTACTGATCGCTGGCGCACTAATATCACGACATCATGCGCCATTGCTCTCATTACTGATTGTGTTGATCATTGTAATCAAGCTGGCCCTGGAACTGACCCTTGGAGCCAGCTCTACCATGACGAAGTTCATCGACTCGCCAATTCTTGTGGAAGCCCATCTATATGGCGCTGTCCTCGGGGGACTGGGCGTTCTTTTGATTGAGTTAAAAAAAACCGTGAGCAACAAAATATAGCTACCTACACTAGACCAAATTTGGACGACGCGCCTTTGTCTTTTGAGAAACTTCGTTAGTCTAAGCAGAAAATACTGAAGGGAAAACGAGGAAGAAAAATCACAGCCCCAGGCAATGCGCCCAAGGCTGTTTCACAACAGGCTTACTTAACTTTCGGGTCCAGCTCACCAGACGCGTAGCGCTCAAACATACGATCCAGATTGATCGGCTTGA
>CAXBOW010000070.1:0-3140 GCA_963977485.1 uncultured Haliea sp.
ACACATACGCATAACCCAGCGCCAGCACGCCGGAGCTGAGCTGATATTTTTCCAGTTGGGTGTTGTAACTCAGGTACCCAAGCTTGGTCAGCGTATAAGTCATACGCGACACTGTTGGCTTGGGCAGACCGGTAAGCCGGGCAATATCCTGGTTACCGAGAATCACCGACCCCTGACTGAAAGCACGCAAAACATCCAGGCCACGCGACAGCGCCTCGACGAATTTCCGATCTTTCTCGGGCTTCACCGGTTCGCCGCCACCGGAGGCTGCCATCAGTTCCGGTGAAGAGGTTTTTGCTTTAAGCATAGTGTGGCGCCCTCCAAAAACGTCGCCTGCTCCCGTTTTCGGGATATATATTCCATGTATATAAAGTGTGCGGCATTTTAATCATTGATGAACTCAAGTACCACAAACTCCGGGTAAGACAAGAATTTCCAAAGCCAATAGCGCCAGCAACAGTGGCACGGCGATTAACACGAACACACCATTCCAGCGGAATGCCACCACCCAACGCGGCACCTGGCCAAAACGGGACAGCAGCATCACAGACGGCCCAAAGGGCGAAAGCATCATCGCCAGAGAAAAGCCAATAACCAGTGCAACGGATATGAGAATCGGATCCATGCCTTCTGTAATCAGCTGCGGCAGAAGACCAGCCTGAACACTGAGTACCGTAATCGGGATAACCCCGATGGTTGATAGCAGCGGCAAGCTCAACATACCGACTACGGCCAGCACCCACATCCCGCCTGCGGAGGTTGCAAGCCCGCTCAGCGCATCCGCCGGAATCACGCTGGACACTGACACCCCCAAAATCGCCGATGCGGCGAAAATCGCCATTTCATTATTCATGGCTGAAACCTGAGTCGCGCTCTCCTCAAGCACGACCCCCAGCGATTTTTGCTGCCAAATCATATAAAGAAGCGTAACGGATGGAACAGCCATCATGGCGGCGACGGATACTTTGAAATCCGTAAAAGCGACGATAAATGCCATCATGCCAAAGACGGTTGTAACCAGTCCCAGCAACTGCAAAGTGCCCGACGGCCACTGTTCCAGAGCCACACGCTCGCTACTGACTTGCCGAAAACGGCGCTGCTCCAGAAACCAGCCGACTCCGACCAGAACCATCGCCGCTGCAAGGCCAAAAGGCAGAAGCATAAGCCAGGTCAACTCCGGCAGCTCCCGGGTCAGTATCGCCACCGCAACACTGGTCGGAGCCACCAAAGGAACCAGAGCGAAACCACGCAGCGCACTGATCAGAACACTGCGCAACCATTGCAGGCGGGATTCACCGGTAATTCCGCGCTTCCGCAGGGTTTCCGACAGGCTGCCACAGAGCAAGCTCATCATGCCAAAGCTCAATACCGACGCGATACTACAGCTAACCATGGCATATTTAGGGTACAACCAGAGCGCACGACCACCCAGCAAGACATCATGGATCCGACGCAGAACTTCAAACCGCCGGGCCAGGCACTGCATCATCCCCAGACTGCCAAGAAAGGCGGCGTAAAACGCAGCATCGGCAGAGGCCTTGATTAACTTGTCCATGCTCAGCTGACCACGACCAAAAAACCACGCGGTGACTGCCAGAGAAACCAACAACAAAATGCGGGAGTATGGCTGCAGACGGCCACCCGCCAACAGAAAACAAAAAATAAACAGCACGCCCGCGATCGCACCGAGCTGGGTGCTTGAAAAACCAATTGCAATCAGCTCGATCAATACTGCCAAAGGTAACAGCCAGCGATCTGCAGTACTCATGCCCGCCCTGCTCTTTGCAGAGCTACACTGACAGAGGTGGTCTCTGCTTGCATTTCACACACACCCGGATTAATCTTTTGCCAAGTAAATACAAAACTCAGTTTCGCTTAATGAAACTATACTAACACAAATGACATGACAGTCCGGAATCTTTTATACCCGGGCGCCCTTTCTTTACTGAGGAGAAACAGCATGGCTTCTGCACCTTGGGATGACCTTCTGCAGCTTGACAAACAACTGGATGAAACCGAGCGCCAGGTTCGGGACAGTATTCGTAGTTTCTGCGATCAGCGCCTTATGCCGGGTATTACCGAGGCCAATCGCCACGAAAAATTCGATCGCACTATTTTCAACGACATGGGCAATCTGGGCATGCTTGGCGCCACTCTGCCGGAAGAGTATGGTGGCCCGGGCCTCAATCACGTCTGTTACGGACTGATCGCCCGCGAAGTAGAGCGTGTTGATTCTGCCTATCGCTCGGCACTGAGCGTTCAATCTTCACTGGTTATTCACCCGATTTACGCCTTTGGCCAGGAGGCTCTCAAAAAGCGCATTCTTCCCAAACTCGCCTCCGGCGAGATGGTGGGCTGTTTCGGCCTGACCGAGCCCAATCACGGTTCTGATCCCGCAGGTATGGAAACTCGTGCCAAGAGAGTGGACGGTGGCTACCTGCTGAGCGGCTCCAAAACCTGGATCACCAATTCTCCTATCGCTGATGTGTTCGTCGTTTGGGCCAAATTGGACGGTAAGGTGAACGGGTTTGTTATCGAGCGTGAGGGAGCTAAAGGCCTCGACACCCCGAAGATTGAAGGCAAGTTCTCGCTGCGGGCATCTGATACCGGCTCTATCTTTATGGATGAGGTGTTTGTTCCAGAAGAGAACAAGCTTGAAGTGGAAGGCCTGAAGGGTCCTTTTAGCTGCCTGAACAAGGCCCGTTTTGGCATCAGCTGGGGTTCTTTGGGCGCCGCTGAATTCTGCTGGCACGCCGCGCGCAATTACACCCTCGAGCGCACCCAGTTTGGCCGGCCTTTGGCTGCCAACCAGTTGATCCAGAAAAAGCTGGTCGATATGCAGACCGAAATCACTTTGGGCCTGCAGGCCGCGTTGCAACTCGGCCGCATGATGGATAATGGCGACGCGACGCCGGATGCAATCTCTCTGCTCAAGCGCAATAACTGTGGCAAAGCTCTGGATATTGCCCGGGTTGCCCGCGACATGCACGGCGGCAATGGCATTTCCGACGAATACCACGTGATCCGTCACGTTATGAACCTCGAAGCGGTGAATACCTACGAAGGCACTCATGACGTCCACGCCCTGATTCTTGGCCGTGGCCAGACCGGTATCGCAGCGTTTAGCTGAAGCCCAACAG
>CAXBOW010000071.1:0-3046 GCA_963977485.1 uncultured Haliea sp.
AGATAGACTCGTGGTTCATTTGAGCTTCCATGCTCGCCCTGAACTCCGGGCACACTGCAAGTGATGTCACCGCACCAGACTTGGTTCGGCTACTCTACAGTAAACTTACGGGCCAAGTGATTCGGGATGTCTGGTCGTTCAACCGTTGCCTGCATGCATGCAGGCGGACCAGGCTGCTTGCAGGTCAGCCCCAGCCCACTCATCAGACGGAGTACCTTAAAGCGTCCGACGTCCACACCGCCTTTTTTCAGCATACTGGTGAGAGTGCGGCTGCCCGCAGAGCTTCGACTTTTGATGAACAGCCGGTTAACCTGGGCTCTCAGAGCCAATCGCTCAGCATCGATGGTGTTGCGCCGCTGGCGAACAAGGGTTAACGATGGTATATGACCGCGTCGGAAAACCGCTGAGTGACAGCGCGTTTCAGAATCGCTGGCGATCTGCTGTGATGACCCGAGCGCTTGAAAGCACAAATCTGGTTGAGCGGTTTACCGAGCACGAATTGAGGGCTAAACACGCAACTGACGTGGATGCCGCGGGCGGCGATGCTACAGCAAACCTTTTGCACGATGACAAGCGCACAACGGATGGTATTTGAGGGAAAAGAAAGCTGTGACTAATTACGCCGTGGAATCGGAAAAGTCAGAATTATAATATACAACTCTATATTATATAGAATGTACAAGAACTTTAGAGGCATGCTCACAGCTTAGAGAAGATCTCTCAACTGCCTGTACTTAAAGAAAAAAATGGCGGTGGGCCAGGGATTCGAACCCCGGGTACGCTACTAACGTACGGCGGTTTTCAAGACCGCTGCATTAAGCCACTCTGCCAGCCCACCGTTTTTCCATTGCTATCAAGCGACAGCGGTGTGCATGATACCGGAATTGCCTGTGCTGTCAACGCCCTGCGCAAAACCGATGGCAGATTCCAACATTAACTGCTTTTAATGGAATCCGGAGGCGATTTTTGTGTCGTAAATGATTGAAAGTTCAGAATTCGACATTACTATGGAGTGTAATTCCAGGTGATTGGCGTTCATCAGGCTCCGCGGCCTGACGCCAGCAACCCAACAAGCTGGATTAAACCGGAGATCAGAATGCAAAACAGACAGTACAATGTTCAGCAGAACCGCAAAGGCATGATTGCCCGTGGATCCGCTACCGCACCAATCAGTGCTTCAGCGACCAAGGTTCTGCGAAACACTTACACGCTGCTTGCAATGACGCTGATATTCAGTGCTGTCATGGCGGGCGTTTCAATGTCCATTGGCCTGAGCCAAGGCGCGAGCCTTGTGAGCAGTCTGGGCGCACTTGCTCTGATCTGGCTGGTGCTACCACGCACTGCCAATAGCTCTGCCGGTATTGCTGTTGTGTTCGCCTTTACCGGCCTGCTTGGCCTTTCTCTTGGCCCGATTCTGACGTATTACCTGCAGTTCTCTAATGGCGGGCAAATCATCATGCAGGCCCTGGGTGGAACGGGCCTGGTGTTTTTCGCCCTGTCCGGCTACGTGCTGACCACGAAAAAAGACTTCAGCTTCATGCGTGGCATGCTGGTAGCTGGCCTGGTTGTTGTACTGGTTGCGGCTCTTGGCTCCATCGTTGCGGGTATGTTTGGAGTTGAGATCACAGCAATCAGCCTGGCGATCAGCGCTGCAATCGTGTTCCTGATGTCTGGTTTCATCCTGTACGACACCAGCCGTATTGTGAACGGTGGCGAAACCAACTACATCATGGCAACCACTGGCCTGTACCTGAACATCTACAACCTGTTCGTGAGCTTGCTGCACCTCATCGGTGCCTTCTCCGGCAACGATTAATATCCGGCGCACCTTGCGCCAATAAGTTTGCGGAAACCCCGGCCTTTGCCGGGGTTTTTGCTATTGGTACACTGGGCCCATCTAAGGCTGAAACTGCACTCAGGCAAGAACTGAAACCATGGCGGCTATCCAACTGCAAAACTACACGCTGGTTATTACCGGAGCGCCCTACTCTTCCCAGGCTCCGCAAACAGCCTTATCGTTCGCCCGGGCTGCGATCACGGCAGGACATACGCTGGATAGAGTATTTCTCTATGGCGACGGGGTTCATCTCGCCTCAGCGCTCTCTGCGCCGCCTTCAGACGAAACCCATTGGCCAGATGAGTGGGCGGGGTTTCTGAAAGATAATGCCATCCCGGGTGTCGCCTGTATCGCATCCGCCTTAAGGCGTGGGGTCGTAAACGAGCCTGAGCAAAAGCGTTATGAACTGCCGGCCAGCAATCTTCTCGACCCCTTCGTGATAGCCGGGCTTGGCGAGTGGGTTGAAGGCACTATGACGTCGTCGCGCGTTATCTATTTCCATGCAGGAGGTTGAGCGTGAGCACCTTGATTGTGATTGACCAACCCCCTTACGGAACCTGGGCGGGACGCGAAGCCCTCGACATGGCGTTTTCCCTCGCCGCATTCGACCAGCCTGTATCGCTGCTATTTACAGGTGCGGGCGTTAACTGGTTGCGCAAGCTCCAGCAAACAAGCGAAATTGAACAAAAATCCGTGGAGAAGAACCTTTCTGCGGCGCCCATTTTTGGCGTTGAAGCATTGTATGCAGACGCAGACGCCTGTACTCGCTATGGGCTTAGGCTGGAAGATATGGTGGCAGGCGTCGCAATGTCTGAGAGCAATTCGGAATTGCTTCATCAATACACACATACTGCCTTTGCCGGCTGATTCCCAAGTAACCTCCAGCAAAGAGCCGGAACCTGTTATGACACCCATTCACACGCTTCACATTCTGAACAAGCCACCCGAGCACCCGCGATCGGTAGCGTGTATGAATGCGCTCAGGCCCGGAGACGCACTGCTTCTCACTGAGAACGCTGTATTGGCCCTTGCCGTGCAAGGCGACACTGCCGTAAGCATTCCCGTTTATGCACTGGCGCCGGACTTCGTGGCTCGCGGGCTCGACCAAAGCCCCGATAGGGCTGCCTTGGTGGATTTTCCTGCGATGGTTGATCTGACAGCTCAGGCTCAAAACGTAATCAGTTGGTGACCCATGACAGGCTCCGTAAT
>CAXBOW010000072.1:0-2645 GCA_963977485.1 uncultured Haliea sp.
GATGGATGGATCAAACTTCACCATTTCCGGTGAAACGCCCTGTGCGGACTCGCCGGTCCGACGCATCGGTGCACTGTGTTGTGGGGGCTGGGGGTTAGATACCCGGCGCCTTTAGCTTTCTGTATCTTGGGAGGAGCTACTATGAGTATCTCTGAAATGGACATCACGGGTTCGATTCGCGCACGACGAATAGCGGTAATGATTGCGCCTACACCTTGAGCCGACTCCCATGCATTGCGGTGATGCATCGATTGAAAGTCATTGGTGCCTAAGAACACTACAACCAAGGACAACGGCGAATTAATTTCCCGCCTGGGTAAAGGCCGGCCATTTTACCGCGCTCAAACTGTAAGCAATGGTGTTGCCCAATGTTTCAGTCCGAAACGATCAGAAAAGCCTCTTGCCATTTGCGACCGGAAAATCTGGAGTTACCAATGCTACGGCACCCGCTTCAGTTTGCACTCCAGTAACCAGGCATTCAGACACGAATGGGCCGATCTGTTTAGAAGGAAAGTTGGTAACGGCGAGCACTTGCTTGCCTATAAGCGTTTCCTTGTCATATAGCTCAGTGAGCTGTGCGCTGGATTTACGAACGCCAACCTCAGGGCCGAAATCCACCTTCAACTTGTAGGCCGGTTTTCGTGCTTCAGGAAAATCCTCTACCTCGATGACCGTACCAATCCTTAGTTCTACCTTTTCAAAGTCATCCCAACTAATCATATGCAGTTCCTCCAGAACAAAGGTTGATCAATGAACGGTTTCAGGCTCTGCCACCGGCTGACGCTTTGCCATACCGGCGACCAGGGAACCCAGCACAATCAGAACACTGGCGGCGATGACAGCGCTGGTGGCTTCCCCATAACCCGCGACGATCAGCAATACCACCGAAATGAGCGGAGCGCTGTAAGCCAGGGTACCAAGCAACTGGATGTTGCCGTGCTTCACGCCATAATCCCAGGTGAAAAAGGCGATACCCACCGGCCCCAGACCAAGGCCCAACACACCAGCCCATTGAACCCATCCCGTCGGCCACACCGTTGATTCCCAAATCAGGTGACACAGCAGGGCCAGCACAGCGGTCACACCACAAAACCAGCCTACAGCGTCTGTCGGTACGCTTTTTACCAATCGGGACAGGACAGAGTACGACGACCAGATCAACGCACCAATAAAGGCAATCAGATAACCGTCAAAATTGGCCATAGTAAAACCATCGCTATTACTCCCGATCAATAACCAGCATCCCATGAGGGCGAGAATGGCACCCATAATGTGCTGTTTCCGCAAGGACTCGCCGGGTAAGAATGAAGACATCAGAACGATAAGCAACGGCCAGAGATAGGCGAGCAGGCTCACTTCTACCGCCGGGGCCAGCGACATGGCCTTGAAATAAGCAAAGTGGTAACCGAACAGACCACCAACCCCGATACACCAGGCCAACAGCGGCTGGCGCAAATACTGAATTCCACTATGGCCAGCACGGAACCAGCGAACACACATCAGTAAAAATGCGATGCCAAAGGTCATCGCCATCAGCTGGAATTCCGGAATGTCCCCTCCGGAAAGCTTGGTCAACAGCGCAAGCGTTCCCCACAGAAACACAGAGATGGAACCTACCCACGTTGCTGCAATAATGGTCGTCATAACGTCCCCCTGAAAACAACCAGTTCATAACCTATAGGAGACGAAGTTTATGGTCAGTCGAGGGTCCACTGCTTTCTGATTACAGCAGAATCATTTCGATTTTCGGCGGAAATGACTGGGTGATTTTCCGAAGTGGCGGGAAAAGCGATCACTGAAAGACGATAGTGAACTGTACCCCACAGAATCAGCAATTCGCTGGATATTGAGATCTGACTGTTCCAGTAACCGCCAGGACTCCTGCATGCGTAATTCAGTCAGGTAATGGTGTGGTGACATGCCAATCTGTGTGCGAAACAACTCGCTAAGCTGTCGGATGCTGAGGTGGGCAACAGTCGCGAGTTCGGCTGCGATAATTTTCCTGTGGAAGTTATCGTCAATAAACTGCTTCGCCGCAGACACTCTTCGGTCCAGGTTCAGTTTGTCGCCGTGGCGTTCCTGTAGAAGCTGAATCAATAACAGCAACATCTGATGCTCTGTGTGAGATGACACCGCACCGTTTACCAGTTGGGAGTGCAGAAACTGGACGTAGTGGAGCAATGCCGAATCCAGCTCAACAAAGAAGGGGAGCCGTTCCAATGCAGGGGCAAGGGCCTCTGGTAAATCGGCCACCAGAAATCGATTTTCTTCAGATGCGGAATACCCGTGGTCACTTCCGGAGGGGATAACAGCGGCCCGGTTCTGCTCCACGGCACCCTCGGTTTTGTCTACAAATAGCGAAAGCTTACCCAGCAGGGGCAACACCAGTTGGTGGTGGCCATGAGAATGTTGTTTTCCCTCATTATTATAGCTTCGCAGGTGAAGATTAACGTCGGATATAGGCATATAACGAGTATATTCGAACGGCGAGCAACTTGGCATTGACGATCCATTACCGATGAGCCTGACTGCATAAGCAGCAGGATATGACATGTCGCAGGTTTGCCTATAACCTATGCCGAAAATATTCACGGAAATATAATCAAGTGCAACGGCATTGGTTCCTCTTTTTCCTTCTGATCATT
>CAXBOW010000073.1:0-2603 GCA_963977485.1 uncultured Haliea sp.
AGGATTTGATTACAGGCCTGTTCATTGTGGTTGAAGACTCCATGTCCGTGGGCGACTTTGTGGAGATCAACGGCTTCATGGGAACCGTGGAAGGGTTCAACTTACGCACTGTGCGAATGCGCGATCTGGAAGGGGTTGTTCATCACATCACCTTCAGCAAAATCAGCTCCATTCACAACATGTCGCGCCAGTTTGGCATCGCGCTGATCAAGATCCGGATTCCACGGGAGCTGCCTATTGATGACGCCATACTTCTGATGGATGAGACCGCTGAGGAATTGCGAAAGCAGCCAGATATGCGATGGCTGATCTGGTCGCCGCTTGAGATGCAGGGCATTCACTCGTTTGAGGAAGGTTGCCCGGTGTTGCGGATGCGGATGCGCACGAAACCGGAGTGCCAGTGGGATGTTTCTCGGGCCTTTAATCTGTTGCTGAAGCGAAACATGGAAGAGCGGTACATTGATGTCGCGGCGCCAAGGATTAGCGTTCAGATGGATGGGGTCAGTAGCAACGGCAGCACTACTCCCTCATAATCCGGACAGCTCGTTAGAAAAGACTAGTGCCCGTCCACAGAAAAGACTAGTGCCTGTCCAGGCACGAAGACTATCCCTGATGCTGACCGCCAATACCCTGAAACATCTCTCGCAGATCGACGGTGCCGCGCTTGCCAACAAATGGGCCCATCTCGTCGAGCCAGGTCGCCGCCGTGTCGCGGCCAAGGTCACGTAGCTTGGTCAAAAACGCCCACTCCGTGTTCATCTTCGACGAGGCACCCAAGGGCTTCAACTCCGCCTGGTTCTCGATAATATGCACTCGAACCTGACGATAGTCGTCGGTCGAAAGCTTTCCCTCGCGGACAAGCCGGTCGACGAAATCGATCATGCGGAGTTCCTTGAGCAGGCTGCCGTTGAAGCTGATCTCGTTGATCCGGTTCTGGATGTCCTGCGGGGTGCGCGGGGCGCACTTACGCTCAATCGGGTTGATCTGGATGACCACGATATCGTCTGTACCGGTATGCCCATGAAACGGGAAGAGCGCCGGGTTGCCCATGTAGCCGCCATCCCAATAGGGCACGCCATCGATCTCCACGGCCTGATAGAGGGTGGGCAGACAGGCAGAGGCCATGACCATGTCCACCGTCAACGCCTCGCGCGGGAAAACCTTGACCTTGCCGGTTTCCACATTGGTGGCGGAGATGTAAAGCTTGAACGCAGTACAAGCGCGCACCATCTCGAAATCAATGGTCTTCTCCAGCAGATCGCGTAGCGGATTGATGTTCATCGGGTTGAACTGATAGGGCGAAGCCAGTCGGAACAGTGCATTCATCGCGTGATAGACCGGGTTATGCTCCAGCCCCCAGTGGCCGGTCAGAATATCGAATGGTGTGCGGCGCAGCGGGCTTAATTTCGCGCCCTCGCTCATGCTCCGCCAGAACCCGTCAAGCGCGGCGCGCGCGCCCTCCGACCCTGCGCGGGTGTAGCCGTCGGCCAGCGCCACGGCATTTATGGCGCCGGCCGAGGTGCCGGAAATACCTGCGATTTCCAGTCGGCCGTCCTCAAGGATGCGGTCGAGCACCCCCCAGGTGAAGGCGCCGTGCGCGCCGCCGCCCTGCAGTGCGAGGTTTACGGGTTTCGGATTTTTGGCCATGGAGTCAGTTCCTTTTAGTTACCTGTGTCTGTAGCGCTATGCATGCTGGCAGGCGCTATTCCTTTCGAGTCGTTATACGTTGTCGAACTCTTCTGACGCCATAGAGTCATGTCTCTGTGGTTTGTTACGATAGATGTTGTCCGATTGATGAGCGGGGCTGTTTCGTCGGGCTGGTTTGAAACGCAAAAATACTACAAACGCTATGCCCAAACGCTACGCCTGTCCATGACCATCGTCCATATATGCTGCTAGATTTCAGCCAAGTTGTACCTGTCCAAAATCGTACTATTTATTGCAACACTCTTTGGCGTTTTGCCTGCTAAACTACTAGACTTTGGAGTTCTAACAACAGTGTCCTGGGCGCTGGCGCCAAAATATAACGATCGAATTCAAAGGAGTCAAAAGATGAGACCTGGGCTTTTCCTAACAGCACTTCTTACGGTACTGCTTCAAACGCAACTAGCGTATGGCCAGGGGGAGATACTTACCGGAGAGGAGATCGCCAAAGTCCTCGTAGGCAACACCATACAAATGAACTTTAGAGATAGTCAGTCTGACTTTCGGACCCAAACCTTTCACGAGTATTATGACCCTGACGGCTCTATTTATGGAATGGTAAATTATCGGGAGCAGGCAGGAAACCTTAAGCACTTTGTAGGATCTTGGCAGGTTAAAGATGGAAAGTTTTGCACCTCCGTTTACGGAAGAGACTATTCCTGCAACCAACTAAAGCCTGTAAAAGGAAATAACTTTGAGTTGGTTGGCGAAAGCGGCGTTGTAAGAGATGTAATAATTTACGAAGGCAAGCATCATGGTATCAAGTAATACCCAATTTAATAGACCGGACCACACTTAGTCGGCGCTGAAAAAGCAAAAATCCTCTAAAACCAGCAGCTTTTTTGGCTGCTTTTTTGTTAGCTGCGTGCCTGTCCATGATTTCATCGATCAGCCTTCTT
>CAXBOW010000074.1:0-2497 GCA_963977485.1 uncultured Haliea sp.
CAAGCAGAACGTCTCCGGGCCTGAGTACCTTTTCCAGAGCTTCATAGGTTGAAGTGGGCACGGAATGCTGCGCCACCTGCTTGGAAAGATAGGCAGCCAGACGCCTCGACAGCCAGTTCAGAAACATGCGGCACCCCGGTCGTGAATCTGTTGTTATTGATAACACAGACAGACGATCGGGGCATCTGTTACAAAAGCCGCCAATGCGTTGTGCTAGGCAAGGACGGGAGCGGGCTGCCGTGAAAGCGTAAGGGTATCGTAATCCCGCAGCAGGAATAATGCGGCACAAGCGGCCAGCATTGGCCAGGCAGCGAAAAATATAAGGTTGTCGAAAGGCTGGAGGTATTTGCTGAATGCTGCGAGGGTGGATACCCCATGGAGCACCAGAATGGCACCGTAGGTCCAGGTTTTAAACAGCCCTGCAACGAAGACAAGAATCAGTGCCAGTTGGGCGGCACCAATTGCATAAAAAGCGCTTTCTCCAAGACTTCCGAGCCCATAGAACGCGGTAAAGACTTTGGCCGCGTGTTCGGGCTGCACCAGTTTGTCCAGGGTCCAGAACAGAAATACAATAAAAACGCCGAGTCTGAGCAACAGCAGGGCAAGGGGTAACTGTTTGGGCATTCCTTTCTCCTTTGGGGTTTTTGAATGATCGCTCCAATGACAGGGATGGTTATACAGAGTTCCACCAAAGGGGCCTTTTTTGTAACAGCCAGACACAGTCTCTATGTCTGGAAGAACGCCATATATTGTTGAGGTATTGATGTCTTTTATCCGGATTTTGCGCAACCCTGTCAGCGAGTGCAAGGATGCCTGCGAACTCGCGGTGAGTCACGGCACGCCCCGGCGTGCCGCAAAGTTGGCGGTGGTGGTTGGTACGCTTCTGGTGTTGATCAACCAGTGGGAAGCGGTCACCGGTTCAACTGCCGTGGACTGGTTGAAAGTGGCGCTGACCTATTGTGTGCCCTATCTGGTCTCCACCTATACCAGCGTGAGCAAGGATCTGTATCTACTCCGGGAGGCTGAAGCCGCTGAGCAGGCGGTGCACGAGGAAGCGCAAAAGGCTCGGGTTCGGTAAGGCGTGCTGTAACAAACTCATCGTTCTGGTGTCTCTGACCCCAATAGATGGTCAGTTTTGTCTTCTGCCAGGGGCGACGCATGCATGGATTTCCTATGCGAAGAATCGAGCAGCGCCTGAAGGAACAGAGTATTCCAGGGGGAAATCATGAATGGCTTTAAATGGCTGGTTTCGATATCGGCGGTGATCTTGCTGATCGCCTGGCGCCCGGTAATGGCGGAGCAGAAGAACGGGTTTGATGTCAGTAATGCGTTGGTGCCGGTGGACCGGATTCTTCGCGGGGGGCCACCCCGGGATGGTATTCCATCCATTAACGACCCGGCATTCACACACCCTGACGAGGCATCGTTGTGGCGCGCCGATGATCTAATGTTGACGTTTGATGCCGGAGAGACCCGTTTTGCCTATCCTGTTGGTATTCTGAACTGGCATGAAATCGTTAATCATGATCTCGGCACGCCCCTGCTGATCACCTTCTGTCCGCTTTGTGGAACCGGCATAGCGTTTGATCCCAGGGTGGATGGTCGTCAATTGACCTTTGGCGTTTCAGGACTGCTCTATAACAGTGATCTGCTGATGTATGACCATCAGACCGAGTCCCTGTGGTCGCAGATTGAAGGTCGGGCGATTTCGGGCCCCCTGGTCGGGACCGAGTTGAGACCTGTCGCCATTCGCCACGAACTCTGGGGAAGGTGGCTGGAACGAGTGGGCTCTGACGGACAGGTGCTCTCAACAGACACTGGCTACCGCCGGAACTATCGGATGTCGCCTTATGGGGACTACGATCATTCCGAGCGACTCTACTTCCAGGTTACCCATACCAGCCAGAAATACCACCCGAAAACCTGGGTGCTGGGCTGGACCTACAATGGCGAGAGTAAAGCTTGGCCATTCCCCGAACTGGCGGATCACAGTGCGGTACTCAGCGACCGGGTCGGTGGTAAAGCGGTGCGAATCCACTATGATCCGGAGGTGCCATCGGCGGAGCTGCGTGACGAATCAGGCAATCTGCTTCCCGCGACCAGAGCCTTCTGGTTCGCCTGGTATACCTTTCACCCCGATACCCTGATATTCGAGGCGAAATGAAAAGAGGGCCTCAAAGGCCCTCAGTCCGATTCACTACCGTTGGTTTCATGTGCGTTCAGTGCTTCGGCCACCCGTTCGTCAACCCGGCGCAGAAACTCTTCATCGACCCGCCCGGAGGAATGCACTTTGAAAAGGTCGGTAGTCGTGCGCAGATTGCCAATAAAGGTTCGGCAATCCTTGCACATCATCAGATGCACTTTCACGGACAGTTTTCGCCGGCTGGTCAGTTCGTCATCGATGTAGTCACTGGCAATTTCGGCCAGATCCTTGCACATTAACATTCGCCCGTCTCCTGGAAGGTTTCCACCATGAGAAAGATTTTTTGCCTCCCAC
>CAXBOW010000075.1:0-2372 GCA_963977485.1 uncultured Haliea sp.
GCTTCGTGATTATGATGTTTGATCCGGATGTGCCCAGTGTGGCGGATGATGCAAATCAGGAAGGCAAAACGGTTTCAAAAGACATTCCGAGAGTGGATTTTTTCCACTGGCTGCTGGTGGATATCCCCGCCCGCGTTAGCCGTATTCCAGAAGGCGAAGACAGTGATGGCGTTACACCCAAAGGCAAAGACAGCGGCCCAGGCCCGTTTGGCCTGCGTGGGGTGAACAACTTTACCCAGTTCCTTGCCGGAAACCCGGATATGGCTGGAACTTACTACGGCTACGACGGCCCCTGTCCGCCCTGGAACGACGAACTGCTGCATCACTATCACTACGAAGTTCATGCGTTGGATGTGGAATCTCTCGGCCTTTCCGGGGAGTTTGATGGCGAGGCGGTTCGTAACGCCATGGCGGGCCACGTACTGGCCAGTGCCAGGGTGACCGGAACCTATACGCTCAACCCCGACCTGCGCTAACGTGATTGAATAGCCGGGTGAACAGCCGTTCGCAGTGGGTTTTCCGCCTCTCCTTCCTGGCCATTGTGGCGCTGGTAATGATCGCGATCTGGCTTGTGCTTCGCCAACTTGGCATGCCAACCAGTTTCGCGCCAGTGGCACTGTCGGATTGGCTTGTTCGTCAGGGAGAGCTCGGGCCGCTGCTCCTGATGCTGTTAATGATCCTCGCGGTAGTTGTCGGGCCTATTCCGACACTGCCCATCAGCGCTGCAGCGGGCTTGGTATATGGTATGTATACCGGAACGGCGATTGCGGTGGTTGGCGCGCTCGCAGGGTCGCTTATTGCGTTTTACCTGGCACGGATTCTCGGGCGTGATGCCGTTCAGAAGAAGCTGGAGCACAATCCGCTGTTCTCGGCACAGGGGTCACAACGTTTCCTGTTTGTCGCGGTACTGCTGACCCGGTTGATCCCCCTGTTTTCCTTTGCCCTGGTCAGCTATGCCGCCGGGGTCACGGCAATACATCTCTGGCGTTACATACTTGCGACCGCCGTGGGTATGGTGCCAATGACCTTCGTTTTTGCGGGGCTTGGCCAGAGCTTTGAACTCAATCCGATGCTGACGGTGACAGCCGCCGTTATTATTCTGGTGTTTATGAGCACCCTGCCGATTTATCTTGGCCGGCATCCGAATTCCAGGCTGGCCCGTTGGCTGCATCTGAATGGCGATGTTTGAGCCTATGCCCTTTCTGTGTAACAGAAAGCGAAGTCTGTTGTCTGTATTCGCACCCTTTCACTAAAAACCCGATGCAACTGGGAGCGATTATGCTTGGTTACCGACGTTTGTCATTTGTTCTGGCCTTTCTTGTTATGCCGGCCCTGGCGTGGGCCGATATTAATTCCGGGTTTTATGCGGGTTATCAGCGCCTTCTGACCGATTATCTGGTTGAACAGACCTTGCCCGGTGACGGACTGGTTTCTGCCTTCGATTACCGGTCTGCCCTGGCCGATAATAGCCTGCAACAAGCGTTGGCGGACCAACGCGCCAAACTGATGGCATTCAATCCCGAGACTCTGGAGGGGCGAGAGGAATCCGTTGCCTTCTGGATGAACGCCTACAATTTTTTCATGCTTGCCCAGATACTCACTGAGCGACCGGATGGCGAACTGGTTTCGTCCGTCTGGGATTATGGCGGCCGGGTGAACCCGTTTGTTGACAGTGTGTTTGAGCGAAAGAGCTTTGCTATTGGAGGGCGAGCTTACAGCCTCAATGAGATTGAAAAGGAAATCCTGCTGGGTGACGACTATGCCGACAAGGGCTGGAAGGATGCCCGCGTCCATTTTGCGGTGAACTGTGCTTCGGTTGGCTGCCCGCCACTTCGAGACACCCTTTATACTGCAGATAATCTGGAAGACATGCTCGCAGAAAATACCCGCCGGGCGTTCAGCACAGAGCGTCACCTCCGTGTAAAGGGTGAGGTGCTCTATGTTACCGAATTATTTAAATGGTACGAAGAGGACTTCACCGAGGTTTCGGGTTCTGAAAAGGCTTTCATTGAAAAATGGGCTGATCCGGTAGTGGCAGGTCGAGTGGCAGGCACAGAAACCATAAAATTCATCGACTATGACTGGACTTTGAACAGCCCGGCCAATTTTCCCGAGTTGCGTTAATCCCGCTCTCGGAAAACTGCTTGCTTCGTTGTATCTGTCCGCTTGGCCGTTCATGGCCAGACCACGCTTACGAGGTATAGACAACTGGCTGACGCCTTGTGTTACAGATTTTCGGGAAGAGGCAAGGAAAATCAGGGATTTTCATATAACCAGACGTCATAGAGACAGGGCTATTCATTACCCGGCATAGAATTCATAATGATCGCTCAAAAACTGATAGCGATAAAGGAGAAGCACCATGAGCCGTA
>CAXBOW010000076.1:0-2119 GCA_963977485.1 uncultured Haliea sp.
TGCCCAGCCAAGCTGTCCCTTCCGGGTACCCATCACTGGAGAAGTCGTATGATAAACCACGATCTCAGAGTAGCCGCAACCATCTTCACAATACTGGCCCTTATGTCAGCCCTGCCAGCCTATGCCGCTGAGAACGAAGCTATCCGCGCGCAACTTGCCCTGGAAGGATACAGTCCCGTCTCCTACTATGAACAGGGCCATCCCGAGAAGGGCTCCAGAGACCATCAGAGTACCTATCAAGGGAACGTGTACTGGTTCACCGGTGCCGCCCAGAAGGATGCCTTCGATGCAAACCCGGCAGCCTATGCACCGTCCTTTCCACGAAGCTGCCCCTATAATCTGGCACAGGGGCGCCTGGAGACCATTGACCCGACGAACTTCAAGATCGTTGATGGCCAACTGCTGCTCTTCCACCGATCCACAGAGCGAGACGGGCTTAGACAGTGGGAGGAAAGCATCTCCAGCTCCCGGATAACCGAAAAAGAACTGCTCCGAAGAGCCAAGGGCAACTTTCTCGATCTCAAATTCTGACCATGACGAATAAGGATTCCCAATGACCTGCACCGTGTCCAGCGACAGAAAAGCCACGATGATCGCCGCCCTTGCCGGTGGGTGGGTTGCAGATGCGGCCAGTCTCGGTTTGCACTGGCTGTACGACAGCCAGCGCATCCATGAAGTTGGCGGCGCATCACCGGAATTTCTGCCACCGAAGGCCGACTATTTCAAAGGCGGATTCGGTTACTTTGCTCATGAAGGCAAACAGGCTGGCGATATCAGCCACTACGGTGCAGCCACAGGGGTACTGACCGACAGCCTGCTGGCTCATAACGGCACCTTGGATATCCGCGATTACCAGCGGCGCTTTCGGGCGTTCTTCGGGCCCGGTGGCCGCTGGCAGGGTTATATCGACAACCCCACCCGGGGCACACTGGACAACCTGAACACCATCGAACAGAAAGCCATTGAGCAGGCCCTGTCAGCCACCGCGGTCAAACTGACGGAAAAACAAAAGCGGGTGCTGGTTCAGAAGGTTTTACCCTACACCCGACGCCTGAGCGGCGAGCAACTGGCAGATCCTGTCCGCAAGGCCATAAGCCTTACCTACCAGGAACCGGAGATACAGGAAGCAGGCGTTCACCTGGCCGAGACCATCGACCATCACCTGCTGCCGGAAAGTGGCGCCGACGACATGCAACTGCCGGCAATCTCCAAACTACCGCCACTGGTGGCAAGCTATTACGGCAGCAACAACCTGCTGAAGGTCACAGAAGCGGCGGTTCGGGTGACCAATCACAATGACGAAGCCGTGGCTTGGGCAAAATGCGCAGCGCGACTTCTGGATCACCTTTTTCGGGGCAACCCCATGTCAGTGGCTCTGGACGCTGGAACTGCTGAAGCACCAGCCCCGGAAAACCTCAACAAAGCCCGGACCGGCTCTGTTCTGGACGCTCCCGGCGCGGGCGACGTCTATGGCCGCACCTGTTATCTGCATGAGGCCATGCCGGTGATCTTTCATATTCTGAGCCATGCCAGCAGCTATACAGAAGCCGTTCGCGCCAATATTCAATGCGGGGGCGATTCCTGTGGACGGGCCTGGATCATCGGGCCGGCCCTGGCGGCACTTTACGGCGTCGGCGGTGAGCGCGGCATTCCTCTGAGCTGGCTGGCACGGCTTACGGATGCCCCTGCAATCATCGCCGATGTTGAATCACTCGTTGAAAACAGAAGAAGGGCGTAATTGCCCAATTTTCACCCCCGACTATGCTTCAGGTACGATGCACGTTGAAAGGAGGCTTTATGAAAACGCTATTGATCAATACATTGTTAGTAATTTCACTGTTCGCAAGTGCGCCTTTGCTTGCACAGGATAAACCGTTGAGAGTCGGGATGTCTGGCCAGTATTTCCCGTTTACCTTTGTCGAGCAGGATGAGCTTAAAGGTTTCGAAGTCGATGTCATGAACGCTCTGGGCGAGGAGATGGGGCGGGATATCCAGTACGAAACCGCCAACTTCTCCGGCCTGTTTGGCATGCTGCAATCCGGGCGCATCGATACCGTTGCGAATCAGATCACCATCACCGAAGAACGGAAGAAGGCGTATGTTTTCAGCGACCCTTACG
>CAXBOW010000077.1:0-1973 GCA_963977485.1 uncultured Haliea sp.
CAGGGTGGGCACAATAAAGGGTATCTCTTTATTGGAACTGGTACGCCGTCACTGGTTGGTATTAGTAGTGGGGTATGTGTTCGCTTTTCTCGATCCGTTTGGGATTAATTCGAAGACCAGTCAGGCCATCAGCGATGCCTTTGATCGCATGTACTCCCCCTTTTATACACGCGAACTCGCCGGCTCGGCATCCGGCGATCTGGTAGACGTTATCCTCATCGATGACCTGTCAATTTACACCCTTGCGAAGGAAGAATATGGCTACCTGCAAGCCAATGACTGGCCCCTGGCGTACAGCGATTATGGCGTCATAATCGATGCGCTAAGGCGCCACGGTTATGGCACGGTCATTCTTGATGTGACCTTTTACAGAGCCCGACGATTAGATAAGAGTTTCCAGACTCTGGTATCCCGGCTTGATTATTTTCGCGATAAAACGGGAATCAATGTGATTGTGGGCGCCGGTGACGATCCTGGAGAGCTGGAGCCGTCAATAACGGACCTCACCGACGCGGTATCCGCGTTGGGGTTAACCGGCTGGTCTGGCTACGGCGATTATTACCCTGTCTCCCTGGTTCGGCACGGCCACAAGACCTTGGCTGTCGAAGGTTATGACGCATACTGCCGCAACAAGGAATGTCAGCGCTTGACCGAGGCGGGCAATGCCTGGTTGACGCCCAAGGAATCGGGCATGCATATAAGCTGGGGGCTGCCGGCGGAGAGAATGGCGGCTTCGTTAGGCTGTGCCGACGTCTCGCATAGCACCGCTTGGTGGAAGCTGATGATCATCGGCGTGCGGAATGTGTTCAGCGCCGAGACCGTCAGGGCATATGACGAACAGTCCTGCCCACCGTTACCCACCGCGATGCTCAGTGATGTGTTCTGCGCTAAGGACGAATGCGATGAATTCTTTTCAACAGGACGGTCGCAGGGCGACCGGATTGCCATAGTTGGGGTCTCCCTTCCTTCGGCCAGGGACCTGTTTGATCCACCCATACCCGGGCGTTTGCCTGGTGTTTATCTACATGCCGAGGCTCTGCGCAATCTACTGTATTACGGCACTGACTATCTAAAACCCTTTCGTGTGCAGTTCAGTTTGGCATCAATTGGGGGCCCGGCGTGGACGCTTCCCATTGATCGGATTCTGGCCTGGCCGCTTCTTTTGTGGGTTGTGCTGTACGGAGTACGCAGGCTTATTCATTGGCGCTGGGGCTGGGAAAATACCTCGAACTGGCCAGAGTTGGCGATTGAAGTTGGTGAGTTGGCTTTGGTCGTGATCTTGATCTGCCTGGTCTATATCGTGGCGTTAGCCTGCCATCGCACCCCGGGTTTTCTCATCGAACTTGTGGCCTTAATGCCGTGGTTGTGGGTTGCTATTCGGAATGAACGAAAGGAGATTGAAAATGAACAAAAAACCATTGCTTTGGCTGCTTATGCTCCTGAGCACTTCGCTATTGGCAGAGACTCAATACATTGAAAATTTCCACGACCCGGAATATGCGGTCGTGTTCAAATCTGATGGCTCTATGGTACAGCTTAAGGAACTGGGTCTGCCCGACGGGTTTAAACCTGAAATTACCGGAAAAGAGGGCGGGCAGTACCTGTTTAAAGGGTACGACGGAGAGCAATATCGGGTTTTTGTGCCTGAGGTGGTGACGAGCCATAGCAGGAAACTCGACATTCGTTGTGATCATTCCACGATTGTGTTGGCGGACGATCACCGCATTGCCAGTGCGCGTGGCGTGGGGGAGGATTGCCTGTGAACTTGCTTACGCGATATTTCTGGATTGCTGTGTGTGTCTGTGGAGCCCTGACCGGCTGCAGCTCTTCACCGTATGAGTCGAAGGAGTGGGCCAGCGACCCCAAGTTGCGACAGGGCGAGGTCGACAAACTCACGGCCAAAGCCGGCCAACACAGCGCCGACAATCGAGACCCGATGGAAGACGCGGTGCTGCTGCGAAGCGACAGCGTAT
>CAXBOW010000078.1:0-1543 GCA_963977485.1 uncultured Haliea sp.
CCGATATAGCAATAAAGCCTCCCGGTTTCACCATCTCATGGAAGCGGCGAAACATTCCAGCAAGTGCATAGACGGCGCCAAATTCATTGAAAGCGATCAGTTTGCCCGCCTTCTGCGGCGAGTAATGCAAATTCTGGACGGTCTTGTTCTTTCGCATTTTTGATTTGATCAATTGCAGTTATGCTGAGTAAGCAACATATTTTGATGGCAAAGGAGTCAACATGACAGACCACATGCCGGATGACTTGTCCGCAGCCGGCCGTGACTTGAGGGCTTACACCGACGAGCTGCGCCCCAAACATCCCGTCGTGCGAAATACCAAAGGAGAGTGGGTGCTACTCCGGCACGCTGATGTTCTTGCCGCAGCGCAGGATCAAGAACGATTCTCCAGCCAGGTCTCTCGCCACCTGCACGTACCTAACGGTCTCGATGGCGAAGAGCACACCCGTTTCCGGGAAGTGATCGAACGACATCTCAGCCCTGACGCGCTGGAGCCGTTTATACCCGTCTTCAAGCGAGTCGCTGCTCAGCTGGTGGCGGAGCTGCCAAAAGGCGTGGTTCTGGACGCGGTAAGCGACATCGGCTCTGTGTTCGCGGTGCGTGCCCAATGCGCATGGCTGGGGTGGCCAAGCGAACTGGAACCGAAGCTGCTGGCCTGGATGAAACAGAACCACGCCGCCACGCGCTCCGGTGACCTCGCCCGGACAGCGGAGGTAGCCGCACAGTTCGATGAGATCATCCGTTCGCTTATACAGCCGCGACTGGCAGCCGGTGACAAGGCGCCCGACGATCTAACCACCCGGCTTTGTCGCGAAACGGTGAACGGGCGCCAACTCTCGGAGCCGGAGGTGGTTTCCATATTACGCAACTGGACCGGCGGTGACCTGGGATCCATCGCGTTATGTGTTGGCGTACTTATAGCCCACATAGCTCAGCAGCCGGGTCTTGTGGAGCAATTGAGTGCGGCCCCTGATAATGAAGTGGAAGCGGTCATCGATGAAGTGCTGCGCTTGGACAACCCGTTTGTTTCCAACCGACGCGTCACCACCTGCCCTGTTCACATCGGTGGCCAGAATATTCCGAGCGGTGCCCGAATCAAACTGAACTGGACATCCGCAAACCGCGACGAGGCAGTCTTCGGCAATAACGAATTCGATCCCGAGGGCAACGCAGCAGACAACCTCGTTTACGGAACTGGAAAGCACGTCTGCCCTGGCAGGCAGCTGGCCACCTGGGAGCTGCGAATCGCGCTACAGACGTTGCTGGCCTCGGTGCAGACCATTGAACTGGTGCCAGACCAACCGCCAGAGCGAGAAGTGGCGCCAGTCGGTGGGTATCATCGGGTGCCCGTGGTGCTGATCTGAAGTTCCGGAACTGGCAATGGCTTATCGAACGTCGGGATGAACTGGCCTTTCGACGCTCTGGCATTTATTGAAAGCGTATCCTCTGGTGCCACCACCTCTCATTTGGTAGGGCGCGAAACATCGTTGGCTTTCCCTGTATCGCGCCATCTCCGCTTCATAATTTTCCATGCGCTGCTTTC